>NZ_CP108126.1:5399896-10799792 GCF_045206325.1 Streptomyces sp. NBC_00203 | reverse complement strand
TGCAGCGCTGGCGCGCTGCATAGATCGCGAATTGCGCAAGCGCAATTCGGAATTCCCGCGTAAACGCGGGAATTGAATTCCGCAAGCGGAATTCTGACAGGACGTCAATTCGCGCAAGCGCGAATTGAAGGAGTCCCGCAAGCGGGACTCCCGAGGCTGGCTACGAGGGGAGGTGCATCACGTGCGGGACTGTGTAGCCACTGGGAATCCCAGCCGTCACCGCCGCAACGAAGGTGACGGATCGTCGGCCTGACGGGGTGCCGGCCCCACCGTAGTGACGGGCTCCGCTGCGCTCCACCCGAACCCTCCCCAACTCCTGAACCCGTCCGAGTCGAGTTCACTGATGCCCTGTCAGCGTACACGCCAACCTGCCTCAGTGGTACAAAATCCGCCGATTCTTCACTCGAGATATCGAACACATCATGCGGATTCTGCATCACGATGATGCTCTGTGTAGAGTTTGGGTCCTGGCAGCACCACCCTACTCCGTCCCAAAAACTACCGGTGGAATGCAGAATTGCGCCCCCATATCGGGACTTCCGTTCTGTGGCCGAGCAACTCAAGGGCGTGTCTGATGCCGGTCACACACCTGGAGGTGACAAGACTGCGGCCCCCGCGCCAACGGAGGGCACACGGCGGGCCGCACCGGACCCGGGCCAACGGTTCGTGCGAGTACTGCCACCGCAGTCCGCCGACTCACTACGGTCAGCGCATGGCCAGTGACGGTGTAGTCGTGGACGAGGCAGTCCGCGCAGCATGGGACTCGTACCGGATCTTAGAACAGCACGTCAGAGAAGGGGCGTCGGCAGGCGCAGCAGCGCGTCCAGGCCGCGATGGACACCTACGGCCGGGAGGAAATGTCCCGGGGCTCCGTCTTCCTGGTGGGCGTGCTCACCGCGCACATCATCGGCCAGCAGGACGGCGTTGAGGAGGACCGCCTCGATCCGCTGAGTGATCTGATCCCGGCCGTGATCCGCAGGCTCCCCGGCTTCGAACTGGCCGACCCCACCCAGGTACCAATGGTCACCGGCGTCCTCATGGCCGCATCCATGGGCATGGACACCGTGGCCTGGCGCGACCAGTTCGGGACGATCCCACCGAAGGAAGCCCTGGTACACAACTTCGTGCTTTGGCTGCTCGCCGACCTCTTCGACAGCCTGGTCGAACAGCCCGGCGCCACCGACCAGCTCATGCGGGAGACCTTCAACTCCATGGCCGCCGACCCCGGTTGATACCCGGACAGCGCCCCGCCGCCGCAGCGGCGACCACGACTGGCTCTGTACGCGAGAACGGGCTGTGACTCTCGTTGCGTGGAGCGTGACGCTGCGTACACGACGCCGTGGGCAGCGCAAGGCTGTTGTAGTCGCCGGGAGCCGCCGCTATCTAGTGGTCGCCGGACATCTGCGCAGTTCAGCGATGGTCTCAGTCGTTGAGGCACGTGAGGCACGACCTCATGCGGTCCGAGGCGAACCGTGGGCGAGGCCCGGGGCTTATAGTCTGCGGCGAGAAGCGGGAGCGCGAGAGATCGCGTCGGGAGTGGGGGACTCATGACCTTCGACCACGGACGGGTCGCGGCCGCCACCGCGGGACTGGCACTCGCAGCCAGTTTGGGCCTGGCGGCCTGCAACGACGGTTCCGGTTCGGCAGCGAGTGCGAGCACCGCGGCTACGGCTGCCCGGAGAGCGTCGGGATCCGTAGCGTCCTCGGCCTCGGCCACACCGACGGTCTCGCAGGCGGCGACGGCATCCGTCGGCCCGACCGCGGTGGCGAGCACCTCTCCGGCCCCCACCGCCAAAGCGATGGCCGGCGCCACCCGGCCGACGGCAACGCCGAGCGCCTCCACTGGCGTCCCCGCCGCGTGCAAGAACCTGGCGGTCCAGGCCGACGTGAAGTCTGCAGTGACCCAAACCTGGGAGCACGCCAAAAGGGTCAGCCACATCCAGCCGAAGCCCGGCAACTTCTACTACGGCAGCTGCGGCACCACGCTATATGCAGCCGCCCGCTTCGAAGCTGGTTCCGGCGCGACAGGCGACGACCGGGTCCAACTCCAGGACGAGGGCTCGAGCCTGCAGTTCTTCCGGTTCACCCCCAACACAGGGTGGTGGTTCGTCGGCTCCGACGCTTATCCGGCCACCGATGACTGCTCGCGGTTCGCGCCCGTCGCCCTGGCACGCCAGTGGAACTGCTCCTGAGCGGATCCTCACCCGGCGGCCGAGCAGTGCGGCCCTGGCGCGGGTGCAGTACATCTTGACGGAGTCAGCCCAGACGGCTGGGCGTCACTGGGCGTCAGCGAACACCTCACCGAAGACGACCAGTTGTACGTGACTGTGAGCTGACTCCTGCACCCATGCAGGTGCATCATCGGCAGCGCCCTGGGACTGTTTTGGCAGCTCAGGATGTAGTTTGGTACTTCCCGAGGGCTCCGCAACTGATCAGCTTCGTCGAACAGTCATCGGGAAGTACGACCGCTGTGTGGATACAACTTGCCCGATGACCGCAGCGCCCACGGCCGTCCAGCGGCAGACGCTGTGTGCCAGGGATGCATGGACCGGTGGAGCAAGGAGCCCTAGAACGCCCAAACCGAGCATTGCCACTCCTGTCTCGTAGGCAAAGCTCGACCATCCGTACAGGCGCTTCCAGACATACAGGTCCATCGCCTGGTTCTCCGCGAACGCCACTTCGTCTGCCCCGAAGTCTCCGAGCCACTCTTCGACGTCTCCCCTGCTGTAGAGGTAACGCCGTGCTCACAGAGCGAGCTGGATCCCCATCAGCAGGGTGACCGAAGCCGCTGTCAGAGCCAGCATCGCTGGCCCGGCCACCGGAACCGCGCGCCGTCAGCTCCCGCCACACCGATCGTCGCAATGGCAGCGCCTGCGAGGAGCGGAGCAGCAACGAACTGCGTCGCCTCGGCAGCAGGCCGCGAACCGTGCGGGGCCAGCCTTGCCCAATAGCCTCGCGGTACACCTGACACGATGCCCCCTTGCTTCCTTTTCTGTCTCGCGATGTCCACCTTCGCGAAGAGCCCAGATGACCGGAAGCCAGGAACCCCAAACAGCTAGTCAGGCTTCCACGTACGCGACGATGACCACGGTGCGCAGGGCGGTGACGTAGTAGATGACACGGACGTCGTCGACATCGTCGGCGTACTCGCGCAGCTCGGGGTGGGAGCCGGGGATCGGGCTACCGAGGTCCGGGGCGACGGACAGCGCCGTCAGGGCTCGGTCCAGGGCGTGGATCTCGGCTTCGTCGGTGATGGCTTCGATCTGCTTGGCGGCGGCGTCGGAGAAGAAGATCCGGGCGCGGCTGCGTGCGTGCTTGGCCATCAGGCCACGTGCCCCCGCTGGGCGTGGAGCCCGGCGAGCTTGCGTTCCCGGAGCTCTTCCCAGGGGACACAGTCCTCGACGGCGGGCAAGCCGTTGGCAGCGATGTCCTCGAGGACGGCAGCGACCTGGTCGGCCTGCTCGCGCTTGCGTGCGGCGTACGCGCGCAGCGCCTGCGCGCCCTCAGGGGTCAGCGGCTCGCGGCCCGGGGCCGGCTGCGGGACGTCGTGCTCGCTCATCGTGAGGCTCCTGCTCTCCTGCTTGGGATTCACGGTAGCGCCCATCGGGTCCGGGGCACTCCGTCCGGACGAAAAATGGTCCGGCCTTGGATTCCCTTGGGCCCGCCCTACATGGATCAGTGGCGCTCGAACCGGGGTACCGGGTGGCTGTAGTCGGCGGACTTCATGTGGTCGCAGACGGGTTCTCGCTGGGTGAAGGCAGCGCCGGTCTCGCGGGCCAGGACGGGGAAGAACTGCTGCGCCTCGGGCGACTGCCCGGTCGTCGTCCAGTGGTAGTCCTGCGCGCCGCGCATTGCGCGCAGGACCAGGCGCCGCCCCAGGCCCTGGCGCTGCCAGTGGTCCGCAATGGAGATCTTCGCGATGTGGCCGCGGCGGCAGGACGTGCAGGTGTGCCAGGACAGCACCGCCGCATCCCAGCCCGTCGGGTCGCACACCCGCAGCACCTCGAAGTCCCCCTCACAGGCTGCCGGGTAGTACAGCCACAGCTGCTGCCGCGACGGGTGCCGCAGGAGTATCCACTTCCATTGCCGGTCGGTTAATCCCTCAGGCATTGTCATGACTCCTAGAACGAGACGTCGAAGTAGTCGATGTTATTGAGGCTTACTTCGAGGTTTTCGGCGCGGCGTCCGCCGTCCTTGAAATACACCTCCTGCAATCCCTCGGCGACGATGTCGCGCATCTGCTGGTCGCTGGCGCCTTGGGCTCGGCGTCGAAGAGGCGCTGCGCGTACTCCGGCGGGAGGTGGACGGTCAGCCGGCGGAAACGGCCGTCGTCGGTGGTGCCGATCGGCGCGGTGTAGCCGAACTGGGCGCGGGTCTCCACCGTGATCCCGGTGGAGGTGGCGGCCTGCTTCCGTCGGCGCTTGCGAACCAGGGGCTGCCACCGGACCGCACCGCCGCGTCGATCTTGTCGGCGATGGCCTTGGGTGGGTGCTTGCGATCGCCCTTGCGGTAGCGCTCCACCGAACGCTGCCGATCTGGCCCTTGAGGGTCTTGGGCGGCTCGTGGGTGAACGACTCCCGGTCAGCGCGCTCGATCGCGTACTCGATCTCCCCCACGGGTTACTCCCCTTCGTCCAGGACGGCGTCGCCGCCCTTGATGTGGCGGGCCGGGTTGTAGCCCTGCTCCATCAGGTCGACCGCCCACAGCATCGATTGCACACCCTCCAGCTTGGCCAGGCCCGGCGTCGGCCCGAGACGGAAGCCTCCCGGCTGCGGCTTCCCGGACGCCGCGTAGGGCAGGAAGTCGAGGGGGCTGTCGCCGGGGCTCGGGTAGACGACGCAGTCCGACAGCACCGCGAGCGGGAACAGGCCCGTCATCTTCGCCATGTTGTTCAGCTTGCGATGCATGTTCACCCGCGCCTTAGAGATGACCGCAGCCCGGATATCGGGCCGCCAGGTCGGGCGCTGCATGGCCGGCCACGGGTCGCCCTCCCTGTAGCCCTTGCCCTGAGGGTTCTCGAACAGCTTCCCGATCCCGCCCTTCACCGTCGCCTTGATTTCGGCCAGAACTGCGGCCATGGCGGGGTCGACCTGCTTGTGCCGCTCCATCGCCGCCAGGAACTCCGCGTCCGACAGGTCCTTGGTGACGCCGAGGTCGGCAAGCGTGTCGACGTAGGCGGTCTTGAGGCGGTCGTGCCACGGGTCCAGATAGGCGCCGGTCTCCCGGCGCAGGTACGCCTCCAACGGCTGGACGTTGAAGCCGAGTTCCTGCGCGTAGGTCCTTCTGCGGGCGTCGGTGGGCCGAGACACCTACACGGTCAGGCCGCTCGGGCAGCAGCGGAACCGAAAACGTCGTCAAACGGGTGGGCGTGGTGGGTGCTGACGAGGTGGTAGGCGCCGCTTGAGTGGCGGAGGGCGTGGTCGGTGTAGTGGAGGACTTCGGCGGGGGTGAGGACTTTCAGGTCGCCGAAGACGTAGTAGAGCGGGGTTGGGGCGTGGACGGCTGTGAGTTGGAGGCCGGCGTTGATGGTGGTGGTGCTGATGGCGTAGCGGTTGGTGCCGGTGCTGGGCATGTGGTCTTTGGCGTCGATGGTGACGATGTCGCTGCCGCGGGCGGCGATCAGGTCGGGGAACTGTCGTAAGGCAGAGCGTGTGCGGCGCAGGGCTTCGCGGACTGCGCTCGGGTAGGTGCCTTGTCCGCAAGGGTGGACGGTCCAGCCTCTGGCGCGCAGGGCGGTAGCTACTCGCTGTTCGTGTAGGTCTCCCACGGTTTTCCGGTCCTGCCACTGCGTCACGGCGGGTTCCTTTCCTCTCCGTCGAGTCCGCTTGGGTGATACGAACTGCATGCTTTTCGTACCCCTCCCTTTTGGCTATGATGCCGCACATGGCGGCATACGTTGACCCACGCTTTCGTCCTACGCTCTGGCCTGGAACCCCTGTTCCCGCCCCGGAGTTGAGTCCCCTCGCCGACGCAGGGACCGAGGGAGAGTGGATCGTCTGGACCCCGCAACTCCGCTCCCCCGGCGAGCGGACCGTGCCGCTCCCAGAGGACTTCTACCTTCGCGAATTCATGGAGCTCGACCCCGCCGACCTGGATGCGATCGCTGACACGATGCAGACCTACGGACATCTGGGCGGCAGCGTCGGCGCGTTGAGCCTCGATGTGGAGGGATACGAGCACTACAGCGAGCTGGCGAACAGGCTCCACCCCGAGTACGGTCCGTTCGCCCTCCACGGCGAGCTGGCGACGCTGTTCGTCTCGGAAGCCCAGGACGCCATCGCCACATGGCTGGCTCTCCGCCACGAGGGCGGGCTGGACGCACTCGTCGAAGCCGAGGCCACCGAAGAAGAACTCGCCCGGTGGCAGGCCGCAAACAGCCACAAGGAAGAGACCTGGCCACGCGACCTGGACCACATGCGCAAGGAGCTGCTGAGCCTGAAGATCAGCGACCTGACCAGTACCCTCAACTCGGCCCTGGAGCCGTTCAGCATCGGCATCGGCAGCCTCGAAGACCGCTACCCCACACTCCTGGCCGTGGCGTTCCTGCAGCTGTACAACCACCTCGCCGAGGACGCCACCATCCGCGAATGCGCCAACGAGACCTGCCGGCGGCCCTTCGTCCGCCAGCGCGGCCGGGCCGAGTACGGGCAAAACCGCACCACCGGCATCAAGTACTGCACCCGTGAATGTGCCCGAGCCCAGGCCCAACGCGAACACAGGCGCCGCAAGCGGCAGAACGCATCCGCCGATCCAGCCGACCGCCCCCACACGGCTACGCCGCACGCAGCACCCGGCATCTCTGGGAAGGAGGCATCGTGAATACCGCGAATGTCCTCCGCCCCCACCAGCGTGAAGCCGTTGCCGCCCTTGTGCGCGGTCTCGACATCCCGCCGGACGGCATTCCAGCCAATGGCCTGCGCGGACAGGTGCACGCCGCGTGCGGAACGGGAAAGACCCTCATCGCCGCCGCCGCGGCGAGGCGGCTCGCACCCAAGGGGCGCACGCTCGTGCTGGTGCCGACCCTGGACCTGCTGGCGCAGACGGTGAAGGCGTGGCACGACGCCGGGCATGCGGGGCCGGCGGTTGCGGTATGCAGCCTCACCGACGACCCCGACCTGTGGAACCTGCGGGTGCGCTCCACCACCAACCCCGTGCAACTGGCCCTGTGGCACGGCTCCGGGCCGGTGACCATCTACGCCACCTACGCCAGCCTCGGTGTCCTCGCGGAAGCCTTCGAAGGCGTCTACGGGCAACAACTGGCGCCCGTAGACCTCGCAGTGGTGGACGAGGCCCACCGAACGTCGGGATCGATGGGCAAGGCGTGGGCAGACATCCACGACCAGACCGTCATCCCGGCGCACCGCAGGCTGTACCTGACGGCCACGCCGCGGATCTGGGAGGAACGCCTCAACCGGGACGTTGCCGAGGGGGTGCGTGATCCGCTGCCGCGGGAGATGGCGGCTTCCATGGACGACGAGGCCGTGTTCGGCCCGGTGCTCTACAAGCTGTCGCTGGCGTCCGCCGTCTCGCGGGGCCTGCTCGCGCGGTACCAGATCATCGTCCTGGAGCTCCAGGACCCGGTCGTCACCCCGGAGCGACTGATGGGCGAGGACCGGCACACCGAGGAGGTGCGCGGGCAGCGGCTCGGGGCGCTCCAAGCCGCGCTCTTGCACACCATGGCGCAGCACGACCTGCAGACCTGCATCACCTTCCACCACCGGACCATCGAGGCCTCTGCGTACGCAGAGGGCTTGGAGCGGGTCGCGGCAAAGCTGCACGCCGACCGGCCGGAGAAGTACCCGGCGAAAGTCTGGGCGGACTGGCTGTGCGGGGAGCACGTTCCGGAGCGCCGGCGGGAGGTGCTGGCGGGGTTCGGGTCCACCGCGCAGCGGGCCGTGCTGAGTAACTGTCGTGTCCTGGGTGAGGGTGTCGATATCAGGGCGGTGGACAGTGTCGCCCTGCTGGACCCGAAGGGCGCACCGCACGACATCGTCCAGGCCATCGGCCGGGCGCTGCGTCAGAAGCCCGGACAGGGCAAGCTCGCCTCCCTGATCGTGCCGGTGTTCCTCCAGCCAGGAGAAAAGCCGGAGGACATGTTCACCTCCGGCTCGTACCGGCCTTTGGTGAAGGTATTGGAAGGTCTGCGCGCTCACGACGAAGAGGCGATCGAGCTGCTCGCGATTCCGCAGGAGCCGCAGAAGGATGTCGCGCAGCCTTCCGAGTACATCGGTCCGCCGCCCGAGGAAGGCGAGGATGAATCCCGCCTGCTGCTGCGCTTTGCGGCTCCACGCGACCCGGTGATGGTCGCGGACTGGGTGTCCTTCAACGTGATCGACACAGAGAAGCAGGACTGGGCGCGCGGCTGGGCGAACCTGAAAAAGTACACGGAGCGTGAGCATCACGCCCGCGTGCCGTACGGGCACAAGGAGGGCGCGTACCCCCTTGGACAGTGGGTCGCAGAACAGCGACGCGCCTACGGAGCCGGACAGATGACCGGCCTACGCGCCCGCCGACTGGAGAAACTCGGCATGGTCTGGTCGCTGGCGGATGAGCGGTTCCAGGAGAACCTGGAGGCCGCGAGGGCGTACTACGACCAGCACTGGACGCTCTGCGCGCCCCGGACGGCGACGATGCTGGACAGGCCGGTCGGGCAGTGGATTTCGAACATGCGCCGCGCGGGTGCGCTGGAGGGCCACCCAGAGTGGGAGACGGCGCTCAACGAGATCGATGAGCACTGGAACCCGGCGTGGCCGGCCGACTGGCAGCGGCACTACGCCGCACTGCGGGAGCTGGTGCGCGATGAAGACCAGGCCGACGTCCTGCCCGGTGTCACCGTGCACGGGATGGACGTCGGACGGTGGCTCCAGAAGAACCGTCAGCACGCAGTCTGGACAGGGCTGATGGACGGGCAGCGCGAGCTCCTGGAGGCAATCGGCGTCGTACCACTGCCGCCGGAGCAGGAGACGCCCGCAAAGGCCCCCAAGGCGGCCTCCGGGGCCTTCGAGAAGGGCGTAGCGGCCCTGGCGCAGTACAAGGCGCGTACGGGCTCTGTGGGGCCTGTCAGTCGCTCTCACGTTGAGGTTTTGCCGGATGGGACTGAGGTGAAGCTGGGGGTGTTTCTCTCGAACACGAAGTCGAGGCGCGGGAAGCTCACTGCCGACAAACTCCAGGCGCTCGCCGAACTGGGACTCGACTGGGCAGCCGTGGAAGGGGCAGCGTGATGAGGGCAACCGACGAAACTCTGTGACCTGCGACTTTCGGAGGTTTCGCGGGTGAAGATCCCGTGAGATTGTCTGGGGATTCACAGGAGCTGGCCTGCCCCCTCCGTCGCTGTGGCGGCTGGCCGCTCCCGGGCAAGCTTGTGAATCTCGCGATTGCTTCCCGGCTCAGCCCCAGGTTTCGCCGCTGACGAGGGCGGGGCCGAAGTGGCGGGCAGCGATGGAGGCGATCGCCGGCACGGCACCGTCTTCTGCCGCGTGCTTGAAAGTGTGGACGACGCAGGTGCGTATCGGGTGGACCGGCCCGCCGGGCGCCCAGGCGTCGTTGGTGGCAAGGGGCCGGTTCTGCGCCCGGGTGAGGGCGAAGCAGACCAGCATGGTGCGGTGGTCTTTGAACTGGAAGTGGTCAACGATGGCTCGGTTGCCGAAGTCGAGGCAGTCGAAGACGACGGCGACATCCTCGTCTCCGTACGGTGCCTGCTGCAGGGCTGGCAGCACATCAAGGATTGCGTCACTGCGCGCGAGCAGCCGGGCCTGCTCGTGCGAGTCGCCCCACGGCGGCGGGTCGTTGTCCTGGAACTGTTCGGGGACCTCCTCTGAGCGCAGCAGCGTTCCCGGGGCCGGGCGGTCCCAGCGGGCCTGCCCGCTGACGCTGCCCCAGTTGAGGCACGCGTTGACGCAGAGCTCGCCCGCGATCAGTGTCCAGGGTGTACGGACCACACGCTGACGCGCCAGGTCGACCACAAGGCGGCCAAAGGCCTCCCGGGACAGCAGACTCGGCTCCGCGGGTGCGATGAAGGCGTCGGTCCAGATTCCCATGCGACTGGTTGTAACAACCTGAATCCCCCGGGGCCAGCGAAAATCAGCGGTCCCCGGGAGACAGGCGTCCCCGACCTGCGGACGGGGACGCGGAACAGGTCCCTCGTTGGTCACCGTGTGGCTGACCGTTGTCAGCGGAGTTGGGTGACCGCGAGGGACTGACCGGCGACGGCTGGATTGGCTGAGTCGGCCGAGGGAGGCATCGGGCAGTCTTTTCAAGCCGCTGACCTGCGGGGACTTGTTTGCTGACACAGAAGGCCATTCGACTCGGTTCGATGGCACCCGGACAGTGGCGATCAGGTACGCGACACCGACTGGACGTCCGCCCACGTTTCGTCACCCATCGGGGCGCATTTCGTCACCACCCCCACCACGGGGGCCGGCCGCTGGCCAGCTGGGAGGAAGCCCCCTGCCGGGGCATCGGAAGGACGAGGGCCGGGGTCATCCCCTGATGGCGAAGAAGATCGTGTCTTGCGTGTACAAGTCGAGATTCTGGCTGGCGTAGATCCATTCGTCGTGCTCGAACTCCAGTCGTTCGATCAGGACTTGGATGTCGTACGTGAAACCGTCGTCCATCCGGTCCAGGACCGCGCGGTAGGCATCCGCGGCCGGCTTGGCCTTGGCCAGCGGAAACATGCCGATGTGCGGGCCGTCCACGGGATACGGGATGTGGAAGGGAATCTCCTTGGGCGGCCCGGCAAACAGATAGCCGTGCGGCAGCAGATCCGCACTCACGCCCAGGCGGCGCAACTCGTCGTCCATCAGGCCGAAGAAGGTGGAGGGCTTGGAGTACACGCCCAGGTCGTAGGGGTCAGACCCGGTGAAGTCGATGATGTGCTGAAGGGCCCGGTAGTAGGCGCCGGCCGCGTACTCAGCGTCCGAGCTGGCGTGGCCGGCTATCAGGTGGTCAAGCGCGTCCGGGACGACAAGCCCAAGTCGATGCCCTGACCGTCGAGTTCGCGCTGGCTGGCTTGTGCCCGCTCGCGCATCATGCCGACAGTGCGCTGCTGGCCAGAGGTGAGCTTCCCCGCCGCCCCGAGAAACGCCACGACGTCGGCTCTATCGGCAGTGGAGAACGAGATGATTCGACTCATGATCACCATGCTGCCAGCCACCACTGACAAGGAACCCGGCAGACAAAGGTTCCCGCGCGGTCGGCCGCGGCCGACCGCGGCCGTCCGTTGGCCGGCGTGGGCCAGCCCCTGCCGGGAGCTGGGACTGAGCAGGGGCCCGGGCCCCTGACGGGCCCTCACTGGAGCGTGTAAAGGCCCAGCACTAGCGGGGCCTGCCGTTGGCCGGCGCGGGCCAGCAGCAGGGCACCCGGGCCGCCGTCGGCGAGAGAGTACCCCCGCTGCTTCTCCTGCTGCGAGCGCCGCATCCGCGTCCCCGTCAGTCGCCGCGCCGAGCGTTTCGGGGACATCCCCACCACGACCAGGATGGAGTTCACCGGCACGGATCCCGCAGGTCTCGAGCCGGTCGAAAGGTGTGTGTGCCACTCCCGCTACCGGGGGGGGCGAGCTCGCCGCCGGTGCCGTCACGAGGCTCGGCGGCCTCCGCCAGCTCGCCGGCGGACTCGGGGGTCAGACGGTAGAACCCCTGGAGACTGACCGATCGTTCGAGACGGCCGTCCACCACGTATTTCAGACCGCGGGTCTGGCCTCGACGGTTACGCCAGGTAAGCCTCGCCAGAAGATCGCCGGGGATCGGCGTATCGAAGCGTACGGGCGTCGCGTCCACGTGCACTGCCGCAGCACCGCAGCCGCCGGCGCCGAGCATCGACCAGTCGCCGTGCCCCGGAAACGCCGGGTCCTGCCACGTCGCGGGCGCGGTACCGCAGCAGTCACGCCGCTCCAAGTCGATCACCCGCATCCGGCTCACCACGAACACGACGCACCGGTTGACGTGCAGCGCGTACACCTCATCCCCAACACGGGCACCCGACCAGGCGGGCAGGGAGGAATGGACGCCGCTGAAGGCGACCGGCGGCCGCTCGCCCACGCGGCCCGTCTTGCGCAGAGCACCGCAGGTGTCATGGGTCCACAAGACGGTGAAGGCATCAGACATGCCGTGATCCTAAGAACGAGCACTGACAACCTTGACCGGGACAGCGCTCGTGGAGACTCCTTGCTCCAGGACGACGAGGTGGGTACTGGTCAGAAGTCCAGCGGCATGCCGTGCCCGGCTGGGGGTGGCCTGACCACACGGCAACCTCGCTCGGCGTCAACAACCACCGAGAGAGCCCGGATCCGCTCAGCAGCACGGCCGCAGCCAGCACCTCGCCGTGCGCGAGCCCGTGCCAGAACGGTTCGACAAACTCAGCCGCTCGTGGAGTACACGAGCAGGTTGTCGCCGGCGTCATCGAGGGCGATCCCCGCAGACTCGTTGAGGAGCACCGGGGCGATACCCGGCCGGGCAGGAGTGTCCTCACCCGTGCGGGCGTCGAGAACGAGGGGGCCATTGTCGGTGGTGCCGTAGACCCGGCCGTGCCAAGCCGCGGTGACCTTGGGAGCCACCCGGTCGGCCTGCTTGTCCGGCAGCTGCCACAAAACCTTGCCGCTACTGGCGTCGAGGCCATACGCGACCAGGCCCTGCGAGCCCGAGCCGTGGCAGACCAGCACGCTCTTCTCGTCGTAGACGCAGCTCGAGCCGGCCAACTCAGCCGGCATCTCCCATTTCGTGGCGCCCGTGGCAGCGTTCAGGAGGCGGTGGTAGCTGGCGCCGCTGCCGTAGTCGCGTCCCTGCGCAAGGACGAGGCCCGGGCCCGCCGCATACACAGCCAGCTCATAGCTGTCCCCGCCCAACCATCGACGCCTGCCCGTCGAGGCCTCGTACCCGACAGCCCGCTCATGGACGAGGTCGTCCGCGGTCGTGCCGGCCACGACACCCCCGGCGACGGCGGTGGCCCGGAACCCGTCCTGCGTCCACACCCGGCGATGAGCCGCCAGATCGATGCCATAAGTGACGGCGTCCTCCCCCGCAGACACCATGACGGCGCCCATGGCCTGATCGGCGCCGACGGCAGTCGCGGTCAGATCGTCGTACGTGGTGTCCGCCCAATCCGGCAGCCGCAGCGTCAACCGCCACAGCACCTTGGCAGTGTTCGCGTCGAGGCCGGTGACCTCGACCGCCTTGTGGCCGGCCTGCGTTCCGCTGCCGGACCGCTTCACCAGGAACGGGGTCACCACGGTCGGCTTGCCGCCGACGGTCACCAGCGCCGGCGCCACTGCCGGGTTGTCATTGCCATAACTGCCGGTCTCCGACAGGGCCGCGCCCTCAGGCTCGACGGTCGCCGTGACGTGTCCGGTGGCCGTGTCGACGGCCTGGACATGGTCGGGCGCGGCGACGTACGCCGTCGCCTTGTACAGGGTCACCGGGATCGCGCTGTTGAGCGTGCCCCCCATGGTCAGACGTCCGGTGGTCGCCTCATCGGGCATCGGGCTGCCCGCCGCGGCGAACTTCGCGGGCGGGTCGTGGACGGGGCGCGGCGCCGCGGCGGGTTTACTGGGCGCCGTCCACGGAGCGTCGTCGGTGCCCGTCGCGCTGTCCTTGCCACTTCCACACCCTGTCAGGGAGCAGCCGACGAACGCCGCGGCCAGGATCAACCGCCTTGCGCGGCGGACTAATTGACTGTTTCTCATGAGATCCCCGTTCCTCCTGTCACCAACGGGTGATCACCCTAGTCCGCATCCGTCACACCCCCTAAGGCACGGGCCCCGGCATCCCGCACCGCGCACGTCAGCGCGCACGTGCTCCGCCTGGGGAACCGACGGAATCCTTTGACCTGCTGATTCGTGGGTGGCGGTGGGTGAGGGTCCCGCGCTGATGTGCGGAAATCCCGGCAAGTCTACGGGCGGGCCGGAGGTCTCAAGTTGGCGACGTCCGCGGCGGTGTCCCGCCAGTCTGGGAGCTTCTCTCCTCTTAGAGGACGTTCCGGCTGAAGACGGGATAGTTCATGGGTTGTGCCAAGTTATGGGTGTTTCGCCGGTTGCTCCTTTCGCGAGGTTCGAGATCATCGCGATGCGGATCATGCTCTCGGAGTGCGCGGGTTTGGTCTCGTAGTCACGGGCGAGGCGGCGGTGCATCATGATCCATCCGAAAGTTCTCTCCACTACCCAGCGCCTCGGCGTCACGGAGAAGCCTTTGACCTGCGTGTTTCGTGGGACTACGTCGACGTCGATGCCGAGTGCGGCGCCGTGCTCGATGGCCCGGGTCTTGTAGCCGGTGTCGACCCATGCTTTGGTGATCGTGGGGTGGTCGGTGGCGAGTTGGGTGCGGAGTTGCTTGCCTGCCTCGTTGTCGGAGATGGGGCCTTGACCCCTGATCTTGGACACACGAGACACTGGATCTTGAGGATCTGAGAACGGACATCTCGTGGTCATGAAGCACTACCCGCCGGAGTTCAAGGCGGACGCGGTCGCGCTGTACCAGTCGCGCCCCGGAGCAACGATCAGGCAGGTCGCCGCCGATCTGGGAGTCAACCCGGAGACTCTGCGCAACTGGGTACGGGCGGCCGGGGCGAACCGGCCCCGGGGCCGCCGGGCGGAGGCACCAGCGGAGCCGCCCACGCCGTTGGAGGCGGAGAACGCGGCCCTGCGCAAGAAGGTCCGCGAACTGGAGGAGGAACGCGAGATCCTGCGGAAGGCGGCGAAGTATTTCGCCGGGGAGACGCGCTGGTGAGGAGCCGTCAACTAACTACTGCCTGACTTGATGTTGCTTTCGTAGTCAGCGATCACGTTCTGGAGGGCGTCGATCGTGCGGGGTGGGCGGGTTCGCCGGTGCTGGGTGATGGCTGCGGTGATGTCGGGGGCTGCGGCAAAGGAGCGCAGGGGCATGATTCGGTGGGCGTGGTAGGTCAGGGTGTTGCGGTCCCGGCCGAGCAGTCGGGCCGTCAGGGTGAGGGTGACGGTGTTGCGACGACTCAGGAGGGCGGCCAGGACGCGGTGGCGGTGGTCGAGGAAGCCGAACCCGGGGTTGTATCCGCGCCGGTTAAGGCCCTTCCTCTTCTCCCGCTCCGTCTCGGCCAGCACCCGGCGACAGGGCTCGAGTTCCTCCACGAGCCGGTCAAACAGCTCACGGGACATGCCGGTCAGGGCGGGGTGCGTGAGCAGGTAAGTCGCCTCGGCCGGGATCGGCGGTGCCTTCGCCCGGTCCGGCTCGGGTGGCGGTGCCATCTGGGGATCGTACGGGGCGATGGTGTAGTTCCATTCGCCGTGGAAGTCGTCCCGCTGGACGCGCTGCAGGATCGCCTTGCGCTCGTCCTTGGTGAGCGTGCGCCCGGTGAGGTAGTCGTTCTCGTCGAGGACGGCGCTGACGGTAAGTCCGGTGCTGGTGCGGGTGGCCGCGATGCTCTGGAGCAGGACCTCGTAACTGGTCAGGGGCCGTCCGCGGAGGCTGTGGGTGATCCGGGAGAATAGGCGGTGCTCCACCTTGTTCCACTTCGAGGTGCCAGGTGGAAAGTGCAGGACGGTGATGGTCAGTCCGCACTCGTCGGCGAGGGCGGCCAGGTCCTTCTTGAAACAGGTGGGAGTCGGCGGAGTTCGCCCCACCGGAGTCGGCGGTGATCAGCAGCCGGGTCGCGCCCGAGTAGTCCTGCTGGCCCTGCTGGTTCCACCAGCGGCGGATGGACTCCACCGCGAAGGCCGCAGTGTTGCGGTCCGTGACCACGTTCACCCAGCCGGTGTCCTGTCCCAGGTCGTAGACGCCGTACGGGATCGCGATCGGAGTGTCGGAGTCTGTGAAGTCGTGGTCTGGGGCCGTGATCGGCGCCCCTTTGGGGCGGTAGGTGCGGCCCGCTCGGGCGAAGTCGCCGATCGGCTCCTTCTTCTTCGCATCCACGCTCACCACCGGCAGACCTTGGGCCAGGAACCGCTCGGCCGTGGCGTTGATGTGCCGGAACTGAGCGTCGCGGTCGGGGACATGGCTTCCGGCGCGGGTCTTGGCCACACCCTGGAGGCTGAAGCCCCTCGAGCGCAGCAGCTCGCCCACGGCAGGGGCGCTGATCGGGTGGCCTGCCGCGGTCAACTCCCGGGCCAGGTCTCGCAGCGAGGCCGTGGTCCAGCGCAGCGGGGAGACCGGGTCGCCGACCTCCTGCGGCTCGATCAGGGCCTCGAGTGCCGGCACCAGGCCAGGGTCGCGCTCGGTTGCCGGTCTACGTCCGCCGCCGGGGCGGCGCACCCGTCCCAGCACCGGGGCGCCGCTCGCGAGTTCGTCGCGTCCCCGCGCGACGGTCGACTCCGATACCTCCGCCAGCCTGGCTATCGCCGCGGTCCCGCCATGCCCGAGGGCATCGGCCTCCAGGGCCAGGTACAGGCGGCGCTGTCGCTCGTCCAGATGCGGCAGCATCGACGCGAACTTCACGTCCAGCACTGCCAGGACGGCTTCCGTGATTCCTACGGATTCCCTCTACCACGTCACAGACCACACTCGCCCAGAATCAGGCAGTAGTTAGTTGACGGCTCCTCACCAGCGCGTCTCCCGGCGAAATACTTCGCCGCCCGGCGCAGGATCTCGCGCTCCAGTTCCAGCTCGCGCACCTGCCGGCGCAGGGCTGCGATCTCGGCTCCTTGTCCGCCTCCGCCCGCACGGACGGCGTTTCGGAGTCCTCGACGGCCTTGATCCACAGGCGCAGCGTCTCGTGGTTCACGCCCAGGTCCCTGGCCACGGCCGCCACCGGACGCCCCGGACTGGCGCGGTACAGCGCGACGGCGTCGGCCCGGAACTCAGCCGAGTACTTGTAGGTCCCCAACGGGAACTCCTGATCTCTGGAACTTCATAGATCCAGTGTCCAGGGTGTCCACGACCAGGGGGAAACCTCCCATCGCCCGCACGCGAGGACGCGGATGCAAGCAAAGCGATCTGCCTGTCCTACGGACCGCCCCACAAGGGTCGTTCGTCGTCGGGGCGGCTGGTCTCCTCCAGCGTGGGGCCGAGGATGCCGTGCAGGTCCCACGTCGCGGCAGCCTCGAACACCGTCTCGCGGAGACGACGGGCACAGCCGGCCCGCCGAGCGATCGAGCGTGACGACGGCCGCGACCACCGTCCCGCCTTCGACCTCCAGCCCCCGAACCCTTCGCACTGGCGCTGCGAGCCGCCGAGAACCGTCTCACCCCGCACCACATCCTCAATCCGGGTGTCCTGCCCGGCTGACAGGCCGGCACGCGGAAAGGGAGCGCCGCAACGCCTGGTCAGGCGGAGGCGAAAGCCTCCTCGGGGGCGTCGTCGAGGACGAATCCGTTGTCGAGCCGGACACGGACCGTGACGCGGAGCATCCGTCGCTGGTAGGCGACCCACTGCTCTTCCAAGGCCCCCACCTGCTCCTCCAGTTGCTCTCTGCTCGCCGACGGCATCTGGTGGCCGAAGTCGTCGAGGAGCGACTTGAGGCGCAGGTACTCACGGACCTCGTGGCTCTGCTGCCGGTGATGCTCGTCCACACGCTCGACGGTGCCCTCGATGCCTGCTGCCAGGGCCACAGAGACGGCGAAGGCACCCGTCTCCTCCGGGGGCTCCCCGGCCGGGGTCACCGATCCGGCCAACCGCAGATCCGCCGCCAGCCGCACCCGTTGGCCCACGTTCAGCGTCATCGATCCTTCGTCTTCCTCGTCGGTCACCGGTGATCCGGTAAACGTGGCGTCGCCAGGCGTACCGGAGAGGACAGGATCATCCCACCCTCACCTCCGGTCCCGACACGATCGGAGCCCTCGCCCACCCTCGCCTGCGCAACAACCGCACGACGGGCGAACAGGAACCCGAAGACAGTCTGTTGGACGGTGGCGAAAACGCCTTGGGTGCGGCTCGTTTCAAGGGACGACGCCGGTCAGGTGTCGAGGTCGCCGTCGGGCGACGGCGAGACGAGTATGCGAGCATCTGCGGCAGCGTTGAATGAGCGCAACGGGAGATGCGGCGGATGCGGCTGTTTTGGGGGCCTTGGGGCGAACTGCGTGTGTTCACGGACGAGGCTCTTCCGTCGTCCGTGATTGGCATCGCCGAGGTTCCCGCGCGGTTCGGCGCCAGGTTCAGGCCGGCACTACTGCGCGTCCCCCTGCGGCGGGCGTGGCCGGATGCTCCGTACGTAGCGGTGTGGCCCGACGAAGTCGTCCTTCCTGATCTGAACGAGGACGCCGTGGAAGCGTCGGACGATCTGGCGGGCGTGGTGCTCGCCGGGCTGAAGCGGCACAAGTGCTTTGTGTGCGATACCGGGTTCGAGGTGATCTGCCCCGAGGTGGCGATCCCCGTCCTGGGGCGCAATCTTGCTCAGCATCGGATCGTGAGCGGGTGTCCGGCCTGCGGACACGACTTCGGAAAGTCCCGGATCGACGGCCTCGTCCTGTCGCAGTTGCCCTGACGAACGCCATCGGTATGGTTCCTCGATACCTTCGCCGGCCGCCCGCGTTCAGGCAGCGATGGTGTAGTTCCGCTGGTCAGGTGCGGGGTACAGACGCTGGTGTTCGCGAGCGGCGTGGTAGCTCCAGTAGGCCGCTCAGAGGTGGCCGTCCAGGAACTTCCGTACCTCGGCGATGGTCATGGGCCCTGTGCCGTGCGCCGCCACCTCTCCCTCCTTCAGCAGGACGTAGGACGGGGCTCCGGTGATCCCGTATCGCTTGGTTGCGGACGGACAGCGCGTGATGTCGGTGCGGACGGCCGTCAGGCGGCCCGTGTACTCGTCTGCGATGTCACCCACGACGAGGTCCATCGCCCGGCAGGGCTCGATTGCCTTGGGCCATGTCCCGGTGAAGTATGCGAGGACCGGGACTCCGCTCACCCCGAGGATGAAATCGAACTCCGCGTCCTCACGGGGTTGGTGAACCCGCTTCGTCATGGAAGCTCCTGACCTCGCGTTCCGTCATTCCATCCCCATCTTCCCTCGCGCGGTGTGCCAGGCCGGCCCCCCGCCCCTGGTGACCCGGCCTGGCCGCCCCGCCGGTCACCCAGTTGCAGCCCGCCGCGCGCCCGTGGGTCAGCTCGTGCCAGGGCAGCGCCCTCCACGACGACATGAAAAGCCGTTTTCCAGGTCATAGCGGCCCAGATCACCGACCAGATGCTCGATGAGCGCGTCGACGAGCGGGCCGGTACGCATTGTCCACCGGATCCAGTCGAGCCGTATCCGCCACCGCGCTTCTCAGAGACAGCGCCCCCGACGGGCTTCTGGAGGCCTTGTCCGGTCTTCACATCAACCCCCGGTCTCAGCTGGCTCATACCGCTCTTCGACGGGCCGCACGAGCCAGCTGATGGCACCGGGAACGAGGCACGATTCCTGGACCGCTCGCGGACGCGGTCGTGGACGGTCGAAGTACGCGTCAGGTGACCCGAAGACCGACCGCCAGCGTCAGTTCAAGGACCCGGTGTGGCGATGCGAGATCCGGAAACAGCTCCCGCAGCTGCGACATCCGGTACCGGACTGTCTGGGGATGGACGAACAACGCCGCCGCCACCTCGTCCCGTCTGCCCTGGTGCAGCAGCCACTCCCGCAACGTCTCCTCCAGCCGCTGTGCGGTCGCGACAGGCAAGGTCCGCAACGGTGCGAGGGCTCGGGTACGCAGGTCTGCGAACGCGTCCATGTCGGCGCTCAGCACCAGCTCGGGCAGGTGGTCCTCGGTGTCGCGAATATCAGAGGAGAGGGAGCGGGCGCGTACGGCTCGTGCGTACGAGGCGGACGCTCGAGTCCATGGCCGGGCCGGGCCGACCACGGCGGTGCGGTCGGTCAGCTGCCGCAAGAGGTGTGATCGGTCGGCGTCTGGGACGAGCAGCACACCGGTGGCGTCCGGCAGATCGTCGAGGACGAGGGTGCTCGGGTCGAGCGCGCGGTAGGCAGGCCGGGCCTGGGCGGCGGGCAGCAGGACCGCGGTCAGCGAAGCCGGATGCTGCCACCCGGCCCGTTGAGCAGAGGCCAGCAGCACGTCCGGGCTCGCGTCGGCGAGGAGGTCGCGGGCCAGGTGTTCCAGGTGGCGCTCGTGGTCCCTGCCCCGGGCGGCCAGTTCGTCGGCGTGGCCCGCGGCGCTCGCGGCGGAGAGCTCGTCGATGTAGGCGAAGGTCAGCTCGGCGAACTTGGCGACCTCGGCGGCGGGCAGACCTGCGGGTACGGCACCCGCTGCCAGGCATCGCCAGGCCACGCGGGCGCCGACGCGGTAGGCGCTGAGCAGGGCGTCCATCGAACGGCCGTCGCGCACCTCGCCGCGGCCCAGCTCGTAGGCTGCGTCACCGGCGTCGCCGCCTGTGGCGTTCCCGCTCGCGCGGTCCAGGTAGTGCCCCAGGGCGGTGCGAACAGCCCGGCGGATGGTGGCGCCCATGTGGCCCGAAAGGGCGTTGGCGTAGGGAGGGACCTCGTCGATGATCGCCTGGACGACCTCGTCGGCGGTGCTCTTCAGCGCGGCCCGAAGTGCGGTGACCGTCGTCTCATCGAGGGCCAGTTCGCTGGCCCTTCGGATTGCATGGCTCACGTTTTTGTTCCCTGCGAACAATTCAGCCGACCAGATTTACGTCCTACGGTCAGGACTTTACGCCTTGAGGCGCAGCAAGCTGGAGTCATGACGAGTACAGCCCTCCGCAGCAGGGCGTGGAAACTGCTGGAGATGGTCACGACGCCGCTGCTGCCGTCGGACTACCTCGACCTGGTCAGCCCGCTGCGTGCGGGCGCTGACCTGCGGGGGCGCATCGAGGCCGTGCACCCCGAGACGGGTGACGCCGCGACCATCGTGATCAGGCCGGGACGGGGCTGGCGCGGCCACACAGCCGGTCAGTACGTGCGGATCGGAATCGACGTCGACGGGGTGCGCCTGTGGCGTGCCTACTCCCTCACCTCGCCGACAAACCGCCAGGACGGCCGCGTCACGATCACCGTGAAGGCGATCCCGGACGGCAAGGTCAGCAACCACCTGGTCCGCAGGGCCAAACCGGGCACGCTGATCCAGCTCGACCAGCCGACCGGTGACTTCGTGCTACCGCAGGCCAAGCCCGCCAAGGTGCTCTACCTGACGGCCGGCAGCGGCATCACGCCCGTGATGGGCATGCTGCGCGACACCAAGTTCGACGACGTCGTCATGGTCCACTGCGCGCCACAGCCGCAAGACGTGATCTTCCGCAACGAACTGCACGACCTGGTCGCGGACAAGAAGCTGCGGCTCACCGAGGTGCACACCGACACAGACGGCAAGCTCGACATCGCCCGTCTCGACGCACTCGTGCCCGACTGGGCCGAGCGCGAGACCTGGGCCTGCGGGCCCGCGGGCCTGCTCGACGCCGCCGAAGAGCACTGGACCGAGCACGGCGTACACGAGCGCCTGCACACCGAACGCTTCCGCCCCAGCATCGTCATCGCCGGCGACGGCGGCGAGGTCACGTTCAGCGCCACCGGCAAGACCGTCGACGCGGACGGCGCCACGCCGTTGCTGGACATCGGCGAGGAGGCCGGCGTGCTCATGCCCTCCGGCTGCCGCATGGGCATCTGCTTCGGCTGCATCACGCCGCTCAAGGCGGGCGCCGTCCGCGACCTGCGCACCGGCGAGATCACCGAGGCCGAACCGGGCGTCCTCATCCAGACCTGCGTGTCCGCCGCCGCGGGCCCCTGCGACATCGAACGGTAGGAGCACCTTGACCGCCATCGACCCCACCGCCCACCTGACCGCGGAGCAGATCGAGGAGCTTGGCCGCGAGCTGGACGCGATCCGCGACGAGGTGATCGCCGACCGCGGCGAGAAAGACGCCGCCTACATCCGCAAGGTCATCTCGGCGCAGCGCAAGCTCGAGCTGGTCAGCAGGGGCGTACTGCTGTTCTCGATCTTCCCGCCCGCGTGGCTGATCGGCACCGCCGGGCTGTCCGTGGCGAAGATCATGGACAACATGGAGATCGGCCACAACATCCTGCACGGCCAGTGGGACTGGATGCGAGACCCGAAGATCCACTCCACCACCTGGGAGTGGGATCACGTCTCGCCGTCCGAGCAGTGGAAGCACTCGCACAACGAACTGCACCACACGTACACCAACGTGATCGGCAAGGACAACGACCTCGGCTACGGCATCATGCGCGTCGACGAGGACCAGAAGTGGCACCCCTTCCACCTCGGCCAGCCGCTGTGGAACTTCCTCAACGCCTGCTTCTTCGAGTACGGCATCGCAGCGTACGACCTGGAGCTCGGCAAGAACCTGCACAAGCGCCGCCGCAACAACCCGGAGTTCCGCGCGCGGGCCAAGGCCGTGGGCCGCAAGATCCGCAAGCAGGTGCTCAAGGACTACGTGATCCACCCGCTGCTGTCAGGCCCGTCGTTTTTCACCACGCTCGCCGCCACGTTCACCGCGAACCTGGTCCGCAACGTCTGGACCCACTCGGTGATCATGTGCGGGCACTTCCCCGAGGGCGTACAGGTCTTCGAGCGCCACTCGATCAAGGGCGAGACGCGCGGCCAGTGGTACCTGCGCCAGATGATGGGCTCGGCGAACATCAGCGGCAGCAAGGCCATGCACTTCATGAGCGGCAACCTGTCGCACCAGATCGAGCACCACCTGTTCCCGGACCTGCCGAGCAACCGGTACGCCGAGGTCGCGGTGAAGGTGCGCGCGCTGTTCGAGAAGTACGAGCTGGAGTACGTCACCGGCCCGCTGCCCAAGCAGGTGTTCTCCGCGTGGCACAAGGTCTTCCGGCTCTCGCTGCCGAACAAGAAGCCCAAGGTCAAGACGCCGGACCGCGAGCAGGAGCTCGTCGCCGCCTGATTCCCGGTATTGGTTCAGACCTCTCGGCCGTACCGGCGGCACCGCCGGGTTCGGTGAGATCCGTTGCGGACGGTGGGCGACCGCGACGTCAGACCGTACGACACGGGATCCGGGGCAGCCTGAGCTGCCCCGAGTTTCGTAGAGTCCGCGGCCTGCCCCGAGTTGTGTGGAGTCGAGTTGCAACTGGAGGGTTCGCATCGGATTCCCGATCAGCAGCCGCCGCAGTTCGGCGTGCGAGAGCGGCCCGTCCAGCCGGCGGCCCAGCGCCCGGACCGTCTGCCGCAGCAACAACCCCGGCATGTACACGGCATAGGTGTGCCGCAGAGTATGCGGGTGCACCTCGATGCCGATCCCGAACGAAGCGCACCGCGCGTTCGCCCGCCGAAACACCGCCTGCCACGCGGCCGGGGGCAACGATCGGGCCGGTTCGGCAGTCGTAGGGAGTGACACACATCCGTCTCCCGCGCTCGCCGCCAACTGCCCTCGCTCGCGGGCTGGTTGGCATCAGGGCCAGTCATCCCTGGGAGGATTCATGACCAGCTTCGTCGCACCACCTGGCGACAGACAAAGCGGCGGGCGCGACATCGCCCCACCCATCGCCGCCGCACATGCCCCACGGCGCAAGCCCGTCGGTCGCGCGACAAGCCGCAGTGTCGTGGTGGGGGCCGTCGCCGTTCTGCTGGCGGGGGCCGGCGCCTCGGCCGATGCCGCGCCCGGCGACCCGGTGGTCAGCGGTGCCACCGTCAACTCCGGACATGACGTCATCGTGGGTATCACGCACAACGTGGTGTTCCCGGTCACGGTCACCGGATCAGACGACTCCGGCCTGTCTTTCGCCGATGTGGATCTGAAGGGGCCGCACGGCGGTTTCTACACCACCGACGCGTTCTGCGAGAGCGCGACGGCATGCACGACGGTGTTCACCGCCAACGCCCACCCGGCACCGGGTAGCGACGATCCGGTGGACCTGGCCAACGCCAACGCGGGAACATGGTCGGTCGACGCCTTGGCCGACGCCAACGACGGCGATTCGGTCTTTGCCCCCGGCGCCGGGTCGTTCAGCCTCAAGCGTGCCGCGCGGCTCACGGTCAACGCCTCACCGGAACCAGTGACCAAGGGCTCTCGTATCACCGTCACCGGCAAGCTCGTGCGGGCCAACTGGGACACCTACCGGTATGCGGGATACGCGGGCCAAGCCGTCAAACTGCAGTTCCGCCCGAAGGCCAGCAGCACCTACACCACGGTGGCCACGGTGAACACCAGCAACACCGGCACCCTGCGCACCACGGTCAAGGCAGTCAGGGACGGCTACTGGCGTTGGAACTTCACCGGCACCACCACCACCGGCCCAGCCAAGGCCGCCGGCGACTACGTCGATGTACGCCCCTGATCCGGCAAGTACCACCATGAGCAACCGATGCGGATCGGCCGCGGCGGGATCCGGCACATCCTGAGAACTCCGTTGCTGTGCGCTTCGGTGATCAGATGATGTGTTCAGCCTGTTCGGGCACTCATCGACAGCACGAACAGGATCCGGCACAGGGCCTTGCGGGCGTCCAGAGGGCGTCTGAAAAGCCTGTCAGCGGGCAAGTTGCCTGGTAGCGGGGTGGTGGCGCATTTTCGGGGGCTGGGGTGTGCGGGCTGCGTACCCGTTACTCGACGGATCTGTCTGATCCGGAGTGGGAGATCCTGTGTCCGCTGGTTCCGGCGGTGAGGCCCGGTGGACGGCCGGCGAAACACTCGCGGCGGGAGATCGTCAACGCGCTGGCGTATTGGCTGCGGGCCGGCTGTGCCTGGAGACTTTTGCCGCATGACCTGCCGCCGTGGCAGACGGTGTATCACTACTGGCGGCGCTGGCAGCAAGAAGGCGTGTGGGAGCGGATGTTGACGGCGTTGCGGGAACGCGAGCGGGTGCAGCTCGGCCGGGATGCCATCCCCAGTGCGGCCATTGTGGACAGTCAGAGCGTGCGGGCCAGTGAGCGCGGTGGCCTGCATGGGTACGACGGCGGCAAGAAGGTCAGCGGCATCAAGCGCCATCTACTCGTCGACACCCGCGGCACCGTCCTGGTGGCCTGCGTGAGCCCGGCGAGCGTCGGCGATCGTGATGGCGCCGTGGTGCTGTTCTCCCGGGCTGCCGATGCCCTTCCGCGTCTGCGGCATGTGTGGGCGGACCAGGGTTACCGCGGCGCCGACTTCCATGCCTGGGCCCGGGAGGCCACCGGCATCACCGTGGAGGTCGTGCAGCGCCGCGACGGAGGCTTCCGCTCGACCTGGGCCCGGGTGGGAGAGCCGCCTCCGGCAGTGCCCCTCTTCGCGGTGGTCCCGCGACGTTGGGTGGTAGAGCGGACGTTTGCCTGGCTGGGACGGTGCCGACGCCTGTCCAAGGATTACGAGTACCTCCGCGTCTGCTCGGAGAGCGCCATCTACCTCACCATGGCCATGCTCCTGGTGCGTCGCCTCGCAAGACCAGCCCGCTGACAGGCTTTTCAGACGCCCTCTAGAGTCAACTTAGGTCGCATCAAGAGCAACGGTGAGGTACGGCGAAGTCGTCTATCTCATCGTCAAAGATCTATGTAGCAATGCGTCACGCTGGAGGGATCGAACAATCTGGACCGTCATCAGAGCTTGTGTCGTCGCGCTGCACTTCCCTATGCGCTACGGTGGTTATTCCGGAAGGAAATCCTCGGCCAATTATCTGAGCGTACCATTGCGGTTTCGATTGAACAGATATCGTTCTAAGCCACTTGTCCGTGGGGTCGTCAACATCAAGCACTAGGATTGTGCGTGTTTCTCCTGTGGCATTTTTGGAGCCGACCACTACGCCAGTTACTTGCCAGTGATCCTCGTCCAAGACAGTGACACGTTTGTCCAGATAGTCCTGTCCGGGTGACGCCTCGATACCAACCCACAAATGATGTCCTGGGGCGGCGTGGCCTGTGCCTTCAACTGTGATGCACCGAGAAATCACTGTCGCGCCTGTGGGGATTCTTATCTTCGCATCTGGTGTTGCCGATGATACTACCGTTGGTCTCGAAGCTGAGTTTCTGTCATTATTGCCGAGTAAATTATCGACTCCTAACAAGTGGCCAGCACCAGCACCCAGCATCGCGGCAGCGCGAGCGAAGAATGTACCCAACGCAACGAGGGTGGCAAGGAAACTCTTCAGGCGAGTTCTGGGCGGGGGCGGAGGCGGGGTGCTCATGGTGGGACTCCCAGTGAGACTGCGGGTATCTATGATGCTGCCCGGACGATGACATCCTTTACTGCTGTCCCACAACGGTCTCGACTCAACTGATGGGGCATACGGCACGGATCACCAGGGGCTCGACTCCGCCACGGTCACGGATGTCGCTGAACTGATCATATTTTTACTCTCGATCGACTCAATTCTGATCGTCCCAAGCATTTTTGAGCAATCAGCATGTGCCGCTCGATGAAGCTAACGACAGAGGGCCGGAATAAGACCCAATATGACAGCATTCAGGACAATCGCGCCAATGAAAAGTGTAGCAAAGGCGGCGGCACATCCGATTGTTCGGCCATGATGGATAGCCAGAAGTAGCAACCCGCAGGCGAGAATGTTTTGAAGTGCTAGAGATCCGTCAATCGCATGGCAAATCAATTACGGCCTCCGCGCTGTAATCTGATGAGGAAATTGCTAGAAAAAAGTCAGTCTTTGGACTCGATATCCATATCTTGGATGACAATCCCGTCTGGGTCGTCCGTGGTATCTTTGTACTCTTCCAGTGATCCGGGCCCCAGCGCTCCAAAGGCGTCTTCAATGAGAGCTATATAGCCCCTTCGAATCACAGTAGGGCGAATATCCCCCGGATTCCGCGGTTCGGGAACGAGTCTCTCGCGAGGGACATACGTCACCACCTTGGCGTCGGCCGGCTTTCCGATCCACGTGACTTCGGCGCTAACGTCCTCTTCGGTATATCGCTTCTCTCTGATGCGGAGAAGGGACAGGTCTTTCTCGGAAACGCGAAACACGGCTCCGTTGCAGAAGGCCGAGGGGTCCCGCTTGATCCCGAGTGAACGAACCCAACCGTCATATGCTGAACCGTCGGGCATCCGGTACACCCTGGGGGCGAGCTGCGAGGTTTCCGAAGCGACATTCCAGGTTCTCCGCCACCCATACAGTCGCGCGGAAAGCGGCCCGTCAAAGGGATGATACTCGTGGCCGACGGTGAGAGAAATAGATTCGCCGCTCACCAGCGAGCCGTACGCAAACATGTACACATTGGAACTATTCTCGAAATTCTGCCACCCTTTCCAATGCTTCGGGTTGACGGATCCATTGACTTCGATTTCCTCCGGGTGGCCGATGGAAAAGCAGTCCTTTGCGCTGTAGTGATGGATGCTCACAAAATCCGATCCGGTCTCAACGACGGTCCCCCTCGCTAATGCAATGATCTGCACGAGAGATTTCTTCAGCATCCGCCCTTGAAGGTCTATCACGCTCCCTTCGTACGTCTGAGCTGCGCTCAGCTTTTCCGAAAGCGGCACCCGAACAGTGAAAGGGACACCCGGAGAGCTATACGCCCAGAATCCGCGATTGGCGCGCTTCATCGTTGCCCCTGACAGGCACTCAAGCGGCTTATTGATCAGCGACTTGGGTGAAGCAGTCGTCTCATATCGAGCGATCACGTCGATCGAAATATTGACCAAACTCATCTGTGTTCCGTTATAGAAACGCAGTACCATGACCGCTCCTTCGCCGGAGCAATTGATCAGCGATACGTTGCTCCGCCACTGCAAAGGGTCACGATTGAAGAGCTTGAAGACGAAAGACCCCAGCAGCAGAACGGGTATGACAGCTCCGGCGAGCGTAGCGAGTCCCGCGAACACGTAGTAGCCCGCAGACTCGCCATCTTTGAGCATTAAGTCCCCTGGATTCCACACCGAAGAAAGCGCTAGACGAAAAGCGGTCGGGTAGGAAATCTTGTCGGAGCTGTATCCGGCCAAGCCCAGGGCAAGCAGTGCCGAGACCGCCAGTGAGGCGGCGACAAAGAAGAGCAAAATGGAGGTGAAGCTCCTTCGGCTCAGCAGTAATGCCGCCGGTGTCTTGATTTTCGGGTGCACTCGCCCCCCTCGCCGCCAGTGAACGCCGCGCTCACGACCAGTCATGAGCCTGTTCTCCGCTTGAGCTTTACCTCTCCCTGGAACATCAACCCTATAAGTGCCACATGGACTGTGAAAATACGACAAATGACGCACTAGTCTAGATGCATAGTCACGGACTTGGGCGGCGGACCTGCCGTAGTACGGTCAACGCTCGCTTCCAGTTCGAAGCCAGTGTGGTAATAGCCGGGACGCAGTGGGGTCGGAGGCCGGCCCGAGCAACGACGGCTCGGCCCGCAGCAGGCTGACGTTCGCGAAGCAATCCCCACTCAGCGCGACGGCCAGGGGCCACATCCAGCAGAACCGGCATTCTCCAGCCCCGCAGTGCAGGTCGCCGGGCTTCAAAGCCGTGGCTGATGCTCCCTCACCAGGCGTACGATACGTGGTCATCCCGACAGATAATTTCAAGATCGGACGAACCATGTCAGCCCTGACAGAGCCGCTTGATGACGCTCAACTCGCCTTGCTCAAAGTCATGGCTGAGCGCTACTTCCAAGATGAGCAGTGGCCGTTCTGGCACTACGTCGAGGGCATGATGGACCATCTGGGATACGACGACGCGGAGGCCGTTCTCAAGTCCCTGCCTGTGGCCGGGTTCAGGGAGTCCGGAGGACTGACTGGGCCCTCGTATGGTCTGGCCTGGTACGACCGGGCCCACTTGGCCGATGACAGCCGCCCGGCCCTTACTGCCGCCGCTGGCCTCCACTCGCCCGAGTTGCGGCATCTTCGCTGACAACTTCATTGGCGTCTTGCAGTACTTCGTGAAGCATCAGCGGGCAGCCAAGCCATCGCCGGATCGGTCCGATGCCCCGTACATCACCTCGGACGACTTCAAGCGAGACCATCCCGCCGTCACTACTGAGTTCGTGGTGGCCTTGCCGGGCATCTTCCAGCGTGAGCCGGTACTGCGGCGCGGCTATCAACCGTGGGGTACAGCCCCGGGCGGTTGGCGGTTTCAACTCCACCGGGGACTCAAAGAGTACCGAGACGTTGACGATCTACCCGGTTATGTGGAGCGAGTTGCCGAGCTGACTACGGCGGCCAACACCATTACACTCCCGGCGTCTCCCTCAATCTCAATGCCGGTGCCTACGCCGCGCCCTCGGTTTTCGGTTGCGTCTGCCGTTGCACAGTACCCGCAGGGTTTGCCCACCGTCACAGGAGCCATCATTGCACCGACGGTCGAGACGGTCAGTGAGCCGAAGCTCTACGTCAATGCTGCCCTCCGCACTGAACTGGCCGCGAAGCAAGGCA
The DNA here is from genome assembly GCF_045206325.1 of Streptomyces sp. NBC_00203. Lineage (NCBI taxonomy): Bacteria > Bacillati > Actinomycetota > Actinomycetes > Kitasatosporales > Streptomycetaceae > Streptomyces > Streptomyces sp. NBC_00203. The sequence goes on along the minus strand of NZ_CP108126.1, from coordinate 10,770,675 downwards.
AGACCAAGCTGAATGTGGACAAGCTTTTGCAACTGCTGCGAGAACTGGATGACAACTACGCGGACGGTCACGCCTACTCCTGCCACACGTTGCTGCGGGCCATCATCGACCACGTGCCGCCGGTCCTCGGCTATAAGTCATTCGAGGTGGCCGTCAATAACTACGGATGGACCCGGACCGACAAGAAATACATGACCCGCTTGCTGGACTTTAAGACGCAGGCGGATGATGTACTCCACCGGCAGATTCGTGAAAGCGCCGACGTCATCACCATGCACGACCTGCCCCAGGCCGCCGCGCTCAACGCGCTACTCCGGGTGTGCATCGACCAGCTCTAGAGGCAATGCCGTTGCGTTACGGGTTTGCGGGTTGGGGTCGTTGAATGGTGATTGCTCGGGTGCCGGTTCGGGTGGGTTGGGGCCAGGTGTGGTGTTCGGCCCATTTGAGCCGGTAGTTGGACATCTTGCGTTTGATGACGCGGGGCTGGCTGCGCAGGCGTCTGGCCGGCAGGAGTCGTTCGAGTAGGTCGTGCTGGAGCAGGACGAGCGTTCTGACCAGGAGGTCAGGGGGAAAACAGCCGGCCCGCAGCCAATACGCCAGCGCGTTGACGATCTCCCGCCGCGAGTGTTTCGCCGGCCGTCCACCGGGCCTCACCGCCGGAACCAGCGGACACAGGATCTCCCACTCCGGATCAGACAGATCCGTCGAGTAACGGGTACGCAGCCCGCACACCCCAGCCCCCGAAAATGCGCCACCACCCCGCTACCAGGCAACTTGCCCGCTGACAGGCTTTTCAGACGCCCTCCAGAGATCTTTAACGGTGCGGGTTACGTGGGGTCGTGACGGCTGTCGCGAGCCGCGCTATGCCAGGAGGATGAGGTATCCCGATGGCGGTGGGCTGACGGCCGAGGAGCGGCATCGGCGTGAGCAAGTCCGGCTCGCGGCTGCTGACTTGATCGAGGTGGGGGCCAGTGACCGGGAGGTGGCCCGGCGGTTTCGGGTGACCCGGATGTCGGCGAATCGCTGGCGTCGGGCCTTGGCCGCGGGTGGCCGCCAGGCGCTGGTCTCCAAGGGGCCCGGTGGCGCCCGCTGCAAGCTCGACGCCAGCCAACTGCGTGCTCTGGAAGCGGTGTTGGAGGCCGGTCCGGCCGCGTGCGGCTGGAGTGACCTGGGCTGGACGTTGGCCCGTATCGGCGAGGTCGTACGCCGCCGGTTCGGGGCCGAGTGGCATTAACGGCTTGCGGCGGCCCCACTTCTCCGGCCTGAGCTGGCTCCAGTGGCGGGGCGTACGGGAGCGTTCGGGGGTGGCTGGTGCTCTCACGCGCCGCTGGGGTTGCTGCCGTGCGCCGGTACTTGGGTTCCGCACGGTGGGTGATCATCGAGGGGGCGTCGCCCGGCAGACGTCGGTGCCGTGTGGTACTGCGAGTCCGGAAAAAGTATGACGCTGAGGCTTGAGGGACTTCTGACTGCTGCCACGAGCGCGAATCTCAGACTCTTTGAACCGGTAGGCCCCCTTCGGGCGGCGTCCGCTGGGACGGCGTCATGCCCGAGGAGGCTGGGATGGATGTGGTGGTGGCCCGCTGCGCGGGCCTGGACGTGCACCGCGACACGGTGGTGGCCACGGTCCGCTGGCCGGGCAAGCGCAAGAACAGCCGGGGTCAGGAGACGCGAACGTATCCCACGACTCAGCGCGGGCTGGCCGAGTTGAGTGACTGGCTGCTGCTCGAACAGGTCGAGCTGGTGGGCATGGAGGCGACCGGCGACTCGAAGCGTGGTCGTGGGGGGCACAGAGCATGGTGGCCCGGGCCACCGGGCGCACCGCGGACGCCATAGCGCACGCCGAACGAGGAGCGGCCGCAGCCCCGCCCGGTCTCGTCCGTGCCCAGCTCCACGCATGGGCTCTGCTGCCTTCCCTCGCGGCCGGCGGCCGCGGCGACGACGCCGGGCACGCCCTCACCACGGCGCTGAACGAACTCGACTCGGCCGCCGAGACCGAGGCCCCGGGCCGGTTCGGCTTCGACTCGGCTGAACTCGCCCTGCACCAGGCGGAGGCGTATCTCGTCCTCAGCCGGGCGTCCGATGCCCGCGCTCGCGCCGAGGCCTCGCTGTCCGACTGCATCAGCGGCACGCCCGGATGGGCGGCGGCCTCCCTGGTGCTCGCGCAGGCAGAGGCACCGCAGCGCAGCGCGCACACGACGTGCTCGAACGGGTCCCGCCCGCCCGGCTCCGTTCCACCGCGCGCACCCGGCTCTCGAACCTGACCGGCACGCTTGCCGACCGGGGCGGCCCTGCCGCTGACGACCTCACCGAGCGGCTGCGGGCGCTGCCCCCACCGATCGACGCCCACGGCCAGGCGCTCACCGGCTGACGGGACCGTCGCATCTCTGCTCCCGCTGCGGATGTCCAACAATCGCCGCGACCGCGCACGCCGCCCGGCACCGCAACACTCGCGCCAGGGGTGAAGGCAGCGGCGTTTGGTCATGCTTCGGCGTGGATGACGGTGTCGGATGGTTCGGCGGCGACGATGAGGACGCCTTGTTCTTCGCCGGAGGGCAGCGAGGCGCGCCTGATGAGGGTTTCCCACTCTCCCGGCCATACCGTCGTGGCGTCCCACAGGATCCCCTCGAGGAGTACGCCGTCCAGTTTGGCGCAGCTGAGGTCTGCGCCGACGAAGTCGCTGCTCGCCCGTTCGACCTCGACGACGGCCTTGGCCAGGACGTCCGCCTGGTCGCAGCCCTGGGCCAGATCGTCGATGAGGTCCTGTGCGATGGCATCGACACCGAACACGTAGGCAGGCGGGGACGACTTGAGGGTGGCGATCGCCGGCGCCAGCTCCTCATCGAGCAGTTGCCGGATGCGGTGCACATCGTGCAGCAGCCGCTCGGCGGGCTCGGCGAGCGCCGACTCAACCGCCACCAGGTAGTCGAGTCCGGTGAGCGTGACCGGGGGCCGTGGCGGCTTGGGCAGCCGAGACATGTCGTGGAGATGCTCTCTGAGCTGTCGGACCACCGGGCCCGTGGTGGTGACAGGCTGGCTGGTGTCCTCCAGGAGGTCACTCAGGTTCTGGACGATGCGGACAGCGGCCCGCATGCCCTTGGCCAGGTCGATGGGCCAGTAGCGGTGGGCAAGGCGCAGGGTCTCTTGACGGTATTTCAGCCGCACGGGCGATGGCCGGCTGGAGAGCGGTCCGCGCTCTGCCAGGCGTGCTTCGAGCGCCAGGTTGCGCTGGGCCAGGGCGGCGCGGGCCTCGCGGGAGCGGCGGCGGGTGACGGCGGTCCCGACGCAGCGATGGGCGGCTGCCAGGAGGCGGTCCAGTGCAAGGTCCGGGGAACGCAGCTCGGGTGGCCCTCCCCGTGCGGTGATGCGGTCGGTTATGGCAGTGCCCAGCTGCTCGTGCGCCCTCGTCAGCAGCATGTCCAGGCTGTCCTCGCAGCCGTGTTCCGGCTTGGGTGTACGCGGATCGCGGTCGCTCACGTCACCCTCCTCCCCTCCTTGAAGCGTCCTTCCAGGTGCAGGCCTTCCCTCAGAGCCGCTCTGGCCCGGGTCAGGTTCTGACGCACGGCCGCCTGTGTGGTGCCCATGGCGCGGGCGCTTTCCTCGGTGGTGAAGCCATCGAGGTGCCAGGCCATGGCGGCGCGTTGCTTGGCCAGCAGCTGGAGCAGCAAGGAGACCACCCGGCGCTCTTCCTCCCCGAGCTCAGCCGCGTGGTCCGGGGTCTGCCAGCGCAGACTGGTCTGGGGCTCGGGCATCTCGGCGCAGGCGTCTTCGGGTTTGACCTGCTGGCTCACCCATGACCGCCAGGCCACCGTGCGCAGCCAGGCGCGGGGATGGGTCAGTGACAGACCGGGCGCGCACATCTGGGTGAAGGCGTCCTGGGCAGCGTCCTGAGCTTCCGCCCAGGACGCGCCGTGCAGGAGCAGAAAGCGGACCAGTGCCGGGTACTGCTCGTGGTGGAGCGCTTCGGCGAGTTCGATGCCGGGCAGTGGGGCCGGGCTGGTCTCGACGTGGTCGGCGAGGCCGATGTCAGTGCTGAGCGCGTCCTCCATGGCGGCCACCCCCACTCCGGTCGGCTGGTGCTGGCCGGGAGCGGCGGCCGGGGCGGGAATCCTGTGCCGTGGTGCAGCGGATCCGGTCGGTCTGTCCGGCCTCGGCGATGCGCGCTATCTCGACATCAGCGGTCAGGCGCCGCTGGGCGATCTTCACTATGCCGTTGACGACGCTGACGGCCACGGTCACCACCGCTCCGACGATCACAGGATCCATGCCGTACATTCCCCTTTCGGATGACTTACTCGAATACCGCCCGCGCATCGCACGCACCACAACAGTGCTGATTTCTCCGGGAGTTGTGACATTCAGCTGGTCACAGAGATCTCTCCCCGACACCGCGCACGCCACAGGCGGTACCGGCAGGGGCAGGCGACTGCGCACTGCCACGTGACTGCGAGGATCGGCAAGGGGTGCGGTGCCGGCCGTAGGCATGCAGGCATCGTGGGCAGCGGCTGCGGGGCCGGGCCGCGTCAGTGCCCGCCGTTACTGCCCCCGGCCGTGCAGCTGACCGCACGTGCCCTGGCCTCGCACACCTCAGGCGATGCCGGCAGTACGGACATGGAGGTCCTCGCCCGCCTGTGCGGACACTCACCCCGCCAGACCGCCGAACTCCTCGACCGCCTGACCGCATCACACACACTCACCGCCCGGCACCACCACCGGGAAGCCGACGAAGTCGTCTGGTACCCGCCCCAACGGCAAGGCTCGGTGGGCTTCGACCGCACCGACTGCGGCCCACACATGACATGCGGCTGAGCGGAAGACCGCCCGAGAGGAACAACTGACTCCGCCTGTCCGTACTATCTCTACACGGGGACGACCAAACACAGTCGCGGCCCACCCATGACTCCGTCAACGCCGACGCGAGCACTGTGCGCCCCCTGGCGCCCGCTCCGAGGTTCCTTCAGCCCGCGGCCGCAACCCGAGGAAAGGCCAGCATCATGCCTGACACCAAAACCCCCACCACCGAACTGACATCGCAGTACACGGCCCAGGTGGCCAACGACCTTGAGCGCAACGCCAAGGAGCAGGAACGCATCACTGCGGACATCGACGCGCTGCAGGAACAACTGCGCGCCCTGCACCACGACCACACCGTGCTGACCAACATGCAAAAGGCACTCGGCACCGCGGACACGGCCGCCCAGCCCGCCACCGAAGAGACGGCAACGCCCTCAGTGCCGCGGCAGAAGACCGACACCGAACCCGGCGCCGGCAAGCGGGCACGGGCGAAAAAGACTCCCGCTGTGCAAGACGGCGAGGCAGCCAGGAAGCCTGCCTCCAAGAAGCCCACAGCCGTGCCCGAAGCGACGGCCGCGAAGCCGACCCAGCCCACCCTCGTCGACCTGATCCGCCGCCACCTCACCGATCAGAGCGAACCCCGCTCCGCGGCCGAAATCGCCACCGCACTCGGCCAGGCCCACCCCGACCGCACCATCAAAACCACCGTCGTACGCACCACGGTCGAAGGACTCGTCGCCAAGAGCCATGCCCAGCGCACCAAGCAAGGCTCCTCCGTCTACTACACCGCCACCGACACCCCGGACCCGACCGCACCCGTAACGACCCCGGCCGACGCCCGGCCAGAGACAAGCTGACTACCAGACCGGTCAGTTCACCTCCAGCCGAACACCAGCGGCATGGACCTGGCCCGCACCGACGACGACGGATGGCCGAGCCCGGAAGTGACCCTCAGCGTGCAGGACGCCGGCATGGAGTTGCCGGCAGAACTGCGCGGCTACGGGAAACCCGACGGCCAGCCCCTGACACTGCCCGGCGAAGCCGAAGACCGGCTGGTACGCCTGTGCCATCTCGCGTCCCGCTTCGAAGCCATCTACCGCTTAGGAGGCTTCGTACGCGGCAACACCCTGGGCAACTGCGCGCCCGGCGCCACCCTCGACGACCTTCTCGAGGCCGTACCCGCGACGTCGTCGAGGGACATCACCGGCCAAATGACCCTGGCCGCCCATCCGGCCCCTTCAGCAGCCCGCAGCAACTACCCGCCCACCAGCGGATCTGCGGGCCCGTCTTCAACGGCAGTACGGACGTCTGCGGCGCGGACGCGGACTTCGTCCTGCTCGGCTGAGGCGACAAAGGTCTGCGTCTGGGGATGACGTGCGGCCGTGGCGGGGGCGATGTGGATGCGTGCGGTGCCGAACTTCTCCTTCAGGTCCTCCACCTGGCAGTCGGGGACGTGGGTGAGGAGTTGCTCGTGCAACTGCAGCAGCAACAGATGCCAGCCCGGTCCGACCGCCCGTAGCCGGTCGGGCAGTTGCCGCGCGGGGCTCGCGTGCCGGTCGTGAGAATCGCGCACGCCCTCATCAGGACCGCTGGTGTCGTTCCTGCCGCCGCCCGCTCCGAACCCGCCGTCCGCGAGATCCGTCTGCGCGAATTGCGTACGAAGCCGGCATCGGCGCGATCGCCGACCCTGGCTTCCTCGGCCTCGACGACGACCCCGACAACCCGGTGATCATCACCGGCTACCGCGCCGCCCGCGGCCGACGGCTGACCGCCGCGCAGAAGGAGGCGAACAAGCTCGTGGCCCGCGAACGCGCCGCGAACGAGCACGGCTTCGCCGACTTGAAGAACTGGCGCGTGCTCACCAATCTCCGCCTCAATGCCCGTCACGCCACCGCACTGCTGCGGGCCCTGCTCGTCCTCACCCGCACCGAAGTCTCCCGGTGACGGGCAATCACCTGCTACCGATCCCGCCGCCGACCAGCACAAGCAACCCCACGAGCGGCCACACCGGAAATGGGATGCCGAACGAGTCACCGGAGTTCGGCGGAACCGGTGGCCGCCGCTCCCGTGATGGCGAGGGGCCCAAGAAGGCGGACGCTTCGCGCGTCAGTCAGTCACTTGTAGATCTTGCCGGGCTCGGCCTTGGCCGGAGCGAGCAGCTGGGAGACGGTCACGAAGGTGTAGCCCTGCTTGCTGAGCGCCTTCAGGATGGAAGGCATGGCCGGCACGGTGCCCTTGTGCAGCGGGTGGAGCAGGATGATCCCGTCGCGGCCGGCGCCCGCGAGCACGCGCTTGGTGATCAGCGCGGTGTCGTCCGTCTCGTAGTCCTTCGCGGTCACCGTCCACAGCACCTGCGCCATCCCCAGTTCTTTCGAGACCTTGGAGACGCGGTCGTCGGTGCGGCCCTGGGGCGGGCGCATGAGCGTCGGCTCGCTGCCGGTGATGCTGGAGATGGCCCGTGCGGTGCGGCGCAGCTCATCACGGATCTGCGCATCGGAGACATCGGTCAGCACCGCGTGCGTCCAGGTGTGGTCCCCGATCTCGTGGCCGTCCTCGGCGATCCGCCGCACCACATCCGGGAACTTGTGGATGCGCCGGCCCTCAAGGAAGAACGTCGACGGCGCCTTGTACTCCTTCAGGAGGTCCATCAGTCGGTCGGTGGGTTCGCCCGGGTTGCCGTCGAAGGTGAGCGCGATGCACTTGACCTTCCGGCAGTCCACCTGCCCCGACGGTACGGCTGCTCCAGACGCGGCCCGGTCACGTTCCTCGCGCGGGGAGAGCGTCTCCATCTTGTTCGCCTGGATGACCATGACGACGGTCACCGTCACGGCCGCCACCACGGCCAGGGTCAGGAGTATGAGTAGGCGAGGCCGCCTCTTAAGGATCTTCATCCCAGGGAGAAGATTTCAGCGCTGGAAGGGTTGCCCGGCGGCCTCGATAGTGAGGCAGGACACGTGTGTGCAGCGCGTTTCAAGTGCGCTGCGGCGCCACCTCGGCTGCGATCCGCTCCAGCGCCTCTCCGACGTGTTCGGCCGCCGACGGTGGCGCTGGTGTGCCTCGCGCCTGGCAACGGCCCGCTGCTGCGGCCGCCGCCAGGCGGGCCACCTCGGCTTTTGCCTCCGCGAGTTCCTTGCGCAGCTGCTCGACCCGGTCCGCCAGCACGACCCGCCGCTGAATCACCCACGTCAGCACCGCGGCCACCTCCGCCCCCCTCTCCCGCCCCGTGAACTCCCTTGATTCCGTGGGCAGTAGACGGCACGGGCGCCCCGCGGCCCGCAGTCCGGCGAATCACTCCATGACCAGACGATCACCTGCTACCGATCACGCCACCGACCAGCATGAGCACGCCCATGACCGGCCACACCAGCCCCGTGACCTGCAACTTCAGGATGAAACGATCTCAATGGTGAGACCTCACAGGCGTGCGGTCGTTAGTCGGTCTGGGCTCCGGGCGGTCGGCAGTCGAGGACCCGCGCACGGACCACGGCATCCTGCTGCGCGGCCAGCTCCTGCTGCTTGTGCTCGATCTGCTGCTGGGTGTGGCCGGGCGAGCAGCGCGGCCGCTGATCGGAGCGCCACTGGTCGCAGTCGAAGGAGCCAACCAGGACGTTGCCGGCGGTGCGGGGGCGGCGCAGGTAGCGGGTGACCAGCTGCTCGGCGAGTGCGGTGGGCAGGCTCCGGTTCCAGCAGCCGTTGGCTTCGATAACGACGGTGAACGGCTCGGCGTCCTGGGAGGGGTCGGCCGCCTGGATGTGAATGTCGGTGCGGCCTCCTTGGACGCCTGGGCGGTCGACTTGGACCTCGCGGTTGAGGATGATGCGCCGTCCGTTGAGGTGGATCTTCAGCAGGCCCATGACGAGGTCGCTGAAGTCGTCCTCCCACGTCGGCCACATCGCGCTGCTGCCGGTTGCAGCGGAGCGGTTCCACAGCAGGATGGCCATCCCGTTGGGGGCCGAGAGTGCCTCCTGGACGCGGTCGAGGGCCTCCATGACGACGTCCAGGAGCTGTGTCTCGTCGGTGATCACGCGCAAGCTGTGGTCGGTTGCCAGTTTCTGCAAATGGTGCGGGGGCAGCGGTTGGCTTTGCTGCTGGGCCGCCTGGCGGGCGGTGTGGCGGGCCAGGCGCCGCAGCCAGGCCGGGTGGTGGGATGTAGGGGTGGCCAGTCGGTTGAGGTGGTCGGCCGCTTGGGGGGTCTTCTTGTCGGCGATCCTCTGAGGCAGGGCGTCGGCGAGGTCGTGGAGGGTTTCCTCCGGCGTGATCCGGTAGGCGACACCGTGCTCAGGCCGGGACCGGCTCAGTTCCTCCCGCTTGCACAAGCGCTCGTAAAGGTCGGCGAGATCGGCTTCGTCGAGTTCTGCCACACCTGCGGGCCAGCGGTCGGGACCAGCAGTGATCAAGCGGTCGATCACGGCGCGGCACAGCTCGGGATCGTCGAACGCCCGGCGGATGTGCGGCCAGCTTTCCGGCAGGTCGGTGTAGGACATGAGGGTACGGGTCGCGGTGATCCAGCGTTCCGCGTCCGGATCTGGCCCTCGGTGGAGCGGGCCAGCTGCCACGGTGTGCTTCACCTGGGCGCGGGCAGGGCTGTCTCCGAGGTCAGACAGGGTGACCGTCACAGCGGCCCAGGCTGCGTCACTGCGGCCGGGTGCAGCGGCCCAGTCCCGCATGAGGCCGAGCGTGTCCGTCTCGTCCTGTGCGTGCAGAAAACGGACCAGTTCAATGAGCCGGTAGGACTCGAGGCGGTCCAGGCACGTCGCGAGCGCGGTCTCGAATGCGGAACCGGCCTGGCGGGCGCACCACTTGAACTGACTGTGGTGCAGTTCCTGGTCACCTGTGGGCGGTTTCTGGCCCTGTGTGGCCGGGCGTCACAGTCCCAGGGAGATGGCCAGTCGGGTGAGTTCGGCCGTGGTGTTGATGTTGAGCTTGGCCCGGATGCGGCGGAGATAGGCGTCGACCGTGTGCCGGGAGAGTCCCATCTGGCGGGCCGCTTGGAGGTAGGTGCACCCCGAGGCGATATGTCGCAGGGTCTCCAGCTCACGCGGGGCCAGCGCAGGTGCGGGGGCTTCGGTGTACGGCGTGGTGAGTGTGAGGCTCATGGGATTTCCTCCGCGCATCGGCTCGGTCATCACTGCTCACACCTTCGAAAACAGAGGACAAATGCCCGAATGCTGCCTTTTGTCCGGTTTCGATAAGACTGCTCGGAGGACTTCATGACCGTGTCCGCCGACTGTCACAGGCGTGTCACAGGCCACATCCGCAGGCGCGCCACCGTGCGTCACAGAGAAGAGCCGTATCGCTACGGAGATGATCTGCAGCCCCCCGGCCGGCACCCAGGGCCGTCTTCCGCAGCCCCGCAACGGGATTCCCGGCCTCCGGAGCCGGCCCGGCCGCCTCCCCCTGGCCTGCCCAGGGAAGATCCCGCACGGTGCTCTGTGCCCCGGCGCGGGCAGGCCGGGCCGACTGCCACCCGTTGCGCACGTTCTGAAGATTCCCCTTTGGCGGGGCCGGCGGTGAACGCCGCCGGGGCCGCAGGCACAGCGTGCCCACGGCCGGGGCGAGGCGGGGTGGCGTGAGGTGGGGTGGGGGCAGGGCGGGGCGGGTTGTGAGCGGCCCGACCGGCGTCCTGGGGCAGGGCCTGGGCAGGGCTCGGGTGACGGCGCCGGGTTGGTGCTCCGTGTCCCCCAGGATCATGCTTGTCAGGAGGGGTCCCGGCCGTGCAGGTTCCCGAAGGGCGAGATGAGCGGCGATGGAGCGACGTCCCACCCCTGGCGGTGAGCAGGCGCGGGCGGATGCCTTGCCCGAGCCGGCCTACACGGCCACGGCCACCGTCGATGAGCAGGGCATCGTGACGGGCTGGAGTGAGGGTGCCCGGCGGCTGCTGGGCTATGAGTCCTCGCAGGTCGTGGGGCAGCGGGCCGCGCGGCTGCTCGCCGATGACGTCGGGGAGAAGGCGCGGCGGGAGGCGGCCGGGCGCCAGCGGTGGAGCGGCACCGTGGCGCTGCGGCACCGGGACGGCTCCCGGCTCGAGCGGCGCCTGCTGGTGCACCGCCGGATTGTGGGCGGCCCGGTCGCCGAGTGGCTGGTGGTGTCCGCCGTGGCCGGCACACCGCGCACGCCCGGGGGCGGGGCGCTGGAGGAATGGGTGTTTGGCCAGTCCCCCTGCATCCTGGCCGTCTTCGATGCGGACCTGCGGCTGGTGCGGGCCAACGCCGGCATGGAGGGTGCGCTGCAGCTCACCGAGGACCAGATGCGCGGGCTGCGCCTGGTGGACCTCGCGCCGCACCCGGTGAGCGAGCAGGCCGAGGCGAAGATGCGCCTGGCGCTCGAGAGCGGCGAGGTGCAGCAGGTGGAGGCCTACCTGCGGCCCACCGGTGTCAGCGCGGAGCACGGCTGGTCGACCTCGCTGGCCCCGCTGAAAGACGCCGACGGGCGGGTGCGCGCGGTGTGCCTGGCGGCCCACCACACGGTGCAGGAGCACCTGGCCCGGCAGCGGATGCTGCTGCTGAACGACGCCACCGCGCGGATCGGCACCACCGAGGACGTCCGGCGCACCGCGCAGGAGCTGGCCGACGTCGCCGTGCCCCGCCTCGCGGACTTCGCCGCCGTCGACCTGCTTCAGGCCCCCCAGCACGGCGGCGAGGGGCCTCCCGCCGGGCCGACCCTCACCATGGACCGCGCCGCCGTGCGGTCCCTGCTCGACGACGGCCCCGCCCCGCCTGGCGCCGAGGCACAGCCCTCCCGCTACCCGGCGCTGTCACCGGTGGCCCGGTGCCTGGCCCAGGGCCATGGCGCCGTGTACGAGGTGAGCGATGCCGCCATCGCGCGGTGGGCGGCCCAGGACCCGCAGGCCGCCTGGATCCGCGCGGCGGGGACCCACTCGGTGATGGTGGTGCCGATGCGGGCGGCGGGCACCACGCTCGGCGTGGCCCTCTTCAGCCGCCAGCGCCCCGAGCCCTTCGAGGCGGACGACCTGTGGCTGGCCGAGGAGCTCACCGCCCGGGCGGCCGTCAGCATCCACCACGCGCGCCGCCACACCCGGGAACACACCACCACCATGACCCTGCAGCGCAGCCTGCTCCCGCACACACTGCCCGTCCAGGGCGCCCTGGACATCGCCACCCGCTACCTGCCCGCCGGCAGCCGGGCCGGCGTGGGCGGCGACTGGTTCGACGTGATCCCGCTGTCCGGCACCCGGGTGGCCCTGGTGGTGGGCGATGTGGTCGGCCACGGCATCCGTGCCTCGGCCACCATGGGCCGGGTGCGTACCGCGGTGCGCACCCTCGCCGACGTCGACCTGCCGCCCGACGAACTGCTCACCCACCTCGACGACCTCGTCATCCACCTGTCCGCCGAAGAGGCCGGAGCGGAAGGCGCCGCCGAGAGCGCCGGAGGCATCGGCACCACCTGCCTGTACGCGGTCTACGACCCGGTCTCCCGCCGCTGCGCCCTCGCCCGGGCCGGCCACCCCCCGCCCGCCGTGGTCACCCCCGACGGCGCCGTCCACTTCCTCGACGTCCCGGCCGGCCCGCCCCTGGGCCTGGGCGGCCTGCCCTTCGAGACCTTCGAGACCGAACTGCCCGAGGGCAGCCTGATCGCCCTCTACACCGACGGCCTGCTCGAAGCCCGCGACCACGACATCGACGAAGCCCTGGACAAAATGTTCCAGGCCCTCGCCCGCCCCGCCAAAACGCTCGACACCGTCTGCGACAGAATCCTCACCTCCATGCTGACCCACCGCCCCGACGACGACATCGCCCTGCTCATCGCCCGCACCCGCGCCCTGCACGCCGACCGGGTCGCCACCTGGGACCTGGCCTCCGACCCCGCCATCGTCGCCGAGGCACGCCAGCACGCCACCGCCCAGCTGACCACCTGGCACCTGGACGACGCCGCCTTCATCACCGAACTCATCGTCAGCGAACTCGTCACCAACGCCATCCGCTACGGCCGCCCGCCCATCCAGCTCCGCCTCATCCACGAAAACACCACCCTCACCTGCGAAGTCTTCGACTCCAGCAGCACCGCCCCCCACATGCGCCGCGCCCGCACCACCGACGAAGGAGGACGCGGCCTGCTCCTGGTCGGCCAGCTCGCCCAGCGCTGGGGCACCCGGCACGCCCCCACCGGCAAAACCGTCTGGGCCGAACAATTCCTCACCACCAACTGAAAACCACCCAGCCCAGCCCGGCCCAGACCCCCAGCCCCGCACACGCCCTTCTGTGCGACATCCCGTGAGTTCCCCAGAGCTCCGCTGAGTCCCTGCCCCGCGGCCAGGGGGTTCTTCCTCCTTCGGGTGCTCTGCGGGCTTGTGACGTAACTTCGGGATTCTTGAAGCGGTCTCACCTCGTCCGACCGATCCTCAGTCGGGCCGAAGGTGAGGAGGCTCGGGTTGGCGGCGCTGACAGTCGTACGGGACCTGCGCGAGCACTGGCGGCCCGCGTCGGCGGAAGAGCTGGAGCAGTTCGAGACCGACCCGCTGTCCGGGTTCGTCCTCGCACGGGCCTCGGCAGGACTGGCGGACGGCACGATCCGCGGCGACGTCGGGCACCTGGACCAGATCAGGTCCTGGTTCGGCCGACCGCTGTGGGACATGGAGCCGGCCGATGCCGACGCGTACTTCGGGAAGATGCTGCGTGGCTCGCCGAGCGGCACCCGGCTGGCCCGGTCGCAGGCGCTGACCACGTACTTCATGTTCCTTGAGCTGCGGCACAAGGTCGAAATCCACCGGATGACCGGCCGGGTCGTCGAGTGCCCGATCGACGAGATGAACCGGCCGCGCGGCACCAGCTCGGCATCGACGTTGGGATACGGCCGGAGCGGGCCAGGGAAGAACGAAATAGCGGTTGGCAGCGCTGGTATACAGGTCCTCATCCACCCCCGGCCGAGGAGCTCCATGACCGAGACGCCCCCCGAACTTGTGGACTTCTGTACCTCCCGGGCCAACGGCACGTACGCCCACCCGACCGATCCGAGCCTGTTCATCAAGTGCAGCAACGGGTACTGCTACGAGTGCGACTGTCCTGACGGTATGACCTATGACGAGGCCACGGGCGGCTTCGTCGCGCGGTAGGCATGGCTCGTCCAGCAGGTCTGCGAGCACGCCGACCTGCTGGACATGGCCAACTGAGAAGAACGAGGCAATGACAGTCGAGCCACCGCCGTCCGCGACTGACTTCGGCCCGCCGGTCGCCGTAGCCGCGCACGGTCTCGATGGCACGCCAGCCGAACGGCGCGTCCGCCTTGTGGCGCAGGGAGCTCATATGGGCCTCGACGATGTTGGATTTCGGTGGGCGCTATGAGCAGGTGGTCGGCGCGGGCCGCCCGGCGAACCGGTCGGACAGCCAGCTGACCGCAGCGGGCAGGCCGGCGGTTTCACCGGCGATGTGATCTCCGGGTACGACGGTGAAGACCGTGCGGACGCCTGCGGTGCACCAGGCTCGGTTCAGGGCACGGGCTTGGCCGATAGGAATGATTTCGTCCAGGGCACCGTGGTACTGGAGCACGGGTACGGTCGGTGCCGGCCGGGTGATCAGGCTGTCCTGCGCGTACACGGAGGCGACACCGGGTTGTGCGTCGAACTGCTGAATCGTCGCGCCCGTCGAGTAGTCGCTGAACTTCTTCAAGGGGTAACCGGCGAGGGTCTGCACGACGCATTGGCTTTTCAATGACGCCTCGGTGGCCTTGCCTGCAGCGCTGAGGGAGTCATCCAGTGGGAACTGGCCGGGGTAGGCCTGCTGGAGGCCGATCAGCGCGTAGAGCTGCAGGCCCTCGCCGGTGACACTGCCGTCCAGGGATTCGGCCACGTTCCGGATGTCCGCCGGCACACCGCCGGACACATCGGTGATCAGCTTGAGGTCCGCAGCATAGGAAGGGGCCAGGGACGCCGCCCAGCCCGATGCGCCGCCGCCCTGCGAGTAGCCCATCGTGGCCCAGGGGGTCGCCGCCGAGATGCCCGTCCCGGAGATCGAGGCAGCCGCGCGGGCCATGTCCAGGACGGTGTGCGCCTCGGAGACTCCGGCAACATAGGTGGGGGTGGAACCGGTGGTGTAACCCTCGTAGTCGCTGACAACGACACCCCAGCCCTTCGCCAGCAGCGCCTCGACCGGTTCGAGTTCCTGTTCGGTGCTGGCGACGAACTGTTTGGACGGCGCGCACTGTTGCCCCAGACCCTGGGTGCCGACCGCGAGATCCACCCACGGCCGGGAACCGGCACCGAGCCACGGCAGCGTCGGTGTAAACACCGTGCCGGTGACCGCGATGTCGGCGTTCTGGGCGTTGCGGGAGTGGTACATCGCCGTAGTGGCAGTTGCGGTCACCGCGGTCGCGACAACCGTCGCGGGCTGGGTCCGGATGATCGCGCCAGGTTCACCGGCCGGCAGTGGCGACGGCGCCTGGTAGAAGTCTGCCGGCGCGGCAGCCTTGGCCGGCGCGGCGGAAACCGCGGCAGGAGACAGGACTGCCGCTGCCAGCGTGGCAAAGCCGATCAAGCCGGCGACAACAGAACGACGCACCGCAACCCCATTCCATAAGGTGAGCTTGCCCCGGTTTCCCGGGCGGTTCTCGGGTAATGGTCACGCCGCGCGTGCGGTCGTTGTGTGGTGCATCCTCTCGTCATCCTCGCGGATGGGAGGGTGACCGGCATGACGATCACCAGAAAGGGCGATGTCGCGTAGGCGACCTGGCCGCGTTCGGGCCGAGCTGCTGCGCTGGCGCCGGACGCATGACGGCATCACGGCCATTCGTGGCCTCTCCTCGGGAGCACTTGCTGAGGTTCGACCTATCGATGCTGGACTGGCTGGAATACCGGCGCGAGCGCTGGCCGAACACGGCCAACCTCCACCTGCTGATCAACAACCAGACCGCCACAGGCACCGGTCGCGCCAGCAACCGCTGGGTCCGCGGGCCCCTTCGCGGCCAGGAGGCAACTTTTTAAAGGCTCCGCGTTGATCGACAACTCGAAGAGGCCATGATCCGGGGCCCTGACCCCCTCCACCTTGCTGAGGTGTTCGGGCTTCACGAGAAGACCGCCATGCGCGACGCGGACTCCGCACGAGCCCTGCTGGAGCAAGCCGCCGAGTCCGGCCCCGCGAGTTGACTGCGAACCCACGGGTCCATCCCCCAGAATCAGGGCACCGCACCCTCGGGTTCGTGCTGAAGACCCTTCAGTTTCCGCGAACTCACGGGGGTCCCGGGGTCTGAGGAACATCCGTGTCAGATCGTGCGCTAAGCGTTCTCTGGGCTGTTTCGTACGAGCGGCTGAGCCACGTCGACCAGACCTACCTGCGGCTCACGACCTACCGGGCTGCCAACGCCACCTTGATCCAGCACCAGGCGTCCATCGGCCTCGCGAGCGCGTGGGGCGGAGGGCTCGTCGCCTCGGTCGATGGGATGCGGTTCGTGGTGCCCGTGCCGAGCGTGTACGCGCGGCCGAACCCGAAGTACTTCGGACGCCGGGGCGGCGCCACCTGGCTCAACATGATCAACGACCAGGCCGCCGGGCTGGGCGGGAGGGTCGTGGCCGGCACCCCGCGCGACTCGCTGTACGTATTGGAATCTCTCTACGACCGCGACGGCGGCAAACGCCCGGAGATGATCGTCACCGACACCGCCTCGTACAGCGACATCGTGTTCGGCCTGCTCACGCTCGCCGGGTTCGCGTACGCGCCGCAGCCGGCGGACCTGCCGGACCGGAAGATGTGGCGCATCAACCGCGCCGCCAACTACGGCGCCTTCCAGGACGCGGCCCGCGGCCGGGTCGCCCCTGGCCGGGTCGCCCCTGCCCGGATCGAGCGGCACTGGGAGGACATTCTGCGGATCATCGGCTCCATCCACACTGGAGCCGTCCGCGCCTACGACGTGATCCGGACGCTCTCGCGCGACGGACGGCCCACCCCGCTCGGGGACGCGATCGCGCACTACGGGCGGATCGCCAAGACCCTGCACATCCTGCGGCTGGCCGACGAGCCCGGCTACCGCCGGCAGATCAAGGTGCAGGCAACCTCCAGGGCCGACACGCGCTCGCCCGGAAGATCTTCCACGGGCGCACCGGACAGCTCTACCAGGGCTACCAGGACGGCATGGAGGACCAGATCGGCGCGCTCGGCCTGGTCCTCAACGCCTTGGTGCTGTTCAACACCCGCTACATGGACGCCGCCGTCACCCGGCTCCGCGCCGACGGGTTCGACGTCCGTGACGAGGACATCGCCCGCCTCTCCCCCTTCGTCGGCCACCACGTCAACATGCTCGGCAGGTACTCTTTCCAGCTCCCCGATCTCCCCGGCGGAATGCGGCCCCTGCGCGACAAGCACGCCCCCGAGGACGTGTGAGGGTGTGGCCGCCGCTGTGTCGTACGACGCGTTGAAGCACGGCTACATCAACGTGGGCGGCTGCGGCGGGCACCTGCCGTGCTGCCGCAGCGCCTCGGCCTCAGGGCCGGAGGGCGTCTGGAGGCCCGGCCGTGAGCGGGGACGTCCCGGCCACCCGTGTGACGGCGTCGTGGAGGTCCTTCGGGTCGTCCGCGTGCAGCCTGATCACGTTGACGAGGCGGGGCGCGCCGAGGAACTTCGGCGCGTTGACCGGTTCGGTCAGTGAGAGGGTGATGGAGGTCTGTGAGCCGATGGGCAGGTTCAGCTCGTCGTCCTTCTTCTCGTGAGTGAACCGTGTCTCGCGCCGGATGGAGGCGATCTGGTCGAGTGGCACGTGGACGTCGACGTGGGCTGCCTGCCGGACGCGCAGGGCACCGTCGGCCAGGACGTGTGGCCGGGTGACGGAGGCCGCGTGCACACCGAGGACGAACAGGACGGTGTAGACGTCCACGAACAAGAAGAAGGCGTGGACGACGGGCCAGTCCGTAAGCAGGTACGACAGGGCAACGGTCTCGACGACGCACGCGAACGTGAAGCCGTACATCATGAGGGCCTGGTCGCGGCCGTGTGAGAAGACCGCGTCGGCGCCGTTGACGCCATGCCGGCGGCGGGTGGCCCACCGGACCAGGCTCGCCATGATCCGCAGCTCGTGTCTGACGAACCGCAGCACGGGCTCGGGCACGAGCTGCGCGAGCGCCTCCCGCCGGGACAGCCCGTGCCGCCGCAGCCGCAGCCAGACGTGCGCCTCGGCGCCGAGCAGCACCAACAGGAGCAGCTTGCCGCCGAGCAGGACGGTGCCGGGTATCGGCACTCCGCTGATCAGGCAGACGGCCAGCACGAGCTGGCCGGGGAGCGCAATGCTGCGCAGCTTCCGCAGCGCCGGCCCCCGGACGGAGGCGGCGGGCTGGGGCAGAGCCGCCCGGATCTCCGGAGTCGTCATGATGGCCCTTCCTGTCGTTCCGTCACGAGTTCCATCGCACGGCGGACGGCCGCCGACTGGGCCGGGGCCAGGTCCGTGAAGATGCCGTCCGCCAGACCGCCGTCGTCGCTGTCAGGGAAATCCACCGCCAGGTCGTCGGGCAGAAGGGTTGCCAGCGCCGCCGCAGCATGGGCCACCCGCGGGTCGTCCGGCTCCTCGTCAGCGAGCGAGTCCAGCAGGCCGTACACCTGACCCGCGTGCTCCCTCATCCCGTGCAGCGCCGCCATCAGCGAGCCCCGCTTCTCCTCGGGGACCACGGCGTCGAGGAAGGCCAGGTGCTCCCGGTCCTGCACGGCCATCGGGGAGTCCGGCACCTCGCCGAGACCCGCCAGCAGCCTGGTGAGCTCCGGCGACACCGGACCCTCGGCGGGGAGCCGCCCGGCCCGCGCCTCGGCCAGCAGCCCGGCGAGCCGTGCCCGCCGCTCCCGGATGACCGCCTCCTGCCGTCCGAGGTCCTGGTCCAGCTCCTCCAGCACCTCCACCAGCTCCCGCCCCTCGTCATCCGCGAGGACGTCCCGCACCTCCTCAAGCCCGAGCCCGAGCTCGGTCAGCCGCCGGATCCGGGCGAGCAGGACAGCCTCCCGCATGCCGTACTCGCGGTAGCCGTTACTGCGCCGTACGGGCTCGGGCAACAGCCCGAGATGGTGGTAATGCCGCACGGCCCGCGGGGTGACCCCGACGAGGGCGGCGATCTCGCCGATTCGCATGAGCCCAGTAGAAACCCTGACGTCGCGGCAAGGTCAAGGGCGGCCTCAGCGGCGGGTGGCATGCCCGGCGCGACCGTGGTGGAGGGCGGCAGGGGGAGTCCGGCGACCTCCTTGACCCTGCCGCGACGTCAGGGTTTCTACTGAGCGGCATCCGGCCCGAAGCACTCACCGAGCTCGCGGGACGATCCCCCAGAGAGGACACCGAGATGAGCACCACCACCGAGAAGAACATGACCCTGATACGCACCGCGTACAAGCTTGTGGAGAGCGATGACCTCGACGCGGCCAAGCAGATGCTGACCGAGAACTTCATCGCCAACGTCCCCGGGAGCCCCGACCCGCTGCACGGCCGTAACATCTGGGGCCAGGGGACCAAGATCATGAAGGACGCCTTCCCTGACCTGAAGATCACTGTCCAGGACATGTTCGGCGTCGGCGACAAGGTGGCGGTACTGGTCCACTTCCAGGGCACGCATCAGGGCGCGTTCCAGCAGTTCGAGGCGACCGGCCGACAGGTCAGCTACCGGAGCGTCGAGGTCTACCGCTTCGAGGGCGACCAGATCGCCGAGGAGTGGGTCGCTCCGGACGTGCTCAGCCTCATGCAGCAGATCTCGCCCACCCTCGCCGGCCACTGACGCCGGCCGGTCCACCCGCCGCGTGCCAGGGATCCCGTTGGGTCGGCTACTTCTCTGCAGGACGGTCGGACGACGACGGTTCGGTGCTCACGAGCGCTGCCCCCCGCCGTCAAGGCCCGCGGCACACCGGCCGGGATCGCACCGCCTTCGGGACACCCGCAACGCGGGGCACCGGCGCAACAGCATCCCGCCAGAAGGGAAGACCCGGCCCGGGTAAACCAGCGGCACACGCCGCAACACATCTCCCGCCCGCCCCTCGCCGTCCTTCCCACCTCGCCGGTCCCTCCACTCCCCCCGGGTGCACGGCCCTCCCCCACACCCCGCAGACCGGCACAACCCGCATCCCCGATCAGCGAGCGGACCACCCCACACCCCCGGGAGGCGAAGGCCCAGACCATGCGGCCGCCCACGCCTTGCACCGGGCGCCGCATCCGGTGCCGTGTGCACGCACACGGCACCGAGGACGACAGCCCGGAAATCCACTGCCAGGGCAAGAGAACACCGCCAGGACCTTCCGGACACGAGCGCTCTCTCCTTCCAGGGGCCAAAAAAGCCGACAAGGCGGTGGGGTGAAGGCCTCAGCAGGCCTTCACCCCACCGCCTCGGGGCGTCGCGGCCCGGCCGTCACACACCCGTCCGGGCCATCAGCGAGAGCCGGTCAAAAGGCGTCACCGCCGTCACCGCCACCCCCGCTCTACCCGGCCGGGAGCGCCTCAGCAGGGGCCGGGGCAGGCTCCTCAGCAGCAGGGGCAGGGGCCTGGTCCACGGGGTCCGGAGCCGGGTCAGCCGGAGCCGGAACCTGGTCCACGGGATCCGGAGCCGGGTCCACAGGGTCCGGAGCAGGATCAGCCGGAGCCGGAACCTGGTCAGCCGGAGCCGGAGCCGGATCAGCGGGGTCCGGAGCCGGGTCAGCCGGGGCCGGGTCCGCGGGGTCCGGAGCAGGATCAGCCGGAGCCGGCTTGGGCTCATCCGGCATCTTCTCGACCTCGTCCTTGTCCTTCCAGTGGTCCTCGTCCTTGGTGTCCCAGTAGTGATCCTCGTGGTGCTTGTCCCAGTAGTGGTAGTCGTTGTGGGAGTCCCAGAAGTAGCACTTCTTGTGGTGCTCCACTACGTAGTAGACGTCGTAGTAGTCGTCCCAGTAGTACGTGTGGTGGCCGTCCCAGTAGAACTTGTGGTGCTTGTCCCAGCAGCCCTTCTTGTGCCCCTGGTGGTGCTTCTTCCAGCACTTGCCCTTGCCGTGCTTGTGCCCGGGGGTCATGGCCCCCACCGACGTTTCGGACATCGGGGCCGCCGTTGCGGCGGCGGCCGGCAGGATGACGCCTCCGGCGACCGCCACGGCCGACGCCACCACCGTCGCAAGGCCCAGCCGGCGCCTGGAACGGGCGTCCTTGTCATTGCGGGTCATACGGCTCACGATTCCTCCTGAAAAGGGAAAGGCACTTTCCGTGCCCCGGGTGCCTCGTTTTCTTTCCGGTGTTTCCGGTGAGGCCCGCACTTCAAGTAGGCCGGAATCACCGAACCCGGTCACGTTCCGAGGGCTCGGGACTTGACGGGTCCAAAGGCGCCGGGTAGGTGCCGCCGAGACAAACGTCAGAGGCCGCCTCCACGGCCGGGGAAGCCGCCTCCCGCCCCCGACAGCACCGGCACGCACACACCGCTCCAGCCCTCCTGCCCGCCGGCATGCGTGACGGGCAAGCCCAGCCGGACGCATGAAGCCCCGCCGGCCCCCGCGCGGCAGCCGCCGGCACACTCACCGCGCCACTGCCCCGCCCCGCACCCCGCGCACGGCGTCCCCGAGCGCGGACCAGACGGCCGGGGACGGCGCAGCCGACACCGGACCAACAACCGCGCCGCACCACTGAGGGGACACCTTCCACCGGCTGAAGCCGCGTGAGCGGCGGCGATTTTGGTTCTGGCCGCGATTCCGTGAATCCCCAGGTGAACAAGTGAGTGCGAGAACGTTTCTTGCGGAGATCCCCCTGGT
The DNA here is from genome assembly GCF_045206325.1 of Streptomyces sp. NBC_00203. Taxonomy (NCBI): domain Bacteria; kingdom Bacillati; phylum Actinomycetota; class Actinomycetes; order Kitasatosporales; family Streptomycetaceae; genus Streptomyces; species Streptomyces sp. NBC_00203. The sequence continues at coordinate 10,749,214 of NZ_CP108126.1, read as the reverse complement.
ATGGGGGTTGAGGCGATCGAGCATGTTCTGTTTCCTGGGATTGATGCGCAGGTCACGGCGGTGCACGCCGCCGCAGAGGGGGTCCTCGTCGAGGCGGCGGCCTGCGGTCGGCCACCGTACTGCCCCAGCTGCGGGTCTCCGGGGCGCCGGTGGCACTCCCGCTATCGGCGCCGCCTGACCGAACGCCCGTTGGCAGGGCACCCGTTGGCGATCTCCCTGCGGGTGCGGCGGTTCTTCTGCGAGCGGCCCGAGTGCAGGCGGCGGACGTTCGCCGAACGGGTTCGGGAGGCGGTCCGCCGGGCCCTGCCCGATGCGGTGCAGGTCAGCGACCGATGGCACATCTGGCAGAACCTCTGCGACCTGGCGCTGGCCGAGGTCCGCTCCCACAGCTCCTGCTGGGCCACCGTCAACCCGCCTCGCCCCGGAGGAGTCCGTGAGCAGACCTCCCGTGAACGGTGGCACCAGGTCCACGGCCTGCTCGGCAAGGGCGTGGGCCTCCTCGAAGGCGCCCGACGCCTCAACCTCGCACTCAACACCGTCAGGCGTTACACACGCACCTGGGAACCGGAGGCACTGCGCCGGGCGCTGACAGACACTCTGGACGGTGGTGGGGGCCATGCCGTCGTGACGGGGCGCGGAGGCAGCCACCGGCTCGTCCCTGGCTGGTGGCCGCCGAGGAGGAGCAGGCGATACGGCGGCGCGGCCCGGGAGAGCAGTGGCGCTACGGACTGCCGATAGCCGGGCTCAGCCGGAAGATGCGGATGTCGTGTGCGGCACGGCTGGCGTAGTGGTCGTAGACCGGAAGGATGCGCAGGAGCTCCGGGCGGATTGCACCGTGCTGGCTCGGGGGGAGGAGAGTGGCTTCGACGGCGCACTGGTGATCCCGGTGAGTGACGGTGCCTCGGGGGTGGTGGAGCAGGTTGGTGCTCCAGGCCGGGTGGTGCGGGCGGCCGAAGTTGGTTGCGGCGATCAGCCAGCTGCCGTCCGCGTACTTGTGGGCGCACAAGGGAGTGGTGTGCGATCTGCCGGTGCGGTGGCCGGTAGTGGTCAGGAGCACGGTGGGCAGCAGAAGACGGCTCGGCAGCAGCCGGCCGCCGGTGAGGCGATGGCCGGCCACATCGAGCCGAGGCAGCAGACAGGGGGCCAGGGCGAGGAAAAGGCGCGTACGGCCCGCCCGTGCGGCCCACGGGTGGATCATGTCGGATGCTCCCTGTCGGTCGGGACGAGTCGGCGGCGCCAGAGGCTCCCGCCCGAGGAGGGGCCGACGGGTGTGAACAGCCGGCTTGTCGGGCTGCTTCATGGTCCTGTCGAAAGCTCGGGCTTGTGTGGCGCGGGCGGGGCGGCGGGGTAGGCGACGCCTGTCAGCTGCTTCGACAGCTGCCAGAGCCGATCAGCTGCTGCTGCGGATGCCGTCGATGGTGCGGCTCGGACGTGGACGGCCGGTCCCGACAGCTCGAGGTAACCACCGGGCCCGAAGAAGTCGCCGGCCTGCGCAGTGGGGTCGGTGGACGCTCTCAAGATGGGCAGGGCGGCTTCGGTGGGACTGTGCCAGCGGCGCTGCAGATGCTCCAGCAGGCGGGCCTCGGCGTGGCGGCCTGACTCTCGCAGGGCGCGTGAGCCGAGGCTGGTGTGCACGAGTCCCGGGTGAGCGGACACGGCTGTCAGTGGTACTCGGGCAGCGCGTGCCCAGGTGTCCAGGCCGTGCGTGAAGAGCAGGTTGGCGGCCTTGGAGGCGAAGTAGGCGCCCCACCGGTGGTATCGGGCCGGCCGGTGCGGTGTCACAGGATCGAGTCGGCCGAGCCAGTGCAGGACCGAGGACACCGTGACCACCCGGGGTGCGGGAGTGCGCAGCAGAGCAGGCATCAGGTGGCCGGTGAGGGCGTAGTGGCCGAGGTGGTTGACCGCGAAATGTGCCTCGAACCCGCTGGGCGTGCAGGTCGGTGACAGAGCGGCAACGCCCGCGTTGTTGACCAGGATGTCGACACGGCCGTCCGTCAGTTCCCCGATGCGGCCCGCTGCGGTCCCGATGTCGTCGAGGTCGGCGAGATCCACCGGCACCGCTGATACGTGCCGCGGGGTGGCCCGGCGGCACAGTTGGCGGGCGGCGGACTCGGTTTCGTCTGCGCCGCGTGCGACGAGCACCACATGCGCCTCTCTCGCGGCCAGTTGCTCGGCGAGAGCGAGTCCCACGCCCGAGCTGCCGCCGGTGAGGACCGCGGTGAGACCGGTGAGCCGCGGCACGTCGGCGTACCCCCACCCCGACGGGTCGGTTCCCCTCCGCAGCCAGGGCAACGGTGCGCGGCGGCGCGGTGAGTCAGGAATCCACGGCATGGCTGGCACCTGGATGACCGGTGGGGGAACGGCGGGCTCCCCGCTCAACGCGGCCGACCGGCCCAGGGACACGGCTGCAGGGATGGGGCTGCTTGCATGTCCGGCGCAGACACCTCCGCCAAGGGAGCACGCGGCCGGGTGGTCGTACGCAAAGCTACGGCGCGCCCGGCCCGCGTACGAGCATGCCGGAGAGCGGGGCGGGCTGCCGCGACATCCCCGGTGGCCGGGGAGGTGCGCTTTCAGGTGAACGATGACGATCAGCCGTAGCGCGGCGGCAGGAAACCCGTTGGAAAAGCCGGAGAACTGATCAGACGGCTGGAAGGAACCCCGTGCCACGGCTGGGAGAAGGCGCGCCGGCCGGCGCGGGCGAGGACGCCGATGTCCGGGCGGCCTACCGCGCCTGCCGAAGGATCGTGCGCGAGGCACACTCGGCGGAGTACGCACTCCTGCACCTGATGCCACCACAGATCCGGCCGGCCTGCTGGGCGCTTTACGCGGCCTTCCACACCGCTGACGGGCTGATCGACACCACCGAAGGAACCCCCGCTCAGCGGTCCGAGCACCTTGCCGCCTGGACGGCGGCCCTGCGCACCGAGGCGGATCATGGACGCAGCCGTGACCCGGTGCGCCGGGCACTCGTGGACACGGTCCGGCGGTGGGAGATCGACCTGGACGATCTCCAGGAGTCGCTGTCCGCCCTTGCCGCGGACGCGGACGGCACCGCCCCGGCGACGTGGCACGACTGGCGTGCACGGGTGAAGTCACAGAACACCGGCTGGGTGGGACAGTTCCTGCGGCTCCTGGAGCGCTGCGGCGTCCGCTTTCCGGTAGATCTCGGGCAGCTGGCTGCGGTCTCCGGCTTCCTCGACGGCCTGTACCTGACCGACACCCTCGCCGACCTGGCCGACGACGTGAACCGCGGAACCCTGACCCTGCCGACGGAAGTTCTCAACCGTTTCCCCGGCGCCGGCAGTGACCTGCCGGCGCGGCACTTCAGCCCCGGTGTCCAGGCGCTGGTCGCCCATCTCCTGCAACGGGCCCGGCAGAGTCTCAACGACGGCCATGACGAGCTGCGCCACCATCTGCACCCAGGTGCCGACATCCTGCTCCAGTCCATCGTCGCCTTGTTCCGCGCCCGCCTGGACGTGGCCGAGAAAAGCGGGGCCGCCATCCTGCAACACCCCTGCGAGCCCGATCGGCTGACGCGATGGCGCATCATGGCCCCCGCGCGCTTCAAGGCGTTCCTGCTGTGGCGCCTGGTCCCGCTCCATACGCCGCCGGCTGCCCGTCCCCAAGCAGGAGTGCCTCAACAGCGCACACCCGGATCCCCGCAGCCACGGTCCACCACGGTCACCGTGCCGGCGGTGCCCGTGCCCGCTCATCCCAGCGGGGCACTCCCCCCGGCCATCGACCGCGATCGCCTGCCCCACCACGTGGCGATCATCATGGACGGCAACGGCCGGTGGGCGGCCGGCCGCGGCCAGCCGCGCACGGCGGGCCACACGGCCGGCGTCCGTGTGCTTCGCGACATGGCCATGGGAGCGCTGGAGATCGGACTGGCCCACTTGTCCCTCTACACCTTCTCCACCGAGAACTGGAACCGTTCCGCCGACGAGGTCTTTCACATTTTCCGCGTACTCGGCGACGAGTTGGAGGACGGCTGGATCCTGCGGCACGACATCCGGCTGCGCTGGATCGGCGACGCGCAGCGAGTCCCCTGCGACCTCGCCGCCAAGATTCGTGACCAAGAGGCGGCCACCCGTCACCGCACCGGACTGACGCTCAACCTCTGCCTGGACTACGGCGGCCGCACCGAACTCGCACGGGCCGGCAGCGCCATCGCACGCGCCGCACGAACCGGTGACCTCACCCACGGTGACATGACCGAGCGGGACTTCGCGCGTTACCTTCCCTACCCCGAAATGCCCGACGTCGATCTGCTGTGGCGCACCGGTGGCGAGCAGCGGCTGTCCAACCTTCTGCCCTGGCATGCCAGTTACGCCGAACTGCACTTCACCTCCGAGCTCTGGCCGCAGGTGGACCGACGCGACCTCTGGCAGGTGATCAGCGACCACACGCACCGTCGCCGCCGCTACGGCACAGCCACCTCGCCCGACGCGCCGCCCGCCGCCCGCACAGAGACTGAGATCACGTAGCAGGAGGCACGACGCGGCCTCGGAACCGCACGACAACCACAGCACGCGCCATCCCGAACGAGCGGTGGATGAGGAGGCGACCGCTCCTCGTAAGGAGGCCGTGAGGATCAGACCTCTGTCTCCTCCACGCAGCTCCGGACGGTCTGCTCGGGCAGCCGCCGGTGAGGGTGGCTGGGATCGAGGGACAAGGTGTTGCGTGTGCGTCGCTGGAAGGCGAGGAGGCCGATCAGGGCGGCACCGGTGAACCACAGGAGCTGGACGGCGAGATAGCGGGGCAGCGCGGTGTCGGAGAACCCAGCGGCGGTGCTTGCCTGCACGGCGCCGTATGAGGGCAAATAGCGCACGACGGTGCTGTCGGACCCGGAGCTGGCGATGGGGTTCTGCAGGCACACATCGACAACGCTGATCATGACGATGGTGAACATGCCTTCGACCTCTCGGCGCAGCAGGGAGCCGAGAGCGACCCCGACGGCGCCGTAGGTCAAGGCGGCGCAGAACAGGGCCGCGGCGAGGAGAAACGGCTGCCGCGGCGCCCACAAGCAGTACGTGACAGCGGCGGCGTAGACGGCGACGGCGCCCGATGCCAGGACAAGAGCGCTGATCTTGGCAACGACAAGGTGGCTGCGCGGGTACCCGGCCATAGCCAGACGACGGTCGAAATGACCGCCGGAGAAAGCGGCCGCGAACATCATGAACCCGATGATGAGCGTGACGGCGTTGAGAGCGCCGGTGATCTCGGTCAGCTGGTTGCCGGCGGGCCTCAGAAGCTGCCCGGTGGCCCTCAGACGGAACTCGACCCGCGCGCTGGGTACCGACAGGTAAGCCAGGACGGTCCACAGGGGAATGAACCCGGCGACCAGCACCATGGCAAACCGGTTACGCAGGTGTTCGGCCACCGTGTAACGGGTGGCGGTGACCAGCAGTTGGCCATGCCGCCTCATGCCGACATCATGGGCTGCTGGTGCAGCAGGCCGCCGTTCAGCCGCCACAGCTCGTCCAGGCGCTCGGTGTCGTAGGCGAGGTGGGAGACCACCAGGACGGAGCGTCCGCTCTCCCGCAGGAACGCGGCCAGGTCCCAGAAGCGTTGGTAGGTGTCCCAGTCGAAGCCCTGGTAGGGCTCGTCCAGCAGCAGCACCTGCGGGTCGTGCATCAGCGCCAGCGTGAGATTCAGTTTCTGCCGGGTGCCGCCGCTGAGTGTGCCGGCGAGTTCGTCGGCGTACTCGTGAAAGTGCAGCCTCTCCATCACTTCCTCGGCCCTGCGCATGTCCGTAAGGCCGTAGGCGGTCTTGAAGAACTGCAGGTGCTGACGGACGGTGAGGGCACCGTTGAGGACGGCTGCCTGGGGGCAGTACCCGAACCTGCCGCTGTGGCGGATCGTGCCGCGAACGGGCCGCAGCTCTCCTGAGAGGATTTTCAACAGCGTGGTCTTGCCTGCCCCGTTCTCCCCGACGATGCCGGCCAGCACACCAGAACGCAGCTGCAGACTCACACCGCACAGCACCACCCGCCGACGATAGGCGTGGTGCACACCGCAGACTTCCATCACAGTCCCTTCGAACCTCTCGTCGATCTTCATGCCTAACGACCTTCCTGGAGGCGAGGTACGGCATCGGCGGGAGGTCAGCGGCGAGCATCCGCGCCTCACCGGCGCCCGGTCCGGGCTGAGCTGACCGGACTGGCGCTGCAAGCGCTTTGCCGACGACAAGGCCCATGTACCCGTACGTGAGGATGGGGGGAGCGGGCGACCTGGCGCTCCTGCCTCGCGTTGGCGAAGTGCGCCTCGCTCGCCCTGGTGGCAGCCGCGGTCGCCGTCTACGCCACCGCCTGGATGAACCTGTTCTGGCAGACTGTTCAGCCCGCCGTGTTCGCCGCGGGGATGTTCACCGGCGCCCTGATCTACGGCGGCATCGCCCATCGTGCTCGCGGCCGTGGTGCGCAACGAGCCGGCCGGAATGTTCCTGACCATCCTGATCAGCTCCACCGACCTGCTGCTGCAGAACTCCCTGATCAACGCGAACGCGGACAGCGCCATCGTGGCTACCTGCCGACGCAAGGGGCAGTGCAGACCGCGGTGGCGGCCGTGGGCTGCACGTCATGCCCTGGAGCTGTCTGCTGCTGGGCACCGGATGGGCTCTGTCACCGCAGGGCTGGGCATTACCGCCTTCGCCGCCCGCACCCGCACCCGCACCCGCACCCGCACCCGCACCCGCACCCACCGCATGGTCTCGCGGACATCCCAGGAGTCGATGCCCGGCCAGGCGGAAACCGCCCTGGTGTCCTGAAAGCCCGGCTCGCAGGCATCCACGTGACCAGCCCTGTCCGGCCTCGTTGAGAGAGGGGGTGCTCATCCACCCACGCCGGAAAATCGTCACGGCAGGAGCTTCGGGATGACCAAGCGGTCCGCAGAAGCGGCAAAGCACGGAATCACGGCGGCGGCGACAAACGTGACAGGGAGCCGCACTTTCCTCGCCCCCACCCCCGCCGATCTCATCCTGCGAGACGTCGAACGGCACGCAGAGCACCCGGACGCTCTGTCCAACACCGGAGTGATGCTGCACCTGACCGGTGCCGTGCCCGACCTGGCCGAGCTGCGCCACCACGTCGCCGCGCGCCTGGCAGACCTTCCCTGTCTGACGCACGTCCTGGACAGGCGCGGGCCGACGGCACGATGGAAGTCCGCCGCCCCGGAAATGGACCACCACATCCAGGCACAGCGCGTCGACGCGGGACCGGAACCTCTCGACGCCGCAATGCGGCGCCTCCTACGGGAACCTTGGCCCGAGGCAGTTCCCACCTGGCGACTGATCCTGCTCCACGGGCATGTCCCCGACGGATTCGTCCTGTTGTACCTCACCCATCACGCACTGCAGGACGCCGGCAGCATCCTCGCGGTGCTCGAGGCCCTGTTCGGGCCACCGATGGGCGCCGAGCAGTCCACAGCGGTGGCCCGAGGAGTCCCCCATGCACACCGGCTTCGTCCGGGACAGGTCCTGCGAAGCACCATGACGCTGCTGCGGCGCGCCGGCAAACACCACCGGTGGAGCTCACCGGCACACCCACTGTCCAGCCGCCGCCACCTCATGTTGACCCACGCACCCGCGGCGTGGCTGCGGACAACGGCACGCGCCGGCGACGCCAGCACCAACGACGTCAATCTAACGGCCCTCGCCGACGCGGTCGCGGAGTGGGCGCAAGCCGCATGGCCCCGCGCTGCCGACCTCCCCATCCCCGTCATGATCCCCATCAACCTCCGCACAGCCGAAGAAGTGACAGCCCCCGGCAATCGCCTGTTCCTGGCCCGTATCGACCTGCCAGGCGGCACCATGCCACTCCTCCAACGGCTGGGACACACACGCACGCTCACCCACCCACTGAAGTCGACGGAGCACAAGGCAGTACTCCGCGCGATTCTCACTCGGCTCCCCATGTGGCCGTTTCAGCGTCTGGTGGCACTGATGACCGCCCCTGGCCGGCTCACGCTCGGCGCCTCCTACGTCGTCGTGCGTCACCGTCTGCGCTACGGCGACGCGGAGGTGAACCGCCTCGATCCCCTGGTCGTGTGCCCGCCAGGTGCGCCCATGACGGTTGCCGTGTTCGTCTACGGAAACGAGGCGAGTGCGTGTTTCCGCATCGACGAAGCACTCCCCGGTGCAGAAAGCCTCCCCGCACGCTGGCGGCAGGCCCTCGAAGACATGGCCACCGCGGCCCAGCCTGCGGACTGACGCTCCGGCCGCTGCCGTACAGGGAGGAGATAGTCCACGGCGCGCAGCACATCATCTGGCGCCGAATCCACGCGCGGCACCCTACCGGCCCCTGCTCGACCGCGGAGGAGAGGTTGTTGAGCAAATGCCAGCGGTCGGCGATCTCCTGGGCGCCTGGCGCTGCTTGGCGCACGGCACTGGAGTAGGCGCTGGCCCGGTCCCTGCAGATGATCTCCGCGCCGGGCTGTTCGCGCAGCCAGGCGGCGAAGGTCGCCGCATCCCGGTCGGGCAGGACGTACACCACCCGGGCCGCCTCAATGTCGACCAGGACAGTGCCGTAACGCCAGCCCTTGCGGAAGGCGAACTCGTCGACTCCCAACACCCGAGGCGCCTGCTCGGGCACCGCCCGGGGCCGTGAGCAGCCCCAACAGGTGGGTACGACCGGTGGGCAACAGGAGGACCTGGCATAGGCGTTCACCGGGACGACCGCCCAGGAACGTCGCGATGGGCTCCATCCATCGCCGCAGGCCAACGCTGTGGCAACGGTACCGCTCACTCAGATCCGGGACCTGCTCGACGAACGTCCGCCGGCCGCACGAAGCCCGCTCACAGAAGAACCGGCGCACACTGAGCCAGATCGCCAACGGCCGCCCCACCACAGGGCGTTCGGCTACCCGGCGCACGTACCGCGAGTGGACGCGACGTCCCGGCCAGCCGCAGTCCGGACAGACTGGTGGCCGCCCGCACGACGACGCCTCGACAGCGACTCTCTCCGCGGTGACGTGCACCGCGGTGACACGCACATCGATCCAACGCGGCGCCGTCGTTCACACATGGAGCGGCGCAGACGGATCACCGGCTGGACACAGTCCGCCCAGCGGCCGGACATGGACTGGGCGGAGGTGGACGGGTCTTTGGGAGGACGGTCTGCTCATTGAGCTCTTTCAGCGTGGCCGCTGATCGGGTGACGGCGGCATGGCACGCAACGGACGAGGCTCCCACGCCGTTGAGGGAGGTGTTCGAAGTCTCAACCCATCGGCACAGGAGCCTCGCTGGTTCCCCATCCTGCCGCACTCGGCCTCCCGCACACCCTGGTCGGGTGGGTCACCATGCTCATCGTCTTGCTCATCGTCACCCCCGGGGTTGACCGCCGCCGCAAGCTCCCGCCGCACCAGCGTGCACCGGTCGCCCTGGTGCACCTGCACCAGTACGACACCCTCGCCCGGACAGCCGCCGGCTTCGGCATCTCGGCGGGGACCGCCCGGGCCGCCGGCGCGGCGGCGGCACGAGATGGTCGGCCTCAGCCGGCTCCCCCGTTGCCGCCGCGCCCGCCCTGGCCGCTGCTCTGGCAGCCTGCGCCGATGCAGATCCCGCCGTTGCCGCCCCGGCCGCCCCTGCCGCCGTCGCCGGAGCCCACCGCGTCCCCGCCGTTGCCGCCGCTGCCCCCGTTGGCGCTGCCGTTGCAGATCCCGGCGCAGATCCCGCCGTTCCCGCCGTCCGTCCCGCCCATGCCCGGACCGCCGGCCGTGCCGTTGCCGCCGTTGGCGCTGCCGTTGCAGATCCCGGCGCAGATCCCGCCGCCCGTGCCGCTGGTCCCGTTGACCGTTCCGTTGCACTGGCCCGCGCACACCCGGTCACCGATACGGACGCTGCCGCCTCCCACCTTGATGCTGCCGAACCCTCCGGTGCCGCCGCCCGGCTGCGTGCCCCCGCCGTCCGCGGCCGGCAGATCCCGGGCGGCCTGCGCCGTGGCCGCATGCCCCTGCGGCATCGGCGCCGCCATCGCGGCCGGCGCCAGCGCGCCGGCCGCCAGACCAGCGGTCAGGGCAGTCGAGACCGTGAGACCGAGACGGATTTTCCAAGAGCGCATACGCATGAAATTCTCCCTTCCCGAAGAATTCGTTTCCGTGACGCGGTTTCCCTTTTCCGCCTCTCCCCCGGTCCGTCCGCGAGGACAGGTGCGGAAGAGGCCACCGGGCGGGCCCTGTATCGAGGAGACCGGCCCGGTCTAAGGCCCCTCAGGAGCCGAAGAGGAAGTTCACCCCCATCAGCGCGGCCCAGTCACCGTCGCGGAACTGCTTGACCCAGGTGTCGATCTCCTTTTCAGAGACCTTGTACTTCTTGGCGACCTCGGCCTTCTTCGCCTGACCGGACTCCACCGCCATCACGATCCGTACCTTGTCGATCACCGTGAGCTTCGATGCGGGCTTGTCAGGCAGAGCGCCGAACCGCAAGCAGGACGTGCCGGGCTTGCCGGGCTCACCCGGCCGGCCGGGCTCACCGCCCCTGCCGCCTTCCCCGCCCTCCCCGCCTTCTCCGCCCTTCCCGCAGTGGGAGGACTGGTCGGCCAGGACCACGCGGGTGGTGGCCGCCGTGGCACTCGGCGATGCCTGCGCGGCACACGCGGTGCCGGTGGCCAGGGCCACCGAGGCCACCGCCAGGATGAGCGGACGCTGCCAGAGCCTTCTGGACATGGGGGTTCTCCGTTTCCGTCACGAGGTGAAATCTGAGGGAGGTGAGGGGGTTGGGGGGTGGGGGGTGGAGGCCGCTTTGACCTCCACCCCGTCGGGGCGGGCCACCAGGGCCCGGACGCCGCAGCCCCTATTCGGGGCTGCCGGCGCTAGAGCGTCAGAAGATGCTGCTGCCTCCGGCACCACCACCGCCGCCCAGGCCGCCGAAGAGACCACCGAGGCCGCCCTTGCCGCCCTTGCCGCCGTTGCCGCCCTGGAAGACACCGTCGCCGCCGTTGCCGCCCTTGCCGCCGTTGCCGCCCTGCAAGACGCCGTCGCCGCCGCCACCGCCACCGCCGGCGTTGCCGCCGAACAGGCCGGTGCCTCCGTTGCCGCCCTTGCCGCCGTTGCCGCCGACGACACCTTCGCCGCCGCCACCGCCGCCGCCACCGGCGCCGCCGGACAGGACACCGCTGCCGCCGTTGCCGCCCTTGCCGCCGTCACCGCCGGTGCCCAGGACGCTGCCGCCACCAGAGCCCCCGGAGCCGCCGCCGCCGCCGATGAGGCCGCCGCCGCCATCCCCTCCGTCACCGCCGACGCCGCCGCCGTGAACGAAGCTCACAACGTGCGAGGCCGGCATCGGGGCGGCCATCGCGGAGGACGCCGGAAGGAGAATGCCCCCCGAGATCACCGCGGCCGAGGCGAAGAGCGTCGCAAAACGCAGGCCACGCCGCCGGGAACGGACATCACTGTGGGTGTGAACATTACGAGTCATGGAATTTCTCCTAGCAATACAGAGGGGCCCATAGACGCGCCCCAGGAATTCTGGACCATGGCCGGCGGACCGGATATCGACCGGAACCGCCACACCGGAACAACTACGGATCGGTGAAAGCGATAACCTTGGTGAGGATTTCCGCCGTACCCTGCTGCCTCATTTCCTTTCCGGTGAGGCCCGCACTTCAAGTAGGCCCCGCACACCCGCCACGGTCACGCTCCGACATGTCGTGGCTTGACCAAGCCGCACACATCAGGTAAAAGCCCACAAAAACGCCGCCGGTGAACACGCACACCCCACCCCGCCACCTGCCTCGGGCGGAATTCAGCGAGCTCCGGCTCCCGCGCGGTGACAGCCCCGTCCGTGCGGCGTCCGACGGCGTTCAGGCATCCCGCCCCGCCCCTGCCCCGCCGGCCACGACCACGGGCTGCGCGCGGTGAAGCCCCCCCCCCCCTGATCCTGGACACCGGGAGACCGGGAGACCGGGATCCGAGGTTCCACAGGAAGCAGTGCCAGGCGGGAAGCACATACACGAAGCGGTACCCGGATGAGTACCAGCGCGACACGATCGAGCCGGCGCGGCCGCCGGGCCGGACGGCGACCGAGGCCGCCCAGGAGCCCGGGACCAGCCCGGAGCCCTTGCGAGGCCGGGCGGAGAAGGCCAGCGCTGCCGAGGGCGCCGGGTTGGCGCCGGGCGTCGCGCGGCACCAACCCGGCGCGGATGACCGGGACCAGGAGCTGAAGCGGTTGCGGAAATTCAACTCCGAGCAGGCGAAGACGATCGAGATCCTGAAAAAGCGACCGCCTTCCTCGCGAAGGAGAGCGACCGGTGAGCGCGACATGCCGGTTCACCCATGCGGAGAAGGCCAACTACACGGTCACGCTGCTGTGCAAGGTGATGAAGACGGCCCGCTCGACGCACTACGCCCAGGTGGCCGGCTGCCAGGCCCGGGAAGAGCGGTGGCGGGCGGACGAGACCCTGGCGCACGAGATCACGGTGATCCACGTCGCGTCCCGGGGCACCTACGGCATCCCCCCGCAGCACCGCCGAACTGCGCCACCAGGCACGGCTGGTGAACCGCAAGCGGGTGGCGCCCGTCATGCGGAAGCACCGGATCGCCGGGGCCGGCCGCCGCACCGGCCGCCGCAGTCCGGCCAGGGCCGACACCAAGGCCGCCCCGTCTGCCGATCCGATCGGCCGGGACCTCACCGCCGCCCACCCCGGCACGAAGGCCGTCGGAGACATCACCTGCATCCCCACCGGCGAAGGCCGGCTCCACCCCGCCTCCTGGCCGGACCCGGCCACCCGTGAGGTGACCGGCTACCCGATGGCCGGCCACCACCGCGGCGACCAGGTCGCCGACGCCCTCGACACGGCCGCCGGCCCCGGCCGCCCGGAACCCGGCCGCGTGATCCACAGCGACCGCGGGCCGGAGTACACCTCCGTTCAATTCCGCACCCGTACAACCAAGTCGGGACACCGGTAGAGCACGGGACGAACCGGAAGCTGTCTCGACAACGCCGCCGCGGAGAGTTTGTGGGCCGTACTCAAAGAGGAGATCGGCACCCGCTTCCGGCCCGACCGCGCCACCACCCGCGCCGGCATCTTCGACTTCGCCGAGACCTTCTCCAACAGACGCCGCCTGCGCAGACACATCAACCGGGGTCACCTCACGCCCCACGAGACACGCCTGCGCCACCAGCAAGACCAAGCCCTCGCGGCGTAACGAGAACGCGTCCAAGACCATGGGGAAACTTCACCCCTGCGCGAGCTCCCGCCGCCCTGCCATCAGCCCGCCGCCGACCGCACAGCGCGCGGATCAGCAGCCGTCAACACCCCCACGACACCACACGGGCAGCCTCAGTCACCGGACGAACGGACAAAGACCGGCCGGGCCCACAGCGGCGGATCCGGGGCCGGCCCGGCAGGCTGCGCGGCCCCGGCAGAACCACGGCCCGCCCGCGCCGGCGGATGCTCACCCCCGCCGGCACTGTCCGCAGCGGCGCGCAGAGCCGCCACGAATTCCAGACAGGAGCCGTAACGGTCCTCGGGAACCTTCGCCAGCGCCCTGGCCAGCACATCGTCCATCGCCGGCGCAGTACCCGGCCGCCTCTCACTCAAAGCAGGCGGAGCATCGTACTGATGCGCCCACAGCAGCGCGATGTCGTCATCCCGCCGGAAAGGCGGCCCGCCCGCCAGCATCTCGTAGACGACGCAGGCCAGACTGTACAGATCACACCGGCCGTCCACCGGACGCCCCGAAATCTGCTCCGGCGCCACATAATCCAGCGTGCCCACGAACTCCCCCACCGTCGTGAACCCCGTCAACGACAGCGACTTCTTCGTCAGCCCGAAATCCGTGAGATACACATGCTCGGGATGATCACTGTCCGTACCCCGGGCCACCAGAACATTCCCCGGCTTCACATCCCGGTGCACCAGACCATGCTCATGCGCCGCATCAAGCGCCGACGCCACCTGAGCCGCAATACGGAGCGCCGTCTCCACCGGCAACGGGCCGTCCCGGTCCAGCAGAGCCCGCAGATCCAGCCCCGGCACATAACGCATGGCGATATACAGGACACCATCCGTCTCACCGGCCTCAAAAATCGGCACAATATGCGGATGGTCAATCGCAGCCGCCACCCGCGACTCATACGTGAAACGCCGGCGGAACGTCTCATTGCGGACCATTTCCGGAGCCAGCAGCTTCAGCGCCACCGTACGGTCCAGATGCAGATCCCGCGCGCAATACACCACCGCCATACCCCCCCGCCCGATCTCACGCTCCACCCGATACCCCGCAATCTGCGCCCCCACCAAACCCGAAGCCCGCCCCGTATACACCCCCCACCCCCCGACCCACCCCCACCGGCACCCCCACCCGACACATCCGGTCCCCCACCGGCACCCGACATATCCAGTCCTGCACCCATCACACACACCCCACCCACACCCACGACCCCAACCCCGCGAAACCGGCAAACCACCCATCCATACACAAATACTATCCAGCAGCCCACACCACCCACAGGACCAGCCCCACACCACACCAGCACAGACCCCACCCCGGAAAAGACACCGCACCCACCCGACCACGGCGAGCGCGGTGCCGCCGAGGTTCCGGCCGAGGTGGACATCGCTCGGCCCGCCCGGCTCACGCAACGGTCGTGCCCCTCGGATAGACGCCGTCAGTCGCACAGTCCGCGTGGTAGTGCGTGAGCGTGCCCTGCTTCACGTACCCGTAGACGAGACCGTCGTGGTCGTGCAGCCGGTGGCCTGGCCGGGCGGAAAGGTGACCTCCCGTACGACGTAGTCGGTGTCACCGATGGTGATCTGGCTGATCAGCTTGCCCGTGACACCAGGTCCCGGCGGTGTCGCCTGAGCGGTGCCGCAGGTGAGGGGGGTGGCCGCGGCCACCGCCCCGGCTATGCCGACGCGGAGCGCAGTGCGCATACGGGGACCGCCAGAGGCGCGAGCGGATGATCGAGGACGTACCGCTGCGAACATTGAGGCAGAGATGGGCAGTTGGGTCCGGATTCAACAGATCTCAGAATTCCTCGTGCACATCCGAATCTCCGCCCAGTCGACGTAGTCCAGGCCGAGCCGGTCGCGGTGCTCCTCGAAGGAGGCCAGGTTCTCCTCGTACCCGTGGTGCCGGCCCGGGAGCTTGGTCGTCAGCACGACCTCCTCGCGGGGACGCCGGTGCGGGCGACGCCGAGCCCGACACCGGCCTCGTTGTGGTGGCTCGTCGCCGTGTCGACCAGGCCGTCGCCCAGGCGCAGGCCATCCGCCACCGCCTCTTCCGACTCCGGGTCGCTCATGGGCCAGGTGCCCAGGCCGATCGCCGGGATCCTGGTGCCGTGGTTGAGCGTGTGTACCGGGATGCTGATCGCTCCCGGACCTTCCCTTCGACTGTGTCGTCCACCGAGCGTCACGGATAGGGTGAGCAGTGATCAAGCGGACGGGCGGGGAACTGGCGGGGGATGAAGGCAGCGGACGGCATGGGCAGCACCGAGGAGAAGCAGCCGGCAGGCCATGGACGCCCCACGTCCCGGGACGTCGCGCGGCTCGCCGGCGTGTCGCACACCGCGGTCTCCTTCGTGTTCAACGGCCGGGCCGAGGGCAACCTCTCGCCCGCCACCCAGGAGCGCATCCGCCAGGCCGCCGCCCAGCTCGGCTACCGCCCCGACCCCGTCGCCCGCGGCCTGCGCCGCCGTCGTACGGCCGTGATCGGCCTGGTCACCGACGAGATCGCCTCCTCGCCCTTCGCCGGCCGGCTGCTGCGCGGCGCGATGGACACGGCCTGGGACAACGAGCACCTCGTCCTGACCGTCGACTCCGGCGGCGACCCCGCCAAGGAGGACGCTGCGGTCGCCGAGCTCCTGGACCGACGCGTGGACGGCATCATCTACGCCGCCTTCTCCCTGCGCCGCGTCCGCGTCCCAGAGGGCCTGCACCGCACCCACTCCGTCCTCGCCAACTGCGTCCCCGAGGACGACTCGCTGCCTGCCGTCATCCCCGCCGAACGCGCGGGAGGCCGTACGGCCGCCCGCCTGCTTCTCGACGAGGGGCACCGCAGGATCGCCCACGTCGGCGGCCTCGACGACATCGCCTCGGTCGAGCGGCTGCGCGGCTTCCGTGATGCGCTGCGCGCCGAGGGGATCACCGTCCCCAAGGAGTGGGTCGTGCGGACCGGCGGCGAGATCTCCGGCGGCTACGAGGGAGCGCTGCGGCTGCTCGACGGCGTGCCCGCCGGCCGCCGCCCCACCGGGATCTTCTGCTACAACGACCGCGTCGCCGCGGGTGCACTGCACGCCGCTACCCGGCTCGGGATCACCGTCCCCGAAGAGCTGTCCGTGGTCGGGTACGACGACCAGGAGCACATGGCTGCCTTCCTGTCCCCGCCGCTCACCACCGTCGCTCTCCCGCACCGGGCGATGGGCGAGGCGGCCACCCGGCTCCTCCTCGACGCCATCGAGACCGGCAAGACGCCGCCCGCGACGGTACGGCGTCTCGCCTGCCCGGTGATCAGCCGCTCGTCGGTGGGACCTGCTCCCATCCGATGACGGTGGCCCCGGCTCCGGTCACGACGAGCTCGGGCACGTCGCCCGGACGTCGGTAGATCCGCTCGGTGACGGTGGCGCGATCGTCGGCGAACAGCTCGAACAGGGAGCCGTCGACGAGGATGCGCACCTCCCTCGCGGGCGCCCGTACGACGAGGGGCGCCGACCCCTCGCTCCGGGTCCGCGGCCAGTCACTGCTGTCCAGGGTCACGGTGCCTTCGTCCGGGTCCAGGCGGATCGTCAGCTCCGCGCCGGAGGCAGAGCGCAGCAGACTGACGGTGGTCGGTGTGCGGGCGGTGACCGTCAGGTCGTACGACTGCGGCAGCGGGGTGCGTTCGGGTGCGGTGGCGAACGGCTCGGCCGCGCGCAGCAGTTGCAGCTCCGGAGCCGGTACGACGCTCAGCGCGCCGTCCGGACGGACGTCCACGACCCTCGGCGCGGTGAGGACACCGGCCCAGCCTGCAGCGTCCACCTCGCCCTGCTCACGGGCCTCCCAGGACCAGCCCCACATCAGGGTCCGGTCCGACTCCTGGAGGACGGCGGGTGCGTAGAAGTCCCGCCCGTGGTCGAGCCGGCCGCCGGTGCGTGCCCCGAAGCGCAACCCGCCTTCGCCGTCGAGCTCCAGACGGCCCGTCAGACAGCCCGTGGCCATCGGGTCGCCGTCCCACAGCGACACGACGAGCACCCACTCCCCGCCCGCCGTCGCGAACAGCTGCGGGCACTCCCAGCCGACCGCCTTGTCGCCGAACACGTCCGTCGCCACAGGGTCGTTGCCGTCGAGCAGCACACCGGCGAACCGCCAGTCGGCCAGGTCGTCGCAGTCGTACAGCAGGACCGACGGTGTGCCGTCGGCGTGGCCCGCCCCGACCAGTGCCCAGCGCCTGCCACCGCTGCGGAAGACGAACGGGTCGCGGAACATGACGACGTCCAGGCCGGCCGGCGGGCCGGTCACGACCGGTGTGGGCAGGGGCTTCCAGTCGGTGAGGGTCTCGTCGTCCGGGACGACCGCCCGGGCCAGGCAGATGGTGCCGAGGCCGCTGTGGTGGCGGTCGATGCCGGTGTAGACGGCGGTCGGTACGCCGTCGTCGTCGACCACGCACCCGGACCAGCAGCCCGCCTCGTCGGGGCCGCCGGGTGTCGGGGTGAGCGCGAGGGGGTGGTGTTCCCAGTGGGCGAGGTCGGGGCTGGAGACATGGCCCCAGTGGACGTTCTCGTGGCGCGGGGCGTCGGGGTTGTGCTGGTAGAAGAGGTGGTAGCGGTCGCGCCAACGGAAGGGCCCGTTCGGGTCGTTGATCCAGTGGGCGGGCGGACGGACCCTGAAACGCGGGGCGTCGGGGTCGTGCTTCAACGGTTGACTCCTGCGGACGTGATGCCCTCGCGCAGAGGGCGCTGGCCGACGACGAACACGGCGACGGCGGGGATCATGGAAAGGACGACACCGGCGAGGACGACCGAGATGGAGCCGGTGCCGAGATTGCCCTGGAGGGAGACGAGGCCCAGCGGCAGGGTGTAGTTCTGGCCGGAGGTCTCCAGGATCAGCGGCCGGAAGAACTCGTTCCAGTGGTAGTTGAAGGCCAGCACGCCGACGATCGCGAGGCCGGGCGCGGCCAGCGGGGCGTAGACCGAGCGGAAGATGCGCCAGGGCCCGCAGCCGTCCAGCATCGCCGCCTCGCCCAGGTCCTTCGGCATGCCGAGGAAGTACTGGCGCATCAGGAAGGTGCCGAACGCGGTCGGAAACGCCGGAA
This sequence comes from Streptomyces sp. NBC_00203, assembly GCF_045206325.1. Lineage (NCBI taxonomy): Bacteria > Bacillati > Actinomycetota > Actinomycetes > Kitasatosporales > Streptomycetaceae > Streptomyces > Streptomyces sp. NBC_00203. Next base: position 10,730,986 of record NZ_CP108126.1, on the reverse strand, counting down.
TGATCAGACCGAGCAGCGTGTCGGTCAGACTCATCGACTTGAGCACCAGGAACACCGGAACGATCGTGACCTGCAAGGGGACCATCATGGTCGCGAGGACCAGTCCGAACAGCGGCTTCTTGAAACGGAATTCGAGACGAGCGAACGCGTAACCGGCGAGACCTGCGGTGATCATCTGGCCGACCGCGATCAAAGCGGTCACGAGTGTGGAGTTCAAAGCGAGCAGCCACACATCGATCTGGTCGAAGACCCCGCGGTACGACTCCACGGTCGGGCTGGTCGGAATGATCCTCGGCGGCAGGTCGAAGGACTCGGCCGGCGTGCGCAGCGAGGTGGAGACGGTCCAGATGACCGGACCGAGCGTCAGCAGGGCGCACACCGCCAGTCCGGTGATCCGCGCCCACGGAGCGAGCGAGTGACGGGCCCGGCTCACGGTCGAAGTCGCTTGGGTCATAGGGGGTTCACCGGCTCACTGGTAGTGGACGAAACGCCGGCTGAGCCGGAACTGGAGGGCGGTGACCGCCATGATCAGCACGAACAGCAGCACGCCCACCGCGGACGCCTCGCCGAAGCGGAGCTGCTCGAACGCGCTCTCGTAGATGACCATCACGACGGTGCGGGTGGAGTCGCCGGGCCCGCCGTTGGTGAGGACGTACGGCTGCTCGAAGACCTGCAGGGCGTTGATGATGCCGACCACCGACGCGACCAGCAGGGTGGGTGACAGCAGCGGCAGCGTGACGTTGAGGTGCTTGCGCAGACCGGTCGCGCCGTCGAGGGAGGCGGCCTCGTGGATCTCCTTGGGGATGTTGTTCAGGCCCCCGACGAACAGCAGGAAGGAGAAGCCGAACTGCTGCCAGACGTAGACGAGGATGACCGCCGCCATCGCCGAGTTCTCGGAGGTGAGCCACGGCACCGGAGCGATGCCGATCAGCCCGAGCAGCCAGTTGACGACACCGAAGTCCTGGTTGAACAGGTACTTCATCACCACCGAGATCGACGCGGCGGACAGCACCAGCGGGAAGAAGAACGCCGAACGGAACACCGAGCGCAGCCACACCGGCATCCGCCCGTTCACCGCGAGCGCCAGCACCAGCGCGATCAGCAGTTGGAGGGCGACCGCGAGCACCATGAACACGAGTGTGTTGCGGAAGGACACCAGAACGGTCGAATCGCTCAGCATCTCGCGGTAGTTGGCGGCCCCCGCGAAGCTCGGGTCGTCGATCACGTTCCAGTGGAAGAGGCTGAGCACCACCGAGCCGACGATCGGGACGACCGTGAAGACGACGATGCCGACGATCGTCGGGGCCAGGAACAAAGTGGCCAGCAGGCGGGTGCCGCGGTCGCGGGCGGACGGCCGCGCGGGGGCCACGGGCGGAGGAGCCACCGTCCTTGTCCGGGCGGGAGTCGAAGTGTTCGTCATACGTCACGCTCCATGGCCTTCTCCAGATCGCCCTGCATCCGGCGCAGCGCGGGACCCACCGAGCGCCGTGCGGCGAGCGCCGTTCCGGTGTGCTTGAGCAGCACTTGCTCGACCTCGGCGACCTGCGGCGGCGCGGGGATCGGCCCGGTGTCGGGGAACTTGTCGAGGGTGTCGTAGAAGGTCTGCCAGTGGTTCGGGCCGGTCTCCCGGTAGCGGTCGGCGGTCAGCATCGAACGGCGGGCCGGGGTGGTCTGGTTGGTCTTGAACAGCCGCATCAGGGTGTCCCTTCGGGCGGCGTACTTGATGAACTCCCAGGCCTCCTCCTGCCGCTTCGACGTGCGCAGCAGGGCGTAGCCGGCGGCGCCGAACTGCATGCGCTGGGTGCGCCAGCGCGGGAAGTACTGCACGTCGTAGTCGGCCGCCTGCATGCCCGCGAGATGCAGACCGCCCGCCCAGAAGCCGCCGGCCGGCGTGACGCCGACCCGGCCGGTGGAGAACACGCCGACGAGGTTCTGGCCGTTGCCGCCCTCGGGGCGGGTGCACAGGTCCTCCTGGATGAGGGAGGCGAGATAGTCGTACGCCTCCTCCACGCGGTCGTGTGTGGCCTGCGGGGTCGTCCACCGGAAGCCGCCCCCGCGGCCCTGCCGTTCGGCGGCCGGGTAGAAGGAGTCCCACAGCCAGGCGCCGCCGGGCGCCTTGGACTCGGTGAGCAGGTTCGTGCCGTTGGCGAAGAGCCAGGGCACCACGCCGCCCCACAGGCGGTTGGTCCAGAAGTACGGGGTGAACTGGCTGCCGCTGGACTTCTTCATGTCCCGCAGCAGCGCGGTGAAGTCGTCGCGGGTCCAGTCGGCCGCGGGGAAGCTCGCGCCCGCCCGCTTCAGGACCTGGTTGTTCAGGTACATGTCGGCCGCGTTGAACTCGACCGGCAGCTGGTAGAGGCTGCCCTCGTACATCATCGACTCCACCAGCGAGGGGTGGACGTCGGCGAAGTACTCGCGCAGTTCGGCCGCGTCCCGCTTCACCCACTGGTCCAGGGCGACACCCAGCCGCTGGGCGAAGAGCTGGACGCCCTCGGTGGCGACGTAGACGAGGTCGGGGGCGGTACCCGCCGCGATCTGGGTGAGGATCTTCGCGAAGAAGTCCGACCAGTCGACGGCCTGCACCGCGTTGATCCGGAGCTTGATGTCTGGGTGCACCTCGCGGAAGCCCTCGGTGAGGGTGCGGATGGCCTCCGGCCCGTAGGCGGGGCCGAGGGTGGCGACGACGAGGGAACCGTCGTCGCGGCCGGGTATGTCGGCTCCGGTGAGCCGGTCCCAGCTCGCTGCGGTACCGGTCAGGGCGGCGGCACCCGCGCCGTAGGCGCCGTACCGCAGCAGCGTGCGGCGGGAGACGTGCGAGTCGGTCATCCAACGGGCCTAACTCGTGTTAGTTCAGGGTTGATGCCCCAGATGATGGGAAGTGCGCGACGGCGCTGTCAAGAGTCGTGCACCCCTTGACCTTTAACGAGTTAGGCCGCACAGTCCTGACCCCATGAGCCGCCGTTCCGAGCTCGACGAGCTCAGTGACGAGAGGAACGATGTGTGATGCGTGGGATGTCCAGGAGAGCGCTCTTCGCCGGATCGGCCGGGGGCGCGGCAGCCGTGCTGCTGCAGGCCGCGCCCCCGGCCGCCGCGAAACCCAAGTCCGCGGCCGGTTGCGCCAGTTACCGCGCCGCGTACCACTTCACGGTCCCCGACCAGTGGAAGAACGATCCGCAGCGACCGGTGTGGATCGACGGCGAGTACCACTACTACTACCTCTACAACGCCGACTACCTGACGGGCGGCACGACCGCGGGCACCGCCTGGCGGCTGGCCACCAGCACCGACCTGGTCGCGTTCACCGACCGCGGGATCGCCGTGCCGAAGGACACCACCGCGGGCGGCGACGTCTGGTCGGGCTCGGCGGTGGTCGACGCCGACAACACGGCCGGCTTCGGCGCGGGCGCGGTGATCGTCATCGCCACCATGGCGCCCGACGAGGTCACTCAGGCGCAGTACCTGTACTACTCCACCGACGGCGGCCGCTCCTTCCGCAACCACGGCACCGACCCGGTGCTGGCCAACCCCGGCGTGCCCGACTTCCGCGATCCCAAGATCGTCCGTGACGAGGAACACGGTCGCTGGGTGATGGCCCTCGCCGAGAACAACAAGATCGGCTTCTACCACTCGGCGGACCTGAAGTCCTGGACGTACGCCGGCGGATTCATCAAGGACGGCCTCGGCGTCCTGGAGTGCCCCGACCTGTTCCGCATCACCGCGGACGACGCCACGGCGAAGTGGGTGCTGGGCGCGAGCGCCAACGGCAAGGCGGCCGGGCTGCCCAACACGTACGCGTACTGGACCGGTTCCTTCGACGGCACCGCGTTCACCGCCGACGCGAGCGATCCGCAGTGGCTCGACCACGGGTGGGACTGGTACGGGGCCGTCACGTTCGAGAAGCGCCGGGACGACGGTTCGGTGGATCCGTCCGTCCGACACGCGATCGGCTGGCTCAACAACTGGGACTACGCCAACACCACCCCCACCATCGACTGCGACGGTTTCAACGGCACCGACTCGATCGTCCGCGAGATCACCCTGAAGCGGGCCCCGAACGGGACGTACTACCTCGCCTCGCGGCCGGTCTCCGCCCTGGACGACCACGTCTCGCGCACCGTGGACCTGGGCGACCTGGAGGTCGACGGCACCCGCGTCCTCGACTACACCGGCACGTCCTACGAGGTGACCACCGAGATCACCTGGGACACACTGACCGGCGCCGGCCTCCAGCTGCGCCGTTCTCCCGACGGGGGGCGGCACATCGACGCCGGCATCTACGACGACTTCTCGTTCGTCAACCGCCGCACCACCGTCAACCCCGACAACTCCGGTAAGTGGCAGGAGAGTCACAGCCCCTTCGACCCGTCGGCCCGCACGGTGAGGCTGCAGATCCTGGTCGACCGCACGTCCGTCGAGATGTTCGTCGACGACGGCCGGTACGTGCACTCGTCGCAGGCGTTCCCGTATCTGATCGACACGGGGCTCGCGCTGTTCTCGATCGGGGGCACGGCGGCGTTCCGGAACACAGTGATACGGGAGTTCACCGTGTGAGGTCCTGAACTCGCCGCATTCAAAAAGGAGTTGGGGTCGAAGGCCGCGAGCGCGCACGCTTGGTTCGTGACGGTCGAAGACGGGGTACTCATCGACGCGCTGGGCAGCGAGCCACGCCGCCCGGACGCCTTCCGGGCACTCCTGCGGCGCGGCCCCGCGGCTCTTTTGGCCATCCGGCGCGGACTGACCCACCCCGAGCCACGGGTACGGGAGCAGTGCTGCAATCTGCTGGACGAACTGCTCGCCCCGGAGGCCATGGACGAGCTGATCGCGAGGCTCGACGACCCCGACGCCCGGGTGCGGGTGGCAGCCCTGCACGCCCTTTCCTGTCTGCGGTGCAAGCCGGACGCGGATGCCTGCCGTCCCGACCGCGTCCGGCTTCTGCCGCGCGCCGTCCGTCTCCTCCAGGAGGACGTGGACCCGCAGGTCAGGATGAGAGCGGCCGAACTCCTAGGACTGTGGGTGCACGAAAACGCGGACGCCGTCGCCGCGCTGCTCCGCTCCCGCGACGAGGATCCGTCCCCGGCCGTGCGCAAGAAGGCGGGCTGGTACACGCCCGGCGGTCCCATTCACCGCCGCACTGCTCCCAAGGGCGTCTAGTGCTGGGTTCCTCAAACGGTGTACACGTACCGGCGCCGTAGTGAGCGGGTTGGCGGTGCGGGCCTGCCCCAGATCCAGGGGTTGGCATGGGCGTTGAGCTGGTCGGTCGCCAGGGCGGTGGCCTGGTCGATGTCGTCGCGGTTGCCGAATGACCGGCCGGCGAGGGCGGCCTTGCAGAAGATGCGCCATCAGCCTTCCTGCAGGTTGAGCCAGCACGCGCCCACAGGGATGAAGGTGTGGTGGATGCGGGGATGGTCCTCGAGCCAGGTCCGTGTGGACACGCTGTTGTGACTGGACAGGTTGTCGGTGACGATCCAGATCTCCCCGTCCGGATTGGCGTCCTCGAGCAGTTGCAGGAACTGCTGGTAGAAGACGCTGTCGCGGGAGGAAGCGGTCATCGTGACTGCCTGGCCGTCCGCTGGTCGCAGACCGCCATAGACCCAGTTTTCTCGGGACCGCGGCTGTAGTCGAGTTCCGCTTTGATCCAGTGCCCGTCGGGTGACCATGCGGGTGCGGGCGGGAAGGTCCGCGGGATCACTGGCCCCAGCTCGTCAGCGCAGATCACCGTCGCGCCGTCGGGCGGGTGCAGAGGCCGATGATCCGTGTCCTTTTGGGACGAAGTCCGGGTCCTTCGATCGCGTCCAGGACCGGGTGCGGCGCCAGCACACGCCTTCGGCGAGCAAGATACGCCTGACCTGCGAGCGCCTCACCTCGATCCCTGCGGCCCGCGCCGCCGCGGCCAGAGAATCCAGGGTCCACTCGGGTGGCCCGGACTCGTCGAAGGCCCACAGCTCCCCGACCGGCTCCCACCTCAGCCGCCCCGGCGGCACGGTCTTGACCATGGAAATGATTCTCGACCGTTCCTCCTCGGTGATCCGTCGCCTGCGGCCCTGCCCGCCCAGATCATCCAGCCCTTCCATGCCTGAGCGGTTGAAGCGGTGCAGCCAGCACCGGACCGTTTTCTGGCTGCAGTCCAGCGCCACGGCGATCGCCGGCACCCGTAGCCCCGACCAACTCAGCTCGATCATCCGGGCCCGCATCACTGCATCGCGCGGCGCCTTCCGCGCCCGCGACAATCGACGAACGACGGCCCGTTCGCCCTCGTCACGCCCCGGTCGTGCCCGTAAAACCATCGTCCAGCACCCGCCCCCGAGCCCCGTACGCCACCGACTCCATCTGCTCCTCCGTCAGATACAGCCGCCACCGCTTGATCCCATGATCACACGAGGCTGTACGGGCCTGCTCCGCCAGCCCCTCGGCTGGCGAAACCCGGAGATGGCCGGCGGGCCCGAGCAGTGGCTGACGGCCAACGCCCAGCCGACCTCGGCCGAGGTGACGCTGGCCCAACTGCGGATGCCGGAGCTGACGATCGCCGACATCGAACGGGCGGAGGTGGACTCGCTGAAGTACCGGTACGAGTAACGGCCGACCTGCGAGTGCTGAACCACCAGCCAGCCACACCTCCAGGCCGGCACGCCCGGCTTTGTCCCTGAGAACCCTCACACCCCCTTCACCGAAGGTCCGCGCTTTACCTGGGAGCGGGCCCCGCCAAAGCCGGATCAGGCGCGCAGGGTGACTCCGAAACGGGTCCTCATCCGCCGCAGTTCCCACAGCGCGACAACGGTCACCGACAGCGGCCCGCCCAGCGTGGAGCAGAACTGGACGACGGGCGGGCCCCCCGGCATGCCGTCGCCGATCAGGCTGAAGGCCGCGAACACCCACACCAGCGTCAGGGTGAGGACGGGCGGCAGCATCGGGTGGACCTGGGCGCTGTTGAAGGCGCTGCGGGCCGAGTACAGCGACGCCATGAAGAAGAAGGGAAAACCCCACACGATCACGATCAGCGAGGCGACGGCCAGTACGTACTCCCACCAGCTCTTCCCGTCGTCGGCGTCGACGGTCAGGGCCGTCGGGACGAGGATTCCGCCCATCACGACCAGCGTCAGCACGTACCAGCCGACCGCCTTGAGCGGAGCACGCAGCCGGGAGCGCAGATGCGGCCGCAGGTGCGGAGGCGCGTAGTAGATGAATCCGATGATGACCAGGGGCGCGGCGATGATCAGCACGAACGGGGCGACGATGAGTTGAGCGGCACCCCCGTACGCCGCGTCCTGCCAGCGGTTCGGATCCACGTTGTAGGCGAGGATCAGGGCGATGGTGGCGGCGGCACCGAGCACCGTGCGGGCCATCTGGACGCGGTCCACGGTGCGGTCCTCGATCCGGCCGTCACCCGCGTGCGCGAAGAGCCTGGAGGCAACGCGGTGCGCGGAGCGAAGGATCGCGCCGACGAGCCCGAAGGGAGAGACGAACGACAGGCAGCCGCGGCGGCGCCGGGCGGCGGGCCTCGTGGGCTGGGGGCCGTAGGGGTACGGAGGCTGGTTCGGGTACGGGCCCGGATTCGGTGGTGGCGGACCGTACGGGCCGCCCTGCGGTGGTCCGTAGGGAGCGCCCCAGCCGCCCTGACCTCCCGGCCCGTTGCCGCCAGGCTGACCCGGGCCGTTTCCCGGCCCCCATCCCCCCGTAGCCATGCCGCTCCCCGTTCGCTTTCGGCCAGTTGGTGTGTGTCCTGTGGCGCCAGGCGCAGTGTAGTGGCACCACAGGTGACAGAGGCCGCGCTCGTTGCCGGTCGCGCCGCCTTGCCCGTCGCGCCACATACGTGCATATCCGTCAGCGCGCCCCGCATTGCCTCACTACCCACCGCGGCACCGGCACCCGCTCACTCACCTTGCTTTGCCAGCTTTGAAGTGCTCTCCCGGCTGAAGCCGGGAGATTCCTGCTTACCTCGCGGCAGCGGGCTTGACGCGCTTCGCGCGCCTGACGACTGCCCTCCCGGCAGCCGGGATGAGCGCGAGGCCCATCCGGTACAGGTGCAAGACGTTCCGGGCTGCGTTGTGGTCGGCGTTGCCCGACCAGCCGCAGTCCGGGTTCTTGCACACGAACGTGGCCTGGTTCTCCCGGCTTCCGGGCGTGATGAAGCCGCACGTGGAACAGCGCCGTGACGTGTTGGGGGCCGGGACCTTGCGCAGGGTGCCGCCGTACTGGGCGGTCTTGTACGTCAGCATCGTGACCGTACGGCCCCACGCTTCGCCGGTGATGGAGCGGTTCAGCCCTGACTTCTGGGCGACGTTCCTTCCCGGCAACTCGACGGTGCCCCTGGCGGACTTGACCATGTTCGTGATGGTGAGTGCTTCGACCACCACCGTGCCGTACTGCTGGGCGATGGCGGTGGTCGTCTGGTGCTGCCAGTCCAAGGCCCGGCGCTTGGCTTTCGCGCGAAGTCCTGCGATCTGGTCATAGGTGTGGTGCAGACGGCGGCTGGTTCGCGTCCCGGGTTTGCGGTGTTGCTTGCGCTGGGCGGCGCGCTGCTCCAGTCGCAGGAGTTTGGACTGCTCCTGCTTGGTCAGCCACTCGCCGTGGTTCTTGGTGCTGCCGTCGGAGAGGGCGAGGGGCACGGTGACGCCCACGTCGATGCCGACCTCCGGTCCCTGGTGAGGCCCGGGCCTGGATTCGAGGATCTGGACGCGGAATGCGATGTGCCAGCCGAGCGCGTCTTTGACCAGCCGCGCGCCGGTGATGCGGTTCTCTTGGTCGGAGTGCTTGCCCACGGGGAGGTCTTTGGTCCAGCGGAACCGGACCCGGCCCACCTTGGGGATGTTGGCCATGCCCCAGCGGCGGTGCACACGGACGATGTTCAGGTCCCGTCCCTGTGGGATGTCCACGGACATCACCGACCGGAGGCGGCACTTGAAGTTCGGGGCATCCGACCGGCCGTCCCAGCAGTTCTTCCACGCCTGGAAGTACGTCTTCAACACGGCCTGCGCGGCCTGGGCCGGGAGCACTGCGAGGAAGTCGATGTCCTTACGGGCCTGGCGGATCGCGGCATCCGCGCTCGCGAGCGTCCGCTTTTCCTTCGGCATCATCTGCCACCACGCGTGGAGGAGATTCCACATTGTGCGGGCAGCGTGTGCCTGGGCGTCGGCCTTGAGCTCACATGCGGGGGACAGTGCCAGTCGGGCGCGATGCCCGAACTGCCGCTTGTCCAGGCCATGTTCGCTCACGACAGTCACTCTACTACAGTTGGCTTATGTCACCACGCTGGAATCCAAATCCCGACGTACGCACCGGTCGTCACGTTGTCAACAATCTGCACGCCCACTTGGTTTTCGTCACCAAGTACCGCCGCGAGGCATTCACCGACGCCATGCTGGCTCGCACCGAAGAGATCATGCGCAACGTCTGCCAGGACTTCGAGGCCGAGCTGAAACAGTTCAACGGCGAGCAGGACCATGTCCACCTGCTTGTGCACTACCCGCCCACTGTGCAGCTCTCCAAGCTGGTCAACAGCCTCAAGGGCGTCAGCTCGCGAAGACTCCGCCAGGAATACGACGCGCATGTGCGCCGGCACCTGTGGGGCGGTCACTTCTGGTCCGGCTCCTACTTCGCCGGGTCCTGCGGTGGAGCACCACTGACCGTCGTCAAGCAGTACATCGAGAACCAACAGCGCCCTGCCCTCTGAGGACAACACAGCGGACCCGTGCTCACGTTTGGGTCAGAGCAGTTCCGAGATGGCCTTCACCCCCGCCGTAAACGGCGGAGCACTGACCAAGATCAAAGGTAGACCGCTCCTCCGCGGCATCTCGTGTAGCCCTGCGTGACCATGGAGGAACCAAGACCTGGGCCAGTGGCACAGGCCGACAGCAGCTCAACACGCAGAGCTTGACAGGGAACAGACCTGGGACGACAACAGCACTATCGCCAACCACGAATCGCTCACCCTGCGCGCCCGCTTCGACCACGACGCCCAATCCCGTGACCCGAAGTGGACCATCGCCGCGTACGAAACACCGGTCAGCGGCCTCATGTGTGGGCGTTCTAGCTCATGTGCAGAGCGAAGTACGGGCTCAAGGGCTCTGTCGCTGATCACGTGGCGGAGTCGATTTGTGGCAGGTATCTCCTGGGTGTGCGCCTCAGGGGGATTACAGGAGGTTCTTCCTCATCTGGCCGGTGTGGTGGTCGAGTTGGTGGAGAGGACCGGAGATCAGATCACGTTGGGTGCACGGGTCCGCTCGTCGTCGGGTCGGTGTCCGCGCTGCGCGATGTGGATCGGCTCAGGCCAGCAGGGCTCGCAGCCCCTCCCCCGCTCACGGTCTTCGCCGGCACCCGCGACCTGATCCACCCCGACAGCCGCCGCCTTGCGGGACGGGCCGACGCGTCCGGCCTCGCCGTCGACCCGTGAGGCCGACGGCCAGCCGCACGTCCATTCGCTACTGCCGACGAGCCGCCCGCCCCGACCCCCGGGCCGCAGTACTTTCCCCGCCGGCCCTCATGCCGCGGCGTCGTACGCCGCCCGCAACCGGACGCCGCCGCCGGTCCGGGGCTGCGGGGCGCGCTCCGTGAACACGGCCAGCCGCAGCACGAGATAGCGGCCGATCCCGACGAGCGCGGTGGCAGACAGATACACCGTCTGCTGCAGGACGAGTCCGGCGCCGGGGTGGAGCGCGGTCAGCGAGCTGACCGCTGCGGAGGTGACCAGCCAGCCGGCGGCGATGGTGGCCGCGCTCTTCAGGTGGCCGGCCAGACCGGGCCGTCCGTGGCCGAACGAGATGCGGGCGTGCAGCTCGGTGGCGACCACGGTGGAGGCGACGGTGGTCAGTGCGTTCGCCGCCATCCACGGGATCCACTGCGAAAGCAGGACCAGGGCCGCCGAGGCCGCCAGGGTGACTCCGCTGCCCAGCCCGGCGAAGCGGCCGAAGGCCGCCGTGTGCCGACGGATCAGTCGCAGGCCGTTCATAGTGATCCCCTCCCGGTCCGCTGCCCCTGTCGGGGCCGTCGTCGTCATGCCGCAGAGCGTGGGCGACCCCCCATTCAGCGCGGTTTCAGAGCGTTCTCAGGGGTGCCGGCGGTGGTGAAACCGGTGCGGCGTTACACCGCCGCCCGCCGCGACCGTGATCAGTTGCTCAACGGACCGGAGTGGGGGAACGCCCCGAGCCGGCCGTGCCCGCCGGCTGGACCACCGGCACACTCAAGGCGGCCCCGCTCAACCACCACGATCTGTGGACCTTGGAGGGAGTCGGCATCAGCGAGGAACAGCAGCCGATGATCCTCGGCTGCGACGCGGCCGGCGACGAGGTCGTACACCGCAATGAGCGACGACCAGGCTTCGATGGTCCAGATCACCTGAGACGACGGGCGAGTCGAACCAGATCAATTGATACCAGGACCACATCGCCTGAGACGGAACAGGGAAAATGATGTCGCCCGGCAGATCCAGTGTCCCGTCTCACTCAATCGAGTCGCTTTCTCAACGAACCAAGTCGTTCGACCTTCTGTCTCAGCGAACCTAGGCGCGCGGTGACTGCGCTGGGGGTGCTTGATGGCTGTACCGGCTCAGGGCTTCGGCGTAGTCGGCGGGCGTCCGTTCTGTAATCACTTGAGATGAAGAGAGGGAGAGCGGGCGGTTTCTGCTCACGTCTGTTGCGCCCGGGAGCCCTTGCGTCTCCCACCGCACCGTCGGGTGGAGCGAGCCGACTGCGCTAGGAGATGATCCCGTGCGTGGCTGAAGAGGCAGGTACAGATGCGGACGACGCTTGTGCATGGGCTGAGCGACTGGGTTGGGCGTTCGGGCTCATCGCGGAGGATCCGGCTGCGAGAGGTGCAGCGCTCGTCCATCTGGCCGAGGCCCAGAGGAAGGTCACGGACGCGGTCGACCGGTCCAGGGAGATGTGGCGGCTGACGCAGCCCCTGGGAGCGGACGAGCAGTACCGGGAGCCGGCCTTTCGACAGGCACTCCAGAGGCAATGGCAAGCCCAGAAGCGTTCGCTGCCTGACGGGGTGTGGAATAGCCCTGTGGGCGGGGATCTGGCGACGTGGCCGGGGCTGCCCTATGCGTTGCTCTTCCTGGAGTGGGAGGCGAGGTACCCGCTGGAGTGGACGCTGCATGCGAAGGCATGGGGTACGAAGGAGAGCCTGATCCGTAAGGTGGCCCGTGCTGCCCAGGAGGAGGCGATCAAGGCGAAGCTCACCGACCTGGTCGAGCTCGTCGTCCACCGGGCGTATCGCTGCAAGGATCGTGAATACGTGCGGGTGGCCCGGGCTGTCGACAGCGCTGACCTACGGGGCAGGCTCGATCGGGCAGTCGACTCGGACAGTCCGTGGGCCCGGTGCCATGCCGGGTATGTGCTCTGGCTCCTTGACCGCCCTGACCTGCCGAACACCCGTCGTGTCTGGCAGGCCTGGGTGGCAGGCGGGGCTGCGTCGTTGCTGTGACCGGGGGACGATGCAGGGAAGGTTCCCGTGATCATGGAGTGCTCTACACCCCGTGACCTGCCTGGAAGACCGTGCCTGCCGACGCATCACCCCTGATTCCGCCTGCCCTTGACCGGCTCCGCGAGCAGTCCGACGTCGAGCCCGGGGAGGTTCCCGGCCTGCTGGAGCGGCTGGCTCAGGTGCCGGATCCGCGCGATCCGCGCGGTGTACGCCATGCCCTGGCTGTCGTGCTCACGCTGACCGCGTGCGCGGTGCTGACCGGCGCGACGTCGCTGCTGGCGGTCGGCGAGTGGATCGCGGACGCGCCGCCGCACGTGCTGGAGCGACTCGGCGTGCGCCCCGATCCGGTACTGCCCCGGAGGCTGGTGCCCTCGGAGGCGACGCTCCGCCGGCTGCTCGCCCGCATCGACGGTGACGCCCTGGACAGGGCGGTGGGCGGATGGCTCGCCGACCGCCGGCCCGAGAGCACTGGGCTGCGCGGACTGTCCGTGGACGGCAAGTCCCTGCGCGGTGCGGCGAAGGCCCAGGGGAGGAGGATCCATCTGCTTGCCGCGGTGGAGCACAGCACCGGGCTGGTCCTGGCCCAGCTCGACGTCGGCGAGAAGACCGGTGAGGTCACCCGCTTCCAGCCGCTGCTCGACACGGTCGCCGACCTGGCCACAACCGTGGTCACCAGCGACGCGCTCCATACGCAACGCGAGCACGCCACCTACCTCCTGAGCTGCGGGGCCCATTACATCGCGATCGTCAAGGGCAACCAGAAGAAGCTGCGCAAGCAGCTGAAGTCCCTTCCCTGGAAGGACATCCCCTTCCAGGGCCGCACCCGGGGCACCGGACACGGACGCGCGGAGATCCGCCGGATCAAGGTCGCCACCGTGAACAACTTGCTCTTCCCCGGCGCCCGCCAGGCCATCCAGATCAAGCGCCGTCGCACCGACCGCAAGACCGACAAGACCACCATCACGACCGTCTATGCAGTCACCAGCCTGACCGCCGAACAGGCCACCCCCGTCCAACTCGCGAGACTGATCCGCGACCACTGGAAGATCGAGGCCATGCACCACGTCCGCGACACCACCTTCGCCGAGGACACCTCACAGCTGCGGACCGGCAACGCACCCCGCGCGATGGCGACCTGGCGCAACCTCGCCATCGGTGCCCTCCGCCTGAGCGGCGTCAAGAACATCGCCGCCGGCCTCCGTCGCAACGCACGCGACGCCCGCCGACCTCTCGCACTCCTCGGCCTCGCATGATCACAAAACGGGCGCCCGCCGACTACGCCGAAGCCCTGTGTACCGGCTGGGGTGGATCAGGCGGGGCCCTGCGTCGAATTGTCGTACGTGGATGCGGTGCACGGGCGTCGTCGGCGTCCGCTACAGGTCTGCGTGACGGGCCGGTTCAAGGATGTCGCTCCGGTACGCACGCATTGGGAAATCCTATGAGCTCGTAACGCGATAAGGTCCTTTTGACTCGTTCGCAGGCTCAAACTGAGATGTCGCTCAGCTGCGTGGAATTTTATACCCAGATCTCGAAAATCGAGCGAGCCACCCATTGGGAGCTACGACGGCCGCATCCATTCCCATATCCCCAGGGGTCATTTCAATCAAATTTTGACGCTCAAGCTCCTCTGCATGTCGCTTCATTTCTCGGGCCTCCGAAAAATTGAAGGACTTGAAGTCTTCAAAATTACAAGACCCCCCATTATCGACCATTTCATCCAGGAGCCTCCAGTCGACCGTTGAAATGTTGGGGTTGTTTGCATATTCGTCCGAACGGAGCGTCAACCAGGATTCCAGTAGCGCAACGTTTTCCAAATCATCCGCATCCAAGATACCCTCATCATGCAGCCAAAAACTGAAATCCTCGCACTTCTGGAGGGCGTTCCTGAGATTGCATTTCAGTATCTCGTAGAGATACTGAAAACCAATGAGGCCGACCGGAGGTGTCCCGCCTATCGAGTACTCCCCGACCCTGGCCTCAAGGGCTTTTATCGCATCATCCATGGGCAACGGATCCACGTCGATCGGGTGACACAAGCGGCCTTGGAGCCGAGGCGAGGCCGCCGCTGTGCGCACCACCCCTCGTGCGCCGCAGATAACCCACTTCAAGCCTGGTTCGGCGAGGATCGTGTCGCGCATTTCCTCGAGCGCCTGTCGCGCTGAAGTGGAGCTGACCAGAAGCTCCAAATTGTCCAATACGCAGACGAAGTATCCGCACTCCGGCGGATCGAAGCATGTGCGCATCCAGTTTCGAACCGTCTTAGCAAGACCTGTTTCCGCAAATGCGACTGAAGTGTTCACGGATTCACTCCTGGCACCCGTCACACCAACGCCGGCGATTGAAGCCCCAGCGGATATCGACTTGACTGTAGGTGAATTCATCCACTTGTTTACGTCTCTCACTTTAGGCGCGTCATAGCCCCATTCGTGCAATTCGTCTCTGTATCGAATGAACGCTTCCGCCATCGCCCGATAAATCTTAAATTCGAGAGCCGCCACACCATCTTTCGTGGTGAGCTGAAATTCTTCCCCAAGGGGCAATAGAAGCGGGCTCCTGGCCTTGTCACTATTCCGCTTCATTCGATAGTTAGCTATGGTTATGAGGCTCGTCTTTCCCGCACCGGCCTCACCTTCTATCGTGACGTGACTCGAAGATGAGGCCAGTCGATTGATCAAGCGTCGTATGTGACGCTCTCGCCCCACTAGCAGCCTTTCCCCTGTCGCTGTCGGGGGGAGAGAGTGAGTGTCATAGGGACTTTGGGTAAAACCGAAATCCGGCCAGATCATCATGATGCACCAACTGGCACTTCGTTGAAATTGTTACAGCGTAACTCGGATTGAACTCTCCTTTTATCAACGGTAGTAGCTACTGGCGGAGTCCTCAACTTGCACGTCACGGCCGGTTGTCACGGACGCACAGGGTGTGTAGCCAGCCGGCTTCCTCCGCAGATTCGGCAGATGCCCGCAGCGCACTGCGGGCTATGGTGCTGGTGGAGGCCACCTTGTGATCGGAGTACTGGACCACTCGCCTGCACCGCCCAGCTGAGCCCAACTGCGGGATCCCCGCGCCGCAGACCTCGTTACTTCAAGAATCGATCGCCTTTTAAAGATCTTCCGACGAGGCCGTCACAGCCTTGGGGGAGTGTCATGAATCAGGCTCTGCCAAGATTTTCGTAGCCGGTGATCGACCTTGTGGTTCCGGCCTCGGTGAGTGGCCCGGTGGGGCAGGCTGGCGGCGTGTGATGTCGAGTTGACGGTCCTGCTTCCTCGTCTGGCTTCGGTGCTGGTCGAGGCGGTGGAAGCTGGCGAGGGCCTGGTCAGGATCACGGTACGGACGGCTGCCGGAGTCCCGGTGGACTGCCGGGCTCCGGGTGTTCGTCGGAGTGGGAGCACAGCCGGTATGTGTGGTGCGTCGCCGACGAGGCGATCGGCGGTAGACCCGTGATGATCGACGTGTCGGTGCGCCGCCTGTATTGCGAGAACCCGGACTGCTCGAGGACCACGTTCGTCGAGCAGGTCCCCGGACTGACGGTGCGCTACCAGCGGCGGCCCCCGGCCCTGCATAAGGTGATCGCCTCGGTCGCCACGGCCCTGGCCGGCAGAACGGGCGCCCGAATTACTGCGGGAGCATCTGCCGGACAACCGCGTCCCCATCACGGCCGCGATCAGACTCGGAGCGCTCCTCACTCATCAGGTGCAGTGGCCGGGGCTCGCGCGGCGAGCAGGCTCGGTTCTCGCCTTGCGCCCGAGTCCTCGGCTGCTGATCGGCGGTTTCAGGCTCCTGCGCCGTGCCGTCACCGCCCTCAACAACCGCCCCGTCGACGGAGATCCCGCCCGGACCGCCTGGACGCTGAATCTACTGACCCCTCTCCTGCGGATCCTGGATCCACGGGGGACCTCGCCGGGCAGGGAGTGAGGACAGGGGTCTGATGCTCGCAGTTCCAGACAACGACAACGCACGGATGCGTGCCGAAGGCGTCCCTGGGGTGCGTGGTCATGGTCTGCGGGAGGCATGGCCGGCTTACGTTGCATGAAGGATTGCGGCAGTTGCGGCGACAGCCTCTCGCGGAGTTGCCACTACCTTCACCTGTGCAGAGGCGGCGTTCTCCACGCGGTAGAGGGCTCCGGCGACGAGCGTGATGTGTACCAGAGGGATGCCCGGCAGTGTCCGGATCGGGCGCGGTTGTTTCAGCCACCGCCTGCCGGTCGCCTTGTAGGGGCTCGCCGCTTGCTTCCTGCGCCGACGCTCTGACCTGCGGCTGCGATCAGCGTCTCACGCCGTGACCCGGATGGTCAGTCTCACTCCCCTATGAGAATCCGGGAGTATGGCCGTGCGAGACGAGTGATGGACCTGCGACAGGTGGCGTCTGCGCGGCCGGCGCGGCGCCAGATGCTTGGCGGTAGCCGGAGATTCAGTCCGTGAGCCAACCGGGGCTGACCATGCGGTACTCATAGGCCATGACCACGACTTGGGACCTGTCCCGGGCGCCGAGTTTGGCCATGATGCGGCTGACGTGGGTCTTCGCGGTCAGAGGCGAGACCACCAGTTGGGCGGCGATTTCGTCGTTGGTGCATCCGGCGGCGATCAGCTGCATGACTTCACGTTCGCGGCTGGTCAGGGCATCGAGGCGCTGGTCGGGCTCCCGGGTGCTGTCCGGGCGGCTGGCGAATTCGGCGATGAGCCGGCGGGTGACGGAGGGGCTGATGAGCGCGTCGCCTCGCACGGCGACGCGCACCGCGTGCAGAAGTTCTGCCGGTTCGGTGTCCTTGACAAGGAATCCCGTGGCGCCGGCTCGCAGGGCCCCGTACACGTACTCGTCGAGGTCGAAGGTCGTCAGCATGACCACTTTCACCGCCGCGAGCTGCTTGTCGTCGGCGATGCGACGAGCGGCTTCGAGTCCGTCCATGACTGGCATGCGGATGTCCATCAGCACCACGTCGGGCCGCAGTTCGTGGCAGGCGGCGACGGCGGCCTGACCGTCGGCGGCCTCGGCGACCACGTGCAGGTCGTCCTCGTCGTCGAGGATGCCGCGGATCCCGGCGCGCACAAGTCGCTGGTCATCCACCAGCAGGATCCTGATCATCAACTGCTCCGCCGATCGGCTCGTGGTGGTCTGAGAACGGTAGCTGGCCCCGGACGATGAACCCGCCCGCACTGCCGGGCTCGGCGCTCAGCGTGCCGCCCAGTGCGCGCGCCCGTTCCGTCATGCCCGCGATCCCGCTGCCGTCCCCGTGCCCGGAACGGGTCGCACCTTGCCCGTCGTCCTGGACGCTGAGCGTCAGTTCCCGGTCGCCGTGGTGGATCCGGACGACGACGTGCCGGGCGTCGCTGTGCTTGACGGCGTTGGTCAGTGATTCCTGGACGATGCGATAGGCGGCGAGGCCCACCGCCGCCGGTAGCGGCGAGTGGGCTCCACTCTGCTCGATGCGTACGTCCAGGCCCGCCCGAGCGGCTGAGGAGACCAGCTCGTCGATCCTGGACAGACCCGGTGAGGGAGCGGTGGGGGCCTCTTCGTCGACCTGACGCAGTACACCGAGGGTGGCGCGCAGTTCCTGCAGGCCGTCCCTACTGCCCTGCTTGATGGCGGTCAGCGCTTCCTGCGCCTGGGTGGGGTCCTTCTGCATCCGGTGCAGGGCGGAAGACGCCTGCACGTGGATCATCGACATGTTGTGGCCGATCACGTCGTGCAGTTCACGGGCGATGCGCAGCCGCTCCTGCGTGGCGCGCAGCCTCGCCTCCTCCTCGGCGTAGGCGACCCGGCCGTGGCGCATCGCGCCCAGCGCCACCACCGCGACCAGCCAGCCGGTCAGCATGAAGACCGCCGTACCGTTCACGTCGCCGGTGCCGGCCAGAGCTCCCGCGCCCACGCCGATGACCATCGCTGCGGCCATGGCGACCGACGCCTGGATCCGCCCGTGGGCCGCCAGCGCGTACAGCGCGGCGATCGGGATCAAAACGAGCGGGCCGTCGACCGTGCTCAGCAGGTAGTAGACGCCTGTTCCGAGCACGGTGAACCAGCCCACCGCCACGGGGTGGCGGTGGCGCAGCGGCAGCGCCGCACACACCGCTGTCGCCAGGAGCCAGGAGACGATCGCGGATGTGGTCGCGTCCCAGTTCGAGCCCAGTCGCTGCCCCTCGGCTACGCCTGCCAGAACCAGCACGAACCCGGCGAGCGCCAGGTCGGCGCGCGGCCCTGTGGGCAGGCGGAAGCGGGTGACATCGAGGTGCGGCATTGCTTCATTCTGCCTGCGGCACGACGGGCCTCGGGTTTTATGTCCGCATTTGCGTCGAGGTTGTGTGCTGGAGAGGTACGCGGCAGCCGGGACGTACATCTGCTGGTGTACGGCGCGGCCGTCGCCTCCCGCTGCTGGTGTAGGCCGACTGTCAGCCGTGGGCCGACGCCCGCGCCCAAGGTTCGCGGGCAGGCTCGAGGGCATGTCGTCGTCCCTCACTCCCACGCGGATCAGTGCTGCCTCCGTCGGCGCACTCGTGGGTGCCGCTGCCGGAATTCTGCTGGTCGCCGCTGCCGGAACGTTCTCGATCACGGTCGGTGGTGTGTTCGCCGGGCTGGCGCTCGGTGTACCCGCTCTTGCCGGCGCGGTCGTGGGCGTGGCGGTGACTCCAGGCAACACTCGCTCGAATTCGAGGTAGGCATCATGTCTTCCCCCCGCGGCTCCGCCGCGTCCCTTGCCCCGCCTGCGCCACAGGGCGGTACGTCCGCGCCCGTCGGACGGTTCGGCGCCCTGGCCGGCTGGGCGCAGCGTCATCGCTGGGCCGCCATCGTGCTCTGGGTGGCTGTCGTGGCCGCCATCGCGCTGGGCTCCACCGCTGCCGGCTCGGCATATCAGAACGACTTCTCGCTGCCGGGCACCGATTCCCAGGCGGCCACCGACCTGTTCAAGAAGCACGGCAGCGACCAGGCGGGCGACAGCGTCGAGATCGTCTTCAAGGGCTCCGCCGGCGTCAAGAGCGCCCAGGGCAGCGTCGAGCCGATGCTGGCCAAGGTGAAGCAGATGTCGGGGGTCGCCGACGTGCGCAGCCCCTTCGCCGATGCCTCAGCGGTGTCCAAGGACGGCACGGTCGCCTACGCGTCCGTCACGCTGGACGGCAAGACGGAGGATGTCCCCAAGGAGGACGTCGCCAAGATCATCGACGTCGCGCAGAGCATCGCTACCGAGCACCTCCAGGTCGAGGTGGGCGGCGAGGCCGCGCGCAATGCGGAGGACAAGGCGGGCCCGACTGCCGAACTCGCCGGAATCGTGGCCGCCCTGGTCATCCTGGTGCTGCTGTTCGGTTCACTGCTGGCGGCATCACTGCCGCTGATCACCGCGCTGTTCGCCGTCGGCGGCGCCATCGGCCTGATCTCCCTGGCCTCGCACATCTTCACCGTCGCCGACTTCACCCCGCCCATCCTGATGCTCGTCGGCCTCGGCGTCGGCGTCGACTACGCCCTGCTGATCTTCTACCGCTACCGCCATGAGCTCCTGGCCGGTAGCGGGCCCGCGGAGGCCGGCCGCAAGGCCCTCGACTCCGCCGGCCGCACGGTCTTCTTCGCCGGCTGCACGGTCATCGTTGCCCTGCTGGGCCTGGTCGCCCTCGGGCTCGGCTCGCTGCAGGGCATCGCCCTCGCGGTGGCCATCACCGTCCTGATCACCATGGCCGCCTCTCTGGTGCTGCTGCCCGCCCTGCTGGCACTGTTCGGCAAGCGCATCCAGCGCCATGTACTCAAGCAGCAGGCCAAGGCCACCGAGAAGGGCAAGACCGAAGGCAACAGTTGGCGCGCCATGGCACGCGCCGTACAGCGACGTCCGATCCCGACCCTGCTGGTCGGCGTGATCGCGCTCCTGGCACTGTCCGCACCGGCACTGGGCATGCGCCTGGGCTTCGCCGACTCCGGCAACGACCCCAAGGAGACCACCTCGCGGCACGCGTACGACCTGCTCGCCCAGGGTTTCGGCCCCGGCTTCAACGGTCCGCTCATCGTCTTGGTGAAGGGCGATCAAGAAGCCGGCAAGACCGTCCAGGCAAAGCTCGCCACCACCGACGGCGTCGCCGAGGCCAGCCCTGCGATGCCCTCCGCGGACGGCGCCCTGTCCACCGTCTTCGTCTACCCGGCGACCTCTCCCCAGGACGAGGGGACCGTGGACCTCGTCCACCATCTGCGCGACGATGTGGCCCCGCCTCTGGAACACGCCACCGGCGCCGAGGTGTTGGTCGGCGGTGCCACGGCCGCCTCCCAGGACGTCTCCGAGACACTCGCCGACCGGCTGCCCCTGTTCGTCGCCGTCGTCGTCGGTGTGTCCTCGCTCCTGCTCCTGCTGGTCTTCCGGTCCATCTGGATCCCGGTCAAGGCCGCCATCCTGAACCTGCTGTCTATCTCCGCCGCGCTAGGCGTGATCACCCTGGTCTTCCAGCACGGCTGGTTCGGAGCACAGCCGGGCCCCATCGAAGCCTTCATTCCAGCGCTGATCTTCGCGATCGTCTTCGGGCTCTCCATGGACTACGAGGTCTTCCTCATCTCACGCATCCACGAAGAATGGACCCGCACCAAAGACCCTTCCCGATCCGTACGCGAAGGGCTCGCTTCCACCGGCAAGGTCATCACCGCCGCCGCAGCCATCATGATGTTCGTCTTCGGGGCGTTCGTCCTCAGCTCCGACCGCATGCTCCAGCAGTTCGGACTCGGCCTGGCCGTCGCCATCCTGCTCGACGCCGTGGTCATCCGATGCCTGATCGTTCCCGCCGTCATGCAGATGCTCGGCAAATGGGCCTGGTGGCTCCCTGCCCCGCTGGCCCGAAAACTGCCCAAGGTGTCCATCGAACGCCCTGAGCGGAGCTGACCTCGCCTCAAGCAGCTCGGATCACCACCAAGCCCACGTCGCCTCCGCAGTGAGCGACGGTGCCGGTGAGATCGCAGCGGCACGGGTCACGATGCACGCCGTGACCCGTGCGCGGCCGGTGGAACGCATTTCCTTCGCGGGCGGCCCGGTTGGGACACGGTGGGGCGGAGTTGGACGCCGTATTTGAGCAGCGCGAGGCACACCGTGGTCAGGGTCTGTCAAACGAACGATTTACAGTCCCGCCCGACACGCCGAGCCGATGAGCGGGACAAACGTCTGGATGGAACAGCACGACGCCGAGATCCGCAGCATGCAGCTGGAGATCGTCGCCGTCGAAGCCCATCCAGCCGACAGCACCACCGTCGTCCGCGGCGTCGGCGTGCTAGGGCCTGTTGCGAAAGTCGATCTTGGTCGTGGAATGATCACGGGCTGTGGCGCGTGGAGATCTGACGGACGAGCAATGGGACAGGCTGGAGCCGCTGTTGCCGAAGGGCAAGAAGTCCGGTCGACCGCCGATATGGCCGAGGCGGCAGCTGATCGACGGCATACGGTGGCGGACCCGGGCCGGGACGCCCTGGCGGGATGTACCCGAGCGGTACGGGCCGTGGGATCGGGTCTACGACCTGTTCCGGCGCCGGCAGCGTGACGGCACGTGGAAGCAAGTCTTCACCGAACTGCAGGCCCAGGCCGATGAGAACGGCCTGATCACCTGGGATGTCAGCGTCGACTCGACGGTGTGCCGCGCCCATCAGCACGCCGCCGGGGCGGTCAAAAGGGGGATCTCCAGAAGGAGTCACCCGGCGGCGTCGAGGTCGAGCCGGACGACCACGGCCTCGGGCGCTCACGAGGTGGGCTGACCACCAAGGTCCATCTCTCAGTCGAGCAAGGGCAAAAGCCCATGTCGATCGTGATCACTGCCGGACAGCGCGGGGACTCTCCGCAGTTCGAACCGGTCCTGGAACGGATCCGAGTCCCCCGGCTGGGGCTGGGACGTCCCCGCACACGACCTGACAAGGTGCGTGCGGACAAGGCGTACGGCTCCCGGAGGAACCGCGCCTACCTACGCCGACGCGGGATCCGATGCACGATCCCGGAGAAGAGAGACCAGATCCGCAACCGCAAGTAGCTTGGCCCCCGTGGCGGCCGGCCGCCGATGTTCGACAAGACCGATTACCGCGAGCGGCACGCTGTGGAGTGTGGGATCAATCGCCTAAAGCGCCACCGGGCCGTGGCCACGAGATACGACAAGCTCGCCGTTCGCTATGAGGCAACCGTGCTGGTCGCGGCCATCAACGAGTGGCTGTGACCAGCACGCTCGCACCGGCCTTCCGTTAACCCTTTGCCGAGGAGGCGATGGGCCAGCTAGGTTCACCCAGCCGTCCATGTCGTTCCGGACCGGCACGTCGACGAGGAGGTGTGGAGCACATGCGCAGGAGTGCCCAGCAGTTGAGCCCGCGTACTGACCCTTGCCACCTCCTCACGACGGAGACACCTTGTCGCTCCGCATCACCCCACTGACCGACCCCGCTCACGGGGCGCACAGCCGACGCCTTGCATGGCTGGCGTCCGACGCCGATTCCATCCCCGTCGGGACGGCCTTTCTGCGCCTGTTCGATGGCGGACAAGAGCACCTGGCCGAACTGACCCTCCACGTCCACCCCGTGGAGCGGCGCAAGCGCGTCGGCTCCCGGCTCCTCGACGCTGCCGTGGCCGCCGCCCGGGACAACGCCCGACGCTGCGTTGTCGCGCAGGCCGAGGCCGGATCACCCGGCGATCACTTCCTGTCGGCCCGCGGCTTCCGCAAGGTGCTCACCCTGAGGTTCGCCCGCCTGTCGCTGGCCGACGTGGACACCACCACCCTCGCCGAGATCATCGAGCGTCCGCATCCCGGCTACCGGCTGGCGTCATGGCAGGGAACCGTCCCTGACGACCTCGCCCAGACGTTCGCCGCCTCACGCCGGGCCATGGACGACATGCCCATGGACGACACCGACTACGGCATTGTGGTCTGGGACGTGGACCGGGTCCGGGCCGCGGCGAAGGCCGTTGAAGATCGCGGCGACCAGCTGCACACGGTCGTCGCCATCGACACCTCCAACGACTCGATCGCCGGGTTCACAGAACTCGTCGTCCCCGGCAACGGCACGGGTGATGGCCAGCACTACGGCACCGGCGTGCTGCCCGAACACCGCGGACACGGCCTCGGCCGATGGATGAAGGCCGAGTCGATCCGACAAGCCCACGGGCGCTATCCAGACCTCGGCGGCCTCCTGACCGACACCGCCGACAGCAACACGCACATGAGACACATCAGCGACAGCCTCGGCTACCTGCCCACACACACGACACTCCAGTACCAGCTCGACCTGTAGAGACGAACGGACGGGCCGGACCCGGGCATCACCTGGTCCGGCCCGTCGGCACTTTCACAACACGCCCTAAGAGCGCATGGATGGTGGCGTGCTTGGCACGGGTGCGTTCGGCGAACCGGTGGCCCGTTGGCCAAGGCGACGACGCGGCCGACTCCGCTTCCTCCGGCGATTCGTCGGGAGGCGCCGGAGCAGGGCGCAGGCAGCCGCGGTGCCGGTAGACGCACTTCTCGGCGGCTTCGCCCAGGTTGTGCCAAAGATGCCACCGGTCCGCGACTTGGAGGGCTTGCGGGGCGCCACGGGTAGCTCCGTCAGCGAAGAAGGGGGCGCGGTCACGGCATACGATCTCAATGCCGGGTCGCTCAGCGAGCCAGGCCGCGAGCGTGTCCGCCTCCCGGTTGGGCAGGAGGTCGATCGGACGGCGTGTTTCGACGTCGACGAGCAAAGTTCCGTAGATCCGCCCTTTGCGCTGGGCGTATTCGTCCACGCCCACCACGCGGGGCGCGGCGGTGAGCGGGTCCGGGAGTGAGGCAATCAGCCTCAGTAGCGTGTTCCGACTGACCGGCGCCCCGAAGACATCCGTCATACGAGCCCCAGCCCGTCCCGCAAGCGCGAGACCAACCGAGACGAGCGTCGACCGGAGCCGCTCCGTACGCCGGCTGAACCGGCGAGTGAGCCCCGGCACCTGCTCGACGAAGGTCTTGCGCGGACAGGAGTCCTCCGCGCAGACAAACCGGCGCACCCGCAACGCCATCACGACGAACCTGCCTGCGGCTGGCAGATCACGGGGAAACCGCAGACAGGAGCCGAGTATTCGCCCAGTCAGGCATCCACAGCCCGGGCAGGCCGCCTGCCGAGCAGTGCTCAGGGCCTCGACCCGGACGACCATGTCGGCCACCTCGACCGACTCCACGAACACGTTCTCCAGCGAGGAGAACAGCAACTCTTCGAGTTGCTGTGGACGCTTGCGATATTCCCCCGCTGGAAGTTCGCGTAATTCCCCCACCTCTCGCCTGATCGAGGTCATTTGACGGAAGGCTTGCCGGGCTTGTCGGTGGGGTTCTTGGGGCGCTTGTTCGGGCGGTAGCTGGGGCCGTTCATGATGACTTGGTGGCTGGTGTTGATCAGCCGGTCCAGGAGTGACTCGGCGACGACGGGGTTGGGAAAGAGCGGATACCAGTCGCTGGGCGCCCGGTTGCTGGTGATGATCAGGGACCGGCCCTGACGCTCGGAGACGAGTTCGTAGAGGTCGTCGGCTTGGGCCGCGCCGAGCTGGCGCATCGCGAAGTCGTCGAGGATGAGTACGTCGGGACGTACCAACTCACGCAGGCGTTTGTCCCAGGTGCGGTCTGCGTGCCCACCGGCCAGTTCGGCGAGGATCCGGCTGGTCTTGGCGAAGCGGACGTGGGCGCCCTGGCGGACTGCGAGGTGCCCGAGGGCCTGGGCGATATGCGTCTTGCCGACCCCGACAGGACCGAACAGAATGACCGACTCGCCCGCATGCAGCCAGCGAAGGGCGCCGAGGTCACGGATCTGGGCGGCGGGGAGCTTCGAGGAGGCGGTGAAGTCGAACTCCTCCAGGGTGACCTGCTGCTCGAACTTCGCCCGGTGCAGGCGCCGTTGGAAGGCGACGGTCTCGCGGCGGGTGATCTCGTCCTGGCAGAGGACCTGGAGGAAGTCGAGGTGGCCGAGCTCGCCGCCGTGGGCCTGGGCCAGGCGGGCGTCCAGGGTTTCCAGCATTCCCGAGAGCCGCAGTGCCTTCAGCGACTCTCGCAGGGCGGTGTCCATCACGCTCATCAGATGCTTCCCTCAGCTTCGCCGTGGACCTGGTCGTCGCGGAGCTCGTCCGCCGTGTCGGGGGGTGCCGCGGAGGCGAACAGCCGCTTCGGTCCGTGGAGGAAGGCCGCGGCTCCCGCATCGCCGCTGGTCTCGGGCTCGGGGTCGGTCTCGGTGCCGGCGATGAGGATGCCCTTGATGGTGCGGTAGGACGGGTCTCCGACCGCGATCGCCCTCGCGCAGGCGGCCTCCAGGCGCGTCTCGCCGTACTTCTTCCGCAGTCCGAGCACTCCCTGGGCGGCGCGGAGCCGGTAGAGCGCGTTGACCTCCAGCAGCTGGTCGACGACCTCGCGGCAGGCGTCGCCGATCTCGGACGCCTGGGTGCGGCACCAGATCGGCGTCTTCATCTGGAAGGCGATCTTCTCCGGCGGGTAGTCGCTCCTGTCGGTGCGTTTGCCCTGCTCAAGTGCCGCGTGAGTCTTGACCAGTTCACCGTCGAGGAAGACCTGGACCATCGTGGCGGTGGAGCGGACATCGACCCGACGGCCGATCAGTTTCCAGGGCACCGAGTAGAGGGTGCGGCCGACCTTGATGTGGATGTCCGGGCCGACCGTCGCGGTCGACCAGCGGGCCAGCACGAACGGGGTCTGCGGCAGGGGCAGCAGCGTCTCCGCCTCCAGGGCCCCGAAGACCGCCATCGGGGCGGCCCCGCCAAGCGGCCGGCACGGCCGCTGGCCTGCGACGTTCTGGGCCCAGGTCACGGCCTCGGCCTGCATGTGCTCGATCGAGGTGAACTCCCGCCCGCACCAGAACGAGTCGCGGATATAGGGCATGGGCCGCTCCACCCTGGGCTTGTCTTTCGGCTTCAGAGCACGGGCTGGATCCACCAACGCCCCGTAGTGGGTGGCGAGTTCGGCATACGCCTTGTTGATTTTCGGGTCGTAGAGATCGGGCTTGTCGACCCCGGTCTTGAGGTTGTCCGGCACCAGCCGGCGCGGGACGCCACCGAAGTAGCGGAAGGCCGCGACGTGCGCTTCGGTCCAGGAATGCTGGTGGAGATGTAGGACGGGGCGGACGAACATGTGCCGCGAGCACGGCAGCACCATCACGAACGCCCAGACTCGGTGCCGCTTGCCGGTGCGCGGATTGGTCCACTGCCCGAGGAAACCGTAGTCGATCTGGGCCTCCTCGCCCGGCTCGACGTCGTCACGCAGGACAGTGACCTGCGAACTTCGCAGTTTGTCGGGCAGCGTGGCGTGCACCCAGCGCCGGAACGCGGAGATCGACACTTCCAGCTTGTGTTCGTCCCGCAGCCGCTGATGGATCGTGGTGACGGTCACCGTCCCCAACAGGCTCTCGATATAATCGCGGTGCCGGTCGATCTCCGGCCAAGTAACCTGCCGAAGACGTGAGTTGGAAAGCTCGGGGAACCAGGTCCCGATCAGCTTGGCCCAGTCCGACTCGCCCATTGGAGGTCCGCCCGGAGTCATCCCGGCCGCCTCCGCCGGTGCCAAATACTTCCTGATGGTCTTACGGTCCACCCCCAGCGACGCGGCCAGTTCACGCTTCGAACGGCCCGCGTACCAGTGGACATAGATCTCGGTGACATCGACCACGACGAACGTTCTCCTCGCCATCCGGGCTGCCCATCGGCCTTCCGAACCTCAGGCCGAGAGCCGTCCCGCACACCTCCGCGATGCCCCGGTCCCTCAGTCCCGAACTCCGCGGTACCCATGGCCAATTAGGAGAATTCGGTATGGGGAATAACAAAGTGCTCAAACCACCCGACATGGGGAATTACGCGACCGTCGACAGTTGCGGCTGTACTTCGTTCACGGCCCAGCACTGTGGGTCACACCGACCACCGACCGGGCGATTTTCGGGCTATCTCAGCCACCATCACGAGAAGATCGACAGTCACGCTGCGTACGCGACCACACGAAGTGGACCAGAGCCCGACTTACGACGTCGTTTCGACGTGAGATTGAGAGTCGCACAGTCGCACGAATAGGTGATGTCCATGGGAACGGAAGTCAGCTGCCGCAGGCCTTTCCCCGGACTTATCCGTCACTGCCCGGTCCGGTTGGAGAGGGGCTGTTGAGAGGCGGCCGGTGGTGTGAATAGCGCCTGGACGGTTTCGGTGGCCAGGTCTCGCAGCCAGGTGTGGGCGCGGTCGTTGTCGTAGCGCTGGTGCCACAGCAGGTACAGGGGGACGTCGGGCAGCGGGAGTGGCGGCGGCAGTGTGACCAGGCCGAGTTGTTCCCGGGCCGTGCGGGTGACGGCGTCGGGGAGGGTGACGACCAGGTCGGTGTCAAGGGCGAGTTGCAGCGCGAAGGCGGCGGTGGGCCCGGCGGAGACGACTTGTCGTTCGAGGCCGCGTGTGGTCAGGGCGTCGTCGATCGGGTCGCGCAGGCTTCCGCGCCGCGAAACGGTGAGGTGTTCGGCGGCTGCGTAGCGCTCGAGGCTCAGCGGGCCTGCGGTGAGCGGGTGGCCCGGTCGGACGGCGACGACCAGCCGGTCCCTGCCGACGAGGCGGTGGCGGATGTCGGGGAGTGTCGGAGCGCTGGAGCTCGATTCGAGGTCGACCTCACCCCGGCGCAGCTCGGCGTCGTCCGTCCCGGATTCGGCGGGCAGGCGCAGCCGGACACCGGGGGCCTGGCGGTGGACGGCGGTGATCAGGGCGGTGCCGGAGGCTGCGGTCAGGGCGTCGTGCCAGCGCACGGTGAACACCCGGTCGAGAGCCGCCAGGTCGAGTTCCTGCTGAGCGGACAGAAGTTGGTGGGCCTGCTGCACGAGGGTGTGGACCTCGGCGCGCATGGCCAGCGCCCGGGTGGTGGGGACCATGCTGCGGCCGGTGCTGACCAGGATCTGGTCACCGGTGGTCTTGCGGATGCGGCCCAGGGAGCGGCTCATCGCCGGTGAGGTGACGTGGAGGCGTGCGGCCGCGCCGGCGACGCTGCCCTCTTCCAGCAGGGCGTCCAGCGCCGTGAGCAGGTTCAGATCCAGTTGCATGACAGTAACTCTACAAGTGATAAGCATGCACTTGTTGTTAACAATCGGGGGACCTACCTTCGAAGTGCGGGGGCGAGACAACCGCCCCGCTTCTACCGATCCCCAGGGAGCCCACCATGAGCACAGCCATGCCTTTCGACGCCGATGCGACGTTCCTGTCCGACGTGACCGCCGCGGTGAAGACCGCCGGCGTCACGCTGCGCGACCGCTACACCTCGCACGCCCGGGGCGTGAGTCTGGACGAGGTCGTCGGCGAGATCCACGCCAACGACGACGCGGTGCTGGACGTGCTGCGGGAGCCCCTGTTGCGGGCCCGGCCGGGGTCGCAGTGGGCCGAGGACGAGCTGGCCGGCGGCGCGCTCCCGCTCGGGGAGTGGTGGGTCGTCGACCCCGCCGAGGGCAACATCAACCACGTCCACGGCATGGAGGACTGGGCCGTCACCGCCACCCTGGTCAGCGACAACCGGCCGGTGCTCACCGTCGTCCACCTGCCGCTGACCGGCGACACCTACACCGCTGTCGCCGGCGGCGGTGCCCGCCTCAACGACCGGCCCCTGAAGGCGTCCGCCAAGACCGACCTGGGCGCCGCGCTCATCGGCACCGGCCAGGCCAAGCCCGGCGAGGACGAGCGCACCTTCCGGCGGATCGGTGACTCCGTCACCGCCATGCTCATCAACGGCCTGGTCGTGCGCGTGTCCGTTCCCGCCACGATGCAGCTCATCCACGTCGCCGCCGGACGCATGGACGCATTCTGGCAGTTCTCCGACGTCCGCTCCGGCCTGGTCGCCGGCGCCCTGCTGGTCTCCGAGGCCGGAGGCACCGTCACAGACCTGACGGGCGAACCCTGGAACACCGGCAGCCGCGACTTCCTGGCCGCCGCCCCCGGCATCCACGCCACCGCCCTCAAGGTCCTCTCGCCCATCGCCTGACCGGACGTCTCCGCTCTTCCCACCCGATACCGCAAGGAGCATCACCGCATGACCAACATCGGCATCCTGGGCGCCGGCCGCGTCGGAACCAACCTCGCCCGCAAGCTGGCCGCAGCCGGACACCATGTCACCCTCGGTGGCCGGAGCCCCGAAGACACCGCCGCCCGCACCCCCGGGCTCGCCCCGCCGGTCGCCCTCGCCGACCAGCGCACCACCGCCCGCACCACGGACATCGTGATCAACGCGACGCCCGGCGACAGCACCCTGGACCGCCTCACCGACCTGCGCACCGAACTCGCCGGCAAGATCCTCATCGACGTCTCCAACGCCATCCGCGACACCGCTGACGGCCTGCCCGGCGACCTGTGCTACCCCGGCAGCAGCCTCGCCGAGAAGCTCCAGGCCGCGCTCCCCGACACCCATGTGGTCAAGACCCTCAACACCATGCTTTTCATGGTCATGACCGCTCCCGAAACCCTGGCCACCCCACCGACCGCCTATCTCTCGGGCGATGACGAACACGCGAAGAGGGCCGTCACCGGCCTGCTCGGTGACCTGGGCTGGCAGCCCGAACGGATCGAGGACCTCGGCGACATCACCACAGCCCGCGCCACCGAGGCCATGATCCTGGTCGTGCCCCACATCCTGCGCCGACACGGCTTCAAGCCCTTCGCCGTCTCCCTCGCCCGCTGACCCACCAAGACCGGGTTCAGACCAAAACCAGGTAGCGGGCGCGTACAAGGCGGCTGGGTGCTGGCACGGACAACACCCGCTGGGCTGCAAGTGACGCCCGAACTCATCGACATTGATCATGCCTACAACACGCGAGGCGACTCCCGAAGTCGTCGACAAACGACTCCCATTCCCGTGTACAGAGCCACGGGTCAAGTACGTGCTGGCGACGAAGCTGGTCAACGAGCTCGTCGAGGCCGCCGACGAGAAGCAGCTGACCAAGACGATCGCCCGCTACGGCCGCGTCGACCTGCGCTGCATCGACGAACTCGGCTACATGGAACTCGACCGCCGCGGCGCCGAACTCCTCTTCCAAGTCCTCGCCGAACGCGAGGAGAAGAATAGCGTCGCGATCGCCTCGAACGAGTCGTTCGGCGGCTGGACGAAGACGTTCACCGATCCTCGTCTCTGCGCGGCCATCGTCGACCGTCTCACCTTCAACGGCACCATCATCGAAACCGGTACCGACTCCTACCGGCTCGCCTCGACCCGAGCGCGGGCCGAAGAGCCAGCGAAAGCCGTCTGACCATGGCGGGCTCCTGCTCGATGGTCCCCGCGCCACAAGGGCGGGCCGCCCGATGGACAGCCAGTTCCAGGGGCGGGGCAGAACTGTCCAGGGTGGCCGAAAGCCAGCGCGTAGCGCCGTCGTAGGCGCCGGGGCCGTCGTAGGCACCGGGGCCTACGACGGCCCGCTCGTGGCCTTCCTGGCGTCCACTGACGCGCGCTGGATCACCCGGGGACACCATCCCCCTCTCCGGCGGCATGCGCTGACGCCACGCGGTCTTCGCCGCTGACCCGAAAACGGCCGGAGCCGTTGCTCAAGGTCAGCGAGGGGTGAGGAGGCAGAACTCGTTGCCTTCCGGATCGGCCAGAACCGTCCAGGAGATTGCGGACTGGTCGATACCAGGGTCGGTGGCGCCCAGAGCGCGCAGTCGGGCTTCCTCTGCTCCCAGGTCGTCACCGGGGTAGGGACACACGTCGAGGTGGACGCGGTTCCACACGCTCTTGGTGTCGGGGGTGCGGAGGAACTCCAGGTAGGGGCCGACGCCCTTGGCGGAACGCATGGCCGCGCGGTCGTCGGCGACCTCGTGCAGCGTCCAGTCCATCGTCTCGCCCCAGAACCGGGCCATCCCTCGTGGGTCGGTGCAGTCGACCACCACCGCAGCGATCGGCCCGGTGTCCCGGTAGATCGGACGGGGCTCCAGGACGCAGAACTCGTTGCCCTCCGGGTCGGCCATGACCGTCCAGGGGACGTCACCTTGACCCACGTCGGCGAGCGTCGCGCCGAGATCCTTCAGGCGCGCGACCAACTCAGCCTGATGGGCGGTCGAGGTGGTGGCCAGATCAAGGTGCACCCGGTTCTTCACCGTTTTGGGTTCCGGGCGGGCGACGATGTCGATGCAGACGGCCACGGGGTCGGGGTAGACGAAGCCCACGGGTTCGAGGTTGGTCACGCCGGGTCCCTCGCTGTCGACACCCCAACCGAGTGCCTCCGCCCAGAACCGGCCGAGCACGGAGTCGTCCCGGGCCTTCATATTAATCTGCACGAGTCTTGTTGCCATGTCGCAGATCGTAGAAGCTGCCGCCGGTCCGGACCGCCGTGATCAGACATGTGCTCGACCCGGTGCTGACCATGGTCGCCCCTTTCGGCGTCGCCGCGGCCAGCCTGCAGGAGTTCCTCGAACAGCTCGGCCAACGGTTCGCGAACCAGCCCGGATCATCGGCCGAGGTTCAAAACCAGTATCCCGTCCCATTGAGGCGATCTCGGTCGTCGGGTGACGTCATTTCTGGTGAACATCCACAGCACTCAAGATCGCCAGCTGCTGCCCAAACCGCTGACCAATCGCGGCTACTTCACGTGAACGCAGCCACCCGACCGACGGTGAGCCCGCAATACCCGATGAAGTGGCCCATACCGCGGCGGATGACAGCCAGCAGAGCGATCCCCGTCAGTGCCGATGCGGCACGCTGATCCTCGATCATTCGCCGGTTGTGCTCGATCGATGGCATGCCATCACCTCGTTCGGCGACGAGCGCGCGATGGGCATCGACGTCGGACTCGGTCCACGGCCGCAACGTCAGTCGAGCGGTTTCGAGTTGGAGCGGCATCGGCGGATACGGCGCGGCAGCACTCTATCGACGCCCTGCCCGCACACCCGAGTGACATCGAAACTCACCGACATTCGGAAGCCAACAGGCCCTCGGATGACATCCGAACTCATCGACAAACGACACTCGTTGAAAGTTATGCAGTCACCAGGGGGACCGATCTGGCTCCCGGCCACCGGGTCGTGGTCTCTTGGTGCTGGTGAGCAGGTGTTCCAGGGCCTCCCAGGTGAGCTGTTCGGTGGTGCCGACCGCGTCGGCTGCCGCGCGGCGCAGAGCCGGGCCGAGGACGCCGACCAGTTCGCCGGTGCTCTCCTGCAGTCGGCGGCCGGGCCGGGTCAGGTGGGGTGCCTGGTCGAGCGGCAGTTGCTCGTCGGCAGCGGCGACCAGGTGCAGCCACTCGGGCCCGTAGTCGAGGGGCTGGGCTGCAACGTGGGTGGGCAGGCCCCGGCCGGGCTGGCCGGCGACCGATGCGGGCTGGGCGGTGTCGGCTGCCATCCATTGGTCACACCAGGTGATCAGCAGCCGATGGCGCCGTCAGCGTGACGTACGGTCGCGGCTGCAACCGAAGCGGCCTGTGCAGCGCTCTGGACCTGTGATCCGCAATTCGCCGGTGAGGAGACAGAGATGACCCCCTGGAGCAACGAGAGCCTCAGTTCGTGCGCAGGCGTCGACCCATACGCCGCACATCCCAGTGACAATGCCTGGCCGACTCCCGCCCAGCCCCGCGATGACGTCGACTACTTCCTGCCGCCGCCCAACCCTGCCCACCGCCTCAGCTACACCCTCACCCCACACGACCAGCAACGCCTCGCCCTGCACGCGGCACTCACCGCCGCCGGCATCCCCCCGATGCCCGAAGACCGTGCCGTCATCGACCAGCTCAGCGCCCTGCCGGCAGACGTCAACAACACCCTCCAGCGCTGGCTGCACTACGCCCAATGAGATCAAGGGAGCCACGTCGTGAGCGGGGTGTGTCAATCTAACGGCTGATCTTGATTGTTGAGTGGTCAGTTGTTGCTCGAGGTCAGGCGGCCCTCGAAGGCGATCTGGAACGCGTTCAGGGGTGCCTTCCAGCGCATGGTCCACCGCTTGCGGCCCTTCCCCGTCGGGTCCAGGCTCATCAGCGCCATGTAGATGCACTTGAGGGCGGCGGCTTCGTTGGGGAAATGGCCGCGGGCGCGAACGGCCTTGCGGATGCGGGCGTTGACGCCTCGATCGCGTTCGTGCTGCAGATGACCTTGCGGATCTCGACATCGAAGGAGAGGAAGGGCACGAACTCGGCCCAGGCGTCCGACCACAGCTTCACGATCGCCGGATACTTCTGACCCCACGCCTCCTGGAACTCCAGGAACCGTTCCGTCGCCGCGTCCTCGCTGGGCGCGGTGTAGACGGGCTTGAGGGCCTTTGCAACCTTGTCCCAGTCCTGACGGGCGGCGTAACGGAACGAGTTCCGCAGCAGGTGAACCACACACGTCTGGACAATCGCGCGAGGCCAGACGGCCTCCACGGCCTCAGGTAGTCCCTTGAGCCCGTCGCAGACCAGCATGAGCACATCGTCCAGGCCGCGGTTCTTCAACTCGGTGAACACATGCAGCCAGTACTTGGCACCCTCGCCGCCATCGCTGGCCCAGATGCCGAGGGGGGGGCGGGCCAAGACGGTGCTGACCGACGTCGGGTCCTAGTGGGCGATGGAGTCGATCAGTGTGCGGGCGCCCTGACGGAGGAGGGCGACGGCGACGGAGGTGCCCAGGGTTGGGGGGTCGAGGGGGCCCGCCCATTCGTGGGCGTTGAGGACGGTCTTGCCGTCGGGGGTGAACACGCAGGCGCGCAGGGACAGTTCGCCGTTGCGTTCGGCCTTGGCGTATCCGGCGATGGGTGAGTTGCAGTGGCCTTGGAGGACATGGAGGAACATGCGTTCGGCGGTGGCTTCGCGGTAGGTGTCGGGGTGGCCGAGTCCGCTGACGGTGTCGATCAGGTCGGTGTCGTTCTCGCGGCACTGCAGGGCGAGGATGCCGGCGCCGATGGGCGGCATCATCACCTCTGCCGGCAGGATCTCCGTGATCACGTCCGGGCGGTTGATGCGTTGCAGGCCGGAGACGGCCAGGAGCAGGGCATCGGCGTCGCCCGCGGCGAGCTTGTCCAGACGGCGGTTGGCGTTGCCGCGGATGGGGACGCAGTCCAGGTGCGGGTGTGAGGCGGCGAGTTGGGCGATGCGGCGTACGGAGGAGGTGCCGATCCGTGTGCCCTGGGGCAGGTCGTCGAGGGTGAGTCCTGCGGGATGGACGAGGGCGTCGCGGATGTCGTCGCGCTCGAGGAACGCGGCGAAGATGGTCCCGGCCGGCAGGGGTCGGTCGGCGGGCACGTCCTTGACGCAGTGCACCGCAAGGTCTGCATCGCCGGCGAGGAGGGCGGCGTCGACTTCCTTGGTGAACGCGCCCTTGCCCTCGACCTGGGCGAGGTCCCCCATCCACTTGTCGCCGGTCGTCTTCACGGGCACGACTTCGGTGCGGATGTGCGGGTGGAGCGCGGCGAGTTCGCTGCGCACGCGCTCCACCTGGGCGAGCGCCATGGGCGAGTCGCGGGAGACGATGCGGATGAGTTCAGGGGTGGACATGCCGCCCACTTTAGACCTTTACGTGCGGGCGCCGAGCAGCAGCCCGGAGGTCCATCTCATGGGCGTGGCTCGCAAGTTGGGGACTTCGGGCAGGTGTGCGAGGAGGGTGTCGACGCGGTGCTGGTGGCTGGGGGGCCAGGTGGTCTGCGGGAGCAGGTCGTCGACGATGTAGAGGCCGCCGGGCTCCAGTAGGTCGATCAGGTCTTGAAGGCGGTGGAACTTGCCCGGGCGGCAGTCGACGTAGGCGAGCGCGAGGCGTGGGCCTTCGTAGGTGTCCAGCCACTGGTCTGCGTCGGTTGTCTCGAAGGTGACGCGGGGGTCGGCGGCGAGATGTTTGGTGGCGATGGCCTGGACGGCTTCGTCGGCCTCGATGCTGAGGAGGCGGGCGTCCGGGTGCATGCCGTGCAGGAGCCAGGCCGCGCCTGCGCCGACTCCTGTGCCGAGTTCCACGAGGTGCCCGCCGGGTTTGGAGGCGGCCAGGGTGGCGAGCAGGGAGCCGGTGCTTATCTGCACTTCACCCGAATGGGGGGGGAGCCGACGGCTGCGCGCCCGGGTAATCCGGTCGCAGAAGGTGGCCTCGGCGCCCTCAGCAGCGTCTGACGGCTGTGCCTGCTGGAATCTGGAGGGGCGTGTTTGGCGGGGCTATGAGCGTCGGAACAACAGCCGTACGACCTCCCGGAAAGGCACGATCAGGTACACCGCGATGCCGAAGTACAACGCCACCGCTGCTCCCGGGACGACAAGTCCGGTCAGGATCGCGATCACGTATCCGATCACGATGGGCAGAAGTCTTCGATGTGTCCCCTGTTCGTCCTGGCCGTCCCCGCGCGGCGGGCAGAGGTGTTCGCGTCGTGCGTACTCATTCAGAGCGGACCCCAGGACGTGGATGGCCAGGAGTGTCAGCCCGTAGATCGTGACAGCCACGCGTTGGCCTTCGCCTGTGTGCAGGGCGTCTGTGACGAGCCCGGTTGGGAACGGCAGGAACGCCACCACGAGCAGGATGAGCAGGTTGAGTCGCAGGAAGTTCGGATCTGACCGTGTGAGCCGGTCGGTGAGTGAGGCGTGGAGAAGCCAGGCTCCGCCGATCGTCAGGAAGCTGACGAGGTAGCCCAGGTAGCCCGGCCATGCATGAAGTACCTGTTCAAGTGGTGTGCCCGGTGGATGAACTGCGAGGTCAAGTACCAGTAGCGTGGCGGCGATCGAGAACACGCCGTCGCTGAAGGCCGCCAGCCGGTCGGTACCGAGGGATCGGTGCCCGCGTGGCGTCTCTGCGTCGTCTTGCACGGCACTGTCTCCTTCACGCTGATCGGCATTCAGAATCCTGCATCCAGCGAGGGCCCCGACCCCATTGCGAAACACCTTCGAGGTTGTGTCCGGACCTCTTTCTGCTCTTCATGGGCATTGCGAGGTAGGGGAGGCCGGTGGTTGTGCCGGGTGCTGGGACGCGGTGTCCGTCTGGCTGGAATCCGTTCGTGCAGCGGCGGCACGTTCTGCGGCTCGCTGGCTGGAGGCTTCCTCGGCCAAGGCCGCGCTGGGGCAGCGACTGTGTCTTTTACTGGGAAGTTCCGGTTCCACCCTCGGTCGGCCGCGCGGGGCGGGTGACGCCGAGGCGGCGGGCCACCGGGACGCCGGTCAGGCCGTAGAGAGCGACGGTCGCGATGATGACCAGGAAGGTGACCGAAAGGATCTTGGACGCGCCGCCGATGTGGTGGGCAACCAGTTGGGCCGAGAAGGTCGACGCGGCGGCCGCCCCGGCTCGCCTTATCAGGCGGCGACCACTGGCCCCGCTTACGGCTGATCCCTACAGCAGGCCGGGTTTTCCCAGGCTGGCCAGGTTTGTCCTCGTTCGGTGCGCTGACTCTTTCACGGGCTGAGGAGGTGCAAGCCGCGTGGCGAACCGGAGCAGCCGTTCAGCGCACAAATGGAGCAAGAAGCCCTACTCGGCCGACCTTGGAACGTGCAGGTCGAACGGGAGCTCTGGATGGACCTCCCGCCGTCTGGCCCGTGTTCGGTGCTGTCACGGGGCTCCTGCGGTTCGTGGGGTGGGGATGCCGAGGTCGACGGTGGGGCGTGAGGTTCGGCGTTGGGTGTCGTCACGCTTGGCGCGCAGGAGCTGGAGGGTGAGGTCGAGCCCTTCGATCTCTCCGGCCCAGCCTTCGGCTTGGGCGCGGGCTCGGCGGGTGACGAGGTCGGCTTCGAGATCGTCAAGTCGGCTGATCATCTTTGGGCTGACCTGGAGCATGGGGCACCGGATGCAGGCGTGTTCGTGTTGGCAGGGGGTGCCGTAGGGGCGTCCGCATGCGCCGAGTTCGACCTTGCGCTTGTCGAAGTGCTCTTCGAACTCGTCCCACTCGTCGCTGGTGACGGCGCGGTATTCGTGGTCGGGGCGGAGCTGGCGACGTTCGTTGAGATGAGCGAGGTAATGGCGGATGACGTCTTCGTCGAACACGGCGAGATAGCCGCGGGTGGTCTGGATGTTGAGGTGGCCGAGCAGCATGGCGCCGATGTGGATGGGCAGTCCGCTGTTGACGAGCTCAGTGGTGAAGATGCGGCGGAAGTCGTGCGGGGTGAACTTGACCGAGCGGAACGCGGGATGGTGTTCAGCGAGGTCCGCGCAGCGTCGCGCGAGCATGTTCAGGACGGTCACGGGACTGATCACGCTGCGGGTGGAGCCGATCTTGCGCTGGAACAGGAACGGCATCGGCGGGCTCCAGACCTTGTCGTGCGGGTCGAAGCGCCGCAGGACCGGGACGGAGTTACCGTCGCGGGTGTGCCGACGGATGACAGACGCGATGACGGAACAGTTCGGCGGACATCGGAATGACGCGCTCGCGGTCGGTCTTCGACGGGCTGATGACCAGGAGGGCGACCATCTCGCCGTTGTTGCGCTGGTAGTGGCGGATGCTGAGGTGGCTGACCTCGCACATCTCCTCGATGCGGGCGCCTGAGTGACGCAGGGTTTCGACCGCGGCCCAGTCCCAGAACGCTGACTCTTCCTCTGCTTCGATCTGGACCAGCTGCCCGGTGTCGTCCCGGACCCGGACGGGGGTGCGGTGGCCGCCGCGGGCGAGTGTGAGGTCCTCCTCGGTCAGGACGCGGCGGTAGGTGCGGCCTGCGTGGGTGAAGGTCGTGTCGGTGGCGGCTGCTGAGGCGTGTTCCAGGAGGGTGCGCGTGCGGTCGTAGCGCTCCTCGACGTGTCGGACGAGCAGCGGCAGGAGCGGTTGGCGCAGACGGGTTCGGTCGGCGGACCGCTCGTTGATCCGGCGGCGGCGCTTGGCCAGTCCGCGTAGTTCGCTGGGCGGGACAGGGCATGAGGCGACCCAGGAAGCCCAGCGTTCGGGTTCGTCGGCGGCCCAGGTGTGCAGGTCGTAGTAGAAGCTGCGGACGGCAATGACGATGGTGTCGACACCGATACGGGGCCTGCCGTCGTGGCGGACGCCGATCTGCTCGCGCCAGGCGCTGTAGAGGCCGGCCGGAATGTTCAGATCGGATTGCCCGGGGTTGATCTCCTCGATGCGGGCCCAGAAATGGTGGGCGACGTGGCGGACGAGGTGGACCAGGGAGGCGTAGTCGGTATCGGACTTGCGGCGGTGGAAGTAGTCGAGCAGGAGCCGGCGGACGCTCTGGTTGCGGATGGTGTGGCGGTCGACGAGTTCCTCAAGGGTGAGCTGGCCGCGGTGCAGGGCCTGACGCAGGGTGGCGGGTGTGCTGGCTGGGAAGTGGCCCATCGCGTGCAGGACATTCCAGGCAGCATGCCCGGCGAACACGTTGGCGTCCTTCTTGCCGGGCCGCAGAACAGCCTTCGCCGTGCGTGAGGCGTGGGCGTGGTGGAGCAGGGCCGCCGGGCTGAGGTCGGCGAAGCCGATGCCCTGGACCGCCAGCAGGCAGCACACGTCGAAGAGCGCTTCACGTTTGTGGGGCCAGGAGAAGTCATGGTGAGCGACCTGCGCGGCGTACTTCTCCAGCAGGGGATCGTTCTGGGCAGCGATGAACTGGTCGGCGAATCCGTCGAAGTTGTGCTTCTTCATCACCAACAGCGTCGGCTGGACGACGCGGAGGCAGAACAGCGCCCTGACACCGACGCTGTACTTCTGCCCGGTCCGGTTGGTGCCCAGGTCAGCGGCGGTGATCTCGCCGCGGCCCAGGGGGCTGGCATCCCAGCGCTGTTGCCAGGTGCTGCCCTCGAACCCGCCCAAGTAGGCCAGGACACGCCGGGTGGAGGCCCGGTGCTGAGCGGCGGTCCGCGCGGAGGCTGCCGGCGAGGCGTCGTGCGCGAGCTGACCGATGAGCAGCGGCGTGGCGGCGGACAGATCCCCGAAGGGGCGCGGCACGGTGGTCGCCAAGGCCGGCCGGGCCTCGATCTGGCTGGCGGTGAAGCGGCTGGCGAAGGCCGGCTCGTCGCCGGTGTGGGTGTGGCGGCGGCTGACGCCGGTGGTAGGACGGGCGAGGTCAGCCACCGAACACCGCCTCGATGTCCGCGGCGGCGTAGCCCGCGGGGTAGTGCCGGGCCAGTCGGGGCGCGGCGTAGTGCTCGGTGAGTTTGTCGAAGAGTTCCTCGATGTGGACGGCCAGATAGCGGTTGGTGGTCTGGATGTCGGCGTGCCGCATGATCGTCTGGACCTCGGGGAGCGTGAGTTTCCCGCCGTTGGCCATGCGGTAGGCGGCGGTGTGCCGTAGATCGTGCAGGGACCAGTCGTTCCCAGCAGGGTGTTCGCCCGCTGCATGACACGGCGCATGGCCCAGTAGGTCAGCGGACGGTCGGGGCCTCGGCGGGCCCTCCAGAGGGGTCCGCCATCGGCGGGTGCGCCGGCCGCGTCGAGGTAGAGGGCCAGGCGGAATAGGCCCTGCGGGGAGACCGGGACCGCTTCCCTGGCCCGGGTGCCCTTGGTGATCACATAGATCCGCTGGCCGGACCAGTCGATGTCGCCGACGGTGATGCCGAGGAGTTCCTTGGCGCGTGCGCCGCTGGAGACGAAGATCTCCAGCAGTGCCCGGTCCCGGTCGCAGTTCATCGCGGTGAACAGTTCGTCCCACAGCCGGTCGGGAATCGACCGCGGCGACCGGTCGGACACTCGCTGGCGCAGCCGGGCCCGGCCCACCACCGGCGTAGGTTCCAGCGGACTGCGGTGCCCCAGCGCGCGGCGCCGCTGAGCCGAGTGCGGCACCGGGTTGACGACCGGGCCGCGGCCGTGATGGGCGTGGAACTCGTAGAACCCGCTGATCACCGTCAGAGCGTGATTGATGGTGCGCGGCGCGTACCCGGCGCCCAGGGATGCCTTGCCCGTGCGGAGATTGACCGTCCCGGCCACGGAGCATCGGCCCGGTGCCGCTGACGCTGCGGGTTGGCGGCCGAGCGCAGCCAACCCGTCAGCACCACGACCTCCGACTCCGTCGCCCGCTCCCACCCGGTGCCCAGCAACCACAGCAGGCGGAACCACCGCAGCATCCCGTAGCCGTAGCTGCGGCAGGTCAGCGGGCTGGAATCCCCAAGCGCCAGGTCCCGCAGAAACGCGGTGACCGGTTCGACCTCGGCCCCCGTCGCATCGAGCATCGCGTACGGCGGATGTGCCCGGTTCACCTCCACCACTCGTCCAAGGCGAGGGATGGCCCCTCGGCCCTCCATCAACTCATCGCGAACACCCGTCACTTGCTCCTTGATCGCGGCCTGTTACGCCGTGACCAACGAGGCGAGGATGGTGCAGTTACTGACGTTGTTGCCGTGATGTCGTCAAGGTGAGGCCGGTTTCGGCGAGACATCCGTCGATGAGGTTGCTGCGGTACTGGATCTGGCGGAGACCGTGCCGAAGCTCGCTCATGAGGTGGTCAGGGTCGGTGAATGCGGTGTTGGCCTGGCTGCTGCGTCGCAGCAGTGACCAGACGCCTTCGACGGGGTTGAGGTCGGGTGCATAGGCCGGCAGGAAGTAGCAGGTGATCCAGTCGTGGGTGTTGACGAACTCCCGCAGTCGGCGGTCTTTGTGCACGTTCAGGTTGTCCCACACCAACACGATCGGCGCGCCGAGTTGCTGGTGGGCGGCGATGAGCAGATCGCGGTAGTCGGTCCAGGCGAAACTGCGTCTGCCGCCCCGCTTGTGATCGACGTGCCGCTTGGGCCGGTAGATCAGGTGTGAGCGTTCGCCCTGCTTGTAGCAGGCCAGAGCGGCAATGGAGATGCGCCGCTGGGAGCGTCCCCGGACCCGGATGACGGGTGTGTGCCCGCGCCTGGCCCAGGTGCGGACGGTGGGCGGCGTCATCGAGAGGCTCAGTCAAGATTTCCGTGACGGGGTGACGGAGCGTCATTCCGGTGGCATGGTCTGCCGTGTGTGATGACTTGCTGGGCATCGTGTTCCCGCACCTGGAGAAGGTGCGGGTGGAACACGTGTGGGTGGAGGACGGCGTGGTGCGGGTCAAGGCCCGCACCCTGGACCGTGCGTTTCCATGTCCGTCGTGCGGTGTTTGCTCGTACCGGGTCCACAGTCGGTATCGGAGACACCTGGCGGACGC
The DNA here is from genome assembly GCF_045206325.1 of Streptomyces sp. NBC_00203. Lineage (NCBI taxonomy): Bacteria > Bacillati > Actinomycetota > Actinomycetes > Kitasatosporales > Streptomycetaceae > Streptomyces > Streptomyces sp. NBC_00203. Next base: position 10,689,687 of record NZ_CP108126.1, on the reverse strand, counting down.
CGCCTTGGGCGGGTGTCCGGTGGTCGTCGACTTGTCAGTGCGGCGGCTGTTCTGCGATGTCGCTGATTGTGCGCGTCGTACCTTTGCCGAACAGGTCGAGGGCCTGACCATCCGCTATGGACGTCGCACTGTGGTGCTGGTGGTCCTGGTACAGGCGATTGCCCTGGCACTTGCGGGCCGGGCAGGCGCCCGGCTTGCCGCCGTACTCCACATCGCCGTCAGCAGAGTGACGTTGTTGAACGTGCTGATGGCGCTGCCCGACCCCTGCCCTCCCTCACCGCGGGTGCTCGGGGTGGATGACTTCGCCACCCGACGTGGGCGCAGATATGGGACGGTGCTGGTCGACGTCGAGTCCCGTGCCGTCCTCGATTTGCTGCCCGGCCGGGAGAAGGAACCCTTGGCTGTCTGGCTGGCCGGACACCCGGGGGTCGAGGTGATCTGCCGGGACCGGGCCGGCGCCTATGCCGAGGCGGCCCGCGCAGGCGCTCCGGACGCGCTGCAGGTGGCCGACCGGTGGCATTTATGGGACAACCTGGCCACCGCTGTCGAGCGCACCGCGATCGCTCACCGTCCTTGTCTGCAAGGAACTGAGGTGAGCACCCCTTCGGCCCGGCGCATGGCCGCGGCTCCGCCCTCGACGCTCAATCCGGACACCGGCGCGGAGAAGTGGCTGGTCACCCGGACGCGAGAGCGACACAAGGCAGTTCACCGACTGCTGGCCCGCGGATGGACGATCAGCGCCATCGCGCGGGAGCTGGGCCTTGCCCGGCACACCGCGGAACGCTATGCCCACTGCAAGAACCTCGACGGCCTCATCGAAGGCGCCCTTCGCACCACACGCCTGGACGACTACAAGCCTTACCCGATCCGGCGCTGGAACGAAGGATGCACCGATGCCGCCCGTCTCTTCCGGGAGATCCAGGCTCAGGGCTACCCGGGACGAACCCCGCAAGCGGTGCGCCGCTATCTCCGGCCGCTTCGCACCGGCCTCGGCTCCATCCGGTCGCCGGCCCCGGTGCTCAAACCGCAGCAGGTCACCAACTGGATCATGTGGAACCCCCAACACCTGCGCGACGACGAAGAACGCCATCTGGGCGAAGTACTCAGCCGGTGCCCGGAGTTGACTGCCGTCCGCAGCCACGTGCATGCCTTCGCGCGGATGGTCTGCGATCTCGGCGGAAACAGCCTGCCAGCATGGACAGACGCCGTCCACGCCGACGACCTGCCCGCCCTGCACGCCTTCGCCGACGGGCTCCGGCGTGATCACCAGGCTGTCACCGCGGGCCTTACGCTGCCCTGGAGTTCCGGTCCTGTCGAAGGCCACGTCAACCGGATCAAGATGCTGAAGCGACAGATGTATGGGAGAGCCGGTTTCGCACTACTCCGCAAACGAGTCCTCCTGGCCTGACCCAAGTCACGCTCCGTCACCCCTTCACGGAAATCTTGACTGAGCCCATCGAGAACCCGGCCTCGTCTTCGAAGCACAACCAGGCCCCGAGCGCCGCCACGGCGTTTCCACCTGGAGCCAGGTCTCCTTCACCCAGCCGCTCACGGCTTCTTCGTCGCGCTCGATCGCGCGGCGGGCGGGGACCTGGTGGCTGAAGCCGTGCCGGTGCAGCATCTGCGCGATGGCCGACAGCGTCATGCTCTTGTGGAACCGGCGCCCGATCAGCGTCTTGATCCGCGCCAGCGTCCAGGTCTGGTCCGGCCAGCCGTGCGCTACCGGCCCCTTGGCCAGCTCCTGCTCGAGCACCTCGAACAGTGCCTCGCTCAGCTTGGGCCTGGACGCCGGCCCTTGCGACTCCAAGGCGGATGTTCCGCCGTGCTCCCATGCCTGGCGCCATCGTTGCACCGACCGGACGCTGACACGTAACTGCTTGGCGACCGCGGCATTGTCGTGTTCCAGGGCGAATAACTCGCCCGCCTGCAACCGGATGTGCTCGCGAAACACCCGTCGCTCCGCGGTCAGCCCGCCCCCTTGCGGATACCTCATATGACCGGCCTACTGCGACAACCACAGCTTGTCGACCCCAACGACATCACGCCAGCAAGGTCAGTAGAAGTCCTCTCATTTGGCGAGTCGGCGGTAGCAGATGAGGGTGCAGGCAATGGCGGCGAAAGGGAGGAAGTGTTCGGCTTTACGCTCGTAGCGGCGGTGGAGCCTGCGGCAGCCGGCGAGCCAGGACACGGACCGCTCAACGACCCAGCGGTGGCGCCCCAGGCGGTTGGAGGACTCGATGCCTCGCCGGGCCAGGCGGTGGGTGATGCCCCGACTTCGAAGCCATTGCCGCAGGTGGCGGTAGTCGTAGCCCTTGTCGCCGTGCAGTTTGCCGGGTTTGCGGCGGCGCGGACCGCGACGCGAGCGGATCGGCGGGATACCCCGCACGAGCGGCTCCAGGCCCTGACTGTCGTGCATGTTCGCCCCCGAGATGCCCACCGACAGTGGCAGACCGGTCCGCTCGGTGATCAACTGGAGGCCGCCAAGCTGATCCGCACCCGCCGTGGGGCGGGCTCCCGGGTCGCGGCACTCCCGGCCGGCCCGGTCCGCCCCTGCGCCTCCCAACTCGCGACCCTCGCAGGTGACTTCACCTCCTCCGCCCGCGCGCTGGGTGCCGACACCGAGGCCATCCTGGCGGCCGTTAGGGAGGCCCTGGGCCCAGACCGCCCAAGCCGGGACTAGCCAAGCTCGTTCCGTGCCCTTCAGGATTCCAAGCCGCGGAGCGTGAACAGATACGTACCGCAGGATCCGACAGCAGCGATGTGGGGAGTGCTGGGGGACCAGGCGCAGTCATGCAGGATGTCGTCCACGCCCAGAGACGCCACGCAGGACTGGCCTTCAGAGCTCCAGATGCTCAGCACGCCGTCCATGTCGGTGCAGGCGACGTGGGTCTCATAAGGAGAGAATGCCAGTCCGGTGACAGTCCCGCTGCCGCCGTAATTCAGATATCTGACGCCTTGGAACCCATCCCTGGCGAGTACCTGGATACGTCGCGAAGGACTGGCCCCTGCCATCAACCAGCCATCAGCGGAGGCCGCGACAACATCTATGCCGGCCGAGCGCTCATCCTCTTCCCCGTACCGCTTGTCGTTCCTCAAGTTCACCGTCGGCTGGGAAGTCCAGCGAGTCGTATTCCAGAACCGGATCAATCCGTCCGAACCCGATGCGGCCAGAGTGGCACCGGAGTCGAGCAGGGCCAGCCCGCTGACAGCCCTCAGGACCCGGTTCTTGCCTCCGTCGACATCGTGCATGGTCCGCAGTTTTGCGCCCTCCCGGTTCCATATGGTCAAGGTGTTGTCGATTGACCCGGTGGCCAGCCAAGCACCCGCCGGTCCGGCAAGGAGGGCGGTGACGGCCCCCTTGTGTGCCCGGAAGCTTCGGAGAAACTCTCCCGTGCCGGTCCATATGTGCACGTTTCCCTCCACGTCCCCGCTGGCCAGCCACTGACCTCCCGGCTCGACGGCAACGGCGAGTACGTGCGCGGTATGCCCTCGTAGCACGCTCGGGTCAGCTGAACCATCGCTAGGGTAGAGAGTTACGTCGTGGCCGGGGCCCGCGGTGACGAAACGGCTGTCTCCGGGAAAGAAGGCCACCTGGTACACCTCGCGTTGAGCTGTCGCGGTGAGGGGGGCGTCCAGCAGTTGCGAGAGCTCCCACTTTCGAATGGGTGCGCTGACCTGGGCGGTGAGGAGAATGCGACTGTCGCGGGTGAAGCCGATGTCGGACACCGGCGAGGTGAACCCGGTGAGGACCGCGCGAGCTGCGCCGTCGCGCAGGCTCCACACACGAACGGTCTCGGCACTACCGCAGGCGACCCAGTCTCCATTCTGGGAGAAGGCCACCGAGGGCCAGATGGCAGGGGTCGTGGGGATCGTCTCCTCGGCAAGGAGCCGACCCGAATGCGTATCCCAGAGTCGGAATGTGTGCGCGTATGCGTCTGCTTGAGCAAGTCTCGAGCCTGTCGAGTCGAGTGCAACACTGCTTTGCAAGACGTCTTGGTCCTGTGCGAAGAATTGCAGGCGGCGCCCGTTCGAAGTTTTCCATAGCGTGACTCCGTCGCGGGCGGCAGTCGCCAACCGTGCGCCATCGGAGGAGAATGCTGCCGCATGGATGAGCTCGTGATGGTCCATCAGATGGCGGCCACGACGATCGAGAAAGGGCATGACACCCAATACGAAGACCAACATCAGAGCAAGTTCGATGGTCGACAGCAGAACGGTTTGGGTGCGGGAGTGTTGGCCGGCCGCCAGTAAGGGGATCAGTAAAAGGGGGAATGGGGCCCATGGACTGTGGAGCACCCGATGGGTGAGAGCCTGTGGAGTGGGCCGTACGTCACCCGACGCGTCGAAGAACCGCAGCGGGAGGTCGCCACCGAGCTCCACCACGCGTGGCAGCGCCGGATCGGCCGTGACAGCCCACCGACTCTCCGACCCGAACGGGCGAGATCCTGCAACACTGCCAGGCCATGACCAGTCGTTTTCAATTGTTGTCTGCTGCCAGTTCCACAACTGGGCGGGGCCGCCCAGGGGACAACTGACCACGTGGGTGTCGTTGCCCAGGATCCCCACGCTCATGACGGGCCTGCGATGCAATCGTTCCTGAGCCATGCAGTTGCCATCGGCTGTGTCCCAGATGCTCACCGTCCCGTCCCAGCGACCCGCCACCAACCACGTACCGTCACGCGAGAGGGCGAAATGCCGGGCGCCGACCTGTGCCAGCGTGCCTCGGAAGGCAGGGTGCGGCAGGTCGGCCGGCGGCCCCATGGGAGCCAGCCAGGCAGTTCCCGTGACAGCCCGCTCAAACCCGGCGACGATCTCCTCCATCCCTTCGACACCGTGTAACCGGGTGATCAGCGTGGCGGCGATGTGCGAATCGGACTCGCGAGGGGACAGCAGGTGGTAGGTGCGAACCAGCACTTCGTGGAGCCGACTCGTCGCCTGCCTGGTGGCGTGCGCGAAGTCTCGTTCCAGTCCCGGAGGTCCGGCCCGGTCCATCCGAGCCTCGAGCCATCGCAGCTCGCAGAGCAAGTCATCGGCACCGCCCACCCGGGCTTGGCCGAGGTGGTAGGCGACCCACTCCCACATGTATGGCTCTTCGTCAGGCAGTTGCCACCAATGCTCCTGAGCGTGTCCCTCCAGCAGTCGCCGGTGCAGTGCGGGCAGTCGGGTGCCGGTCTCGTGAACTAGATGATCACGGATCACGTCATGCAGCCGGAGCGAGCCATGGGCGCCCAGTTGGAGCTGTTGGACCAGGGAGAGCCGGGCGAGCCGACGGCACAGCACCTCGAGTTCGTCCGGGGTCATGAACTCCCGCCAGTGGGTGGCGAGAGTGCGCAGAGGGACTGCGCCGCCCTTGGGGAAGACGGCGAGTTCGACGAAGCGTTCGCGGCCCTGTGGGATCAATGCGTCCAGGTAGCTCAGGCTCCTTTCGGCTGCGAAGGCCAGGCCACGCCAGGTCGGGTGCTGGTCGTCCCAGGCTGTGGGCCCGCGGCTGGCGAAGTCGTCCTGTATACGGCGGACCGCCCGCGCCAAGGGCTCACCGAACTCGGTCCGTTCACGCAGCTCGCCGTGGGCCAATTCGAGCACCAGCGGGCAACGGCCAATGCCCTCCAGTACATCGCGCCAATCGATGCCTTCTGTCCCAGCCAGCTCAGAGGTGAGAAGCTGTATCGCCTGACCCTCTGTCATCTCGTCCACCTCGATAGAGGGTGTTTCTGGTCGGATGTCCCGAGAGCGCGATGTGATCAGCACGACGCAGTCGCCCCGTCCTCCGATGAAGGGGGCAAGCTGCTGCTCGTTCCACACGTCGTCGACCACCAGCAGCGTGGGCTTCGCGCCGAGCAGGTCCCGTAGCCGCTCGCCGGCCTGCTGCATGTCCAGCGAGGGTCGATGGTCCGCAACGCTGTCGGCGGACGACGGCCTGAGCAGTTCCACGGTCAAGGCGTTGACCTTCGTAAGGACCTCGACTTCGGCGCCCTGCTCGCCGAGCGACACCCAGTACACCCGTTTCCCGAACCGCTTCCGCACCTCGGGGGATTCGAAGACCATAGACGCCAGTGTGCTCTTCCCGAAGCCACCCGCACCGACCAGTCGCGCGGAGACAGGGGAGCGGCTTGCGCCCCGCGCCGTAACTCGGCGGACCAGGGGCTCATATAGTTCGGGGCGAGCCACCTCGCGGCCGGTCACCGGTGGTCGTGGTGATGCCGCCAGCAGCAGCTCGCTGGCCGATAGGCCGGGCGCAGGGTAGTAGATGTTCTGAACTCCGACGGCATCGCCATAGATGGTGCTTTCGCGAAAATCGACATGATCTCCGCCAGTGCTGGACTCTTTCCGATCAGACTCTTCCTCCGACATAGAACCCCCGTTCGGTCAGGGGCGAGTAACTGGCCCCATTTCCGGCCCCCATCAGGCTTCCCACCGTATCCCTGCTGTACCGTGCCATACCCATTCCGCGCAACTCTGCCCGTTCCGGGCAACATCGCTTTTAGAAGTCATCATTTGGCGAGTCGGCGGTAGCAGATGAGGGTGCAGGCAATGGCGGCGAAAGCGAGGAAGTGTTCGGCTTTACGCTCGTAGCGGCGGTGGAGCCTGCGGCAGCCGGCGAGCCAGGCCACGGACCGCTCAACGACCCAGCGGTGGCGCCCCAGGCGGTTGGAGGACTCGATGCCTCGCCGGGCCAGGCGGTGGGTGATGCCCCGACTTCGAAGCCATTGCCGCAGGTGGCGGTAGTCGTAGCCCTTGTCGCCGTGCAGTTTGCCGGGTTTGCGGCGGCGCGGACCGCGACGCGAGCGGATCGGCGGGATACCCCGCACGAGCGGCTCCAGGCCCTGACTGTCGTGCATGTTCGCCCCCGAGATGCCCACCGACAGTGGCAGACCGGTCCGCTCGGTGATCAACTGGATCTTCGACCCGTACTTGCCGCGATCTACCGGATTCGGACCTGTCAGATCCCCCTTTTCAGGGCCCGCATGTTCACCGAGTCGATCGCGCAGCGGGACCAGTCCAGTTCCCCGCGGGAGCCGAGTTCATCCAGGGCCAGGCGATGGAGTTTCGCCCATACCCTGGCCTTCGACCACTCGGTGAAACGCCGGTGAGCTGTGAGTCCCGACGGTCCGAACGAAGCGGACGGAAGTTGCTGCCACGTGCAGCCCGACGTGGCCACGAACACGATCGCGGCCAGCACCTCCCGGTCACCGTGCCGACGCCGACCGCCGCCCTGAGGACGGGTCGGCGCTTCCGGCACCACACGCTGAAACAACTCCCACAACTCATCCGGCACCAGCCGCTCAACGATCCCCACCTCCGGAAGCCTACCGAACCCTCCAAATGAGATGACTTCTTAACAGAGCGTTCCTCGCACGACATGGCGAAGCCCGTTGCTTCGGCGGCGGCGAGGATTGCGTTACTCGAACCCACGGCCGACGGATGATGAGTCCATTCGGGATCTTGGCGGCCCTTGCCGATCAACGTCGATCTTTGGCGTTTCTACTGGTCAGAAGCAGTGCGGAGTGTCAGCATCCCTTCGTCTTTGTCAGTCCGTTCCGATCCTTGCGTCCCGAACGCGTCCCGAATCCGTCGCAGATGAAAAAACGGCACAGGTTACCGAGCCGGTCGCACCTGCTCGGAGCCGGGCATCGAACCCGTGCGCAGCGGATTCCGTTTCCAACGCACGGAGGCTCCGCCCCACTTCGCCGGGCAAAAGCATCTATGGCTGTTGGGGGTAAGGGGGGCAGGAGGCCACGGCGTCGAATTGTCTACGCTGGGTCATGAACGTGCTGATCGGGCGGTCGCCGACGTCCGTCGGCCGACGGCCCGGCCAGGGCGTCGACGAGGCTGAGGAGCCCTCGCAGTGCTGGCGTGGCGCTTGCCGCCTGGTGGGCCAGGGCGAGGGCCACGGTGGGCATGGGTGCGGTCACGCGTTTGAGCCGCACCCCTGGTATACGCAGCGCACGAGCACGCCCCTCGGGCACCGGGGCGATGCCGGCGCCCGCGGCGACGCTGAGGAGGAGTTGCTCGTCGTCGGGTTCTTCCCGCACGATGCGTGGCCCGCCGTCGGGCCACAGCTGCCGGGAGATCAGGTCGTGCATTCCGGGGGCGTTCTCGCGCGGCCAGAGAATCACGGGTTCGGCGGCGATGCGCCCGCGGGTGACCCTGCGTTCGCGGGCGAGAGGATGATCCGCGGGGACGGCCACGAGGAGTTCCTCGCGGGCGATGTGCCGGCACTCCAGGCCCACGTCGTCCAGCGGGGGCCGTACGAAGGCGGCATCCAGCCTCCCGGCCAGCAGCTCGGTGATGTTGTGCGCCGTCCATCCCGTCCGTACGACGAGATCCACGTCTGGATGGAGGGTACGGAACGCGGTGAGGAGGGCGTCGACGGGGCCGCCGCGGGCGGAGCGGGTGAGGGCCAGGCGCAGTTGCCCCTGCCGTCCGCCGACGGCCGCGCGGATCCGTTCCCGCGCCGCGTCCGCGCGGGCCAGCAGTTCGCCGGCTTCGCGGGCGACGACCTCGCCGACGGCGGTCAACCGGCAGCCCCGGCTGTTGCGTTCGAGCAGCGTAGTGCCGATGTCCCGTTCCAGCGCCCTGATCTGCTGGCTCAGGGCGGGCTGGGCGATGTGCAACCGGTGCGCGGCCCGCGTGAAGTTCAACTCCTCGGCCAGCACGAGGAAATACCGCAGCCGCCGCAAGTCCATCCTCAACTATAAGCACTTCTTATGGCATTGAACATGGCTGGTCTTGGACAGGTCGTCAACTCCCCGCCGACAGTGGGAAGCACACGGTTCGGCGATCAAGGGGGAAGCATGGGCGACAGGTTCGACGCGGTCGTCGTCGGCGCCGGGGTCATCGGGCTGACCACCGCACTGCGCCTGCAGCAGGCCGGTGCCCGCGTCGCTGTGGTCACGGCCGAGCCCTCGGCCGAGACGACGTCCTCCATCGCGGCGGCCGTCTGGTACCCGACCCGCACACGGTTCGAGGCGCGCGTACTGAACTGGGCCACCCACACCTACGACGAGTTCGCCCGCCAGGCGGCGAACGGGGTACCCGGCGTGGTCATGCGCCCCACCCGGATGCTGCTGCGCGGCGATGCCCACGACGCCCCCTGGTGGGCCGCGGCCCTCCCCGACCTTCGCACCCTGCGAAGGGACGAAGTACGGGCCCCCTTCACCGCGGGCTGGGAGTTCACCGTTCCGTCCGTGGAGATGTCCCGCTACCTGCCTTGGCTCCAGCAGAGCTTGTCCGCGGCAGGCGGCACGCTGATCCGTCGCCGTATCGACGCCCTGGAACAGGCGGGCGTATGGGCTCCCGCGGTGGTGAACGCCTCCGGCCTGGGCGCCCGCTCCCTGTGCGGCGACACCAAAGTGCAGCCGGTGCGGGGACAGTTGGTCCTCGTCGCCAACCCTGGGCTGCACACGTCCGTGCGCGACGCGGACAACGCCGACGGCTACACCTACGTCCACCCCCGCAGCACGGACATCGTCCTCGGCGGCACCTTCGAGATCGGCGAGTGGGACACCACGCCGTCCCCGGCCACCGCCGCCGCGATCCTGCGCCGCTGCACCGAACTGCTGCCGGAACTGGCCGGCACCCCGGTCCTCGGCCACCGGGTCGGCCTGCGGCCCTATCGAGACGGCGGCGTCCGCCTGGAGGCCGACCCGCGCCCTCACGACCGGGTGCAGCGGCTGGTGCACAACTACGGCCACGGAGGCGCCGGAGTCACCCTCGCCTGGGGCTGCGCGGACGACGCAACCGCCCTTGTCTGCGGGGCCGTTCGGCCGGGATGAGCCCCTGCCGCTCGCAACTCCCCTTCGTGCGGCCCCACACGTACCCCTGTACCGCTCCCGTTCGTACTGCTCCCGTTCTCGAGGATTGGGTGTGCGCTGATGGATTCCGTCGAACCCGCGGAGATCAACACTTCCACCACGGCGGCTGGTGAGACGCAACCGCAACCCGGCCGGCCGCCGGTGAAGCCCCCCGCCAAGGTGCGGCGCCGCACGCTGCTGCTCGCCGCCCTCGGAGCGACCGCCGTAGCCGTCCCGCTCGCAGTGATCGAGTCCAGAGCTGACGACGCCGCCAACCCCCGCAAGGCCACGCTCACCGTCCCCGACGGCCACGCCGACAGCGTGGCGTTCAGTCCGGACGGCAAGACGCTGGCCGCAGGGCTGTCCGGGGCCCGGGGCACCGGCAGCACGCTGCGGTTGTGGGACGTGGCCGAGGGCACCGCCACCACCCCCTGGGCCGACCACGTCGAAGACCTGACAAAGGTGGCCTTCAGCCCGGACGGCAAGACGCTGGCCATGACCGGCGCCCTCGCCGTGTACCTGTGGAACATGGCGGATCGCACCAGCATCGCCCTCCCCCATCCCCAGCCCACCCTGGACCTGGCGTTCGCCCCGGACGGCAGGACCCTGGCCACCGGCGGCCGCGACGGCGTGGCCCGGCTGTGGGACCTGCCCACCCGCGCCCTCACCAATGCTCTGACGGCCCCGGGCACGGCCGCTGTCAACGCGGTGGCGTTCAGCCCGGACGGCCTGACCCTGGTCACCGGCAGCGCGGACCTCACCGAAAGCCCGGTGCGGCTGTGGGACTTGCTCACTCGGACCGTCGACGCCACCCTCGAAGCCCCGCGCAGGCACGGCTTCACATCGGTCGCGTTCGGGCGGGTCGGCTACATCATGGCCACGGGCAGCGCCGACAACATCGTGCGGGTGTGGGACTACGTGACAGGCACCGTCACCGCCGCGCTCACCGGCCACACCGGCACGGTGACGACGGTGGCGTTCAGCCCGGACGGAGACACCCTGGCCACCGGCAGCGAGGACAGGACCGTGCGGCTGTGGGACTCGAGCACACTCGACCTCGTCCCCATCGACACCCTCACCGGCCACACCGACAACGTGACAACGGTGGCCTTCAGCCCGGACAGCAAGACCCTGGCCTCAGGCAGCCTCGACGGCACGGTGCGGCTGTGGCAGAACCGATGACCCCGACTTCGGTCACGCACAGCCGGTTCAGCGCGGCGCGGGTGCCGTCGGGCAGACTCTGCGATCGCTCGCGGCCTGACGCCGCGCTGCTCAGAAGTTTGACTTCAACTCCCTCTGAAACGAACTAAGTTGACCATTGGTGGACCCAGTCATGGCTGTGAGAGATGCGAAACCCGCGCCCGGAACCGTGTTGCGTGGCAGAGGCGGAAGCGCGCACCTGCTGAGCGAGGCCGTTGTGCTGGACCGGGCAGGGATCCGGCTGCTCATTCCCCTCGACGCGATCGAGACCGTGCATGTCGCCAGGAGCAAGCGCCCGACTGCTGAAATCCGGCTGAACTCGGCGGCCACCGGAGCCGACGCGACAACGGTCTGCGCGATCGGCTCCCGCAGCACCGAGGCGGTGGAGGCCTTCGCACACGCCGTCAACGCGGCCGTGCCGCAACGGGACGAGGCCGAAAGACGCATCGACGGCGCGGCCCTGGTGAAGGCGGTGGAGCGCCCCTTCATGCCCAGGACACCGTGCAGACCGTTCCTGTCCACGGACGAGTGGTGGGCCTGTGGCGCGCTCACCTGCCTGTTCGCCGTCGGCCTGATGCTCCCCGCGCTGGCGGGCGACGGGTCCCTCGCCAACGGCGCGTCCCTCGCCAAGCTGTGGGCCGGCACCTTCGCGGGGCTTGTGTTCGGCTGCGCCGTCGCCCGCGGCACGTGGCGCGCCACGGTGACCTGGTGGCTGCTGCACCGTTACGGCGTGACCACCGTCGCCACCCGCGTGGGCTACTGGCCCGGGGAGGACGACAACTCCCCCGGGGTCCTGGTGTACTCGTTCACCGCCACCGCCGGCACCACTCACGACATCTGCCGCACCGGCTCGCGGGGAGGGCCCGACGAGATAGGGGTCTCGTACGACCCCGCCAGACCCGACTTCGCGGTGGGGCCGAGACAACCGTGGGTCAGGACCCTGATCCTGCTGATCCGCCTCCTCGTCGGCGTGCCGGTCACGCTCGTCATGGCGGCCTACCTGCTGTGGTACTTCGCCACCGCCATGCACCTGTAGAACAGGCACAAGCCCCTCCGCCACCGACCGCCGAACGATCGGCCCGTGGAATTGGCGGCCGACAACCGGGCCGGACTCCCGCTGCCGGCGAAGCCGCGGCCGGTTCGGGGCAAGCGGCGAGCGTGGTATCACCCGATTGTTTCCATCGGAACTGGTGAGGGCGCGGCAACGGGGTCAGTTGTCGGCGAGCCTCACGACGGCTGGTCACCACCCATCCGTGTCCCGAGCCACCCACGACGCCAGAGAGCCGGTTCACAGCGCCTGCCCCGACCGGCATCACCCCCGAAGATCTCCAGGCAAGCCCGGCGCGCTTCGGGCCGCTTTCTGCGCGCTTCCAACCGCCGCCGGGACAACCCAGCGATCCGTGACCATGACACTGCCGAGCGTCCGCCACCCCGCACCCATCTTGCTTTCGGGCAGGGTGCCCGGTCCTTCAGGGTCGGGGTGAGTGCCCGCTCCCGCGTCGCGGGGCAGGGGAAGCCGGATCGCCGCCGGGGCGATCCGGCGTTTCGGGAGAGATGACGCTGAGGCCGACCTCAAGCAGGTGCAGCATCTCGGAGTTGAGGGACCGCCGGTCGGTGGCTGCCTGGTCGGTCAGCCGTTGGTGCAGGTCTTCGGGGAGACGGAGCGTGAACTTGACCATGCCGTCATTCTGCCGCCATTATGACGGCATGTCACGTTTCCGGATGTACCCGACGGGCGGGCAGGCGGGCATCATGCTCGATCACTGCGCGCACGCCCGGTACGTGTGGAACCTCGCCGTGGAGCAGCATTCGCACTGGTACCGGGGCCGCAAGGCTGCGCCCGGCTTCGCCGAGCAGTGCCGCCAGCTCACCGAGGCCCGGCGTGACAACGAATGGCTGCGTGCGGGTAATGCTGATGTGCAGCAGCAGGCCCTGAAGGACTTCGCCCAGGCCAAGAACGCCCGCTTCACCTCCGGCTTCGGTGAGCCGACGTGGCGCAGGAAGTACGTGCACGAGGGATTCCGGGTCATCGGCACCGACCGGGTTGGGGAGTTCGAGGCGGACGGGTCGCCGAAGCTGAACCCGAAGACGGGCAAGCAGGTCATGGGCCGCTCGGTAGTCGTGCAGAAGCTGAACCGGCGGTGGGCTCAGGTCAGGGTGCCCGGCTGTGGGTGGGTGCGCTTCAGGCTCACCCGCGCCGGGCTGCCGAAGGCGAAGACGTTCCGCGTCACCTTCCGAGGCGGTCAGTGGCACATTGCGTTCGCCGTCATCCCCGAGCCGATCGATGCCCCGGGCGCAGGCGAGATCATCGGTATCGACCGGGGCGTGAAGATCACTGCCGCTCTGTCGGACGGGCGGAGGCTGAACTGCCCGCAGCTCACGGTCAAGGAGCGGGCCCGGATCCGCAAGCACGAGCGGCGGGCAGTTCGCGCGCCGAAGGGCAGCGAGCGGAAAACGGCCGAGTACGTCAAGGTTGCCAAGCTCAAGGCACGCGAAGCTGACCGGCGCAAGGACTGGTGCGAGAAGACCAGCACCATGCTCGCCCGCACCTATGACCTGGTGCGCTTCGAGAAGCTGAACATCAAGAACATGACCGCCTCCGCGAAGGGGACGGTCGAGAAGCCCGGCAAGAACGTCAGGCAGAAGGCCGGGCTGAACCGGGCGATCCTCGCCCAGGGCTGGGGCCTGCTCCGGCAACGCACGGAGCACAAAGCCCCTGGCCGGGTCGAGGACGTACCCGCCCCCTATACGAGTCTGCGGTGCAGCGCCTGCGGATGGATCGAGAAGAACTCGCGCAAGAGCCAAGCCGAGTTCTTCTGCGTGTCCTGCGGGTTCACCTGCAACGCGGACACCAATGCAGCAGTCAACGTCGCGGCAGGACAGGGCGGGATTCCCCGCCCCCGGCGCTCAGCCGGTGCCGGAGGGACGACAACGGCCACCAGCCGTTCGAGCGTCCGTGAACCTCAACCCACCTGGGTTGGAATCCCCCTCTTTTAAGAGGGGGAGGATGTCAAGAAGTGGTCCCGCAGGAGCAGGGCGTGATCGGCCCTCTCACAGTCCCTTCCGCGTACCTGCGTCCTGCCAACGTCCCGAATTCACGGTCCTGACCGTCAGGCCAGCCGCCTGCGGCGGCTCGCGCCAGCAGCGGGTCCACGCATTCACACAGGTCACCGCAGCGCCAACCGCCACCGACCACTCCGGAACCGAACTCGCGAGCAGCGGATTCGGTCCGTTGAGCGGGAGTTGACACTCCAGCACCTCGAGAAGAACGTTTCCGCAGGTCAGAGCACGTTTACGGTGGGGCGGGTGGGACTCGAACCCACGGCCGACGGATGATGAGTCCCTTGGGGATCTTGGCGGTCCTTGCCGATCAACGCTGATCTGTGATGTTTTCGCAGGTCAACTGGGTTGATCGATGTCAGCCCTGTACGGTCCTTGTAGATCCGTTCCTGTCCTTGTGGCCCCTGAGCATCCTTGAGGGCTGCTCAGAGCCCGCGGCAGCCGGCGTCCGTCCAGCTCGGCGAAAGTGCCGGAACCCACGCCCAGCGGATTGCCTTACCGATGAATGTCTGCGATTGCGCCGGTGCGGGTGGCTCGATGAGCGGCCCGCACCCGGCGCACTCCAGCCTTACGCCGCAGCCCCGATCGTCGCCAGGACGGCACACCGGGTGCCCGTCCGGCCTGGTGAACCTCGGTTCCGTCCTGCGCGATCAGCCCCCGCCGGCTCTCATGGAGCTCAGCAAGCAGAGCGGTGACCCGCTCCTCAAGCCGCGGCCCGGTGGTGTCCTTGGGCACGGTCACCCCGACCGGGCCGCCCTGCCGGGTGTCGCCGACCGCGTGCCCGTAGAAGCCCTTCGGGCGCGACTCGCACTCGACGATCTGCACACCGCCGAAGTCGATCAGCTCCTCCGCCCGCTCGGCCGAGGACCGAGCACGGCTGAAGGCTGCACTCGACGCCCACTACGTGTGGTGCCCCATGCCGAACGGCATCTATCGCCGCTCCCGTGTGGTCCAGAAGAAGCTCACCGCGAAGGGCTCCAGGAGGTCTGATGACGCGGGCACCAACTGGCCTACGGCAAGGCGGTTGACGTCTTGGGCGCGTTCTTCGACGGCACTTACAGATAGGCCTTCTGGGGTGCGCGAGGCGGGGCCGGATCGACCGGAGCCGACGGGCGCCCGCTGCACTGGCGGAGCCCGCGCCCGACCCCAAGTGATCCCTGGGATCGGACGCAGGAGTGCCGCGGGGCTATCGGCTCCGGTTGCCAGCTCCGGCAGGGGCGGTCAGAAGGACCAGGCCCAGTCCGAGAATGGCCAGTCCGCAGCAGGAGGCGACGGGCAGGCGTTCACCGAGGACGGTGACGCCCAGGACTGCGGCGACGGCGGGCTCGGCGAGGGTCAGCGAGGTGGCCACCGGGGCGGAGGTGTGGCGTAGTCCGTGCCCGAAGAGCCGGTAGGCCAGGTAGACGGTGAACAGGGCGAGGTACACGGCCACCGCCGCGCCGCGCGGGGTGGCGAGCCAGTGCGTGTCGACGAGCAGCGGGAGCGGCAGGACGAGCAGCCCGGCCGCTCCGAAAAGCATGCCCATGACCGCGTCGGAAGGGTGTCCGTGCGTGATGAGCCTGGCGGCGATCAGCGAGTAGGCGGCGTACGACAGTCCGGCGCAGGCGGCCAACACGACGCCGGTCAGGTCCATGGGCGTGGCGCGCCCGGTGAGTTCGGGGCCCAGCACCAGAAGGGTGCAGCCCAGGACGGCGGCCGCGGTGGCGGCGGTCCAGCGTGCGGTCGGCCGGGCCTGTCCGCTGATCCAGGACAGCAGTCCGGCGAAGACCGGCGCGCTGCCCAAGGCGACCACGGTGGCCACGGCCACGCCGGTCCTGGCCACTGCCGGGTAGAAGGTGATCGGATACCCGGCCACCGCCAGCGCGCCCAGGACGAGCAGCCACCGCTCGGGGCGCGTGCAGGCCGCGGGCAGCGAGCGGGCGCCGCGGGAGGTGAGGAACATCAGGATGCCGCCGAGGGTGAGCCCGGCGCAGCCGATGGCCGCCGCCGGTGCGTCGGCCGGGGCCAGGGAACTGGCAGTTCCGGTCGTACCCCACAACACGGCCGAGGTGAGGATGGGCGCGGGGCCGCTGAGAAGGCCGGTGCGGGAAGGGCGCTTGTCGGCGGCGGCCGGGCGCGCGGGAGTCAGGGGGGAGGTGCGGTTCGGCACAGTCGTGTTCTTCCGTCGTCGAATGCGTCAAGGGACTGGATTCGAAACGGGCGCACGACAACAGCCCGGGACCGATCTGAAGGTCGGTGGGGGCCGGGGGTCAAACCGTCAGTGTCTGCGCCCGGTCAGGCGCCGAGAGGCGGCAGAACGACGTGCCAGTAGGTGTTCACCCGGCGATGGTACCCGCCGTCTTCCGGCCCTCCGGTCGTGGCCGCGTCGTCAGGCCCGCGCCGGCCTCGCCAAGGTGGGTGACACCGGCCGGGTGAAGTGGCGGGCGGCGGCCAGGAGAAGAAGCGCCAGGGCGGCCGGTGCCGCGTAGGCGAGTCGGAACTGGCCGGTGGAGCCGAGGAGCCCGCCCACGGCGCCACCGGTAACCACGCCGACGTAGTTGAAGAGATTCAGGCGCGCCAGGACCACCTCCGAGGCGGCGGGACGCAGTCGCGCGGCGGAGGCGAGACACAGCGGAGCCAGGACGGACGCCCCCAGTCCCACCACCCCGGCCGCGAGCACGGCGAACGGCCAGCCCGGCGCGGCGGCCATGGCTGCCAGGGCGCCCGCAACCAACAGGGCCGCGGCGCGGACGATGGCGACCACTCCGAACCGTTGCACGAGTCGGTCGGTGGTGGCGCGGCCCACGACTGTGCCGGCCTGGTAGGCCGCGTACGCCAGCGGCGCCACCGTGAGGGTGGCGTCGAGGGTCTGACGCAGGTAGACCGCCGACCATGCCGAGACGGTGGATTCGACGACGTAGACAACGAGGAGGACCAGGCCGAACGGGAGCAGCCGGATCCAGACCCGGCGCCCCAGCGGCGGCTGCGCGAGGGTGTCCGGCGGTGCATCGGTGCAGGGGAGGGCGTGCGTGCGCATGCAGAGGGCGAGGAGCAGGACGATGCCTGCCTGCATGCTCAGGCCTGCGGCCACGGGCCATTCCAGCCGTGCCGCCCCAGCAGTGAGCAGAGCCGAGACGACACCGCCCACGCTCCATGCCGTGTAGAAGGAACCGAAGATGCTGCGCCCGTAGGCGCGTTCGATCGCCGCGGCCCGGGTGTTGACCCCGACGTCGAGGGCACCGACAGCGAGCCCGAAGAGGATGTACGCGCCGATGACCGTCGCCTCGTCAGGGGCCCACCCGATCAGCACCAGTGCGACGACTGCCGTCAGCACGGCCGCGCGCATGGTGGCGACGGGACCGGCGCGGCGGATCGCGGCCAGCCCGAGGAAGCTGCCGACGCCTGCCATCAGGGCCACCGTGACCATCGTGACGGTCGTCAGGAGGGGAGCCAGTTTCAGGTGCTCGGTGACAGCGGGGACGGTCGTGTACACGGCGGCGACGGACACGCCTTGTGCGGCGAACGCGAGGGTGGTGACCCTTCGGGCGCCGGTCCTGGAGTCCGGGCGCGCGGCCCTCGCCCGGACTGGAGTATTGATGGACATGGCTGTCGCGCCTTCATTTCCTGTGTGCGCCGGCAGGGCCGGCGGGTCGGATGCGGTGCGGGTTCTGGAAACCGTAGCCAGGGCGCAATGGGCGAGCGCAGGACGCCAGAGGCCGTACAGGGGACTTCGGGGGCCATTGCTTGCGACCGGTGATGACGGGCTGCCTACGGTGGTCACCCAGAGAAGGTGAGTGCGATGTCCCTTACCCCCGGCCCGGCGGACCCTCCCGGGACGAGCCGCAGCACGTCGGCGACGATTCAGCCGAACATCCTGCGCTATCTCGTCGTGGTCGCCGACGAGCGCGGCATCGATCTGCGGCCCCTGCTGAAGCAGGTCGGGCTGGACGAGACGGTCATGCGTTCGGCTGAGCTGAGGGTGTCGTACCGGCAGGGCAGTGCGCTGATCCGCCGTGCGCTGGACCTCACTGGGGACGAGCGCCTGGGGCTGAAGGTCGGTGCGGCGCAGCACCTGACCGCGTGGGGCCTGCTCGGCTTCGCCCTGTTGGCCGACGACACGCTCCACCACGCCATCGAGACCGGGGTGAAGTACCAGAACCTCTCGGGGGCGATGGTGGTGTGGTCGGCCGGCATGGGAGAGGAGGACGGCGCCTTCGTGCTGCGCGCCGATCTTCCCGATCCCGCCATGGACCCGGCCGTGGCTTCCTTCCTGAGCGAGGAGGCGTTCGCCTCCGTGGTCACCCTGTCCCGGCTGGCCGTGGGCCCGGCCTTCGCGCCGAGGGTGGTGGAGTTCTCCTTTCCGCCGCCCCGCCAGAGCGATCTGTACGGCGCCCTGTTCGGCTGTCCGGTCCGCTTCGGCGCCCTCGCCAACCGTCTGGTCATCGCCCCTGCGTGGGCCCGTGCTCGAATGCCGGGCAGGGATCCCGTGGCCTACGCGTCGACGCTGGAGATGCTGGATGCGCAGATGGCTTCCCGCCGCGACCAGCAGGATCTGCTGGAGGTTCTCGAGATCTCCGTCGCGCAGAGCCTCCCAGTGGTCCCTTCCTTCGGCGAGCAGGCACGGCGGCATGCGACGAGTGAGCGGACGCTCCGCCGGCGACTGGCCGACTGCGGCACGACGTACGAGGCACTCGTCGAGGGAGTGCGGCGGGAACGCGTCGAACAGCTGCTGCTCCGGCCGGAACTGACGCTCCGCGACATCGCCCGCCGGTCGGGATTCTCCGACGAACGGGCGCTGCGCCGCGCGGTGCGCCGCTGGCACGGCACCTCCCCGGTCCACCTGCGGGAGCGGATGCTCCGGGGGGCGCGGCACATGGGATGACCGGTCGGCACTCGGCTGTCGGCTCGGGTCAGCGAGTGCGGATCCAGACCGTCTTCTCGCGGGTCCACTGGTCGAAGGCGTTGGTGGACTTCTCCACGCCACCGAATCCCGACTGCTTCCAGCCGCCGAAGGGAGTGGTGATGTCGCCCTCGCTGTAGGCGTTGACGGAGACCACTCCGGCCTCGATGCCGCGTGCCAGTCGCAGCGCGGTGTCGAGGTCGCGGGTCCACACCGAGGCGGCTAGCCCGTACTCGGTGGCGTTCGCCCTGCGTATCGCCTCGTCCTCCGAGGTGAAGGTCTGGACGGTGACCACGGGGCCGAACAGTTCTCGGGTGAGGACGTCGCTGCCGTCGGGAGCGCGGTTAATGACGGTAGGCGGGTAGTAGGCGCCGCGCGGAGGCAGCCCGTGGGGCAGTCCCCCGGTGTGGATCTGGGCTCCGCCGGCCCGGGCTGCCTCTACGGCTCCCGCGACCCGGTTGAAGGCGGTGTGGTTGATGAGCGGCCCCATCTGCGTGTGCGGGTCGGCCGGGTCACCGATGACGAGTTCTCTCGCCGCGGCCGTGAACCGCTCCACGACCTCCTCGGCGATACTGCGGTGCACCAGGACACGGGAGCCGGCCGTGCAGTTCTGCCCCATGGTCAAGAACGCAGCCTCGATCATGTTGTCGATGAGCTCGTCGCCGTAGGAGAGCGCGTCGGCCATCAGGACTTGAGGACTCTTGCCGCCCATCTCCAGCGATACCCGCTTGAAGTTGCTGTCGGCGGCGGCCTTGAGGATGCGGCGGCCGGTCGCCGTGGACCCGGTGAAGGAGAGCGCACCCACGAGGGGGTCGCGGGCGAGGGCCTCCCCAGCTTCCCGGCCGTACCCGGGCAGCACCGTGAGCACCCCGTCGGGCAGGCCTGCCTCGGTGGCGAGTTCGACCAGGTGCAGGGCCGAACGCGGGGTCACCTCGGCGGGCTTGACCAGCAGACAGTTGCCCGCCGCCAGGGCGGGTCCGACCTTCCAGGCGGTCATGGCGAGCGGGTAGTTCCATGGCAGGATCGCCGCGACGACCCCCACCGGCTCACGGCTCATGAGACCGAGAGCGTCGCGCCCGCTCGGCGCGAGGCGGCCAAAGATCTTGTCGGCCGCCTCGGCGAACCAGCGGATCGACTCGATCGCGCCCGGTACGTCGCCCGTACGGCACTCCGTGATCGGCTTTCCCGCGTCCTCGCTGTCCAGCCGGGCGAGCATCTCGGCGTCGCGTTCCATGAGGTCGGCCAGCCGCAGCAGCACCGCACCGCGCTCGCGGACCGGCAGCCGCGACCACACCCCGGCTTCGTGGACCTGCCGGGCCCGTTCGGTGGCCTTGGCAACATCGTCGGCGCTTGCGGCGGGCAGGCTGGTGATCGGCTTCCCTGTGGCGGGGTTGACGACGTGCAGCATCTCGTTCGTGGTCATGCTTCCTCCACCAGTTCCCAGCGCCCGTCGGTCCGGCGGGCCAGTCCGCGTCGGCGGAGGTCCTCCAGGTAGCGGGCCATGCCGCGGTCACCGCGCTTGCGGAACAGCGGGAAGATCCGGGGCAGCAGGTTCGGTGCGAGCATCGCGAAGCGCACCAGGCGGGACTCACCGGGCCGGGGGTAGGCCTCCAGGCGGGGCTTGTCCAACAGGCTCACCACAGCCGCGACGACGTCGGCGGGCTGCTGCGGCCGGTCCTGGAACTGCATGGAGTTCCCGCCGTCCACGGCCTCCTGACGCAGCATCCGGGTGTCGGTCGCCGACGGCAGGACCGAGCCGGCCAGGATGCCCTTGCTCCTGAGGTCGAGCCCGATGGCGAGCATCGCGCCCCGCAGCCCGAACTTGGAAGCCGTGTAGATCGGAGTCTCGCCCAGCGGGAAGATCCCGCCGAGGGAGACGGTAGTGACCACCCGGGCGTCCCGGGACGCCCGCAACAGGGGGATCGCGATCCGGGTGGCGACCAGCGGGGAGGTCAGGTTGAGGCCGATCTCCCGCTCGATGCTCTCGACGCTACGGATGTCGAAGCGTTCCGCGCTGGTCATGCCCACGTTGTTGACGAGCACATCGAGGCGGCCGTAGGCCTGGGCGACCCGCTCGAACAGCCGCTCCACCTGGGCGCAGTCCAGCAGGTCGCAGCCGATGCCCGTGTGCCCGGCGCCGGGAAGCTCCGCGGCGACGGTCTTGGCGCGGGTCTCGTCGATGTCGACGACGACGCAGCGGGCGCCGCCGGAGGCGAAGCGGCGGCACAGCGCACTGCCGATGCCACCAGCGCCGCCGGTCACCAGCATGACCTTGTCGGCATAGTCGAACCTGCTCATGCCGCCCTGCCTTCCTTCACGCGTCGCAGGGACCGCACCGGCGGAGGCTGGCCCTCGGTACGCCAGCCCATCTCGCCCGCGACCTTGCCCAGGTACTTCACGAAGGCCCCGCTGTCGACGTAGCCGGTGTGGCGGGGCGAGTCGACGAACTTCAGCCCGCCGGACAGATCCGGGCGGTCGGCACGGATCCTTTGGGTGAACCGTTCCGCGTTCGGCAGTCCGTGCCGCGCGTCGTGGACGTACCCGGCGATCAGCTGCGCCTGGGTGTCGAAGAGCCGGTACGCACCGGAGTTGGTCTCCACGAAGCCGATGCCGAACAGGCCCTGGTGCTCGCGTGAGAACGACGACAGGTACAGGTCGGGGTGCTGCTCGTCGCCGAAGTACTCCTGCGCGACCGGCACTTTGTGAACGTAGCCGGTGGCCAGCAGGACGAGATCGAAGTCGTCGCTCGTGCCGTCGGTGAAGTGCACGGTCCGGCCCTCGGTGCGGGCGATCCCTGGCTTGGCGGTGATGTCGCCGTGCTGGAGGTGGTGGATCAGCATCGAGTTGATGGCCGGGTGGGTCTCGAACAGCTTGTGGTCCGGCTTCGGCAGCCCCAGCCGCGTCGGATCGCCGTTGATGATCCGCAGCAGGCCACCGAAGACGCGCTGCGCCAGCCACATCGGCAAGTGCGGCCCGCTGTCGGCGATGGTGTCCACCGGCCGACCGAACAGGTGCTTGGGGATGAACCAGTACCCGCGCCGCATGCTGATCACCGCGTGGTCCGCGGTCCGCGCCGCGTCGCACGCTATGTCGCAGCCGGAGTTCCCCGCGCCCACGACCAGGACCCGCTTGCCGCGCAGCTCCTGCGCGCTGCGGTAGCCGACGGTGTGCCGGACCTCCCCGCTGAACTCCCCCGGAAATTCGGGGATGTTGGGGTGCCACTGCGAGCCCGTACACACGACGACCTGTCCGTGCACGCTCTCCCGGCCGTCGGCCCGGGTGACCGTCCAGGTGCCGTCCGCGTTCTTCTCGACGCCCTCGACCTCGACACCGAACTCGATCCGGTCCGTCAGCCCATAGGCATCGGCGAAGGACCGCAGGTACGACAGGATCTGCCGGTGCGGCGGGTAGTCCGCGAAGTGGTCGGGCATCGGGAAGCCGCCGAAACCCGACAGGGTCTTGCTGGAGATGAAATGGGCGGACTCGTACATCGGACTGCCGGGATTGTCGATGTCCCAGATGCCGCCGGACCCGGTGTGCCGCTCCAGATGCGTGTACGGCAGATTCCGCTCCGCCAGTGCCCTGGCTACTGCCAGCCCGGCAGGTCCCGCCCCGATCACGCACGTATCAAACTGGCTTTCTTTCACGGGCCTGCCTCCTCGTTTCTCCCGTTTCACGGGCGTTGGAGGAAACGTATTCATCCACCGTTCAGCGGGAACTGACCTGCGCGGCCACAGACCGGACCTCAGCGGCCATGTCACCAGGACGCCTGTCGTCACGAAGGGTGACTTGCCCGGACGACATGTTCATGCGACTCAGTCGATATGATGCGGTCGTGGCTCACGTTCCCGCGGCCGAGCGCCGCCCTCAGCTGATCAAAGCTGCCATCGACTTCATGACGAGGGAAGGAGTCGCGGCCGGAAGCACCCGTGCCATCGCCGCTGAGCTGGGAGTGGCTCAGGCCACGGTGCACTACACCTTCGGTACGAAAGAAGGGTTGTACCGCGCCGTCATGGAGCAGCTCACGCAGGATCTGATCGCTCAGGTCGAGCAGGCCGCACCGGCCGACGCCGGATTCGAGGAGACGGTCAGCACGCTGGCCGCCGCTCTGTGGCGGACGGTGCGGGAGCAGCCCGCCAGCCATCAGCTCCTCACGGAACTGACCATGTTCGCACTCCGCTCCCCCGCCCTGAGCGAGGCCCTGGAGAGCCACTACCGCGGCGTGACCGAGGTGACGGCGAGACTGGTGACCGAGGCGGCCGAACGCACCGGCCGGCCTCTCGCCCAGCCTGCGGAAACAATCGCGCGGTTCTTCCTCGCCGGCTTCGACGGGCTCACGATGCAACACCTCTCACACCCCGACGAGGAGGCCGAGCACACGTGCCTCCAGGCTTTCGTCTCCGCCGTGGTGGCCATGGCCGGCGGTCGACTGGACCTGGTATCCGTACCTGCGAGCTGACAGCGGTCAGATGCGGTCGTACGGCTATGAACGCGCTGCATTCGGCTCCTGATCGCGCACATTGAGGGTCTCGGGACGCGTCAAGATCTTCAGGTCGACATTCCGGCGGGCATTCGGTCGGTGCGGGAGACGCCCTCCCAGACCCGCTCGACCCGAGCGTCAATGACGGCGCGTTCGCTTACGTCGAACCTGGCCTGGATGGTTTCCCTCCCCCCCTCTTCACCCAGCTCCGGCTCAGAGGGGCGCGGTGGACGGCGTGCTCGCAGCACCGCACCGCGCCGCCACGCCGGCCCGTCTGGCGGTGCAACCACTTGCCCCGTTCTCGCCGCCGACGAATCCCGTGAGCACACCGTCGGCCGGGGTGCCGTCGAACATCTCGCGCCCGAGCGAACCACCCCGCACCTGACGCATGCCGGACAGGACCTCCGCCTGCCGGAGCGCGAGCCCGGACGACCGTTCGGCGATGCCGTCGCGCACGTAGACCCGCTCGCCGCTCACGGGCGGCCTGGTACATGACCTGCCGACTTCCCGGCCGTCGCCGGCAACAGAGTTGAGGCAGCCGCTCGCCGACCGGTCGCGGACTTCCAAAGACGGCCACGGACTCGAGTGCCGCGCGGCCCGCCCTGACGGCTCCTTGGCTCACACCAATCGCGGCATACGCCACAGTCGAACGACTCGATCGACCGACTTGAGCAAGTGATAAAGTCGCCCTATCGAGGCCCTCGTCGGCATCGGCCCGTCACGTGGCTGCAGTCCGGCACATGCCCCTTCCACTTCCCCGCCCATGTCCGCGCTCGGGTGTGCGGGATTCCCCACCGTCCAAGGGAGTTCGTCATGGCCGTCCTGCTCCACCGGCTGGGCCACAGCGCCTACCGGCACCGAAAGCTCGTCCTGGGCATATGGCTCTTCGTCCTGGCCGCGCTCATCACCTGCGTCAGCATCTTCAGCGGCAAGCTCGACGACCGCTTCTCGGTACCCGGCACCGAGTCGCAGCGTGCTCTGGACAGCCTGAGCAAGACCCTTCCGGAAGCCTCCGGTGCGGGCGCCCAGATCGTCTTCACCGCCCCCAAGGGGCATCAGGTCACCGAAGCCCCCTACTCCGCGACCATCGCCCGGACCGTGGCCGAGGCCAAGAAGGCTCCCCAGGTCAGCGAGGTTGTCGATCCCCGCGCCGCCGGCGCCGTCTCGGCCGATCGGACCACGGCGATCATCCAGGTCCAGTACCCCGTGCAGAACGCGCAGGTGCGCACCTCATCCGTGGACGCGATCGAGGACACGGCCCGAACGGCGGAGAAGGACGGGTTGAAGACCTCGGTGGGCGGTTCCGTCTACAGCAGCAAGGGCGTCCACGTCGGCCCGTCGGAGATCATCGGCGTGGCCGTGGCTCTGCTGGTCCTCGTCGTCACGTTCGGTTCGTTGCTGGCCGCCGGCATGGCGCTGCTGCCCGCGCTGATCGGTGTGGCGGTCGGTCTGGCCGGGCTGCTCGCTCTCGCGCCCGCGGTCAGCATCTCCTCCACGGCCGTCACACTCGCCCTCATGCTGGGCCTGGCCGTGGGCATCGACTACGTCTTGTTCATCCTCTCGCGTCACCGCCAGCAACTGGCCCGCGGAGCCGGCCCGAAGGAATCCATCGCGCTGGCCACCGGCACGGCCGGAAGCGCGGTGGTCTTCGCCGGCACCACCGTGATCATCGCGCTCGCCGCGCTGAGCGTCATCGGCATCCCGTTCCTGACCACGATGGGTCTTGGGGCTGCCGGAGCCGTACTCATCGCCGTGCTGGCCGCGATCACCCTCGTCCCCGCCGTCGCGGGATTCGCCGGCCCTCGGCTCACTCCCAAGCCCGGCAGCCGCGCCGCCCGGCGGGCCGCGGACACCGAAGGGTCCACCGGCCACACCACCCTGGGCACGCGCTGGACCAAGCGGGTCATCGCCAAGCCGCTGCTGTCGGTGCTCGCCGTCGCGGGCATCCTGGTGACCCTCGCCCTGCCCGCCCTGGACCTCCGCATGGGCCTTCCCGACAACGGCTCCGCCCCGCACGCCTCCAGCGAGCGCAAGGCGTACGACACGATCAGCGACAAGTTCGGTTCCGGCTTCAACGGCCCGCTCCTCGTCCTGGCCGAGACCAAGAACGGCACGGCGACCACGAGTGCACAGGCCGGCGCCCAGGTGGCCCAGAAGCTGGGGACCCTCAAGAACGTCAAGGCCGTCCTGCCGCCCGAGTCCACCAGCGACCCGGCACAGAGCGTCATCACCGTCCTCCCCGACTCCGGCCCGGACAGCGTCCGCACCGACCAACTCGTCCGCGACATCCGCAAGGCCGCGCCCGGCATTCGTGAGACGACCGGCGCCTCCGTCGCGGTCACCGGCACCACCGCCGTCAACATCGACGTCTCCAACCGGCTCAGCGACTCCCTGCTGCCCTTCGTCGGCATCGTCGTCGGCCTCAGCCTGCTCCTGCTGATGATCGTCTTCCGGTCACTGGTCATCCCCGTCAAGGCCGCCGTCGGCTTCCTGCTCTCGGTGGGCGCCTCGCTCGGTCTGGTCGTCGCCGTGTTCCAGTGGGGCTGGCTGGCCGACGCCCTCGGTGTGCCCCACAGCGGTCCCGTCGTCAGCTTCCTGCCGATCATCCTGATCGGCGTGCTGTTCGGACTGGCCATGGACTACGAGGTGTTCCTCGTCTCCGGCATGCGCGAGGAATGGGCCCACACCGGCCGAGCCCGCCAGTCGGTCATCGACGGCGCACGCCACAGCGTACGAGTCGTCACCGCGGCCGCCCTGATCATGTTCACCGTCTTCGCCGGGTTCTTCCCCCTGGACGACTCCCTGATCAAACCCATCGCGTTCGCTCTGGCCGTGGGCGTGGCCATCGACGCCTTCGCCGTCCGCATGACGTTCGTACCGGCAGTACTCGCACTCGCCGGCCGGGGGGCCTGGTGGCTGCCGGCCTGGCTGGACAGGAGCCTGCCCGACCTCGACGTCGAAGGAACCAGCCTCCAGAAGGCGTCGGCGACGAACCTCAAGGAACCCCAGGCCGTCTCCTGAGAGCCCCTGCCCGCACGCCATCCGGTGGGCTCGCGATGCGGCCGGCACCGTGAGCCCACCCCAGCCGATGCACCTCAACCGGCCCGACCCTCTGCCCCTTCCCCAAGGCGACCAAAGGACGAAGGATGCACCGGGCACTCCTGATGGGCGGCCCCGCTCTTGTGCGCGAAGCCCGCGCACGCGTCATCCAGGACGCCGCCCTCCTCACCGTCCAGGCACAGATTCCCGCCCTCCCTGATGCTCTGGCCCAATTGCCGTACCTGAAGCCCGACGTGCTCCTCATCGACGACCTGGCCCTGGCCCCCTCACCACCGGCCACGACGCTGCCGTCTCTGCGCCGCGCCGCCGATCACACCGCACTTGTCGTCATCGGCGACCCGCCCGCCGAGAAAGGCGGCTCGCTCCCATCCGACGTCACGCAGGGACCGGATTGACCAACAGCGTCCGCAACGCGTGCCCGGCCCCCGGCCACCTCCCCGCAGGACAGCGACAGGCAAGGCCAACTCAGCGCACGTGAACGACCGATCGTGTCGGCCGGGCGCCGACGGCCCTCTCTGGCCGCCCGGGCATCGGTACCCATCGAGTGCTCGAACGGCAGTAACCGCCACCACGAAGACCCGTGCCTGCGCACCGGACGTACCGGCATCTGCGCCGCCTCCACTGCCTCCCCGGCACTCGACTGGCCCCGCTGCGGATCGCAGCCCCGTGCCCACACAACAAGCAAATGGGACAACGAACCGGCCCGGAGACACCGTCGGCCTGGACACGCCTGCGCCGTCCCGGCCCCTGTCCGGCCCCTGGATCTTGGTATCGAGCCTCAGGGCAGCCATCCCGGAGACCGACAACACCCTTGATCACCTACTGCGCCGCAGGTCAGATGGGCTGGAGCTCCCCCGAGCGCCGCCAGACTCCAAAGTCGTGAGCAGCGGATTCAGTCCGTTGAGCGAAAGTTGACGCTCCGACACCTCGCGAGAAACGTTTCCGCAGGTCCGGTCCCTACTGAGGTGGGGCGGGAGGGACTCGAACCCACGGCCGACGGATGATGAGTCCCTTGGGGATCTTGGCGGTCCTTGTCGATCCCTTCCTGTCCTTGTGGCCCCTCAATGGCCCCTGAGGGTCTTTGAGTCAGG
This sequence comes from Streptomyces sp. NBC_00203, assembly GCF_045206325.1. Lineage (NCBI taxonomy): Bacteria > Bacillati > Actinomycetota > Actinomycetes > Kitasatosporales > Streptomycetaceae > Streptomyces > Streptomyces sp. NBC_00203. The sequence goes on along the minus strand of NZ_CP108126.1, from coordinate 10,662,123 downwards.
CGCCTACCACAGCAGCAGGCGCGTCCGCGCCCAGTTCCGCTGAGGGAACGGAACCTTCGCACAGCGGATTCTCTTACCGACGCGACGATGCTCCACTCCTGGTCCCGGGGCGGAGCCTCGTCCCTGACGTCAAGAGGCGAACTTGCCCACGGGACTGCGCATGAACCTGGGTCACAGCTTGCCGATCGGGTCAGCCGAGGATGTAGGTCTCATCACCGAAGTCAGCGACGATCTTCAGCTTGCCGCCGAGCGCCTTGACGTAGGCAGCGAGGGTGTCGACCTCACTGCGCTCCAGTTGGCCCTTCTCGATGCGTGAGACGCGGGCCTGGGTGACGCCCATGGCTTCGGCGACCTGGACCTGTGTGGTGTGCTGCCGCTTCCGCAACTCGGCGAGGCGGTGCACCCGGGAGGCCAGGACCATCGCCTGCGCCCCCTTCTGGATCTGGTCCTTTTCGGCATCGGTGAAGGCGAAATCCTCGGCCAGGTCTCCCCAGGAGACGGCCTGCGGGTCCTTGAGGTGATCAGTCATCGTGCCCCGTCCTCTCCATCGATTCGCTTCAGATGGTCGGCGTATGCCTGCTCCGCCTGAGGTACCACGACGCGGTACCAGCCGGACCAGTTGCCCGCCTTGTCACCGCCGACCAGGATCACGGCCTGGCGGTCCGGGTCGAACACGAACAGCAACCGCACTTCAGTCGGCCCTGCCGAGCCGGGGCGGAGCTCCTTGAGGTTCGACAGCACCGAGCTGCCGAACCAACGACGCGCCGCTGCCCCTCCTGACCGAGGAGCCGTTCAGGCGCGCTCGGCCACACGCTCTGCGAGAAGGGCGGCCTGGATTCCGTCAGCTGCCGAAGGGCGAAGCCAGCTGGACTGTGAGGTCGTCGCGCAAGCACAGGAAGCGGACGGGGTGACGGTACTGGCCCCAGGGAACTCCGCAACCAGGTCGGGCCGTACGGGGCGCCAGGTCTCCCGCCTGGAACAGGCGAACACCGAGCTGTTGGCGCGGCTGGAGAGAGGGACGCGGTGCTGGAGGTTGCCCGGGCGGCCAACCGCGAGTCAACCCGGGCCCGAACCAGAAGGAAGCCGCGCACCGCTAGGGTCCGGCCGGCCCGGTCGTCCAGCTTCCAGTCGAGGTAGCCCTTGACCACGGAAGGCGCGCTCCTGCGGGGCGCCTCCCGCTTCGACCGCCACCCCGAGGAGACCGACGCGACCGCGACCGATCTCGCGCAGCCAGAGCCACAGCAAATACTTGGCTAGCCACATGTTTGCTGTTACGTTGATTATGTGTCCAGCCACCTAAATGGGTGGTGACACGAGAGGAGCCGTCATGAAAGCCATCCTGTTCGACCGTTTCGGAGGCACGGAAGTGCTGCACGAGGCGGACATCGAGGTCCCGCAGCCCGGCCCCGGGCAGATCCGCGTCCGCGTCAAGGCGGCCGGGCTGAACGCGCTGGACGGCAAGATCCGCTCCGGGGCGCTGGAGGCCGTCCGCCCGACGACCTTCCCCGCCGTCCCCGGTGGCGAGCTGGCCGGCGTGGTGGATGCCCTGGGTGAGGGCGTGAGCGACGTGCAGGTGGGCGATGAGGTGCTGGGCTGGTCGGACACCGGCTCGTACGCCCAGTACGCGCTGGCCACCGCCGTGGCCCCCAAGCCCGCCGGCCTCGACTGGCAGCACGCGGTCGCGCTGCCGGTGGCCAGTGAGACGGCCGAGCGGGTCCTGAACCTGCTGGGGGTCGCCGCCGGGGAGACCGTGCTGATGCACGGCGCGTCCGGAGCGGTCGGCACCCTGGCGGTCCAGCTCGCCACGGCCCGTGGAGCACGCGTGATTGCCACCGCAGGCCCCTCAAACCAGGACTACCTCACCTCGCTCGGCGCCACCGCGACCGTGTACGGCGAGGGCCTGGTCGAGCGGGTGCAGGCGCTGGCCCCCAACGGCGTGGACGCGGTGTTCGATCTGGCCGGGAAGGGCGCCCTGGAGGACTCCATCACCCTGCGGGGCGGCACCGAGCGCATCGTCACCATCGCCGACTTCGGTGCACGGCAGCTGGGCATCACCTTCTCCCAGGGGTCCCAGGAACGCTCGACCGCCCGCTTGGCCGCCCTGGCCCAGGACGCCGCGGCCGGCAAGCTCGTCACCACTGTCACCGCCTACCCGCTCGACCAGGCGGCCACGGCCCAGCAGGTCAGCGACGCCGGGCACGTGCGGGGCAAGCTCGTCCTGACCGTCGACTGAGCACGTCCGCCCACCGCCTCCCACGACCACTCGCTGCATTTACGGTGACCGGCCGGTCACGGCCATATCGAAGGACCCCCTCATGCTGGATTCCCTGTGGACGCCGACCACTCTTGGCGGCATATCTCTGCCGCACCGCCTGGTCATGGCCCCCATGACCCGTGACCGCTCCACACCTGAAGGCGTACCGACCGAGCTGAACGCCGAGTACTACGCCCAGAGGGCCTCGCACGCGCTCATCATCACCGAGGGAACCCAGCCCTCCACCGACGGCCAGGGCTATCTCCTCACCCCCGGCATCCACAATGACGAGCAGATCGCCGGGTGGCGCAAGGTCACCGACGCCGTGCACGCGGCCGACGGTCGGATCGTCATCCAGCTGATGCACACCGGACGCATCGCCCACCCCGACAACACCCCCCACGGACGCCAGCCGGTCGCCCCTTCGGCGATCCGGCCGCAGGGCATGATGTTCACCGCGTCCGGGCCCCAGGAGATGCCGACCCCTCGCGCTCTGGCGACGCAGGAGGTCGCGGCGACCGTCGACGACTTCCGCCGCGCCGCAGCGGCTGCCGTCGCGGCAGGCGCCGACGGCGTGGAGATCCACGGCGCCAACGGCTACCTGGTGCACCAGTTCCTGTCCGACAACACCAACCAGCGCACCGACCGCTACGGCGGTTCCCTCGACAACCGCATCCGCTTCGCCGTCGAGGTGGCCGCTGCCGTGGCCGACGAGATCGGCGCCGACCGCATCGGCCTGCGCATCTCCCCCGGCAACCCCTACAACGACATCGCCGAGTCCGACACCGCCGAGCTGTATCCGGCGCTCCTGCGTGCCCTCAGCCCGCTCGGCCTCGCCTACCTCCACGTGATGCACGCGGGCGACGAGGAGCTGCTGGGCACCCTGCGCTCGCTGTGGCCGACCACGCTGATCCTCAACCGGGCCGGTACCGACCTGCCCACCCGCGCCAAGGACGTCGACCACGGCACGGCCGACCTTGTCTCCGTCGGGGCCCTCGCGCTCGCCAACCCGGACCTGGTCGAGCGGCTACGCTCTGACGCGCCGCTGAACACCCCCGACGCGGCGACCTTTTACGGCGGCGGAGTGGCCGGCTACACCGACTACCCCACCCACACCGTCTGAGGAACCGAACCATGGCCGCCCCCACACCCCGCATCCCCACGACGGCCAGCGAGGGGCCGATGAGCTACGCGATCTTCCAGCTCGCCCGCGCTCACCGCGCCCGCGCCGCCGCCATGCTCCGCGAGATGGACCTGCATCCCGGACAGGAACTGCTGCTAATGCAACTCCTCGACCGGGACGGCCAGACCCAGTCCGAGCTGCTCGAAAGCGTCGACGTGGACCACTCCACCATCTCCAAATCACTACGCCGCATGCAGGACGCCGGCCTGCTCAACCGCGAGCCGGCCGAACACGACCGACGCGTCATGGTCGTCCACCTCACCGACAAGGGCCGTGCCATGCGCGAGCCTCTGGCAGCCATGTGGCGGGCCCTGGAGGAGACCTCCGCGCTGAACCTGTCGGCGCAGCAGGCAGAGTCCTTCGTCCGTATCGCCTACGCCATCACCGACGCGATCAACAGCCGTGCCGTTGCGGCGGAGGAGTCCGAGTAACTCCCCTCGGCCTGCACCACGGTTCCGGCCTGGAGTGCGAATCGTTTCCGGCGTTCCCGCGAAGTGGACAGTGCCGCAGCGCACTCAGCTGCACGAAGGCCCGTGCTGAACGGAGACAGGCTCCCCGACTGTCGGAAGAAGCCCCGGCGAGCCGAGCCTGCGGATGCGGCGGAACCCGCCCGCTCACCCCCCGTACGTCGGGGAGAACCGGGGTGAACGGGGTCTCAGTGTGAGGCGCAAGCGCGAGCTGTCCCGGTTCCCGCCCAGGACTTCCTGCCGACCCAGGCCAAGAGCAGCTTCCGGTTCGGCAACCTGATCGCGCTACCGCTGCACGGTGTCTCCCGCGCCAAGGGCACCACCGTCTTCGTGGACCCCGACACCTGGGAGCCGTATCCAGACCAGTTCGCCCACCTGTCGCGGACCGAGCGGCTGGCTCCGGCCTATGTTGAGGCGCTCGTTGACAAGCTCGGCCCGGTCAAGGCCGGTCCGTCCCCGACCACCCCTCAGCTGGGGGCCCGGCCTCGCCGCAAAGCCGTCGGCAAGGCGCCCGCGCGCGTTGAGGCCCGGGTCTCGGCGATGCTGGCGATCTCCACGGCCGGGCTGCCGCCGCAGCTGCTGGCCGCGCTCAAGCACGCCGCGTCGTTCCACAACCCGGAGTTCTATCGCAAGCAGAACCAGCGCTTCTCCACCTTCAACACCCCGCGCCTCGTCTGCTGTTTCGACGCCTCCGACGCGGACTGGCTCAAGCTGCCCCGCGGCCTGGCGGACGAGGCCGCCCAGCTCATTGCCACCGCCGGCGGCACCCTCACCATCACCATCACCAGCGGCCTGCCCGAACCCCCGCCGATCGCCGCCCACTTCACCGGAGAGCTGACAGCCACCCAGCAGGCCGCCGTGGAGGCGATGACCAAACACCCGGCGGGCACCCTGGTCGCGCCGCCCGGCTCAGGCAAGACCATCATGGCCTGCGCCCTGATCGCCCACCACCGCACTCCGACCGCAGTGATCGTGAACCGGGCCGAGCTGCTGACCCAGTGGCAGGAGCGGCTGGCCGGCTTCCTGGACTTGGGTGACGGGCAGGTCGGCTCGCTCGGCGGGGGCAAGGACCGCCGCAGCCACATCGTCGACCTGATCATGCTGCAGACGCTGTCCCACCGCGACGCCCCCGACGACCTGCTCGACGGCTACGGACTGGTCATCGTGGACGAGTGTCACGCCGTGGGGGCGCCCGGCGCCGAAGCCGCGATCCGCCGAGCGAAGGCGCCGCGATGGGTCGGCCTGTCGGCGACCCTGTACCGGGCGGACCAGATGGACCCGGTGATCACGATGCAGTGCGGCCCAATCCGCCACGAGATCGACGACGCCAGCACCTTCGACAAGCACCTCATCGTGCACCCCACCACCTTCACCAGCCACGAACCGGGCACCGACGGCGCCTCCATCCAGGCCATCTACAACGAACTCGCCCACCACAACGCCCGCAACCAGCTGATCGCAGCGGACATCGCCAACGCCACCCGGCGCGGACGGTGCAGCCTGGCGCTGACCAACCGCGTCGAACACCTCCAGCAGCTCACCGAAGCCCTCCGGCCACATGGGATCACCCCGCTCGTCCTGCATGGCGGCATGCCGCCGGCCGAACGCGCCCGAGTACGTGCCGCCCTGGCCGAGGAACACCAAGAGCCTCCGGCGCTGCTGGCGATCGACAAACACGCCGGCGAAGGCTTCGACGCACCACGCCTCGACACCCTCTTCCTCACCAGCCCCATCTCGTTCAAGGGACGGGTGATCCAGCAAGTCGGCCGGATCATGCGCACCACCGAAGAACGCAAATCCCACGTCGAAGCCCACGACTACCTCGACGCCGACGTCCCCCTGCTGGAGCGCATGCACCACAAACGCCGCCGCATCCTCGAACGTCGCGGATTCACAACAACCGCCCCCGAGAATCTCCCGCCCGCACCACTCCGCGCTCCTGTCCCCGCCGCCCGTCAGCCACACCCTTCGGCCGTGGCACCGAGCGCGGCGGAAGTACGGGCCTGGGCCCGCGAACAGGGCATGGACGTACCACCACGCGGCAGACTCCCCGCACACATCCGGGAAGCCTGGCGCACCGCCCACCCCGCCACGAACGAACAAGGACACCGCGCACAGTAGGTAACACGCCGGTGTCCAGTCCAGGCTGCCATGGCCGGTTCACCCACTCCCCTACCGCACGCCGACAGCCTCAGCGTGCCTCCTCGTGCTCGGCCTCTGGTTTCCGCACAGTGCAGCGCAGCACGAGTCCATGGACACCCCCGCCACCCCTGACGCATCTGCTATCTGCAGCTGCGAATCCACGATTTCCGAAACCCGGGAACCCGCGACCATTGACGCACCACGACACCGCAAGCCCCCACGGCGAATCATCAGCAACACTGAAGACAGTTCGTCAGCAGTGAATTAGCAAATCCGCTGCTTCCTTAGCAATGACTACGAGCAGTAGCGGTCGGTTGTATGGCACTTCCGTCAGTCTGCGGGTCGCCGGTTCGACACGATGGTTCGGCGGTGGCGGCGAGCAGGGCGGTGTCGTCGTCGACCCGGTCGGGGGTGTTCAGTAGTTCCAGGGCCCGTTCGGTGATCTGCTGGGGGTCGGTGCGGGCGGCGGCGGACAGCGCGCCGCAGGTCTGGCGCAGAGCCGCCAGGCCGTCGTCCAGGGACAGCGCCCGGTTTTCCACCAGGCCGTCGGTGTATAGCAGCAGGCTGGTGCCAGGCGGGAACGCCACCTCGCGGCCGATTGGGGTGCTGCCCAGTCCCAGCGGCAGCGCCGGGGGCAGCTCCAGATAGGCGGTGTCGGCGGCTACCAGCAGGGGCGGTAGGTGCCCGCTGGCGGCGTAGCGCAGGCGGTGGCGGTGTGGGTTGTAGACCGCGTAGAGGCAGGTGGCGAAGCGTTCGGTGGCGAGCGACTGCAGGTAGGCGTCCAGCCTGGTCAGCACCTGGGCCGGGCCGGCGCCCTCCATCGCGAGGCTGTGCAGGGCGGAGCGGAGTTGGCCCATCACGGTGGCGGCCTCCACGTCGTGGCCCATGACGTCGCCGATGGCCAGTCCCACGGCGCCGTCGGGCAGTTCGAACACGTCGTACCAGTCGCCGCCGACCTCGGCGCCGCGGTTGCTGGCCCGGTAGTGGGTGGCCAGGCGCACGCCGGGCACCTGCGGCAGGCGGTGGGGCAGCAGGGCACGCTGCAGGGTCAGGGCGAGGCAGCGCTCGTTGTGGTAGCGGGTGGCGTTGTCGTAGGCCAGGGCCAGGCGGTGGGCGAGGTTCTCCAGATACTTGTGTTCGACCGCGGAGTAGTCGGTGTGCCGGACCAGTACCAGGGCCCCCAGTGTCTGGTCGTGGGCGTGCAGAGGCAAGGCCAGCACGGCGGCGGGCGCCGGGTACGGGCTGGCTGGGGCTGGGGCGGTGCCGTTGATCGCGTGGGTGGCGGCGGTGGCCAGGGCCTCGCGGGCAAGAAGGGGGGTGCCGGCGATGTATGCCGGGTGCGACTGCGCCGGGGCGGGTGCCGCGGCGGTGAGGTGGATGCTGATCTGGTCAGCGAAGTCGAGCAGCAGGATCTGGCCGGCAGTCTGCAGTATCTGGTCCGGGTCGAGGGTGGCGGACAGCCGCAGGCCCGCGTCGGCCAGGGAGGCCAGCACGGCCAGCTGGTTGCGGGTCTCGGTCAGGACCTGTTCGCGCAGCCGGGACAGTTCCAACCCGGTGCGGACGCGCGCCAGCAGCTGGCGCGCGGAGAAGGGTTTGGCCAGGTAGTCGTCAGCGCCGGCGTCCCGGCCCTGCACGGATTCCTCCTCGCCGGCGCGGGCGGTGAGCAAGACGATGGGCAGGCGGGCAGTGCGCGGGTCGGCGCGCAGCGCCCGGACCAGCTCGAAGCCGTCCATGCGGGGCATCATCACGTCGCTGAGCACCAGCTCCACCGGCTGGGCCAGGGCCGTCTCCAGGGCGGCCCGGCCGTCGGCGGCGAGCAGCACGTCGTAGTCGGGCTGCAGGAGCTGGGTGAGGTAGGCGCGCATGTCGGCGTTGTCGTCGACGACCAGCAGGCGGGCCCGGTGGGGGCGGTCGGTTTCGTGGGGGCCGGGGGCGTGGGTCGCGGGGGCGTACGGGGTGCGTGCCGCGGAGGTGGCCGCGGCGGGGACGGGGTCGGCCGCCAGCCAGCCCAGCGCCTCGTCCACATAGGCCGCGGCGCGGCCGGGCCGGCCGCCTCCGCCTTCCCTGGGGATCTCCCCGGGGGATCCGGCGTCGGCCGCAGGCGGGGCCGGGCGGGGCCGGTGGGCGGCGGCGAAGGGGAGGTCCACGGTGACGGTGGTGCCCTGACCGAGCCGGCTGTCCACGCCGACCGTGCCGCCGTGCGCTTCCACCAGGTCCTTCACCAGCACCAGGCCGAGGCCGCTGCCCTCGTGGGAGCGGGAGCGGGCGCCGCGGACCCGGTGGAAGCGCTCGAACAGGCGCGGCAGCTCGTTAGCGGGGATGCCGGTGCCGGTGTCGGTCACGGTCAGCCTGACCCGGTCGCCGGCCGCGGCCACCTGCACCCGGGCGCCGCCGGTGAAGGTGAACTTCAGGGCGTTGCTGAGCAGGTTGAGGATGATCTTCTCCCACATCTCCCGGTCCAGGGACACCGGCTTGGGCAGCGGCGGGCAGTCCACCTCCAGCGTCAGCCCGGCCGCCTCGAAGGCGGAGCGGAACACCCCGGCCAGCTCGGCCGTGACACGGGCGAGGTCGACCGGCTCGCGGACCGGGCGCATCTGCCCGGCCTCGGCCCTGGCGACGTCCAGGAGGGTGTTGACCTGCTTCAGCAGGCGCAGGGCGCCGCGCTCGGCCAGCTCCAGCTGCTCGCGCCGCTCGGGCCGGTCCTCGTCGGCCAGGGCCTGCTGGAGCGGGCCCAGGAGCAGCGTGAGCGGGGTGCGGAACTCGTGGCTGACGTTGGCGAAGAAGGTGGTCTTGGCCCGGTCCAGCTCGGCCAGCGCCTCCGCCCGCCGGCGCTGCTCTTCGTGCGCGAGCGCGGCCGACTCGTGTGCGAGCGCGGCCGACAGCGCCCCGGCCACGCCTGAGGCGAACACCTCCAGGAAGTCGTGGTAGGCCCCGGCCGGGGGGAAGCAGGGGTTGACGCCCACCACTAGGACGCCCTCCACCTGGCCCGCGCAGTGCAGTGGCAGGGCCAGCGCCTGCTCGACCGGGAGCCGGGGGGCCGCGGCGTGCTGCCCGGCCGTGCTGCCGCCGGTGAACGCGGCGGCCAGCAGTGTGGCCGGGGTACCGTCGGCGACCACCTGCGCCAGCCGGGCCGCCACCCCCGACCCGTCGGTTGCACTCAGCGCGACGGTCTCGGGCGCCGACGGGAGCCCGGCGGAGGCCGCCGGCCGCTGCATCCCCGGCTCGGAGGCCAGGTACAGGCCCAGGAACGGGATCTCCTCGGGGTAGGAGCCCGCCACCTCGGCGACCACACGGGCGACCTCGCCCGGGGTGGGCAGCCCGGCGGTGCGCGCGCCGGTCTCGCTCAGCAGGCGCAGCCGGCGCTCGCCCAGTACCCGGCCGGTGGTCTCGGTGATGATCTGCAGCACGCCGCCGGCGGTGCCGTCGTCCAGCAGCACGGGCTGGAAGGCGGAGTCGAAGTAGCACTGCTCCAAAAAGCCGTGGCGCTCCATGATGAGCGGCTCATCCGGGATCAGCAGGGTCTTGCGGGTGTCGGTCACATAGTGGAAGTGGGAGCTCACGGGGTGGGCCCAGACCTCAGGGAACACTTCCTTATAGGGCCTGCCGAGCGCCCAGGGGTGTTTGGCGCCGACAATGGGTGTGGAGGCCAGGTTGTACAGCGTGGCGAATTCAGCGCCCCAGTACAGAGCCATCCCATGCTCAGAGGTGAGCATGAGGCGCAGGGAGTCCACCAGGGGCCCCGGCCAGGAGACGGTGGGCCCGAGCGGCGTCGCCGCCCAGTCGATCCCGGCCAGAAGCTCGCCGAACGCGCCGCCCTCGGCGAACACCCGGGCCGCCGCGGTGCGCGGGTCATCGGGCCGGGTCATCGGGAAATCTTCCTCCTGGCGCCTATGCGATCCGCCCGCACCCTCCCAAGTCTGCCGACGGCCACGCGCTGCGGACCTCCCAGGCAGATCGGACGCCGGATCCGACGGTCCCGGCTGCACTCCTGCCCGAATTGTAAGATTAAAACAAATAAGAGGCCATTTGCCCAGTAGTGTACGCCTGCAGCCGCACGCCGACGGCGGTGATCGTCGACTCGCAGTCCCTGCGGGCGGCCGACACTTCGGCACCGTTGAGACGGTCGCGCAGGTCCTGGAGGCTGAACTCGAAGCGTGCGTGGCGGCGCCCGAGCGTTTCGAGGTCGGCGGTGGTGCGGTGCTGGGAGGCGGCGTGGACGTCGATGAGGTCACGGACCGCGCCGCGGTCCGCGAGCGCGCGGACCTTGGTGCCGATCACGTCGTCGAGGGCCAGCACCGGTCCGTACTCGGTCTCGGCGGGCGGACCCCAGAATGCCTCTTTGAGGACGTCCACCTCGCATTCCTCCCCGGATTGCGGGTCGGTTGCGATGAGACGACCGGAGAGGGCGCCCGTCTCGATCTGGCGGACGCTCCAGCCACGGGTGGCGAGGCCGTCGCTGACCACGGCGACGATCTCGGCGATCGAGGCGGGATTCTCGGTGGCTACGTCGAGGTCCTGGCTGAGGCGGTCTGCCAGGCCGTGGGCCCGGACGGCATAACCGCCTGTGATCACCAAGGGGTACCTGGTGCCGATCGCGAGGACATCGGCAAGGAGCCGGCGGTGCAGGTTGGTCAGGTTCACGCGGCCGGCACACTCCGGACAGCGGCCAGCTCGGGGAAGGCGGCTACCCAGGCCTCCCGCAGCGGCCGGCTGATCAGAGTGCGCAGCACCGGCCACTGCCCGAGCAGCAGATCCCGGTTCAGGAAGGCGACCAGGTCCTGGCGCTGCCCCTCGGCCAGGACGGTGCGGTAGAGGCCCATCCGCGAGCGCGGCTGCTCTACGCCGTAGGAGCGACGTCCCAACCGTCTCGGTCTTGGGGGCGCGGTGGCGGATGAAGTGGCCCAGGACGCGGGCGGCGTCGGTGGCGGCTTGTTCGGGGGCGTCCTGCACGATCTGTTCGAGGGCGAGGATGCCGCCGATGCGTACGTAGATTTCGGGTGAGCCGAGTCGTTCGAGGGCTTTGGTGAAACGGTCGGTGATCTGTCCGCGCCGGGTGAGCCGGTAGGTGCGGGCGGTGTACAGCAGAGCGATCCCGGCGCCGAGCGCAGCGGTGAACGCGACGACGGCGGTACGCAGGCCGGTCACGAGAGCCGCTGACCCCTTGGCCAGCTCGCCCCGGTCGATGTACTTGGCGTCGATGACGTAGGGGCCGAGCCAGATCAGCCAGGGCAGCCCCACGAACAGCACGAACGCTCCAGCTGCGATCAGAGCCATCATGGCCCGCCGTCGGACGCGTTCCTTCCTGCGGGCGCGTTCCCGGCGCTGATCCAGCCCGGTCATGGTCTGCCATAAGAAGCCGTATCTCAACCGAACGTGATCGTTTGATTCGTGCTGGTCAGGCATGGTTTCGCTCGGGGTGAGGGAGGCATCCGGCGTCTTGTGTCCGCTTCGTGACCGGGGGGTGCGCGGTGGCGTCGGTGCTGGGAATGCTGGAGGAGCGGGAGGCGGCTGCCGGGTGCGGGTGGAGGGTCTGCGGGAGGAGGTCGCGCGGCTGGCCGAGGTGCTGGAGGCCGCGGAGATCGAACTGGACCGGCGGGTGATCGCGCGGGAGGAACTGGTCGAGGCCCTGGCCGTCTCTGCGGCCGAATCCACTGCCGTGACCGGGACCGAGGCTGAGGAGGAAGCGGTGCCGTCGCTCGCGCCGGTGCCGGGCTCGACGGTGCCGCCCTGGCGGGAAGGGCTGCCGGTGACGGTTCTGGCGCCGGACTATCAGCGGATTCTGGGCGTGCTGGAACAGCAGCGATCCACAGGTCACGGGCCGCTTCGGGCCAAGGAGATCGCGGTGGAGCTGGGCCTTGGGGCGACGCCGACGAAGGTCGAGGGGGCGCGGTCCAAAGCCCGGCGCCTGGCGGAGCGCGGGTGGCTCCTCTTGGAGGCGTCGGGGCATTCAGTGCCGGCCGGCGGCCCGTCGCCGCGCCAGACGCCGGCTCATCCGCGTGACCATCGACCACCGGATCATCGCCTCACTGGTGGCGGGCAGGGTCTCGTAGTCCCGGGCCAGACGGCGGGAGTTCATCAGCCACGCGAACGTGCGCTCTGCCACCCACCGCCTGGGGAGCACCACGAACCCTGTCATGTCGTCGGTGCGCTTGACGATCTCCAACGTCAGAGCGAGCTTGTCCCGGCACCAGCCGAAGAGGCCGCCGATGTATCCGCCGTCGGCCCAGACGAGGGTGATGCCGCGGTGCAGGCGGCGCAGCCGGGTCAGCAGGCCCGCCGCGGCGTCCCGGTCTCCGATGTTCGCGGCGGTGACCGCGACGACCAGGAGCAGACCGAGGGTGTCGGTCACGATGTGCCGTTTGCGGCCCGGCACCTTCTTCCCGCCGTCGTAGCCGCGTGAGGCGGCCGGCACTGTCGCGGCGGCCCGCACCGACTGCGCGTCGATGATCCCCGCCTTGGGCTCGGCCTCGCGGCCCTCGCACTCACGGACCTTCCCGCGCAGCCGGTCGTGGAACTCGGCGATCAGCCCGTGCTCGCGCCAGCGGCGGAAGAAGGCGTAAACCCGAGCCCAGGCGGGGAAGTCCGCGGGCATCGCCCGCCACGAGATCCCGCCCGCGACCAGGTAACGGATCGCGTCCAGCAGCTGCCGGTGACAGTAGCCCTCGGGCTGTCCGCCCCGCCCTTGAAGCCAGGCCGGTACCGGCAGCAACGACCGGATGGCCGCCCACTCCGCGTCCGTCATGTCCGACGGATACCGGCGCACCCGATCGGGATGATCGGCCGCATTGCCGTACACGTGCGCGAGGCAATCGCACGACACGGCGGGCGAGTTGAAGTCAACGGGCTCGGGCGCGTACAACAACGACAACAGGGCCTCCGGGAACCGCTCGGAATGGGGTCGCACCCCCGAGCTACCAGGAGGCCCTGCTTTCATGCGCGCACCGCCGGAAGATCACCCGACCAGGAATTCCGTTCGATCCACGCGTTCCAAGATCGGGTGAGATACGGCTTCTGAGACTCCATCCGCTGGCCTGGGGCATCGATACCTGGTGAGGCGGACAGCAACGCGACTGTAGGACACCTTCGTTGACCGTGGCCGACCCCTGTGTCTGGCGTGGTTGCTGACGTGCGCTCTTAAAAAGAGAACCGAGGCGGTGGGAGGGGCTGTTCGGTCCAGATGGTCTTGCCGGTGAGGGTGTGGCGGGTGCCCCAGCGCTGGCAGAGTGCGGAGACGAGCTGGAGGCCGCGGCCGCCCTCGTCGGTGGCGGAGGCGTGGCGGATGTGCGGGGTGGTCAGGCTGGCGTCGGAGACCTCGCAGATCAGTGCGCGGCTGCGGAGCATGCGCAGCCGGATGGGTCCGCAGGCGTGCCGGACGACGTTCCCGACCAGCTCGCTGACCAGGAGTTCGGTGGTCATGATGAGGTCCTCATCGGCCAGGTCCCAGGCGGTGAGCTGGGCGCGGATCAGCTCCCGGGCCTGGCCCGCCGCCACCGGGTCCTCCGGCAATGGCCAGTCGGCGACGTTTTCCGCGTCCAGCGGGTGGGTGCGGGCCAGCAGCAGGGCTGCGTCGTCTATCAGCGCGCCGTGGGCGGGGAGGAGAGCGGAGGTGAGGGTGGCGCAGAGGGCGTCCAGGTCGGACGCGTCCGCCGATGAGGTCGGCATGGCGTTCACGGACTGAACGAGGAGCTCGGCGAGGTGGCTCATGCCGGTGGTGACATCCCTGTCCTTGCTCCCGACCAGGCCATCGCTGTAGAGGGCGAGCAGGCTGTCGGCGGGCAGCAGGGTCTCGAGGGTTTCGAAGGGTGGAGCGGCCACCCCCAGTGGCGGGTCCGGAGTCATGGCCAGGAACGTGACGGTGCCGTCGGGGTGGGCCACCGCCGGGGGCGGCTGACCGGCGCTGGCGTACGACAGACGCCGGGTCACCGGGTCGTAGATGCCGTACAGGCAGGTGACGAAGGCATCGGTGCCCAGCTCGCCGACGATGTCGTTGAGGTGGCCGAGGATTTCGTCGGGCGGCAGCTCCAGCTCCGAGAGGGTGCGGACGGCCGTGCGGAGCCTGCCCATGATGGCGGCCTCGGCCATGCCGTGGCCCATGACGTCGCCGATCACGAGCGCCACCCGGGCCGCGGAGAGCGGGATCACGTCGTACCAGTCGCCGCCGACGTCGGCTCCCTGCTTGGCCGACTGGTAGCGCGCCGCCGCCGTCACCTCGGGCAGCTTGGGCAGTGCCTGCGGCAACAGGCTGTGCTGGAGCGTACGGGCCCGGGTCGTCGCCTCGTCGTAGAGCCCGGCCCGCTCCAGGGACTGCGCGATCAGTCCGCTGAGCGCGGTCAGCAGCGTTCGTTCGTCATCGTCCAGCACCCGCGGTCGGCCGAAGGAGATCACCGCCGCGCCGATCCCGCGCCCCGATACCGCCAGCGGCAGAAAGGCCCACGCCTGCTTGCCGCCCTCCCGGATCAGGGTCTCGGCCCGCGGGTAACGCTTCAGGTACTCCTCCGGGGAGGAGATGCAGAGGGGGGTGCGGGTGCGCAGGGCGTCCCCCACCGGGTTCGTGGCGTCCCTCACTGTCCACTGCCCGTCCATCAGCCGGGTGAAGCGCTCTGAATGGCCTCGGGAGCCGATCACGGTCACCCGGTCGCCGACCACGCCGAGCATGATGAGTCCGGTGGCCCCGAGGGGTGTCATCACGCCGTCGGCCACCGCCGCCATCACATCCTGGGCCGTGACTGCCTCGGCCAGCTCCCGCGTGATCCGCTGCACCAGGGCCGCCCGCTCCGCGGCCGCCCGCTCCGCGGCGGCCCGCTCGGCCTCCAGCAGATGCCGCTCGGTGGTGTCGGTGATGTAGAGCGTGAGGCCTTCCGGCACCGGCACCAGCCGCAGGTGGTACCAGGACGTCCCGTCCGGCCCCGGTACGTCGAATCCGGCCGGCTGGCCCTCGGCCGCCGTGGCCCGGCACCGTTGTTCCAGCCCCGGTACGGCACGTACCGCGGGAATGTCCCAGAGCAGGGCTCCGGCCACATCTGCCGCGGCACCGAAGAGCCGCTCGGCGGCCTGATTGAGAAATCCGATGCGCCAGTCCGTGTCCAGGGAGACGAAGCCGTCGCTCATGTGTCGCAGCGCCCGCCCTACCGACTCGGCGGCGGTATGCGTTTCGCTGCTGTCCCGGAGGGTGCCGATCACCTTCACCGGCGTCCCCTCTTCGTCCGTGATCGTCCGGGCACGGGCCTCGATCCAGAGGTACGTGCCGTCCTGGCGCCGGATCCGGTACTCGTTCTGGAAGCCGCCGCGCAGCTGGATGCCCGTGTCGAAGCCGGCTACCGCCGCTGGCAGGTCGTCCGGGTGGATCAGCGCCGCCCACGCCTCGATGCCGCCGCTCATCACCTCCGGATCGATGCCGGTCAGCGCCTCCACGACGGGCCGGTCGGAGGTCAGCTCGCCGGTGAGCAGGTCCCAGGTGTACGTGACGGAGGGCGTCCCTTCCGCGTCGCACAGGGGGGCGGCCTCCCGCGGTTCTGGACCGTTCTCCAAGGCGCGCATCAGGGTGGGGGACGGATTGAGGATCCCGGACGACTTGAGCCTCCTGGACATCCAGGCCGCCACCTCGTTCAGAAACGCGCGCTCCGACGCGTCGGGCTCGGCGCCCGGGGCGAAGAGAACGGAGAGCGCGCCGCGTCGCCGGCCACGACTCGGAATGGGGACGGCCAGGTGACCGATGCCGGCGGGGAGTCGGGAAGGCCACAGGGCGGCCGGGTCCCGGCCTGGCACCGGGTCGGGCGGGGCCAGGTCGCGCTGCCAGGTGGTGGTGTCGTTGCGGGCGGCCCCGCTGGGCGGCGCAGTTCCCCGTGCCGGGATGATCAGCCAGGGCCGGGTCATCGACTCCGGCAGGCCACTGTCGGCGACCAGGTAGAGGATGCCGCTCATGCCGCCACCCGGGAGATGCACCATGCCGCCCAGGCCGTGCACCTCGGCTACCACCTGCTGGAGCGCGGTCAGCAGCACTTCGACATCGCGCCGGTCCTCGTCCACGGCGTCGAGCAGCCGCATCCGCACGCGGTGTCGCTTCAAGGGCCGTACGGTCTGTATGGTCCGCAGGCCCTGCGGTTGGTGCAGCGGATGGGGGACGTGGGGTATGGACGGGCCGGTGTTGTCCGCTTCGCCGCCTCTGGTATTCACCACTGCCGACTGTCGCCTCCGCTCACCGCTGGGGTGCCCGCTGGACCGCATGTGATCGGATGTGGACCTGCAGCGATCCACACACGCCTATTCATACTAATCGGAATAATTTAGGCCATTTCATCCGCCATGGGGAGCCTTTCGTACCCGATCAACCGTATGTGGCGTCAGCTAACCCTTCGTTACCACTGGGGCGTTATCCATCGGCTTGGCGTGGCGGCGTCACCGGCAGTTCGGCAAACCCGGCAGTAGAGATCAAGGCCGTGTCCCGTAGTGACCGCGTCGATCGGGGCTTGGAGCGGCACGCATGTGGCACGGCGTCTGAAACGGCGAAGGGCCGGCCTGGGAGGGGGTACCTCCTGGACGGGCCCTTTAGTTGTGTGCCCCGGCAGGATTCGAAGCTGCGACACCCGCTTGAGGAGTTCGATCAGGCGGCCTACCGTGCGGCTGACCTGGGCGAACGTCTGAGTGGTGTCCCTGCGGGCGGCAGTGCTTCTTACGTTGTCCGGGACGGCACTGGCACCACATCCGCCGAGTCGCTCGCCAACGTCTACAGGACTCGCCAACATCTATAGGAGGAGTCACGGCACTGGGCCGTATGGGAGCACGGCGCATCGTCGTCGACAACATGATCTACCGCTGGCGGCTGCGCCGCACTGGTCCGCCGGCTTCATGCCTTCGCCCTGAACTCGTCAGAGTGAGCACCGCCTTGGAATTCAGGCTGCGCTGCTGGATGCGGCGGTGTACGGCCGCGCGATCGCCCCGCCGGAAGTACTCCGTGTGGGACCCTGCAGGGCATCGGGCCTCGCCCCGGCCCGTACGGTGCCTTCCTGCGGCGCACCTCAACCCGCCCGCGGCAGCGGACAAGGACGCGAAGAAGGACACCGGATGAGTGCACGTTTCGAGGAGATCGACTGGCGGGCGACGCCCATGGGCGAGATCAGCCTGCGGCGTCGGCGGGACCCCGTGTCGGGGGAGGACGTGTACGAGGTGAAGCTCGGCGACGAGTACCTGATGTCCAGCCTCTTCACCGCGGGGGAGGTCGAGCTGGCCCGGCTCGGCCTGGCGGAGCTGCCCGACAGCCCGCTCGATGTCGCCGTGGGCGGACTCGGCCTCGGTTACACGGCCCGGACGGCACTGGACGATCCGCGGGTGCGCTCGCTGATCGTCGTCGACGCCCTGGCCGAGGTGATCGACTGGCACCGGCGCGGGCTCGTACCGCTGGGCGCGGGACTGGCGTCGGACCCCAGGTGCCGGCTGGTGCGCGGGGACTTCTTCGCGATGGCTGCGGGGAGCGCGGCGGCGGGCGGACCGGTGCCTGCGGGGAGCACGGCCGGCGGCGCCGCCGGTGCGGCTCCGTGCGGTCTGGACCCCGAGACTCCTGGCCGCCGTTTCCACGCGATCCTGCTGGACGTCGACCACTCACCGCGCCATGTGCTGCACCCCGGCCATGCCGCGCTCTACCGCCCGGCCGGTCTGACCGCTCTGGCCGAACTGCTCCATCCCGGGGGCGTGTTCGCGCTGTGGTCGAACGACCCGCCGGACGAGGAGTTCGGCTCGGTGCTCGCGGAGGTCTTCACGGAGACCGCTGCGCACGTGGTCGCTTTCGACAATCCGCTCCAGGGCGGGACCGCGGCCAACACTGTCTATATCGCCCGCAGGCACGACGGCTGAGGACACCCGGCGGCGCAGCGGCCGCCACCGTGGACCTGGCCGCCGCCTTCTCGAACACCCTTCCGCCTTGCGCCGGTACCGCATCCAGCGCAAGCCGAGGCCGGCCGAGAACATCATCATCGCCGCCGTCCCGCCCAACGACCCACCCGGCACCGCACATTGGCGATCAACGCCTCGCACCCGAAGATGCCCTCCTCGTGGCCCGTCTTCGCCCGGACACGAATGCTCCCTCTTCCCTGGTGGCGACGCGAACCGGGCGGGACTTCTCCCGACTGCGCATGCCGTGAACTCCGCGAAGAAGCGGGAGTGATCGCTGAACGATGGCGATCACTCGGCCCGTACGCGATCCCCGGTCCGCCGGCCGTCAGGTGATCTGGCCGGCCGCCCACTCGGCCCACTCGCGGCGCATGGCGTTGAACCGCAGGCCGTACTCCAGGGCGATCCGGCCGTAGACCGAAAGACTGCCGTCATCCCAGTCGACGGACTCCTCCAGTCGGCGCAGACTCTGGTACCCCTGATCGGACAGCTCGATGAGCTCGGTGAGGTAGCCGTGCGCCTGCTCGGGCGTCAGCACCCCGAGAAAGAACACCCGCAGGAGAATGTCGCTGCGGGTGTTCCGCTGCGGCTTGGTCTCGGTCAGCCAGTGCCGCAGCTCGGCCAGTCCCTCGTCGGTGAGGGCGTACTCCTTGCGGCCTCGCGGACCCTCGGATGCCACCTTGATCAGCCCTGTGTCCGCCAGCTTGGTCAGCTCGGTATAGATCTGGCTCTGGGTCGCGGGCCAGACGGTGGCCAGCGACGTCTCGAACAGTTTCAGCAGGTCGTAGCCGCTGGCGGGACGCTCGGAGAGGAGCCCGAGCAGCGCATGTCGAAGGCTCATGTTCAACAGTCTACATTCCAGTATTGACATGTCAGTATCACACCTTCTAGTTTTGACATGTCGGAACGAAAATGCTGAAGCGGAGACGTCATGTCCTACCTGCGCACCTTCCTCCCCTGGATCGTCTTCGCCGCGCTGCCCTCGGGGAGCTGGCAGTGGGCGGCGCTGGCCGCCCTGGTGGTCGCAGTGGCCGTGATCGTCCAGCAGATACGGGCAGGTGCCGGATTCGACGCGCTGATCATCGAGATCGGCTCCGCGGTCTTCTTCGCCGTGCTGGCCGTCATCGCCTTCGCCAACCCGGACTCGGGTGTGCACGACTACTCGGCGGCGCTGTCGGCGGGCACACTGGCGGTCATCGCCGGGGTCTCGCTGGCCATCGGCAAGCCGTTCACGTTGGGCATCGCCAAGCGCACCACCCCGCGCGAGGTCTGGGGGCTCAAGCCGTTCATCCAGACCAACGTCATCATCACCGCCGTGTGGACCGCGGCCTTCGCCCTGACCGCTGTCGTGCTCGCCGTCCTGGCGCACGCCGGAAACGCCCACTCGACCCCCGCCACGCTCATCCAGGTCGCCGGCTTCGCCCTCCCGATGATTTTCACCGTCCGCTACGTCGCCCACGTCCAGGCCAAGGCCGGTGCCCGATGACCTCCGCGCAACAGGCCCGGCCCCACCCTGCGGGCAACTACGCCCCGGTCGGCGAAGAACTCACCGCGTACGACCGGCATCCAGGAGGGCGGTGGTGGCCAGGCCGATTGCCGAGCCGGCCAGGTTCGCCATCTCCACCAGGCCGTCGCTGATCGAATCCAGCTCCTCGGCGACTCCGCAACCAGGAACATCGGAGCCGCCACACCGCGCTGCCGCTGGCTCAGCCCGGTACAAGGCCGCAGCGGTGCATGCTGGGGTTCGTGCCGGCCGCGACGTCCCCTCAGGGATATGCGGCTGCTGGGCCGCGGGTGGTCAAGTCTCCATGTGGAGATCGGCCCATCGGGTGGTCCTCTCGGGGCGACGGGATATTCCGTGGCGTGTGGAGAGGGCCGCGACGAAGCCACTCCCGCGACCGTTCTCCTTGTGTTCGGCGGGGTGGGGGCCGTCGGGCGACGTCTGCCGTTGAGGTACCGGCCCCGCGTCGGTGACCTCGATGCGGAGAGCGCGGCGGCTGCCGATCTCGGGCATGGACAACCGCAGCACTGCTGGAGGCAGTGAGCTCTTTCAGCGTTGCCGCTCCAGGGTGAGGACGGCGGCGGCGATTGACGACATTCGATTCGGGCTGCATCGGGCTCTGCGGAAGATACGCCATGACTTCAGTCGTGCGACTCCGCGTTCGACGGGTGCCCGGGCTGCGGACAGTGCGCGGTTGACGGTTTGCTGGGTTGGTGTGAGAGGTCGTTTTCATCTTCAACGTCATGTTAATTCCCGTTTTTTGATGTGCGGGGTTGTGGTGTTGGTGCGCTTCGAGCCTCGATGGCAGGGTGGGGTGGGGTGGTAGCTGAGGCGGGATGCGCCTCGCGCCTGTCTCATCCCAGGACGCCCTGTTCTGCGCTGTGCTTCCGCGGCCGACACTTCACGCCTGGGCGCACTCGCCTCCTGGCAGTACGTCCAGGACATGAGTGAGCGACGCCCGTATCCGAGTGACCTGTCCGATGCCCGCTGGGAGTTGATCGAGCCGGTCCTGGCGGCCTGGCGCTTCGAACGCCGGGGCCGAGCCCTGGACTTCGGCCGCCCGCCCGAGCAGCTGGCGACGGCGGTTCAAGCAGGAGGGCATGCCGGGCCTGCTGGATCGCTCCCGGCGGCCGCGGAACAGCCCCACGCGCCTGTCGGCCGAGGTTGAAGCCGAGATCTGCGAGCTGCGTCGCCGGCACCCCCGGTGGGGTGCCCGCCGGATCTGTCACGAACTCGCCGGTCACGGGCTGGAGTCGGCCCCGTCACGGGCCACCGTCCACCGGGTGCTGTCCCGCGACGGCCCGGTCCGCGCCCAGGAACAGCAGCATCCGCGCAAGTACCGTCGGTGGCAGCGTGAGGCGCCGATGAACCTGTGGCAGATGGACCTGGTCGGAGGGGTTCCGCTGGCCGACGGGCGGGAGTGCAAGATGGTCACCGGCATCGATGACCACTCCCGGTTCGTCGTGATCGCATCCGTCGTGGCCGTGCCCAGCGCCCGCGCTGTGTGCTCGGCCTTCACCGCCGCGATGCGCCGCTACGGGGTGCCCTTCGAGGTGCTGACGGACAACGGCAAGCAGTTCACCGGCCGTCATACGCGCCCCCAGCCGGTGGAGGTGCTGTTCGAGCGCATCTGCCGGGAGAACGGCATCACCCAGCGGCCGCCCAAGCCGCGTTCGCCCACCACCACGGGCAAGATCGAGAGATTTCACCGCTCCCTGCGCGAGGAGTTCCTCGATCACGTAGTGCCGTTCGAGTCGCTGGCCGCGGCCCAGGAAGCGATCGACGGCTGGGTGCACGCCTACAACCACCAACGCCCGCACCAGGCCTTGGACATGCCCACCCCCATCAGTCTCTTCCGGCCCCACACCGCGGTTGACCGCGATGACGAGCATCCTGAACAGGCAGTCGTCGAGCCGGAGTTGGCCGTCGAGGTCGTCGAACCGCCCGTCCTGCCGCCGCAGGGAACCGCAGTCGAGTTCCAAGTGCGGGTGCCGCCCAGCGGCGAGATCACCCTGGTGACCGGCCGGCAGCGAGTCGGCATCCACCAAGCACTGGCAGGCAGGACACTGACGGTCTGGGCGAACCACCGCAGCGTCCACTTCCTCCTCGACGGGCACCTGGTCACCACGGTTCCGTCCCGGCTGCGGCCGGAGGACATCGCCTACCTGACCATGCGCTACGGCGCCCGCCCGGCCGGTCCCGAACCCGTCCCGGCCGCTCTGCCCAGGGCGCGGAGCGGCACGGCCATCCTCGCCGCCGGCGAGCCGCTCGAGGTCGAGCGCAAGGTCCAGCGGGACGGACTCGTCGGCTTGGCAGGCGGCCGCTACCAGGTCGGGTTCGCCCTGGCGGGCCGCTGCGAGCTTGCCAGTTCCAGCGAGGCACGTCTCAGCTTTGGGGGTGATCGGTGCCCATTCAGCCAGGGATGGTCGAGGATCTCGCCGCCGGTACCCGCAGCCTCTACGAGCAGGCCGAACAGCGACTGTTGGGCATCATCGCCCGCCAGCTCGCCGACGGTCTCGACGCACCCGGACGGGTCGAGCGGAAGCTCGGAGCCATGCAGGCCATGCGCCGCGCGTCTGAGAGGTGGATGTTGCGGTGCCGCGCCGCCCGCGTGGTTCGGCACTACTGGCGCGCCAACAAGCTCTGGTCCGGGTCCTACTTCGCCGGCACCGTCGACGGCGCCCCACTCTCGGCGGTCAGGCAGTACATCGAACAACAGAACCAGCCCGTGTGAGCACCGCCCGGCCCCGCCGCGACCAGCCCTCGCGACGCTCCGCGCCACGGGCGGGGAACACGCGGCATCCGGCTCCGCCGGACCAGAATCCGCGACGCTCCGCGTCGCCACCATCAGATTCGCTTCACCCCCGGCCTGAAGGCCCGAGCACTGCGAATGAATCCCGGTAGCGGTTCAACATGGGCACTACCGCAGGCCGCCAAGGAAAAAGGCTGGGTGGCACCCGGCCACTGAGAGGCCGATCCAGATCGAGGTCCGCCGCTCGCCAGACCTGTCCCATACCTCCGCTGCCCAGGAAGTTCCAGCCGGTACCGCCCAGCCAACACCGTGTTCGCCTACTTCATGATCGCCACCCCGTCCGTGCGGCACTCTCCCTGCGCATGGGAAGGAGTCCGATCGAGTCCCGGTTCACTGGGAGCAGCAGAAACCCTCACCCCGACGTGGCCGTCAGCACCGAGTGCCACCACCGACAGGCGGATCGTAACCAGTTTTTAATGCTGTGCCCTTGTCGCCGTGAGAGGTGACAGGCACGAACCCGGGGCCCAGGCTTGGCCCAAGAGTGCATGCCGGGAGGTTACACCCGGAACGTAGCACTATGGGATGCAAGAGAACGAGAGACGCACACCTGATCGGAAAGCGCACTCCGGGTGGAGGTGAGACGGTGGAGGGACGGCGAAACACCCACGACGTCGACCCGCCGAGCTCAGACGACACGTCCGACGACTCACTCACGGCGCGTGCCGTTGTCGACGACCACGGCATGATCGCTGAGTGGAGTGAGGGCGCTTGCCGACTGCTCGGCTATGCGTCTGCACGGGTCATCGGCAGACCGGCCGCCGACCTGCTCGACGAAGAGATCTCCGCAGAGGCACTGCGTCAGCTGTCGGCCCTGCCGAGGTGGAACGGCACGGTTCAGCTGCAGCACCAGGACGGGCACCGAGTGGAAGCCCGTCTGCTCGCCCACCACCGGCGGGAGGAGGGCAGCGCCCCCGACTGGCTGGTGTTGTCCCCGCTCGTCGGCGCCAGTGCTGCCCAGTACACGGAGAAGCTGCCCGCGTGGAGCTTCTACCAGACGTCCTGCTGCTCGCTGGAGACGTACGACACGAACCTGCGCCTGAGACAGGCCAATCACTACGCCGAGCGCGCCCTGAATCTGAGTGAAGCGGAGATGCGAGGGCTTCGGCATGCCGAGCTGGTGGCCCACCCCGACTTCGCAAGGGTCGAGCAGCGCATGGCGCAAGTGCGGGAGACCGGTGAACCCCAGGACGTGGAGGTCGAGGTACAGGTCGCCGGGGAGATCCGCAAGCAGGCCTGGTCCCTCTCGCTGTTCCCGATACGGGACGAGGACGACGTACTGCGCGGCGTGGGGCTGTCGGCCCACGACATGACCGAACAGTACTGGGCGCGCAAACGGCTCCAACTGCTGAACGATGCCGGCACCCGCATCGGGAGTACGTTGAACGTCGCGCACACGGCCCAGGAACTGGCCGACGTGGCCGTCCCGGAGTTCGCCGACTTCGCCACCGTCGATCTCCTTCCGGACGTCGAGCGCGCCGAGACGCCGCCACCGGGAGCGGCGATGTCCGGGCTGACCGCGGAAGGCTCGTTCCTGCTGCGCCGGGTGGCCCAGCAGTCTGTGCTTCCAGGCATCGCCGAGGCGGTGCTGCGCCCCGGCGAGGTGGACAGCTACGCCGCGGGCTCCCCCACGGCGGAATGCCTGACCACCGGCCGGGCCGTGCTCCATGCCGAATTCGACCCGGACTCCGCCGACTGGTCGGTGGGGCATCCCGGACGGGAGGAGTCGGTCCGCACCTTCGGCATCCACTCCGTCATGGCTGTGCCGCTGACGGCCCGTGGCCACACCCTGGGCGTTGTCGTCTTCCTGCGCCACCAACAGCCGGAGTCCTTCAGCGAGGGCGATCTGCTACTGGCCGAGGAGATCACCGCCCGGGCCGCGGTCTGCATCGACAACGCGCGCCGATACGCTCGCGAGCGGGAGACCGCACTGGCGCTGCAAACAGCCCTGCTCCCTCAGCGGCTGCCCGCTCAGCCCGCGGTGGAGGCGGCCTTCCGGTACCTGCCGACGGACACACTGGCAGGGGTGGGCGGGGACTGGTTCGACCTGATCCCGCTGTCCGGCGCCCGCGTCGCCCTGGTCGTCGGCGACGTGGTCGGGCACGGCGTTCAGGCGTCGGCGATCATGGGGCGGCTGCGGACCGCCGTCCGAACCCTCGCCGACATCGACCTTCCCCCCGACGAACTGCTCACCCATCTCGACGACCTGGTCATCCGGCTCTCGGCGGACACGGACGCCGACGGAGCTTCGTGGGACCCTGCCGCCGAGATGGCCACCGGCCTCGGCGCCACCTGCCTGTACGCGGTCTACGACCCGGTCTCCCGCGTCTGCACGCTGTCCCGCGCGGGCCACCCGGTCCCCGCCGTGGTCAGCCCTGCGGGCGCCGTGCACTTCCTGGACGTACCTGCCGGTCCCCCGTTGGGGCTGGGCGGGCTACCCTTCGAAACCATCGAGGTCACCCTCCCCGAGGGAAGCCTGCTCGCTCTCTACAGCGACGGGTTGGTCGAGTCCCGCGAGCAGGACATCGACGAGGGGACTGCGCGTCTGCGCAGCGCCCTCGCCGGCCCCGTGACGTCCCTGGACGATCTTTGCGACCTCGTGCTCGCCACCGTGCCTCCCGAGGACCCCGCCGACGACATCGCCCTGCTCGTCGCCCGCACCCAAACGCTCGCCCCCCGGGATGTCGCCACCTGGGACCTGCCAGCCGATCCCGCCGTGGTAGCCGAGGCGCGCAAACTCGTCAGCACGCAACTCGAGACGTGGAACGCGCAGGAGGCATCCTTCGTCACCGAACTGGTGGTGAGTGAGCTGGTCACGAATGCGATCCGGCACGCCGAACCGCCCATCGAGTTGCGCCTGCTCCGGGGCCGCCGCCTCATTTGCGAGGTCTCGGACGCCAGCAACACAGCGCCCCACCTGCGGCGTGCCCGTACCTACGACGAGGGCGGTCGCGGCCTGCTGCTCGTGGCACAACTCAGTCGCGGATGGGGCACGCGCCACACCGGCACCGGCAAGACCATCTGGGCAGAGCTGGCCTTGGACCCGTCCGAGTCCCCGTAGCCTTCTCTGAGCTAATCTCACGCTTTCGCGACTGCGGGTGTCCGATGCTTGGTCAAATAGGTGAGGAGCGCCTCTGACCTGGGACGATGAGACTTGTCTAGGGTCCATGTCGTCGTCGGGAAAGCTGCACTCCTCAGGCGAAGAAGGGTACCGGGTCGTACCCCCGTGTCCGTGTCGAGGGCGGTGGCCGCGGAGTGGCTTCCCAGGCCGGGTCCGTGCTGCTGGCGGAGTCGGTCCGCAAGACCGGGCTGGACAGCGCGATATCAGCGGCATGGGCGCCGTGGCGCGAGCAGCGGGCGGTGCATGATCCGGGCAAGGTCGTGCTCGATGTGGCGCTTGCGGTCGCGCTGGGCGGGGACTGCCTGGCCGATGTCGCCCTGCTGCGGGCGGAGCCGCACTTCTGTCACCGGCTACCGGGATTCATTCGCAGTGCTCCGGCCTTCAGGCCGGGGGTGAAACGAATCTGATGGTGGCGACGCGGAGCGTCGCGGATTCCGGTCCGGCGGAGCCGGACGCCGCGTGTACACCACCGTGGCGCGGAGCGCCGCGATGGCTGGTCGCGGCGGAGCCGGGGCGGTGCTCACACCGGCCGGTTCTGCTGTTCGATGTACTGCTTGACCACCGAGAGCGGGGCGCCGCCGACAGTGCCGGCGAAGTAGGAACCGGACCAGAGCTTGTTGGCCCGCCAGTAGTGGCGTACCAGGTCGGGGAACTCCTGGCGCAGTCGACGAGAGGAGACGCCCTTGAGGGAGTTCACGAGCTTGGTGACAGCGACCTTGGGCGGGAAGTTCACCAGGAGGTGCACGTGGTTGTCCTCGCCGTTGAACTCCACCAGCTCGCACCCGAAGTCCGCGCACACCGACCGCATGATCTCCTCCATCCTCACCAGGTGATCGTCCGTGAATACGTTGTGCCGGAACTTTGTCACGAAGACCAAGTGCACATGCATCACGAAAACACAGTGCCGACCAGTTCTAATCTTCTGCATCTCACCCATAACCCAAATATGTATCGTGGCCGTCATGCAACTTCGGTACAGCTTCCGCCTGTACCCGGACTCCGGCCAACGCGCAGCCCTGGCGAGGGCGTTCGGGTGCGCCCGCGTCGTGTTCAACGACGCCGTGCGCGCCCGCGAACACGCCCGCCGAGCGGGCGAGGCCTTCCCGACGGCCGGCGAGTTGTCCAAGAAGTTGATCACCGCTGCGAAGCAGACCGCTTCACGGGCCTGGCTGGGTGAGGTCTCCTCGGTGGTGCTCCAGCAAGCGCTGCGCGATGTGGAGGCCGCCTACAAGAACTTCTTCGCCTCCCTCAAGGGCCAGCGGCAGGGCGCGAAGATGGGTGCACCCCGCTTCAAGTCCCGCAAGGACAACCGGCAGTCAATCCGCTTCACGGCCAACGCCCGCTGGTCGATCACCGACAACGGGCGGCTGAACCTGCCGAAGATCGGGGCGGTGCAGGTGAAGTGGTCACGGACTCTGCCCACCCAGCCCAGCTCGGTCACCGTGATCAAGGACGCGGCCGGGCGGTACTTCGCCTCCTTCGCCATCGACACCGACCCGGCCGCCGACGCCGCCCGGATGCCCGAGTCCGACCAGGCCATCGGCATCGACCTGGGGCTCACCCACTTCGCGGTCCTGTCCGACGGCACGAAGATCGACTCCCCCAGGTTCCTGCGCCGCGCGGAGAAGAAACTCAAAAGAGCTCAGCGGGAGCTGTCCCGCAAACAGAAAGGCAGCAAGAACCGTGAGAAGGCCCGCCTCAAGGTCGCCCGCGCCCTCGCGAAGGTGACCGACGCGCGCAAAGAATTCCACCACCAGCTCTCCACGAAGCTGATCCGCGACAATCAAGCGATCGGCGTGGAGGACCTGGCGGTCAAAGGACTCGCGCGCACCAGACTGGCCAAGAGTGTCCACGACGCCGGATGGTCGGCATTCGTGACCATGCTGGAGTACAAGGCGGCCCGGTACGGCCGGACCCTGGTCAAGATCGGCCGGTTCACACCGACCTCCCAGACCTGCTCGGCCTGCGGCATCAAAGACGGACCCAAGCCCCTGCACGTCCGGGAATGGACCTGCACCGCCTGCGGGACCCTCCATGACCGGGACCACAACGCCGCGATCAACGTCAAAACGGCCGCCGGACTGGCGGTTGCAGCCTGTGGAGCGCAGGTCAGACCAGGACTCGTCCTGGCACAGCGCGACGAAACAGGAAGCCACGGATTCTCTCCCGAACCCCGTGCCGCGTAGCGGCACAGCAACGGACGAGAAGGCCAGAATCCTCGGGCTTCAGCCCGAGGAGCAAGTCAAGGAGCCGCGAAAGTGGCGGCTGGGCCTATGGTGCCGGGTCCGTACCGCTCATTCAGGACTCTCACGGGACGTCGTGGC
This sequence comes from Streptomyces sp. NBC_00203, assembly GCF_045206325.1. Classification (NCBI taxonomy): domain Bacteria; kingdom Bacillati; phylum Actinomycetota; class Actinomycetes; order Kitasatosporales; family Streptomycetaceae; genus Streptomyces; species Streptomyces sp. NBC_00203. The sequence continues at coordinate 10,634,439 of NZ_CP108126.1, read as the reverse complement.
GAGCGGAATCACGTTGCGCCAGGGAATGACCGCCAGGACCGCCGCCAAGGTGATGGCCCCCGCGGTCAGGGCCGTTGTCGTGAGGCCGTCGACGAACGCCTGCCGTGCGGCCGGGAACGGTGGCAGCACGGCGGTCGGGGTGGTCGCCGAGGCCACAGTACCGAGGCGGTCGGTGACAACCGTGCTGAGGACGGAGCCCTGGACAGCGACGCCGAGGGAGGCTCCGACCTGGCGGGTGGCGTCGTTCACCGCGGATCCCAGTCCGGCGTGGGACGGCGGGATCGCCCCCATGACGGTGTCCGTGCCGACGGCCGCGACCAGCCCGGCGCCCAGTCCGGCGATGACTTCGAAGAGCAGCAGGTGTCCGTAGCCGGAGGTGGCCTGGGTGTGGCCAAGGATGGCGAACGCGGCGGTGACGAGGGCGAGTCCGGCCGTGAGCGGCGTTCGTTCGCCGTGGCGGGCCAGCAGCGGCGGTGCTGCGAGTGAGCCTGCGGCGAGAGCCACAGCCAGGGGCAGCGTGCGTACGCCGGCCTCCCAGGGGGTGTAGCCCAGGACCCCTTGGAGGTAGAGGGTGATGACGAACAGCGCTCCGTACATCGCGAAGGACAGCAGCGTCAGGGACGTGGCGCCGCGCATCACGCCGGGCAGGCGCAGCAGGGGCAGGGGCAGCATCGCGTGCTCGGCGCGGCGCCTCTGATGTGCGACGAACACGGTCAGCAGGGCGGCGGCCAGGGTGAACCCGGTCAGCACCGGCGGGCTCGTCCATCCCTTGACCGGGCTTTCGATCACTGTCCAGACGAGCGTAAGCAGCCCGCACGCCGACAGCAGCGCGCCCAGGAGGTCGACCCGCTCCTCGCTGTGGCCCCCGGTACGGCTGGATCCTGTCTTCGGTACGGCGAGCAGGGTGAGGATCAGGGTCACGGCCACGAGGGGGACGTTCACCCAGAACCCGGCGCGCCAGGAGAAGGTCTCGACGAGGGCTCCGCCGAGCACGGGTCCTGTCATGCCGCCCAGGCCGAGGGCGGCGGCCCACAAGGCGATCGCCCGGCGCCGCGGGGCGGGGTCGGTGAAGAGGTTGCTGATGATCGAGAGGGTGGCGGGCATGAGCAGGGCGGCCCCTGCGCCCATGCCACAGCGCGCGGCGATGAGCCGGCCCGGTTCCTCGGCGAGTGCGCCAAGCGCGGATGTAGTGCCGCACACGACCAGACCGAGCGTGAATGCGCGGCGCCGGCCGATCCGGTCGGTGAGGGCTCCGGCGGTCAGGACGATGCCGCCGAGGACCAGGGCGTAGGCGTCGACGATCCACTGGATCTGGGCCATGGAGGGTTTCAGGTCGCGATCCAGGTCGGGTACGGCGACGTTGAGGACGGTCAGGTCCATGCCGAGCAGGAACACGCCTAGGCAGACGACGACGGCGGCCGTCCAGCGCGCACCGTCACGGGTCATCGGGCCGCCATCTGTAGGTCCTTGGCGAGCCGGCGCACCAGCGCCGGGGTTTGGTCTTGCGGGTAGGTGTGGCGTCCGGCGAAGAGGTAGGGCGTGGCGGGGGTGGTGAACAGGTCGTTCCAGCGCTCCAGACAGTCCGGCGGGACCAAGGGGTCCGCGTCGCCTCCGTACAGGGCCAGAGGCATCTGCAGGGGTGGTTCGTCGTGGTGGCGGTGGTGCAGGGCGAGGACCAGGTCGGCAAGGAAGGGCGTGCACAGACTCGTCACGGCCACCGGGTCTTCGAGAATTTCGGCGGGGACGGGCCCCACCATGTCGGTGAAGGCGTTGAGGCCGGAAGTAAGCAGGGTGGCCAGGAGCCGGTCGAGTTCCCCCTGGTGGGGTGCGGGAAAGGCGGAGAAAGCAACGAGTACAGGCTCGCGTCGACCGGTGCGCCGCAGGCGGCGCGCGGTCTCGTAGGCGAGCAGGGCGCCGAAGCTGTGCCCGAACAGGGCGAAAGGCCGCGGGTCGGTGGCATCGTCGGTGAGGGAGGCGAGCGCGGCGGCGAGTGCTCCTGAGTCGGTCGGTGACGGCTCGTCACGGCGGTTGCCGCGGCCGGGCAGGGCGACGGCGTAGGCCTCGACGGCGGTCGGCAGGAGGTCGGCCCAGGGCTGGTAGTACTCCGGGCCGGAACCGCCGGGCGGCAGGCAGTACAGGCGTGCGGTTGCCTGGGGGCGGTGGGTGAGGGGGACGAGTGCGGGCACGGAAGCGTTCCTCATCGGGCCTGTCAGCGGGTGGGGTTGAGGCGAGCGAGCACACGCTGGGCGAGCGCGGGAAGGTTCGGTGTGCCGGCGAGTTCCATGGTGGGCAGGTCGCAGCCGAGCCGCTGCTGCAGCAGGGCGGCGAGTTCGGCGGCCAGCAGGGAGTCCACGCCCAGCTGGTCCAGGCGTCGGGTCCGGTCGATGCGGTCGGGCGTCGTCTGCAGGACGTGGGCGAGGAGGTCGGCCAGGACGTCCTCGACGAGTGCGGCGGCGTTGCCGGGCGCGGCCTGTTTGAGCGCCTGTCGCAGTGACTCCGCACCGTCGGTGTGTTCGGCCGGGGGCAGCAGCGCGGCCGTACGCGGTGCGGAGAGGATGTGCAGGAATCGGTGCATTCTTGCCCAGTCGATGTGCCCTACGGTGACCGCCGTGGTGTCGGGGTCGGGGTCCGCGAGGAGCCGGTCGAGGGCGGCGAGCGCGTCGGCGGTGGCGAGTCCGCCGATGCCCAGCGCCGTCATCTCGTCGTCGCGTTCGGTGCGATGCACGTAGCCGGATCCGGCGATCGCGCCCCACTGCACCGCGAGGGCAGGCAGCCCGGCCCGGCGACGGTCGCGTACGAGGGCTTCGAGGGCGAGGTTGGCGGCCGCGTACGACGACTGCGTGAGGTTGCCTGCTACGGCGGCGGCCGAGCTGTAGACGACGAAGAAGTCGAGCGGGCGGTCGCGGGTCAGCTCGTCCAGCACGTGACCGGCCGCCATCTTGGGGGTGAGAACGGCCCGTACGCGCTCGTCGTCCAGTTCGTGCAGTGGGGCGTCGTCGAGCACCATCGCCGCGTGGACGATTCCGGCCAGGCGCCGCTCTTCGGCGTCGAGGCCGTCGAGGATCCGGCGCATGGCGTCCGGGTCGGCCGCGTCGACGGCGTACGCGTTCACCCGCACGCCGAGTTCAGCGAGGTCGGCGGTCAGTTCGGCGGCGCCGGGCGTGCGCGCGCCGCGTCGGCCGACCAGGGTCAGGTGGCGGGCCCCGCGGGCGGCCAGGTGGCGGGCGGTGGCGGCGCCGAAGCCGCCCAGCCCGCCGGTGACCAGGTAACTCGCCTCCGGGTCCAGGACGAGGGGGGTGGCAGCGGGGCGGACCGGCAACGGTTCGGCGGCGTCGAAGGCGACGACGACCTTCCCGATGTGCCGGGAGTGCTGCAGAACGGCGAACGCCTCGCGGATCCTGGCGGCCGGGTAGACGCGATGGGCCGGCGGGCGGTAGATGCCCTCGTGGACGGCCCGGGTGATCGCCGTCAGATGGGCGTCGGCCAGCGCGGAGGCGTCGGTGAGCAGGGCGGCGACGTCCACTCCGAAAAAGGAGAGGTTGTCGCGGAAGGGCGCCAGGGCGAGCGAGTTGTCGGCGAGGAAGTCGCGCTTGCCGAGCTCCACGAACCGGCCGTGCGGTGCCAGAACGCGCAGACTGCGGTCCATGGCCTCACCGGCCAGGGAGTTGAGGACGACGTCCACGCCCCGGCCCTGGGTGATGGCGTCGATCTCGTCGGCGAAGCGCAGCGTGCGTGAGTCGAGGACGTGCTCGATGCCGAGCAGCCGCAGCAGGTCACGCTTGGCGGGACTGCCGGCGGTGGCGATGACCTGGGCGCCGACGTGCTGGGCGTACTGCAGGGCGGCCAGGCCCACGCCTCCGGCCGCGCCGTGCACCAGCACGGTTTCGCCGGGCCGCAGGCGGGCCAGGTGGTCCAGGGCATGCTGGACGGTCAGGAAGACGGTCGGGAGCGTGGCGGCCTCGGTGAAGTCCATGCCGTCCGGCAGCGGCATCACCCGGTCCGCGCGGACCCACGCGTGCGAGCCGTAAGCGCCGAGGGTCAGACAGGCCACCCTGTCCCCGACACGGATGTGTTCGACGTCGGCGCCCACGGCGACGACCGTGCCGGCGCACTCCAGGCCGATCGGTTCCGCGTCGAGCCCGCGCGGCGCCTCGGGCGGCGGTACGAGGCCGGTCGCGGCCATGATGTCGCGGTAGTTGAGCGCGGCGGCCGCGACCTCGACGACGATCTCGCCCTGGCCCGGCCGGGGCGTTCGGGCAGGCCGCCAGCCGAGCCGGTAGCGCAGACCGGGCTCCTCCAGGACCAGGGTGTACGAGGCGGACGTCCCCGCTGTCCATGCCGTCGGAGCCGGGGCGGGAGGCGGTGCGTAGGGACGCAGCCGCGTCACGAACCGTCCCTGGCGGGTCAGCAGGACCTCGTCGTCGGCCGGGCGGGCCGTCAGCTCCTCGGCGAGCCTGTCCTCGGCACCGGCAGCCAGGGCGATGCGTCGGACGGTCAGCCGCGGTTGTTCGTTGGCCAGGCTGCGGGCCGCTCCCCACACGGCCGCGGCGGCGGTCGGCGGGATGTCACGGGCGCCGCACACGACGAGCCAGACGGTGACCCCTCGGTCCGCGGGCAGCTGCCGGGTGGCGGTGGCGAGCGCTCGCAGCACGGCCAAGTGGCGTACGGCGGCCTCCGTGGCAGCGGCCGGGCCACCCCCGCTCCCGGTCGCGCTGCCCTCGCCGCTGTCGGCCAGGAGGATCACGTCGTCGGTGTCCGCGAGGAGTTCTGACCACCGCAGCGGACTTTCACTTGCGCGCCGGGCATCGGCGCGCAGGACCGTGGCGGCCGCGGTGGCGAAGGGCCCGCTGGTCAGGTCGGCCACTGCGGGCGGGCGCACCGAACGCGGCTCGGGCGATGCGGTCGCCGGCATCGGCGCGGGTGTGGGGCGAGGGGCCCGGACGGTGAGGATGACGGAGTAGTGGTCGTGCGCGGGCTGTGTGGCGTCGCCGGGCTGCACGGTGCCGGTGTATCCGCACTCTTCCAGCAGTCCGGGCCATCGGTCGCGTGCCAGTAGCGGCCCGTCCGGCCGAAGATCGGTGTCCTCGGCGCCCCAGTAGGAGTCCAGCAGCCCGAACACCGGTGTGAGTGCGGCCTCGTCGTGGCTCTCCACCGCGAGCAGTTGTCCGCCGTCGGCCAGCAGGTCACCGATCCGGTGCAGGGTGCGCCGCAGATCCCGCGTGGCGTGCAGCACGTTCGCGGCGATGACAAGGTCGTAGGAGGCAGGGGTGAAACCCTGGGCGACGGGGTCGGTGTCGAGGTCGAGGCAGCGGTAGTGGACGAAGTCGTGGTCGGCGAAGCGGACCTGGGCGGCCGGGAAGAAGGCCGAGGACACGTCGGTGTAGGTGTAGTGCGTGCGCTCGGGCGGCAGATGCGGCAGGAGCGCGGCCGTCAGCCCGCCTGTTCCGGCGCCGACCTCCAGCACACGCAGCGGCCGCCCCTCGGGCCAGGCCGCGAGGGCCGTCTGAAGCAGGAGCCGGGCGGTGCGGTACTGGTGGTGCATCACGGGCGTGCTGTCGTAGATGCGCGCGGCGAGGGCGTCGGGCTCGGCGAACAGCAGCGTGAGCGGATCGGCGCGCCCGAGCAGCACGTCCGCCAGATGCAGCCCGCACACGCCGTACGCCTGCGCGGGGGCGGCCTCGGCCGGGAAGGCCAGGAGTGCTTCCTTGAACAGCCGGTGCGGCTGTGGTTCCTCCGCCACGCGCCACCGGCCGTTCCCCTGCGTGGTCAGGACGTCCTGCTGTACGGCGTGCTCGAACAGGGCGGTCAGCAGCCTGAGATGCCGGGGCCGCACCCCGGCCGCGATCAGGTCGTCCAAGGTGAACTCCACTGCGCCCGGCAGGAGTCCGCGTACGGCGGCTGCGGTCAGGTGCGCGCTCATGCGCAGGCAACGGGCGCGGGCGCGGTCGTACGGGTGTGTCCGCCATTTTTGGGCGGCTCGCGAGAGTTGGTCCGCGCAGGTGGCGAGGGTGTCCATGGGCGTGGGCCAGGACAACGGGGTGGCCCGGCTCGTGGGCAGCGGGGCGGCGCGCAGGACCTCGGCGAGCTGTTGGGGGGCGGGGGAACGCGTCGCGTCGAAGCGGCGCAGTCGGCAGCCGAGCGCTTCCAAGGCCACGGTGCCGTCTTCGGCCATGACGGTCATGTCCCAGACGGCCTCGCGTGCGGTGCGGGTACGCAGGCGTACATGGATCAGGCCGGTGCGGGGCAGCGGCTGCCAGCAGCGAACGGTGTCGATGCCGACGGGCAGGAAAGCGGCCGGTGCGCGGTCGGGGTCGGCCGCTTGCCGGTCGGTGGCCGCCGCGAGCAGCGGCAGGCCCGCCTGGAGCGCGCCGTCGAGGAGGGTCGGATGGGCGAGAGGAGCGTCGTCGAGGTCGGCGGTGGCGGCGTAGGAGGCGAGTACTTCACGGCTCTCCCCGTCGTCGGTGCGCAGGCCGGTCAGGGTACGAAACGCACAACCGTAGGGCAGCCCGGCACGGGCGCAGACCGTGTAGTGGTCGCCCGCGCTCATCTCGCGGGGCATGCGGGCGCGCAGCGTGTGCGGGTCGGCACCGGGCGGGCAGGCTCGCAGCAGCTTGCGTACGCGGCCGCGTGCGTGTTCGACCCATGCGCCACCGCTCCCGTCACGGCTGGAGACGGTGAAACGGCCGTCGCGTTCCAGCGCGGTGTGGACGGACATGGTGCGGTCCTCGTCGTCGCCCGGCAGGCTCAGCGCACGGCTGATCGACAAACCGTGCACCTCGACGGGCGTGTTGTGCACGGCCTGCCCGAGGGTCAGGGCCATGTCCACGTATCCGGCTGCCGGCACGACCACCGTCTCGCCGACCAGGTGATCGGCGAGCCATCCCAGGGCGCCGGAGGAGAGCTCCTGCTGCCAGGCGGGCCGCGCTCCCGGCTGTCGTACGCCGAGCAGCGTGTGGGGCGGCTGCGCCGTCTCGCCGTCCTCCTCGGCCGCGGTCTCCAGCCACCACCCGGGATCGCCGTTCCAGTGGCGTTCACGCTGCCACGGATAGGCGGGCACATCGGCCACCCGGCCTGGATGCGGGAACGGGATGCTCCAGTCGGTCTCGGCCCCGCACGCCAGCAGCTGCGCCACAGTGGCGTCGAGCGCGTCGGGGCCGGAGGCGGTGCGCGTGAGGGTGGGGATCACGGCGACGGCCTGCCCGGCACCGGTCGTGACACGGCGCAGATACGCGCCGAGCACCGGGTGCGGGCCGATCTCCACCAGGACGTCGCAGCCGGCCTCGCCGACGAGGACGTCCACCCCTTCGGCGAACCGGACAGGCTCGCGGACATTGCGCCACCAGTACTCGGCGTCGAGAACCTCGCCGCTGCTGAGCCGCCCGGTGACCGTGGAGGCCAGAGGGATGTGAGCGGGCCGTGTCGGCAGCCCGGACAGCATGGCCGTGAGCGGCCCGCGCGACTCGTCCATGGCCGGGCTGTGGAAGGCGTAGTCCAGCCCGAGGTCGCGGAAGAACACCCCCCGCTCGCCGAGCTCTTCGCCGAACGCGGCGAGCGCTGCGGCGTCCCCTGCGACGGTCACGTCCCGGGCGCTGTTGATCCCGGCGACCACCAGCCGCTTCGCCTGCCCCATCTCGAAGATCAGCTTTTCGGCGTCCGCAGAACCGAGCCCGACGGCCGCCATTCGCCCGCACCCGGCGGTCGCGCCCTGGGACCGGCTGCGCGCGGCAATCACCCGGCAGGCGGCCGCACGATCCAGGGCTCCCGCGCAGTAGGCGGCCGCGACTTCGCCCACGCTGTGCCCGCACATCGCGGCGGGAGCGAAACCGCGCGCGGTCAGCGCCGCGACCAGCCCGGCCTGGAGGGCGAACAGCATCGGCTGGGCGATCTCGGTGCGCTGCCACACCTCCCGCCCGCGGGGGGCGGCCATCTCCTCCCGCACCGACCAGCCCAGCAGAGGGCGCAACACCTCGTCGACCGCGTCTACCTCAGCCGTGAAGTGCGTTTCGGCACCGAGGAGTTCCGCCCCCATCCCGGCCCACTGGGAGCCGTTGCCACTGAAGACGAGTCCGATACGACCCCGCTCCACACCGACCGCACGAGCCGTGCCCCGTGCGGGCTCGCCACGTGCCACCTGCCGCAGCGCCCGCGCCGCCGCTGACGGGTCCTCGGCCAGCAACGCGAAACGATGCTCATACCGGGCCTGACGACGGCACGCCGTGTAGGCCGTGTCGTAGAAGGCGTCCGGGACCAGGTCCTCCAGGTGCTCCGCCCACCGGACGGCGGCAGCCTCCAACGCCTGCGGCGTACGAGCGGACACGACGAGCGGGAGTGGGCCGGCGCAACCGGGACGCGACCGGTCGTACGCCTTGGGGGCTGCCGACAGCACCACGTGGGCGTTGGCACCGCCGAACCCGAAGGAGTTCACCCCTGCCACCAGCCGCTTCCCCGACAGAGGGCGCGCCTTGGCCACAGGCTCCAGGCCCAGCCCGGCGAAGTCGATCCGCGAACTCGGAGGAGTCGTGTGCAGCGTCGCGGGAATCCGCCGCTCCCTCAGCACCAACAGCGCCTTGAGCAGGCCGGGCACGCCTGCCGCCGCCTCCAGGTGCCCCAGGTTCGACTTCACCGATCCGATCGGCAGCGGCGCACCCGAGGTACGGCGCCGCCCGAGCACCTCACCCAACGCCGCACACTCCACCGGATCCCCAGCCTGGGTACCTGTGCCGTGCGCCTCGAGGTACGCCACCTCGTCCGCGCCGATGCCCGCCTCGGCATACACCCGCGCCAGCAGCGCAGCCTGGCTGCGCGCACTCGGCAGCGCCAGCCCGACTGTACGGCCGTCCGTGTTGATACCACTGCCGAGGATCACCCCGTGGATCCGGTCGCCGTCCGCCAGCGCCGCAGACAGCGGCTTGAGCACGAGCACACCGGCTCCCTCCGCGCGCACAAAGCCGTCCGCGCGCTCGGAGAACGGGTGGCACCGCCCGGTGGGCGAGAGCATCGACGCCTGCGCGAACCCGACACTCTCCAACGGATTGAGCATCACGCTCACGCCGCCCGTGAGCGCGAGCGCACTGCGCCCGGACCGCACCTCCTGACACGCCTGGTGCACCGCGGTCAGCGTCGACGAACACGCCGTGTCCACCGCGAACGACGCACCCTGCAGATCGAAGACGTACGACACCCGGTTCGCGGTGTTGCAGGACGCCGTACCGCTCATGGAATACGCGTTCATCGTGCGCGGCCGCCGCTGTTGCAGATCGCCGTACCCGTGCGACGACACGCCCATGATCACCGCCGTGTCGCTGCCGGCCAGCGCCGCCGGGTCGATGCCCGCGTCGCCGAACGCTTCGACGGCGCACTCCAGGAGCAGCCGCTGCTGCGGGTCCAGCCTGGATGCCTCCTTCGGCGAGATGCCGAAGAACTCCGCGTCGAAGGCGGCTACGTCGTCCAGGAAGCCGCCCGCGGCCGTGTACGTACGGCCGGAGCGCGGACGTCCGTCGGACGACACGAACCGCGACACGTCGAACCGGTCGCCCGGCACCTTGCCGACCAGGTCCCGGCTCTCCGCCAGTGCCGCCCACAACCCGTCGAGCGACCGGATCCCCCCGGGCAGCCGGATCCCCACGCCCACCACCGCGACGTCTCCGTCACGGGCCTCCGCATGCCCGGGCGGGGTGGTGGCAAGGAGAACGGAGTTCTCCGCGGAAGCATCGGACATCGTACGAGCGTTGTCGTTCACCTGGGTCACGCTTCCCCCAACTCGTTGGGCCGACCTGGGGTTACTGCCGACGAGGGATGCGGGACGGAGCCTTGAGGCAAGTTACGCCAAGGGGTTGTACTGCGCTGTGCCCGACGGCAACGGCGTCAGACACTGCCGCCCCCTTTCATCGTCGGCTCTGCAGACGTTTACGCAGCGCGAGGATCGGTGTTCCAGTCGGCAAGGAATGAATCCCGGTAGCCGTCCCGGACGTCGTGGTGCAGCACGTCGATGCCGCCGTTGCCGTCCTGTGGGAAATACGGGTCTCCCATCCCGCTCGCACCGGGCGTCGGGGCTCGCTCGGCCACCGCGGGTCCGGCCGGCAACGACCCGGCCAACGTCAGCCCGAACAGGGCCGGGACGAGCCCGGTACGGAGGATCACGCCGGAACCTACGGCACCGCTGGGGCCGCTCGACGCGGGCCGACTTTATTCGGTTGCCGCTCCCCGTCTCCGCCCCTCACCATGGGCGGGACACCGGGAGCTGCCCGGTGCTCCACGAGAGGAGGCACGACCGTGACTACGACTGTCCTCGGCTTGCCCGCAGACCGATCCTCTCTCACCTCATGGAGCACCTCCAGCGATGTCTCACGACGATCTCTCGCAGCACCCTCAGCACCCGGCATTTCCTGACGACTTCATCAGCGACCCCTACCGCCACGTCCCGCCGCCGGACGACCTGGGCGACATCGACGACCGGTTCGTCTTCGACTTCCGTGCCTACGACGCCCTTGTGGATGGCCAGCGCTGGTCGACCTGGCTCAGCGTCGAACCCCTCTGCCGAGGCCCCGAGCCGCTCCCGGACTGGGTGGTGACCTCGCAGGGCGCGATCGACACCGAGCTCGGCGTCCTCAAGACCGGCAAGGAGGCCGACGTCCACCTCGTCGAACGCGCCGACCCGCTCGACCCCGCCGCCGGCGTGGTCATGGCGGCCAAGCGGTACCGCTCTCCTGAGCACCGGACCTTCCACCGCGCCGCGTCCTACACCGAGGGCCGCTCGATGAAGCGCTCACGTGACGAGCGGGCCCTCAAGCGGAAGAGCACCTTCGGCCGGCAGGTCGCGGCCGGCGAGTGGGCGGTGTCCGAGTGGGGTGCGCTGGTGCGGCTCTGGAACCTCGGGCTGCCGGTTCCCTACCCGGTCCAGATCGACGGCACCGAGATCCTGATGGAGTGGATCACTGTCGTCGACGAGGACGGCGCCGTCGCGACCGCACCCCGGCTCGCCCAGACCCGCCCCTCACCCGAGCTGCTGGCGGCGTACTTCGAGCAGCTCACCGATGCGCTCGCGACGATGGTGCAGAACGGTTTCGTGCACGGCGACCTCTCGGCGTACAACATCCTGGCGGCGGGCGAGCGGCTGGTCATCATCGACCTGCCACAGATCGTCGACCTGGTCGGCAACCTCAACGGGATGACCTTCCTCCAGCGCGACTGCGCCAACATCTGCGGCTGGTTCCGCTCGCGGGGCCTCGATGTCGACGAGCACGCGCTGTTCGCGGAGCTGATGGCGCACGCCTTCTGACCGGGCGGCTAGCTGCTTGCCCCTGAAAAAGGGTTTTGGCCTGGTGGCAGGCCTGTTGCTGCGGGCTCACTCCTGTGCCGGGGCCAGGGGTAGTTGCGTCCTCACCGGCCGCTGACAGTCATCCGGTGGAGGTTGTAGGCGAAGATCCCGAGTCCGGCCCAGGTCTGCGCGCCTGCCAGGCGGCGCAGCCGGGTGCGGCGGAAGCCGAAGCTGCGCTTGAGGTGGCTGATACGGGCTTCGATGCCGACTCTCCAGTTCCGCATCCGGCGGAACGGGCGGGTGCGCTCGTGCTCGCGTCGAGTCTTTCCCGGTGTTCCGTTGCGTTGGAGGCCGATCCGCTGGACGCCGAGTTCGGCCAGCCCCGGTCGTTGGCGGCGGTGCCAAAGCCGCGGTCGGCGACGACGGTGCCGGGCGGTCGGCCAGTGAGCGCGGTCACTCGCTCGACCGAGGGCACAAGTTGCGGTGCGTCGGGCGGGTTCCCGCGGTTGACTTGGTGGTCGACGACGAAGCCGCGTTCATCCTCGGCGACCAGGGTGGTGTAACCGAACTGGGTGGGGTGCTGAGGCTTGCCCTTGCGGATCGGCCGGGCATCGGGGTCGGCTAACGAGACCAGCCGGTCGGGGATGGTGCGGATGCCCGCCAGCCGCAAAGCGGTCTGCTCCAGCAGCTGGCGAGTGCCGGCCGAGGTCTCGGCCGGCTCCGCCACCACTCGCGCGAGGCGTCCCGAAGGCCGTTTGCCCAGCGCGCGGCGGGCGTTGCGCTCCACCGTGGCCGCGTCCCGTTAGTGTCGCGCGCGCCACGGTGGCGATCTCACCGGTGAGCCGGTCGTTCTCGCCCATCGCCTGGCCGGTGCGTCGTCGCAGGGTGCGCGAGATCTCCTTCAAGCGGCGCCCTGCTGATCGGCTGCGATCACGGAAGCGGGTGCGCCTGGCGCCGCCCGCGGCCTTGATCCGGCGCACCAGTCGGCCCTGCTTGCGCACGCCGTGGTCCAGCAGTTCGGCGTCCGTGGGGTGGTCGATGTTGGCTTCGATCACGGTGGTGTCGATGCGCAGCTTGCGGCACCGCACCAGCTTGTCCTCGACCAGCTTGCCCAGCGATGCGGCGTTGAGCTGTTCCACGGTCTGCGCGCCGCCGCGGCGCATCAGTTTGACCAACGTGGTCGGGTGCGGCACCGGGGAGGTCAAAGGGATCCGGCACAACCGGCGCCAGCTCAGCGAGTCCGCAACCTCACGGCACAGCGTCTCGTAACCGAGCTGGTAACGGTGTTTGAGATACAGCAGCCGCAGCAGCGTCTCGACCGGAACCGACGGCCGCCCCCGCCGGTCGGCGAACAGCTCCCGCCACGGGGCGATGAATCGCTCGTCGTCCAGGTACGCATCGATCTGGGCCGGCTCGACCGGTAGCTGTCGCGCTTGCTCCGGCAGCACCTCCCACCACGTGTCCTGCACTGCCGCGATACGCAACACCGCCACCACCCCCGGCTGCCGGCGCCCCAGCTCAACTGTCGCGGCCACCGACAGCCCGGACCAGCTCTCCCCATAGGTCAATCCAGCGGCACCAACGACTTCTTCAGGGGCAAGTGGCTAGAGTCCTCGCCGACATATGTGGTGACAGGGATGTGGTGGATACCCCCGTCCTGTCGGTCCACCGGGTAGGGGCCGTGGCCCACCAACATCTTCTCGATCTCACGGCTGCGGACGCACTCCACTGACTGCCAGAAGACCAGCCACCCGAGAGCGTGTTCCTCCACATCGAGGACAATGACTGGGGGCAGGCGCGCCATCCATGGCCACGCCTGCCGCTCTCTCGACAGCAGAGCCTCAGCCAGTACCACGGCGCGCTCTTTGGTGACCATGTCCCCCATCCCAAACGCGGTCTCACAGCTTGCGAGGCGGGGATGTGTGGCAGGGTTCTGCGCCGCTCGGGCCAAGGCGAACAGCAGCCGCTGGAGGGCCCGCGTGACGAGTCGCGCGGCATGCCCTGATTCATCGTCGTTGTCGGACTGAACGCGGGGGGAGGTGTGCCTGACTGTCGATGCCGTCGAAGGCGTTGACCTGTGCGGTGGGGATGTGGCTCTCGTTGGCCTCGCTGCCCCGTCCAAAGTGGTTCAGGAGCAGGTTGAGGAGGACGGCGGCGAGGCATCCCGCAGTGATGCCCGATCCCAGCACCATGGTGACGGGCGCGGGGAGCCGGTCGTAGAAGTCGGCCGATGCGATGGGGAAGAGGCCGAAGGCGAGGGCGACGGACACGATGATGCCGTTGTGCCCGGTGGCCAGGGATGCCTTGGCGAGGGTCCGGATTCCGGCGACGGTGATCGAGCCGAAGAAGACGACTCCCGCCCCGCCGAGTACGGGCAGCGGCACGAGCGCGACCAGAGAGCCCAGGACCGGCACGAGGCCCATGAGGACCAGGATCGCTCCGCACAGGGTGACGGCGTACCGGCTGCGGATGCGACTGATCGCGACCAGGCCGACGTTCTGCCCGTAGGCGCAGCTCACGAAGGCTCCCAGGGCGCCGCCGAGTGCGGTGCCCAGTCCCTGGGCGCGCAGGCTGCCCGCGATGACGCGGTCGTCGACCGGCCTGTCGACGACCGATCCCACCGCGATCAGGGACGCGGTGGACTCGGTCATGGAAACGAGCATGACGACGAGCATGGTGGCGATGACCGGCGCCTCGAACTGCGGGGCGCCGAAGGCGAACGGTTGCGGGAGCGCGAACAGCGGTGCCTGGGAGAGGTGGTCAAAGTCGACCTTGCCCATCGGCACCGCGGCGGCCGTGCCGGCGATGAGGCCGAGCAGGATCGCCACCCGTTGCAGGAAACGTCCGCTGAGGAGTCGGTGGAGGACAAGCGTGAAGGCGAGGGTTCCGGCGGCGAGCGCGAGGTTGGACGGTGAGCCGTAGCCGGAGGACTCGGGGTCGCCGCCCCGGGCCCACTTGCCGGCCACCGGCAGCAGCGAGAGGCCGACCAACGTGATGACGGAACCGCTGACGACGGGCGGGAAGAAGCGGACGAGCCGGCAGAAGGCCGGCGCCAGGAGGAAGCAGACGACCCCGGCGACGAGGGTGGCGCCGAACACCAGAGGCAGGGTGTCCTGCCCCCGTGACGCGGAAGCGGCCAGGACCGGGGAAACCACGGCGAACGAGACGCCGTTGGTGACGGGCAGCCCGGCTCCGACACCCCAGAAGCGCAGCGTCTGGGCGACGGTGGCCAGGCCCGCGACGACCAGGCTCGCGGCCAGCAGAACGGTGAGCTGTGCCGCGGTCAGGCCGATCGCGCCGCCGATGATCAGCGGAGGCGCCGCGAGGCCCGCGTACATGCTGCCCACGTGCTGCAGGGCGGCGGGGATCATCCGCCGCATGGGCAGCACTTCGTCCGCGGGATGGGCGGGGAGGGACGGGGCGGAGCGGTCGTGAGTCAAGAGCCTAGGGGAGCGCATGGGGACAGTCCCTCCGAGAGACCGCCCGGCCGGCGCACGGCTGGGACGGTCGAGAGCGAAGCACGGCCGGACAAGTGGACGGACCTGCCCGGAGGGATACGGAAATCGTGCCGGATTCCGGAGTGCGGAGAACGACGCGATTCCCTGTTGCGGAATTTACTTTCCACTGTGGACGGCTGCGACCATACGAACAGGACCCCTGGTCGTCAACTCCTCCAGGCAGACCAATTGATTCCTGTGATTCTTTGGAGGTACGCACAATCGCCGTCGGCCGGGGCTGTCAACGCGCGTCAACCGGCGTCCTGAACTCCTGCGGAATCCGCAGGTCTTGGCTGGGGCGGCCCCCGGCCCTACGGTGTCCGGCTATGCCATCCCAAGACGATCTCCACAGCCCGTCCGAGGGCGAAGAAGACTCCGCCTATCCCCCGCTCGAGCCCCGCCACGCCGCCCGCGTGCGCGAGCAGCTCGGACTCACGCGCGGCCAGGTCGCCTGGGCCGTCTCGGCCTTCCAAGGGCACCCCCTCCACCCCGACACGCTCCTGGCCTGGGAGCGGGGCACAGAGGCGCCGACAGTCCATCAAATCAACGCACTGGCAGCCGCGTTGTGGTGCTCGCCGGGTGATCTGCTCGGCGAACCGGCCACGCTCCTGCAGTGCCGGACGCTCCTCGGACTGACGGTGGAGCAGGTGGCCCTGGGGGTAGGCATGACCCGCGACCGCTACGCCGAGGCGGAACGGCGCAACCGCTGGCGCGGGTCCGAACGGCAGACCCAGGCATTGTTCGAGGTACTTCGGCCGCCGCCCGCCTGCTTCGTCGGCGCATGCGGCAGGACGGGGCAGCTGCGCGTGCTGCTGCGCGAGGCGGTCACCGGGTGGTGGCCGAACTACGTACGGCCCGTCGCGAAGATCGTCCCCGTGGCGCCGGCGGAGATCCACCGCGCTCTGGAACAGCTCCACCTGGCGTACCAGCGGATCGACAACCACGGCCGGACCGGAGCTGCTGCCGAAGCGGTCGAGCGCGAGGCCTTGACCTTCCTCGACCGGGTCGACGAACAGCTGTGGCGGCAGCTGCGCACCAGGGAGCCTGACCTCACCCGCCTCCCAGAGAGGAGGTCTTGACACACTCGCCGTCACGTGAGGCACTAGAGCCCCACCCATCCATACGGAAGCTGCTTTCCGCATCGTGGACGATCCGTTCATGCAGTCTTCGGCAGGGCCTGTCGGGGCTCGCTCACCCCGCGACGCCCCAGCTCGGGCAACTCCCACGTTCCCCGTTGCTCAGGGCACCCCTATGCCCTCGGGCCCTCCTGCCGCCCGCTCGACTGCGTCATCGAACCAGTCCACACGGCCCTCCGAGGCATCGGCCGCTCCCCTGCGCCAAGCACCATCGAGGCAGGTCTGCTGATGCCGGTTATCAGGGACTGGGTGCTCAGACCTGCGGCCGGGTTCGCCCACTCATCAGCCCGGATTCCGGTGGAACACGGCATCGCTGATGGCACGGCCGATCATGTGCTCACGCTGACCATGCACGAGGTCGTTGGGGCTGGGCTCGGTTCAGCGGATCGGCCCCACGTCGCCCGCCCGCGGCCAGGGAGGCCGGGCTGGATGAGTCCCGTGCCCGGCCGTCCGCACCGCCGATGGTGATGGTGATGCGCACGCTGTGGGACATCGGCACGCTGCACGTGATGGGGCCGCTGGGCCGGCTCTTCGTAGAGCAAAGGGCGGGCGAGCCGGCCACCGGGGGACAGGCTCCTTGAGGGCTCGGTCGGCGCGGCGCGCTCTTCGGTGACCATGTCCCTCATCCTCCAACACTGCGCAACCGGGTTTCGGCCCAGAGTGACCAGCCATGCATCGCCCAGATCTAGCCACTTCACACCGACCGGCTCGTCCTGGCTGAACCTTGTCGAGCGGTGCGTTCGAGGGTGGGGGCGCGTGCATGGCGTCGCGGGGCAGGCGGGAGTTTGACGGCGTGGAAGACCTGGCGGTCAAGGAACTCGCGCGCACCAGGCTGGCCAAGAGTGTCCACGACGCCGGATGGTCGGCGTTCGTGACCATGCTGGAGTACAAGGCGGCCCGGTACGGCCGGACTGTGGTGAAGATCGGCCGGTTCACACCGACCTCCCAGACCTGCTCGGCGTGCGGGGCCAAGAACGGGCCCAAGCCCCTGCACGTCCGGGAATGGACCTGCACCGCCTGCGGGACCCTCCATGACCGGGACCACAACGCCGCGATCAACGTCAAAACGGCCGCCGGACTGGCGGTTGCAGCCTGCGGAGCGCCGGTAAGACCAGGACTCGTCCCGGCACAGCGCGACGAAACAGGAAGCCACGGATCCCCGCCCGAACCCCGTGCCGCGTAGCGGCACAGGGTCGGACAAGAAGGCCAGAATCCTCGGGCTTCAGCCCGAGGAGCAAGTCACTGGATGTTGATCGTGAAGGTGGTGGTCTTGTTGCGGACGTCCTCCGCGTTGCCGCTCATCCGCAGGTTGCGGAAGGTGGCCTCGCCGACGGCGGGTCCCTGACCGGGTTCGGGCAGCTCGTTGGCCCAGATGCCGAACCCGGACTTCGCGTCGAACGTGTCCCCGCTCTTCTTGGAGTTGGTGATGGAGATGTCGGTGAAGATCGTGTCCTTCACCGGGAACTGGGGCTGACCGCCTACGTAGTTGGTCTGGAACATCACGCCTCCGTAGGTCGAGTCGTCGATGTCGACGTCGTTGACCCGGATGCCCTGGAAGACTTTGGAGGCCGAGAACGCCCAGATGGCCGGGAAGACCTGGGAGCCCCAGAAGTGGCCGCCCGTTCTGTCCAGGGAGACGTTCTCGATCGTCGTCGGATCGGTCCCGAAGCCGTTCATCGGGTAGCCGAAGTCCAGCGAGGAGATCGTGATGCCGGAGTAGACCAGGGTGTCGGCGACCCGGATGTTGCGGAAGGTGTTGTTGTAGCCGCCGTAGACGGCGATACCGGCCGCACGCCAGGTGAGCGTCGACGTCAGGTTCTCGTAGAGGTTGTTCTTCTCGTCGGCGCCGCCCGCGTCGATCGCCGAGAAGAGCGCGAAGCTGTCGTCGCCCGTGGCCCGGGCGTCGTTGTTGACTACGTGGTTGTCCGTGGAACCGTTCGTCATGTTGATGCCGTCGGCGAACGTGTCCCGGATGCGGGAGTTCTTGATGGTCACGTTGTCGGTGTTGGCGCCCCAGTACAGGCACACCATGTGCTCGGCCCAGATGTCGTCGATGGTGATGCCCGAGACGTTGGAGAAGTCGAACACCTTGCCCGGACCGTCGATCCGGGACGTGTAGTTGCCGAAATAGGCGAAGCCGGTGAACGACGAGCCGTTGGCGGTCGCCTCGGCCCGGAAGCCCACGTCGGTGTTCTCCTGCGAGGCGGGAGCGTGGAAGCGGGCGAACCACGACCCGGCTCCGACGACCTTGACCGCCTTGCCGTAGACCTGGAACTTGCTGGAGGTCTCGTAGTCTCCGGCGGGCAGGTAGATGCCGACGAGCTTGCCCGTGGTGTCCATGCGGACCTTGTCGAGCGCGTTCTGCACGTCCTGGTGCGAGAAGCCGGCCGGGACCGTGTAGGCGGCCGGGTCCGGGTTCGGGATCGCCGTCGCCTGTTCGGTGTTGATGAAGTCGATGGCGTAGGTGGAGGTGTTGGCCGCGTCCTTCTGGAGGCGGATCTTGGAACCGGCCGGCACGGTCTTGCCGAGCTGCAGGTTCGCCTCGTCGTAGATGTGGCGCGGAGCACCGGAGCCGGGCGAGTTGCCGGGCGCGGTCTCGTTGCCGTAGAGCCAGGCGTACTTCGAGGTGAGGTCGATGGCCTTGAGGAACTGGCCGTCGACGTAGACATTGAGCGTGGTGTCGGTGCCGTCCGGGACCTCGAAGCGCGTCACCAGGGTGTTGGTCGCCGCGCGGGTGGTCCACTCGACGTACTGGCCGGTCCCGGTGAGGGTCACCGCCTTGCGGCCGCTCGCCTCGCCGGCGATGTCGCCGATGGTCCGGTTCGGGCCGACGACCTTCGCGCCGCCGCCCACTGTGCCGTCCTCGGCCTCGTACATGTCGTACGGCATGTCGGCGCCTCGGCCGACGAACAGGGGTTGTGTGGTGGTGTTGTTGGTTCGTTTGACCGGCAGTTCGTTGGCGTCGTCGGCGATGACCGTCTTGACGGTGTACTTGCCGTTGGCGGCCGTCCACGAGCCGAGGGCGACCGGTGCGGTCGTCTGGCCGGAGGCGATGGTGCCGTTGTAGGTGCCGGTGAGTGTCTTGAGGGTGGTGCCGCTGGAGTCCTGGATCGTGAGCGTCACGCCGTGGGTGCCGGAGGCCGAGTCCGTCGTCCCCTGGTTCTTGATGGCTACGGTGAACGTGACGTTGTCGCCCGTAGAGGGGCTGGAGGGCGTCCAGGCGACCGGCGCGGCGACCAGGTCCGAGCTGGAGACGGGCTTGACGACGAGGGCGTCGGAACGGGTGAAGGAGTTGTTCGCCTCGTTCTGCTCGATGACCTTGTTCGACGGGTCCACCTCGGCGCCGAGCGGGTAACTGCCCGCGTCCCGGGTGCCGATGCTCGCGGTGACCGTCGCCGACTCACCGGCCGCGATGGCCGGGACGTCCGCCGTGGCGGCCTTGGTGCCGCCGAGCGTGAAGTTCAGGTCGGTGGCCTTGGACGGCCTGGTGCCGCTGTTGGTGACGGTCGCCGTCAGGCTGATGGCATCCGACTCGACCGGGGCCGCAGGCGAGTTGGTGATGCCGGTGACCTTCAGGTCCGGGTTGGCGGCCGGGGTGCCGATCACCTGGAGCTCGGCGACCTGGGCGCCGGGGGCGCCGGTGTTGGAGGCGAACTTGAGCTGGATGTCGGCGGCGGCGCCGGAGACCGGGATGGTCACCGTGTTGCCGCTCGACGGGTTGAACGTGTAGTCCTTCGCCGCGGCGAGACTCGTGAACGCGGTCGCGTCCTGGTCGCGGCCGAGCACCTGGATGTTCTGCGTGCGCGTGGACCAGGCAGCTTCGGGGTTGAGCTTGACGACGACCTGGCTGAGGTCGGCGTTGGCACCCAGCTTGGTGGTGAGGGTGGCCGGGTAGGCGCCGCCCCCGCTCTCCCAATAGGTGCTGATCTGACCGTCGTTGGCGTTCGTGGCGACGTAGGTGAAGGTGTATGAGGAGGCCTCTATGGGCTTGCCCTGGGCGAGGTCGGAGCCGGAACCGGAACCGGTCCGGGTGACGCTGTTGCTCGCCACCGACACGTTCCCGGCGGCGTCCTTGGCCTTCACGTAGTAGGTGACCGTGGCCGTCGGCGACGGGGTGTCGGTGTAGGTCGTGACGTCACCCGCCACGGTCTTGACGAGCTGGTCGTTGGCGTAGACGTCGTAGCCGGTCACCTGGACGTTGTCGCTCGACGCCTGCCAGGTGAGCTTCACGTCGCTGCCGGACTGCGTGTAGGCGAGGTTGCCGGGCGCGGTGGGGGCCTGGGTGTCGCCGCTCGTTCCCTTGCGGGTGACGTTGTTGCTGTTGGCGGAGACGTTGCCCGCGGCGTCCTTGGCCCGCACGAAGTAGGTGATGTCGCTGCCTGCCGGCTGGGTGTCGGTGTAGGTCAGGACGTTCCCGGCGACGCTCGACCGCAACTGGCCGTTGGCGTAGATGTCGTAGCCGGTCACGGCCGTGTCGTCGGTGGCCGCACTCCAGGTCAGCTTGATCTGCCCGGTGGCGGGCTCGGTGTAGCTCAGGTTGGTCGGCGCGGTGGGTGCCTGGGTGTCGCCGGTCGCCGGTCCGTAGACCTCCAGCTCGGACGCCTGCCCGGCGGGCCAGCCGGTGTTGGCGGTGAACAGCGCGCGCACGTACCGCGTCGTGGTCGTGTCGAAGGTGATGGTCGTCGACTGGTCGTTGGAACTGTCGAAGGTGTACGCCTTCGAGGCCGTAAGGTCGGTGAAGCTCTGGTTGTCGGTCGAGCCCTGGACCTTGAAGGTCTGGCTGCGGCTCGGCCAGCCGCTGGGCAGCCGCAACGTCACCTGGTTGATCTTGGCCGACGAGCCGAGATCGACCTGGAGCCACTGCGGAAAGGCGTTGTTCGTGCTCTCCCAGTAGGTGTTGCGGTTGCCGTCACCGGCGTTGGCCGCGCCGTAGACGTCGGCGTGCCCGCTCTCGCTGAAGGGTTTGCCCTGGGCGAGGTTGGGGGTCGAGGCGGCGGTCGTGAGGACCTGCAGCTCGGCGAGCTGAGCGGTACCGGCGACCGAGTTGGCGCTGAAATCGGCCCGTATGTACCGGGCCAGAGTCGCGGGCATGGAGATCTTCACCGTGTTGTCGTTGCCGGGGCTGAAGACGTACTGCGCCGACGACTTGAGCGTGGCGAAGCTCTTTCCGTCGGCGCTTCCCTGGAGTGCCAGCGTCTGCTTGCGGGTCTGCCAGTGCTCAGGCAGACGCAGTACAACCTGGCGGACGCGCTTGGTCCGCCCGAGGTCGGTCTGCACCCACTGGGCCGACTTCTTTCCGGCCTGCCAGTAGGTGTCGGTGTCGCCGTCGGTGACGTTGGCGGCGGCGTGCGCGCCACGGGTGCTGCCCGCCTTTGTCGCGGCGTCAGCGGCGGCGTTGGGGCCGCCGGCCGCGTGTGCGCCGACGGCGGGCAGGCCCAGAACCATGACGGCGGAGGCGAGCGCGGCGGTCGCTGCGCGCCGCCTTGGGGATCTCTGCTTGTGTCGAGTCATGCGGGGTCACTTCCTGCGGAGGCTCGCGCGCCGGTGGGGCGGCGAGGGCGGCTCATTCCTGGCGGAGTGGTGCAGAAAGGTGCAGGACGAACGGTGCGGTGCGAAGCGGGGTGCAGTGCGTTCGGGTGGCAGGAGCCGACCTGACGGAGATGCATGATCTCCATAAGGGAATCGGCAGGCAGGATTTTGCGTTGTTTCATCGAAATATTGCAGAGCAACATAAGTGGGTCTACAGCTAGAGCGGCACAATTTTCACCAGAAGCACCCATGACTCAAGAGTGATGGCGGCGCGTGCGTGACTTGCGGGCCAATGAGGCGGTCAAGTGGCTGGCATCGAGGCGCGTTCTACGGGCTCGCATAGTCCGGTCCGCGACTCAGTGGCGGTTGCGGGCTTGCGCTCCGAGACTGCAAGTGAACGCAAGATGCGCAAAATTCTTGCGCGATCCTGCGTCCCGCAGTGCGTCGACCACCGCCCTCGTGGTGTCCATCGGGTACTCGATGAGCGGGCGCCTGGGCGACCACAGCTCGTGCCTTCACCGCGCATCCCCGCTCGGGCGTCCGCGCTGT
The DNA here is from genome assembly GCF_045206325.1 of Streptomyces sp. NBC_00203. Lineage (NCBI taxonomy): Bacteria > Bacillati > Actinomycetota > Actinomycetes > Kitasatosporales > Streptomycetaceae > Streptomyces > Streptomyces sp. NBC_00203. The sequence continues at coordinate 10,612,471 of NZ_CP108126.1, read as the reverse complement.
TGCCCGTCGATGAACCGCTCCAGGTAGGCCAGACGGCGACGTTCCCGTTCCCAGCGGATCGCTGGGCTGGACTCGTCCGCGACCTTGACCTGCAACTCGGCAACCCCGGCCCGCAGTTCGTCGATGTTCTCCTCTGTGCGACAGATGCTGCCGCAGGACGGATGACAGCCGTCGATGTCCGGCGTGACCCTAGCGTCATCGAAGGAAGAATCCCGCTCGCAAAGTGCCGTCTCAGCGGTGAACACACAGGCCATCGAGCGCGACACCAATGTCGCCTGAACGAGGAATGGGACCGAGTGCTCGCCTGATGCGCCCACCCACGAGTCCCAGCTCGTCGCCGCCTCGGAACCGGAGGAGGTGACCGCCGCGTGAAGCTCGTCGCCGTCTCGGCGGGGCTGAGCGTCCCGTCCTCCACGCGGCTGCTCGCCGACCGGCTCACCGATGCGGTCCGCGACGAGCTCGCCGACCGGGGCCACGAGGTGGAGGTCGAGGTCATCGAGCTGCGCGCCCTGGCCGTCGCCATCGCCAACCACCTCGTGACCGGTTTCCCCGCACCACAGCTGGCCACCGTGATCGAATCGGTCACGGGCGCCGACGGCCTGGTCGCCGTAACTCCGGTGTTCACCGCCTCGTACAGCGGGCTGTTCAAGTCCTTCTTCGACCTGATCGATCCGGAGGCCCTCACTGGCAAGCCGGTCCTGATCGCGGCAACGGGGGGGCACAGCCCGCCACTCGCTGGTCCTGGAACACGCCCTGCGCCCGCTGTTCGCCTACCTGCGCGCCGTCATCGTCCCCACGGCGGTCTACGCCGCGTCCGAGGACTGGGGCTCCGGCGGCGATGCATACACGCAGGGCCTGCCCGCACGCATACGGCGGGCAGGTGGGGAGTTGGCCATGCTACTGGCCGCCAGGGCAGCCGATCCGGCACCCGAAGCCGACATCACCTCGCTCGAGAAGCAGCTCTCCGACCTGCGCTTCGACTGAGCGCACTCAATCGCATTCCCGTGGTTCACATAGCACCTGGCAAACGGCCCTCAACCTGGTACTGCACTACTGGCGCGCCAGCAAGCTGTGGTCCGGGTCCTGCTTCGCCGGATCCGTCGGCGGCGGCGCCCCACTCTCGGTGGTCAAGCAGTACATCGAACAGCAGAAACTGGCCGGTGAGCATCGCCCGGCTCCGCCGCGACCAGCCACCATGGCGCTCCGCGTCGCCACCATCAGAATCGCTCCACCCCCGGCCTGAAGGCCGGAGCACTGCGAATGAATCCTGGTAGCGGCCGTAGTGGTCGGCGTCGTGCGTTCTGCACAAGGGGCCGCGCCCATGAACGCCGGTCCGGCCGGCCCGAGGGCGACCGGATACAGTGCGCGAGACGGCAGCCTGGTTTTTGAATCCTCCCCTTCCTGAAGGGAGGGGATTCCTGGCTCAGGCCGCCTCCTGGAGCAGCGCTCCAGGAGGTCTTCCGCCATCGGCACCAGCCGGGTTGAGACCAGCCCGGACGAGCATGACGCGTGCAGAGTTCTTGTCCCGTGGGGATACGGTTCCGCATGCGGCGCAGGTGTAGGTGCGCTCACCCAGCGGCAGTGCGTGCTTGGCTCTCGCATCGCAGTGCGCGCAGTCCATCGTGGTGTGCGCGGGGTGGACGAGGCGCATGTCCCGCCCGTGTTTGCGGCCCATCTCGATCAGAGCGGCCTTGGTGGCGCCGATGGCGGCGTCAGCGGCCTTGCGGGCCATGGTGGTCCTGGCGAGGAACTTCGGGCGGAAGTCCTCGACGGCGATGGCGTCGTGGTCGCGGACGACCTTCTTGGCCCACTTGCGGCCGGTGTCCTCACGCTGCCTCGCGACCTTCTTGTACGCCTTCGCCCGCCGTTTCTTCGCCTCGTGGTAGCCCTTGGATGCCGCCTGCCCCTTGGCGGGTCTGCGGCGGGCCATCATCCGGTCGTACCGCGACAGCTTCGCGGCGGCCTTCTTGCCGTGCTCGGAGTGCGGGAGGTCGTGTGCGTCGGAGGTAGTGGTGGCGGTCTCCTTCACGCCCCAGTCCACGCCGATCACCGCGCCGGTCTGCGGCAACGACTCGACGGGGGCGGGGACGACGAAGCTGGCGTGCCAGTGGCCGATTCTGTCCTGGTACACGCGGACCGAGGTGGGGTCGGCGGGCAGGTCCCGCGACCACACCACGTTCAGCACGATCCCACCCGCCAGGTACAGGCGCCCGTCCTTCAGCCGGAACCCGCGCTTGGTGTAGTTCAGCGTCGGCGAGGCTTCGTGCTTCTTCTTGTACGTCGGCATCCCGGCCCGGCGCGTCATGGGCAGACGCTCTTTGATGTCCTTCTGTGCCTTCGCGCGGGACCTGCCGAAGTCCCGGATGAGCTGCTGCTGGGGAACCGACGAGCCCTCACGCAGCCACGGCGTACGGACGCGGGCCTCGGTCAGCATTTTGTCGAGCTGCGCCGGACCGCACGTCTGCTTCTCCCCGGTGGCCTTGTTTTGCAGGTAGACGGCCCTGGACTTGGCAACGCACTCGTTCCACACCCACCGGCACCGGCCCCACTCCGCCATCAGGGCGGTGCGGGCGGTGGACGACACGCGCAGCCGGTAGGTGTAGCGGGCATGCCCGGCCTCCGCAGCCGCCCTCACCTGCGTCATCTCGCCCCCACGGTCTCCGGCCGGGACGACATGACATCCCGAACCCACCGAAGGACCATACGTACGACGGCCGCACACACGTACCCCGATCCCGCAGTCACCACCCCAACCAGCGACCACCCGCACGTGCGTTCGCATCACCTCGGCGATACCGGCAGCGGTACGGTCACTCCGCGCCCGGAACCAGATGCGGCGACACTCCACGTCGCAACACCCGGATGCGATTCCTCCCCAGCGTGAACGCCGGGGCATCCTCGCAAGAAACAGGTGAGGGGAAGCGTGACCGACACCAGCGACACCCGACCCGCCGACAGTGAAGCGCAAGCGCCGCGGCAGAGCCGACTGCACCGCCTGATGCGCTACATCCCCCTGATCGCCCCCGTCCTGCTGTTGGCCGTGCCCTGCTGGGTGCTCCTTCACAGCGGCCAGCACTGGCCGCTGCCCGTCACCCTCGCCGGCACCGCCCTGTTCGCCCTCGGCCTCGTCGGTATGCCGCTCGCGATGGTGCGCGGCCACGGCCGGCGCCAGCAGGACCGGGCGGCGATCGTCGGTGACACCCTGCTGGGCACCAGCTGGGTTCTGTTCACCTGGTCCGTTCTGCTCGGCGTCCCCTTGCGGCTCGTCCTGACCGTGGCCGGCGTCGGCGAGAGTCAGGACCGGGCCCGAATTGTCACTTGGGCCATCCTCGGCATAACCGCCGTACTGCTCGCCTGGGGGTACGCCGAGGCCCGCCGCGTGCCACGCGTGCGCCGACTCGACGTACAACTCCCACGGCTGGGTGCCGGGTTGGACGGCATCCGCGTCGTCCTCATCACCGACACCCACTACGGCCCACTCGATCGCACTCGCTGGTCGGCACAGGTATGCGAGACGGTGAACACCCTGGAAGCCGACCTGGTCTGCCACACCGGTGACATCGCGGACGGCACGGCCGAACGCCGCCGCGCCCAAGCCGCCCCACTCGGAACCGTGCGGGCCACCCGGGCCCGTGTATACGTCACCGGAAACCACGAGTACTACAGCGAGGCCCAGGGCTGGGTCGACCTGATGGACGAGCTGGGCTGGGAGCCGCTGCGCAACCGCCATCTGCTGCTCGAACGCGGCGGCGACACCCTCGTGGTCGCCGGCGTGGACGACGTCACCGCCGAGTCCTCCGGCCTGGCCGGCCACCGCGCCCACCTCGCCGGAGCCTTGAACGGCGCCGACCCCGACCACCCCGTCCTGCTCCTGGCCCACCAGCCCAAGTTCGTCGACCGGGCGGCAGCCGGCGGCGTCGATCTCCAGCTCTCCGGCCACACCCACGGCGGCCAGATCTGGCCCTTCCACCACCTGGTCCGCATCGACCAGCCCGCCCTCGCCGGCCTCAGCCACCACGGCCCCCGCACCCTCCTCTACACCAGCCGCGGCACCGGCTTCTGGGGCCCACCGTTCCGCGTCTTCGCCCCCAGCGAGATCACCCTGCTCGTGCTCCGCTCCCCGCACCAGCCCACCTCGCCGTAGTACTGGGCGGGCCGACACATCCGCTTGGAGCAGTCCACGAGCCGAGGGATGCGGCGTCGACGGATGACCAGGCCCGTCTCGCTGAGGACAAGATCCGGACCATTCCCGGGCCGACGGCTCCAACGAGCCATATGTGGCCACGTTTTACGCAGGTCAGCGACGCGTGAGGCCTGTACCACCAGCAGACGAGGAACCTGCTGGTGTCGTACTCGCCGAAGAAGTTGGTCTTCTTCTAGAAGCACGAGAAAGGGCGCCTGACCAGGGCAGATACCCAGCAGGCGCCCTTCCCCCGCGACATCTGGGAGGCGAGACGAAATTTTCCCTAACTCCCAGTCTCTCCCACCCGTATTCCGCCTCTGACCAGACCTCGACCGGTCCGGCCGCGGTGACCACAGTCCGGGACCGGTGGTGCCCGTTGCGGACCACCAGACGGCGCCCGGCCGCATCGGTCTCAGCCGCCAACTCGGCTATGTACTGGTTGACTTCCGCTTCCAGCGCGGCGGCGAGCATCCGGCGGGCGCCCTCACGCACGATCTCGTCGATCAAGGAGCCGTACTCGGTGGAACCCTCGGCGATGACTACGCTCAGCATGGGCGTGCCTTGCTGACCCGCGCTGCAACGCAGGTCTACTCAGTGACTTCTCGATCAATCACCTGGGAAGGTACGCCCTTCGCTCGCTCCCGAAGCTGATCCACAAGTCCTGAGCATTGCTCCTGGCCTGCTCGGCGCACGCACTCCGCCGCGTCGACTCCGGAGGCCAGCCGGAACGAGATGCCGACGTGGCGCAGGTCGTAGGGGCGTTTCGCCAGCGCGTGGGAGTGCTCGTCACGCGCAAGCTCCGCCTCATGGGCTTACCCCCAGGGGATGCCGTAGGCCGAGGCATCGATGCGCGAGAGCATGGTGGGCGCGCATCCGCTCTGCTCGACGCCCGGTGCAGCGTCCGTAGGGGCTGGTCAGACCTGGCACTTGTTCGGCGAACGTACGTTGTTCACAGTCCGCGTTCTCGCAGACGAAGCGGCGCATGGTCAGTTCGATCTCGACTCGCCGGCTGCTTAGCAGCACGTCCCACAGCCGGCGCAGATACCGCTCGTGCACCGGCATCGAGTCATGGCCGCAGCCTGGACAGCCCTCGTCCGTGCCCTGGCCACTAGCCCGGATCACCACAACTCCGGTGCTCAGCGTCACGGAAGTGACCGCTACCCCGATGCTCGCGAAGACCAGCGTCGCCCGTCGCCACGGCCCCGGCCCTGTTCAGCGTCGGCCTCATGGACCGCTTGTCTGTGGCATTTCTGTGAAACGCGGCAACCTCCTGCCCGGCGGCGACCACTGGAAGGCAACACCGGCTCGATCTTCCAGAACGGATGAGCAATGAGGAAGCAGCAAGCCCCACAGCACCGCCGACGCAGGATCCGGCTGGCGGTGGGTGCGCCGCTGGCGCTGATCGCCGCGGGTGTTCTCGCCTACGGCGCGGTCTTCGGGACGTTCGGCGACGACGCCGAGCCTCACGCGGCAGCGGCGCCGGTCCCGGTGCCCGGCGACGCGACGGCGGCCGTGGCCGCGATGCAGCCGGGCTGGAACCTGGGCAACAGTCTGGACGCCGGCCCCGAGGAGACAAGTTGGGGGCAGCCGCGCACCACCAAGGCACTGCTGGACTCGGTCCGCGCCCAGGGCTTCAAGAGCATCCGTATCCCCGTGACCTGGAGCGACCACCAGGGAGCGGCGCCGAAGTACACCATCGACCCGGCGTACATGAGCCGGGTCAAGCAGGTTGTCGACTGGGCGATCGCCGACGGCCTCTACGTGATCATCGACGTGCATCACGACTCCTGGCAGTGGACCAGCAAGATGTCCACCGACCACGACAAGGTCCTGGCCCGCTTCGACGCGACCTGGACCCAGATCGCCACCTCGTTCCGGAACGAGCCCGCACAGCTGGTCTTCGAGAGCGTCAACGAGCCCCAGTTCGACAACGCCGACAACACCCGCAAGGCGCAGCTGCTCAACGAGCTGAACGCGTCCTTCCACAAGGTCGTGCGGGCCTCGGGCGGCAACAACAAGAACCGTCTGCTCATGCTGCCCACCGAGGTCTGCACCCCCGACCAGCGGCTGATGGACAGCCTGGTCACCACGATCAAGTCGCTGCACGACTCCCGGCTGATCGCGACCGTGCACTACTACGGCTACTTCCCGTTCAGCGTGAACGTCGCCGGCTCCACCCGCTTCGACGCGCAGGCCCAGGGCGACCTGGACAAGACGTTCAAGCGGATGCGCGACACCTTCGTCGCCCAGGGCATCCCCGTCGTCCTCGGCGAGTACGGCCTGCTCGGCTACGACAACGGTCCCGGCGCGGTCGAACGCGGCGAGATGCTCAAGTACTTCGAGGCGCTCGGCCACGCCGCCCGCACCAACAAGGTCACCACCGTGCTGTGGGACAACGGCTCCTTCTACGACCGCGGCAAGCTGCGCTGGAAGGACGCGGGGTTGTTCCGCCAGATGAAGTCGAGTTGGACGACACGCTCGGCGACAGCCTCCTCCGACAGCGTCTTCGTGCCGAAGTCCGGCCCCGTCAAGGACCGTTCGCTCACCCTGAACCTAAACGGCGCCACCTTCACGGCGCTCAAGCAGGGCACCACCAAGCTGGTCAGCGGCCGGGACTACACCCTCTCCGGCAACCGGCTCACCCTGAAGGCGGCCACACTCACCCGGCTCGTCGGCGACCGCTCCTCCGGGGTCAACGCGACGCTCCAGGCCGGGTTCTCCCAAGGAGTCCCCTGGCGCATCCAGGTAATCACCTACGACACCCCGGTCCAGTCGAACACGACCGGTACGACCGCGTCGTTCCCCATCCCCACACAGTTCCGGGGTGACGTGCTGGCGACGATGCAGGCCACGTACGCCGACGGTGGCAACGCCGGCCCGACCAGCTGGACCCCGTACCAGCAGTTCAACACCGCCTTCGCGCCGGACTATGCCAAGAAGTCCATCCGCCTGACCCCCGCCTTCCTCAACGCGGTCAAGGACAACACGCCTGTCAAGCTCACCTTCCATTTCTGGAGTGGCGCCACCACGACGTACCACATCACCAAGTCGGGAGGCACGGTGACCGGCACGACGTCCTGACAGGACGTCCTGAGCTGAGGCCGGTGCCCGCCCGGGAAGGCTCCCGGGCGGGCACAGCCGTCAGGCAGCATGGAGCCGGTGTGACGCAGGGCGGTGCCTGCCGGCCCCGGCACACCATCCGGATGTGCGTCACTTCGGCGCCGCACTCCCTGTGACGGCGCAGGCCGTGCCGTTGAGGGTGTAGGAGCTCGGCGGAGCGGCGTTGCCGGTATGGGTCGCCTGGAAGCCGATGTCGACCGACGCGCCTGGAGCGACGGTGGCGTTGTGGGCGACGTTCCTGGCCGTCACCTGGCCGGAGGCGGGCAAGTAGCCGGCGTTCCAGCCGGAGGTGATGGTCTGGCCGGCGGGCAGGGTGAAGGCGAGGGACCAGCCGTCGATCGGGGTGGTGCCGGTGTTGGCGATGGTGATGTTCGACGTCAGGCCGGTGTTCCAGGCGCTGACGGTGTTGGTGACCCGGCAGGTCACCGTCCCCGGCGGCGGGTCGGAGGTCTGGAACTGCGTGAAGAACTTCCAGACCTCCTGCGGCACCCAGGTCCTGGAGCCGCTGTCACCGGTGGCCCCGTCCTGCGGAGCGGCGATGTGTCCTTCGTCGAAGGCGGCCCAGGCGACCGGATGTCCGGCCGAGCAGCCCGAGTAGGTGGTGACCCGGTGCGTCAGGCTGCCCTGGGCCGGCTCGGGCGGATTCTGGGGGGTGCAGCCGTTGTTCCTGACGAACCTGTCCCGCAACTCCCGTCCGCCGGAGATGCCGAGGACGTTGTCACGGAGGCCGTGCACCCCGAGGTACGCGATGGGCTGGGTGCCACCGCTGCATCCGCTGAGCTGCCCGCCGCTCTGGACCGCGACCGCGCGGAAGACCGTCGCGCGGGAGCAGGCCAGGGCGTACGACATGGCGGCGCCGTAGCTGAAGCCCAGGGCGAAGCGCTGTGTCGTGTCGACGCACAGGTCCGTCTCGATGCGCCTGAGGATGTCGTCGACGAGGGTGACGTCCTCCCCGCCGCTGTTGGCCCAGCCGTTGTTGAGGCCTTGGGGTGCGACGAAGATGGTGCTGTTGTTCGCCAAGTGCTGGAGTCCGTAGTAGGCCCAGGTGCCCGTTTCCACGGTGCGGCCGGTGGCGACATCGGTGGAGGTGCCGCCCAGCCAGTGGAACCCGAAGACCAGCCGGTAGGCGTGGTTACGGTCGTAGCCGTCGGGGATGCGCAGGATGAAGGTCCGGCTCTTGCCGCCGCTCTGGATCGTGTGCGTTCCGCTCGTCAGGGCGGGAGCCTTGCCGCACCCTGCGGTCGGGGCAGCGGCGCCGGCGGATGCGGCCGCCGTGGTAGAGACCGTGCGCGGGGTTTTCTCGCCCTGGCCGCGGCCCAGTGCCGTGCCTCCCATGCTCAGGACGACCACCACCGCGACCACGGCGGACCATAAGAGGGATCTTGTCCTCGTCATCGTGAAACTCCCCTTCTGAAGCCGCGGTTGCTCACGCGCGGATCCACTTCTGGTTGGCCTGGCCGTTGCAGGTCCACAGCACCAGCGGGGTCCCGTTCGCGGTGCCGGCCCGGTCGACGTCGAGGCACAGCCCCGCGTGGACGTTGCGGATCGACCCGTCGGAACCGGCGGACCACTTCTGGTTGTCCTGGCCGTTACAGGGCCAGGTGATGACACGGGTGCCGTCGGTGGTGCCCTGGTTGTAGGCGTCCAGGCACTTGTCGCCGAAGACGCGGATCTCTCCGCCGGCCCACGTGGTCCACAGCTGGTTGGCGGCCGTATGACAGTCCCAGAGCAGTACCGTCGCCCCGGCGGCGGTGGAGGCGTTGTCCACGTCCACGCAGCGGCCGGATCCGGTGCCGCGCAGCCGCGAGGTGGTGGCGGCCAGCGGGCTGCCACCGCTCACCCGGAACACGGCCACGCCGTGCGCGGGGACGCTCGCCGAGATCTGGCCGGACGTGCTCGACGTACCGCCGGTCCACAGGTCGGTGAGGGTGAACGGCCCACCGGACAGCCCCACTTGCGCGGCCGCGGCGGTGACCGTCGCCGTGGCGCCTCCCCGGTTGAACAGGCCGACCGCGACCGAGCCGTCGGACAGGGGTTTGGCGAACACCTCGGTGCTGCCGACGTCGCGCACCCTGCGCCCGCCCGCGCCCAGCGGGTCCTGGTTCACCGCCAGCAGACGCGGGTTGCGCAGGATCGCGCTCACGTCGGGGGACATGGTGCGGATGTCGTTGCCGGCCATGAGCGGGGCGCTCAGCAGTGCCCACAGGGCGAAGTGCGAGCGGGACTCGGTCAGTGACAGACCGGGACGGCCGACGACCAGCATGTCGGGGTCGTTCCAGTGTCCCGGGCCTGATTGCGCCGCCAGCGGTGCGGTGACGTCCAGGACGTTGCCGACGCCCATCGGATAGCTGTTGGTGTTGCCGTTCTGCCAGATGTCGAGCAGATCCTCGGTCGTCCGCCACAGGTCGGCGACCTCGCCCCAGTTGTACGTGGCGCCGGTGATGGCGTGGAAGCTGTTGGGGTTGATGCTGTAGACGATCGGCCGCCCGGTGGCACGCAGTGCGTCGCGCATCACCGTGAACCGCGCGACCTGCTCGTCACGGGTGCCGCTGGAGGAACACCAGTCGTACTTGAGGTAGTCCACACCCCAGGCGGCGAACGTGGCGGCGTCCTGAGCTTCGTGCCCCCTGCTGCCCGTCGACCCGGGATAGCCGCCGCTGGTCTGCGCGCACGTGCGTTCGCCCGGCACCTGGTAGATGCCGAACTTCAGCCCCTTGCCGTGGATGTAGTCCCCGAGCGCCTTCATCCCGCTGGGGAACTTGGCCGCATTGGCCCGCAGGTTGCCGGCCGCGTCACGCTGCGGGTCGAACCAGCAGTCGTCGACCACCACGTACCGGTAACCGGCGTCCCGCATCCCCGAGGACACCATCGCGTCGGCGGCCTGGCGAACCTGAGCCTCGGTGACCCCGCACCCGAAGCTGTTCCAGCTGTTCCAGCCCAACGGTGGGGTGAGCGCCGGGCTGCCGGGCGCGGCCGAGGCGGTGGAGTGAGCGGAGGCCGTCACGGACGCGGTGACCGTCAGCACGATGGTCGCGAGGAGGCGGAGTAGTCGTCCGCCTGATCGTCTGGGCACCAAGGGCTCCTTCACGGAAGGGCGCCATGGGCGGGTGACACGAAGATCGATGTCACGTCCATGACACTGGAGAGAAGCGAGATGGGCGGTTCGCAATTTCGTGAACCATTCGGAAACTAAGACCTCAGGGATACTAGAGAGGTCGTCGAACATGTCAACACCCATCACCACACTGCCTTGACGATCCGGCCATATAGCCTCGTGGAAGGTGACGCATCCACACCATCCGGGCAACTGACCTACAGCGACATGGGATCAAACATCTTCGAATGTTTCGAAGCTGACGACGATTCATGCGCGAGGTATTGACGGGATTCACCGGCCCCCTATCATCCAGAATGCTCGACAAGTCGATCCATGTTCGACATCTCGTATACAGAGCAGCTGCTCCGCGCGATCCAGCAGGGCACCTCCGGACAACTCCAACCGCCAACGGCTGGGCCACAGAAGGAGAACGCCACACGTGCAGATGTCATGGACTCATCAAGCGATGTCTCGTCGCCGCGCGCTGACGGCCGCCACCGGCCTCGCCGCCGGCGCCCTGCTTCCTCCAACAGCGGCCCGCGGCACCGCCTCCGCCCAAGGGTCGACCCTCGCGACCGCGGCGGCCTTCACGAACCCGGTGATCTGGCAGGACTTCGCGGACATCGACGTCATCCGCGTCGGCAGCACCTTCTACGCCTCGGCCTCGACGATGCACTACTCGCCGGGCGCACCCGTCCTGCGCTCGTACGATTTGGTGAACTGGGAGATCGCCGGTCACTCGGTACCCGTCCTCGACTTCGGCGCCAAGTACGACCTCAACGGCGCCCGCGGCTACGTGCGGGGAGTCTGGGCGTCGTCGCTGGCCTACCGGCCGAGCAACAGAACGTTCTACTGGCTCGGCCAGATCGACTTCACCCGGACGTACGTCTACACCGCCACCGCCGCCGAGGGCCCCTGGAACAGGCTCACCACGATCGGCACGCCGTACTACGACGCCGGGCTGCTCGTCGACACCGACGACACCCTGTACGTGGCGTACGGCAACACCACCATCAGTGTGGCCCAGCTCTCGCCCGACGGCCGCGAACAGGTGTGCACGCAGCAGGTGTTCACCACACCGTCGAATGTCGGCACGCTCGAAGGCTCCCGCTTCTACAAGATCAACGGGCAGTACTACATCTTCCTGACCCGCCCCGCGAACGGCCAGTACATCCTCAAGTCATCGGGCGGCCCCTTCGGCCCGTACACGATGCGGCAGGTCCTCCTCGACCTGCACGGGCCGATCCCCGGCGGTGGCGTCCCGCACCAGGGCGGGCTGGTGCAGACGCAGAACGGCGCCTGGTACTACATGGCCTTCGTCGACGCCTACCCCGGCGGCCGGATGCCCGCCCTCGCGCCGGTCACCTGGACCCCGGACGGCTGGCCCGTCGTGCAACTCGTCAACGGCGCATGGGGCACCTCGTATCCCAGTCCGGCCGTGCCCGCTCCACCCCGTCAGGTCACCCCCATGACCGGCGTCGACACCTTCGACGGCACAGCCCTCAAGCCGAGATGGGAGTGGAACCACAACCCGGACAACACCAAGTGGTCGGTGAACAACGGCCTGACCCTGCGGACCGCGACCGTCACCAACGACCTCTACTGGGCCCGCAACACCCTCACCCACCGCATCCAGGGGCCCACTTCCACCGCCACGGTCCAGCTCGACCACTCCGCGATGCGCGACGGCGACCGCGCCGGACTCGCGCTGCTGCGTGATTCCTCCGCCTGGATCGGCCTCAAGCGCGACGGCGGTACGACGCGGGTGGTGATGGTCAACGGGCTGGCCATGGACGGTAATTGGAACACCACCGGCACGGGCACCGAGGCCGCGAGCGCGACCGTCTCCGGCAGCCGCATCTGGCTGCGCGCGAACGCGGACATCCGCCCCGGCGCGCCCCGCCCCGGGACCTTCTCCTACAGCACCGACGGCACCAACTTCACCCGCCTCGGACCCGCTTTCTCCCTGGGCAACGACTGGCGGTTCTTCATGGGCTACCGCTTCGCCCTCTTCAACCACGCCACCCAGGCACTCGGCGGCTCGGTGCGCATCGCACGGTTCGAGCTGACCACGCCCTGAAGAGGCCCACCGATCGCACCACCCAACCCCCCACCCACCCGAGGAGAACCATGAACCCGCTGAAACGGCTCGGCTGTCGCCGAGCCTCGGTCCTGGGCCTGCTGGCCGCGACCGTCCTGGTGACACCCGGGACCGCGTCGGGCGCGCCAGACGCGCCCGACGCTCCCGACACCGTTCGGACCTCCACCCTGGGCGCCCAAGCAGCCCAGTCCGGACGGTACTTCGGCACCGCGGTGGCCGCAGGCCGGCTCGGCGACCGTACGTACACCGGCATCCTGGACCGCGAGTTCAACATGGTCACACCCGAGAACGAGATGAAGTGGGACACGACCGAGCCGTCCCGCGGCTCGTTCAACTTCGGCCCCGGCGACCAGATCGTCAACCGTGCGACGTCCCACGGTCAGCGCATGCGTGGCCACACCCTGGTGTGGCACTCCCAACTGCCCAGCTGGGTCAGCTCCATCAGGGACGCGAACACCCTGCGATCCGTGATGAACAACCACATCACCACCGTGGCGAACCACTACAAGGGAAAGATCTACGCCTGGGACGTGGTCAACGAGGCCTTCGCCGACGGTGGCAGCGGCCAGCACCGCTCCTCGGTATTCCAGAACCTGCTGGGCGACGGCTTCATCGAACAGGCCTTCCGCACAGCTCGGACGGCCGACCCTGCGGCCAAGCTCTGCTACAACGACTACAGCATCGACGACTGGAACGCCGCCAAGACCCAGGGCGTCTACCGCATGGTGCGCGACTTCAAGGCGCGCGGCGTGCCCATCGACTGCGTCGGACTCCAGGCCCACTTCGGCGCCGGCGGTCCCCCCGCCAGCTTCCAGACGACGCTGTCGAGCTTCGCCGCCCTCGGCGTGGACGTCCAGATCACCGAACTGGACATCGCGCAGGCCTCGCCGACCGCGTACGCGAACACGGTCAGGGCCTGCATGAACGTCCCGCGGTGCACCGGCATCACGGTCTGGGGCATCCGCGACAGCGACTCCTGGCGCAGCAACGAGAACCCGCTGCTGTTCGACCGCAACGGCAACAAGAAGCCGGCCTACAACGCGACACTGACCGCGCTGGGCGGCACGCCCACCGCCGCGAGCGGATCAACCACCGCTCATAGCAAGGCAGTTCGCTCGGCCAAGTCTGCCGCCGCCCTGCCCGGCAGGTACTCGTGGAGCTCCAGCGGCCCGCTGATCGCGCCGAAGCCGGACGCGACCCACAACATCGCCGGTATCAAGGACCCGACGGTCGTCTACTACAACGGCAAGTACCACGTGTTCGCCAGCACCGCGAGCTCCTCCGGCTACAACCTGGTGTACCTGAACTTCAGCGACTGGTCCCAGGCCGGCTCGGCCACTCACCACTACCTGGACCGCACCGCCATCGGCACCGGCTACCGGGCCGCGCCGCAGGTCTTCTACAACGCGCCGCAACGCCTGTGGTACCTCGTCTACCAGACCGGCAACGCGTCGTACTCCACCAACCCCGACATCAGCAACCCAAACGGCTGGAGCGCGCCGCGTAACTTCTACGCCTCGATGCCGGACATCATCCGGCAGAACATCGGCAACGGCTACTGGGTCGACATGTGGGTGATCTGCGACAGCGCCAACTGCTACCTGTTCTCCTCCGACGACAACGGACACCTGTACCGCTCCCAGACGACCGTCGGCCAGTTCCCGAACGGGTTCACGAACACGGTCATCGCACTGCAGGACTCCAAGAACGCGTTGTTCGAAGCGAGCAACGTGTACAAGGTGCAAGGCAGCAACCAGTACCTGCTCCTTGTCGAAGCCATCGGGTCCGACGGGCGGCGCTACTTCCGGTCCTGGACGACGAGCAGCCTCGCCGGCTCCTGGACGCAGCTCGCCGCATCCGAGAGCAATCCCTTCGCCCGGGCCAACAACGTCAGCTTCCCCTCGGGCGCCTGGAGCAAGGACGTCAGTCACGGCGAGATGATCCGCGCAGGCTACGACCAGACACTCACCATTCCCGCCTGCCGACTCCAGTACCTCTACCAGGGCGTGAATCCCAACGCGGGTGGCGACTACAACCTCCTCCCGTGGCGGCTCGGACTCCTGACCCAGACCAACTCGACCTGCTGACCGACCGGGCCGTGGGGAGCGCTTCCGGTGGGAGCGCTCCCCCATGCTCGCCGCCGACCTTCGGACGCATCCCTGTCAGAAAGCCGAGGTACCGTCATGCGCCGCAGACTGCTCGTTCTGGTAGCAGCGCTCTCCTCGCTGCCGCTGGCGCTCGCCACCGCACCGTCCGCCCACGCGGCCGACCCGACGACCATGACCAACGGGTTCTACGTGGACCCCGACTCCAGCGCGAAGCGGTGGGTCGCCGCCAACCAAGGTGACGGCCGGGCGCCCGCGATCAACGCCTCCATCGCCAACACCCCGACGGCCCGCTGGTTCGGCTCCTGGAGCGGCACCATCGGCACCGCCACCGGCGCGTACGTGGGCGCCGCGGACGCCCGGGACAAGCTGCCCATCCTTGTCGCCTACAACATCTACAACCGCGACTACTGCGGCGGGCACTCCGCGGGTGGAGCCTCCTCGCCGTCCGCCTACACGAACTGGATCGCCCAGTTCGCGGGCGGGATCGCGGGCCGTCCGGCCGTCGTCGTCCTCGAACCGGACTCCCTCGGGGACTACGGCTGCATGACCCAGGCCCAGATCGACGAACGCGAGGGCATGCTCACCGGCGCGCTCGCCGAGTTCAACCGCCAGGCTCCCAACACCTGGGTCTATCTCGACGCCGGCAACCCGGCCTGGGCGAGCGCGGCGACCATGGCCCGGCGCCTCCACGAAGCCGGCCTCCAACAGGCCCACGGCTTCTCGCTCAACGTCTCCAACTACCTGACCACGGCCGAGAACACCGCGTACGGCAACGCCGTCAACAGTGAACTCAGCGCCCGGTACGGCTACACCAAGCCGTTCGTCGTGGACACCAGCCGCAACGGCAACGGCTCCAACGGCCAGTGGTGCAACCCCTCAGGCCGCCGGATCGGCACCCCCACCCGGCTGGGCGGAGGCGCCGAGATGCTCCTGTGGATCAAGGTCCCTGGTGAGTCCGACGGCAACTGCGGCGCCGGCACCGGCTCCTCGGCCGGACAGTTCCTCCCCGAGGTCGCCTACAAGATGATCTACGGCTACTGAACGGAGCCACCGCCGGGGCAGGTCGGAGCACCTCTACGTCTATCCGAACAGGCGTCGCTGGATCTCCCGCCGGTAGTCCTCGAGGGTCCTGTCGAGGTGTGTCGCCGTGGCCTCGGCCGCCTCGTCGGGCCGGCCGTCGCGAATGGCCCGGTAGATCACCTCGTGCTCCACGACCGCGGCCTCGGTTCCTTCACCGAGCGTGTCGTGGATCCCTATCGCGCTGGACTGCCGCTGCAGTCGGCGCGCGTCACGCACGGCGCTGACGAGGAAGGTGTTGTGCGAGGCGACGGCAACGCCCATATGGAAGTCCTTGTCCGCCTCGTTGAACACTTCGACCTGACCGTTGACGAACCCGTGCCGACACTGCTGCATGGCCACCTCGATGGTCCGCAGCTCGGCGGGCGTGGCACGGGTGGCGGCCAGACTGCTCGCGGCCATCTCCTGAACCCTGCGGAACTCGAACAGCATGAGCACGTGATCGAGGTCGACGGGGCGGAAGAAGCCGCCCCAGCGGCTGGTGATGAGCATGCCCTCGTCGTCCGCGACGAACAGCCCGCGCCCCTTGTGCGCCCGGACCCGGCCGAGCGCCGAGAGGATCTTCACGGCCTCCCGCACCACCGCCCTGCTGGTGACAGGTACGGCGGAGCACCACCGCGGCTGAGGTCGACGGCCCACGGCAAACCCGCCTGCCGAGCGATGTCACGCAGGGTCAGCCCGGGTCGGCTGCGGTGGCGGCACGGCAGGCAGCGCCGTTACCCCGCCGGGCGAGTTGCCCGGCGGGGTGCGTGGATCCGCGGCGATGGTCCAGGCGGTCAGCAGGTGGAGTTGGTCTGGGTGAGCAGACCCATCCGCCAGGGCAGGCGGATGTAGTCGCCCCCGGCGCCCGGGTCCATGCCCTGGTAGACGTACTGCAGTCGACACGGATTGATGGTCAGGGTCTGGTCGTTGCCGGCACGGACCATCTCGCCGTGGCTGATGTCCTGGGTCCAGGCACCGCCGGGGAAGGTGACGTTGTTGCGGCTGGCGAAGGGCTCGTTCTCCGTGGCGGCCAGGGGTGTCCAGTTCCCGGTGAGGCTGCTGGAGGTGAAGGAGCGGAAGTAGCGCCGACCCGAGGTGTTGCTGATGGCCTCCTGGAGGAGTAGGTACTGGTCGCTGCCGACGACCTTGTACACGTTGGTCGCCTCGAACAGGTTGTTCTTGGTGTCCGACATGACCATCTGCGTGTTCCCGAACCCGTTCGGGAAGTTCGCCAGGCTGGTCTGGGCGCGGTAGATGTGGCCGTTGTCGTCACTGAAGAACAGGTGGCAGTTGGCTGTGTCGCAGATGACCCAGAAGTCGATCCAGGTGCCGTTTCCCTTGTTCTGGGTGACGATCGGCGGCTCCTGGGAGATGAGGGTGCGCGGCGCGGACCAGGAGTGCGGGTCGGCGGGGTTGGTGCTGGTGGAGTAGGTGGGCGGTCCGGTCTGGTAGACCATGTACCACAGGTTCTGCGGCGCGAAGTAGAACACCTGGGGCGCGGCCCGGTAGCCGGAGCCCATGGGCGAGGTGTCAAGGTAGGTCTGCGGTGCGGAGGCGGCCTGAGACCAGTCGTCGAAGTTGAACTGCACCAGACCCCAGCCGGAAGGGCTGGCGGTGGTCGCGAAGGTCAGCCACTGGTTGTTGTACCGCACGATCGAGAAGTCCTTGATCGCCGCCGCGTCAGGGTGCTGTGCGTCCGGCTTCGGGCCGGCCAGAACGCCGCTGGAGGACCACCGGAACGTCGACGGCAGTGCGCCGCCGCTGCCGGCGCCGACGCGGACCAGTTGCCACTGCTGGTTGGCCCCGCCCCAGTCGGTGTACTGCACGACCTTGGCGCCGTCCGCGGTGGAGGCGTTGTCGACCTCGACGGCCTTGCCGCTGTTGCGGTTGATCAGCCGGACGTAACCGTCCGAGGAATCGGCCAGCCGGAACTGCTGGTTGGTACCGTTGAGGTCGCTCCACTGCACGATATCCGCGTGGTCGGCGGTGGAGTAGTTGTAGACGTCCAGCACCTTGCCGGAGTGCTGCGCCTTGAGCCGGTAGTAGCCGCCGCCCGAGTCGACGAACCGGAACTGCTGGTTGGCGCTGTCGGTACGGGTCCACTGCGTGAGACCCGCCCCGTCGGCACTGCTCGCCCCGGCCACGTCCAGCGCCTTGCCGCTGCCACGGTTGACCAGCACATACGACACGGTCGTATCCACAGTGGACGCCCGCGCCGACCCCGCAGCGCCCAAGCCGGTCAGCAACGCCGCGAGCAAGGCGGTCACCGCGGTCAGCACCCCCGTACGCCTCCCGCACCACGGGACCCTGCGTGCCCTGAGCATGCCCTTCATCTGTCTCTCCCTTGCCGGGTGCGGCTGCCCGTCCACCGGTGCGTGTCCCGAGGCAGGCAGCCACGCCGGCACTCGACTCCCAAGGACAGGGCTTCAGATTGTTGGAATCTGTTCGGTTCCGTCGCAGGACACTAGGCACGCGACATGTCCCCGTCAATAGTTACGCTAAGGTAAATACATCCCACGACGAGCGTCCCGGTAGCCAGAAGGCAACCTCTCAACTCCTGCGAATTCAGGGATTCACGTCCCGCCTATGGACAGCAACCCCTTCCGTACCCACGAATACATCCCATGTTCTTGGATGGTGCGGTGACATGCGGTTCACGCGGGGACGCCCTCCCTGTGCCTGCTCCGACCTGCGCCGTACCACCGTCCGTGCTGTTCTGCGAAGAGTCAGGAGAGATCCTTGTCCGAACCGATCAGTCGCCGCACAGTGCTGACCGGCATGGCCGCCATGACGGTTGCCGCAGCCGTCTCGCCGACGCTGGTGACACCGGCGCACGCCGCCTCCGCCCCCCAGCCGCTGCCTCTTCTCCCGCTGCGGGTCCCCCAGTCGGAGCTGGGCATCGAGCAGCAGTCCGACGAGAAGATCCAGTGGCTGCAGGACGCCAAGCTCGGCATGTTCATCCACTGGGGGGTCTACTCCGGCCCGGCCAGGGGCGAGTGGTACATGGAGAACTCCGCCGTCCCGCCCGAGAACTACCGGAAGTACTTCACCGACACGACCGGCGAGCAGTTCACGGCGAGCGCCTACAAACCGGCCGACTGGGCGCAGTTGGCCAAGGATATGGGTGCGAAGTACACCGTGCTGACGACCCGTCACCACGAGGGTTTCGCCCTGTGGCCGTCCACCCACCCCAACGCCTTCCACGCCGGACAGGCTCCGATGCGGCGGGACCTGATCGGCGAGTACGTCACCGCCGTACGCGACGCCGGGCTCAGGGTCGGTCTCTACTACTCCCCGATGAGCTGGCGCTATCCCGGCTACTACGACGTCACCGGTACCAACTGCCTGCCCAATAGGTGGGGTTACACCACCGATCCCGCGCACAAGGAGAACGCGCGGATCATGAAGAACGAGGTGTACCAGCAGGTCAAGGAGCTGATGACCCAGTACGGCAAGATCGACGACATCTACTTCGACGGCGGCTGGCTGGGTCAGCACGGCTCCGACGCGGACTCCGCCTTCTTCTGGGAACCCGGCAAGCTCCGCGACGGCGCCAACCAGTGGCCAGTGGACGCCGCCTACAGCGAGACCGACGCCGGCACCGGCCGCCCCCTCGGTGTGATGGGCGTGGTGCGCAAGCACCAGCCCGACATCGTGGTCAACCCGCGCTCCGGCTGGATGGGCGACTACCTCAGCGAGGAAGGCGGCGCAATCCCCGCCGGGGCGATACGCAGCGGGCGTCTGGCGGAGAAGAACTTCACCATCTGCGGATCCTGGGGCTACAAGGCCGGCGCACCCGTGATGAGCTTCGGCACCATCATGAACATCCTGGTCAACTCCTGGGTGCGCAACATGGTCTGCCTCCTCAACGTCGGCCCCGACCGCACCGGCGTGGTTCCCGCCGACCAGGCCGCCGTCGTGCGCAGGGTCGGCTCCTTCCTGTCCACCTGTGGCCAGGCCGTCTACGGCACGCGCGGCGGACCGTGGCAGCCGGTGGACGGGCAGTACGGGTTCACGTACAAGGACAACACCTTCTACGTCCACCTGCTGCCCGGCTACAGCGGCACCTCCTTCACCACCCCGTCCACCGGAGACGCGCAGGTCACCCGCGTCTTCGACGTGGCGACGGGAGCCGACCTGTCGTTCACCGTCGGCTCGGACGGCAGAGTGACGGTCACTGGCGTCAACCGCACCCGCATCCCCGAGGACAGCGTCGTCGGCGTCACGCTGGACCGCCCGGTGCAGCCGGCCTCCATCGCCGCCGGGAAGACAGCCACGGCCAGCAGCGAGGAGACCTCCCAGGGCAACACCGCGGCCAAGGCCCTCGACGGCTCCACCGCCACCCGCTGGTGCGCCAACAACGGCAACACGGGACAGTGGCTGAAAGTGGACCTGGGGTCGGAGAGGTCGCTCACCGGCACCCGTATCGCCTGGGAGTTCGCAGCCACGAACTACCGCTACCGGATCGAGGGTTCCACCGACAACACCAACTGGACCACCCTGGCCGACCTGACCGCCACCACCGGCACCAGCCAGGTGCAGGTGTCCGTCTTCCGCGCGCAGGCACGGTATGTGCGGGTGACCGTCACCGGGCTTCCCAGCGGCACCTGGGCTTCGATCCGCAGCCTGGAGATCTACGACCGGCCCCTGAGCGCGTAAAGCGCCAAGTCGGCGTCGGCGTCGGCGTCGGCGAGGGTGCGTGCCGCGGCGAGCACGCGCTGCCTGGTCGCCTCGGAGAGCCGTCCGGTGCCGTTGAGTGCGTTCGACACCGTGGCCGTGGACACCCCTGCCCGTGCGGCCACGGCGCCGAGCGTGGGACGCCGCCAGGAGCGCGAGCTGATCATGCGCACCCCAACTACCGCAGAACGGCTTGTGGTTAAGAACTTGATCACTCAGCCTACCCGGCATCGGAGGCCGGGACCGGCCGCTCCCCGGTGCGGGTGACCACCGTGGTGCTGAACGGGCGGGTGTTCACCGGAGCCCACGGAGGCGCATCGGCCCAGCGAGACGACCGATCTCGACTCCGGGAAGTGGATCCCGTCCACGAGTTACCGACTGCCCCCTGAGGCCAAGCACGGCTCGGTGCTCCCTCTCACGCAGGAGGAATACGACCGGCTACTGAGTGCGCGCGGCGGGCACGAGAGCGATTGTTGAACCACCATTCCCCGCAGGGCCGAAGCGTCTGAACGAAGAAACGAGCAGTCATGCAGTCCCTCCCCCGCAGCGCGGTACGCCTTCTCCCCGGCCCGCTCCTGGACGCGCAGACCATCGCTCTCGACTACCTCCTTTCCCTCGACACCAACCGGCTCCTCGCGCCCCTGCGGCGTGAGGCCGGACTGCCACCGGTCGCCGAGTCCTACGGCAACTGGGAGAACTCGGGTCTCGACGGACACACCGTCGGGCACGCGCTGTCAGGTGCCGCGCTCATGAGCGCGGTGAAGGACGATCCCCGGCCGAAAGCCATGGTCGAACGTCTGGTCCAGGGCGTCGTCGAATGCCAGGACGCTCTGGGCACCGGCTATGTCGGGCGCATTCCCGACGGCGTGCGGCTGTTGCAGCGGGTCGCCGCGGGGCAGGTGGAGCGGGACTCGTTCGAGCTCGGTGGCGCCTGGGTGCCGTGGTACAACCTGCACAAGCTCTTCGCCTGCCTGCTGGACGCCGGCACACCGGTTCGGACCTGGCGCTGACCGCCGTCCGACGGCTGGCCGACTGGTGGGACCAGGTGGCGTCGGGGATGGACGACGACACCCACCAAGCCATGCTCCGCACGGAGTTCGGCGGGATGTGCGAGGTTCTGGCGGACCTCGCCGACGTCACCGGCACAGACAGGTACGCCGCCCTGGCGCGGCGCTTCCTCGACCAGGCCCTGCTCGGCCCGCTGCGCCACCACCGCGACGTCCTCGACGGGATGCACGCCAACACCCAGATCGCCAAGGCCTTCGGATACCAGCGGCTCGGTGAGGTCGCCGACGCCCCCGGCCTGCGGGACGCCGCCCGGTTCTTCTGGCAGACCATGCCCCGGCGCCGGACGTTCTCCTTCGGCGGCAACTCCGTACGCGAACACCTGCACCCCCGCGACGACTTCAGCTCCGCGCTCCAGTCGCCGGAGGGCCCCGAGACCTGCAACACGTACAACATGCTCAAACTGAGCCGCGCGCTGTTCCTCGAAGAGCCGGACGCCGAGGTGCTCGATCAGTACGAGCGCGCGACGGTCAACCACATCCTGTCGTCCCTGCATCGCAAGGGCGGGCTGGTGTACTTCACGCCGGTGCGACCGGGCCACTACCGCGTGGTGTCGACGCCCCAGAACTGTTTCTGGTGCTGCGTCGGCACTGGGCTGGAAAGCCATGCGAAGTACGGCGAGTTGGTGTACACCGCCGAGGGCGGCGACCTGTTTGTCAATCTCTTCATCGCCTCCCGGCTCAGCCTGCCCGAACAGAACCTGGTGCTGGAGCAGACCGGAACGGCCCCCTACGACAACGAGGTCAACCTCGTGCTGAGCGGGGCTCCCGCCACCTCTGTGGCGATCCACATACGCGTCCCCACCTGGCACGAAGGGACGCCGCAGGTCCGTATCAAGGGCGCACCGCCCGAGGATGGCCCCGCCCCGCTCACGACGCGCCGCGGGGCAGGCGAACAGCCCGTGACATACGTGCGTCTGGAGCGGCAGTGGCGCGCAGGGGACACGATCACCGTGCGTCTCCCCCCGCGCATCAGCGCCGAGCTGCTCCCTGACGGCTCGCCGTGGGTGTCGTTCCGCTTCGGGCCCACCGTCCTCGCGGCCGAGTGCGACCGGGGCGACCTGGTCGGGCACTTCGCCGACGAGTCCAGGATGGGACATGTCGCCGACGGCCCGTTGCGCCCCCTGGAGCACCTGCCCGTCGTACTCACCCGGAGCACCTCCGATCCGGCGGTCGGCGTACGTCAACTTGCCCCGGACCGGCTGGAGTTCACCTTGGAGCACGTGGACGCGCGACCGGGTGAGTCCGTCGTCCTCGTACCGTTCGCCGGTATCCACGAATCCCGCTACCACCTCTGCTTCCCCTGGCGGAACCGGAGCGGCTCCACGAGCGGCGGGCGGAGCTGCGCGCGGCCGACGAAGCGGCACTCGCGCTGCACGACCGAACCGTTGACCCCGTTGCCGCCGGCGAGCAACAGCCCGAAAGTGACTACCGGTTCACGGGGCGGGACACATGGTCGGGCCTCACCGACGGGCTGACGTGGCGGGCCGCCACGGGATGGTGGTCCTACCGCCTGACAGACCCGGACGGCACCGCCACCGGCCTACAGGTGACCCACCTCTCGGACCCGACTGCCGGATCGACCCGTGTGCTGGTCGACGGCCATGTGCTGGGCACGCTCACGCCCTTGTCGCATCCCGAGGGCGAGGAAATCTCCCAGGTACTCCCGCTGGACGCAAACCGTCGTGCCGGGACCGCCGAGATCCGGTTCGAAGCGGTTGGCCCCGCAACCACCATCCGGCTGCGCGAAGTACGCCTGCTGCGCTGACGTGACCACCGGCCTTCGAGCGAGCACGGCCTCCCCGCGATGCTGCGGGGCTGCCGTGCTCGCTGCTTGAGGCGCGCCACGGGCCCCACACACTGAGGGACGGTAACGCGAGCCGGCACCGTGGCGGGCAGCGCCCGCCCGTCACTCCCGCGCTGCCGTTCCGAAGGGGAGGGGTTCGCCGGAGCGCAGGTGTTCCCTCAGCCACTGCTCGGTGTTGCTCACGTGCAGCAGTGCGGCGGCCTGGCTGAGGGCGGAGTCACGGGTGGCCAGCGCGTTGAAGATCGCCTCGTGCTCGGCGAGGGTGCGGCCCGCGGCCTTGTCGTCGACCAGACCGCGCCAGATGCGGGCGCGCAGGGTGCGGCCGGAGATCCCTTCCAGGAGGGTGAGGAGGGTCTCGTTGCCCGTGGCCGCGACGACGGCGCGATGGAACGCGGCGTCGTGCACGTTGAGCTGTTCGACGTCCTCGCGGGCCTCGCGCATCGCGTCCAAGTGCCGCTTCACTTCGGCAAGTTGGCCGTCCGAGATCCGGGTGGCGGCAAGAGCCGTGGCCATCGGTTCGAGGAGCCGCCGTACCTCCATGAGGTCCTGCAGCGCGACCGAATCGCCCTGCAGCAGCTCCACCGCGCCGCCGAGCCCCTCCAGCAGCAGGCTCGGCTGCAGGCTGGTCACATACGTGCCGTCGCCCCGCCGGACCTCCAGAACCCGCGCGACGGCCAGCGCCTTGACCGCTTCGCGGGCGAGGTTGCGGGACAGGCCCAGCTGAGCGGCCAGGTCCGGCTCCGGTGGAAGCTTCGAACCCGGAGGTAGGGCACCGGACCGGATCAGCTCACGGAGCTCCTCAATGGCCTTGTCCGTCAGAGACACCGCACATCCCCCCCACCGTGCCCCATGAGCACGTCCGACCTGATCAGCCCCTGAGCGCGGAGATCGTCCCAGAGGCCGTCCGGGACGTGCTGATCATGGAGTTCCACGTTCCGTCCGACCTGTTCCGCAGTCCGCATGCCGAGGGTGACGTTGATGATACTGGGATGGGTGTGCGGAAAGGCGATCGCGGCGGCGGGCAGCGTGGTCCCGTGGCCTGCGCAGACCTCGGCGATCGCGCGGGCGCGGGCGACCAGGGCCGGCGGGGCGTCCTGGTAGTCGTACTTCATGCCCTGGGCGGGCCGGTCGCGGGAGAGCAGTCCCGAGTTGAAGACGCCGACCGCGACGACGCTCTTGTCGTGTTCCTGTGCGGCGGGCAGGACGTCGTCCAGCGCGGACTGGTCGAGGAGGGTGTAGCGGCCGGCGAGCATGACCACGTCGGCGGCGGTCTCGCGCAGGAAGCGGGCGAGCATCGCCGACTGGTTCATGCCGGCGCCGATCGCCCCGATCACACCCTGGTCGCGCAACTCCGCCAGCGCGGGCATGGCCTCCTCGGCCGCCTGCCGCCAGTGGGCGTCCGGATCGTGCAGGTAGACGATGTCCAGCCGGTCCAGGCCGGTCCGCTCCAGCGTGTCCTCGATGGAGCTGAACACGCCGTCCCGGCTGAAGTCCCACTGCCGGCGCAGGTCGTCCCGTACGACGAAGCCCTCGGTGTCGACACCGCGCGGTTCCTCGTTGGGCACGAGCAGCCTGCCCACCTTGGAGGAGATGACGTACTCGTCACGCGGGCGGCCCCGCAGCGCGGCGCCCAGACGACGCTCGGAAAGACCGAGGCCGTAGTGCGGTGCGGTGTCGAAGTACCGGATTCCGGCCTCCCACGCCGCGTCGACGGCGGCTGCCGCCTCACCGGCCGGGGTGACCCGGTAGAGGTTGCCGATCACGGACGCCCCGAAGCCGAGCTCGGTGACGGAGACGGACGTGTTCTGGATCTTCCGCTGGTGCAAGACGTGCTCCTGGGATACGGGCGACGGGGCGCCGGTCAGCGACTGACGTGGGCCGACCCGCCCGCGATGAGCGCCTCGACCTCGGCGAGCGAGGCCATGGAGACGTCGCCGGGCGTGGTCATGGTGAGCGCACCGTGGGCGGTGCCGTAGGCCAGGGCGCGCTCCAGGCCGGTGTCGCTGAGCAGTCCGTACATCAGGCCGGCGGCGAAGCCGTCGCCGGAGCCGATGCGGTCCAGGACATGCAGCGCGGGCATCCGGGGGCCGGTGACGAAGCCCGTTTCGGCGGACCAGGCGGCCGACGACCAGTCGTTGATCCCGGCCGAGGGCACCTCGCGCAGGGTCGTCGCCAGGACGGTCGCCTCGGGCAGCAGGGCGGCCACCTCGGCGAGCGCGTCGGCCACCTCGTCGGCCCCGACGCGCGCCTGTCCGGGGTACGTCCCGGCCAGGCCCAGGGCACCCACCACGACGTCGGCCTGCCGGGCGAGCCGCAGGTCGACCTCACGGGCGGCGTCGGCGCCGCCTCGGCCGGCCCAGAGGCTGGGACGGTAGTTGGGGTCGTAGGAGATGGTGACGCCATGGCGGCGGGCCGCGGCCATGGCCTCGTCCGCGACGTCCGCCGTGGTGTCGGACAGGCCGGCGAAGATGCCGCCGGTGTGGAACCAGCGCACCCCGCCGGAGAACACCGTGTCCCAGTCGACGTCCCCTTTGCGCAGCTGGGAGACGGCGGTGTGGGCGCGGTCGCTGACGCCCAGCGCGCCGCGGATGCCGTAGCCGCGTTCGACGAAGTTCAGCCCGTTGCGGGCGGTGCGGCCGATGCCGTCGTCGGCTGTCCAGCGGATCAGCGAGGTGTCGACGCCGCCCTGGAGGATCAGGTCCTCGACGAGCCGGCCCACCGCGTTGTCGGCGAGGGCGGTCACGACCGCTGTGCGCAGGCCGAAGCAGCGCCGCAGCCCCCGGACGACGTTGTACTCGCCGCCGCCCTCCCAGACCTGGAAGGAGCGGGCGGTGCGGATCCGTCCCTCGCCCGGGTCGAAGCGCAGCATCACCTCGCCGAGGGCCACCACGTCGATCACGTCGTACTCCTCTCCACCGCATCGGCCGTCAGCCGCCGGACCTCGTCGTAGTCGCCCCGCCGAAGGTGGTCGGCAGTGGCCATCCAGCTACCGCCGACGGCAAGGACCGCCGGGTCGGCGAGGTAGGCGGCCAGGCGGGAAGCGTCGATCCCGCCGGTCGGTACGAAGCGCATCCGCGGGAAGGGGGCGGCGAGCGCGCGTAGTGTCCGCAGGCCGCCGAGCTGCTCGGCGGGGAAGAGCTTGACGATGTCGAGGCCCGCCTTCAGGGCGCGCATCAGCTCGGTGGCGGTGGCGATGCCGGGCACCACGGGCACGCCCAGCTCGCGGCACTTCGCGACGACCTCCTCGTCGAAGCCGGGCGAGACCACGAAGCGGGCCCCGGCCGCCACAGCCCGCTCCGCCTGCTCTGGGGTGATTACGGTGCCGGCGCCGACGACCAGGCCACCGTGCGCGGCCATTGCCTTGAGCACCCGCTCGGCGCTCGGGGTGCGGAAGGTGACCTCGGCGCACCGGGCACCGCCCGCGGTGAGTGCGTCGGCCAGTGGGCCGGCGCTGGCCTCGGTTGGGACGGTCAGTACGGGCAGGAGGCGGGCTCCGGCCAGGATGGTGGCCGGGTCGGGGTGGTTCATCGGCCGAGCCATCCGCCGTCGATGGGCAGGGTGACGCCGTGGATGTAGGCGGCGGCGTTCGAGGCGAGGAAGACGGTGGCGCCGGCGAGGTCGTCCGCGGTGCCCCAGCGGCCGGCCGGGATGCGCTCCAGGATGGCCTTGCTGCGCTGCGGGTCGTCCTGGAGGGCCTGGGTGTTGTCGGTGGCGATGTAGCCGGGGGCGAGGGCGTTGACATTGACGCCGTGCGGGGCCCATTCGTTGGCCAGCGCCTTGGTCAGTCCGGCGATGCCGTGCTTGGCGGCGGTGTAGCCGGGGACCGTGATGCCGCCCTGGAAGCTGAGCAGCGACGCCGTGAAGATGACCTTGCCCCGGCCGCGGGCCACCATCGCCGCCCCGACCGCCCGGGTCAGCGCGAACTGCGCGGTGAGGTTGACCTGGAGCACCAACTCCCAGTCCGCATCCGTGTGTTCGGCGGCCGGGGCGCGGCGGATGGTGCCGGCGTTGTTGACCAGGATGTCCACCGGCCGTGCCCGCCCGGCCAGCTCCGCACCCAGCGCCCGGACGGCTTCCGGGTCGGCGAAGTCGGTGCGGATCGCCTCGAACGAACGGCCCGCGGCGCGCACGTCCTTCTCGACCGCACTGCCGGAGGCCTCCAGTGTGGCGCTGACGCCGATGACATCCGCGCCGGCCTCGGCGAGCGCGCGGGCCATGGCCCGGCCGATGCCACGCCGGGCCCCGGTCACGACCGCGAGCTTCCCGGTGAGGTCCAAGGCGGTCATACGGCCACTCCCTCGGTGTCGGTGGTGGTGTCGGTTTCGGTGCTGTCGTCGGTGCAGTCCACGAGGATCTTCATCACGTCGCCGCCGCCCTCCAGAGCCTCGAACGCGGCGGGCGCCTGGGTGAGCGGGACGACCTTGCTGATCAGCCGCTCGACCGGAATGGTGCCGTCGGCGACCAGGGCCACCGCCTTCTCGAAGTCGCAGCGCTCATACAACCGTGCGCCCACCAATGTGAGTTCACGCCAGAAGAAACGGTGCAGATTCACCTCCCGGGGCCGGGGATGAATGGCGACCAGACACAACCGGCCCCGCACACCCAGCACGTCCACGGCCGTGTCCACGCCGCCCGCCGCGCCGGACACCTCGAACGCGACATCCGCCCCCGCGTCCGCGGTCCACTGACCGACCATCTCGGGTACATCTACGGCGGCCGGGTCCCAGGTGGCCAGCCCCAACTGCTCAGCGAGCAGCCGACGGTGGGCGCTCAGCTCCACCACCCGCACCTCAGCGCCCTGGGCCCGCGCGACCAGGGCGATGAGGATGCCTACGGGTCCACCGCCGACCACCACGACCTTCTCGCCGTCGGTGACTTCGGCCCGGCCGACGTCGTGCACGGCGACCGCCGTCGGCTCGACGAGCGCGGCCCGCTCCAGGGGAACGGAATCGGGCAGCCTGATGAGCGTCGAGGCCGGCACCGTCCAGCGCTGCTGCATCGCGCCCGGGGAGTCGATGCCGATGAAGTCCAGGTGCTGACAGATGTGCTGATGGCCCGCGCGGCAGGCCGGACAGGTGTCGTCCCAGCGCAGCGGCATCACCGTGACCGCGTCCCCGGGCTCCCAGCCCTCCACACCCGCACCGACCCGGACGATCCGGCCGGACATCTCGTGTCCCAGGACGGCGGGCGCGGACACCCGGGCATCCATGTCACCGTGGAAGATATGCAGATCGGTACCGCAGATACCGACAAAAGCCGGCGCCAACTCCACCTCACCCGGACCGGGTTCGGGAGCCTGGACGACCGCGGTGTCCAGCGTGCGGGCGGAAACGTAACGGACGGCAAGAGTCATCGTGTCGTCAGGGTCCCTTCAGCGCGGACACCGATGGTCAGCAGCAGGTTGGCGTAGGTACGGGTGTCGGCGGTGACAATGGCCAGCGCCAGGTCGGGCGAGCGGGCGGCGTCGTAGAACTCGAAGCGCCCGAGCGTGTCGACCGGGATGGGTGCCAACATCGAGCGGTACTCGGCGATGGCCGTCGGCTCCGGTTCGCCCTCCGGCGGCACCATCACGTGGGCCGCCTCGACCGGCAGGGCGCGCAGCAGGACGTCGAGCACGGTGGTGACGTCCAACAGGCCGGGCGCCAGGTTGAGGTGGACGGTCCTGGCGCGCTCACCGGTGGCGGTGCCGGCCGGGTAGTGGCCGTCCGCGAGCAGGACGCGGGCACCGTGACCGGCGCCGGCCAGGGATTCGAGGATGCCGGGATGCAGTAGTTCGGTCAGGAGCACGGGAGCGTCCCCTCCTTCTTTCCGACGGCGGCGGCGCAGCGGTCCGGCACGTCAGACACGTCAGACACGGGCGGACCAGACCGGGCCGTCGGGGTACGTGTACTCCTTGAGGGATTCGGGGCGCATCTGCGCGCTCAGTCCCGGCAGCGTCGGCGCCAGGTAGTGGCCGTCGACGATGCGCACCGGGTCGACGAAGTGCTCGTGCAGGTGGTCGACGTACTCGATGACGCGGTCCTCGACCGTGCGGGATACGGCCACGTAGTCGAACATCGACAGGTGCTGGACCATCTCGCACAGGCCCACGCCGCCGGCGTGCGGGCAGACGGGGATACCGAACTTGGCGGCGAGCAGCAGGATCGCGATGTTCTCGTTGACGCCGCCGACCCGTGCGGAGTCGATCTGCACGATGTCCACCGCGCCGGCCTGGAGGAGCTGCTTGAAGACGACCCGGTTGGCGATGTGCTCGCCGGTGGCGACCTTGATAGGGCTGACGGCCTTGCGGACGGCGGCGTGGCCGAGGATGTCGTCGGGGGAGGTGGGCTCCTCGATCCAGTACGGGTCGTAGGGGGCCAGGGCGCGCATCCAGTCGATGGCGGGCTGGACGTCCCATCTCTGGTTGGCGTCGACGGCGATGCGGATGGCGTCGCCGACCGTTTCGCGGGCGGTGCGCATGCGGCGTACGTCGTCCTCCAGGTCCGCGCCGACCTTCAGCTTGATCTGGGTGAAGCCGTCGGTGACGGCCTCGCGGGCCAGGCGGGCCAGTTTCTCGTCGGAGTAGCCGAGCCAACCGGGGGTGGTGGTGTAGGCGGGGTAGCCCCGGTCGAGCAGGTCGCCGATGCGCTGTTCGCGGCCGGGTTCGGCGCGGTGCAGGATCTCCAGGGCCTCCTCGGGGGTGAGGGCGTCGCTGAGCCAGCGGAAGTCGACCTGTGCGACCAGGTCCTCGGGCGACATCTCGCCGAGGAAGCGCCACACGGGCTTGCCGGCGCGCTTGGCGGCCAGGTCCCAGGCGGCGTTGACGACCGCGCCGGTGGCCATGTGGATGGCGCCCTTCTCCGGGCCGAGCCAGCGCAATTGGGGGTCGTGGACCAGGGAGCGGGAGAAGGCACCGAGGTCGCCGCAGACCTCCTCGACCGAGAGGCCGACCACGTGTGGGGCGAGGGCCGCGATGGCCGCCGCCTGGACATCGTTGCCGCGGCCGGTAGTGAACGCCAGGGCGTGGCCCTCCAGTTCGTCACCGGCGTCGGTGCGCAGGACGACGTAGGCGGCGGAGTAGTCGGGTTCGGGGTTCATCGCGTCCGACCCGTCCAGGTGCTCTGACGTCGGGAAGCGCACGTCCAGGACGTCCAGGGCGGTGATGCGGGCAGAAGCCGGGGAAGCGGGCAGGGCGGATGACATGGCGGCAACTCCTGTGAGAGCAGGGGCAATACGGGCCCTTGCGACGTGAAATGGGGCGGCGCAGGGTGTCGGGCGGCCCTAACGGCCGCCCTGTTCACTCCTGGACCTTGCCGCCCGTGATGCGGGAGATGGCGAGGGCGACCAGGATGATCAGGCCATTGAGGGCGCCGATCCACTGGGCGGGGACACCGCCCAGGGTGAGCACGTTCTGGATCATGAAGAGCAGCAGGATGCCGCAGAACGCCCCGAACATGGTGCCCTTGCCGCCGTTGAGGCTGATCCCGCCGATCACGGCGGCGGCGAAGACGGTGAAGATGTAGCCGTTGCCCTGTGCGGAGGCGACGGAGGCCAGCCGTCCGGAGAGCATCAGCCCAGCGAGGGCGGCGAGCACGCTGCCGGTGACGATGACGATCCACAGCACCCGGTCGGTGCGGATGCCGGCCGCCTTCGCCGCGTCGACGTTGCCGCCGATGGCGTACAGCGAGCGGCCGAAGCTGGTCCAGCCGAGGACGACGATGGCGACGGCGAACAGGACCAGGCAGATCCAGATGGAGGCCGGCATCCCGAACCATTCGGCGGTGCCCAGGTAGAGCATCGAATCAGGCAGTTGGAAGAAGGTCTGGCCGCCGGAGATGCCCGTGAGGACACCGCGCAGCACGATCAGCATGCCCAGGGTGACGATGAAGCCGTTGAGACCGAAGCGGATGATCAGCAGAGCGTTGATCACGCCGACCAGCGCGCCCACGGCAAGCGTGACCGGGATCGCCCAGGCGCCGGACAGCAACCCGAGACCGTGTCCCGCGCCGGTCGGCACCACCAGCCAGGCCGCCACGCCGGGCGCGAGGCCCATCGTGGACTCAAGGGACAGGTCCATCTTCTTGACGATCAGGATCATCGCCTGGGCGAGGACCAGCAGGGCCATCTCGGACATGGTCTGCAGGACGTTGATGAGGTTGTCGGCCTGCAGGAAGACCGGGTTGACGATCTGGCCGACGATCGCGATGACCACGATGGCAGGGACGAGCGCGAGATCGCGTAGGCGCGCCAGGGGTATCCGGCCGCCGAGCAGCGTGGTTCGCTTCGCTACCGTTTCCCTGGGGGCCGCGGTGTCCGCGAGGACGGTTTCAGGCATTGAGGTCCACTCCTTCCATCGCGGCCACGAGGTCGTGGTCGTGCCAGCCGCGGGCGATCTCTGAGGTCACACGGCCCTGGAACATCACCAGGACCCGGTCGCACATGCGCAGATCGTCGAGTTCGTCGGAGGCGATGAGCACTCCGGTGCCGGTGGCCGCGGTCTCCTCGACCTTGCCGAGGAGGAATTCCTTGGATCGCACGTCCACGCCCGCGGTTGGGTTGATCAGGACCAGCAGACGCGGGTCGTTCGCCAGGGCGCGGGCCATGACGACCTTCTGCTGATTGCCTCCGGACAGGGCGGAGACGGGCAGTTCGGGACCGGGGGTCTTGATCGCCAGGTACTCGATCATGCCCTCGGCGAGCCGGTCCCGGCGGCTGCGGCTGAGGAACCCGTTCGAGCCAAGGCGCTTCGGTACGGACAGGGTTGCGTTGTCCGCGATGGACATGTCGGGCACGAAGCCCTGGTGGTGCCGGTCCTGCGGAACGAACCCGGCACCGGCGGCGAGCGCCGCGGGCACACTGCCCGGCCGGGGCTGCCGCCCGGCGATCTCCACCTCGCCCGCAGCTGCCGCCCGCAGCCCTACGACGGTCTCGGCGACCTCGGTACGTCCGCTGCCGGCGGCGCCCGCGAGGCCGACGATCTCACCGGCCCCGACCTGGAAGCCGACGTCGTCGTATGCGTCGCCTCGCAGAGCATGGACGCTCAGTGCGGCCGTGGCGCCGGGAGCGAGGGTGCTCGCCCGTTCCTCGCGCCGGCCGGCTGCCGCCTCACCGGTCATGGCGGCGACGAGTTCGACGCGGGGGAGCTCCGCGACCGGCGCGGTCACGATGTGCCGGGCGTCGCGGAAGACCGTCACCATGTCGCAGATCTCGTAGACCTCCTGGAGATGGTGGCTGATGAACAGGAAGGTCACGCCCTGGCGTTGCAGGTCGCGGATTCGGCCGAAGAGGCGGTTGATGGCTGCCCCGTCGAGTTGGGCGGTCGGCTCGTCGAGGACGATGAACCGCGCGCCGAAGGACAGCGCGCGGGCGATCTCGACGAACTGCCGCTGTTCGACGCTCAGTTCGCCCGCAGGGGTGTACGGGTCTACGTCCACCGACCAGGTCGCCAGCAGTTCCTGGGCGCGGCGACGGGTGGCCTGCCAGCTGATGAGCCGGCTGCGTCCGTGGTCGTGCCGGTGCAGGAAGAGGTTCTCGGCGACGGTCAGCGTGGGGATGATCGTGGACTTCTGGTAGACGCAGGCCACGCGTTGCCGCCAGGCGTCCCGGTCGGCGGGCCGGGGAGCCGGCTCGCCGCCGAAGGTGACCGTTCCCTCGTCGGGGGTCTGAAGGCCGGTGAGGACTGACACCAGGGTCGACTTGCCCGCCCCGTTGCGGCCGACGAGCGCGTGGGTCTCGCCGGGCCTGATGGTGATCCGGGCGCCGTTCAGGGCCACCGTCGGACCGAATCGTTTGACTATGCCCGTCGCCTCGACGACGGGCGGGTCCGAGGGGGCCCGTCCGTCGTCCGCCGGGGCGGGCACGGGGGTGACCGCTCGCTCCCCGTCGCTCATCTCAACCGCCTTGTTCTCGTGAGCCGTTGCGTGCCGGAGGAGGGATCAGCCGAGGTTGTTGCCCCACAGCGACTTGTCGTCGCTCTTGACGCTGGGCACACCGCCATAGGTGGCGCCGTCGGAGGTGACGAGCGGGGCGGAGAGCTGGTCCTCCAGCACGCCGTCACGGACCTTGATGATGGTGCTGTCGTGGTCGGTCTTGCCGGGCTTGAACGTCTTTCCATCGATCGCGGCCTTGAGGTAGAACAGGGCGTACTTGGCGTAGAGGTCGGCAGGCTGGGAGACCGTGGCGTCGATCTTCCCGGCGGCGATGGACTTGAGCTCCTCGGGGATGCCGTCGTTGGATACGACGAAGACGTGCTTCTTGTCCTTTGGGTCGACCAACAGGCCCTTCTGCTTGAGGACTTGGAGCGTGCCGGACAGGGCGAAGCTGGCCTCCATGTAGACACCCTTGATGTCCGGGTGGGCGGTCAGGTCGGTCTGCAGCTTCTGCGCGGCGACGGCCCCGTCCCAGTTGGTGGCCTCGCCGAACACCTTGATGCCGGGGTAGTTCTTCTTCATGCAGTCGTTGAACGCCTCGGTGCGGTCACGGCCGTTGATGGAGTCGAGGCCGCCCTCCAGCATGACGACCTTGCCCTTGCCGTCGAGCTTGGTGCCGAGGTACTGACACGCCTTCTCGCCGTAGGCCCGGTTGTCGGCGCGGACGACCATGTAGACGTTGCCGGTGTCCGGACGGGTGTCCACGGTGACGACTGGGATCTTCTTCGACTCCAGCTGCGCCAGGGTCGGTGCGATGGCGGCGGTGTCCTGCGGGGCCATCGCGATGCCCTTGACGCCCTGGCTGATGAACGTCTGTGCGTTGGCGGTGAGTTTGGCGACGTCGTTCTGCGAGTTGGTGGTCTTGAGCGAGAGGCCGAGCTTCTTGCCGTACTCCGGCGTGTACTTGATGTACGAGTTCCAGAAGTCGGTGTCGGAGCGCGGGTAGTCGACGCCCACGAGCGGCGCGTCACCCGCCGACGCCGACGTGGAGCCGCTACTGCACGCACTGAGCAGCGCGAGCGCGGACAGGGTGGAGACGGTGGAACAGAGGGCGGTTCTCAGTCTCATCGGTGCTTCCTCGCGCCGGTCCCGTAGTGGGAAGGTTTCGCTTCGACGACATCCATGTATCGCCGCGCAGTAGAGATGGGATGTTTATAGAGCGACTTTCGGCCGCTTGTCCACCCCTCTGTACAATTCACGATGAAGTCCCAGCTCGTAGACGCCTGCGAGTACAGGAGGGGTATCCACAGGGGAGTATCCATCCCATCAATCGTCGCCCCTTGATGGCTCACGGCTGACCATGAAGCACTGCAAGACATGCCATGTTTACGTGATCGCAATGCACAACAGATCAAGACAAATCCATCATCTCGCCCGAAGCATTGGTCACTTTCATCCCTGCACGCTGGTTGACATCCCATGGCGGCATGGCCGACCTTCATGCGTGGCCCTGTATTCCCCCTGTCCCCTTCCGCATCAGGGATGTGTCCATGTCGAGCTCGATCAACAGACGTCAGTTCCTGGCCTCCGCAACCTGCGTGGCCACGGCGGCCGTTGCCGGAGGTGTGTTCAGTGCCGGTGTCGCCGAGGCGGCGCCCAGCACCTACACGCCCGACTGGAACTCGGTCGACCAGCACCCTCCGGCCCCGGAGTGGTTCCAGGACGCGAAGTTCGGGATCTATTTCCACTGGGGCGCCTTCAGCGTCCCCGCCTACGACAACGAGTGGTACCCGCGGAGCATGTACCAGGCGGGCAGCAACGCCAACCAGCACCACATCGCGACCTACGGCCAGCCATCGGCATGGCCTTACCACAACTTCATCAACGGAGCGAAGGACCTGGCGGGCAACACCGTGAAGTTCGCGCCGAAGCTGAAGTCGGCCGGCGGAAAGTTCGACCCCGACGAATGGGTGCAGCTGTTCGTCGACGCCGGCGCCAGGTTCGCCGGCCCGGTCGCCGAGCACCACGACGGCTTCTCCATGTGGGACAGCCAGGTCAACGAGTGGAACTCGGTGGACAAGGGTCCGGGACTGAACCTGCTGCGGCTGTTCTCCACGGCCATCCGCGCCAAGGGCCTGAAGCTACTGGTGGCCATGCACCACGCGTACCACTACAACGGCTTCTACGAATTCGTCCCCGCCCAGACGGACCCCAGCCTCAAGAAGCTCTACGGGCAGCTGGGTTCATCCGCGGAGAACCAACTCTGGTTCGACAAGCTCAAAGAGGTCATCGACCGCGCCCAACCCGACATCCTGTGGCAGGACTTCAAGATGGACGCCGTCGACGAGACACAGCGCCTGAACTTCCTGGCGTACTACTACAACCAAGCAAACAGCTGGGGCCGTGAAGTCGTCGCCACCTACAAGGACGGCATGAACGGCAAGGGCGAGGTCTTCGACTACGAACGCGGCGGCCCGGCCGACATCACCACCCCGTACTGGCTGACCGACGACAGCATCTCCAGCTCCAGCTGGTGCTACACCCAGGGCATCGGCTACTACACCATCCAGCAGATGCTGCACTCGTTCATCGACCGGGTCAGCAAGAACGGCAACGTGCTGCTGAACATCGCGCCGATGGCCGACGGCACCATCCCCCAGGCGCAGAAGGACATCCTGCTCGGGATCGGAGACCACCTGAAGCGCTTCGGCGAGTCGGTGTACGCGACCCGCGCCTGGACGGCATACGGCGAAGGCCCGACGAAGATGGGCGGCGGTGCGTTCACCACCCCGCACGCCGGCACGCCGCAGGACATCCGCTTCACTCGCAACAAGGCCGACAACGTCCTGTACGCCACCGTCCTGGGCTGGCCCGGCAGCTCCCTGACGATCAAGACCCTCAGCTCGGACCGGATCAACCTCTCCTCGCTCACCTCGGTGAAGCTTCTCGGGAACACCGCCGGCACCTATATCGACCTGCCCACGCCGGCCCAGAACTCCTCCGGCCTCACCGTCACCCTGCCGTCCTCGGCGCCGTACAGCGCGGGCGCCTACGCCCTGAAGCTCACCTTCTCCGGCACGATCCCGGGCCTGCGGCCGCTCGCCGGCGCCATTGCCTTCACGGACGTCAACTACACCGGCGACGCCGCCGTCCTCACCGTCGGCGACTACACCGCGGCCGACCTGACCGCGGCCGGACCGGGCCCACGCACCCTCTCCTCCCTCCGGCCGGCCCCCGGCTACCAGGTGATCGGCTACTCCGGAGACAACTTCGCCGGTACCTCCTGGACCTTCACCGCCGACAACCCCGACCTCAGGGTCACCGGCAACAACGACCAGATCACCTCACTTAAGGTCCAGTTCAACCCGGCGACGTACTTCCGGATCACCAACGCCACCAACGGCCTCGCCCTGGACAGCGGCGGCAACGTCGCCTCCGGCTCCAACCTCAAGCAGTGGACCTGGGACGGCAGTTCGAACCTGCAGTGGCATGCGGAGGCTGTCGGAGGCGGCTACTACAGGCTGGTCAACCGCACGAACGGCATGGTCGCCGACGGCTGGGGCGCCACCGCCGACGGCTCCGCCGCCAGACAGGCCGCCTGGAACGATGGCACCAACCAGCAGTGGACGATCACCCACCGCGGCGGCGACCACTTTTCCATCACCAGCCGCACCACCGGCCTGGCCCTCGACGGCGGCGGCAACGTCGACTCGGGTTCCATCACCAAGCAGTGGACCTACGGCAGCAGCACCAACCTGCTGTGGACCTTCACCGCGCTGTAGCCGGCAGAGCCCGCTACCGCTGACGTGGCGGCGCACACCCGAAAGGGACACGAATGCAAAGAGATGGCATGCATATGACATTGGGCGCGTCGTGGTGGGGACGCGGGCGGCGTACGGGGGTGCTGACCGCGGTGACCGCCTTACTGGCGGCGTTCCTGACGGGACTTGGTGCCGCGGGGACGGCGCGGGCGTCCACGGTGGATACGACCGTGTCGTATGTGCTGGTCAACCGTGGCAGCGGCAAGGCGCTGGACGTGGCCGGGGCGAGCAGTGCCGACGGAGCGGGTCTCACGCAGTGGACGCGTACCGGCAGTGCCAACCAGCAGTTCCGGTTCGTCGACTCGGGCGGGGGCTATTACCGGCTGAAGGCGCAGCACTCCGGCAAGGTGCTGGACGTGCTGAATTACTCCGGCGCCGACCATGCGGACATCGTGCAGTGGAGCGACCTCAATGGCACCAACCAGCAGTTCCGGCTGGCCGATTCCTCGGACGGTTACGTCCGGCTGATCAACCGCAACAGCGGCAAGGCCGTCGAGGTCGACAACGCCTCCACCGCGGACGGCGCCAAAGTCGTGCAGTTCACCGACTGGGGCGGAGCCAACCAGCAATGGCAACTGGTCCGCGCGACAGGAGTACTGGCACAGGTGCACACCGCTGGGCGGGTCAAGGACGCCGGAAACACCGTGCAGTACAGCTGGCCCGGCGTGTACTTCGAGGGCACGGTCAGCGGCACCGGCGTGGGCATCGTGCTGGGCGACTCGGCCGCCGACTACGACGTCCAGATCGACGGAGCCACCATCGCCACGCTCGTCACGCCCGGCAACACCACGCACCGGATCAACGGCCTGCCGAACGGCACGCACACCGTCCGGCTCGTCAAGCGCAACGACACCCCGGGGGACACCAGCACGTTCGGAGGCTTCGTCGCCGCGCCCGGCGGTGCCGTACTGAGCAAACCGGCCGCCCGCAACCGCCAGATCGAGTTCATCGGCGACTCCCTCACGGTGGGCTACGGCAACCTCTCGACCTCCCGCACCTGCACCTCGGACCAGCTCAAGCGGAACACCAACACCGACGTGAGCTACGGCGCCCTCACCGCCCGGCAACTGAACGCCGACTACCAGATCAACGGCTACTCGGGCCTCGGCATGGTGCGCAACTACAACGGAGGCCGGACGGACGTCACGTACCGGACCTTCTACGACCGTGCCCTGCTGAACGTGTCCGGCGACGTCTGGCAGAACCCGGGCACCTGGCGCCCCCAGGTCGTGGTGGTCAACCTGGGCACCAACGACTTCTCGACCGCCATCAACCCCGGCGAGCCGTGGACACCCGACAGCCTCGCGGCCGCCTACCGCAGCGCCTACGGCGACTTCCTCCAGAAGCTGCGCACGCGCTACGGGGCCACCACCACCATCGTGGCAGTAGGCGCCGGCCCGTACGCCGAACACGTCCAGCAGGTCGTCAAGGCCCGCAACGACGCCGGCGACAGCCGGGTCCGCTCCTGGTCCCTCGACGACTCGGGCCTGGACTTCCTCGGCTGCGACTGGCACTACTCGGCCCACGACGACCGCCTCATCGCCGACCGGCTCACCTCGTTCATCGCCGGACTGCCGACAGGCTGGTGACGGCACCGACCACCCAGGAGCACCACAGGTCCGGCTACGGGACATCGGCGGACGTGCCGCGGTGGTCGTCGAGCGGGGCGCGCAGGCGCCGGCCCCGCTCAGCCCCGCACCCGGCGGTCAGGAACGCACCGGCCGGGGCGCCGTGGAGCAGAAGCGGACCTACGCTGGAAGCCGTGGCTGAAATCCAGCCCTGACGGACACAGCTGTCAGGACGGAGGCGTAGCGCGTGGACGCGGCCGGCAAGCAGGATGCCCGCACTGCCGCGCTCGTGGTGGGCCCGGACGGCGTGGTGAGCGGCTGGAGCGAGAGCGGGCAGTTGCTGCTGGGCTGGACGGTGGAGGACGCCGTCGGCCGCCCCGTGACCGACCTGCTGGCCGCTCCCCCGCCACCCGGCTTCCCTGAGAGCTACGGCAGCGGCCCCGACCACACGGGGCTCATCGCCCTGCGCTGCCGGGACGGTTCCACGGTGGACGCCTTGGTGTCGGCTCACCCGCTGTTCGGCGCCGACGGCCGGGCGCTGGGCCATGCGGTGACCGTCCAGCGCTGGGAAAGCCGCCCGGTGATCGCCGATCTGGCCTTCGAACAGTGCCCCTTCGCTCTGGGCGTCTACGACCCCGATCTGCGGTTTCTGTGGATCAACGCCTCCTCGGGCCGGGTGATCGCGCACTCCGAGGAGCAAGTGCTCGGTAAGAAGTACCGCGAGGTGCTTCCCGAATTCGACCGCTCGCTGTTTCCCGAAAGGGACGACAAGCCCTACACCGACCAGCTCTCCGAAGTGGCGAGGACAGGCAAACCCGCACGTCTCATCACCGTCTTCCACCCGCTCGGCAGCGACTACGCCAACGCCTGGGCCACCAGCATCTGGCCAGTCCGGGATGCCGAGGGCAGGGTCCGCGCGGTCGCCAACTGGGGATTCGACATGAGCGCCGAGTACTGGGCCAGGCAGCGCCTGCTCATGCTCAACGAGGCCAGTCGTGGCATCGGCCGGACGCTCGACGTGATCGGCACCGCCCAGGAACTGGCCAGGACCCCGGTGCCGGGGTTCGTCGACCTCGTCACCGTAGATCTCTTCGACGAGGTACTACGCGGAGAGGAACCGCCTCTTTCCCCCGCCTCCGTCTCCGGCGAAGCCATCGCGCTCAGCCGCGCCGCCCAGCACAGCGCGAAGTGTGACACCGACCGGGCTGCTGGGCCCCCGGTGCCGGTCAGTCACGCTCCCGGTTCCGTCGCCGCCCGCTGCATGGCCACCGGCAGGTCCACGGTTCAGCTCGCGGGCGAACCCGGCCACGGCGGCGAATGGGCCTTCGGGCCCGGGCTCGCCGCCGATCCGGCCCACTGGCCGCCGGGCAATCCGTTGATCGACAAAACCATCACCGCGGAGGGGCTGACCGGCCGGATCACCGTGCCGCTCCGGGCCCGCGGCGTGCTGCTCGGCGTCGTCGCGTTCTCCCGCAGCGACCGGCCCGAGGCCTTCACCGCCGACGACCTGATCCTCGCCGAAGAGCTGACCGCCAAGGCAGCCGTCGCCATCGACAACGCCCGCCGGTACTCACGCGAGCGCACGACCGCGCTGACCCTGCAACGCAGCCTGCTGCTGCAACGGCTGCCAAGCCAGGAGGCGGTCGAGGTGGCATCCCGCTACCTGCCCGCCGGGACCGACGCGGAAGTGGGTGGTGACTGGTTCGACGTCATTCCGCTCTCCGGTGCCCGGGTCGCCCTGGTCGTCGGCGATGTGGTCGGTCACGGCCTGCACGCCGCGGCCAGCATGGGCCGGTTGCGCACGGCGGTCCGCACGCTCGCCGACGTGGACCTGCCGCCGGACGAGCTGCTGACCCACCTGGACGACCTGGTCATCCACCTCGCCAGCGACCTCCAGCCCGCCGGCCACTTCCAGCCGACCGGCGAGTTCGGGGCCACCTGCCTGTACACCGTCTACGACCCGGTCTCCCGCCGCTTCACACTGGCGAGCGCAGGCCATCCGCTGCCGCTCATCATCTCCCCGGACGGCACCAGGACCCCGGCACCAGCACAGCCGGGACCACCGCTCGGCATCGGCGGGCTGCCCTTCGAGGCCACCGAACTCGAACTGCCCGAGGGCAGCCTGCTCGCCCTCTACACCGATGGACTGGTACAAAGCCGCGAGCGCGACGTCGACCAGGGAATCGCCGAACTGCAGCAGGTCCTGAACCACTCGGCCGCCTCGCTGGAGGCCCTGTGCGACACGGTGACGACCGCGATGCTTCCCGAACGCCGCACCGACGACGCCGCCCTGCTGCTCGCCCGCACACACGCGCTGGATCCCCACCATGTCGCCGACTGGGACGTCGAGCCCGACCCCGCGCAGGTGCCGCGCGCCAGGAAGTTCGCCGTCGACCAGCTGGAGGCCTGGGGCCTGGAGGAGGCGTCA
The DNA here is from genome assembly GCF_045206325.1 of Streptomyces sp. NBC_00203. Lineage (NCBI taxonomy): Bacteria > Bacillati > Actinomycetota > Actinomycetes > Kitasatosporales > Streptomycetaceae > Streptomyces > Streptomyces sp. NBC_00203. The sequence continues at coordinate 10,571,590 of NZ_CP108126.1, read as the reverse complement.
TTCGTCACCGAACTCGTCGTCAGCGAGCTGGTCACCAACGCCATCAGATACGGCGAGCCGCCGATCAGGCTGCGGCTGATTCGCGACACCTCCCTGATCTGCGAGGTCTCCGACGCCAGCAACACCGCCCCGCACCTGCGCCGGGCGCGCGCCTTCGACGAGGGCGGCCGGGGCCTGCTGCTCGTCGCCCAGCTCACCCAGGGGTGGGGTACCCGGCACACCACCGGCGGCAAGACGATCTGGTGCGCACAGACCCTCACCGAGCCCGAGCCCGAGCCGCGATGAGATCCGAGCCCGGGGTCGTCGCCGGGCTCCCGGATCTCACACGAGGTGATCTACGAAGCTCTGTGGTCCGGCGGTGAGAGGCTCGGCCACTTTCCAGGCGTGCCACTGGCCGAGCCGTACGCCATCACGCCCCGGCGGCCCCGATGAACTCGCGCACGGCGGTGGTCGGGTCTCCAGAGCGGACCAGTGCCTCGCCGACCAGTACCACGTCGGCTCCCCAACCTCGGTACTCCGCGACGTCCTTCGGGCCCGTCACTCCTGATTCCGCGACCCGGACCGCGCCTTCGGGGACATCCTTCACGAGGTCCGCGAACACGGTGCGGTCCACGTCCAGCGTTGTCAGGTCCCTCGCGTTGATGCCGAGGAGCTCAGCTCCTGCGGCGGCAGCGCGCCGCACTTCGTCAACCGTGTGCGCCTCCACGAGCGGCGTGAGACCCAACTCTTTGCACAACCCCATCAAGTCCGTGAGCCGGCCGTCGTCGAGCGACACGACCATGAGAAGCGCAAGATCGGCGCCGTGGGCGCGGGCTTCCCACAGCTGATAGGGGTCGACGATGAAATCCTTGCGCAGCACGGGTACGTCGACCCGGGCGCGTACGGCGTCCAGATCGGCGAGGGAGCCGCCGAAACGCCTGCTCTCGGTGAGCACGCTGATCGCAGCGGCACCGCCGGCCGCGTACCGGGCCGCGAGGGACGCGGGATCGGGGATGTCCGCCAGCGCGCCCTTGCTGGGGCTCTTGCGCTTCACCTCGGCGATGATGGACACCCCGGGCGCCCGGAAGGCGGGCAGGGGGTCAAGCGCGGGTGCCGCGTCCGCTGCGCGGGAGCGCAGCTCCGCCAACGGCGTCGCACGCTTGCGCTGTTCCAGATCTTCGCGAACTCCCGCGAGGATCCCGTCAAGAACGGTCATTGCCCTCTCCCTGTCGAATCGACTGATCCATCACCCACGTTCAAGTCGGTCTCGGAACGCGGGTTGTTCGGATCGATCATGGCGAGAGTATCGGCCTGCCTCGGAGCGCGGGAACTGAACTTCTCGTGGGCACTCGGTGAAGTGCGGTGATCTTGGACCTGGCGACGTCTGCCGCCCAACGGCCTGGCCAGGCCACCTCGGCGGGAAGCCGATCCCGGGCCGGGCGCGATCGGCAGGGTCGAACTCCAGCAACCAGACATGGGATGTTGAAGGATCAGCGCAGGAGAGGGAGAGAGCGGCGAACAGACCGCCGGAGCCGCCGGAACAGCGGCGACGGGACGAAACCACGCAGCACTCACCCTTGTGTCGCCGATCCCTGAATTCTGGCATCCATGGGATGTCCAGCCAGGGATCTGCGTAATATCTGTACGAGTGCGCTTGAGGGGGTCGGCCAGAGTCGAACCCGCTCCGCACAGGAGGGCCGGGGCACACGGGACGCCGCCGGATGGCTCGATGTTGCCATCACTCACAGCACAAGAGGCTCTCCACCACGCCGTTCTGACGTTTCATCAGCCGGCCGTCGACGTCAACAGGGCGGCACGACGGCCGAGTTGCTGACTCGAACGGCGATGCAGCCCCGTTGATCAGCATTCACTCGTCATGAGAGGACGCCCGCATGAGAAAGTCTTGCACTCTATCCCTCATCGCTCTCGTCACTGCCGCGCTCGAGGTGACGGCGGTTGGTGCGACCCCTGCCGCCGCCGCCTCGACCACGCCGTTGCGGGTCATGCCGTTGGGCGACTCGATCACCTGGGGTGAAGGAAGCAGTACGGGCAACGGGTACCGGGGTCCGTTGTGGGACAAGCTTGCGGCGGACGGCCATCCGCTGGACTTCGTCGGCACGTTGCGGGGCGGTTCGATGTCCGACCCCGACAACGAAGGCCACTCCGGATACCGCATCGACCAGATCGCCACCCTCGCCGACGCCTCGCTGACCCGCTACCGGCCCAACGTCGTGACGCTGGAGATCGGCACCAACGACCTCAACGGCAGCTACCAGCCCACCACTGCCAGCGCCCGGCTGAAGTCGCTGGTCAACCAGATCACCGCCGCCGCCCCCGACGCGACCGTCCTCGTGGCCTCCCTGGTCGTGTCCACCAGCGGCTCGGTGGAGCAGTACCGTGCCGCGTACAACCAGGCCATCCCCCAGATCGTGAGCGAGGCCCAGGCCACGGGCAAGCATGTCGCGTATGTGGACATGAGCAGCCTGACCACGGCCGACCTGGCCGACACCCTGCATCCCAACGACTCGGGCTACCGGAAGATGGCGGACGCCTTCCACCGCGGCATCCAGGCCGCGGACAGCGCCGGGTGGCTGAGGAACCCCGCCCCCGCCGCCGCACGCATGGAGTCCGGCATCGCCGGCAAGTGCCTGGATGTCAACGGCGCCGGCACGGCCGACGGGACCGCCGTCCAGATCTGGGCTTGCGGCGAGGGTGCCAACCAGTTCTGGTCCGCCTACACCGACGGCACCCTGCGCTCGATGGGCAAGTGCCTCGACGCCGCCGGCGGAGGCACCGCCAACGGCACCAAGGTGCAGATCTGGGCCTGCCACGGCGGCTCCAACCAGGTCTGGCAGCCCCACAACGGCGGTTACCGCAACCCCGCCTCCGGCCGCTGCCTCGACGATCCGGGCTTCTCCACGGCCGACGGCACGCAGCTCGTGCTGTGGGACTGCCAGGGCAGCTCCAACCAGAAGTGGACCACTCTGCCCGCCGGATGACCCCCGCTTCCGGGACCTGAGCCGCTCTGCGGGCTTCGGTCCCGGGCGACAACGATGCCGGGAGACGAACGGTCCCGGGAGCACATCGGTGGCGGGCAGTGCCGGACGCGGCGCCCGCCGTGCCTGGAGTCGCGCACCCCTCGGAAGCTGAGTGTGGGGCCGTCCCTGAAGCATCAATGTCGAAGCGCTTCGACACCAGCATTCTCCCTGATGGGCTGCCAATGGACCAGCAAAAGAAAGAGTCCCTCTTGTAGCGGCTCTTGTTTCGCACGAAACATGTCCGTTAACTTGCGCCTGGGATTGAAGCGCTTCGACAGTCGCCGCAGGAACACGATTCAACTCTCCGTACCCGAGGAACCGTCATGACGACTCGCAGCATCACCGACCGCCTGGGCGGCCTGGCCTTCGGCGGGGACTACAACCCCGAGCAGTGGGACGAGCCGGTCTGGAAGGAGGACGACGAGCTGATGCGCAGGGCCAGGGTCAACCTGGCCACGGTGGGCGTCTTCTCGTGGGCCCTGCTGGAACCGGAGGAGGGACGCTACGACTTCGACTGGCTCGACGCCCACATCGAACGCCTGCACGCGAACGGCGTGGCCGTCGACCTCGCCACCCCCACCGCCTCCCCGCCGCCCTGGTTCACCCTGGCCCACTCGGACGCGCTGATGGTCCTGCCCGACGGCACCCAACTCGTCCACGGCAGCCGGGACACGTACTGCCTCACCGCGCCCGCGTACCGCAACGCCGCCCGCCGGATCGCGTCCGCGCTGGCCGAACGCTACGGCGACCACCCCGCCCTCGCGCTGTGGCACGTGCACAACGAGTACGCCACCCTGTGCTACTGCGACCACACGGCCGCCGCCTTCCGGGTGTGGCTGCGCGCCCGCCACGGCTCGCTCGACGCCCTCAACGAGGCCTGGGGAACGGCCTTCTGGAGTCAGCGCTACACCTCCTGGGAACAGGTGCTGCCGCCGCGTGCGACGAACTGGCACAAGAACCCCGGCCAGGAGCTGGACTTCCGCCGCTTCTGGGCCGACGAGGTCACCGCCGCCTACCGCGAGCAGCGTGACGCGATCCGCGCGCACAGCGACCGGCCGGTGACGACCAACCTGATGCTGCCCGCGTACCAGAACATCGACGTGTGGGCCCTCGCCCGGGAACTCGACGTGGTCACCATCGACCAGTACCCCAGCGCGCCCGGCCTGGCCGCCGCCGCCGACGTCGCCTTCCACGCGGATCGCGCCCGCTCCCTGGGTGGCGGCCGTCCCTGGCTGCTGATGGAGCAGGGCACCAATACCGTCTACGACGGCGGCCGGACCCTCGCCAAGGACCCCGGTGACATCCTGCGCCACTCCCTCGGCCACATCGCGCGCGGCTCGGAGGGCGCCCTCTTCTTCCAGTGGCGGCAGTCCCCGGCCGGCGCCGAGACCTGGCACTCGGCGATGGTGCCGCACGCCGGACCCGACAGCCGGATCTTCCGCGAGGTCATACAGACCGGGGAGGCCGTCGCCCGCCTCGCCGAGTTGGCGGGATCGACGGTCTCCGCGTCAGTGGCCGTCCTGCACGACCCGGACGCCTGGTGGGCACTCGGCGTGGACGGCCTGCCCTCCCCGGAGCTCGACTACCACGCGACACTCGGCCGCGCCCACCGCGCACTGTGGGACGCCGGCGTCACGGTCGACTTCGCCCACCCCGAACACGAGTTGGGCCGCTATCCGCTCGTCGTCGCACCGGCCCTGTTCCTCCTCTCCGACGCGGTGGCCGAGAAGCTGCGCCGATACGTCGCCGACGGCGGGACGCTCCTTGTCCAGCACGCGAGCGGCTACGTCGACGAGCGCCTGCACGCCCACCTCGGTGGCTACCCGGCCGCTCCCCTGCGCGAGGCACTGGGCATCCGCGTCGAGGAGTACCGGCCACTGCGGCGCAGCGAGCGGATCACCCTGTCGGACGGAACACAGGGCACTGCCTGGAGCGAGTCCCTGCGCACCGAGGGCGCCGAGACGCTCGCCACCTACACCCACGGGATGCTCACCGGCAGCCCGGCGCTGACCCGTCACCGCTTCAGCACCGGGCAGGGCTGGTACCTCTCCACCCACCTCGACGACGCCGACTACGGCGGCCTGGTCGCCCGGCTGCTCGACGAGGCCGGAGTGGGCCCCGAGATGCCGGGCCTGCCCCCGCAGGTCGAGGCCGTCACCCGACGCACCCCGGACGGCCGCAACTGGCGCTTCCTGATCAACCACAGCGCCGAACCCGTCTCGTTGCCCGAGCCCGCCCACGACCTGCTCACAGACGGCTCGGTGTCCGAACTGCCGCCCGGCGGTTGCGCGGTACTGCGCGGGCACTGACCTCGAAAGGGCCGACATGACCAAGGAACAGCCGACATGACCAAGAAACAAGGGCCTTTCCACTGGGGGCACGAGGCCCTTCACCTCGAAATCGTCCTCGATGACGACGGCAGCCCGCGCCTCACTCACCTCGGACTGCCCGACGAAGAGCGGAGGATCCCCGGTGCGTCCCTGCCCCTGGTGGAGGTGACGGCCGCGGGTCACGGCCGTGGCTGGTCGGGCAACCGCCTCGTGGGCACCGATCTCGGCGGGCGTCTGCGCCACCGGGCCCACCGCGCGACCCGCGACGGCGACTGGCACACGCTGACCGTGCACCTCCACGACCCCGAAACCGGGCTGGTCGCGGAGGTGACCTACCGCTCGCCTGACGGCGTCCCCGTGCTCCGCAGCGAGGTGACCCTGCGCAACGAAGGGCAGACCACGCTGCACCTGGAGTCGGTCAGCTCGCTCACGGTGGGCTGCCTCACCCCGCAGGACCCGGCGGCCATCGACACCGTGGACCTGCTGTGGGCGGAGAACGACTGGCTCGCCGAATGCCGCTGGCAGCGACAGCCGATGCGCCTGACCACACCGTCCCTCAGCGGACGCGTGAACTACGGGCACGGCAGAGGGGGCTTCGCCCTGAACGGACAGGGCACCTGGTCCAGTTGCGGACGCCTCCCCATGGGCGGCCTGACGGACCGGAGTACCGGCCGCACCTGGGTGTGGCAGATCGAGCACAACGGCGGGGGCTGGCGCTGGGAATGCGAAGAGCGGGACAGCGCGGCCTACGCGGCGCTGTTCGGCCCCACCGACACCCACCACGGCTGGCGGCACTCCCTTGAACCCGGCACCGTCTTCCGCACCGTACCCGCCGCCCTGTCCTTCAGCGACGACGGCGGCCCCGACGAGGCGTTCGCCGCACTGACCCGCTACCGCCGCGCCCAGCGCCGCCCGCACGCCGACCACCAGCGCCTGCCCGTCATCTTCAACGACTACATGAACTGCCTGATGGGCGACCCCACGACCGAGAAGCTGCTGCCGCACATCGACGCGGCAGCCGACGCGGGCGCGGAGTACTTCGTCATCGACGCCGGCTGGTACGACGGCGAGAACGGCGGCTGGTGGGACAGCGTCGGCGCCTGGGAGGCCGCCGCCTCCCGGTTCCCCGGGGCGCGCGGGATCCACGAGGTCCTTGACCGCATCCGGGAGCGCGGCATGGTCCCCGGCCTGTGGCTGGAGCCGGAGGTGATCGGCGTCCGCAGCCCCATGGCCAAGTCCCTGCCCGACGAGGCGTTCTTCCGCCGCGACGGCATCCGCGTCACGGAGGCCGGCCGGCACCACCTGGACCTGCGCCACCCGGCCGCCCGTGCCCACCTGGACCAGGTCGTGGACCGCCTGGTCGGCGCGTGGGGCGTCGGCTACCTCAAGCTCGACCACAACATCGACCCCGGCTCCGGCACCAGCGCCCACCCCGGCGAGACCCCGGGCGCCGGACTGCTCGGCCACAACCGCGCCCACCTCGACTGGCTCGACGGCGTCCTGGACCGCTACCCGCACCTGGTGCTGGAGAACTGCTCCTCCGGCGGCATGCGTTGGGACGACGCCCTGTTGTCCCGGATGCAGTTGCAGTCCACCAGCGATCAGCAGAACCTCCACCTCTACGCGCCCATCGCGGCCTCCGCGCCCACCGCCGTCACCCCCGAACAGGGTGCCGTCTGGGCGTACCCCCAGCCGGAGGACTCCCTCGACGAGGTGGCCTTCACGATGGCCAACGCGCTCCTCGGCCGGATCCATCTCTCCGGCCGCCTTCCCGAACTCGAGCCGGAGGCCCGCGCCCTGGTCCACGAGGCGATAGCCGCGTACAAGGCCATCCGCGCCGACCTGCCGGGGGCCGTACCGTCCTGGCCCCTGGGCCTTCCTGGCTGGGACGCCCCCTGGATCGCCCTGGCCCTGCGCACCCCGGCCACCACCTACCTCACCGCCTGGCGCCGCCCCGGAACCGACACCACAGCGACGCTGCACCTGCCCCACCTGCGGGGCACCGCTGTCCGTGTCGACCTGCTCTACCCCTGGGCCAGTCGGGCCGTTTCCGCCTGGACGCCCGACACGGCCGAGCTGAGCCTGACCCTGCCCACCGCGCCGTCCGCCGTCCTGCTCCGCATCACCGCCACGGACCCCGGCGCTCCCTGAACCACCCCACCCCACCCCACGCCCGCATCACGCATCACGCATCGACGAGAGGACCTATCGGGTGCCCCCTCTGCACCAGCCGGACGGACGCTTGACCAACCCCGTGATCCCCGGCTTCCACCCCGACCCCAGCGTCTGCCGCGTCGGCGACGACTACTACCTGGCCTGCTCCAGCTTCGAGTACTTCCCTGGGGTGCCCCTCTTCCACAGCCGTGACCTGGTGCACTGGACGCAGATCGGCAACGCCCTGGACCGGCCGGAGCAGCTGCGTCTGTCGGACGCCTGGTCCTCCGGCGGGATCTACGCCCCCACCCTGCGCCACCACGACGGCCGCTTCTGGTTGATCGTCACCAACTGCAGCGAGGGCGGCGGCAACCTGATCGTCACGGCCACCGACCCCGCCGGACCATGGTCGGACCCCATCTGGGCACCGGGTGTCCCCGGCATCGATCCCGACCTGGTCTGGGACGAGGACGGCACCTGCTGGTGCACGGTCGCCGGGGTCTCGCAGGTCCGTCTCGACCCGTCCACCGGGCAGACGTACGGAACACCACACAAGCTCTGGTCCAGCGGGCCCGGCGCCAAGGCCCCGGAGGCGCCGCACCTGTACCGGATCGGCGACTACTGGTATCTGCTCATCGCCGAAGGCGGCACCGAGCGCGGCCACGCTGTGTCGATCGCCCGCGGCCGTACGCCCGCCGGCCCGTTCGAGCCGTGCCCGGCCAACCCGATCCTCACCCACCGCGGCACCGACCACCCCGTCCAGAACACCGGGCACGCCGACCTGGTCCAGGGCCCCGACGGCTCCTGGTGGATGGTGTTCCTCGGCGTCCGACCGGGCGGCGGCACGCCGGGCTGGCACGTGCTCGGCCGGGAGACCTTCCTGGCCCCCGTGACCTGGGTGGACGACTGGCCGGTCGTCGGCGAGGTCACCCTGGACCTGCCCGAGCTCCCGTGGCCGCTCTCCCCCGGCCCTGTCGAGGAGAACCGGGACGACTTCGAGCTCGCCGAACTGCGGCCGGCCTGGATCTCCCTGCGCGACCGGCCCGCCGAACACGTCACCACCAAGGAGCGCCCGGGATGGCTGACGCTCCGCGCGCGGGGCGGCTCCCTGGACGAGCCCGACGCGGTGTTCACCGGCCGACGCCAGCGGCATCTGACGTGCCGGGCGCGCACCCTGGTCGATGCCGCGGAGGGAAGCGGTGGCCTCGCCGTGCGGATCGACGAGCGGCACCACTACGAAATCGAGGTGTCCGGCACGCGGGTGCAGGTGGTCGCGCGCGTCGGCTCCCTGCGCACGGTCGTGGCCGAACAGTCCGTGCCCGCCGGGCCGGTGGTCCTCGCCGTCACGATCACGGAACCGCCGTCTCCGCACGGGCCGTGCACGGGACCCGATGTCGTCTCCCTCGGCGTCGAGCAGCCCGACGGCACGCTCACCGAGCTCGCGACCCTAGACGGCCGCTACCTGTCGACCGAGGTCGCCGGCGGCTTCACCGGTCGGGTCATCGGCATGTACGCCGCGGCAGGCACCGTCCACTTCGACTGGTTCGACTACGAGCCCCTCGACGGCTGAACCAGGCCCCTCCCTCTGCATCCCTCTGCATCCCTCAGCCTCCCTCTACTCACCATGAGCCGACGGTGGCGCCTGCTCGCTGCCCGGCCACGGACCGGATCACCCGCACCACCGACCGAAAGGCATGACACATGAAGGACATACGGAGACCCGCGCACCATCGCAGCCGCGGATCCGGACGCCTGGCCGGCCTGCTGATGGCGCTGCTCGTCGTCCTGGGACTGTCCGGCAGCACCGCGCTCGCCGCGACCGACGGCACGGCACAGCAGGCAAGCGCCACGGTCAAGGTTCCGGCCGGTGCCAAGGACGCCGTCGCCGCGATGCAGCCCAGTTGGAACCTGGGCAACACCCTGGACGCGATTCCGGACGAGACGTCCTGGGGCAACCCCAAGGCCACCAGGGAGCTGTTCAAGACCATCCGGGCGCAGGGCTTCCACAGCGTCCGCCTCCCGGTGACCTGGAGCGCACACCAGTCCACCACCGCGCCCTACACCGTCGACGCCGCGTACCTGAGCCGTGTCAAGGAGGTGGTCGACTGGGCACAGGCCGAGAACCTCTACGTCGTGCTCAACGTCCACCACGACTCATGGCAGTGGGTCTCGAAGATCTCCACCGACCACGACAACGTGCTCGCCCGCTACGACGCCCTGTGGACCCAGATCTCCGCGACGTTCCGGGACGAGCCGCGCACCCTGCTCTTCGAGAGCATCAACGAACCGGGCTTCGACAACGCCACAGCGGCGCAGAAGACCCAGTTCATGAACGAGCTGAACACCTCGTTCCACAAGATCGTCCGCTCTTCGGGCGGCGCGAACAAGGGCCGCTTGCTCGTCCTGACCACACAAGGCGGCACCCCCTCACAGGACCTCATGGACGACCTGTACACGACGATCAGCGCGCTGCACGACAGCAACCTGGTCGCCACGGTGCACTACTACAGCTATTACCCGTTCAGCGTGAACATCGCGGGCGGCACCCGGTACGACGCCGCCGCCCAGAACGACCTGACCGACGCCTTCGCCCGCATGCACGACACCTTCATCGCCAGGGGCATCCCCGTCTACCTCGGCGAGTACGGCCTGTTGGCCTGGCCCGACCACAACCATCCCGACCGCGTCGAGCGAGGTGAGGCACTGAAGTACTTCGAGCAGCTCGGATACACGGCGCGCCAGGCCGGCGTCACCACCGCCCTGTGGGACCCCGGAACCTTCGCCTACCTGAACCGGGACACCCTGAAGTGGCAGGACCCCGCCCTGTTCGCCTGGATCAAGTCGAGCTGGACCACCCGCTCGGGAACCGCCTCCTTCGACAAGGTCTTCGTGGCGAAGTCGAGCCGGATCACGGCCCAGTCGCTCACACTGAACCTGAACGGCACCAAGTTCCAGGGTCTGTGGAACGGCGACACCAAGCTTGTCTCGGGCAAGGACTACACCGTCTTCAAGGATCGGCTCACCCTCACGGCGCAGGCGCTGACCCGGCTGACCGGCGAGCGGGACTACGGGGTCAACGCGACGCTCCAGGCCCGGTTCTCCCGCGGCCTGCCCTGGAAGATCGACGTGGTCACCTACGACACCCCGGTGCTCTCGAACGCCACGGGCACACCCGATTCGTTCACCCTTCCCACGAAGTACCAGGGCGACCTGCTGGCGACCATGGAGTCCACGTACGCCGACGGCAGCAACGCCGGCCAGACCAGCTGGACTCCGTACCAGGAGTTCAACGCGGCCTTCTCGCCGGACTACCCGAACGGCACGATCATCCTGACCCCCGATTTCCTGAAGGCACTGCGTGACGGCGAAGCGGCGACGCTGACCTTCCACTTCCACAGCGGCGCCAAGGTGAAGTACAAGGTCACGAAGTCCGGGGACTCCGTCACCGGTACGGCTGTCACCGAATCCTGACCGACCGACCCTCGCCCTGGTTGCCCACCTCCCGGGCAACCAGGGCATCGACGTCTCTGCGGCGCCGCGGCACACCCGTGCTCGTACGTGAGCCACTTCCGGTGAGAAATCGTTGGCAACCTTTGCGCTTCCTGTGGCCACTCAGTAGTGCACCATCGGCTCGATCTTGCGAACGGACGGGAAATGAACACATCGAGGCAGGCCGCGCGGCAGCGCAGACAAAGACGCAGGCTCATGCTGGGCGGCACATCGGCACTGATCGCCGCGGGCGTTCTCGTCTACCTGGTCATGGCGTTGGTCCCCGACCGCAACGTCGACGCAGGGCCTGCCGCAGCCACCCCCCTCGCCAGCACCCAGGTGAAAGCCACCGCCGCCGGCGGCGAGAGGGCCACCCCGGCCGCGACGGCGAGCCCGACCGGCTCGCCCAGCCCGACAGGCTCCCCCACCCCGACGGGTACCGCGACCACCAAGTCGGCGCGACCGTCACCCACTGACACCCCGGAGCCCAAGCAAAAGCCCGCTACAACAACTGCGCAGGCAGGACGGATTCAGCCGCACACCAGCTACCGGGGCGTCGCCACCGCCTACGAGGCCGCGGACGGAAACGGCGCCTGTCTGTTCGGCCCCAGCCCCGACCTCATGATCGCGGCCATGAACACCACCGACTACGAGACGTCCAGGGCGTGCGGCGCCTACGTGCTCGTACACGCGGCCAACGGCAAATCCATCACGGTACGCATCACCAACGAATGCCCCCTGCCCTGTGCACCCGGGCAACTCGACCTCAGCCAACAGGCGTTCGCCAAACTGGCCGACCTCAAGGTCGGCCGGATCCCCATCACCTGGAGCCTGGTGAGCCCCAGCATCTCCAACAAGATCTCCATCCGGTACAAGACCGGCTCCAGCCGCTACTGGTGCGGCATCCAGGCGATCGGCCACCGCAACCCGGTCGCCAGGCTTGAGGTCCGCACCACAGGCGGCTGGCGGCGACTGCCCCGCACCTCCTTCAACTACTTCATCTCCGCAGACGGCAGCGGGTGCGGCAGCGCGATCAGACTCACCGACATCTACGGCGAACGGTTGACCGTCAACGGACTCGCGGTGCGGCCGAACGTCGTGCAACCCACTCAGGTCCAGTTCGCCCGACACTGATCCCACCGCCCGCCCAAGGCCGACGTCGAAACCACATCTTCGCGGACTGCAACGCACTGAGGGCCGAGGTCGACCGCGCCTGAGAAGGGACGCGGACCGACCTCGGCCCTCATGTCACTGCTGTCGGGTCAGCCGCCGCTGACGGTCAGGTTGTTGGTGTTGAAGTTGAGACCGCCGGACGACGAAGTGATCTCATAGCCGAACTGCACATCGCCGATGACCTCGCTGCCGGGCATCCAGCCCTTGGTGTACGCGATCCAGTTGAGGACCGGCTTGACGTCCACGGTGCCGGAGTTGGAGTCGGACGTCCGCAGGAACGAGAACACCTGGTTCGACCCGTTGGTGCCCTTGTAGACGTTCCAGTTGTGGCCGCCGAGCGTGACATTGGCCTGGTAGGTGCCGATCGGGCCGACGGATCCGTTGTAGTTGACCCAGAGCATGATCTCGTACTGGTGGTGGTTGTCCCAGATGTCGTACGACGTGTTGTACGCGCCGGACGACGGGACGCTGACGTCGTAGTTGCTGGTGAGCCAGCCGAGGGAGTCGATCGACTTGTTGATCGACTTCGTTGAGTTGGCGTAGGACTTGATGCCGCCGGTGTTGGGATGGTTGGCCCAGACACCCCAGCCGGTCCCGGAGTTGGCCCACAAGCACTGACTGCCGGCGCCGGAGCCCCAGATGTTGTTGTAGAGCGTGTAGCCGTTCAGGTTCGTGCTGCCGTACTGGTCGCACGTGCTCCAGACGGCGGCGGAGGCAGGGGCGGAGGCGAGGCCGACGGTGGCTCCGAGAGCCATCGCCGGCGCCAGCACCGCCATGCTGACCTTGCGTATCGCGCTATTTACCATGGTGTCCCTTCCACGGGTGGGGGGAATTGTGGGGGTGTTACCACGCTCCTGACTGAGGACGTGGTCCTCTCCGGCGACGAAATCGATCGGCTGCGCGTCACCGGAAGAAGTCCTGGCTGCGGCACCGCCACGTGGGCGCGATCACTCGGGCGGAGCCGCGGACATACGGCGGAAGGCACTTCGGCGGGACTCGGACCAAAGGGCTTCAGCCCTTGATGGCTCCGGTGAGCATGCCCTTCTTGAAGTGCTGCTGGACGAAGGGGGAGGCGATCGCGACGGGGATCAGCGCGAGGACCATGACGGCCATCTGCAGCCCCAGCGAGGAGAGTTGGCCGGTGCGGACCGCCTGCTGGAGGCCGGTCGGCGCCTCGGTGTTCTTCTGCACAAGCTGGATGAGCACGTTCTGCAGCGGCATCATCTGCTGGTCGGTGAGGTAGATGGAGGCGTTGAACCAGGCACTCCAGTAGCCGACCGCGTAGAACAGCGAGATGACGGCCAGCACCGCGCGCGACAGCGGCATGATGATGGTCAGCAGAATGCGCAGGTCACTGGCCCCGTCGATGCGGGCGGACTCGGTGAGTTCGGGTGAGATCCCCATGAAGAAGGCCCGCAGGACGAGGATGTTGAAGACGCTGACCGCGCTCGGAAGGATCAGCGACAGATAGGTGTCGGTGAGGCCCAGCGACTGCACCAGAAGGTACGTCGGGATGAGCCCGGCCCCGAAGAACATGGTCCCCATCATGGTCATCAGGAAGACCCGATGGCCCAGACTCCCCGGCCGCGAGAGGCCGTAGGCCGCCAGCACCGACACCGTCATCGAGAACAACGTGCCGAAGAGCGTGACACCCACCGAGACCATGATCGCCCGGCTGACCTGGCCACCGCCGAGCAGTTCGGTGTAGTTGATGAAGGTGATGCCCTGAGGGATCACGACGAGGCCGCCGGCCTTGTCGATCACCGGTTTGGGAGAGAGGCTGGTGACGATCACGATCCACAGCGGACCGAGCACGCCCAGGCAGCAGAGCAGGAGGAGGCCGCTCTTGGCGGTGAGTCCTGCCTTGTTCGGCGGCTCCTCCCACACGGGGCGGGCGGGCGCCTTGAGGCTGCGGATCAGCTGCGTGTTGAGGCTCACTTCTTGTACACCCCCTGCTCGCCCAGCAGGTGCGCGAACTTGTTCGCGCCCAGGACGAGACCGACTCCGATGAGTCCCTTGGCCAGGCCGACCGCGGCCGCGTAGCTGAAGTCGCCGTTCTGGATACCCATGTTCCACACGTATGTGTCGAGGACCTCGCTGGCTCCCACGCCGACCGCGTCACGCTGGAGCAGGAACTGCTCGAATCCGACGCTGAGTGCGTCGCCCACCCTGAGCACCAGCAGCAGGGCGATCACCGGGCGCAGCGCGGGCAGCGTCACATGCCACATGCGTCGCCAGCGCCCCGCGCCGTCCATGGCGGCGGCCTCGTACAGGTCGGTGCTGACGGCGGCCAGCGCGGCGAGGAAGACGATGATCCCCCAGCCGGCGTCCTTCCACACGGCCTGTGCGGTGACCAGGTACTTGAACAGGCTCGCGTTGGTCATCAGGTCGAAGCCGTTCCACCCGTGGTCCTCAAGGGTCTGGGCGATGATGCCCGCGCCGCCGAAGATCTGCTGGAACACGGTGACCACGAGGACCCACGAGAAGAAGTGCGGCAGATACATGATCGCCTGCGCCACGGCCCGCACCCGGGGCCTGATCACGCTGTTGATGACCAGCGCGAGGACGATGGGGATCGGGAAGTACAGCACCAGTTGGAGCACGAACAGCACGATGGTGTTCTTCGCGGCACTCCAGAACAGCGGGTCGTCGATCACCCGCGAGAACTGATCCACGCCCACCCACGGGCTGTGGAAGATCGCCGTGATGCCGTTACTGGAGACGTACGGGTCGTAGTCCTGGAAGGCGACGACGTTGCCGAGCAGCGGGATGTAGTTGAAGATCAACAGCAGCACGATGACGGGCAGCGTCATCAAGATGAGGGCGCGGTCACGGCGCAGCCGGATCCGGAACGCAACCTTGCCGGCCTTGCTCGTCCTGCGCGGCGCCCGCACCTTCGTCCCCGCGGTGGCGACCGCGGCCGTCGGCTCCTCGACGGCCGCGGGGGGACGAGTCCCGTCGGGCCTTCTCCCGGCCGTGAGAGACATCAGTTGCCGCTGCCGTTCTTGTCGAGCAGTTCCTTGTACCAGTCGCGCAGCTTGTCGCCGCCGGAGGACCTCCAGGTGGAGATGGCGGCCTGCACGTCGGACAGCTTCTTGTTGCCTCGCACGTAGTCGATCTGCAGTTGCTCGTGCTGGCTGGCGAGGTTGGCGTAGCGGGTCGGCTCGATGATCTTCATGCCGTAGGTGGACGTCTTCTTCATGAAGGCGCCCATCCGCTGCTGCCACTCGGCCTGCTTGCGGGCGACATCGGGGAAGTCGGGGTGGGCGAAGTAGGGAGCCGGGGCCGCCAGCATCGTCCAGGCGTTGATCACCTCGGAGTTGCCCTGGTCGGTCTTGACCGGGACGCCGCCCTTGACCGTGTAGTGGGTTCCCTCGACGCCGTAGTCGACGAGCATCCGCTCCTTGGTGCCGTAGGGGGCTGCCGCGAAGTCGGCCGCGGCCAGCGCGTTCTGCACGGTCTCCTTCGAGGTGCCCTTGCGGATCATCGACCAGATGTTGGCGGGCGAGGACGCGTACAGCGTCGGGTTGCCGCCGTCGGCGCCGAAGATGTCCATGGCCTCGATCTGGAAGTCCGGGTTGGCCTTGGCCTGTTCGGCGGTCTTCACATACCAGGCGGAGGAGTCGCTGACCCAGGTCAGGATCTGTCCGGCGGTGAAGCGCTGGCCCGCGTCACCGGAGCGTGCCCTGTCATCGGGATGGACCACACCGGCGTCGAACAGCTTGCGGGTCCACTCCAGGGCTTCGAGGTACTCGGGCTGCTCGATGCCGTACCTCAGCTTGCCGTCGTCACAGATGTTCCAGCCGGCGAAGTTGCCGAAGATGCTCCCCGAGACCCAGGCCATGTCACCGCAGGCCCACACCTTGGCCTTGGCGCTGGTGGCGTCCTTGGCCCAGCTGAGGAACTCATCGGCCGACTTGGGTACGGAGTAGCCCTTCTTGTCGAAGATGTCCTTGCGGTAGTAGGGCATGACGAAGCTCGCGGGGGCGGCGGGCATCGGAATGCCACGCAGCGCGCCGCCGAAGATACCCATGCGCCAGGAGTCGGAGGGGATCGCTGCCAGGTTCGGGTACTTCTTGACCTTGTCGCCCTGCAGGTAGGGGCCGAGGTCCATGAACTTCGCGGTGACCGCGTTCCCGATCTTGCCGACCAGTTCCCAGTTGGGCACGACCACCATGTCGGGTATGGAGCTGGAGGCCAGGATGGCGCCGAGCTTCTGGCCGTAGGTGTTGCCGTCCTGGTTCTGCCAGGTGACCTTGGTGCCCGCCGCCGCGTCGAGTGCCTTGTAGTACGCACACCCGGGCTTGGGCGGGGTGCCCCAGAGGGGGGACATGATCTTGAGGGGGGCGCCGGTGCCGAGCTTGTCCGGGACCGAGGTGGCGAGGGCCGCGAGGGCGATCTTGCCGGTGTAGCCGGCCGACGAGCCGTTCTTTGACGGAATGTCCGGCTTGGCGACCGTGCTGGGGACGTATGTCGGGATCAGCTTGTCGGCGGCCTTGCCTGACGTGGCACCCTCTCGCTTCCCGCTGTCCGAACCGCCGCAGGCAGTGAGCAGTGGCATTCCCCCGGCCACCGCTGCGGTGGCGACCGCCGTGGAGGCGAGAAAGCTTCTCCGACTAGGTCCGGAGGAGGCGGCATTCAGCGTCATTGCGTCAACCCTTCAAGGCGCACCTGGACACCCGGCGGTGGGCCGTGTGTCACGAGTGGAACTGGCTGAACTGAAGCGGACATCCAATCACTGCGACGTGATTCGCAGTCGAAGCGCTTCGATGTTGCAGTGAGGTTAAGTGAACGCCTATGGACGCACAAGGGTCGCTACCAAGATTCATCCAAGGTGCAGGGGGGAGGCTTTCTGTATACCCCGCTTGATGTAACGGTCTTGATCTCTTGACACTCACCCCGGTGTTGATCAGCATCGAAGCGCTTCGAAAGCACTCACCGCTCCACATCAAGGGGATCCCACGTGTCCGCACGCACGCCGCACACTCCACCGCCTTTCCGCGATCAGCAACTGCCGTTCGCGAAACGCGTCGACGACCTGCTGTCGCGGCTCACGCTCGACGAAAAGATGGGATGGCTGCACCAGTTTGCGCCCGCCGTGGAGCGTCTGGGCATCGCCGCCTTCCGCACCGGACAGGAGGCGCTGCACGGGGTGGCCTGGATGGGTCCGGCGACCGTGTTCCCGCAGGCGGTGGGCCTGGGTGCGACCTGGAACACGGATCTCGTACGACGGGTCGGCGAGGCGGTGTCCAAGGAGGTCCGCGCGATGCGCGCCCGCGACGACCGCGTCGGCCTCAACGTCTGGGCCCCGACGGTGAACCTGCTGCGCCACCCGCTGTGGGGCCGGAACGAGGAGGGCTACTCGGAGGACCCGAAGCTGACCTCCGCCATCGCCACCGCCTACACCCGGGGCCTGCGCGGCGACCACCCGACGTACTGGCGCACCGCCCCCGTCCTCAAGCACTGGCTGGCCCACAACAACGAGACGGGCCGGGACGTCACCTCCTCCTCGGTCCGCCCGCGCGTGCTGCACGAGTACGACCTGCGCGCCTTCCGCGAGACGGTCGAGGCGGGCACGGTGGCCGGCGTGATGCCGGCCTACAACCTGGTCAACGGCCGCCCCAACCACGTCTCCCCGTACCTGCGCGAGCACCTGCGCACCTGGACCGACCAGGAACTGCTGGTCTGCTCGGACGCCGGCGCCCCCTCCAACCTGGTCGACTCCGAGCACTACTTCGACACCCACGAGGAGGCCACCGCGGCCGCGATCCTCGCCGGCGTCGACAGCTTCACCGACCACGGCACCGACAGCTCGAAAATAACCGCACGCATCCAAGGCGCCCTGAAACAGGGCCTGCTGACCGAGGCCGACATCGACGCGGCGGTCCGCCGCCAGCTCTCGGTCCGCTTCCGGCTCGGCGAGTTCGACCCGCAGCACGACCCGTACGCCACCACCGACGACTTCGACACCCCGGCCCACCGGGCCCTCGCCCAGGAGGCCGCCGAGCAGGCGATCGTCCTCCTCAAGAACAGCGATGACCTGCTGCCGCTCGCGCCCGGCACCCGTGTCGCCGTGGTCGGCCTGCTCGCCGACGAGTGCAAGCGCGACTGGTACAGCGGCACGCTCCTGCACCGCTCCACCCCGCTGGAGGGCCTGCGCGAGCGTTTCGGCGCCGAGCACGTGCAGTTCGCGGAGGGCGTGGACCGGATCCGGCTGAAGACATCGGCCGGAACCTTCCTGCACGTCCCCGAGGCGGACGCCGACGACGAGGTGCGCGGCGCCGAGGGCGCCCTCGACCCCGCCCTGCTCGCGGGCCGCACCGACCTGCCCCCGCTCACCACCGACGCGACCGGCACCGAACTCTCCCTCGTCGACTGGGGCGAGGGCGTGCTGACCCTGCGCGCCCCCGACGGCCGCTATCTCTCGGTCGCCGAGGACGGCCATGTCCGCGCCTCCGCCGACCAGCCCGGAGGCTGGGTCGTCCAGGAGACCTTCCGCCTCGAACCGCACGAGAACGGGCACATTCTTCGGCACATCGGTACGGGTCGCCCCCTCTCCACCGCCCCCGACGGCCTCAAGGTGTCCGACGGGAACGGAGAGATCTTCGAGGTCGTCGTCGTCGAACGCGGCGAGGACGCGGTGAACAGGGTCGCCTCGCAGGCGGACGTGGTCCTGGTGGTCGCGGGCAACGATCCGCACATCAACGGACGCGAGACCGAGGACCGTACGACCCTGGCCCTCCCCGCCCACCAGGAGCGCCTCCTGCACGCGGCACGCACGGCCAACCCGAACACGGTGCTGGCGCTGGTCTCCGCATACCCGTACACGGTGGACCCCTCAGACCTCCCCGCCGTCCTCTGGACAGCACACGGCGGCCAGGCCGCGGGAACCGCACTCGCCCGGATCCTGGCCGGCGACGTCTCCCCCGCCGGCCGCCTCCCGCAGACCTGGTACGCCGCCGACGAGGACCTGCCCGACCTCCTCGACTACGACGTCATCGGCAGCCGCCAGACGTACCTCTACTTCGAGGGCACGCCTCTCTTCCCGTTCGGCCACGGCCTGTCGTACGCGTCCTTCTTCTACGACGACCTCACGACTCGCGTCGAGGACGGGACACTGCACGTGTCCTTCACGGTCGGCAACACCGGTGACGTCACCGCGGACGAGGTCGTCCAGGTCTACACCCGGGCCATGGAGTCGTCGGTGCCACGGCCCCGCAGGGAACTGGCCGCGCACCAGCGCCTGACGCTCGCGCCCGGCGAGGTCACGGAGATCGCCTTCCGGGTGCCTGTGTCGGCGTTCGCGTTCTGGGACGTGGCTCAGGGACGTCAGCGGGTGGCACCGGGCCTCCACGAGATCCTCGTCGGAGCGTCCAGCGAGGACATCCGCCTGGCCCGGACCGTCGACCTCGACGGCGAACCGTCCGTCCCCCGGCCGGTCATGGTGGGCGGCCTGGACGCGGTGAACTTCGACGAACAGAGCGACACGGAGATCGTGGACCGCGCGAAGACGTCGGGTGACTCGGTCGCCCCTGTGGCCGGCCGGAGGGGCGAACTGGTACTCCGCGACTGTGACTTCGGAAAGGGGGCTGCCGGGATCACGGTGGAGGCCGCGGGTGAGGGCACGGTCGAACTCTCGCTGGGTGACGGTCCGGTACTGGCAGAGCTCACGCTGTCCCCGGGTACGGCCGGGCCCTACGACTACGCCACGGTGAGCGCCCCCGTTGCCGTGCCGGCCGGTGTGCACGACGTCCGCCTCGGGCTGCGTGGCACGGTGCGGCTCGCGCGCGTCGCCTTCTCCGTCTGAGGTCCGCATCGACCCCGTCCATGTGCACGGGAGTCCGGCACCGGAAGGCTTCGGTGCCGGACTCGGCCTCTTCTGGCCCGCGTTCTACTCGACCGCCGCGACAGACCCCGGTGCGGCGGCGAGGACGCGGACGTCCCAGGCACCGAGCCGCACGGGCGTACCGGCCGGGACCACGCTGCCGTCCAGGGCGTCGGTCAGGTCCACCGGGGCCTGGGCGGTGGCCGGCTGCCAGCTCCAGTTGTGGACGACATGGACGCGCCGGCCGTCGGGGGCGGTACCCGTGGCGACGGTGACCGAGTCCGGCAGGCCCTGCCAGCCGCTGCCCGGGGAGGGCGCGAGCCACGTGGCAAGCGCGCGGGCCAGATCACGGCCGGGCACGGTGCCCACACAGGTGACGCGGCCCGCGCCGTGGCGGCGGGTGGTGACGGCGGGCCAGCGCCCGAAGTGCGGGTGGTCGTACTCGGCCAGGACGTCGGCGTCCTCGACGGCCAGACCCTCCACCCAACGGGTGGCCACCGCGTCGGCAGGCAGCTGGAGCGGGCTGTCCGGCGCGGTGCGCAGCGGCAGGTCGGCGTGCAGGTTGCTGAACTCGTCGTACCGGACGCCCGCGGCCCGGACCAGTCGCGCCGGTGTCACCTCGTGGCGTGCCCGCGCCTCATGGTCGCCGTAGCCGGTGCGGGGACCGAGGACGAGATGGCCGCCCGCCTCCGCGTAGGCGCCGAGCCAGTCGAGCATCCCGTCGTCCGCCACGTACAGCGCGGGAGCGATGAGCACGGGGTGCAGCTCGGCCGCCGACTCCGGTGTCAGCCCCGGGCGTTCGCCGCGCGGGTCGTGCAACTGACGGGCGTGCAGGATCCGTACCTGGCGCCCCGCCTCGAACGCGCCCCGGTAGAACGGCTCGAAGATGCCCTCGTACGCACCCCCGTCCGGACCGCCGTCGGGGCCCGCGAGCGGCGGATACTTCTGCATCAGCCATCTGCTCGGCGCCGAGTACACCATCGCGATGTCCGCGTCCGGCGTGATCCCGGCGACCAGGTCCCCGGCCCGCTCGAACTCCGCCCCCAGACGGGCGAGTTCACCATAGGCGCGGCCCGGTCGTCCGCTGTGCGGGAGGATCCCGCCCCAGTACGTCTCGGCGCCGAAGTGCAGCGTGTGCCAGTGCCAGTACTCGATCATGCGGGCCCCGCGCGCGACCAGCGCCCACGCGGCCTGCCGCCACTGCCCGTCGAAGGCGGGCCGGTTGTCCGAAGTGCCGCCGATGGCCTGGGCGTTGGTCTCCGTGATCAGGAACGGCTCCTGGCGCGAGGAGTAGATCCGGTCGGCGCTCTGGTGCAGCGCCCACGCCCCGTACGCCATCCACTGCTGCGGCAGCTTCTCGCGCGGCGGCTCGGGCATCGTGAGGCTGTCCTGCATGTCGTAGTACGGATTGCCCGCGGTGATGTCCAGGCTGTCGGTGAGCTCGTCGTCCTCCAGGCCGGGAGACCCGTAGGCGAGGCACGTGGTGACGAACTGGCCGGGCCGCGCGTACTCGCGCACTATGCCCGCCTGCCAGGCGATGAACTCGGTGGTCTGCCGGGCCTGGAACGCCCGCCAGGCCAGGTCGTACTGCGGCTGCGCGTTGCCATCCGGCTTCCACAGGTCGGCCCAGGTGGACAGCCGGTGCGACCAGTACACCAGCCCCCACTCCCGGTTGAGGGTCTCCACGTCGCCGTAGCGCTGCCGCAGGTCGTCCACGAAGCGCTGGAAGACTCCGTGGTTGTGCGGCAGTCGCGGGCCCGGCTCGTTGTCGACCTGGAAACCGATGACCGCGGGATGGTCGGCGTAACGGGCCGCGATCGCGCGGATCACCCGCTCCGCGTGGAAACGGAAAGCCGGGTGCGTGAAGTCGACCTCCTGCCGGGCGCCCCACGCGGCGCGGCGCCCGGTGGCGTCCTCGGCGGCGATCTCCGGGTACTGCCGGGCCAGCCACGGCGGCACCGCGTAGGTGGGAGTGCCGAGGACGACGGAGATGCCGCGCTCGTGGGCTCCGTCCAGGACGGGTTGCAGCCAGTCGAGCTCGAACCGGCCGTTCTCCGGTTCCCACGTGGACCAGACCGACTCGCCGACGCGGATGACGGTGAACTTCGCCTCCGCCATGAGATCGAGGTCGGTCTTGAGCCGCTCGTACGGCTGGTACTCGTGGTAGTAGGCGGCGCCGAACAGGACGCGCGCGGGCAGATCAGTCATGCGAAGCCCTCAAGGAGACGGAAGGGTCCCGGCCGCCGGAATCCGGTCGTGGATCCCGGCGGCCGGGACGGGAGGTGGTGGGTGTCCGGAGGTCGAACCGGTCACGGACGTACCGGACTTGGTCACGTGATGGGTGAGGGCGGCGCCGCCCCCTCATCGATCGTCGAAGCGCTTCACCTGATCACGCAAGTTAATGAGGAATTTCTGGCGAAGCAAGGGGCAATAGACAATGGAACCCTCTTCCTCGCTGGGCATTGACATCACATCTTGGGTGGTGACAGCGTCGAAGCGCTTCACCTACTGATGTCCCTCCTGCTCGTTGAGGTGTCCCTCCCATGGGTTCCTCATGGGTCACCAACCCGCCCGCCCGACTTGCCTGGCCGCACCGGCGCGGCCCGGCGCTGGAGCTCTGAACACCCTGTCCGACACATCCGGTCCCGCCGTGCGCCCATTCCCCGAACTGCCCGCCGGGTTCCGCTTCGGAGCCGCGACCGCCGCCTACCAGATCGAGGGCGCCCACGATGAGGACGGCCGCGGCCCGTCCATCTGGGACACCTTCAGCCACACCCCTGGCCACACCCTCGGCGGCGCCACGGGTGACACCGCCTGCGACCACTACCACCGCTACCGCGAGGACATCGGCCTGCTGCGCGGGCTCGGCGTCGACGGCTACCGGTTCTCGATCGCCTGGCCCCGGCTGCTGCCCCAGGGCACCGGGCCGGTCAACGTCAAGGGCCTGGACTTCTACGACCGGCTGATCGACGATCTGCTGGCCGCCGGTGTCACCCCCGCCGTCACGCTCTACCACTGGGACCTGCCCCAGGCCCTGGAGGACCGCGGTGGCTGGCGCGTCAGAGAGACCGCCGAGGCGTTCGCGCAGTACGCGGCCCTCGCGGCCGAGCGCTACGGGGACCGGGTGGAGCGCTGGATCACCCTCAACGAGCCGTACTGCTCCGCCTTCGTCGGCTACGCCGAGGGGCGGCATGCACCCGGCGCCGAAGAGGGCCGCGGCGCGCTGGCCGCCGCCCACCACTTGCTGGTAAGCCACGGCCTCGCGGTACGTGCGCTGCGCGCCGCGGGTGCCCGCGAGATCGGAGTCACCCTCAACCTCGACCGCATCCACGCCGCCTCCGACCTCCCCGAGGACCGGGCCGCCCTGCGCCGGGCCGAGGTCCTCCACAACGAGGTCTGGGCCGAGCCGCTCCTCGCCGGACGCTACCCGGAGCACGAGGACGAGACCTGGGGCGGCCTCGCCGCCGGTGCCTGGCGGTTGCCCGGCGACCTGGAACTGATCGGCGGCCCGCTGGACTTCCTCGGCGTCAACTTCTACCGCCCCGTGACGGTCGCCGCCGCCCCTCACCGCGAGGCCGACCCCGAAGTGCGCACCGCCGTGGACATCGGTGTCACCGAGCTGGACCCGTACGGGACCCGGCACACCACCATGGGCTGGCCCGTCGTCCCGGAGGCGCTCACCGAGCTGCTCTGCGGACTCCGCGCTCGCTACCCGCACCTTCCGCCGGTCTGGATCACCGAGAACGGCTCAGCCGAGACCGACACCGTCGGTCCCGACGGCCGGGTCCACGACACCGAGCGGATCGACTACCTCAGAGACCACCTCGCCGCCGTCGCCGCCGCTGTCGCCGCCGGGGTGGACGTGCGTGGCTACTACGCCTGGTCGCTGCTGGACAACTTCGAGTGGGCGCGCGGCTATGACCAGCGCTTCGGCCTCGTCCACGTCGACTACGACACGCTGACCCGAACGCCCAAGGACAGCTACCACTGGTACCGGGGCCTGATCACCGCGCATCGCGCGCGGACGGAGGAAACCACCCCATGAAGTTCACCGACGGCTACTGGCTGATGCGTCCGGGCGTCACCGCGCGCTACGCCACCGAGGTCGCGGACGTCCGGGCCGACGAGCACCGGATGACCCTCTACGCGCCGGTGAAGCACGTCGACCGCCGCGCCGGCATCCTCAACAGCGCGCTGCTGACGGTCGAGTGCTGGTCGCCCGCCGAGGGCGTGATCGGGGTACGTGCCACCCACCACGCAGGTTCGGTACGCCGGGCGCCGGAGTTCGCGCTGCCCGGCGCGCAACCGGACGCGGGAAAGGTTCGCCGGGACGGCGCGGTGGTCGAGCTCAGTGCGGGTGAGCTGTCGCTGCGGGTGGACACCTCCCAGCCGTGGCACCTGGAGTTCACCGCCGGCGGGCGGAAGCTGACCTCCGTGGAGGAGCGCGGCACCGGCTTCGTCACCGACGCCACCGGCCGGCACTTCATGCTCGGGCAACTCTCCCTGGGCGTAGGAGAGTCGGTGTACGGACTGGGTGAGCGGTTCACCCCGTTCGTCAAGAACGGGCAGACCGTGGACATCTGGCAGGCCGACGGCGGCACCAGCAGCGAACAGGCCTACAAGAACATCCCCTTCCACCTGACCAACCGCGGCTACGGCGTCTTCGTCAACCACCCCGGCAAGGTCAGTTACGAGGTCGGCTCCGAGTCGGTCGGGCAGGTCCAGTTCAGCGTCGAGGACCAGTCACTGGAGTTCTTCGTCGTGTACGGCCCGACCCCGAAGGAGATCCTGGCGCGCTACACCGCGCTCACCGGCCGTCCCGCTCTGCCTCCGGCCTGGGCGCTCGGCCTGTGGCTGACCACCTCCTTCACCACCGACTACGACGAGGCCACCGTCAACCGCTTCGTCGACGGCATGGCCGAGCGCGGCATCCCGCTGAGCGTCTTCCACTTCGACTGCTTCTGGATGCGCGGCTACCAGTGGTGCGACTTCGACTGGGACTCCGAGACCTTCCCCGACCCCGAAGGCATGCTGGCGCGGCTCAAGGAGCGGGGCCTCAGGATCTCCGCCTGGATCAACCCGTACATCGCGCAGAAGTCCCCGCTGTTCGAGGAGGGCATGCGCGAGGGTCATCTCGTACGCCGCCCCGACGGCAGCGTATGGCAGTGGGACCTGTGGCAGGCAGGCATGGCCCTGGTGGACTTCACCAACCCGGCCGCGCGCGACTGGTACACCGGCAAACTGAAGACGCTGCTCGGCCAGGGCGTGGACTGCTTCAAGACCGACTTCGGCGAGCGCATCCCCACCGACGTCGTCTGGCACGACGGCTCCGACCCCGAGCGGATGCACAACTACTACACCCACCTGTTCAACCAGGCGGTCTTCGAGCTGCTGCGGGAAGAGCGTGGCGAGGGCGAGGCGCTGCTGTTCGCCCGCTCGGCCACGGCGGGCGGTCAGCAGTACCCGGTGCACTGGGGCGGCGACTGCGAGTCCCACTTCGGCGCCATGGCCGAGTCACTGCGCGGCGGACTCTCCCTCGGCCTGTCCGGCTTCGGTTTCTGGAGCCATGACATCGGCGGCTTCGAGGGCACCCCGACCCCGGCCGTGTTCAAGCGCTGGGTGCAGTTCGGGCTGCTCTCCTCGCACAGCCGCCTGCACGGCAGCAAGTCGTACCGCGTGCCGTGGGACTACGGCGAGGAGGCCGTCGACGTCACGCGCGAGTTCACCCTGCTCAAGCACCGCCTCGCCCCGTACCTCCAGCGCGCCGCGCAGCAGGCGCGCACCACCGGTGTCCCGGTGATGCGCGCCATGGTGCTGGAGTTCCCCGACGACCCGACCGCCGCCACCCTCGACCGGCAGTACATGCTCGGTGACGACCTGCTCGTCGCCCCGGTCTTCACCGACGACGGCACAGTCGAGTACTACGTGCCGGAAGGCACATGGACGAATGTGCTGACGGGTGCTCAGGTCACCGGTCCGCGCTGGGCCCGTGAGCAGCACGGCTTCCACACCCTGCCGCTGCTGGCCCGCCCGGACTCGGTCATCCCGATGGCCGCCGACGATCAGCACCCGGTCTCCGCATGGGCGGACGGCGTCGAATTGCGGGTGCACGCCTTCGCCGACGGCGCCGAGCACACCGTGGTGATCCCCCGCACCGACGGCCCCGGTGAGACGGCCCACTTCCACCTGCGCCGCCGGGGCGGTCGCCTGCACGTGACCACCGACAGCCCGCACCCGTGGCAGCTGCGGATCGGCGGCCCGAACGCAACCGTGTACACCTGGCCCGCCGGCACCTCGGAGGCCGGTCTGCCGTACCCGGCCTGAACCCGACAGTCAGGGCGGGGTCCCTGCGGGGCCCCGCCCTCGGCGCGGTTCCTCGCCGACGCCGTCGATGCTGGCCTCTACCAGCTCTGCCTAGACCTGCTGCTTGTCGTCGAGTGCGGGCCCCGCGGCTTCGGCCCCGCGCACCTCGCGTTCTGCCGCCGCATGCTCGCCGACGCCGTCGCCCGCCTGCGCACCGCTGCTCGGACGGCTCCGTAATGGCACTCACCGGTGCCGTGCCCAGCGAGCCCATGAACGGGCGCAGGGCGGCCAGCAGTACGACGGCCTGGCGAGGAAACGTCCAGACCGGCACGGCGTGCAGTCGGCTTTCGACGAGGCCTTCGACACCCTGCTCAGCACCGATGCCCGCCGCGCGCGGCTGGACGAGGCCATCGAGCAGCCGACCGTCGCCTCGCCGTTTGCGCAGGCCCGATAGCCGACGCATTCGCGCCGGTCAGGGCTATGCCAGGGCTGTACCGCCAGCAGATTAAGAATCTGCTGGCAGCCCCGACACCTACCGCCTGCGGTCACAGCGTGCGC
The DNA here is from genome assembly GCF_045206325.1 of Streptomyces sp. NBC_00203. NCBI lineage: Bacteria > Bacillati > Actinomycetota > Actinomycetes > Kitasatosporales > Streptomycetaceae > Streptomyces > Streptomyces sp. NBC_00203. The sequence continues at coordinate 10,544,741 of NZ_CP108126.1, read as the reverse complement.
GCCTCGGAAGAGCTCGCAGAGTGTGCCCCACATTTCCGCCCATGGGTCCCGGATTCGGGCCGCTGCGGAATTGAAGGGGATGATCTGACACAGAGCTGCCATACGCGAAAAGTGGCTTCTCCGACTGTCGTCCCAACACGGACGCTCCGTGGACATGTCCAGTCCTGCTGTGACCTGTTCAGCACTGGCGCTCGGGATGCGGGCGCAGGCAAATGAAAACCGGTCCGTCAGAAGCCGCCACGCCAAACCCATCGTTCGGCGACTGCGAACAGGGCGGCTGCCAGACCTCGCTCCATCGCCTGCAACTCAAAGCCCTCCCTGACCTGCACCTTTGTCACATCGGGCGCACTTATGGTGAGCAGCGCCACGAAAATTTATGAAGCTCATGGCTGGACGAGGATTGGGACATCCTCTGACCACTCCCCGCCTCGCCGAACCCCGGACCCATTGAGGCCCGGAGTCTCGTGCTGTCAGCAAGGCCGAGCGTTCGGATCCAATCGTCGTTCAACCGCACGCCGCAGCCCTTCGCTACTACGGCCCACGGCGTCGTGGTGTTGAGCCGGTGTCGCTGGACCCGTTCGTATGGCCAGACTGGCCGTCATGAACCTCTCCTACATCACCGCCCTCGGCGTCGCCTGGATTGGTGCCGCCGTCGGCCTGGGCGGCGTGTACCTGAACCGCGCGTCGCTGAAAGACAGCCGCCGCATCCGAAGCGAGGACCAGAAGGAGGCGCTGGCCAACAAGTTGAACGACGGCTTCGTGGCTCTGGAAAAGGTCGTCCTTCACAGACCGGAGGATCCGGCGGCGGGCAGCGATACGCCCGCCGCTTGGGAGCGCCGCTTCAGCGAAGCCCGCATCTAGGCGCACAGCAGCGTCCAACTGGTCCCCGACAAAGAAGGTCGGCGTCCCGAGGGTGCGCCAGTACGGCCGCCGTTTGCTCGCCATACCGGCACGGTACTGCGGACTCACCGCCCATGCGGCGCGTCCGGCGTCACCGGGGACGTACGCGCCCCCGTCCGTCCGGATAAACGGATGGTCGGGGGCGAGCGTGACGCGGCAGGATGCTCCGCATGACATTGCCCGCCCCCGAGCTGCACACCGCCCGCCTGCGACTGCGGCCGTTCACCGACGCCGACGCGGCGCCGCTCTACGCGCTGCACAGCAGCGCCCACGTGCTGCGTTACTGGGACTCCCCGCCGTGGACCGAACCGGCCCGCGCCCAGCGCTTCATCGCGACCTGCCGGACGATCGAGGAGGAAGGCACGGGAGCGCGGGTGGCCGTCGACCGCGTCTCCGACGGCGCGTTCATCGGCTGGTGCGGCCTGACCAACTGGAACCCGGACTTCCGCAGCGCGTCGCTGGGCTACGTCTTCGACGCCGCCGCGTGGGGCCACGGCTACGCCACGGAGACCGCGCACGCCGTCGTGCGGTGGGCGTTCGACACCCTGGACCTGAACCGCGTCCAGGCCGAGACCGACACCCGCAACGTGGCGTCCGCCCGGATCCTGGAGAAGCTCGGCTTCGTCCGCGAAGGCACCCTCCGAGAGGACTGCGTCGTCAACGGGGATGTCTCCGACTCCTGGGTTTTCGGCCTCCTCCGCCGCGAGTGGCACCCGACGGCCACGCCGACGGCCGGCCGCTAGGACCGAGACCTGCCCGCCTTTCGGTCCGCAACCCCCACCGAGCACCGTGGGCCGCTCCGGCGAGCTCAACGTCTTCGCTTGCCCCACCGATCCCGGCCATCCGCACCGCTGGAGCATCCAGTAGCTCGTAGGGTCCGCCTGGAGCGGCAACATTCTCATCGGCGTGCGCGGGCGCACTCGCCGCTCGTTGATCCGAGTACGAGGTCTCCACCCACCTGGTGCCGGTTGGTGGATGGCCGGCACGACTGTCGTCCGGAGGCCCAGCGGCACGGTCTGCGTCTGATCAGGTCCAGGGGCTACGGACGGCAAGGGGGTGCCCAGCCGTCACGTCCTGGATCCGGTCGGCTGATCGGCGGCTTCCTCAGGTGGTCAGGTGGTCGGGCGTGGTTCCGGCGCCCGCAGCCTGTGTGCGAGCCGGCCGAGCAGCACAGCGTTGAACAGCCCGCACAGGACTGTACCGGCGGAGAAGATCAACGGGGTCAGCCAGGTGAGCGAGGAGTCCTGCGCGGGTGTCGGCACCAGGAGGGCGAGGATGCTGAGCGGCGCCGTGGCCATCAGGGGCCAGATCCCGGCGAACCCCGGGTCCGGCAACACGTACACGGCGCACAGGAAGAACCCCAGCGACGCCGCGACCACGGCGAGATACCCACGCGCGAGCCAGTTGTCCACCGCGGGCGCCAGCAGAGCCCGAGTCCTTTGGCGGCGGGGGCTCGCAGGACGCGCCATGGCGGTTCCCTCCTGTTCAGAGGGGTCCGAGACACGCGAGCGGGGCTCACGCGCGCCGGGCGATGCGGCGGTCGCGGACCTCGCGACGAGGGCGCCGAGCACGGCGGCGTTCACGAAGGCGCACAGGAGAAGCCATACAGCCCAGAAGCCGATGGCCAGCACCTCGACTGCCCCACCACCCTCGGTGCCGGGACCGAAGGGGAGGACCACACCCAGGAAGGACAGGGGCGCCGTGAGCATCAGAGGGCTCGAGGCGAAGCCGCTCTCCGGGAAGAGGAACATGACCGCGACGGAGGCGGCGAGGACAGCCAGATATCCCCGGGCCAGCCAGTTGTCCGTGGCGAGCGCAAGGAGCCGGCGTAGGCGCGGGAGGCGGCGCGGGTGGGAGGCACTCGGCATCGCGGATTCCTTCAAGTCGGTCCGGGTTGTGCTCTCCACGATGGACCGGGGAGCACGCTCAGGCATGAGTACGGGTACTCATCGGCAGGGCGACAGGACTTACCACGCTGTTCGCGCAACTGAGCGTGCTACTTGGTTGTGACCGCGATGCCTTGATGGCGACGGACATCGGCCCGCTCGCACTACGTACCTGACACGAGACCCCGCTGAGGCGCGGTCAGAACCTTCACTTGGCGGGTGAGCTCTTGAGTTGGCGGACTGAGCGCTACAGCTAGAGGTCACTGATGGTGGGGTTCTCGGCCTGGTGACGGTTGACGGGGGCACTATGCCGGAGGTGTGAGGTATCCCGATGGCCGTGGGCGTACTACTGAGGAACGGGGCCCCGCCGTGAGCATGTGCGGTTCGCCGCCGCCGAGTTGATCGAAGCGGGGGTGAGAACCAGGATGTGGCCCGGCCTGTCGGCGTACACCCGAATGTGGCCTGACAAGATGAGCCAGTACTTCGCTCTGCAGATGAGCCAGTACGCCGACACCACTCCGCAAGATGATCCTGCTTCAGTAACGTTCCATGGCGGCTCCGGGTGATCACTGCAAGAACCCCGTGAAGGCCTCCCTGGCCAACCGGGGTCCTACAACCGTTCTGGCAGCACGTCCGCCGGTATCTCCGCATCCCTCGCCTTGTCCCCCGCCAGGAGCTGGTCGGCGTAGCCGGCCTCGGTCCACACCAACTTCTTGAACTGCTCCGGGGTAAGGACTCCCTGCCACGGGGTGCCCCCCGGGCAGAACACCGAGGCGCAGCCGGAGCAGTAGCGCGCCGGCCGCCACAGGCGCTCCGCACCCGAAGCCCCGGCCTCGGCGGCGGTCTTCTCGCGCCCGTCACCGCGCACGACCGCGAAGGTCCCAGCGAAGCAGACCAGAGCGAGCAGCACACCGCCGATCGTGTACAGCGGCTTGTCCTGGTGGACGCCCGTGTACGTGAGGGCGATACCGATACCGGTCAGGACCATGCCCTCCGCGAAATGCATACATCCGTCGCCGGTCTTGTCCGGTCCGGGTGCCAACCGGCCGTACAAGTCTTCACGCATCGCGCCCTTACCGCCGCGCGCCTGCTCAACCGTCCGCACCTCGGCGCCGCCGCAACCCGGACACACCACTCCAACCGGCCCTCCGGCCGTCTCGGTCTCCATGTTGATCAGCCTATCGGTGCCCTGAATTCAGAAGGGCGTAGCTCTCCCTGAGTGAGATCGTCCTGGTGGGTTGTTGCTGCCGCGGATCGTTTGCCGGATCGTCGTGTCCAGGGTTCGGGGCTGGGAGGCTGCGATGGTGTCGTGGCTGGAGGAACTGGAGCGGCGGGAGGCTGCTGAACGGGATCGGATCGCTGAACTGCGCGGGCAGATCGAGGAGTTGACGGCCCTTCTGGTCGAGCCTGAAGGAGTGGCGTCCCGGTTGAAGATCACGCGGGAGACCATGAGCGAGATCCTGTCCGCAGACAGGCCGGTGACCGGTCCCGGGACCGATGATGGCGGTGCGGCGGAGCCGGCGGACGGGCCGTTGGCCGGGGCGGGGTCGCCGGTGGGGGTGCGGCTGGTGCCGACCTGGTCGACGGAGTTGGACGCGGGGATGTTGCCGTCCTCTTACCGGGACACCGTGGAGGTCCTTGGTGACGCGGTGCATCCGAGGCGGGCGCACCATCTGTGCGCCGCGCTCGGGCTGCCGACCGACAAGAGCACGGTGGAGGGGTTCCGTTCGAAGCTGAAACGGCTGGTGGAACGGGACTGGATCGCGGAGTTGGAGCCAGGGCTGTTCGCCGCCCGGGGCGCCTGGGTGCCGACGGGCCGTCGGTGCCTGCATGCAGACGGCTGAGCCAGGAACCATCAGGCAGTCGGTCCTGCATGGCCAGGACCCGGTTCGCGGACACCCGCCACAACAGGTGGGCGCCGGTGGGCACCGGCAGTCGCTGAGGCCTCAAGGGCGCCAAGGGCGTCCTCAAACTCCTGGCTTTGAACCACAACAGCGACTTCAACATCTACCGGGCGTTTCACCTCGCCCGCAAGCATGAACGCCTCTACTCCACCCCCGAACAGCACAACTACGGCCTCACGGCCTGATCAGGAACGTCCCTGCAGGAGAGCCGCACCCTATTGCAATAGTGCTTCCATGTGGCGCGCGGCGTCGTCGGACGCCTCATCGGGTGTCCGGCCGTTCTCGCGGGCGACCATATACGCGGCATACCAGTCCCACCAGTGGTGCTCGGGGGCGGATGCCTCGTACGGGCCATGGTGCTCCTCCGTCTCGTGCAGAAGTTCTGTCAACTCGGCTACGTCCACGGCAAAAGCCTCCTGAGTCGTCACCGTCCAGGTAGTCGCTCCTGCACCTCTTGCAGTACCCACCCGTTTCCGTCCGGGTCGCTGAACGAGGCGTAGGAGGAGTAACTGCGGCCGTCTGGATCGCGGCCGTCGACCCGTACTTCAGCGCCGGTGTCGTAGACCTTGTGGAAGATCTTGCTTACCTCAGCACCGCGGCTGGCGAGGTCGGCGCGGGCTTTGTCGAGGTCGAAGACCACGAGGTAGCCCTCTGCGGATCCAGGCGCCGCGGAGCTGACCCCGCGGCCGAAGATGATCGAGCACTCCGACCCAGGCGGCGTCAACTGAACGATCCGGAATTCTGGGCCGGCCTCGAAGTCCGCATCGAGCCGCCATCCCAGGCTCTGGTAGAAACGCAGGGCACGGTCGACGTCAGCGACGGGGATAATGTGGACCTCGATCTTCATATCCACGGTCGGCTCTTTGACGCCGCTCTGTGCGCCGCCCTGCTCTTGAGTGCTCATATCGTTCTCCTGCGCCCGATGCCCAGAAATCCATGAGGACGACGTGACCGCGCAGCTCTGGGCGGCCGAGCGGCTCGGTATTGACGCCCCGCCGCGTGAGGGCATGTGTCGTCGGTCGGGCACGGTCTACCGGAGGGAGCGGAAGGCCGTGCGCAACTCTTCCACGAGGAGTTCCGGCTGCTCCCAGGCGGCGAAGTGCCCGTCCTTGGGCAGCTTGCTGCAGTGTCAACCCCGTGCCACCTACATCTCCACGTTAGGCCGATGGAGTACACGATGCACCCGGGAAGAACCCCGGGGTGCGTCCCGTGGCTGCACCGCCGCCGCCGAGCCGAGTAACTACTCCAGCGCGGGCACGAAGTCCCCGGACGACACTGCGCGGTCTCCCGGTTCCTGCCCCGCATCAGCTGCACCCTGAACGGCCAGGACTCCCCCTCCCTGCGAGCCCTCCTGGCCGGCGGGCCACGTCCCGTCCGCGGCGTGTGCCAGGAGTTCGCCCTCGCCGTCGACGAGCGCCGCCTCGACCTCGGCCCAGTGGTGCTCTTCCAACCTCGCGTCGTCGCCGAGAACAGCGACCAGATCCTCAAAGCCCTCAACGCCGGACAGGCCGACGGCAAGCGGCTGATCGTTCGGCCCGCCTACGGAGAACACTTCCGGCTTCTCCGCCTCTCCGCCGCAACCGACGCCGAGCCCGCCCCCGTCCCACTGCGCCTGCCCGGCTTTCCCGAACCCCGCTGACGGCACAGTTTTCCGGTCCCGCCGCCCACCGTGGCCGCACATCTGTTGAACAGCACCGGTCCGACCGAGAAGCGGGCCAAAGTCGTGCAACCGACGGATATGGCGCGCGGATGCGTCGGCCAGCGGCCACGCCCGGGACACATCTGCGCAGGAGTGTCACACAGGCTGCACACACCCATTCGAAAGCCTCGCTACCTTTGCTCGCGACTCGCTCCCCCGTGCGAAAGTGAACACAGGAAGATCGCAGATGGACTACTGCTCCACGTGCCGCCGGCATCTCAACGGCGCCCTGGTGTGCCCCGGTTGCGGCGCCTACGCCCCGGACATCGCTCCCCTCGCCGACGGAACGCCCGCGCCGGGCGCAGCGGCGTGGCAGGCCCCGTCCCACCTGTGGCACGACGCGGAGCCCGGCGCCGAGGAATTCGGCGAGGCACCGCAGGAGTACCCGTACGACGGCCCTGACTCCCCCTCCCCGACGCCGATGGGCCGGGCGGCACGGCGTCGCCAGCGGGAGCGCTGGAGGAAGACTCAGCGCAGAGCCCTGGTGGCCACCGCGGTCGCCCTGGTCGGCGGCGGCCTGACCGTCTCCTCGATGGAGCGGCAGTCCACGGATCGGACGCAGGCTGCATCCGCGCCTGACAGGGAGGCCATGGGGATCGCGGAGGAGCAGGCCACAGAGCCCACTCCGGCCCCATCGACGCCGACCGACACGCGTCGGTCCCAGCGCACGTCGTCCGCCACGCGCTCCTCCACGGCGAACGCACCGCGCGAGCAGTCCTCCGCAGCGCCCCAGGCCACGCCGACGACCCAGGCGATCCAGCGGGCCGGCGGCACGACTCCCCTGGCGACGGCGGCGTCCTCTGCCGAGTCGCAGGCCGCCTCCACGGTGTCCGATGCCGCGGAGACCGTTACGGAGACGACGGCCTCGCCCACGCCCTCGGCCACCGATGGCACCGGCACCTCAAGCACGGACACCTCGTCGGCGACCACCTCACCGTCCGACTCCTCCTCGCCGTCAGGGCTCTGCCTGCTCGGGCTGGTCTGCATCAGCTGATCCCGCGCACCTCGGTGGCCCCTGGACCCTGTGGTGTCCACGGGGCCCACCGGCGGTTCCTCCCGGCTCCCCGGACGACGCGGGCGAGGAAGTGACCTCCCTCCGTGCCCGCTTGGGCATCGCGGTCGCCGACGCAGGGGTGCTGTCCGAGCGGGAGGCGCCGACCGCACTCATCAGGGGCGGGCACGCCGGCGTCCCATGACCGTGACCGATCTGCTTCCGACATTTGCGGTAGCGAGGAGTCGGGACGGTGGGTCGATTGCCCTTTCCCGACTCACGGACTGGGCCACTTCAGAAGGCAGGAGGCTCGACGACGGGTGCGGCCGACACCGTGCCCGCCGGCAGTTTGCCGTGGGCCTCCCACAGCCGGGCCGTGGGGATGTCCACCGGATAGTTCTCGATGAGCACCGCGGGCTTGCTCGTCACCGACCCGGCCGCCTCGGCGGACCCGGTCATCCAGTTCAGGTCCGCGTCCTCAAGCATCAGGTACTCCCGCCTCGACATGACCTTGGCGTACCAGTCCGACTGCATGTGCCCCGCCTGGACGATCTGCCGGTTGGGATCGGACAGCGCGTAGCGGCCGCGCATCGGCCGGCCGGAGCGGGCGACGAACGAACCCTTCTGCCACTGACCGTCCGCGTCGAGCAGGAAGTCGAGCAGTGACGGCTTTCCCGAGGCCCGTTGGGCCAGCAGTCGTCTGCGCATGGCCTCCATGAACGCCGGCTTCGAGGAGTAGTGCGGCAGGACGCTGGCCTTCAGCGTCACCGGAGCGGTTTCCTCGGCGGAGGACATTGTGGACGGCAAGCCCTGCTGCCGCATAGTGTTCCAGGCGTCCATCTCCTGGGCCACCTGTTCGGCAGTCATCGGCGTCGGGCGCTCGCCCCACATCCGCAGGAACGCGTTGGTCTCCCGCTCGCCGAGCCCCAGCGTCTGGGCGTGCGCTCGGACGGTGTCCATGTCGGCGATGGCGCGCAGGTAGGAGTTCTTCAGTGTCGCCAGGTCCTGGGCCATCTCCGGCGCGGCGAACCGTGCCGCGTCGAGGCCCAGTTCGGCCGCCTGCCTAGTGTGCAGGAACAGTTCGAACTCGCGGATGCCCCGGCGGATGCTGAGATACACCGCGTAGACGAGCTTGCCGAACTCCACTGTGCCAGGGATCGGCACCGCGTACAGCACGTCCTGCGTCGGCCGGAGGATGCTCCGCCAGGCGGCCCGCGCCTCCGCCTCCGCCTCGGCGGCCCGGGTGGCGGCGGTACGGATGCTCTCCTCCAGCGCGGGGTTGGCGAGCAGTTGTCGGCGGAACGCTGCCACATCGCCGGTCTGGTTGAACGCCTCGACGGCCGGGCGCATCGCGCCGCCGCCGCGCAGCAGCGACGCCACCGCCGCGGCGTCCAGGCCGACGCCGATCAGTGCCACGACGACCCACGCGAAGGTCGGGTCGTCGGACAGCAGTTGGGCGCCGTGCGCCTCCGAGCGCGTCTCGTAGCGGCGGAACTCCTCCACCGCCTGGTACGCGCCGATGCCCAGCGCGGTACCGGCCGCCGCGACCGCGACCGTGCCGGTGCCGCCGGACAGCAGTCCGGCCGCGATCGCGACGACCGCCAGCACGATGTCGGGGATGGCCTCGCGGATGGCCACGTCCCGGGCGTGGTCGCGGATGATCAGGTCGTAGACCGAGTCCGGGGCGATGCGCTGGGACTGGTACGACGCCGTCATCAGCGCGTCGAGCTGGTAGATCAGGGTGGGCCGGTCGGCGAGGTTGCGCCGGGTCTCGGCGATGTCGCGGCGGCGCGCGGCGATGTACTCGCGCATCATCGGCCCGGCCTCGCCCGGCTCCGCCCGCGCGAGCCGTTCCCGGTCGAAGTCGGCGTTGGCGACCAGGGGGTGGGTGCCCGCGATGCTGCGGACCGCTGTCTCGCCTTGCTGGTGTGCCGTCGCCGAACGCGACGCGTGCTCGAGCGCGAGGTCGTCCATGGTGGGGCTCTCGGGCACGGAGCCGCCGTACGCCATGCTGGTGCGTGCCTCGCGCTCGGCTTCCTCGTAGTGCTGCCGTGCCCCGGTCACCGCGACCGCCCGGTGCAGTTGCGTGTCGGCGGTGGTGGTCTGGTAGCGCTGCGCCTGCTCGTAGAGCGTGTGTTCGTACTGGTCCAGCATGACCCGCGCGATGGCCAGGGTCTCCTGCTCGTACGCCTGCTCGTACCGGCGGACCAGGGCCTTGAAGCCGGCGATGCCGCCGTAGGGCGCCAGGTCGGCCTCCAGCTCCGACCGCATGCGGTTGATCGTGGGCTGGTTGCCCAGTCCCGTGCCCATGCCCAGCCCGCTCATGGCGCCGGCGCCGCCCGAAGGGGCGAGAATCGCGGTGTTGTTGGTCACCATCGACATGTACAGGCGGTAGCGCTGGTAGAGCTCGCGCAGCCCGTACAGCTGGGTGACGATCTGTTCCCGTTCCTGGGTGGCGGCCTGGCGTTCCTGCCGCTCGGCGATGAACCGGTCGACCGATGCCTCCAGTTCCCCCCAGTGGGTCGTGCTCGCGGTGACCCGGCCGCGGTACTCCGCCAGCTCCGCCGGGGACAGCTGGGCGAGCTTGTCCGCGACACGCAGCAGGGTCGGGTAGTCGTCGTGACGTACCGCCTGGAGGTTCTCCTCGCCGAGCACGGCGCGCACATCCGGCGACAGCGCGGCGATCGCCTGCCGCTGCCGGATCAGGTCGTCGCGCAGCACCATCCAGTACGGCGCCATGGCTCGATCGTCGGGCGAACCGCCGAGCCGCTGCCCGACCCGGTACTGGGTGCGCTCCCAGAACCGGCGGTCGGTCTCGGCGTCGAACGCCTCCTGCTCGGCCGATGACAGCCCCGTGAGGAACTCGCAGCACTGCCGGCGTTCGTCCTCCGTGGCCGGCGTGACCGACCGGTCGGTGACCGGGATCAGGATGTAGCCGTGCCGCACGTGCGCGTCGGTGACGGTCGGCGCGGTGCCGGTCCACTTCCACTGCTCCTGGTCCCGGATGCGCCCCGCCTCCTGGTCCGTGGCGACTCCTCGGTACTGCTTGATGAATTCGATCAGCAGTCCGTCGGAGTCGAGCAGGGAGCTGATACGGACGCTGTACGAGAACGCCACCCCTCCCGCGCCAGCCGCCTGCGGCAGCCGGTCGCCGAGGGGCGTATCCGGGGCTTGCGCTGTCTGTTCACCCCGGTGCGGGCGGACCCGGCTCGGATCCGCCCGGACTACGGCCGCGAGTCGCGCGGCGAGTTCCACGGGCAGCGGCGTTCCGGTGGCGTTCCCGATGTCGCTGCCGGCCAGGCCGGGTGCGTCGGCGCCGTGCAACAGCTGGCCGATCCGGCGATTGCCGAGGAGTTCGGTCGGGCTCCGTTCGGTCATCGCATCGTGCGACGGGGACGTCCCGGGTCGTGTGACCGCCCGGTCGATCCGCTCGGGCCGGCTCGTCCGGTCTCCGGGGGCCATCAGCGGGCCGCCGGGATGTTGGGGTACGGAAGTCGCATCTTGTAGTCCTGCGGCAGGTTGTACTCCTTGAACATCTCGTCCCAGAGCCGCAGTTTCAGACTGGTCTTCCTGCCCGCGGACAGGTCAGGGGACTGCTCGATGGACTTCGCCACTTCGTCGTACACCTCCTGCGCGGTGACATCGGTCCGGCCTGCCCGCCGCATCCTCTGGAACGCCTGCTTCCAGGGCTCGTCGAGAACGCCGTGGATTTGTTTGTCCCCCAGCGTCGTCAGCGAGGCCTTGGGGTCGTAGCCGGGCAGGTCCCTGGCCGTCGAGCGGGGCAGGCCGTGCATCGACTGCTGATCCCCGGTCAGCCCGTAGCGGGACCGGATCTCCGACGCCGCGCCGTGGGACTGCATCTCGAGCCGCTCACCGGACGAGACCCCTTCGGTGGAGCCCTCGCTGCGCACCCAGTCGAGGAATGCCTCGAACTCCTGCTCGGCCAGCTTCTGTTGGGCGGCGAGCGCGGCGGCCTGCTCGGCCTCCGTGGCCTGACCGGCCCGGGCGGCTGTGGTTTTCGCCGGGGTCGTCTTCGCGGGGCCGGTCCGAGTGGGCGACGACGGGCGCTGCCCGCCCCCGGTGCCGGACGTGGATCCACCGCCGCTGCGGGAGGGTCCGGACGGTCCGCCGCCGTGGGCGGCCATCTGCAGGCTCGTCGCCCCGGCCGCCTCGGTGGCGGCGGCGCCGTGCTTGACCACGGCGGTGGCGATCGCCTGCGCGGGGGCGGTCTCGACCGCGACCGGAACGGTCACCCCGGTGGTCGTGGCGAGCGCGTCGGGAGCGGTCTCGAGAAGCGCGGCCAGCCTCGGCGCGAGCTTGGCGGACTGGGCGACGCCACCCGCCTTGCCGGCTGCCATGCCGAGTGTCGCCAGGAACGCCAGGATCTGCCCGGTGAGTTCGCCGATCATCAGGCCGGCCTTCTCCGGCGACGCGGTGCGGAACTCGGCCAGCCAGTCGTCGACGAGCATCCGCAGCCCCTTGGGGATCAACGAGATCGTCCGGGCGACGCCGGATGCCCACTCGTCGAACGCCTTGCCGCCGTCGATGAACCCGTAGAGGAACAGCAGGATTGCCTCGACGACGCCGACTAGCATGCGCAGCAGACCGACGAGCATCTGCAGGATGCCGGTGACGAAGCCGGCGACGATGCCGACCACGGCGTAGACGAGGCCTTCCAGGATCGTCAGCGACGCGTCCACGTCCATGACGAGGACGTCCCACAGGACGCGCTGGGCGCCTGTGAGGTGGGCGCCGTAGGACGTGAGTCGGGCGATGCCGGACCGGTGCAGTGCGCGCAAGTGGTCGATCAGCCAGCGATACCCGGCCTCCTTGGCGCCTTTGGCCTGGTCGCCGAGCCACTCCAGGGGGCTGAAGGCGCCGTCGCGGGCGACGACGAGCCCGGGGGCGGCGACGAGCGGCCCGACCTGCCGCCCGTTCACGGCGCGGTCGGCGGCGTGCTCGGCAGACCGTTCGATGCCGTCCCGGCGTGTGGTCCGGCGTGGTGTTCCGGTGTCCCCGGCCCGCGGTCCCTGCTGGACGACGTGGGCGACCTCGTGCGCGAGCAGGCGTTGCCCGTCCGCCGAGTGCAGGGGCAGCCCCGGCGGGAATCCGATGTGCTCCCCCACCGTGAACGCCCGGGCGTCCAGGGCCTGCGCGCTGCGCGCGGCGTCCGGTCCCCGGTGCAGCCGGACGTGCCCCAGGGGGAGCCCGAACGCGTGCTCCAGTCGCCCGCGTACGTCCACGGGCAGCGGTGTGCCCGGGTCGGCCTCAACAGGTCGCGACGGGCGGGAATCCTCGACGCCTCTGCGGGCGTCCAGGTGTCCGGTCACGGCGCCGTTGCCCGCGAGCCCTTGCAGCGTCAGCAGGTCGTCCGGGTGCAGCCTCGCGATGTCGGCGGGCCCCGGTCCGCCGGGCGGGCTGCCGCGCGACGAAGCCGCCAAGTCGGCCCGGCGCAGCGGGACATCGCGGCCGGCGTGGACGGCCGGTTCGTGCGTGGCCCGCGCTGTGGGACGGTGTCCTCGGGCCGCCGGGGCGCCGGGCCGCGCGCCCCTCTCGGGCACGTGCTGCCTGTCACTCATCGGACGACTCCGACGCCTCGAACAGCCGCGTGTGCTCGGGGTGGGCGTAGGCCGGCCGCGCGCCCTCTTCGAACAGATGGGGGTGCAGATAGCGGTCGCGGGCTTCGTCCGACTTGTCCTCCTCCACCTGGATGCGGTGCGCCTGCGCCCACCGGTCCTGCCGCACGCCGAACAGCAGCCAGCACACGGCGGCGCCGGGACGGTCGGTCCGCAGGCCGAACCTGTTGTCCTGCAAGGGCTCGGTGACCGATGCGGTGCCCACGTCGCCGACGACGGTCAGGTGGTAGCTGACGTCGGCGTTGAGCACGTGGACGTAGGCCGGGAGCTCGACGGTGGCCTTGCCGTCGGCGTCGGTGGTGATGGTCCCTCGGTAGACGTTGAGCATCTCGGGTGACTCGACGAAGGAGTGGGACAGGTACTTGTTCGCCGGGTCGATCGGATGGTCGATCCGGAAGCCACCGCCGCCCTTGCTCAGGGTGCCGGTGATGTTCACGTCACCGTAGAACTGGCCGGCGGTCGTGCCGCTGCCGATGATGCCGAAGCTCTTGCCGGCCGCCCAGACGCCCGTGGTCCGTCCCTGGGCCAGCACGCCCATGCCGCCGTTGGCGAACACTCCGGCGCGGAAGAACCCGTCCTCGGTGTTGTTCGCAACGATCGCTGTGCCCTCCGAGACCACACCGAGCCGTGCGCCGGGGCTGTCGGTGCCGATGCCGACGCTGTCGCCGCCGTTGAACGCGACGACAGTGCCGCCGGACTGGATCGCCAGGGTGCCGTTGCCCACGTCGGAGATTCGCGACCCCCACAGCGACAGCGTGGCCGACCCGTCGGGGTGGCCGAACTCGCTGCCGCCGTCCGCGGTCGGGGTCACCGTGAACAGGTCCTTGCCCGACCACAGCCGCCCGGCGCCGGCGAGGGAGTACCAGACCCAGCGCTGCCCCTGGTCCGGCATTTCCACGAGCGACCCGACGTTGCGGTCGGCGAACGAGAACCCGCCGCCCGGACCGCCGCTGTGCACCTCCGAGCCTTCTACGTGCAGCGACCGCGACGCCGCCCCGCCGATCCCGATGCCCAGCTTCACCGGCCCCGGCAGCGTGACCTGCTTGCCCACAGCCGACACGGTGAGCAGGTCACCGCCCGACCACAGCCGGGCCAGACCTCCCGCGCCGTACCACAGCCACCGCTCACCCGCGCCCGGGTTGTCGACGTACGAGCCGGTGCCCCGGTCGGCGAAGGAGAACCCGCCGCCCGGGCCACCGGTGTGCACCCCCGTGCCCTCCACGTGCAGCGACCGCGACGCCGCCCCGCCGATCCCGATACCGAGCTTCACCGGCCCCGGCAGGGTCACCTGCTTGCCCACAGCCGACACGGTGAGCAGGTCACCGCCCGACCACAGCCGGGCCAGGCCCCCCGCGCCGTACCACAACCACCGCTCACCAGCGCCCGGGTTGTCGACGTACGAGCCCGTGCCCCGGTCAGCGAACGAAAACCCGCCGCCCGGGCCACCGGCATGCACTCCCGTCCCTTCCACGTGCAGGCTGGTCCGCGGTGGCGTGGCGGCACCCACCGCGACCTTCCCGCCGCCGGGCAGCAGTGCGAGCGAGGTCAGCGCGGCGTCCACGGTGAGGAGCGGCACGTCCGGGCCGCCGGTGGTCCCGGTCAGCGCGACACCACCGTTCGCGCCGACGGCGAGTGCCGCGGCGGCCACATGGGACACGCTGAGCTGCGGGGCGGTGACGGCGAGCGGACGGCGCAGCTCCAGTCGGCCCGCGGGCAGGCCGACCGGTCGGCGCCGGGTCGGGTCGAGGCCGGTGACGACGCCGCCGGCGCCCAGCGTCACCTGGGCCAGCACCAGTTGGCGGCCGTCGTCCGGCACGTCCCCGGGGGCCTGCAGCCGCAGCCAGGGGGCGTGCAGCAGCACCGGCGCGTTGGCCAGCTGCCCCTGGTCCTGCACCTCTCGGAACGCGATGGTCAGCAGCAGAGCGCCCGTCGCGAGGGTGTCGGTGGGAAGGACGACGCCGGCGTCGGTGACCGGCGCGGTAGGCACGTTGACCATCTGACCGGGATCTACGGACGGGTCGACGACGGCCACTCCCCCGGAGGCGAGCACGATCAGCCGGCCCAGAACGTCCAGCCCCGTCCCGGGGGCAACGGTGACGCCGGGACTGTTCGCGGTCGCGGAGACGGTGAGCCCGTCGGCCACGCCCCAGGAGTGCAGGCTCGACTCGGTGGCGTGTGCCAGCGGCAGCAGGCCGCTCTCGATGTCGGTCACGCTCTCCCCGTGGCCGGTCGTTCCGCCGCGCAGGGTGTTCGTGGCGAGGTTCCAGTACTGCGTGCGGATCATCGGGGTGGCGCTCACGGCGTCGCCTTTCGTCTCATCCGGCGGGGGCAGTGGTCACATGGCGAGGAGCCTGGTCTGGCCCGGGTCGGACACCGACCAGGTGCTGTCCTTCGGTAGCACGGGGTTGGGGACGACCGTCGTCGTCGTACCCGTCGTGGTCTTCAGCAGGACCGCGATCCCACCGACCGTCAGTTTGGTGGCGAGGGTCCCGGTGGTGGCCGCCTTGGTGATACAAGGCGCCGGTTTCGGCGGGTTGTCCATCGTGACGTGCGTGCACGGTGTCAACGGCGGTGGTGGCGGCGGTGTCGGAGGCAGGAACGCGAGGTCCTTTTCCTGCCCCAGCAGTAGTACGCCCTTGGCGCCCACGGTCAGCCGGGTGCTCACCGTCACGACGGCGATCTGGCCCGCGTGCCCGCACAGCAGCTTCCCCCCGGCCACTACCACCGGGGCCGATTGCCCGGGCATCAGCCGATGGTGAGCACGGTGCCCGGCGCGGGCGGCTCGGCCGGCGTCCCGTCCACCCGGGGCAGGCCCGCTTCCGAGGCCCCCGGCGCCGGGGCGGCGCCGTCCGCCGGTGTGCCCGTCAACTCCTCCAGCACCTGGATCGCACCGCTGATCCGCAGCAGGGTCTCCCGCAGAGCGACCTCCTGCCCCACCAGCTCCTGGAGGCGGCGCTGTCCCAGTTCGTACTCGCCCCGTAGCTCGGTCAGCCGGTTCTGCATCTGCTCGCTCATCCCGTTCCCCTCTCCCCTTGTGTCGGGTCGCCACCGCGTGCGTCGCTTTCCGCCGCGCGCCGCCCGCTGTCGTTCACGTCGTCCATCGCCTTACGCCTGTCCGGCTCTGTCAGCCCCGGCGATCGCCTCGCGACCGGCTTTGAGCGTCTCCACGGCGAGCGGCTCGACGTCGGCCCGCACCGCCTTGACCTCCCAGCAGAACCGCTGGGCGGGATTGCGCCCGTCCGCGGCCCGGACGGTGAACCGCCCGTCGCGCACGGGTGAGGCGGCCAGTACGCCGACCGGCTCGTCGTCGTCACAGACCGCGGTGAGCATGACCGTGCGGCCGTCGGCCCGGGCCAGCCCCTCGAAGTACGCCGGCAGTTCGACCTCGGCACGTCCGTCCACCAGCCGCGCCGAACCCCGGTAGAACACGGCCGCCTCCGGGCCCTCGATGCACACGTGATGCAGCGATGTGTTCTCGGGGTCCAGCGGGTGGTCGATGACGAAGTGCTTGGTGCCGTTGGCGTAGAAGACGCACTTGGGGTTGTTGAAGTCGCCGCCGACGTACAGCGCCCCGCTGGCGAAGACGTCGAGGGTCATCAGTCCGCCCCCGGACCAGGACGGCAGTGGAGGCGGGTCGCCGATCCTCAACTGCCTGCCCTCCACGGTGAGGTTGCCGTTGCCGCCCCACTCCGTGCCGATCACCACTCCGTCGTGGTTGAGCAGGTAGAGGAGTTCCCCTCCGGAGATGTGCAGCCGCCCCTCGCTCTGGATCACCCCGGACGGCGGCAGGGTGATCCCGCCGGAGGCACGCAGGTCGCCTTCGACGACAGCGTTGCCGTGCACGGTCAGTGGCGCCAGGGTCTGCCCGCCCACGTGGACTCCGCGACCGGTGGCCCCGTTGAGGTACAGGTCGTCGTCGCTGTCGTTGCCCGCCGCCTTGCCGTTCACGTGCCGCACGGTCAGCGCACCGTTGCCCCCGGCCCCGACCACCGCGTCCCCGGTGACGTGCAGGTCGGCTCGGGTACCGGCGCCGACGTCGAGCGGTCCCTTGGTGGAGATCCGCCCGCTCCCGACATCCATCACCAGCGCCCAGCCGGCGTGCATCCCCCACATACCGACATGGCTGTCGTCGGACATCCCGAGGAAGCCGGCATCGCCGGAACCCTTCTGCTGCAACCAGATCCCGGCCGAGGCGTCTGAGCCCTGCCGGACCCGCATCCGGCGTGGCACGTCCAGCCCGCCACCCTCCCCCTGGGCCCCGACGGTGAGCTGATCGTGGCCGGACCACAGCCGGGCCGTTCCGTCCTGGGCGTACCAGACCCAGCGCTGCCCGCCGGCCGGGGTGGCGACGAAGCCGCTCACGTGCCGGTCCATGAACGAGAACCCGGCACCCGACCCGCCGCTGTGCACCTCGGATCCCTCGACGTGCAGGCTGCAGGCCGCGGTGGCCGCCGCCGGCAGGCCGATCCCCACGTGGCCGCCGGGTTCTACGACGAGTCGGTCGACGGAGAGGTCGACGTCGGTGAAGCGCCACCGGCCGTCGGCGCCGACCCACGTGCCGTAGGTGCGGCCGGCCGGGCCGGAGCGGTTGGCCAGTTGCAGCCCCGCCCCCCATCCAGTGCCGCTGGTCGCCAGGCGCAGACCGAGGGTGGGGGCGCTGCCGTTGTCGATCTCGACCATGGCTGTAGGGGTGGCGGTGCCGACTCCGAGGTGACCGGTGGCCCCCTCGATGGTCAGCGCTGGGGTGAGCGTGCCACCCGGGGCCATCCGAGCCAGTTCGAGCCCGCCGTCCGCGAGCGCGCGCAGTCGGCCGCCGGTGGCCTGCCCGATCACCGGTGACTGCCCTGCGGTCGCGGTCGGGAAGCCGGTGACGAACCCGCCGGCCGGCGTGGCGATCAGTCGGCGGTCGGCGGCGAGGGCGGTCACCGCGCCGGCCTGGTCGAGAGTGACGGTGGCCAGCGGCACGCTCTGGCCGTTGTCGGTCCATGCCGCGGCCGGTTCCAGGTGCAGCCAGGGGGCGTGCACGAGCACCGGGTCCTGCCCGAGGCTGCCGGTGACCAGTACCTCGCGCGGGACGATCGACAGGACCTGCACGCCGCTGATCCCGTCCGTAGGCAGCTGTGCACCGTTCGCGGTGACGGCCACGGTCGGTACGTTGCGCAGCTGGTCGCCGGGCAGGGACTGGTCGACGACGGCGGCACCATCGACGGCGAGGACGGCGGTACGGCCCCTCCCGTCGACAGCCACCCCGGTAGCGACGGTCAGCCCGGGCTGCCCAAGGACCGCGTTGACCTGCAGGCCCTCGCCGACGCCGGGATCGAGCAGCGCGCTCAGCCGAGCCTGTTCCATCGGCAGGGTGTATCCCTCGATGTCGGTGAGGCTCTCGCCGTGCTGGGTGTTGCCGGCGACGACGTTCCCGGCCGCCAGGTTTCCGTAGTAGGTGCGCCGCACCGACATACCCGCTCCCCCCTCGGCCTCATCGGCCGGGTCAGTGACCTAGACCGCGGTGATCCGGCCCCACTCGGTGTGGGCCGGCCGGTTGTCCTCGACGACGCTGCGGATGGTGGCGATGACCTGGTTCTCCGTCCGCTCGCGTGCGGACTGGTCGTCGGGCAGCCCGCTGTCGAGGAAGTGGACGACGACGTCGAACCGGAAGGGGCGAAGGCGCGGCCAGATGGGTGTGATCCCCGGGGACTCCGGCTGGCCGGGGTCGCAGATGACCAGGCGGTCGCCGTCGGCGACCATTCCGGTGGGGAACACCATGTGGCCGGCCTCGCTGACCCGGACCGCGTCCGGCGGGGTGGCGCGCGGGTCGACCCGGTAGACGGCGGCGGGCTCGCAGACGTCGCGGACGAACGGGTCGCCGAACAGCCGGAACGGTTTCAGCCCGACGTCGAGGACGTGGAGCGTGCCGTCACGGGACTGGGCGACGCCGGTCGGCGCGACGAGCGGGTTGTCCACCGGCAGCAGCAAGGACTCCGCCCACGCGGCGGGGTTGCCACGGTCGACCACCACGAGGTTCCCGGTGAGCTGTCCCGGGCCCGGGTTCTCCTGCTCGCGCCCGTCGCCGATCACCAGGGAGCCGTCGGGGCGGACCAGCAGCGACAGCGGTTCCAGCACGGTGTTGAGGTTGCGTCGGGTGACGTTGAGCGGATTCGGGGCGACTGTGACGATCTTCGGCGGGTTGGGCGTGCCCGGGCCGTCTCCGCGATCGAGCACGAGGAGGTCGCCGTTGATGTCCACCGTCATGGCGATCGGGCTGAACTGGTTCGCCCCCAGGGCCAGCGAGGTGACCGCGGTGGCGGTGGCGGCGTCGAACGGCGCGGGGACGCCGAGCAGGGTGCCCCGCCGGTCGAGCACGTACAGCGTCTCCGGCCGGGCGCCGGCGGCGGGCCGGACGGCGACGGCGATCACCGGGTTGAACTGGGTGTCGGGCGTGACCGGCCGCGGCTTCGGCGGGGCACCGGCGAAGTGGTAGGCCCCGGACGGGGTCAACTGCCATACCCGGCTGCGCAACGGCAGGGCCACCGCCGAGGGCAGCCCGGAGTCGCCGACGAAGAACTCCCCGCTGCTGCTGCGGGCGATGCACCAGGGGCGGATCAGCCCCTCGATGAGGACGGACTGCCCGCGCAGGACCGGGCCCTGGCCGACCATCACACTGACCGGGGCGGCCGCGTCCGGCCTGGGCGTGCAGACCAGCACCCGGCTGCCGTCGTCGATGGCGACCCGGGGCCGGGTCGGTCCCAGGGTGTGCAGCCCGAGGTTCGCCAGCAGGCCGGCCTTGAGCCCGCGGCGCCGGTAGGTGGCGGCGATCGCGGCGGTCACCCGGCGCCGCTGGTACTCGTCCCACAGCGGCTGCCCGCGCAGCGTCGGCAGCTCCAGGGCCACCCAGGACGCCAGCCACGGCAGCATCTCCTCCCGTGTCTTCCACGGGTCGAGCAGGCGATGGGTGTCGGCGATGACGTCGGTGACCGCCGGGTGGGTGTGGTCGCCGTGCGGCACGGTGACGCCGTCGTCGATCCCGGTGAGCACCTTCTCGACGATCCGCAGCCACTCCCCGAGCCGGACGCCGGCCAACGGGCCCTGGTCGGGTGCGGCGTCCCGCCACAGGACCGGCGGCAGATAGCGCAGGTAGGAGCTCTGTTCCACGTCGCCTCCCTCACGTGTCCGAGATCTTCGGGTTGACCACCTGTTTGGCGGCCACGGCGGCGCAGACCAGTTCGTAGTCGGCCAGGCGCACCGAGGCGCCGAAGCCGGACAGGGCGAACGGCCGCTCCAGGTTCGGGTTGTAGTTGGCGTCCGTGCCTGTGGGGTTGAGCGGCGGGTAGTGGTAGGCGGGGGTGTCCGGCCTGACCTGCAGGGTGGAGATGTAGCCGAGGTCGGCGGCGGGCATGATCGCCCGGAACAGGTCGGAGGTGTAGACGTTCTGTCCGACCTGCCAGCCGCTACCGTTCGGCCCGCCCCTGGTCGGGTGCAGGAACGCGGCGATCTTGGCCAGGGTGTCGGCGCGGACGTCGTCGACGGTCGCGCCCGCGGCGGCGGCCTGCTGCCAGATCACCACCTCGGCCTGCACCATGACAGGCAGATAGCGGGGTCCGACCACCTGCAGCTGGACGCCGACGTCGCGCCGCTGGTCGAGGTAGCTGCGCACCTGGTCCAGCAGCTCGGGGGTCGGTTCCGGCCGTGGGACGGCGTCGCCCTGGTCGGGCACGACGACGACGTTGACCATGCCGGGCGCCCGGACGATCCCGGCGAAGGTCCACGGGTCCCCGGCCCTCCACGTGGGCGGGTTGTCCTGGGGCTGGGAGCGTGGCGGCAGGCAGGCGACCACTTCGACGCTCTTGTTCGGCTCCCCGGCGAGCACCTCGTAGTCCTCGCTGGTGACTGCCCGGTCGCGGGTCTTGAGCTCCCGGGGCGCCCGTTGCAGGGTGTCCTCGATCGGCTCCTCGTCGGCGCCGTCGGCGGCGGGCCCGAGGTTGGTGACACCGGTCAGGCCGGTCAGCGGCCCTCCCCCGCGCGCGGTGCCGAGCTGGATGACCTGCTCGGCGGCCACATTGCCCGAGGCGCCGCTCGCGACGTATCGGTAGACGGCCCGGATCAGGGCGCCTGCCGGTGGGATCGATCCGTTGCCCCGCTGGCTCTGCGGGTCGTGGTTGCCGAAGAGGATCTCGCCGACGACGGGGTCCGAGCGGTAGACGTTCCCGGGACCGGCGGGCAGGTCGTCGACCGGCGTCCAGGCCTTCCAGACCGGCGGGGTGCCGGTGCCGACCTCGACCATCAGGTCGCCGTAGCGGGCGCGCAGGTCCGCACGCCGGTACAGCGGGCGGTTGTGCAGTGGGAAGGTCTGCAGCGGTGTGCCGTCGCTGGTGCCGAGGGTTTCGGGCACCGGCAGGGTCAGCGCGGTCGAGGCGTGGGCGGCGTTGAACAGCAGACGGTCGATCCCGACGGCGGAGGGGACGGTGCCCGGGTTGACCAGCCTGAGGCCCAGCCAGAACCGCGGGTCGGTGTGGGCGTCCCCGGCGGTGGCGGGCTTGACGGCGGACCAGGTGGGTGCGGCGGGGCCGCCCTGGGCGGGTGCCGGACGTTGCGCGGCCCAGTCCGCCGGTGGGGTGAGCACGACGGTGCCGTCCTGGCCGAGCGGGCGCCCGGGGCTGCCGTCGGGGGGTCGGTAGAGCGTGCCGTCGGACAGCTGCCCCGCCGCCGGGGACGACCACGTGATCGGCTCCGTGCTGCCGGTGGAGTAGACCCAGCTGACGTTCACCCCGGGCGGCAGCGGCAGGTACAGACGGACACCGAGCCGGACGGCCTCGGCGGCGGCCGCGTCGAAGCCGAGGCAGAGCTGGACGGTCTGCCCGGCGGGCAGTTGCAGCGTGGTCTTCGTGGCGGGCGGGCCGACCAGCGCGGTGGTGATGTCGCGATAGGTGGCCGTCCCCGCGCCGCCCGCGAACGGTCCGATCAGCAGGGCGGTGTCGAGCCGGACCGGCAGTACGCGCACCGGCTCGTCGGTCTCGAACACGATCGGGTTGCGGCCCTCGCCGGCCACGGTGGAGGCCTGGGCACCGGCCGGCACGTCCAGAGCCCCGACGCCGGTGGTGAAGGTGAGGTAGGTGTGCGCGGGGGTGGGCGGATCGCGGGTGATCCCGAGCAGGTTGAGGAACGCGATGTAGTTCTTGTCCGGGACCTGGTTGAGCCGGTAGACGACGCCCTCGGTCAGCCACGCGAACAGCTCGATCAGTGTGATCCCGGGGTCGCTGGGATTGTGGTCGGTCCACGTGGGGGCGTATTTGGGGATGAGCGCCCGCATCTGGTCGACCAGGTCCTGCCAGGTCCGGTCGTCGAGGTTGGGCGGGAGGATCCGGCCCCGCCGCGCGTCGAACGTCATGGCGCAGGCTCCAGGTAGAAGGGGTAGACGAGGTTGTGCACGTCCTGGGTGGCCCGCAGCCGGTAGGTGATCGTGATGATCAGCTGCGCGGTGGTGTTGGCGCTGTCGACGGCGACGTCGAGCACCTCGATCCGCGGCTCCCAGCGGGCCAGCCCGTCGGCGACGTAGTACCGGGCCAGGTTCGCCGTCGTGGCGTTGTTCGGGGCGAACGCCAGGGAGCCCAGGTTGCATCCGAAGGTGGGCCGCATGACGCGCTGACCGTGCTGGGTGCCGAGGATGATCCGGATCGACTCCTCGACCTTGCGCACACCTTCGGACTCGCTGAGCCCGGTCACGCCCAGCCGGAACGGATGGGTCAGTCCGCGCCCGTACGCCGCTTCGTTCACCGTCGCCCCCCTCCCTCGCGCACTGCCCGGCCCGCTCATGTGACGTCCACCGAAGTCGCCGTCATGGCAACCTTCGTGGCGCCCGCCGCGGCTTCGAGGTGGATCTCGCCCTTGGCCGACAGGGTGATGTTCGTCTTGGCCGACATCAGGACCGCGCCGGTCGCGGTGATCTCCAGGTCCCCGGCGGCGTGCACGGTGACCTTGCCGGTCAACGAGTCCAGGACGACGCTGCCGCCCCGGGTGTCCTCGATCGTCACCGACCGGCTCTCCGGTGAGTCGTCGAAGGTGATCGCGTGCCCGGCGGGCGTCTTGATCACGCGCTTGGTGTTGCGCCCGTCGAGGTTGGCCGCCGGTGGCTTCTTCTGGACGTTCCACAGGCTGCCGATCACGTACGGCTGGGAGAAGTCGCCGTCCCGGAACGCCACGAGCACCTGGTCGCCCTCCTCGGGGAGCCAGTAGAAGCCGCTGCCGTCGCCGGCCGCCGGCTGGGCGCACGGGGCCCAGGTGCTCTCGACGGAGTCCGAGAGGTCGGGGAACTTCACCTTCACCCGGCCCAGCGGTACGGCCGCGCCGGCCAACTCGTTGTTGCTGTCGACGACGCCGACCTTGACGCCGTAGAACTTCCCGGCACGGTCCGGTGCCGGCACCTGTACGGCGTGTTTGCGGAGCAGTCCGAGCAGGCTGGTCTGTCCGCGCTGGCTGATCGAGAAGTCGGTGTGGAACCCGCCGGAGTCGATTCGGTGGGTCACCTTGCGCGCGCGATAGGTTCCGGAGAAGCGCTTTCCCACGCCGCGGATCTCGACGTACCTGCCGGCGACCAGCTCGGGCAGCCCGACACACGACCCCTGGCCCTCGTACATCCCCTCCAGCAGGTCGATCAGCACGGACTTCGCGACCTCCAGCGCGTTCAGCGGGTTGGTCACCTTGTGCTCGCGGAACCCTTCCCGGACCAGCGAGGTGAGCAGGTCCATCGCGCTGCTGCCGAGCCGCTCCACGAGGTTGTCGGCGCTGATGTCCATCGCCAGGGCGGCGGCGTAGATGCTCTGGGCGAGCTCCTGGTTGTAGCCGCGCACCACCTGCAGCCCGGCCAGCCCGGCGGCGGAGATACGGGCGCTGAAGCTGGACAGGTTCCGCCCCCACTCCAGGACCTGCGCGCTGAACTGGGGCCGGGGGAACTGGAAGTGCAGCCGGTCCCATTCCACGAAGACGTCGAAGGCGTGCGGGGCGGCCAGCGACTTGAGGAGGACGAAGTCGCTGTCGGTCTGGGTCAGGGCCTCCGGCAGGTCCGGGGTCGGGTCGATCACCGGGATCAGCCCGTTCTGCACGGCGATCTTGGCCGCGATGACGCTCGGCGTGGTGAAGCTGTAGGTGGTCGGCTTGGGTTGGTTGCGGCGCAGCTTGAACGACTTGTCGTACCCGGTGACCCGGATCGTCGGGGGGCCGTCCTGCGGGAAGCTGGGTTCGACGGAGGCGACCTCGCCGAGGAACGCCGGGTGCAGGTCGTGCCCGTAGCCGAGATGGATCTCCACGCTCTTGCCGATGTCCAGCAGCGCGGAGTCGAGCAGTCTGTTGTCGCCGTTGCGCAGGACCAGTGCGAAGGTGCCGGCCAGGTCGAGGTCGGTCTCCACGGTGAGGCTGACCACCTGCTCGGTGAGGTCGGCGGCAAGGGTGACCCCGGACATGAGGATCTCGAACCGGGGCGCGTAGAAGGACTCGGTCATCGGGCGTCCCCCCTCCCGCCGGCGGCGGTGCGGGGCGGGATGACCAGCGTCCGGCCGGGCGACAGGTTCAGCGGGTCGTCGATCCGGTTGGCGCGGGCGATCTCCCGCCACAGTCCGGGGTCGCCGAGGTAGGCGCCGGCGATGCCGGAGAGGGTGTCGCTCGCCGTGGTGATGTGCAAGGTGGTGCCGACGCCGATCACCGCGCCGACGGCGTTGACGGCCGCGGACACCGTCGGGGACCCGAAGAACAGGCCCTGGTGGACGTCGACCTCCAGGCTCACGTACTCCTGGAAGCGCACCGACAGCGTGCTTCGTACGGGTGTGCCGTCCCGCAGGAACATCGTGAACCGTTGGCCGGCCTCGACCAGCACGCACTGGAACTGCAGCCGGCCGAGCGAGAACAGCAGCACGGGTGGGGCCTGTTCACGCGGGTCCTTGTCGAGCAGGGCAACCACGGGCGAGGTGCTCTGGCGGACGTCGGTGCCTGCCTCGTAGGTGTCGAAGAACAGCTCCATCGACAGGGTGCGCGCCTTGCCGCGGACGTACTGCACCGGTGGGGTGCCCAGCCCCGGGATGCCCACCTCGGCGAAGGTGTTGCCCTGCTCGAGTTTGAACTCCTCGGGGTTGTACATGACGCTGAACGACTCACGGGTGAACGTGTTCACGATGGTCGCCTTGGCCTGCTCGTGCGTGGGTACGCGCGGCACCGCCACCCTCCGGACGACACCGAAGTCGGCCATCTCACCCTCCCCGCTCGAACTCGGTCTTGATCTGTCGCATCACGTCGGCCACGACGCCGCGCCGCAGGGCTTCCAGGTCCGGTGGTGCGGCCGGGCCCGCCGTGAGGTCCCGGTCGGCGTCCGCGGCGCGTGGTGATCCCGGCGGCGCGGTGGTGGTGGCCGCGGGTGGCGCCCAGGACGGTGCGGGGGGTGGCACTGCGCTTCCCGCGCCGGTCGGCGCGACGGCGTGCCCGGGTGCGCCCGCGATCGCGGCCGGACCGGACGGTGCGAGGAGTGGCGGCGCGAGCGGGGCCGAGGTCCGTGGGGCCCGGGTGCCACCGAGCATCCGGGTCTCCCGGTCCCGGGCCAGCCGTTCCTCGGCGTCGTCGCCAACAGCCTTGCGCCATGCGTGTCCTGGCTCCAGCACGGCGGCGACGTGAGTGGCCTCGTGGGCGAGCAGGGCCTGCCCGTCCTCTCGGTGCGGGGCGTAGCGGCCCTGGCGCAGGTGCACCTCCCGGCCGACGGTCACCGCGTCGGCGCCGGCGGCGCGGGCCAGCGCGTCGGCGTGCGGGCCGTCGTGCACCCGCATGGCGTCCGCCGCCGCGCCGACCTCCTGGCGCAGCCGGTACCGCGTCGAGGGCGGCAGGTCGCGCGCCTCGGAGGGCACGTCCCCCTCGCCCCGGCCGTCGCCCGTCACGCCGTCCCGGCCCGGCTCGCGTGAGTCGTCGCCCGGCCAGACCTCGGCCGGAAGCCCTTGGTGCGCAAGGGGCTCCTGGGGCATCGTGGCGGTTCTGTCGCGGCGGGGTCGATGCCCGGCGGTTTCCGCCGCGCCCGCACCGGTTTGTCGGGCCGTGGCGTCGCGGGGCCGCACGAGGGCCGCGACGGCGGGGCCACTCGCCGTCGGGTCGGCCGAGGGACGTCCTTCGAAGCGGTCGAACCGATCGCCGACGCCGTCGCCCAGCAGTTCCACTTTGCGCATCAAGGTCGCCAGGGGCCGGGCCCACGCCAGGCGGGGCTGCAGGGCTTGCGTGCGCCGTCGCGCCTGGGCGTCGAGCAGTCGGCCCAGGGTGGGCCGTTCCTCGTCGGGCGGTGGGCGCTGTTCGTCGGTGGCCGGGTCGTCCACAACTGTCCTCTCCTGCGGTCTCGTCGGCGTCGCGGCCGGGGTCGCGGTCGGGGTGGCTCACGCCTCGGCGGTGAGCTGGGCGGAGATCTCCCCGACCCAGCGCAGGCGTGCCGCGTGATCAAGGCTGAGCAGTTCTTCGAGGGTCCAGGCGACGTGCCGTCCCAGGAAGGCCACCTCGTGGTGAACCCGGTCCACGGGGTAGCCGGCTATCCCCCCAGCGGCGGCACCTCCACGGTCTGCTCGGCGCCGCAGTCCGGGCAGGTGACCGCCAGCAGGGACGGTGTCAGGCCGTTGATCCGGTTGTAGAGGTCCTGCAGGTACGCCAGGTCCTCGGAGAACAGGCCTTCGATCACCCCGGCGTGCACGTCGGTCAGGCTGCCGAGTTTGACCACGACCCGGGCGAGCAGCAGCACGATCAGGTAGGCGGGCCAGTTGCGCACCCGCGGGTCCTTGAGCGGGTAGATCTCGTCCGCAGCTGTCGCCAGCCGCATGACGCCCGTGCGGTGGAGTGTGCCGGTGGAGTCGACATACCCCTTGGGCAGCTCGAACTCGACCTCGGCGACGAAGGCGTTCACGCCCGGGCCAGCCCTTCGTGAGCCAGTACCAGGGTCTCGATCGCGAGGTCGTTCCCCTTGGCGCTGAACGAGGGCAGCTCGCACTTGGTCGGCCAGGCCCGGACGAAGTTCCAGCGGGCGACCTCCGTGCTCCCGGCCAGGTCGAACAGGATGAGGGCGCCGGTCTTGCGCACGACCTGGCCGTCGATGACCTGCTGCCGCCAGTTCCACAGGTCCAGGTTGTCGGTGGTTCCCCACTTGAGGGTGATGTCGCCGTAGCTGGTCTTGCCAGGCAGCTTGTGGACCGTGGTGTTGTCGCCGCCCTCGCGGTATTCGATCACCTCGGTGGTGGACGACAGGCCGCTGCACTCGCTGAAGCCGGCCTGGGTGATCCCGTCGATCTCGACGAGGAAGTTGAAATTCCGGAACGGGTCGACCAGCTGTCCTGTCTGTGCCATCGTCCTCTCCTCAATCTGTCGGGCGTCCGCAGGCCGTCACGGGGTCCGGGGCTTGTCCTGACCTGTCTCAGCTCTCCGTCGCCTGTGATCCGCCGTCCCACAGTCCGAGCCGGACGACGACGAACTCGGCGGGCCGCACCGGGGACAGCCCGATCTCCACGATCACCTGCCCGGCGTTGCGCACCGCCGCGGGGTTGAGCTCCTCGTCGATGCGGACGTAGAAGGCGTCCTTCGCGGTACGGCCGAACAGTGCGCCCGCCTGCCAGATTCGGGTGAGGAACTCGGAGATGGTCCGGTCCAGGGTCTTCCACAGGCTGGTCGTGTTGGGGCTGAACACCGCCCAGCCCAGCCCCTGCAGCAGCGAGTCCTCGACGTAGGCCACCAGGCGGCGCACGTTCACATAGCGCCAGGCCGTGCCGTCGGTGAGGGTCCGGGCGCCCCACAGGATGGGAGGCCGTCCCGGGAACAGCCGGATCGCGTTGACGCCGGCGTGGTTGAGCGCCCCCTGCTCGGTGTCGTTGAGCGTGTAGGACAGGTCGCGGGCGCCGCGGACCACCTCGTTCGCGGGGGCCCCGTGCACACCGACGGCGCCGTCGACCCGGGCCATGATCCCGGCGACGTGCCCGGACGGCGGCACGAACGTGGTGCCCGGCGGGGTGGACGCGGGGTCGTCGACGAGGATCCACGGCCAGTACAACCCGCCCCAGCCGCCCTTGGACAGCAGGCCGCCCCGCTGGGTCTGCAACGCCCCGTCGGACTTGAGCGGGGTGGTGTCGGTGGCGCCGTCGAGGATCGCGAACCGGTTTCCCATGGCCTCGCAGTGAGTGAGCAGGCTGCTCTGCACCGTGGCGTCGACCAGGCCGGGAGCGCAGACCAGGTTCACCTCCCGCACCCGGGTCAGCCGGTCGAGGGCCGCGGTCATGCCGGTGGCGTCCTTGGTGTCCTTGACCGGTACGACGTAGGCACTCGCGCCGCCGTTGTCGAAGAAGCCGCGCACCGCGTAGGGCAGTGGCGAATTGGTCTTGAAGGTGCCGAACCGGGTGACGTAGTCGGTCCAGTTGGTGATCGGCACCGGGATGCCCAGGGCCGTGTTGGGGACCGACGTCACCGGGGTGCCGATCAGTGCCGCCGTGCCCGTCCCCGCTCCGGTGATCGGCCCGGTCGCCGGTTGCTCCTCGATGTAGACGCCTGGTGCCTTGGTCTCGTAGTCGACCATGCTCTCTCTCCTCGGCGATGCCGGGTCAGGGCCCGGTCAGCATGACGTCGTGTACTTGTGCGTCCTGTCCGTAGTCCACGGTCGTGGTGGCGTCGGGATGCCCGGCGGACCGGACGGTCAACGTGTAGGTGCCGAACGGGACGTCGGCAAAGCTGAAGCCGCCTGTGGGACCGCTGGTGACGGTGCGGGCCGCCTCGACCAGGCGGACGCTCGCCCCCGGCACGGCCGCCAACGTGGGGTCGAACACCCGCCCCCGCAGCAGCGGGTCGCCGAGCAGTCCGCCGCGCAGTTGCACGGCCTTGAGGCCGGGGAGGGTCTCGGTCTCGGTGAACGGTTGCAGGGCGATGGTCGCGGTGAGCGAGAACGCGGGCCTCGGCGCGATGCCGAGCGCGGTCCAGAACTCGCCCATCGACTGACCTTCCCGGGTCTGGGCGACGCTGGTGGCCGGCGGGAACGGCTGCGGCGGGATCTTGAGTGTGCCCCGCAGGAAACTGTCCGGGACGACCGGGAAACGGGCCAGCCACAGCAGGGTGCGGCCGAGCAGGCGGTGTTCCTCCGCCGCCTTGAGCCCGCCGGTCACGGGTGACCAGGCGGTGATCAGGTAGGTGCAGTCCACCCGCAGGGGCGCGCGTCGGCTGACCCAGCCGCCGCCGGCGAGGGGCTGGCGTTGCGGTGTGTCGTCGCGCAGCGCGCGGTTCTCCTGCACCTCGTGCAGGAAAAGGTTCAAGGTGACCTGGCCGGGGGTGAAGTCCTTGTCCGGCACGGCGAAGCTGACGTCGGCGTTGCGCACCTCGGTGGGCGCGCCCGTGTCGGCCAGTACAGCGGCCAGGCTGGCATCGAGATCGTCGAACACCGCGCACTCCCCCCTCGGTCACCGAACAGGCCCCTGCGGATCGGATCAGGGGTCGGGCGGGGGCTGCGGTTCGAGGTCGGTGAGTACCTTGCCCATCTTGTGGTGCTCGCGGCGGGAGGCGTCGACAAGGTGCTGTCGGCCGACCGGCACGCCTTCGGCGGCGGCCAGGAAGGCCGCACCGAGTACGACGTTCTTGATGTTGGCGCCCGCGAGCCGGAACCGGGCCAGTTCGGCGAGGTCGACGTCGGGCTCCAGCGGCGTCTGCGCGGGCAGGCAGGTCCGCCAGATCCGCAGCCGTTCCGTGACGTCGGGGAACGGGAAGTCGACCATGATGTGCAGCCGCCGGGTGAACGCCTCGTCGAGGTGGTGGCGCAGGTTCGTGGCGAGCACGGCGAGACCGTCGTACTGCTCCATCCGCTGCAACAGGTAGGCGATCTCGATGTTGGCGTAGCGGTCGTGGGCGTCGCGCACCTCGGAACGCTTGCCGAACAGGGCGTCGGCCTCGTCGAAGAAGAGGACGGCGTCGGTGTCCGTGGCGGCCTCGAAGACCCGGGCGAGGTTCTTCTCGGTCTCCCCCACGTACTTGCTGACCACCATGGACAGGTCGATCGCGAACAGGTCGAGGCCGAGTTCGGCGGCGATCACGGAGGTGGCCATCGTCTTTCCGGTGCCGGGCGGTCCGGCGAACAGGGCGGTGATTCCCTTGCCGCCGGACAGTTTCCGGTCGAAGCCCCACTCGTCCAGCACCCGGGTGCGGTGCTGCACCCGCATGGTGAGCTCGTGCAGCTGGCGCTGCACTTCGTCGGGCACCACGAGGTCGTCCCATCGGTGCACCAGCCGGACGCGGCGGGCGAACGCGGTCAGGTCCTGGCCGCGTTCCTGGCGGGCCGCGGCGAACAAGTCCTCGGTGCTCAGCCGTGGTTCGCCGTCCCGGCCCGCGCCGCGTAGCCGGGCGGCTGCGCTGGCGGTGAGCGCGGCGTCACGGATCTGTCCCGGGGACAGCCGGAACCGGTCGGCGACCGCGGACACGTCCAGGGCAGACGCCTTCGCGTCGGCGGCGGACAAGGCCTGGCGCCAGATCGTGAGCCGCTCCGCCGCTCCGGGCCGGGTGAAGGCGATGTTGAGCACGCCGAGGGGGTGATCGGCGGGCGGGGCCCAGGCTTCGGCCGTCCCCAGGAAGATCACCCCCTGGTGCGCGGCGAGCACCGTCGCGAGACTTCCGGAGCCTGCCCTGCCCGGCTCCGGAAGGAAGGCGTCCGCACCGTCCAGATACACCAGCGCGTCGCGCAACTCGGCTTCCCTCAGGGCCAGTTGCAGGCGCTCGGGGACGGCGACCGCGTCCTGGGCCAGTGCAGGGACGTCCACCACGAGCAGCGGCAGGCCCAGTTGTTCGGCGATCGCCCGCGCGGTCGGCTTACGGCCGGTGCCGGCGGGTCCGTGGAAGCAAAGGCGCAGTGGACGGCGACCCCACGCCTCGCGTACGACGGCCGCCAGGGCCGACGTCTGGGCGCCGGAACCCGCCTCGCCGTCCGCCGGGTCGAGACCTGCGGCGCGGCCCGGCGGCGGTTCCGGCCTGATCACCTCGCAGCAGGGGGCGAGCCTACGGTCCAGGCAGTCCACCCCGAGCAGGGCGGCGGTGATCTGCTCGTCGGCGGCGAGCACACGGGCGATCAACGGTGGTTCGAGCGCCCGCGGATCGTTGAGCAGCGCGACCAGCCGGTGCCGCAACAACGGGGCGTCGGGGGCGAACAGGCCGAGCGTGCGCAACCGGTCCGCAGGAGACGTGGTGAGCAGGTCGAGGACGAGGTTCACGGTGGGGCGGCGCGCGGAGACGTCGTCCTGCAGATAGCCGTAGAGCTGCTCGTAGCGGCGGTCCACGTCGGGTCCGAGAGTCAGGAGTACGGCGTCGAGCTCACGGTCACCGAGGTCGTACCGCCGGCGTAACCAGCTCCAGCGAGGGTTGTCCGCTTCGATCTCCGGCCATCTCGGCAGCGGGTTCGCGGGCGGCCCCGCGATGGCCGCCAACGGCAGGGCCGCAGGCACAAGCAGGCTGCGGCGCACCTGTTCCTCACTCAGGTACAGGCCTCGGAAGGAGTCGGCCCCGGCGTCGGGTCCGTAGCGTTGCCGGGCGGCTGCCACGCCGGTTGCGAGCAGGAGGTCGAGGCGGCGGAACGCGAGCAGTCCGGCGAGTTCGTCGACCGGTCCCCGCGCGGCGCCGTCGTCCGATGCCACGGCGTCGTCCTGTGCCGCATCGGCATCGACCGCCTCTCCTGCGGCAACGCGGGTCGCGTCCAGCATGAGCCGCTCCCCTCACGCGCTCAGCCGTTTACCCCCTCAGGGCAGACGAATCCTAGGAAAGCCGGGTGAAAAGCGTCAAGGGCTGCGTTGGCGGCATGTGATGATTTTTCGTCCACACCTTGAAGCACTCCGGGTCTGATGGAGGCTGAACCGTTCCGGGTCGAGTGGTGTGGACGTTCGCGTAAAGGTGCTGGGTCGCGACCCGCTATGAAGTCCTGGGTCAGTCCCACCAGAGCACAGGGACCGATGGCATGCGGGTGCGCGTTGAGGAAGCCGAGACCGATCACCGAGTCCCCCTCGGTGGCCTGCCGAAGTGCATCCAGGTGTACGCCGTCGAGACCTGCCGGCTCGCAGACCCGTGAGCTGACGGCCACCTGCCGTCGGGGACCTGCATCCCGCGACTGAGGACCCGAAAGTCGTACACGTGTGCGGCGATCAGACCCTATGATCACTCCGCCCCAGCGTCCGCTGCGGCCGCACACGCCTCCGAGACAGGCCGACGACGATGACGAGTACCGCCCGCAAAGCTCCATGGATCCGTGCCCGCTCCGCGCAGGCGGCGATAGCGGCGGCCGCCGTGGTGGACGTGTTCCGCGCGTCGGCAGTCCGGGATCACTACCTGCATCGCACGGATGCGTCCCTGCACAAGTCGGGCTTCATCTTCATGATCTTCGTCTATCTGATGACTCTTGCGATCGTGCTGTTCCTCGTGTGGCTCGCCCAGTCCCGGCGCAACGCCCAGGAGCTGTCCCCCGGGGCCTCGGTCCCGAGTCGGGGCTGGACGATCGGCGCGTGGTTCATACCGGTGGTCAACTTCGTTGTCCCGCGCCAGTCCGTCCTCGACATCGGACGCGCGAGCTCCGCGTCATGGGAGGAGAAGCGGGACACGACACTGGTGAATCTCTGGTGGGCCGCCTGGACCACGCACGCGCTGGTACTTGTGGTGGGGAACCGGGTGGCCCCGGGGTCGATGGCCTTCCTCGCGACAGCGGAGGTGCTCATGATCGCGGCGGCCGTGCTGCTGGGGCTCGTCATCGAGCGCATCACGGCGTTGCAGAGCTCCGCGCTGGGCGCCATCGTGCCCGTCGCACCTCTCGCCCAGGCGTGAGGCAGTTCTCTTACTACCCGCGTGTCCGCGTCGAGGGCTGCAGTCGCGGGGTGGTCTCCCAAGGCCGGGGCCGTGCTGCCGGCGGAGACGGTCCCCAGGTGCAGCCTCACCGCGGCGACATCCGCGCCAGGCTCCAGACGGACCGCGTCCAGCACCGCCGTCCACGACGTCCGGCCGGTCTCCAGCGCAGCCCCGATCGAGTACGGCCAGCCCGGACCATCGGGAGCATGCCCTCACCCCGGCCGAACGTGTGGCAAAAGGACCGGACAGCACAGGTGTTGGCGTCCGGCCGCAGCCATGGTGAGACATCCGCGGCCAGCACGATCCGACCGTCCGCCGCCCTCGGCAACGGCATCCCGGCCAGGGCCCGACGTAGCCGGGCGATATCCATCCGCCCCTGGTTGAGGCCGTCGTAGAGGGCCCCGTGGCCCCGGCGGTGTTCCGGCGCGAGCTCCAGGTCGACCAGGTTCCGTGTCCCGGAAGGGCAGGAATCAAGCTCTCGGTCGGCTTGCAGGGCATCCATCCGGGGACAAGAAGGGCGACGAACACGGTCCGGCGTCCACCGGGCAGTCCTCAAGAGACATCACCCGCTCACACCACCTGCAAAGCAAGTCAGCCCGAGCGCCAACTGCGTTGAGGCGCCTCACCGCTTCCGTCGCAGCCTCGAACCATGTCCGGTCCACAACCGTCGCCGGAGCGGCTTCAAGCAGCTGCTTGCTTCGCCATGCGCTCAGCCCAGTTACTGACCGAACCGCTTGGACCAGGTCGATCCCTCGATCGCCGCTAGAGGACAGCAGCACGTCGAACTCAGGCTCCTCCACCATCCCCCCATCGGACGCAGCCATACCGTCTGGTGGACAACATGGCAGACCTAACCCGTTGTTAAGGGCAGCATGCTGTAGGGTCTCGCGGCTGATGTCGTAATCTCACGGGCCGTGTCGTACCGATGTCGTACACGACATCACCGTGAGACTAGCGCGTGGGTGCTGCTGCTCAGCGCCTCGTCTCGTACCTGGTCAGGACCACGCCGCCGGGAAACGTCCGCGTCTCCACCAGGTTCAGGTTCACCCAGCTGTCCAGCGCGGTGAAGAACGGCGTGCCGCTGCCCACCAGGACCGGATGGGCGGCGATCGCGTACTCGTCGATCAGCCCGGCGCGCATGGCCGCCCCGGCGAGCGTTGCGCCGCCGATGTTCATTGGGCCGCCATCCTCGGCCTTGAGCCGGGTGATCTCGGCGATCGCGTCGCCGGTGACCAGGCGGGTGTTCCAGTCGACCTTGTCGATCGTCGAGGAGAACACCACCTTCGGCGTGTCCCGCCAGTTCCGCGCGAACTCGATCTCCGCCGGGGTGGCGTTGGGCTGCTGGTCGCCGGTCGGCCAGTAGGAGCTCATCGTCTCCCACAGCTTGCGCCCATACAGCGACAGGCCACTCGCCTGCTCGTGGTCGAGCCACCACTGGAACAGCTCGTCGCTCGGCGGTCCGCTCCAGCCGATGTCGTCGCCGGCCGCGGCGATGTAGCCGTCCAGGGTCAGGTTCATGCCGTAGATCAGTTTCCGCATGGCTCAGCCTTCCGTTCGTGGGTGTCCGGCGTATAGACCAGCGCGGCGCGGGAAACTCATCGGTGCGCGATCTGGGCTCGCCGGTAGCCATCGTGCTCGGGGCTCAGCGTGGTGTACTCGGCCGACTCGGACAAGCCGCCTGATCTCGACCTCGCCCTCGCGAGGAAATGCCACGGATTTGAGGCTGATCATGGGTGACAAGGCCGTGAGACAGCCAAGAACGCCCAGGTCACGCAAGATCGACATGTCACGAGCGGCGAGACCTTACACATGCAGGGGGCCCGGTTTCTTCGACTTATTCGAATCATGGCTGCAACACCCTGTCGCCGCCACTGTCGACGACGCCACAAGAGTTGCCCAGTGTCGGCTGTCGCTAGCGTCGAGTGAACTCCACGCGGAGATCGCGCCCTTGAGGCCCTATGGCAGACGGAGGAGCACTCGGCGCTACCGAGAGTCAACGCCTGCGCATTGATCAGTCGTTGGTCTTTGCGGCGCGAGCCCGCCTCACGGTGACTTCTGATCGGCCCGAGCCGCTTGAGCTCCCCGGCAGACCGAGGCCCGTGAGGCGAGCTGGTGCCAGATGGAAGTCGGATCCGATATGGCGCTGAGACATGCAGGTCGCGCCTGCACCTCGTTCGCGTTGAAACGCCGACGCCTGGAAGGCCAAGCGGCCGCGCCGGGAACAACCGGTCCGGCCGGCACGGTTGCATCGGCCGAGGGACCGGCGCCACACGGGCGGGGAACACGGAGACCACAACGTCGTCCGCCCCACCAGGATCCGGGCCCCAGGATCGCGGTACACCCGCCCGCGATACTTGGACCAAGACATATTTCTGCAGGAGGACTGTTTCATGACTGACCGGCCCTTGACTCTCATGGCAGTACACGCCCACCCCGACGACGAGGCCACCGGGACCGGAGGGGTCCTCGCGAGGTACGCGGCGGAAGGCATCCGCACGGTTCTCGTGACGTGTACCGACGGCGGTTGCGGTGACGGACCGGGGGATGTCAAGCCGGGCGATCCCGGGCACGATCCGGCGGCGGTCGCCTTGATGCGCCGTCAAGAACTCGAGGCGAGCTGTGACGTCCTGAAGGTCAGCGATCTGGAGATGCTGGACTATGCCGACTCCGGGATGATGGGCTGGCCGAGCAACGACGCCCCCGGATCCTTCTGGCAGACCCCCGTGGAGGAAGGCGCCGCCCGACTTGCGGAACTCATGCGGCACTACCGACCTGATGTGGTCGTCACCTACGACGAGAACGGCTTCTACGGCCACCCCGACCACATCCAGGCCCACCGCATCACGATGGCGGCGCTGGAGATGACCGCGCTGACACCGAAGGTGTACTGGACCACGATGCCCCGCTCGATGATGCAGCGGTTCGGCGAGATCATGCGCGAGTTTCATGAGGACATGCCGGAGCCGGATCCTGCCGAGGCCGCCGCGATGGCCAAGATCGGCCTCCCCGACGATGAGATCACCACGTGGGTGGACGCCACCGCATTCAGCGGCCAGAAGTTCGACGCGTTGGCCGCGCACGCCAGCCAGGGCGAGAACATCTTCTTCCTCAAGATGGGCAAGGAGAGGTTCGGCGAGATGATGGGCATGGAGACCTTCGTACGTGTCAAGGACGCCACCGGCGCGGCCGTACCCGAGAACGATCTCTTCGCCGGACTGCGCTAGGTGCGCAGCGGGCTGGCCGCAGCGCAGCACGACGGGGACGGTGCACTGATCCAGTTCACGGTCAAGGAGATCGTGTTGGATCTCGGTATCGAGCTGCGGCAGACCGCGACGGCCGGCGGCGGGGTGAAGCGCGCGATCGCGGCGGACCGATCGACGGGCTGGAGTAGGGCCGTAGGCGATAACAGGGGGAACGGCGCCGCGTCGCACGGTCGTCGGCGAGATGGTGTGGGACCTGGAAGAAGTCGCCGCCGCCCGCCGCGACCACGGCACCCAGGCCGCCCTGGACCTGCTCGGCCGCGAGGCGCCCGCGCCCACCCCAGCCCAATCCGCAGTGCCGCAGCGGACGCTCGCCGACGGCACCGCCGGGGCCCGACTGCACCCGTACGCAGACCGAAGTAGGCGGGTTCCCGCAATCCGGGATGAGGTTGAGGCGCAACCCGCCCGACCTCGCCGCTCGTGAGGGGAGGTGTGCGGTGGGTTCACGCTTGAATCGGGTCCGGACGCCTGTCCGGATGGGCTGCCATGACGTACTTCATCGCGGTCGTCTGACCCAGGCCGAAGAGACGGATCAGCCGCACCGGGTCATCGGTGTGGCGGGCCTCGTCGTAGATCCGGTCCTCACGGAGCCGGCCGGGGGAGATGCCGATGCGCCGGAAGGGCTTTCGTGTCACCTCGGTGCTGACCATCGGGTTTCTGTCATCAGCCACCGAGACCCGGCTGACGATCAAGTGGGGGTTGGTCGTCGTGGGCCAGCGGCGGAACCGTTCGACCACCCATGCCGTGGCCAAGTCCATCGTGAGTTCGTCGAGGTAGACGATGTGGCCACTTCGCCCTGGTCTGCGGACTCGCAGCTGGCCGCGGCTCCTGACGAGGTCCTTCAGCAGCAGCGGGGCCAGGTCGTCTACCACCCGCAAGCCGGTATGGATCAACCAGGACACCGCGGGCGTACCGGGCGTCGGGGAGTGGCATGACGGCATGGGCTCGGGCCTGTCGATCGGCGACACCAACGGCGACGGCTACCCCGACGTGGTGACCGGCCTGCCCGGCGAGGACTTCGACGGCCTCACCGACGCCGACACCGTGCTCGTGCTGCGCGGCAGCGCGAACGGTCTGACCACCACCGGCATCAAGTCGTTCAGCCAGAACACCCGCGCGTTGCGGCGGGCTCGTCATGTCGCTCTCCCATGATGCGTGGGTAGAGGCTTGCGTTCGTACGGGGATGTGGTCGCCGTCAGTCGGCCACCGAGGCTCCGAACAGGGCCCCGGTCGCGGGCAGGCCCATGGTGGACGGGCCGAACGAGAAGGAACCGCTCGCGGTGATGCCGCTGAAGGTGGCCGAGAAGACCCACGCGGCACCGTTGCTCGCGTTCTCCGGACTACGAACGCCTCATGACCCACGCCGAAGCACACATCCAGTGGGCCTCTCGTTTTGGCGGTTTCGGCGGGTGAGGCGGCGGGTCATGAGGGTGATGCCCGTCCTGGCCTCCCTCGCGGCAGCCGCCTGACGATCTCTCATTTGCCGTTTGGTTCGGCGTCCATCCGACGCCGAACCGAACGGCAAAAACGATCACCTTCACTCCTATGCCCTATGACCTGCGGAAAGCCAACTACCCGCCCGGACTCCGCGGATTCCTCACCCGCTGGCTCCTGGAAATCTCCGCCGGCGTTTTCATCGGCAACCCCTCGGCCCGCATCCGAGATGCCCTCTGGAACGAAGTCCAGCAATACGCGGGACAGGGCCGAGCCCTCCTTGTGGTGACCGTGCTGCGGCAAGAAGGCGCGGACGCCGTCGGCAAGGGCCGGCCATGAGGGCTACCGCTGGAGGATCCGGTGCTGCTGGTGGTGGCCTGCTGGCGAACGAACTTGACGATGCGCCAGCTCGCGCCGCTGTTCGGCGTCTCGAAGTCCGCCGCAGGCCGCATCATCGACCAGCGCGGGCCGACGCTCGCCCCCAGCCCCCAAGCGGTTCCAGAAGGACACCGTCCTCATCGTGGACGACACCTTCGTGCCCACTCGTGACCACAGCATCGCCGAGCAGCCGACTGGATCAGCCCCTGATCTCCCGATCACTTATCGACAGAACTTCTGGAAAGCCGCTAGCTGGACTATTCCGATCTGTCAGGCTGTCAGATCATGGCCACGGAGAGTAGGTGGGAGTCAATGTGAACGTGCTTGCGGCCATGGGATATGGGGCGGTGGGCGGATGCATGATCGGTTTCGTGGCTCTGTTCGCCGACGTCACGGATTGGCAAGCTGCATGCCGCGAGAGAAAGAGAGAAGATCAACCCCCGCTACGGGATTATGTACTGCCCGGCCCTGACGGCATCGTCTTGGTTCTTCGGGCTCTGCTTGGAGCCGCCGCGGGATGCGCTTTCCACTCCCAGGTGACGGGTGTTGCTGCGGCGATCGCCGTTGGCGCGGCAGCGCCCGGACTCTTCCGACAGTTGGGCACGGTTCGGGGGGTCCAAGAAGCCGTCCAAGGGACTGACCTGGCGGCAGCAACGGAGACTAGTGGGACGACCGCCGCGCCCCTGGTGCCCCAAGTCCCTGAGCTCGCCACCAACGGCGCAGTCATAGGAAGTGTCCCCAGCCAAACGGTTCTGCCGTCGCAGTCCCCTCACCCAGTCACGGCAGCGAACCCACCTCAGGCAGTCGGCTCTCAGGAGGGCAGCGCGGAGGACGGTCCATGACTGCACGTGCCCGAGCCAGAACGGTGTGGGCCTCATTCGTCGAAGCCCCGCAACGCCATCAGGCGGCGCCACCCCCGAGGGGGCGGGAGGGATACTCGTGGCCGCGGCTGGTGCTCGCATCACTCCTGGGGGTTCGCCTGTCCGAACGCAGCCTTCTCGCCCCGGAGCCGGCTGACGACTCAAAGATGCCCACGGCCACCACAACCGTGCCGGGCGGCGAGCCAACTGCCTCTGACCGGCCAGAAACTTCAGCACCTGCCCCACAGAAGCCCAAAACGCCGTCTCTGACGAGCCCATCCCCTGCGGGAGCCCGCCGGCGGGCCGAGCCATCCCTGCGCCTTACGCGTCCGGAGGGCCCAGAACTCCCCACTGCCGAGACGGGGATTGCTGGTGGCCGGAGACATCCGCAGAAAGTCAGCGTGCCCCTTCTCGGCCGCGCCCGAGACCAGTCTCGATCCGCGACCGTTCCGCACACCCCCGCTCCGCCGGCGCAGCGGACACTGCCCCTGTCTCCGCCCCATGCCAGTGAAGCCACACGACTCTTGTGCGTGGGCACGTATCTGAACACCGGTTACCGGGACCGGGTCATCGAGGAGCTGTACGTCAACGAGCAGCGCTTCGTGGCCCCTTCACTCGGTTTCGACGCCGGGCGCATCCTGGCACACGCGCTACGCGCCCGACGCCTGGAACAGATCTGGGCCGGCGTGGCCGTCGCCCTGTGGGTTGCGGGGGCGGTGCTGAGCAGTGGGCGGCTGGCCGTGTTGCTGGTGCCGAGCCTGATGCTCGCGCTCGCGTCTCGCCTCTCGGACCGGGACGTGGACGGCCCGCCGCTCCATCAAAAAGTGTCTGCCTTTCTCCTGCGCTGGTGCGGTCGCCTTCTCTTCACGGCATGCCTGCTGTTCTTGATCACGGGCCCCGCCCTCGGGCAGGCCTGGACCACGCCATGCCTCTTTGCACTGATCGCCCTTTGCGCGGCATCGCAACGCGGCCAGTTTGCCCGGATACTGACAGCCGAGCTGTCGCCGCAGCGTTTCCCGTACGCCGCCGGCGACCCCGCCGAGCAGGCCCAAAACCCCCGGCTCCAGCGGCTCAAGGACCAGGTACGGATCGAACAGCACGCACCGTTGGTCATGTACCACCCCGCGCGTCCGTTCTGCGGGGCAGGCACGGCCTACAACCCCTGGGTCCTTGCGGTCGAACTTAACCCCAACGAGGACAAGCAGCAGCAGCCAATCAGCAACCGCGCCGTCCTCGACAAGATCCAGCCGCTCGTCGAAGGGCTGAGGCTGCCCTCGGAATCCAACAGCCACCTGGGGCGCGACCGCCTGCGGTGTCTGGAGCTCGACGAGTGCGTTTTCCTTCCCGCCGAGGGGCTGCTGCGACGCGAGGAGGCGCCGTACAACCCGCAGGCCTTCGAGGACCATCGGGCGCGCGCGGTCGAAGAGGGCGCCGAGAAGCGGCGGCATTTCCTACGCATCCGCGTCAGCGGCTGGGACGAGCAGCTGGTCGTCACCGTCTTCGTGCGCATCCACACCCAGGGCCGCATGCTCACCCTGGAGATCACCCCGCACGTACTGCTGCCTGTGCGCGAGGACTTCAGGAACGCGGACCGTACCGCCCACCGCTTCCGCCACAACAACGTGCTCGGCAAGGCAGCCTGGGCCATCACCCGGGTGCCGGGCTCCGCCGCCCGCTCACTGGCCGTCCTCGGCAAGTCCGTGGCATACGGATGGCGGCTGAAGACGGCCGGATACGCCCACGCGCTGCCCGACGGGCCAGCCCTGTCGGTGCGCGAACTGGGCTCTGAGTCTGCTGGGGCACTGTTCCAGCAGATGGATGCCTCACGCTACGTCCTGGCCATCCAGCACCGGGTCGTCAACGGGGTGCGGTCCGCACTGGCCGAATCCGGTTACCGAACAGACGAGTTCGCCCACCAGATCACGAACATCAGCAACGGAGCTGTAAGCGTCAGCCATGTAGAGGCCGGCAAGTTCGCCGCCGACGACCACGTTTCCGCCAGCGACATGGGCGACGAGCCAAGGAGGAGCAGGACGCCGGCACCTTGACATCGACCATGTCGCCTACGGCCGGTACAGGAATCGATGGAGCATCTGGCGAAGTTTGAGTTTCAACGTCTCTAAAGGGCATCTGATCTAGGGCGCGTATCGGGTCGTGATCAATGAGCACCGCAGCTTCCGGGGCGGGTGCCCCGTCGGGGGTACGGGGC
This sequence comes from Streptomyces sp. NBC_00203, assembly GCF_045206325.1. Classification (NCBI taxonomy): domain Bacteria; kingdom Bacillati; phylum Actinomycetota; class Actinomycetes; order Kitasatosporales; family Streptomycetaceae; genus Streptomyces; species Streptomyces sp. NBC_00203. The sequence continues at coordinate 10,503,745 of NZ_CP108126.1, read as the reverse complement.
CAGGCGATCTGCGACTGCGCCGTGTGGGCGCGAGTGACCGGAAGCGATGCCGCAGGCAGGCGGCAGGGCCCGAGGACCCCGGCTGCGCGCCCGCCGGGACGGTGTGTCAGACCATGGCGAGCCGGTCCACCAGCAGTTCCACCCTCCGCTCGGTGTCCTCCGGCGGCAGCCGTCCCGCCCGGGTCAGGGTCGCCACCCCGTGCAGAGACGCCCAGAACACCTCGGTGAACAGCCCCGGGTCGACGCCGTCCCCGGCGACCTCGCCGAGGCACTCCAGCAGCGCGGCGAAAGCGTCCTTGAGAGGTTCCGGGGTGTCCTCCTGTGCGTACGGGAGACCGCCGTCGAGCTGGAAGATGGCGTCGTAGACCGCCGGGTTGCGCGCGGCGAAGTCGAGGTAGGCGTGGGCGAGGGCGTACACCCGCTCGCGCGGGCCGTCCGCGGCGGAGGTCGCGGCGCGCACCGCCGCGGCCATCTCGGCGGCACCCTCGAGGGCGACGGCGCCGATGATCTCCCGTTTGCCGCGGAAATGGCTGTAGAGGACGGGCTGGCTGTATTCGATGCGCTCGGCGAGCCGACGGGTGGTGACCGCGTCCCAGCCCTGCTGCTCGGCGAGCTCGCGGGCCGTCGCCACGATGAGGCGCTCGCGGCCCGCCCGTTCGCGCTCCTTGCGTTCCTGTACCGACATGATTTGATCCTAGCACCGCTAGACAATCGAGCGGCAGCAGCACTAGCGTTGCCTCGTCACCTAGCGATGCTAGATACCAAGAGGGGTCGTCATGCTCAACGCACTCGAGGTCGTCACCACCGTGGTCGTCGGCGTGATGGTGGGGGTGGAGTTCTCCGTCGCCTTCGTCATGAACCCGATCCTCAACGCGCTCCCCGAGGACAGCGGCCAACTCGGCCACGCCCACGGGGGCCGGATGCTCGGCGCCGTGATGCCGTTCTGGTACATCGGCTCGCTCGTCCTCGTCGCGGTCTGGGCCGTCGCCGGACGGCACCACCACGGCGCCGGCCTCGTGGTCACCGCCGGCGCGCTGCTGCTCCTCAGCGTGGTCATGTCGATCCTGCTGCTCGTCCCGATCAACAACCGGAACAAGACGTGGACCCCCGACAACCGCCCCGCCGACTGGAAGGAGCAGATGAACCGCTGGAACCGCTACCACTACGTCCGCGTCGCCATCATCATCGCCGCCTTCGCCCTGCTGGCCGCCGCCCTCACCTGAGCCCGCGGGCCGACACCGCGCCGGTGGCGCACAATCCCCACTCCCCGGGCGGCAGCGGGCCAACGAAATCCCGACATCCGGGAATACAGCTGCCACCGAGAGCCCACCACTGCGATCCCGACAAGCTACGCCCCTCGATGCGATCGAAGAGGTCCCCGACCGCTTCTCCGACCGGGTGTTCGCCTTCGACCAGTTCGGACCGCTCGGGATCCGGCCCACCGCGGGCTCCGGCCGGGCCGAACGGAAACGTCCCGAGCAAGTGCCGGCCACCTACTGTCTTCCTCGCCCGGACCTGAAGCGTCCGACGAGGCTGCGCAATTGAACGAGCCTCGCCCACTGGAGATCGTTTACGGGAAAGCCTTGGCTCGACCAGTCACGACCGCATCCTCTATCCCACGCCCCGCGCAGGCCACGCCGGATCCTGTAGCAACGTCCACATTCAGTCTCTACAGTCACCGCATGGCCACCGAGACCGAGCACCGAAGTCAGCCCGACATCGCCGCGATGCTCACCGACCAGACGAGCGCCTGCAAGGCAGCACGCGACGCCATCGCCGCCGGCGACGAGGTAGTGGTCTGGGACAGGGAGGTGCCCCAGTGGATGGTCGCCGGCATCGCTTCAACGAGGCTGAGATGGTCGTTGAAGCGCGGCCTGACGACCCTCGGCCTCGACGAGACCGTTGAGATCCTCGCTCGGCACCGCGACGAGCAACTGCGTACCGGCGTCATCGACGCAGCAGACCGGTCCTGGTTCTTCACTCTGTACTTCGACGCCACCGGGACCGAGCTCTTGGCGTGCAGCGGTGTCAAACGCACTCCGAGGCCCAGCACGAAGGACTCGTTCGAGCCCTGAGCTGATCCGCATCCGCATCACCCACCCTCTGCCCTACCGCAGCCGCCACTACCTGCAGAATCTCAGCTTCGAGGAGCAGGTCGTAAAGGCAGGCAATGCCGAATCATCTCAACTGCGGCCAGGTGCTACGGGACAAGCCTTAATCTCTGCTGCCTCGGGCTTGGCGGTCCAGGAACTCAATCAGACGTGTTTCCGAACGTGCAAGCCTCTCCCGTTGTTCGCGGGGAAGCGAAGCGAGGGCGTCGACCAGGACCCGCTTTCGCGGGACGTGCACCATGTTGCCGCAGTAGATCCGGCAACTGGAACACCAGGCGAGTCCGATGCACCGCTCGAACATGGAGGACTCGGGCGGATGGAATCGGTACTGGTACGAGCGGACGGGCGTTCCGCAGGCGGCACAGATCCGGCGGTCCCCGTCGGAGACCGTGTCCCAGGTCCCGATCTTGCGCCAGTGCTGCCGCCCGATCGGTGCTCTTCAAGTCGTCATGCCCAGCATTCTCTCCCGCAGCGAGTCGCTCGGCACAGCCGTCCCGGCAAAGCGACCGCCGGGTTCGAAAAAACGCCGGCCAGCCACCGGCCACGAGGCGGGACGCGTCCTCTCCACCGGCGAGGCATACAGCCGCCCCGCCCACCACAAGGTCGGCACCAAACCGCGCAGAGCAGGCTGACAAGCAACATGCAGATCAGCACACTGAGCACATGCGATATGAGGAGAGGACGAAGTTAACCGTCGTGAGGGCCCTGGTCCTGGTGGCCATCCTCATCTCCTCCCCGGCACTGCTGCTAGCTGGGGCGCCGATCCGCCGCAGGTACCTCCGCTACCTCTACCGGGATGAGGCCCCGCAGGTCCTGGAGAAGAAGCAGGGCTGGGTCAGCGTCCACTACTTCGTGATCACCAGCCGCCTTCTCGAATGGCTCTGCTGGCCCACGGAGTCACTCGCCCGTTGTGCCGAGGCTCGATAGTTGTCACCGGATCAGATGGATGACGTAGTGAGTGGGATTGGTCAAAGCAGTCTGATTCACCAGCGAGGCAAGCGGCCTGTCACACACCTGACTTGGCAGCACTTCTGTCACCGGCTACGGGAGGGTGTGTGACAGGCCCGACAGTTCATTGGATCAGGTCGGTGTGTGGATGCTCGGGAGAGGTCGGGCAAACGTAGAGCTGCATATTGTCCGTGCTGCCTACTTCGACCTTCGTCGGCTGCGCCGGGTCCTGGCCAGCGCGATGACCGGCAGCAGAGGCGGCGGCTTGGTCTTCGTACGGCGCCCAGCCGCGTCGCGAACCACCGTCCCATTCGAAGGAGGCGATGGTCAGCAGCGGGGCCATTTGAGCGTCGCAGACAGTGCAGTATCGGCGGTACGGGTCGGTGCGGCCCCATGGCGGCCAGCCCCCGACCTTCCAGCCGGGAGCGTCAGCCAGATTGCAGTCATAAAACTCCGCCGGATAGTCCGCGTACGAGCCGTCCACGCCCACGCCGGCCGCCTGCCATCTGCTCCAGTCCCCCACCGCCAGCCGCATCTCCGGGCTCAAATCGAGGCTGTTGGGGTACTCGGTGATTGCTTCTGGCGCCAGCAGACACGGCTCCGGCACATAGCCCGGGTGGTTCGCCTCATACGGTTCCGGTGGTGTGGCGAGGACATCGACGACCGTGGCGGCGGACCGCCAGAACACTGCAGTCGCGGGCTTGTAATCCGGATCGTGGTCGTAGGGACACCAGAGAACCTGGAGCAGATCGGCCTGTCCGGGCGGCCGCAACAGGGGTATGTCGCGCAGATACAGCTGGGCCACGGGCAACATGGGGACCGGGCACTCCGCGGGCCAGGGAGGACCGGCGTCGAGTCGCTTCGCGAGCCTCGTGGCATTCTGTTCCTTGGTCGCCTCCTCCTCGGGCGTGAACGCGGGACCATGGGGATCACGGTGTTGCCGGGCCCGCCTGCGCCTCTCCAGCCGTACGTCTGCCGGCGACCGGCGGAACCCACTGTCCAGGTGCGCGCTTTCGCAATGTGGCCACGGCTCCTCAGCCGGCCACAGCAACGGCCCCCCGACCGAGCTCTCCCCTATCGAAGGCGACCCGGGACGAGGATGCAGCCGAATCGCAGGACGCGCCAACGAAGCCAGATCAGGAAAGACCGCGGTCACCTCGACAGGCCGCGGCGGAGTCGTACGTACGAAAACCATGCCGGTGATCCTGCCACCAGCCACCGACAGTCCCCTGCCACCTCAACCGGCGTCAACGCTCACCTGGCTACAACGCCCACCAACCCAGCCCCGTGACAACACGTCTGCCTATGTGGCAACTACCGTGCCTCGGCTCACCCGTCTCGCCTCACGCCGGGTTAAGAGACAAGCTGACGTCGACCCGGTTCAGCAGGACGGTGACGGAGTCCGAGGGGGCCGGCGAGTTGGTGCCCGTGAAGATTGCCCGCAACTGGAGGTCGCCATCGTCGGTCAGGGCGCCGGTGTCCCAGGTGAGCGCAGGCGTGACGCCGTCGGTCATGGCGACCGGCCAGGTGACCGCGCTGCCGTCGGAGCTCTGGGTGACGGCGGAGGCGGGGATGTCCGACCACGTGTCGGCCTCGCTGCGCCGGTACTGGAAGGTGGCACCTATCAGGTCGGCGGGCCCGGCGGCCGTAAGGGTGACGGCGTTGCCGGCCTCCTCTTCGCCCATCTGAAGAACTTACGGTTCCTCACCAAGCTCCGCACTGACCCCGCTCGCGCCACGCACCTGCTTCACGCTGCTCGTACTGACGAACTTCGAGGCCACTACAGACAATTGATCCATACCGCAGGCAGCCCACGACCAGCACAAGCACCCGGAACAAGGCCGAGGGTGTCGACCACGACGTGGCGCTTGCGGCCGTTGATCAGCTTGCCGCCATCGAAGCCGCGGCTGTCGGATCCGACGACGGCGTCCGCCTTTACCAACTGGGAGTCGATCACGCCCGCGCTCGGCTCCGGATCCCGCCCGGCCAGCCGCCGGACCTTGCGGCGGAGGCGGTCGTGGAACTCCCGGACCAGGCCGTGATCGCGCCAGCATCGGAAGAACGCGTAGACCCGGTCCCACGGCGGGAAGTCGGCCGGTACGGCCCGCCACTTAGTGGCGTTGTCGACCACGTAGCGGATCGCGTCCAGTATCGCGCGGTGGCAGAACGCCTCCGGCTGGCCGCCCCGGCCCCGCAGCCAGCGCGGCACCGGCAGCAGCGGCCAGACCGCCGTCCATTCAGCGTCGGTCATGTCAGACGGGTACCGTCGCACACGTTCCCCGTGATCGGCCGCGTTCCCGTGCGCGTGCGCGAGACAATCACACCGTCGGGCCACCGAGTTGGACGGATCCGAGGGCAGCGCGGAAGACTTCGGCACAGGGCCTCCTGTTGCACGTGGACTTCGACCCCCACGAGCTGCGCAGGGGGCCTGTCTCCAAGCGCGCACGAGCCGGAGATCCCCCAATCGGGCGACAGGCCTCGAGTCGCGTGTTTTCAAGATCGGCAGCGGACTTCTTGCTATCGGTCCAGGCCGCAGGCAGCCTCGGTGGTTGTGAGCCACCCGAGGTACCAACTGGCGAAGTCCAGTGGAAGGCCGTCGGTGTCGCGCATCGGATGAAGATCCGTGCCGTTGCAGCGCGGGTCACGCCACATTCGGCCGCGTTCCGATCCGGTGACGACCAGCCAGACCATCAGCCCGCAGCCCTCATCACACAGGCAAAGCGCCCCGGCTGTGCGGCGCGGATCGTACTGCACCTCGCCCAGACGCTCCTCCCACGCCTCAAGGGCTGCGTCGAGATCGGCGGGGTCGTCGAACTCCTCCTCCAGCGGCCGCTCACCCAGGATCCCCACCGTTGCCACCGGATCCGCCCCTCCCGGGAACACCTCCGCGAACATGCCCGGCTCGACCTCCTCAATGAGCTCTCCAACCCAGTGCCAGCCCGCGGAACCCTCGCGCCGCACCGGGAGAATGCCGTAAGCCGGGCCGGCCCCGCCGGCTCCGACATGCAGTAGGAACGAGCGATAGTCCTCGGGCAGGTCAACGTCCAGCCACGCTTGGAGGTCGGCCACCTCGGCGGCGGTCAGAGTGGCATCGAGCGCAAAGCCGTGCGCCCTCGCCCCGAACACCTTGTCGCTGCCCGGCACTGCGGCCAGAGCCAGAACCCGATCACGCACCCCGGTCCAGTCAGTCATGGCGCCCGACCCTACCGGCGACCCGGCGCTCGGCCTGCTTGGGTGGGCGACACCGGCGACTGGAGACGCCGCCGCCGAGCGCAGCAAGACCGCGAGAGCACCCGACCGAGTGGCCAGCCTCGAACTCCCGACCATCAAGAGCGGTAGAGCAACAGCCACTTACGTTGTTTGAAGGATCGCGGCAGTTGCGGCGAGAGCCGTTCGCATCGACCGCGCAGCCAACGCGTGGTTGCCCATGGTGTTCCGTGCTCACCGCTGTCCCCTCCGAACCGAACAATTGTCAATTCCCGTGGATCGCTGGGTTACTGACCTTGCTGGCGTGATGTCGTTGGGGTCGACAAGCTGTGGTTGTCGCAGTAGGCCGGTCATATGAGGTATCCGCAAGGGGGCGGGCTGACCGCGGAGCGACGGGTGTTTCGCGAGCACATCCGGTTGCAGGCGGGCGAGTTATTCGCCCTGGAACACGACAATGCCGCGGTCGCCAAGCAGTTACGTGTCAGCGTCCGGTCGGTGCAACGATGGCGCCAGGCATGGGAGCACGGCGGAACATCCGCCTTGGAGTCGCAAGGGCCGGCGTCCAGGCCCAAGCTGAGCGAGGCACTGTTCGAGGTGCTCGAGCAGGAGCTGGCCAAGGGGCCGGTAGCGCACGGCTGGCCGGACCAGACCTGGACGCTGGCGCGGATCAAGACGCTGATCGGGCGCCGGTTCCACAAGAGCATGACGCTGTCGGCCATCGCGCAGATGCTGCACCGGCACGGCTTCAGCCACCAGGTCCCCGCCCGCCGCGCGATCGAGCGCGACGAAGAAGCCGTGAGCGGCTGGGTGAAGGAGACCTGGCTCCAGGTGGAAACGCCGTGGCGGCGCTCGGGGCCTGGTTGTGCTTCGAAGACGAGGCCGGGTTCTCGATGGGCTCAGTCAAGATTTCCGTGAAGGGGTGACGGAGCGTGACTTGGGTCAGGCCAGGAGGACTCGTTTGCGGAGTAGTGCGAAACCGGCTCTCCCATACATCTGTCGCTTCAGCATCTTGATCCGGTTGACGTGGCCTTCGACAGGACCGGAACTCCAGGGCAGCGTAAGGCCCGCGGTGACAGCCTGGTGATCACGCCGGAGCCCGTCGGCGAAGGCGTGCAGGGCGGGCAGGTCGTCGGCGTGGACGGCGTCTGTCCATGCTGGCAGGCTGTTTCCGCCGAGATCGCAGACCATCCGCGCGAAGGCATGCACGTGGCTGCGGACGGCAGTCAACTCCGGGCACCGGCTGAGTACTTCGCCCAGATGGCGTTCTTCGTCGTCGCGCAGGTGTTGGGGGTTCCACATGATCCAGTTGGTGACCTGCTGCGGTTTGAGCACCGGGGCCGGCGACCGGATGGAGCCGAGGCCGGTGCGAAGCGGCCGGAGATAGCGGCGCACCGCTTGCGGGGTTCGTCCCGGGTAGCCCTGAGCCTGGATCTCCCGGAAGAGACGGGCGGCATCGGTGCATCCTTCGTTCCAGCGCCGGATCGGGTAAGGCTTGTAGTCGTCCAGGCGTGTGGTGCGAAGGGCGCCTTCGATGAGGCCGTCGAGGTTCTTGCAGTGGGCATAGCGTTCCGCGGTGTGCCGGGCAAGGCCCAGCTCCCGCGCGATGGCGCTGATCGTCCATCCGCGGGCCAGCAGTCGGTGAACTGCCTTGTGTCGCTCTCGCGTCCGGGTGACCAGCCACTTCTCCGCGCCGGTGTCCGGATTGAGCGTCGAGGGCGGAGCCGCGGCCATGCGCCGGGCCGAAGGGGTGCTCACCTCAGTTCCTTGCAGACAAGGACGGTGAGCGATCGCGGTGCGCTCGACAGCGGTGGCCAGGTTGTCCCATAAATGCCACCGGTCGGCCACCTGCAGCGCGTCCGGAGCGCCTGCGCGGGCCGCCTCGGCATAGGCGCCGGCCCGGTCCCGGCAGATCACCTCGACCCCCGGGTGTCCGGCCAGCCAGACAGCCAAGGGTTCCTTCTCCCGGCCGGGCAGCAAATCGAGGACGGCACGGGACTCGACGTCGACCAGCACCGTCCCATATCTGCGCCCACGTCGGGTGGCGAAGTCATCCACCCCGAGCACCCGCGGTGAGGGAGGGCAGGGGTCGGGCAGCGCCATCAGCACGTTCAACAACGTCACTCTGCTGACGGCGATGTGGAGTACGGCGGCAAGCCGGGCGCCTGCCCGGCCCGCAAGTGCCAGGGCAATCGCCTGTACCAGGACCACCAGCACCACAGTGCGACGTCCATAGCGGATGGTCAGGCCCTCGACCTGTTCGGCAAAGGTACGACGCGCACAATCAGCGACATCGCAGAACAGCCGCCGCACTGACAAGTCGACGACCACCGGACACCCGCCCAAGGCGGCGTCCGCCAGGTGTCTCCGATACCGACTGTGGACCCGGTACGAGCAAACACCGCACGACGGACATGGAAACGCACGGTCCAGGGTGCGGGCCTTGACCCGCACCACGCCGTCCTCCACCCACACGTGTTCCACCCGCACCTTCTCCAGGTGCGGGAACACGATGCCCAGCAAGTCATCACACACGGCAGACCATGCCACCGGAATGACGCTCCGTCACCCCGTCACGGAAATCTTGACTGAGCCTCTCGATGACGCCGCCCACCGTCCGCACCTGGGCCAGGCGCGGGCACACACCCGTCATCCGGGTCCGGGGACGCTCCCAGCGGCGCATCTCCATTGCCGCTCTGGCCTGCTACAAGCAGGGCGAACGCTCACACCTGATCTACCGGCCCAAGCGGCACGTCGATCACAAGCGGGGCGGCAGACGCAGTTTCGCCTGGACCGACTACCGCGATCTGCTCATCGCCGCCCACCAGCAACTCGGCGCGCCGATCGTGTTGGTGTGGGACAACCTGAACGTGCACAAAGACCGCCGACTGCGGGAGTTCGTCAACACCCACGACTGGATCACCTGCTACTTCCTGCCGGCCTATGCACCCGACCTCAACCCCGTCGAAGGCGTCTGGTCACTGCTGCGACGCAGCAGCCAGGCCAACACCGCATTCACCGACCCTGACCACCTCATGAGCGAGCTTCGGCACGGTCTCCGCCAGATCCAGTACCGCAGCAACCTCATCGACGGATGTCTCGCCGAAACCGGCCTCACCTTGACGACATCACGGCAACAACGTCAGTAGAGCAACGGGTTGACGCTTTGGATGACCTGCCATCCGGAGGCCAACGTGCCCGACATGAGACGCTGGACGCCATCTCCTCGGAGAGCCACGAAGGCGGTGACGCCAATGTCGAGTTCTGCCACCCGATGCCCGTAGACGACGGCCTGCGTCAGCGTCAGGTCAATCGCTTGTGCTGAACCGCTGAGCCAGTTGAAGCGGGCACCGCGACGGACCGGCCCCCGCAGACAGCGCACAGTGACAGTGGCCTTTTCGAAGGACGCGACGATGACCCGGTCAATCTGCAGTTCTACGCTGCTTCGACGGCTGCCGGGGCCGGGGATCTCGCTCACGCGGCTGCCTCCTCTCGCTCGACCAGGATGTCGCTCTTGAACCGGGCACCCGCGCGGACCAGGGGCACGTAGTGGGTGCCGATTATCGCGCGCCAGCGGGCCTGGGCGGACTCGACGAGCTTGAACACCATCGCAAGGGCCGCGGCCGGGCTGCCGGCGCCGCGAGTGACCTTGGTGCGGAGCTTGACCGTGGAGAACGTCGACTCGATCGGCTTCGTGGTCCGTAGGTGGATCCAGTGCTCGGCCGGGAAGTCGTAGACCGCCAGCAGTTCCTCGGCGTCGTCGGTGATCTTCGCGACGGCCTTAAGCCACTTGGTGCCGTAGGTGCGGGCGAACGCCTCGATCGCCTTCTGGGCGTGGGTCCGGTCCTCGGCGTTGTAGATCTCCTGCATCGCCTTCGTTGCGCCCGGCTGAGCGGACTTCGGCAGGGCGTTCGGGACATTGCGAGTGTGGACCCAGCAGCGCTGGTGGCGTGCTGCGGGGAACACCCCGGCCAGTGCGCTCCACAGTGCCATCGCACCGTCGCCGACGACCAGCTCGGGGTCGCGCATGCCGCGTCGGCGGCACTCACGCAGCAGGCAAGGCGATGTCGTCGTGGGCCACGACTGGGCGCGTCCGGTGTCGCCGGGGCAGCGGACGATGCCGTCGTCGCCGGCGGGCACGATCCACGGCGACACCACTCCGCCCCCGCCCGCAGCCTCAACCAGCCCTCCCCACCTCTACGGCCAGGTCGTTGTCGACTGTGTAGTAGGGGCGCAGAATGGCACCGCCGACTGTGACCGGTGGGTAGACGAACACCTCCTTGCGGTCCGCCACGTCGTCGAGGAGACGAGCGACCCGGATGAGAGGTGCTTCCGACGTCGGCTGGATGAAGACGTCCCAGACGCCGCTCCCGGCGCTCACCTCGGCGGCCAACTCCTCGTAGTCGACCGTGAAGGAGAAGCTTCGGTCGTCGTCTCCGGCCCGTGGCTCCAGTGCGTGTACCGTGCCGCCGTCCCGCAGGCGCAGGCGCACAACGGCTCCGTCCAGGAGCGGGGTGCCGTGCAGGCGTGCGCCGACCGTCATCGACCGGTCCGTGACGTTGATGCCGTCGACCTCCGCGTGGGCGGGGCGCAGCCAGGCTCGTACGGCGAGGTATCCGTCCTTGGTGACGTACGGGATCCGGACGGCCAGCGGTGACGGCCGATCACGGAGGTGTCCCCCAACGAGTGCCCGCAGGTCGCGAAGGCCTGGGCGCACACGCTGCCGCTCGGAACTCGGGTCCTGGAGCAGGTACACGTCCCACCGGCCCTCCGGAAGAACGGGTTGCGGGCCCAGGACGGCGCGTCGGCGACCGTCGGCGGCGGGCTCCAGGTCGAGGGTATGAAAGGCCTTTTCGGACTGTCCCTTCTTCGGGCGCCAGCGCAGCAGCAACTGCTGTCCGTCGGCAGGCCCCGGCGGCAGGTCGAAGGTGATCTGGCCGTTCGCATCGACCGCGCAGCCAACGCGTTGTTGCCCATGGTGTTCCGTGCTCACCGCTGTCCCCTCCGAACCATGCGCAGTGCGTGGCCGGCCGCGGTAAATGCGGCATCGCGGGCGGCGTAGCCCTGGCCGGCCAGGACGCGGTGAACGCGGGTGCGTTCTTGCACGATCGGTCGCCCTGCCCTTCTCGCCGAGACCGCCTCGGCGAACAGCCGCTCGGCCTGCTCGACCACAGGGCCGGGAGCGAACCGCCGCGCGTTCTCCAAGGCCGAACGGCCCGTACGACGACGCCGCTCGTCATCACGGACCAGTTCCAGCAGGGCAGCGCCCAGCGCGTCACGGTCCCCGACCGGCACCAGTCGGCCGTCGACGCCGTCTTCGATGATTTCACCGGGTCCATAGGGGCAGTCGGTGCTCACCACCGGCAGGCCACAACGCATCGCCTCGACGATCGTCATGCCGAACGGCTCGAAGTTGGAGGCAGCCGCACCGATGGAGCCCTTGACCCACTCTGCCTCCATGGGGGTCGCCGCCCCCATCAGGAAAACGTTGTTCCACAGGCCGAGATCGGCGATGAGCTGCCGCAGCCGAGCGTGCTCCTTACCCTTGCCGTAGATGCGCAGATGCCAGTCCGGGTGTTCTGCAGCCACCACCGCGAAGGCCTCGATGAGCAGGTCGTAACGTTTCACCGGGACCAGTCGGCCGGCTGCGACGACCACCTTCGCGGCACCGTCCGCGGCCGGCAGCGCCGGATCCGGCACGCTGTTCGGGAGTGCCTCCACCCGTACACCAGGCAGCCTCATCTTGCGCCGGTAGGAGGCGGCGTCCGCCTCGGTCACCGTGGTGAGCGCGTCGAGCCGGCGGTAGGCCCGGCGCAACGTGTTGCGCAGCCGTGGCGGGTGGTGGTCCAGGGTGAGGTGCTCCTGCCCGATGCGTACGACGTGTCGCGGAGCCTGGAGCGCGAGATGCACATTGAGCCCCGGCCGGGTACCGATCACCACGTCGGCGTCGATTGTGGCGAGACACCCGCCGATCCGCTGGTCGGTCAACTCGCTGTACTGCAGGTACCGGTACTCGGCGCGGGGGAACACCTTCGCCGGCCTCAGATGCAGCGGATGCTCCTTCTCCTGCCTGAGGTCCACCAGCGGCCGCAGCGACACCCTCGGGTCCAGGGTCAAGTTCGGGTGCTCCCGGTGCCGCAGCACAGAGACGATCTCCACCTCGTGGCTCTTGGCCAGGGCGTGGGCCAGGTTGAAGGTGGTGGTGATCGTGCCTCCGATCCCGTAGGCGTTGTGGAGCAGGAAAGAGATCTTCATGGCGGCTTAGACCAAGACAACTCCCTTACGGTTGCTCCCCGTTACCACTTCGTAGTGGCCACTCGATGCGGAGGGAGGCATTCAGGTGATGGCTGCCGGGTAGCAGGAACTCCCGCCTCGAGCGTCACTACGTCAGCTCGGCCTGCTCGGCCTCGTTGCTCGGGACGCGACCGCAGTGGCCTGCACACTCAGGGGGCGATAAAACGGGCGCGGTCGTGGGCTCCCCGGGCGGCTCGTCGGCTACGGAGCGTGGCAGCCCGAAGGCCGGGAAGACACTGATGTCGCCGAACCAGGTGATCGCGGTGATCGAGTTAATTGCTCGACTGGCACGGACGGCGAGCGCCAGCCCATTCGGCCGACTGCAGGGCACTGCTCGCGGTACGGGGACAGGACCTGTGGGTAGGGTCCCGATGCCGGAGTCGCCGGATCGAGGGGGGCATGGTGACGGGTGTGGAAATAGCGGTCGGATACGTGTTCGCGTGGCTGGTCGGGAAGGCCCGACGCGTGGCGGGTCGGGCTGACGCGGAAGTGGATCATGGCTTGGACGCGGGGATGGACCGGCTGCATGAACTGGTCAGCCGCAAACTCGGACAGGATCCGGCTCTGGAGCGTGCCCGAGAGGAAATCGAGGCTGGTCACGACGAGCCCTCGGAGCGCACTCGGCGAAGGCTCACGGACTCCCTGGACGATGCCGCTGACCGTGACCCTGCCTTCGCCAGGGCTGTAGAGAAATTGCTGGTGGAGCTTCAGGCCGCTGTCGGAGCGGACTGCGAGGTGTCAGCCACGGATGACGGTCCGGCCATTGGGGGGAGCGTGCACATCCACGCCGAGGCCGGATCAGCGGCAGCGCTGCGGATGGGGAACGTGACAATCGGGTCCGCTGGGAACCCTCGATTGCCGGGTCCGGAGCGGGGCTGACCGGTCCCGGCAGAGGTGACTGCCCGTCACAGGCTGACGCGCATCAGGGGCGCACCGGCACAGCCATAACCGGGGCTGTCGGTGGTATCGCTGCCGCCAGCATCGGTCAGGTCCAGCAGCACATCATCCACGCCTCGCTGTGGTTGCGAGCCGAGTGGCCGCATCAGGTCGGATTGATCCCGCCGCAGGCCGAGTGCTTTCGGGAGCGGACTGCCACAGATCGCCTTGTGCACGAAATGACCGAGGGCGGAACGGCCATGATCGGGTCGACGGGCGCGGTGCTGGCGGGAACGGGCGGGGTCGGTAAGACCCAACTCGCCGCCGACTACGCTCGCTCCGTGTGGCGAGACGGCGAAGTGGACCTGTTGCTGTGGATCACCGCCCAGGACGCTACGGCGGTCGTGTCCGCGCTCGCGCAGGCCGGGGTCGAGGTGCTCGGTGTGGACCCCACCGACCCCGGGCGCGCGGCGGCAGCATTTCTGGCCTGGTTGGAACCCAAGGCGCAACAGCAGCTCTGCCGATGGCTGATCGTGCTGGACGACGTGGCCGACCCTGCCGACCTGCGCGGCCTGTGGCCGCCGTCCAGCCCGTACGGCCACACCCTTGTCACGACCCGTCGCAAGGACGCGGCCCTCACCGCGGGCAGCCGACGCCTGATCGAAGTCGGCGTCTTCGGACCGGCCGAATCCCTGGCCTATCTCACCGATGCGCTGAAAAACCATCGTCGCAACGAGCCGGACGAGCAGCTCGCCGCACTTGCCGACGATCTGGGGCATCTACCGCTGGCTCTTGCACAGGCCGCCGCGTACATCGATGACGCCGACGTCAGCTGTGCTCGTTACCGGGGACTGCTTGCTGACCGAACCCGCACGCTCGCCGACGCCGCCCCCGACACCTTGCCGGACGGCCAGACCCACCCAACAGCCGTCACCTGGAGCTTGTCCATCGACCGCGCCGACGCCCTGCGTCCCGCCGGTTTGGCCCGCCCTCTGCTCTTCCTCGCTGCGTTCCTCGACCCCAACGGGATTCCCGACGCGGTCCTGATCAGTCCGCCCACGCTCGCTCACCTCACTGATCACCACGGCCTGCGGCAAGGGCGATCAGGGCAGGTCACTGCCGACCAAGTGCAGCTCGCTCTACGGGCATTACACCGGCTCAGCCTCGTCGACTACACGTCTCACGGCATGGTCCGGGTTCACCAGCTCGTTCAGCGTGCCGTTCGCGATACTCTCCTGCCCGCTCACCGCAACTGCGTAGCCCGTACTGCGGGTGACGCTCTCCTGGCAGCTTGGCCCGACACCCAACGCGACAGTGCGTTTATTCAGGCGATGCATGCCAACACCACCGCCCTCATGACCTACGCCTTGGAAGCTCTCCATGAGCCTGACCTGCACCCCGTACTTTTCCGGGTAGGCGACAGTCTTGGGGAGAGCGGTCAAGTCGCCGCCGCTGTCGATCATTACCATCACCTTGTCGGCACGGTCACCCATAGCCTGGGCGGTGATCATCCTGCCACCCTCGCCATCCGCCACAGCATTGCACGGTGGCGAGGCGACGCGGGAGATGTGTCCGGTGCAGCTCGCGCCGCAGCCGAACTGCTGGGTGACCGGCTGAGGGTGCTCGGCCCCGACCACCCTGACACGCTCGCCACCCGGCACAACCTGGCCCACTGGCAGGGGCTGTCGGGGGATGCGGTCGGCGCTGCGGCCGCGTTCGCGGAGCTATTGAAGGACCGTTTGCGGGTGCTCGGTCCGGATCATCCACGCACTCTCACCGCCCGCAGCGGTCTGGCCCACTGGCAGGGGCAGTTGGGGAATGCGGTTGGCACTGCGGCCGCGACCGCGGAGCTGCTGGAGGACTGTCTACGGACGCTTGGCCCCGATCACCCTCAGACCCTCACCACGCGCAACAGCCTCGCCCGGTGGCGCGGCGAGGCGGGAGATGTGTCCGGTGCAGCTCGTGCCACGGCCGAACTGCTGCAAGACCGTCTGCGGATACTCGGCCCCAATCATCCCCAGACCCTCACCACGCGCAGTGGTCTTGCCCGTTGGCAGGGAGAGGCTGGCGACGTGGCGGGTGCTGCAGTAGCGACGGCAGACGTGCTCGATGACTGCCTGCGGGTGTTGGGTCCCCGCCACCCCCTCACCTTCATCACCAGGGCGCACCTGGCTCGTTGGCAGGGAGAGGCAGGTGATTCGACCGGTGCGGTGACCTGCCTCATCGAGTTGCTGGATGACTGTCGGGCGGTGCTCGGTCCCAATCACCAGCACACGCAGTTCATCCGTGAGAGCCTCGCTCACTGGGAAAGCCAGGGCGCCGAAGAGCGCAGGCGACAGAGTCCGTAACCGGTTGGTCGAGTGCGCGCGAGCGGTGGCGCGCCCAGACCTGTGAATTCGCTCAGGGGTACTCATTGCCCCACTCGGTTCGGTGGCCAACGGAGTGGGTCGACCGAGCGAGTGCGGAGCAGGCGTGGAGTCGCGGCTGCCCGTTCGCGAGACGTGTTCGGTGTGCCGGGTGGTCATGGGGGCGGTAAGAATTAACGGCGGCCGCGCCAAGCTGGCTCTTCGGCACTTTCCGAGAAGTCGGTGGTCCGTGGGTAGCCCGAGCAATTGTCAAGAGTTGTGGATCACGGTGCCGTCCCAGCAAGGATTAATCGTTCTTACGGAATCTTGGGAGCCGGTAGGTTGTCTCCTCGAAGCCGGTTCGGAGAGAGGCTGCTGGGGTGCTTACGCTGACGGAGATTGCTGAGGATCCCCTTCGCCTGACGAGCCGTCTGAAACCTCATGGCGGTTCGGATGTCATCCTCCGCCCCCTGACGCACGCCGACGCGGGGCAATTGGCCGAGTTCCTCGATGCCCTGTCCTCCGAATCGAGGCGCTTCAGTACGTTCGGCGGGTACGACCTCGCGACCGCCCGGGAGCTATGTGACGCGATCGCGCGCTACGACAAGCTCAGGCTGGTGCTCGAGGACGTGCCGTCCGGCAGGATCGTCGGCCTTCTCGAATTCAGCCTCGCTCTGACTCCTGCGGACATCGCGCGCTACCAGGACGCGGGCATCCGCCTCACCGAGACAACTGACTGCCGCTTCGGCCCCACTCTGGCTGACGACTACCAGGGCCGAGGCGTCGGGACGCTCGCCTTCCCGCTTGTCACGGAGGTCGCACGACTGCTCGGCAGGACGAGGATCATCCTGTGGGGCGGCGTCCGCGCCGACAACCCTCGCGCCATCCGCTACTACGAGAAGAACGGCTTCCAACCGGTCGGCTTCTTCACCGAGGCGGACGGTTCCCTGTCGCTCGACATGATGCTGGACCTGCAACAAGCGCCGGATCCGGCAGGGCCCTCGACCCGACGCAGTCACCCGTAGCAGCGCGGGCCGACCTTCCGCAGTCTGGCCGGCGACGCGCAACAGCAGCCGCCCAGCGGACCGCTCGTTTACCGCGCGTCGGGCGCTTCACGCGGCCACCGCCTCGGGACGCTCGACGAGCTGGCCGCGTTCGAAGAAGGCTCCGGCGCGGACGAGCGGCACGAGGTGGGCGCCGTTGACCGCCCGCCAACGTGCCTGGGCCGACTCGACGAGCTTGAACACCATCGCCGGGCCGGCGGCGCGGGAGCTGGCGCCCTTGGTGACCTTGGTGCGGAGCCGGACGGTGGCGAAGGTCGACTCGATCGGGTTGGTGGTCCGCAGGTGGATCCAGTGCTCGGCCGGGTAGTCGTAGAACTCCAGCAGCACGTCCTGGTCGTCGGTGATCTTCTTGACGGCCTTGGGAACTTTGCACCGTGGAGCTTGGTGAAGGTCTTGATCGCCTGCTCGGCGTGCTCGCGGTCCTCGGCGTTGCAGATGTCCTGGATTGCCTTCTTCGCCGCCGGCTGGGCCGATTTCGGCATGGCGTCGAGGACGTTGGCGGTTTTGTGAACCCAGCACCTCTGCTCGCGGGTGGTGGGGAAGACCTCGCGCAAGGCCTTCCAGAACCCGAGAGCGCCATCGCCGACCGCCAGCACGGGCGCGCGCATGCCCCGTCTTGCGCAGTCCCGCAGCAGCCCGGCCCACGACTGGGACGATTCCCGGTAGCCGTCGGCCATGGCCACCAGTTCCTTGGTGCCGTCCGCGCGCACGCCGATGACCACCAGGACGGCGGCCTTGACTTCGTCCAGGCGTATGCGCAGGTGGATGCCGTCGACCCAGACGTAGACGTAGTCGGTGCCGGACAGGTCGCGCTCCTGGAACGCCTGGTGGTCGGCCTGCCACTGGGTGGTCAGCCGGGTGACGGTGGCCGACGAGAGCCCGGCGGAGGAGCCGAGGAACTGTTCCAGCGCGGGCACGAAGTCCCCGGAGGACAGGCCGTGCAGACACCTCACGCGGCTAAGTGTCAAGCTGCGGTGGCTAGTTGGGTTGGGAACGCGGTCTGTTCGTCGAACAGTTCGTGTTTCTGGAGGCAGTGGTAGAGCTGGCCGATCATGCGGTTGAAGAGGTTGCGCTGGGCGGCCGCGTGCCAGTCTCCGTGTTCGTCGCGGCGTCGCCGGTAGTGCGCCTTGGCGCCGGGTGAGGCGGTGATGGCGGAGAACGCCCAGAGGTAGCCGACGTGGTTGAGCCGGTCGTTCTTGACCCACCGGCGGGTGATGCTCGACTTCTTTCCGGAGGCCCGCGTGATGGGCGAGGAGCCCGCATACGCCTTCAGGCCGCGACCGTCGGCGAACCGTGTGCGGTCGTCCCCGATCTCGGCGAGGACCCGGGCGCCGAGTTGGGTGCCGAGCCCGGGGAAGCTCAGGATCACGTCAGCGTCCGGGTGCTGAGGGAACGCCTCCTCCACCGCCTTGGCGAGGTCGTCGGTGGCCACGCAGGCGGCCTCCAGCTGGCCCAGAAGGGCAAGCATCTGCTGGCCGAGCGCATCCTCGAGCAGGGGCGGCTGGTGGGCGAAGTCGCCGCGGAAGACTTCACGGATCCGCTCGGCCTCGGCCTCGATTCCGCGTTTGCGGCCGGCTCGCTTGAGTGCGTCGATGATCTGCGGACGGGTCAGTTTCGCGGCCCTGCCCGGGGTCGGCGCGGCCTTGAGGAGTTCGCGGGCTTCGGGCCGGCACAGGCCGTTCTGCCAGGTCGCGAAGGCGTCCAGAGCGGCAGGGTAGTACTCGCGCAGCAGGGAGCGGAGCTGGTTGGCCATCTGCTGGCGGTTCCAGGTGGCGTCCTGCTGGGCACGGGCCAGGACGGCGATGGCGCGGGCCAGATCGCTGTCGCCTGGCAGGGGCCGATGGGCGTGCATGTCGGTGCGCAGGATGTTGGCCAGGACCAGGGCGTCGCCGGGGTCGGACTTCTTGCGCGAGACGCTGTGTCGGTCGCGGTAGCGTGCGGCAGCCAGCGGGGTGATCGCGAATACCTGCCGCTTGCCGGTTCGCAGCACCGCGACCAGCAGGCCGCGAGAGGTCTCGATGGCAACCGGGATCGGATCCTCCTCGGTGTCGCCGTACTCGGCGAGCAGATCCAGCAGGAGCTTGTAGCCGGCCGCGTCGTCGGTGATGTGACGCTTGGCCCGTAACTCGCCGCTGTCGTCGACCAAGGCGACGTCGTGTGTCTTCTCGGCCCAGTCGATTCCGCAGTAGATCAAGATGTTCCCTCCCTATGGCACGGGTGTCTGTGCTGGTCACGAGCACATGCGGGCCACGCAGCGACCTAATTCCAGGACTCGGCCCACCGGGCTGGTCCGCCACCTCACTAGCCGTTCGTGGCACCAGCGCACCACGCGGGCCTCGGTCTGTGCGGGAGCTCGGACTGCTCGGGCGTATCAAGAGGTCACCGTGTGGTGGGCTCGCACCACCAGCACCAACGAGTGGTCAGGGCAAGGGGTGTTGACGCTCGACGGCGCCGGGCATCGCCGCTCTGCACGGAGGCATCGTGGCCAGGTAGAGCACAGGCGTCCGCCCGGCGCCCACGAGCGCCAGCCCCTCGCTTTACGGTGGCGGCCGCGAGGACGCCGAACGCCGCCGCTCTGTTGTGAGACGTCGACGACGCCAGACACCTCACGTTGCTATGCCGTCAAGTCGGGGTCCGCTGGCCCGTGTAGCGTGACCTGCCTATTCGAACGGGCGGGGTGGCACTGGTGGACGTGGTGCGTGTCATGGAAGCGCTGGCTGAGCAGGGTGTGACGGTGCTGTTCAAGGCCGATGCGGAACGCATGCGTGACGGCGTGAGGCCGTGGACCTTCGTCGCGAACGGTGCCCCGTTTCACGAGGACCTGCTCGTGCGAACTGATGCCGCCTCAGTGGAAGCCTGCCTGGAGATCTGCCTGCCTCGACTGCGTGCCAGCGGGCTGGTCATCCCTGAGTAAGAGCGGCTCGGCCAGCCGTGGCTTATGCAACACCTGATCTTGTCGCTTCGAGCGGAGTCGGAAAGGCCAGGTTCTCCTCATAGTGCTGGCGGTGCTGGATGCAGTGGTAGAGCTGGCCGATCATGCGGTTGAAGAGGCTGCGTTGGGCGGCTGCGTGCCGGTCTCCGTGCTCGCGTCGTTGTCGGTAGTGGGCGTTGGCCCCGGCCGAGGCTCGGAGCGAGGCGAGGATCTCACCGCGAACGAGACTCGTCAGTCCCGCGAGTCCTTCTCCATGAGCAGGGCCCGCAACCGCCTCACCTCGGCGATCAGGCGTGGTACGTCCTGACGTGCCCATGCGATGAAGTCGAGATCGGCATCCAGCTGCCGGTCCGGGCCGAGGACCTGCCGAGCGCCGATGAACCGGTTGACGTAGATTTCGTCGTCCTGCTCGGCATGGTCAGGGTCCACCTGGATACAACTCGCGCCACCCGTCGCTCCGCGCGTCTCCAGCACGGGAACCCAGGGCCCCAGCGAAGCGGACGCAGCCCGCTTGGCCATCGCATCAAGGTCAGTTTCGGAGAGTGCCTCGTCCATCGGCATGCCCAGATCATTCATCCCAGGCAACCCTCAGTCCATAGCGCAGAACTGACACCTCGACGACCGCTCCCGCTACGGGACAACCCTTAGATGTCACGATCCGACACTCGAACGTCCAGGGGGAACAACCGCTCCCTCGGAGCGTCCTTAACAAGGGATTAGGGAAGCATGACGCGAACATTCGAGCCATTCCCCAGGGATAAGTTCACGTAATTCCCCAGGTAATTTCGGCGCTTGCCCCGCCCGCGCGGTGCTGTCCGGACGCGCAGACGTCACGCCCAGGACTGGCGTGGGCCCGGCCGCGGACATGCGCGTTCTCCGGCTGGCGAAGGAGTCGGCCGTCAAGGCCCGCACGCCGGCGAAAACCCAGCTCAAGGCCGTACTCCTCGGCATCGATCCCGAGCTGCGCGAGGCACTGTGCAACCTCAGTCGACCTCATCGCGGAGATGCCGGGCCGACGTCGGCGAGGGCGGCATCGACCAAGGACTCTGCGATGGATCGCGCGCACGCGCCGGTGTGGCTGCTGTTGAGTGCGGTGCCGCGTGCGGCCGCACCGTCAAAGAGCAGCGCCAGTTGCTCACCGAGGATTTCCGGATCGGCGACCCCGGCCTGCCGTGCGATGTCCGTCAGGCGGCGGGCGAACTCCCTCTTGTACGCCGCGGCCAGCTGGTGGGCGGAATGCCCGGGGTCGGGTACCTCGACGCTGACGTTCAGGAATGGGCATCCTCGGAACGGAGCAGTGGTTTCCGGCAGCTTCCAGTCGAAGACGGCGAGGAGCTGTTCACGCGGGCTCGGTGTCGGTTGGGCGGGCGACGGGGGGACGGGGAGGAGATCGTCCCTCAGGGACTGCAGGTACGCCCCGACGAGCTCGTCCTTGCTGGGGAAGTGCGTGTAGAGAGTGCGTTTCGACACTTCGGCGACGGTCGACAGCTGATCCATTCCGGTCGCGTTGATCCCCTGCGCCGTGAACAGCTCGGTCGCCGCTTTGAGGATCCGCTCCCGGGCGCCACGCCCGCGACGCCGACGTACAGGGTGAGATTCGGTCACAGCCTTAAGGATACCGATCGTTTTACATAGGTCGGTGGGCCAGCTACCGTGGATGCCTAAGTAGACCGATCGTCTTACTTAGCAAACCCCCGCATCACGTCGCACGCGGATGGGTGGTTCGTCGGTGCCGCATCCATTCAGGGCTCGCTCGGCACCCTCTGATCTCCCCACCGGGCCACCGTTCGGTCCGGCGCCTCACCCGCCCCGACCATCGATGCGAAAACAGCACCAAGGAGACCTGATGCGTTACACGACCTTCGGACGACAGACAGGACTGCGCGTTTCCGAGTACGCGCTTGGCACAGGGAACTTCGGCACCGGCTGGGGTGCCGGTGCGGAGCCGGACGAGGCGCGCCGGATGTTCGACAGGTTCGCCGAGGCCGGCGGAACGTTCCTCGATACCGCGGACGGCTACCAGTTCGGCGAGTCGGAAGAGCTGGTCGGCAAGTTCGTCGCCCCCGACCGGGACCACTTCGTCCTGGCCACCAAGTTCACCAACGGGGCCAGCCCGCAGCCCGGCATCTCCAGGACGGGCAACAGCCGCAAGAACATGGTCACTTCGCTGGAAGCGAGCCTGAAGCGTCTCGGCACCGACTACATCGACCTGTACTGGGTCCATTTCCCCGACGACCTCACGCCCATGGAGGAGATCCTGCGCGGACTGGACGACCTGGTCAGCTCCGGCAAGATCCTCCACGCCGCCCTGTCCAACTTCCCCGCATGGCGTGTCTCCCGCGCCGCCACCCTCGCGGACCTGAAGAACTGGGCACCGGTCACGGGCATCCAGATCGAGTACAGCCTCGTCGAGAGGACCGCCGACCGCGAGCTGCTGCCGATGGCCGAGAGCCTGGGCCTCGGCGCCGCCCTGTGGTCCCCGCTCGGCGGCGGACTGCTCACCGGCAAGTACCGTCGCAGCACCGAGGGGCGGCTGACCGATCTCAAGGCGGTCATCCACACCGAGAGCACCGAACAGAAGACCGCCGTCGTGGACACCGTCCTGGCCATCGCCGAGGAGACCGGCGCGACGCCCGCCCAGGTGGCGGTGGCCTGGGTCCGTGAGCGCGCCGCCCAGGCGTCCACCTCGTTCATCCCGATCATCGGCCCTCGCAACCTCACCCAGCTCGACGACTACCTGGGCGCCCTGGATGTCCAGCTCACCCCGAAGCAGTTCGCACACCTGTCCGACATCAGCGCAGTCCCCCTCGGAGTGCCCCACGAGGCGGCCGCCGGTGCGCGAGACGCCGTCCAGGGCGGTGACGCCTCCCGCGTCGCCCAGCCCGCCGTGCCCGCGGCCTGAGCCGCGGAACCTGCCGCCGACGGCCTCATGCAGCCGACGCCGCGTTCCGTCCCGCATCGTGCGCACGGTCCGGGGCGGTGCCGTCTGCCTGGCCGAGGCACGCCCCGGCCACTGACACCGTGGGGCCTCGCCTGCCGCGAAGGCCCCACGGCCGACACAAGGCGTCAGCGACCGTGGCACCGGCCCGTCGGTGACTCACCAGGCGAAGAAGAGAGACCGCGATGCCGCATCCCCGATCAGTGTCGGTGGCACCCATGACCGCACGACCGCAGGGGGAGGGAACCATGAAGGGGCGTGACGACTCGGGCGAGCGGACCGAGCACGGCAGGAGTCGCCAGGTGGACGCGGTGACAACGCGCGTCTTCGACCTGCTGGGCAAGCGCTGGAGCGGTCCGCTCATCTCCGTGCTCCTCGCCGGTCCCGCGCACTTCACCCAGTTGCACCGTGCTGTTCCCGGCATCAGTGAGCGCATGCTCTCCGACCGGCTGGCCCACCTGGCGGCGGCCGGCCTCGTGGTGCGCGAGGTGAGGGAAGGACCGCCACTGCGCGTGCGGTACCGCTTGACGCAGGCCGGAGTGGCGATCCGCCCCGCCCTGGAGAAGCTCCGAGACTGGGCACTGACCCACCTCGACGATCCAGCCGGGGGCGATCCTCCCTGACCATTTGGGGGCACCGTCGGCGCAGGATTCCGGCCCGGTGCTGTCAGCCGGTCATCCTGTTGAGTTTGCGGACGCTCTTGTCGAAGGTCCGGGCCGGGACGCTGCGGCGCAGCCCGCCGACGCGTGCGGCAGCCGAGCCGACGGGATAGCTCAGTTTCGGTTTCGAGTCGGTCGCTGCCGGGTCGGAAGCCGGACCGCGCGGACAGCGGGCTGCTGCGGCAGCCTGCGCCTCGCCCACGTTCACGGCACGTTCGCCCTGGCGACGCTCCTCGACTTCGATGTGGCCCTGGACGTCATCGGCCTCTCCACTGACCCGCGCGCACGGCGGCCACCAACCCGTCGGCACTTTCCACCGTTCCGATGCCGTGATCCGTGCCCGCGCAGAAATCACCGGTGCCGGACCGACGCCTCGTCAACTTCCTGTACTCCGGCCTCGGTGACACCGACCCTGAGGGTGTCGAGCCCAAACGCCGCGACCGGCCCGTGCACGCCGGGCTTGAGGACGGCATCCGGCGCCGCCGCGTGGACAGCGCCCCACGCCAGGAGGGATCCCGTCATCTCGTACGGATCGGGCCCGGTGAGGGCCGTCGTAGCCAGGGGCCGACCGTAACCGTCGCGGGCGACGGCGATCACCAGAGAGCGGCCGTCGGGGTCCGGCTCGCGATGCGCTCCCGGGAGCCGCTCGGACCAGCGCGTCACCGCGGCCCGCACCTTCGCCGACCGCAGCAGGGGTGCCTGGAGCGCGGCGGCGATCTGTACCGGACGCGTCCACCGTCCGAGCCACCCCAGGCCCACCTCGACGCTCTCCAACTGGGGGAAGACTTCCGGCAGTCCTAGATGTTCCGATCCCGGGACGGTCATGGCCGCACGCTTCACACCGGCGTAGCGGAAAGTGAGGACGCGCTTGGCGGCACGCTCGTCGACCAGACGGGAACGGGCGTCGGGGCGTGGGCGGCGGTAGGCGAACCCGTTTTCGGCCGCCGCACCGACCAGCGTCTGCCGCGTGCCTCCCGTGGACAGGGTCCAGGCGTCGCGCAGGGTACTCCGGTAGAGCAGCTCATTCCCGTGCCCCGAGCGGGTGACGAAGTAGCCGATCTCGACATGACATGCTCGCTCGCCCGCCTGCTCCAGGGCCAGGGCGCCGGCGAGGTTGCCGGGCACATAGTCGTAGCCGAATGCGGGCACGAGAGTCGCTCCCCGGGCGGCCGCGACGGAGTCCAGCTCGAGGAGGACGCGGCGGGCGAAGGTTCCTTCCCCCGTGGAGTCGAAGTAGTGCGCCCCTGCCCGTGCCGCGGCCGTGACCGTGGCCATACCGAGCTGCATGAACGGCCCGACCGTGGAGACGACCACATCGCTGGGCTCCAGAAGGCGCGCGAGGTGGGCCGCCGAGGTGACGTCGACCTCGGCCACCGGCAGTTCTACCTCCAAGTGGTTGGCCAGGGCGAGCATCCTGGTTCGGCTTCGCCCGACCAAAGTCGGCTTCTCACCTCGTGCGATCAGTTCCCGTAGCACTCGCCGCCCGGTGTACCCCGTTGCGCCCAGCAGCATGATCCTGCGCTTTTCCACGGCTCTGCCGCCTTCCGGAGGGCATTGTCATGAGGCACCGCGCAGCAGCCCTCCTCGGCTGCCGGCATGGCGTGTCGCTACCGTGCCGCCTCGTCCTCGATGTCACGGACCAGGTCGATGGCCCGGCCCAGGGTGGCGAGTCGGACGTCGAGGGTCTCGCCCGCGGGATAGAAACGAACGGTGTCGACGCCGGCATCGCGCCACACACGCAGCCGCTCGCGCACCATGTCCTCGGTTCCGATCAGCGTGGTCGCCAGCACCATCTCGTCGGTGACCAGGCCCGCCGCGCCGTCGCGGTCCCCGGCCTGCCAGCGTGTGCGGACGTCGGCCGCCACTTCCGCCCAACCCTGGCGGCTGTAGGCGTTGTTGTAGAAGTTCGTGGTCTCGGAGCCCATGCCACCGAGGCTGAAGGCCAACTCCTTCTTGCGACCGGCCACCATCGTGCGCAGCGCGTCCTCGTCATCGGCGAAGGCGACCTCGGCGCCCTGGCAGATGTCGAGGTCGGAGCGGGCGCGACCGGCGGCGGCCAAGCCTTGGTCCAGGTGGTCGAAGTACGCCTCCTGGGCGCCCTCGGGAACGAAACTGGTGCCCAGCCACCCGTCGGCGATCTCACCGGTCAGGTGCAGCATCTTCGGTGAGAGAGTCGCCAGGTAGACGGGGAGGTCGTATTCGGAGCGCATCGACAGACGCATGGGCTTCGCCTCCCCACCTGGCAGCGGGATCTGGAACTCCCGCCCGGAGTAGGAGACTTTGCCGCCCGTGCCGGCCTCTCGCACGATCTCGACGGTCTCACGCATCCGTGACAGCGGCCGGTCGAACGGCACACCGTGCAGCCCTTCGATCACCTGCGGCCCGGAGGGACCCAGTCCGAGAAGGAAGCGCCCCTGGGAGATCTGCGACAGCGTGATCGCGGCGCGGGCGATGGCCATCGGCGTGCGGGTGCCGAGCTGGATGATTCCGGATCCGAGGAGCATGCGCTCGGTCTTCGCGGCGAGGTAGCCCAGCGGCGAGGGCGCCTCGGAGCCCCACGCCTCCGCCACCCAGCAGATGTCCAGACCGAGCTTCTCCGCCTCGGTAACGTAGTCGACGATCTCCCGCCAGTCGCCCCCGGAGGCTTCGATCGTGGTGGAGGTACGCATCAGAGGCTCGCCTCGCCCGAGGTCGAGGCCCGCTCGGCCAGCTTCTTGATCTCTTCGAGGGTGACGGTCATGTTGGCCTCGAACTCCCGCATGCGCACGAAGACGATCTTCTGCTCCTTCTCCGGCATGCGGTCGATGGCGAAGGAGAGGCCCGAGCGGGCCGGCCCCATCTGCATCCATTCCCGCAGCAGAGTGCCGCCGTTCTGCGGCTCCAGGGTGAACCGCCAGATGGCGGTGGGGTGTTGCGGATCCTCGACCGCCCAGGCCAGCACTCTCGACGGCTCGTATTCGACGATGTGGGAGGTGGTGGCCCACTCCCCCAACGCCTCGTGCTTGCTCCGGCCGATGAACCGGGCTCCCAGCGCAGGGCCGCTCCTGCTGTCCAGCCATGCCACCGACTGCAGCTCGGAGCTCATACGCGGCATCAGCTCGATGTCGGACACCAGCGTCCACACCTGCTCCGGTGCGGCGGCGATCCAGGTGTGGACCTCGGCCGTCGGCTTGTCCGCATAGCGCGCACCCGTCCACTCCATGATCCTGCGGCCTCCCTGCCCATCCGAGAACCCTCTTGCCAGTTTCTGACCAGTAAAGTTGCGTAGATAGACTCACTTGTCAAGGGTGGACACAGCCCCCACAGAGCTGTTGAGTCAGTCCGCGAAACGCTCCCGCACATCCGGTCGCTCGGCCAGATGCGGTGGATAGCCGGGGCCCATCCGGGGGCGGGTGTTCTCCGCGGTCATCGGCTCGCCGCAGGCGGCGCACACCACCTTGGCATGGCTCTCCCGCCCGCACGCCTCGTGGTACATGGCCACCGGCGGGCCCTCTTCACCGGCCAGCCAACGGTCTCCCCACCGGTTCATCACCAGCAGCACGCCGTAGAAGTCGCGCCCCTTCTCGGTGAGCACGTAGTCGTACCGAACCGGTTCCGTCTGATAGGGCCGCTTCTCCAGCAGCCCCGAGTCCACCAGCCGCCGCAGCCGGTCCGTCAGTGTGTTGCGTGCGATCCCCAGCGACTCCTGGAACGCGTCGAACCGCCGGATCCCGTAGAACGCCTCACGCAGCACCAACGGCGTCCACCAGTCCCCGAGCAGGTCCATGGTTCGCGCGATCGAGCAGGGCCACTGCACAAAGGATGTCCGCCTCATGACAGCCAGCATAGGTTCGTCCAGTCGTGAGACCCAGCAGGTGGAGCGACGGCGGTTAACGCGCAGGACACCTTGCGCTCCATCAATAACGAAGTTATGTTGCCGCCATGAAACGTGACTTGCTGGGCAGAAGGCTGGTTGTCACCGGAGCGGCACGCGGCATCGGCGAGAAGGTTGCGCGCCTGGCCGCCGCCCGAGGCGCTCGGGTGACCCTGATCGGACTGGAGCCGGACCGGCTCCGTGACATCGCCCGCGATCTGGGCCCCACCGCTTCCTGGCGTGAGGCCGATGTGCGCGACGGCACCGCCCTGCGGTCGGCGATCGATGACGCTGCGGCGGTCATGGGCGGCATCGATCTCGTCGTCGCCAATGCCGGCGTCGTGGCGTACGGGACGGTGCGGCAGACGAACGAGGCGTCGTTCGAGCGGGTGGTGGACATCAATCTGAACGGCGTGTTCCGCACCCTGAAGTACGCGACGCCCCATCTGGAGCGCAGCCGGGGCCACGTGCTGGTCGTGGCGTCCGCGCTGTCCTTCATGCCGCTGGCCGCGATGGCCTCGTACGGCGCGAGCAAGGCCGCGACCGAGCTGCTCGCCCTGACCTACCGCCAGGAGGTGGCGCATCTCGGGGTCACGGTCGGCCTGGTGCACCCCTCCTGGATCGACACGGACCTCGTCCGGGGCGCCGAGACGGACCTCCCCTCGTTCCAGGGCCTGCGCCGACGGCTGCCCTATCCGGGCAACGTCACCACGAGCGCCGACCGGGCGGCTGCCGCGATCGTCGACGGGCTCGCGCGACGACGCAGCCGCGTGTACGTCCCGCGCGCGGTCGTCGTGGCCAACTGGGCGAAGGCGGCGCTGAACTCGCCGCTGGCCTGGCCCTGGGCGAGGCGCTTCGCGGCCCGGGCGGTCCCGTCCCTCGAACGGGAGGTCGCGGCGTTGGGGAGGCATGACCAACTCACGCCAGGTACCGATGCCCCCGCCGCGGAGACCAAGTCGTCCTAGCGGCGCACGGAGCAGCGCCCAACCACCCGACTTCTCACTGGCCTTGAACGATCGAGTCGTAAAGGCGGGCGCCGGCCTGGTGCGAGGCCTCGGCGCGTTCCCGTTCGTCGCCCAACCCGACAGAGAAATTCACGCCCATCGGCAGCAGCACCTGCACCACCGCGTCATCGAACTCGATGAAGTGCTCGGCCAACTCGAGGGTGATGTAGCCGTGGACCAGACTCCACAACTGAGCTGCTATGACCTCAGGTTCCTGCTGCTCGACCCTGCCGGAGCCCACGAGCCGTTCACACGCTGCCGTGACATGAGCGTGGGCGTCGCGGAAGGCCGGCGAATGCCCACTCAGACGAAGGTCCGCATCCGAGAGCGGCCGGTATGTCGCACGAGTGGAGAGCCCGAACATCAGGTCGTACAAGTGAGGGTTCTCGCGTGCCAGTCGACGACAGGACAAGGCCATGGCAAAGAGATCCGCGATCGGATCCTCCGTCACCGGCACCTGGGCAAACGCCCGGCCAAGCTCCCTGAACCCATGGTCGGCAACGGCTCGCATCAGTTCAGGAATCCCACCGAAGTGGCTGTAGACCACCATCGTCGACAGCCCGCTCGCGGACGCCACCGCACGCGCCTTGACGGCCGACGGCCCCTGTTCGGCCAACAGACCGATGGCGGCCCGCACAAGCCGCTCCGGCGCGTCATCGAGCCTCGCCCGCCCTGACATGTCTCTCTTGCCTCCACGGTTGACACACTTGAAATAACTTGGTTATCTCACTCGTCACGGCAATAGTACACATCACGTGTGACGTGCCGTTTCGGAAGGGGCGCACAGCCCTGGACGCGCCTTCACGCGCTGTCCCGAATTCCTGGCGCCGGTAGCCCCTCCCCCACACGCTTCCCACTCCCCATGAACTCAGCACGGGAGCAGAATCCATGCCATACAAAGACAAGGGCCATCTGGAGATCGAGGACCGCGGAGCCGTCCTGATCGTCCGGCTCGACGGCGGCCCGCACCACGTGTTCGGCCTCGACATCGCCAACCAGCTGGACGAGTTGGTGGACAGGGTCGACCGCGATCCGAACATCCGTGCCGTCGTCTTCACCGGGGCGCACCCCGAGCGGTTCGTCAGCCATGCCGCGGTCCAGTGGCTGCAGGAGGAGGGCGCCGCCAGCCCCACGGTGGGCCGTCGCGGTGCTTCCGCCGTGGCACGCGTGGCCAGAGGCGCGGACCGGGCACGCGTACTGAAGCCTGTGGTGAGCAGGACCCCGATGCGGGGAGCCGCCCAGCTCGACCGCCTGCACGCCACATTCCTGCGGATGAACGGCAGCGGAGTCATCTTCGTCGCCGCCCTCAACGGTTCGGCCCTCGGCCTCGGCGCGGAATTCGCCTGGGCGTGCGATCTGCGCGTCATGGCTGAAGGCGACTTCTTCATCGGCCAGCCGGAAATCCTCCTCGGCATCATTCCGGGGGGCGGCGGCACCCAACGGCTGACCCGCCTGATCGGCACCCACAGGTCTCTGGTCGCCATCCTCGAAGGCAAGCCGTTCACGCCCGGGGAGGCGCTCGCCAACGGAGCCGTCGACGAGGTCGTGCCACAGCACGAGGTCGTCGCGACGGCGACGGCACTGGCGGAACACTTCGGCGCACGGTCCAAGGGGTCCGTCGCGGCTGCCAAACGGTCGGTGTACTTCGGTGGCTCGATGTCGCTGGCGGAAGGGCTGCACGTCGAGCGCACCGAGTTCTTCACCAGAGTCATGTCGAAGGAAGGTCAGGAACTGATGCTCGACTACATCACGACGACTGACGTCACCGGCGAGCTCCCGCTCTACAACCCGGACACGTACGAACAAGCGCTCGCCTTGGGCAGCGTTCCCGGGCATGGCTCGACGAAGACGACGCGGCGGTGAGTCGACGATGACCACTTCGCAGTCCTTCACCCGTCACGACATCACCTTCCCCTCCGGCGACAGCACGTGTGCCGGGTGGCTCTACCTCCCCACGGGCGTCACCTCCCCACCCGTCGTCATCCTCGGGCACGGCCTCGGCGCCACACGCGAGATGCGCCTGGACGCCTTCGCCGAGCGTTTCGCGCAGGCCGGCATCGCCGCCGTGGCCTTCACCTACCGGCACTTCGGCGACAGCGGCGGCCACCCGCGCCAGCTCCTGTCGATCAAGCGTCAACTCGCCGACTGGGACGCCGCCATCGCCTACGTCAAGGCCCGCCATGACGTCGACCGCGCCCGCATCGCGGTGTGGGGCAGCTCCTTCGGCGGCGGCCACGCCATCACCGTCGCCTCACGCCATCCCGAACTGCGCGCGGCCGTGGCCCAGTGCCCTTTCACCGACGGCCTCGCCTCCGCGCTCGCGCTGGGCCCGGTCGCCTCCCTCAGGATGACTCCTGTGCTCGCCCGGGATCTGGCGACCAGGGTCCGCGGCAAGGCGCCCGCAATGGTTCCCATCGCGGCCTCCCCCGGTTCGCCGGCCCTCATGAACGCTCCGGACGCACTGCCCGGCTACGAGGCGCTGCAGCCGGCGGGGACGACGTTCCGCAACGAGGTGGCGGCACGGGTCATTCCGACCATCGCCGCCTACCGGCCCGGGCGCGCGGCCAAGAAGGTCGCCATCCCGATCCTCTTCTGCATCAGCAACACCGACTCCGTCACGCCTCCCGCCCAGACCCTGCAGTACGCGCGCACCGCGCCCCGGGGAGAGATCAAGAGGTACGACGCCGGCCACTTCGACTTCTACACCGGCGAGACCTTCGAGGCACTGGTACGCGACCAGATCGAGTTCCTCACCCGCCAACTGCACCCGGCACCCGCCGCCTCGACTCCTTGACCGGATCGCACCACACCGAGACAGGTACGCCCGCCATGAATTTCGCTTCTCTGCCCGACCGCCGCGCCGCTCTCGACCCCCATGGGCCGGCGGTCTCGGACGGGCACCAGTCGCTCACCAACACTCAGTTGCTGGACCGCGTCCGTGCGGCAGCGCGTCAGCTCCAGGACCTCGGGATCGGTCCCGGAGATGTCGTGGCCCTCAAGCTGACGAACCGCGTCGAGTTCGTTCTTCTGCTGTTCGCCGCCTGGCGGATCGGCGCCACCATCACGCCGGTCAACCCGAGCATGACCCAGGGCGAGGTGGTCCGACAGCTGAGGGACTCCGGCGCGCGCCTGCTGGTCGTCGAGGACGGGGCAGCCGTCGTCACGGACGGTATTGCCGTACTCGCCGTCGGCGCACTGTACGAAGAAGCGGTGGAGTCGGGTCACGCACCGCATCTGGACCCGTCCGCGCTGGCTCTTCTCATCTACACCAGCGGCACCACCGGGGTACCGAAGGGCGTGATGCTCGACCACGCCAACATCGACGCCATGGCGGAGATGGGGCGCCTGTCGCTGGACGTCGGGCCGGCCGATCGGTGCCTGTTGATCCTGCCGCTCTTCCACGTCAACGGCATCGTGGTCAGCATCCTCATGCCTCTGCTCGCGGGCGCGAGCGTCGTGATCGCGGGCCGCCGGTTCGATCCGCGCGGCTTCTTCGACCTCGTCGACCAGGAGCGCCCCACCTTCTTCAGCGCCGTGCCGACGATCTACAGCATGCTCGCTGCGCTCCCGGACAACGTTCGGCCCGAAACCTCGTCGCTGAGGTTCGGAGTCTGCGGCGCCGCACCCGCCTCCGCCGAGTTGCTGACCCGGTTCGAGGCCCGGTACGGGTTCCCTCTCGTCGAGGGGTACGGCCTGTCCGAAGGAACCTGCGGCTCCACCATCAACCCCGTCGCGGGCCCGCGACGGGCCGGAACCGTAGGGCTTCCCTTTCCCGGCCAGGAGATCCGGATCGTCGACGCCAACGGTGCCGAGGTGGCACCGGGCACGGACGGTGAGGTCCTCGTGAAGGGCCCCAACGTCATGCGTGGCTATCTCGGCCGGCCGGACGAGACGGCCAGAGTCATCGTCGACGGCTGGTTGCACACGGGCGATGTGGGCCACCTCGACACCGAGGGCTATCTGACCCTGGTCGGACGCTCGAAGGACATGATCATCCGTGGCGGGGAGAACATCTACCCCAAGGAGATCGAGGACGTCCTCGCAGGCGACCCGTCGGTGCTCGAGGCCGCTGTGATCGGCGTACCCGACGAAAAGTGGGGAGAGGTGGTCGTCGCCTACGTCCAGCCGCGACCTGGCGTGACCATCGATCCGGCGGCACTGAAGGCGCTCTGTGCGCGCAGCCTCACCGGCTACAAGCGCCCGACCGCGTTCTTCGTGGTGGAAGCCATCGCGAAGAACGCGGTCGGGAAGATCGACAAAGCCTCGCTGCGGGCCGGCCACGCCGCGGTGTCTGCCAGTTCTTGATCGACGCGGAGAGTGCTACGGGCCGTTTCGGGCAGCGGCCCCTAGCCCCGCCGGGAGCGAGCCCCGTGGGATCAGCTGCTCCGCCCAGATGACCTTCCCCTCGCGGTTGTGCCGTGTGCCCCAGCGTTCGGTGAGCTGGGCGACCAGCAGCAGGCCCCGGCCCCCCTCGTCGAAGGCCCGGGCGCGGCGCAGGTGCGGAGCGGTGCTACTGGCGTCGGAGACCTCACACGTCACGGAGGAATCGAGGATCATCCGCAGCTGGATGGGGCTCTTGCCGTAGCGGATGGCGTTCGTCACCAGTTCGCTGACCACGAGCTCCGTGGTGAAGGCCATCTCCTCCTCCAACCCCCAGACGGCCAGCACTTCGGTGGCGAAAGTGCGCGCCTCGGAGACGACGGCCGGATCGGACGGGAGATCGAGTGTGGCGACGTGGTCGGTGTCCAGCGCTCGGGTGCGTGCCACGAGAAGAGCGACGTCATCGGCGGGGCGGCCGGGCAACAGTGCGTGGAGCAGTCGGTCGCAGATCTCCTCCAGCGACGCGGGTGCCTGGGCGAGCACGTCGGACAACACGCCGAGGGCGGCGTCCACGTCGCGCGCGCGACTTTCGATGAGGCCGTCGGTGTACAGCACCAGAAGGCTGTCTTGGTCCAGTTCGAACTGGGCGGTCTCGAAGGGAAGCCCTCCCAGGCCCAGCGGCGGTCCGATCGGCAGCTTCGGGAAGACGACCGTGCGGGGGGCCCGCGCGTCACCGGGACTCACTACGGCCGGCAGCACGTGTCCGGCGCTGGCCAGGGAGCACAGCCGGGAGACAGGGTCGTAGACGGCGTACAGGCACGTGGCGCTGATCTCGTCCATGCCCCTTTGCTCCGCGCGCTGCAGCCGGATGACCACGTCGTCGAGATGCGTCAGCAGTTCGTCGGGGGTCAGGTCGATGTCCGCCAGCGTGCGGACGGCCGTTCGCAGGCGGCCCATGGTGGCCGAGGCCTGGAGGCCGCGGCCGACCACGTCGCCCACGACAAGGGCGACACGGGCTCCGGAGAGCGGGATCACGTCGTACCAGTCACCGCCCACGCCCGCTCGGGATCCGCTGGGCAGGTAGCGGGAGGCTGTCTCGACAGCGGACTCTTCCGGCGCGTGCTGAGGCAGCAGGCTGCGCTGGAGGGTGAGGGCGGTGGAACGCTCCTGGGTGAAGCGACGGGCGTTGTCGATGTTCACCGCTGCTCTGGAGGAGATCTCCTGGGCAAGGAGCAAATCGTCGTCGTCGAACGGATCCACCGTTCGACGGCGGCAGAACTGTGCCAGCCCCAGCGGATTTCCCCGTGCCCACAGCGGGACGAGGAGCATGGAGTGGATGCCGCCCGCACCCGAGGCACCTCCATGGTCCGCAGGCACCCCCAGCCACGTCGGCGCGTCGGAGGCCGTGATGCCGAGCCGGACTGGTTGCCCGGTGGTCAGTACGAGAGCCGGCTCCGACCCTTCCGGGTACGTGTGCCTGGGCCCTGAGGCGACTGCGGAGTCCGGACCGCCGTCCGAGACGGATTGTGCGATCCGGTGGAGTACCCGCGGATCGTCTGCTGGCTGCGTCTCTTCCTCTTGGAGGGCAGCGTCGAGAAGGTCGACGGTGACGAGGTCGGCGAAGTGGTCGGTACCGACGTCTGCCAGTTCCTGGGCGGTGCGGGCGGTGTCCAGGGTCGTACCGATCCGCGTCCCGGCCTCGACGATCGTGATCAGCCGCCGCTGCAGCCAGCGGTCGCGTGCCTTCTGGTACGCCGCGACCGCCTGCTGCGAGGTGCGATCGACATACTCGAAAGCCATCGCGCTCAGTTCGACCGTCACCGCGTTGATCAGCTCAGGATCCTTGGTGAGACGGCCTGTCTCCTCATAGAGCAGATGAAGCAACCCCGCGTGGACGAGCCGATAGACGCGTAGGAGTTCACTGATCTGCACCCCGTGTTCAGCGAGTCGAGAAGCGAAGTCAATGGCCGCGGGCGGCGTCGTGACCTCGGACAGTTCCCGGTCGCGCTCAAGAAGGTCCAGAACGGTGTCGACGTGTTCGGACAGACCCGCCGGCGCCACTGCGGCGATGTCCTCGTACCTCCACACCTCGGGAAGCTCGCTGCGCAAGCGCTGCAGGACCACTTCGGTCAATTGGTCCGATCGGGGCTGGAGCCTTCGGGCGAGCTCTCGGAGGAAGGCATGGGCGTCGGTTCCCATAACCCAAAATGTACGGGCAATGGTATGTGTGGGCACCTTCCCCGTACTCAGCCCAGGGCGGCGCGTCCGAGGGGCTGGGCGACGACGGCCCTCACCGCCGTCACCCAGCCCGGCCAGGTGCCCCTACCCGGATCAGAGAGAGTCGAGGAAGCCGAGGAGTTCCCTGTTGACCGCCTCCGGCCGCTCCTGCTGGATCCAGTGCCCGCAGTCGGCCAGGATCACCGATCCCCGCAGGTCGTTGACGTTCTCCCCGATCCGGGCGATCGCCTCCTGGCTCCAGATCGTCGCCACGTCGCGGTCTCCTCCGATGAAGAGCGCGGGCACGGTCACCGGCCTGCCCTCGTACTCCCCGAGGACCTCCCAGTTCAGATCGTAGGTCCGGTAGTAGTTCAGCGGGCCGGTCAGTCCGCTG
Source organism: Streptomyces sp. NBC_00203 (assembly GCF_045206325.1). Classification (NCBI taxonomy): domain Bacteria; kingdom Bacillati; phylum Actinomycetota; class Actinomycetes; order Kitasatosporales; family Streptomycetaceae; genus Streptomyces; species Streptomyces sp. NBC_00203. Next base: position 10,468,586 of record NZ_CP108126.1, on the reverse strand, counting down.
TGCTCCAGTTCGGCCACGAGGAAGTCCACCTCGTCCTGGTCGAGCCAGTCGGGCAGTTTCTCCGGCAGTTCCAGCCTCGCGCCGAACTTCTCCGTCCGCGGCACGCACATGGTGCCTCGCACGAACTCACGGAGAAGGTCCGGCGGAAGCGACGTGAGGTCGACGCCTACGAGCTCAGGGGGCAGAGGACGGTCCGCGGACAGGGTGTAGAGGCCGCTGATCACCCAGGACCGCACATCCTCTTCGAGCTCCTGCTCCGCAATGCCGCCAGGAAGCGAGAAATACTCCTGGTAGAACAGCATGTCGGGCCCCGCCAGTTCGCGGAAGACCTCGCTCGGCCGCCGCTCGCCGAAGGGGTTGCCCGGCAGCCCCGCCTGGCCTCGCCCGCCGAATGGCACGCTCAGCCCTACGACCCCGCGGAAGACGTCGGGCCGGGTCCAGGCCGAGGCCCACGCCACCGGAGCCCCGTAGTCGTGACCGACGATCACGGCGCTCGACTCGCCCAGGGCCTCGACCACACCGACGCAGTCGGCGACCGACTCGGTGATCCGGTAGGCCGCTATGTCAGCGGGCTTGGACGATCGGCCGTATCCCCGCATGTCCATCGCCACGGCGCGGTAGCCGGCGTCGGACAGCGCGTCCATCTGGTGCCGCCACGAGTACCAGGACTCGGGGAAGCCATGGACCATCAGGACGGTCGGGCCGGACGTTCCGGCGATCCGAAGGTGGATGCGCTGTCCATTGACCCGGACGGTGCGCTCTTTCCATTCAGAGAGGGGCATTGGCGGCCTCTATGTCACTCTTGCGCCAAACGTTTCTTCGATACGGCACGGTCCCGCCCGTGCCGCCCCGAGCGAAGGCGGTGCAGGCATCGATTCGCCGCTGCGGCCCGATGCCCGCACCGCCGGTCCTTGGTCATGCGTCGCTGAACTTGGCCGTCCCACCGGTCAGGTACTTGATGGCGTCGAGGCCTTGCGCCCGTGCGCAGTCCTCGGTCAGCTTCTGGACAGTGACGGCGTCGAGGACCGAGTGGAACTGACCGTCGTCGGTGAAACCGACGTTGGCTCCGTACACGATGAACAGCACGACCGTGGGCTCGTTGGTCGTCTCCGGCACATGGAAGGTGTGGACCGATGAGGCGGGCTCGTAGAGGTACGACCCGGCGGTCTGCGGCTGGTCCGCGTACTCCTTGTAGATCCACTCTCCCTTCAGGGTGTAACCGTGGACCGGACCGGTGTGGAGGTGGATGGGCAGCTCCACACCGGGAGCGAAGGTGCCGATGATCACCCACACCCCGACCTCGGGGTCGAGGAACAGCGGCTGGAAGTCGATCCCGGGGCCAAGGGAGTCCTTCAGGACGGGGATCTCGTTCACGTTGACCGTGAGCAGCTCGGTCTGCGGGAGGGAGACGACGGGGACCTTGCGTGCGGTCAGTTCAGCGGTCATGGAGGGCCTGCTTTCTCATGATTGCCGCGGCCCATCGACGTGGGTCCCGTCGTCGGCAGCGGACGGAAGGGCGGCTCGGATGCGGATCAGTTCACGGAAGGACGATGATCTTGGCGTCCTTCTCGGGGTCGGCCAGCCTCGCGAAGGCCTCGGGCACTTCGTCGAGTTGGACGCGACTGGTGATGAACGACTCGACCTGCAGCTCTCCGGAGGCGATGTGCCCCAGCGCCTGGGCGAATTCCTTGGGCGTGTAGGAGATACAGAAGGCGAGGTCGATCTCCTTCATGATCGCGAAGCTCGGATAGACGAAATCCTGCTCCATGCACAGGCCCGCGACGACGACCTTCGAGCAGGGCGCCGCTCCGGACAGGATCTGCTGAAGGATTCCGGGGACGCCGACGCACTCGAAGACGACGGACGGACGGAACCCCGCCCCGGGGAACATCGGGGTCTGGCGGCCCCACTTCTCCGCGTCGGGGGTGGCGGCGGCCTCCTGCCACGACTCGTAGGGCGACGTCTCACGCGGGTCGACCACGACGTCCGCACCGAGGGCAGCGGCCATCGCCCTCCGCGACGGCGAGAAGTCCGACGCCACGATCGGGCCGATGCCACGCATCTTCAGGACCGCGATCACCGCGAGTCCGATGGGGCCGCAGCCGATCACGAGCGGCACGTCGTCGGGCCCCAGGGCGCCGCGGTTGACCGCGTGCAGGGCGACCGCGAGCGGTTCGGCCAGGGTGGCGAGGTCGTCGGGCACGTGGTCGGGAACCGGAACGAGGAGGTCCTCGGACAGGAGCATGTATTCGGCGTACGCGCCTGGGGTACCGGGGCCCCCGAAGCCGATGGTCACGGGTTCCGGCCGGAGAAGGAACGGCACCGAGACGACTCGGCTGCCGGGGGCGAGGGTCGCCCGGCAGCCAGGTCCGTACTCGACGATCTCGGCGCAGAACTCGTGGCCGAGGACGACCGGCTCGTCCAGCTTGAAGAGCTCGACTCCGGCTGCTTCCTTGGCGCTGTCCAGCAGCTGGGCGCCATGGGTGACACAGTGCAGGTCACTGCCGCAGATCCCCGCGGCGAGGACCTTGACGAGGGCCTCTCCGGGGCCGGGCTGCGGAAGGGGGGCCTGAACCACCTCAAGGCCGCTGTTGATCATGACGACTGCCTTCATCGACATGAGATGCTCCTCGCGCCGGCGCCGCAGCGACCGCTGGCGACGAGGGTTTGTCCTGCATGAACGTTGTTTCGCATGGCTCTGTCTGCTTCCTCGAAGACGGAGATCGTCACGCTGGCGAGGTGACGCCGATGAGGATGCTGGCACCGAGAGGGGTGCTGGAACTTGTCCTGATGCGACTATTAGTTGACACTTGGCGACTGTGACCAGCCTGATCCGTGGTCTCGCGCTCCTCAACGTCGCCGAGCTGGTGTCCAGCCTCGGCGGCGACCCCGACGCCCTCATGCGCTCGCACGGCGTCGACCCTGCGGCCGCCGGTGACTACGACACATTTCTCCCCTACGCCTCCGTGGCCGCTGTGGTCGGGGACGCGGCCCAGGAACTCAACTGCCCCGATTTCGGGATGCGACTGGCCCGTCGGCAGGGCATCCAGATGCTGGGTCCCGTCGCGGTCATCATCCGCAACGCCGAGACGGTGGCCGCGGCGATCGATGGCGTCTCGCGGTACCTGCACAACCTCGCACCCACCGACTCCACGGAGCTGATCCGCGAATCGCACGCGGCGATCTTCACGTTCTCGACCAACGTGCGACGACTCGCTCATCGCGACCAGATGGTCGAGAAGGGCCTGGGCATCGCGATGGACGCCTTCCGGTTGATGCTCGGGGAGAGCTTCGTTCCTCTGCGGATCACACTGCAGCACCGCCGCATCTCGCCCCTGAAGAGCTATCGCGAGATGTTCGGGTGTCCCGTCGAGTTCGAGCGGGAGGTGAACTCCCTGCATCTGCCCCCTCACTCGTTGAACCAGCCGATCCGCGGCCGGGACGCGGCAGCACTGGCCCTGGCCGAGAACTACCTCTCCGGCGTGAGGCCCGACCTCGCAGTCGCCGACCACGTACGAGACATGACCCAGCGGCTCCTGGCCGTCAACCAGGCCGGCCTCGTCGCGGTCGCGAGGGCGATGTCCCTGCACCCACGGGTACTCCAGCGCAGGCTCGCCGATTCGGGCACGTCCTTCGAGGAGATCCTCGACGACGTGCGGCGCGACATGGCTTGGGATCTCTCCGCCACCGGCATGCAGATCTCTCAGATCGCGACCATGCTCGGCTACTCCGAGACCAGCAGCTACACCCGTGCCTGCCGGCGGTGGTACGGCGAATCCCCAAGGCAGCTGCGCGCGCGCCGCCGGAACGCGCCCCCGGGCCACGGACCGGCTCCGTCGAAGGGCCCGACGGGATGACCGCCCGTACGCGTGGCTGCTCCGACCGGACCCCTCACAGCATCGGGTGCCGATGGAGCATCCGTAAACTTCCATCATGGAACGGAAGAGCTTTCAGGACATGAGCTGTCCGGTGGCGCTGGCGCTGGAGCGGGTCGGCGAGTGGTGGAGCATCCTCATCCTGCGCGACGCGACCCACGGCATCACCCGGTTCGACGGATTCCAGAAGAGCCTGGGCATCTCTCCGAACTCCCTGACCCGCCGACTCGGCGCGCTCGTCGAGGACGGCCTCCTCGAGCGCCACCGCTACAGCGAACGTCCTCCGCGGGACGAGTACGTGCTCACCGAGGCCGGACACGCATTCCGCCCGGTGCTCATCGCCCTGTACTCCTTCGGCATCGACCACTTCCCCCCGGCGGCGCCGAACGTCCGCCTAGTAGACAAGGAGTCGGGCGCCGACGTCGATCCACTGCTGATCGACCGCGCGACCGGCCACCCCATCGACGAGGAGCACACCACATTCCTGCCGGGACCGTCCGCAGACGACCGACTCCGAGCCGTCCTCGAGCGGAGAAACGAGCAGGCCTCATGAGCCCACGGTGACTACCGTCACGATAGCCAGTTACTTGCATGATGGTAGTGACTCTCCTACTGTGAGCCCCTGAGCCCGCAAGCGAGCGTGAGCACGTGGGCGGCCCGGTCGGGTCAGATGACCGAGCACCGCTCCACCGGCCGCCGCCGAGGCGGGGGCAGTCACACGACGAGGTGTGCAATGAGCGCTTCAGCAAGCGACCGAGCCGTTCCTCAGCACCGCGCGACGATCACGTCGGGCCGCCGGAGTGATCGGTTACGGCTCGACCGGAGTGAACGACCGGCCGTCACCCAGCAGTTCCTTGCGGAAGGAGCCGGAAGGGCCGTCACCACGGGTGCCGCAGGCCGAACTCGACCGACACTCAGTGATGAGCCCTGCACGTGAGCTCGGATCCGCTCGGGCGGCCGTACACCCGTGCCCCTTCTGGCCTCGTCGTACAACGCGCCGGTCCTCCGATCGAGCACGTGGCCCAGCGTGTGGACAACTCGCCGTCGTGCCGCAGAGCGATCAACTACTCGACAGCGGACGACCGTTGAACACCTCCCGCGATATCACCGTCACGCTTCCGCTGTCGGTCGCTCAGACCTGACGACCGGTCTTGCCCGCGTCGACACCCACCCGGATCACCGGTCGTGGAGTTACCACGCTCTCCTGATGTTGCAGTTCAGTCCCCTGGACGGGCCTGCCCGTCAGCGCACCCCCATGCGGCGTGAGCTGTGCCGGCTCTCGCCTCTCCGAACTCCTGATGCCAAGAGGAAGAGAGAGCCATGTCCCGACTCGACAAAGCGACCGTCCTGGGCTCGGGTGTGCTGGGCGGACAGATCGCCTGGCACAGCGCGTTCAAGGGCAAGGCCCTCGCCGTGTACGACATCGCACCGGACGCCATCGAGCGCTGCCGGGCCGCGCACGACCAGTTGGCCGCCGTCTACCCGTCGGACGTCGGCGCCGACGACGCGGACATCGCCGCCACTCGGGAGCGGCTGACGTACGGCACCGACCTGATGGCTCACCCGGGTACGTCGCGCGAAACGCTCACCGAGGTCACGGAGTTCGTCCTCTCCCACTGGGCGCGGGAGAACGACGATGCGCAGATGAGCGCCAACGCCGACTACATCAAGAAGAACTTCCTCGACCGCGGACGGCTGGGACTGCAGAACGGCAAGGGCTACTACGACTGCCCCGACCCGGCCTACCAGCGTCCCGGCTTCCTCGACGTACCCGACATCTCCGCCGTACCGGACCTCGTGTCCTCAATCTCGCCGACCGAAGGAAGCTGACATGAGCGGAACCGCTGAGGTGACACGGAGACTCCAGCACGTCGACGTGCTGATCGTCGGAGCCGGGATCTCCGGTATCGACCTGGGTCATCACCTGAAGACGAAGCAGCCGGGCCGGACCTTCGCCATCGTCGACGGACGCGACGCGATCGGCGGGACCTGGGACCTGTTCCGCTACCCGGGTATTCGGTCCGACGCCGACATGCAGAGCTTCGGCTTCGAGTTCAAGCCGTGGACCAAGGACAACGCGATCGCCGACGCCCACGAGATCCTCGACTACCTGCACGAGGCGATCGCCGACGACGGCCTGGACCGGCACCTGCACCTCGGCCACAAGGTGCTCCGCGCGGACTTCTCGTCCGATACGACGCGCTGGACCGTCACCCTCGAGCGCACCAGTGACGGCGAGCAGTTCGACGTCACCTGCGGCGTGCTGTACTCCGCAGCCGGCTACTACGACTACGCCGGCGGTTACACCCCCCACTTCGAGGGGCGCGAGGACTTCCGCGGCCCGATCGTCCACCCGCAACAGTGGCCGGAGGATCTCGACTACACCGGAAAGAACGTCGTCATCATCGGAAGCGGCGCCACCGCCGTGACGCTCCTGCCGTCGATGGGCGAGAAGGCGGGCCACGTCACGATGCTGCAGCGCTCACCGTCGTACGTGCTGCCGGTCCCGCGCCAGGACCCGATCGCCAACACCCTGCGCCGGCTGCTGCCGGACTCTGTCGCGTACGGGATCTCCAGGCGGCTGAACACCAACCGCCAGCGCCTGATCCTGGCCCTCAGCCGGCGCTACCCACGGCAGATGCGCCGGCTGATCCGCAAGCTCAATGCCCGAGCGCTGCCCGCGGGTTACGCGGTCGACACCCACTTCAACCCCCGCTACAACCCATGGGAGCAGCGGTTGTGCGTGGTCCCCGACTCCGACATGTTCAAGGCCATCTCCAGCGGTGTGGCATCCGTGGTCACCGATCGCATCGTGCGGTTCACCGGACACGGGATCCTGCTCGAGTCGGGTACCGAACTCGACGCCGACATCATCGTCACGGCCACCGGACTGAACATGCTGCCCTTCGGCGGGATCGCTCTGCACGTCGACGGGCAGGCCGTCGATCTCCACGACCGCTTCATCTACAAGTCCATGATGATCAGCGGCGTGCCCAACTTCGCGTTCGCGCTCGGCTACACCACCAACGCGTGGACGCTCAAGGTCGACCTGGTCTCCGATCACCTGTGCCGGCTTCTCGCCCACATGGACCGCCACGGCTACGCCACCGTCACCCCGGTCGCCGACGACCCGACACTCACCGGACGGCCGTTCCTCGACATGGACACTGCATACATCAACCGCTCCATGCACCTGTTCCCGCAACAGGGCTCGCACGGCCCATGGACGGTGGACCAGAACTACGCGCTCGACCGTGCCCGGCTGCGCACCGGCCCGGTCGAGGACCCCGCTCTGAAGTTCACCGCCACCGTGGTGGGCTCGGCCTCGACACCGGGCGCGACGGCGACACCCCGGGAAGCGGCGGCATGAGCACGCCCGCTTTCATCTCCGTCAACGGCCGACGCACCCGCGTCCGCATCGAGGGTGACCCGGCCGACCCGCCCGTGCTGCTGTTGCACGGCATCGGCCGCAGTCTCGAGGACTGGGCCGCGCAGTACCCACGTCTTGGCCAGGGACATCGGTTGATCGCCCTCGACCTTCCGGGGTTCGGGTTCTCTGCCCGCTCCCCCGAACCCACCACACTGGAGGTGCTGGCACGTGGGGTGATCGAGACTCTCGACGCCCTCGGCGAGCAGCGGCCGCTGCACGTGCTCGGCAACTCCCTCGGTGGCGCGGTCGCGCAGCAGTTGCTCGTCCTCGATCCGGAACGGGTGGCCGGCCTCGTGCTAGTCAACAGTGCCGGCTTCGGCTCCGAGGTCGCGCTCCCCCTGCGGCTCCTTGCCGTCCCCGTTCTCGGCCGTCTTGCCACTCGCCGCACCACCCGCGCCGGCGCGAGGATGGCCGAACGCCTGTCCTTCGCCGACCCGAGCCTGGCCACCAGGGTGCGGATCGATCACGCCCTGGCAATCGCCCGCCAACCCGGCCCGAGCGCCGTACTGCTCGAGGCCGTACGCGAACTCGCCACCCTGCGCGGCACCAAGCCCCGCTGGCGCGCCGAGTTGACCGCCGCGGTCGCGAAGGCCCCCCGCCCCACCCTGATCATCTGGGGCGACTGTGATCGTGTCCTGCCCGCCCGTCACCTCGACTCAGCCCGTCGGCTCCTCCCGCACGCCGAGACCCATCTGTTCACCGGGATCGGTCACATGCCGCAGATCGAATGCCCCGACGAGTTCGCCGCCCGCGTCCTGGCGTTTCTCACCGACGCACAAGGCACCGGCCAACCCGGCCCGGCGCGGCCCTCGTTGGCGTCGACTCATCGCACCGTCACGCACGACGCGGCGACCAGCCGCTGATCGCTGCACAAGTAATGGAGATCATTCATGTTCGCCAGCCCCTTCCCCGACGTTGAGATCCCCGAAGTCAGCGTCTACGACTTCCTCTTCGCAGAAGTCGATCAGGCGGATCTGGATCACGTCGCGCTCATCGACACCTCCGGCGGCGCGCAGACCACTTACCGGGAGCTGATCGAGCGGGTGAACGCGACGGCCGGCGCGCTGGCCGCTCGCGGGATCGGCGTCGGGGACGTGGTGGGCCTCCTGGCGCCGAACTCGTCGCTGTTCGCCGTGACGTTCCACGGCATTCTGCGGGCCGGTGCCGCCGCGACCACGATCAACGCGTTGTTCACTGCCCATGACATCGCCAAACAGCTCACCGACGCGAAGGCGACGATGCTGATCACCGTGAGCGCGTTGCTGCCGCAGGCGCAGGAGGCGGCGCGGACGGTCGGGATCACGCCGGAGAACCTGATCGTCCTCGACGGCGACGGCGCTGCCGCCACTGGACACCCGAACGCCGACGACCTGCTCGCCCCGGGCGCCCCGGCACCACAGGTCGACTTCGATCCCGCCACGCACCTGGCGGTGTTGCCCTACAGCTCCGGAACCACCGGCAACCCCAAGGGCGTCATGCTCACCCACCGCAACCTCGTGGCCAACATGGCGCAGATCCGGTCGCTGCTCGCGATGAGTTCCGACGACAGGATTCTCGCGGTGCTGCCGTTCTTCCACATCTACGGCATGACGGTGCTGCTCAACGCCGCGTTGCAGGCGAGGGCGACACTGGTCGTCATGCCCCGGTTCGATCTGACGGCATTCCTGGACACCATCCAGGAACACCGGGTCACCTACGGCTTCATCGCGCCTCCGGTCGCGGTGGCGCTGGCCAAGCATCCTCTGGTCGACCAGCACGACCTGTCATCGCTGCGCGTCATCCTGTCCGGCGCCGCGCCGTTGGACGCCGAACTCGGAACCGCCGTGGCCGAGCGGTTGGCCGTACGGGTGCTCCAGGCCTTCGGCATGAGTGAACTGAGCCCGGTCAGCCACATCATGCCCGCGGACGGCGGCCAGGAGCACTTCGGTGAGGTCGCGCCGCTCAGCTCCTGTGGATGGCCGGTTCCCAACATGGTCAACAAGATCGTCGATCCCGCCACCGGCAAGGAGGTCGCCTACCCCACGGAGGGGCTCAGCGAGCGGGGCGAGCTGTGGGTCAAGGGACCGAACGTGATGAGCGGCTACCTCGGCAACACGGAAGCGACCACCACCACGATCGACTCCGACGGGTTCCTGCACACCGGCGACCTCGCCCAGGTCGACCACGCCGGCCGGGTGTTCATCGTCGACCGGCTCAAGGAACTGATCAAGTACAGGGGCTACCAGGTCCCGCCCGCCGAACTCGAGGCCTTGCTGCTGACCCACCCGGCCATCACCGACACCGCGGTCATCGGCGTCACCGACGACGACGGCGAGGAGATCCCCAAGGCCTTCGTCGTCCGTCGGCCCGGTACCGACCTCACCGCGGACGAGGTCATCGAATTCGTCGCGCGCCAGGTCTCCCCGTACAAGAAGGTCCGGCGGGTCGAGTTCATCGACGTCATCCCCAAGTCCGCATCGGGCAAGATCCTCCGCAAGGACCTCCGTTCCCCGACCGCGTGACACACGCGGTCGGGGAACGCCGGGGGCGGTGCTCATCGCTCTGAAGTGTCCGCGCGAGCGTGGCGACAAGCCAGGAAGTGCCCTTTCGATTGTGGTAGACAGACCTGTCTGTTAACTTTCACTCCATGACCACCGTGTCCACGCGACGCCCCGCCCGGGACCGCATTCTCGATACCGCCTGCGAGCTGTTCTACGCCCACGGCATCCACGCCGTGGGGGTGGACCGGCTGATCGCCGAGTCGGGAGTCGCCAAGGCCACGCTGTACAAGCAGTTCCCCAGCAAGGACGACGTGGTCGCCGCCTACCTGCGACGGATGGACGACAGCTGGCGGCGCCAGCTGCGCTCAGCGGCACTCGCGGCCGGGGGCGACCCGCGCGAGCAGCTCTTCGGCCTCTTCGTCGCGCTGGAGCACGCGGCGCGAGAGGGCACGCTGGGCTGTGCGTTCATCAACGCGGTGGCGGAGTACGACCCCGGCAGCACCGCGCACGCCATCACCGCCGAGCACAAGGGCGCCGTGCGTGCCTGGGTGCGCGACCTGGCCGCCGCGGCCGGCGCGACGGACCCCGACACGCTCGCATTCCAGCTCACGGTTCTCATCGACGGGACGCTGGCGGCCACGCGCGTCGAACATGCCGACCTCGCCGCCGAGGCCGCCAAGCAAGCGGCACGCGGCCTCATCGACGCGGCCTGCACAGGGCCCAACTGACCTGTCGGGCCTGAGCCACTCGACGGTTCCCCCGACTCGCCGTCTCGATCACTTCTGGAGTCGGTCGTTCACCGTCATCCGGATACAACTCTCTTCCCAGACCTCACCCAGACAGACCCTTCTGTTCACTAGACAGACCTTTCTGTTCACTTCACCCGAGCGCCATCTTCCCACCGAAAGGACTTGATCCCCATGTCCGAGCAGACCCTGCCCACCACCGCACGTGCATGGCACCTGGACTCCCGCCCGGAAGGCCGGCCGACGCCGTCGGACTTCTCGCTGCGCGAGGTGGAGCTCCCCACGCCCGGCCCGGGCCAGCTCCTGGTGGCCAACGAGTACCTCTCGGTCGACCCCTACATGCGCGGCCGGATGAGCGACAAGAAGTCCTACATCGAACCGTACGAGGTGGACGCACCCATGGACGGCCCCGCGGTCGGCCGCGTCCTGGCATCCAACGCCGAGGGCTTCGCACCCGGCGACCACGTCCTGCACGTCCTCGGCTGGCGCGATCACGCGGTACTCGACGCGACTACCGCCCAGAAGGTGGACCCGAATCTGGCACCTCTCTCCGCCTACCTTGGCGTGCTCGGCGTCACCGGCCTCACCGCGTACATCGGCCTGACCCGGTTCGCCAAGATCAATGAGGGCGACACGGTCTTCGTCTCCGGCGCGGCGGGCGCGGTCGGCAGCCAGGTCGGCCAGATCGCGAAGCTACAGGGTGCCGGACGGGTGATCGGCAGCGCGGGCTCGGACGAGAAGGTCAAGCTACTGGTCGAGGAGTACGGTTTCGACGCGGCGTTCAACTACAAGAACGGGCCGGTCGCCGAACAGCTGGCGCAGGCGGCGCCGGACGGGATCGACGTCTTCTTCGACAACGTCGGCGGCGAGCACCTGGAAGCGGCGATCGGCGCGCTCAAGCTGCACGCACGGATCGTTCTGAGCGGGATGGTCTCCCAGTACAACGACGAGAAGGTCATGGGGCCGCGCAACCTGTGGAACCTGTCCGTGACGCGTTCGGACATCCTGTCGTTCATGTTCAGCGAAGAGCTGGACCTCCAGCCGGACTTCGTCCGCGACGTCGGCGGCTGGCTCGCCCAGGGCAAGCTCCACTACCGCGAAACCGTGAAGGACGGCCTCGACAACACCCTCGACGCCTTCCTCGCAATGATGCGGGGCGACAACGTCGGAAAGATGATCGTCAAGCTCTGAGTCCGCCCACAGCGGACGGCGCGAGGGGCCTGCCGCGCATGCGGCAGGCCCCTCACACATTGCTCGCGGCACGATCGCTTCAGCAACGGCAGTGTCCTTGCGACCGCACCCCGCCCGAAAGCGCCCCTCCCCCGCGCAGTGCTTGCGATCACCGACCCACCCTCTTAAGATTACGGTCATAATGCCATTGTCGTGAGCCCTCGCTGTCGACGGCTCAGATCCCCCCTTCCGGCCCCACCAACTGCCCTGTGACCGGCCGGGAACATCCACTTCACCAGGAACCCTCCATGGACCTCTCCACTAGCACCGCCCTTGTCACCGGAGCCAACCGGGGCTTCGGCCGGGCCCTCGCCGCCGAACTGCTCAGCCGCGGCGCCACCGTCTACGCCGGCGCCCGCAACCCCGACCAGGTCGACCTGCCCGGCGCCAAGCCGATCGCGCTCGACATCACCGATCCCGCCTCGGTCGCCGCTGCGGCCGCGGCCACAGGCGACGTGACGGTCCTGGTCAACAACGCGGGGTCCTCCACCGGCGCCGGCCTGCTCGCCGCCGACCTGGACGACATCCGCCTGGAGATGGACACCCACTACTTCGGCACCCTGTCGGTGGTCCGCGCCTTCGCACCCCAGATCGCGGCGGGCGGCGGGGGAACGATCCTGAACATCCTGTCCGGCCTGTCCTGGGTCAGCTTCCCGGAGCTCGGCGCCTATTGCGCCGCCAAGTCCGCGGAGTGGTCGCTCACCAACAGCCTGCGCGTGCAGCTCGCCGACCAAGGCATCCGAGTTGCCGGCCTGCACGTCGGCTACATGGACACCGACATGGTCCGGGCGGTCGACGCGGCCAAGTCGGACCCGGCCGACATCGCCCGGATCGCGGTCGACGGCATCGCCGCCGGCGCCTACGAGATCCTCGCGGACAATGCCGCGCGTCAGGCGCAGGCCGCGCTGTCCGGGGGCGTCTCCGTGCTCTACCCGCAGCTCCCCTGAGAGGCCGCCGCCCAGGAATCCGCACCGCGCCCGTGGATGCCGGTCCGGGGCTCGGCATCGCAGGCCGTGCCGCCGACCCGGCGTCCACATCCATTGCTCGATCACCACGTACGTCCGCCAAGGGAACTCATGAAACAGCACCGCAAGCAACCGGCTCGGGGCGGCAGCGCCGTCTGGGCCGTGGCCATCACCAGCATGGCCGGGTTCATCACCGCGCTCGACAACCTGATCGTCACCACCGCCCTCCCCTCCATCCGCGAGGACCTCGGCGGCGGCCTCGAAGACCTCGAATGGACGGTGAGCGCCTACACCCTCACCTTCGCGGTCCTGCTCATGTTCGGCGCTTCCCTCGGCGACCGCTTCGGCCGCCGAAGACTGTTCGTCACCGGGCTCGCGATCTTCACTGCGGCCTCGGCCGCGGCCGCGCTCGCCCCCGGGATGGGTGAACTGATCGCCGCCCGGGCGGCGCAGGGCGTCGGGGCCGCGATCGTCACGCCGCTGACGCTCACCCTGCTGTCGGCGGCCGTCCCCGCCGAACGGCGCGGCGCGGCCTTCGGCATATGGGGCGCGGCCAGTGGCATCGCCGTCGCCACCGGACCGCTCATCGGCGGCACGCTCACCGAGCATCTCTCCTGGCAGTGGATCTTCTGGGTGAACGTCCCACTCGGCCTGGCGCTGATTCCGCTGGCCCTGCTGCGGCTGGACGAGAGCCACGGCCCGAACCCGAGCCTCGACCTCGTCGGCACGGCCCTGGCGAGCGGCGGCCTGTTCGGCATCGTCTACGCCCTGGTGCGCGGCAACGCCGACGGCTGGACCAGCACGCCGGTTCTGGGCGGCTTCTTCGCGGGTACGGCCCTGCTCGTCGGCTTCGTCCTCTACGAACTGCGCGCCAAGCACCCGATGCTGCCGATGCGCCTCTTCCGCCACCGCTCCTTCAGCGCCATCAACGCCGCCAGCCTGCTGATGTTCCTGGGCATGTTCGGATCGATCTTCCTGCTCAGCCAGTACCTGCAGACCGTCGGCGGCTACTCGCCGATGGAGGCCGGCGTGCGGATGCTGCCCTGGACCGCCATGCCCATGATCGCCGGGCCGCTCGCCGGAGCACTGTCCGACCGCATCGGCGGCGCTCCCGTCGTCACGGTGGGCATGGCCCTGAACGCGGTGGGCCTCGGGCTCTGGGCGCTGGCCGTCGAGCCGCAGGTCTCGTACACCGCTCTGCTGCCGGCGCTGATCGTCTGCGGAATCGGCATGGGCATGTTCTTCGCCCCCAGCGCGAACCTCGTCATGAGCACGGTCCGCCAGGAGGAGCAGGGCATCGCCTCCGGCGCCAACAACGCGATCCGCGAGGTCGGCGGTGCCATCGGCGTCGCGTCCCTCGCGGCGGTCTTCTCCGCCCAGGGCGGCTACGGGTCCGCCTCGCTGTTCGTGGACGGGCTGGTCCCGGCGCTCTGGGTCGGGGCCGGCGCGGTCGCCCTGGCTGCGGCCCTGGCATTGCTCATGCCCCGGCAACGCAAGGCAGATGGCCCGGCATCCGGCCTCGCCGCGGGGGATGTTCCGGCCCCGGTCGCGATCTGAGGCCCGTACTGCGCGACGCGATCTGAGGCCCGTACCGAGGGGGCGGTCCAGCCGGTTGCGGCTGGGCCGCCCCCTCGCTCTGTCCTGCCTTCCAGGCCCGTTCGCTGTGCGGGGACATCACGATGGTGGGTTCACCGGTTCGTCCCGTTGGCCAGGAAGGGCCTCAGATACGCCAGCAGCGCCTCAGGTTGCTCCTCCGGGATGAAGTGGCCGCACTCCGGGATCTCGGCACCGGTCACGTCGTCCGCGTAGGCCTGCCAGATCTCCAGCGTGGGCAGGCGGGCCGGCAGCCCTGAGGAACCCCACACCGCCAGCACCGGCATGGAGAGGCGGCGGCCTTCAGCGGCGTCGACATCGTCAAGGGCGATGTCCTCCTCCATGGCGCGGTAGTCGTCGAGGCTCGCACGCAGGGCACCCGGACGGGAGAACGCGCGGACGTAACCGTCGATCGCTTCGGGGGTCAGTCCGTGGCGGTTGTAGGTCCACCGCTCGAAGAAGTACTCGAGATACCCACGGATGTCGTGCCCTACGAGGCGCTCTGGCAGATCGGGCTGCATCTGGAACAGCCAGTGCCAGTACCCGGACGCGAGGGAGGCGTCCATGCGGCGGAACATCTCCCGGGTGGGCACGATGTCGAGCACGGCCAGCCGCTCCACCTGATCCGGACGGTCCAGCGCCCAGCGGTGCCCCACGCGGGCGCCGCGGTCGTGGCCCACGACCGCGGCCTTGTCGAAGCCGAGCGCTTCGACAAGACCGGCGATGTCGGCGGCCATCCGCCGCTTGTCGTAGCCCGTCGTGGGCTTGTCGCTCAGACCGTAGCCACGCAGGTCGGGGGCCACGACGGTGTGGCCGACGGCGAGATCCGCCAGCACCGGCCGCCAGCAGTCGGAGGTCTGCGGCCAGCCGTGGAGCAGTACGAGCAGGGGGCCGGATCCCGCTCGGGTGTAGTGCAGGCGGACCCCGTCCACCTGCGTCACTCCGGTCGTCACTGTCGGCTGTCCCATGAGTGCGCCTCCTCGACACGAACTAACCCCCTTAGATGGTTAAGCTAGCGTGCACAATGGAGGC
This sequence comes from Streptomyces sp. NBC_00203, assembly GCF_045206325.1. Lineage (NCBI taxonomy): Bacteria > Bacillati > Actinomycetota > Actinomycetes > Kitasatosporales > Streptomycetaceae > Streptomyces > Streptomyces sp. NBC_00203. Next base: position 10,453,235 of record NZ_CP108126.1, on the reverse strand, counting down.
GTGGCAATGGACGACATGTGGATCTGGGACGGCGGGCGGGTCTGCCTGGACTTCGCCAACACCCTCCGCAGCCGGTGGCGGCCCACGCCGGAGGAGACTCTGCGCAATTCGGGCGACCTGGTCCACTGGCTTCAAGAGGCCGGTCTGCTCGCACCGGGCACCCCGGACCCCGTCACTGCCGCCGCCCTGACATCGGGCCGACGACTGCGCGAGGCGGTCGACCGGGCCGTACTCGCCGTCGCCGACGGCGGGCTACCCGCATCCGGCGATGTCACGCTGCTCAACCGCTGTGCAGCGGAGGCGCCCCTGCCCGCCCCGCAGATCGCCATCACGGACGGACGCCTGGAGCCCGCCGGCACCACGAACCTCGCCGCCGACCCCGCAGAGGCGCTGGCACTCGTCGCTCAGGACGCCGTGGACCTGCTCCTGTCCCCCGAGATCCGGCGGGTACGCGTATGCGGCGCGGACACGTGCGCCCTGCGTTTCCTGGACCGCTCCCCCGCCCACAACCGCCGCTGGTGCTCCATGTCCCGCTGCGGCAACCGCACCAAGGTCCGCCTCCACCAGGCCCGAGCCAGACAGAGTGAGCGCGCCCCGGAAGAATGAGACCCGCCATGCGGCACAACTGGAGTTCACGCGGGTTCCCCAAGGTGTGCGGCGGCCGCATCGTCGCAAGCGCGCAAGTGCGCATCCAGCGCGGGGTGATCCCACAAGGGCACGAGGTTCTCGCACCTACGGGCAGATTCCGCGAGTAGAGCCAGGAAACCTGCTCGTTTATGCGTAACCGGAAGCCGCCGCTCAGGCGATCCATCCCTCGCCGTGGCGGTGACGGTCCAGTCCCACAGCTGTGAACTCGTCCTCTCCGGGGCTCGCCATGACGCCCAGCCGTCGAAGTGCCTGCGAGATGGCGCTGCCGGCCGACGGAAAGGGCTGGCCCTCCCGTACGTGGAGGGGTCCCAGCACGAGGGTGCCGCCATCCCACGCAGCAGCCTGCTGCTCGCCCACACCGCCGAAGTACTCGGCTTCCATGTAGGCCACCGGCCCAGCGGTCGACCAGTCAGCGAGGGTCTTCTCGAACCCTCCCGGCAGCCGCCAGAACCCCAAAGTGGCTGCATCGCCGCCATTCGCGACGGAATCGAAAAGCACGTCTGTCATCGGCATCAGCAACAGGCCCTGCCCAAGCGGCGCCAGCCGAGCAGCAGGCAGATCCCGCGAAGCGGCGCGCAGCACCTCGCCGCCGGCGATCACAGCTTGCAGGTCGTAACCCATCCCAACGCCCCCTCCAGATCGGAGGCCCCATCTTGTCCCACAGCGCGAAGCCGAACCCGCGCGGTATCCCCGACCGGGACCACCACACGCCCAGCGGGTTCTCGCCGGAGCACCGTCCAGATGCCTCGAACCCGCTGGTTTCTTCTCACGACGGGGAGTTCACGCCGATCGCCTGACGCGACCGCGCTCAGCTCACTCGGCGGGCTTCATGCGAAATGCGGGGCCGGGGACACTCTCGACGTCTTCCGCCTGCACGGAGTGGCCTTGTTCACAGCGCACCTGGACGTCGACGTGGGCGCCGCATGCGCGGTGTCGCGTCAGTACAGCGGGCCCCTCAGGGTCGGCGCGGTATCGGTCGCCCCACTGCAGGAGCCCCATCACGGCCGGGACCAGATCCATGCCCTTGGGGGTGATCACGTACTTCGGCCTGCTCCGCGAGCCGGGCTCCTTGTAGGTCTCGGTAGCCAGGATCCCTTCCTCCACGAGCATCCGGAGCCGCGTTGCGAGGAGGTTGCGAGGACAGCCGAGGACACGTTCGAAGTCGCCGAAGCGGGACGAGCCGTACCAGACCTCGCGGAGGATCAGGATCGTCCACTTCTCACCCACGACCTCAAGGGTCCGCGCAATCGAGCAGTTCGACATGTCCCGGTCGAGACGGGGGTCCATGCCGGTGTCCTGAAGAACTTCGGTCCACGCATCCATGAGGGTGATTCTAACCTCTCCTGAGTTTACTTTTCTATACTCAGCAAGTAGCGTCATGAGCGATGCGTACCCGAGGTCGACCAGGCCATCCAGCAGATGAGCCGGCGGCTCCGCCAGCACCTCGGCACCCGGGCAGAGGAACTGCCCGAACCATCGCATCGACCACCAAGAAGACCACCGCGAAAATCACGCAGAAGGGCGGCTGACATGAAGGCCATCGTCGTCGAGAAGTACGGCAAGGACGGCGCACGCGCCGCACAGATACCTGAGCCGACCGTCGGGGACCGCGACGTCCTGGTCAGAGTGAGCGCCGCCAGCATCAACCCGCTGGACAAAATGGTCCGCAACGGGGAGTTCAAGCAGCTCCTGAAGTACAAGCTTCCGTTCGTGCTCGGCCACGACCTGGCCGGCGTCGTCACCCGGGTCGGCTCCGCCGTACACGGCTTCAGCGTCGGCGACGAGGTCTACGCCCGTCCGCGCGACCTGCGGATCGGAGGCTTCGCGGAGTTCGTCTCGATCGACCAGGACGATGTCGCGCCCAAGCCGGCCTCGCTCACCTTCGAAGAGGCAGCCGCAGTGCCGCTGGTGGCCTTGGCCGCCTGGCAGATCCTCGTCGACCGTGCCCGCGTGAAGCCGGGTCAGAAGGTGCTCATCCACGCCGGTGCCGGCGGCCTCGGGTCGACGGTCATCCAGCTCGCCAAGCACCTCGGCGCCACGGTAGCGACGACGACGGACACCGACACCGAGAAGTTGGTCAGGAGCCTCGGCGCCGATGTCGTCGTCGACTACACGAAGGAAGACTTCTCGAAGGTGCTGTCCGGCTACGACCTGGTGCTGGACTCCCTGGGCGGGGCGAATCTCGAGAAGTCGCTGACAGTGCTGAAGCCCGGCGGGCTGGCCATCGGTGTCGTCGGTCCGCCGGACGCCGGTTTCGCCAAGCAGCTCGGCGCCCCGTCGTTCATGGGTATCGTCATGAACACCCTCAGCCGCAAGGTCCGCAAGCAGGCCAAGGCACTGGGCGTGCGCTACCAGTTCTTCTTCATGCAGGCCAACGGCTCCCAGCTGCGCAAGCTCAGCGCCCTCTACGACAGCGGGAAGCTCCGCCCGGTCGTCGACAGGACCTTCCCGTTCGACCAGACGCTCGAGGCGATGGCGTACGTCGAGCAGGGCCGCACCAAGGCCGGCAAGGTCGTGGTCTCGATGGTGTCCGGCAAGGACTGAGATCAGGCCGGCCGCGGGCCTTCCTTCCGGCGCGGTCACCGTAGGAGGCGCCGACACCGTCGGCGATCCATCGGAGACCACTTTCGCGGAGGGCCGCGCTGTAGGCATCTCGGCCCAGTGTCCGTCCTCCCGCGCCACAGTGCGCCGGTACCGTCCCTGCCCGCGCAGGTCGTGCCGGCAGGCACCCCTGGTACGTCAGCGACGCGGGCACACGACCGGATGGACGGGCGGTCGGGAGACAAGGATTTCGCCGCGTGGCCGGCCGGGAGAACGCAATCCGACGACGAGGCAGTCAGTGGCGCGACAGCCCTCGCCGCGTCGGGCGAGACAGCTTCGACAGCTCGCAGGGCTCGACGTTCATGACGTGACACGGAACTGACCGACGGCCCTTCCGCTACCCCTTCGGGTCCAAGGACGATCTCGTCGCCGCCTCAGTCGCCGACCAACGGCACCAACAGAGCGCGACCGACGTCGCGCAGGCGGTGCCCAGCCGCGCCCGACTCGAGCACATCGTTCCCCGGTACCTCTCGGTCCAGCACCGTGACGACCGTGACGACGGTCGCCCTTCCGCCGCCGTGCTCGACGAGATCGAACGCTGCACGGACGCCACGAGACAGGCTTGCCCCGACCCCGTACCGACTGTCGTGGACAGCATCGCCGCCCGCATGCCTCCGAGGGCCGCTCGCGGTACGCGCGAGGGCGCTTGACGTCCTTCCACACGCCGAGTTCGGCAAGGTCCGCCTCGATCCGGTCGGCTTCCTCTCGCACCTGATCGGCGCTGACCACCCGTTGAGGAGAGTGTTTGCCCAGGCATGAGTGCGCGGGACGGCGATGTCCTGCCTCATGGCGGAAATGATCAGGCCGAGGCGTTCGTCCGCCGCGCGACACAATTTGCCAGGTGGGAGTGCGGTCCTTGTCGACCAGGGCCGCGCGCACGCCCTCCAGGAAGTCCGGTGTGCGGATGGTCGTGCGCGTGAGGGCGAGTTCGATGCCGAGGCACTCGCGCAACGTGTGCTGCCTGCCCCGGGCCAGCAGGGCGTGGGTGATCTCCAGGCTCTGCGGCGAGGCGGACTCCAAGGCGACCAGCGTGGCGGTCGCCCAGGGGGTATCGAGGTGGCGCAGGCGTTTCTCGATCTCGCCGAGGGTCGCCGTGCCGAACGCCCAGTCCACATCCCCGCGTGCCTCCGCCAGCCTGCTCTCCGCCACCGGGGAACGGCCGGCGAGGCGGTTGAGGACGACATCCACCGCCTCGCCGGAGTTGTCAGCCAGGGCATCCCTGACCGCATCGAGCCTGTCCGCGGGGACGAAGTGCGTGGCCAGCCCCGTGTACAGGGCGTCGGCCGCGTCGAGCCGGTGCCCGGTCAGTCCCAGGTACATGCCGATCGCGCCGGGCAGCCTCGGCAGAAAGTAGCTGGCCCCGACGTCCGGAAAGAACCCGATCCCGGTCTCGGGCATCGCGAGCACCGCGCGCTCGGTGACGACACGGAAGGCGCTGTGGATGGACAGGCCGAGGCCGCCGCCCATGCACAGGCCGTCGATGAGCGACACGACCGGGACGGGATACTCGGCGATCCGGGCGTTGAGTCGGTACTCGGAGGCGAAGAACCGCTCACTGGCTTCGGCATTCCCGGCGAGGCTGTGCTCGCGGATCGTGCGGATGTCTCCGCCGGCGCAGAACGCCTTCGTGTTGCTGCTGGCGAGCACCACGGCGGACAGCGGTGTGTCCTCCCACGCGGCGAGCGCACGGTCGATTGCGGCGACCATGCCTGTCGTCAGGGCGTTGAGCGCCTTGGGGCGGTTCAGCAGGATCCGGCCGACGCCCCGGTGGACGTCGGCGAGAACCTCGACCGCAGCGGGTTCAGCCATAGGTCGGCATCGCGTACTCCGCGCGGACCCGGCTGTCGTTCGGCCAGCGGGTGGTCGCGGTCTTGTAGCGGGTGTAGAACCGCACGCCCTCGGGGCCGTGGATGTGGTGGTCGCCGAACAGGGACCTCTTCCAGCCGCCGAAGGAGTGGAAGGCCATGGGGACCGGGATCGGCACGTTGACCCCGACCATCCCGGCCTTGACCTCGGCCAGGAAGGTGCGGGCGGTGTTCCCGTCGGCGGTGAAGATCGCCGTGCCATTGCCGAACTCGTGGTCGTTGACCAGCTTCAGGGCATCGTTGAACGACTGCGCCCGGACCATGGCGAGCACCGGGCCGAAGATCTCCTCGCGGTAGATCCGCATCTCCGGGGTGACGTGGTCGAAGAGCGATGCGCCGAGGAAGAAGCCGTCTTGGTGGCCGGGGAACAAAGTCTGACGGCCGTCGACGACCAACTCGGCGCCTTCGTCCGTGCCCACCTCCAGGTAGCCGGCCACCTTGTCCCGGTGGACCTTCGTGACCAGCGGTCCCATCTCGACCCCGTCCTCGGTGCCCGGGCCGACCTTGAGCTCGGCGAGGGCGGCGACGAGCCGCTCGCGCAGGGAGTTCGCTATGTCCTCGCCAACGGGTACGACGACCGAGATGGCCATGCACCGTTCGCCGGCCGAGCCGTAGGCGGCACCCATGAGCGCGGCGACGGTCTGGTCGAGGTCGGCATCGGGCATGACGACCATGTGGTTCTTTGCACCGCCAAGGGCCTGGACACGCTTGCCGTTGGCGGTGGCCGTCCGGTGGACGTACTCGGCGATCGGGGTGGAGCCCACGAAGCTGACCGCCTCGACGTCGTCGTGGGCGAGGAGGGCGTCCACGGCCGTCTTGTCGCCGTGCACCACGTTGAACACGCCCTTCGGCAGGCCGGCTTCGGTGAGCAGCCTGGCGAGTTCGACGCTGAGTGTGGGGTCCTTCTCCGACGGCTTCATCACGAACGTGTTCCCGCAGGCCAGGGCGACGGGAAACATCCACATCGGCACCATGGCGGGGAAGTTGAACGGCGAGATGCCTGCGACCACCCCGAGCGGCTGGCGCAGGGACACGGCGTCCACCGCGCGGGCGACGTTCTCGGAGAACTCGCCCTTCAGCTGCTGCGGGATGCCGCACGCGAACTCGACGACCTCAAGCCCGCGGATGACCTCGCCCCTGGCGTCGGAGAGCACCTTCCCGTGTTCGGCGGTGATGATCGCGGCGAGCCGGTCCGTGTCCCGTTCGACCAGGTCGCGGAACCGGAAGAGGACGCGGGCACGGATGTGGGGCGGGGTGGCGGACCAGGTATCGAACGCCTCGGAGGCGACCCGGACCGCGGCGTCCACGTCCTCGGCGGTCGCCAGCGCGACGAGGCCGGTCACCTGGCCGGTGGCGGGGTTGTAGACCTCGCCGCGAATCTCGGCTCCGCGATCGTCGACGCGGCCGTCGATGTAGTGGTCGATGTGCGCCGGGGCGGCGGCTGTCGTGGTCATCAGGGTTCCTTGCTCGCCGGGTGTCAGGCGTAGATCTGCGCGTAGAGATCCTGGATCTCGTCCGCGGTGGGTACGACGGGGTTGTTGGCGGGGGATCCGGACGCGAGCGCCTGCTCGGCCATGAGGGGTGACAGACGGAACCATTCGTTCTTGTCGATGCCGTGGGCCTGGGGGGTGGGCACCTCAAGGTCCTGGCACAGGGTGCGGAGCGCCTCCACGAACTTCTCGGCGGCCGTGGCGTCGCTGTCGTCGTCGGTGGCGGCTCCGAGTGCGCGGGCGCAGTCGGCGTACCGGCTCTCGGCGGCGTGCACGGAGAACGCTGTCACCGCGGGGAAGAGCATCGCGTTCGACAGACCGTGGGCGACGTGGAAGTGAGCGCCTACCGGGCGGCTCATGCCGTGCACGAGCGCCACGCTGGAGTTGGAGAAGGCGATGCCGGCCTGGGTCGCGGCAAGCATCATCGCCTCGCGAGCCTCGGTGTCTCCCCCATCGGCGTGGGCGCGGTGGAGGTACCGCCCGATGGTCCTGACCGCGTTCAGCGCAAGGCCGTCGGAGAACGGATTGGCCTTGCGGCTCACGTACGCCTCGACGGCGTGCGTGAGCGCGTCGATGCCGGTGTCGGCCGTCAGCCGGGGCGGCATCGACAGGGTCAGTTCAAAGTCGACGACGGCGGCGACCGGCAGGAACGCCGGTCCCGGGCAGAGCATCTTCTCGTCCGTGGCGCTGTCGGTGATGACGGTGAACTGAGTGGCCTCCGAGCCGCTGCCCGCGGTCGTCGGGACCGCGATCACCGGAAGCGCCGGACCGAGGTTGGTACGCGGGGCCTTGTAGTCCCGCATCTGCCCGCCCTGGACGCCCAGCAGGCCGAGGGCTTTGGCGGTGTCCATCGGGCTGCCGCCGCCGAATCCGATCACCGAGTCCGCCCCATGTTCCCGCAGCGCGGTCAGGCCCGCGTCGAGTGAGTCGGTCGTCGGATCCGGGACGGTGCCGGCGAACAGGCGCGGCTGCAGTCCGGCGTCTCTCAGCGTCGCCATCAGTCGTTCTGCCGTACCGGTTCCGGCAAGGAACGCGTCCGTCACCAGCAGGGGGCGGCACAGGCCCAGTTCCGTGAAGACGTCGCCGAGTTCACCGACAGCGCCGCGGCCGACGCGCAGGATCCGCGGGAGGGAAAGGCTGGCGACCATGGGGCCCCTTCAGCTTCAGCAGGAATGGCGGGGCATGTCGCTCCCACTGACCTGACTGTGCGACCCAGCACCATGTGCAATCAACCACCAATGACGCACACCCACTGTGCAAAAACGCAGATACGGTGATGCCATGCACCCCCACGCCCCGGATGAGAGCCCCTCCGCGGAGCCGGTCGGCTCGCACCGTTCAGTCGATCCACGCAAACTCCGCGCGGACGATCTGCGCTACCTGCTCGCGGTGGCCCGTACCGGGCGCCTGGTAGCAGCCGCCGACGCGCTCGGCGTGGATCACACCACCGTGTCACGCCGTATCACCGCACTGGAGAAAAGCATCGGCCTGCGCCTCATCGAGCGCGGCGCCGAGGGATGGACACTGACGGACATCGGAAGAGCCGTCTCTGAGAACGCGCGCGCGATCGAGGAGGCCCTCAACCGCGTCGTCGACGCCGTGGCAGGCCAGGACTCACCGTCCCTGCACGGTACGGTGCGCGTCACCGCGCCCGATGGTTTCGGCACCGCCTTCGCCACGCCCGCCCTCGTGCGGGTGCGCCATCGGCACCCCCAGCTCCAGGTCGAACTCATCACTGCGACACGACAGCTCGCCCTGCGCCCGTCCGGCTTCGATCTCGCTCTCGTCATCGGCGTTCCCTCGAGCAGCCGTCTGGTGACCGAGCACCTCACCGATTACGCGCTGGGGCTCTACGCCTCCGACGACTACCTCACCCGGCACGGCCGGCCGGAGACGGTGGCCGAGCTTCGGCATCACGCGCTCATCTTCTACATCGAGTCGATGTTGCAGGTCGGCGACCTCGACATCGAACGCCACCTTCCCGGAATGACCCCGGCATTCTCCTCGACGAACGTCTTCGCCCAGCTCGAAGCCACCCAACAGGGGGCCGGTATCGGCGTCCTGCCGGCTTTTCTGGCCGAGCGGACGCAGCTACGGCGGCTGCTCGCCGACGAGATCGACATCCGCCTCCCCATCACCCTGGCCGTCCGCCGCGAGGCGGTGACGCACCCCGCCGTACGCGCCCTATGGACCGCTCTACGGCATGAGGTCGCCGAACGGGCCGCCGAACTGATCCCCGAATGAACGCCAAGGAAATTCCGGTGCCGTGAACACCCGCCGGTCTCACTCTCCTTTCCGGCGAGTCGACACCCCCGCGCACCCGTTGGCCTTGCCCTGCTGTCATGAGGCGCGTGCGCATCGCGAGCCGTGTCGCTCCACGGCGGGCCGGACGTCGCGATCGCCGTCTGCCCCTCGCCGGCATACCGACGGGACCGCCCGCAGCCCCGGTGAGACATAGGTGCATCCGCAGCACTGACCCTCCCGCTTCCCGTACCAGCGCGTCGTACTCGGCGACGGCCCAGGGAGCAGGAACGCTGACGGCGCCCGCGCATCCGTGGGGTGATTCCCGGCTCATCTGAGTTTACTTTCCTATACTCAGCAAGTAGCGTCACGACCATCACATCCACCCGGCCGCACACAAGAAGCGGACCGGCACCGACCCGTGAAGGAGCGCCACCATGGGAGCAAGCCCAGAGGCACAGCAGTTCGCGCAGTTCCTCGAGAGCGTGAGTGCGAAGTCGTCGACACCGGGCCTCGACCTGGCCGTCATCCGCGACATCGTCGACTCGAACCACAAGGCGTCGACCGAGCCGGAAGGCGTCACCTACGCCGAAGTGGACGCGAACGGCGTCCCCGCCCTCTGGTGCATCCCCGAGGGCGCCGACCCCGACCGGGCGCTGCTCCACTTCCACTTCGGCGGGTCGGTCACCGCCTCGATGCACTCGGACCGCAAGGCGGCCGGCCACATCGCGAAGGCTGCCGGCGCCCGCTCCCTCGTCGTGGACTTCCGTCTGGCGCCCGAACACCCCTACCCGGCGCAGCTCGACGATGCCGAGACGGCCTACCGGTGGCTGCTCTCGCAGGGCTATGAGCCGCGGAACATCGGCAGCACGGGCCACTCGATCGGCGGCACCCTCGCGGTGATGCTGCCGCTGCGTCTGCTCGCGAAGGGCGAGGCAACCCCGGGCGCGATCGTCAGCGTCTCGCCGTGGACCGACCTCACCATCCAGAACGCGTCGGTCGACAAGAACGAAGAGAACGACAAGATGCTCAGCAGGAACACGCTCGAGCTCTTCCGGGGAGCCTGGCTGCAGGACCCCGCAGTGGACTTCACCGACCCGCAGATCAGCCTCGTGAACGCCGATCTGACCGGTCTGCCTCCCACGATCGTCCACTACGGCGAGTACGAGACCCTCGCCGACGACGGCGCCCAGCTCGGCCGCCGGCTCGCGGACTTCAAGGTCACCTCCGAGGTCCACCCGCTGCCCGAAGGACAGCATTCGTTCGTCCTGGGCGCGGGGCGCGTACCCGAGGTCGACCAGGCCATCCAGCAGATGGGCCAGTGGCTGCGCCAGCACCTCGGCGCGTGAGCAGAATCAGAATCTGAAGGCGGGGCCTACCGGCCGCGCCCGCTGCACCACCGCGATGCCGGTGACCAGGCCGCTGGTCTCCGGCATCCTGCTCGGCCATGTCGGCGGCATACGGTACTGGTGTCCGACACCGTTCTGCACGCCGCCACACGCCTGCCCCTCGATGCCACAAAGGAGTGCGCGATGGGAAAGTACGAGGACGTCTTCCGCACCAGTACCGAAGACCCGGAGAGCTTCTGGCTGAAGGCGGCAGAAGGCATCGACTGGGATGTCACTCCGCGACGCGCCCTGGACTCCTCCGGCGCGCCCTTCTACCGCTGGTTTCCCGACGGTCGGCTCAACGTCTGTTTCAACGCGCTCGACCGGCATATCGAAGCCGGCCGCGGCGAACAGTCCGCGCTCGTCTACGACTCACCCGTGACCGACACCCGGCGCACCTATACCTACGCACAGCTGAGGGACGAGGTGGCGGCCTTCGCCGGAGCGCTCGTGCAGCTCGGCGTGGGGCACGGCGATCGTGTGGTCGTCTACATGCCGATGGTCCCCGAGGCCGTTGTCGCGATGCTGGCCTGCGCACGTATCGGCGCGGTCCACTCGGTCGTCTTCGGCGGGTTCGCGCCGCACGAACTCGCCCTCCGCATCGACGACGCGGCCCCCAAGGTGGTCGTCTCCGCCTCCTGCGGCATCGAGGGCAAGCGTGTCATCGCGTACAAGCCGTTGCTCGACCGGGCCATCGAACTCGCGGTCCACAAGCCGGAAAAGAGCGTGATCCTGCAACGCCCGCAGGAGCGGGCCGAATTGGGGCCCGACGATCTCGACTGGGGCGACCTGGTCGCCACCGCACCTCCGGCCGACTGCGTTCCCGTCCCCGCCACCGATCCCCTCTACATCCTCTACACGTCCGGAACGACCGGAAAACCCAAGGGAGTCGTGCGTGACTGCGGCGGCTACGCGGTCGCCCTGCACTGGTCGATGGGAGCTGTCTACGACGTGGGCCCAGGCGAGACGATGTTCACCGGCTCCGACGTCGGCTGGGTCGTCGGGCACTCGTACATCGTCTACGCGCCCCTGCTGGCCGGCGCCACGACGGTCCTGTACGAGGGCAAGCCGGTCGGCACTCCGGACGCGGGCCAGTTCTGGCGCGTCGCCGCCGAGCACCGGGTCAAGACCATGTTCACCGCGCCCACCGCCTTCCGGGCCATCCGCAAGGAGGACCCGGAGGGAACGCTCACCGCGGACTACGACCTGACCGGCCTGCGCTACCTCTTCCTCGCCGGCGAGCGCCTCGACCCCGAGACCTATCACTGGGCGAGCGCTCTTCTGGGCATCCCGGTGATCGACCACTGGTGGCAGACCGAGACCGGCTGGCCCATCGTCGCCAACCCTGTGGGCATCGAAGCCGCTCCGCTCAAGCCCGGCTCCCCCACCCGCCCGCTGCCGGGCTGGGACGTCCGTATCCTCGACGCTTCGGGCGATCCCGCACCCGCGGGCGTCGACGGTGCGATCGTCGTGCGGCTCCCCCTGCCGCCCGGCGCGCTTCCCACTCTCTGGAAGGACGACGACCGCTATGTCGCCTCCTACCTTTCCGCCTATGACGGCTACTACCTGACCGGCGACAGCGGCCACATCGACGACGACGGCTACGTCTTCGTCATGGGCCGCACGGACGACGTCATCAATGTCGCCGGACACCGGCTGTCCACCGGCAGCATGGAAGAGGCCCTGGCCGCCCATCCCGACGTCGCCGAATGCGCCGTCATCGGCGTCGCCGACGCCCTGAAGGGACAAGTCCCGCGCGGCTTCGTCGTCCTGAAAGCCGGCGTCGACCGCGAACCGAGCGAGGTCGAGGCCGAACTCGTCCAGCTCGTGCGCGAGCGCATCGGCGCCGTCGCCTCCCTCAAGGACGTCGCGGTCGTGGCCGCCCTGCCCAAGACCCGCTCGGGAAAGATCCTGCGCAAGACGATGCGCGGCATCGCCGACGGGCACGACGAACCCATCCCCTCCACGGTGGACGACCCCGGCGTCATCGAGGTCCTGCGCCCCGTTCTCCGCCGCCGCCCCGGTCACACCCCGTGAACGGCTGACCCGCAGCCTGGCCAACGGCGTGCGAGCTTGTCGGCCGGGCTCCGCGAGGCAGTCCCGGGCGCGCGACCCCGGACTGTCCTGGTCTTGAAACTGCACACACCCACATAGTATTATGGACATAATTCTATGGATCGCGCCGACACAGCTCGGACAGCAGGGGTCATGACGGCTCGCCATCGGGCTCTCGGAAGCAGGAGAGCCCGGTCCCGGTCGATCACGCCCAGACGGCGCCACTGCCTTTCAACGATCCACAACCCATCATCTGAGGAATCACCCATGCTCAACGCCCTGTGGAACCCGACCGTCGTCGGAGAGATCCCCCTGCCCCACCGGCTCGCCATGGCCCCCCTGACCCGCAGCCGGGCCACCCCCGACGGCGTACCCACCGAGCTCAACGCCGAGTACTACGCCCAGCGCGCCTCGCACGCCCTCATCATCACCGAGGGCACCCAGCCCTCCGCCGACGGCCAGGGCTACCCGGTGACCCCGGGCATCTACACCGAGGAACACATCGCCGGCTGGCGCAAGGTCACCGACGCCGTACACAAGGCCGACGGGCGCATCGTCATCCAGCTGATGCACGCCGGGCGGATCTCGCACCCCGCCAACACCCCCCACCACCGGCAGCCGGTGGCTCCCTCCGCGATCAAGCCGACGGGCCTCACGTTCACCGGGTCCGGGCTCCAGGAGATGCCGGTGCCGCGCGAGCTGTCCACCGAGGAGGTCGCCGCGACGGTCCACGACTTCCGCCGCGCCGCCGCGGCCGCCATCGCTGCCGGTGCCGACGGCGTCGAGATCCACGGGGCCAACGGCTACCTGGTCAACCAGTTCCTCTTCCCCAGCACCAACCAGCGCACCGACCAGTACGGGGGCTCCCTCGACAACCGCATCCGTTTCGCGGTGGAGGTCGCCACGGCCGTGGCCGACGAGATCGGCGCCGGCCGCACCGGCTTCCGGATCTCCCCCGGCAACCCCTTCCAGATCAACGACCTCGCGGAGAGCGACCCCCACGAGCTCTACCCGCACCTCCTGCGCGCCCTCGCCCCCCTCAACCTCGCCTACCTGCACATCGGCCACGGCGGCGACGAGGAACTCCTGCACACCCTCCGCAAACTGTGGCCGACCACGCTGCTCCTCAACCGGGCCGGCACGGACATAGCCACCCGCGCCAAGGACATCGAGGACGGCGTGGCCGACGTCATCACCGTTGGCTCGATGGCACTCGCCAACCCCGACCTGGTCGAGCGCGTACGCGCCGACGCCCCGCTGAACACCCCCGACCCCGCCACCTTCTACGGCGGCGGCGCAGCCGGCTACACCGACTACCCCACCTACGCCGCCTGACGAAGACCCCGGCGCCCGAGGAAACCACCAGCTTCGGGCGCCCCGACACGGCTGCGGCGCACGACGGCCCGGCGACCCGAGGAGTCAAGGGCCGCCACCGACGTGCGCCGCGGCTGTCTCACCTCGTACCCCGGCGTTGTGAGCCGAGATCAAGGGAGTCCGGGATCACCTGCCAGAGATCGCCCTCCGCAGGTCAACAGGGAGGAGGCATGCAACTACTGGTGGCGTGGGCGAGCAGGCGGTCTGTCGCGTCGACCAACTGGGCCTGCGCCAGGGCGGTTTGACGGCCGCTGCTGGCAACCGTGCCGCTGGCGCGCACCGTGCCGTGTCCACGGTGATTCGCCGCAGGAACTTCACGGTCAGGTCGAGCGATGTGTACGCCATACCGTGCGGAAGGGTTGACTGGACAGCTCGCCCCACCTCCGGTCGCGAGCCCAGCACCCCGAGAATCGCGGGCCAGACCTGACGTCGCAGATGGCGATCAGCTCGAGGGGGACTCGACGAGCTCTTGGCGCGAGACCTCCCCTGCGGCCAGCCCGTGACTGGCCCACGGCAGAACGCGCTGCGGAATTTGTCCGCCGCTTATCACATTATGTACGTCAGACCATGGATTAGGCTTAGCTGCGAGGCAACGGCCTTACAGAGCGAGTGGAGGAAGCCTGTGGTGCGCTACGCCAAGGAGCACAAGCAGGTGACGCGGCAGCGGATCATCGAGAAGGCCGGCGAGCGGTTCAAGCAGGACGGCATCGACGGCTCCGGCATCTCCACGCTGATGTCCGATGCCGGGCTCACCAACGGAGCCTTCTACGCCCACTTCGAATCCAAGGACGACCTCGTCGCCAACGTCGTCGCCGACGAACTGCGCACGCAGGTGGCGAGGTACGGCACACTGCAGCCCGGCAGCCCGGGACTCGAAGACCTCGTTCGCGACTATCTGTCGCCCGAGCACCGGGACCACCCTGGCGTCGGATGCCCCTCCGCCGCCCTGCTCGACGAGATCGGGCGCTGCGGGGACGGGACCAAGCAGGCCTATACCGACGGTGCGAGGGCCATCGTGGAAGAGATCGCCGCCCGCCTGGCACCTGAGAATCCGCGGTCCGCTCGCGGTAAGGCCCTCGGGCTCTTCACGATGTTGGTGGGGACGTTGCAACTGTCCCGCGCACTCTCCGACCGTAAGTTCGCCGACGAGGTCCTTGAGCAGGGAATTGAGAACGCCCTCACATTCATGCGCTGAGGGGGGCGGCCAATCCGCGGCCGGGGGGCCGACCGCCTCTGCCGCGGAACCCCCGTCATCGTGGGCGGTGGCGGCCTGGACACCAGCTTGCTCATCGCGCACCGTCGCGAGCGCCGCCAGGCCGAACTGCCGACCAGGGGCCCAACCGCCCGCGCCACAAGGCGCCCGTTCACCCGTCGAGCGCGTCTTCGCGATTCCGAACAGGCGGCTCGAGCCGCTCGCCCAAAGGGCGTCACGGCTCTGAGGCAACGCCCTCGGCTCGAGCAACGACCACACTCCGGGTCTACTGCCGTTCGAGGAACTCGAGAGCCGTCTCCACGAACTGCCGGTGGAACTGGAAGATGCCGCCGTGGCCGGCGTCGGGGTAGATCACCAACTCGCCGTTCGGCACTCGCCGCGCCAGGTCGTGAGAGTTCTTCGACGGAACCATCCTGTCGCTCTCACCGTTCGCGACGAGCACAGGCTGGTGAATGACGGAGAGATCCTGGGGCTGCTCCAGCCCCCAACGGTGAATGGCCTTGAGCTGGGCACCGTACGACGTGAGGGAGATCGCCTTGTCCCGGTCCTGGGTGCGCTCCTTCAGACGGGCCAGGAACTCCTTGCCGGCCCGACGCCCGCCCGCGGTGCGGGTGAAGAAGAGGAACTGCTTCGGGTCCTGAAGGGTGAGCAGTCCTCGGACCGTGTCGAGGTGGGACAAGCGGGACACGTCCTTGATGCCCTCGCCGCCCGCAGGACCGGTACCCGTGAGGATCAGCTTGCGGACGAGGTCCGGTTCAGTCTGCGCGATCACTTGGGCGATCATGCCGCCCATCGAGAAGCCGTGGAGATCGACGTACTCGAACCCGAGCGCCCGGATGAAGATGACGGCATCCTTCGCCATCGCCTCGATGGTGCGCGGCGTCGAGCCGGTGGAAGCGCCGACGCCCCTGTTGTCGAACGTGATGACCCGGCGCCTGGCGGCGATGCCGTCGACGACCCGGGGGTCCCAGTTGTCGAGGACCGCGGCGAGGTGGGTGAGAAAGACCACCGGGACGCCGGACCGGGGACCGAGCTCGCGGTAGGCGAAGGTCACTCCCCCGGCGGCGACGGTGCGGGTCGGCGCGTTCTTGTACGACGTCACCACGTCGCCTCGTACTTCTTGTGCGTCATTCACGGTCATGCCCTTCGGCGTGGGGCTTCTGCGAGCGTGCGGCGGCCCCTTTTCCTGGAGGGGGAGGACGCAGAGCAGTTACCCGGGTCCATCGACTGCGGCTGCAGTCTGCGGGTCGACGGTCGAAGGCCGTGGGAGCGGGACCCATGTGCGGTCGAGCCCTTCAGCATCACGCCGACCATTAAAGTATGACCGTAATTCCATGAGGGTGCAAGACGGTGAGCTGAACGAGGCTGCCGTGGCATGGGCATGCATGTTGATGTGACGGTCGCCCTGAGGTCGCACTGCGGCGTGCTCCCTGATGCGGACCCAGGTGGGGCGGGCGGGCAGGTGGGGGCGACTCCGGCCTCTTTCGTCTGTTGGGGCTCGTTAAATTTGAATCTCCCCACCCGACGCTCGAAGGTTCCCCAGACTTGCTCACCTTCGTTCCTATCCGAGACGGACGTGGATATCGGTCAAGGGATGTAGGGCCACAGCCCCATGTGCTTTCCGATCTTGCTGACTAGCGTCGGCGGCTATGGAGAACAGAAGAATCGTTCACCGCTCGGTGGTCGAACGTAGGCGCGAGACTTTCGACCGCCTTGCCACAGAGCGGGATGCCTGGGTGGCGACAGCTCATCCCGATCACGGCCCCCACCAGGTCCCCTTGTGGTTCACATGGGACGGGAAAGCGGTCTGGGTGTGCACGAGCGCGACGTCCGCGACGGTGCGGAATGTACGCAAGGACCCGCGGGTGCGTCTGTCACTACCGGACACCTTCGATGTCGTGCTGCTCCAAGGGGCGGCAGAGTGCTTCACGGACCAGGACGTGCCGACGGCCGCAGCGGACGCATTCGCCGGCAAGTTCGGCTGGGACCCGCGCGTGGAGAACGGCCCTTTTGTGTATCTGCGCATAGCGCCGAAGGTGGTACATGCTTGGCGCGGAGAGCCGGAGTTGAGCGGCAGGGTCATCATGCGTGACGGTGCTTGGCTGGAGTAGTCGCTGCCCTGGACGGATGACCTGCCTGTATCGGGCCTCCCGCTTGGGGCCCGTGCCCCAAGCGGGGCAACTGGACTGTGACGATGCTGCGTTCGTTCATTGCGCAATCAACTGGGGACAATGAGCAGGCCTGGTGAATTTCGGAGATCCCCATCAGCCGTCGGCGATCGCCGACGGCGTCCATCTCCGTGCCGCAGCCGTCGAGGCCGCCCGATGAACCGCTACGAGACTGCGCGGCACGGGAGCCGACGCAGGCGAAGGCTGCGCCTGCGACCCTCCTGAGGGTCGCCGCATTCCTGAAGAACCAGGAGCCCGAGGACTACCGACCTGTCGGACGATGAAGAACGAGACCGTGGCGGCAGCCAACGCGCCGTGCCGAGCACAGGCCGGCGACGATGCGATGGATCACCGGCACGGCCGGCCGCCGGTTCAGGGAGACGGCTTCGACAGTTCGCCGCCATGGCGGACGCGGGCTGTGCAAGGCAGCCATGTTGAGCATGGGTCATCTACACGAGGCCACGTCGCCGGGTAGCACTGACTGCCGGCCGGGTCTCGTGGTGGTGACGTTCGGCAATCGTGCAGGCGCCGCCTCAGACGACTGTGAGGCGGCGCCTGCGGGACGAGCCACCGGCCACCACCCTGCATCGTTCGGGGTCGGTGGCACGGCCGGCGCGATCAGGCGGCGAGGAAGTCGGCCACCTGCTTGGTGAAGGCCTTGGCGTACTGGAAGAGGAAGGCGTGGCCGGCGCCCGTGTAGAGGACGAGGGTGGCGTTGTCGAGGTGCTGGACCGCGACGTAGGAGTTGTGGGCGGGGATCATCACATCGTGCAGGCCGTTGGCGTAGAGGACGGGATGCTTGATGGCCTCCAGTTCCGCCACCACCTGGTCAAAGGGGGCGGCCAGGAGAGAGGCCGCCGCGGTGAGCATGCCCTGTGCCGCCGTCTCGGAGACCGCCGGGCCGCCGCCCGCGAGCCGGGTCGAGACGTGGTCGAAGTGCTCGCGCCCGGCGGCGCGAGCCGGCTCCGTCTCGGGATAGAACAGGTACAGCATGTCTTCCAGGTCGGCGTCGGGCTTGGCCATGATGCCCAGGACCTTCTCACTGAAGGGCGGAGCATCGGGCACCCAGCCGGCCGGGCCGCTGCCCGCCACGACGAGCTTGCGCACCAGCTCAGGGCGTCGCAGGGCGACACGCTGGGCCACGATGCCACCCAGGGACCAGCCGAGCAGGTCGACCTGCGCGAGGCCGAGTGCGTCGATGAACTCGATGGCTCCCTCGGCGAAACCTTCGAGCGAGTCACGCGGCTCGCCGTCGGTGTAGCCGACGCCGACGTTGTCGAACACGATCACGTCATGGTCGGCGGCCAGGTAGTCCAGGAACTCCGGGTCCCACCAGTCGATGGTCCCGCGGAAGCGGTTCAGCAGGACCAGCGGGACGCCGCCCTGCGGACCCGTACGCCGGTAGGTGAACCGCGCGGAGGAACCCTCGACGGTGAGGTCCTCGGCCTTGTCTGCCAGATATGTACTCATCATGCCCTTCTCTTGTTGGCGGTTGTCCGCGACATCGCGCGGGCCTGCTCGCGCAGCGCACCGAAGACGTGCCGGGACTCCGGGAGTTGTCTGGCCCGGCACCCGACGCGCTGAGCCGGCGTTGTCGACCAGGCCGTCGGCCTGCTCGAATTGCTCAGTCACCCGCTCGACCACTTCGGCGACCTGAGCGTCACCGGTTACATCGAGCCCGAGGAAGATCAGCCGTCGCGACGAGTGACGCGGGGGCCTTCCGACTCGTTCCGGCCACCACGAAGGCCGCCTCGCCGAGCGCGAACGCGGTCGCCTTCCGAGGTGGCGAGGCAATTAAATTACGCTCGTAATGCTATGCAGGAAGAGCCATGGGCGCAAGTGAGCCCTTGCGGCAAAAGGGAGGCCCGCGGCGCGCCATGGAGATGAGTCCGGACCGATAGCGACACGACCCGCCACAGGAGTGGACGCGGGGCCGACCGGCGACAGCTCGCCATCAGTCGAGCAGCCGCCGACACCCCGCATTCATTACATTACGTTCACCATACAATACAGTGAAGGCGCCGGATGGAGGGCGAGCGGCCCTTCCGGCGAGTGAAGGAGCACGTGGTGCGATACAGAAATGAGCACAAGCAGGCGACCAGGCAACGGATCATCGAGACGGCCGGCCGCAGGTTCAAGCGGGACGGCATCGACGCCTCGGGCATCTCGACACTCATGAAGGACGCAGGCCTGACCAACGGCGCCTTCTATACCCACTTCGCATCCAAGGACGACCTCGTGGCCACCACGGTCGCCGACCAGTTGCAAGCACAGAACGCGAACATCGTCGCGCACGCGGCCCCCGGTCTCGCCGGGCTCGAACAGATCGTGCGCTGGTATCTGTCCGCCCAGCATCGCGACAGCCCTGGCGACGGCTGCCCCTCCGCCGCCCTGCTCGACGAGATAGGGCGCTGCACAGACTCGACCAGGCAGGCGTACACCGACGGCGTACTGATTGTCGCCGACGGTATCGCCGCCCGCCTGGCACCGGACGATCCGCACTCTGTCCGCACCAAGACACTCGGCGCCTACGCCTTGATGGCCGGAACGCTGCAGCTCTCCCGGGCGCTCGCCGACCAGCAACTCGCCGATGAACTTCTTACGCAGGGCATCCACAACGCTCTCGCAGTGCTGGGCGTCGAGCATGAGAACGTCAGGACCGCGAACTGACATATCCACAGGAACATTTGGGCGGCACATCGCTCGGCCCCACACCGCGTCAGCCCCTCGCCGCGGTGGCGAAAGCCTTCGCAAGGCCCTGAGGGCAACGACCGGGCCAGCCAGCCCTCGCCGATCAGCCCGCATCCACCGCCGGCGCGACACCCCCATGTGAGCGGAGGGCCCACTTGCGATCCATCGACCGGCCACTTAGCATTACGAATGCAATCCAATGGAGCTGGGCTCACGCGGACCGCACCGGTCTACGACGACATCCATGACGCAAGGCAGGGTCACCCCGACACACCCGCCGTGCGAGGCGGACATTGGGCACCACACTCAGCACGCCTCGCGCGCGGTCATCACCGAGGACTCCCAGCCCTCCGCCGCCAGCCAGGGCCCAGAGTCCGCCTCCCTTGAACACCCCGTGTGCAAGAAATTTCGCTTACCACCACAAAGCGGCGTCCACTGCCCGGAGAAGCCCGGGATGAACAGCACCGCCTGTCCGCTTGGCGGACGAGATACGGAGACGACGATGAGGGCCTTCTTGGTCGAGCGCTACGGCGACAAAGCCGGCGTGCGAGCCGGTGAGGTGCCGGACCCGGAGCCGGGCGCGGACGACGTGCTGGTCCGGATCCAGGCCGCGAGCATCAACCCGCTCGACCGCATGATCCGGGACGGGGAGATGAAAACGATCCTGCCGTACCGGGTTCCGTTCGCCCTGGGCAACGACCTGGCCGGAGTGGTGGTCGAGGTGGGCCCGGCCGTCACGCGGTTCGCAGTGGGCGACGAGGTGTACGCGCGACCCGACAAGGACCGGATCGGCACGTTCGCCGAACGCATCGCGGTGCACCAGGACGACGTGGCCATCAAGCCGACCACACTGACCATGGAGGAGGCCGCCTCCCTTCCCCTGGTCGCCCTGACCGCGTGGCAGGTGCTGGTCGAGCGGGCCCATGTTCAACCGGGCCAGAAGGTCCTCATCCATGCGGGCTCCGGCGGCCTGGGCACCATCGCCATCCAACTGGCGAAGCACCTGGGTGCGCACGTGGCGACCACCACGAGCACAGCCAACGTCGACCTGGTGAAGCGTCTGGGCGCGGACGTTGTCGTCGACTACAAGAAGCAGGCGTTCGAGACGGTCCTGCACGACTACGACGTCGTTCTGGACTCGCTCGGCGGCGAGACGCTCAAGAAGTCCCTGGACGTACTCAAGCCCGGCGGGAAGGTCATCAGCGTCGCGGGCCCTCCCGACGCCGCCTTCGGCAGGGAGCTGGGAGCGAATCCGATCATCCGGCTGGTGATGTCCGCGCTGAGTTTCCAGACGCGACGACGCGCCCGGCGCCGCAACATCACGTACTCCTTCCTTTTCATGAAGGCAAGCGGGGACCAGCTGCGCGAGCTCACCCCGCTCATCGACGCCGGCAGGATCCGACCCGTCGTCGACACCGTTTTCCCGTTCGAGTCGACCCGAGAAGCACTGGAGTACGTCGAAGCGGGGCGTGCGAAGGCCGGCAAGGTCGTCCTCAAGATGACGTGAGAGACCAGTCCTGCCCGGCGATCAAGGCATCCACGAGCCCCAGAACGTGACCGCCCCGGCAATGAGAAGTGCCCTCAAATCCGCTATCAGAAGGACCTGGACATGAGCGCACCGCGGAACTCCCCTTCCCACTCGGCGTCGTCGTACAACAACGTGGCAACCCGTTCCGTGCGCGTAAGGGGCGCGGACTTCGCCTATCGGGAACTCGGCCCCGAGCACGGCGTGCCACTGATTCTCCTGATTCACCTGGCCGGGGTTCTGGACAACTGGGATCCGCGCGTTGTCGACGGACTCGCCGCACGACGTCGGGTGATCGCCTTCGACAACCGTGGAGTGGGCGGATCGAGCGGCTCCACGCCGGACACGATCGAGGCGATGGCTCGCGATGCGGTGCTGTTCATCCGAGCTCTCGGGTTCGACCAGGTCGATCTGCTCGGCTTGTCGATGGGTGGTTTCCTTGCGCAGGTCATCGCGGAGGAGGAACCGGACCTGGTTCGCAAGGTCGTCCTCGCGGGCACCGGCCCCGCCGGAGGCCAGGGCATCGACAGGGTCCCGGCACTCACGATCCGGGCCACGTTGAAGGGCGCCCTGACACGTCAGGATCCGAAGCTGTCCCTCTTCTTCACCGACACCGCAGGCGGCCGACGGGCGGGACGCGCCTTCCTGAAACGGCTGAAGGAGCGCACGGACAACCGCGACAAAGACATCTCGCCGCCGTCGTTCCGCGCCCAGCTGAAGGCCATCAAACGGTGGGCCCGCCAGGCACCGTCAGATCTGTCAGGCATGCGCCAACCAGTCCTCGTGACAAACGGCGAGAACGACCGGATGGTGCCCAGTCAGAACACACTCGACCTGGCCGCACGTCTGCCCAAGAGCGAACTCGTCCCCCTCTACCCGGATGCCGGCCACGGGGCGATCTTCCAGTACCACGATGAATTCGTGACAACGGCGCTTGCGTTCCTCGAGTCCTGAGCCGGAGCGGATGGCATCGGGGAGGGCCTCACATCCGCTGCGCCAATGCCGTTGACCAGCAGCACGACGGGCGCTCCGATTGGTCAGGCACGCCTACCGCAGTCAATACGGGTGCGGACGCAGAGCAGTGGTGTGACCGTGAACGCCTTCCGTGCGGTTGTCGCGGGGCTGCATGGCAGGACGGGCTGGTAATTGGCAGACCAAAGCCTGAGACTGCCCGCTACGCGGCTCCGACGACCGCCACAACCAGATGATCTCCGGCTACGAAACCCTAACCAGAGCCACGTTCACCCGTACGCCGACACGAACGTGATCACGAGGTCCCGTGGCCAGCTTCTGGCCCTGGGACGGGATATCCGATCTGCGTCAGATCGTCATCGAGATCGGCAAGGCCGACATCCGGACTCAGCGCGGATACGACGCTCTGGGTGAGAGGCCGCAGCGCATAGACGTGACGAATGGCCTCGATGTCCACCGCGACCTCGTAGTTCTCCTCCGCGAACTGTTGATACGCCTCGGGACGGCCATCGGTCAGAACGTCGAACAGCCACTCCGCGCTGCCGTCGTCCGCCACCCTCGCCGACAGAGCCTCGATGGCCCCGGCCCTCCACCCGGAGTCTGCCTGTTCACGCCAGAAGCACACGGTTGCCCGCGGCGTCCCGTCCTGTTCGCTGAACGCAGGTTCCGCGACGTGGTGGAGAAATGCCTCCGGCACCCCGTCGAACAACCCAGGCCACGGAACTGGAGGCGTGACCCGATACGGGCTCATCGGCGACTCATGATCGAAGCCCCGGGCATACGCGCCCGCTGGCGAGAAGACGATCGAGTAATCATTACCGCACCCGTCACGCATCGAGGCCATCTCCTCGGTGGGCGACCACTGGGAGTCGAACGAGTAGAACCGGGACTCCCAGTCCGGGCTCATGATGGCGTCGAGGACGGCCATGGCGCGAGAGCGATCCCGCACGATCGATATCTCCGGCAGCTGACGGATGACTTCATAGACAGACACAGCCGTATCCAAGTCGATCCCACTGACAGCACCCACACCGCCCACACGACATCGTTGAACCACAGAAGCGTGAACCCTCAAGCGGGCCATATAAGGCCGGGCATCCTTCCGTCTCCTCCGCATCCGGATCCGGATCCTCACCCGACCATGAGGTTCACGAACTCCAAACAGGCAGAGCCGCGCTCGGGCAGACAACTGCCGGGAGCCGCATCCGGCCGGCGGCCCGATGCGGCTCCCCGAGGATGCCGGAGATCGCTCAGCTCACGCCCAGGGCGCCCAGGATCGCCGCGGAGACGTGATCGGCGGCGCCCTTGTGGCCCTTGGCGTTGGGCTTGAGCAGCCCGAGGCCCTCGACCTCCTCCTTGTCGGCCTGCACCATCGGGTAGCTGCCCGGGGCCGGCTGTACCGGCAGCAGGCGGGCATGGGCACCGGACCATTCCCCGGCGCTGCCCTGGCGCGGCTCCCGGCCTCGGTTCAGCGGGCGAGGAGGTCTCGAAGTGCCTTGGCAACGTCGGCAGGGGCTTCTTCAGCCATGAAGTGACCGCAGGTGACGGTGGTGTGCCGCAGATCCGGTGCCCAGGCCCTTCACAGGGCTGCCGCGTCGAAGCCGAGGGCAGCGCCCCAGTCCTGCTGGAGCCACGGTGACCGGCATCCGTAGACAGTTGCCGGCGTCCCGGTCGGCCTGGTCGTGGTCGACGTCGATGCGTTGGAGGCGGTGATGCCGTGCGGGGTTGTCCGGTGGCCAGGACGAGAGCCGGCTCAGACCCTTCCGGGCAGGTGTGACTCGTCCCTGTGTCGACTGCCGGGTCCCGGCTGCCGTCCGAGACGGATTGCGCGATCCGTCGGAGTGCCTGCGGACCGACCGCCGTGTACGTCCTGCCCCCACCTCAGAACACCCCGGTGGTCGCTTTCAGAGAGCGTCATCACCCAGGATGCGCCGAGGCCAAAGGGACTCAGCTTCACAGCGGGGGTGACACCACAGCCGGTGCGATCCAGGGATGGAACCGGGCTGGATCCGCCGGGAGCAGAACAAGGCAGACGGACTGTCCCGCCGATGGAATCCCCCTTGAAGAGCAGGCAGCTACTGGTGGCGTGGGTTGCAGGCGCGGTGGAAGCAGATCGGCGACCGCAAGCCGACCGACGCCGCGCAACCAGTCCCCCATGGGCGCCAAGGGCCTGCTACGGGATGCCCACCTGCTTGACCTTCGCGCCTCATGCCGTCGGCCTCCCCGACGAGAGCCCAGCCCTCAACTCGTCGCCGCCGACCGTGAGGTGGACGGGCACCCCCGCTTACCGACAAGAGCTGGCCACCTCCAGCGCCGCCGCCCGAGGGCCGTCACGGGACTATACATTTCATATAGCGCTTTGCTAATGTCCCGCTCCATGACGAAGGCGTCGCCGGATGGTCAACGTGCGCTCACAACGGGCACAACGCGCAGTGCGGGCATCGCAATGACGGGCGTGACGCCCGGTCGCGGCGCGCCCGCCAGTCAGCCCGAGAAGGCAGTCGGGGCCGCCCCAATCGCCTTCGGACGCATCAACACCGCGGTCACCCACGTCAAAACGGCGGACCGCAATCCGGTCGCCGCGGAATCAGCGAATACACACGGACGAACGGTTGAGCGAATCATCGGCGAGCCTGTCCGGACCGGGCACGCAGTGCTCCCTGAGCTGGGACTGTCGGGCGTCTTATGAACAACGGCCAATCCTGACCGATGCGCCGCTGTGCCAGGAGATGCGTAGCCAGATGCAGCGACAAGGCCGACGTTTCGCGTCGACCTGAGGTGGCTGTACATCTCCAAGCCTCGTCGTGAGTGCGTTTGAGACATGGATCCTGGCTCGTCGCCTCCGCCTCGAGTCGAGCATGCCGGCATGGGAACGCGAAGTCCCGTCGCTCGGCCCCGAATTCGGACTCGCCGCAACCAACGTGAACCTGGGACGCGGACGAACCATCCCCGTGACTGAAGGCAAGGCATCCGCATGACCAAATATGAACTCGACGGCAAGGTTGTGCTCATCACCGGCGGCACTGGCGGGCTCGGCAGCGCGACGGCTCGGGCACTCGTCGCCCGCGGCGCGCGCGTCGGCATCGTGGATCTGGATCCACAGACGCCGGAGATCACGGCACGCATCTCACCGTCCGGCGTGGTCGGCATCACGGCGGACGTCTGCGACCGCGACGCACTTCATGATGCCGTCGCCCTGCTGTGTGAGCGGTTCGGCCGGGTCGACGTCGCGATCGCGAACGCAGGCATCATGGGACGTGGAGCCACACTCCGCGCTATGCCCGCACCCGCGATCGACAAGGTGCTGGCCGTGAACGTCAACGGTGTCATCAACACCGTGAACGCGGCAATGGAGCAGATCGTCGCCAACCAGGGGCAGATCGTACTGATCAGTTCGGTATTCGCCTTCCTCAACGGTGCAGGGGCGATTCCCTACGCGATGAGCAAGTCCGCAGTCGAGCAGCTCGGACGCGGCCTGCGAGTGGAACTCGCCCAGCACGGCGCTTCCGCCACCACCGCCTACTTCTCGCTCATCCAGACGGACATGATCAAACACGGTGTCGACGAGGATCCGACCATCGCCGAGATTCTGTCGAGGACCTCCCCGCGACCACTGCTCAAGCGCATCGAGCCGGACGAGGCTGCCCAAGCCATCGTCAATGCCATTGAGCACCGTTCGCCCCGCGTGATCCGGCCGGCCCGCTGGACACCGCTGTCCGTCCTCCGAGGGGTGATCAACCCGGCGATCGACGCGCGCATGGCAGGTGATCGCAAGTTGCGCGCGCTTCTCCACAAGCTCGAGGCACGGTGAGCCGGGCCGCTGGCGATACAGCCCTCAGCACGGACCCGCGCACCGCGCGAGATCCGCGAACCAAGAGTTCGGAGGCAACCATGTCTGATCTGCCTTTGGCCTCGGCCACCAGTCAGCTCAAGGCTCTTCGCCCAGGAGAGATGACGAGCCCCAAGTTGCTGGAGGTCTACCTGCAGCGCATCGAGGTCCACGACGCGACCTTGAACGCGATCGTGACACTCGATCCCGCTCGCGCCCGGGAGGAAGTCGACGCGGCGGACGCCGCTCGCGCCCGGGGAGAAGACCGCGGAGTTCTCGACGGCCTGCCGACCACCGCCAAGGACAGCTACAAGACCGCGGGCATGCGAACGATGTGCGGCCGCAAGGACCTGGCGGACAACGCACCGCCGCAGAACGCCGAGGCGGTCAGCCGCCTGCGCCGGTCGGGCGCCATCATCATCGGCAAGTTGAACATGCCCCCGGGCAACCACGTGACGGCTCGTGACGGCTCATGACGGCTCATGACGGCGGATTCTCCTACACGCTCACCCCGCCACGGGCGCGCCGCCTCTCCGACTTCCGGGTCGCGGTCTGGTACGACGATCCGTCGTGCCCGATCGACATCGACGTCAGTGGCGCGATCCAGGATGTCGTCTCGGTCCTGCGCGCCGGCGGTGCCAAGGTGACGATCCCGCCGACCTCACTCCCCGTCGACATCGCCACCTCGCACCGGATGTTCGAACGCTCGTCAACGGCGCGTTCGGGGTCGACCGCACCGGAATCACACCGAGGTTCGCGGCTGGACTGGTCGCCCCCATGCTCCAGCATCCGCGCGGGGACGCCCTTGCGGCGCTCCGGGGGAGCTTCCAGTCGCACTACTCCTGGCTCAGGGCGGACGCGGCTCGTTATGAGATCAGGCAACGGTGGCAGGAGTTCTACGACGAGTTCGATGTCGTTCTGATGCCGGTGACGCCGACTGCGGCGCCACCGCATCACGGCAGCGCATCGACCGGTTCGGGCGTCACATCGACGTGGACGGATCCAAGCGGTCGTATTGGGACCAGCCCAGGGGGAACGCGATCGCCAACATCGCCGGAACTCCGGCCACGCCCCCCCAACGCCGCCGGGCTGCCGGTCGGCGTCCAGGCCATGGGCCCCGCCGGGGGCGACCTTACAACCGTCGAGTTCGCCGCGCTGGTCGGCGCCGAACTCGATGGGTACCAACGGCCACCCGCGTTCGCGAAGTAACGGCGGGCGCGGACATCCTGCTCGCAAGCATCAGATCCGACCCGCGATGGTGCAATTCGACAAGCACCGGGGCCTGGCAGCGAACTGAGGTGGTGCGCGGACAACGCGGACAAAACCTCGCCAGGGCAAGCCAGTAGGGTGGAACACATGGGAGCGATACGCAGGTACGGGCAGGCGTGTCCACTCGCCACGGCGATGGATGTGCTCGGCGAGCGGTGGACTGTACTCATCCTCCGCGAACTCCTGCTGGGCCCGAAGCGGTTCACCGAGATCCTCGGCCGCATGCCGTCGATCGGGCCGAACCGGCTCACCGACCGGCTTCGAACCCTCCACACGACCGGCGTCGTCTCCAAGGCCGAGCCGACGTCGGAGTACGCCCTGACCGAGTTCGGCGAAGGGCTGCGAACCCCGATCATCGGACTCGGACTGTGGGGCCTGGGCCTCATGAGCGACGGCTTCGACACGTCGACCGCTCGTCCGGACATGGTGGCGCTGTGCATGACAGCAGCGGTGGATCCCGCTCGACTGGCCGCCCTCGCTCTTGAGTGCGACGTCGATGCCGGCGAACGGTTCTCCTTGACTGTCGCCGACGGAGCCCTCCAGGTCCGGTCCGGACCGTCACCCGCGCCGTCCCCCTCTACGATCGCCTGCGACGCGGGAACGTTCATCGCCCTGTCCCTCGGGAGTGAGACGCCGTCCGCCGCCGTCACCTCCGGCCGCCTCGCGACAGGCGGCGACATCGCGGCGGTCAGTCGTCTCTTCGAGACCTTCGCCGACACAGCCCGACGGCATTCCGCAGTTCAGTCGGCATCAATGCCGATCTGATCTCGCACGCTGCCTCGCCGGAGGACCGGGTGGGGCCTCACGCCCCGCGCTTGCGACGGAAGGACGCCCTGCCGTTTCGCCGCACCATCGAGACGGTGGTGGCGAGACGCCCGCGGCGCAGGTCGGGTTCAAGGCCCGCGCCCAGTCGATGCAACTGATCGGTGTGCCAGCTGAGGTCGAGCACACCGTCGAGCGCCTTGACGTCGGCGACCTTGCCGATCACACGGCGCATCCCGACGCGCACCTGGTGTGCGACGACCGCCTCGGCGCGACCCCCGAGGATCACGTCCGCGGCATCAGGCGTCGTGGCGGTGGGCCGGCCCATACCAACAACGTCGCACTCGCCCGTGGCGACGGCGTCCTCCATCGCGCCACGGGAGCGGAAGCCACCCGTGACCGCCAGCGGGATGTCGCCCACCAGACCGCGCACCGTGCGGGCGTACTCCAGGAAATACGCTTCACGGGCGCGCGTCGACGCCGCGGCGGTGCCCATCATCGCCGGCGACTCGTAGCTGCCGCCGCTGACCTCGATCAGGTCGAGTCCTTCCTGCGCCAGAGCCGCGACGACCGAGCGGGACTCCTCCTCGGTGAATCCACCGCGCTGGAAGTCGGCCGAGTTGAGCTTGACGGCGACGGCGAAGCCGGGTGAAACCCGTGATCGTATGCGGCGCACGACCTCGAGGACGAAACGCATCCGGCGCTCGGGGTCGCCGCCCCATTCGTCGTCCCGCCGGTTCGACAGCGGGGAGAGGAACTGGTTGACCAGGTATCCGTGAGCTCCGTGTACCTGCACCCCGGCGAAGCCGGCCCTCTCGCACACCGCCGCCGCGGTCGCGAACCGCTCGATGATGTCCTCGATCTCCGCAGACGTCAGCTCGCGGGGTTTGGCGGCACCAGGCAGGTTGAGCGTGATCGGGCTGGGCGCGACCGGTGTGTGCCCGAGCGCGAGCATGTTGGCCTGACGGCCGGGATGGTTGAGCTGCACCCAGGTCGGGATGCCGGCGTCCTTGGTCGTCGCGGCCCATCGGGTCAACGCGGCGAGGTCGCGGTCGTCCTCGATGACGACGTTGCCCAGCTCGCCGAGCTGGGTGCGGTCGACCATGACATTGCCGGTGATGATCAGTCCGTACCCGCCCCTGCTCCAGGTCCGATAGAGCTGTTCGAGGCGATGGTCCGGGGCGTTGCCCTTGTCAGCGAGCGCTTCACTCAGTGCGGATTTCATGATCCGGTTCGGTAGCACCTGGCCGTTGGGCAGGGTCAGGTGGTCGTGCAGGGAGGTCATGAGCGGATTTCCTTCGGTCGGGGATGGGGGCGTGGGCATGGGTGAGGGGCGACGCGGGATGTCGATCCTGGCCCCGGCGTTCCTGGGCGACGTCCGGTCAGGCGAGTTCACGCTTGAGGATCTTGCCGGTGGACGTCGTGGGCAGTGCGTCGACGAACTGGACGGTGCGCGGGTACTTGTACGCGGCGAGCCGTTCCTTCGCCCAGGCGGCGAGCTCGTCCTCGGTGGTGCCGCTCCCGGCCTTCTTCACCACGACGGCCTTGATCTCCTCGCCGTGGGAGTCGTGCGGTACGCCGATGACGGCGACGAGCGAGACCGCGGGGTGCTCCATGAGCACCTCCTCGAGCTCGCGCGGGTAGACGTTGAAACCGCCGCGGATGATCATGTCCTTGGACCGGTCGACGATGTAGTAGAAGCCGTCCTCGTCCTTGCGGGCGAGATCGCCGGAGCGGAACCAGCCGTCCTTGATCGCCTCGGCCGTCGCCGTGGGCTTCTTGTAGTAGCCCTTCATGACGTTGTGGCCCTTGATCGCGATCTCCCCGATCTCGTCGGGGCCGCACTTGACCTCGGACCAGTCGTCGTGGATGAGCTTCATCTCCACGCCCGGGATGGGCACCCCGATCGACCCGACGCGGGGTTCCTCGCCGAACCGGGAGAAGGACGCGATCGGCGAGGTCTCGGACAGTCCGTATCCCTCCAGGATCGTGACCCCGAACCGCTCCTCGAACTGCTTGTGGATCTCGGCGGGCAGTGCCGAACCACCGGCCACCGCCACGCGGAGGTTCGTGGCCAGGCGGGCGACGTCGACCGTCTCGTCGAGTGCCGCGAGAAGACCCCAGTACATCGTCGGGACCCCGGCGAAGAACGTGACGTCGTGGGCGAGCATGAGACGCAGAGTGGCCTGTGCCTCGAACCGCGGCTGCATCACGATCGTGCCGCCGAAGGCGAAGGCGCCGTTCTGGATGACGGTCTGGCCGAAGGCATGGAACAGCGGCAGCACACACAGGTAGATGTCGGGGCGCTCCGGATCGGAGGCGAACAGGTCCGTGCCGGCGAGCGCGTTGTCGTACACGTTGCGGTGACGCAACTCCGCGCCCTTGGGATGGCCGGTCGTGCCGGACGTGTACAGGACCACCGCTGTGTCGTCTTCGTCGCGTTCGACCGTCCGGAACGTCACGGGCTGCTCGGCCACGACCGAGGTGTAGGACTCCGGCGTCCCGCCCCCGGACCACGGCGCGCCGCCGCTCTCTATCAGGAAGAACTCGGTGCAGCCCGCGCTCGCCCGGAACCCCTCCCACGCGGCCCGCCCGATGGGCAGGTCCGGCATGCCCTCGAAGGCGAAGTACGCCTTCGCGTCGGAGTCGGTGAGGTGGTAGGCGACCTCGCGGGCCTTCAGCAGCACGTTCAGCGGCACGACCGCGGCCCCGGCCTTGAGGATGCCGAAGTAGATGCTGGAGAAGTGGGGCAGGTTGGGGCAGGACAGGGCGACCTTGTCCCCCGGCCGGATCCCGCGCGAGACGAGCAGGTTCGCGACCCGGTTGGCAGCGGCGTCGAGGGCGCCGTACGTGATGCGGTCGTCGCCGAAGACGATCGCGGTGCGCTCCGGGTAGAGGAACGCGGCATCCGTCAGCAGTCGTGACACGTTGCGGCTCGGGCTGAGCATCATTGCTCTCCTGGTCCTTGGGGCGGGCGGTCGGGGTCTAGACGAAGGCCGGAGGCGGTACGAAGCCGTCGACTTCCCGGCCCAGCAGCGCGGCGAACTCGATGGTGGTGAGATCGCCCCCGCTCGGGCCCATGGCCTGCAGACCGATGGGGAGTCCGCTCCTGCCCTTGCGCACCGGGATGGTCGTCGCCGGACCGCCGGAGACGTTGGCAATGGCGTTCCACTTGACCTGGTCCCAGTAAGGGCGTCGCACACCGTCGACTTCGAAGGGTCGCCCGAACCGGTCGATCAGCTTGTTGTGGTGGGCGGGGGCGGCCGTCGGGGTGACCGGCATGAGCACGATGTCGAAGTCCTGGAAGAACTCGAACCATCGCTGCCGGATCTCGTTGCGCACCGTGTCGGCCTTCAGCCAGTGGTAGTGGGACTGGAAGGTTCCGAGCAGGGCGGGACCGGCGTCGCCCCGCGGGCGCTGGACGAGCCGGGCCAGCAGGGCGGCGTTGGGGGCAGGAGTGAGGCCGGAGCGGTCGTAGGACAGCGCGCCGAAGAGCAGGGGCAGGAAGGCTTTCCGGTGATTCGTCGCGATGTCGACGGGGAGGCTCGCGGGCTGGAGTGTGACCTTCGCGCCGGCCGCCCTCAGCACGGTGACCGCGTCGTCCACGGCTGCCGCGACGTCGCTGTCGACCGGACAGGAGGGGTCCTCGCCCCAGACGGCGACCCGGAAGTCGGCGAGCTTGGTCGCGCGCGGCGGTGCGAGCGTGTAGCTGAAACCGCCGTCGTAGTCGGCCGTCCCGACGGTCGCTCGCAGGATCGGGACGAGGTCACGGGCGTCGCGGACCTGCGCGCCGCCGCAGGCCATGTCGGCGTCCGTCCATCGTCCCGTGCCCGGGCCGTAGGGCACATGCCCGATGAGGGGTATCGACCGCCAGGTCGACTTGTGCCCGTAGAGGCCGTTGAAGTGGGACGGGATCCTGGTCGATCCGCCGATCTCCGAGCCGAAGTCGAACGCCGTGAGGCCCGCGGCGGTGGCGACGGCGCCGCCCCCTGCGGACCCGCCCGAGGTGCGGGTCGTGTCCCACGGGTTCGAGGACGGGCCGAACACCGGGTTGTCGGCCTGGACGTCCTGGTTGCCCGGAGGCATGTTGCTCTTCCCCATGATCACGGCACCGGCCGAACGCAGCCGCCTGACCGCCTCGGCGTCCCGGTCGGGCACGTGGTCCTTCAGGTCCGTACGCCCGCAGACGGTGCGCATCCCGGCCGTCTCGAAACTGTCCTTGACCGTGATCGGCACGCCGTGCAGCGGACCGAGGTCCTGCCCCGCCGCCCGCGCGGCGTCCGCTTCCCCGGCCTCGCGACGGGCCCGCTCGGGGTCGAGGGTCACCACCGCGTTCAGCGCGGGATTGTGGGTGGCGATCCGCTCGAGATAGAGCTCGACGAGCTCCCGGCTCGAAATCTCACCCGCGGCCAGCGCGCGGGACTGCTCCACGGCGGACTGGAAGGGGACGTCACTCACGGCATGCCTCATCTCTGACGGTGACAGATCAGCCGCACAATCATCTGTCGATCATAATATTACGCTCGTCAGACCATAGATTAGGATGGGTCTCGGGGCAATGGCCCTGTGGAGCGAATGGAGGAGCCCCGTGGCGCGCTACGCCAAGGAGCACAAGCAGGTGACGCGGCAGCGGATCATCGAGAAGACCGGCGAGCGGTTCAAGCAGGACGGGCTAGACGGCTCGGGCATCTCCACGCTGATGTCGGACGCCGGGCTCACCAATGGAGCCTTCTACGCCCACTTCGCGTCCAAGGACGACCTCATCGCCAACGTCGTCGCCGACCAACTGCGCACTCAGGTGGCGAGGTACAGCACGCTGCGGCCCGGCCGCCCGGGACTCGAAGACCTCGTTCGCGACTATCTGTCGCCTGAACACCGGGACCACCCCGGCGTCGGATGCCCCTCCGCCGCCCTGCTCGACGAGATCGGCCGCTGCGAAGACGGGACCAAGCAGGCCTACACCGACGGCGCGCGGAACATCCTGGAAGAGATCGCCGTCCGCCTGACACCTGAGGATCCGCAGTCCGCCCGCGGTGAGGCCATCGGGCTCTTCACCATGATGGTGGGGACGTTGCAGCTGTCCCGCGCACTCTCCGACCGGAAGTTCGCCGACGAGGTACTTGAGCAGGGAGCTGAGAACGCCCTCGCCTTCATACGCTGAGGGGGCGGTCAATCCGCGGCCGGGCGGCTGTCCGCTTCCGCCGTGCCGTGCGTGAGGACGTCGAGGCCGGACGCGGTGACGGTCCCGTGCACCCCGGGCGTGACGGCTCGCGGCCGCCCACGGAGTCGCGGCGAGGGTTTCTCCGACCTCGCTCGAATCATCGCGAACACCGGCCTGGTCATCGCGCACCGTCGCGAGCGCGGCCAGGCCGAACTGCCGAATTGGGGGGGGTGTCTCTATGTCTTTGGTCAAGTAGAGAGGGTCTTGCGCGGAAATTTCCCAGCCCTGGTCGACGTGAAGTGGGCCCACTAGGAGTGCGAGTCCGGGGCGGGTTGATCAGGGCAGGTCTTCGTCCGGGTACAGGTATGTGTCGTTCTCGGCGTAGTAGACGACTGCCTTGCATGCCTGTTGCGGGGAAGGAATGGCCCCGTCATGGTGCGCACGCCAGGTCTCCAGGACGTCGTGGATCAGGGCGGTTTCCAGGAGGTAGGTGCGGCCCTCTGCATCTGGCTGGCTTGTGCCTTCCCGGTTGGCGACAGCCGTCGCGTCGCTCTGCGCAGTCCAGGGCTCGCTGGCGAAGACGGTCAGACCGTCATCCTTCTCAGTCAGTTGGCTGATCAGTTCTGCAAGTGTCATGGGTACTCCGGCTCGGCTCATCGGCTAGCTGCAGAGTCCCATGTGGCGTGGGGTTCGGGGTTCGTAGAAGGTGCCGTCGCGGAGCATCGCGAAGAGCACGTTGATCCGCTGACGGGCAAGGCGGAGGAGGGCCTGGGTGTGGGTCTTTCTGCGGGCCCGGCATTTGTCGTAGTAGGTGCGGGTGGCGGGATCGTGCGGTGCGGCGAACGCGGACAGGAACATTGCGCGCTTGAGTTGCCGGTTGCCGCCTCTGGGCGCGTGTTCGCCGTGTATCGAGGTCCCCGACGACTTCGTCGTCGGGGCGAGGCCGGCGTAGGAGGCCAGGTGGGCGGCGGTGGGGAAGCTGGTGCCGTCGCCGACGGTGACCAGCAAGGTGGCGGCGGTCCTGACCGCGACCCCCGGGATCGAGTTCCAGCAGCCAGGTCACTGCCTGAGGGTCGAGGCGCGGGCCGAGGACGCGTTCCAGGCTGGGGTGGAAGTGGGTGACCAGGCCGCGTATCCGGTTGGAGGTGCGGGTGGCCTCGGCCGCGAGGTCCTGGTCGAAGCCCATCAGAACGGTCAGTTCGGCGGTGATCTCGTCGGTCAGCTCCAGCGAGCGCAGGGTGTGCGGCATCGTCCGGGCTGCGTCCGTGATCACCGCGGCGTCCTTGGCGTCGGTCTTCGCCTCGCCGGGATACAGGTCGGCGATCCGCCGCATTGCGAGTCCGGGCAGGTAGGCGACCTTGCAGCTGGCGTCCCGGGCGACCGTCAGGGCAGGGCTCCGATCGAGGCGGGTTGGTCCACGATGACCAGCACGGTGCCGAACTCCGCGGCCAGCTTGTCGAAGACGGCCCGCAGCTTCGGCTCGCTGTTGGGCAGTTGCTTGTCGAAGACCTTCTTGCCGACGGGGGGTGAGGCCGTGCCCGTGGTGGGCACTTTTGCGGGATCAGCTCGTCGTGGTCACCCTCTCTTCCGGTCGGTCCGGTACCGAGAGGTACTGGGACATGGAGCTGGGGCTGCTGTGCGTCTGGATGAGGTGTGCGGCGGCCGTGGCGTCGTCGCAGCGGGTGTGGACGACCTAAGCCTGCTGGTTGGCGAGGCCGAGGTACTTGCCCAGGTTCCGCTGCCACTCCTCGACGCCCAGTTCGGTGATGAGCTTGCCGACTGCGGGCAGCCGCTCCTGGAACCCTGGCCCTGTCAGCGAGTTCAGGAATTCCCCGTACGCCGCCTGGAGGTCGGCGTCCGGCGGCAGGGTCGCCCGGTTGATCTGGGCCTTGGCGGCGCCCAGCACGGTCTTGTCGAAGGACGCGAGCCGTGCAGCCATGCCCTCGACGAAGCTGTCCAGCTCGGTGTCCGGCAGGGCGCGGGTGATCCAGCCGTAGCGCTCGGCCAGGTCGGCGTCGTAGTCGTCGCTGCCGAGGATGGCCTCCAGCGCGCGGTCGCGGCCGATCAGCCGAGGCAGCCGTTCACTGCCGCCACCGCCGGGCAGCAGGCCGCTGGCGACCTCCGGCTGGCCGAACAGTGCCTGCTCGCGGCTGGCGTAGCGCAGATCGCAGGCAAGCGCCAACTCGTTCCCGCCGCCCCGGGTCCGTCCGCGTATGGCCGCGATGCTGATGAACGGGGCCTTCGTCAACCGCATCAGGACGTCGACGGCGGGCGGCACCTCACCCTCGGCTGGCGGCTCGGCAACGTCGCCGGCCGAGGCGATGTCGAAGTGGTTGATGAAGTAGCCGGGTGTACTGCTCGTGAAGATGGCGACGCGGACCTCCGGGTCTTCGCTCATCTCCGTGATGACATCCCGCAGCCGGGCGAAGGTCTCCGGGACCAACAGGTTCACCGGCGGGTTCGAGAATGTGATCTTGCGGATCCGGGGGGTCGGGCTCTCGACGCTGATCGTGCTGGGCTGCGTCATGGTGTACTCCTCAAGAGTGATGCGCCACGGGGGCGTGGCGGCATGGTGGTCCGGCGGTCCGGGCGGCTGTCGGTCCGGTCACACCTTGCGGACCTGACCGCCGAGGGGTCTGGCGGGATGAGTGCGTGCAACGCACCGGTGGGCGGCGCCCGCGACAAGCAATCCCGGGGATTCTGTCGCCGCGTTCAGGCTTGGCTTCGGTAGAGCCGAGTAAGGCGGTGAGTGCGGGCACGGCACCCGGGCGACAGCGCGCCCCGCCCGGATCGCACAGGATGCGTCGGCCTCGGTCGGCCGCTCCGGCAGGCCCGGGCCCGGCCTGTTTCGCGCCGCTGGTCAAGCAGGCGAAATCGGCGACGATCCGTCGGCGGGACTGTCTTCCGTTTCGGCCACGGGGCGTAGAGGACTCCATGGCCTGGGAAGTGTGCCTGTCACCTTCCGGGCTCCGATGAGCCGGCCGATCATCACCGACCAGACGTCAGCGACTACACCGAAGCCCCGCAGGTGTTACTCGTCGAGGAACTGAATGGCGTGCTTCAGGAACCGCTCGGGGTACTGGAACTGCGCTCCATGCCCGGCGTCGGGGTAGATCAGCAGCTGAGCGTCGGGGATGTTCTGGGAGAGGTGCCAGGAGTTGATCGAGGCGATCATCACGTCGTTCTCACCATTGAGGACCAGCGTCGGCTGGGTGATCGCGTTCAGGTAGGCGTAGGGATTCTCGCCCGGCAGGGGCTCCGCATAGGCCGTAATCGCTTCAAGCTGCGCCTGTGCGACCTCGAGCGAGCTCGGCACGTCCTGGTCGGCCCGCTGGTGACGTCGCTCCCAGAAGGCCCGGCCCGCTTCCACCGCGGCTTCCGAGCGGCCGAAGAACAGGAAGAGGAAGTCCTCCACGCTGGGGACCGGAGCCGCTGCGTGCTCAGGCACCTTGGGGTCGACCGTCGGGTCCCCGCCTCGCAGGCCGGTGCCGAGCAGGAGGAGCTTGCGCACCAGCTGAGGGTGGCGCAGCGTGACCTCCTGTGCCTGGACACCGCCGACCGAGAAGCCCAGCAGATCGACCTGCT
The DNA here is from genome assembly GCF_045206325.1 of Streptomyces sp. NBC_00203. NCBI lineage: Bacteria > Bacillati > Actinomycetota > Actinomycetes > Kitasatosporales > Streptomycetaceae > Streptomyces > Streptomyces sp. NBC_00203. Next base: position 10,416,398 of record NZ_CP108126.1, on the reverse strand, counting down.
CCAGCCCCAGCGCCCGGATGACCGCGGCAATGTCGTCGGCCATGTCCTCGATCCGGTTACGCGGCGTGCCGGATGACGAGGCGATGCCGCGCCCATCGAACAGGATGACCTCACGGCCTTCGGCCAGGCCGTCGGTGAGCAGGGGGTCCCAGTGGTCCATTCCGCCGCGGAAGTGCTGGACGAGGAAGATCGGGACGCCGGAGGGCTTGCCCCAGCGTCGGTAGGCGAATCGGTCGCCGTCGACCTCGATGAAACGAGTCGGTGCAGTCAGGTGCGTGTCACTCATGGCCTGACCCTTTCTGTAGTGGATGAGCAATACGATGACGGTCATAATCTAAAAAGTCAACCACTTGGATGTCGATCGACATCTATGTATGCTTGACCGTCGAGCGTCGACCGAAGAAGGGGCGGCTGGACATGCGGGTCACCAAGGCACAGGCACAGCAGAACCGTGCGCACATCGTCGCGACAGCCGCCAGGCTGTTCCGTGAGCGCGGCTACGACGGTGTCGGCGTGGCGGAACTGATGGCAGCCGCCGGGTTCACCCATGGCGGGTTCTACAAGCACTTCCGGTCCAAGGCCGACCTGATGGCCGAAGCGTCCGCAAGCGGGCTCTCCCAGACCGCGGCACGGACAGAAGGTCTGGACGCCGCCGAGTTCGTCGAGGCCTACGTCTCCCGGGAGCATCGCGACGAGCGCGGTGACGGCTGCACCATCGCGGCCCTCAGCGGCGACGCCGCACGTCAGCCGGCGGACATCCGAACAGAGTTCGCAGCCGGGATCGAGAACATGCTGACGGCCCTTCAGTCCCAAAGCGATACGCCGGGGGATGAGGACCAGCGCGCGGCCCGCAGCACGGTGATCGACATGCTCGCCCATTCGGTCGGCGCGGTCATGTTGTCGCGGGCGTGCCCGGACGGTTCTCCGCTTGCGGACGAAATCCTCGATGTCTGCCGCAAGGAAATTCTCGCGTCACTGGCACACGGCAACAGCGACCAGCCAGCGGCAAGGAGCCCAGAAGCCTGACCGCAGCCGACCGACGCAAGCCCACGACGGGTGGCGCCGCCAGATGGCGGAACATGGCCGTGAGCTCATGGATGAGGCGCTTTCCAGCGCCCGCCGTGTACGAGCGGCCATCGAGTACATCGAGGGCCTGCACGTCTACGACCGCGATGACTTCGTCGGCGAGGCACGCGCCTTCGACATGGACCCCCTCCAGATCTTCATCGACCTGAGCGGGGTCGAATTCAGCGCTTACGATGCCGCCGACCGGACGCGTCGACGCCACCGCATCAACCTGCACACTTCCGACCACCGGCGCGTCGACGCGCAGCTCACCCACGCCGATGACGAGACGACGACGGCGCGCCTCCTCGACGGCCTGCGCGATCTTGTTGCCCACGCCGACGAGTTGCTGCCTGCCTCTGATGTCCGTGTCCCGGACCCCGGCGACCTCCGTCTCCAGCAGGAGACGCTTCCGCGCGATGCCTACTTCGGTGAGGTCGAGCAGGTGCCCGCAGACCGGGCGGTCGGCCGGATCTGTACCGAGAGCCTCATGGGAGGACCATCCCTTCTGTAGCCCACTTCGAGCGGCGGTCTCCAGCCACAGCCGTTATGTGCGGCACCTTGCTGACACCGCGCTCGGGGGCCGTCCGGTGCGGATCGATTTGAGCGTTCGCCGTCTGTACTGCGCGAACACGGTCTGCCCGAAGGTGACCTTTGCTGAACAGGTGCCGGAGCTCACGGTGCGCTCTCAGCGGTGCACGCCGTTGCTGGGAGCACCTGGTCGAGGCGGTCGGTGTGATGCGGGCCAGCCGGGGCGGGGCCCGGATGCTGCGCGTCCTCAAGGTCGAGCTCTCGCGGTGCACCGCGCTCTCCCTGTTGATGCGAATGCCGTCGGCTGCGCGCGCATCCCGGTGCCGAAGTGGCCTGCCGGGACGGCCCGCTGACCTACCGTCAGGGCATCGCCGAGGGTGCCCTGACGGCTGTGCAGGTCAGCGTCCGCTTCCACTTGTGGCAGGGCCTCTCCCGGCGCGTCCAGGAGATCGCCGCCGCCCACCGCGGGTGCCTGCCCGCAGCTCTGTCTCCGGTCGAGGCATGCGATCCGCCGTCTGGCGAGGAAGCCGTCGAGGATCCCTCAGCGGACACTCGCGCCGGCAGGCATGCCCGACGGCTGTTCGAAGCGGTGCACGCGCTCACCGATGCAGGCCGTCCCTACAGCGCCGCTCCTCGATGGGCATGGCCGGGTCGGCGCGGTGCTGGTAGTACAGGTCGATGCAGTCGGTGCCGAGCCGCTTGAGCGAGCCCTCGACTGCGGCCTTCACGGTGACGGCGCTGCTGTGGCACGCGCCCCGCCTTGCCGCCCGCGGACCGCGGGTGCCGGGCATCGGGCACTTCACCTGCCGCCGGTTCAGAGCGGGCAGAGCCGGTCATACGGGCTCGGCCGTGGTGCCGCGTACGACGAGGTGCGGGGCGAGGACGACCTCGCGGGGCTCGGTGCGGCCCTGGTCGAGGCGTTCGACGGCGGCGGTCACCGCGTGGCGGGCCTGTTCGTCGGCGCTCTGGCTGACGGTGGTCAGATTGAAGCAGCTCAGACGGGAGAGGGCGTCGTCGTCGTAACCGACCACGGACACCTCCTCCGGGACGGCGACACCCGCGCGGGAGAGGGCGGCCAGGACTCCGATGGCGGCCTGGTCGTTGAACGCGACGACGGCGGTGGGCAGTTCGCCGCCGTCGAGGAGGTGGCGGGCTGCACGCTCGCCCGCGGCTTCGGTGTGGTCTCCGCGCAGGACTCTGATGTGCGAGTCCAGGCCGTGGCGGCGCATGGCGGTGCGGTAGCCGCGGCGGCGATCGGTGGCGATGACGCCCTTGCCGCCGTCGACGTAGGTGATCGCACGGTGGCCGAGTGTCACCAGATGGTCGACGATCTGGCCGACCCCGTCGTCGTCCGCGGTGCGGACGACGTCCAGGTCGGCGTCGGCGATCCGGCGGCCGACGGCGATGACCGGTGCCTTTCGGTCGAGGGCGGCGAGCGTGTCGGCGGGGGCGGTCGGTCCGAGCAGGATCAGGGCCTCGCTACGGAAGGCGAGCAGTGTCTCGACGGCGGTGTGCTCGCCGCGGGTGCGGGTCTGGGTGCTGAGGACGAGGTCGTAGCCGACGTCCTCGGCGGCCGTGTGCAGATGCTCGACCAGTTCGGCGTGGAAGGGGCTGTGGATGTCGACCATGACGCCGAGCAGCCGGGTGCGCCTGCTGGCCAGCAGGCTGGCGGTGCGGTCGACCTGGTATCCGAGCTCGGCGGCGGCTTTCAGGACGCGTTGCCGGGTGCGTTCGCTGGGACCGGACACACCGCGCAGTACCAGGGAGACGGACGCGGTGGACACACCTACGCGGGCGGCCACGTCCTCCAGCCGGGGGCGTTTGTTCGCACCGTCCCGACGACGCTCGGAACCGACGTCGTCCACTTGCACCTCCCGGTACATCTCCTCGCGCAACTCCCTTGACACGTTCGCGAAACAAGCCGATAGTACCAGAACTTAAAGCGCTTTAAATTGTCCTGTTGTACCGACCAAGTCAGCCAGGTCAGCTCGGGAGGCCGAACGACGCCGCCGTGCTGGACGCCGGGCTTCCTGATACGTGCCGGGTCACCGTCGACGACGCCCACAAGGCGCCCATTCGCCGCCGGACCCGCCGAACCGGATTCAGCCTCCCGCCCCTGCTCCCGCGCCCGTACCCACCGCGGCCGCCGCCATCTCCCCAGCCGACTACCGGCAGTCGGCAGCCGCGGATCACTGTCAACCACCCCATCCCCGTTCGCACAGCGAGGTGCATGAACCATGAAGCGCACTCCCCTCCCCCGTTCCCGCAGAATCGCCCCCGCCGTGGCCGTGGCCGCCGCGGCCGCGCTCACCCTCGCCGGCTGTTCCAGCGGCTCCGGCGGCAAGAAGGCCGAGGAGAGCGGGGCCGCCGCCTCCGCCGGCAAGGCCAACACCCCCCGGATGACGATCGCGATGGTCACCCACGCGCCCTCCGGCGACACGTTCTGGGACACCATCCGGAAGGGGGCCGAGGCAGCCGCCGCCAAGGACAACGTCAAGCTCATCTACTCCAACGACGAGACCGCGGGCGACCAGGCCAACCTCGTGCAGAACGCGATCGATCAGAAGGTCGACGGCATCGCCGTCACCCTCGCCAAGCCGGACGCCATGAAGGCCGTGGTCGCCAAGGCGGAGAAGGCCGGCATTCCGGTCGTCGGCTTCAACGCCGGCCTGTCCGACTGGAAGAAGCAGGGCCTGATGTCGTTCTTCGGCCAGGACGAGTCCGTCTCGGGCCAGGCACTCGGCACCAAGCTCAACACCACCGGCGCCAAGCACACCCTGTGCGTCATCCAGGCCCAGGGCGACATCAACCTCGAAGAGCGCTGCGCCGGTGTGAAGAAGACTTTCAGCGGCAAGACCGACATCCTCTACGTCAACGGCACCGACATGCCCTCCGTGAAGTCGACGATCACCGCCAAGCTCACGCAGGACAAGTCCATCGACGAGGTCGTCACGCTCGGCGCCCCGTTCGCCCTGACGGCCGCACAGTCGGCGTCCGAGGCCGGCAGTAAGGCGAAGGTCGCCACCTTCGACCTCAACAAGGACCTCATCTCCGCCATCGAGAAGGGCAGCATCCAGTTCGCGGTCGACCAGCAGCCCTACCTCCAGGGCTACCTGGCGGTCGACTCCCTGTGGCTCTACAAGACCAACGGCAACTACAGCGGTGGCGGCGAGCAGCCGATCCTGACCGGCCCGGCCTTCGTCGACAAGTCCAACGTCGACGCTGTCGCCAAGTTCGCCGCGAAGGGCACCCGGTGACGAACATGACCCAGCAGGCTGAGCCGGCGGTGACCACACCGCCGGCCTCCGGCCCCAAGGAGACCGACGGGCGGACCGCGCAGCGCTCCCTGGCGCTCAGGCTGCTCGCCCGACCCGAAGTGGGCGTGTTCCTCGGCGCCGCCGCGGTACTCGTGTTCTTCCTGATCACGGCGCCGCCGGTGCGCGACGGCAGCTCGATGGCCAACATCCTGTACCAGTCGTCGACGATCGGCATCATGGCGCTGCCCGTGGCCCTGCTGATGATCGGCGGCGAGTTCGACCTGTCGGCCGGCGTCGCGGTGATCACCTCGGCACTGACCGCGAGCATGGTCAGCTACCAGTTGACCATGAACGTCTGGGTCGGTGTGATCGTCGCCCTCCTGGTGTCGCTCGCCATCGGCCTGTTCAACGGCTGGATGTTGGTCCGCACCGGGCTGCCGAGCTTCCTGGTCACCCTCGGCACGTTCCTCATCGTGCAAGGTGTGAATCTGGCGGTGACCAAGCTGGTCACCGAAAACGTCGCGACCGACGACATCAGCAGCATGGACGGCTTCGACCAGGCGAAGAAGGTCTTCGCCTCGTCGTTCGACGTCGGCGGTGTCCAGGTGAAGATCACCATCGTGTGGTGGCTGGTCTTCGCGGCGATCGCGACCTGGGTGCTGCTGCGCACCAAGTACGGCAACTGGATCTTCGCGGTCGGCGGCAATCAGGACAGCGCCCGCGCGGTCGGCGTGCCGGTCACCTTCACCAAGATCTCCCTGTTCATGCTGGTCGGTTTCGGCGCCTGGTTCATCGGCATGCACCAGCTGTTCTCCTTCAACACCGTGCAGTCGGGCGAGGGCGTCGGCCAGGAACTCATCTACATCGCCGCGGCGGTGATCGGCGGCTGCCTCCTCACCGGCGGCCATGGCTCCGCGATCGGCCCGGTCTTCGGTGCCTTCATGTTCGGCATGGTGCAGCAGGGCATCGTCTACGCCGGCTGGAACCCCGACTGGTTCAAGGCCTTCCTCGGCGTGATGCTGCTCGGCGCCACCCTCATCAATCTGTGGGTCAGCCGCACGGCGACCCGGAGGTGACCCACATGACAACCACCAACGGAACCGCTCCGCACGGAGCCATCCTCGCCGACGCCCCGTCCCGGGAGGGCAGTCCCGTCGTCGAACTCCGCAACGCGGGCAAGTCGTACGGCAACATCCGCGCCCTGCACGGCGTCGATCTGAAGGTCCACCGCAGCCAGGTCACGTGCGTGCTCGGCGACAACGGCGCCGGCAAATCCACCCTCATCAAAATCATCTCGGGTCTGCACCAGCACACCGAGGGCGAGTTCCTCGTCGACGGCGAGCCGGTGCGCTTCAACACCCCCCGCGAAGCCCTCGACAGCGGCATCGCCACCGTCTACCAGGACCTCGCCACCGTCCCGCTGATGCCGGTGTGGCGGAACTTCTTCCTCGGCTCCGAGATGACCAAGGGCCCCTGGCCCGTGCGCCGCCTCGACATCGCCCGCATGAAGCAGACCGCCGACGAGGAACTGCGCAACATGGGCATCGTCCTCGACGACCTGGACCAGCCCATCGGCACCCTCTCCGGCGGCCAGCGCCAGTCCGTGGCCATCGCCCGCGCCGTCTACTTCGGCGCCCGCGTCCTCATCCTCGACGAGCCGACCGCCGCGCTCGGCGTCAAGCAGTCCGGTGTCGTCCTCAAATACATCGCCGCCGCCCGCGACCGCGGTCTCGGCGTCATCTTCATCACCCACAACCCGCACCACGCCTACATGGTCGGCGGCCACTTCAGCGTGCTCCGCCTCGGCACCCTCGAACTCAGCGCCGACCGCAGCGAGGTCAGCCTCGAAGAGCTCACCAACCACATGGCCGGCGGCGCCGAACTCGCCGCGCTCAAGCACGAGTTGGCACAGGTACGCGGCGTCGACGTCGAGGAACTCCCGGAAGGCACAGTCACGTGAAGATCGCCCTCGACCCGTACATGATCCGTAACGTCCCGCTGCTCGAACTGCCCGCCGTGGTAGCCGAGTTGGGCTACGAATGGATCGAACTCTCCCCGCGGGAGGACTTCATCCCCTTCTTCCGGCACCCACGCGTCGACGACGCGACCGTACGGAAATTCCGCAAGGCTCTCAACGCGGCGGGCGTCGGCATCTCCTCCCTGCTGCCGCTGTTCCGCTGGTCCGGGCCGGACGAGGACGACCGGCAGGCCGCGGTGCGCTACTGGAAGCGGTCCATCCAGATCGCCGCGGACCTCGGGGTCGACAGCATGATCTCCGAGTTCAACGGCCGCCCCGAGGCGGCCGACCGCTCGGAGGCCCAGTTCTGGAACTCCCTCGACGAACTGCTCCCGCTCTTCGAACGCGAAGGCATCCGCCTCACCCTGGAGCCGCATCCCGACGACTTCATCGAGAACGGCCACGACGCGATCAACCTGATCCGCGGCATCAACAACCCGGCCGTCAGCTTCCTCTACTGCGCCCCACACACGTTCCACATCGGCAACGACGCCCCCGGCATCATCGAGTACGCGGGCGACCTGCTCACCCACGTCCATCTGGCTGATGCCTTCGACCACACGGCGTCATCCGGCAACCGCTACATCCTCAATCCACCGGGCACTGCCGCCCGCATCCACCAGCACCTCGACATCGGCCAGGGCGAAGTCGACTTCGACGGACTCTTCCGCGAACTGCGCACCCACAACTTCGACGGCACCCTGACGGCCTGCGTCTTCGCCTGGGAAGAACGGGCCAAGGAGTCCTCCGTCTTCATGCGGAAGACGATCGACGCATACCTGGCCGGCCTGTCCTGACGGTGCCGCCGTGCCGTGAGCGGCCCGTGTGGACGCCTCACACGGGCCGCCGGCCCCTTCGTCGCACCGCCGATCCGCGTCGGCCAGGGTGCGGTCACCAGAATCGCGAAATCTCGCAATAAAAACCTATTGACATGACATATCAGCGTAGGCATCGTACTCCGCTGGAAGGTCTTTTAAAGCGCTTTAAATCCAGTCAACCCCCGGGTCTCCGGAGCGAAGGGAAACCGCGTCATGCCGTTGGAAGTCCTGACCATGGGCCGTGTGGGAGTGGATGTGTATCCGCTCCAGACCGGCGTGGGGCTGGCGGAGGTCACCTCGTTCGGCAAATACCTCGGCGGCAGTCCCACCAACGTCGCCGTGGCGGCCGCCCGCTACGGGCACTCCTCCGCCGTCATCACCAAGACGGGCCGTGACCCGTTCGGGGACTACGTCCGCACGGCCCTGGAGGGCTACGGCGTCGACAGCCGTTTCGTCGGTACGTCGGACATCGCGCCGACGCCGGTGACCTTCTGCGAGATCTTCCCGCCGGACAACTTCCCGCTCTACTTCTACCGCCTGCCGAGCGCCCCCGACCTGGACATTCACCCCGGTGAGCTGGACCTGGACGCCGTGCGCGACGCCCGTGTCTTCTGGGTCACCGGCACCGGCCTGAGCGAAGAACCGAGCCGCTCGGCCACCCTCGCGGCCCTGGCACACCGGGCGAAGTCCGGCACGACGGTCTTCGACCTCGACTGGCGGCCGGCGTTTTGGAAAGACGCAGCCTCGCGCCATCCCGACCAGGCGCGTACGTACTACGCCGAGGCCCTGTCCCACACCACGGTGGCCGTCGGCAACCTCGACGAGTGCGAGGTTGCCACCGGCGAGCGTGATCCGTACGCCGCCGCGAAGGCCCTGCTCGCCGCCGGAGTGGAGCTGGCGGTGGTGAAGCAGGGGCCCAAGGGCGTGCTGGCTGTCGCCCGCGACGGTTCGGCCACCGCGATACCGCCGGTCCCGGTGGACGTCGTCAACGGCCTCGGTGCCGGTGACGCCTTCGGTGGCGCGCTCTGCCACGGCCTGCTGTCCGGCTGGGACATCCGCCGCACGCTCGCCTTCGCCAACGCCGCCGGCGCCATCGTCGCGGGCCGCCTCGCCTGCTCCGACGCCATGCCGACGGAGGCCGAGGTGGAAGCGAAGCTCCACCCGGCGACCCCCGCTCCTACGGCCCCCGATTCCCTCGACGATCCCCAGCGAGAGGTGTGACGACGTGCTCTCTGACCATGTGAACCGGATCGTGGAGGCCCGGGTCAACGCCCCCGGTTCCATCGCGGCAGCGGCCGCGCGACGCGTGAAGGCCACCTCCCCGCTCGGCGGGCACGGCAAGGCGATGATCATCGCGGCGGACCATCCGGCGCGCGGCGCCAACGGCGTGGGCGGCGACCCGAACGCCATGGCCGACCGCTTCGAGCTGCTCGACCGCTTGTGTGTCGCCCTGGAGCGGCCCGGTGTGACCGGTGTGCTGGCCACCGCCGACATCCTGGAGGACCTGCTGCTCCTCGGCGTCCTCGACGGCAAGAGCGTCTTCGGCTCCATGAACCGCGCCGGGCTCGCCGGCTCGGCGTTCGAGATCGACGACCGGTTCACCGGCTACGACGCCGAGACGATCGCCGAGATGGGCTTCGACGGCGGCAAGATGCTCACCCGTATCGCGCTCGACGACCCGGCGACCCCGTCCGTACTGGAGAACACCGCCCGGGCCGTGGACGAGCTGAATGACCGTCAGCTCATCGCCATGGTCGAGCCGTTCCTCAGCGGCTGGCAGGACGGGAGAGTCCGCAACGACCTCTCCCCCGACGCCGTCGTCAAGTCGATCACCATCGCCTCCGGGCTGGGCCGCCGCACCGCCTACACCTGGCTGAAGCTGCCGGTCGTGAACGACATGGAGCGTGTGCTGTCCGCCTCGACGCTGCCCGCACTCCTGCTGGGCGGCGAGGTCACAGATCCCGCGGCGGCGTTCGCATCCTGGGGCAAGGCTCTCAAGCAACCCACCGCGCAGGGCCTGGTCGTGGGCCGCTCGCTCCTCTACCCGTCGAACGGCGATGTCGCCGGGGCGGTGGACAAGGCGGTGAGCCTGCTGTGACGGACACAAGCAAGTACCACCTGCCGAAAGGGACTTCGTCCGACGGTCCGTACGACCTCCTCGTCACGCCCGAGTCGGCGGGCTGGGGATACTCCGGCCTCAGAATCCTGACCCTGAGGCCGGGCGGGACGCACACGCTCACCACCGGTGACTCCGAGTTCCTGGTGCTCCCCCTGCGCGGCGGCTGCACAGTCACCGTCGGCGGGCAGAGCTTCGAACTCGACGGCCGTACGGGCGTCTTCGCCTCGGTCACCGACTTCGCGTACGTACCCCGGGGGTCCGTGGCCGTCCTGGGCAGCGCCGCCGGAGGAACCTTCGCACTGCCCTCGGCCCGTACGGGGCAAGGCGGCCTCCGCGCCCGCTACGGCCCGAAGGACACAGTGCCCGTCGAGCTGCGCGGCGCCGGAAACTGCTCCCGCCAGGTCAACAACTACTGCCTGCCCGGCACCTTCGACGCCGAGCAGCTGCTGGTGTGCGAGGTCCTCACGCCCGGCGGCAACTGGTCCTCGTACCCGCCGCACAAGCACGACGAAGCGCGCCCCGGAGCCGAATCCGAGCTGGAGGAGATCTACTACTTCGAGGTCGGCGGCGGCGAGCGGGCCTTCGGCTACCAGCGCGTGTACGGCACCGCGGACCGGCCGATCGACGTGCTCGCCGAGGTCCGCTCCGGTGACACCGTCCTGATCCCGCACGGCTGGCACGGGCCGTCGATCGCCGCGCCCGGCTACGACCTCTACTACCTCAACGTCATGGCGGGCCCAGGCCAGGACCGCGCCTGGCTGATCTGCGACGACCCCGCGCACGGGTGGGTCCGCGAAACCTGGGAGTCCCAGACCGTCGACCCCCGTCTCCCCTTCGCCGGCGAGGAGGCCCCACGATGACCACGATCCGCCTCACCACCGCCCAGGCCCTGGTCCGCTTCCTGGCCAACCAGTACAGCGAGCGCGACGGCCAGGAGCAACGGCTGATCCCCGGCGTGTGGGGCATCTTCGGGCACGGCAACGTGGCCGGGATCGGGCAGGCCCTGCTCCAGGCCGCCGTCACCCGGGAAGCCGACCTCCCCTACTACCTGGCCCGCAACGAACAGGGCATGGTGCACGCGTCCGTGGCGTACGCCAAGATGCGCGACCGGCTGGCCACCTTCGCCTGTACGGCGTCGACCGGCCCCGGCTCCACGAACATGATCACCGGCGCGGCGCTGGCCACGACCAACCGGATTCCGATCCTGCTGCTGCCCAGCGACATGTTCGCCACCCGGGCCGCAGACCCGGTGCTTCAGCAGCTGGAGGACACCCGGGGCGGGGACGTCACGGTCAACGACGCCTTCCGTGCCGTATCGAAGTACTTCGACCGCATCTCGCGTCCCGAACAGCTGATCCCTGCCGCGCTGGCCGCGATGCGGGTGCTGAGCGACCCGGTGGAGACCGGCGCCGTCACGCTCGCACTGCCGCAGGACGTGCAGGCGGAAGGCTTCGACTGGCCGGCCGAGTTCTTCCGGCGCCGGGTCTGGCATGTGGGCCGCCCGGTGCCGGAGCCGGCCGCCGTCGAGCGGGCCGCGCGGCTGCTGCGCGGCGCACGCAGGCCGCTGATCGTGGCCGGAGGCGGGACCGTCTACTCGGGTGCCGAGACCGAGCTGCGTGCCTTCGCGGAGGCCACCGGCATCCCGGTCGCGGACACGCACGCGGGCAAGGGCGCGGTGCCGTGGGACCACCCGTACGCGGTGGGCGGCATCGGCTCCACGGGTTCGTACGCGGCCAACGAGCTGGCGAAGGACGCCGATGTCGTGCTGGGCATCGGCACCCGTTACTCCGACTTCACCACCGCCAGTCACACGGTCTTCGGCAATCCGGACGTCACGTTCGTCAACCTCAACGTGGCCCGGCTGGACGCCGTGAAGCACTCGGCGGAACCGCTGGTGGCGGATGCCCGGTTCGGCATCCAGGCGCTGGCGGGTGTGCTCTCCGACTGGGAGGTCGACCCCGCCTACCGGGACCGCATACGTCAACTCATCGCGCGCACACGGGAGATCGAGAACGAGTGCTTCAACCGGGCGCACGGCCCACTGCCCGCCCAGACCGAGATCCTCGGCGCACTCAACGACGTCCTCGACGACCGCGCCGTCGTCATCAACGCCGCCGGTTCCCTGCCGGGCGACCTGCAACAGCTGTGGCGAGCCCGGGATCCGAAGGCGTACCACGTCGAATACGCCTACTCCTGCATGGGGTACGAGGTCGCGGCCGGCGTCGGCGCCAAGATGGCCGATCCGTCGCGCGAGGTCGTCGTACTCGTGGGCGACGGCTCATATCTGATGATGGCTCAGGAAATCGTGACCATGGTCTCCGAGGGGCTGAAGGTCATCGTCGTCCTGGTGCAAAACCATGGCTTCGCGTCCATCGGCGCGTTGTCGGAGTCGCTCGGCTCGCAGCGGTTCGGCACCAAGTACCGCTTCCGCAACGGCGATTCGGGCCAGCTCGACGGTGACGTACTCCCCGTCGACCTCGCCGCCAACGCCTCCTCGCTCGGCGCGGACGTTCTGCACGCCACCTCCGTCGACGAATTCCGTGCGGCGATGGAGAAGGCGAAGGCGGCCACCCGCACCACGGTCGTGCATGTCGAGACCGATCTGTACGGGCCGAATCCGCCCGGCCACGGCTGGTGGGACGTACCGGTCGCCCAGACGTCCGCCCTGGACTCCACCCGTGCCGCATACGAGACGTACGCCTCCCACAAGCTCGACCAGCGCCACTACCTGTAAGGACACCCTCACGTGACAACCATCCAGCACTGGATCAACGGCACGCCCGCCGAGGGCTCCGCCCCGCACACCGCGCCGGTGTTCAACCCGGCCACCGGCCTGGAGCAGGCGCGGGTCCTGCTCGGCGGCGGCTCCGATGTCGATGCCGCCGTCGCGGTCGCCACTGCCGCGTTCGAGACCTGGTCGGAGTCGTCGCTGGCGCAGCGCACCCAAGTGATGTTCGCCTTCCGGCAGTTGCTCGTGGAGCATGAGGAGGAGCTGGGCCGGATCATCTCGGCCGAGCACGGCAAGACGGTCGACGACGCGCGCGGCGAGATCACACGCGGCCGGGAGGTCGTGGAGTTCGCGTGCGGGCTCGGCGACGTACTGAAGGGCAGCTTCTCGGACCAGGTGTCGCGCGGTGTCGACGTGCACAACTTCCGGCAGCCGCTCGGTGTCGTCGCGGGGATCACGCCCTTCAACTTCCCGGCCATGGTGCCTCTTTGGATGCACCCGATGGCCATCGCCACCGGCAACACCTTCGTCCTGAAGCCCAGTGAGCGCGACCCGTCCGCCGCGAACTTCGTCGCCGAGCTGTACCGGCGCGCCGGTCTCCCGGACGGCGTCTTCAACGTCGTGCACGGCGGCAAGGACGCGGTCGACGCGATCCTCACCCATCCCGGCATCGAGGCCGTCTCCTTCGTCGGCTCGACGCCCATCGCCAAGTACGTGCACGAGCAGGCCACTTCGCACGGCAAGCGGGTCCAGGCGCTCGGCGGCGCCAAGAACCACGCCGTCGTGCTGCCCGACGCCGACATCGAGTTCGCCGCCAACCACATCACGGCGGGCGCCTACGGCTCGGCCGGCGAGAGGTGCATGGCCGTGTCCGTCGCCGTCGCGGTGGGTACGGCGGCCGATGCACTGGTCGAGGCCCTGGAGCTCAAGGCGCGCGAGGTCAAGGTCGGCCCCGGTGACATGCCGGGCGTCGAGATGGGGCCGCTCGTCACCAAGGCATCGCAGGAGCGCGTCGAGCACGCCGTCGGTGTCGCCGCCAAGCAGGGCGCGACGGTCGTCGTGGACGGGCGCGGGCTGAAGGTCGACGGTCACGAGGAGGGCTTCTTCACCGGGCCGTCCCTGCTCGACCGGGTCACCGCCGAGATGGACGCGTACAAGGAGGAGCTGTTCGGGCCCGTGCTCGCCGTCGTCCGGGTGGACTCGCTCGACGAGGCGATCGACCTCATCAACGCCAATCCGTACGGCAACGGAACTGCCCTGTTCACCGGCAGCGGTGAGGCGGCACGCCGGTTCCAGCGCCGGATCAAGGTCGGCATGATCGGCATCAACGTCCCCGTGCCGGTGCCGATGTCGTACTACTCCTTCGGCGGCTGGAAGGACTCCCTCATCGGCGACTCCCCCGTCCACGGCCCCGAGGGCATCCGCTTCTACACCCGCCCCAAGGTCGTCACCACGCGCTGGCCGCAGCCCGCCCAGCAGGTGAACGCCGGGTTCAACTTCCCCACCTCCAACTGAGATCTCCCGATCCCTCCCCCAAGGACACGCCATGACCACATCCAGCAAGCCGATCTCCGTCGCGGTGATCGGAGCCGGCATGGCCGGCCGCAGCCACGCCGCGGGTTACCGCAACGTCAACACGGTCTTCGGCGCCGGTCTGCCGCCGGTCCGGCTGGCCGCGATAGCCGACGCCAACGTCGAGCTCGGCGTCGACGCCGCCCGTCGTTACGGGTTCGAGAAGGCGCTCCCAAGCTGGGAGGCCGTCGCCGAGGACCCGACGATCGACGCCGTCAGCATTGTCGTGGGCAACGCGCTGCACCGCCCGATCGCGGAGGCGCTGGTCGCCGCGGGCAAGCACGTGCTGTGCGAGAAGCCACTGGCCGGGTCGTTGGAAGACGCCCGTGCGATGGCGGAGCTGGAGCGCACCGCCGAGGTCGTGACCGCCGTCGGCTACACCTTCCGCCGGTCCCCCGGCATCGCGGCGATCCGCGAGCATGTCCAGCGCGGCGAGCTGGGCGACCTCTCGCTGTTCAGCGGCCGGTACTGGTGCGACTACGCGACCGACCCGAACGGGCCGCTGAGCTGGCGGTTCAAGGGCGGCCCCGGTTCCGGCGCGCTCGGGGACGTCGGCTCGCACATCATCGACGCCGCCGAGTACGTCGCCGGGCCGATCGCCTCGGTGTCCGGTGCCTCGCTGTCGACGCAGATCCCCAAGCGGCCGCTGCCGCTCGGCGTGGTCGTCGGGCACAACGCCGCTCCCGTCTCCGACGAGTTCGGCGAGGTCGAGAACGAGGACACCGCGTCCTTCACCGCCCGCTTCGAGTCCGGGCTCGTGGGCACCTTCTCGGTGACGCGCACCGGCTTCGGTCTGCCCAACGGGCTCTCCTTCGACGTCCTGGGCCTGGGCGGCCGGGCCGCGTTCGACCAGCACCGGCCCGCCGAGTACCTCTTCGACGACGCCCAGCCCGAGGCCCGTACGCGCGGCGCCCGTCAGATCATCGCCGGCCCGCAACTGCCTTACTTCGCGGGCGGGGTCCCGATGGAGGCGCCGGGCGTGGGCGCCAGCAACGCCGACAACTTCACCTACCAGGCCCGGGCGTTCCTCGACCAGGTGGCGGGGGTCGCCGATCCGCTGCCGGCCTGTGCCACCTTCGCCGACGCGCTGCGGACCATGCAGATCATCCAGGCGGTCGTCGATTCCTCCCTGGGCGGCGGCGCGGTCACCGCGGTCCCGCCCGTCGCCTGACCTCGCATACAGCTCGTACACCCTGTTCAGAAGGAAGAGACACATGGCTCTCAAGCTCGGCGCCTACACCGCCTGTCTGCACGACCTCCCCCTTCCCGAGGCCCTCGACATCCTCAAGGAGAACGGCCTGACCTCCGTGGAGGTCAACACCGGTGGCTTCATCCCCTCCCCGCACTGCCCGGTCGATCTGCTGCTGTCCTCGGCCACCGCGCGTGCGGAGTACCTGGCGGCCTTCGCCGACCGGGGGATGGAGCTGACCGGGCTCAACTGCAACGGCAACCCGCTCAACCCGCTCCCGGGGGTCGGCCCGAAGCACGCCGACGACCTGCGCCGCACCATCCGGCTGGCGGGCCTGCTCGGGGTGCGACACGTGGTGACCATGTCCGGCACGCCAGGCTCCGACCCCGACGCCAAGTACCCGTCCTGGGTGGTGAATCCGTGGGACGGCGTCTACATGGACGTCCTGGACTACCAGTGGGGCGTGGCCGTCGAGTTCTGGAAGGAGATCGACGCGCTGGCCCGCGAGAACGACGTCCGGGTCGCCATCGAGATGCACCCGCACAACCTGGTGTTCTCCCCGGTCACCCTGAAGCGGCTCGTCGACGAGACGGGCGCGACCAACGTCGGCGCGGAGATGGACCCTTCGCACCTGATGTGGCAGGGCATGGACATCGTCGCCTCGATCAAGTGGCTGGGCCCGCTGGTGTTCCACGCCGCCGCGAAGGACGCGATGCTCTGCCCCGGCGCCGACATCCGTGGCGTGCTGGACACGTCGTTCACCCGGGTGCCCGCCGACGCACCCGGCAAGGTCCCGACCGGCTACGGCTTCTGGTGCAACGCCTGGCCCGAGAACCCGGCGTGGAAGTTCGTCGCCGTCGGTCTCGGCAACGACGTGCCCTTCTGGACCGAATTCCTGCGCGCCCTTGCGGAGATCGACCCGGACATGGCCGTCAACATCGAGCACGAGGACGCCGCCTACTCCCAGACCGAAGGACTCGCCCTGGCCGCCAAGAACCTGCACAGCGCCGCGGCAGCCCTCTGACCCACCCGCGTACGTGGCCCCGTTCCCGCCGACCGGGCACGGGGCCACGGCCCGGTCGGCATCGGTGCGCGCCTTCAGCCCGCCCGTTCCCTCCCGGAGAGAGGCCCTGCGAACTGCGACGGACCGCCGCATCTTCCTCACGATCCCGGGCGCTGCCCCGGCCACCGACTGCGCGGCGAGCAGCGCCAGCGCGCGATCCCTCTGCTGAAGGCTTGCCTCGACTCCGTGGCCGATCTGCTCGCGTACGTCCGCCGCACACCTGCCGTCGAACGCGCCTGCACTTCCTGGCCACGAACGCCTCCCAGACCATCGCCTGGCAGCGCTTCGACCTGGGCAGCCACACTCACGCCAGCCAGTACTGGATCACCGCCCTGCACAACGCGCGCCACCGGGGACCGCGAACTGGGGTCCGGCCGGTGCGAGGGACCCTCGCAGAATTTCACGCGTCTCGAAGATCAAGTTTGCCGTGCACGGCTCACATCCGCACAAGACGGCTCTGCTGGTGCCAGTCAGGTGCCGGGTGCGGGTGCTGTGCCCTCGCTTGACATAGTTGACCCCGCCAAAGCGGCAGGGAAGGAAGGGTCATGGACGAGGAACCGGTGCGCTACCGGGTCGAGTTCGCGAGTGGTAGTGCCGCCTCGGTGGAGAATCGGCGCTCCTTCCGCGACTGCGAGCGCAACGACATAGAACCCGACTTGCCCGGCTGGCCCCCTGGACAGGCCTTCGCGGTGCGGGGGTTCTTCGGCAAGCTCGGCCAACACGTCCGTGCTTTCATCACCGGGCTTCTGATGTTGCCGCTGTACATCATCGCCAGCGCCCTCGGCAGTCCCGCGTCGCCCGACAAGCGGGGGAAGCTGGAGGAGCGTGAGAACGAAGTCGACGACTTCCCTGTCATGTGGGCGGGCGTGGGCGAGACGGCTCGTACGCTGCCCTGGCAGCTCGATCCCTCCCGGCGGTCCTGGCGCACGGTGACCGAGATCGAACTGGCCGAGTCTGATGGGCTCGTGCGCATTACGTCGTACGAGGACACGGCGCGGGGCAGTTGGCTCGTCTCATGGGGCGGTGGCGAGAAGGTGCCCGGATCCGAGGCTGTCCTCTGGTCGCTGCCTCGGAAGGAAATCGTCGGCGCGGAGCTCAAGCGATTCAGTATGGCCGAGTCCGACTTCAAGATCTCGTTCCGGGATGGGTCGTGGGCCCGGCTGACGACGACGTCGGACAGTGCGCGCAGGATTGTGGCTCTGCTCTGTTCAGCCTGACCATCTGCACCGGCTGATACCGGGCGTTGCCGAGACCGAAGGAGACGCTGGTGACACCGCCGGTCCCCGGGTACTTCACCCGGCGGATCCACGAGCGACGAGCGCGACCGGGCCAACGGGCGGCACATCGGCGGGTGATGGTGAAACCTGCCAGGTCAGCTGGCGACGGGCCACACGCGCAGTAGGGCAGCGATCTTTGTGGCCGTGCAGGTGGGGTCGCGCAGTATCTCGCGCAGGCTGAGCGCGTCCTCGCGTGTGGGTTTGACCGGGATTCCGGAGGCTTCCAGGTACATGACGCCCGTCGCCGCGGCAACGGCCATGTTGGAGCGCTCCAGCCAGCGGCAGCGGCCGAGGATGTGCATCAAGGCTGCGGCACGGGCGTAGGGACCGTCGTAGACGGGCTGGTCCAGCAGTTCAGCCTTGTGGCAGGCGACCGCGGCCACCGGCACGCCGTAGTCGTCCGGGGACGGGTCTCCGGAGCCCGCGATCTCCGCGACCTGCAGGATCCAGGGGACGTCGATGTGCAGTTCCATTACGCGGCGTGTGCCCCCGGCGCGTTGCGGTCGGCGTCCTCGGCCTCGTCGAAGAGCTGCTGGTGCTCGTCCAGGAAGCGGCGCGCGGCGTCCAGGCCGCGCCGGCGCAGGCCGTCGGCGTCCTCGCGGACGAGACGGGCGATGTAGTCGCCCAGGTCCAGGCCGCGGTCCTTGGCCCGGGCCTGTGCGAGTTTCTTGACCTCGGGGTCGACGCGCACACCTAGCTGAGTCTTCGCCATACCGGCATGGTAACAGCTGTTACCAGCTATCCGGGCCTGGTGGTCGCGATGACGCCTCTGCCGGCCGGCAAGGGGCCCTATGCCGGCGCGGCCTACTGCGTCACCCTTGCGACGTTCGGTGACGTCACGTTCCTGCACGGCAACCGGCGCACCGGCACCGTCGACATCGACGGTCGGCAGTCGGTGCGAAGAACGGCTGCGTGTCAGCCGTCGGCAGGCCCGAGGGCGGGTCGGATGCACCGGCCCGCCCACTCTCGCCGGCCCTCCTTCTGAGTCGCCCGTGGTCAGGGGAGCTTGATCAGGGTGTAGTCGTCGCAGTAGCCGGCCGCCGAGCCGGAGTTCTTGTAGCAGTACACGGCGGCCGAGGTGGTGGAGGCGCCCGTGGTGAAGAAGATGGGCTGCTGGGCGTAGGAGGTCGTCGAGGCCCGCAGATAGGTCTCGGTGCCGCCGAAGCTCTTCACGCCGACCGCGACCTCCTCACCGGCGGTGCCCACCTTGGCCCAGGCTGCCAGCAGGTAGCTGGCGCCGGAGGTGAGGCCGCTGACCGTCTGGATGCCGCCGCTGGCGCTGGCTCCGGTCTGGAGGGCGTACGTGCCGGTGCGGGCGTTCGACGCGACCACACTCGACGCCGTGCCGGTGCTCTGGGTCCACGGGGTCAGGGTGCCGGTCTCGAAGCCGGGGTTGGTGACCGCGTTGGTGGCGGAGGACAGCGGCTCGACCGCGAGGTCGTCGCAGTAGCCCGCGCCGCTGCCGCCGGCGTTCTTCCAGCAGTAGACGGTGGCGGTGGTGCTGGAGGAGCCGGTGGTGAACAGGACCGCGGCCTGGGAGTACGACGTCGCGGCGATGTTGGCGTACGTCTCCGTGCCGCCGAAGCCCTTGACGCCGATCGCCAAGGTCTCGCCCGCCGTGGCCACCTTGCCCCAGCCGGTCAGCAGGTAGGTGGTCGACGGGCTCAGGCCGGTCAGCGCCTGGTTGGAACCGCTGCCGCTCGCCGCGGTGGTCAAGGCGTCGCTGCCGGTGTGCGCGTTGGCCGCGGTCACGGACGACGCGCTGCCGCTCGCCTGGGTCCAGGGCGACAACGCCCCCGTCTCGAAGCCCGCGTTGGTGAGCAGGTTGCCGCCGGTGCCGTTGTAGGCGCCGATGTTGGGGGCGGCCGTCGCGGAGACGGTGTTGCCGAAGGCGTCGTAGCCGCCGTTGGAGCTGATCACGGCCCCGGCCCGAAGCACCGGGGAGGACGCGTGCACCTGGTAGGCGTTCTTGCCGGTGTACGAGGACGAGGTGCTGGCGTTGCCCGCGTTGCGGAACTCGGGGTCCGCGGTCACCTTCGCGGCGTCGGTGGGCTCGCGGGAGGGGTGATTGCCGTAGAAGAGGTTGTTGGAGTAGGTCGAAGTACCGGTGGTGGTGAAGTAGTTGCCGGAGCCGTAGTTGAAGACCGCGTTGTTCCGGAAGGACAGGGCACCGCTGATGGACGTGCCGGAACGGGAGTACAGGATCGGGGTGCTCAGGCCGTCCCGGACGGAGAAGGTGTTGTTGTAGAACTGCGGGATCGCGGATGAACTGCCGCTCTGGTTCGGTACTCCGCCCACGAAGTGCAGGACGCCGCCGCCGTGGGTCTGGGTGCCGGAGGTGGGGCAGCCGGAGTTGCTGCCGTCGTTCTCGCTGATGTTGTAGCGGACCACCGTTCCGTCGCTGGGCACGGTCGAGGTGGGTTCGTTGGCGATGGTGAAGGGCGGCATCACCAGCAGGAAGCCGCCGAGGTTCTGGTGGCTGTAGTTGTACTGGAACGTGGTGTTGTGGTTGCCCCAGTCCACGTCGAAGCCGGTGCCGTCCGCGCCGTTGACGTGGCAGTAGACCTCGTTGTTCTGGACCACGGTGTTGCTGCTGCCGGACATCCAGATGCCGGCGGAGGCGCCGTTGCAGTACTGGCCGGACGGCGGGCAGGTCGCCTTCGCGCCGCCGTAGCCCGCCTTGTTGCCGTCGATCAGGGCGCCGTCGTTCTTCACCACGAGGATGTCGTCCGCGCCGTCGTAGGTCATCGTGTTGCCCCGGATGACGGTGCCCGTGGTCAGGCCGGTGCCCTGGCCGTCGGCGTCGGGGGTCACGGCCACCGCGATGCGGTCGACGTGGTCGAAGGTGTTGTTCTCGACCACGACGTCGTCCCAGGTGGAGACGGGGGTGGTGTGGTCGGTCTGGACGCCCACGCCCGCGTTGGTGGAGTACCAACCGCCGCCGTAGCCGGTGATGTTGTGGATGTACATGTCGTGCACGCGTATGTGGTGCAGGACGCCGCCGGAGCTGTTCTCGGCCAGAACGCCCGAGCGGTAGGCAGGTGAGGAGGCGTTGTCGACGAGCTCCAGGCCGCCGATGTCCCAGTACTGCTGGTTGAGCAGGTGGATGACCGCGCCCGTGGCGCCGGCCGCGTCGATGACCGGCTTGGCGCCGGAGCCGTAGGAGCTCATCGAGATGTTGCTGCCCGAGGCTCCCGAGCCGCCCGGGGAGAGCTGGCCGGTGCAGGTGGTGCCGGTGGCGAACAGGATGCTGTCGCCGGCGGCGAAAGTGGTGCTGTTGACGCTGCTGACCGAGTTCCAGGGGCTGGACTGGGTGCCTGTGCCGTTGGTCGTGGCGGAGCAGTTCACGTAGTAGGAGGTACCGGCGGCCAGGGCGGCTGAGGCCGGGAGGAGAAGGACGCCCGCCAGGGTGGCGAGCAGGGTGAGGATCCGGGATGCCCGGCGGCCCGGGCGGTCCGTTCTGCGACGCTTCATTGCGGCGCTCCTTGGTGGGTGAGGTGTCCTCCGCGCTGCGGGGCGCGACGCGGGGTCTTCCAGCACCGGGCGGGCCGGCCGAAGCTGCCCTGCCCGGGGTCTGTGGCGGGGCCGTCGCGGTGGTCCGGCGAGCGGCCGCCCTACCGCGGGGGAAGTGCTGTCGGGAGGGGCGTTTCGAGGACGGAGGCGTGTCGCATGCCCTCCGGCAGCGCCAGGGAGGCGGGCTCCCAGTCCACGCCGTCCTTGCTGCGGGCCGCTCCGTACCGTCCTTCGAGGTAGTGGTCGAAGATCATGACCATCTCGTCTCCGCGGTGGAAGATCGACGGTCCTTCCACCACCGAGGGCGTGACCGGTCCAGCGGAGTCGGTGTACGGACCGCCGGGGGTCTCGAAGGTGGTCAGGTGGATGTCCTTGTGAGCGGTGGCGAGGTCATTGGTGCCGCGCTCGTCCTTGTAGGCCATGAGGAAGCCGCCGCCGTCCAGCTCCCGCACCGTGGCGTCGATGACCGAGTGACCGGGGTCGAAGAAAAGACCAGGAGCCGAGAACGTGCTGAAATCCCCGGTGGTGCAGTGCCAGATGCGGTGGTTCTGGCCGACGTGCTCGAAGTCGCGGCCCTCGGCCGTGCCCCCCGCCTCGACGACCGAGGACCAGATGAGGTGGTACAGCCCGGTCCCGCGGTCGAGGAAGAACTCCGGCGCCCAGGCGTTGAGGGCACCCTCCACGTCGGCCATGGCCGGGAGGAGTTCCTGGGCCGACCACGTGACAAGGTCGGCGGAGGTGGCATGGACGATGCGGGGGCTCGTCCAGCCGTCGGTGGCCAGCAGATGGAACAGGCCGTCGGGGCCCACCCCGATGAACGGATCCCGCAGTCTGCCGGTGCCGACCGTGCCTCGCAGCACGGGCCGGCCGCCGTTCACCGTCGCGAACTCCTCGCCGTCGTGGCTGTAGGCCAGGTGGAGCGCTTCGTCGGCGTCGGTGAAGTATGAGACCACGTACATCGGTGGTGGGGTCCTTCCGGAACATCGGGGCAGGGGGCGCCCCTGGACGGTGAGGTCGTCGTGTGGCTTGGAGCCCGCGGATCGACAGGCAGGTCTGGACGACCGAGGGAACGGGTGCGGTCGGCAGGCCGGTTGAGGGCGGGGTGCGGGGACTCCGGACGGTGAGTGGGACCGCCCTGCTCAGGGGCTGGTCCTGTGGATCGCCCGCGAGTGGTTCGGCCAGGTGGCCGCCCTGGCAGGCGCGATCTGAATCCACCGAGTGCGGCGGACCGACGGGGCGGGCTGCCGGTCCGGTCGTGCGTGCGTCGGGCGCAGGGCGGAGGCACCCACGGTGCTGGGTCCGATCCCGGCACAGCCCGGTTCCGGGCCGACGTTGCCTGGACCCGGAGTGTGTCGGCCGGTCATCCGGCTCCGGAGCCGACACCAGGGCACCGACGTGCAGCGCGGGAGCGTCCCGGCCGAGGGGCGAGGGACATGGCCGTGCCCGCGTTCCTCACTTGACCGCCCCGGCGGACATGCCGGCAACCACCTGGCGCTGGAAGAAGACGAAGATGACCAGCAGCGGCAGGACACCCAGCAGGGCGGCCGGGAACAGGGTGGTCGGCTGCACGGTGTGCGGGTCGATGAAGGAGTACGCGTTCACCATGACGGTCCGCTTGCCCGGGTCTTGCAGGAAGACCAGGGGAACCAGCAGGTCGTTCCAGATCTGCAGGGAGATGAACGTCAGCAGCGTGCTGGTGACCGGTCGCAGCAGCGGCAGGATGATGGTGAAGAACGTACGGAAGGCGCCGCAGCCGTCGAGTGCCGCCGCCTCCTCCAGGTCCCCCGGGATCGAGCGGATGAAGCTGGTGTAGAAGAACACGGCGACCGGGAGGTTCAGGGCCGTGTAGATGAGGACGACTCCCGCATAGCTGTCCAGCAGGTTGAGGTCGCGCATCAGCAGGTACAGCGGCGCGACCACGACGAACACGGGGACGGACGTGCCCAGGATGAACAGCCGGTACACCGCGGTGGACCAGTGCTGGGTGATCCGGGCCAGCGGATAGGCGGCGAGGGAGCCGATCACGGTGACGGCCACGCACGAAAGGCTGGTGATGAGCAGGGTGTTGAGAGTGCTGGACCCGTAGTGGATCTGGCTGAAGGCGTCGGAGAAGTTCTTCAGGGTCAGCGAGTGCGGGACGCCCAGCGGGGAGCGGGCCACGTCCGCCGCGGTGCGCAGCGAGGTGACGACCGTGAACAGGAACGGCAGGACGAACAGCAGCGTGCCCAGGCACAGCAGGACGGTGCCGAGGCCGGTGGTCAGCCGGCGCAGCGGGCTGCGGGACGTCCCGGATGTCGTACGACTGCCGGGGAGGCGGGAGGCGGGCCGGGTCCCGGAGACCGACGGGACGTCCGGCGCGGTGGTGTCTGAAGTCATGGTGGCGATCCGTCAGCTTCCGTCGGATTTCAGATGCGTCGCTCGCGGAGCCGGAGCAGGGAGGAGGTGGCGCTGGACAGGACGACCACGGTGACGAGCAGGACGACCGACAGTGCGACGCCGTAGGCGAACTTCCCGCCGCCGAAGACGTTCCGGTAGACCAGCAGGGTCAGCGTGTCCGTGGCTCCGGCGGGGCCTCCGTTGGTCAGGACGAGGGGGAACTCGAAGACCTTCAGCGAACCGATGAGGCTGAGCGTCACGTTGACCGTGAGCGCCGGGGCCAGCAGCGGCCATTCGATGCTGACGAAGCGCCGCCAGCCGCTCGCGCCGTCCAGCGCGGCCGCCTCCAGCAGTTCGGTCGGCATGCTCATGTAGCTGGCGAGGAAGATCGCGCAGGAGTAGCCGGTGAACATCCAGATGTTGACTGCGGCCACCGAGTACAGGGCGGTCGAGGTGTCGCCGAGCCAGACATGGTTGAGGCTGTGCAGGCCGACCAGGTCCAGCAGCCCGTTGATGCCGCCGGTCGGGGCGAACAGGTACGACCAGATGAAGGCCGCCATCACCGGTGAGATCAGCGTCGGCGTCAGCAGTACGACGCTGAGCACCTTGCGGACCCCGGGGCGGCGGAACAGCATGCTCGCGAAGAGCAGCCCGAGGCCGTTCTGTACGACCACGACGACCGCCGCGTAGAGCACGGTGTGCCACAGGGCGTCGGTGACGGCCGGGTCGTCGGCCATGGCACGGTACTGCTGGGTGCCGACGAAGTTCGCGATCGGGCCGCCGAGACTGTCGGTCATGCTCAGATAGACGCCTCGGGCCAGCGGATACAGCATGAACACGCCGTACACGACGATCGCCGGAAGCAGGAAGGCGGCCATGGTGGCGCGCCGTCGGTGGAACACGGGATCCTCCTCTTGCCCGGAAGGGGCCGTGGTGGGGCGGGGCGTGAGCCGTCGACCGCGCCCGCACCACGGCTGACCGGGGGTGGCCGGGTTACTTGGCGTTCGCCGCG
Organism: Streptomyces sp. NBC_00203; assembly: GCF_045206325.1. Classification (NCBI taxonomy): domain Bacteria; kingdom Bacillati; phylum Actinomycetota; class Actinomycetes; order Kitasatosporales; family Streptomycetaceae; genus Streptomyces; species Streptomyces sp. NBC_00203. The sequence continues at coordinate 10,391,861 of NZ_CP108126.1, read as the reverse complement.
GTCTGGATGTCCTTGAGGGTCTGCGCGGCGGACGCGTTGCCCAGCAGATAGGCCTGGATCTTGGAGCCGGTCGTGGTCTCGGCGGCCGTGCTGTACCAGGAGTTGGACGGGAGGATCCGGTAACGGCCGTCCGTGAAGGCCGTGGTGAAGGCCGTCGTCTCGGTGCTCTCCGGCGTCGTGCCGCCCGTGAACGGTGACTCCGCGTGCTCGGCTTCGAGGTACTTGGCGAGGTTCTCGCTCTGCGACCAGAACTTGACGTACTCGCGCGCCGCGTCACCCTGCTGGGACTGGGAGTTGACGGCCCACATGGTGCCGGAGAAGAGCATCCCGTTGGGCTTGGTTCCCGCGGCACCGCCCGGCCAGGGCGCGAAGGAGACCGGGAAGCCGGCCTTCTTGACGTTGGAGACCTGCCACGCGCCCTGGTACCAGAAGGCGCTCTTGCCCGCGCTGAAGTCCTGCGGGCCCTGCGCCCACTCGTCGACGCCGAGTTGGTTCTTCCAGTTGACGTACCCCTTGTCCTCCAGGGTCTTCAACTGCTCCAGCGAGCCCTTCCAGTCCGGGTCGAAGGACGTCTTGCCGGCCAGGAAGTCGGCGTCCCACGTCTTGTTCTTCTGGTAGACGAGGGTCGATCCGGCGGCCTGGAACACCGAGCTACCGGTCCAGGCGCTCTTGTCGGGCAGCGCGATGGGGGTGATGCCGGCCTTCTTGACCTTGGCGAGGTCGGCGAGGAACGTCGGCCAGTCGGCGGGGACTTCGGTGATACCCGCCTTCTTCAGCAGGTCCATGTTGGCGTACAGGCCGATGCCGATCAGTTCCATCGGCATCGCGAGGGTCTTGCCGTCGGACTGTGCGAAGGGCTTCGCGTCCGAGGCTATTTTGCTCGCCCACGACTCCCCGGACAGGTCGGCGAGGTACCCGGAGGCGCCCCACTTCTTCATCTTGTCCGCGTCGACCATCAGGACGTCGCCGGCCTTGCCGCCCAGCAGCTCCGGCTGAAGCTTCTGCGTGTAGGTGGGGTCCGCAGTGGTGTACTCGAAGTCGACCTTGATCTTCGGGTGGGCCTTCTCGAACGCCTTGTTGATCTCCGCGACGTTGGCGGGCTCCGCGCCGCCGCCCTTCCACGCCTGCACATGGATGGTCACCGTGCCGTCGCTGGAGGCACCGGACGACCCGCCGCCACACGCGGCCAGCGACATCGCCATGGCGATGACCGTGGTGGCGACCGCGAGACGTCTCCCAGAACGCTTCATTGCACACCTCACTCGTCGGTACGGACCGACTTGTCATGTCTCAAAGGGTTTTGGATCGATCAGCCTGCGCCGTGTGGGTACAGCACTGATGCGTATGGAAAGGGGCCGGTCGACCCGAGTTGCGGCGAACGTTACGCGCCGATGGCCGGGACTGTAACGCAAAACTTACGTGACATCTATACGTAACTTTCCGTGGCCGACCGGCCGGGTCGGAAGTCGCCACGCCTCTCGCGGCCCCAGGCGCCAGAGCCCCACACCCCCTGACCACAGGGCCGAGGCCCACCCTCGCCAAGGCTCCATTGACGTCCAGTTCTACTTATCGTTAAAGTTTTCCTGAGTATGTGGCAGGCGCGGGGAAGAGCAGGCTCTAGTGTCGGTTCGACCGAAGAATCGGCAGACAGAAGGAGTTCGGGTGGCGCGGCGGGTGACCATCGCACAGGTGGCCGAGGAGGCCGGCGTCTCCGCGATGACCGTGTCCAACGTCATCAACGGCAAGCCGGGAGCCTCCGAGGAGACCCGACGCCGCGTCATGGAGGTGGCCGGGAAACTCGGCTACCGGCCGAACGTCTCGGCCCGCAACCTCAAAGCCGGCCGCAGCGGCCTCATCGGCCTCATCGCCCTGGATCTGACCAGCCAGTACGGCCTGGAGATCCTCCGCGGAGTCGCCGACGAGCTGGCCAGTGCCGAGCAGGAGTTGCTGGTCAACGCCTCGTACCACGACGCGGTGCGGGAGAAGGACCGGATCGAGTTCCTGGCACGCGGCCTCGTCGACGGTGTGCTCCTGATCGCACCCGTCCTGGAAGACGAGACGATCGAGCTGCTGCGCCGCCAGAAACTCCCCTGCGTCATCATCGATCCCCGACGCCTGGACGTACCGCTGCCCCGGCTGAGCGTGGACAACTACCACGGGATGCGCCAGGGCACACAGCACCTGATCGACCTGGGACACACCCGGATCGCCTACCTCCGCGGCGAGGAGGACCTCGAAAGCACGTCGATCCGCTTTCAGGGCTTCGAGGACGCGATGCGGCTCGCCGGACTGGAAGTCGACAAGCAACTGGTCGCCACGTGCGACTTCTCCTACGCCAGCGGTTTCCGCACCGCCACGCGGCTGATCACCGAACACCGCCCTACGGCCATCGTCGCCGGAGCCGATCTGATGGCACTCGGCGCCGTCGACGCCGCTCGGGCATGCGGCCTCAACGTACCCACCGACTTCTCGGTCGTCGGCTTCGACGACCTTCCGCAGGCGGCGCAGAGCTTTCCCGGCCTGACCACTGTCCGCCAGCCGCTGCACGACATGGGCCAGAAGGCGGCCCGCGCGCTGCTGTCCGTCATCGAAGGTCAGCAGCTACTCATGGAGCACATGGAGGTCGGCACCGAACTCGTGGTGCGCAACTCGACCGCCGCCCCACCCGACGGCGGAGCGGCGTGACCTACGCGATGCCGCAGCAGCCCTCACGGCAGACCACGGGCCGGCGTTACCCGAAGACCGGCGGTGCAGTACATCGGTCCCGAACCTGACTGCGGCCTTGGTGAGCCGCTGACCCCAGCGGATCGACTTGAAACTCCTGCTTGCACGAGACCCGGCCAACAGGCGTGTCGCGGCCCGGGGAGCCGATACGCTGGAAGGCAGCCATGAACCGGGGGCGGGGCTGGGGGCGGGGGCATGGATCCGCGGATGCAGTTGTCGGTGGGCGGGTACGTCTGCGAGCGCGAGCTCGGCCGGGGCGGGCAAGGTGTGGTGTGGCTCGCCCGGGACCGGACGGGGCGGCAGGTCGTGGTGAAATTCCTGCTGCCGGGCAAGGAGTACGACGAGGTCGCGCTCGCCCGCGTACGCCGGGAGTTCGGCGCAGCGAGCCGAGTCGGTGAGCTGGCCACGGCACGGGTCCTCGACGCCGACCTGTCCGGGCGACATCCCTACATCGTCAGCGAGTTCGTCCCGGGTCCCACGATCCATCAGCATGTGGCCGCCAACGGCCCGTTACCCTCCGGGCGGCTCCAGTCCCTGGCGCTGGCCGTCGCGCACGCGTTGGCGCAGGTGCACCGGGTGAGTGTCGTGCACCGGGACATCAAACCGTCCAACATCCTGCTCTCCCCGGACGGACCGCGGATCATCGACTTCGGTATCGCCCGCGACGACCGGTTGCTCGAGTCGGCGCTCACCACACCGGGCAGTGTGCTCGGCTCGCCCGCGTACATGTCGCCCGAGCAGGTCAAGTCGCTCCGGGTCACCAGCGCCTCCGATGTGTTCTCGCTCGGTGGCACGCTGTACTTCGCCGCCACGGGGCGGCATCCCTTCGACGGCGAGAGCGACTACGAAGTCCTCGTCGCCGTGTGCGAGCGCGACGCGGATCTCACAGCGGTCCCGGAGCCGGTCCGTTCGGTCATCGCCGACTGTCTGCGCAAGGACCCGGCGGAACGCCCCACCGCTGCCCAGCTCGTCACTCGGCTCGCGAGGGCGGCGGAGGCGACGGAGAGCGCGCAGACAGAGTCGGGCACGCCACCGCAACCGCCACCGCCCAAAGACGGGAGCGGCGGCCCCGGCCCCGGCACGAGCGCCAAGCAGCTGCGGCTGTGGGGGTTGGCGGCCGGTAGTGCCGCGGCGGCAGTGCTGCTTGCCATCGTGCTCAGCACCACCTCGGGGGGATCGCCGACGGAGGGCGGCCCGCAGGCCCATGGCTCGTCCTCCGCGTCCTCGTCCGCGCCGTCCGGGAGATCCGCCGGCTCCCAACCTCGCTCGTACACCGACGATTTGACCGACTCGGGCGACTGGTCGCACAAGGACCCGGCCCTGGGGAAGATCACGCACGAGGGCGGGACCATGCTGGTGGATCCCAGGACCGAGCTGGAGGTGTGGCCGCAGGCGCCCTTCGAGCCGTCCTCGTTCGCGGTACGGCTGAGCACCCAGACAGCCTGGTACGGGGGCGAGGGCGGGGTCGGGCTGTGGTGCAACGGCTCGGGGGACTACCAGAAGGGTTCCCGCTGGGCGACTTACCTGACCACGGGTCAGGAGGCCCTGATCGTGCGCGAGTTCCGGTTCAAGGGAACTTTCCAGCATGACCGGGTCGTCGAGGTCGACCTCGCGGACGTGGGCTTGAAGGTGGAGAGTCAGCAGCAGATCGACATGTCGATGACCTGTTCCTCGGCCGGCGAGGGCCGGATCAAGGTGGAGCTCGCCGTCGACGGCACCCGGGTCGCCTCGTACACCGGCACCGCCTTCGACGAGCGGGGCTGCGGTGTGGCCGCCTTCCACTACAGCGCGACCGACCCGCAGGGCACGGCCTTCCACGCGGGTTTCGAGCGCTTCACCGCGTCCGAGCCGTCGGCGCGCTGACGGCGCGAGCCGCCGCAGCCGCGTCCACATGATCCGCGTCTGTCTGGCCGAGGATCTCGGCGACCGTCTCCCAGGTGATCTGCAGAGGCCACCACGCCACGCCAATCACGCAAGACCGCCCCACAACTACGCCGACCGACAAGTCACTTCAGGAGGGCCGCACTCAACAAGATGGGTGTAGCTACATCCGTCGACGATTCCTAAGTCACGCACCCCCGGCGCCCACCGCTCCCGCCGCTGGTTCATGAACAAGGCCATGCTCGCCGGCGGCGTCTCCGCCGTCGCCGTCATGGGCGGTTACGCAGCCTCCTCGGCCGGAGCCGAGACGACGTCGTCCACCGACGCAACGGCGAGCGCATCACCGTCGGGCGCACCGACCGGCGCACCTCCCGGCGGTGGCCAGACCATCGCGTACGACGACTTCGTCGGCGTCACCACGGACGGCACCGTCCTCGGCGACCTGTACGCGATCCACTCCACCCACGTCTCCACCGTCCCGGTGATCCGCGCCGCGAAGGCCTTCGTCGACGCGCTGACCGACGATCAGAAGTCTGCCACCCTCTTCGACGTCGACTCCGACCAGTGGCTCGACTGGACCAACGTCGACTCCAACGACCGCGACGGTGTCGCCCTGCGCGACCTGACCGAGAAGCAGTACGCGCTCGGCATGCGGCTGCTCAAAGCGTCCCTGTCGGCCCGCGGCCTCAAGCAGTCGAACCAGATCCGCAAGCTCAACCAGTTCCTCGGCGAGTACGCGGGCGACACCTCGAAGGCGCTCAACGAGGACGCCTACTGGTTCACGATCATGGGCACCCCTTCGGCGACCGAAGCCTGGGGTTTCCAGTTCGAGGGCCACCACCTCGTCATCAACTACTTCGTCCTCGGCGACCAGGTCGTCATGACGCCGACCTTCATGGGTTCGGAGCCAACGAAGATCACGTACAACGGCGTCGATTACCACCTCTTCAAGGAGGAGACCGCCGCCGGCCTCCGGCTGCTGCGCTCCTTGGACGACACCCAACTCGCCGCCGCGCTCTCCACCGCCGACAAGACCGGCGAAGACTTGATCGCCGGCGCCGGCAAGGACAACAGCGTCATCCCCTACGCCGGCGTCAAGGGCTCGGACCTGACCGGTCGTCACCAGCAGCAGCTGCTCCTCGATCTGGTCGAGGTGTACGTCGGCAATATGGACGAGGGCCACGCGCGGGTGAAGATGCGCGAGGTCGAGAAGCACCTCGACGACACGTACTTCTACTGGATCGGCGAGTACGAGGACGACTCGGCGTTCTACTACCGCGTCCACAGCCCCGTGATCCTCATCGAGTACGACGCCGAGCACGCGCTCGCGTACCACGGCGACAAGGACACCAGCTCCGCCTCGGCCACCGCCTCCGCCTCCGCGAGCGCGAGCCCCGGCCCGGGCGGCGGCTCCCAGGGCGACTCCACCCCCACCACGCAGCACATCCACACCATCGTCCGCACACCCAACGGCAACGACTACGGCGTAGACCTGCTCAAGCTCCACCGGGACACCGACCATTGACGGTTGCCCGCTCCCCCGAAGCCCGCGTCATCGGATGATGGCGCGGGCCGCTCTCGCCGGACCGTGACAGGCCCCGCAGTAGCCTCGCCTCTTCCCGGTGGGAGCCGGATCCGGAGCCGAACGAGGGCGAACCATGCCGGACGGGCCAAACGATGGGGCAGTCAGCTGCTGCCAGGTACAGCCGGACATCGCCACGAGCACGATGGCAGCCAGCACTTCACGGTCACCATGCCTTGGCCGGCCACCGCCCGGGGCCGCGTGGGTACCTCCGGAGCCAAAAGCCTACCGAGGCAACCAAATCAGGGACTTCTCAGACATCTGGACGGGCGCCGCGTGTGGCGCCCGCCGATGCGGCCACCACGCACAGCACCGCGATCCACTGCGACCAGTGCAGCGACTCCTGGAGAACGAGGAGGCCGATGAGGGCCGCCATCGCTGGTTCGAGGCTCATCAGGATGCCGAACACCCGCGGTGGGATCTTGCGCAGTGCTTCCAGGTCCAGCGAGTACGGGATCACCGACGACAGCAGTGCCACGCCGAGCCCCGCAACCAGAACCCACGGCTCAACCAGCGCTGTTCCGCTGTCGGCCACGCCGAATGGCACAGCCACCAGTGCCGCGACGGCCATTCCCAGAGCCAGACCATTGCCTTCCGTGGTGTGGCGGCCCAGCGCCGCGCCGACCAGGATGTACAGGCCCCAGCACGTTCCTGCGGCGAGGGCGAACAGAAGACCGACAAGGTTGAGGTCGCCGCGTCCCTCCATCAGCAGGACCACACCGCCTGCCGCGAGCACCGCCCAAAAAGCGTCCGGCCATCGCCTCGACCCGGCCAGGGCCACCGCCAGCGGCCCAAGGAACTCGATGGTTACCGCGATCCCCAACGGGAGCCGGGCCAGCGCCAGGTAGAAGCACAGGTTCATCAAGCCGAGAGTCACGCCGTAGCTGAGCACCACTGTCCACGTGCGACGGTTCATGCGCAATGACGGCCGCCACAACAGCATCAACAGCGCCGCCGCGAAGAACAGTCGCAACGCGACTGTCCCGAAGCTGCCCACTGTGCTGAACAGGTGCTTGGCCAATGCCGAGCCCACCTGAACGCTGACGATGCCGACCAGTACCAGTGCCGTTGGCGGGATCGCGCCGAAGGTACGTCCGGCCGGCGCGGTCAGGGAGAAGCGGGGGGACGGGTCGCGTTGGGTCCTGTCGACGTTCATGATGGCCACGCGTGGACTATCGACGATCGGGTGCCGCGCGTCACGTGATTTTCCAAGACTGAGCCTTTATCAGACACGCCCTGGTTCAGAGAAGCTGCGCCATCTTGAAGTAGCTGATCAGGGTGGTGGCGTGAGGGTCGTTCGGGGTGCTCGTGCTGGTGATGGGCGGCAGTCTGAGGTGTAGATCATCTGGCAGGGTTGGTTTTGCGGGTTCTCGTCCGTCGGGATCGGCGCCGCTCGTACGCTCCGGCGCATGATGGATCCCGACATACAGGAACGGATCGCCGCGCGTCGTGCGGAGCTGGACCGACTCGAAGAACAGCTGGTCGGGCAGCTGGCGGAGGTGCGGGCCGAGCGGGATGAACTTGCCGTGGCCGAGCGGGTGTGGCAGCGGATGAGTGAGCATCTCGTCGACGAGCGGGCCCAGGCCGGATCGCCGGTGGTTCAGGTGGCGGGTCGGGCAGTGAGGGTGGTCCCGGAGCGTGGGCCGGGAGTTTTGGAGTCCGCGTTGCCGGCGGAGTATCAGCGCATCCTGGCTGCCGTGCGGGCGGCCGGCAGTCCGGTCGCTACCCGGCAGATCGGCGAGGCGCTGGGCGTGGACACCGGGGTGCGGGGCAAGCTGGAGCCGCTGCGCGGGAAGCTGACGAAGCCGGCCGACCGCGGCCGGCTGCACAAACGGCCCGACGGGAAGTTCACCGTCCACCGGTGACCGGCCCGCATGGACGGCAGGGCGTAACCAAGGTGCCCCCGGCGGCTGTTGGAATTGTGTGACGAAAACCAATAAGCATGCCGGGGACACCGTGTCCCTGGTCCACCAGTGCCGCCTGCCGCTGCCCACGCGCACCGTGAACTACCTCGCCGATCTGCTGCGCGGCCACCTGAAGTCGATACGGTGGTGGTGGCGGGCGCTGCCGGCCGGGAGGATCGCGACCATCGTGCTGGCCGTGCTACGGCACGATCAGCGCCTGGCCGACATGGCCGGCGGCAACGACGTCTCCGCCACCACCATCCGGCGTCGGCGCGACTAGCTGATCACCTTGCTGGCCGCCAAGGCCCCACGGCTGGACCGCGCCCTGAAGAAGATCGCCCGGCGGGGCGAGGTCGTCCTGATCGACGGCACCGTGATCCCCACCCAGCGCCGCACCGGGACGGCGAACCGGCCGAACTACTCCGGCTGTGAGTATGGGTTCTGCTCCGCTTCGGCCGGTGGTCTGACTCGTACTCTGGCTGGCCCTTGGTGCCTTGTGTTTGGTCTGTCGATCACCGGCCGGAGCGGTGCCTGCTACCGCTTGTCCAGCGCATGCGTGTCTCAATAGGGGCCTTGCTCCGCAAAGCGCCGTCACAGTCCTGACTGCTTGCTCTGGGCCAGCGTCGGCCATCCGACCGTCGAAGCCAGGCAAGGAGCCTTATGACCGCGCCCGTCACGCCTCAAGCCCGTAATAGCGAGCAGTTTGCCGAGCCAGTGATCCTCGGCGTGGACACCCACAAGGACGTGCACGTTGCCGCGGTTGTGACAGAGGGCGGGCGGCTTTTGGACAGCGGCGGATTCCCCGCTTCGGCTGTCGGATATGACGAGCTTCTCGCCTGGGCAAGAGATTTCGGCCCGGTGCTGCGCGCTGGCGTGGAGGGGACGGGGTCTTACGGTGCGGGCTTGTGCCGGCACCTGCGCGCGGCAGGGGTCGCGGTGACCGAGGTCAATCGGCCCGACCGTGCACTACGGCGCCGGCACGGCAAGAGTGACGCCGTGGACGCCGAAGCCGCCGCCCGCTCGGTCATCTCCGGGCGCGCAACCACCGTACCGAAGGCTGGCGACGGGGCCGTGGAAATGCTGCGGCTGTTCAAACTCGCCAAGGACTCTGCCGTCAAGTCCCGTACCCAGGCGATCAACCAGCTCAAATCAGTGCTCATATCGGCGGACCCAGCACTGCGTGAGCACCTGGCCGGGCTGAGCACCACAGCACTGGTCAGCCAGTGCGCACAATTCGAACCGATCCCTCGGGCTGACGTCGACAACGCCGTCCAGTACACACTGCGGCTGCTGGCCCGGCGCATTCAGCACCTGACCGAGGAGATCCGCAGCCTGGAGAAACACCTGACCGCCCAGGTCAACGACACTGCGCCAGAGCTACTGCAACTGTTCGGCGTGGGCCAGGATTCCGCCGCCACCTTGCTCATCGCAGCTGGCGACAACCCTGAACGTCTCGCCAGCGAGGCGTCCTTTGCCGCCTTGTGCGGCACCAGCCCTGTCGAGATGTCCTCGGGCAAGACTCAGCGTCGCCGACTCAACCGAGGGGGTAATCGCCAGGCCAACGCGGCCTTGTTCAGAGTGATCCTTACCCGCCTGCGCTGCCATGACAGCACCCGCGACTACCTCGCACGGCGAACGGCACAAGGACGGACCAAACGCGAGATCATCCGTTGCTTGAAGCGGTACCTCGCCCGAGCGATCTACAAGATCATCCGGTCCAGCATCCCGCTGCCAACCACAGCCACCGCAGCTTGACGAACATAGGGGCATCAAACACCACCGCCACGGCCTGCACGTCCTCGCCCTGACCGACGAACGGGGCCGGATGATCTGGATCTCCGCGGCTCGGCCCGGCCGCACTCACGACATCACCGCCGCGCCCGCCGTGACCGCATCCTGTCCTACCTACGCGCCGCCGGCCTCGGCGCCCTGGCCGATCTCGGCTTCCTCGGCCTGGACGACGACCCGGATGACCCCGTGGTCGTCACCGGCTTCAAGGCCACCCGCGCCCGCAAGCTCACCACCAGCGAAAAGGAAGGGAACCGGGCGCTCGCCGCCGCACGCGCCCTGGTCGAGCACGGCTTCGCCCATCTCAAGAACTGGCGGATCCTCACCAAGCTCCGCACCGATCCCGCCCGCGCGATCGGCCTGCTGCGCGTCCTGTTCGTCCTGACGAACCTCGAAGGAGCACGCTGACAGATGATCTAGACCCGAGACATCCGCCCAACACCAGCATGACCACCCCGAACGACCCTCACGCCACCACCCTGACCAGCTACTTCAAGAGGGCGTAGCTTCACTGAAGCTCGCAGCCACGGAGCGTCACGGAGTCCGCGTAGGTTTCCGAAGCTCGATCGCCGGTTACCGGAAAGTCATATTCGGCGCGGTACGGCTCCGTCCTGCCAGCGGTAGAGGTCGCGCAGCAGGGAAATCTCGGCGCCGTGATGGATCAGCTCCCTGTTGACGTGCAGGACCCTGTTCTCCATGGGAAACCGCTCGGGACCCACCGTGGGCGGATTCTCCAGGTCAGCGTCCGAGAGTTCGCGGACCCCCGCGTTCCATCTCCCATACATCTCATCGAGCTGTTTTAGCGCCTCGTCAGCGGTCCCCGCGTAGGCGAATGTCTCGGAGTCGACGTCCTGGCCGCCGAAGTACCATCCGACCCGATAGCCCAGGCACGAGACGATGATGTGCGCCAGCCGCCAGGCAATCGTGGTCACCGGCGCCGGCACCGGGTCAGGGGACGCGGAGTCCATCGTCCACTCCCCCGAGCCTGCCGACATCGGTGCGGCCGACGTGCCTCGTGGGCGGATGCTCCAGCAGCCACGCACCGGCTCCCAGAAGTACTCCTCATCGGCAAGACCGTCCAGCCGCGGCCGCAGGTTCTTGTGCCAGTACCAGTCCAGCTGCTCCGCGAGCCGCTCGCTTCTTGTCATTTCCGCACACTACATACGACGGAGACCTGGCTGCGGCCCTCGCGGACGCCGTCGCCGGCCGTGGGCCGCGAGAGCGTACCGCACCGGGAGATGACGCTCGGGGCTGATGTTCCCTTCGGGCCGCGCCGCCGCGAGCGGCTGTTTGACATTGACAACCTGGCTGGCTGGGCTGGGTTCAATGACCCAAATGTGACAGCCTCGACCCATGATATGACGGATGATCAAGACCGCAGACTCCCGCCCGAGATCAGCATGAGTATCCCGAGCGAGCGCCACGCCAGAGCCTCCGACCTGCATGTTCGAAGATGGCGAAGACTCAGAGCACTGGCGGAGGGCGGCTATTCCCGACGCGCGCTATTCCTCGCTGGATGGTGCAGGGTCACCGAAGGCCCGCAGCCCCAAGTCGGATGCCGTCTCGGCAAGCCAGACAATCTCACGGTCGTCAGCCACTAGGGCGCTTCTTGCCGTCTCGCACCAGTCCTCCTGATCAAGGAGTGCCAGGTAGCCATCCCGATAGGTCTGCCACCGACTGATGGGTGCCACTGAGCCCGCGTCTCCACTCTCGCCGAGATTCCTCGCGAGCAGGGCAGCGATGTGGTACCGGCTGGGGGAAGGCCCCAGTTGCTCAAGGTGACGCAGGTGTGCAGCCAGTACTTCCTCGGCGTGCCGATAGCGCGCGAGCGTCATGCCCATGCCCTGGCAGTAGGTGAGCACATGGACGAGCCTGCCTGCATGGTCCACGGTCTCGGCATCCACAGCCGATCCGGCGAGGGCCTGATGGAGGCCCGCCGCCTCGGCTACTTTGCCGGCGAAGTAGCCGTTGAGGAAGTCCCCGTCAACAGCTCTCCGCAGCAGCCAGTGCTGAACGTCCGGATCACCGTCGCCCAGCCGGCAGAGCGCCTCGACCACATACACGCGCCCCCAGCCGGCCACTCGATCCGCCAGCCATAGGAGTGGCCCCGCTCCATCTGGCAGCCGCTCGATTGCGTTCGCCGCGAGTGGGCCGAAGGTACAGGAGAGGAGCCCAATGGTCTGTACGTACGGAATATCGTGGACAGTGCCCACTGCGGCGAGCAGGGCCAGACCTACGACGACGTCGTCCGTGTCGGTTCCGTACCTGACGAGCCGGCGCCCGGCCTCCCTGGCCCGTGCTCCTGCTCGCAAGGCAGCTTCTGTGATGCGTGCGTTGGGATGAATGGGCACGTGGACGTCTTGGAAACGGCCGACCAGTTGACTGGGCACGGACCGTGGGTCGGTGAAGTGCTCATCAAGGATCGCCGCGACCTCGGCCCCGACCTGCTCACGATCACGTGGACAGCCTGGTTGCGGACTACGGCGGCGGCGCTCCTCGTCGGGGTACGGCTCGCCGTCACGTGGCAGTGGGACGTCGGGAGTCAGTTCATGAAGCCGGAGGGCGTGCTCGAACAGCGGGGTCCTGGTTCCGGAAACCTCAGTCCCGGGCATCTCGCTCACCGGCGGACGGAGGACTCGATTCTCTTGATCATGTCCCTGAGCATGCCATCACGTCACTCACCACGACAAGGCCCTCTCGCTGGGCATCCTGTTGCGTCCAAGGCAACCATCAGGCGCCACAGACACCGAAAGCGGTGGAGCCGAAAATCGACTCCACCGGCCTGACCAGCTAGGTCACTTCAAGCAGGTGCCCTTGAAAGATCTCGATGATCTGTTCGTGCCGGATGACGACGCCGTACGTGTCGGCGAGGACGGGTTCGAGGTCGGGGTGCGGGTAGGCGGGGGGTCTCGCCGTAAGCGGGCGGCGATGCACTGCTCGGACATGCCGCTGGCGACCGGGCAGGGGCCTGATAATTCGATTGACCTGGCCACGGGTCAACGCTGCATTGTGGCGGGACACCACGAGTTGTGGTGCCGGTATCCCAAGGAGGCAGCGGCAGCAATGGAGATCCGTCCCACGACCGAGCAGGATCTCGACGTCTTCGTCGACACCGTCCATGCCGCGTTCGGGCGCTTCCCGGAAACCCCGACCGAGGACGGCGGCGGGGTCTTTTGGGCGGCGTACGAGATGGACCGCAGCCTGCTCGCCATGACGGCGGACGGGCGGCCCGTCGGCACCGCCGCTGCGTACTCCTTCGAGCTCACCCTGCCCGGTGAGGTCCTGGCCCCGGCCGCCGGGGTGACCGCCGTCGGCGTCCTGCCCTCGCACCGACGCCAGGGCGTGCTCAGCGCGATGATGCGGCATCAGCTCACCGATCTGCGGGCCCGAGGGGAGTTCCTCTCCGTACTGCTGGCCTCTGAAGCCACGATCTACGGCAGGTTCGGCTACGGACCGGCGACCTACACGGCGCGGCTGACGGTGCCGCGCCGCCAGGCCACCCTCGCCCTCCCCCGGGCGCGCGGAACGGCCGACGCCCCAGCGACCGGCGCGGACACCGGCTCGGTCGAGCTGCTGCGGCGTGCCGAGTGCGGCGAGATCCTGGAAGAGGTCTACGACCGGTACCGCCGCGCACAGCCCGGCGCGCTGTCCCGGCCGCACCGCTGGTGGACCTTGGGCGCGGGGCAGCCGCCGATCTCTCCGGCGCCGCGCTACGTCGCCGTCCACCGGGATGCCGACGGCGTCCCGGACGGGTACGCCAGTTACTCGATCGGCGAGTCCGAGACCTTGACGGTCGACGAGACCATAGCGACCGACGACGCCGTCTCCACGGCCCTGGCCCGGTTCGTGCTCGGACACGACCTGGTCACTCAGGTCGTGTTCAAGCACTTCCCGCCCGAACACCCGCTGCGCTGGCAGCTTGCGGACTTCCGCGCCGGCGAGGTGAGCAACGACACCGACTGGCTCTGGGTGCGGCTGCTGGACGTCCCGCATGCGCTGACCGCGCGCGGCTGGTTCATGGACGGCGAGCTCGTCCTCGACGTCGACGACCCGTTCCTCGGCGAGCACGGCCGCTACCTGCTGACCGTCCGGGACGGCAAGGCCGACTGCGTCCCGACGGACCGGGAGCCCGACCTGTCCCTGGACGTGAGAGACCTGGGCGCGGTCTACCTCGGCGGAACCGCCCCGAGCACGCTCGTGCGTGCCGGACACATCCGGGCCCACCGCCCGGGCGCGGCCACCCTCGCTGACGCCCTCTTCCGCGCCGAGCGCTCCCCGCACTGCCTGCACTGGTTCTGACCGCGCGCCCGCCGACCCTGCACAAGTCTCGTCACGTGAGTCTGCGGACCTTCACCGGCTCTGCCACTGCGCCGCGACTGCTTCGATCTCCAGCAGCCAGGCTTCGTCGTAGATGCCCTTGATGATGAAGGTCAGAGCGGGACTGTGGTCGAGCCATCTCTCGTCCAAGGTGACGTACCAATTCTCGGAGCAGTTCGCGGCGTTCGTCGCCCAGCAGGACCCTGTGCCGCGCGAGCTTGACGAGTTGAGTGCGACGCTGGTGAAGCGGTGGCGGCTGAGCAATGCGGCGGGCCCGCAGGGCTACAACACGGTCACCCGGGTCAAGCGCCTTGCTGCGCCGGGATCCGCGGCACTGGATTCCCTCGACCGCACCGGTGACATCCCCCAACGGGTAACCCGTTCGGGCGCGAAGAACCCGGTGTGGCGGTTTCATCGGGCGCTGGGCCGCGGCACGAGCAGCGACTGAGTGGCTGCGTGGCTCTCAACGAATGTCGTTTGTCGATGAGTTCGGATGTCACGCGAGGGCCCGTGAGCCTGTGCATGTCGGTGAGTTTCGATGCCCTCTCGGCAGCGTCATCCGCCAGTAGCTGATGGTGAACTCATCGCCGAAAGGAAGCTCAACACGCTCATCGGCGAAGTAGGAACCGCCGAAGCGTCACCACTGACATCATCACGGTCAGTCGTGCAGGGCGGTTTTGAGTGCGTCGATGGCGAGGTGACGAGCGACCTTGGTGGCGTTGGTGTCACGAAGGAGGTCCAGCATCAGGAAGTCGTGGACCATGCCCAGAACGCGGACCGCGGTGACGTCGACGCCGGCTTCACGCAACTTGGCCGCGTAGGCCTCGCCCTCGTCACGCAGGACGTCGGCCTCGTCGGTGATGACCAGGGTCGGGGGCAGGCCGCGCAGCTGGTCGATGCTGGCCCGCAGCGGCGAGGCGTAGGGCTCGGCGCGCTGGGCGGCATCGGTGGTGTACTGGTCCCAGAACCAGATCATTCCGTCCCGGGTCAGGTAGTCCCCGTCCGCGAACTGCAGGTAGGACGGGGTGTCGAAGTCGGCGTTGGTGACGGGGTAGAGCAGGACCTGGCAGCCGACCCGGACATCATCGCCCCTGTCCTTGGCCATCAGGGCGAGGGCCGCGGACATGTTTCCGCCCACGGAGTCACCGCACACGGCCAGGCGCGAGGCGTCCAGGCCGTGCTGTGCGCCTTCGCGGACGGACCATTGGGCCACGGCGTAGTTCTGCTCGATCTGGGTGGGGTACTTGGCCTCGGGGGCCCGGTCGTAGACGGGGAAGACCGCAGCCGCGCCGGCGCCGACGGCGAGTTCGCGTACGAGGCGGTCGTGGGTGTTCTCGTCGCCAAACACCCACCCGGCTCCGTGGATGTAGAGGATGACCGGAAGAGTCCCGGAGATGCCGCGCGGGCGCACGATGCGGGTGCGTACCTGCCCCCACCTGCCGGCGTCGACGGTCACCCATTCTTCCTCGACGTCGGGTTTCGCGACACCTTCTCCGGTCTGCAGGCCGGCGAGGATGTCACGCCCCTGATCCGGCGGCACCTCGTAGATCCGCGGGTGCGGGGAGGTCGCCTCGGTCAGGTCCTTCGCCGCAGGCTCCAGGATCGGAGTGGGAGGGGGAAGCACTGCAGTCATGCTGATCTTCCTTTCCCTGCAGGGTTGGGGCAGCAACGACGCCATTTGAACTATTTGCACACATATATGCATCTTTGTTCAGGATAGCGGGGCGGCGACACGCCCGCGATCGCACCGCGGTCCGTCCCTGGGGTGGGCAGAGGAAGGTCAACGTCAACGTGCTGATGAACACGGCACGCCCCGGTGCACATCGCGCACTGCAATCCGAATAGAGCTCAGCGACATCGTCTTGGCCGACACGACGGTGCCATCCGCGCTGAACGACAAACGACATCGCGACTCACTGACAGAGCCAACTGAGCCCAAAACCTGCGGTTTTCCGAGCAGTTGGCCGCTCCCCACTCGGTCGTCCGTGTCCCGCCGGTCCACCGGCTGCAACCCCAGCCCGGCTGACCCCGCGCGCGGCCGCCCTGGACTTCTTGCGGCCAACTCCGGTGCTGAACAAGAACGTGTACGTGATCGTCGAGACCCCCGAGGGCAATGTCAGCCGCGATTTGATTGGAGTTGCGGAATGGTGGCTGCCAATCTCAATACATGGTTATGGGGACGAATGCGGTGGACTCGGTGGGTCGCACGGTGCCGGAAGCTGCGGCGCGAGCGGGGACCGTGGCGGAGCTGGGCGGCGTGCTCTCGCACCATCTCAGCCGGGTCCTGCCGCACGACGGGTATTTACTCTCCGGGTTCGACCCAATCACCGGCGCGCGGTGCTTCCTGGCCTGTGAGAACAGCTACAGCAGCGGCGCGCGGCGCCGGATGGACCAGGCAAACGCCCTCGGGAGGACCCGCAGGCCCGTCGCCGATCTCATCCACGGCCCCTGCCCGGCCATCGTGCTCGGCGCGGGCTCGCAGGACCCGTGCCCCGAGACGCGCCGACTGCACCACATCATGGCCGCCGGCGACTACGGCAGCGAGTTGTGCATCGCCCTGACCCAACGCGGCGTCACCTGGGGCGCGCT
Organism: Streptomyces sp. NBC_00203; assembly: GCF_045206325.1. Classification (NCBI taxonomy): domain Bacteria; kingdom Bacillati; phylum Actinomycetota; class Actinomycetes; order Kitasatosporales; family Streptomycetaceae; genus Streptomyces; species Streptomyces sp. NBC_00203. Next base: position 10,375,076 of record NZ_CP108126.1, on the reverse strand, counting down.
GGTGCTGTTGCGTGAGCGGGGCTCCAGGCCGTTCTCGCCGGCGGAGACCGTGCGTGCTGCCGAGTTGGCGCAGTCGCTCGCCTCGGCCGTGACGCGGTACGTGACGGACAAGCCGCTGCGCCCCCGGCAGGTGCGGTTCCCGTCTGCCGTCGTTGTCGTCGGTAAGAACGACGAGATCGCGGGGGCGACTTCGGCGGGACGCGACGCGCTGCGCGGGATCCTGCCCGGCGTCTACCCCGCCAGTGACCAGGAGCTGTTCAGCTTCATCTGGCACATCACCTACACCGTTCGGCGCACGGGCATGCCTGCGATCACGCGCGCCCCCACTCCGCTGGGATGGTTCTCGTTGCAGGCGCAGCTGCTCGACGGCGCGATGGCGGGCGATGTCGTGGTCACCCTCCAGCCCGCCACGGCCACTGAACTGTTGCCCGCGCTCGCCCAGTGGTACGGCATCTCCGCCAGGGAGCGGACGGTCATCGAGGAGGCTCTGCAGGGGCAGGCCGCCAAACAGATCGCCCGCCGGCTCGACCTGTCACCGCACACGGTGAACGACCACTTCAAGGCGGTCTACCGCAAGACCGGCGTGACCAGCAGGGAGGAGCTCATCGCCTGCTTGTTCTGACACTGGGGCTGAGTTCGTGATCAGTCCGTACGGCGTCCAGGGCTTTCCTCTGGGCCAACTGATCGTTGGTCCGGGCCTGTCGTTGACTGATGCCCAGTGGGCGCGGGGGTTCTGGAGAGCGTGGAGGGTAGAGGTTCCTCTTGAGCGCGTGTTCGGTGTCAGATCGGCTGGAGGCGGGCGCCGGGTGGGACGGGCGGAGGACTGCAACGTGGAAGACAGCCCGCCCGGCCGGTGTGTCGTCTGCCCGGTCCGCGCAGTGGGCGTATCGAAGTCACACCCCACGTAACCTCTCCCTGTGTCTGCACCCCGCCTGCATCGCGTCGCCGTCCTCGTGCTCGAGGGTGCGAAGCCGCTCGATGTCGGAATTCCCGCGCAGGTTTTCACGACCCGCGCGAGCATGCCGTACGAGGTGCGGGTGTGCGGGGCGACACCCGGTCTCGTGACCGGCGGCGATGGCCTCGCCTACCACGTCGCCCACGGCCTCGACGCGCTTGCGTGGGCCGACATCGTCTTCATCCCCGGCTACCGGTTCCCGGACCGCGACGACCCGCCGCAGGCCGTCGTCGAGGCACTGATCGCCGCCCACGACCGGGGCGCGCGGCTCGCCGCCATCTCGACGGGCGCCTTCGCGCTCGCCGCCACGGGCCTGCTCGACGGCAGACGCGCCACGACGCACTGGCACTACACGCGGGCACTCGTGGCCAGGCATCCGCTCGTCCAGGTGGACGAGAACGTGCTGTTCGTCGACGAGGGCAGCGTGCTCACCTCGGCCGGCGCCGCCTCCGGCATCGACCTGTGCCTGCACATCCTGCGCGGCGACCTCGGAGTGGCCGCGTCCAACCACGCGGCCCGGCGTCTGGTTGCCGCCCCCTACCGCAGCGGCGGCCAGGCCCAGTACGTACCGCGCAGCGTCCCCGAGCCACTCGGCGAGCGGTTCGCCGCCACCCGCGAGTGGGCGCTGCACCGGCTCGGCGAGCCCCTCACTCTCGACACACTGGCGCGGCAGGCCGAGGTCTCGCCGCGCACGTTCTCCCGGCGCTTCGTCGAGGAGACCGGCTACACGCCGATGCAGTGGGTGATGCGCGCCCGCATCGACCTGGCCCGCGAACTGCTCGAGCGCTCGCAGCGCAGCGTCGAACAGATCGCCGCCGACGTCGGGCTCGGCACCGGCGCGAACCTGCGCCTGCACTTCCAGCGCATCCTCGGCACCACACCGAGCGAGTACCGGCGCACCTTCACCCGGGGCGAATAACCGCCCGGCACCGCGTGGCGGGATCCTTTTGAACCATGGCGATCCCGCCACTGTCAGCGGCGCCAGCCGCGGGCGAGCCTGGTCTGGAAGGGAAGGGACATCACTCATGACTCGCATCGCCATCAATGGATTCGGCCGCATCGGACGCAATGTGCTGCGCGCTCTGCTGGAGCGCGACAGCGCCCTCGAGGTCGTCGCCGTCAACGACCTGACAGAGCCCGCCACTCTCGCCCGGCTGCTCGCCTACGACAGCACGGCCGGCCGGCTCGGGCGCCCGGTGACCGTCGACGGGGACACCCTCGTCGTCGACGGCCGTCGGATCACGGTGCTGGCCGAGCGCGAACCGGCGCAGCTGCCGTGGGCTGAACTCGGCGTCGACATCGTCCTGGAAGCCACCGGCCGCTTCACCTCGGCCAAGGCCGCCGGCGCCCACCTCGACGCGGGCGCCAAGAAGGTACTCGTCAGCGCGCCGTCGGACAGCGCCGACGTCACGCTCGCGTTCGGGGTCAACACCGACGCCTACGACCCGGCCCTGCACACGATCGTCTCGAACGCCTCCTGCACCACCAACGCGCTCGCGCCGCTGGCCGCGGTCCTCGACGAACTCGCCGGTATCGAGCACGGGTTCATGACGACGGTGCACGCCTACACGCAGGAGCAGAACCTCCAGGACGGTCCGCACCGCGACGCCCGTCGCGCCCGAGCCGCCGGCGTCAACATCGTGCCGACCACGACCGGCGCCGCCAAGGCGATCGGCCTGGTGCTGCCCAACCTCAACGGCAAACTGTCGGGCGACTCGATCCGCGTACCGGTGCCGGTGGGCTCGATCGTCGAACTCAACACGACCGTCGCCCGCGACGTGACGCGCGACGACGTGCTGGCGGCGTACCGCACCGCGGCGGAGGGGCCGCTCGCCGGCATCCTCGAGTACTCGGACGACCCGCTCGTGTCGTCCGACATCACGGGCAATCCCGCCTCGTCGATCTTTGACTCGGCCCTCACCCGCGTCGACGGCCGCCACGTCAAGGTGGTCGCGTGGTACGACAACGAGTGGGGCTTCTCGAACCGCGTGATCGACACGCTCGAGTTCCTCGCCACCCGCTGACCGGACGCCGGGGTGGTGCCCCGCCTCCGGCGACCGGGCTGGCCAGCACTTCCTTTGGGCGCTCTGGTTGACCCGTCGGGCCAACCAGGGCGCTCAGTCACAGAAACGGGTCCGCCCGGCTTCCGGAGGGTGCGGGAGCGCCACGGCCGATCAAGGCACCCTTCGAGCGTCGCCCCGCGATGGCCTATGCCCACCCCTGACAGTCTGCGACGCCCCTCGAATCTCGCGGCTATCAGACGGACCCGCCCCCTGGCCAAGCCCACAACCAAGTGGGGACGAAGAACGGTGCTGGGGATTTCAAGGTTCTGTCAGCGATCTCGTGATGAATACACGTCGAAGGGATCACACTGGGCTCGCTCGATAGTCTCTGCGGATGACGAGCGAGTTCGTAACCGAGCTGGCGGAGGCCGAGTACCGAAGCGTCTGGGACCGTTTCTACGCGGAGTTCGCATTCCGTCCGAGCGTGAACCCGGCCAAGTGGCCTGCCATCAAGGAGCCGGCTGACTCCGTCACATGGAGTCTGGCGTCACTGGACGAAGACCCGGGCCATCTACGTCTAGACCACTTTGTCGCGGTTGTCGAGCAGGGGCTGACCGCGTGCGTCGAGCCGGGAGCCAGGCTGTTCGCGCTCGACTGGCAGCACATCTCCTACTCCTTTGCTCCGCATCGTGTCGGCGGGCATGGACAGGAACCATGGCCGTTGAGTCCCTACCCCGACGGCGATTACTACGTCTACCTCTCGGGAGACTTCCGGCTTGGCAGCTTCGGGCACCCCTGGGAGTCGTCGGTGTGTCTGTTCGGCCAGGAGCTGCTGGATACGGTGGCCGCCGAGGTTGAAGATGTCCTGGGACCGCCGCTGCGCCGTGCTGGTCGCAGGTTGCCTGTGACGTGACGTCCTTTCCTACCCGTAATGCGTAAGAATCCGCGCTCGCAGGAGGGAGAAGGACGCACGCCCGTACATGCTCCTCTTCAGGAGCTTGACTCTGCAGACATGCCCTTCGACGACGCCTGAGCTGTAGGCGAGGGTGAGGCCAGCTGTGACGGCGTCGAGGTTCTGTCAGAGGAAGCTGGCGAAGGAGCGGATCGAAGACAGGTCACAGGCAACAGCGGTTCCAGCAGCGCCCACTGCTCATCGGTCAGGTCAAGCCGCCTCGTCACCACCGGGGTGGCCACGAGGTCTCCGGTGTTCAGGTTCTTCTTGGCCGATGGACCCTCTACCGGAGACCTCACTCGCTTCACGATCACGACACGCCCGTCGCGCCGGACTGCGCGGCAGACCCCAGGTCCCTGGTGCCGAGGCGTGACCGATGGGCATCAGAGTGGGGCGAGGCGGGCCTTGAGCAGACAGAACTCATTGCCTTCCGGGTCGGCCAGGACATGCCACTGCTCCTCCCCTGTCTGGCCGATGTCGGCCGGGCGAGCACCGAGCTTGAGAAGGCGTTCGAGCTCGGCGTCCTGATCACGGTCGGTGGCGTTGACGTCGATGTGCAGCCGGGACTTCCCCTTTTCCGGCTCATCCCTGCGACTGAGGAAGATCGTCGGCTGCGGACCGCCGAACCCTTCGCGCGGCCCGATCTCCATCGAGCCGTCGTCCTCGCGACCGAGCACTACGAAGTCCAGGACCTCGCACCAGAACCGCGCCAGCGCCTCAGGGTCGCGGCAACCGAGCACGAGCTCACTGATACGACATGCCATCGACGAAACCTACTCTCAGCGTGGGAACTGCTGGGGAGGCCACACGCGAACCTCATGGCGCCCGGCAGCGAAAACAATCCCGCGACCGTACCGGACGAGGCGAGCACGGGCGAAGTGATTTCCGGGCTGCCACTGTCCAGGCAGCCGGGCGCGGCCGCTGGCCATGCCGTCGGGAAGCCGACCTTGAGACACGAGCTAAGTGCAATGCCGTGACTCTGTTGGTGATCTTGGCGGGGTGGTGACGGCGGTCGCTGGTGGTGGTTGGCTGGTCGGTAGCGGGGCGGCCTCGGTTTAGGGGCGGTGGACGGTGTCGATGCGTCCGGCAAGTTTCCAGCGGATTCCCCCGGTGACGGTCCGGACGGCGTGGGCGGCGTGTCCGAGGGGGACGCCGGTGATGCTGATGCGGGACCGGCTGGATGTGGTGTTCGCCGACGAGGACTTCGCTCATCTGTATCCGGCCGATGGCCGACCGGGTTTCTCGCCAGGGCAGTTGGCGCTGGTGTCGGTGCTGCAGTTCGCGGAGAACCTTTCGGACCGGGCGGCGGCGGATGCGGTGCGCACGAGGATCGACTGGAAGTACGGGCTCGGCCTCGAACTGGACGATCCGGGGTTCGACTATTCGATGCTCAGCGAGTTCCGGGCCCGGTTGGCCGAGGGCGACCGGGCCGATCAACTGCTGCAGTTGATGCTGGACCGCTTGGTGGCGGCCGGGCTGCTCAAGGGGCGGGGCCGACAGCGTACCGACGCCACCCATGTCCTGGCGGCGGTGCGGCGTTTGAGTCGGCTGGAGTTGGCGGGCGAGAGCGTTCGGGCTGCTCTGGAGGAGATCGCCGAGGCCGATCCGGACTGGCTGGTGCCGCTGATCGAGCCCGAGTGGGCCAAGCGGTACGGCCGGAAAGTCGAGATCGGGAAAGTCCCGGGCGGCAAGGTGGCGGTGCGCGAACGCGCCGAGGAGTTCGGCCGGGACGGGCAGAGACTTCTCACCGCGGCCTGGGCGGCCGACGCCCCACCCCGTCTGCAGATGCTGCGGCAGGTGGAGATCCTGCGGCAGGTCTGGATCCACCAGTACTACTGGGATCGCGAGGGGCAGCTGCGCTGGCGGGAGGGCACTGCCCTGCCGCCGGCCTCCCTGCGGTTCGACTCCCCGTATGACACGGACGCGCACTACTGCGTCAAACGTGATGTCGAGTGGAGCGGATACCGGGTTCATTTCACCGAGTCGTGTGATCAGGACCTGCCGCACCTGGTGGTGCACGTGGCCACCACCATTGCTCCCGTCCAGGATGGGCAGTTGACCGAGAAGATCCACGACGACCTCGCGACCCGTCGCCTGGCTCCTGCCGAGCACATCGTGGACACCGCCTACCTCACTCCCGCCCACGTCGAGCGGGCCCAGCGCGTCCACGGCATCACGCTGCTCGGCCCGATCCTCGCCGACAACAGCCGCCAGGCCAAAGCCGGCTCGGGCTTCGACAAGGCGGCCTTCACCATCGACTGGGTCAACGAGCAGGCCATCTGCCCGCGCGGTGCGACCAGTGCGTCCTGGACCAAGCTGAATATCTCCGGCCACACCTATCTTCAGGCCCGCTTCGCCGAGACCGACTGCCGGCCCTGCCCAGACCGTGCCCGGTGCACCTCCTCCGCCACTCGAGCCCGCTCCGTCGCGGTGCTGCCGCGGGCACTGCACGAGATCCAGATGCGCAATCGGCTCGACCAGCAGACCGAGCAGTGGCAACGTCGGTACGCGATCCGCGCCGGCATCGAGGCCACCCTCTCGCAAAACGTCCGAACTCACGGCCTGCGCAGAGCCCGCTATCGAGGCCTGGCCCGCACCCACGTGCAGCACGTCCTGACGGCCATGGCCTGCAACCTCAGCCGCCTCGCAGACTGGAACGACACCGCCCCGTCGGCCCGCCGGGCACCCCGCTTCCGAACTCTCTGCAACACAGCCGGATTCGCGATCACCTGACGCCCGAGATCACCAACAGAGTCATGCCGTTGCGTTACGGGTTTGCGGGTTGGGGTCGTTGAATGGTGATTGCTCGGGTGCCGGTTCGGGTGGGTTGGGGCCAGGTGTGGTGTTCGGCCCGTTTGAGCCGGTAGGTGGACATCTTGCGTTTGATGACGCGGGGCTGGCTGCGCAGGCGTCTGGCCGGCAGGAGTCGTTCGAGTAGGTCGTGCTGGAGCAGGACGAGCGTTCTGACCAGGAGGTCAGGGGGAAAAACTGCCCGGCGTGACGGTCACACTGCGTCGGGCGGAGCGCAGAGTTTCGGTGAAGGAAATCCGGTCGGGGTCCAGGCCCCGGGTCGCGGCCGTTCTCACCATCAGTTCGCGCAGGGCGTGGTGGACCAGCAGGTGTGCCCAGATCTGCTGCAGGGCGCCGTCGGGGGTTTTGCTGCTGAGGACGACGTGGGCTCCGCGTTGATGGGTCTTGATCTCGGCGAAGACGCTCTCTACTTCCCAGCGCTCCTGGTAGAGCGCGGCCAGCTGGCGGGCGGGATAGCGGCGGGCGTCGAGCAGACTGGTCACCAGCCGGTAGCCCTCGGCAGCATGGCCGGTGCCGTTCAGCCGGTAGGCCATTACCCGCACGGTGACCGGGTCGGTGTGGGCCGGATCGGTGTGGGCGTGGATGCGCGAAAGCCAGGACCCGTCCCGCAACTGCCGCTCGACGGGCAGGACCCGGTTGGCGGGCACCCGCCACAGCAGCTGAGCGCCGGTGGCGGTGAAGGACCGCCACAACGGCACACCGAGGAACTCGCGGTCGGCCAGGACCAGTTGCCCGGGGCCGCAGGAACGGGGCAGACGGCTCACCAAGGTCACTTCCCCGGTGCGGCAGCCGGCGAGTTCGGCGTCCAGTACGAGGTGCGTGCCGACCTCCACCAGGCAGGCCATCCGCACCTGGGGAAAGGCGCTTTTGTCGTGGCCGCGGGTGTTTCCGGGGCGTGCGAAGGCAGCCTCATTGGCCGGGCTGTCGGCGACGTCCCAGCAGGTCCCGTCCACCGCCAGCAGCCGCAGTCCGCGCCAGAAGGCGCCCGGGGTGGCTTCGGTGCCCATCGGTTTCGCGGTCGTGGTGAACAGCACCCGCAGCGGTTCCGGGCCCAGCCGCTGCCGGGCCCGAAACAGCGACGACTTCGCCGGGACATGCCAGGTGCCCAGCAGGCGCAGACCGCGCAGTCCCTCGACCAGATGCCGCATCACGTCCAGATACGGAGCGGGCGAGAACAGGGCCAGCCCCAGCACGAAATACACCACCAGCCGGGCCGGGAGCAGGCGCTTGCGTTGCTCCACACGACCACAGGCAGCCACCACCCGATCCACCAGACCTGGCGGATAGACCCAGGTCAGCAGGCCTAAACCCGATAACTCAGAGACGCTTGCAGCCACCCGAACCACCCCCGGGACCACTGAACTTCAGCGTACGCCCGCAAGCTAACGCAACGGCATTGGAGCTAAGTGTGTGGGCCAACGGAGCGGCAGGGCACCGGCCTTCGACCACGACGCCCACCAGCACCGCGACACCGTCGGACGCCGCATCAACGCGCTCAAGCAGTCGCGCGGCCTGGCCACTCGTGACGACAAGACCGCCACCATCCACCGCGCCGGACTCCTCCTCGCGGGCACCTTCCTCTGGTCCCCACACCGAGCCGAATGAGAGACCTGAGCCAGGGGGTAAGGCACGTTCTCTGCCCGCCCGCAACCCCGAGATCTAGGGATAACACCGGCGTCGGCGCACCGCCTAGCGTCGTCTCATCGGGCCGGCCGACCCACTCGGATACGCCCTGATCTGGAGGAAGACGTGCACGCACCCGCGCCTGCGAAGAACGAACACGACGACGAACTGTATGTGCCCTCCCGGTATGTGAGCCTGTCGCACCAGAAGGACGGCGCCCTGGTGGTGCACTGCGCCCGCACCGGGGCCGTGGGCGTGGTGCCGGCGGAGGATGTGCGGCAGGCTCGGCAGGCGCTGGTCGCCACCTCCGTGACGAAGGGGCCGCTCACCGGGGTGCTCCAGGACCTCGCCTACGGCGGGTTCCTCGTGCCGAAAGGCACCGACGAGGCAGCCCTTGTGCACGAGCAGTACATCAGCCGGTACACGGCGGGCGGCCTGCATCTGATCGTGATGCCCACCGAGCAGTGCAACTTCCGCTGCATCTACTGCTACGAGTCGTTCCTGCGCGGCGAGATGAACCCCGAACTGCAGGAGGGCCTGAAGCGGTTCGTCACCGGGCAGGAGAGCCTGGACCGTTTCCAGCTGTCCTGGTTCGGCGGGGAGCCCCTGCTGGCCGGCGAGACCGTGCTGGGACTGACCGACTACTTCCGGCGGCACTGCGAGAGCCGCGGCGTCCCCTTCAGCGCGCTCGCCACCACCAACGGCTATCTGCTCACTCCGGAGTACGCGGACAAGGTGATCCCCGCGGGCCTGCGCTACTTCCAGATCACTCTCGACGGGCCACAGCACGAACACGACAAACGCCGCATCGGCGCGAACGGCGAACCCACCTTCACCCGGATCTGGGAGAACCTGCGCCACCTCGGCGCCTCCGACCACGACGTCAAAGTCATCATTCGGCACAACTTCGACCCGGCCGGCCTGCCGAAGATGGCCCACTTCCTGGGCATGCTCAAAGGCGAGTTCGGCGGCGACAGCCGCTTCGACGTCGAGATGGAAGCGATCGGCCGCTGGGGCGGCGCGAACGACGAGAACCTCGACGTCTGCGAGGACCGGGCCCTGATCGACGCCGTCCAGCAGGCCCGAAGGATGACCACGGCGGCCGGGTTCCGCGACGCGCACGCCCTGCCCGGCATGCAGCCGAACGGCTACGTCTGCTACGCCGCCAACCCCAGGTCCTTCGTGATCGGCTCCGACGGCAAGGCCTACAAGTGCACCGTCGAACTCGACTACCACGACCGGAACATCGTCGGCCAGCTCCATCCCGACGGAAGCATGGACCTGGACTGGCAGAAGATGGCGCTGTGGTGCGAGACCAACGGCATGGACGAGGGCAAGAAGTGCGGAAGCTGCTACTTCAGCCCCACCTGCCATGGCGCGGTCTGCCCGAAGGAGTGGATGGACGAGCCGGAGTGCGCCTGTCCCACCAACAAGCACTTCGTCAAGGATTCCTTGACCCTCATCCGCGCTGAGAGCCTCTTCGAGCTCCCGGACTCGGGACCTGCGGCGGTATGCCCCAAGGGCTGATCACCGCGTGGGCTCCTCTGAAGCCCCCGCCCGCTGGCCCGTCCCCGATGCCCACGGGCCAGCAGGTGGGCGACCACCCGATCTCGACGCCCTGAGGGAGGTGTATCGCTGTGACCTGGATCGCCAAGCCCATCACCGAAGAAGAAGCCGAAGTACGGGGGGTGTCCCTGGACAACTGTCAGGGCTGCTGACCCAGCTGACCCAAAGGGGTGGCGACGCTCCTCGCCTCGCTTCCGCGAGCCGTCGCCACCCCACACCCCGCCTCCTCTCCCCCGCCTTCTCCAGTCTGGAGCGACCGTGCTCACCTCTCTTCCGTGCGAGCGGCTCCTGCTCGGCGTCACCGGATCCATCCACGTCGTCAACCTGCCCCAGTACCTCACCCAGTTCCGCCGGACGTTCGCCCGGAGCATCCGGGTCGTCATGACCGGTACGGCGGCCCGCATGCTGCCGCCGCACCTCGTACGCACGTACATCGACGAACCGGTGTTCACCGACCTCATGGGCACCGACGCGCTGCCCAGCCCGCACATGCGCCTCACCCGCTGGGCACAGCTCTTCGTCGTGCTGCCCGCGACAGCGGACATCCTCGGCAAGGCGGCGCACGGCATCGCCGACGACCTGCTGTCCACCGCGATCCTGGCCAGCCCGCGACCGGTCGTGTTCGCCCCCGCGATGAACCCGGCGATGTGGGACAGCCCCGCCGTACGGCGCAACGTCGCCCAACTCGCGGCCGACGGGCACCACATGCTGCCGATGCGGCCCATCACGTCCGTGACGACAGGCGAGTTCGACACAGGTCTCGGCCCCACCCCCGAATCGGTGATGCCGCACCTGTGGCACGTGCTGATGCGGCAGTTGAAGAACGACTACTGGGCGGAGGCCACTGCCACGCCCCCGGCCACCCCCGCCGAGATCAAGCAATCCACGAATTCCCAGGACGCCAAGGCGCTCCCGCTTCTCCCGCTTCTCCCGCCGCTCACCGCGGATGCATTCGACGCTCCGAGTGCATCCGCCATCCCCAGCGACTCTCCCGATACGTCGGGCACATGACCACCACCCCAGCTCCTCATGCACCCCGCACCGAACTGCCCTCGGCGTTCCGCCTCTTCTGGTCCGCCGACGCGGTGTCGCTCGTGGGCGACGCCCTACGCGGCATCACCGTCATCCTCTGGCTCTACTCCGCCTCCGGCGGTTCCGCGCGGGCCGTGTCCCTCGGCGTCCTGAGCGAACACCTCCCGGCCCTGCTGGCCGCTCCCGCCATGGGGGTGCTCGCCGACCGCTACGACCGCAAGAAGATCATCGTCAGCAGCTGCGCCGTCCGCGCGGCGGGCAGCGCCGCCATTCTCTGGGGCATGCTCACCGACGCGCTGCCGCTGGTCCTGGTGGCCCTGGCCTGCTCAGCGACGGCCGCCGGCGCGAGTTCCACCGCGTGCGGCGGGCTGCTGCCCCAACTCGTGCCCCGTGAACTGCTCGTACGCGCCAACAGCATCATGACCACGACCACCCAAGTCTCCTACGTCGTCGGACCGTTCATCGGCGCCGCACTGTTCGAGCGGCACGGTCCGGCCGTCGCGCTCACCGTGGACGCCGCCAGCTTCCTCTCGTCGGCACTGCTGCAAGGGCAGCTCCCCCTTCCACGCATGGGACAGAAGTCGGCACTACGCACAGCCAACGCCTCCCCGGACGGCATCCGGGCCGGACTAGGCGCCCCGTTCAACCACCACGAGCCCACCCTCGCCCTCGCCCTCGGCTGCTACCTGTGTGTGGCGCTGCAGGCAGGCATCAACAACACCGTGCTCGTCGCCTTTCTCCCCACCGCGCTGCACCGCCCCTCGTCCGACGTCGCCCTCTTCAGCTTCGCCAACGGCATAGCCCAAATCCTCATCGCGGGCCTGCTGGTCGGCCTCGCCAAGAGACTCGCCCCGGCCTCAGCGGTGTCCTGGTCGGCCGGTGTGGCCATGGTCGGCGGGCTGCTGCTCGCCACGTCCAGCGGCCTCGGCACCGCGCTGGCCGGTGTAGTGATCGTCGCGCTCGCCACCGCGCCCCTCGGTATCGGCTTCACCACCCTGCGGCAGACCACGGTCCCCGAGTCGGTGCAGGGGCGAGCCACCGGCATCATCGGCGCGCTCACCAGCGCCGTATTCCTGCTCGCCTCCCTGACGGGCGCGTGGCTGGCCGACGCAACCAGCCCGCGCACCAGCCTCGCGTGCGCGGCGGGGGCGCTGACTCTGGGTGCCCTGCTTGGCGCCCTCACTGCCTCGGTGCGGGCGGTCCGCTAGGGGTGCCTTGCCCAATCGCTCGCACCTTCGGCCCCTTAGGCTTCGATGTCGTCCCCGGTCTCCCGGAACCGCGCCGATGTCAACGATCTCGTCGCCGTCGGCAAGCTCACCACGGTAGGCATCACCGCCGCCGCATCCCCGGGGACGTGCTGGACCGTGACGCGCTCACGCAGGCCCTCAAGGATGCCGCCAAGCAGTTCGGCGGGATCGACGTCCATCGAAGTGTCGATCGGTACCGCCATCATTCGCAGCTTGCCGAGGGCCCAGCATGAGCAGATCTCCCCCGTCAGGCGCAGTGGGTCGACGGCCCCGGGCGAAGCCCCCCTGCCCTCGATAGAGAGGTTCTTGAAGCCTGGCAACTCGGCGAACAAATAATCGGTTGCCTGTTGGTGATGGCGGTGGATGCAATGTCCGGCATGATCACCCAGGTGCGCCCGCCACAGCGAGATGAGATGAACCCGCACTACCGGGCCTTGCCACTCTGCGATCCGGGCAAACGGCAACCGAATAGTCACGCGGGAGACGCCAGCGCATGAATACGCCACCATCGCCACCTGGGGCGGAACGGACCGACGGATCATCCGTCCAGATCGGCGCTCTAGTTCCGCTGACTCGGCCTGGCTGGGTCGAGGCAGGCCAACACCTGCTCGCTGGACTCGAACTGGCCGTTCGCGAAGTCAATGACGCCGGCGGGATCGTCGGAAGACCACTTGAGCTGGTTGTCCGAGACACCGCGGCTGATCCGCAGAGGGCCGCGGCGGCCGTAGATGAATTGGCTCGCCTGGGCGTGGCTGCCTTGGCAGGGGAATATCACAGCGTCGTCGCTCGCGCCGCTGCCGCCAGGGCCGACGCCCTCGGACTGCCGTTCCTCTGCTCGTCAGCGGTTCTCGACGCGCTCACCGAACAGCCAACGGAATGGGTCGCGCGCCTCGCCCTGGCGCAGTCCCACGGTTGGCAGATCTACGCAGACTTCCTCCTCGCTGCGGGCCACAGTCGAATCGCCGTAGCAACCCAGCCGAGTGTCTACTGGGCTTCTGGGGTCCGCATTCTGCGGGACTACCTCGCTCCACGCGGCGGCACCGTCATCGAACTCGACATGCGCGCGCTCACCCCCTCGGCCGTGTGCGACGAAGTCGTCGACCATCGCGCGACAGCTCTCCTTCTTCTGGTCGGCCACCCAGAGCCGGCAGTGTCGATCGTCAAGTCTGTCCGGCGCGACCAGCGCCTCGCCGAGATCCTGATCGGTGCTCCGGCCGGACAACCGGAGTTCACCGAATGGGCGACGTTGCTGGGCGACGACAGCGCCGGGATCCCGTTCTTGCGCTACCTGCCCGAGCACCTCACCCCACTCGGTGCACGAGTCGAGACGGCCCTCCGCGAGCGGCTGGCCGAAGCGCCCTCCTTCGTCGCCTTCGAGGGCTACGACACAATCGCCGTCCTCGCCGATGTGCTGCGTTCTCACGGCGCGGACCGGGCGCGTACTGCCGAATCATGGCCGCGCGTTGCAGTCGAAGGCACCCGCGGGCAGATCCAGTTCTCCCGCACGCCAAGCATCAGCGTTTGGCAATGGGCTTGGCCGCCAATCCAAGTCGTTGATCGAGACCCGGCGGAACCTGATCGCTTTCGGATCCTTCACGCCGGCTGAGAGAGCACGAAGGTCCGACTGCCCAAATCTGTCCGAACTTGCGGCTGTCTTCCTGTCTACCCGTCTACCTGTTCATGCGGGCTCACAGCTTTGTGGCGGGCCCGACCACATTCTCAGGCTATCGCGCGGCAGCCGGCGCTAGGCCGTTTGGGGGCGGGCTGCGAGGTGATTCGGCGCTACATCATCTGGCGGCACAAGCACGCCGCTGACAAGCACCTACGTCAGGTCGTCGCCCGCGCCGACGTGGCTTGACCAGCGACTGCCCGAACGACCACTCCTCAGCCCGCGGTCGTGGTTTTGATGAGCGGCGCGTCCCGCGAGAGCTCCCGGAACCTGAGGCCGTAGTACAGCCCGCGCGCCTCGGGATGCCCCGGCGCACCCCGGCAGACGACCGTCGCATGAGTGGCCCCGGCCGCCCGCGCCAGATGCATCCCGTGCAGCATCATCGCCCGTGCCAGCCCGAGTCGCCGATAGTCCGGATGCGTTCCGACCGGCTCGAACTCGACGGTCTTGTTCGCCTCGTCGAGCCACATGATCGTCGAGGATGCCATTGTTCCGTCCGGCGCCTCCACCAGGACGTGAAGGTCGCCGCGATAGGCCGCCGTCTGCCGGACATCCTTGTAGCTCTGGGCCGTGTAGGCCGAGGGAGTCCAGGCGTCCACATGGGCCCGGACCGCGTCCTCCGGTCCGGCCTCGTCGGCGGTGCGGAACCGGAATCCGGCCGGCAGCACCGGCCGCTCCACATCGGCGAGGACCCGCTCGTTGAGCTGGGTCCAGTCGCCGGTGTCACCGAGCGCCTCCACGTCGGTCTCATAGCCGTGCGCCGCCCATCGCTTCAGGGCGAACTCATCGGCGGCCGTCGGCAACACCGTGCGCTCGAGGCTGGCCGCCACACCGTCGTACCACTCGATCACTTCATCGACCAGTTCGGTGTGGTCGGGATGGACCTGATAACTCAGAGAGGCGCCGGTGACGTCCGTGACCGAGCCGTCATTGCGCCTCACCTGGCGCGGAAGAAAGGCCCACCCCCACGCCACCAATTCGTCACCGGAGGACCACAGCCGACGCGGCCAGGTTGTGCCGTAGGCGGCGCGCCCCTGGCCCCAGATCCAGGCCAGCTCCCCATACGAAGCGCCGGCGCTGATCAGGTCTGGGCGGGTGGCGGTGACACGCTGAGCCAGACCCTGCATGAGCGGTATGTCCGCGGCGGTCAAGACCTCGACGTCCGTCATGGCGCGCCACTGTGTCAGGACTCTGCAAAGCCGTCGAACCGTTTTCCGGAGCCGCCGACCGCAGCAGACAACAGTGCAACGCGCGAAGCTCATCGTCGTAACGATCAACGGCCCCAGCTACCGGCTCAAGAACCGCTTCAAGGCCATCGAACGCGACACCAACGTCGCTTGAACGAGAAACGCGGCCGCGTACTCAACGGGCGGGAAGCCCGGCCCGGTGCCGCCAGTAGTCCGGATCGCGGGGGTCTGCCAGCCAGCCCACCAGCCGGTCGGCGCCTGCCTGAAACGCCTGACTCAGCGATGGCTCAGCGCCGATGACCACATGCAGAGCATCGGCGTCATGAGTCGCATGGTCGACGTCACGCCAACAGGCCACGTTCACCGCCGCGCTGACCGACAGCTGTCCCTGGTCCGTCCAGGAGACATCGAGCAGGAACTCAAGTTGATCGCCGGGTCCGGCATGCCCGACGATGTCCGCGAGCAAGATCACCGCAGCACCTGGCCCAGGGCCGGGGAACGAGGCGTGAGTTGATGCCCACAGCCATTCCGGCTCAGGCTCCCCTACGCGTGCCTCATCAATCGTGCGAGCCGCACGCCGCAGGACCTCTATCTCACTGGCCGAGAGCTGTGGGAAAGGCGCGGGCAGCGGGACAGCATCCAAGGGACCACCAGCCATGACCATGAACCCGCTCATCCACTCCTCGGGCAGAGGCCACAAGAAGCCCGAGCCCCCGGCCGGCCATTCAACCCGTCGCCAAGCCGGGCACGTTCACTCGTACCATGCAGGCCACATCCCAGAGTACGCGGACAGCAGACCCTGGCGGCCGACGTCGACGTGGCTGCGACTACGCGCCCCCGCGTTCGTCGATGCGTTGCAGCAGGTCGAGCAGGGTCGCGCGGTCAGCTGGGGAGAGCGCGGAGTAGCACGCGGCGAGGACCTCGTCGGCGATCTGATGCCCTGCTTTGAGGACCCGTTCACCGGCGGGGGTGAGATAGTGCTCGATCCGTCGGCCGTTGCCCGGCCGGCGCTCGATGAGGCCCTGGGCCGCACAGCGGCCGGCGAGCGTTCCGAATGCCTGCTCGCTCTGGAACGTCGCCGTAGCCAGTGCGCGGGCCGATGCCCCGGGTGAGCGGCTGATCGCACGGAGGGCATCCCACTGGGCCAGCGTCGTGCCGACAGTTGCGAGCCGACTGTCGAGAGCTCGGTGCTGCTGGTACTGGGCGTACTTGACGGCTCTTCCAAGGGCTTGCAGTTCATCGGACATGGAACAAGTCTAGATGATGACTAAGCTAGCTTATATAAACATCCTTAGTTATGGTGGGGGCATGTTCACAGACCACGCGGTTGCGCAGTACCCAGACCTGTCCCTCACCCTGTCCGAGACCGGCACCGGCAGGCCCGCCCTGATCCTGCACGGCGGCGGAGGGCCGGCCACCGTCGCCGGGCTCGCGGGCCATCTCGCGAAGACCATGCACACCATCACGCCCACACACCCTGGCTGGGACGGCACCCCCCGCCCCGCATGGCTGACCGGCATCGACGATCTCGCGCTCGCCTACCTGCACTACCTCCAAGACCTCGGGCTACGCGATGTGCTCGTCGTCGGCTCCTCGCTCGGCGGCTGGACCGCCGCCGAGATGGCCGTACGCGACACCGCGGGAATCATCACGGGACTCATCCTGATCGACGCTGTCGGCGTGCACGTCGAGGCCGAACCGATCACCGACTTCTTCGCCCTCGACGCCCACGGCGTAGCCGAGTACGCCTGGCACGACTCGGCCCGCTTCTACCGTGACCCCGCCGGCATACCCGCCGAACAACTCGCCATCCAGCAGGGCAACATGGCCACCATGCGCGTCCTCGCGGGCGACCCCTCCATGCATGACCCCAAACTGCTCCGCCGACTGCGGCGTATCGACCTCCCCACTCTCCTGCTCTGGGGAGAAAGCGACCGCATCGTCACCCCCGCCTACGGCGCGGCATACGCCAACGCCTTCGGCAACGGTCGACTCCAGGTCATCCCTGAAGCAGGCCACCTGCCGCAGATAGAACAACCGGAAGCCACCTTCGCCCACATCGACACCTACCTTCGCCGCCCGAGCGCCAACTCCATCAACCCGCAGTGACCGTTGGCCCCCCGGCAGTTGGTCGATCCGACCGGCCGACGCCTGATAACGGGCCATCACCGCGCTGACATTCGTACAGGCCAGGTCACGACGCGAGGGCCTCCAGCACCCACGACGAAGGGCTGCGCGCCCGCTACGCCGCCTGCGCCCCCTTCCGCCGTGGCGCCGAAGCAGTCACCATGCGCGACTTGGCCGACGAACTGCACCAAGGACGGCACGAACCGCAGCGTCTGTGGAACCTTGCCCCGCACATCCTCGAACAGGACGACTTCTGCCGTATCGGATCTTCGAGGGCCGCCCATGGGAAGGCGACGGCCGCGCGCGATGGTCGACCAGCACACCCCGACCGACCGGACAGCGATCTCCGACGAGGTCGTCTTCAACGGTCTGTCCGCCGGGGTGTTGTCACTGGCGACCGGGATCCGCATGCTGCAGGACGCCGGATACCCGATCGAAAACGCACGGAAGGAGGTCGACCGGATCACTGATCGGAAGGAAGCTCCAGGGCGGGAGCATCGTCCGGCGGCAGTTTCGTCTTCCTCATCGCTTTCCGCTGCTGATCCACAGACTGCCGAAGATGGTCCTCTTCCACAGTGACCAGGTTGCCCCCGCCGACCTGGACCTTGTACGTGCCCTCGCCACCGGGCAGTCCCTCGATGCGCGTCGCGGAGAAGCACCATCCCTCGAAGTCTCCGTACGAGCTGGGCAGCACCTCACCGATACTGGACTCGACGCCGGAGGCCAACTTCCTTTTCCCTTCGGCGTCGTAGATGACCACGGCTTCACCGGCAAGGTTGGGCGTGCACTCGCCGCTCTCCGCATTGGTTTCAGAATCCGTTACCGGTGACGCACCAGTGACCAGCGCGGTGAAGGGGCCGCGATCCACCCATGGCTCCCATATCCACAGAGAAGCCCCCGCGGCAACGGCAGCAGCGACTGCCCATATCGCGGCACGATGCTTCTTGGGAGGCTCAGCGCCCTTCACCAGGGACACAGCGGGAAACATTGGGGTGGAATCTGAAGCATCAGACATGAGTTGATCACCTCAGCTCGACACCATCCAGCATCCAACTCACGTGAGAACCAGCGGGCGTTGGCCGACTCGACCAGGAGGAGCACCACTCGCTGACCCGCAGCCTGCCGACTCCGCGTACCGTGCCCGGAGACCCTCAGGATGGCCGTCTGATCCTCCCGATTCTCGGCGTCTCCTCCGACGACCCGTTGATGGCCATCCGCGAAGGCGACGAAGCAGATCGTGCGGTGATGCGCCGGACCATCCCGCCCCACGCTCCCGATCATGAGATCGACCGCAGAGCGAAAATCGTCGACAAACCACAGGGAGCCACGTGCCGCATTTCGTCTACCGGATCACCAAGTACGACCCTGCCGACCGCGACGAGCACGGCAGCTACACCGGCGCTGAGGACTCGACCAGCGACCACGGGCCCGTCGAGTCCGCATACTTGCAGGCGATCGCCGCCTTCGCCGAGGACACCGGTATCGACACCTTCGCCATCCGCGAGCCACAGATCGCCGGCCTTGCTCACTTCGGCCTGGAGCCAGCGGCCGACGGCCACGGCCTCGCCGGGCTCTTCCCACCCGACCTCACGGGGTTCCACGACGGAGCACAGGTGTCCCTCCGCGTCGGTCTGGAGCTGGTCCGGGCCATGCTCCGTGACAGCGGCGCCTGGTGCCGTCTGGAGGTGGAGGACGTGTTTGCCGTGCACGTCGGGTGGGATCAGTACGTCTACGTCAGCAGCGACAAGCCCTGCGACAGTGCCCTGGCCCGCACCCGGGCACTCGGCCTCTTCCCTGAGCGATTGCCGGCCTCGCCCTACGCTGCGCACTGCGACGAACCCGGTGTGCAGCGACCCGCCGACGAGGACTTCTGGGCCCGACTGCGCTGGTGCATCGCCACGCGTCAAGCGGACCTGCTGGAGGAGGCATACATCGACAACGCCTCCCACTGGCACCGCCTCACCCAGGAGAACCTCGACACCGTACGCGCCCGGCTCACCCCGCGTGCCCGGTTGACCGTCTGGCCGGACCTGTCCACCGATGTCGGTGCAGTCCTGGCCTCACTTCCCGACGAAGGCTCTGTAGAGCTCGTCTGGGAGGACCAGAACGGGTCTGTCACCAGCACGATCGCCGACCACTCCCAGTACCAGGAACTGGCGGCACAGACGGAGGGTGCCCGTGCCGCTGCCGCCCTGTCTTTGTACGTCGCCGAACGTCACCCGCTGTTGACTGCCGTTCTGCCCGACAGCGACGGCGTCCTGCGGGCCCGGTGGAGGACCGAGCCGACGCCGAGTGACCGGAACTGGGCCTTCCTGAAGACGCTCCAGCGCGGGCAGATCTGCACTGGCACAGTCACGCAGATCGCCAGTTTCGGGGTCACGTTCGTGGACATCGGCGGCTTCACCGCCATGATCAACCTTCCTGAATTGTCCTGGCGACACATCGATCACCCCTCCGACGTCGTCGCCGTCGGGCAGAGGATCTCGACCGAGATCCTCGACGTCGACCTGGTGCGCGAGCGTGTGCCGCTGTCTCTGAAGGCATTGCAAGAGGACCCGATGCTGCGGTTCATACAGCAGGTCGGCAAGGTAACGACCGGAGTGGTGACCAAACTCGTACCGTTCGGCGCCTTCGTCCGCGTCGAAGACGGAGCGGACGGTCTCGAAGGGTTGGTGCACGTCACCGAGTTGGCCGAAGGACGGGCAGACCGACCCGAGGACGTGGTCCAGGTCGGAGACCCGCTCCCCGTGAAGGTCATTGAGGTCGATCCTCCACGCCGTCGGATCACCCTCTCCCACCTACAGGCTCTTACGACCGAAGAAGGCTGACGAGTAGATCTTCGACGGACTGCTGACCCGCTTCCACGAGCAAGCCGGCTGACCGGACTCAGCCGCTGCGACGCCAAGACCCGGTATCCCGACAGCGCTACCAGTTCAGACCGTGCAGTCGTCCGGCCACGCAGCCTCCTGCGGTTGCGTCCATGGAGATCGCCCGGCTCGCCGCACGGCACGAGGAGATCATCCGGCTCCGCGAAGCCGCCGCTGCGACAACTCGGGTCTGCTGCCTACCGCCGCCCCGAACCACCGCCATCGTGACATGCAGTTGATACCGCAAGCCCGACAGGATGCTCGCTCTCGCATGCTGGAAGTAGACCCCACCAGCGATCAGGCCGGGTCCCCGTCAGCCAGCGAAGGCAACGTGTGTGGACGCAGGACCATGAGCGAGCCCTCCAAGGTCGCCATCATGGCAAAGGGGAACCGGTCGACCTCAAGACAGAGCGCAACGTCATCAGGATGGACTCCTTGGCGCACCCCCTCCGCCAGTTCGGCGGCGGCGCGCGACTCGGCAGCGCGACGGAGGAACTCAGTAGCATCCGTTCCAGCCTCGGTGGCCCGCCGAGCAATGTATTGAGCACACGCCAGATCTTCATCGGCCTGCCCATCGTCGCCAGTGACCACGAACGTGACACTGTCACTCTCGCGCGTCCGCAAGAGCTGAGCCGTTGCCTCTGCCACCACGAAGCTGGCGCACAGCACCAGCGGCGCCTCCTTGACCGCGAGGGCGCCTACCGTCCCTGCCGTGGTCTTCTGCACAACGGTCCGTCCGCCAAGATCAACAGACCGCAGCAGGCCCGGCGAGTTGACCATGTCGAACCCGGGCGCGGGCGGACCGTCTTTGAGCGCCACCCAATCCGGGTGCCGGGTTTTGAGCGCCAGGGCTTCGTCCAGCGACTCAGCAAGAACGATCTTTTCCGCCCCCTGGGCAAAGGCCCAGGCAGCCACCGTGAAAGCACGCATGACGTCGACTACGACCGCCACGGACGGGGCTTCGACCAGCTCAGCGATGCCAAGGAAACTAGCGTCCATTCCGGTCATGATCGCGCAAGCCTGACCCAGAGGACCGGGAGAGTGATCCACTTCACATCGACGGTATCGGAATGCGGCACCTCCGACTGCCTGCGTCGCGAAAGCGGTCCGCAGCCACACACCTGCTCAATCGCCACACGGTCACCCGCGCACGACCTCTGCGGACACAGGGCACAGCGCGGCCGCACGTATGGCGTGCGACCCGGAGTTGACGTTGACCAACGTGCAATGGGTGCTCGGACGGAGGTGTATCTGACACCGCACAGGACGAGGTCTCCAAGCGGCGAAGAGCACCAACCCCGGGCTGTAATCCCGGCGCCGAAGCTCCGCTGCGCAGAGGCGTCGCCCCCAAGGCCGCAGGCCACCTCACCTGGGCTGAAGGGATGTCCAGCGAGCGGCGACGGAACCTGACCTATGAAGAAGAGGAGGCGTTTTGGTTCTTCGCCACGCTCAAGGTCCTCCGCCTGACCGGCATCCGCAACAAATAGCTCCTGGAACTGAGGCATCACAGCGTGACCCAGTACCGGCTCCCGTCCACCACCGACGTCGTGCCGCTGCTGCAGTTCGCCCCGTCCAAGACCGACACCGATCGACTTCTCCTGGTCAGCCGGGCACTCGCCGACATCCTCAGCGCCATCATCAACCGCCTGCGCGCCCCCGACGGAGCGATACCGCTGGTGGCCTCCTACGACGTCCGCGAAAAGGTCTGGAACCCGCAACGCCGCTGCTGTTCCAGCGCGACATCGGCTCCGAGCACCGCGCATTCACGCCGACCGCCATCCGAAAACTGCCCATCAACACCCTGGCTGCCACCGGCCTGACCAACGCCGACAGCGAGGCCATCACCTTCTCGCCCCACGACTTCCGGAGGATCTTCGTCACCGAGCAGGATCCGGTCCTCCAGCGGCAGGCTCCACGGCCGGCCGTGCCGCACCGCACCGCATCATCGCCCTCGCGGCGCAGCGCGGTCACCAGCTTGCGGAACAGTCGGGGGCTCAGCCCGGTGAAAGGGGCTGTCCAGGACGGCTTTGACGCCGTGCTCACACCACCCACATCAAGATCATCTCAGCCGCGACCAGCAGACGCCGCGCCAAGTCAGCCCACGAGCCCGCGTGTTGACCATCGGCCTACGATGCCCGGATGCAGCCACACTTCACCGGCACCTCCCTGATCACCGACGATGTTCCGGCCCTCGCCGCCTTCTACTCCGCGGTCCTGGACACGGATGTCGAAGGCAGCGACCCCTTCGCCCGAGTGACGGTCTCCGGTGCCGTCCTGTCGTTCTTCTCCACCCAGAGCATGGAGTCGATGGTGCCCGGGTCGATGGCCGCCGCCGCGAGCGGAGGGTTCACTCTGGAGTTCCAGGTCACTGACGTGGACGCACGCCACGAACGTCTGCTGGCCCGGGGTGTCGAGATCCTCAAGCCGCCGACAACCCAGCCGTGGGGACGCCGATCGGTGTGGCTGCGTGACCCGGACGGCAACATCGTCAACCTCTACCAGGAGGCGTGACGACTGGTCCCCACGCATCACTTCGATCACTGCAGGACAGTCCTTAGGCTTTGCGGGCGAGCAGTTGAATCTCCTGGAACTGCCGTCGGTCGGTGGGCTGAGGCTCGCGAACCATACGGGCTACCTCGGCCAACCCGGACTCGCGCAGCATCGCGGCGAGGTGATCAGGCCACCATCGATAGGCCAGGGCGACAGCGTGATCGAAGACCTGCGTCGGGTGAGACGGATCATCGCTTGCCGAAAAGCCGACCAGAAGGTGGCCGCCAGGTGCCAGCACGCGGTGGAACTCCGCCAAGATGGCAGGGAGTTCTTGCGGCGGGGTGTGGATGATGGACCAACGTGAGAGTACGCCGCCCAGCACGCCGTCAGCGATGTTCAACGCGGCCATCGAGCCCACGTCGAACCGCAGGCCCGGATAACCCTGTCGAGCCAACTCGATCATCGCAGACGAAGCATCAACGCCAGACGCCGCCAGCCCCAACTCACCCAGATAAGCGGTGACATGGCCAGGACCACACCCCAGGTCCGCGACCTGACCGTCCCCACTCGCACGTACGACCTCGGCGAAGGCACCCAAGATCGCGCGGTCCAAAGGCCTGTCCCGCAGCTCGTCGCGGAACAGCTGCGCATAGGTGGGGGCAGCAGCGTCGTAGGCCTCGCGGGTGACACTGAGGGCATCGTGTTCGACCATGCTCGCGACAGTAGTTCCTGGCGCTGATTCGGGCCGCCAGAATCACGATCCCGCAAGGTCAGAGAAGCGTGTGTCAGGTGCCCTCAACTCCGGCCCGATCCCGGCCACATGCCCCGGCCAGGGAAAATCGACGAGTTGGAGGCACTCCAGTTCCTGCACCAGCCGCCGCGGGAGCCACAAGACCTTGTCGCCGAGCAGGGCCAGGCGTGAGGAGCCGCGCCTCTCCACCCGGCCCTGCGTCGGCACGATCAGGGACGTCAGGTGTTCGCCCCTTGCCGTACTACTGCTCTGGCGATTCGTCACGTGAAGCAGCTCGGCCGCGGAGTGTGACGAGGGCCAGCAGGGCGGAGAACAGTGCGGCCGATCCGCAGACCACGAAGCCGATCGAGTAGCCGTGGCCGAGGGCGTCCATGGCGAGTGGGTGCAGGTCGGCCAGCTTCGGTGACGCCTCCGAGGCGCCGTTCACCGCGAGGGGGCCGCCCTCTTCCAGTACGGCCGTGCCCGCGCCCTTCAGTGCTTGCGGGAGGGCGGAGTCGTGCAGGGAGTCGGAGAAGCTGCTCGCCGCGCGGCTCAGGGCCACCGCGCCGATGACGGCCGGGCCGAGGGTGAAGCCGAAGTCGCGCAGCAGGTTGGTGGTGGCGCTCGCCATGCCGGCCAGGTTCACCGGCACGGTGTTGACGGCCGTTGCCGTGATCGAGGAGACGGTGATGGCGAAGCCCAGGCCGACCAGGCCGAGCGGCAGGATCAGCGAGGTGAAAGCGGTGTCGGTGATCGGCAGGGTGGCCGCCACGTAGTCGCCCGCCGCGATCAGCAGCAGTCCGCCGCCCAGCAACAGTCCCGGTGCCACCGTCCGCAGCAGCCGCTCCGTCAGCGGCAGCATCGCGAGCGTGATGCCGTTGAGCAGGACGAATGCCAGGCCCGTCCGCATCGGCGCCTGGTCCTGCACCGGGCCCAGGCGGATGCTGACGGAGTAGGCGGTGCCCAGGAAGGCGAACATGCCGACCACGGCCACGATCGAGGCGACCGCGAAGGCGCGGTTGCGGAACAGGTCCAGGCGCAGCAGCGGAGACTTGGCGCGCTTCTCGGCCAGGACGAACGCGGCGAGGAAGAGCGCGGCCAGCACGAAGGCGATGACGATCGAGGGCGAGGCCCAGCCGTCCGTCGGGCCCTGGATGATGGCGTAGAGCAGGGAAAAGAGGCCCAGGCCGATGGTCAGTTGGCCTGCGATGTCGAGTGAACGGCCCTCGGGGGCACTGGAGTTGACGGCGAACAGGGCACTCATGGCGGCGCTCGCCACGGCGACGGCGGCGACGACGATGAAGGACCAGCGCCACGAGCCGTAGGTGGCGGTGACGCCGCCGAGCAACGGGGCGAGGAAGCCGCCGGTGGACAGCAGGGCCGCCCACATCGCGATGACCCGGGCCCGCTGTGCGGGCGAGGTGGTGCCGGCGGCCAGGATGGCCAGCGAGGTCGGGAACAGGGCAGCCGCGCCCAGGCCGGCCAGGGCCTGTCCGGCCCAGAGCTGGTGGACGCCGGAGGCGGTGGCGCTGACCAACTCGCCCACGGTCAGCAGTGATGCGCCGCCGACCAGCAGCCGCTTGCGGCCGAAGAGGTCGCCGAGCAGGCCGAAGGTCAGCTCCAGTACGGCGACCGGGAGCAGGAAGGCGTCGGAGATCCATGTGAGCTGCGAGCCGACCGGGTGCAGGTCGGACTGGAACAGGCCGTTGAGGGTGGCCGGTATGGCCAGGCCGATCTGGGCGAGGCAGACGGCGAGGAGACCGGCGACCAGGGTGCCGGTGGTCAGGCCGGGGCCGGTGGCGGTGGCGGTTTTGGCGGAGGGTTCGGTCGTCATTGACACGGAGGGCTCCTGAGGGGCGGGAAGCTCGGGGTACGGAGGGGGTGCTTCGCGATCAGCGCGTGCCCGTCAGGCGACTGGGCCGGTAGTCGGTAAAGGCGGCGCCGTCGAGCCCCAACTCGTCGGCGCTGTGCTGGAGTTCGCCTGCGGTCGCGGCGTTGTCCCAGTGCCCGGTGTCCAGCCGGTGCTCCACGGCGTGCAGGGCGGCGACCACTTCGGCGGTGGTGAAGTTGCAGTGGCCTTGGCGGGCGACGTAGGCCTGGCGCAGCAGCGCGGAGTCACCGGCACTGCGCACCCGCTGGGCGAAGACCGACTCCTGCTCGACGGGCACCAGTTGGTCGGCGGTGGTGTGGATGTCCAGCAGCGGCACGGCCAAGCCCTGTCCGGCGGTGGAGGTGCGCTTCAGATGAGCCACGGCGGCCGGGTCGGCTGTGATGTCCGCACCGCGGGTGAGCTGGTTCAGGTCGGTGCGCAGGTTGAGCCCGGCGTCGCGGTAGAGCGCTGCGACCTGTTTGGCGTGGGCGGACTTGTGCAGGAGCCCGGCGTAGTCGACGCCCTTGTTCCAGGACGTGTTGCCTCCGGCGGACTGCTCCACCGACCAGCGCGCCGGGACGATGAAGCCGAGCAGGCCCTGGGCGAGCCAGGCGTACTGCTGCTGCTCCTGGCCCGCGAAGTCGTCGCGCGCGGGCGGCTGCTGGCCGGGAGCCCAGTCGGCCAGGTTGAGGTAGGCGGCGGCCAGGGCGATCCGGGCACGTCCCGCCGGGGTCTGCTGCGCCGCCTCGACGGCCTTCGTGAGACGGTCGGCGAGCGCGGCGGCGTCGGCCTGGCTGTCCGGGTTCACCAGGGCGTCGGCGTCGGCCGGGTCGAAGAACGTGGCCAGGGCGTACTCCGCGTCCAGTTGATAGTTGTCCAGGTCGACGCCGCCCGCGACCAGGCCGCACAGGCCGAGCGCACCGTCGATGCGTCCCGCGCCGTCCCGGGCGATCTGGGCGTTGATCAAGCCGCCCATGGACTGGCCCACCGAGATGACCCGGGTCGGGGTGCCGACCTGCCGGCGGAAGGCGGTGAGTGCGGCGAACTGGTCCCGCTCGGCCGAGTCGAGCGCCCACATCGAGCCGTTGGGGTCGTAGGAGGAGCCGACGAGGGCGTAGCCCGCGTCCAGCAGGGCCTGGTGCGCCGCGGTCGACGGGGCGTCGGCGGCGGTGGTCGGTCCGAAGCCGTGGCTGAACAGCAGCAGGGTGCCGTTCCACTGCTCGGGTTTGTCCGCGATCCAGGTGGCGCCGTCGGACAGAGCGCCGGAGTAGTGCTCGGCGGTGGTGGCGTGGGCGCCGGTCGCGGGCCCGAGCAGGGCGGTCGTGAGGGCGGTCGCGCAGGCGGCTGCGAGGGTCGAGAGACGGGGTCGGGGCATGGCGGCGGCTCCGCGGGTCGAGTGGGGACCGAGTGGAGGAGCTAGCTGGAAGAGCGCTGCGAATGTAGGGCTCTTTTTTCATCGCCGTCAATAGACTGACCAATAATGAGCCAGGCGGGTCCGCGTGCGGATGCGCGGAGCCCGGGAGCGGGGGTCAGTCCAGCGTCAGGGTGTCCAGCAGGCGTGCGGCCTCGCGCGCCGCCGGGCGCTCCCAGCGGCTGGCCAGACCGCGGAAGACGGTCTCCGCCTGGGCGGCGGGCCAGTCCGCCGGCAGGTGCTCCGCGGGCAGATGCGGGTCCCGTCGCACCAGGTCCAGCCAGTCGGTGTGCACCAGGAGCTGGCCTGCGAGTTCGTCGCCGGAGGCCGCGGCGGGCAGCGGGTCGGTGCGGTCCCAGCGCTCCAGGAACGCCCGGTACCGTGCGCCGATGGCCGGCACGTCGAACGCCTGCTCCAGCACCTCACGGACGTCGGTCGGCGACTCCACCTCGGCCCGGAACAC
This sequence comes from Streptomyces sp. NBC_00203, assembly GCF_045206325.1. Taxonomy (NCBI): domain Bacteria; kingdom Bacillati; phylum Actinomycetota; class Actinomycetes; order Kitasatosporales; family Streptomycetaceae; genus Streptomyces; species Streptomyces sp. NBC_00203. The sequence goes on along the minus strand of NZ_CP108126.1, from coordinate 10,348,073 downwards.
CCTCAGATGCGCCTCCAGGCCGAGACCCGCCACCATCTCGCGGACGTCGACGCGCGCCGGGGCCACCCACAGGCCGTTCTGCAGCGGACCGAAGCCCGCCCAGATCAGGCGGGAACGCAGATCGTGCCGTTCACGGCTCCACGCCTCGGGCAGCGAGAAGCCCACCATGGTCCACCGGCCGTCCCAGTCCCGGTTGACCGCGCCGGTGCGCCAGATGCGGTCCCTGCCGTCCGTCAGCACCTGCACGGCGTGTGACGTCAGCCCGAAGTAGGTCTTCCGGCCCTGGCGGTGACGCTCCAGCAGACCTCGTTTGACCATCCGGTTCAGCGTGGTCCGCACCGCGTCCTCAGTGTTGCCCACCCGCCCGAGAGCGGCGATCACGCTGCCCGACGACACGGCGATGGGCCGCCCCAGCACGTGAGCGCCGAAGAAGGTCAGCATCAGGGACTGGGTGCGCGGCTCGGGACCGCTCTCGGCGGTGGCTCCGGCTGCGACATCGACACTGGTCACCGCCACAGCGTAGGCCCGGAGCGGGCGCGAGCCGCCTCGACCCCAGAAAGCGTGTCATTTCCGTGACGGAAATCGATGATTTGACCAATATCGCTGGCCGGGGCACGAGGTGGGGGGCGAGAGGAAGAGCCGCGTTCCGCCAGAAGGCCCTGAGGTGGGCCTTGGTCGGCAATGCGCAGCAGCGGCGGCCCGATCAGGCCGTCGCCGCAGGAGGCCGCGTTCAGGGCAGGATCTTGATCGCGCTGCCCCAGTTGGTGCCGAGCGTCTGCTGCATGGCCATGTGCAGGAACTGGAGTGCCTCCAACTCGCGGGCGCGCCGGAGCGGGCCGGCGTCGAGCGGCCGCAGGCCACCGGAGGTGACCAGGTCGGACACCTTCTTCTTCGCCATCTCGTCGTCGCCGGCGATGAACACGTCCAACGGCGTGCCGTCGACCTCGCCCGCGACGAGCAAGCCGGCGAAGGTGGTGTTGAACGCCTTGACGACGGTGACGCCGTCAGCGGCGGCGGCAGCGATCTCCTCGGCGGCCGAAGTGCCGGGCGAGGTCACCAGCGAGTCGAACGTGGCGAAGTCGACGGGGTTGGAGATGTCGACGACGACCTTGCCGGCGAGCTCGTCGCCACGGGCGGCGACGACATCCCTGCCCGCCGGATACGGCAGCGTGAGGACGACGATGTCGGCACCGTCGACGCCGTCCGCTGCCTCCACGTCGGCGCCCGGGACCCGTTCGCGCAGCACGGCGACGAGCGCCTCGGTTTTGGTCGCGTCATTGCCGACCAAGCGGACACGATGCCCGCCGGTGAGCGCGCGGGTCGCGATACCGCCGGCCATGTTGCCGGGACCGATGAAAGTGATCTGCATGTCAGGGCTCCTTCGGGGACGGCAGCTCAGGGGTGTAGCCCGATGCGGAGGCGCGGCCACAGCAAACGAAATATCTGCTTCCTCAAATAACCCTGCGGCATGTGCCATGGCCGCGCATCCACGGTCAGCCAAACAGAGCGCAGACGTTGAAGCATCTTTACGGTGCGCTCAGGACAGCGGTTCTCCGTGCACCCCCGCCGCGCGGAGCAATCGTCAAGACCTGTGGACGGGAGCCGCACCGACCCAGCGGTGGTAGGCGTCTACGTCGACGTTGCTGCCGCACACGATGGTGACTACGTGCCGGCCGGCGAAGCGGTCGCGGTCTTCGAGGATCGCCGCGATGCCGAGCGCGGCCGACGGTTCGACGACGAGGCCGGCATGGTCGAGGAGCATCCGCATACCGGCGGTGATCGACGCCTCCTGGACCAGGACGGCGTCGTCAGCGACCAGGAGGAGGTCGTCCAGGACCGCCGGGATGGGACACCGGCCGGCGACGCCGTCAGCGATGGTGTCGGTCGAGTCGGTGGTGACGACGCGCCGCCTGCGCCACGAGTGTGTCATGGCCGGTGCACCCAGCGGCTGAACGCAGATCACCTCGACTTCGGGTGCCAAGGCCTTCACCACATGACCCACACCCGTGGCCAGCGCCCCGCCGCCGAGAGCGATCAGGACGGCGTCGAACGACGGCACGGTGTCCACCAGTTCGAGGCCGATGGTCGCCGCGCCCTCGCAGGTCTCGATGTCCAGGCTGTCTTCGACCAGCCGGATGCCGTCGTACCGCGCTATGGCCGCCGCCCGCTCGCGAGCCATCTCGTGGTCGCCGTCCACCAGCTCCAGCCTGGCGTCCAACGCGCGGATGCGATCAAGCTTGGCCACCGTCGCAAAGCGGGAGGCCACCACGGTCACATCGAGCCCCCGGCCGCGACCGGACCAGGCGAGGGCCTGGCCAAGATTGCCCGCGCTGGCGCACACCACGGCTCGCGAGCCATGGTCGGCGAGTTGGCTCGCGACGACCTCGGTTCCGCGGGCCTTGAAGCTGCGGACCGGGTTCGCCGTTTCGAGCTTGATGCTCACCGTGCACCCGAGGTCGGGCTCCAGCGCCTCGCAGCGGTACAGCGGAGTGTCGAGAAACATCGGGTCGATTACCCGGCGAGCCGCCCAGATCCGAGCGGTGTCGAGGCGCGTCTCCTGCACGACACGGCAGCGTAGTGCCGCCGGCGCTGTTGCATCACGTAATTGTCAGTTCTGCGGGTCGGTCGAGGTTGCGTGAGCCTCGGGACGTTCGACGAGGTGGCCGCGTTCGAAGCGGGCTCCGGCACGGACGAGGGTGACGAGGGCAGTGTCGCCCGTCCGCGCGCCCTGGCAGGGACCGACCCCTACGCTCCCGACCTGACCCGGCGCGCCGGTGAACTCCTGCTCAAGAGCCCGGAGTTCGCCCGCCTGTGCGAGCGCTACGACGTCAGTGGCCACAGGCACAGCCGCAAGACCTCCACCATCCCGAGGTCGGCGACCCCACCCTCGGCTCCCGGCCGACACCGCACGAACCCTCCCCCGACTCGGACGAAGCCACGTCGCCCTCCGCCTGCCCCTGGCTCCGGCTGCGGGCAGGCAGCGCTCTGGTCAGGACTGCGTGCGCCTCAGGACTGTGTGCGCCGTTCTTGTTCGACCTTGGTAGCGGAATGCCCGGCGGTCGGCGGGGCGGTCAGGTCGAGCAGGAGCATGGCGTCGTGGTCCGGCGTGCCGGGATCGGCGGTGTAGACGCCGAGGCGTTGGCCCGGGGTGTCGTCGAGGTGCATGCTCTGGCCGCTGAGGGTGAGGGTGCCGACCTCGGGGTGGTGGAAGGTCTTCCGGGTCTTCTTGCGCCCGACGACGTCGTAGCGCTCCCACAACTTGGCGAACTCCGGGCTCTTGAGCAGGAGTTCACCCACGAGGCTGGTGAGGTCGGGGGCGTCCGGGTCGAGGCCGGCCTGGGCGCGCAGCCGGGCGACGCAGCCGCGGACCTGGTACTCCCAGTCGTCGCGGAAGAGGGTGCGCGCGGTGGGGTGGAGGAAGAGGTAGCGGGCCAGGTTGCGCTGTGTGGCGGGCCAGTCGGCGAGGTCCGCGTACAGGGCGAGGCCGCCGGGGTTCCAGGCGAGCAGGTCCATGCTGCGGCTGATGATGTAGGCAGGGCTCGGCCGTAGCGTGTCCAGGACCAGCTTCAGGTGCGGGCGCACGGTCCGGCTGGGCGGCGGCGGGGGCTCGGGGGCGTACCGGGCGGCCTGGGTGGCCAGCTCGCGCAGGTGCCGGTGCTCGGCGTCGTCGAGGCGCAGGGCGCGTGCCAGGGCGTCGAGGACGGAGGGGCTGGGGCGGGTCTCCTTGCCGCGCTCCAGACGGACGTAGTAGTCGATGCTGATACCGGCGAGCGTGGCCAGCTCCTCGCGGCGCAGACCGGGGGTTCGGCGCAGGCCGGTGCCCACGGTGAGGCCGACCTGGTCGGGGCGGGTCTGGGTGCGGCGCGCGTACAGGAACCTGCCCAGCTCCATGCCGCCGCTCCTGCTGGTGCTCTGCTCGGATGCCATTTCGCCAGTGTCACACCGCGCTGACCTGCATGACAGGCGCGTGGGGGGCACTGTCATGCCCCCCGAACACCACACCCCTGCACAGCCCGGCCTGCCACTGGATCTGAAAGAGCGACAGGCTCGTTGTCTGTCAGCGTCCTGTCCCTCCAGCACTGGAGATCGTCCCGTGTCCGTGTCCGCCTCGCCCACACCACTCCACGCAGGAACGGCCGGACTGCCGCCGCAGAGCCGGTCGGGTGGGCGTATGGCGCTGGCCGCCGTGCTGCTCGGCTTCTTCACGATCATGGTCGACGCGATGATCGTGAACGTGGCCCTGCCCTCGATCGGGCGCGGTTTCGGCAGCGGGATGACCGGGCTCCAGTGGGTGGTCGACGGCTACACGCTCGCCTTCGCCGCGTTCCTCCTGTCCGCCGGCGCGATCAGTGACCGTATCGGGGCGCGCCAGGCGTTCGCCGTCGGCCTGGGCCTGTTCGTGGCAGCATCCGCGGTGTGCGGGACAGCCCCGAACCTGGGCGTTCTGGTGGCGGCGCGACTTGTGCAGGGAGCCGGCGCCGCGATGGTCGTACCGTCCTCCCTCTCCTTGCTGCGGGAGGTCTTCCCCGACCCGGCGGCCCGTGCGAAGGCGATCGCCCTGTGGGGCGTGAGCGGTTCCGTCGGCGCCGCCGCCGGACCCGTGGCCGGTGGGCTGCTCACCGTCGTCGACTGGCGGATGATCTTCTTCGTCAATGTGCCCGTCGGCGCGGTGGCCCTGATGCTCCTCAGGCGCGCCCAGCCCTCTCCCCGGCAGCAGGCTCCCTTCGACTGGACCGGCCAGGTGGCCGCGGTCGCCGCCCTGGACGGGCTGACGTACGCGGTCATCGAGGCCGGTGCGGACGGGTTCGGCGCCGCGCGGGTCCTGACCGCCTTCGCCGTGGCGGTCGTGGCGGCCGTCGTCTACGTCGTCGCACAGGCCCGTGGCCGGCATCCGATGACACCGCTGCCGCTGCTGCGCTCCCGCACGATGTCCCTGTCGGCCGCCATCGGGTTCGCCCTGAACGTCGGCTTCTACGGGATGATCTTCCTGCTCGGGCTGTACCTCCAGCAGGTGCACGGGCTGACCGCGCTCGCCACCGGTGTCGCGTTCCTGCCGATGACCGTACTCACGTCCTTCATGGGCCCGGTCGCCGCCCGCATGTCGACGCGGTTCGGTGCGCGGATGCCGGTGATCAGCGGACAGCTGCTGATGGCCGCGGGGCTGCTGGCGATGGTGACCGTGCCCGCCGCCGCGCCGGTATGGCTGCCGGTGGTGCTGATGGTGCCGGTCGGTGCCGGCGGCGCGATGGCCGTGACCGCACTGGTGGCGCTCCTGCTGGAGAACGTGCCCGCCGAGCGAGCCGGTGTCGCCAGTGGTGTGCTGAACGCGGCGCGCCAGCTCGGCGGCGCCCTGGCCGTCGCCGCCTTCGGCGCACTCGTCGCCGACCGGGCCGGGTTCGTCTCCGGCCTGCGCACCAGCCTGCTGATCGCCGCGGCGACCGTGGCGGTGAGCGTCGTGGCCACCGTGCTGCTCCGGCCCGCGCGGAAGGCGTGATGACCACGGCGACCCGGCCCGGACTCTGAACGACCACCTGCCCCCCAATCCGCATCCGCTCTTCCCGTGCAAAAGGAAAATCCCATGCAGACCGTCACCCTCAACAACGGCGTAAAGATGCCGATCCTCGGCTTCGGCGTCTTCCAGATCGCCCCGGAACAGACCGAGCAGGCCGTCACCGATGCCCTGGCCGCCGGCTACCGGCTCCTCGACACCGCCGCCGCCTACGGCAACGAGGAGGCCGTCGGCCGTGCCATCAAGGCCAGCGGCATCCCGCGCGAGGAACTGTTCGTCACCACCAAGCTGTGGGTGCAGGACACCGGCGAGGAGAACACCCGGCGCGCCTTCGACACATCGCTGCGCAAGCTCGGCCTGGACTACCTCGACCTGTATCTCATCCACCAGCCCTACGGTGACGTCCACGGCTCCTGGCGTGCCATGGAGGGCCTGAACCGCGAAGGCCGGGCCAAGGCGATCGGCGTCTCCAACTTCTTCGCCGACCGGCTCGTCGACCTCATCGACCGCAACGAGATCACGCCCGCGGTCAACCAGATCGAGACCCACCCGTTCTTCCAGCGCAACGCCGACCAGGAGCTGATGCGCGAGCGCGACGTGCAGATCATGTCGTGGGGCGGGTTCGCCGAGGGCAAGAACAACCTCTTCACGCACCCGGTGCTCAGCGGTATCGCAGACCCGCACGGCAGATCCGTGGCGCAGGTCGTCCTTCGCTGGCTCGTCCAGCGTGAAGTCGTCGCCATCCCCAAGTCGGTCCGCGCCGACCGGATGAAGGAGAACATCGACGTCTTCGACTTCGAGCTCACCGACGACCAGATGGCGTCCATCGCCACCCTGGACACCGGCGGCTCACTGTTCTTCGACCACCGCGACCCGGCCTCCGTCAGCCGGATCGGCAACCTCCGCATCCACGACTGACCCGGCAGGCGCGACGGCGAGGGCTTCACGGTGTCCCAGAAGCAGAACATCACCGACGTACTCATGGTCGGCGCGACCGGCAGCATCGGACGTCTCGCAACCCCCCGCAGGCGCTCGACGGCGCCTGGCCGCGGGTGGGCGTTGATGACCTCGATCTACGCCACCCTCAATGACATCCCGGGCGACTCCCCCTGGAAGCGGCGCTCCGAGCGGCTACTGCCTGCCGGCGGACTGCCGTACACGATCGTCCGGCCCGGCTGGTTCGACCACACAGGCCCCACCCAGCGGCACCTCGTCCTGGAACAGGGCGGCACGGTCGACGGCGGGATCGCTCCTTCGCGGAACCGACGGAGGACAGCGAGCGGACTCAACACCGGGGAAGCGAAACCCGCCACGCTGGGGCGACGCACGCTCCTCCGTGGCGTACTTCTGGGAGGAGCCACGGTCATGACCGGTGTCCAGATCGCCGGCTGTTCCACGTCCTCGCCGAGCGGGGCGGCGCGGGAGTCCGCCGAGCGACCTGCCTCGGCGGCCTCGGCCGGGAAGCGGGTTCTGCTGGCCTACTTCTCGCGGCCGGGCGAGAACTACTCCTACGGCGGGCGCACGAACCTCAGGATCGGGAACACCGAAGTCCTCGCCGGAATGATCAGTGACCGCATCGAGTGCGACGTGTACCGCATCGAAGCCGTCGACCCCTACGCCGACGACTACGACGAGACGGTCGCACGCAACGCCCGCGAACAGGATGCCGACGCAAGGCCGGCCATCGCCAACCTCCCCTCCTCGATGGAGCGTTACGACACCGTCCTGCTCGGCAGCCCCATCTGGAACGTCCGAGCACCCATGATCATGACGACCTTCACGGCGACGTTCGACTTCCATGGCAAGACGGTCTTCCCGTTCACCACATACGCCATGAGCGGACTGGGCACGAACCGAACGCGACTACAGGGCGTCCTGCCCAGGCGCGACCATCGGCGAAGGGCTCGCGGTACGCGGCGAGGAAGTCCGGGACGCCGGTACCGATGTCCAATCGTGGCTAGGACGCATCGGCGTCCTCCGGGGCTGAACCAGTCCCTCCTCCTGCCCCCGTGAAGAAGGTGTTCCACGACACGATCCGGACAGCCCGCACACGCTACGACGAGCTGACGCAGGTCTGAAGCACAAGCCTCGGCCGCCGAAGCGTGCGTCCGCGGCACCAGGTGGCACCGCGGACGCCTCGCCCGTCCTCTCAGCAGCCGTCCCTCACCGGAGCTTGGCGGTGATGCCGTATCGACCGGACACCAACCGGCAAACGTAGACACCGTCGGCGTAACCGATGAAGCTCACGCCCTCCGCTCCTGCCAGTGGAGTTCGTCCTTCGCGGACGGCATCGGCCGAAGCCGCCGGAAGTCGCAGTACCGCCTCGCTGTTCGGGGGCACCGCCACGTCGTACACAAGGTGACGGCCACTGTCTTCCAGCTTCCACCCGCTGCTGATCAGGCCGTACGGCGACTCGTACGAGCCCGACACCTGCGTGATCCTGCCCGTCGGGTCGATGTGGGGCTGGAGCAGGAAGCGCTTGAAACCTGGGCTGTCCGGGTCGCGGGCGATGCCGGCCATGTACGCGTACATCCACTCCATGATCGCGCCGTAGGCGTAGTGGTTGAAGGAGTTCATGCTGACCGGGCCGAAGCCCGCGTCCTTGGAGTAGGAGTTCCAGCGCTCCCAGACGGTGGTGGCACCGTTCTTCACGGAGAACAGCCAGGACGGCAGTGCGTTCTGGTGCAGCAGCTTGTACGCGAGGTCCGCGCGGCCCTCGTCGGTGAGGACGGGGGCGAGGACGTTGACGCCGAGGAAGCCGACGGACAGCGTGTTCTCGGCGTACTTGACCCGGCTGCTGTTCGGGTGCGCCGCCTTGTAGGCCTCGTCGTTGCCGATGTTGTCCGCCAACAGCCCGACGAGCGTGCGGCGTTGGGCTTCCGTCTCGTAGAAGCCGAGCTTGAGGACCCACAGCAGCGCTGTCTGGCTGTTGTCCTCCGTCTTCTCGTTGGGGTCGGCGCCCGGTTCGATCGGGGAGGCGTCGCCCAGGCTGGACCTGACCGTGACCGTGCCGCCCTCGGTACTCAGGTACTTGGTGAGGAACGCCTGCTTGATGCGTCCGAAGAGCCGGTCGTACGACTCTGCCTCCGCCGGCCGGCCGATCGCGCGGGCCAACTGTGCCATCAGCCGCGCGACATAGCCGTAGTAGACGTCGCTCATGAGCTGGGCGCTGGTCTTCTGCGGCGCCAGCCAGTCGCCGGTGAGGGATCCCTGTCCGGCGTAGGTGTCGCTGGTCTGCTGCCGGATCCAGTCCAGGTAGCGGGTCAGCGCGGGCCAGCTGCGCTCGACGACGGTCGCGTCGCCGGTCATCTGCCATATGGTCCAGGGGAGGATGACGCCGCAGTCCGCCCAACCGCTGCCACCGCCCGGGAAGTTGTAGCGTCCGCCGGGGGCGACCCCGGTGAACTGGGCTTTGTCCTCGCCGTAGATGGTCTGGGAGTCGACGACCGTGTCCTGGAAGTGGCTGAGGAAGGCGGCGGCGTTCGCGTTGTAGAGGCCGGTCGTGGAGAAGACCTGGGTGTCGCCAGTCCAGCCGAGGCGTTCGTCGCGTTGCGGGCAGTCGGTGGGGACCCAGAGGTAGTTGCCGCGCTGGCCCCAACGGATGTTGCTCGCCAGCTGGTTGATGTCGGGGTCGTTGGTGGTGACGGTGCCGGTCTCGTGGATCGCGGAAGTGGCGACCTTTCCGGTCAGGCCGGTGATCGTGACGGTGTCTGTCGCGGTGACGGACACATAGCGGAAGCCGTAGAAGGTCAGGGAGTCCTGGTGGGTCTCGCCCTGCCGGTCGCCCTTCAGGATGTATGTGCTGGTGGCCTTGGCGCTGCGGAGGTTGGCCCGGTAGACGGAGCCCTCGGGGCCGTCCGCGCCGGCGCTGTCGTCGTTGAGCATCTCACCGAATCTGAACTCGACTTGGGCCCCGGCCGGTCCGCGCAGGCTGTAGCGGGCCACGCCGACCATGTTCTGGCCGAGGTCGAAGACGGCGGTCTCGCCGCTGCCGATCGTGACCGGGGCGGAGGCCGCCTTCACGGGGTCCGTCACCGTCCGGGCCGGGTCCACGACGATGCGTCCCCTGCCGTTCGGGCTGCCGTCCTGCCCGGTCACTCCGGTGGCGACGGTGACCGACTGCGGCCGGCGGTCCCAGCAGTGCATGAAGCGCGCGGTCTCGCCCGGGTAGGCGAGGAGCTGCACGTCCGGGTACTTGTCCTCGAAGGCGACCCGTGCGACGTCCGACCAGGCGGAGTCGTCGAACCCGGGCGCCGTCCAGCCCGGCAGCTCCTTCCGGGCGTCGTAGGTCTGGCCGTCGTAGATGTCGTCGGCCCGGTACGGCCCGGTGTCCGTGGCCTTCCAGCCGCCGTCCGCACTGGTGACGACCGTCTGCGACGTGCCGTCGGTGTACCGGATCAGCAGCTTTGCCTTGACCGCCAGGGCGTTGCCGTCCTTGGAGTAGTACGTGCTGCCGTCGGAGATGCGGGCGTTGTACCAGCCGTTGCCCAGGACGACGGCGAGGGTGACGGCCCGCTGCGACGTCACGAGGTCCGTGATGTCGTAGGTCAGGTAGTTGATCCGCGCGTCGTAGTTGGTCCAGCCCGGCGGCAGCAGCTCGGTCGTCGTGCCGCCGTCCTGCGGGACGGTGACATGGCGTCCGTTGACGTAGGCGTCGTACACGCCGAGGGCCGAGACGTACAGCCGTGCCTCGCGGACCTGGGGCCGGCTCTTCAGGGCCGCTTGCTTGCGCAGCATCGGTGCGCCGGCCGAGGTGGGGGCCTTCCCCTTCATCCCGATCCACTGCGCGCCGTCCCAACCGGTGGCGCCGTCGGTGCTCATGAGGCCGGTCTCGAAGAAGGCCGCGGGGGCGGTACCCACCGTACGGCCGTCCGCGTCCCACACGCTGACGGTCCAGTGATAGCGGGTCGAGGGCCGGAGGGCCTTGCCCGCGTAGCGGACGGCCACCGAGTCGGGCGAGGTGACACGGCCGCTGTTCCAGACGTCGGCACGCGCGCCGGTCAGCTTGTCCGGAGAACTGGCGACGAGGATCTGATACGCGCCCTGGCCCCGCCCACGGGCGGCGGACCGCATGCGCCACCCCAGGCGCGGCCGGGCGACGTCCACGCCCAGGGGATCGGTGCGGTGCTCCACGGTCAGCCCTGATACCGCGCCCTCCTCCGCGCCGTGCGCCGGTTGCGCCACCGCGCTCGTTCCGCCTCCCACGGCACCAGCCCCTAGAGACACGGCGCCGACCGTCGCGGCGAGCACCGTACGGCGGCGGAACCCCGTTCTGTCCCCGCGGGGAGGGCTTCCCTGCTCGTCATCGCGGTCGGTGCCATCTGCACTGTGTGCTTCATCGTTCACACCAGCTTCCTTTCGCTTTCCCGTCATCGGTCAAGAGCCGGCTCGGGCATGGACTTGTCCGCTGAAGATCTCCTGGAGCCGCGGATCTACGGCGTCTCGCGGGTGGTGAACGTGTGCCTGCCCGAGGCCACGACGTAGGTGGCACGGTTGCCCTGCACGCCCTGGAACACCGCGCCGTCTCCGGCCACTTGGGCTGCGTGTCCGCCGCTGGGAACCCGGACCTCTGCCGTGGTGTTGGGCGGGATCTCGACGTCGAGCCGGAACCTGCCGTCCTCACGGGTCCACCGCGTGGACACCAGCCCGTGCGGGGTGCGGTAGCTGCCCTCGACATGGGTGAGTCCGCCGACCGGGCGAGGGTCGATCACCAGCTCGCGATAGCCGGCCTTGCCCCGCGGCTGGCGGATGCCCGCCAGGCCGCTGTGGAACCACTCCTCGATCTGCAGCAGGATCATGTGGTTCTTGGAGTTGCCCATGTCCCACTGCTCGGGAACGGTCGTCAGGCCACCGGGATTGGCTGTCGTGGGCGCCATCAGGTAGCCGTAGCCGGGACGGGTGTCCTCCTGGAGGACGTCCCAGAGGACGTCGTCGCGGCCGCCCTCGTGCAGAGCCCTGACAATCGGCGCGAGGCCTATGGTGCCGCCGCTGAGATGCGGTCCGCCGCCGAACGGCTGGTGGGCGCAGACGAGTTCGACCAGTGCGTCGAGCACCTTCCCGCGTTCGCCGTCCGGTACGAGTCCCTCGTCCAGCGCGAGCGCCTGCGCGGCCTGGGTCGCCCCGGTACTGCCCAGCTCGCCTTCGGCGGTATAGCGGCCAAGGCTCGCGTCGTAGAAGGCGTCGTTGAAGGCGTCCTTGATGTTGGAAGCCAGGTTGCGGTACTCGGAGGCGTCGGCATCGCGGCCGATGAGTGCCGCCATCCGGGCCATGCGGTCGGCGATCTGGTAGTAGCCCCAGGTTCCCGTGATGCGGCCCGAGGTGTTCTCGCTGGCGATCCAGTCGGCCAGCGCGGCGTTCACGATGTAGGCGTCCGCTCCCGTGCCGACCTTCTTGGTTCTGATGTAGTTCACAAAGCCCTGCATCTGCGGGTAGTAGCGGCTCATCAGCTGCGTGTCGCCGTACGTCTCGTACAGCAGCCACGGCACCAGGACGATGCCGTCACCCCAGTTGATCTCGTCGCCGAACCGGCCGGTGTAACCCCAGTCGTAGACCGGGGCCTTGAGCGCCACGTTGCCGATGTTGTCGCCGGCCCTGGACTGGCCCTCCGCCAAGTGCCGTTGCATGGTGCGCAGGTAGGCCGAGTATCCGAAGGTGCGGTGCAGGGAGCCGAAGGGCTGTACGTAGTCGGCGGGGTAGGGGAGCTTCTCGCGACCAGGACAGTCCGTGAAGGTGGACATGGTGTTGCTCATGATCGAGTAACGGGACATGCGGTGAATCCGGTTGATCCGGTCGTCGGAGGTCCGCACGGAGCCGGCGTCCGGAACGTCCGCGTGGATCTGCAGGCCGGTGACCGTGTCCAGGGTCGGTACGTAGCCCTCGGGCAGGCCGGTCACCTGGAGCCACTGCATGCCGAAGTAGTGGAACTGCGGGTGCCAGCTCTCGCCGCGCTCGTCGCCGTACGTCGTGTAGGCGGCGAACACGTTGGTACCGCGGGCTGCACCGCCGCCCATGATGGACGCCTGGTTGACGGTGCCGTCGGCGTTGAGCGACTCGGCGGGATACAGCTTGACCGAGGTTCCGGCCGGGAGCGGGCCGTCGAGCCTGAGCAGCGGCCAGCCGGCGAAGTTCTGCCCGAAGTCGAAGACCCACACGCCGGGCTGTGGCTGCGTGACGCTGACCGGGCGGAGCTTGTCGGCGACCTTGACCGGCTCCGCCACGCGCCAGACCAGTTCGGTGGTCAGGTTGGGCGGCGGGGCGATTCCGGCGTCGACCCAGCCCGTGGCCGTGCCGTCGCGCCGCTTCGCCGACGCGCCGAGGTCCGCGCCGGGAGCGGTCCAGGCGGGCTGCTCGCGGCGGGCGTCGTAGTCGGAGCCTGAGTACCAGTTGGCCGTGATGGTCGGGCCGAGGGCAGTCTTCCACGAGCCGTCGCTGACGACCGTCTGGACCGTCCCGTCGGCCTTGGTGAGTTCCAGGCGGGCGATCAGACGTGGCGTGACGGCGGCGCCCGCGCTCGGGTCGGTGCTCGCAAGGGAGTTGCCGGAGGCGGTGACGGTGGCCCCGCTCTCGTGCCCTGAGGTGAGACCGGGCTGGAAGCTGATATCGGTGCTGCCGATCGCGGTGATGGTGCGCGACTCCAGGCGTGTGCCGCCGTCGCCGGTGTCGATGTTGACGGTGCCGCCGACGTGGTAGTTGGCCACACTGCTCACGTTGATGGTGGTGGCGCCCCGGGCGGCGGGCGCGACGAGGGTGCCGCTGCCCTTGAACTGGCTCTGCCACCAGCTGTACGGGGCGGTGCGGCCGGTGGCGGGATTCGTCACGGACCGGGTCACCAACGCCGTGCCGTGGCCCAGTTCGACGCCCAGGGTGTTGTCGCCATGGCGGATGAGGCCCGTGACGTCGCAGACCCGGTACTCGGTGGAGAGTTGGTAGTTGGAATAGCCCGGGGCGAGCACCTCGCTGGTGACGGGCCTGTCGTTGAGCCGGGCCACGTGCAGTCCGACGCCGGAGAGGTACAGCCTCGCGCTGGCGACCTTTCCCCGGCGCTCATCCACCCGGAAGGCCTGGGCGAACACGGGCAGCGGCTGGTCGACGGTGCGGCCCGGGTACTCGATCCACCGGGCCTCGCCCCAGTCGGAGCGCTTGAGAAGCCCCGTCTCCCATGAGGCGGAGCGACTCCACGGTGTCGCGTGGCCCTCGGTGCCCCACACTCGCACCCGCCAGACGACCCGGTCGCGCGAGGCCGGCGCGGGTCCGCGCCACGCGACGTCGGTCTGGGCCGAGGAGCGGACCTTGCCGCTGTCCCACAGCAGTCGGCCACAGTCGAGATCGTCTTCGGAGCGCGCCGCGTGCACCTGGTAGACGGACTGTGTCCATCCCGCGCCGCCGCCCGCCACCCGCCAGCTCAGTCGCGGGGCGGGGTCGTCGACGCCGAGCGGAGCGTCCTCGCGGCCGTCGACGGCGAGACCGGTGACCCTCGCCCTCTGACCGTCACCCTCCTCGTCGGCGTGGGCGGCCTGCGCGGGGAGCCAAGGGACCGCGGGCAGGGCCAGCCCGGCCGCGGAGACGGCCATGGTGCCGACCACTTGTCTACGGCTCAGGGGTCCGTTGGGGATAGTAGGCATGCCAAACCTCCGATGGTGCGATGCAGCTTCTGGTTGCTTTGTCGGAAAGGGATTCCGCGGGATACGGCACGTGGTCATTTGAACGTTTCAATCACGGGCCGAAGGGCGCCGTCGGCCACCACCACCGGCGGCCGACGGCGCGATGGTCAGCTCCCGGCCGTGTAGTCGGCGTCCATTTCCTTGAGGAGCTTGTCGGGCGTGGACTGGCCGCTGAAGATCTCCTGGAGCCCGCTGAGCATGGTCTGCTGGACCTTCGCGTTGGGCCACAGCTGGTCCATGAACGGCACCGTGCGGTCCGCCTTGATGAAGGTGGAGAGTTCGGTCAGGGACGGGTCGACCGCGAAGCCCGTGTCCGGGAGTGAGGGAAGACCACCCTGCTTCTTGACGAACAGGTTCATGCCCTCGGGCGACATCACGAAGTTCACGAACTTGAGGGCCAGGCCCTCGTTCTTGGCCTTCGCGTTGACTCCGTAGCCGGCGCCCGCCGCGGCCGGTATGAGGGTCTCGGACGGGTTGTCGGTGGCCGGCAGCGCCTTGAAGGTGAACGTGCCCTTCGGGTTCTTCCCCTTCAGGAGGGCGATCACCCAGTTGCCCTGGACGATGCCGAGCGTCTTGCCGGTGGCGGCGAGTCCTTGGCTGGCTTCGTAGTTGGTGCCCAGCGGGTTTTTCTGGAAGCAGCCGGTCTTCTCCATCGTCAGGTACTTGTCCAGGGCGGTGGTCCAGGGGGACTTCGCGAAGGTGGCCTGCCCGGCCTGCATCTTCTTGTCGAAGTCGCGGTCGGGGCCGTAGACGGTCGTGGCGACCAGCGCGTACTGGACGAGCTGGGTCACCCAGTTGTCCTGGTTCCCCAGCGCGAAGGCGGGGGTCCCCTTGGCCTTCGCGGCCCGGCAGAAGGCCAGCAGCTTCGTCCAGGTGTCCGGCGGAGTGAGCCCGGCCTTCGCCATGGCCTGCTGGTTGTAGACCGCGCCGATGCCGTTCTGCCCGAAGACCGCGTTGTAGGTCTTCCCTTTGTACTGGGCGACGCTCTTCATGGCGTCCGGCAGCTTGGCGGCCCACGGCTGATCCGAGAGGTCGCGCAAGTAGCCCGGTTTGGCCAGTACGAAGGTGGCAGCCGGGTTGCCGTTGCCCGGCCAGACCGACATCACGTCGGGTGCGGTGCCCGAGGACAACTGGGTGCGGATCTGCTGCTGGTACTG
Source organism: Streptomyces sp. NBC_00203 (assembly GCF_045206325.1). NCBI lineage: Bacteria > Bacillati > Actinomycetota > Actinomycetes > Kitasatosporales > Streptomycetaceae > Streptomyces > Streptomyces sp. NBC_00203. The sequence goes on along the minus strand of NZ_CP108126.1, from coordinate 10,332,747 downwards.
GTCGGCGCCGCTGGTGGTGTAGCGGACCTTGACGCCAGGGTTGGCCTTCTCGAACGCCTTGACGACGTCCGCGATCGAGCCCTGGTCCACGGAAGCCAAGGTCAGGGTCTTGGAACCACCACCGCCAGAGCCTGCCGTGGTGCCGCCGCTGCAGGCGGCCAGCAAGGCGCCGGCCGTCAACGCGGCGATCAGGACCGGCAGTTTGCGTGTCTTCATGATGTCCCCCTCGGGGAAGAGCCACCGGACGTCGGTGACGGGTGGGCGTCGCGTGTCATCCGCGCAGCCCTCCCGCGAAGCCGTTGATGATGCTGCGCTGCAACGCGAAGTAGACGAGCAGGACGGGCAGGATGCTGATCACCAGCGCGGCGAAGATGAGGTTCCAGTCGGTGACGTACTGACCGACGAAGCCGGCGATCGCGACGGGCATGGTCTGCTGAGCGCTGCCGCTGAGGTACAGAAGCGGGGTGAAGAAGTCGTTCCAGACGGCGACGGCGTTGAGCACCAGGGCCGTCACCGTGACCGGTTTGAGCATCGGCAGGACCACGTACCTGAAGCCCTGCAGATATGTGCAGCCGTCGATCAGGGCCGCGTCCTCGAAGTCACGAGGCAGTGCGCGCAGGAAGCCGACGTAGAGGAAGACGGTGAACGGCACCTGCAAGCCGGAGTAGAAGAGGATCAACGCCCACGGGGTACCGAGCAGCCCCATGTCGCGCATGGTCTGGTACAGCGGCAGCGAGGCGAGCTGGAAGGGCAGTACGAGGCCCAGGAGGAAGGTCAGGAACGCACCCCGGGACCAGCGGGCCGTGACGCGGGCCAGCGGGTACGCCGCCAGCGACGAGACGGCCAGCACGATGACGACGCTGCCGACCGTCACCAGCACGCTATTGGCCAACGCCCCGCCCAGCGCGCCCTGTTGCCAGGCCTGCGTGAAGTTGTGCAGGGTCGGCGAGGTGGTCGGGCTGATCGGCGACGACGTGTCCGACGCCGGCCGCACGGCCAGGTTGACCAGGACGTACACCGGGAAGCCCACGACCAGGGCGATGGCGATCATCGCCAGTTCCAGGGCGAGGGTGCGTCGCCGGTATCGGTTCACGACGCTGCCCTCTCGTTGCGGGACAGTACGAGGTACTGGCTCGTGGAGGCGACAGCGACGATGATCGTGAGGACCACCGCGAGGGCGATGCTGTAGCCGAACTCGCCGAGCGTGAAGGCGTCCTTGTAGATCAGCGTCGACAGGGTGTCGGTGGCGTGCCCCGGGCCGCCGCCCGTCAACGCGTAGACCTGGTCGAAGAGTTTGATCCCGCCGATGATCGACAGCATCAGATTGATGGTGAGGGCCGGGGCCAGCAGCGGCCTGGTGACCGACCAGAAGCGCCGTACGGGGCCGGCCCCGTCGATGGCCGCAGCCTCATGGACCTCCTTGGGCACCGACTGGAGCCCGGCCAGGAAGATCACCATCGAGTAGCCCGCGAACTGCCAGACGATCACTCCGACCACCGCCCACAGAGCGAGTCGCGGACTGCCCAGCCAGTCCTGCCGCAGGCCGTCGAGACCGACCGCTCCCAGCAGGCTGTTGACCGCGCCGTCGGGGCCCAGCAGGTTGCGCCACAGGTAAGCGGTGACGATCGGGGTGATCACGGCCGGAGCGAACAGAAGGACCCTGAGCACGTTGCGGGACTTGATGGCCGAATTGACCCCGAGGGCCAGCAGCAGCCCCAGTGCGTTCTGAACGACTGTGATCGAGACCGCGATCAGCAGCGTGTGCCCGATCGCCTGCGTCGCGTCGGGATCGCGGAGCATGTCGGAGAAGTTGGCCAGGCCCACGAAGGAGAAGTGGGGATCCAGGCCGTCCCAGTCGGTGAAGGCGTAGTAGACACCGCGAACGCTCGGCACCAGGACGACGAAGGCGAACAGCAGCAGGGCGGGCAGCGCGAACCACCAGGGCGGGGCGGGGCGCGTCCTCCGGACGCGTGGAACCGGTTCCGCGTCCGGAGGCCGGTCGTGGTCCGGAAGTTGCTCGTTCGGGGCGAGGGTCACTGACGCACCTCCGGTTTGAAACGTTTCATATTGATTGCCGGGCCGAGGCTGCGGTCAGCGGTACGTAGGGGGAAGCGACTGTCTCTTCCTCGTCGCGGATGGTTGGTCCGACTCTTCGTCGCGGATGGTTGGTCCGACGCCGGGCCGGTAGGTCGTAGCGTCAATGGGTAACGTTGCCCACAAGGTGTGGCCAGACCCTAGAGAGCCTCCCGCGTGACGTCAAGATGCCGCGCACGCTGCGCGCTTGTTACGACGGAGGCACCACGCAGCCGTGCCGAGGCACTTACCGGGGCGAAGGTCCCGTCCGTACACTCGGCGGCAACGTTCCCCAAAGAGAAAGGAACCGGATGAAGCCGCCGGCACCGCGCCGCCGCGTCACCATCGTCGATGTCGCACGCCACGCCCAGGTGTCCACGACCGCGGTGTCCAAGGTGCTGCGCAACGCGTACGGGGCCAGCCCCGAGATGCGGGCGAAGGTGCGCCGCGCGATCGACGAGCTCGGCTACCGGCCGCACGCGGGCGCCAGAGGCCTGCGCGGGCAGACGTACACCATCGGCGTGATGCTGCCCGACATCCGCAATCCCTTCTTCCCCGAGGTCCTCGACGGCATCACCCAGGCGCTGGAGGACACGGAGTACCAAGTGCTCCTGGGACCCGGCTGCAACGGTGAGAAGGCGGAGGCCCGAGTCACCGAGGCGATGATCGACCGCGGTATGGACGGCCTGATCCTGGTCGCACCCGTGTCCTCGCGCACCCACCTCGAACACGTGGCCTCCGCCGTACCGACCGTCGTCGTGGGCCGGCACGGGTCCTCCCCCGGGTACGACGCGGTGGTGAACGACGACATCGAAGGCGCCTCCTTGGTCGTCGGCCACCTCGCCGGTCTCGGGCATCGGCGGATCGCCCACATCGAGCACCACGAAACCGACCCGACGCGCCTCGCCGAGATGCCCAACGCCCGGCGCGCCGAGGGATACAGGCAGGCCATGCGTGCCCATGGCCTGGCGGAGTGGATCGACGTCGTCTCCACCAGCTACACCCAGGAAGGCGGCTATCGGGGCGCCAAGGAACTGCTGGAACGCCCTCAGCGTCCGACAGCCGTATTCGCCGGAGCGGACGTCGTGGCGATGGGTGTGCTGGATGCGGTCGCCGAAGCGGGGCTTTCCGTCCCCGACGACGTCTCGGTGGCCGGCTATGACAACACCACGTTCGCCGCGTTCGGCCTGATCTCACTGACCAGCGTCGACCAGGCAGGGCACGAGATCGGCAGAAACGCCGCCCGTCTCGTCCTGGAACGGATCGCCGACCGGCACACCCCCTCGGTCCAGGTCAGCCTGGCCCCCACGCTGGTACCGCGTCGGACCACGGCCCGGCCACCGGAGTAGGCCGCTCGACACCGCACGCATCCGCTGCGCGTCGGCCGAGAACTCTGCGGGCGACAACAGAGCCGCAGCCGTCCCCGAGGCCGCCCGCAGAGGATTTCCCGACCTCACCCCGCAGCTCCGGGCGGCCCATATCCGCCGTCACCCCCGCCGCCCCGGGCATGATCGGTACGGTGACACCCGGGGCGATGAAAGAGGCGGCGAGGCTGTGAGCGAGCACGCGGGGATCAAGACCGCGAAGGAGGCTGCGGACCACGAGCTGATCCTCGCCTTCGGGCGGCTGCAGGGGGCCGCCAACCGGCTGGAGTACATCCTCGGGCGGGCGCTCGAGGAGGAGTGCGGGATCAGCCATCTGATGTTCGAGGTGCTGCTGATCCTCGGGCGGGCGGGCGCGCCGGGCCTTTCCATGCGAGCCATCGCCCAGGAACAGGTCCTGACCACGGGCGGCGCCACCAGACTGGTGGACCGCATGGAGGCGGCGGGGCTCGTGGTACGTATGGAAGCCCCCGACGACCGGCGCGCGAAGCTGGTGCGGCTCACTCCGCTGGGCGAGGAGACGACGGTCCGCGCTTCTCAGGCCCACGTGGAGAACCTCAAGCGATACTTCCTGGAGCCGCTCCCCTCCGAGGACCGCGAGCGGTTCGCGGAGAACCTGCGCATCCTCAGCCACTCGGCTCGGGACGTGTTGCCCCGACTGCCCTGACCTGCGCCGAGGGCTCAGCGCTGGTTCCATGAGATCGGCCGCACAGGTGTGGCGTGGTTCACAAGCAGGTGGAAATATCTGACGCGTCAGTTACTGTTTTGTCAGGTGAATCGCCCGCATCCGGTGGGCGTCACACCCCTGTCGAGGTCGTCGATGAAGCTGGTCTACGTTTTCGATGCCTACTGCGGTTGGTCGCACGGCTTCTCCGGAACGTTGCGCGAGGTCGTCTCCCGCCACCCCGAACTGCCGGTGGACGTCGTCTCCGGCGGCCTCTTCACCGGAGAACGCCGGGTGCCGATGACGCGGTTCGGCCACATCCAGGAGGCCAACGACGCGATCAGCCGGCTGACCGGTGCCCGTTTCGGAGAGAGCTACCGGCGGCTCGCCGTCGAAGGCTCGTTCGTGATGGACTCCGAGGCCGCCGCCCGCGGCGTCGCCGCCCTGCGGCAGGCCGCCCCCTCCCGCGCGGTGGAACTCGCCGTGGCGCTGCAACACGCCTTCTATGCCGACGGGCTCGACCTGGCCGCCTCGGCCACCTATCGGCAGGTCGCCAGTGAGGCAGGCCTGGACGCCGACGCCGTGGTGGCCGCGTTCGAAGCGCCGCAGGCCCAGGAGGCGGCAGAGGCCGACTTCCGCCGCGCCTCCGAGCTGGGCGTCACCGCCTTCCCCACCCTGATCGCCGTCGACGACTCGCGCGCCGTCGCCCTGGCCCGCGGCCACGCCACCGCCGACGAGGTGGACCACCGCCTTGCTGCCGTCGGCGTCGCCCACACGTCCTGACTCTCCGCCCCTAGTCCCCCCTCCCAGGAGCACTCATGAGCACGCTTTCTTTCAAGGTCCTCGACCTCGACTTCCCCGCCGGCATCAAGAACAAGACCGCCACCCTCGTCACCGGTGAGAGCGAGGCGCTGCTCGTCGACGCCGGCTTCACCCGGGCCGACGGCCACCGGCTGGCCGCCGAGGTACTCGACTCCGGCAAGAAGCTGACCACGGTTCTCATCAGCCACGGTGACCCCGACTTCTACTTCGGCGCCGAAGTCCTCGCCGACGCCTTCCCCGACGCCAGGTTCCTCGCCACTGAGCACGTCATCGAGCACATCCAGCACTCGTACGAGGGCAAGCTCAAGGCATGGGAGGCGCTCGGGGCGAACCTGCCCACCCGCCTGGTCGGCCTCGAGCCGCTGACCGGCGACATCACCTTCGAGGACCACCGCTTCGAACTTCGGGGCGGGAGCGGGGAGTTGCCCGACCGCCACTACCTGTGGCAGGCCGAGCACCGCGCGATCGTAGGCGGCGTTCTGCTGTTCCAGAAGGAGCATGTCTGGGTCGCCGACACCGCCAAGGCCGAACAGCGCGCCGCCTGGATCGACCTGCTGGACGAGATGGCCGCTCTCGACCCGCAGCTGGTCGTCCCCGGCCACCGCCTCCCGGACACCCCGGCCGACGCCTCCGCCATCACAGCCACTCGGGACTACCTGACCGCCTTCGAAGAGGAACTCGGCAAGGCCACCGACGGAACCGCGCTGACCGATGCACTGGTCCGCCGCTACCCCGACCACGGCATGCTGATCGCCGCGCAGATCGGTGCGAAGGTCGCCAAGGGCGAAATGACCTGGGGCTGACGACCATGACCGTACCGAGCACCGACTTCGCACACTCCGACGCCCCGGCCGACGTCGTCCGCCGGCAGTACCTGGCCTCGGCGGCAGGCGACCTGGAGGCCCTGCGCGCCACGTTGGCCCCCGACGTGGAGTGGACCGAGATGGCCGGCTTTCCCCTGGCCGGTACGTACCGCACCCCCGCGGGAGTCACCTCCAACGTCATGGAGAAGCTCGCGCAAGACTGGGACGAGTGGACCGCACACGACGACACATACGTGGTCGACGGCGAGAACGTCGTCGTCCTCGCCCGCTACACCGCCGCCAACAAGGCGACCGGAAAGCGGCTCGCCGTCCGCGTCGCCCACCACTTCACCGTGCGCGGAGGAAGGATCGTCCGCTTCGAGCAGTTCGTCGATACCGCACTCGTCCGTGAGGCCATGACGAACTGAGCGGCTCTGGCGGCGAGCCCTTGAAGGCCGTGACCGACCTGACTGCCAGGAGATCTCCAGCCGATCGGGCTGCCGCACCCCACACAACGGAATCACGAGGGCGTGTGCCGAGTCGGCATGACGAGTCTGGTTGTTGTGCTGCTCTGGCTGGGGATGGGGATGGGGATGGGGATGGGGCGGTAGACAGGTGATCGGTCCGTCGGGCCCCACTGCTCACCGCCGAGCGGCACGTCGGCGGAAATTCCCTACCACCGTGGCCGGGAAGGGCGCAGACTCGTCTCGTGGCTGACATGGGGGCGTTCCGGGAGGCGGTCATCGCGTGGGCAGCCGGTGGCCCCGGTGATCCCGCGCGCGAGCTGGCCGCGCGGCTGTCCGTCCGGGCAGCCGTCCTGCTCGAAGGGCCGAGCGACGTCGCAGCGGTCAGCGCGCTGGCCGCGAGCCGCGGCCGGAACCTGGCGGACGAAGGAGTCTGCGTCCTGCCGATGGGCGGTGCGATGAGCGTTGGGCACTTCACCCGCCGCCTCGGGCCACCCGGCCTGGGCCTCCGCCTCACGGGACTGTGCGACGAGGCGGAGCATAGCTACTACGCGCGCGCATTGGAGCAGGCAGGTGCAGCACAGCAGGGGTTCTTCGTCTGCGCGGCGGATCTGGAAGACGAGCTCATTCGCGCACTGGGCGTGACACGGGTGGAGGAGCTCGTCCGGGCGGAGGGCGACCTGCGCGCCCTGCAGACCTTCCTGCGCCAGCCCGCTCAGCAGGGCCGCACCTCGCAGCAGCAGTTGCGGCGCTTCCTCGGCACGAAGAAGGGGCGCAAGATCCGCTACGGCCGCGTTCTCGTCGAGGCCCTCCACCCCGACCGCGTACCCGCCCCACTCGACGGATTGCTCGCCAGCCTCTGACCGGTGGGCGACGTCAACCTCGTGAGGTGCGGCCCGAGTACGTCACCGAGTGGGCCGCGGTGAAGGCGGTCGCTGTGAAAGTCGGGGTCGATCGTTTGCTCGCGAGCGGTCGTGCGGAGCGCGAGGTGGACGGAGAGTATGTGGCTGACACCGGCCTCGCTGATGGCGCTCAGCAATTTCGGCTGTGGCCGCAGTTCCGTGAAAGACGGGCAGGGCGACCCGCGGCGGGCGTCGAACGATCTTGGAGCGCGAGGTCGAACCGATGCTGTGGACTCACTGCAGAGCCGCGCGGGCCAGCCCACTGAGGTCGAGCAGCCCGTGAAGGCGCTCGGTGGGCACGCTCGGGTTGGCTGCCGCCCCTTCTGCCGTCTCGGGGTTCTCCAGAAGTGTCCGGGTCAGATCGGGAGGCAGGAGGGGGTTGGCGGCGGCGGCTCGGCGTACACGGGCCTCGGGGTCGGTGAGCAGGTGGATGGGCGGCTGGTCCAGTGTGGTGTCGGCGGCGGCCAGTGCGCGCACGTCGGGGTCCTCGTGGTCGAGGAAGCGTTGCAGTCCGGTGCGGGGCAGACGAGGCAGCGTCAGCAGATACGGGCGCCGACGGGGAGCGGCAAGGAAGGCGTCGAGGACGATGTCGGGCGGCGCGAGCGGGTGGTTGTAGGCGAGCAGGTGCCGCACATGCGGGTCGGGGTCGCCGGCCAGACGCTTCACCAGTTCCTCCGGGAGGCTGGGCGAGGTTGCGGCGACTCGGCGGAGCAGGGGATGCACGGAGACGGCGCACGCTTCGTACCAGCTCGCGTCCGGCTCTGCGAGCATCTCGGCGACCGGCCCGATCTCCTCGGCACTGCGGCCGACTATCCGGTCAATGGCACCACGTTGCGCCCACGTGCGCGGCAGCGGCTGCAGCAGTGCCCGCGTGCGCACCGCGCCGTGGGGATCATCGACCAGTTCCGCCAGCAGTGAAGGATCGAGGTCGGCCCTGCTGGCCACGCGTCCGCGCACGCTGGGATCGGGGTGGCGCGCAAGACGCGCGACGGCGTCGGCGGGTGTGTGACGGTTGCGCGCCAGACTCAGCAGGTCACGTCCTGCGGCGAGGCACGCCTCGACCACAGCGCGGGAGACGGCGTATTCGCCGAGCAGGAGACCCCGGTGGTGGCAGTCGGGTTCGGGCAGTTCGGCCTCCATCCTCGCGGCATCCAGGACCCGGCTTCTATCTCGCGCGGCGTCGCGCACTCCGGGGTCGGGGTCGGCCAGCAGGGCATCGCGTTGGCCGGGCGTGAGCCAAAGCCACAACCTGGCCGCGCGGACCCGTAGTTCGGGGTTCGGGTGATCCGCCATCTTGTGCTGGAAGGAAGGCGGTATCTGCCCTGAGAACTCCAGTTCCTGTCTGATCTCGTCCGCTGTGACGATCCGGTCGTGATCGATGTCGCCCTGCGCGGTCAGCAGGGTTTCCAGGACATCTTCGGGAAGTGCTTCAACCCTGCCCAGTCGCGGGTAGGGGCCTGAGGCGAGAGCAGCGCGCACGCGAGGGTCAGGGTCGTTGACCAGCCGACCGCGCTGCGCGGGACCAACATGGTGATTGCGGGCGAGTCCTCGGCGGACGGCCCGCTCCGGATGTGCGATCACCGCGTCGACGACGTCCGCGGGAAGATCACGCTCCTCGCAAAGGACCTTCCAGGCTGCGCGCGCAGCCGGATCCAGCAGTCGTAGCAGGACCTCGGACGGCGCGGCCGGGTTGGCCGCGACGCCCCGCAACCACAGTTCTGCAAGGGAGGAGGGCATCGGGACATCGTGCCAGCGATCACCGGACCAAGTCGACACTCCCAGCGGCTGCTGCCGACCTCCGCAAACTCATGGGAGCGCGTGGCAGGCCTGGCGACCGTCAGGTCGCCAGGCCCTGGTGACCGGTGACGTCAACCGGTGAGCCGGCCGGTCACTGGCTTCTCCGCAGTGAGACGACGTCGGGATGAGAGGGGACGGCCGGTCGGGCGGCTTCCAGGCTGGCCGGCAACCCGGAGTGCAGCGTGGGCGGCCGGCCCGCTACCAGGATTCATTCGCAGTGCTCCGGCCTTCAGGCCGGGGGTGAAGCGAATCTGATGGTGGCGACGCGGCGCGTCGCGGATTCTGGTCCGGCGGAGCCGGATGGTGCATCTTCACCACCGTGGCGCGGAGCGTCGCAATGACTGGTTCCGGCGGAGCCGGACGGTGCTCAAACGGGCCGGTTCTGCTGTTCGATGTATCGCTTGACCACAGAGAGCGGGGCGCCGCCGACGGTGCCGGCGAAGTAGGGCCCGGACCAGCACTTGAGGGAGTTGACGAGCCTTGTGGCAGCGATCTTGGGCGGGAAGTCGACCAGGAGGTGGACGTGGTTGTCCTCGCCGTTGAACTCCACCAGCTCGCCCTCGAAGTCCGCACACACCGACCGCATGATCTCCTCCATGCGTGTCAGATGAGCGTCCGTGAACACCTTGTGCCGGAACTTGGTCACCAAGACCACGTGCACATGCATCAGGAGAACACAGTGCCAGCCAGTTCTGATCTCCTGTATCCCGCCCATTGATCCAAGTGTCTAGCGTGGCTGTCATGCAGCTTCGGTACGCCCTCAGGTTGTACCCATTCCGGCCAGCGTGTCGCGCTGGCGAGGGCGTTCGGGTGCGCCCGCGTCGTGTTCAACGACGCCGTGCGCGCCCGCGAACACGCCCGCCGGGCGGGCGAGGCCTTCCCGAAGGCGGGCGAGCTGTCGAAGAGGCTGATCACCGAGGCGAAACGGACCGAGGCACGGTCCTGGCTGGGCGAGGTCTCCGTCGTGATCCTGCAGCAGGCGCTGCGCGACGTGGAGGCCGCTTACAAGAACTTCTTCGCCTCCCTCAAGGGTGAGCGCCAGGGCGCGAAGATCGGTGCGCCCCGGTTCAAGTCCCGCAAGGACAGCAGGCAGTCGATCCGCTTCACGGCCAACGCCCGCTGGTCGATCACCGGCAACGGGCGACTGAACCTGCCGAAGATCGGCGCGGTGCGGGTGAAGTGGTCACGGACTCTGCCCACACAGCCCAGCTCGGTCACCGTGATCAAGGACGCGGCCGGGCGGTACTTCCCCTCCTTCGTCATCGACACCGACCCGGCCGCCGACGCCGCCCGGATGCCCGACACCGACCAGATGGTCGGCATCGACCTGGTGAAGATCGGCAGGTTCGAGCCGACCAGCCAGGTCTGCTCGGAGTGCGGGGCCAACGACGGCCCCAAACCCCTGCTCATCCGGGAATGGACCTGCGCCGCCTGCGGCACGCTCCACGACCGGGACCACAACGCCGCGAAAAACGTCAAAACGGCCGCCGGACTGGCGGTTACAGCCTGCGGAGCGCAGTTAAGACCAGGACTCGTCCCGGCACAGCGCTACGAAACAGGAAGCCACGGACTCTCTCCCGACCCCTGTGCCGCGTAGCGGCACAGCAGCCGGTAGGGAAGGCCAGAATCCTCGGGCTTCAGCCCGAGGAGCAAGTCAATGGCTCAGTTCAAGGGAAATGTGCGGGGCCAACGCGCGGAGGAAGTCGGGCGCGTCGAAGATCTCGCCGGCGGAGGCGACACCGACCGTCCTGGTCCGTCCCGTGAGGATGCGCTCGACTGCTTCCACCGCGAGCGGTGCGGTAACGGCGTAGATGTCCCGGCCCCTCGCCACAGCGCGCCGTTCAGTGCCGCCGGAGCGCACTACGACGTCGACGAGGAAGGTCTGCTCGGACCGCCCCCGCTCGTCGACCGCACTCGGCGCCGGGGTGTCCGGGGCCGACAGGTCCTTGGCCGCCTCGACGGTCATGTAGCTGCGCACCTCGGGGACGGCGAGGTGGCTGGGCACGGTGACCACGTCAGCCATCGAGAACTCCCCGATGACAGCCCGCGGGCCCATCGGGTCGGGGAACGGCCACGTGAGGGCCGGCGGGGCGTCCAGGTGGTACTCCAACTGCCCCTTCGTATAGCGGATGCGCCGGCCACCCCGCCGCTCCCGGGAGACCGCGCCTGCCTCGCGCGTCCCGGCGGTCGGGTGCCAACCGCTGAGCCCGTACGCGACATGCACCTCGTCGGCGGCCGTCCAGTCGCCCATCGCCGCGGTGGCCAACAGGTCACCGAGGCCGCCGTAGAAGGCCATCGCGGGGACGACCACCGCTCCCGCGGCGCGAGCGCGGTCCGCAAAGAGCGCGAACGTGTCGACGTTGGCCTCGATCTCGGCTGCCACATCCACATACGGGATCCCGGCGCGCAGTGCCGCCTCGATCACGGGAGCGGCGGTCGTGGCGAAGGGCCCGGCACAGTTGATCACAGCCGCCGCACCGGCCAATGCGTCGTCGAGCGAAGCCGGATCGTCGACCGACGCCGGACGGACGTCCAAACCGGGCTCGGATGCCGCCAGTTCCTTCAGCTTGTCGGCGTCTCGGCCGGAAAGAACCGGAACGAACCCGCGCTCCCGCAGCTGCGCCACCACGAAACGTCCGGTGTGCCCGTACGCGCCGAACACCGCCACTGCCTGCCCCGACCCCATGGTTCTCCTCCGTGCTCAAAATGATCCGCCGCGATCCGTCACGGACATCCTGGCAAGGGCGGGCACCCCACACTAGTGTCCGGAACGACACGCCCCACACAATTCCGGACATGGACACAGTCGCGCTGGCCGTCACCAACGGAATGCTGCACTTTGAACTGGCCCTGGCCTACGAGGTCTTCGGCCCCGCCCCGGCCGCCGTGACGGGCCCCTGGTACGACATCGCCCTCTGCGGGCCGGACGCCGTACAGGTCGGCCGCTTCCGGCTGGAGCCCGACCACGGCCTCGACCAGCTCCCGCGCGCCGACACCGTGATCGTCCCGGGCTGGGCCGACGTCGACCAGGACCCACCCGCCGACCTGGTCGACGCGGTGCGCGCGGCCCACGATGCCGGCGCACGCGTGGCCTCCCTCTGCACCGGCGCGTTCGTACTGGCCGCCGCCGGCCTGCTGGACGGGAAGCGCGCGACCACGCACTGGGCGCACACCCAAGCCCTCGCCGCCCGCTACCCCCAGGTGACGGTGGACCCGGACGTCCTCTACGTGGACAACGGCAGCGGGCTCACCTCCGCAGGCAAAGCCGCCGCCATGGACCTGTGCCTGCACCTGGTCCGTCTCGACCACGGCTCGTCGATCGCCAACATCCTCGCCCGCCGCCTGGTCGTGCCGCCGCACCGGGACGGCGGCCAAGCCCAGTTCGTCACCACCCCGGTGCCCGCCCCGGACAACCACCCGCTCGCCGATCTGTTCCCCTGGGTGATCGAACGCCTGGACCATCCGCTGACTGTGGAGGACCTGGCCCGCCAGGCGCGGATGAGCTCGCGTCACCTGGGCCGCCACTTCAGATCGGTGACCGGCACCACCCCCCTGCAATGGCTGCTGACCCAGCGGATCCGCCACGCCCAGGAGTTGCTGGAGACCACCGACGACAGCGTCGACGCCATCGCGGCGGCCACCGGCATGGGCACCGCCACGACGCTGCGCCGGCACTTCAACCGCACAGTCGGCGTGCCTCCGGACACCTACCGCCGCACCTTCCGCCTGCGGACCCGCCCGGCCTGAACGACAGCGGGCAACCCCATCCACGCTCCTGAGCCATGAGCAGCAGCCTTCCAAGAGGACTTCTCAAAGGTCGCGTACCGCGCGTCCCATCCTCATCAGTGCTTCGCGCAGGACGGCCGGTGTCGTCGCGAAGTTGATGCGTACGCATCCCTCGCCGCCGGAGCCGAAGACATGCCCGGAGCTGAGGGCGACCCTGGCTTCGTCGAGGAAGAACTTCGCGGGTCCGGACAGTTCACTCACCACGCCGGGGCCACCGGCGCCGTACTCGCTGTGCAGTCCCAGCCAGGTGCAGTCCAGCCAGGCCAGGTAGGTTCCCTGGGGCCGGTGATACCACACGTCAGGGAGGTGTTCTTCGAGCAACTGCCCCAGCAGGCGCCGGTTGTCGTCGAGCCCGAGCAGTAGTTCGTCGAGCCAGTCCCCGCCCTCGCGGAACGCCGCGGTGTGAGCGATGACCCCGAGGTGGCTGGGGCCGTGGCTGACTTCTTCCGGCAGGAGCCGGAGTTCGTCGGCGGCTTCGCGGCCCGCGATGGCCAGGGCGGCCTTCAGACCGGCGAGGTTCCACGCCTTGGACGCGGAGGTCAGCGCGAACGCGTTCTCGGCCCCGGGAACGCTGAGGAAGGGGGTGAAAGTGGCCCCCGACAGCACCAGCGGACCGTGGATCTCGTCGGACACCACCCGCACGCCGTGCTTGCGGGCGAGGGCCGCGATGGCCTCCAGTTCCTGGCGGGTGTGGACGACACCGGTCGGGTTGTGCGGGTTGCTCATCAGGAACGCGGCGCGGCGGCCCTGACATCGGGCCCGTACGAAGGCGTCCTCCAAGGCGTCCAGGTCGACGCGCAAGTCCGGACCGAGGCGTGCCTCGATGACCTCACGGGCGTCGTGGGCGACGAACGCGTAGAAGGGCGGGTACACCGGGGAGCACACGACCACCGCGTCACCGGGACCGGTGATCAGCCGGAGCACTTCGACGATGCCCATCATCACGTCGGGCACGATCGCCGTGTGCTCGACACGCAGCCCGTCCCACTTCCAACGCTCCACAGCGAACGCGGCGAGGGCCTCGGCGTAGCCGGTCCCGTACGCGTATCCGGTGTCGCCGAGGTCGATCGCGGTGCGCAACACCTCGGCAATGGGCGGAGCCATCGGCACATCCATCTCCGCCACCCAGAGCGGAAGCACGTCCTCGGGGTGGGCGCGCCACTTCATGCTAGTGCGCTGTCGCAACTGTTCCAGAGACAGTTGAACGAGAGGATCCGTCCGGCCGGCTTCGGCGACATCGGGGGCTGCTCTCTTCGTGGTGTCTGCCATTCCGCGCTCCAATCCCCGGGCCCGCCGGGTCTGTAGGTGGGCTACTGCGACTCTGGTCAGCATCCCGGCGACGCCGGCTGCCGCACAGAAGACGTCCGCGGTCACACCGCTGCCCCGCGCCTGCTCCAGGGCCTCCTACCTCCCTACCCCGGGCACGTCGCTCGGTTCACTCGATGACGGTCAGGAAGGGCGGCTGACCGTGACGGGACCGTAGGAGATCGGGTGTCGGCGCCTTCTGTCAGCCGGCTAGAAGTAGCCGGCGCGCATGTGCTGCGTGAGGTTCTCGAGGATCTCGCGCAGCCACGGGCTGCGGACGGCCGGCAGCCGGACCAGGGTGTGCCGGAACGCTCCCGGGTCAGCCCGGAAGCGGTGACGCGGGCGCGGCGCGGGCAGGTCGTCGCGGAGGACGCCGTCGGGCATGCCGCCCGACGCGGGGACGGGCAGGTACGGCTCGGGGAAAACCAACCACAGCCACACCCCGAACGGCAGTGGCACCGAGTATGCCGAGGCGGCCGGGTTGGCCGGGGTCCAGGTCTCCCCCGTCTGCGGATGGTCCGGCACGAGGAGGATGCCGGCGTCCGCGTCGGGTGCGGGCAGTCCCGGTCCGGCCAGGACGGCGCGCCGCGCCGGCGGACCCGCGGGCAGCAGGGCGTCGAGGGCGCGTTGGAACACTTCCTCGATCAGGCCGTCCGGGACGGTCACCGACCGGCCTTCCGAAGCCGCCAGCAGGTGGGCGAGCGCCCGGCCGGCTGCCGCCTCCCATTGCGGGCTCCACGACCACCAGCGGTTCGACCCCACCCGCGATCCCCACGTGGCGATCGGCTCGAACGGGGGCGTGCCCTTCCCCTCTGCCATCAACTCCGCCCAGGAAAGCGGTGCGGCGTCGGCGTCGTCGACGGGGCGGCGACGCACGGCGTTCGGGGCAAGCCACACCGCCTGCCAGAGCGAGCAGTCGTCGATCCTGCTCGCCACGGGCAGGCCGCACGCCTCGCAGGCCATGTTGGGGCCGTCGGCCCCGTCGAGCCCGCAGCAATAGCCGCCGCCCTTCTCCGGGATCAGCAGGGTGCCGCGGGTATCTCCGGGTGCCATGACGATCGCGCCCGGCGCGCCGTCGGACAGGGCGTAGACCGGTGCATAGACGCCGCGGGCCACCGCCTCGTCCGGGTCGATCTCCTCCCACCTCCGCCACGGCGGCCCCCAGGGCTCCGGGTCCACGGCGAACGTGCCCGACTCCATGAGCACCGGGAGCTGAATCCCGTTCCCATACTTCTGATGGGCGTGGACCGGCAGGGCGACCTGGGACAGCGGGGTGGTCAGTGTGGCGCCGCACCCCGCACACGCGAAAACGAACAAATGTCCTCCACTGGGCAAACAGGGGCATCGTCGCAGCTCGGCGGCGGCCGGCCAACGTATTTTCGTCCGCTGCGGGGCCGTAGCGCCGCCACGGCGTGGAGCATGATGACCGCCGTGGACACCGAGATACTCGTAGACGTCTGGCAGCGGCTTCTCGCCGACCCTCGCAAGTCGTGGGTGCTGTTCGAGCACGGCACTTGTGTCGTGCTGACCGCTCCGGATGGAGACCTTGCTGAACAGGCCACCGAGATCCTGAAGGAGTTCGGCCCGGTGCATGCCGGATCTTCGGCAGGAGACTTTGGGGTGATCGACCTCAAGGACGCCGAGGGATGGGCCGTCACCGGGCACCACAACGACGTCCTTACCTATGTCGGCCCTGATGAGCCGCACGAGCAGTCGGAGATCGCTGTCGGGCTGTTCGGACGTTCCAAGCGCCATCGCGATGGCACCGAACTTCACGTCGTCCACGTTGAGGACAAGCGAGGCTCAGCGGACCGAGCGTGAGTGCCTGGGCGAAGCATGAGCCCCGGGGCGACCCGGTTCGAGGCGCCGTTCGACGCCCCAGGTCAAGAACAAGCGCAGGTCGGTGCCGGGCAAGGACGCCGTCGCCTCGCCGTCGCTGTCAGTGGCTGTCAGTACCGTTGGCCGCTGGTGAGCAGACGGGCAAGGGTGGGGCGGTAGTGAAGGATTTCGCGGGGGAGTTCGAAACTCATCTCACGGTGGTGTGCACCTCCATGGCCGGTGATGAGGGCCGCATACGCCGCTGGGCGGAGCGCCACCGTGTGAAGTACACGCGGATCGTGCTCGACCAGGGCGCGACCCCTGACCAGCCGATGCTGACGGTGCGAGGCCACAGTGTCCTGTCGGCACAGCGGGAGGCCGCGCTGACATGGATCGAGCGGCTGGGTGCCGAGGGGTTCGGCGTCGCCCGTGTGAAGATCGAGGCGGCACCGTGGAACGAGGACGTGCCGCGGACGGCCGCCGAGGCCCAGGGGCTCCCTCCCGGCTGCTACTTCGAGCACCACGTCAAGCTCGCCCTCCCCGACGAGAGCGAGATGGCGGCGGTGCGCGTACTCGCCGAGCGGCACACCGCCCATGTGTCGCGCAACGCCCGCCGCGATCTGGGCGACCGCGGTCACGAACGCTTCGTCACCCAGCGCTGCCGTGGCGTCGGCCGCACCGAGGCCCGCCGCCGTCTCGACGCCCTCCTCGATGCCCTCGCGACGGCGGGATTCAAGGCCGTCGAGGTCGAGGAAGAGTTCGTCGTGCACGACGACCATCCAGCCCTGGACAGCGGGTGGATCGACGAGAAGACGGACGTCCGGTGACCTGGTCCGTGGACGACGAACGATGGCGCATCGCGCACCGGGCTGTGCTCGATCACCTACTCGGCCTCGTCGTCGGGTCCCCGTTGGGCGACGCCCTGGTGCTGCGGGGCAGCATGGTGATGCCGGCGTGGGTGGGGGCAGACGCGCGGGATCCGGCGGACCTCGACTGGATCATTCCCCGGCCTCTACTGGTCCCGGTCGATCCCGAGCACCCGTATCCGTACGTGGAGGACGTGGAGGTCGTGCAGCAGTGGCCAGAGGCGGCCGACGGCGCCGACCGGTACGAGATCTGGAAGTTCGAGGAGTTCGCCACCGGGGGTCTTCGGCCCGTGGTGCCGCCGGAAGGGCTGCACTGGATCATCGAAGCGGAGCCGGAGGACTGCCCGCCACATGAAACATTGCTCGGCCTGGTGCGTGAGCGGCCGGTGGCCGCGCCGGGGGTGGTGCTCGACGCGGACGCCGCCCGGAACGACGGCACCTGGACCTACTCGGAGTACGACACCCCGGGCATACGCCTGATCGTCCCCTGGGAAGCGGAAGGCCTCCCGCCCGGCGAGGTGCGGCTGGACTTCGCCCGCGACGAGTGGCTCCCGGAGCCCCCTGTCCTGACGGCGATACCCCGCGGTGACGGCGCCGGGCCGACCGTCGTGCGCACCGCGGGCCGTGAACTGTCGCTCGCCTGGAAACTGCTGTGGCTGCACGCCGATTGCGCCACGGAGGGCCGGGCGCAGGCCAAGGACCTTTACGACGCCGTACTCCTCGCGGAGGCGGAAGCCACGAAGCTGTCCCCACGGCTGCTGCGCAAGGTGTTCCGCCACGAGCGGGGCAACACGGCGGCCGCAGACGCCCTGCGCCTGGACGCGGTGGCACTGTGGGCCGTGGACTGGGAGGACTTCCGCGCGGACCACCCACAGGTACGAGGTACGGCCGAGGAGTGGCTTCAGCGCCTGAGCCGGGCGCTGGAACCGGTGTTGGGACGGTAGAAACCATGGAACGGCCGTTGGCACTGAGCGGTTGATCTCGCAGCCAGGGACTGTCCGGCGGACAGTCCCTAGGGCCGGAGCACGATCTTGCCCTGGGCGTGCCCCCCTTCCAGCTCGCGGAACGCGTCCCGCACCCGCTCCAGCGGGTAGGTACGGGCGATCGGCACCTCCAACTCCCCGCGCGCGGCAAGCCGGGCCAGCTCGCCGAGCACGACCGCGCACGCCGCCGCGCCCTCTCCGTAGGTTCGCGCACCAACCCTGGCCGCGGCCTGCCAGTCGCGGATCGTGTTGATCCGCTCGGGCCGCACGCCCAACTCCACTGCCAGCTCCACGTAGCCGTCGCCGAACGTGTCGATGAACGCGTCGACGTTCCCGTCGGAAGCCTGCCGGATCCGTTCGGCCACGCCCTCCCCGTACTCGACCGGGACGACACCGCGATCCTTCAGCCAGGCGTGGTTCCGCTCGCTCGCCAGCCCGATCACCGTGGCGCCGCGCCGCCGCGCGAGCTGCACGGCAAGGGACCCGACGCCGCCCGCCGCACCCGACACGACGACCGTGTCGGCCGGTCCGGGGTCCACCGCGAACACGGTGGCGTATGCGGTCGTGCCGGCCACGTACAACGACCCGGCCACGTCCCAGGACAGCTCCTCCGGACGCGAGGTCAGCTGCACGTCGTCGGCCACGACAAACTCCGCATGGCTCGCCCTGTTATGGGTGAAGCCCAGGACCTCATCGCCCACCGCGAAGCCACGCACTTCCGGACCGAGCTCCACCACGACGCCGGCCAGATCGCTGCCCTGCCCGGAGGGGAACGTCGCCGGCCAACGTCCGTGCCGTGCGCCCTTGCGGATCATCGCCTCGCCGGGCTGGATCCCGGCCGCGCGGACCTCGACCAGCACCTGCCCGGGGCCGGGCGCCGGCCGTTCCACCTCCTCCACCCGCAGCACATCGATCCCGCCGTACTCGTGGAACCGCACCGCCTTCATCGCGTGATCACCGCTCTTCCTCGTTCGGACAAGCCTTGGACGGCCAGGCCCCCGATGGCCACACATCGACCGTGCCGTCGCAGTCAACGGCTCAGGAACAGCGCTTTCTTCCCAGGATCAACGGTCCGAGGATGTGTGGAAACGAACGGTGGTATCGCAACCGGTACGGGGACGCACCGCGACGACCTCCTGTGGGCGGCCCCTCGCAACGGTGGAGCCGAGGCCCTCTTGCGCATTCTTGCCATGTCCCTTCAGCAACCCCCTTCACAGGAGGCTCACATGTCATGCGAGGATGCGGCTCCCGGTATCGAGTACCGGCGTAGAGGGGAACACCATTGAGATCAAGGAAACTGAGCCGTAAGCGGCGACGGGCGACCATAGTCACGGCAGCGGCTGCCTCGGTTGTCGCCGGCGCGGCGCTGCTGCCCAACTGGAGTGCGGGGGCGGCGAGTGTCGCCGGCGACGTCAAGGTGGATCCGTCGACCAGGGCCACCTTCCAGCAGCTGGCGGACGCGGTCTTCACCGACCGTACGGACACGCTGGTGGACAGCGGCAAGACCAGGCAGAGCAGGACACTGGCATCGCGGTTCTCGGGCGACGTGCGGCTGTCCTCCGCGCTGTCGCGCGAGGAGAACTCCGCGCTGTCGCAGCTACAGGGCCGCAAGTCCCGCCTGGCGTCCCTCGGCGAGAAGTACAGCTCGGCCAACACGAGCGTCGCGCTGGACCGTACGCGGGTGAAGGGCCGTCACGCCACAGTCGACGTCACCGAGACCACGACGCTGACGTACGAGAAGGCCCAGGGCAACGAGCCGAACGAGCCGAAGACCACCGGCTTCCAGGCGCATCACCAGTTGACGTTCAAGGCCGACCGCAAGGGCGACTGGCAGTTGACCGGGATCCGCGACACCGACGACGGTGTCGCGGTCAATCAGGTCGCCACCACGACGTTCGTCGCCGCGCCGAACACCGCTGACGACGGCAACCCGCCCGCGGCGGCCCGCTCGGCCACCACGTGGCCCGCGGCAGCCAAGCCGAAGAACTTCTCCGCCACCGGCTACGACTACAAGGCCATGGCGGCGTACGCGGCCAAGTACTGGAAGAACTACAACCCGGCCTACCCGGATTTCAACGGGCAGGGCGCCGGCGGCGACTGCACGAACTTCGTCAGCCAGTCCCTGAAGGCGGGCGGCTGGAAGCATGTGCCCGGCTACACGTACGACTTCCACAAGTGGTTCGGCAACTCTGACATCCAGTCGGACTCGTTCGTCGGCGTCAACGAGTTCTCGTGGTTCGCCCTGTCCTCCAAGCGGGTCGCCAGCCTCGCCAACGTCTACCAGTTGGACGTCGGCGACGTGCTGCAAATGGACTTCAACAAGGACGGGTCCAAGGACCACACCATGATCGTCACCTACCGCAGCCCGCAGGGCGTGCCGTACGTGACGTACCACTCCACCAACACCTACAACAGGTCGGTGGCGAGCATCGTCGCGTCGTATCCGAACGCGGCGTACTACGCCTACCGCACCTGAGCGGTCCCTTGTAGGGCGGGAGCCGGCAGACGGCAGGAACACACCGCCGGCACGGCACCCGTGAGAAAAAGGCCAGCCCCGCCCCCCGGTACACCGGGGGGCGGGGCTGTGTGGAGCGCTGGGCAGGCCTTGCACCTGCATCTCCCCGCAGGAAGCGGGACGTCTTTCCTTGGACCACCAACGCCGGGCTCACCACCGCACGTTCCGGCGGGAAGCTCAAGATCAATCATAGCGCAGCCGCCACCAGGCAGGCAGCACGGTCCCAGGCACAGGCATGGGCATGGGCATGGGCCGCAGAGCGGAGGCACCGGACCGGGGGCGCCGGGCGGCACGGCCCGCACGGGCGGTCCGGGGAACGTGACGCGTCCTCAAAGTGCCGTCCCGGCATGCCCTGCCAGTGCCATCGGACAGAGCATGCCGGGGCCCAGCCCGGCCATGGCCGGGCTGGGGTGGGGTGGGGTGGGTGGCAGGAGTCAGTCCCAGTGGATGTCGCTCAGGTCCGCCAGGGGTGCCCGGTCGGCTGCGGCTTCGGGGACGAGCAGTTGGTCGCCCTTGTGGAGAGCGGCCGGGAAGCGGATGTGGGCGCGTTCCTCGATTTCGTCGAGGCGGACCTGGAAGACGCGGAACTCGTCGAGGTCCAGGGCTTCGAGCTGATCCAGGTTCTGCGTGAGCAGGAACGCTTTGGTCTTCAGCTCGCTCTGCTCGACAAAGGTGATGACCTTCCAGAACTCGAGGGGAATCTTCACGCCCCGGTAGGTGTGATCGTCGTCCTGGAAGACGGGCCCGCCGAAGACACTGACCTTGAGGTCGTCGACCTCGACGTCGGCGAAGACGGCGTCCTCCAACTGGCCCCACAGTCCGTTCTTGGCGCTCTGGTTGAAGTCGTCCATCTGCGGGGTGATGTTGGGGTAGAAGAACGAGTCGGTGTTGGCCTTCTTGGCTTCCGGCAGGCTGCCCCACAGCAGATCGGCGCGGCGTGCGATGTGGCCGCGGTCGAGCCGGTTGCCCTCATACAGTTCGTTGCCCACCTGCGCGTCCGCGGCAAGCCGCGGGTCCTTGGTGAAAGGGATACCGGACCGGCTGAGCTTCTTGAGACTGCCGCCGTCGATGTTCCAGGCCACCCAGAACGGGAAACGCCGCTTCTTGCTGAGAGTCAGCGAGAAATGCGTGTAGGGGATGACCTCCTTGCCGTCCAGCCGCACCGCGTCATTGCTGATGTCCGCGGTGAGCTGCGGGACGTCTATCTGCGTGCCGAGGAACTCCGCGTCGTAGCCCTGCAGCGGCTGCACCTCCTCGGCGGAGGGCTGCTGCAGGCTGATCTCGAGTTTCTCGAAGACCGAGCTGGCCAGGCAGGCCAGCGCGTGCTCGTCGGGATCGCCCGTGCTCTCCCCGCCGAAGTGAACCCCCGCGATGACCTTGCTCGGCTTGCCGTTCTGCTTGATCAGCCACACCGCGCCCGAGTCGCCACCGCTGCTGATCTCGCCGTCCGCCGGCGGATGGTCGTCGTCGGGGCCTATCTCGAAACAGCCGATGGTCTTCTCGCCGACATCGCCCTCGTAGTCGATCTTGACCATGGTGTCGATACGACGGACCACACCGTGGGTGACCCCGGTGGTCCGTCCGCTCTTGATCACCTTGTCGCCGAGATCCGGATCGCCCAGCTCTTGCGGTGCCACACCGAGTTCGCAGATCTTCTGCTCGAAGGTCCGCCCCTCGTCGATGCTCGCCACCGCGCAGTCGCCGGCCGGGCCCAGGTGGGACCTCTTCAGCGCGCCGAGGTGGTTGCGGTCGATCCGGTTGTCGTCGAAACGACCGGGCTGCACGATCTCCTCGCCCAGCCTGCCGTCCGGGCCCTGCAGCACATGCCAGTTGCTCAGCACATACGGAGTGCCGTCGGCTCTGTCGAAGACAATGCAGCCGATCGTCCCGGCCGTGACCGTCACACCGCCCACACTCGCCCCGGGAAATACCGGGTTCAGACGGGTCTTGCGCTCAGGCTTCTCAACCTCGGCCACCCTGCGGAAATGCGCCTTGTAACTGCGCTCGATGACATCGGTGGGCACCGCATTTCCGTCCACCATGACGGTCTCGGGTATCAGAGCCGTACCCAGTGCCTCCAGTGCCTCCGGCTCGGCTTTGCTCTTCACCGTGAACTGCAGCACGACCTGCTTGCCCCGCGTGCCGTTCCTCACCTTGTGCCCGATGCCTACCGACGACACATTCGGATCCTTCAGCAGATCCGGCCCCCGCGAACGGATGTACTGCCGAAGCGAAGAAATCAGCTTGTCCTGCGCCAGAGCCGACTTCCCGGATGACGACGCCGCCTTCTTACCGGTGTTCGTGACCATCAACGAGGGTGTCCCTTCACGAAGAGGAAAAGGGGACGGCACAGACCACACGCACCGCCCCCCAGCGACCCCCCAGCGACAACAGGCGCGGCAGCCACCCGAATGACCACCACTCCACACCCAGCGAAACGCATAAGTGCGTCATATGCCGCAAGATAATGACCCACTCGGGTGAACACCCACGTGCACAGGACGTCACACCACGCCCCGGACACCCACCACCGGAACCGACCGTGACCCCACCACAAACAGCCGCCCCTCCCCCACCCCCGCCCCGCGGTCACATGGCCGCAGCCGTCACACAGCGGCCTTCGCATCCTTCACACACAGGCCATCAGCAGCCGGCCGCCACTCTCCCGACCGACCGGGACCAACCTGGTCAGGGGTGGTGCGCGAATCGGCAGAACCGGCCGGCACGCAACTCCGCAGCCGGCCACGACAACCACCGCAGCCACCGGCCGCCGCAACTCCCGCCGCACTACCAGGGCATTCGGGGGCGTGTTACTGTCGCGCGATGCCCAAGACCGACATTGACCTGGTGACCGCCGAGTTCTTCGGCGCCTTCGACAACCGGGGCGGCAAGACACCCGACGTGACACGAATCCGTCGGCTCGTCCTACCCTCCGGCATCATCGTCAAAACCGGCCCGGAATTCACCGTGTACACCCTGGACGAGTTCATCGAACCCCGCCAACAGCTCCTGACCGACGGCCGGCTGATCGAGTTCTCCGAACGGGAGACCACCGAACGCACCGAAATCGCAGGCGACATCGCTTCACGATTCAGCGACTACCAAAAATCCGGAACGCTGGACGGCAAACCGTTCGAAGGCAGCGGAACCAAAACCATTCAATTCGTCCGCACCCCAGAAGGCTGGCGCATTACAGCGCTCTCCTGGCACGACCACGCCTGACCACCACAACATCCGGCCGCAGCCATGCAGCCCGAGCTGACGCGGCCCGCCCCAAATCGGACCCCGACATCCCCGTCCCGGCCAAGAACTCCGAGCACCACCACAACCGGATGTCTTGCAGTCAACCGCCAGATGCCGTCCGCGCGGCGCGTCCTTGGTTCATCACTGCCGCCCGCCGAACTGCCAGTCGTGGACCTCGATGTCGGCATACCGGTCCGGGCTCAGGACGGCGCGTGCCGTGTCCGGGTCCGGGGCCCGGAGCAACACCGCCGTACCCAGCCAGGTGGCGCCGTCGTCGGACAGCAGCGGCCCGTACGCGATCAGCTCGTCCCGGTCGGGCGGCACGACGAGGTCGGCGGCCTGCTCCGAGCCGAGGCCGAGCACCAGGTACCGGTTGCCACCGGTCCGGCCACCAGGGAAATCCCACATGGTGCGCCCCAGCATGTTGCGCCACCGGCGCACCAGCACGTCCCGGTACACGCCGGCCTGATAGTTGGGCTCGTCGAAGGCGAACGCGCGGGCGGCAGCGGGATCCGGCAGGTCAACGATGTGCACACTGCCGGTGGCCGTTTCGCCGTCGTCGGCGAGGGTCGGGCCGCGAGCAATCATCTCCGCCGCGAACCCGTCCATGTACGACCAGTGCTCTTCCAGCAGTTTGTCGCGCAACGTGACCGAGGCGGGCCTATCGCGGTGGTAGCAAAGAAACTCCATGCCCACAGACTCTCCCCAACACGGCAGTATCTCAACGGGATTTGGCCACGATGACCCCACGCTGCAATCACGGCAGCGTTCCATCAGGCCGCACAGCCGTCACGGAAGGCGCGGCCACAACCCGCCGGCGCGCTCAGCCGCAGCAGAGACAAGTGGCCATGCTGGTTGGCCGGGCGGCCTCTTTCCGTCCTCTACAACGACATAGCCTGGCAACTCCTGCCGCTGGAGCTGGAGTTCGGCTCGGGGCGGACCTGCTGGCGGCGCCTCGGCCGCTGGCAGCAGGCCGGAGTCTTCGACCAGCTGCACTGCGTTCTGCTCGCCGAGCTGAACGCGGCCGGCGAACTCGACTGGAAGACCGGCAGCAAGCACCACTTGATCTGCGGCGGACGCGGCACCCCGATCAAAGTCATCACCACCGCCGCGAACGTCAACGAAGTTACCCAGACCCTCGCGCTCGTCGACGGCATCCCGCCTGTCGCAGGCCGCCCCGGCCGGCCGCGAAGACGACCGGACGCCCTGCTCGGCGACAAGGGCTACGACTCGAACTCGAACCGGGCCGCACTCCGCAAGCGCAGGATCCTGCCGGTCATTTCCCGCAAGGGCGCCCCGAACATCAGGGGCATCGGCAAACTCCGCTACGTCGTCGAGCAGACCTTCGCCCTGCTCCACCACTTCAAACGCCTCGCCGTCCGTTGGGAACGCAGACCCGAACTCCATGACGCCTTCATCTCAGCCAAGGTTCCAAGCACTTACGCAGGCAAGGAGCAGCGGGAAACCACTGTGGCGCCGGACCGGCATGCCCGA
Organism: Streptomyces sp. NBC_00203; assembly: GCF_045206325.1. Classification (NCBI taxonomy): domain Bacteria; kingdom Bacillati; phylum Actinomycetota; class Actinomycetes; order Kitasatosporales; family Streptomycetaceae; genus Streptomyces; species Streptomyces sp. NBC_00203. Next base: position 10,307,830 of record NZ_CP108126.1, on the reverse strand, counting down.
AACCAGCGGGCACCCCAGGGGCGGGGCATGAGAGGGTGCGGTTCGATCCGGCAGAGGGGAAGCATGGGGCTGATCTACGGCTACGACATCTATCTGCGTCCCCGGAACGTCGCCAGGGCGTTGGCCAATCTGGCCGAGCTGGCCCCACCGACCCGTGCTGTGCCGCCGCTTGAGATCACCCTTCCCGGCGGTGAGCGGCTCGTCCTCCCGTTCACGTCCCACTTCACGAGCGAGCCGGTCGACTGCTCCACGAGCAGCACACTCGCGCTCGACACATCCCTGATGTTCGACGTCGATGACGCGCTGCGCGAGTACGCGAGCACGGACGGCCCTGAACCCGGGGCGGACGGGCGCAGCCAGATCGGATACATCTACGCGACGATCCGATTCGAATCCTTCCTGCACCCTGGCTACACGTCGGTGGAATGCTGGGCAGCGACGTCGACGATGAGCCGCTTGTTCGCGCGGTCGCCCAACATCAGGAAGGTATTCACCGACCTCGCCGCCGCCAGCGGCGCAGTGTGCTGCCTGTTCGACACCGGCGACGGCGGCCCCGAGCAAGTGTGCTGGCTCAACGGTGAAACCACCCAGGAGACGGTCTCCGGTCCCCGCTTTCCAGATCGGCGAGCACTTGTGGCGACTTGGTCCGACCCCGAGAGATGAGCACCGGTGCCCCATCTCTGAGGTCACAAGATCGTGTCACGAGTTCTATGCGGTGGCTGGGTTGAGTTGCCAGGTGGTGCCGGTGTGGGTGAGCCCGAGGTTGATCAGGCGGCGGAGGTTGGGGGCGGCGGCTCGGGTGTGGAGCCAGGTGTCGTTCTTGAGGGTGCCGCGGTAGTGCAGGCGGCGGTTGCTGTGCTGGACGATCCAGGCCACGGTGTGGCCCAGGGGGCAGGTCACCACTGTGTCGGCGGCGGTGTCGACGGCGAAGTCGTCCAGGGTGAAGCCGCCGGGGGACGGCGGGCCGCAGGGGTGCCGTTTCCACGAAGAGCCGGTGGCCGGCTTCCTCCAGGGCCCGGCGGGCCCGGCTGCTGGAGTAGGCGGTGTCGCCCAGGACGTCCAGGCGGCCGGCCTCCTCGCTCAGTAGGTCCAAGGCGACGGTGGCTTCGTGGTGCTCGGTGGCGCCCCCAAAAAGGGGATCTCCAGAAAGAGCCTCCCGGCGGCATCCACAGCGAGCCGGACGACCACGGCCTCGCGCGGTCCCGCGGCGGGCTGACCACGCAGATTCACCTCGCCACCGAACAGGGGCAAAACCCCATGTCCCTGATCATCACGGCCGGGCACCGGCACGACAGACCGCAGTTTCAACGGGTGCTCGAGAAAATTCGGGTCCCCCGCACCAGTCAGGGCCGCCCCCGCACCAAGCCGGACAAGGTCCGCGCCGAGAAAGCCTACGGCTCCCACGGCGGACGACCACCGAAGTTCGACAAGAACGACTACGAACAACGCCATGCCGTGGAGTGCGGCATCAAGCGGCTGAAACGCCATCGGGCGGTGGCCACTCGATACGACACAACTCGCCGTCCGCTACGAAGCCACCGTGCTGGTCGCGGCCATCAACGAGTGGCTGTGACCAGCACGTTCACAGCAGACCCTAGCCCGCCTTCTCCGTCGAATGGTCGGCCGCTCGCGGCCCCAGGCGGCCAGCGGCTGGAGTGCGTCATTGAGGCGCATGCCGTCCTCGGTCAGCGAGTACTCGACTCGGGGCGGCACCTCGTCGTAGGAGACGCGGTGCACGACGCCGTCCGCTTCCAGCTCACGCAGGTGAGAGGCCAGCACCTTCTCGGTGATCCCCGGAAGCAGTCGACGCAGCTCGCCGAAGCGACGGTGGGGATGCTCGTGGAGCGCCCAGAGGATCAGCACCTTCCACTTGCCGCCGATCACCTCCATCGCGGTATCGATCCCGCAGACGTGTCCGTCTGGTGTTCCCGGCCGGTTCAGCGTCGTCATGCCCCACCCTTCTGACGTGCTCGCTCACCCCGAGGTAACCACCCACTACCAAGTGCGTACTTGATCACCTCCGGACCTGTGACCAGCCTAATCGGCATGGCACAGAACACTGTTGAGAAGACTCCCGTCACGATGCTGGGCCTCGGTGCGATGGGCACCGCGCTGGCCCGCACCTGGCTTGCCGCCAGCCACCCACTCACCGTCTGGAACCGCACCCCAGCCCGCGCCGCAGCGCTCGCCACCGAGGGTGCAAGTGTCGCGGACACCGCCGCTGAGGCGGTCGCAGCGAACACCCTGATCGTCCTTTGCCTGTTGGACGACACCTCGGTCGATGAGGTGCTGGCCGGCACCGACCTGGCCGACAGGGACCTGGTCAACCTGACCACGAGCACCCCCGCCCAGGCCCGCGCCCGCGCCGAGTGGGCCCGCGAGCGCGGCGCCCGCTACCTGGACGGCGGGATCATGGCCGTCCCCCCGATGATCGGCGTCCGGGAAACCGGCGGCTACGTCTTCTACAGCGGCTCGCGGGAGCTGTTCGAGCGGCACCAGGAGACCCTGAGCGTCCCGGTCGGCACTATCTACGTCGGCGAGACGCCGGCTTCGCGGCCCTGCACGACGTGGCCCTTCTCAGCGCCATGTACGGGATGTTCGCCGGCGCCGCGCACGCCTTCGCCCTGATCCGGAAGGAGGACATCGACCCCGCGGCGCTCGCCCCGCTGCTCGCCGACTGGCTCGTCGCGACGGCCCCGGCAGTTCACCAGACCGCCGACCAGTTGCGGAGCGGCGACTACACCAAGGGCGTCGTCTCCAGCCTTGCCATGCAGGTGGCTGGCACGCCTACCTTCCTGAGCACCGCCGAACAACAGGGTGTCAGCCGGGAACTGCTCAGCCCGTACTTCGAGCTGATGCGCCGCCGCCTGGCCGAGGGCAGCGGCGAGGAGGACCTGACGGGAGTGATCGACCTGCTGTTGAACTGACCGCCCACTTGCCGCCACAGAAGTGACCGTGCTGGTCACAGTCCTCAACGAGACGCTGTGACCAGCACTTTCACCACAATCCCTAGTCGCCGTCGTCGCTGCTGCTCCGGTTCAGGCTCCGGCGCCGGTCCTTCCCGGAGCTGCGCAGCAGTTCGCCCGCGGTGAGCGTCAGGGTCGCCACGACGCGGACCCAGCGGGGCCCGCCGCGCTCGGCCCACACCACACATACGCATCCGCCGACGGCGAGCGCCAAGACGCCGAGCAGCACCAGAACGGTCATGTTCCCCACCCCTGATTCCTACGGTCCCATTGATCATCTCAGGCTCGGAAGGGATGCCCCAAGGGATGTCCTGGCACAGGTTTTGTGGGACGTCACCAAGTGCCACGTGCCGGGCAGTTGGGATGCGGTTGGTGACGTGATCGAGTGGGCCCAGGCCGCGCGATCGAAGCGCGGGGTACTGTCACGGACATGCCCGGTGATCATCCTGCCTGCCGATGTGTGATCTGCCATGACTATGGCGATCGAGACGAGGCCGACCGTATGGACCTGCGGACAGTCGACCAGGTCCAGGAGCACGGCTGGAGCGTCGTGATGGTGCCTGCGGATGACGAGGGGCCCGGCTTCGCTTACACGATCGGGCTTTGGCATACACACGGGGTGCCCGAGCTGGCGATGTTCGGGCTGGACATCCAGACGATGCACATCATGCTCAACACCCTTGGCCACCAGGCGGCAGCCGGGGCTGTACTGGAGAACGGGCGTACATGTCACGACGTCATCGAGGGGCGGCCGGTAGTCCTGAAGGCGGCCGATCTCCGCTGGTACCGGGAGTTCTTCGGGCGCGCGATCTCCTTCTACCGACGCCCTCCGTTCCCGGTCCTGCAGGTGGTGTGGCCCGATGCGAAGGGCCGCTTCCTCTGGCAGCCAGGGGGCGACGAGCACTATCTGCAGTCCCAGCCCCAGTTGTGGCTGAAGCCGACCGAGCACTCTGAAGGGGGATGGGCCACACTCGCGACCGGCTGAAGGCCGCTGCGGCTTCGGCGGACGGCAGTTCAGACGAGTAGGGCTCGGTTACGACGAAGATCATGCGGCCGCGATCACCCGTCGGGTGTCTACGTCCACGGTGACCTGCACGGTCGCGGAGAACCGGTGGTTACGGCTGGACGCTGCCGTTCCCGGGCGGCACCCCGCCGAGCTCGGACCCTGAGCAGTGTGTCCACCCGCTCCCCCGCCACCTTCAAGAGGCGTGCAAGCCGCGTCACTTGCAGCCCGGGCAACGTGTCCGCCCGCACGCGGTCAGCCCGTAACGCACCGGCCGTGCCGGGGAGATGCCGAGCTCAGGGGCTGTGCAACATGCCTAGCGCTCCTTGACGGCATGCAGCAGTGTGATGCCGAGCCACGGGCCGCCGTACCAGTACCCGGGGCCGAGTCCGCGCAGCGTGCCCTGGCCGATGTGCGCGGCGTACTTCCTGGCCATGTTCCAGAAGTCGGCGACGAGCAACTGCCCGCCCGGGCGCAGCACCCGCATGGCTTCGTCCACCGCGCGGTATCGCCCCTCGGCCGACGGGATGTTGTGGATCGCCAGCGCGCTCGTCACGACGTCGAAGGAGCCGTCCGCAAACGGCAACGCGGTCATGTCGGCCGTATGTACTTCCACCCGGTCGGCGACCCCTGCCGCGGCGGCGTTGGCGAGCGTGACTTCGGGCCGGTTGCCGCTCTGATCCTTTCCGGACCACAGGTCCACGCCCACGGCGCGCCCCGTCGGCAGCCGCCTGGCCGCCTCGATCAGCACCGCGCCACGACCGCAGCCCAGGTCCAGCAGCTGCTCGTTACCCTTCAAGTCGGCCTGGTCCAGCTCCCGCCTCCAGATGCGCAGCTTGCCGTGCAGTGTGGTGTGCAGGTAAATGCCGGTGTGGGCAAGCAGTACCGTCCCGGCACTCACCATCGCGTTGCGTCCCGGCCGCCACCGGCCGGCGGCCAGGCAGCAGGCAGTCCCGGCAGCGCCGAGTACCGCCGGGAACGCTGGAGCGTCAACGCCGTAGCGCGGCCGCTGTAAGCGCGGCAGTGGGGAGTCATCCCGGTTCTTGGACATACGCGCAGTGTCACAAGCTCGACTGCCGGGCGTCTTGGAGAAATGTTCCCCCCGGGACCAGCGCCACCGGCCTCGCGCCGGCCGGGTGCAGACCGCCGTATCAAGCCTTGGAGAGGTATTCGGGGGCGGCCCACGCGACGTCGTCGACCGCAAGCCACGGCGTGACCGCAACGCCCGTGGGCGTCACACCGGCGAAGGCCTTGACATCCCGATGGAGGTGAGACTGGTCGACGTAGCCGATCTCCGCCGCCACCTGTGCGGCGCTGTGACCCGCGGCGAGACGGTGGGCCGCGTGGTCGAAACGGACAAGCTGGGCAGCGCGCTTGGGGTTGAGACCGATCTGGGACCGGAACCGGGACCACAGACGCTTACGGCTCCAGCCGACCTCGGCTGCCAGCCGTTCGACCCGAACCCCTCCCAGGTTCGTCACCATCTGTCCCCACACGAAGGCGACTTCAGGCTCGACCGCGCGGCCTGCCTCGTGTCGTCGAACGAGCGCGGCCTCCGCGATCGCGAACCGGTCGTCCCATGACCCGGCAGCGCGCAGTCGCTCTTGGGTGCGCGCGGCATCGCGGCCCCAGAGGTCGTCGAGGGAGACCACCATCTCACCCAACTCCGAAGAGACGCCCAGCACCGCGTGCGCGACCACCGGCGACAGCCGCACCTGCAGGCACTCGACGTCACGGCCACGCCCCCGAACGCCGCTCGCCGCGAGTCCGACGACGACACTGCCGTTCTGCCGGCCGCCGGTGACGTCGTCGACGGCAAGCGGGTCATCGCCCAAGTCGACGGCCACCGTGACAGCCGGGTACGGGACAACACCCAGGTCGACGAGCTCCGTCGTACGAGCGCGGAACCCGGCCATGCTGACCCCCGGCAGCCGACCGGGCCGCGACGGGGTGGCGATGTCCCACATCGCCGCAAAGTCATGAGCCGACTCAGCGCATCGCATGTCGCCAGGCTAAGCGACATTCATCCAAGACACGACGGCCGAGTCGCGACGACAGTGACGGCATCCGCAAGGACCCCGGACCGGAAAGGACCACTCGTGACGCGCTCTCCGATTGACCCGTTCACATCGGCCGTCGAACTCGCCGCAGCCATACGCCGAAAGGAGGTGAGCCCGGTCGAGGTGGCCGATTGCTATCTCGAGCGGATGGACGAGCTCGACCCCCGGCTGAACGCCTTCTGTCACCGGGCCGACGACGACGTCCGCAAAGCCGCGTCTGCCGCGGCCGATGTAGTGGCGCGAGCCCGGTCGGCCGAAGACCTCCCCCCGTTCCACGGCGTCCCTCTGCCGATCAAGGACCTCCTTGACGTGGCCGGATGGCCCACCACCCATGGGTCCGCCGGCGCCAGGCAGGAGCCGGCCGAAGCATCGGACCCGGTCGTGCAACGGTTCGCGGACGCGGGGTTCGTCCTGCTCGGCAAGACCACCACCTCCGAGTTCGGCGCCCTGCCCTTCACCGAGAGCGAAGCCCTGGGCATCTCGCGCAGCCCGTGGGACCCGGATCGCACGCCGGGCGGGTCGTCGAGCGGAGCGGGCGCCGCCGTCGCCGCCGGGATGGCGCCCATCGCCCACGCCGAAGACGGCGGCGGGTCGATCCGCATCCCCGCGTCGTGCAACGGCCTCGTCGGGCTCAAACCCACCCGCGGCCTGGTCACCAACGGGACCGTCAGCGTAGAAGGTCTCGGCACCAGCGGCGTACTCACCCGCACGGTGGCAGACACCGCGGCCGCCCTCGATGTGCTTGCGCGCCATGATCCGGGCGCGTGGTGGTCACCCCCGACCCCGCACAGGTCCTTTGCCGCCGCGATGAAGACGGACATGCCGACCAGACTGCGGATCGGTGCGCTCCACGACTCTCCGATCGACGGGATACGCGTGCACCCGGCGTGTACCGCAGCCGTCACCGTCACTCTTCGGACGCTCGAATCGGCCGGTCACCATATCGTCGACACGCACCTTCCGCTCCCGTCGACCGACGAGCTGGTGGCGGCGTTCACGACCATCTGGAACGTCGCCGGCAGCGGGATCGCGCTCGCGGACCCCGACCGCGTCGAGCCCCACAATCGTGCCCTGCGTGCCGCGGCACGATCGATCGACTCGTGGTCCTACGCAGAAGGGGTGAGGAAGACCGAACAGTTGTCGCGGCGCATCGTCGAAGGCTTCCTCGCCGGCTTCGACCTCCTCGTCACGCCCACGATGGCGTGCCTCCCGCCGCTCGTCGGTGCCTGGCGGGCAGGCACCGACGACGATCCCCTGAGGCCACTGCTGAACAGCTACCCGATGGGTGTGTTCACGTCGGTGTTCAACGTGACAGGCCAACCGGCCATCTCCATCCCCATCCACCACGACGACAGCACCGGCCTGCCCGTCGGCGTCCAGATCGTCGCCGCACCGTGGCGCGAAGACCTCCTGCTTCAGGTGTCCCGCACCCTCGAACTCGCACATCCCTGGACCGATCGCCGCCCGCCCGTCAGGTGAGGACGGAGGCTCTCCCCTGGGGAGCCCGAATCCTCGGGCGTACATCCGCGTGCTGCCAGTCCGGCACGGCCCGAGGCGCAGGTGGTTCCGGCTGGCGCGAGGCAGCCCTGCGTCGATGCTGCCCGCACTGATCGGTCAACTTGTGTACGGCATCGCCCTTATGTACGGCATCGACCTCACGCCTGCCCGGCCAGATCTGCAGGAGGTAGTTCTCCAGCGGCCTGGCAGGCGGGTGCGGTGTCAGCGGCAGAGAACGGCACCCCTGCACTCGGGCTCGCGATGGGCGCCGGACTCCGGCATCTCGGCGATCAGCGAACAGAACGCCTTCACCAGCCCGGTCCCGTTCGGGAGTTGTCAGGCCGCTTCCTGACAGCACCACACATCACCGGCTTGGTCATCGAGCCAACGGAGCGGGCTCAGCCCGGTGAACAGGGCTATCCGAAACGACTCCGCCGACGTGATCACACCAGCCACACCGTGATCACCCCACTCCGGCCGATCCCTCCAGCCTGGCGAAGGCGAGGATGTCGGGGACCGCTTCGCGCAGGCTCCCGAAGTGACGGTGCACGCCGGCCACCGCAACCGCGGCGTTGACCCCCCATACCGTCATGCCGGCCCGTAGCCCTGCCTCGACTCCGGACGGGGCATCCTCAATGACCAGGCAGTTCTCAGGCTGGGCACCGAGCTGCTCGGCGGCCAACAAGTAGGGCACGGGCGACGGCTTGCCTTCCGCCACTGCGGCGGCGTCCACAAGGACGCGCGGAACCGGCAGACCCGTCCGAGCAAATCGGCCACGCACCCGGTGCTCGTAGTTCGAGGTCACCAGCGCCCACGCCCCCGATGGAAGGGTGCCCAGCAGCTCCGACGCACCGTCGAAGGCCGCATAGACGCCGGACCGGACGTCGTCGTCCTCCAGTTCGTGCAGCGCTGCCAGGCACTCCTTTGGATCCTGGTCCGGAGCCACCTTCGCGAAGGTCTCCATCGGCCGCGTCCGCAGCGCCACCCGATAGACGTCATCTGCGTCCAGTCCGTATCGCCCCGCCCAAGTTGCCCAGACCCGGCGCTGGTTGTCCACGGCGTCGATCAACGTGCCGTCGACATCGAAGAGGACGTACTTCCTGGGGGCGGGCTGCGCAAACTCATTGGTCACGCCATGATCATGCCAGGAGATCCTGGAGATCGTGATGGGCCGCTGACCAGCAGAGGGGTGCAGACACAGCTTCTCGGCTTGTCTTTTGGCCTCAGTCCGTCTACGGCTTCCGCGTTGCGCCTTCGTGAGCTGCGAGTTCTTCTGGGGTTCCGACGAATGCAGCGCCGCAGCCCGCTGGAAGGAGTTCGACCACGATGGCGATGGCCTCCTGCGCTGTGGACGCCGGGCCCACGGACTCGCTGCGGAGGGGCCCGGAAACCCAGTAGGTACCTTCGGCGGCGGGCTGGATATAGGGAATGTCCCAGGTCCATCGCTGCTCAGCGCAGCGGCTGAAGTGCAGCTCGCCCATCCCTGTCCAGGGAAACAATTGTCGCAAGCGCGGCTCCGCGTAGGCCGCTACCAGGAGTTCGACGCGTACGCGTCCGTCGTCCCGTACGGCCTGCCAGCCTGCTTCCTACGACGGTCGACCGGGGCCATGGCCATGGCCGAAGACATTGCCCCCTCCCCCGTCAACTGCGGACTCGGCATGATCCTCGGACCGAGGCGTTGTCAGTGGTGGCGTGCAGGATGGCTGGCATGACAACACATGCTGCAGTGATCGTGGATGCCGCCGCCTACGCGCGGGCGGTCGAGGACGCGGTGAAGGCGTCGGCCGCCTACTACACGGGCGGCACGTCGGCGTTGGACGACGACGCCTACGACCAGCTGGTGCGCGGCATCGCGGCGTGGGAGGCCCAGCATCCCGGGCAGGTGCTGCCCGATTCGCCGACCGGAAAGGTCGCTGGCGGTGCCGTGGAGGGAGATGTCCCGCACACGGTGGCGATGCTGAGCCTGGACAACGTGTTCTCGCCCGAGGAGTTCACCGCGTGGAATGCGTCGCTGGCCCGGCGGATCGGTCACGACGTGGAGCGGTTCAGTGTCGAGCCGAAGCTGGACGGCCTCGCGATCGCCGCCCGCTACACCCATGGCCGCCTCACCAGACTGATCACCCGTGGCGACGGGACGGCCGGGGAGGACGTCTCGCACGCGATCGGCACCATCGAGGGTCTGCCGAATGAGCTGGCCGAGCCGGTCACGGTGGAGGTACGAGGCGAAGTCCTCATGACCACAGCCCAGTTCGAGCACGCCAACGAGGTACGTACCGCGCACGGCGGGCAGCCGTTCGCGAACCCGCGCAACGCCGCTGCGGGCACACTGCGCGCCAAGGACCGCGCCTACACCGTGCCCATGACGTTCTTCGGCTACGGCCTGCTCCCGCTGGCCGACACCGAGGCCGGGCCGGCCGGGCGGCTGGCAGAGGCCGCGCACAGCGACCTCATGCTCCAGGCCGCCGCGTACGGGGTGAACACCACCGCAACCACCGCCGTGCCCGGCATCACCGCCGACACCGCGGAGCGGGTTCTGGCCCGGGTGAAGGAGATTGCCGCGCTGCGTGCGGAGTTGCCCTTCGGAATCGACGGGATCGTCATCAAGGCCGACCTGGCCGCCGACCAGCAGACCGCCGGATCCGGTACGCGTGCCCCGCGCTGGGCGATCGCCTACAAGCTGCCCGCGGTGGAGAAGATCACCCGGCTGCTGGAGGTGGAGTGGAACGTGGGCCGCACCGGCATCATCGCCCCGCGGGGCGTGCTGGAACCCGTCGAGATCGACGGCTCCACCATCACCTACGCCACCCTGCACAATCCGGCCGACATCACCCGCCGCGACCTGCGCCTGGGCGACCACGTCATGGTCCACCGGGCCGGCGACGTCATCCCCCGCATCGAAGCCCCCGTCGCCCACCTGCGCACCGGCGACGAGCAGCCCATCGTCTTCCCCGAGGTGTGCCCTCGGTGCGGCTCCGGCATCGACACCAGCGAGCAGCGCTGGCGCTGCGAGAACGGTCGCAACTGCCACCTGGTCGCCGCCCTCTCCTACGCCTGCGGCCGCGACCAGCTCGACATCGAAGGCCTCGGCCACACCCGCGTCGTCCAGCTCGTCGAAGCAGGCCTGGTCGCCGACCTGGCCGACCTGTTCACCCTCACCCGCGACCAGCTCCTGAGTCTGGAACGGATGGGCGAGACCAGCACCGACAACCTCCTCGCCGCGATCGCCGCGGCCAAGGGGCAGCCGCTGTCGCGGGTGCTCTGCGCGCTCGGTGTGCGCGGCACCGGCCGCTCCATGTCCCGCCGCATCGCCCGGTACTTCGCCACCATGGACCACATCCGCACCGCCGACGCAGAAACGATGCAGCAGGTCGAGGGCATCGGCACCGAGAAGGCGCCGTCCATCGTCGCCGAACTCGCCGACCTCGCCCCGCTCATCGACAAACTCGCCGCGGCCGGGGTCAACATGACCGAGCCCGGCGCCACCCCGCCCTCCCCTGCCGCCGGTGACGACGGTGACGCCGACGGCGGTCCGGAGAGCGTGGAGTCGGTGGGAGGGCCGCTGGCCGGGATGACGGTCGTCGTCACGGGCGCGATGACCGGGGCGCTGGAGAAGCTCAGCCGCAACCAGATGAACGAACTCATCGAACGCGCCGGCGGCCGCTCCTCCTCCAGCGTCTCCAAGAAGACCACCCTGGTCGTCGCCGGCGAAGGCGCGGGCTCCAAGCGCGCCAAGGCCGAAACCCTCGGCATCCGCCTGGCCACCCCCGACGCATTCGCCACCCTCATCGCCGACTACGTCGACTGACCCCGTTTCGCCAGGGCGGGGGGTGCCGCAGTTCACGGGACGCTCGGCGCCAAGGGCGGTACAAGCAGGGGTCGTTGACCGTACATCCGTATGTGGCTGCGGAGGGGACTGTGCCCCCGGACCGACACGCCCTGTGGGCACACGCCCTTGCCCAGCAGACATGGCTGGCGGTGGGTGGATGGCCGCGTCCAATCCCCCCGCCGACAGACCCCGCGCTCGATGCCCTGCCTCAGCTGGGCCGAACACCGGCGAGGGAAGGACACAGGGTGTTTGGGACCTCGGCACGCCAGCTGGGTCGCCACCATCGCCACCTGGACCCGCGACGTACAGACACAACACGCGGCCGCGAGGGCCTGGCAGTAGCAGCCGGGCAACGCCGATGCGTACCGGAAAAGCGGGTGCTGAGCCGTGAGTCGTGCAGGCAGGATGCCCGCATGTCCACCGAAGTCAGCGGGATGATCGAGTGTCGGCCCGGTGCCCGTCTATGGGGCCCCGACGACGAGGACTCCGTGTGGCACGCCGCCATCGACCTCTTCCTGCTCAACAACGGCAACGCGTACGACGCCCTCGCCTGCCTCTTCGGTATCCGCAATTCCTTCGGCTTCCGCCCCCTGGCCGAAGGCCGCGGCTTTCCGAGCGACGCGTCGGAGGGGCTGAGAACCGAGTACGCCGCCTACGGCAGTTCGGCCGACCTGTACGGCACAACGCAGATCACCTGGGCCGAGCTCGCCTCCGTCGACTGGCAGGAAACAGAGAGCTCAGGCACACGAAGCCGAGACTTGGCCGCCGGAGACCAAACCCACTGGGGACCTGTCTGGAGCGTGATGCGAACACTCAGCGAGCTCCATGGAGCGGAGAACGTGCGACTTGTCGTCTGGTTCCACTGACCCCACATCCGCGGCGGAGCACCGCCTGTCCACGGGAGAGCAGTCATGACCGAGCGAGACGTCATGCTCAACGAACTCGCGCAGGGGCTCCGCCCGATGTCCCAGGGCATCGAGTGGTTTGACGCCCTCGGCCCGGAGGCGCAGTCCGAGACGCTGCGATACTTGTCCCACTACTGCATCCAGGTTCGCGCCGTCGCGGAAGACGGTCCGGAGAGCATCCGTCGTGCCGGGCTGCGCCCCACGCATACGCCCGCAGTACTGATCACACGCGGACGGATCGACCAGCAGCTGGGCAAGATCGCCTCCCTCATCCCTCTCGACGAACGCCGCAAGGCGTTACGGCTGCTGATCGCCGTGCTCGCGATTGCCGACGGACGGCGTCGCGAGCGCTTCTGCGCCGACGGGTGCGGTCACTGGTGGCACGGACTGTCCGTCGCTGACTGATTCCCCCGGCAGGCACGGCCCGGATCCTCGCTTCCGCCGGTCCCGTTTCCGGGGACCGACGGGAACCGTCTGCTGCCGCTCAGTTCCGGCGAGTGCCGCGGACGATCCGGCCGACGACGGCCTCGGCCTGCTCCGGGTGCCCCTCCAGCCACGTGCCGAGGTGTTCCCGGACCGCCTCCGCGACGCAGGCACGCACCGCGGCGCCGCCCAGCATGCCGTGCGTGGCGCCGAGGAACACGGGACCGTCCAGCTTCACCGACACGACCGCCGTCAGGCCCTCGCCGATCCGGTCGGCGCCGAGGTCGAGGTCGGCGGCCGCCAGCAGCCGCCGCTGCCGTGCGTACGAGGTGACCGCGGCCGCCACCCCGTCGCGGAAGCCCATCGCGTGTGTGCCGCCGTCGGGGGTGAGCACGCTGTTGGCGAAGCTCCGGACCCGCTCCTCACGGGAGCCGCACCACCGCAGGGCCACCTCCACGGTCCCCGCCATCCGCGGGTCCTCCCGCTCGAAGCCGATGACGTCCGGGTGGACGGGGGCCCCGGCCCGCGTGTCGAGGAAGGCGACGAAGTCCCGTACCCCGCCCGGGAACTGGAACCGCACCGGCCGGGACCCGCCCAGTTGACGTTCGTCGGTCAGAGAGATGCTCAGGCCCTCGTTCAGGCAGGCCAGTTGCCTGAAGTGCTCCTCCAGCACGGCGAACGAGCACTCCGCCGTCCCGAAGATGTCGGTGTCGGGCCAGAAGGCGATGGTCGTCCCGCTTCCGGTCGCCGGCCCTACGGCGGTGGGCGGGGTGAGCGGGACACCGCGCGCGTACTCCTGGACCCAGCGCACCCCTTCCCGGCGCACCTCGGCCGTCAGGCGGCTCGACAGGGCGTTGGTGACGCAGGGCCCCATGCCGAAGAGGCTCATGGCCGCGGTGTGGCGGCCGCCAGGCCCGGCCCCGGCGTGCATGCGGGTCAGCAGGGCTTCGAGGCCGGGACCGCCGGTGTCCCCGGCGGTGGCCTCGACGGGGACACCCGGCCCGTCGTCGGCGACACGCACACCGCCGTCGGGAGTGAGGGCGACGTCAACGGAGCCGGCGCGGCCGGCCAGGACCTCGTTCACCGCCCGGCCGACGACCTCGAACACCAGCTGATGCAGGCCGCGTTCGCCGGTCGAGCCGACGTACATCCCCGGCCGCTTCCGAATGGCTTCCCATCCCTCCAGCACCTGGATGTGGCTGGCGTCGTACCTGATGGCTTCCTCGCTCACGAAGTCCCCCTCCGATGGTGTCCAGCAGAGGTCCCCCACCCTAGGCGGATCTCAGGAAAACACCAGGTCAGAGCCGACTCGCCGAGGGCGTGGGCAGGCGGGTCAGCGCCTTCTCGCGGGCGGTCGGCCCAGCGGTCGCGAACCGTGGCGAAAGTGCGGCCGGGGGCCTGCCGAGGCCGCGTACGAGCCCATTGCAGGCGGCCCCGGGGCCCCTGATTTCGACCACGACAAGACCGCCACCCGGCTGGTCACGGAAGCGGGCGGAACCTGGAGCCGACACGCCGCGGGGTGACCACGGACGAACCTACTCCGGCTGGAGATCCGCTGATCATCCCTCCCACCACGGCTCCATGCCCTCCACGACGACGAATTCGTGGAAGTCCATGTTGCCGATCTCCAGGTTGCAGGCGATCGATCCGACCTCGCGGCACGGAAGGACGGCGGACTGCCCCGGGGTGTCGTACAGGTCGACGACGGTCAGCGGTCGGCCGGGCTCGGCAAAGGTCCTGGCATCGGCGAGCGCGACCAGCGTGGTGTGTTCCTCGGGCGGGACCAGCGCCGGGACCTGGCCCGGCAGGAGGTCCTCGAAGGCCCGGTCGTCGACGACGAGCGCCCCCAACGGGTAGTGCTCCACGTCGATCTCATCCGGGTCCAGGTCCGAGCCGACCCAGCCGTCTTCGTCGGCCCCGCCCAGCTCGTCGAGCAGAGCGCGCCAGCCCCCCTCGTCGTCGAAGGAAGTTCGGACCAGCAGGGCCGCGCCGGTGGAGGGCAGTGCCGGGAAGGACCGGCGCGACGGCGCCGTCGGCGCGGGGAAGGCCGGTCGGCCACCGTCCCCCTGGTACATGCCACATCTGTCCATGTCGCGCACCAGGTCGTCGAACGCGAGCGCGCCGCCCAGCAGAGCGTCCAGGATCTCGCCGAGCCGGGCTGACGGGACCCGGACGCCGCGCCCGGGCATCGCCGCCAGGTCCACCAACAACGGCCCGTCCCCGCCGTACACGACAGGGATGTCCGCCAAGACGGCGACCGGCGGCACGAGGCCTCCGCCCGGGACAAGTGCCGGTACGTTACCGCCGTGCAGGTAGTCCCATCCGGGGCCTTCGACCGGATGGAGCCGCACCTCACTGCCCCCGATCTCGTCGAGCAGCCCGCCCCACAGAGCCTTGCCGTCCTCGTAGCACGTGCAGACCAACAGCACTTCACCAGGCGCGGGCTGGGGAAGCTCGGGAAAGGACATGACTCTCCTTGCTCTCCTTCGAAAGGACCGGCGCGAACACTCTGTCGGCCGAGCCGGCTCCGCGATCCCGCGGCGCGTCAGCCGGTCGTCGCACACAACGGCCATGCACCCGGCGGGGCATGGTCCCGCAGCGACTGCACCGCACCGGCAACACACCACAACACACCTGAGTGTTGAGCACGTTGGCACACCGCTCGGCCGCCTTCACCACCACGCCCGACAGATGCGGCAGCAGTCGACTCAAATCCACTGACCGCACACCCGAAGGATGCCCAGCTCAAGCAGACACCGTGACAAGACCAGCGTCAGATCCATTGGCGTGTGCGCCGACACTCGTCCGCGTGAGTCCGGTGGAGAACATGGCGCCGGGTCAGCTCTGTCCGTTCTCGATCCACGGACGGAGTTTCTCCGGGTTGCGGACCGCCCAGATGTGAGTGATGCGGCCGCCGGTGAGGCTGAACGCTGCCACGGTCACGGTGACGCCGGCATGCTGGGCGACCAGGCCGGGCCGGCCGTTGACCGTCCGCTCCAGGAGCGTCAGCCCAGGGGCCTTGCCGGCAATGTGGATCAGGTACTGGGCGATGCGCTCGCTGCCCTCGACCGGGCGGAGGACGGTGCCGACCAGGCCGCCACCGTCGGCGGTCATCGTGGCCTCGGGGTCGAGGAGGTCGACGAGGGCCTCGATGTCGCTGGCCTCCCACGCCTCCTTGAAATGCCGCACCAGACCGGCCTGCCCTGCCGTCGGAACCGCCGGAGCCTGTGCGGCCCGAATACGTCGACGGGCCGAGGAGGCCAGCTGCCGGCAGGCCGCGGGCGTCCGGCCGACGATCTCGGCGACCTCGGCGAAGGGGTACCGGAAGACATCGTGCAGGATGAACGCCACGCGTTCGGCCGGCGTCATCGACTCCAGTACGACGAGGAAGGCCATGTTCACCGACTCGTCCAGGGTGACCTGGTCGGCGGGGTCGGCCGACTCGGCCCTGCCGCCGCCCGCCCGTCCACTGAACCACTCCGTACGGTCGGGCAGCGGCTCCGGTATCCATGCGCCGACGTAGCGCTCGCGCCGGGCCCGCGCCGAACCGAGCATGTCCAGACAGATGCGGCCGGCCACCGTCGTCAGCCAGGCGCCGGGCGACTCGATGGCCTCCTGCTGTTGCCGCGACATCGCGTACCAGCGGGCGTAGGCCTCCTGCACGGCGTCCTCGGCCTCGACCAGCGAACCGAGCAGCCGGTAGGCCAGATTGATCAGCTGGCGCCGCTCGCCGACGATCACGCTCAGCCCCGGCTCGGACCGGTCATGCCCTGGCTCGGACGGGGTACTCATGGCCGCGACTGCTCCTTGGTTCTTCTCATCGGTTCTTCTCGTCCGCTTCCGCTCTCGGCACTTCGGCGAAACACCGCGCCGGACTGTGAGGGCGGCGCTTCGCCTCACATTTCGCGGGCCCACGTCGTCGGACCACCGAGACACTACTGATCCACCGCCGCGAGGCAGAAGAGGGGACCACGTCATGGCCACACAGACGACGGCAGTTCGGGGCAGCGTCACGTTCCTGCAGGTCGCGATCGCCCTGCAGACCTTGGCCATCTTCTTCCAGGCGGCCACCGCCGGACTGCTGCTCTCCTCGTCCCACGGCGAGGTACTGCACAGCGCCGGAGCGCGCGTGATGTACGGCGCATCGATGTTGTACGTGCTCGCCGCGATCCTGGCGTGGCGGCCGGGCGGCGGGGCACCCCGCCCCATCCTGTACGCGTCCGGCTTCCTCGTACTCGCTTCGGTGCAGGTGGTGCTGGGCATCGCGCACATGCCGTCGCTCCATGTCCCCCTGGGCGTCATGATGTTCGGCCTGAGCGTGCTGGCACTGGGCCAAGTGCTGTCCGCCCGCTTGTCGCATCGCTCCGGCACTCTGTAGATCGGTCGAGGAAGGCCAGGCAAGCGGCGATGGCTCACCGCCGTCAGCTCAAAAGGGGCTCAGCGCACCATCAGATATCGCTGCACGCTCCCCCCACTGGAGCAATCGATTTCACAGTCCGACTTGTTCGCCGTGAAGACCTGCCAGACGTAGACCCCGGGAGATGACGGAGTGAAGGCATAGCTCGCTGTACTCCGCCAATCCATGTACCGCCACTTCTCGTCCGGCCACCAGACGGCCACTTGGGAGTATTTCCCAGCTGCCTTCCATGTGAGAGTGACCGGGCGACCGGCCTTCACTTCCGTCTGGTCGGAGGGCGAGATCGGGGAGGGAGGGGGCGGAGCTCCCTGCGAGTAACTGCCGGCCGCCCCATCCTTCGGCCTGACGAGGAGGATGCGCTCCTCACTTCCCGCGCTGCCCGTTTCGGCGTGCGTCCTCTTCACGAACACCGACCAGCGGTACTGACCCGCGGCGGTGGGCGTGAAGACGCAGCTGTTCCGGGTCTTCCAGGCGGAATACTTCCATCCGTTGTCATTGAACGCTATGTCAACGCCGGAGACTTCACCGGCGTTGTCCCAAACGAGTTTGATGGGCTGACCCACCACAAAAGTCGCCTGGTCAGCTGGAGTCGCCAAGGCAGGAGGGTGAGGTGTTCCCGATGGCACTGTCACTTTCGGTATCTTCGCGACGCTGCTGACGCTTTCGTCTTTCGATGCGGCGCACGCGGCAACGGAGCTGTGACGGTCGGTCAGGTATATGCGTATACCGGCGGCGGCGAGGACGATGAGGACCAGCGCGAAGATCAGCGGACGTCGGCTGATTCGGCGTCGGACACCAGGCCGCTCCGCATCGCCGGCCAGGGTGGCTGGCCTGCGCGCCCGTCGGGGACCAGCGCCGCCTCTGCGGGGACACTCGTGCCGCGCGGAGCGGGGAGAGTGCGCGGCTCGGTGGTCTCCGTAGCGGTCCCAGGGATCGGCGGCTCCGTTGGTGCTCCGTCGCCCGCGTGCTGCCGGCTCACCTCCGGCACCGGCTCGGTCATCGCCCTCGTCCGCGATTCCGGGGCGGCGTCCAGCAGCCGTAGCGCCTCGGAGGCTGTGGGGCGTTGTTCAGGGTGCTTGTCCAACAGAGCCGTGATCAGTGTGGCGAGCGGGCCAGGCGGCTGGGGCGGGTGCGGAGTGTGGACGCAGATCGCGTTCAGCGTCGCTGTGCGTGTGTCGCGGCGGAACGGTGATGTACCCACCGCAGCCTCGTACAAGGTCACACCCAGGGAGAAGAGGTCACCGGCCGGGCCGTCATGGGTTCCATCGATGCGCTCGGGTGCCATGTATTCGACGGAGCCTATGACCATGCCGGAGGCGGTCATGCGTGTGTCGGTCTCGTGGGCGGCGATCCCGAAGTCGGTGAGCAGGATCTGCCCGCCGTCGGCAAGGAGGACGTTGGCGGGTTTGACGTCACGGTGCACGATGCCGGCGCCGTGGACAGCTTCAAGAGCGGACAGGAGAGCGCGGGCGATGCCGACCGTCCCGCCGGTGGGGAGCGGGCCGTCCTTCAGGCGCTGGTCCAGAGGGGTGCCTGTCACCAGGCGCATGACTGTCCAGGGGACGCCGTCTTCGAAGACGAGGTCGTGGACGGCGACGATGTTGGGGTGATCGCGGAGTTTGGCGGCGTGGTGGGCTTCGCGTTCGGCGCGCACCCGCCGCTCAGCGGCCTCGGTATCGCTCATCGGTTCCGGCAGCCACACCTCCTTGATCGCGACGTCGACGCCCAGGACTTCATCCCGTGCGCGCCAGACGCGCCCGAAGCCGCCACTGCCCAGTACTTCGTCCAGCCGATAGCGTTCCGCGATCACCTGTCCCGGCTCGGCACGCCTCACCACAGGAGCCCCGCGGGCCGACGCCGCGGATCAACACCCTGCGGCTGGCGACCTACAAGGCGACCACCTGTCCGCGCGTCGGTCCCGACGAGCCGCGCCGACTGCCCCTGCTGCTCGGCGTGCTGCGCATGGGTCTGCTCAAACGCTCAAGAAGCAGATCCGCCAGCTGCTGGACTCCCCCACCGGGCCAAGCGGCGAGGACGGCGAGGAGCTGGACCACAACACACTCGTCGACCACTACCTCGGCGGCGCACACCCCCTGCCCGGCCTGCAGGCGCCAGGCCGGGACTTCCGCCACCGCCCGGCTGCCGACTTCGACACGGGCACGATGCGCGCCGATCTCGAGTACGAGCTCGCGGTGCTGGAGCAACTCGCCAGTGCGGCCGCCGCGGCCGTGGCCGGCGATCCCCAGCCCAGCGTCATCACGTGGCTCAACCAGCTGAAAACGTTTGACGACGGACCTTAGCGCCACTCCCAGTAATGGGTGGTCACAGTTGCGTCGCTGCCACTGGGGGCCTCTTCCGTCGTGAAGCTCGTCAGTGGAAGGCCGCGTACCTGTGCGGCAATGGTGTAGAGACGGTAGCTGGACGGCAGGCCGGGATAAGAGGGCGATTCAAGCTCCTCGACGGCCACTGACGCGGGCTCCGGGGCGATGGCGACAGCCGATTCATCAACCCTGAGTTCCTCGACCACGCACCGCAGCGCGGCGGCGGTGACGGTCTCGCCCGGCTTCATCTTCTCGGTGGGTGGCGAGTTCCGCTCGCGCACGGCGCCGTCGGCCATGAGTTGCCTGGCTTCGGTGAGCTGCTTGCCGCCTACCTGGATGTTCAGGCTGACGACCGCGACCTGACGCAGCGGCGGGTTCTCCGACAACGTCGACTCACCCGACGAGATCTCGTTCCACAGGTGCCGCACCGACTTGCTGCCGCCAGCACCCCACGACTCATGCGGAATCCCTTGCCGCGCCAGCCATTCCTGAAGGTCGGTCAGGCCCCGAAGGCGTACAGCATCTCTGTTCCCATCCAAAGCAATCGCACCTCTCGGACTCGGGTCGGCGAGCGCTTCCTGCAGGAACGGCAGGATGCCACGCTCCAGGAGGGCCTCGCTCCAGGCTTCCCTGGCCCGGGCCACCTCCGCGCCCATGTCGTCCTCGTCATAGGGTCCGGATTCGAGTGAGGCCCCGTTGCGCGTTGCGGTGAGCAGCAGTAGTCCTGGAACCGAGGCGGTTCGCTCTCTCGCCGGACGGGTAGCCGCCGGTGGGCACGACGGTCCGACTGCCAGTCCAGAAACCGGTTGTAAGCGTCAAGAAGCCCACGCGGTGCACCCCCCGCCGCACCCAGCAGGATCAGCATCGGCACGTCCACGACTTCCCCCGGTTGTACAGCCGCTCGGTTCCGGCTTTACGGAGCCCGCCGCCCGAGCGTAGAGCCCGACGCGAGACCGAAGGAAGGACCCCTGCTCAGAGCTCCTGACGGAATGAGACGGGCCGCGCTCCGGTTTGTCCGAGAGGGTGGCGGTGGTCCCGCGCCTTTGGCGGCGGACGGCAGGCGCAGCCTCCCCGTCTGGTCGTCTGCGGCGCGCGTTTCTCAGGCAGCCAAGATCTGCGGATCGGGCCTGCGGGTGGAGTCGGTACCTCTAGGTGTGCTGCGCCGCGGAAGTCCCGCCGATGAGTTTCCGGCGGTTGTGCGGTCTACCCGTCGACGAAGGGAGCGCACCATGCGCGAGATCATCGTTTGCACGTTCCTGACGCTGGACGGCGTCATGCAGGCGCCAGGCGGTCCGGACGAGGACGCTGAGAGCGGCTTCGAGCACGGCGGCTGGCAGAAACCGGTGGCCGACGACGAGGTCGGCACGGCCATCGCCGGTTGGTACGAGCACTCCGACGCGATGCTGCTCGGCCGCAAGACGTACGAGATCTTCGCGGCGTACTGGCCGACCGCCGATCCCGACAACCCGTTCACCAATCGGATGAACAGCATGCACAAGTACGTGGCGTCCCGGACCCTGACGTCCGTCGAGTGGCAGAACTCCACGCTGCTGGAGGGCGACATCGTCGATGCCGTACGCAAGCTGAAGGCGTCCGACGGCGGCAACATCAACGTCGTCGGCAGCGGCGACCTCGCCCAGACCCTCATGCAGCACGGCCTCGTCGACGAGTACCGGCTGACCATCCATCCGGTGATCATCGGCACCGGCAAGCGGCTGTTCGCCGACGGAGCGATCCCCACCGCGCTGGAGCCGGTCAGCGTCTCGACGACGAAGGGCGGCACCATCGTCGGCGTCTACCGGCCGAACGGTAAGCCCAGCTACGACAGCTACTAAGCGGTTTCGTTTGGATCACCGAGCGGACCTGAGATGCCCGCGACGTGGAGTCCGGCCAGGCAGATGGTCGCGGTCTTCTCGTAACGGGTGGCGATGCCGCGCCATTGCTTCAGGCGGTTGATGCACCGCTCGACGGTGTTGCGCTGCTTGCAGGTCTCGCGGTCGAAGGCCGGTGGCCTGCCACCCCGCCTGCCCCGGCGCAGCCGGTGACGTCGCTGGTCGACCGGGACGGGGATCACCGGTCGTCCGGCTCGCCGGCCGGGGCCCCCTTTTGCGGGCCCCGGCCGCGTGCTGGTGAGCCCGCACGATCGTGGAATCCACCGAAACGGCCCAGCTCAGGTCCTCGTCCGCGTCGGCCTGGGCCATCAGGGCGGTGAGCACCCGCTCCCAGGTGCCATCGACGGCCCACATCCGCAGCCGGTTGTAGACACCTCGCCAGTTGCCATACTTCTCCGGCAAATGAACCCACTGGGTACCAGTCTGAAACTTGAAGGCGATCGCGTCGATCACCTCACGATGGTCCCGCCAGCGGCCACCCCGCTTCGGCGTCCGGTCCGGGAGCAACGGCTCAATCCGCGCCCACTGCGCATCAGCCAACAGCACACCCGGACCAACGACCAGCTGATCCAAACGAAACTACCTGCGTCTGGCGTCAGGACTTCAGACGGGCCACACCCCGCTCGACCGGTGCGCGTGCCGCGGACAGTGCACGGTTGACGGTTCGCCGCATTGGGGTGAGTCGCGGCCCTGCGGGCGTCTGAGGGTTGTCGTCACCCCCGGGCCGGCTCCCGTGTAGGCACGGTCGGCGAGGACCGGGATGCCCTGGCGCTCACAGATCCGGTCGCGGGGTCACGTGCGGGTCCAGCAGGCGGTAAGGACTCCTAACAAAAGTGGTGGGCCTGACCTGGTCAGAGGCAGGTGTCGTGCACGAGGCCGCCGGGTAGCGGGACGCGGTCAGCCGTGTAATCGCACGCGATAAACCCGGCGACGTCGGCGATCATCCCCGGGATACTGGTCGCCCATGGATGAGGTCAAAGTCGTCGTCGCCCATTCCGAGCGCGCGACTCTGCGCGTCGGTGACGTGTTCTTGAAGGTGGACGCCGATCAGGCGCGCATCGACGTCGAGGTCGAGGCGATGTCCCTCGCGCCGGTCCCGACCCCGGAGGTCCTGTGGCGCAAGCCGCCCGTGCTCGCGATGGCTGCACTCCCGGGGACGACGCTTGGGCGCCTCGGCGGGCCGTCGACCGGGTCGCCGGCGGCGTGGGCCGCGGCGGGCGCCGCCATCCGAAAGCTACACGAAGCGCCCCTGCCGCCCCTGCCGGGCCGGGCCGGCCGGAGCGTCGTCGCGCTGGCGGCGGAACTCGACGACGAGTGCGAGTTGCTCGTGACGAACGGCGTCCTGCCCGCCGACCTGGTCACCCGCAACCGCCAGGTCGCCGAGGCCGCGCTCCGGCCGTGGACTCCGGCGTTCACGCACGGCGACCTGCAGATCGCGCACGTCTTCGTCGACGGCGACGAGGTCACCGGCATCATCGACTGGTCCGAGGCGGGCCAGGGGGATGCCCTGTACGACCTCGCCACCTTCACGCTCGGACACGAGGAGCACCTCGACGACGTCATCGTCGGCTATGGCACCGACATCGACCTCGACGTGATCCACGCGTGGTGGTCGTTGCGAAGCCTGCTGGTGGTTCGCTGGCTGATCGAGCACGGCTTCGACCCGTTCGCGCCGGGCTGTGAGGTCGACGTGCTGAGATCCCGAATGTGAGGCTGCGCGGGCCCGACTGCTACGTATGCGTTCAGAAGCCTCCTTTTGTTAGGAGTCGTAGGGAGGGAAGTATCGACCATGGTGCCCCGGTGGTCGACGTCGCTGCCGGGGGCAAGGGCAGCGAGGTAGGCGTCAGGCCTACACGGCCGCAGTGACGAAACCGGAGCCAACCGGGAAAGTGACGGGTCAGGGCATCTGGCTGACCGCCAACGCCCCGAGCCTGCCAACCCCGATGGCCCGCTGCACGAGCGCGTCTCGACCCAGGGTTCGAGAAGGGCCTACGAGTGGTCGTGAACTCGGTAATCTTCCGCTCCTCAGGCCAGGACCTGGCTACGGCCGGCACCTACACCGAGATGGCCTCCCGCCACTTCGAACCCGTGCTACTCGGCCTGGCCGTCCTCGCCGTCCGCGGACGCGTCAAGCGTTGACTTGCTCCTCGGGCTGCAGAGTGACCCCACACCACCCTCCCTGGAGAACACCACCGGTCCGCCCGGCGCCCAATGGCCGCAATCGCCCGACAACGCTGCGGGACCCAGGCGCCGCTCGCGAGCCATTCCCTCGGATACACATCTGGTGAGGCGCGAACGGATCGGGGGCCATAGCGTGCGGGTATGGCGGAGCGGAATCCGGCGTTGAGGGTCCTGCGCGGTTTGTCGCTGGTCGAGCACGAGGCGGAGAGCGCGACGCTGCGAGCCCAGGGGTTCTATCCGCTGGATGTGACCGGGTACACCGTGAACGACATGGACCGGCACGCGTCCATCTGGGAGCAGTCCCCAGTTCCGTACGCGTGGCGGGTGCTGCCCGGCCTGACGGGCGAGGCCTACAGTGCGCTCTTCGACGAGCTCGTTCCGCAGGGATACATTCCGCTCACCGTCAGCGCCTACGGGACCGACGACGGTCCCCGTTTCACCTCCTTGTGGGCGACAGCCGCTTCGGTACCGCCGCTCATCGCTCGGCACGGCCTGAGCCTCGACGAGTTCCAGGCGGTGAACGACGAGTTGTCCTCGCGCGGCTTTCTGCCGTACGACGTGTCGGCCTACATGGCGCCGGACGGCCGGCTCGCCTTCGCGGCACTGTGGCAGCCGGCGGCGCCCTCCGCGCGACTCGTCGAGCACCTGATGTCGGAGGGTTTGCTGGAGCTGCGGCGTCATGATTGGGAACCGGCGGGCTACATGCTGACTGCGCTGACCGGATACGACATTTTCGGCGAGGCGCGGTACACGGGGATCTGGCAGCGCGGCGATGCCAACAGCCAGGTGCGGGTAGGGCTGTGGCAGGACGCGTTCAGTGTGGAGCACGACGCTCTGTTGGCCCGTGGCTTCCGGCCGGCGCGGATGCGCGCCTTCAACGTGCTGGGGAGTCCGCTGACGCAGTACGCCGGGATCTGGCGCAAGACGTACCTCACCGACTCGGAGGAGGCGTCGCTGGACGACCTGATGAAGCCGTTCATGACCAAGTACCAGGTACCCGGTGCGGCCGTGGCGCGTGCCGAGCGCGGCCGCCTGGTCCTCTCTCGCGGGTTCGGCGTGGTCGAGTCCAACACGGCCGTTCCCGTCCGCCCCACGTCGCTGTTCCGGATCGCGAGCGTGTCCAAGCCGTTGACCGCCGTCGCCGTCTTTCGGCTCATCGAGCGGGGCCAACTGGCTCTGACAGACCCGGTGTTCGGACCCGGCGCACTGCTGGGCACCACGTTCGGCACCCAGCCCTACGAGAGCGACGTGTTGCGCATCACGGTTCAGAACCTGCTGGAGCACACGAGTGGCTGGGCGGCGGGCCAGGATCCGATGTTCGGTCATCTTGAGCTGGGTCAGCACGAACTGATCGACTGGATGCTGGGGCGCCAGGCCGACGGCACCCTCAACGCCCCGCTCACCCGCCCTCCGGGTGAGGTCCACGATTACCTCAACTTCGGCTACTGCGTGCTCGGTCGTGTCATCGAGGCCCGGACCGGCCAGTCCTACGAGCAGGCCGTACGCGAGCTGGTACTTCAACCCTGCGGCATCACGGACATGCAGCTGGCCGGCGACACCCTCGGCGACCGGCGCCCCGACGAGGTCGTCTACACCGAGCATCCCAGCACCAACATCACCCCCTACGCTTTCCGCATCTCCCGGATGGACGCACATGGCGGCTGGCTGGCCACCGCGGAGGATCTGGTCCGTTTCCTGGTGCACGTCGACGGGTTCCCGGAGGTAGGGAACATCCTCTCGCCTGACTCCCTGGCCACCATGTTCACACGCACCACCGCGCACGCCCCCGATGGCACTCAAGTCCGATACGCCAAGGGCTGGCACATCAACGACGCGGGAACCCGCTGGCACGACGGCGACCTCCCGGGCACGATGGCCCTCCTGGTCAGCACCGCCGACAACCGCTGCTGGGCCGTGCTCCTCAACGCCCGCGACTTCCCCAACAAGGCTCGCCTGGAGGAGATGCGCGGAGAACTCGATGCCTTGATGTGGCGACTCGGGAACCTCATCGCCGACTGGCCCATCCTCTCTGCCTTCCGCGACCAGTAGGCAGGGCACGCCCCGGCTCCCGTCATCGCGAAGGGAGTAGGAGTGCGCTTCAACGACACCAGGCCGGCACCGCGCCCGCCGCTTCGGCACCCGGCTCCGGAGCCTTTGCCTGTCCCGTTCATAGTGCTAGCCGATTCGCGTGCGTGCATGCTGGAGACGGGAGTTCGCCCGTGATCTGGGAAGGGGACGTTCGTGAGGATCGGGTCCGTGAAGCGGCCTGAACGTGTTGCTGTCATCGGAGTGGGCATCCTCGGAGCCAGTGTGGGCTGGAACCTGTCCCGGCACGGCGCCAAGGTGGTCTTCATCGACGCAGGCCAGCCGGGCGAAGGCGTCACCAACTGGTCTTTCTCGTGGGTCAACGCCAGCAACAAGACCGCGCGCAAGTCCTACTTCGACCTGAACGTCGCGGGCATGGCAGCGCACCGTGAGCTTGCCGAGACCATCGGGCCGGACTCATGGTGGTATCCCAACGGCCACCTGCGCTGGGCAGACGATCCCGCGGCGGAGGCGAAACTCCTTAAAACAGCCGGACTGCTGGAAAGCTGGGACTACCGGGTCGAGGTGTGCACGGGGGCCGAGGTGCGCCGCCGCCTCGAACCCGCTCTCACGATGCCCGACGAGGTTCCCGTCGTGTTCTACCCCGACGAAGCCTGGGTGCACGGACGTCATCTCGTCGGCCGCCTGGTCGGCCAGGCCGTTGCATCCGGCGCCGAGCACCGGTCCGGCATCGCGGTCTGTGACATCGGCACCGGTGCCGACGGGAGCATCCGGTCAGTTGCTCTGTCCGATGGGAGCTGTCTCGACGTAGATATCGTCGTGAACGCAGCAGGCCCCAGCGCCTCCCACGTCGCCGGGCTCATCGCACGGCAGTTGCCGATGCGCCGGGAACCCGGCGCCGTCACCCGGGTCGGCTGTGCTCAGGTCCCGGTTCACCGGGCCATGCACGCGCCTCACATCGAGATCCGTCCTGACGGAGACGCTTCGGTGGTCCTCCACAGCCGCGAGATCGACGCACGCATCGACACAGGTGAAGAACCAGCGGAACTCGCACGGATGCTCCACGAATCGGCGCGGCACGTCGTGCCCGAACTCGGCAACTCCCGCATCACACAGACACGGGTGGCCAACCGGCCCATCCCAGCCGACGGATTCCCCTCGGTGGGAGCGGTGCCGTCTGTGCCGGGCTACTACGAGGCCGTCTCCCACAGCGGCATCACGCTCGGGCCGGTAATCGGCCGACTGCTTGCTTCGGAGATCCTCAGCGGGAAGAGAGATAAGCTGCTTGCGGACTTCCGCCCGGAGCGTTTCCCCCCGTGACAGCCCGGGCAAGCGCCACCAACTACCGCGACCGGGCGGGTGCGTCTCGGTGCGCCCGAAACAGGCTTGTAAAGCCGCGCCGCCGCGTCACGCGAGCCGGAAGGACCGGACGGTCCTCCACCTCTGCCGCTACACCCCGCGCACGAGTTACCCGCGCCTCGCGGCTGAGCGCCACACTAAGAGACGTATTGCAGGCGGCACCAGCCGCAGAATGCCCGACTGGTTGACCCTCGTCGCTATGACGAGACCCACAACCAGCCGTCCTTCCTGTCCGTGAGGCTCCGTCGCCCGTGATGGAGCAGTATTCGCGCACCTGAGTGACATCGAAACTCGCCGACATTCACGGGCACACAGTCCCTCGGGTGGCATCCGAACTCATCGACAAACGACAGTCGTTGAGGGCCACACAGACAGATCGTCATACTACGATCACCAAGTGTGAGCAGCGAGAGAAGAGCTCAGGCGGCCCGCCAGAAGAGACTTGCCGCGGTGCGCGCTCGACTGCAACGGGTGGCAGAAACGGGCGACTTGTCTCTGGCGGTAGAACCGAAGGCACTCACTGAGGCGCGACGGCTTGTCGCAACGTTCCGGCACGATGAGCAAGACCTCGAAGCTTGCCATGTGCTCGGCTGGCTTTACTGGTTCCGGTACCAGGCGCTGCCCACAGGTGAAGATCAGGCGGACTTGAGCATCGCGGTGGGGATGCTCACACCGTGTTTCATGGCCGGCGCCGATGATCTGCCCGAACCGTTGCTGCCGCTCCTGGCCGAGGCCGCGGTGCCCGTCGCCGTAGACCTTCGCCGGCAGATAGCGGCATCCACTGACCCGGACCTGATCTCCGCAGCCGTCTATTTGTGGCAGCGGATTCTGGACGTCACCCCCGCCGACCACCCCGACCGTGCTGTCAATATGTTGAATCTGGGGGGAGTGCTGCGGGCGAGATTTGAGCGCACTGGGCAGTTGGCAGATATGAGTGCGGCGATCGAGGCGTTCCGGGCTGCGGCCGAGGCCACCCCAGTGGACAACCCGCGCTGGGTGGCATCCACCTTCCTCGGGGGCGTGTTGCACGTCTCGCGTTTTGAGCGCACCGGGGATACGGCGGTCTTGGATACAGCGATCGACATGTTCCGGACGGCGGCCGAAGCCGCCCCAGCGAACAGCCGCGACCACGCAGGCATGCTGGCCTACTTGGGAAACGCACTGCGGGTCCGGTTCGACAGCGTGGGATCCATAGCGGACTTGAATGCGGCGGTCGGCGCTCTCCGGGCCGCGGTCGAGGGCACACCCGGCGACGACCCTCACCGAGCGGGGCACTTGGACTTTCTGGGGAGGGCTCTTCTGGTCCGGTTTCAACGCACGGGGGCCCAGGCAGACTTGGACGCGGCCATCACGGCCTGCCGGGAGGCCGTCACCGCCACCCCCGCAGGTCACCCCGACCGGGCGTCGCATCTGAACGACTTGGGAAACGCGCTCCAGGCCCGATTCCGGAAGACGGGGGCGGCAGCGGATCTGGACGCGGTGGTCGGTATGTTCCGGGAGGCAGTTGACGCAACTCCCGCCGACCTCCCTTACCGGGCCATCTATCTGACCAGTCTGGGCAACGCGCTGAAGGCCACATATGAGCGCACACAGGATGCGGTGGATTTGGATGCGGCAATCGACAGTCTCCGGGCCGCGGTCGAGCTCGTCCCCGCCGACCACCACGACCGGCTGAAATATCTGCACAACCTGGGCCGTGCGTTGGAGGCCCGGTTCGCGCATACGGGGGAAGAGGCGGACCGAGGCGCAGCCGTGTCCGTGTTTGTGAGGGCGTGGGAGTCCGACGCGGCGACGCCGTCGCAGCGCATCTCGGCGGCTGGGGCGGCGGCTGCCCTGCTCGCAGAGTCCGACCCTGGGCGGGCGGCAGATCTCCTGGAGGCCGCAGTGCGACTGCTACCCGAGGTGGCCCCGCGCCAACTGGACCGCGACGACCAACAGTTTGAGCTCGGCGGGTACGCAGGCCTGGCCGGTGACGCCGCCGCGCTGGCCCTGGCCGATCCGCGAAGGAGCGAAAGGGAACGCGTGGCACGGGCGTTGAGCCTGCTGGAGACGGGCCGAGCAGTCCTGTTGAGCCAGGCTCTGGACACCCGCAGCGACCTCACCGACCTCCAGCAGCAACACCCCTCGCTGGCTGCGCGGTTTGTCGAGCTGCGCAACCGGCTCGACCACCCTGCGGAGGCCAACGCTCCTACCGGCATGTCGAACGGGAGCGTCGACACCTTGCTAAGCGGTCAGGACCGCATCGGACAGGACCGGCTCCGGCTGGCTCGCGAGTTTGCCGCCACCTTGAACGAAATCCGAGCCGACGACGAATTCAGCTCGTTCGGGCTCCCGCCCAGCACCGACGAACTCCTCACACAGACAGACCAGGGCCCCGTAGTGGTGTTCAACGTCAGTCCCTACCGCAGCGACGCCCTGCTGCTCACCTCGGATGGCATCAACGCCGTCCCGCTGCCCGAACTAGGTCATGCCGCCCTGATCGACCGCATCAACGCCTTCCATCAAGCCGTGCACTCCGCAGTCTCAGGTACAAGCGCGACTCAACGACGCGAGGCCCAAGCCACGCTGACCCAGATCCTCCAATGGCTGTGGGACGTGGCCACCGGACCGGTATTGACCGTGCTGGGTCACCACCACCGACACCCGGGGAGCGGCACCTGGCCCCGAGTGTGGTGGGCGCCAGGCGGCCTGTTGGGCCTTCTGCCTGTCCACGCCGCCGGCTACCACACCGACCCGGCCGACGCCCCGGAACGACGCACCGTCCTGGACCGGGTCGTCTCGTCCTACACCCCCACCGTGCGCGCCCTGCGCTACTCCCGCCAACAGGCGACCTCCGCACCCCCGGAGTCGACCCGGGCGCTCGTCGTGGCCATGCCCACCACGCCTCACCTCGCCCACCACGGCCGCCTGCGTTACGTACCCGCCGAAGTCAGCATGCTGCACAAGCACCTGCCCGAGGTGGTGCTGCTGCGCGAACCCGACCCGGACAGCGATCCCGCAGAGATCTCGGTGCCTCTTCCGACCAAGTCCAACGTCCTGGCGCAGCTGCCTGGCTGTCCCATCGCACACTTCGCCTGCCACGGCGCCAGCCACCCTGCCGACCCGTCAAAGAGCCTGCTGCTGCTCCACGATCACGACAACGATCCATTCACTGTCGCGAGCCTCGCTCCGATCCGTCTCGGCCGGGCGCAGCTGGCTTATCTGTCCGCCTGCCGCACCGCAACCATCGAGGCGACCAGGTTGCTCGACGAGTCCATTCACCTGGCCTCGGCCTTCCAGCTTGCCGGCTTCCCTCATGTCATCGGGACCTTGTGGGAAATCAACGACCAGATCGCCGCCACCATCGCCGACGCCTTCTACACCCATCTCAAGAACGACCAGGGCATCCTCGACGCCGGGCGGGCCGCCTACGCTCTGCATTACGCCATTCGGGCTGTCCGAGACGGCCTCGACCTACCCGACGACCTCAACAGGATCCGCACCCCGTCCCTATGGGCGGCTTACCTTCACGCCGGCGCGTGACCACGCCCGCCAGGCATGAACAACTCCGCACCCAGAACCGTCTTCAGGCGGCTGCTGCGAGAGGGGCGGGAAAAGCGCATGCTCGGCGCCGGCCCCTGTTGCTAGCATCGGCCTCATGATCACGCTTTCGCCTCAGCACCGGATGATGCCCCTCCAACGGGGCTGCTGAGCACGGACGCGTACCGAATCCGAGGCCCCGGGACGGGGCCTCGACGTGTTGTGCGGACCGGGCCTCGGTACCCGGTTGGAGGACCGATGAGCACACCACGTCACTACATCACCACGACCATCCCGTACGTCAACGCGCGCCCGCACCTGGGCTTCGCCCTTGAGCTCGTTCAGGCTGACACGCTGGCCCGCCACCGGCGCCACCGAGGCGATCACGTCCGGCTGCTCAGCGGAACCGACGACAACTCCCTGAAGAACGTCCTGGCCGCCGAAGCCGAGGGTGTCGACGTGCGGTCGCTGGTCGACCGCAACGCGAATGCGTTCGCTGCCCTACGCGGCCCGCTGGCTCTGTCGCTCGACGACTTCATCCGCACCAGCAGCGACCCCCGCCACCGCGTCGGGGTGGAACGGCTGTGGCGCCAGTGCGCCGCGGCGGGCGACCTGTACCGCAAGGAGTACGAGGGCCTGTACTGCGTCGGCTGCGAGCAGTTCTACACCCTGGACGAACTGGTCGACGGGCGGTGCGCCGAGCACGGCACCGAGCCTCAGCACGTGGCGGAGGAGAACTGGTTCTTCCGGCTGTCCCGCTACGCCGACCGGCTTCACGAGCTGATCTCGGGCGGCAGCCTGCGCATCGAGCCCGCGGCCCGCCGTAACGAAGTCCTCGCCCTGATCGCCGGCGGCCTGCACGACTTCTCCGTCTCCCGCTCCCACAGCCGCGCCCGGGGCTGGGGCATCCCTGTGCCCGACGACCCCAGCCAGGTCGTCTATGTGTGGTGGGACGCGCTGGGCAACTACGTGACGAGCCTCGGATACGGCAGTGGCGACGTCGCGTACGGCGAGTGGTGGGTGGCCGGCGAGCGCCGCATCCACCTGGTCGGTAAGGGAGTGGTGCGCTTCCACGCGGTGTACTGGCCGGCCATGCTGCTGTCGGCCGGACTGCCGCTGCCCACCGACATCCTGGTACACGACTACCTCACCGTCGGCGGCCGCAAGATCAGCAAGTCCGGCGGGACCACCGTCGACCCGGTCTCTCTGGCCGCGGTCTATGGCACCGACGCGGTGCGCTGGTGGCTGCTGCGCGACGTTCCTCGGGTCGGGGACGCCGACTTCACCACGGACCGGCTGACCGCGCGTGCCGACGCGGACTTCGCCGGAGGGCTCGGCAACCTGGTCCACCGCATCGTGACGATGGTCCACCGCTACCGCAGCGGTGCGGTTCCCTCTCCCGATGCCGGTCAGCCTGCTGTGGCGACGCTGGTGGACGTGTGCCAGAAGGCTCCCGGCCTGATCGATGCCGCTCTGGCCGACTTCGACTTCCGCCGAGCCATCAGTGCGGCCTGGGGCATTGTGGAGGAGGCCAACCGATGTATCGACACCGCGCGGCCCTGGGAGTTGGCCCGAGCAGAGCGGCAGGGCGAGGACGTGGCAACCAGTCAACTCGACGCGGTGCTCGCCACGCTGGTCACCGCGTGCCGCGTGCTCGCCGACGAACTACGGCCCTTCATCCCCGATGCCGCCACACGGATCGCGCAGCAGGTCACGCCGGTCGACGGGAGTCTGCCGACCGCCCACCCGCTCTTCCCTCGCCTCCAGGAACACACGCAGCACGCGTGACACCTGCCTCAGTTCCGCCGACTGGCCACGCATCCATCCCGGCTGCAGGGGCTGCCGCGAGAGGGGCATCTGCTGCCGCGGCCGGTGGTGAGGCCGGGCCGGACGGCGGGACATGAGGGCGGGCAAGGCCAGTAACGTCGAACATCCACCCGCAGGGGAGGTCACACATGACGGCCCAAACCATGGTCCGGCGGGGTATGCGCATGGGTGCGTGGATCGGGGCATGGCCCGCGGGAATCATGGGTTCTGGGTGTCTTGTGGGTGCGTTCGTCTTCTTGGTCGGGGGCCAATGGGGAACCGTGCGGGCGCTGGTCTCTGTGGGCGCCCTCGCCGTACTCGGCAGCATGGCGGTAGGCCTTGCGCTGGGCACCGCCACCGGGTTCGTATTGGCGATCGCGCCCCGTTGGCTGCTCACACGCCCGCTGTTGCGGGGGCTCCTCGCGGCGCTCACCGCGGGCTTGCCGCTCGTGGCGCTGTCCGTCGCTTTCCTGGTCGGAGACGGCTACTCCCTCACGAGCTACCCGCCTTCAGTTCACCTCCTCATCTGGTCCGTGTCTCTGGTAGTTGCTCTGGTGGTGGCCGCGCGCAGTGGAGACATCGCCGACTGCAGCACCGGGGCCTCCCGGGGGAAGTAGCTGGGCTGTCGCGATCACCGGCGGCGGGACCAACTCACCGCAGGCTTGCGCGAGTTCCTTGATGCCGGGGATTCCGTGTATCGCGGGCGTATCGAAAATCGCATACGCCACCGCAACGGCCCTCCGTCTCCAATGGGGGCATGAACCACGACGCATCCCTGCCTGCACCGCCCCGCCGCACGCGCAGGATCGTGCTTCTCAGCCTGGCGTTCTTCGGCGTGGCGAGCGCCGCGTTCGTCGTGCGGGGGCCGCTCATGATGTCCGCTCCGAGGTGCATGGCCGGGCGGTGGCACGGCTGCTTCGACACGTTCAACGGTGTGGTGCTCATGACGTTGGTCGCGCTGCCGTTGGCCGCGCTGGTGGTGTGGGTTCTGGCGCACCGTCGGCGTGCCGCCGGCGTCACATCGCCGTGGCGGATGTCGCTGGCCGAGGTGGGCATGGTCCACGGGACGGTGCCATTCCTGTGGCTGACCATGATGCCGGGCGCCGGGGCCGGCATCGTCCCCGCCCGGGTGAGCCTGGTACCGCTGCGGGACCTGGTCACGATGGGGCCGCTCGGGATCGTCGGCAACCTGCTGGTCTTCGCGTCGCTGGGGTTCTTCGCCCCGATGCGGTTCGCGGCGCTGGCGTCCGTGCCGCGGATCCTGACCCTCGGGACGGGCTGCTCGGTCCTGGTCGAAACCGCACAGTACGTCCTGCGGCTGGACCGGGTGTCCTCCGTGGACGACGTACTCGTCAACGCCGTCGGTGCCGTGCTGGCCGCGCTGGCGTCGCGCCGCTGGTGGCGCACTACGGCACAAGCGCCGTCGGACCAGCCTCGCCCCGCGCCGGCACCGGCAGGCTGAGTCGCGTGTCCGGTGTGCACACGTCTTTGCATACGTCGGCGATAAGTTGTGCCGCTTAGGCTTCTGACATGCGCGTACTGATCGTGGAGGACGAGCCCTACCTGGCCGAAGCCGTCCGGGACGGTCTGCGGCTGGAGGCGATCGCCGCCGATATCGCCGGCGACGGCGACTCCGCCCTGGAACTGCTCAGCGTCAACTCCTACGACCTCGCGGTCCTCGACCGCGACATCCCCGGCCCCTCCGGCGACGAGGTCGCCCGGCACATCGTCGCCTCCGGCAGCGGCACCCCGATCCTCATGCTCACCGCTGCCGACCGGATCGACGACAAGGCTTCCGGGTTCGAGCTCGGCGCCGACGACTACCTCACCAAGCCGTTCGAGCTGAGGGAGCTCGTCATGCGGCTGAGGGCACTC
Source organism: Streptomyces sp. NBC_00203 (assembly GCF_045206325.1). NCBI lineage: Bacteria > Bacillati > Actinomycetota > Actinomycetes > Kitasatosporales > Streptomycetaceae > Streptomyces > Streptomyces sp. NBC_00203. Next base: position 10,273,734 of record NZ_CP108126.1, on the reverse strand, counting down.
GACCGCAGACGCGCGTACGTCAGGCCCCCGGTCCGCGAGATCGCGGGCCTGCGGCTGGACCCCTTCCGCCGGGAGGTCTTCCGCGACGGACGCTACGTCGCGCTCACCCGCAAACAGTTCGCCGTGCTGGAAGTCCTCGTCGCCGCCGAGGGCGGGGTCGTCAGCGCCGAAGAGCTGCTGGAACGGGCCTGGGACGAGAACGCCGACCCCCTCACCAACGCCGTGCGCATCACCGTCTCCGCCCTGCGTAAACGGCTCGGCGAACCCTGGATCATCGCCACGGTGCCGGGCGTCGGCTACCGGATCGACACCGGTACGGACACCATCGCCCCCGGCAGGGACACCACCAACCCCGGCAGTATGCATGCATAGACGCCCAGGGCTCAGCGCCCGACTGAGACTCACCCTCAGCTACGCCGGGTTCCTCGCCGTCGCCGGCGCCCTCCTGCTGGCCGTGGTGTGGATGTTCCTGCTGCGCTACGTACCCGACAACTCCCAAGGCCTTCTCGGGATCTCGCCCAACCGCTACCTCCTTGTGCACACCTTCGCCCCCGCCGCGGCCGTGGCGATGGCCTTCCTGCTCGTGTTCGGCCTCGTCGGCGGATGGATCCTCGCCGGCCGGATGCTCGCACCGCTCACACAGATCACGGATGCGGCGCGGATGGCCGGGAACGGGTCGCTGTCCCACCGGATCCACATGAAGGGCCGCCAGGACGAATTCCGTGAACTCTCCGACGCGTTCGACTCGATGCTCGAACAACTCGAGTCCCACGTCGCCGAGCAGCAGAGGTTCGCCGCGAACGCCTCCCACGAACTGCGCACCCCGCTGGCGATCTCACGGACGCTCCTCGACGTCGCCCGCAAGGACCCCACGCGGGACCGGGGCGAACTCATCGAACGCCTGCACGCTGTCAACACACGGGCGATCGACCTCACCGAGGCCCTCCTGCTGCTCAGCCGCGGCGACCGCGGAACCTTCACCCGCGAGCGCGTCGACCTCTCCCTCATCGCCGAAGAAGCCGCCGAAACGCTGCTTCCCCTCGCCGAACAGCGCCGGATCACGCTCGACGTCACCGGCGAGACAACACAGACCAGCGGCTCCGCGGAACTCATACTGCGGATGGTGACGAACCTCGTCCAGAACGCCATCGTCCACAACCTCCCCGCCGGCGGCACCGTGACGGTCCACACCGAGACGCACGGCGACGCGAGCGTGCTGCGGGTCGAGAACACGGGCCGACGGCTCCCACCGGAACTGGTACCGACCCTCACCGAACCCTTCCAGCGCGGAACGGAACGCGTACGCAGGGACGAGCACGCCGGCGCCGGCCTCGGCCTGGCCATCGTGCACAGCATCGTCCGCGCCCACGACGGAACCCTCGACCTCGTCCCCCGCCCCGCCGGCGGTCTCCTCGTCACGGTCCGGCTTCCCGGCACGCCGTAGGCATCGTCCCCGAGCGGGGCCCCCTAGATCGTTGACTGGAAGTTCGGTGCAGGCCAGGGTGACCCGTGGCAGCGATTGGTCAGCCGAGCTTCGAGAGGCTTTCGGGTCCGTTCCGCGGAGCCAACACCGCGGCAGTCGCAGCAGCGCTGCCCAGCACGAGGCAAGAGGAGACGAGAGCTCGCAGGACGCGGGGTCGCCTGCCGGTGGCGAGGACGGGGACGCCTTGCACGTGCCACGGCGCCTGCGAGTAGGGGCCGAACCCCGGTACCGGCCGCGGGTACGTCATCTCGGTCGGCCCCTCGAGCCCCGCCCACGGCGGCTGCGAGCACAGGTCCAGCTGTGTCCGGGGACGGACCTGGGGCGTGGCGATTCCTGCAGCGCGGCCTGCGCCTCCTCCGCCGAGATCCGCCGAGCCGCGACTGCGGCCGCGGATCTCGATCAGCCCGTCGGGGCTGCTGGCCCGGTGGTAGGCGCCTCGGAAATAGCTGTCGCGCTCGGTGAAGACCAGCCCGAGGCGGTCACTGACGAGTCGGACCAGCTCGCCGACGGTGTGGGTGCCCGTGCCGGCGCCGTAGGTGTGGTGGTCGGTCATGGTGCCCCAGAACCTATCCCGCGGCTGGGCAGGCTCGACAAGCTTGAGGACCATCTCAATGAGGTTCTTCCGCGTGCACAGCGCATTGATCGTTTATCGGCGGCAGGCCGTGCCGGGCCGGGACGACGCGCTCCGGCGGATCTGCTGCCCCGCATGGAGCCCGGTGCCGAGTACCTGGCCGTCGCCCGGGCAGCGGTGGGCCGGACCTATGGCCGCCCGGTCCGGCTCACTGCGGTTATGCGGTCCTCGCGTCGTCCACTCGCTCGCCCTCCGCCTGGGACGGCTCGGTCCTGGGGACGTCCGGGTGCTGCTCCATGGCCGAACGCTCGGCCGGTTCGTCGCGCTCTCCCTCAGCCTGGGAGGGTGTGTGCGAATACAGCCCCTCGTCGAAATCCGAGGCTCCGGTCTTCATTGTGGGCCTCCCTTGGTCGCTCATCTCCCATGTTCCACCCTCGACCGCAGCAGAGGCGAGGGCAGCCAGCGCTGCACCCGACATACTCAGGCGACTGACCACCCCACCACCGCAGCGGTCTGGCCGACGACAGCCGTCCATGCTGCGTAACGAAAACGACCTTTGAGGCGGCGCGACGCGTGAGTCGTCAGGCAGACGGGAGGGCCGCCTGACGCCTGCCCGCCGTCCTGGCAAAATGCCGCCACGGGCCAGATCGAGAACGCGGACGCGGGATCCTTTGAGCGACGCAGGCTTGACGTCCTCCCCATCGACTCCGGGCCTCGGCACCGGCTCGTCCCGGTCACGGGATCTCCTGCTCGGACCAGATGACCTTTCCTCCAGCCGTGTACCGAGCACCCCAGCGGTGGGAGAGCTGGGCTACCAGGAAGAGGCCACGGCCGCCTTCGTCCATGCTGCGGGCATGCCGCAGCCGAGGGGCGGTGCTGCTGGCGTCGGCGACCTCGCAGGTCAAGCGGGCGTCGCGAAGCAGTCGTAGCCGTATGGGCGGTGCGGCGTAGCGAATCGCGTTCGTGACCAGCTCGCTCACGATGAGTTCGGTCGTCATGGCCAGTTCCCCAAGACCCCAGGCTTCCACCTGGCGGGTCGCCTGGGCTCGGACTTCACCGACGGCGGCCGGGAGCAAAGGCACGTCCCACGAGACGACGTGATCGGCGCCCAGGGCGTGCGTGCGGGTCAGGAGCAGGGCGATGTCGTCGGGTTGAGGCGTGGGCACCAGCTGCTGCACCGCTGACGTACACAGTGTTCCGAGGTCGGATTCGGGCTGGGACAGCACGTCGCCCAGTCGGGACATGCCCAGCTCCATGTCGTCGCCGGTTCCCTGGATGAGACCGTCGGTGTAGAGACCGAACAGGCTGTTCTCGGCGAGCTCGATCTCGGTGGCTTCGAACGCCATCCCGCCCAGCCCGAGCGGAGGTCCGGCAGGGGGCTCGGGGAAGTGGACGTGCCCGTCGGGGTCGACGACGACAGGGGCGGATGTCCGGCCCGGGCCATCGTGCAACGCCTTGTGACCGGATCGTAGACGGCGTACAGGCAGGTTGCTCCGAGGAAGGTCGTCGGACTCTTGCCGGCCGCCTCGCCACCGGTCTCCTCCTCACTCAGCCGAAGCACGAGGTCGTCGAGGTGAGCCAGCAATTCGTCGGGAGGCATCTCCATGTCGGCGAGGGTCTGGACCGCCGTGCGCAGTCGGCCCATGGTCGCTGCCGCAGTGATGCCGTGGCCGACCACATCGCCGACGACGAGGCCGACCCGGGCGCCGGACAGCGGGATCACGTCGAACCAGTCGCCGCCGACCCCGCCTGTCGCGTCCGCCGGCAGATAGGAGGAAGCCACCTCCAGTGCTGATCCGCCTGTCAGGGCGTGCGGCAGCAGACTGCGCTGAAGGGTGACCGCTGCCGTGTGTTCCCGGGTGTAGCGGCGAGCGTTGTCGACGCACAGCGCTGCTCGCGCCACGAGCTCTCGGGCCAACAGGACGTCGTCCGGCTGAAACGAGACGGGATTGACCGACCGTGCGAACGTGGTGAGGCCGAGGGCGGTGTTGCGCGCCCGCATCGGCACGGAGATGAGGGAGTGCAGTCCGAATTCGCGGATGCTTGCCACCCTGGCGGGCTGTTCCGCGATCCACAGTACGTCGTCCGGGTCGAGGACCGGGATGAGGATCGGTTCGCCGTTGATGAGCAGGTCCAGGCCGTGCGGCGGAGGAAGGAAGTACACCCTGTCCCCGATCCGCGCCACTGCCTCTGGCGAGCCCGTTCGCACTGAGCTCAATCCGGCGCGGCGCATCACCGGCCTGGCGGGGGCAGGTCCCGCGTCGGTCAGCCACGTTCCGTGTCCCTCGGTGCTGAGGACAGGTTCCAGGAGATCAACGATGACGAAGTCCGCGAAGCGGGGAACAGCGAAGTCGGCCAGTTCCTGAGCAGTCCGCATCACATCGAGCGACCTGCCGATGCTGGCCCCTGCTTCGTTGACCAGTGTCAGGAGCTGGCGGGCGTTCCACCGCTCGGTGACGTCCAGGACCATGTAGCAGACCCCGGTGATGGAGTTCTCGGCGTCCACCAGGGGGAAGAAGGAAGTGGAGTAGGCGCGTTGGCGGTGCGGATCGGCCCAACTCCATCCCACGTACTCGTAGTCGCTCACCGGGACTCCGGTCTCCAGGACCTTGCGCATCAGTCCCTCGATGGTGTCCGCTTGCAGCCCCGGCAACAGCTCGCTCAGACGACGCCCCAGCCGCTGCTCGCGGGGCACACCGCCCAAGCGTTCCAGCGTGTCGTTCAGCCATACGTAGCGCAGCTGCAGGTCCATCACCGCCATGCCGACCGGCGAGCGCGTCAGGAAGCCGTCGAGGACGGACTGGCCCATGGCCCATTGCGGCCTCCGCTCCCGTGCCGAGATCAGAAAACACTCGTCTCCGCCGAGGCGGAAGGACGCGGACACCCGCAGGTCGACTTCGATACGGTCGCCGTCGCGGTGCCGTACGGGGATGAGGCCGCTCCACCCCATTCCGGCGCGGCAGCGTTCCGCGACGCCGGCCACGCGTGCCGGATCCCCGGGCATCGCCAGTAGACGGGCGGCGGAGCTGCCCACGACCTCGGGCGCGGGGTAACCGAGAAGTGCTTCTGCGCCCCGTGTCCAGCCGACCACGACACCGCCCGCGGACACCACCGCTGCCGCGTCGGTGGACGCGTCGAGGAAGTCGCCCGGTCCTGCGGGCGTGGGCGCATCGGAGCCTTTTCGCACAGAATCCATCGATCCCATCCTCTACACGACTATGTTCCTGCTTGTCCGGCCGATGTGCACGGCCCCAGCGGGCTGCGGGGGCCCGCCGGCCTGGCCGATGCCCGCACACGTCCGCACACACGCATCCGCACACACTCAGGGGACCTGCGACCGGCCCGAGACAATCCACGTCGTCGTGCTGCCGTCATGACGGCAGGCGGCAGGAGATCCGGGAGAACGGCCGAATACCCGCAGGGTCAACGGTGCCCGGCCCGGCCCCCGGGCGTCCCGGACGGACCGGCCGCCCGGGACGTGCCGCTGGCCTCCCCGTCGACCGACAGCGGGGTACGGCACCGGTTTTGCCGTCAAGCACGCCCCAGGAGCAGACAGGGCCCGAGCCGTAGCGGACCACAGGCGAAGGGCCCTCACCGGCGAGCAGCAGCGGTTCGGCCACGCAGGAGTCGCCAGCCGGCGTCGCGCCTACTTGCCTCGGCTTGGACATGCCAGCGCGCTGCCGTTACGCAAGGCAAGGGGCAGCATGGAAGCACGGGTATTCAGAACCCGAGCGTGCGGCCTTGCCGGCGGAGGCCGGCATGTCCTGCCGGCTGGTGGAGGAGGATCTGGGATGACAGCCGAATCCTTCCCGTCCAGCGCCGACGAGTCGGGCACCGAGCCGTCCCGGCGGATCGGTCTGCTGGATGTGCTGAGCATTGCCGCGGTGGTCCTCGACACCAGCGGGCGCATCGTGTTCTGGACCCCGCAGGCCGAGGAGCTCTTCGGCTACACCGCGGAAGAGGCCCTGGGCGAGTACGCAGCGCGACTGTTCATACACCCGGAGCACCTGCAGGCCGTCCAGAGTCTGTTCGCGGAGGTGATGGCGACCGGCCGGAGCTGGGCCGGCGCCTTCCCCATCCGGCACAAGGACGGCAGCACGCGCCTGATGGAGTTCCGCAACATGCGGCTGCTGGACGATCTCGGGGATGTCTACGCCCTCGGCATCGCGGCCGACCACAACCTGCTCCAGCGCGTCGAGACCGACCTGGCCCTGTCCGAGAGGCTGATCAACCAGTCCCCGATCGGCCTCGCCCTCCTGGACCCCGACCTGCGCTATCTCCTGGTCAATCCCGCGCTGGAGCGCATCGACGGCATACCCGCCGAAGACCACATCGGCCGCCATCTGAGGGAGACCCTGCCCTTCACCGACGTCGAGACCATCGAGTCCGCCCTGCGCCAGGTACTCACCACCGGCACCCCCCTGCTCGACCAGTACCACGTGGGCCGCCCCCCGACCGACCCCGACCACGACCACGCCTGGTCCCTGTCCTTCTACCGGATGGAGGACCCGGGCGGGCGAGTCCTGGGCGCCGCCACCTCGGTCGTCGACGTCACCGAGCGGCACCGCGCGGCCATCGAGGCCGACCGGGCCCGACGCCGCCTGGCCCTCATCGCCGACGCCTCCACCCGCGTCGGCACCACATTGGAGGTGGAGCAGACCGCCCACGAACTGGCCGAGATCGCCACCCCCGAACTCGCCGACGTGGTCGCCGTGGACATTCTCGACTCGGCACTGGCTTGCCGCCGCGCACGCAAACCGGACAACGGCCCGGAGCTCTTCCGCGCGGTCGCCCTCAAAGCGGCCCATCCCACCGTGGCCCTGCACGCCGCCGACGCTCCCGGTGACCTCGCCGCCTACGACGGCGACCGCCTGGTCACCCTGTGCGTCCACACCGGCCGACCGGTCCTGGTACGACACGTCGGCAACCACGATCTGCGGCGCATCGCCCGCGATGACGAGGCCACCACGCTCCTGGCCCGCGCCGGCGTCCACTCCTATCTCGCCGTACCGCTCATCGCCCACGGCGAGGTGCTCGGCGCCCTCGACCTCAAGCGCACCCGCAACCCGCTCCCGTTCGACGACGACGACGTCGTGCTGGCCACTGAGCTCGCCAGCCGCGCCGCCGTGGCCATCGACAACGCCCGCTGGTTCCAGAGCGTGCGCAACACCGCCCTCACCCTCCAGCGCAGCCTGCTGCCCGACCACCCGCCGCACCAGACAGGCCTGGAGCTCGCCTCCCGCTACCAGCCCGCCCAGGCCACCAGCGAGGTCGGCGGCGACTGGTACGACGTCATCCCGCTGACCGACGACAAGACCGCGCTGGTCGTCGGCGACGTCATGGGCAACGGCATCGACGCCGCCGCCACCATGGGCCGGCTGCGCACCGCCACGTGCGCCTACGCAGACCTCGACCTCGCCCCGGACGCAGTGCTCCAGCACCTGGACAAAATCACCTGCGACCTGGAGCACTACATCGTCACCTGCCTCTACGCCGTGTACGACCCCCACACAAGGCAGTGCCGCATCGCCAACGCAGGACACATGCCACCCGCCCTGGCCCGCCCCGGCCAGGCCCCCGCACTGCTCGACCTGCCCGCCGGAGCCCCGCTCGGCGTCGGCGGCATCACCTTCGAGACCACGACGCTGGACCTCGGCCCCGGTGACCTGCTGGTCCTCTACACCGACGGCCTTGTCGAGACCCGGCAACACCCCATCGACGACCGCCTGAACGTGCTTCTCACCTTCCTCGACGAGCCCCAACGACCGCTCGAAGAGACCTGCGACCTCCTGCTGTACGGCCTGCGCCACCCCGACGACCACGACGACGTCGCCCTCCTCGTGGCCCGGACCCTCTAAGTCCCCCTCCCCTGCCGCGCCTGGCTCCAACGAATCGAGCACCTCCAGCCAGGCTTGGGAGTTTGGAACGTCTCCTGCCGAACGAGCAACGCAGGGCGAGCCCGCGACGCCTGAGGCTGGGGGGGCGGGGGTGGCCGTGCCGCGGAATCGCCACGTGAGCGGACTCGTGACGTCCCCATTGGCCCATACGAATGATTCGCCGGCGCCGCCGGGTGAACGATGGGACTGTGTGCCCCGCGCCGACGGCAGCCGGCCGCTCGCGACCATTAACGTCGCCTCTTGTGTCGATGAGCCATGCCTTTGTGAACCTGAAACCCGGAGTGGGCAAGACGACCAGCGCGGTCTGGTTGGCTCACGCGCTTCACGAATCGGGCTTCTCACCGCTACTCGTGGACAGCGACCCCGCGTCCTCCGCGCTGCGTTGGAGCGAACTGGCAGGTGGCTTCCCGTTTCCCGTGATCGCCCTTCCTGTGGGCGACGTGCACCGGCGCGTCAACGACTTCCTCGGCAACAGGCAGGCCGTCGTGTTCGACGCCCCGCAGCTGGAGGACCACGCCCACATCGCCCGGAGCATCATGCGGTACGCGAGCGAGTGGATCGTGCCGGTGACCCCGGCCCCCATCGAGCTGGATCGCATGGCACCTATTGGGCGCGAGATGGGCGACGTACAGTCCCTGCGCGCCCAGCCGGCCCGCGCCACTGTCCTGCTGAACCGCACAAACCGTCCCGAGGCCACGCGCACGGGTCCCGACGCCGACGCCCGCGAAGCTCTCACCGAGCGAGGCTTCGACGTGTTGTCCACCCATATCCCACGGCTCGACTTGTACTCCCAGTCGTTCGGCAGCCCGGTCGAGGTCAAAGGCTCGGCGTACATGGACCTCGCAGACGAACTCATCAAGCGTCAGGACAAGATGTGAATCAGCGCAAGGACACCTACCGAGCCGCATTGCAGCGCGAACCGGACGTCGCCGCCGCTTCCCGCCACACCAAGGTCACTCAGCTGCACACCCGATACGTCCGAGTGACCATCGAGCTGGACCCCGCCTTGCCACGTGACCTCACCCGGTGGGTGAGACCACCTGTGTCCGCGCTCCTGCGCGCGGCCGCCGCTGTACTGCGCCCCTGAAGAGGACACAAACAGTCCGGCTCAACGCCGTCGTACAGCGCACCGGACACGACCCGCACCAAGCATGGTCACCTCCGGCGGACCGCCGGTGCCGTGCTGATCGTCATTGATGGCGGCGATCTGCACGGTGGCCTCGTAGCGGACGGCGAGCTTGTCGTACCTCGTGGCTAACGGGCGGTGTCGCTTGAGTTGTTGATCCCGCACTCGACCGCGTGACGTTGCTTGTAGTGCGTGGACACGCATAGCCAGGAACCGTAGCGTTCGAGCACGTCCCGCCAGGGCGCACCGACCCGCACCCGCCAGCGCGCCGTGTCGACCAAATGCCGCCGCAGGTGAACGGGCCGCCGCCCCGGTCCCGCCCCGACCGGCAGCAACGGTCCGAGCACCGCCCACTGAGCGTCGGTCAGATCAAAGCGGACGCCAGCCGGCATCGTCTGCGTCAGAGGTCTCCGGCACTGAGTGGTCATGTTGGGCGACGACATCACCTACCGGAAACAAGTTCGGCAAGGTGGTGCAACGAGTTGGTGAGATGGTCAGGGCCGAACGGAGGGAACTGGATGCCGCGCTCGCGGATGAACTGCGGCACCGCCGACCAGTCGTAGGTGAGCGTGACCTCGGTCTCGGACGGACCGAGCGGCGCAAGGTCGTAACGCCAGATCCAGCCGCCGAACTCCAGGTGACCGTCGCCCTGCTGCTGCCCCGTCAGCCAGCCAATGGCACGCGGCGGATCGAACATCTGGACCTTGTTGACCACCTGGTAGTCACCGTTTGGATGGTTGGCGTGGTACATGTCCATCCGGAAAATCTGCCCCACCTCGGTCAGCGGCGTCCGGTCGACAGATTCCTGAACCCAGCCGGTGCCATCGATCGCGGAATGGATCGTCGGGTCCGCCAGCACCGCGAACACCTTCTCGGCGGGCGCAGTGACAGTCAGGGTGGCGCTCACGTTCTCCTGGTCCACGGTGTGCACGCTCCTTGTCATCTCATCTCAGGCCTCCCGCAGGCGCGGAGGGGAACGTTCCCAACATGCAGACGACGCGGCGAGGCGGAACTCATCGGTCGTGTGGGCGGAACCCGCACCCGGGTTCTCGACCTCGCCCACGAAGGCGCGAATCCATTCCTGTGGCGGACGAGGGCTGCTACCGGAACCAGCCCTCGTCGGCCCACTCAGGAATGGCTCTGACGCCGCACACCGAGCGCGCTGTGCGACACGTCGTCGATCGCGCGCGTGTGTCAGCCGCCCAATGCCGCCGAGACCACGGCTTTCGCCTCCTCCTGTACCTGGCGGAGGTGATCGGTTCCGAGGAAGGACTCGGCGTAGATCTTGTAGACGTCCTCGGTGCCCGACGGGCGGGCCGCGAACCACGCGTTGGCGGTGGTCACCTTGATGCCGCCGATGGGCGCGCCGTTGCCCGGAGCCTCGGTGAGGACCGCGGTGACCGCTTCTCCGGCAAGGGTGTCCGTGGTGACCTGTGCGGGCGAGAGCTTCGCGAGGAGGGCTTTCTCCTCGCGGGAGGCCGGGGCGTCGATGCGCTCGTACGCGGGCTCGCCGAAGCGTTCGGTCAGTGTGGCGTAGTGCTCCGACGGCGTCTTCCCGGTCACCGCGGTGATCTCGGAGGCGAGCAGGGCCAGGATGATGCCGTCCTTGTCGGTGGTCCACACCGAGCCGTCGCGGCGCAGGAACGACGCGCCGGCCGACTCCTCGCCGCCGAACCCGAGTGAGCCGCTGACCAGCCCGTCCACGAACCACTTGAATCCCACGGGCACTTCGACCAGTCGACGGCCCAGGTCGGCGGCGACCCGGTCGATCATCCCGGACGACACGAGCGTCTTGCCGATCCCCGTGTCCGCGGGCCACTGCTCCCGGTGGGAGTACAGGTAGGAGATGGCGGCGGCGAGGTAGTGGTTGGGGTTCATGAGCCCGGCGTCCGGTGTGACGATCCCGTGGCGGTCGGCGTCGGCGTCGTTGCCCGTGGCGATCTGGAAGCGGTCGCGCTGCTCGATGAGCGAGGCCATGGCATAGGGCGACGAACAGTCCATGCGGATCTTGCCGTCCCAGTCCAGCGTCATGAATCGCCAGGTGGGGTCGGTGAGCGGGTTGACCACGGTCAGGTCGAGCGCATGCTGTTCGGCGATCCGTCCCCAGTAGGCGACCGAGGCCCCGCCCAGGGGGTCCGCGCCGATGCGTACCCCGGCCGCGCGGATCGCGTCCAGGTCCAGCACGTTCGGCAGGTCGGCCACGTAGCTGCCGAGGAAGTCGTAGCGGCCGGTGCCGGGGGCGGTCAGCGCCCTGGCGTAGGGAATGCGCCGTACGTCCTTGAGGCCGGCCGCGATGAGTTCGTTGGCCCGGTCCTGGATCCAGGAGGTCGCCTCGGAGCCTGCCGGGCCGCCGTTCGGCGGGTTGTACTTGAAGCCACCGTCGGCGGGCGGGTTGTGGGACGGGGTGACCACGACCCCGTCCGCGAGGCCCGAGGACCGTCCGCGGTTGTGGGCGAGAATGGCGTGCGAAACCGCCGGAGTGGGCGTGTAGCCGTCCGCGCTGTCGAGCAGCACCGACACCTCGTTGGCCGCGAACACCTCCAGGGCAGTGACTTTCGCGGGCTCCGACAGCGCATGGGTGTCGGCGCCCAGGAAGAGGGGGCCGTCGATGCCCTGGCTGTCGCGGTACTCGCAGATGGCCTGGCTTGTCGCGGCGATGTGGTCCTCGTTGAACGCGGTCGCCAGTGACGACCCGCGGTGTCCGGACGTGCCGAAGGCGACGCGCTGGCCGGGCTCTGCCGGGTCGGGGTGGAGCGCGTAGTACGCGGTGACCAACCGGGCGATGTCGACGAGATCCTCGGGGCCTGCCGGACTGCCCGCTCGCTCGTGCTGCATGTGCCCGCACCTCCACATCGGTTTTTCTTCGTTTGTGGTCTCATCTTTCCTCAGCGAACGCCGCGGCCGTGTGCGGGGAGGATGACTCCAGGCGCGCCGGGAGGCGCTCTCGGCACAACCGCGCCGGGCCGCCCTCCGCGGGACAGCCGCGGAGACTGCTGCGTGAGGACGGGAGCGCCTCACTGCGTTCCGTACTGTCGCCGTCGGCCGTCGTCGGCCGCAGGCGGCGGCGTGGCCGATGGATTCCCGAGGTGTTCCAGGACTTCCACCAGCTCTTGGCAGGCCAGTTCCACTGAGCGTCTTGTATTGCGCTGCTCAGTGATCACGGCGGAGAGGAGCAGCGCGGTCAGGGCCATGGATCCGTTGAAGGCCTGGAGCTTCATCATCACCTCGACGTCACTCAGCCGGGCGAACGGGCCGACGCCGTCCGTGGCCGCGATGGTGGCCATGACGGAGGCGAAGAGGGCGCACAGCACGCTGCCCGTATGCGGGAAACGCAGTGCCGCCCAGATCAGCAGCGGATAGACGAGGAACAGCAGACTGATCGGACTGTGCGTGGCCAGCGGCACGAGGACGCCGGCCACCAGAGTCATCGCCGTCGCCTCCTTCCATCGCGACAGGTTCAGAGGCCGGCGTGCCACGTACAGCATGAGAAGCACGGGGGCGACGATCAGGACACCCATCGCGTCGCCCACCCACCATCCCAACCAGACCGTCCAGAAGCCGTCCGCGGCGAGCTTGCCCGTGAGGACCAGAAGGCCGACGCCAACGGTCGCGCTGATCAGCATGCTGACCAGGGCACCCAGGAACACCAGTGCGACGCCATCGCGCAAGCGGTCGAGCTCCATACGGAACCCCACCTTGCGCAGCATGAGATACGCGCAGACCGGGGCGACGGTATTGCCCGCGACGATGCCGATCGCGGAGGGCTCGAACGAGGTGAGGGACAGGATGACGAGGAGGGCACCGATTGCGATCCCGGGCCAGCAACGGATCCCGAAGATCAACAGACTGGCCACCGCCACGCCCGTGGGCGGCCAGATGGGCGTGAACACCGCGCCCTCGACAACGAGCTGCCGCAGGAGTCCCAGCCGCCCCGCCGCGTAATAGCAGGCCGCGACCGCCAGCGTCTGGAGAGCGACGACGACCGGTCGGCGCAGCTCAGGTGTAGCCACCACAGCAGCCATCAGACACCTACGCCATCATGTCGGCGAGGCGAGAGTGGCGTCCGGCCCTACGGTTGACGGCCGGCCGCGTCGTGGCCGACCACCAGTACGGCCGCGTCGTCCTCGTGTCCCACGCGCTCGGCACCCTTGATCACCGCGGCGGCGAGCGAGCTTGCCGACATACCCGCCACGGCGGCGATACCCGCGAGCCGTACCACCTGGTCGAGCCCCTCGTCGACACTCACCGAAGGCCCCTCCACCACACCATCGGTCAGCAGCACGAACACTCCGCCCGTGGTGAGCCGGTACCGGGTCACCGGGTACTCCATGCCCACCTGGATGCCGAGCGGCGGCCCTCCTTCGTCCTCGGCGATGCCGGATTTTCCGTCCGCCGTCGCCCAGACACAAGGGATGTGTCCGGCCCGCGCGCTCTCCAGCACTCCAGTGGACGGGTCGAGCCGCATGAACGTGCAGGTGGCGAAGAGCCCGGCGCCGATCGACAGCAGGAGTTCGTTCGTCCGGGCGAGGAGTTCTCCCGGCTCGCTCGTGACGGAGGCGAGCGCGCGCAGGCCGACCCGGACCTGACCCATGAACGCGGCCGCCTCGATGTTGTGCCCCTGAACGTCGCCGATGGAGAGACCGATGCGTTCATCGGGCAGCTTGAAGGCGTCGTACCAGTCTCCGCCCACATTGAGGCCGTAGCAGGCCGGCGCGTACTGGACGGCCACGTCGAACCCGGGTGCGGTCGGCATGTCTACCGGCAGCATGCCGCGTTGCAGCTCGATGGCCAGCTCGACCTGTGAGCGCTGGAACTCCGCGCGTTCACGCGCCTGAGCGGTCAGCCACCCGAGTCTGGCCAGCAGCTCGTCACCGTCGCCCGTCGGGCGCTTGCGGGACATCGACCACCCCGGGAGGAAAGCTGCACTATCAAGGCAAAAGTATGGATTGCTCCTCAATCAGATGATAACGACACGGGCGGCGCGCGACCCGACAACGATGCTCACACTGGCCGAGCGCCGCTCGTCCGCGCTTACGCGCACCGGTCTCAGACATCTCGCAGAAAGGTGGCGAGCGGGTGGGCTGTGGCGTCGTTCGTGGGCCGTGACAGGTGTACCGCGGTGTGGAAGTAACCTGCGGTCTCCTTCCCACAAGGATCCTCGCCGGCGGCGGTCACCGCGTTAATGGCATGCCGCTGCTCGCGCGCGCTCGTGAAGCGGCGTTGCGGGTACGTCGGGGCAGCCGCCTTCTCGGTGATCAGACCGTAGGGCGTCAGCCCGTCGGCGATGGGCTGGTAGGAGCCCGTACGCAGAACGAACGCCGCGACCCACACCTGTCGCTGGGCGGCGGCAAGGAGCGGCTGGAAGGTGCGGGGGGACAGGAAGCTGACTCCGCCCGTGATGGTGATCAGCCGTGTGGGCTGCGCGGCGCGCCGGAAGGCAGCGGTGGGAGAAGCCACTTCCAGGTTCTCGGCGAAGCCCTCGTCCAGCAGACCGACGGCGAGCGCGTAGTCGATGGCGTTCGCAGCTGTGTCGAGTCCGATCACTCGGACCGCGTCGGGACGTCGATGTGCTGCGTAGTAGGCCCGGTCCCACTTGATCAGCTCAGCCGTGGTGAGCGCTGCTGCCTGAGGGGACGTGTAGTGGGCATACAGGTCTTCCAGCGTCAGATCGTGGTTGAGGAGGGCCGCGTTGATGCCGTACGAGCAGCAGATGTCCAGCACTGTGACCGGGTCGGTGGCGCGGGCGGTTCGCGCGCGGGCTGCGGCCATGCGGCGGAACACCCCCTGGGCGTGCTGAGGCGTCTGGTAGTCCCAGCGGCCCAGGACGCGAAAGAAGTCTCTGGGGTCCGGCTGGTCGTAGATCTCGTCGAACGAAGTCATTTCCTCCTGGCTGGAGGCGGCCCGCTCCTCGGGTTTGGTGATCCTCAGATCGCTCTCGCCGGTGCTCCCCGTATGAGTCATCGCATGTGTTCCCTCTCGATCGATCTGGACCCCGCCTTGTACATCGTCAAGCAGTAGTGCTTGACCCGCAGGTGAGGAAGGGGGCGTCGACGAAACCAGCCATGCCGTGCACGGTCACTTCTTGAGCGCTTGACTTCGAGCGTTCTCCAAGGCCTAGCGTCGCGGTCATGAGTGCTTCAACGCGGCCGACGACCACGGTCGGCGAGCGCGAGGGGGCCGTTCGTGGGACTGGGGTATCCGATGAAGGTGCTGGTGACCGGCGGGACGAGCGGACTGGGACTCGCGATGGCCTCCGCCCTGGCCACGGCGGGAGCGACGGTCGCGCTGACCGGCCGATCCGGCCGGCGCGCGAGCTCGGCCGCCGCCGAACTGCCGGGGGCGGTCGGCATCGAGATGGACGTGCGAGACGAGTCATCGGTGGCCAGGGCGGTCGACCAGGCGTGGTCGCGGCTCGGCGCATCGACATGCTGGTGAACAACGCCGGGATCGGCATGCGCACCGTCAACCCGCGCTTCATGACGCACCCGCAGGGCTTCTGGGAGGTGCCGGTCGACGGCTTCCGTGCGGTGATCGAGACCAATCTGACCGGCTACTTCCTGGTGGCCCGCGAGGTCACGCCGCGCATGTTGGCCGCCGGCGGCGGCCGCATCGTCAACATCTCGGTGAGTGATTCGACCATGCACCGGGCCGGGTTCGTCCCCTACGGGCCGTCGCGTGCCGGCAGCGAGTCGCTGTCCCGGATCATGGCCGCCGACCTGCGCGACACGGGCATCACCGTCAACCTGCTCCTGCCCGGGGGCCCGACCGTAACGGGGATGCTCCCCCTCGACACCATGCCCGAGGGCCGGGAGTTCCTGGAGCCCACGGTGATGGGCCCGCCCATCGTCTGGCTGGCGTCCGACTACGCGGTCGGCGTGCATGACGAGCGCATCGTCGCCGTTGAATTCGAGGGCTGGCTGCGTGACAGGAAGGGCGGGCGGTGAGACGTCCTCGCCGATGTCCAGGGTGCGTGGCGGCCAGGCGCAGGCCTGACCAACCCTGCGAACCCTCACGGCCGACAGTCGGGCTTTCGATCACTTGACTTGGGCGGCGATAGCCTGCGCACAGTCCAGGGACTCCGTGTGCGTGGTGTCCACCTCCAGGTCGTAGACCACGCCCCGGTGAACCATCTCCGCCTGCGATGCGGCCATTCCCTGGCCCCGATCCCCGCGGGCGATCTCGCGGCCCGCGGCGACCGTACTCTCGCACCTGACGCCAACCCACAGCACGTCCAGTCCGCCCAAAGCCTTCTGCCACCGCTCCTGGGACGTGGCTCCGCCGAGGAAGACGTCATCGACGATGACCCGGGCACCTGCACGGGCCATCGCGGCAACCCCCTCCATCCACGCTGCTTCCAGCGCCCGGAACGCCGATCCGACATTCACACCGCCATCCGCGGCGAATTCGATTCCTGCGTCCGATGTCTGCAGGGAAGCGGGCATCGCCTCAATCAGCGAGTCGACCGCGGCGGCAAGCCACGGATCCCGCAGTACCGCCTGCAGACACCGGACGATCCCGGACTTGCCCGAGCTGGACCCGCCGTTCAACACGATCACCTGAGTTGTCATCAGGTCACGCTAGAGGCAACCGCCACGGCACTCGAAGCGATTTTCTCTGCGGGTCCGGCGCTCCTCGCAGCCGTCGACCCGCAGTGTCTTCCCGTCCATCCGTCACATTCTCCCGTCGGGGTCCGTCAGTGAAGTGACGAAGCAACACGACCCCCTAGATGGACGGGACAACACGATGCTGACAAACATCATGTATGTGACGCTGCATGTCACCGATCAAGACCGCGCGCTGACGTTCTATACGGATCAGCTCGGCCTGGAGAAGCGCGTCGACCATCCGGGTCCTGAAGGACGCTTCCTGACCATAGGCGTCCCTGGCAGTTCACTCGAGATCATCCTTTGGCCTCGCCCTGCCGCCTCGGGGCAGTCGGCCGAAGTGGAGCCGGGCACCGGGCTTGGTGCGGTCTTCCTGGAATCGGACGATCTGAGGAAGGACTTCACGGTGCTTCGCGACCGCGGTGTGACATTCGACCGGCCCGAACCGGAGGACTACGCGTTCGGCGTCCGCATCGAGGCGGTGGATCCGGACGGCAACCAGATCTCGCTGCGCCAGCGCAGCCGGGCAAGCGGTAGCGATGGCTGACCGTCCGTAGGTTCCCGCGTGGCCGGCGCCGCACGGTGCCGGCCACGCCACGGTCCGGGGCCCCGTTTATGGGGTGCGCGTGTGTGTTCATCAGCTGACCCTGGAGCGCGCGCCGGTCCAGAAACGGTGGCCTATCAGCCCTGTCAGTGCCCACTGCCATGATGACCGGCAGCATCGACAAGACGGGGGCATCACATGGTTGAGCGGGCCGCGCGGCGGATCGCCGAGGGGATCATCGCGAGCGCGCCGGCAGGCTGGACGCGGGCGATACTGACCAGCACGGCGGGCCGGGGCGGAGTCTCGGTGTCCGGCGGCTACACCGTCCCCGGCACACCCCTGTGGCGCAGCCCGGTGCCCAGCCCCTTCACGGAACTGGGCAACCTGGCGGAGGCGTTGAGGAAGGTCCGGGGCTGGGAGCGGACCAGCATGGAGATCGAGTGCCGGCCGTCCGGCGAGTACGGACTGGTCGCGACCACGGACGCGATCACCAGCCTGCGCGGACGGGACGGCGGTTTCCAGGCCGTCCTGGACACCGACTACCGGCTCCCCCAGCCCGGTTGCGAGCATGAGGAGGGTACGGCCGCTCCGGAGGGCGATCCCGAGCTGGCGGTGGCGCGGTTCCGGGAGTACATGAGGCGGCGAGCCGCAATCCTGGGGCGGCCCGAGCAACTGCCGCCGCCCGCGTCCGCAGCGGCCCTCGACCAGGCCGAACGCCGCATCGGCCGACCGCTGCCCGCCGATCTGCGGGCGCTGTACATGATCGCCGACGGCGACGGCATCGACTACGAACAGCGGTACCTGTTCGGACGCCACGCCTGGCTGGCGCTGGAGGCCATGGTCGCCATCCACGCCGCCCAGCGCGAACCGGTCTGGTACGGCTGGGAGTTGGCCTGGAAATCGATCGTCTTCGACCCCGACCCGCCCGGCACCGTCCGGCGCTGCGGCGGGCACCCTGCCTGGCTGCCCTTCGGCACCGGCGAGGACGGCAACTATCTGGCGGTGGACCTGTCCCCTGCCCGGAACGGCCGCCCCGGGCAGGTCATCTGTATCGGCCGCGACTACCACGACGGTCCGGCCCACGTCGCCGACTCGGTGACCTCGCTGCTCGGCCACTACCTGGAGTTGCTGGAGCAGGGAGCCCACGAGGAGGACGGCGACTACATCTCCCTGCTGGAGCCCGCCCGCAGATTTGGCCCCCACAGGATCATCGGCGAGATCCCCGACGAGATCCCGCCCACCCTTCAGGCCATCCACGTCAACGGCGCCGTCGGCCCGGTCGATCTCACCCCGCTCATCGCCGGACCGAACCTGCGCCTGCTGCACCTCAACCGCTGCGCCACAGCCGACCTGGCGCCGATTCGCACACTGCCCATCGAGTCGCTGCGCGTGACCCTGGACGGCGGTGACCTCACCCCGCTCGAAGGCCACCGCGATCTCACCTCTCTGGATCTGGGGACCACCGGCCCTCTCGACATCGCCCCGCTGCGCACCGTCCCGAACCTGCGCGGGCTGGACCTCTCCAGGGCCGACGTCCGCGACTTGACCGTCCTCGCCGACCTGCCCGACCTGCGATACCTGTCCCTCACCGCACGGCAGTGGACCGTCCTGCTGGACGACGGCAAGGTGCCGCCCACCCTCGCTGCCGCCCGCCTGGCCGACGACGACGCCCCGCTCGACGAGGCCCTGGCTTGGTCGGCCCGCCTCGGCCTCGACACCGGGGACGCGCTCCGCACCACCGGCATCCTCGAATCCGACGGCGGGTGATTCCCGGCATGTGATCGGCGTCAACGGCCTCAGGCACACCCGTTGCCGAGGACGGCGAACACTATGAACAGAAGTGATCGAACCATGGTCCAACGGCACGCCTGTTCCTAGCATCGCGGCGCGAGGATGCGCCGACGAAAGCAAGGAGCAAGACCTTGATCAGGCGGAAACCACCCCAGCACACAGGCACAAGACTCCGTAAGGGATTTCGCACGGTTTTGGCCGTCGGTGCGGCGAGCCTCGTCGTCGCTGCGCTCACAGGCGCGACGCCTGCCGCGACGGCTGCAACGACGGCTGCCGCAACACCTGCTGCGACGGACTCTCAACGCCCCACAACCGCCCCGTGCCCGGTCGATCTCGTCGAAAAGGCGAATTGCTACACCGGTAGGGACTCCAACGGCGCCTACTACGCGATCGCCGTTCCCAAGCACTGGAACGGATCGCTCATCGTGCACGCCCACGGCGGCCCCGACCTGGGCGACGGCTCTGACCCCGAGCGCAGCCTCGACGACCTGGGGCGGTGGGCAGTCATGGTCGACCAGGGCTATGCCTGGGCCGGTTCGTCCTACCGCCGCGGCGGCTACGGCACGCGGATGGCCGCCGCCGACACCGAGAACGTGCGCCGTCTGTTCGTCTCCGAGTTCGGCAGCCCGAAGCGGACGTATGTGCACGGCCAGTCCTGGGGCGGAAACGTCGCGGCCAAGGTCGTGGAACTCTACGGCGGAAAGAACGGCCCCTACGACGGGGCGCTGCTCACCAACGGAGTCCTGGCCGGCGGCTCCCGCGGCTACGACTACCGCGTCGACCTGCGGGTGGTCTACCAGTACTACTGCCACAACCTCCCCCGGCCCACCGAACCTCAGTACCCGCTGTGGCAAGGACTGCGGGCCGACTCCACTCTGACGACCAACGGCCTGCGTGCCCGCCTCCAGGAGTGCACCGGCTACGCCTCCGCCCGTGAGGACCGCACGACGCAGCAGCAGCGCAACCTCGACGACATCCTCGCCGTGACGAGAATCCCGGAGCGCACCCTGGAGTCCCATCTGCGCTTCGCCACCTTCACGTTCCGCGACCTGGTCCACAACCGCCTCGGCGGCCGTAACCCGTTCGGCAATCAGGGGGTGTCGTACGCCGGATCGCACGACGACGAGGCGCTCAACGCCGGAGTCGAGCGGTTCTCCGCCGATCCGACCGCGGTCCGGGACCTGTCCTACGACAGCGACCTCACGGGCAAAATCGCCCTCCCGGTGCTCACCCTGCACGCGATCGACGACCCGACGGCGTTCGTCGAGCACGAGGCGGCCTACCGTGCCACCCTTCAGGGCGCCCACCGGGACAAGTACCTCGTGCAGACATTCACCGAGGAACACGACCACAGCCAACTGAGCGACTCCGAGTACGCCAACTCCCTCTCCGCTCTGGACACATGGGTCCGCACCGGAAGGAAGCCGAACCCGCGGTCGATCGCGGCGTCCTGCGCCACGTTCGACCGCGCCTACGGCACGGGATGCTTCTACGACCCGGGCTTCCACCCCTCGCCGTACGCCTCCCGTGTCGCCGCCCGCCCGGGCGGACTCGGCTGGCCGGCCTTGACCACGGCACAGGAGAAGGCCTGGAGCCGCATCGACGGCGTCGGCATAGCCCCGTAGGACACAATCGGCATAGCCCTGTAGGACACAAGCCGGGAGGATCCGGGGCCGGTCTGTTCCTCCTGAAGCCGGCGGTCATGGGCCTGGGGTGAGCGTGCGATCGGGTGCTCGTGGTGGAGGCTGAGGGTCAGGGGCGGTTCCGGCCCCACGTCTGCAGGGCGTAGGGCCGGCCCTTCTCCTCACCCGTGATCAGCGGCACGTCGAGCAGGTGGAAGCCCGCCTTGGTGGCCACGGCGACGCTGGCGGCGTTCTCGGCTTCCAGCTCCAGGATCACCTGACGCACGCCCAGCTGCTCGAAGGCGTACGCGGCCATCACCCGCACCGCCCGCGCCGCCAGCCCCTGGCCGCGGTGCGCCGGGCCGACCGCGTAGCCGAGCTCCGTGCCCTCGGGGGCACGCCGCAGCATCACCTCGCCGAGCGGTGCGCCGCCGTCGACGGTGATGGCGAGCAGGATGGTCGTGCCCTCCGCCCGCAGCTGCCGGTCCCGGTCCAGCCGTGCGCGGGCGGCCGCGTCGTCGAAGGGGGAGACGATCGGCGTCCAGTACGCGATGTCGGGATGGTCGAACAGCTCCGGCATCGCGGCCAGGTCCGCCTCCGTCCAGTCGCGGAGGACGAGACCCTCTCCCGAGAGCTCGATCCGCTCGGGAAAGGACGATGTGGTGCTGCTCATGGTGGGGGACCTCCCTGGCTTGTTCAGGACGAGGCAGGATAACCGGGGGCTGACCTTCAGTGGTGGCCCGGGACATGATGACGGTCATGACGTTGTCGACGGCGTTTACGAAGCTGTTCGGTGTGCGGCATCCGATCGCGCTGGCGCCGATGGGTGGTTCGGCCGGTGGTGAACTGGCGGCGGCCGTCTCGCGCGGCGGGGGGCTCGGGTTGCTGGGCTCCGGGAACGGGGACGCGGACTGGCTGGCCCGAGAGGTGCCCATCGTGGCGAAGGGCACCACGGGCCCCTGGGGTGTCGGCTTGTGGACCTGGGCGATCGACGTCGGCGCGGTCGAGCGGGTACTGGAGCACGGCCCCAGGGCGGTGATGTTGTCCTTCGGGGACCCGAGCCCTTTCGCCGAGCGCATCCGCCGGGCGGGCGCGGCACTGATCCTTCAGGTCACCGACCTGGAGGAGGCCAGGCAGGCGGGGGACCTGGGCGCCGACTTCATCGTGGCGCAGGGCACAGAGAGCGGTGGACACGGCTCCCGGCACGGACGGTCCACCTTGCCGTTCGTGCCGTTGGTGGTGGACCTGGCGGCACCCGTTCCGGTGCTGGCGGCCGGCGGGATCGCCGACGGCCGCGGCGTGGCCGCCGCCCTGGCCCTGGGTGCGGCGGGGGCGGTCATCGGCACCCGCTTCCAGGCCACGGCCGAAGCCGTGGTCCACCCGGCGATCACCACCGCGATCGTCGAGGGACGCGGGCAGGACACGGAGCGAAACCGTGTCCTCGACATCGCCCGCGGCTCCCAGTGGCCCGCGCGGTACACCGCTCGCACCCTGGGCCATCGCTACCTTGACCAATGGCGGGGCCGGGAAGCGGAACTCGCCGCGGATCCCCAGGTGCAACAGGCCTACCAGGACGACGTGGCACGAGGCGAGGTTCCCCCGCTGCCCGTATGGGCCGGCGAGGCGGTCGACCTCATCACCGACCTCCCCCATGCAGCGGACCTCGTCGCCGCCCTGGCCGCGCAGGCCGAGGACGCCCTGGCCCGAGCCGGGAGGCACTGACCGAGAGCGCCCGCCCCGCTGTCCTCTTCGCCGCGGCCCCCGGTTGTCAGCCGTGCCCAACGGAGAACGCCGGCACCGTGCCGGCTAGGGCCTCTTCGGCGGATCTTGACTGACCGTCGCCAAAAGGCTTGCGACCAGGGGGCTTGGGTCGTTCTTGCGCCAGGCGACGGCGACTCGGGTGCGGGCGGTGCTGGGCTCGATCCCGCGGAAGGCGATGCCTTTGAGGCGGATGCGCCGGATGCTCGCCGGGGCGAGGGAGACGCCCAGGCCGGTTTCCACCAGGGCGCAGACGGTCTGCCACTCCACGGCGTGCTGGGCCACCCGGGGCGTGAAGCCCGACGCGGTGCACAAGCCGACGATCTGGTCGTGCAGCCGCGGGCCGGCGTGACGGGGCAGCAGCACGAAGGGCGAGTCCGCCAACTGCCCTACCCGGATGGTCCGCTGGGCCGCGAGCGGATGCGCGGAGGGCAGCACGGCCACGAAGGGCTCAGTGAGTACGGTCTTGAAGCCGAGCTGTGTTTCGTCGGTGGGCGGCTCGCGCAGCAGGCCGATGTCGATGGTCTTGTCGTGCAGGGCCGCGAGTTGCGGTGCGGTGGTCATCTCGTGGATGTCCAGGTGCACGGCGGGGAACCGCTCCCGGAAGGTTCGCAGCACGCCGGGCAGGACGGTCAGGGCGAGGGAGGCGGCGAAGCCGATCCGCAAACGGCCGGCCCGACCGCTGCCCATGTCCCGGGCCGCGGCGAGGCCGTCCGCGAGGTCGGCGAGGGCTCGCCGGGCCGCGGGCAGCAGTCGCCGGCCCGCCGGGGTGAGGGTGACGCGTCCCGGTTCGCGATGGAAGAGCGGGTGGCCGACCTTGTCCTCCAGGCGGCGGATCTGCTGGCTCAGGGGCGGTTGTGCGATGCCCAGAAGGGCGGCCGCGTGGCCGAAGTGGAGTTCCTCGGCGAGCACGATGAAGGCGTGCAGCTGCTGCAGGGGAAGTTCGGGGCGCTCCATACGCCTAGAGATATCAGGTCATGCCTGTTGCAGTATTAGACGTATCCGCGCTGGTTGCTTAGCGTTCCGCGCATGACAGAGCGACGTGCGATCCTCAGCGGCTCGACGTTCGAGGAGCAGATCGGCTATGCCCGTGCCGTGGTCGACGGCGACTGGGTTCACGTGTCCGGGACGACCGGTTTCGACTACGCCACCATGACCATCTCCGACGACGTGGTGGAGCAGACCGCGCAGTGCCTGCGCAATATCGAGGCCGCGCTGGCCGAGGCGCAGTGCGGCTTCGCCGATGTCGTGCGGGTGCGGTATCTGCTGCCCGACCGCGAGGACTTCGAGCCCTGCTGGCCGGTCCTGCGCCGCTGCTTCGGCGAGGTCCGGCCGGCCGCCACGATGCTGATGTGCGAACTTTTCGATCCCCGTATGAAGATCGAGATCGAGGTGTACGCGCGACGGGCCACCGCGTAACAGGCTGCGCGAACGGGCCGGCGGATGGAGGTGTCGTGCCCCGGGGGCGACTACCTGGTGGAACACACCGAGTACATGGCAGCGTGACCCTCCTCCCCGAAACGCCGATGGAAGGATCCGCCATGTCCGACCTCGACAGCCAGACCGCCTACTGGGACGCCGCCGCGGCGACGAAACGGTTCACGCACCCGCTGCACACACCGTGGCTGGACGGCGTGGGCCGAAGCGCCGCGATCCTCGACTACGGCTGCGGCTACGGACGAACCCTCGAAGAGCTGGAACAGCAGGGCTTCGGCAATCTCTCCGGCGTCGATACATCGCCAGGGATGATCACCCGGGCCCGCGGCCTGCACCCCGCGATGCGCTTCGCGGTGCTGGACACACCGCCGACACTGGCCTGGGCGGACGCGAGCGTCGACGTGGTCGTGCTCTTCGCGGTGCTGACCTGCATCCCCGGCGACGAAGCCCAGCGGCGCCTGATCGGCGAGCTGCACCGCGTACTCAAGCCCGGCGCACTGCTCTACCTCAGCGACCTGCCGCTTCAGGACGACCGGCGCAACCGCGAGCGCTACGCGCGATTCGCCGAACAGTACGGCACCTACGGGGTGTTCGAGACCAGCGACGGCGCGGTCTGCCGCCACCACGCGACCGACTGGTTCACCTCCCTGCTCGCCGAATTCGAGACGGTCGACACCCGACGGACCACCGTGAACACCATGAACGGCCATGAATCGGCGGGGCTGCAGATCCTCGCCCGCAAGGCGGCCTCACGTCACCAGGCTCCTCCCCGCCGAAAATGAGATGCGAGCACCAACCGGCACTGCCAGGCTGCGCCGGTGAATCATGAACAGATATCCAAGCTCGCCCACGCCGACCACCCGATCAAGTCGCCCGTCGACGACGACTCCGTACGCCGGCTTCTGGAACGCGGCCTGCCGCCCGGCAGCAAGCGTGTACTCGACCTTGGTTGCGGCGGCGGGGAATGGCTTCTGCGCGCTCTCGCCGCAGACCCTCAGCTGTACGCCGAGGGCGTCGACGTCTCCGAGGACTCCCTGGCGGACGCCCGCCAGGCCGCGATCCGCCTCGGCGTCGAGGATCGCCTCGTACTCCACCACCAGGAAGCCGAAGGCTTCACCTCCCCGCACTCTTTCGACCTGGTGCTCAGTGTCGGGGCCACGCACGCCTTCGGCGGCCTGCTGCCCACTCTCGCGGCGGCACGCACTCATCTGGCACCCGGGGGACGCGTACTGATCGGTGAGGGCTTCTGGGACCGCGAGCCCTCCCCCGAAGCCATCGAGACGCTCGGGGACTACGCCGACCTGGCGACCACGGTGGACCTTGTCGTCGCCGACGGATGGACTCCTGTCCACGGCCATGTCAGCACACGCGGCGAACTGGACGACTACGAGTGGGCCTGCTGGGGCTCGCTCGCCGCATGGGCCCTGGATCACCCTGCCGACCCGGACAGCTCTCAGGTCCTTGAGACAGCGACCGCCCGACGCTCGGAATGGCTGCGCGTCTACCGTGACGCCTGGGGCTTCGTCAGCCTGATCCTGCGTCAAACATCCCACTGACACGGGAAGGCCCGCCCGGCGAGCGGAGTGTGCATCCACGCGTCGGGCGGGCCGAGTTCCCGGTGTCGCGTCGCTCAGTCGATGACGCGGTCGGCGTCGGCCGGCGGGCGCGGTGCCGGGTGGCGTCCCGTCCGCTCGGCGGCGGGCGCCGCGAGCAGGACCGTCAGTGCGAGCAACGGCACCGCGCCGCGCCGCGCAGGAGGACGGCCACGGCGAGCACGAGGCACAGCGCGAAGCCACCTCACTCGCCCAGGAGCCCACAGCGAACGGCGCTCGGGTCGTGAGCGAACGGCGGGAGGGTGCCGAGCTTCTTGTAGGGCAGAGCACCGGCACCCTCGCGCCTGTCAGTCGACGGCGGCTCCGGTCACGGGAACTGAGTGACCTTCGACGGAACGGTGTCCGTCCCTGATGTGGGGGCGCCGGTGTCATTGATGACGTGGGCGTACTGGCCCT
This sequence comes from Streptomyces sp. NBC_00203, assembly GCF_045206325.1. Taxonomy (NCBI): domain Bacteria; kingdom Bacillati; phylum Actinomycetota; class Actinomycetes; order Kitasatosporales; family Streptomycetaceae; genus Streptomyces; species Streptomyces sp. NBC_00203. The sequence continues at coordinate 10,247,892 of NZ_CP108126.1, read as the reverse complement.
TGCCGCCCAGGGAGATCACGAGGATGTCGTGCATCTTGATCCCCGTTTTCACGGGCACCTGGAAGCCGTGGGCCTGCACGATCGTAGGGTCCGACGTGTAGTTGCAGTAGCTTCCCAGGCCCCATGCCTCGTGTACGGCGACGGAATCGGCGACCTTGTAGGCCGCGTAGCCGACGATGCCGTCATGGGTGATGGCAGCCGCGTTGGGCGCGTCGTACGCCTTCTCGTTCTGGAAGAAGATCGTCCGTCCGCGTTCGCCGTTCCACAGCACGTCGTACTTGTTGAAGTGTTCGACGAACAGGCCGGTCGCGAGGACGTCGTCGCCGTTGACGCGCAGGCCGTAGTCCGCCCGGTTGGTGTCCCATCCGACCCCGTCGCCGTGGTCGGCGCGCCAGAGCCAGGTGTGATCGATGACGACGTCGTCGCTGTTGACGACAACAGAGTTGGTGGCGAGGCCGGGGCCCGCGCCGCCGATGCGTACGAACACGTCCTGCACGGTGGTGGGGTTGGCGGAGTGGTCGGCGGAGGCGTCGGACGGGCCGATCTGCAGCAGGGTGTCCGAGTTGGTGCGTCCGGCGTCGATAAGGAATCCGGCGAGCTTGACGCCGTCCACGTCCGCCACGTGCAGGGCGTCGATGCCGTTGTCCGGCACGATCGTGGCCAGGCCGAGGCCGAGGACGACGGTGTTGGCGCGGGTCACGTTGATCGTCTGGTCGAGGTGGTAGACGCCCGGGGTGAAGAGGAGGTTGAGGCCCTGGGCGAGGGCCGTGTTGATGGTCGCCGCGGTCGCGCCGGGCTTGACGACGTAGAACTGGTCCAGCGGTATGGACGTACCGGCGGTGTTGGGCCAGGAAACGCCGCGGGCGCTCGTGCGCTTGGCCGGTACGAACACCTTGTACGCGCTGCCGTCCAGGTAGAGGAAGGGCTTCTCGCGGGAGACCGGGGTGGTGTCCAGGGTCGTGTACGGGCCGCTGTCGAAGTTGGTCGCCGGGGCTCCCTGCACACCGGTGAACGTCATGTTCCACACGCCGTTGGTCCAGCCTCCGACCGAGCTGTCACGCGTGTACCACTGCTGCTGGGAGTACGGGCCGACCGTACCGTCGATCTTGGAGTCGGCGATGTATCCGCCCGACGCCCATCCGTAGCCGGCCGGGGCGAGGTTGAGCCCGCCCTGCACGTGGATACGGCGGAAGGGCGCGGCCTGGGCCACCGCCCAGCGGTCGGTGCCGTTGGAGGGAGTGAGCGAGAGGTTCTCCGCCGAACGCCAGAAGTTCTGGGTGGCGTTGCCGTTGAACCAGCCCGCGTCCACGGTGATGTCACCGTTGATATGGGTGTCGTCGGGGTTGAGGCCGAGCCCGGAGATTGAGGTGTAGAAGCCGAGTTGGGCGTTGATGCCGTTGTAGGTGCCGGGCTTCAGCAGGAACTGGTAGCGGCCCGAGCCGAACTGGCTCGATTCCTGCTGGGCGAAGACCTGGTCGAACTGCTGCTGCAGATTGGGCGTCGACGGGTCCACGACGATGACATTGGGGCCGAGGTCGCCGCCGCCTTGCACGGGCGGAGTGCCTCCTGAACCGGTGTGGACGGCGACCTCCCACAGCGAGTACCCGTAACCGGTGGCCCGGGCCGTCCCGTAGATCCGTACGTAGCGGCCCTGCCCGGAGACATCGTAGGAAGCTGTGCCCCCGGTGCCGTCGGTGACGGTCTTGAGGGTGGTCCAGTTCTGGCCGTCCGTGGAGGCCTGGATCTGGAACGCCTTGCCGTACGCCGTCTCCCAGTTGAGGTCGATTCCGCAGAGGTCCTGGGCTGTTCCCAGGTCGGCCTGGACCCACTGCGGGTCGGAGGCCTGGCTGGACCAGCGTGTGCCGGTGTTGCCGTCGAAGGCCGCGGACGCCGGGGTTCCGGCGTTCTCGGTGGAGGAGGCGGTGGCCGGCCGGCCCTGCGCCGCGTTGGCCGAGTCGCAGGTGGTGGGCGGTGTCGTGCCGGTGTCGCCGTAGACCTGGAACTCCCACAGGGAGTAGCCCCATTGGGTGGCGCGGTGGACGCCGTACATCCGTACGTAGCGGCCCTGGCCGGAGACGTCGAGGCTGTCCACTCCCCCGTCGCCGCCGGTCACGGTCTTGATGTCGGTCCAGGTGCTCCCGTCCGGGGAGATCTGGACGCGGTAGTCGCTGCCGTACGCCGCTTCCCAGTTGAGGACGACCTTGGTGACCGAGGCCGTGGTGCCGAGGTCGACCTGCAACCACTGGGTGTCGGTCGCGGCCGACGACCACCGGGTCGCGGTGTTGCCGTCGACGGCGTAGGGGGCGGGGGTGCCCGCGTTCTCGTCGGACGAGGACGTGGCCGTCTTGCCCTGGGACAGCGGTAGGTCGGCAGCGGCGGCCGGTCTTTGCAGGGGCAGGGTGATGAGCGCGGCCATGGCGGCGAGCGCGACACCCAAGGCTCTGAGTCTCATGTCGTGGCTCCATGCGGGTGGGGTGAAGAGCAGAGCGAACACAACGCGTTCGGAACGGACGGGTCAGCTCCGTCCCTCTTGACGCCTGGGGGTGAACCGGCTTCCCGTGGCGCTTAGTTCACGGTTTGATTTAAGTAATGAGCCATCAAGGGGGCAAGCCCTCTGACGCGAATTTCTTCATCTCCTACGCGCGGCGGCGCCGCGCTGATATCGGGGTGCGAACTGGCTCGGGAGGGTGTCACAGTCACTGTCGTGACCTTGATGGACGTGCTCGTCGACTTCGCCCGCACTGGCCGGATCGGGCCCCTGAGCTGCGGAATGTCCCTGGCTGAGGCTGAAGACTTCCTCGGCCCGGGGCGCCCGCACCCCGCCCACATCCTTAAAGGGCCCGATATCGACGGCTACCCGTACTCCTGGGCCGGTCTGCGGCTATCGGTCACTCAGCGGGCCGTCAGTGGAATCTGGATCGACCTCTGGCCCGGCTCGACCGCCAGACTTCCGCCGCTCGTCCTGCCCGATTCCGAGTCATTCGGCGCCACCGTCCTCCGCGAGGAGCTGATCGCCGCCCTGGACGCCGCAGGCTGCCGGCATGCGGTCAACAGCACTCTCACTTTCGGCCGGCAGTCAAGCCTGATCACCCAACCCGCTGACGTGTGCGCGGTCTTCAGCCTGCCGGGACGGGACAACCACGTGCCGCACCGTGATCGGCACTACCTCGACGTGATGCACAAGCACACGGTTGGTGCATAAGCTCGGTACGTGGGTCGCCGTGGGCATGGATGTACTCCTGTGGTGCACAGGCCGATTCCTTGGGGGTTGCCTTGACCGACTCCAGCCGTCGACACCGCCCGTACATCGCAGTGGCCGGGCCGGGCGAAGCAACTGCCCGGGAGACAGAGCTGGCCCGGCAGGTCGGCGGACTGCTGGCGCAGCGTGGTGCGGTCGTCGTGTGCGGCGGGCTCGGCGGTGTCATGCAGGCCTGTGCCGAGGGCGCCGGCGCGGCGGGCGGCACCGTCGTCGGCGTACTGCCCGGCGGAGACCGAACCGCTGCCAACCCGTACCTGACCGTCGCCCTGGCGACCGGTCTGGGGGAACTGCGCAACGGCGTCCTGGTGAATACCTGCGATGCCCTCATCGCGGTGGGAGGCAGCTGGGGAACGCTCAGTGAGGTGGCGCTGGCGCTGCACGCAGGCAAGCCGGTTGCCGCGCTGCGCAGTTGGACTCCGCCGGCCGGGGCCGCTGCCTCTGGGCAGGCCCGACTGCTGGTCGAGGTCTCGACGCCCGCCGAGGCCGTCGACCACGTACTGTCGCGTCGTTGACGGATTGCGACACACAGACCGCGTGAACCTCTTCCAGCAGACGGGGCTCAGCAACAGCCGGCCTCGGCGGTGCCTGAGGCAGCGCCCGAGGCGGTGCCCGCACCGGTGACGGCTTCGAGGCGGCAGAAGCAGGAGGCCTCGATCGGTACGTCCGCGACGGCGAGCGCGATCTTCAGCTGTTGGGCCACGATCTGCGCCTCCCCCACCTTGCCCAGACGGACGAGGCACTCGTGGAAGCCGTGCAGGGCCCAGACGTTGCCGGGGTGTTGCGAGGCCCGGGGCAGGGTGCCGTCGAGTCCCAGGTCGGCCCGGTAGACGGCTTCCGCCTCCGCCACGCGCCCCTGTTCGAGGAGCAGCGCTCCGTACGCGTGTCGAGTGGGCTGCATCCAGCCCCACGGCTCGTCGTAGGGAAGGCTGTCGTCCAGCGCGATCGACCGCTCCAGCATGGCGAAGGCGATGTCGTGATGGCCCTTGCGGTACTCCAGTTCTCCGTCGAGCATCGCCGACGCGATCGCGAGGATGTCGGCGCAGGTGTTGTTGAACAACATGCGTGTCTGCGGGACACGGGAAACCGCCGCACGGAACCTCTCGCGCTCGTCCTCGGCCTCGGCGATCCTGCCGGTGGCCGAGAGAGCGACGCCGCGCGCGTAATGAAGCATCGCCGTCGTCACGCAGTACAGCCGCGGTTCCGCGGGCATCGGCAGCCGCAGGATGTCGGACCAGCGGCCGAAGCGGATCAGGACATGGACCCGCATCGCGAGGAAGCCCTCCAGCCAGTCCGCCATGGGCGGACTCTGCACCCGCAGCAGTTCTTCCGGGATGGACGCCTCGAGTTGCGCGGCGGTGTCCAGGGCGGTCGTCGACTGGCCGAGGAACATCGCCCCGTAGATCTTGAAGTGATAGTCGTGTGACCGGTAGAGCGTGTAGAAGTTCATCGCACCGGCGCGCGCGTGGAACTTCTCGTCGGCGACGATCGCGCGGCTGTTGTCCGCCACCACGCGCCGGTAGTCGCCGCACAGCACGTCCAGATGCGTGGGCATGTGCTGAAGATGGCCGGCGTCGGGCACCAGGCCGCGCAGCCGGTCCGCGACGGGCAGGGCGGTCTCGGGGGTGGACGACATCTCCATGAGGTGGATGTACAGGTGCAGGACCCCGGGGTGCTCCTTCCCCGCCTCGGTGGCAAGCGCCCGCTCCAGTACGGCCTTGGCCTCCACCGTGCGGGCGCCCTCGGCCGGTTCGCCGGTCCGCAGGTTCCACAGTTGCCAGGGCGTGAGGTTCATCAGCGCGTCGGCATGGAGCGTGGCGACATCGAGGTCGTCGGGGGCGAGTTCGTACACGCCGCGCATGCTGTCCGCGTAGGGCTCGTTCCACACCGAGCAGTCCTCGACGGGTTCCGCCCGCGGGTAGCGAGCCCGCAGCGCACGGATCAAGGCCTGTTCGACGGGGGTGGCGCCGTCCGCCTTCTCCTGGGCGAGCCGCACAGCGGCGTGGGTACGCTCGACGGTACGGGCCAGGTCCGCGCCGTCGAAGAACTCCCAGGGCTTGTTGTAGTTCGGGCCCAGGGCGTAGGCGATGCCCCAGTAGGCCATGGCGCAGTCGGGATCCGCCGCGGCGGCGGCCTCGAAACAGGAGACGGCTTCCTCATGGTGGAAGGCGTACGCCCAGATCAACCCGCGGTCGAACCACGTCTGGGCAGCGGAGGAGGACGTCGTCACGGGGCGGTGGTGGGTGCCGAGATCGTAGTAGTCCATCCTGCTCTCCCTGAAGGTACGGTCGACCAGGCGGCGGGTACGAGTCCATCCTCCACGAGGGACATGTGGACACGCCATGCTCGGCACATGCCGTCCCCTCCAGGGTCAAGGATCCGAGGACCATCTGCCGCCGGGACTGGAAAACGATCTCGGTCGCACAGCGGTCACGGCCGGCCCCGTCCCGTGATCGAGTAGCGGCTCCCGCCGCGCCCGGGCCACGATGGAAGCTGATCGACTCGTCGGGGGCCGCGTGCAGGGAGGCACCCGTGGCGCACACGTACGGAACCGACGTGGTGATCGCGGGCGCGGGCCCGGTGGGTCTCACCGCAGCCGCGGAACTGCGCAGACGCGGGGTGCGCTGCCGCATCGTCGACCGGCTTCCGGTGCGGCTCCCCTTTGCCAAGGCGGTGGGGATCCAGCCGCGCACCCTGGAAATCTGGGACCGCATGGGGCTTGCCCGCACGGCCCTGGACGCGGCCGTGCCGATGCGTGGGCAGTTGACGTACGTCAACGGCGTCGAGCAGCCCCGCGTCGAACTCGTCCTGCCGCCCGAGGTGCCGTACGGCTTCGCGGCGCTGCCGCAGTACGAGACGGAGCGCATCCTCACCGAGTTCCTCGCCCGGTACGGGACCTGGATCGAACGGAGCACGGAACTGGTGTCGTTCAGCCAGGATGCCGAGGGGGTGACGGTCGGGCTGCGGTCGGCCGACGGCACCGAGGAGGAGGTCCGTACCCGCTACCTGGTGGGCTGCGACGGCGCGCACAGTCTCGTCCGCAAGAGGCTCGGTCTGACCTTCGAAGGCAGCGCGTTCCCGGAGGAGTACATGCTCGCCGACGTGCAGGTCGACTGGGACCTGCCGGAGGGCTACGGCGTACGCGCCATGCACCGGGACACCGACGGCGCGGTGGACGACCTGCTGGTGTGCATCCCCCTGCCCGGCCGGGGCCGGTACCGGATGTCGATGCTGGTCCCGCCCGAGCTCTCCACAGAGCGGCAGGCCGGGGCAGCCGGGTCGGCCGACGGTGTCGCGCACGGCATCGAAGGCGGCCAGGCCCCCGCACTCGGCGACATCCAGACCGTCGTGGACCGGATGTCGCCGCGGCCGACGACCGCTTCCGCCATGCGCTGGTCCTCGGTGTTCCGTATCAGCCATCGCATCGTGGACCGTTACGGTGACGGCCGGGTCTTCGTCGCCGGGGACGCGGCGCACATCCACCCGCCGACGGGCGCGCAGGGGATGAACACCGGGATCCAGGACGCCTGGAACCTGGCCTGGAAGCTCGCCCTGGCCATCGAGGGCGCCGCCGGCCCCGGCCTGCTGGCGAGCTACGACGCCGAACGGCGGCCGGTCGGTGAGGAGGTCGTGGGCCGTACGGTCCGGCACGCCGCACAGGGCATCGAGGCCGATCCGACCGACCCCCAGACCTTGCTGCTGCAGCTGGCGCAACTACTCGTTTCCTACCGGGGCAGCCCGATCGTGGACCCGCCCGGCGACAGCCCCGGCCTCCAGCCGGGCGACCGGGCGCCGGACTGCGGCGGCCTCATGGGGACCATCGCCACCTATCCGCTGCGGCTGTACGACCTCCTGCGCGACCAAGGACATGTGCTGCTCCTGTACGGCGACGGTTCCGACGAACTCGCGCGGACCGCCCGGAAGTTCTCGGGAAATCACGTCGACACCTACGTCATACGTCGCCCCGACGCACCCGCCCTGGCGTCCACCGCGCCGGTGTACCGCGACGCTCGCGGTGAGTTCGCCCATCTCTACGACGTGGCGGATCAGCCCACGGCCTTCCTGATCCGACCCGACGGATATATCGGCGCCCGCCTCTCCCCGCCGACCGCGCCCCACCTGGCCACTCACCTCGCGCTCACCTTCGCCGCAGCCGCCGAGGGGTAGGACGCCCCGTCCCTCGCCGGTGCGTCCCACCGAGGTCGGTGAACTGCCGCTCGGATCAGCCCATCAGCTGGGCGGCGAGCGTCGCTCCCAGTTCCCAGCACGCCTCGACATCGGTCCTGCCGGGCTCACCCGTCACCGTCACCGCCTCGGCGTTGCGCCGCCAGCCGAGGCCTGTCGTGATCGACTCGATGCCGCGCACCGCCCCCGTGACGTCGTTCCCGCCGTGCACGTAGTAGCCGAAGGGCCGACCGCGCGTCTCGTCCAGGCAGGGGTAGTAGACCTGGTCGAAGAAGTGCTTGAGGGCGCCTGACATATAGCCGAGGTTCGCCGGTGTGCCGAGGAGATAGCCATCGGCGCCGAGTACGTCCGAGGCGGTGGCCGACAGTGCCGCCCTCCGCACGACCCGGACGTTCTCGATCTCCGGCGCCGTCGCACCGGAGACGACGGCTTCGAACATCGCCTGACAGTTGGGCGAGGGCGTGTGATGCACGATCAGCAAAGTGGGCACACCCCGAACCCTGCCGCCACGCCCCTGCGTACCGCAAGCGGCGCCGGTGTGCGGCGGCTGCCAGGTCAGCCCGCTGTTACGTCGACGTAGTCACCGGCGGCGTTGGTCGCTCCGGTCGTGCCGGTCCCGGCGAAGCTCCAGCGCCAGTAGCCGTCCACGGAGGCGGTCGCGGTGGCCTTGAGAGCGCCTCCGGCACCGCTGGTGACCGTCTTCACCGTGTTGTACGTAGTGGTGCCGGCCTTCCGGAACTGCAGCTTCGCCGACTGCCCCACGTAGCCGCCGTAGGTGAGGTTGTCCCAGTTGGCGCGGCTCAGGGTGCCCTTGATGGTGATGACCTTGCCCGCGGCCACCGGCTCGGGGGAGGCATCGGCGGTCAGCTTGGCGGCACGCTTCATCAGGAAGGTGCCCGCGCTGTCCTTGTTGATGAAGTCGAAGTCGTTGGCGTCCACCGAGGTCCAGACGTGCCAAGTACCGGCGTTGGCGTTGATGAGGGCCGCGTTGGGGTCGATGGTGATGCTGGCCGTGCAGGTGGAGTCGGTGACGCTTCCGGGGACAGGGGTGCAGGTCAGCGGAGTGTCGGAGCCGGGCCCCGCGGAGCCGTCAGGATTGTCGAACGAGCCGTGGTAGAGCCATCCGTAGGCTTCTTTGATCCCCGAGTTGTCCCTGGCGGTGATGCTGAGCGTGATCGTCTTCTTCGTGGTGGCGCCGACCACGACCGACTTGCCCTTGTTGACGAGGACCTGGACGACCTGAGTGTCCCCTTGACCGGCGTCGGCGTCGGCGGTCGTCACGGCCAGGGCGGACAGGGCCAGCGCGCCCGACAGGGTCGCAACGGCAGAACGTATGAACATATGTCCCCGTAGAGAAGAGATGTCCGCCCGAAAACAGGGCAGGAGTCGAAACTGAACGAATAGTAGTGATCCGCCGCTCTCTCAACTGCCGTTTCAGCCACTTGGCAGGAACAGGACGATTGAGCGCGTACGTCGATCACCTGTGTCAGCAACCGACTCGGACAGGTTCTGAGCGCGGACATGCAGGAACCCGTGTACGTAGTACGTGTGCCTCGTAGGTGTACGCCGATCTCGCGGTTGCTCTCGATCGGCCTCAGCGATCGGCGCTCGCGCCGGCACCGACACCCGTTGCCGCCATCCGTTGCCGCTGCTGGAGAGCCGTAAGGCAGAACTGCGCGAGCCCGGCGTCGGTGTCCAGGATGATGCGCTCCATCTCCGGCCACGGCGGGTGGAAGCTCTTGCCCCACTCGATGGTGAAGGCGAAGATCTTGCCCTTCTGTGGGTCGACGAGGTGGCGGGAGTACGCGTAGTCGTCGCTGGTTCCACTGGTCGGATACAGGTGGAAGGCGGACATCGGGGTGTAGGCACGGCCGCGTACGCCCCGCAGTCCCGCGCAGAACTGCTCGGCGAGCACGGCGGCGGCATCGGCGTCGCCCGGCGGGATGAACTCCGCATAGGCCGGGTCGCCGGCCACTCCACGCGTACCGTCGAAGACGGGGTTGAGGAAGTTCTTGGCCTGGTCGAGGGACTGGTTCTCGTCGTCGCCCCAGACGAAGAGCATGTCCTCGGAGTAGCTGTGCACGTCGACGAACCAGCGGGTCCGCGGGAACTCGTCCAGCAGCCAGCGGACGTTACGGGTCTCGGGCTCCGAGAAGGGGCTGGGGCCCTGGTACACCTCGACATCGCCCGGGTCCCCCGAGACCCGGGGCCCGGCGGTCGGGTCGAAGGCGGTGGCGAAGTCGAAGAGGAAGTCGAAGTTGCGGTTGATGTCGACGCCGATGCAGGCGGGATCGCCGCCGGAGTTGGCAGGGTTGCGGTTCTTTCGCCACATCGGGTCGACCCTCTGGCTGTAGTGCCGGCCGTCCGGGTTGACGAGCGGGAAGACGACGAGATCCAGGTCGTCCAGGAGGCTCCGCACCTGGTCGGAGGTGAAGCTCGTACCGCCGTAGACGAGGCCCGTACCGCCGCTGTAGGCCTCCAGCAGGTCGGCGGCGAGGTGGATGAGGACCTCGCAGCTGCCCCATTCGCGGGCGTGCACACCACCGATCAGTACGACGCAGTCGTTGGTACCGGCGGGGCCCGTGCCGATCCGCAGGGCATGGCCGCTGCGGCCTTCGAACGAGGCGTTGGGCAGGTCGATGATGTCGCATGCGGACGGGAACGCGGTGGCCAGGCTGGTCACGGCGGACTCGACCTCGGTGGTGTTCAAGTACGTCATGGTGTCTCTCCTAGGCGTCCTTCACCTTGAGGGCCAGTCCGCGCGGAACCGCGTCCTGAGGGGCGAACCGGTCTCCCTCGCCGACCTCGGCCTGGCGGGCGCGTCCGGTGGCTGCGGCGTCCTCGATCGTGGTGACCGACACGCCCTCGCGTTCGAGGGCGGCGGCCTGCTCGGGGGAGACGTAGGCCTCGATGCTGAAGCTGCCGTCGTCGCCCTCACGGGCGCGGCCCCCGACGTCGGGACGGGCCTCGCGCAGGAGAGTGCGCAGGGTTTCGGCATCCTTGGCTGTGACGCGGACACGGAGAATCTCGTAACGAGTGGTGGACATGGCGGCCTTCTTCCGGGCGCCGTGGGCTCACATCAGCGACGCCGGCGACGCCGATACTGACGTATAGATATGTCCGATGTGTACCTCGTATCCTCAGGGTGCGCTTCCGCCGTAGAACGAGTCAAGGGGCGCCTCGGGCATCCGGCTCAGCAGGCTGTCGAGGCCTGCGATCAGTTCTTGCTCGTCGTCGTACTCGGCCAGTCGCGGGACGAGTGCGCGCAGGCGCGGGTACTCGGCGGCGGGCAGCCGGTGCAGGCCCAGGCGCAGCATGAGGTCCGGCTCCTCGGGGTTGTCGACCACCTGGCGCTTGTCCACCAGGAGACAGCCGAGGTTCCACGCCACGAAGGCGCGGTAGATCGACAGCACGGTGGCGTCGTCGAAGCCGGCCCGGCTCAGCACGGCGAGGATGTGTTCCGTGAGCTGGAGCAGCGGTGCCGGGCGCCGGGCCACCGGCAGGCTGAGCGGGCGGGTGGCCACCACGGGCAGGATCTCGGGGTGGGCGTGCACCACGAAGGCGAAGGCACGTGCGATCCGGCGCAGTTCGGCGCGCCAGAGCAGACCGGCGGATTCGGCGTCCCGGTCGGAGCGGATCTCCCCGGCCGAGGTGCGCAGCCGTTCGTTCACCTCGGCGAAGAAGGCCTCGACCAGGCCGTCGACCAGTGCCTCCTTGCCGGCGGTGTACCGGTAGATGGCCATCGGCTCCACGCCGAGGTCGGTGGCCAGCCGCCGCATGGTCAGCGCCGCGAGCCCGTCCCTGTCGACCAGGGCGACGGCCGCGGCGAGCACCAGCGGGCGGCTCAGGCGCCCCCGTTTCTCCGGGCTGCCCCGCTCAACCATGTCCGTACTCCCACGTAGGGATACAAAGTAAATTTCATCGATAATTGTACTAAATATCCCGTCTCCGCTCGCCGGGTGTCCACTGACGCGCGGCTGAGGGTGCCGCCGTGCAGGGGCTTGTCGCTGCCCTCGTTACCTGCTCTTCTGTACGCCGGATGATCCGAAAGAGGATGGGAGCGGCGTGGAACCGGTGGCTGGGCGGGTGGCGATACGCGGTACCGCTGAGGAGATTGCCGCGCTGTTGCGCGGGGGCGCCGACATGGAGCGTCGGGTACCCGGGGCCGAGTGGAGCGTCGGCGAGGCGGCGGCGCATCTGGCGCTGGCCAACGAGCTGATGGCCGACATCGCGGCGGGACACGCACGCAGCTACGGGGACGGGACGCCGCAGAGCCTCGCCGCCGCCAATGAACAGGCGCTCGCCGAGTTCGCCGAGCGTGGGGCTGAACCGTTGGCGGCGATGATCGTGGCGCAGGCCGACGCTTGTCTGAAGGCGTTGGAGGAAGGTGTCGAGAAGGAAGGTGCCGCGGAGGAAGATGTTTTCTCTCCGCTGGGCCCGATGAGCCTGGATGTGCTGGGCTCGTACCTGCTCACGCACATGCTGGGCCACGGTTACGATCTCGCCCGCGCCCTGGGGCGTGCCCACATGATCGACCGTGCCCGGGTGAAGCTGACCCTGCCGTTCCTGATCACGGTCATGCCACGGGTGACCAACACCGCCCGCACGGCCGGGCTGACCGCCTGCTACTCGGTCCGCCTGTGGGGCGGTGGCCAATTCGGTGTGACGGTCAGCGATGGCGCGGTGTCTGTCGACGCACGGCCGCCGGCCCGGCCGGACTGCACCATCCTCATCGAGCCGGTCACCTTCCTCCTGATGGCACTCGGCCGGTGCGACCAGTGGAGCGCCATCGCCCGGGGCCGGATCCTCGTCTGGGGGCGCAAGCCCTGGCTCGCTCCCCGCTTCCCGGCTCTCTTCACGGCGCCCTGAGCGCCCTGAGCGCCCTTGCTAGCCGAGCATGCGGTCGAGGTTGAAGGCCGCGCTGATCAGGGCGAGATGGGTGAATGCCTGGGGGAAGTTTCCGTGCTGTTCGCCGGTGTGGCCGATCTCTTCCGCGTACAGGCCGAGGTGGTTGGCGTAGGTGAGCATCTTCTCGAACGCGAGGCGGGCTTCGTCGAGTCGGCCCGCGCGGGTCAGTGCCTCGACGTACCAGAAGGAGCAGATCGAGAAGGTGCCTTCTTCGCCTTGGAGGCCGTCGGGGCTGGCTTGCGGGTCGTAGCGGTAGACCAGCGAGTCGGACACCAGGTCCTCTCCCAGCGCGTCCAGTGTGGCGAGCCATTTCGGGTCGGTCGGGGAGATGAACTTCGCCAGCGGCATCATCAGCAGTGCTGCGTCGAGGATGTCGCTGTCCTCGTACTGGACGAAGGTGTGCCGCTCGTCGGACCAGCCGTGCCGCATGATCCGCCGGTAGATGGTGTCCCGGGTTTTCCCCCAGTGCACCATGTCGGCTGGGAGGCCGCGGTGTTGGGCCAGCCGCATCGCGCGTTCGATCGCCACCCAGCACATCAGCCGTGAGTAGAGGAACGGCTTTCGTCCTCCGCGGGTCTCCCAGACTCCCTCGTCGGGCTGGTCCCAGTGGTCGCAGACCCAGTCGACGAGCTCGCTGATGTTGTCCCAGTGCGCGCTGGAGATGGGTTTGCCCCACTTGTCGTACAGGTAGAGGGAGTCGACGAGTGCCCCGTAGATGTCCAACTGCAGCTGGCCGACGGCGGCGTTGCCGACGCGTACGGGTGCCGAGCACCGATAGCCCTCCAGGTGGGGCAGTTCGCGTTCGGGCAGGTCACGGCTTCCGTCGATGCCGTACATGATCTGCAGGGGGCCGCTGGGTTGGGGCGTCCCGGTGGTCGCTGTGAGCCGGACGTGCTCGGACAGGAAGCCCATGAAGGCTTCCGCCTCGTCGGTGAACCCGAGTCTGAGCATCGCGTACACGCAGAACGCGGCGTCGCGGATCCACACGTAGCGGTAGTCCCAGTTGCGCTCGCCGCCGATCTGTTCGGGCAGGCTGGTGGTGGGTGCGGCGATGATGGCGCCGGTCGGCGCGTAGGTGAGCAGCTTCAGGGTGAGGGCGGAGCGGTGCACCATCTCCCGCCAGCGGCCGCGGTAACGCGACTGGGACAGCCACCGCCGCCAGTAGCGGACGGTCGCGTTGAACTCCCTTTCGGCCTCGGCCACCGCGCAGAAGCGGGGGGCCACATCGCCGCCGACCCGGTCGATGGTGAAGACGGCGGACTCGCCCTCGTGCAGCTTGAACAGCGACCATACGTCCTGGCCCGCGACCTCGATGGGCACGGTGGACGTCAGCGCGAGCCTGAGCGAGGACGACTCGAAGACCGCCTGGCCGGCTTGTACGTGCACGGTGTGCGGGACGGTCCCGTACTCGAAGCGGGGGGCTACGCGCGCGCGGAAGGGCAGCGTTCCGCGGACGCACACCACGCGGCGGATCAGGCGGTGCCGGTCGGCCTCGCGTGAGTCGTCGACGACCGGCATGAAGTCCTGGATCTCGCCGACTCCGTCGTCCGCGAAGAAGCGGGTGATCAGCACATTGGTGTCGGGGAAGTAGAACTGCTTCGTGCGCGCGGGGACGTCGGCGGCGAGTTCGAAGGATCCGCCTCGGTCGGCGTCGAGGATCGAGGCGAAGATGCTGGGTGCGTCGAAGCGTGGACAGCAGTACCAGTCGATGGTGCCGTTCGTACCGACCAGGGCCGCGCTGCGCAGATCGCCGATCAGGCCGTGCTCGGCGATGGGCAGATAGCGGAGTGCGCCGGCGCCCCAGGGCTCGCCAGGACTGCGGCGCACCCCGTCCCTCGCTCCGGCCTCAGGAGTCATGTCAGCCACGTCGGCCTCCTTGGGCTGTCGCCCGAGCCGCCCCCTGTTCCACCACTCGACGTTACTCCGTACGAGTGGTGCATCCCCCGACACGGCCGTAGCGTCAATACAGTGACCATCGGGCGGGCGATCGGGCGGCGTCGCAACGGCACGGAGCAGACATGCGCAGACACACAGCAAGAACGACGGTGGGACTCTGCGCGGCTGCGTCGCTCGCCGCGGTCATGGGAACGGCCTCCGCCGCCCCTCCCGGCGCGCAGGCCGTGAAACAGCAGCCCGCCGCCTCCGTGCTCGTCGACTGCTTCTGGCATCCGGACGTACGCCCCACCGACTTCATCCTCGCCTGCGGTGACGGCAACAGCCGCCTCGTCTCGCTGCACTGGTCGCAGTGGCTGCCGGACGCGGCGACGGCCGAGGGCGTCAACGTCGTGAACGACTGCGAGCCCTACTGCGCGGCGGGCAGATTCCACCCGTACCCGGTCACCGTGCGGCTCGACCACCCGCAGCCCTGGAAGAAGCACCCGGAACTGCAGCACTACACCCGGATGACCCTGGTCTACACCGACGCCAGGCCTGACGGATACGAGCAAGTGGTCAGCTATCCCCTGTGGAACTGACCCGCCGAGGGTCGTCGCGGCGCCTTGTGCCCGTGTCCAGCAGGAGCAGTCGCCCGGAGAACAGGCGCAAAATGGGGTATGTGGGTATCCGGCGCGTGTCAGTGGACCGCCTCGTGGAGGAGCCGCCGGGCCGCGGTCTGGTGGCGATCCCGCTCGCGCTGATCGTCGTGATCACTGTGGTGGACATCCGCTCCCCCAGCGACATCCATCTGGGCCCGTTGCTGGTCATCGCGCCCGCGCTCACCGCTTCTCTCGCCGGGGCGGCGCTGACCGCTCTGGTCGGGGTACTGGCCGTGACCGCCCAGGTGGTCATCGCGGCGCTCCACGGTGGCCTGGCCACGGCCAACCACATCGCGCAGGTCATCGCCCTGACGGTGCTCTCCGCACTGGTGGTGTTCGTCTGCCATGTACGGGAGCGGCGCGCTCGGGAGCTGAGCCGGGCCCGATCGGTGGCCGAGACGGCGCAGCGGGTTCTGCTGCGGCCTCCACCCCGCCGGATCGGTCCGCTGCGCGTGGCCTGGCTGTATCTGGCCGCCGAGCACGAGACCCACATCGGGGGCGACCTGTTCGCGATCGCCCGCGCCGCCCACTCCTCGACCCGGGTGATCATCGGCGATGTCCGGGGCAAGGGCCTGGCCTCCATCGGCGAGGCGTCGGTGGTGCTGGGCGCGTTCCGTGAGGGCTCCCATCGGTACGCCACCCTGCCGGCGCTCACGGCTGCCCTCGAAGTGAGCGTGTGCCGGGACCTGGACGAGGTGGCCGATACCGAGCACGATCCCGGCGAACACTTCATCACCGCGCTCGTACTCGACATCCCCGACCAGGGCCCGCAGGCCGAGATGATCAACTGCGGTCATCCTCCACCCCTGCTGCTGCACGATCACGAGGTCACGGTCCTGCAAGCGCGGCGCCCCGTACCCCCGTTGGGCATGTGCGAGCTGCCCGCCTCCAGCCACCACCCCGACCCGTTCACCTTCGAAACCGGCGACATCCTGCTGCTCTACACCGACGGCGTCATCGAAGCCCGCTCACCCACCGGCGCCTTCTACCCACTGGCCGAGCGCGTCGCCTCCTTCCCCTCCTCCCATCCCGACACCCTGCTCCGCCACATCCACGACGACCTGCTCGCCCACGTCGGCGGCCAACCCGCCGACGACGCCGCGATCCTGGTCATCGAACGCACCACCTCCCACCACCTCCACCGACCGCACTTCACCCACCCCGTCGACGCCCACCACCGGCTGCGCCCCAGCGGATCGTCCTCACCCGTGGAACACTGACCGGCGCTCAGGGGGTCGGGATGCCGCCCGGCCGGGCCGGACGGCCGAGCCGCACCGGGACACCCGGCGAGTACAGGACGCTCACCGGCTCGCCGAGGGGCACCGGCACTCCGGCCGCCGCGAGGACGTTCTCCTCGCACGCGACCAGCCGCGCACGGTGCAGCGGCCAGCGCGGATGCTCGTTCGGCAGATACCCGGTGTCGCCGAAGAAGGTGTTGTGCATGCCCCACCGGGCGGTCAGGAAGTGCTCCAGCTCGGTGGGCTCCACCACCGGTTCGCCCCGCCGCACGACGATCCGGCTGTACGCGCCGCGCGGCCCGGGCCAACGCCGTGAGCTGGTGTAGGTGACGACGTCGTCGTCGGCACGGACGGCCATACGGGACCACAGGTACGGAAGCCGGAAGGCGGTCCGTCCCATGAGTACGGGTACGAGCCGGGCCGCGTCCATCGACCGGAACACCACGCCGCGCCGACCGTGCGCGTCCACCGAGTACAGGCGTACGTTCGTCTCCGGGAAGGTCCCCAGATACGGCACTCCCGGCGAGCGGAGCCAGCCGACCCGGTGCATCCGGAAGGCGACCAGGCCGACATAGGTGACCCCGTCGAGCACGTCCGGGACCGTCCCGTCCGGCAGGAGCCCCGCGACGCTGTCCGGGTCGACAGCCCAGTGGATGAAGGTGAGATCGAGCCACTGCTGGGTCAGCAATGGCCGCTTCAGCACCGTGGGCGCGTCCGGGGTGACAGGCTCGGGTATCCGCGGTGTGGTCGGCACCGCGTCAGCATCCCAGACCGGCGCCCGCCGTCCTCCGTCCGGGGCGCGAGCCTCAGGGAGTCCCGGTCGGTACCTGTGGCGAGCCCGGAACGGCTCCGTGTCAGCCGAACCGCTCCGCCCGTGTTGCCCTCCGGTGCGCGCTGTGACGTAATCGGAGGACCCGTAGGGTGGATCTGGCGGTGCAGGTGCCGCGCCAGAAGGAGCGGCTGGTATGGACGGGTATACGACCGGGGACGCCGAAGGGGTCGCCGCGGCTCCGGGAGGGCTGCTCGACCTGTTGCAGGTCGCGGCCGTGGTGCTCGACGGCGACGGACGCATCGTGTTGTGGAGTCCGGAGGCCGAACAGCTGCTCGGATTTCGGGCGGAGGAGGCCCTGGACCACAGGGCCGACGACCTGCTGGTGTCGCCCGACAACCGTCAGCAGGCACACGACCTGTTCGCGCAGGTGCGGTCGGGAGCCCGATGGGCGGGGGTCTTCCCCCTCCAGCACAAGGACGGCACGGAACGCCCGGTGGAGTTTCGCACCATGCGGCTGCGCGCCCGGGACGGGCGGGCCCATCTGCTGGGCCTGGCGGCGGACGCCACGACCGTACGCCGGGTGGAGCGGGATCTGGCCCTGTCCCACAGCCTGTTCCGTCAGACACCGCTGGGCATCGCGGTCTTCGACAACGATCTGCGGTGGGTGAGCGTCAATCCGGCGCTGGAGCGGATCAACGGTCTGCCCGAGGAGGCGGTCCTGGGGCGCCGTGTCGGGGAAGTGCTGCCGCATCTGGACGTGGAGGCCATCGAGTCGCGCATGCGCCTCGTCCTGGCCAGCGGCAAACCCCTGCTGGACCAGCAGACCGTCGGCCGGACGGCGACCGACAGCGAGGAGCATGCGTTCTCGGAGTCGTACCACCGCATCGAGGACGCCGAGGGCCGGGTGCTCGGGCTGGCGATGGCCGTCATCGACGTCTCCGAGCGGCAGCACGCGGCGGCCGAGGTCTCCGAGGCGCGTGAGCGCCTGTCCGTGATCGCGGACGCCGGTGTGCGGATCGGCACCACGCTGGATCTTCAGCAGACCGCGCGGGAACTGGCCGACGTGGCGGTACCGCAGCTGGCGGACCTGGCGGCCGTCGACGTACTGGAGGCGGTGGTCGCCCACGGCACCACCGCCGCGATCACCGGTGAGGCCCATGCCGAGTTCAGGGCGCTGGCCGTGGCGGCCGGTTACCTGACGGACGCCATTCACGCCGCGGACCCGGTCGGCGAACTGGCCACCTACAGCTCGACGCGGATCATCACCCAGTGTGTCCGGGAAGCCAGGCCGATCCTCGTCGAACAGGTGGACTCGGCCATGATGCGGCGCATCGCCCGGGACTCCCACGCGGCGCAGACCCTGCGGCTGGCAGGCGTCCACTCCTACCTGGCCGTCCCGCTGATGGCCCGGGGCGAAGTGCTCGGCACGCTCAGTCTCTACCGCACCATCAACTCCCGCTCGTTCGACGAGCAGGACCGCATCCTCGCCTCGGAACTCGCCGCACGCGCGGCGATCTGCGTCGACAACGCCCGCCTCTACGGACGCGAACGCTCCGCGGCCCTGACCCTCCAGCGCAGCCTGTTGCCCCCTGCCCCCGTGGACCACGAAGGCCTCGACATCGCCGCCCGATACCTGCCGGCCCTGAGCGAGGTCGGCGGGGACTGGTACGACGTGCTGCCCCTGAGCCGGGGACGCACCGGTCTGATCGTGGGCGACGTGATGGGCAAGGGCGTCCAAGCCGCCGCGATCATGGGGCAGTTGAGCACCGCCACCCGTGCTCTGGCGCGTCTCGATCCGCCCCCTGCCGAGCTGTTGGGCCACCTCGACGACATCGCGGGGTCGCTCGGTGACACGATCGCCACGTGCGTCTACGCGGTGTGTGACCCTCGCCGCGGCACCTGCGAGCTGTCCAGCGCCGGCCACCTCCCGCCCGTCATGATCCGCCCCGACGGCCGTGCGGACCTCCTCGACATCCCCGGCGGTGTGCCCCTCGGTGTCGGCGGCGTGGACTTCGGGACCATGGAGCAGGAGCTCCCCGCGGGTTCCCTGCTCGCCCTGTACACGGACGGGCTGGTCGAGAGCCGTACCGAGCCCATCGACACGGGGCTGGAGACCATGATGCGGCTGCTGCAGAGCACGCACTACTCCCTGGAGAGGACCAGCGACATGCTGCTCAGCGCGCTGCGCCCCGAGCCCGACGACGACGTCGCCCTCCTGCTGGTACGCACGCGTACCTGAGCGGCCACCGGGGCCGGTGGGCCGAACGGACCTACTTCTCGCCCGCGACGCCCGGCGGGGCGGCCCCCAGCCCTGGTGGCATGTTGTACGGCGTCACCACCTGGATCGCCGACGGGAGGAACGGCCCTTCGTCCGGCAGGGCCTTGTGGGCGCGCATGATGGTCTGGCAGGCGCGGCGCATGTCCTGCCGCAGGTCGTGGTGGAGCACCGCGGACAGCCGGCCCTCCCCCAGCAGCCGGGTGTTGTCGTGGTCCAGGTCGTGTGCGACGAAGGCCAGGACCTCCCGGCCCAGCGCGTCGAAGGCGTCGATGGTCGCGGTGTTGCCCCCGCCGATGGAGTAGACGGCGTTGATCTCGGGATCGCGCTCGAGGGCTTCCAGGACGAGGTCGCGCTGGGTGGCGTCGAGTCCGTCGCTGTCGGTGACCTCGACCAGAGGGCGCGCGGGCCGAGCAGTGCGCATGGCACCGCGGAAACCCATTTCGCGTTCCTCCTCTCCGCGGAAGGAGCCCCGGCTGATGGTGACGAGCACATGACCGGGCCTCTCGCCGAGCCACTGCCGGATCAGGTATGCCGCCGTGGCTCCGGCGGCCCGGTTGTCGATGCCGACGTACGCCGCACGCGGGCTGCTGGGCAGGTCGGTGACGAGGGTGACGACCGGGATGCCGGCCGCCGTCAGCCGTCCGACCGCGGCAGTGACCTCGGGGACGTCGGGAGCCTTGAGGATCACTCCCTGCGAGCCCCGTTTGGCGATCTTGTCCAGGTCCTTCACCAGCTCCGGCACCGGGGCCGTCTCGCGGAAATGGAAACGTGAGCGCACGACCGCCGGGTGCAGGGACGGCAGTTCGGCCTCCAGCGCGTCGCGCACCGCGGACGAGAACCGCCGCGGTGTCTGCATGACGATGTCGATCATGAAGGTACGGCCGCCGATGCGCACCTGGGCGCGCTGCCGGTCCAGGTCCTTGATCGCCTGGTGCACTTCCAGGACGGTGCTCTCGCGCACACCGCCGCGGCTGTTGAGGACCCGGTCGACCGTCGCCTCGCTCAAGCCGGCCTGACGGGCGATCTCCCGGATCGTATAGGGGTGTCCCATGGCTGTTCCGATGACTTTCCGGTGACTGTTCCCGAAGATCAGTGAAGATCAATGATGGCTTTTTGATGGATCGCTGCGGATTGAATGACGGGGCCCGGTTCATAAGACTGGCAGAAGGACAGGCACTTCGAAAGGACCCACCATGGCCCTCACAGCCCGCGGACCGCGGACTTGGCTGACGGAGGAGGACTGCCCTCTCGACGAGCTCCGCTCCCTGGTCGAGCAGGACACCGAGTCCCGCGAATATCCGTTCGCCGAGACGGTCGAACAGGGCGTTCTCGTCTACGACAGTGATCGGCTCCGGGCGGTGGCCGACCGCCGGGCGGTGCGGGCCGAGTTCGTGCACGCCCTCCTGGACGGGCCGGGCATCGTGGTCCTCAAGCGCGCTTTCCCGGACCTCGACGTCGTGGACCGGGCCACCGCCGCCTTCAACGCGCTCATCGAGGAAGAACGGGTCACCGGAGCCGCCCGGGGCGACCATTTCGCCAAGCCGGGAGCCAACGACCGGGTGTGGAACGCGCTGGACAAGACCGCCCGCCGCGCCCCGGAGGTCTTCGCCGACTACTACGCCAACGACATGCTGGCTCTCGTCTCGGAGGCCTGGCTGGGCCCCGGCTACCAGGTCACCTCACAGATCAACGTGGTCAACCCCGGGGGTGCGGCGCAGAGCGTGCACCGGGACTACCACCTCGGGTTCCTGACCCAGGAACAGGCGGCCGCGTATCCGGCGCACGTGCACCGGCTCTCGCCCGTACTCACTCTGCAGGGTGCGGTGGCGCACTGCGACATGCCCGTCGAGTCCGGCCCCACGCTGTATCTGCCGCACTCCCAGAAGTACGAGCCGGGCTATCTCGCCTGGCGGCGCCCGGAATTCGTCGACTACTTCGAGAAGCACCACATCCAGCTCCCCCTGGACAAGGGCGACGCGGTCTTCTTCAACCCCGCGCTCTTCCATGCGGCCGGCCACAACCGCTCGGCCGGCATCAAGCGCATGGCGAACCTCCTGCAGATCTCCTCCGCCTTCGGCCGCGCCATGGAGACGGTCGACCGGGACGCGATGGTCAACGCGCTCTTCCCGGTGCTCCTGCGTCGCAGGGCCGAGGGCGTCGACGAGGAATGGCTGCGCCGGGTGATCGCCGCGAGCGCCGAGGGCTACCCCTTCCCGACCGACCTGGACCTCGATCCGCCCGTCGACGGTCTGGCCCCGCCCTCCCAGGCCGACACGGTGTGGCGGGCGGTGGCAGAGGAGTGGAGCCCGGAGCGGCTGCGCCAGGAACTGCGGGACGGCGCCCAGCGCCGCCGGCGCTGACAGGGACGGCATCCCCATCATGAGACCACTGCTTGAGGACAAGGCCGTCCTCGTCAACGGCGGCAGCCAGGGCGTCGGCGCGGGCATCGTACGGGCGGCCGTACGAGAAGGAGCGCGCGTCGCCTTCACCGGGCGCCGCACCGACGTGGGCGAGCGGCTCGCGGCGGACACCGGCGCGCTGTTCGTACGAGCCGATCTCAGCGATCCGGCGCAGGCGCGGGGCAGCGTGGAGCAGGCCGTGGCCGCCCTTGGGCGGGTCGACTGCCTGGTCAACGCGGCCGGGCTGACCTCGCGCGGCTCGCTCCTGGACACCACTCCGGAGCTGTTCGACGCGCACATCGCCATCAACCTGAGGGCCCCGTTCTTCGCGATGCAGGCGGCCGTGCGGCATCTGCTGGACCGTCAGGCGCCGGGCACCGTCGTCAACATCATCACCTCCTCCGCGCACGGCGGGCAGCCGTTCCTCGCCCCGTACGTCGCCGCCAAGGCCGGACTGGTGGGGCTGACCCGAAACGCCGCGCACGCGCACCGCTGGGACCGGATCCGGATCAACGGCCTCAACATCGGCTGGACGGACACCGAGGGCGAGGAAGCGACTCAACGCGAGTTCCACGGCGCGGGCGACGACTGGCGGGAGAAGGCCGCGCGGAGCGTCCCCATGGGCAAGCTCGGCCAGGTCGACGAGATCGCCGACTTCGTGGTCTTCCTGCTCTCCGACCGCAGTGGTGTGGTCACCGGCTCGGTCATCGACTGGGACCAGAACGTCTTCGGTGGACTCGACTGATGCCCCCGACCAGGCCTTAAGGAGCAACTTCTCATGCGTATAGGCATCTTGGGACTCGGCCGCATCGGCGCCTTCCACGCCGCGACTCTTGCCGGGCTGGAGGCGGTGGACTCCCTGGTGGTCACGGACCCCGTGCCCGCGGCGACCGCGTCCGCCGTGGAACGCTTCGGGGCCACCGCGGTCGAATCCCCCGAGGCGGTGCTCGCCGCCGGCGTCGACGGCGTCGTGGTCGCGGCCGCCACCGACGCGCACCCCGCGCTGGTCCTCGCCGCCGTGAGGGCGGGCATCCCGGTGTTCTGCGAGAAGCCGGTGGCCCGGACCGTCGAGGAGAGCCTCGACGTTCTGCGCGCGGTCGAGGGCAGCGGTGTCGAGGTGCACATCGGGTACAACCGGCGCTTCGACGCGGGCTGCGTGGCCGCCCGCGAGGCGGTGCTGAGCGGCGAGCTCGGCAAGCTGCACACCGTACGGTCCACCACACTCGACCCGGCGCCGCCGCCCGCCGCCTATGTGGCCGTCTCCGGCGGCATCTTCCGCGACTGCGCCGTGCACGACTTCGACATCGTCCGCTGGGTCACCGGCCGCGAGGTCACCGAGGTCTACGCGACCGGGGGCAACCGGGGTGCCGAGTACATCGCGGCCGCGGGCGACGTCGACACCGCGTCCGCGATCCTCACCCTCGACGACGGCACCCTCGCCGTGGTGTCCAACTCCCGGCACAACGCCCGCGGTTACGACGTACGCCTGGAGCTGCACGGCATGAAGGACAGCATCGCCGTCGGCCTGGAGGACCGGCTGCCGCTGCGCTCCGTCGAACCCGGCGCCGTCTTCCCCGCCGGCAGGCCCCACCACTTCTTCATGGACCGCTTCGCGGACGCCTACCGCGCCGAACTCGCCGCCTTCACCGAGGTCGTCGCGGGCCGCGCCACCTCGCCGTGCACGGTCGCCGACGCCGTCGAGGCGAGCTGGATCGCCGAGGCCTGCGCGCTGTCCCTGGCCGAGCACCGTCACGTACGGCTGGAAGAGGTACGCGCGATATGACCCCCTTGCGTATCGGCGTCCTGGGCGCGGCCCGCATCGCCGAACTGTCGATCGTGGGCCCCGCCCGTGCGGGCGGCCACCGTCTCGTCGCGGTGGCCGCCCGCGACCGGGCCCGAGCGGAGGCGTTCGCCGCCGCGCACGGCGTCGAGCGGGTGGCCGGTTCCTACGCCGAACTGATCGCCGACCCCGAGGTGGAGGTCGTCTACAACCCGCTCGCCAACGGCCTGCACGGGCCGTGGAACCTGGCCGCCCTCGCGGCGGGCAAGCACGTACTGACCGAGAAACCGTCCGCGAGCAATGCGCGGGAGGCGGCCGAGGTACGCGCCGCCGCCGAGTCGGGCACGGTCTTCATGGAGGGCTTCCACCACCTCTTCCACCCCGTCACCCTGCGTCTGCACGAACTCCTGGACTCCAGGGAACTCGGTGAACTGCGGCACGTGGAAACGATGGTGGCCATGCCCGCCCCGCAGGACGACGACGTGCGCTGGCAACTTCCGCTGGCGGGCGGGGCGTTGATGGATCTGGGCTGCTACAGCCTGCATGCCCAGCGCGCCCTCGCCCCCTGGGCCGGCGGTACGCCTCGACTGGTCGCGGCACGCGGCGGCGAGCGGAAGGGCGCGCCGGGCATCGACGAGTGGCTGGACGCCGACCTGGAGTTCCCGGACGGTGCCACCGGTTCCGCGCGCTGCCACATGGCGCACGACACATGGCGGATGAGCTGCCGGGTGGTCGGCACCCGGGGTGAGGCCACGGCGGTCAACTTCGTGCAGCCGCACCTGGACGACCGTGTCCTGGTCCGCACCGCCGCGGGCGAACGCGTCGAGGAGCTGGGCCGTCGCTCCTCGTACACATATCAACTCGACGCGTTCGCCGCCCACCTGCGCAACGGCGCGCCACTGCCGCTCGACGCCGAGGACGCACTGGCGACCATGCGTCTCATCGACGCGTGTTATGTCGCCGCCGGATTCGCTCCCCGGCCGCGGACGGACATCTGAGCCACTGCGGGTGAAACGCGGGCCGCTCGATCGGCTCGACCTCGAACTCGACATCGACATCGACATCGACCTGGACCTCAACCGAGTGCCTTCGGTCTGGATCAAGCGGTGGAATGATGTCGTCGCCGGGCAGGCTTGCGTTTCTCCGAAGGATGGTGGGTGGGTGGGTGTGATGGCCGGCTGGGAGTGGGACGACACTCTGTTCTCGGGCGCGGCCTCCTACTACCGGCGCGGGAGGCTTCCGTACACCCCCGGGCTGGCGGACGTACTCGCCGAGGTGCTGCGGCTCGACGGCCAGGGGCGGCTTCTCGATGTGGGATGCGGACCGGGCATCCTTGGGCTGAGTCTGGCGCACCTGTTCGGTGAGGTCGTCGGTGTGGACCCGGACAGCGGGATGATCGATGAAGCCCGGCGCGGGGCCGCCGAGGCGGGCGTGACCGGAAAAGCGCGGTGGGTGCGACTCCGGGCCGAGGAACTGCCCGCGGCCCTCGGGACGTTCGACGTGGCGGTTTTCGCTCAGTCCTTTCACTGGATGGATCGCGACCTGGTGGCGGGAAGCGTCAGGGACATGCTCCGGCCCGGCGGGGCGCTGGTGCACATCTCGGATCTGAAGACGGAGAACCTGACCGTCGACGATCTCCCGCATCCGGCGGTGCCCTATGCAGCGATCGACGAGTTGGTCAGGCGATACCTGGGACCGGTCCGGCGAGCCGGTCGCGGGGTGCTGCCACAGGGAACACCCGGCGGTGAGGCCGCGGTGTTCACCCGAGCGGGATTCTCCGGCCCTCAGCGCCATGTCGTTCCTGGCGGGCAGGCACTCGAACGCACCTGGGACGACACCGTCGCCTGGGCGTTCTCGATGTCCTCCTCGGCTCCGCACCTGTTCGGCGCCCGCCGGGGCGACTTCGAGGCAGACCT
This sequence comes from Streptomyces sp. NBC_00203, assembly GCF_045206325.1. Classification (NCBI taxonomy): domain Bacteria; kingdom Bacillati; phylum Actinomycetota; class Actinomycetes; order Kitasatosporales; family Streptomycetaceae; genus Streptomyces; species Streptomyces sp. NBC_00203. The sequence goes on along the minus strand of NZ_CP108126.1, from coordinate 10,222,626 downwards.
GCGCCGCCTGTTGCGGGAGGCCTCCCCGTCGGGCCGGTTCTCCGAACGCCAGCCGAGCACTGAGGTCTTCGTCTGGCGAAAGAACCCCGCCGCCACGGCGGGATAGCGGAGCCGCCTCGGCCAGAATGTCCTCATGACGATGATCTCTGCCGGCGCCGAGCAACTCGCGGCCTCGATCGATGCCCGCGCCCGTGAGGGGTTCACCCTGGTCGCCCTTGACGGGATGGGAGGCTCCGGCAAATCGACCCTGGCGGCTGCCCTTGCCGAGTTGCGCGGTGCCGTGGTCGTGCACGGCGACGACTTCTACCGTCCCATGGACGCGGAGGAACGCGCCCGGCTGAGCCCTGCCCAGGGCTACGACCGCTACTTCGACTGGCAGCGGCTGCGCGAGGAGGTGCTGGCCCCTCTCGCCGACGGTCGCGATGCCGCTTACCGGCGCTACGACTGGGAGACCGGGGCCCTGGCGCCGGACGAGATCCACGCCGTCTCCCGTTCCGGCATCGTCGTCGTCGAGGGCGTGTACACCGCCCGGCCCGAACTCGCCGACTACTACGGCCTGGTGGTCTACGTCGACACGCCACCCGAGGAATCCATGCGTCGGCTCCGCGAACGCGGCCACGACCACGGCCCGATCGACTGGGAGTCCCGCTGGCGCCTGGCCGAAGAGCACTACCTGGCCACGACCCGCCCCCGGGAACGCGCGCACTTGGTGGTTCCCGGGCACTGAACCGCCTTGTCCTCACACGGAACCGGCGTGTCAGTGGTGCGCTGTACGTTGCCGTCATGGGCATTTACGTAGTCAGTGTCGACGCTGAGGACTGGTTCGGTGAAGGCGAGGACGGATGGGGAGATGTCGCCTCGGCGCTGAACGTCGAGTTGGGACGGCGTGGTCTGCCGCCGTATGACTCCGTACCTGAAGAGACAGAGTTCGTCCGAGGTTCCGGACAGGCCTTCGAGGAGAAGCTGATCCCCTCCATGGACGGGTTCGGCGCGCTGTGCCGTGCGCGCCTTTCCCAGGAGGAGACGGAGCTGGTGTGTGGCTGGACGGTCATGGTGCCGCCGTCCCTGGACGAGGAGATCTGGTTGCCGATCGAGTCTTCCTATACGGAGTCGACCATGGTGGCGGGTGCGCCTCAAGTGCTGGCCATCGCGGAGAAGTTGGCGGCTGCCACAGACCTGCCGGCCGAGGTCCCGATGATGTGCGACAACCTCGATCTGACCATGTGGTTCATGGACGGGGCGGCGAAGGAACTGGCCGCGGTCCGGCCGGGGGCGTGGAGCGACGACCTGGACACCGCCTTCTATGTCGCCCTGTACCTGCGCGCCGCGCAGCACTCCATACGACGCGGCTGCCCCATCGTCTACACCTAATACTCCCAATACGCCTAATACACCTAATACCCCTGAGCGTTGACGGGCGTCATCGGGGGGTCAGCACGATGCGCTGGCCGGGGGCGGTGGGGGTGTTCCACGCCTGCTCGACCTGGGAGAGGGGGAGGGCGAGCGGGTTCACGGCCAGGGTGCCGGAGGTGATCTCCGTGGCGAGGGAGGGAAGTTCGGTGAGGATTCCGGCGGTGGTGACCGAGCCCTGACCGCTGCCCATGATCTGCAGGTTCGCCGCGCGCAGCAGGGACGAGGGCAGGGCGATCTCCGCTCCGGCCATGGAGCCGATCTGGATCCAGGCCAGCGGTTTGGCGCGCTCGGGACGGGCGGTGAGCAGGGCGGGCATGGCGTGTTCGGCGGCCCGGCCCCAGAGGTAGTCGATGACGACGTCCGCGTCGCCGGCGCTCTGGCCGAGGCGGTCGGCGACCTCCTTGGGCTCGCCCAGCAGGGAGACCGTCTCGTCCGCGCCCAGGCCCGGCAGAAGGTCCAGGCGCTCGGCGTCACGGCCGGCGGCCACGACGTGGGCGGCGCCGAGGTGCTTGGCGATCTGGACGGCGAGCTGTCCGGCGTTGCCGGTCGCACCCAGAACCAGGACACTCGCGCCAGGCGGGAGGGTCACGCGGCGGCGGAGGGCGACCCAGGAGGACATGCCGGGGTTCATCGCGGCGGCCACCGTGACCGGGTCGGTGTCCGTCGGCAGGGTGATGGCGCGGCGGCGGTCGACGACGGCCTGCTCGGCCATGGTGCCCAGGGCGGTGTCGGGGGCGACGAAGTAGAGCAGTTCCCCTTGTTCGGTGCGGCCGACCGCGTCGATGCCCGGGACCAGGGGCAGGACGCCCTCGGAGGTGTAGTGGCTGCCGTTGGCGCTGGAGCGCACCCTCGGGTGGAGACCGGCGGCCAGGACGTCCACCAGGACTTCGTGCTCCTCGCGGGGCCGGGGAGTGTCGATGGTGTCGAAGCGGGGCGGGGCGTCGAAGGAACGGACGACGGCGGCGTGCATGGCTGGCCTCCTGGCATCGGACGGGAACGGACGCGGCACACAGATGGTTTGCGCCGCGTACTACTTCGACAGTAGTTTGTGCCGCGTACTAGGTCAAGGTAGTTTGTGTCACGTACCAGGACGAGCGGAGAAAGCGGCCCAGGCCGTACGGAGGAAGTCACCTTGCCCCCCAGTCACCACCCGGACCCGGCGGACCGCCCGCAGGCCGACGAACCTAACGACCGGCAGGTCGACGAACCGCAGGACACCGTCGACGCCCTGGTCCAGCTCTCGTTCCTGATCCAGGGCGCCCTGACGCGCATCGCGTCCGAGCACGACCTCTCCCTCATCCAGGTCCGCCTCCTCGGCATCCTGCGCGACCGCCGCCCCGGCATGCTCGAACTCGCCCGCCACCTGGGCCTGGACAAGTCCTCCATGACCGGCCTCGTCACCCGCGCCGAGAAACGCGGTCTGGTCCAGCGCACGCCCTCACCCCACGACGGCCGCGCCGTCCTCGTCGGCCTCACCCCACTCGGCCGACAACTCACCGACCAGTGCACCGCCGAAATGGACGAGCAGATCACCGCCCTGACCGCGCCACTGACCACCACCGAACACACCCAGATCCGCGCACTGGCCGCGAAACTCCTGCGGAGGTAGCCGGCCAAGTCACCAGAAGCCGTTGGGGACATAGCGCGCTCGGACGAGGCAGCAACCCCAACCCGCCTCACGAACAGGCGGCGTGACAGACGTTATTTGACAAGCGGAATCCGCCAAGGTTGTCATGAGCACATGCTGCGACGCCTTGGGACCTGCTGCACTCGTCGAGCCGACGGCTCTGCCCTCGACTCCGGTTGTAGCCCGTCACTGGACGCAGCGTGCACGAAGACCGCGGGTGCCACCGCCAGTGCAAAGGGCGGGCGGCTGCCGTGGAAGTACGGTCATTGACCGGGCGCCGAGAGCTGCTCGACACCGCCCGGGCCGAGTTGACGGCCCGTCCTGGAGTGCTCCTCCACGGTCCCGCGGGGATCGGCAAGTCCACGCTCGTGGCCACCCTCACGGCGTCCTTGGCCGCGCATGACCGGTCGGCCGGCACGGTGCTGCACTGCTCGCCCGCTCAGGAGGACGCCCGGCTCCCGTTCGTCGGCCTCATCGACCTGTTCGCGCGGGTGCCGGAGAGCTGCCTGGAGGCCCTGGCGCCCGCTCCCCGGGCGGCGCTGAGGGCAGCCCTGCTGCGTGGCCGGGAACCGGCCGACGACCAGAGCCGTCTCGCGGTACGCGTCGCCGTCCTCGAAGTGCTGCGAACTCTCGCCGCCACCGGCCCCGTTCTGCTGGTCATCGACGGTCTCCAGTGGCTCGACGAGTCGAGCGCCGAGGTGCTCGCCTTCGCCGTACGTCGTGTCGGGGGCCTCGGCATACGGGTCGTGGCCGCCGAGCGGGTGGCCGACGGCGAGCAGCCGGAACGGCTGCGCTGCTGCCCGCCGGGCACCGTCGAACTTCCCGTGCCGCCGCTGACGGACGGCGAGGTGGCGCACCTCGTACGCACCGGCATCGGTGCCGATCTGCCACCGGCGGTGCTGCGGGCGATCCAGGACGCCGCCGCCGGAAACCCTTGGTACGCACTGGAGTTGGGGCAGGCGGCCGCGCGCGACGGAGCGCCCGTCGGCTTCGGCCGGACACTGCCCGTACCTCGAAGGCTGCGTACCCTGCTGCTGGACCAGGTGCGTACGCTGCCGGAGACAGCGCGGCGCACCCTCCTCGTCACGAGCGCCGCCGCCCGCCCCAGCCTCACTCTGCTGCGTGCCGCCGGGCTCCATGACCCCGCCGCGGATCTCGCGGAGGCCGAACGACTCGGCGTCGCGACGGCCGACGCCGGCGGAACCATACGTTTCCGGCATCCGCTGCTCCGGGCTGCCGTCTATGCCGACGCCCCGGAGTACAGCCGCCGGCAGGCCCACGCCCTGCTGGCTCGCGCGGTCACCGAGCCCGTGGAGCAGGCCCGCCACCTCGCTCTCGCCCACCCGCACGAGGACGAGACCACCGCCCGCACGCTGATGTCCGCGGCCGAGTCCGCACGCCGCCGCGGCGCACCCGATGCCGCCTGTGAACTGGCCGGGCTCGCCGCCCGACGCACTCCCGGCGACCGCCCCGCGGAGCGCGCCGACCGGCTGCTGGCCGCGGCCGAGTACGCGTGCGACGCCGGACAACTGGAGGAGGCGGGGCAGGCGGCCGAGACCGTCCTCGCCGAGTCGGGCTCCGCACGGCAGCGGGTGCGGGCGCGGCTTGTCCTGCTGCGCAACGCCGGACAGGCACTGGAGGGTACCCATGACCTGATCGGGGAAGGCCTCCGGGACGCCGACGGCGACCCGGAGGCCGAGGCGTGGCTGCACCACTGGGCAGCGGTACGCGGCCTGCTGTGCGGGGAGTTGGAGGAGGCGTCCCGGCATGCCCGGCGCGCTGCCCGGCAGGCGGCCGTGGCAGGCGACACGGACACCCGGATCGGGGCACTGGCCACCCTCGCCCGGGTGCGGTCCCTGGCCGGGGAACCGGTCGCCGCCGACGTCGCGCTCGAAGAGGCGCTCGCCCTGGTCGGCGGCGCCGACGCCGGCCCGGAAAGCTGGGGACTGATCCGGATGCGGGCGATCCTCGCCCTGGACTCCGACAAGGTGACCGAGGCCCGGGACCAGGTCGCCCAACTCCTTGCGCAAATCGGCGAGTTCGCCGGGGTCGAGGAGGTGATGGCGACCTTGGTGGCGCTGACCCGTATTCAGGTGCGCTCCGGGCATTGCCGGGAGGCGCTGCGCACCGCCGCCCGCTGCTCACGTGCCCTGGCCGAGACCGGCGTACAGGCGGCTCCGGCGCTGTATGCGGCGGCGCTCGCGGCGACGGCGGGCGGCACCGCCGACGAGGCCCGGCACCTCGCCGAGCAGGCGGTACGGGCCTCGGAGGCGGACGGCGACCGGCTGTTCCTGCTGCGCGCGCTGGCGGTGCTCGGGCAGGCCGAGCTGCTCGTCGGCGACCCACGGGGGGCGGCGGCCGCGGTCGAGGCACTGCAACGCGTCAAGGAGCTCGGCGAGTCCATGTGCGCCGCCGACCCGCCATTGCTGCACTGGTACAGCGACTTGGCCGAAGCACTGGTCGTCCTGGGCGAGGCGGACGCGGCCGGGGACGTGATCCGCGAGGCCCGCACGCGCGTGTCCGGCGATGCGCCCGGGAGCGTACTGGCAGCTCTGGAGCGGGCCGAGGGGTTGCGTGAGGCGGGGCTCGGCCGGGCGAAGGAGGGGGCGGTACGGCTGCGTTCCGCCGTGGACCGCCTGCGTCATCTTCCGTTGCCCGTGGAGCTGGTGCGCACCCTGATCGCGCTCGGCACGGTCGAGCGCCGCTCGCGCCGCAGGAGCGCGGCGCGGGTGGTCCTCGGTGAGGCGCTGGAGACCGCGGCGCGGATCGGCGCCGCTCCGCTGGCGGCGCGGGCCGGGGACGAGCTGAGGCGACTGGAGGCCGGAGACCGGAGCGTTGAGGCAGGCGCGGGCGGACCCGAACTCACCCCCACGGAGGCCAGGATCGCCGGACTGGTCGGCGGCGGGGCCACCAACCGGGAAGTCGCCGCTGAGCTGTTCATCAGCGTCAAGACGGTGGAAGGTGCCCTGTCGCGGGTCTACCGCAAGCTCGGGGTCCGCTCGCGCACCGCGCTCGCCCATGCCATGGCGGTCGCCGTCATCGCATCCGGGGCGGCCGTGGATTCCGGCGATGAGGACCAAGTGAAGTCCCAGACCCAGATAGTGACGGTGAGTCAGTCCGGCAGCCGTGTCCGGATTCCCCGTGCGCTCGACATCCGCCGTTGACATGACATCTGTAGTTAACACGTAAAGCAAGGGTTCCCCCGCTTATGCGGGTGGGGCTGATGTTCCTACGTTGAAGCCGTTCCGCTTCCGGGACACCACCCCCCACTCTCCGGAGGACCTCAGTGAGTTCACGCCTGAAACTGGTCGGTCTGGTCGCCGTGCCGGCCCTGCTCGCCGCCGCCGTCCCCGCCGCCTACGCCGTCGGCGCCCCCCAGCCGCACTCAACCCGCGCGGCCATCACCGGAGATGTCCTGAAGGGTCTGAAGCAGGACGCGACCCGCACCGGCAACGTCGCCACCGGGAAGCGGATATCGGTGGCGATCAGCCTGACCGCCAGAAACGACAAGGCACTCGACACCTTCGTCGCCAAGGTCAGCAACCCGCGGTCGAGTTCCTACGGCCACTACCTGACGAAGCGTCAGTTCGCGGCCCGCTTCGGCCGGACCGATGCCGAGATCAAGCAGCTCAAGGACTATCTGCGCGCGCAGGGACTTACCGTCACCGCCGTCCACTCGGGGAACCTGCTGGTCGACGCCAACGGCACCGCCGCCCAGCTGGAGAAGGCCTTCGGCACCAAGCTGTCGACCTGGAAGGACGCCGCGTCGGGGCGCTCGTTCTACGCCAACGACACCGCGCCGACCCTGCCGACCACCATCGCCTCCCTCGTCAGCGACGTGGCCGGCCTCAACAACCGCGCCCAGCTGCACCACCAGTCGGCCTCCACCGTCGCCCCCCGCAACGGCTACACCCCGGCCCAGCTCAAGGGCGGCTACAACGTCTCCGGTACGTACACCGGCAGCGGCCAGAAGATCGCGCTGATCGAGTTCGACGGCTTCCAGCAGTCCAACATCACCAAGTACGACACCAACTACAGCCTGGGCTCGCCCACTCCGACCGTGCAGAAGGTCGACGGCGGTTCGGGCGCGCTCGGCGACGGCCAGGTCGAGGTCGAGCTGGACATCGAGGTCCTGCACGCGATCGCCCCCAAGGCGAACGTCACCGTCTTCGAGGGCCCCAACTCCGACGCCGGCGAGGTCGACACCTACCAGGCCATCGTCGACAGCGGCATCCCGACCACCTCGATCAGCTGGGGCGCCGCCGAAAGCGCGCGCACCACCTCCAACATCAACGCCGTGGACGCCGTCTTCAAGGCGGGCGCCGCCCAGGGCCTCGGTTTCTACGCGGCGTCCGGGGACAGCGGCTCCGACGACGCGGGCGACGGCGGTACCTCCGTCGACTACCCGGCCAGCGACCCGTACGTCACCGGCGTCGGCGGCACCAAGCTGACCGTCACCTCGGCCAACGCCTTCAGCAAGGAGGTGGCCTGGTCCGGGGGCGGCGGCGGGAAGTCCTCCGTCTTCAAGATCCCCAGCTGGCAGACCGCGGTACAGAAGAGCGCAGGCGGCGGCTACCGCCAGGTGCCGGACGTCTCGGCCCACGCCAACCCCAGCCCCGGCGTCTCGATCTACTCGCAGGGCTCCTGGTCGTCGGTCGGCGGCACCAGCGCCGCCGCGCCCGAGTGGGCGGCGTTCGCCGCGCTGTACAACCAGCAGGCCGCGGCGGCCGGCAAGGCCAACCTCGGCTTCGCCAACCCCGCCCTCTACACGGCGAGCGGCACCGGCTTCCACGACATCACCAGCGGCAGCAACGGCGCCTACTCCGCCGCCACCGGCTGGGACTTCACCACCGGATGGGGCTCGTACAACGCCGCGACCCTGGCGAGCAAGCTGCTCGGCTGACCCCCAGCGACTGAAGGCCAAGCAATAAGGCGCGGGCCGGGATCACTCCCGGCCCGCGCTGCGCGTCTGTTCCTGTCCTGCGTCCCGAACGCGCCCCGAATCCGTCGCACATGGACTAGCGCCGCGGCGTCTTCCGCTACACCGGCGCCCTCCGTTCGATCACCTACCCCCGGGCGCCCCGGGCCCCGACTCACCCAGGCGGAGTCGCAGGCACTGCGGGAAGCGGCGGCCGCGGTCGAGCAGCGACCCGCTGACGCGTTCGTCAGGCCTTCAGGTGCAGGGCGGACCACAGCTCCCGCTCCACGTCTGTCAGCGGGATCTGCGCGGCAAGACACTCCGGGTGGCCGGACGGCAGCCGTACGTCAGAGTCGGGCGTTCGCCCCGTCTCTTCGCCCCGGGCGGACATCTCGGGCACCGGCAGTCCCCACAGGCAGCAGCCGACCGCGAGCAGGCCAGGCGTCCACCCAGCGAACACGTCGGCCCAACGGCGTGCGCGTTTCACCGTGCGCTCACCGCAGCGGGAGAGTCGGCCACAGCGGTTCCGTCGCACGGTGTTCGGCCTCGCGCAGGACGCGCAGCACGTTGCGACCGGTCAGCGCCTACAGGTCGGCCCGGGACCAGCTGCGGTCGGCGAGTTCGCGCAGCAGGACCGGGTAACCGGAGACGTCGGCGAGGCCGGTGGGCTGATGGTCGACGCCGTCGTAGTCGCCGCCCAGGCCGATGTGGTCCCCGCCTGCCACCTCGCGGGCGTGCTCGACGTGATCGGCGACCTGGGCCACCGTCACCTCGGGGCGGGGGTGCTCCTCGGTCCAGCGCCGCAGCCGGTCGTCGGCGGACGCGGTGAAGGCCGCCACGTGCTCCTCGGCGACCTGGGCCGGATCCTCGCCCGGTCGTGGTGCGCGCGGCCAGGTCCAGGGATGGGCTGCCAGCCCGAGGCGTTCGCGCTCGGCCTGCAACTCCTTTCCCCACTCGGCGACTTCGGCGGAGATGAAGTACGGGACGAAGGTGAGCTGGATGACTCCGCCGTTGTCCCGCAGCAGCTCCAGGACCGGGTCGGTGACGTTGCGCGGATGGTCGTTGAGGGCGCGTACGGAGGAGTGGCTGAACAGCACTGGGGAGGTGGAGGCGGCAAGGGCCGCCCGCTGGGTGGACTCGGCGACGTGGGAGAGGTCCACGAGCAGGCCGGTGCGGTTGAGTCCGGCGACGATCGCGCGGCCCGTGTCGTTCAGGCCGCCGACGCCCGGCTCGTCGGTGGCCGAGTCCGCCCAGGACGTGTTGCCGTTGTGGGTGAGGGTCACATAGCGGACGCCGAGTCGGGCGTACGACCGCAGGACGCCCGGGGACTCGGCGAGGCTGTGGCCGCCCTCGATGCCCAGCAGGGAGGCGATCCGTCCGTCGGCGACCGAGCGCGATCACCACCTCCGGGGACGTCACGTCGGCGATGGCGCCGCGAGCGTCTTGGTGAACGGGGTGACAGGGCGCTCCAGGCGTTCGCCATCCACCGTGATGTCGACGGCCTCGTTGTAGAACGCCAGGAGGTCTTTGACGGCGCCCACCGCGGGCAGTGGCTCCGGGTAGCTCCAGACGACGTTCGGCGGGACGCCGGCCTCACCCCGCCACGACCAGTACTCGGCGGTGCCCTTGTAGGGGCACCCGGTGCTGTGGTCGGTGGGTTCGAGCAGCTCCAGGCGGACGTCCTCGCGCGGGATGTAGTACCGCGTCGGCAGGCCGGTCTCGAAGAGCAGGACCGGGCGGTGGGTGTCGGCGACGAGCGTGCCGTCGATCTCGACCCGGACGTGGCGGCTGCTGGGGATGGCGTCCACCCGCTTGTGCGGGTCACGGGGGTGGATGAAGATCTCTTCCTCCTCCTCGTACCAGTGGTCGAGCCCCCTGCCGCTGCGCCGGAACCACTCGAAGGCGATGTGCCCGGCCAGGTCGGCGGCGGGGAACGTCCAGGCCGCGTTCTCCAGCAGCTCGCCGTCGACTTCGAGGTCGTAGAAGATCTGCGATCCGGTGTGTGTGCCCGACGGGGGGTTCTTGGCCGGGCGGAGCAGGTCCTCACGGACCTCCTCGCGCGGGAAGGCGTACAGCGGGACGGGCACTCCGGGTTCCCACACGAGGACGGGATGCCGGCTGTCGACGACGGTGACGTCACCCTTGCGGCCGCGTACCCAGCGTTCGCCGGGCTCCCACAGGAGGCCTTCAGGGGTGGTCCTGACGGCGCGCGCGGTGGGGAATGTGGTCATGACCGGCTCTCCTTCGGCTTGCTCACGCGGTGACTTCGGCGACGTAGGCACGGTTCTCGCGCCAAGCCGCGACCTGTTCGGGGCGACCGAACACCCGCAGGTACTCGTCGACGTTGCTGCTGGCCCGTTCCCACACTGACACGGGTTCGAAGTCAGAGCCGTCCGGGTCGGCGAACGCCGGCAGCGGTTCGACGACCGTGTCCAGGCTCGGGGCGACGAACACCGCGGAGGAACGGCGCGTCACCGACCCGCCGGCCACCACCCGGTGCCGCCCGGGCCGCAGCCGGCCCTCCGTCCAGTTGGTCAGCAGGGTGCCGGTGAACACCTGCAGGGCGCCCAGCCGGATCGGCGCGGGGATCCAGGTGCCGTCGGGACGCTGGCCCTGCAGGCCGGCGTAGTCGCCCTCCTGGTGGAGCACGGTGATGGCGGAACTGTCGGCGTGCTCCAGGAGAAGGAGTTTCTCCTCATCCTTCTCCTCGTCGGAAGTGCCGGCGTCGTGGGGCCACTTGGGGTAGTCGTTGACGACCGGTGTTGTGTAGACGTCGTCACCGAGCAAAAACGTGTGCGCTGGTACGTCGAGCACGCGCGCGTACAGGCCGAGGACGCGTCGCGCGACGTCCACGAACGCGTCGTGGTAGCGGTGTGTCGCGGCGCGGAGGCGGGGCTCCTGCGGCGGCCACACGTTGGCGTGTGCGAAGAGGGTGGTGTGCTCCGGGGAGAGACCGGCTGCCTCGGCCGCGGCCGCGTCGTCGTACTGGGCGATGTTGAACCGTTCGAGCTTCAGGCGTCCGAAGTCGTCGGGCGTCATCGGCCAGTGCGGCGGCGAGGTCGATGACGGGGATGTCGGTGTCGTGGGACACGGCGGTGCTCCTTCGGATGGGTGAGTCAGGGGGTGAGCGGGCGCAGTGCGTCGGCGAGGGCGCTCGGGGTGGCCTCGATGGTGACGATCTCGCCGTCCGGCACGTCCGCGCCGAAGCGGGCGACGGACGCAATGTCCAGCGGGCCGCCGTCGGTGCGGATGAGCAACGGGGTGGGCAGGGAGGCGAGTTGCTGCCAGAGCGTCTCGTCGTCGAGAACGGTGGGCGCATCCGACGGCAGGCTGCCGAGGTGGTGGCGTCAGTGAGGTGCCCTTCGGGGCGATGGCGTACGCGTTGGAGAACTCCATACCGGACAGCTGTGCTCCCGCCTCGGCGGCCAGGAGGGCGCCGTCTCCGGTGTTGACGTCACAGCCGAGGGTCTTGGACTGGAACGCGCATCCACCGGCGGCGAGCACGACCGCGCCCGCCTCGACACGGACGACTTCACCGGTTGTACGGTCCAGCGCCCGCGCGCCCGAGACGACTCCGTCGGCATCGACCAGCAGCTCCAGGGCCGGTGTGTGATCGAGGATGCGGACACCCAGACGCTGTACCCGGATCCGCTGCCGGCGCATGTACTCCGGCCCTTGCAGGTCATTGCGGATCTGACGGCGGTGGGCGTCGACGGGGAACGGATAGCGCTGCACCCGGGCGAGCTCGTCCATGCGGGCGTGGGTCTCGTCGAGGACCCGCGCCATCCAGTCCCGGTCGGCGAGATGCCCTCCGAGAGCCTCCCGGCTCGCCATGGCGGCCTCCCGCAGCTCGGGAACGTCGTCGACGTACCAGATGCCGGTGCCGACCGATGCGGTCGCACCGCTCGCACCGGTGTATCCCTTGTCGGCGAGGACGACGTCGGCGCCGGACTGAGCGGCCTTGATCGCGGCCCAGGTACCCGCGGGACCGCCGCCGACCACCAGCACGCCGGTGGAGAGGGTCTGCTCGGAATCAGTGCTGGTCATGGCATTCGTAGCCTTCCGGTGACGGAGATCAGGGCTTCAGACGGCCGGTGGCGAACATGGCGGCGGACCACGCCGAGAGCGCCGCCCCGAGGGCCCAGACCACGAGCAGGGCCCATCCGGCCCCGACGTCGCCGTGGCCGAGGAAGCCGATCCGCTCGACCTGGACCAGCCAGAAGACCGGGTCGAGGCGGCTGAGGACGTCCCAGACCGGAGGCAGTTGGTGGACCGAGTAGAAGACGCCGCCGAGGAAGCCCAGCGGCAGCAGGATGATCGACTCCATGGAGTAGACGTGGTCGAGCGACTTGGCGAGGCTTCCCGCGATCACGCCCACCTGCGCGGCGACCAGGAGAACACCGAGCGTGCCGAGCAGCAGGACGAGGGGACGGGCGACGCTGCCGCCGCCGGTGAGCGGGAGAGCCACCACCAGAACACCCCCACCCACGACGACGCCTCGGGCGATGCCGCCGCCCACCAGTGCCACGTTGATCTCCCACCATCTCAGCGGGCTGGCGAACACGTCGTGGATGTACCGGTCACGCCGGGCTTCGAACAGGCTGGTCGTCCCGTTGAAGAAGCCGACGTTGAGGATCGCCTGCGCGAAGAGGCCGGGCACGATGAACCTGCCGTAGGAGACGCCGTCGACCGTGTCGACGTGCCGGCCGAGAGCCGTCCCGAAGACGATGACGAACAGCGCGGTCGACAGCACCGGGCCGAACACGCTGTAACGCCAGATCGAAAGGAAGCGCAGGACCTCGCGCTCGAAGAGCCACAGGAACGGGGACCGCTCTGCCCGGAAGGGTTCGTCGTACGACGGGAGGGACGGGTGAGCCGGATCGTCGACCGCGACGCTGCTCGTCATGCCACCTCCTCCCGCGTGATCACCCGGTCGTAGACCTCCGAGATGTCGCGCGCCTCGTAGCGGTCCCGCAGCGACGCCGCGGAGCCACGGTCGACGAACCGGCCGGCGCGCAGCAGCGCGATCTCGTCACACAATGTCTCCGCCTCCTCCAGGTAGTGCGTGGTCAGCAGGACGGTGGTGCCGGCCGCGTTGAGGCCCTTGACCAGTCGCCAGATCTCCGAGCGCAACTCGACGTCGACGCCTGCCGTCGGCTCGTCGAGGATGAGCAGGCGAGGACGCTGCATGAGCGCCCGCGCGATGACGAGGCGCCGCTGCATGCCCCCGGACAGCTCATAGGCGCGCGCGGCGGCCTTGTCGCCCAGGCGGAACAGCTCCAGCAGTTCGTCCGCGCGCCGGACGGCCGTCTTGCGGCCGATGCCGTGATACCCGGCGTGGTAGATCAGGATCTGCCGGATCGACAGGAACCGGTCGACGTTGATCTCCTGTTCGGCCAGGCCCAGCAACCGTCGGGCCTCGCGGCTTCGGTGGTCGTGGCCGAAGACGGCGAGCGTGCCCGTCGTGGGACGGACGATGTTGCACACCGAGCCGATCAGCGTGGTCTTGCCGGCACCGTTCGGGCCGAGCAGCCCGAAGAAGGCACCGTCGGGGATCTCCAGGTCCAGCCCGGCGACCGCGGAATGGCCGTCCTTGTACGTCTTGCTGAGCCCCTGGACGAGCAGCGCCGGCGGTGTCCCGCCGGTCCGGGAAAGGGCGGGAGCCGCAAGCGCGTCAGACATGGAACTGATTGGTGGGCACCGGCAGCCCGTAGTGCTCGCGAAGCGTCGTGCCTTCGTACTCCTCGCGGAACAGGCCTTTGCCGCGCAGGATCGGCAGCACCTGCTCGATGAAGGTCTCCAGGCCCGACGGCAGTGCGGGCGCCATGATGTTGAACCCGTCCGCGGCGGCGCCCTCGAACCACGCGGTGATCGTGTCCGCCACCTGGTCGGGCGTCCCGGTGAACTCGAAGTGACCGCGTCCGCCTCCGAGTCGGGAGATGATCTGTCGGACTGTCAGCTTCTCGCGTACCGCGAGCTCGATGATCAGGTCGGAGCGGCTCTGCGAGCCTTCGAGCTTCGGCCGCGCGAGGATGAAGTCCGGCAACGGCTCGTCGAGTTCGAATAGCGACGGCTCGGTCTCGAAGACGGCGGCCAGCTGGCGCAGCCCGTACTCCGGGACGCGCAGGTCGTCGAACTGCTTCGCCAGCGCGCGGGCCTCCTCCTCGGTCGACCCGATGTACGGGACGATTCCCGGCAGGACGATCACACCGTCCGGGTCACGCCCCGCGGCCCGGGTCCGCGCCTTGATGTCGCCGTAGAAGTCGGCCGCGCGCTCGTACGTCCGGTGAGCGGTGAAGATCGCCTCGGCGTGCCGTGCCGCGAAGTCCTTGCCGTCCTCGGAGGATCCCGCCTGGACGAGCAGCGGATAACCCTGCGGCGGGCGCTCGACGTTGAGCGGGCCTGCCACCGAGAAGTACCTGCCCCGGTGGGCCGGCTGGTGGATGCGTGCGGGGTCGGCATAGCGGCCCGTGGTCTTGTCCGCGACGATGGCCTCGGACTCCCAGCTGTCCCACAGTGCCTTGGCGATGTGCAGGAACTCGTCGGCCCGGCCGTAGCGTTCGGCGTGGTCGGGGCGGTTGACGAGGCCGAAGTTGGCCGCCTCGTCGGCCCCTGCCGAGGTGACGATGTTCCAGCCGGCGCGGCCGCCGCTGACGTGGTCGACCGAGGCGAGCCGACGAGCGAGGTTGTACGGCTCGTTGTACGTCGACGACACGGTCGCGATGAGGCCGATCCTGCTGGTCGCCTGGGACAGGGCGGTCAGCAGCGTCAGCGGTTCGAGTTGGCCCGGCGGCCGGAACTCGCCGGTGCCGATGATCGCCGGTCCGTCGGCGAGGAACAGCGAGTCGAACTTGGCGCTCTCCGCCAGCTGGGCCAGCCCGATCCAGTGCCGCAGGTCGAAGTCGGCCCGTGGATTGCTGTCCGGGAGCCGCCACGCTGCTTCGTGGTGGCCCGCCTCCATGAGAAAGGCGTTGAGGTGGAGCCGGCGTCTTCTCTCGCTCACGAGTGCTCTCCTTTCCGTGCTGAGTCGCTGAGTCCGTGGTGAGGTGGACGACCCGGCTCAGCCGACCTTGAGCTTCGAGCTGTCGTAGCCGGCCGGGAGGAGGTTGTCGGTGATCGACGAGACGTCGACCTTTTTGGTGATCTGACCCGCCTCCAGGAAGGCGTCGGCGAGCTTCTGCTCGGCCGCGATGTCCGACTTCTCCACCGGGGTCACCCGGGTCTCGAAGGTCTTGAGGGAGGCCTTGGCGTCGGCCAGGGGGATGCCCTCCTCCTTGGAGATCGCCTGCGCGTACTTGTCCTCGTGCTTGATGGCCCAGGCGAACTCGTGGGCCAGCCGCTTCAGGACGTCCGTGAGGGCCGCCCGCTTCGTCTTGTCGTTCAGCGACTTGTCGGTCGCGACGTAGTAGCTGCTCGTCTGGTCGATGGGCGGGAGGCCCTTCGCCAGGATCCGCGCACCGTTCTTGACCGCGATCGCCGACTGTGGGTTCCAGATCGACCAGGCGTCCACCTTGCCGGTGTTGAACGCGGTGGCGCCGGCCGCCGGGTCGAGGAAGACCAGCTTCACGTCCTTGGGGGTGAGGCCGACGCTCTTGAGCGCGTTCAGGGCCAGACCGTGGGCCGAACTGCCCTGCGGGACAGCGAGCTTCTTGCCCTTGAGGTCCGCGAGCGTCTTCAGCGTCGAGCCCTTCGGCACGATGATGTTCTCGTTCGCCTGGGTCGGCCTGAGTGAACGGTTGACGGCGACGACCTTGAAGCCGTACTCCTTCGCGGCGCCCGTGATCGGTGGAACGTCGCCGACGCTGCCCAGGTCGATGTCGCCCGACGCGGCCGCCTGCACCAGCGGGGGGCCATAGGTGAACCGGGCGAACTTCACCTTGTAGGGCGCGTTGTCGAACACGCCGGTGATCTTCGCCAGCTCCTGGCTGCCGTCACCGCCGTTGTCACCGATGGTGAAGGTGTACTTCTTCCACTCGGGGTGACTGTCGGCGCTCGATCCACCGGCACTGCTCAGCGGCGCGGCGGCCTCCGACGTCGACGCGCAGGCGACGAGGGTGCTTCCCAGTGCGAGCAGGCCGACGGCGGCGGCGAGTCGGGACGTTCTTCCGGGCAGGGACATGGACATGAGTTCTCACGTGCCTTCTGTGCTGTGGGTGGGAGAGATCAGTGCTGGTTGGCGAGACCGAGGTCTCCCAGGAGGGCGGAGCGGAGCTCCTCACGGGCGACGCTCGCCTCGCGGTCGGCGGGCGAGAGCCCGACAAGGTGCGACGTGCCGATGCGTCCGTTGCTCATGACGACGATGCGATCCGCCAGCGCGATCGCCTCGTCGACGTCGTGGGTGACGAGCAGCATGGCCGCGTGGTGTTTGCTCCGCAGAGCCCGCACGAGGTCGTGCATGCGCAGCCGTGTGATCGCATCCAGCGCGGCGAACGGCTCGTCGAGCAGCACGAGTTCGGGCTCCGAGACGAGCGCCCGCGCCAACGACACCCGCTGGGCCTCGCCGCCGGAGAGTTCCTTGGGCCATGCCTTCTCGCGGCCCGCGAGGCCGACCTCGGCGAGCACGTCGAGGGCTCGCTGCTCCGCGTCGGCTCCGTGCAGGCCGAGGGTGACGTTGCGCAGAACCCGCTGCCACGGCAGCAGACGGTCCGCCTGGAACACGATGGCGCGCTTCGCCGGGACCTCCACCCGCCCTCCGTCGGGACGGTCAAGACCGGCGAGCAGTCGCAGGAGTGTGCTCTTGCCGCAGCCGGAGGGGCCCAGCAGGACCACCAACTCCTCGTCGGCGATGGCCAGTTCCAGGTGATCGAGGACGACCCGGTCACCGAACTGACGGACCACCTTCTCCACGACCGCCCCGGCCTGCCGACGGGGCCGCGTCTCAACCGTCGTACTCATGCCGCCTCATAACTGGGACGCCACCGCAGCAGCACCCGCTCGAGAACCCGGACGAGCTGGTCGGAGAGCAGACCGAGCAGCGAGTAGATCACCAGCCCCACGAAGACCTGGTTGGTCTGGAGGTAGGTCTGCCCTTGAGTGATGAGAAAGCCAAGTCCCTTGTCGGCGTTGACCGTCTCGGCGGCGACGAGGCCCAGGACGCTGTACGCGAGGGAGAACCGGAGGCCGACCAGGAACCCCGGCAGGGCGCCGGGCACCAGCACCCGCGTCACCAGGCGCCAGGTGCCCGCGCCTGTCGTCCGCGCCATCTCGATCAGCCGCTGGTCGACTCCGCGGATCGCGGCGAACAGGTTGAGATACATCGGGACGCCGGCACCGAACGAGATCAGCAGCACCTTCGTGAGCTCGTCGATGCCGAACCATACGATCATCAGTGGCAGCACGGCCAGCAGCGGGATCGTGTTGAAGATCTGCACGACGCCGTTGAACAGATATTCACCGCTGCGCAGCAGCCCGCCGAGCACCCCGGTGAGGATGCCCACCGTCAGACCGAGCGAGAGACCGATGCCGGCTCGTTGCAGCGAGATGGCCAAGTCCGGCCCGAGTACGCCTTGTTGCCACAGGTCGACGGCGGACTTCACGATGGAGGTCGGTGCCGGAGCGTAGGTCTTCGCCAGCACTCCGGCCCTGGCGAGGAGTTCCCAGGCGATGAGGATCACGACGGGAGTCGTGTAGATCCCCAGCGGCCAGCGCAGGCGCTGCCGGAGCGTGCTGAACAGCGTCTGTCGGCGGGCGTCGCGCGGCAGGAAGACCTCCCGTCGCCGCGCGCTCGTCGTCTCGGCAATCGACCCGACGGCCGGCGCCTTGAGACCGATGTCGGTCATGCCGCCACCTCCAGGACGCCGGTGTAGTGCGAGGCGTCGCCGACGAGTTGCTCGCTGGAACGACCGTCGACGCCGACCGGCACGTCTCCCGCGACCGTCACCCGGTTGAGGCGACGCGGGTGGTCGTCGTAGTTGTCGACCGCGTAGTGCTGGGTGATCCGGTTGTCGAAGATCAGCAGCTGGCCGGGGGACCAGGTCCAGCGCAGGATGTTCTCCGGACGCGTCACGTACGACTGGAAGATGCGCAGCAGGTCGGCCGACTCGCTGCTCGACAGGCCGACGATCCGCTTGGCGAACCCGCCGAGGAACAGCCCGCGCTCACCCGTCAGCGGATGCACCCGCACGACCGGGTGCTCCGCCTCGTACGGCGTCGACACGAAGGCCCGGTCGTACTCCTCGCGCAGCGCCGTCGTGGCCGAAGTGCGGGCGTAGTCGTACTGGTTGGTGTGCACGACGCGCAGCGAGTCCGCCAGGGCGCGCAGCGGGTCGGGCAGGTCGCGGTAGGCCGCGGCCGCGTTCGCGATGAGCGTCTCGCCGCCGTACGGCGTGGTCACGAGGGGCCGGAGCGTCGTGAGCTGCGGCGGGTTGAGCACGAAGGTGACATCCGTGTGCCACACGTTCGACTTGGACGACTCACTGTCGACGGCGAGTACGTTCGTCGTACCGTCGGCGGCCGGCACGTTCGGGTGGGCGGTCGTGAGCTCGCCGAACCACCCGGCGACACGCTCCTGACCGGCGTTGTCGAGGTGCACGCTGTCGAACACGATCGCCTTGTGCTCGTTGAGAGCGTGCCGGAGCGCCGTGACCGTCGGGTCGTCGGGCGGCGCCGTGAAGTCGACGCCCTCGACGACCGCGCCGATGCGGCCCGTGAGTTTGCGGATGGATGGAGACATGAGGGGATCCCTCTCGAGGATTTGGGCGCGACGAAGTCAGTGGTCGGTCCCGTCACGATGCGAGGGACCGACGACTACGCGAGAAGAGCCGGATACAGGGCGAGCCGCGGGGCGGAGGTCGTACGACGGAAAAATTCACCGAGTCCGCACCGCTACCACAACAGGCCATCGGGCTGACGGCACATCGCTTCGCCGGCCTGCGCACTTCTCCCCTGAACAGAGAGGGAAGACGGAGTGAGAAGCCGGAAGAAGGGAGGCGGTCAGGCGGCGGGTACGACGTTCCGGGCACGCACCGCCGTGCGGGCCGCTTTCCGGGTCAGCGACAACAGAACGCGCTGGAGACGTGCGCCAGGTCGATGTGGCGCCGTCGAGTCAGATCAACGCGCGGGGTCATGAAACGGGAGTTCAGCAGACGTCCACCACTTCGGTCAAGAAGTTCCGGAATAGGTCTTGCATTGCGGACACGTGGAGCTTCTTCGCCCCTGCGGATCCGCCGGAAACCCCTCCCTGATCCCAGAACAACGACGACGTCACCTTCGGCAAGGGCAGCCCTCACCTCTGCCTGGGCACCCGTCATCCGCAACAGCAACCGGGCGGGCGTGGTCTTGCCCCCACCCCTCTGGTCATGCCGGGACGGCTGCCGGTCCCGTGCCCCGCGCCGAACCAGTGGCTTCGGACCGGCCGTCCGGACTGTCCGCGGAGGCGGTCTCCGCGGCCGGTCGCCAGCCGAGCTCGGGCGCGATCAAGTGCCGGACATCGTGCAGGATCTGCTCGTAGTCGGCCCGATGGAACTCGTACGGCAACTCCAGGCGCAGCTCCGACACGGCCGAGACCACGGGATCCGCGGCCAGTTGCTCCAGGATCTGCTCCGCGGTCCCCACCACGTCCGAGGCGAACAGGATCCGCTTGTCGCCTTGCGGTGCCAGGGTGCGCCGGTGCCGGCCGGCCGCGTAGTCCCGGTAGCGGGCCCGGGTGGTCGCGTCGGCACTGTCGAACGGCACGATCACCCGTCCGAGCGCCACCCGCGCCGGCCGGTCGTCGGAGATGGAGCGCCGGTACTCGGAGATCAGGGTGAGCTGGGCCGTGGTGAAGTCGTCGGTGCCTTCGCCGGTGACGATGTTGCCGCTCAGCAGGTTGAGGCCGTGCTCGGCGGCCCACCGGGTCGAGCGCAGGCGGCTTCCCCCGTACCAAGTGCGGTCCACCAGGCCGGGGTTGTGCGGTTGCAGCCGTGGCCGCTGGGTGTTGCCCGGCGACTGGATCACCGTGTCCGGTTCCCCGAGATAGTCGCCGCGCAGGTTGTTGATGACGCGGGCGACCCTGCCGTAGGAGAGGTCGAAGCTGCGCCAGTCACCGTCGTACACCAGATCGCCGAGCAGCTCGGCGTGCGGCATGCCGGTGCTGAACCCGACCTGCAGCCTGCCTCGGGACAGCACGTCGGCCAACGCCAGGTCCTCGGCCAGCCGGAACGGGCTCTCGTAGCCGATCGGGATGACCGCGGTCCCCAGCTCGACCCGCTCGGTGCGCTGGCCGGCCGCGGCAAGGAACACCGCGGCCGAGCCGACACCGTGTTCGAGATGGCGCTGCCGGATCCAGGCGCCGTCGAAGCCGAGCCGTTCGCCGTACTCGAACAGCTGCAGCGTCTCCTCCAGACCGGTGTACGGGTCGTCGTCGGCGAAGTTGCCCGGAGTGAGGAAGGCCAATGAGCTGATCGTGGGGATGCTGCTGTTTGTGGGGATGCTCATGACTCGCTCCGCGCGCTCCGCTCGTGGGGGATCTTCTCCCCGGCCTCGATCGACACGGGCAGCCGGTTCTCCGCCGGCGGCAGTGGGCAGGTGGCCAGATCGGTGTAGGCGCATGGCAGGTTCGCCGCGCGGTTGAAGTCCAGTTCGACCGTGCCGTCCGCGGCCGGTGGAGCCAGCACGAGGACCCGGTTGGCCGCGTAGGTGGTGACCCCGGAGGTCGCGTCGGTGAACAGCACGTTCAGACTGCCCGGAGCGTGCCCGGGGAACGCGGTGAGCGCCAGCGCCAGCCCCGCCAGCTCGAACTCGACCCGGCCCGGCGCGTCGTACACGTGCTCCAGTCCCTCGACTGCGGCACCCACGATCGTGGGGCGCGGCTCGTCGAAGGCCACGTAGCGGCCGGTCACGGCCCAGCGAGGGTGGGGTGCGTAGGCGGGAGTTCCGGTGAAGGCGGTGCGCAGCGGTGCGTTCGGGTGCCGGGGGCGGACGATGTCGTGCCCGCCGCGCTTGGCCACCTCGATCACGGCGTCGCCCCAGACCGCGCTGACACTGCCGCGCTCCGGGAGCACCCCGAAGCGGTGCTCGCCCTGAACCGGGGTTCCGTCGACGACCAGTTGCTCGCCGTCATCGAGGACTACGGTGATCCCGTCGGCGCCGGTCGACCATGCTCCGGGAGCATCCGGGAAGCGTTGCGGCTGGTCGCTGAGCCAGTGCAGGTGGGTGATCGCCAGGAACCCGTGCGGGTCGCCGATGCGTGCTTCCTGCCCGCGATGCCACTCCTGCCAGTCGTGAGTGAAGGCCTGAAGGTCCGCCTGGGCATCTTGAACGGTCACGTGTGCTCCTTGTCGTGGGCCGGCGTACGTCCTGACAGCTGCTGCCCGGGATCGCCGCGAGCAGCTCGCGGGTGTAGTCGTGGCCGGGGTTGGTGAACAGCGAGTGGAACCGGCCCACCCCGAGGGGGTGGGCCAACGTCGCGGAGGAGGGGCGGTCAGCCGGCCTGTTGCCGGTCGGTCGTGGAGCGGTGGGTGAGGGGTTCCCGCAGGCCCAGGTGCTCGCGCAGCGTCGTACCCGTGTACTCGGTGCGGTAGACACCGCGTTCCTGCAGTGCGGGGACGAGCAGGTCGACGATGTCGTCGAGGCCGTCGGGGATCAGGTACGGCGTGACGTTGAAGCCGTCGACGGCGCCGTGCCGGACGAAGTGGGCGAACTTGTCCGCCAGTCCCGCCGGAGTGCCGACGTGGCCGCGCTGGGGACCGAGCGCGATGACGGTCTCGCGCAGCGACCACCGGTGCGTCTCGGCCTTCTCCCGCCACTCGGCGACCACCTTGCGCGGGTCGGTGATACGCCGCGCGCCGAAGGAACCGTCGTTCTCGGCGACGACCGGATCCTCCTTGGGCAGCGGCCCGTCGGCGTCGCGATCGGAGAGGTCCAGGCCCCACAGGAGTCCGGCGATGCCCAACGCGGTTGCCGGGGTGACCTGTTGGAGGCGGATCCAGTGCTTCTTCTCCAGGGCCTCCTCCTCCGTGGCCCCGATGATGATCTCCGTACCCGGGAGGATCCGCAGGTCGTCGTCGGGCCGGCCGACGGCCCGCAGGCGGTACCGGAGGTCGTCGGCGAAGGCGAGCGCGTCGTCGAAGTCGCTGCCGTGCGCGGAGAAGATGACGTCGGCGTTGCGGGCGGCGAAGTCCCGGCCGTCGCCGGAGTCCCCGGCCTGGAAGATCACCGGGTGGCCTTGGATGCTGCGCGGCAGCGTGGGCGCGAGTTCGACGTCGAACTGCGGCCCCTTGTGGCGGACTTGGCGTACGGCGCCGGGTGCCGCCCAGGCGGGGGCGCCCGGGGAGCTGGAGACGGCCCCGTTCTCCCAGCCGTCCCAGATCGCGCGGGCTACGGTGAGGAACTCCTCGGCACGCCGGTAGCGGTCGGCGTGGTCGAGGTAACCGCCGCGGCGGAAGTTGGCGCCGGTCCAGGCGTTGTCGGTCGTCACCACGTTCCACCCGGCGCGGCCCTCGGAGAGCAGGTCGAGACCGGACAGACGGCGGGCGAGGTCGGCGGGTTCGTTGAAGGTGGTGTTGGAGGTGCTGACCAGGCCGATCCGGTCGGTGACGGCGGCCAGTGCGGCGAGCTGGGTGATGGCGTCCGGCCGTCCGGCGACGTCGAGGTCGTGGATCTGTCCGTCGACCTCGCGCAGCCGCAGCCCCTCCCCCAGGAAGAACGCGTCGAACAGGCCCCGTTCGGCGGTCTGGACGACGCGCCGGAAGTTGGCGGGGTCGATCTGGGAGCCGCTGGCCGGATCGGACCAGATGGTCCAGTGGTTGACGCCCTGGAAGAAGACGCCGAAGTGGAGCTGGGCGTCCGGGCGGGGGACGTCGAGGGGGTCGGTGCGGGTCATCGGGTCTCCTCAAGCGCCTCGAACGCCGCACCGGCGGCGTAGCGGTTGGCGGGCCGCTCAAGGCCCAGGTGGGTGCGCAGGGACGCGCCGGGCAGCGGGCGGACTGCGTGGCGCCGCTCGAAGAGGTGGGGAAGGACGAGCCGGGACAGCTCGGGCAGGTCCTCGTCGAGCACCAGCGGGTGCAGGCGGACTCCATCCACAACGCCCCTCAACTCTCCAAGGAGCGCGGCGAGTCCGGCGGCGGAGCCGATGTGGCGCAGCCGTCCGCGGTCGGTCCAGGGTGTGTGCCGTTCGAGGTCGGCGACGCGTTCGTCGGCCGTGGCAGCCACGGTGTCGAGGGCTACCTCGACCTCGGCGAAGGTACGCGGAGTTCCGGCGGCGGCCGCGGCCGCAGTGACCGCGGCGACGTCGCGGCCCTCGACGAGGGCGACGTCCAGTTGCTCGGCGGGCACGAGGGCGGGGCGGCCGAGCACGACGAGTTGGCCCTGGGGCGGACGCGGCACGATCGCCGGGCCCTTCACGGCGTAGGTGTCGCCGGTGAAGTCGACGTAGTGGAGCCGGTCGCGGTCGAGGTAGCGGCTGGTGGCCACGGAGCGGATGACCGCGTCGTCCTCCCAGGAGTCCCACAGGGCGCGGACGACCTCCACGCCGTCGCGGGACTCGCGTACGCGGGCGGCGGCGCCGTCGACGCGGGGGCGGTCCCAGGCGCGGGCCGCCTCGGGACGTGCCTCCTCACTCACCACCCATCCGGCACGCCCGATCGAGATGTGGTCCAGGGACGCCAACTGGCTGGAGATGTGGAACGGTTCGGCATAGGTGACCGGGACGACCGGCGCGATGCCGATGACGCTCGTCGACGAGGCGAGGAAAGCGGCCCGCTCCACCGCGCCGATGCGGCCGACCACGTCAGGCGTGTCGCCGGGCGGGAGTGCGCCGTCCTCCAGGGTGAGCAGGGTGAACCCGGCATTCTCCGCGGCAGCGGCGACGCGGGCCACTCGGCGCGGGGTCAGCAGGTGGTCGGGCGAGTGGGCGGCGCGGCGCCAGGCCGCGGGGTGGGCGCCGTCACCGTCGAGTTCGACGGCGAGCCGCAGGGCGGGGCCGGACATGGAGTTCCTTCCGAGGGCACAACGAGACGGCCGGCCCGACGGGCCGACAGGGGTCAGAGATGTGCGGAAGGACAGACGGCGGAGGCGGTGCGGCAGTAGTCGACGTGCCGCCGGATGATCAGCCACGTACCCGTGCCGGCACCGTGCGGTGCGGCGCCACGTACGCGCATCGGGGCCTCCACCCGTCCGGGACTTATCGCTTCAACCTACGCCGCCGGCCCTGGAAGATGTCAAGACCATTAGATGTACGCGCATACAACAGCCGCCATGGCGGGCCCGCCACCTCCGTCGGCAGCGGCCTCGCTCACAGCGTGCCGAACAGGCGTGCCGCATGGTGCAGGGTGTGCGCCGCGACCCGCTTCCCGAGGACGAGGCCGGCCTCGTCGGCCGAGCGGGTGTGGATACCGGAGTACACGCGGGCATCCAGGTTGTCCTGGGACAGCTGGCTCCAGGCCGTGTAGGTGCGGGTCACTCCGGGAGCAGTGGGGCTGGTGAGATCGAAGGGGGCCGTACGAGGCCCGGTGAGCGCCGTGAGGACCGTCTCCGCCGACCCCGCGTACGTGTTGTGGCCGCTGGGGTAGTCCGGGTGCGCCGGCGTGACGTGCAGTGGCGTCCACTCGGAGTCGGGGTCGATCGTGCCGGTGCGGATCGCGGTGACCGGGCGCCAGCGCAGGTAGGCGTACTTGCTGTCGGAGGTGGCGATCTGCGTGTCCACCAGGGCGACGTGGAACAGTGCCACCAGGCCGGCCTGACCCGCGGTGGACCGCGATGACCGGGCGAGGGCAACCCGCAGCGGCTCGGTGTAGAGCGTCAGCGACGAGCCGAACCAGAAGACGGCGGTCTCGGTCTGCCGCTGTGTACGTATGGTGCTGTCCACGGCCCCGTACGCGCGGACCTCGGCCAGGTCGGCACGGTAGCGCGCGGAGTCCAGGGCGGGCGGCGCGGACAGCCGATACTGGTCGGGGCCGTGCAGCAGGAAGGGCCTGGCGATCCTGTTCCCGTACTGAGCGGCCGGGGCGTAGGCGGGCGGGGTCGGCTGCCACACACCGGGCGCCGCCGGCGGCACGGTGAACGGCGCGTTCACCGACGCCGGGTCAAGGCCGTCGCCCTCGCGCGAGGCCCGGACCAGCCGTGCCTGGCGGGCCCCGGCCGCCACGCCCGGCGACTTGGCCGGTCCGTCGGGAACACCGGCCAGCGTCGCACGCAGCGCGGCATCCAGTTCCTGGGCGCGGGACGGTACCAGGGCCACCAGCGAGTCGTGCACGGCGGACGCCAGGGCCGCGTCCTGGAAGTCGCTCCGGTCGACGCCGGGCGGCAGCTCACGGACGGCGCGGGCCGCCGCCAGCCAACTGATGGCCCAGGTCCGGTTGTTGGTGATCTGGGTCGTGGCACCGCCGGCCGCGACGGTCGCGGCCGTCGTGTCGTACCAGTCGAGCGCGACGGACGGGCGCGGCTGCCGTTCGTCCGCCACGGCGGGCGCGGCGGTCGGGACGGGCACGGAGGCTGCCGGCAGGGCGGCCGAGCCCAGCGTCACAAGAGCGGAACGGCGGGTTCTGAGCGGGTTCACGAGTACTCCTTCGTGGACGTGCGGGTGACTGCTGTTTCCGGGCACGCACAGGCGCGCACGCACACCAAGGGAACCGATGCGAGCGGCGGGGCGGCATAGGAGCGGCGGCGGTGCGGTGAGGAGTCAGCTACACAGCGCGGTGGCCACACGCATCAGATCGACGGCGCGCCGCCGAGTGAACCACCGAGAGAACCGCATGCCGGTGACGCTATCCACGGCCCAATTCCCGGTCAACGGGCGGCTGTTGGTCACTCCGCATTGCAACGACGTCTTCGCATCACCGCCATGCGCCCGTCACCCGGGCAGGTGCGCGGACCCGACGGCTGCACGACGGCCCCGGCCGGCAGAGGCAGGAGGACCGCGTTGCCGAACGCCGTGTGGTCGCGTGGCCGAGCTCGGCGTTCTCCATGGGTCTCGTCCCGCCTTCGCGCCCTGGTGCTGACCGGAAGAGACCTCAACCCGCCCCGGTCCAGGGCGCCTCAGCCGTTCGCCAGCTCTCCGAGCAGCTTCCAGGTACGGCGTCGGTCCGCCTCACCACCCAGGTCCGTCGCGGTGAACACCACCTCGGTCGCCCCGGCCTCGCGGTACCGGAGCACCTCGGCTGCGACGGTCTCCTCGTCGCCGATGACGGCGAGGTCCACGGCCCGGGTGCCGCCGGAAAGCCCGATGACCCGCTGGTAGGACGGAAACTGCTCGTAGAACGCGAGGGTCCCGGTCGCGGTCTCCCGTACCGCCTCGACGTCGGCGGTGACCACGCCGGGCACGAAGGCAACGATCCGGGGCGCCGGCCGGCCCGCCGCCTCCGCCGCCGCGGTGACGGCCGGGACGATGTGCTCGGCGAGGGCGCGCGGGCCGGCCAGGAGCGGAAGGATGCCGTCCGCGAGTTCGCCGGAAGCGCGCAGTGCCTGCGGTGCCATGGCGGCGACCAGCAGCGGAACCGGCGGATCGGCGCCCGGCACCGACGCCGGCAGCGGTGTGGTGGCGGTCAGCAGTTCTCCGTGGAAGTCGGCGCCGCCCGTCTCCACGAGTTGGCGCAGGACGGTGAGGAACTCCCGGAGCCGGGCGATGGGGCGCTCGTACGGAATGCCGAAGCCTGCCTCGGTCAGATGCTTCGTGCCGAGCGCGAGCCCGAGGTGGTAGCGGCCGCCGGTGGCGGCCTGAGCTGTCTGCGCCTGACTGGAGACGAGCAGCGGATGGCGGCCGAAGACGGGGATCGCAGCGGTCCCGACATGCAGCCCGGGCACCTCGCGGCCGACTATCGCAGCAAGCGAGGGAGAGTCGTACGCGAAGGTCTGCCCGAACCATGCGGAGCGCAGTCCGGCCTCGCGGGCCTCCCGCGCGAGGTGCACCGTACTGTCGATCCGGTTCTGGAGAGCGAGCGCTACGCCGATGGTCATACACAGGGCAACCGGCACCCGTGTGACGGGCATTCCTGCTCGTGTATGACGAGCTCGTGGCGGCCTCGTGACAGCGCCATGCGTTCGTCCCTCGACCCGGACACGGTCCTGCGGTACACGGATGCCGAGTGGCGGGTCTTCGCGCCAGGGAGTTCGATCTGGAGGCGGAGCCGCACAATGGCGGGATCGTCGCGGAGCAGCGGAGCGGTGATTCGGTGAAGGGGAGGCGGTCGGGGCGGACACACCGACCGCCTCCCCTTTTCGACTCTTCGAGTCTTGGATCTTCTACTTGGCGCTCCGCATCGTGGCGCTGCTCGCGATACCGAGGAAGGCCCGTACCGGATCCTCCGGATACTTGAAGTCCGCGACGAGCTCCCGCTTCGCGAAGTACACACGGCCCTGCTCGACGATGATGTCCGACTTGTCTGGATCACCGAACTGGCGGTCACTGCTGCTGTCGTCCGGCAGGCGGAACAGCAGGAACGGGGTCTCCTTGCCCGTACGCGGATCCAGGCTGATCACCGCCGAGGGGCCGATGTCGTCGCGAGTCGCGCGGTAGACCAGGAGCTGGTCGCCGCTCGTCCTCAGCGGATAGATCGGCTGATCCTCGCGCCCGTTGAACTTGCGCAGCGTCTTGCCCGTCGCGACATCGAACCCCATGATCCAGTTCGCCTCCTGTCCGCTCTCGGACCCCACCTTGCTGGCGACGAAGATCTCGGTGCGCCCCACGACCATCGCGTCACAGTTCTCCACCACGCCGAAGCGCGACGTGCCGGAGTACCGGACGCCGCACATCGGGTCGTAGCTCTCGCCGTGCAGGGAGATGGTGGCGCTGTGCTTGCCGTCCGCGTCGAGGGTGATCAAGTCGGTCACCGTGGTGTCCCCGGCCCCGACGGCGAGCACCGGCGGATCGGACGAGGGGAGATAGACGGTCGTGATGCCCTTGCCGACCTTGTACGTCCACTTGGCCTTGCCCGTACGGGGATTGAGCTTCTGCACCTCGTACGTGACGTCGGGCATGGATCCGCATCGGACCAGGGCGAGAAGCGCGCGCCCTCCGGCGAACCCGTGGTCCTCGCACTGTGAGACGCCCGTGCTCTTCCAGAGCTGCTTGCCGTCCTTCATGTCGTACGCCACCGAACCCTGATCCCATGCCACGGCGACGGTGCCCCGCGTCATGGTCAGGTTCGTGTTCGTCACGAACGCGGAGGCGGCCTCGGGCATCTTCGACTGCCAGAGCTTCTTGCCGGTGTCGATGTCGAAGAACACCACCTCGTCACAGACGCCCTCGGTCGGGGACCCCTTGGGCTTGGGGGGCTGGACGACGACGGCCGTACGACCGTCCGCGGTCACATGCTTGGTCGTCGCGCAGATATGGCCGCCGAGCTTGAGGGTCCACGCCTTGTCACCGCCGTACCGGTCGACCTTGAAGCCCACGATCTCGTCGGCAATGCCCTTGGCGAAGATCTTGCCGGTTGCCCAGGTGCCCGGCGTATAGCGGGGGTTGACATCCGTGGTCTTCTCGAGGTGCTCCACCATCCAGCCGGCGGCCAGTTCACCCTCGGGCGTGCTCGGGAGCTTCTCGACCGTCTCCCTGATCTCGTCGGGGGCTTGCGGAGCCGCCGTCTCCTTGCCGCTTGCCGGGGTCTTGTCGCCGGTCTTGTACATCAGGAGCCATCCGCCCGCGCACAGCACCACGACGAGTACGGCGGCCACGGCGCCGATCAGTCTCGTACGGCGCTGTCTTCGGTCGGTGTCCGCCGCCAATACGGATTGGGTGTACGGAGAAGGAGGCGGGCCGAAGCTCACGCGCGGAAGTCCTTTCGATGAAGCCAGTTCGGTCTTGGGGGAGCCCCCTACTATGCCCGCTCGTTGATCGTCTACATGCGGGGGGCAACGTCGCTGTCTCGATCGCTTCGTTTGTCCGCATCGGTGGTCAATAGTGGGCGCGCGTACGCCACTTCTGGGAGTGCCGTGGACTCGGCCCGGTGAACAGGGCTGTCCAGGAGCGCTCCAACGCGGCCACTGACAACACAGCCGATCCAGGGGCCAACGCTTGTCGCCAGATGTGAATGCTGAACTCGTCGCGGAGATCGGCCCGTTGTTCCGGCGCCCAAGGTTGAGGAACAGGCTGAGCAGCCGCGCGCGTACCTCCTTGCACTGGTCACCGCCCGGAACGGGTGCGGGTCATTCGCCGCCGGGAGGGCGCGGATGTTCCATGCGGGAGAGCCAGGTCGTGAGCAGTGTTTCGAGCGTCTTGGCCTCGGCGGGGGCCAGCAGGTCCAGCAAGTGGCGTTCGTTGTGCATGTGGTCGGTGAACGCGCGGTCGATCAGCTCGCGCCCGGGCTTGGTGAGGGCGACGATCCGGCCGCGTTGGTCGTCGTCGGAGCGGCGGCGGGTGACGAGTCCGGCCCGCTCCAGGCGGTCGATTCTCTTCGACATCGCGCCGGTGGTGACCATGGTGTGCGCGGCGAGCTCGCCCGGTGCCCGTTCGTAGGGCTGACCGGCGCGGCGGAGGGCGCACAGGACGTCGAACTCCCCCTCACTGAGACCGTAGCGGCCGTACACGAGGCAGAGTTCTTCGGTGAGCTGGTCCGCCAGGCGGTGCAGTCGGCCGATCACTCCCTGCGGGGTGACGTCGAGGTCGGGCCGTTCGCGGCGCCAGTCGGCCTGGATGCGGGCTACACGGTCCAACGGTTGCCGGTCTTCCATGGACACCATGATAGCTTCCCAGGAAGCTATATTATCTTCCATGGAAGCTAATGCACGTTGGGTGGCACTGACCGCGGTCGCACCGGTGGCATGGGGGACCAACTATTTCGTCACGCACGAGTTCCTCCCCGCCGACCGCCCGCTCTACGGGGCTGCTCTGCGTGCGCTGCCCGCCGGCCTCATCCTGCTGGCCTTGTGCAGGCAGCGGCCGCGTGGCGCATGGTGGCGGCGATCCGCGGTGCTCGGGCTGCTCAACGTGAGCGTGTTCTTCGTCCTCGTCTACGTCGCTTCCCAGCTGCTGCCGACGAGCATCGCCTCGACGGTCATGGCGGTGTCCCCGCTGACGATGATGCTCATAGCCTGGGCCCTGGTGTCCGAGCGGCCCCGGACCGCCCACCTGGCCGGCGCCGCGATCGGGCTCGCCGGGGTGTGTCTCATGCTGCTCACGGGGGTGGAAAGGGTGAGCGTGCCGGGAGTCCTCGCCTCCGCCGCCGCCATGCTGGTGTCGTCCTTCGGCCACATCCTGGCCAAACGGTGGAGCGCCGACGCCGACGTACTCGCCTCGACCGCCTGGCAGCTCACCGCCGGAGGCCTGTTCCTGCTCCCGGTCGCCGCAGCCGTGGAGGGCCCTCCCCCCGCGCTCTCCACGCCGGCGCTCCTCGCGTTCGGCTACGTCACCCTGGTCGCCACCGCACTGGCCTTCGCCGCCTGGTTCACCGGACTGCGGCACCTGCCCGCAGGAACCGTCGGCCTGATCGGACTGCTCAACCCCGTCACGGGCGTACTGCTCGGCACTGCGGTCGCCGCCGAGGTGCTGACCGTTCAGCAACTGTGCGGACTGGTCCTGGTCCTGGCCGGAGTCGTCCTCGGCCGGCCCAGGCGCGCAGGCCGACGCGGAAGCAGTCAGGCACCCGCCCATTCTGTCTCTGACGAGCGTCCCGCGCGAGAGCCATCTGCTGGCAATCCCCGATGAGTGCGCGGGGTTCCGGGGATCAGGCACAAATTCGTGAGAACGAAATGCCCAAGGGACCCTAAAATCATCGGTGACCTTCAGCACCTGGAGAGGCACCTGCATGCATGACACAGCCGACTTCATGGCGGACATCTATGCGCTCGGCACCGGACCGTGGACGATGACGCCCGTCACCCGCGGCGCACTGGGCCAGATCTGGAAGTTAACCGGAAACGGCTCCTCATGGGCAGTGAAAGAACTCCTCTTCGGCTGCGACAAGCAGCAGGTCCACCGGGAAGCCGCGCTACGGAACGCTGCGGAAAGGCTAGGCATCGTGTCGCCAAGATTCATTCCGAATCGTGACGGCGAATACGTCTCACAACTCCCTCCCCCGTTGGGCGGCTCCTATGCAAAGCTGTACGACTGGGTCAACGGTACTGAGGCAGACGCCTCCGACCCGGAAGTCCTGAGCTGGTTCGGCCGGACCCTGGCAGTCCTCCACATGGCCGGAAAGGGCGCGACCGGGACACCAAACTCCTGGTACGAGGAGTGCCACCTGGATGCCGACTGGAAAGAACTGCACAAGGAGATTCGCCAGGCCGGCCTCCCGTGGTCGCAGGCGCTGGGCCAATTCGCCTCCACCTCGGCGGCAGAGCTGACGCACCATGTGACCCCGTCGGACCCTGGTGATTTGGTGACGTCACATCTCGACCTGCAGCCCCAGAATGTTCTGGTCGGTCCGGCCGGGCCGGTTCTCCTCGACTGGGACAACGCGGGATCCACATCGGCGGAACGCGAGCTCGCACGAGCCATTTACGTATGGTCGGGCGGGAACCAGTTCAACGCGGATTCCGCTCGGCGATTGGCACGCGCGTATGTGGATGCAGGAGGTCGTGCGACCGTGAAAGGCCTGGATTCGTTCTCGATGCTCTTCGCAACGGCCTTGAACTATCTTTACGTGCAGGCCGAGTGCGCGATCGATCCGACTGTGACCGCCGCGCAGCGGGAGTTCGCGAGCGGCCAAGTCGTCGCCTCCCTGCGGAACATGCCGGACCTGGCCGCGGCCTCCCGATTGGTCAAGGCCCTTGAGGCCGAGTGGTGACCGGTCAGTCACCGAGGTCCTCGCAGGCCACTCACGCGTTGTGTGGAATCTGGCCGACAATCCGGCACCCGCAGGCTCGGCGCCGCGCTGATTTCGGAGTGCGAACTGGATCGGGAGAGTGTCACAGTCACTGTCGTGACCTTGATGGACGTACTCGTCGACTTCTCCAGCACTGGCCGGATCGGGCCCCTGAGCTGCGGAATGTCCCTGGCTGAGGCTGAAGACCTCCTCGGCCCGGGGCGCCCGCACCCCGCCCACATCTTGAAGGGGCCCGATGTCGACGGCTACCCGTACTCCTGGGCCGGTCTGCGGCTGGTGGTCACTCAGCGGGCCGTCACCGGAATCTGGGTCAGCCTCTGGCCCGGTTCGACCGCCAAGCTTCCGCCGCTCGTCCTGCCCGATTCCGAGTAGTGCCGATCACGGTGCGGCACGTGGTTGTCCCGTCCCGGCACGGCGTCCTTCGTCGCCCAGCAGCGAAACGGCTCCCCACTTCGTGGGCTGCGCGCGTGGCAACGGCCGTACGGGAAAGGTTGATTGCCGACGGAGCAGAGGGGTGCGCCGAGTGGTCCGGCCATGGAGACCACCGAGTGTCCCGACGGGTGTGACGGCGGCCAGGGCGACGGCCGAGCGAGGCGCGCGAGGCATTGCCTCCCTCCCGGTCCTGCTGGTGCGCCGTCACCAACTGTGGTTACCTGACCCCATGACCGTGCTCGTGACCCGCCGCCACGTTGACTACGTGCGTGTCACCACCACGTCTTGTTCCGCCGTGAGCTGACGCCCCGCTCCGGCATCTGATCCCCCCTCTTCACCACCGCGCCGCGCTGTCCTGCGCCCTGCCCTCCTCGGGTCCGGACAGCAGCCCTGCGGTCTCTTCACGCACCCCGCATGCCCGCACAAGGGAGAACCATGAGCCAGCCGATCGATTCCGTCACCGCCGGCCACACGCCCGAGGACGAACCCGCCGGGCCCGACACCTCGGCCTGGTCCTTCGAGACCAAGCAGATCCACGCCGGTGCCGCGCCGGACCCGACGACCGGGGCGCGGGCGACGCCGATCTACCAGACGACCTCGTTCGTCTTCCGCGACACCCAGCACGCCGCCGACCTGTTCTCGCTCGCCGAGCCGGGCAACATCTACACCCGTATCCACAACCCGACCCAGGACGTCTTCGAGCAGCGGATCGCCGCGCTCGAAGGCGGGGTCGCCGCGGTGGCCCTGGCCTCCGGGCAGGCCGCGGAGACCCTGGCCCTCCTCACTCTGGCGAGCGCGGGCGACCACATCGTCTCCAGCACGTCCCTGTACGGCGGCACGTACAACCTCTTCCGCCACACCCTGCCCAAATTCGGCATCGATGTGTCCTTCGTCGACGACCCGGACGACATCGACGCCTGGCGAGCGGCGATCCGGCCGAACACGAAGGCCCTGTTCGCCGAGACACTCGGCAATCCGCGCGGCAATGTGCTCGACGTACGGGCGGTCGCGGACGCCGCGCACGAGGCCGGCGTCCCACTGATCGTGGACAACACCGTGCCCACCCCGTATCTCCTGCGGCCCATCGAGCACGGCGCCGACATCGTCGTCCACTCGGCGACCAAGTTCCTCGGCGGCCACGGCACCACGATCGCGGGTGTCGTCGTGGACGGCGGCACCTTCGACTTCGGGGCGCATGCCGACCGCTTCCCCGACTTCAGTGAACCGGACCCCAGCTATCACGGCCTGCAGTACTGGCCCGCCCTCGGCCCGGGCGCCTTCGCCGTCAAGCTGCGGGTGCAGCTGCTCCGCGACATCGGGCCCGCCCTCTCCCCGCACTCGGCCTTCCTGCTGCTGCAGGGCGTGGAAACCCTCAGTCTGCGCATCGAGCGGCACTCCGCCAACGCCCAGGCGCTGGCCGAGTGGCTGGAGCAGCGCGACGAGGTCGCCGCCGTCCACTACCCGGGCCTGGAGTCCAACCGGTGGTACGAGGCGGGGCGCCGCTATCTGCCGCGCGGCGCCGGCGCAATCCTGGCCTTCGAACTGCGGGACGGGGTCGAGGCGGGCAAGCGGTTCGTCGACGCCGTCGAGCTGTTCAGTCATCTCGCCAACATCGGCGACGTACGCAGTCTCATCATCCATCCGGCATCTACCACCCACAGCCAGCTGGACGATGCGCAGTTGGCGGCGACCGGCACCTCCCCCGGCCTGGTGCGCCTGTCGGTCGGCATCGAGAACCTCGCCGATCTCAAGGCGGACCTGGAGGCCGGCTTCCGCGCGGCGAAGGGCGCGTCCTGAACACCGTACTGACGACCTCCGAGGTTCCCCTCCCGCCGGCCTCCGGGGCCTGGCGGGAGGGGGACCCGCCGGGTCGCCGCCAATGGCACGTGCGGGAGAAACCGCTGCCGTTGGAGGCGGGCGGTGAACTGCCCGGTGCGCGGCTCGCGTTCGAAACCTGGGGGCGGCTGGCACCTGACCGCTCCAATGCCGTACTCGTGCTCCACGCCCTCACCGGCGACAGCCATGCCGCCGGACCGGCCGAGCCCGGTCACCCCACCCCCGGCTGGTGGGACGGACTCATCGGGGCAGGTCTGGCATTGGACACAGACCGCTGGTTCGTCGTCGCACCCAACGTGCTGGGCGGCTGCCAGGGCAGCACCGGTCCGTCCTCGACGCGTCCCGACGGACGCCGCTGGGGTGGCACCTTCCCCTCTCTGACACAGCGCGACCAGGTCGCTGCGGAAGCCGGCCTGGCCGACGCACTCGGCATCGACCGCTGGGCCCTGGTGGTCGGCGGCTCCATGGGCGGGATGCGCGCCGTGGAGTGGGCCGTGTCGTATCCGGGGCGCACGAGCGCACTCCTCCTGCTCGCCACCACGGCGGCGGCGAGCGCGGAGCAGATCGCCTGGGCCAACATCCAGCTCCATGCCATCCGCAGCGACCCGCACTGGCGCGGCGGCGACTACCACGACACGGGCGGAAGTCCGCATGCGGGACTCGGCCTGGCCCGCCGCCTCGCCCATGTCACGTACCGCAGCGAGCCGGAATTGCAGGTCCGCTTCGGTCGCACGCCCCAGGGTACGGAGGACCCCTGGAACGGCGGCCGGTACCAGGTCGAGTCCTATCTCGACCACCACGCCGCCAAGCTGGTCCGCCGCTTCGACGCGGGCAGCTACGTCGTGCTGGCAGACGCCATGAACACGCACGACATCGGTCGCGGTCGCGGCGGTACGCGCGCCGCCCTGCGCCGCGTGACCGCCAGGACGGTTGTCGCCGGAGTGAGTTCGGACCGCCTGTATCCCCTCGCCCAGCAGGCGGAGCTGGCCGCCGGCATCCGCACAGCGGATCACCTCCGAGTGATCGAATCCCCCTACGGTCACGACGGCTTCCTCATCGAAGTGGAGCAGGTCGCCGCGCTCGTACGCGAACTCGTCGGTTAGCGGCGGCCGTTCAGCTCCGTCGATGTGATCTCCTCGGTTCTCCGGTCGGGCCTTCGCAGCTGTCTTGCCTTTGACGCGCACGTCAGGGGTTAGCGTCTGCGCGCCGGCAGCCGGACCGGTCCGGCTGTCACAGCCCGCGCTCACCCTCGAACCCGTTCAGGAGCCCCGACATGGCCGCTGTCCTGCCCTCCACGACCCGCGAGATCCTGCTGGCCGACGTCCCCCGTGGGCTGCCCGGGCCCGAGCACTTCACGGTCACGCAGAAGCCGGTCCCCGTCCCCGGTCCGGGACAAGTCGTCGTCCGGAACCGGTACTTCCTCGTGTTCCCCGGGCTGCGCACCCTGATCGGCGGCCAGGTCGACGGCGTGCCGCTGCCCCGCATCCACGCCGGCGACGCGCTGTTCGGTCCCGCTGTCGGTGAGGTCGTCGCGGCCGCGCCCGGCGGTCCGTTGCGCCCGGGGGACACGGTCACGCATCTGTTCGGGTGGCGCGAGCACGCGCTGGTGGCGGCGGCCGACTGCACTCCGCTGGGCGATGTCCTGCCCGACCCGGTGGCCCACCTGTCGTCCGGGTCGGCCGCCTACGGAGCACTGACCCGGCTCGCCGAAGTCCGCCCCGGCGACACCGTGTTCGTCACGGGCGCGGCGGGAGCCGTGGGAACGCTGGCGGGCCCCGTCGCGCGTTTGCTGGGCGCCACGAGGGTCATCGGGAGCACCCGTTCGCCGGACAAGGCCGAGCGGCTGCGGGCCGAACTCGGCTACGACGCGGTCGTGGCGCCGGGACCCCGGCCGATCGACGAGCAACTGGCCGCGGCGGCGCCGGACGGCATCGACGTGCTGCTGGACACCGTCGGCGGTGACCAGCTGGCCGCGGCTGTTCGCGCCGCGCGCCGGGGTGCCCGCTTCGCACTGGTCGGCGCGCTGTCAGGACAGTTGTCGCCGAGCCGGGACGGTGGCAGCGCACCCGCGGAGATCGACACCTTCCGGCTCGTCACCCAGGGCGTCTCGCTGCACGGCTACAGCGGCCAGGACCATCCGGAAGTGACGGAGGAATGGACCAAGCGCTTCGGGGACTGGCTGCGCTCCGGCGAGATCACCTTCCCGCATGTACGGATACCGGGCATGGATCACGCGGCTCGGGCGTTGCAGGAACTGTTCGAGGGGCGGCACTTCGGGACCGTCGTCGTGGAGTTGCCGCCTGTGTGATGCGTCGTCGCGCTCGGTCGCGGCGACGGAGACTGAGGCGTGAGGTCGGACATGCGGATCGGAGATGCGGCGGCAGCGGCGGGGACCACCCCGCGGGCACTGCGGTTCTACGAGGAGCGCGGCCTGTTGCCACCACCGCTGCGCACCGCCACCGGGCAACGTGAGTACGGGCCGGGTGAGGTGGCCAGAGTCCGCGTCATCCGTGAGCTGCTGGCACTTGGGCTCACCGTCGAGGATCTGCGCGGCGTCGCCGACCGGATCGACCTGCTGGTCGAGAATCCGCAACGGCAATGCGGGCGCCCCGACTCCGATGTCCCCGGCTCCGGGGTGGTCGACCGCAGACTCGCAGCCCTCGACGCCGAGATCGACCGCCTGACCCGTCTGCGCACCCGCCTGGCACTACGCACCTTCGGACAGCCGTGAGGACACATCCCACGCAATCAACACAATCGGTACAAATAGGAATAAATCGATAATAGTTACCCGAGACTGGACGTATGCGATCCATGCGGACCTCGCCTCTCGGCCGGTGACCTGCGCAGACCATACTGGGAGGGCACACCGCTCCCCAGCCGCAAAGTGACCGATGCCCAAGTCCTCCACCGACCGTGCCACGGCCCCGGAATCAGTCTGGCTGGCAAGCGGGCGCCACACCGGACCCACCCCGCAGAACGTCCTTCGGGACAACCTCCGCAAGCTGAAGGCCGCCGGGACCATCCAGGACTTCCTGGAGTCGGAGAACTCCGCGGCATCCGACGAGCATGTCTTCGAGGCCCGCTGGCTGGTCGCCGACGCCGTCACCGTACGGGCGCGGCTCACCACCGACCCGCGCGAGCACGCGGACGAAGAGCGTCGCTGGACGCTGGCGGCCGAGGCGGAGCGGCCCTGGGATGCCGCCTGGCCCTCCCCCGCGACCATGTTCTGGCCCGAGGACAGCGACTTCTCCTGGGACCACGACAGCGTGGAAGGGCTGCGCCTGCGGGACATCAACCCGCTGCCGAAGGAGGACGCGGCGCTGCGCCGCCTGCTGAGGGATGCGGCGCGCCACAGCTGGAGCATCAACGTCGTCGTCCACGAGGCGATGACCACCGACCACCTCGGCCGCCTCCCCCTGGCCCGGCTGCTTCCGCCCGGACTGCGGCATCGCGTCGTGGAACACCGGGCCGCGCCCGAGCAGTTCCAGGCCGTCAACTGGGCGCTGTACGACGTGGGGACGCGGGTGCCGCGCGGTGGCGCCGTCATTCTGCCCGGCACGCCTGCCCGGCTCGGGTACGACGAGCAGGACTTCAGCGTGCGCAGCGTGTTCCTCGACGGCTCGGAGCCGACCGAGCTCCTGGACAAGGTCGTACGGTATGCCGCGCTGCCCTGGCCGCTGCCGGACGAGGCGGCGCAGGCGCTCAACTCTCTCCGGCAGGACTGGCATCTGCTGACCCTCGAAGAGGAACTGGCGCACGCGCGGTCGCTGGTGGACGCCTATGCCGAAGCGCTCGACGCCATGACCAAGTCGCGTGACCTGTACCGCGAGGCGACCGAGCGCGCCCATGCGGCACTCGCCGAGGTCAAGGAGCTCCGGGGGACGGCGTCCTCCGCGCTCGGGACATCACGCCGACAGGACGGGCGCGCGCCGCACCCGCTGGCGAAGACGATTCAGCGGGTCACGGACACCATGAGGGCCCGGCGCGCACCGAGCGACGACGGGTCGAGCCGCCCAGACCACTGACGACGCGTCCGTTCCCGGCCTTGCCGCGCGACCCGCGGGTGGCCGTCACTCGTGCGGGTGCTCGTCACGCGCCTCGCCAGATATTGGCGAACGCCGCGTTTTCGAAGGCCCGCCTCTGGCGTACGGCTTCCAGTTCCAGCACCGCCTCGTCGACGGCGGCCAGCACGGTCGTCACCGTGTCGTCGACGGCGCCCGGGGAGTCCGTGCCGTGCACGTCGTGGATCCCTACGACCGCCGCGAGGGCCACGAGGACGGGCTCGTCCGCTGCCCAGCGGTTCATGGCCCGGCGGCGAGCGGGCGAGTCGGCCAGCGCCATTCGGGCGGCGCCGAGGGACAACCGGCCGCGCCGTTGCCGGGTGAGCAGGCCGGCCTCCTCGAAGGCGGCCAGATAGGTCGCGGACAGGTCACGGCCTCGGCGCCACAGCCAGTCTTCGACGCGCTCGTACGGCACCTGCCGGGCAAGCGACGACGCGGCCTCGGCCAACAGGGGATCATCCGTCGTCGGCTGCCGGGTCGGCACCATGCGGTCGCCGGCCAGCATGAGGGCCTCGGCGCGGAGGAGGTCGATCACCTCGGCTCCGGCCAGCGCGAGCGACAGGTCGCCCTGTCCCACGGGACAGCTCGGCTCCGCGTCGACGGCGATGATGAACAGGTCCTTGGCCGTGGTCATGAACGGCTCCCCTCGGAGTCATCGGCAACGAAACGATACGTCGCCGCGCGGTCGGTCCGGCGTCAGGCGGGTGCCGCAACGCGGGGCGGGACCCCGACGCGTGCCATGCTGGAACTCCGGATCATGACGGAGAACGGGGAAAAGCGGCAGCGTGAGGACAGCGACACGGCCGAGCCGGACGAGGATCTGGGGCCGGATCCGGCACCGGATCTGGGACCGGTTCGCGGCCTCCGACCCCGGGCTGTTGCGGCTCATGGCCGGGCTGCGGACAGTCGGCGCCATCGCGCTCACGCTCGCGGTCCTGGCGCTGCTCAAGGCCGATGTGAGCCACATGGTGGCCGGCGCCATGGCCGCCATGGTCGCGACCTTCGCCATCAAGGAGAAGCAGCGGCGCGAACAGGCCCTCACGCTCGCGCTCGGTCTGCCCGTGGCACTTGTGGCGATGTCGCTGGGAGCGCTGTTGAACACCAGGGTCGTCGCGGGCGACCTGTTCTTCATCGCCCTGATCTTCGCCGCTGTGTACAGCCGCCGGTTCGGTGATCGCGGTACGGCCCTGGGGCTCATCGGGTTTCAGATCTACTTCCTCTCCCTGTTCGTCGGAGCCAGCTTCTCCGCTCTGCCCGGGCTCTGCGGAACACTGGCCATCGCGTTCGCCTGCAGTGCGGTGGTGCGGTTCGGCCTGGTCGTCGAGACGCCCGAACGTGTCCTGCTGCGACTGCGCGAGGCCTTCCGGGCTCGTCTGGCCCAATTGGTGTCCGCCCAGATCGACCTGCTCGACGCCGGGCCCGACGGTGTCGAGAAGGCCCTGGAGGACGTACGCCGGCACACCGCGCGCCTCCACGAGAGCGCGCTGATGATCCAGGGGCGGCTGGAAGTGGGCACCAGCGACAGCGCCACCGCCTCGCTCGTCCAGCGCCGCGTGGCCGACGCCGAGATCGCCGCCGAGCGGCTCGATGTCCTCCTCCTCAGCGCGCGCAGCGCCGAACGCGCCCACACGCTCACCCTGCACCTCCCGGACGCGCCCGTGCCGGCGCCGAGCAACCGGCTGCGGGCACACGACGACACCACCGCGATGCTGCGCCGCGACCTCGACGCACTGCGCCTGCTGGTCGTCCGCCCCGTGGCGTTCGACCGCGGCACCGGGCTGGCCCATCTGCGCAACCGGCTGCTCGGCTACCGCGACGAGGAGAATCTGCCGCGCGCCTCGGCGGCCGTCCAGGACGTCTTCCGCGGCATCGGAGAGGCGGCGCGCGCCGTCCTTGGCCTGCGGCTGGCCCTCGACGGCCCCCAGGACGAATCCGACGACACACCGTCGACGACCCGTTCGCGCGAGGAACTGGAGGCCGAGGACGTCGCCATCGCCGGGTCCGAGGAGAGCGAGCCGGACGCGGACCGCCCCAAGGGCCTGGAGCGTCCCACGACCCGTGCCGCCGTCCAGGTGTCGGTGGGTTCGGCGCTGGCCATCGTCGGCGGGGAACTCCTGTCCAGCCAGCGCTGGTACTGGGCGGTGCTGACCTGCTGGGTCGTCTTCCTGAACACGGCGTCCACCGGGGAGATCCTCGTCAAGGGCTACCGCCGGCTGCTGGGCACCGTTCTCGGCGTCGTCGCCGGTGTCGTCCTGGCGGGCGTGGTCGGCAAGCACACCTGGACGGCGTTCGCCCTCGTACTGCTGTTCATCTTCGCCATGTTCTTCACCGCGCCGCTGTCGTACGCCCTGATGTCCTTCTTCGTCACCGCGATGCTGGGGCTGCTGTACACGCTGCTCAACACCTACAGTCCCGCGGTCCTCGTCCTGCGGATCGAGGAGACCGCGCTCGGCGCCGCCTGCGGTGTGATCGCAGCCGTCCTGATCCTGCCGGTCAATACCGATCGCCGCACCGATGAACTCCTCGGCACGGTGCTGACCCGGCTCGGTGACGTCACCGGTGCCGCGGTGGAACAGCTGAGCGGCGGGCCCGCGCTCGATCTGCTGGACATGGCCCGGGATCTCGACAAGGCACTCGACGATCTACGGTCCTCCACGCAGCCGTTGACCCATCCGATCACCCCGCTGCGGGCCCGCCGGCAGACCGTTCGCTACGTCGTGGCCCTGCTGGAGACGTGCGCCTACCACGCGCGTTCACTGGCGGCGACGGCCGAACTCCTCCCCTACAGCAAGACCGTCGCCGCGGACCCCCGCCTCAAGGTCGCGGGACAGCGCATCGCCCACAACATCGACGTCCTGGTCGCCCGGGTCGAGGACGACGACACGAGCGGGGTGGCCGAGACCGGCGCGAGCCTCGCGTCCATGCTGGAGACGGACGGAGGGGGTGCCCCTCGGCACGACCGCGTCACGCACCGGGTGCTGCGGCATCTGCAACGCCTGGACGAGGGCGTGATCGGCCTCGCCCGCCCGCTGGGGGTGCAGGTCTCGACAGCCGGCAGAGCGAGCTAGCCGGCCGCCGCGAGCACGCTACGGGAGCACCCGTCAGCCCACGTTCCACAGGAACCGGTGCGTGTGGATCCCGAAGTACGGGAACGACTGCACCTGGCGGACCCCTTCGATCGGACGGACGACGTCGTTGATGAAGTCCAGCAGATCCCGCGGGCCCGGGCAGACCACCTCGGCGAACAGGTCGAAGCCGCCGGAGGTCAGTACCGAGTAGACCACCTCGGCCCGTTCGGCCAGTGCGTCGGCGACCGTTCGCGGGTCGCCGTCGACGGCGATGCCGAGCAGGGCCATCGACTGTCCGCCCATGCCCATCGGGTCGGTGACTCCCACCACCTGCACGGCCTGGGAGTCGAGCAGTCGTTGCAGTCGCTGGCGGGCCGCCGACGCGGACAGGCCTACTTTGGGGCCGAGTTCGGCATACGCGATACGGCCGTCGATCTGCAGTTCGCGCAGAATGGCCCGGTCGATCTCGTCCACGCTGTTCCTCTCCCGCTCGTCGGCCCCAGGACCAACGGCGCTGTTCAGCCGACCAGTTCGGCCAGGGCGGCGGCGAAGACATCAGTGTGCGTGTCCACGTCCTCCTCCGTGGTGGCGGGGCACATGAGCGCCATGTTGTGGAACGGGGTCAGCAGGATGCCCCGGTTGGCGAGATAGAGGTGGAGGAAGTCCTCCAGCTCCGTGTCGGCGGCCCCGGCGGACTCTGTTCCGTTGCGCGGCGCGGGGTCGGTGAAGCGGTACTCGGTGCGGGCGCCGAGCCTGCTCACCGACCACGGGAGGGCCCAGGTGTCGATGCCGGCGCGCACCCCTGCCTCGAACCGTTCCGACAGCTTCGCCATCGAGTCGAAGGCCTCGTCGGTGAGGACGTGTTCCAGGGTCGCCCGCGTCGCGGCGACGGAGAGGGCGTTGCCGGCGAGGGTGCCGCCGACGCCGCCCATGTCGACCAGGTCCAGGTCGTCACGGTCCAGCAGCTGCTCGGCGAGTTCGGCCGAGAGCCCGTACGCGCCGGCCGGAATGCCTCCGCCGATCGCCTTGCCGATGGTGAGCAGGTCCGGCTCCAGGCCCCAGGCGGCGGTGCAGCCACCGGGTCCCGCGGAGAAGGTGTGCGTCTCGTCGTTGATGAGGAGGGTGCCGTACTGGCGCGTCAGCGCGCGCACGCCCTCCAGGTAGCCGGGCTCGGGCAGCACGATGCCGATGTTGGTGAGCGCGGGCTCCATGAGTACGGCGGCCACGTCGCCGTGGGCGAGTTCGCGCTCCAGCTGCGCCAGGTCGTTGAATTCGGCGACCCGGCTGGTGAGCGTGACGTCGCAGGGGGCGCCGACGTTGCCGGGGCGGGCGGTGCCGTGCCCGTCCGGGCCGACCACGATCAGCGACTCGTCGACGCTGCCGTGGTAGCTGTAGCTGTTCACCAGGATCTTCGGACGTCCGGTGACCGCCCGCGCCAGCCGGATGGACCAGCGGTTGGCGTCGGTCGCCGTCAGCGAGAAGCTCCAGCGCGCGAGGCCGAAGCGGCGGGTGAGCTCGGCACCGACCCATTCGGCGTCCTCGGTGGGCAGCATCGCGGTCGCGCCGCCGAGCTCCGCGAACCGGCTCCGCACCGCCTCGGCCACCACCGCGGGCGAATGACCGGCCATCGCGCCCGTGTCTCCGAGGCAGAAGTCGATGTACTCGTGGCCGTCGATGTCGGTGACGCGGGCGCCGCGCGCGGTGTCCAGGTAGCGGGGGAACGCTCCCGCGGTCTTGTTCATCCACGTCATCGGTACCCGGCCGAAGAGGTGGTCGGCCCGCTGGTAGGCGGCCTGGGAGCGCGGGTTGCGGCGCTCGGCCTCGGCACTCTCGCGGGCCAGGAGTTGCTGGAGGCGGGTGCGGTCCATTGAGGTACCCCTTCATCTGGTGACCGAATGCAGCGATGCTACGAATGAAAGCGTCGCTGGAGCAAGGCTCAGCGACCGATTCAGCTGCATCGACGATTGAATCGTCGGCTCGGAGGGGTCGTGATGGTCGCCGGGCTAGGAGGAACCCTCCGGCGCCCACACCCGGTCCGCGTAGTCCAGGAAGTTCGTGCCGAGGATCTTCTCGATGCGCTCGGAGCGGTAACCCCGCCGTTCCAGGAGGCGGATCAGCTCCCGGAACTGGTCCACTCCGCGCAGGTCGAGCACGAAGGGGAGTGTGTCGCCGCGCTCCCCCGCCGCGCCGACGCCGGCCTCGCGACGCAGGGCCACGTGCTCGGCGAGATGCGCCCGGTAGGCGTCGAGGTCGTCGATGGACGTGATGGTTCCGTCGGTGCCGATGCCGACGTGGTCCTCTCCGCACACGTTCACCGCGTGGTCGATGTGCTCGACGACGTCCGCGGCACGGGCGTGACCGGAGAGGTTGAGGAAGGGCATGAAGTAGATGCCCACGAAGCCGCCGCGCGAGGCCACCAGCCGGAGTTCCTCGTCGGTCTTGTTGCGCGGCAGGTCGGCCAGTGCCCGGCACCCCGTGTGGTTGATCGACACGGGACTGCGCGAGATCTTCGCGGCCTCCAGGCAGGTGCGTTCCCCGCTGTGGGAGAGGTCGACCATGAGGTGGTGGTCGCCCAGATCCTCGACGACGCGCCGGCCGAAGTCGCTCAGCCCCCGGTTGCCGGCCGCCATCGAACCGTCGCCGATGTGGTTGGCCTGGTTGTAGGTGAGCTGGACGACACGGACACCCAGGTCGGCGAAAGTGGCGATGCGACCTGTGTCCTCGCCGACGGCCACGGCGTTCTGGAAGCCGTAGATGACACCGATCCGGCCCTCACTCCTGGCCCGGTGGACATCGGCGACCGTGCGGACCTTCGTGAGATCCGCCGGGTTGTCCCGGATGATCGCGTCCCATACGGCTATCTCGTGCAGCGTGTGCTCGTACGGCGGCAGATCGCCCATGGTGTAGCCGAGCGTGATGTTGACGGCGGTGAGGCCGGAGGCGTGGGCGTCGGCCAGGGTCCGGGCGTCGACGGTGAGTTGCTCGCTGGAGGGGTTGAGCTGTGCGGCGGCCTCGGACGACCGCGGTGCGTTGGGATTGTCGAGCTGCCCGAGCGCGTTGATGATCATGGGGGTGGTGGTCATCGGGTCTCCTCGTCGCGGCCGGGCTCTTCGGCGTGGCTGTCTCCGGGCACGAACTCGCCGCGTTCGAAGCGACGGCCACGCTTGACGGTCAGCGTGACACTGCGCAGATGGCCGATGTCCCGCAGCGGATCGTCCTCCAGGACCACGAAGTTGGCGAGCTTGCCCGCTTCGACGCTTCCCATGACGTCCTCGGCACCGGCGCTCCGGGCGCCGATCAGCGTGGCCGAGCGCAGCACCTGCTCGGGCGGGATCCCACAGCGGCGTACGAGGAAGGCCAACTCCTCGTACAGCGCGGGGAAGGGGTCCTTGGGATCGGTCTCGTAGTCCGTGCCCGTGGAGATGTCGACGCCGGCGCGGTACGCCTGGGCGGTGATGCGTGCGGCGAGTTCGGTGTTGGCGGCCGCGCGGGCCGCGTCCTGTGGACCGTCGCCGGCCAGGGCGTCGCTCGCCCACATGCCGGCGGTCGCGTCGAGGACGGTCCCGCGCTGTCGCATCAGGGCGAAGAGTTCCTCAAGACGGGGATCGTCGCCGGTGGCGAACCGCTGGTGGTCGACCTGCGGTTTGTCCTTGTAGCTCGTCAGCTGCCCTTCGGC
Organism: Streptomyces sp. NBC_00203; assembly: GCF_045206325.1. Classification (NCBI taxonomy): domain Bacteria; kingdom Bacillati; phylum Actinomycetota; class Actinomycetes; order Kitasatosporales; family Streptomycetaceae; genus Streptomyces; species Streptomyces sp. NBC_00203. The sequence continues at coordinate 10,177,917 of NZ_CP108126.1, read as the reverse complement.
GCCCTCGAAGGCGAGCAGGGTGACATGCGAAACGCTGTCGGCGCCTGCCATGACGACCTGTCGGGGCGTGGCGGGGAAGACGGTGGCGTGGGCCCACACGGGGATGCCCTGGTGGTGTGCCTCCGCGGCGATCGAGGCGACGGCGGTGTGGTCGAGATCCGCGTAGACCTTGATCGCACAGGCGTGCGTTCCGCGCGCCAGGGCCACGGCCAGGCGCAGGTCCGTGTCGTCCGTGATGGCCTGCATCCACGGCACGGCGCCCGGCGTCTCCCCCTGGGACACCTGGTGGGTGCGCGGGTCGTCGAAGAAGCCCGGTCCCGCCATCAGCGCGGCGTAGCGGATGTCCGGGCCGGGGATCTCGCCGACCAACGCGGCCCGCGCGAGGTCGCCCACCTGCCGCAGGTCGTCGGCCATGTCGCGGATCGCGGTGACACCGCTGTAGACGAGCCTGCGCAGCACCGCCTCGGCCACCGGCCGGTCCGGAGGGGTCGCGATGTGCTGATGCGAGTCGATCAGGCCGGGCATGACGAAACGTCCGTCGAGATCGAAGACCTGCGCGTGCGCGGGCAGATCCTCGGCGAGCACGGCATCGTCGGCGACCGCGCGGATCGTCGGGCCGTCGATCAGGATCGACGTCGAGGGCCGGGGCGGCCGACCGGTGCCGTCGAACAGCGTGGCACCGCGGTACACCGCGACCGCCCCCTTCTGCGGGGGCGCGTGCGGGGTGGGTGCGCCCGATACCTCGTTCGTCATCTTCACCTCAGTCTCTGCTTGTTGCGGTGCTTGCCAGAGGGGCTTGTTACGCTCTGCGTAACAGATGTATCGCCTGCAGAAACATGCGTTACCGTACGCTCGCACCTCCCGACGCCACAAGGAGTGGTCGGAATTGCCCGAAGCGCCTCGCACCGCGGTGGACAAGGCCCTTGACCTGGTCGAGGCAGTGGCCCGTGCGTCCCAGCCGCCGCGCCTCACCGACCTGGCCGAGGAGGTCGGCCTGCACCGTGCCACCGCCTACCGCGTGCTCCTCGACCTCGTACGCCGCGGCTGGGTGCTGCGGGCCGGCGACCGCTATCTGCCCGGCACCGCGGTGCTGCGGTTGTCGTCCTCCGCGGCCAGGAACTCCCTCGCCGCGCTCGCCCGTCCGGTGCTCACCACCCTGTCCGAACGCACCGGCCTGATGGTCAACCTCCAGGTGCCGGAGGCCGACAGGTCCCGGGTGATCGACGTCGTACGGCCCGATCGCCTCGCCATGATCAGTCACCTGATGGGCGAGGCCCTGCCCGTCCACCGGTTCGCCGGCCCCCTCGCCCTGGTCGCCGCGCTCGACCCGTCCGCTCGCGCCCCCTATCTCCGCCCCGCGGAGGAGGCCGGGTACGAGCTGACCGGGCCGGACGGGCTGCTGGCCGACATCGAGCGCACCGAGCGGTCCGGATTCGCCGTCGAGTACGGCCGCAACGAGCAGCCCGTCGCCTCCCTCAGCCGTGCCGTTGTCCCCCAGCCGGGCGCGCCCGTCTGTGCCCTGACCGTCGTGGGCCTGAACGCGGAGTTCGACGCTTCCCGCCTTCCCCGGCTGCGACAGGACCTGCGGGAGGCGACCGACGAACTGCGGCGGATCCTCTCCGGCTCCGGCGCACCCACCACACCCTCGGACGGTCCGTCATGAGCGAGATCCGCTTCCTCGACGGCGCGCAGACGCGTGCCGCGCTCGACCCGCACCGCGTCATCGACGCCGTAGCGACGGCCCTCATCGCCATCAGCCAGGGCGAGGCCTCCGCGCCACCGCGGATCGCGGCCCGCGCCCCGGGTGGACTGCTGGGCGCCATGCCCGGTTACGTTCCCGGACTCGGGCTCGCGGCCAAACTCGTCTCCGTGTTCGCCGACCCCGCACAGCCCGGACGCAGCAGTCACCGCGGCATCGTCGCGCTCTTCGACGCCGAGGACGGCCGCCCGCTGGCCCTGATGGACGCCGAGCCCCTCACCGAGATCCGCACCGCGGCCGCCGCCACCCTCAGCGCCCGCGTCCTGGCCCGCCCCCACCCCACCCGCGTCGCCGTCATCGGGACCGGCGCCCAGGCGCGTGCCCAGATCCGGCTGCTCGCCGCCATCGATCCCACGACCCCGGTCAGCGTCGGCGGCCGCGACCCACAACGCGCCGAGAGCTCCGCCGCTCTCCATCCCGCGGGCCGGGCCGCACCCGGTATCGAGGCGGCGGTACGCGAGGCCGACACGGTCTTCTGCTGCACCGGAGCGGTCGAGCCCGTGATCCTCCGCGCCTGGCTCGCCCCCGGCGCACACATCAGCTCGGTGGGGGGATCCCACGGGCCCGAACTGGACGCCGGCACCGTCCACGACGCCACACTCTTCGCCGAGTGGCCCGGCGCCGCCACGACCCAACCCCCGTCCGGCGCACACGAGTTGCAGGACCTCCCTGCCGGGCGGCCCGTCACACTCCTCGGCTCCGTCCTCTCCGGCCACCACCCCGGCCGCCGGACCGACGCCGAACTCACCCTCTTCAAATCCACCGGCCATGCCGCGCTGGACGTAGCCGCCGCGCATGTCGCCCACACCGTCGCCGAAGACGGCGACGTGGGCACGCGCATCGAGATGTGACTCCCCCGGCGCCACGCTTCGGCAGTCACTGACCGCTCAGCGTCAGGGAAAAGCGCTGCGCCGTGCTCGAAGTGGACGTGAACTCCCGGCAGTCGACCACGGCCCGCATGGCCAGTGTCGCCGCCCTGATGAGGTCCAGTCGGGGCGACTGGTCCGTGCCGACGACGAGGCGGGCCTCCGTCCAGGTCGTGGTCGTGCCGACAGCGGTGTGTTCCGTGCGCTGCCCGGTGAACCATCGTGTCGCGCCGTCGGTGCCGCTACCGCGCAGAACGGGAACACCGGCGACATCGGCGCTCAGGCTGCCGTCGCCGTGCAGCGTCCAGCGGGCCCCACGGAGCCGTTCGCCCACGTCCTGGGCCTGAGCCGTGGATCCCGACAGCGCTTCGACGGACGTGACCCTCAGGGTGCGGAAGGTCTGCGGTCCGTCCGACTGGTGCGGTGCCGCATCGCCGGACGCCGTCGGGCTTCCTCGCGTGAAGGAGGGGAGCCCCGGCGGACGCGTCGGAGCAGGTGGTGCCGAAGCGCTGGGACACACGGTCGAGGTGCCCCCGCCGCCGCCCCCGCCCGGCACCCCGGTGGACGCGGTCGCGTGCCCGTCGTGGCCCTCGGCGAAGACGTCCCCGGTCGGCCTGGACACAAGGGGCAGAAGTCCGACGAGCAGGACAACCGCGGGAAACAGGACGGCTGTCGCGTACACCCTCGACGAGACGGAGACAGCGGACCGGGCTCCGGCCGACGACCGGACGCCGGTCGCCAGGGGCCAGACAAGGACGACGGCGAGCGTGGCCCACCAGGCGGGGTCCGCCGTCAGCGCGTCATGGGCCAGCGCGAGAACCTCCCTGCTGGCACGATCCCACGAAGCGCCCAGCAGCACGTATGCCGGCACCGCACCCAGCATCGTCAGGAGCAGCTGGGTGAGCAGGGCGAACGGCCACAGCAGCGTCAACAGGAGCAGTACCCCGCCGGTTTCCGCGCGCGACGCGAACCAGATCCGTAACCCCGCGGGCGGGTGATAGAGCCGGGCCGGCCCTCCGCGATCCCCCTCCTCCAGGCGACGCAGCGCACGTACGAGGGTGTCGGCCCCCGCTGCCCGGGCGGCGTGTCGATCCGCCCCCAGTTCCGCCGACCAGAGCGCGGCGACCACCAGGAGCAGCACTTTCGGCACGCTGAACAGGACCAGGACGACCTCGGCGAGCGTCAGAGGGGCGGTCGCGTTGCCGGTGACGAACAACAGGGTGACCGGTACGACGACGAGGCCCCCGAGCACGTACGGCCAGACACGGACGAGGGCGGTGAAGGGGCTGCCGAGCCCGGCCACATGCTGCTCGCCGTGGCGCAGATGCCCGAGTTCGTGCAGGAGGACCGCGCGGGCCGCCTCCACATCCGCCTCCCACAGGTGGACGAGCGAAGCGAAGACGCCGATCCGCGTGACGCGCCAACCGCCCGGGTAGACGCGGGCGGAGAAGCCCGCCTGGGTACTGAAGCGCAGTTGAGTGCCGGGCGCGTGCTCGGTGAGGAAGGCCGCCATCTCATCGTGGAAATGCGGTTCCGGGACTTCGCCCGGCGCCCTCGGCGCCCCTGCCGCCGGAGCCATCAGCGGATGGTCGGGCGGCAGCAGTCCGTAGCGCCGCTCGACGAAGTGGCAGCGGGCCCGCGGGGCGAAGAGCGCGAGGGCTGCCGCCAGCAGGAAGAAGAGGGGCAGGAGTTGGACCAGGCTGAGCAGCGCGGTGACGAACCGGCCATGGCCGGCCTCGCTGAACTGCCCCAGTCCCGTACCGACCCCGAAGGCGTGGCCGATCAGGGTGGGGACCTGCGCCAAGAACAGGAGCAGCGTCAGCCACAGCCACGGAGGGGGATTCCATGAGCGGGCGGGCCGAGTGGGAGAAGGCCCACTCATGGCGTCGTGCGATGGCGTCCGACGCGGGACAGCAGGCCCGACGCGGCGGCGATGAACCGGCTCGGTCCCGTCTGCCGGAGGCGGGTGGCGCTCACGTCCGGCTGCGGGGGCTCCTCGCCCACGAGAGCGTCGAGGAACGCTGCCGCGTCGGCCGGATCCCCCTCGGTCAGGAACTGGGCGGTCACCCTGGCGGCCAGTTCGTCGGCTTCGGCCGGCTCGATCCCCCGGGCTCGGAGCCGTTCACTCATCCGCAGGGCGGCTCGCATGACCTCCAGCGAGGGCACGGCGGACGATGCTCCAGGGTCGGGCGCGGCCGACGACGCTCCGGGGCCGGGCGCGGTGTCCTCTCCCGGCTGCGGTGACTCGGTGGAGGCCGGCGCGGTCTCGGCATGGTCGGACGCGGAGCCGGAACGATGTGCCCGCAGTCCGACCAGCAAGCCGGTGACGGACAGCACATTGCTCAACTGTGGACTTCCCAAAGCGGACTTGAGGGCCTCGGCGGCGTAAGCGAGCCCGTCCAGCACCGCGGGCAGGACGGATGCCGTCCCGCCTCCCATCCCACCCGGCGCGTGTCCGCTCGGCGAGAAGAGGGTTCGGCGAGTGGCGCCGCCCGCCGCGTACGCCCGAGTGGTCTGCGCTGCGAGCGCGGTCTCGCCGGGCGCGGACCACGCGGCGATCCTCACACCCCAGCGGTCGAGTCGGTCGGTCGCCGTCATCCGGTCTCCCCATGTCCGTTCTGCCAAAGTCCGTTCTGCCCATGTCCGTTCTGCCGATATCCGATCTGCGCATGTCCGGTTGGCGCATGTCCGGTTGGCCGCCCCCGCCGTCTCACGAGGCGGTTCCTTCGAACGTGAAGTGGAACTCGATCAGACTGTCGGTGCTGCTGCCTTCGGCCGTCAGGGTTGCCGTGGAGTCGTCGAGTTGTCCATTGAGGGTCGTACCGGAGGCGAGTGCGTGTGGGTAGCCCCCGGGCAGCTGGCCGAGGTCGGACCGGCAGGCCACGACGGGGCTGGACCAGTTGAACAGATTGAGCGCCACGGCCTCCTGGGTGTGGGGGTCGGTCAGCCGGGCGTCCAGTTCGCCGTCGGACCAGTCCATGTCCCAGTACGTCAACAGCACCTGCGGATCACGGGGGTTGCCCGCCACGTCCTGGCCGGAGGTCGTGCTGACCGCCGAGGACCAGAACGAGACCGCGCCGGCCCGGGACGGGTCACCCGCCGCGAACAGCAGGGAGAACGGGTTGTTCTCGGTCTCGTCGCCGCCGGTCCGCGGCCGGCTCAGGTTGAGCGTGCTGTCCAGGGAGTAGCTCTGGCTGTCGGCCAGGCGGCGGGAGCCGTCGGCATTGCAGTAGTCGTAGACGTCGACGGAGATGTCCGCGGTACCGCTGTAGGCCTTGCCCCACAACGCCGAGGCGTCCGACGTGCCGTCGGACGCCGGATCGTCCGGGGGCGAGGGCGTGACCGGGTCTTCGGACTCGGTCGTCGGTACGTCGGTGACCGAGGGCGTCGGTTCCGGCGGCGAGGCCGACGCCGACGGACTGGACGCGATGGTGCTCGCGGGAGCCGTCGACGCTCCGGCTGTCGGCGAGCCGTCGTCCCCGCAGCCGGTCAGCGTGGCGCACATGAGCCCCAGACAGACCGCTGCGATCGGGCGGGCCCGGGTGAATCCGGGCAGCACTCCCCCACCTGTCATGACGGACATGACATCCCCTCCCCCACACCTGATGGCTCCCCCACGAGCCCTCAGGACAGGGGACGTTACGCTTCGCGGTCGCTCCATTACGCCGCACAAATCCTTCGTTACCGTTTCGTGCCTGCGGACGGCGAGCTGATGCACTATGGGCGGCGAACAGGAGCGCGACGGCCTGTTCGACCGAGCTGGGGGTGTGGCGATGAGCGGAGACCTGGGCCGTGTCCTGGTCGTCGACGACGACGCGGCGATACGCCGTTCACTGGAACGCGGTCTGCGGCTCGGCGGGTTCACCGTGGACCTCGCCGACGGCGGCCGCCCGGCACTGGCCGTGGCCCGACGGACGCCGCCGGACGCGATCGTGCTGGACATCTCCATGCCGGACCTCAGCGGCATCGACGTGTGCCGGACGCTGCGCGGCGAGAACAACGACGTACCCGTCCTGATGCTCTCCGCGCTCGACGAGACCGCCGACCGGATCGCGGGACTGCAGGCCGGCGGTGACGACTACCTGGTCAAGCCCTTCGCCCTGCAGGAGCTGGTCCTGCGCCTGCAGGCGCTGTTGCGGCGCCGGCCTCCGCGGGACACCGACACCGTACGGGTCGGCGGGCTACTGCTGGATCCCGCGGCCCGCCGGGTGATGCTCGACGGGAACCCCCTGGACCTGACGCGGCGCGAGTTCGAGCTTCTCCATGTCCTCGCGCGCAATGCCGGTCTCGTGCTCAGCCGCGACCAGCTCCTCGACCGCGTCTGGGGGTACGACTTCGATGTGCGCACCGACGCGGTGGACACCTTCGTGAGCTACCTGCGGCGCAAACTGGAGACATCGGGCCGCTCCCGGATCATCCACACCGTACGGGGAGTGGGCTTCGTTCTGCGGGACGACAGTGCGGGTTCCGGGCGATGAGGCTGTCCACGCGGATCGCCCTGGCCGTCGGGGCCAGCGTGCCCGTACTGGTTCTGGCCACCGGCTGGCTGCTGCTGCGGCTGGTGGCGGCGGATCTGCACGACCAGCAGGACGCTCACCTGCGCGAGCGCGCCACGGCCGTGGCCAAGGACGCCCGTGGGCTGCTGCGGGCGAGCGCCGCCGACCGGTCGGCGGCGGTGGAACAGGCCCGCGAGCGGCGGCTGTTCACCTCCGCCCTGGACGTCGGCGTACGGCTGATCGGTCCCGAGGAGACCTTCACCGGCGGCCCGCAGCCGGAGCTGGCGGGTGCTGTCGACGCGGGTGACCGGCGCGCGGCCCGGCGTCCGCGGCACGCTCTGGCTGTTCGCGCCGGACACGGCGGGGGAGGCACAGCTGCGTCTGGTCCGCGGACGCGTGGTGACCGTCGCGCTGCTCGCCGCGCCGCTGTCCGGGCTGCTCGCCGGGGCCGTCGCCTCGCGTGCGAGCCGTCCGCTGCGCCGCCTGCGGGACAGCGCGAGCGGCCTGGACCCGCGCACCAGCACCGCCCGGCTGGACCACGCGCCGACCCGGATCGCCGAGGTCGACGATCTGGCGCACACCCTCCAGACGGTCCTGACCCGCTATGACGAACAGGCCGCCAGAACCGCCGAAGCACTCGCCACGGCCCGTTCCTTCGCCTCGGCCGCCTCGCACGAACTGCGCACTCCGCTGATGAGCATGCAGACCAACCTGGAGATCCTCACCGCGCATCCGGAGCTTCCCGGACCCGACCGCGACGAAACGCTGGGCGACCTTCGCCGCGAACACGCCCGGCTGTTGGGGCTGTTGGTGATGCTGCGCGAGCTCGGTCGTGGCGATCTGGTCGAGGCGGACGCCTTCGGCCCGGTGGATCTGGCGGACGTCGTCGAGGCGAGCGCGGAGGACCAGGTGCGACGCCATCCGCTCGCACGGATCTCCAGCGACTGCCCGCCCGGTCTGTATGTCCACGGCTGGGAGCCGGGACTGCGCACGGTCGTGGACAACCTCCTCGCCAACGCGCTCGTGCACGGGTGCGAGCACGGTCGGCCCGCGAGGGTCGACGTCACGCTGCGCGCGAGCGGCGGCCACGCGATCCTCGTCGTCGACGACCGGGGTCCGGGCATCCCGCCCGATCGTCGCGCCGAGGTCTTCGAACGCTTCAATCGCCGAGCGGACAGCCCGGGTTCCGGCCTCGGACTCACCCTCGTCGCCCAGCAGATCGACCTGCACCGGGGCCGCATCCGTGTCGTTGACCCGCCGGCAGGGCCGGGCATCCGGATCGAGGTCGTCCTGCCGCTCCTCGACGGCGCGGCCGGCACGGAAACGACGCTTCCCCTCCAGCGCAACTGGATGATCTCGACCGCGGACCGGCCACAAGAATTCCACAAAGAAGACTCCTAACTTGCCGGGGCGTGAGGGCCTGTGAGGGCTCGTGCGGGCCCGTGAGGGCAACCGCCGCGCAACACGAAGGAGTTCGCATGCCAAGGACCAGGACAACCGTCATCTCGCTGATCGCCGTCGGCACCCTGCTCGGCACCGCGGGCGCCGCCACGGCCGACGACCCGCACCCCGGGCCGTCGGGCACCCCCACGGGTGACGGCGCGCCGGGGCTCTGCAAGCGCGCGCCGAAGATCGACCACCGGATCGACCGGATCCTCGACCGGCTGCACGCGGACGCGTCACGGCGTGGCTCCCTCGCCCGCCTGGAACAGCGCGTGGCCGCCGCCAAGTCGGCGGGACACACGGAGATCGAGACCTACCTGAACGACAGGCTCACCTTCCGGCGTTCCCTCGTTCCCACCCTGGAAGCCCGTCAGAAGGATCTGGCGGACGTACAGAAGTGGTGCAAGGCCCACGACAACGGAGCCGACAACTGATGCGCGCCCCCCACGCCGGCGTGGCCACCTGCGCCGCCGTACTGCTGCTGTCGCTGACGGCATGCGGCGGCCACGCCGAGAACACGCACAGCCCGGCGCCTTCCTCCTCTTCCTCCTCTCCTTCCTCTTCCTCCTCCACGGACCTCGCTCAGCTGCGGAAGCTGGTGAACGACGCCGAGTCGGCGGCGAGTTCGGCGGAGTCCGAGATGGCGCGGGAGTGACGGCGGGCGCGCCCCAACCCCTGGTCGCGGTTGACGCCCGCGCTGGGCGAAACGGATCAGTAGGACCACTTTCACTCACTTCGATGGCATGACTCCGTCAAATCTGCCACGCTTCCGGCAGCCGTCGCCCTGATCCCAGGGAGGCGCAACGGACATCTCACCCGGCCGCCCTCCGGCGCACCCAAGCCTCCCGGCGGCCACCGAGCAGGCCGTAACCCCGGCCGCCTCAAAGGAGATTCGCGTGAGACCAACCCCCCACAGGGCCCTCGCGGCGGGCGCACTCGCCCTCGTCGCGTCGGCCGGATTCCTGCTCCCCGTCACCCCGGCGGCGGCAGCACCGACCGCGGCGCCACTGGCCGCCGCCTGCACCCCGGCCCAGGTGGTCACCAACGGCGGTTTCGAGAGCGGTACTTCGCCCTGGACCCAGTCGTCGACCAGTGTGATCACCAACCGCACCGGCCAGACCGCCCATGGCGGCAGCAGCTTCGCCTGGCTGGACGGTGTCGGCAGCACACACACCGACACCCTCTCGCAGAGCGTCACGATCCCCTCCGGGTGCAGCAGCGCCACGCTCACCTTCTGGCTGCACATCGACACCACCGAGACGACCTCGTCAACCGCGTACGACAAGCTGACGGCGAAGATCGGCAGTACGACGCTGGCGACGTACTCGAACCTCAACAAGGCCACCGGTTATGTGCAGAAGTCGTTCGACGTGTCGTCGTTCGCGGGCCAGACCGTGAGCGTCGCCTTCACCGGCACGGAGGACTCCAGCCTCCAGACGAGCTTCGTCCTCGACGACATCGCGCTCAACACCTCGGGTGACACGACCCCGCCCGCGGACTCGACGCGCACGCCGGCTGCGCCGTCGTACACCGTCAGTCTGAGCAGCAACACGAGCGGCACCGTCTGGACCGGCCACGAGAGCGTGACCTTCACCAACGCCTCCTCCACCGCGCTCAGCGAGGTGTACCTGAGGCTGTGGGACAACTACCACGGCACCTGCTCCGCGATGCCGATCGCGGTCAGCAACGTCACCGGCGGCACCGCGGGCGCCCTGTCAGTCGGCTGCACGGCCCAGCAGATCGCCCTGCCGACCCCGCTGGCCCAGGGCCAGAGCGCCACCATCGGCTTCGACCTGGGCATCACCGTCCCGAGCGGCGCCGACCGGTTCGGCTACGACGGGGCGTTCAGCATGATCGGCAACGCCCTGCCCGTGCTCGCGGTCAAGGACGGGGCCGGCTGGCATCTGGACCCGTACACGAACAACGGCGAGTCGTTCTACTCCCTGGCCGCCGACTTCAAGGTGACCCTCGACCACCCGACCACCCTGCTGGTGCCCGCCACCGGCGCCTCGGTGGACACCCCCGGCTCCAGCGGACGTACGGTGACCACGGCCACCGCCTCCAAGGTGCGTGACTTCGCCTGGGCGGCGGGCCCGTTCACCAAGATCTCGGGTACGTCGACGGCGGGCACCCCGATCAACATCTACTCCGTCTCGGGCATCAGCTCGTCCGACGCCCAGTCGATGCTCACCACCGCGAAGACCGCCGTGGACGCCCACGCGGGACGCTTCGGCGCCTACCCGTACGGCGAGCTGGACGCGGTGATCGACAACAACTTCTGGTTCGGCGGCATGGAGTACCCCGGGTTCGTCCTCGACCTGGTCAGCACCACGGCGCTCACCCACGAGATCGGCCACCAGTGGTTCTACGGGATCGTCGGCGACGACGAGTACAACAGCCCGTGGCTCGATGAGGCGTTCACCGACTACGCCACCGATCTGGCGCTGAACAAGACCGGCACGAGCTGCTGGAACAGCGTTTCGTGGGCCTCGACGGCGGAGAAGATCACCAACTCGATGGCGTACTGGGACGCCCACTCGTCCCGCTACTCCACCGTCGTCTACGGCTACGGCAAGTGCGCGCTGCACGATCTGCGGCGCGTCCTCGGCGACACCGTCATGGCCAAACTCCTGAAGGACTACGCCACTTCGCACTGGTACGGCGTCTCCACCACGGCCGAGTTCAAGGCGGCCGCCCAGGCCGCCACGACCACGGACCTGACGTCGTTCTGGACAACCCACCGCATCGAGGGCTGACCCGGGATCGGTTCACCGCGGCCGGCGCCCTGGGGTGCCGGCCGCGGCTGTCAGTAACTGAAGCCCGTCGTATAGGCGCACTCGGTGTAGATGTAGCCGGGTGACAGCTTGACCGTGTCCGATGCCGGCGACTTTCCGCTGCTGTCCTGCGACTTGTGCACGAAGTACGTGGTGCCGACCGGCAGCCGGATGGTCCGCTGCGGGTAGTTCTTGCCGCTGTCGTCGCACGGTGTGAAGCCCCGCACCAGGGTGCTGGTGAGGGAGTAGGACGTGCAGCTTCCGCAGCCCTTGAGGGTGAAGCTGCCGGTCACCGGCCCGGTGTAGAGCACCCTGATGTCGTCGGGACTGTCGTTCTTGACGGTGACGCTGATACTGCCGCCGGATGCCGTCGTCGGCAGGCGCTTGCCCGCCGCGGGCACCGTCTGCGCGACCTCCGCGGCGATGGCGATCTTCTGGGCGCGGGCCCGGTTCTTGTGGTGCGGGTTGTTCTTGACGAAGTCGTCCATGGTGGTGACGGCCTCGTCGAAGCTCCCGTCCTTGTACTGGTCCACGCCGCAGGCGTAGGTGCCCGAGGAGGCGCTCCGGTCGGCGCGGGAGGCATCCTTGTCGAGGGCTTCCGCCACTCCCGCCTGCTCCCCCGGCAACCCGCCGACCTGGGAACTCAGGCTCTCCAGGCGCTGGACCGCAGCACAGGGCTCGTCGCCGCCGACCTGCTTCACGGCCGCGTCGACCGCGGAGGAGACGGCCGGTTCCACCTTCGCGGCCTGCGCGGACCGCGGGAACGTCGACAACAGGTCGCTGAACTGCACGGTCCAGTCCGCCTCACCGCCGCTCAGGGACTGCGACGCACAGGCGTAGAGCGAGGTGGCCAGGCGGTCGTCGGGCCAGGTGGACAGCGTTCCGAGGTCCTGCTTGCCCATGGTCCCCGGGACGGTGCGAAGGTACTTCAGGGGTGCCACGGCGTCGCAGTACCGCTCCTGCCCATAGGGAGCGCCCACCGTCGCGTAGTAGGTCTTGAGCCGGTCGGGGACCTGGGCGGCCGCCCGCGATCCCGGGTGGTCCGCGCGCAGAGCGTGGTAGACGGCCAGCGCCCGGCTGTAGTCGGACTCCGCGCTGGCGAACGGCTGCTTCCCGGCGGCCCGGACGACGGCGTCCGCCCGCTCCAGCCGGTCCATGAGCATCTGCTCGGTGGCTTCGTCGCGCGCACCGTCGTACAGGACGGCACCTCCGGCCGGTACGGCCAGGAGGACGACGCCGAGCACGAGCGCGACCGCCGGACGCGGCGGCCACGACAGACGGGTCCGCAGCCCCACGGCCGCGCCGTGGACGGCCGCGAGCGCGAGAAGGACCAGGTAGAGGACGAGGGCTCCGCCGGGGAGACCGTCCGGGTCCGCGGGAAGGGCCACCACGAGCAGAATCGCCGTCGCGGTCCAGCACACGGCCATCAATCCCCAGCGGCGCAGGAGCGCGTAGCCGATCCCGAGACCGGAGAGATTCAGCAGGCCCACCGCGGCGGATCTCCATCCGTCCGCGGGAGCGGGAGGAGGGGCCGGAGCAGGAGGAGGGCCGGTTTCGGGTGGAGGTGCGGTGGGTGGCGGCGCGAAGGGCATCTGCGGTGTCGGTGGTGCCGACGGCATCGGTGGTACGACTGCATCGTCGCGCGGGCCGTGCTGGTCCCAGGACATGACGTTCCCCCCGTCAATCACGCCTGAAAATCTATGACTTGTCACTGTACGGTCAATTGTGCGACGGCGACAGGGGACGCGCACCCGGGCTCCGGCACCGCATGTCGGACCCCTCGCCCGCGCATTCGGCTGACGTACGGTTGCCGGATGGCACAGGGCGGCGACGGGGTGGGAATGGCGGGTTTTCAGGGCGAGTTGGTGCGTGCACTGCCCGTCACTCTGAAGGAGCACGCGGCTCGACTGGAAGGCAAGACCGCCTACGCGGATGCTCACCGCGCCGTCACCTACGGGGAGTTGGAGCGGCGCACCGGCCGGCTGGCGGGGCATCTGACGCGGCTCGGGGTGCGGCGCGGGGACCGGGTCGCGATCCTGCTGGGCAATCGGGTGGAGTTGGTGGAGAGCTGTCTCGGCGCGCTGCGGGCCGCGGCGGTCGGTGTGCTGCTCAACCCCGGTGCTTCGGAGGAGGAGTTGGCGTACTTCCTCGACGACAGCGGCGCGGTTCTGGTCGTCACCGAGGAGCCGCTGTTGCCGCGCGTCACCCGGCTGGCGGCCGAGCGGCCCGCACTTCGGGTGGTGGTGGCAGGGGAGGGCGCCGCGCCGGTGGGCACGGTCGCCTTCGAGGACCTCGCCGGGACGGATCCGGGCCAGGCACCCCGGGACGACCTGGGCCTCGACGATCCGGCCTGGATTCTCTACACCTCGGGCACCACCGGCGAGAGCAAGGGCGTGGTCTCCACGCAGCGTTCCGCCCTGTGGTCGGTGGCGGCGTCCTACGTGCCCGCGTTCGGTTGGCGGGAGCAGGACCGCCTGCTGTGGCCCCTTCCGATGTTCCACTGCTACGCGCACTCGCTCTGTCTGCTGGGCGTGCTCTCGGTCGGTGCGAGCGCCCGCCTCCTCGACCGGGGCGCGGACGTCGCCCGCGCGCTCGCCGCGGAGCCGTTCACCGTGCTGGCCGGAGTGCCCGCCACCTACCGTCTGCTGCTGGACTCGTTGCACGAGGCGGCGGCCCCCGTGCCCCCTTCACTGCGGGTGTGCGTCAGCGGGGGCGCGCCCTGTCCCCCGGAACTGCGGGCGGCCGTCGAGGACGCGCTGGCCGCTCCCCTCCTCGACGGTTACGGCTCCACCGAGACCTGCGGGAAGATCGCGCTCAACCTGCTCGACGGGCCCCGGCACGACGCCTCCAGCGGTCCCCCGCTGCCCGGGCTCGCGGTGCGGTTCACCGATACGTCCACCGGCGCCGAGGTCGACGACGGGGACGAGGGGGAGATCTGGGTCCGCGGCCCCGGCTTGATGGCCGGCTACCACCAGCGCCCGGAGGCCACCGCCGAGGCGTTCAGCGACGGCTGGTACCGCACCGGGGACCTCGGCCGGCGACTGGCGCACGGCCACCTCCACATCACCGGCCGCGTCAAGGAGTTGATCATCCGGGGCGGTGAGAACGTCAACCCGTCCGAGGTGGAGCGGGTGCTGCTCGCCCGCCCCGATGTCGCCGACGCCGCCGTCGTCGGCCGGCCGCACGACGTGCTCGGCGAGGTGCCGGTCGCCTTCGTCGTGCCGGGACCGCACGGGGTCGACCTGGCGCGGGCCCTCGCCGACTGCCGGGAGCGGCTGTCCGCGTTCAAGGTGCCGGACGAGTTCTACGAGACCGACGCCATCCCCCGTACCCCGTCGGGCAAGGTGCTCCGGCCGGCGCTCGCCGAGCAGTTGGTGCGGCGTCTCTCGGCGGAGCGGACGGCGGCCTCGGCGGGGCTGCGTGAGCGGCTGGCGGCGGTTTCCGACGCCGTGCTGGACCTGGTGCTCGAAGAGACGGCGCGTACGGCCGGGCTGTCTTCCCACGACATCGATGTCGACCGGGCCTTCACCGAGCTCGGGCTGACCTCGCTCGGCGGGGTGCTGCTGCGCGACCGGCTGGGCGCGGCGACCGGCCTCGACCTGCCCGCGACGCTCGTGTTCGACCATCCGACGCCCGGGGCTGTGGCGGCATGTGTGCGCGACGCGCTGCGGGGTGACGTCGGCGTGCGGCCCGCTCGGACGTCCGGCACGGAGGCCGGGGAGCCCGGGGGCGGCGGGGAGCCGATCGCCGTGGTGGCCATGGCCTGCCGTTACCCGGGCGGAGTGGAGTCGCCGGAGGACTTGTGGCGGCTGCTGGCCGACGGCGTCGACGCGACCTCCGACTTCCCCGCCGACCGGGGCTGGGACGTGGCCGCGCTCCACGACCCCGATCCGGACCGGACGGGTACCTCCGTCACCCGCCGGGGCGGTTTCCTGCACCGGGCCGCCGAGTTCGACGCCGCCTTCTTCGGGATGTCGCCGCGCGAGGCGCTGGCCACCGATCCACAGCAGCGGCTGCTGCTGGAGACCGGCTGGGAACTGCTGGAGCGCGCGGGCCTCGACCCGTCGGAGCTGCGCGGCAGCGACACCGGTGTCTTCGTCGGCGTGATGCACGCCGACTACGCGGGCCGTCTGCTGCATGGCTCCGGGCACGAGCTGGAAGCCCATCTCGCGCTCGGTTCGGCGGGCAGCGTGGCGTCGGGCCGGATCGCGTACACCCTGGGGCTGCGCGGGCCCGCCGTGACCGTGGACACCGCGTGTTCGTCGTCGCTGGTGGCCCTGCACGCGGCCGCGCGGTCGCTGCGCGAGGGCGAGTGCTCGCTGGCCGTCGCGGGCGGGGTGACCGTCATGGCCTCGCCCGCGCCGTTCATCGCGTTCAGCAGGCTGCGCGGGCTGGCCCCCGACGGCCGCTGCAAACCGTTCTCGGCGGCGGCCGACGGCACGGCCTGGGGCGAGGGCGTCGGCCTGGTGCTGCTGGAGCGGCTGTCCGACGCACGGCGCAACGGACATCCGGTGCTCGCCGTGCTGCGCGGCTCGGCGGTCAACTCCGACGGAGCGTCCAACGGACTCACCGCGCCCCACGGGCCCGCACAGCAACGGGTGATCCACGCGGCCCTCACCGACGCCGGGCTCTCGCCGGCCGACATCGACACGGTGGAGGCGCACGGCACGGGCACCGCGCTCGGAGACCCGATCGAGGCACAGGCTCTGCTGGCCGCGTACGGGCAGGGCCGCTCCCCCGAACGCCCGCTGTGGCTGGGCTCGTTGAAGTCCAACCTCGGCCACACCCAGGCCGCGGCGGGCGTCGCCGGCGTCATCAGGACCGTACTGGCGATGCGACACCGCCGGCTCCCCCGCACTCTGCACACCGACGAGCCGTCACCCCGGGTGGACTGGTCGTCGGGCGCCGTACGGCTGTTGAGCCGGGAGCAGGAGTGGCGGCCCGAGGCGGGGCGGCTCCGGCGGGCCGGGGTGTCGGCGTTCGGGATCGGCGGGACCAACGCGCACGTGATCCTGGAGGAAGCCGAGGACAACACCGTCGTACGACCACGCCGCCGCTCGGCGGTGCCCCCGCTGCCGCTCTCCGGGGCGAGCCCGGCGGCCCTGCGGGCGCAGGCCGCACACACGGCGGCGGCGCTGCGTGAGCGGCCCGAACTCGAGCCGCTGGACGTGGCGTTCACCCAGGCCACCGCGCGGGCCGCGCTCTCCCACCGGGCTGTCGTGTCCGCCGACGACCGCGAGGAGCTGCTCGGCGCGCTGGACACCCTGGCCGCGTCCGCTGCGCCGCGGCCTGCGGTGTCGCCCGGTCGGCTGGCCCTGCTCTTCACCGGCCAGGGCGCCCAACGAAGCGGGATGGGGCGGGAGTTGTGCGAGACCTTCCCGGTCTTCTCCGCCGCCTTCGACGCCTTGTGCGAGCGTTTCGACGCCCATCTGGAGCGTCCGCTGCGCTCGGTTCTCTGGGGAGCGGACGAGGAAGGGCTGCTGGATCGTACGGACTTCGCCCAGGCGGCTCTGTTCGTCTTCGAGGTGTCCGCCTTCCGGCTGCTGGAGTCCTGGGGCGTGCGGCCGGACTTCCTGGCCGGGCACTCCGTCGGCGAGCTGGCGGCGGCCCACGTCGCGGGCATCCTGTCCGAGCAGGACGCGGTCGAACTGGTGGCGGCCCGAGGCCGGTTGATGCGGGAGCTGCCGGAGGGCGGCGCCATGGTGGCACTGGACGCCACCGAGGCCGAGGTGAACCGCGAGCTCACCGACGGTGTCTCGATCGCGGCCGTGAACGGCCCGCGCGCGGTCGTCGTCTCCGGCGCGGAGGAGCCCGTCCTCGCGCTCGCGGAGCGATTCGCCGTACGAGGACGCCGCATCGCCCGGCTGCGGGTCAGCCACGCCTTCCACTCCCCGCTGATGGAACCGATGCTCGCCGAATTCGGCCGCCTCGCGGGCAAGTTGGCGTACGGCGTGCCCCGCATCCCTGTGATATCGGGGCTGACCGGACGTCCGGCCACCGGGGACGAGCTGCGGTCGGCCGCGTACTGGGTGGGGCACGCCCGCGAGGCCGTGCGGTTCGGGGACGCCGTGCGGTGGCTGGCGGGCGAGGGGCGGGTCACAGCGTTCGCTGAGATCGGCCCGGACGCTCAGCTCACGGCTCAGGCCATGACGGGTCTGGCCGAGACGAACGGGGACCCGCTGTTCACGGCCGTCGCCCGCCGGGGCGCCCCCGGGCCCGAGCCGCGGACACTGTTCACCGCGCTGGGCCAACTCCATGTCCACGGCCTACCGGTGGACTGGCGGCGGGTGTACGCGGACAGCGGCGCCCGGCGGGTCGACCTGCCGACCTACCCCTTCCAGCGGCAGCGCTACTGGCTGTCCGAGGCCACCGCCGACACCGCAGCCGCTTCCGGGCATCCGATGCTGACCCAGACGGTCACCGTGCCGGGCACGGAGCGCGTGCTGTGCGGTGGCTGGCTGTCCGGCGCGGCCCAGCCCTGGCTGCGCGACCACGCCGTGGGCGGACACGTCGTCGTGCCCGGTGCCGCGTTCGCCGATGTGGTGCTCCACGCGGGCGACGCGTGCGGTCTCGACGTACTGGAGGACCTCGCTCTCCTGGCGCCGCTGGCACTGCCCGCCGCCGAGGGGGACCGGGTGCAGCTCCAGGTGGTCGTGGGGGAACCGGACGACACCGGGCGCCGCACCGCGGACGTGTACTCCCGGCCGGAGACGTCCGGGGCACTCGGCGCCTGGACCCAGCATGCGACGGGGCGGCTCGGCCCGGCCGTCCCCGGCGACCGGGACCGAGCGGCCGCCCTCACCGCGTGGCCGCCACCGGACGCGATCGCCGTGGATCTCACCGGCGCCTACGAGCGGCTGGCGGCCACCGGCCACGCGTACGGGCCCGCGTTCCAAGGCGTCACGGCCTTGTGGCGGCGCGGCGAGGAACTCTTCGCCGAGGTCGGCCCGGTGCCGGGCACGGAGGCCCGCCGCCACGCCCTCCACCCGGCGCTCCTGGACGCCGCCCTGCACAGCGGACTGCTCGCCGAACCGCCCACCGGACCCGCCCGGATGCCGTTCGCATGGCAGGGCATGACGCTGTACGCCACGGGGGCCACCGCCCTGCGCGTACGCCTCCGGACGACCGGGCCGGACACGGTCGCCGTGGACCTCGCCACCCCCTCGGGCGCCCCCGTGGCCCGGCTGGACTCGATGACGACGCGTCCCGTCCCAGAGGGAGGGCCGGCACCGGCGGGAGAGTTGTACCGGCTGCGCTGGACGGGAGTTCCGGCGACTGGACAGGGGTCCGCCCTGGCAGTGACGGACATCGACGACCTGGGCGTGGGCGCGGTCCTTCAGTCCGTGGAGACTTCCAAAGGGGCCGGGGCATCACTGTCCGAGGGCGGTTCGGAGACGGTTGTCGCGTCCCTCGCCGCTCCCGTCGCCTCGGGCGGCGATCCGGCCGTCGCGGCGTACGAGTTGGCCGTGCGGGCCTTGGAGTTGCTGCGGACGCGGCTCGCCGGTTCCGGGCGGCTGGTCGTCGTGACGCGCGATGCCTCCGCCGAGATGCCGGACCTGCCCGCCGCCGCCCTCTGGGGGCTGTTGCGGGCCGCGCAGGCGGAGTATCCCGGGCGGCTCACGCTCGTGGACGTGGACGGTCGTCCCGATTCGGTACGGCTGCTGCCTGCCGCCGTCGCCACAGGTGAACCCCAACTGTCCATCAGGGACGGCCTGTTGCGCGTCCCCCGGCTGACGGCCGCTCCCGGATCGGCGGCCGTCGGCTCCCTCGGCCGAGGCACCGTCCTGGTCACCGGCGGAACGGGTTCGCTGGGCGCGCTGCTGGCCCGTCATCTGGTCGACCGGCACGGGGCCCGGCATCTCGTGCTCGTCAGCCGACGCGGACCGCAGGCACCTGGGGCGCAGGCGCTGCGCGACGAGCTCGAACAAGCGGGAGCCCAGGTCGACCTGGTGGCCTGCGACACCGCCGAGCGGGGCCAACTTGCCGCCCTGGTCAAGGAGTTCGGGCCCGACCTCACTGCCGTGGTGCATACGGCCGGGGTCCTGGACGACGGCGTACTGGAGGCGATGACGCCCGAGCGGCTGGCGGCGGTGCTGCGGCCGAAGGCCGACGCGGCCTGGCATCTGCACGAGCTGACGAAGGATCTGCCGCTGTCGCAATTCGTGCTGTTCTCCTCTGCCGCGGGTCTGCTCGGCAATCCCGGCCAGGCCAACTACGCGGCGGCGAACTCCTTCCTGGACGCCCTCGCCCTGCACCGCGCCGCGCTCGGACTGCCCGCGTTGTCGCTGGCCTGGGGGCCGTGGGCGGACGACGAAGGGATGGCGGCCCGCGTCGGCCGGGTCCACGGCGGCCCCGTGCGCGCGGTCTCCCCGGAGCAGGGATTGGCCCTGTTCGACGCCGCGTTGGGCAGCGGCGAACCGGTCCTCGCGCCGCTGCCGCTGGACCGCTCGCCAGGGGCGCCGGCCGCCGGGGCACCGGTTCCGCCACCGTTGCGCGGGCTGCTGCGTCCGGCTCGGCCGTCGGCCTCGCCCGGGGCGGCGGCCGGAGGCGACGAACCGGACGGCACCGCCGGAGCCTGGCGGGAACGGCTGGTGTCACTCCCCATGCCCGAGCGGGTCCCCGCCCTGCGGGAGCTGATCCGTGCCGAAGTCGCCGGCCTCCTCGGGCACCCGGATGCGAGCGCCGTCGACCGGGGCTTCCCCGAACTGGGCCTCGACTCGCTGATGAGCGTGCTGCTGCGCAACCGGCTGAACCTGCTGGCGGGTGTCCCGCTGGCGGCCACCGTCGCGTACGACTGGCCGAGCGTGGAGGAGCTGGCGGATCACGTGTACGGGGAGATGCGCGGGGTGCTGTCCGAGGGGGCGGGTGCCGCCGGGTCGGGGGCGGACGATCGGGAGAGGGTGCACGGGGATCATCCTGGTGACACCGCCCTGTCCGGTCCCACCGAGGCTCTTCCCTCCGAGGCCGCCGAGGCCGTTCCTTCCGAGCCCGCTGAGATCCCGCTGCCGGCTTCCGGGGAGACCGCAACTCCGGCCTTCTCCGCGGCTGTCCCGTCCACTCCCCCGCGCACCGCTCACGCCGATCACCTCGCTCGCCCCGCTCTCCCGGCTCGCCCCGCTCCGTCACCGTTCGCCTCGCCCGAGCCGGGCGGCACACGCAGCGCCCGCGCGGGTCAGTCCTTGCCGAGCCTCTACCGGCAGGTCTGCGAGACGGGCGACGTGGTCTCGGCGATGCACCTGCTGGTGACCGCGTCGGTCGCCGCGCCCTCCTTCGGCCGCGATGACAGCGCCCGGCACACGCTGTCCCCGCTGCGGCTGGCCACCGGCGGGGAAGGCCCGGCGCTCGTGTGCGTTCCGGGCTTCGCCACGACCCTCGGCCGACCGTGGCACGCGGGGCTCGCGCCCCGGTTCGACGGCGAGCGGGACGTCTTCGAGCTGCGGCACCCGGGGGTCGACCACGGGGACGCCGTGGCGCGGGACCTGGAGACGCTGATCGAACTGCACGCCACGACGGTGCAGCGCCACCTCGGTGAGCGCCCGTACGTCGTCCTGGGCCACTCCATGGGCGGTTCGGTCGCGCATGCGCTGACCGCGCGTCTGACGGCCGACGGCACTCCCCCGGCGGGGCTCGTCCTGGTGGACTCGTACCACGTCACCCCGGACCGGGAGGCCGAGTCGTGGCTGCTGGCGCTGCCCGCCCGGATTCCACTGGCGTTGCGCGAGCGGTTCGACACCGCGGTGGACGATCTGACGCTGCTGTCGCTGGGCGCCTACACCCGGATGTTCCGCGGCTGGCAACCGGAGCCGACGGGTGTGCGCACGCTGCTGGTGCGCGCCACCGAGCCGCTGCCGGACATGCCGGAGCGGTCGTCGTGGCCGGTCGTCCACGACACGGTGGATGTCCCCGGCCATCACCTGAGCGTGCTGGAGGAGCACGCCCCGACGACGGCGGAGGCGATCCGCGACTGGATCACCTCAACTCACCGAGTGGCGGCGGCGAACCGAGGCGCCGTGGACTGACCGTTCCACACCTACCAGGCATCCTGCGTCGCAAAATACCGCTTCCAGAAGGCGAGCCTCTCTGGGGATGCCACGCGCATCGGTCCGTAGTGCTCGCCGATTTCCATCACGGTGGGTGAACCGGGGCTGTAGGCGGGCCACTTGGGCAGACCGGGACCGTTCGGATCGCCGGTGGCGTGCCGAACTTCTGGCGCGCGGCGCTCACATAGAAGTCCAGGGTGACGTGGACGGGCGGGGCGCCGGGGCGGGCCGGGTTGTCCGCGGGCAGCTGACCTCGGCGGGAGAGCGCTGAGTTCGGGACAGTTACCGCTGCCGGACGGTGTAGGTCAGGTGCGTCACCCTTGGGGAGGGCTCCGCGCGGACCGGCTCCAGGGCCACGCGGCCCGCGTCCACGCCCTCGAACAGGCGGATTCCGGAGCCGAACAGCACGGGTGAGAGCGCGATCGAGAACTCGTCGATCAGGCCGGCGTTCACGTACTCCAGGATCGTCGCGCCGCCGCCCGCGATGCGGACGTCGCGGTCGCCGGCGGCCTCGCGGGCCTGGTCGAGCGCGGTCTCGATGCCGTCGTTGACGAAGTGGAAGGTGGTCCCGCCCGGCCGCTCCCAGGGGTCACGCTTCTCGTGCGTCACGACGAAGACCGGCGTGTGGAACGGCGCCTCCTCCGGCCACGCCTGCTCGCCGAGGTCGAACATGCGCTTGCCCATCACGCTCGCGCCGGTGCGCTCGAACGTCTCCCGCGCGATGTCGTTGTCGCGCCCTTCCTCGCCGCCCTCGCCGAGCTTCAGGTTCTCCTGGAAGAACCGCTGCGGGAATATCCACTGCTGCAGCTCCATCCACTGCGCCATCCAGCGCTGCGCATCCGGGTCATCCATGCGCTCCTCAGGCGCGATGAACCCGTCCAGCGACATCGTCACACTGAAGAACACCTTTCCGGCCATCAGTCCTCAACTCCCTTCCGGACGATCTCGGTGACGTAGGCAGCCAGGTTGCCCAGGGTCTGCCGGCCGCCCTCGATCGCGTGGTACTTCTCGACCGCCTCGTCGCGCAGCTCCTTGGTGGGGAACACCGTGCGCATCTCGATCCGGGTCGCCGCGCCGTCTGGCGCGAATGTGAGGACCGACTCGAAGGCGTTCGGGTCGCCGCGGGACTCACCGTGGAGCAACGCGATCCGCTCCGGCGGGGCGATCTCGGTCCAGGAGATCCACTCCTGGTAGTCCGTCCCGTCCGGTCCGTGCATCACGAAGTCCCACGCCCCGCCGACGCGGAACTCGAACGCCCGCGTGGTGGTGGTGAACCCCTCCGGTCCCCACCACCGCGACAGATGCCGCACCTCGGTGAACGCCTCGAACACCAGCTCCCGTGGGGCACTGATGGCCCGGGAGATCACGATCTCGCGGTCGGCCGTCGCTGACTGCGCCGGTGCGTCCCGTCCTGTCGCTGCCATCGGTCACCCCTCCTGCCTTGCCTGCTTGAGGTCCTGCACGTACTCGTCCAGCCGGTCGAAGCTCTCGTTCCAGAACCGCTCGAACCCGCCGGTCCACTCGTGGATCGGTCGCAGCCCGCGGGCGTCAAGGCCGTACAGGCGCTGCTTGCCTGCCTTGCGGTCCCGCACCAGCCCGACCTCCCGGAGCACCCGCAGGTGTTTGGACGCCCCCGGCTGGGTCATCCCCAGCTCCTGGGCCAACTCGGTCACCGGCCGCTCACCCGCCCGAAGCAGCAGCAGGATCTCCCGGCGCTGCGGCTCGGCGATCGCGTTGAAGACGTCCGACGTCGTCGCTGCTCGTGCCATGGATCCATCATATTCCGATATCGGCATGCGTCAAGCCGGACGAATCAGGCGGGTCTTGTCAGGTCCGGCCTGGCGGCTTCGACCGGAGCGGGCCAGGGCTCGTTCGGCGGGTCCAGGCAGACCTTGGCAGCGCCCGCAGCGTGCGCCGCTGGCTGGAGCCCCTGCGCGGAACCGACTACCCAATGAGTCAGGGCCTGTCCGGGCTCATGAACGGAGCCGGAGCCCTACCGACCAGCTACGGCGGCGATACGGTCGAGCGCCCGCCGCACGTCGGCGCGTGAGACGTCGCAGTGGGTGATCAGGCGCAGGCGGCCGCCCAGTGACAGGGCGAGGACTCCCGCTCGTCCGCATTCCTCGACCGCCTTTGCCGCATCGGGAACGTGGACCATGACGATGTTCGTCTCGGGTGCCGCCACGTCCCAACCGAGTTCGCGCAGACCGCCGGCGAGCAGTCGGGCGTTCTCGTGGTCCTCCGCGAGCCGGTCGACGCGTTCCAGCGCCACCAGCCCGGCGGCGGCGAGCACGCCGCCCTGCCGTACTCCCCCGCCGAGCATCTTGCGCACGCGCCGGGCCTCGCGCACGAAGTCGGCGCTCCCGCCGACGACCGAACCCACCGGTGCGCCCAGCCCCTTGCTCAGACATGCCTGGACAGTGTCCACACCCCGGGTGAGCTCGGCCGGGGTGGTCTTCTGCGCCACGGCCGCGTTCCAGATCCGGGCGCCGTCCAGATGGACCAGCAGGCCCGTCTCCCTTGCCGCGGCGACCAGTTCGGCGTGCTCCAGAGGCGATGTCGTCGTGCCGCCGGCCGTGTTGTGCGTGTTCTCCAGGCACAGGAGTCGGTTGCGCAGGGCGAAGTACGGGCCGCGGCCGGACGCCGCGGCGCGGATGGCCTGTGCGGTGATCCTGCCCGGACCGGCCGCCCAGGGCAGCGGCTGCGGCATGCCGCCGGCGAGCCATGCCGCTGTACCGATCTCACTGTCCAGCACATGGGCCTGTTGGGGTGCGAAGAAGCGGTCACCTCGTTGCAGGTGGAGGAAGAGAGCCACGAGGTTTCCCATGGAGCCGCTCGGCACCCACAACGAAGCTTCCACGCCAAGCAGTTCAGCCGCTCGCTCCTCCAGAGCGCGCATGGTGGGATCGCCGTCGAGGACGTCGTCCCCGACCTCGGCCGCAGCCATCGCGGCACGCATCTCCGCATCGGGGCGGGTCACGGTGTCGGATCGCAGGTCGATCGGTGCTGCGCTGCTCATCATGGCCTCTCGGGTGAACTGTGGCCCGGCCGAAGCAGGTCCCTCGGGGTTCGTGGACCACGGAAGACCGCCCGTGCTCCTTGTCGATCAGCGCCATTGTGAGCGCTGACCACCGGACACGGGGGGCCTCCCGGTCTGCCCACAGTGATCGCCTGCCAGAATTGCGGCAGCGTTGGTGTGCGGCAGAGCTTGCCGCGGACGATGGAGGAGCCCTGTGCCACTGCCCTCAGACCCTCTGCGGAAGCTGGGATTCCTGACCATCGGGCTGTTCGACCAGGACAACCCCGGCCGGGGTCACGAGTCGACGCTCGACATCATCGAACTGGGTGAACGGCTCGGTTTCGACAGTGCGTGGGTGCGCCACCGTCATCTCCAGTACGGCATCTCTTCCCCCGTCGCGGTCCTGGCAGCGGCCTCCCAGCGCACCCGCCGCATCGAACTGGGGACCGCAGTCATCCCGGTCGGCTGGGAGAACCCGCTGCGGCTGGCCGAAGACCTGGCAACCGTGGACATCCTGTCCTCGGGCCGCCTCAATCCGGGCGTCAGCGTCGGCCCGCCGATGCACTACGAGCAGGTCAAACACGCCCTCTATCCCGACACCGCGGACGCCGAGGACTTCGGCTACGAGCGTGTGGAGCGGCTGTTGGACTTCGTACGCGGCAAGTCGGCCACCGACTTCAGCGGAGTCGAGGGCTTCGAGGTGTTCTCCGACCGCGTCCAGCCCCACTCCCCCGGTCTGGGCCGCCGTATGTGGTACGGCGGCGGCAGCCTGCGGTCGGCGCAGTGGGCCGGTGAGCACGGAATGAACTTCCTGACCAGCAGCGTCGTAAAGGCGGAGGAGTCCGAGGACTTCGCCGAGGTCCAGCTCTCCCACGTACGCGCCTTCCGTGCCCGCCATCCCGACGGCGACCAGGCCCGTGTCTCCCAGGGACTCGTCGTGATTCCCACGGACAGTGCCTCTCCCGAGCAGCGTGCGAAGTACGAGGAGTACGCCCGCAAGCGGATGCCGCGCACCGCGACGCCGCAGGGGCCGGCGCGCATGATGTTCGCGCCCGATCTCGTGGGAACGTCCGACCAGATCGCCGAACGGCTCTACTCCCACGTCGCGTTCCGCGAGATCGACGAGGTCGCCTTCGCGCTGCCCTTCAGCTTCGACCACGACGACTACGTCCAGATCCTCACCGACATCGCCACCAGGCTCGGCCCGGCGCTCGGCTGGCAACCGTCAGTCTGAAGGCCGACGCCGCTGACGGGTGGAGCGGGCTGAAGGATTGAGGTCGTCTCACCCTGCCGACGGCGCGGCTCCGCGTCGGTTGCGGAAGGTACGGCGCAGGTCGTCGACCCAGGCGTCCGGGGTCTCCCAGGGGATGAAGTGGCCGCCGCTGTCGTGGGCGGTGAGGTTGACGTGGTGGTACCAATCGGCGCGGTCGCTGGAGAGCCAGCTCTGGATGCGCTGGTCGGTGGTGGTGACGCCGGGTGGGTTCTCGTAGCCGACGAAGGTGATGCCGGTGGGGGCCTCGATGACCGGTTGGCGGTCGTGGGAGGGCGCCCAGGGGTAGCGGTTGGCGTTGGCGTAGTAGCGCATCGAGGTTCCGATGGCGTTGTTGGCCCAGAAGATCGTGGCGTGAGTGAGGAGGTCGTCCTTGGAGAAGACGTTCTCCACATCGCCGTGATCGTCGCTCCAGCTCGCCCAGCGTTCCAGGATCCAGGCGAGCAGCCCGACCGGTGAGTCGGAGAGCCCGTGGGCGAGGGTGCTGGGGGCGAGGAGGTGGGCGGCCAGGTGGACGGCGAAGCGCCGCTCGTAGGCGACCAGTTGCCGGCGTACGGGCTCGGGCAGGCCTTCGGGGATCGGTTGCCCCCCGCTGAGGTCCCAGGCCCGGTCGCCGTTGAAGAAGGTGAGTTTCAGTCCGGAGCCGATGTGGATGCCGTGTAGTTCGTCGGCGTACTTGTGGCCGAGCTGGCCGGTGACGAGGGCGCCGACGTCGCATCCACCGGCGGCGTATTTCTGGTGGCCGAGCGTGTCGGTCATCAGGGTGTGCCAGAGGTCGGCGACCTTCCAGAAGTTCATGTCGGGGTGGTCCGGCAGCGGCGTGGAGAAGCCGAAACCGGGCAGGGAGGGGACGATGACGTCGAACGCATCGGCCGGGTCACCACCGAACGCGGCGGGGTCGGCGAGCGGGTCGACGACCTTGGACCAGTGCCAGAACGTCCAGGGCCAGCCGTGTGTGAGGATGAGCGGCGTGGGGTCGGGGCCGACGCCGGGTCGGCGCATGAAGTGGACCGGAACGCCCTGGACGTCGACCTTGTAGTGCTCGTATGCGTTGATCGCGGCTTCGGCCTTGCGCCAGTCGTAGTGATGGAGCCAGTGGTCGGCGAGCTCCTGGAGGTAGCCACGCCTGACGCCGTAGTACCCGTCCTCGTTGCCCGCGTCGTCGGCCCATCTCGTGAGCCGCAGCCGCGTCTTGAGGTCGTCGAGGACGGCGTCGGGCACATGGATGGGCACGGGCTCCAGCGGGAACCGCGCTGTGGCTGCCATGAGGATTCCTTCCGGGTCGGGAGAAGGCCGCGCTGCCGGTCAGCGCTCGGTGTCCATGAAAGCGGCCATCCGTGCCGACGCGGGCAGGGCGACGCCGATGGCGCGGCGTTCCTCGGGGTAAGGGCCTCGATCAGCTGCGAGAACCGGCGGTCCCTCAGTCCTTGAGACGGTCGATCTGCCGGATCTTGTTGGTGGCGTCGAGAGCGGCGACCTTGTAGGACTCGGCGAGTGTCGGGTAGTTGAACACCGCGTCGACCAGGTAGTCGACCGTGCCGCCGCAACCCATGACGGACTGGCCGATGTGGATGAGTTCGGTGGCGCCGGTGCCGAAGCAGTGGACGCCGAGCAGTTTGCGGTCGTCGGGCGAGACCAGCAGCTTGAGCATGCCGTGCGAGTCGCCGATGATCTGGCCCCGGGCCAGTTCGCGATAGCGGGAGATGCCGACCTCGAAAGGCACGCAGTCCTCGGTGAGTTGGTCCTCGGTCCGCCCGATGAAGCTGATTTCCGGGATGGTGTAGATGCCGATCGGCTGGAGGTCGTGCATCCGGTTCACCGGCTCGCCACAGGCGTGGTACGCCGCCGTGCGCCCCTGCTCCATCGAGGTGGCCGCCAGGGCGGGGAAGCCGATGACGTCACCGACGGCGTAGATGTGCGGCACCTCGGTGCGGTAGTGCTCGTCGACCGTGATCCGGCCGCGCCGGTCGGCGGACAATCCGGCCTTGTCCAGGTCGAGTTCGTCGGTCAGACCCTGCCGGCCCGCAGAGTACATGACGGTGTCGGCGGGGATCTTCTTGCCGCTCTCCAGGATGGTGAGGGTGCCTCGGGGGTGGCGTTCGACCGCGGCGACGGTCTCGCCGAACCGGAAGGTGACGGCCAGGTCCCGAAGGTGGTACTTCAGCGACTCGATCACCTCGACGTCGCAGAAGTCGAGCATCCCGGGCCGCTTCTCGACCACCGTGATCTTGCTGCCGAGGGCGGCGAACATGGAGGCGTACTCCATGCCGATCACACCGGCCCCGACGATGACCATGGAGCGCGGCACCTGCTCCAGGTTCAGCACGTTGTCCGAGTCCATGATCGTCCGCCCGTCGAACTCGACGGTCGCGGGCCTGGCCGGACGGGTGCCGGTGGCGATCACTATGTGCTCGGCGCTCAACTGCCGTTCATGGCCGTTCACTTCGCGCAGGACGATGGTGTGGTCGTCCAGGAAGCTGCCGGTGCCCGCGAAGAGCGAGACGTGGTTGCGTGACAGTTGGCTGCGGATGACGTCGACTTCGCGGCTGACCACGTGCTCGGTGCGCGCGGTCAGATCGGCGACGGTGATGTCGTCCTTCAAGCGGTAGCTCTGGCCGTACAGATCGCGCTGGGTGAGGCCGGTGAGATACAGGACCGCCTCACGCAGAGTCTTTGAGGGGATGGTCCCGGTGTGGATGGAGACCCCGCCGACCATGTCGGGGCGGTCGACGACGGCGACCCGGCGGCCGAGCTTGGCCGCAGCGATGGCAGCCTTCTGGCCGCCCGGGCCGGATCCGATGACGAGCATGTCGAAGTCAGGCACCCTCCGGAGTCTGTCAGTCGCGGGCCCTCCGTCGAAAGGGTGAACGGGGGACCATTCGCAAAGCATGGACGCCGAACCCGTCCCGGGGCCTCCGCCAGGGACGCCCCGGCCGGGCGGAGTTGGGGGTGAACGCCCGGGGCGGCACCGCCGCCATGCCCGACCGCCATCGCCTACGGTGCCGAGGAACAGGCGCATACATCGGCCAGGAAGGGCGTGGTGAACATGGGCGATCTCTTGCCGTACGTCGATGAACACACGACGGCGATCGCGGCCGGAACCGAGGTTGTCTGGCGCGTGCTGGGCAACATGCTGGACCGGTCGTCCTCACGTCCCGGCGCGGTCGGCTACGCGAGGCTGGTGAACTGCGCGGAGCGGACGGCGTCCGGACCACGTCCCCTTGCCGAGGGTTCGACGTTCCCGGGCTTCCGGGTGACGGCGGCGGTACCGGGACGTGAGCTGGTCCTGGAAGGGCGTCATCGATTCTCGACGTACGCCCTGACCTTCCGCCTCGAAGAACTCGGGCCGGACCGATCGCGCCTGCGGGCCGAAACGAGAGCCGCCTTCCCCGGCCTGACCGGCGGCCTCTACCGACGGCTCGTCATCGGGACGGGCGGGCACGGCGTGGGTGTGCGGCGACTGCTCGCGGGGATTCGCCGTCGATCCGAGGAGCTCTCGGGCGACGGTCACCGGGGTCGGTGACCTCGCGGGAAGCGGGGGCGCGCAGCGCACGGGCGGGACGCGCCGCGGGGGCGTCCCGCCCGGAAGGCATGCCTCATTTCCGGCTGAGATGACGGCGGTTGGAGTTCCGGATCGGTCCTCGCGACACGGCATGTCGGGGCGTTGTCACACCCGTCTGCGAGGGTATGTGTACGGGCGCCATGAGGAGTCGCCCTGATGGGGACCGGAGGGGGCATGGTGGCAGGTCGGGTTGGCGGCTGGGCAGGCGTGAGTTGGGAAGACTGGCGGGACTACGACGGCATTCGGCGGCGTCTCGATCAGGGCGCCGATCCGGAGGCCTGGAGCGGAGGACGGCCTCTGCACCGGGCGGCGGGGTTCGGCTCGCCGGAGGTCGTCGCGGAGCTGGCCGGACGGGTCGCGGACGTGGACGCGGCGGAGAACGGGACGACCGCGTTGTGGGAGGCCCTCTTCACCAACCGACCGGACAACGCGCGGGCCCTCGCGGCCGCCGGAGCAGATCTCTGGCGCCCCCAGATCGGCGGTTGGTCGCCGGGTCGGCTCAGCCTGGCCGGGCCGACGCCGGACCTGTTCGCGGTACCCGAGGGGGAACGCACGCTGACCGAGGCCGAACGCGCGGTGGCCAAGGAGGGCGGACGGCTGGTCGCGGCGCTGGGAAGCATCGACTACGACGGCACGGGCCTGGCATGCGTCGCCGGGATCGACGCCGAGGAAGCGATACGCCGCTTGGAGGCGACACCGGCGGAAGGCGAGGAACTGGACGAACTGATCGAGGATCCGTACGCGTACGACATGGACGAGACCCTGCAGATCATCGGTGTGACGACCGTGCCGGGCGGCTGTGTCGTCACCCAGCCGTGGGGGTACGCGCCACAGATGCCGGGCGTCCTGAGCCGGCTGTCCGTCGGCACCGTCTGCTACGGCCTGTACGCCAATCCCAAGAGCGGCAACCAGGGCAGCATCGCCCGCGACGGAGTCATCGAGGCGTGGGACCTCCACCCGGGCGGTGCACCGGACCTCGACGCCACACCCGGGGAAGTCCTGGCCGCCTACCTCTTCCAGAGCAGCGCGGTGGCCTACTCGTGCTCCTACGCGGGACTGCGGCCGACGGACGCGCGCGCCGTCGTCGGGCCGCCCGACGCATGGGTTGAACTGCCTGAGCGGGACTACTGGAGCAGCTAGCGGGACTCTGGAGCAGCTGACGCAGGACGCGTCGCAAACACCTCGGAGTGACGCCCCTGGTTGAACCGCCGCCGCCTGGCCGGATTTCGGCCTGCGTCGATCACGTCCCGCGGTCGTTCGTGACCCATTGTCAGTGGTCCTTGCCATGATGGGTCGTGGCACGGTGAGCGATCACATGACTACGGGAGGTACGGGTGCTTTGGATCGACGTGTGCGGGAAGAGCGGTAGAGCCTGTCGGCCGGGCGGTGCCCCTTGACGCGCCGTCGGCCGCCCGTCCGGTGGCGGGGGCGGCGGCCCAGCCGGCGGCAACGGGAGGCGGACGCACGACTGTTGGTGATCCTGGTGATCGCGGGCGCGGCCGTCCTGGTGCTCCGGTGGCTCGCGGACCACTGGTGGGTCGTCGTGACCGCTGTGGTGTTCGCGGGTCTCGCGGGCGCCGGGTGGTTGTACCGGGGTCGGCAGCGGGCGCGGTGGGAGGAAGTGCGGTCGCGCGGGCTGCGGTACGCGCTGGCACAGCTGGACGGGCTGCACCACCAGGAGTTCGAGCAGGCGGTACGGGAGTTGATGCGCCGTGACGGCTGCCCGGATTCCGCGCGGGTCGGTGGCCGTGGGGATCTGGGCGCGGACGTGAAGGCGACGGACCCGTTCGGGCGGCGCTGGGTGATCCAGTGCAAGCACCGCCGCGACGGGGATCGCGGGTCCGCGGTGGGCACACCGGATCTACAGGTCCTCAATGGCACGGCGCGACCCGTGCACCGGGCCGATGTGGCGGTCATGGTGACCAATGGCCGAATAACCGGCCCCGCGCGGGACTTCGCGGAGCAGCAGCGGCTCCACCTTGTCGACCGCCGGCTGCTCGCCACCTGGGCGGCGGGATCGCGACCGCTGTGGGAGCTGCTGCGGGCACTCCCACCGCCGCGCGGACGGTCCGCTCTGTCCTGACCGTCCATGACGAACAGAATGGGGCCTCGGGGAGCGCCTTGGGGAGCCTTGGGGAGGGGCTGGAGATGAAGAACCGTCCCGCGAAAGCGACGGTCGTGGGCCGGGAACTCGGCCGCGGGCGAGCTGCTCGGTGAATCGTGCACGGTCGTCGCCGGTGTGGGCTACATTCGGGAATCCTCGGCACCGGCGTCTCTGGGTGAGGCCACGTTGAGGAGAATTCCGGAGCGGCGAATGCACCAGTCCGAACTTCCTCGACCGGCCACAGCACTGATCCAGGGGGGACTCGCCGACAGTCTCTTCGAAGCGGCACACCGCACCCCTGACCTTCCGCAGCTGGCGCGCCGCCCCGATGCCTCCTCCACGTCCTGGACGCCGGTGACCGCCGCGGAACTGTGGGGCGAGGTGGTCGACCTGGCGCGGGGGCTTGTCACCTCGGGCATACGCCCGGGCGACCGCGTGGCCATCATGGCGCGTACGCGCTACGAGTGGACCGTGCTCAGCTATGCGCTGTGGTCGGTGGGCGCCGAAATCGTGCCGATCTATCCGACGTCGTCGCACGAGCAGGTCGCGTGGATTCTGAAGGACGCACACTGCGTCGCCGTGGTGGTCGAGGACGAGCAGGGGGTCATGACGGTCGGCTCGGCGTGCGCCGCGCTCCCGTTCCTGCGCCACGTCTGGCAGTTGGACAGCGGGGCGCTGCCGCAGCTGGTCGAGCGGGGCCGGGCGATACCGGCGACGGCGGTCGACTCGCTGCGCCGGATCGTGCTGCCCGACTCGACCGCGGTCATCGCCTACACCTCCGGCACGACGGGCCACCCGAGGGGCTGCGCCTTGACGCACCGCAACCTGGCGAGCCCCTGCGACACGCTGCTCGAAGGCTGGAGACATACGGCGGCTCCTCCCGGAGAGCAGCCCGCCATCCTCGCCTTCCTGCCCTTCTCCCACGTGTACGGCCTGATGATCCAGGGGCTTTGTCTGCGTGGCGGCATCCTGATGGGGCACGAGCCCGATCTCGGGGAGGGGGCGCTCTCCGCGGCGCTGCTGTCCTTCCGGCCGACCTACCTGTACGCGGTTCCGTCCGTCTTCGAGAAGATCTACAAGAACTTCCTGCGGGCGGCCCAGCAGACGGGCCGCGCCTCACTGTTCGAGCGTGCCGTCCGCACCGCGCAGGATTTCGCCCTCGCCGAAGAACGTCATCGGCTGGGCAAGGGTTCGGGCCCCGGCTTCGACCTGCGACTGCAGCACTCGCTCTACGAGAAGACGGTGTACAAGAAGTTGCGCGCCGCGCTGGGCGGACGGGTATGTGGCGCGGTGTCGGGCGGCTCGCCCCTGAATCGTGAACTCGCCCTCTTCTACGCGGGAATCGGAATCTTCGTGCACGACGGATACGGGCTCACGGAGACAGCCGGAGGAATTACCGCACAGCCCGTGGGACGCGAGAAGTTCGGAACGGTCGGACGCCCGCTGCCGGGCACGGACATCCATGTGGCCGACGACGGGGAGATCTTCGTGTCGGGGCCCTCGGTGTTCCAGGGATACCTCAACGACGCCCTGGCCACTCAGGACTCGTTCCTGGACGGTTGGCTGGCCACGGGCGACGTCGGGCGTCTCGACTTCGAGGGATATCTGACCATCACCGGGCGCAAGAAGGAGATCATCATCACGAGTAGTGGAAAGAGTGTGGCTCCCGCGGCTCTCGAAGAGCGCCTGCGGGTCCACCCGCTCATCCACCAAGCCGTGGTGGTGGGTGACAACCGCCCTTGCGTGGGGGCGCTCATCACTCTGGATCCCGAATTCGTCGCGCACTGGCGCGCGTCCCGGTCCAGGGGCGAAACACCGGTCCGGGACGCGCGCGAGGAGAACGAATTGCGGGAGGAGGTCAGACGCGCGGTCGCCGCGGCCAACAGCACCGTGTCCCGCTCGGAATCCATTCGGGTGTTCCGTGTTCTCCCGGAGCCCTTCGATCTGGCCAATGGATTGCTGACGCCCTCGATGAAGTTGCGCCGGGATGCGATCACTCAGCGGTTCGCCGCCGAGATCGAGGCGATGTATCAGACGTCGTCGCGGGTTCCGCGGGAGTACGCGTCCAGTGACTCCTCGATCTGGGAGGACTCGGACAACGTATTCCGGTGAAGGTGAAAGGGGCGGGCGCCGTCGCGGTGCGGGACGTATGTGCCTCCCAGGAGGGCCCTCAGAGGCGTCACACGGCCCCTGACTTCCGGCTGCTTGGTGGTGGTGTTCATACGGACACCTTGCGCGAAGGCGGTCGGGGCAACCAGATCCCTCCGGAGAGCAGGACCGCTGGTCCTGGTAGCGACGCCACCACGATCGGCGGGAATGCGCCGGTCACAGGTCAGTCGGCCCCGACGGCGGCGGAAGAGGGCTCCATCGCGCAGGGTAGCCGCAGGGTGAAGACCGAGCCCGCGCCGAGGTCGCTGGTCACGGTGACGGTTCCGCCGTGGGCGGCGACGAGTTGGCGGACGATGGGCAGGCCGAGCCCGCTGCCGCCGGTGCGCCGGCTGCGGGACTTCTCGGCCCTCCAGAACCGGTCGAAGACGCTGGGCAGATCCTCAGGAGCGATACCGCTGCCGGTGTCGGCCACCTCGAGGACGACCTGACCGTCCTGGCTGCGGGCGGACAGGGTGATCGTGCCGCCGGACGGAGTGTGGCGTGTCGCGTTGGACACCAGGTTGCCCAGCGCCTGCCGCATCCGCACCGGATCCGCGTCGAGCCACGGCGAGCCGTCCACGCGTGTGAGCAGGCGGATGCCCGCCGCCTCGGTCCCCACGCGGTGTGCCGCGGCGACCTGTTCGAGAAGCTCGTCGGCACGGACCTCCTCGCGGTGCAGCCCGAGGGCACCCGCGTCGGCGGCGGCCAGGTCCTGCAGGTCGTCGATGACGCGCTGGAGGAGCACCGCCTCCTCGTGCAGGGAGGCGAGCAGTTCCGGGTCGGGGTCGACGATGCCGTCGCGGGTCACTTCCAGCCAGCCCCGGATGTTGGTGAGCGGGGTGCGCAGTTCATGGGCGATGTCGCTGACCATCGCCTTGCGCTGGGCCTCCATGCGTTCGCGTCGCTCGGTCAGCTCGTTGAACGCCAGGGCCAGGATGCCGGTCTCGTCCCGCGTGGTGACGGGAACCCGCACATGCTGCTCCGGCGGCTGCTGTGCGGCCTGCGTCAACGCGCGCAGGGGGCGTACGAGCCGGGTGGCGACCAGCGCGGTCACGGCCACGGTGAGGGCGAGGACGAGACCGGCGACACCCACGACCTTGGCCTTGTTGGCCGTGGACAGGTTGAAGCGCGGGACGGCGCTGTCCCCCGTGCCCAGGAACAGCTCGGCGGCCGGGGCGACATAGGGAGCGAGCTGTTCCCGGCGTGCGCTGTCGACGCACTTGTTCGTCGTCGCGGTCGCCGCGTCGCGCCCCCCATTCCGGATCTTTTCCAGCACGAAGCGGGGCCGCATGGTCGTGGCCGTGAGGTCGACGGTGAGGGCGGTGGGTGAGGCGAGGTGCACGTCATGGCGGCTCAGACACGCCTCCGTGTCCTTCGTCAATGCGGCCAGGGCCCTCTTCTCCGTCGGGGTGGGGGTGTAGAGCTTCCCGTCCGCGCACGCATCCGGCACATAACCGGACTCGGGGCTCCCGTCCGCGGTCGTGAGGACGGAACGGCCGCTGGGCGTACGCGTGATGTCGGTGTCGATTCCGTTGCGCGCGAAGCAGTCGTGCCGCACGAGGGCGAGCTTGTCCACACGGAGGCGCTCCTTGACCGTCAGCCGGTAGGGGCCCACCGCCCGCGGATCGATGCCGCTGAGCTGTGCTCCCGGCTCCGTGAAGGTGTCGGTGTGCAACGGGTCGACCGTGGCGGCGGCACGGGGCGGCAGGGCGGTCTTCTGAACCGCGGAGTCCGTGATCGCCTTACGGTCCGAGGTCGTCAGCGCGATACGCCGCCCGGTCTTGTCCGACAGCGTCCGTACGGTCTTCTCCACGCCGGACCAGTCGGGATGGGTGGCCGCGTATCCGCTGAGCTGCCGGAGGATGTCCATGTCGTCGGCGAGTACCTGGCCCTGCTCCTCCTGGAGGGCGCGGGTGGTGATCTGCATCGCGAGCCAGGCGGTCGCCGCCACGGAACACACGGCGATGAGCACGGAGGTGATCAGCAGCCGCACCAGGAGGCTCTTGCGCAGCGGGATGGCGCGGCTCCTGCCCGGGGGCGTTCCGCGGCTCACGCCCGGTCTCCCTTGAGCTTGTATCCCACGCCGAAGACCGTCAGCAGGCGGACCGGTCTGCGGGGGTCCGCCTCGATCTTCCTGCGCAGGTTCATGATGTGCACGTCGATGGCCCGCTCGGTCGACGCCCGGTCGATGCCCCTGGTGCGGTGCAGCAACTGCCTGCGGGAGAACACCCGCTCGGGTTCGGTCACCATCGCCAGCAGGATCTCGTACTCGGCCGGGGTGCATTCCACGGGCGAGCCCTCGCAGACCACCTCGTGCCGTGCCGGGTCCACCGCGATTCCTGCGGCACGGACGACCGGATCGTCGCGCTGTTCGGCGGCGGGTCGTCCGCTGCGCCGCAGCACGGTGCGGATGCGGGCCATCAGCTCGCGCGGACTGTAGGGCTTGGTCATGTAGTCGTCCGCGCCGAGCTCCAGGCCGAGCAGGACGTCGTCCTCCGTGGAGCGGGCGGTCAGCATGAGTACGGGAATGTCGTCGTTCTGCCGCAGCACCCGGCACACCCCGAAGCCGTCGACCACCGGGAGCATCAGGTCCAGGACGACGAGGTCCGGACGGTGGCGTCGAGCCTCGTCCAGAGCCGCCCCGCCGTCATGGACCACGGTGGCGGTGTGTCCCTCCTTCAGCAGTGAGCGGCGTATCAGCTCCGCCTGCTTCTCGTCGTCCTCCGCGACCAGCACATATGCGCACACGCGGCCGATGCTAAGCGCACAAGGGCGGGAAAAGTGCGGGTGAGAGGGGCTTGCCACACCCTGACACCTTCCTCACAACTGCCTGCGATGCTCGCGGGCAGACCCTCATGTGCGGGCCCCGCCGGCCTGCCGCGCCGGGTGGTTCAGCGTCTGAGGGAGGCGGCGTCGCCCATCACGACGACGGGGTCGCGGTCGGGATCCACCGCGCGCAGCAGCTCCCTCATGTGGTTCTTGCGGAGACTGACGCAGCCGTGCGTGGGACCGCCGTGGTCGACGTGCAGCCAGACGCCGCCGCCTCGGCCCGCGCCCAGGGGGCGGGTCCAGTCCAGGGGTGTGGTGCCGGGCCTGCGGTTGTAGTTGATGGCGATCACATAGTCGAAGGAGCCGGTCAGGGGCTCGCCCTCGAAGCCCGTGCCGGGTGCGGTGAAGGCGCCTGAGTGGTCGTACGGGAGCCGGGTACCGGGGTCGGGCAGCAGCCCGCCGGCGTCCGTGAGGGTGTAGACGCCGATGGGCGAGTGGAGGTCACCGGCGCGGTGGTGGTCGGTCCATCCCCTCAGGGCGTTGTGCGCGGGCCAGCTCGGTCCCGCCTGCCAGCCCGCCTCCGTGCGCTCGTACAACACCACTGTGGATATCGGGGAGTTCCTGCCCCGGCCGGTCACCACGACGGCCTGGCGGGTCGTCGACGGG
The DNA here is from genome assembly GCF_045206325.1 of Streptomyces sp. NBC_00203. Classification (NCBI taxonomy): domain Bacteria; kingdom Bacillati; phylum Actinomycetota; class Actinomycetes; order Kitasatosporales; family Streptomycetaceae; genus Streptomyces; species Streptomyces sp. NBC_00203. The sequence goes on along the minus strand of NZ_CP108126.1, from coordinate 10,141,001 downwards.
ACGGCGGCCAAGGTCTTGGGCCCGAGACCGGGCAGCTGCTGAGGTGCCACGTCCAGGGATGCGGTGGGCGTGGGAGCGGAGGTTGCCACGCGTTCCCTCACCGCGGGGCCGCCGGCTCCTTGGCCCATCGTTTCCACCGTGCCGCCGGCTCCGCAGCCGACGAGCAGGAACGAGGCGGCCAGAACCACCGCCGGAACACGCTGTACGGGATCGATCATGCGTCGACCCTGACCGACAGATATGAGGAACTCGTCAGGTCAGGCCACCCGGGTGACCGCTCCCCTTCCGCGCACCCACCCGAGCAGGGCCACCGAGCTCACCGCCGCGAACGCGCACCACGTCGAGACGAACTCCAGCTGCCACAGCGCCCAGCAGATCACCGCCCCCACGGCGACCAGGACACCGAGCAGCAGCAGGCCGCGATCACCGGAGAGCAGCAGTGCGCCGACGGTGGCGAGGAGATAGCCCGCGATGAGCAGTTCCGCGTGGGACAGGTCGACGATGTAGCCGAGGGCGTGGCCGCGGATCTCGGCCGTGGCGGGACGGGCGGCGAGAGCGTACGCCAGTGCCGCCGCGGTCGCGAGACCGGACGCGAGCGGGAGCGTCAACCGGCGCCGGGCGTGCCGCGGCGCCGCGCAGAGCACGCCCGCCGGTACCCACACCGCCAGCAGCGGAAGGGCGATCACGGCCCAGGCGACAGTGGCGGGACCGCTTCCTCCACCGGAGTCCCAGACCACGGACTCGACGATCTGGTGGGCGCCAAGCAGCAACGGCAGCGCGGCCAGCGGGAGATCCCCTGTTCTGCGCACCCGCGTCACACAGGCCACTCCGACAGCGGCGATACCGGCACCTGCTGCCAGATCGGCCGTCGCACTCCAGCACATCGCGTCACCCTGGGTCCGCCGTCACAAGATCCCGCCTTGGGGTGCGCCACGCTACGGGGCCCGGAAGCCATGCCCGTCGTTGACAGGAACGCCGAGGAACCCCGATCCGAGTCCACGTCACCTTCCGCCGAAGCGTGTGGGTGCCAACAATCCCTGAAGCTTCAACAAAGCCTTGTGTCAGGCGGGGCCCGCCCCTGTGCCGCGCCGGAGAACAGTGATTGGGTGGGCCCGGCCACGCCCAACGAAACGCAGGAGAGCCTCGCAGCCATGAGTAGCCCCTACACGTACGAGTACAAGGTCGTCACCTTCCGGGAGTCGCTGATCGGCGACGCGCTGGACAGCGGCAAGCTGGAGAAGGTCCTGAACAAGCACGCCGAGGACGGGTGGCAGCTCAAGGCGATCACCTCCGCCGACGTCAAGGGCCGCATAGGCCCCGGCGCGGTCGAGGGGCTGCTGCTGACGCTGGAGCGGCCGCGCGGATAGCCCGCGCGTAGTGCGCGAGGCGCCGAGGCGGGGGATGCTGGAGCTGATGGGACAGCGGATCCGCAGGTGCTACTGATGCCGTCGGAGGCCTTCCGGCACGGGAGGCCTCTTATGGCTGGGCTGATGCCGAGGGTCTGGCATGCACCCCGCGACCGCTGCCGGCCAGTGATGTCAGGACGGTACGGCGATGAAGAGCGACGGAACACTCCACCATGAGGTCGTCACCAGTCACTCGGTGTTCGGCGCGCCGTGCTGGGTCAGTCTGACCACACGCGATCTGCGGGCCGCGGAGGCCTTCTACCATGCCGTGCTGGGCTGGGAGTGGGCCTCGGACACCAAGATGGGCGATCAGTACAGGATCGCGCGCGTGGACAGAGTCCCGGTCGCGGGGGTCTCCGAGGTGGACTTCGTGGCGAAGACGGCTGTCGCCTGGACTCCCTACTTCGCGGTGTCGAGCGCGGACGAGACCGTCTCCAGGAGCCAGGAACGCGGGGGTACGACCGCGGTGGGGCCGATCTCGCTGCCGCCGGGGCGGGCGGCACTGCTGGCCGACCGGGACGGAGCGGTCTTCGGTATCTGGGAGGGCGAGCTGGTGGCCGGCTGGGAGGCGTGGCGCCGCGCGGCGCCGGCCTTCATCCGGCTGCACACCCGCGACGCCTTCGACGCCGCCATGTTCTACGGAGAGGTCCTGGGCTGGGCCTCCAAGGCCTCCGGATGCTGCGAGGTCCATTACGAAGAGAACGAGGTCGTGCTGCGCAGCCAGGGGGACATCGTGGCCCGGATCCACTCGGGCGCGGTGGAGGCGGCTCCCGATCCCACCATCAGGCCGCACTGGCAGATCCACTTCACGGTCTCCGACGTGGAGGCCTGTGCCCGGGCCGCGCGGGCCCACGGCGGCACGGCCCACCAGCAGGGGGTCGGCTCGACGGAGGCGGTCCTCATCGACCCCGACGGGGCGCACTTCACCGTGACCTCCGAGGCCGACGTGTAGGGGCTCAGGCCCCAGCTGCCAGCGCCTCCCCCAGTGCCGTGCGCCCGTAGAGGACGTACGGGCCCCGCCGGTGCGACACCAGCAGCCCCGCCTCGCGCAGCACCGACAGATGGGCCGAGACGGACGAGGGAGCCAGGCCGTGGCGGTCCGCCAGGGCCGTCGTCGAAGCGGGCCTGTGGAGGCCGGTGAGGATGGCGGCGCGGTGGTGGCCCAGCAGCCGGGCCAGGGCCGTGGGCGCCTCGGCGGCCGGGGCCGGCGGGAGGCCTGGGCCGCGCGCCGGATAGATGACCGTCGGCTGCCAGGGCCGGGCGAAGCCGCTCACCACGTCCGGCCGCACGAAGACGCTGGGCATCAGCAGGATGCCCCGGCCGTCGGCGCCCTGTGCCTCCTGGTGGTCGGCGTACATGCGCAGGGTGAGGGTGTCGTCCGCCCAGTCGATCCCCGGGTGCAGGTCGCCGAAGAGCGCTTCGAGGCCGCCGTCCGCCAACTGCCGTGTGCGGTGGGCGATATCGGCCTCCAGTACGGCCTGGTGGCGCGGCCAGTCCGGTGCGAGCAGCGCCTGCCAGGCCCGCTCGGTGAGGTCGGCGAGCCGTCGCACGGTGGCCGCGGGGTCGTCCAACGCAGCGCGCCCGTACGGCGATTCGGTGGCGCCCGGCGTGCACGCGAGCGAACGCGCCAGCTCCGCATGGGCCATGGCCGGGTCGGTGGCCCGCATCCGCGCGATTTCCTGCTCGAAGGAGGCGTTCGGGGTCTCGGGCGGCGGTCCCAGGAAGTCCGGGGTGTAGCCGCCCTTGCGGGGGATGAACAGCCACAGCTCCGACAGGTCCAGGCCCGCCACGGTGTCGCGTACGCGCCGCAGCCAGTCCCGGTGGAAGGCGTGCCGGGCCGGCCGCCGCAGCATGCGCAGCGCCTCGTGCGTCTGGCAGAGCGGGGACACCGCGAACCGGCACCGGGTCAGGTCGTCGGTGCCCAGGCGCAGAGTCAGCGGCAAAACGGCCTCCGGTGAGCCTCGATGAGCCTTCGACGAGCCTTCCACGAGTGATTCGGCTCCAGCCGAAAGAGTAGAAGGCCGTGCGAGCGCCCCGCACGCTTGCCCGTGGCCGCACCCGGCCACTCTCAACAACCCGTCGCAGAAAGGCTCGTTGATGGGGAGCGAACGCCTCACCGCCTGGCGCAGAGGTGCCGTCGTCGCGGCGCTCATGCTGGCCGCCTTCACCTTCAACACCACGGAGAATCTGCCGGTCGGGCTGCTCTCCCTCATCTCGGACGACCTGCGTGTGCCGCTGGCGTCCGTCGGAATGCTGGTCACCGGCTACGGCCTGACCGTGGCCGTCGTGTCACTGCCCCTCGCGCACCTGACCCGGTCGATCCCGCGCCGACATGTGCTGTCGGGCCTGCTGGCGCTGCTCGTGCTGGCCAGCTGGGTCTCGGCACTGGGTGCCCTCTCCTACGGGTTCCTGCTCGGGGCACGCGTGGCGACCGCGCTGGCCCAGGCGCTGTTCTGGGCGGTGATGGGTCCGGTCGCGGTGGGGCTGTTCCCGCCCGAGCGGCGCGGCCGGGTCATCGGGCTGCTGTCGGTCGGGGGTTCCCTCGCCACGGTGCTCGGGGTACCGGCCGGTACCTGGCTGGGCGGGCACAGCGGCTGGCGGGCGCCGTTTCTGGTCCTGGGCGCGATCGGACTCGTATCGCTCGTCGCGATCGCCGTCCTGCTGCCGACCTCGCGTGCGGAGGAGGGGCATGCCGCGTACGGGGCCGCTCCCGACGCCCGCCGGTTCGCCGTGGTGCTGGCCACCACCGCGCTGTCCGTGACCGGAGCCTTCGCGGGATTCACGTATGTGGTCGCCTTCCTCGACGAGGTGAGCGGGTTCTCGGAGGGCTCGGTGAGCGCGCTGCTGATGGTGTTCGGGGTGGCGGGGATCGCGGGCGTCACCGCGGCCGGGCCGCTCCTCGACCGCTTCCCGCGCGGGACACTGACCGTCCCGGTGGCGGCCCAGGCGGTGGCCCTGCTCGGCCTGTACGCGGGCGGTGGCAGCCAGCCGGTGACCGTCGCCATGCTGATGCTGCTCGGCGCTTCCCTGGGACCCGTCTTCATGGCCACACAGAGCCAGGTGCTCCATGTCGCGCCCGGGCGCACCGAGTTGGCCCTGGCGGCGAACTCGGCCGCTTTCAACACGGGGGTGGCGGCGGGCGCGCTGACCGGAGGCGCCCTGCTGTCCGCCGTGGGGGTGCGCGGAACGTTCCTGATCGGCGGGCTGCTGACCGCCGGGGCACTGGCGGTGCTGACGTGGCCCGTGCCCGCAGCGCTGACCGGCGGTTCGAAGGCCACTCCCCCGAGCCTCAGTTCGTAGCGGAGGCCTTGTGCGCCGCGGGAATCCGGTAGACGAACGACGGGTACGGGTCCGCGGTGACCCGCTGCCAGGCCGACCTGACCTCATCCGGAGCCTGCGCGCGGGCCACGGCGAAGGCGGTGAGGCAGGCGGCATGGACGTCGGTCTGGTCGGTGCGCCGGGTCAGGGCCAGCAGACTGCGCAGGGCGGTGACCGCCTCGTCGAGGCGGTCACCGGTGAGGTGGGCCTTGGCGGCGGTGCGCAGGGTGTTGGCGAGGGCGGAGAGGGTGACGGCGAGCCCGGTCTCGTACCGCTCGGGGTCGGTGCCCTCCATCAGCTCCCGCAGGATCGTCTCCGCCTCCTCGTAGCAGGCCAGTGCCCCCGCGTCGTTCCCGGCGTGTCGCAGTGCGCGGGCGAGGACCCGCAGGCGGCGGGGGGTCAGCGGCTGGTAGGTGTCCCAGTCGGACTCGGCCAGCCGACGGGTGATGGCCAGGGCCTCGCGGCCGGCGGCCACGGCTGCGTCCGGGCTGCCCGTGCCGTAGTACCGAATGGTGAGATTGGCCAGCGCCCGGGCCAGTTCCGGTTCGTAGGTCTGGGGACTGCGCTCCGCGGCGCTGCGATACGCGGCCACGCTCTGTTCGCCCGCCTCGACTGCCTCACGGTCGGCGCCTTCCGCCTCGCAGCAGAAGGCCAAGTCGTCCAGGGCCTGGGCGCGTCTCGGTTCGTAGACCTCGGGGCTGCTTACGGTGAGCCGGGTGCACAGATCGGCCAACTCCCGCAGCGCCGAGCGCTCTTCGCCGGTCTTCTTCAGCCGGCCCAGGTGGTGGGCCAGGCACTCCAGGGCCTCGACCAGCCACGGTTCGCCGATGGCCGCATTCCGCTCGGCCAGCGTGCGGCTCACGGCGACGGCCTGCTCCGCGGTCTCGCGCGCCCGGGGAAGGTCACCGGTCAATTCCTGGCACCGGGCCAGGTCGGTCAGGAGCCGGGCACGCAGTGGCAGCATGATCTCCGGGTAGATCCACGCGGGGATCTCGTCCGTCGCTTCCCGGGCCTCGGCTCCGACCTCGACAGCCTCACCGTACCGACCGAGCGCGCGCAGTCCGCCGGTCAGCTCGACCAGCACGCGGGGCTTCACCAGCTGCACGCGTTGCTGCTGTCTGAACGACATGTCCCGAAGCAGCCCGGCGCACTCCTCGTAGACAGCGACGGACTCCTCCGCACGACCGAGGCCGCCCAGCACCAGCGCGTAGGTGCGCAGGGCGCCGGCAAGGGTCCCCAGCGGCCTGTCCCGGCGCCGGGGCAGGGCATGCCGGTACGCCGCCACGCATTCCCGGGCCGCCTCCAAAGCCTCCTCGAGCCGACCGGCCTCGGTCAGCGTCTGAGCTCGGGTGTGCAGGACGGAGGCGGCCTGTGCCCGGGACGTTCGGGCGCCAGGGACCGTCAGGGACTCGTCGGCCGCCATCAGCGCATCCTGATGACGGCCGGCCAGGAGCAGCGCGTTGGCGTACAGGGCCAGGGCGCGGGCCAGACCGTCCCGGTCACGTCGCCGAGGGTGCTCACCCACGAGAAGGCTGCGGTACGCGGCGACGGCCTCCGCGCTCCATGCGACGCGTCGCGCCGGCGGCTGTGGCCGCATCCACACCCACCCCGGTGTGAGGCACCGCAGCAGCGCGGCGCCGAGCAACGGCCCACCCGCCCGCGGGCTGACCCGGGCCAGCGCACGCGGCAGGGGCAGCAGGATCCGCACCACACCCATCCGCTCCCCCTCACCCCTCATGCCAATGACGATCGGGCCCGCTCCCTGGTTGCACACCAGCTGCCATGAGTCCCACAGTCGTTGTCCGGCGCCGGATGAGGGGCCGGAGGTGCCGCATGGTGGGCGCGTTTCCTGGGCCCATTCCGACGGATTCCTGCCCCGACGCTCCGGATCCCGTGGAACCGGCTCCAATAGCCGGATCCCGTAGAACCGGCTCCAATGGAGAGTGACGGGATACGACCGGCACGACATCCGCGGAACGAGTCGCTTCTCCGCGGCGGCGCGATGGAGGTCCGCGATGCCCACAGCTCTCCGGCTCCTGCCCGCTCTCTCCCCCGAGCATCGCGAACGGCTGATGGGCGTGGCCCGCGAGGTCTCGTTCCCCGCGGACGGAAGGATCTTCGAGGCAGGGGGTACCGCGGACCGTTTCTGGGTGGTCCGCTCCGGGACGGTCTCCCTGTACCAGCGGGTCGTCGCGGACAGACGTATCTCCGTCGCGCAACTGGGCCCCGGCGATCTGCTCGGCTGGTCATGGCTGTTCCCGCCCCACACCTGGGATTTCGGCGCCGAGGCCTTCAGTCCCGTACGCGCCTATGAATTCGACGCGGCGCAGGTGCGGACTCTCTGCGACCAGGATCCGACGCTGGAGCTGTCCCTGACCCGGACGATCGGCGCCATCCTGGCCCACCGGCTGGAGACGACGCGGGCGGCGCTGATCGAGCACTACGCGCGCCACGGCGGCAGCCGGTGAGGGCAGGCCCTCGGGCCGGCCGGGCTGGGATAGGAATCTCGTATGGACGACACCCTGGATTCCCCGGACGCCCGTGATTCCTTCCAGCTTCTGCCCGGCGCGGCCGACTCGCCCGTGATCCTGCATGTGCCGCACTCCTCGCGGTCCGTACCGGCGTCTCTGCGCGACGGCATCGTGCTCGACGACGCGGGGCTGGAGCGCGAGTTGGACCACATCACGGACGCGCACACCGCGGAGCTTGCCGCGGCCGTCGCCGAGGCGGCCGACGTCACGCCGTGGCGGTTCGTGAACCGGCTGTCCCGGCTGGTGATCGATCCCGAGCGCTTTCCCGACGAACGGGAGGAGATGCTGGCCGTCGGGATGGGCGCGGTCTACACCCGGACCACGCATCGCGCGCCGCTGCGGCCCGCGGACGTCGATCCGCGGCCGCTGATCGACCGCTACTTCCACCCCTACGCACGGGCGATGACGACGGCGGTGGCCGACCGGCTGGCCGCCACCGGGCGGGCCGTGGTCGTCGACGTCCACTCGTATCCGGCGGCCCGGCTGCCCTACGAGCTGCACGGCGACGGTGCGCGGCCGCCGGTCTGCGTGGGGACCGACTCCTTTCACACACCGCCCGAGCTGGTCGCCCTCGCGGAGAAGGCGTTCGCGGGCGTGGGGGGTGTGGGGATCGACAGCCCGTTCTCCGGCGCGTACGTGCCGCTGCGGTTCTACGAACGGGAGCCGCGGGTCGCGGCCCTGATGGTGGAGATCCGGCGGGACACGTACATGACCGAACCGGGCGGTCCGGCGGGTCCGGGGCTGGCGCGCCTGGCCGCGGCGCTGACCGCGCTCGTCGATGCCGTGTCGATGTTCGATGCCGTGTCGACGTAGCCGTCGGGAGGTATCGCATCGAGGTGGCCGTCGGGCGCGATCACCCCTAGGGTCGGGGTAAGCAATCGCTTAGTCAGGTTGTCCGACCCAGGGGAGGCACGGGACCATGCCGGTCGTCGACGCGTGGATGCAGCACCCCACACTGCGTCATTCCAATCACGAGATGTTCGAGTCGCTGCGCCGGTGGACGGGCATGGAGCTGCTGAAGGAGCCGCTGCCGGTCGAGGTCACCGTCGCCGCGATGGCGGAGGCCGACGTGGAGATCGGCCTCTCGGCGGCCTGGTACGGGCCTCAGGGCGCCCTCATCAGCAATGACGAGGTCGCCGGGTTCGTCGCCCGGTCCGACGGGCGGCTGCGCGGTGTCGCGGGCGCCGATCTCACGAAGCCCGTCGCGGCCGTGCGGGAGCTGCGGCGGGCCGTCGAGGAGCTGGGCTTCGTGGCCCTGCGGATCGTGCCCTGGCTGTGGGAGCTGCCGCCCACCGACCGGCTCTACTATCCGCTGTACGCCGCCTGCGTCGAGCTCGGCGTCCCCTTCTGCACCCAGGTCGGGCACACCGGACCGCTGCGCCCCTCCGAGACCGGCCGGCCCATCCCGTACATCGACCAGGTCGCGCTCGACTTCCCCGAACTGACCATCGTCTGCGGGCACATCGGCTACCCGTGGACCACCGAGATGATCGCGGTGGCCGACAAGCACGCGAACGTCCACATCGACACCAGCGCGTACACCGCCCGCCGCTATCCGCCCGAGCTGGTGGAGTATCTGCGCGGCCGGGGACGGCACAAGGTCCTGTTCGGCACCAACTACCCCATGATCACGCCCGCTCGGGCGCTGGAACACCTCGCCGACCTGCGCCTCGACGACGAGACGACGGAGCTGTTCCTGTCGGGCAACGCCCGATCCGTCTTCCGCCTCCCGGATCATTCGTAGATGCTTGAGCCCGACACCGTTCGACCCTGAGGTGAGGGCAGCCCAGCGATGGCTTTGCAGATCAGCGCCACCAACCCGGAGCATCCCGCGCTCCTGCTCGAACTGCCCTGGCAGCTGCCCCTGGAGGAGTGGCCCGAGCACTACCTCGTGCCGCTGCCGCGCGGCATCTCCCGGCATGTGGTGCGCTACGCGCGCGCCGGGGACGAGGTGGTGGCCGTCAAGGAGCTCGCCGAGCGGCCCGCGGTGCGCGAGTACGAGCTGCTGCGCAGCCTGGACCGGATCGGCATCCCGGCGGTCGATCCGCTCGCCGTGGTGACCGGGCGCACCGACGGCGACGGCGAGCCGCTGGAACCCGTACTGATCACCCGGCACCTGGGCGGCTCGATGCCGTACCGGTCGATGTTCGAGACGACGATGCGTCCGGCCACCATGCACCGACTGATGGACGCGCTCGCGGTGCTGCTGGTGCGGCTGCATCTGGCGGGGTTCGCCTGGGGCGACTGCTCGCTGTCGAACACGCTGTTCCGGCGTGACGCCGGGGCGTACGCGGCGTATCTGGTGGACGCCGAGACCGGGGACCTGCACCCTCAGCTCAGCAGCGGGCAGCGCGAGTACGATCTCGATCTCGCCCGGGTCAACATCAGCGGGGAGCTGCTGGACCTGGAGGCGGCCGGAGCCCTGCACCCCTCGGTGGACCCGATCGAGTTCGGCATGGAGATCTGCGCGCGCTACCAGGGCCTGTGGGAGGAACTGACCCGCACGTCCGTGTATCCGGCGGGCAAGTACCACTACATCGACCGCCGGATACGCCGCCTCAACGACCTCGGTTTCGATGTCGCCGAGATGCAGATAGCCCACTCCGCCAACGGCGACACCGTCACCTTCGTCCCCAAGGTCGTCGACGCGGGCCACCATCAGCGTCAGCTGCTGCGGCTGACCGGGCTCGACACCGAGGAGAACCAGGCACGCCGGCTCCTGAACGACCTGGAGAGCTGGATGGCCACCCAGGACGACTACGCGCCCGGCGACCCCCTCGCCGCCCGCCCGGAGGTCCTCGCCCACCGCTGGGTGCGGGACGTGTTCCGGCCCACCGTCCGGGCCGTGCCGCTGGACCTGCGGGGATCCATGGACCCGGCCGAGGTCTACCACGAGCTCCTCGAACACCGCTGGTTCCTGTCCGAGCAGGCCCAGCACGACATCGGCCTGGACACGGCCGTCGAGGACTACGTCACGACCATCCTGCCCAAGGTCCGCGACGCCCTGCCGCCCCGGGCGGACGCCCCCGCGTCGCCTGCCTGAGAAGCCGGTTTCTGAGCAAAGGTGACCGATCGTACATACGATTGGGCCTGTACCGGCCGAGCGGAGCCCGAATGCGTCCGTGCGGCCGGAACGAAACTGACCTGCTCGGGGTGGGAGACGTATGGCACAGGCCGCCAGTCCAGCGCGGACCGTCATTCTGACCGTCGATGACGATCCCGGAGTGTCGCGCGCCGTCGCCCGCGACCTGCGACGCCGCTACGGCGAGGCGCACCGGATCGTGCGCGCCGAGTCCGGGGAGACCGCCCTGGACGCGCTGCGGGAGCTGAAGCTGCGCGGTGACCAGGTGGCGGTGATCCTCGCGGACTACCGGATGCCCCAGATGAACGGCATCGAGTTCCTGGAGCAGGCCCTCGACGTGTATCCGGGCGCGCGGCGGGTGCTGCTGACCGCGTACGCGGACACGAACGCGGCGATCGACGCGATCAATGTGATCGATCTGGACCACTACCTGCTCAAGCCGTGGGATCCGCCGGAGGAGAAGCTCTATCCGGTCGTGGACGATCTGCTGGACGCGTGGCGGGCCAGCGACTACCGGCCCGTGGCGACCTGCAAGGTGGTCGGGCACCGGTGGTCGGCGCGTTCCTCGGGCGTACGGGAGTTCCTGGCCCGCAACCAGGTGCCCTACCGCTGGTACTCGTCCGACACGCCGGAGGGGCTGCGGCTGCTGGCCGCCGCCGGGCAGGACGGTGAGCGGCTGCCGCTGGTGATCACCCCGGACGGTACGCCGCTGGTGGAGCCCGAGGACCCGGATCTGGCGGCGCAGGTGGGGCTGGCGACGACGCCGACGGAGGAGTTCTACGACCTCGTCGTCATCGGCGGCGGTCCGGCGGGGCTCGGAGCGGCCGTGTACGGCGCGTCCGAGGGGCTGCGGACCGTTCTCGTGGAGCGCCAGGCGACCGGTGGGCAGGCGGGGCAGAGCTCACGCATCGAGAACTATCTCGGCTTCCCCGACGGTGTGTCCGGGGCGCAGCTCACCGACCGGGCACGGCGGCAGGCGGCGAAGTTCGGCGCCGAGATCCTCACCGCGCGCGAGGTGACCCGTCTCGAGGTCACGGGGGCGTCGCGCACCATCCACTTCTCGGACGGTTCCGCGATCGCCGCGCACTCGGTGATTCTGGCGACGGGTGTGTCGTACCGGCAGCTGGAGGCTCCGGGCCTGGCCGATCTGACGGGATGCGGGGTCTTCTACGGGTCGGCGCTGACCGAGGCGGCCGCCTGCCAGGGCCACGACGTGTACATCGTGGGCGGGGCGAACTCGGCCGGTCAGGCCGCCATGTACCTGGCGCGGGGCGCCAAGTCCGTCACCATCCTGGTCCGAGGTTCGTCTCTGTCCGCGTCGATGTCGCACTATCTGATCCAGCAGATCGGCGACGCGCCCAACATCAGTGTGCGCACCGGTACGGTCGTCGAGGCGGCGCACGGCACGGACCATCTGGAGCAGCTCACCCTGCGCGATGTGGCGAGCGGGCACACCGAACTCGTCGACGCGCAATGGATGTTCGTGTTCATCGGCGCGGCCCCGCTCACCGACTGGCTGGAGGGGACCGTGCTCAGGGACACGCGCGGTTTCATCATGGCCGGCCCGGACATGACGCCCGACGGGCAGCCGCCCGCGGGCTGGGAGCTGGACCGGCCGCCGTATCACCTGGAGACCAATGTGCCCGGCGTGTTCGTGGCCGGGGACGCGCGCGCCGAGTCCGCCAAGCGTGTCGCCTCCGCCGTCGGAGAGGGAGCCATGGCCGTGATGCTCGTCCACCGTTATCTGGAGCAGTCATGAGCGGGCGGCCGATGCCGTGCGACATGGCGGAGCTCGCCACGCTGTTCCTGTTCGAGAAGCTGAACACGGAGCAGCTCGAGCGGCTGTGCCGGGAGGGCCGGGTGGAGCTGTTCGAGCCCGGCTACATCTACCAGGAGGGCGAACCGGCCACCTGCTTCTTCGTGCTCCTCGAAGGCACGATCGTGATGTCACGGCGGGTCGGCGGCGACGAGGTGGAGATCAGCCGCACCTCGCAGCGCGGGGTGTACGCGGGCGCCATGCAGGCCTATCTCGACGGATCAAGCCAGGCGAGCTACAAGGGTTCCGCGCGGGTCACCGAGCCGTCCCGCTTCTTCATCCTGCCCGCCGAGACGTTCGCCTCGATACTGCGCGACTGGTTCCCGATGGCGGTGCATCTGCTGGAGGGGATGTTCTTCGGCAGCCAGAACACCCAGCGGATGATCGGGCAGCGCGAGCGGCTGCTGGCGCTCGGCTCGCTGTCCGCCGGGCTGACACACGAGCTCAACAACCCCGCCGCCGCGGCGGTGCGGGCCACGTCCGCGCTGCGGGACCGGGTGGCCGGGATGCGCCACAAGCTCGGCATGATCGCGTCGGGCCGGTACGCGCGCGACGCCATGGAGACCCTGGTCGAGATCCAGGAACGTACGGCCGAACAGGTCGCCAAGGCCACCCCGTTGAGCCCGCTGGAGGCCTCCGACCGGGAAGACGCCCTCGCCGACTGGCTGGACGACCACGGCATCGCGGGCGGCTGGCAGCTCGCGCCGACGTTCGTGCAGGCGGGGCTCGACACGGACTGGCTGGACCAGATCGCGGGGGCCGTAGACGAGGAGACACTCGAAGGCGCGATCCGCTGGCTCAACTACACGGTGGAGACCGAGCTCCTCATGAACGAGATCGAGGACTCCACGACCCGCGTCTCGAACCTGGTGAACGCGGCCAAGCAGTACTCGCAGCTGGACCGCGCGCCCTACCAGGTCGCCGATGTGCACGAACTGCTCGACAGCACCCTGATGATGCTCACCGGGAAGATCGGCTCCGGAATCACGATCGTCAAGGAGTACGACCGGACGCTGCCCAACATCCCCGCCTATCCGGGCGAGTTGAACCAGGTGTGGACGAACCTCATCGACAACGCCGTCTCGGCGATGGCAGGGGAGGGTGTGCTCACGGTGCGCACCGCGCTCGACCACGACCACCTGCTCGTCGAGTTCCGCGACAACGGACCCGGGGTGCCCGCGGAGATCCAGGGCCGCATCTTCGACCCGTTCTTCACCACCAAGCCGGTGGGCGAGGGCACCGGGCTCGGCCTGGACATCTCGTGGCGGATCGTCGTCAACAAGCACCACGGGAGCCTCCAGGTGCAGTCCGTGCCGGGTGACACCCGTTTCCAGGTACGTCTTCCACTGACCGCCACGGACACCTCCGAGGAGTCGTCATGACCGCGCCGACCGGAATCGACCCCACCGTTCCGCCGAGCGGCACCGGCTGTACCGAGTGCGACGCCGCCGGCGGCTGGTGGTTCCATCTGCGGCGCTGCGCCCAGTGCGGTCACATCGGCTGTTGCGACGACTCACCGTCCAAGCACGCCACCGCGCATGCGCAGAGCACCGGGCATCCCATCATCCGCAGCTTCGAACCGGGCGAGAACTGGTTCTGGAACTACGACACCTCCGAGATGTACGAGTCCGGCCCCGACCTCGCTCCCCCGGTGAGCCACCCGGCCGACCAGCCCACGCCCGGGCCCGCCGGACGGGTTCCCGCGAACTGGGCCGAGACACTGCGCTGAGGAGAACTGTCCTTCCCGCGCGGCCAGTTGTGGACGGAAAAGTTGGAAGAGTTGGAAGAGTTGGAAGGGTTGAAAGGGTTGGATGGGTCGGCTGCCTTGATCGGCATCCCGGAGATCCGGGCCGTGGCCGAGCGGATCGGCGCTCATGTCGTGCGGACGCCGACGGTGACGAGTCCGGGGCTGTCCTCGCTGCTGGGCGTGCCGGTCACCGTGAAGCTGGAACTGCTGCAGCGCACCGGGTCGTTCAAGGCGCGGGGCGCGACGGCGAGGCTGCTCGCGCTGAGCGAGGCCGAGCGTGCGGCGGGTGTGGTGGCGGTGAGCGGCGGCAACCACGGGATCGCGCTCGCCGTGATGGCCGCGGCCCTGGACGTGAAGGCGACCGTAGTGATGCCGCGGTCGGCGTCGGCCCGTGCTGCCGAGATCGTGGAGTCGGCCGGCGCCTCACTGCGGCTGACCGATGACATGGACGGGGCGTTCGCGCTGATGGCGCGGTTGCGGGCCGAGGGGCTGACGCTCGTCCACCCGTTCGACGATCCGCTGGTGATCGCCGGGCAGGGCACCGTCGGCCTGGAGTTCGCCGAGGACGCGGGCGAGTTCACCGATGTGCTGGTCAGCATCGGGGGCGGCGGCCTGATCTCCGGTGTCGCCGCGGCCCTGCGCGCGCTACGGCCCGGGGTGCGGATCTGGGGTGTGGAGACGGAAGGCGCGCAGGCCATGTCGGAGGCACTGGCCGCGGGCGGTCCGGTGCCGGTGGCGCTGTCCTCGATCGTGACCACGCTCAGCGCGCCGGCCGTTTCGCGGCTGACGTACGACCATGTGTCCGCCCTGGTCGACGAGGTGCTGGTGGTCCCGGACCGCGAGGCCGTGCGGGGCACCCTCGATCTCGCCGACCACGCCAAGGTGTGGGCCGAGCCGGCCGCGGGCTGTCTGCTGCCCGCGGCCCGGCGGGTGCTGGAGCGCGTGGGTGACGGGGCCCGGATCGGGCTGGTGCTGTGCGGGGGCAACGCGACCACCCGGGACGTCATGAACTGGGCGGAGCGTTTCGATCTGCGCTGAGCCCGCGTCGGCTCCTGTTGTGCGCTCGGCCGGTCCTGTTGTGCGCCCGGCCGGCGTCGGCCAGGAGCCGCGCCGTCAGCGCACCGACCTGCCGTACATCTCGCCGAGCGGTTCGGCGAGCAGTTCGACGCGGGCGCCGTCGGGGTCCCGGAAGTAGAGGGATGTGCCGCTCTCCTCCATGTACTCGACCCCGGCGGCGTCGAGCCGGTCGCGCAGCCCCCGCCAGGTGGTGGGGTCGACCGAGATGGCCAGGTGGTGCAGCCCGCCGAGCACCTCCGCGTACGGGCCGAGGTCGAGTCCGGGGAAGTCGAAGAAGGCGAGCATATTGCTGTTGCCGAGGTCGAAGAAGAAGTGGGTCGAGCCCTTGTAGTCGCGGTTCTCGATCATCTCCGTGAGGGGGAACCCCAGGACTCCCTGGTAGAACCGCACGGTCCGCTCCACGTCCGAGGAGAGCAGCGCGACATGGTGCACTCCGCGGGCGGAGCTCGCCGGCCTCTCCTGGTGCAGATACGCGTCCCGGATCCGCTGACGCTCCGCCTCGATCGCTGCAAGGTCCACCGCACCCATCGGGAAGCTCCTCAAGTAGGGAAGTAACTACACGCTTGGTACTGAATCCAACCACTTCAGGACAGAGGTTCCTCCTGATCCGGCGACATTCGCAGGCCGTCGCGGCTGCGTGTCGGCCATTGTCCGGGGTCGACGAGGTGGAAGAGGGTGGCGGTGACCGCGACGAGGCCGGTCCAGCCGGTCTGGTGGCTCGCGCCGATGCCCGCGCCGTTGTCGCCGTGGAAGTACTCGTAGAACAGCGGCAGGTTCTGCCAGTGCGGGTCCGTCTGGAACCTGTGCTGTGCTCCGTGCACCGGGCGGCGGCCGGTGTCGTCCGCGAGGAAGGTGTCCGTGAGCCGGGTGGAGATCTCGCGGGCGACCTCGTACAGGTTCATCTCGTGGCCGGAGCCCGTGGGGCACTCGATGGTGAAGCGGTCACCGTGGTAGGCGTACAGGTTCAGCAGGGCGCGGACGATCAGCAGGTTGATGGGGAACCAGACCGGTCCGCGCCAGTTGGAGTTCCCGCCGAACATCCCGGAGTCGGACTCGGCGGGCAGATAGGCGACGCGGTGGACTTCGCCGTGCAGGTCGAACGTGTACGGATGCCGGGCGTGGTGGCGTGAGAGCGAGCGGATGCCGTACGGGCCGAGGAACTCCTCCTCGTCCAGCATCCTGGACAGGATCCGGCGCAGCCGGTCCTCCCCGAACAGCGCGAACAGGTGCCGTCCGCCCGCGCTGTCGTCGAAGGGTCGGTGGGAGGCGACGACCGCCTCGACGGCCGGGTGGCGTGCGATGAACTCGCTGGCCCCCGCGATCAGTTGGGGGAATCGCTTGTCGGCCCAGTCGCCGATGACGGTGGTGGCGGCGAGCGGGATCAGGCCGACGAGGGAGCGCACCTTGAGCCGGGTCGCGGTGCCGTCGGGCAGCCGCAGCAGGTCGTAGAAGAAGCCGTCCTCCTCGTCCCAGAGGCTGTCGTTGGCGGCGCCGATCCGGTTCATGGCGACGGCGATCCACGCGAAGTGCTCGAAGAGGGCCTGCGCGTGCTCGACGTAGACGGGGTTGTCGAGCGCCAGCTCGATGGCGATCTCCAGCAGGTTCTGGCAGTACAGCGCCATCCAGGCGGTGCCGTCGGCCTGGTCGAGGGTGCCGCCGGTGGGCAGGGGCGCGCTGCGGTCGAAGACACCGATGTTGTCGAGGCCGAGGAAACCGCCCTGGAAGACGCTGTTGCCGTCGGGGTCCTTGCGGTTGAGCCACCAGGTGAAGTTCTTCATCAGCTTCTGGAAGGCGTTCTCCAGGAACGCGCGGTCACCGCGGCCGGTGCGCTGCTTCTCCAGCTCGTAGACGAAGAGGGTCGCCCAGGCGTGCACGGGTGGGTTGACGTCGCCGAAGTTCCATTCGTACGCCGGGATCTGCCCGTTGGGATGCAGATACAGGCGGCGCAGCAGCAGGTCCAACTGCCCTTTGGCGAAGGCGATGTCGACCATGGACAGGGCGATGGTGTGGAAGGCCAGGTCCCAGGCGGCGAACCACGGATACTCCCAGGTGTCCGGCATCGACAGGATGTCGCCGCCCACCATGTGGTACCAGCCGCTGTTGCGGACCTTGGGGTCGGCGGCGAGCGGGTCGACGCCATGGCCCGCGAGCCAGCGTTCGACGTCGTACGCGTAGTACTGCTTGCTCCACAGCATGCCGGCCAGCGCCTGCCGTACGACGAGGCGTTCGTCGTCCTTCATCCCGGGCGCGCCGAGCTCGTCGTAGAACTCGTTGGCCTCGGCCCGACGTCGCCTCATGATGGCGTCGAACCCGGCTTCCCAGTCGGCGAGTTCGGTGTCGCTCAGGCGCAGGCGCACGGTGGCGCTGCTCCCGCCGGAAATGGACAGGACGTGGTGGACGGCTGCCTTGGTCCCGGTCCGTTCGGGGTTGACGGCCGTGCTCTCGCCGTGGACGACGCAGCGGTCGATGCCGTCCTTGACGTACGGGGAGGGGTTGGGGCTGCCGAAGACGCGCTGGTCGTTGGTGTCGTTCTCAGTGAAGAGGGCTGGGGTGCCGGTGGCGCCGTGGAGCCATCGCCGCCCGAGTTCCTCGTGCTCGGCGCGGATCCGGCCGCCCGGTTCCTGCCGCAGGCTCGGTACGGCGGTGCCGCCGGCCCAGGACCAGGTGTGCCGGAACCACAGGGTGGGCAGCACGTGCAGGGCCGCCTCGTCGGGGCCGCGGTTGTGCGCGGTGATCTGGATGAGCAGGTCTTCCGGGCCTGCCTTGGCGTACTCGACGTACACGTCGAAGTAGCGGTCGTCGTCGAAGACTCCCGTGTCGAGGAGTTCGTACTCGCCTTCGTGGCGGCCGCGTTTGCCGTTGGTGGTGACGAGGTCCTCGTACGGGTATGCCGCCTGCGGGTACTTGTAGAGGTACTTCATGTAGGCGTGGGTGGGCGTGTTGTCCAGGTGGAAGTAGTACTCCTTGACGTCCTCGCCGTGGTTTCCCTCGGCGTTGGTCAGGCCGAACATGCGCTCCTTGAGGATCGGGTCGCGGCCGTTCCACAGCGCCACGGCGAAGCAGAGCCGCTGCTGGTCGTCACTGACGCCGGCGATGCCGTCCTCGCCCCAGCGGTAGGCGCGGGAGCGTGCCTGGTCGTGGGTGAAGTGCGACCAGGCGTCGCCGTCCGGGCTGTAGTCCTCCCGGACGGTGCCCCACTGGCGCTCGCTCAGATAGGGGCCCCAGCGGCGCCAGGGCACCCCGGAGCCGTCCGCGTCGGCCAGCCGCCGACGCTCGGCGCTCTCGGTGCGTTCGTCCATCTCTCCCCCGGTTCAGGTCAGTTGACGAGGTGCGTCCGCACCTGGAGGCCGTGCTCGATCTCCAGCACGCCGGGGTAGGCGTCGGGATCGGGGACCCGCTCCCCCACCGGGAGGGGATGCGGTGTGCCGGAGGAACTCATGGGCTTCCGCCTCTCCGAGGGAACACGCCGAGTTCGGGGCCCGGCGCGAGGAACGCGGGGCCGGGCCTGCGGTTGCGTGAACCCACCCAGCATCCCGCGGACCCGGGCGCCTGCCCATCGGTCGGGCGGCGGCTCTTCAGTGCCCGTTCTCCGTAACGCTCGCCTTGAGGACGTGCCCGGAAAGGACGCGGAATCCGGCGTTCCTCGTCCGGGAGGCAAGGAGGCTCCCTCCGAGGGGTCACCCGTCCGGATGCGCGTTGCCGCGCTCAGGACGATGCTGGAGACATGTCCGGACGGGCTCCTTTGATCGTTCATCCAGCGCTCGGCACCGGCGGTCGCCAGGTGACCGCGCGGGGCGAGAACCTCGGCGTGGCGTTCACCGACGAGGATCTGCTCGAGTTCCTGGGCCGGGCGGGGCTGCCCGACGCGGAAGATCTCCTGGACGATCCGGCATGGGTGAAGTGGCGCGGGGGGCAGGCCCACTACTACGGTGCCGCATAGTAGCGATGCGGGCGGGCCACCGACGGGGACGGCAGCGGGCGACCCCGTTACTCCGATCGGGGGGGCGCGCTCACTCAACCCGGTGGGCGGCGACAACCACACGTACCACCGGCTTGCACGGAGACGTTGCCCCGGCATGGACAGCACTCACACAGCACTGCGACCCGTCCCGAGCCGCGCGATCACGGGCGGCCCGTACGCCGAACTGACCAACGACTACCGGAGCCATCCCCCGATCTACGCGCAGCTCGTCGCGGAGTGGCGGGCCAAGGGCCGTGGGGTTCCGGAGCGTCGTGATGTCCGTGAGGTGCTGTGGGCTTCCTTCGCCGCACCGGCTCCGGAGAGGCACGAAGCCGAACCCGTGCCGGCGGTGCCCGTGCCCCGTGGCCTCCCCGGCTGGTGAGGACTACTCCGCGCTGAGCGGCGCCAGGACGGCCAGTGTTCCGTTGGCCTGACGCAGCGCCAGCTCCAACGGGACGGCGGGATGCAGAGCGCCCGTCCCGTCCGGAGGGATGATCCACTCAAGGAACCCCGCGGACCGGTACGGCGGCGGCACGGCGACCCATGAGCCCTTGCCGAGGTGGCGCAGTCCTGACCCCACCCAGCGGCTGGCCGGATCGGGCGCCAGGAAGAAACCGACGCGATGGGCCGCGCAGTCCACCAGCGTGGGCCCCGGCACCTGAAGCGGATCGCACCACAGGATGTCCAGGGCGAGCAGACCCAGTTGTTCGGGAACGCTGAGCACGTCCCAGAAGCGCCCGGCCTCCAGGAGCACACCCCCGCTCCCCTGATCCCACTCCCGTTTGCACGCCCGGGGGTTCGTGGCGGCTGCGGCGAGCCACTCCACACTCTGCGTCCACATCGCGTTCGTCATCGCCCACCCCTGGGATATTCCACTCCGCGACAGGCACGGAGAAAGACACGGCCAGCGGGGACTGCGATTGCCCATCAGCCCCTAGGCATATGCATGTTGGTAGATATTTCTAGGCGGCGGAAGGGGTGGCGCGGTCTGGCGTTTTCCGGCGGCCGTTACGGCACGTGCCGGGGAGCGTGCAGTGAGCGCAGTCGGCCGCCGTGCAGCGGGGTCGTGTGCCACCGCGCCGTGAAGGTACGGTCCGGGAGCGAGCAGGTCACCGTCAGGCGGTGCGGGGTCTCCAGGAACAGCACGTCGACGTGCAGGGTCTCCGGGTCGGTCCAGCCCCCGCTCACCGCCGTGGGAACCGGCCCCGGGTCGACGGTCCAGTCGGTTTCACCGAGCCGCAAGTCGAGTCGCCCGTCCCCCTCGGCCAGCGACACCCGCCAGCCCTGTTCGCCCGCCGCGACCGTCACTCCCGTCAGTGTCCGCTGATCCGCACAGACGCCGCCCTCCGGAAGGAACTCGGCGCCCGCCCAGGCGTCGCCGCGCGCCGGGGGCTCCGGATGCGCCTTGACCGGAGGGAGGGCGAGCCCGGCGAGACGTCGCCGCAGCCCGTCGTCCTCCCTGCCCGGCAGCGGAGCGTCAGCGAACGCGGGCAGCAGGTGACGCCACACCAGGTTCAGGAGGTCCTGCATCTCCTCGGTGGCCGCGGTCGTCGCGATCACCGCGTCGTGCTCGGGCAGGACGACACAGAACTGCCCATAGGCCCCGTCGCCTCGGTATCCGTGCCGGGACCTCCAGAACTGGAATCCGTACCCCTGCTGCCAGTCCGACAGCGCCCCCTCGGCCGTACCGTCCGCGTTGGAGATGTGCGCGCGGGTGGCCTCCGCGATCCACGAGGACGCGAGCAGCCGCCGGCCCTCCCAGACGCCGTCCCGCAGATACAGCTGGCCGAGCCGGGCGATCGCGTCGGTCGCGGCGTGCAGGCCGCTGAAGCCGAGGTCGCGTCCGGCCGGGCGCTGCTGCCAGGCGGTCTCGCCGATGCCGAGGGGGTCGAACAGCCGGGGCCGCAGATACGCCGTCAGCGACTGGCCGGTCACGCGCTGCACGATCGCGGCGAGCGTGTACGTGGCGGGGTTGTTGTACGCGAACACGGTGCCGGGGTCGCGCTCCGGCGGGATCAGCAGGAAGCCGCGTACGGCCTCCTTCCGGTCGAGCCGGAACGCCTCGGGGTAGGTCTCGGCGAGATGACCGCTGGCCATCGACGCGACATGCCGTACGAGCATGGCGCGGCTGCGCGGGTCGGTGATGTCGGCCTCGAACTCGGGGAAGTACGAGATCACGGGATCGTCGAGACGCAACAGCCCTTCGGCTGTGGCGAATCCCGCGGCGGTGGACGTGAAGCTCTTGCTCAGCGAGTAGAGCAGCTGGAGGCCATCGGGGGTGTACGGCGCCCACCAGCCGGAGGCCACGACGTGGCCGTGGCGCAGGATCATCAGGCTGTGCGGTTCGATGTCCGGGGCGGCCTCGACGGCATCGAGGAACGCGTGAACGCCCGACGCGTCGACGCCCTGCTCGCCGGGCGAGCTGACGGGCAGGGAACGTGCGCTCATACGGGCGGCCTCCGGGCGGCTCGGGGTGGCGTGCGGTAGTGCGGGCAGTGGTGCGGGCGGCGCTCGGGCCGTGGCCGTGACGCGGCGGACGGACACCATGTGCATGCACCATCCTTCCCGTTCGGGCTGCCGCGCGTCCATGGGGGCTCGGCGGGAGTAAAGTGGTGGTGCACGCGGGCGTGCGCCGGCTGGGCGTCAACACACGGTTGGATGTCGGGTGTTGACGGGCCACCGCCATAATGCTCGGGTGATCACCCCCTCCCCCACACCCGTACAGCGCGTCCCCGTCGTCATCGTCGGCGCGGGACCGGCCGGTCTCACCCTCGGCAACATCCTGCGCGCCGCGTCCGTCGACTGCGTGGTCCTGGAGACCGAGAGCCGGGAGTTCATCGAACAGCGGCCCCGGGCGGGGTTCATCGAGGAGTGGGCGGTACGCGCGCTGCGGGAGCGTGGGCTGGCCGACCGGCTGGGCGAGCGGGGGCAGCCGCACAGCGAGTGCGAGTTCCGGATCGACGGCGAACGTCACCGGTTCCGGTACGCCGAACTCACCGGGGACCGCCATTTCGTCTATCCGCAGCCGCTGCTGGTGACCGACCTGGTGCGTGAGTACGCCGACGTGCGGGGCGGCGACATCCGGTTCGACGTACGGGACGTGGCCCTGCACGCCATCGACGGCGACCAGCCCTCGGTGCTGTACACGGACCCGGTGACGGGCGAACGCCGGCGCATCGAGTGCGAGGTGATCGCCGGCTGCGACGGCGCGCGCGGAGTGACCCGCACCTATGTGCCGCCGGAGCGCGGCTCGACGGCCCGCTACGACTACGGCGTCGGCTGGCTGGCGCTGCTCGCCGAGGCCCCGCCGTCCTCCGACTGCGTCGTCTTCGGTGTCCACCCGCGCGGATTCGCCGCGCACATGGCCCGCAGCCCGCAGGTCACCCGCTACTACCTGGAGGTGACGCCGGGCGAGGACCCGGAGAACTGGCCGCAGGAACGGGTGTGGTCGGAGCTCCACGCCCGGCTGTCGGTGACGGGTGCCCCACCGCTCACCGAGGGACGGCTGATCGAGAAGCGGGTGCTCGACATGCACAGTTATGTCGTGGAGCCGATGAGGTACGGACGGCTGTTCCTGGCCGGTGACTCCGCCCACCTCGTGGCGCCGATCGCCGCGAAGGGCATGAACCTGGCGCTGTACGACGCGCTGCTCCTGGCGGACGCCCTCGTCGCCTACTTCGGGATGGGTGACGGCAGCGGGCTGCGCGACTACTCGGCGGCCTGTCTGCGGCGCGTGTGGGAGTACCAGGAATTCTCCCAGTGGTTCGCGGAGTTGCTGCACGGGCCCTCGTCGGGCGATCCCTTCCGGGCGGGGTCCGCGATCGCGCGGCTGCGGCGGATCCTCGGCTCACCCGCCGCGGCGGCCACCTTCGCGGACTCGTACATAGGCAGGGCACCGTGAGGTGAACCGCCGTGGACCGCTGGCCTGAACCTTTCGCACGCCTGGGCGACGGCGCCGGAGCCGAGGAAAAACAGGCCCCTGGAACCGTCTGACGTTGAACACACAACGTCACACCCTCCGTACTTCCGGGAAAGGCGAGAGCCCGGTGCGCAGCGAGGGATGACCATGGTCAAGGTGCAAGACCCCACGGGCGAGTTGGTCGCCGGAAGATACCGGCTGTTCGAGGTCGTCCATCGGGAAGAGGGCCGCGACGGCTGGCTCGGTCAGGATGTCGACTTCGAGCGGCCGGTCACCCTGATCCGGTCGCGGCTCCCGGAGCATCGGCGCGAGGAGGCGGAGCGCGGTACCGCGGCCCGGATCCTGCGCGCGTCAGAGCGCCTGGCGCTGGTCTGCCCCGGCCGCGTGGCCACCGTCCTCGATGTGATCGAAGGCGACGACGTCGTCTGGACGGTCACGGAACGGCCCCCGGGCGCCCCGCTGACCGAGCTTCTCGGGCGCGGTCCCGTGGACTACGTCCATGCGGCCCGCATCGGGCTCGGCCTCCTCGATGTCCTCACGGCCGCCCATCTCGCGGGGGTGACGCACGGCGACCTCAGCCCCGGCCAGGTGTCCGTGGACGAGCGGGGCGCGGTCCTCGTGAGCGGATTCGGCCTCATGGGGGCCACCTCCTCGCCACGCGTCACCGCGCCGTCGTACGCCTCACCGGAGCAGGCCCGCGGCGAGGGCACCGGACCGGCGGCGGACCTGTGGGCGCTGGGCGCGCTCATGTACGCGATGGTCGAGGGCCGGCCGCCGATCCGGGACCGGGGACGGCTCGACGCCACGCTCCGCGCCGTGGACCGGCTGCCCATCCGGGCCCCGCTGAACGCCGGACCGCTCGGACCCGCCATTCAGGGTCTGCTGCGCTGGGATCCCCTGGAACGGGTGCCCGAGCCGGTCGTACGCGAGGCCTTGACGCGCATCCTCAAGGAGGACCTCGACGATGCGACACCCACGGAGCCGCTGCCTCCCTTCCAGGACATCGATGTCGCCTCCCGGCGCGCGGGACGGACCTGGGGCGGGAGGCACGTCAGCCGGCCGGTCGTGCTGGGCGGGGCGCTGGCCGTCACCGTCGTCTGTTTCGCCGTGCTCACCGCGGCGGGCGGACTGCCCGACGGGGACACGTCCGCATCCGGCGCGGCTCCGGCACGGACCGCTTCCGGCATCCCGTCCGCCGGCCCCACCGACCCCGGCACGCTCCCCCAGCGGACTCCGTCGGCGTCGCCCACGGCCTCCCCGTCCTCCATTCCCTCTCCCTCCCCCTCGTTCACCGTCGGAGAGAAGGTGCCGTCCGGCTTCTTCCGCTACAAGGCTCCCGAAGGCTTCTCCGTCGACCTCCCCAAGGGCTGGAAGCCCGTCCGGACCACGAGCTCCGCCGACGGGTCCTACCGGGTGACCTTCGGCGCGAGCGGTGACCCGCGCACGCTGGCCGTCACCTACAGCACGCAACTGGGACCGGATCCCGTCGCGGTCTGGAGCGCGCTGGAGCCGTCCCTGCGCAGCGAGTCCACCGGCTACGAGCGGGTGGGCGACATCCGCGCCGTGAACTATCGCGGCCTCAAGGGTGCCGACATGGAGTGGCTGTCGGTGTCCCAGGGTGTCCGCGAGCGCACGTACGGCCGGGGCTTCCTCATCGGGGACCACCGGGGGTTCTCCCTGCGCTGGACGACCCCGGCCGACGACTGGAACACCTCCGCCAACCGGCGGGCGCTGGACGTCTTCTTCCAGTCCTTTCAGCCGGCTTCGCAGTGATGCCGGGTCACCCGCCGGTGGATGCCGGCCTCAATGCCCCTCGGGGATGCGGAGTTCGGGTCTTCGCTGCGACAGCCACAGGGCGACCTCCTCGGCGATGGGCTGTCCGGTCTCCAGCTCGATGAAGCCGAACTGGCCCCCCTGATTGCCTTCCAGGAACCACCAGACGCCGTCCTCGTCCTCGGCGAAGTCGAAGGCCGCGTACGCGAGTCCGGTGTAGACGAGGTACTCATGGACCGCGCGGGCGATACGGTCGGGCACCGCGGTGATCTCCCAGCCGAATCCGGTGTCGCCGAACCGCCCGTCGATCTGTCCGGGCACGGCGGCCTTCCGGGCGGCGAACAGGCGGCTGCCGATGCCGGTCAGCCGGATGTCGGCGCGTTTGGGAATGTACTGCTGGAGGAGTGCCGGACCGGCCGCGACGCCCGAGAAGTCCGCGCCGGGTCCGATCAGGGTGGTGGGCAGGGCCGCCGACGGTTCGCCGGGCGGAGGCCCCGAGGCCGATTTGACCACGACGTCCCGGTACTCCTCGACGAACTGCTGGGCCACCCGCGGAGCGGTCGTGATGATGGTGGGCGGCACCGCGAAACCGCTGCTGTGGGCGACCCGCAGCTGCCAGGGCTTGTGCCGGGCCTGCTCGGCCCGGCGTGGGTGGTTCATCCAGCGGGTCGACGCGGAGTAGAGCATGCCGAACAGGGCCTGCCGGGTCTCGGCGGTGAGCCATGGCGAGGGCTCGGCGGCGTGGGCGGCCGGCTCGCCCGGCCGGCGCACCCACACGGATCGCAGGCCGCCCATGCTGAGCACATGGCCGTTGACCGACAGATAGCCGTCGAAGTCACCATGGGCGTAGTCGGCGGACAGCACCGCCTTGCCCGGCAGATCGGCGGGGTCGAGGCGCACCATGGGCACGCCCCGCTCATGCAGTTTGGCCACCACCATGTCGGCGGTGACGTCCTGCTCGGCCGTGAGAATGAGGACAGTCATGTGCCCGGGCGGCCGTCAGTCGTCGAAATGCGTCTGCGAGCCGGCCGTGGACGTCGTGGTGCCGGTGGCCATCAGCAGCGCGCGGTCGCTGACGGCCGGGCGGCCATCGGGCAGCACGTTCAATTGCAGGGACACATCGAAGTGGTACGGGGGTACTGCGGCCGACTGCCCCGTAGGCAAGGCGTAGTTGAGAGTGAACGGTCGCACGAAAGATCCTCCCGCGGTCTCACGATGCTCGACGCCCACCCGTACGTGTCATGACCGTAAGGAATTCATCACTTTCCGCCACATCGGGGTGAAGGTCATCACATCGCGTCGTTTCCCGCTTGCTCGTTTCCGGTTTACTGGGGTGTCCGCTTGGTTCCGGTCCACTCGCTTTCCTGCCTGATTCCGACCAGACCTTCGGCCAACGCTTCGCCCTCAGTGACATGAACGCCGCACCATCCCAGGAGAGTTCCCGGTGACCGTAGCCATCGCCCCATCCGAAGAATCCGCCGTGCGCCAGGGCGAGTTGGACCCCGTCGCGCGGGACGCACACGACTTCGGGGCCTACGCGCGGACCGGCGGCTGGGCCTTCGCGCTGAAGGTGGCGCGCAGTGTGCGTCCCGGCGGGCAGTCCGCCGACGAGACGCCGAAGGTGTCCGCGAAGGACTTCGCCGAGCTGGCCGGATGCTCGCCCGAGCGTGTGATGCGCTACTACAAGGCGTGGGACCGGGCAGCCGACGACGGTCTCGTCCCGCACTTCGAACTCCTGGTCCCCGGTGCGGACATCGAGCTTCCGGACGCCGAGGTGTGGCAGACCTACTACGTCTCACGCTCCAGCGCCACCTCGGAGCGCGGCACCGCCATCACTCAGGCCGCGGAGGCCGAGGGCATCCGTCCCACGAAGGCTCTGGAGGTCGCCGAGAACCCGACCGCGCTGCGCGCCGCGATCCTCGCCGACCCCTCCACCGCCCAGGCCGCGCGGCACGCACTGCTCGACCGGGTGAAGGAAGACCCGGCGCTGCAGGCCGAGTTGGCCCGGGACATCGCCCGCACCGACGAACTGAAGAAGGCGGTCGCCACCGAGAGCAGAGCGGCCGACCGCATCGGCTATGTGCGCCAGATCGCGGAGAAGGGTCAGATCAGGACGCCTGCCGGGCAGACCCTGGATGCTCCGGCCGGGCTCCGCTCCGAGGCCGAGCGCCATCTGTCCCTGCTCGACGAGCTGGACGAGGGCGAGGACTCGGGTGAGTGGGCGACGGAGGCGTACGACACCATGAAGCACCTCGTCGTCGAGACCGTCGAGGCCGACCCCGAACTACGCGTCCAGGAACGGCGGACGAAGTTCTACAACAGCCTCCAGAAGGCCACGAAGGTCTTCGAGGAGCTGACCTTCGACGACGCCGACGACATCTACGAGGACGACATGGTGCAGCGTCTGGAGGACCTCCAGCAGGCGATCGGCTCCGCCATCGCGGCGCTGCGCGGGGCGGCTCCCCGGCAGTGACCAGGGGCGGCGCGCCCTCCTCGGCGGTGGGCGGTGCACACACGCCCGCCGCCTCGTGCCGCCGCACGGCCGCTCTCCCTCAAGCGGACTCGGCGCGGTAGCCGGCCATCACGTCGACCAGGCTCTGCGGGGCGTCCGGACTGAAGCAGATGTCGAGGTTGACCGCGGACCCGGTCGCCGCCTCCTCGGCGCGCGGGAAGAGTGCGCCCTCGTACTCGGCCAGGGCCTTTTCCACGTCGTCGGGGTGGGCGGCGATCGCCGTCGCGAGCTCGGCCGCGTCGAGCATGGCGAGGTTGGCGCCCTCGCCCGCGAACGGGGACATCAGGTGGGCGGCGTCGCCGAGCAGGGTGACGCCGGGGGTGCGGTCCCACCGGTGGCCGACGGGCAGCGCGTGGATCGGCCGGGCGACGAGCGCGCCGTCGGCGTCGGCGATGAGCGACCGCAGGCTCTTGTCCCAGCCGTCGAAGTACTCCAGGACACTCTCCTTGGCCGCTTCCGTGTCGGCGAAGTCAATGGCGCCGACGCCGGCCGTGGCCCAGTCGGCGGACGTCCTCAGGGCGGCGTAGACGTGCAGCGAGCCGTCGGGGTCGCGGTGGGCGAGGAAGCCCTTCTCCTCACCGAGCGCGAACAGCATGCCTGTGCCGACGACGGCGGCGCTCTCGGGGTGGCGGGTGTCGGCGTCGAGGAGGTGCACCTCGACGAAGGAGATCCCGCTGTAGACCGGGGTGGCGTCCGAGACCAGGGGCCGCACCCTCGACCAGGCGCCGTCGGCACCGATCAGCACATCGGCGGTGAACGTCTCCCCGCCGGCGAGCGTCACCTCGTGCCGGCCGTCGCCGAGCGTCCGTGTGCCGGTGGCCTTGGCGCCCCAGCGGACGACCCCCTCGGGCAGGGAGCCCAGCAGGAGGTCGCGCAGGGCGCCCCGGGAGACCTCGGGGCGCGTGCCGCCGTCGCCGTCGTCCTCCATCCGGACGGTGGCGTCCTTGTCGAGGATGCGCATGGCCTCACCGCCGGTGTGGATGATCGCGCGGAACTCCTCGTAGAGACCGGCGGCCCGCAGTGCGGCCTGGCCGGAGTCCTCGTGCATGTCCAGCATGCCGCCCTGGGTACGGGCGGTCGGTGAGGCGTCGAGGTCGAAGACGGCGGCCTCGACGCCGTTCAGACGCAGTACGCGGGCGAGCGTGAGGCCGCCGAGACCGGCGCCGATCACGGCTATGGGGTGGTGGGGAGGTGTCGACATGGCAGATTCTCCTTGCGGATCGATATGAGGATCCATATGTCGATCCATATGTCGATCCACATATGGATCGATAACGGTCGAGGGTTGGTGACGGCCGGGGCGTCCATCAAGACGTCTCGGGCGTGTCCGGCCCGGGTGTCTCCGGCCTGGGCGTGTGCAGGACGCCGTTGATCAGGACGTGGAAGCCCCAGTTCAGGCGAGCCTCGCCGGGGCCGGAGAGCAGTTCGGTGCCCAGCGCGGCGATGTGCGGGTGCCGGTGCCCGGAAACCCCGCGCAGCGCGGCGGCGAGCTCCGCCCACTCGCCCTCGGCGTCCGTGGGGTCCTTCTCCCCCGCCGCGTGCTCGGCGGCGGTCGCGGTGGCGAACTGCAGCAGCAGGTCGACCGCCCATGCCGCCCGCGCGTCGGGGACACCGCCCTCGCTCAGCAGGGACAGCAACGCTTCGAGCAGGTTCAGATAGCGCTCGCCCGACGGGCGGGCCACCAGCGCGGAGCGGGCGAGGCCCGGATGCTCGAAGAGAACGTCCGTGTAGGAGCCGAGCACCTGTACGAGCCGATCGCGCCAGTCGCCGCTCGCCCCGGCCGGGCTCAGGTCGACGGCGCCGAGCAGGTCGTCGAGCACCGCCGCGTGCAGTTCGGCGGTGTTGCGTACATAGACGTAGAGCGAGGCCGGGCCGGTGTCGAGCTCCTGCGCCAGGCGGCGCATGGTGACGCGCTGGAGGCCTTCGGCCCGCATGAGCGCGACGGCGGTCTCGATGATGCCGTCCCTGGTCAGGGCCGGTTTCGCCGGGCGCTCGCGACGGCTGGGGCGGGGAGTGGGGTGTGCTGTCACTCCTCCAAGGTAACGAACATGTTCGTCACGAACGAGTACGCCACGAACATGTTCGTGAAAATCTGCACGGTCCCCGGGTGAGTAGCCGTACTCATGCCCTCGTTCCCGCGCTCCAGCACGATGGGGCCACCTGGACCAAGGAGCCCTTCCCATGCCCGGATCTGTCCTCGCCCCGCCCGCCCGCCACTCCGCGTCCGGGGATCGTGTCCCGCACCGGACGCTCCCGGCCGCACTCCTCGTCATCGTGATCGCGGGCATGGCGCTCTCCGCCTGGCATCCGCACGACCCGACGACTTGGCTGCTGGAGACGGTGTGGGTGCTGGTGGGTCTGCCGCTGGTCGTCCTGAGCCGACGGCGGTTCCCGCTCACCAATCTGTTGTGCTGTCTGCTCGCGGCGCACGCGCTGGTGCTCGCCGTGGGCGGCCACTACACCTACGCGCAGGTGCCGTTGGGCGACTGGGTGCGGGACGGGCTCGGACTCGACCGCAATCCTTACGACCGGTTCGGACACCTCATGCAGGGCTTCGTACCCGCCGTCCTGGTACGGGAGTTGCTCAGCCGGACCTCACCGCTGCGCGGCAGCCGATGGCTGGCGCCGCTGACCGTGTGCGCCTGTCTCGCCTTCAGCGCGGTCTTCGAGATGTTCGAATGGGCGGCCGCGGTGATCGGCGGCCACTCCGCGGACGCCTTCCTCGCCACCCAGGGCGATGTGTGGGACACCCAGTGGGACATGTTCTGCGCCCTGATCGGGGCCACCGTCTCGGTCCTTCTTCTCAGCCGCCTGCACGACCGGCAGCTTGCGGCGCTCGGCGGTACGCGGGCGGAACGGCTCGGGCCGGTGGGTGTTCCCGCGCAGCAGTCGGATCGCTTCCCCCGGCCCGAGGCCGGGAGTGCGCCACGTGCGGTGGGGCGCACTCCGTGACCCGGCCCGCGCCACTTCCCGCACTGCCGTGGATGGCCGGGACGACAAGAGGAGGGCGCGTCGAGCGGTCGCCTACCAGCGGCTCTCCACCTGCTCCTTGATCCGCCGCTCGTACAGGTCATCGATCGCGTCCAGCGTCTTCTGCGACAGCTCGGGCAGCTTCGCGGCCGCCGCGTTGGCGCGGGCCTGCTCGGGTGAGCGGGCGCCCGGGATCACCGTGGTCACGCCGGGCTGCCTGGTGATCCAGCCCAGTGCGAGCTGGGCCGGGGTGCAGTCCTCCGGGGCGAGGGCGGAGAACTCGGCCGCCGCCTCCACGCCGGTCACGAAGTCGACCCCGGAGAAGGTCTCACCCTGGTCGAAGGACT
This sequence comes from Streptomyces sp. NBC_00203, assembly GCF_045206325.1. Lineage (NCBI taxonomy): Bacteria > Bacillati > Actinomycetota > Actinomycetes > Kitasatosporales > Streptomycetaceae > Streptomyces > Streptomyces sp. NBC_00203. Next base: position 10,110,542 of record NZ_CP108126.1, on the reverse strand, counting down.
CTCCGTGGCGGTTGTACGTGCGGTGGTCGTTGTCCGCGAAGACCGTGTCCTTGGTGTACTTGCCGGAGAGCAGGCCCGAGGCCAGCGGGACGCGGGCGATGATGCCGACGCCCGCCTCCTGCGCCGCCGGGAGCACCTGGCGCAGGGGCTTCATCCGGAAGGGGTTGAGGATGATCTGGACGCTCGCCACGTTCGGGCGGGCGATCGCGGTCAGGGCCTCGTCGCACGTCTCGACGCTCACGCCGTACGCGGCGATCCGCTCCTCCTCGACCAGGGTGTCGAGGGCGTCGAAGACCTCGTCGGAGGAGTAGACGGGCGTGGGCGGGCAGTGCAGCTGCACCAGGTCGATGCGGTCGACGCCCAGGTTCCGGCGGGAACGGTCGTTCCAGGCGCGGAAGTTGTCGAGGACGTAGTTCTCCGGGATCTGGTCGACGCGGCGGCCCATCTTGGTCGCGACCAGTACATGCAGGTCCGGCCGGCCGCGCAGAAACGTGGCGATCGTCTCCTCGCTGCGCCCGTCGCCGTACACGTCGGCCGTGTCGAAGAAGGTCACCCCCGACTCGGCCGCCGCCTCCAGCACCGCCAGGGCGTCCCGATCGCTCACATCACCCCAGTCGGCGCCCAACTGCCAGGTGCCGAGACCGATGACCGAAGCATGCTGACCTGACCTGCCGAATTCGCGCTCGTCCATGCCGTCAGTCTGACACTTCCCCGCCGTCGCGCAGGACGCCACCCGCCGCCCGGTGCCGGTCTCCGTTTCCCCGGCCCTGTCTGTGCGTCCGCAAAGAACTCCCTGTGAGGGTTTGTCACTCGTATGGGTGAAGCGCTTCGACGAAAGGTTGATTCGTGTCAACTGCCGCCTAGCGTGCAGCACATGACCGACCCTTTAAGAAGTGAAGGGCGACCCGCCTGGTCGCGCCGTGGATTTCTGCTGAGCGCCGCCGCGCTCCTCGCCGGGCCACCGATCATGGTGGCGGGCAGTGCCGCGGCGGCAGATCTGCCCGGGTTCCCCGAGGGCGTCGACGTCTACCGGTCGGCGTACCGCAACTGGGTCGGCGAGATCACCGCGGACGGGCTGTGGGCCTGCGCTCCAGGCGACGCGGACCAGGTCGTGCAGGTCGTCAACTGGGCCTGGCAGCAGGGCTGGACGGTCCGCGCGCGGGGCTGCTCGCACGGCTGGTCACCGCTGACGATCCCCGCCGGGACCGGGGCGGACGCCCCCGTGCTGCTGGTCGACACGGCCACCCGGCTGACCGGTCTGTCACTGGAGTCGACGGAGCCCGCCGCCGTACGAGCCGGTGCCGGCGTGACCCTCGAAGCGCTGCTCGGCTTCCTGGAGGACCACGGACTCGGCCTCACGGCGACGCCCGCGCCGGGCGACCTGACGCTCGGCGGCGCGCTGGCCATCGACGCGCACGGCACCGCCGTACCGGCCGACGGCGAGAGCCGGCTGCCCGGGCACACCTACGGCTCGCTCAGCAATCTCGTGCTGTCGCTCACCGCGGTGGTCTGGGACGCCGACGCGGACGCCTATGTGCTGCGCACCTACGACCGTGCCGACGCGGACGGCGCGGCGCTCCTCACGCATCTGGGCCGCGCCCTCGTCACCGAGGTCGTGCTGCGGGTGGGCGTGAACACCAACCTGCGCTGCGTCAGCCGCGTCGACATCCCCGCCGCCGAGCTGTTCGCCGCGCCGGGCGGTGACGGCCGTACCTTCGCGAGCTTCCTCGACGAGTCCGGGCGGGCCGAGGCGATCTGGTTCGCGTTCACCGAGTTCCCCTGGCTGAAGGTGTGGAGCGTCGCCCCCACCCGGCCGCTCACCTCGCGCAGCGTGACCGCGCCGTACAACTATCCCTTCTCCGACAACATCCCCACGGTCGTGGCCGATCTCGCCGGGCGAATGGTGTCCGACGCGGCCTGGTACCTGGCTCCGGTCCTGGGCACCGCGCAGCTCACCGCGGCCACTCTGGGGCTGACGGCCACGTTGTCGGCGGACATCTGGGGGCCGTCCAAGAACACCCTGCTCTACATCAAGCCCACCACCCTGCGCGTGACCGCCAACGGCTACGCGGTGCTGACCTCGCGGGCCGAAGTGCAGCGTGTCGTCTCCGAGTTCACCGACTTCTTCCGGGCACAACTGGCCGCCTACGCCCTCCGTGGTAGCTATCCCGTCAACGGCCAGGTCGAGATCCGGGTGACCGGACTCGACGACCCCTCCGACGTCGAGTCGTCCGGCGCCCGCGCCCCCCTGCTGTCCGCGCTGCGGCCCCGCGCCGACCACCCCGAGTGGGACACGGCCGTCTGGCTGGACGTGCTCACCCTGCCGGGCACTCCCGACGCGGAGGCGTTCTACCGGGAGTTGGAGCGCTTCCTGCTCTCGACGTACGACGGCGGGTTCGCGCTCGCGCGTGTCGAGTGGTCCAAGGGCTGGGGCTACACGGACGACGCCGCCTGGACCGACACGGAGGTCCTGGGTACCGAGGTGCCGGGCACGTTCGACGACGGCGTGGGTCCGGACTGGGGAGAGACGGCCGCGGTCCTGGAGCGGCTCGATCCGCATCGGGTATACGACAACACCCTTCTCGGGAGGCTGTTCGGCTGAGACGAGAGAGCCGCGCCACGGGATCACGCCTTCAACTCCTTGTGCTGATGGAGCATTTGAAGGGTGTTACTGCTTCACATCTTGACGTGTCTGGTTCAGACCTTTAGGTTCACCGATCACCAACGTCCCATGAATGCACTTGTTGTTCACGGACGTGAACTCGCGTGAACCCCCCACCAGCCACTTGTGAAGGGCTGTGATCCCTCTGATGGCCAGACATTCCCTTGCGCGCTCCACCGCATGGCGCGGCACTCTCACCACCGCCGTACTCGCTCTCTCGGCAGGCGCTCTGAGCGTGACGCCCGCCTCCGCCGCCACCGGCACGATCACCGGTCTCGCGGGCAAGTGCCTCGACGTGGCCGGGGCGAACTCCGCGAACGGCACGGCCGTACAGCTCTACGACTGCAACGGCACCGCCGCCCAGCAGTGGACGGTCGGCTCCGACGGGACGATACGGGCGCTCGGCAAGTGCCTTGACGTCACCGGCAATTCGACCGCGGACGGGGCCAGGCTCCAGCTGTGGGACTGTTCGGGCGGCGCCAACCAGAAGTGGACGGTCACCTCGGCTCGCGACATCGTCAATCCGCAGGCCAACAAGTGCGCCGACGTCACGGGCAACACCTCGGTCAACGCCACACCCATCCAGATCTGGAGCTGCACCGGAGCCGCCAACCAGAAGTGGACCGCGCCCGCCGCGGACGGGGGCACGACCCCCTCCGCGCCGATGGCCGTCGCCCCGTACCTGTACAACGGCTGGGGCAACCCGCCCAGCCCCACCACCGTCATGAACGCCACCGGCGTCAAGTGGTTCACGCTCGCCTTCGTGCTCAGCAACGGCTACTGCAACCCTCAGTGGGACGGCAGCCGCGCACTGACCGGCGGCGTCGACCAGCAGACCGTCAACACCGTGCGGGCGAACGGCGGTGACATCATCCCCTCGTTCGGCGGCTACAGCGGCAACAAGCTGGAGAGCTCCTGCTCCAGCGCCGGGGAGCTGGCGGCCGCGTACCAGAAGGTCATCAACGCCTACGGGCTCAAGGCCATCGACATCGACATCGAGGCCGACGCCTACAGCAACACGACCGTGCAGCAGCGCACCGTGGACGCGCTCAAGACGATCAAGGCGAACAACCCGGGCATCAAGGTGTACGTCACCATCGGCACCGGGCAGAGCGGTCCCGACACGGGCCTCATCAACCGGGCCGCGGCGTCCGGGCTGACCGTGGACAGCTGGACGATCATGCCGTTCGACTTCGGCGGCGCGGGGCAGAACATGGGGACGCTCACCCAGCGGGCGGCCGAGGGTCTGAAGACGGCGCTCAGGAACGCGTACGGCTACAGCGACGACCAGGCGTACCGGGACATGGGCATCTCCTCCATGAACGGGATCACCGACAACAACGAGACCGTCACCACCGCCGACTTCCAGACCATCCTCGGCTACGCGCAGCAGCACCACCTTGCGCGGCTGACGTTCTGGTCGGCCAACCGTGACCGTCTCTGCCCGGGCAGCTACCCGAACAACGACACCTGCTCGGGCGTGGCCCAGAGCGACTGGCAGTTCACCAGCATCTTCGCCAAGTACACCGGCTGACGGACGCGCTCCTCCCTTTCACCCCCCACCATCACAGGAGAAATCCGTGCCCAGATCCGTGCTCATACGGAAGAGACTGCCCGGCCACCACCGGATACCGAGGATTCTGACCGTGGCCGCGCTCGTGGCGACCACCGTGACCTGCATCGAGTTCGCCGCGCAGGGCTCGGCGAACGCGCAGACCGCGGCGGCCGCCGCCATCCCGACCGGGTACACCACCGTGGTCAACAAGGGCAGCGGCAAGTGCGTCGACGCCCGCGCGGCCGCGAGTGCCGACGGCACCGCCGTCCAGCAGTACACGTGCAACGGCAGCACCGCCCAGAACTGGCAGTTGGTCGCCACCAGCGACGGCTACTACCGCGTGAACAGCAACCTGAACGCCGCCGAGGCATGGGATGTCACCAACGTCTCGACCGCCGACTCCGCACCCGTCCAGCTGTGGACGTACTCCAGCGGCAACAACCAACAGTGGCTGCCCGTCGTCGAGTCCGACGGCGCCTACCACTTCGTCAACCGCAACAGCGGGAAGTGCCTGGACGTCCCCAGCGCCTCCACCGCGGACAGCGTGCAGCTCGCGCAGTACACCTGCAACGGCACCGCCGCGCAGTCCTTCACGCTGGGCGGCGGCACGACGAACCCGCCGGGCACCCCGGACTTCGGTCCCAACGTGACGGTGTTCGACCCGTCGATGTCGGCCTCCAGCATCCAGTCCAAGCTGGACTCGGTCTTCGCCCAGCAGGAGACCAACCAGTTCGGTTCGGCCCGCCAGGCCCTGCTGTTCAAGCCGGGTACGTACAGCGCCAACGCCAACGTCGGCTTCTACACCCAGGTCGCCGGCCTGGGCTTCTCGCCGGACGACGTGACCATCAACGGTTCCGTGCACGCGGAGGCCGACTGGTTCCAGGGCAACGCCACCCAGAACTTCTGGCGCGACGCCGAGAACCTGTCGGTCAACCCCACGGGCGGCACCGATCGCTGGGCCGTCTCCCAGGCCGCCCCGTACCGGCGCATGCACGTGCGCGGCAACCTCGCGCTCGACGACGGCGGCTGGTCCAGCGGCGGCTTCATCTCCGACACGAAGGTCGACGGGCAGATCCAGTCCGGCTCCCAGCAGCAGTTCCTCACCCGGAACTCGCAGATGGGCAGCTGGTCCGGCTCCAACTGGAACATGGTCTTCGTCGGCGACCAGGGCGCGCCCGCCCAGTCCTTCCCGACGTACACCAACGTCGCCAGCTCACCGACGATCCGTGAGAAGCCCTTCCTGTACGTCGACAGCGCGGGCGCCTACCAGGTGTTCGTGCCCGGCCTGCAGACCAACGCCGTCGGCACCACGTGGAGCGGGAAGACCCCGGCGGGCAAGTCCCTGCCGATCGACCAGTTCTACATCGTCAAGCCCGGCGCCACCGCGGCCGACATGAACTCGGCCCTCGCGGCGGGCAAGAACCTGCTGGTCACCCCCGGCGTCTACCACCTCAACCAGACGATCAACATCACGCGCCCCGACACCGTGGTGCTGGGCATGGGCCTGGCCACCTTCGTGCCGGACGGCGGGATCACCGCCGTCACCACCGCCGACGTGGACGGCATCGAGCTGGCGGGCCTGCTGATCGACGCGGGTACCACCAACTCCCCGACGCTGATGCAGATCGGCCCGGCCGGTTCGTCCGCCACCCACGCGGCCGACCCGACGCAGCTGTCCGACGTCTTCATCCGGATCGGCGGCGCGACCGTCGGCAAGGCGACCAATTCGCTGGTGATCAACAGCGCCAACACGATCATCGACCACACCTGGATCTGGCGGGCCGACCACGGCAACTCCGGCACGGTCGGCTGGACGACCAACACGGCGGACAACGGCCTGACCGTCAACGGCAACAACGTGACCGCGTACGGCCTGTTCGTCGAGCACTTCCAGAAGACCCAGGTCACCTGGAACGGCAACGGCGGCAGAACGTACTTCTTCCAGAACGAGATGCCCTACGACCCGCCGAACCAGGCCTCCTGGATGAACGGCACCGGAAAGGGCTATCCCGCCTACAAGGTCGCCTCCTCCGTCACCACCCACGAGGCGTGGGGTCTGGGCAGCTACTGCTACTTCAGCGCCAACTCCAGCGTGGTCGCCGATCGCGCCTTCGAGGTGCCGAGCGTGTCAGGGGTCAAGTTCCACGACATGGTGACCGTCTCGCTGGGCGGTGTCGGCACCATCAGCCACATCATCAACAGCACCGGCGGACCCTCCAACTCCAGCACCAACGTCGCCTACCTCACCAACTACCCGTAGACAGCACGGAAAGGATCGATCACCAGATGCACATCATCAGATCCGGATCCGCCCGCGCGGCCCTACGAGTCCTCCTGCTGCTGGCGGCGCTGCTCGGCCTCGCGGTACCGCCCGCCGCGCAGGCGAGCACCGCGGCGACACCGTTCAAGGTGCTCGCGCTCTACAGCGGCACCTGGGACGCGGCGCACATCGACTTCGACAAGGAGGCGAACACCTGGTTCCCGCAGCAGGCCGCGGCGAACGGCTTCACCTACACGGCCAGTACCAACTGGGACCTGCTCAGCAATGGCGGCGTCAACGCCTACCAAGTCGTCCTGTTTCTCGATGACTTGCCGCAGACGTCCGCCCAACGGGCCGGTTTCGAGGCGTACATGCGGGGCGGCGGTGCCTGGATGGGATTCCATGTCTCCGCCTTCACGACCGACGCGGCCGGCTGGTCCTGGTACCACAACCAGTTCCTCGGCTCCGGGAACTTCCAGTCGAACACCTGGGGTCCGACCTCGGTGACCCTGAAGGTCGAGGACCGTACGCACCCGGCCACCAAGAATCTGCCGGCCACGTTCACCTCGGCGGTCAGCGAGTGGTACAGCTGGTCCAACGATCTGCGGCAGAACCCGAACATCAAGATCCTGGCCTCGATCGACGCCAGCAGCTTCCCGGTGGGCACTGATCCCAACCAGTCCTGGTACAGCGGCTACTACCCGATCCTGTGGACCAACACGCAGTACAAGATGCTGTACGCGAACTTCGGCCACAACGCGATGGACTACTCGACCAACACGCGTCTGTCGTCGACGTTCGCGAGCGCGACACAGAATCGGTTCCTGCTGGACGGCCTGAAGTGGCTCGGCGGGGCCGACACCGGTACGCCCCCGGCGGACTCCCCCTCCGAGACCGCCTGGTACTCGCTGACGAATGCCGGCAACGGCACCTGTGTGGACGCCCGTTCGGCCGCCACGGCGAACGGGACCGCGATCCAGCAGTACGCCTGCAACGGCACTCAGGCCCAGCAGTTCCAGCTCCGCCCGACCGACAGCGGGTACCGGCAGGCCGCCATCCGTGCCAATCCCCAGCAGGTCATCGACGTGACCGGTGTCTCGACGGCCGACAACGCGCCACTCCAGTTGTGGAGTTACTCGGGCGGACAGAACCAGCAGTGGCTGCCGGTGAAGGAGAGCACCGGGCGCTACCACTTCACGGCCCGCCACAGCGGCAAGTGCCTGACCGCGGCGAGCGCCTCGACGAACAGCGTCCAGCTCACCCAGCGCACCTGTGACGGCTCCTCGGCACAGAGCTTCACGCTCACCGCGCAGCCCTGACCGGCCGACCCCACGGTGCCCCCGCCGCGACCCGCGACGGGGGTTCCGGTCCGTGGCCGTCAGGAGCGGGACAGGCGGGCGACTTCCGTGCCGGCGAGCAGGAAGGCGCCGACGCCGAAGCCGGCGGTGGTGTCGTAGGTGACGGGCTGGCTGGACTCGGGACGGTCGCCGACGTTCTGGACGTAGCCCAGGAAGCCGTCGGGGTGTACGGCGGTGGTGACCAGGCCGTTCCAGGCCCTGGCCGCCACCGGGAGGTAGGTGGACCGGTCGACCAGGCCCGCCCCGATCGCGTACGACGTGCCATAGAGGAAGAAGGAGGTGCCGCTGGTCTCGGGGCCGGGCAGATGGGTGGCGTCGGCGAGGTTGACGTTCCAGAAGCCGTCGCCGCGCTGCACGCCGGCCACGGCCGTCACCAGGCGCGTCAGGGTGTCGCGGTATTCGACGGTGTGCGGTGCGCCGGGCGGCAGGGCCTTGAGGGTCTTGACGTGTCCGCCCGTCACCCATCCATTGCCGCGGGACCAGAGGACCGGCTTGCCCGTGGGGGAGGTGATCCCTCCGGGGAGGAAGCGTTTGTCCCGGTACCACAGGCCGGTGGCGGCGTCGTACAGGCCGGGGCCGCCCTCGATGCGCTTGGTGTGGTGGTAGAGGGCGTACAGCTTCTCCCCGTACTGGGGGTCCTGGCGCAGGACGCCTATGCGGGCGAAGGGCGGCATGGCCATGTGGAGGGCGTCGTCCCACCACCAGTCGTCGTTCTTGTCCGGCTGGTCTTCGTAGACCATGCGGTGCAGGGACGTCTCGATCGCGGTGAGCTTCTGCTCGTCGGGTTCGCGTTCGTAGAGGTCGAGGTAGGCCTGCCCGGCGTTGTGGTTGTCCGCGTGGCGTGTGGTCACTCCGCCGTTGAGGCCGTAGGCGTGCTTCTCCGCCCAGCCGCGCGCGTAGGCGAGGTAACGGGCGCTGCCGGTGAGGTGCTGGAGGGCGAGCAGCCCGCTGAAGAAGGTGGCGTTGGCCCAGCCGTTGTCGCCGGGATCCGTGTGGGCGCCGATCCACTGGTCGGCGACACGCCGCAGGACAGCGGTGATCTCGGCCCTCGGCGGCAGCCCGGGCGAGGCGGCACGCGGGGCGGCTTGTGCGGTGCCCGTCAGCGAGGGCAGCAGGGATGCGGAGGCCGTGAGCGCGGCAGCGCCGGAGAGCAGGCGTCGTCTATGCATATGAACAACTCCTACGGATGGGGACTCCCATCCTCAACTCCCGCCTCACGCGGTGTCCATGGCCCGTCGCCGACTTGTCGGCAGGCCGGCTCGGCCGCGCGCCGGCGCGGATACCTCGGCGGATGCGGGCGGAACGAGACCGCACGCATTGCATACGGCGATACACGCCCAGGTCAACACGGTCCGTGAGCTATGTTGAGTTCTTGTGGGACATGAAGGAGGCGCACCGGTGCCATCGCCGCAGCAGGCACGCGCGCAGGCATCTGCGATCACCTCGGGGAAGACCGCCCCGGAGGCGGGTGCGGCACCCATGTCCCAGCTCAGGGAGCTGTTCGACGGCCCCCGGCTCTCCCCGGGACAGCGGCGTATCGCGCAGTACCTGATCGAGCACATCACCGAGGCGGCGTTCCTGTCGATCACCGATCTCGCCGAGCGCGTGGGCGTGAGCCAGCCCTCGGTGACCCGTTTCGCCGCGGCGGTCGGCTTCAGCGGTTACCCCGCGCTACGGGAGAAGCTCCAGTCGATCGCCCTCAGCGCCCTCGGCAGCGCGCCGGGCACGCCGGCGGAGGCCACGAGCAACGAGTTGCAGGCGGCGGTCGACGCGGAGATCGAGAACCTGGAGAACCTGCGGCGGGACTTCGCCGATCCGGACGAGGTGATCCGCGTCGGCCGGGCACTGTCGAAGTCGACGCCGCTGACGGTCCTGGGGCTGCGGATCTCCGTGTCGCTGGCCGAGTACTTCGCGTACGCCGCGCGGCGCATCCACCCGGACGTCCGGCTGGTGACCCGGGGCGGCAGCGTCGCCTACGACGCGCTGCTCCAGTCGCGCGAGGCCGGCGGCACCTGGGTGCTGGCCTTCGGGATGCCCCGGCACGCCCAGGAGACGCTCACGGCGCTGCGGGTCGCGCACAGCGCGGGGTTGCAGGTGGCGCTGATCACCGACCTGGGGCTCGGGCCGCTCGTGGACGAGGCCGACGTCTCGTTCGCCACCGGCACCGGTTCGCGTCTCGTCTTCGACTCCTACGCCGCGCCCGTGGTGCTGTCGGCGGCGCTGCTGCAGGCCATGACCGACGCCGATCCGGAGCGGACGCAGGCCCGCCTGGAGGAGTACGAGCAGGTCGCCGAGCAGCACCAGTTCTTCCTCAAGGACTGACGCTTTCCCGCGCAAGGTCCGAGGCCGTCTCCCCCAAGGCCCGAGGCTGCGTGGCCCTTGCGGAACCCCCTCCCCCGTACCGCCTGTCACCACGGCATCACGGGATCATTCACACCATTTCACGCATGAATGTTTTCATGTTCTTGCGCTACCGGCGGTATATATAAATACTGCTCGCGGATCGTGACCAGGAGGCCTCCTGGTCACGTCCCACGACCACCCGGGGCCGTCCGCTCCTACCCGCATCGGGCCCCGGGTGTTCAGACGGGCCCCGCTCGCGCGGGGCCCGTGGTGGCGGCCCCGGCCAATCCCCTAGACCGGGGCCGCCCCAGACGCCCCCACGACCCCTTCCCGCCGACGTAACCCGGAAGCGATGAACATGGCCCTGACTTACTCACCGATCACCTCGGACTGGCCGTGCCAGGTCAAGACACCCGGCAGCTACGACTGGGAACGATCGGCGGTCAAATGGCTGCGCGAACTGGTCCCGACCCGCTACGCGAGCTACCCCGTCCTGCTCAAGCACCCCGTGCTCCTCGCCCGTCACGCGCACATCCAGGTGCAGCACGAAATACGGGTCGCCCGGACCGCCCTGCAGACCGCCCGGGCCGAGCTGCCCGCGCTCGGCCTGCACGAGGGCGTCATCGAGCACACCATCAAGCTGTACGCCGCCGAGGTCCTGCAGCTCCAGCACATCGCCCGCAGCATCCGCGCGGTGACCCAGGCTCTCGTGGACAGCAACGTCGCGAGAAACTGAGGTCCCGGGCCCTGGTCGTGGTCCCGGCGGACCGTGACCGAAGGAGACATTGTGGACGGGACCCTCGACGTACGGTGGATCCATGGCTCGCCGTCGGCCAAGCACAACACGGATCCCGACATCCAGGTCCACACGTACGACGAGCACACGGTCATCCTTCGGCAGAACATGGCGATCAACTACGAAGCGCCTTTCCTGTTCCTGCTGTTCGGCGAGGAACAGGCCGTTCTGATCGACACCGGCGCCACGGCTTCGGCCGAGTTCTTCCCCCTGCGACGAGTGGTCGACGAGGTGATGGGGAGGTGGCTGGCGGCACATCCCCGAGAGGGTTACGAGCTGCTGGTGCTGCACACCCATCCCCACGGCGACCACATCGCGGGGGACGGCCAGTTCGCAGACCGCCCCGGCACGCGGGTCGTGGACGCGGCCCTCGACAGCGCCTGGGAGTTCTTCGGGTTCCGGGACGACCCCGACGGCGTCGCCGAGGTCGATCTCGGCGGCCGGGTCCTCGAATGCCTCGCCACCCCGGGGCACCACAAGGCGGCGGTGACGTTCTTCGACCCCTGGACGGGGTTCCTGCTCACCGGCGACACGGTCTACCCCGGCCGTCTGTACGTCGACGACTGGCGGGCGTTCACACGCACCCTCGACCGGCTGATCGGCTTCTGCGCCGACCGGCCGGTCACCCATGTGCTCGGCTGTCACATCGAGATGAGCCGGAAGCCCGGTCAGGACTATCCCGTCCGCACGACGTACCAGCCCGACGAGCCGCCGCTGCAGATGACGACGGATCAGCTGCGGGACATCCGGAGGGCGGTCGAGTCCGTCGGCGAGCAGCCCGGACGGCATGTGTTCGACGAATTCGTCATCTGCCGCCTCGACGCGTCCGGGAGCGATTAGCGCCCCGGTTACCCTCGCACGGCCGAACCGGGGTGGTAGGCATCCCATGGGCGGGAACACGAAGGGGAAGAGCAGCCCTACGTGCCCCGGGACGGACTCATGGATTCCACCGTGTGGACAGTGATCCTCATCGTCGCCGTCGTGGGAGCCGCCGCGCTGGCGGTGGCGCTCGCGCTCCTGGTCCGGCTGGTCCGCGCCCGCCGTGATCTGCGGCGCGCCGGACTTCCGTCCGGACCCCGCTGGATCTTCTGGGGCGCCGTCGTCTATCTCGTGCTCCCGACCGATCTGCTGCCCGACCCCATCTACCTGGACGACATCGGCGTCCTGCTGCTGGCCCTGCGCTCGCTGCGTGACACGCCGAAGGAAGCGCTGCCCGGAGCGCGCGGGAACCCGCGCGCTCCGACGGGACGTTGATGCCTGTAACGAGCACCACGTCGACGGGCGGCACCATGAGCGAGCTGGTTCCCGGGGCCAACATGCCCCTGCCGGGCGGCATCCTGACCCTCAGGGTGCCGGGCCCCTTCGACGTGTCCGCGCTCATCACCGACGACAGCGGAAAGGTGCGCGGGGACGGCGACTTCGTGTTCTACAACCAGCCGACCGCGCCCGGTGCCCGTCTCCAGGGCGAGCGCCTCACCGTCGATCCGCCGAGGCTGCGGGCCGGAGCGAGCCGCGTCACCGTGGTCGTCAGCCCCGCCGACCCCGCGACGCCCCTGGGCCGCCTGCCCGCACCCACCCTGCACGTCACCGCGCCGGACGGTCGTCCCCTCGCCCGGTTCACCCCACCACGTCCGCAGCGGGAGACCCTGCTGCTGCTCGCCGAGCTGTACCGGCGCGGCACCGGGTGGAAACTCCGCGCCCTGGGCCAGGGGTACGCGGACGGACTGGCAGGCATCGCGCGGGACTTCGGGGTCGATGTCACCGAGGACGACGCCACGATTGGTGCTGTCCCGGGTGCCGTTGCGGGTGCGACACGCGGTGCGGCCCCCGGTGCGATGCCTCGTGGCGTGCCTGACACGGACGGGTTCCTGGGGCTGGTGAACTCCGCCCGCGCCGCCGCCGGTTCCCCACCGGTGTCCCTCGACGCACGGCTGGCGGCCGCGGCCCGGGCCCACGCCTCCGCCATGGCCGCCCGCGGACTCCTCAGCTCGGAGAGTGCGGACGGCACCTCCGTCTACCAGCGCGTCACCTCGGCCGGATACCCGTATCTCACCGTCGGCGAGCACCTGGTCTCCGGCCCGCGCACACCCGGCGAGTTCGTGGAGTACTGCCTCTCCGCCGAGCAGTCCCGGCGCACACTGTGCGATCCCGTGTTCAGCCAGGCAGGTCTGGCGTACGTCGCCGGCGATCGCTCCGGCGACCTGTACTGGACGGCGCTGTGGGCGCACCCGTTCAGCTCCGCGGGCCTGACGCGGACGGCGAGTGAGGTCATCTCTCTCACCAATGCCGAACGGAGGGCGGCCGGTCTGCCGCCCCTGTCCGGCGACCCTCTGCTCACCGTCGCGGCCCAGGCGCACAGCGCCGACATGGTGGCCCGCGCCTTCTACTCCCACACCTCCCCCGACGGCAGCCAGCCATGGGACCGGACCGCCGCCGCGGGCTGCACCCGCCGGACCATCGGCGAGAACATCGCCTGCGGGCAGCGCTCCCCGGCCGAGGTCGTCCTCGGCTGGATGAACAGCCCCGGCCATCGCGCCAACATCCTGAAGCCCGACTTCACCCACATAGGCATCGGCCTCGCGGGCGGCGGCAAGGCGGGCACGTACTGGACGCAGCTCTTCGGCGGCTGACGCGCCTCGACTGCTGCCTTTCCGCCAATTCACCGATTCGAATTCACCGTTTCTGATTCTTCCCCGGGCAATGCAACCCACGCGCCCGTCCGGCGCGTACAGATGGTGCCGACGCCCGCATCCGCGGCGCGTCTCGTGCCGGGCACCCGCACCGGCGGACGGAACTCGGGAGAAGAATCAGATGGTCTCAGGAACGGTGGGCACGGGTACGGCGCTGGGCGCGGTTCTGGTGTCCCTCCTTGCAGCCCCCGCCCAGGCAGCGGCACCCGCGGCCACGGACGGCGCCGACACCGAACAAGTCGCGGCCACGGCGGCGTTGGCGGCCCCCGACGACGCGGGACTGCGCAAGGTGCTGCGCACGGCGCTGACGCAGGGAGCCCCCGGCGCGATGGCGAGGATCGACGACAACGGCACGGTGCACCGGCTGACCGAGGGAGTCGCCGACCGCGCGAGTGGACGGGCCATCAGCACGAACGACCGGTTCCGCGTCGGCAGCGTCACCAAGAGCTTCTCCGCCGTGGTGCTGCTCCAACTGGTCGACGAGGGCAAGCTGAAGCTGGACCACTCTGTGAACAGCTATCTGCCGGGGCTGCTGCCCGACAACGGCATCACCGTGCGCCATGTGCTGAGCCACCGCAGCGGCCTGTACGACTACACCAACGACATGTTCGCGCAGACGGTCCCGGGCTTCGAGGCCGTCCGCAACAAGGTGTTCAGCTACCGGGACCTGGTGAAGCTGTCCTTGAAGAAGCCGCGCACCAACGCGCCGGGGGCGGCCTATTCGTACTCGAACACCAATTTCGTCGTCGCGGGCATGCTCATCGAGAAGCTCACCGGCCACTCCGTGGGCACGGAGTACAAGAAGCGCATCTTCACACCGCTCAACCTCACCAACACCTTCTACGTCCACCCCGGCACCGCGATCCCGGGCACCCACGCCAAGGGATATCTCACCCCCGACGAGGCCGGCGCGGCGCTGGTGGACTCCACCAAGCAGACGGCCTCCTGGGCGCAGAGCGCCGGCGCGATCATCTCGACCACGCACGACCTGGACACCTTCTTCTCCGCGCTGATCCGCGGAAAGCTCATGTCCGGCGCCCAGCTGACGCAGATGCAGAAGTGGACGACGGTCAACAGCACCACGAGCTACGGCCTCGGTCTGCGCCGCCGCACCCTGTCGTGCGGGGTCTCCGTCTACGGGCACACGGGCACCGTGCAGGGCTTCTACACGTACGCGTTCACCTCGAAGGACGGCAAGCGCAGCGTCAGCGCGCTGGCGAACACCTCCAACAACACCAATGTGCTGAACACCATGTACGGCACTCTGGAATCCGCGTTCTGCGGCAAGTCCGCGACCAAGGCCGCCACGCGCGCCGCCACGCCCTTGGAGCGGAACGAGGACATCGCCCCCGGCATCGCCCGCGACTGACCTCTCGCACCGCGCCTATCTCCTGAGGGCCGGCCGCCGGTGTGTGGCGGCTGGTCCGGGGCGGGGCGCAGCCTCGGGTCCGGACGGGAGGACACCACCGGTCGTACGCCGGGTCAGTCGTGCGGGAACGAGTGGTGCTCGTGGGCGACCGTCCAGCGGCCTTGTTCCTTGCGCAGTCCGAGGGTGAGCCGCAGCCGCCGGGCGGGCTTCTCGGCGAATTCCTTCGGCGTTCCGCAGCGCAGCAGGGCGTGCGCGTACGCCACGTTGTCGCCCGCGGTGATGTCGAGGGACTCGATCTCGACCGTCGCGCCCTGCGCCTGCCATTCGAAGAACGGCGGCCAGGCCTCGCGGTACGCCTCGATACCGCGGACCCCCGCGTAGGGCGGCGGCACGTCGTACATCACGATGTCGTCCGTGTGGTCGGCCAGCACACCGTCGAGGTCGCCGCGGTGCACGGCGGCGGCCCAGTGCTCGATCAGGGTGCGGATCTGGTCCTCGTCTTGGCTCATGGTCCATGCATGCCCCAATACTGGGCGCATGGAATTCGCCGTCTTCATGACTCCGCCCGGAATGGTCACCGCCGTCGTACGGATGCCGCGGGCATGAGCTTCGACGATCTCCTGGAGCGCGCCGGGTCGCTCGTACGTCCGGGGCGGCGCGCCCTGCTCGGTATCGCCGGTGGCCCGGGTGCGGGCAAGACGACGCTCGCCGAGCGCCTGGTGCGGGAGCTGAACGGGGACGGGCCCGCCTGGGTCGCGCATGTGCCGATGGACGGGTTCCATCTCGCGGACGTCGAGTTGGACCGCCTCGGCCGCCGCGACCGCAAGGGCGCCCCCGACACGTTCGACGCGGCGGGTTACGCGGCGCTGCTGCGCCGGTTGCGCGAGGACGAGGACGACCTCGTCTACGCGCCCGGCTTCGAGCGGACTCTTGAGCAGCCGATCGCGGGTGCCGTTCCGGTGCCCCGCACCGCCCGTCTGATCGTCACCGAGGGCAACTACCTGCTGCTCCGGGACGACGGCTGGGCTCGCGCGAGGTCGCAGCTGGACGAGGTCTGGTTCTGCGAGGTCGAGGAAGCCGAACGTCTGCGGCGGCTCGTCGCCCGGCACGAGGAGTTCGGCAAGGACCACGACACGGCGGTGGCGTGGGTGCTCGGCACGGACCAGCGCAACGCCGACCTGGTCGCCGCGACACGGGACCGCGCCGACCTGGTCGTCGAGGCGGCGGTCAGTGAGGCTGGAGCTCCAGTTCGGGCTCCCCGCGCGCATCGCCCGCGGGATCGCCGATCAGTGCGGTGAACTTCTCGGTGCGGACGGTCAGTCCCGCCGGGGTGCGCGCGAAGGCCGGGGTGAACGGGCCGCCGGGGCCATGGCGCACGCCAAAGACGTGCAGGTCCTCCGGGGCTCCGGGAGCCGGGTCCGCTTCGAAGGCCGTGGAGGCGACCAGGTGCCGCCAGCCCTCGTCCGGATTGCCGTAGCCGCGCGGGTCCGCCGCCAGGGCGAAGGCCGCCTGCTGCTGGGTCGTCTCCGAGCGGGCGTCGAAGTGGTCCGCGCCCTCCGTCGCCGGGTGGGTCAGCCGGAGGGCACCGGCGGCGGTCACGTCGGCCTCGGCGGTCCTGCGCACCCGGTCGCCGTCGTCCTCGGCGTACGGCATCCCGGCGAGCAGATACGGCGTTCCGTCGAGGCGTTCCACGGCGACCGTCACCCACAGGCTCGTGCCGTCCGTGACGTACAGGGACCGGATGTGGCGCAGCACATGGTCGCGGCCGACGACCGGCTTGGTGACCAGCTTGGCCGTCAGGGCGTCGGTGCGCAGATCGCGGACCCGGGTCTCGCCCATGGGCCGGCACAGCAGGAAGCCGTCGGTGACCGGTCCGAAGCCGTGCTGGCGGTTGACCGCGGCGGGCAGGTAGTAGGTGCCCGCCGCCTCGACCAGTGACGGCGTCATCCGGTCGTCGAAGGCCACCGAGACGGTGCCCGCGCGGAGTTGATGGCGTACGGGGTCCTTCGACGGGGTGCGGTGCCAGCGCGTGGCGTCCTGGATCTGCCAGACCAGCATGAAGGCGAAGTGGCCGTCGATGCCGCCGTCCTGGTTGACGGCGTGCCGGCCCCAGCGGGTGTCTCCCCGGTAGCGGCCGAGGTCGGCGCCGACGCGGTGGCCGAAGTAGCGCAGGCCGAGGACGGACTCGAAGCCGGAGTGCTGCTCGCTGTAGCGGGGGCCGCCGTTGTCGTAGCCGCCGGCGGTCAGGCGCGCGTCGATGTAGCGGGCCAGCGCGTCGCCGTCCTCGGCGAAGATCTCCTCGCCGCTGATCCGGTGGGCCTGCGCGAGGAAGGAGAGGGAGATCGGGCCGTAGTTGTTGTCGTACGCGCCGCCGTGCTCCGGGGGCAGAAGGGCGCCCCGGTCCCGTACGCGACGGGCGCGGATTTCGTCGACGTACAGGCTCATCGCCCGTGAGTGGACCAGCTCCCCGTCGGCGGGCGGGAGATGGCGGGCCAGCATCAGGCCGCCGACGATGCAGCCGATGGCCTGGTTTCCGGCCTCCTGCGGGTTGAAGAAGGTCGACTCGGTCAGCCAGTGCCAGTAACCGCCCGCCAGCTCGACGAGTTCACGGCGCTGTTCGTCGTCGATGAGCCCGTCCGCCGCGTCCAGGACGTTCACCGCCTGGAGCAGGGCCCACACCGTGCTCGGCCAGTCGCCGATGGGGTGCGCGCCCGCTTCGAGTACGTATCGGGCGTACGGCTCACGCGTGTCGCGTCGCCGGAGGTTCGGGTAGCCGGGGTTGTCCTCGGTGAAGACCCGTTCGCGCAGATGGAAGGCGAGGCTGCGGTGCACGGCCTCCGGCAGGCGCGGGTCCTTCGCACGCTGCCAGGCGAGTGCGAGGAGGGAGGTGATGCCCAGTGACGTATCGCCGATGTCGTCGAGGGCCGCGGGGTGTTCGAGGTTGCCCTCGGGGGTGAGGCGGGCCAGGGCCTCCTCGGTGACGGCGGCGAGGACGGTGTCGTATGCGGCGGGATCGTCCGGGAGGTCGTGCAGCGGACCGCGCTGGTGGGGAAGATGCACCGGATGTCAGCCCTTCATGCCGGAGGTCGCCAGGCCCTCGACCAGCCTCTTCTGGAAGATGAGGAAGCAGATGAGCGTGGGCAGGAGGGCGAGTGTCGACATGGCGAACATCGCGCCGTACGAGGAGCCGCTGGTCTGGTCCAGGAACAGGGTCAGACCGAGGGGGACGGTGAACTTGTCGTTCTGCTGGAGGTAGACGAGCTGGTGGAGGAAGTCGTCGTACGTCCAGATGAAGGTGAAGATCGTGGTGGTGATCAGGGCCGGCTTCATCAGCGGCAGGATGATCTTCCAGTAGATCTGGAAGGGGTTGGCGCCGTCCATCATGGCCGCGTGGTCGAGCTCGCGCGGGATGGAGCGGATGAACTGGACCATCAGGAAGATGAAGAAGGCGTCCACCGCGAGGAACTTCGGGACGATCAGCGGCAGGTAGGTGTTGATCCAGGTCAGGTTGTAGAAGATCGTGTACTGCGGGATCAGGACGGCCTGTGTGGGCAGCATCAGCGTGCCGAGCATCAGGCCGAACCAGATCTTCTTGCCGCGGAACTCGAAGCGCGCGAAGGCGTAGGCGGCCAGCGAGCAGGAGATCACGTTTCCGATCACCGCGCCGATCGTGACGATCAGCGAGTTGGTGATGTAGAGGGAGAAGGAGTTGCCGGAGCCGCTCCAGCCCTCGGAGTAGTTCTCCGGACGCAGCTTGGCCGGGATGATTCCCGGGTGGGTGAAGATGTCGGTGTCGGGCTTGAGCGAACTGCTCAGCATCCACAGCAGCGGATACAGCATGACGATCGCCACGCCGATGAGCAGGGTGTGGATGAGGATGCGCCGGGAGCCGGTGGCCGACCGCAGCTTCTGAAGCGGCGACAGCGACGAACGGGGCGGGGTGATGGCGGACATGGTGGGAAGGACTCCTCGCTCAGACGTCAGTCGTCGTAGTGGACCCAGTAGCGGCTGGCGATGAAGTTGACCGCCGTGAAGCCTGCGATGACCAGGAACAGCACCCAGGCGAGCGCCGAGGCGTATCCCATCTGGAGGTCGGTGAAGCCCTTCTTGTACAGGTAGAGGGAGTACAGCATGGTCGAGTTGAGCGGTCCGCCGGTGCCGTTGCTGACCACGTACGCCGGGGTGAACGTCTTGAACGCGTCGATGATCTGCAGGACGACGTTGAAGAAGACGATCGGGGTCAGCAGCGGCAGGGTGATGCGGAAGAACCGGGTGACGGGCCTGGCGCCGTCGATCTCGGCCGCCTCGTACACATCCTTCGGCAGCTGCTTCAGACCGGCGAGGAAGATGACCATCGGGGTGCCGAACTGCCAGACGGCCAGCAGGATGAGGGTGTAGATCGCGGTGTCGGGGCTGGAGATCCAGTCCTGACCCTTGATGCCGAACCAGCCGAGGAAGTCGTTGAAGAGCCCGTCGCCGCCGAAGACCTGCCGCCACACGATGGCGATGGCCACCGCACCGCCGAGCAGCGAGGGCAGGTAGAAGGCGGCCCGGTAGAGGCCGATGCCCTTCAGGTCGCGGTTGAGCAGCATCGCGACGCCGAGGGCGAGCGCCAGCTTCAGCGGAACGGAGACCACGACATACAAGAGCGTGGCGTGCACCGAGTCCCAGAAGACCGGGTCGTCGGTGAACATCCGGGTGTAGTTCTCGGTGCCGACCCACTTGGCGGGAGACAGCAGGTCGAAGTCGGTGAACGACAGATAGAGCGAGTCGAGCATCGGGTAGATCGTCAGCCCGAACAGGCCGACGAACCACGGGGCCAGGAAGAGGTACGGCCACCAGCCTCCACCGCGCCGTCTGGCAGCGCGGCGACGCATCCGTTCACGCTCGCGCTGGTCGGACGGGGTCGCGGGAGCCGTCGGCTCCTTGACGACCGCGTCGGTCTCGGTGGTGGTCATGCTCATCTCCCTGGCCCTTTCCCGGTCCTTCTGTGCACCGCGGCCCACAGCCGCGCCGACGCCTACTGCGACAGAATCGATCCCGCCTGGTCGAAGAACGCGGTCAGCTGCGCCTTGATGGACTTCTTGCCGAAGGCGATGGCGAGGTTGGACTGGAACAGCAGGTCCCAGATCTGGTCGGCGCCGTTCGGCGGCGGCTGGGGGGCGGCCAGCGCGTCGGTCGCCTTGGCGACCCGCTTGGAGATGTAGTCGGCGATGTCCATGGACTTCTTGTCCGTGTCCGACAGACCGGCGGCGATGAGCGAGCGGGCCTTCTCGGTCGGCGGGATGCCGCGCAGCAGCTGCATGTCCTTGATCGCCGTCGCGTCCTGGGCGAAGAAGCTCATGATCTTCACCGAGTCGGCGATGTGCTTGCTCGCCTTGGTGGCGCTCAGCAGGACACCACCGTTGACGAAGTTGCCCTCACGGGCGCCGGACCAGTCGCCCTTCGGGGTGGGCAGGAAGTCCAGGACCGCGTCGGTGATCGCGCCGCCCGCGCCGTAGACACCGGAGTCGAAGGTGAACAGCGTCTTGCCGATGACCACGCCGTTCTTGGTGAGGTCGTTGTGCGCGGCCGAGGTGATCGCGGCGGGCGGGGACGCCTTGTCCTTGCGCATCTCGGCCCAGAACTCCCACCACTCCTGGAGGGTGTCCGCGGTGAAGCCGAGCTTCTTGCCGTCCGTGGCGAAGAAGGTCTGGCCCTTCTCCCGGGCGAACACCTCGAACGCCTGGAGGGTGCCGCCACCGCCGTCGTCGACGCCGAACTGCTTGCCGCCGCTCTTCTTGTTGACCTCGACCGCGACCTTCTTCAGGTCGGCCCAGGTCCACTCGCGGTCCGGCAGCTCCAGGCCCAGCTTCTTCAGGCCGGTGACGTTGACCGTGAGGATGTTGACGCCGATGCCGGACGGCACGCCGTACAGCTTGCCGTCGACCGTGCCGGCCGCGAGGAGCGTCTTGGAGAAGCCGGTCAGGTCCAGGGACTTGCCGACGTACTCGTCGATGGGAGCGAGGACACCCTTGCGGGCGTACTGCGCCACCAGCGCGGTGTCCATCTGGAGCAGGTCGGGGGCGCTGCCGCCGGCCACGTTGGTGTTGAACCGGTCGAAGTAGCCGTCGTAGCCGGAGTAGCGCTCTTCGATCTTGATCTTCGAGTTGCTCTTCTGGAACGTCGCGAGCGCCTTCTTGTAGGCGTTGTGACGGTCGTCGCTGCCCCACCACGTCATGGTCAGCTTGGAGCTGGTGCTGCCGGCACCGGTGCCTCCGCCGCAGGCGCTCAGCGAGCCGCCGAGCGCACCGGCAACGGCGAGTCCGCTCGCGGTGCGGAAAAGGGTTCTGCGCGAGATCTGGTGACCCACCGGGTCCTCCCTGGATGTGCGTGATGGAATTCCCGGCCAGTCGCTGCGGGCACGGGTGCGTCCTTCTCGGAATGCGCCTCCCGGGGCACGGCCTCGCCCGGCCGCACCATCCTGACGGGTGGGATCCCCGGCCACCATGGCCGTCGTCACGCGAGCACGCCCTCGCGTGGCTGCCGTACGTCTCGTACGGGCGGGACGCTCACCCCAAGTCGGCGTCCCGGCCAACTTAGAAAGCGCTTGTCCGGACATTGGCAGACCGAGTCGGAGGCCGTCAATCCTTCGTCTGCGCGGCCTCGGTCACGGTTTGGACTCCCCGGGCGACCGCGAGCCGGGCGGCGCCCACGACGGTGCCGAGATCCCCGACCGTGCTGCTGACCACCTCGGTGGGCCAGCTCAGCCGCTCCAGTTCGGCCCGCACACCCGGCAGGAGCTGCGGGTCCGCGCCGGTACTGCCCCCCAGCACGATCAGTCCCGGGTCCAGCACGGCGACCACGGCGGCGGCGAGCCGGCCGATGTCCGCGGCATGGCGGCCGACGACGGCGCGGGCCGTGGCCCGGCCCTCTCCGGCGAGGGCGAAGAGGCGCTCAGCCGTGCGGGGGCACGGCCCGTCGGCGTTCTGCCAGGCCTCCGCGGCCCGGCGCAGCAGGGAGCGTGCGCCGATGTACTCCTCCAGGGCCTCCTGGCGCGGCTCGCGGCCCTCGTCCCAGGGGTAGGGCAGTCGGGCCAGCTCTCCGGCGGCACCGTTCGCCCCGCGCAGCACCTGACCCCCGACGACGATGCCGAGGCCGATGCCCACGCCGATCCGCAGATAGCCGAAGGTGTGGCGGCCACGGGCGGCACCCTCGTGCAGCTCCGCGAGCGCCGCGCAGTTGACGTTGTTCTCGAGGTGGACGGGAACACCCGGCGGCAGCGCGACAGCCATGGCGTCGAAGACGGGGCCGGCCTTGGCGGTCGCGGGGCGCACACGGGCGCCCTCCTCCTGCGCGGTGACGTCGCCGACGGCGACGACGATGGTGCGCAGCGGGGTGTCGGCGGGCAGCGCGACAAGGGCCTCGCGTACGACGGCGGCGGCGTCCGCGCGGGAGCCGGTGGCCTGGGCGAGCAGGGTGCCGTCCAGGGCGCAGCCGCGTACCCGGGTGAGCGCGGGGCCGAGGTCGACGGCGAGCACGGCCCCGGCGGCCGCTCCGAGACGGTAGACGGCGGCGGAGCGGCCCGTGCCGCTGGACGCGGTGCCGGAATGTGCGGCGAGCCGGGCGCTCTCCAGTTCCGAGACGGCGGAGGACACCGTCGGCTTGGACAGGCCCGCCAGGCTCGCGAGCTGCGGCCGGGTCGCACTGCCCGCCTGGGCCAGCACGGCGAAGACCGTGCTCGCGCTCTCGGTCAGGCGGGTGGCTTCCGCCACGCCATGTTCCACAGTTCCCCCACACGGGTCGAGGGCCGCGCTCCCAGGTCGATCGGCTCCGGGGATGCGGCGATGGATTGCCCTGACGTCACGCGATTCCCGCCCCACGGCGGCCCGGACGGTCGTCCCGGTGGTCGAGTGCGCGATGCCTCTTGACGCACCATACTTCGTTAGTTAGTTTCCTAACGAACTTCACGGTACTCGCCTGCCGTGCTCCGTCAGAGGCCCGTCCCGGGGCTTCCCTAGTTCTTCTGCTCCCCTGTCCAGACACGGTTCGCCCGCCGTCGTAGCTCACTGCAACGACGAAAGAGGATCCGTGCAGGACGTACCCCCCTCGTGCCCCATCGTGGTCGGTATCGACGTGGGCGGCACCAAGACCCATCTCCGCGCGGTGGCCGAGGACGGCACGGTCACCGATCACGTCCGTACGAGCAGCGGCTGGCGGCCGCACGACCCCGAGGCCGCCGCAGCCTGGCTGGCCGCGCTGGTCCATGAGGCCCTGCCGGCCGGCACCCGTCCGTCCGCCGTCGCCGTGGGCGGGCACGCCTGCGAGACACCTCGCCAGTGCGCCGGGATCCGCCTCGCGCTCCGGGAGCTTCTCGATGTGCCCGCGCTCGTCGTCGGCGACGCCGAACTCCTGGTCCCCGCCGCGGGCCTGGACAAGGGCGTCGGTCTGGTCGCCGGTACCGGCTCGGTGGCGGTCGGCCGGCTCTCCGACGGCAGCCCCGTTCAGGTCGGTGGCTGGGGTGCGGTGCTCGGCGACGAGGGCGGCTCGGCCGGTCTCGTCCGTGAGGCGGCGCGCGCCGCGTGGGCCGCGCACGATCGCGGCGAGGACCCGGACGAGCTGGCCCTGGGACTCATCGCCGCGTTCGGGGTGAGCGAAGTGCCCGCCCTCGGCGCGGCGTTGGAGAGCGCCACGGACGTCTCGGCCGAGTGGGGCCGGCACGCGCCGGTCGTGTTCGCCGCCGCAGCAGCGGGCTCAGCCCTCGCCCGCCAGGTCATAGCCGAGGGCGGACGATCGCTCGCCGCGCTCGTCGTACGACTCGCCCAACGTGGGGTCGCCGTCGACGACGTCGTCGTGGCCGGCACTGCCGTGCTCGCCCAACCCGCCCTGTACGACGCCTTCGCGGCCTGGCTGGCCGAGGCCGTGCCGGGGGCGCGACCGAGGCCCCTGCGGGTGCCGCCGGTCGAAGGGGCCGTGTCGCTGGCCCGTTCACTCCTATGACATGTCTCGGTCGCCGAGCCATACCCAGCCCGCCATGACTCGGCCGTAGATCTTCGCTCGTACGACACATCCTCGCCACGGGGCACCTGCGACTGACAGGTCTCACAGGCCCCTGGGCGTCCGGTTGCTCGAACGACCTCCTACCGGCCGCACGGCCGAAGAACTCAAGAGAGGCACACCCATGCCGTCACCAGCCGGGCACCACTCCACCTCGTCGGCCGGTCGACTCACCGTCAACCGGCGGGGGTTCCTCAGAACCTCGCTGGGCGCCTCGGCCGGTCTGCTGGCCGCGCCGACCCTCGTCACCTGGCTCGCCGCCGCGGACGCGAAGGCCGCCACGAGCCCCGCCGCGTTCGTCGACGACTACACGACCAACGTCCTCACCAACCTGACGCCCGAGACCAACGCGGTGGTCCGGATCCTCGGCGGCATGGCCGAGGTGTGGAAGACGGGCGGCACGTGGAACACGGGCACGCCGCTCATGCCCGAGGTGCTGCGCGCCAACATGCGCTACTGCGCCCGGATCACGGCCGCCCGCACCGACGCGCAGGCGAAGGAGGCGTTCATCTACGACCGGCAGCACCAGAGTTACGCGATCATCGCGGGCCTGGGGCCGCTGGCCGACCTCTACAAGTCGGGCGCCCAGGCGGTCACGTCGATCACCCGCGCACCCGACGGCACCCCCTCCGGGAAGATCAACGACGCCGTGCCGTCCGGCGCTCCTGCCGGTTCCGCGCTCGGCGCGGGCTCGCACGACTCGGCGCTCGGCAAGGTGGCCGAGCTGGTCGACACCGTGCGCGGCAACTACGCCTCGGGCAACCCGTCCAAGTACGCGTACCAATACCCGCGTCCGTGGCGCATGAACGAGGACAGCGAGGTCGTCGACACGGGCGAGATCGACGCGCTCGGCTACCCCGTGTACGACTCCGCCGTGGTCGTCGCCCCGCAGTTGCTGTGGCAGCGCAGCACGGCCCCGGTCGACGACGGCGGCTTCCCCAGCGGGCACACCAACGCCTTCCATCTGGCGGCGCTGGCGTACGCGTACGCCGTTCCGGAGCGTTTCCAGGAGCTGGTGACCCGCGCCTTCGAGCTCGGCCACACCCGCATCATGGCGGGCATGCACTCCACCGTCGACGTCCTCGGCGGTCGCATCATGGCCACCGCGCTGGCCGCCGCCACGCTGGCCGACCCGGCCAACGCCGCCCTCAAGGCAGCGGCGCGCGCCCAGGCCGCCGCGTACTTCCAGCAGCAGACCGGCACGACGGCGGACACCCTGTACGCCTACGCGCACTCGGCGGGCGTCGAGGCCGACCCGTACGCCGACCGGGCCGCCAACGCCCGCGCGCTCACGCCCCGGCTGACGTACGTCCTGACCCGGCACGGCCGCTCCGAGGACCTGACCGTGCCCAAGGGCGCCGAGGTTCTACTGGAGACGCGGCTGCCCTACCTCGACGCCGCGCAGCGCCGCGAGGTGCTCCGCACGACCGCGCTCCCCTCCGGGTACGTGCTGCTCGACGGCTTCGAGCAGTGGGGCCGCCTCAACCTGTTCGCCGCCGCCGACGGGTACGGCGCCTTCGACTCCGACGTGACCGTCACCATGGACGCGGCCGCCGGGGGCTTCGACGCGGCCGACACCTGGCGCAACGACATCTCCGGCTGCGGTGGCCTGGTCAAGCGCGGCAGCGGTGCACTGACCCTGACGGGAGCCAACCGTCACACGGGCGGCACGGTACTGGAGGAGGGCACACTGACGGCCGGTTCCGCGGGCGCGCTCGGCCACGGTGACGTCCGGGTGGAGGGCGGCACGCTGCGGGTGGCTCCGGGCACGGCGGCCCGCGTGCGCGGCGCCTACGCGCAGGCGTCCGGGGCGACCCTTGAGGTGACGCTCCGGGAAGGCCGCATACCCGCGCTGGTGGTGGACCGACGCGTGCTGCTGGGCCGGGACAGCGCGCTCTCGCTGCGGCTGGACGCCGACCGTCCGCCGGCCTCGGGAACCACGGTTCCGGTGATCTGGGCGCCCGCGCTGCGGGGCCAGTTCGGTGGTATCACCGTGCAGGCCGACGGATACCGGGCAGTGCCCGTGTACACGGGCGAGGGGCTGTCCGTACGACTGATCAAGCGCTGATCGCCACTGGGGCGTGAGTGAGGGCCGACGGCGGACGCCGTCGGCCCTCACCTGCGCCAGGTCGGTGTCCGAATCCCGCCGGACGGAGCGCCGGAGAAGCGGCAGGATTGCTGGTGAAGCGATGCCGGCAGCGCTTGAGGACTCTCGAAAGGACACTTCCGATGACGGTCTGCACGACCATCGACAGCCCCTTGGGCGAACTGCTGCTCGTGGGCGAGGTGTCGGTCACCGCGAAGGGCGGCACGGCGCTGGCCTCACTGTCCATGCCCGGCCAGAAGCGCGGGGCCGTCGTCCAGGACGGCTGGGTCGAGGACGCGGACGCGTTCGCGGAGATCGCCGCCCAGCTGCGCGCCTACTTCGACGGCACGCTCACCGACTTCGACATCGAGTACGTCACGAGCGGCAGCGACTTCCAGCAGCGAGTCTGGAAGGCCCTGGAGACCATCCCGTACGGGACCACGCTCAGCTACGGCGAGATCGCCGCGCGGATCGGCGCATCCAGGGCCGCGGTGCGTGCCGTGGGCACGGCGATCGGCGCGAACCCGCTGCTGGTCGTGCGCCCCTGCCACCGGGTGATCGGTGCGAACGGAGCCCTTACCGGCTATGCCGCGGGGCTGGAGCGCAAGCGGCAGCTCCTCGATCTGGAGCATGTGCCTTCGTGATCGGCACGCGGCGCCTCAGCGCACACACTCCGCGATCCTGGTGGCCCTGCCGAGCAGCCACTCCAGCGGGCCCCGCCGGAAGAAGCGCGACCAGACCGCCGCGCACACGGTCACGGCCACGATGAAGCCGAGCAGCACGTGCAGGGGCGAACCGGGGAGTTCCTCGATACCGAGGACGCGGATGCCGATGACGTGGAAGACGTACGCGGTCAGGGACATGGTGCCGACGGCGATGACCGGCTTGGCGAGCCGCCGCAGGCGCGGGAAGGCGTCGACGGCGGCGAGGCAGGCGGTCAGGACCGCGATGGCCACACCCGTGTTGGCCACGATGGACAGGGTCGTCTCACTGTGCGGGGAGGCCGCCAGCAGCCAGGCCGGGGTGTCGCCGGACGGATAGCCCGCGGTATCGGCCCACCAGGCGGACAGGGCGCCGCCGCCTTCGCCCCAGCCGGAGGCGTCGATCGCCGAGGCGGCGCCGGGGACGAGGCGCAGAGCCAGCCAGGAGCCGCCGTAACCGAGCACGGCCAGGGACACACCGGTGATGGCGAGGCGTACGCGGACGGCCTGGGCGGCCAGGTCTAGGCGGGCCACGGCCATACCCGCGATGACGAAGGAGATCCAGGTCAGTGCCGGATAACTGCCGGTGAAGAGCAGCGAGACGATGCCGTCGGCGCCCGTGGGCCAGGCCCAGATGCCGCCGGGTCCGGCGCCCGGACCGCCGTCGGCGCCGCCCGAGTTCAGGGCGTGCTGGATGACGTACAGGACTTGCGGCAGGATCAGCGCGCTGCTCGCGGCGATGATCGCCAGCGGTCGGGCGCTGAGCCGGTACAGCGGCAGGACGAGCAGGAAGTACAGGCCGTAGAAGGCGAGGATCACCTCGACCGGGGTTCCGCTCAGGGTGAGCGCGGTGCCCGTGGCCAGCAGGATGAGGGCCCGGATGACCACCTTGGCGACGGCCTGGCGGCCCGCCCGGCCCGTCTTCGGGGTACGCCGTCCGGTGATCAGGACGATCGAGAAGCCGGCCAGGAAGGCGAACAGCGCGGAGGAACGGCCGTGTGCGAGCTCCATGAAGAAGCCGGTGGTGCCGCCCTGGGAGGGATCGGGGCCGAGATGGGCCGCGTACATGCCGAAGACCGCGAGTCCCCGGGCGAGGTCCACGCCGATCAGCCGTCCCAGCGGGGTGCGCTCACTGGTCGGCGCCTCTGGCCGGGCCGGGGTCGGGAGCGCTGCGTCGACTGCGTTCTGTGTCATGTCTTCAGGCTGGAGAGAACGCCCGCCGACTCGTATCCGGCAGCCGTCCGGTCCCTATCCGCCGCCCGGCGGGTAGGGACCCCGCCGGACGGGGGCCACCACCCAACTCACGGGCTCCCGGGGGCTACTTGATGAACGCGTTGGCCACGACGACGATCACCCCGAGCAGCGCGTCCACGCAGCCGATCGCCAGGGCCGTACGCCAGGGCCGCCGCGCGGCGCGTGCCGCGGTCAGGCCCCAGCCGAAGAGGAACACGATGTTGAACGCGAAGGCCGCGTACTCGATGTCCTCGGACGGCCACCAGCCCCAGCCCGCGCCGAGCAGCATCACCACCGTGGGCAGGGTGGCCATCACCAGGGGCCATTCGTCGAGCAGCAGCCGCAGCGCGCCGGTCAGCCCGGGGTGGGACCCCTCGCCGCGCCGGGCGATGATGTGCGCGTACCCGTGGGCCGACGCCGAGGCGAACGCGGTGACCAGCAGCCACTGAGCGTCGTACAGCCGAACCTCGCGTGCCGTGGGGCCGTACTGGGTGAGCGCGGCGACCATCGAGCTGGCCAGCACGGCACCGTACACGCCGCCGAACAGCACGTTGGGGCGCGTGGCCTCGCGGCGCAGGGCGCGACCGCCGCGGCGGAGGAGGTGCGGAGTGTGCATCGTGGACGTCCCTCGGCTGTCGGTGTCTGTCATGCGCGGGCAGGAATCATCTACCTGAGCCCATGACAATCGAGTCATTGAGGACACCACCATCCGTCGCGCCGCCGGAACTACCCCACCGGGCGTCCAGGCCCTCCCCCCGGACGACTGGAAGGGTGCGGTCCGGCTTCCGGCTCATTCTGAACGCGGCCGACGACATCGAGGTCGTCTCGACCACGGCGGGCGCGGAGGCGGTAGACGCGGTGCTGCGGGAGCGCCCGGACGTCGTGCTGCTGGACATCCGGATGCCGGACGTCGACGGGCTGACCGTGCTGCGGAAGCTGCGCGCGCTGCCGGGCACCCCCGTGGTGGCAATGCTGACGACGTTCGACGCCGACGAGTACATCCTGACCGCGCTGCGCTCCGGCGCGGCGGGCTTCCTGCTCAAGGACACCGAGCCCGAGCAACTCGCCCAGCTGGTACGGACATTGGCCGCGGGCGGGGTCGTGATGTCGCCGAAGGCGTCGCGTGCCGTGTGGCAGAGCCACCCCGGGGCAGCGGCCGTCGACGACGTGGAGGCCGCCCGCGTGGGACGGCTCACCGAGCGCGAGCGCGAGGTGCTGGTGCTGATCGCTGAGGGGCTGTCGAACGCCGACATCGGTACGCGCGTCCACCTCAGCGCGGGCACCGTCAAGGACCATGTCAGCTCGATCCTCACCAAGCTGCGGGTGAGCAGCCGGGTCCAGGCGGCGCCGCTCGCCCAGCGGGCCGGGCTGCTGGACGAGCGCGGCCGGTCGGAGTCCGGGCGATGACCGTGCGCCAGGAGTGGTGGGCGCGGATCCCGGCTCCGGTCGTCGACGCCCTGGTCATCGCCGTCGCGGCCGTGGATGTCTGGGTCAACCTGTGGGACTCGACATCCTTCACGCAGGCGCTCGCCGCGGTCGCCTGCGCCGCGCTGGCCTTCCGGCAGCGCTTCCCGCTCACCGTGTTCCTGCTCACGCTTCCGGCCGGCCTGACGCTGGACATCGTGTTCGCCCCGTTCGCCGCGCTGTTCACCTTGTCCGAGCGGTCGCGCGACCGCCGGCTCCTCGTCGTGTGCGCCGTGTTGTTCGCCATCGCCTCCGCCGCTCCGTGGCCCCTGGACGACTTCGGTTCACGCGACCGCACCTGGACCCTGATCTACTTCGTCTACACGCTGGCAACGGCCGCCGCCCCCGTCCTGCTGGGCCAACTCGTCCAGGCACGACGAGACTTGTCCCGGCAGCTCATCGAGATCGAGGAAGCGCGCGAGCACGAACGGCTGTTGCACTCGCAGGCGGTGCTGGCCCGGGAACGCGCCCAGCCGGCCCGCGAGATGCATGACGTCGTCTCGCACCAGGTCAGCCTTATCGCCGTACAGGCCGGAGCCCTGCAAGTCGCCGCCAAGGAACCGGACTTCAAGGAAGGCGCCCGCACCATCCGCTCGCTGAGCGTCGACACGCTCGACGAACTGCGCCACATGGTCACGCTGCTCCGCGCATCCGGCGGCAGCGCCACCGAGCTCACCCCGCAGCCCACGCTCGCCGACCTGCACAAACTCGTCTCGACGAGCGGCATCGACGCGGAGCTGACGGGTGAGCTCCCCTCCGACATCGGCACGACCGCCCAGCGCGCCGTCTACCGCACCGTGCAGGAAGCCCTCACCAACGTGCGCAAGCACGCGCCGGGCGCCACCGCGACCGTACGGCTGTGGCAGGCAAACGACGGTGACGGTGACGGCGACGGGTTCGGCGTGAGCGTGACGAACACGGCGCCCACACGTCCGTCACTGCCCCTGCCCGGCTCGCACCACGGGCTGATCGGCCTCAGAGAGCGTGCCGAACTCCTCGACGGCACCTTCGAGTCCGGGCCCACGGCGGACGGCGGCTACGAAGTGAGGCTGCGGCTCCCGGCCCACGCGGACTGAGGGCCGGCGGGGTCAGGCCGTGCGGGCGCGGAGGCGGCGCAGCATGCGCGGGTCCTCGAAACCGACCGAGCGGGCGGCGGAGTCGATCGTCGCGCCGTGGCTGATGAGGTGCTGGGCGCGCTCCAAGCGGAGGGTCTGCTGGTAGCGCAGTGGGGTGAGCCCGGTGGCGCGGCTGAAGAGGCGGGTGAGGGTGCGTTCGCTCACGCCGACGGCCGAGGCGAGGGCGGGCAGGGGAAGCGGTTGGTCGAAGCGGGCGTCGATGAGGTCCTGGGCGCGGTGCACGGTGTCGTCGAGGTGGGACCGGTGCCGGAGCATCGCGCTGGACTGCGGTTCATGGCCGTTGCGGCGGGCGTAGACGACCATGTCGCGGGCGACCTGGGCGGCGACGGCCGGGCCGTGCCGGGTCGCGACCAGGTGCAGGGCCAGATCGATGCCGCTGGCGATGCCGGCCGAGGTGATCACCCGGTCGTCGGCGGTGAACAGGACGTCGCGGACGACCAGCGCCCTGGGGTGGCGCAGGGCCAGCTCGTCCTGCACGTCGTGATGGGTGGTGCAGTGGCGGCCGTCGAGCAGACCGGCCTGGCCGAGCGCCTCGGCTCCGGCGCAGACGCTGGCGACCGTCCCGCCCCTGGCATGGTGGTCCCGGAAGACCTGGAGGGCGGCGGCGCCGACGGCGGGACTGTCGGCCAGCGCGACGGAACGCCAGCCGGGCACCACGATCAGATCCTCCGGCCCGAGCTCCGGCCAGTCGAGCCCGGCCACCAGCGGCAGCCCCTGGGCGGTGGAGACCTGGGGCTGCTCGGCGACGTAGGAGAGCGTGTAGGGGTGCCCGAAGTCGGCGGCTGTGGAGAAGACCTGCGCGGGACCGGCCAGGTCCAGCAAGTGGACCCCGGGCACCAGGAAGAAGACGATGTGGCTCACGATCCGGTCATCATGCCCGAGGTGATGCCGCGGCCTCCAGCTCGTCGACCGTCGCGATGGTGGCGAAGCGTCCTGCGAGGGCGTACTCGGTGCGCCTGATGACCTCGTCGGCAGGCAGTGTGCGGGGGTCGGCCAGCAGTTCGGCGACGCTCTGGTCGGCGGGAGCGTCGCGGTGCGGGATGGGATTGGTCGCGGTCGCGTCGACGACGAAGGTGACCTGGTAGCCGAGGTCACTGGCGACGCGGGTGGTGGTCTCCACGCACTGCTCGGTGCGGATGCCGCAGACGGTGAGCTCGCGGATGCCGCGTTCGGTGAGAAGTTGCTGCAGGTTGGTGGTGGTGAAGGCGTTGTGCGAGGTCTTGTGGATCAACGGCTCCCCGTCCGCCCGCTCCAGCTCCTCCATCAGCCGGACATGGCCGAGGGCCGGGTCGAAGACATCGCCGCTGCCGGGCTCGGAGTGCAGCACCCACACCACCAGCTCCCCGGCCTCGCGGGCAAGCCGGACCAGGCGGTTCACCTGGTCGGCGATCTTCAGGTCGGAGGTGGTCTCCCACAGGGGACGGGCGCGGAAGGACTCCTGGACATCGATGACGATCAGTGCTCGGGTCATGCCCCAAGCCTGAGCCGCGCGGACGGGGCGGCGACAGGCCGCATCGGGTCCGGCAGCGGACCGATCCGGTCAAAGCAGAGGACGCAGCCGTGACGGGCACTGATCCGAGGCGGGGGCTCACATTCGGCCGATCTCGTCCCTCCGCTCGTCCGACCCCGCGGAGATGCCTTACGGTGCGCCACTGAACCGGTTCAGTGCCATCGCCGGAATCCCGGGAAACAGGGAGGGCGCACCATCCATGAATCGAAGATCGCCGCTCGTGAGCCTCGTGGTCGCGGGGATTCTCGCGGCCTCCGCCGCCGTCACTTCTCACTCCGGCCTCACTCCTCACTCGACCTCCGCTCCTCACTCGGCCGAGGCGGCTGACTCCCCACGCGAGAACGCGCATTGGGTGAACACCTGGGTGTCCATGCCGCAGCTCACGGAGCCCGGCAACATGCCACCCGCGCCGTTCACACAGGACAAGCGCGTACTGGCCGATGCCACGGTGCGGCAGACCGTCCAGGTGTCGGTCGGGGGACGGCACATGAGGCTGCGCTTCTCGAACGCGTTCGGGGGTGCGGTGCTGCCGATCACCGCCGTCTCGGTGGCCTTGCCGGTCGACGGTCGGGCCGGCGTCAGTGCGATCCGGCCGGGGACCTCCAGGTCGGTGACGTTCCACGGCCGGTCCTCGGCGGTGGTGCCGGTCGGAGCGCAGATGGTTTCCGATCCACTGGACTTCGACCTGGAGCCGGGCTCCAATCTCACCGTGACGACGTACTTGGCCCAAGGGCAGGCGTCCAACGACATCACGTCCCATCCCGGTTCCCGAACCACCTCCTACCTGCGGGCCGGAAACCACGTCACGGACGACGACTTGGCCGGCGCCACGCCGGTCAACCACTGGTACTTCCTCAGCGGCGTCGAGACGTGGTCCAGGGCCGGCACCGCGGCGGCCGTCATGCTGGGCGACTCGCTGACGGACGGCCGCGGCTCCACGACCAACGGGAACAACCGCTGGCCGGACCAGCTGCTCAAACGCCTGCGGTCCCAGGCAGGCACGGCCGGCACCGCGATCCTCAATCAGGCGGCGGGCGGCAACCGGGTGCTCAACGACGGTCTGGGACCGAGCGCGATCGCGCGCCTCGACCGTGACGTGCTGGCGCAGAGCGGAGTCGACTGGCTGCTCGTCTTCGAGGGCGTCAACGACATCGGGACCGCCGAGCCCACGCAAGCCGCCCAGAAGCAGGTCACGGACGACCTGATCGCGGCCTACGACCAGATCGTCGTCAGGGCGCACGCGCAGGGCATCCGGGTGTACGGGGCGACGCTGACTCCCTTTGGAGGCAACGCGCTCTACGACGACGCGGACGGGTACCGCGAGGCGTCCCGGCAGGCCGTCAACCAGTGGATTCGCACCAGCGGCCGGTTCGATGCCGTGGTCGACTTCGACAAGGCGGCCCGGGACCCGCTGCAACCCGTACGGCTCCTGGCGACGATCGACGACGGTGATCATCTGCATCTCAACCCGGCCGGCTACCAGCTCCTCGCCGACACCGTCCCTGCCCGGCTGTTCCGACCCGGGCCGCTCCCCAAGGACTTCGGGCTCGATGAGGCCTCGCCGTCCTGAAGTGATGTCACACTTCGGCCGCTTGGCGTCCTCTTGGTTGGAGACACTCACAGGAGGCACGTATGCAGGAGAAGGTCCGCGCCACGATCGAGCTGTCCGCCGGGACGATCGAGTACGAGGACACCGGCGGTGACGGTCCCGTGCTGGTGCTGCTGCACGGTCTGATGATGGACGCCTCGCTGTGGGACGGACCTGTCGCGGACCTCGCCGCCGACCATCGCTGCGTCGTCCCGACGCTCCCCCTCGGCGCCCATCGCCGGGCGATGCGCGCGGACGCCGATCTCTCATTGCCCGGGGTGGCCCGTCTGGTCGCCGAGTTCCTCGACCGTCTCGGCCTGCGGGATGTCGTCCTCGTCGGCAATGACACCGGCGGGGCGCTCGTCCAGCTGCTGATGTGCGACGGCCCGGATCGCGTGGGCCGGGCCGTTCTCGTCTCGTGCGACGCGTTCGACAACTTCCCGCCCGGGCTGACGGGCAAAACGCTCGTGCTCTCCGGCAGGCTCCCGCCCCGGCTGTTCGGGCTGTTCATGCAGCAGATGCGGCTCCGGATGCTCCGACGGCTCCCGATCGCCTTCGGGTGGCTGACCCGCCGAGGGGACGCGGCGACAGCGCGTTGGATCGGGCCGGTCCTGCGGCAGCCCGACATCCGCCGCGACGCCGTACGCGTCCTGCGGGCCGCGGCGGCCGACACGGGCCTCCTGCTGTCCACGGCCGCACGCCTGCCCGGCTTCAAGCGTCCCGCCCTGGTGGTCTGGGCCGCCGAAGACCGGGTGATGCCGCCCGAGCACGGCCGACGCCTCGCCGCACTCCTGCCGCAGGGCCGGCTGGCCGAGGTCGCGGACAGCTACACCCTCGTTCCACTGGACCAGCCGGCGGAACTCGCCCGGCTGATCCGGGAGTTCACCCGGGCACCGCACACCGGCTGACCATCACGCCCACGACATCCGGCCGTTCCCCTCCCGAGCACCTCGCCCCCGAGCCGAGCGCCGCTACCGTGGCGCCATGCCTCACACCTCCGCCCTCCTCGTCATCGACATGCAGAACACGCTGATGGCCATCGCGCACCGGGCCACCGAGACCGTCACCGTGATCGCCGGGCTGCGCGAACGCGCCAAGGCGGCCGGTGTGCCGATCGTGACGATCCAGCACCGGGGTGACGGTCTGGAGGCCGGCACCGAGGGCTGGCGGATCGCGCCCGCTCTCGCCCCCGCCGATGACGAGACGGTCATCCACAAGACCACGGTGGACGGTTTCCTCGACACCGACCTCGACAAGACCCTCAAGACCCTGGGAGTCACCGAGGTCGTCGTCACCGGGTTCGCCACCGAGATGTGCGTCGACACCACGGCACGACAGGCCCTGAGCCACCGGTACGACCTGGTACTCGTCGCCGACGGACACACCACGTCCGCCCGGCCCGACACGGGCGAGCTTGCCTCCCCCGAGCGGTCGATCGCGCATCACAACGAGCTCTTCCGGCATATCGGTTACCCCGGGCGGAGCATCCGTGTGCTGCCCGCCTCGGAGGTGGACTTCGCCGCGGGCCGGAGCGCCTGACGACGAGAACGTCCTCCATCAAGGCCATGTCGCACCGAGGTCGCGCTACTGCCCCGTACGGGATTCGAGGTCGGCCCGGGTGTCGTTGCCGTAGACGCCCGTCTCGTCGCCCCTGACGCCGTACCAGAGCTGGAAGCGGGCGACGGCGGCGGTGAGGGTGGCGTCGTAGGCGCCGCTGGTGTTGCCGTTGTCGTAGACGTTCGGCATGCGGAGCAGCCGTTGCTGGAGTTCCGTCACCTCGGGGCCGCTGTCGCCTTCCCGGAGGGTGCCTGTGCCGTCCGGGTCGGCCGCCCCGGACGGGGCTCGGGCCGCGGGCGTGGTCGATGGCCGACCCCCGGCCCCGGGTGCGTCGTCCTGGGCGCCGCCCGGCAGCAGGAGCGCGAGGGCGAAGCCGACCAGGGCCGCCGCGGTGACGGCGACGGTGATCGCGGCGCGCCGCAGGCCGAAGCCGCGCCCGGATCCGTGACCGCCGCCGTACCGCCTCCCGGGCTCGGGGAACTGCCCCGCTGGGCCCCCGGCGTAGTTCTCCCCCGCCAGGACCGGCGGCAGCTCCTGGGTCTCGTACTCCTCCGGGGGCGGCAGAAGCCTCGTCGCGGTCGAGGGGACCGCGATCGACTCGTACCCCTCGTCCGGATCGGCTTCCCCCTCGTCCTCGCGCACCTGTCTGACCAGTTCCGCGAGCGCCTCCGAGCGGCGGCGGCGCTGGACGTAGGTCGGTTCGAGCGCCGGGCGCCGCACCACCGGTTGCCCGGGCTCGGTCGGTATCGGCACAGTCTTCTCCTTCCGTGCGCGCGGTCTCCGGCCATCCCCAGGGAGAGATACGAGGGTTCGGGCCAGGAGGTTCACGGGCCAAGAGGTTCAGCGGAGCGCCCGATCCCACCAAACGATCGATATGCTCAATTCGGTAAGAGTAGTTGAGCGTTTGAACGTCGGCGTGCTAGAAACCGCCGTCATGACGACTCGTTGGTCACGCCGTGGCTTCCTTGCCACAGGCACCGGTACCGCGCTCGCGCTCGGGGTGCACACCGCCGCCGATGCCACTCCCCTCACCTCCACCGAGATCTCTGCCGCCGCGGACGAGTTCGCGACCCTGCGGGCGAAGTGGCGCACGCTGATCCTGGGCGAGGGATTCAGTCCCACCGCCGAGCCCTTCACCACCCGGCTCACCGAACTGGGCACCACCGCAAGCCAGTTGCAGTCGACGATGGCACCGACGACCGGCTCGCTCTGGCCGGATCTGGTGTACGCCGATCCGGAGCCCGACACCGACCAGGAGTCGTACGGCTACTCCGGCAACCTCAACTCCAGCTACAACCGGCTGAGCACGCTCGCCCAGGCCTACTCCCAGGCAGGCACTGGACTCACCGGCGACAGCGGCCTGCGGGACGACATCCTGACCGGCCTCGATCACCTCTACTCCGAGGTCTACAACGAGAACCAGACCCGCTACGGCAACTGGTACAGCTGGCAGATCGGCGCACCGCAGGCGCTGCTCGACGTGTGCGTGCTCATGTACGACCAGCTGTCGGCCGCGCAGCTCGCCAACTACGTCAACGCGGTCGACCACTTCGTGCCGGACTCCGCGGTCTCCAGCTACAGCGGCACGAGCACGGGCGCCAACCGGGTGGACCTGTGCCGGGTACTGGCCCTGCGCGGGGTCGTCGGCGCGAGCTCCGCGAAGATCGCGCTGGCCCGGGACGCGCTCTCCCCCGTCTTCCCGTACGTCAGCAGCGGGGACGGGCTGTACACCGACGGCTCGTTCGTCCAGCACACCACCGTCCCCTACACCGGCTCGTACGGTTCGGTGCTGCTGGGCGGGCTCGGGATGCTCTTCGCACTGCTCGCCGGATCCACGTGGGACGTCACCGACTCGGGCCGGCAGATCGTGTTCGACGCGGTGGAGAACGCCTGGGCGCCGTTCCTCTACAACGGTCTCGTCATGGACGGCGTGTCCGGGCGGGCGATCAGTCGCGGCCTGTCCGCGTCCGACGCCAAGCAGATCCAGCAGGACGACCATCGGCGCGGTCATCCGATCCTCGCGTCGATCGTGCTGCTCGGGCAGGGGGCGAGCAGCACGGAGAACGACCGCTGGCGCGGTCTGGTGAAGGGCTGGATGCAGCGCGACTACTACAGCCCGCCCATGAGTGACCCCTCACTGGGCCTCACAAGTCTGGCCCGACTCAAGGGAGTTCAGGACGACACCACGGTCTCCGCGATCGCCGAGCCGACCGGGCACCGGCTGTTCACCAACATGTCCCGGGCCACCCACCGCCGCCCCGGCTGGGCCGCGTCGATCAGCATGGCGGACCGGCGGATCACGTACTACGAGACGGGCAACGGCGAGAATCTGCACGGCTGGCACACCGGTTCCGGAATGCTCTACTGGTGGGGCGACACCTTCTGCAACGGCCAGTACAGTGACGCGTTCTGGCCCACCGTCGACCCGTATCGTCTGCCCGGCATCACGGCCTCCCGCAAGGTCCTCGCGGACGCGGCGGGCGGTGACTGGGGCGCCTCCCTGCCGGACGTCAACTGGGTCGGTGGCACCAGCGACGGGCAGCGGGCCGCGATCGGCCAGTACCTCAAGGGCCTGCAGAGCACACTGCTGGCGAAGAAGTCGTGGTTCTGTCTGGACGACTCGATCGCGTGTCTGGGCGCGGGGATCAAGTGCACGGACGGCACGGCCGTGGAGTCGACGGTCGAGAACCGCAACCTCGGGCCCACCGGAAGCAGCGCCTTCACGGTGGACGGCACCGTCAAGTCCACCACATACCCCTGGTCGGAGACGCTCACCGGCGCGACCTGGGCGCACATCGGCGGCCACGGCGGCTATGTCTTCCCCGGCGGGGCCACCGTCAAGGCGCTGCGCGACGCCCGCGACGGCACATGGAGCGCCATCAACAAGGGCGGCGCGACGACCGTCCTGAACCGCAAGTACCTGACGATGTACGTCGACCACGGCACCGACCCGACGGCCGCCACGTACGCCTATCTGGTCATGCCGGGTGCCACCGCCGCGCAGACCCAGACCCGCGCCGCCGCGACGAGCTGGCTGACGATCCTCGCCAACACGGACAGCCAGCAGGGTGTGAGCGTTCCTTCGCTCGGCTTCACCGGTGTCAACTTCTGGTTCGGCGGCACGGTCGGCGCTCTCACGGCGAGCAATCCGTGCTGCGTGATGATCAACGAGAAGAGCGACGGCACCGCGGTGATCTGCGTCAGCGACCCGATGCGCATGCAGACCAGCCTCACCCTCACCTGGAACAAGGCGGTCTCCTCGGTGACTTCGAAGCCGTCCACGGTCACCTCGGCGACCACCGGCTCCTCCCTGACGCTCACCTTCGGCGACCTCAGCACCACCGCGGGCGTCACCCAGAAGATCACCGTCAAGCTCGGCTGAACCGAAGGGAATCGGCCGAGCCGAACTCGTGTGAGGCTCGGCGGTACCGCTGCAACGGCCGGCCGTCGAGCGTCCAGTGCCGGTCGGCGTCGACGCCCAGGGACGCGAACACCTGGGCGGCGACGTCGACATGGCGTATCCGCTCGGGTGCCGAGCAAAGGCCGGGGCCGGTGGCGATCAGCCAGGCGGTGCGTTCCTCCTCGGAGCGGCCGCCGTGGCCGCCCGCGTCGACATGGCCGTGGTCGGTGACGACAAGGACCGTCCACCGCTCACTGTCGTACGCGGGCCGCGAGCGCACGGCGTTCAGCAGGCGCCCCACGCGTTCGTCGGCGCGCAGCACCGCCGCCTCGTACGCGTCCCCGCAGCCGAGGAAGTGCGCGGTCTCGTCGGGAGAACCGAGGTAGACGAACGACGCGTCCATGTCGTCGCCACCGAGGACGCGCACCGCCTCCTCGGTGATCCGCTCGTCGCAGGTCTCCCATGCTTCGGGGGTGTCCGCGACCGGGGAGATGTAGGTGCTCCTGGACGGAGCGCGGAAGAGCGGGCCACCGTCGCGAACCTGCATGAGCGGCTGCCAGCCCGCCGCGACGAAGGTGCGCCGGCCGCTCTGCGCGGCGAGCCGGGTGGCGAAGTCGGGGAAGACGTCGAGGCGGTGGCCGGTGAAGTCGTTGCTCCACACGCCGTGCTTCTCGACGCCCACTCCGGTGACGATCGTCGCCCAGCAGGGGCCCGACATCGTGGGCGTGCGGTCGTCGACCTCGATCGGCGCGAGGAAGCCGTCGGCCGCGAGGGTGTCCAGGTGCGGGGTCGGAAGGCGGCGCAGCGTATCGAGGCGGACGCCGTCGATGCCGACGACCAGAACGCGGGGGACGGCAGAGGAAGGCAAGGGCATTCCCTGAGAAGTGCGCGACATGGCACGGCTCCTACGAGACCTCGTGCGGGAAGAGGTGGACGCAGGACATCTTTTGTGCGCACACGATCAGAGTCAAGAGCGTTCGACCGAGACAATCAAAACGATCGCGCACTGCTCATGAGTCGAGCGCTTCGCCCCCGCAGGAGGAACGGATTCTCAGCTCGGGAAGAAGTTCGAGGTGTTGACGGGGCGCCGGGTGCCGCCCACTCGTGCGCTCCGCAAGCCGCTGGAGCAGCAGCTTCGCGGCCAGTTCCCCCACCGAGCGCTTGGGCGGGGCGATCGCCGTGAGGGGGACATCCGAGAGGCCCGCCACCTCGTCGTCGTACGCGATCAGCGCGAGGTCCTCGGGCACCCTGATGCCGCGCGCCTGGAGCTTGGGCACCAGCACGATCGCGTCCTCGTCGCTGTGTACGAGCGCCGCCGTCACGCCGCGCTTCTCCACGGCCTCGACGAGGTAGTCGATGCTGGCCTCGTAGTCCCCGTGCTCGCGGACCG
Organism: Streptomyces sp. NBC_00203; assembly: GCF_045206325.1. Classification (NCBI taxonomy): domain Bacteria; kingdom Bacillati; phylum Actinomycetota; class Actinomycetes; order Kitasatosporales; family Streptomycetaceae; genus Streptomyces; species Streptomyces sp. NBC_00203. The sequence continues at coordinate 10,070,408 of NZ_CP108126.1, read as the reverse complement.
ACGGCGCACCGGAGTCGACGTCCAGCCCCAAGGACTGCACGGCCGCCAGATAGCCCGCCGAGATCTGCGTGGCATGCGGGCCCTCCTGAAGCACCGCGGTGATCCTGTGGTGTCCGAGGGACGCGAAGTGACCGACGGCCACGGCGGCGCCGTGCGCCCGGTCCGTGCGCACCCGGTCGAGGCCCGCCGCGGGGTTCCCGGCCGGCGCGGAACGCTCGACCAGGACGGTCGGCACCGCGCATTCGAGGAGCCACTTCTCCTGGCCGCCCAGGGGCACGCCGCCGAACCAGCTGGGCGCCACGAGCAGCCCCTCCGCACCGCCCGCGATCAGGTGTTCCGCCTGTACGGCGTCCTCGGAGTCGACATATCCGGTCATCCCGAGAACCAGGCGGCCGCCCTGGGCCCCGATGGCCTCGCGGGCCCCGCGGACGATGTCGGCGAAGATATTGGTGGTGGTCGGGACGATCATTCCGATCACCACACCCTCGGCGGACTCCTGCCGGGGCTGGGTGACCTCGGCGGCCGCGCCGCCCGGCCACACCACCGCGCCGTGCAGCCGCCTCACCCGGCCCTGTGTGGCGAGCGCCTCCACGTCACGCCTCAAGGTCACGGCGGAGACGCCGAGTTCGGCCGCGAGGTCGGCGACCCGGAGGCTGCCGCGTTCCCGGACGAGTTCGAGCACCCGCTCATGGCGCTGGTCGACGTGCAGTCGCATGGGCTCCCCCTGAGGCAAGGCCGGACGGACGAACTACGGGCGATCGCGGAGCGTGATCCCGTCTGCTCACTGTACGCCCCCAATCGTATCGATCATTTCGATCGATACGATCAGACAGGCCGGAACAGCCCGCGCACTGGTCATACAACGTGAAGAATGGGCACCACGGGGTAAGACCACCTTCGGGGAGCGGAGAGGGTCGCAGTGGGTGCGAGCGAGGAACGAGATGTGCTGGCCCGTCGGCGCTTCGACATGGCGGACGCCGCGCCACTGCTGCTCGACGCCCGGATGGCGATCACCAGCTGGACCGCGGACGCCGAGCGGCTGCTGGGGTACCCAGCCGCCGAGGTGCTGGGACGGCGCGCTGCCGATCTGCTGCTCCCCGAGGACGCGGCGCGGATCCCGGAGCTGACCGAGGGGTGCGGCGAAGGCAGCAGCTGGACCGGGCTGATGTCCGTGCGGCACCGGGACGGGCACACGGTCCTGCTGATGGTGCGGGTCGTTCCGGTCCAGCACAGCGACGGCCCCGCGCACTGGGTGGTGCTGCTCGCGGATCTGGAGGGCGGTCCCGGCTGGGACATGAGCCGGTCAGTGCTGGAGCGGATGGCCACGCGCTCTCCGGTGGGCATCGCGATCGTGGACACGGACCTGCGGTATGTGTGGTCGAACGCGGCGCTGGAGCAGTTCGGCGGGGGTCCGCCGCAGCAGCGGCTGGGCCGCAGGCTCGCCGATGTGCAGCCCGGCCTGGACGCCGAGCGGCTCGAGGCGCAGATGCGCCGGGCTCTGGAGACCGGTGATCCGGTGGTCGCCTACGAGCATGTGGGCCGGGTACGGTCCGCGCCGCACCGCGAGACGGCCCATTCGCTGTCGTTCATCCGGCTGGAGGACGACCACGGCAACCCGATCGGCGTCTACTACACCGTCGTCGACGTCACGGAGCGTTACCGCGCCCGGCGGCGGCTCGCTCTCCTCGACCGGGCCGGTGATCACATCGGCCGCAGCCTGGACGTTCTGCAGACCGCGCAGGAACTGGCCGACGTGGCGGTGCCGGGGCTGGCCGACCTGGTCGCCGTGGACCTGCTGGATTCCGTCCTCCGGGGAGTCGAACCCGCGCCCGGTCCACAGGACGACACGGACGCGGTGCCGCTGCGGCGCGCCGGGCATCAGTCGGTGCGGGGCGGCGGGGTTCCCGAGAGCGTCGTGAAGGTCGGCGACGTGGCGCGCTACCCCGCCGGGTCTCCCCCGATCCGGTGTCTGGCCGACGGCGAGTCCTGGCGCGAGGAGCGGCTGGACCCGCTGGCCAGGGAGTGGGCCACGGGCGCCCTCGACGGGCGGGCCGCCTCCTTCCTCGACCTGGGGCTGCACAGTGTCATGATCGTGCCGCTGCGCGCCCGTGGGATCACCCTGGGCATCACCTCGTTCTTCCGGCGCGGCCGCCAGGACCCGTTCGACGAGGACGATCTGAGCCTCGCCGAGGAGCTCGTCGGCCGGGCGGCCCTGTGCGTGGACAACGCCCGCCGGTACACCCGCGAGCGCGACGCCGCCCTTGTCCTGCAGCGCAATCTGCTCCCCCACCGCTTCCCCGAGCAGGACGCGGTGGAGGTCTCCGCCTGCTACCGGCCCGCCGACGAACTGACAGGACTCGCGGGTGACTGGTTCGACGTCATCCCCCTGTCCGGCACCCGGGTGGCCCTGGTGGTCGGCGAGGTCGCCGGGCACGGCATCGACGGCGCCGCCGCGATGGGACGGCTGCGGGCCGCCGTGCAGACCCTCGCCGACCTGGACCTGCCCCCCGAGGAGGTGCTCGCCCACCTCGACGATCTGGTCAGCCGCGCCGCCCGGGAGGAGGGCAAGGGTGCGGACACCCTGACGAGCGGCATGCAGGCGGTGGGCGCGAGTTGTCTGTACGTGGTGTACGACCCGGTGAGCGGAGAGTGCTCCATGGCGGGCGCGGGCCATCCCGCACCCGCGATCGTCACCCCCGACGGCACCGTGACGTTCGCCGACCTCCCCCACGGCCCCGCACTCGGCGTCGGCGGACTGCCCTTCGAATCGCTCGAGTTGACCCTGGCGGAGGGCAGCGTGCTCGCCCTGCACACCGACGGTCTGATCGCCACTCCTCGTACCGGACGGGATCCGGAGGCGGGCCGGGAGCGGCTGCGCCGCGCGCTGGCCGGGCACCCGCAGCCGCTCGAGGGACTGTGCCGCACCATCGTGGACGATCTCGTGCCGACACGTCCGTACGACGACGTGGCGCTGTTGATGGCCCGCACCCGGCGTCTGGGGACCGAACAGGTCGCGACCTGGGACCTGCCGCTCGACCCGGCCGTGGTCGCCGATGCCCGGAAGGCGACGACCGCGCAGCTCTCCGCCTGGGGCCTGGACGAGCTGGCGTTCACCACCGAACTGGTCGTGAGCGAACTCGTCACCAACGCCATCCGGCACGCCTCCGGCCCGATCCGGTTGCGCCTGATCACCGAACACGCCCTGATCTGCGAGGTGTCCGACGGCGGCACCACCGCCCCGCATCTGCGCCATCCGAAGACGACCGACGAGGGCGGCCGGGGTCTGTTCCTGATCTCCCAGTTCACCCAGCGGTGGGGCACCCGCTACACCCCGGCGGGGAAGATCATCTGGGCCGAGCAGTCCCTCACGGAGCCACCGATCTGACGTATCCGTCGAAGACTGACGTCTCCGGCGACGAACCGGTGGCTCACGGGAGTCAGCAGTCGCGGAACTCGGGTGACTGGTTGAGGATCTGCGAACGCAGGGAGGTGAACCGGGCGTGGGTGTCTCCGCCTTGGGCCTCGGGACGGAAGACCGCGACCCGGTGGCAGTTCATGAAGGCCAAGGTCACCCCGAAATGCCGTTCCAGGCTGCCGCGGATCGCGTCACTGGCCAGCGCCCGCAACAGCTGCCCCCGCTCCTTCTCGGAGGGCGGCGGGGTGTGGTTGTCGGCGAACTCCTTCGCTCCGTCCCGGAGTTCACCGACCAGGCCGGCGATGAGGTCGTACGCGTACGGCAGTGACGTACGAACGGTTTCCACGAAGTCCTCTTCGCGGACCTGACCGTGTTCGGCTTCGGCGAGCAGCTTCGGGGAGACGTCGAGTGACATGAAGAAGGCAGTCCTGTCGCTAGATGGTTCGGTGGCGCGTGGTCGGTGCTCAGACGGCGGTCGGCCCGAGGGCGTCCGGACCGTGCCGGAAGCCGGGGTCGATCTGTGCGGAGAGGTCGCTGCCGATGGCCCGGTCGGCCCAGGCCGCGGCGTTGCGGAGATGGAAGGCGACGGCGTGTTCCTGGAAGGCCGTCCAGTCCTTGGTGCGGGAGTCGAGCGCGGTCCGCAGTTGGCGCAGGGCGTGGCGGTTGTGCGGTTCCAGGTCGCCCCGCGGCCGTCCCTGCTCCTGGGCCCGTACCCAGGAGGAGTGCTGAAAGTACGTCAGGAGGTCGTCCCCGACGTGCTCTTTGAGGAAGAGAAGGTCGTCCTCACCGGTGACCTTGTTGCCGACGACCGCGATCGGGATGCCGAACTCCTCGGCATGGTCGCGGTATTGGCGGTAGACCGAGACACCCTTGCGGGTGGGTTCGGCGACCAGGAAGGTCATGTCGAAGCGCGTGAACAGCCCGGAGGCGAAGGCGTCCGCGCCGGCGGTCATGTCGACGACGACGTACTCGCCGGGACCGTCGACGAGATGGTTGAGGTAGAGCTCCACGGCTCCGAGCTTGGAGTGGTAGCAGGCCACCCCGAGATCACTCTCGTCGAACTCGCCCGTGACCATCAGCGGTACGCCGCCCACCTCCTGGATGTGGTGGGTGTGCACCGCGTCGTCGCCGAGCAGCCGCAACAGGCGTGACCCCCGTCCGGGCGGGGTGGTCTTGATCATGGCCTCGCGCGAGGTGATGCGTGGGTTGTCGCCGCGCAGATGGTCCTTGATCTCGCTGAGGCGTGCGCTGAGGGGCGGCGCGGTGAGGGTTTCGTCGTCGCCCAGACCCAAGGCTTGGGCCAGATGCTGGTTGATGTCGCCGTCGATGGCGACGAGGGGAGCTCCGGAGTGCGCCAGATGGCGGGAGAAGAGAGCCGACAGCGTGGTCTTTCCGCTGCCGCCCTTGCCGACGAAGGCGGCGCGCACGTCAGCCCTCCGGGCGCAGCAGCCCGCGCTCGTAGGCCTTGGTCAGTCGCTGCGGGACGAGGTACGAGGAGCCGTCGACGGTGACCGGCACGAGCTGGGTCGTGGCGGCCTTCCACTGTGCGCGGCGGTGCCGGGTGTTGCTGCGGGACATCTTCCGCTTGGGGACGGCCATGAGGTTCTCCTGGGTGGGTGAGCTGGCACGATCCACGCTATATGAAAATGGATCCCATTACCAAGCTGACTCACGGAGCGCGTCCGACAAGCCCTCGATGACCGACAGCCCTACGAACACGCCGAGTTGACGGAAGATTGACCAAGTCTCTGGCGATCACTGACGCACGCGTCTATATGGTCTGCCGCATGCCCCCACAACCTCCGAGAACACCGGCGCTCCCGGTCCTCCCCTATCGGAAACCCACCCGCGATCGCGACTACTGGGTCTTCGACAATGTGCTGCCCGACATGGACGCCGTCCGGGCCCGGTGCGTCGCCAAGGACGACTGGGTCAAGGGCTTTCCGTACACGTCGGAGAGCTGGCCCGGTCTGCGGACGATGCCCGGGCTCGAACCGGAGGAGTTGACGCGCGTAGAGCGGCTGGTGAAGAAGGCCACCGGCGCCCAGAAGCTGTGGCAACAGGCGACGCCGTCCGGCGCCACCCTCAACCACAACTGCATCCAGGTGGTCGGCAAGGACGAGGGAGAGCCGCGTCCCCACACCGACTCACGCGCGCTCTGCCGTTACGCCGCGGTGCTCTATCTCAACCCGAACGTTCCCAAGGACTGCGGAACCAGCTTCTACCGGCAGAACCTGCCCGGCGGCCGGCTCGGCGGGAACGTGGTGACCGCGCCGCACAACAACCTGGTCGAGGCGCTGGGTACGCGCTTCGTCCCGCCGGACTCCTTCGTCGAGGACATCCGCGTACCGCACCGGTACAACCGGCTGCTGCTCTACAACGCCAACCTGATGCACAGCGCCACCGAGTACTGCGGCAGCACCATGGAGGACAAGCGGATGACCGCGGTCTTCTTCTGGATGGCCTGATCCCGTATCCCGTAGGGATGTCCCGCGACGCCGAGCGGCCCCGGACTGTCGAGTCCGGGGCCGCTCGGCGTCGCGTGCGGGCTTCGGCCGCCCTTCATGAGCTCGCGTCAGCCGCCCATGAGCTCACGTTCGATGGAGGCCAGCTCGGCCGCGCTGCCCTGGACCTTGGGGCCGTTGAACCACTTGCGGGCTGAAAGCAGCCACCAGGCGCCGGCGAAGCCCACTACCACGGCGACCGCGACCGGCGCGTAGTTGAAGGTCTTGGCCGTGACCGGGCTTGCCTGCGGCAGCATGAACAGGATGGTGACGCAGGCGACCCAGCCGACGGCTATCACCGCGATGGGCTTGCTCCACCGGCCCAGGTTCCAGGGCCCGGCGGCGAAGTCGTCGCCCTGGCGCAGCCGCAGGTAGATCGGGATGACGTACGCGATGAAGAGGCCGATGACGGCGATCGAGGTGACGGCGGCGTACGCGGTGGGGTTGATCAGATAGGGAAGGCCGAGGAGGAAGGCGCCACCGGAGGCGAGCCACACCGCGTTGGACGGGGTGCGGGTGCGGTCGCTGATCCGGTGCCAGATCTTCGAGCCCGGCAGTGCGCCGTCCCGCGAGAAGGCGTAGATCATGCGGGAGTTGGCGGTCACGGAGGACATTCCGCAGAAGAACTGGGCGCCGATGACGATGAGGAGCAGCAGCTTGCCGCCGGTGTCGCCCAGAGCGTCGAGGAAGATCTGGACCGGGGGCACTCCGGTGCTGCTGCCGAGCGCACCGTCGTAGCTCTGGATCGCGAAAGTGACGCCGATCAGCAGGATCCAGCCGGCGACCAGCGAGACGAGTATCGAGTTGACGATGCCGCGCGGGCCGGAGCGAGCCGCGTCGTGGGTCTCCTCGGTCATGTGGGCGGAGGCGTCGAAGCCGGTCAGGGTGTACTGGGCGAGCAGCAGGCCGAGAAGCGAGACGTACAGGCCGGATCCCCAGCCGGTGTTGTTGACGAAGTGCCCGAAGACGAAGCCCGCCGACTGGTGGTGGTCGGGGAGGAACACCAGCGCGAGGACGACGACCGCCACACCGATGACCTGCCACCACACGCTGATGTTGTTGAGCAGGGCGACGAGCTTGACGCCGCGCACGTTGAGCAGCGCGTGGACCAGCAGGGTGATGCCGAAGAGGAGCACCGTGTGGCCGGGGGTGGCGGTGAAGCCGAACTGGAGGTCCAGGAAGGCGTTGAGGAACTGCGCCAGGCCGAAGTCGATGCCCGCGGTGACCGCGACCTGGCCGAGGAAGTTGAACCAGCCGGTGAACCAGGCCCAGGCCGGGCCGTTGCTCTTGGCGAGCTTGGCCGCCCAGTAGTAGAGGCCGCCCGCGGTCGGATAGCTGGAACACACCTCGGCCATACCCAGGCCGACGGTGAGGGTGAGGAGACCCACGATCGGCCAGCCCCACACCATGACGGCCGGACCGCCGGTGTTCATGCCGAAGCCGTAGAGCGTCATACAGCCGGAGAGGATGCAGATGATCGTGAACGAGACGGCGAAGTTCGAGAACGGCGACATGCTGCGCTCGAGTTCCTGCGCGTAGCCGAGCTCGTGGAGCCGGGCCTCGTCATCGGTCATCTTGGGTGCTGCGGTGTCGACCGGATCGGGCGATCCGGTTTTGTCCAGGGTGTTGTCCGAAGCCACGGGTGATCCCCTTGTCTGCTGGGCCGGTTGGGAGGGTGTACGGCGCGGACGGTGTGCGGCGGTTACTGCGAGGTCATGCCGCCGTCGACCGCGACGACACTGCCGGTCATGAAGCTCGCCTCGTCGGAAGCGAGGAAGAGGGCCACGTTCGCGATTTCGCGAGGCTGCCCGGGACGCCCGATGGGCTGGAAGGAGTCGATGGTGTCGTAGACGTGGTCGAGGCCGCCGAGGAGTTCGGCGTGGGCGTGGTTGATGGGGGTGTCCACCCATCCCGGGCAGATCACGTTGCAGCGGATGCCCTGCTTGACGTAGTCCAGCGCCACCCCCTTGGTGAGCATCACACTGGCACCTTTGGACGCAGAGTAAACAGTGAGAAAGGGCTCGCTGACCAGACCATTGACGCTGGAGATGTTCACGATCGAGCCGCCGCCCGCGGCGAGCATGTGCGGGATGACCGCGCGACAGCCGTACAACTGACCCTTCACATTCACATCGAGCGTCTTGTCGATGATGTCGTCGGGGACTTCGTGCAGCAGCCCCGGCAGATTGACTCCGGCGTTGTTGACCAGGACATCTACCCCTCCCCAGCGGGAGGCCACGGCGTCGACCATCGCGTCGACCTCGACGCTGGAGGAGACATCGACGCCGCGCCACCCGGCCACTCCACCGGCGGCGGTGATCTCCGCCGCCGTCTCTTTCGCGGTCTCCTCCGAAAGGTCTGCGCACAGAACTTTTCCACCCTCCTCCGCCAGTCGGAGAGAGATCGCCTTGCCGATGTGGGCGGTGGTGTCCGGCGCCGACGAGCGCCGACGGGCGGCGGGATGCGCCGCAGGACCGAGGACGCGGCCCACGGCACGGACTACGTCCCGACGCTGCACGCCTGGCTGGAGCACCAGGGCAACATCCGCACCGCCGCCGAGCAGTTGCACGTCCACGCCAACACACTGCGCTATCGCCTGACCAAGATCGAGCAGACCGTCGGCATCGACCTCGCCGACCCCGACATCAGACTCGTACTCGCCCTGCAGCTCAAGGCACTCGACCGGCCCTGAACCGCGCCCGTCACAGGGCCGGGCGTCGCCCTTGGGCGTGGACGAGGCATCGGCGCAAGCCGTGAGACGGCACCGGTTCCGAAAAGAGCAGGCGCTACCCCTTCGGCCGATGCCCGCTCCGCCGCGGGGCGGGCTCGGCGCCGTCGAGCAGTTCCAAGCGGCGTTCCTCGCCCAGGGATTCGACCTGGACCACGATCCGGCGCAGAGCGTCCGCGATCGTGCGGCACTCCTCGTCACTCAGCGGGGCGGCGACGAAGGCCTCCTCGGCGACGCGGCGGGTCTCCATCTCACCGGAGATCCACACGACCCACAGCACGACGAACCCGGTCCACGTCAGGTCCGACCCGCGCAGCACCGAGTTCTCGACATGCTGCCGGACCGCCGAAGCGGCCCGGCGCGCGTCCGCTTGAATTTTGTCAACGGCATCAAGAGGCTGCCGGTCGAGGTCACCCCGGCCTGACCCGGTGGGCCAGGGCGTCCGACGCCGTAGCGCTCGCTGACTCCGAGCCCGTATCCGGACATTCGGGCGCTACGGCCTGGTTACGTCTTCCTCAATCCCTGGTGGCCGCGTGGTGAGCTGGTCATGATGGCAGCATGACATTGGCCTTGAGAGCCATGACGCGACTGGCGGACTGGCCGGACCTCGCGGAGGCCCGGCCGAGTTGCGGCACGGGCCGAGCACTCTGCTCGGCCCAGAGCGAGATCGTCCACTTCCATACGGACCACGACGTCGACCTGCACCTCACGGTCCGGGCCATCCGCCGCTTCGAGGACCACCTCAAGGGCGCGACCGCGGTCCGGATGGTGCCGGGCTCGCGGTGGGTGACGATCCACCTCGAAGTCGACACGGACATCGACCTTCTGCTGACCCTTGTGAGCCTCGCGCTCCAGGCCCACCAGACAAGTCCGGTTCCCGTCGATACGCCGTCGGCGAGCTGCAACGACCATTGAGCCCCTCGATCATCGACATCGACACTCAGAAGCGGGCGCCGATCTCGGTGCCGTCGCGCGGGACGAGGAAGTCCGGTGCGGACGGGAGGGAGCCGTCGGAGCCGCGTGCGCCGGTGATCGCGCTCGGATCCGTGCTCAGGACGGAGGAGGCGTTCCACGTGCCGCCCAGGTCCCATGAGTTGCCGCTGGAAGTGGTGGTGGACGCGAGGGCGACCGCGCGGCCGTCCGCGAGGGACAGGTTGGCGGTGAGTACCGCCTTCGAGGCCGGGACGTCGGCGTCGAAGCCCGTGCCCTGGTTGCCGAACGCCGTGTCGCGGGACAGGGCGAGGGCACCCGGATCGCCGTTGTCGGTGAAGCCGTGCGCCGCGTTGTGGAACGAGATCGCGTTGCGCACAGTGTGAGCCACCGCCGGGGCCGGGCTGCCGCCACCGAGCTTGAAACCGTTGCCGTCGCCCGCGAAGTCGGGGAAGTTCCAGCGGTTGAAGCCGTTGCCGTACGCGATGGTGTTCTCGATGAGAATCGGCGAGGTGAACTTCCAGGCGTCGAAGCCGTCGTCGACGTTGTTCCAGAGCCGGGCGCCGCGCACCACGTTGCCGGTCCCGCTGCCTTCCTTGATGGCCAGACCGTCCGCGCTCTCGCCGTTCTTTCGCGGGTCACGATTGGCGTAACTGTCCAGGTCGAGGATCTGGTTGTTGCTGGACGTGCCCTGGAGCTGGAAGCCGGACTCGTAGTTGTCATGGGTGGCGAGCCGTGCGAAGACGTTGTTGTCGCAGCTGTCGCAGTAGACGCCGTACGGGCCGTTCACGATCTCCAGGCCGGAGATCCGCCAGTACGAGGCCTCCTGGTGGAGGGCACCGCGCTCGGCACGCGGGATGCTGCCGCCGACGGGTGTGTGGCTGGCCGGCAGCGCCTCTCCGTCGACGACCACGCGCTCGCCCGGGTACGCGCCCAGGGTGATCGGCTGGGACGCGGTGCCCGACGTGGCGATGGTGATGTTGTCCGTGAGCGCGTACGTCCCCCCTCGTACGGCGATGACATCGCCGGGCTTCGCCTTGTCCACTGCCTTCTGGATGGTCCGTAACGGGTGATCCGGCGTGCCGGCGGCCGCGTCGTCGCCGTTCACTGCCACCACGATGGTCGGCGCCGCGGCGGCGGACGCCTGCGTCGGCACCACCACCGCCCCCACGGCCAGTGCGGCTGCCCCCAGCGCTGCCCTCTTGAACCTGCCTGCGGCTCTCATACGACCTCCCGATGCGGTGCCCGACTGCTGGTCACCCGGTCAGTGGTCGCACGCGGGGCGAAGGTTGCCGCCCCGGCTGCCCGCGCCGAAAGAAGAGACCCCGGCACTCAGGTACGAGGCGAGTGCCGGGGCTCGTCAACAGGTCATCGAGGGCCGATGACGGCGATCGTCAGGAACGGGTGCCCGTCGAGCGCCGACGGCGGGTGGCGACGGTGATCGCGGCACCGGCCGCGAGGACCGCCACGGCGCCGGCCGCGATCGGCAGGGTGTTGCCGCCGCCGGTCTCCGCGAGGTCGCCGGGCGTGGTCGACTCGCCGCCGTTGGGCGAGGGAACCGACGACGCGCTCGACTCGGACTCCGACGGGGTCGCGGACGACTCGGACGCCGAGGGCGTGGCCGGGGTCGCGGGCGTCGACTCGGTCGGGGTACCGGGCGTCTCAGCGGGCGTCGTCGAGGCGGGCGGCGTCGTCTCCGGAGTGGTCGGCTGCGACGTGCAGTCGTTCTTGCCGCCGTTCCACGCCATGATCAGCTTGTCCTTGATGACCGCGTGGTCCGGACCCGCGGGCAGGTCACCGTGCTCGAAGCCGTCGTTGGCGTCGTACTTGCCGTCGAACTTGACGGCGCCACGGTAGAGGTCGATCTGCGCGAAGCAGCCGGCGTCCGGCACCGAGATGTCCAGCGAGTCGGTGGCACCCGGCTTGACCGTGACGGAGTCGAAGTCGTGGAAGACCTGGACACCCGAGGTCTTGAAGGTGGCGCCGTGGGTGCGGTACGCGGCCAGCGAGGCGGTGCAGGTGCTCGCGTCGCTCGCCGTGCGGACCTTGATGTGGACCTTGCCGTCGTCGGTCGGCTTGAGGTTCTCGTCGTCGACGCGGACCGAGTCGTAGAAGTTCGTCCCGTCCAGGGAGAACTGGCAGCGATCGGTCGCGGTCGCCGTCCCCGCGCCCTGTCCGGGGGCGTAACCGCCGGCGGCCTTGTCCCATCCGTCGCCACCGGGCTTGTCGGTGGCGAAGGCGGTGGTCGTGGCCGCGGAGAGGGCGAGCGCCGCCGCGCCCGTCCCCAGCAGGCAGCGAAGGGTGACACGTCTCGCTATGGACATGCAGATCCCATCTTGATGATGCGAAACCCCGGTCGACGGCAGCAGGGCAGCACGCAGCTGCCGGGGGCCGCACCGGGGGAAGTGGTCGAAGAAACACTGAACCCATTGGTCACATGGGTCACAGCTCGACCACATAGTCGATCACCGCGCAGACGCTGTCAACCTCGTTGAATACACGATGACTTCACGGTCGATCACATTTGGAGCACATGAGGAATCAGAGGCTCCGAAACGCTCGGCCGCGCCTCCGAGCAGGCGCGCACCGGCACCCATGACGGCCGCGCACCGGCCCCCGTGGCGGCCGCACACCGACCCCGGGGTGGCCACACACCATGCCGGTGACGTCGACGAACACCACAAGGAACTCAGTTCCCTCCTGGGTGCGCACTGAGTGCCATCGCCCTCGCTTCGATGCTAGTTTCCCGTCCATGAACGAGGGACCCCGGCGCCGCGAGCCCGCCGACGCGACGACCGTGAAGCCGCCGATGCGGGACGCCCTGGTCGCGGCGGCCTTCCAGCTCTTCCTGGAGCGTGGCTACGAGCAGACCACGGTCGACGACATCGTGACGCTCGCCGGGGTGGGCCGCCGGTCGTTCTTCCGCTACTTCCCGTCCAAGGAGGACGTGGTCTTCCCGGACCACGAGCGCTGCCTGGCCGACATGACGGCGTTCCTGAGCGGCGGCGCCGACGCGGACGACCCGGTGCAGCGGGTCTGCGACGCCGCCCGGCTCGTGCTGCGCATGTACGCCGAGAACCCGACGTTCTCCGTGCAGCGCTACCGCCTCACCAAGAAGGTCCCCGGCCTGCGCGCGTACGAGCTGTCGGTCGTCTGGCGGTACGAGCGCGCCCTCGCCGAGTATCTGCGCGGGCGCTTTGCCGGCCGGCGTGACGGCACGCTGCAGGCCGACGTCATCGCCGCGGCCGTGGTCGCCGCGCACAACAACGCCCTGCGCTCCTGGCTGCGCTCGGACGGGCAGGGCGACGCGACGGCGGCGGTCGACCACGCGCTCGGGTATGTCCGGAACACCTTCGGGAGCCCGACCGGTGACGCGGCGGACGAGGAGGGGGAGGACGTGGTGGTCGTCGTCTCCCGGCGTGGAGCGCCGATGTGGCGCGTCGTCCAGGAGATCGAGACCACGCTCGGACGGGACTGACCACTCCCCGCTCCGACCAGATTGAGGGTACCGAGTGCCTTTACGAGTGGCACTGAGTGCCATACTCTGTGGTCGTGCACGGCGATCCGGGCACCTTCAGATTCCGGCCGAGCGCAGGGAGATGACATCGTGTACCACCCAGGAATCGCCCTTCATCCGGGGCTCGGGGCCACGCCGGACATGCTCGACGCGGCCCCCGCGGAGCACAAGACGGACGCCCTCCTCTTCCAGCGTTGCCACTGGTGCGGCAGCGCGATGTACCAGCGGCTCCTCTGCCCGGTCTGCGCGGGCAGCGACCTGCGGACCGAGGCGAGCGCGGGGACGGGCATCGTGCGCCACTCCACCGTGATCCACCGCAACACCCCGGCGGCGCGCAACGTCTCCCTCATCGAGATGGCCGAGGGGTTCACCGTCCGGGGCCGGGTCATGGGCTCGCCCTCCGACGTCCACAGCGGCGACCGGGTCCAACTCGCCACCGCCCAGGACCCGGTGCGCCGACAGCCCGTGTTCCAGCTCGTCGACGGGCCCTACCGGGGCTGGGTCTGACGGTCCCGGGGCGGCCGCGGCCGCCGGAGGGCAGGACTCCCGCTACGAACAGGCGCCCTTGAAGACGTCCACCTGCCCCCCGGTGCTGTTCGCCACCGCGATGTCCCGCACCCCGTCACCGTCGAGGTCGGCCGCCGCCGCGTCATAGGCACCGGTGGCGGACAGCTCGGCGAGCTGGGTGAGTGCGCCGTCGCCCGAGCCCTGGAAGAGGGTGACGGAGTTGCCCTTGAGGGACGAGACCAGGATGTCCGAGGCGCCGTCGCCGTCGAGGTCCCCGGCGGCGACCGCGACGGGCAGACCCGGCGTCGTGTACGCGGCGGCGGTCCCGAAGGTCCCGTCCCCCTCCCCCAGCAGGACGTCCAGGGTGTTGGAGCCGTTGCTGACGGTGGCCAGGTCGGTCGTGCCGTCGCCGTCGAAGTCGCCCTGAGTGAGGGAGTAGAGGCGCGAGGCGGTGGCGTAGTCGGTGGCGGTGCCCAGAGCCCCCGCGCCGTCGCCGAGCAGGACGCTCACCCCGTCGCTGCCCACGCTGGCGGTGGCGACGTCCGCGGCTCCGTCGCCGTCGAAGTCGGCGACCACGATTCCGTGCGGCTGACTGCCGGTCGAGGTGTCGCCCTGGTCGTCGAAGGTGCCGTCGCCGTTGCCGAGGAGGACGCGTACGGCGCTCGGTCCCTGCTCGGCCACGACCAGGTCCGCGTTCCCGTCACCGTCGAGGTCACCCGTGGCCAGGGCGCGCGGGGCCTCGCCGACATCCAGGGCGCTCGCCGCCCCGAACCCGCCGACCGCGTCGTTCAGCAGGACACTGACCTGCGCTCCCCCGAAGTCGGCCGTCGCCAGGTCGAGGCTTCCGTCGCCGTCGAAGTCGGCGACGGCCGTCTGGTACGGGTGGGTGCCGACGGCGTAGGTGGTGCCGGTGGCGAACGTGCCGTCGCCCTGCCCCAGCAGGACCGTCACCGAGTTGTCGTCGAGGTTGGCGGCGACGACGTCCTGCGTACCGTCCCCGTCGAGATCCGCGACGGCCACATGCCGGGTGTTCGTCGAGGCCGCCGCGGAGGTGTCGAGCTGGGTGTAGGAGAGGGTGCCGTCGCACGCGTCGCCGGTCGTGGCCGACGCGGTGGGACGGGTCGACCCCTGTCCGTGACCGTGCCCGGGACCGCCCGCCGCCACGGCCAGCCCCGCTGCGCCCGTGCAGGCGAGGGCCAACCCGGCGGCGCCCGCCAGGGCAACACGGTGGGTGCGTTGGTGCTTCTTGCGTTTCATGCGGCTCCTTGTGCCTTGCGTACGTCTGGAATGGGGCATGCGCGGCCTCAACCGGCCTGCGCTTCCCTGGACTTCGGTCGGCTACGACGCCGTCGGCCTCCGCGACCGGTCCACTGCCGCGTCGTCAGCGCTACGACCGGTCGGCCGCGACCCGGATGCCGACGGTGAGATAACCGCCGCTACCGTCACGGCCCTCTCCGCGGTAGCTCGTGGCGCAGCTCCTGCCATTCGCGTACCAGGAGCCGCCGCGCACGGCGTTGACCTGTTGGCCGGCCTCGCCGCCATTGGTGGCCGTGATGATGCTCGACGTCCACTCGAAGCAGTTCCCGGCCATGTCGTACGCGCCGTAGGAGCTGGCTCCGTCCGGATAGGCGCCGACGGCCGAGGTGTTGCCGCCGCTCGCGGTCAGCTCGTCGAAGACGTCCGTGTAGACGAACCCGGTCCAGGTGGTGTGGTCGATCCATCCACTCACCCCGCCGGTCGAGGTGACGGCGATGATGTCGGAGATCGGTTCGCTCTCGCCGTAGCGGGTGGAGTTCTTGTTGTTGTAGGTCGCTTCCGTGGAGCCGTAGTTGGCCAGGTAGTACGCCGCGCAGACGGCGTTGTAGTTGTACTTGCTGGTGAGGACACCGGATGCGTACGTCGTGCCGGCAGTGTCGCCCCACGGGTACGCGTACGCGTCGGGGCCGCGCGCGGCGTTCTCCCACTCGGCCTCGGTGGGCAGCCGGAAGGTCCAGCCGTCCGCCTGGTCGGTGAGCCAGTCGCAGTAGGCCTCGGCGTCCTCCAACGAGACGTACAGGACAGGGTGTTCGTCCTTGCCGGAGGGGAAGTCGTCGCCGTCCCAGTAGCTGGGGGCCGTGCGCGAGCTGTCGTCCAGGAACGTTTTGTACTGGGCGTTGGTGACCTCGTACGCGCCCAGCGAGTACGCGGACGCGATGGCGGAGGCCTCGCCCGCGCCCGCGTTGTTGGACAGGTCGGTGGCGAAGACGAAGGAGAGGTTGGCGGGGACCTCGACGAGCGTCTGTCCGGCTACGGTCGTGGCGGCCGAGGCGTCGGTCGAGGCACTCGCGGAGGCGGAGGCCGACGGGCTCGCCGTGGCGGAGGAAGAGGCCGAAGGGGAAGTCGCGGGGCGGGGGCGGCGCCCGTGGGCCGGCTTCGCCGTGGCCTGGAGGGCGAGGGCGGTGCCGAGAAGTCCGGCGGCGCCCGCGCCGCCGAGTGCGAACAACTTGCGTCTGCTGAGCAGGGGTTGGCGCGAGTGTGTACCGGTCATGGCGTGACCTTTGAGGAGAGGGAACGAGCAGGGTGGGGCCGGTCACGCGGCGACAGGGGGAGAGCCGCGTGACCGGCCGTCGGGGGAGGCGGACTCAGCTGCTGCTGACGCCGACGGTCAGCGTCGCGGCGTAGCCGGAGGACACGGAGCTGCCCAGCGCGGTGAGGGTCAGCAGGCCGGAGGAGGCGCCGCCGTCGTCGTAGACGGTGTCGTCGGCGAGCGCGGTCTCCTTGGTGGTGTTGGAGGAGTACGGCGACAGCGCCTGGACCTTGGTGTTGATGGTGGAGTCGAAGAACAGCTGGCCGGTGTGGATGATCGAGCCGCCGGTGTACGAGTCGTCGGTGAGCGTGACGTCGGTGTGGACCCGCATATGGACGTGGACGGCGCGGGAGACGTAGTGGCCGGGCCAGATCGAGGTGATCGAGACCTGGCCGTTGGAGTCGGTGATCTGCCCGCCGCGCAGGAAGGTCCCGTCGTCCGTCTCCGAGTGACCGTTGCCGCCGACGAACCCGGAGTACTCACCGAGGGTGTCGGCGTGCCAGATCTCCACCAGCGCACCCTCCAGCGGGGCACAGCTGTTGTCCTCGTCGACGACGGTGAAGGTGTACTTCACCGGTACGCCGGACTTGCTCTCGGTGATGTCGGTGCGGATCAGGGCGCCTTCCAGGGCGTACGGGCCCTCGGTGACCTCGGCGGTCAGCGAGCAGACGCCGCTGGACGCGGTGGCGGTCGCCGTGGCGGAGGCCGACGCGGAACGGGTGGGCCTGGTCGGCCGCGCCGCCGCGGCCGCGGCCGAGGTCTCGGGGGTGGCGGAGGCCGTGGCCGCGAGGCCGAGGCCGGCGGCGGCCGCGACCGCTCCGCCCGCGGCGATGACATGACGACGGTTCACTGTGCTGGGAGCCTGGTGGGTCGCTTCGTCCTGCTGCTCGGCAGGCGAGTTCTCAGTCATGGACGCCGGAACGTAGGGGCGCCTCCTATGGCTCAGGTGTCACTCGGCTGTCATTTCCATAAGTGCCTCCGGGCACCACTCGATTTCCGGTCATCATCGACAGACTGTCGACAGTTGAGCCAATTAGTGACGTCACAACCCTTGACCGCGCCATTGTGTCGACACTAGGAAGGAGTGCGGGGCCCGTTCCGGCCTCGATCGGCAGCCCCTGACATGGGAGGTCCACGTGACCGGCAGGCTCTCCGGCAAAGTCGCTCTCGTCACCGGCGCGGGCGCCGGGATCGGTCAGGGATGTGCCCTGCTCTTCGCCGAGCAGGGCGCGACGGTCGTCGGCTGCGACATCGACGAGGGCGCGGCGGAACGCACCCGGAAACTCGCGCACGACAGGGGCCTGGATCTCGATGTGCTCGCGCCCCTGGACATGACCGAGCCCGCCGACGCCGACCGGTTCGCGGACGAGGCTTACGTCCGGCACGGCCGTGTCGACGTCCTGGTGACCGCGGGCGCCATCGCCCCGCACATGGCTCCCGCCGCGGCGATGGACTTCGACGACCAGTGGACGCCGACGCTGCGCGGCGAGATCGACGTGGTCTTCCTGCCCGTACGAGCGGTCTGGCCGCACATGGAGGCGTCCGGCGGCGGCTCGATCATCAACTTCGCCTCGGTGAACGCCTTTCGGGGCAGCGGTACCTTCGGCATGGTCGCGCACTGCGCGGGGAAGTCGGCGGTCCTCGGGATGACGCGCCAACTCGCCGTGGAGGGCGGCCCGTTGGGCATCCGGGCGAACACCGTTTCGCCCGGCATGGTCCGTACCCCCGCCACCGAGTCGGCCGGAGCGCACGACGGGGCGGCCCGGGACGCGCTCCTCGCCCGGATCCCGCTGGGCCGGGTGGGCAGGCCCGAGGACATCGCCTGGTGCGCGGTCTATCTGGCGTCCGACGAGTCCGGATGGGTCACGGGCGGCAACTTCCCCGTGGACGGCGGAGTGCTCGCCAAGTGAACGCCCCTGGGTACGCCCGCACGTCAGGACGTGGTGCGGCGTCTGCGCGTGGGCTTGCGGGCGCCCGCGGTGTCCTGCTCCACCTGATCCTCCACCGCCCGCAGCGCACGGACCGTCGCCCCCGCGATCAGCGCCGAGGCCAGCTCGCCGTCGCGCTCCTCGCAGGCCTGGAGGAGCCGCTCCTGGTCGTCGACGCTGTAGGCGAGGCGGCCCGCCCGGGTCAGGCTCAGGTGCCGCAGCATCAGGGTGCGCAGGGCCAGCGAGTCGAGGATCTGCTTCAGCGTGGCATTGCCGACGATCTCGGTCATCCGCTCCTGGAGCTGCACATGACTCCAGAAGTACGCGTCCACGTCCCCGTCGTCGGCGAGCTTCCGCATCCGCTCGACCCGGGTGCGCAGCCCGGCCAGCTCCTCGTCCGTGGCGCGCTCGACCAGCAGCCCGGCGAGCATCGACAGGAGCTGGCGCCGCACCTGGTAGATGTCGCGGATGTCCTGGAGGGAGGGCGCGGCGACCCGGGGCCGGCGACGCGCCTTCATCTCGACCAGGCCCTCCTGTTCGAGGAGCATCAGCGCCTCGCGCACGGGCGTGCGGCTGGTGTCGAACCGGCGTGACAGGTCGACGCTGTTGAGGTCCTGGCCCGGTTCGAGGCGGCCCTCGATGATGCCCGCCCCCACCCACTCGGCGATCTGCGCGACCAGCGGTTCACGACGGTCCCGCAGCCGCAGAAGGCGCCCGAGCACGAGATGCGTGTCCTGATCGGTCATGCGGCGATTCTCCCTGTCCGGCCCGCGCTGGCAGGTCTGGTCCAAACGCACAGGCAATCCAACGGTGTCGACACTATCTCACCGTATGGCCGATACACATCCCGGTCCAGCGTTACCTGTCGACACAGGCGTCAACACAGAAGTCGACACACAAGAGTTCCGGCGGAGTACGAGAGTTCAGGAGAAACCATGCGGAGAGAACGTACGACGGCCACCCCCGGTCCGGGGCCGAGCCGACGCGCGGTCGTCGGCGGCGCCGCGCTGGCCGCGTTCGCGGCAACAGGCGTCGGACAGGGTACGGCCCACGCGGCCTCCGGATCCACCGAGGACCCCTGGCAGCCTGTGCCCGTTCCGGAGCAGCTGCCGGTGACCGAGTATCAGATACCCGTCTCGGGCAGCGGCAGCCTGTGGTGCTGGGACACCGGTGGCAGCGGGCAGCCCGTCGTCCTGCTGCACCCCGGCTCGGGCAGCGGTGAGAGCTGGCCGTACCAGCAACCGGTCCTGGCCCGCGCGGGCTTCCGGGTGATCGGGTACTCGCGGCGCGGTGCGTACGGCTCGGTGGCCGGGACCCGCGCCGAGGCCGACACCGCTTCGGGGGACCTCAACACCCTCGCCGACCACCTCGGCCTGGACCGCTTCCACCTCTCCGGGTCGGCGGCCGGTGGCCCGGTGGCCCTCGACTACGCCCTCTCGTACGCGGACCGGCTGCTCAGCCTCACCGTCTCGGGCAGTGTGATGGGCATCCAGGACACCGAGTACCAGGAACTCACCTCGGCCCTGCAGCCCGACCCGTTTGGCGACATGCCCGTCGACTTCAAGGAGTTGGGGCCCTCGTACCGGGGAGGCGACCGGGACGGTGTCACGGCCTGGCTGGCCATCAACGCCCGGGCCAGGACGGCGGACGCGTTCGCGCAGTCGCTGGCCCATGAGATCACCTGGGCGGCTCTGGAGACGCTGACCCTGCCCGTCCAGCTCATCACCGGCGACGCCGACTTGTACAGCCCACCGTCCGTGATGCGGCTGAACGCGGCGCATGTGAGCGGCAGCGAGACGCATGTCGTCCGCGAGGCGGGCCACAACCCGCACTGGGAGCAGCCCGCCGCGTGGAACCGGCTGCTGGTGCGCTTCATGAAGCGGCACAGCCGGTAGCGCGCAGGGAGAGCAAGTCCTGGGTAGGGACGAGCAACTCCTGCGCGAGGAGGAGCGACTCCTAACGGAAGTAGTGGCCTTCTTCGAGGTCCGGGATGAGCGCGGGCCGTTCGGGATGCCACCCCATGCGCTTCTGGGTCAGGGCGCTGGAGGCCGGGACGTCCCGCGCGAAGAAGGCTCCGGGCCAGCCGAAGTGGCCAGGAGCCTCCTCCGGGGCAATGGCGGTCACCGGCAGCTTCAGGTGCCGGCCGATGACATCGGCGATGTCGCGGACCGGTACGCCCTCGTCGCCGATCGCGTGCAGCCGTGCCCCCGCGGGCGCCGTCTCCAGGGCCAGCCGGAACAGCCGTGCGGCGTCGAGCCGGTGGACGGCCGCCCAGCGGTTGGACCCCTCACCCGGGTAGGCCGAGACGCCCTTCGCGCGGGCGACGGCGATGATCTGCGGGACGAAGCCGTGGTCGTCCTCGCCATGCACGGACGGCGGCAGTCGCACCACCGAGACGCGTACACCGCGCGTGGCCAACGACAGCGCCGCCGCCTCGGAGGGGAGCCGGGCCGCCGCGGGCGACGTGGACTCGTGCTCGTCGTCCTCCGTCACGAGACCGGCGGTGCCGGAGGTGACGACGAAGGGCCGGTCGGATCCCACGAGCGTCTCACCGAGCGTCTCGATCGCGCGCCGATCCGTCCGGGCAGCGCCCGCGTAATCGGTGAAGTCGTCGTGGATGAAGGCGGTATGGATCACGCCGTCCGCCGCGCTCGCTCCGGCACGCAGACTGTCCAGGTCGTCGAGGGCGCCGCGGTGCACCTCGGCCCCGGCGGCCTCCAGCGACGCGGCGGCCTTCTCCGAGCGGGCGAGGCCGACGACCCGATGCCCCGCGCCCAGCAGCTCACGGACGACGGCGCTGCCGATGAATCCGGTCGCCCCGGTGACGAACACACGCATGGTGCACTCCTTATGACACAACGATGAGGCCGGCCCGACGCGCCACTCAGGTGCTGCCGGGACGGTGGTTCCACGGTGCGACCACGGGGAGTTCCACGTCCAAGGCCTGTTGCGCATCAGTCCATACGCATCAGGCATCACCACAGGTCAAGGCGTCACACTGGTGTCAACTGGCGTAGCGCGGGAGGTTACGCTCACAGCATGTCCGACTCTCCGCCGCCTCCGGTGGACCTCGATTTGCGACTGGTGAGGTACTTCACCGTCGTCGCCGACCACCGGCACTTCGGCCGCGCCGCTGCCGCCCTGCACATCGCCCAGCCGTCCCTGAGCCGGCAGATCCGCCGCCTCGAACAGCAACTGGGCGCCCGCCTGTTGGACCGCACCCCGCAGGGCAGCCGGCTCACCGAGGCCGGCGAGGTCTTCCTGCCGCACGCCAAGACGTTGCTGCGGTCGGCCGCCCAGGCCTCGGCGCGCACCCGGGCCGCCGCCCGACCCAGCCGCATCACCATCGGCTACACCGCGAACCTCATCGTCACCCCGGCGGTGCGCGAACTGCGCCGCCGGCACCCGGACGCCGACGTACACACCCTGCATCTGCCCTGGAACGAACAGCGCGCGGCCCTGCTCGATCACCGCGTGGACGCGGCGCTGACCCGGCTGCCGTTCCCGACCGACCAGCTGCACGTGACGGTCCTCTACGACGAGCCCCGGGCGCTCATCGTCCCCCTCAGCCATCGGCTGGCCGGCAAGGAGTCCGTCACCCTCGACGACATCGCCGACGAACCCTTGCCCCGGGTGTCCGACGCGGCCTTCGACGCCTTCTGGCGCATCGATCCACGACCCGACGGAAGCCGGGCACCCGACGGCCCCTTCGTGGCGGCCTTCGAGGACAAACTCGAAGCCATCGCCGCCGGGGAGGCCGTGGCCATCGTCCCGGCCGGTCCGCGCGTCGACAGTCTCCGCCCCGATCTCACCACGGTCCCCCTGCACGGCGTCGAGCCGAGCCACGTCGTGCTGGCGACCCGCGCCGACGACCGCGGCCGCCTGGTGGCGGCCTTCCGCAAGTACGCCCAGGCCCACCTCACCGGTCCCGGCCCCGCCACACCGGACGGCCCCGGTTAGAGCTCACTCGGCTGTACATCCAGGGCGACCAGGAACCGGGAGACCATGTTGTACGCGGCCACGGTGGCGGTCAGCTCGACGAGTTCCGCGTGGCTGAAGTCGGCCCGCAGGGCGTCGAAAAGCCCCTCCGGGACGTGGACGTCGCGGGTCATCGCGTCGGTGTAGGCGATGACCCGCCGGTGGCGTGCGTCGAGTTCCGGGTGCTCGGCGGCGTTCTCGGCGCGCACCGCCACGAGTTGGGTGTCGTCGAGGCCGGCGCGGCGGGCCTCGGGCTCGTGTGCCGTCCACTCGTACGCGGCCCGGTTGAGGACGGCGATCCGCAGGATCACGAGTTCGCGGATGCCGGCGGGCAGGGCGATGCGCTGCCGGACCGCGCCGAGCAGGCTGTTCCAGCCGTCGGCCAGTTGGGGGCTGTGCAGCAGCATGCGGTCGAGCGGGCGCAGGGTCCCGCCACGCCGTTCACGTATGCGTTCGGCGATCTCGCCGGTGCCGTCGGTCTCCGGCAGTCGTGCCACGTAGCACTCCTTTCACAGGGGACGAGCTGTGCGCGCCAGAAGCTTCATCGCCTCCAGGCGGTCGAAGACCCCCGCCTCCACGGTGTCGCCGAAGAACATCACTTCTGGGCCGGTGAAGACCGGCCACACGGGCAACGCGCCCCCGTTCGGGTCCCCCGTCCGAACGAACCGCGCCCACGCGTCGGCCATCGTGCGCGCCAGCTCGCGGTCCAGCTCGCTCCAGGGCCAGGGGCGCTGGTCCAAGTTGTCGAGTACGTAGGGCAGTTCGGCGGTGTGGTGCACGCCGTATCCCGGCAGGCCGTCGGGTGGGGCGGCCAGGTCGAGTCCGGGGGGCAGCGGAGGTGTCCGGGTGAAGCGGTACATCCAGGTCCGGGCGCTCGCCCGGTGTGCCGTGGCCCAGCGCCACACGGGGTAGGTGAAGCGGCTCTCACCGGTGAACTGCCGTACGGTGCGCCGGGCCTGGCCGGCGTCACGGACCGGGTACACCTCGTCCGAACCGGGTTCCACCGGCAGCCTTCGCAGGGCGTCCAGCGAGGTGTACACCGATCCCTCGTCGAGGTTGGTGCCCACCAGCAGCGGTACGGCGTGCTGGCGGCCCGAGGCGAAGACGTCATCCGTGGGCTCGGTCAGCAGGCGGCCGTCGACGACCGGCCCGAAGTGGCCCTTGAGGACCAGCTCCACACCGCTCGTCCGCCGCAGCCCGGCGATGTCCCGGTCCCCGAACTCCCCCGCCCAGCACAGCCCTTGCTTCTGTGCCGCGCCCTGGTCCGGAAGCGGCCCCTCGGCGCGGCCGATGCCCGAGGCGCTCTGCCCGACGGCCGCGCGGAAGAGGGGCCGGGCCGCCACCGATGCCATGAGGTGGCAGATGTGCGCGGCCCCTGCCGAGTTGCCCGCGAGGGTCACCCGGTCGGGGTCGCCACCGAAGGCCGCGATGTTCTCGCGGACCCAGGTGAGGGCGGCGACCATGTCGAGCAGGCCGTAGTTGCCGGATGCCCCGAGGTCGTCCTCCGCGGCCAGTTCGGGGTGGGCGAGGAAGCCGAGGGCGCCGAGGCGGTGGTTGAGGGTGACGACGACCAGACCCCGGCGGGCCAGGGCGCGACCGTCGTGCAGGTCCAGCCCGCCGTGCCCGTAGCGGTTGCCGCCGCCGTGGATCCACACCATCACCGGCAGCCCGCGCCCGGCCGGGTCGGGGGTCCACACATTGAGGTAGAGGCAGTCCTCGCTCATCACCAGGGCCCGCCGGTCGGCGAAGTTGGTGTGGTACATGATCGAGTCGCGGGGCGGCTGTGGCTGCAAGGGGGCAGGGCCGAAGTCGTACGCGCGTCGCTCCCCGTCCCAGCCGGCGGCGGGCCGGGGCGGCCGCCAGCGCAGTTCGCCGACCGGTGGCTCGGCGTACGGGATGCCGCGGAAGACGGCGATGCCGGTGTCCCACTCCCCCACGAGCCGCCCGCCCGTGGTGCGCGCCCGGATCACGCCCGCGCCTTGTGCAATACGCCGTCCTTCATGATCGCCACGAGGCGGTCGCGGTCCTGGAGGATGCGGATGTCGGTGAGGGGATCGCCGTCGACGAGGACGAGGTCGGCGAGGAAACCCTCCCGTACGAGACCGAGTTCGTCCCCCATGCCCATGATCTGCCCGCCGTACTGAGTGGCCGCGCGCAGCGCCTCGGCGGGAGTGAAGCCGAACCACTCGACGAAGAGTTCCAGGTCCCGCAGGTTGCATCCGACCGGGTTCCAGGCGAAGCCGTAGTCGCCGCCCGGGACGACGCGTACCCCGCGCCTCATGAGTTCGGGCACGACCTGGCGTACGGCCTTGGCGGTCGCCTCGACCTCCATGCCGGGCTCGGGTTCGCTGTCGGCCTCGTACAGGTTGGCGTGGATGATGCCGGGGGTCGGGGCGACGAAGACGCGGTCGCGGGCGGCCTCCAGGAGGTCGAGGGCCTCCTCGTCGGCGAAGGTGCAGTGGTAGAGGGCGCGGATACCGTGGCGTACGGCCATCTTGACGGACTCGGCGGCGTGCGCGTGCGCGGTCAGCCAGACGCCGCGCCGCTGGGCGGCGAGTGCGGCGGCGGCCACCTCCTCTTCCGTGAACTGCACGATCCGCGAGGTGCCGGCGACCACCGCGCTCTCGCCGGAGAGCGACAACTTGACGATGTCGACGCCCAGTTCGGCCATGCCCTCGACGAACCGGGCGACCGACTCCGGGTCCGAGGCACGGCCGTCGATGCCCGGGAAGTCGTACACCCCCGGCTCGACCATGCCCGCGCTGCCCTCCCAGGACGCGGCCTTGAGACGCGGCCCCGGCATCCAGCCCTCGGCGAACGCCTTGCGGGCCGCGATCTCCGTGCGGGGCAGCCGGTTGCCGCCCGAGTAGGCGCTGGTGATGCCGTGGTCGAGCAGGACGCGGCCGGCGTGCGCCACCAGCAGGGCCTTCTCCTCGTCCGGTTCGTCGCGGCGCCGGGAGCGGTGCTCGACGGTGGAGCCGAAGCCGAGGTGGGCGTGCGCATCGACGATCCCGGGGAGCAGCGTGCCACCGCCGCCGTCGATGACACGGGCCGAACGCCGTTGGCCGGAGGGGATGTTGGGTGCCAGGGCGGTGATGCGGTTGCCCTCGACGAGGACCTCCGCGGGGAAGGGGTCGCGTCCGGTGCCGTCGAAGACCCGGACGTCGGTGAAGAGGGTCGCGGTCATGGCGGCTCAGACCCTCCCCCAGAGGGGGTGCCCCCACTCGGCAGGCGGCTCCGCGGTCCCGTACGCGTCCTGCCAGGAGACCACCGGGTTGCGCAGGATGCCGAGGCCCTCGATCTCGGCCTCGACGACGTCGCCCGGGCGGAGGTAGTTGGCGAACGGGTCGGCGGTGCTCGCCGCGACGCCCGCGATGGTGCCGGTGGTGATGAGGTCGCCCGCGCTGTAGATCTGCGGCGAGTGATAGGCGACCAGTTGCGGAATCGACACCGACATCCGGGAGGTGTGGGACTTCTGGCGGACGTCGCCGTTGACCCGCAGCTCCATGTCGAGGTCGTGCGGGTCGTCGATCTCGTCGGCGGTGACGATGTACGGGCCGATGGGACAGAACGTCTCGATCGCCTTGGAGAAGGAGAAGACGCCCGACTCCATCTCCTTGCGCTGGATGTCGCGCGCGGTGATGTCGTTGAAGACCAGGTATCCGGCGATGTGCTCGGCGGCCTGTTCGGCGGAGAAGAACCGGCCCGGCTTCCCTATGACGACGGCGAGTTCGAGTTCGTAGTCCAGCTCCCGGGTGAGGTTCGCGGGGTACACGACGGGCTCGTCCGGGCCGATGATCGCGTCCACGTTCTGGAAGAAGACGATGCCCTTGTTCACCGGATGGGACCAGTCGACCCGGACCAGGTCCTCATGGTGTTCACGGAAGTTGCCGGCCGTGTGGAAGAACTTCTTCGGCACGATCGGAGCGCGCAGCCGCACATCGGCGAGCGCGAACGTCCGCCCGGTCTCCCCCACTTGACCGTCGCGCTCGAAGAACGCGCGGGTCGTCGGGACATCGAGTTCCACGACGGTCTCACCGTCGAGACGGCCCACGAGCCCGTCGTCGAACGTCACCAGTTTCATCGAACCACTCCTTAACTGTCGACAGTCAGCCTGCCCAGAGGTGGGTTTGGCGTCAAGAGCCGTGCAAAGTGTGGACACAAAACGCGGCGGTGGCTTACGGTCCGAGCATGCGGACGACATGGGACTTCACCGGGGCGCGCGCACTGGTCGCCGGTGCCGGAGGGATCGGCGCGGCGGTGACCGGTGCGCTCGCGGAGGCGGGCGCCGACGTACTCGTCCTCGACGTGGACGAGGCGAAGGTGGACAAGGTCTGCCAGGGAGCGGACTCCGTCAACGGCCTGACCGCCGACCTCACTTCGGCGGACGCCTGCCGTGCGGCTGTCGACAGGTCCGTGCAACTCCTGGGCGGGATTGATGTGTTCGTGCACGCGGTCGGCGTCAATGACCGCAGGCCGGTGCTGGAGACACCCGACGAGGTGTGGAAGCGGCTGCGCGCCGTCAATCTCGACAGCGCGTTCTGGCTGGGCCGCGCCATCGGCGCGGTGATGGTGCCGGCCGGGCACGGGCGGATCGTCTTCCTCTCCTCGGTGTCCGGTCTGCTCGCCCACAAGGACCATGCACCGTACGCGGCCACGAAGGGCGGCGTCAACCAGCTCATGCGGGTCATGGCCCGCGAATGGGCCGCGTCCGGCGTCACCGTCAACGCCGTCGCGCCCGGCTACACCGAGACGGACCTGACCCGCGCCTACCTGTCCGAGCCCGGGATCCGCGCGTCCCTGGAGGCGCTCGTGCCCGTCGGACGACTCGGTCGCCCCGAAGACCTGACGGGGCCGGTGCTCTTCCTCGCCTCCGACCAGGCCGCGTTCGTCACCGGTCAGGTGCTGTACGCGGACGGTGGCCGGACCCTCGTATGACGCGCGCTCTCGCCACCCACGGACGACCGCGCTTCGTCCGCACCTCTCCATCGCCTCTTCTGTCTCTTCTGCTCATTCGAACGGAGATCACATGACTGCCGTCCCCGAACGCTTCACCGGCAAGACCGTCCTCGTCACCGGAGCGGGCACCGGTTTCGGCGCCGAGATCGCGGTGCGGGCCGCCCGGGAGGGCGCCGACGTCGCCATCCACTACCGCAGTTCGAGCGCGGGCGCCGAGGCCACCGCGGAGCGGGTCACCGCGCTCGGCCGCAAGGCCTTCATCGTGCAGGCCGACATCGCCGACCGCGCCCAGATCCGGCGTCTGGCCGACGAGGTGTGGGCCCGCTTCGGCCGCCTGGACGTGGCCGTCAACAACGTCGGCGACGTGGCCCGCGAGCAGATGTCCTGGCGTGACATCACGGAGGAGTCCATCGATCACGTCCTCGCCGTGGACGTGAAGGGCACGCTGCTGTGCACCCATGAGTTCGGTGCGCGGATGCTGGAGCAGGAGGGGGGCGGGGCCATCGTCAACATCGGCTCCACCGTGGTCGTACGGGGCAGCGCCCGGGCCCCGCAGTACGCTGCCGCCAAGTACGGCATCATCGGCCTCACCAAGTCGTACGCCCATGCGTTCGCGCCGGCGGTTCGGGTGAACGTGTTCGCGCCCGGGTTCATCGAGACCCCGGCGACGCTGGGGCGCCAGGACTGGAAGAACGGCCGCGGGGAGCAGTTGCGTGCGGCGACGCCCATGGGGCGGATACCTGGGCCTGAGGAGCTTGCGGGGGCTGCGCTGTTCCTCGCGACCGAGGATGCGCAGCACATTACCGGGGGGTTCCTTGTTGCTGATGGCGGCTACAACATGATCGGCGCGTAGGCGCTCCGCTGGGGGGTGCGGAATTCGGCTGCGGGTTCGTGGGGGCTGGTCGCGCCCACGCGGCGGAGCCGCATAATGTCCCAGCCCCGCGCCCCTTTCGGGGCGCTGCCCCCCACCCCCCTCGAAATGAGAAGCCCCTCTGAGGCGAAGCAACAAGCCCCTATGAGGTAAAGCTCCGGTCCCCGGGAAAACGGTTCGCATCCTCCCCTCCCGGGGGCCGGTTTTTTCATGGGGTTACGCCACGGTCAGTGTGAGCGCACCTGTGTAGCTCTTGCCCGGGGTGATCGTGGTGGTGGTGCCGCCGACCTTCAGGGTCACGGTCTTGCCTGAGGGGGCCGTGACGGAGGCGTCGGAGGCGATGGTGAGGGCGCTGAGGTAGGAGGTGCCGGTGACCGTCCAGTCGGCGCCGTTCTTCAGGGTGACGATGACACCGTTGTTCACGACCGCCTGGGCGGTGTTGGTGACCTCGCCGATCTGCAGGTACTCCGCCGAGGTGATGGTGGAGACACTGTGCTTGGCCGCGGAGGCGGAGATGACGCCCTCGACGGTGGAGCCGTCGAAGGTGAGCACCAGGTTCTGGCCCTGGATGCTCGCATTGCCGCCGCCCCAGACGGAGTTGTAGAAGTTGCCGGTCAGGGCGATGTCCGTGAACGTGGCGGTCGAGTCGGTCGTCTGGGCGCTGGTGGTGACCCAGCTGGACGACTTCGTGGCACTGCCGGTGGGCTCGGTGTAGGTGCCGATCGTCTCGCTGCTCCACGGCTCGCCCGACACCGACACGCTGCTGGGACGGTCGGTGTCCATCAGCTGGAAGATGACGCCATTGCCGGCCTCGATGGTGGCCCCGTCGGAGCCGTCCACGACGACGGTCGCCGCCGAGGCCTTCGAGAGGAACGTGGTCTTCTCCGTACTGACCTGGGTGCCGCCGTCGATGGTGACGGTCGAGGCGCCATACCACATGAAGCCGAAACGCCCGGAGTTCAGGGCGCAGGACTTCTCGCTGAGGGCCGACAGTTCGGTGCTGGTGAGCCCCAGTTCCAGCGAGTCGTTCAGGTCGGAGACCGTGCCCGCGACGCTGTCGCCGTAGTGAACGGTTCCGCTCCAGGTGATCAGGACGTAGTCGCCGACGTCGTAGGTGCTGCCGAGGATGTGCTCGGTCACGTTGCCGATGGCGTACGACCCGTAGCCGACCCCGCCGGTGTTGGCGATGGTGCTGTTGATGACGGTGAGCGTGCAGTTGCTGCCGCCGTCGACGGACAGTGCTCCCCAGTTCTCCGAGGAGACGGAGGAGTTGATGTATGCGGCGCGGGTGTTGGCGCCGAGGAGGTTGGTGGCGCGGACGTTGCCGGACAGGCCCAGCATCCACGGCACGGTGATCATGTACTTGGTGTCGCCGGTGCCGGAGGCGGGGTACTCGTCGGGGACGGTGCCGTCCGCCGTGTGGATCGTGGAGTTCTTCACGATCACATTGGCGGTGGCGTCCGCGATGACGGCGGTGCGGACCACGCCCTGGTTGGTGATGGTGGCGCCGTTGACGACGAGGGTGGTGCCGTCACCGGTGCCGACGACGGACGCGCCGTAGCCGATGAAGTCGCAGCGGCCGTTGCCGGTGAAGGCGATCTTCGCGTTCTTGAGCGTGTACGTGCCGCCGCCGGTGACATAGACGCCGTTGAACGCCTCGCCGGTCGAGGTCAGACGGATGCCGGTCGCGGCGGTGTTGGTGGCCGACCCGCCCTTCACGTTCGCCAGTACCGACTTGGACTTGTCGACGCCGTCGGAGTCGACGTAGATCGCCTGGCGGAACGGGAAGGTGAGGGTGCTGTACGCGACCTCGTTGGCCTCGGCGACGGTGATGACGACGGTGCCCGTGTAGGTGCCGGCGGCGATCGCGGTGGCCGCTCCGCCGTAGCCGTCGGTGAGCAGGGCCAGCTCGCTGCCGGTCTCCACGCTGTTCACGGTGAGGCTGATGCTGTAGCCGTCGGGGGCGGCGAGAATGCCGCCCTCCTCGATGGTGAGGGAGCTGAGCTTGGTGGTCGCGGTGACCTCGACGGTCTCCCCGGAGGCGACGGTGAGCGTCGCCTTGGTGCCGACGGCGTGCGCGACGGCGGGGGCGGCGAGAGTGGGGGCGAAGGCGGCGGCGACCGCCACGAGCAGGGCGCGGGGACGAGCTCGGAAGGTGACCTCGCGCTCGGCAAGAGACTTCTTGTGATCCACCGTGAACTTCCTTGTCTTCAGGTGTTTTCGGGCAGGGTCGACCTGCTCGGGGCAGGGGTGAGCTGCCCTTCGGGCAGGGGTGAGCCAGGGAGTGGGACGGGGTCTACGGACGCGCCCCGGTCGTGCGGGCGCGGTGGGTGCGCCGGCTCTCAGGCGCGGTCGATGAGTTCGATCAGGTTCCCGAACGGGTCGCACACGAACGCCATTCGGGCGCCGGGGCGTGGTGCCGGGCGCGGGCTCATGCGCACGCCCGCGCCCGCTGTGACGAGTCGGTCGAACGTGGCGTCGACCTCGTACGGTGTGCCGACGCACAGGCAGAGGTGACCGAGGCCGAGCGTGCCCGCCGCCTCCAGCGGGCTGTCGGCGGTGAGGCCCGGCCGGGCATCAGGACGGTGGAGCAACTCGATGCGCCAGCCGCTGTCATGACGGAGCATCACCCCGCTCAGATCCGTGCCGGGGACGGAGAACGTGTGCTCCTCGGCGAGGTCCAGGGCCTCGCGGTACCAGGTGGTCGCGGCCCGCAACTCCGGTACGGATAAGCCCACATGGTCGAAGCGCACGGTCAGGCCACCCCCGTACGGTCGGCCTCGACGGTCTTGTCCGGGGACTGGGCCGTGGCCGGGTCCCGGTCTGTGTCCGTGTGCGAGTCCGTGTCCGTGTCCGTGTCCGGGGCGCGCTCCCCGCGGATCAGGGACAGAACCCGCGTACGCAGTTCGGCGAAGCGCGGGTCGGCGCGTGTCGACAGCTGATCGCGATCGGTCCCCAGGGGAATGGCCAGCGTCTCCAGGACGGCGGTCGGCTTGCCGCCGAGGACGATCACCCGGTCGCCCAGGTAGACAGCCTCGTCGATGTCGTGCGTGACCACGACGACGGTGATGCCGAGCTGCCTGCGCAGTTCCAGCGTCAAGTCCTCCAGGTCGAACCGGGATTGGGCGTCGACCGAGCCGAAGGGTTCGTCCATGAGGAGCACCGGCGCGTCGTACGCGAGCCCGCGGGCGATGGCCACGCGCTGCTGCATGCCTCCGGAAAGCTGCCACGGGTACTTGTCGCCGACGTCCGGCAGCCCGACGGCCGCGAGGCAGTCGAGCGCGCGCCGCTTGCGCTCCGCGCGCCGTACGCCTCGCCCCTGGAGCGGGAAGGCGACGTTGTCCCACACCCTCAGCCAGGGCAGCAGTGAGCCGCGGTAGTCCTGGGAGACGACGGCGATGTCCGCGTGCGGTTCGGTGAGCGACTGGTCGCCGTAGCGGACCGCTCCCGAGGTCGGGCGGGTCAGTCCGGCGAGGCAGCGCAGCAGGGTCGTCTTGCCCGCTCCGGAGGGGCCGACGATGCAGACGGCCTCTCCGGGGTCGACCCGCAGGGACAGGCCGTCGAGGACCAGGTGCTCCTGGGGACCGTGCCCGAAGGCCATGCGGAGTTCCTCGACGTGCAGGCTGGATCCGCGTGTCATACGACGACTCCGTTGCTCTTCTCGATGGTCACGGGCTTCGACGGACGGGCGCGCGGGGCGCGTTGGTGGTACCAGCCGAGAAGGCGGTGCTCGCACAGCAGGAGGAGCACGCTCAGGCCGTATCCGAGGATGCCGATCAGGATGGTGCCGGCCCAGGTCTCGGCGACATGGAAGCTCGATCCGCTCTGCAGGATGAAGTTGCCGAGGCCGACGGGCGAACCGTAGATCTCGCTGACGACCATGAGGACGACGGCGATGGACAGGGAGACGCGGATGCCTGCCAGGATCTGCGGCAGCGCGCCCGGCAGTATCACCCGGCGCAGCCGCAGCCGCCACGGGATGCGGTAGCCGCGCGCGGTCTCGTGCACGGCCGGGCTGATGGCCTGCACTCCGCTGACGGTGTTGAGGAGGATGGGCCACAGCGAGCCGAGGAAGATCAGAAAGATCTTCGGGCCCGAGCCGATGCCCAGGGTGAGGATGATGACGGGCACGAATCCCACGGTCGGTGTGGCTCGGGCGAAGTCGAGCAGGGGCGCGGTCGCCAGGCGCAGGGTGCGTATCTCGCCGATGACCAGGCCCGCGCCCACCCCCACGACGGTGGCGAGCGCCAGTCCGCTCACTATGTTGCGCAGGCTGTAGAGCAGGTCGCCGACGAGGCCGCCGTGGACGAGCTCGGACCACAGGGTGCTCAGGACTTCGGTCAGAGGCGGGAAGTAGAAGCTGGTGCTGCCCGCGGTCGCGACGAGCAGGATCGCGAACACCAGGGCGGGTAGCCAGAGTTGACGCAGGATCGGTTTCCAGGGCACACGGCCGCGGTTCATGGGGCTACTCGCCTCCTGTGTGCACGGGCGGCCGCCAGCGCAGCAGCCGGTGCTCGGCGAACTGTGCCAGCAGAGTGATCGAGTAGCCGATCGCGCCCGCGGAGAAGATGTAGGCGTACGCCCGCGCCGACGCCCCCGCCTGCTGCGACTCCATGATCATGTGGCCGATGCCGGGGAGCGTGGTGAGCACTTCGACGCCGATGGACACCAGGACGGAGGTGGTCGCGGCGAGCCGCAGCCCGGTCATGATGGACGGCACCGCGCCCGGCAGGACGACCCGCCTGAAGCGCAGCAGCCTGGGGATGCGGTACGACCGTACGGTCTCGTGCACGGCCGGGGGCACGCTGCGGGCGCCGTACTGGGCCTGGAGCAGCACCGGGAAGACGCAGGCGATGAAGACGACGGTCGCCTTCATGCCGGGCGTCGAGCCGAGGACCAGAAGGAAGACCGGGAGCAGGGCGATGACCGGGAAGGAGCGGAGGATCTCCATGAGCAGCCGAGAGGACTCCTCGGCCGCCGCGTACACCCCGGTCACCAGGCCCACCGGAATCCCCACGGCGACCGCCACCACGAGCCCGGTGACCGCGCCGCGCAGGGTGTCGCCGACCGCCTGCCAGAACGTGCCGCTGCCGGCGAGCTGCCACAGGGCGGAGGCGACGGAGCCAGGGCCCGGCAGCGCGGTCGAACTGACCACGCCGATCGCCGCGATCAGCGCCCAGAGCCCCAGGACGGCGGCCAGCGCCCCGAGTTGAAGCAGTCGGACCTTCACCATGCCCGCTACTCCCCACCGGAGGTCGGCGCCTGGTCCCAGTAGATGGCCGAGTCCTTGGGCTCCTTGTCGAGGAGGTCGAACTCGTGCATCTTCGTGATGACCGTGCGCATGACGGTGGTGTCGAGGTTCTTGTCGTAGTAGTTGGTGTCGTGCTTGTCGATGTACGCGGCGGGGACCTGGGTGTACTTCTTGTCGATCGCCTTGACGGCAGAGGGGTTCTCGTTGGCGTAGGTGATGGCCTTGGCGACTGCGTCGATGAACTTCTTCGCCGTGTCACCGTTCGATGCCAGGTACTTCTGGCTGGAGAAGAGCACGCCCTGGACCATGCCGGGGAGGTCGTTCATGCCGTTGCCGATGGTGCGCAGTCCGCTCTCCCTGGCCGCCGCGTAGAACGGGCCGAAGGAGAAGATGGCGTCGGTCTTGCCGGAGGTGGCGGCGTCGGTCAGCGAAGTCGTCGGCAGGGCGACGAACTTCACCTTCTTCGGGTCGCCGCCGTCCTGCTGCACCAGGTACTCGCAGATGAACTGGATGGTGCCGCCGAGCGCCGAGATCCCGACGGTCTTGCCCTCCAGGTCGGAGAAGGACTCGATGGAGCTGCTCTTCTTGACCAGCAGTCCGTCGGTGGGGGCGGTCTTCGTCGTCGCGGACTGCAGACCGGTGACGATGCGCAGCGGCATGTCCTGGGCCGCGCTCTTGAGGAAGCCGGAGCTGTCCGTCATCGCGAACTGGGCCTCGCCGTTGAGAACGGACGGCGCGTTCTGCGAAGTGTCCTGCGCGCCCGCCTTGATGGTGACGTCCAAGCCGGCGTCCTTGAAGTAGCCCTGCTGCTCGGCGATGTAGAGCGGCTCGAAGATGGCTCCGTTGGAACGCAGGACGGTGACCTTGGCCTTGCCGTCGGCGCTCTTGGCCTCGCCGGCCGCGTCGCCGCCGCAGGCCGTGGCGGCGAGGGACAGGGTGGCGGTCACCGCGGCGAGGGCGAGCAGGGTACGGCGCCGCGGGTTTCTCGAAGTCTCCATGGAACGGCTCTCCTTCAGTACGGGCTTCAGTGCGTCCGGGCGGGTGCCGCGGCGGCGTAGGCGGTGGTGGATTCCAGCGGGGACATGTACGTCCGGAACAGTCCCGCCGGGTCGTACGCGGCCCGGATCTCCTCCAGGCGTGCGGAGTTGCTCGGGCTGAGCCCGTGGTCGAAGCGGTCGGCGAGGTTGTTGTCGGAGAACTGGAGGCCCTTCGACAGGTGCTGGATCGCGGCGAGTTCGCCGTGCACCCACCGTTCGTGGGCGAGGTCCTCGGCCGGGTCGGTCCAGCCCGCGTTGGGCGAGAGGTAGACCTTGGCCTGGCTGGACCAGCAGGCGTCGGTACGCGGCGGGTAGTGGCCCCAGAGCATCCACAGCACATGGCTGGTGGTGTCCGGGATGGAGTCGAACAGCGGACCGGCCGCGGCCAGGATCTTCTCGACGGGGCCGTCGGCCCAGATCCCGTCGAGGGCCCAGCGCATCCCGGCCGGGGTGAGCCGGTCGGCGGCGTCGTACAACTCGGCCATGGTCGTCTCCTGCGCGATCACCGCACGCACGGCCCGGTCACGGAAGGGGGCGGCCTCCAGCGGGGCGAGCGGGTTGTCGCCGGTGTCGCAGAAGGCGGTCGCCGTGAGGGAGACGGTCTTACGGTCCAGCCCTGGGGTGAAGCCGACCTTCGCCGAGAACTCGACGGCGGGCGACAGGCTTTCGAGCGTGTCGTACGCCCAGCTCAGCACCTCGTCGCGGAGTTCGAGCGGGTAGCTGTGCACGGTGCGCAGGATGCGGCCCGGCCGTTCGTGGAGGCGGAGGTGGAAGCGGGTGACCACGCCGAAGAAGCCGGGGCCGCTCCCCCGCGCCGCCCACAGCAGGTCGGGGTGCGAGGCGTCGGTGGCGTGCACCAGGCTGCCGTCGGCGAGGACCACGTCGATCGCCTCGATGCTGAGACAGGCGGGGCCGAGCCTGCGTGAGTCCCAGCCGTAGCCGCCCCCGAGGAGGAAGCCGCCGAGGCCGACCGTCGGTGCGTGCCCGGTGGGGAAGAACAAGCCGTGCGGCGCGAGGAGTTGATCGAGTGCCGGCCCTTTGACGGCGGGTTGTACGGCGGCCGTGCGGGCCACCGGGTCCACGGAAGCCTGCTGCATCCGTGACAGGTCGAGCAGCATTCCGCCGTCCCGCACCCCGTTGCCCACCCAGCTGTGACCGCCCGAGCGGATACCGATCGGCAGTCCTTCGCGGCGGGCCAGGCGGACGGCCGCGACGACGTCCCGCTCGTCCTCGGCGAGGGCGATCACCTCGGGAAAGCGGCAGGGCTTGCGTTCGTTCCAGACGGCGTCGAGGCGGGCATGCTCATAGGCCTCGTCGCCGCGACGGATGAGGGTGCCCTGAGGCAGGTCGTGCATGGACGTCTCCTCACGCGGGGTTCGACACGCGACAGTACTGTCGACACTTTCGGCCTTCAAGGGGTGCGACAGCGAAATAGTTGCCATCTCTGCCGACACTAGTGAGTTTCTTCGAAATCGAAGAGCTCCGCCGGGTTGTCCACGAGCAGCCGCCGCAAGTGCGTGGCGTCGGGCGCCAGTTGCCCCAGGAGGTCCACGAGCAGCCCGTCGTCCGGTGCGGGACCGGTGATGTTCACATGCGGGTAGTCGGTCCCCCACAGCACCCGTTCGGGCGCGTACGCCACCAGGGAGGCGGCCACCGCGACGGCGTCGGCGTACGGCGGCCCCTGCCGGGAGACCCGGTCGACCCCGCTGACCTTCACCCACACGTCCCCGGTGTCGAGAAGGGCGCGCAGGCTGCGCAGGGCGAGGCCGTCCCGTCCGGCGCTGACGTCGACGCGTCCGATGTGGTCGATCACGGCCCTGCCGGGCAGCGCACGCACCAGCTGCTCCAGGCCGACGATCTCCTCGTCCCTGACGTGGAGTTGGGCCGACCAGCCGAGTCCGTCGACGCGTTCGAGCACCGAGTCGATCTCGGCGCGGGTGGGCGGGGTGCGCAGATGGGGCAGGAAGTTCAGCCGGAAGGCCCGTACTCCCGCGCGGTGCAGTTCCTCGATCTCGGCTCTGCTCGTCGCCTTGCCGATCAGGGCCACTCCGCGCAGCCGCCCGGCGCCGGACGCCAGCGCGTCCAGCAGCACACGGTGGTCGTGACCGTGGCAGGAGGACTGCACGACAACGGCCCGGGTCAGCCCCAAGTGGGCGTGCAGGGCGTGGAGTTGTTCCTTCGGTGCGTCGAGCGGGGTGAAGGTGCGCTCCGGCGCGTACGGGAAGACCTCGGCCGGACCGAAGATGTGACAGTGGGCGTCGCAGCTGTCGGGCGGGAGCACCAGCTCGGGGGTACGGGGCGCCGGGTGCGGGGGCGGGCAGCCGGGTGAGGGGGTCAAATCCGGTTCCGGGACGGAGGGTTGGGTCAACTCCGAAGCCTGGCTGGAGGGTTGGGTCACCGCCGGCTCAGTCACAGCGCGCCGTCATTCCACCGTCGACGACGATCTCCGTGCCGGTGACGAAACGGGCCTCGTCGGAGGCGAGGAACAGGGCGGCGTACGCCGTGTCCCGGCCGTCGCCCATGAACCCGAGCGGGATCCTGGCCTGCCGCTGGGCCAGCAGCTTCGCCACGTCACCGCCCGCGCGCTGGCCGGCGAGACGGGCCTCCACCATCGGGGTGTGCAACTGCCCGGGGACGACGGTGTTCACGCGGATGTTGTCGGGGGCGTACTCGACGGCGGTCACCCGGGACAGCTGGATGACCGCCGCCTTCGCCGAGGCGTAGCCGACCTGGGCGGCGCCGGTCCAGCGCAGCCCGGACGCCGACGCGGTGTTGACGATGGCGCCTCCGCCGCCGCGCCGCATCACCGGAATGGCGTGCTTGCAGGCGAGGAAGGCGCTGGTGAGGTTGGTGCGCAGCTGGCCGTCCCAGTCCTCCAGGCTCAGGTCGACGGCGCCGCCCGCGCGGGAGCCGCCGACGTTGTTGACGAGGATGTCGATCCGCCCCGCATGCTCCTCGCATTCGGCGAAGAAGCCCTGGACGGCGGAGGGTTCGGTCACGTCGAGAACGGCCGTGTGGGCGGTGCCGCCTTCCTCACGCACGTGCCGCGCGGTCACCTCCAGGGACTCCTTGTCCCGGTCGGCCAGGAAGACGGTGGCGCCCTCGCGGGCGAAGATCACGGCGGTGGCGCGGCCGTTGCCCCAGCCGGGGCCGACGCTGCCGGCGCCGCCGATGACGGCGATCCGGCCGGCCAGTCGGCCCGGCCGCTGATGCGGGATGTCTTGGGTCACGGGAACTCCCTCGGTCGGAGCGATGGGACAGGCTGCGAAACCGGTCGACGCGTCTGCGGCGGACGGTGACCGCGCCCGTGGGGCGAGCCGTCGAGCCTGTCGACAGTCTTAGCCAGGTGTCGACAGAAAGTAAACATCGAGGCATCTGAAGCAGATCTATTGCCTTTAGTGTCGACAGGCGGCTTGGATGGGCTCGGGAACGCACCACGGATCCACGCTCCACGGATCCACGCCCGACCGATCCACGCCCGGAGGACGCCATGGACAAGCCGCCCGTGTTCACCGCCGAGGAAATCGCCCGGTTCCGCACGGAGTTGGCGGCACGGCGCGCGCCCGGCGCCCACGAACCCGGCCACTGGTCGGTCAGTCCGCTCAACCGGCGCCCGGATGTGGTGGGTTCACTTCCTCCGGCTGTCCGGCTGCGGGACGCGACCCTGCGCTCGGTGGAGACACTGCCCGGCGTCGTCGCCTCCACCGAGGCGAAGGAGACGTTTCTGCGCGGGCTCGTCGGCAGCGGGGTTCCCGAAGTCGTCACGGCCGGCTTCGGCGGCCGTAACGACACCGCGCTCAAGTCCGAGGTGAGCCTGGTCAAGGGTGAGAACCCGGACTGCCGGATCGTCTGTCCGCTGATGCGCTCGACGGACGACATCGACCGTGCGGCCGAGGCTGGCTACGACGCCGTACAGGTCTGGGTGCAGGGCTTCGGCGAGATGTCCCTCATCTACCAGCCGATGATCTACGGCCGGGCCTGGCGCGGCGAGGAGTGGCGCACCTCCGGGACTCCGCGCGACCGTGCCGCCGTACTGGCCCGCGCGACCCGGCTGATCCAGCACGCGCGCGGCCGCGGCCTCGATGTGATCGTGCCGCTGCTGATGGTCTCGTACCTGACCGAGGAGACTCACGAGGAGTCGGTGACCGTACTGGCCGGAGCCGGCGCCACCGAACTCACCCTGTTCGACGGGCCGGGAGCCATGAGCCCGGAGGCGTACGAGTATCTGGTCCGCCGCACCCGGACACTCGCTCCGGACGTCGAGGTCGGGCTGCACCCGCACAACACCTTCGGCATGGCGGTCGGTTGCGCGGTCGCCGCCGTTAGGGCGGGCGCCGCGGCCGTCGAGCTCTCGGTGAACGGCTACTGCGGCGGGCCCGGCAACGCCGACCTGGCCGCGACGGCTCTGGCATTCGAGGCGCTGTACGGCGTACGGACCGGGATCAGGACCGAGCGGCTGACCGAACTGGCCCGTGCGGGCGAGTCCCTGACGGGCTATCACACCGCGTGGAATCACCCGGTGACCGGCACCCACGCCTTCTGCTGGGGCGGCATGGACCTCATCACCCAGGAGACAGAGGTCGACCCCCTTCTGCACAACTGCCTGGAGCCCATCCTGGTCGGCAACGGCCGCAAGGTCCCGTTCACCCCCGACAGCGGCCCGTACACCCTGACCGACAAGCTGACGGCGCTCGGCTTCGAGCTCACCCAGGCCCAGGTCGAGGAAGTACTGGCCCGTTCCCGGGAGTTGATGGCCGACGGCGGCCGCCTGCTCACCGACGAGGACCTGGCCGCGCTGGCGAGCGAGGTCCACTGAGGCGCACCCCCGTCCGAAGACAGCAATGCGGCTGAACGAACCGGCGTGCGGGAGACCGGTTCGTTCAGCCGCCGGGGAAGGGACCGTCAGCTGTAGGTGATGTCGGACGCCGCGTACTTGCAGTACGTGCCGTCGGCGTCGGTGCCGTTCTTGGTCGGCTCCGCCCCGGTGTTGTTGCCGATGTACTTCTGGCAGGGGATGATCTTCTTGCTGGTGTCCCCGACCATCTTGATGCCCTTCAGGGTCGCGCTGTCGCCGTAGTTGGTGTTGATGCCGACGATCCGGCCTCCCTTGTAGGTGGCCTCGATGGTGTTGAGGTTGATCGTCCGCTTGTATTGCGTCTTGCAGTTGCCGCACGACCGGACGAAGGTGCCGAAGGTCTGCACCGCGAAGTTCGAGACGTTCAGCGTTCCGGCGCCGTTGAACTGGAACACCTTGTCGCTCGCCTCCTTCGCCCCACCGCCGGAGACGGTGTAGACGTTGGAGGACGAGGAGCCAAGGAACGTCGCCGCGTCCTCGCCGACGTCCTCCCACCAGACGTTCTGCAGCGTGCAGCTGCCCAGGCAGTGGATGCCGTCCGCCGCGGGGGAACCGATGATGACGTTCTTGAGAACGGTGCCTGCGGCCAGTTCCAGGATCGGCCCCTGGTCCTCGTCCTGGCTGCCGCTGCCCAGGTCACCGGTGCCGTAGAGACGCAGCATCCCGTAGTCCTTGGTTCCGGACACCGAGATGGTGGAGGAGACCGCCTGACTGCCGCTCGCGGTGGGCCAGGTGGCGGCACTCGCCGACGTCAGCGCGCCCTCTGTCATGATCATGGCAACCGAGAGGCCGAGTGCGGCCAGGGTGCCGGTCAGAGCGCGCCGACGGGCGCGCGCACGTACTGGTGAAGTCATGTCCCGTTGCCTTCTTCCAGGTGGGGGGTGGTCAGAGCTGCCCGGCGCCCGCGCCGGACGTGACCGACGCGACGACGGTCGAGGCGGGCTCGGCGGTGTAGCTGTAGGGCGGGGTGGTGAAGCTGCCGACCTGCGAGACCTCGGTGGCGGCTCCGCCGAGGTCGTTGCCGGTCAGGTTGGCGTAGCCGTCCACATCGCTGTCCCGGTTGGTGGTGACGGCGACCTCCGTGTCGCGGAACACGTTGTTCTCGACGAGCATCTGGGCGCCCATCCGGGAGTGCACGGCGGTCTCGGCCCCGACGACGTAGTTGTCGTAGAAGTGCCCGGTGCCGAAACGCAGGCTCGGGATACGGGAGTTGACGTTGTTGAACCAGTTGTGGTGGTACGTCACCCGCAGATGCCCGGTGTCCTCGCTCGCATTGTTGTCGCTGTGGCCGACGAGCGAGCCCTTGTAGTGGTCCTTGAAGGTGTTCCAGCTGACGGTCACGTAGTCGGAGCCGTGATTGATGTCGAGCAGACCGTCGTAGTAGTCCTTGCCGTGGTCGAGGTCGGACGAGAAGGAGTTGTGGTCGATCCACACCTTCGTCGACGCCTGCACGGTGATGCCGTCGGCGGGCTTGAGCGGCTTGCTGATGTTCAGGTTGCGGACGACGACGTTGGTGACCTTCTTCAGGCGCAGTCCGCCGCCGGTGAACCCGGACGACGAACCGACGCCCAGGACCGTGGTGTTAGAGCCGATGTCGACCTGACCGCTCAGCGAGAGCAGGCCGTTGACCTTGACCACCTTGGCCGCGTCACCGGTGACGGCCGTCTTGAAGGCGTCGAGCGTGGTGACGGTGACGGCGGTCGCGCC
Organism: Streptomyces sp. NBC_00203; assembly: GCF_045206325.1. Classification (NCBI taxonomy): domain Bacteria; kingdom Bacillati; phylum Actinomycetota; class Actinomycetes; order Kitasatosporales; family Streptomycetaceae; genus Streptomyces; species Streptomyces sp. NBC_00203. The sequence continues at coordinate 10,029,655 of NZ_CP108126.1, read as the reverse complement.
GCCTCCGCCGGTGGTCCCGGCACCGAAGCCGACCGGCGAGGTCTCGGCGGCTCCGGCGGACTGCGGCAGAACGAGAACCGTGGCGACGGCCAGGGAGGCCGTCGCGGCCACCGCCAGGGCCAGTTGGCGGGCGCGCCTTCGTGGGGGGCGAGTACGCATGCGGGTGTGTCCCTTCGGGGCATCCGTGGGTCATGTACGCGAACGACGTACTTCATACGGAACAGCGTGTGGCGCGCGGCAATACTCGTACGGGGACTCATGGGGCCCTGGTGCGTTCACTTGCCCAGGTGATGCGGCTCGGAGATCTGGTGTCTCGTATACGAGATGTCACACACGGGTCACGCTGCTGAACGGGAAACGTAAGGGGCAAGCGCTTTCTAGTCAACGCTTCACACAGAACACATCCGGCCAACTCCCGCATCACGCGGATTCCCGCGGAGCTCTGGAGCCCCGGTGCCGCGGCACTCAAGCGGAGCCCTGGAGCCCGGTGCGGCGGTGCGGTGCGGCAGCACTCAGGGCGGCGACACGGTTATGCGGTCGGCTTCGTCTTTCCCTGAGCGGCCTTCAGGTCGGCGAGCAGTTCGGCCTGACCCGCCAGCACTCCGGAGAGGATGGTCCGCGCGACCTTGAGCAGCTCCGCCACATGCGGGCTGGTCAGCGAGTAGTAGACGGTGGAGCCTTCCTTGCGGGTGACGACCAGGTTCGCCCGCCGCAGCACGGCCAGCTGCTGGGACAGGTGCGCGGGCTCGATCCCCACCTCGGGCAGCATCTCCGCCACCGCGTACTCCCGCTCGCTCAGAAGCTCGAGGACGCGGATACGTGCCGGATGCCCGAGCGTCTTGAAGAACTCGGCCTTCAGTTGGTACAGCGGCGTACTCATGCTGCCGTCCCCTCTCCGGCCCGCCGGCACGGACGTACCGACCGCTCCTCGGCGACTCGCACCCGCCCACTCGTCACACCCATGCGGACCATCCTCGCCTGCCGGGCAGGAAGGACCCAATTCGCGTCCCCTTTTGCGCGGGACCCCCCCTTCACAGCGGCAGGGTGATCCAGATGCTCTTGCCGTTGCCGTCGGCGTCGCCGCGAACCACCGCTGAACCGCCGAGGCCGAGAGTGAGCTCCATGACCGTTGCGAGGCCGCCGGTTCCGGACACCGCGACGCTCGCGTCCAGGGCCGGCCGGAACGGGTGACGGTCGTGGACGGCGAACGCCAGACAGTCCCGGCCCGCCGCGTAGACGATGGTGAGCTGCGGCGAGAGCGCGGCGGCGTGCCGGACGCTGTTGGTGACCAGTTCGCCGAGGATCAGCAGGGCGGGGTCGACGGCGGGATGGCGGCGGCTGATCCCCCACTCGATCAGGGCTTCCTCCGCGGTCTCGCGGGCCGTGCGCACGGCCGACGGTATGGCGGGCAACGTCAGGACATGCCGGTAGGGCAGGGCTTCGAGCCGCGTACTCATCGGTGCTCCGAGCCGTCGCCGAGGCGGAATCCCGCGAGGGACCGGGGATGGATCCGGATGATGGCGTCGTGCGGGCCGTGGGCCCAGCCGCTCAGCGTCCGGTGGTAGTGCGCGGCTTCGTCGCGGTCGGTGATCACTTCGGCGTGCCCGGTGGCGGTGACGCTCCAGCCGGTGCCGGTCCGGGGGTCGATCTCCTCGACGTGGTACGTCGCTGTCGGCGGGACCGCGGCCGCCTGGACCGGGGTGCGCACGACCAGGTTCCCGAACTCCCACACGTGCCGCGCCGGACGGACGACGGTCAGCTCCCGCCGTACGTACACCAGTCGTCCCAGCGCGGCCCCCTCCAGCAGCCACAAGGCCTCCGCGCCGGAGACCTCGACCATGCGCGGTGATGCGGGGGTGGTGCTCATCGGGCTCTTTCCTCGCTCGCGGCCCGGGGATCCGGGTGGCTCTTCGGGGTGGGTACGGCGGGCAGCAGGCCGGCCAGTTCCAGGTGTTCGCGGGCGCCACGGATCGCCTCGGGGGTGGTGGCGTACTCGCGGCCCTCCAGGCGCAGCAGGTCGAGCGCTCCGACGGAGTCCAGGACCTGGCGCTGGCCCGGGCGTATGCCGGAGGTCATGACGGCGATGCCCCGCCGGTGCAGTTTCTGCACCGCGTCCTTGAGGACCAGGGCACCGGTGGCGTCCATGGTGCTCACCCGGGACATACGCAGGATGACGACCCGGACGTCGGCGACGTCGGTCAGCTCCAGCAGAAAGCGGTGGGCGGCGGCGAAGAACAGCGGACCGTCGATGCGGTAGGCCACGATGTGTTGGGCCAGCAGCGCGTGTTCCTCGGCACTGTGGTCACCGCGGTCCAGCGGCACCTGGTCGAGGCTGGCCTGCTGGGCGACCGCGCGCAGGGCCAGGGTGCCCGCCACGACCAGGCCGATGATCACGGCGTAGACGAGGTCGAGGGCGAGCGTGGCGACGGCGGTGAGGACGAGGATCAGCGCGTCGGAGCGGGTGGCCCTCGCCATCGCACGGAGCGAGCCGACCTCGACCATGCGGATCGCCGTGGCCAGCAGGACACCCGCCAGCGCCGCGAGCGGGATCTTCGAGACGAGGGGCGCGGCCGCGAAGACGATCACCGCGAGGATCGCGGCGTGCGTGAGTGCGGCGAGCCGGGAGCCCGCGCCGGTACGGACGTTGACCGCGGTCCGTGCGATCGCCCCCGTCGCGGGCACTCCGCCGAACAGCGGCGCCGCGATGTTGGCCAGCCCCTGTCCGAACAGCTCCCTGTCCGGATCGTGCTGCTGCCCGACCGTCATGCCGTCCGCGACCGAGGCCGAGAGCAGCGACTCCAGGGCGGCGAGCGATGCCACGGCGACGGCGGGGGCGAGCAGCGTGCCGAGCGCGCTCAGGTCGAGGAAACCGAGCGAGGGGGCGGGCAGCCCGGACGGAAGGGCTCCGATCGGCTTGGCCGAGTCGAGCCCGGCGAGCTGGGCCACGAGCGTGGCCGCGACGACGGCGATGAGGGAGAAGGGGAGAGCCGGCCGCCATCGCGCCCCGACCAGCATGACCGCAGCCACGGCCGCCGCGAGGGCCACGGCCGCCCAGTTCGGATGCCGTACGAACTCCTCGATGGCACGCCAGGTGACCACCAGCACGCGGTCGCCCTCGGGTTTGGCCACACCCAGCGCGTTCGGCATCTGTTGCAGACCGATCACGCAGGCGATGCCGAGCGTGAAGCCCTCGACGACCGGCGCGGGCACGTATTGCATGTACCTGCCGGTCTTCAGCGCCGCCAGGGCGACCAGCATCACGCCCGCCATCAGGCCGACCGTCAGCACGCCCGAGGGTCCGTGCTCGGCCACGATAGGCACCAGCACCACGGTCATCGCGCCGGTCGGTCCGGACACCTGAAGATTCGACCCGCCGAAGAGCGCGGCGAGCGCCCCGGCGACGACCGCGGTCGCCAGCCCCGCCTCCGCACCGAGACCGGAGGAGACCCCGAACCCGAGGGCGAGGGGCAGCGCGACGACGGCCACGGTGAGTCCGGCGAGCAGATCGCGCCGGGGGGCACGCGCCATCTCCGCCAGGTCGGCGCGGGCGGGCAAGAGCGCGGAGATCCGGGTCCGGGCCCGGTCGAACGCCCCGGTCATCGTGTGCCGACCTCTGCTTCTCGCAGCTCGGCCAGGAGTTCGTCGCGCCCGGAGAGCATCTCGGTCAGGATCCGCCGGGCCGCCCGCATGAGATCCGCGACGTCCCCGCCGGCCAGTTCGTAGACCACGGTGGAGCCGTCGCGCTTCGAGGTGACGATGCCCGAGCGGCGCAGCACCGCCAGTTGCTGCGAGAGAGCGGACGGCTCCACTTCGATGGCGGCCAGCAGATCCCGCACCGGCTTCGGTCCGTCCTGAAGGAGCTCCAGGACCCGTATGCGCACGGGATGCCCGAGCATGCGGAAGAACTCCGCCTTGGCCTGGTACAGCGGAACCGACACGACTCCTCGACTTCCCCATGCGAGCGCTGCCCCGGGCACACGGTCGCGGCACAGGGGCTCGCTGCGGTTGCAGCCGACACAGCATCTAAGCAATTGCGAAATTTTGCAATTACGCATCCGTCGAGGATCCTGGTGCTCCGGACATGGATCAAGGAGCAGCGGTGAGCGAGACCAAGGACAGCAACGGGAACCTCCTGGCGGACGGCGACTCCGTCACGGTGATCAAGGACCTGAAGGTGAAGGGCACCTCGGAGACCCTCAAGCGCGGGACTCTGGTGAAGAACATCCGCCTGACCGGCAAGCCCGACGAGATCGAGTGCAACACCAAGAAGGTCAAGGGTCTGGTCCTGAAGACCACCTTCCTGAAGAAGGCATGACATCGGGCCCGGCCCACGGAGTGGACCGGGCCCGATGCCGGCGCGTCAGCTGAGGCCGAGGTCGGAGAGGGCGGTCGTCCAGTCGGTGATGATGGCGTCCTGGGCGTCGGTGAGGCTGACGGTGCCGGCGCAGACGGCCTTCTTGAGCTTGTTCTCGACCGTGTCCTTGTTGGCGGCGGTCTTCGTGCCGTACTCGGGCTCGGGCCAGAGGTTGAGCGCGCTCTTGGGGGAACCGCCGAGCTCGAGGGGGACGAAGTGGTCTTCCTCGTAGTCGGAGGTGGAGGTGTCGGTGTAGCCGTACTCGACGATCTGCTTCTTCTTCAGAGCCGTGGTGTACGAGCTGGAGGGCCGTACCGTCGCGGTCCAGCCGGAGACGCAGATCGTGGAGTCGATGGTGTCCTGGGTGACGTCCGGGTTGAGGTCGCCGGGCTGGCAGCTGGGGTCGGGCAGCGGAAGGTAGCCCTGGCTGCAGGTGGCGGCGTGCGCGGTGCCGGCGGTGACGGTGAGCCCGGCGGCGGCGAGGGCCAGCGCGGACAGACTGGTGACGAGGGGACGGGATATGCGGGACATCGTGGGGGTCTCCCGATGTGGTGCCCGGCAGAATTCCGGGCGGTCGTGGGCATGACAGCACCGGGGACTTCTATGCGGGTAGACCCTTTGACTCGACCGGGAGACGCTTGGTTGAAGATTTGTCCATGGCCTGACCGCCGTAGGTGAAGTCATGGCCTGGGCTTGGTTGTTGGGTGAGACACCACCGACGGGGCCGAGGGGAGTTAGCGTGCACCTGTCACTGTTCAGGTGAAGGTGCACCACGTGCACGAGGGGGAAGTTTCCCTGGGGAAGACGCGCGCGCCCGCAGTTCTGGGTCGCCCGGCCCTCGCGTTACTCGCGGGGGCCGTTCTCGCTCTGGCCCAACTCACCAGCGCCGGCGGCTACTTCACGGCGTCAGTGTGATGCGGCGTCACGGCGTCAGCGTGATGCGGATGCCCACCGTGCCGCGCTCGCCCCGGCGCAGGCGGCTGCCGAAGAGGGTGAGGCGGCCGACGAGACCGTACTTGCGGGCGACGAGCTGCCGGTAGTGGGCGGTCGCGGCCGCGTCGACGACCTCTGCGGTGGCCGGGACCTGTTCGCCGGTCGGATTGCCCCGCACGTCGCAAGGTCCCACCAGGACATCGGCGCGGTTGCGGATCCGCTTCACCTTCCAGCTGTCCGCGGGGGTCCAGGCGCCGAGCGCCGCACCGTCCCGCACGACCCACACCGGCGTGGCGACTCCCGTGCCGTTCTTGCGGTAGCTCGTGATCAGCAGGTACTTGCCCGAACCGAGCGTGTCCAGCGAGGCCTCTTCCATGGCGGAAGTCTAAGCGGCCGGTCCGGGCGCCGCAGGGCGCCCGGACCGCTCGGTTCAGGACAACTGGCCGTCGTAGTCGGGCAGCTTGAAGGTGCGCTCGGCGTGGCCTCCGACGAGGTCGGAGGTGTTGTTGCCGACGTTGGCGATGATCGTGTAACCCAGGGACTCGATCTGCGCCCGCTTGCTGGTCTTGTAGGCGCTGACCTCGTCGAAAAGGTCCGGCAGATCACGCACGTACAGGCCGGAGACCGGGTAGCCGACGGTCTTCAGGTTCCACTTCGTCTCGCTGGCGATGATGCCGGGGCGCGCGGTGACGAAGAAGATGTCGACGCCCCGGGAGTGCGCGTAGCGAGCGAGTTCCAGGGAGGCCTTGACCGCCGGGGTGGGCAGCGCGTACCAGGGGTGGAAGTCCGTCTCCAACGTGGTGTTGTCGATGTCGAAGACGAGGGCGAGCTTCTGTCCGCCGGCGTTCGCGGTGCGCTGTTCGACGTACGGCAGCGCCTGGTCGATGACGGCCTGGACGTCACCCTGCCAGGTGGCGTAGTCGACGTCGGCCTGGGCCGCGGTCGTGCTCGCCGCCGCCTGGACCGGGGCCGCGGCGGCGGACCCGGCCGCGGTGACCGTCCCTCCGATCCCCAGCGCCACGACCGCCGAGACCGCGCCTATCCTGCGCCCCACACCGCGTCCTGTCATGCCCGTCCCCTTCTCACGCCTGTACACGTCGGAGCGGCGAGGCAACTCGACCTCGCCGCGCCCGACATGATCGCGCGTACGGATGTACGAAAGGGGAAGGAAGAGTTACTGCTCGGTAGAGAATGTTGCCCCGCCGCGGTCGCGCGGTGGCAGACGCGGGCGTCCCGTGTGAGCCTGGGCTCGCGGTCGGCGGGCCGCTGTGTCGGCTCGTGGAGAGAGGCTGCTCGGATGGACGCTCCGAAGATCGTCATCGTCGGCGCGGGTTTCGCCGGCGTCGAGGCCGCGCGGGGCCTCGAACGGATCCTCGCTCCCGGCGACGCCCGGATCACCCTGGTCAGCCCCACCGACTACCAGCTCTATCTGCCACTGCTGCCACACGTCGCCGCCGGTGTCGTCACCCCGCAGTCCGTGGCGCCCTCGCTGCGCCGGATCCTGCACCGCACCGTGCTGGTGCCGGGTGGAGTGATCGGCGTGGATCCAGGGGCCAAGGTGTGCGTCGTCCGCAAGATCACCGGAGACGTCGTCGACCTGTCGTACGACTACTTGCTCCTCACCCCGGGCAGCGTGACCCGCACCTTCGACGTCCCGGGGCTGCTGGACGAGGCGCGGGGCATGAAGACCCTCGCCCAGGCCGTGTATCTGCGCGACCATGTCATCGCCCAACTCGACCTGGCGGCGGCCACGTCGGACGAGGACGAGCGGGCCGCGCGACTGCAGTTCGTGGTGGTCGGCGGCGGCTACGCGGGCACCGAGACCGCGGCCTGTCTGCAACGCCTGACCACCGCCGCGGCGAAGCGCTACCACCCGCGGATCGACCCCCGCCTCATCAACTGGCATCTGGTCGACCTCGCCCCCAAACTCCTGCCGGAGCTCGGCGACAAGCTGGGCAGGAGCGCACTGCGCATGCTCAGCGAACGCGGGGTGCAGATCTCCCTGGAGACGTCCGTCGCCTCCGTGACCGAGGACAAGGTCACCCTCACCGACGGCCGAGTGCTGCCCTCGCGGACGCTGGTGTGGACGGCCGGTGTCGCGGCGAGCCCGCTGGTCGACTCGCTGGGCGCGGAGACCGTACGCGGCCGGATCGCCACCGAGCCCGACTTCCGGGTGCCGGGCCTGGACGGGGTGTTCGCGCTCGGCGACGCGGCCGCCGTGCCCGACCTGGCCAAGGGCGACGGCTCGTACTGCCCGCCCACCGCCCAGCATGCCGCCCGGCAGGGCCGGCACGCGGCGAAGACCCTGACCGCGCTGCTGCGCGGGGAGCCGACGACGCCGTACAAGCACAGGGACCTCGGTCTCGTCGTCGACCTCGGCGGCCACGACGCGGTGTCCAAGCCGCTCGGCATCGGTCTCAAGGGCGTGCCCGCGCAGGTCGTGGCCCGCGGCTACCACTTGTACGCGCTGCGCACCGGCGCGGCCCGGTTCCGTACCAGCGCCAACTGGCTGCTCAACGCGGTCGCCGGCGACGACTTCGTCCGCACCGGGTTCCTCGCCGACAAGAAGGGAACCCTCCGGGACTTCGAGAAGACCGACGTCTATCTGACTCCGCAGGAGGTCGCCGCCCGCACCCGCGCCTAACGCTCGGAGGTATTCGTCAGCAGGGCGAGGTAGCGGCGGCCGAAGAGGTAGGCGTCTCCCGGCCAGCGGGCCGAGAGGTAGTGGCCGTCCCGCACGACGAACGCATGGGTGTCGTCGGAGGCGGTGCCCCGCCTGGTGAGCGTGCGGGGCCCCCGTTCGAACTGCGCGGCCGGGTCGGCGAGGGCCGCTCTGACCTCGTCCTCGACGTAGGCGGGGTAGGTGCGGTAGTAGCGGCCGAGACGCCAGGCGGTGGTGAAGTAGGCCGTGCGTTCCATGTACTTGGGCAGACAGGTCGTCCGCCGGTCGGCCAGCACGCTGCGGCCTGTCGCGGTGTCGCGGGCCCGGGCGAGCACGAGGACGCCGTGGCAGATCGCGCCGACCGGCCGTTCCAGGGTCCAGAAGCGGGCGATCCGCTGCTGCAATGCCGACGATCCCAGGTACTGCCGCATGCCGGGCGCGTGCCCGCCGGGCAGCAGCAGCCCGTCGAACTCCTCGACATCGACGTCCGCCCAGGAGACCGTGGCGTCGAACTCCGGGGATTCGGTGAGCTGTTGATAGCACCGCCGGGGTTCCGCCTCGGCGCCGAGCTGTCCGAAGAGCACGCCCGTCAGCAGCTTCGGGTCCGCCTCGGGCCGGGTACCCGCACGCTCGGTCGCGAAGACGACCTCGTGCCCGGCCCCCGTGAGGATCCGCCAGGGTACGGCTACTTCGGTGACGTCGAAGTCTCGGTCGGGGACCGGCATGAGCACGCGCATCCGCTCATCATGGCAGGGCTGTTCACCACGCGAGAGGGCCGGGGGCCGAGCCCCGCGAATGCTTCATGCGCCGCGGTGAACGCGCGGGCGTGGGCGCACGTATGAGGGGAGGGCTCTCGACCGGGGTCCTCGGCGGTGGTGACGCCGCGCCGTTCGGCTTCGGGAGCCCATGGATGAGGCACGCACGACGACGGATCGTCCGACGGGGGGCGCGACTCGCGGCCGTCGGCGGGCTGCTCTGCGGAGGGCTGATGGTGACGCACGCGATGGCGAGCGAACCGTCCGACACGTCGCGTGCCACGGAGAGTTCGGCGCAGGCAGCCGCCGATACGGGCGCCTCCCTGGTATCGAGCCTCGGCACCTCGCGTACCGCCGGCAGCTGGATCGCCGCCGACGGGCGCCCGGTCGTCGCGGTGACCGACTCGGCCGCGGCGGCGGAGGTGAAGGAGGCGGGTGCCCGCGCGAAGGTCGTGCGGCACAGCATGCGGGACCTCAAGTCCGCGACCGCGAGTCTGAGTTCGGCGCCCCGGGTGCCGGGCACCGCATGGGCCGTGGACTACACGAAGAACGAGGTGGTGGTGCAGGCCGACAGTACGGTCTCCGCCTCCGACTGGTCGCGTATGACGCAACTCGCGGACGGCATCGGGGACTCCGTACGCATGCAGCGGACCCAGGGCGCGTTCACCACGCGGCTGAACGGCGCGCAGCCGATCTTCTCGACCGGCGGGCGCTGTTCGGCGGGCTTCAATGTGACCAATGGGCAGAGTGAGTTCATCCTCACGGCCGGGCACTGCGGCCCGGCAGGATCCGTCTGGTTCGCCGACAACCGGGGCACTCAGCAGGTGGGCCGGACGATCACCACGGCGTTCCCCGGCAGTGACTTCTCCCTCGTGCAGTACGACAACGGTCAGCAGACCACGGCCGGGAGCAATGTCGTGGCCATCGGCGGCGGAAACGGCGTACGCATCACCGGCGCCGCCGATCCGACGGTCGGCCAACGGGTCTTCCGCAGCGGCAGCACCAGCGGGCTGCACGACGGGAAGGTGACCGCGCTCAACGCCACGGTCAACTACCCGGAGGGCACCGTCACCGGGCTCATCGAGACCACGGTGTGCGCCGAACCCGGCGACAGCGGCGGCCCGATGTTCTCCGAGGGCATCGCACTCGGAGTGACCTCGGGAGGCAACGGGGACTGCACCGCCGGCGGTACGACGTTCTTCCAGCCGGTCACCAAGGCGCTGACGGCGCTGGGTGTGCAGCTCGCGGGGCAGCCGCAGGCCTCCGCCGGCGGTGCGGCCCAGACCTCCCCCGCTCCGTCGCTCTCGGCTGCACCCTCGGCGTCTCAGGGCGCGGCGGTCGCGCCCGGGTCGGCCGCGCCGGGCGCCGTCGAGCCGGTGGGGACGACGGGCGACGCCCAGACGCTCGTCTCCCGGCTCACGAACCCCCAGAATGTCGGTCCGGGCCTGCTGATCATCGCGGGAAGTCTGATCGCCCTGGTGGCGACGCGGTACATCCGCACGGAACAGGACCGCAAAGCCTATCGGCGCCAGTATTCGCAGAGTTGGGGCTGAGAGTCGGGGCTGAGATCCGGGTGGTCACGCCGCCTGCGTGGGCGACTCCAGGGAGGCTTCCGCCCACTCCAGGACGAGCCGCTGGTACTCCCGCCGCTGCTCCATGTTCAGCGTCCCGCCCGTCCGGAACCAGAGGGCCCGGATCTCCTCGTTGACCTCGGCGGCTGAGCGCTCAGAGTCGCTTTCAGGAGTGGTGGACATGGTGTGAATCATACGGGCCTTGGCGTGAAGGTGATGTGAGTAAAGGTGCGCCCCCTGACATTACGGACCGTGAAGCTCATCACTCACGAGGACGGCGTCCTCGACGAGTTGGGCGAGCGGGAGCTCCGGATCGGCACCTGCGGCCGGGTGCCGTCAGGTGCCCGGCTTGCGGCCGTACACGAAGACGTCGTCGCCGGTCTTGAGCAGTGACCAGTACTTCTTGGCGGTGGCGTTGGTCATGTTGACGCAGCCGTGCGAGCCGGGCGGGTTCCACATGCTGAGGCCGACCGAGTGGAAGGCCTCGCCGCCGTCGAAGAACTGGCTGTAGGGCATGGGCACGTTGTAGATGTCCGAGACGTGGTCGATGTCCCGCCAGTAGATCTTCTTCAGGCCGGTGCGGGTCTCGTATCCGTCGCGTCCGGTACGGACCGGCACCGGACCGTAGACGAGCCTGTCGCCGTCCTGGACCCAGCTGAGCTGGAGTGTCAGGTTGACGCAGGCGATGCGGCCCTTGTTGACCGGGCACTTGCCGTCCTTGTTGGGGTTGTTCCCCACGGCCTTCTGCTTGTTCATGAGGTCCATCACGCCCCAGGTGACGGGTCCCGCGTACCCGATGTTCGGGGTGATGCCGTGCTTGGTCTGGAAGGCCTGGATCGCCTTGCAGTCGGCGGTGGACTGCCGGCCGTCGACCGGCCGGCCGAGGAACTTCTCCACCTGCTTCTGGTACGGGCCGGTCTGTGTCGTGCAGCTCGCGGCCTGCGCGGGCGTCGTGCCCAGCGCGAGGGTCAGCGGTGCGAGCAGTCCGGTGATCCCGAGCGCGACGGCTCCTCGTCGGCGTATGTCCCCCATGGCGGGCCTTCCCTTTCGTACTTTCTCCGATATCTGCCTGCTAGACCCGCATCGGGGTGTATACGTTGTAGGGCTGACGACGCTGCGACCAAACGGTGACATTGGCCCGTCCTGCCGGGCTTCTCCCTGGCTGCGACGGCTACCGCAGCAGCCCCACCGCCCGCGTGAGCACGTCCGGCGTCGCGGTGAACGGCAGCCGCAGGTGGTGTGTCAGCGTCGCCCGGTCCACGGCGAACAGCGGACCCGGCGACACCGCGAGCCCCCGTTTCGCAGCGCGTGCCGCCAGCTCCGTGGCCGTCGTGTCCCCGCCGAGGTGCAGCCAGAGCGAGAGTCCGCCGTCCGGGAGGGTGTACGTCCAGTCCGTCTCCGTGAGGAGTCCGGCCAGGTGGTCGCGCTGGGCGCGCAGCCGGCTCCGGCGGTCGACGAGGACCTCGTCGAGCCCGTCGCCTTCTCCTTCGTGCAGCAGCTCGGTGGCGATCAGCTGCTCCAGTGGCGGTGGTGAGAGCTGAGCCTGCAGCGGATTGCGCGCCAGCTCGCGTACGAGGGCCGCGCCCGCCCGGATCCAGCCGACCCGGAGGCCGCTCCACAGCACCTTGCTCGCCGAGCCGATCTGGATCACTCGTGCTCCACAGAGATGGGGCTCCGGTCGGGGCGGCGTCCGCAGGTCCAGGTCGCGCATGGTCTCGTCGACGACGACGGTCAGCGCATGGCGTTCGGCGAGGGCGGCGACCGCGGCCCGGGCCGGGGCGGTCATGTGCGCGCCGGTGGGGTTGTGGAAGTCGGGGATGAGATAGGCGAGTTGGGGACCCTTCCCGCGTACGGTCTCGGCCAGGTGCTCCGTGTCCCAGCCGTACGCGGCCGTCACGGGCACCGGCAGCAGGCGGGCCCGGCGCCGCCGCAGGATGGCCAGCGCCCCCGGGTAGGTCGGGCTCTCCACCACGACCGGTGCTCTGCGGTCGGTGTGGAGGTGGTCGAGGAGGAGTGTCAGCGCGGCCTGCGCGCCGGAGGTGACCAGGATCTGCTCGGGGCGGGTGGCCAGGCCCGAGCGGGTGTACCGCTCGGCGAGCAGTGTGCGCAGTCGGGGCAGTCCCGGTGTCGCCACTCCCGAGTCGACGAGCAGGGCCGCGCTGCGCTCGACGGCCCGGCCCACGGCGGCGAGGTAGGCCTCGTGGGGTGCCGCCGTGACGGCGAGGGTCAGGTCGAGGTCCGCGTCGCCCGCGCCGCCCCGGTCCAGTGACCACGGCGTCGTGCGTTCCGTCAGTTGCGCGGGCAGCCGTACGACACTGCCGCTGCCGTGCCGGGTGTGCAGCCAGCCGTCGTCCCGCAGCAGGGTGAGGGCCGTGACGACGGTGCCGCGGCTGAGGTCCAGGGTGCGGGCGAGTTCACGCTCGGACGGCAGCCGGGTCCCGGCCGGGAGACGTCCGTCGACCACCGCCTCGCGCACGGCCGCCGACAGCGACCGCGCGAGCGGGCCCTCTTTCGTACGCCAGGTGCCGAGCGCGGCGGCGAATCCTCTCTGCATTGGTCCAGTTTCCCTCAACTGGACCAGGATTTTCGCCCGCCGCCCGCCTACGCTGCCGCCATGCACCCCACGCTCGCCGACGACCTCCACCGGCTCCCCGAACTGCTTCAGTCCGCCCGCGATTTCGCCGCGCGGGAGGTGAGCGGTCTCGACGAGCGTGCGGTCGCCAACCTCGGCAAGGCGCCCGGCCCCGAGCCCCTTCCGGTCGGCGGAACGGGCGCCGAGGGCGCCCTGGCCCGGTTCGCCGAGCGCTGGTCGCCGGGCTTCTCCGGCTCGGCCGGCCCGCGCTACCTCGGCTTCGTCACCGGCGGCGCCACGCCCGCCTCGCTCACCGGGGACTGGCTGACCAGCGCTTACGACCAGAACGTGTCCGGCAGCGGCGGGTCGTCCGCCGCCGCCCTGGAGCGCGAGACGCTGGGCTGGCTGCGCGAACTGTTCGGGCTGAGCGAGGCGCACAGCGGGGCGTTCGTGAGCGGGGCGACCGTCTCCAACACGGTCGGCCTGGCGATCGCGCGGGAGTGGCTCGGCGAGCGCCGCGGCGTGTCGGTTTCGCGGGAGGGGGTCGGGGCGCTCGGTCCGGTCGACGTGCTGTCCGGCAGCCCGCACTCCAGCGTCGCCAAGGCACTGTCCGTGCTCGGCATCGGGCGGGACCGGCTGCGTCCGGTGCCGGTGCTGTCCGGGAACCGCGAGGCCGTCGACGTCGAGCGGCTCGCCGCCGCCCTGGACGCGCTCGACGGACGCCCGGCCGTGGTCGTGGCGAACGCCGGCACCGTGAACACCGTCGACTTCGACGATCTGCGGGCCATCGCCGCACTCAAGGAGCGGTACGACTTCTGGCTGCACGTGGACGCCGCGTTCGGTGGCTTCGCCGCGCTGTCACCGTCGTACGCGCATCTCGTCGAGGGCCTCGACGCGGCCGACTCCGTCTGTGTCGACCTGCACAAGTGGCTGAACGTCCCCTACGACGCGGCCGTCCAGTTCACCCGCCACCAGGATCTCCAGGTCCGGGTCTTCCACAACGCGTCGCCGTATCTCGGACTCCCCACCGGCGACCCCGACTTCCTGCACCTCACGCCGGAGAACTCCCGTCGGCTGCGCGCGCTCCCGGCCTGGTTCTCGCTGACGGCGTACGGGCGCGAGGGGCATCGCGAGATCGTCGAGCGGAACATCGCGCTCGCCCGGCGTCTCGGCGAGCGGATCGCGGAGGTTCCTCAACTGCGGCTGCTGGCACCGGTCCGGCTCAACGTCGTCTGCTTCACCCTCGCCGACGATCCGAGCGAGGAGCGGGTGCACGCGCTGGCGCGGGAGATCGCCGCCTCGGGTGAGGCCTATGTGACGCCGACGTTCTACGGCGGCACGCACGCGCTGCGGGCGGCGTTCAGCAACTGGCGTACGACCGAGGCGGATACGGACCGGGTGTACGAAGCCGTCACGCGCCACGGCGCCGTTCGACGCCCCTGACACCCGCCGACTCCACTAACCCCCTCGGCTCCACTAACCCCGCTCAACACCATCGAGGCGCTTGAAGGCCTGCTGGAAACCGGTGTTGACCGCCAGCAGGCCGCCGTCCACGCACAGCGTCGTCCCGGTGATCCAGGCCGCGTCCCGGGAGGCGAGGAAGGCGACGGCGGCCGCGATGTCCTCGGGCTCACCGACCCGGCCCAGCGGATACACCTCCGACGCCAGGGCGAGTTGGTCCTCGCGGTCCTCCCACGCCGTGGTGCGGACCGTGCCCGGCGCCACCAGGTTGACGCGCACACCGCGCGGGGCGGCGTGCCCGGCGAGGGTGCGGGTCAGCGACATGAGACCCGCCTTGGCGGCGCTGTAGGCGTGGTTGCTGAAGGACTGGATGCCGTTGACCGAGCCGACGCTGACGATGGCTCCGCGGCCCGAGGCCACCAGGTGCGGGAGCGCCGCGCGGGCGCAACGGTAGGCGCCGGTCAGGGTGAGGTCGAGGTCGCGGGCCCACACCTCGTCGGGCTCGTCCTCGAAGAGCGGGGCGTCGGGGGTGCAGCCGTACGCGTTGTTGACCAGGACGTCGAGCGATCCGAAGGCGTCCACGGCGTACGCGACGGCCGCCTCGACCGTCGTACGGTCCCCCACATCGCAACGGAACGCCTCTGCGCTCCCGCCGAGTTCACGGATCGAGGCGGCCGTCTTCTCCGCCTCGGGCAAGTCCACGTCGGTGACGAGCACTTGGGCGCCTTCCTCGGCCAGTCGTCGCGCGGTGGCCGCGCCGATGCCGCGGGCCGCGCCCGTGATCAGAACCCCGTGACCCTCGAAGCGCCTCATCGCAGTCATGGCAGGGACGGTACTGCCGTGATCGTCCCGGGGACAGATACCGTGCGCCCATGTCCGCGTTCATACAACAACTCCCGGCGCTGATCGGCGTGGTCATCGGTGCCCTCGGCTCGTATCTGGCGATCGTGCGGGGCGAGCAGGTGCGGTTCCGTCGCGAACAGGCCACTCGCTGGGAGGAGCGGAGACTCGCGGTGTACTCCGACTACGCGAGGTCCCTCAAGAAGGCCATCACCCTGACGTACCGCGTCGCCGCCCACCTCGGGAACGACCCTCACCCGCACCCGTTGTCCCCCGAGGAGGCCGCCCCTCTCCTGGCCGAGGCCACCGTCGGCCGGGACCCGGCCGGCGAGGCGCTGTTGCTGCTGGGCACGCAGGAGGTGGTGGACAAGGCGCGTCTGTGGGTCCTCTCGGTCATCGACATGGAACGGTTCCTGAGCGATCGCGTCCACGATCCGGGGGCATGGCAGGTCCTGCTGGACCGCCAGCGCGCCGGGCGCGAGGAGTATTACGCCGCGGTCCGCCGTGACCTGGCGCTCCCGCCCGGCCACTCGGCGCGCTGGGAGGTCCCGCCGCCCCAGGTACGCGCCTGACCTCAGCGGTAGTCCGTGGTGTCCGCCGGCTTGCCCGCGTCCTGGACCTCGACCAGGTAGCGCCAGGCGTCCGGGCGGCTGCCGTCGCGGTCGGTGAAGCCGTACACCTGGGCGAGCCGGCCGCTGGAGAGCGACTCCCCGTTCCAGCGCGCGACGTCCGGGTCGGCGGCGAGGGCGGCGACGGCGCGGCCCACGTAGTACGGGGTCTCGGAGATGGCGAAGTGCGGGACGCGCTCCAGGGCATCGCGCCAGTTCGCCTCGGTCACACCGAAGTTGTCGAGCATCATCTCGGAGCGCAGCCAGCCGGGGGTGAGCGCCACCGCGGTGGCTCCGCGCGGGCCCAGCTCCTGTCCGAGGGCGAACGCCATGCGCAGGACGGACGACTTGGCCAGGTCGTAGAAGAACGAGACGCGGTAGGTGTTCCGGTTGTACTCGGCAGTGCCGTCGGTCATCTCGACGACCAGGCCGCCCGGTTGGCGCAGCAGCAGGGGCAGCGCGTGGTGGCTGGTGATCGCGTGCGTCTCGACGGCGAGGCGCAGGAGGCGCAGGCCGTGGTCGAGGTCGTGCTCCCAGACCGGGGTGTCCCACTCGAAGAGCTTTTCGCCGCCCCAGATGTCGTTGACGAGGATGTCGAGGCGGCCCTGTTCGTCCGCGATGCGTGCGACCAGGGCCTGGACCTCGGACGGGACGAGGTGGTCGGTGGGGACCGCGATGCCCCGGCCTCCCGCCGCCGTGACGAGGTCCGCGGTGTCCTCGACGGTCTCCGGGCGGTCGTACTCCGAACGCCGCTCGCGTGTGCTGCGCCCGGTGACGTAGACGGTGGCACCGGCCGCGCCGAGCTCCACGGCGATCCCGCGACCTGCTCCGCGGGTCGCGCCCGCGACCAACGCGACCTTGCCCTCCAACGGCTCTGACATGTCCGGCCTCCGTGCTCGTAGCGCTCACGGGCTGCCTCCGCCCATGTGTCCCTACGAGCGTGCCCTAGAAGCCGGACACCTTCTGTCAGGATTCTGACCGCCGTTCCCTCGTGTCAGTGACCGCGCGCGATCCACTCCTCCAGATGCGGGGCCTCGGCGCCGATCGTGGTCGAATCCCCGTGTCCCGTCCGGACGACCGTGTCGGCCGGGAGGCCGAGCAGCCGCTCGCGGATCGACTCGACGATCGTCGGGAAGTGGGAGTAGGAGCGTCCGGTGGCTCCCGGGCCGCCCTTGAAGAGCGTGTCGCCGGTGAAGACGGCGCCCAGGCCGGGGTCGTACAGACACACCGCGCCCGGCGCGTGGCCCGGGGTGTGCAGGACGGTCAGGTCGGCGCCGGCCGCCTCGATCACCTGGCCGTCGTGGAGCCAGGCGTCGGGGAGGCGGTCGGGGTGGGTCACCTTCCACAGCGGCAGGTCGTCGGGGTGCAGCCAGATCTTGGCGCCGGTGCGCTCGGCGAGGGCGGGCGCGGCGTCGATGTGGTCGTTGTGGGCGTGGGTGCACACGATGGCCCGCAGCCGCCGGTCCCCCACCGCCTCGGCGATGGCGTCGGCGTCGTGGGCGGCGTCGATGACGATCGCCTCGTGGTCGTCGCCGACGATCCAGACGTTGTTGTCGACGTCCCAGGTGCCGCCGTCGAGCGAGAACGTGCCGGAGGTGACGAGGTGTTCGATGCGCACCGTCATCACAGCATCACCACCGAACGCAGCACGTCGCCGTGGTGCATCCGCTCGAAGGCCGGCTCCACCTCGTCCAGGGCGATCGTCTCGCTCACGAACGCGCCCAGGTCGAGGCGTCCCTGGAGATGCAGGTCGATCAGCATCGGGAAGTCCCGGGAGGGCAGGCAGTCGCCGTACCAGGACGACTTGAGGGCGCCGCCGCGTCCGAAGACGTCGATCAGCGGCAGTTCGAGCTTCATGTCCGGGGTGGGTACGCCGACGAGCACGACCGTGCCGGCCAGGTCACGGGCGTAGAAGGCCTGCTGGTAGGTCTCCGGGCGGCCGACGGCCTCGATGACGACATCGGCGCCGAAGCCGCCGGTCAGCTCGCGGATGGCCTCGACCGGGTCGGTCTCGCGGGAGTTGACGGTGTGGGTCGCGCCGAGCTTCTCCGCGGTCGTGAGCTTCCGGTCGTCGATGTCCACGGCGATGATCTTCGCCGCGCCCGCGAGCCGGGAGCCGGCGATCGCCGCGTCGCCGACGCCTCCGCAGCCGATGACCGCGACCGTGTCGCCGCGGCCGACGTTCCCGGTGTTGATGGCGGCTCCGATGCCGGCCATGACTCCACAGCCGAGCAGTCCGGCCACCGCCGGGGAGACGGCCGGGTCGACCTTGGTGCACTGTCCGGCGGCGACGAGGGTCTTCTCGGCGAAGGCGCCGATGCCGAGGGCCGGGGACAGCTCCGTGCCGTCCGTGAGCGTCATCTTCTGCTTGGCGTTGTGCGTGTTGAAGCAGTACCAGGGACGACCGCGCAGACACGCCCGGCACTGTCCGCACACCGCACGCCAGTTGAGGATGACGAAGTCGCCGGGCGCGACGTCCGTGACACCGTCGCCGACCGACTCCACGATCCCGGCTGCCTCGTGGCCGAGCAGGAACGGGAAGTCGTCGTTGATGCCGCCCTGCTTGTAGTGCAGGTCGGTGTGGCAGACCCCGCACGCCTGGATCTGCACCACGGCCTCTCCGGGCCCGGGGTCCGGCACGACGATGGTCTCGACACGCACCGGCTCGTTCTTGCCCGGTGCGATCACGCCCCGTACTTCCTGCGCCATGTGAGTAAGCCCTTCCATGGGTCGACGTTCCGTCAACCGACCCTACGGCGTGACCGGCCGGTAGAAGGCCAGGTGACCGCGGTCCGCCGCGTACCCCACCCCACGAAAATATACCCCCGGGGGTACCTCTGCTACCGTGGATATATACCCCCGGGGGTAATTTCCCGGGGTCCACGAGGAGAGGAGTGCTGCCGTGTTCTTCGTCGACACCATCGAAGTGCCGGGCCTGGGCAACCGCAGCTATCTGGCGGGCGGCCCGGAGGGCGCCGTGGCGGTCGATCCGCCGAGGGACGTCGACCGGGTGGTCGCGGCCGCGGCCCGGCGGGGCGTGCGGATCACGCACGTCGTGGAGACGCACCTCCACAACGACTACGTGAGCGGCGGCCTGGAGCTGGCCCGGCTCACCGGGGCGCTCTACCTGGTGCCGGGCGGCGCACGGGTCGCCTTCGAGCGGGTGCCGGTGGCCGACGGGGACCGTGTGGAGGTCGACGCCGGGCTGACCCTGCGCGCGCTGGCCACGCCCGGACACACGCCGCACCACACCTCGTACGTCCTGGAGGAGGCCGGGCTCGCGGTGGCGGCGTTCACCGGCGGTTCCCTGCTCATCGGCACGGTCGGGCGGCCCGATCTGGTCGAGCCCCGGCTGACCGGGGAGCTGGCCCGCGCACAGCACGCCTCCGCGCACCGGCTCGCCGCCGAGCTCCCGGACGACACCGCGGTGCTGCCCACCCACGGCTTCGGCAGCTTCTGTTCCGCCGGGCACGCCTCGGGCGACTCGACCACCATCGGGCAGGAGCGCGGCAGCAACGAAGCGCTGGTCAAGGACGTCGACACCTTCGTCGCCGAACTGCTCGCCGGGCTCGACGACGTGCCCGCGTACTACGCGCACATGGGCCCCGCCAACGCCGGGGGCCCCACCCCGGTCGACCTCACCCCGCCCGCGCTCGCGGACGCCGAGGAGATCGCCGCCCGGCTCTCCGCCGGTGAGTGGGTGGTGGATCTGCGCAACCGGGTCGCGTTCGCCGCGGGCCATGTCACCGGGTCCGTCAACTTCGAGGCGGACGGCTCGCTCGCCACCTATCTGGCCTGGCTGCTGCCGTGGGGCAAGCCGGTCACCCTGCTCGCCGAGTCACCGCGCCAACTCGCCGACGCCCAGCGGGAGCTCGTACGCGTCGGCGTCGACCGTCCCGCCGCGGCCGCCGTCGGCTCGCCCGGCGGCTGGGTGCGCGAGGGCGAACGGCCGCGCTCCTTCCCGCGCGCCACCTTCGCGGACCTCGCCGGGGCGTACTCCGGCGAGACCGTGATCCTGGACGTCCGGCGCGATGCCGAGCGCGCCGAGGGCCACATCGCGGGTTCCGTGCACCTCCCCGTCCACCAGCTGCGCGACCGCCTCGGCGAGATACCCGCCGGAACCGTCTGGGTGCACTGCGCCGGAGGCATGCGGGCAGCCATCGCCGCCTCGCTCCTCGACGCGGCCGGCCGGGATGTCGTGGCCGTGGACGACGCCTTCGCCGCCGCGGGCGAGGCCGGTCTGCCCATGGCGCGGATCACTCCGGCCGAGGCCCGGGACCGCACGGGCCCCGGCACCGATGCCGTACTGCTGGACGTCCGCGAGCCGGACGAGTGGGCGGACGGGCACGCGCCGGGTTCCGTGAACGCCCCGCTGTCCGCGCTGGCGGCCGGCGCCGCGCTGCCTCCGGCCGCCCAGGACCGTCCCCTCGTCGCCGTGTGCCGCTCCGGGAAGCGCTCCCGGGAGGCCGCCGCGCTGCTCGCGGCCCGCGGCTTCGACGTGGTGGACGTCATCGGGGGGATGCGGGCCTGGGCTCAGGCGGGCCTGTCCACGGTGACCGCGCCGGGCCAGGGGCACGAACACGGCGGACCGGCCGCGTGAGTGTCCTGATCCTCGCTCTCCTCGCCGGCGGCGTGATCGGGCTGGCGCTCGGTGCGCTGGGCGGCGGCGGCAGCGTACTGGCCGTACCCGCCCTGATCTATCTGCTCGGCTTCAGCGCCGCCGCGGCCACCACCGCGAGCCTGGTCATCGTCACCGTCACGTCCGCGACCGCGCTCACCGCGCACGCCCGGGAAGGCGCCGTGCGCTGGCGTGGCGGCGCACTGTTCGCGGCTGCGGGACTGGTGCCCGCGGCCCTGGGCGGAGCCGTCGCCGGACATCTGCCGTCCGGTCTGCTGACCGCCGCCTTCGCGGTGGTCGCCGCCCTCGCGGCGGTGCGGATGCTGCGGCCTTCGGCCACCGTGCCCGATGCGGCGCCACCGCGTCCCGGACTGATCGCCGGAACGGGCGCGGGGCTCGGCGCGGTGACCGGTGTGCTGGGGGTGGGCGGCGGCTTCCTCGCCGTACCGGCCCTGGTCGGTGTGGTGGGTCTGCGGATGCGGGCCGCCGTCGGTACGAGTCTGCTGGTCATCACCGTGAACTCGCTGGCGGCGCTGGCTGCCCGCGCCGGGACGGCCGAGAGTCTCGACTGGTCGGTCGTCGCGCCGTTCGCGGGCGCCGCGATCCTCGGCGCGTGGGACGGCAGGCGACTGGCGGCCAAGGTGTCCGGCGGCATGCTTCAGCGGATCTTCGCCTGCGTCCTGCTGGCGGTGGCCCTGTTCATGATGGTCGACGCCGTCGTATGACGACGGCACGCCATGAGCCGGCACGCCAGTGAGTCGTCACGCCAGTGACAGGAACAGCTTCTCCAGCCGGGCGCGCATCGCGTCCTTGTCCTCGCCGTTCTTCATGCCGTCCTCGACGTCGGTCAGGCACTGCTGCAGACCGGTGGCGATGATCGCGAAACCGGCCCGGTCCAGCGCGCGGGAGGCGGCGGCGAGCTGGGTGACGACTTCCTCGCAGTCGCGCCCCTCCTCGATCATCTTGATCACTCCGGAGATCTGCCCCTGCGCCCGGCGCAGCCGGTTCAGCACGGACTTCAGCTCGGCACCCGCGAGATCCAGTTCCACGAACACTCCTCTACCCATACCCCTAGGGGTATAGTACTCCGCCCTCCGGGGCACCCTCGAAGAGCAAGGATGACACCCGACATGACAACCCTCCTCTCCCTCGACGCCGACCAGGCCCGCACGCGCCTGCCCGAGCTGACCGTCCTCGATGTCCGCACGCCCGGCGAGTACGCCTCCGGGCACCTGCCCGGCGCCCTCAACATCCCCCTGGACCAGCTGCACCGGGCGTTGCCCGCCCTCAAGGAGGCCACGACCGACCTGCTCGTCGTGTGCGCGTCCGGCGCCCGTTCCGACAGCGCCCGCAAGACGCTCGCCGAGCACGGCGTGACGGCCGCGACCCTCGTCGGCGGCACCAGCGCCTGGGCCGAGCGCGGCCATGAACTGCATCACCCTGCGGCCGGTACGCGCACCACCTGGTCCATGGAGCGCCAGGTCCGCTTCACCGCCGGAAGTGTCGTCCTGGCCGGGCTGGGCCTCGGACTGCTGCACCCTGCCTGGCAGTTGCTCTCCGCGGGGATAGCGGGCGGCCTGGTCTTCTCGGCGGTCACCAACACCTGCGGCATGGCGGCGCTGCTCGCCAGGCTCCCGCACAACCGGCCCCGGCCGGCCGACCTCGACGCGACGCTGGCCGCGCTCGCGGGGCGCTGACACCAGCCGCCGGGTGACGGCGAACCCCCGCTCGTCCTCTCGATGGCCCGGGACTGGCCCACCCTGCACGGAAGTTGAGCGGTTCTCGCTCCGCGTCCGCGCCGACGTAGCCTGAATGCTCCGCACCGACTCCCGCAAGGAGCACCGTGAGCATCACCGCCGCCGAGCCCGAGGTGCCCGCGTGGCGCCTGCTGCTCGAGTACGTTCGACCGCATCGATGGGCGCTGCTCGCGGGCGCGTTGCTGGCGCTCGCGACCGGGGCGACCGGTCTGGTGCTGCCGCTGGTGGCGCGGGGGCTCATCGACGATCTGTCGCACGACCGGCCCATCGGGCGGGCGCTGCTCGGCATGGCGGCGCTGGTGGTCACCAACGCGGCGGTGGGGGCGCTGGGTTCGTATGTGCTGCGGCGCACCGCCGAGTCGGTGGTGCTCGGCGCGCGGCGCGCCCTGTCGTCGTATCTGCTGCGGCTGCGGATACCGGCCGTGGACCGCAGCGAGCCGGGCGACCTGATGGCCCGGATCACCTCCGACACGACGCTGCTGCGCGAGGTCACCACCGATTCCCTGGTGGGCCTCGGGACGGGCGGTCTCACACTCGTGGCGACGGTGGTGATGATGGGCCTGGTCGACGTGGTGCTGCTCGGCGTCACCCTGGGCGTGATCCTGTGTGCGGGGACGGTGCTCGGGGTGATCGTGCCGCGCATCAACCGGGCGAGCAAGCAGGCCCAGGACGCGGTCGGTGTGATGGGCGCCTCGCTGGAGCGGATCCTGGGCGCGCTGCGCACGGTCAAGGCGTCCGGTGCCGAGCACCGCGAGGAGGCGGCCATCCACGCGGCGGCCGAGGAGTCGTGGCGGCAGAGCGTGCGGGCCGCCAAGTGGTCGGCGGCCGCGGGCAACACGGCCGGTCTGGCGATGCAGATCGCCTTCATCACGGTGCTGGCGGTGGGTGGCGCCCGGGTCGCGACCGGCTCCATCGACGTGGGCACGCTGGTCGCCTTCCTCCTCTACGTGTTCTATCTGATGTCGCCGATCCAGCAGGTGGTCGGCGCGATCACGCAGTACCAGACCGGTGCCGCCGCGCTGGCCCGGATCCAGGAGGCGCTGCGGCTGCCCGCCGAACCGGCCGCCCGGCCCGCGCCGTTGCCCACTCCGGGCGCGGAACCCGCGGCGCTCGCCTTCGACGACGTCCGCTTCCGGTACGCCGACGATCTGCCGTACGTCCACCACGGTGTGACCTTCGCCGTGCCGGCCCGCGGCATGACCGCGTTCGTCGGCCCTTCCGGCGCGGGCAAGACCACCGTCTTCTCGCTCATCGAGCGGTTCTACGACCCGGAGGCGGGCGTCGTCACGGTCGACGGCCGCGATCTGGCGCAGTGGGATCTTCCCCAACTCCGTTCCGCCATCGGCTATGTGGAGCAGGACGCCCCCGTCGTTTCGGGCTCCCTGCGTGACAATCTGCTGCTCGGGAATCCGGAGGCCGACGAGGCCGACCTCACGCGCGTCCTGAAGACGACCCGTCTCGACGGCCTGATCGCCCGGCTGCCGCGCGGCCTGGACACACTGGTCGGCCACCGCGGCACCAAGCTGTCCGGCGGCGAACGCCAGCGCGTCGCCATCGCCCGCGCCCTGCTGCGCCGCCCCCGGCTGCTGCTCCTCGACGAGGCCACCTCGCAGCTCGACGCCGTCAACGAGGCCGCGCTGCGCGACACGGTCGCCGATGTCGCCCGTACGACCACGGTCCTCGTGGTCGCACACCGGCTGTCCACCGTCACCATGGCCGACCGCATCGTCGTCATGGACGCGGGCCGTGTCCGCGCCGTGGGCACCCACCGCGAGCTCGTCGCCGCTGATCCGCTCTACGCCGAACTGGCGGCCACGCAGTTCCTGGCTACCGCCGGGTAGCCGCCCGCAGAACGTACGCCGCCGGGCCGGGGACGGACACGGATTCCAGGCCCGGACCATTGACACCCGCGCTACCCACCCGGACACTCAAGCCACTCACAGGGTGAATACAACTTCACTCAGCGAACGAGCCGCTCGCTTTTCCAGGGACTTGAATATGACTTCTCCCCTTATGTCCGGTGTGCAGCACCTGTCTCCCGACCGCCCGTCGCACACCTTCCGCAGCGTCTTCCCCGTTCTGGCGCTGTGCTGGATGGCCGTCTTCTTCGACGGCATGGATGTCAACATCTACGGCGCGGTGATGCCGCACATGCTCGACGACTCCGGGCTCGGGCTGACGCCGGCGAGCGCGGGCACGATCGGCAGCTGGACCACGTTCGGCATGCTCATCGGCGCCCTGACCACCGGGAACATCACCGACTGGCTGGGCCGCCGCCCGATGCTGGTCGCCAGCGTGACGCTGTTCTCCGTCGGATCCGCGATCTGCGCCTCGGCCGGGGACCCCACCCTGTTCGGGACGGGCCGGTTCGTCGCCGGTCTCGGGCTCGGCGGTCTGATGCCGCTGTGCCTGGCCATGGTCATGGAATTCGCCCCGCCGCGCCGCGCGGCGCTCACCACCGGCCTGCTGATGACCTCGTACCACGCGGGCGGAATGTTCGCGACGACGCTCGGGCTGACGCTGGCGCCCGCGGCGGGCTGGCGCTGGGTCTTCTGGGCGGGCGTGCTGCCCGCCGTGATCGCCGTACCGCTGCTGCTGAAGCTGCTGCCCGAGTCGCCCGGCGTGCTGCTCGCCCGCGGTGAGCGCGCGAAGGCCGACGCCGTCGCCGACCGCTACGGCCTGGTCCGCCCCACCCAGGTCGCCGCTCCGGCCGCTGGCGCCGCGGGCCGTCTCGCCGCCGTACGGGCGCTCTTCCGTCCCGAGTCCCGCTGGGCCACTCCCCTGCTCTGGCTGGCCTCCTTCTCGGGTCTGCTGCTCGTGTACGGCGTCAGCACCTGGCTGCCGCAGATGATGCGCGCCTCCGGCTACGGCCTGAGCTCCTCCGTGAGCTTCCTGCTCGTGATCAACGCCGGCGGCATCGTGGGCCTGCTGATCGCGGGCCGTACCGCCGACCGCTTCGGCGCCGTCCGTGTCTCGGCGGTCTGGTTCGTGCTCACCGCGGCGGGCGCGCTGCTGCTCAAGGCACATCTCCCGCTGGGCGTGACATACGCCGTGGTAGCGATCACGGGAGTCTGGCTCTTCAGCGCGCAGGTCATGGTCTACGCCACCGCCAACACCGTCTACCGCGAGAGTGAGCGCGCGGCCGGGCTCGGCCTGGTCACCGGGGTCGGCCGCACCGGCGCCGTCGTCGGGCCCTGGCTGATCGGCTCGCTCGCCGCGAACGGCAACCAGAGCTGGGGCTTCACCACGTTCGCCCTGGCCGGGCTGCTCGGCGCCGCGGCGATCTCGCTCGTCCCGCTGGCCCGGCGCACGAGCCGGCGCGAGCGGGCCTCCGCCGGCGCCGTCGTCACGGCCGACGCGTGAGCGACGGCGAGCCCCGGCAGAACGTGATCGTTCTGCCGGGGCTCGCCCTGCCGCCCGCGTGCTGCCGCGCTACTCGAGCCCGGGAAGAAGCCCGGTGACGGGCGCGGCCAGGTCGGTCACCTGGTGCAGCTGGTTCAGGTCGCTCAGCCGGCTGAGTCCGCGGAGCTGGCGGGAGGGCAGCGGGACATCGGCCTGGTGTTCCGCGGGAATGTCACTCATCGCCAGCGAGTCGAGCTCGGCGATCGGGTTGAGCTTCCCCGCGTTCTGGGCCTCGGAGCCCGCCGCGCTCGCCATCGGCGCGGCAAGGCCCGTGACACCGATGGCGAGACCAACGGCGGCGACCATACGTCGTGTTGAGGTCATGCTTTGAGCAACGGCCCCGGGCCCCCGGCGGACACGGCCCTCCCCCGTCCCTCACCCCTCAGGCGCATCGGGCCGTTGCGCTTGCCGACCGCCCCACAGCGGAGGAGCCTCGAAGGAGAGGCCCTTCGCGGTCCACTCCTCGCTGGGCCGCGGCCTTCCAAGGAGGTCACTATGGGCACTGCGGCATTCCCCACCTTCGACACCGAAGCGCTCCGCCGGGGCATAGAAGGACAGAGTGCGACAGCTCTGCTGTCGCTCTACGCGGACGACGCGGAACTACGTGTCATCGACCGCAACACCCAGCCCAGCCACCCGATGGTCAAACACGGTCGCAGCGAGATCGCCGACATGCTCAACGACGTCTACAGCCGCGACATGAAGCACAAGCTGGAACAGTGCGTCATCCAGGACGACCACGTCGCCTACACCGAGTCCTGCGAGTACCCGGACGGCGTGCGGGTACTCGCCAGCTCGATGATGTCGCTGCGCGAAGGCAAGATCGTCGAGCAGACGCTTGTGCAGGCATGGGACGAGTAGGAAGGATCTGGCCGAGGGTCCAGATCAGATCCCGTCTGACCTGGACCTTTTCGGCGAGCACGGCGATGGGCCGGTCGCGTACGCACCGGACTCGGCTGACAGGACCAGTTTCCGCAGCAGGTCTGCGAGCGTCCGCTTCTCTGCTGGGCTCAATACTGCGAGCAGCGCGTTCTCACCCTTGTCCTCCGACACCACGTGCTGCTCAAACGCGTCGAATCCGGCGTCGGTGAGCCGTACCCGTACGCGGCGACGGTCGCTCCTCTCATGCGTGCGGGTGAGCAGGCCCGCGTCCTCCAGCGGTGCGAGCCGCGCCGACAGGGCGCCCCGGGTCAGCCCGAGCATGTCGGCGAGCTGTGACGGGCTCGCCTCGTAGGGCGGGCCGAGCCGGCGCAGCATCAGCAGCACCTTGAACTGCCAGTGCTGGAGGCCGTCCGAGTCCAGGGTGTCCCGGCGGGCCTGCGCCGCGTGCCGGGCCAGGATGGCGAGCCGGGCGATGATCGCCTCCTTGACCGGGTCCATCCAGTCGAGCTCCTTCGACCAGAGCGCGACGTGCCGGTCGACCGAGTCCGCGGTCGCCGCGTCGGACGGTTCTGTCATGCGGGCCCCCCAAATAGTTTTCTTGTGGATAGTTTTTCGAATTACTACTTTCCTCGCCATGACGAACACCGCAAGCACGATTCGTACGCTCGTATCGCTGGACGAACTCCTGGCCGCTGTACGTGAGTTGAGGATCAGCGGTCGCTGGGAACGCGCGACGAACCTGCTGGACGCCACCGATGTGACCGATCCGCAGGCGCGCGCCCGACTGGCCGTGGCCGCCGCCGAAGTCGCGCTGGAGAGCGACTGGTTCGGTGGAACCGGCCTGGCGCGGACTCGGCTCGGCGCCGCGGAGAAGGCCTTCGAGGAAGCACGCCTGGACGGCCGTTGGGACCTGGACTTCCTGTGGCTGCGCCACGACTACCTCGCTCTGGTGCGTGTCGACGGCGCGTTCCGCGCCGGACCCGACGGCAAGGACCCGGAGGCCCTCGCCGCTCTGCGGCACCTCGCCGGGATCCTGCGCGACCAGGCCCCGGACGCGGTGCGCCGCGGCTGGGCCGAGATGTATCTGGGCCTGATCGCGGACAATCTGTTCGCCGAGCGGGCCGGCGCGCCCGTCCACTACGAGGCCGCCCTGCGCGCGGGCGAGTCGGGGGACGACCTGCTGTCCCGCGAGGCACTGCGCCACCTCGGCGATCACGACCACGACCACGGCGACCACGCACGGGCGCTGGAACGCTGGAACCGGGCGACCACGCTCGGCGCCCGGGCCGGAACCGTCCCCGGCACCCTCTCGATGCAGATGCTCCTGGCGGTCCTCGCCCGCGACACCGGCGACGAGGCCGGAGCCGCCGCGCTGGCCCGGGAGATCGCTCGCTGGGCGGGAGCCATCGGAGCCGTGAGCACCGAGGCGCAGGCCAACGCTTTCCTGGCGGGAGAAGACCCGACGGCACCGCCCGCCGTCCAGGCCGATCGTCCTACGAGCTAGGCTGACCGGCGGGCCGTGACTGGCGCTGAGGTGGAGTACCACCGGGGAGCGGCCTGACGAACGGGTCTTTGCCGCGCGCCTGGGCGATGTGTCAGCAACGCTCAGGAGAGCCCATGTCCCAGGCCCAGCTCATGGACGGCGCCGGTCTCGCGCGCCGCATCGTCGAGGAGACCGCCAAGCGCGCGGCCGGCCTCAAGGACCGTACGGGCATGGCGCCCTGTCTGGCGACGGTACTGGTCGGCGAGGATCCCGCCTCGGTGACGTACGTCCGGATGAAGCAGAACCGCTGCCGCAAGGCCGGTATCGAGTCGCGGCACGTCGCACTGCCCGCCGGCACCACGACGGCCGAGCTGGTCGACACGCTCACCGCGCTGTCGACCGATCCGACCGTGCACGGCATCCTGCTCCAGCACCCCGTCGGGCCGCACATCGACGAACGTGCGGCGTTCGAGGCCATCGCGCCGGAGAAGGACGTCGACGGCGTGACGCTGAGCTCGTACTCCGCGATGAGCTTCGGCCTGCCCGGCTTCGTGTCCTGCACGCCCGGCGGCATCATGCGGCTCCTCGACGAGTACGACGTCGACCCGGCCGGCAAGCGGGCCGTCGTCGTGGGCCGCAGCGCCATCCTCGGCAAGCCGGTCGGCATGCTGCTGCTCGGGCGCGACGCGACGGTGACGTACTGCCACTCGCGTACGGCGGATCTGTCGTCGGTGGTGCGCGAGGCGGACATCGTGGTGGCCGCCGTGGGACGGCCCCGGCTGATCCGCGGGGAGGACATCAAGCCGGGAGCCGTCGTGATCGACGCGGGCTACAACGAGGGGAACGTCGGCGACGTCGACTTCGACACCGCCGTCACCCGGGCCGGGCTGATCACGCCCGTGCCGGGTGGCGTCGGCCCGATGACGATCGCGGTCCTGCTGGAGCAGACCGTGACCGGAGCCGAACGCCAGGCAGGCGTCTGACCGTCGCGGCTCAGCGCATCCACGCCTTGTACGACATCACGTCCCCCGCCTTGAGGCCCAACTCGGGATCGGCCTTGGTGACGGTGTCCTCCAGGCCGAGGACGGCACCGGTCGCCGGGTCCAGGATCAGCATCCGGTGGCTGGAGTGGGCTGTGTCGTCGTACACGTACGCCTGCCCGGGGCGGCCCAGCCGGTCGGTGACCGCTCCGGCCGGGCGCAGCCCCTTCGCGTCGGCGAGGATCCGCGCGAGTGCGGCGTTCTCACGGCTGCCGAGCGTCCAGTGGTCCAGCAACTCGGCTACGGCGTCGAGGAGTTGGGGGGTGTCCATCTCCCCGGTGGTGTCGATCTCTTCGAGGTAGGCGCGCAGCCGCTCGGCGTCGTGCGGCGGCCGTGCCTGGGGCGGGGCGTCGCTCCAACTCGGCGGGTACGTCTGCCTGCTGAGGACATGGCCGTCCTCGACAGTGCGCGGGACAGGGTCGGCGCCAGTGATGACCGGCCTGCCCGGGTGGCGCGGATCGGTCGCGACGACGAGTTCCGTGTGACTTCCGTCCGCCTTCCAGCGCACGACGCGTTCCTCGGGAAGGGTGACCGGCGGCCGGGCCTGGGGACCTGAGGTCATGCTCAGGCTCCAGGCCTGGAAGTGGGTCCCCTGGCGCAGTCTGAGCGCGCTGTCGGATGCCGCCGCGCGGTCGGCGAGCCGGTCCAGGGGTACGGGGGTGGAGCCGGCCTCGACGACCAGCGGGCGCGGGGCGGCCACGGCGGGGGTGGTGGTCGTTCCCGACACCATGAGGGTGAGGGCGGCCACGCCGGCCGCCGCCACGGTCCCGATGCTCCAGGTCCAGCGGCGCAGCCGTCGGGGGCTCTCGCTGTGCAGCAGCTGGTTGAGGCGGCGCTCCGCGTGCTGGTCCAGCGGGCGGTCGTGGAAGCGGGGGTCGCCGGACGGCACCGGGTTGGCGCGGCGCAGCAGTTCGAGTTCGTCAGCCATGGCCGTGCTCCTTCGGGGTGTCGCGGCGGGGCGCTACGGTGCCGGCGGCCACGGTCGTCTCCATGCGGTCGATCTCGGCTCTGAGGCGGCGGCGGGCGCGGTGCAGCCGCATCGCCGCGGCGCGGCTGCCGCAGCCGAGGGCGACGGCGACCTCGTCGACGGCGAGCTCCTCCCAGGCCGTCAGGCGCAGTACTTCCTGGTCGGCGGGGGAGAGCCGGGCGAGGGCCTCGTGCACCCAGTCGCCCGGCGACTCGGTGTCGGGGCCTTCCACCACCTGTGTGCCGTGCACGCTCTCGTCGTTGCCGAGCCGGTCGACGAGCCTGCGACGGCGCCCGTAGCCGCGTACGGCATTGGACAGACAGTGGCGGGCCACCCCGTACAGCCAGGGCAGGGGGGACGGCGGGAGATCGGACCGGCGCCGCCAGGCGACGGTGAAGACCTCCGCCACCACCTCCTCGACATCACTGCTGTGGCCGTCCAGTCGCCGCGCAACGTAGCGGCTGACCGCCCAGTAGTGCTCGCGATAGGCAGCGGCGAAGGTCTCGTCGTTGCTCATGATCCGTAGGTGTCCGGCAGGTCCGTGATCGTCACACCCTCCGATGTGACGCTCGTCGCTTCGCTCCAGTGTGACGGTGGGGCCGGCGCCGGACACAGGCGGGGCATGGAGAGCAACACTGTTACGACGCTGCCCGCACCTGTTCCCGTGCGTGCGCGGCGTCCTGGACTCGCCGCGGTGAAGTGGCTGACCACCACCGACCACAAGACGATCGGCACGCTGTATCTGGTCACGGCGTTCGGGTTCTTCTGCATCGCGGGGGTGATGGCGCTGCTGATGCGCGCCGAACTCGCCCGCCCCGGTCTGCAGATCATGTCGAACGAGCAGTTCAATCAGGCGTTCACGATGCACGGCACCGTGATGCTGCTGATGTTCGCCACCCCTCTTTTCGCCGGTTTCGCGAACTGGATCATGCCGTTGCAGATCGGTGCGCCCGATGTGGCGTTCCCCCGGCTGAACATGTTGGCCTACTGGCTCTACCTGTTCGGCTCGTTGATTGCCGTCGGCGGGTTCCTGACCCCGCAGGGGGCCGCGGATTTCGGCTGGTTCGCGTACGCGCCGCTGTCGGACGCCGTGCATTCACCGGGCGTCGGCGGCGATATGTGGATCATGGGTCTGGCTTTCTCGGGCTTCGGCACGATCCTCGGCTCGGTCAACTTCATCACCACCATCATCTGTATGCGCGCCCCCGGCATGACGATGTTCCGTATGCCGATCTTCGTGTGGAACGTGCTGCTGACCGGTGTACTGGTCCTGCTGGCCTTCCCGGTCCTCGCGGCCGCGCTCTTCGCCCTGGAGGCGGACCGCAAGTTCGGCGCCCACATCTTCGACGCGTCCAACGGTGGCGCATTGCTGTGGCAGCACCTCTTCTGGTTCTTCGGCCATCCGGAGGTGTACATCATCGCGTTGCCGTTCTTCGGCATCATCAGTGAGGTCATTCCGGTCTTCTCGCGCAAACCGATGTTCGGCTACATGGGACTGATCGGCGCGACGATCGCGATCGCGGGTCTGTCCGTGACCGTATGGGCGCACCACATGTACGTCACGGGCGGTGTCCTGCTCCCGTTCTTCTCCTTCATGACGTTCCTGATCGCCGTCCCGACGGGGGTGAAGTTCTTCAACTGGATCGGCACGATGTGGCAGGGGTCCCTGTCCTTCGAGACCCCGATGCTGTGGGCCGTCGGATTCCTGGTCACATTCGTCTTCGGCGGTCTGACCGGCGTGATGCTCGCCTCGCCACCGATGGACTTCCCCGTATCGGACTCTTACTTCGTGGTGGCGCACTTCCACTACGTGATCTTCGGTACGGTCGTCTTCGCAATGTTCTCCGGATTCCACTTCTGGTGGCCGAAGTTCACCGGCAAGATGCTCGACGAACGCCTCGGCAAGATCACGTTCTGGACGCTGTTCACCGGCTTCCACGGCACATTCCTTGTTCAGCACTGGCTGGGTGCCAACGGGATGCAGCGCCGGATTCCCGACTATCTGGCCGTGGAAGGCCTCACGACCCTCAACATGGTGTCGACGATTTCCTCCTTCGTGCTCGGCCTTTCCTTCCTGCCGTTCCTCTACAACATCTGGAAGACCGCCAAGTACGGCGAGAAAATCGAGGTCGACGACCCGTGGGGCTACGGCCGCTCACTGGAATGGGCCACGTCGTGCCCGCCGCCGCGGCACAACTTCCTCACCCTGCCGCGGATTCGCAGTGAATCCCCGGCCTTCGACCTGCACCATCCCGACATCGCCACGGCGGGCATGCAGGGGGAGACGCCAGCGAAGGAACTCCGATGACCGCCATGGACAACCGCCCTCTGCAGGCGCGTGCCCTGATCAGCGAGCTCGAAGGCCACCTCCTCATCGAGGCCACCCGCGCCGAGGGGCGCGCCGAAGCCGTCCGTTTCACGCGTGCGCTGGCCTGGCTGACGGACACCCAGCGGGAGGAGGTGGAGGCGCGCTATCAGGAGAACTACCTGGCGCTCACCCGGCGTTCCTGGGAGCGCACCGCGCAACGCGGCAGGGATTTGCGGGCCGAGTGCGAGGAGCGATACCGCTCTCTGCGACGACGGCTCTGTGCGGGGCTTCTCCTCGGAACGGCCCTCGCGCTCGCGGCTGCCGTGATGATGTCCGTGCCCAACGGCTAGCCGCTCCCGTGAAGTGCCTCTGACCAGCGAGGATGAGAATTGCCAAGGCCCTCGTTCCCGCACCGGCCGAAGGCACTTCTCAAGTGAGCAGGCGAATCGGTTCCTGCCGACAAAAACCTGCTCGACCTCGCGCTCGCGGTTGCTCTGGGCGGGGACTGCCCGGCGTACATGGCGACACTGCGGGCCGACGGCATGTTCGGGCCGGTCGCTTCCGACCCGGCCGTCTCCCGCCTCGTCGACATGCGCGCCGCGGCAGGTCTCCGCGCGCTCGCGGCCGTGCGTCAGGCTCGGGTGTCGATGTGATGCCTCACAGCCGCCGGACGCGCAGCACGCTGGTCAGCATCGGGAGAGTGAACTCGCCGCGGGCGGTCTCCGGTCTACTCGCGAGGAAGGCGCGGATCCGCCCCAGCGTGGCCTCTTGTTCCTGTTGCGGCATGACCAGAACCCCCGCGCGCGTCGCGATGGTCGCGACGAGAGAGTCGGCGGTGCGGCGCTGCCCGTGCGGGAACTCGGCCTGTTCCGGCGAGCCGAACCGGGCCGCCACGCCAGTCTTGGGAACGTGCATGTCGGCCGTCTCCGTACGCCAGCTGGTGGGCGTGTCACGCGGGCCGATGGCCGCGCTCCCGCTGACCCGCGCGAGCCCGGCAACCCAGTCGACCTGGTCGTCCATGACGTTCCACAGGCCGGCCAGGATGCCGCCGGGTGCGAGGACCCTGGCGATCTCGGGTCCCGCGACGGCCATGTCGAACCAGTGCATGGCGTTGCCGGCCAGCACGGCATCGACGGACGCGTCCGGCAGCGGTATCGCCTCGGCGCTGCCCGGCAGGGCGCGGACAGCCGGCAGCGAGCGGCGCAGCTCGATCAGCATCTCCGGGTCGGGCTCGACCGCGATGACTTCGGCGCCCAGCGCGACCAGCGTGGCGGTCAGCTTGCCGGTTCCGGCGCCGAGGTCGAGCACCCGCGGGCCCGGCGCGGGCTCAAGCACCCAGCGCACCGCGGTCTGAGCGTAGTCCGGACGGTGCTCGGCGTAGGCGACCGCCGCCGCGCCGAACGACGAGGCGTGAAGCAGCCGTTCATCCTGGTCCATGCGGTGACGCTATCGGTGGTGCCGGCGGTCGGCTACCCCGTCTCCCCACCTCGGCGACGGCCACCCGACAGCGCTACGAGGCTAAAGGAGCATGCGGGCGGACTGGTCCACGAGGTGCCGCAGCACAGGCACATAGGCTTCGTCGCCGCCCAGTTCGTCCAGGATGCGGTGAGCTTCGGCGCGGAACTCGTCGATGTCCTTCTCGTACCGGCCAAGAACGGCGGGCGCGAGAAGGACGTCGGTGAGTTCCGCTCGGGATCGCGCGGAATTCCGCGCGGCGGCTTGCAGCCCCAGGACACGCTCCGTGGACTCGGGGGCCGCCTCCTCAAGGGCGCACGCGAGCAAATACGTGACGGTGCCGTTCAGGAGGTCTTCGTTGCGGCCGGACAGGATGTCTTCCTGGTCGTTGAATATCTGCCACAGAATGCCGAAGACATTGCCAAACTCGCGCCAGAGCTCCACTCTCCCCTTCTCCACACCCGCCAGTTCGGCGGCCATCGCCGTGACCATGCTGAAGGGTGCGCCGGATTTCCCTCTGTACGCCGTGACCACCGACTCGCGCGTGGCGGCGCCCGCGTCTCCGCGAAGGTCACTCAGCTGCCCTTCGGTCGCCACGATCCAGCACGTCACGATCTCGGCGGACAGAGCGCCGCGCACCGCCTCGGGAATCCGCTGCGACTGAACGACGAGAAGCGGGAGCGGGGTTCCGCTGATGACCGCCGCGAGCTGCGCCTCACTCTCGCTGAGGTCACCGGCGACGAACGCGCCCTGCCCGTCGGCCAGGTCGTCGAGGTAGCACGCGGAGGTCCACCACAGTTCATGGACGACAGCCAGGGGAACAGCCGGTTCGGGCGCGCCGGTCTCGACGGCGTGGACGATCATCGGGAGCACCGACAGGGGGTACTTGAACGTGCGATGCTCCAGCAGTGAGGCGACCGCCGCCCGGAGCGATGTCGCCGACGGACCGAGTCGGTCGAGAGCGGATTCCGTCTCCGCCTCGATGTCCGCGGACATCCGGCGATGCAGATCCACGTACGTCATCGCCTTCACGTAGCCCCACCCCGCCGTCGAGATCGATCGAGCACCGATTCGATCATTCCGGATGGACAGGAGCCAGAGCGGCTTTCGGCCGTGGCCGGTTCCTTTCCCGGAGCCGGTTCAGCGGCAGCGGGACCGTAGATGCCGAGGGCACAGAAACAAACCGCGCGGGCCGCGGGCCACCGGCGGTGAACCCCGCCATACTGACCATCGTGCGAGTAGCGATCATGACCGCGGGATCGCGGGGCGATGTGGCGCCGTACACCGGACTCGGGCATGGCCTGGTGCGTGCCGGGCACCAGGTCACCCTGGTGACACATGGGTGCTTCGAGCCGCTGGTGGCCGGTTCGGGCGTGGGGTTTCACGCGCTGCCCGTGGATCCCCGGGCGGAGCTGGAGTCCGCGCGGGGACAGGGGCTGCACCGCAGCACCACCGGCGCCGGGAAACTCATCCGCGTCGTCGAGACGGCGCGTGCGCTCGTCGGGCAGATGACCGACGACCTGATCGAGGCCGCCCAGACTAGTGACGTACTCCTGTTGTCGAGTTCCCTGGGGCCGCTCGGGCACGCCGTCGCCGAAGGGCTGTCGCTGCCCAGCATGGGTGTCTACCTCCAACCACTGGCCCCCACAAGGGAGTTCGCACCTCCGGTGACCGGGGTCCGCTCCTGGGGGCCCGCCGTGAACCGGGCGGCCGGGTACGGCGTGAACATGGCCGTCGAGCGAGTGTTCGCCGGCACCGTGCGCACGCTGCGGGCCCGGCTCGGTCTGCCGCGTATCGGCCCCGGCGACACGCGACGCGCCCGCGAGCGGCAGGGCTGGCCCGTGCACCACGGTTTCAGTCCCCTGGTGGTGCGGCGGCCCCGCGACTGGCGTCCCGGGCTCGACGTGACCGGATACTGGTGGCCGTACGACGCCGAGCACGCCCAGCTGCCCTCCCCACTGCGGGACTTCCTGGACGCCGGTCCTCCTCCGGTCTTCGTGGGCCTGGGCAGCGCCACCGTGCCCGATCCCGAGCGGCTGAGCAACGAGGTCGTACGCGGCCTGCGGGCGGCCGGGCTGCGCGGGGTGATCCAGCGGGGGTGGGGCGAGCTGCGCGCCAGCGGTGACGACATGTTCACCGTCGGGGAGGTGCCGCACTCCGTGCTCTTTCCCCGGATGGCCGCGGTGGTCCATCACGCGGGGGCCGGCACGACGGCGGCCGGGCTGCGTGCCGGGGTCCCGGCCGTGCCCGTGCCGATCCAGTTCGACGAGGGGTTCTGGGCCAACCGCCTGGTCTCCCTCGGGGTGTCTCCGGGGGTGGTACCGCTGCGGGGGCTCCGGGCGGCGCGGCTGGCGTCGGCGCTCGTGCGGGCGACGGGGGAACCGTCGTATCGGCGGCGTGCCGAGGATTTGGCGGGGCGGATTCGTGCGGAGGACGGGGTGGGGCCGGTTGCCACGGCGCTCGGCCGACTGGCGGGTCCACCGCCGTGACGGTTTCGCCCCCGCCGCCCCTACCCGTCCCATCCCTGGGGGCTCCGCCCCCAGACCCCCCTAAAAGATTGCGCAGTTCCCCGCGCCCCTTTTAGGGGCGCGGGGAACTGCGCAATCCTTTGGACCAGCCCCCACCCACCCGCAGCCGACACACAACCGAACGGGGTCGAAGGGGCAGAGCCCCTGGGGATGGGACGGGTAGGGGCGGCGGGGGCGATGTCAGCCCGCCCCGCCCCACCCCGCCGGTCTCAGAATCCCCAGCAACTGCCGGACCAGCTCCTCCACCGCCTCGTCGAGCGTCGCGTCCACCCAGCCCGCGCTCCAGTCGTGCAGAAGCCCGTTGACACTGCCGATGAAGGCGGTCGCGGCGATCCGGTAGTCGCGCGGTGCCGCTTCGCCACGTGCGGCGGCAGCCGCTGCCGCGGCGCAGATGAAGTCCACCCAGCGGGCGCGGCGGGCGAGTCGCTGTTCCTCCAACCGGGGGCTCACGCCGATGATTTCGACGAAGGTGATGCGGATCCGGCGCGGATCACTCGTCACGTTGGCGGCGTAGGCGCGGAAGATCGCGGTGGCACGCTCGGCGAGCGGCAACTCCTCCGCATCGGCGAGCGCCGCCAGCGCGGCCTCCTCGGCCCAGTCGTTGACCTGGAGGTGCAGAGCGGCCAGGACGTCTTCGAGGGTGCGGAACTCCTCGTAGAACTGCCGTGTCGACAGCCCCGCCGCCTCGCTCAGCGCCGCGACGGTCGTGGACCGGAAGCCCGGGCTGTCGCCGAACAGCTGGAGCGCGGCCTCCAGGAAACGTCGGCGCCGCTCGGCCTGCCGCTCCTCGGCGGTCCTGCCCCCGTAACGGCCGGTCGGCTGTTTGAGCCTGCCCGCCACGCGTTCCTCCCTCGCCGTTTTGACGAACCACCGTTCGACCCTCCGACGATTTTGTCGTGTACGGACCCTTGTGGAGAGGTGGGTCCCCTCCTTACTTTCCAGTAAGTCAACTCTGAACGCGGGCGTGTTCAGATTTTCCCTTGTCATGCCCCCGCCACCCGCACTCCCCACGACGACAAGGACCCACCATGTCTGCCCTCAGGCCCAGACACCTCTGTTCCCTCACCGCAGTCCTCGCCCTCACCCTCGGTGGCACCGCCACCGCCGCCACCGCGCAGGCCTCCGCCACCGATCTGCGCGAGGTGATGTTCGTGGGCAACAACTGGGAGGGCACCGCGGACGTCATCAAGTCCACCGGCGACTTCGCGAAGGTCGGCCGGATCAACGTCATCCCGGACAAGGACGAACGGATGGCCGCGATCAACGCCGATCCGATCAAGTGGGCCTACTTCATGGCCATTCGCAACGGCGTCGGCGAAGGCCACGACCAGTTCGTCGACGACATGTACTCCACACCCGACGGCAAGTCCGTGGTCGTCTCCCGTCCGAGTTTCGCGGACGTCGTCTCGATCAACCTAGCCACCGGGGCCATCAACTGGCGCTTCCCGGTGTCCGGTTACCGCTCCGACCACATGGCCGTCTCCCCCGACGGCACCCGCGTCGCGGTCTCGGCGTCGACCGCGAACACCGTGCACGTCCTGGACATCAGCACCGGCAAGCAGCTCGGCTCCTTCGCCACCGGCGACAAGCCGCACGAGAACATCTTCACCCACGACGGCAAGTACATCTGGAACATGGCGATCGGTGACGTCAACACCGCTCTCGACGACCCGTGGCTGGACTGGACGAAGGGCGACCGGCACATCACGGTCGTCGACGCCACCACGTACAAGCAGGTCAAGGTCATCGACATGCGTGAGCGGCTGGACGCGATCGGCCTCAAGGACTTCTCCGACGCGGTCCGGCCCGCGGTCTTCTCCCCCGACGAGTCCAAGCTCTACTTCCAGGTCTCCTTCTTCAACGGCTTCCTGGAGTACGACGTCGCCTCCGACAAGATCACCCGGGTCAAGACGCTGCCGATGAACCCGGCGACCAGCACCGACCGCACCACCTGGGTCAACGACTCCCGCCACCACGGCATTTCGATGAACCCCGCCGGCACCAAGCTGTGCGTCGCGGGAACGATGGACGACTACGCGACCGTCGTCGACCGGGCGACCCTCCAGGAGGGCCCGCTCGTCACCGCCTCCAAGCCGTACTGGGCGACCGTCAGCGGTGACGGCAAGGACTGCGTCATCTCCGAGAGCGGCGCCGACCAGGTCACCGCCATCGACTTCGCCACAGGGCAGAAGACGGTGTCGGTGCCGGTCGGCGACCACCCCCAGCGTGTTCGCCTCGGCCATGTGGAGGCGAACTGGTCGGGCCCGTCGGCTAGTTGACCGCCGTCGCGGCCCATGACGCCAGTTCGGTCCGGGCCGCGCTCAGCAGGTCCGCGGACGGAGCCGTCGCCCCGTTCGTGACCAGCGCGTAGTGCAGTGTGCCCGAGCCGGGTGCGGTGAGCAGCAGCCGGCGGCTGCCGGTGCCGCCCGGCTCGGGGGCCACGGCGATCGGGGTCGTCGTCGTGTACGACGGCGGCCCGAACGACGTGCCCAGGTCGGAGACCACGGTCGTGGCCGAGGTCGGGAAGGAAGCCGGCAGATGGAGTTCCGTGGGGACGGTGCTCCCGCTGGAACGCCAGAGCAGCAGCCCGTACTGGCCGGAGCCCACGAGCTGGGAGACATGCGGCAGGGACGACGGAACCGGGTTCCAGGTCAGGGTGGTGGAGCCGTCCCGGGAGCGGTCCTCGTAGGTGAAGGCGACCGTGGTTCCCGCGGTGGCGCTGGGGTAGAGGCGGTCCAGGAGGCGGGTGTCCTGGCGCAGGACGGCCGTGCCCGAGTCGTCCAGGCGTACGGCGGAGAGGTCCTCGTCGTTCCAGGCGTCGCCGGTGGTCAGGACCTTGTCGGGGTTGTTGTTCATCAGCTCGTGATGGCGGCCGTTGTAGATGTCCCACTGCCACTGGGTTCCGGAGAGGACCGGCCCTGACGACGCCGGTTTCGTCCACCAGGTGGAGCCCGGCAGGCGGGAGTCGAGGGCCTGGTACATCGCCTTGACGACCGTCGGGGCCTTGTCCGAGACGGATCCGCTGAGCGGGTGGCCGAATTCGCTGACGATCGCCGTCGTGCCCGCGGCCGAGGCCCGGTCACGTACCGTCCCGAAGTCGGTGGCGTACTGGCCGTCCCCCGCCTTGCCCCACATGAGGATGCCGGAGATGGCCTTCTGGTCGTAGAAGTGGGTGTTGAACACATAGCGCGGGCCCAGCGTTCCCGCGTCCAGCAGGCCGCCCTCCTGCTTCTGGGAGTCGATGTTGGCGTTCCAGAAGAGGTTCGGTTCGGCGAAGAGGGGCTTGTCCTGCCAGCCCGCCGCGTCCATGCGGGCCCGGAACTTCACATAGAAGGGCCAGAGGACGTCTCGCTCCCAGGTGCGGCTGGTCTGCCCGGAGTCGTAGGTGCCCGCGTACGGCTCGTTGAACGGGTCGAAGCCGACGACGCCCGCGAATTCGGCGGTGGTGAGGTGCTGTCTGACGTAGGCCATGGTGGCCTGGGCCGTGGTGAGGAAGGCGTCCTGGAGCGTGTACGTGTTGTGCCAGAAGTCGTACGACGCCTGTTTCACGGCCCCGTTCTGGGTAATGTTCTGGCCCCAGAAGAGGCAGATCCCGCACGATTCCTGGGGGTAATTGCCCGCGTCCACGGCCCACTTGGGGGCGCCGTCGCCGCTGTACCAGCTGCCCGTGTTGAAGAGATAGCGGGAGTAGAGGTCCTGGTGGAAGTCGGGGTAGACGCGGATTCCCGCGTCGAGGAAGGCGCGTATCTGATCGGTGGCCGCGGCGAGATAGGTGGTGTCGACCTGACCCCGCGCGGGTTCGGCGTGCGCCCACGAGAGCAGGAAGCGCACGGAGTTGCCGCCGCCGAGGGCGCGTAGCGCGGTGGCGGACTTCTTGGCGTCGGCGACCGAGGCAAAGGGCAGTCCGCTGTTCTCCTCCAGCTTCGTTTCGCCGGAGACGTTGTAGCCGCGGAGCACGACCTCGCGGCCGAGACCGTCGGTGAAGTGGCCGTTCGCGACCGTGAGGGTGGCGGCCGCGGGTTCGTCGAACCAGAGGGAGTCGGGGAGTCCGTCCGCGGCGGCGGGCTGCGTGCCCGCCGCCGTGAGGAAGCCGGTGAGGAGTACGAGGACGCCGAGCAGACGCGCACGTAACTTCGACATGTTCACAACATGCGCCGCTGCCCCAGGGGCGTCAACACCCCTGACTCATGAGTAAGTTTCTCGTTTCACCGGCCTCGCGTCACCCACCGACCCGTCGCGTCACGTTCAGCAGGTACTCCTTCCGGTCGAGCGGGTTGAGGTCGGTCCGCGGCCGGTCCGGCACCGTGCCGCGGACGACCGAGGCGTAGTGGTCGAAGGCGCATTCCAGCTCGCCCTCTCCGCGTGTCAACCCCGGTAGCTGCTGCTCCAGTTCATGAACCTGGGCGACCGGGACGACACCCTCCAGCACGCACGCGTCGCCGCGCATCTCCGTGGTCTGCGGCACGGCGCGCTGTTTCGCCAGCACCGGCAGCACCGCCGCGAGCGTGTCCGCCGGAGCCTCCAGACGGAACCGGTGCATCGGCTCGTACACCTGACTGCCCGCCTCCCGCAGCGCGCTCATCAGCACCAGCGGTGTCAGCCCCCGGAAGTCGGCGCCCGTGCTGGACATGCTCTTGTCGAAGCCCTGATGGGCGTGGCTCTGCCGGGGTGAATAGCCGGAATGGGTCATGGTGACCGTGCAGTCCATGACCCGCCAGCCATGGATTCCCTGCTCCAGCGTCTCCTTCACGGTGTCTTCGACCGCCTTGAAGAACGCGTACGGCATCGCACCGAGTTCGACCTCCAGCCGGAATTCCACACCGGAATCGACCGGCGCCGGATCGATGCGCAGTCCGACCGTCGCAAGAAAGGGATTGGGGTCCTTTTTGTTGAACTCGACCGCCGTGCCGGTGCCCACGGGCCGTTCGATGCACAGGGGTGTCGTCTCGCGGAACATGACGTCGATACCGAATTCGTCCGCCAGCGTCGCCTGGATGACCTCCTTCTGCACCTCCCCGTAGAGCGATACGGAGGTCTCCTTGCGCACTTCGTCCTGCCGGAGATTGATCAGCGGGTCCTGTTCGGCGAGTTGCGTGAGCGCGAGATGCAGGGCGCCCTTGTCGGCCGTACGGCAGGGGGCGACGACGGTTTCGAGCGTCGGCGGGGAGAAGTAGTGCTCGTCCGCGCCGTGCCCGTCCGCCCGCGATTTCCGCGGTACGCCGATGGTGTCGCCGATGCGGATGTCGCCGAGCCCCCACAGCTTGCCGATGCGCCCCGCCGCCACGGCTCCGTCCCGGACGGCCGCCCCCTGGTCGAAGACGCTGATCGCGGTGACCTTCCCCTCCTCGCCGTCACGGAAGGTCAGCCGGTCGCGTGTGCGCAGGGTCCCGGAGAACATCCGCGCGTAGGCGATCTTCTCCCCCGCGGGTCCGCGCTCGACCTTGAAGACGGTGCCCGAGACCGGGCCGTCGACGTCGTCCTCGGCCGAGGGCAGCAACTCCTTGATCCCGGAGATCAGTTCGGTGATGCCCGCGCCCGTCATGGCCGAGCCGAAGTACACGGGGTGCACCAGGGCCTCCCCGGTCTGCCGTGCGAGAGCGGAGCGGAGTCGGTCGCGGGAGACACGGCCCTCGACGTACGCGGCCAACAGGTCGTCGTCGTGCTCGGCGAGCAGATCGAGGAGGGGCGCCTGGAGGCGGGCATCGTCGAACAGGGTGAAGTGGGCGTCGCGCGCGCCCGGTCCGGCCACCTCGCCCATCGGGACGATCGCCGGAGTCAGCCGCGCGGCGATGCTTTCCAGCACTCGCTCGCATTGCGCCCCACCACGGTCGATCTTGTTCACGAAGACGAGCGTGGGAATCCGCAGCCGCTGGAGCGTCCGCATCAGCACCCGGGTCTGCGCCTGGACACCCTCCACAGCCGAGACGACGAGCACGGCGCCGTCGAGCACGCTGAGCACGCGCTCCACCTCGGCGATGAAGTCCGGGTGGCCGGGGGTGTCGATCAGATTGACGGCGACGTCGTCGATCGCGAAGGAGACGACGGCGGATTTGATCGTGATACCGCGCTGTCGTTCCAGCGCGAGGGAATCGGTCTGGGTGTTTCCGTCGTCGACGCTGCCGATCTCGCCGATGACCCCGACCGTGTGCAGCAGCCGCTCGGTCAGGCTTGTCTTACCGGCGTCTACGTGCGCCAGAATTCCCAGGTTGAGCATATGCACCGGGCGTCATGTCCTTTGAAGTGGGAGTGATTCCTTCCTGGGTGGACATGAACGCTCTGCGCATTGCTGCTCCTCGATCTTGGTGGACGCGTCCCCGGTAGTGCAGCAGGCGGCGGCACACGACGGCAACGGATTAACGCTCAACAAATGCGTGCCGCAGCGCTCGCCCCCCTCGGCACTCAGCCTTAGAGTGACGCACGTCACGTAAAATGGCTGATACCCCTCACCTGGCTCTCTGGGAGGGCACATGACCCGCATATCGGTGAAGGTCGACGGCACCACCTACGAGGACGACGTCGAACCCCGCCTCCTCCTGGTCCACTACCTGCGAGACCGCCTGGGCCTGACCGGCACCCCGATCGGCTGCGACACCTCCAACTGCGGGGCCTGCACGGTCGACCTCGACGGAGAGAGCGTCAAGAGCTGCTCGGTCCTCGCCGTCCAGGCCGACGGGAGCGAAGTGACCACGGTCCAGGGCCTGGCCCAGGACGGGGAGTGGCACAGCCTGCAGAAGGCGTTCCACGATCACCACGCGCTGCAGTGCGGCTACTGCACCCCGGGGATGATCATGGCGGCCCGGGATCTGCTCCGGGAGAACCCGGAACCGGGTCCCCAGGACGTCCGGGAAGCCCTGGAGGGCAACCTCTGCCGGTGCACCGGCTACCAGAACATCGTGCGCGCGGTCCTCGCCGCCTCCGGGCAGGAGGCCACCCGATGAGCGACCAGGTCGTCGAGCGTGAGGTCGGCCGCTCCCGCCCCCGCAAGGAAGACGCCCGTCTCGTCACAGGCCAGACGAACTGGACGGACAACATCAACGTCAGCGGGCTGCTGCACATGGCGATCCTGCGCAGCCCCATGGCACACGCCCGGATCGACCGGGTGGACGTCTCCGCCGCACGCGAGCGGCCCGGTGTCGTCGCCGCCTTCAGCGGACGCGATCTCGCCGAGGGCCTCGGCTCGCTGCCCTGCGCCTGGCCGGTCACCGAGGACATCGTCCTGCCCGACCACCCGCCGATCGCGGTCGACGAGGTGCGGTACGCGGGCGATCCGGTGGCCGTGGTCGTGGCTCGCGACCGGTACGCGGCCGCCGACGCGCTGGAAGCCATCGAGGTCGACTACGAGCCCCTCCCCCCGGTGCTCGACCTGGAGGCCGCCCTCGCCGAGGACGCCCCGCTGGTCCACGCGGACAAGGGCACGAACCGCTGCTACGTCTGGCCTCTGGCCACCGGCGAGAGCTTCGACACGGCCCGGGAGCGGGCCGATGTCGTCCTCAAGCGCCGATACCTCCAGCAGCGGCTCATCCCCAACGCCATGGAGCCGCGCGCGGTGGTCGTCACGCCACTCGCCGCCTCCGGCGAGTACACCCTGTACTCGTCCACCCAGATCCCGCACATCCTGCGGATCATGCTCTCCATGGTCACCGGCATCCCGGAGCACAAGCTCCGGGTCATCGCCCCGGACGTGGGCGGCGGCTTCGGCTCCAAGCTCCAGGTGTACGGCGAGGAGGCCCTCGCTCTCACC
Source organism: Streptomyces sp. NBC_00203 (assembly GCF_045206325.1). Classification (NCBI taxonomy): domain Bacteria; kingdom Bacillati; phylum Actinomycetota; class Actinomycetes; order Kitasatosporales; family Streptomycetaceae; genus Streptomyces; species Streptomyces sp. NBC_00203. The sequence continues at coordinate 9,985,718 of NZ_CP108126.1, read as the reverse complement.
GTGGCGAGGCGGCTGGGCCGCCCGGTGAAGTGGACCGAGTCACGCTCGGAGGGCTACCTCGCGACCCATCACGGCCGCGGCATGATCCAGGACATCGAGATCGCGGCCACCCGCGAGGGCAAGCTCCTCGGCCTCAAGGTCGACCTCCTCTCCGACATGGGCGCCTATCTGATGCTCGTCACGCCGGGCATCGCCGTCCTGGGCGCCTTCATGTACCCGGCGATCTACAAGATGGACGCGTACGAATTCACCTGCACCGGGGTTTTCACGACCAAGACGCCCACGGACGCCTACCGCGGCGCCGGACGCCCCGAGGCGACGTTCGCCATCGAACGGATCATGGACGAACTGGCCGTCGAACTCGGCCTGGATCCTGTCGAGTTGAGGCGCCGCAACTGGATCGGGCACGAAGAATTCCCGTACACGTCCATCGCGGGTCTGACATACGACAGCGGCAACTACGAGGCCGCCACGGACAAGGCGCTCGCACTCTTCGGGTACGACGAGCTCCGCTCCGAGCAGCAGAAGCGCAACGAACGCGGTGACGTCGTGCGCCTCGGCATCGGTGTGTCCACGTACACCGAGATGTGCGGGCTCGCGCCGAGCCGGGTGCTGCGGGATCTGCGGTACGCGGCCGGCGGCTGGGAGGCGGCGAGCATCCGCATGCTGCCGACCGGCAAGGTCGAGGTGGTCACCGGCACCAGCCCGCACGGGCAGGGGCATGTGACCTGCTGGAGCCAGATCGCCGCCGACGTACTGGGGGTGCCCTTCGAGGACGTCGAAGTGGTGCACGGCGACACCAGGGCGGCACCGCAGGGCATGGACACCTACGGCTCGCGGTCGCTGGTCGTCGGCGGGGCGGCCGTCCATCACGCCGCCCAGAAGGTGGTGGAGAAGGCACGGAAGGTGGCCGCGCATCTCCTCGAAGCCAACGAGCACGACCTGGAGTTCACGCACGGCGTCTTCTCCGTGAAGGGCTCGCCCGAGGCACGCAAGTCCATCCAGGAGATCGCCTTCGAGACGTTCTCCTCGCACGACCTGCCCGACGGCATGGAACCCACCATCAACGCCGAGCACCTGCTCGACCCGGAGAACTTCTCCTACCCGCACGGCACCCATCTGTGCGCCGTCGAGGTCGACACCGAGACCGGACGGACCACCATCCGCAAGTACGTCTGTGTCGACGACGTCGGCCGTGTCATCAACCCGATGATCGTCGAGGGACAGGTGCACGGCGGGGTCGCGCAGGGCATCGCGCAGGCCCTGTACGAGGAGGCGGTGTACGACGACGAGGGCAACCTGGTGTCGGGCACGATGGCCGACTATCTCGTGCCCTCGGCCGCCGATCTGCCCGAGTTCGTGACGGACCGGACGGAGACGCCGTCCACCTCGAATCCCTTGGGAGTCAAGGGTGTCGGCGAGGCGGGGACGATCGCCTCCACGCCCGCGGTCGTCAACGCGATCGTGGACGCGCTGCGCCCGCTGGGGGTGACCGAGGTGGCGATGCCCTGTACGCCACAGCGGGTCTGGGAGGCCCTTCAGTCCGCTCAGTCCGTGAAGGAGGCGTCGGCATGATTCCCCCGGCATTCGAGTACGCGAGGCCCTCAAGCATCGAGGAGGCCGTGCGCACCCTCGCGGACGCGGGCGAGGACGCGAAGGTGCTGGCCGGCGGGCAGAGCCTGCTGCCGCTGCTCCGGCTGCGGCTCGCCTTTCCCGAACTCGTCGTCGACGTCGGCCGGATCCCCGAACTGCGCGGGATCCGCGAGGACGAGGGCACGCTGATCATCGGCGCGATGACCTCGCACCACGACGTCATCGGCGACCCCCGGGTACGCCGGCACGCCGGGCTGCTCGCGGCGGCCACGGCCACGGTCGCCGATCCCGCCGTACGCCATCGCGGCACCCTCGGCGGATCGCTCGCGCACGCCGATCCGGCCGGCGACCTGCCCGCCGTGATCCTCGCGCTCAACGCGACACTGATCGCGGAGGGACCGGCGGGCCGGCGCGCCATCCCGGCCCGCGAGTTCTTCGTGGACTATCTGCAGACCGCGCTGCGGCCGGACGAACTGCTGGTGGAGGTGGAGATCCCGACGACGGACGACTGGGGCTTCCACTACGAGAAGTTCCAGCGGGTCGCGCAGGCCTGGGCGGTCGTCGGTGTCGCGGCGCTCGTGCGGCGCGACAACGGGCAGATCACCGAGGCACGGATCGGGCTGACGAACATGGGCTCGACACCGCTGCGGGCCGGGGCGACCGAAGAGGCGCTCGTGGGCGCCTCCGCGGAGGGTGTGGTGCGGCGCGCCGCCGAGGAGGCGGCGGACGGCACGCATCCGTCGTCCGATCCGTCGGCCTCGCCCGAATACCGCGCGCACCTCGCCCGGGTTCTCACGCGGCGGGCGGTCCTGTCCGCCGCCGGAATGGGGTGAGGAGCCCATCACCGGCATGGCGGTGGACGGCTTGAGCGGTCCGGAGGAGGTGCGGGCCCGCCTGGAGAAGACGGGGTATCTCGTCGACGAGGGACTGGCCGTGGCCTGCTTTCTGGCCCTGAGGCTGCACCGGCCGATCTTCTGCGAGGGCGACGCGGGCGTGGGCAAGACCGCGCTCGCGTCCGCCCTCGCCGAGGCGACCGGTGCCCCGCTGATCCGGCTGCAGTGCTACGAGGGCATCGACGCGTCCCAGGCCCTGTACGACTGGGACTTCCCGCGCCAGCTCCTGCACCTGCGGGCCGCCGAGGCGGCGGGCATCACCGACGCCGACCGGCTCGAAGGGGAGCTGTACGACCGGCGGTTCCTCATCACCCGGCCCCTCCTCCAGGCACTGGAGACCCAGCCGTCGGTGCTGCTCGTCGACGAAGTCGACCGCGCGGACGACGAGTTCGAGGCGTTCCTGCTGGAGCTGCTGTCGGAGTACTCCGTCACCATCCCCGAACTGGGCACGCTGCGGGCCGAGTCGCCGCCGGTCGTGGTCCTCACCTCCAACCGCACCCGCGAGGTGCACGACGCGCTGAAGCGACGCTGTCTCTACCACTGGTTCGACCACCCCGGGTTCGCCCGCGAACTCGCCATCGTGAGAGGGAGGTTGCCAGAGGTGACCGCCCGGCTCGCCGAGCAGGTCACCACGCTCGTCCAGGCCCTGCGCGCCGAGGACCTGCTCAAGCCGCCCGGGGTCGCGGAGACGATCGACTGGGCGGAGGCCCTGCACGCGCTGGGCGCCACCGAGGTGGACGCCGAACTGGCGGTCGCGACGCTGGGTTCGGTGCTGAAGTACCGGGAGGACGCGGAGCGGGCCCGCGGGCTCGATCTCTCGGCGATCCTCGCGGCGCGAGGGGTGTGAAAGGTGATGGGCGTCGACGCGTCCGCCGTGGTCGTCGGTTTCGCCCGTGCGCTGCGCGCGGCCGGTGTCGACGCGGGGCCCGACCGTGTCCAGGCCTTCCTCGGCGCGCTCACTCTCCTCGAACCGGGCCTGCGCTCCGACGTGTACTGGGCCGGGCGGCTCACACTGTGCGGAAGCCGGGACGATCTGGAGCGGTACGAGCGGGTCTTCGCCGCGTACTTCGGCGCGCAGGGCGACGGGGTGCCGAAAGGGGCTGCTCCCGCGCCCCGGCTGCGCCTGCTCGTCCGCGATCCCGGTTCCGCTCCGCGCACGGCGACGCGGGCCACGGAGGACGGCGTACCGACACCGGTGCTGGCCGACTCCACCGACGTACTGCGCCACCGGGACTTCGCCGGGCTCACGGCGGCCGAGCGGGAGCAACTGCGGCGGCTGCTGGCCGCGTTCCGCCTGCGCGGCGAGGTACGGCGCTCCGCGCGGCGGCACCCGGCCCGGCGCGGAAGCGTCGATCCGCGGCGTACCGTACGGGAGTTGCTGCGGCGGGGCGGTGAGCCGGCCCGGCTGCGGCGGCACGCCCGGGCCGAGCGCCCGCGCCAGGTCGTGCTGCTCGTGGATGTGAGCGGCTCGATGGCCCCGTACGCGGACGCGCTGCTGCGGTTCGCGCACGCGGCCTCGCACGGCACCCGTACGGAGGTGTTCACGATCGGCACCCGGCTCACCCGGGTGACCCGCGAGCTCGCGCACCGCGACCCCGACACGGCGATGGCGGCACTCTCGGCGGCGGTCCCGGACTGGCGCGGCGGCACCCGGCTCGGCGAGATGCTGCGGGCCTTCCTGGACCGCTGGGGCCGACGGGGCATGGCGCGCGGCGCGGTCGTGGTGCTGCTCTCGGACGGCTGGGAGCGTGGCGATCCTGCCCTGCTCGCGGCCCAGATGCGACGCTTGCACCGGCTCGCGCACCGGGTGATCTGGGCGAATCCGCGCAAGGCCCGTCCCGGCTACGCGCCCCTGGCCGGCGGGATGGCGGCGGCGCTGCCGAGCGTGGACGCGTTCGTCGAGGGGCACAGCCTGGCCGCGCTGGAGCGTCTGGCGGCGGTGGTGAGAGGAGCGGACCCTTGAAAAGAGACGCACTCCACGGTGAAGGGAGCGGGCGATGCGTGACATCCTCCCGGCGCTGAACGAGTGGTACGCGGCGGGGTCCCCGTTCGGGCTTGCCACAGTGGTCTCGGTCAGCCGCAGCGCGCCGCGCGAACCGGGCGCGGCCATGGCCGTCGGCCCCGGCGACGAGGTCGTGGGCAGCGTGTCCGGCGGCTGCGTGGAGGGCGCGGTCTTCGAGCTGGCCCAGGAGGTCGTGGAGTCCGGCGAGGCTCGGCTGGAGACCTTCGGGTACAGCGACGAGGACGCGTTCGCCGTCGGGCTCACCTGCGGCGGCGAGATCACCCTGCTCGTCCGCCGGGTGTCCCCCGCCGACGACCCGGCCTTCGGGGCGGTGGCCGAGTCGGTGAGCGCGGGCCGGCCGGTGACCGTGGCGACGGTGATCGACGGGCCCGTCCCGCTCGGGGCCACGCTCGCCGTGTGGCCGGACGAGGAGTCGGGGCCCCCGGGCGGGGTGTCGGGCTCCCTCGGGTCGACGGGTCTGGACGTGGCCGTCACGGCCGACGCGCGCGGCGAACTGGCCCAGGGCGCCACGATCCGGCGGCACTACGGCCCGCACGGCGAACGCCGCGAGGACGCCGTCACCGTCTTCCTCAACTCCTTCGCGCCACCGCCCCGCATGCTGGTGTTCGGCGCGATCGACTACGCGGCCGCGGTGGCCCGTATCGGCGCGTTCCTCGGCTACCGGGTCACGGTGTGCGACGCCCGCCCGGTCTTCGCCACGCCGAAACGGTTCCCGGAGGGCGTGGAGGTCGTCGTCGACTGGCCGCACCGCTATCTGAGCGGTACGACGACCGACGCGCGCACCGTGATCTGCGTCCTCACCCATGACCCGAAGTTCGACGTACCGCTGCTGGAGGAGGCGCTGCGTCGCCCGGCCGCGTACATCGGGGCGATGGGTAGCCGTCGTACGCACGACGACCGGATGAAGCGGCTTGCCGAGGCCGGTCTGTCGGAACGCGACCTGTCCCGGCTGCGCTCACCCGTCGGGCTCGACCTCGGGGCGCGTACGCCCGAGGAGGTGGCCGTGTCCGTCGCCGCGGAGATCGTCGCGCTGCGGTGGGGCGGCAGCGGTGCGCCCCTGACGGCGACGGGCGGGGCGATTCATCCGAGGTAGCGCGGTCCAGGACCGTCCGAGAAGGCTCCGTCCAGCCCGTCCAGCCCGTCCAGGAGGAGAAAATGGATCTGCACCACGAGTTCACGGTCCCCGTCCCGGTCCAGGACGCCTGGCGAGTGCTCCTCGACATCGAGCGGATCGCCCCGTGCATGCCGGGCGCGATGGTGGAGGACTACGACGGCAAGACCGTGACCGGCTCGGTGAAGGTGAAGGTCGGCCCGATCACACTGACCTACCGGGGCACCGCCGTCTTCGAGGAGCAGGACGAGGCCGCGCACCGCATGGTGCTGACCGCGAGCGGCAAGGAGGCGCGCGGCCAGGGCACCGCACGGGCCAGGGTCACGGGCACGCTCAGCGAACGCGACGGCGGCACGGCCGTCTCGGTGCGGACCGATCTGACGGTGACGGGGCGCCCTGCACAGTTCGGTCGCGGCGTGATGGCGGAGGTGGGCGACAAGCTGGTCGGCCGGTTCGCGGCCTGCCTCTCCGAGCGCCTCGAAGAATCCGGCCCACTCGAAGACGCTGGACGCCTCGAAGACCCTGGGCGACTCGAAGCATCCGGCCGACTGGAGGCATCCGGCCGGCTTCAAGAGTCCGGCTGGCTTCAAGAGTCCGGCCGGCTTCAAGAGTCGGAGCTGCTCAACGAGCCGACGGTGGCGGTGCGTTCCGAGGCGGAGCCGATCGACCTGATCAGGACGGCCGGGATGCCGGTCGCCAAGCGGCTGGTGGCGGTGGTCGCCGCGGCCGTCGTGGCTGCGCTGGTGTTCGTGCGCGTACGACGCCGTCGGCGCCGCTGAGTCCGTCAGCCGGCCTCGTCGCGGTGATCGGCGATGACCTGCTCCAGATGGTGCAGCGCCGCGGTCACCCGCGCCGGGTCCTCCTGGAAGAACGGGTCGTCCGGCACGGGCAGGGATCCGGCGAGCGCCCAGCCGCGCCCCCGTGCCCAGGTCGCGTCGTCCAGTCCGACCGCGGTACGGAACACGCCGCGGGCCTCGGCGGGCAGGAACTTCCACGCGGGCAGCAGATCGACGGCGGGGTCGCCCACGGCGAGCGTCCCGAAGTCGATGACCGCGCTCAACCGGCCCTCGACGGCGAGGAGATTGCCGGTCGCCAGGTCGCCGTGGATCCACACCGGCGGCGCGTCCCAGGCGGGCGCCGCGAGCGCCGCTTCCCACACCTCCGTCACCACGTCGGTGTCGACCATGCCCTTGAGTGCCGCGATCTTGGGGCGGACTCGGGCCTCCGCGGCCAGGGAGTCCCGCTCGTCGCCCATGGGCACACCGCGGAACGCGTTGCTCGCCTCGGGGCCGGGACCGCCGGTGGGGTCGAGCTGGTGCAGCGCGGTGATGAACTCGGCGAGCTGCTCGGCCGTCCGGAGCGGATCCGTCAGTGTTTCGGTCGTCGCCGTCTCCCCCTCCAGCCATCGGTAGACGGACCAGGGGAACGGATAGCCCTCCCCCGGCTCCCCCTTCGCCAGCGGTTCGGAAACGGGCAGCGGCAGATGGGGCGCGAGACGCGGCAGCCACGTGTGCTCGCGTTCCACCTGGCCGGCCCAGTGGGAATAGCGCGGCAGACGTACCGACAGGTCGTCGCCCAGCCGGAAGGTGGCGTTGTCCATGCCCGACAACGGGACGGGTGAGAGGGGCAGTTCGGCCCAGTGGGGGAACTGCGCCGCCAGCAGACGGCGTACGAGATCGGCGTCGATCAACACGCCGTCCATCCCAGCCGCCGGGCGGTCGGCTGTCCACTGATTTCCGGTGCGGTCACCCGCCCCTCCGGTTCACGTGACGGCCTGCGGCGTCATTCCCGGGGCGGCAGCCGGTGCAGCTGTACGTCCGTCAGCTCACCCTCCGCCACAGTCGCCGTCATGTAGGTGCAGTGGGGCTGGCGGCGGCGGTCGGTCGGGGAGCCGGGGTTGAGGAGGCGCAGGCCGGTCTCCGTCGTGGTGTCCCAGGGGATGTGGCTGTGGCCGAAGACCAGGACGTCGAGGTCGGGGAAGCGTGCGGCGCAGCGCTGCTCGCGGCCCTGGGCGGCGCCGGTCTCGTGGACGACTCCGAAGCGCAGGCCGCCCAGGTCGGCGCGGGCGATCTCGGGGAGGCGGGCGCGCAGTACCGGGCCGTCGTTGTTGCCGTACACGCCGAGGACCCGGTGGGAGCGGTCCTCCAGCAGGTCGAGGGTGGCGGTGTCCACCCAGTCGCCCGCGTGGATGACCACGTCGGCGAGCGGGAGTTCGGCCATGAGCCGCGCGGGCAGCTCCTTGGCGCGCCGGGGGAGGTGGGTGTCGGACATCAGGAGCAGACGCACACCCTCAGGGTGTCACCCCAGGACCGTCTCGCAGGTGTCACTCCAGCAGGACGTCGCTCCACACCTGCTTTCCCCCGCTCACCGGTACCGTCCCCCAGGCCGCCGACATGGCCTCCACGAGGAAGATGCCGCGGCCGCCGGTGGCCTCCCAGCCGAGGTTGGTGGGCTTGATCGGTGTACGCGGCGAGTTGTCGGCGACCGAGATCCGCAGCCGGTGGTTGATCAGGGTGAGGTCGAGTCTGACCTGGCCGTTGGTGTGCACGAGAGCGTTGGTGACGAGTTCGGAGACGACGAGAAGCACGGCGTCCAGGCCCTCGCTCACGCCCCAGGCCCGCATGACGCGCTTGGTGTAGCGGCGGGCGTGCCGGACCGCCTCGGGGACGCGCCAGACGGTCCAGCTCTCACGGCGCGGGCGGACCGCCATGCCGTCGTAGCGCATCAGGAGGAGGGCCACGTCGTCGCTGCGGTTGGCGCCCGCGAGCAGTGCGTCGGCCACGAGTCCGAGGTGGGCGGGGTCGGAGGCGGCCAGCTTCTCGGCGAGCCGGTTCAGGCCGTCCTCGATGTCGACCTCCACGGACTCGACCAGACCGTCCGTGGTCAGCGCCATGATCGTGCCGGGCTGGATCCGCAGGGGGCTCATGGGGAAGTCGGCCTGGGTGACGACACCGAGCGGTGGCCCGCCTTCCGACTCGGGGATCTCCGTGCGGCCGTCCGGGTGGCGCAGCACCGGCGGCAGATGTCCGGCGCGGACGTACCAGGCGGAACCCTCCTCCATGTCGACGTCGACGTAGCAGCAGGTGGCGAAGAGGTCGGTCTCCAGGTCCATGAGGAGACGGTTGGCGTGCGAGACCACCACGTCCGGGGGGTGGCCTTCGATGGCGTACGCGCGCAGGGCGGTGCGCATCTGGCCCATGAGGGTCGCGGCCGAGGCGTTGTGTCCCTGGACGTCGCCGATGACGAGGGCGACGTGGTTGTCGGGCAGCGGGATCACGTCGTACCAGTCGCCGCCGACCTCCAGACCGGCGGTGGTCGGCAGATAGCGGGCGACGGCGACCCCGCCGGGCAGCTGGGGCAGGCGGCGCGGGAGCAGGGTGCGCTGGAGCATGCCGATGAGTTCGTGTTCGGCGTCGAAGGCGTGGGCGCGCACCAGGGCCTGGCCCGCGAGGCCCGCGGCGGCGGTCAGCAGGGCTCGCTCTTCGGGACCGAAGTCGTGCGGGGCGTCCCAGCCGATCAGACAGGCGCCGGCCATGTGTCCGCCGGCGGGCAGCGGCAGGATGGCGAGGCCGCCGGGGCCGACCTCGGCGAGCGCGGGTTCCAGGGGCGCCCCGGCGCGCCAGATGACGGGGCGCCCCTCGCTGAGGGCCGCGGCGAGCGTCGGCATGGAGCGGACGGGCGCGTCCGGCCACTCCGAGCGCCATTCGGTGCGCCACAGCTCGGGCCAGGACTCGGGCTCGGGCGGGTCGAGGACGGTGACGACGAGACGGTCGCCCTCCAGTTCGGCGAGGGCGATCCGGTCGGCCTGGAGGGGCTTGCGCAGGGCGGTGACCACGGCGCTGCCGACGTCACGGACGGTGCCCGCGGTGGCGAGGGCCGTGTCGAGCCGCTGCACGCGGGCCACGTCGTTGACCCCGGAGCGCAGCTTCGAGGCGTCGGAGACCGTGCCCACCAGCCGCGCGGGGCGGCCCTCGCCGCCGGGCAGCAGGCGGGCCCGGAGCCGCAGCCACTTCTGTCCGCCGGAGGGCCCCAGAATCCGGAACTCCAGCTCGCGGTCCCCGAGGGACATGGGGTCCGGTTCCACCGCGGACATCAGCGAGGGCAGGTCCTCCGGCACCGTCATCGACAGCAGCGTCTCCACCTTGCCGTCGAATTCGTCCGCGCCGAGGCCGAACAGGTCCAGAATCTCGTCGCCGACCTCGACGTGCCCGGTGTCCATGGCGAGGCTGAACGAGCCGGCGTGCAGTTCCTCGGTGCCCTCCGCCGTGGCGGGCGGCGGGCAGACGACGGCCTCGGCGAGCAGGCCCAGGCACTCCCGGTCGTCGGAGCCGAAGCCGTCCGGGTTCTCGGTGACGGCGACCAGGCAGCCGTCGTCCCGCAGCGGCAGCACGGCCAGTGAGAAGTCCTGGGACGGCAGCCGCCGGGCGTCGGCGCAGCGGCCGAGCTCCTCCGGCCCCAGCCAGAGGGGCCGTCCCGAGCGGTGGGCGTCCACCGCGGGGGACCCGCCGGAGAGCGGATAGCTGTCGCGCAGCCCGTACAGCGTCCTCGGCACCCCGGCGTACTCGGCCAGGTGCAGCTCGTCGCCGCTCTCGCTCGGTGAGTACACCGCGGCGAAGGCCGCGCCGGTGAAGACGAGCACCTGTTCCAGGACGCGGCGCAGCCGCTCGCGCGGGTCCCGTTCCGTGGTGAGCGTCTTGAGGGCAAGTTCGGCACGCAGCGATCTCTTTCCGCGTCCCGCTGCGCCCTCACTGACCACGTCCGCAATTACAGCGCTTCCGGGACGCTCGCGCAGCCCCTGCGACCGTTCCGGGGCCGTCGGGCCTGCGCCGGAGCCCAGCCTCTCGAACGAAGCCGAACATGACTTTACGCATGCGTTCCGCACGGTGATCTCGTGACAGGTGTGACTGTCCGCGCCTCTGGCGGGCTGGAAGGCTCGGAATCACAGGGCCGAGAGGGAATGGCATGGACAAGCGGTACGAGGTGTACGCGCTGGCGGACCGGTACTTCTACGATTCGCCGGACCGGCCGGGCACGGGTGAGCGCGGTGCCCCGCCCTCGTACCCGACGGCGCTGCGTGAGGTGCCCCGGGGATGGCGTGCGGCGCGGATCGGTGACTGGCTGACGCTGACGCCGGTCGACGACGACGGCACGCCGCGCTCCGGGCCCTCCCAGGGCTGGAAGGTCCACGCCTCCGCCACCCGGGAGAACGCGGACCGGATCGCCCGGATGGTGTGGGACTTCTGCGTGCCGCGGCTGATCCCGTTCAAGTTCGTGCCGGGCCCGCATCTGCTGCACCTGCGGAACACCAAGTACGCGGCCCGCGACACCAGCGGGAAGTTCGTCACGGTCTACCCGGCGGACGAGGAGCAGCTGCACCTCGTGCTGCGTGAGCTGGGCGGGCTCCTTGACGGTTTCGAGGGGCCGTACATCCTCACCGATCTGCGCTGGAACGACGGGCCGCTGTACGTCCGCTACGGCGCGTTCGCGCGCTCCTTCGTGGTCGACGAGCGCGGCTCGCTGGTCCCCGCGGTCCGGGACGGCGAGGGGCAGCTGGTGCCGGACCGGCGGCAGCCCTCCTTCCAGGTACCGGAGTGGGTGACGCTGCCCGCCTTTCTCGCGCCGCACCTCGCGGCGCGCAACACGACGACGGTGGGCGAGCTGCCGTACCGCATCGAGAAGGCGCTGCACTTCTCCAACGGCGGCGGGGTGTACGCCGGCACCGACACCCGTGACGGTCGCAAGGTCGTCCTCAAGGAGGGGCGGCCGCACGCGGGGCTCGCCGCGGACGGGGCCGACGCGGTCGCCCGCCTCGAACGCGAGAAGGACGCGCTGGAGCGGGTGGCGGGGCTGGGTGTGGTGCCCGGGGTACGGGACTGGTTCACACTCGGCGACCATCGCTTCCTCGTCATGGACTTCCTGGAGGGGCGGCCGCTCAACGCCTTCTTCGCCGAGCGGCATCCGCTGCTCACCCCGGAACCGGCCCCGGACGCCGTCGCCTCGTACACCGCGTGGGCGCTGCGCATCCACCGCGCGGTCGAGAAGGCCGTCGAGGCGGTGCACGCGCGCGGGATCGTCTTCAACGACCTGCATGTCTTCAACATCATGGTCGCGCCCGACGGGGAGTCGGTGTCCCTGCTCGACTTCGAGGCCGCGGCGCCGATCGAGGAGAACGGCCGTCAGGTGGTCGCCCATCCGGGCTTCTTCGCGCCGCCGGACCGGACGGGCCCGGCCGTCGACCGGTACGCGCTGGCGTGTCTGCGGCTCGCGCTGTTCATGCCGGTCACCACCTTGTTCGTGGTCGACCGCCAGAAGGCCGCCCATCTGGCGGAGGTCATCGCCGGGCAGTTCCCGGACATACCCGGGGAGTTCCTGGCGGCCGCGGTCGCCGAGATCACGCGGGACGGCGGCGGCCGGCGTGCGTCGGCCCCCGAGGACGGAGCGGTCGGCACGCCCCTGCCGTCCGCCGTCCCTCGCGGGTCGGCCTCGTCGCGCTTCGCCACGCTCCCCGCCCCCGGCGACTGGCCGTACAGCCGCGACTCGATGGTCAAGGCGATCCTGGCCTCGGCGACACCGGAGCGCGACGACCGGCTCTTCCCCGGCGACATCGCCCAGTTCTCCGACGGCGGCGGGCTCGGGCTCGCGCACGGGGCCGCGGGCGTGCTGTACGCGCTGGCCGCGACCGGGGCGGGGCGCCACGAGGAGGGCGAGCGCTGGCTGCTCGACCACACCGACCCGGCGCCGGTCGGCACGCCGCTGGGCCTGTACGACGGGCTCGCGGGCGTCGCCTACGTCCTCGACCTGCTCGGGCACCGGCAACGGGCCCTCGATCTGATCGACTCCATCCTCAAGGAGCGGTGGCAGAAGCTCTCCTCCGATCTCCACGGCGGGATCGCCGGGTTCGGCCTGGTCCTCGGTCAGCTGGCCCGCACCACCGGCGAACCGGAGCTCGCCGAACGCGCCGCGGAGGCCGCCCAGCTGCTCCTGGACCGGCTCTCCGAACCCGGCCCCGCCACACCCCGGCAACGCGCCGGCCTGCTGCGCGGCGCGAGCGGGCCCGCGCTCTTCCTGCTGCGCCAGTACGAGGCCACGGGCGCACCCGAGCTCCTCGACGCCGCCGCGCGGGCGCTGCGCCGGGACCTGGACCGCTGTGTCGTCCAGAAGGGCGGCGGTCTGGAGGTCGACGAGGGCTGGCGCACGCTGCCGTACCTCGGTGACGGCAGTGCCGGGCTGGGGATGGTCGTCGACGACTGGCTCGCCCACGGCGGGCGCGGCGCCGAGGAGTTCGAACGGGCGCGCGCCGGCATCCTGACCGCCGCGACCTCGCGCTTCTACGCACAGCCCGGGCTCTTCCAGGGCCGCGCCGGAATGATCCTGCACCTCAGCCGCACCGGCGCGCCGGGCGCCACCGAGGAGCGGCTCGCCGAGCAGGTCGCCGGGCTCGGCTGGTTCGCGATGTCCTACCAGGGGCAACTCGCCTTCCCCGGGCACCAGATGATGCGGCTCTCCATGGACCTGGGCACCGGAACGGCAGGGTGCCTGCTCGCGCTCGGCGCGGCCCTCGACAGCGAGGTCCCGGCTCATCTGCCCTTCCTGCCGCCGCTCAAGACGGCGGCCCCCACACGCGGCTCCGCAACCTGACGGAGTCGTGACGCAACACCCCGTCCCCAATCAAGGGAAAGGACACGAGATGGCACTTCTCGACCTGCAGACGATGGAGTCCGACGAGCTGACGGGCGGCGGCGGCGCGAGCACCCTGAGCCTGCTCTCCTGCGTCTCCGCCGCGAGCGTTCTGCTCTGTCTCTGACAGCACGGCGCGGGTACGGCTCCGGGCGGTTCCCTCCCTTCACGGGAGGGGCCGCCCGGGGTCCGTCCGGCGCGAGGCACCCGGGATGCGAGACCTCCACCCCATGACGACACCCGCCGAAAGCCCCCTGCCCGCCGACACCTCCGTGCCGCTCCTGCGCGCGGCCGTCCGCCACAGTGGCCTGCGCTGTCTGGCCCTCGGCGGGGCGGCCACGGCCGCGACGGGAGCGAACCTGCTGCTGCCGGCCGCAATGGGCCGGGCCCTCGACCTGCTGCTGACGGATCCCGGTGGGGCACGGGCCACGCGCTGGGTGCTGGGCTGCACCGGTCTGGTGCTGCTGCTCGCCGTGCTCGACGCGTGGGAGACCGTGCTCGGCGCCACCACGGACGCCCGGACCACCGCGTGGCTGCGCGACCGGCTGGTGGGGCATGTGCTCGCCGTCGGGCCGCGGGCCGTTCGCCGGTTCGGGCCGGGCGAGCTCGTGGCCCGGCTGGTCGGCAACGCCGCGCAGGCCGGAACCGCGCCCGCCGCGGTCGCCGCGCTGCTCGCCGCGTTCGCCGCACCGGTCGGCGCGATGGTGGCGCTCTGGCTCGTCGATCCATGGCTGGCGGCCGTGTTCCTCGGCGGCGCGCCGGTGCTCATGCTGCTGCTGCGGGCCCTCGCCCGCGACTCCTCCCAGTGCGTGGCGCGGTACCAGGAGGTGCAGGGCAGGATCGCGAGCGGTCTGGCGGAGGCAATCGGCGGGTTCCGTACGATCGCGGCCGGCGGGACCGCCGACAGGGAGGCGGCGCGGATCCTGCGGCCGCTGCCCGAACTCTCCCGCGCGGGCCACCAAATGTGGCGGGTCCAGGGGCGTGCCGCCGCGCAGGCGGTCGCCGTGGCGCCGCTTCTGCAGATCGGGGTGCTGGCCGTGGCGGGCGTCCTGCTCGTCCACCACCGGCTGACCGTCGGCGAGTTGCTCGCGGCGTCCCGGTACGCGGTGCTCGCGACCGGCGTGGGTGTCCTGGTCGGCCGGCTCTCCGGGCTGGTCCGGGCGCGGGCGGCGGCCCGGCGGCTCGGTGAAGTGCTGGACGAGCCGCCGACCGCGTACGGAACACGCCGACTGCCGTACGGGCAGGGGCGGTTGGAGCTGCGCGGGGTGACCGTGCGGCGGGGCGGGCGCACTGTGCTCGACGGAGTCGACCTGGTCGTGCCGGGCGGCACCACGCTCGCCGTGGTCGGGCGCTCGGGGTCCGGGAAGTCGCTGCTCGCGGCGCTCGCGGGCCGCCTGGCGGACCCGGACGACGGCGATGTCCTGCTCGACGGGACACCCCTGCGCGAGCTGGACCGGAGCGAGCTGCGCCGTGCGGTCGGGTACGCCTTCGAACGGCCCGCCCTGCTCGGCGACACCATCGGGGACACCATCGGCTTCGGTGTCGCCGCCCCGGACCCCGACCGCATCACGGAAGCCGCCCGCACGGCCCACGCCGACACCTTCGTCCGCCGGCTGCCCCGGGGATACGCCACCCCCGTCGCCGACGCTCCCCTCTCCGGCGGTGAGGCCCAACGCCTCGGTCTCGCCCGGGCGTTCGCCCACGGCGGCCGGCTGCTGATCCTCGACGACGCCCTGTCGAGCCTCGACACCGTCACCGAACACCACATCACCGAAGTGCTCTTCCGCAGCGCCACCAGAAGCAGCCGGCTGATCGTCGCCCACCGGGTGTCCACGGCGGCGCGGGCGGACGCGGTGGTGTGGCTGGAGGGCGGGCGGGTGCGGGCGCGGGGCTCACATGCGGAGCTGTGGCAACTGGCCGGCTACCGGGGCGTGTTCGGGGCGGGCGATGCGCGCGGGCTCGGAGGCGGCTCATGACGGTGTACCGGTACGGGCTGCGGTTCCTGCGCGACCGGTGGCGCGTGGTCGTACGACTGATCGCCTGGTCGGTGCTGGAGACGGGGCAGACCTTCCTCATGGGGTACGCCCTGGCGCGGGCCCTGGACGACGGGTTCCTGGCCGGACGGACGGGCGCCGGGCTCGGCTGGCTGGGTATGGGCGCGCTCGCGGTGTGCGTCGGGGCGTTCGGGACGGGGCGGGTGTACGGGGCCGTCGCCGCGCTCGTCGAGCCGTTGCGGGACGCTCTGGTGCGGCGCGTGGTCGCCCGCGGGGTGCGGGAGGGGGACGGCGCCGCGTTGTCCGGGCTCACCCAGCAGGTGGAGATCGCCCGGGACACCTTCGCCGGCGTGGTGATGGTGTCGCGCTCGTTCCTGTTCACCGCGGCGGGCGCCCTGATCGGCTTGTTCTCGCTCGACCCGCTGCTCCTGGTCGTGGTCGCGCCGCCGCTCGCGGCCGGGGTGGCCCTCTTCGCCGTGACACTGCGGCCGCTGGCCCGCAGGCAGGAGGTGTTCCTCGTCGCGGACGAGGCCATCGCGGACCGACTGGGCACCGTCTGCCCGGGGTTGCGGGACATCACGGCGGGTGGCGCGGAGGCGCGGGTCGCCGCCGACGCGGGCGTGCGCATCGATGCCGAGCTGGGCGCGGCGCGGTCCCTGGCGCGCTGGGGGATCCTGCGGGTGGCGTCCCTCGCCGTCGGCGGGCAGCTCCCCCTCGTCCTCCTGCTCGCCACGGCTCCCTGGCTCCTGGACCACGGCGTGAGCGCGGGAGCGCTGGTCGGCGCCCTCGCCTACGTCACCCAGTCCCTCCTCCCGGCCCTCCAGAACCTGGTCCACGGCCTGGGCACGAGCGGCTCCCGCCTCGCGGTGGTGCTGCGCCGGCTCGCTCCGGATCCGACGGACCCCGCCGTCGCACAGGACCCGGAGACGACGCCTCGCCTCGCGGCCGTCCCGCGCCCGATCACCCCGGCCCCGCCCCCGGAGGAGGCGGACCCCGCCGCCGTACAGCGGCCGGAGGCGCCGTCGGCCGACCCCGCACCCGAAGCCGCCGCCTCCCCGCCGCCCGGCGCGCCCCCCGCCCTGTCCCTCAGCGCCGTCACCTTCGCCTACGGCCCCGCCAGCGCCCCGGTCATCGACAACCTGGACCTGCGGCTCCCCCAAGGCACCCACCTGGCCGTCGTCGGTCCGAGCGGGATCGGCAAGTCGACGCTCGCGGGACTCGTCGCGGGGCTCCTGGAGCCGGGGAACGGCACGATCCGGGTGTGCGGACACCGGGTGCCCGGGAGCGGGGCCGCCGCGCACCGGGTCCTCATCCCGCAGGAGGCGTACGTCTTCACGGGGACGCTCGCCGAGAACCTGGGCCAGTCGCGGCCGGATCCCGTGCCGGAGGCGGAGCTGCTGGCGGCGGCGGATGCGGTCGGGCTCGCCGGGCTGCTGGAGAGGCTGGGTGGTCCGACAGCCGAGGTGGATCCGGGGGCGCTGTCCGCCGGTGAGCGCCAACTGATCGCGCTGACCAGGGCGTATCTCTCGTATGCGCCGCTCGTGCTGCTCGACGAGGCGACCTGTCACCTGGATCCCGCCGCGGAGGCACGCGCGGAGCGCGCCTTCGCCGCGCGCCCCGGCGGCACGCTGGTCGTCGTCGCCCATCGGATCAGCTCGGCGCGGCGTGCCGGGAAGGTGCTGGTGATGGACGGACAGCGTGTCGACCTCGGGGATCACGAGGCCTTGCTGGCGCGGTCCTCGCTCTACCGGGACCTGGTCGGCACCTGGTCGCGGGCGGGCTCAGAGCCACCCCTCCCCCTGCGAGATCCGGATGGCGTCGATGCGGTTGCGGGCGCCGGTCTTCCGCGTGATGGCCGCCATGTAGTTGCGTACGGTCCCGTGGGACAGATGGAGACTGCCGGCGATCTCCGCGACGGAGGCGCCCTCGGCGGCGAGGGTTAACACGCTCAGCTCGCGCCGGGTCAGCGGCATCTCGGCGGCCTTGAGGAAACCGAAGCCGAGCGAGTCGTCGACGAAACGTTCCCCCTCGGCGACCCGGCGGATCCCGAACACCAGCCGCTCCGGCGAGCCCTCCTTGTCGACGTAGCCGAGCGCGCCGGCTTCCGCGGCCCGCCTCAGCAATCCGGGCCTGTTCGCACCGGCAAGCACGAGAAGCCGTGGCGGCGGGGGGCCGGCGCCGCGGCCGCACAGGTCGGCGAGCGGCGGGATGCCGTAGGAGTCGGTGCACTCCAGGTCCGCCGCGCACACGTCCGGCCGTAACGACCGGACGCGGCCCGGTGCGCTGCGCCACGGGGTGTCGTACACCTCGAGGTCCGGCTCGCGGCGCAGCCACTCCGCCAGCACCAGTCGCACCAGACACGCGTCGTGCACGAGTAGTACACGGATCACGTCGGCTCCTCCAGGTCCCCGTTCGGCGGCGCCCTCGTCCTGAGCGCGTGCCCATTGTTGGCGCCTGCGACCGTTCATGGGCGCGAAGAACCGGCCAACAGGGTGCGCGGGGGCGCACGGGGAGCGCCCGTGCGCCGCGTCGCGCTTCAGCCCTAGGGACATGCCTACGCGCCACCGGGGTAGAAGCGGCGCCCCCACCGGAACGGCCTTCCCGCACCGCTCGCCGTGCGGGAAGAGCCGCCAAGAGGGAGCCTTGATCCCTGGAAGCTGTCGCACGGCCCTGCGAGGAGGTGGTCGGCGTGTCCGGCTGGCAGGGGTCCGAGCAGGCGCCGGCGGCCACCGCGGCGCCGGTCGGACGGCCGCTGCTGTCGCTGTCGCTCGCCGCGATGCTGGACGACGTGCATGCCCACTCCGGCGCGGTGTATCTGCTGGCGCCCCGCGAGCCGGTGCTGGAGATGGCGGTGATGGCGGGCCTGCCCAGGGCCTTCGCCGCGCCCTGGGAGCGGGTGGGGCTGAGCGCGCCCATCCCGGTCGCCGAGGCGGTACGGGAGCGCCGGCTGGTCTGGGTCAGCGGCGAGGAGGAGATGGCCCTGCGCTATCCACGCATCGCCGTGGTGCTCCCCTATTCCTTCGCACTGGCCGCGCTCCCCGTGGCGACCGCGAACAAGGCGTACGGCGCCGTCTATGTCACCTGGCCCGGCTCGCATCCGCCGGAGCTCTCCGACCGGGAACGCGACCACCTCACCGCCGCCTGCGACCGGCTCGCGCTGCGCCTGGAGCGGGCCGCCGAGGAGCGGCGTCCGGTCCACCCCGAGCCGGACCTGCTGGCACCGTCCGCCGCGGCGACCATGACCGGCGCGCTCGGCACGCTGGAGGCCTCGCGGATGGTGGCCCGGCTGCCCTACGGACTGTGCGCGCTGGATCTGCACGGCCGGGTCAGCTTCGCCAACCCGGCGACGGCCGAGCTGCTCGGCATTCCGGTCAGCGGGCTGCTGGGCGCCCAGCTGTGGGCGTCCGTGCCCTGGCTCAACGACCCCGTCTACGAGGACCGTTACCGTGCCGCGCTGCTCAGCCAGCACGTCACGTCGTTCGTGGCGCTGCGGCCGCCCGGTGAATGGCTGTCGTTTCGCATGTATCCCAGTACGAACGGGCTGAGTGTGCGCATCTCACGGGCCCGGGCGGTGGCCGAGATGACCCGTGCCGGACCGCAGCAGGACGACGGCACCCCGAGCCTGGTGACCATCTCCCATGTGCTGAGTCTGGCGAGCGCCCTCACGGAGGCGGCGGGCGTGCAGGACGTGGTGCAGCTGGTCGCGGACGAGATCGCGCCCGCTGTCGGCAGCCAGGCCCTGGTGGTCCTCGGCACACAGGCCGGGCGCCTGCATGTGCTCGGGCATCGGGGGTACCGGGACGCGCAGGTCGTGGAGCGCTTCGACGGGATGCCGCTCAGCGAACAGACCCCGGGGACCCATGCGCTGACCTCCGGGGTTCCCGCCTTCTTCGACTCGCGTGAGCAGCTGGAGCGCCTCTACCCGTCGCGGGACGCGACACCCGACGGCATGGCCGCGTGGGCGTATCTGCCGCTCATCGCGTCCGGACGTCCGGTGGGCACCTGTGTCCTCGCCTACGAGCAGCCGCGTCCCTTCCCGGCGGACGAGCGTGCCGTACTGACGAGTCTGAGCGGTCTGATCGCGCAGGCGCTGGAGCGTGCCCTCCTCTATGACGCCAAGTTCCAGCTGGCGCACGGTCTGCAGGCCGCGCTGCTGCCCCACTCGCTGCCGCCGCTGCCCATGATCGAGGCCGCCGCACGCTATCTGCCGGCCACTCAGGGCATGGACATCGGCGGGGACTTCTACGACCTGGTGCTCTCGCACGGCCTGGCCTCGGCGGTGATCGGGGATGTGCAGGGGCACAACGTGACGGC
Organism: Streptomyces sp. NBC_00203; assembly: GCF_045206325.1. Taxonomy (NCBI): domain Bacteria; kingdom Bacillati; phylum Actinomycetota; class Actinomycetes; order Kitasatosporales; family Streptomycetaceae; genus Streptomyces; species Streptomyces sp. NBC_00203. The sequence goes on along the minus strand of NZ_CP108126.1, from coordinate 9,966,113 downwards.
GGCGGGGCTGATGGGGCAGCTGCGCACCGCCGTGCGGGCGTACACGACCGTCGGGCAGGCGCCGGAGGAGGTCATGCGGAGCACCAACCAGCTGCTGATCGACCTGGGCACCGACCTCTTCGCGAGCTGTCTGTACATGCGCCTCGACCCGGAACGCGAGGTGGCCGTCATGGCGCGCGCGGGCCACCCGCCGCCCCTGCTGCTGCGGCCGGACGGCAAGGTACGGGTGCTCGACCTGGCCGGTGGGCCACTGCTCGGGATCGACGCGTCGGCCACGTATCCGACGACCGAGGTGCCGTTCGCCCCCGGGTCCGTGCTCGCCCTCTACACCGACGGTCTGATCGAGTCGCCCGGCGTCGACATCGAGGACGCCCTGGCCGACCTCGGCCGACAGCTGGCCGAGACCGGCGACCAGCCCCTGGACGCGCTCGCCGACAGCCTCGTCAAGGGCGGCGAGAAGGCGACGCGGGAGCGGCTCGACGATGTCGCACTGCTCCTGCTGCGGGCGCGGGCTCAGGACTGAGCCCGGGCGCGTGGCCACGAGTGCCTTGTCCGCGGATCCGGCCGGTGGAGTGGGCCCCGTGTACGCCGGGTGATCCGGCCCTCCCGCCGGAGGGCCGGACCCTTCCACCTCCGGCCGGGACGGCTGTTCCGCGGCCGGGTCAGTGGCTCTTCGTCACCGGCGTCAGGGGTTGGAGGACACCAGGCCCGAGCCGTCGTCCATGCCGGTGGCGGACTGGTCGCCCGTCTGATCGCCCGTCTGGTCGGCCCCGCCTGCCTGGTCGCCGGCGCCCGCCGCGTCACTGGCACTGGCGCTCGGGTCCACCGCTCCACCGGCGTCACCGGCGCCCGCCGCGTCGCCGGCACTCGCGCTCGGGTCGACCGCGCCACCGGCGCCGGCGTCGCCCGCGCCGAGCGTCGCGCCGACCGCTTGCAGCGCGGTCGTGACGGGCTGGAAGAACGTCTCGCCACCGACGGTGCAGTCGCCGCTGCCGCCGGAGGTCAGGCCGATCGCGCTGCCGTCCTGGGTGAACAAGGAGCCGCCGCTGTCGCCCGGTTCGGCGCAGACGTCGGTCTGGATGAGGCCGGTGACCGTGCCCTCCGGGTAGTTCACGGTGGCGTCGAGTCCGGTGACGTTGCCGTCGTTCAGTCCGGTGGTGCTGCCCATACGGAAGACCTGCTGGCCCACGGCGGCGTCGGCGGCCTGGTTGATCGTGACGGTCTGGCCGTTGCCGACGTTGACCACGCTGTTGGTCTGCGTGTTCGGGTCGTCGTACTTGACGAGGGCGAAGTCGCCGTTGCCGGGGAAGGTGGCCTGGTCGACGGTGGCGATCGGGGCGCCGTCCTGCGCGTCCGACCACTGGGCCGCCGCGACACCGCAGTGGCCCGCGGTGAGGAACGCGGGGCTGCCGTCGCCGGCGGTGACGTTGAAGCCGAGGGAGCAGCGGGCACCGCCGCCGAAGATGGCGTCGCCGCCGTCGACGAACGTCTTGAAGGTGCCCGCGGACTTCTTGAGGGTCGCCACGCCCGAGCCGAGGCTCTTGACGGTCGACTCCACCGTGTCCCACTTGGTGCCCGTGACGGTGGAGTCGGCGGTCACGCGGATCTCGTTGGTCTTCGGGTCGACGGACCACGCCGTGCCCGGAACCGTCGCGTCCGTCTTCAGCGTCTTGGCGGCGGCCTGGAGTGTGGAGGTGCTGTTCTGCACCTGGTTGGCGACGGCGCCGGCCTTCTCGATCTGGTTGACGACGTTGCTGTTGTCGCCGACGACATTGATGACGAGCTGCTGCTTCGACGCGTCGTAGTACGAACCGGCGAAGGCGTCACCCAACTGGGAGGCGAGCTGCGAGGCGACGTCCGCGACATCGGTCGCCTTGAACGTCTTCGGGGTGGCGTCGTCAGAATTCGTCTGTGACGCGTTGGCATTGGGCAGCAGAAGTGCCGCCGCTCCGAGCGCCGCCACGCTTCCTGCCGCGAGGGCGGCCTTGCGCTTGGGTATCCGCTTGTGACTCAACTTCTGACCTCCTGGGGACGGGGTCGATGCCGCCGTCCGGCAGCTGACTTGGGGGGCGCCTGGATGCCTGTTGATACGCGTGAGCCACGTGGGTTGTTCAACTCCCTTTAAGAAAGGCAGGAGTTACGTCGGCGAAAGGCATGGATTACGAGGCAATCACGCCTTTCCGCCGAGCGACCGGGGAACAATGCCTCGTATGACACTGAATCTCGCCGAAGCCGACAAGATCCTCGCCGACCACTTCGCCCCCTGGGTGCTCGACCTCGGCCTGTCCGTGGCGGAGTTGGACGAGCGCCGCGCGGTCCTGCGGCTGCCGTGGTCCGAGCGCCTCTCCCGGGAGGGCGGTTCGCTGTCGGGCCAGGCCCTGATGGCCGCCGCGGACACGGCGACCGTGATCGCGGTGTCGGCGGCGCGCGGCGCCTTCGTGCCCATGACCACGGTCCAGCAGTCCACCACCTTCCAGCGCGCGGTGACGGGCGCCGATGTGCTGATCGAGGCCGTCCTCACCAAGCTGGGCCGCCGCATGGCCTTCGCGGACATCACGATGACCGCCGAGGGCTCGGAGGAGATCGCGGCGCGGGCGAGCACGGTGTACGCGCTCCTGGGCTGAGCGGCACGGACCGCTACCGATCGGTAACGGTCCGTCTTCAATCAGGAGCGGAATCCCGGCTTCAGCGAATCTGCACATCGAATACTCAACCAAGTCACCGTGTGCGAGGGATCTGCACAGTCGTGCGCCCCCCTCCGCACCCCCTCCGCGCCATTGAGGCGGGACTGTCCCATTCGATCCCCGGGCGGCGAGAGCCCGCACGAAACGACGTCGTGGAGCATGTGAAGAAGTCGCCGTCGAGACGTGTGCACGTCATCACGGTTGACCGGCCCGCGTCCTCAAGTGCCCAGGTGAGAGCCCTGGTTGATTGGATGCGCGCCATCCGGGCGTGCTTTGATCCGTTGCACCGCGGGGGTCGCACCAAGGTTCCCCGAAACGGGTGCCGCACGCTCGCGGTGGCGGCCGTCGTCTGTCCCCAGAAGGGGGCCGCTCTCCCCCTTATGAATTTCTTTAGGAAGGGAAGTTCCATCATGAACTCCACCCCCCGTGTTGAGACCGCCGAGATCTCGGACGCCGACCTCGACAACGTCTCCGGCGGCCTGTCGCTGAACGCCGTTGGCACCGTCACCGGCCTGGTCGACAGCGTTGCCCCCGTCTCCGGCCTCGTGGGCACGGTCGTCGGCACCGTCGAGGGCGTGACCGGCCTCAACACCTCCCCGGTCACCGGCCTGGTTGCCGGTCTCTGATCGCGTTTCATGCCGTTGAGTCCCGGAACCGCTTCCCGGTTCCGGGACTCTCGGGTGCCGTAAATCTCTCGAACAGGTGAGGGAAATCCCGTGCAGTTCCGCCAACAGGCCCTCGCCAAGCTGCAGTCGCCCGAAGAGCTCGACCTTCCGGTGCGCTTCGCCCGCCCCCAGGGCTGGCTCGTGCTGTCCGTGACGGTCGTCGTCATGGCGGCCGCCTCCGTGTGGGCCGTGACGGGCACGGTCGCGTCCACGGTCAGCGCACCCGCCATCCTCACGCACGGGGAGGGCAGTTACGTGTTGCAGAGCCCCGTCGCCGGGCAGGTCACCGAGGTCGTCGCCAAGGAGGGCGAACGGCTCGCCGCGAACGCCCCCGTACTGAAGGTCCGTACGGCGCAGGGCGAAACGGCCGTCGTCCGCACGGTCGCCGCGGGTCGCGTCACGGCACTCGCCGCCACCATCGGCGCGATCATCCAGACCGGCGCGAACGTCGCCGCTGTGGAGAAGGTCGCCCACGCCGGCGATCCCTTGTACGCGACCGTGTACGTCCCCGCCGAGAGCGCCTCCACGATTCCCGCGAACGCCACCGTCGACCTCACCGTCCAGTCGGTGCCGACGCAGCAGTACGGCGTGTTGCGCGGCCATGTGAAGGCGGTCGACCTGACGGTGCAGAGCCAGCAGCAGATCGCTTCCTTCCTCGGTGACAGCCAGTTGGGCGAGCAGTTCACCAAGAAGGGCAGGCCGGTGGCCGTCCTGGTCCGTCTCGACCGTTCGTCCGGCACGAAGAGCGGCCTCAAATGGTCCTCGGCGGACGGGCCGCCGTTCGCGCTCTCCTCCATGACCCTGGCCACGGGTTCGATCCGCCTGGCCGATCAGCGCCCGATGGATTGGCTCCTGCCGTGACCACCACGCAAGACACCCGGGGCAGACGCCGCGCCGCCGCGCCCAAGCGCACGGTCCCCAAGGGCAGCCGGAAGTCCGTCCGCACCCCCACCGTGCTCCAGATGGAGGCCGTCGAATGCGGCGCGGCCTCCCTCGCCATGGTGCTCGGCCACTACGGCCGCCACATCCCGCTCGAAGAACTGCGCATCGCCTGCGGTGTCTCGCGGGACGGCTCGCGCGCCAGCAACCTGCTGAAGGCGGCGCGCAGTTACGGCCTGACGGCCAAGGGCATGCAGATGGACACGGTCGCGCTCGCCGAGGTGAGGGCGCCCGCGATCCTGTTCTGGGAGTTCAACCACTATGTCGTCTACGACGGCATGGGGCGCCGCTTCGGCAGGCGCGGCGTGCACATCAACGACCCCGGCAAGGGGCGTCGTTTCGTGCCCATGGAGGACTTCGACACCAGCTTCACCGGCGTCGTCCTCGTCATGGAGCCGGGGCCGGACTTCCGCAAGGGCGGCCGCAAGCCCGGCGTCCTGGGCGCCATGCCGGCCCGGTTGCGCGGCACGTCGGGCACGATGCCCGCCGCCGTGCTGGCGAGTCTGCTGCTGGTGGCGGTCGGTGCGGCGCTGCCCGCGCTCAGCCGGACGTACATCGACCAGTATCTGATCGGCGGTCAGTCCTCGCTGCTCGGCGTGCTGTTCGCGTCGATGGGCGCCTCCGTGCTGCTCACGGTGGTGCTGACCTGGTTGCAGCAGGCGAATCTGCTGCGCGGCCGCATCATCTCCTCCACGCTCAGCAGCGCCCGCTTCCTGCGCCATCTGCTGCGGCTGCCGGTCACGTTCTTCTCGCAGCGCAGCCCGGCCGACCTGGTGCAGCGGCTCCAGTCGAACGACGCGGTCGCCGAGACCCTGGCCCGCGATCTCGCGGCGGCCGGTGTGGACGCGATCGTGGTGGTGCTCTACGCGGTGCTGCTCTACACCTACGACCCGCAGCTCACCGCCGTGGGCATCGGCGTCGCCCTGCTCAACGTGGTGGCCATGCGGGTGGTGATCCGGCTGCGCGCGACCCGCACGGCGAAGCTGCGCGCGGACACCGCCCGGCTCACCAACACGGCGTATTCCGGGCTCCAGTTGATCGAGACGATGAAGGCGACCGGCGGCGAGGACGGCTATTTCCGCAAGTGGGCCGGGCAGCACGCCACCACGCTGGAGGAACAGCAGCGCCTCGGCGTGCCGAGCGCCTGGCTGGGCGTGGTCGCGCCGACGCTCGCGACGCTCAACTCCGCGCTGATCCTGTGGATCGGCGGTCTGCGGGCTGTGGAGGGCCATATCTCGGTGGGTCTGCTGGTCGCCTTCCAGGCCCTCGTCACCCGCTTCACCGCGCCGATCACCCGCCTCAACGGTGTCGCGGGCCGCATCCAGGACTTCGCGGCCGACGTGGCCCGTCTCAAGGACGTCGAGAACTTCCAGGCGGATCCGCTCTACGCCCGCTCCGGCACCGGCGACTCCACCCGCCGCCTCCAGGGCCATGTCGAGCTGGAGAACATCACGTTCGGCTACAGCCCGCTCGACAAGCCGCTGCTCACCGGCTTCTCCCTGACGGTCGGCCCCGGCCAGCAGGTCGCGCTGGTCGGCGGCTCCGGAAGCGGCAAGTCGACGGTGTCCAGGCTCATTTCGGGGCTGTACGCCCCGTGGGAGGGCACGATCCGTATCGACGGGCAGCGTCTGGAGGACATCCCGCGCGGCGCGCTCGCGGCCTCCGTGTCCTTCGTCGACCAGGACGTGTTCCTCTTCGAGGGAACGGTCCGCGACAACATCGCGCTGTGGGACCCGTCGATCCCGGACGACGCCGTGGTGGCGGCGCTGCAGGACGCCGCGCTGTACGACGTCGTCATGCGCCGCCCCGGCGGCATCCACAGCCGGGTCGAGCAGGACGGCCGCAACTTCTCCGGCGGTCAGCGGCAACGCCTGGAGATCGCACGGGCGTTGGTGCGCAGGCCGAGCATCCTGGTCCTCGACGAGGTGACCAGCGCGCTGGACGCGGAGACCGAGCAGACCGTCATCGACAACCTGCGCAAGCGCGGCTGCGCCTGCGTGGTGATCGCGCACCGGCTCAGCACCGTGCGCGACAGCGACGAGATCGTCGTACTGCAGCACGGCACGATCGTGGAGCGCGGGCGGCACGACACCCTGGTGACGGCCGGCGGCCCGTACGCCGAGCTGGTCAAGGAGCGATGAGATGACCACGGTTCACGAGGGCGTACGCGACGGAGACGTGGTCCTCGGCGCGCTCGGCGGCATGGGCACGGCGATCGACTGCTCCGGGCTCAACCGCCTCGACCTGGAAGGTCCGCAGGTGCTGTGGCTGGTCGCCGCGGGCGCCATGGACCTGTTCGCGGTCGACGCCGTCCAGCAGGGCCACTGGCACCACCTCGGCCGCCTCGAAGCGGGCTCGCTGCTCCTCGGTCCGGTCGCGGGCCCCCAGCACACCCTCGTCGGACGGCCGTTGCGCGACTGCGTGGTGCACCGGATCGTGCTGCGCGAGCTGTACCAGCCGGTCAACACGGAGACCTGGTCGTACGACGAGTACGGCAACCCCCAGTACGTGCCGCCGACGTCGAGCCCGCTGGAGTACGCCCTCGCCCTCGGCGTCGGCCGCAGCCTCTCCATCCTCTTCCAGGCGCCGATGGCCACGGAGAACGCCGCCGCGCTCACGGACGACGACGTGTTCTGGATGCAGGTGCCGCCCGGCAGTGTCCAGTACGGCTCCCTGTACGGCGCCGAAGCCGCGGCCGACCTGCTGATGGACTCCGGTGTCTGGCAGAGCATGGTCGACCAGCAGTACCGCCTCCTGACCACACTCGATCGCTGGATCGAGCAGTTGGAGGCCAGCCACGAGGACCGTACGGCGGCGGGCATCAAGGCCGGCGAGGCCGTCCGCGCCCAAGCCGACCGGACCCTGCTCGCCTCCATCGGCAAGTCGTCGGCGAAGCGTCCGACCGCTGCCGACGCGGACGCCACGTACGCGGCCTGCAAGCTGGTGGCCGCCGCTTGCGGGATCACCCTCGCCGAGTCCGCGCAGAGCGGCACGGAGAGCGACCGGCTCGACCCGGTCGAGCGGATCGCGCTCGCCTCGCGCGTCCGCACCCGTGCCGTACGGCTCGACGGGCGCTGGTGGCGCGACAACATCGGTCCGCTGATCGGTCACCGGGCCGTGTCCGGCGCGCCGGTGGCGCTGCTGTGGCGGCGCGGCGGATATGTGGCCGTACAGCCGTCCTCCGGGCGGGAGACGCCGGTCGAGAAGGCCAACGCGGCGGAGTTCGAGCCGCGGGCCGTGATGTTCTACCGTCCACTGCCCGAGCGGAAGCTGAGCCCGCTGCGGCTGCTGCGGTTCTGCCTCCAGGGCACCGGCGGCGATCTGCGCAACCTCGCGATCAGCGGTCTCGTCACGGTCGCGATCGGCGCGCTGGTGCCGATCGCGACTGGCAAGGTGCTCGGCGAGTACGTGCCGAAGGCCCAGCACGGGCTCATCGTGCAGGTCTGTCTCGCCCTCATGGTCACCAGCGTCGTGTCGGCGGCGTTCATGCTGCTGGAGAACCTCACGATGCTGCGCATGGAGGGGCGCATCGAGGCCACGCTCCAGCCGGCCGTGTGGGACCGGCTGCTCAGGCTGCCCACAAAGTTCTTCACCTCGCGCTCGACCGGTGAACTCGCCAGTGCCGCCATGGGCATCAGCGCGATCCGCCGGCTCCTCGCGGGTGTCGGCCCGACGGTCGCGCAGGCGGGCACGGTCGGCGCGATGAACCTGGGGCTGCTGCTCTGGTACAGCGTGCCGATGGCGCTGGCCGCGATCGGCATGCTCGTCGTCATCGCGGCGGTGTTCCTGGGGCTCGGTCTGTGGCAGGTGCGCTGGCAGCGGCGGCTGGTCGTACTCAGCAACAAGCTGAACAACCAGGCGTTCCAGACCCTGCGCGGTCTGCCCAAGCTGCGTGTCGCGGCGGCCGAGAACTACGCGTACGCGGCCTGGGCCGGCGAGTTCGCGCGCAGCCGTGAGCTCCAGCAGAAGGTCGGCCGGATCAAGAACCTCACCACGGTGATGGGCGCGGTGTATCTGCCGCTGTGCTCGCTGCTGATGTTCATGCTGCTCGCGGGCCCGGCGCGCGGCTCGCTGTCGGCCGCCGCCTTCCTCACCTTCAACACCTCGGTGACGATGCTGCTGACCTCGGTCACCCAGATCACGGGAGCGGCCGTCTCGGCGGCCGCCGCGCTGCCGATGTTCGAGGAGATCAGGCCAGTGCTCGACGCGACCCCCGAGGTCCGCACGGCGAGCACCCGTCCGGGTCTCCTCTCCGGGAGCATCGAGGCCCGAAGGCTCTCCTTCCGGTACGCCGACGACGGCCCGCTCGTCCTCGACGACGTGTCGTTCGACATCGGGCCGGGCGAGTTCGTGGCGATCGTCGGCCCCAGCGGGTGCGGCAAGTCCACGCTGCTGCGGCTGCTGATCGGCTTCGACAAGCCCGTCTCGGGCAGTGTGCTGTACGACGGCCAGGATCTGGCGGCCCTCGACCAGTCCGCCGTACGCCGTCAGTGCGGTGTCGTGCTCCAGCACGCCCAGCCGTTCACCGGATCGATCCTGGACTGCATCTGCGGCACCGAGCCGTTCACGCCGGAGGAGGCGATGGCGGCGGCCGAGATGGCCGGCCTCGCCGAGGACATCAAGCGGATGCCGATGGGGCTGCACACGATCGTCTCCGGCAGCGGCGCGATCTCCGGCGGTCAGCGCCAGCGTCTGATGATCGCCCAGGCGCTGATCCGCCGCCCTCGCATCCTCTTCTTCGACGAGGCGACCAGCGCCCTGGACAACGAGACGCAGCGCACGGTCATCGAGAGCACCCGGGCGCTCAACGCCACGCGGATCGTGATCGCCCACCGCCTGTCCACGGTGATGGACGCGGACCGCGTGATCGTGATGGAGGACGGCCGGGTCGCCCAGCAGGGACCGCCCGCGACGCTGCTGGCGGACACGGGCGGGCGGCTGCACGAGCTGGTGCGGCGGCAGATGCGGTAGGCGTCCGGCCGAGTCCGGGACCAACGCGGGGCCGAGCGCTTGGACGCGGCCCCGCGCGTCCTGCTGCCCTGGCACACGCACGGTTCCCGCGAGCGGCTGTGACGCCCGCCTCACCCGCCGACCCCAGCGAAACGTTGCCGTTTCGATGGGGCTGGTCTAGGGTCTATGTGTACGAAACGGTTTCGTTTAAGTCTCCGTTGCCCCTGAGCGACTTCCCTGGAGTGGTTCTCCCATGCCTCAGACCCTGACCAAGGGCGCCCGCACCGGTGCCGTTGACGCACCACCCGCGGAGGCGTCGAAGCGGCGCTGGTGGATCCTCGCGATCATCGGTATCGCGCAGCTGATGGTGGTCCTCGACGCCACCATCGTGAACATCGCCCTGCCGTCCGCCCAGGCGGACCTCGGTTTCTCCGACGGCAACCGGCAGTGGATCGTCACCGCCTACTCCCTGGCCTTCGCCTCCCTGCTGCTGCTCGGCGGCCGCATCGCCGACCTCTTCGGACGCAAGACCGCCTTCCTCGTGGGTATCGCCGGATTCGCCGCGGCCTCCATGCTGGGCGGCGTGTCCACCAGCTTCGGGATGCTGGTCACCGCCCGCGCCCTGCAAGGTGTCTTCGGCGCTCTGCTCGCACCCGCCGCGCTCTCGCTGCTGAACACGACGTTCACCGATGCCAAGGAACGCGCCAAGGCGTTCAGCGTGTACGGCGCGATCGCCGGCGCCGGTGGCGCGGTGGGCCTGCTGCTCGGCGGTGTGCTGACGGACGCGCTCGACTGGCGCTGGACGCTGTTCGTCAACGTCGTCTTCGCGATCGTCGCCTTCGCCGGCGGCTGGATGCTGCTGACCAATCACCGTGACGCGGCGAACTCCAAGCTGGACCTGCCGGGCACACTGCTGGTCTCCACCGGTCTCTTCTCCCTGGTCTACGGCTTCTCCAACGCCGAGACCCACGACTGGAGTTCGCCCGCCACCTGGGGCTTCCTGACCGCGGGCGGAATCCTGCTGGCCGCGTTCGCCTGGTGGCAGACCCGTGCCAAGCACCCGCTGCTGCCGATGCGCGTCCTGCTCGACCGCAACCGCGCCGCCTCGTTCATCACCGTCCTGATCACCGGCGCGGGCATGTTCGGTGTCTTCCTCTTCCTCACCTACTACCTCCAGCTCAACCTCGGCTTCAGCCCCACCAAGACGGGTGTGGCGTTCCTGCCGATGATGGCCGCCCTCATGGTCATGGCGCAGATCTCCACCACGATCCTGGTGCCGCGCATCGGACCGAAGGCCGTCATCCCGGCGGGCTTCGCGATCGCCGCGGTCGGTATGGCGTGGCTGACCGGCATCGGTGTCGGCTCGTCGTTCTCCACGGCGGTACTGCCGCAGCTGCTCCTGGTCGGCGCGGGCCTCGGCATGGTGATGCCGCCCGCGATGTCGCTGGCCACCAGCGGGATCGCCCCCGAGGACGCCGGTGTCGCCTCCGCGACCGTCAACACCATGCAGCAGGTGGGCGGTTCGATCGGTACGGCGCTGCTGAACACCCTCGCCGCGAGCGCCGCCACGAGCTACCTCTCCGGCAAGGACGCGACCGACAAGCTGGTCCAGGCCCAGTCCACGATCGAGAGCTACACCACCGCCTTCTGGTGGTCGTCGGGCTCCTTCGTCGCGGGCGCGCTGATCGCCTTCCTGCTCTACCGCCGCGGGAAGCTGGAGCAGGCCTCCGACGCTTCCGCCGCACCGGTCGTCCACATGTGATCGGCTCCTGATCCGATCACCCCCAGGCCGAGGGGCCGCCGTCTGCAGGGAGACGGCGGCCCCTCATCCGTCTCCGGCGCGTTTCCAGTAGCGGGCTGTCGCGGCGGCCAGACGGGCCTGCTGGACCAGCTCGTCCTGCGGCTGTGCGGGCCGGTACACGACGAGTGCCCGGTGCTCCTTCTCCAGCGTCAACTCAGCGGGCACGGGGGCGACTTCACCGTCGTACGCGAGTCTGTCCGTACCGGCGAGTCCCTCCAGCCGCACCCATGGGACGTGTGCGGCGCCGTAGACCCGGGAGCGGTGCAGCGCCCCGACGAGCGCGGAGGCGATGACGCGGGTGCGGGCGAGGCGGTGGTCTCCGTCCACCAGACGCACGTCGAGCAGTCCCTCGTCCAGACGCGGCCTGAACGCGGGGGCGAAGCCCTCGGGGACGTACCGGCCATTGCCCGCGAAGAGCAGCCACAGGCGGCGGGGGCGGCCGTTGACGCTCAGCTCGACGGGGGTCGCGGTGCGCAGCACCCGGACGAGGGCGACGGCCGCGGCCGGCCACTTGCCCCACCGCTCTTCCAAGTGCTCACGGACCTCGACGAGTTCGGGGTACAGGCCGATGCTGAAGGTGTTGAGGAACCGCACCTCCGGCCCGGCCCCCGATCGCGCCACGCCGATGTCCACGGCCACCGCCTCGCCCTTGGCGACGGCGACGGCGGTGTCCTCGAAGTCCGGTACGCCCACGTCCTGCGCGAAGTGGTTGAGGGTGCCGCCGGGGAACACCGCCAGCGCGAGACCTCGTTCGGCCGCCGCGCGGGCCGCGGCGTTGACGCTGCCGTCGCCTCCGCACACGCCCAGCGCGCCGCCCGTCGCCGCGGCCCGGTCGACCGCCTTGGCGAGCAGCGCGGTGAAGTCGTCGTCAGGACCGCGCTCGATCAGCTCGGCCCCGGGCAGCAGTTCACGCAGCCGCTCGGCGGGCGGCAGCGGCGCGGCGGGTGCGCCGCTGCCGGCCCGGCTGTTGACGAAGACGACCAGTCCCTCGCCGCGGGGCAGCGCGGGCGCGTCGGCCGCGGGTCGTTCCCGTTCCGGGACGGCCGCGCGCGGCGGCCACCAGCGGCAGGTGAGCGCGGCGGCCCCGGCGCCGATCGCCACTCCGGCCAGCACATCTCCGGGGTAGTGCACGCCCACGTAGACGCGCGAGAAGGCGACCGCGGCGGCGAGGGGCGCGACCAGGGCGCCGTAGCGCGTGGACTCCAGGGCGACTCCGGTGGCGAAGGCCGCGGCCGACGCGGAGTGCCCGGAGGGGAAGGACGTGGTGTGCGGCTGGCGGCTCAGGTGCCGGATCGTCGGTACGAGGTCCAGCAGTGGGCGGGGGCGGCGGGTGCTCCACTTCACGACCGTGTTCACGGTCAGCGAGGCCAGCGCCAGCGAGCCCACCCCCCGCAGGGCCGCCCGTCGGGCGGTGTGTCCGCCGATCACCGCGAGCCCGGCCGCCGCTCCCAGCCACAGACGTCCGTGGTCGGCACTGTGGCTGAGCCGCCGCAGCGCCGGATCGGCCCCGGGCACCCGCGCCCCCGCCACCCGTGTGAACAGCCGCTGGTCCAGCTCGCCGAGTACACCCATGGTCCATCGTTGCGGTCTCGCGCCCGTCTCGGCATCCCGGACGGCTCGGACCGGTGACGTATCCGCTCCGGGCGGCGCACGTTTCCCAACCAGGCACCGCGTACGTTTACGTCGCGCCGCGCGGCGGCCATGGTGGGCGTATGCGCAGATCTGCGTCCGCGGTCGGCAGCTCGCTCTTCCTGGCCCTGGCCCCCGGCACGGTGGCCGTCCTTCTCCCCTGGTGGCTGACCGGCTGGCGGGCCGGTCACTGGTGGCCCCCCGTCCGTGTGCTGGGCCTGGTGCCGCTGGCCGCGGGCGCGGTGGTGCTGCTGTCCGCCTTCACGCGGTTCGTCGCCGAGGGCCTCGGCACTCCGGCGCCGGTCGCGCCCACGGAACACCTGGTCGTGGGCGGGCTCTACCGGCATGTCCGCAATCCGATGTACGTGGCGGTCGTCGCGGTGATCGCCGGGCAGAGCCTGCTGCTCGCGCGGCCGGTGCTCCTGGTGTACGGGGTGGTCGCCGGGCTCGTGATGGCGGCGTTCGCGCGCTGGTACGAGGAGCCGGAACTGACCGGCAGATTCGGCACCGAGTACGAGCGCTACCGCGCGGCGGTGCCGGGCTGGTGGCCCCGACTCCGCCCCTGGCGCGGCCCCGGGTGACGCGGCAGCAGCGCAATGAAGGCCACCGGGACCGCACCACCCTCAACAACGGTGCATGCAGGGCGTGCCGCCCCGTTACCGGGGGTACATGCAGCGGCATGCGAGTAAGCGTGGTGGATGTGGGGTCGAACACGGTGCGTCTCGTGGTGGCGGACGCCGAGGGCGGGGTACCGCTGCCGGTGCACACCGCGAAGTGGCGGCTGCGGCTGTCCGAGCGGGTGGCGCACGGCGGTTCGATTCCCGAGGAGGCCGTGGAGCAGCTGGTCGAGGCGGTGCGCGCGGCGGGCACTACGGCCCAACGATGGGGTGCGGCGGGCCCGTTGTCCTTCGCGACCGCCGTGGTGCGCAACGCCCCGAACCGTCAGGAGGTGCTGAGGGCCGTACGCGCGGGGACCGGCGTGCGATTGTGCACCCTGCCGGGCGAGCTGGAGGCCGAGCTCACGTTCCTCGGGGCGCGCCGCTGGATGGGCTGGCGCTCGGGGCCGCTCGCGCTCCTCGACATCGGCGGCGGCTCGCTGGAGGTGGCCTTCGGGCGGGGCCGGCTGCCGGACTTCGTGGCCTCGCTCCCGCTCGGCGCGGGCCGGCTGACCCGCGAGTACTTCGAGGGCCAGGATCCGCCGTCGGCGGACAGCATCAAGGAGCTGCGCCGCAACGTGCGCCATCAGCTGCGGGACGTGGCCGCACGGATCCGCTGGGAGGGACCGCGCACCGCCGTGGCAACCTCGCGGACCTTCCAGCAGCTGGCCCGGCTGTGCGGGGCGCCGCCCGGACGCCATGGCCCTTTCACGGAACGGGAGTTGCAGCGGGCGGACTTACGCGACTCACTCGACCGCCTCGCCCTGCTCACGGCCAAGGAACGTGCGCTGCTCCCGGGCATCTCCGCACCGCGGGCCGCCCAGAGCCTGGCCGGTGCAGTGGTCGGACACACGGCGATGAAGCTGACGGGCCTCAAGAAGGTCTCCATCTGCCCCTGGGCGATCCGCGAGGGCATCCTGCTGCGGCACATGGAGGAGGGCGCCTCGTGGTGGGCGGACATCACCCGGCAGAGCGACGAGGCCGCGCCGTCGACCAGTGGGGCACATCTGCGCATAGCGACCCCGGTGCGCTGAGCGGGCGCCTCACCGGCACCCGTCCCGGCCCTGCCGGCCGCCGTCACAGCCGGCTGCCGCCGGCCGCTTACGGCGAGACGGACATGGCGACGGTGGACGCCTCGGGCCCGCTCGACCGCTTTCCACCGCTACCGGAATCGCCCTGAAACGCACGCTTCCCGGACCACCCCACCGGGCACACACACAAATGCCGAGGGCCGGCCGACAGCCCCACTCTGTCCGGCCGACCCTCGGTGCGAAATCGCGTGGCACCCCGCGACGGGGCCCGCACTCCCCAGCAACGGACCTCGAACGTCATTCACGAGGACCGCGCGATCCCGGTCCCTCAGAACGTGAAGACGGTCATCCCGTAGGAGTTCTTCACGCACTCGTTGGCGAAGGTGCGCTCGTACGAGACGCGCTTGCCCTGCCAGACGCCGTCGACCGTGACGACCACGGGGTCGAACTGCTTCGTACAGGCGACGTCGTCTCTGACCGCCAGGGCGTCGAAGTCACCGCCGGCTACCCGGAGTTCGGCGCAGGCCTGGCGGGCGGCGGGGTGGGTGCCGGAGGCGGTCGGGGCGCAGTTCAGAGTGACCGCCCGTTCCGGGGTGACGGTGGCCGCGCTGTTGCCGTGGCCCACGGTGAGCACCAGGGCCGAGGGGGCGTAGAGCCCGGACGGGCCGAAGGCGGGGGCCGCGAGGGCGGACCCGGCCATGGGTCCGCAGACGGCGGTGGCCGTCAGGGTGAGAGTCGCTGCCCAGCGCGCGGTGGTCGGCATTGTGTGCATCCTTCCGCTCGATTGAATGCCATACCGGCTCGGTTGAGTGCCGGTTCGGCGAGCGCGAGTCTGCCGAGTCCTCACCGGAAACACACATCGACCCCATGCGTTTCGGTAACTTTGAGTGTTGAAACAGTGGCGTGAAGTTACAGAATTCGAACGTGTAAGCCCCGGAACTGAGCGGTTGTTGATCGTCGAGAGTCTCCTCCTGGCCAGATTTCCATGGCTCAGCAATAGGCCTGAAACATTCCGCTTCAGCCCATGGCTGACCCCCTTGCTTTCATCGAGCAACGGAGTAATCGTCATTACATGATTACAACGGAGCAACGCGAGAAGCTGCGCGGCTGGTTCGCCGGCCGCTTGCCCGACGATCTCTTCGAGAGCCTCGCGGAGGTGACGGTCGACCGCGAGGAGATCACCGTCATCGGCCGCATCCCCGAGCCCCGGCTCGCCGAAGGCGCCTCGGACGCCGAGAAGGAGGCGGCCGTCCAGTCACGTATCCAGGAATTCCGCGAGCGCACCCGCGAGGACCGGGTCGCGGTGGCGCGCGAGGCGGAGCACCGGTTCCGCAAGAAGGTCTCCTGGGGTGTGGAGTGCGGCGGCGAGCGCGCCCTGTTCACGCACATCGCCGCACCCGTCATGACCCGGCTGCGCCAGCCCGAACGCCAGGTCCTCGACACCCTCATCGCCGCCGGTGTCGCCCGCAGCCGCAGCGACGCCCTCGCCTGGTGCGTACGCCTCGTGCAGCGCCACACCGACGACTGGCTCACCGAGCTGCGCGACTCGCTGGAGCACGTGCAGCGGGTCCGGGCGCAGGGACCGGACGCGGCACCGCAGGACACCGCACCGCAGGACGCCTCGGCCGACGAGGAGTGAGGGACCGCGCCACACTGGCAGCAGTAGCTGCCGATGAGACGAGGTGGTCGCGGATGAAGTTCGGAGTGTCGACGTTTCTCACCGACGAGGGCATCGGCCCCGCGGCACTGGGGCCGGCCCTGGAGGAGCGCGGGTTCGACGCACTGCTGCTGGCCGAGCACACGCACATTCCGGTGAACCGGGAGACGCCGTACCCGGCCGGTGGCGATCTGCCGCGCATGTACTACCGCACGCTGGACCCGTTCGTGGCGCTCGCCGCGGTCGCCTCCGTGACCGGCGATCTGCTGCTGGGCACCGGGATCGCGTTGGTGGTCGAGCGTGATCCGATCATCACCGCGAAGGAAGTGGCCACCCTCGATCTGGTCTCCGGCGGCCGCGCGGTGTTCGGTGTCGGCGCCGGCTGGAACCGGGAGGAGATGCGCAACCACGGGACGAATCCGGCCGGACGCGGGCGGCTGATGGACGAACGGATCCGGGCGATCATCGAGCTGTGGACCAAGGACGAGGCCGAGTTCCACGGCGACCTCGTCGACTTCGACCCGGTCCACAGCTGGCCCAAGCCCGTCCAGCGGCCGCATCCGCCCCTCTGGATCGGGGGCAACAGCGAGCGCACCTTCGCCCGCGTCGCCGAGTACGGCTCGGCGTGGATGCCCAGCGGCGTACCGCCCAAGGAGCTGGGCGCACGGATCGACCGCATGCGGGAGACGGCCGGCGACCGGCCGGCCGTGGTGGTCTACGCGGCCCGGCACGACCGGGAGTCCCTCGACATCTACGCGGAACTCGGCGTCGAACGCGCCCTGCTCTATCTGCCGACCCGGCCCGAGGACCAGACCCTGCACACGCTGGACGACCTGGCCGAGGCCGCGTCCGCCTACCGGTGACGACGCCCGGCTGCCGGGGATTCGGAGCTCACCGTGCCGGACATGGACGAGGACGAGGCGCGCCGCCGGTTCATGACGGCCCGTGTCGCACACCTGGCGACGGTGGACGCCGCCGGACGCCCCCACGTGGTGCCGGTCGTGTTCGCCGCGCACGGCGGTGAGATCGTCACCGCCGTCGACCGCAAGCCCAAGAGATCACAGCGGCTGAAGCGGCTGCGCAACATCGCCGCCCACCCCGCGGTCAGCCTGCTCGTGGACGTGTACGACGACGAGGACTGGGACCGGCTGTGGTGGGTACGGGCGGACGGCGACGCCCGCGTCCTGCCGCCCGGCACCCAGGACGCGTACGCCGCGGCGATCGCCCTGCTGCGGGAGAAGTACGCGCAGTACCGGCAGCAGCCACCGGACGGCCCGGTGATCGCGATCACCGTCCACCGCTGGCACGGCTGGCGCGCCGCACGGGACCCCGGCCCGACCGGCTGAACCCAGGGCAGCGGGCTGAACACCGGAGCACCGTCGACGATGGACGAATACTCCACCTCCGGCGTGAAAGATGGATGATTTACCTTCTGGCGCCGACCGCATGCCGGGCCTTAGCGTCGGCAGACCCCACAAGGACGGCATCCGCTCACGCCGCACACCCCAGCGGCGGCCACCGGCCATCCCTCCTTCTCTCCGCGTCACAACGCGCTCCACCGCCCGTCCGGGTACAGGCACTTCGCTGGAGCACTCTTGTCCGACAACTCCCCGACCACCCCTCCCCCGTCGCTCACCGAGGTCGAGACCTACGGTGTCGAGCGCATCCCCGACGCGGACCGCACCGCGTCGCCGCTCGACCTGTTCCGGGTCGCGTTCGGCGGTGCGAACACCTTCTCCACCTGCGTCCTCGGCGCCTTCCCCATCCTCTTCGGCCTCTCCTTCTGGCAGGGGCTCGCGGCAACGCTCCTCGGAGTCGTCGTCGGCGCGCTGATCCTGTGCCCGATGGCGGTGTTCGGCCCGGTCAACGGCACGAACAACGCGGTCGCCTCCTCCGCGCACCTGGGTGTGCACGGCCGGGTGGTCGGCTCGTTCCTCTCCCTTCTGACGGCCGTCGCGTTCTTCTCGATCTCGGTGTGGAGCTCCGGCGACGCCCTGGTCGGCGGCGCGCACCGGCTGTTCGGCCTGGAGCGCAGCACGCTGTCGTACGTCGTCGCGTACGCGCTGTTCGGCGGTCTGGTCCTCGCGGTGTGCGTGTACGGGTTCCGGTTCATGCTGTTCGTCAACAAGATCGCGGTGACCTCGGCGACCGTGCTGTTCCTGCTCGGTGCGATCGCCTTCGCCGGTGACTTCGACCCGTCGTACGCCGGTGTCTTCACGGCCTCGGCCGACTCGGCGACGCAGGCACTGTTCTGGCCCTCCTTCATCGGTTCGGCGCTGATCGTGCTGTCGAACCCGGTGTCCTTCGGCGCCTTCCTCGGCGACTGGTCGCGCTACATCCCGGCCAACGCTCCGCGCCGCAAGGTCGTGGGCGCCGCGTTCCTCTCCCAGATAGCGACCCTCCTGCCGTTCGTCTTCGGTCTCGCGACCGCGAGCATCATCGCGACGAAGGCGCCGAAGTACGTCGACCCGGCGGCCCCCGACTTCGTGGGCGGGCTGCTGGCCATCTCACCGAGCTGGTTCTTCCTGCCGGTGTGTCTGCTCGCGCTGATCGGCGGCATGTCGACGGGTACGACGTCGCTGTACGGCACGGGGCTCGACTTCTCGTCGGTGTTCCCCCGCCTCTCCCGGGTCCAGGCGACGTTCCTGGTCGGCGTGCTGTCGATCGCGTTCATCTTCGTCGGCCGCTTCGGCTTCGACCTGGTGCAGTCGATCTCGACGTTCGCCACGATGATCATCACCTGCACCACGCCGTGGATGGTCGTGATGATCCTCGGCTTCTACACCCGGCGCGGCTGGTACGACCCGGACGCGCTCCAGGTCTTCAACCGCCGTCAGCGCGGCGGCCGTTACTGGTTCTCGCACGGCTGGAACTGGCGTGGCATGACGGCATGGTGGGTGGGCGCCGTGATCGGCGTTCTCTTCACCAACATCCCGGGCCAGTTCGTCGGTCCGCTGGGCGACCTGGCGAACGGCATCGACATCAGCCTGCCGCTGTCGCTGGCCGTCGCCGCCGTACTGTTCCTGTCCCTGCTGCGGCTGTTCCCCGAACCCCGGGCCGTGTACGGACCGGAGGGAGCCCGACTGGTCCGTACGGTCGACTCCCCGGTGCCGCCGATCACCGGCCCCGGCGCGGGATCGGACAAGGAGCCCGACGACACCCCGCCGGTGCTCGCCGTCGAAGGCAGCTGATGGAGTCCTGGCTCGACCTGTCCGTGCCCGTGGTCACCGGGATGCCCGTCTATCCCGGTGACCCTCGGGTGGAGGTGTCCAGGGCGCTGCGGGTCGCCGAGCACGGCGTCAACGTCCTGCGGCTGCACATGGGGTCGCAGTCCGGGACGCATGTCGACGCGCCGTACCACGTGGACGAGGCGTGGCCCACGCTGGACGACCTGCCGCTGGAGCGTTTCGCGGGACCCGCGGTCGTCGCCGACGTCCGCGGGCTCCCGGCGCGGGCGCCGATCAGTCCTGACCTGCTCGCGCCCGCGCTGGGCCGGCTGCGGCTCCAGCCCGGTGCGATCCTTCTGCTCGCCACGGGCTGGTCGGCGTACTGGGGGACGGACCACTACCTCGCGCATCCCTGGCTCACTCCGGAGGCCGCCCAGGCGGTCGTCGACGCGGGCGTCCGCACCGTGGCCGTCGACGCGCTGAGCGTGGACCCCACGGGCGGGGACGGCCTGCCCGCGCACCGTGTCCTGTGCGGCACGGGAGGCGTGATCGCCGAGAACCTCACCCACCTCGACCAAGTGGCCGACGCACACGCCGCCGGCCACTCGATCGAGGTCTTCCTCTTCCCGCTCCGCCTCCCCGGCGCGGACGGCGCCCCTGTCCGCGCCACCGCCCGCGTGACACCACCCAGCCAGACTTCCTAGCCGATTCCGCCCCCGCCGCCCCTACCCGTCCCATCCTTCTGGGGCTCCGCCCCAGACCCCGTTCGGTCGAGTGTCGACTGCGGACCGGTGGGGGCCGTTCGCGCAGTTCCCCGCGCCCCTAAGGCGCGGGGCTGCGCCCCGCGATCCCCCACCCACCCGCTGCCGTCTTTTAAGGGGCGCGGGGAACTGCGCAATCTTTTAGGGGGGTCTGGGGGCGCAGCCCCCAGGGATGGGACGGGTAGGGGCGGCGGGGGCGAGGAACCCTCTGCTACGGCCCGATCGTGCGGGCGATGTCCAAAGTGAGCCGCTGCCAGGGATCTCGGGGGTCACGGGACGTCAGTTCGTGGATGCGCCGCAGGCGGTAGCGCAGCGACTGGGCATGGAGATGCAACGCACGGGCGGCGGCATTCGCCGACCCCGTGTCGATGTACGCGGTGAGCGCCTCCAGCAGGTGCCGCTGCCCCGCATCGACGAGCGGCCCGAGCACCAGACGCGCGATGTGGTCCGGCGCGGCGACCGGATGCCCGGCGAGCAGCGCGAGGACATGGGCGTCCGCGTCCGTGAGAACACGCCCGGACCGGTGGGCGTGGCCGGGCGCCGTGTCGAGGGCATCGGCCGCGAGGCGGTGCGCGACGGCGACCCGGTCCAGGCTCTCGCCGGTGATCGCGCAGCCTCGCCAGGACCGCCCGCCCAGCACCGCTCCGACCTTCGCGCAGACACCGGCCGGCAGCAGCAGAACGGCACGTGAGCCGCGTACCGTCGCCAGCGAAGTGACCTCGTCGCCCGGTACGGCCAGCGCGTCGAGCAGTCCCGTCGCCGCGTCGTGCGCCATGTCGGGACGGTCCCCGTCGGCCGGCTCCGCCACCAACAGGCAATACGGATCCGGGAGTTGGATACCCAGGCGGGCCGACCGGTCGGTCAGGGCGCCCACGGAGGCGTGCCGCCCGGCGATCAGGTCGTCGAGCAGCAGCCGCAGTGCCCTGTCGTGGTCCTCGGCGAGATCCTCGTCGGTGGCGGCGTACGCCGTGGCCATCTCCTCGGAGAGCGTGTCGAGGGTGGTCAGCAGCATCCGGGCGAGCGCGAAGGCGTCCGCGGCGGTGAGCCGGGGCGCGCGGGCCGCGATCTCGTCGGTGAGGACGGTCCCCGCCACGCGGTAGGCGCGCAGTACGGCCTGTACGGGCCGCCCGTCCGCCGCGCGGGCCGCCGCGATGCCCCGGAACCGCCTGAGATCGGCCGGCCCCAGCGTGCCGTCGGTCGCCCAGAGGTGGAGCAGCCGCTCCAGCCCCCACGCCGCGATGGCCCGTACCTCCGGCAGTCGGCTGTCGTCGAGCGCCGCGTACACCGGAACCTGTTCGTGCACGGCCGCGACGATCGCCTCCACGACACGCGGGTCGGCGACCATCTCCTGCCGGATGCGCTCTCTGATGTCTGCGGGGTTCCCTGCCGCGACCTCCACGGTCTTGTTACTCACAAGGTGATAATCCCAGCCGCACGATGTGCGCACCACAGTGGACGGACCTTGTCACAGTCGCCAGGATCGACGTCGTACAGCGCGGTCTCAGGGACGAGAGGCGGGACGTACGGATGGCGAAGCATTGGGCCGACTTCCAGTACGAGATCTATCTGAACGGAATGACGGGCGCCGTACCGCGGCTGCCCACCGATCTGACCCGGCTGGAGGAGCTCACCGAGCAGCGGCTCGGCCCCGGTCCGGTCGGCTATGTGGCGGGCAGCGCGGGCAACGGCAGCACCGCGCGGGCCAACCGGGAGGCCCTCGACCGGCGGCGGATCGTGCCACGCATGCTGCGCGATGTGCAGGAACGCGATCTGTCCGTCGAGGTGTTGGGGCGTCCGCTGCCCGCACCGGTGGCTCTCGCGCCCGTGGGCGTGCTGTCGATCATGCACCCGGAAGCGGAGTCCGCCGCCGCGCGGGCCGCCGCGGCGCAGGGTGTGCCGTACATCCTGTCGTCGGCGTCCAGCACTCCCATGGAGCAGGTCGCGGAGGCGATGGGCGACGCGGAGCGCTGGTTCCAGCTGTACTGGGCGAAGGACCGCGAGGTCACCCGGTCCTTCCTGGACCGGGCGAAGGCGGCGGGGTACACGGCGCTGCTCGTCACCCTCGACACTCCCCTGCTGGCATGGCGCCCGCGCGACCTGGACCAGGCGTATCTGCCGTTCCTGCACGGTGTGGGCACCGCCAACTACTTCTCGGACCCGGCGTTCCAGGCGGGCCTGGCCAAGCCGGTGCACGAGGATCCGAACGCGGCGGTGATGCACTTCGTGGGGATGTTCGCGGATCCCGGCAAGACCTGGCCGGACCTGGCCTTCCTGCGGGAGAACTGGGACGGGCCGATCGTCCTCAAGGGCGTCCTGCACCCGGACGACGCCCGCCGTGCCGCCGATGCCGGGATGGACGGCGTGGTCGTCTCCAACCACGGCGGGCGGCAGGTGGCGGGATCGGTGGCGGCCGCCGACGCGCTGCCCCGCGTGGTCGAGGCGGCCGGTGACCGGCTGACCGTCCTCTTCGACAGCGGGATCCGCACCGGCGACGACATCTTCAAGGCACTCGCGCTCGGCGCCGAGGCGGTGCTCGTCGGACGCCCGTACGCCTATGGGCTCGGCCTCGACGGACAGGCGGGCGTCGAGCACGTCATCCGCTGTCTGCTCGCCGAGTTCGACCTGACGCTGGCCCTGTCCGGGCACGCCCGCCCCGCCACCCTCGGCCCCGACGACCTGATCGAGGAAACCGCATGACCGTCACGAAGAACGTTCTGGCCGTCGTCTCGCCGCATGTCGGGGGCCGTACGGCAGGCGCGGCGCTCGCCACCGTGTTCCCCGGCGAGGCCCACGTCACCGTCGTGGAGGCGACCGACGAGAACCCCGACGCGCTGCGCGCGGCGCATGTCATCATCACGGGACTCGGCCCGGTGACCGCCGAACACATCGCCGCGGCACCGGAGTTGGAACTCATCCAGTGTGCCAGCCATGGCTTCGACTACGTCGACCTGGACGCGGCGCGCGCCAAGGGTGTGCCCGTGTGCAACATCGGCTCCAGCGGCGCCGAGAAGCAGAACGTGGCCGAGCAGACCTTCGCCCTCATGCTGGCTCTCGCCAAGCAACTGGTCCCCGCGCACACGGCGTTGGTCGACGCCGACTGGGCGCTGCCGCGGCTCCAGCAGTCCATCACCGAACTGTCCGGCAAGACCCTCGGCATCGTCGGGCTCGGACACATCGGCGAGGAGGTCGCCCGGCGCGCGGTCGCGTTCGACATGAGCATCGTGTACGCCGGTCCGCAGCCCGTCGGCGCGGAGACCGAGGCCCGGCTCGGCGGCGCCCGCCATGTCGAACTCGACGAACTCCTGCGTACCTCGGACTACATCACGCTGCACGCGCCACTGACCGACGCGACCCGGCATCTGCTGAACGCCGAACGGCTGGCACTCCTCAAGCCGACCGCGTTCGTGATCAACACCGCGCGGGGCTCCCTGATCGACCAGGACGCCCTCGCGGACGCGCTGGAGGCGGGCACCCTGGCCGGAGCGGGCATCGACGTCTTCGACCCCGAACCGCCCACTCCGGCCCTGCGGTTGCTCAAGGCCCCGAACGTGGTGCTGTCACCGCATGTCGCGGGCGTCACGCGCGAGACGCTCGTCCGGATCGCGCTGGCGGCGGTCCAGAACGCCGTCGAGTTCATGGCCGGCAAGCCGCCGCGGGATGTCGTCTCGTAGCGTCACAGTCCAACCCCCGTGATGACGTCGGGAAGTTGGAGGGGCAGCGGCAGCGCGGGTGTCGCGCTCGCGCTGCCGCTGTCGTCGCCATCGCTGACGGCCACGGCGCGCGGTTCCTGATAGGTCTCCGACGGAGTGGCCTCGGGCTCGACCGGCACACCTGTCGACTGTTCGTTCGGCGGTTCGCTCGGCACCTCGGGCGTGCCGTCGGCCGACGGCGGGGCGCTCGTGGGCCGCGTCGAGCAGCTGGTCGTGCCCGCGATCGACAGCGACTCGGGGCCGGCCGACGACGCGTCGGTCCGCCACCGCTGGACGTCGGAGCCGTCGCGCACCTTGACGACGATGTCGGCATCGGGATCGGTGGAGGCGGGCGCGACGGCGAGTCCGTCGTTCCAGCGGGGCAGCAACTCGCCCCGCACGGTGAGGTCGTAGCGCTCGTCCTCGCCGCCCGCCGCGCTCTTGGCGGCACAGAGGTCCAGGAACACGACACCGTTGTCAGCGTGCGAGTCGAGGCACAGCTCGGGGTTGGCGACGCTGCGCAGCAGACCGTCTTCCTCGTACGACCACTGCTGGGTCCAGGCGGACGAGCACACCGCCAGCTTGGTCGAGGCGCCGGCCTTCGCCTTGCCGCCCCGGATGTCGAGGCACAGGTCGGCGGCGAGGTTGCGCAGCCGGGTCTGCTCGGTGGTCGTCGGGAGCCCGGCCGAGTCGGGCGGCGAGGACACGGCGGGCGGGGCCTGGGAGCCGGGTGTGGGCGACAGGGTGCGGCTGCTGCTCGCGCCTGTGGAGGCCGTGGGGTCGGCGCCGCCGTCGTCGTTCGACCACAGGCTGGTGGCGAGCACGGTGACGAGGAGGACGGCCGAGACGCCCGCCCCCGTGAGCAGGGCCTTCGGGGGCCGTTCTGCCGGCTGGGCCGAACGGCGGTCCTGGGTGGGAATCCGGGACAGCAGGCGATGGCGGCCACCGCTTCCCGGACGTCCACCGCTGCCGGGAGATCCGTCGTCTCCCTGCCGCCTGCCGCCGAAGGGGGATCCGACCCGGGGGCGCACCGCTTGCCCCGCGCGCCCCGGGCGCGAGTCGAGATACCGCCGTGCGCCCCAGCCGAGTACCGCTTCGGCGAGCAGTACGCCCAACCCGCCCTCGAAATGGCTGAGTTGCTCGGCCGCGTAGCGGCAGTAGGGGCACTCCATCAGATGCTGTTGGACATCGGGCAGCAAGGCGCCGCCGCGGCGAATCGGCACGTCCAGCAACCGGTTGTAGAAGCCGCATTCCTTGGTCGGCGCGAGTTCCCGGTGGGCGCGTACACAGCCCTCCCGGAATTGTTCGCGGGCCTGCTCCAGAGCGGCCGACGCGCTGTCGGTATCCATGCCCGACAGACCAGCCGGTACGGATATGGGCTCGGCCTCGACCTCGGTGTGCCACAGCAGACACCGGGCGAGTCCCGGGAGGGCATGGAAAGAGCGCTCGGCGAGCTTCCGATTTTCGGCCGTCATGGACTTGGCCACGCGCATGCCGCGACCGCCCGCGGGTTTCCTCAAGTCCGGCAGAACATCGGATATCCGATCGTCCGCGGACCAGTCCTTGACGGTGTCCCGCACGGTCACGAGGAGGTGCGGCCGGAGCGCGAGACCGGAGTCGCCTTGCATGAGGCCGTCGAGCATCTGGTGGAAGGAGGTCGCGGTGACCATGGAGGCGACGTTCGCCGAAGATGCGAGGCAGATGACCGCGTAGTCGTACGTCGACTGCCAGTGCCGGGCCATCAGCAGGGCGACGGGATGGGCGGCATCGCTCTCCGGTCTGCCTCTCAGCCCGGCGGCGAGACTCTCGTCGGATTCACCGGGAACGCCACCGGGCGGATAAGGGGGACGAGGGGGGTGGGGGGTGTGCACTAGAGCGGGTTCCTTCCAAGGTGCAAGGTGGCACACAGAAGTTCTTGTCCGCCGAAAAGGAGCCCTGATTGGTGCGTACCTTTTTGACGGAACGTCGGGAAAACGGCCGGGGCGCGAAGGCCGTACGGCGACCGTCGGCCAGCCTTATGAGCTCGTCGACAGACCGGAATAGTGAACGGCGATTCAGACCCGGCCATTGACCCAGCGCAGGACGTTCACCCTCGCACAACACGCTCATGACCAACAAGGCACTTGAGCAACATCAGCCCTATTGAAAGAAAGTCAGAACCAGGGGCAACTCACATGACTCGCACCAGCTTTCGATATTCCATGCGCCCCGTGTGAACCGCGCGCACGCGCCGGCGGCCCGCGCACGCTCCCGGCGCGCAGAACTCCGTAGTCCACTGGAACCGGCCCTTCTCGGGG
This sequence comes from Streptomyces sp. NBC_00203, assembly GCF_045206325.1. Taxonomy (NCBI): domain Bacteria; kingdom Bacillati; phylum Actinomycetota; class Actinomycetes; order Kitasatosporales; family Streptomycetaceae; genus Streptomyces; species Streptomyces sp. NBC_00203. Next base: position 9,940,187 of record NZ_CP108126.1, on the reverse strand, counting down.
GCCCCGCGCAGGACGGCGGCTCTCCCGCGCGAAACCGGCCGCCGGCCCCGATCCTCCCGCCCTCGGTCGGCGGCCCCGAGGGCGGGTCTGTTGCGGGGCCCGCGGTCAGGTGGCTGTGGGCCCTTCGGTGCTGAGCAGGACGACGGTCGAGCCGGGTTCGAGGGCGAGCCCCTGCGCGACGGCCGCCCGGATCCCCGCCAGCGATGCCGCACCGCTTGGGCCGGAGGAGACACCGAGGGCGGCGAGGTCGTGGACCGCGCGAGCGCTGTCGGCGTCGGTGACGGCGACGGCGGCGTCCAGGCCGTCGCGGAGGAAGGGCCAGGCGAGACTGGACGGGGTACCGCAATTGAGCCCCGCCATGATGGTGTCGCCGGTGGTCACGCTCATCGACCGGCCGTGGGTGAGACTCGCCAGAACGCAGGACGCCGCTTCGGGTTCCACGGACAGCAGACAGGGGCCGGGTATACGGCGGCTGCGGTAGTGCGTGACGGCCGCCTGCGCGAGGGATCCCACACCGGCGGGGACGGCCACGAGATCGGGCAACTCGACTCCCTTGGCGGCGAGTTGGGAGCCTATCTCGGCGAACAGGGTGGAGTAGCCCTCGACGATCCAGCCCGGGATCTCCTCGTAGCCGGGCCAGGCGGTGTCCTGCACCAGAACGGCGCCGGGCGCGTCCGCGACCGCGGCGGCCCGGCGCACCGCTTCGTCGAAGGGGCCCTCGACCCGCGTCACCCGTGCCCCTTCGGCGACGATGGCGTCCACGGCGCCCGGCCCCACCCCCTGCGGCACGAGGACATGGGCACGGTGCTTGAGGAGACGTGCCGTACGGGCCACGGCCCGGCCGTGGTTGCCGTCGGTGGCGGTGACGAGAGTGAGCGGACCGTCGGCCGCGGCGAGGATCCGGTGGATCGCCCAGGACGCTCCGAGCACCTTGAAGGCAGGCAGTCCGAGCCGCGCCGACTCGTCCTTGACGAAGACGCGAGCGACTCCCAACTCAACGGCGAGGGCGGGCAGTTCGGTGAGCGGAGTGGGGGCGTGGCCGGGCAGAGTGGCGTGGAAGGCGCGCACCTCGTCGGGAGCGGGCTCACAGGTCCAGTCCCGCGCGGCGGGCCTCATGATCAGCGGCATACGGCCATAGTGCCGCCCGTCGGCCGCGGATCCCGTGCGCCGGCCTGAGATTCAGGTGCACGGATTCCCGTGCGCCGACCTGAGATTCCGGCCTACGGATGCCCGAGCGCCGCCACCGCGCCCCGGCCCCGCCACCCCCGGATACCCGTCCGCCGGGCTCAGATCTGCCAGGACCGCAGTCGGTCGGCCGCTCCGTAGACATCCGTCTTGCCGGAGATCAGATCGCGGGCGAGGTCGACCAGGGCTCCGTACGGCGGGTCGATGCCGACGCCGCTGACGAACATGTACGCGACCGCCGCCGAGCAGGCGAAGCGGGCGTTGGCAGCCGGTAAGGGCTTCAGCAGGGCCAGGGTGTGCAGCAGCGCGGCGGCGCGCCAGGCCGGGTCGGAGTCGACGCCGAGGCGGGGCGGGTCGACGCGGTGGCGGGCCACGGCGGCGACCAGTGCCGAGAAGTCGTTGACCGTGGGCTGGTCGGGCAGTACTTCTTCGTGGCGCTGGAGCAGCCAGGGCACGTCGATATGGATGACGGGAGCCATCGGTCAGGCGACCCGCCCCTCGCCCTTCGCGGATGGTTCGTCCTCGGGGAAGGCGGCGGCGAATTCGTCCGCGTGCGCGGCGAAGAACCGGCGGAACACCTCCGCGCCTTCCTGCAGCGCCCGGTGCCGCACGATGTCCGCCGCGGCGGCCTCCCGCACCAGGGCTTTCATCGACGTACCGCGCTCCTTGGCTATCTGCCGCAGATCCTCTAGCTCGCGGTCGCTGAACTCCACGTTGAGAGCTGGCATGCCCTCACGGTACCGCGCGGGTACTTACTCGTAAATACCCGCAGGTCAGCACCTGTTCACTGCGGTACCTGGCCGGTTCAACGGCCATCAGGCGACCTTCCGTCCGGTCAAGGCCAGCAGACGCTCCAGCGGTGTGGCGTCGACGGCGGGCTCGACCTCCGGCCCGAAGGATCCGTTCGCCCGGGCGCCGCCGGCGATCTGTCCGACGACGTCCGCCACGGTGGCGATCACGTCGTCGTCGGCCGTGAACGGCTGACCGGTGGCGGTGGCCAGGTCCCAGCCGTGCACGGTCAGTTCCATGATGGTGATCAACCCGGCGAGCTGCGCGGGGAAGGTGCGCGACGCGAAGGGCGTCTCACCCTCCCAGGCTCCCGGCTCGGCCCACGCGGCGGCGAGCCGCTCGACGAGCGGCGGGAAGGCCACCCAGGGCGCCTCGGTCAGGGCCATCGGGGCGTCGGCGGGGAGCGGCTCCTTCGCGGCGGCGTACGCGCCCATCACGAGTGCGCCGAGCAGGTGCTCGCTGAGCCGATGGACGTCGAAGTCGGGGCAGGGCGTGGGGAGTTCACGCTTGCCGGTGAGGGCGGGCTGCTGGGCGTACGCCTGGAGGTTGCGGGCGGCGCGGGCAAGCTGGTCGGCGAGCTCTGCGGGGGTGGTGTTCATGATGTGCTCCGAATCGAGAGGGGCCGCTCGTCCGGGAGGGGATACGGCCCGGCGGGGAGGGAAGGTGCTTCAGCAGGTACTGACTCGGCTCAGTCGAAAAAGGGAGCGGGCTTGCCCGTCTCGGCGTACGACTTGAGGGCGGTGAATTTGGTCGCCCAGCCGTAGGTGAAGTTGCGGTAGGCGTCGTCCTGGGCCGGGAACCCGGCGTGCGTGAAACGCAGCAGGACCCCGCCCTCGGGAACGTCGAGGATCTCGTACGTCTGCGTGGTGCCGGCCCACGGCCCGTTCTCGCCCGCGAGGACCAGGCGCCGGTCGCCGGACTCGGTGATCCGCAGCCGCCAGGGGTCCGGTACGCCGGGGAAGCTCAGCGCGTGCTCCGCGCCGACACCCGCCCCTATCTCGGCGTCCGCCGTGAACCAGCCACGTACGCCGGTCTCGGTGGTAAGGGCTTCACGGACGGTGTCCGCCTCGGCCTCGATGGTCAGCTGCATCGCGATGTCGGCCATCGGATGTCCTCTCGGGATCGTTTGGATCTGTCGCGAGTGTCCGGTATTGCCCCGAACCTCGTTCTTTAGTCGACACTAAAATAAGAACGAGTGCGGCGCAAGTTAAAGCCATGACTAAAATAAGCAGCGTGGACCAGGTGAAGGCGATCAGCGAGCCGCGACGGCGGGCGATTCTCCAGCTCGTGTGGCATGAGGAGCTGTCCGCCGGAGAGATCGCCGAGCGCTTCGACGTCACCTTCGGCGCGGTCTCCCAGCATCTGAAGGTGCTCCGCGAGGCGGGCCTGGTCGTCGTCCGAAAGGACGGCACCAAGCGGTACTACCGCGCGGACCGTGCTGGGATGGGACCGCTGGCCGCCTACCTGGAGTCCATGTGGGGCGACTCCCTGGACGCCCTGGCCGCGCTCGCCGAACAGGCCGAGCGGGAGGAGGAGCAGAAGTGACCATCACCCCCGACGGCTCCGTCGTCGTACAGCGGCACATCAAGGCCCGCCCGGAGACCGTGTTCTCCTTCTTCACCGACAGCGAGCGCTGGCTGTCCTGGCAGGGCATCGAGGGCGTGCTCGACCCGACGCCCGGCGGCGCGTACCGGATGCGGGTCGTCGGTGACGCCACCGCCGCCGGGCACTTCGAGGAGGTCGAGCCGTACACCCGGATCGTCCTCACCTGGGGCTGGGAGAACGAGGGCGACCCGGTGCCGCCCGGCAGCAGCCGTATCGAGGTGACCTTCTCCCCCGAGCCGGACGGCACCCTGCTCACGCTCACCCACTCCGGTCTGCCCGAGCCGGCCCGCGAGCCGCACCAGGAGGGCTGGGAGCACTACCTCGACCGGCTCGCCGTCCGGGCGCCCGGCGGCGACCCCGGCCCGGACCACTGGATGCAGCAGGGCCCCGCCTGAGCTCCCGCCGCCCGGTCAGCTCCCCCACAGCCCGCGCCTGCGGTAACCCGCCTCCCAGAACAGGCGGTTGAGGACACGGACGGGCGGCGGCAGCGCGCCGAGGAACGCGGCACGGTCGGCGGGCGGGATGCCGTCGACGATCCACGGCACGAAGACGGCAGCTCCGCGCAGGCCCTGCGTCTGGCGGATACGTCCCGTGAAGGCGCCCCAGTCCGCGGGCGTCAGCACCTCCTGGATGAGCGGCAGGGCGCTCGCCTCCTCGTGTGCGAGGTGGTCGTCGAGGGTCGAGGCCAACGCGTGGACCAGCTCGGGGAGTTCGACCGACCGGTCCTTCAGGGCCGCGTCGACGGCGGTGAGCTGCGGGTCGAGGAGGCCGTGCTCCGCCTCCATCTCCGCGAGGAGGGCGATGTCCTGGGGACGGCCCTGGACCTCGCGCCGCACCCGGGGCCACAGGTCGCTGTCCTCGGCGGTGTGGTGGATGTGCAGCTGGTGCGTGAAGTTGTCCCAGCCGGCGCGGACTGGGGGGGTGAAGGCGGTGCCGTCCGCGGCGGCCTTTCCGAGGCGTTCCAGGTCGCGCCGGAACGCGTCGTGGGCGGCGTACATGACGGTGAGGTCGATGCTCATGAGGTGGCTTCCTCCAGTGCGGGCTCGGACACGGGCAGGGCGTGCGGGTTGGCGGACGGGCCGCGGTGACGGCGTACGGCGAGACAGGTGAGCGCGCCGGTCAGCAGGACCGCGGCGGAGACCAGGACGGCGGGGCCCATCGCGTCCACGAAGCCGTGTCCGAAGACCTGGCCGCCGAGCTCCCGCATCCGGTCGGCGACATCGTGCGGCACTCCGGACGGGGCACCGGCCGTCTGCCGGGCGTTCACGTCCGACTCCGCCTTGGAGAAGGCGGCGACGAAGCCGTCGCGGTACGCGGCGGGGAGCTGCCCGGCGCGCTGCCGCGCCTGGTCGGTCAGTGAGTTGGCGAGCTGAGCCTGGAGCACGGCTCCGACGACGGCGCCCGCGAGGACCGCACCGACCTGCCGCAGCGCGTTGTTGACACCCGAGGCCGCACCGGACAGCCGCGCGGGTACGTGGCGCATGACCTCGGTGGCCATCGGCGCGAAGGTGCAGCCCGCGCCCAGACCCGCGAGGAAGAGCGGGAAGGCGACCGCCGTCCAGCTCGAACCGACGTCGGCCGCGGCCACGATCCACACCAGCGCGGCCGCCCAGGCGAGCAGCCCGGTCATCAGGATGAACTTGCCGCCGATCCGGTCCGCGAGGACGCCCGCGGGTCCCGCCATCACGAACGAGCCGAGCGCCAGGGGCAGCAGCACCAGCCCGGACTTGAGCGCGCTGAAGCCCAGGACGGACTGGAGGTAGATCGTCAGCGGCAGGAACATCCCGATGACGCCGAAGGACACGGTGATGCCCACGAAGTTGATGAGGGTGAAGTTGCGGTCCTTGAAGAGCGAGAACGGGACGAGCGGGTCCTTCGTCTGCTGGCCGCGCTCGTGTGCCAGGAAGCCGGCGAAGAACACGGCCGCCGCGCCGAACAGCGCCAGGATCCAGCCGTTCCAGTCGTAGCGCTGCCCTTCCGTCAGACCGAATGCCAGGCAGAACAAGGCAGTTGAGGCAAGCGTTACGCCGAAGGTGTCGAAGCGGTGGCGGACCGTGCGCCGCGAACCCGGGATGATCGCCACGGCGAGGCCCAGGACCAGCACTCCGAGCGGCAGATTGACGTAGAAGATCCACCGCCAGTCGAGATGGGTGATCAGCGCGCCCCCGATGATCGGGCCGAGGGCTCCGGAGATCCCCGCGACCGCGCCCCACACGCCCATCGCGACGCCCCGCCGGTCGGCCGGGAACACCTCCGCGATGATCGACAGGGTCTGCGGCATGAGCAGCGCCGCGCCCAGGCCCTGGACCGCGCGGAAGGCGATCAGCTGGGCCGGGTCCCGCGCGAGGCCGCAGGCCAGGCTGGCGAGCGTGAAGAGGGCGACGCCCGCGATGAACAGGTTGCGTTTGCCGCGCAGGTCACCGAGGCGGCCCGCGGTGATCAGCAGGACGGCGAGGGCGAGGGTGTAGGCGTTGACGACCCACAGGATCTCGTCGAGGGAGGCGTCCAGGTCCTGGCCCATGTCGGGGATCGCGATGTTCACGATCGTCAGGTCGAGGAGCGTCATGAAGAACCCCAGGGAGAGCGTGATGAGGATCGCCCATGGGTTGCCGTGCCATTTCTTGAACACGATGTGTGTCTCCTTGTGCCGAAAGCGTCGTACTCGCGTTCAAGAGGGCGGTCTTGGCGGCCGGTGTGACACGAGGACCGCGGCCTGAGACGTACGTCACATTTCGGCCGTCGGACGTCACATTCGGACTCCCTTCTCCCGTCGCAGTAGTGAGCGCATCAAGGGAGGCAACGCATGTCAGAAAGCTCCGGGGCCGGTACCGACGGCGCGACGCGGGTGTTCGTCGACCACCGCGAGCTGCTCTTCGCGATCGTCTACAACATGCTCGGCAGCGTCGCCGACACCGAGGACGTACTCCAGGAGACCTGGCTGTCCTGGAGCAGCCGAACCCACCGCTCCCCGCTCGACGGGATCGACAACCCGCGTGCCTACCTGGTCCGCATCGCCGTGAACCACGCCCTGGCACGACGCGCCGCCATCACCCGCCGCCGCGAGACCTACGTGGGGCCCTGGCTGCCGGATCCCGTGCTCGACGAACCCGCCGCCGACGACTCCGCCGACGAGCGCGCCCTGCGGGCCGAGTCGGTGTCGCTGGCGATGCTCGTGGTTCTGGAGTCGCTGACCCCGCTGGAGCGGGCGGTGTTCGTCCTCAACGAGGTGTTCGGCTACCCGCACACCGAGATCGCGCAGGTCATCGACCGCAGCCCGGCGGCGGTGCGCCAGCTCGCGCACCGCGCCCGGGAACACGTGCACGCCCGCCGTCCGCTGTACCGGGCCCATCCCCGTGTACGGCGGCAGGCGACCGAACGGTTCGTGGCGGCCGCGCTCGGCGGTGACATCGCCGCGCTGATGGAGATCCTCGCGCCGGACGTCACCGTGTGGACGGACGGCGGCGGCAAGGCCCGCTCGGCCGGGCTGCGGCCGGTGCACGGACGGGACAAGGCGGCGCGTCTGTTCGCCGGGTACGCCAGGCGCCGCGGGACCGACCTCGACATCAGCTACCGGCGGGTCAACGGCGACGACTCCGCGGTGATCTTCATGGGCGAGTCGCCGTACGCCGTCATGGTCATGGACCTCACCCCGGACGGCGAGCAGGTGTCCGACGTCTACATCGTCACCAATCCCGAGAAGCTCACGCACGTACGACGGAACAACGAGGAGATCCCGGCCGAGGAGGGGGAGCGCGCGTGACCACCACCGAACGGCCCGCGGAGAAGCCGTCGTCCGGGGAGCGCGTCGCCGACTGGTTCGACGGCCGGCTCGGCATCTACTCCCTCGGCAGGCGGTACCTGCGCAAGGTCTTCCCGGACCACTGGTCCTTCCTCCTCGGCGAGATCTGCCTGTACAGCTTCATCGTCCTCGTCCTCACCGGCGTCTATCTCACGCTGTTCTTCCATCCCTCGATGAACGAGGTGGTCTACCACGGCAGTTACGTCCCGCTGAACGGCATCCGCATGTCGGAGGCGTACGCCTCGACGCTGGACATCAGCTTCGAGGTGCGCGGCGGGCTGCTGATCCGGCAGATCCATCACTGGGCCGCGCTGATCTTCCTCGCCGCGATGCTGACGCACATGATGCGGCACTTCTTCACGGGCTCGTTCCGCAGGCCCCGCGAGGTCAACTGGGTGTTCGGCTGGACGCTGCTGCTCCTCGGCCTGTTCGAGGGCCTGTTCGGCTACTCGCTGCCGGACGACCTGCTGTCCGGGACCGGGCTGCGGTTCGTGGACGGGGCGCTCCTGTCGGTGCCGATCGTCGGGACGTACCTCTCGATGTTCCTCTTCGGCGGGGAGTTCCCGGGCCATGACATCGTGGCCCGCTTCTACTCCCTCCACATCCTGCTGATACCGGGGATCATGGCGGCCCTCGTGGTGGCGCATCTGATCCTGGTCGTCTACCACAAGCACACCCAGTTCGCGGGTCCGGGAAAGACCGAACGCAACGTAGTGGGCACGCCGTTCATGCCGGTGTACATGGCGAAGGCGGGCGGCTTCTTCTTCCTGGTGTTCGGTGTCATCGCGCTCATTTCGGCGGTCGCGACGATCAACCCGGTCTGGTCGTACGGCCCTTACCGCGCCGACCAGGTGTCGACGGGCGCCCAGCCGGACTGGTACCTGGGCTTCGCCGAGGGGCTGGTCCGTGTCATGCCGGGCTGGGAGATCACCGTGGCGGGCCACACGCTCGTGCTGGGCGTGCTCATCCCCATCCTCGTCTTCCCGACGCTGCTGGTCCTGATCGGCGTCTATCCGTTCGTGGAGGCCTGGGTCACCAAGGACCATCGCGAACACCATCTGCTGGACCGCCCGCGCAACCGGCCGGTCCGTACGTCGATCGGGGCGGCGTGGATCAGCGTCTATCTGATCCTGCTCGCGGGTGGCGGCAACGACATCGTGGCGACCCGCTTCCATCTGTCGATCAACACCGTGACCTGGACGGTGCGCATCGCCCTGTTCCTGGTCCCCGTCCTGGTCTTCGTCGTGACCCGCCGCATCTGCCTGGGCCTGCAGCAGCGGGACCGCGAGCTGGTGGCGCACGGCCGTGCGACAGGCATCATCAAGCGCCTGCCGCACGGCGAGTACGTCGAGGTGCACCGCCCGCTCGGCCCGGCCGAACTGCACGCTCTCACCGAGCACGAGCACCGGGGGCGCTCAGACCACCGGGACCTCCAGGCGGCTGATCCGCAGCCCGCCGTCGGCGGCCCCCGGGTGGCCGCCGGCCATGACGAGACGCAGCCGTGAGCCGCGTACGGCATCGAAGGTGATCACCGTCGGCGCGTCGGACGTGGTGGCCCAGTCGACGGCCGAACCCTCCACCGGCACATAGTTCTCGCCGTCCCAGACCGAGACCGCGACCGACGCGGGCAGGGCGTGGGTCGCGTCGACGGTGAAGGAGACCTCGACGCGGTCGACGGTGCGGGGGCGCGCCCAGGTGACCGAGACCCAGTCCTCGGGGCGGGCCCCGCTGAACGCGGGCAACAGGGCCGTCGCCGACTTGTAGAAGGCGTTGGACCAGCCCGTGGCCGCGTCGCCGTCGAGCATCGCGGCGGGCAGGGTGTCGGTACGGCCCGAGTAACTGGCGTCCGCGAAGGGGTAGTTCGGGGCCGCTGGATAGTCGGGCTCGAACGCCGTCGCCGCGGTGGTCGCCTTCGGCCCGGCAGGGGTGGTGCGGACGGTCGTGGAGTCCGTACGCAGACCTTCGGCGCGGGCGGTCACCTTCACCGGGCCCGCCTTCGTACCGGACCGGACGATCGCGAGTGCCTTGCCGTGGAAGGCGGTTCTGGTGCTCGCCTGGTAGCGCTCGGCGCTCTCCTCCCGGCCGTTGTCGAGACCCGCGAGCGAGCCGCCCGCCACGTCGAACGCGAGCAGGTGCTCGGCGTCGGGCACCACGACACCATGGGCGTCGATCACCTCGGCGGTCACGAAGAACAGTGAACGGCCGTCCGCCGCGAGCGTCTTGCGGTCCGGTGTGAGACGGATCGCGTGGGGCTTCCCGGCGGTCCGCAGCACGTCCGTCGCCACCGTCCGGCCGTCACGGCGGGCGACCGCCTTCAACTCACCGGGTTCGTACGGCACTTTCCAGCCGAGGTGCAGCTTGCCCGCGCTGCCGTTCGGGCTGGTGTAACTCCCGGGGTAGGGGCCGTCGGTGAAGGTCTTGTCGTCGCCGGTCGCCTCGGTGGTCTCCAGGTACGTCCGGCCGTCGGTGGTCTTCTTGGTGTCGAACTCCCTTGTGCCGAGGGACTTTCCGTTGAGGAACAGCTCGACGGTGTCGACGTTCGCGTAGGCCCAGACCTCGACCGTGTCCCCCGCTTCGTGGTTCCAGCTCATGGGCAGCAGATGGACCATGGGCTCACCCGTCCACTGGCTCTTGAACAGGTGGTACATGTCCTTGGGGAAGCCGGCCGTGTCGACCGCGCCGAAGAACGAGGCCTTCACCGGGAAGACGTCGTACGGCGTGGGCTCGCCGATGTAGTCGATGCCCGACCACAGGAACTGCCCGGCGAACCACTTCCGGTCCCGGTCCTTCTTGTGCCCGTACTCGCCGCTCATCGTCCAGGAGGCGAGGTTGTTGTCGTACGAGGAGACCGCGCGCCTGCCGGGAGTGTGGTTCTCGCCGGTGTTGAGGTGCTCGGGTTCCTGGTAGGCGGAGCGGGTCGAGGTCTCGGACGACGACTCGGACTCGAAGAGGAAGAGGTGCGGGTAGGCGGCGTGCAGGGCGTCCACCGACTTGGCGGTGTTGTAGTTGAGGCCGAGCCCGTCCAGCTTGGCGAGCATGAGGTCGGCGGCGGAGCCCTTCGTGGGGACGCGGCGGTATTTGTCGGAGCCGATGACCAGCGGGCGGGTGTCGTCCGCTGCCTTGACGGCGCCGATGATCCGGTCCGCCATGGCGAGCCCGGCGGTGGAGGTGGAGTCGGGGACCTCGTTGCCTATGGACCACAGGACCACGGCGGGCGAGTTGCGGGCCGCGAGGACCATCTCGGTGGCGTCCTTCTCGCACCACTCGTCGAAGAACCGGCCGTAGTCGTACTTCGTCTTGCCGGTCCGCCAGCAGTCGAACGCCTCCACCATCATCACGATGCCCAGCTCCTCGCAGACCTGGATGATCTGCGGCGAGGGCGGATTGTGGGACGTGCGGAAGGCGTTGACACCCATCGACTTCATGATGGTCATCTGTCTGCGTACGGCGTCGATGCTGATCGCCGCGCCGAGCGCGCCCTGGTCGTGGTGCAGGTCGACGCCCTTGATCTTGGCGTGGGTGCCGTTGAGGTGGAAGCCCTCGTCCGGGTCGAAGCGGAACGAGCGGATACCGAAGGTGGTGCGGCAGGTGTCGACGCTCTCGTCGCCGACGCGCAGCTCGGTCACCAGGGTGTAGCGGTGGCCCGGGGTCGCGAAGTCCCACAACTTCGGCTTCTCGACCGTGAGTTCATGGGTTTCGTCGGCCCGGTCGCCGACCGTGACCGTGGTGACCGTACGGGCGGCCGTCCGGCCGTCGGGGTCGAGGACCGTTGAGATCACCTGGACATCGGCCGAGGCTCCGGATTCGTTGACGACGGTGGTACGCGCCCGTACGACGGCCCGGTCGTCGCCGACGTCCGGAGTGGTGACGTAGGTTCCCCAGCGTCCGACATGGATCGTTTCAGTGACGACCAGGCGGGCGTCGCGGTAGATGCCGCTGCCCGAGTACCAGCGGCTGCTGGGCAGTTGGTTCTGGACCTTGACGGCGATGACGTTGTCGGTGGTGCCGTCCGTGTGCAGCAGGTCGGTGAGGTCGAAGGCGAACCCGGTGTAACCGTAGGGGTGGCGGCCGACTTCCGTGCCGTTGCAGTAGACGTACGAGTCCATGTACACGCCGTCGAACTCCACGGAGATCCGCTTGCCGGCGAGGGCGGGCGGCAGCGTGAAGGTGGTGCGGTACCAGCCGAGGCCGCCGGGGAAGAAGCCGGTGCCGCTGGTGGTGCCGTGCTCCGTGGTAGGGGTCTGCTCGATGCTCCAGTCGTGCGGTACGGCGACCTCACGCCATGCCGAGTCGTCGTAGCCGGGCTGTGCGGCGCCCTCGTACGCGCCCGCAGGGTCGGTGATGCCGCCCAGATTGACCAGCGCGAAGCGCCAGCCGTCGCGCAGCTCGACCGTATGTCGCCCCGGGGCTCGACCGGGCGACGCCGCCCAGGCGTCGGCGGCGCCCGGGAGTGCACCGGCCGCGGGTACGGCCGTTCCTGCGATCAATACCGATCTTCGAGTGACCGTCATGGCGGCTCTCCCTCATCAGGGCCCATAAGTCATCACAACTGATCGTGAACAAACAGATTCTGACGGGGTGGCACACACGGCCGTCAAGGGGCCGGCACCCACTTCCGTCCCGCACGACACATCGGCCGGAAACCCACCTCGCGGATGTGCCGCGTCAGCCGTCCGTGTTCCACGGTGCGGAGGGCGCCCACGCACTAGGCTGTAACCCGAGTGACGCGGTTGTTCACGGTGACTGTGCGCAATGGAGTGGCGACGATGAGCCCGGTCCACCCCCTCGAAGAGGCCGCCACGGCACGGGCAGTCATCGACGAGAACGGCACCCTGGTCCGCTGGAGCGAGGGGGCCCACCGACTGCTGGGGTACGCGCCGGAGGAGGTCGAGGGCCGCCCCGCGGCGGACCTGCTGGACCCCGGTTCGGGCGACGCAGCGCTGCCCGAACCCACCAGTAACCGCTGGAGCGGCGCCCTTCCCCTTCGTCACCGCGACGGACGCACCCTCTCGGTGTGGCTGCTCGCTCATCGCAGGGAAACGAAGGGCGAATGGCTCTTGGTCACCCCGCTCGAGGGCGAGGACCGGCGCGCCTACGACGACCCGCTGATCAGGGCCGTGCTCACGCAGTCGCCGTGCGCCATGGCGATCTACGACGAACGGCTGCGCCTGTACGGGATCAACGACGCGATGGCCGAGGTGATCGGTCTCCCGGAGGCCCGCATCCGCGGCCTGCGGATCTCCGAAATAGGCGACCAGCGGGAGAGCGAGCGGCTCGAGGAGAACCTGTACGGCGTGCTCGTCTCGGGCGAGGGGCGCGATGTGGAGACGTACATGCGCTCGGGCGGTAAGGACCGCGCGCACGCCTGGATGGCGCGGATCGCCCCGCTCACCGACGCCGACGGGCGCGTGCGCGGCGTGTGCCTGGCCGCCCACGACTTCACCGAGCAGTACCGGGCCCGGGAGCGGCTGCAACTGGTCAACGAGGCCAGCGTCCGCATCGGCAGCACCCTCGACGTCACCCGGACGGCGCAGGAGCTCGCCGACGTCTTCGTGCCCGCAGTCGCCGATTTCGTCAGCGTCGATCTGCTCGATCCGCCGGAGCACGGGGGCGAGCCGGACTCCGAGCTGCCGACCGCCCCGGTCACACTCCGCCGTGCAGCCCATCGATCGGTGAACCCGGGCTCCCCCGAAGCGGTCGTCACGCTCGGCGAGGTCGACGTCTACCCCGCCGCCTCACCGCAGGCCGATTCCCTGATCGCCGGCCGGACGATCGTGGTGCCGGACGCGAACAACACGCTGGAGGAGTGGCTGGCCTGGGACGAACGCCGGCGCGAGCGCGTCGCGAAGCTCGGCGTCCACGCCACCATGTCGGTGCCCATCCGGGCCCGGGGCCAGACTCTGGGCGTGGCGGTGCTCACCCGGTTCCGGCAGCCCGGCCCCTTCACCGCCGACGACGTCCTGCTCGCCGAGGAGGTCACCGCCCGGGCTGCCGTCTGCATCGACAACGCCCGCCGCTTCTCCCGCGAGCGCCAGACCGCACTGGCCCTGCAGCGCAGTCTGCTCCCCCAGTCGCTGCCCCGGACGGCGGCCGTGGACGCGGCCTCGCGGTATCTTCCCGCGGCGCGGGCCGGGGTGGGCGGCGACTGGTTCGACGTGATCCCGCTGTCCGGGCTGCGGGTCGCCATGGTCGTCGGCGACGTCGTCGGCCACGGCATCCAGGCCTCGGCGACCATGGGGCGGCTGCGCACCGCCGTCCGCACCCTCGCCGACATCGACCTGGCCCCGGACGAGCTGCTCACCCACCTCGACGACCTCGTCGTGCGGCTGTCGGAGGAGGCCGGGGCCGGAGGCACCACCGGTGAGGTCGGCGCCACCTGCCTGTACGCGGTGTACGACCCTCTCTCCCGGCGCTGCACCCTCGCCCGGGCAGGGCATCCGCCTCCCTACATCGCCCCTCCGGACGGTCCACCCCGGCAGCTCGAGCTCCCGGCCGGACCGCCGCTCGGCCTGGGCGGACTACCGTTCGAGTCGGTGGAACTCGAGCTGCGCGAGGGCACAGTGCTGGCCCTGTACACCAACGGGCTGATCGAGACACGCGGGCGGGAGCTCGACGTCGGCCACCAGCTGCTGTCCCGAGCTCTGGAGCAGTCGTCCCATTCCCTGGAATGGGCGTGTCATGCGATCCTGCAGGCGCTGCTTCCGGTGGGCGGCGCCCAGGACGATGTCGCCCTGCTGCTCGCCCGGACGCGCGGGCTGGCCGCCTCCCAGGTGGCCACCTGGGACATTCCCGCCGACCCCGCCCTCGTCGCACCGATGCGCAAGCAGGTGGCCGAGCAGTTGGACACCTGGGCTCTGAGCGAGGCGACGTTCACGGCCGAACTCGTAGTGAGCGAGCTGGTCACCAACGCCATCCGGTACGGCGAGGCACCCATCCGGCTGCGCCTCATCCACGACGCCGCCACCCTGATCTTCGAGGTCTCCGACAGCAGCCACACCGCCCCGCATCTGCGCCGGGCGAAGATCTACGACGAGGGCGGCCGCGGGCTGCTCCTCGTCGCCCAGCTCACCCAGCGCTGGGGCAGCCGGCACACGCCCGACGGCAAGACGATCTGGGCGGAGCTGACGCTACTCGGGGAGGACTGACGGCCTCGGAGTGCGGCCGGCGCGACATCTGATGTGATGGATGGGCGCCACCATGATCCCCCGGAGGACCGAACTCTGAACGACCCGCTCGCCGAAGGCCTTTCCGTCGCACTCAGCACCCCGCTCGCCGAGGCCCTCTCCGTACTCCTGCTCGTCGCGGTGCTCGTGTGCGCGGTGATCCGCCCCTTCAACTGGCCCGAGGCGGTGGTGGCGGTCCCGGCCGCCGGTCTGGTCCTCGTCACCGGCGCGATCTCCTGGGAGCACGTGCGCGCGGAGGCCGCGCATCTGGGGCCGGTGATCGGCTTCCTGGCGGCGGTCCTCGTACTGGCCCGGTTCTGCGACGACGAAGGACTCTTCCAAGCCTGCGGAATGTGGATGGCGCGAGGGGCGGCGGGGCGGCCGAGCCGTCTGCTGACCGCCGTCTTCGCACTCGCCTCGGCGATCACGGCGGTGCTCAGCCTGGACGCGACCATCGTGCTGCTCACACCCGTGGTGTTCGCCACCGCGGCGCGGATGGGCGCCCGCCCCAAGCCCCATGTGTACGCCTGCACTCACCTGTCGAACACGGCCTCGCTGCTCCTGCCGGTCTCCAACCTCACCAACCTGCTCGCGTTCACGGCCACCGGCCTGAGCTTCACGCGCTTCGCCGCGCTGATGGCCCTGCCCTGGCTGGTCGCGATCGGCGCCGAGTACGTGGTCTTCCGGCGCTTCTTCGCCGGCGACCTGGTCGCGGCCGCGCCGGAGCCGCGTGTCGACGAGTCGCCGGCCGTGCCGGTGTTCGCGCTGGTCACCGTGGGCTGCACGCTGGCGGGTTTCGTCGTCGCCTCCGCGCTCGGCATCGATCCGGCGTGGTCCGCGGCGGCAGGTGCGCTCGTGCTCGCCGGCCGCGCGCTCGTCCGCCGGCGCGCCACCCCGCTCACCGTGATGCGGGCCGCCGCCCCGTCGTTTCTCGCCTTCGTCCTGGCGCTGGGCATCGTCGTACGGGCGGTGGTCGACAACGGGCTCGCCGACGCGCTCGACCATCTGCTCCCCCACGGCAGCAGTCTGCCCGCGCTGCTCGGTGTCGCGGCGCTCGCCGCCGTCCTGGCCAACCTCATCAACAATCTGCCCGCGGTCCTCGTCCTGCTCCCGCTCGCCGCCGTGTCCGGCACCGGCGCGGTGCTGGCCGTTCTGCTGGGGGTCAACATCGGGCCCAATCTGACCTACGCGGGTTCTCTGGCGACCCTGTTGTGGCGGCGTATCGTGCACCAGCACGAACACGGCGTCGACCTCAAGGAGTTCACCCGGCTCGGTCTGATCGCCGTGCCTGCGGCGCTGGTCCCCGCCGTACTGGCACTGTGGGCCTCACTCCACGTCATCGGAGGCTGATGGGCATGCGGGTAGTCGTCTGGCTGGTCGAGGGAACGTGGCCCACGTGCGTGGACGCTGTACGCACGTACGCGCCGCACGCGACGGACGTGACCCTGCTGCACGTCGCCGAACCCGGCGTACCCGGACTGGCGCACGGCGCCTACGCCGGCCTGCTCGGCCGCGGACATCCCGAGCGCGACCCCGGCAACCGCCTGGAAACCCTCGACACCGCCTCGGCCGCGCGGCTCCTCGATGCGGCGGCCGAGCGACTGGGCCGCCCCTGCACACGCGTTGAGCGCGTGGGCCGTGTCGAGCGGGAGGTGGTCTCCGCCGCCGAAGGCGCCGATCTGCTCGTGGCAGCCCGCGACGGAGACCGCGCCCATCTCGGACCGCACAGCCTGGGAAGGGCCGGACGGTTCGTCGTCGACCACGCGCCCTGCCCGGTGCTGCTGGTCTGGCCCGAAGCGGCACCGGACATCACGACCTTGCCGCCGTCTCCCCCACACCGTTAGCGGTTCTGGTCCGGTACGCGCCCGGCGGTGTGCCGTACCGCCGGCGGAAGACCCGGCTGAAGTGGAAGGCACTGGTGAAGCCGGACGCGGCGGCCACCCGCTCCACCGGGAGTTCGGTTGCTTCCAGGAGCCGGGCCGCGTGCAGCAGCCGGGCGTCTCGCAAGGCGCGCATCGGGGAGCGGCCGAGCTGCTCGGTGAAGAGGTGGGCGAAGCGGGACGGTGAGAGGGAGACGGCCTCGGCGAGCGACCGTACGGTGTGCGGCGCGGCCGGGTCGGCGGCGATCAGGGACTCGGCCCGCCGAATGCGCGTGTCGAGGCCGGTCCGGCGCCGCTCGGCCCGGGCGGTGGCGAGCAGCACGATCTCCTCCAGGGAGCAGAGCGTCAGTTCTCTGGCGGCGGTACCGTGCGCGACCGCGACCTCGCCGCCGACGGGCTCCTCGGGGGCGGGCGGCGGACCGTCTCCGGTCCAGCGGGCGTCGGCGAGCATACGGCGGAAGGCGGCCTCGGTGCGTTCCTGGCTCCGGGCGGCGGGGTCTGCCTGGCCCCGCGCGGTTCCGATGGCATACACCCCGTCATCGAGAGCGTACGGCCGCAGCCACGCCGACCAGGCCGCCCGTGCCTGGCAGTGCACCCACCAGAACGCCCAGTGCCCTGCGTCCGGTTCGACGGAGTAGCGGTGCGGCACACCGGGCCCCAGGACCACCAGGTCGCCCGCGTCGGCCACCGTCCGTGTCGCCCCTTGCGTGATCCGTCCCTGTCCGCCCGTGGTCCACGTGAACAGCCAGCTGTCCGCCCCGCGCGGCCGGTTGACGCTGTAACCGGGCCGTTGGTCGAAGCGGCCGATGGTCACCAGGCCCGGCGGCGGGGACGGATCAGCAGGCTCGGACAACTCCTCAGCACGCACAGGCATCCTCCCGAAAGGCACACCGGCCTAGCGTGAGGCACCTGGACACCGGTGAGAAGGGGCGGTCGCATGACAGTGACGGACAGGAGCGGGCCGGGGAACATCGGGGGCGCGTTCGAGGAGAACGGCTTCGTGGTGGTGCGCGGCCTGTTCGCCGCCGCCGAGATCGACGAGCTGTGCGCTCAGTTCACGGCACTGCACGCCGCCGGTCCGGTCCCGGGGCACTTCGAACCCCGCGCCGCGGCGACCGGCGGCCCGGCCGATCCGCTGCACGCCCACCCCCGCGTCATGCATCCGCACCGCATCAACGCCCTGTCCCTGCGCCTCCTTCTCGATCCCCGGCTGCGGGACGTCCTGGAAGTCCTGCTGGGCGAGGACGTCCTGGCCGCGCAGAGCATGTTCTACTTCAAGCCGCCCGGGGCCCGCGGCCAGGCGCTGCACCAGGACAACTTCTATCTGCGGGTCGAGCCGGGCACGTGCGTGGCCGCCTGGATCGCCTGCGACGCGATCGACCGCGAGAACGGCGGCCTGGAGGTCGTGCCGGGCACGCACCGTATGGACCTGTTCTGCCCGGAGGAGGCGGACGCGGCGCTGTCCTTCGCGCGCGAGTACGTGCCGCCGCCGCCCGGCCTCGCCGCCGTACCCGTCGACATGGCACCGGGCGACGTCCTCTTCTTCAACGGCAGCCTGGTGCACGGCTCCGGCCCCAACCGCAGTACCGGCCGCTTCCGCCGCTCCTTCATCGGCCACTACGTCGGCCGCTCCACGCAGCGCATCGGCGGCTTCTACCGGACGCTGACGATGAGCGGCGAACCCGTCGCCCTGCCCGAGAGCGAGGGCGCGGGACCGTGCGGCACGGAGTTCGTGGCGAGTACTCCCCACTGACCGGTCATGAGCTCATGCGGCGGACCCGGGGATCGTCTCCGAGGTGAAGGCGAGGATCGCGTCGGCGACCGCCCTGGGGTTCTCCAGGAGCATCTCGTGGGTGGCGTCGATCCCGGCGACCGTCACATCGGCACGCTGCTCGGCCAGTTCGGCGAGATCCCGGGCCAGCCCCTTCGCGTACGCCGTCATCAGTTCGTCGAACCACTCCATGCCCGGGACCGACCGCTCCGGCCGCAGCGCGCGCCCCAGCAGCAGCGGTACGGGTACCTGGTGGAAGAGCGCAAAGAGGTCCAGCGAGTCGACCGCGTCCAGCATCTCCAGGGCGAACTCGCGCTCCGGCCTCACCTCCAGCCGGCCGTCCGGCCCCTCGCGCACGGAACGCAGGGCGGCCGCCTCCAACAGCTCGTAGGGGATGCCCAGTTCTTCGGACATCGCACGCTGCCGGGCGAGCAGCTCCCTCAACCCGTCGGTGGGAAGCCGCTCGCCCGACACCGACGCCGCCGCCTTGCGCATCCCGGTGAGCCGTTCCTCGACGTACACCGGATCGAGGCCCACGTACTGGTCGGGGCGGCCCCACCCGAATCCGTCGAGGTTCACGGCGCCCGGCGTGACGTCCCAGTGCTCCACTGCGTACCGCGCGGCGATCATCCCGCCGAGGGAGTGGCCGACGGGAAGGGCGCCTGGGATGCCGTACCGCTCCAGGACCGCCTCGATGTCGCCGAGCACGTGGTGGAAGTCCCAGGTGCCGGAGGGGGAGAGACCGTGTCCGCGGAGGTCCACGGCGAGTACCCGGTGACGGGGTACGAGGAGCGGGGCGACGGCGGCCCAGTCGGCGAGGGTGCGCCTCGCGCCGTGGAGCAGCAGCAGGGGCGGTCCGTCGCCCCCGTGGTCGTGTACGGCGAGTGCGATGCGGTCTCCGGTCATGTCCAGACAATAGAGCCGAGATGCCCCGCGAGCCGGACCACGCGTTCGTCGGCGCCGACGTGGCTCCAAGGGGACTGCTTTCCCTCTATGTGCCCACATCGCCGATCTCCGCCCTTGACGCGGGTGTGCCCACACGATTTGATCCTGGCGTGCCGTGGCGCGACCCGGCACGCAGAGGTGCGCCCAGCCGGTAACGGACCAGGTTCAAGTCCGGCCAAAGTCGCCAGGATCGCGGGAAGCGTCCGAGGCGGGGACGTACTCGCGATCGATGGAGCGGACATGCCCGCCAAGCGTGTTTCCGGTGTCGGAGGTCCGGGGACGGCCGCTGTCCTGGCGAGTCTGCTGACGCTGGTCGGCTGCGGTGCGGGGAAGGACACGGGGACCTCGCCGCACAACCCGCCGGTGTCCTCCACAGCACCGGCCGCCTCGTCGAAGCCCACGCCGAAACCGGGCGCGACCGCGACGGCCGTCGAACTCCCCCCGCTCCACGCGGGCTTCGACTACCAGATCGGCGGCGCCTATCCCCCGCCCGCCGGCGTCCGCATCGTCAGCCGCGACCGTGCCGCGTCCCCCGCGCCCGGCCTCTACAACATCTGTTACGTCAACGCCTTCCAGGCGCAGCCGGACGAGCGGAAGCAGTGGCCGGCCGATCTTCTGCTGCGGGACGCGCACGGCAAGGTCGTCGTCGACGAGGACTGGGGCGAGGCACTGCTGGACATCCGAACGCCTGCCAAGCGCAAGCGAGTGGCCGCCCGGGTCAACCGGTGGATCGACGGCTGTGCCGACAAGGGCTTCGACGCGATCGAGCCGGACAACTACGACAGTTACACGCGCTCGCGGCATCTGCTGACCGCCGACGACGCCACGGCGTTCATCACCCTGCTCTCGGCGCACGCGCACGCCCGGCATCTGGCCATCGGTCAGAAGAACACCGCGGAGCTGGCGGGTCTCAGGGCCCGCACCGGGCTCGACTTCGCGGTGGCCGAGGAGTGCGGCGAGTACGACGAGTGCGGGACGTACGCGAAGGCGTTCCACGACCGGGTGGTCGTCATCGAGTACACCGACAGCGGTCTGCGCAAGGCCCGTTCGGGCTTCGGGGGCCGGCTGAGCATCGTGCGCCGGGATGTGACGGTGTCGACGCCCGGCAGCGCGGACTACGTCCGCAGGACCCGCTGACGGGAGGCGTACTGACGCCCACGATCGCACGCCGCGGTCTGCTCGTCGCTGCTGCCGCCGCGCCGCTCCTGAGAAACCCTGACCGGGCGGATCAGGGCTTCAGGAGCCCGCCCACCCACCAGTCGTGGGGTTCGCCGTTGACGATGCTGCGATTGCGGAGGGTTCCTTCGAGGGTGAAGCCGAGCTTCTCGGCGAGAGCGCGGGAGGCCGCGTTCCCGACCATCGCCCACCACTCGATCCGGTGGGCCCCGAGCGTGGCGAACCCCCAGTCGCACAGCGTCCGCGCGGCCTCCGCGGAATATCCGCGGCCACGCTGCTCCTTGGCTGCCCAGTAGCCGAGTTCGTAGACGCCCTGGGAGAGCTTGGTCAGGCAGAAGGAACCGACCAGGGCGCCGCTGTCCGCGCGGAAGGCACCCAGGATGTAGTCACGGTCCGTGGCCCAGCCCTGGGGCCCGGTCTCCGCGACGTACTTCTCGGCGTCCTCGCGCCGGAACGGTGTGGGCGCAGGCGTGTAGTACTGGATGTCGGCGTCCTGGCAGGCCGCGTGCACCGCGTCCGCGTCGGAGGGGCTGAACGGCCTGAGCAGGAGGCGGGCGGTCTCCAGGGTCACGGGATCCATGGCGGCAGTATGGCCAGGGCCCGCGAGAGGGACCAACGCATTTATCGCGTCCGGCAAAGCTCTGCGACCCGGGTCTCGGTGCGACGGGGAGACACGCATCACATTCGTCGATGTCACAACGCGTGGGAGCTATTTCGTCCAAGGAGGTGTAACCGCCGACAACGACACAGGAGTGCACCATGGAAGCTCGGCTGAACGTTTTCACCAGCCCGGTCGCGGCCAAGTTCGGGAAGCACCTCGTCGCCGCGGGCAAGGTGCTCGCGGACTCGACTCTGCCGGCCGCGACGCAGGAACTGGTGAAGCTCCGCGCCAGTCAGATCAACGGCTGCGGTTTCTGCACCGACATGCACACGAAGGACGCGGCGCACGCCGGGGAGACCTCGACGCGCCTCAACCTCGTCGCGGCCTGGCGGGAGGCCACGGTGTTCACCGAGGCCGAGCGCGCCGCCCTGGAGCTGACGGAGCAGGGCACCCGCATCGCCGACGCGGCCGGCGGCGTCACGGACGAGGCCTGGGCGAATGCCGCCAAGCACTACGACGAGGAGCAGCTCGCCGCCCTGGTGTGCACCATCGCCCTCATCAACGCCTTCAACCGCGGGAACGTCATCATCCAGCAGCCCGCCGGCGACTACCAGCCCGGCCAGTTCGCATGACGCAGGAGCGCCCGGCCGGGTGCACGGGCGTCCCTGTTGCCTAGTCGGGCGGGTTCGGGTGGGCAAGTCCGAGGTCGTAGGCGAGGATGACGGCCTGGACGCGGTCGCGGACTCCCACCTTCGCCAGGACACGGCCGACGTGGGTCTTCACGGTGGATTCCGCCACGACCAGGCGCTCGGCGATCTCACTGTTGCTCCAGCCCTGGCCCATGGCGACGAAGATCTCGTACTCCCGTTCGGTGAGGGCGCGCACTCGGGGGTCGTCCGCCGCCCTTCGGCTCGACGACTCGTGGGGCAGGTGCCTGGCGTAGGCGTCGAGGAGGCGGCGGGTCAGCGCGGGGGCGATCACGGCGTCGCCCGCCGCGACCGCGCGGATGCCGGCCAGGAGTTCCTCGGGGTGGGCGTCCTTGAGCAGGAATCCGCTGGCTCCCGCGCGCAGTGCCGCGTGGGCGTACTCGTCCAGGTCGAACGTGGTCAGGATGAGAACGCGGGAGCGGCCGCCGGAGGCGACGACGCGGCGGGTGGCTTCGATGCCGTCCATGCCGGGCATCCGTACGTCCATGAGGATCACGTCCGGGCGGAGTTCGGCGGCCTTGCGGACGGCGTCCCCGCCCTGGGCGGCCTCGCCGACGACTTCGGTGTCGGGGGTGCTCTCCAGGAGCATCCGGAAGCCGAGGCGTTGCAGTGGCTGGTCGTCCACGATGAGCACAGTGGTCACACCGCACCGCCCGTGGCGGCCGGCGGGGTGAGGTCGGTCCCGGCCAGGGGGGTGAGGTCGAGGGTGGCCCGCACCGTCCAGCCTCCGCCGGGGGCGGGTCCCGCGGTGACGGTGCCGTTGTAGAGGGCTGCGCGTTCTCTCATGCCGGCGAGTCCGTGTCCTTCTTCCTGGGGTGGCCCGGGACGGACGGTACCGCCGCCCCGGCCGGTGTCGTGGACGTCGATGTGCAGCCGCGTGTCCTTGACGCTCACCGCGAGTTCGACGCGGGTGTCGTGGCCCGCGTGCTTGAGGGCGTTGGTGAGGGCCTCCTGGACGATGCGGTAGACGGTCAGCTGGACACCGCGGTCCAGGGCGTCCAGTTCGCCGCCGGTGCGGTAGACGACCTGGGGGCCGGCGGCCCGGATCCGGGCGCACAGGGCGTCGATGTCCGCGATGCCCGGCTGGGGGCTGAGCTGGGGCGCGGCGGGGGTCTGGGTCTGTTCGCGCAGGACGCCGAGCATGCGGCGCAGTTCGCCCAGCGCCTGGCGCCCGGTGTCACCGATGAGCAGCAGGGCCTGTTTGCCGCGTTCCGGGGAGTGGTCGGTCGCGTACGCGCCACCGTCGGCGAGCGTGATGATGACGGAGAGGTTGTGGCCGACGATGTCGTGCATCTCGCGGGCCACCCGGGTGCGTTCGGCGGCGGCGGCCAGCTTGCTGCGCTGGTCGCGTTCGATCTCCAGGCGGGCCGCCCGGTCGCGCAGGACGGCGAGCTGGGCGCGCCGGATCCGTACCGCCAGGCCGAGCGCGACCGCCGCGATGATGGTGCTGAACAGGAAGAACAGCGCGTCCAGGACGTGCACTTGGGGCGCCAGCCGGACGGCGGCCAGCCCCAGGGCAGCGGCGACGACGGCGCAGGCCACGGGCAGCCGCCGGAGCTGTCCGTGCAGCACCAGGCTGTAGAGGGCGATCAGCAGGGCGACGTCGGCGCGCAGCCAGACTCCCAGAGCCAGCTGAACGAAGAACACGACGGCGATCACGGCGAAGGCGAGGGACGGCCTTCTGCGCCGCCACAGCAGGGGCAGTACCAGTCCGGCCTGGAGCGCGACGGTTCCCGGCCAGGGCAGGTGGGTGAGCTGGAGGTCGAAGCCACGCCGGTCGCCGTCGCCGTCGTGCACCAGGTCCGGCACGCAGAACATCAGCGCCACGACCGCGATCACCCCCGCGTCCAGAATCCACGGGTGGTTCCGGTCGCCCTGCTTGAGCCGTCGGCCGAGCCGGGACAGCCGACGGGCCAGGGGGTGATTCCACGGGAGGTCCGCCTCCGCGAAGGGCGGCTCGGAGGGTGCCGTCCGGTGGGCGGTGTCGTCGATGCTCATGGGGGTCACTGGTTCGCGCTCATGGGTGTCACCTGTCCATTGTGTGTCCGGCCGCGTCCCCGTACGCGTGTCCCTCCCCGTGTCCGTGGTGGCCCGGAACGCGGTCCGACCGGCGCGGCACCCGGTCCGGTGACCCGGTCGGGTGCCGCGCCGGTCGCGAGGAAGCCGGCGTCAGGGCCGGGCGTCAGGCCTCAGCCGCCCGGCCTCGGTCGTCAGGCGTCGGTGCGTACGAGGCGGTAGGCGGCGCCCGCCAGCGCGAGCACGGTCCAGCCGAGGAAGACCAGGAGCCCGGCGGTGGGCGACAGGGTCGTCGAGTCGTGGGTCAGCGCGAACATCGACTCGCCCGCGTTGCTGGGCAGGTACGGGCTGATGTTGTCCTGCCACGAGCTCGGCAGCAGCGAGATCAGGCCGGGGATCAGCATCAGCGAGGCGACCAGGACCGAGATGCCGCCGGCGACCGAGCGGAGCAGCGCGCCCAGGGCGGTGCCGATCACGCCGACCAGACCCAGGTAGAGGCCCGCGCCCAGCAGGCTGCGGACGACGCCGGAGTGGGAGAGCGAGAGGGCCGCGGGGGTGCCGGAGACGATGCCGCCGGCGATCAGGAACGCGACGAAGACGCCGATGGTGGAGACGACGAGGGCGACCAGGCCGAACACCCCCGCCTTGGACCACAGCACTTGAAGGCGGCGCGGGACGGCGGCCAGCGTCGAGCGGATCATGCCGGTCGAGTACTCACCGGCGGTGACCAGCACGCCCAGGACGCCGAGCGCCAGTTGCGCGAAGTTCGTGCCGAACACGGACAGGCTCAGCGCGGTGGCCGAGGCGTCGTCCGGACGCAGGGGATGACCGGAGTTGAGCTCGGACTTGTAGTGCGCGGCGGCGATCACGCCGAACGCGATCAGGAACAGCAGCCCCAGACCGAGGGTGATCCAGGTGGAGCGCAGGGACCACAGCTTCGCCCACTCGGAGCGCAGCACACGGCGCCCGGTGACCTTGTACTCCGGACGTGCCGCCCGCACGGGTGCGGGCGCGGGGCTGTCGGTGACGGTGACGGTGCTCATGCCGCCCTCCCAGGGGCCTCGATGGTGGCGGTGGCGTGGTACTCGACGGCGTCGCGGGTCAGGTCCATGAAGGCCTGCTCCAGGGAGACGGTCCGGGAGCTGAGCTCGAACAGGGGGATGCCGTGCTCGGCGGCCTTGAGGCCGATGGCCCGCGCGGACAGACCCGTCACGTGCAGCTCCTCGGAGCCGACCTCACCGGTGATCTCCACGCCGGGGCCGGCCAGGACCTCGCGCAGGCGGGCCGACTGGTCGGACGCCACGGTCACGGTGTCACCGCCGGCCTGCCGGACCAGATCCTGCACGGTGGTGTCGGCCAGCAGGCGGCCGCGTCCGACGATGATCAGGTGGTCGGCGACCAGCGCCATCTCGCTCATCAGGTGCGAGGAGACGAAGACCGTACGCCCGTCCGCGGCGAGCCCGGTCAGCAAGTTGCGGATCCACAGCACGCCCTCGGGGTCCAGCCCGTTGACCGGCTCGTCGAGCATGATGGTGGCCGGGTCGCCGAGCAGCGCCGCGGCGATTCCCAGCCGCTGGCCCATGCCGAGGGAGAAGGCGCCCGCGCGCTTCTTGGCCACGGACTGCAGCCCGGTCAGCTCGATGACCTCCTCCACCCGGCGGCGCGGAATGCCGTGGGTGTAGGCCTGCGCCATCAGGTGGTCGAACGCCGAGCGGCCCGGGTGGATCGACTTGGCCTCCAGCAGCGCACCGACCTCCTGGAGCGGCGCGCTGTGCTGGGCGTAGTGCTTGCCGTTGACCGTCACACTGCCGCCGGACGGTGCGTCCAGTCCGACGATCATGCGCATGGTGGTGGACTTGCCCGCGCCATTGGGGCCGAGGAAGCCGGTGACCGTGCCGGGCTTGACGACGAAGTCGAGCCGGTCGACCGCCGTCTTCTCCCCGTACCGCTTCGTCAGCTGTTGTGCCTCGATCATCGCTTTTCCCTCGTGCTCGGGGGGCCGGAACCCGCCTGGCTGCTCACTCATCACGCTAAGGGCCCGCGAACCGGGATCCGTGGTACCCGGGAGGTCACTGAGGTGAGGCCCGTAGTACCTCGGTACGACGGAGTCCTCCGCATCGGATGACATCGCCGACCGCGTAAGGCCGTCCTACCGCGCGGCGGGCCTTGTGCCCGTTGCCGGATGATGGCCGCCATGCGCATCCGTATCGACGCCGTCGACCTGCCCGGTTCCACCTGCCCGGCCCCCGCCGGCGCCGCCTTCGCCACGTACGGCAACATCCATGTCGCCGTGCAACGCCGCGACCGTCCGGCCGAGGTCCTGGAACCGCACCCCGGCGACGCCGAGTCCGCGACCTGGACCCTGGACTGCACCGCGATCACCTCGCCGACCGGCACCGACGTGACGGGCCCCTACGTGCAGAACCGTCTGGGCCGCCGGTTCATCTACCTGTCGTGGGGCACGGTCGACGAGTCGGGCGTCTTCACGATGTTCCGCCGCGCCAAGCTGATGCTCGACACGATCCCCGCCGAGGTACTCGCCGCGGCCGCCCGCGACGGCCTGCTGGTCGGACGCCTCGGCCTGACCGACACTGGTGGTACACCTCTGTGCGCGCGGGTGGAGCCCCCGCGGATCACCTGGACCGCCGAGACGGGCGACTAGGGCGACGACCCGGCTCCCACGGCCGAGGCCCCGCAGCGGTGCATACTCATGGCTCCCCACCGGTGATTCCGGTGTCCGAAGCCGGGTGCCACCGGTTGAGCAGGCTCGTACGGAGCGGACGTAACAAAGGGCATGCCGACATTCATAGCCAGCAGGCACGGGGAACGCGTGCCGGTGAGCAGCGCGGAGCCGCCGAGGCGATTCGAGTGGCTTCGGCGGCACCGGCGGTGGCTGTTCGTGGTGGCAGTGGCCGCGCTGCTCGCCGAGATGGCGGTCGCGATGGTCACGACGGCCGTGGAACAGACGCCGACGATCGACGAACCCGTGTATGTGGGAACGGCGGTGGTCTACGTCCAGCAGCACAGCCTGCGCTACAACCCCGAGCATCCGCCGCTGGGCAAGCTGATCATCGCGAGCGGGCTGGTGTTCGCCCATCCGCACCTGGACGCCGGCTTCAAGGGTGATCAGACGGCGCTCGGCCGGCGGGTGCTGTACGAGTCGGGCAACGATCCCTGGCGGGTGATGTGGTGGGCACGGCTGCCGGTGATCGTGCTGACGCTGCTGTTCGGCCTGGTCGTCCTCGCGTTCGCCCGTGAACTCGTCGGCCCTGCGGGCGGGTTGGTGGCACTCGCCCTGTACGCGTTCTCGCCCGACGTCATCGCACACGGCTCGCTGGCCACGCTCGACGTGCCGGCGTCGGGTTTCCTGCTGACGTCGGTGTGGCTGCTGTGGCGGGCCCGGCGCCGGCCGCTCCTCCATCTGCCGCTCGCCGGGGCCGCGCTCGGGGCGGCGGTGGCCACGAAGATGAGTACGCTGCCGGCCGTTCCGGTACTGATGCTCCTGGCGGTGGCGTCGGTCTGGCATGCGCGGGGCCTCCGCACGCCCGCGGGGACACGGCCCGTCGACACGCCCTCGGGTACTCGTCCCCCCGACAGGCCTGCGCTTACTCGTCCCCTCGGCACGTCCGCAGAGGCACAGGCCCTCGGCGCGTCCGCGAAGGCGCGGCTCCTCGGGCTCGCCGCGGCCGGCGCGACCGGTATGGCGCTGGTGGCGCTCGCCGTGGTGTGGGCCACCTACTTCGCCGTCGACCCCCAACTGCGCTGGACGGCTCCCGCGGACCTCCCGGCCGTCCATGGGCTGCGCGGGCTGTTCGTCGACCGGCTGCCCTTCCCGCAGCCGTACCGGGACGGGATGCGCGTCCAGTTCGGCTTCGAGAACGCGACGTGGCAGGGGTTTCTGTTCGGTCGGCTCTATCACGGTGGGCTCTGGTACTACCTGCCGGCCGCGCTGCTGGTGAAGACGCCGCTCGGCATGCAGGCGCTGTGGCTTGCCGGTGCCGTCGCGATGGTCTCCATACCCCGGCTGCGGCCCGCCGCCCCGTACCTCCTGATCCCCCCGGCTCTGCTGCTGGCCGCGGCCATGACCGGCTCACGCGATCTGGGCGTGCGCTACGCCCTGTTCATACCGG
The DNA here is from genome assembly GCF_045206325.1 of Streptomyces sp. NBC_00203. Taxonomy (NCBI): domain Bacteria; kingdom Bacillati; phylum Actinomycetota; class Actinomycetes; order Kitasatosporales; family Streptomycetaceae; genus Streptomyces; species Streptomyces sp. NBC_00203. The sequence continues at coordinate 9,912,420 of NZ_CP108126.1, read as the reverse complement.
TGTTCCTCGCGGTCGCCGCTGCCGGTGTCGTCGCGTTCCGACGGCGGTGGGCGCACATCGCCACGGCGGCGCTGGTCCTGTTCGTCGCCGTGAGCTCGCTGCTCACGTACCCGTACTACCTGCCGTACTCCAACGAGGCGTTCGGCGGCCCGTCGAAGACCCATCTGCGGCTGCACGACTCGAACGTCGACTGGGGACAGGACCTGGGGCGGCTCGCCGACCGTCTGGACCGGCGTTACCCGCACGAGAAGGTCTGGCTCGTCTACAAGGGCGCCGGTGTGCCGTCGTACTACGGGATCGACGCGGCCGATCCCCGCAAGGCACCGCCGGGCGAGGTGCACGGGCTGCTCGTGGTGTCCGACACCTCGGTCGCCAAGGCCGACGGCCGGCTGGCGGCGCTGCTCGCCACCAGCCGGCCGATCGACGAGGTCGGCCACTCGATCACGATCTACCGTCGGTGACAGCCCGATAGGTTACTGACCTCACGTGCCGGGGGTGAGCAGGTCCAGCACCCGTTCCCAGTGGAACTCCCTTCGCCCGCCGTCCTGTTGCGGCTCCCCGGAGTACGGGTCACCGAACCGGACGCCCATTCCGCGCAGCCGCCCGATGCTCGCGCGGTAAGCGGGGTGGGTCGCCAACGCCTCGTTCACGCAGGGCAGTACGGCGATCGGGACACCAAGGCCGTACGCCTCGCACAGCGTTCCCAGGGCGAGGGTGTCGGATATGCCGGCCGCCCACTTGTTGACGGTGTTGAAGGTGGCCGGTGCGACGGCCACCGCGTCGGGGGCCGGGAAGGGGCGCGGGTCGCCCGGGGACCGCCAGGCGGACCGGATGGGGCGTCCGGTCTGCGCCTCGACGGCCGTCGCGTCGATGAAGCCGAGGCCCTGGGGGGTGGCGATGACGCCGACCTCCCAGTTCCGCTCCTGGGCCGCGGTGATCAGTTTGCTGATGTCCTCAGCGATGCCGGCCGCGCAGACGACGACGTAGAGGAAGGGCTTTTCGGCGTGTTCACTCACCCGGAAACCCTAATGAACACACGCGACTTCGAAGGAACGCACGGGACTTCGCATGAAGCACACGGGACTTCTACTGAACCGGGAAGGAGTCCCCGCGCTCCGACTCCGGCCGCGGGCCGAAGATCCGCCGCTCCTTCTCCTCGATCCGTACGTCATTGATGCTCGCCTCCCGCCGCGTCATCAGACCGTGCTCGTCGAACTCCCACAGCTCATTGCCGTACGACCGCCACCACTGGCCGTCGGCGTCGAGCGACTCGTACTGGAAGCGGACGGCGATGCGGTTGCCGTCGAAGGCCCAGAGGTCCTTGCGCAGGGCGTACTCCCGCTCGCGTGCCCACTTCGCCGTGAGGAGCTCCACGATCTGGGCGCGGCCGGTGACGAAGGTGTCCCGGTTGCGCCAGACGGAGTCCTCGGAGTAGGCGAGCGAGACCTTGCGGGGATCGCGGGTGTTCCAGGCGTCCTCGGCGGCCTGGACCTTCTGGGCGGCGGTCTCGCGGGTGAACGGGGGCAGGGGCGGGCGGTCGGTCATGGCGATTCCTCGGGCTCGACGATCTCGAAGCAGTAGAGAACGAGCGTTCTCCGTCATGGCTGCTAACGTAGAGAACGACCGTTCTCACGTCAAGGAGTCCCCCGCATGGACAGCACGACCGCCCGGGACCAGGCCCTCGCCCTCGCCCGGGAACAGGCGCTCGACGCCGCGGAGGAGCTGTTCTACGGCCGCGGCATCCAGACCGTCGGCATGGATGACATCCGCGGCGCGTCAGGGGTGTCGCTCAAGCGGCTCTACCAGCTGTTCCCCGCCAAGGAGCGGCTCGTCGAGGCGTATCTGGAGCGGCGCGATGTCCGCTGGCGGCAGCGGCTGGCCGAGCACGTCGACCGGCACGGGGAACCGGAGGAGCGGATCCTGGCGGTCTTCGACTGGCTCGGGCAGTGGTTCGCGGAGCCCGGCTTCCGGGGCTGCGCCTGGATCAACTCGTACGGGGAACTCGGCACCACCTCACCCGTCGTCACCGCCCAGGTCACGGCGCACAAAGAGGCGTTCAAGGACTACCTGAGAGGCCTCGTGGCCGACGCCGGGCTTCCGTCCCCCCTCGCGGACCAGCTGTATCTGCTCGCCGAGGGCGCCATGGTCACCGCGGGCATCACGCGGAGCACGGAGCCCGCCGGCCAGGCGGCCGACGCGGCGCGGGTACTGATGTCGAGGGCGAGGGCGAGCGGGTCGCGGCGTGAAGGGTGATCGCCGGCCCCGCACGCCTGCGCCGACTCGACCTCGCCGTCGTCGTCGTCGTCGAGAAGTGATCCTCTTTCAGGTCTCGGACACCGTGATGGCGCCTACCGGGCAGGCCCGTGCCGCCTCCCGCACCATCGCGTCGCCGCCGCCGTCCTCGCGGCCCGGCAGCACCTCGCTGAATCCGTCGTCGTCCTGGGTGAAGACGCCCGGGGCGGCGAGGGCGCACTGGCCCGCGCCGATGCAGACGTCCTTGTCGATGGAGATGTCGATGTTCATGCCCGCAGCCTCTTACCAGGTCACGGGGAGTTCCAGCATCCCCTGGATCGTGTCGCCGGGTTTGAACGGGATGGCGTCCACCGGTGCGGCGAGCCGCAGCCCGGGGAACCTGTCGAAGAGCGACAGCAGCGCGATCTCCATCTCGGCCCTGGCGAGGTTCTGACCGAGGCACTGGTGGATGCCGAAGCCGAACGCCACGTGGTGGCGGGCCGAGCGGTGCCAGTCCAGGGCGTCCGGTTCGGCGAAGGTCCGCGCGTCACGGTTGATGACGGAGGTGGAGAAGACGACACCCTCGTCTGCGCGGATCGTCCTCCCGGCCACCTCGATGTCCTCGGTGGCGACGCGCAGCAGCCCGTCGGCGATGGAGAGGAAGCGCAGCAACTCCTCGACGGCGGTGGGCATCAGCGTCGGATCGGCCCGCAGTTCGGCCAGCTGTTCCGGGTGCCTCAGCAGGGTGAAGGTGCCGAGCGAGATCATGTTCGCCGTCGTCTCGTGCCCGGCGACGAGCAGGATCACCGCCAGCGAGATCAGCTCCTGGCGGTCCACCGTCCCCTCGCGCAGCTGATCGTGGATGAGCTCGTCGAGGAGTCCGTCCCCGGGATCCCTCTGCTTGCGGTCGATCAACGAACCGAAGTACGCGTCCAGTTGGTCGCGCGCGTTCTCGATGTCGGCCGCGGCGGGACCGCGCAGCAGTCTGCGGGACTGTTCCTCGAAGAAGTCGTGGTCGGTGTACGGGACGCCGAGCAGGGCGCAGATCACCATCGAGGGAACGGGCAGCGCGAAGGCATTCACCAGCTCGGCCGGCGGGCCCTGCTCCGCCATCCGGTCGAGGAGCCGGTCGACGGTCTCCTGGATGCGCGGGCGCAGCGCCGCGGTCCGCTTGAGGGTGAAGCTCGGGACCAGCATGCGGCGTTGGGTGTGGTGCTCGGGGTCGTCGAGGCCGAGCAGCGCGACACGGCGGTTGCGGGCCGCGGCGAACCGCTCCGTGGGCGACGGGAACGCGGGCCGGGTGCGGTCCGACGACAACCGCGGGTCGGCGAGGAGTTCACGGGCGGTGGTGTGGCCGGTGACCACCCACACACCGCGCCCGTCGAACAGGGAGATCCGCGAGAGCGGGCGCGCCTCGCGCAACGGGTCGTAGGCGGTGGGCGGGTGGTAGGGACACGTACGGTCCTGGGGGAAGGCGATCGGCTCTGTGGTGGCGGGCTCTGCCGTGGGGGTTTCTGTCATGGATGACCTCGCAAGCGATCAAGCGATGGTTCCCTCTTGCCGATCTTCATTAGATGCCCGGGGCATCTACACGGCCACGCGAAGTTCGGCCAGATGCGCCGGACGCGTGATCTGGCCGAAGCGTGCGCGGACCGATGCCGCGTTCCTCGGGTTTCCCGTCCGCGTCGCTGTCCCGGTGCCGCAGGCATGGCCTGTTCTCCTCCGGGACAGCCCCTGGGTAATTGGCTTGCGTGGGCAGATCCGGTGGCCCCAGGATCTGCCCATGTCCACGAACGAAGCCTTTCTGCCGCCGACCTCCGCCGCCGCTCGTCCGGTGCGGGTCCAGCAGCAGCCCGGCCGACCGCGGAGGCCTACGCTTCGCCGGTCGTGACCGCCGCGCTCGTCGCGGGGCTTCTCGCGGGCTTTGGCATCGCCATGCCCGTCGGAGCGGTCGCGACCTATCTCGTCTCTCTCACCGCTCGCACGTCCCTGCGGACCGGTGTGTGCGCCGCGCTGGGCGTGGCGACCGCCGACGGGTTGTACGCCCTGGTCGCCGCGCTCGGCGGTTCCGCGCTCGCGGCCGCGCTGCGGCCGGTACTGCTCCCGCTGCGCTGGGCCTCGGGACTGGTGCTGGCCGCGCTGGCGATCCGCGGCGCGGTCACCGCGTTCCGCCAGTACCGCGGGCGACGGCTTGCCGCCCGCTCCGGCGAGGACCCGCCACGCCCGGCGCGCGCCTATCTGGCACTGCTGGGGATCACCCTGCTCAACCCCACCACGGTGATCTACTTCGCGGCGCTGGTGCTCGGCAGCCGTACCGCCGAGGCGGTGCGCCCCCTGGAGCAAGGCGTGTTCGTCCTCGCCGCGTTCGCCGCGTCCGCGAGCTGGCAACTCCTGCTCGCCGGGGGCGGCGCGCTGCTCGGCCGGACCCTGACGGGGCGTCGGGGACGGCTGGTGACGGCGCTCGCGTCGAGCGCTGTGATCACGGCACTGGCCCTACGGATGCTGATGGCCCCGCCATGACGGTGATCTCTCTTCGATCCTTCTTCGCCGGGCCTGTCACATTCCCCCGACGGGCTCCGTCAGTGCAGTGACAGCGCAGAAAGCGCCGCGAACTCTTGAGGAGAACGTCATGCAGGCACGGATGAAGAACCCGGCGATGATCCTTCCTGGCGCCATGGAGGCCATCCAGGGTCTGTACAAGGCCACCTACAAGGGCGGTGTCCCCCAGCAGACCCTGGAGCTCGTCCATCTGCGGGCCAGCCAGATCAACGGGTGCAGCGCCTGTGTCGACGCCGGGGGCCGGGGCGGGAAGAAGGCCGGTCTGACGGACGAGCGTCTGTGGTCCGTCGCGGCCTGGCGCGAGGCGCCGTACTACTCGGACGCCGAGCGGGCCGCGCTGGCGCTGGCCGAGGAGATGACCCGGCTGAACGACCGTTCCGGCGACGCGGTCTCCGACGAGCTGTGGGACGAGGTCGCCGACCACTACGACGAGCAGCAGCTCTCCGCGCTCATCCTCTGGATCGCGACGACGAACTTCTTCAACCGGCTCAACGCGACGATCAAGGAGCCGGCGGGCGCCACCTGGGGGTGAGCCGGGCGCCTGCTCGGAGTCGGCCCGGGACCAGGGCCAGAACTCGGGCTGACGGACGGGGCCGGGACCGTCGTCCGATGCCTGCGGCGCAGGCGCACTCCGGTGAGCTCGATGGTCCGCACGACGCGGGCGACGCGCTGGTGGTTCACCGCCCGGCCGACGTCGCGGAGTTCGGCGGTGATCTGCGGGACGCCGTAGGCGCCGTCCGAGTCCTGGTGCGCGTGACGTATCCGGGCCGCTCGGCCTCCACCGGGTTCCGGGCCTGGGCCGGCGCGGCCGGAAGCGTCATCCGCTCAACGTCTGCGTGCCGGAGACAGCGGGATCCGTGGCCGGGGCAGTTGCGGGAGCGGGTCTCCGGACTCCTGAGAGGGCCCTGCGGCGGCGAGATGGTGCTGCAGGTCGATGTGGCGGAACTGGTGGACTGCTCCTACTTGGCGCAATACGCCGCGTCGTTCATGGGCGTCGATGAGGAAGGCGGTCAGGTCCCGGGGAAGCTGTCGGCGCGTCGCCAGGTGGTGGCGGGTGAGGGTGTAGCACCACCAGGCGTTGTGGCTGAGCGCCGCGGCAAGGCCGACGGTGAGTCCGTAGGCCAGGGAGCGGTCGAGGATGTGGGGCGGGCCCATCGAGATCGCCTGTCCGTCCGTGGTCCCGCGGCCCAGACCGTAGGAGAGCCCGCCCTGTGCGCCATATTCGAGGCCGTAGCAGAGAAGGAACGCGGCGCCGATCGCGAGGCTGACGACAATCCACAGTCTGCGGAAGATCCTTCGGTCCTGCTCCAGGAGGGCGACCGGTCCTACCGAGGTGGCGAGATCGGCCGGCTTGCCCGTGAGGCCATGGGCGATTCCGACGGCGAGCCCGATGGCGCATGAGAAGGAGAGCATGGTGGCGATGGTGTAGGAGGGCATGCCGGTGAGGAGCGACTGGATCCTGAGGACGGCCCAGTGGGTGACGCCGATGCCGGAGCCGCTGGCGAGGCCCGTCGAAAAACCCCGCCAGTCCCAGGCCCACCGCGTGCGGACGGTCGGGATGGCGCGCGGGCGGTGTGCGGACAGGCTGCTTGCCAGGGCGCCGGTGGCTCCGCCGGCCAGTGCGTAGACCGTTCCGTTGGCGAGGGCACCGACGGCCGCGGCCATCGGGCCGTAGTTGAGGCGGTACGGGAACCAGAGGGTGGCTCCGGTGGTGAAACCGAGGGCGCACATGCGCCAGTCCCAGGCCCAGCCTTGCCGGTACCCCGAGGCCGTCCCGGGCTGCCGGACCGCGAGTCTGCTGGACAGCGCACCAACGATTCCGCCGGCGAAGCCGTAGGCGAGACCGTTGGCCGTCGTGGTCGCCAGCCATTCCGGCTGCCCGGTGGTGAACACGTGAGTCAGCCCCTCGGCGATGCCCCCGGTCACGCCTGCGACAAGGCCACAGCCGATGCCGCCCGCGATCCCTCCGGCCAGGCCCGCGACGATGGCTGCGGGCGGGCCGGTCAGCCACCCGGAGTCGAGACCGGCGAGCAGTGCCGTGAGCCTGCCCACCACGGTGGCGGCGGCCCAGGCCACGGCACCGAGGACAGTCCCCGTCACCACCTGGGCCACGCGCGACGGCAACGCGCGGCGCAACTGCCACCAGACCAGGTCGGTGGTACCGCCCAGGGTGTGCTGCAGGTGTCGCGCCAGATACTGCAGGGCGCGCTCGGCCTGCTGGGGGGACCAGCGGCACGGGTAGCGGGGATGGGGCCGGTAGGCGGCGGGCACGTACGCGTCGAAGAGATGGGCCCGGACGGCCGCGGCGTCGGGGAAGCGGGTCGGATCGCACAGGTCCGCAGGCTTGGGGAGGACGCCGGCTCGTTCTTCCGGCCGGGGGTTGTACACCGTCCGGGCCAGGAAGAGCATCAACGGTGTGGTCAGCGCGCGTGCCACCGGGGCGTCGGTGCCGAGCAGGCGGATCACCGGCTCCCAGCGGGCAGCCGCCGCGTCCTGGCCGCCGGCGTCCCGCTCCAGGTAGTCGGCGATGTCCGGCGCTCTCAAGGGGCGTAGTTCCACAGCGGCGGCACCGCTGAGCTTGACCGGTACCCCGTGGGCCGGGGACAGCGTGTCCCCGTACTCCGTCACCCGGCTGGACAGCACCAGCGGCTGACCCGGCGGCAGGGCGGCGTTGATCGCGTCCAGCGCCACGGCGCGGTACGGTGCCGGGATCTCGTCGAATCCGTCCAGGATCGGCAGGATCAGCCGGTGCTCCAGCAGTGCCCGGGCGTGGCTGACCCGCCCGGTGCGATCGGCGGGCCCCGTTCCCGGGTCGCCTAGACCGCTGTAGTCACGCGCGAGCTGTTCCGCCATCCAGGATTCCAGCGTCTGTTCCGCAGGATTCCACGAAGCCAGAGGGAACAGCACCGGAACGGAGCCGCCCTCCGCCCGTTCGGCGACCAGGGCCAGCAACAGGCGGATCAGCAGCATCGTCTTCCCGCTGCCCGGTCCGCCCAGGACCACGAGGCGGCGTGTCGGCACACGCTCCAGGAACACCTCGGCGATCTCCCCGCCGGTCCCGGCCAGGCCGGCAGACTCGGTGACCCCGGCGGAGCGAGGAGCCGACCGTCCGTCCGGCCAGTGCCTGGCCATCTCCCGCAGGAGGGACCACGACTCTCCGAACCGCGCGTCGGCCGCCTGCCAGGAGACCGGCAGCGGATAGGGGTCGTTCAGCCGCCGCACCCGGGCCTCGGACTCCCACTGGCGCCGCACGGCCACCGCCAGCCGATCGGCGACCCCGGCCACGCCGAAACCCTCGGCCGCCTCCCGCCGATCGGCCCCGAACGTCGCCCAGGACAAGTACATGCCGCCCAGGGACGGAAGCAGAGCCGCCACCGTTTCGGCCACCCGCAGGTCGAAACGGACGGCCATGCCCAACGCCCCGGCCATGCCGCCGATCGACAGTAGGAGATAGAGCACGCCGACCCGTCGTGTCCGCCAACCAGTCCGCATGGCCGGATTTTCCAGCGGCAGGAAGGGGAAGTGCGCCGGAACAGCGGCTTCGCCCCACGTACGAGTGACAAGTTGCAGCCTGTGGTGGCGGGCCGCCTGGGCCTGTCAACGTCTCCAACAGGCCTTCACCGCCTCCCTGCTGGAGTACTAGGACTCGGGATCGGGCTCGAAGGCACGGGCCACGGCGAGGCTGTCCTCGTACACGTGGTGCCGTACGACCAGGCCGTTCTCGACCGTGAGGTGCAGGGCGAACCGGGCGCGATAGGCGCGTCCGGTCGCCCCGGCCGTCTGGCGGATCTCGCCGAGTACGACCGCCTCGGCGCCGTCGACAAGGATCCGTTCGATCTCGGTGGCCGCCCGGCCCGGCACATGATGCTCGGCCAGTGCGCGGTAGTGGTCCGCGGTGTCGGCCCGCGTGGACCGGTGGCGGATCCACGGTGTGTCCGCGCGCCCGTGCTCGTCCTCCGGCCAGCTCAGTTTCCAGTCGCCCCGCTCCGCGTACAGCTCGGCGATCCGTGGGGGATCGCCCTCCCCCATCCGGCGCAACAACTCCTCGACCACGGCACGTGTCGTCGAGGCGTGGTCAGTGACTACGGACATGGAGCGGCCCCTCTGTCGTCTCGGTGCGGGAACGGCTCCACCGTGCCGCACACGTACGCCGAACGCGATTACACGCGAGGTAATGGTGCGGAAGATTCGCGTCCGCACTGGTGTTGAATCGTGCCGGGACAACATCGGTACGACGCAACGATGGGACGGAAGTCATGCCTCTTCAGGGCGAGTACGAACCCAGCCCGACGCAGTGGGTGCGGGAGCAGGTGGAGCTGTACGAGAGTTCCGGTGGCACCAAGGGCACGACATTGATGGACACGGGTCTCCCCGTCATCATTCTCACGACCCGCGGCGCCAAGAGCGGCAAGATCCGCAAGACCCCGTTGATGCGCGTCGAGCACGACGGAAGCTATGCGGCGGTCGCCTCGCTGGGCGGCGCTCCCAAGCACCCGGTCTGGTACCACAACGTCAAGTCCGATCCCCTCGTGGAGCTCCAGGACGGCTCCGAGCGGCGGGAGTTCACGGCACGCGAGATCACCGGTGACGAGAAGGCCCAGTGGTGGGAGCGCGCGGTCGCCGCGTATCCCCCGTACGCCGACTACCAGACGAAGACCGACCGGGAGATCCCCGTCTTCGTGCTGGAGCCGACCGGCTGACGGGCGCGCACACGGCTGTGGCCCGTACCGGCCCCCCGCGCCGGTACGGGCCACTCCCCCCTGGTCAGGCGGCCGTCTGCCGCCACGCCTGTCCGGCGATGAGGATCGCCGACACCGCGCCCGGCAGCGCCGCCACCGCTCCCGAGGTCCCCGACGCGAAAACGAAGCCCAGCGGTCCGCCGACGAGGAACAGGGCGGAGATCCACCACGGGATCACCCGCGAGCGCAGCAGAGCCACGGCGATGAGCAGCGTCGCCAGGATGGTGGCCAGTGCGCCGGGGCCGACCAAGCCCATCACACGGCCGTCGTGGTCGTTGACGTAGTGCACGAAAGCGCGTCCGGCCGTCTCGTCCAGGGCCGCGGTGTCGGTCGCGTACGAGTAGACGACGGCGATCGCGGCGAGTCCCGCGGCGAGGAACGCGCCCGAGAGCACCGCCACCGCGGCGCCGATCCGGGCGAGTACGGCGCCGCGTTCACGCACCAGGATGCAGACGGCGATCGCGAGCCCGACCGTGAACACGGCGATGCCCACGCCTCCGTAGGCGTAGAGCGCCCAGAAGGAGCCGCGGTTGTCGGCGACCTTGTCGTAGGAGTTGCCGTTGCTGGGATCACCGCCCGGCGCCAGCCAGGTCAGCAGGAAGTTCATCACCTGTCCGACGACGACCGCGACGAGGGCGACCGTGGCGAATGGCCGCAGGCGGGGCGAGGGCAGGGTGTACGTGGGGCGCTCGGTGGTGGTGTGGGCGGTCATGGCGGTCTCCCGACGTGTGACGTGATGGGGCGTCACCGCACTGTCGCGCGCCGGGAGTTGGTGGCACATCAGGGCTGGCACTGGGAGAGCCTGCGTGTCAGTACGGATACCGACGCCCGCCCTCCGGCCCTACCGTGAGCGCATGCCCTGGCCTCGCCGACTCTCCCTGGTCACCGCGTCGTCGACGGCGATCGTGGCCGCAGGGGGCTGCGCGCTGCTGTTCCTCGACCCCGGCCCCGCCGTCGGAGACGTCCTCACGGTCGTCGGCGCGGTCGCGGTGGGGGCCTTCTCCACCGGGCTGGGCCTGTTCGTCTCCGGCCGCCGCCCCGCCAACCCCGTCGGCTTCCTGCTCACGCTCATCGGCCTGGTACCGCCGCTGATCATGCTCAGCGACACCTACGCCTATGTGAGCGCCGACCGCTCACGCCTGCTGCCCGGCGCCGAGGCCGCCCACCAACTCAGCGCCGGAATCTGGACGTTGTGGTACGTGCCGGTCATGCTCCTGGTGCTGGTCTTCCCGGACGGACGTCTGCCGGCCGGCCGGTTCCCGCGCCTGGTGCTGTACGGCGTCCTCATCGACCCGGTTCTCTTCGAGGTGCTCGCCACCCTCGACCCCACCCCGTACGACCCGCCCTTCGAGGACTTCGGCCACCCGCTTCCGACGGGCCCCATGTCGCTGCTGTGGGTCGCCTACCTGTCCCTCGGCCTGCTCATGGCGCTGCTCGTCGCCTCGATGCTGGTGATGCGGCGCCGCTACCGCACGGCCGAACCGGTGCAGCGGGCCCAGGTGAAGTGGTTCGCCCTCGGCGCGGTCGCGCTGCCGGGCACACTGTTGTCCTGCTGGACCGACTACCTGCTGTTCGGTGAGGTCGGAGTCTTCATCTGGCTGGGGCTCCTCGCGCTCTACCTCGGCGTTCCGTCCCTGACCGCGCTGGCGATCCTGCGCCACGATCTGTACGACGTCGACCGCGCCGCCAGCGCGGTGGTCACCTGGGCCGTGGTCACGGCCGGGCTGCTCGCCGTGTACAGCGCGGCGTCCGCCTCCGGCGGGCTCGCGCTCGGCCGGGGCAGCCCCCTCGTGGCGTCCGCCGCGACCGCGCTGGTCGCCGTGGTACTCGTACCCGTCAAGAACCGGGTACGCCGCCGGGTGGACCGGCGCTTCTATCCCGTGCGCCAGGCCGCGCTGACCGCCGTACGGGCGCTGGAAGGCGCGGTGCACGAAGGGCGGGCGCATCCCGAGCAGTTGGAGGAGGCGCTGCGGGACGCGCTGCGGGCACCGGAGTTGCGCGTGGGCTATCTGCTGCCGGGCGGAACGGAGTTCAAGGACATCGACGGCGTACGGGTCACGGCGGGCCTCGAAGTGCGGGCGGCGGGCCGGGCGATCGGCGTGATCGAAGGGCCGTGTCCGCGCGAGGTCGCCTCCGCCTGTGCCTCGCTCGTGGAGACGGTACGACTGCGGGCCGAACTCGCGGGCGCGCTCGGCGAGGTGGAGGCGAGCCGGAGCCGGCTGCTGCGGGCCGGGTACCGTGAACGGCGGCGTCTGGAGCGGGACTTGCACGACGGCGCCCAGTCGCGGCTCGTCACGCTCGGCATGGCGCTCCGGCTCGCCCAGCGTCACCTCGACGACGACACGGTGGACGTGGACGGGCTGCTCGACCAGGCCGTGGCCGAACTCGGCACGGCTGTGGCGGAGTTGCGCGAGCTGGCGCACGGCCTTCGGCCCAGTTCGCTGGACGACGGACTCGGCCCCGCGCTGGAGGCGCTCGCCGCTCGGGCGCCGGTGCGGCTGGACTGGCGGCTCGACGGACGAGCGCTGCCCGACGACATCGCGACGACCGCGTACTTCGTCGCGAGCGAGGCCGTCACCAACGCGGTGAAGCACGCGGAGGCCGCCACCATCGGAGTCGTCGTACGCGAGGACGGGGACGGGGCGGTGCGGGTGACGGTGCGCGACGACGGCCGGGGCGGCGCCGATCCCCGTACGGGGTCCGGGCTTTCGGGACTCACCGACCGGGTGGCCGCGCTCGGCGGGCGGCTGCACATCATCAGCGGGGCCGGTGCCGGGACGACCGTGGAGGCGGTGCTGCCATGCGTATCGTGATCGGCGAGGACTCCGCGCTCTTCCGGGAAGGACTCGCGCGACTGCTCGCCGACGCGGGGCACGAGATCGTCGGGCGCGCGGGGGACGCGCCGGCTCTCGTGGCGGCCGTGGCCGAGGCACGGCCCGATCTGGCCGTCATCGACATCCGGATGCCGCCGGACCTCACGGACGACGGGGCGCGGGCCGCCCGGCGGGTGCGCGACGAGTTCCCCGAGCTGGGCATCGTGCTCCTCTCGCAGCACATCGAGACCCGCAACGCGGTGGAGCTGGTCGCCCAGGGGCGCTTCGGCTATCTCCTCAAGGACCGCGTCTTCGACGTCGAGGACTTCCTGGAGGCGCTGCGACGGGTCGCGGCCGGCGGCTCCGCGCTCGATCCCGAGGTGGTCTCGCGGATGCTCGGCGCCCACCGGGACCCCCTCGCCTCCCTCACCACGCGCGAGGCGGAGGTGCTCGGGCTGATGGCCGAGGGACGCACCAACCTGGGCATCGCCCGACGGTTGTGGCTCACCGAGCGCACCGTGGAGACTCATGTCGGCTCGATCATGGCCAAGCTGGGCCTCGCGACGGGCGAGGAACACAATCGGCGGGTACTGGCGGTGCTGGCATACCTCACGGCGTGAAGGGGGATGGCGGGAATCGGGACCGTTGGGCGGGCGGCCCTACGTTCTTGACCAGAGAGGCAGAGGAGACCAGGTGTCCAAAAGGAACAAGAAGTACAAGGCGAGCAAGAAGCTCAAGCTCCCCCTCACCCACAAGCCTCTCGGCTTCGCATTGAGCTGGGCGAGCGGTGCCCTCGCCGGACTCGCCTTCCAGCGGGCCTGGAAGGCGATACGTCACGAGGAGGACGCCCCGGATGCGCTCGACCGGGACCGCGGCTGGGGCGAGGTGCTGCTGGCTGCCGCCCTCCAGGGCGCGATCTTCGCCGTCGCCCGCAGCGCGGCGGACCGCACGAGCGCGAAGGCCGCCGAGCGCTCCACGGGTGTGTGGCCGATCTCGGACAAGGGCGCCCGGGACGGCGGGGACTGAGGACCCCGCGCTCCCGGACACCCCCGTGCGGCGAACTGCGCGCAGGCACCCCGTACGGCGAGGTTCAGTCGGTCACGAGCCACTCGCCGTCGCGCATGAGGTCCCGTCCGGAGATCTCGTTGGCCTCGCGCCAGGCCTGTACGTGCCGCGGGGTGACGCGGAAGTAGAGGTAGGCGGTGGTGAGTTGACGCGGGTCGAAGCCGGTCTTCTCGGCGAAGGCGTCGCCCACCCCGTCCGGCAGCTCGGCGGCCTCCAGCGTCTCGACGGTCCCCTCGACGATGACCACGTCGCGCGTCGGGCCGATGCCCAGACGTGTCCTCCCCGTCGTCCGCAGGTTCCGTCCCGTCGGACTGGCGGCCGGGGTGGCGAACAGCAAGGTCGTGCCGTCCCAGAGGAAGGACAGCGGGATCAGATACGGCGGTCCCCCGTCGCCGTCGGCCGTGGACACCCAGGCGTCCTCGTCGTTCTCCAGCCGGTCGAGGGTGTCCTGCATGCGCTGCTTCGGGGTGCGGGCGGGCGGGTTCATCGGCGGGCAGCCTCCTGGTGGCCGTCGTACGGACAGGTCTACAGGGATGACGTAGGAGCGCCCTTCAGTGTGACGCGCCGGGCGTTCTCGGTGTGAGCCTCTACGCGTTCCTGTGGTCCGTGACCGTGGTTCCGCGTTCCGGCGCTCCGTGATCTCGTCTAGGCGTGCCCGTGCTCCCCGATCTCCTCGAGCCGGGCCGCCGCCGCGGTCAGCAGCATGTCCAGCGCCACCGGATAGCCGCTGCGCCGCATGTCCGCCACCAGGTGGCGGGCCGTCGCCGCGATGTGCGGGTGCGTGTCGGCGGGCAGTCGGGCGTACGTCGCCCGCCACACGCCCGCCTCCGCCTCGCGGGCGGCTTGCGGGAGGGCGAGGCCGGCCGCGTCGAGGGCCGCGAAGGCCAGCGCCTGGTCGACAAACGCGTGGTAGATCCGGACGGCCTCGGGGTCGGGGAAGCCGGCGCCGCGCAGCACGCCGATGATCTTCTCCACAGCCTCGATCTCGTGGACCCGGCCCGTCACCCGGTAGGAGCTGAGCACGGCGGCCTGCGGATGCGCGAGCGACCCGGCGTGCATCCGCAGGCCCAGGTCCCGCAGGTCGGCGCGCCAGTCCCCGGTGGGGTGCCAGGTGCGCAGGTTCCGGCCGATGAGTTCGTCGGCGATGGCGAGCAGCAGGTCGTCGGTGTCGCGGAAGTACCGGTACAGGGCGCTGGGGTCGGCGCCGAGGGCGAGACCGAGGCGGCGGACGGTGAGGGCGTCGGCGCCGTGCTCCTTGAGCAGCCGCAGCGCCGTCTCGACGATCAGCTCCTCGGAGAGCACCACGCCGGTCTTGGTGGGGCGCCTGCGCCGCCGGGCGGCGGGCGGCACGACTCGGTCGTTCGTGGACGTCATGGGCTCTCCCGCCGGTTCCTGAGGGGCGCTGCCTCCGGTGCGGGCACCTTATGTCAACAGCGTTGACGTGTTAAGGCTCCGGGCAGTTTCATTTCCGGTCATCGGGCCGGAATCAGGCCCCGGGTGCGATCGGAGCAGGCCATGACGCAGAAGCCGTACGGTGTGGATCCCCCTTCCCTGCGCAAGACCCTCGGCGTCGCCGACGGCGTCGCGATCGCCGCTTCGAGCACGGCGGCGACCACCAGCATCGGTATCGGGCTCGGGGTGACGGCCGGGGTGGTCGGGCTGCATCTGCCCGCGATCATGCTACTGGCCTTTCTGCCGATCCTCGGGATCGCCGGCGCCTACTCCCGGCTGAACCGGGTGGAGCCTAACGCGGGCAACGGCTATGTGTGGGTGGGCCGTTCGCTCACTCCCTGGCTGGGTTTCCTGGTCGGCTGGGTGAGCATCGTGGCGACGGTGGCGTTCCTGGCGTACACCACGGCGGTGACCGGTTCGGCGATGATCCAGCTCGCCGGTGAGGCGGGACTGCACAAGCTGGCGGGCCTCGCGCTCGACCCGGGCTCCACCGCCCAGACCACCGCCGTGGGCATCCTGGTCCTCGTCGCCGTCACGCTCACCGCGATCACCGGGGTCAAGACCGCCGCGCGGCTGCAGAGCGGGCTGCTGGTCTTCGAGTACGTCGTCCTGCTGGGCTTTTGCGGATACGGCATCGTCACCGGGCCGCACCCCTTCAGCCTGAGCTGGTTCGACCCCTTCGCGATCCCCTCGGCGTCGGCGCTGGCACAGGGGCTGCTGCTGTCGGTGTTCTGCTACTGGGGCTTCGAGGCGGCGTTCACCGTGAACGAGGAGGTGCGCGACCCCCGGGACGCCTCGCGGGCCGGGACCATCACACTGGTGACCATGCTGGGGCTGTTCCTGCTCGGCTCCATCGCCTTCCAACGCGTGCTGTCCGAGGAGGAGTTGGCCGGGCACGGCGCCCAGGGGCTGGCGTTCTTCGGCGACCGGCTGGCCTCGCAGCCGCTGGCCGCGCTGCCGCTGGTGGCCCTGATGTTCTCGGCCGTCGCCTCGCTCCAGGCGGGGGTGATCCCGACGGCTCGCGGGATGTTCGCGATGAGCCGGGACCGTACGCTCGGGCCCGTGTGGTCCAAGGTCAGCGCCCGGTACGGGACTCCGGCGATCGGGACACTGCTGATCGGCGCGATGGCGACGGTCGTGGCCGCCCTCGCCCTGGTGATCCCCCGGCTCGCCGACATGATCATGGCGACGGTCAACGCGGTCGGGATCGTCGTGGCCCTGTCCTACGCGCTCACCGCTCTCGCGGCCGCCGTCCGCTTCCGGGGGCTGCTCCGCGAGGACTGGCGGCAAGGGATACGGGCCGTGGTCCTTCCCTCCTTGAGCGCCGCGTCGCTGCTCGCGCTGGGCGGCTACCTCGCCTGGTCCTTCTACACCTCCACCGACCACTTCGAAGTCAGCGCGGACAACGGGTGGTTCCTGCTGCTCACTCCCGCTTTGATGATCTTCTCCGGTTTTGTGGCCGCCGCGTGGGCGAAGTGGGTCCGCAAGTCCCCGTACTTCCGTACGGGACACGGCACCGACGCCGACGCGCCCCAGTTGCTGGCCACACCCAACTAAGGAAACAGAACATGCACGCAGACCTCCTCTTCACCGGCGGCCCGGTCCTCACCCCGGCGGGCCGCACCGCGACGGCCGTCGCCGTCACCGGCGACCGGATCACCGCCGTCGGGAACGCCGAGGTCCATGACCTGACCGGCCCCCGGACCGAAGTGGTCGACCTGGCCGGGCGGCTGCTCCTGCCGGGTTTCCAGGACGCGCACGTCCACCCGGTCCCGGCGGGCCTGGAGCTCACCCAGTGTGACCTGACCGGGGCCAGGACGGCCGAGGACACGCTCGCCGCCGTCCGCGCGTACGCCGACGCGCACCCCGACCGGGAGTGGATCACGGGCGGCGGCTGGTCCATGGAGGCCTTCGAGGGCGGTACGCCGACGAAGGAACTGCTGGACGCGGTCGTACCGGACCGGCCGGTGTATCTGCCCAACCGTGACCACCACGGCGCCTGGGTCAACAGCCGTGCCCTGGAGCTCGCGGGCGTCACCCGGGACACACCCGACCCGGCCGACGGCCGGTTCGAGCGGGACGCGTCGGGCGAGCCCACCGGCATGCTGCAGGAAGGAGCCATGCAGTACGTCGGCCGGATCACCCCTCCGGCCACCTCCGCGGACCGGCTCGCCGCACTGCTGCACGCACAGCGGCATCTGCACGCGCTCGGCATCACCGCCTGGCAGGACGCGCTCGTCGGGACGTTCCTGGGCATGGACGATCCGTCCGAGGCGTATCTGACGGCGGCCCGCGACGGTTCGCTGACCGCGCGTGTCGTGGGCGCCCTGTGGTGGGACCGCGCACGCGGGGCCGAGCAGATCCCCGAACTCGTGGAGCGACGCGCCGCGTTGAGTCACGGCCGGTTCCGGGCCACCAGTGTCAAGCTCATGCTGGACGGAGTGGCCGAGAACGGCACCGCCTCTCTCCTCGACCCCTACTTGGACAAGTGCGGCTGCGCGACGGCCAATCGGGGCACCAGCTTCATCGACCCGGCCCGACTGCCCGCGTATGTGACCGAGTTGGATGCTCTCGGCTTCCAGTGCCACTTCCACGCGCTGGGCGACCGGGCCGTACGCGACGCCCTGGACGCCGTCGAGGCGGCACGGAAGGCGAACGGGCCGAGTGACACGCGTCCGCACCTGGCGCATCTCCAGGTCGTGCACCCCGACGACGTGCCCCGTTTCGCGCACCTCGGCGCCACGGCCAACATCCAGCCGCTGTGGGCCGCGCACGAGCCGCAGATGGACGAGCTGACCATCCCGTTCCTCGGGGCCGAACGCGCCGCCTGGCAGTACCCGTTCGGGGCGCTGCTGAACTCCGGGGCACGGCTCGCGGCTGGCAGCGACTGGCCGGTCAGCAGCCCCGACCCGCTCCAGGGCATCCATGTCGCGGTCAACCGTGTGAGCCCCGACGAGCCGGGCCCGGTGTTCCTGCCCGCCGAGTGCATCGACCTGACGGCCGCGCTGACGGCGTACACCGCGGGTTCGGCGTACGCCAACCACCTCGACGACACCGGGAGCGTACGGGCGGGGGCGCTGGCGGATCTCGTCGTCCTCGACCGCGATCCGTTCGACGGGGCGGCTGAGGCGATCGGCGACACGCGGGTCGCGCAGACGTATGTGGGGGGCGCGCGAGTATACGCAGCCCAAGAGGCGTAGGCAGTAACGGACATCACGGTGAGGTCACGCGTAGATCATTTACGCTCTGGGCAGCCTCGTAGCGCTTCACGGTTCAATTTTCGGCCATAGAAGCTGAGTTCGAGTGCACGGGTGGCCATGTCGGCCACCCGTTCGCAGGGCGGGGGGATTCTGTCTCGCCGTCTCCCGGAAGGAAGCGCATGCCTCAGGACGTCACGTTCGACCTCCCCTTCGACATGCCCGTCAGCAGACATCTGGAGTACACCCAGAATCTCCCTGGCCCTCGCCTGACAGGCCGAGCGCTTCCTGATCGACACAGTTGAGCCGGAGAGCATGAATCCGGCATGGACGAGCGGCTCGCAGCGCTCGAGAACCGAGCGGGCCCGGGGCGCTTCGTCCTCGAAGGTCAGATAGGCGATCCGCTCCACTTTCTCGGCTTCAAGACGCGACCGGCCAGCAACCACGGCCGATCGCTCCATTGTCATGACCACAGCTTGTTGGGAGACCGGTGTGAAATCTCGAGTCGTAGATGCCGCTTCGAAGGCGTCCGCTGACAGCTTGATCCCGGCGCAGCCAAGCGCCCAGGTCCAGCCCACAGAGGCGGGGAACGCCCTGGCCCGCCTCTTCGTGGAACGCGTCCATGGGACTACGCAGGAGCATCGAAGGTTCCAGAACGCCGCTCAGCAGCGGCTGAACGCACTCGGATCCCCGCACGTCGGCACCACGCTGCATGTGGAGGGAGCCGTCCATCTGGCGCAGCCCGCGTTCCTCCCGCCCGACGAGGAGGGATACGCCAGGCTGAGGCACCTCGACGCCGGCCTGCGCGTCATCGAAGCAGCCTTCCCCCAGGTCAGCACCGATATCGAGATCTGCCGGCTGACCTGCACGATGCTGGAGGGGGCCTGGCGGAGCCGGGCCCTCGCCCCGCCGCACGAGGAGGAGCGGACAACCGGCTGCGCCTGCCCTCTGTGCCGTCGGTTGCCCACGCCCCCCGCACGCACGCTGGATGACTACGGCTGGCGGCAGAGCGCCGGTCGTCCCCTCACCGTCAAGACCTGGCCGTACCGCGAGGAACTCGACAGTGTCCTGACCGGTGGATGGACCTTGGCCCGGCAGATGAACGACCTGGAACAAGACCTTGGCCTCCGGCACTCGTTCGAGGACGACATCCTCCTCTTCCACGAATACAAACGCGTGATCGACACCATCGACACCGCGCGCCTCACCCAGCTCATCGAAGGCCGTTTGGCCGAGAGCTTCAGCACCAACACCGCCAGGGCCCTGGTCTGCGGGCTTTTCGCAGCCCATAAGCGATCCGTCGACGAGTACTGGCTCCAGCAGCACCACGCGGGCAGCGTCTCGCTCCCTCAGACCAACCCACTCAGCCAGAGCACCTACTCACTCCTGCAGATGCTGGACTGCCTGTTCTGGCACGTCTCACCCGACACCGAACTCTGGCAGGAAGAACACCTCGCCTCCCTGCTGCTGTGCCGCGTCATCGACGACATGACCGACGTACGAGCCGACGCCCTCACCGGCGAGATCAGCAACTTCTGGCTCGCCGACATACCCACCCACACCAAGGTCCTCTACGCTGCCTGCGCCATCGCCAGCGTCAAGTACGGCTGCATGCCCGAGGCGCATCCCCCCATGTGGAACACCTGGCTGATGCCCAGCACCATCGTCTGGTTGGGGCTGACGGGCCGCCACGCCCTGTGGTTCGACGGCATCACCGAGGCCCTCCCCCCGGCCGAGGACTGCCCGCTGTGCGACCTGCAGCCCAACGCATGCACCGGCATCCTCACCCACGGCACCACCCTCACCTTCGCCCCCCGGCCCACCGCGCCGGCACTGAGCGCCCGGACCGCCGAGCTGTCCGCACGCTGCCGAGCCGAACACCCCGAGACGTGGCCCCTCTTCGACGCCGAGCTCCATGCCTTCGAAGCACTGCACGGCCCCTGGTACGGCAACATCGACAGCACATGGGAGATCCTGCGCCGCACCTACATCGCCGCCGTGGAGGCATCAAGCGCCGCACCGTCCCCGGAGCGCGCTCGTCATGTCCAACAAGACGCCGGCGTAGTCGGATCCGAAACGTTCTACACCCTGTACGACGAGCAAACCGGGAGGGAAGACACCGCGCTGCTCGCCTACATGTTCGGATGCGCCCACCCGCATTTCCTCTGGAACGCCACGGGATACCGTCCCACGGGCGTCGAGGGCGACTGGCTCGACGGCTGACGTCTCAAAGCCGGGTAAGGCAGCGCGCTGCCCGGTCGGGTTTCCGACCGGGCAGCGGCGTGTTCACACCGGGAACTCGACGGGCAGCCTGTCCAGCCGGGAATCCCAGGTGGAGGCGGTCGTGGTGAGCTCATCCGCCGGCACAGCCAGCCGCAGGCCCGGCAGCCGGTGCAGCAGGACGTCCACCGCAACCTCGATCATGGACTGCCCGATGCTCTGCCCTGGGCACTCGTGCGGGCCCGCGCCGAACGCCAGGTGCGCCTGGTTGCCCTGCACCGAGACACCCGGGTCGGGCCGGACCCCGGGGTCGAGGTTGCCCGGGGCGAGACCGAGAACGAGCAGGTCGCCCTCCTCGATGCGGTGCCCGCCCAGTTCGACATCGCTGGCGGCGAAGCGCCCCGGCAGGACGGCCAGCGGCGGAGAGTTCCACATGACCTCCTCCACCACCGCCGAGATGTTCAGCTCACCGCTGATCAGCCCGGAGAGCCGGGAGGCGTCGGTCAGGACCAGCTGCAGCACCCGGGCCAGCAGATTGGTCGTGACGTGCGCGGCGATCAGCACCACGCGCAGGTGATGGACGACTTCGTCGTGGTCGAGGGCCGCGTGATGCTCCAGCAGGCCGGTGGCGAGGTCGGAGCCTGGTTCGGACCGCCTGCGCTCGGCGAGTTCACCGAAGATCTCCCTGATCATGCCGTCGTGCACCACGGCGTCCTCGCCGCCCTTGAGCACCTGGGCGCAGGACTCGACAAGCCGGCGCCCCTCCGCCTCGGCCAGCCCCAGAATGCGGGACATCACGAGCATCGGCAGCAGGTCGGCGTAGTCCGCCACCAGATCGGCGCGGCCGCTGTCCGCGAACGTGTCGATCTGCTTGTTGGCGAAATTCGTGGCGTGGCGCCGGACCCCGCGGCCGGCAGCAGCCTGCAGTACGTCGTTGACGGCGCCGCGCAGCCTGCGGTGCTCCTCGCCGTCCAGGGACACGCAGTCGGGACGCCAGCCGAGCATCGGAACCAACGGAGAGGTCTCCGCGATCCGGCCCTCCCGCCAGTCCCGCCAGTTCCGCGAGTCCCGGGCGAACTGGCGGGGGTTGTCGAGCACCCGCCGACTGTCCCGGTACCCCAGCACCAGCCAGGCCGGGACGTCACCCTCCAGCAGTACCGGCGCCACGGAGCCGTGTTCCTTGCGCAGCCGCTCGTAGATGCCGAGCGGGTCGGTCGCCGCCTCCGGCCCGTACAGCCGGGTGAGCTCGGCCGAACCGTGGGCGACGGGGCAGCCGCGCGGTGCCTCGGGATCGTTTAAGGGCTGGGCGTTCATCGGGACTCCAGTGCGACTGCAGAGCGTTCCTTCAAGTGACGTATCAGGGCGACGAGGACGTCACGGCTGGAGGTCCGGTCGCGGGCGTCGCAGGCCACGATCGGGGTGTGCGGGGGGATGTCCAGGGCGTCGCGGATCTCTTCGATCGGATGATCCTTGGAGT
The DNA here is from genome assembly GCF_045206325.1 of Streptomyces sp. NBC_00203. Lineage (NCBI taxonomy): Bacteria > Bacillati > Actinomycetota > Actinomycetes > Kitasatosporales > Streptomycetaceae > Streptomyces > Streptomyces sp. NBC_00203. The sequence continues at coordinate 9,890,666 of NZ_CP108126.1, read as the reverse complement.
CGGGGAAGACGTTCAGGGCGATGACGAAGGGGACATCCTGCCGTTCCATCTCCTCGATGGCCCGGAAGCTGGAGGCCAGCCGCCGGGTGTCCACCAGGACCACCGCCCCGAGGGCGCCCTTGAACAGCCCGTTCCACAGGAACCAGAATCGTTCCTGCCCCGGCGTTCCGAACAGGTACAGCACCAGCTGGTCGTTGATGCCGATCTTGCCGAAGTCGAGGCTGACGGTGGTCTCCTGCTTGTCCGCCACCCCGATCAGGTTGTCGACGTCCGCACTCGCCTGGGTCAGGGTCTCCTCGGTGGTCAGCGGCTTGATGTCGCTGACCGAGCGCACCATCGTGGTCTTTCCGGTGCCGAAACCGCCGGCGATCATCACCTTCACCGAGCGGGTGCCCCCGTCCGTCTGCCGGTCGGGATGGTCAAAGCCTTTGAAGTCCACTGAGTACCTCCTCAAGGAGCGCGAGGTCGGGCCCGCTGCCGGCGCCGGACGCCGGAATGGGGTCACGGGCTTCGACGCGGCCTGCGTCCAGCAGATCGGCCAGCAGCACCGCGAGAATGTTGAAGGGCAATCCGAGGTGGGCGCCGAGTTCGGCCACCGACAGCGGATCGCGGCAGCGCCGGAGGATCTCCTCGTGCTCGTGCTGCATGCCGGGGACGGCCGCGGCGCGCGAGACGATGAGGGTCGCCACGTCAAGAGTCGACGCCGAACCGCCCGGTCCGCTGCGGCCACCGGTGAGGACGTAGTAGCGCTCGAGACCGGACGGGTTCGTGGGCCGGCGGGGACCACTCATCCAGAGTGCTCCTCCAGGCGCGGAGTGGTGCCGAGAAGCTCACCCATCCTTCGCGCCAGGTCCCTCATCTGGTGTCCGAGCAGGCCCTGGTCGAGCCCTTCCTTGGCGAGGACTCCGAGGTACGTCTCCACGCCGGCCCGCACCACGAAGAGATGGCCGCCGTCCACCTCGATCATCGCGAGGCGCAACTGCCCCGCGTACTGCGGGAACTGCGCGGCGACGGGCTGGGCCAGCGCCTGCAGGCCCGCGACCACGGCGGCGAAGCGGTCCACGTCGTCGGGGTCGTCGGCGCCGTAGGAGGTGATGGCCTTGCCGTCGCTGGAGGCCACGAGGGCGAAGCGGATCTCCTGGATGCTCTCCGTCAGATCGCGGAGCGCCCAGCTCACGTCGGTTCCCTGTTGCGTCATGTGGACTAGTCGCTCTCTTCAGTGCGGTGCTCGTTGGACTCGCGTCCGGCGGTCGTCTCGCGTACGGCGTCCGCGGCCGGCTCACGCGGCGGGGCGCTCTCGCGTCCGGCGGTGGCGAAGGCCGCGAGACCGGCGAACGAGGTGTCCGGCGGCACGGCGGCCACGGGCTCCTCGGTCCGCTCGACGGACCTCACCGGTGTGGCCGGCGCGTCGGTACGCCTGCTCCTGCGACGCGGCAGACCGCCGGGCGTGGTGTCCACGTCGCCGGCGCCGGCCGCGGGCGGGGCCTCCACCGACTCGCGGGCGGACGCGGTCTCGACCGCGGCGGCCGGGGCCACCGGTTCCGCGACGGGGGCGGCCAACGGGCTGAAGTACTTGTGGGGAACCACGACGACCACCGAGGTGCCGAGCCAGGGCGAGTCCGAGAAGGTGACCCGGATGCCGTACCGGCGCGCCAGGGCGCCGACCACGCGAAGCCCGAGGTTGGCGTCCTCCGAGAGGCCGCCGAGCCCGGGGCCGGCCGCGACGCCGTCCAGTGACTGCTCGGCCTCGCGCTTCTTCTCCTCGTTGAGGCCCTTGCCCGCGTCCTGGATCTCGATACCGACGCCGTTGGGGACCTCCTTGCCGGAGACGACCACGGGTTCGGTGGGCGGCGAGTAGCGCACCGCGTTGTCCAGAAGGTGGGCGAAGATCAGCGTGAGGTGGTCCACCAGACCGCCGTCGACGCCGAGTTCGGGGAGATGGCGGACCTGGACGCGGTCGAAGTCCTTGATCCGCCCGATGCCGCCCCGGACCACGCTGAGCAGCCGCTGCGGTTCCTGCCACTGGCGTCCGGGCCGGTCCGAACCGCCGAGCACGCCGATACTGGCGGCGAGACAGTCGGCGGGGCCGATCTCCTGGTCCAGTTCCATCAGGCCCTGGGCCACCGCGGGCAGCCGGCCGTGCTCGCCCTGCATCTCGTGCAGACGGCCGCGCAGCTTGCTCGTCAGCACGTGGATACGGTTGCCGATGCTGATCACGGCCTGCTCGGCCGACGTGGAGCGGTCGAACTCCTCCTCCACGCCGATCAGCGCGGTCCTGAGGACCTTGCGCAGTTCGGCACGGAGCTCGGGGCTCGCGTCGCTCTCCTCGGCGACGGACATCAGGATGTCGTCGATGGCTTCACCGGCCCGCAGCCGCTTGAGCGCGTCGGGCAGACGGGTGTCACCGAGCCGGGCGATCGCGTCCTGTTGCAGGGCGAGTTGCTCCTGCCAGACCTGCGCCTCTCCGGTGAGCCGGGACTCGTAGCCCTGCGCCTCTCCGGTGAGCCGGGTCTCGTAGGCCTTGGCCTCCTCGGTGAGCCGCGTCTCGTAGGCGTCGACCTGCTCGGCTAGCCGCGCCTCGAAGAGCTGGGCCTGCTCGGACAGCTGGCCCTCCAGCGCGGAGCGCTCGGCCGCGAACTTCCGTTCCAGCCCGGCCACATGCTGCTGCCACTGCTGCGAGTGCTCGGCCTGCTGGGCGCGGAAGTCGCCGCTGTTGCGGCGCAGTTGGTGCTGGGCGCGGAGGAGAAGTCGTACGCAGACGGCGCTGGCCGCGGTGGCCGCGGCGCCGACGAAGGTCGCGGGTATCTGGATCTGGTCGGGTCCCGCGACCGCGGTGACGACCGTTCCTGCTCCTAAGGCGACCGGCATCAGCCACCAGCTGTACCAACCGACCGGTGCCCGCGCCGCCGGGGGCGAAGTGGCAAGTTCCATCTGCATCCTTCGAAAGCAACACGATCGAACGGGGGGTATGCAGGCGCCGAACGTGTCGAGCACGCGGCGCAAGGGCGACCGAGTGTGTTCGCGTCAACTCGCAGCGCCGCAGGGGAGCTTATCGGGTTTGAGATCGAAAGGATCAACTCCCCTCCGCATAACGGCGAGTAATCGATCACGCTCCGACAGGAGTGCTCATCTCGACAATTCCGTGCGCTATCACCGCAATCGCTGACACGGAGCTGTGATCCCACCGCGGGGACGTCACGATCACTCCCCGGTCCAACCGGCCAGAACTCCACGTGGCCAACAGCACGCGCCGAAGGGGATTACGGCGAGCCCCGAACAGGGAAGTGATCTCGGCGCCAACATCGTGAAGGGACTGACTGAACGCCGCCTCGCCCCCACCCTCGACAAGGGCCGCTTCTTCGAGAAGATGGGCCAGCTGCTCGGCGACAGCGTGGTCACCGCCGCCGGGGCGCCGAACACGTACAAAAACGCCGCCAGCTGCAACCGCCTTCCGGCACACCGAGATCACCCGGTATGTGGACCTCATGCGCGACCAGGTCACCGCGACCATGGCCTCCTGGCGGCCGGGCCAACTCCTCGACGTACGCGAGGTCATGGTCAAGCCCAGCCTGGACATGCTCGCCGCGACCGCCTTCTCGGGCAGCATCGACGAACAGGCCTTCCACCAGCTGCGCCGGGACCTGTCGGTCGTCATGAACGGCGTCGGCACCCGAATCATGCTGCCGGACTGGGCGGAACGCCTGCCGCTGCCCGCCAACCGGCGCTTCACCGCCGCCCGCGACGCCGTGCGCGCCACCATCGGCGACGCGGTCGATCAGCTCCGGGCCTCCGGTCGCGACAGCGGCGACATGCTCTCCATGCTGCTCCAGGCCGAGGACGAGGGGAGCGGCAAGCCGCTGACGGGGCACCAGATCTGCTCGGTGATCCTCACTCTCGCGGTGGTCGGCACGGAGACGACCGCGTCCGTACTGTCCTGGGTGCTGTACGAGCTCGCCCGCAACCCCGGCATCGACGAGCGGGTCCAGGCCGAACTCGACGAGGTCGTCGCCGACCGGCCGGTCACCTTCGACGACTTGCCCCATTTGCCCTATCTGGGCCGCGTCATCACCGAGGCCCTCCGTCTGCACCACACAGGCTGGCTCGTCACCCGCCGCACCCTGCGGACGACCCGTATCGGTGCGTGGGAGATCCCGGCCGGGACCGAGCTGGCGTACTGCCAGCACGCCCTGCACCGCGATCCCGAACTCTTCCCCGATCCGCTGGCCTTCGATCCCGACCGGTGGCTGAACGACGACCAGGCCCCGCTCTGAGAAGGATCGTTTCTGCCCTTCGGTGCCGGGAAGCACAAATGCATCAGCGATCGTTTCGCCCAGGCCGAACTCACCACGGCGATCGCCACCCTCACCCGGGACTGGTGCCTCGAACTCGCGCCCGGCCAGAGCATCCGCCCCGTGGCCCGCGCCACGGTACGGCCCAGCACCCTGCAGATGACCGCCCGGCCCCGCGAACGGGCTCGGCGGAGCTCACACGCCACAGGGGGCTGACACCGTAAGTCACCACCGCGGCCCCGGCCGGGCTCCCTGCGGCGTGGTTGCCAGGAGCCTCCCCCGGCGCTCGGCGTCCGTGATGCCGAGCCCGGGGCCGGGTGCCAGGGACAGGACACCGACCTTTCCCATGTGGGCGTTGTCCTGGACGAGCCGCGCGGCCTCCGCCGTGTCGGCCAGTGGATGGGTCACCGTGAGGGCCGGGGCGATGTGGCCGAGGTCGAGGAGGCGGTGCACGGCCGACTGTTCCTGCAGGTTGGCGCCGTGGCTGCCGATGACGCGTTTGAGGCGCATCCAGAGGTAGCGGTTGTCGAACTCGTGCTGGTAGCCCGTGCTGGAGCCGCAGGTGACGACGGTTCCGCCGCGGCGGACAACGAAGACGGAGACGCCGAAGGTGGCGCGGCCGACGTGCTCGAAGACGATGTGCGGGTCCTCGCCGGTCGCGGCCCGGACACGCCGGCCGAGCCGCTTGCCGACGGTGACGGGATCGGCCGGCTCGCTTCCCGTGAGGCCGATCTCCTCCCGGTTGATCACCGCGTGGCAGCCGAGGCTGCGGGCGTACGCGGCCTTCGCCTCGCTGCTGACGACGCCCACCGCGATCCCCCCGCCGCCCCGCACGAGTTGCACCGCGTACGCGCCGAGGCCGCCCGCGGCTCCCCAGATCAGGACGACGTCGCCCTGGGTCATGCGGGCGCCGCGCTCACTGACGAGCATGCGGTACGCCGTGCCCGCGCACAGCGGGTTCGCGGCGGCCTCCTCCCAGCTCAAGTGGCCCGGCTTCGGGATGAGTTGGCTGGCTCGCGCGACGCAGTAGTGGGCCAGGCCGCCGTAGTTGGTCTCGAAGCCCCAGGCCAGCTGGCCGGCCCCCAGCATGCCGTCGGCGTGTGTGGCCGGTTCCTCCTCGTCGACGTAGGTGGGGCTGACGACGACGTGGTCGCCGATCCGCCACCGGCGCACCCCGGCCCCGGTGCGGACGACGACGCCCGCCGCGTCCGAGCCGATGACGTGGAACGGCTGGTCGTGCCGGGCCGCCCAGCGGTCCTGGCGGCCGAACTGACGCAGGAAGGTGAAGGTCGGGATGGGTTCGAACATCGCCGACCACACCGTGTTGTAGTTGATGCCGCTCGCCATGACGGCCACCAGGACCTCGTTCGGGGCGAGTTCGGGCAGCGGCACGGATCCGATGTGGATCGTCTTGCGTACGTCCTTGTCGGCGACGCCGGTGAAACCGCCGACGTCCTCGGACCTCAGATGGGCGGCCGTGAAGTCGGCGGGTAAGGGGAGGTGCTCCAGTTCGGCGGCGGTGGCTCCCGCCACGACGGCCTCGGCCAGGGCATCCATGTCGTTCCTCCTTCGTGGGGCCGACGGGGTCAGCTGAGGCCGAGGCCCGCGGCGAGCGTCGGCCACGAGGCCTTGAACTCCTGCTGCCAGTAGGGCCAGGCGTGCGATCCACCGCTGTAGAAGTGCACCTGCGCCGGGACGCCCAGCGCTTCCAACCGCCGGGTGAACCGGTGTGCCTGGCTCCACAGAGTTCCCTCCAGGACGGCCCCTTCGAGGTTCCCGAAGTCGCCGCTCGGCAGACCGCTGCCCTGCGAGATGTACAGCCCGGTGCCCGCGAGAGCGTCCGCCCGCGCGTAGGGGTTGTGCCGGTTCCAGTTGTCCCTGCTGAACAGCACGCTCCCCCACAGGGTCAGCGGCAGCAGCGACTCCCGCGCCACGATCGCGCCGACCACGGTCGGCATGCCCGGCGCGGTCGTGTCCAGGATTCCGCTGTACGAGGCCGCCGCACCGAACACGCCGGGGCGCCGCGCGGCGAACGCCAGCGCCCCGTACCCGCCGGTGGACACCCCGGCCACGGCGCGCCGGTCACTCGCCCGGAAGTTCTGCCGGAGCAGCTCCATGACCTCGTCCACCTGGAACTTCTCGTAGTCCGGGGCGCCGGACAGCCCGTAGTTCCACCAGTCGGTCGGGATGCCGGTGGGCCCTGACGCCGGCATCACCACGAGCACGCCCTGCCCCGCGAGGAAGTCGCTGACGTCCGTCTCCCGGGTCCAGGACGTGTAGTCGTCGTGCGCGCCCTGGAGGAGGTGGAGGACCGGCCAGGTGCGGTCGGGGTACGCGGCGTAGTCGGCCGGCGTGACGACGCGTACGGGCAGGGACGCGCCCACCGCGGGCGAGGCGACGGTGAGGTCGACGGTGCGGGCGTCGAGCCACTTCGCCGCGGTGATGCGGGCGCCGTCACTCGCGGCCGGGGTGGCACCAACTGCCGCCGAAGCAAGGGAAGTTGTGGCCGCCAGGAGGACGCTTCTCCGGGTGGGGCGGGGTAGGGGCACGGGCCTGCTCCTCGTCTTGAGCTCTTGAGCCTGCGGGTCAGGAGTCGCTAGTCGCCCAGGTCGCGCGTCAGCAGCCGGGCGAGCGTGTCGACGACCGGCGGGTCGAGCAGGGACAGATGGTGCCCCGGCAGCGGCACGACGGTGAGGTCGGTGCAGTACGCGTCCCAGCCGAGCGTCGTGTCGTCGCGCTCGTAGCGAGGGTCGCGGACCGTGTGCGGGGCGGACTCGCTCGCCCGGTACAGCAGCGTCCGCCCCTCGTAGCGCCCGGGCCGGTGGCGTTCTCCGCCGCGCAGATCGAGGTACGACGTCCGTTGGTGCTCCAGCACGGAGGGCGGCAGCGCGACCGACTCGCCGAGCACTTTGATCACGAGGTCGATCTGCGCGGTGTCGTCCAGGGCGGCGAGTTCGTCGTAGGGCAGGTCGAGCCGGGTGCCGTAGGTGCGTGCCACGTATGCGGCGAAGTCCTCGAAGCGGCGCCGTGCCGTGTCCGCCGAGGACAGCCCGGGCGGTGCGGGCAGGGGCAGCACCGCGTCGATCAGGACGAGCGCGGAGACGGTTCCGTGCGGGCTCAGCAGCCGCGCGGTCTGCTGCGCGAGGACACCTCCGTACGACCAACCCCCAACGATCCAGGGCCCGTTGGGACGCGCTTCCCGGATGCGGCGGGCGAACTCGGCCGCGCGTCCCGGTACGTCGTCGGGGTGGTCCTGCCGGTCGAATCCGCACAACGGCCTTTGCCCGCACAGCCGTTCGGCCAGACGTGCGTACACGGCGGAGGAGCCGCCGGCAGCGTGGGCCAGGAAGAGCGGGGTGCCCGAGCCGGTGGAGGGGAACACGCGGAGGAGCGTCTCGTTGCGCTCCTCGGGTTCCGGGTCGGGCAGGCCGCGCGGCTTCTCCGGTTCCGGGCCGCGCAGGCCGGGCGGTTGCTCCGTCTCCGGGTCCGCCGTGCCCCGCACGGAGACGCCCAGCAACCCGGCCACCTCTCGCAGCGTCCCGTGCCTGAGCAGCACCCCCGGCTCGACGGCGACCCCGAACTCCCGCTCCACAGCGCCCCGTATCCGCACGGCCGTGAGCGAGTCGAGGCCGAGGTCCGTCAGCGGCACGTCGGGGTCGATCCGGTCGGGGCCATAGCCCATGACTCCCGCCACGCACCGGCGAAGCCGCTCGATGGGATCCGCCTCGTGCGCCGCCGGGACTGCTGGAGCCGGAACAGCGCCCGCTCCCCCCTTCTCGCCCTTCTCACCTTCCTCGCCGAACCAGAAGCGGCGATGGCGCCAGCGCGGTGACGGTACGTCCACGATGCGGCCGCCGAGCCGCTCGCGGAAGCCGCCCATCTGTACGCCGTTGACGAGGAGCGTGGCGAGTGAGGTGCGGAAGGTCAGCGCGTCGTCGGTGTTCTTGCGCAGGGTGGGGACGACGAGCGAGCCCTCGGGCAGGGTGTCGGTCAGCGGGTGCGACTGTGTGGCGTGCGGGGCGACTTCGACGAAGACGCGGTGGCCGTCCTCCGCTGCCGCGCGCACGGCCTGGGCGAATCGCACCGGTCGTCGCAGGTTCGCCACCCAGTACGCGGTGTCGTACGGGGCGCTGTCCCGGGGGTCGTCGAGCACGGTGGAGTAGCGACGGCAGCCGGGGCGGGTCGAGGGCACCTCACCCAGCTCCCGCGCGAACTCCCCCAGCAGCGGCTCGACTTCGGGTGAGTGCCCGGCGCCGGACACCCCCAAGGACCGGGCGAACCCGCCCTCCGCCGTCACCCTGGCCACCAGGCCCGCCACGTCGTCGGCGGAGCCCGTCACCACGCTCTGCACCGGCGAGGCGTGCACGGCGACTTGGAGGGTGGGCAGGTCCCCGGCCAGCGTCCGGATGTCGCACTCGGGCCGGTCGACGACGGCCATGGCGCCGCCCGTCAGCCCAGCCAGAAGCCGGGAGCGTGCGGCGACGATTCGCGCGCCGGTCACCGGATCGAGCGCCCCCGAGACGACGGCCGCGGCGATCTCCCCCAGCGAGTGGCCGATCACGGCGGCGGGTTCGAGACCGTAGGACCGCCACAGTTCGGCGAGGGCGAGCTGGACGCCGTACAGGACGGGCATGACGACGGCGGGCGAGGTCAGGTCGGCGTCCGGTCGCAGGCTCGCGGCCAGGGAGACACCCGCGTGCCAGCGCAGCAGTGGCTCCAGACGCTCGACGGCGGCGGCGAACACCGGTTCCGCGACCAGGAGTCGCCGCCCCATGCCGGGCCACTGGGAGCCGTAGCCGGAGAACACCCACACGGGTCCCGGGCCGCCCGGTGTCCCCTCGCCCGTGACCAGGTGCGGGGACGGCGTGCCGGCGGCCAGGCTCCGCAGAGCGTCCGCCGTCTCGGACCTGTCTCGCGTCACGACGGCCGCGCGGTGGCGTCCACGGCCCGTCCGGCCCGCGAGGGTGCGGGCCAGATCGGCTTCGGGTACGCGTGCGGCGCCGGGGAGCCAGTCGGCGAGCTCGCCGGCGTACGAACGAACCCGTTCCGCGGTCGGCCCGTCGAGCAGCAGCAGCGCGGGCTGTTCGTGCGGCGCCCAAGGACGCGGGCTCCTGCGGTGTTCGGCGAGGACGACATGGGCGTTCGTGCCGCCGAATCCGAAGGCCGACACGCCCGCGGTGGCCGTTCCCGAGTAGCGCGGCCAGGGTTCGGCCGCGGTGACGACGCGCAGGCCGAGTCCGTCGAGGTCGGCGTGCGGGCCGGGGCGGGTGAAGTGCAGCTGGGGCGGGATCTCGCCGTGCTGGAGGGCCAGTACGGTCTTGATCAGCCCGGCGATTCCGGCGGCTGCCTCCAGGTGTCCGAGGTTGGTCTTGGCCGAGCCGATGAGCAGGGGCTGGTCCAGATCGCGCCCGGAGCCGAGCACCGCGCCGAGGGCACCCGCCTCGATCGGGTCGCCGAGGGCTGTTCCGGTGCCGTGGGCTTCGACGTAGTCCACGGTCGTGGGGCCGGTGTGCGCCTCGGCGAGCAGGGCGCGCTGGGCCTCGGCGTTGGGGGCCGTCAGACCGTTGGACCGCCCGTCGGAGTTGACGGCCGTCGCCCGGACGACCGCCAGGACTCGGTCGCCGTCGCGTTCGGCGTCCGTGAGCCGCTTGAGTACGACGACGCCGCAGCCCTCGCCGCGTACGATCCCGTCGGCCGTCGCGTCGAACGCCTTGCAGCGACCGTCCGGCGCGAGCGCGCCCGCCCGCTGTAAGCCGAGCGTGACGGCGGGCGTCAGCAGCAGGTTCACCCCGGCGGCGAGCGCGGTGTCGCTCTCCCCCGTCAGCAGGCTGCGTACGGCGTGATGCACCGCGACCAGTGACGACGAGCAGGCGGTGTCGATGGCCAGGCTCGGGCCGCGCAGGTCGAGGGCGTAGGAGAGGCGACCCGCCGCGATGCTGAGCGCGGCGCCCGTCGCCGTCCAGGCGTCGGGGGCGGCGGCCGTGAGATGCGCGTACTCGTTGCCACTGATGCCGACGAAGACGCCGGTGCGGCTGCCCGCGAGCTCCTTCACGGGCAGCGCCGCGTGATCGAGGGCTTCCCTGGTCACTTCGAGGAGCATGCGGTGCTGGGGGTCCATCGCCTTGGCCTCGTGCGCGCCGATGCCGAAGAACTCCGCGTCGAAGCCCGCTATGTCGTCGAGGAAGGCGCCGTGCCGGGTGACGTCGGCCTGCGGGAACGGCTCCCATCGGCCGGTGGGGACCGTGCCGACCGCGTCCCGGGCCTCGGTGAGCAGGCGCCAGTACGCGTCGGGCGAGTCGGCGCCGCCGGGGAAGCGGCAGCCGAGGCCGATCACCGCGATGGCTGTCTGGACCGGTTTCGGCTGTGGTGGCGGCACGACGCCCGGCCGCTGCTCCTCCGTCAGCCGCTCCACCAGCGCGTCGATCGTGCCCGTGTCCCACAGCAGCGTGTCCGGCAGCCGCCGCCCGACCAGTTCGCCGAGCAGCGAGGTCAGGGCCACCGCGTCGCGCGAGGTGAGCCCGAGCTCCGCCAGCGGCCGGTCGTCGCCGATCTGGCCGGGGTCCAGGGCGTACCAGGCGCGCAGCCGCCCGACGATCACGCCGCGAATGTCCGTGCGCGAGGGTCTCATCGGGGACCGAACCCTCCGTCGAGGTGGCACGCCCGGGCCGCCGTCCGGGCCACCTTGCCGCTGCTCGTGCGCGGCACGGTGCCCGGTGGGACGAGCAGCAGCGCGCCGAGCCTGAGCCCGTGACGTGCCGAGACGGCGGCGCGTACGGTGCGTTCCGCGTCGGCGGCGTCGTCCGCCGTGGGCTCGGCGTCCCGGCGGTGCTCCGCCACCACGACGAGTTCCTCGCCGGTGCCGTCGGCGCGGGGCACACCGAACGCGGCGAGCCGGTCCCGGCGGACGAGGTCCACGGCACTCTGCACGGTCTCCTCGATGTCCTGGGGGTAGTGGTTGCGCCCGTCGACGATGATCACGTCCTTCAGACGCCCGGTGACCAGCAGCCGCCCGTCGTGCAGGGCGCCCAGATCGCCGGTGCGCAGCCGTCCCTCCGGGTCGCAGAAGGCCCGGTCCGCGCGTTTCCAGTAGCCGCGGCCGATGTTCGGCCCGCGCAACCGGATCTCGCCCACGCGGTCCTCCGGCAGCACGTCACCGTCCGCGTCGACGATCTCCACTTCCTGTCCGGCGGGCGCGCCGCACGACACGAGCAGGGCCGCGTCCTCGGAATCCGGCAGGACCTCGACGCGTCCTTCCGCCAGCGCGCCCGCGTCGCACGCCACGGTCGTGGGCGCCGCCGCGTCCGCGTCCGCCGCCACGAAGACCGTGGCCTCGGCGAGCCCGTACGCGGGAGCGTGTGTCGCCGGATCGAGGCCGGCCGGCGCGAACGCGGTGTGGAAGCGGTCGATCGTGCCCGGCCGCACCGGCTCGCTGCCGTTGATCAGGACGCGTACGCGGTCCAGGCGCAGTTCGTCGAGCACGGCGGGGTCGGTGCGGGCCACGCAGTAGTCGTACGCGAAGTTCGGCGCGGCGCTGATCGTCCCGTCGTACGACCCCAGCAGACGCAGCCAGCGTGCGGGGTTCTCCAGGAAGGCCACCGGGTCCATCAGGACGGACGGGAAGCCACCGACGACGGGCGCGGCGATGCTGAGGACCAGTCCCATGTCGTGGAAGAGCGGCAGCCAGCCGACCGTCGTGGTGGCCCCGGGGTCCACGACGAAGGCGTCGATGGCCTGGCGGGCGTTGGCCACGACGTTGGCATGGCTGATCATCACGCCGGCGGGTTCGCGTGTGGAGCCCGAGGTGTACTGGAGATACGCGATGTCGTCGGGGGCCGGTGCGGATTCGGCCTCGTCGAACGCGAAGCGCTGGAGGGGGAGCCGGTCGACGGGAACGACGGGCACCACGGGCAGGGCGTGGTCCAGGACGAAGGCCTCCACGGAGGTGGCCGTGGTCGAGTCGGAGAGCAGACATGCGGGTTCGCAGTCGGCCAGGACGGCCGCCAATCTGCCTTCGTGACCTGGGAGTCGGGGACTGAAGAGGGGTACGGCGATCACGCGGGCGTAGAGGCAGCCGAGGAAGGCCGCCGTGTAGTCGAGCCCCTGCGGCATGACCAGGGCGGCTCTGTCGCCGGGCGCGGCGAGGATCACGAGCCGGTCGGCGACGGCGCGGGCGCGGGCGTCCAGGGCACGCCAGCCGAGGGTGCGGTGCAGTCCCTCGGATGCCGGGTCGGGGAAGTGGACGTGGCTGAAGGCGCGTTGCTGCGGCCGACGGCCGGCCCAGTGCCGCAGGTGGTCCGTCAGTAACGCATCGGCATCCGGCCGGGCAGCGGAGGTCATGTCGGCTCCAACTCGTGGGGAGAGCGGTGCTGTTGTCCCTGAAGTGCGGGCAACCGGTGGGGTGGTGCACCAGCGTCCGCCGCCGGATGCCGGTCGGGTTAGACGACGTACTAACAGTTCGTCAGCAGGTTTCTGTCAGTCCGCTGATAAAGCCGCGGTCCCGATTCGGCCCCGCGGACAGAGCCACGGCGACGTCGCGCCGCCCACAATCCATGCCACGCGGTAAGGCGTGCCGAGGGGTGCACGGAAGGAGTCGCGACGGTGGGACGTGGACGGCTGTGCGCACTGCTGACGCTGCTCGCGCTGACCGGTTTCATCACCACGCTCGACAACACGGTGATCAATGTCGCCCTCCCCACCGTGCAGCGCGAACTGGGCCTGACCGTGACCGACTTGGAGTGGGTGGCCGCCGGCTATGTGCTCAGTTTCGGCGCGCTGCTGCTGCCCGGCGGGCGGCTGACCGACCTGTTCGGACGCCGGGTCGTGCTGGCGGCCGGGATCGCGGTCTTCACGGCGGCCTCGGGGGCGGCGGCCCTGGCGGACAGTGGGGGCACCCTCATCGCGGCCCGTACCGTGCAGGGCGTCGGGGCGGCCCTGGTCATCCCCGCGTCGCTGGCCGTGGTGGCCGCCGATCTGCCGGCACGACGGCGTGCGACGGCTGTCGGACTGTGGACGGCAGCCCTGGCCCTGGCACTGGCACTCGGGCCCGTGGTGGGCGGGTTCGTCACCCAACAGTGGTCCTGGGGCTGGGTGTTCGCGCTGAACATCCCGTTCGGTCTGCTCGCCCTGGCACTGGTGTCCGCCGTCCCCGCCGGATCGGGCGAGCCCGCGCGCGGTGGCCTCGACCTGCCCGGTGTGCTGCTGTCGGTCGTGTCGCTGTACCTCCTCACGTACGGTCTCGTACGCGGCGGCGAGCACGGCTTCGGCAGCGGTCCCGTGCCGTGGTGTTTCGGCGTGTCGGCGGTCGCCGCCTGCCTGTTCCTCGTCGTACAGACACGCACCGCCCGCCCCCTCGTCGAACTGCGGCTGCTGCGCGACCGGTTCCTCACCGGCGGGGTGCTCGCGCAGATGCTGTGGGGCATCGGCGTCAACGGCGTGTTCTTCTTCACCGCCCTCTACCTCCAGCGGATCCTGGGCTTCTCACCGACCCGGGCGGGCCTCGCCTTCCTCCCGCTGGCCGGGGCGCTGCTGCTGTGCACGCCCCTGGCCGAGCCGGCGGCGCGGCGCCTCGGCGCACAGGTGTCGATCGCCGTGGGGCTCGCCCTGGTGGCGCTCGGCCTGGTGTACGTGTCGGGGACCGGGGCGCACGCCGGGTACTGGGATCTGCAGCCCGGGCTGCTGCTGATCGGCACGGGCTCCGCGCTGACCACTCCCTTGACCGTGCGCTGCCTCGCCGGGGTGCCGGACGCGCGCACGGGAATGGCCACCGGTCTGGTGAGCGCGGCTCGCGAGGTCTCCGGCGTGTTCGGTGTGGTGCTGGTCGGCGTGGTCCTCACCCGGCGCGAGCGTTCCGAGCTGCGGACCGGATCGGATCCGCGCGGCGCGTTCCTCGCCGGGTACGACCTGGGGCTGCGCCTCGCGGCCTGCTGCGTGCTGACGGGAGCCCTCGTCACGCTGGTCGCGCTGCGCCGCCGTGGCCGGCATCGGCGGGTGGTGGCCCGAGGCCGCAACGGGGCCGCCCGCGTTGTCACGAAGTGACAATCAACACCCCGATCTCTGTCCGCCGTTGATGAGCCACGGCTGGTTACTTGCGAGTATCGTCTCCGAGCCCCTGACCGGTGCGCAGGACGGAGCCCGACCCATGGACGACGAAGCAGGCGGCCCGTTCAAGGCGTTCCCCTCGGATCTGCACGACCACCTCAGACCGTTCTTCGACGACATCAGGGAAGAGGTCGTACGGGCGATCCGGACCGAGATCCCCGAGTACGCGCGCCCGACGGACGACACGTACATGCACGTCGTGCACCGTGGTGTGGAGCACGCGTTGCAGGGGTTCCTGGAGCGGATGGCGAAGCCGGACACCGACTGGGAGCCGGTGAAGGAGACGTACCAGCGCATCGGGCGCGGTGAGGCGGACGAGGGGCGCAGTCTCGACTCCTTCCAGTCCGCGCTGCGCCTCGGCGCGCGGGTGACCTGGCGCCGGGTCAACGCGCTGGTCGACGCCGAGTTGCTGCCCCGCAATGTGCTGGCCGCCTTCGGCGAGGCGCTGTTCCTGCATCTGGACGAGATGGCGGCCGCGACGACCGCGGGCTATACGGAGGCACGGCTGCACGCGGCGGGCGAGTTGCAGCAGCGGCGTACGCGGCTGATCGATCTGCTCACCGCGGATCCGCCCGCGTCGGCCGAGGCGATCAGCGATCTGGCGCACACGGCGCGCTGGCCGCTGCCGCGGGCGCTGGCGGTCGTCGCGATCGACCACGGGCCGCAGCCCGCGGCGACGTCGTGGCCGGTCATGTCCAAGCCCCGGGCGGCAGCGCCGCCGATCGTGCCGCCGGAGTTCCTGGCACGGTTCGATGTGCAGCCGGCCGTCCTGGTCGTGCCTGATCCGGACGGGCCGGGACGCGCGCGGGCCGTCGCCGGGGCGCTGCACGGGTTGCGGGCGGCGATGGGGCCGGCCGTCGCGCTCCAGGAAGGCGCGCGGTCGTTGCGATGGGCGGCCGAGGCGCTCGATCTGGTGCGGCGGGGCATCCTGCCGGACACGGAGATGGTGCGCTGCCAGGAGCATCTGACGACGCTGCTGCTCTTCCGCGACGAGGCCCTGGTGGACGCGATGGCCGAGCGCCGGCTGAGCCCGCTGGACGCGATGCGCTCGCCGCAGCGGGAGCGGCTCGCGGAGACGCTGCTGAGCTGGTTGCAGTGCGGCCACAACGCCAGTGAGGTGGCGGCGCGGCTCGCCGTGCATCCGCAGACGGTGCGGTACCGGATGCGGCAGCTGGACGAACTGTTCGGGGACCAACTCCACGATCCGACGGCCCAGTTCGAGATGCAGCTGGCGTTACGGGCGCTCGCTCTGCGGCTTGCGGCCGCATCCCGCTGAGATCACTGAGGTCACAGAGATCGCTGAGACCTCTGCGACCTCTGTGATCGCTGGGCTCATGCTCTGCGGAGCATCCGGTTGGCGCCCGCGGCGGCCGTCGTGGCGAGCAGCCAGCCCAGGCAGACGAGGACCACGGCAGCCCATTGCAGGCCGCCGCGGGGGCTGAAAGCCTGCTCCTGCCCGAAGTCGACGAGCGGCAGCACCAGGTCGAGGGTGTAGATCGCCGCCTGGAAGTGGGGCGGCTTGCCCGGATCGACCGCTTGCGGGGGCCACCGCGTGAACAGCAGGATCCCGCTGAGCATGATCGCGTACAGCCACCACATGGCGCGCATCGGCCGATAGCCGTAGCCGACGGTGACGTCCTGGAGCCTGCTCCACACCCGCCCCGGCCACGGCAGGGTGGTGCGCAGCCGCCGCTGTTTGGCGAGCAGCACCGTGCGGGCTTCGCCGTCGTGACCGTGCAGCCGGTAGGCGGCCGCGAGTTGCTCGTACGGCTGCGGGGTGAAGCCCTCGGGGTCGCGGGTGAGCAGGGGAAGCCGTTGCACGGCGGGGAGTTGGGGCAGCAGGCTGTCGTAGACGACAGCTTCCAGCCGCACCGTGTCCGGCCAGCTGTCCGGTGTGCCGCGCAGGACGGTCAGGCGGGTGTGGCTGAGGTCGACGGTGCCGCGCACGGGCTCACGCGTGGTGAGGGCGAGTTCGGACGCGGTGGAGCGGCGACAGGTGAGGGCGGGGGTGCCGGGCGGTACGTCGATGACGGCGTCCTGGAAGCAGACCCGGCTGCGTACGGTGATGCTGCTGAGCGAGACCCTGCCACGCGCGGTGAACCCGTCGCAGCAGTTGAACACGGCACCTACGTCTATGCCGTGGGCGCGCAGCGCGGGCCCGTGTTCGGTGGTGAGCGAGGCGCCTTCGAAGAGGGCGCCGCCGCCCACCCGGGCGTCACACAGGTCGACGGTGCCTTCGGCGACGAGCCCGCCGCAGCTCAAGTTCCCTCCTATGTGCAGCCTGTTGGCTTTGAGCGCGATGCCCGACGGGTTGAGCAGCTCGGCGCGCTTGAGGACGACGCTGCCGCGTACCGAGGTGTCCCTGAGGTCCGTGCAGCCGTCGACGTGCAGCCCCGTGCCCGCCTGGATGTCCCCGCCGATGGTGGCGCACAGCAGTTGCAGCGCCCGCTCGCCGCGTCGCTCGCCGTGCCCTGTGAGACGGCTGTTCTCCAGGTGCAGGGTGCCGCCGATCGAGGCGCCGTAAAGGTCGATGGGCCCCTCCACCCGGCACCCGGAGATCTCGCACTTCCAGCCGATCGTGACGCCCACGGCCGACAGTCCGGGCAGCACACAGTCCCGCATCTCCAGTGCCCCCAGCGACGCGCCGTCGAGGCAAGGGGCCTGCTCGAAACGGCAGTTGTGCAACCGCAAGGTCCCGGGGACGACCGCCTCGGCCAGGTCCAGCCGCCCGGTGATCCGCACATCCCTCAGCCTCAGCCGCGGCAGATGCCCCGCCTCGGCCGGCGGCGGCGCCAGCAACAGCCCCCGTACGATGGACGCCCGGATCTCACCCTGGTCCGCGAACCACTCCCCCCTTCGGAAAGCGGCCCACATCCCGCGTTCACTCCCGCTCCACCCACCCGGCGCGAGGCTGCCCGACACGTCAATTCCCCCTCAGCGAACAGAAATCGGTTGCATCGCTACCCCGGGGGCGCGCGAGACAACCCGACGCGCCCCTGGACTTCTTGGACAGGCGTCCAGGTATAGTGGACAGCTGTCCATGAAATGACGACGTACGACGGAGCTTGCTGACGATGGAAACGGTCGCGAACGTGCTGGTGGGCCTGGTGGCCGCGCTGCACGCGTACATCCTGGTGCTGGAGATGTTCCTGTGGCAGAAGAAGCCGGGGCGGGGCCTGCACGGGTTCGACGCGGAGATGGCCCGGGCGACCGCCCCGCTGGCCGCGAACCAGGGGCTCTACAACGGGTTCCTGGCGGCGGGCCTGGTGTGGGGACTGATCGCGGCGGATCCGACCGGCTTCGACGCACAGGTCTTCTTCCTGTGCTGCGTCGTGGTCGCGGGTGTGTACGGATCGGTCACCGCGAACCGCCGGATCCTCTTCGCGCAGGCCCTGCCCGGCGCGCTCGCCCTGGCCGCCGTCCTCGTCGCGCGGTGACGCCGGAGGACCCGCGGGCCGCCCGGACCCGGGCGAAGCTGCGGCAGGCGCTGCTGGAGGAGTGTGCCGAGCGGCCGCTGGAGGAGGTCGGCGTCGCCGCGCTGGTGCGGCGGGCCGGCGTCGGCCGGGCCACGTTCTACGTGCACTACGCCGACCTGGAGGCGCTGGCCGTCGACGCCTGCGCCGATGTCGTACGGGACGCCGTGGAGGCACTGCACGCGTGGCGCGGACGGCCCGACCCGGTGTCCGCGCCGCCCGCGCTCCGCACGTTCTTCGCCGAGCTGGCGCCGCGCGCCGCCCTCTACCGCGCGCTCCTGAGCCCGGGCGGCGGCGGCCCGCTCGGTCTCGTGCTGCACCGGGATCTGCGCGCCCGCAGCCTGGCCGAGCGCACCCTGGTGGGCGCCCCGGACGCCCCGCTCGTGGCCTCCGCGGTGGCCGCCACCTTCGCGGGGGTCCTCGCCGACTGGCTGCACGGGGTGCTGGAGGGCACCCCGCAGGAGATCGCCGATCAGGTCTGGCAGCTGCTCGTCGCCCTGCACATGAGCCGCTGACGCCTCACATACAGCCCACTCCGTCCTTCGTGGCGGGCCATGCCTCCACCCCGTCGGAGGTGCGGACGTAGGCCGTCGCCTTGTCGGCCGACAGCCACAGTTCCCAGTCGTGGAAGTGGTAGCCGGTGTCATGGGCGTCCGCGGGCATACGGACGTCTCCGTCGTACGGGGCGGTGAGCGACTCGGTCCCGAGCACCCCGTGCGGGTCACGCACGTACTGCCTGCCCTTCTCGCCCTGTCCCAGGCCGAGGAAGTGCGTGCTCTCCCAGTCGCAGTGCTCCGGACCCACGGAGCTGCTCACGACGGAGGTGGGCACGCGGTTGCCGTCGCGGTCGAGCCAGATCTCGTAGCCCTTCGAGTCGGTGAAGCTCGCCGGGAATTCGGCCGGGTCGCAGGAGGCGCTGGTCTCCGGGCCCCAGCCGGGGCGGTTCGGCTGGTCCTTGGCGACGACGACGGCGACCTTGGTCCTGCCCTTGACGTCGTACGAGAACAGGACGCGATCCTTCTCCTTGCGCTCCACCCGGTAGCCGTGGTCCGGCACTTCGGGCTTGTACATGTCGAAGTACGTGTTCAGTCCCTCCTCCGGCGTCGAGCCGCCGTCACCCTTGCCCCACCCATCGCCCCCACTGCCCTCGAAGATCCCGTGGTCGCATTCCAGGGCCCGCCCGGCCGAGCCCGAACTCGCCTCGGCCTCGCGCGGGCTGCCGTCGGCGCTCTCCTTGAACGGCAGGTCCAGCCGCCCGGCGTACGGCGTGGCCGGGGGCGTACCGGTGACCACGAGGTCCTCCCGGATCCCCTCGTCACAGCCCACCGCCGTCAGACCGACCAGCACCACCGTCGCCACGATCCGCTTGCGCATCCCCACCCCTGTTCCTCCGACTCACGTGTGCCCTCCTACGACGCACGAGTGGCCGGGATCGTTCGGTGGTCAGCGGGTCGCCTGGAACGTACGCCGGTAGGCCTGCGGCGTGACGCCGATCGCCGCGTGCAGATGCTGGCGCAGCGAGGTGCCGGTCGCGAAGCCGACCTCGCCCGCGATCTGGTCCACCGACAGGTCGCTGGACTCCAGCAGATGGCGGGCCCGGGAGACCCGCTGCTGGATGAGCCAGCGGCCGGGGCTCATGCCCACCTCGTCGTTGAACCGGCGGGCGAAGGTGCGCAGGCTCATCCGGGCGTGGCCGGCGAGATCGGTGAGTGTCAGCGGGTCGTCGAGGTGCGCCAGGGCCCAGGCGCGGGTGGCTGCCGTACTCGTCGCCGAGGGTTCCGGGACGGGCTGCTCGATGTACTGGGCCTGGCCGCCCTCCCGCAGCGGCGGGACGACACAGCGCCGGGCCACCTTGTTGGCCAGCGCGCTGCCGTGGTCCTTGCGCACGATGTGCAGGCAGACGTCGATACCGGACGCGGCGCCCGCCGAGGTGAGGACCGAGTCGTCGTCGACGAACAGCACGTCCGGGTCCAGCGACACACGCGGGAACCGGCGCCGGAACTCGTCGGCCACCTGCCAGTGCGTGGTCGCCCGATGCCCGTCCAGCAGACCCGCCGCCGCCAGGACGAACGCACCCGTGCAGATGGAGACGAGGCGGGCGCCGGGCCGGATCTGCCCGAGCGCGGCGGTGAGCTCGTCGGAGGGCTCCTCGACGAGCCTCGCCGGAGCGATCGCCGCGATCACCACCGTGTCCGCGGTGCGCAGCGCCTCGGGACCGTGGTCGACGGTGACCGAGAAATCCGCGTTGGTGCGGACCGGCCGTCCGTCGACGGTGCAGGTCACCACCTCGTACCGGCCGTCCGCCGCGCCGAAGATCCGGCTGGGGATGCCCAGCTCGAAGGGGTAGACGCCGTCCAGCGCCAGGACCACGATCCGTTCCACATGCCGCATGGCACGATTCTATCGAAGGTTGGCAATCATGCCATTTTCCTGCGGGGCGGGCCCCGGCAGGCTGGTTCACCATGAGCACTGTGAACACGATGCGAGCCATCAGCCAGGACGTCCTCGGCGGTCCCGAGGTCTTGAAGGAAGTGCAGGTGGAGCGCCCCGCGCCACGGCCGAACGAGGTACTGGTCCGGGTACGGGCCGCCGGGGTCAACCCGACCGACTGGAAGCACCGCGCCACCGGCGGATTCCTCGGTGAGCCGCCCTTCGTCCTCGGCTGGGACGTCTCCGGTGTGGTCGAGGCGACCGGGATCGGTGTCGCCCTCTTCCAGCCCGGCGACGAGGTCTTCGGCATGCTGCGCTATCCGTTCGGCCACGGCTCGCACGCCGAGTACGTGACCGCCCCGGCCCGCTTCTTCGCGCTGAAGCCGGCCGGAATCGACCACACGCAGGCGGGCGCGCTCCCGCTGGTCTCCCTGACCGCGTGGCAGGCCCTGACCGAGCAGGCGAACCTCCAGGCGGGGCAGCGCGTACTGATCCACGCGGCGGCCGGCGGGGTCGGACATGTGGCCGTGCAGATCGCCAAGGCGCTCGGCGCGTATGTGATCGGTACGGCGAGCGCGGGCAAGCACGATTTCCTGCGCGGGATCGGCGTGGACGAGGCGATCGACTATCAGAACGTCGACTTCACCGAGGCCGTGAAGGACGTCGACGTCGTGCTGGACACGATCGGGGGCGAGACCACGGTCCGCTCGCTGCGCGTGCTCCGGCCGGGCGGAGTGGTGGTCTCGATCCTGCCGGTCGGGTCGGACGAATTCCCGGAGGAGGCCGAGCGGCTCGGCGTACGGGCGGTGCGGATGCTCGTCGACGCCGACCACACCGGCATGACGGCGATCGCGGACCTCGTCGAGGCGGGGAAGCTGCGCGCCACGATCGCCGAGACCTTCCCGCTGGCCGATGCCGCCAAGGCGCACGCGCTGGGCGACACCGGCCGGACCACGGGGAAGCTGGTGCTGCTGGTCGACTGACGGATCGGCCGACGGACCTGGGGAGACCGGTCGCGGGACGGATCGGCCGTCTCAGAACGCGAGTAAGGGCGTCTCAGAATGTGAGCACGGGCTTGATCGTCTTGCCCGCGCTCATGTCCCGCACCGCCTGCTCGATGTCCTCGAACGGATAGTGGCTGATCAGTCGGTGCAGCGGGAGCCGTCCGTCCTGGACGAGGCGGACCAGGGCGGGAATGGAGGTCTGGGTCTCGCTGTCGCCGAGGGTGAGGCCCACGACCTTCTTGCCCGGCAGCAACGCGTTGACGTCCAGGGCGACTTCGGTGCCGAAGGGCGGCGCGCCGACGACGACCAGGGTGCCGCGCGGGGCGAGTGCGTCGGCGCCCTTGCGCAGCACGGCGACGCTGCCGGTGGTCTCCACGACTCCGTCGGCGCCGCGGCCGTCGGTGAGGGCGAGCACCGCCTCGGCGACATCGGCCTCGCCCGCGTTCACGGTGTGCGTGGCGCCCAACTCCCGTGCCAGTTCGAGCCGTTCGGCGACCTTGTCGACGGCGATGACCGTGGTCGCGGGGGTCAGGGCCGCCGCCATCACCGCGGACAGGCCGACGGCTCCGGCGCCGAGGACGACGAGGCTGCTCCCCGCCGCGGGCTTCAGTACGTTCCAGACGGCGCCGACCCCTGTCTGCACCCCGCAGCCCAGCGGGGCGATGGACTCCAGCTGGACGTTCGGGTCGACCTTGACGAGGCTGCGCTCGTCGACCAACGCCCGCTCGGCGAAGGAGGACTGGCCGAAGAAGTGGCCGCCGAGCGGCGTCCCGTCGCGGCTGATCGTGCTGCTTCCGTCGGCGCGCCGGCCGCCGATGAGGTTCAGCGGCAGCCAGGTGGCGCAGTACGCCGGGTGCCCGTCACGGCAGTTGTGACAGCCGCCGCAGGAACTGAACGAGAGCACGACATGGTCGCCGGGTGCCACCGTGGAGACGTTCGGGCCGACGGCTTCGACGACACCCGCCCCCTCGTGGCCCAGGACCCCGGGCAGCGGGAAGGGCAGACCGCCGCTCGCCGCACCGAGATCGGTGTGACACAGCCCGGCGGCCACCATACGGACAAGGGCTTCGCCCGGACCTGGCTCGTCCAGTTCGACGTCGGCGAGCGTGAACGGCGCTCCCCCGGACTCGACCACGGCGGCGCGAGTGGTGGTGGACATCGCATGAACTCCTTTGTGAGCGCGCTCAGTCGAGCGAGACGACGACGGACTTGACCTTGGTGTAGGCGGCGAGCGCCTCGGGCCCGTACTCCCGTCCGAAGCCGGAGTCCTTGACCCCGCCGAAGGGGACCGCGGGGTCGAGCATCGCCCAGTCGTTGATCCAGACGATGCCCGCCTGGAGCCGGTCGGCGACGCGGTGGGCGCGGGTGAGATCGGTGGTCTGGATGCCCGAAGCCAGTCCGTACGGGGTGGAGTTGGCCAGCTCGACGGCCTCGTCCTCGGAGTCGAAGGGCTGGACGGTGAGGACGGGACCGAAGATCTCCTCCTGGACGACGCGGGAGTCGTTGGACAGGTCGGCGATCACGGTGGGCTTGTAGTAGTAGCCACCGTCGAGGTCGAGGCGCTCACCGCCGCAGACGATGCGGCCGCCCTCCTTGCGGGCCAGGTCGACGTACTCCTCGACCTTGCGCAGATGCTTCTCCCCCGCCATCGGCCCGACGACGGTCTCGGGCTGCCGGGGGTCGCCGACGGGCACGCCGGGCACGGCGTCGGCGAGGATGCCGACCACGGTGCTGTACACCTCGCGCGCCACCAGCAGCCGGGGGCCGCCCATGCAGAACTGTCCGGTGTTGAAGACGAAGCCCTTGATGATCGCGCCGATCGCCTTCTCCAGGTCGGCGTCCGCGAAGACCACGTGGGCCGCGTTGCCGCCCAGCTCCATGGTGACCGGCTTGAGCGCCTCCCCGGCGACGCTCGCGGCGTGCCGGCCGACCGCGGTGGACCCGGTGAAGGCGACCTTGTCGATGCCGGGGTTGCGCAGCAGCGCCTCGCCCGCGACCGGGCCGCTGCCGGTGACGACGTTCACGACGCCGTCCGGGACACCGGCCTCCTGGAGCAGGCGGGCCATGTAGAGGGCGCTGAGCGGGGTCTCGTCGGCGGGCTTGTGGACCACGGCGTTGCCGGCCGCCAGTGCCGGGGCGAGCTTCGAACTGGACAGGATCAGCGGAAAGTTGAAGGGCGTGATCGCGGCGACCACGCCGAGCGGTCCGCGGCGCGTGTATGCGAAGGCGTTGAGCGGGGTGTCACGCGTGGCGCCGTCCAGGGTCTGGGCGAGCGCGGCGCAGTACTCGTACTCGTCGGCGGCGGTGAGCACGTCGACGGGGCGGCACAGGGAGAGGGGCTTGCCGACGTCGAGGCTCTCCAGGGCGGCGAGCTCGTCGGCGTTCTCGCGGATCAGCTCGGAGACGCGGTGCAGCACCCGGCCGCGCTCACGGCCGCTCATCGCGGCCCAGGGGCCGTGGTCGAAGGCCTCGCGTGCGGCGCGTACGGCCGCGTCGACATCGGCCGCGCCCGCCTCCGCGACGGTCGTGACCACCCGGCCCGTGGACGGATCGATCACGTCCGTACGCGCTCCGTCGGCCGCCTCGCGCCACTGTCCACCGATGAACAGCCGTCCGGGCCCACTCTCGAAGGTGGTCGTCATTGCCCACTCCTCAGCCTTGATCGCCAAGATTTCAACCAACAGGATTCCTGTTGGTTGGCAGTCTCGTTACAGACAGGTTTCCTGTCAATGCCTTAGGCTGAACCCATGGTCGGTACCCAGGCAACCAAGGCACCCCCGTCACTGCTCTACATGGTCAAGCAGGTGGAGCTCGTCGTGCGCTCACACCTCGACGAGTTGGTGAAACCGGCGGGAATCACCGCGTTGCAGTACACCTCGCTCACCGTTCTGGAGCGGCACGACGGTCTGTCGGCGGCGCAGCTCGCGCGCGACTCGTTCGTGACGGCGCAGTCCATGGCCGATCTGGTGCGCTCACTGGAGAACCGCGGCCTGGTGCGCCGCGAGCGCAATCCGCGCAACCGGCGCGAGCTGCTGATCCTGCTGACCGACGAGGGACGCGAAGTGCTCGGGCGGTTCGCGGACGCCGTACGAGAGCTGGAGGAGCGCATGGTCAAGGACCTCACCTCGCACCAGACCGACCAGTTCAGGCAAGCGCTGTCCAAGGCGTGGCACGCGCTGTCGTAACCCGGTTGCCCCACCCCGCAGGACCCCGGCATCCACTCCGTGGGGCGACTCGCCGCGCAAATCGAAGACATATGTCAATCGAACATGCTGGAATTCGCTCCAACGAGGGTAACTTGCAAAGCAAGGAACGGTTTTGCAACCACCGGTGCCCTGGTGGCGTCTCCAAGCTCGCTGGATGTCGTCACCCCGGCCCCCGGTGCACCTGGCCCCTGCCCTCGGGAGCAGGCAGCTGCCGGTTGGAGGTGATGACTCGTGGCGCACGACCCCGCACCGCTCACCCGGCATCTGCGCATCCACCAGGACCGCGGTCACGTGGTGCTGGAGTTCCACGGGGAGATCGACATCCTCGCGGCGCTGGAGATCACCCCGGTCCTCGACTCCGCGACCGGGGGCCACGCGCCGCAGGTCGTCATCGACCTGCGGCCCGTCGACTTCTTCGACTGCTCGGGCCTGCGGCTGCTGTACCGGGCCAGGCGCCGCGTCCTCGCCCGCGGCGGACGGCTGCACCTCGTCTGCACCCAGCCGCTGACGCTGCGGATCCTCCGGGTGACCGGCCTCGCGCGCCTCCTGCCGCCCCGCTCCTCGCTGGACGAGGCGCTGAGCCGGCCGGAGGCTACTTCCGGATCTTGGTGACCTGCCCGGCGCCGACCGTCCTGCCGCCCTCGCGGATGGCGAACTTCAGCCCCTCCTCCATGGCGATGGGCTGGATCAACTGCACATGCATGGTGGTGTTGTCGCCGGGCATGACCATTTCCGTGCCCTTGGGCAGGGTCACGACTCCGGTCACGTCCGTCGTACGGAAGTAGAACTGCGGCCGGTAGTTGTCGAAGAACGGTGTGTGCCGGCCGCCCTCGTGCTTGGACAGGATGTACGCGCGCGCCTCGAACTCCTTGTGCGGGGTGACCGATCCCGGCTTGATGACGACCTGCCCGCGCTCCACGTCCTCGCGCTTCACGCCCCGCAGCAGCAGTCCCACGTTCTCTCCCGCCCGGCCCTCGTCGAGGAGTTTGCGGAACATCTCGACGCCGGTGACGGTGGTCTTCGTCTTCTGCTCGTGGATGCCGATGATCTCGACCTCGCTGTTGACCCTCAGCACACCGCGCTCGATGCGACCGGTGACGACCGTGCCGCGCCCTGTGATGGTGAAGACGTCCTCGATCGGCATCAGGAACGGCCGGTCGACATCGCGTACGGGCTCCGGCACGAACTCGTCGATCGCCGCGAGGAGTTCAAGGATCGACCGACTCCACTTCGGGTCGCCTTCGAGGGCCCTGAGCGCGGAGACCTGCACGACCGGGACGTCGTCGCCCGGAAACTCGTACTCCGTGAGCAGTTCGCGCACTTCCAGCTCGACGAGTTCCAGGATCTCCTCGTCGTCCACCATGTCCGTCTTGTTGAGCGCGACGACGATGTACGGGACGCCGACCTGCCGGGCCAGCAGCACGTGTTCCTTGGTCTGCGGCATCGGGCCGTCGGTCGCCGCGACGACCAGGATCGCGCCGTCCATCTGGGCGGCGCCCGTGATCATGTTCTTGATGTAGTCGGCGTGCCCCGGGCAGTCGACGTGCGCGTAGTGCCGGTTCTCGGTCTGGTACTCGACATGGGCGATCGAGATCGTGATGCCGCGCTGGCGTTCCTCGGGAGCCTTGTCGATCTGGTCGAACGGCGTGTAGGGGTTCAGGTCGGGGAACTGGTCGTGCAACACCTTGGTCATGGCCGCGGTGAGCGTTGTCTTACCGTGGTCGATGTGACCGATGGTGCCGATGTTGACGTGCGGCTTGGTCCGCTCGAATTTCGCCTTCGCCACTGCAAGCCCTCCTGATCACCTGGGTGACGCCGAGCGTTGCTTCGCGGCTTCCCGGCCGAGCGATCGGCCGGAACTTCCGCTCCCTCCTGTCTATTCGCTCTGAGGCGCGTCGAACAGGGCGCTGACGGACTCACCGTTGTGAATGCGCCGCACCGCCTCGGCGAGCGCCGGGGCGATGGACAGGATGCGCAGCTTCTCCGTGTGCTCCGCGACCGGGACCGGCACGGTGTTCGTGCACACGATCTCCAGGACGTCGGGCTGGTCGCTGAGCCGCTTGAGCGCACCGGCCGCGAACAGACCGTGGGTGCAGGCGACCCGGATCGACCGCGGCCCCAACTCCCGCAGCCGCTCCAGGAGTTCGAGGACCGTGCTGCCCTTGGCGATCTCGTCGTCCAGCACGATGACGTCCCGCCCGGTGATCTCACCGATGACGGAGCTGATGCTCACCCGGTCGTCGGCGAACCGCTGCTTGGCACCGGCGGCCACCTGGGCGCCGATGAGCCGCGCGAACGCCGCCGCCTCCTTGGCGTTGCCGAGATCCGGCGACACCACCGTCGTACGCGAGAGGTCGTAGTTCCTGAAGTGCGCGGCCAGCTCGCGCAGGGCGTGCAGATGGTCGACCGGCACCGAGAAGAAGCCGTGCACCTGCGGAGAGTGCAGTGTCATCGCGAGGACACGGCTCGCCCCGGCGGCCACCAGCAGGTCCGCCACGAGACGGCCGCCCATGGAGATCCGCGGCATGTCCTTCTTGTCCGAGCGGGCGTACGAGTAGTGCGGCATGACCACGGTGATCCGGCCGGCGGAGGCGCCGCGGGCCGCGTCGCACATCATCAGCAGCTCGACGAGGTGCTCCTGGACCGGTGTGACCAGGGGCTGCACGAGGAAGACATCGCGCTCGCGGCAATTGGCCTGGAGCTGGACCTCCAGGCAGTCGTTCGCGAAACGGCTGACCCGGGTCGGGCTGAGGGGCACACCGAGATGCGCGCAGACCTCGGCCGCCAGCTCGGGATGGGCACTACCGCTGAACACAGCGATGTCACGCACGACCGCTCCTCGCATGATCGAACCGGGTTGCGTCGCCGGTTGGCATGATCGACCCGGGGTGCGTGCCTCATGCTACTGGGCACCTTTCGGGCACTCGACCCGGGGGAAAACCGGTTGCGGACGGCCGCCCGGGCCACGCCATGATGGCGTCGCCAGTCCCCCTCGGATTCAGGAGAACCCGCATGCGCCGATTCCTCGGAACTTCTCAGCGCCCCTACCGGACGACTGTTCTCGAGGACTCGACCACCCATGCACACCCTGAACATCGGAATTCTGGCCCACGTCGACGCGGGTAAGACCAGCCTCACCGAGCGGCTGCTGTTCGACGGCGGCGCCATCGAGCGGCTCGGCAGCGTCGACGCCGGGGACACCCGCACGGACGACGGGGAGATCGAGCGGCAGCGCGGCATCACCGTCCGCTCGGCCGTTGCCGCCTTCACCGCCGGGGACGTACAGGTCAACCTGATCGACACCCCCGGGCACTCCGACTTCATCGCCGAGGTGGAGCGCGCCCTGGAGGTCCTGGACGGTGCCGTGCTGCTGCTCTCCGCCGTCGAGGGTGTCCAGGCGCAGACGCGTGTCCTGATGAAGACCCTGCGGCGGCTCGGCCTGCCCACCCTCGTCTTCGTGAACAAGATCGACCGGGCGGGCGCACGGCAGGACGGGCTGCTCGACGACATCCGGCGCCGCCTCACGCCGTACGTCGTCCCGCTCGCACGCGTGACGGACATCGGCACCGCGTCCGCCCGTGTGCTGCCGCGCCCGCTGGACGACCTCGCGGCCGGCACGCTCGCCGAGGTGGACTCCGGCGTCCTGGCCGCGCTCGTGGACGGCCCGCCGCCGACGCGCGACGAGCTGTGGGCGGCGCTCGCCGCGCACACCGCCGACGGCTCGGTCCATCCGGTCCTCTTCGGATCGGCGCTCGGCGGACAGGGCGTCACCGAACTGGTCGAGGCCGTGACCCGGCTGATCCCCCGCCCGGAGGAGCCGCCCGCCGATGAGCCACGCGGCACGGTCTTCGCCGTACGGCCCGGACCCGGTGGCGAGCGAACGGCGTATCTGCGCCTGTACGAAGGTGAGGTGACGCGCCGTCAGCGACTCACGTTCCTGCGTCGCGAGGCCGACGGCCGGACCGTGCCGGTGCCCGGCCGGGCGCTCGCACTGGAGGTGGTCGGACAGCCCGGCGCCGCCTCCCTCACCGCGGGGAACATCGCCGCGCTGCGAGGCGTCGGCGGCATCCGCGTCGGCGACCGCCTCGGCCACGGCACCGACCGGGCACCGCAGTTCGCGGCCCCGACACTGGAGACGCTCGTACGGGCCAGGCACCCCGCCCAGGCCGCCCCGCTGCGCTCGGCGCTCCTCGCCCTGGCCGACCAGGACCCCTTGATGCACGCCAGGCCCGCCGCGTCCGGCAGCACCGCGCTGCTGCTCTACGGCGAAGTCCAGAAGGAGGTCCTCGCGGCCACGCTCGCCCAGGACTTCGGCATCGAGGCCGACTTCGAGGCAAGCAGGGTGCGGCTCCTGGAACGCCCGGACGGCACCGGTGAGGCGTCCGGGGAGATCCAGCGGCACGGGCACACCGGATTCTGGGCGACGGTCGGGCTGCGCGTCGAACCGGGGCCGCGCGGTTCCGGCGGCGTCTTCACCTACGAGACGGAACTCGGCGCGCTGCCCCGGGCGTTCCACCAGGCGATCGAGGACACCGTCCACGCGACCCTGCTCACCGGTCCGCACGGCCGGCCGGTGACGGACTACCGGGTCACGCTCGTCCGCTCCGGATTCGCCGC
Source organism: Streptomyces sp. NBC_00203 (assembly GCF_045206325.1). NCBI lineage: Bacteria > Bacillati > Actinomycetota > Actinomycetes > Kitasatosporales > Streptomycetaceae > Streptomyces > Streptomyces sp. NBC_00203. The sequence continues at coordinate 9,861,549 of NZ_CP108126.1, read as the reverse complement.
GCCGCTCAGCACGGCCGCCGACTTCCGCGGACTGACCCCGATCGTGCTGCGCCGCGCCCTGGAGCGGGCGGGGACGCGGGTGTACGAGCCGTATCACGCGTTCGAGGTGGAGCTCCCGCTCGACGCGCTGGCCCCGGTGACCGCTCAACTGGCTTCCTGTGGAGCGGAGTTCAAGGAGACGACGGGAGGGCGCACCGCGTGGCTGGTCACCGGTGAGCTGCCGGCCCGGCAGGTGCGGGACTTCGAGCTGCGGCTGCCGGGGCTGACGCGCGGGGAGGGAGTGTGGTGGTCCCGTGTCTCGGGCGACCGCCCCGTCTAGCGGATTCGGTGGACGAGCAGACACGGTGCGTTCTCGGCCTACAGCCAACTACGGCCGGAGCAGGGGGCCATAAGTACCTGACCTGGCCGCGCGAGCCCGGCATCGGCATCAATCCGCCAACGCATCGGCCTGTCAAGGGACTTGGAGGGTACACGGACGGTTGAAAGGAGGACCGTCGACATGACGACGTCCATCAAGCAGACGCCCCCCTCGACGTCCACCAAGCGGAGGATGCCCGGCTGGGCGAAAGTGGTCACCGCGTTCGTGCTGGTGCTCGTGGTGCTGTTCGCCGGGCTTCGGCTGGCCGTATTGCCAGGGCTGCGTGATCTGTTCGGCACCGAGACGCACGACCGGTCGGGCCCCGCACTCCTCACGTCGATCCAGGACATGAGCCGTTACGACGCCGCGACGGGCAACTTCCAGGTGGTCGTGGACCTGGAGAAGGACGCCAAGTACCTGCCCGACGCGATCCGCGGCACCCGCACGCTGTACGTGGGGGCCGGCACGGTCGACGCGTATGTCGACCTCGGCACGCTCGGCGAGAAGGACGTGACGGTCAACAGCGACCGTACGTCGGCCACGCTCCGGCTGCCGCACGCGGTGCTGGGCAAACCCGCGCTCGACCCCGACCACTCCTACGCCGTCTCCAAGCAGCGCGGTCTCCTCGACCGGATCGGCGACATCTTCTCCGGTAACCCGAACAGCGAGCAGGCCGTGCAGAAGCTCGCGGCCAAGCACATCGGTGAGGCGGCGAAGGACAGCCGCCTCACCTCGCGCGCCGAGGCGAACACCACCGGCATGCTCAAAGGTCTGCTGCACTCCCTGGGCTTCGAGGAGGTGACGGTCAGCTACGGCGCCTGACCCGTCGAGGCCAGGGCGCCTTGGTCAAGTGACGCTGCAAGCCGTGCCGTTGATGGTGAAGGCGGTGGGCGACCCGGCGTTGCCGCTGTGGCTTGCCTGATAGCCGATGGTGACGGCGGCGCCGGGGGCGATCGTGCCGTTGTACGTGGCGTTGGTCGCGGTCACCGTGCCGGTGGCCGGCGCGTAGGTGGCGCCCCAGCCGTTGGTGATGGTCTGGCCGGAGGGAAGCGTGAAGGCCAGCTGCCAGCCGTTGACGGCGGTGGTGCCGGTGTTGGTGAGGGTCACGGAGGCGGTCAGGCCGGTGTTCCAGGCGTTGGTGGTGACCGCCACCCGGCAGCCGCCCGGCTGGGGCTGGGGTGCCGGGCCGGCGCTGTCCAGGCCGAAGAAGGTCAGGACGCGGGCCGCCATGCCGGTGGTCATCAGGTTGTGTCCGACGCCCTGGAGGCTGATCGCCTCGACGGGAGCCTGGTCCCCGGTGGAGCCGTAGCGGGTGCGGGTCCACCCGGACTGGGGCGAGTCGGTGGCGGTCGGCGTCTGGCTGACGCCGAGGACGTTCGTCCACTGTTTGATCTCTTCCCCGAAATTGGGGTACTGGAGCGTGGCGTCGTCGGTGCCGTGCCACAGCTGCATCCGTGGCCGGGGCCCGCTGTAGCCGGGGTAGGCGGCGCGGACCAGATCGCCCCACTCCTGCGGGGTGTGGGTCACGGTGCCGTTCGCGCACGCGCTGTTCCACTCGGATCCGTCGGTGGTGGCGAAGCAGCCGAACGGCACCCCGGCGAACGCGGCGCCCGCCGCGAACACGTCGGGGTAGTCGCCGAGCAGGACGTTGGTCATCATCGCGCCGGAGGAGATCCCGGTGGCGAAGATCCTGCCGGTGTCGGCGCTGTACGTACGGGTGACCCAGTCGATCATGGACTTGATGCCGACCGGATCGCTGCCGCCGCCGCGGCTCAGGGCCTGCGGCGAGGAGACGTCGAAGCACTTGCTGCTGCGGGTGACCGACGGGTAGATGACGATGAAGCCGTAGCGGTCGGCCAGTGAGGCGTACTCGGTGCCGGAGTACATCGCCGGACCCGAGCCCGTGCAGTAGTGCACGGCCACCAGGACCGCCGGGTGCGCGGTGACGCTGTCCGGCACATAGAGGTACATCTGGAGGTTGCTGGGGTTGCTGCCGAAGTTCGTCACCTCGGTGAGGGACGCGGCGGCGGCCGCGGGGGCGGTGGGCGCCACCGGGGCGGCGGAGGCCGGCGGTGCGGTGAGCAGCACCGCGGCGAGTAACGGCACCAGCGCCGCGAGCAGCGCGCCGAGTGCGGACCGGAGCGGTTTCCTTGTGCGTAGTGACGTGGACATGGCATCCATGGAAGCGCTCCCACGGCCCACGGGGCAACCGTCCTGCAGCGGCCGTCTTCCCGGATGGCAGTCCCCTGTCGGCGGGCTGACGATGGAGGGGGGCAACTGAAGGGAGCCGTCATGCTGGAGATCAAGACGGTCGACAAGCCGGATGAACGACGTGATTTCCCCCGCGGTCACCTCGAAGCGGTCCACATGACCGGGCTCGACTTCGCCATCGGGACCTTCGAACCGGGTTGGCGCTGGTCCGAGTCCGTGGCCCCCCTCGCGGGGACGGCGAGCTGCGAAATCCACCACAACGGCTATGTCGTCCAGGGACGGATGCACATCCGCATGGACGACGGCGGCGAAGGAGAAGTAGGACCCGGCGATGTGTTCGTGTGCCCGCCCGGGCACGACGCATGGGTCGTGGGCGACGAACAGGTCATCGTGTACGACTTCGCGGGAGGCATGGCGACGACGTACGCGAAGCCGGCGAGCGACTAGCCACGCGGCGGAGGTCCAGCGGGGTGAGGGTCCAGTGGGGTGAGGTGATCGCCCCGCTGGACCCTCGCCGTGCCCCCAAGCCCTCCCCTGCTGCCCCTTGGTGCACAGCTCCCCCAGTCGCCGTGCCGATCGGCATCGACGCCTCCATCCGGGGTAACCGCCCTTACACAGAGGGCAGTTGAAACCGGGAGGATCGCATGGTCCGTACGGCGTTACACAGCGGTGCCGCGAAATCCGGGCGCCGGACACCGACAGCGAAATCCGGTCGCCGGACACCAGCGGCGAAATCCGGCGGCCAGGCCTCGGCATCGCCCCGGGAGCGAGGGGCGCTGCCGCTTCCCTTACGACTGCTGGCCATGACGCTGGCCTTCGCGGCCATGGTGGCCTTCGCCGCCGCGCTGGCCCGACTGACCCTGGAGCCGTCCCCGGCGTCAAAGGCGTTGGTCCACAGCAATCTCCACCCCGGCAGGTCCCTGAACGCCTACCTCTCCCAGCCGGAGCTGCGCGACGCCGTCAAGCAGATCGGCGGGAACCTTCTGCTCGGGGTGCCGTTCGGAGTGCTGCTTCCCGTGCTGGCGCCAAGGGCCCGGGGAATCCTGCGCGTTCTCGCGCTGACCGCGGCGGTCATGCTGCTGGTCGAGCTGATCCAGGGGGCACTCATCACCGGGCGCGCCTTCGACATCGACGATGTCATCCTCAACACGGCGGGGGCGCTGGTGGGTTATCTGCTGCTGGGGCGCCGGCTCGGCCGGGCGGTGCACCCCAAGGGTGGCCCTCGCTCCTGACGAGTCACCTCAAGTAGTGGTCCGGACCAAACTCTTGACACCCCCTTACCTCACTTCTTAAATCAAGAGGCGAAGCATGCACCCCCCACCTCAGTCGGCCCACCCGTCTCCCGGGTCGCCGTACGGAAGGGAGAGTCATGGACTCCCCGCGCCTGCTCCGAAGATGCCTCTTCGCCGCACTGTCCGCCGTGCTCGTCGCGTCCGCGTCCGCCGCCGTCGCACCCGCTCACGCGGGGGCCGCGGCGGCCGCCGCGGCCGTCACGTTCCAGGACACCTTCGACGGGCCCGCCGGTTCGGCCGTCGACTCGTCCAAGTGGCAGATCGAGACCGGCGACAACGTCAACAACCACGAGCGGCAGTACTACACGTCCGGCAGCAACAACGCGGCCCTGGACGGCCAGGGCCATCTGGTGATCACCGCCCGCAAGGAGAATCCGGCCAACTACCAGTGCTGGTACGGAACCTGCCAGTACACCTCGGCCCGGCTGAACACCGCCGGGAAGTTCACCACCACGTACGGCCATGTCGAGGCCCGGATGAAGATTCCGCGCGGGCAGGGCATGTGGCCCGCGTTCTGGATGCTCGGCAACGACATCGGACAGGTCGGCTGGCCGAACTCCGGTGAGATCGACGTCATGGAGAACGTGGGCTACGAGCCGTCCACCGTGCACGGCACGATCCACGGTCCCGGGTACTCCGGCTCGGGCGGCATCGGCGCCGCGTACTCCCTGCCGAACGGCCAGGCCTTCGCGGACGCCTTCCACACCTTCGCGGTCGACTGGGCGCCCGACTCGATCACCTGGTCGGTGGACGGGACGGTCTACCAGCGGCGTACGCCCGCCGATCTGGGCGGCAACTCATGGGTGTTCAACAAGCCGTTCTTCCTCATCCTCAACCTGGCGGTCGGCGGCTACTGGCCCGGCGACCCCGACGGCTCCACCGCCTTCCCGCAGCAGCTCGTCGTGGACGAGGTGAAGGTGACGACGAGCGACAGCTCGGGCGGCACCGGCGCCCCGATCACGGGTCTCGCGGGCAAGTGCGTGGACGTGGCCGGGGCGAACCCGGCGAACGGCACCCCCGTACAGCTCTACGACTGCAACGGCACCGCCGCCCAGAAATGGACCGTGTCCTCGGACGGCACCCTTCGCGCACTGGGCAAGTGCCTGGACGTCACCGGCAACGGCACGGCGGACGGCTCAACCGTCCAGCTGTGGGACTGCACCGGCGGCCCGAACCAGAAGTGGACGGTCACCGCGGCCCGCGACATCGTGAATCCGCAGGCCAACAAGTGCCTGGACGTCACCGGCAACAACTCGGCCAACGGTACGCGGCTGCAGATCTGGTCGTGTTCCGGTGGAGCCAACCAGAAGTGGACGGTGGGCTGACGGCCAGCTGATAGACCGCTCGGGCGGGCGGGCGGAGGGTCCGGCGGGGATGCCCCGACCGGACCCTCCGTCGTTCGGTCGTCGGTCCTACGGTGCTGACCGCCCGCCCGCGGCCCCCACCGCGGGCGGACGGAACCGGGGCGGCCGGTGTCGGCCGGTCAGCAGCCCATGGACCAGGTGTGCGAGTCGCCGCGGTCGTTGGCGACGGCGTTGTAGCCGACCTCCTCGCCCGGTGCCAGGCAGATCGTCATGTCGCCGCCCTGCCAGGCGTCCTCGTAGACCTTGACGTGGTCCTTGACACCCGGTCCGGAGATGCCGTGGTTGGCCCAGGAGGAGTCGGTGTCGGCGATCCAGTTCTCCCACCATCCGTCGTCCCCCGACCAGTTGGCGCGCTGACCGTCGAAGTTGGCGTTCTCCCAGACGCAGAAGTTGCCGCTGGGACAGTCCGCGGCCCCGGACGGCGTGGCGAACGCCAGACCGCCCCCGAGGGCGAGGAGGGCCGCTGCGGCGGAGGTGGCGAGACGCTTGATGATCACGAAGAGGTACTGCCTTTCTCACGGGTTACCGGAACGGTCCGCTCGGCGTACAGGGCCGCCGCGCGGTGCAGTGCGCGGGTGCGCAGCTGCTCGTAGGTGGTCAGCTGGTCGCGCCGGTCGGCGCGGACCCGGGCCAGCAGCGCCGGCTCCAGTCGGGCGCGGAGCCGGGCCAGGCCGCTCTGGCGCGCACAGCGCGCGGAGACGGCGGTGTCGGGGCGTTCGGGCCGGGGGCCGTGCACCGGGGTGACGCAGCGGGCCCAACGGGTGGCGGCGGCGCGGTAGTCCGGGTCACGTCGCATGCGCTGCTGGGCCTCGGCCCGCAGGTTGTTCACCACGACCCGGGTTCGGAACCATCGGGCCTGGTCCCCGTACAGCTCACGTTGCGCGGCGGCCAGGCAGCCGTCGCTGTGGGCGGTGACGGTGTAGCCGGTGGCCAGGGTGACGGAGAGTTCGGGTCGGCCGCGGCCGAAGAGGGCGGCCTGGAGCGCGCGGTCGTCCGCGAGCACAGGGTGGCGGTTCGGGTCGCCCGAGGCGTGCCGCTTGTCCGACGGATGGCGCGGGGTGAGGCCCTGGCGGGTCAGGCACTGGTCGACGAGCACCTGCTGGGCGGTGTCGATGAGAGCGTCCTTGCCGCGCTCGGTGGTGGGCAGCGCGAGGGCGCCCCGCCCGGCCGTCGCCCCTGTTGTCTCCGTCGTCGTGGCGCATCCGGTCAGCGCCAGCGCTCCCAGCAGGGCCAGCGCCGCGGGCGCGGTGGCGCACAGCGCGCGAAGTGGTCGCACGCGTCAGCCGACCTCGCAGCCCATCGTCGTATCGGCGACGCCGTCGAGCCGGGCTCCCCAGGGCCAGTTGTCGGCCAGGTCGTGCGCGCGGATCAGCCGGTAGTAGCAGGTGTCGCGGCCCCAGTCGATGGCGTACACGGCACTGTCGGCGTTGGAGCGGAAGGAGGCGGCCTTGTCGTGGAGGAAGTCGGGCACATCCGTATAGCCGGGTGGGGTGTAGCACCAGGACGAGCCGTGCTGTCCCGCGGCGGTCCAGAAGCAGACGTCTCCGGCCAGCGGCGCGCCTGCCGCGGTGGCGGGGGAAGCGCTCAGGAGAGTGGTGGCGGCCAGGACGGTGGCGGCGAGGGCGGCTGCGGGCACGGCGAAGCCACGGAACATGACGACTCCCGTAGGGAAGAGGGGGCGCCGGGGCGGTCGTGATCACCCGGCAAGATCAACGTGCCCTGGCGGGTGCGGGCCCATTCCCGGTTCCCACCGAATGATGATCTTTGCTGGGGTGCGGGGGCATTCGGCCCCCGGCGGCTCACACCGGCGCGAAACCCGCAGGTCCACGCGCTCCCCCGGCCTCCACGGGCCGCTCGGACTTCATGGCCGGGCGCTGCGGCGCCAAGCGTGAGCATTGCCGTTTCATGGCCGTGCGCCACCGCTTCGTGGCCGTGCGCCGCCTCGTCACGGCCGTACGCCACCGCTTCACGGACGGGTGTCCCGGGTCCCTGCCCGGCGCTCCCGAGCCTCTGCCCGGCCCGCGCGAGCCGTGCCCGGTGTCAGCGCGGTCTCCAGGTGAGCTTGTCGCCTCCCACCCAGCGGACGACCTCCGGGTCGTCGAGATCGTGGACGGTGATGCCGTAGGCCGCGGCGGTCTCCAGGACATCGGTGATCGCCTTGGCCGCGCCGACCACTTCGCCGTCGATTTCCATGATCCGGAACGGCGGCGTGCCCGGCTGTACCCCGAGCACCATGATCCGTGGGTGGGAGATGTGGGGGCTCGCGATTTCGGTCATGAATAGAGCGTAGATCGGTTCCCCCGGGGCAGCGGCTGAGCGGTTGGAGCACCTCGGCCCCGGCGGCCCCTCGTGTGGCCGGACGGCCGGAGTCGGCGTGTTCGCCCAGCCGGGTGAGCGGCCGGGCGGCGCCCCGGTCGCAGGGCCGCCCGTCCTCCGCCGTGCGGGCCCCCGACGGCTGGGCAACGCTGGAGGCAGGAGGTGCCGATGGACCCCGTCGAAGCCCTGGACCGGATCGCGTTCCTGCTGGAACGGGCCCTGGCCCCCACCTATCGCGTACGTGCCTTCCGCACCGCGGAGGCCGTACTGGCCGCGCTGCCCGCCGACGAGGTGGCGGAGCGGGCCGCCGACGGGACGCTGGAGTCGCTCAAGGGGATCGGTCCGAAGACGGCGCAGGTGGTGCGTGAGGCGCTGGCCGGTGAGGTGCCCGCCTACCTGGAGAAGGTGGAGCGGGAGACCGGGGCGGCTCCGCTCGCCCGAGGGGGTGAGCGGCTGCGGGCGCTGTTGCGGGGGGACTGCCATCTGCACTCCGACTGGTCGGACGGCGGCAGTCCGATCGAGGACATGGGCCGCACCGCCGCGCGGCTCGGGCACGAGTGGGCGGTGCTCACGGACCACTCGCCGCGGCTGACCGTGGCGCGCGGCCTGTCGCCCGAGCGCCTGCGCGAGCAGCTGGCCGTGGTGGCGGAACTGAACGACCGGTGGGCCCCCTTCCGGCTGCTCACCGGCATCGAGTGCGACATCCTCGACGACGGATCGCTGGACCAGGAGCCGGAGTTGCTGGACCGGCTGGACGTCGTCGTCGTGTCCGTGCACTCCAAGCTGCGCATGGACGCGCGGTCGATGACCCGCCGGATGGTCGCCGCCGTACGCAATCCACTGGCGGACGTGCTCGGGCACTGCACCGGCCGGCTGATCGGCGAGCGCGGCCGGCCCGAGTCGGAGTTCGACGCGGACGCGGTGTTCGCGGCCTGCGCGGAGTCCGGGACGGCCGTGGAGATCAACAGCCGTCCCGAGCGGCTCGACCCGCCGCGCCGGCTGCTGCGCCGGGCGGTCGACGCGGGCGTGCTGTTCTCCGTGGACACCGACGCGCACGCCCCCGGCCAGCTCGACTGGCAGATCCTCGGCTGCGCACGGGCCGAGGAGTGCGAGGTGCCGGCCGAGCGGGTGATCACGACATGGACCGCGGAGGAGCTGCTGGCCTGGACCGCGGACCGGGAGACACCGGCACGCGCGACGAGCCCCTGACGTGCCCCTCGTGCGAAACCGCGCACCCGGCACGCCCGTGTCATCGAGCGAGCGGACAGGGACCCGCCCGGTTCCCCGGACACCGGGATCGACGCGCGGCACAATGACGGCGACGGTCCGGTGCCGCCGTGGCGGCTGTCGCATGCGCCCGGCACACCTGCTCGGCGCGCGGAGAGGGGAAGACGTGAGCGCGAGCCAGGGCCCGGTGGGCGGTTCGGCGAGGCTGAATACCAGCGTGGCGCACAACGCCCGGGTCTGGAACTACTGGATCGGCGGCAAGGACAACTACGAGGTCGACCAGGCGGTCGGTGACCAGGTCGCGGCGATGTTCCCGGTCATCCGGGACGTGGCACGCGCCGACCGCGACTTCCTGGGCCGCGCGGTCCGCCATCTGACCGCCGACCGCGGGGTGCGGCAGTTCCTGGACATCGGCACCGGACTGCCGACCCTGGACAACACCCACGAGATCGCCCAGCGGATCGCGCCCGAGTCGAGGATCGTCTACGTCGACAACGACCCCATCGTGCTCGTCCACGCCCGTACGCTGCTGACCAGCACGCCCGAGGGAGCGACCGACTACCTCGACGCCGACGTCCACCGCCCGGACAGCATCGTCGAGGGCGCCGCCGCGACCCTCGACCTCGGCGAACCGGTCGCGGTCATGATGCTGGGCATCCTCAACTTCGTCCTCGACACCGGGCGGGCACAGGACATCGTGCGGCGGATCATGGCCGCGGTCCCCTCCGGCAGCTATCTCGTCCTCACCCACCCCACCACCGAGGCCGACCTCGGCGGCGAGGGCAACATCGAGGCCATGAAGTTCTGGAACGAGAACGCCACCCCGCCGATCACAGCCCGTAGCCGCGCGGAGATCACGGCCTTCTTCGACGGCCTGGAGGTGATCACGCCCGGAATCGTCCCGTGCTCCCAGTGGCGCGCCGATGCCGGCTCCCCCGCCGTGCTTCCTCAGTTCGGCGCGGTTGCCGTCAAGCTGTGAAGATCCCGTGACGCACGTCACCGGGGTTGCCGCGGTCCCAGGGAACACCTGCCGGTGGTTCTCCGTTGAACAAGACGTGGGTGCGGACGGAACAGTGTCCCCGGGCCTAACCTTTTGCCCACAGGGGCGATCGTTCGGCTGATGCCCTGTGGAGCCCCCGCCGTGAGGCGACCGCCGTCCGTGCTCACCACAGGCGACCCCGACCGAGATTCCCCCGTCCGGTCGGGGTCTTTTCTTTGCTCCGGGAGCCGAGTCACCCCACCGGCACGGAGCGTCCGTTTGACTTCGAGTCCGCTCCAATTCGTAGCGTGCACGTCATGACCACCGCACAGCACAAGATCGGCTCGGGTTTCGGTGCCCGGAGCACCGCCGACGACGTCCTTCATGGCATCGACCTCTCCGGAAAGCTCGCGCTCGTCACGGGCGGCTACTCGGGCCTCGGCCTGGAGACGACGCGCTCGCTCGCCAAAGCCGGCGCCCGCGTCGTCGTTCCCGCGCGGCGCCCGGCCGTCGCCCGGGAGGCGCTGGACGGCATCGACGGGGTCGAGGTGGACGAGCTCGACCTCGGCGACCTGGACAGCGTGCGCGCCTTCGCCGAGCGGTTCCTCGCCTCGGGCCGCGTCATCGACATCGTCATCAACAACGCCGGGATCATGGCCTGCCCCGAGACCCGGGTCGGACCCGGCTGGGAGACCCAGTTCGCGACCAACCACCTCGGCCACTACGCGCTGGTCAACCGGCTCTGGCCGGCGATCGAGCCGGGCGGGGCGCGGGTCGTGGCGGTGTCCTCCACCGGTCACCATCTGTCGGGCATCCGCTGGGACGACGTGCACTGGAAGAACGGCTACGACAAGTGGGAGGCGTACGGCCAGGCGAAGACGGCGAACGTGCTGTTCGCCGTGCACCTGGACCGGCTCGGCCGGGACTCCGGCGTACGGGCCTTCTCCCTGCACCCCGGAGGCATCCTCACCCCGCTCCAGCGCCACCTTCCCAGGGAGGAGATGGTCGAGCGCGGCTGGATCGACGAGAACGGCGTCCTGCTGCACCCCGAGGCCTTCAAGTCGCCCGAGCAGGGCGCGGCCACCCAGGTATGGGCCGCGACCTCGCCGCAGCTGGCGGGCATGGGCGGGGTGTACTGCGAGGACTGCGACATCGCCGAGCCCGCTCCGGCTGACGGCACCCGGGTCGGCGTACGCGAGCACGCGATCGACCCCGACCAGGCGGCGCGGCTGTGGGAGCTGTCGGCGGAGCTGACCAGGGTGAACGCGTTCGCGTGACGCCCGTACGACCGCAAAACCGCAGGACCGCAGGACCCAACTGGGTCATGAGCGGGTGATGAACTCCCGCAGGTCCGCCGTGAGTCGCTCGGCGTGGGTGGCGAACAGACCGTGGCCCGCGTTCTCGTAGACCTTGAGGGTGCTGTCGGGCAGCAGTTCCGCCGACCGGCGGCCGGTCAGGTCCAGGGGCGCCGACGCGTCGTGCGTGCCGTGCACGACGAGGACGGGCAGGTCGAGCTTGGCCAGTTCGGGGGCCACGTTCAGGGTGACCACGAGGTCGCCCAGGGCCGCCCCGGCTCGGGCGGTCGCTCCGTGGCAGCGGTCGACCATGGACCGCACGTACGCCTCGGAGAGGTGGTTCCCGGGGAGGTCGAGGGCGAAGAACGCGCGGGCGCCGTCCGCGAAGAACGCGGCCCGGTCGCGTCGGAAGGTGTCGTTGCCGGCCCGGATGAGCGCCGGGTCGACACCTCCGGGGTGATCCACGGACCGGACGGCGCCCGGCACCATGCCCGCGACCAGCGCCACCCCGGCCACCCGCCCGGCTCCGTGCCGGGTCAGGCAGCGCACGATCTCGGCGGTCCCCAGCGAGTGCCCGACCAGCGTCACCTCACGCAGGTCCAGGTGCCTGAGCAGCCCGTCGATGTCGTCGGCGAGGCTGTCTAGGTCGAAGCCGCCCCACACGTCGTCGGACCGCCCGTGCCCCCGCCGGTCGAACCCGACGCAGCGGAACCCGTCCTCGGCGAGCGGGAGCATCTGGTACTCCCACATCTCCGTACCGAAGTAGGAGCTGTTGACGAACACGACCACCTGGCCGTCGGCGGGCCCGTAGTCCACGAAGTGCAGCCGGGCGCCATCGACGGGGCTCTCGAAGTACGGCATGGGAAACCTCCCGGAATCCGGTGACGGGCGAGTGGGTACGCCCTTCAGGGTTCCGGGAGGCGGCGACCTTGTCGATTACCTCACAGGTCATACGAACGGGAGCGGGGAGGATCCGCTGACGTCGATCAGTGCGGAGCGCGCTCCTCCAGGGCCGTGCGCCAGGCCGGGGGCGGGCCCTCGCTCGCGGGTTCGGCGCGCCGCCCGCCCCGTGCGAAGAAGTCGGCCAGCGGCAGGATCGCGGCACCGACCGTGACGGCGTCCGGGCCGAGTCTGCCGAGGTCGATGGAGACGCGCTCGGCGGGGTAGCGCAGGGCGTACGAGGCGGCGTACCGGCGTACGGCGGGCAGGAAGCGGGTGCCGAGCTGGAGGCCCGCCCAGCCGCCGATGAGGATCCGCTCGGGCTGGAAGAGGTTGATCAGGTCGGAGAGTCCCGCGCCCAGGTACTCGGCGGTCTCCTCCAGGACGGCGAGCGCCACCGGGTCGGGTTCGGTGTCCCCGGCCGGGTACGCGGCGGCGAGCATCGCGGTGAGCGCCGTCTCCTCGTCGGTGCCCTCAGGGGGGCGTCCGCCTTCCTCGCGCCAGCGGTCGAGGAGCGCCTCCGCCCCCGCGTACGCCTCCAGGCAGCCCAGGGCGCCGCAGCGGCAGCGGCGCCCCCTGACCCGTACGGTCAGATGCCCCCATTCGACGGACCGGCCGTTCTCCACCTCCTCGGTGACGAGGCAGGCTCCGACGCCGGAGCCGAAGAGGACCACGACCGCGTTGCGGGCGCCGCGTCCGGCGCCGAACCACATCTCGGCCTGGCCGAGGGTCCGGGCGCCGTTGTCCGCGAAGTACGGGACGGTGTCGGGGAGTTCGCAGGTGGAGCGGAGCAGGGATTCGAGCGGGACGGCGTCCCAGCCGATCGTCTGGCCGTGCACCACCGCGCCGCGCTCCGGGGTGCGGGCCACGATGCCGGGGACGCCGATACCGACGCCGAGGAGCCGCTCCGGGGCGATGCCCGTTTCGGCGAGGACCTCGGCGATGCCGTCGCGGATATGGCCGACGATGACGTCGACGTCGTACTCCTGGCGCTTCAGCGGCCGGTCGGCCTCGTATCCCTGGTGCTCCAACGGCCGCTCGGTGCGGGCGAGTTCGGTGAGGGTCAGGTCGAACAGCTCGACGCGGACGCGGGTTTCGCCGACGTCGACGCCGATCATGTGGCCGCTGCCCGGCACCACGCGCAGCAGGGTGCGCGGGCGGCCGCCGTCGGAGTCGACGCTGCCCGCCTCCTCGACCAGTCCGTCGGCGACGAGTTCGGCGACCACATTGCTGATGGACCCGGAACTCAGGCCCGTGGCCGGCCCCAGTTCGTAGCGGCTCATCGGTCCGTCGAAATACAACCGTTGCAGCACGGCGGTGCGATTGCCCCGCCGCAGGTCACGCACTGTCCGCCCGTTCCGCCCCGCCATGAGAATCCCTTCCCGCCTGCCCGACCTGCAAGATACCCCTGCGCGATCCCTTGACGCGACTTTCTTCCGGGTCTTAACTCACGTCCTAAATTAAGCCATGAGGGTCGTTCGGGAAGTGAACGCAGACGGCTCTCGCGGCTCTCCCTCCGGGAAAGGGACATACCCAGCCATGCGCAGAATCCGAGCCGCGGCCGCCGGTGCGGTCACCATCTCCCTGTTGACCGCCGTGACCGCCTGTGGCGGCGGCTCGTCCAGTGGCGGTTCCAACGACTCGCCGAAGACGCTCACGTACTGGGCCTCCAACCAGGGCGCCAGCATCGAGGTGGACAAGAAGGTCCTCCAGCCCGAGCTCGACAAGTTCGAGAAGCAGACCGGGATCAAGGTCAAGGTGGAGGTCGTGCCCTGGTCCGACCTGCTCAACCGGATCCTCGCCGCGACCACGTCCGGTCAGGGCCCCGACGTCCTCAACATCGGCAACACCTGGAGCGCCTCGTTGCAGGCCACCGGGGCGCTGCTGCCGTGGGACACGAAGAACTTCGCCAAGATCGGCGGCAAGGACCGCTTCGTCGACTCGGCGCTCGGCTCGACGGGGGCTCAGGGCAAGGACCCTGCCGCGGTGCCGCTGTACTCGATGGCGTACGCGCTCTACTACAACAAGAAGATGTTCGCCGACGCGGGGATCTCCCAGCCGCCGGCCACCTGGGACGAGCTGATCGCCGACGGCAAGAAGCTCTCCAAGGACGGCAAGTGGGGCCTGGGAGCCGAGGGTTCGAACCCGTCGGAGAACATCCATCACACCTTCGTCTTCGCCCAGCAGCACGGCGCCGGCTTCTTCACCGCCGACGGCAAGCCCGACTTCACCTCGGACGGCACGGTCGCCGCGGTCAAGCAGTACGTCGACCTGATGGCCAAGGACAAGATCATCGCGCCGGGCAACGCCGAGTACGCGCAGAACCAGTCCGTGAGCGACTTCGCCAAGGGCAAGAACGCAATGCTGCTGTGGCAGTCCGCGTCCGCCAACCTGAAGTCGCAGGGCATGAGCGAGGACGCGTACGGCATCGCTCCGGTGCCCGTGCAGTCCGGCACCCCGGGGACGGGCACGAACGTCAACTCGATGGTCGCAGGCATCAACCTGGCCGTCTTCAAGAACACCGACAACCTCGACGGTGCCACGAAGTTCGTGAAGTTCATGACCAGTGACGCGGAGCAGAAGGTCCTCAACACGGCGTACAGCTCGATCCCGCCGGTCAAGACCGCCCAGACGGACGCCACCTTCAACACCCCGGCCAACGCGGTCCTCAAGGACACCCTGGCCAAGAGCGCCGCCGCGCTTCCGCAGGTCGCCGACGAGTCCCAGTTCGAGACGGCGGTCGGTACGGCGGTCAAGGAGCTGTTCGCCGCTGCCGCCGCCGGACACCCGGTGACCACGGAGTCGGTGAAGGCCGCGCTCCAGAAGGCCCAGCAGCAGATGCCGACGAAGTGAGCGCGAGCACCGACATGACCACCACGACCGCCGCCTCCGCCGAGTCCGGCGAGCGGACGGTGCGCAAGAGCTCCCCCGGTGCGGCACGCGGCCCCCGCCGCACCGGGCGCGTCCGGCGCATCGGACTGCCCTACATGCTGCTCCTGCCCGCCCTGCTCCTCGAACTCCTCGTCCACCTGGTGCCGATGGTGATCGGCATCGTGATGAGCTTCAAGGAACTCACCCAGTTCTACATCCGCGACTGGGGCACCGCGCCCTGGTCCGGCTTCGACAACTACAAGGTCTCGGTGGACTTCAGCGCGCCCATCGGCAAGGCGCTGCTCCACTCGTTCCTCGTCACCGTCGCCTTCACCCTGCTCTCGGTCGGCCTGTGCTGGCTGATCGGCACGGCCGCCGCGGTCTACATGCAGGACACCTTCCGCGGCCGCGGCCTGCTCCGGGCACTCTTCCTCGTCCCGTACGCGCTGCCGGTGTACGCGGCCGTCATCACCTGGGTCTTCATGTTCCAGCACGACAACGGCCTGGTGAACCACGTCCTGCACGACCAGCTGCACCTCACCGACAAGCCGTCCTTCTGGCTCATCGGCGACAACAGCTTCTACGCCCTGCTCATCGTCTCGGTGTGGAAGGGCTGGCCGTTCGCCTTCCTCATCGTCATGGCCGGCCTGCAGAACATCCCGGGCGAGCTGTACGAGGCGGCGGCCCTCGACGGGGCCGGCATGTGGCAGCGGATCCGCCGGATCACCCTGCCGTCACTGCGCCCGGTCAACCAGGTCCTGGTCCTGGTGCTGTTCCTGTGGACGTTCAACGACTTCAACACGCCGTACGTCCTGTTCGGCAAGACCGCTCCCGAGTCAGCGGACCTCATCTCGGTCCACATCTACCAGGCCTCGTTCGTCACCTGGAACTTCGGCACCGGCTCCGCCATGTCCGTACTGCTGCTGCTCTTCCTGCTCGCCGTGACGGGCGTCTACCTGCTGCTGACCTCCCGAGGAAGGAAGACGGCCGATGTCTAGCACCTCCACGACGAGCCGCCGCTCTCCGATGGCGCCACCGCGGTCCTTCCTCTGGTCCCGGCGGATCTTCCTCACCCTGCTCACCGGGTTCGTCCTGGTGCCCGTCTACGTGATGGTCTCCAGCTCCCTGAAGCCGCTCGCGGACGTGTCGGGGAAGTTCCGCTGGCTGCCGAGCGGGCTCACGTTCCGCCCGTACATCGACATCTGGTCGACGGTCCCGCTGGCGAAGTACTTCGTGAACTCGCTGATCGTGGCGGGCGCGGCGACGGTCTGTTCCGTCGTGATCGCGGTCTTCGCGGCGTACGCGGTCAGCCGCTACTCCTTCCGCGGCAAGCGCGTCTTCACGGTCACCGTGCTGTCGACGCAGATGTTCCCCGGCATCCTGTTCCTGCTCCCGCTGTTCCTCCTCTACGTCAACATCGGCAACGCCACCGGCATCGCCCTGTTCGGTTCGCGCGGCGGCCTGATCCTCACGTATCTCACCTTCTCCCTGCCGTTCTCGATCTGGATGCTGATCGGGTACTTCGACTCGGTGCCGCGCGACCTGGACGAGGCGGCGCTGGTCGACGGCTGCGGGCCGCTCGGCGCGCTGTTCCGTGTGGTCGTGCCCGCCGCGGTTCCCGGCATCGTCGCGGTCGCCGTCTACGCCTTCATGACCGCCTGGGGCGAGGTGCTGTTCGCGTCCGTGATGACCAACGACGCCACGCGCACGCTCGCCGTCGGGCTCCAGGGCTACTCCACGCTCAACGACGTGTACTGGAACCAGATCATGGCCGCCTCGCTCGTCGTCAGCGTGCCCGTGGTCGCCGGGTTCCTGCTGCTCCAGCGCTATCTCGTCGCCGGGCTGACGGCTGGAGCCGTCAAGTGACCAACTCCTCCAAGAACGAAGGGACTTCCGTGACCATCGACCTTGCCGCACTTCCCGAGGACTTCCTGTGGGGCACGGCCACGTCGGCCTACCAGATCGAGGGCGCCGTCGCCGAGGACGGCCGCTCCCCCTCCATCTGGGACACCTTCTCGCACACCCCCGGCAAGATCGACAACGGCGACGACGGGGACCTCGCCTGCGACCACTACCACCGCTGGCGCGAGGACATCGCGCTGATGCGTCAACTCGGCACCAACGCCTACCGGTTGTCGATCGCCTGGCCGCGCGTGATGCCGGGCGGCGACGGCCCGGTCAACGCGAAGGGGCTCGATTTCTACGACGGCCTGATCGACGCCCTGCTGGAGGCGGGCATCACACCCTCGGTCACCCTCTACCACTGGGACCTGCCGCAGGTGCTCCAGGACCGGGGCGGCTGGCCGGTACGCGACACAGCTCACCACTTCGCCTCGTACGCGGCGGTCGTCGCGGAGCGGCTGGGTGACCGGGTCAAGCACTGGACCACGCTCAACGAGCCGCTGTGCTCGGCGTGGATCGGACACCTCGAAGGGCGGATGGCCCCCGGTCTGGCGGATCTCACGGCCGCGGTCCGCGCCTCGTACCACCTTCTCCTCGGCCACGGTCTGGCGGTGCGGGCGATCCGTGCGGCGGTCCCGGACGCCCAGGTCGGCATCGTCAACAACCTCTCCAGCATCGAGGCCGCCACCGACCGCCCCGAGGACATCGCGGCCGCCCACCGACTCGACGGACACACCAACCGCTGGTGGCTGGACCCGGTCCACGGCCGCGGCTTCCCGGCGGACATGCGCGAGGTGTACGGGGTCGAACTCCCGGAGCTTCCCGGCGACTTGGAGACCATCGCCGAGCCGCTGGACTGGCTGGGCCTCAACTACTACTTCCCGTCGACCGTCGCCGACGACCCCACCGGACCGGCCCCGCGCGTGCGTACGGTCCGCCGCCTCGGGGTGCCCCGCACCGGCATGGACTGGGAGGTCGACGCCGCCGGCATCGAGCGCCTGCTGCTCCGCCTGACGGACGACTACGGCGCCGCCAGGATCTACGTCACGGAGAACGGCTCCGCCTATCCCGACGTCGTACGCCCCGACGGAACCGTCGACGACCCCGAACGCACCGCGTACCTCGAACAGCACCTCGCCGCCTGCACATCAGCCGTCCGCAAGGGCGTTCCGCTCGCCGGCTACTTCGCCTGGTCACTGCTCGACAACTTCGAGTGGGCGTACGGCTACGACAAGCGCTTCGGGCTCGTGCACGTCGACTACAAGACACAGAAGCGCACGGTGAAGGGCAGCGGGCACCGGTACGCGGACATCATCCGCACACATGGCGGGAGGGGGCGCAGCGCGGCCTGACACCGGCCGGCCTCCCCTCAGGGGACCGGTGACGCGTCCGGTCGCGCCACGACGCCGGATCTGTGGCCCTAGGCGATCTCGTCCAGGGCCACGACGAGTTCCGGGGCCACCGCCTCGCGTCGCCAGGCGACGTGTTCGTCGCCCAGCGCGCGGGGCACGGTCTCGACGAGCATGATCAGGTAGAGGTAGCTGCGGTAGAGGGCGAGGCGTTGCCGGGCCGGGAGGTCGAACTCGGCCTGGCCACCCTCCTCTTGATAGCCGGTCAGGAAGTCCTCGTCCTGCCTGATGTCGCCGAGCAGGGCCAGCGAGACGAAGTCGGCCAGAGGGTCGCCCCAGAACATGCGCTCGCCGTCGATCAGACCACCGATCCGGGGTCCCGCCTCCGTCCGCTCGACCAGGATGTTGCCCTGCCACAGGTCGAAGTGGACGAGGCGGGGCACAATGACCTCGTCCAGCGCGTCGTACGCGGTCTTCGCCGTGCGGGCCACGTCGTCCACGGGGCGGGGCAGCCAGGCGCGGTAGCGGCGGGCGTCGTCCAGGACGGCGTCGTACATGGCGGTGAAGGCGGTGCGCCAGTCGGGGGCGAGGGGGCCGAGGGCACCGGAGGGGTAGCCGAAGCCGGGACCGGTCACGTTGTGGAGGCGGGCCACCAGGCGGCCCAACTCCTCGCGCAGGACGGCCTGTTCACCCGGCGGGAGGTCGCCCCAGGGCGCGCCGGGGCAGGGCGTCATCAGCAGATGGCCGTCGAAACGGTCTCCGACAACCCTGGGCGCCGGTACGCCGACCGTAGCCGCGCCTCGGTAGAACTCGGCCTCGGAGACAAGGAGTTCCTGTTCGTGCGTCAGGCCGGGAGTGGTGGCCGACGGAGGGACCTTCAGTACGTACCGGATGCCGTCGGTGAGTCGTAGCTCCTCGACCTCGTTGTACGTCCCGCCCGCCAGGGCACGGCGGTCAGCGAGACTGCCGGACGGCAGACCCGCCATGTCGAGAACCCGCAGCGCCCGCTCCCAGCCGTCCACCACAGCCCCCAGTCGTCTGTGGGCCCACTCTGCCACGTGGGCCCACAGCCGGACACGGCTTGTCCGGCTGCGTACACATCCTCGACGTATCGGCCCGACGCGATCAGTTCGCTCAGCCACTGCTCGGCACGAACGCCACGCCGTCGGCCGGGGCCGCGCTGAAGGCAGGCCGCAGGGAAGGAATTCGGAGCGGCCACCCGTACCGAACGGGTCGCTCGTGCCTATGTGTTGGGGGTGCCGGCTCCCGGAGTGTGACCGCCCACGGCTGTTCCCGCGCCCTGGGGAGCACCGAAGCGGGCGAGGCAGTGCCACACCATCTTCAGGTCCTGCGGTTCGTAGCGTCCCGTGCGTGCCGCGTGCCCGATGATCCGTGGGTCGAGGTAACCGTCCACGGCGATACTGGCGCCCAGTTCGACGAACTCCGGCCCCCGGAAGTCGGGGTGGCGGCGCAACTCCTCGGCGGAGAGCCGGTATCCGGGATGCCACTCGACCGGGCACGGCAGCCGCAGGGCCGCGGCCTCGACGGGCGTGCCGCGGTACGACGCGTCGAGGACCAGCGCCTCCATGTCCCGGGCCAGGACGACCTGTCCGTGCACCTGCGCCTCGATGTAGTCGTTGAGGGCGTCCTGCTCGTCCGCCTCGGCCAGCTCGATGAGGGACATGCCGGCCGCGACCCCGAATGCGGAGGGCTCGGCCGCGCTGTCGGGGTAGCAGAAGGTGGCGCGCCGCAGCGCCTCGCCTGTCATCCGGAAGTGCGAGGAGCCGAACCGGGGTGACGCGCCGACCAGTTGGCGGCGGAAGTTCAGCCCGCCGTACACGGGGCGCTCGTGCGCGGGCGCGTCGTCGTACGCCGCGCCGAAGATCCTGCTCTCCCAGCGCCAGCGGTCGCCGCCGGGATGCGCGGTCAGCCCACCGTTGCTGGTGCCCGTGACGAACTGCGAGCGGTACGTGCCGTCCTGGGCCAGCGCCTCCAGGATCGGCAGCCCGCGCACGAGCCGGTCCGGGTGGAAGTTGAGGGTCACCCGCAGCGCCGGGTCCAGCGCGGGGCCGCGCGCGTGGGCCGCGACGTGGCGGAGAGCCTGCTCCTGGGGTGCGCGGCAGTTGTTCCCCGGCGTGCTGCCGCTCCCCGCCGCGCCACTCTTCCCCAGCGGCGTACGAGCCCTCGCGAAATCCATTCGACCTCTCCCATGAGGCTAGGTAGCTTCGGACAAAACCTAGTACCCCTAGGTTTTGTCGACACCCACACACAGCTCCCCAGGAGGACTCCCCCATGAGATCACTCACCGAGCAGGACATCCGCAACTCATTCGTCAACTGCTCCAAGGGGGAGGCCAAGCGGCTCGCGATACCCCGCGATCTCGACGAACTCCCCTGGGACGACCTGGACTTCCTGGGCTGGCGGGATCCCGGAGCGCCCGACCGCAGCTATGTCGTCACCGAGCGGGACGACTCCCCCGTCGGCATCACCCTGCGCTTCCCCTCCTCCCCACGCGGCTCCCTGCACCGCAGCATGTGCTCGCTGTGCCTGACGACCCATCCGGGCAACGGCGTCTCGCTGATGACGGCACGCAAGGCGGGCCCGGCCGGCCGTGAGGGCAATTCGGTCGGCGTATACATCTGCGCCGACCTCGGCTGCTCCCTGTACGTACGCGGCAGGAAGGTCCCCCAGCCGGGAAGCCGCTTCGAGGAAACCCTCACCGTGGAGGAGCAGATCGCCCGGACGGTGCGCAATCTCTCCGCGTTCCTGGAGAAGCTCATGGCCTGACCGAGCCGGTGACCGCCCCATCAGCCACGGGGGACTTGTTAACCACCGGGAAACGGGGGTGCGGCCCCGAGGGAAACATGAGTGGCGCAGTTTTTCTCTACAGACGTAGAAGAAAAATATCGCGCCGCTCTCCCTGGAGACTTCATGAGCACTCCGCCCCACCCGCTCGACCCACTGGCCCCCGAGGAGATCTCCGCCGCACGCGACGTCCTCCTCGCGGCGGGCCTCCTGACGGACACGACCCGGTTCGCCTACCTCGGCCTGGAGGAACCGGCCAAGCAGGACCTGCTCGGCCGCGCGCCGGACGCCCCGGCCGACCGTCGAGTGCGTGTCCTGCTGCAGGACACGGCCGGAGCACCGGCCCATGACGTGGTCGTGTCGCTGTCCCGCGCGTCGGTGCACCGCGACCGCGTCCTGGACCCCGTCTCCGATGGACAACTCCCGGTACTGGACGAGGAGTTCGGGCTCGTCGAGGAGATCCTCGCCAAGGACGAACGGTGGCTCGCCGCCCTGCGGGCCCGGGACCTGGACGTGGCCCAGGTCCGGGTCGCGCCGCTGTCCGCCGGTGTGTACGGCGACGAGTATCCGCAGGAGTCCGGGCGCCGCATCCTGCGCGGGCTCGCCTTCGTCCAGGAGCACGAGAAGGACCACGCCTGGGCCCACCCCGTCGACGGCCTCGTCGCCTACGTCGATGTCATCGGCCGAACCGTCGACCAGGTCGTCGACCTCGGCCCCGTCCCGATACCCGCCGAGTCCGGCAACTTCGACGACCCGGCCGTCACCGGTCCGCTCCGCACCACCCAGAAGCCCCTGGAGATCACCCAGCCCGAAGGCCCCAGCTTCACCCTCGACGGCCATCTCCTGCGCTGGGAGAACTGGTCGCTACGCATCGGCTTCGACGCCCGCGAAGGCCTGATCCTCCATCAGATCGCCTTCGACGACCGGGACAAGGGACGCGAGCGACCGCTCATCCACCGCGCCTCCATCGCCGAGATGGTCGTCCCGTACGCCGACCCCTCCCCCGTACGGTCCTGGCAGAACTACTTCGACACCGGCGAGTACTTGATCGGCCGCTACGCCAACTCCCTTGAGCTGGGCTGCGACTGCCTCGGCGACATCACCTACGTCGACGCCGTCATCGCCGACGAATCCGGTGCTCCGCAGACGCTCACCAACGCGATCTGTCTGCACGAGGAGGACTACGGCATCCTCTGGAAGCACACCGACCTGTGGGCGGGCTCCACCGAGACGCGCCGGCAGCGCCGTATGGTGCTCTCCTTCTTCACCACCGTCGGCAACTACGACTACGGCTTCTACTGGTACCTCTACCTCGACGGCACCATCGAGTTCGAGGCCAAGGCCACCGGCGTCGTCTTCACCTCCACGCATCCGGGCGGCGACTACCCGTACGCCACCGAGATCGCGCCGGGTCTCGGCGCCCCGTACCACCAGCACCTGTTCTGCGCGCGGCTCGACATGACGCTCGACGGGACCATCAACCGCGTCGAGGAAGTCGACGCCGCTCGCGTGCCCATCGGCCCGGACAACCCGCGCGGCAACGCCTTCAGCCTGCGCCGTACGCCACTGACCAGGGAGAGCGAGGCCCAGCGCAGCGCGGATGCCTCCGTGGACCGCGTCTGGCACATCTCCAACCCCACGGAGCTCAACCGTCTCGGCCATCCGGTCGGCTACGCGCTGTTCCCCGAGGGCAAGCCCGCGCTGCTCGCCGACCCGGCGTCGTCCGTGGCCGCGCGCGCCGCGTTCGCCACCAAGCACCTGTGGGTCACCCGCTACGACCCCGCCGAGCGCTACCCGGCCGGGGACTTCGTCAACCAGCACCCGGGCGGCGCCGGGCTGCCCGCCTACACCGCCGCCGACCGTGACATCGACGGCCAGGACATCGTCGTCTGGCACACCTTCGGCCTCACCCACGCACCGCGCCCGGAGGACTGGCCGATCATGCCGGTCGACTACACCGGCTTCAAGCTCAAGCCGGTCGGCTTCTTCGACCGTAACCCCACCCTCGACGTGCCGCCCAACGCCTCTGCCCACACCGCCTGTTCCACCGGGAGCTGCCATGAGTGAACAGACAGAGGTCGTCGAGGCCGGCACCGCACCCGCACCCGCGTCCGGGCTGCGCGGCTCGGTCGGGGTCGCCGGGATCGTCTTCCTGGTGGTCGCCGCGGCCGCCCCGCTCACCGCGATCGGCGGCGCGCTGCCGGTGATGCTCGCCATCGGCAACGGCCCCGGCGTGCCCGCCGCCTATCTGGTCGTCGCGGTCGTACTGCTGCTCTTCAGCGTCGGTTACGCGGCGATGAGCCGGCACGTCGTGGACGCCGGCGCCTTCTACTCGTACGTCACCGCCGGACTCGGCAGGGTCACCGGCACCGGAGCGGCGGGGCTGGCCCTGCTGGCCTACAGCGCCGTCCAGGCGGGTGTCTACGGCCTCGCGGGCACCACACTCGACGGCCTGGTCGTGAAGTACCACGGCCCCGACCTGCCCTGGTGGCTGTGGAGCGGGCTGCTCCTCGGCTGTGTCGCACTGCTCGGGTACCGCAACATCGACGTAGGAACGAAGCTGCTGTCGGTGCTGCTGATCCTGGAGGTCGGCATCGTCGCGGTGGTCACGGTCGCCGTACTGGTCCAGGGCGGCGCCGACGGCATCGACCTCACCTCCTTCACCCCGGATGCCTTCACCACCGGATCGCCCGGGATCGGCGTGATGTTCGCCGTCGCCTCCTTCATCGGGTTCGAGGCGACCGCGATCTACGGCGAGGAGGCCCGCGACCCCAAGCGCAGCGTCCCGAAGGCCACTTACCTCGCGGTGATCCTGATCGGGGTGTTCTACGCCCTCTCCAGCTGGGCGGTGGTGCTGGCCGTCGGCAGCGACAAGGTGCAGGAGGCGGCGGGCAAGAACACCTCGGGGCTCGTCTTCGCGATCGCGGAGCAGTATGTCGGCTCGGCGGCCTCCGACCTCATGGAAGTCCTCCTGCTCACCAGCCTGTTCGCCGCGCTGCTCGCCTTCCACAACGCCATCGCCCGCTATCTGTTCTCGCTGGGCCGCCAGGGCAGCGCCCCCTCGGTGCTCGCCCGCAGCCATGCCCGGCACGGTTCGCCGCACACCGGTTCGCTGGCCCAGACCGTCTCGGCCGTGGTGATCGTGGGTGCGTTCACACTCGCCGGTGCCGACCCCGTCCTCGACCTCTTCACCTCGATGAGCGGGCTGGCCACGCTCGGGATCCTGGTCCTGATGATCCTGGTGGGCGTCGCCGTCGTGGCCTACTTCGCCCGCACCGGCGTGGACCGCCGGCCGTGGCACACCCGGGTCGCGCCGGTGCTCGGCGTCGTCGGCCTGGCGGTCGTCCTGTGGCTGGTGCTGGACAACTTCACCACGCTGATCGGAGGTTCGGCCTGGCTGGCGCACGCCTTCGAGGCGCTCGTCGGGCTCGCCTTCGCGGCGGGCGCGCTGTCCGCGGTGCGCCGTCGTGCATGAACTGCTGTGGGTGACCGGTCTGGCGGGCGCCGCCCTGTGCCTGGCCGGTCACCTGCCCGGTCCGGTACGGCGGTGGGGTCCGCACGCGGTCGCGCTCACCGCGATGACGGCGACGGCCCCGGGAGCGGGCGTGCGTGAGCTGCTGTTCGCCTGCGCCGCCACCGCTTCGGCCTGCGCGTGGAGCGCCCGCGGCGGGTGCGCCGCCCGGAGCGTCGACCTCGCCGTGATGGCCGTACTGACGGCGGTGATGGTGCCGTCCCAGGCGCCGCACGCGCACGGCGACGGTTCCTGGCCGCTGCCGCTGTTCTTCCTCGCGTGCTGGGCCGTCGCCCGGGCCGGGGCCATGCTGTTCACACGCGTCTGGCGTGACGTTCCCGCGCCGCCCGGCCGCACCCCGCTGCTCGGCGAGACCGGCGGCCTGCTGATGATCGCGGGGATGGCCGGGATGCTCGGCTGACCACGGGCGAGGTCGTGGACGTGGTCACGGTCTTGGCTAAGGTCGAGTTGGACGAAGGCCGGGCTCGCAGCGGCCAAGGACGAGGACCGGGACGAGGGGCGACACACGGATGCCGAAGATCGTCGACCATGACGTACGACGTCGGCAGATCGTCGAAGCCGTGTGGGCCCTGATCGCACGCCGCGGCCTGGACGCCGTCACCATGCGGGACCTGGCCGCCGAGGCCGGCTACTCCAACGGCGCGCTGGCGCCGTACTTCCGCAACAAGGACGAGATCCTCCAGGCCGCGTTCCAGTACGCGTTCGAGAGCACCAACACGCGTGCCGAGCAGGCCATCGGGGACGCGAGCGGTCTGACCGCCCTGCGCAGGCTCTGTCTGGAGATCATGCCCCTCGACGAGGTCCGGCTCCTGGAGGCCCGGGTGGTCATCGCCTTCTGGGACCGCGCGCTGCACGACGAGCGGATGGCCGACGTGCACGAGCAGGCCATGAGTCTCTGGCGCGAGCAGATGCGGACCTACTTGCGGCAGGCCCGCGAGGCCGGAGAGGTCACCGCGACGACACCGGACGAACCCGTCATCGACACCCTGCTGGCGACCCTCATGGGGTTCCAGATCAACGCCCTGCTCGCTCCGCACACCACCGGCGCCCGGCGGCAGGAAGTGGTCCTCGAAGGGCTCCTCGGCACGCTCGCCTGAGCCTCACGTCCCCGGCGGTGTCAGTTCTCCCCGACGGCGAGCACGATCTTGCCCCGGTTGTCGCGCCGCTCCAGGCGCTCGTGGGCCGCGCGCGCCCGGTCCAGCGGAAGCACGGTCTCCACCGGTACGCGGTAGGTGCCGGCCGCGACCCGATCGGCCAGCTCCCGCAGATCCTCGCGGGGGTCGTAGCCGTGGATCTGCAGATTGGTGAGCTGGAAGCCGAGGATGGCCACGTTCTTGGGGTAGAAGTCGCGGGTGTCGATCGTGCTCGGCTCCAGCGCGACATTGGCGAGGGCCACCACCCTCCCGCCGTGCCCGATCTCGCGCAGGCTTCGCCCGAAGGCGCGGCCACCGACGGTGTCGAGCACGACGTCCGCGCCGCGCCCCTCGGTCAGCCTGAGCACCTCCTCGACCTCGGCGTCGTCGGGGTGCGCGGAGGTGTCGAGGGTGACGTGGGCGCCCAGTTCCGCGGCCCAGGCGGTCTTCTCCGGTGAACCGGCGACCGCGATGACCCGGGCGCCGGTCTCGGCGGCGATCTGCACGGCCGCGCTGCCGACCCCGCTCGCGGCGGCCTTCACCACCACGGTGTCGTCCTTGGTCACCTTGGCCAGGTGGCGCAGGCAGTACCAGGCGGAGAGCCAGGCGACGGGCAGGGCCGCGGCCTCCGTCAGTTCCACGCCGTCCGGCAGGACGGTCACCTGCGTGGCCGGAACGGCGGCGAACTCGGCATAGAAACCTGGGGCGTTCACGCCGTCCAGGGCCATGACCCGCTGCCCGACACGGAGGCCGGTCACGCCCTCCCCCACCGCGGCGACGATTCCGGCCGCCTCGACGCCCGGGATCAGCGGCGGCCGTCCGGCCCGGTGGTAGAGCCCGGCACGGACCAGCGCGTCCGCCCGGTTCACACCTGCCGCCACAACCTTCACCAGCACCTGGCCGGGCCCCGCGACGGGGTCGGGCACCTCCACCGGCACCAGCACCTCGGGCCCGCCGAACTCATCGATCCGCACTGCACGCATTCCCCTACCCGCTTTCTCATGGCGACGCCGGTGACCGCTCCCCACCCGGGAGCCGTGACACCGGTTCAACTGGTGTCACCATGCGACACCCCATGAACCAGTGTCAAGCGCTAAGCTCAGGTCATGACCAGTCCCGCCCCCGACCCGATGTCGGCGTTTCCCTTCATCGGCGGCCGCCCGTGCCTGAACTTCGTCGCGACGCTCGGCAGACGCCACGGCGACGCCCCCTTCGAGCGGCTCCCCGACACCGGCGCCCTCGCCCGCTGGATCGCCGAGGCGGACCTGCGGGCCGGGGCCGACGACGCGCCTGCGCGGGTCACCGAGGGCGACCTGGCGTACGCCCGCACCCTGCGCGAGGCCGTCTACCGCCTCGTACGCGCCGCGATGGAATCGGCCGCCCCGGACCCGGCCGATGTCACGCAGGTCAACGAAGCGGCCGCCCGTCCCGACCTATCTCCCCAGCTCGACGAGGGGGACGACGGCCCGCGACCGCCCCTGCGCTGGAAGGCCGCCGATCCCGCGCCGGCGGCCCTGGCGACCGTGGCCCGGGATGCCGTTCTCCTGGTCGCCAGTCCCCTGCTGGCCAGGGTCAAGGAGTGCGAGAACCCCGGCTGCTCGCTGCTCTTCCTGGACGACTCCCAGGCCCGCCGCCGCCGTTGGTGCTCCATGGACCGCTGCGGCAACCTCGCGAAGGTGGCCGGTTACCGGTCCCGCAGCCGCGCCGCCTCCACCCGGTGAAGGTGGATGAGGATGTCGTGGCTGCGGCCGAGCGCGATCCTGAAGTCCGGGCCCGGATAGTCGGTGCCGACGAACCGGGTCGGCCGTGTCCGGTCCAGCCACTCCCGGGCCGGTGAACCGACCCCGCGCAGGTCCACGACGTAGTCGCGGTAGCGGACTTGGTCCAGCGTCGACTCGCTGCTGTCCGGGCCCGCCGGCCCCAGCGTGAAGCGGTGGATCTCCCCGTCCGCACCCACGGCGTTGAACGATCCCCGGTCGTAGGTGACACCGACGCTCACATACCCCGCGCCGAGCCGCTCGCGCAGGAACGCGCCCTGCATCTTGGGATATGCGGAGGGGTCGAAGGTCTCGTATCCGACGTGCGCGTCGTGCGCCGAGAGCAGCACCTTGGTGCCGGTGTGCTCCTGCCACCAGATGACGTTGTCGGCCATGGTGTCGTCGCGGTAGCGCAGAGAGGCGGCGTTCTGCTTCGGGTCCTCGAAGTCGTACGCGTACCAGCGCGCCGTCTGGTCGATGACCGCCGCGGCCCGCACGGCCCAGTCGTACGCCTCCTTACGCTCGGCGAGCGGCTCGTTGTAGTAGCCGGCCACGTACGTCTCCCTCTTCACGGTGGGCCGCAGGCCGCGGTAGAGCGTGGTGAAGCGGGCGCGCAGCTGCGGGTACGTACCGGCCACATAGTCCGTGACGGCGTCGTACAACTCGGGTCCGGACCAGCCGAAGTCGTCGCCCATGAAGCGGACCGGGTCGTCGGGGTGCCGCACGTTGTACGCGCGCATCCACTCGACGAGCCGCAGATAGTCGGTGTTGTTCCACCACAGGTACTCGCTCTGGAACTCCTCGCTCAGGATGCGCCGGGGGTCGCCCGTGCCGTGCAGAACGTAGTCGTCCAGGCGGAGTCCGGTGCTCCAGCTGCCCTCCAGGGCGAAGGTGCGAACGCCCTTCTCCTCGACGAGGTGACGGAAGACGCGGTCCTTGAGGGCGAAGAAGTCGTGCGAGCTGTGGGTGGCCTCGCCGAGGCCCACCATGCGCGCGTCGCCGATCATGCGGCGGACACGGACCGGTGCCATTTCATGATCCGAGAATCCCGTGCGGGGCTCCCGCGGACCATCCGGCAGGCCTCCGTATGGGGGCGGGGGAAAGCCTCGCGGGCGACCCTGTGGTTTTCCCGAGCCTGCTTTCCCCTGCCGGCTTCATCAGCCGGGTTACGGCCGCAACCACCTCGTCGCGCGGTAGGCGTGTGCCCGCGTCAGCAGTTCGACACCCTCGACATTGCTCATCCCCCGGTCCCCTCCTTGTGCCTTCCGGCTGATGAGAACAAACTAGGCCGACTCGCGGACAGATACGGTCCGCAATGAAAACGTTCGGTACGGCTGTGGAACGGGAAAAGCCCAAGGATGCAAGAGGTACGTGGTGAGTGGGCGGCGTCCGTCGCCCGGTTCGTGGAGCGGCGCCGGGAGCCCGTGGTCGTCCAGACGGTGCGGTCGGCGGCCGCCGCGACCATCGCGTACGTCGTCGCCCTGCACCTCAGCCCCGAGCCCGCGCCGCTCACGGCGCCACTGACCGCGCTGCTGGTCGTGCAGGTCACCGTCTACGCCACGATCACCACCGGAATCCGGCGGGTGAACTCCGTGGTGGCCGGCGTCGTCATCGCCATCGTTTTCAGCAGCCTCGTGGGGCTGACCTGGTGGAGCCTTGCCCTGATCATCGTCGCCTCACTGGCCGTGGGACATCTCGTACGGGTCAGCGAGTTCGTGCCCGAGGTGGCGATCAGCGCCATGCTGGTCCTCGGCGTCACCAGAGTGGGCGACACCGCGTGGGCGCGGGTGCTGGAGACGCTGATCGGGGCGGTCGTGGGCTTCGCCTTCAATCTCGTGCTCGCGCCGCCGGTGTGGGTGGAGGAGGCCGGTGAGTCCATCGAGGACCTGGCGCGCCGGATGCGCCAGTTGATGCTGCGCGTCGGCGAGGAGGCCGCCGGCCGTACCCCCTTCGAGCTGGCGGCCGAACGGCTGCACGAGGCGCGCCGCCTCGACCACGACATCGTCGAGGTGGACGCGGCGCTGCGGCAGGCCGAGGACAGTCTGAAGCTCAACCCGCGCGTGCGCGAGGGACTGCTGCACCGGGTGGTGCTGCGCACCGGGCTCGACACGCTGGAGATCTGCACCGTGGTCCTGCGCGTCCTCTCGCGCAGCCTCACCGATCTCGCCAAGGAGCGCGAACCCCAGCCGCTGTTCGAGAAGCGGGCCGGGGCCGCCCTGGAACAGCTGCTGTCCGAGGTCGCCGACGCCATCGTCAGCTTCGCCGTCCTGGTGACCACCGATGTGAGCCAGAGCGCCGCGTCGGCCGAGGAGCGGCTCAGCGCGGAACTCACCACGGCGGCCGCCACCCGCGACAAGCTGGCCCAGCTGTTCCTCGAGGAGGTCCAGCGGGACGCCCGTCAGTGGCAGCTGCACGGCGCCGTCCTGACGGAGGTCAACCGCATCATCGACGAGCTCGACACGGAGCACCGCACCCGGCGCCTCCTGGAGGAGTTGGACCGCTGCACCCGCGAGGAGCGCGAACGCCGGCCGCACCTCACGCGCCTGCGGCGACACCTGCGCGTACCGCGGCGACTGCGCCGGAAGCGGAACCGCCCCGCCGCCTCCCGACGTTCTATGTGAGGAAGCGGTACGACATCGCCAGAGCCGTATGACGTCGGGGATCGAGACTCGTCCGACGGCGTGGAGGCGGCGCGATGTCGGCCGAGCGACACGACGAGGGGGCGGGCGGATGACCGAGGGCACCGTGCGGATCGACGGGAACACCCTGCGGCTGCCGGGCGGGGTGCGGGTCCGGTTCATACGGACTCTGCGGCTGCCCGAGACGGGCACGCACGCGCTGCCTCCGGGGCTCGGCGAGTTCCCGATACGGCGCGTCGAGGACTACGCGGACACGGTGCCCGCCGAGTGGCGGGCGCGCGGCGGTGTGATGCTGCCGGTGTATCTGCGCGAGGCCATGTGGCTGAGTTTCGGCGGGACGTCGGAGCCGGCCGCCCTCCAGGTCGGCGTGGGCAAGGTGTGCGCGGTCTCGGGCAAGCCGTGGAGTTCCCGGCTCACCAGGAAACCGCAGAACTATGTCGTATTGCCCCGGCAGCCGTGGCTCGACGGCATCAACTCCGGGAAGGGGACGGTCCGCCAGTTCGTGGCGGTGCCTCTCGGCCTGGGCGCCACCGTCGAGGGTCAGGTCACCGGCGAGGAGGTGTGGGGCGGCGTACAGCTGCAGTCGTTCCCGCTCAACGACCGGGAGCTGGCCGCGTGGCGTGAGGCGGAGCGCCGCAGGGCCGAGCAGCGCAGGGAGCCGACCCTGTCGGCGGGTGGCTACGGCGCCGCGTTCCCCATGGCCGCGCCGGCCGCGCCGGGTGCCGCTCCGCCTCCCATGGGCGGAGCGCCGGGGCGTCCGCGGAGCGCTCCGGCGATGGGCCTCGGTGTCGGCGGTTCGATGCGCCAGGAGGTCTACCAGGACGACCGGCCGCTGAAGTCCTGGGCCAAGGAGCCGGCCGGGCGCGTGTTCGTCCATCTCGTGACGCCGCCGGAGTGGCGTCGCATCACCGGAGAGTCTCCCCCGCCGTCCCCGGTGGACCGCGCGGCCTACACCCGGGCCGGGCTCCCCTGGTTCGACTACTACGACCAGGACGCCACCGACCTGGCCCCCACGGACACGCTGGGCTCGGTGCAGCCGGTCGGCGACTGGCTCGGCGACGACCACGAGCCCTGGCAGCAGCCCTCGCCCCACCAGGTGAAGCCGCTCAAGGACGCGCCGGGCAAGCCGGTCGAGGACGGTGACTGGTAAGCGAGGAAGAGGCAAGGACAGAGAAGGACAGGGAAGGAACAGGCGGGGAAAGGCCGTTGCACAGAATGCAATGGCCGTTGCCGGTCTTGCACTTCACGGGTGTCTCGCGCCAAGGTGGCTGTCACAGCTGAGGCAACCGACACCCGAGGTGCAGGCATGAGCAGTGGTGCAGAAGCGGCGCGCGGCCCGGGCGGCGGCTGGACCAGGCGCCGCTTCGTGGGCGCGCTGGCGGGAGCCGCCGCCGTGACGACGGTCCCGGCACCGGCCGCACCCGAGGCGGACCCCGCGGCGGCCCCGACGGCACCCGCGACCCCCACAGCGCCGGGCGCCGACGCCTCCCCGTCCCCCACTCACCGCTCCGGCCCCCGCCCGCTGTACCTCGGCACCTACACATCGGTCGACGGCGGCGGCACCGGGATCGGCCTCGCCACCTACGACCCTACGACGGGCCGGATCACCGGCACCGGCACCATCACGGGCGTCGGCAACCCGTCGTATCTCGCGACGCATCCGGACGGCCGCACGCTGTACACCGTCAATGAGCGGGACGACGGTGGCGTGACGGCCGTACGGCTCGCGAAGAACAAGGTGCTCGGCACACGCGGCACCGGCGGCGCGGGCCCCTGTCATCTGTCGGTGCATCCGAGCGGGCGCTGGCTGCTGAGCGCGAACTACACCTCCGGCAGCGTCGCGGTGCACCCCATCGACGCCTCGGGCGCGCTCGGCGAGCGCACCGACCTGGTCACGCACTCCACTCCGGCGCCCGGCCCGGGTCAACAGGGCCCGCACGCCCACCAGTTCATCACCAGCCCCGACGGCGGTCATGTACTCGCCGTCGACCTGGGCACCGACACCGTCTACAGCTACCGGCTGAACCAGTCGAAAGGCACGCTCACCGAGGTCTCCCAGGCGCATACACGGCCGGGCGCGGGCCCGCGCCATCTCACGTTCCACCCCGGCGGCCGTCATGCCTACCTCGCCAACGAGGTCGACAACACGGTGGTGGTCTGCGCCTACGACCGGGCCACCGGCAGGCTCACCCCGGGCGACCCGCAGTCCACGGGTACGGGTGAGGGCACGAGTTACCCGGCGCAGATCCTGGTGACGTCGAACGGGTCGTACGCCTATCTCGCCAACCGCGGCCACAACAGCCTGACGCGCTACGCGATCGAGTCGGACGGGGCCCGCCTGAGGCTCCTGGACACGGTTCCGGTCGGCGGCGACTTCCCGCGCCACATCGCGTTCTCACCGGACGAACGACTGCTGTTCGCGGCGAACCAGAGGTCGAGCACCGTCAGCGTCTTCCACGTCGACGGCGGGAGCGGCGAACTCCGGCTCGCGGGCGAGCCGTTCGCCTCACCGGTCGCCGTCTGTGCGCTGCCGCTGTAGCGCGCGGGGACAGGACACGGCGCTCGCCTGTGTCAGCAGGACGTGCATGCGTTCCGTGAGCGAGGCGACATCGTCGGCGGGCGCGTGGAAGGGCAGGCGTACGTCGCCGTTTCCTCGCGCCCGTTCGATCCGCAGCGTGAGTCCGTGGCGGTCGACGGCGAGCGGCTGGACGCGCACCGCGCCGTGCAGGCTGTCCGGTTCGACGAGGCGGGTGAGCCGCTCGATGGCGTCCGGGTGGGCGTCGGCGAGATGGGTGAGCAGCTGGGCCTCGGCGAGGGCGAGGGGGTCGGGCTCGGCGTCGGCGAACTCGTCCAGGTCGAGCACGACCGTTCCGGACGGCCGGCGCAGCACCGCGCGGGTCGGCCGGAACGCCAGATGGCCGTCCTCGGGGATGAACCAGCCGGCGAGCCACAGGCGGGCGCGGATGCGGTTGCGTACCGGAACCGGCGCGACATCGGCGAACTCCAGGACGGCGGACGGCTCGCCGCGCGGCGCGCAGATCGCGGCCGCGAGCAGCGCGCTGTCCTCCGGCACGTGCAGGAGCACCCGGCCGTCCACGGCGACGGTGTGCGCGCCGACGAACTCCTCCCGGCCGCCTTCGGCGGTCACCGCGCAGGACCATGCCACGGCGAGTACCGAGCGGGCGCGTTCCGCCGCGGAAGGCGCGGCCGTCCAGGTGTGACGGTCACCCATCAGTTCCTCCTTAGGTAAGGCTTGCCTAACCTATCGAAGATCCGGGTGTACGCCAACCACGCCTCGCCATCTGTGAGCACTCTGTTCAGGTTGCGACCGGGCGGGACGAGTGCCGACTCAGGGCGTGATCGCGCCCAGCAGTGCCCGCGCGCACAGCTCGCGCACCTGCTCCCGGGTCAGCTCCGCCCCCCTGAGCCACTCCAGGCACACGGCCGTGGTGAAGGCCAGCCATCCCCGGACCGCGATCCGGAGTTCGGGGCGGTCCTCGGGCGCCCAGCCGAGCTCGGGGTCCGCGGCGAGCGCCTCCAGGATCTGCCGCTCCTGTGCGGCCAGCGCCTGCTGATAGACCTTGCGTACGGCCTGGTCGCCCGCCGCGTCGGCACGGTGGAAGGCACGGAAGCCGTGCGCGTGCTCCTCGACGTATCCGAGGAAGGTGTCGAGGCCCGCACCGAGCTGCTCGCGCACCGGGATTCCGGGCACGGCCGCCGTCATCCGCAGCATCCGCCCACTCTCGCGCTCGACGACGGCCGCGAAGAAGTCCCGTTTCGTCGGGAAGTAGTGGTACAGCAGCCCACGCGAGACTCCGGCGATCTCGGCCACCTGCTCGATCCACACCTCGTCGTACGGGCTCTCCGAGAACAGACAGGCCCCGACCGACAGGAGCTGCTCCCGACGCTCCTCGGTACTGAGCCGACGACGCGCGCGCTCCCCCTGTTTCCCGGCCATGCCCGCACTTTACTTGACGTCGGTTCAACAACGGGACCAGACTGGTTTCCGTTATTGAACCCACGTACAACAGACTCAACCCGCCCCGGGCACGAGGGAGATGGCGTCATGACGGAGACGACGGGGACCGCGCTGCCCAAGGGGTTCCGCAGCGCGGAACTGGGCTGGCCGGAGCTGCACCGCATTCCGCATCCGCCGCGCCGCGTCCCCCTCATCGGCGACGTACTCGGCGTCAACGTCCGTACGCCGCTCCAGGACTCGATGCGCTTCGGCCGCCGGCTCGGGCTGGTCTTCCGGCGCAAGGCCTTCGGCAAGGAGATCGTCTTCGTCTGGGGCGCGGACCTCGCGGCCGAGCTGGCGGACGAGTCGCGGTTCGCCAAGCATGTGGGCCTCGGGGTCGCCAACCTCCGCCCGGTGGCCGGCGACGGCCTGTTCACGGCGTACAACCACGAGCCCAACTGGCAGCTGGCCCACGACGTCCTGGCGCCCGGCTTCAGCCGTGAGGCCATGGAGGGCTATCACCCGATGATGCTCGCCGTGGCCGAGCGGCTGACGGACCGCTGGGACCGGGAGCAGGCGGCGGGGCGCGGCGTGGACGTGCCCGGCGACATGACGAAGCTGACACTGGAGACGATCGCCCGGACCGGCTTCGGCCATGACTTCGGTTCCTTCGAGCGCTCCCGGCCGCATCCCTTCGTGAACGCGATGGTCGGCACCCTGACGTACGCGCAGCGCCTCAATGTCGTCCCCGCGCCGCTGGCCCCGCTGCTGCTGCGCGGCGCCTTCCGCCGCAACGAGGCGGACATGGCGTTCCTCAACCGCACGGTCGACGCGGTGGTGGCGGCACGCCGATCCTCAAGCGGGGAAGGGGACTTGCTCGACCGGATGCTGGAGACCGCCCATCCGGAGACCGGGGAGCGGCTGGCGCCGGAGAACGTCCGCCGTCAGGTCATCACCTTCCTCATCGCGGGCCACGAGACCACCTCGGGCGCGCTCTCCTTCGCCCTGCACTACCTGTCCCGGCACCCGGACGTCGCCGCGCGCGCCCGGGCCGAGGTCGACCGCGTCTGGGGCGACACCGACCGGCCCGGCTACGACCAGATCGCCAAGCTGCGCTACGTCCGCCGGGTCCTCGACGAGTCGCTGCGCCTGTGGCCGACGGCGCCGGCCTTCGCGCGCGAGGCCCGGCAGGACACGGTGCTGGGCGGCGTCCACCCGATGCGGCAGGGCGCGTGGGCACTGGTCCTGACGCCACTGCTGCACCGGGATCCGGAGGTGTGGGGTGCCGACGCCGAGAAGTTCGACCCGGACCGCTTCGACGCGCAGGCGGTACGGGCCCGGCCCGCGCACACCTTCAAGCCGTGGGGCACCGGGGCGCGGGCCTGTATCGGCCGCCAGTTCGCGCTGCACGAGGCGACGCTGGTTCTCGGGCTGCTGCTGCGCCGCTACGAGCTGCGGGCCGACCCGGAGTACCGGCTGCGCGTGGCCGAACGGCTGACACTGATGCCGGAGGGGCTGCGCCTGCACCTGGAACGCCGGGCGCCCGTCCAGCGGGAGGCCTCAGCCCTGGGGCGCCCAGTGGCCCGGGCGGGTGACTGAGTCCGGGAGCCTCGTGCCGATGCTGCCGCGGGCCGCGTTCAGCTGGGGCTGGGTCAGGAAGAACGCGCCGGTCAGATCGGCGTCCGTGAGGTCGGTGTCGCGCAGGTCCGCGCCGATCAGGTCCGCGCCGCGCAGATCGGCGCCGGTCAGGTCGGCGGCGATGAGGTAGGCGCCGCGCAGGTTGGCTCCCCGCAGATCGGCTCCCTTGAGGCGGGCGCCCATCAGGTCGGCCCCCCGGCGGTCCTTGGGGCGGCCCTTCTTCCCCCGGCCGGCTCCCGCCCGTACGAGTTCACTGGTCCGCAGCAACAGCACGTTGACGTCCTGCCGGTGCGCTCCTACGTCCAACTCGCCGAGCTCTTCCGGGGTTTGGCGGGTGAGCCGCTCCGTCTTGTCGAGCGCGCGGCGGACGTCGGCGTGCACGGGGCCGGCGGCGGGGAGGGTCAGCGCCTCGTTGAGGTACCAGAGCAGTTCGTGGAGCTGGCGTACGACGGGGAACACGTCGAACATCTGCCGGGCGCGTTCCTTCGAACCTGAGTGCCAGTCCTTGCCGCCGAAGGTGACCTGGGAGACCTTCTGTCCGGCGCCGAAGCAGTCGTACACCGTGCAGCCCGTGAAGCCCTTGTCGCGCAGCTGGGTGTGGATGCCGCAGCGGGAGTCGGTCTTCAGGTTGGGGCAAGGCTTTCCGGCGTCCTTGTCGATGGCGAAGTCCGCGGAGCGGGAGAAGGGGAGCGCGACGCAGCACAGCCCGAAGCACTCACCGCAGTCGGCCCGCAGTTCGAGGCGTCGGTCGTCCTGGACTGTTCCGCTGTCTTCATGCATGCCCCCAGCCTACTGAGCCGGGAGAGTGCCCTGAACAGGCTCGATGCCATGGTCTGGACCATTACCGAGCAGATCGGTAGCCTCTCCGCATGCCTGACGGTGGTTCCTTCGCCCCCGCCGCCCCTACCCGTCCCATCCCTGGGGGCTCCGCCCCCAGACCCCCCTCAAAGATTGCGCCGTTCCCCGCGCCCCTGAATGCGTCTGCGGGTGGGTGGGGGCTGGTCGCGCAGTTCCCCGCGCCCCTAAAAGACAAAAGACCGGGGGCGGGCCGGGAGCGGGCCGGGGGCGACGGGGCGCAGCCCCGAGCCTTCAGGGGCGCGGGGAACTGCGCGACCAGCCCCCACCCACCCGCACCCGACACACAACCGAACGGGGTCTGGGGCGGAGCCCCAGAAGGATGGGACGGGTAGGGGCGGCGGGGGCGAGGAACCTCCAGCCGCACCGGACACGTACACGCCCCGCCCCACCCCACCCCACCAACCGACCGACCGACCGACCCAAAGGTGACGGACGATGGACATCCACGGCCACACAGCCCCCGGCTTCGACGCGGTCGCGGAGGTCTTCGGCCGTAATTTCAAGGAGCACGAGGAGGCCGGCGCCGCCTTCGCCGCGTACCGGGACGGGGAGCTGATCGTCGACCTGTGGGGCGGCACCGCCGACCCGGACAGCGGTCGTCCCTATACCACCGACACCCTGCAACTCGTCTTCTCCGGCGCCAAGGGCCTCACCGCCGCCTGCGTACTCCTCCTCGTCGAGCGCGGGCTCCTGGACCTCGACACACCCGCCGCCCACTACTGGCCCGAGTTCGCCACGGCGGGCAAGGCCGGGATCACCGTCGCCGAGATCATGTCGCACCAGGCACGGCTGCCGGGCATCCAAGCCCCCTTCAGCGAAGCGGAGTTCCTCGACCCCCGGCACATGGCCGGGCTGCTCGCCGCACAGGCACCGTCGGACGATCCGCGCGCCGGGTTCATGTATCACGCGCTGACCTACGGCTGGCTGGCGGGCGAGCTGATACACCGGGTCGACGGCAGAAGCGTGGGCGCCCTCTTCGCCGACGAGTTCGCGGGCCCGCTCGGCCTGGACGTCTGGCTCGGGCTGCCGGACGCCGAGCACCACCGGGCCGCCACCACACTCGCGGGCCCGGGCGTCCTCGCACCGCCGCCGGACGACGATCCACTGCGCGTCCTGACCCGCAACCCCCTCGCCGCCCCGGACGCGCCCGCCCTGTGGAACAGCGCCGCCTTCCGCCGTGCCGAAGTCCCGGCGGTGGGCGCACATGTGACGGCCCGTTCGATGGCAGGCTTCTACGCCTGCCTCGCGCGGGGCGGCGAGTTGGACGGCGTACGCGTCATGAAGGAGGCGACCGTCGAGCTGGGTCGGCGCGAACTGCGGTGCGGCACCGAGCCGTTGTGGGGCAGCCCGATGGCGTACGGCGCGGGGTTCGAGCTGCAGACCGAGCTGGGCCTTTTTGGCCCGGCGCCCGACGCGTTCGGGCACGCCGGGGCATGGGGATCACGGCACGGGGCGTGGCCCGGCAGCCGGGTCGGCTTCTCGTACGCCATGAACCGGACGCGCGCCGTGTGGCCGGACCGACGGCCGCTCGACCTGCTCGCGGCGCTGCACGACGCTCTGAACTGAACTCAACTGAACTGAACCGGGAGCCGCCGCGTCAGCTCCGTCACTGGTCCGGACCGAGCCGTGTGATCACTGTGCCGCCCGGCAGGCCCGGCAGGCTCAGCGTCACCCGGCCCTCCTCGACGACGGTGTCCACGCCGACGGGCGCAGGGCCGACGGGATCGAAGCCGTCGGCATCGAGCAGCACACAAGACACGTACGTCCTCGTGCCGCCGGCGTGACGAGCGGTGAGATACGGGACCGCGGACTCCTTCCCCATGGCGTCGGCTTCCGAGTCCCGGTGCA
Organism: Streptomyces sp. NBC_00203; assembly: GCF_045206325.1. Lineage (NCBI taxonomy): Bacteria > Bacillati > Actinomycetota > Actinomycetes > Kitasatosporales > Streptomycetaceae > Streptomyces > Streptomyces sp. NBC_00203. Next base: position 9,823,278 of record NZ_CP108126.1, on the reverse strand, counting down.
GTCCGCCGTGCTCGAAGCCCCAGAGCGAGGCGATCGCGGTCGTCGTGCCGTCGTCCGTGACCGCGGCCTGCCAGTGTCGTGTATCGCAGGTCTCGGGGGCGGTCGGGGACGCAAGGCTGTAGCCGCCGTCCCGGACGCCCCATCCCGCGGGAGCCGTCACGAAGTGGACCCGGATCTCGTAGCGCGACCAGGCCACCGTGTGCGTCTCGATGCGGCACTCGCTCACCGGTCTCGCGTCGCCGGAGCCGGAGTCCGTGCGGCGGAAGGGGGTGTGCCAGGAGGCGGCATGGCCGATGCCCTGCTCCTCGGTGGCGAGGAGTGGGTGGATGCGGCCTCGCCTCAGCGCCCGGGCGTTCACGTCCGGTTCGTCGGGGTCCAGCAGCACCAGCTGGCTGTCCACGGTGCGGGCCCAGGCCCCGTCCGACGTCTGGGGAGCCGTCCGCGAGGAGTACGCCAGCTTGGCGTAGTGCGGGTCGTCGTACTCGGGCTCCCCGCCGCCCTGGCGGTCGCTGCCGTGGTTGTGCAGGCGGACGATGCCGTCGGCGCGAGTGCCCTGGACCAGCCAGCCCTCCGCGGGAATGGCGGTCATCCGGTCGGCCAGCTCCACCGGCAGCGGCTCCTCGGACGCGGTCCACACCGGGTGCGACGTGGGCAGCAGGAGGCCGCAGAAGGCCTTGGCCGCCCAGTAGGGAGACGCCGGGCCCGAGTACTCCTGCGTCATCGGGAGGAATTCCCGGTGCCAGCCCAGCGTCAGCAGCCCCCGCCGGTCCGGAACGGAGTTCCGGTCGAAGTGCAGCAGCATCCCGCTCGCCGCGCGGCGGGCCAGCCCGGGCGGCAGGGGCGAGCAGTCGAACATCGCGCCCGTCCAGAACGGCACCGCGGCGGCGAACCGGTAGATGAGGGACCGCCCCTGGTGGACCGGTGAGCCGTCGCCCGACACCAGGTGTACGTAGTCGGCCAGGAAGGACCGCAGCCGCTCCCGGTAGGTGTTCCTGAGTTCGGCCGCCCGATCGGAACGGGCGCCTCCGGCGGCCATGTCCGTCCAGAGGAGCGGGTAGAGGTGGAAGGCCCAGGCGTTGTAGTAGTCGATGCGCCGGTCCGCGCCGTCGGTGTACCAGCCGTCGCCCAGGTACCACTTCTCGATGGCGTCCAGGCCCCGCAGGATCTCCGCCTCCTGGTGCGGGCCGCCGACCGCCGCCAGGAACTCCTCGACGACGGTCTGGAACAGCACCCAGTTGTTGGGCCAGGTCCACCGCCCGACGAACCCGGCCAGCCAGTCCACAACGCGCTCCCGGACAGCGGGGTCGAGCCGTGCCCACATCCAGGGCCGGGTGACGTGCAGCCCGAGGGCGATGGACGCGGCCTCGACCATGGGCTGCGAGGGGCGGTCGCCGTCGATCCTCGGCCAGGCCTCCGGGTGGGACCTGTCGGCCCCGGCCGCCAGCCCGGCCGCGTAACGGTCGATCAGCTGGTGGGCCCGGGGGCCCTCTCCCCCGTCCCCGGCGATACGGAAGGCCGCCAGCAGGAAGGTACGGGCGAACCCTTCGAGACCGTCCGAGACCGGCCCGGCGACGCTGCGCCTGCCGGGGATGTTCACCTGCGCGTACGACGCGGAGGCGTGGGCGTGGGCGCCTTCGAGGAGCCGGTCGCCGTACTCCTCCCAGTGCTCTCGCGTCAGGCCGGTGATGGGCGAGATCGACGAGATGGGCGGCACAGGTGAGGTGGGCGAGTTCGCGTACGGCATCGGGGCTCCCGCTCTCCGAAGTGTCAGGTCACCAGACGGGGATGGGCGCGTCCTGCTCCGCGCCGAGGTCCGGGGCGTCGAGGATGGCGACGGTGCTGCCGGGCCGGTGGAGTTCGAGAATCACCAGCTCGTTCGCGCCGGCGCGCCACAGGGGCCCGGGCGCGTACAGCGTGCGCTGCGGACCGCGCTCCCAGTACCGGCCGAGGGCGAATCCGTTGAGCCACACCATGCCCTTGGTCCAGCCGGGCAGCGCGATGAAACCGTCGGCGGCCGCGTCCAGTTGGACGGTGGCACGGTGGAAGGCGGGGCCGTCCCCGGCGGGCGCGGCCGTGAACTCCAGGCCCGACAGGTCGTCGAGAGGAAGCGGCCGGATCTCCCAGCCGAACTGGTACTGGTTGTCCAGCCGGACGCCGCCGGTGATGCCTTTGCGGTCGGCGAGCAGCGGGCCGTAGTTGATCCGCCCCTGGTTCTCGACGAGTACGTCGAGTTCGGCGCCGCCCGCCGGCACGGTGACCGGCAGGGACTCCTGGGGGCGGTCCCGCTCCAGCAGTCCGATCTCCCGTCCGTCCAGGAAGAGTTGTGCCCGGTCGGCCGTCCCGTCGATGCGCAGTGCGGTCTCGGGCAGCGGCCCGCGCAGCCGGGTCCGGTAGTGGATCAGGCCGAACGACTGACCCGCTTCCTCCATGGTCAGTGGTTCGGTGTGGTGCTGCGGCTTGGAGAGTACGTCCAGCGAGCCGGCGAGCGAGACCTGCCCTTCCACCGTGACCGTCCGAGGTGTCAGACGCGGCGGCAGCGCGGGCGGCTCGTGCGCGGCCGGACCGAAGTGCCGGGCGATCACCTCGCGGAAGAGGTGGAACTTCCGGGTGAGTTGGCCGGCTTCGCCGACGGGGGCGTCGTAGTCGTAGCTCGTGATGTCCGGCTGGTAGCGGGTTCCGTCGTGGTTGGCGCCGTTCCACCAGCCGAAGTTGGTGCCTCCGTGGCCCATGTAGATGTTCACCGAGGCACCGGCGGCGAGCAGTTCGCCGAGCGTGTCGGCCGCTTCCTCGGGGTCGCGGGTATGGTGCGGCTCGCCCCAGTGGTCGAACCAGCCGTGCCAGTACTCCACGCACACCAGTGGGCCTTCCGGCTGGTACGTGCGCATGGTCGCGAGAGACTTCTCGGGGCGGGAGCCGAACGTTCCGGTGCTCAGCACACCGGGTATGCGGCCGCCGAGCTGGAAGCCGTGGTCGGCGCCGTCGGTGGTGAAGAGCAGACAGTCGACGCCCCTGCGGACGAGTCCGTCCCGGAGGTGTTCGAGGTAGGCGGTGTCATTGCCGTAGCTGCCGTACTCGTTCTCGATCCCGACGGCCACGACAGGGCCGCCGCGGCTTCCGAGCAGGGGCGCCAGCACGGGAATCAGGGTGTCGAACCAGGCGTCCACCGCGGCCAGATAGCGGTCGTCGCTCCGGCGCAGCCGTATCGTGCGGTCCGCCAGGAGCCAGGCGGGCAGTCCGCCGAAGTCCCACTCGGCGCAGATGTACGGGCCCGGCCGGACGATGACGTCGAGTCCGAGGTCGCCCGCGGCTCTGATGAAGGCCGCCACGTCGTTCGGGCCGTCGAAGTCGAACTCCCCGGGCCTGGGCTCGTGAACGTTCCAGGCGACGTACGTCTCGATCGTGTTCACGCCCATGGCGCGCAGCCGCTCCAGGCGGTCGGTCCACAGATCCGGATGCACCCGGAAGTAGTGGATCGCGGCGGAGATGAACTGGTGGGGCCGGCCGTTGCGCAGAAAGCCGGTCTCGTTCGTGGTCAGGGTCAGCGGGCTGATCTCGGTCACTTGGCGGCGTATCCCTTCGCCTCGGTCAGGGTGGCGCCGTCGCCCGTCAGCCGGATGCGGAGTTCGCGTACGGTGCGGGGCTCGAAGGCGTGGACTCGCCGGACGCCGACGGTGTGACCGCTCAGCAGTGGCTCACCGTCGGCGAGTACCTCGTGGTGGCTGACGCGCTGGCAAGCGGTGAGGTCCTCGCGCAGTTCGAGGTGGTCGATGCGCACGGGTTCGGGGAAGCGCGCGAGCACGTCACCCCCGTCGACGACCGACAGCACGCAGGTCCGGGGCTCGGCCAGGCGCCGGGTGAGTTCGCCGGTGAAGTCGAGCAGGCGGTCGCGGTCGGCAAGGTCGATCAGGCCGCGGCGGTCCGGTGGCACGTTCAGGAGCAGGCCGGCGCCCAGGCCCACCGAGCGGTACCAGATGTCGAGCAGCTGGTCGCGGCTCTTGAGGGTGTCGAGGTCGTCGGGCTGCCAGAACCAGTTGGCGCGGATCGGGACGTCGCACTCGGGCGGCAGATAGCGGGCCGTGTCGAGCGCCTCGCGGCCGTCGTCGTAGACGCTGATGCCGGTGGACTCAGTGACGTACCGGCAGGGGTCATCGGCCAGACCGTCCTCGTTGCCGACCCAACGGATCGTCGGACGGCCCATGTTGAAGACCATGGCGTCGGGCTGGTGCCGGTCCACGACGGCCGTGATCGCGTCCCAGTCGTAGGTGCGGCCCTCCGAGCCCGCTCCGTCGAACCACAGCTCGTACAGCGGTCCGTAGCGCGTGCAGAGTTCGGTGAGCTGGCGGAGGTAGAAGTCGTCGTACGCGGCCGGGTCGTCGTAGCAGCCGGCATTGCGGTCCCAGGGCGAGAGGTAGAGCCCCAGGCCGAGGCCTGCCCCCCGGCAGGCCTCGGCGAGTTCGGCGACGACGTCGCCCCGGCCCTCGCGCCAGGGCGAGGACGCCACCGAGTAGGTGGTGGTCGCGGTGGGCCACAGGCAGAAGCCGTCGTGGTGCTTGGCGGTGAGGACGACGTACTTCGCTCCGGCCGCCCGGGCCGTCTGCGCCCACTGGGACGCGTCGAGGCCGGTGGGGTCGAAGGTCGCCGGGTCGAGGGTGCCGTCGCTCCATTCCTCCCCGTTGAAGGTGTTGACGCCGAAGTGCAGGAAGAGGCCGAACCCATCTTGCTGCCAGGCGAGTTGCTGAGGGGTGGGGGCGATCGTCACGAGGTGGTTCCTTGGGTCACGTGCCGTTCAGGCGGAGCGGGACAGAGCCGTGGGCTGGACGGCGTGAGCGAAGGCCAACCCCCGTGTGTAGCGGTCCAGTTCGTCGGCCGCGGCGTCGGCGAGCCGGGTCAGTTCGGTGCCGAGGGAGCCCGCGATGTGCGGGGTGAGCAGGACGTTGGGCAGGTCGTAGAGCGGGGAGTCGGCGGGCAGGACGTCCGGGTCGGTGACGTCGAGGATCGCGTGCAGACGGCCGGAGACCAGGTGCGCGGTGAGCGCCTCGGTGTCGACGAGGGAGCCCCGCGCGGTGTTGATGAGGGTCGCGCCGTCACGCATCAGAGCGATGTGCCGGGCGTCCAGCAGGTGCCGGGTCTCGGGGAGTTCGGGGGCGTGCACGGTCACCACGTCGCTGCGGAAGGCGAGTTGGTCGAGCGTCGTCTGCTCGACGCCGAGGGCGGCGGCGTCCTGCCGGTCCAGGTAGGGGTCGTACACCAGCACTTCGACGTCGTACGAGCGCAGCAGTTCGATGACGCGCCGGCCGATCCGGGAGGCGCCCACGACACCGACGGTCCTGCGGTAGTTGCCGATGGCGGGGTAGAGGCGCAGCGGGTCGAGCTGGGCGCGGGCCGCGGTGTAGGCCCGGGCGGCGTCGAGGATGCGCTTGTTGGCGAAGACGATCGCGGCGACGGTGTACTCGGCGACGGGACGGGCGTTGGCCTCGGCGGCGCTGGTGACGCTCAGGCCGCGCTCCCAGGCCGCCTCGGTCATCAGACCCTTGACCGTGCCCGCGGTGTGCACGACCGCACGCAGGGCGGGCATCAGGGCGAGGGCCTGCGCGGTGAGCGGCGGGCAGCCCCAGCCGGTGACCAGGACCTCGGCCTCACGCAGCGCCGCCGCGGCCTCGGGTGCGGTGAAGTCGGTGACCAGCAGATCCGGGTCGAGACGGGCGAGTGAGCGCAGGCGCAGCAGGGCCCTCTCGTCCAGCACGGCCGCCCGGGAGTCCGCGTCCATGGCGAGGACGGCGCGGGGGCGGTGGGTGCGCGCGGACGGAGACGGGGGGTGGTTCACTTGACGGCTCCTGCGGTGAGGCCCGAACGCCAGAAGCGCTGCAGTCCGACGAAGGCGAGGATCAGCGGGATGATCGCGACGAGGGCGCCTGTGATGGCGAGCCGGTACATCTCGGGGTTCTGCAGCACCATCTGGTTCCAGCTGTAGATACCGAGTCCGGCGGGGTACAGGTGTTCGTCGTTGAGCATGATCAGCGGGCCGAAGAAGTTGTTCCAGCTGCTGGTGAACGAGAACAGGAACAGGGTGATGAAGCCGGGCGTGAGCATCGGCAGGGCGATCGAGCGGAAGGTCTTGAGTTCGCTCGCGCCGTCGACCCGGGCGGCCTCCAGCACCTCGCCGGGCACATAGCCCTCGGAGAAGACCCGGGCCAGATACACGCCGAAAGGGTTCACCAGGGACGGGATGAGTACGGCCCAGTAAGTGTTGACGATGCCCACGTCGGAGGCGAGCAGGTACTGGGGCAGGGTGATGACGACGGCGGGGACGAGCGTGCCGACCAGCACGAGCCCGAAGAGCTTCTCCTTGCCGCGGAACTCGTACTTGTCGAAGCAGTATCCGGCGGCGACGCTGATCAGCGAGGAGAGCAGCGAGCCGATGACGGAGTAGATCAGGCTGTTGAGCATCCAGCGCAGGAAGATCCCGCCGTTGTACGTGAACACGGCGTGGAGGTTGTCGAGGAGGCTGAAGTCTCCGAACGCGAAGCCCGAAGTCCCGAAGAGGTCCCCGGAGTTCTTCGTCGCCGCGATGAGCAGCCAGGTGAGCGGCATGAGCGTGTAGAGGACGGCTACGAGGAGGACCCCGTTGACCGCCGCCTTGGAGACCGCTCCGCCACCGGTGACGCGGCGGCGCCGCCCGGAGAACTCCCGCTCCGGGCCGGCCTTTTGGGGGCTGGCGGCCAGCGCGTCGCCGGCCGAATCCGAGGTCGAAGTCGAAGGAAGTGTGCGCGTGCTCATGCTGCCTTACCTCGGTTCCCGAGCCTCGTGACGATGAAGGAGAGGACGCCCGCGACGAAGGCGAGAAGCAGGGACGCGGCGGCGGCGAGGCCGTAGTCGTGCTTTTCGAAGGCCGCCTTGAAGACGTACATCATCGGCGCCCAGTCGGAGCCCATCGAGGGGGCCCGGTCGGCCAGCAGCTTCGGCTCGTTGAAGATCTGGACGACGCCGACACAGGTGAACAGCAGCGTGAGAACCACCGCGGAGCGGATCATCGGCAGCTTGATCTGGAGGGCGGTACGCAGTCCGCCCGCGCCGTCGACGACCGCCGCCTCGATGATCTCGCGCGGTACGGCCTGCAGCGCGGCGTAGAAGATGATCACGTTGTAGCCGGTCCACTGCCAGGCGGCGATGTTGACCACCGACGGCAGGGTGTGTCCCTTGGCGAAGAAGCTCCAACTGCCGCCCGCGGCCTGGATCCAGTCGAGGACCGGGCTGAGTCCCGGCGTGTAGAGATAGATCCAGATGATCGCCGCGATCATGCCCGGAACGGCGTGCGGCAGGAACACCGCGAGCTGGACGAAGCGCTTGGCGCGGGCCGCCGCGGAGTCGACGAGCAGGGCGAGGGCGAGGGCCGTGCCGATCATCACCGGGATGTAGAGGGCGCAGTAGCCGGCCAGGTGCAGGAAGGACGAGAGGAAGCCCTCGTCGCTCAGGGCCTTGGTGAAGTTGTCCAGTCCGCTGAAGACCCGCTCGCTGCCGCCGAAGCCGAGGCCGGAGGAGCGTTCCTCGTGCAGGCTCATCCAGATCGCGTAGCCGATGGGCGCGACCAGGACGACGGCGAAGAGGGTGAAGAACGGGACGAGGAACACGGCGACCGCGCTGCGCTGCCCCGGTCTCGACCGGGGGTGGCGACGTGTCGGCCGCTGGAGGGAGAGTGCCACGGGGGCTCCTTGGGACATGGGGGGCTTCGGCTGCCGTGAGGGACGGGGCGTCGCCGGGCACTCGGCTGAGTGAGTGCCCGGCGACGGCGGGAGGGGCCGGGTCCCGTTTCCCCGGACCCGCCCGGCTCTACTTGGCGAGGTTGAGACCGCGGTCCTTGATCGCCTTCTCGGCGGCCGACTGGCCGGCCTTGAGACCGTCGGCGACGGTGCCCTTGGACGAGGCGTCCGTGATGGCGGTGTTGGTCGCGGTCTGGACCGGGCCCCACGTCCAGTCCGGGACGATGGTGTCGGCCGCCGCTCCGGCGATCTTGTAGACGTCGTCGCCGCCGAAGTAGCCCTGGTCGTCGAAGACTCCGGCCGCCACCTCACGGAGTTCCGCGTTGGCGGGCAGCGCGCTGCTCGGGGCCTCCAGCTTGCTCAGCCGGGCCTTCACGGCCGCCGGCGTGGTGGCCGCCCACGCGGCGAACTCGGCCGCCGCCTCGACGTGCTTGGTGCCCTTCGGCACGGCGTAGGAGGTGCCGCCGTACATGCCGGTGGCGGTGGTGCCCCAGTTCGGCAGCGGGGCGATGCCCCACTTGCCGGACTGCTTGGGGAAGGCCGTCATCTGGCCGCCCGCGCTCCACGAGGCGCCTATGTAACTGGCGACCGTGCCGTCGTTCCTGGCCTTGGTGAACTCCGGGCTGGTGAAGCCGGCCGTCGCGACGAGGTCGTCGTCGACCAGGCCCTGCCAGTAGTCCGCGACCTTCTTCGACGCGGCGTCGTTGATCCCGACCTTCCAGGCGTCGCCCTCGGTGCCGTACCACTTGGCGCCGGCCTGCCAGGCGAGCGCGGGGAGCAGCGCCGGGTCGTCGTTGGCCCAGTCGCCGATGCGGACGTCCTTGTCGGCCTTCTTGATCTTCTTGGCGGCCGCCTTGTACTCGTCCCAGGTGGTGGGGACGGCGACGCCGGCCTTCTTGAAGATGTCCTTGCGGTAGTAGAGGAGGTTCGGGGTGGCGTCGTAGGGCACGGCCCAGGTCTTGCCGCCGAGGGTCACCCGGTCCTGGATGGACTGGGAGAACTTGGCCTTGACGGTGTCACCGACCTCGCTGCTGATGTCCTCCAGCATTCCCTGGCTGGCGAACTCGGGAAGCTGCGGGTACTCGATGCCGACGACGTCGGGGGCGTTGCCCGCCTTGATCGCGTTGGTGATCTTCGCGTAGCCGTCGGGGCCGCCGGTGATCGCCGAGAACTTGACCTTGATGTCCTTGTGGGTCTTGTTGAACTCGTCGGCCACCTGCTGGGCGCCGAGGCTCCATCCCCAGTAAGTGAGGGTGACCGGCTTGGCGGCGGTGCCGGCCTTGTCGGAGCCGTCGTCGCCGCCGCAGGCGGTGGCGAACATCGCCAGCGAGAGCGAGACGGCGGCCGCGGCAAGGGCGGAACGGGACGTACGAGAGGTGAGCTTCACTGCTCGGCTCCTCGGGGGGCGGGCCGCGGTGCTGCATGTCGCGGCGGGTGAGGCACATCTTTGGGCCCAGCCCCACAAGGAGTCAATAGAAAAACAAGATTTTCGAAAGGAAACGAAAGTAGAGCAGCGATTTACTTACGCTTCACTGGAAGCGCGCACGCGCAGCTCCGGCAGGATCGCGATACGGCGCCGCGGACGCCCCGGTTCCGCCAGCCTCAGCAGCAGCAACTCGACCGCCGTGGCGCCGACTTCATGCTTCGACGGGGCCACCGCACTGAGCGGGAGATCGGCGAGTTCGGCCACCTCGTCGTCGTACGAGACCAGCGCGACGTCGCCGGGAACCGACAGGGACGCGGCGCGCAGGCGCTGGAGCAGGAGCATCGCGTCGTTGTCGGTGTGGACCAGGGCGGCGTCGATCGCCCTGTCCCGCACGCCCCGCACGAACTCCTCCAACGCCTGTTCGTAGGCGGGCTCCCCCACGTCGTAGTTGCTGAGGTCGATGAACGCGGTGTCCTCCGGGGCGTCGAGGCCCGCGGCACGCATCCCTGCGAGGTATCCCTCCTGGATCCAGGGCGCCGTCGGAGTCCCCGTGCGCAGCAGCAGGGCGACGCGCCGCCGTCCGCCGTCCAGCAGATGCCGTACGGCGAGACGGGCGCCGTAGGCATGGTCGGTGCCCACGTGCTCGGCGGCGGCGTCACCCTGTTCCGGCCGGCGCTCGACCAGCACGACCGGCACGTCGAGATCCTCGTACCACTGCCGGCCCACCGCGCCCCGCGTCTCGGACGGGGCGAGCAGCAGGCCCGCCACACCCTCCGCGATCAGCTGCTCGGCCTGCACCTTCTCCGTCTCGGGGTCGTAGGCGGAGACACCGAGCAGCAGCCGGATTCCGCGCGCCTCGGCCGCCTCGCGGGCGCCCTTGATCACCTCGGGGTAGTAGTAGGCGGAGGACGGAACGATCAGCCCCAGGGCCTGCGTTCGCCGCTCCACGGCCTCGGCCGCGGGCGTCGCACCCTCCGTCCAGTCCTTCGGAAGCATCGCGCCGCCGTGCACCCGCACCAGCAGCCCCTGCTCGGCCAGCACTTCGACGTCCTTGCGCACCGTGACCGGGGAGACCCCCAGCTCGGCGGCGAAGTCCGTCACACGCATCGATCCCTGCTCGCGCACCCGGCGCAGGATCACCTGGTGCCTCTCTTCCGCGTGCACGGCGGTTCCCCTCTGCTCGCATGCCCTGATCAGGGCCAGACTATCGCTTCCACACCCACTCTGACGTTTACTTTCGAACGAAGGTAAAGCAAGAATTCCGTGCGTAAACCATTGCTGGTGCGTGGATGAGCGTGTTAGAACCCCTGGACCGCCCACGCCGCCCGGCTGCCGAGCACGCCGTCGGATTCTTCCGCCTGCTCACCACCCCTCCCGCAGAGGACATCAGTCATGCCTTCTTCCTGGTCCCGCCGACGATTCCTCCAGGGATCCACGGCGACCGCTCTCGCCCTCGGCACTGTGAGCACCGCCTCCTTCCCCTCCTCCGCCACCGCCTCCGCTTCCGCCTCCGCCTCCGACGACGACGAGTTCGCCGCCCTTCGCGCCAAGTGGCGCGACCTGATCCTCGGCACGGACTTCGACCCCGCCTCCGAGCCGTTCCGCACCCAGCTCGCCACCCTCGGCAGCACGGCCGCAGGTCATCTGGCCGCGATGGCCCCGGCGACGGGCTCACTCTGGCCGGACCTGGTCTGGGCGGACCCGGAGCCCGACACCGACGCGGAGTCGTACGCGTACTCCTCGAAGATCTCCGGCAGTTACAGCAGGCTCAGCACACTCGCCCAGGCATACGCGCAGCCCGGCACCGGCCTCACCGGCGACCCGGCGCTCCTGAGCGGCATCGTCACCGGCCTGGACCACGTCAACTCCCAGGTCTACAACGAGAACACCACGCGCTACGGCAACTGGTGGGACTGGCAGATCGGTGCCCCGCAGAATCTGATGGACGTCTGTGTGCTCGTGTACGACGCGCTGACGGAGACTCAGATCACAAGCCTCTGCGCGGCGGTCGACGCCTTCGTGCCCGACTCTGCGGTCGGCGCGTACACCGGCACCAGCACCGGCGCCAACCGGGTCGACCTGTGCCGCGCGATGATGGTGCGCGGGGTGGTCGGCCGCAGCCCGGCGAAGATCACGCTCGCCCGGGACGCCCTCTCCCCCGTCTTCCCCTACGTCACGACGGGCGACGGCTTCTACGCCGACGGCTCGTACATCCAGCACACCTCGATCCCCTACATCGCCGGGTACGGAACGGTCCTCAACGACGGCCTCGGACGGCTCTTCGCGCTGCTGCGCGGCTCCGGCTGGGAGGTCACCGACCCGAACAGCGCGCTGTTCCTCGACACCATCGAGAAAGCCGTGGCGCCGTTCCTCTACAACGGTCTGATCATGGACAACGTCGCGGGCCGCGGCATCAGCCGCAGCGCCGCCGACGACCACACCCGCGCCCACGGACTGCTCGGCTCGATCCTGCTGCTCGGCCAGGGCGCGAGCCCCGAACAGGAGGCCCGCTGGCGGGCGTTGGTGAAGGGCTGGCTGGAGCGCGACCGCCACGAACCCGCCACGAGCAACCTCAATCTCAGCATCGTGCGCCTCGCGCCGCTGCGCGCCCTGCTCGCGGACACCTCGGTCGAGGCCGCTCCCGAACCGGTCGAGCACCGGATCTTCGCGAGCATGGACCGGGTCACGCACCGCCGCCGCGGCTGGGCCGCCTCGCTCAGCATGGCCTCGAAGCGGATCGCCCACTACGAGTACGGCAACGGCGAGAACGCGCGCGGCTTCCACACGGGCGCCGGCTGGCTGTCCTGGTGGGGCGACGACTTCGGCGAGACGCAGTACTCGGACGCCTTCTGGCCCACCGTCGACCCGTACCGCCTGCCCGGCATCACCGCTTCCAGGAAGCCCCTGGCCGACGGCGAGGGCGGCAACTGGGGCAACCCGAAGCCCGACGCGGCCTGGGTCGGCGGCACCACCGACGGCGAGTACGCGGCGGTCGGCCAGTACCTCAAGGGCCTGTCGAGCACGATGAGCGCACGGAAGTCCTGGTTCTTCCTGGACGACTCGGTCGTCTGTCTCGGCGCGGGCATCTCCGCCGCCGACGGGTACGCGATCGAGACCACCGTCGACAACCGCGCGCTGGGCACGTCGGGCTCACCCGCTCTCACCGTCGACGGCGAGACGCAGCCCAACACCCAGGGCTGGACAGGGAAGTTCGGGAACGCCTCCTGGGCCCACATCGAGGGGCACGCCGGCTATGTCTTCCCCGGCGGGGCCGCGTTCAACGCCGTACGTGAGGAACGGACCGGCGCCTGGCGGGACATCAACACCGGTGGCTCCACCACCCCGATCACCCGCCGCTATCTGACCCTCTGGACCGACCACGGCTTCCTCCCCGCCAACGCCGGCTACGCGTACGTCCTCATGCCCGGCGCGAGCGCCAGGGCCACGGCGCATCGCGCGCAGGACGCGGGCCGGCTGAGGATCCTTGCCAACACCGCCCGCCGGCAGGGCGTCCGCAGCCCCCAACTGGGCCTCACCGCCGTCAACTTCTGGGAGCCCGGCAGCCTCGGCCTCCTCACGGCCAGTGCCCCGGCCGCCGTCCTCGTGCGGGAACACCGGGACGGCACGGCCACCGTCTGTGTCGCCGACCCGGCCCGCGAAGCCACCGCCCTCGAAGTCGTGTGGCACCGCCCGGTCCGCGAGGTGCTCTCCCAGTCCCCGGCGGTCACCGCAGCCCGCCCCGGGCACGGTCTCAAGCTCACCTTCGGCGATCTGACCGGAGCCGCCGGCGCGACGCACACCGTCAGGGTGCGGCTCGCCTGAGGACCTCGGCCGGTCCGCCCCTAGGCCCACGTCACACCCGTACGACCTTTCAGGAGCAACGATGCACTGGAACAGCCCGCCCTCTCTCCGCCACCTCCTGCGCCGGGCCCTCGGCCGGAGCGTGCTGCTCGCGGCCGCCACCGCGCTGACCGTGACGCCCGCCCTCGCCTCACCCGCCTCCGCCGCCGCGACCTTCCCCGTCTTCACCAACGAGCGCAACGCCACCACGCCCGGCCTGGAGCAGTACGGCGCGGTGAAGGCCACGGTGGCGTACGACTGGTTCGCCTTCACCTGTGACACCAGCGCGTGCTACTCGAACGGCGGGGCGCTGCCCACCGAGAGCGCGTACAAGACCAAGATGCTCGACTACATCAGCCAGTTCGGCGCGGGCGACACCGCCCCGGTGGTCCTGGACTTCGAGAACATCGTCGTCACCAAGCTCTCCGGGACGGCCGCGACCAACGCGTTCGACCTCTGGAAGGAGCTGATCACCTGGACGCACGAGGTCGCGCCGTCGGCGCCGGTCGGGATGTACGGCTACGACTACAACGCCACCAACAACACTCTGACGAAGGCACTCCACGCCGACGGCCTGCTCGACTTCTTCGCGCCGCGTGCGTACTGGGACAGCGGCGAGACCCAGTCGAGCTGGAAGACCCAGTTCGACGCGTCCGTCGCCAACGACCGCTCGCTCGTCCCCGACCAGCCGATCTACCCGTACGTCAGCCCCAACATCATCGGCGGCGGCTATGTCTCGGGCACCACGTGGAACTACATCCTGACCCAGGCCAAGGCGAGCGCCGACGGTGTCGTCGTCTGGGAGCCGGGCGCCGCCGACTCCACCGCCTGCAACTGGGTGTCGCAGAACTCGTACGAGATGGGTGTCATCACGGGGACCAGCAGCAGCGGACCGCTGACGGCGACCGCGTCCGCGCCCAGCGGCAACTGCACGGTCCCGCGCGGTGCGACCACCAGCGTTCCGGTGACCATCAAGAACACGTCCAGTGCCACCACCGCGGCCACGACCATGCAGAGCTTCACCGGTGCGCCGCAGGGCATCTCCGGCACCTGGCAGTACTGGAACGTGCCCGCGCTGGCGCCCGGCGCGACCTGGAACACGACCCTCTACCTGACCATCCCGTCGACCGAGACATGGAGCACCGCGCTGTTCCATCTGCGCACGGGTCTGAGCGACACCCGGTGGGCCACGGTCGTTCTCTGACATCGCCGGCTTCTCGTACGGAAGGTTCCATGCGCGTCTTCACCAATGAGCGCGGCGAGCGTGTGCCGGGCCTGCACCAGTTCGGTGCGGTCCGGTCCACGGTCGTGTACGACATCTTCAAGTTCACCTGCGACGACGACGGCGGCCACGCGCGCGGGGGCGCACTCCCCGACCGGGCCGCCTACCAGGCCCAAGTACACGCATACATCGAGCAGTTCGGCGGTGAGCCGGGCGCTCCGGTCGTGCTCGACTTCGAGGACATCCTGCTCACCGAGCTGTCGGGGCGGGCCGCCCGCCACGCACTCGACCTCTGGAAGCGGCTCATCATCTGGACGAAGGAGACCGTCCCCGGCTCCCCGGTCGGGATGTACGGCTTCGACTGGAAACCCGAAAACCGGCAACTGACACGGGAGTTGTACGAGGACGGGCTGCTCGACCTCTTCGCGCCCGAGGCGTACTGGTGGCCCGATCAGACCCCTGCGACGTGGACCGACCGGTTCGCGGCGGCCGTCCGCCACGCACGTGCCCTGGCGCCGGGCAAGCCGGTCCATCCGTACTTCCATCCCCACTACATCGGGGGTGGCGAACTGCCGCCGGACGTCTGGTCGTACAGCGCCGACCGGTTCCGCGAGCTGGCTGACGGAATCGTCATCTGGGAACCCAGCACGACCAACGCGGGCTCGCCGGCCGCGGGTTGGGTCTCGCGGTACGCACAGGAGCTGGGCCATGCCTCCGGCGCGGCCGGTCCCTTCACCGTCACCCTCGGGCCCGTCGCCGCCGTCCGCGGGGCGACCGTCACCGCTCGGCTGACCGTCACCAACGTTTCCGCCACGGCCACCGACGCCGCCCCGGTCGACAGCACCCACGCCTCCTTCGGCACCCCCGTCGTTCCGGCACTGCCGCCCGGCGCCGCGTGGACATGCGCGGCGGACATCATCGTGCCGCCGCACCACCCCTACAGCACGCTCCCGCTCCGTCTCGCCCTCGGTGCTCAGGAGGTGTGCCTGGGCATCGCCGTCGACTGAGCCGAGCGAACGGCGCCGAAGGCGGATGCCCGCCGATGTCCGGGTGTCTCTGGCGGATTGCGGGGACACCGGGTATCGAGACGGCCATGGACGACACCCCTCTCCCCGGTCTCCCCGCCCCTCCCCCGCCCGGCGCGAGCGCGCTGCCGCCGGGGACGTACGACGGCTCGCTCGTCCTGGTCACCGGCGGCGGGACCGGGCTCGGCAGGGCGGTCGCGGCGGAGTTCGCGCGACTGGGCGCCGATCTGCTGCTCGTCAGTCGCGGTGAGGAGCATCTGCGGTCCGCGCGGCGGGAGTTGGCGGCGCTGGGCACGCGGGTGACGACGGCCGTGTGCGACGTACGGGACGCGGAGCGCATCGCCGAGGTGTTCGACGCGTGCGGGCTGCCCGACGTGCTGGTCAACAACGCGGCCGCCAACTTCCCCGTGCCCGCCGAGGACATGTCCCCGAACGCCTGGCGGGCGGTCGTCGACATCACACTGACCGGGACGTTTCTGATGAGCCGCGAGTTCGGCCGCCGCCACCTGGCCGCGGGCACGCCCGGTTCGATCATCGACGTCGGTGCGTCGTACGCCTGGACGGGCGGCCCCGGTTTCGCGCACAGCGCGGCGGCCAAGGCGGGTGTGCGCACCCTGGTCCGGACGCTGGCCGTGGAGTGGGGGCCGTACGGCATCCAGGTCAACGGCCTGGTGCCCGGGCTGATGCCGCACGAGGACATGACCGACGACATCCGCGGGAACCTGGACCGGGCCGACGCGCACGACGCGCGCCAGCCCGCCCTCCGGGTCGGCGCGCCGCGCGAACTCGGCTGGGCCGCCACCTTCCTGGCGTCCCCCTACGCCCGTTTCATCACCGGCCACACGCTGGTTGTGGACGGCGCGAACTGGCAGCGCAGGGGGCTCGTCAGCCCGCCGGTGGTGCCGGTGCGGGAGCAGATGGGGCGCGGGCCCTTCACCGGCTGACCGTCACCTGGGACCTGCACCTGCCCCCCTTCACCGGCCGACCGTCACCCGGCCAGTGCCCCGAGGTCGAGCCGCGCGAGCCGCTCGGGGTCGGCCAGGATGTTCATGGCCACGATCCTCCCGTCGGCGACCGTGACGCCCATGACCGACATCGGCTGCCCGTCGAGCAGCGCGACGACACCGACCTCGCCATTGATGAGCACGAGCCGCGAGGATGCCGCGAACCGCGCGAACGTGAGCGCCTGTCGGGCCACGGCCGCCGCACCGCGGACCAGCTTGGAGGCCGCCGCTCCGCCGACCAGCGGGCCCGAGTCCGCGCGCAGCACGACATCGGGGTCGAGGACGGAGAGGAGGGCTTCGAAGTCTCCGCCGCGCGAGGCCGCGAGGAAGGCGTCGAGGACCTTCTTCTGCCGGGTGAGGTCGGGCTCGGGTTCCGGAGCGGCTCCCTGTACCCGGCGGCGGGCCCGGCTGGCGAGCTGGCGGGTCGCGGCCGGGGAGCGGCCCACGATGGCCGCGATGTCGTCGAAGGGAACCGCGAACATGTCGTGGAGCACGAACGCGAGCCGCTCGGCGGGCTCCAGTGTCTCCAGGACCACGAGGAGGGCGAGCCCGACCGAGTCGGCCAGCAGCACCTCCTGCTCGGGGTCGATCCGTGCCAAGGGGCTGATGACCGGGTCGGGGACGAAGGTGTCCTCGATGGGATCCTCCCGGCGCGAGGCCCGGGAGCGCAGCATGTCCAGGCAGACCCGGCCGACCACGGTGGTCAGCCAGCCCCCGAGGTTCCTGACCTCGTCGGCGTCGGTCCGACTGAGCTTCAGCCAGGCCTCCTGGACCGCGTCGTCCGCCTCGCTGAGCGAGCCGAGCATCCGGTAGGCCACCGCTCTCAAGTGGCCGCGGTGCGCCTCGAACCGGTCGGCGAGCAGTTCACTGTCGTGCATCGGTCCTCCCCCATCCTCCGTCGTACAGAACGCCGTACAGAACGCGTGCAGAAACCTGACTGATCAAAACATGCCGGTCACTTTCCCTCGAAACGCGGCACGCGCCGGGCGCCCTTCGCCGCGTATCCCTCGCGCGCGTCCTCGGACGTGAGGGTGAGCGCCGCCGACATGGCCGTGCGGTCGAGGGCCGCGGCGAGACCGGCGTCCGCGTAGGTGTCGATGTCGTGTTTGATGCCCTGCACGGCGAGGGGCCCGTTGGCCGCGATCTCGACGGCGACGGAACGGGCCGTCTTGTCCAACTCATCGGGTGCAACAAGGAGTTGGACCAGATGGAGGCGCTCGGCCGTGACCGCGTCCAGCCGGCGCCCGGTCAGCGCGAGGAACTTGGCCCAGCCCGCGCCCGCCTCACGGGCGATCCGCAGATCACCGCCCGCGTCGACCGCGACCCCGAGCTGCGCCTCCGGCAACGCGAACACCGCGTCGTCGGCCGCGACGCGCAGGTCCGCCATCAGCGCGAGTTCGAACCCGAAGCCCAGGCAGTAGCCCCGTACGGCCGCGACGACCGGCTGCGGCAGCCGGGCGAAGGCCGCGAACCGTTCGTGCGCCCAGCGGATGCCCTCGTAGTAGGCGCGGGCACGCTCCGCGGCGGACCGGCCGGTGATCGCGCCGCCCGGTGCCGTGACGTCGATCCCCGCACAGAAGGCCCGCCCCTCGGCCCGCAGCAGGACCACCCGGATCGACTCGTCGAAGCGGATCCGGTCGGCGAACAGCCCGAGTTGACGCGTGGACTCCCAGCTCCACGCGTTGAGCTTCGCCGGGCGGCAGAGGGTGAGGACGCCGATGCCGTCCCCGACGTCGAGGCGCAGCCGCTCCTCACCCTCCGGGATGTCCGTACGTGTGGTGTCGATCATCCGTACCCCCTAAGGCTTCTGACAGTCCGTCAGAATTTTAGAGGGGCTCGGAGATCTCAGACCTCGTCGCGCGTCAGCGCCAGCAACCGGTCCAGGACGCGGGGCCCGCCGGCACGTACGCCGTCGTGCTCGAACTCGTCCGTCACCCAGGTGCGCAGGCCGCGAATCGCCCGTGCCGTGCGCAGGGAGTGCTCGGCGTCCACGTACATGTCGTCGTGGTAGACCGCGGCGGCGACCGGCACCTCGTTGGCGGCGAGGCGGGCGGGGTCGTACAGCGGCTGCCAGTCGGTGCGAGCGGCCAGCTGCTCGGCGGTCTCGCGCAGCGGGCGCAGCGCCGGGTCGGTCTCGAACGCCCAGGGGTGCACGGATTCGCCGGTGAACAGCAGCGGTCCGTCGTCCGCGAGGGTCTTGGCCGCGTCGAACTGCGGGAACTCGGCGCGCACCCGCTCGGCGGACCAGGCGGTGGGGCGGTCGCCCTGGGCGTAGCAGGCCTCGTGGACGAGCGCGTACAGCGGGTGGCCGGCGTACGACAGGAGGCCCTGGACGTCCTCCTGGAAGGCGTCGGAGAGGGCCTGGCCCTGCGGGGTGCGGACGAAGGCCTCCTCCAGGAGGTAGTGGAGGCGGTGGCTGCCCTCGCTGCCGCCGAGGACGATGCCGAGCGACTGGAAGGCCTCGACGGTCAGGCGGTAGCCGCCGTGAAGGACCGGCTCGTGCTGGAGGAGGTACTCCGCGATCTGGCGGGCCCGCTCGACGTCCTGCGGGTAGCGCGCGTAGTGCGCGGCGACCTTGCGCTCGATGCGGGGGTACGCGGCCCGGTAGACGTCGTCCGCGTGCCCGTCGAGGGTGGGCAGCCCGCCGGTGATCACGGCGGCGCGCAGTCCCTTCGGCGCGGTCGACAGGTAGTGCACCGTGCAGAAGCCGCCGAAGCTCTGGCCGAGGACGGTCCAGGGGGCGCCGCCGGTGAGCCGGGGCCGGATGGCCTCGCAGTCGCGGACGATGGAGTCGGCGCGGAAGTGCGTGAGGTAGTCGGCCT
Organism: Streptomyces sp. NBC_00203; assembly: GCF_045206325.1. Taxonomy (NCBI): domain Bacteria; kingdom Bacillati; phylum Actinomycetota; class Actinomycetes; order Kitasatosporales; family Streptomycetaceae; genus Streptomyces; species Streptomyces sp. NBC_00203. The sequence continues at coordinate 9,804,182 of NZ_CP108126.1, read as the reverse complement.
GTTCGCGCGGGCCGCCACGCAGCGGGAGAGTCTGCCGGCTCGCGGGCGTGGAATGGCCGGTGCCGCGCTGGTCGAGGAGCAGTACCCGGAACTCCTTCAGCGCGCGGCCGAGCCAGGCCTGCTTGCCGACGAAGCGGTTGGCGCCGAAGCCGGGACCGCCTTGGAGGTAGACCAGCCAGGGAAGGTCCTGCTGCGCTTTGTCGGCCCTGTCGCTCGCGACGACCTCACGGGCGAACAGCTCGATGCTCTCCCCCGCCGGGTCGTCGTGGTCGAGGGGCACGGTGAAGCGGTGGTCGGTGAGGACGACACCGGGCTGGCGGTAGCTGACGGTCAACAGGGCTCCCGAGACGAACGGATTCCAGGCTGCGTCCCAGTTGAGCACATGTTCCGCAGGCGGCGGAGCCCGGGGATCAAGAAATCTAACTGAACAGCGGCTCAGCCCGCTCGCCGTCAGGGGCCACCCGGCAGCCCCTGCTCCCACTGAACCCGCGGTCAGCGCGCCGAGAGACTGGAGCGGCGCACCACCAGCTCCGGCTGGAGCACGACCCGCCGGTGCTCGTGCGGCGTGGGAGCGGTCTCCGCCTCGATCTCCTCAAGGAGCAGCTCGGCGGCGAGCGCGCCCATGGTCACGGCGGGCTGGCGTACGGAGGTGAGCGGGACGGCCGCGGCGGCGGCGAACTCGATGTCGTCGTAGCCGACGATCGCGAGGTCGTCGGGTACGCCGACGCCGGCCGCGTACATGGCCTGCAGGACGCCGAGGGCGAGCAGGTCGTTGGCGCAGAAGACGGCGGTGGGGCGCTCGGCGAGGCCCAGCAGCCGGGCACCGGCGTCGCGCCCCGCGGCCACGTCGAGCCGCTCGGTGGGCAGCTCGCGCAGGCTGTCCGGGCCGAGTCCCGCCTCGGCCAGGGCGTTCAGGGCGCCGGTGCGGCGGTCCCTGACCTGGTTGAGTCCGGGCGGCCCGCTGACGTACGCGATGGAGCGGTGACCGGCGTCCACGAGATGCCGTACGGCGAGCGCGCCGCCCGCCACGTCGTCGACCGAGACCGAGCACTCGGTGGTGCCCTCGGCGACCCGGTCGACCAGCACGAACGGGATGCCGTTGCGGCGGAACGCCTCGATGTTGCGCCCGCTCGCGTCGGTGGGCGTCAGCAGCACCCCGCGCACCCGCTGCTCGGCGAAGAGCGACAGATAGTCGGCCTCCTCGCTCGAACTCTGCGCGCTGTTGCACACCATCACGCCGAGCCCGGTGTCCCGCGCGGCGCGCTCGGCGCCCCGAGCGACGTCCACGAAGAACGGGTTGCCCATGTCGAGGACGAGCAGGCCCATGATCCGACTGCGCCCGGCCCGCAGCTGGCGCGCGGATTCACTGCGGACATAGCCGAGCCGGTCGATGGCGGACAGCACTCGCGCCCGGGTCTCGGAGGCGACCGAGTCGGGGCGGTTGATCACGTTCGAGACCGTACCGACGGAGACTCCGGCGGCACGGGCGACGTCCTTGATACCCACCGACTGGGCCATCGGGCGGGAACCTCCAGGGAAACGAGAAGCGGCGGGCGCGGCCCTCACACTACCCGCGTGAGGGCCGTACCCAGTGGTCACGAAGGCAACTGGAAATCGACGACGTGGAGGGCCGACGGCGTCGTACCGCTGGACTTCTCCTGGTACATGAACGACAGCTTCCCATCCTGCGAGACACGCATCTCATCGATCACGACCTCGCCGAAGGCGTTCAGGGCGCTGCCGTCGTAGAGGAGCGTCCAGTCGGTGTACCCGGACGACTTCGAGGCGCCGACGATCCGGCCGAACGGCATGATCGCGTAGGCGTTGTCGTACTTGTCGAGGACCAGCTTGGTGCGCTGGCTGGAGTTCAGGACGATCGGTATCTCGGTCTTGGTCCAGGTGCCCGAGGAGTTCTTGCGGACGTGGAAGGCGCGGCCGTTGGCCGTCCGGTCGGTGACGTAGTTGGTCGTGCACTGGCCGAAGCGGCCGGGTACGTAGCTGATGATCGCGTGCGGCAGGCCGGTCGAGTCGGTGGCCTGGCTCTCCTGGTTCATCAGGGAGTGGTCGGGGTTGAGGGAGTCGATGACGAGTCCGCTGTCGGTGACGGCGACGGTGTCCGACGTCCCGGTGGTGCCGACGAGGGTGCCCGCGTCGTTGCGCCAGGTGCGGCCGCGGTCGGTGGAGTAGACGTAGCCCGTGTCGTGGTTGGTGATGCCGCCGCTGTTGCACATCACGGCGGCGTTCTGCTCGCGCCAGGTGAAGAAGGAGTGCAGTCGGCCGTTGACGTCGTAGTCGATGCCGTGCAGATACATGTTGCGGACGGTGCTGGAGCCGTGCGAGCTGGTGTACGTACCGGTCGAGCTGGACCACTCCCCGAGAGCCGTCCAGGACGAACCGTCGTACTCCGCGAGGGCGTTGCGGCCGTTGCCGGAGATGCCGACGCGATAGCTGAGCTGGAGCTTGCCCTCCGGTGTCGAGATGAACTGCGGATAGGTGAACTGCGTGGTGAGCGCGAGGCCGTCGAGGGTCGTCTGTACGGAGCCGAAGACGGCGGAGGTCCAGCTGGTGGAGGCCGGGTTGTCGAGCAGGCCCGCCACCGACTTCACGTAGAAGAAGCCGTCGCTGTGGGAGTCCATGTTGAGGTGCAGCCGGCCGTCGGTCTTGGACACGCCCATGGAGATGACGTTGTGCGAGTCGGAGCTCTTGAGCGTGTGGGCGAGGGTGACCGTCGACCAGCTGGACGCGCCGAGCGCCCGGCGGGCGACGACCGCGCTGCGGTCGGTGGTGTACCAGGCCGCGTACTGGTAGCCCTTGTAGGTCAACAGCCCGTTCTTCTGGAACGAGTTGTTGTTGACCAGGCCGTCGTAGGACACGAAGAACAGGGCTTGGGCGTCGAGTTGGGTGGTGCCGGTCAGTGTGACGGACGGGCCGGGGTCGGCCGCCCGCGCCGTACCGGCTCCCAGGCCGGGGCCTGCCACCGCGCCCAGCAGTGCCGTCGTGAGCAGTGTGCGTCGTCTCATCCTGCGGAGCTCCTGGTCAGGCTAGATGGAACACTTCGGTGAGGGGCTTCATGGCTTCGTCGGGTCTGGCGCCGTCCAGCGACTCGAAGAACGGCGCCATCTCGGCCTGCCAGCGGGCGTTGATGTCGGTGGCCTCCATGCCTGCCTGTGCGGCCGCGAAGTCCTCGGTCTCCAAGTAGCCGACCAGCAGGCCGTCTTCGCGCAGGAAGAGCGAGTAGTTGTGCCAGCCGGTGGCCAAGAGCGCTTGAAGCATCTCGGGCCACACGGCGGCGTGCCGCTCGCGGTACTCGTCGAGGCGGTCCGCACGGACCTTCAGCAGAAAGCACACACGCTGCATCAATGACCCTCCGGGTCCTGCGAGTTGAACTTCTAGAAGTTGAACTGGTCGATGTTCTTCGCGTTGAACACGGTCGGCTTGCCCAGGCTGATCACGCCGTCCTTGCCGATGGTGAAGGAGCCCATGTCACCGGCTTTGAAGGTCTCGCCCTCCTTGCCGGTGATCTGCCCCGAGGACAGCGCCACGGCGGTCCGCGCTGCCAGCTCGCCGAGCTTCGCCGGGTCCCACAGCTCGAAGCCCTCGACCGTGCCGTTCTTGACGTACTTGCGCATGTCGTTGGGGGTGCCGAGGCCGGTCAGCTTGACCTTGCCCTTGTACTTGGAGCCGGAGAGGTACTGGGCCGCCGCCTTGATGCCGACGGTGGTCGGGGAGATGATCCCCTTGAGGTTCGGGTGCTCCTGGAGCAGGCCCTGGGTCTGCTGGAAGGACTGCTGGGCGTCGTCGTTGCCGTACGCGACCTTGACCAGCTTGATGTCCTTGTACTTGGAGTCCTTCAGCTCGTCCTTCATGAAGTCGATCCAGGTGTTCTGGTTCGTCGCGGTCTGCGCGGCGGAGAGGATCGCGATCTCGCCCTTGTAGCCGATCTGCTCGGCGAGCAGCTGCACCTCGGTGCGGCCCAGGTCCTCGGCGCTGGCCTGCGACACGAAGGCGTTGCGGCACTCGGGCTTGGTGTCCGAGTCGTACGTGACGACCTTGATCTTGTTGGTCATGGCCTGCTTGAGCGCGGTGCACAGGGCGCCCGGGTCCTGCGCGGAGACGGCCATCGCGTCGACCTGCTGCTGGGTGAGCGTGTTGACGTAACTCACCTGGCCGGAGGTGTCGGTGGCGCTGCTCGGGCCGACCTCCTTGTACGTGGAGCCCAGCTCCGTCAGGGCCTTCTCGCCGCCCTTGTCCGCGGAGGTGAAGTAGGGGTTGTTGACCTGCTTGGGCAGGAAGCCGACGGTCAGGCCCTTCTTGGTGGCGGCGTTGGGGTCGGCCTTGCCGGTCGCGGCGGCCGAGCCGCCCTCGTCCTTGACGTCGTTCTTGGTGGTGCCGCCGCAGGCGGTGGCGGCCAGGGCGAGCGAACTGACGGCGGCGAGGGCGACACAGGCCCGACGGATCGATGACTTGCGCATGGCGGAAGTTCCTTTACGAGGGGGAGCGGAGGGATGACAGGGCGGGGCAGGGTGGGAGTTACGAGGCCGGAGCCGAGGAGGCTCTGCGGCCCGCCCTCGCTACGGAGATCTGCCGGGCGACCCGGGGGCCGAGCACGGAGACGACGAGCAGCACGCCGGTGACGACGATCTGCGACTGCGCGGAGACATTCAGGAGGCTCATCACGTTCTGCAGCGCGCCGAGCAGGAAGACTCCCGCGATCGCGCCGCCGAGCGTGCCCTTGCCGCCGTCGAAGTCGATGCCGCCGAGCAGCACGGCCGCGACGACGGAGAGTTCGAGGCCGGTGGCGTTGTCGTAGCGGGCGCTGGCGTAGTGCAGCGTCCAGAAGACGCCGGTCAGGGAAGCCATGACGCCGGTGGCGACGAAGAGGATCAGCTTCTGCCGCTTGACGCGGATGCCGGCGAACCGCGCGGCCTCCTCGTTGGCGCCGATCGCGAAGGCGGAGCGTCCGAACGGGGTGGCGTGCAGTACTACCACGGCGATGGCCAGCAGCACCAGGAAGGGCAGGAAGGCCTGCGGGAGGAAGGTGTTCCCGAGGCGTCCGGCCGCGAAGTCCAGGTACTGGGTGGGGAAGTCGGTCACCGAGTCCTGGCCGAGCACGATCTGCGCGATGCCACGGTAGGCGGCGAGCGTACCGATGGTGACGGCCAGCGACGGCAGCCCGAGCCGGGTCACCAGCAGACCGTTGACCAGCCCGCACACCACGCCGAGCAGCAGGCACAGCGGGATGATCGACTCGATCGACATGCCCTGGTTCCACAGGGCGCCCATCACCGAACCGGACAGGCCCGCCGTGGAGGCGACCGAGAGATCGATCTCACCGGCCACCACCAGCAGGGTCATCGGCAGGGCGATCATCGCGATCGGCAGGGTGTTGCCGATCAGGAACGACAGGTTGAGGGCATTGCCGAAGCCGTCGACGAAGCCGAAGGAGGACAGCAGCAGGACGATGAGGAGGGCGCCCACGACCGTGTCCCAGCGGACGGCGCGCGCGAGGGACGAGTCAGCCATGGCGGGCGTTCCTCTTCTTCAGGGCGGAGGCCACGCGCAGCGCGACGATCCGGTCGACCGCGATGGCGAGGATGAGCAGGATGCCGTTGATGGCGAGCACCCAGACGGAGCTGACGCCGAGGGCGGGCAGCACGCTGTTGATGGAGGTCAGCAGCAGTGCGCCGAGGGCCGCGCCGTAGACGCTGCCGGAGCCGCCGGTGAAGACGACACCGCCGACCACGACCGCGCTGACGACGGTGAGTTCATAGCCGGTGCTGGTGCTGGAATCGACGCTGCCGAACCGGGCGAGATACATGGCGCCCGCGAGTCCGGCGAGCCCGCCGCAGACGACGTACGCGGTCAGGATCCGCTTGCGGACCGGGATGCCGGCGAGCCGGGCGGCCTCGGGGTTGGAGCCCAGCGCGTACAGTTCGCGGCCGCTGCCGAAGTGCTTGAGGTAGTACGCGGTGACCAGCAGCACCGCCAGGGCGATCAGGGCGAGGTACGGGACCGCCGAGATGCCGCCGGAGCCGAAGTCGACGAAGCCGCCCGGGAGGTCGGCCGCCGTGATCTGCCGGGAGCCGACCCAGATGGAGTCGATGCCGCGGATGATGTAGAGCGTGCCGAGGGTGACGACGAGCGCGGGCACCTGACCGAGGCTGACGAGCAGCCCGTTGACCAGTCCGCAGCCGACGCCGAGCAGCACCGCGAGGAGTACGGCGACGACGGGGTTTCCGCCGCCCTGGAGATAGGTGCCGGCCGCGAAGGCGCTGATGCCGAGCGTGGAGCCGACCGACAGGTCGACGTTCCGGGTGATCACCACCAGCGACTGGCCGGTGGCGACCAGCACCAGGATGGTCGCGTTCAGCAGCAGATCCTTGATGCCCTGTTCGGACAGGAACTGGCTGTTGCCCATCTGGGTGATGGCGATCATCACCAGGAAGACGACCAGGATGGCGAGTTCACGCATCTTGAAGACGCGGTCCACCAGCCGGGTGCCGCTCGACCTGGACACCTCGGCGGCGGGGGCGGGGTTGGGTGCGGTCACCGTCATACGGCGGCCCTCCGGGGGTTGATCGGGGTCATACGGGCAGCCCTCTCCATGGCTGTCATGCGGCGGCCCTCCCGGTGGCTGCGGCCATCACGGTTTCCTCGGTGGCTTCGGAGCGCGGAATCTCGGCGGTGAGCCGGCCCTCGTGCATCACGAGCACGCGGTCGGCCATGCCGAGGATCTCGGGCAGGTCGGAGGAGATCATCAGGACGGCCACCCCGTCGGCGGCCAGCTCGCTGAGCAGCCGGTGCACTTCGGCCTTCGTACCGACGTCGATGCCGCGGGTCGGCTCGTCGACGATCAGCACCTTGGGGCCGGTGGCGAGCCACTTGGCGAGGACGACCTTCTGCTGGTTGCCGCCGGAGAGCGTGGAGACGGTGTCGGCGATCCGGGCGTACTTCACCTGGAGCTTGACCGCCCAGTCGAGGGAGCGGCTGCGCTCGGCGCCGCGGTCCATCAGGCCCGCCTTGACCGTCGTACGCAGCCCGGTCAGGCCGATGTTGCGCTCGATGGACATGTCCATCACCAGACCCTGGGCGCGCCGGTCCTCGGGGACGAGGGCGAGCCCGGCGGCCATGGCCGTGGAGGGCGCTCCGTTCGTGAGCGTCCTGCCGTCGACCTCGACCTCTCCGGCGTCCCAGCGGTCGACGCCGAACACGGCCCGGGCGACCTCCGTGCGCCCCGCGCCGACGAGTCCGGCGAGACCGACGATCTCGCCGCGCCGGACGTCGAAGGAGATATCGGTGAAGACGCCCTCGCGGGTCAGCCGGCGCACGCTCAGGGCGACCTCGCCCGCCTCGACGTCCTGCTTGGGGTAGAGCTCGTCGAGGTCGCGGCCGACCATCCGGCGGACCAGGTCGTCCTCCGTCATGTCCTCCAGCGGCTCGCTGGAGATCCAGGCGCCGTCCCGCAGGGTCGTGACCCGCCGGCAGATCTGGAAGATCTCCTCCAGCCGGTGCGAGATGAACAGCACCGCCGAGCCCTGCTCACGCAGGGCGCGGACGACGCCGAAGAGGCGGGCCACCTCGCTGCCGGTCAGGGCGGCGGTCGGCTCGTCCATGATCAGAACGCGGGCGTCGAAGGAGAGCGCCTTGGCGATCTCGACGATCTGCTGGTCCGCGATGGACAGGCCGCGCGCCGGACGGTCGGGGTCGAGTTCGACGCCGAGGCGCTTCATCAGGGCGGCGGTCGCCGCGTGGGTGGCCTTGTGGTCGATCCGGCCGAACGCCCGCCGGGGCTGGCGGCCCATGAAGATGTTCTCGGCGATCGACAGGTCGGGGAAGAGCGTGGGCTCCTGGTAGATCACCGCGATGCCCGCGTCGCGGGCGTCGGCGGGACCGTGGAAGACGGTGGGTTCGCCGTCCAGCAGCACCTGACCGGCGTCCGGTCGGTGCACGCCGGCGAGCGTCTTGATGAGGGTCGACTTGCCCGCGCCGTTCTCTCCGGCGAGCGCGTGCACTTCGCCAGGAAACAGTTCCAGGGACACGTCCCGCAGGGCTCGTACGGCGCCGAAGGACTTCGAGATGTCCTTGAGCGCCAGCACGGGGGCCGGTCCCGTATCGGACGGGTGGGTCATGAGGGGCTCCTCGACGACGCCGGCAGGACTGCCCTCACAGCGTCGTGAAAGGTTTCAATTGGGTTGCCGGGACGTTAGGCAGGTCACCCAGGTCGCGTCAATGGGTTCGTGTCGAAATTTTTCGATGCCCGAAGGTCACAACCGAGTCACGGTCAACGGCCTGCGCCGCAGGGGTTGACAGCCCTTCGGGGGGCTCATAGCTTCGGCTCCTGAATCGTTTCAGAGTGAGCTTTCAAGAAGCCCTTTCACATTCGAAGTCGTAGGAGCCCCGAAGTGACCGAGCTCGCAGCGGTGAAGACCGCGCTCAAGACCCAGGCCGTCGAGACGCCGTCATGGGCGTACGGGAACTCGGGAACCCGTTTCAAGGTGTTCGCGCAACCCGGAGTGCCGCGCGATCCCTTCGAGAAGCTGGACGACGCCGCGAAGGTGCACGAGTTCACCGGGGCGGCGCCGACCGTCGCCCTGCACATCCCCTGGGACAAGGTCGACGACTACGCAGCCCTGGCGAAGTACGCGGAGGACCGCGGCCTGAAGCTGGGCACGATCAACTCCAACACCTTCCAGGACGACGACTACAAGCTCGGCTCCATCTGCCACCCGGACGCGGCGGTGCGACGCAAGGCCATCGACCATTTGTTCGAGTGTGTCGACATCCTGGACGCGACGGGGTCCAAGGACCTGAAGCTGTGGTTCGCGGACGGCACGAATTATCCCGGGCAGGACGACCTCCGTGAGCGCCAGGACCGGCTCGCCGAGGGCCTGGCCCAGGTCTACGAGCGGCTCGGGGACGACCAGCGGATGCTGCTGGAGTACAAGTTCTTCGAGCCCGCCTTCTACTCGACGGACGTCCCCGACTGGGGCACGGCGTACGCGCACTGCCTCAAGCTCGGCGACAAGGCGCAGGTCGTGGTCGACACCGGGCACCACGCGCCCGGCACCAACATCGAGTTCATCGTCGCCACGCTGCTGCGGGAGGGGAAGCTCGGCGGGTTCGACTTCAACTCGCGGTTCTACGCCGACGACGACCTGATGGTGGGGGCCGCCGATCCCTTCCAGCTGTTCCGGATCATGTACGAGGTGATCCGTGGGGGTGGGTTCACCCCGGATGTGGCGTTCATGCTCGACCAGTGCCACAACATCGAGGCGAAGATCCCGGCGATCATCCGTTCCGTCATGAACGTCCAGGAGGCCACGGCGAAGGCGCTCCTCGTCGATCGTTCCGCGCTCGGTGAGGCCCAGCGGGCTGGGGATGTGCTGGCTGCGAACGCCGTGGTCATGGACGCGTACAACACTGACGTGCGGCCTTTGCTGGCCGAGGTCCGCGCCGAGCTCGGGCTGGACCCGGACCCGGTTGCCGCATACCGCCGCTGCGGGTGGGCGGAGAAGATCGCCGCGGAGCGGGTGGGTGGGCAGCAGGCGGGTTGGGGGGCGTAGCCGGCTGCATCGCGTCTGCCGGGCGACGCCGGTTGCAGACTGCGGGCCGTATGTGGCTGGTCGCGCCCACGCGGCGGAGCCGCATGACGACACAGCCCCGCGCCCCTGAAGGGGCGCTCCCCTCGGCCCGCGGCTGAGATATCCACCCTCTTGATCTACTAAGGACTGAGAACACCATGGCACCCCATCCCGAAGCCGCTGCCCTGCTCGGCCGCTCTCATCGGCTCGGCGCCGATCCCCGTAACACCAACTACGCCGGTGGCAACGCCTCCGCGAAAGGCACCGACACCGATCCCGTGACCGGGGGTGATGTCGAGCTGATGTGGGTCAAGGGGTCGGGTGGTGACCTCGGCACGCTCACAGAGGCGGGGCTGGCCGTGCTGCGGCTGGACCGGCTGCTGGCGCTGAAGGACGTCTACCCGGGTGTCGAGCGCGAGGACGAGATGGTCGCCGCGTTCGACTACTGCCTGCATGGCAAGGGAGGACCCTCGGGAGGGGAAGGCACAGCGCCGTCCATCGACACCGCGATGCACGGTCTGGTGGACGCGCCGCACGTCGACCATCTGCACCCCGACTCCGGGATCGCGCTGGCCTGCGCGGCCGACGGGGAGAAGCTGACCGCCGAGTGCTTCGGTGACAGCGTCGTGTGGGTGCCGTGGCGCCGGCCGGGCTTCCAGCTCGGACTGGACATCGCGGCGGTCAAGGAGGCCAACCCGCAGGCGATCGGCTGTGTCCTGGGCGGGCACGGCATCACGGCGTGGGGTGCCACCGCCGAGGAGTGCGAGCGCAACTCGCTGCACATCATCCGCACCGCCGAGGCGTTCCTGGCCGCGCAGGGGAAGGCGGAGCCGTTCGGGCCGGTCGTCGAGGGGTACGAGGCCCTGTCCGAGGCCGAGCGCCGGGAGCGGGCCGCGGCCCTCGCGCCGTACATCCGGGCCATCGCCTCCCAGGACCGCCCGCAGGTCGGCCACTTCACCGACGCGGACGTCGTCCTGGACTTCCTCGCCCGCGCCGAGCACCCGCGGCTCGCCGCGCTCGGCACCTCCTGCCCCGACCACTTCCTGCGGACGAAGGTCAGGCCGCTCGTCCTCGACCTGCCGCCGGCCGCCGACCTGGACACGGTCGTCGCCCGGCTCAAGGAGCTGCACGGCGAGTACCGCGAGGAGTACGCCGCGTACTACCAGCGGCACGCCCTGCCCGACTCCCCCGCGATGCGCGGCGCCGACCCGGCGATCGTGCTCGTGCCCGGCGTCGGCATGTACTCCTTCGGCAAGGACAAGCAGACCGCACGCGTGGCCGGCGAGTTCTACGTCAACGCCGTCAACGTGATGCGCGGTGCCGAGGCCGTCTCGACGTACGCGCCGATCGAGGAGTCGGAGAAGTTCCGCATCGAGTACTGGGCTCTTGAGGAGGCCAAGCTCCAGCGGATGCCGAAGCCCAAGCCGCTCGCGACGCGGGTGGCGCTGGTGACGGGCGCGGGCAGTGGCATCGGCAGGGCGATCGCCGAGCGGCTGGTGGCCGAGGGCGCGTGCGTGGTCGTCGCGGACCTGAACGGGGAGAACGCCGACGCGGTCGCCTCCGCCCTCGGCGGTCCCGACAAGGCCGTCGCCGTCACCGTCGACGTGACCTCCGAGGAGCAGATCGCCGAGGCGTTCAAAGCGGCGGTGCTGGCCTTCGGCGGGGTGGACCTGGTGGTCAACAACGCGGGCATCTCCATCTCCAAGCCGCTGCTGGAGACCACCGCGAAGGACTGGGACCTCCAGCACGACATCATGGCCCGCGGCTCCTTCCTCGTCTCGCGCGAGGCGGCCCGGGTGATGACCCGGCAGGGCCTCGGCGGCGACATCATCTACATCGCCTCCAAGAACGCGGTCTTCGCCGGCCCCAACAACATCGCCTACTCCGCGACCAAGGCCGACCAGGCCCACCAAGTGCGCCTGCTGGCCGCCGAGCTGGGCGAGCACGGCATCCGGGTCAACGGCGTCAACCCCGACGGGGTCGTGCGCGGCTCGGGGATCTTCGCGGGCGGCTGGGGCGCGCAGCGGGCGGCGACGTACGGCATCGAGGAGGAGAAGCTGGGCGAGTTCTACGCCCAGCGGACCATCCTCAAGCGGGAAGTGCTGCCGGAGCACGTCGCGAACGCGGTGTTCGCCCTGACGGGCGGGGAGCTGACGCACACCACGGGCCTGCACGTCCCGGTCGACGCCGGCGTCGCCGCCGCGTTCCTTCGGTGACGCGGGTGACGTGGGTGATGTGGGTGACGCGGGCAACTCAAGTGACACGGAGACTCAAGTGACGGCTGTGAAGTCGTACGCCGCGGTCGACCTCGGCGCGTCCAGCGGGCGCGTCATGGTCGGCCGCGTCGGCCCCGACACCCTGGAACTCTCCGAGGCGCACCGCTTCCCCAACCGCCCGGTGCGCGTCCCCGAGGGCCTGCGCTGGGACATCCTCTCCCTGTACGCGGGCGTCCTCGACGGTCTGCGCGCGGCCGGGCAGGTCGACTCGGTCGGCATCGACAGCTGGGCCGTGGACTACGGCCTGCTGGACGCCGACGGGGCGCTGCTCGGCAACCCGGTGCACTACCGCGACGCCCGCACGGAGGGCGTCGCGGAGAAGGTGTGGGCCACCGTGCCCGCCGCCGAGCTGTACGCGGCGACCGGGCTCCAGTACGCGCCGTTCAACACGCTGTACCAGTTGACGGCGGCCCGGCACTCGGCACAACTCGCCTGTGCCGAGCGCCTGTTGCTCATCCCGGACCTGCTGACGTACTGGCTCACGGGCGAGGCGGGCACCGAGCTCACCAACGCCTCGACGACCCAGCTGATCGACCCGCGGACGCGCGACTGGTCGTACGACCTGGCGACGCGGCTCGGCATCGACCTCAAGCTGTTCGCGCCGCTGCGCCGCCCCGGCGACCCCGCGGGACTGCTGCGGCCGCAGGTCCTGGAGGAGACCGGGCTGACCGGTCCGGTGCCGGTGACCACGGTCGGTTCGCACGACACCGCTTCGGCGGTGGCCGCCGTGCCCGCCACCAGGGAGCGGTTCGCGTACATCTGCACCGGCACCTGGTCCCTGGCGGGGCTGGAGCTGGACGCGCCGGTGCTCACCGAGGCGAGCCGGGCGGCCAACTTCACCAATGAGCTGGGCCTCGACGGCACGGTCCGCTATCTGCGGAACATCATGGGGCTGTGGCTGCTTCAAGAGTGCGTACGGGAATGGGGGCACCCTGACTTGGGGGATCTCCTCTCGGCCGCCGCCGAAGTCGCGCCGCTGCGGTCCGTCGTGGACGCGGGCGACGCGGCGTTCCTGGCACCGGGCCGGATGGCGTCCCGGATCGCCGCCGCCTGCCGGGATTCGGGGCAGCCGGTGCCCGAGTCCCCGGCCGAGGTCACGCGCTGCATCCTCGACTCCCTCGCGCTCGCCCATCGCCGGGCGGTCGCCGAGGCCCAGTCGCTCGCCGACCACCCGGTCGACGTCGTGCACATCGTCGGCGGCGGCACCCGCAACGCCCTGCTGTGCCAACTGACCGCCGACGCCTGCGGGCTGCCGGTCGTGGCGGGTCCGGCGGAGGCGGCCGCGCTCGGCAACGTCCTCGTCCAGGCCCGGGCCCACGGGCTGGTGGGCGACCGCGCGGAGATGCGTGAACTGCTCGCCCGTACCCAGCCGTTGCGGCGGTACGAGCCGCGGGGCGACACGGCGGCCTGGCAGGCTGCCGAGGCCAGGCTCGCCCCGTAATGAACCGCGAGGCGCGTACGCGGCGGTGCGCGGTGTCTCCCACACCGCGCGCTCGCCGCGTACCCTGCACTCATCCGATGATCGAGAACGAGGAGCCGCGATGCGTGTCGCTCTGTTCCTGACCTGTGTCAACGACACGCTGTATCCGGACACCGGCCGCGCCGTGGTGAAACTGCTGACCAGGCTGGGTGTCGACGTCGACTTCCCGATGGGTCAGACGTGTTGCGGGCAGGCGCACTACAACACCGGGTATCGCCATGATGCCGAGCCGCTGGCCCGGCATTTCTCCGATGTTTTCGGGGAGTACGAGGCGATCGTGACGCCGTCCGGCTCGTGCGGGGCGATGGTGCGGGAGCTGTATCCGCGGATGGGTGAGCGGGCGCGCGCCGAGGGGCGTGGCGACACCCTGGCCAAGACGCTGGCGCCGGTCGTGCCGAAGACGTACGAGCTCACGGAGTTCCTCGTCGACGTACTCGGTGTGACGGACGTCGGCGCGTACTACCCGCACACGGTGACCTATCACCCCACCTGTCACGGCCTGCGAAGTCTGGGTCTGGGCGACCGGCCGCGCCGGCTGCTCCAGGCCGTCAAGGGACTTGAACTGCGCGAGCTGCCCGGCGCCGACGAGTGCTGCGGCTTCGGCGGCACCTTCGCCGTCAAGAACTCCGATGTCTCCGCTGCGATGGGCGCCGACAAGGTGCGCAACGCCGAGTCGACGGGCGCCGATGTGCTGTGCGCCGCCGACAACTCCTGTCTGATGCACATCGGCGGCACGATGGGCCGCCTCAACACGGGCATGCGGCCCGTGCACATCGCGGAGATCCTGGCGAGCACGGAAGAGGAGCCCTTGGTATGAGCGGGACCTTCGTCGGCATGCCGGCGTTCCCCAAGGCCGCGCACGAAGCCGTGCACAACGCCACCCTGCGCGGCAATCTGCGACACGCCACCCACACGATCCGCTCCAAGCGTGCCAAGGCGGTCGCGGAGGTGTCCGACTGGGCCGCGCTGCGCGAGGCGGGCAAGCAGATCAAGGACCACACGCTCCGTCATCTCGACCACTATCTGGTGCGGTTGGAGGAGTCGGTCACGGCGGCCGGCGGCATCGTGCACTGGGCCGCCGACGCCGACGAGGCCAACCGGATCGTCGTGGAGCTGGTCAAGATGACCGGCGAGACGGAGGTCGTCAAGGTCAAGTCGATGGCCACGCAGGAGATCGGGCTCAACGAGGCTCTCGAAGCCGAGGGCATCCACGCCTACGAGACCGATCTCGCCGAACTCATCGTGCAGTTGGGCAAGGACCGGCCGTCGCACATCCTGGTCCCGGCGATCCACCGCAACCGCGGCGAGATCCGCGACATCTTCGCCCGTGAGATGGGCGAGTGGGGCCGCCCGGCCCCCGAGGGACTGACCGACACGCCCGCCGAGCTGGCCGAGGCCGCCCGGCTGCATTTGCGGGAGAAGTTCCTGCGCGCCAAGGTCGGTGTCTCCGGCGCCAACTTCATGGTCGCCGACACCGGCACGCTCGTCGTGGTGGAGTCCGAGGGCAACGGCCGTATGTGCCTGACGCTCCCCGAGACCCTGATCTCGGTCGTCGGCATCGAGAAGATCGTGCCGACCTGGCAGGACCTGGAGGTGTTCCTCCAGACGCTCCCCCGCTCCTCGACGGCCGAGCGCATGAACCCGTACACCTCGACCTGGACGGGCACCACGGACGAGGACGGACCCCAGACCTTCCACCTGGTCCTCCTCGACAACGGCCGCACCGACACGCTCGCCGACGAGGTCGGCCGCCAGGCGCTGCGCTGCATCCGCTGCTCGGCGTGTCTGAACGTCTGCCCGGTGTACGAGCGGGCGGGCGGTCACGCCTACGGCTCGGTCTACCCGGGCCCGATCGGCGCCATCCTGAGCCCCCAGCTCCGGGGCACCGGAAGCGAGATCGACGCCTCCCTCCCGTACGCCTCCACGCTGTGCGGTGCCTGCTACGAGGTGTGCCCGGTCGCCATCGACATCCCGGAAGTCCTCGTCCATCTGCGGGAACGGGTCGCCGAGGGCGGTCAGGCCACACGGGACGGCAACAGGGTCGTCCTCAAGCCCGCGAAGGGGCATGCCGCAGAGCGGGCGGCAATGCGGGCGGCACGCTGGGCGTTCAGCCATCCCGGCGCACTGCGCACCGGCCAGCGGCTCGCCTCACGGACACGCCGCTTCCATCCACGGACACTGCCGGGCCCCGGCAGGGCGTGGAGCGAGACCCGTGATCTGCCGGCGGTGCCCGCGGAGCCGTTCCGCGACTGGTGGCAGCGTACGCAGGGCGGCAAGGAGGCGGAGGCGAAGTGAGCAGCAGGGATGTGATCCTGGGCCGGGTGCGGCGGGCGATCGCCGACGTACGACAGGACGACACGCCGTACGAGCAGGCCGTCGACCGGAGTTATCTGCGCGAGCACGGGGCTCGGAGTGTCGCGGAGACGGTGGATCTGCTCGCCGAGAACCTGGCGGACTATCGGGCGCTCGTGCACCGCTGCGACGCCGATGGGCTGGCGTCGACGATCGCCGGGCTGCTCGCCGAGCGGGGTTCGGCGTCGGTGGTCGTACCGGCGGGGCTGGACGAGGCGTGGCTCGCGGCGACCGACGTGAGGCGTGTCCCCGACCGGCTCGACAGCACACCGCACGAGCTGGACGCCGTCGACAGTGTGGTCACGGCGTGCGCGGTGGCGATCGCGGAGACCGGCACCCTCGTCCTCGACGGCTCCCCCGACCAGGGACGCCGCCGCGTCACCCTGGTCCCCGACCACCACATCTGTGTCGTACGGGTCGCCGACCAGGTCGTTTCCTCCGTGCCCCAGGCCCTGGAGCGCCTCGACCCGGCCCGCCCGTTGACGTGGATCTCCGGGCCGTCGGCGACCAGTGACATCGAGCTGGACCGGGTCGAGGGGGTGCACGGTCCGCGCACCCTGGAGGTGGTGCTGGTGAGCGGGGAGTGAAGGCCGCGGTTAGCGTGAGGGAATGATCCGGTTCGAGCAGGTCACCAAGCGCTACCCGGACGGCACGACCGCCGTGGACGGCCTCTCCTTCGAGGTCACCGAGGGCGAACTCGTCACGCTCGTCGGCCCGTCGGGCTGTGGCAAGACGACGACCATGATGATGGTGAACCGGCTGATCGAGCCGACGTCGGGACGGATCCTCGTGAACGGTGAGGACATCGCCACCGTCGACCCGGTGCGGCTGCGGCGGCGCATCGGATATGTCATCCAGCAGGTCGGCCTGTTCCCGCACCGGACCATTCTCGACAACACGGCGACCGTCCCGACACTGGTCGGCTGGAAGAAGGCGAAGGCACGGGCGCGCGCCGCCGAGCTGCTCGATCTGGTGGGCCTGGATCCGAAGACGTACGGATCGCGCTATCCGGAGCAGCTGTCGGGCGGTCAGCGTCAGCGGGTCGGGGTGGCGCGGGCGCTGGCCGCCGACCCGCCCGTGCTGCTCATGGACGAGCCGTTCGGGGCCGTGGACCCGGTGGTGCGCGAGCAGTTGCAGGACGAGTTCCTGCGGATGCAGCAGGCGGTGCGCAAGACGGTGCTGCTGGTCACGCACGACATCGAGGAGGCGGTGCGGCTCGGCGACCGGATCGCGGTGTACGGGCAGGGGCGCATCGAGCAGTTCGACACGCCCGGCGCGGTGCTCGGCACGCCCGCCACTCCGTACGTCGCCGAGTTCGTGGGCGCCGACCGCGGTCTGAAGCGGCTGTCGGTCACCACGATCGAGATCGACGACCTGGAACAGCCGCCGATCGCACGCCTGGACGAACCCGCCGCGCAGGCGGCATCCCGACTGCACGCGGAGGGCGCGCGCTGGGCCGTCGTGCTCGACACGCAGGGCGATCTGCACGGATGGGTCGGCGTCGACGAGCTCGGGGCGGGCGGCGCTGTCGGCGACCTCGCCCACCGCATGAACTCCTGGGTGCCGGTGGGTGCCCCGCTGAAGCAGGCCTTCGGTGTGATGCTCCAGCACGACGCCGGCTGGGTCGCCGTGCTGGAGGGGGCGCGCTTCCTCGGCGTGCTGACCCCGGCGAAGCTGCACGAGGCGCTGCGACGCTCGGTGGACGCGGACGCGCGCGGCGTGCCCCGGGGTCAGGTGGAGTTCGACTCCGTGGCGGACGCCTGAGTCGTGGACCGGGCGGTGCGGTCCGGCCGGTTCGAGCGGTCGAGGAGCCCGAAGGCCCAGCGTTCGTTGAAGCCCGCCAGGAAACCGACGGCGCACCAGAATCCCCAGAAGGCGGTGCCCTGTCCTTCCGCGTTGTCCGCGCAGATCTCGGCGGGCGTGGCGGGCATGTCGAACAGGGTGATGAAGCCGGCGTTGAGCAGGAAGTAGACGGCCAGCGCCAGGATCCAGCCGACGAAGACCCGGTAGACGCCCTCGTGCCGCATGCCGCGGGCCATCTGGCCGGGAGCGACCGAGCCCCGGTCGCCGTTCGTCCTGCGACGCGTCAACTCCTCGCCGCTGTTGCGCAGCCGTACGAGCACGCTGAGCACCGCGCCGAAGGCCCCCACTCCCCCGCAGACGAAGGCGCCCATGAGGCTCCAGCGGTCGGTGCAGCCCACCTCGACCCGCAACAGGTCGAGCAGCCCCGCGGCTCCCACCACCAGGGGCACCATCAGCAGCACGACGCTGATGAACGCCCCCAGGCTGAGCCCCACGTTCAGGCCACGGCTGACGGCCAGCGCGCAGTCCTGGTCGATGCGCGCCCGCAGGCCGGAGATCTCCTTGCCGAGATATTCGGCCAGGTGACGGTCGGGTTCGGTGCCGGTCAGCCGCCCGTCGCGCAGCACGTTGCTCAGTACGCTGCCGACGGTGATCCGCAGCGACTGTCTGGTCTGCGACTCGAAGGCCCGCTGCGATGCGCCGTAGAGCAGCTGAAGCTGCACCTGCTGCTTGGGATAGACGCTCTCGAACCGCTCGTACGCCGTCTCGCGGCCGGGCTCGACGAGATTCGCCAGCCCGTCGGCCTTGGTGTCGGTGCGGGCCCCCAGGACCGCTTCACGTAATGTCTGCCGCCATGTCCGGCGGAATCCCCCGTAATCCCCCATGGAGAACGTGTACCGAGGCCCGGCCCCGGCGGGAAGCCACCGCACCGCACCAGTCCGGTCACGGACGTCACGGACCTGTCACTTCAGCAGGCCCTTGTCCTCGAGAAAGGTCTTCGCCACGTCCGTCGGCAGCCGTCGCCAGCTGTCCACCTGCTGGTTCATGGACGCCAGATCGGCGGTGGTGAGTACGTCGTTGAGCCTGCCGAGCGCCTTGGTGACGCCCTCGCTGCCCGCGCGGGAGCGGTTGACGACGGGGACGATGTAGTCGGCGTTCTGCAGGTGCTTGTCGTCGGCGAGCAGGACCAGCCCGAAGTCGTCCAGGGTCGCGTCCGTCGTGGTGGTCAGCACCATCTGGTCCTGGCCGCTCTGCACGGCCTGCTTCGCCTGGGTGGTGCCGACACCCTTCGGGTCGACGGCGGTGATGTCGATGCCGTACGTCTTCTTCAACCCCGGTTCGCAGTACGGCCGTTGCACGCACTCGTCGCCGGCGGCGAGCCGCACCTCCAGGCCGGACCTTCCGAGGTCGCCGAGCGTCTTGAGGTGATGCTCACGGGCGTACGCCCCGGTCACCGCGAAGGCGTTCTGGTCGACGGCCTTGCCGGGTTCGAGGACGGTGAGGCCGCGAGGCGTGGCCAGTTCACGCAGGGCGGCCATCGTGGTGTCGAGGTCGGGCGAGCCGGCGGGTGGCGCACCGGCTCCGTTGGTCTTGGCGTTCAGCCAGTCCGCGAAGGTGGCCGCGTATTCGGGGACGACGTCGATCTGGCCCGATTCCAGGGCGGGTTCGTACAGTTCCCGGTTGGCGACGGTGAGCATGGACGTCCGGTAGCCGGCCTGGTTCAGCAGCTGCGCGTACATCTGGGCCAGCAGGTCGCTCTCGGTGAAGCCGGCCGAGCCGATGGTCAGGTGCTTGCTGTCGCCGGGCGCGGCGGTGACCGCACTCTGGTTCTCCAGGGCCGGGCCGGTGGCGCAGCCGCTCAGCAGGAGCAGCGTCAGCAGGGCGGCGGCGCGCCGTCTCGTCGCGAGCCCCTTGCGCGGCGCGCACTGACGGCTCATCGCGGGCCCCTCACCCAGTGCGGTGCCAGCCGTTCCGTGACCTCGAAGATCCCCTCGACGATCAGCGCGAACACGGCGACCAGGGCGGCACCGGCGACGACCTGGGGCGTACTCGCCAGATTGAAGCCCGCGGTGATGATCCGGCCGAGCCCGCCGCCGCCCGCGAGCGCGGCGATGGTGGCGGTCGCGACGAGCTGGACGGCGGCGATCCGCACCCCGTTCATCACCATCGGGAGCGAAAGGGGCAGTTCCACGCGAAACAGCATCTGTCGCCCGGTCATGCCCATCCCGCGCGCCGCTCGCACCACATCGCGGTCGACCTCGCGCATCCCGACGTACGCATTGGTGAGCAGGGGCGGCACGGCGAACAGGACGAGGGCGACGACGGTCGGGCCCTCGCCGTACTTGCCGAGCGGGGTCAGGAGCAGCAGGACCAGGACCGCGAAGGTGGGGACGGCGCGGCCGATGTTGGAGATGTTGACGGCGAGTGCGCCGCCCTTGCCGAGGTGGCCGAGGACGAGGGCGACGGGCAGCGCGATCAGACAGCTGATGATCAGACAGACGACGGTCAGCACGAGATGCTGGGCGAGGCGGTGCCGGATGCCGTCGTCGCCCGACCAGTGCGCGGGGTCGGTGAGCCAGTCCCAGGCATCGGTCAGGGTGGTCATCCGCGGGCCGCCCTGGTCCAGGGGGTGATGAGCCGCTGCACGCCGAGCAGCAGGAGGTCGGCGGCGACGGCGATGACGACGCACAGCACGGACGCCGTGAGGACCTGGGCCTTGAAGTAGGTGTTCATGCCCGCGTAGATGAGGTTGCCGAGCCCTCCGAAGCCGACGATCGCGCCGACCGTGACCAGCGAGACGGCCGAGACGGTGGCGATCCGCAGCCCGGCCATCGCGGCGGGCACGGCGAGCGGCAGTTCCACGGTGAGCAGCAGCCGGATGGGCCCGTATCCCATGCCGCGCGCGGCCTGCCGGGTGTCCTCGGGGACGGCGCGCAGGCCCGCGAGGATGTTCCGTACGAGGAGGGTCAGGGAGTAGAGGACGAGGCCCGCGACGACCAGGGCGGCCGACAGTCCGTAGACGGGCAGCAGCAGCGAGAACATCGCCAGCGACGGGATCGTGTAGAGGATCGTGGTCACCCCGAGGACCGGACCTGCCGACCAGCCCCAGCGGCGGGCGAGGACGGCCAGCGGCACCGCGAGGGCGAGCCCGATGAGGACGGAGACCGCCGTGAGCTGGAGGTGCTGGCCGACGGCGTCGAGGAGGATCTGGCGGCGCGTGCTCAGATACTCGCCGCAGATCCACTCGTTGCGCGCGAGGCAGTCGTCCGGGGGCGCCGTCATCTGTCCATTGCATCGGGGCTGTCGGGAGGTCGGCGCGTTCTGGTGACCCGTACGGGGTGTCACTGAGTACACCCCGGAATACGGGTTCTGCGCCCCATGTGGCCCGGCCCGGCTCTCCGTAGCGTCGTGGGCGAGGCACAGGGCGTGCCGGACGGAGAGTGATGACGATGTTTCGCCAAGCGCGACGTACGCACGACTCGGGACCCGCCCCGGAGGCTCTGCGGCTGGTCAAGGTCAGCAGGACGTTCGGCGCCGGGGAGAGTGCCGTGACCGCCCTGGACGGGGTGACGCTCAGCCTGGCGCGGGGCACGTTCACCGCCGTGATGGGGCCCTCTGGGTCCGGCAAGTCCACGCTGCTGCAGTGCGCGGCCGGGCTCGACCGGCCCGACAGCGGCATCGTGATGGTGGACGGCGCGGAGATGACGGGCGGCGGCGAGGCCGAGTTGACGAGGTTCCGGCGCAGCCGGATCGGCTTCGTGTTCCAGCAGTACAACCTGCTGCCGACGCTGACCGTCGCGCAGAACACGGTCCTGCCGCTCAGGCTCGCCCGGCGGCGCGTCGACCGTGCGCGGGTCCAGGAGATCCTGACGGCCGTCGGTCTCGGTGACCGGCTCGGCCACCTGCCCGACCAGCTCTCCGGAGGACAACGGCAACGTGTGGCCATCGCCCGTGCGCTCGTCACCGAACCCCGGGTGATCTTCGCGGACGAGCCGACCGGTGCGCTGGACACGCGCAGTGCGCGCGATGTGCTGCGCCTGCTCCAGGAGGCGGTACGGGTGCACGGCAGGACCGTGGTCATGGTGACGCACGACCCGGTGGCCGCCTCGTACGCCGATTCCGTGGTGTTCCTCGCGGACGGACGGCCGGCGGGCCGGATGCAGGCGCCGACGGTGGACGCGGTGGCCGAGCGCCTGGCGCACCTGGGCGACGACGCGTTGCTGGGGGTGTGAGGTCATGTTCGCTCTGGCTCTGCGTTCGATCCGCAAGCGCCCCGGGCGCTTCACGGCGACGCTGCTGTCCGCGTTCCTCGGCGCGGCGATCATCATGACGTTCAACTCGATGCACGACACGGCCGGGCAGTCGGGTGTCGACTCGGTGAGCGCGGAGTCGCTGTCCACCGCGGCGAGTGTCGTCGGCGGTTACGGCACCCTGCTGGTGTTCTTCGCGGTCGCCTCGACGCTGACGGTGAATGTCCGTCAACGCGGCGCCGAGATGGAGCTGTTGCGGTGCTCGGGGGCGACTCCGGCGCAGATCAGGCGGATGGTCGTCGGTGAGTCGGTGGCGGTCGCGCTGGTGGGCTCGGTACTGGCGATCGGTCCCGCGATGCTCGGCGGACGGGCCCTGCTCACCGTCTTCCAGGACAGCGGTCAGGTGGCGCGGTCCGTGGACTACTCCTTCGGTCCCATCGCCCTCGTGTCGGGCATCGACATCACGGTGCTTGCGGCGGCGGGCGCGGCGTTCCTCGCGGTGCGACGGGCGACGAGGCGGCGCCAACCCCGGGGCGGGGCACGGAAGTTCTTCAAGTACGCGGCCCTGACCGTCGGCGTCGTGGCCGTCTGCTCGACTTTCGCCTTCTCCGCGAACGACGCCGCGCTGATGGCGCCTCCCGCGTACGGCGCGATCCTGCTGTCGGTGGGGTTCGCGCTGCTCTCCCCGAAGCTGCTGAAGGAGCTGCTCGACCGGCTCCCGCTGCCGGGCCCGAGCGGCTGGCTGGCCGTACGGAATCTACGGCGGCGCGCCGACGAGCTGTCCGGTGTCCTGATGCCGCTGATCCTGTTCACCTGCATGGCGACGGCGACGCTGTGCATGCAGGCGGTCGAGAACGAGGCGATCGACGCCTCGGGCGTACCCAAGTCCGTCGACGCCAAGAACCTGGAAACCCTCAACCTCGTGGTCGTCGGCATCATCGTGGTCTTCTCCTGCGTCATGCTGATCAACTCCCTGTACGCGGCGACCACTTACCGCGGCCAGGAGTTCGGCCGGCAGCGGCTGGCCGGTGCGACACCGGGCCAGGTGCTCGCCATGGTCGGCACCGAAGGTGTGATCCTGACGGTCACCGGAGTGTTCTTCGGCACCGTGGCCGGGCTCGCGGGGATCCTCCCGTTCACCCTGGTCCGTACGGACACGGCATGGCCGGGCAGGGGCCTGGGCATCTGGCTCGCCGTCGTCACGGTCGCGGCGACAGTGACACTGGGGACCATCCTGTTCACGGCCCGGCGTTCCTTGCGGACGCCCGCCGTGGCGGCGGTGACGCTTGCCGCGTGACCGGACGCCCGATACGCCGATGGGGCACCCGCCCGAGCGGGTGCCCCATCGCCGGGCGACGCCCGCGCGGTCGCCTCGGCCGCCGGGCAACCGCTCTTCGTATCACCGCGATCATGCCGCTGACCAGGTGTTCCGTTCAGGTGTTCAGGTTGTGTTCAGGCCCGTCGCCACCCCTGGCAACTCCTGCACCAGAAGCCCCCAAGCGATGGCAAAGACCCCTGTGGCAACGTCAGTTCGCCATGTCATCGTGCGGGCATGAGCACAGAGCACCTCACCCGTCACCGTCGCGTCGCCACCCCCTCCGCCACCGCCCTGGCGAGCAAGGTTCCGGAAGTCACCATCTACTTCTGGGTGATCAAGGTGCTGACCACCGGCATGGGCGAGACGGCCTCCGACTTCCTCGCCCAGAACCTCGGTCCCATCCCGGCCGTCGGCCTCGGCGGCGTGGCTCTCGCGCTCTCGCTCGCCGTGCAGTTCGCCGTCCGCCGCTATGTCGCCTGGATCTACTGGACGGCGATCGTCATGGTCAGTGTGTTCGGCACGATGGCCGCCGACGTGCTGCACGTGGGTCTCGGCGTCCCGTACACGCTCTCGACGCCCTTCTTCATGATCGCGCTGGCCGCCGTGTTCGCCGTCTGGTACGCGTGCGAACGCACGCTCTCCATCCACAGCATCCGCACCCGCCGCCGCGAGATCTTCTACTGGGCCACCGTGCTGGCCACCTTCGCGCTCGGCACCGCCGCCGGGGACCTCTCCGCCACGATCGGCCTCGGCTACCTGGGCTCGGCCGTCCTGTACGCCGTCGCCATCACCGTCCCGGCCGTCATGCACCGCTGGGGCTCCCTGAACGCGGTGGCCGCCTTCTGGTCCGCGTACGTCATCACCCGTCCGCTCGGCGCCTCCGTCGCCGACTGGATGGCGCTCGGCCACTCCCGCGGCGGCCTCGCCCTGGGGCTGGGGCCCGTCACCGTGTCCTGGACCGTCGCCATCATCGGCTTCGTCGGCTACCTGGCCGTCTCACGAGGCGATGTCCAGGACACCGCGGACTCCCTGTCCGGCGCCGCGTAAGCACGTCGCAGTCCTGCAGGATGCGGTGCGCGCCGGCTTTGGGTACTCCGGCGGCCGCGGCGATGTCGCCCAGGCGGTGCGGGTAGCCGGGCGCCGCGGCCGATTCCAGCAGGTTGAGGGCCTTGTCGGTGGAGTTGCCCGCGAGTGGGCTACGTCCCCCGCGACCACCGGTCGCCCGACCAGCGGGCACGGCCGGCGCCCGGCAGACGCGTTCCCCGCAACCATAGATTCCCCGCGCCGGCCTTGCCGGTGCCTTTCGCCGCTGAGAGGGTCGTGCGCGGAGGCGGCGCTTCAGCACACCGGGCACACCGGGTGCACGCCGGGCTCCGCAGGAGGACGGTCCGACGAGGCGGCCACGTCCGACGCGCCGATTCCCGGACGGCGCGTCCCTGGTCCGGATCATCGTCCACGGCCTGGTGCGGCGCCCCGCCGCGGCCGAAGGGCCCCCTCCCCGGTCCGTGGCCACCCTTCCCCACGACGCGCCGGCACATGCATGACGAATTGAGGGATGTTGTCGATGAAGGAGCCTTGGTGACAACGCATTTGACCGTGACGGGCACAGAGATGATGACGCCCAGCCTGCGCCGGGTGTGGTTCCACAGCGAGGACCTGTCGGCCTTCACCGACAGCGTCCACACGGACCGCTACGTCAAGCTGGTGTTCCCGAAGCCCGGAGTCAGCTACCCGGAACCGCTCGACGTGCGCGCCCTGCGCCGCGTGCTGCCGCCCGAGGACCTGCCCGCCGTCCGTACCTACACCGCGCTCTTCCCGGACGTCGAGTCGGGGACCATGGCCATCGACTTCGTGATCCACGGCGACGAAGGCGTCGCCGGCCCCTGGGCCGCGGCCGCCGCACCGGGTGACCAGCTCATGGTCAATGGCCCCGGAGGCGGATACCGACCCGACCCGTCCGCCGACTGGCACTTGCTGGTGAGCGACGAGTCGGCCCTCCCGGCGATCGCCGCCGCCCTGGCGGAGCTGCCCCGTGACGCGGTGGCCAGGGTCGTGGCCCTCGTCGACTCCCCCGCGCACGAACCCGCCCTCCCCCTGCCGGAGAACGGCGAGGTCACCTACGTCCACCGGCACGGCACAGACCAGGAGAACCAACTCGAAGCCGCCGTACGGGACATGGACTGGCTGCCCGGCCGGGTGCACGCGTTCGTCCACGGTGAGGCGCAGGAGGTCATGCACGGGCTGCGGCCCCACCTGCTCACCGAGCGCGGCCTGCCCCGTGACCAGGTGTCCATCTCGGGATACTGGCGGCGCGGCAGGTCCGAGGACGGCTTCCGGGTCTGGAAGTCCGAGCTCGACCGCAAGGAAGGCACGGGCCGCGGACCCCGCCCCGGCACACCGGGCGACCGCCGCGCCGGGATGGGAGCCAGGCCTTGACCTAATCCCCGCCGACCCCTACCCCATGCTCTCAGGACGCCTCCGGGTCCCGCTCTCCGGAGGTTCCCCGGCGCCAGGACTCGCCGTGCCCGGTCAGACGGGGAACAACAGGCAGCTGCTGGTGGTGTGGGCGAGCAGCCGGTCGGCGGAGTCGAAGAGCTCGGCCTGGGCGAGGGCCGTGCGGCGCCCGCTGTTGAGGACGGTGCCGACCGCTCGGATCTTGCCGGTGTCCACGGTGACCGGACGCAGGAACTTCACGTTCAGATCGAGCGAGGTGTACCCGGTGCCCTGCGGCAGGACCGACTGCACCGCGCAGCCCGCCGCCGAGTCCAGCATGGTGGCGTAGACGCCGCCGTGCACGCTGCCGATGGGGTTGTAGTGCTCCTCACCGGGCACCAGCGCGAAGACCACTCGGCCGTACTCGACTTCCTCGAGCGTCATGCCGAGGGTCGCCGAGATCGGTGGCGCGGGGAGCCGCCCGGCCTGCATCTCGCGGAGGAAGTCGAGACCGCTGTGCTGTCCGACCGCGCCGGCCGAGACGGCCGGGTCCTCCCAGTCGACTGTGCGTGACCTGCCCATGGCACTCCTCAAATGATCTGGCTTCTGTGTTCGAAGCTAGCCAGCACCAGGCCTGGATGTCAATGTCGAAGCCAGCCTAGGATGGAGCGCATGACGTGGCTCGAGACAAGCACGGAGAACTGCACGGTCGCGCGCACCCTCGACCTGGTCGGCGAGAAGTGGTCGCTGCTGGTCCTGCGGGACGCCATGAACGGCGTACGGCGCTTCGACGACTTCAGGCGGCACGTCGGGCTGTCCGAGTCCGTGCTGGCGGACCGGCTGCGCAAGCTGGTCGCGGCCGGGATCCTGGACACCGTCCCCTACAGCGAGCCCGGCAGCCGCACCCGCTACGAGTACCGGCTCACCCGCAAGGGCTGGGAACTGTGGCCGGCGATGATCGCCCTCAAGCAGTGGGGTGACCGCTACGTGGCGGATCCGGAAGGTCCACCGCTGGAGGTCACGCACGCCGACTGCGGCGAGCCGGTCGAAGCCGTGGTCGTCTGCACCGCGGGGCACGGTGCGCTCACTCCCCCAAAGGCGCGCACGCGCCCCGGCCCGTCGGCGAAGCCCGCGGGCCTGACCGCTCGCTAGGGGCGCGTCCGGGCGGCGCCGATACCATCCGTCGTATGAGAGCCGCCGGAACGTTCAGCGTCAAAGCCTTCGTGCCGACGGAACTGGGCCCGGACCCGGCCGTGCCCACCGGACTCCCGGTCGGCGTCGCGCGGATGGAGAAGCGCTACGAAGGCGAGGTCGTCGGCCGCTCCGCGACCCTGTTCACCGCCGCGTTCGACCAGGCCACCGGAGCCGGCACATACGTGGCGATGGAGTCCTTCGAAGGCTCCCTGCACGGCCGCGGCGGTGCCTTCAACTTCGCGCACTCGGCGACGACTTCCGGCAGTGACCGCACCGCCGAGTTCTTCACCATCGTCCCCTCCAGCGGCACGGGGGAGCTGGCGGGGATCTCCGGCGCCGGCGGGATGGCGGTCGACGCCGACGGCACGCACCGGATCTGGTTCGACTACGAGCTCGGCGGACTCTCCTGACCCCGGCGCCCTGACGACCGGCCTGGAACCCTGGGCCGCGATGCCCGTCGGCCCGGCATCCCGAGCCGGTCAGCAGCCGGTCACTGCTCGCGGAGATCCTTCACCCGGCGGAGCTTGCCCAGCGAGCGCTCCAAGGTCTCGGGGTCGACGATCGCCACCTCGACGGTGACACCCACCCCGTCCTTCACACCCTGGACGATCGCCTTCGCGGCCGCCTCCCGCTGCTCGGCCCCGGCCCCGGGGCGTGCCTCGACGCGGACGGTCATGTGGTCCATCCGGCCGCGGCGGGTCAACTGCACCTGGAAGTGGGGCGCGACTCCGGGCGTTGCCAGCACGATCTCCTCGATCTGGCTGGGGAAGACGTTCACTCCCCGCAGGATGATCATGTCGTCGGAGCGGCCGGTGATCTTCTCGATGCGGCGGAAGGCGGGCCGGGCGGTGCCGGGCAGCAGCCGGGACAGGTCGCGGGTCCGGTAGCGGATGATCGGCAGGGCCTCCTTGGTGAGGGACGTGAACACCACTTCGCCCTCCTCGCCCTCGGCCAGCACCGTGTCCGTGAACGGATCGACCACCTCGGGGTAGAAGTGGTCCTCCCACACGTGCAGCCCGTCCTTCGTCTCGACGCACTCCTGGGCGACCCCGGGGCCGATCACCTCGGACAGGCCGTAGATGTCGACCGCGTGGATGTCCATGCGCTCCTCGATCTCGCGGCGCATCGCCTCGGTCCACGGCTCGGCCCCGAAGATGCCCACCTGAAGGGAGGTCGTGCGCGGGTCGACGCCCTGCCTCTCGAACTCGTCGAGCAGGGTGAGCATGTAGGACGGGGTGACCATGATGATCTCGGGCTTGAAGTCCTGGATGATCTGCACCTGGCGGGCCGTCATACCGCCGGAGGCCGGGATCACCGTACAGCCGGCCCGCTCGGCGCCGTAGTGCGCGCCCAGGCCACCGGTGAACAGGCCGTAGCCGTAGGAGATGTGCACCTTGTGGCCCGCGCGGCCGCCGGCCGCGCGGATCGAGCGGGCGATCACGTCCGCCCACATGGAGAGGTCGTTCTCGGTGTAGCCGACGACCGTGGGGCGGCCCGTGGTGCCGCTGGAGGCGTGGATGCGCCGCACGTCCGCCATCGGGACGGCGAACATGCCGAAGGGGTACGTCTCCCGCAGATCCGCCTTGGTGGTGAAGGGGAACCGGGCCAGGTCCTCCAGGGAACGGCAGTCGTCGGGCCCCAGCCCGGCCGCGTCGAACTTCTTGCGGTACAGCTCCACGTTGTCGTACGCGTGCCGCAACGTCGCCCGCAGCCGGTCGAGCTGAAGCTCCCTCAGCTGCTCGCGGGTGAGGCGCTCGCCCTCGTCCAGCAGATCCTGGGGAAGCGGCTCGCCCAGGCGGGCCGGGCTCGGTCCCATGGCCGCGCCGGGCGTCGGTGCGGTGCTCATCGCGACTCCTTCGTCGTCGTGTTCCGGATGCTGCGGCTGCGTCCGCGGAACTCCGCGATCACCTCGTCGCCGCGCAGAACGCTCACGTCGTAGATGCCGCTGCGGCCGAACCGGATGCGCTCCCGGGCCGTGGCCACCAGGACGTCGCCCTCGTACGCCGGGGCCACGAAGTCGATGTCGGCTCCGGCCGCGACGGTCACGGGTCCGTGGCTGTTGCAGGCACAGGCGAAGGCGGTGTCGGCGAGCAGGAACAGATAGCCGCCGTGGGCGATGTGGTGTCCGTTCACCATCGCCGGGGTCACGGTCATCCGGAGCGTGGCGGTCCCTTCGCCCTGCTCGCGGAGCTCGATGCCCAGCGCCCGGGACGCCTCGTCCGCGGCGAACATCGCCTCGGTGGGTGTCGCTCCCGCCGATGTCGCGTCCGTGGTCTGCGTCACCTTTTTCACCACCTTGTGGCCCGACCGAACATTCGGTTAGCGTGCGGCACGGCCAAGTAATCCAGCATCACCACTGCCTGTCAAGAGGTGGAACGCATGCCCAGGAAAGCCCCCGAGCGTCCGGACTTCTTCGCCCGCCAGCGCACCCCGCTGGGGCAGGCCGGAGAGTCCGCAGAGGAGTCCGTCCATGCCTGACGAGGTCTTTCTGATCGACGGAGCCCGCACCCCGCAGGGCCGGTACGGAGGCGCGCTGGCCTCCGTACGGCCGGACGACCTCGCCGCCCTGGTCGTCGGCGAGGCGGTGCGGCGCAGCGGGATACCGGGCGACGCCGTGGACGAGGTGATCCTCGGGGCGGCCAACCAGGCCGGTGAGGACAACCGGGACGTGGCCCGCATGGCCGTGCTGCTCGCCGGGCTCCCGGACACCGTGCCCGGTTACACCGTGAACCGGCTGTGCGCGTCCGGGCTGACGGCGGTCGCGAGTGCGGCCCAGGCCATCCGGTCCGGTGAGGCCGACCTGGTCGTCGCGGGCGGGGTGGAGTCGATGACCCGCGCGCCCTGGGTGATGGCCAAGCCCGGCACCCCTTGGGCCAAGCCGGGCGAGGTGCACGACACCTCGCTGGGCTGGCGCTTCACCAACCCGCGCTTCACGGCCGCCGACCGGGCCGTGGCCGCCGACGCGGCCCCCGAGACGGCGAAGGTGACCCTGTCGATGGGGGAAACCGCCGAAGAGGTCGCCGCGCTCGACGGCATCACCCGCGCCGACTCCGACGCCTTCGCGCTGCGCAGCCACCAGCGGGCGGTGGCCGCGCGGGAGGCCGGCCGGTTCGACCGCGAGATCGTGCCGGTGCCGGTCAAGGACGGCGCGGTCGTACGCGACGAGGGCCCGCGCCCGGGCACGACGCTGGAGAAGCTCGCCGGCCTGCGGACCATCTTCCGCCCGGACGGCATCGTCACCGCCGGTTCCTCCTCCCCGCTGTCCGACGGCGCCGCCGCGCTGGTGGTGGCGAGCGCGGCGGCCGTCGAGCGGTACGGGCTCACCCCGCGCGCCCGGATCATCACCTCCGCCTCGGCCGGCGTACAGCCGAACCTGATGGGTCTCGGTCCGGTCCCCGCCACCGAGAAGGCCCTCGCCCGTGCCGGCTGGCAGACCGGCGCCCTGGACGCGGTCGAGCTGAACGAGGCGTTCGCCGCACAGGCACTCGCGGTGATACGGCGGCTGAAGCTCGACGAGGAGAAGGTCAACGCCGACGGCGGCGCCATCGCGCTCGGCCATCCCCTCGGCTGCTCCGGCGCCCGCATCCTGCTCACGCTGCTCGGCCGGCTGGAGCGCGAGGACGCCCGCCGGGGCCTGGCGACCCTGTGCGTCGGCGTCGGGCAGGGCGTCGCGATGCTCGTGGAACGCGTATGAGCGCCGCTTACGAGTCCCCGTCGGCCAAGGGGCGTGTATGAGCACCACGTACGAGACGCTCCTGGTCGAGGAGCGCGACGACCGGGTCGTCGTCACCCTGCACCGGCCCGAGGCCCGCAACGCCATCAGCGGGCTGATGATCCGCGAACTGCACGCCGTCTGCGATCTGTTGGAACATGACCCGAAGCTCCTGCTGCTCACCGGGCACGGCGGGGTCTTCGCGGGCGGCGCCGACATCGCGGAGCTGCTGCGGCGCGGCCGCGACGAAGCCCTGCAGGGCATCAACAGCCGTCTCTTCGAGCGGGTGCGCAGGCTGCCCATGCCGACCCTCGCCGCGGTCGACGGCTGGGCGCTGGGTGGGGGCGCGGAACTGTCGTACGCCTGCGATCTGCGCATCGCGGGACCCGACGCGGTGTTCGGCAACCCCGAGCCGGGACTGGGCATTCTCGCCGCGGCCGGGGCCTGCTGGCGGCTGCCCGAGCTGGTCGGTGAGTCGGTGGCCAAGCAGGTGCTGCTCGCCGGGCGGAATCTGGACGCGCCGGCGGCGCTGGCGGCGGGGCTGGTCATCGATGTCGTACCGGCCGACAAGCTCCTCGACGCGGCGCACGCGCTGCTGGACCGCATGGCGCGCTCCTCGGCCGCGGCCCTGCGCCTCACCAAGCTCGTGGTCGACTCGCCGGGCGCCCACCCGGTCGCCGACGACCTGGCGCAGGCCGTGCTGTTCGAGGGAGAGGACAAGCGGGAGCGGATGAGTCGCTTCCTGGAGAAGAGGAG
Organism: Streptomyces sp. NBC_00203; assembly: GCF_045206325.1. Classification (NCBI taxonomy): domain Bacteria; kingdom Bacillati; phylum Actinomycetota; class Actinomycetes; order Kitasatosporales; family Streptomycetaceae; genus Streptomyces; species Streptomyces sp. NBC_00203. Next base: position 9,773,027 of record NZ_CP108126.1, on the reverse strand, counting down.
CAGGGCATGAGCACCGCCGCAATGAGCACTGCGTCCGCACCCGCCGTCGTGGGCGTGATCGGCGGCGGCCGGATGGGGGCGGGCATCGCCCAGTCGTTCGCCGCCGCGGGCTCGTCCGTGACCGTCGTGGAGAGCGGTGAGCGAGCCGCGGCCGCCGCTCTGGACCGGGTCGCGACCGGGATCGAGCGGGCCGCCGAGCGCGGCAGGATCGGCGAGCCCGCCGCGGACGTGCTCGGCCGGGTCTTTGTCGTGGGTTCGGTCGACGAGCTGCCGCGTGCGTGCGGCCTCGTCGTCGAGGCCGTCCCCGAGGACGCGTCGCTGAAGGCCCGCCTGCTCGCCGCAGCCGAGCGTGTCGTGAGTCCGGCGACCGTGCTGGCCAGCAACACCAGCTCCCTGTCGGTCACCGACCTCGCGGCGGCCCTCTCCCGCCCCGGGCGCTTCCTCGGCATGCACTTCTTCAATCCGGTGCCGGCCTCCGAGCTGATCGAGATCGTCGTTGCGCCGGAGACCGGGGAGGAGACCCTGCGGCTGGCGCTCGACTGGACACGCGCGCTGGGCAAGAAGGACGTCGTCGTCAAGGACTCCCCCGGGTTCGCCAGCAGCCGCCTCGGAGTGACCCTGGGCCTTGAGGCGATCCGCATGGTCGAGGAGGGGGTCGCCGAGCCGGAGGCGATCGACGACGCCATGAGTCTCGGCTACAGGCACCCCATGGGCCCGCTGCGCCTGACCGATCTGGTCGGACTCGATGTACGCCTCGCCATCGCCGAACACCTGCACGCCACGCTCGGGGAGCGCTTCGCGCCGCCGCGGCTGCTGCGTGACAAGGTCGCGCGCGGCGAGCTGGGGCGGAAGACAGGACGGGGCTTCTACGCCTGGCCGTGAGCGGCACGGGTCCGACCGCGCCCGGCCCTGATCGTGCCCGGCCCTGACCACGCCCAGGTGCTGCCCGGCCGGGCGAAAGTCTTGCCCGGCCGGAAGAAAACCGTCACACTAGAACCGAACGAATGGTCGGTAGGGAAGCTGGTATCGATGACCACGACACACTCCGCCGCCGCGAGCGCCGACGGCGTCGGGCCGGCGGCCGAAGAGCAGCTCCAGGAGCACTTCGACGCGACCATCGCGCGCGACCAGCGGGTCGAGCCGCGCGACTGGATGCCCGACGGCTACCGCAAGACACTGATCCGGCAGATCGCCCAGCACGCGCATTCGGAGATCATCGGCATGCAGCCGGAGGGCGAGTGGATCACCCGCGCGCCGTCGCTGCGCCGCAAGGCCATCCTGTTCGCCAAGGTCCAGGACGAGGCCGGACACGGGCTGTATCTGTACTCGGCGGCGGAGACCCTGGGCGCCGACCGCGCCGACCTCACCGAGCGGCTGATCGAGGGCCGGCAGAAGTACTCGTCGATCTTCAACTACCCCACCCTGAGCTTCGCCGACGTCGGCGTGATCGGCTGGTTCGTCGACGGCGCAGCGATCTGCAACCAGGTACCGCTGTGCAGGAGTTCGTACGGCCCGTACGCGCGCTCCATGGTGCGAATCTGCAAGGAGGAGTCGTTCCACCAGCGCCAGGGGTACGAGTTGCTGCTGACGATGATGCGCGGCACCGACGCCCAGCGGGCGATGGTCCAGGACGCGGTGGACCGCTGGTGGTGGCCGTCGCTGATGATGTTCGGTCCGCCCGACGACAACTCTCCCAACTCGGCCCAGTCGATGGCCTGGAAGATCAAGCGGCACTCGAACGACGAGCTGCGCCAGCGCTTCGTGGACATGACCGTCCCGCAGGCCGAGAAGCTGGGCGTCACCCTGCCCGACCCCGAGCTGCGCTGGAACGAGGAGCGCGGACACCACGACTTCGGCACCCCGGACTGGGACGAACTGATGCGCGTCATCAAGGGCGACGGACCGTGCAATGCCGAGCGGATCGCCCGGCGGCGCACAGCCCACGAGGAGGGCGCCTGGGTCCGCGAGGCGGCCACCGCCCACGCGGCCAAGCAGAACGAACGAGCCCGGAAGGAAGCGGCGGCATGAGCGACACCGACGGCAAGAAGGACGGCTGGCCGCTGTACGAGGTGTTCGTACGGGGCAAGCGCGGCCTGAACCACGTACACGTCGGCTCGTTGCACGCCGCCGACGACGCGATGGCCCTGACCCACGCCCGTGACCTGTACACCCGTCGCAACGAGGGCGTCAGCATCTGGGTGGTGCGCTCGCAGCACATCGCCGCCTCCACCCGCGACGAGAAGGACCCGTTCTTCGCCCCCAGCGCCGACAAGGTCTACCGCCACCCGACCTTCTACGACATCCCCGATGACGTCCCGCACATCTGAGGAGCAGGGCATGAGTGACGACCACGTCTACCTGACCCTCGCCGAGGGACACGAGGACGACGCCCGCTGGGCGTACGGCACCGGCTTCGAGGATCCCCTGCACGGGGTCGACACCACCGTGCCCGACGGGGTCGACGCCGGGGAGCTGGCGGCCTCCTGCGTCGTGCTCGCCGACGACGCGCTGGTCTCCGCCCAGCGACTGGCCGAGTGGACCACCCGCGCCCCCGAGCTGGAGGAGGAGGTGGCGCTCGCCAACATCGGCCTCGATCTGCTCGGCCAGGCCCGCCTGCTCTACGCGCGCGCCGGCCAGGTCGACGGCACGGGCCGCGGCGAGGACGCTTACGCCTACTTCCGCGACGCCGACGACTTCCGCAACGTACGTCTGGCCGAACTCCCGTGCGGGGACTTCGCGTTCTGCGTCGTGCGGCTCCTGGTGCTGTCCAGCTGGCGGCTCGCGCACTTCGAGCGGCTCATGGCGTCCCCCGACCCCGTCCTCGCGGCGATCGCCGCGAAGGGCGTCAAGGAACTGACCTACCACCGGCAGTACGCGGCCGAGTGGGTGGTCCGGCTGGGCGACGGTACGCAGGAGTCGCACCGCCGGACCCGTACGGCTCTGGAGCAAGTCGCCCCGTACCTGGGTGAGTTGTTCACGGCGTACGACGTACGGGACGAGGTCGTCGCCGTGCTGCGTCAGGTCACGGAGGCGGGCGGGCTGCCCATGCCCGTGTACCGGCCGCTGCCCGGAGCCGGCCGCTCCGGTGACCACACCGAGCATCTCGCGCCGCTGCTGGCCGAGTTGCAGAGCGTGGCCCGTGCCCACCCGGAGGCGACATGGTGACCGTACTGACCGACGTGCGGCGGGCCCGGCACATCGCCGAGCAGGTGCCGGACCCCGAGCTGCCCATGCTGACGCTGGCCGACCTGGGCGTGCTGCGCGAGGTGTCGCTCGGCCCCGACGGCACGGTCGTCGCGAGCCTGACGCCGACCTACTCGGGCTGTCCGGCGATGGCGGAGATGCGGGCGGGTGTCGCCGCGCGGCTGAAGGACGCCGGGTACGCGCGCGTGGAGATCCGCACGGTGCTCGACCCGCCGTGGTCCAGTGACTGGATCACCCCGACGGGCCGCCGCAAGCTCGCCGAACACGGGATCGCCCCGCCCGGCACCGCACCCCGTAGGACCGCAGGTCCCGTACCGCTGGTGCTGACCCCCGCCCGCCGGACGGTGGCCTGCCCGCGCTGCGGCTCGGTGGACACCGAGGAGACCTCCCGCTTCGCCGCCACGTCCTGCAAGGCGCTGTGGCGCTGCCGCGCCTGCCTGGAACCGTTCGAGTACGTCAAGGAGATCTGATGGACGACCTGATGGAGCCGGCCGGCGCCCCGGCGGTACGCCCGCGTACCCGCCGCCGGCCGGCCTTCCACTCCCTGCGGGTCGCCGCCGTGCAGCCCCTGTGCGAGGACGCGGCGGCGGTCAGTTTCGACATCCCCGCGGAGCTGGCGGAGGAGTTCGCCTTCGCCCCCGGGCAGTCGCTCACCCTGCGGCGCGCGATCGACGGCCGCGACGAGCGCCGCTCGTACTCCATCTGCTCTCCGGCCGGATCGGTACCGCGCATCGGGGTGCGGGTGGTGCCGGGCGGACTGTTCTCCTCCTGGCTCGTGAAGGACGTGCGCCCCGGTGACACGGTCGAGGTCATGGCCCCGACCGGCGCCTTCACGCCGGACCTCACCACCCCGGGCCATCACGTGCTGATCGCGGCGGGCTCCGGCATCACTCCCATGGTGTCCATCGCCGAGTCGGTACTGGCCGCGGACTCCCGCTCGACGGTCACCCTCTTCTACGGCAACCGGCGTGCCGGCACCGTGATGTTCGCCGACGAGCTGGCCGACCTGAAGGACCTCTACCCGGCCCGGTTCGAGCTCGCCCACGTCCTCTCCCGCGAACCGCGCGAGGCCGAAGTGCTCTCCGGCCGGCTGGACGCCGAACGGCTGTCCGCGCTCGTGGACTCGCTGGTCGACGTGGCGGGCGCGGACCACTGGTGGCTGTGCGGCCCGCACGGCATGGTCCGTGACGCCCAGCAGGTGCTGGCCGGGCTCGGCGTGCCCGGCGACCGGGTCCACCAGGAGCTGTTCTACGCCGACGACGAGCCCGTACGGGAAGTGCACCACCAGGACGCGGCCACCGAGGGCCCGGTCAGCCAGGTCACCATCACGCTCGACGGCCGCTCCACGGCCTCCGCCCTGCGCCGAGACCGGAGCATCCTCGACGGCGCCCAGAAGACGCGGCCCGACCTGCCCTTCGCCTGCAAAGGCGGTGTCTGCGGCACCTGCCGGGCCCTGGTCACCGACGGCAAGGCCGACATGCGCCGCAACTTCGCCCTCGAACCCTCCGAGGTCGACGCGGGCTATGTCCTTACCTGCCAGTCCTTCCCCGTCTCCGAGACCCTGAGCGTGGACTACGACAGCTGACGGCCGCCCCCGTGTACGCGGGCGGGCGGCCTACAGCTGCCTCGGCATCGCCGGTTCCGGGACGGCCGGTTCGGGAACCGCCGGCCCGGGAGCGGCCGGCTTCTGGAGCAGAAGCAGCGCCGCGTCGTCGTGCAGCCGGCCGCCCACATGGGCCAGGAGTTCGTCGTGGAGCGCGGTGAGGGTGCGCGCCGGCTCGTCGGACAAGTGGCGTGCCAGCCCTTCGGCGAGCGGGTAGAACTCACGGCTGTGGTTGCGGGCCTCGGTGACCCCGTCGGTGTAGAGCAGCAGCTGATCCCCGTCGGCGAAGGGCAGCACCTGGAGGCTGGGCGTCTCATTCGTGAGGGCACGTATCCCGAGGGGCGGGGCCGGATGGGTCGGCTCGACCGCCACGACGCTTCCGGATGCGCGGACCAGCAGCGGAGGCGCGTGTCCGCAGTTGACCAGCTCCAGATGCCCTGCCTGCGGGTATCCGGCGACCACGGCGGTGACGAAGTCGTCAGGCCCGAGGTTGCGCGCCAGGCTCCGCTCGATCCTGTCGACGACGGCGAGGAGATCGGGCTCGTCGTAGGCGGCCTCACGGAAGACGCCGAGTACCAGTGCGGCGGTGCTCACGGCCTGCAGCCCCTTGCCGCGCACATCGCCGACGATCAGCCTGACTCCGTACGGGGTGGGCACGAGCGCGTAGAGATCCCCGCCGATACGGGCCTCCGCCGCCGCGGCGCTGTAACGGACAGCCACCTGGAACGGGCCCACGGTCGCGGGTACCGGCTTGAGAAGCGCGTGCTGGGCGGCCTCCGCGACCGAACGGACGGCCGCGAGCACCCGCTCACGACGCCCGCGCAGCGCGCTGGCCAGACCACTCGCCAGAGCGACGGCCACCAGGGCGGACAGCACCGCCGACAGCTCGCGGGCCGGAACACCGTCCCTGGTCCCGAGCGTCGCGCCCAGCACCGCGGCGAGCAGACCGACACAGAGGACTCCGCGCGGCCCGCTGGTGGTGGCGGCCAGCGCGGGGCCGACCGCGAGCAGCGGCAGCCAGATCATCCCCGCTCCACCGACGACGCCGATGAGCACGATGGCGCAGACGAACAGCACGGGCAGTACGGGCGCGGCGGCGGCCATCTGTACGGCGATACGCCTCCGGACCGGCGCCCCGGGACCGGCCACTCGGTCTCGGAACGACCGCATCGGCCAGTGGTCGCGACCATGGTCTCGGGCCTGGCTCATGTCTTGTCCGCAGTCCTCATCTGTGCGCCGGCCGCACTCCTGAAATGTCTGTTTCATCCAGGAAACGGGTTTGGCTCGGGCGTCACAAGAACAGGGTTTTCAGATAGTGAGCGACAGGCTCCTGGTCACACGATTCGCCGTCGGGATCAGTCGCTCCAGGACGTCCTCGAGCCGGGAGAGCCGGTTGGCCGGCATGGAGACACCGAGCGAGCCGAGCGTGTCCCCGCTGTAGACGGGCACGGCGACACAGACCGTGCCGAGGGCGTACTCCTCCAGGTCCGTGACCGCGGGGGCCAAGGGTGAGGAGTCGAGGCGCCGGAGCAGTTCCGGACGGCTCGTGATGGTGCGTGGTGTGAGGTCGGCGAGGTGGTGCCGGGAGAGGTAGTCCTTGCGGGAGCCGTCATCCAGTTCTCGCAGCACCGACTTTCCCAGCGCGGTGGCGTGCCCCGCGTCCTCGAATCCCACCCAGAGGTCGACCCGGGGCGTCCGGGGACCGTCGACGATCTCGGCGACCCGGATCTCGCCCTCCTCGTAGAAGGTGAGGTAGGCGGGGGTCGCGAGTTCGTCCCGCAGAGCGGCGAGCGTGGGACGGACCCGGCTGAGGAGCGCCTGCCCGCGCCCTGTGGTGTGCAGCGTCTGCACCTTGTCACCCAGGACGAACCCGCCGTCGTCCAGCTTCCGTATGTATCCGTCGTGGACCATCGTCCGCAGCAGGTGATAGGCGGTGGCCAGGGGCAGACCCGTCTCACGTGCCAGCTGCTTCGCCGGCACGCCGTTCTCGTGCGCGCCCACCGCCTCCAGCAGGCGGAAGGCCCGCCGCACGGACGTGATGAGCGTAGGCCCGTCGTGACCAGCCATACGACCAGCGTGCGCCGGGTGCGCGACGCGGGCAAGGCGCGCGGCCCTTCGCGACTGCGCGCGACCCTTCGCGACTGCGCGGCCTACGCGGCTTCACGCCATGGACGCGAAGGTCGCCTTCCCGAGCGGAGCGTCCCAGCCCTTCCGTCCTAACCCTTGCGTCGCAGGCGCGCCGAGAGATGGTGCTGCAACGGCTGACCGACCGCCTCCAGGTCGTGGACGAACGTGAGCGTGTCGTCGTCGGTCAGCGTGTAGTGGCGGCGGGTGGCGCTGACCTTCTTGGCGGTGGGGGCGAGGGCCACCTCATGGGTGGAGAGGTCGACCGAGTTGCCGGTCGCACGACCGACCATGATCTCCGCGATGCCGGTGGGCTGGGTGATCAGTGCCTCCACGCGGCCGTCGGGCTGAAGCCGCCACCAGCCGCTCTCGCGGGCCGACGGACGCAGCGGTGCCTCATCGGCGTCGAGCAGCCAGGCCCGGGCCTCGTAGCGCAGAAAGGGGCGGCCGTCGTGACTGAAGGTAACCTCCTGCGCGTACGCGAACTCCTCGGCGAGCGTCGGGTACCCGCCCTGACCTCGGCCGTACCAAGTGCCCAAGAGGCCGAGCACGGGCTCGAGCAGTGCGTGCGGTGTGGGCGCCTCGTCCGGCCGGTCGGCGTCGGGGTACGGGTGCTCCGGTGCGGGGTCGAACACGGTGTGCGCTCCTGGGGTCGGTGCCGGTGCCGGATGGAAGCCTAGGGCGCCGATCCCCTCAGGGAGGCACACGGGACGTGCTAGGGCGCCCGAAGGGGCTGGATTGCCGGTCTTCACGGAGGAACAGCCGGTCAAGGCCCGGATCGACCTGGAGGCGCGTAAGACGCATGCGGCGCTGCGTCCGGCCGGACACCTGATGGCCGGCCGCGCCCAGGGATGGACCTGCGCCGGGAACATCCACTTCTCCGGTCAGGCCGTGACCGCGGACCACGACGAGCAGGGCAGCTCGTCGTGCGCCTGGGGGCCCTGCACGCCGCGCCCTGCGGTGGCACCCATGTGCGCAGCCTCGCCGACCTCGCCGAGGTGGCCCTGCCGACGCTGAAGGTCAAGAAGGGCCGTCGCCTCCGGCCACGTCACCGCCGGACCCACCGACGCCCCCCATCGCCTGGGCCCGGGGGATCTCCTGGCCTTCGCCGGAGACGCCCCCCCACATTTACCGCACCGGCACGGATGCCGCGGACATCACCGTCGTCATCGCTTCGCCCATCATCAACTGAGCGTCAGAACGCCTCCTCTTTTCCTGGCTGAGGGGCCCGTCAGGGAAGTCAGTCTGCCGCTGGTCCGGATGTGTATTTTGGCAGCTCATCAGGCAATACTCACCGAAATGGCCCTTTATTTCAGGCTTGTGACTGTGTTTCAGTTCGGTTTCGTCTCCGCAGCGCACCGCCAGGAGGGCCGGCCATGACCGAACCGATTCCCCCAGCGCACTGGCGTCCACAACTGGAGCCGTCGGCCTCTGAAGTGCCTGAGACCGATCACGAGTTCCCGCCACGACCCGAAGTCATCATGGTGTCCGAAGCCGATCTGGCCCAGCTGGCCGACGCCCCGGCCGAACACGACGGTTACCGTCCGGACGACGCGCCACTGCGAGCGGTGCCGCAGCTGCTGCGCCCGGAGGCCGTGAGGGCGCCCCTGTGGCGCCGTGTGCCCGGGACACAGGACGAGGTGGGTGAACCGTCCACGGTCTACCCGCCGGACGACCGCACCGTCATCTACGACACGTCGTACCCATGGCGGACCTGCGGCCGCGTCGCCACTCCGGGCGGCTCGGCCTCGGGCGTCATGGTGGGACGCCGTCACATGATCACCGCCGGCCACGCCATCCCCTGGCTGGCCGGGGGCGGGTCGGACTGGGTCACCTTCACGCCTATGCAGTACGACACGAGCACTCCCTACGGATCCGCCTACGCCACACGCATCTACGTCTGGCAGCGCGTGAACGGATCGGACGGGATCCAGTCCAACGAGGCGGCGTTCGACTACGCGGTCTGCGTGTTGAGCAGCGGCCTGGGTGACAGCACCGGATGGATGGGCTCACGCGAGTACTCGGACAGCTGGAACGGACAGGCCCTGTGGGCGCACATCGGCTACCCGGTCGACATCGGTGCGAGCATGCGGCCGGTCTACACGACGAACGGCATCATGGACAGCACGGTGAGCGAAACCTTCGGCGGCCGCAACGCGCTGCGGATCATGCACCGCAACGACATCAAGCCCGGCCAGTCGGGCGGTCCGTACTTCGGCTGGTGGTCGGGCGAGAGCTTCCCGCGTGTGGTCGCGGAGCAGAGCGCGGAGAACTGGAACATGGCCGGAGGACCGAACGCCGCCGGCGGCGGGCGGTCACTGCCGGATCTCATCTCGTACGCGATTTCGACCGAGCCCTGACCCGCGCCGGCGCCGCCCGTCGGCGTCAGCCGCCCGCACTGGTCGGCTCGCCCTTGTCGTCCCGCTGACCAGCGGGACGGCGCCACAGGGGCCGCCGCTTCCCCTCCGGAGGGAGCGGTGCCGACGTCATCCGTGGAGGGTGATTCTGCTCGGGACCCGGATGCCCTTCGTGGCCGGCAGGGCCTTCATCGTCCTGGGCGGGCTCCGCTTCCGCGACCTCGACGACCTCCGGGCGCGGTGGAACCTCGGAAGGGACGCGTGCCTCCCACTCTGCCGGGGGAATGGGATCGGACATCAGCAACCTCCCGACCAGACGAAAGTCCTGTATCCGACATTACAGGGGGACACGAGCGAGGGGGCCGACCCAGGGTCGGCCCCCTCACTGACGCATCCCCTCACTTCGGCGGTTCGACGACGAAGGTGCCCGGAGCGGGCCTGTTCTCGGCCATCGCCTCACCCGAGGCGGCCAGTCTGGCCCTCGCACGGATGGTGGACCCCGGCACCGCGTCCGCCAGGAGCGGGCTGGGCACGGCGAGCAGCATGCGCTGCCCGACGTTGCCCGACAGCAGGTCGGCGTAGCCGACTACCGGCTCTGCGTCGAGTACGTCCACTTCTGCCTGGTCCCAGCCTGCCAGCCGCGGATGGGGGCCTGTCCTGACCAGCCGCGCGACCAGATCAGTGCGGTTGTCGATCGACTGCACCATGTCCGACGGTCACCGGTGGGGCGGTCCCTCGTGCCGGTGCGTGGCGTGCGCGTCGCTCGCTCTGGCGAAAGGCTGCGGGCCGCCCGTCGTACCCCTGAGCTCGGACCGCAGGCTCTGTTCGAGGTATGCCTCGGCGCCCGCCCAAGGCGCCACGGCCTGCTCCAGAGCGGTGAGCCGGTCCTGAAGATCGTGGATCGTCTTGACCAGCCCGGGTACGTCCTCAGCCTCGTGCCTGGCCATGGCATGGACGGGTGCACGCACGGCACCCGCCGCCGAGACCGACACCGTGGCGGTCATCGTGGCGCCGGGCGCCGAGATGTCCGTGACGGAGACACCGGTCGCAGCCCCGGTGTACGACCGGGAACTGGGCTGGCTCGACGGGCTGAACGAGCTGTTGCCGGTGCTCCCTGGGTAGGTGTCGCCGTCGTCACCGCGGTTCGTCGCCCCTTCCAGGTCGCGCTGGTTGTCCGCCTGGACCAGGCCCACCATGTAGTGGTTCTCGTTCGTGTTGTCCGACTGGCCTTCGTCGACGTGCCAGATCAGCATGCCCGAGGCGGGCAACGAGCTGTCGTATCCCGTCTGTTGACGGTTCTCCACCAGGAAGTACTCGTCCCCCGGCAGGCCGTCCCTCCACAGCCGTTGCACCTCGAAGCTGCTCTTGACGTCGGGGATGGACAGCGTTCCGTTGTTCGTGACGTTGACGGCCTTGGCCCAGCCCTGCTGGATCTTGCACCACGCCGACGGATGCGTCGGAATGTCACCGCCGCCGCCCCATGAACCGGCGCCCATCAAGCACCAGTTGCCGACCCCTTCCGACGATCCGTCGATGTCGTACAGGTCGGGGAAACCGAACAGCAGGTGCCCCAACTCGTGGGCACAGACGCCGATCTTGGCGTCCTCGGGAATCGTGAGGTAACCGAAGATCCGGGCGCCGTCGGCGTTGTACGCGTTCGGCAGGACCCACTTGTGCGACCACATGTCACCGCGGTTGCCGGTGGCTTCGCCCCCCGCGCCGGCGTGCAGGACGATGAAGGCGTCGACGAATCCGTTGCCGTCGTTGTCGTACGGCGCGTAGTTGATGAGAGGGTCGGCGCTGACGGCGGCGTCGCGGGCCATGATCTGCGCGCGTGCCTGCCCTGCCGGGCGGCCGATGCCGAAGTTGTTGTTGGCGTACCAGGAGAGCTTCTGCGGCAGCCGGACGGGACCGGTGACCTCGCCGACGATGTCCACCAGACCGTGCGTCACTTCGCGGTAGTAGTCCCGGACACTGCCGTGCGGGAGCTCACCGAGGGAGAAGAACAGCTTCTCGAAGTGCTCCCTGTCCGCGGTCATCGGCTTGTCCGCGAAGTCCGCCAGGACGACGACGACCCGTATCGCACCGGTCAGCGAGGCGCGGGTGGCTGCCGCGGTGCGGATGGCCTCGTGCGGTGTGCCCGGCGGGAATTCGTCGGCCGGGATGATGGTGCCGTCGTCGAAGCCGAGCATGCGCGGGGCACCACCGGGCCGGAACATACTCGCCACGTCCGATTCGCTTCGGACCCGCTCCAGTTCCTGCAGCGTCCTGGTGCGCAGTTCCGGACTGGGCGCGATGGCGCAGAAATCCGACCAGACGGCGACCGTGGAATCCTGCACAGTAGAAAGATCAACCATGTCAAATCCTTCCCAAAAGGGACCTTTTGGTTGCATCTACAGCCAGTGACGCACATATGTACGACGCCTGCAACGCGATCACCTGCGCCTGCTGTGCGGAATTGGGTCCATCAGGTGACAGCTTCCCGTGTCGCCTGCGCAAATACCCCCACCGGGTAGATCGGCCGCCTTAGATGGGAAACAGGAAATGCCCCCTCGCAGCGGGCAATTGACGTGAGGAGCGAAATAAATGCCGGGTAAGGATGCCACCGAGTTCACGGTGAGCGTGAGCCCGACCGCCGATTTCGGCGCATCGTCAGACGGTCCCAAGGTCCGGAAGTCGCTGAGTGTGTCGCACCGTCCCGGGCTGAGCGGGTCGGAACATTCCCCCAGCTGGTCCGAGCAGACCGCAGGGGCGAAAAACAGAGGGCCTGCCGTGCGACCGCAGAGTGAGGGGAACGACTGATGCTGAAATTCATCAACCAGTACCCGCAAAAGCTCGCCGTGACCATCATGTGGTACACGCCCAACTGCGTTGACGGGGGAGACTGGACGAAGAAGGGCTGGTGGAATCTGGCTCCGGGACAGAGCGCTGTCGTCCACGGCGGTGATCTGTCGGACATCAACCGCTACTGGTGCTACTTCGCACACGCCTCGGACGGCGCGTTCTGGGCCGGCGACCTCGCCCGGCAGGCTCCGTCTCGCGCGTTCGACTGGTGTGAGTGGACGAGCAGCACGGATTCCACGCAGATCGGCTACCGCATGCAGGACGTCGGAGACCACGACGACCTGGACATCACGCTGACCCCCTGATGGTCGGCTCTCGTCCGCGGCCAGGCCGACGTCACCGTGCCGGACGCCACAACCGCACATTCGGCCCGGCTGCAACTGCTCGGTCCGGCCGGCTCGTCGCCGGTCGGACCGAGCAGTTGCAGTAACCACGTCACGGTGTCGCTTCAACGGGCGTGATCTGACCATGAATGGCGATCTTCCAGACCACGTGCAAGCCTGAGAAAGGCCAAGGGGAGGTCCCTCACGGGAACGACGGACGAACTTCGCAACGGAGATGATCCCGATGCCGATCGTCGAGCCGAAGGCTTCCCATGGAATGGTGGTACTGGGTGAGGGGACCGTCTATCTGTCCCACATGCCCATGTTCATGGATCCCCACGCCGTTCAGTACGTTATTGAAGTCACCCTGAAAAGCGCGACAGGTGACGCGCGGCAGATCTACGCCGATGACCGCCGGACGACGGGAACAGCTGTCTACACGCTGGCCCCCGAACCGTTCCGCATCTCCGATCTCGTCGCCCCGGAAGGCCAAGAGCCCAAACTCACCTCGTTCACCGGTACGTTGTTTCGAGGTCATTTTGAGCGAGGCGGCACCGAAATCATCGACCCGGTGACTGTCGAGGTGCAACGCGTCATCAATTTCCGGCATTTCGACCATCACGCCTCTCGGCCCCCGGCCCTGAATTACCTGGCCTTCGGGAAGGGAAGTGAGCTTTTCCTCGCGCATTGGATCACCAAGGCCCCGGACTTCGATCATCACATCGCGATTCGGCAAGCCTCAGGTAACGGGGGCACTGTGCTCACCGATGACATCCTCCGGAAGGGCCCGCGGCTTGAGATCGCCGGAAGGGCAGATCGCCCGGCAGACAGACTGCACGAGAGCAACCAGGTGACCGCGAAGTTTCTGGACGGCGGACCGGTTGGCGTTGATCTGCAGCTCGCGATAGGGCGGGAGTTCTACGAAGAAGAAGGGGATCTGGCCACCGAGATGCATTTCCACTGAGCGCACATGAACCTCGATGACATCTCCCACTGCGAGATCCACCCCACGGTCGGCATCGCCAGGTTGGGCGACAGTCCCGACGGTTTCTTCATAGGTCCGGAGGCCCCCGGCATTCCGCCGCGGCCGGACGGCGGCTTCAAGGACACCGCCGGGCGGATCAAGCGCCAGGCCGCCCGGTTCCGCCTGTACGCCTATGACCGGGCCGGCGCTGCCCTGGGCGAGCTCACCTCGGCCGACGCGCACGTCACCTGGACCGTCGAGCTGGCCAACGCCAAGGGCGAGTGGTTCAAGTTCGCCGGGCGCTTCCACGAGTCCGCCGCGGACGCCAACCGCCGTAACCGGCACATCGATCCCGCCGATCCCTCGGCTCGGGCGCGGCTGGTCATCCGGCCTGGCCCCCGCAGCGTGACCGGTCCCTCCCAGGACGGCACGGGTGCCCGGTTCGACACCGGAACCTTCCTGGGCACCCCGGTGCCGCTGGGTGAACTGCGCACGGACGAGGCAGGCCGGCTCCTCGTCCTCGGCGGCTTCGGGAAGTCCGCCTCGGTCAAGCCCGCCAATCCGATCAGCCACTTCGCCAACAACGATTTCTGGTTCGACGACATCTCTGACGGTCCGGTCAGCGCGACCGTCCGCCTGGGGCCGCAGGGTCGCCCGGTGCCGGTGACTCCCGCTTGGGTCCTGGCGGCCCCTCCTGATTACGCCCCCTACACAGCAAGCCTGATCACTCTGTACGACGTCGCCTTGGAGACCGCCCGCGCGTCGGGCAGGCTGCCCATAGCGCCGGAGGTCTCCTTCACCCGGGACATCTACCCGTTGCTCGCCCGGCCGGTCGGATTCGCCTGGGTCAACGCGGTCGCGCGCATCAAGCACGGCATCGCACGCAACTTCCTCGCGTCCGACCGCCTCGCCCAGCTGTCCTCGAACGCCGACGTCAACGCCAAGCACCGGCAAGCCGTCTTCGACCGCTTGCGTACGCCGAAGCCCGGGCTCTTGGACATCGGCCAGGCCGACGCCGGATTCATGCCCGTCCTTGCCGGCGACGGCGGCGATCGAGACCCCGAGCATCCGCAAACCTGGCTGACACTCCTGCCCGGCCAGTACGAACGGATGCGGCGCTGGGCCGTCGGCGACTTCCTGGCCGACTGGCCGGGCGCGCCCGCCCCCGAGGTGCCGCTCGAGGCCCTCGCGCCCGCGGACCAGCCGCACGCCCTGGTACGGGCCGCATTGGAGGCCTGCAGCGGCGGGGGATTCTTCCCGGGTATCGAGATGACGTACATCGCTGACAACCCGGCCACCTGGGCCGCGCCCTTCCGGCTGCGCGAAGACCTGTTCGCCGGAGATGTCACCAAGTACATGGCCCTGCCCTGGCAGGCCGACTTCGACGCCTGCCACACCCACTGGTGGCCCGCTTCCCGCCCCGACGAAGTGCTTCCCGAGCCCGAGCACGACGCGCTCATTCAGGTCGCGGCCGACGCGTTCAGGGAGTGGGACCGTGGGATCGCCGACGCTGACGCGATGGTCGCGAAGTGGAGCACTCTCGGGTTCGTCGTCGCCCGGCCCGGTCCGGACGGCCGCGAGATCCTGGTGGAGACGGAGCGGACCGCTCCCGAGCCCGAGTAGGCCGGGCAGAGGCCGGAGCGGAGCATTGAGCGGCAGCGGATCGAACAGCGGCGCGAGGACGCGGCACTGCGACGTTCTGGTAGCCGGGGGCGGCCCCGCCGGGTGTGTGGCCGCGCTGAGCCTCGTCCGGGCCGGCGCGGAAGTCGTCATCGTCACCCCGGTGGTCTCCCCCGGCTGGAGGGTCGGGGAGAGTCTTGCTCCCAGCGCCCGTCCGCTGCTGGAACGGCTGGGAGTGCTCGACCGTATCGCCGCCGATGGGCACGCTCCCTGTCACGGCAACCAGGCCGCTTGGGGCGAGGACGCTCTCAGCGTCGCGGGCTATCAGTTCGGGCCGTACGGCGACGGCTGGCACCTTGACCGAGCCCGGTTCAATGCCGCCCTCCTACAAGCAGCCCAGGCCGCTGGCGCCTGCCGGCACACCGGGCGCGTCCACAGTGTCCGACGGCAGCAGGACCGTTGGCAGGTCACCACAGGGGACGGCAGCGTGCTGCGGGCCGGCCATCTCGTTGACGCCACTGGCCGGGCGGCGCGGCTGGCCCGCCGGATCGGAGCGGGGCTGGTCCGCTCCGACCATCTGATCGCGGTAGCCGGGCTGTTGGGTCCGCCGAGGGCGGGGGCGGGGACGGCTGAGCTGGAACGAACGTCGCTGGTGGAGTCCACTCCCTGGGGCTGGTGGTACACCGCCCCGCTGCCCGGTGGTGAGCGGGTCGTGATGGCCATGACCGATGCCGACCTCGTCGCCGGCCTGCATCTGCTCGATCCGGGCGTGTGGTGGGCCCAAGTGCAGCTCGCCGGTCACATCCGGGACCGCACCGCCCGTTGGGAGAGTCCACCCCGGCGGCTGCGGGTGCTGGCCGCCGGCTCCGCCTGCGCCAGGCCTGCGGCCGGCCCGGGCTGGGCAGCCGTCGGTGACGCCGCCACCGCGACCGACCCCCTGGCCGCCCGGGGGATCGTCACCGCGGTGGCCACCGGCTTGGTGGCGGCACGGGCAATCCTGGCCGACCGGGCCGGAGAGACCGGCGCGCTGGACGCCTACGCCCGGCGCATCGCAGCCGTACATGCCGAGTACCTGAACGCACGCACCGCCCAGTACCGACGAGAACAACGCTGGGACACGCCGTTCTGGCGCCGTCGGCACTGAAGCCGAGCTGACGCACCAACGGCAGCGCGTCCCCGAGCTGAAACGGCAGCCGCCGTGACTGCCGAACGCGCGGCCTCGCTCGGCCGCCGGATTCAGGCGGGCGGCCATGGCGGAGGCCGAAGTGGAAAGGGCGGAGGCCGCGGCGCCCTGGCCGAGGCGAGCCGCCCACAGCCGGCCGGGACTGTCCGCGACCGCGTACAGCACGGAGGCGCCGACCGTCGGGGCCACGATAATGATCTTGTAAGGCAAGGCCCCGCCGCCGCGCGTACGGTGGAGATGAGGCCTGACGGGTACGCCGGTGCAGGCAGCAGGCACTGCCGGCAGCCGCCGCAGGCGACCGCACACAGCCCGATGGTGCTCCCGCGCAGGAGGGAGAAAGCAATGCCGAAGCACAGGGTCGGCACACAGGAGGAATTCGACGCAGCCCGCCAGGAGCTGCTCGTGGAGGAGAAGCAACTCACCCGGCGCAGCGACGAACTCGCGCGGAAGCGGAGGGAGCTTCCGTGGGTGCCGGTCGAGAAGGACTACCGCTTCGAGACCGAGGGCGGGACCAAGTCGCTCGCGGACCTCTTCGACGGACGTTCGCAGCTGCTCATCTACCACTTCATGTTCGGTCCGCCGTACGAGGCCGGATGCACGGTCTGCTCCTCGATCGCGGACACCCTCGCGCCCAACGTGATCCACCTCAAGGCCCGCGACGTGACGCTGATCTGCTCCTCGCGGGCGCCGATCGACAAGCTCCTCGCCTACCGGGAGCGGATGGGCTGGAGCTTCGACTGGGTCTCCGCCGGCGGCAGCGACTTCCACCGCGACCTCGGCTTGCAGTACACCGAGGAGGAGCTCAGGCCGTTCCTCGACGGCGACATCCCGCCGACCGTGCATCAGATGGCGGAACTGTCCGGCACGGACGTGCTCGGGTACGTCACCGAAGGGCCCGGGATGAGCGCCTACGCGCTCTCGGACGGCAGCGTCCACCGGACGTACGTCACCACCGCGCGCGGCCTCGAACCCGCCATGGCCTACTACGGCCTCCTCGACCGGACACCACTGGGCCGCCACGAGGACGGCGAGGAGGCCCACTGGCTGCGCCGCCACGACGAGTACGGCAAGGTCTGAATGGCCGTTCGGTTCCGGCCTGCGGGCAGGGATCTGGATTCCGTTTCCGTACAGCGGGGTTGATCAGTCGGGACCGCTCCAGTCAAACGGGAAATGCTTGCTCGACTTGCCGCTGCGGTCCCAGCTGAAGCCGAAGGCGTCGGCCTGGTCCGTCGTGGCGCGACCCCATGTGGCGATCTGGCCCGGGCCGACCTCGGCACCGCCGGCGTTGTGTACCTGCACCCGCGCGCCGGCGGGCGTGGTGGGACCGGCCAGGGCCTCGGCGCGGGCGGTGACCCGGCCCGGGACCTCGACGCTCCACGATCCCAGGTCCTCGTCGATCTCCACGATGACAGGGGCGACTTCCATGCCGCGCACCTCGAAGGGAGCGAGCTCGCCGAACTCCTTCGGCCAGCCCCCCACCTCACCGCTGAAGATCGTGCCGAGCGCGGCGCGCTGCTGGTCGTCGGCGCGCTCGTCGACGAAGAAGGCGGCATACGAGTCGGTGGCGGCGCCGGCCCATATGTTGCCGGTGAAGGACCCGAGCATCAGGAAGTTCAGGCGCATTTACAGGTGTCGAACCAGTCGCCGACCAGATGCCAGGCCGGGCTGGTGGTTGTTTCGGTCATCTTGCTGACCTTCTCATCCCCCGTTACCGCAAGGTCCTGGGAGCGGCGGAGTCGTCCCGCACAGAGCTCTCCGGCCACGAAGCCAAGCGGATCGGCCTCATCTCCAGCATGCGCCTGCACGGCGAGGAAACCCCAGTCCTGCGCGGTGTCGGCCGCGGCACAGGGGAGGTCCGGTCACCGACGAGAGCCGCTTCCCCTCCGTCCGCTTTTGGGCCCTCCGATTCTGTGATCTGCTGGAGGTGTCTTCGGACTGCTCACCGCTGTCCGTGGTGGGCGTTCCCGGGAGGCACGCCATGCTGCATCCTCACCTCGCCGCGCCGGAGCCCACCCGGCCCGGGGTCCTGCTGCCGAGGCGTGATCTGGCCCTCGGCTGGACTCTGCTGACGCTCATCGCCGCTCTGGCGTGGGTGCTCACGGTCGCTCAGTCCCGCGGCATGGGAATGGACCCGGGCACCATGGGCCTGGCGCTCCCACTCTTCCTGCTCCTGTGGGTGGTCATGATGGCGGCGATGATGCTGCCGTCGCTGGCGCCCGTCGCCCTCACCTGGGTCCAGGCGATCAATCGCAGCGCGGCGGGCCGTGTCCGGGCCCTGCGCATCAGCGAGTTCATCGGCGGCTATCTGCTGGCCTGGGCCGGGTTCGGGCTGCTCGTGTACGCGGCCCTGGCGGCGACCGGGCATCTGGTCGACAGCCACCCCGACGCGGGCCGCTGGATCGGCGCGGCAGCCTTTCTGCTCGCGGGAGTGCAGCAGTTCGGGCCGCTGAAAGGAGTCTGTCTGCGGCACTGCCGCAACCCGATGTTCCAGTTGCTGCGGTACGCGCGCTTCCGGCCGTGGGCGAAGGACCTGCGGGTGGGCGCGCACCACGGGCTCTACTGCGTCGGCTGCTGCTGGGGCCTGATGATCGTCCTGATCCCGCTCGGCGTGATGAACGTAGCGGCGATGGCGGGACTGGCCGCCGTGATCTTCTTGGAGAAGCTGTGGCGCGGGGGTCCTTGGCTCAGCTGGGCGGTCGGCCTCGCCTTCCTCGTGCTGGCCGTGCTGGCGCCGTTCCAGGACTGGCTGCTGCCCGGTCTGCAGATGAGCGGTTCGTCGGTGGACCGGATGATGGCGGGCCCCGCGCTGTGAGGCTCCTCCCCTTCGCCACCCAGGCACTTGGTGGCGTCTCGCCCCAGCACAAGACACCAACACAATGATGCTGACGCCCCATCAGGAGCGATCGCCCACTCGCGAAAACGGGGTGCCGAGCGGAGACAGCCGTGTCCCGCGAGAGGCCCGCACCAGGGCTGGAACCCCAGGTCAGCGCACCCTTCCGCGCGGTTTCAGGGGCACCGGCGGGAGTTCAGGAGCGGGCAGTGGCGCACCGTCGTACCCCACCACCTCACCGAACCGCGAGCCCGCCATCCAGTCCGAACGGGCCTGTGCGATGTCCTCGTTGGACCGCCCGATGAAGTTCCACCACATGATCAGCTCCTCCTCGAAGGGCTCGCCGCCCAGGAGCATGAGCGCGGCGTCCGACTCGGCGCGCAGGGGGAGTTCGCTCCGGCCGCAGCCGAGATAGAGCATCGAGCCGGGGAGTACCGGTACGCCGTCCACGTGGGCCTCGCCGGACATGGACAGGACGGCGTACTCGAAGTCGGGTTCCAGCGGCAGTCGTACGTCGGTGCCGCTCGCCAGGGCCAGGTCGGCACCGACGATCGGGGTGTACGTCGTGCCGGGCGAGGTGGTGCCGTCGACGGTGCCCAGGATGAGCGTGGCGTTGAGGCCGGGAGCCGTGACGACGGGCAGTTCGGCGTGGTGCTCGAAGCGCGGGTCGGTGAGGCGGTGGCCGTCGGGGAGGGCGACCCAGAGCTGCGCGCCGTGCAGGAGGCGGGCGTGCGACTTGGGGCTCTCCTCGGAGTGGCTGATGGCGCGGCCCGAGGTCATGAGGCCCAGTTCGCGCGGGCGGATGGTCTGCAGGCTGCCCGTGGAGTCGCGGTGCAGCACCTCGCCCTCGTGCAGCCAGCTGACGGTCTGCAGGCCCATGTGCGGGTGCGGCGGGACCTGCATGCCGGGCTCGTCGGCGATGTCGTCGGGCCCGTAGTGATCGACGAAGCACCACGCGCCGACCATGCGGCGGCCCAGGTTGGGCAGCAGGCGGCGGACTTCGGTGGACTCGCCGAGCTTGACCCGGCGGGGGCTGAGGAGTTCACGCACCGGCTCGGCCACCACGAAACCGCGGCCACCGCAGAGTGCGGGAACCGCCTCGCGATCAAGATTGCTCATGGCGCACAACCTAGCCCCGTCGGGGACCCTCCGTCAGGCCATCGACCCGCCCATCGAGGGGCACTTGGCTCAGAACCGGCGCGGGGCCCAGGACCTCGGCCGCAGGCGCGTACGCCGTTGGTCGGACCCGTCAGAAAATAGTAGCCATGGATATAGTAGCCATGTACGGTTTCTCTCATGAGTTCGGTACCTGAGAAGGCGACGCCAGGTTTCCTGGTCTGGCGTCTGTCGATGAAATGGCGCGTGGCCGTCGACCGCGCGGTCGCTCCGCTGGGCCTGACCCACGCGCAGTACTCGCTGGTGGCGTCGCTGTACGGCATGGACAGGGAGGGGCTGCGGCCCAGTCAGCGCCGGCTCGCCGATCACACCGGACTCGAAGCGCTCTACGTGTCGAAGCTGGCCCGCGCCCTGGAGGCGGCAGGCCTCGTCGACCGCACCCGGGATCCGGCGGACCCCCGGGCGATCCAGCTGACCCTCACGGACGAGGGGCGCGAGATCGCCCGCCGTGCGATCCGGGTGGTCCAGGGGCTCCTGGACCAGCTTCTCGAACCCCTGGGCGGGCTCGACGGCGAGCGCACGAAGGCGTTCAGCCGCGAGCTGGCCACCCTGCTCGACGTACCACTCGATCCGCAGGCCGGGACCGACCGGCATCGCGGCATCGGCCCGCATCGTGACAACGACCGACATCCCGACAAGGAGCAGTCATGACCATCACCACTCCCCCCGTAGGCGGCCAGGTCATAGGTCTGGCGCACTACGCGAGCCGAGCTCTCCTGGAGAGCGTGCTCGCCCGCAGCGGCACCACCTTCAACCAGTCGGTGGCCCTCCGGGCCGTCTCCGACAACGGCGGGACCGTCGAGCGCGACTGGCTCGTGGGCCGGCTGACCGGGGCACTGAAGATCGAGGAGCCCGCGGCCCGGGCCACCGTCGACGAGATGACGGCCCTGAAGCTGCTGGAGGAGCCGACGGCCGAGCGGGTGTCGCTCACGGACAGCGGCCGGGAGCTGTTCGAGGGGATCCGCACCGCCGGCAACGAGATCGCGGCCCGGCTGTACGCGGACATTCCGGCCGAGGACCTGGCGACCGCCGGGCGCGTGCTGGCCCTCGTCACGGAGCGGGCCGACGCGGAGCTGGCGGGCGCGTAAGCAACTGCCCGCAGCACAGCAGGGCGAGGACCCGTTGTGGAATATTCAACCAACTCTGGCGGTTGTGGCCTGTCGAAGGAGGTCAGCAGTGGAAACGACGTACTACGACCACGGGACGGCCGCGGAGCGCTGGGAGCGGGCGCGGATGTACTTCGACGCCAAGGACTACGCCGCCGCGGCGCGGATTCTGGGCGGGCTGGTCGAGGAGGTGCCGGAGCAGGTCGGACCCCGGCTGCTGCTGGCGCGCTCCTACTACCACTCGGCTCAACTGCGCCGCGCCGAGACGGAGTTGCGCGCGCTCGTGGAGCTCGACCCGGTCGAGCACTACGCCCGGCTGATGCTGGGGCGCACGCTGCAGCGCCAGGGTCGGCATGACGAGGCGGAGTCGCATCTGCGGATCGCCTCGGCACTGGCGGGCGACTTCGAGCAGGTGTGATCACACCGCTCAGGCCCCTTTCGGCGACAGGCCGGTCACCTCGTTGACCGGCCTTTTCGCGTCTTCCTCCGGCGTTCGCCTTCTCGCGTCTCCCTCCGGCGTTCGCCCTTTCGCGTCTTCCTCAGGCGTTTTTCGCGTCTCCCTTCGGCATTCGCCCGTCCGGTCACGCCACCGGGCCGCCGTAGGTGCGCTTCCCCTTCCGGTACGCGATCTCGCCGAGGAGGACGTCCACGGCGATGAACACCGCGAGCGGGATGCCGAGCAGCGGGACGAAGTAGGCGAGGACGGCGACGGCCGCCATGGCCGGGACCAGGATCTGCGGCGGGACCTGCTGCCAGGTGCCGCGCGGGATGGGCCGGCCGAACGCGGAGGCGCGGCCGCGCAGCCACCACATGCGGTAGCCCCACACGATGAGCAGGATCAGCGAGAGCGCGAGGGCCATCAGGGCGATCTGGTTCACGAGACCGAACAGGACACCGGTGTGCGCGTCGATGCCCCAGCGGGTCAGCTTGGCGAGCAGTGGGTAGTCGGCGAAGCGGAGTTCGTCGATGACCTTGCCCGTCGCCGGGTCCACGGCCACCGAGTCCTGCTTCTCGGGCCAGCTGCGCTGGATCTGCTTCACCACATAGGCGGAGGAGGCGTCGGCGGGCGCGACGATCTCGACGGGGTCGCCGAGGCCCTTGGCGCGGGCGGCCGCGAGGATCTTGTCGACGTCGAGGGCGATGTCCGGTGCCGTGGCCTCCGCGGTCCCCGTGCCGGTGTGGCCCGCGTGCTCGCCGCCGGTCGCCGACGAGACCGAGGGCGTCGCCTGGCCGAGCGAGGTCCTGAGGGTGTCGATGTTCGCCCCGGCGTACGTCGACCAGGTCAGACCGGTCGCCGAGAGGAAGATGAACCCGGCGGCCGCCCAGACGCCGACCGTGCCGTGCAGCCCGAGGGTGCGGCGGCGCCCACTGGTGCCGCGCACCTTGCGCTGGGCACGGCGGCGGCCGAACCACAGCACCAGGCCGCCGCCCGCGATCACCCACAGCCAGCTGGCGGCGAGTTCGCTGTAGAGGCGGCCGTTCTCGCCGAGCTGGAGGTTGGCGTGCAGCCCGTCGATCCAGGTGCGCAGCGGGAGCGCACCGGTGGACCCGTACTGTTCCAGGGCTCCGCGGACCTTCCCGGTGTACGGGTCGACGAAGACCGCGAGGGTGTGGTCGGCGCCGACGCCGGGGACGCCGGAGAGCAGTACGCGGGTCGTGGCGTCCGCCTCCGGTGAGGGGCGTACGGCGGAGACCGTGCCCTCGGGGTGGACCTTGCGGGCGGCGGCCACCTGCTGGGACAGCGGAAGCTTGTGGTCGCCGGCCGGGACGGTCAGCTCATGCGCGTACACGATCTTCTCGGCCTGGAACGAGGCGGCGTACAGCAGGCCGGTCGTGGCGGCGACCAGCAGGAACGGGGCGACGAGCAGTCCGGCGTAGAAGTGCAGGCGCAGGATCAGGGGGCGCAGCGGGGAGCAGATTCTTCGGGACGGTGTCGGCGCTACGGACTGCGGGGACTCGTCCGTCGTGGTCAAGGGAGCGGTGGACATCGGCGGGGTTCTCCGGTCGGGCAGGGGACGGAAACGGGCCGTGGGCCGGGGAGTTGGGCTCCCTTCGCCGGTGGCGGTCCAGTAGTCGGGGCGCGGAGCAGTCGAGTTCCCGGGCGTGCGAGTGGCGTGCGTCACATGCGGGAAGATCCGGGAAGATCCGGGACTCGCCCGCGCCGCCTCGCTCGGCGCGGGCCGGCTTGGCATCCTGGCGCGATGGCATCCGAACGTGACCCCAGCACCTCCCGCCCCCTGAGCGACCTGGTCGAGGAACTCCTCTCCCACGAAGGCCCGTTGCCGATCGTCGCCGCCGGCGACCCGGTGCTGCGCCGGCTTGCCGAGCCCTTCGACGGCCAGCTGGACCCGGGGCTGCTGGCCCGCTTCGTCGCGGCCCTGCGCGCGACGATGCACGCGGCGCCGGGCGTCGGCCTCGCCGCGCCGCAGGTCGGCGTACCGCTGCGGCTCGCCGTCATCGAGGATCCGGCGCCGGTGCCCGACGAGGTGCGCCTCGCGCGAGGGCGGGTTCCGCTGCCGTTCCGAGTGCTGGTCAATCCGTCGTACGAGGGGGTCGGCGCGGGTCGGGCCGCGTTCTTCGAGGGCTGTCTGAGCGTTCCGGGCTGGCAGGCGCTGGTGGTCCGGCACGCCGAGGTGCGGCTGACGGCGCTGGACGAGCACGGCCGCGCGGTCGACGAGGTGTTCACCGGCTGGCCCGCGCGCATCGTCCAGCACGAGACGGACCACCTGGACGGCATGCTCTACCTCGACCGCGCGGAGCCTCGTTCACTGTCGTCGAACCAGGCGATGGCGGACCGCTGGAACCAGCCGACGCCGGAGCGGGCGGCCGCGGCTCTCGGCTTCACGCTGCCCGGCTGAGAGCCGGCCTCGGCCGCACCACGGCGCGAGTCGAGGCCTGGCGGGGACTGACGGAAGGCTCGGGCCCGCGGAAATCCCGTGGCGCCCGCCCAAGTCCCTTCACTAGCCTGGCCGCATGTCTACGCCCCGCATCTCTTAGCTCAAGGACCCGCTTCCACGCCACCCGTGTGTCCTTTTGCCGATTGATTCCCCGGAGCGTATTCCCATGATCACCGTTCGCGGTGTCGACGTGCGCGTGGGCGCCCGTCTGCTGCTGTCCGACATCTCCTTCCACGTCTCCCCCGGCGACCGCATCGGTCTGGTCGGCCGCAACGGCGCGGGCAAGACCACTCTGCTGAACACCCTGGCGGGGCAGGCGCGGCCCGCCGCCGGGTCCATCTCCCGTACGGGGGCGCTCGGTTACCTGCCCCAGGACCCTCGTGCGGCCGACCCCGCGGTGACGGTCACGGACCGGATCCTGTCGGCGCGCGGCCTGGATCACGCCGTACGGATGCTGCGCGCGGCGGAGGCCGCGATGGCCGACGGCTCCGAGCGCGCGATGAACGCCTATGTACGGGCGGAGGCCGAGTTCCTGGCGCGGGGCGGGTACGCGGCCGAGGCGGAGGCGGCCCGGGTCGCCGCGGGCCTCGGGCTGCCGGCCCGGGTCATGGACCAGCCGGTCGGCGCTCTGTCCGGCGGTCAGCGCCGCCGGGTCGAGCTGGCCCGCATCCTGTTCGCGGACCACGGCACCCTGCTCCTGGACGAGCCGACGAACCACCTGGACGCCGACTCGGTCGCCTGGCTGCGTGCCTTCTTGACGAACCATCAGGCGGGGCTCGTCCTCATCAGCCACGACACCTCGCTGCTGGCCGCCGTGGTCAACCGCGTCTTCCACCTCGACCCGTCGCGCGCCACGCTCGACGTCCACAACACGGGCTGGCACGCCTACCTCGCCCAGCGGGACGCCGACGAGCGCCGCCGGGCCCGGGAGCGGGCGAACGCCGAGCGCAAGGCGGCGACGCTGCACGCGCAGGCGGACAAGATGCGCACGTACGTGTCGACGGCCGTGGCGGCGAAGAACATGGCCCGCCGCGCCGACCGCATGCTCGCCGAGCTCGAACCGGTCCGGCGGACGGAGAAGGTGGCCAGGATCCGGCTGCCCGAGCCCGCCCCCTGCGGGCGGATGCCGCTCGGTGCGATCAGTCTGACCAAGGCGTACGGCGATCTCCGTGTCCTCGGCGGAGTCGACCTGGCCGTCGACCGGGGCAGCCGGCTGGTGATCCTCGGCCTCAACGGCTCGGGCAAGACCACTCTGCTGCGTCTCCTCGCCGGACACGACACCCCGGACAGCGGGCGTGTGGTGCACGGTCATGGGCTGCGCCTCGGCTACTTCGCGCAGGAGCACGACACGCTCGACCCCGCCGACACGGTCCGGGGGCAGCTGGCCGCCACGGCGCCGCATCTCACGGACGGCGAGGTGCGGCGGGTGCTCGGCTCGTTCCTGTTCACGGGCGACGACGCCGACAAACGCGTAGGCGTGCTGTCCGGAGGGGAGAAGACCCTCCCCCATAGCCTTAAGGGCATGGGGGGACCCCCACGCCCTGGCGGGTCTGGTCCACTCCGGCGCGAACGTCCTGCTCCTCGACGAGCCCACCAACAACCTCGACCCGGTCTCCCGGGCCGAGGTCCTGGCCGCGGTGGGCACGTACCCGGGCGCGATCGTCATGGTCACCCACGACGTGGGCGCCATCGAGGCCCTGCGTCCGGACCGGGTGCTGCTGCTCCCGGACGCGGACGAGGATCTGTGGAGCGAGGAGTATCTGGAGCTGGTCTCCCTGGCATGACGAAGTCCCGCGCGGCTGCCGCGCGGGACTTCCACAACGCCGCCTACTTGTCCCGGTACCCCTCCAGCAGCCGCAGCCACACCTCGCTCACCGTCGGGTAGGACGGCACGGCGTGCCAGAGGCGGCCGATCGGTACCTCACCGGCGACCGCGATCGACGCCGAGTGGATCAGTTCGCCCACGCCGGGGCCGACGAAGGTGACGCCGAGGAGGATCTCGCGGTCGAGGTCGACGACCATGCGGGCCCGGCCGTGGTAGCCGTCCGCGTACAGGCCCGCGCCCGCCA
This sequence comes from Streptomyces sp. NBC_00203, assembly GCF_045206325.1. Classification (NCBI taxonomy): domain Bacteria; kingdom Bacillati; phylum Actinomycetota; class Actinomycetes; order Kitasatosporales; family Streptomycetaceae; genus Streptomyces; species Streptomyces sp. NBC_00203. The sequence continues at coordinate 9,746,727 of NZ_CP108126.1, read as the reverse complement.
CCGAGGACATGTTGACGTCCACGGCCCGGACGCGGTGCCCGGCGGCTTCCGCCTCGGCAAGGGAGAGGCCCACGGCCGCGGCCTCCGGGTCGGTGAAGACGACCTGGGGGACGGCCGCGCGGTCGGCGGTCGCGGAATGGGCTCCCCAGGGGTCAGTCTCCAGGAGGGGCACCCCGGCGGCGCGGGCGGCGATGGCGGCGCCCGCGATCCGGGCCTGGTACTTGCCCTGGTGGGTGAGCAGTGCGCGGTGATTGACGTCGCCGACCGCGTACAGCCACTCGCTGCCGACCACCTGAAGGCTGTCGTCGACGTCGAGCCAGGAGCCGGGTTCCAGGCCGACCGTGTCGAGGCCGAGGTCGTCGGTGCGGGGCGCGCGCCCGGTGGCGAAGAGGATCTCGTCGGCCTCGATCCGGTCGCCGGTGTCGGTCAGCGCGACCACCGTGGAGCCTTCCCGAGTCACCGCGGACACCGAGGTGCCGGTGCGCACGTCCGCGCCCGCCTCCTGCAAGGCCTCGGCGACCAGCTCCCCGGCGAAGGGCTCCATGCGGGGCAGCAGGCCCTTGCCGCGGACGAGGACGGTGACCTCGGAGCCCAGGGCCCGCCAGGCCGTGGCCATCTCGGCGGCGACCACACCGCCGCCCACCACGATCAGCCGCCCGGGCACGGCGTGCGCGCTGGTGGCCTCACGGCTGGTCCAGGGCTTGACCTGGGCGAGTCCCGGCAAGTTGGGGAGGAGGGCGCGGCTGCCGGTGCTGACGACGACCGCGTGCCGGGCGGTCAGCACCTGCCGCTCGCCGTCCGGTCCCTCGACGGTCACCCTGCGGGGCCCGTCGAGCCGCCCGTGGCCGCGGTACAGATCGGCGCCGATGCCGTCCAGCCAGGCGATCTGGCCGTCGTCCTTCCAGTGGGACACGTAGTAGTCGCGGTGGGCGAGGACCGCGGGGGCGTCGAGGGGGCCCTGCACGGACTGCCTGAGTCCGGGCACACGGCGGGCGTCGGCGCGGGCGATGGCCGGGCGCAGCAGAGCCTTGCTGGGCATACAGGCCCAGTACGAGCACTCGCCGCCGACCAGCTCGCTCTCCACGACCGCGGTGGACAGACCTGCCGCGCGGGTGCGGTCGGCGACGTTCTCCCCCACGGGCCCGGCCCCGAGCACCACGACGTCGTACGCGATGGATTCCGTTTCCGTCATGGGCCCAGTCTGGTTCCTGGTGTGCGCCGTGGCCACACGGGTACGCACGCGGAATACGCCCCCGGGAGGCGGCGTTGTGCAAACCGGCATGACCCGGACGCGAGGAAGAGGGATACACGTATGAGCAGCACCCTGGAGCTCACCAAGGAGAACTTCGACCAGACGGTCACGGACAACGAGTTCGTCCTGATCGACTTCTGGGCGTCCTGGTGCGGGCCGTGCCGTCAGTTCGCCCCCGTCTACGAGAAGGCCGCCGAGGCCAACCCCGACCTGGTGTTCGCCAAGGTCGACACCGAGGCGCAGCCGGAGCTGGCCGCGGCCTTCGACATCCAGTCGATCCCGACGCTGATGATCGTCCGCGACCAGGTCGCGATCTTCGCCCAGCCCGGGGCGCTGCCCCAGGCCGCCCTGGACGACGTCATCGGGCAGGCCCGGAAGCTGGACATGGACGAGGTCCGCAAGTCCATCGCGGAGCAGCAGGCCCAGCAGGCTCAGCAGGACGGTCAGTAAGGCCGCGTACGCGGTCTAGAACGGGTACGCCGCAACATCGCCGCGCACCGTCGTCCAGCGCACGTCGGTGAAGGCCTCCAGGTTGGCCTCACCGCCGAAGCGGGCGCCGGTGCCGGAGGCGGCGATCCCGCCGAAGGGGGCCACGGCCTCGTCGTTGACGGTCTGGTCGTTGATGTGGACGATGCCGGTCGGGATGCGCTCGGCGAGTTCGAGGCCGCGCGCGGTGTCCCGGGTCACGATGCCCAGCGACAGGCCGTACGGTCCCGCCGAGGCGAGGGCCGCGGCCTCGTCCAGGGCGCCGAACGCACGGACCGGCGCGACCGGACCGAACACCTCCTGCGCGTACGCCGGAGTCGTGTCGTCGACTCCCGCGAGGACCGTGGGCCGGTAGAACAGCTTCTCGTGGGTGCCGCCCGCCGCCAGTTTGGCGCCGCGTGCCGTGCTGGACTCCACCAGCCCCTGGATCTTGGCGAGTTGGGCGCTGTCGATGATCGGCCCGAGGTGCACCTGCTCGCGGTACGGGTCACCCACGGCGAGCGCGTCGGCCTTGGCGGCGAGCCGCTCCACGTACTCCTCGTACAGCGAGGCATGGACCAGGTGGCGCCCCGTCGTCATGCAGATCTGGCCCTGGTGGAAGAACGAGCCCCAGGCCGCCGTGGAGATCACCGCGTCGATGTCGGCGTCCTCCAGGACGATCAGGGCGGAGTTGCCGCCCAACTCCAGGTGCGCGCGCTTGAGATGACGGCCCGCGGCCTCACCGACCGCGCGTCCGGCGGCAGTTGAACCCGTGAAGGAGATCACCGGCACCTGAGGGTCGGCGACCAGCGCCTGACCGGCCTCGGGGCCGCCGGGCAGGATGTGCAGCAGCCCCTCGGGCAGGCCCGCCTCGGCGAAGACCGCGCCCAGCGCGAGGCCGCCGCACACGGCGGTGCGCGGGTCCGGCTTCAGTACGACGGCGTTGCCGAGCGCGAGCGCCGGGGCCACCGAGCGGATCGAGAGGATCAGCGGGGCGTTGAAGGGGGCGATCACGCCCACGACACCGACCGGGACGCGTCGCGTGTACGACAGGCGCGGCGCCTCGGACGGCAGGATCTGGCCGGTCGGACGCGAGGCGAGCGCCGCGGCTTCGTAGCACTCCTGGGCGGCGACGTGCAGCTCGAAGTCGGCCTTGCCCGGGATGGAGCCGGACTCGCGGACGATCCAGTCGCGCAGTTCACCGGCGTGCGCGGCGAACAGGTCCCCCGCCTTGCGCAGCACGGCGGCACGGACGAAGTGCGGGGCCTTGGCCCACTCGGCCTGGGCGGCGCGGGCGGTCCGCGCGGCCGTCGCGACGTCCTCGGCGGCGGCGAGCGTGACGGCGCCGAGCGGCTCGCCGGTGGCGGGCTCGGTGACGGTGTACTCACCGCCCGACAGGGTGCGGGACTGCCAGGTCGTGGGGTCGAGCAGCGGCATGACGGCTCTCCGATCGTTCACTGATCACCAGCGGGGCACAGCGGGCTCGTAGGACTCGTGGATCCCAGGCGGCCCGTCGAGCTCATAAAGCCAGCGGAAGTCCCGTGTAGTTCGCGGCCAGTTCGGCTGCCGCGGGGCGGGATGCCGTGATCCGGCGCAGTCGCGCGAGCTGCATCCGGTGTTCGAAGGCATCCCCATCTGGTTGAGCGTGCAACATCCTAGTCATGTCGTACGAGAAACGTGTGGCCTGCCACACCCGGGCGAGGCACAACTCCGAGTAGCGGTCCAGGAGTTCGGTCGATCCCGTGCGGTGCAGCTCGGCGAAGCCGCGCGCCAGGACCCGGACGTCGGACACGGCGAGGTTGAGGCCCTTGGCGCCGGTCGGCGGCACGATGTGGGCCGCGTCCCCGGCGAGGAACAGGCGTCCGTACCGCATCGGCTCGTGGACGGAACTCCGCATCCGTGTCACGGACTTGGAGGTGATGGGGCCGCGCGCCAGCCGCCAGTCGCCGTCGATCGCGAAGCGCGCGTCGAGCGCGTCCCAGATCCGCTCGTCGGGCCAGTCGCTGACGTCGGTGCCGTTCGGGACCTGCAGGTACAGCCGTGACACGGACGGCGAGCGCATGCTGTGCAGCGCGAAGCCGCCCGGGCCGCGCGCGTAGATCAGCTCATCGCAGGAGGGCGGCACCTCGGCGAGGATCCCCAGCCAGGAGTACGGGTACTCGTGCGCGTAGACGCGGCCCACCTCGGCAGGGAACGCGTCGGCCGCGACGCCGTGGGAGCCCTCGCAGCCCACCACGTAGTCGCAGCTCAAGGTCTGCTCGCGGCCTTCGTGCAGGAACCGCACGACGGGTGAGTCGCTCTCCGGCTTCTCGACGGCGAGCGCCTCGGCCTCGAACAACAGCGGTGGCCCCGCGGCGAGTTGGAGAGCCACGAGGTCCTTCACGATCTCCGTCTGGGCGTAGATCGTGACGGTACGGCCGCCGGTGAGCCAGGGGAAGTCGATGTGGTGGCGCTCGCGGTCGAAGCGCAGCTCGATGCCCTGGTGGATCAGGCCCTCGGCGTCCAGGCGGTCGGCGGCGCCGCACTCGCGCAGCGCGTCCACCGTGCCCTGCTCCAGCATTCCGGCCCGCTGGCGCTGCTCGACGTACGCGCGCGTCCTGCTCTCCAGGACGACGCAGTCGATCCCCGTCCGGTGCAGCAGCCGGGCCAGCAGGAGCCCGGCGGGGCCGCCGCCGATGATGCCGACCGTGGTCCGCATGAAGCGCCTCCGGTGTCCGATGCGGTCGGGGGACCAGATCCAGCCTCTCTCAGCTCGACTCGCGGTGCACGACCCGCGCTCCCAGTACCTCATGGGTCTCGGGCCCGGCGCCGGGTTCGCGGACCGCCCGGTCGACCAGCTCGGCGAGGTCGCGTCCGGACGGCAGCTCGATGTGGACGGTGCTCAGCCGGGGCCGCAGCAGCCGGCCGAGCATCAGGTCGTCGGCGCCGATGACGGCCGTCTCGTCCGGGATGCCGATGCCCTCGTCCTGCAGGGCGCGCATCAGCAGCATCGCGTACTCGTCGTTGTACGCGAACACGGCGTCGAGGCCGAGGGAGCGCCAGCGCGCCGCGAGCCGGGCGGCGGCCTCCTCCTCGTACGCCAGCGGCAGCTCGGTCGCCGACGCGTCGGTGCCGTGCAGGGCGCGGCGTACGCCTTCGAGGCGGGGCTTGGAGAAGATCTCCAGGCCGGCTTCCTCGGGCACCACTACGCCGATACGGCGGCGGCCGCGGGCCACCAGGTGGGCGCCCGCGCTGTGGCCGACCCGGTCGTGGTCCATGAGCAGCGCGTGCGCGCCCTCGACGCGCTCGGGGCCCAGGGTGACGACGGCCCGGGCGCCGGAGCGCTTGAGGACGGCCACACCCTGCGGGCCGAGCCCGCTGCCGGGGACCAGTACGGCGACCGGCCTGAGCTCCGCCCAGGCGCGGGCGGCCTCGTCGCCGTGCAGGCCGACGCTGCCGTACTGCACGACGGTGTAGTCGAGACGGCTCAGCGCCCACTGGAGCTCGTTGAAGAACTGGCTGTAGAGGGGTCCCACGGGCACGGACGGCGCCGGCATCAGGACCATGCGGCTGTGCCCGGCGCGCAGGCTGCGGGCGGCGGCGTGCGGGACGTACCCGAGCTCCTTGGCGGCCTCGTGGACGCGGCGGCGGGTGGGTTCGCTGATCCGGACGGCGCTGGTGTTGTTCAGGACGTACGAGACGGTCGCGCGGGAGACGCCCGCCAGGCGCGCCACATCGGCGCTCGTCGGCACGGGTCGTTGTGCGGGTGACGGCGGGGCGGACTGCTTCGGTATCTGCACCATGACGTATCGCATCCTTGCAGAGGCACTGCGTGCCGTTCTGTGCCGGGGGGAGCCCAGAGCCCCCGGACGGCGGAACTCCCGCTTCCACAAAGGAACTTCCGCGTCCGGTGTCGGATGGCCCGTCCGGAGGTTACCGTTCGGTAGACGACATGCTTCGGAGGTGACCCGGATGGCTCCCGACCGTGCCGCAGGTCTGGCGGAGTGCGCACGCGCCCTCGCCGACGGCGAGGTGACCGCGCGCGAGGTGGTCGAGCGGGCGCTGGCCCGGATCGAGGCGACCCAGCCCACCCTGAACGCCTTCCGGCTGGTGCGCGCCGAGGCGGCGCTCGCCGAGGCCGACGCGGCGGACAAGGAGCTTGCCGCCGGTGTGCGGCGACCGCTGCTCGGGGTGCCGGTGGCGGTCAAGGACGACATGGACGTGGCGGGCGAGCCGACCGCGTTCGGCTGCCGGGGCGACCATCCGCCGCAGGCCGAGGACGGTGAGGCCGTACGCCGGCTGAGGGCGGCCGGGGCCGTCGTCGTCGGCAAGACCAACACCTGCGAGCTCGGCCAGTGGCCCTTCACCGAGGGTCCCGCCTTCGGCGCCACCCGCAATCCGTGGCACAGCGATCACACCCCGGGCGGCTCGTCCGGGGGCTCCGCGGCGGCGGTGGCGGCGGGTCTGGTCCCGGCGGCGCTCGGCTCGGACGGCGCGGGCTCGGTGCGCATTCCGGCCTCCTGGACCCATCTGATCGGCATCAAGCCGCAGCGCGGCCGGATCTCGACCTGGCCGCGTCCGGAGTCCTTCCAGGGCATCACGGTCAACGGAACGCTCGCCCGCACGGTCGCGGACGCGGCCCTGCTCCTGGACGCGGCCGGCGGCAACCACGACGGCGATCTGCACCGCCCGCCCGCGCTGCGCGTCTCGGACGCGGTGGGCCGCGATCCGGGCCGGCTGCGGATCGCGCTGTCGCTGAAACCGCCGTTCACCGCGCTGCCCGCCCGGCTCGACCCCGTCGTACGGGCGAAGGTCCTCGCGCTCGCGGAGCGGCTCGCGGCGCTCGGACATGTCGTGGAGGAGGCCGAGCCGCGGTACGGGCAGATCGGGCTCACGTTCATCCCACGCGCCACGGCCGGCCTGGCCGAGCGGGTGCGCGATGTGCCGTTCCCCCATCTGCTCGACCGGCGCACCCGTGACGCCGCCCGCCTCGGCCGGCTGCTCGGCGGCGCGCCGCTGCGGGCGGCCCGGCGGGCCGAGGCCACGCTGCACCGGCGGATCGGCGCGCTCTTCGACACCTACGACGTACTGCTCGCGCCGACGACCGCCGCTCCCCCGCCGCGGATCGGCTCGATGGTGAACCTGAACGGTCTCGGCACCGACCGGGCCATGATCGCCGCCTGCCCGTACGCCTGGCCGTGGAACATCCTCGGGTGGCCCGGCGTGAACGTCCCCGCGGGTTTCGTGGGCGACGGCCTGCCCGTCGGCGCCCAGTTGCTCGGCCCGGCGAACAGCGAGCCGCTTCTCGTCTCCCTGGCCGCCCAGTTGGAGGCGGACCTGCGCTGGCACGAATGGTGGCCGCCGCACCAGACTCCGGCGGACTCTCCGGCGGCGTAAGCGAGTTCCGGCCGTACCCTGTGACCATGGACGATGCGTCGATGGTCGGGTTGATGGGGCGGGTGACCGGCACGGTCGGACCTGGGCTCGTCGGCGAGGTGATCGTCCGGGTGCGCGGCGGCGCCGAGCACTTCCTCGCGTATCCCGCCGCCGCGAAGGACCGCATCGAGCGGGGCACGGTGGTGATGGTGGTGGAGTATCTGCCGCCGCGAACGGTGTACGTGTCGGCCGCGTACGACGCCTGACACGCGCCCCGCACACGCCAGTTGACAGCTCGTCTGTGACGGGTTCGTCCCAGGTGAGAGCCGTACGCGTCAAGATTGCAACAAGGATCCGTCAGCGTCTGTACCCGCGCCTTGCACAGGAGCACACTCCCGTTCGTTCGGTGCCGATAGGGCACCATGCAAAGGGGGCGTATGCCGATGGTTGTCGGCGTCGTGGCGGGGGCTGTTGTCCTCGCACTGATCTTCATCGTTGTGGTCTTCAAGCTCATGTGGCGTGTCGCGGAGCCCAACGAAGCACTGATCATCTCCGGTTCGAAGCATCGGACCGAAGGCCTTGAAGAGGGCATGGGATTCCGCATCGTCACGGGGCGCGGAACGCTGGTCCTGCCGGGTGTGCAGGCGGTGCGCAAGATCTCGCTCGACCTCAACGAGACCGAGCTGCACGTGGACTGCGTGACCCACCAGGGCATTCCGCTGAAGGTGCGGGGCGTGGTCATCTTCAAGGTGGGCGACGACTTCGTGTCGATCGCCAACGCTGGCCGCCGCTTCCTCGACCAGCAGAAGATGATGGCCGAGCGGGTGCACAACGTGTTCGCCGGTCATCTGCGGTCCATCGTCGGCGGGTTGACCGTCGAGGACATGATCCGCGACCGGGAGAAGCTGACCGGTCAGACCCGGGCCGCGTGCGGTACGGAGATGGAGAAGCTCGGCCTGATCGTCGACTCACTGCAGATCCACGAGATCGAGGACCCGACCGGGTACATCAAGAACCTCGCCATGCCGCACGCCGCCGCCGTACAGCGCGACGCGCGCATCGCGCAGGCGGAGGCGAATCGTCTCGCCACCGAGGCCGAGCAGAAGTCGTTCGCCCGGATGTCGGAGGCCACCCGGGACAGCGAGATCCTCCAGGCCGGTTACCAGGCCGAGCGCGACAAGGCGGCGGCGAAGGCCCGGCAGGCCGGACCGCTCGCCGACGCGGCCGCCCGGCAGGACGTCGTCGTCCAGGAGACCCGCATCGCCGAACTCGACGCCCTCCGCCGGGAGCAGCAGCTCCAGGCGGACGTCCGCAAGCCCGCGGACGCGAGGGCGTACGAGATCCGTGCCCACGCCGAGGCCGAGCGTGACGCGCGTATCTCGGCGGCGCAGGCCAAGGCCCAGGAGACCGAACTCGCGGCCGCGGCCGAGGCGAACCGGGTCAAGACGGCCGCCAACGCCGAGGCCGAGGCGACCAAGGCGAGGGGTGCGGCCGCGGCGACGGCGACCCGCGCCACCGGTGAGGCCGAGGCCGCCGCCGCACAGGCCAAGGGTCTGGCGGCCGCCGAGGCGACGCGTGCGCAGGGTCTGGCGGAGGCCGAGACCATCAAGGCGCGGGCCGCCGCCCTCGCCGAGAACCAGGAGGCCGTGGTCGCCCAGCAACTCGCGGAGAACTGGCCGGAGATCGTCCAGGCGGGCGCGAGCGCGTTCGGCAACGTCGACCACATGGTGCTGCTCAACGGCGCCGACGGCATGGCGGACATGTTCGCCAAGGCGCTCACCATGGGCGGCACCGGCCTGGGCCTGGCACGCCAGTTGCTCGCGTCGATGAACCAGGACGGGGCGACGGGCAACGGGGCGGGGGCCGCGGCTGGGCTCAACGGGGTCGTGGCGCCGCGTACGGAGAAGGTGACGGTGGAGAAGGACGAGAGGTGAGCCGTTTGAGGCAGTGAGGCCGTGAGTCGGTGAGGCTTCGGGGGTACGGGAGTTGGCTTCCGTACCCCCGAAGTAACGTGTGCCCCGTGACTGCCTCTACCGACGAAGACGTGCCCGGCCGCTACGGGCCCACCGCGACCACCGAAGCCGAACCCCGCGAGGTCGGCCGGGTCAGGACCGAGTACTCCCCCGCGCATGACGGCGATCCGGATCCCGGCGAGATCGTCTGGACGTGGGTGCCGTTTGAAGAGAACGACGGGCGGGGCAAGGACCGGCCGGTGCTGGTGGTCGCTCGCGAGGACGGGGGGACGCTGCTCGCCGTGCAGTTGTCCAGCAAGCGGCACGACGGGGACCGGGAGTGGGTGCCGATCGGGAGCGGGCCGTGGGACCGGTCGGGGCGGGACTCCTGGGTGGACGTGGACCGGGTGCTGCGGCTGTATGAGGACGGGATGCGGCGGGAGGCTTGTGCGCTGGATCGGATGCGGTTCAATCTCGTGGTGCACCGGTTGCGCGAGCGGTACGGGTGGCGCTGAGCGGGGCGCTCTTTGGGCCGTGGAGAGACTGCGGGTCCGTTGTGGCTGGTCGCGCCCACGCGGCGGAGCCGCATATTGAGACAGCCTCGCGCCCCTCAACGGCCGCCTCGCCCGACAGAAGTACAGGTCGCGGACTTGCGCTCAATCGCCGATGGCCACTTGTCTCGGTGACAGTTGGCCAGGCGGGCTCCGGGTCAGCGGCAGCAGTCGCTGCCAGGACGGCAGCCGCACGCGTCGATTGCCTCACGATTGCCGGCCGGGGCCGTTGCGGTTGAGGGTGCGCAGCAGCCCTTGCCGTGCCAGGCGTCGCGGCCTTCCTTGATGGCGATGGCGGCGATGACGAGGGCGGCGATGGGGTCGGCCCAGGACCAGCTGAGAGTGGCGTTGAGGACCAGGCCGATCAGGAGCACGGCCGAAAGGTACGTGCACAGCAGAGTCTGTTTGGAGTCGGCGACCACGCTGGCGGAGCCCAGTTCGCGGCCGGCGCGGCGTTGGGCGGCGGACAGGAAGGGCATGACCGCAAGGGAGAGGGCGGCGAGCACGATGCCAGGGATGGAGCGTTCGGCCTCGCTGGTGCCTGCCAGGGCACGTGCGGCGTCAACGGTGACGTAGGCGGCGAGCGCGAAGAACGACACCGCGATGATCCGCAGGGTGGTCCTCTCGCGGGCCTCGCGTACGGCGTGTTCGCGGGCGGAGAACTGCCAGGCGACGGCAGCGGCCGAGGAAACCTCGATGACGGAGTCCAGTCCGAAGCCGATCAGGGCGGTGGAGGAGGCGAGGGTGCCGGCGGTGATGGCGACGACTGCCTCGATGACGTTGTAGGTGATGGTCGCGGTGACCAGCAGGCGTATCCGGCGGGCGAGCGCGTCGCGGCGGGCCAGGGAGGGGCCGAGGGATATCGCGGTCATCAGCAGCACCCCTTCTCGTCGGCGTCGACGCACATGCGGTCGGTTTCGACGGCTACCACGGCGGTGCGCAGGTCATCGAGCGCGTGGCCGAGGCGTTCGTCGGCGAGCTCGTAGCGGGTGCGGCGACCGTCGGGCACGGTGACGACCAAGCCGCAGTCGCGCAGGCACGCGAGGTGGTTGGACAGCCGGGTGCGCGAGATGCCGAGAGCGTCGGCGAGCTCGGCGGGGTAGACCGGGGCATCGCGGAGCGCGAGCAGGATGCGGCAGCGGATCGGGTCGGCGAGCGCGCGGCCGAACCGGGCCAGCACGTCGGCGTCGGAGGCAATAGTCAGCACCGCACGAGAGTACAAGGAATCCTGAATTCAGGAAATCATGGATAGATACCAGGTCGGCCTTGTTGCGCTAGTGCGCGTAGATCGAGATGTGAGCGGGTGGTCAGATGAGGGCCGATGCGGTCCCCGGCCATCGCGCGAGCGACGCCACGGGCCGCGCCCGTCTGGAGGTGCCTACGGCATCGAGGTCCAGGACAGCCCGAGGACGCCTTCATGGCCAAGCAGCACTGCGATTGACCAACTATCGCTGCGCGTCACAGTGCGTCAGCGGGACCGGAGACCAGGGGCGAACTCTTGCTCGAATGCCCCGCGAGTCGTACTGCCCGTCGTGCGGTCCAGGATTCCGAAGACGACGTGTTCGAAGTGGCCCTCGAAGCGGCCCTTGATCAGCAGGTCGTGGAAGGCTTTCGCCACCTGGGCCGGGTCGTTCTGGAAGACGCCGCAGCCCCAGGCGCCGAGGACCAGGCGGCGGTAGCCGCGGGCCGCGGCCACCTCCAGGACGCGCTCGGCGCGGGTGGCGAGGGCGCGTGGGAGGTCGGGCGCGCGGTCCGGGGCGGTGCGCAGGACCACACCGGCGTTGGGGGCCGCCGCGGTCAGGAATCCGGCCGGGTACGGCTCGTCCAGGAGTCGGCCTCGGTCGTCGCGGAAGACGGGCACGGCGGGTGAGTGGATGACACGGTCCGTGTAGAACGGGTCGCGGTGGGCTCGGTGGTGGTCGTAGAACTCCCTGGCCCCCAGCAGGCATGTGTACAGCGCGGAGGCCCGGCACAGGGCCTCTTCCTGGGCCTGCGCGCCGTTCAGGTAGCCGCCGCCGGGATTGCGCGCGGAGGAGAAGTTCAGGACGGCCACCGGGTCCTCGGCCAGGGCCGTGAGGCGCCGGGCGGCCTCCAGGCTGCTCTCGGCCGTGACCTCGAACAGTGTGTTCAATGTGTCCGCGAGAGCGGCGGGCCTGTCCCCGTCGGCGATCTCCGGTGTTTTCACCGGATCCGGGCCGTACATCCGCGTCCCGGCCCGCGCGGCCTCGACCGCCGCGGCGATCGGCACCTCGCGCCCGTGGGACGCGCGGTACCCGCCCGCCGCGACGATCTCCTCCGTCTGCTGGGCGATCGCCCAGCAGACGCGCGCTCATGGCGCGACCTCCGTACGCGCCACGAGCGCCCCCCGCGCGATCTCCCCCGTCGTGCCCATGAACGCATCGTGAGCGATGCTGGTCATGCGGCGCAACAGAGTTTCGCGGCTCCGCAAACAGTGTTTCCCGGTCCCGAAAGCGACGATCCGCACCCTTGTGCGAACCGCCGAGAAGGTCTTGGGTGGGACGAGCGATTGCCGGTTCGGCCCAACAGGACGCCGGGCCGGCGACATGGTGGAATCTCAGGAGGATCCCGACATGTCCGATTCGGTAAGTGGCTGTACGGAGCACCGCTCCGTTGTCACCGAGGCCGAGGTGGAGGCGCTGGTCCGTGGCATCTGCTTCAAGACCGGTCCACCCCGCTTCCTCGGTGTCGAAGTGGAATGGCTCGTCCACGAGCTGCGGCAACCGCGGCTCCCGGTACCACCCGCACTTCTCGAAGCGGCCTATGCCGCACTGCGGACCCTGCCCCTGAGTTCGGCGCTCACCGTCGAACCCGGCGGCCAGTTGGAGCTCAGCTCCGCTCCCGCCGCCTCCCTCATGGAGTGCATCGGGTCCGTCTCCGCCGACCTCGACGCCGTACGCGCCACGCTGCGCGAGGCGGGCCTCGGCCTCAGTGGCTACGGCCACGATCCCTGGAACCCCCCGAGCCGCTTCCTCCATGAGCCGCGGTACGACGCCATGGAGCGGTATCTCGACCGTGCGGGGCCCGAGGGCCGCGCGATGATGTGCAGCTCCGCCTCAGTCCAGGTGTGCCTGGACGCCGGGTACGAGGAGCCGGGCCCGCTGGGGCACGGGCGTCGCTGGTGGCTGGCGCACCAGCTGGGGGCGGTCCTGGTGGCCGCGTTCGCGCACTCCCCTGTGGCCCATGGGCGGCAGACCGGCTGGCGCTCCACGCGGCAGTCGCTGTGGGCGGCGATGGATCCCGGGCGCAGCAGCGCACCTCCTCAGGACGGCGAGCCGCGCGCCACGTGGGCCCGGCATGTGCTGGACGCGCCCGTGATGTGCGTACGGGCGTCGAGCGGGCCCTGGGACGTACCGGAGGGCATGAGTTTCCGGGCGTGGACCCGGTCCGGCACACCGCCGGACCGGGCGGACCTCGACTATCACCTGACGACCCTGTTCCCGCCGGTGCGTCCGCGCGGTCATCTGGAGCTCCGCATGATCGATGCCCAGCCGGGCGACGACGGGTGGATCGTGCCGCTCGCCGTGACGGCGGCACTCTTCGACGACGCGGAGGCCGCCGAGACCGCCTACCGGACCGTGAAGCCCCTGGCCGAGCGGGCGGACGCGCGGCCGGCCCCGTGCAATCCGCTGTGGCGGGACGCCGCGCGGTACGGCCTGGCCGACCCGGAGCTGCGGGAGGCCGCCGTCACCTGTTTCGCGGCGGCGTCGGAGGCTCTGCCCCGGCTGGGCGCCACGGCCGAAGTCCTGGACGCCGTGGCGGAGTTCACCGACCGCTATGTGGCGCGGGGCCGCTGCCCCGCCGACGATCTGCTCATCCGGTTCAACGGTCAATCTCATGGCCGGTCCCACGGCCAGTTCCACGGGAAGGACATCCGCACATGACCGCGCCCGATTCGCTCACGGACCCGGAGTCGCTCAGGACACGCGCGCTGGACGCGCTGACCACGGCCCGCGATCGCACCGCGCTCCTCACGTCCTGTGTGGAGGATCCCGAACTGACCGCCCAGCACTCGCCGTTGATGTCGCCGCTGGTGTGGGACCTCGCGCACATCGGCAACCAGGAGGAGCTGTGGCTGCTGCGCGAGGTCGCGGGGCGTGAGGCGATGCGGCCCGAGATCGACGGGCTGTACGACGCGTTCGAGCATCCGCGCGCCGCGCGGCCCTCGCTGCCGCTGCTGCCGCCCGCCGAGGCCCGCCAGTACGCGGCCGAGGTGCGCGGCCGGGCGCTGGACGTCCTGGAGAGCGCCGCGTTCCAGGGCACACGGCTGACCGAGGCGGGCTTCGCCTTCGGGATGATCGCGCAGCACGAACAGCAGCACGACGAGACGATGCTGATCACCCATCAGCTCCGCAAGGGGCCCGCCGCCCTCACAGCGCCGGACCCCGCTCCCGCTCCCCTGTTCACCGGGCCCGCCGAAGTCCTGGTGCCCGAGGGCCCGTTCGTGATGGGCACGTCCACCGAGCCATGGGCACTGGACAACGAAAGGCCCGCGCACCGGCGTATGGTCCCGGCGTTCTTCATCGACACCACGCCGGTCACGAACGCCGCGTACCAGGCCTTCATCGAGGACGGCGGCTACGGCGACCGGCGCTGGTGGACTCCGGAGGGCTGGGACCACATCCGGGCGCACGACATCGAGGCGCCGCTGTTCTGGCGTCGCGAGGGCGGGCAGTGGCTGCGACGCCGTTTCGGTGTCACCGAGGTCGTACCGCCCGACGAGCCCGTGCTGCATGTCTGCTGGTACGAGGCCGACGCGTACGCGCGCTGGGCGGGGCGACGGCTGCCCACCGAGGAGGAGTGGGAGAAGGCGGCCCGCCACGACCCGGCGGCCGACCGTTCCACGCGCTATCCGTGGGGCGACGCCGACCCCACCCCGGAACACGCCAACCTCGGCCAGCGCCATCTGCGTCCGGCCCCGGCCGGCAGCTATCCGGCGGGCGCATCGCCGCTGGGCGTACGGCAGTTGATCGGAGACGTGTGGGAGTGGACGTCGAGCGATCTGCTGCCCTACCCCGGCTTCGTAGCTTTCCCCTACCGGGAGTACTCGGAGGTGTTCTTCGGGCCGGAGTACAAGGTGCTGCGCGGCGGCTCGTTCGCGGTGGACCCGGTGGCCTGCCGGGGCACGTTCCGCAACTGGGACTATCCGATACGGCGGCAGATCTTCTCCGGGTTCCGGACAGCCCGGGACGCCGCGCTCGGAGGCTCCTGATGTGCCGTCATCTGGCGTTCCTGGGAGCCGAGGAGCCGCTCGGCGCGCTCCTCGTGGAGCCGGAGCACGGCCTGTACCGGCAGTCGTGGGCACCCCGGCGGCAGCGGCACGGGACGGTCAACGCCGATGGTTTCGGGGTGGGTTGGTATGCCGAAGGGGATGCCGTGCCCGCCCGGTACCGCCGTGCCGGGCCCATCTGGGGCGACCAGTCGTTCGCGGACCTGGCCCGTGTCGTAAGGACCAGGGCACTGCTCGCCGCGGTGCGCGACGCCACCGTGGCGGGCGCCGACGGGGAGGCCGCGGCGGCGCCGTTCGCCGCGGGCCCCTGGCTGTTCAGCCACAACGGCGCCGTGCCCGGATGGCCGGGCTCCCTGGCACCGCTCGTCCAGACGCTGCCCGCGGTGGAGCTGCTGTCGCTGGAGGCACGCTGCGACTCGGCACTCGTCTGGGCGCTGGTCCTGCACCGGCTGCACGGCGGTGACGACGAGAGTCTGGCGCTGGCCGACACGGTCCTGGAGGTCGCCGAGGCGGCCCCCGGGTCCCGGCTCAACCTGCTGCTCACCAACGGCGAGACGATCACCGCGACGGCCTGGGGCGACACCCTCTGGTATCTCACCGAGCCCGGCCGGCGCACGGTCGTGGCCTCCGAGCCGTACGACGACGACCCGCTCTGGCAGGAGGTCCCCGACCGCACACTGCTCACCGCGAGCCGCACCGAGGTGCTGCTCACCCCGCTCAAGGACATGAACGACGACATGGCATCGGCACCATCGAAGGAGCCCCGTACGTGAGTCCGTTCCTTCTCACCCGCACCCTGCCCGAGGACGCCACGGACGCCGCCCTGCGCGCCGACGTCCTGCACGGCCTCACCCGCACGCCCAAGACTCTGCCGCCGAAATGGTTCTACGACGCGTACGGCAGCGAGCTGTTCGAGAAGATCACCGAACTTCCCGAGTACTACCCCACGCGCGCCGAGCGCGAGATCCTGATCCGCCGCGCGCCGGAGATCGCCGCGACGACCGGGGCACGCACCCTCGTCGAGCTGGGTTCCGGCTCGTCCGAGAAGACCCGGTATCTGCTGGACGCGCTGCCGGGGCTGCACACCTACGTGCCCGTCGACGTCAGCGAGAGCGCGCTCACCCAGGCCGGGCACGCCCTGATCGAGGAGCACCCGGGCCTCGATGTGCACGCGCTGATCGCCGACTTCACCGGCGGTCTCGCCCTTCCGGACACGCCCGGACCACGGCTCGTGGCGTTCCTCGGCGGCACGATCGGCAATCTGCTGCCCGCCGAACGCGCCACGTTCCTGGCGTCCGTACGGGCGCTGCTGTCGCCCGGCGACGCGCTGCTGCTGGGCACGGACCTCGTCAAGGACGAGTCGGTCCTCGTCGCCGCGTACGACGACGCGGCCGGAGTGACGGCCGAGTTCAACAAGAACGTGCTGGCCGTCGTCAACCGTGAGCTCGGCGCCGACTTCGATCCCGACACCTTCGACCATGTCGCCCTCTGGGACACCGAGCAGGAGTGGATCGAGATGCGGCTGCGCTCGCGTACCGCGCAGACCGTGAAGATTCCCGCCCTGGACCTCGCCGTCGACTTCGCGGACGGCGAGGAGCTGCGCACCGAGATCTCGGCGAAGTTCCGCGAGGAGGGAGTACGCGACGAACTGGCCGTCGCCGGCCTTGAGTTGACGCATTGGTGGACGGACGAGGAGGGCCGCTTCGCGCTGTCGCTGAGCATGGCCGGGTAGGAGTCGGCGGATCTCCACGGCCGGGAGTCCGTGGAGATCCGTCACTCGCCCTTGTCCGCCAGCGCCTCGGTAATGCGCTCGGAGGCGCGCCGGGCCTCCGTCGCCGGGTCGGATCCGTTGAGGACCTTGGTCATGTAGGCCTTGATCGGGTTGTCGGCCTCGACAGCGGCCCACTGGGGCGAGGAAGGGGTCGCCCGGCCCTGCGCGGCGCCCGCCGCCATGGCCGCGGCACCTTCCTCGCCCGCCACCGCTCCGGCGAGGGTCGTCTTGTTGGGCACGTAGTTCATCGTCCGGGCCAGTTCGGTCTGCCACTTGGCGCCGGCGAGTGCCGAGACGACAGCCGTTGCACCGGGGCGGTCGTCCGTGTTCTTGGGCACCACGAGGTCGGAGCCGCCGGTGAAGACCGCGCCCGGCGCGGCAGCGGTCTTGCCCGGCACCGGGAAGAAGCCCAGCTTGTCCTTGAGGGCGGGGTTCGTCCGCTCGATGGCCTGGACGAGCCCGGGCACGGCCACGAGCTGGGCGACCCGCCCCTTGGCGAACACCCCTGCCTGCGGCGGATGTTCCTCGTCGGCGTTCACGGGCCCGTCGCCGAGCGCCTGGAGTCGCCGGTAGAAGTCCATGCCCCGCAGGGCGGCCGGTGTCTGCAGAGTGCCCTTCCAGACCCCGGGGGAAGCCTCCTTCGCGAGGTCACCGCCCTCGTCCCAGATGAACCCGGAGAGGGTGTACCAGTCCTGTCCGGCGAGATAGATCCCCTGGTTGCCCGAGGAGTTGAGCAGTTGGGTGTCCGCGAGCCACTGGTCGCGGGTCTTCGGCGGCTGCTTGATGCCCGCCCGTGCGAACAGGTCCTTGCGGTAGATGACGACGCGGTTGGCCGCGTACCAGGGGATGCCGAACTGACGGGAGCCGAAGCTGCCGGGCTGGGCGAGGCCCGGCAGCCAGTCCTCCCTGCCCCAGTCGCGCATCGATTCAAGGGTCAGGTCACTCAGACCTCCCCCGTCCACGTACTGCGCGACCTGGGTGTTGCCGACCTCGATGACGTCGGGTGTCTCCTTGTCCTCCCGTTTGAGTGCCGACTGGACCTTCTCGCCGATGCCGGTCCACTGCTGGATGCGGATGTCGAGCCGGAGGTCACTGTGCGTCCGCTCGAAGTCCTCGGTGAACCGCTTCAGGAACTCCTTGGACGCGCTGTCCTTCATCAGCCACACCGTGACGGTCCGCTGCCCGGACCCCGTTTCCGGCAGGGCACCGCAGGCGGTGAGCAGGGCGGCGGTGACGCATACGACGGCGAGGAGGCGATGTCTCACGAGGGGTCCTGTTCTGTCTTGCGGACAGGGATGAGGGGCCCGGCGTGGGGGACGAGCTCAACGCTCGTACGGGAGTTCTGATTTTGGTATGGACCAATCACCCCCGTCAAGGGGTTCAGGTTCCGGGCACGGTGTCCTGGAAGGTGGTCCCGGCGCTCCGGTACGCGGCGACCTTGGCCGCCACCTGGGCGGGGCTGAGAACCTGGTCCTTGACGTGCAGCACGTAGTCGACCTGCTCGTCGTAGGCGCGGGGTGTCGTACTGGTCTGCCCGGCCAGGTCGATGAGCCACTGGTTGAAGTTGATCGACATGGGCCGCTCGGGCAGATACGCGGCGTCGTGCGTACCGAAGAGCTGTCCGTCGATGAAGTACGTGATGGCGCTGCCGTCGATCGTCAGGACCAGGTCGTGCCAGCCGTCGTAGCTCCGGCGCCCCTCGGTGTGCTGGTTGACCGCCTGCCACGGGTCCGGGTTGTAGGTCTCCCAGGACGTCGTGTAGAGGATGTCCGAGGGCTCGCCCCAGCCGCCGTTGGGCAGATACTCGAAGTCGTACTCGGCGTAGTCGTCGGCCATCGGCGCGGTGAGGTCGTTGATCGTGAAGAACGTCTGGACGAGGTGGTCGCCGTCGGGCCCTGCCTTGGGCGCGTCGGAGAACTTGACGCGTGCCGCGTACGTGCCGTTCTTGAATTTCATGGCCTTGGTGAGGACTTCGGTCTGCTTCGTCGAGGCGCCGGTCCCCGCGGTCGATGTCTCCAGGTTCATCACCGAGCCGGCGCCGGAGCCGGTGAAGGTGACGTTCTCGGGGGCCCAGGTCGCACCGGAGACGCCGGGGCCACCGGAGTTGGAGCGGACGTTCCAGCCGTGCTCGGAGATCCTCGGGTCGGTGTGGCCGGTGTAGGCGAAGTCGTCGAAGAGCGCGGCGCCGTCGGTGGGCGGGTCGGTCGGATCGGGGTCCGGGCCGGGCTCGTTGCCCGCGGGCGCGGTCCCCCAGACGAGCGTGTTCGCGCGGGTCGCCGTCACCTTGTCCCAGTTCGCGTACGAGGTCCGCTCGGCGCCGAAGGAGTAGTCGTCGCTCTGGTTCAGGGTCTGCCAGTCGGAGCGGTAGAAGCGCAGCTGCATGTCGCCGGTGTCGGCGCCGGCCGCGAGGCTGCCCGCGCCGGAGGTGAAGCCGATCTCCAGATAGCGGTCGGCCGTCGCCGTCGGCTGCGTGAGCGTGCCGAAAGTGCCGGTGATGTTCGCGCAGCCCTTCACGGCCCACGAACACGCGAAGCGGTAGGCCATGCCGGCCGAGTCGGCCTTGAAGTAGTAACGGACCTTGACCTCGCTCAACTGCACCGGTCCGCTACCGGTGTTGGTGACCTTCAGCCAGGGTTCGCTCTGGTCGGCGCTCGCACCGGTCGCGCTGGTGCGGTACTGCACGCTGAGCCCGTCGGCGGCGGCGGTCGCGGGCAGGGCGGTGAGTCCGGCGAGGGCGAGCCCCGCGGCCGCCGCGACGGCGATGGCCGTACGTGCTCTGTTGCCTTGTCGGTTCATGGATGTGTCTCCTCTCGGAGGGCCGGCAGCCATGGCTCCCGGTGTGGGGGATGAATCGGTACGCCGAGGGCGTGCAGGCGTACGCGGTGATGCCGCAGGCGGTGCGCGAAGTCCGGCCAGGGCCGGGGCGCCGACCAGGCGTTCTCGGCGAGAGCGCACAGCCGCGGGAACGCCCGGTACTCGATGTGCGCGGGCGTGGGCAGATACTCGGTCCACAACTGGGCCTGGGTTCCCAGGACTTGGGCGGCGGCCTCGGCCTCCCAGTCGGCGGGGGCCGGACGGAAGGCGTGCACGGTGTCGAGGCCGATCGGCGGGCCCGGCTGGGCGGGCGGTTCGCCGCGCCGCCCGGACTCCCGGTAGTCGAAGTAGGTGGACCGGTGGGGCGCCATCACCACCTGGTGGCCGCGCCGGGCGGCGGCGAGGCCGTCGGCCGCGTCCCGCCATGGCAGCACGGTGAAGGAGCGCGGCAGGGTCACGCCGTCCTCGCACCAGCCGAGAGGCCTGCGCCCCCGGCGGACGAGGAACTCCCCTATCTGCCCCATGAACCAGCCGTGGAGCCGCTCGGGCCCGGCGAGCCCCTCCTCGCGCGCCCGCCGCCGCGCGTCCGGATGCGCCGCCCATTCGGTGGTGGGGCACTCGTCGCCGCCGACGTGGACGTACGGCGAGGGGAAGGCGTCCATGACCTCGTCGAGGACGGTGCGGCAGAAGTCCAGGGCCCGGTCGTGGACGCCCAGCACGTGCTCGGACACGCCCCACCGGGTCCACACGTCGAGCCGGCGGTCCGGATCGTTGCCGAGCTCGGGGTAGGCGGCGAGGGCGGCCCGGACATGGCCGGGCATGTCGATCTCGGGTACGACGGTGACGCCGCGCGCGGCGGCGTGGGCGACGAGGCCGCGCAGCTCGGCCCGCGTGTAGCTGCCGCCGTGCGGGATGCCGTCCCCGGCGGTCTCGGCACGCCGGGCGCCGATCTCGGTGAGCTTCGGGTACGCGGCGACCGGCATGCGCCAGCCCTGGTCGTCGGTGAGGTGCAGATGCAGGGTGTTCAGCTTGTGCAGCGCCAGCAGGTCGATGAATCGCCTTATGTACGAGGCGGGTTGGAAGTGCCGGGCCACATCGAGCATCGCCCCGCGCCACACGTGGCGCGGTACGTCGGTGATCCGTACGCAGGGGAGGGCCCAGGCGACACCGCGTACGGGGCTGTCGGCGAGAGCGGCGGGGGGCAGCAGCTGGCGCAGGGTCTGTACCCCCCGCAGCAGACCGGTGGGGCCGGCCGCGTGCAGGTGTACCGCGTCGGGGGTGACCCTCAGCCCGTACCCCTCCCGGCCGAGGGCCGTGAGCGTCGGGTCGAGGGTGAAGGCGATCTGCCCGTCGGTCGCCGTGGGCAGCGGCAGTCCGGTGGCCGGGGCGAGGAGCTCACGCAGCAGCGCGACGGCCGCTTCGGCGCCTGGGGCCGCCGTGACGGTCGTGCGTCCGTCAAGGGGGAACCGTCCGGGGAGTACGACGAGTCGGCCGGGCGCGGGCAGAAGCGAGACGTCGGCTGCGGGCATGACGGGGAACCCTTTCGCGGCGGGGCGCGACCTTACCAATTGGTCACCTGACCTCTTGCGCGACTTGAAGGTGGCATAGACCAATAGGCGCGTCAAGAGGCCGTGCAGGGACGGAGATTGGGGATCCTAGGGCCCCTCCGTATCGTCAACTGGTCAGGTGGGCGGTTAACATCGGGGCTGACCAGCCGAAGGACCGCCGGGCGCTGATCGGCGTCATCGAGCACGGAGTGGGGAGCACATGGACGGCGTACTCAAGCGGGAGCGGGTCCGCGACTTCCTGCTCGGTCTGGTCGAGGACCGCGGTCCGGGGGCCGCCATTCCCTCCGAGCGCACGCTCTGCGCCGAACTCGGCGTCTCACGCCCCACGTTGCGGGCCGCCGTCGACGAACTCGTCGCCACGGGGCTGCTGGTGCGCGAGCACGGGCGGGGCATGTTCGTGGCGCCGGCGAAGATCACCCAGGAGATCGTCCCGGACCGGCAGACGGCGAGCGTGCCGCTCGCCACCGGCAGCTGGTCGAGCCGCGTACTGGAGCTCGCGACCATCCGCGCGGGCGCCAGGATCGGCCGGAAGCTGCGGATGTCACCGGCCGCCGAGCTGGTCTACATCGCGCGGCTGCGACTGGTCGACGGCTCCCCCATGGCGATCGAGCATCTGCACATCCCGGCCGCGCTGGTGCCCTCGCTCACGCCCGCCGAGCTGGAGGCCGGGGACCTCTACGCCCATCTGCGGGAACACCACCGGATCCAGGTCCACGAGGCGACCCAGTCGATCGAGCCGACCGTCGTCAGCGAGGCCGAGGCCAAGGTGCTGGGGGTCCCGGTCCTCTCCCCCGCCCTGCTGATCGAGCGCCTCACCACGGACACCTCCGACCGGCCGGTGGAGTACGTCCACTCCCTCTACCGGGGTGACCGCTACCGCATCGTCTCGCGGCTGTCGCTGGCCGCGCACCACGGGCGTACGGCCCGGGACGCGCCCGACGACTTCACCCAGGGCATCCCCGACATCTCGCGGACCGCCGCGCTGTGGGGCACCGTGGAATGACGCGTGGCACACCCGCCACGGCGAGAGGAGTACCCGCATGTCCGAGAACACGTACCGGGTCACCGAGATCGTCGGCACCTCCCACGAGGGCATCGACCAGGCCATTCGCAATGGGATCACCCGCGCCTCGCAGACCTTGCGCAACCTGGACTGGTTCGAGGTCACGCAGGTCAGGGGCCAGATCGAGAACGGGCAGATCGAGCACTACCAGGTCGGCCTGAAGGTCGGTTTCCGGCTCGACGACGGCGAGTGACGCGGCCCCGGCTCCCGGGGTCACCACCCCTGCGCGGACCCCTCAGGTCCGCCCCTCCCGCTCCTGCGCGTCCCTCAGCGCCGCGGACGCGGGCGCCCAGCGCGCCCTGACGACCCTGAAGCCCGCCCGCTCCGCGTCCTCGCAGACCAGCTCGTCGTCGTCCACGAGGACGCGGATCTCGCGGTCGCGGGCCAGCCGGCGGAGGATCTCCAGTTTGGTGCGCCGGGCCGGCCTGCGGTCGTCGTTGCGCCGCATCCAGATGCGACCGTCCGGCAGCCCCTGCGCGGCCAGCCAGTCCTCGGTGTCGCGGCGGCACCGCTCGGGGCGGCCGGTGAGGTAGACCACCTCGCACTCCTGTGCGCTCTCCCGCGCCAGTGCGATGCCCTCGGCCAGCGGTGGATCCTGCGGCGCGGCCGCGAAGAACGCGGCCCAGTCCCGTGGCTTGCTCTCCAGGAACCGCTGCCGATGCGCGGTGTCCGCGAGTGTGCCGTCGAGGTCGAACACGGCGAGCGGTCTGCTGATCTTCTCCTTCACGCCGACCACCCTAGACAGGGCTCGGGACGCCCCGCGCACCGCGGCGGCCGATCTCCCTCGTGAACACGTCCAACTTCTGCCTCGTCAGGCTCTGTTCACATCACCCAGCAAGCCCTTACCGTAATGCCTCGCACAGCATGTCGCACAACATTCGGTATTTCGAACAAGAACAGGGTGGTGGAGGGACACCACCGCCCGGTTCTTCGGCATGCGGAGGTCTTGGTGAACCCCCCTCGCGACAGACGTGGCTTCCTCCCCGTCGACGGCTTCCGCGTGTACGGCAAGGCCCTCACCGCCGCGGAAGTCGCCCCGCCGGCTGAGTGAACGAACCAAGGAGAGCCGCACATGATCGCACCAGACAGTCCGCCACGCCCTGTTCAGCCATCCCGCCGGAGCCTGCTCCGCGCGCTGGTCGCCCTGCCCGCCACCGCCCTCGTCCTCGGTGAACTGCCCGGACTGCTCGGCACCGCAGCGGCGGCGGCACCCGCCAAGGGTTACGCCACCCGCTACACCATCGTGCCGTTCCTCAACAGCGACGACGGCACGGTCAACGTCTACGAGTCCGACGACGCCACCGACTTCCGGCTTCTGAAGGCATCCGCGTACACGCCGCCCAGCAACCGCATCCGTGACGCCAGCGTGTTCAAGCACACCGACGGCTACTACTACGTCACGTACACCACGCACACCTGGCAGGACGTCAGCACCACCATCGGCTTCGCCCGCAGCTCCGACCGGGTCAACTGGACGTTCCTGTACGACTACACGGTCCCGATCACCAGCCTGTCGCGCGCGTGGGCGCCGGAGTGGTTCGTGGACAGCGACGGCAGCGTGAACATCATCGTGTCCTGCTCGCTCACCAGCGACGAGTGGATCTTCACGCCGTATCTGCTGAAGGCCACCAACTCCGCGCTCACCACGTGGAGTTCACCCGTGGCGCTGTCCGGCATCGGCAGCAACCACATCGACACCTTCATCGTGAAGACCGGGTCGACGTACCACGCGTTCACCAAGAACGAGACGACGAAGTACATCGAGTACGCGACCGCCTCCAGCCTCACCGGCTCGTACACCATCCAGAAGACCGGCGACTGGGCGGGCTGGGGCGGCACCCGTGAGGGGCCGGCCCTGATCCAGCTCGACAACGGCGGCTGGCGGATCTTCTTCGACGGCTACGGCGACGGCAGTTACTACTACAGCGACAGCTACGACACCTTCGCCACCTGGAGCGCCCCGAAGAAGCTGCCGGGCATCTCCGGCACCGCACGCCACTTCACCGTCATCAAGGAGACGGCCTCCGGAGGACCGAGCCTGTCGACCGGTGTCACCCGCTCCCTCCGGTCGGGCAACTACACCACCCGCTACTGGCAGGAGCAGTCCTCCCTGCTCAACCTGCCCGTGGTGACCAGTTCCAGCACCACCGCGGAGAAGCAGGCGTCCACGTTCACGGTCGTGGCGGGCCTCGCCGACGCGAACGGCTACTCCTTCCGGGACGCGGCGGGCAACTACCTGCGGCACTACGACTACCGGGGCCGGTTCGACGCCAACGACGGGACGTCGACGTTCGCGAAGGACGCCACCTTCATCGCCCGGACCGGCACGGCGAGCGGCTCGATCCGCCTGGAGTCGTACAACTACCCGGGCTACTACCTGCGCCACTACAACTACCAGCTCCGCGTGGACATCGCGGACGGCACCGACCTCTTCCGTCAGGACGGCTCCTTCGTCCCCGTCACCGCCTGGGCCTGACCGACACCGCACGAGAGAGGGAGACCCCCATGAGTGAAAGCCCGCTCCAGCCGTCCCGCCGCACTGTGCTGGGGGCGATGGCCGCCCTGACCGCCACCTTCACCATCGGCTCCACGCCCGCCCGCGCGGCGACCACATCCGCGTACGTGATGGGCTACTTCACCGAGTCGCCGAGCGGCAACGGCTCCGACTACGGCCTCCACCTGGCCGTCAGCCCCGACTCGCTCCAGTGGACGCCGCTGAACCAGAACAACCCCGTGGTGACCCCGACCGAGGGCACCGGCGGACTCCGCGACCCGTTCATCCTGCGCAAGCAGGACGGCACGTTCGTGGTGCTCGCCACCGACCTCAAGGGCACCGACTGGAGCCTGCAGAGCCAGTACATCCACGTCTGGAACTCCACCGACCTGCGGTCCTTCACCGGCTACCACCGGCTGAAGCTGCACGAGATGGCCACCCACAGCTGGGCGCCGGAGGCTTTCTGGGACGCGGGCCGGAGCCAGTACGGGATCATCTACTCGGCCGTCAACTCCAGTGGCCACAACGTCATCATGGTCAACTACACCACCGACTTCGTGACGGTGACGGATGCTCAGGTCTTCTTCGACCCCGGCTACGACATCATCGACGGCGACCTCGCCGTGGGCGTGAACGGTGTCAACTACCTGTACTTCAAGAAGGACCAGACGCTGGTGGGCGCCAAGTCCAGCACCCTGGACCCGGGCAGCTTCACCGTGTTCAGCACGCCGGTCGCACACGGCGGCACCGAGGCTCCGATCCTCGTCAAGTCCCAGACGACCAGCGCTTGGTACCTCTGGGGAGACACCTATACGCCGAACGGCGTCTTCTACGCCTGGCAGTCGACCGACCTCTCCACCGGCACCTGGACGGCGGTCGACCAGAAGCTCTACACCCAGCCGCTCAACTCCAAGCACGGCACCATCCAGCCCATCACGACGACGGAGTACAACAACCTGCTGGCCGCGTACGGAGCGCCGGCCTGGAACCGGCTGAAGTCGTACAACTATCCGGACCGGTACGTCCGTCACTCCAACTACGTCGGCCGCATCGACGCGTACCCGTTCGACCCGTACACCGACTCCCAGTGGAAGCTCGTGCCCGGTCTGGCCGACAGCTCCGGAGTGTCCTTCCAGTCGGTGAACTACCCGACCCGCTATCTGCGGCACTCCAACTACCAGTTGGTGCTGGACGTGAACGACAGCACCACGACGTTCGCCCAGGACGCCACGTTCTACCGGACCGCGGGGCTGGCCGACACCTCGTGGTCATCCTTCCGCTCCTACAACTACCCCACGCGTTACATCCGTCACTCAAACTACGTACTGCGCATCGATCCGATCTCCACCTCCACGGAAAAGTCCGACGCCACGTTCTCGGTCGGCTACTGACCCCCCTTCGTCCCCAGGAGGCACCCCCATGTCCCCCCTCCGCAGAGTTCTCGCCTGTCTGGCAGCGGCAACGGCCGCTGTCGGCGGGCTCACGGCGATCGCCTCCCCCGCGGCCGCCGCCGACTCGGGCACCTTCAGCGTGCTCAGCTACAACGTCGCCGGACTGCCGGAGAGCCTCTCCAGCGCGTCCACACCTCGCGACACGAGCACCACGGCGATCGGCCAGCGGATCGCCCCGTACGACATCGTCCATGTCGAGGAGGACTTCAACTACCACGCCTACCTCTACGCGGCCGACACCGCGCACGCCTACCGCACCCCCACCAGCGGCGGCGCCGGCATAGGCAGCGGACTCAACACCCTCTCGAAGATCTCCTACGACACCGACGACTTCGAGCGGGTCGGCTGGAACTCCTGCCAGATCGACTCGGGTGACTGCCTGACGCCCAAGGGCTTCACCTTCATGCGGGAGCGCCTCGCCGAGGGCGTGTACGTCGACTTCTACAACCTGCACACCAACGCCGGTACGAACGACGGCGACCTGGCCTCGCGCGCGGACAACCTCAACCAGCTCACCGCGTTCATCAAGAGCCACTCGGCGGGCAACGCCGTCGTCGTCATGGGTGACACCAACACCCGCTACACCCGCTCCGGTGACACCATCGCCGAGTTCGGCGCGGCCAACGGCCTGACCGACGCCTGGGTGCAGCTCATCCGCGGCGGCACCCCGCCCGCCAAGGGCAGCGACGCGCTGGTCTGCGACCAGACCGGGGCCACCGTGCCCAACACCTGCGAGGTCGTCGACAAGATCCTCTACCGGGGCAGCAAGCTCGTCTCGCTGAACGCCACCAGCTACAACAACGAGCACGCGAGCTTCCTGACCTCCGACGGGCTGATGCTCTCCGACCACGACCCGATCACCGCGAAGTTCAGCTGGTCGCGCACCTCCGCCTTCCAGCTGAGCGACCAGTTCGGCGGCCCGCACGGGGACTACTTCAACGACATCGACAGCGTGCCCGCGGGCGCCCGGGCCACCACCGTCTCGCTGCGCGCCGGTTCCCGCGTCGACCAGATGGGGCTGACGCTCAGCAACGGCACGGCGCTGGCGCACGGGGGCACGGGCGGCACCGCCTCGTCGCTCACCCTCGGCAGCGGCGAGTACGTCACGTCGGCGCAGCTGTGCCAGGGCGTGAAGGACGATCACACCCGGATCTTCTACGCCAAGTTCTCCACCAACCTCGGCCGCAGTCTCGCCGGCGGCACGACGACGTCGGACTGTGTGACCCGCACCGCGCCGTCGGGCTGGCAGATCGCCGGCTTCCACGGCCGCACGGGCGACGAGGTCGACAAGATCGGCTTCATCTACACCGCGCGCTGACCGTTCTCCGTACACGGCAACGGCCCTCCCCGCCACGCTCGTTCACGCGTGGCGGGGAGGGCCGTGTGCGTGGTGCTACCTCACGAAGAGAGCCACTCGGTGGCGTTCAGCGCGAGCGCGGCGTTGGTGGCGCCGGTGTCGTTCCAGCCGTCGTACAGCGTGTTGCCGGACTGGCCGGTGCCGTCGTCGATCGGCGAACTGTCGCCCCAGAAGGCGACCTTGCCGCTGCCGAAGGTGCTGGTGGCGAAGAACGCTCCGGTGTTGCCGGAGTAACCGCTGCGGTAGAGCAGGCCCTTGACGGCCGAGTTGTCGGCGGGCTTGAGCGTGGCCGTCGTACCACTGGCGATCAGGCTCTTGGTGACCGTGCCGAACGAGCCGTGCAGGACCGCGTTGGTGCTGTCCGATATCGCCGCGGGGTAGCCGGAGCTGATGCTCAGCGAGTCGATGGAGAGGCCGAACGGGTCGGTGGAGTCGACGCTGTTGTTGGTCATCAGATCGTTGAGGATCTCGACCGCGTCGTAACCGTCGCTGTTGCGGTCGGCGCCGGTGTGGTCGGAGATCATGAACAGACCGCCGCCGTTCTTCACGAACGTCATGATCGCGGTCTTCTCGGCGGTGGTGAAGAGAGTGTTCGGCTCGGGCAGCACCAGGGTGTCGAAGTTCGACAGGTCGGTCGCGGCCGCACCGCCGTACGTCAGCTTGGAGCCCGAAGGCAGCGTGTCCAGCGAGTAGTCGCCGGTCTGCTGCAGCGCCACGCCCCAGGACGAGAGGGCGCCGGTCCAGTCCGTCTCGGAGGACGGGGAGGAGTCCTCGCTGAGCGGGTTCGGCTGGCTGGTGGAGATGATCCAGTCGGCGTTGCCGGCCGTCTCGGCGTGGCCGTTGTCGAACAGGACGCGGTGCGTGGTGGCCGCGTGGGCGGGGGCGGCCGAGGTCGTCTGGAGTGCGGCGCCCGTGAGCAGCACGCCGAGCGCGGTGAGAGCGGTGGCGAGTCTGTGGCGGGGCTTGGTGGGGGTGAGCATCCGGCATTCCTCCATGAGTGGGGGGACGGGGGAAGAGGCGGTGCGGGTCGCCGATCTGCGCGCGTAGAACGGCCGTTGAACAACTTCCGCTCGACACAGGCGTGGACAGTACACACAAGATCACGGGCACCGGGAGACCCGTACGCCACTTCTTAGAAAGCTCTTACCGTGCGACACAACCACCCCACGGCAAGACTGAATTGACACTCCGTCAGGAGGCGTCGGCCAGCCAGGGCCTGACCTGCTTGCGCGCCTCGTGAAGACGCGACTTGAGCGTGCCCAGCGGGATGCCGACGCGCTCGGCGACCTCGGCGTACTCCAGCTGGCAGATGTCCCGGTAGACCAACGGCGCCACCAGGTGCGGGTGTTCGCGCTCCAGTCGCTCCAGCGCCTCCAGGAGGTCGACCCGGGATCCGGCGATGACGCTCGTGGTGCGCGGATCGACATGCTGTGACGCGTCGATCGCGCCCGGCTGCTCGGCCGCGCGCCGCTTCAGCTCGCGGTACTTCTGGCGGGCGCAGTTGGCGACGACCGTGTACAGCCAGGTGCTGAAGCGGCTGCGGCCCTCGAAGGTGGTGATTTTCCGGGCCACTTGGAGGAGCACGTCCTGGGCCGCCTCCTCGGCGTCCTCACGGCAGGGCAGGAAACGGCCGCAGCGCCGTACCACCTCGGGCCGGACCTTCTGGAGCAGCGCGTTCAGCGCCGGCCCGTCACCGGCGGCCGCACGCAGAGCGAGCTCCTCGGTCTCCGCCGCGTCGTGCACCGATCGCTCCCCTCGGTGTTGATCAGAGGCCAGGCATGATAGCCGCCCGCCGGCCGCTGCACGCCGGGGCTTACTGGCCGGCCGCGCCCTCGTCCGGGGGCTCGTCCGCGTCAACCGGTGTCGGGCCGGGGTTCCTCGATGGCGTCCGGCAACGCCTGTTCGGCCCAGATCACCTTGCCCTGGGGGGTGTACCGGGTGCCCCAGCGCTCGGTCATCTGCGACACCAGGAACAGGCCCCGGCCTCCCTCGTCCATCGTCGCGGCGTACCGCAGATGGGGCGAGGTGCTGCTGCCGTCGGCCACCTCGCAGATCAGCGTACGGTCGCGGATCAGGCGCACGTGGATCGGCTCGGAGGCGTAGCGGATGGCGTTGGTGACCAGCTCGCTCAGGACGAGTTCCATGGTGAAGGCGAGCTCGGACAAACCCCACTCGTCGAGCTTTTGGGACACGGTGTCGCGCATCCCCGCGACGGCGGCCGGGTCGAGCGGCACATCCCAGTCGGCGATCCGGTCGGGAGGCAGCACCCGGGTGCGGGCGATGAGGAGGGCGACGTCGTCCTGGGGACGCCCGGGCAGCAGCTCGTCCAGCACGGCCTGGCAGCTCTCCTCGGGTGACCGGTCGGGGTGGCCCGCCAGCGCATCGCGCAGCAGCTCCATTCCCACGTCCAGGTCGCGCCTGCGGTCCTCGATGAGGCCGTCGGTGTAGAGGACGAGCTGGGTGCCCTCCGCGAGGTCCAGCTCGGCGGTCTGGAACGGCATGCCGCCGAGGCCGAGGGGAGGCCCGGCCGGCAGGTCCGCGAAGGTGACGGTTCCGTCGGGGTGGACGAGCGCCGGCGCCAGGTGCCCCGCACTCGCCATGGCGCAACGGCGCGTCACGGGGTCGTAGATCGCGTACAGGCACGTGGCGCCCACGACGCCCGCGGCACTCTCCGTACCCGCCTCGTCCTCGTCGATGCGGCCGACCAGGTCGTCCACATGGCTCAGCAGTTCGTCGGGCGGCAGATCGAGGGTGGAGAAGTTGTGCACCGCGGTTCGCAGCCGCCCCATCGTGGCGGCGGCATGGAGGCCGTGGCCGACCACATCGCCGACGACCAGCGCCACCCGGCTCCCCGGCAGGGGAATCACATCGAACCAGTCTCCGCTCACGCCCGACTGGGCGGGGAGGTAGCGGTAGCCGACGTCGAGGGCGCTCTGCTCGGGCAGGGCCCGCGGGAGCAGGCTGCGCTGGAGGGTGACCGCCAGGGCGTGCTCGCGGGTGTAGCGGCGGGCGTTGTCGATGCTGACCGCGGCACGGGCCACCAGTTCCTCCGCCAGTGACAGCTCCTCCTCGTCGAAGGGCTCATGCTGCTCGGAGCGCCAGAAGTTGGCCATGCCCAGCACGACACCGCGGGCCTGGATCGGAGCGGTGATGAGGGAATGGATGCCGTAGTCCATGATCGCCTTGGTGCGCTCCGGGTCCTGGGCGTGCCAGCCCGTGGCGGTCGACAGGTCGGCCACCAATTCGGAGTGGCCGCTGCCGTAACCGCGCGCCTGAGGCGTGGAAGGCAGGAAGTCGATCAGCCGGCCCATCTCATAGAGCGGATGGTCGTCTCGGATGCCGCACACGGCCGTGCGTCGCATATCCGTTGCCGTGGGCGCCGGCTCCTCGCCGTGCAGGACGGCGTCGGCCAGGTCCACGGTGACGAAGTCGGCGAAGCGAGGGACGGCGACCCGCGCCAGCTCGTCGGCGGTGCTCAGCACGTCCAGGGTGGTGCCGATGCCGAGTCCGGCGTCGTACAGCAGCTTGAGCCGCTCCCGCGCGATCTCCGCCTTGCCGGTCAACGCCTGCAACTCTGTGGAGTCGCGCAGCGTCACCACCGTTCCCTTGGGGCCTCCGCCGCGGTCCGTGGGGCGCTGGTTGACCGCCAGCAGCCGCTCTCCGGCGAAGTGCACCTCGTCAGTGGCCTCGCGCCCGGAGACGAGCAGCTCCCTCGTCTCGGGGTCGAGGCTCGACAGCTCGGACACGAGCTGTCCCTCGACGTCCGAGGGCAGCTCCAGCAGCCGTCTTGCCTCGTCGTTCGCCAGCAGCAGCCGCCCGTCGTCTTCGACGATGAGCACCCCTTCGCGCACGGAGTGCAGCACCGCGTCGTGGTGGTCATACATGCGGGTCATCTCGTCCGGGGCCAGGCTGTGGGTCTGCCGTCGCAGCCGCTTGGCCACCAGTACCGTCCCGCCGGTGGCCACCAGGAGCGCCCCTGCCCCGGCGCCCAGGATGATCGGCAGTTGCCGGTCCACCTGATTGGTCACGTTCTTGACCTTCAGCCCGGCGGAGACGAGGGCCACCACCTTGCCCTTTTCGTCATAGACGGGGACTGTGGCCTGCACCTCCTGGCCGAGCGGGCCGTGGACACTTTCTACGTAGACCTGCCCCGCCAGCGACGGCCCGATGGTGCCCACGAACCGCTTTCCGATCCGGCTCGGCAGGGGGTGGGTGTAGCGGATGCCATGGGTGTCCATGACCACGATGAAGTCGACGCCGGCGGCCTTGCGCCCCGCCTCGGTGAGCGGCTGGAGAATCTTGCTCGGGTCGGGGGTCCGCAGTGCCGCCAGGACACCGGGAGAGTGCGCGAAGGTCTGTGCCACGGCCACGGAGCGGCGCCTTGCCTCGGCGTTGGTGTCCCGCTTCGACTGCAGGGCGACGGCGAACACGCCGCAGGCCACGAGCACCACGACCAGCGCCACCTGGAGAACGAGCACCTGCCCGGCAACGCTTCGCGGGCTTCTGCTCACCAGTGACTTCAGCGATTTGCGTCGAAAAAGGGCGAAAAAGCTCGCCATGCGACCTTTCTAGCACTGGTGATCCCGGGTGACCAGGGCTCGCCCGAGGAGTGATGCCCACCCAGATCGACCTCGGGCGGCCGCTCGGGCATGTGCCGCACGGCTTCCGCCCCGCGACCACCACGGCGCCCCGGCCGGCGGAAATTCTGGACGCTCCCGTATCGCTTCCCGACCGCGCCGCCGCCCGGACGAGACCGGGCGGCGGCGCGGTCGAGGTAGCGGGCGACAACGGGTGGATGCGGACGTGCGGACCTGATCGCCGCACATGAAGCATGATCCCCCAGAGCCCAATGTCGGCTTTGACCGATACAATGCACTTTGTGACCATGTCTGGGCGGCTGCGGCGCCGTCGTCCGTCCTACCGCGGCCGATGGGAGGCCGCCCAGCTGTCACCGGTGATCTTTACCGTCTTCATCGCCGCCTTGGCCTTTTCCACACCGCGGCAGATCGCCGTCAGTCGCCTTCTGCCCGCCGCCCCCGCACTCGCCGCCGCGATGTGGGCCGTGCTCCCCACGATTCTGCTGGGGACGTTCTGCCTGCTGATCATGATCACCCTCAGCTTCTTCTACGCCGATCTGGGGACGCAGTACACGTCGGCCGCGATCGTCGCGGTCACCTTGGCGGCCGCATACGGGAGCCACGTCCGGCTTCAGCGGGAGGAGATACTCCTCCAGGTCCGGCTTGTGGCCGACGCGGCCCAGAAAGTGCTGCTGCGCCCCCTGCCACGCCACATCGAGAACGTCGAGATCGAGTCGCTGTATCTGGCTGCCCAAGTGCAGGCCCGGATCGGCGGCGACTTCTACGAGGCGGCCGGCACCCCGTTCGGAGTCCGGCTGCTCATCGGCGATGTACGGGGCAAGGGCCTGTCCGCGGTGGGGGCGGCCTCGGCGGTGATCAGCTGCTTCAGGGAGGCCGCGTACGAGGAGCCCGACCTGCGGGGCATCGTCCATCGTCTGGAGACCAGCATCGCCCGCCACAGCGCCGCGTTTCCCGGCCCGGATCTGCCGGAACGCTTCGCCACGGCTCTCATCGCCGAGATCCCGCACGGCGGCGGCCTCGTCAGGCTGCTCAACTGCGGACACCCTCCGCCGCTGCTCGCGCACCATGGGAACATCCGCGTCCTGGACCCCACCGTCCCCTCGCCGCCTCTCAACCTCTCAGCGCTCATCGGTGACCACTACTGCGTCGATACCGTTCCCTTCGCCCCGGGCGACCAGTTGCTGCTCTACACCGACGGCGTGTCGGAGACCCGGGACCGTGCCGGTGAGTTCTTTCCGCTGCCGGACTGGATGCGGCAGCTGGGCCCGGAGCCGCCCCGCGAGCTGCTCGACCGGCTTCACTCGGATCTGCTCGACTTCAGCGGCGGAGGGCTCGACGACGACATCGCGGCCCTCTCCGTAAGGTGCCGGCTGACGTGACAGGTAGGGTTCAACAACCCGACCGTTGCCAGGAGCAGCAGCCCGTCTACGGACAGCGGCCACAGCGCCGCGCTCGTGGCATCCGCCCCGCCCTGGAGAGCCAATGCCCACTGGTGAACACAGGAGGCGTACGCCGCCCCGACCAACAGGGCACAGCCACTGCGCACCCCCACGTCGGCTCCAGCCGCGTGAGCCCCTGCTCATGGGCCTTCCGGTGGGTTGTCCATGCTGAGGGATCCTCTGGAGCGCATCGGCCGCTACCGGCTGGACAGGCGCCTGGGCGCGGGCGGCTTCGGCGTGGTCTGGCTCGCCCATGACGACGTCCTTGAGGCGGCCGTCGCGGTGAAGGTGCTGTCCGAGAACTGGGTCGACCACCTGGACATCCGGGAACGTTTCCTCTCCGAGGCACGGCTGCTGCGCCGCGCAGACTCCAGCCGGGTCGTCCAGGTCTACGACATCGGGGAACTGCCCGACGGCAGGCCGTACTTCGTCATGGAGTACGCCGACGGGGGCACCCTCGCCGACCGGCTCGAGGCCGGACCGCTGCCCGTCGCCGAGGCCCTGCGGCTGACGGCCCTCGCGGCGCGGGGAGCGGCCGCGCTGCACGAGGCCGGCATCGTGCACCGGGACATCAAGCCGTCCAACGTGCTGCTGCGCACCGCGCCCGGGGGCTTCGACCGCGTGCTGTTGGCGGACCTCGGTCTGGCCAAGAGCCTGGCCCAGGCATCCGGGCTGACGATGGCGGCGGGTTCCGCGGGCTACACGCCGCCCGAGCAGGCCGCGCCCGGGTCGGGCATCGACGCCCGGGCCGACGTCTACAGCCTGGGCGCCCTCGGCTACCACCTCGTCACCGGCACGGTCCCCGGCCCGCCCGGCAAGGTCGTACGGCCCGACCGGCTCCGTACGGACCTGGCCCCCGACGTCCAGCGGGCGCTGCTGCGCGCCATGGAACCCGACCGCGAGCGGCGCTGGCCCACCGCCGCCGGTTTCGCCGCGGAGCTGGAGCGGCTGGCCGACCCCGGCGCCGGCCCCCGGCCTCCCCGGCGCCGTCGGCGGGCGGTGATCACGGTGCTGGCCGCCGCGGTCGTGGCCTGCGCCGTCGGCGTCACCGCCGCGATCGTGACGCGAGGATCCGGCGCCGGGACCGTCCGGGTCGAGGACAGCACCGGCCGGGTCACGGCCGAGGTGCCCGCCGCGTGGGGCCACCAGCTGCGCGACTCCGGATGGAATCCACGGACCTTGGGCCTCAAGGCCGCGAAGGAACCCGGTCTCGCCGTCGCGGACGACCTCACCGCATGGCAGGACCTCGGTGCGGACGTCAACGGAGCCTTCATCGGCCTGAGCGAGCAGGGCGACGTCACGGCGGAGGTCCGCGCGATCGCGCACTCCGGATGCCACTACGACGGCAGCCGCACCTACACCGGCGCGCACTGGCACGGTCTGATACGGACCTGGGACGGCTGCCCGGGCAGCGGCGGATCCCTCACGGAAGCGGGTCTCACACCGACGGGCGGCGCCGGGCAGCCCCAGGTGTACGTCCAGATCCGTCAGGACGACGGCGACCGGAACGCGACCGACCGCGTGCTCGGGTCCGTACGAGTCGGAGACTGACCGCGACGGCGAGTCCGGCGAAAATTCCCCGACGATCCCGCGAACCTTTCCGGGTCCCGCCGCATCGAAGACTGATGACGGGGCACAAGGCGCCGTGCGCACGCGTCAGGGCGCGTGCGGTGATGCTCAAGGAGTGGTGACATGGCGACCTTCCGGCGCGGCGCGGCGGACACGGACCGGCCCGGCACGGTTCCCGCACCCCGCACTTCGGCTCCCGCCCGGCGGGCGGCGCTGCTCGCGGGTGTCGCGCTGCTGGGCGTGCTCACCGCCTGCGGTACCGAGAACGGCGGGGCCGGTACGCCGCAGAAGCTGCCCGGCACGGCCGAGCCGGCCTCCGGTGACCGGACCACGGACGCCGGTTCGAACCCCACGGCAAGCCCCACCGGGAGCGCCGCCCCGACCGGATCCGGTACGACGTCGGGATCGGCGTCCGCCTCCTCCGGGAGCGGTTCGACCGGCACCCGCTGCCATACCTCCGAACTGCGCGCGTCGGTCGGGAACAACGACCCGGGCGCGGGGCAGGAGAACTTCCCCGTCGTCCTGACCAACGGCTCCGGGCGCACCTGCACTCTGCGCGGCTACCCCGGCGCGGCGTTCGTCGACGCGTCCGGCAAGCAGCTGGGCCCCGACCCGCGGCGCTCCTCGGGCACACCGACGACCGTCACGCTGGCGCCCGGACAGAGCGCGTGGTCCGGCCTGACGTTCTCCAACCCGGAGATCAGCGGCGCCGGTACGGCGACGCCGGCCTCGCTGCTCGTCACACCGCCCGACGAGAAGGACTCGCTCAAAGTGACGTGGACGCAGGGGAAGGTGCCGGTGTCCGGCAACGCCTCGTCGGTCTCCTTGACGGTCGTCCAGGCCGGCACCGGAGCCTGAACCCACCGGCCTCACTCCCCTCTGCCCCGCCATCTGCCCCGCAGGTCGGCGGGGTTTGTCACGGAACGGCTACATGGCCTGAATCACACGACCCTTTCCGGAATTCCGCGCATCCCACCGTTTGACGCACCCCGCAGAACGGCGCGTCACAGGAACACAGGCTCCCGCCGTACGGCGGGGGCCGTACCGAGGAATCGGGGGATGATCATGAGCGGTATCTCACGCAGGCGGCTGCTGACCGCGACGGCGTCGGCGGGTGCCCTGGGCGCGCTCTCCGCCTGCTCGGCGAACGACTGGTCCGTGGGGACCAGCAACGGGGGCGGGCAGACCTCGGCGCCGAGCCGGCGGCCCAAGCTCATCGGCGACGGCTCCACCTCCGACACCGGAGCCCAGCCCAAGCAGCCGAAGGCGGAGCGGCTGAAGCCCGGTGAACGCCCGCCGCAGTTCGTGGTGTTCTCCTGGGACGGCGCGGGCGAGCTCAGCAACCAGCTGTTCTCCCGCTTCCGCAAGGTCGCCGCCGACCACGGCGCCTCGATGACGTTCTTCCTCAGCGGCATCTACACCCTGCCCGAGTCGAAGAAGCACCTCTACAAGCCGCCGCAGCACCCCGTCGGCGCCTCCGCGATCGGATACCTCTCCGACCGGCACATCCATGCCACGCTCCAGCAGATACGCGCGGCCTGGCTGGAGGGCCATGAGATAGGCACCCATTTCAACGGCCACTTCTGCGGCACGGACGGGGTCCGCCGCTGGTCCCCCGCCGAGTGGCGCAGCGAGATCGACCAGGCGACACGCTTTGTGACCGAGTGGAAGACCAACACCGGCTTCACCGACCTCGATCCGCTCCCCTTCGACTACCGCAAGGAACTGATCGGCGGCCGCACCCCGTGTCTGGAGGGCCAGGCCAACCTGCTGCCCACCGCCGCCCAGCTCGGCTGGAAGTACGACGCCAGCTCGCCCGGTGGCCTCCAGATATGGCCGGGCAAGGTACAGGGCGGCCGGATCTGGGACTTCCCGCTCCAGTCCATCCCTTTCCCCGGCCACTCCTTCCAGGTCCTGTCGATGGACTACAACTTGATGGCCAACCAGTCGAACGCGAACCCGCTCGGCGACCGCTCCCAGTACGACGCCTGGCGCACCCAGGCCCGCGACAGCTACCTCGCCGGTTTCCGTCGCGCCTACGAGAGCAACCGGGCCCCCTTCTTCATCGGCAACCACTTCGAGCGGTGGAACGGCGGGATCTACATGGACGCCGTCGAGCAGGCCATCACCGAGATCGCCACGCATGACGACGTACGCATGGTCTCCTTCCGGCAGCTCGTGGAGTGGCTGGAGGCCCAGGACCCGGCGGTGCTACGGAAGTTGCGCACGCTCAGCCCCGGACAGTCGCCGCTCGGCGACTGGGCGGATTTCCTGGGCACGGCTTCCGCGCCGTCCGGCACCACCGCGTCCTGACAATCAGCGGTGGCCTCCTTGGCCTCCCCCGTATCCGGAGCCGTATCCTCCGTACCCATAGTCGTATCCGGAGCCGTACTGCCCGCTCCCCTGGCAGTAGTAGTAATACGGGTAGGTGCAGTAGCCGTACGACGGAGCGGCGGACGACGGAGTCGGCTGGGGGGTCGGCGTCGCCGAAGGCTTGTCCGTGGCGGCCGGTGACGGAGTCGTCGACGCCTTGGGCAGGGCGGGGGTCGCGGGCGCGGTCGATTCGGCGGCGGAGTCCCAGTTGACCACCTCCAGCTGGAGCGAGGGCGAGGAGGTGTCGAGGGTCCAGCGCTCGGCCGGCTCGTCCTTGCGGAGTTTGAGGACCAGCGCCGCTTCGGCCTTGGCGGAGGCGGGTGCGAGGGCCAGGTCCTGGTTCCAGCGCGGCACCAGCGTGCCCTGGAGGGTGAAGTCGTAGCGCACGTTCTTGGTGCCGGGCTGCGACTCGCCCGAGCAGGCGGCGAGTTGGACCGAGTAGCCCAGGTGGGAGTCGAGGCAGAGGCCGGGGTCGGCCACGTCGCGCAGCAGCCCGTCCGCCTCGTACGTCCACTGCTGGGCCGACTTCGAGGTGCACGAGGTGAGTTCGGTCTCCATGCCCTTCGCGGGCTTCTTGCCTACGATGCCGACGCACAGCCCGGTCGCGGCGTTGCGCAGGCGGCCCCCTGTGCCGTTCGCCTGCTTGCCGGTGCCGACCCACGACGGGTTGGCGCCGGGCACCGTGCCCGAGCCGGAGCTGGGCGCCTCCGAGGAGTTGGTGCCCTCGGCCATGCCGTTCTGGCCCTCGGAACGGGAACCGGCCGCCCACAGGACCAGCGGGACCAGGATCAGCGTGCTCACGGTCAGCACGCCGAGGGTGACGTTCCGGCGGCGCGGGGCGCGTCGGGGAGCCTTGTGGGTCGTGGCCCGGTGCGTCGACGGGCGGGAGCCGGCGGGCGGCTGGGCGCGCCGCGCGGTGCGCGGGGGAAGGTCGGGGCGGCGAGGGACATCTGCCGGAGGGGGGAACTCTCCCTGCGCGGCGGCGAGTTCGGACGTCGCTCCCACGGCGCCCTCGACGGCCCCGGGCGGTTCCGTCACCTCCACGATCGCGGTGGCGCGCCCCACGCGGGTGTCGAGGTAGGCGCGCGCACCCCAGCCGAGCACGGCTTCGGCCAGCGGGAGGGCGAGTTGGCCGTTGAACTGGTCCAACTGGTCGGCCGCGTACCGGCAATGCGCGCATCTGGCCATGTGGCGCCGCAGATCTGGGTCGAGGTCGACTCCGCCGCGCCGGAGGGACACGTCCAGCATGCGGCTGTAGCGGCGGCACTCCTGCTCGGGGGCCAGTTCGCGATGGATCTCCAGACAGCCCTCGCGCAGGCGTTCACGGGCCCGCCGCAGTTCTACGGCGGCGTCCTCGACGGTGAGGCCCAACAGGGCAGCGGGCACCTCGAGTTGTTCGGCTTCCGCCTCCATGTGCCAGAGCAGACAGCGGGCGGGCTCGGGGAGCCGCTGGAACGCCCGGGAGAGCAGGCGTCTGCCCTCCGGCGGAAGGAGGCGTGCCGCGGCCCGGTCCTCACGGTCGGAGCCGGAGACCAGTTCGGGATGGAGCAGCTCGCTCCGCTGGTCCATGAGCCACTCGGCGGCTATGCGGCGGACGGTGACCAGCAGCTGCGGACGCCACGCCGCCGTCGGCCCGGCCTGCCGCAGTGATTCGCCGAACAGGCGCGTGAATGAGGCCGTGGTGAGTATTCCGGCGGGACGCCCACCGTGGGTGCACAGGCGCGCATAAGAGAAGACCGCTTCCCAGTGGCGGTCCAGGAGTTCTCCGACGGGATGGTGCGCGGGCGTGTTCGCCGGGCTCTTCTTCAGGTCTGCCGCAAGCCTCTCATCCGAAACCTCGAACGAACGAGCGGGTGTTGGGGAATGAGACAGCGATGCGTCATTCACGTCCACTTTCCTCCCAAAGGTAACGCAGGAATTAGTCCATACCAATGGGTATGTAGCCCGCCCGCCGAAGCGGAGGGACTACCCATGGGGGGTTGCGCCGCGAACGACCGCCTCCGGCAGCTCTTTTGAAGCGAGGGGGGAACGGGCGCACCGTACGCGTACAGAAGGAAGTTGAAAGTTTGTCTGCACGCCGACAAGGCACACCTTTGCACAGGGCACCGAGCCGGAACAAGCGGTCTCGCCTTTTTCCCATTCCCGCCGCCGGACGGAATATTGACCAAACGTCAGCCGGGGACGCGCTAATGAAATTCGGATTCCCGGAGCCGCCACGAACCGCCGCACAACTCACCACATTGGGAGCGCTCTCACGCACCCCGCCGGCTTGCGCCTCAGTGCCCGCTGATCGCCCGAGGCGTGTACGGCCGCTCCAGTTCCTCGATCTCCTTGTCCGTCAGCTCCAGGGCGAGGGAGGCGACCGCGTCCTCGACGTGATGCGGCTTGGTGGCGCCGACGATGGGTGCGGTCACGGTGCTCTGGTGCAGCAGCCAGGCGAGAGCGACCCGGGCGCGCGGGACCTCGCGCCCGGCGGCGATACGGGCGACGGCGTCGACGATCTCGCGGTCGCCGTCCTGGTAGAGCTTCCTGCCGAACTCGTCGGTCCGGCTGCGCGCCGTGTCCGTGTCCCAGTCGCGGGTGAGGCGACCGCGCGCGAGCGGGCTCCAGGGCAGTACGCCGACGCCCTGGTCCGCGCAGAGCGGCAGCATCTCGCGCTCCTCCTCGCGGTAGAGGAGGTTGTAGTGGTTCTGCATGGAGACGAACCGCGTCCAGCCGTGCAGCCGGGCCGTGTACTGGGCCTTGGAGAACTGCCAGGCGTACATCGAACTCGCCCCGAGGTAACGGGCCTTGCCCGCCTTGACCACGTCGTGCAGCGCCTCCATCGTCTCCTCGACGGGCGTGGCGGGGTCGAAGCGGTGGATCTGGTAGAGGTCGACGTAGTCGGTGCCGAGGCGGCGCAGACTGTTGTCGATCTCCGTCATGATCGCCTTGCGGGACAGGCCACGGGCGTTGAGGCCGTCGTGCATCGCGCCGTTCACCTTCGTCGCGATGACGATCTCGTCGCGGCGCGCGAGGCCGGCGAGCGCCCGGCCGACGATCTCCTCGCTGGTGCCGTCGGAGTACACGTTCGCGGTGTCGAAGAAGTTGATCCCGGCCTCCAGCGCCTGGCGGATCAGCGGGCGGGAGGCCTCTTCGTCGAGGGTCCACTCGTGGACGCCGCGGTCGGGAAGACCGAAACTCATGCAGCCCAGGCAGATCCGGGAGACGTCCAGGCCCGTCGAACCGAGCTTCACGTACTGCATGCTCACTCCTGCTCTCGCTGGCGGTGGGGCGGGGCACTCCGACGACTTGTTCCCTGCCCGCCACGAGCGCCGTGAAGCCCTACTCCACAGGGCCCGCCACGTCGTCGTACACATGCGCGGCAGTGATCAGGCCGTCGCCGCCGCGCGTGTACACGGCGAGGCCCGCCTGCGGCGGCAGGTCGACGTCGCCCCAGCGGTCGCAGATGTACTCGAACGCGCTGCGGGTGCCGTCCTCCGTGACCGTGCACAGCTTGAGCGGGATACCGCCGCCCGCGGAGAAGAAGCCCTTGTAGAAGCCGGACAGCACCTCGGTGCCGGCATACCGGTAGGCGTCGCCGGACGGCTCACGGAAGTAGCCGTCGGCCGCGAAGGTGGCGACGACGGCAGCGGCGTCGCCCGCACCGAGGGCCGCCTTGTAGGCGCCCACCACATCCGAGGCGTGCGCGTCCGGGTCGTACGGCAGCAGCGGAGAACGTACGACGTGATGGCCGAGCAGCGGCCACCGGGAGTGGTAGATCCGCACCGGCAGCGCGGACGCGGGCTCCACGGCGACGGCAACGGGGAGCCCGATGCGTGTGCCGTCCGGACCGCGCAGGTGCACCACCCACTCGCCCACGGCCCGCTTCTCGGTGACGGTGGTGGCGACCGGCGCGATGTCCACCTCGTGCTCAGCGCGCCACTTCTCCTGCTCGG
Organism: Streptomyces sp. NBC_00203; assembly: GCF_045206325.1. Lineage (NCBI taxonomy): Bacteria > Bacillati > Actinomycetota > Actinomycetes > Kitasatosporales > Streptomycetaceae > Streptomyces > Streptomyces sp. NBC_00203. Next base: position 9,705,469 of record NZ_CP108126.1, on the reverse strand, counting down.
CCAGCCAGGCGGCGAGCACGCCCGCGCCGCTGATACGGCCGGCTCCCGGGTCGTCGAGTGCGACGGGAACCGTGGCCGCGGTCGCATCGGGCAAGGCCTCCGGCTCGCGCAGGGCGGCGGCGAGGTCGGCGGCGCCGAGTCGGTCGGCGAGGTCGGCGATCTGCGGGATCCAGACCATGAGGACTCCAGAGAAGTGTGTGTCGGATCGTCTTCGCATCGTGTGCCAGTACGGGGCGGCGCGCGACCTCAGCCGCGCGGCACCCGCGGGGGCGGCCGTGTGCGCCCTCCGACGAGTTCGCGGCCGGTGACCAACTCGGGCTCGATGCGTATGAAGACGTCCTGGGGCGACGCCACCCAGGAGCGTGGGCCGGTCCGGGACAGTCGGCCGTGCTCGACGGGGTCGGTCACCACAGTGGCGCGACCGGTGACGACGACACTCCAGCCGGAGTGCGCGCGGGCGTCGACCTCGTCCGCTTCGAAGGCGACGACCACACCGTCGATCGCCTGGGCCAGTTCCGATTCCGCCGCCGTACGGAGCAGTACGGCGCAGTCCGCGTCCAGGCAGAAGTTGACCGGTAGCACCGCGGGCAGAGCGTGACGCGTGTGCACGATGCGGCCGACCGGCGCGGTGCCCAGCAGACCAAGGCACTCCTGCCGGTCGAGTTCACGGAAGCCGTCATGGGGATTCATCACCGGGTCAACTTTCACGAATACTGCCGGCCGCCCTTCGGCGTCGGCGTTCAGCGCACGGCGATCCGGCGTCCGGAGATGTCGACCGGATCGATGCACACCCACATGTCGCGCTCGCCGCCCGCCCAGGGCGCGCTGTACGCGAGCTCCTCCAGTCGGCGCACGGTGTCGGGGGCGGACACGGCCCGGGCCCGGCCGCGTACGAGGACGCTCCAGCCCTGGCTCAGGGCCTCGTCGATGTGGTCGATCTCGAACGCGACGCGGGTTCCGACGGCCATGGCAGGCGTGGCACCAGGTGCCGTCCTGAAGGCGACCGCACCGTCGATGACGCTGTAGTTCAGTGGCCCGATGAACGGTCCGTCGGGCGTGTCCATGCCGATCCTGCCGACGCCGTGCGTCGACAGCCGCGCCCGGCACTCCTCGTCACTGAGATCGATCATTTCCGGGTGGCCTGCGGCTCGTCCGGTACCGGGTGGCAGGTCGGCGTCGCCGCCGCGCAGGGCCGCCACGCTGGTGTGCAGGACGTCGGCGAGCCGGACGAGCACGCTGGTGCCGGGAGTGGCGGTGGCGTTCTCCTCCAGGTATTCGACGTATCGGGGAGCCGCACCCGCCCTTTTGGCCGTCTCCTCCCGGGTCAGGCCGAGTTCTTCGCGTCGCCGGGCGATGCGACGCCCGATGTCGCTCTGTGCGCGGTCCGCTGTGGCGGACGCCGCGTTCGGCAGTGTCTGTTCGGACATGGCCTCTCACTTCCTTTCTTGCGGAAAGCCGCGGGAAGCCCTCACTTCCAGGGCGCCGTGCCGCGGACCGCCGAGGACGACCGGTCCACACCTCCTGCGCGCATGCCCGTGGATTCCTCGCCTGCCCTCCAGCCTGGTACCGGGGCGAGCACGGGTGCAGGGGCCGGGCAGGCCCTTCCGGATGCCATGCGGCCCGGCCTCGGGGCCGGGTGGCCCATGGCGAAGGCGAGGTGTCGGAGCGAGATTGGAGTGGGCAGAACCACGCTCCAGGAAGAGGCCAGGATCATGAACGCTTCCCCCACTGCCGACAAGCTGCGAGCGTTGTCCGCCGAGCACAGCGGGCGGCTGATGCGCATCGCCCGGGAGGTGTCGTTCCCCCAGGGAACCCGCCTGTTCGAGGAGGGACGCCGCGCGGACCGGTTCTGGATCATCCGGAGCGGCACGGTGGCCCTCGACATGCATGTGCCCGGCCGCCGCGCGGCTGTCATCGATGTCCTCGGACACAACGAACTCATCGGCTGGTCCTGGTTGTTCGGACCGCACACCTGGCATCTGGGCGCCGAGGCCACGAGCCCGGTGCGCGCCTACGAGTTCGACGCCGAGTCGGTACGGGCCATGTGCCAGGCCGATCCCGCGCTGGGAATGGCGGTGGCCCAGTGGGCGGGTGACATCGTCGCCCGCCGTCTGCGGTCGGCCAGGAACCGGCTGCTGGACCTGTACGCGCCCTACGGCAGCGGAAGTCTTCGCTGACCGACCGCGTCGGAATCCGCCGAGGAGTCACCGCGCGGGGAGGACTACCGCGACCTAGCCGTGACCCGCGGCCGAACGGACAACTACGCTCTGGTTGGGCCGGTCGGCCCTAGTGCATCCGGTCCCGCACGGCGATGATCGTCGTCACAGTCAGCTCGTGGTCCGCAGTCCACCAGTGAACAAGGGGTCGTCATGGCCGAGGCGCGTACGTTTTCGGAACAGGACCCCATCCGGGTCTTCCTGCTGGACGACCACGAGGTCGTACGCCGTGGTCTGACGGACCTCCTGGACGCCGAGCCGGACATCTCGGTGGTCGGCGACGCCGACAGCGTCGAGCACGCACTGGTGCGCGGGCCGGCGCTGCGCCCCGACGTGGCCGTCCTCGACGTACGTCTGCCGGACGGCGACGGGATCAGTGTCTGCCGGGAGCTGCGCAGCCAGATGCCGGAACTGTCCTGTCTGATGCTGACCTCGTTCGACGACGAGGAAGCCCTGCTCGACGCGATCATGGCGGGAGCGGCAGGTTATGTGCTCAAGCAGATCAAGGGCTCCGACCTGGTCTCGGCGGTACGCACGGTGGCCTCCGGGCAGTCGATGCTGGACCCCACGACGACCGCCCGGCTGATGCGCTCCCTGCGCGCGGACCCCACCGAGGCACCGGCCCTCGCACCCGAGCTCGCCAGTCTCTCGCCCCGCGAGCGGGACATTCTCGCGCTGATCGGTGACGGACTCACCAACCGCGAGATCGGCAAGAAGCTCTATCTGTCCGAGAAGACGGTCAAGAACCACATCTCCCGGCTGCTCGCGAAACTCGGTGTCCAGCGCCGGGTCCAGGCGGCCGTCCTGGCCAGCCACCTCGAACAGCCCGGCTCCACCGACCATCCGACGCGCTGAGCCCCGGGTCCTCCCTCTTTGTCCTGACCCTCGGCCCTCTTTGTCCTGACCCTCGGCACGAACCGCGCCCTCCGACGGGTCAGCGTCCCGCCGCGCCGCCGTCCGGGCTCACGGGAACCCGCCACACCAGCCGTGTGCCGCCGCCCTCCGGCCGTTCGGCGAGCGTCAGTGTTCCGCCGAGTCCCACGGCCCGCTCCTCCAGGTTCTTGAGCCCGCTGCGCTGGACGTCGCTGGGCACTCCGCAGCCGTCGTCCGTCACGGTGAGCGTCAACTCGCCTCCGGCGCACCGGAGTCGGACGTCGACAGCTTGAGCACCGGAGTGCCGGGCCGCGTTGCTCAGCGCCTCACCGAGCACCGCGACCGCGTGGTCGGCGATGTCGCCGGGGACATCGGTCTCGACGAGCCCCTCGATCCGTAGGGCGGGCGCGAAACCGAACGACGTGGTCGAGGCCGTGACCGCCTCGGACACCCGGCCGCGCAATCCGTTGCTTTCCCGGCCTCTTCCGCCGTGTGTCCGCAGGCCGAAGATCGTGGACCGGATGATCTTGATGGTGTCATCGAGGTCGTCGACGGTTCGCGTCAGCCGCTCCATGCCCTCGGGGTGCTCCATGAAGCGCTGGGCGCTCTGCAGCGTCATCCCGGCCGCGAAGAGCCGCTGGATGGCGAGGTCGTGCAGGTCACGAGCGATACGGTCGCGGTCCTGGAGCAGCGTGATCTGTTCCGCGTCCCGCCGTCGCTCGGCCAGCTCCAGCGCCAGTGCCGCCTGGTCGGCGAACCCGAGCAGCGGCCCGGTGTCCGCGTCACCGAACGGCGTACCGCCCGGTCCTCGCCCCAGCAGCAGCACGCCCCGCGCCTTCCCGCTGGTGCCGAGCGGCACCGCGACCACGGGTCCGAGCCCGGCCCACTGGGGCTCCCCCTCACCGGTGCGGGAGTCGTGCTCGATGTCGGTGCTGACCACCGGCTCCGTGGAGCTCAGCGCCGCCGCGACGAATCCGTCCCGGGCCGACATCACCAAGCCACCGCGCTGCTCCGCGCCGAGGCCGACCGCGAGCACCGGCCGCAGTACCTCGTCACCCGTCTGGCGCTCCGCGATCATGCCCATGTCCGCGGAGACGATCTTCCGGGCCTCGCCGACGATCAGCTCCAGCACCTCGGCGCTGGGCGCCCCGGTCAGCAGAACACTCGTGACCTTGCCGCTGGCCCGCTGCCAGCGCTCGCGGAGCCTGGTCTCCTCGTACAGCCGCGCGTTCTCGATGGCGACCCCGGCGGCCACGGCCAAGGTCGACAGGACGGACTCGTCCTCCGCGTCGAATTCCTTGTCGCTGCGCTTCTCGGTGAGGTAGAGGTTGCCGAACACCTCGTCGCGTACCCGGATCGGCACGCCGAGGAAGGAGTGCATCGGCGGGTGGTGGGCCGGGAAGCCGTACGACTCCGGATGCTCCGAGAGCTCCGGCAACCGCAGAGGCACCGGGTGCCGGATGAGCTCCCCGAGGAGCCCGTGCCCACTCGGCAGCTCCCCGATCTGGGATCGCTGCTCCTCGTCGATGCCGACGGTGAGGAACTCGGACAGTTTCCGGTCGCCGCCGATCACGCCCAGCGCTCCGTACTCGGCGTCCACCAGGACCACCGCCGCCTCGACGATGCTGCGCAGCACCTGCGGCAGGTCCAGCTCCCGTCCGACGGACAGGACGGCCTCCAGCAGGCTGTGCAGGCGGTCCCGGGTGCCGCGGACGGCGTCGATGCGCACCTGCAGCTCGCCCAGCAACTCGTCGAGCCGAAGCTTGGGCAGATGCTGCTCGGAGCCTCCGCGCGCGTCCGCGCCCATCGCTTCCTCCGGCCGTTCAGCGGACAAGAGACCACGCACCAGTTCTCCTGCCCTCACCGTACTGCTCGGGATGCCTCGGCATCACTGCGCATTGGGCCGAAGACAGGAATCCTGAACGTAGTTCAGGCGATCCGGTCGGCGGCCAGGGCGGCAAAGCGCCGCCCCGCAGTGACTCATGGCCACCTGGCTTCACGGAACGTATGCAGAGTCAGCACACACGATTCCCCCGGAGCCAAGGAGACGGTGCGGTCCGCGAGGGCGACTTCGATCGGTTCGTTGTCGGACTCGGGCACCGCGATCCGCAACTCGTCGGCGCTCAACCGCAGTTGCACGCCGCGATGGCCCCGGTAGCGGATGGCGAAGCCGTACTCGGACAGCTCCGGCAGCGGCACCGGGTCGAACCGGAGGGCTCCGCCGCGGGTCTCCAGCCCCGTCAGGCCGCGCTGCACGAGATCGAGGGTGCCGGCCATGGCGCCGAGATGGATGCCCTCGCCTGTGGTGCCTCCCTGCAGATCCGCGATGTCCCCGGCCAGGGCCTCGTGCACGTACGTCCACGCCTCCGCGCGCCGGGCCCGGGCGAGCACCCAGCCGTGCACCAGGCTGCTCAGCGTCGAGCCGTGACTTGTACGGCGCAGGTAGTAGTCGACCGTGCGCCGCCAGGCGGTGTCGTCCAGTTCGTGTCCGAGCCTGCGGAACAGGTCGCCGAGTTCAGCGGGCGAGAAGAGGTAGCCCAGCATCAGGACGTCCGCCTGCTTGGACGCCTGGTAGCGGTTGACGGTGTCGCCCTCGGCCTCCAGGATCCGGTCGAGCCGCCGGATGTCGCCGTACCGCTCCCGGTACCCGGCCCAGTCGAGCTCCTCCAGAGCGCCGTAACCCTCGAACTGGCTGATCACCCCGGCGTGGAAGGGCACGTAGAGCCGCTTGGAGACGTCCTCCCACCGGTCGAGCTCGGCGGAGTCGAGACCGGTGCGCTCACAGAGGTCCCGGCGCGGCAGTTCGGGCAGCTCGTGCAGGACGTCGAGGGTGCGGGCGAGCACCCAGGCGGCGGTGACATTGGTGTACGCGTTGTCGTCGAGCCCCGGCCGGCCGGCGCCCGGGTAGGCGTCGTGGTACTCGTCGGGGCCGACGACACCGCGGATCCGGTACCGGCCGAGCGTCCCGTCGTACGCCGCGATGCCGGCCCAGAACCGGGCGATCCGCACCAGCATCTCGACGCCCTTGGTGTGCAGGAACTCGGTGTCGCCGCTCGCCTCGCAGTACTGCCAGACGTTGTACGCGATCGCCGAGCCGACGTGGTGCTGGAGCCGTGAGTGGTCGGGCAGCCAGCGCCCGGAGCGCGGGTTGAGGTGCAGCTGCTGGGTCTCCTCCCGGCCGTCGCTGCCGCTCTGCCACGGGTACATCGCGCCGGTGTGCCCGGCGTCGCGGGCGGACCGGCAGGCCTGTTCCAGCCGGCGGTGGCGGTAGGTGAGCAGGGCCCGGGAGACCTCGGGGAGGTGCAGGTTGAGGTACGGCAGGACGAACAGCTCGTCCCAGAAGACGTGCCCGCGGTAGGCCTCACCGTGCAGACCGCGCGCCGGGACGCCGACGTCCAGGTCGGCGGTGTGCGGCGAGAGCGTCTGGAGCACGTGGAAGAGATGCAGCCGCAGCACCGGGCCCGCGCTGTTCGGCACGTCCAACTCGGCGTTGCGCCATAGCTGTTGCCAGGCCGTGCGGTGCGAGGCCAGCAGCGTCTCGGCGTCCGGGGCCCGGCCGACCCGCTCGACGGCCGCGTGCAGCGGGTCCTTGATCGCAGGGTCGCGGGAGGTGTGCAGGGCGACCGTCTTGTCCACGGTCACCGTCCGGCCGTCGGCCAGGGAGAGCCGCAGCAGCTGAACAGCCCGGGCGTTGTCGTGTGCGACGCCGGTCTCGGCGGCTGCGTCGGTGACGGTACGCGCCGCCATGCCGATACGGATGTCGGAGCGGCTGGTGCGGCAGCGGAGCCAGACCGTGTCCTGCGGTGATGTGCCGGTCCGGACATCGGTGAGGTGCTGGGAGGCGAGTGAGCGATAGCGCTCCACTCCGGAGTTGGTGACCGTCCCGTCGAGCGCCGACTCGACGTCGATCTCCCCGGACCAGCCCTCGGCGGTCACCTGCGTGCGCAGCAGGGCCAGATGAGGGTCGGCCATGTGGACCAGCCGCAGCTGCCGTACGGCCAGACACCGGCCGTCCTCGTCCTCGTAGCGGACGGTGCGCTCCAGGGTGCCCGCTCGGAGGTCCAGGTTCTGGTGGTGGTCGAGGATCTTGTGGGTGTCGGGCGAGAGCCAGGTGCCCGAGCCCGTACGCAGCCGCAGCGGCAGCCAGTTGGGGAGGTTGACCATGTCCTCGTTCTCGACCCGGCGTCCCGCCACGTCCGACGCGAGGCGGTTGTAGCAGCCCGCCGCGTACGTGCCCGGGTAGTGGACGGAATCCGCCGTGCACTCCGGGGCTGCGCCGCGGGTGGCGAAGTAGCCGTTGCCGAGGGTGCAGAGCGCTTCGCGCAGCCGCTCCTGCGCGGGGTCGTAGCCCTCGTACTCCCACGTCCAGTCGGCCATCGTCAGTCCTCCGATACGAATAGCTCCGCGAGGTCGGCGACCACCAGGTCCGCGCCGTGCTTCAGCAGAGCGGCCCGGGTGTCCGGGGTGTCGGCGCGGTCGACGCCCACGACAAGGCCGAAGCCTCCGCGTCGCCCGGCCTCGACTCCGGCGAGAGCATCCTCGATGACGGCCGCACGGTCGGCGGGGACGCCCAGGCGGCGGGTCGCCTCCAGGAAGAGGGCGGGGTCGGGTTTGCCGGGCAGGTGCAGGCGGGCGGCTTCGGTGCCGTCCACGAGCGTGTCGAACAGTTCCCGCACTCCCGCCTGTCCGAGGAGCTCGCCGGCATGCCGGGAGGCGGAGGCGGCGGCCAGCGGAATGCCTGCGGCCCGCAGGGTGCGGAGCAGCCGGACCGTGCCCGGATAGGCGTCGACGCCCTCGGCGCGCAGGTGTTCCGTGAACAGTCGCTCCTTGCGGGCGGCCACGGACTGGATCTCGGCGTCGGTGGGCCGCAGCCCCCGGGCGCGGAGGAAGGCAGCGGCCCCGTCCAGGCGCGACCTGCCGTCGACGTACCTCAGATAGTCGTCGCGTACGTCGAAGGGGCGTTGCTCCCCTGGACCGCGGTCGTGCAGGAAGCCGTCGAACGCCGTCTTCCAGGCGGCCGCGTGCACCCGCGCGGAGTCCGTGATGACGCCGTCGGTGTCGAGGACCACGGCTGCCATCCCCCGCAGCGCGCGGGGCACGGCAGCCGGGCCACTCCGGTCCGTGCTCATCGGTCGTCCACCACCGGTGCCGCGAGGCCGGGGAGCCGGTTGGTACGGCCGAAGCCGTTGATGCCGACGCGTGCCGTCATGACGGTGAACTCCTTTGTGTGACAGGGGTTTTCAGGCGGTCCAGGTCCAGTCGGCGACCTCGGGCAGGTCGGTGCCGTGTTCGCGGATCCAGGCGTGGTGCCGGGTACGGGCGTCGGCCATCAGCTGGCGTACGGCGGCGGCGCGGACGCCGAGGCCGGGGACGCGGTCGATGACGTCCATGACCAGGCGGTAGCGGTCCATGTCGTTGCGGACGACCATGTCGAAGGGGGTCGTGGTGGTGCCCATCTCCTTGTAGCCGCGGACGTGGAGGTGGGCGTGGCCGGTGCGCCGGTAGGCGAGGCGGTGGATCAGCCAGGGATAGCCGTGGTAGGCGAAGATCACCGGCTTGTCGGTGGTGAACAGCCCGTCGTACTCGAAGTCGCTCATCCCGTGCGGGTGTTCCTCGCGCGGCAGCAGCCGGGTCATGTCCACGACGTTCACCACCCGAACGGCCAGCTCGGGCAGATGGCGCCGCAGCAGAGCGGAGGCGGCCAGGATCTCCTGGGTGGGGACGTCGCCGGCGCAGGCGAGGACGACGTCCGGTTCGCGGTCCCCATCGGCGGAGCCCGCCCATTCCCAGATTCCGGCGCCTCGGGCGCAGTGGGCCCTGGCCTGGTCCATCGACAGCCAGTCGAAGCACGGCTGCTTGCCCGCGACCACGACATTCACATAGTCACGGCTGCGCAGGACGTGATCCGCCACGGACAGCAGGGTGTTGGCGTCCGGCGGCAGATAGACCCGTACGACCTCCGGGCTCTTGTTGAGGACGTGGTCCACGAATCCGGGGTCCTGGTGCGAGAAGCCGTTGTGGTCCTGGCGCCAGACGTGCGAGGTGAGCAGGTAGTTGAGGGAGGCGATCGGGGCGCGCCACGCCAACTGCCTCGATGTCCTGAGCCACTTGATGTGCTGGTTGACCATCGAGTCGACGATGTGCACGAACGCCTCGTAGCAGGAGAACAGTCCGTGCCTGCCGGTCAGCGTGTAGCCCTCCAGCCAGCCCTGGCAGAGGTGTTCGGAAAGGATCTCCATCACCCGGCCGTGCCGGTCCAGATGCTCGTCCACCGGGAGGGTCCCCGCCTGCCAGGCCTTGCCGCTGGCGTTGAGGACGGCTCCCAGCCGGTTGGAGGCGGTCTCGTCGGGGCCGACCAGACGGAAGTCACGGCGGCCCGAGGTGTCCTTCATGACCTGTTCGAGGAGGTCGCCGAGGACTCGCGTGGGCTCGTGCAGGGTGGCACCCGGCTTGTCGACGGGCACGGCGAAACGGTCCAGGGACGGGATCGGCAGATCGCGGACGAGCAGGCCGCCGTTGGCGTGCGGGGTGGCGCCCAGACGCTTCGAACCGTCGGGAACGCAGGCGAGGACGTCGGCGACGGGCCGCCCCTCGACGTCGAAGAGCTCCTCGGGACGGTACGAGCGCAGCCAGGTCTCCAACTGGCGCAGATGTTCGGGGTTTTCACGGACGGCGGCCAGCGGAACCTGGTGGGCGCGCCATGTTCCCTCGACCGGCTCCCCGTCGACCTCCGCGGGGCCGGTCCAGCCCTTCGGCGTGCGCAGCACGATCATGGGCCAGCGCACGCGCTCGGACACACCGTCCTCGCGAGCGGTGGCCTGGATGAGCGCGACGCGGTCCAGTGCCTCGTCGAACGCCTGGGCCATCGCCCGGTGGACCTGCCGCGGGTCGTCGCCGGTGACATGGATCGGATCGTGGCCGTAGCCGCGCAGCAGCTCGTCGAGTTCGGTCTCCGGGAGCCGGGAGAGCACGGTCGGGTTGGCGATCTTGTAGCCGTTGAGGTGGAGGATCGGCAGGACGGCCCCGTCATGGACCGGGTCGAGGAACTTGTTGGAGTGCCAGGACGCGGCCAGCGGTCCGGTCTCCGCCTCGCCGTCGCCGATCACGCAGGCGACCAGCAGATCCGGGTTGTCGAAGGCGGCACCGTAGGCGTGCGCCAGCGAGTAGCCCAGCTCACCGCCCTCGTGGATCGAACCCGGCGTCTCGGGTGCCACGTGGCTGGGTACTCCGCCGGGGAAGGAGAACTGCCGGAACAGCTTGTCCATACCCGCCGCGTCACGCGACACGTCCGGATACGTCTGGCTGTAGCTGCCCTCCAGCCAGGAGCCGGCGAGGACGGCGGGCCCACCGTGTCCGGGGCCCCACACGCAGAGCGCGTCGAGACCGCGGGCCTTGATGACACGGTTGAGGTGCGTGTACACGAGGTTCAGACCGGGCGAGGTGCCCCAGTGGCCGAGCAGCCGCGGCTTGATGTGCGCGGGGGTCAGAGGCTCCGTGAGGAGCGGGTTGGCCAAGAGGTAGATCTGCCCCACGGCAAGGAAGTTGGCTGCCCGCCAGTGGGCGTCCAGGGTGCGCAGTTCGTCGTCGGTCAGTACGGTGCTGTCCTGGTGTTCGACCTTGAGCATGGTGACTCCGTAGTCATCGGGCGGAGGAGGCGGCATGGCCGACAAGAAGACGGCGACATTGCCGCGCGCGGCGTACGAGCGGGAGCTGCTGCGTCTGCAGACGGAGCTGGTGAAGCTTCAGGAGTGGGTCCGGGCGGAGGGCGCCCGGCTCGTGGTCGTCTTCGAGGGACGGGACGCGGCGGGCAAGGGCGGCACGATCAAACGGGTCGCGGAACATCTGAACCCGCGCATCGCCCGGACGGTGGCGCTGCCCAAGCCGACCGAGCGCGAGCGCACGCAGTGGTACTTCCAGCGGTACGTCGAACATCTTCCGGCCGCCGGGGAGATCGTGCTGTTCGACCGCAGCTGGTACAACCGCGCCGGCGTCGAGCGTGTGATGGGGTTCTGCACCAAGGAGGAACACCAGCTCTTCCTGCGGCAGTGCCCGATCTTCGAGCGCATGCTGGTCGAGGAGGGCATCCTGCTGCGCAAGTACTGGTTCTCGGTGAGCGACGCGGAGCAGCAGAAGCGGTTCCGGCGGCGGCTGAAGGATCCGACGCGGCGCTGGAAGCTCTCCGCCATGGACCTGGAGTCGATCACCCGTTGGGAGGCGTACTCCCGGGCGAAGGACGAGATGCTGGTGCACACCGACGTCTCCGAGGCGCCCTGGTACATCGTCGAGAGCGACGACAAGCGCCGGGCGCGGCTGAACATGATCGCGCACCTGCTCGGCTCGGTTCCGTACCAGGAGGTGGCGCCGCCCGTTCTGGAGCTGCCGCCGAGACCGCCGTCGACCGGCTACGTGCGGCCGCCGCGCGATCTGCAGACGTACGTCCCCGATCACGCCGCGGGCCTTTGAGCCGCTCACGTGTGCTGTGGTACGACCGCGACCGGGCAGGCGGAGTGGTGCAGCGCCGCGTGCGCGACCCGGCCGAGCTGAAGTCCGAAGTGTCCCTGGCGGCGCCGCGCGCCGACGACGAGCAGGTCGGCGTCGGCAGAAGCGTCCAGCAACACCTTGCGGGCCGTGCCCTCCGTGGCGCGTCGGCGTAGATCCACGGACGGATGGTTCGCCGCTGCCTCGCTCAGCGCCGAGTCCAGAACCTTCACCGCCTGCTCCTCGTGCAAACGGGCGGGTTCTCCCGCGAGCAGAGGATGGTCGGTGCTCTCGTGCGCGGGCCAGCGCCACGCCCGTACGGCGTGCAGGACGGCGTTGCGGACCTCCGCCTCCTCGAAGGCGAAGCGCGTGGCCGCCGAGGCGCGTGACTCCTCGCCGACCCCGAGGACGACGCTCCGGTGTGTCCCGGCCCTGGCCTGGTTGTCGTGGCTGCCGCGGAGCACGACCACCGGACAGACCGCGCGGGCCGCGACGGCGAGACCGACCGAGCCGAGCAACAGCTCGGCCATGCCGCTGCGCCCACGGGACCCGAGGACCAGCGCAAAGGCGCTGTGCCCCTCCTTCAGCAGCACGCTCACGGCGTCGTCGGGCAGCACCTCGGTGGAAACCTTGACGTCGGAGTGGCGACGGTGGGCGCGCTGCGCGGCGGCCTCGACGACGTTGTCGACCATCACCTGCTCCGGGCGACTGCCCGGCCTCTCGGCGGGCACGGCGCCCTCGTAGCGCTCCCACAGCGAGGCGTACACCAGGCGCAGCGGTACACCGTGCAGCGCGGCCTCGTCCGTCGCCCAGTCCACGGCGCGCAGGCTCGACCCGGATCCGTCGACGCCCACGACCAGGGGCGGCTCCCACGTCTCCACGCTCTTCACCGTCCTTCGCCGAAGTCGAAGACGATCCGTGCCTTGACGTGACCGCGCAGCACTTCGTCCATCGACTCGTTGACAGAGTCCAGGGGCCGGGATTCCCGGATGACCCTGGTCCGGCCCGCCGCGTGCAGGTGGAACACCTCGGCGAGGTCCTGCCGCGTGCCGACGATCGAGCCGATCACGGAGGTGCCGTTCAGCACGGTGTCGAAGATGGGGACCGGGATCGTGCCGTGCGCCGGCAGGGCGACCATCACGAGCTTGCCGCCCCGCCGAAGCCCGGTGTACACCGCTGAGAACGCCGCTTCGTTCACCGCGAGCGCGATGGCGGCATGGGCACCGCCGTACCGCTTGAGCACCTCGCCGGGATCCTCCTTGCGGGCGTCGATCACGAGGTCGGCGCCGAGTTCGGCGGCGAGCTCGAGCTTCTCGTCGGTGACGTCGATCGCGGCCACGGCGGCCCCGGCGATCTTCGCGTACTGGACCGCCAGATGGCCCAGCCCTCCCACACCTGAGATGGCGACCAGCTGGGTGGGCCTGACGTCGGCGACCTTGAGCGCCTTGTACGTCGTGACGCCGGCGCAGGTGAGCGGTGCGGCGTCGAGCGGGGAGATCCCGTCGGGCACCGGCTGGGCGAAGTCCGCCCAGGCCAGCATCTTCTCGGCGTAGCCGCCGTCGCAGCCGTATCCGGTGTTGATCTGCTGCTCGCAGAGCGTCTCCCAGCCGGAGAGGCAGTGCTCGCACCGTCCGCAGGCCTTGCCCAGCCAGGGCACCGCGACCCGCTGCCCCAGGGCGAGGTGCGTGACCCCGTCGCCGAGGGCCTCGACGAGGCCGACGCCCTCGTGGCCGGGCACGAACGGCGGGTTCGGTTTGACCGGCCAGTCGCCGTGCGCGGCGTGGATGTCGGTGTGGCACAGCCCGGAGGCCTCCACCCGGACGCGGACCTGGCCCGGTCCGGGCTCGGGGTCGGGGCGCTCCTCGATGACCAAGGGCTCACCGAAGGCTCGTACGACTGCTGCCTTCATGGGGGTGTCTCCTCGGGTGAGTCAGTCGTGCGGGACGACGGCGACGGGGGCGGTGGCATGGTGCAGTACGGCGTGGGTGACGGGCCCGATGTGCCCGCCCAGCGGCGAGCGGCGGACGCGGCGGCCCACGACGACCAGGGAGGCCTCGCGGGAGGCATCCACCAGGTGGTTGGCCGCCCTTCCGGACAGGGAGTCCTCGACGACTTCGACGGCCGGGAACTTCTGGCGCCAGGGGCGCAGCACGTCGGCCACGGCGGCGGCTTCCTCCGCGGCGATGCGGGCGTTCATTTCGAGGTCGGGGGGCATGCCGTACGCGATGTAGGGCGGCTCGTTCCAGCCGTGCACGACACGCAGGGAGGTTCCGCGCAGGAGAGCCGCCTCGAAGGCGAAGCCGATCAAGGCGTCGTCCGGGTTCGTGGCGTCGAGTCCCAGCACGACGGGCCGGAAGGGGGCCGAGGCGGAGGGGATGCCGGCCGGGTCCATCGTGTGCTCGTCGGCCGCCTGTTCTCCGGCCCGTACGAGAACGACGGGACACTCGGCATGTGCCACCACGGCCAGGCCGACGGAGCCCACCATGAAACCGCCCACTCCGCTCATTCCTCGGGAGCCGAGAACCAGCAGCTCGGCATCCTTGGCGGCGCCGGGCAGCACCTCTGCGGGCCGTCCGGAATGTTGCTCCATGACTACTTCGACCTCTGGGTGGCGTATCCGGATTCCGGTGGCCGCTTCGCGGGGAATCCCTTCACTCCAGTGCTGCTGCGTCTCGGCTCCGAGGAGCGGGGCCTGAGCCATGGGCTCCGGTACCGGCTCCCAGACGTGGACGACCTTCAGCGGCAGTCCGCGGAGTTTCGCCTCACGGGCCGCCCATTCGGCAGCGGCCCGGCCCTCGGGCGAGCCGTCGAGCCCTACGGTGACGGTGCGGGGCATGGTCTTCACCTCCTGAATCGAGCGATCCGATTCAAGCGTCGTATAGCGGGGGGTTCGTGATGCAGGGGCCGCAGGTCCCCGGAAGGGACCGATCGGCCCAATGGAGCCGCCGCCGGCGGACGGGAAGGCGGGCCCCCTGTGCGAGGCCGGCCCTCCTCTCCGGCGGTCAGCGCAGCCAGCCGTGGTTCCGGACGAAGGGCAGCTTGGCCCAGAGCTTGCCGACGCCCAGGGTGTCGCCTGCCGCGACCAGCGCCAGGGCGATGAGGACGACGGCGTAGATGAGGTGGTAGTCCACGAACGGGTTGGTGGACATGCTGGCCGAGCCGTCGGAGAGGTGCTTGGCGGGCGGCCACTCGGCGATCCACATCAGCGCCATCAACGCCGTGCCCGCGACAGCGGCCAGACGCAGGGCGATCCCGCCGATCAGAGCGAGCCCGATACCGAGCAGGCCGGCCATGAACAGCCAGTCGGCCCAGGTGTCGCCCGCCCAGGAGTGGAAGGTGGACTCCATCGGACCTGCGGCCACGCCACCGAGGAAGCCCTCGGTGGGCGAGGAACCGTCGGCCCAGCCCTTGCCCGACGGAGTGGCATAGCCGAAGCCGAAGGTCTTGTCGAGGAACGCCCACAGGAAGACGAACCCCGTCAGAAGCCGGAGCGAGGCGAAGGAGTAGGTCCGCAGAGTGTGCGTGTCGGTGCTCGCCGACACGGCGGACTCAGAGGTGGACGCGGTCCGGCTCCTGCGGAACGACGGCAGGTGGAACCCCGGGCTCCGGTGAGGGTGCTCGTGCACGGCCATGGTGGTGATCCCTTCGGGAATCGGAGAGTGCCGGACCGGTGCCCGACAACGACCACTCTGCTGGCGCGGGACCGTCCCTGCCGGGTGCCGAAGGGCCGTGACCGTGGGGCTGAACGGCCCTATCTGCAAGGCCTGTTGGGCTTGCCGTTACTTCTGCCTCGGCTCGTGAGGGCCTCCGCTTCGGTGCCACTCGACGTAGGCGGCCACGGCCGTGGGCAGTGTCGGGAAGATCCGGTCGGCGCCGATGGTCCGGGTCAGCCCGAAGGCGTCCAGGTCGTCGAGCAGGTCCTGCTTGACGCGGGCGAGCGCGAAGACGATGTGGCGCCGCTCGAATTCCTGGCGCAGGGCCTCGACCGCGTCGAGCGCGGTGATGTCCACCTCGACGATGGCCTCGGTGTTGAGGACGAACCACTCGACGGGACCTTCGTGGTGGTCGACCGCCGCCAGGGCCCGCCGTTTGAAGTCCTCGGCGTTGGCGAAGAACAGGGGCGAGTCGTAGCGGTAGACGAGCAGGCCGGGGACCGTGCGGGCCTGCGGATAGTCGTCCACGTCGTGCATGCCGGCCAGGCCCGGCACCAGGCCCTCGACCGCGTCGTGCGGGCGGGCCACCCGGGTGAGCAGCTCCGCGACCGAGAGCCCGACCGCCACCAGCACGCCGTACAGGATGTCCAGGGCGAGCACTCCGGCCATGCAGCCCAGGGCCAGCAGCAGCTCCCGGCGCCGGAAGGCGGCCAGTCGCCGGAACCCGGCCAGATCCATCATGCGGACGGCGGCGTAGACGACCAGGGCTCCCAGAACGGTCACCGGGGTGTGCGCGAGGAGCGGACTCAGGAACAGCAGTACGGCGAGGACCGCGGCGCAGGCGACGAGCGAGTACACCTGGGTGCGGCCCCCGGCCGAGCGGGCGAGGGCGGTGCGACTGGCGCTGCTGCTCACGGGAAGGCCGTGCAGTACGCCCGCACCCAGATTCGCGGCCCCCAGGGCCAACAGCTCCTGGTTGGGGTCGAGTTCATCGCCCCGTACCGCGAAGGCGCGCGCCGTGAGAATGACGTCGGTGTAGCCGACGAGGAGCACCCCGAGCGCCGGCAGCACCAGTTGCGGCAGGTCACCCGATGCCGGCAGGCCAGGTCTTGGCAGCCCGGACGGTACCGCGCCGATGACGGCGATGCCGTGGTCCTCCAGTCCGAAGGCCGCGACGACCGCGGTGCCGAGCACCACGGCCAGCAGCGGGCCCGGGGCATTGGGGAAGAACCGCGGAACCGCGAAGAGGAATGCGATGACCGCCACGGAGAAGATCACTGTGGCGAGCTGGGCTTCCCCCAGATTCCTTACGAAGGAGAGCAGTTGAGGAAAGAACTCTGATCCCGAGGTGCTGACACCGGTCAGTTTGGGCAGCTGGTCGACGATCATGATGAGCGCCACGCCGGTCATGTAGCCGACCAGGATCGGCCGCGACAGGAGATCGGCGAGGAAGCCCAGCCGCGCCGCCCACGCGACCAGGCACATCAATCCGACCACGACAGCGAGGCTGGCGGCGAGCACGGCGTACTTGTCCGGATTGCCCGCGGCGAGCGGCCCCACCACGGTGGCCGTCATCAGTGCGGTGGTGGACTCGGGCCCGACGGACAGCAATCGCGACGAGCCCAGCGCCGTGTACAGCAGCAGGGCGGGGATGATCGCCCACAGCCCGGCGACCGGCGGCAGTCCCGCGAGGCCCGCGTAGGCCATCACCTGCGGAACGAGATACGCCGCGACGGTCACTCCGGCCAGCAGGTCACCGCGCAGCCACGAGCGCCGGTAGCCGGCCAGTACGGCGAGACCGGGAGCCAGCCGCCGCACGAGACCGCGTCGGCGTTCCCCGGCCGCCTCCTCCGGGCGCTCGGACATGGGGCTCCCTTCGTCACCCCCTTCAGCATCGCCCCGCGGTCGGTCCGCCGCGAGGGCCCGGTCGGCCCGGGTCCCATGACGGCCTTGCCCGCCCCGGACACCGCGCGGATCGCGGATCATGGAAGCCGCAGGGGAAATCAGCAGAGCGACAGCTGAGACGACAGCCACCGAGTCTCCGGAGCAGTCATGCAGAGTCAGCAGAATCCCGGCTCCTCGCCGGAGCCGGGCCCGCCCGGAGAAGCCGTGCGCTTCTCCGTACTCGACCGCTCGCGCACCCGCGAGGGGCACGAGGCACCCGAGGCGCTGCGCGACACCGTGCGGCTGGCTCAGGACCTGGAGAAGCTCGGCTACCACCGGATCTGGGTCTCGGAACACCATGGAGTGCCCGGCGTCGCCGGCTCCGCGCCCACCGTGCTGGCCGCCGCGGTCGCCGCCGCCACGCGGACGATCCGGGTCGGCACCGGAGGTGTGATGCTGCCGAACCACCAACCGCTCGTCGTGGCCGAGCAGTTCGGTGTGCTGGAGTCGCTGTTCCCGGGGCGGATCGACATGGGTCTGGGCCGTTCCGTCGGCTTCACGGACGGCGTGCGCAAGGCGCTCGGCCGGGACAAGGACGTCGCCGAGGACTTCGCGGCACAGCTCGCCGAACTCCTCGGGTGGTTCCGGGGGACTTCCCCGACCCGCGTCCACGCGCGCCCCGCGGAGGGCCTGACCGTGCCGCCCTTCGTACTCGCGATGGGCGAGGGCGCCACGATCGCGGCGCGGGCGGGCCTGCCGATGGTCATCGGGGACCTCAGGAACCGGGAGAAGATGCGGCGGGGCATCGACCACTACCGCGCGGCCTTCCGCCCGTCCGTCTGGGCGCGGGAGCCGTACGTCGTCATCTCCGGCACGATCGCGGTCGCCGACAGCCCGGAGGCGGCGCGCCGTCTGCTGCTCCCGGAGGCCTGGTCGATGGCGTACTCCCGCACGCACGGCGCCTTCCCGCCGCTGCCGCCCGCCGAGCGCGTCGAGGCGCTCACGATGACCGCCAAGGAGCGCGGCTTCTACGAGTCCGGGCTCACCGGCCATATCGCGGGCACCGAGGAGCAGGTCGCCCACGAGCTGGAGACGGTGATAAAAGAGACCGGCGCCCAGGAGGTGCTGGTCACCACCAGTTCGTACGACCGGGACGCCCTTCTGGACTCCTACCGGAGACTCGCCCGGGTGGCTGGGCTGACCGGGCTCTCGGGGTCCAGGCCTGACCCGGAGTCGTAGCGCTCCCGCGCCGCTTCCGGATCGGCGGCGGCGCCTTCGGGCCACTGTTCCACCGGCTTCCCCGTTCTGTTGGCGCGGAGCCTGGCAACGCCCCGCACACGGTAACGCGCGTGCCCGGGGCGAGAGTTCAGACGGCCAGTTCCTTCAGCGGGGATTCGATGTGCGTCGGGTGAGCGCCCTGGTGGCGTTGTGCCCAGCGGACGGCGAAGGGCGCCGCCAGGCCCGTCAGGGCGAACAGCGCTCCGACGACGTACCATCCTGGGCGGCCCCAGGTGATGCAGAGCGCGATGAGCAGGCCCGGCCCGAGGGCTTCGGCCAGTCCGGCCCCCAGGCCGAAGACACCCAGGTACTGGCCGGTGGCGTGCTCCGGAGCGAGGGCGAAGGACACCTCGAAGCCTCCGGCGGAGTGCCACAGCTCGCCGACCGTGTGGATCACCACCGCCGTCATCAGCAGCGTCGCGGCGGCCCAGGCCGGTACCCCCGCGGACAGCGAGATCAGTGAGCAGGAGACGAGGAAGGCCACGCCCGACCGCCGGTAGGCGGCTCCGCCGGTCAGGGGGGAATCAATGCTGCGGCTGGCCCGTACCTGAAACGCGATGACGATGACGGTGTTGATGAGCATGGTGCCCGAGATGAGCCAGGGCGGGGCGGTCGTCGCCGCGACCAGCCACAGCGGAACGGCCACGGTGAGCACCTTGAACTGGATGGCCATGATGCCGTCGAGGGCGGTGATCAGGAGGTAGGGGCGGTCCCGCAGGGCGATCCACCGAGGGCCGCCGACGGTGGGACCGGGGGTGACCGGCGGGAGGAGGACCAGGACGGCGGCGGAAGCCGCGAAGCCGATCGCGTTGCCGATGACAAGTAGCTGGTAGGCGGTGTGGGTGCCCACCTGGACGGCCCAGCCTGCCAGCAGAGCACCGAGGGATATGCCGATGTTGGTCACGGAACGGAGGTAGGCGCGGAATTCCTGCGGCCGGTCTCCTCCGTAGCGCCTGATGATCGGACCGCGTGCGGCCAGTCCGGCCGCCTTCGCCCCGGTGGCCGCGCAGACCGCGAGAACGAACGGCCAGAAGCTGTCCACCAGCACGAAGCCGGCCGTTGCCAGCGCCTGGACCACCAGGGTGGTCGCGTAGACGCCGCGCGCTCCGCGGGTGTCCGCGAGATGGCCGACGGCGATGCCCACAGCCAGTGAGACAAGACCGGCGATGCCGAGTCCGAGGCCCACCTGGCCTGCCGGAAGGTGCACCGACTGGGTGAAGTACAGCACCCCGGCGGTCAGGTAGAGGCCGCTGCCGACGGTGTAGACGAAGTTCGAAGCGGCGATGACGCGTTGCGGTCCGGCGTCCGGGATCAGACGGGGCATGAAGTGGCTCCGCATTCGGGGCAGGCGGTAAGGACCGGTCAAGCTTGTTGCATATTACTGGTAAGAGCAAGGGTCTTGTTCTTACGCATGCGGTGGCCTTGTATCGTGGGGCCCTGCCCCAAGCCGCAGGAGTCCACCCCATGCACAGCCCCCACGACCCGTACGTCCGCGTCCGGGGTGCCCGTGAGCACAACCTCCAGGGCGTGGACGTGGACATCCCGCGTGACGTCCTCGCGGTCTTCACCGGCGTCTCCGGCTCCGGCAAGTCCTCGCTGGCCTTCGGGACCATCTACGCGGAGGCTCAGCGCCGCTACTTCGAGTCGGTCGCCCCGTACGCGCGACGGCTGATCCACCAGGTGGGGGCGCCGAAGGTCGGGGAGATCACGGGGCTGCCGCCCGCGGTGTCCTTGCAGCAGCGGCGGTCGGCACCGACGTCGCGCTCGTCCGTGGGGACGGTCACCAATCTCTCCAACTCGCTGCGCATGCTGTTCTCGCGGGCGGGCGATTATCCGGAGGGCGCCACGCGGCTCGATTCGGACGCGTTCTCACCCAATACGGCGGCCGGGGCCTGCCCCGAGTGCCACGGTCTCGGTCAAGTGCACCGTACGACCGAGGAGTTGCTCGTACCCGATCCGGCGCTGTCGATCCGCGAGGGCGCGATCGCCGCGTGGCCGGGTGCCTGGCAGGGCAAGAACCTGCGGGACATCCTCGACACGCTCGGCCACGACGTGGACCGGCCCTGGCGGGAACTGCCCGCCGAGGAACGGGAGTGGATCCTCTTCACGGACGAGCAGCCGGTCGTCACCGTGCACCCGGTGCGCGACGCGGAGCGGATCCAACGCCCGTACCAGGGTACGTACATGAGCGCCCGGCGCTATGTCATGAAGACCTTCTCCGACACGAAGAGCCCGACGCTCAGGGCCAAGGCTGAGCGGTTTCTCAGCAGCGCCCCCTGTCCGGCGTGCGGCGGCAGCCGGCTGCGTCCCGAGGCGCTGGCGGTGACGTTCGCCGGACGGAACATCGCCGAGCTGGCCGCGCTGCCGTTGGCGGAGCTGGCTCGTGCGCTGCGGGGAACCGGCGAGGCCGCCCGGGTCCTCACCGCCGACCTCAGATCCCGTATCGCGCCCGTCGCCGAGCTCGGCCTCTGCTATCTGAGCCTCGACCGGGCAACCCCCACCCTCTCCGCGGGAGAACTCCAACGGCTGCGTCTGGCAACGCAGTTGCGCTCCGGTCTCTTCGGGGTCGTGTACGTCCTCGACGAGCCGTCCGCGGGACTGCACCCGGCGGACACCGAGGCCCTGCTCACCGTCCTGGAGCGGCTGAAGTCGGCGGGCAACTCGGTGTTCGTCGTGGAGCACCACCTCGATGTCGTACGGGGCGCCGACTGGCTCGTCGACGTCGGTCCGCGCGCCGGCGAGCACGGCGGGCGCGTACTGCACAGCGGCCCGGTCGCGGAGCTGGAGCGCGTGGCGGAGTCCGCGACGGCACGCTTCCTCTTCGACCGCTCCCCCGCTCCGGTACGCGACGTCCGGTCACCCGGCGGCCAGTTGAAGGTCGGGCCGGTCACCCGGCACAACCTGCGCGGGGTCACCGCCGAGTTCCCGCTCGGCGTGTTCACCGCGGTCACCGGCGTCTCCGGCTCCGGCAAGTCCACGCTGATCGGCGAGATCACGGAGGAGCTCTCCGGTGTCGGGCGGCTCGTCTCCGTCGACCAGAAGCCCATCGGCCGTACCCCGCGCTCCAATCTGGCGACCTACACCGGACTCTTCGACGTCGTACGCAAGGTCTTCGCCGCGACTCAGGAGGCGAAGAGGCGTGACTACGGCGTGGGGCGCTTCTCCTTCAACGTCGCGGGCGGACGGTGCGAGACCTGTCAGGGCGAGGGTTTCGTCAGCGTGGAGCTGCTGTTCCTGCCCAGCACCTATACGCCGTGCCCGGACTGCGGTGGGGCGCGCTACCACCCCGAGACGCTCGAAGTGACGTACCGGGAACGGAACATCGCACAGGTCCTGGACCTGACGGTGGAGGCCGCGGCCGACTTCTTCGCGGACACCCCGGCCGTCGCGCGCAGCCTCACCACGCTCCTCGACGTGGGCCTCGGCTATCTGCGACTCGGCCAGCCCGCAACCGAGTTGTCCGGCGGTGAGGCCCAGCGCATCAAGCTGGCCAGCGAGTTGCAGCGGGTGCGGCGCGGCCACACCTTCTATCTCCTCGACGAGCCGACGACGGGACTGCACCCGGCCGATGTCGAAGTGCTGATGCGCCAGTTGCACGGCCTGGTCGACGCGGGCCACACGGTCGTGGTCGTCGAGCACGACATGACGGTGGTCGCGGGCGCCGACTGGGTGATCGACCTGGGCCCCGGCGGCGGCGACGCGGGCGGGCGGATCGTGGCGGCGGGGCCGCCGGCGGAGGTGGCGGGGGCGGCCGGGAGCCGGACGGCGCCCTACCTCGCCCGTGCCCTCGGACAGGGCCGGTAGCCGGCAGGCCCCCGAGCCCATGGGCACGGCCGTCAGGGGTGTGCGTCGGCCGGTGGACAGGCTCGTCGCAAGCCCCCTTGCGCCGCGTCCGCGAGGGCACGTCGGTCGGTGTGGGCGCCGGCCGCGAGCACGGGCCGCAGCTCCACCTCGGCCACCAGCCCCCGCGCCGACGCCACCCGCCACAACGACGCGAGGAGCGAGTCGTCGCCGACGAAGGCGGGCGCGGTGCTGGCCGCTCCCCCGGTGAGCCGGTAGCGGAGGCGCACCGGCTGGACGGGCACGCCGGCGTCGAGCGCGGCCTGGAAGACGGCCCGGCGGAAGTGTCCCTGGGCCCGGCCGCACCACGTGCTGCCCTCGGGGAAGGCGACCACGGCCGCCCCGCCGCGCAGGGCCCGGGCGATCCGGTCCACGGTGGCGGGCAGGGCGCGCAGCCGGTCGCGTTCGATGAACAGGGTGCCGCCGCGGGCCGCCAGCGCGCCCGCCACGGGCCAGCCGCGGACCTCGGTCTTGGCGAGCATCCGCGCCGGGCGGACGGCGGCGAGGAGCGGGATGTCCAGCCACGAGATGTGGTTGGCGACGATCAGCAGTCCACCGGTGGGCCCGGCGGCTCCGGTGATCCGTGTCCGCACACCGGCGGCGCGCACGACGGCGAGGCACCAGCGGCGGATCCACCGGTCGCGCGGCACCGCCCGCATACGTGCCGCGAACGGGGTCAGGAGGACGCCGACGAGGACCACCAGCAGCACCGCGGCGAGCCGCAGAACGGCGCGCGGCACCGCCGCCCAGGAGGTCGTGGACTCCACGCAGCCGTGCGGGGAGCAGGGTGCGGTGGGCAGCCAGGCACTGGTCCGCGGGGCGGGGCCGGGCGCGACGAGCCGCGGCACCGTGGGCACGGGACCGGGAAGCACCGCGACGCCCGGCCCCCCGCCGAGGCGTGGGCGGCGGATGACCGCGAGGCGGGACGCGCTCATCAGGCGGGGACGAGTGAGAGGAAGTGCCGCAGATAGCGCGGGTTGACCCGGCGCATCGACAGCAGCACGTACAGGTCGGCGACCCCGAAGTCCGGGTCGTGCGCGGGTTCGGCGCAGACCCACGCGCCGAGCCGGAGATAGCCGCGCAGGAGCGGGGGCAACTCGGTGCGGGCGGGCGGGGACAAAGGTGTGCGGGCGGGCGGGGACAAAGGCGTGCGGGCGGGCGGCCGGGCTACGCCTTCCGCGCTCCAGGGCAGCAGCGGACGTACCCGGTACTCCTCGGGCGCCAGGTGCTTGTCCTGGACCCGGTCCCAGGTGCCGGCGGCGAGCGCGCCGCCGTCGGCGAGCGGGATGGAGCAGCAGCCGGCGAGCCACTCGTGGCCGCCCTCGACCATGTAGCGGGCTATGCCGGCCCAGATCAGCCCGATGACCGTGCCGTCGCGGTGGTCGGGGTGGACGCAGGAGCGGCCGACCTCGACGAGCCCGGAGCGGATGGCGGCCAGCGGGCCGAGGTCGAACTCGCTCTCCGAGTACAGGCGTCCGGCGATCGCGGCACGCTCGGGCGGCAGCAGCCGGTAGGTGCCGACCACCTGGCCGGTCACCGTGTCGCGGACCAGCAGGTGATCGCAGTACGCGTCGAAGGCGTCGATGTCGTGGCCGGGCTCCGGGGTGGTCAGGAGGGCGCCCATCTCCCCGGCGAAGACGTCGTGGCGCAGCCGCTGGGCGGCACGGACGTCGGCCTCGTCGCGGGCGAGGGTGACGGTGTAGCGGGTCGGGGCGACGGGTTGCGGGGGGCTGTCGAGGGTGGAAACGCCGGTCATGGCACTCTCCTGGTCACGGGCCGGTTTCGGCTCATCGGCGGCAGACCGGATCGGTGCGGTCTGCGCGCTCCTGTTCTTCCGATGCCGGTTGGCGTGCGCGTGACCTGCGCCAGGAGGGCGGATGTGAGGATGTTGAATGCCAGGGGTGCCCGGGAATGCGAGACGGGACCGGGGCTTGAGCACCACACCCGGTCCCGCCCGTCCGCACCATACGGCGAACGACTTGTCGGCTAACGCTTGCCCGCCTTGCGGGTCGCGCGCAGCCACTCCTTGTTCATGCTGGTGATGGAGACCAGCGGGATGCCCTTCGGGCAGGCGGTCGCGCACTCCCCGGTGAGGGTGCAGCCGCCGAAGCCCTCGTCGTCCATCTGCGTCACCATGTCGAGCACGCGGGTCTCGCGCTCGGGCGCGCCCTGCGGCAGGACGTTCAGGTGGTTGACCTTCGCCGAGGTGAACAGCATCGCCGCGCCGTTCGGGCAGGCCGCGACGCAGGCGCCGCAGCCGATGCACTCGGCGTGCTCGAAGGCGAAGTCGGCGTCCGGCTTGGGTACGGGCGTCGCGTGTGCCTCGGGCGCGGCGCCGGTCGGGGCGGTGATGTAGCCGCCGGCCTGGATGATCCGGTCGAAGGCCGACCGGTCCACCACCAGGTCCTTGACGACCGGGAAGGCCGAGGCGCGCCACGGCTCGATGTCGATCGTGTCGCCGTCCTGGAAGGACCGCATGTGCAGCTGGCAGGTGGTGGTGCGCTCGGGTCCGTGTGCGTCACCGTTGATGACGAGCGAGCAGGCGCCGCAGATGCCCTCGCGGCAGTCGTGGTCGAAGGCGACGGGGTCGTCGCCGCTGAGGATGAGCTCCTCGTTGAGGGTGTCGAGCATCTCCAGGAAGGACATGTCGGCCGAGATGTCGTCGACCTCGTACGTGGACATCGCTCCGTCGGCGTCGGCGTTCTTCTGCCGCCAGACGCGCAGGGTGAGCTTCATGCGTAGCTCCGCTGGGTGGGGTGGACGTACTCGAAGACCAGGTCTTCCTTGTGCAGGACGGGCGCGTCGCCGGTGGCGGTGAACTCCCAGGCGGCCGCGTACGAGAACTCCTCGTCCCTGCGGGCGGCCTCGCCGTCCGGGGTCTGCGACTCCTCGCGGAAGTGGCCGCCGCAGGACTCGGAGCGGTGCAGTGCGTCGAGGCACATGAGTTCGGCGAGCTCCAGGTAGTCGACGACGCGGTTGGCCTTCTCCAGCGACTGGTTGAACTCCTCGCCGGTGCCGGGCACCTTGATGCGCCGCCAGAACTCCTCGCGGATCTGCGGGATGCGCTCAAGTGCCTTGCGCAGCCCGGTCTCGGTACGGGCCATGCCGCAGAACTCCCACATGAGTTCGCCGACTTCGCGGTGGAAGGAGTCGGGTGTGCGGTCGCCGTCGACGGCGAGGAGCAGCCGCAGCCGGTCCTCGGTGTCGGCCAGCACCTCCTGTACGGCGGGGTGTTCGTCGGTGACCTGTTCGTGGTGCGGATGGCGGGCGAGGTAGTCGTTGATCGTCGACGGCAGGACGAAGTAGCCGTCGGCGAGCCCCTGCATCAGGGCCGATGCGCCGAGCCGGTTCGCGCCGTGGTCCGAGAAGTTGGCCTCGCCGATCGCGAACAGGCCGGGGATGGTGGTCTGGAGGTCGTAGTCCACCCACAGTCCGCCCATCGTGTAGTGCACGGCGGGGTAGATCCGCATCGGCACGCTGTACGGGTCCTCGGCGGTGATCCGGGCGTACATGTCGAAGAGGTTGCCGTACTTCTCCTCGACCTTCGCCCTGCCCATGCGCTGGATGGCGTCGGCGAAGTCCAGGTAGACGCCCTGGCCGCCGGGGCCGACGCCGCGACCCTCGTCGCAGACGTTCTTCGCGGCCCTCGACGCGATGTCGCGGGGCACGAGGTTGCCGAAGGACGGGTAGATGCGCTCCAGGTAGTAGTCGCGCTCGTCCTCGGGGATCTCGTTGGGCGGGCGGGTGTCGCCCTTGGCCTTCGGCACCCAGATGCGGCCGTCGTTGCGCAGTGACTCGCTCATCAGCGTGAGCTTGGACTGGTGGTCGCCGGTGCGCGGGATGCAGGTGGGGTGGATCTGGGTGAAGCAGGGGTTGGCGAAGTAGGCGCCGCGCCGGTGGGCCCGCCAGATGGCGGTGGCGTTGGAGTTCATGGCGTTCGTCGAGAGGTAGAAGACGTTGCCGTATCCGCCGCTCGCGAGGACCACCGCGTCCGCGTAGTACGTGTCGATCTTCCCGGTGATCAGGTCGCGGGCCACGATCCCGCGCGCCCGTCCGTCGACCACGATCAGGTCGAGCATCTCGGTCCGGGGGTGCATCTCGATATTGCCGGCGGCGATCTGCCGGGACAGCGCCTGGTACGCGCCGAGCAGCAGCTGCTGGCCCGTCTGCCCCCGGGCGTAGAAGGTGCGGGACACCTGGACGCCGCCGAAGGAACGGGTGTCGAGGAGGCCGCCGTACTCGCGGGCGAAGGGCACGCCCTGTGCGACGCACTGGTCGATGATCTCCACCGAGATCTGCGCCAGGCGGTGGACGTTGGACTCGCGCGCCCTGAAGTCACCGCCCTTGACGGTGTCGTAGAACAACCGGTGGATGGAGTCCCCGTCGTTCCGGTAGTTCTTCGCCGCGTTGATGCCGCCCTGGGCGGCGATCGAGTGGGCGCGGCGCGGCGAGTCCTGGTAGCAGAACTGGACGACGTGGTAGCCCTGTTCGGCGAGTGTGGCGCCGGCCGAGCCGCCCGCGAGGCCGGTGCCGACGACGATCACCGTGTGCTTGCGGCGGTTGGCCGGGTTGACCAGCTTGGCCTCGAAGCGCCGGGTGTCCCAGCGCTCCTTGACCGGGCCCTGCGGGGCCTTGCTGTCGACGACCGGCTCACCGGTCGGGTAATCGGCGTATGTGGTCATGTCAGCTCACCACTCCGGTCATGACACCGACGGGTACGGAGATGAAACCCGCCGTGAGCACCAGCGCGAGGACGTTGGCGACGGTTTTGAAGGCGCGGTCGCGGGTGCGGCTGCCGACGCCGAGGGTCTGGGCCGCGCTCCAGAAGCCGTGCCGGATGTGCAGGCCGAGCGCGAGCATCGCGACGATGTAGATGACGTTGCCGTACCAGGTGGAGAAGGTGTCCACCACGTTCTGGTACGGGTGGCCCTCCTGGAAGCCGCCGGAGTGCACGGTGCCGGTCGTCAGGTCGAGGATGTGCCAGACGATGAACAGGCCGAGGATGGTCCCGCCCCAGCGCATGGTGCGCGTCGCGTAGCTGGACCTCGGCTTCTTGTGCACGTACTTGCTGGGGCGCGCCTTGATGTCGCGGCGGCTGAGCTGGTACGCGGAGACGGCGTGCGCGACGACGGCGACGACCAGCACCACGCGGACGAGCCAGAGCGTCCACTCGTAGTGCATGAAGGGCTCGCCGACCGTGCGCAGCCAGTGCGCGTAGTGGTTGAATTCGCCGGCCCCGAAGTAGATCTTCAGGTTCCCGATCATGTGGGCGACCAGGTACAGCACCATGATCAGGCCGCTGACGGCCATCACGGTCTTCTTGCCGACGGAGCTGTCCCACACGGTGCGCGCCATGGACGGCCGTCGGTCCGTCCGCGTTGCCAGAGCCATGTCACGGAACGCTAGGGCCCGAGGGGCCGATCGGTCCAAGACATGGTGCGGCTCGATTCCATAGGCATGCCCTATCGTGGCTGTGTGCAGTTCACGCAGCTCCAATACTTCGTGGCCGTCGCCGAGACCCGGCACTTCACCCGGGCCGCCGATCTGGTCCATGTGGCACAGCCGTCCCTGTCCCAGCAGATCAAGGCGCTGGAGCGGGAGTTGGGGGCGGATCTGTTCCTGCGGGCGCGCGGGAACATCACGCTCACGGACGCGGGCGAGGCGCTGCTGCCACTGGCCCGGCGCATCCTCGCCGACGCGGACACCGCCCGGCACGAGGTGCAGGAGCTGGCCCAGCTGCGCAGCGGCCGGATCCGCCTCGGTGCGACCCCGAGCCTGTGCACCGGTCTGCTCCCGGACGTGCTGCGCGCCTTCCACGACCGCTATCCGGGCATCCGGCTGCTGATCGAGGAGGGCGGTTCGCACGATCTCGTACGGGAACTCGCGCGCGGCGCCCTCGACCTCGCCCTGGTCGTCCTCCCCCTCCCGACGCCGTCCCCCGCGCTGACCACGGTGGAGCTGCTGCGCGAGGACCTGGTGGTGGTGTCGTCGCCGGAGGCCCCCGCGCCCGGCCGCGGCCGGCGCACGGTCCGTGTCGCCGATCTGGAGGGCGAGCGTCTGGTGATGTTCCGGCACGGCTACGACCTGCGCGAACTGACGGTCGCCGCCTGTCGCGCCGAGGGCTTCGAACCCGACTTCGCCGTGGAGGGCGGCGAGATGGACGCCGTCCTCGGCTTCGTCCGGTCGGGGCTGGGCGTGGCCGTCGTGCCGCGCATGGTGGCGACGCGGTCCGGGCGGGGGCTACGGGTGACACCGCTGGCCCGGCCCGGACTGCACCGGACGATCGCGCTGGCCCACCGCAGCGATGTGGCTCCCCCGCGCGCGGCGAGGGAGCTGCAGAGGATGCTGCTGGAGCGTTGAACCGTCAGCTCGGCCCGGAGGGGAACAGGGGCAGGGGGCGGGTCACCAGGTCGGAACGAAGCCGCCGTCGATGATCAGGTCACTGCCGGTGATGTTCCGGGCGCGGTCACCGGCGAGGAAGAGGACCAGTTCGGCGACCTCGGCGGGCTGGGAGAAGCGGCCGGTCACGGTGGACCCGGCCGCCTGCGCGACCACGTCTTCGGGAGCGATACCGGCGGCGGCCGACACGGTGGCGGCCACTCCGCCCCCACCGAGCCACAGCTCCGTCTCCACCGGGCCGGGGCTCACGGTGTTGACCCGGATGCCCCGGGGCCCGACCTCCTTCGACAGCGCCTTGGAGAAGGCGACCAGGGCGGCCTTGCCCGCGCTGTAGTCGATCACCATGGGGTCGGGCAGCGTCGCGTTGACCGAGCCGACGGTCACCACGGAGCCCTGGCCGGCCTCCAGCATCAGCGGCAGGGCGGCCCGGGTGACCCGTACGGCCGTGAGCAGGTTCAGATCGACGGTGCGCGCCCAGTCCTCGTCGGTCACGGTGAGGAAGCCGCCGGTACGAGCCGGGGCCGAGCCCACGTTGTTGACGAGGACGTCGACGCGCCCTCCCGCGGCCTCGACCAGCCGCTCCGCCGCACCGGGTTCGGCGAGATCGACGGGCACCCAGGTGACGGAGCCCTCCTCCACCAGTGCGTCCAGCCCCGCCGACATGGTGCGGGACCCTGCGACGACCGTCGCCCCCGCCCTGGCCAGCGCCTCCACGACGGCCAGTCCGATGCCCTTGCTGGCTCCGGTCACCACGGCGGTCCGACCCTGCAGTTCCGTGCTCATTGTCCTCAACTCCATTGCTACGGCGCCTGATTCGGGGCACCTGGTGGTGTGCGTTCCGGTGGTCCGGCGGCCCGGCCGTTGGCCGGTGGTAGGGGTGGCCCTTGGATCGTCCGACGCCGTCGGCCGCCTTTCCGTGAGGCGCGCGACGTGTCCCGGCCGCAGATGCCCTGGCGGGCCGGCCACCGCAGCGTTACTCGGCCGCCGTCTGCCGGCCGTGGTCGACGACCGGCGAGTGCCCCCGGTCAGGGAACTGCTTGAGGCGGGTGACGGCGGACGAGTCGCCGTAGAGCTTGTTTGCCGAGCGCGTCAGGACGTCCGGCACGGTGTGGCCGGCCTGGCCGGAGATCATCAACAGCGGGCCGCGGTCCGCGTTGCCGAAGCCGTAGCGGAACTGGGCGGCGGCCGGGGAGACGGCCCGGCCGCCGGTTGGCGGGATTGCCCAGGACCGGAAAGCCCACGCGCAGCTGTGCCAGGGGCAGCGCTTCGACGCTCTTGATCTGGGCCGGGTCGATGGCCACGGCGGCCCTGTCCAGGCCCGCGCCCAGCAGCCTCTGGGCGATCAGGCCGCCGAAGGAGTGTCCGATGAGTACCGGCGGAGCCCTTCGTCCGCCATCCGCCCTCTGCTCCCCCCTGCGCTCCGGCTGACACCGACGGCTTCCACGTGCCCGGAGAGCGCTGCGGCGTGGCTCCCTCTGGAGGAGACCACGCCGCGTACGACGTCTCAGCCCGTCGCGTCCACCAGCGCCAGCTCGTGCAGCCGCTCCGGCGGTCCCGGCCGGGCGTAGTACCAGCCCTGGGCGGTGTCGCAGCCCAGTATCCGCAGCTGCTCGGCCTGGGCGCCCGTTTCCACGCCCTCGACGGTGACCGCGAGGTCGAGGCTGTGGGCGAGGGAGACGATGCCCTCGACGATCTTCAGGTCGACCGGGTCGGCGGGGAACTGCTGCATGCTCTGGGTGAAGGACCGGTCCAGCTTGAGGATGCTGACCGGCAGGCGGCGCAGGTTGGCGAGGTTGGAGTAGCCCGTGCCGAAGTCGTCGAGGGCGATGTCGACGCCCATCTCGGCCAGCCGGCGCAGCGGCTTGAGCAGGTCGTCGTCGGCGCCGATCAGCGCGGACTCGGTGACCTCCAGGCACAGCGCGTCCGCGTCGAGCCCTTCGCGCTCCAGGATGTCGACCGTGTCCTGGACCAGGCCGGGATGGGTCAGCTGGCACGGCGACAGATTGACGTTGATCCGCAGCGGGCCCGCGCCGGAGTGTCGTTCCTGCCACGCCCGGGCCTGGCGCACCGACTGCTCCAGGACCCAGCGGCCGAGCGGCACGATCAGG
Organism: Streptomyces sp. NBC_00203; assembly: GCF_045206325.1. Lineage (NCBI taxonomy): Bacteria > Bacillati > Actinomycetota > Actinomycetes > Kitasatosporales > Streptomycetaceae > Streptomyces > Streptomyces sp. NBC_00203. The sequence goes on along the minus strand of NZ_CP108126.1, from coordinate 9,674,740 downwards.
CCGGTGTGCTCGGCGAGCGGGATGAACTGGTCGGGGCCGAGGACGCCGTGCTGCGGGTGCAGCCAGCGCACCAGTGCCTCCGCGCCGCGCACACTGCCGTCGCCGAGGTGCACCAGCGGCTGGTACTCGATGAAGAACTCGCCCCGGTCCAGGGCCGCCGGCAGCGCGGTGGTGAGCCCGTGCCGGGTGATGGCGCGGGCGTCGGCCTCGGGGTCGGCGAGCTCGAAGCGGTTGCCGCCCGCGGACTTCGCCCGGTACATCGTGATGTCGGCGCTGCGCAGCACCTCGGCGGGGCCGCGCTCACCGGCCGGTCCCTCGACGATGCCGATGCTGCCGCGCACGGTCAGTTCGCGGCCGTCGATACGGACGGGGGTGACGAGCGCGTTCATGATGCGGTCGGCGAGCGCGTCGACCTCACGTTCGGTGTCGGGACCGGTGGTCAGCGCCACGAACTCGTCGCCGCCGAGCCGGGCGACCATCTCGCCGGGGGCGGTCGCGCAGGACTGCAGCCGGTCGGCGACCTCGACGAGCAGCCGGTCGCCGGCCGCGTGCCCGAGGCTGTCGTTGATGGTCTTGAAGCCGTCGAGGTCGAGGTAGCACAGCCCGAAGCGCTGGCCCTCGCCCGCGGACAGCGCCTTCTCCAGGCGCTCGAAGAACAGGGTGCGGTTGGGCAGTCCGGTGAGCGCGTCGTGCGTGGCCTCGTAGCGCAGCCGCAGATTGAGCAGCCGCCGCTCGGTGGTGTCCTCCATCAGCGCGAGCTGGTACTGGGGTTCGCCGTCCGCGTCGCGCAGCAGAGAAACCGTCAGGTTGGTCCACAGGGCCGTGCCGTCGGGACGGTAGAAGGCCTTTTCGACGTGGTAGTGCTCGCGCTCGCCGCGTACCAACTCCTCGTACAGTCGCCAGACTTGGGGAGCGTCCTCGGGGTGCGTCCACTCGGGGACCTTGCGTCCGCGCACCCCCTGCTCGGAGCCGCCGAACATTCGCAGCAGTGCTCCGTTGACCTGCAGTATGTTGCCTTCGAGGTCGGCGATGCCGATTCCTATGGCCGCGCCCTCGAAGACCGCGCGGAAGCGGGCCTCGCTGGCGTGCAGCGCCTCGGCGACCGCGCTGCGCGCGTTCAACGTCGCCTGGGCGATGGCCTCTTGCTCGGTCAGCGTCCGCTCGCGCAGCGCCTGCGCGAACCCGGCGGCCATGGCGTGCTGCAGCCGCGCCGACCGGGTCCGCAGCGCGTCCTGGGGTCCGTCCTCGCCGCAGTAGAGCACCAGGTAGGCGTCCACGCAGTCGAGGGTGCGGCTGAGCGCCTCCGGGTCGGTGCAGTGCGCGGCGATGAGCGCGGCGCCGACCGCCTGGCCCTCGACCGCGTCGAAGGCCCTGGCCCGCAGCGCGTCGCTCAACCGCCGGGCGAGCGGCACCAGTTGCTGCTCGAACTCCGGCCGGGTCAGCGACGTCGAGGTGACCGGGAAGACCGCCCGGCTCCAGATCGTCGCGAACCGGCGCAGTCTGCCCTCCGGTCCGTCCGGCTCGGCGGTCACGCCGTGCGCCCCACGCCGGCGAACCCGGAGAAGGAATAAGGATCCTCGTCCTCGGGTGCCGTGTCGGGCCGCCAGTTCGGCATCGGCACCAGTCCGGGTTCCACCATGTCGTACCCCTCGAAGAACCGCGCGATCTCGTCGCGCGTGCGCATGATCAGTGGATTGCGGATGCTCTTGTAGACGTCGACCGTGCCCTCGGCCCGCTCCGGGGGGAGCGGAATTCCCTCGTACGAGGCATGCGTGACAATGAGCAGGCTGCCCGGCGCGAGCGCGTCGCGCAGTTCGGCCACCGCACTGTACGGGTCGTCCGCGTCTTCCACGAAGTGAAGTATGGCAACGAGAAGGAGGGCGACCGGCCGGTTCAGGTCGATCAGGCGCTGCAACTGAGGGCTCGCCAGGATCTCCTGGGGCTTGAGCAGATCGGCGGCGACGACGTCCGCGTCCTCGTTGCCCTTCAGTACGGACTGGCTGTGCGCGACGGCCACCGGGTCGTGGTCGACGTACACGACGTGCGCGCCGGGCCTGGCCGCCTGGGCGATCTCGTGGACGTTGCCGAAGGTCGGAATGCCCGAACCGATGTCCAGGAACTGGTCGATGCCCTCGTCGGCCGCGAAGCGCACGGCGCGGCGCATGAACGCACGGTTCGCCTGCATGATCTTGGGAAGTCCCGGCATGAACTCCATCGCCTTGCGTGCCGCTTCCCGGTCGACCTCGAAGTTGTGCGAACCGCCCAGGTAGTAGTCATAGATACGGGACACGCTCGGCACCGAGATGTCAATGCTCCGGGGGGCCCAGGCGGGACGCTCCATCTATCTCTCCAAGGCGTAGTCGACGGTGTAGGCGATCCGGTGTTCGAGCTGAGGCTACTGATCGCCCGCCAAAGGAGCGAGCCAAAACGGAAATTGACCGTCCGTTCCCGGTCACTGCCTCCGGCAAGTGCCGAATTGGCGCCCCGCGAGCGCCGCCCGAACACGCCTCTCACCACCCCTGCGAAATCGCTCCGAAGCATTCCAAAAAGCCGCGGGAAGTTTCCCGCCCGGACACGCCAAGCGGCCCGCCCCCTCCGTGCGGTGCGGAGGGGGCGGACCTTGGGTCGCGCGCGTTGCTGTGTTCGTCCGGCACACTTGCCTGTCTGTTCCACTCCCTTCCGCGTTCCGTTGTCTTCCGGGTGAGGCGATCTACCCTGGGGAGGTGATCCGCTACTCCGACGCGCCGACCGGCTTTCCTTCGGGCGAGACGGCGTACCACGTGCCGCCGACGCCCTGACCGTTGGTGTCCCCGGGAGCCGTGTCACCGGAGAAGGTGTAAATGGGCCAGCAGTTGACCGTCATCTGCTTGACGCCGTCCGGGCGGGTGAAGCCCATGAGGCCCTTCTTCTTGACGCCCTTGGTGTCGTTCGCGGAGACCGGCGCGACCGCGGGCCACTTCTCCAGGCAGGCACCGGTGCAGGCCGACTTCGAGACCGGCCAGGCCTGGTCCTTCATGAAGCGGTAGACGGTCATGCCGTTCTTGTCGACGACGATGTCACCGAGCTTCGGGTCGTTGCGGACCGACAAGCCGGGCAGGTCGGCCAGCGTCGCCTTCTTGCCGTTGGGGGCCGACGCGAACCAAGTGCCGCCCACACCCTGGCCGTTGGTGTCCCCGGCCTTGGTGTCCTTCGCGTACCGGTACATCGGCCAGCCGGCAATGGTCAGCTGCTTCGTGCCGTCCGACCGGGTGACCTCGCCAAGAAGCGTCTTGTCCACGCCGGTGGCAGCCTCGGCACCCTCGGCGGGCACGGGCGGCCAGGCCTTCGCGCAGTCGCCGTCACAGCTCGACTTGGGCGGTTCGGCCGTGTCCTTGTCGAAGCGGTAGAGGGTGAAGCCGGCACTGTCGGTCAGCACCTTGCCGAGCTGCGCGCTTTCCGCAACGGTGAGCTGACCCGCGGCTTCCGCCTGGGCCGCGGCGCTCTGCTGGTCCTTGGAATCGGCGCCGTAGCCATTGCCTGCGGTCGTACTCGTCCCGTAATCACCGGCGGCGGCGGTCGCACCCACGTTCTGGCTCCCCGTCGACTGGGTGCCCTGTTCCTGACCGCACGCCGTCGTGAGCGCCAGCACGGCCGCAGCTGTCGCTACGAGTGAGGCGCTCCGCCAGGAGGTCTTCATTGGTAACTCCCGCTGTTCGCATAAGTGTTGCAGCGCCCTGCTGCGCCGCGCATGGTCCTAGGTACGGGCGGGAGTGGCGGGAGTGTTCAACCGGCTCACAAATTTCTTTCCGGAACCTGTGACGCGAACCGCGAGGTTCGCACGCATGTGCGCACGCATCGGCGTTTCCCGCCCGGTTCGTCAAACCACCGGGGGGTGCACGTCCTCCCTTCGGGGGCAATCCCCCGGCACTCCGGCGTGCGCGGGCGCTGCGCGCCCCATGATCTCCGTCGTGCATGGACCCACGCGGAATCGATCCGCCCTCGTCATACGGGTGTTGGCGCTGCTGACGCTCACCTGGTTTCTCAGCGGCGCGCCGAGCGGAACGGCCGCGGCCGACTCCTGCGCGTACGCCTCCACGGGCCCGGACGGCGAAGGGACGACGGCGGTGGCCGTCGCGGGGAGCGGCGCGGTGGCGGTCGCCGGGAACACCACCTGGTGCCCGACCCCCACCCCCGCCCCCACCCCGACACCACCCTGCCCGACACCGACGCCCACTCCGACCCCTACACCGACGCCCACACCCACCCCGACGCCCAAACCGAAACCCACGCCCACACCCACGCCCACCCATTCGCCGAGACCCCAGCCACCGCCTCCCCCACCCCCACCGCCGCCTCCCCCGACGCCGACACCACGGCCCGTGGCACAGCGGCCCACCCCGCCGCCGAAGCCCACGCCCACGCCCACACCGAGCGCGCGCCCCAAGCCGTCGCCGTCCCCGGTGAGTTATCCGGCGTACCGCATCCCGCCGCGCAAGCACCCGCCCCGCAGCGGCCCGTCGCTGGTCTCGCTCACCCTGCTCATCACCGCGCCCGCGGTGCTCGCCGTAGCGGCGCTGCGCCCGCGCTGACCCTGGAGGCATCCTTGTCGGAATGGCTTGTTCTCGTCCTCGCGATGGCGGCCGCGTGCGTCGTCGTCCTCATCGTGACCCTCGTACGCCATCGGGCGGCCCCGGTGGACGAGGATCCGTCCGAGACCCCGGACGTGATCGAGTACATGAGCATGATGATCGGCGTGGTGTACGCCATCGTCCTCGGCCTGGCCATCGCCGGTGTCTGGGAGGGACGCGGCGTCGCCCAGGACCATGTGCAGACGGAGGCCCAGGCCCTGCACGAGATCTCGGAGCGGGTCCGCGTCTACCCGCCCGACGTGCGCGACCGCATCCGCGCCGACGTCAACACGTATGTCAGCCACGTGGTCCACACCGAGTGGAAGACCATGGCGGACGAGGGTCATGTGACGGCCCAGGGCGGCCGGCTCTTCGACCGTATCCGTCAGGACGTCACCGACTACGAGCCGAAGACGGACTTCGAGGCCCAGGCGTACCAGCCGCTCGTCGACCAGGTCACGGCGGCGGACGCCGCGCGCAACTCCCGTGCCGACTCGACGGGGGCGACCATGCCGGGCGTGGTGTGGTTCGGCCTGATCTCCGGCGCCGTGGTCACCGTCGGCATGATCTTCGCCCTGCAGATCCGGCGGACCACCCGCGAGCTGATCCTCGCCGGGCTGTTCTCCGCCCTGATCGCCTTCCTGCTCTTCCTGATCTGGGACTTCGACGCGCCGTACAGCCGGGGGATCACCGCTTCGGCGGAACCGTTCACCGCGCTGTTCCCGCACCTTCCCGGGTGACGGACCTTCAGTAGGCGCTCGGCGTCGAGGGGGCGGGCGCCACGCCGCGTCCGTCCCCCGACTGCACGCACACCGTCCCCTGTGCGGCCCACACGGTTGCCCCATTCGCGCGACTGCGATCGCGCGCCCGCGCACCCTTTCCTAGCGTTCCGATCATCGAGGTGCATTTCTGGCGCAAGCGGAATAGGTCCGCGGCACGGCTCCTCGGGGACCTGGAGGCTCACCATGCGCGCGATACGCGTCGCTTCGGCCGCACTGCTGGGCCTGACCGCCCTGACCTTCACCGCACCCAGCGCCTTCGCAGGTGACGGGGACGACCACAACATCACCCCGTTCGGCTACAGCGTCCAGCCGTCGACCATCGCCGCGGGCGGCCTGCTCTCGCTGCTGCTGAAGAGGGACGGGGGCTGCAACGGGACCGTCAGGATCTCCTCGGGTGTCTTCGACACCGTCTCCATCCCCTCGGGCCGGTCCTCGGCCACGGCCACAATCGACCGGGACGCCAGACAGGGGGCTGTGTACGAAGTGACGTTCGTGTGCGACGGCGTGAGCGGCCACACGGACATCACCATCGGCACCGGCCGTTCCGACGGCATCGGCACCGGCCGTTCCGACGACCTGACGCCCGTCCAGGTCCCCGCGCAACAGGGTGTCAGGGCCGGGGTCGGCGGCAGTGTCGGCGGCTTCGACGTGAAGGAGATCGGCCTGGGAGCCGCGCTCGTCGGCGGCTCCGTCGGTGTGGCGTGGTACATGTCGCGCCGCCGCGGCGCGTCCGACGACTCCTGACGCGGCGAGACAGCCCTTCGCCCCGGACCCTTCCGAGGGGGTCCGGGGCGAAGGGCTGTCTCGTGCGGCTGCCGAAGGGGGGTTCCGGTCCCGAAGGGGGAGGACCGGCCTTTCGGGGCGATGCCGGTCAGATCCTCTTCTCGGACCTGCGGCGCAACCAGAACACTCCGCCGCCGACGACGGCCGCGGCCAGCAGACCGCCACCGATGGCCATGTCGGTGGGCGTGGCGCCGGTCGAGCTGCTGCCGCCGAGACCACCGCGGACACCGCCGATCACCGTGAAGGCGGACGGACGGGTCAGCGCGCCCGCACCCACACAGTTGACCGTGATGTCGTACGAGCCGGGGCGCGCGTCACGGTTCACGGTCGCCGTTCCGCTCGCCCTGTCGCCGTTGGCCGGGATCCGCGAGAGGGTCGCGCGCCGGAACGCGGGCGAGGTCATGGTGCCGCCGTTCCGGCACCCGTCGACCGTCACCGTCAGCTGGCCGCCGGCGGCGATGACGCTGGGCGTGGCGACGATGTTCCTCGAAATGCCCCCGAAGTTGCCGCCGAGCCCGTTCCCGAAGTTGCCGCCGAGCCCGTTCCCGTTGTTGTTGCCCGGTCGGCCCCCGTCGTTGTTGCCGAACCCACCGTTGTTATTGCCAAATCCGTTGTTGTTGCCAAATCCGTTGTTGTTGCCAAATCCGTTGTCGTTGCCGAACCCCCCGTTGTTGTTGCCCGGCCGCCCCCCGTCGTTGTTGCCGAACCCACCCCCGTTGTTGTTGCCCGGCCGGCCCCCGTTGTTGTTGCCGAACACGCCCTCGTTCCCGAAGTCACCCGCATTGTTGTCGCTCTGACTGCCCGCCCCGCCCATACCGTCCGCGACGGCCGCGGGGGCGGCGAGCCCGAGGACGGCGACCGCTGTGGCCGCGGCCGCCAGGGCACGTGAGTTTCGCATGTGATCCTCCGCGGAAGACGCCCCGGGAACCGTCCCCGGTCGATCGGCGAGAAAACGCCTCCCAGACAGACCCTCAGATGCCGTGCACAGGGCCGCATTTCGAGAATGGTCCGTCCTGGTGAGAGGACACGCCGAGAGAATTCCACACAATCGGATATTGCCGCAGGTCACGGACCGTCAGAAAATTCCTGCCCGTGGCAACTCGGATGGCTCACGACGGATGTACTCCGCCACCCGTTCGCCCGCGCCCCGTCGCCCGCCGGACGTGCTGCACTTAGCGTTCTCATATGCGCGACGGACGCGGCGACGGCCGCGTCGAGAGGGGATTGCGAATGTCTGCGTCCGAGCTGGCCGAAGAGGAGGAGCGGCAGCGGAAGCGCGCCCCGTGGGGCGTGATAGCGCTTGTCCTGCTGACCGGCCTCGCACTCATCCGGAATGGTTCCGGTGAGTTCGACGTGGGCCCTCCGCAGCCCGCTTCGGCTGCGGCAGCGGACAGCCTCACCCCCGGTGGCACCTTCTCGAGCGTGCCGGCCCCGCTGCCGTACTCCGTGGCGGACCGGATCAGGATCCCGGCGATCCGGGTCGACGCCCCGGTCATGCCGGTGGGCCTGGACGTCGACGGATGGGTCGGGGCGCCGCCGCCGGACAACCCGAATCTCGCGGGCTGGTTCACCGGCGCGGTCTCGCCGGGCGAAAAGGGCACGGCCGTGATCGTGGGCCATGTCGACAACATGCAGGGCCCCGCCGTCTTCTACGGGCTCGGGGCGCTCAAGAAGGGGAACCGGATCGAGGTCCCGCGCAAGGACGGGAAGACCGCGGTGTTCGAGATCTACGGCATCGAGGTCTTCGCGAAGAGCGGTTTCCCCGGAGACCGCGTGTACAGCAGCAAGGGAGCTCCCGAATTGCGGGTCATCACCTGCGGGGGCGGTTTCTCCAAGCAGCACGGCTACGACGGAAACGTCGTCGTGTTCGCCCGCCTGGTCGAGGTTCGCTGAGCGTTCCCCGACCGGGCGGGCGAAAGCCCGTCGGCGGGCCTTTTCCCTGTCCTGCCGACCGGCCGACGTGTGGGACCGTCGGCCCGTCGGCCGTCGCTATACGAATTGCCGTCGCGGCACGGTGAGGTGATAGCCGGAATCCAGCAGCCGCGGCAGATAGTGGCGCAGGGCCCGTACGGTCTGCGAGCGGTCGCCGCCCGCGTCGTGCGAGAGGACGACGACGCCCGGGGCGGCGCCGCCCTCGACCCGGTTGATGATGGTGCCGGTGCCCGGGGTCTCCCAGTCGAGGCTGTCGACAGTCCAGGCCATCGGCTCCATGCCCAGTTCGGCGCCGATCTGGAAGGTCGCCCGGTTCCAGGCCCCGTACGGCGCGCGGAACCAGACGGGCGGCTCGCCGTAGGCGTCGTCGATGACCTCGCAGGTGCGCTCGATCTCGGAGTGGATCGCCGAGCGGGAGAGCCTGGTCAGCAGCGGGTGGGTCCAGGTGTGGTTGCCGACGATGTGGCCGTCGTCGGCCATCTCGCTCAGCAGGTCCTTGTTGTCGACGGCCATCTCCCCGCACACGAAGAACATCGCGCGCACGTCGTACTCGCGCAGGGTGCGCAGGATGTCCGGGGTGTAGCGCGGGTCGGGGCCGTCGTCGAAGGTCAGCACCATGCGGCGGCCTCGGCCGGACACGCTCAGGATCGGCTCGTGCCGGACGGCGGTGCGCGGGTGCGCGCTGTGCGGCGGGCCGTATCCGGCCATCGGCTGGAGACGGTAGGCGGACGGCTTCAGGGCGCGGCGCGCCGGTGGGCCCGATACCGCACGGGCACTGCGTACCGGCTTCGCGGCCGGTTCGGCGGTCAGGACGCGGGCCGTGCCCGCCGCCCCGGCCGCTCCCAGGACGGCGGCGCCGGCGATCAACGCCCGGCGCCGGGTGAGCAGCTGATCCTTTTTCATGACTCATCAGTCACCCCGAAGAGGGGCGGCGCAGCTCAGCAACACCGGCGCGGACCTACGAAAACACCCGCCCGGCCCATTTCAGCGACGGCGCACCAGCGGGAACGGCAACGTCTCACGGATCGTCAGCCCGGTGAGGAACATGACCAGCCGGTCGACACCGATACCGAGCCCTCCGGTGGGCGGCATCGCGTACTCCAGCGCGTCGAGGAAGTCCTCGTCCAGCTCCATCGCCTCGGGGTCTCCCCCGGCGGCCAGCAGCGACTGCGCGGTCAGCCGCCGGCGCTGCTCGACGGGGTCGGTCAACTCCGAGTAGGCGGTGCCCAGTTCGGTGCCGAAGGCGACGAGGTCCCAGCGCTCGGCGAGGCGCGGGTCGACGCGGTGCTGCCGGGTGAGCGGGGAGACGTCGGTCGGGAAGTCCTTGTAGAACGTGGGCAGCTGGGTCTTCTCCTCGACCAGTCGTTCGTACATCTCCAGTACGACATCGCCGCGTCCGTCGTCGGCGGTGTACGGCACGCCCGCGCGGTCGCACAGCCGCAGCAGCGTCTCCAGCGGCGTATCGGCGTCGGCCTCCTCCCCCAGGGCCTCGGAGATCGCGCCGTACACCGTCTTGACGGGCCAGAGCCCGGAGATGTCGTACTCGGTGCCGTCCTTGCGTGCGACGGGCGCGCCGAAGGCGGCGGTCGCGGCGCCCTGGATGAGTTCGCGGGTGAGGTCGAGCATCACGTCGTAGTCGGCGAAGGCCTGGTAGGCCTCCAGCATCGTGAACTCGGGGTTGTGCTTGTAGGAGACGCCCTCGTTGCGGAAGGTGCGGCCCATCTCGAAGACCTTCTCCAGGCCGCCGACGCACAGCCGCTTGAGGTAGAGCTCGGGTGCGATGCGCAGATAGAGGTTCAGGTCGTAGGCGTTGATGTGGGTGGTGAAGGGCCGGGCGTTGGCGCCGCCGTGGATCTGCTGGAGCATCGGGGTCTCGACCTCCAGATAGCCGCGGTCCAGCAGGCCCTGGCGCAGCGCCTGTACGGCCGTGGAGCGGGCCCGGACGACCTGGCGGGCGTCGGGGCTGGAGACCAGGTCGAGATAGCGGCGGCGCACCTTCGCCTCGGGGTCGGCGAGGCCCCGGCGCTTGTCGGGCAGCGGGCGCAGGCATTTGCCGGTGAGCTGCCAGGACGTGACGAAGACGGTCAGTTCGCCCTTGTCGCTGACGCCCGCGAGGCCGTCGGCGGTGATGTGGTCGCCGATGTCGATGTCCTTGCGGAACCGGTCGAGGGCGGGTCCGGAGTCCTGGCGGGTGAGGGCGAGCTGGCGGTCCCCGGACCAGTCGCGCAGCACGACGAAGACGATGCCGCCGAAGTCGCGTACGAGGATGACGCGCCCGGCGACGGTCACCTGGGCGCCCTCGCTGACCTCGGCGAGGGCGTGGGTGCGCGGGGGTATGCCCACCGGGTAGGGGTCGGTGCCGTCGGCGCGCAGCCGGTGGAGTTTTCGGTGCCGGATGCGGACCTGTTCGGGCAGGCCCGTGGTGGTATCGCCGGCCCCGGCCTCGTCCCCTCCGCCGAGCCCGAGGGCCGACAGCGACGGCAGGCCTTCGGTGCCGGCGGGCCTGGGTCCGCTCCTGGCGTGCCCCTTGCCCCAGAGCTTGCGCAGCGAGGGCACGGAGACGAAGCCCTCGGCGATGCCGGACGCCAGGCCGATGCGAGCGAGGGCGCCGGTGTCGCCGTAACAGATGAAGCGCGGGTACCACTCGGGGTGGTACTTGGCGTTGGACCGGTACAGGGCCTCCAGCTGCCACCACCGGGAGAAGAACAGCAGCAGCCTGCGCCAGAGCCTGAGCACCGGCCCCGCGCCGATGCGGGCGCCCTCCTCGAAGACCGAGCGGAAGGCCGCGAAATTGAGGGAGATACGCCGTACGCCGAACTTCCCGGCGGCCGCGCACAGCTCCGCGACCATGAACTCCATGACCCCGTTGGGGGCGCTGCGGTCGCGGCGCATCAGGTCGAGCGAGATGCCGTCCCGGCCCCAGGGCACGAAGGAGAGCAGCGCGAGGAGCTTGCCGTCGGCGGTCATCGCCTCGACGAGGAGGCAGTCCCCGTCCTCGGGGTCGCCGAGCCGGTCGAGCGCCATCGAGAAGCCGCGTTCGGTCTCGGTGTCGCGCCAGGCGTCGGCCCGGCCCACGATCTCCTCCATCTCCTCGTCGGTGAGGGTGGAGTGGCGGCGTACCCGGCAGGTGGCACCGGTGCGCTTCACACGGTTGACGGCCTGGCGGGTGACACGCATGTCGCGGCCGTCCAGGTCGAAGCCGGCGACGTACAGGATCGCCTCGTCGCCGAGTTGGAGCGCGCCGAGGCCGGAGCGCACGAACGCCTTCGCGCCGTCCTCCGAGGCACCCATCACGGCGGGCGCCCAGGCATAGTGGCGGGCCGCGTCGAGCCAGGCGCCGATGGCGTGCGGCCAGGCCTCGCGGTCGCCGACGGGGTCGCCGCTGGCGAGGCAGACACCCGCCTCGACGCGGTAGGTGACGGCGGCCTTGCCGCTGGGCGAGAAGACGACGGCCTTGTCGCGGCGGGTCGCGAAGTAGCCGAGGGAGTCGTCGGCGCCGTACGCCTGGAGCAGCGCCCGGATGCGGGACTCCTCGTCGCCGTGCAGGGCCGCTTCCATGCGCTGCGAGCGGAAGAGCGTGGAGGCGGCGTTGAGCAGGGCGAGGGCGCCGAACAGGCCGAGGACGAAGGACAGGGCCTTCGGCGGGCGCCCGTCGAAGGAGCGTCCGGAGACGATGCCGCCGCAGACCCGGTTGGCCGCCCACAACAGCCGCTGGCCGCGCGGCAGTGTGCCCGGGAACAGCTCGACCAGGCCCCAGCCGACCAGGATGGCCACGGCGAGCCCGAGGAGGAGCACGGTGAGGGCCTGCCAGACGGCGCCGCGCCGGTGGGCCGCGTAGAACTCCTCGCGGGCCACGATCAGCAGCACCAGCGCGAGCAGGCAGACGACGAGGGACGGGATCGACTCGGCGTACAGGCCGAGCGCGACGCCGAGGATGTCGCCGAGGACGAGGAGACCCAGGTAGACGACGACCAGCCACCAGGCGACCTTCTTGCGGGCGGCGGTCGCGCCGGCGAGCAGGAAGAGGAAGACGGCGTACGCGAGGTTGGCACTGACCGGGACGGTCAGCAGGTCGAGGAAGCGCACGACGGGGCGCAGCGGCCGCCGCAGCGGCTCGATGAAGGCCAGCAGGGCGCAGAGCAGTCCGAGGGCGCCGAAGAAGGCCGCGAAGCCCTCGGGCACCTTGCTGAGGAACCCGCCCCGGGACGGCCGTATCGGACCTGTGGCGTCCTTCGGTGCGCGGGCCTCCACGGTGGCACTCATGGTGTCGACTGTAGGAAGAGCGGCGCGTGGCCGCCCGTCGAGCGGCGCGCCCGGCTCCCCGGCGGGGGCGGGACCTGCGGTTTCCGATAGCCTCACAGCCGTGACGGAACAGCAGGGCTCGCATCGCTTCGAGCGGGGCACGGACGGTCCCAAGGTCATCCTCGTCGGCGTGGACGGCTCCGACTCCTCGCTGCGCGCCGCGGCCTATGCCGGTGGCCTGGCCCGACGGCAGCACGCGCTGCTCGCCGTGGTCTACGTCCAGCCCGTGATGGCGGCGGGGGCGGCGCTCGGGGTGCCGGTCGCGGAGACGACCGACGAGATCGCCGAGGACCTGGTCCGGTACATCCGCGACGCGACCGAGCGGGTGAAGGGCATATTCGAGGTGCGCTGGGAGTTCCACACCTTCCGCGGCGACCCCTACAACGGACTGGTCACCGCGGCGGACGAGCTCAAGGCGGACGCCGTGGTGGTCGGCGCCTCGGAGCAGGCGGGACACCGGATCATCGGCTCGGTGGCGATCCGGCTGGTGAAGGCCGGGCACTGGCCGGTCACGGTCGTGCCGTAGACCGGCCGACGAGCGTCCGGGTTCCCGCCGGCGCGGCGGCTACTGGCCCATGACGAGCCCGTCCTGGGCCGCGCCCCGGCTCAGGACGACGTCCCGGATCCGGTCGCGTACGCCTCCGACCCCGGCCCCCTGGTCCAGGGCGGCGTTGAGGTTGACGACGCGACCGGCGTCGAGGTCGTACGCCTGCGGAATGAACTCGGCCTTCGTCACCTCCCACCGCCCGCCCCGGTGCGCGGGCGGGGCGAAGGTGAACCGCCCGATGGTGCTCTCGTTGCCGCGCGGGTCCAGGACGCCCTTGTAGTTGTACATCTCGCCGGCGACCTGGTCGCCCATGCCGTAGATGACCCAGGTGCCGTTGACCTTCTCGTACGCCTGCGGGACGTGCGCGTGGGTGCCGAGGATCAGGTCGATGTCGGGCCTCCCGTTCGTCACGGAGGCGGTCAGCTCCTTGCTCAGCCGCAGCTGCTGCTCGTTCGGCGCGTCCTGCCACTCGGTGCCCCAGTGCAGGGATACGACGACCACGTCGGCGCCCGCCTTCCGGGCGGCGCGGGCGTCCGAGATGATTCTGACCGGATCGATCAGGTTGACGGCCCAGGGCTGCCCCATCGGAAGCGGCACCCCGTTCGTGTCGTAGGTGTACGCGAGATGGGCGACCTTGGCGTCGCCCGCGCGCATCATGGTGACGCTGTTCGCCTCGTCCGCCGTGCGCGCCGATCCCGCGTGCAGGAGGCCCACCTGGTCGAAGGCGTCCAGGGTGCGCCGAATGCCGGCGGCGCCGTCGTCCAGGCTGTGGTTCGATGCGGTGGAGCAGGCGTCGTAGCCGGTCGCGGCGAGCCCCACGGCCACCTGCGGCGGGGACTTGAACGTCGGGTAGCCGGTGTAGTGGCCGTCCGCGCCCACGGTCTCCATGTGACAGATCGCCAGATCGGCACCGGACACGACGGGCATGACCGCCGCGAACATCGGCCGGAAGTCGTACCCGTGACCTCCCGCGTCGAAGTTCGCCCGCTCGATGACCGAGGTGTGCGGCAGCACGTCGCCGGAGGCGACGAGGGTGAACCCGGGTGGGGCGGAGGGGGCCGGGGCCGCGGGGAGTCCGCTCTGAGGGGCATGTGCCGGCGGGGCCTGCTGCGCCTGGCAGCCCGCGGTGGCCGCGATGAGTACGGCCGCGAGGGCCGCGGTGGTGTGTCGCCTGCGTGTGGTCATCAGCCTCGCCCCGATGCGGTCATATCTACCTATGAATTGACACGAATCCACATACGAGGGCGGCCAAGAGTCAAGGAGCGACACACACTGATAGCCCGTCCGGCGCCTGCGACGAGCCCGTCAGGGCGAACGGGGGTCTCGGGGCGGAGCCCCCGGCGGGGCTCACCGAACCGTTCGGCGCACCGTTCACCGACGGCTTCGACCGCCCACCGCACAACCGTGCCCCGCCCCTGTCCCCGTGGAGCGGCACCCGCTGGCATACACGCCATGACGGCCGGAACCATCACCATCACACGCGGAACGACCGCCGAGCACGAGCTGGCCGCGCTGCAGCGCGAGCACGGCCGCCCCCTCTTCGCGCTGCTGCTGCGCCTGTCCGACGGCGACCGGCAACGCGCCGAGGACCTGGTGCAGGAGACCTTCGTACGCGCCTGGCAGCATCCTGAGGCGCTGCGTGCCGACGACTTCGACTCCGTACGCCCCTGGCTGCTCACGGTCGGACGGAGGCTCGCGATCGACGCGCGGCGGGCCCGCCAGGCACGGCCCGCGGAGGTCGGGGACGCGGTGCTGGAGAGTGCGCGTGTCTGCGCCGATCACGCCGAACGGTCCGCGGCGACGCTCGATGTACGGGAGGCTGTGAAGACACTCACTCCCGAGCACCGTGAAGTCCTGGTGCAGGTGTACTTCCAAGGGGCGAGTGTGGCGGAGGCCGCGGCGGCGCTGGGAATTCCGCCCGGTACCGTGAAGTCCCGCGCGTACTACGCGCTCCGCGCCCTGCGCCGGGTTCTTCCGGGATATGCGGCCGACCTGCGGTGAAACCGAAGGCCGAGTCAAACCTCCGTAAAGCGCCTGCCGAGGACCATGGTTGAGTATTCCGCTTGTCCTCATCCGTGTTCCGGACTGAGGGCCCGGGGTCGGGCGACGCGCACGCACACCGGAGGAAGGCGGGAAGGGATGCTGCACAGAGGTCAAGAGAGCACGGACGGCACCGGCGGTGGGGAACTCACCGTCCCCATGGCGTGGTTGTACGCCGAGTACATCGCCGACGAACTGCTGCGGACCGGCGACCTGATGCCGCCCACGTCCTTCGAGTTCCGCGCCGGACGCGACGCGCTGGCGCTGACCATCTTCCTCTCCGACAGCGGCGGTGAACTCTCCGGGATCCGGGTCGTCACGCAGCTGGAGACGTGGCTTTCGCTGACGGCGTACGACCAGCCGTGGCAGGACTGGGTGCGCGAGCGGATGGCGGGGCTCGCTGCGGAGGCGGTCGAATCCGGTGCTCCCGCGCCGGACTTGGAGCTGGCGTCGGCGGCCTGGCGTTGGCTGGAGGAGACCGAGCTGCTCGCCCCCGATCTGGACGCGGTGCCGGGTGGCGGGCCTGTGCCGGGCGAGGACGACGGTCCGAAGGTGTGGACGCCGGCCTGGCGGCTGGGGCTGCCGCTGGGGCATCTGGCGATCCATCTGTTCTGACCACCCTGTCCGGCCACACGTCCGGGCAAATTTTTCGCGCTTCTACCAATCCACGGGCCCTCGTGCTCCGAATGTCTTGGCCGCAATTCCGGACGGGGCTTGAGTGATTCGACGGTCTGGTGCGTACCGGTGGGCAACAGCAACACCACCCCACCCCGCACCATCGCCACAAGGATTCGGTATTCGGTATGAGGTCCCTGGAACGGCATCGTGACGTCGGCGCCTACGCGCTGGGCGTGCTGGACGAGGCGGAAGCCTTCCGCTTCGAGGACCACCTCATGGAATGCCGTAGCTGCACGGCGTACGTGAGTGAGTTCCGGCCCGCCGCACGGCAGTTGATGCTGTACCGACGCGCCACACCGCGCTCCGTGCACCCCTTCGCCGCCCCCGGGCCCAGGCTGCTGGACCGGCTGCTCGGCGAGGTGGCGACACGGCACAGGACCGGACGCAGGCGCTTCCTGTACGCGGTGGCGGCCTCCGTGGTGTTCGCGGCGGGCGGGCCCGCGATCGCGATGGTCACCGCGCAGGGTCAACAGTCGGCCGCGATGGCCGCGACGGACGCGAAGACCGGTGTATGGGCCCAGGTCACCTCCCAGGACCGGGACTGGGGCAGCGAGGTCGAGGTCAAGGTCAAGGACGCCGGGGGCCCTCGCCCCTGTCAGCTCGTCGTGGTCGGCAAGGACGGCTCGGAGCAGACGGTGGCGAGCTGGATGGTGCACTCGCACGACGGCAAGGCCATCAGCGTGCGGGGCGGTGCCGCGCTCCGGTCCGAGGAGATCAGCCGGTTCGAGGTGCGCACGACGGACGGCAAGCATCTGGTGACGCTCAAGTCCCGCTGATCGGCTACTTGAGAAGACGGGACATCCGGCGGTCCGCCAGCGGCTTGCCGCCCGTCTGGCAGGTCGGGCAGTACTGCAGCGCGGAGTCGCTGAAGGAAACCTCGCGGATGGTGTCGCCGCACACCGGACAGGGCTCGCCCGCCCTGCCGTGCACCCGCAGCCCGCTCTTCTTCTCCGCCTTCAGACGTCCGGCGGCCAGTCCGCGGGAGCGCTCGACGGCCTCGGTGAGCGTGGAGCGCAGCGCCTCGTACAGACGTCGTGTCTCCTCGGGTCTCAGCGAGGAGGCGAGCTTGAAGGGCGACATCCTGGCGGCGTGCAGGATCTCGTCGCTGTACGCGTTGCCCACACCCGCGATCAGGCTCTGGTCGCGCAACGCGCCCTTGAGCTGTCGCCGCTCGCCCTTCAGCAACTCGGCGAACCGCGCCTCGTCGAAGTCGTCCGCGAGCGGGTCGGGGCCGAGCCGGGCCACGCCGGGGATCTGCGCCGGGTCCCGCACCACATACACGGCGAGCCGCTTCTGGGTGCCGGCCTCGGTGAGGTCGAAGCCCTCGCCGGTCTCCAGCGCGACCCGCAGCGCGAGCGGGCCCTTGCCCGGACGGGGCGGTCCGTCGGGCAGCGTGTCCTTCCAGTGCAGCCAGCCCGCACGGGCCAGGTGCGTCACGAAGTGCAGGCCGTCCGCCTCGATGTCGAGGAACTTGCCGTGCCGGTGCACGGCTGTCACCTCGCGCCCCTCGAAGGCGGTGACGGGCGGGTCGTACGTCTTCAGGACACTGATCGCGACGGGCAGCACGCGCACGACCTCACGGCCGACGAGATGGTCGGCCAGAAAGTCCTTGAGCGCTTCGACCTCGGGCAGTTCCGGCATACGTCCAGAGTGCCATCCGCCACCGACAACACCAGGCGAAGGAGCTCAGTTCCGTTCCGGGACGATGAACTCGCACCACACGCACTTGCCGCCGCCGCGGGCCTCGACGCCCCAGACGTCGGCCAGCCGGTCGACGAGGAGGAGGCCGCGGCCCGAGACGCCGGACTCGCCGGCCTCGCGGCGGCGCGGCAGGGCGCTGGAGGAGTCCTCGATCTCGGCGCGCAGCCTGCGGTCGGGGCCGGCGAGGACGCGCAGGGTGACGATGGCGGAGCCCTCGGTGTGCATCAGGGCGTTGGTGATCAGTTCGTCGGCGACCAGCTCGATCTCGTCGGCGCGCTCGCGGGCACCCCAGGCGCGGACGGCGGCGCGGATCATGTGGCGGGCCTCGGTGAGCGCCTCGGGGTCGCCGGGCGCCACATGCTGCTGGAGCCGGCCGCCGGACTGCTGGGTGGTGGGGCCGCGGCGGCGCAGGACCAGCAGCGCCACGTCGTCGTCGCCGCCGCGCTCCTCGGCCACGTCGATGAGCCGCTCGGCGAGGTCGGTGACGTCGTCCGGGCCCGAGCCGATGAGCTCCCTGAGGGTGTGCATGCCTTCGTCGAGGTCGATGCCGGGCTGCTCGACGAGGCCGTCGGTGAACAGCAGCAGGCTCTGGCCCGGGTCGAGTTCGACGGTGTCGACCGGGTATTCGAGGCGGCCGAACTCGGCGGACAGTCCGAGCGGCAGGCCCCCGTCGACGGCGAGCCGATGGCAGCTTCCGTCGGTCTCCCGGATCAGCGGGTCGATATGGCCGGCCCGGACGAGCTGGACGACTCCGGTGGACAGGTCGGCCTCCGCGTACAGACAGGTCGCGAAGCGGTCGGTGTCGAGTTCGTGCAGGAAGACCGAGGCGCGGGCCATCACGGTCGCGGGGGTGTGGCCCTCGGCGGCGTAGGCGCGCAGCACGATGCGCAGCTGGCCCATGACGGCGGCGGCGTGTGTGTCGTGGCCCTGGACGTCGCCGATGACGGCGCCGACGCGGCCGCCGGGCAGCGGGATCACGTCGTACCAGTCGCCGCCGATGTCCCGGCCGAGGGAGGCGGAGCGATAGCGGACGGCGATGTCGGCGCCGGGCACGCTGGGGATGGAGCGCGGCAGCATGGCCTGCTGGAGGCCTTGGGCGAGGTCCTTCTCCTGCTCGTAGAACATGGCCCGTTGCAGGCTCTGCGCGATGCTGCTGCCGAGCGCGACGAGGACGTTGCGCTCGTCCGACGAGAAGCCGTGCCGGTCGTTGTAGAGCAGGCCGATCGCGCCGATGGGCCTGGCCTGCACGATGAGCGGCAGATACGCGGCCGAGGTGATCTTCAGATCGGTGATGTTCGGCCACAGCAGGGGATACGACTCGGCGAACTCCTCCGGCGACTCGATGAAATGCGGCGCGAGGGTTCGTACGACCTCGTTCATCGGGTACTGCGCGTCGATGCGCGTGACCCGGGTGCCGGGCACGTAGCTGTCCGAGGGGCCCGCGGCGACCATACGGATGCGGCCGGCCTCCACGAGTCCCATGACCAGGCTCTTCGCCCCGAGGTGGGTGAGGCCATGGGTGTCCTCCAGGACGTCGATGACGTCCTGGACGGTGCGGGCGTGCGCGAGGGCCGCCGTGGTGATCTGGACGACGTTGGTCTGCTGGCGGCGGGCCTCGTCCTGGGCGGCCCGCTCACGGCGCGCCGCGCTCTCGCCCAGCTCCTCGGTGGCATCGCGGACGATGCCGATGATCCGGCGCGGGCGGCCGGTCTCGTCGCGGCGGATGTAGCCCTGGGTGTGGGTCCAGCGCAGGGAGCCGTCGCGGCGGCGGATGCGGAAGTAGGCGCCGTAGTTCTCGCTGCCGTCCTTGATGGCCTGCGACACCACGGAGTCGAGTCTGCGGCCCTCCATCGGGGACACGCGGATCCCCAGGCTCTCCGGGTGGCCGTCGTATTCGTCGGGGCGTATGTCGAAGACCTCGTGGGCCTGGGCGTCCATGTGGAACAGACCGGTGTCCAGGTCCCAGTCGAAGCTGCCCATGTGGTTGAGCGCCAGGATCGGATCCGGGTGGGCGGGCCAGTCGTCCGGGAGTGACAGGGCGCTCGCACCCCGATCAACCATGGGGCCACCTTGCCAGGATTTGCTCGATTGTTCGACTTCTGGGGAGCCCGTCTCCGGGCTCCCCGGCCGAGCAGGAGCTCAGCTGTCGAAGACGTCGGTCGGGGCGTCGAAGATGCTGTCCGACGTGGACGGGTCGTCGGGGATCAGACCGCCGCCGTCGGGTACGTCGGGGCTGTCCGGAACGGTGTCGGGGCCGATGTCCTCGCCCGAGGTGCTCGATGTGTCCGGCTCACTCGACGGGGCCGGCGGCGACGAGGGCTCGTCGGACGCGGACCGGTCGGGGGAGGTCGTGCCGGTCTCCGGAGCGGTGCTCCGGTCCGAGGGCGTCCCGTTCGACGGAGTCCGGTCCGAAGGGGGCGGCGTGGTCCCGGGGTCCGTGGTCGGCGGGCCCGTGACGGTGGCCGTCGGGCACTCCGGGGGCTCTGCCGCCCGGTCCGCCGGGTCCGTCGGCTCGTCCACCGGGTTCATCGGCTCGTCCGCCGGGTTCATCGATTCGTCCGCCGGGGACGCGAGCTTCGCCGTGTCGGACAGCGCGGAGTCGGAGTCGGGGGTCTCGCCCGGGGCGCTCTCGGTCGCTCCCGGCATGTCGGTCACCGTCTCGGTGGGCGTGACGCAGTCGGACGCCGACGCGTCGGGCCACGGGCTCTCGTCGTGCGGGGCGGCGGTGCCGGCCGAGTGGTCCGGCCTCGGGCGCTGCGGCTGCGTCCAGTCGTCGGCCGGCGGGACGACGTGGTCGTGGTGGCCGTCGTCGCCGATCCTGCGCTCGATCCAGGTGTTGTCGACGATGTTGATGATCGTGATGTTGGTGATCACGGTGGGCGCCGGGGTCACCACGACGACCTGGGCGGGCCGGTATCCGTCCCAGGCCCGCCCCTGGGTGCCCGGGTTCCCCTCCAGCGCGGAGGGCGGGTTCAGCGGGTTGCCGCAGGCGCAGCGGACGCGGGGCACGCCCCGGTTGTCGACGAGAACGGCGGTGCCCGCCTGGAGCACGGACTGGTAGCTGGTCGCCTCTCCCTCGCTGAACCCATGGTTCGTGACCCGCGTGTCGGCGCGCAGCACCACCGAGGTCAGTGCGCGCAGGAAGTCCGGTACGGAGGCCTGGGAGATCCCCGAGGCCTGCGCGAAGGCACGCGCCTTGCTCCGGTCCGCGGCGAGGAACCCGATCTGCTTCTCGACGTCGCAGCTGCCGGCGTTCTGGGTGCCGCCGTAGAGGCCCGGCGTGGAGCCCGAGAGGGAGCGCTCGCCCTGGCCGCCGGAGGCGGCGCCGGTGGACGCCGGTTGCGGCATTCGGGTGACGGGTGGTGGGGTCGCGGAGGAGTCGGTGAAGGGGTGGGGGCCCTGGGCCGCGACAGGCTGGAGGAAGACCTCGCTGCCGGATCCGCCGGATGCCACCTTGTCCTTCTGGTTGTCGCTGCCGCACCCGGCGACGAGGAGCGTCGCCGAGAGCGCGCAGGCCGTGACGAGGGTTCTGGTGGGTATGTGCAGCACCACGTTCTCCCGTTCCTGCCGGGCAATGCGTTGATCCCCCGCCGATTCGCCCACCATTGTCTGCGTCACTCCCTTGGCTCACGCAAGCGGAGGCAGTCACCCAGCGTCACAATAGACAGGGAGAGGAGCACTCGACGTGCAGTGGTTCGTCGCCCCCGAGTACTGGCTGAGCCGGCTGGTCTTCCAGCGGGCGCTGGCCGTCGTGTACCTCGTCGCGTTCCTGGGCGCGGCGGTGCAGTTCCGCGCGCTGATCGGGGAGCGCGGGATGCTGCCGGTACCCCGTTTCGTGGAGCGCGTGGCGTTCCGTCACGCGCCGAGCGTGTTCCACTGGCACTACTCGGACCGCTTCTACGCGGCCTGGGCCTGGACGGGCTGCGCGGTGTCGGTGGCGTTGATCGCGGGCCTGGACTCACACCTGCCGCTCTGGGGCGGGATGTTGCTGTGGCTCGTCCCTTGGGCGCTGTATCTGTCGATCGTCAACGTCGGCCAGACGTGGTACTCGTTCGGGTGGGAGTCCCTGCTGCTGGAGGTGGGCTTCCTCGCGGTCTTCCTCGGCAACGACGAGGTGGCCCCACCCGTCGTCGTCCTCTTCCTGCTGCGCTGGGTGCTGTTCCGGGTGGAGTTCGGCGCCGGGCTGATCAAGATGCGGGGCGACGCGTGCTGGCGGAAGCTGACCTGCCTGTACTACCACCATGAGACACAGCCGATGCCGGGCCCGCTGAGCTGGTTCTTCCACCATCTCCCCAAGCCGTTCCACCGGGCCGAGGTGGCGGCCAACCACGTCACCCAACTCGTGATCCCCGTCCTGCTGTTCACCCCGCAGCCGATCGCGACGGCCGCCGCCTCGCTGATGATCCTCACCCAGTTGTGGCTGGTCCTGTCCGGCAACTTCTCCTGGCTGAACTGGATCACCATCGTGCTGGCCCTGTCGGCGGTCGAGTTCCCCACCACCGCCCCGCACGTGGCCGGGACACCCCTCTGGTACGAGATCGTGGTCCTCGCGGTGGCCACGGGCCTGGTGGCCCTCAGTTACCGCCCGGTGCGCAATCTGTTCTCCCGGCGCCAGGTCATGAACCGCTCCTTCGACCCGCTCCATCTGGTCAACACCTACGGGGCGTTCGGCAGTATCAGCCGGGTGCGGTACGAGGTGATCGTCGAGGGCACGGCGGACGGCATACCGCTGGAGGACGCGGAGTGGCGGGAGTACGAGTTCAAGGGCAAGCCGGGTGATCCACGGTACTGGCCGCGCCAGTTCGCTCCGTACCATCTGCGGCTCGACTGGCTGATGTGGTTCGCGGCGCTCTCCCCCGCCTACGCCGGTGAGTGGTTCGCGGGTCTCGTGGAGCGGCTCCTGGAGAACGACCGCGACACGCTGCGGCTGCTGCGCCGCTCCCCGTTCCCGGCCGACGCCCCGCCCCGCTATGTCCGTGCCCGCCTCTTCCGCTACCGGTACACGACCTGGCGCGAGCTGCGGGAGACGGGCGCGTGCTGGCACCGGACGTACGTACGGGACTTCCTGCCGCCGACACGGTTGGAGACGGAGGCCGAGCGTCGTGTCCGGTATTAGACGGTTCCGCGCCGCAGCCATCCCCGGCCCTGAGGCGTGCGGAGTGACCCGGTGCACGCGTCGCCCCAGGGCGCGCCGACGCCCCCACCGTGTGCTGCACGGCAGGGGCGGCGGGGAGCCGAGGGTCAGATGTCGTAGACGCGGGTGGCGGTGCCCTCGAAGATCTCGGCGCGCTCGTCGTCACTCAGCTCGACGGTCAGCCCGGCCGCGATGTCACCGACTCCGGAGTACGGGGTCGCCAGCGTGCACACCGGCCAGTCGGAGCCGTACATCAGGCGGTTCGGGCCGAAGGCGTCCAGCACGGTGTCCGCGTAGGGGCGCAGCTCGCCCAGTGGGTAGGTCCCGGCCGGCCAGGTCTTCCAGTTCGCCTCCGTCACCAGGCCCGAGAGCTTGCCCACCGTGTTGGGGAGCGCGGCCAGCGCCCGGACGTCCGATGCCCACGGTTCGCGTTCGCCCGACGCGATCGGCGGCTTGCCCAAGTGGTCCAGAACGAACGTGAGTTCAGGCAGAGCCTCGGCCGCCTTGACGCAGGCGGGGAGCTGGTGGGGCAGCACGACCAGGTCGTAGACCAGGCCGGCCCCGGCGACCGCCGCGAGTCCGCGCCGGACGTCCGGACGCAGCAGCCACTCGGGGTCGGGCTCGCCCTGCACCTGGTGGCGGATGCCCTTGAGGTACCGGCCGCCCGTCATCTCCCGCAGCCGCGCCAGCTCGTCGGCGGCGTCCGGGCGGGTCAGGTCGGTCCACCCCACGACCCCCGCCACCAGTTCGCTCTCCTCCGCGAGGACGAGGAACTCCGGGGTCTCCTCGGCCACGGTGACCGTCTGCACCAGGACCGTGCGGTCGAACCCGGCTTCCCGCGCCTGCGGTTCGAGCTCCACGAGGGTGAAGTTCCGCCGCAGGGGCTGGAGTTCGGGCCCGGTGATCCAGTCCTGGTCGCGGACGGAGAGGTCCCACACATGGTGGTGCGCGTCCACGTTCACGGCAGCTCCCACACGACGGGCAGCCCGGCGCCGGCACCCTCGTCGGAGTAGTCGTGGACGACGTCGAGGAGTTCGGCCATGCGGGCCTGCCAGGCGATGTTGACCGGCAGCTTCTCCAGCTCGGCGAGCATCCGCGCGTAGTCCTCGCACTCCAGGACGTGGAACAGATCGGTGCCACTGCGCCAGATCGTCCAGGAGGTGGCTCCGGCGGCCCTGATGGCCGTCGTGAGCTCTTCGGGGACCTCGCGGTGAGCGGTCTCGTACTCGGCGACGCGGTCCGCACGGACCGTGGTGTGCAGCGCGACTCTCATGACGGCTCCCGTGCGGGTACGGGAGCGGCGGCGGGCAGCAGGCCTTCCGCACGCAGCTCCTCCCAGAACTCCAGGGGTACCGGCGCCGCGAACTGCTCGGCACAGTCGCGGACTTCGTGCGCCGAACGCGCACCCACCAGGACGCTCGCCACGGCCGGATGTGCGGCGGGGAAGGCCAGCGCGGCGGCGCGCAGGGTGCTGCCGTGCCGCTCGGCGATGGCCTTGAGGCGCAGAGCGCGCTCCAGCAACTCACCCGACGCCGTAGCGTAGTTGTACGTCGCTCCCGGTCTCGGGTCCGCCAGCAGCCCGGAGTTGAAGGCGCCGCCGATGACGACGGACGTGCCACGCTCCTGGGCCGCGGGCAGCAGGTCGGTGAGCGCACGGTGGTCGAGCAGCGTGTAGCGCCCCGCGCACAGCACCACGTCGACGTCCGTGTCGCGGACGAAGCGGGTGAGCATCTCGGTCTGGTTCATGCCCGCCCCGATCGCCCCGATCACGCCCTCCGAGCGCAGCTTCTCCAGGGCGGGGTAACCCTCTCGGAAGGCCTGCTCGGCGTGGTCGTCCGGATCGTGCAGGTAGACGACGTCCACGTGGTCGAGGCCGAGCCGTTCGAGGCTGGCGTCCAGGCCGCGTCGTACGCCGTCGGCACTGAAGTCCCAGACGCGGCGGTGCGTGGCGGGTACGGCGAATCCGTCGACCAGGCCGTCCAGGTCGTCGCCGCCCGCGTCCGTGGGTTCCAGGAGGCGGCCCACCTTCGTGGAGACGGTGTACTCGGCGCGGGGCCGCTCGCGCAGGGCCGCGCCCAGGCGCCGCTCGGAGAGGCCGATGCCGTAGTGCGGCGCGGTGTCGAAGTAGCGCATGCCTCCGGCCCAGGCGGCCTCGACCGCCTCGTACGCCTGCTCGTCGCTCACCGCGGTGAACAGGTTGCCGATGCCCGCGGCGCCGAAGGACAGCTCGCTGACCTCGACGCCGCTTCTCCCGAGCGTGCTCACTGGCCCACCGGGCGCAGCCGCAGTCCCTGCATGCCGCCGTCGACGGCGAGTGCCGTGCCGGTGGTGGCGCCGGAGAGCGGGCTCGCCAAGTAGGCGACGGCGCCCGCGACTTCGGCTGCCGAGACCAGCCGGCCGGAGGGCTGGCGGGCCTCCAGCGCGGCCCGTTCGGCGACCGGGTCGTCGGCGGCGTCGAGCAGACGGGCGATCCACGGGGTGTCCGCCGTTCCAGGGTTCACGCAGTTGACGCGGACGCCCTCGCGGAGGTGGTCGGCGGCCATGGCGAGGGTGAGGGAGAGGACGGCACCCTTGGACGCGGAGTACAGGGCGCGCTGGGCCAGGCCCGCGGTGGCGGCGATGGAGCAGGTGTTCACGATGGCCGCGTGCGCGGATTCCCGCAGATGGGGCAGGGCGGCCCGGGTCGTACGGACCATGCCGAGGACATTGACGTCCAGGACCCGGTGCCACTGCTCGTCGTCGTTGTCCTCGACGGTTCCCTGGGCGCCGATGCCCGCGTTGTTGATCAGTACGTCGAGTCCTCCGAGGTCGGCGACCGCCGCGGCCACGGCCTCCCGTACGGACGCGTCGTCGGTGACGTCGGCGCGATAGCCGAGCAGAGGCTTCTCGACGGACGACGGGTCGAGGTCGAGAACGGCGACCTGGGCGCCGCGCGCGGCGAGCAGGTCGGCGGTGGCCCGGCCGAGGCCGGAGGCGCCGCCCGTCACCAGCGCCCGGAGGCCGGCGAAGTCCTGAGGGTCCGTCATACTGCTGCACCCTTCTTGTCGTTGAGCTTCTGCTGTGCCAGGTCGGCGGCCCAGAAGGTGCCGCCGGGGTAGGTGTACTCCTCGATGGACCCGGGCCGCATGGTGGCCGAGAAGCCCGGCGCGGTGGGTGCCGTGTAGTGGCCCTCGCGGATCACGACCGGGTCGAGGAAGTGGTCGTGGAGATGGTCGACGTATTCGATGACCCGGTCCTCGGTGGTGCCGGAGAGCGCCACGAAGTCGAACATCGAGAGGTGCTGGACGAGTTCGCACAGGCCGACGCCGCCGGCGTGCGGGCAGACGGGCACCCCGAAC
This sequence comes from Streptomyces sp. NBC_00203, assembly GCF_045206325.1. Classification (NCBI taxonomy): domain Bacteria; kingdom Bacillati; phylum Actinomycetota; class Actinomycetes; order Kitasatosporales; family Streptomycetaceae; genus Streptomyces; species Streptomyces sp. NBC_00203. The sequence goes on along the minus strand of NZ_CP108126.1, from coordinate 9,648,896 downwards.
TTGGCCGCGAGCAGCAGGATGGCGAGGTTCTCGTTGACGCCGCCGACGCGGGCCGCGTCGATCTGCAGGACGTCGATGGCGCCGGCCTGGAGGAGCTGCTTGAAGATGATGCGGTTCTGGACGTGCTCGCCGGTGGCGACCTTGACGGGGGCGACGGCCTTGCGGATGGCGGCATGGCCGAGGACGTCGTCGGGGCTGGTCGGCTCCTCGATCCAGTACGGCTGGAACTCGGCGAGCGCCTTGGTCCAGGTGATCGCCTCGTCGACGTTCCAGCGCTGGTTGGCGTCGATCGCGATGCGGATGTCCGGGCCGACCACCGAGCGGGCGACCCGGCAGCGGCGTACGTCGTCCGCGAGATCCGCGCCCACCTTCAGCTTGATCTGGGTGAACCCCGCGGCGACGGCCTCGGCGGCCAGCCGGGTCAGCTTCTCGTCGCTGTAGCCGAGCCAGCCGGGCGAGGTGGTGTAGGCGGGGAAACCCCCCTCGACGAGTCGGGCCCTGCGGTCCTCGGCGCCTTCCCGCCCGCGCCGCAGCAGTTCCAGCGCCTCCTCCGGCGTGAGCGCGTCCGTGATGTAGCGGAAGTCGACCTGGCGTACCAGCCATTCGGGCTCGGCGTCGGCGAGCAGCTGCCACAGCGGCTTGTTCGCGCGCTTGGCGGCCAGATCCCATACGGCGTTGACGACGGCGCCGATCGCCATGTGCATCACGCCTTTCTCGGGTCCGAGCCAGCGCAGCTGACTGTCGCCGATCAGGTCCCGGCCCAGGGAGCCCGGGTCGGCGCACAGCTCGTCGACGGACCGTCCGACCACGTGCCCGCGCAGCGCGTCGATCGCGGCGACCTGGACATCATTGCCCCGCCCGATGGTGAAGGTGAAGCCGTGCCCCTCGGCGCCGTCGGCCGCGTCGCTGCGCAGCACGACGTACGCCGCCGAGTAGTCGGGGTCCGGGTTCATCGCGTCGGAGCCGTCGAGCTCCCGCGAGGTGGGGAAACGGATGTCGTAGGTGTCGACCGCGGTGATGCGGGCGGGGGTCGGGGACACGGAAGGCCTTTCGATCGGTGGCAAGGGATCCTCGGACTCGGGGATCCGAGAAGTCAGTCCTGGGCGCGGCCTGTCGTCACGCGGGCGATCATCAGGGCGACCAGGATGATTCCGCCGTAGATGGCCTGGATCCAGAAGGACGGCACCTGGGCGAGCGTGAGCAGGTTCTGGACGACACCCAGGAGGAGTACGCCGGTGAGGGCGCCGAACATGGTGCCTTTGCCGCCGTCGAGGCTGATGCCGCCGATGACCGCGGCCGCCATCACAGTGAAGATCATGTTGTTGCCCTGGTTGGCGCTGATCGCACCGACATAGCCGGTCTGCATGATGCCGCCGACCGAGGCGAGAACGCCCGCGACGACGGACACCCCGAGCAGCACCCGGTCGACACGGATGCCTGCCGCGCGGGCCGCTTCCGCGTTGCCGCCGATCGCGTACAGGGCGCGCCCGATCCGGTGGTACTTGAGGATCAGCCCGGCGACACCGAAGGCGACCGCGGCCAGCCACACCGACAGCGGAACGCGCAGGAAGGTGGAGGTGGCCAGCGAGAAGAACGCGTCGGGCATGCCGAACAGCGTCTTGCCCTTGGTGGCACCGACCAGCAGGCCGCGCAGGACGATCAGCATCGCGAGGGTGACGATGAAGGCGTTGAGCTTGAACTTCACGACGAGGATGCCGTTGAAGGCGCCGATGACTCCGCCCACGACGAGGATCGCGAGGAGGGCGAGCGCCGCCGGCCATTGCGTGCCCCAGCCGGACTGCGCGGCCGGCAGCACCAGCAGGGCGCCGATGGCGGGTGCGATGCCGACCACCGACTCCAGCGACAGATCGATCTTGCCGGTGATCAGTACCAGCGACTCGGCGAGGACCACCATCGCGAGCGCTGCCGAGGCGCCCAGGATGGAGATCAGATTGCGTTCGGTGAGGAACGAGTCGTTGACGATCGCGCCGAGCACCATGAGCACCAACAGGGCCGGTACAAGGGCGAGTTCGCGGGCACGGCGGAGGAGTACGGCCTTGGCGGTGCGGGGGTCCGGAGTCCGCGGTGGGGTGAGCGGCGGGGCCTTGGTGTCAGCCATGGTCCACTCCTTCGATGGAGGCGATCAGCTCGTGGTCGTGCCAGCCCGCCGGGTGCTCGGCGACGACACGGCCGTGGAAGAGGACGAGGACGCGGTCGCAGCGGCGCAGGTCGTCGAGTTCGTCGGAGACGACGAGCACGGCGGTGCCGTCCTCCCGGGCGCTGTCCATGCGGGAGAGCAGGGACTCCTTGGACTTCACGTCGACGCCCGCGGTGGGGTTGATGAGGACGAGCAGGCGCGGGTCCGAGGCGAGGGCGCGGGCCATGACGACCTTCTGCGCGTTGCCGCCGGAGAGGTCGGAGACGGGCTGCTCGGGTCCCTCGGTGTGGATGTCGAGGCGTTCGATCAGCTCGGTGGCGAAGCCGCGTCTGCGGTCGGTGCCGATGAAGCCGTAGCGGCCGAGGCGGCCCAGGACGCTCATGGTGGCGTTGTCTCCGATGCTCATCCCGGAGACGAGACCCTGGTCGTGCCGGTCGCGCGGAACACAGCCGACGCCCGCCTTGAGCGCGGCATGCACATCACCGAACGGCAGCCGCTCGCCGTCGAGTCGAGCGGTTCCGCCGGTCGGTGTGTGCAGTCCGGCGAACGACTCGGCCAGCTCGATCTTGCCGCTGCCGCTGGATCCGGCGAGGCCGAGGACCTCACCGCGGCGGACGGTGAGGTCGATGCCGCCGTACGCGTGCGAGGTCAGCCCCTGGACGTCGAGCATCACCCGGGCGCCGGCTGCCACGGTCCGGCGCGTGTCCCTGTGTTCGGCGACCGACTCCCCCGCAATGGCCTCCACCAGCGCCGGGCGCGGGAGTTCGGCGACCGGCGCGGTGGTGATCCAGCGGGCGTCGCGGAGCACGGTGACGGTCTGGCAGACCTCGTACACCTCCTGGAGGTGGTGCGAGATGAACAGGAAGGTGACGCCGGACTCCTGGAGTGCCCGCATGCGGGTGAAGAGCCGCTCGATCTCCCGGTTGTCGAGCTGCGCGGTCGGTTCGTCGAGGACGATGAACCGGGCGCCGAAGCTCAACGCCCGGGCGATCTCGACCATTTGGCGGTCCTCGACCTTGAGGTCGGCGGTCCGCGCCTCCGGGTCGACGTGCACGTCCCAGGTCTGAAGGACCTCCGCCGCCTCGGCCCGCAGCCGGCGCCAGCTGATGAAGCCGCCCCGGCCGACCGGCTGCCGGTTGATGAAGAGGTTCTCGGCGACCGTCAACTCCGGTACGACGGTGGGCTTTTGATAGACGCAGGCCACCTTGCGGCGCCAGGCGTCGCGGTCGGTGAGCGGGGGTGCGGGCTCGCCGTCGAAGCGGACCGTGCCCTCGTCGGGGGCCTGAAGGCCGGTGAGAATGGTGACGAGGGTGGACTTGCCCGCGCCGTTGCGCCCGACAAGGGCGTGGGACTCACCGGGGAGGACGGTGAGTCGGCCGTCTTGGAGGGCGACGGTGGGGCCGTACCGCTTGGCCACACCCCGCGCCTCCACCAGTGGGGTGCTCATGTGACCGTGTTGCCCCAGAGCTTGGGGTCGTCGACGTTGTCCTTGGTCACCAGCGGCGCGGGCAGCTGGTCCTCAAGGATGCCGCTGGGAAGCTTGACGATCTCGGAGTCGTGGTCGGTCGGGCCGGTCTTGAACGTCTTTCCCTCCATCGCGGCCTTGATGTAGTACATGCCGTACTTGGCGTAGGCGTCGGCGGGCTGCGAGACGGTGGCGTCGATCTCACCCTTGCGGATGGCGTCGAACTCCTGCGGGATGCCGTCGTTCGAGACGATCGCTATATGGCCCGCCTGGCCCGTCTTCTTCAGCATCCCCTTGGACTTGAGGGTCTGGAGGGTGGGAGCGAGATAGACGCCGCCCGCCTGCATGTAGATGCCCTTGATGTCAGGGTTGGCGTTCAGCAGGGTGTCCAGCTTGGAGGCCGCGGTGTCGGACTCCCACTTGGCGGGGATCTCCAGGACCTTCAGCTTCGGGTAGTTCTTCCCCACGCAGGTGCGGAACGCCTCGGAACGCTCACGGCCGTTGACGGACGCCAGGTCGCCCATGATCTGCACGACCTTGCCGGAGCTGATGTGCTTCCCGAGGTACTCGCAGGCCTTCTCGCCGTACGCGACGTTGTTGGCGCGTACGACCATGGCGACCTTGCCCTTCTCGGGCGCGACGTCGACGGCGACCACGGGGACGCCCTTGCGCTCGGCCTGGTCGAGGCCGGCGGCGATGGCGGCGCTGTCCAGGGGAGCCACGACCAGGCCCTTCACACCCTGGTTGAGCTGGTTGTTGATGTCGGTGATCTGCTGCGACGGATCACTGTTGGAGTTGACGGTCTTGAGCGCGTCCACACCCTCGGACGTCGCCATCTTCGGCACGTAGTCGTTGTACGACTGCCAGAACGGCGAGGTCAGCAGGGGCAGGATCACCCCGACCTTGCCGGTGCCGCCTCCGCCGCCCGAGGCGGCGGTGTCCTTGGTGCTGCCGCACGCCGTGAGCGCGAGGGTCGCGCAGGCGGCCACAGCCACCGCGCTGAGGGAGATCCGCCTGTTTCGCAGTCTTCTGCCGGACATCTATCGGCTCCTCATTGAGCGAGTTCGAGCAGGTGACCGCATATTTATCAGACCACTTCGCCGCCGCAACACCCTCCGGAGCCAAATTTCCCTGCTTTCAAGCGATAGTGGTCCGACCACTCCGGTGGTTAGACTGCGGCGCACCCGGCGACAGGAGGAAACGGCGTGGACGAGTCCGCCCCGCAGAAGGGCACCGTGACGCAGCGCGCCATCGAGCGGATCACGGCGATGATCGGCGAGGGCCGTCTCGAGCCGGGCCAGCGGCTGCCGACCGAGCGTGATCTCGCCGCCCAGCTGGGCATCTCCCGTAGCTCGATGCGCGAGGCGATCCGCGCGCTCACGGTCATGGGCGTCCTGGAGGCACGGCACGGATCGGGCATCTACGTCACGCAGTTGGAGGCCGGAGACCTCCTGGAGACCTTCGGTGTCGTGGCCGATCTGTCCCGGGGCCCGCGTCTGGTCGAGCTGCTCGAGATCCGCCGGATCCTGGAGTCGACGGCGACCGCGCTCGCCGCAGCCCGGATCTCGGCGGACGAGCTCGCCGAGGTCGAGAAGCACCTCGCGGCGATGAACGCGACGGACGATCCGGAGGAGATCCTCGCCCACGACCTGGCCTTCCACCGGGCCATCGGGGCGGCGGCGGGCAACGAGACGATGGCGGCCATCCTGGAGGGCCTCTCCTCACGCACCTTCCGCGCCCGCGTCTGGCGCGGTTACCAGGAGGAGGGCGCCTTCGAGCGCACCCGGCGCGAGCACGCGGCGATCCACCGCGCGCTGGTGGCGCGCGATCCGGAGGCGGCGCGGGCGGCGGCGGCCGCGCACGTGGGTGAGGTGGAGGAATGGCTGCGGTCCCAGCTCAAGCCGTAGTGGCTTGAGCTGGGACCCGCTTCATACGGGGGCGGAGCGGCCTCGACCAGGCACCCGATTCATACGGGGCGGAGTGGCCTCGATCAGGCACCCGCTTCCCCTCGTGGTGAAGCGCCCAGGTCAGGCGCGCTTCAGCCTGAGTGTCACCAGCTCGAACGGGCGCAGCCGCAGCGTGATCCGGTCGCCCTCCCGCCCCGGTGCCGCCGCGTCCGCGAGCGGCCGCTCCAGCAGGTCGGTGACCGCGACGGCCGCGACCTCGAAGCCCGCCGTGAGCGAGGCGCTCGTACGGCCGCCGCGGGACTCGTGGAAGCGCACGACCACGTCGCCGCTGCCGTCGTCGGCCAGCTTGACCGCCGTCACGACGACCGCGTCCTGGTCGACGGTCACCAGCGGGGCGACCTCCTGGGAACCGGTCAGCCGCCGCTCCGGCACATTGATCCGCCACCCTTCGCGCACCGCGTCGCCGATCGCCGCACCCGGCACCAGCGCGTGCCGGAAGCGATGGACGCCCTGGTCGGTCTCGGGGTCGGGGAAGCGCGGGGCGCGCAGCAGCGAGACGCGCACGGTGGTGGTCGTACCGGAGTCGCTGTCGCGGACGGTCCGGGTGACGTCATGGCCGTACGTCGAGTCGTTGACCAGGGCGACGCCCCAGCCGGGCTCCTCGATGTGCACGAACCGGTGGTTGCACGCCTCGAACTTGGCGGCCTCCCAGGACGTGTTGGTGTGCGTGGGCCGGTAGAAGTGCCCGAACTGCGTCTCGGACGCGTACCGTTCGGCGTGCACGTCGAGCGGGAAGGCGAGCTTCAGGAACTTCTCGGTCTCGTGCCAGTCGACCTCGGTGTCGATGCCGAGCCGCGGCTCCCCCGGGGCGAGCGACAGCACCTGGGTGACCCGCGACACGCCGAAGGACCGTACGATCCGCACCGACACGCCGTCCTGACCAGGCACGACCTCGTCCGCGTCGACCAGGTCGGTGACCGTGTTGCGGTAGAACTCGTCGACGTCCCAGGCGTCCCACATGTTCGGGAAGTCGGGGTGGAGTTGGAGGAGGTTCGCCGCCTGCCCGGGCGCGATCGTCTCGCGGTCGGCGAGGAGGTCGTACGCGGAGACGACGAGCCCCCGTGCGTCGATCTCGACGCGCAGCAGGCCGTTGTCGAGGACGTAGCCGCCGTTCACGCGTGGCGCGAGCGCGGCCTCACCCTCGACGTGGGACGTGCCGGCTCCGCCCGCCGCAACCCCGTCCCTGCTGTGCGGCGCCGAGTTGAAGACCAGCGCCACCGAGCCTTCCCCGGCCAGCGCGCGCTGGGCCGCGTCGATGATGCCGTTCAGCTCCTCGGCGACCTTCTCGTAGGTCTTGCGCGCCTCCCGGTGCACCCAGGCGATCGACGACCCGGGCAGGATGTCGTGGAACTGGTGGAGCAGCACCGTCTTCCAGATACGGTCCAACTCCTCGTACGGATAGGGGAATCCGGTCCGTACGGCCGCGGTCGCCGCCCACAGTTCGGCCTCGCGCAGGAGGTGTTCGCTGCGGCGGTTGCCCTGCTTGGTCCTCGCCTGACTGGTGAGCGTGGCGCGGTGGAGCTCCAGGTACAACTCGCCGACCCACACGGGTGCGTTGGGGTATTCGGCCTCCGCCTTCTCGAAGAACTCGGCGGGGGTCTCCCACACCACGGTCGCGGAGCCTTCGAGGTCGCGGAGCCTGGCCGCCTTGGCGACCATCTCGCGCGTGGTGCCACCGCCTCCGTCGCCCCAGCCGGTGGGGGCGAGGGAGTGCCGGGCGACGCCCTTGTCCTTGAAGTTGCGTGCCGCGTGGGCGATTTCGCTGCCCTTCATGGAGCAGTTGTAGGTGTCGACGGGCGGGAAGTGCGTGAAGATCCGGGTGCCGTCGATGCCCTCCCACTGGAAGGTGTGGTGCGGGAACTTGTTGGTCTGCGACCACGAGATCTTCTGCGTCAGCAGCCACTTGGAGCCCGCCGCCTTGATGATCTGCGGCAGCCCCGCGGCGAAGCCGAAGGTGTCGGGCAGCCAGGCCTCGTCGTTCTCGACGCCGAACTCGTCGAGGAAGAACCGCTTGCCGTGCACGAACTGACGGGCCATCGCCTCCGAGCCCGGCATGTTGGTGTCCGACTCGACCCACATGCCGCCGGCGGGCACGAACCGCCCGTCGGTCACCGCCTTCTTCACCCGGGCCCACACCTCGGGGCGGTGCTCCTTCACCCAGGCCCACTGCTGGGCCTGGGACATGGCGAAGACGAACTCGGGCTCGTCCTCCAGGAGCGCGGTCATGTTGGAGGTCGTGCGGGCCACCTTGCGGACGGTCTCGCGCAGTGGCCACAGCCACGCGGAGTCGATGTGCGCGTGTCCGACGGCGCTGATGCGGTGGGCGGAGGGGACGGCGGGCACTGCCAGGACCTCCGCCAGCCGGGCACGGGCCGCGGCCGCCGTTCCGCCCACGTCCTGGAGGTCCACGGCGTCCAGTGCCCGCTCGACGGCGCCCAGGATGTCCCAGCGCCGCGCGGACTCCACCGGCAGCTCGGCCATCAGCTCGCCGAGTACCTCCAGGTCGATGACCAGCTGCCAGACGGTCTCGTCGAGGACGGCGAGGTCCATGCGCGCCAGCTTGTACTGCGGCTCACTGCCCGCGGTCTCCTTGTCGCCCAACTGAGTGGGCAGGAAGGGGTGGTAGTCGAGGATGACCGGGTTGGAGGCGGCCTCGATGTGCAGCCTGACCTCCTCGCCGCCCTCGACCGGGGCGCCGATCCGCACCCACTGGTTGCGCGGGTTGAGGCCCTTCACCGGAGTGCCGTCGGGCCGGTAGACGAGCCCCTCGCACTGGAAGCCCGGCATGTTCTCGTCGAAGCCGAGGTCCAGCAGCGCTTCGACGGTCCGGCCGGCCCACGCCTCGGGCACGGTCCCGGTGACACGGAACCAGCTGGTGCCCCACGGAGCACCCCAGCGCGCGCCCACCTCGATCGGTTCCGGCGCGGCGGCCAGCCCTTCGGCGACCGGCACCGGCTCGCCGGGCGCGTGCCACACCGCCACCTCCAGCGGTACGGACTCGGGGTACACGGCGGGGCGGATGCGCTCGTCGAGGACGCGCCGGAGGCGGGCTTCGACCAGGGTGCGGTCGTCATGCATGAGAGTGCTCCGTGGGGTGAGGGTGCGGGCTACCAGGTGTGGGTGGTCGTGGCGGCGGTCGAGATGGTGAACAGCTCCCCCACCGCGCGCAGTTCGAACCGCGCGGCGCTCTCGCCCTGCTCGGGGGCGAGCCCGCCGGCGTAGAACGCGCGCTGGCAGGTGCCGCCGAGGAAGCGGCGCGTGCCGTCGGGGAGTGTCCGGTACAGCTCGTAGTGGCGTACGGGGCCGGTGGCGCCCTGCCAGGCGAAGCGCAGGCCGCCTCCGTCGGCGTCGGTGACGCGCAGGTCGGTGGGCGCGGCGGGGGTCACCACCGCGTCCCGGACGGCGAGCCCGCCGAGGCGCCAGCGCACGGCCCCGCCGGTGCCGGTCAGCCGGACGCCGATCGCGCGCACGGTCCCCGACAGGCCCGTCAGCCGCACGGTCGACGTCCCCCAGCTGCCGCTCGCGCTCACGGGGAAGTACGTGTACGGGGGCGCCCCACCCGCCGTGCCCGGCTCGGCGGTGGCGACGGCGAGCTCGACCCGTGCGCTGCCGGAGTCGAGACGGTGTGTGAGCTCCACGACCGTGTCCGCGCCGAGCGGCAGCCGTGTCGCGTACAGGTCCAGCGTGGCCGGCGCGTCGAGGGCGCCGTCGACCAGGAGGCTGCTGCCGCCGCGCCAGGCGTCCGCGAAGTCGAAGGTCACGGAGGGACGCCCGCCGGTGGTCCGCACCACCCAGCGGCGGGACGGCAGCCGGTCCTGGAGACCGAGGTGGTTCCAGGCGGCGCCCGAGGTGACCTTGCCGTCCTCGTACCACTTCAGTCCGTGGCCGGTGTTGAAGACGGTCGCGAAGGGCACGGAGCTCACGGTGGACCGGTCGGCGACGGAGACGGCGGGGGCGCGCCAACTGGCGGTCGTGTCCGGCTTGGCGGGGTCGAGGGAGGAGCCGGTCCAGAACTTGTCGTCGGCGGCGTGGAAGTCGCCGGGCGTGCGGTTCGCGGGCAGGTGGTTGCGGGTCCACTCGGGCCGGTAGAAGCCGATGGAGGTGACGTGCGTTTTGGTGGTCGGCACGATGGCGTCCCAGTTCACGGACGCGCCGGTGCCACCCGCCTCGACGTCGACGCCCGCCCACAACTCGTAGCGGCTGCGGCCGAGTTGCTGGGCCGTCGTACCCGAGGACGCCAGACTGCTCTGGGACCAGCGGAAGTCGATGAACATGGTGTCGGCGGCCAGGAAGAACGTCTTGTTCTGGCTGTTCAGCGCGCCCTGCCAGCTCACCGAGCCGCTCACGGTCATCGAGTCGTACCAGGTGACGCGCTGGCCCTTGGCCGCCCCGAGCGTCTTCAGCTCTTTGAGGAAACCGAGCATGTCGGTGGCGAGCGCGGTGTTCCCACCGCCGGTCTCGGCGTTGATGAACCAGCCGTCGAAGCCGTACGCGGCTGCCACGGCGACGAGTTGGGCGGCGAGCGGGTAGTGCCCGGTGGAGTCCTTCTGCACCAGGTCGCGGGTCCACTGCAGCTGGCCGCCGTAGGCGACGGGCGGCAGGAAGACATTGCCGAGGACAGGGACGCCGTGCCGGTGGGCCGCGTCCACGATCGGGGCGTTCGGGGCGAGGATCAGGCCCTCGCCGGACGAGCCGCCCCAGAAGACGAGTTCGTCGACGTACGCCCAGTGGGTGAGGGCGTAGTAGTCGGCGGTGGCCGCGCCCTGCGAGGGGTTGCCCGACGTGGGGCCGAAGGAGACCAGGGACTGGATGCGGGCCTGGCCGGAGCGGGCCGTCGTGTTCGCGGGGGTCGGGGTGAAGCGCGCGGCGAGCGGCACGGACGCCGCGTTGAACGCCAGATCCGTGTCGCCGTCGGCGCGCCAGGCCTTGAGGCTGCGCCAGGTGATGCCGGTGCCGGGGGTGCCCGAGGGCAGCGAGTCGGGGTACCAGTAGGAGGCGTACGGCTGGAGGTCGCGGGTGGCCGCGGCCGCCGTACCGGACAGGCCGGGGACGAGCCCCGCGGCGACGCCGCCTCCGGCGAGCAGGACGGTGCGTCTGCTGAGGTTCACTGTGTGCTCCGTATCGTTGGGGGACGGTCTACGGTGCTGGGGTCACGCCATGGCCTGACCCGGTGTGACGACCTCGCTGATACCCCGAGCGACGAGGTGCTCCTTGTCGTCGGCACGGCTCGCGAGGACAGTGGTGGGACGGACCCCGTCGGCGGTCAGCCGGGCGAAGGCCTCGAACACCGGGCCTCCCGGCGCACAGACCGAACGGCCCGGCACGGTGTCGACGACCAGCGCGGTGGTGCGCGCGGCGGGTGCCTGCGGCCGGCCCTCCTTGACGATCCGGGCGAGGGTCTCCCCGGCCGGCTTGGTCTGCCGGTCATTGGTCAACAGGCCCAGGCTGTACTCGAGTTCGGGGAAGTCGGCGAGGTCGCGGCTGACGTCGTGCGAGCACCACCAGGTCACGCCCCACACATCGGGGCAGTCGAGGGCGTTCGCCACGGTCGCCTCGGTGAAGGCGGCCGCGTGCTCGGCGGGGATCAGCGGGGCGGGCGCACCGACCTCCTGGAGCCAGACCGGGCGGTGCGGGTCGTCCGCCCAGGCCTTGGCGAGTTCGATGAGGTACGCGGCGTGGTGCTCGGTGGCGACACCCGTGCGGCCGTGCCGCTGGGCCGTCCCGTTGAACACCCACGAGTGCACGGCGGTGACCGCGCCGAGCCGTGCCGAGTGCTCGGGCGTGAACGGCTGGTCGTCCTGGTACCAGGCGGCGTCGTACGAGGCGTGCAGATGCAGCTTGCCGGGGGCGCCTTCCGCGCAGGCGGTGAGCAGACGCCCAAGCCACGCCCCGGCCTGCTCGGGCGTGATGCGGTCCGGGTCGGGGTGCGGTCCGGCGGCGAACTGGTTGACCTCGTTGCCGAGGGTCATGCCGATGAAGTTCGGCCGGTCGGCGAGCGCCGCGGCCAGGGTGCGCAGATACTCCGCCTCCCCCTCCACCACCTCCGGATCGGTGAAGAGGTTGCGCCGGTGCCAGGTCCGCGTCCAGGCGGGCAGGAAGTCGAAGCTCGACAAGTGCCCTTGCAGTCCGTCGACGTTGACGTCGAGGCCGCGTTCGGCGGCGGCGTCGGCGAGCGCGACGAGCTGCTCCACGGCGCGCGGGCGGATCAGGGTGCGGTTGGGCTGGAAGTAGGGCCACAGCGGGAAGACCCGGATGTGGTCCAGGCCGAGCACGGCGATCGAGTCGAGATCGGCGCGTACGGCGTCGAGGTCGAAGTCGAGCCAGTGGTGGAACCACCCTTGGCTCGGGGTGTAGTTGACGCCGAAGCGCACGGCAGCAGACATGCGGATTCCTTGCGGATCTGAGGTACGGGAGGTCAGCCCTTGACGGCGCCCTCACCCACGCCACGGAAGAAGTACCGCTGGAGACAGGCGAACAGGGCGATCAGCGGCGCCACGGCGATGATGGTGCCCGCGGCGACGAGCCGTTCGTCGTTGGCGAAGGTGCCGTGCAGATAGTTGAGTCCGATGGTCAGGGTGAACTTCGAGGGATCGCTGAGCACGATGAGCGGCCACAGGAAGTCGTCCCAGGCACCCATGAAGGCGAAGATCGCGACGACGGCGAGGGTGCCCTTCACCGACGGCAGCGCGATCCTCAGGAACCGCTGCCAGGCGTTCGCCCCGTCGACGAAGGCCGCCTCCTCGATCTCGTAGGGAAGGTTGAGGAAGGCGCCTCGCATCAGCAGGACGTTCATCGCGCCGATGCAGCCGGGCAGCACGACCCCGATGAGCGTGTTGTTCAGGCCGAGCTCACGCATGGTCGTGAACTGGGCGATGATGATGCCCTCGACGGGGACCAGCATCGCGAGGATGAAGACGAGGGTGGCCACGCGCCGGCCGCGGTAGCGCAGTCGGGCCAGGGCGTACCCGGCGAGGGCCGAACCGACGCAGTTGGTCACGACGTTGGCGCCCGCGACCTTGAGCGAGTTGAACGCGTAGTCCCAGACGGGGATGGTGTCGGCGACTCGCTTGTAGTTGTGCAGAGTCGGATCGCTCGGCAGGAACTTGGGCGGCGAGCTGAAGATGTCCTCGGTCGGGCCCTTGAGCGAGGTGGACAGCTGCCATACGAACGGGCCGACGGTGAGGGCGAGGACGGCGAGCAACAGCAGGTAGCGCAGGGCGAGTTCCCGGACGCGGATGCGGCGGCCGTGTTCGTCGGCCAGACGGGGCTTGCGGGAGTCCCGCGTGGACACCGGCTGCCGCCGCTGGGCGGGACGTACCTTGTCGATGACGCTCACGTCTCCTCCTTCCGGTCGGCGCGCAGCACCAGCAGCATCAGGACGACGGTGACGGCGAAGACGACGACCGAGAGGGCGGAGGCGTAGCCGACCCGGCCGGTGAGCCCGGTGCCGGTGCGCTGGACGAGCATGACGAGGGTGGTGTCCTCGCCCGCGGGACCGCCGTCCGGGCCCGCCATCAGATAGACCTCGGAGAACACCTTGAAGGCGGCGACCGAGGAGAGTGCGCCGACCAGGACCATGGTGGAGCGGACGGCGGGCACGGTGACCGTGAAGAAGCGGCGCACCGCGCCCGCGCCGTCCACCGACGCGGCCTCGTGCAGCTCGCGCGGCACATTGGCGAGCGCGGCCAGATAAATGATCATGTAGTAGCCGAGGCCCTTCCAGACCGTGACGGCCATGGCGCTCAGCAGGAGCAGCCACTGGTCGCTGAGGAAACCGACCCTGCCGATCCCGATCGCCTCCAACAGCGAGTTCACCAGGCCGCGTTCGTCCAGCAGCCATACCCAGATGAGCCCGACCACGACGACCGACGCGACGACCGGGGTGTAGAAGGCCGACCGGAAGAACGTGATGCCGGGGATGTTCTTCTGGACCAGCAGGGCGAGCAGCAGCGGCAGCAGGACGAGCGCGGGGACGACCCCGAGGACGTACAGCGTGCTGTTGCGCAGACCGGTCCAGAACATGTCGTCGTGCAGCAGCTCACCGAAGTTGGCGAGGCCCACGAACCTGCCCGGGATCAGGGTGCGGCGGTCGGTGAAGGCGTTGATGAGTGTGGAGACGAACGGGTACAGGATGAAGACGCCGGTGATCAGCAGACCGGGAGCGGCGAACAGCCAGGGGCTGCTGGGCAGATGGCGCCGCACCCGTGCCGCACGCCGGGGTCCGTCGGAAACGGTGGAAGAACTCGCCATGGCGGGTCAGCCCTGCTGCTGGAGCAGCGTGTCGCAGGCTTTGACAGCGTTGTCAAGAGCCGTCTTGGGGCTCTCCTTGCCCTGGAGCGCCTTGGCGACCTCGTTGCGCAGCGCGGTCTTCATCTGGTCGCTGAAGAGGACGGGCGTGTAATTGACCGCGTTCTTCAGGGACTTGGCGGCCGCGATCCGCACGCGGGTCTCGTCGGTGCCGTCCTCCTTGGTGAAGTACGGGTCGTCGAGCGAGCCGGCGGTGCTCGGGAAGATGGCGACCTTCTTGGCGAACGACATCTGGTTCTGGGCGTCGGTGACGTAGTGCGCGAAGGCGACCGCCGCCGGGGTGTGCTTGGTGCGGGAGTTGACCATCACCCCCATCACGTACATGTTCACCTTGCCGGTGCTGGTGATCTGGTCGGTGATGCCGATGTTCTTGTACAGGTTCGGCGCCTGCTTCTTGAAGTTGCCGAGGTCCAGGGCGCTGCCCGGGTTCATCGCGACGGCCTCGGTGAGGAACTTCTTGCCGGACGACTCGGGGGTCGCGGTGAGCGCCTGCGGGTCGAGCGCCTTGGCGTCGTACAACTCCTTGTACTTGGTGAGGAGTTCGACCCCCTTGGCGTCGTTGAACGCGAAGGCGGTGCCTTCCTTGTTCATCAGCTCGACGCCGTAGCGGCCGAAGTCCTCGACGGTGGGCACATTGGCGAGGGTGGCGACCTTGCCGTCGCTCTTCTTCGCCAGCTGCAGGGCGTCGGCGAAGAGTTCGTCGTACGTCGTGGGCGGCTTGGAGGCGTCGAGGCCTGCCTCCTTGAAGAGCGACTTGTTGTAGAAGAGCGGGCCGGTGTTGAGATACCAGGGGAAGGCGTACGTGCCGGTCATGCCCGGTATCCGGTGGCTGGCCCAGGCGCCGTCCAGGTACTCCTTCTTGTACTGGCCGGCGGACTTGTCGAGGTCGAGGGCGAGGCCCGCCTTGGCGAGCGGGGCGACGAGGTCCGGCGAGACGTTGACGACGTCGGGCAGGGTGCCGCCGGCCGCGTCCGCGCTGATCTTGTCGGCGTACCCCTCGGCGGGCTGGTCGATCCACTTCACATGGGTGCCGGGGTACTTCTTCTCGAAGTCGGCGATCACACCCTCGAAGTACGGCTTGAAGTTGGCCCTCAGGTTCCAGGTCTGGAAGGTGATGTCGCCCTCGACCTTGCCGGAGGCGTCCGTCGAACCGCCGCCGTCGTCACCGGAACCGCAGGCGCTCAGCGGCAGGACGAGGGCGATGGCGGCGACGACGAGTGCGGGTGCTCTGCGAGGCTTTCGCACGGTGACCGGGCTCCTTCGCAACGGTGGGTGAACGGTGCCGCGCCAGACCTTGCATGCAACTCACCGGGCAAGTCAATGGATTTGGTTCAGCTAAATTCATTAGCGACACAACATGGCTGGTCAGGGATCTATGACAGGCCCCTTGAAACAGATCACTAATGCGCTTTAGAGTGCAGCCACTCAAGCGCATTAGTACTCCGCCCCAGCAGAATGGTGAGCAACGTGCCAGCCAAGCGGTCTCCCGCGCGCCGGCCGACGATGAAGGACATCGCACGGCGCGCCGGAGTCTCCGAAAGCGCGGTCTCCTTCGCGCTCAACGACCGGCCCGGAGTCTCCGAGGTCACCCGCGACCGGGTGCGCCGGGTCGCCGAGCAGCTGGGCTGGCGGCCCAGTACGGCGGCGCGTCAGCTGTCCGGCGAAGGTGCGGCCACGGTCGGTCTGGTCGTGGCACGCCCCGCCGACACGCTCGGCGTGGACTCGTTCTTCCTCCAGCTGATCTCCGGCATCCAGGAAGTGCTGGCGGAGCGTCATCTCGGTCTGCTCTTCCAGGTGGTCGAGGACGTGGACGCCGAGTGCGCGGTCTACCGTCGCTGGTGGGCGGAGCACCGCGTGGACGGCGTGATGGTCGTGGACCCGCGCGTCGACGATCCGCGTCCGGACCTCCTGGACGAGCTGGGCCTGCCCGCCGTGGTCATCGGCGGTGCGCCGGACGCCCGGCATCCCGGGCTGTCCGTCGTCTGGGCGGACGACGCGGGCGCCATGGCCGCGGTCGTGGACGAGCTGTACGCGCTCGGCCACCGTCGGATCGTGCACATCGCGGGCCTGCCGGGGCTCGCCCACACCGAGCGCCGGATGCGTACCCTGCGCGCGGAGGCCGGCCGGCGGGGTCTGGCCGAGGTGCGTTCGGTGCCGACCGACTACTCGGACGCGGAAGGGGCGGCCGTCACGCGCCGCGTGCTGGAGAGCGGCACACCGCCGACCGCGCTGGTCTACGACAACGACGTGATGGCCGTCGCCGGGGTCGCCGCCGCGACGGAGCTGGGCTTCTCCGTTCCGGGTGACGTCTCGGTGGTGGCCTGGGAGGACTCCGCGCTGTGCCGCATGGTCAAGCCGTGGCTGTCCGCCCTCTCCCGCGACACCGTTCAGTTCGGACGCACCGCCGCGCAGGAACTGACCGCGCTGCTGGACGGCGGTCCGGCGCGCACGGTGCAGGTGCCGGTGCCGCGGTTGATCGAGCGGGACAGCACGGGTCCCCGCGGGGCGTGACAGCGGCGCCGGGAAGAAGCGGGGTCCGGGTGGAGCGGGAGGGGTGGACGTCGTGCGGACGTCCACCCCTGAGACGGCGGGAGCCGGACCGGGCCCGCGCGCGGGAGTCAGCCCTGCCACTCCACCTTGAACACCCACACGTACTGCCCGGCCTTGCGGGCCGCCTCCGGTACGTCGATCACCAGCGAACCGTTGCTCACCGTCCAGGTCAGCGGACGGTCGTGGCCCAGCAGGGTGACCTTGTCCCCGCCGCGGATCGGCACCGGCGCCTCCACGGTCAGCTTATTGCCGGGCGCGGTCAGCGAGTGGACGTAGAACGCCTTGTTCTGCCGGACCGTGAACCGCAGGTCCTCGCCGAGCTGGGCCATACGTGACCAGTACGTCGTGTCGTAGATCGCCTCGCCGTTGGTCCGCAGCCAGCGGCCGGTCTCGCGCAGCCGGGTCTGCATGATCTCCGGGATGGTGCCGTCGGCGCGCGGGCCGATGTCGAGCAGGAAGTTGCCGTTCTTCGACACGATGTCGACCAGGCTGCGGACGATCTCCTCGGCGGTCATGTAAGCGGCGTCGGGCGTCGCCTGGTTGTAGCCGTAGCTGAAGGGGTCGAGCCCCCGGCTGGACTCCCACGTGGCGACAACGGTGTTCTCGTACGTCGTGTACTCGGGTGTCGTGAAGTCGTGGAAGCCGATGCCGGAGCGGTTGTTGACGGTGACCTCGTACGGCTTCGGCCGGTTCTTGCCGTGGTTGAAGTACTCGGAGAGGACACGAGCGCTGTCGTTCGCACCGCCGATGTCGCACCACAGCACGGACGGGTCGTAGCTGTGGATCAGCTCCAGCATCTGCGGGGCCTGATAGGCCTTCACATAGTCCTTGCCCGCGGTGTATCCGGTGTAAGGGACCGGCTCCTGGGTGTACGGATTGCGCGGGGCGTGGCCCATCCACGGGTTGTCCGGGTTGAACCACTCGGGCATGGAGAAGTACAGGCCCCGGTGCAGCTCCGGAGTGAACTGCCGGGAGGCGTCGAAGAGTTCGCGGATCAGATCGCGCTTCGGCCCCATCTTCACGGCGTTGCGGTCGGCGACCTTGGTGTCCCAGAGGGCGAATCCCTCATGGTGTTTCGAGGTCAGGACGTGGTACTGGGCTCCCGCGTCCCGGAACAGCTCCACCCATGCCCGGGGGTCGAAGTTCTTCGCCGTGAACATCGGGATGAAGTCGTCGTAGGCGAAGTTCTCGCCGTACGTGTCCCGGTGGTAGGCGTACACCGCGTTGTCCGGGCTCTGCAGGTGGTTCCAGTACCACTCGGCGTACTGCTTGCCGACCGGTGACCACGCGGGCACGGAGTAGACGCCCCAGTGGATGAAGATGCCGAACTTCGCGCGGTGGAACCAGTAGGGGGCCTGGTGTCCGGAGAGGGACTCCTCGTTGGGCTGGTAGTCGGGCACGCCGAGGGTCAACTCACGGCTGCTGGAGGTGACTCGCTCGCCGCGTCCGGTGACGACGACCGCGCCGTCCTGGGTGGTTCCGGGTGCCGTACCCACCCGGCTGCGGATGCCGACGCGGACGCGCGCCTGCTCGCCGGGGTCGAGGCGGGTCACGAGCGCGGGCTCGACCGTGCGGGCGCCTGCCACGTCGACGCCGACCGACACACGGTCACCGGCGAGGACGGCGACCGTGCCCGCGTTGACGACGGTGGCCTCGACGCTCTGGGCGCCGCTCGACTCCAGGAGGGAGAAGGTGGAGTGGGCGTCCCGCAGAGCCAACGCCCGTCCCTGGGCGGCCGGTTGGAGGGACAGGGCGAAGATGTGCAGGGACGCCTTGTTCGCCTCGGCGGGGTTGGTGGTCGGCAGGGTCAGGGCCACCGCGTCCCGCTGTGGATCGATCCAGACCTCCGCCGTGCCGATGCCGACGCGATGCTCGTCCTTGGTGCCGTCCGGCTTGTAGCGGTACGCGGCCGACAGTGAGCCGCCCGCCGCGTACCAGTCCGAGCCGCCCAGCCCGGCGGTGGTCGTCGAGCCGTCGGCGTAGTGGACGGTGGCCTTGCCGGAAGCATTGCCGTAGCTGCCCGCGGTGAGGAACAGGGCCGACAGATAGCGGCCCTTGGGCAGGTCGATGCGCTGGCCCATCGCCACCACGTTGTTCTTGGCGCCCGCGCCGGAGGAGAGGAACTGGAACGCGATCCCGTCGACCTCCACCCGTCCCGCGGGGAGTTCCTCGCCCGGGAACGTGTAGCCCGAACCGTCGAAGTTCCCGCCGCGCGCCGCGGCGGTGTCGATGCCGTCGTTGTCGACGTAAGTGTCGAGCGGTACCGGTATCGGGTCGGGGACGGGCACCCACTGGCCCTCCTGCCCGCCTGCGGAGGGCACCTCGCCCACGGCCCGCGCTTCGGCCGTGGCGGCGAGGGGAAGAGTGGCCGCGACGGCGACTCCGGCCGCGGCTCCCAGTACCTGACGTCTTGGATGCATGCTCATGAGCGGCTCCCATTCATCGGATGTCTGATGATCGAGCGACCGCTAAAAGCTGTCAATGGGGCACGCAGCGATAGAAGTTGAGCCAGTGATCGGATGATCTACCGCGGTGTGGAGATATCGCACGACCTCCGCACGAAAGTCCAGGAGCCCCGGACCGCATATCCAGGCGCGGCAGCCCTCGACGCGGCACCCCACCCCCGGGCAGAGTGCTCCTCGCACTACTCACCAGTACGACAAGGAGCGCCCGTGACCACCTGGGTCGGCCGGACCGCCGTCGAGATCGCCGCAGCCGTACGCGAGAAGCGGGTCACCCCCCGCGAAGTGGTGGCCGAACACCTCGCGCGGATCGAGCGGCTCGACGGCCGCGTCGGCGCCTTCCGCACCGTTCGGGCTGCGGCGGCCCTCGCGGAGGCCGACGAGCTGGCCACGAGGGATCTGGGCGAACTCCCCCTCGCGGGCGTGCCCTTGGCGGTCAAGGACAACCTGCCGGTGCGCGGCGAGTCGAACCGCAACGGCTCCGCCGCGACCCCGGACACGCCCGCCGACCACGACCATGTGACCGTGGCCCGGCTGCGCGCGGCGGGCGCCGTGGTCGTGGGTCTGACCAACGTGCCCGAGCTCTGCATCTTCGGCACCACGGAGGGCGTGCACGGCACCGCCCGCAACCCGTGGGACCTCTCCCGCACGGCGGGCGGTTCGTCGGGCGGCAGCGCGGCCGCGGTCGCCGCCGGGATGGTGCCGGTCGCGCTCGGCAACGACGGGATGGGCTCGCTGCGCATCCCGGCCGCCAACTGCGGTCTTGTCACCCTGAAGCCGGGCCACGGCGTGGTGCCCGCCGGGATCGGTCACGGCGACTGGTTCGGCATGTCGGAGAACGGCCCGCTGGCGACCACGGTCGAGGACGCGCGGCTGATGTTCTCCCTCCTCGCGGACACCGAGGTGCTCCGTCCCTCGGAGGCCGTCACCCGGAAGATCGCCGTCTCGGTGCGCAGCCCCCTGGCCGGTGTGAGCGTCGGCCGACCGTATACGACCGCGGCCCGGGAGGCGGCCGACCTGCTGGCCGGGGCGGGCCACCAGGTGCGTCCCGCCGACCCGCCGTACCCGCTGTGGCTGAGCACGACCTCGCTCGCGCACTGGACGGCGGGCACCGCCGTCGACGCGGAGGATCTCGACCCGCGCCGGCTCGCCCGGCGTACCCGCGTGCACGCCGCCGTCGGCCGCCGCTTCGTGGCCGGCGTCCGCAAGGGCGAGCGCCGTGAGCAGCTGCGCAAGCGTCTGGAGCCGTTCTTCGAGGAGTACGACGTACTGCTCACTCCGGCGCTCGCCCGGCGCGGTCCCGCCGCCGCGGCCTGGCACGAGCGGGGCTGGCTGCGCAATCTGATGGCCAACACGAACTACTCGCCGCTGACTCCGCCGTGGAACCTGACCGGCTGGCCCGCGATGTCGGTGCCGTTCGGGACGCTGCCGAGCGGTGCCCCCTGCGCCGTACAGCTCGTCGGCCGTCCCGGCTCCGAGTCGGCTCTCCTCGATGTCGCGGGACAGCTGGAGGAGCTGCGGCCATGGCGGCGGACGGCTCCCCTCGACCAGGTCGTGGCCGGCGGCTGATCAGTCCCACCAGTTGAACAGCAGGTCGCCCACTGCCTCGGGGCGCCAGTAACGGACCTGGGCGAGCTCCGCCTCCGCCAGCTCGCTCAGGTCCGCCTCGGTCATCGGCGCGCTCAGATCACGAGCGTGCAGGACCCGAAGACCGACAGCCCCGAAGCATCCGGCCCAGGCCGGCGGGTCGACGAAACGTGCCACCGGCCGGCCGGGGACCGGCGGAGTGTCGGTGAAGGCGACAACGGGCAGGTGATCGTGGCACAGGACGACGAGCGAGGCCCCACGTCCGGCGACCGTCACCGCATGGAAGCTGGGCACTCCGGCGAAGGACAGCTCTTCGACACGGGCCCCGAATCCCCGCGCGGCCTCGAAGCAGGCACTTCTGAACGACGCCCTGTCCGTCGGCGCGAGCGGCTCATCACTCCCGCCCCAGAACCCGGTCGCTCCCCGCACCGGTCGCATCGACGCTCTCCCCCTACAGAGCCCGGTACATGATGTGCAGTCCCACCAGCCCGTGCCGTGCGTGCTCGTACGCGTCCGGCACGGTGCCCAGGATCGTGAAACCGAGCGAAGTCCACAGCTTGACGGCCGGGTTGGTCTCCACGACGGCGTTGAACACCATGCCCCGGTAGCCGTCGGCCTTCGCCGCGGCGAGGAGGTGTTCGGCGAGGGCGCGGCCGATGCCACGTCCGGACCGGTCCGGGTCGACCATGAATCCGGCGTTGGCGATCCGGGCGGCGGGACCGCCGTAGTTGGGGGTGACGAAGGCCGAGCCGACGACGGCTCCGGTGTCGTCCTCGGCGACGTACACCCGCTTGCCCGGGGCCATCCACAGGGCGCGGGCGGCTTCCTCGGAGGTGTCCGGGTCCCACGCGTAGGTCTCGCGGGCGGCGACGATCCGGTGCCAGAAAGGCCAGATCCGCGGCCAGTCGTCGGCCGCGGCTTCTCTGATGAGCATGGGCGTGAGTCTGACACGCCCATGCCGTCATCGATCGCGATGGGTCCTGCCGGGGCCGGTCAGTCGACGCTGGGCAGGATGTGGGGCTCGGCGAGGTCGTCCTCGTACCCCGCGAGGCGGATCGGCGCGGACCTGGCCCACACGTCCAGGCTGCCGAGCTTCTCGGGCCCACGGCTCGCGCGCTCCGTGCGTTCCTTGGGGCGCTGATCGCGATTCGTCTTCTCCGGTGTCACCGCGCACTCCTTATGTGTCGGGTCACCCTCGGGACGTACAGGACCGGTCTACTGCCGGTCGCCTGACGCCCGCTCGGGTCTGAGTGGAAGGCAGTTAGGGACGCGGTGGCGCCGGTAACTCGTATGAGAGCAGGCCGTGGTGACCGGCTTGTCCCGGGACGGACCATGGGTGTGGGTGGAACCCAGAAACGCTGCCCGTCCGGTACAGGTTAACCAAATGAGCGGCCGCCCGCTCGATGGGGCTGAAAACAAGAAGTTACTGTCTCAAGTCACCGGGCGCCCATCAGGCCCCGATCTGCGGTGATTTGAAACATGATGCCCTCTTCGGTACCACCCATTCGGCTCAATACCGACGGTGGGCAGGGTCACTGAACCGGCCACGGGTCATGTCTGATTCCACCGATCGGGAGAGAGTCGAACCCATGGACGCGATCCTCCACGCACTGTCCCTCACGGGCTCGATGACCTGGGAGATCACCTGGGCGCTGATCCTCGGCTTCGGTCTGTCCGCCGTCGTCCAGGCGGTGGTGCGCCGGGCGACGGTCGTACGGCTGCTCGGCGACGACCGGCCACGGACACTCACGCTGGCCGCCGGGCTCGGAGCGGCCTCCTCCTCCTGCTCGTACGCGGCCGTCGCCCTCGCGCGCTCGCTGTTCCGCCAGGGCGCGAACTTCACTGCGGCGATGGCGTTCGAGATCGCCTCGACCAATCTGGTGGTCGAACTCGGAGTGATCCTGGCCCTGTTGATGGGCTGGCAGTTCACGCTCGCGGAATTCGTCGGCGGGCCCGTCATGATCGTGCTGCTGGCCGTGCTCTTCCGGCGCTTCCTGCGCGAGCGGCTGCTGCGGCAGGCCCGGGAGCAGGCGGACCGCGGGATCGCCGGGTCCATGGAGGGGCATGCGGCGATGGACATGTCGGTCCGGGGCGAAGGGTCGTTCGTACGGCGGCTGTTGTCGGGCGAGGGTTTCACCTCGGTCGCGCATGTCTTCGTCATGGAGTGGGCGGCGATCCTGCGCGACCTGGTGATCGGTCTGCTGATCGCCGGCGCGATCGCGGCCTGGGTGCCCGAATCGTTCTGGAGCTCCCTCTTCCTGGACGGGCATCCGCTCGCCGCGAAGCTGATCGGCCCGCTCATCGGTCCGCTGGTGGCGATCGCCTCGTTCGTGTGTTCCATCGGGAACGTGCCGCTCGCCGTGGTCCTCTGGAAGGGCGGCATCAGCTTCGGCGGCGTCGTCGCGTTCATCTTCGCCGACCTGCTGATCCTGCCGATCCTGAACATCTACCGGAAGTACTACGGGCCACGCATGACCGGCTTCCTGCTCGTCACCTTCTATACGGCGACGGTGCTCGCCGGATACGTCGTGGAATTCGTCTTCGGCGGCCTCGGGCTCATCCCCGACCAGGCCGACGCGGAGATCCCCATGGAGGGCGTCTCCTGGAACTACACGACGTGGTTGAACATCGTCTTCCTGCTGCTCGCGGCGACCCTGGTGTGGCGATTCATGCGGACGGGAGGAGTGGCCATGCTGCGGATGATGGGCGGGGGGCAGGAAGCGGACCATCCGGGCCATCCCGGCCATCACTGAACACGGCACGCAGTTCAGGTCCCGTTGGCCGATTCGCAAGGCAGTCATGATCTGCTGACGCCCGGCAACGGCTTTTCCCGCGCGAGGACTCGGGAGGACTGACGCATGGAGCTGCGCAGCGTCGAGGAGCTGATGGATCTGCTGCACGCCTGCCGGGGCGCCTGGGACACCCCGGATGGCGGTGGCGATCCGGTCGATCTGCACGATCACGCCCTGCAGACCGCCGCGCTGCTGCGCCGCGGCCATCCCAGCGACAAGGAACTCCAGGTGGCGGGCCTGGTGCACGACATCGGCCATCTGCTCAGGCCGGGTGACGACGCCGGGCACGCCGACCACGCGGCCGACGCGGTACGGCCCCTGCTCGGTGGGCGGGTCTCCCGTCTCGTACGACTGCACGTGGCGGCGAAGCGCTATCTGGCCACCACGTCGCCGGGCCGTGGACTGTCCCCGCAGAGCGCGCTGACCCTGAAGTTGCAGGGCGGCGCCATGACCCCGTGGGAGGCGGCCGCGTTCGAGCACGATCCGCTCGCCGAGGACGCGGTGACCCTGCGGCAGGCCGACGACGCGGGCAAGGTCGTCGGGCTGGACGCCGGGGTCATGGAGGACTGGCGTACGGTCCTGGAGCTGGTGGCGGCGCGGCACTCACACCTCGGGGCCGTCGACCGGCGGCACCGATGGCCGGGGGCTGTCGGCCGGCAGCGCTCACTGCCGGGGGCTGTTGACTGACGGCCCGTCATGAGACCGTACGCGGATGACGTCGCCGTACGGGATCGAGGGCAGGGCCGCCATCGTCACCGGGGCCTCGCGCGGGATCGGTCTCGCCGTCGCCCAGGCGCTCGCGGACGCGGGAGCGCGGGTGTGCGTGACCGCCCGGGATCCGGACGAGGTGGCCCGGGCCGCCGAGCGGGTCGGGGGCATCGGGCTCGCGGGCTCGGTCGCCGACCCCGCACATCTGTGGGAGCTGACCGAACTGGCGCTGCGGGAGTTCGGGCGCATCGACGTCGTGGTGAACAACGCGGCGACCAACCAGCCGTACGGCCCCCTCATGGACGCCGACCCGGACCGCTGGCGCGAGGCGTTCACGGTCAACGTCGAGGCACCGCTGCGGCTGGTGCAGTGCGCTTGGCGGGCCTGGATGGGCGAGCACGGCGGCGCGGTCGTCAACATCTGCACGGAGGGCGCCGGGCATGTCGGCCCCCACGTGGGCGCGTACGGCACCAGCAAGGCCGCCCTGCTGCATCTGACCCAGCAGCTCGCGGGCGAACTGGCCCCCAAGGTGCGGGTCAACTCCGTCTCCCCCGGCCTCGTCCGCACCGAGATGGCCCGCTTCGTGTGGGAGGACGGCGAGGACGAGCTGGGTGCCGGACTCCCGCTGGGTCGCATCGGACGGCCCGAGGACATCGCCCGGGCGGTGCTGTGGCTGGCCTCGGACGCCGCCGAGTGGATCACCGGCGCCGACCTCCTGGTCGACGGAGGGACACGGGTCAGGGCCGCGTACACCGCCGCCCCCGGCCCCACCGTCCAGGACCGCCTGCGGACGCGGACGCCCGGCGTCTAGAGGCCCCGCCGACTCCGCAGGACAACGACCGCGACCGCGCGTTGAATGGTGACCATGGGTGTTCGGCGACGGGCGAGACACCACGGACGGACGGCGCTGACGGCGGCCGCGGTGGCCTCCCTGCTCTCCGCGGGCTACGCCGCCCCCGGATCCGCGTCGGCCGCGGCTCCGCCGCCCCAGCCTCCGCCCCAGCTCACCCAGTCGAAGGTGGACGACGCGGTGGGCAAGCTCGACGGGATCGTCCAGGACGGCATGAAGAAGACCGGCGTGCCCGGCGTGGCGGTCGTCGTGGTCTACAAGGACCGCGTCCTCTACCTGAAGGGCTTCGGCGAGCGGAAGGTGGGGCAGTCCGCGGCCGTCGACCCGGACACGGTCTTCGAGCTCGCGTCCCTGTCCAAGCCGCTGGCGTCGACCGTGGTCGCCGGTGTCGTCGGCTCCAAGGCCATCGGCTGGGACGACCCCGTGGCAGGGCAGCTGCCCGGCTTCGCGCTCAAGGACCCCTGGGTCACCGCTCATGTGACGTACGCCGACCTCTTCTCGCACCGCAGCGGTCTGCCCGACCACGCCGGTGACCTGCTGGAGGACCTCGG
Source organism: Streptomyces sp. NBC_00203 (assembly GCF_045206325.1). NCBI lineage: Bacteria > Bacillati > Actinomycetota > Actinomycetes > Kitasatosporales > Streptomycetaceae > Streptomyces > Streptomyces sp. NBC_00203. The sequence continues at coordinate 9,623,499 of NZ_CP108126.1, read as the reverse complement.
CTACGACCGGATGTACATCCTGGACCATCTGCGCCACGAGCCGCTGAGCCCGTTCCGCGCGAGCTACGCGTACACGAACTACGGGGTCACCGCCGCGGGCCAGGCGGCCGCGAACGTCAAGGACACCACGTGGGAGAAGCTGGCCGAGGACACGCTGTACGGCCCAGCCGGCATGAACTCCACCAGTTCCCGCTTCGCCGACTACGACCGGGCCAAGGACAAGGCCGTCAACCATGTGCAGACCGCGGACGGCACCTGGCAGGCGAAGTACGTCCGTGACGCCGACGCCCAGTCGCCCGCCGGCGGCGCCAGCTCCACGGCCCGCGACATGGGCACCTGGCTGCGTCTGCAGCTCGCGAACGGGAAGCTCGACGGCAAGCAGATCATCCCCGCCGACCCGCTGGAGCGCACCCACCTGCCCGAGATCGTGTCCCAGCCCCCGCGTGCCCCGGCGGGCCGCACCGGGTTCTACGGCCTCGGCTGGAACGTCGGCTACGACGACCAGGGCCGACTGCGCCTCAACCACTCCGGCGCCTTCGATCTCGGCGCGAACACCAATGTGACGATGCTGCCCGGCGAACAGCTCGGCATCGTCGTCCTCACCAACGGAGCACCGGTGGGACTCGCCGACTCGGTCGCGCTGAACTTCCTCGACACAGCCCAGTACGGCAAGCCCACGGCCGACTGGCTCAGCCTGGTCGACCAGGTGTACCAGCAGCAGGAACGGGCGGCCCTCTCCCCCACCGACTACACCAAGCCCCCGCAGAACGCGGCCGCCGCCCGGCCCGACAGCGCGTACACGGGCACGTACGCCAACGACTTCTACGGCCCGCTCACCGTCACCGCCGACCAGAGCGGACTCACCATGAGCCTGGGCCCGAAGCCGATGAGGTTCCGGCTCACCCACTACGACGGCGACACGTTCAGCCTCGAGACGGTCGGCGAGAACGCGACCGGACTGTCCGGCGTCACGTTCAAGGGCGGCGGGCAGGCGGCCGAGGTGACCGTCGAGGCCTGGGACCAGGACGGTCTGGGCACCTTCACCCGGCCATGAGACCCTCCGGGGTTACCACTTGCCGGGCGCGTAGTCCTTCATGAAGACGCCGTACAGGTCCTCGCCATGCTCGCCGCGCACGATCGGGTCGTACACGCGGGCCGCGCCGTCGACGAGGTCGAGGGGGGCGTGGAAGCCCTCCTCGGCCAGGCGCAGCTTGTCGTGGTGCGGGCGCTCGTCGGTGATCCAGCCGGTGTCGACCGAGGTCATCAGGATGCCGTCGGTCTGGAACATCTCCTGGGCGCTGGTCCGCGTCACCATGTTCATGGCGGCCTTCGCGGCGTTCGTGTTCGGGTGGCCCGCGCCCTTGTAGCCGCGGCCGAACACGCCCTCCATCGCCGAGACGTTGACGACGTACGCGCGCTTGCTCTCCGCCTTGCGCGCGGCCTCGGCCATCACCGACCGCAGATTGCTGATCAGGATGAACGGCGCCGTGTAGTTGCACAGCTGCGTCTCGAGGAGCTCCACCGGGGAGATCTGGTCGATGCTCTGCACCCAGGTGTTGGTGTCGACGACGTCGGGGACCAGGCCGCCCGCGTCGATGGCGGAGCCGTCGAGGTGCCGGGCCACGGAGGCGTTGCCCGCGACCAGGGCGAGATCGGCCACCTTCTGCGCGTCGAGCCCGGTGACACCGGCAGGCAGCGCGGTCAGTCCGCCGCCGTCGACGGCGCCGGAGTTGAAGGCGCCGATGACGTGGTGGGCGGGCAGTTCACCGGCCGGCAGCGGGGCGCTCTCGCCCTCGACCAGCGCGGCGTACGCGGAGGGCAGGCGGCGCACCGTCTGTGTCGCGTTGTTGATCAGGATGTCGAGCGGACCCTGCGCGGCGATCTGGTCGGCCAGGGCCACGACCTGGGCCGGGTCGCGCAGGTCGGTGCCGACGATCTCCAGGCGGTGGATCCAGTCCGCCGCGTCGTCCATGGCCTTGAAGCGGCGGATGGCGTCCTTGGGGAACCGCGTGGTGATCGTGGTGTGCGCGCCATCACGCAGCAGCCGCAGCGCGATGTACATGCCGATCTTGGCGCGGCCGCCGGTGAGCAGCGCGCGCTTGCCGGTGAGGTCGGCGCGGGCGTCGCGGCGGGAGCGGTTCAGGGCGGCGCAGTCCTGGCAGAGCTGGTGGTAGAAGTAGTCGACCTCGACGTACCGCGTCTTGCAGGTGTAGCAGGAGCGCGGGCGCTGGAGTATCCCGGCGATCTCGCCCGCCTCGGTCACGGACGAGGGCAGGATGCCCTCGGTCTCGTCGTCGATGCGCTGGGCGGAGCCGGTGGCGGTGGACTCGGTGACCGCCTTGTCGTGGGCGGTCTTGGCGGCCCGGCGCTCCTGGCGACGGCGCTGCTTGACCATGCGGTAGACGCCCGCGGTGGCGCGGCGCACGGCGATGGCGTCGGGGTGGTCGACATCGATCTTCTCGAGTTCGTCGAGCACGCCGAGGCAGACCGCCAGCCGCTCCGGGTCGATGCCGGGGCCGTACGAGACCTCCGCGACCTCTGCCGTGTCCACGGCGGGGGTCGCCTGGCTGTCCTCTGTCACCGTCATCGCCGTTGCCGTTCCTCGGGTTGTGCGCCGCGTTCGAACCGCGCTCGCTTTCGAAGGCGGAATTTTACGGAGGAATCGTCCGCGGCACCAAACCCGAGATGATCAACGGCCCTCAGGAACCACAGGCGATGATCAGCGTCTCGACCTCCTCGGACAGCGCACGGGCCAGCAGATCGAGGTCCGGCACGGCCTCCGCGTCGGCGACGAGCCCGTAGTGGACGCGTCCGCGGTACGTCGAGACAGCCACCGCCAGCGCCTGCCCGCGGGCCAGCGGGGCGAACGGATACACCTCGGTGAGCGGGCAGCCGCCGAGCTTCAGGCCGAGGCTGGGCAGCGGCACGCTGGTGACGAGGATGTCGAACAGCAGCCGGGCCGCCTGACCGACGACGGGCCCGCCGAGCCGGTGCCCGAGCGGCGGTACGTGGTCGGCGAGCAGCGCGACGGCGCCCGCTCCGCGATGGGGCCCCGCGTCCTTGTTGCGGTCCATCGCCGTACGCACCGTACGCAGCCGTCCCAGCGGGTCCGGATCGTCGACCGGGAGGTGTATCAGATAGCCGGAGAGCCGGTTGCCCTGGGGATGCGCGGTGCGCGGGCGGCGCCTGGAGACGGGGATCAGGGCACGGGGGGTGACCCCGTCGCTGCCGTCGCCGCGTTCGTCGAGCCAGCGGCGCAGGGCACCCGCGACGACGGCGATCAGGACGTCGTTGACGGTGCCGCCGACGGTCTTGCGGACGCGGTGCACCTCATCGAGGTCGAGGGCCACGCCCGCGGTGCGCCGGGTGCCGGTGGGCTGCGAGGTCAGGGCGGGCGTGGACCGCACGCCCAGGGTCGCGCGGGCGACGGAGGTGCCGATGTCGAGGGCGCGGCCCACGTCGGAGAGGGTGCCGCGGAGCAGGCCCGGAAGCTTGCGGACGTCCGGGAAGAGCCCCCGGGGCGGCTCGGCGGGGCGCGGGCGGGGCTCCGGCATGTCCATCGGGTCCATGATGGCGGCGGCGAGCATCAGCGCCCGCAGCCCGTCGGCGAGCGCGTGGTGGAACTTGAAGAGCACGGCGAACGACACACCGTCCTCGCCGGGCAGCACATGCGCCTCCCACGGCGGCCGGCCGCGCTCCAGCGGGCGCTCCATCAGCCGGCCCGCGACCGTGTGGAAGTCCGCGGTCGGCGCGTGCAGCCGTACGTGGTCGAGCGGCTCGAAGTCGGGCGCGGGCTCGCGGGCCGCGCTCCCGAAGGCCAACGGGTCGAGTGGCTGCCACACGTCACGGATCCGCATACGCAGCCCGGGAACAGCGACCGCGCGGGCCGCGAGCAGGTCGGCGGCGTGCGCGCCCGCGGTGGGCGAGTGGGCCGCGAAGACGCCGAGGGCGCCCAGGTGCATGGGGTGCTGGGCGGACTCGATGTTCCAGAAGGCCAGGTCGAGTGGAGCGAGGAGATCAGGAGTCAAAGGCTTGCTCTCGCGTCGACAAACGGGTGAGAAAGCAGTCAATCGCCGAGAGGCGATTACGGTCAAGTACGATCAAGCTACGCATAGTTAACAGCAGATTAAGTCCCGCCCCTCGCGGAAGGGGCGGGGCTCAAGGGTCTCAGGTGGTGCCTGAGGTGCGCGTTAACCCGTCTGCGGTCATTTCAGGGCAGGCGGCGCGGCCTCGGCGGATGTCCCCCAGTCGGACGGCTCGGGGCCGACCGTGAAGGACAGCGAGCGCAGACCCCGTAGCGCCTCGGTCGTCAGATACGTACGACCGTACGAGGATCCGTCGGCCCGGACCGACTGGATGTACCGGTCACTGCCCGAGCTGCCCGGCGCCGTCACGGTCAGAGCGCCCTTCGGGTAGTAGCCCCGGTCGAGCGTGAGGTCGACGCGCTCGAAGACGGGCGTCGACAGGCCCCAGGTGTCCTCACCGGGCTGCACCGGGAAGATCCCGATGGACGAGAGCACGTTCCAGGCGGACATCGTGCCCAGGTCGTCGTTGCCGGTCACTCCGGTCGGCCCGTCCGTGAACAGGGTCAACGCGGCATGCACCACATCGGTCGTCTTCCACGGCTGACCGGTCGACAGATAGGTGTACGGGGCGATGAGGTCTGGTTCGTTCTGCGGGTTGTACTTGTCCGCGTTGTAGTAGGCGTACGGGCCGTTCACCCACACCTCGCGGGCCGTCCTCGCGGGGTCCTTGAGCAGCTGCTCGTAGGCGAAGAACGAGTCGAGCCGGTCGTTGGCCGTCCGCCGGCCGCCGATCAGGCCGGTCATGCCCGGCAGGTCCTGCGGCACGAGCCACTGGTACTGCCAGGACGTGCCCTCGTGGAAGCCCACGCTCTTGGCCGGGTCCGCCGGTCCGGCGAAGGCGCCGGAGGCGTCCCGGGCACGGAAGAATCCGGTCGAACTGTCATAGATGGTGCGGTAGTTCTGGGCCCGGGCGGCATAGCGCGCGGCGTCCGCGTCATGACCCAGATCCCTCGCCATCGCGCCGAGCATCGCGTCCGACAGGGCGTACTCCAGCGTCGCGGACGCGCCGTGGTCGTAGTCCGAGTCGCCGAGCTTCGTGTGCGGACGGCCCTTGATGTAGGGCGCGTAGCCGTCCGCGATGTACTCCTTGTCGGCGTCGCGGCCCACCGCCGGCGAGTCGGCGGGCGGCACGCCGTCGGCGTTCTTCTTCAACGCGCGGTAGGCCCGGGCCTCGTACCCCTTCAGCAGGCCCTGCTGGTAGGCGTTGGTGAGGAACGGGGTGACCGGATCGCCGGTCATGACGTTCGTCTCGACCGTGCCGTAGCCCCACTTGGGCAGCCAGCCGCTCTCCTCGCCGATCCTGATGACGGAGATCGCCATGTCCCGCGCCTCACGCGGCGCGAGCAGGGACAGAAGCTGTGACTGGGTGCGGTAGGTGTCCCACAGCGACCAGTTCTGGTAGTACGTGAAGCCCTGGACGCGGTGGATCTTCTGGTCCCAGCCGGTGTAGCGGCCGTCGGCGTCGCTGCCGGTGTTGGGCGCGAGGAAGGACCGGTAGAGCGACGAGTAGAACGCCCGGCGCGAGGTGTCGCTGCCGCCCCGGACATGCACGTCGTCGAGCCGGTCCTCCCAGGCGCGGCGCGCCTCGCTCCGGACGGCGTCGAACGAACGGCCGCCCTCGGAGCGCAGGTTGGCGGCCGCGCCGCCGGCGTCCACGTAGGAGAGCGCGGTGGTCGCCTCGACGGTACGGTCCTTGGTCGTGTCGAAACGGACGAAGGCGCCGCCCCGTCCCGTGCTCACCGACTCCTTGGAGCCTTCGGTGACGGTGTCGCCGTTCCAGGTTCCGGAGGTCGTGAACGGCCGGTCGAAACGGGTGAGGGTGTACACGGTGTACGGCTTCGTCGCCCGGCAGAAGCCGCTGCCCGTGATCGCCGTGCGCACGGTCCGGTCGTCGAGGATCTCGACCTTGGTGGAGACCGTCCTGTGCAGCGACTGCCCGGCGTTGAGCAGCACGTTGGCCTTGTCCGTGGCCGGGAAGGTGTAGCGCTGCACACCGGTGCGCGCGGTGGCCGTCAGCTCGGCGCCGATACCGGTCTTCAGGCCGACCTTGTAGTAGCCGGGGCTCGCCTTCTCGCTGTCGTGGCTGAACTCGGCCTGGTACGTGGCGTAGTCCGTCCGGGTGACGTCACCCGTCGTCGGCAGTACGGGCAGGTCGCCGCCCAGCGCGCAGCCGACGCCCGACAGATGGACGAGGGAGAAGCCTCGGATGTGGTTCTGGGAGTAGTCGTAGCCGGTCTTGTGGCCGGTGTCCGGCGAGAACTGCACCATGCCGAAGGGCACCGCGGCGCCGGGAAAGGTGTTGCCCTCGTTCGCCGTTCCGATGAACGGGTCGACCAGACCGGCGAGTTGGCCGTCGCGCGGCTCGGCGGCCTGGGCGGTGGGCGGGGCGAACAGCGCGGACGCTGTCACCAGCCCGGCCGCGCACAGGCGCAGGCGCCGGGTCCATCTCATGCGGGAGCCTCCGATGGTTCGACATCGATGTCTTCCCGCATGGTCGGGGCTGGGGCCCGGGTTCCCCGGCAAGGACATGAAAAAGGGAGATAAAAGAGGCATGAAAGAGGCGTGAGAGGGGCGCGGACAACAGCCCCGGCGACCGGGGCCGTTGTCCGCGCGCGGCGGCTACGAGACGCGCTGGCCCTTGCCCAGCGCGATCACCCCGCCCTTCGACACCGTGTAGAGGTCGGAGTCCCGCTCCGGATTGACGCCGATGGTCGCGCCCGGCGGCACCTCGACGTTCTTGTCGAGGACCGCGCCGCGCACCACCGCACCCCGGCCTATCTTGACGTTGTCGTGCAGGACCGAGCCCTGGACGACGGCTCCCGGGTCGACGACGACGCCCGGTGAGAGCACGGACCTCGTGACCTGCCCCCGTATCAGACAGCCCGCGCTGATGATGGACTCGCTGGCGATGCCACCGGCGTTGAATCTCGCCGGCGAGAGCTGCCCGGAGCTGGTGTAGACGGGCCAGCCGCGGTTGAAGAGATTGAAGGCGGGGCGTTCGGCGATCAGGTCCATGTGGGCGTCGTAGTACGCGTCGAGGGTGCCGACGTCCCGCCAGTAGCCCTGGTCGCGGGTGGTCTCGCCGGGTACGTGGTTGTCGCTGAAGTCGTACAGCTGTGCCTCGCCCCGGTCGGTGAGCATGGGAAGGATCGAACCGCCCATGTCGTGCACGGAGTGCCCGTCCTCGGCGTCCCGCTGGAGCGCCTCGACCAGGGCCTTGGTGGTGAAGATGTAGTTGCCCATCGAGGCGAAGACGCACTCGGGGTCGTCCGGCAGACCGGGCGGATCGGCGGGCTTCTCCAGGAAGCCCTGCACGGTCTGGCCGTCGGAGCCCGGGCTGATGACCCCGAAGGACGACGACTCGGCGCGCGGCACCCGTATCCCGGCGACCGTCACACCCGCGCCGCCCTCGATGTGCTGGGCGAGCATCTGCCGCGGGTCCATGCGGTAGACGTGGTCGGCGCCGAACACCGCGATGTAGTCCGGCCGTTCGTCGTGCACGAGGTTGAGGGACTGCAGGATCGCGTCCGCGCTGCCCAGATACCAGCGGGGGCCGAGCCGCTGCTGGGCCGGGACGGGAGTGACGTAGTTGCCGAGCAGGCTCGACATCCGCCAGGTCGTGGTCACATGCCGGTCCAGGGAGTGCGACTTGTACTGCGTCAGGACGCAGATGCGCAGGATGTCGGCGTTGACGAGGTTGGAGAGCACGAAGTCGACGAGGCGGTACGTACCGCCGAAGGTGACCGCGGGTTTCGCGCGGTCCGCGGTGAGGGGCATCAGACGCTTGCCCTCTCCACCCGCAAGTACGATTCCCAGCACCGAAGGCCCACCGCGCCGCATACCGCCGCCCCTCTACGCCCGGTCGAGCCGCGCCCGCTGTACCGGGGCGGCCCCGTCGCTGAACTACGTCTGTCCGATGGTTACCCCGGTTTGAGGACTTCCTCGTACAGCTGCACGGTCCGCCGGGCCACCGCGTCCCAGCCGAACTCCCGCACCGCGCGCTCCCGTCCGGCCTCGCCCATCCGCCGGGCGGTCCCGGGGTCGGCGAGCACGGAGTCGAGGGCGGTCGCCAGACTCGCCTCGAAGTCGCCCTCGACGGGCACGAGGACACCCGTCACGCCGTCCTCGACCACCTCGGGAATCCCGCCGACCCGCGAGGCCACCACGGCCGTTCCGCAGGCCATCGCCTCCAGGTTGACGATGCCGAGCGGCTCGTACACCGAGGGGCAGACGAACACGGCGGCATGGGTGAGGAGTTGGATGACGTCGGGGCGCGGCAGCATCTGCGGGATCCAGTGGACTCCCTCGCGTACGCGGCTCAGCTCCTGGAAGAGGTCGCGGAACTCCCGGTCGATCTCGGGGGTGTCGGGGGCGCCCGCGCACAGCACCACCTGCACGGACGGGTCGATGTCCCGTACCGCGCGCAGGAGGTGGGGCACACCCTTCTGGCGGGTGATGCGGCCGACGAACAGGACGTAGGGGCGGCCGGTGTCGAGGCCGATGCGGTCGAGGACGTCCGTGCCGTGGTCCGGCTGGTACAGGGAGGTGTCGATGCCGTTGTGCACCACGCGCACCTTGGCCGGGTCCAGGGCCGGGTAGCAGCTGAGGATGTCCTCGCGCATGGCGCCGGAGACGGCGATCACGGCGTCCGCGGACTCGATGGCGGTGCGCTCGGCCCAGCTGGAGAGGGCGTAGCCGCCGCCGAGCTGCTCGGCCTTCCAGGGGCGCAGCGGCTCCAGCGAGTGGGCGGTCATGACGTGCGGGATGCCGTACAGGAGCTTGCCGAAGTGTCCGGCGAGGTTGGCATACCAGGTGTGCGAGTGGACGAGCTCGCGGCCTTCGAGGGCGGCGGCCATGGAGAGGTCCACGGAGAAGGTGCGCAGGGCGTCGTTGGCGCCGTCGAGCGTGGGCCAGGGCCGGTGGCGTAAGACTCCGCCCGCGGCGCCCTCGCCCCAGCAGTGCACATCCAGGTCCGTGAGGCCGCGCAACTCGCGTGCGAGGAACTCGACATGGACGCCCGCACCGCCGTACACGTCCGGCGGGTACTCCCGGGTCAGCAGTCCCACGCGCACACAGAACCCCCCGTCATAGCGGCTGGTGTCCCTCATGGTCACTCAGATGGGGCAGTTGGGGAAGAGCACACGGGGACCGCGGCCGTCAGGAACGGCGGGGCACGGGCCGCGGCGGGCGGTCGAAGCAGCAGTCGCCGCACAGTCCCCCGCCGGGCAGGCGGTAGTAGAGGCAACAGCTGCGGCGGCGGAGTGTGCGGGGGTCGAGGGTGCCGGAGAGGTCGGGGTGCGTGAAGAGAGCGGAGGCGAGACCACGGGCCCGATCGCCCACCTCCGTATGGTTGTCGGCCCGCGCCCAGCGGTCCAGCTGGCGTACGGCGCCGGCCAGGGCGGAGCCCGCGTTGCCCCACAACAGGCCTGGTGAGACGCGGTACCGGGAGTGCAGGGCCGCCGCCAGCGGGACGAGGTGACCGGCTCGTACGACCTCGTCGGCGGCCGTGACGGGCAGGGCGCGCACCTCGGCCAGCCACAGATCGTCCGGAGCGCTGCCGTCCGGATCCCAGTGGAGCAGTTCCGGATCGAGGTCGGGCAGCCGGCCGTACAGTGCGGCGGCGCCGAGCGCGATCGACCACAGCCGGGCCGCGAGGGCCTGATGCGCGATCGAGGCCGCGATCCGCGATTCCGGCGCATGGATACTCTGCGTGACTTTACGCACACGAAAAGTTAGCGGATCCGCGTAAACATCATCGGGGGCGTCAACCTGTGGCGAACCGTACGCCTGCGCGAGGGTCGGCAGCGGGCCGCGCGGCGGTACGCCGGTGCGTAGTACGAAGAATCCGCCGAGCGCGTCGAGCGCCGCGAGTTCGGGGTCGAGGTCCACGAAGAGCAGTAGTACCAAGCCCCCTAGGGGATTCCACCAGCGGGTCGGAGCTCCGTGTAACCCACCCTGGGGAGGACAGTGGGCGATTCGTACTCCATCGGCAGTAGGACCCAATGCCTGCTCAGGTACGACGACGAGAACTAAATCGCGGGGCAGAGTTGTTTGCATGGAAGCCGACCGTTCGCCGCGCCGGGCCGATGGCCCGCGCCGTACGCAGAGGAGGGACTCATGAGCGCCCTCGCTTTGTCCGTGTTGCTCTCGTTCGTTTCCGCCGTCGCGTACGCGGGCGGAGCGATCGTTCAGGAGCAGGTCGCCCTGACCTCCCCCGGCCAGACCTACGCACCGATGCGCAGGCCGGTCTGGTGGGCCGCCGTGGCGTTGAACGGCCTTGGCGGGTTGCTGCACGTGGTGGCCCTCGCCTACGGCCCGCTGAGCCTCGTACAGCCGCTCGGCGCGCTGACCATAGTCTTCGCCCTTCCCATGGCGGCCCTGTTCGTCGGCCGCAAGGCCGGGGCGACCGCCTGGCGCGGCGCGATCATGGCCACGGTGGGCCTCGCGGGCCTGCTGTCGCTGGTCGGCGCCTCCGACGCGCAGTCCCTGAGCGACGCCCAGCGGGTGGCGCTGGCCGTGGTGGCCGGCGGCTCGGTGGCGGCCCTGATGGTGGCGGGCCGCGCAGCGCACCGGCACCCGGCCGTGCGCAGTGTGCTCCTCGCGGTCGCGGCGGGCATCGCCTTCAGCATGTCCTCGGTGTTCACGAAGACGGTCGCGGTGGACTGGTCGCAGCAGGTCTCGCTCTCCGACCTGTCCAGCCTCGCCGTGATCGCTGTCTTCGCGACGGCCGGCATGCTGCTCTCGCAGGCCTCCTACCGGGGCGCCGGTCTGGCGGCGCCGCTGGCCACGCTGACGGTCGTGAACCCCGTCGTGGCGGCCGCCGTAGGCATCACGATGTTCGGCGAAACCTTCCGCTACGGCACGACCGGCACCGTTCTCGCGCTGGGCTGCGGAGTCGTCGCGGCGGGCGGTCTGATCCTGCTGACGACGGAGCGGATCAGCGGCACGCGGCCGGCGACCGCATCCGCCGCGCTCGCGGTCGAGTCGGACCCCGACGACCTCGTCGGCGAACCGGCTCCTGTCGCCGTCGCATCGGCACCGCTGGCCGACGCGGCCGGTCCGGGCCCGCTGCCCGGCATGGTCGAGTCGGACCTGGCCGCGCTCACGGCCGCCGAGGCGGAGCTGCTCGCGGGGCTCCCCGGGCAACCCGTCGGCAACGACATCTTCGTACCGGCTCCCACGAGGGTGCCGGCGGTGGAGGGCGCGTCGCGGGACACGGTGGCCGAGGACGAGCTGCCGTACTACACCGCCCTGTACGGCGGGCCCTATCTACCGGTGCCGTTCGTCAACCACCACCGCACGAGGGTCAAATCCTGACCCCGCCCGCCCTCAGGTAGGCCACCGGGTCGATGTCGGTTCCGAAGCCGGGCCCCGTCCGCACCTCGAAGTGCAGATGGGGCCCTGTGCTGTTGCCCGTGGACCCGGAGCGGCCGATGCGCTGGCCGCCCACCACGCTCTGCCCGGCCTTCACGGAGATCGCGGACAGGTGGCCGTACTGCGTGTAGCGGCCGTCGGCGTGCCGGATCACCACCTGGTAGCCGAAGGAGCCGCCCCAGCCCGCGCTCACGACATGACCGGCCGCGACCGCCTTCACGGACGTGCCGGTGGGCACCGGGAAGTCGACACCCGTGTGGTAGCCCTTCGACCAGGACGAACCGGCGGCACGGTAGGGCGTGCCGGTCGCCGCGTTCACGGGGGCGACGAAGGACGGAGCCTTCTTGACCTTCTCCGAGGAGGTTTTGTCGGCCGAGGGCTTCTCCGTCGACGTCGGCGCGCTCTGGGTGTGCACGGGCGCCTGGGCCTTGCCGCGCAGGTTCAGCCGCTGCCCCGGCAGGATCAGGTCCGGGTCGGAGCCCACGGTCTTGCGGTTCGCGGCGTACAGGCGCTCCCAGCCGCCCTGGACGTGCCGGGAGTCGGCGATGCCGGAGAGCGTGTCGCCGTGGACGACGGTGTACATCTCGGCGGTGCCCGCCTGCGACTGGGGCGTGGTCTGCGGCTTCACGTCCCGTACGGAGCGCTGTGTCGTCTGGGGCGAGGTGCCGGACGGGCTGATGTCGGGGGTGTCGCCGCCTCTGGTCAGTCCGGCGCGCACCGAGCACACCGGCCAGGCGCCGGGCCCCTGGCCCTTCAGCACCTTCTCCGCGATGGCGATCTGCTGGTCCTTGGTGGCCTGATTCGCGCGCTGGGCGTAGGCCTTGCCGCCGTACGCCTCCCAGGTGGACTGGGTGAACTGCAGACCGCCGTAGTAGCCGTTGCCCGTATTGATGCTCCAGTTGCCGCTGGACTCGCAGGCGGCGACCTTGTTCCAGGTGCCGACATCGGCCGCGTGGGCGACACCGGCGCTGACGAGCGGGAGCGCGATGCCCGCGCCGCCGGCCGTGACGGTGAGTGAGGCGCGGTTGATCCTGTTGGGCTGGTACCGGCGGTGCCGACCGCGTACGGCCATGAGCGAGCCCCCCTCGACATGCGTCAGGAGCGGCAAAAGTAAGCGCTGCGAACAGGCCATGACAAGAGGGCAATCGGTCGTGCTGTGCCCCTCGCGTGGCCTACGAGGCGGCCGCCTCCCGCTGACGTCGCGTCACCTCGTCGCGGATCCCTTCCGCGTCCTCGACCGTGCTGTGGTACGTCAGTTGGGGCTCGTCCCCGTGCGCCACGGTGACCGTGATGGCGCGTTCGGCGAGGAGCGTGGCGGGCAGGACCGCGCGGGACAGGGCGCGGGAGAGCAGCCCTCTCAGCCGCGCCTCGGGGGCGTCGCTGCGGGCGGTGAGGCGGATGGCCAGGTTGTGGAAGCTGCTGGAGATCTCGCGGTGGACGTTGAGCATGCCCCGGGTGTCGATCCGGCCGTCGGCGCGCAGGACCGGGTCGTGGAGTTCCGTGCCGTCGGCGGCGGCCTCTTCCTCAAGGAGCGCGGCCAGCTCGCCGCAGAGCGCGGAGAGCAGGATCTCCTGGGAGTTGGGGCCCTTGTCGATGCCCACCAGCTGCTTGGGCTGGTCCGCGACCAGGGGCGCGGACTGTCTGCGTACGCCGTTCACGGTGAGCGCCGTGCGGTAGACCGCCTCGGAGCCGTTCTCCCAGACGACGTCGGCCTCCACCGGGCAGACCGCTGCCGTCTCCGCCGCCGCGGGAGTCCAGGGGACCGAGACGTCGACGGTGGTGCCGTCGCCGCGTTCCACGCGCGCGCCGACGGTGATCGGTGACTTGTCCAGGAACACCCGGTGGTTGGGGCTGAAGGCGGTGACGAGCCGGTTGATCGAAGCGACCGTGTCGGTGGACGTGTCACCGTCGAGCGCGCAGTGCCACGCGAGGCGGCTCAGGGGTGCGCCCGCGGCCGGTTTCCCGTCCGCGTCGAGCGCGAGGTCGGCCCGTACGGTGACGCGCAGCGCGCCGAGGGTGACTCCGCGGGCCGTGTAGCCGTTGACCTTGGTCATCAGCACGCAGGCGCCGAGGGCCGCGAGCGCGGACTCGTACGGTGTGGGGATGCCGTCGGTGTCCGAGCCGTGCGGCGTGGGACCGCCGGCGGCTTCGGCGGTGAACGACCGTTGTTTGAGGCGGAAGTCGCGGGCGACCCGGATCGTGCCCGCGCGCAGGGTCTGTGCCCTGGCCCGGAAGACGCCGTGGTCGTCGGTGCGGGCGCTCGCGGCGACGGCGAAGTCGGCGATCGCCTCTTCGGGGTGCTCGCGGAGTTCGTGGACGGTCTCCGAGACTCCGGTGATGTTCAGTCCGTTGCGCATGCCTGCGGGCCCTTCGTCACAGTCCTGAGAGTGCTTGGTCGAGGTCCGCCAGCAGGTCGTCGGGGTCCTCGATACCGGCGGAGAAGCGGACCAGGCCGGGTTCGATGCCCACCTCACGCCGCTGGCGCGCGGTCAGAAAGCTGTGGGAGGTGTTGAACGGCAGGCTCACCAGTGACTCCACACCGCCGAGGCTGGTGGCCACGACGGGAAGCTCCAGCCGGTCGAGCAGTTTCAGGGCCGCCTCGTCGCCGCCGTGCAGCTCGAAGGCGACCATGCCGCCCCAGCCGTCGGGGCAGATGTCGTGCAGCCAGCGGTAGGGGTACTCGGGGCGCGACGGATGGTGGACGGCCCGGATCGCGGGGTGCTCGGCGAGGAACGCGGCGAGCACCGTGGAGTTCTCGCTGTGGCGGCGCATCCGCAGGGCCAGGGTCTTCAGTCCCCGCTCCAGCAGGAAGCACATCATGGCGTCCAGGGAGCCGCCGAACTTCAGGAGCTGCGACCAGGTCCGGTCCACGTACTTGCGCGATCCCGCGACGACGCCCGCCGTCACGTCGCTGTGCCCGTTGAGGTACTTGGTGGCGCTGTGGATCACCAGGTGCGCGCCGTGTTCCAGCGGCCGCAGGTGGACGGGCGACAGGAAGGTGTTGTCGACGACGAGGAGCAGGCCGCGCTCGCGGGCCAGCTCCCCCAGTTCCACCAGGGGCACGGCCTTGAGGAGCGGGTTGGTGAGCGTCTCGAAGAACAGCACCTGTGTGTCGTCGCGCACCGCGGCCCGGATGGCGGCCATGTCGGTGGGGTCGGTGAAGGTCACGGACCTGCCGAGCTGGTGCATGTCCTCGCGCAGCAGATTGAAGGTGCCGCCGTACACGTCCCGTGAACTGACGATGTGGCCACCGCGGTTGGTGAGCGCGAGCAGGGTCGTGGTGATCGCGGCCATGCCCGAGGAGAACATCAGGGCGCTCTCCGCGTTCTCCAGCGAGGCGATCTTCTCCTGGACCGACCACTGGTTGGGGCTGCCGTACCGGCCGTAGATCGGCACGTCGCGGATGTGCCCCTGGTCGAACGCCTGGTAGGTGTCCTCGGTGAAGGTGAACGTGGTGCTCTGGAACACCGGGGTGCCCACCGCCCCGGTGATCGGGTCCTCGTAGGTGCCCGCGTGCACACTGCGGGTGCTGGGCCCGGTGCCGTCCACCACCCGCTGCTGGGGCAGTCGCGGGCCGGGGACCCGGCCGCGCTGAAGACTGTCCGTCCAGGGCCGGTTCTCCCCCGCGCCCGGGGCGTTCCCCTGGGACCTCGCCATGGTGTCAGTCCTTCCGTTCGGTGGGTACGGCCCGCGGCACCTGGTGCTCACGTACGTCACGTGCGGCCAGCGGGGCGAGCGCGATCGCCAGGTGGGAGAGGCCCACGGCGAGCAGCGTGCGCCGGATCCCCAGCACGGCGGCCGCCGGCCCGGCCAGGGTCATGCCGAAGGGCTGTGCGGCGTAGGAGCCGAGCCATTCGTACGCGCTGACCTTCGACAGCGCGGTGGACGGCACCTCCTGCTGGAGCACCGTCTCCCACAAGGGGTTGAAGACCATCAGTCCGATGCCGCCCAGGAACGCGGCGACGGCGACGGGCACCGCGGACGACGACTGCGACATCACGAGTGCGGGAGTCGCGAACAGCGACACCGCCAGTACGGCGAATCTGAGCGGCCGTCGCGGTCGCAGCGCCAGGGTGATCGCCCCGCCGCTCACCGCACCGGCTCCGAAGGCCGTCAGGATCGCGCCCCAGGCGCCGGGGCCGCCGAGTTCACGCTCGCTCAGGGCCGGTCCCAGGACCATGAAGACGGCGTAGCAGGCGTTCGTCAGCGAGGCCGCCGAGATCAGGCTCCACACCCAGGTCCGGGAGGTGAACTCCCGCCAGCCCGCCCGGAGATCACCCACCAGGTCCCTGGCCGCCGGCCCGCCGACGTGCTCCGTACGGCTCAGCCGCAGCCGGCTGAGGCAGACCGCGCTCACCACGAACGTGAGGGCGTCGGCTCCGACGGCCCAGCCCGGACCGACGGTCACGACCAGCAGGGTCGCGGCCGGCGGGCCCGCGATCATCGCGGCCGACTGGGCCATGCCGCGCAGCGCGTTGGCGGGCTGGAGCTGCGCGGACGGCACGGTCTGCTGGATGAGGCCGGAGACGGCCGGGGTGAACAGCGCGCTCGCGGTGCCGTGCACGGCCTGCAAGGCCATCAGCTGCCAGATCTCGGCGTGCCCGGACAGCACCAGCGCGGCGGTGACCGCCTGTGCCACCGCACGGGCCGCATCGGCGCCGATCATCACCAGATGCCGGGGCAGCCGGTCGGCGAGCACACCGCCGACCAGCATGAACAACACGATGGGCACCGTGCGGGCGGCGAGCACCAGACCGATGTCGCCGACCGATCCGGTGAGGTCGAGCACCGCGAACGCGAGCGCCGGTCCGACCACGTAGTCGCCGAACGCGGAGGTGAACTGCCCGAGGAAGAACCAGCGGTAGGGCGCGATCCGCAGGACCGACAGCCGGGAGGCCGTTACCGCCGGGGTGTCCGCGCCGTCTGAGGTGACCGCGTCGCCGGCCGGGCCGCCCGGTCCGGCTCGTCCATCTGGTTCAGTACGTGCCATGTGCTGTCGGGCCGTTTCTGCTCGCGGGCGGTGACGTGGTCGATCTGCGGCATCAGCGCGCAGACGTGCGGGGGCAGCAGGTGAACCGGCCCGGGCCCCGGGCGCGGCATCCGCTCGCCGGGGGTCTGCCACGGGTAGGGATACGCGTCGAGCAGGGCGTCGCCGGCACCCGGTTCGGCGGTCACGGACACGGCCACGTCATCGGGCGCGCACACGCCGATCGCGGCCATCCCGGCGTCCTGAAGTGCGTAGGCACCGGAGCACACCTCGGTCACCCCCTCCACCGCCAGGGCGCCTTCCGCCGTGGGGGTGCCGCCGACGGCGACCGTCCGGAAGGTGAGCCCGTGGGCGCGCAGCAGTCCCGCGCTCCGTACGGCGTACTCGGCGGCTGCCCGGCCGACGGCCTCGCGGTCCGGCGCGGACTCGGCGGTGGTGAGGGCCTGGTATCCGGTGATGCCGTCGAGGCTCAGGGAGCGTGCCCGGGCCGCCGCACGGGCCAGGTCGACCAGGGTGTCGTCGGGCGTGGCGGTGATGTCGTCGCCGGTGCCCAGCTGTACGCGGATCCCCACGACGCTGTCGGCCGATGCCGCGGCGGCGGACAGCCCGGCGACGGACTCCAGGCTGTCGACGTGGACCGCGACCCGGCAGTCACGTGCCAGCTCCGCGATGAGCCGCCACCGCCAGGGATCGCGCCAGGGGTGCGCGATCACCACGTCGGTGATCCCGGCGGCGACATAACTCCGGGCCTGGGCCACCTGGTTCACCGCGATGCCCCGTGCGCCCGCCCGCAGTTGACGCCGGGCGATCTCCACGGTGCGGTGGGCCTTCACATGGGCCCGTACGGCCGGACCGTGCGCGGCGGCGAGGGCGTGGAAGCGGGTGAGGTTGCGCTCCAGGCGGTCGACATCGACGTACGCCGTCAGAAGGGGACGGCTCGGGCGCCCCGCGTCATCGCTCACGCGTCGCGTCCGTCCCACGCGTCCCCGGCGAAGGAGAAGTCGGCGGTGCCGCCCGCCAGCATGGCCCGTTGCCGGGCGACTTCGTCCTCGGCGGGGATACCGACGCCGTTCAGGCCGAGCAGGATCTCCTTGGTCCAGTCGAGGCCGAGGGCGTCCTCGATCTCGGCGTCGCGGGTCGCCGCGGTGAAGAGCATGCCGAGACCGAGGGCGGTGCCGACCAGATACGCGGTCTGGCTGAAGTGGCCGAGCTCCATGAAGAGGGTGCGGTAGACGCGTCCCGTCCGGTACTTCCACGCCGTGCGCTCCAGCACCGCCGTATAGAGCAGGAGCACGCCGGTGTCACCCAGATAGGTCTGGTCACCGCACCAGTGGGTGATCCGCTCGCGGTCGAGGGGGCCCGGCCGCAGGGCTTCCAGGGCGTGCGCGCCGGAGTGGTAGTGGTAGATCCCCGGGGCTACGCCCGTGACGTTCAGGACGACGGGGTAGATCTCCAGGGCGTGCAGGGCGCCCGGGGAGGGGCTGGCCTTCAGCACGGCGGGCCGCAGCCCTTCGGGCCGCACTTCGTGCAGTGGGCCACCGACCCAACGCAGTAGGGCAGCGAGCTGGGCCTCCGACAGCGGCTTGTCGGCGTCGAATTTCCGTGTCGAACGCCGGGCGCGCAGCACCTGCGCCAGATCCGACCGCGCGAGCGGACTGTCGTCGCCACGGGACAGCGGAATTCGCTCGGCGTCCGGATATTCCTTGAGTCCCGAAGGCTGCGGGCGATCCGGCAGGTTTTCCACGAGCCAGGCGGTGTCCTCGGCCGCGGACGTGAATTTCTCGTCGCTCTGATTACGGCTCGCCAGGTGGTAATACGTGGCCGCGGTGCCCCATTGCGCCCACGGGCCCCGGGTCTCCTCGAAGCGGTGCTCCGCGGAGCCCTGCTCGACCAGGACGTGCGCGGCGAGCAGCTGCCCGATCAGGCGGGACTCCGCGTCCTCGGCCCGCTCGACGTCCGTCCAGTCCGCGAACCGGTGCAGCAGCCGCTGGGCACCTGAACTCAGTGCCATCTGGCGGCGCCGCACCGGGTCGTCGCAGACCAACTGCCCGTCGCGCCAGGTGAAGACGCACAGGCGTGATATGCGCAGTCGCACCGTGCAGTCTCAGGCCGCCGTAGGAAGCTGACAGGTCTGGGCGACCGCGTACTCGTCCTCGACCAAGCCGTCGAAGGCGGATTCCTCGAATTCCATTTCCATTCCCTCGGACATAGGGGACTCCATTTCTTCGAGAGGTCTCAATTCCGGCGCGGCTGACCGTAGTTCAACGCTCTATGAATCGTCCAGAGCGACTGGGTGACATCTCGCCACCGGGGCGGCAGACGAAATGCGCCGATTCCTGTACCGACAGGCCGCCGCACCGTGCCGCCACACCTGATACGCGCATGACAGAAGCCGCGGCGACGGCGGCACCGGCAGGCGCCCGGAAGCGGACCGGCAACAAGGGCGTGACTGAAAATCGCCCCTGTCCCGTGACGTCGGCCGATGAGGCACCGAGGGGTTCTTCTGCGTACACCTCCCCGACGCGTCAGGATGGCCGGGGGCAATACTGACGAGCAGGACCAGCAGTACGGACGAGCACGACCGGCATCACCGATACCAGGACCTCTTACCAGGACCTCTTAGGAGCCAACCGTATGAGCACTACAGCCCAGATCGGCGTCACGGGACTCGCGGTCATGGGGCGCAATCTCGCCCGCAACTTCGCACGCAACGGCTATACGGTCGCCGTGCACAACCGCACCGTGGCGAAGACGAACGCGCTGGTGGAGGAGTTCGGCCACGAGGGCGAGTTCGTGGCGGCGGAGACCGCGAAGGAGTTCGTGGCGGCCCTTGAGCGGCCGCGGCGCCTGGTGATCATGGTGAAGGCGGGCGAGCCCACCGACGCGGTGATCCAGGAGTTCGCCCCGCTCCTGGAGCCCGGTGACATGATCATCGACGGCGGCAACGCGCACTTCGCGGACACCCGGCGCCGGGAGCGCGCACTGCGCGACCAGGGCATCCACTTCGTCGGCACCGGCGTCTCCGGCGGTGAGGAGGGCGCGCTGAACGGGCCGAGCATCATGCCGGGCGGCTCGCCGGAGTCGTACCAGTCGCTCGGTCCGATGCTGGAGAAGATCTCCGCGAAGGCGGCGGACGGCGCGCCGTGCGTGACGCATGTGGGTCCCGACGGCGCCGGGCACTTCGTGAAGATGGTCCACAACGGCATCGAGTACGCCGACATGCAGCTGATCGGCGAGGCGTACCAGCTGCTGCGTGATGTCGCCGGGTACTCCCCCGCGCAGATCGCCGACATCTTCCGCACCTGGAACACCGGCCGGCTCGACTCGTACCTGATCGAGATCACTGCCGAGGTCCTGTCGCACGTGGACGCGGCGACGGGCAAGCCGTTCGTGGACGTGGTGGTGGACGAGGCGGAGCAGAAGGGCACGGGCCGCTGGACGGTCCAGATCGCCCTCGACCTCGGTGTCCCGGTCTCCGGTATCGCGGAGGCGGTCTTCGCCCGCTCCCTGTCCGGTCACGCGGCGCTGCGCGAGGCCTCGCGCGGGCTGGCCGGGCCGAAGGCGTCACCGCTCGGCGAGTCCGAGGCGGCGGCGTTCGCGGACCGGGTGGAGCAGGCGCTGTACGCGTCGAAGATCGTCTCGTACACGCAGGGCTTCCACGAGATCATCGCGGGCAGCGACGAGTACGACTGGAACATCGACCTCGGCTCCGTCGCCACCATCTGGCGCGGCGGCTGCATCATCCGGGCGGCCTTCCTCGACCGCATCCGCGCCGCGTACGACGCCCGGCCCGACCTGCCGAGCCTGCTGTCCGACGACACGTTCGCGCAGGAGATCGCGGCCGCGCAGGACGACTGGCGCGAGGTCCTGGTGGCCGCCACCCGCCAGGGCGTCCCCACCCCCGGCTTCGCCGCGGCCCTCGCCTACTACGACGCCCTGCGCGCCGAGCGTCTGCCCGCCGCCCTCACCCAGGGGCAGCGGGACTTCTTCGGCGCACACACCTACCGGCGTACGGACCGGGAAGGGTCGTTCCACACGCTGTGGGGCGCGGACCGCTCGGAAGTGTCCTCCTAGAAGACAGCGGGGCCGATGGGCGACCCGGTGCGGTCACCCGTCGGCCCCCATGGGGCGGATGCGTCCTCCGGCGGATGCCTGCGTGAGTGTCCGCTCAGGAGCGTGAATGCGCGCTCAGGAGTAGGGCGACGGCTCCGGAACCGGGTCCGGGCCCGGCGGCTTCGGGATCGGAGACGGCGCCGGAGGCGGAGACGGGACAGGCTCCGGGGAGGGACCCGGGCCCGGGTTCGGGTCCGGGAAGGGCCGCGGATCCGGGAAGGGCTGCGGGCGGTCGGGGCCCGGGCCCGGGGTGGGGCCCGGCTTCACCGGGTCGGGGATCGGATGCGTCATGGTGTCCTCCAGCCAGTCGTACGTCGGCCCTGGACTTGTCCCACGCTACCCGGCCCCCGCGCGCCGACTCACCCCGTCGCGCGAGGGATGCGGGCCAGGTGGGCCTACCGGACGTGCGCCACCCTGCCCGGCCGACTGTCCCGCGCCGCTTCCGCCCCGGCGGCCAGTCCCAGGCGGGGGCTGGACAGAACCGGGGTCGAGGTCATGGCCAGCCGCTGGGCCGGAGTCATGGACGCCTGGGCGAGGATGATCGCGTCGGCGTCGGTGACCGCGTCGGCGGCGGCCGCCACGACGTGGGCGGAGCCGTCGATGTCGCCCGCCTCGAAGAGCGCCCATGCGCCGTCGACCAGCACCGTACGGATGTCGACCGGGCGTCCGGCGCTCCGGGCCTCCTCCTCGACGAGGGCGACGGTCGGCTCCAGAGTGCTCTCCACCGTCGCGAGAACGACGACGCGCGGGCCCAGGGCCACCGCGGCGGCGGCCATCGGACGGTCCACGCGGAGCACGGGCACCGCCCCGGCGCCGGCCCGCTCCGCCACATCGCCGATCGTCGAGCAGGTGCACAGCACGGCCCCGGCTCCCTCCGCGACGGCCTGGTCGAGCAGCGCCCGTACCTCGTCGGCCACCGCTTCGGGACCCTCGCGCCGGGCCCGGGCCAGCAGCTCCTCGACCACCACGTGCCGCAGTTCCAGCCCCTGGTGGTCCTCGTCGCGCAATGCGTCGAAGACGGGAACGTGCAACGGCGAGGTGTGCAGCAGGGCGAGCGGTCCCCGCCGGGACATCACCGGCAGGCTCTCCGTCATCAGAAACGCCCCGGGTGCGCCTTGAGCCACTCCACCGCCGCTTCCAGCAGCCGCGGGTCGGCCGCCGGCGCCTCCTCGGGGTGGCGTGCCGCCCACTTCACGACGTACGGGCACAGCGGCGCGACCACGATGCCCTCGCGCGCGGCGATGGCGTACAGCTCACGGGCGAGAGAACCCGCGATGCCCTGGCCCTCGTGCTCGGGTTCCACGATGGTGTGCACGGGGACGAGGGCGCGGGCGGGCGCTTCGAGGACGAAGTACGCGATGTGGCCGACGACTTCCTCCCCGGCGAACGCCTCCAGGCGACCGCCCGCCCGGTCGTCGCGGATCTCTGTGTCACTCATGGACAACTCCTCGGGTCGTCAGGTCCGCCGCGTCCTCGGCCGCCGTCGGCCGGGGTTCAGACGGTGACCGCCTGCGGGCTGCGCTCCTGGTCCGAGCCCGGCACCGGCTCGGACGGATCAGCGCCGAGGGCCACGATCCGGTTGTCGTGGTCCACGTGCACGACCCGCGGCCGCAGCGCCCGCGCCTCGGCATCGGAGACCTGAGCGTAACTGATGATGATCACCAGATCTCCGGGATGGACGAGATGGGCCGCCGCCCCGTTGATGCCGATGACTCCGGAGCCGCGCTCGCCCTCGATGACGTACGTCTCCAGGCGGGCGCCGTTGCTGATGTCGACGATGTGGACGAGTTCGCCCGGCAGCAGATCGGCGGCGTCGAGCAGGTCGGCGTCGATGGTGACGGACCCGACGTAGTGCAGGTCGGCCTGGGTGACCGTGGCACGGTGGATCTTGGACTTGAACATGGTGCGAAGCATGGAGGCACTCCCGGACCTAGGCTCCCTGCCTGCGTTTTTGCAGGTCAAGGGCTGTTTCCTCACCTTACAACGAGTGGCAGGTTCGGTCAGCGTTCGCAGGGTTTTTGAGGACTCACGCTGACCACTTGCCGACTTTCCTGACGCATCGTCAGACCGCGTCCGGGTCCATCGAGCTCCCTGGACCTGCTGCCACAACGACGGCGACCAGCCTACGCACCGGCCTTCACTCGCCTCCGTGACCTTCGCCACTGCCAACCTGCACGGTCCAGTTGTCTGCGCCGGCGGGACCGCCCTGCCCCAGACGATGTGCCCTGCGTGCTGACCATTGCTGTTGCCCGCACAGCGGCACACGGCGGGCGCTTCGAGCTCCCTGTCTAGCGAGGCTCGGCCGGCCACCCGATCGCCTGGAAGACGGCGACGGGGTCGAGGTAGTCCCGCCAGTGCGTCACCTGACGGTTCTCGATGGTGATCACGGAGACGAAGTGGTTGTCGTAGGCGCGTCCCGTGTGGACCGCCTTCCCGTGCACGGCGTACTCCAACACGACGACGGACGTTGCGGGGTCGTGGTGGACGGCGAGTCCGTCCGCGCTGTGCAGAACCATGATGTCGCCGTAGCCGCGGTACAGGTCGGCGACCGCCCGCCGCCCCTGGATGCGGCGCGGGTAGCCGGGGACGGAGACCACGTACTCGACGACCACGTCCTCAGCCAGGACGTCGAAGAAGTGCTCGCCGTCGACCAGGCCCGCCAGGCCCTCCTGGACGATGCGGAAGAACGGTTCCAGCGCCGCGAAGTCGGTGATGTCGTCCACGGGCCTGGTCACCGGCCCGCCGTCCAGGCGTGGGCGTTGCGCCGGGCGAAGTCGAGGAAGGCGGTCGGGGGCCGGCCGGTGACCTTCTCGACGTCGTCGTTGGGCGTGGAGCCGTTGCCGGAGGAGATGGCGCCGGTCAGCCAGCGCAGCATCACCGCGTAGTCCGCGGGGACGAGGCCGGCGGCGATGGCGCCTTCGATCCACACCTCGGGGTCGAGGTCGTGGTGCGCGACGGTCCGGCCGGTCACGGCGGTGATGGTGGCGGCGACCTCTGCGACGGTGAGGGCCTGCGGGCCGGTGGGCGCGTAGTGGGCGCCTGCGTGCGCGGTGGGGGCGAGCAGCGTCTCAGCCGCGACGGCGGCGATGTCGTCCGCGTCGACGAAGGCCTCCCTGCCGCCGCCGGTGGGGACCGTGATAGCCCCGTCGATGACCGGCAGGTGGGCGTCGGCGAAGTTCTGCATCACCCAGGAGGGGCGCAGGACGGAGTGGGTGATGCCGCTGCGGGCGGCGAGGTCGGCCTCGGCGGCCTTGATGTCGACCTGGGGCGGTGCCTGGTCGGCGCCGTAGGTGCTGAGGTAGGTGACGTGGCGGACGCCTGCGGCTTCGGCGAGGTCGAGGAAGGCGGCGACCTGGCCGGCGTAGGTGACGCGCATGACGGGGGTGACGAGGTAGAGGCGGTCGACCCCGGTCAGGGCGTCGGGGTGGGTGGTGGGGTTGTCCCAGTCGAAGGGGACGTCGGCTCCGTTGCGTGCCGCGGTGCGGGCGCCCAGGCCGCGTTCGGTGAGCTTCTTCGCCAGGAGTGAGCCGGTGCGGCCGGTGCCGCCGAGGATGAGAGCGGTCTGTGGTGATCCAGTCATGGGTCCATCGTGAGAGCATCAAGGGAGCGGATCAATGTGTGATTAGCTCGTTCTTTTGCGTCAAACGCTCGCTTCATTGCCGGGTGTGGCCGTCCTGACGATAATGGTCGGGTGGACATACTGCAGGATCACCTGGCGCGGGCGCGCGCCGGCGGCGCGGTCTTCGCCCGGACGGTCGCCGAGCCGCCGTGGGGGCTGCGGCTGGCCGGCTCGATCCAGTTGGCCGTGCACACGGTGGTCCGCGGCCGGGGATGGCTGTGGCTCACCGACCCGGGCCGCGCGGTGGAACTCGTACCCGGGGAGGTGACGCTGGTACGCGGCGGACCGGACCACCACATCGGGCACGAGCCGGGCACCGACTGCCTCGAACCGGAAGAATTCCGGGCCCGGCACGCTCACGACGCGCAGGCCGAGAACCCCCGGGCGACCGTGTTCCTCTGCGGCGCCTACCGGTTCACCGGCGACATCGGCAACGGGCTGCTGGAGGCGCTGCCACAGGTCCTCACCCTGCAGGCGGCGGTCGGCGACCCGCTGCGGGACGTGATCGCGCTGCTCTCCCACGAGTTGGCCGCCTCCGAGCCGGGCCAGCCCACCGTGCTCGACCGACTCCTCGACGTCCTGCTCGTCCTCGCCATCCGCAGCGACTTCCGCCGCAGCCCCACTGCTCCCCGCTGGTACCGGGCCCTGGCCGACCCCCGCCTGAACGCCGCATTGCAGGCGATGCACGGGGACGCCGGCCGCGACTGGTCGGTCCCCGAACTCGCCGCGATCAGTGGCCTGTCCCGGGCAGCCTTCGCCCGGACCTTCCGCGACGTGCTCGGCCAGACCCCCATGCAGTACCTGACCGACTGGCGCATGGCCCTCGCCCGCGACCACCTGCGGAACGGCGAACTCGGCATGGCGACCATCGCCCGCACGATCGGCTACAGCTCGCCCTACGCGTTCGCCGCCGCCTTCCGCCGCCACCACGGCGAACCGCCCGGAGCCTGGCGGCAACGGGAGTCGCTGCGCGAGCCGGAGCTCCCTGCCCACGGTTCCCACGCACACTGACCCCTTCCCCTCCCAGGATCTCCCCGTCCGAGACTCAGCTGGTCGACATGCCGAGACGGGTTCGCTGCCCGGTGCTGTCGAAAGCCGTGAACCGTTCGACTCGGCTCTTGCTCTCACCGCCTCCCAAACCGGTGAGCAAACGCTGTTGCTTCCTGTGAGCAGAGCCACGGTCATTCCATCGCGAGCTGTGCAAGCCCCATCCTGTGTTGCCGTTCGCTGCTCGGTCGGCTCGCAGCCCGAGCTGGCCGTGCTCAGGCGGCCGTTTCACCGGGCTCGAGGACGGCCTCAACGTCGACCATGACATCGACCATGGGGCTGACGACCACTCCGCCGCGGTCGATTACATCGTTCCAACTCACCCCAAAGTCATGTCGATTGATACGCGTCGTGGCGGTGAATCCGGCGCGGCGCCTGGGCCCGAGGTCCCGCCCCTCCTCCCACCAAGGGGTGTCCCACTGTCCCAAGTAGGTGACGTCGAAGGTTACGGGGCGCGTCACGCCACGTACCGTGAGATCTCCGGTGACCTCGAACTCGGTTCCGCTCACCTGGTGAATGCGCGACCCTACGAACGTCCACGTCGGGTGGTGCTCGACGTCGAAGAAATCAGCACTGCGGAGGTGGGCGTCACGCTCGGGCTGACCGGTATACACCTGGGTCGCGTCGACCGTCGTCACGACGCGCGCCTCCTCCGGCTTGTCGGGATCGACCTCCAGCAAGCCGTGCACGTTCTTGAGTTGCCCGCGCACGTAGGTGACCATCATGTGCCTGGCGCGGAACTCCGCCGCGGTATGACCCGGCTCGAACAACCACTTGGTCATGGTCATGTGCGCCCCTGACTTGCCCCTTCGACCAGCATGGTCCAATGGCGGTCACGGAGCGCGTACGGCAGTGGTGGGTGCCGACGTGCTCGTGGTGCGTCACTCGTGTTCGTTCACGCCCTCGACGATGAGGGAGACGCCGATGCCCAGCATCCAGACGTCCTTGGCCAGCGCGGTTCCCTGCTCGGTCGGGCGCAGGCTGCCTTCCTGCCGCATCCCCGGCGTACGCAGGTAGAGCCCGAGGGTGCCAACGGAGAATGCGGTCAACGCAGCCCCGGCGACAGCGGCAGGGATGACCGGCAGGAGCAGCGTGGTGGCAATGGCGAGCTCCCCGGCGGAGAGCAGCCGGACGAACTTCTGGGCGTCTTGCTTGCCCAGGAACGGATAGGTCGTGGCGGCGAACTGGTGCAGTCTCTCGGCGGTGGCTTCGTCCGCACCGCGTTTCGCGAGCCCGGAGTTCAGGAAGAACGCGCCGACCGTGACCCTGAGCGGAAGTTGCCGCGCTGCGGAACACCGTGCCCAACCGGATGCCATGCCGAGCCTCCCAACCTCGACCCCACCTACCACCCTGCCATCCGTTCGAAGCATGTCAAACGGAGGTCGGTTTCACACGACGCACTGGCCCCGGAGCCCCTGCCCGCGTGCGCGAGCGCACCCGGCGAGACGTCGACGGTGCGGAGCGCTTTGGCGCGCGCGTCGCAGTGACGACGACGTGCTCGGCGGGCAGGCCGAGTTCCCGCTCGGTCCGCTCGCGCACCGGCGTGATGTCGCCTGCAATCGAAACCTGAGATCCAGGCTCGCTCCCCCTGGCAGAGCGCGAGCAGTGTGGCGTCAGAAGGTCAGGTCGGCCTTGGAAATGCGGCAGTGGACGCCCTTGACGATGTCGACCACCTGGGAGACCTGGAAGTCGGCGGCCGCACTGAGGTAGGCGAGGGCAATCGGGCCGGGTATGGAGAAGCGCTCGTCGAGGAGGGTGAGGGCGTCGCGTACGGCATGGCGCATCGCCTCGTCGAGGTCGGTGTCCAGGCCCATGACGATGTGCTCGGTGTCGGTCTCGGCGAAGGGGGCGCGCAGGCTGGATGCGAGTCGGCGGAGGGCGGGGTCGCGGTGGACGGTGAGGCGGAGGGTCGCGCGCAGAGGGGCTTCGAAGGCGGTGAGGGCCACTTCGCCGTCGCCCTGGGAGAAGTGCGGGTCGCCGGCGTAGAAGAGGGCGCCCTCGACGGCAACGGGGAGGAAGAGGCGGGCGCCGACGCCGAGGTGGCGTACGTCGAGATTGCCTCCGTGCGGGCCGGGAGGCACCGAGTGGACCGGGGCAACGGTTGCGGGGGCGGTGCCCATGATGCCGAGGAAGGGGCGCAGGGGGAAGCGGATGTCTCTGCCGTCGCCCACGGGGAGGCGGCCGCGGCCGTCGTCGTCGACGGTGGCGACCAGGCTGACCGGGTCGGGGCCGGGGCCCTGGGGGTACTCGCCGGGGAGCGCGCCCTTGCCGTGGCGGTTGCTGATCACGCCGTAGGGGGCGCGGCGGCGCAGGCGGAGGACTTCCACTTCGAGTACGTCGCCGGGCTCGGCCCCCTGGATGTGGACGGGTCCCGTGACCACGTGCGGGCCGTGGGCGGCGGGGTCGTGAAGGCGGGTGGAAGCGGCGAGTTCGGCCGTGTCGTGGAGGATGCCGCGGATGCCGGCCGCGGCGAAGAAGGCGGCCGGGTCTCGGCCCTGGTCGGCGAGGATGCCCTCGTGGCTGATGGTGTCGAGGCTGACGGTCGCGCCGGAGGGGAGCGAAAGGGCTGGCTTGGAGAGGGCGTTGGGGAGCAGACCCCAGTGGACTGCGGCCGGGTCTGCGGGCAGGTAGTGGTCGCCGTCGACGGGGCCCCGGTGTGGTTGGAGGAGGGTCACAGGGTTTCCTGGAGGTCGGCGGCGGTGAGGGTGAATCCGAAGCACTGCCGGACGTTGTAGACGGTGGCGTCCATGCAGTAGGCGGGTGAGGTGGTGGCCACCGCATCCTCCAGCATCAGCACGTCGTAGCCGAGGCTCGCCGCGTCCATGAGGGTGGCGAGGACGCACTGGTCGGCGTTGACTCCGGCGAACAGGAGCGTGTCGGCGCGGAGATTGCGCAGGACGCTGTCGAGTTCGGTGTCCTGAAAGCCGCTCATGCGGTACTTGGCGATGTGCAGGTCGCCGGGCGCCGCGAAGAGGGGTGCGGTGATGTCGGCGGACGCGCTGTCGCGTTCCAGAACCCTTGCCCCGGTGGGCAGTTGGGAGCCGAGGCCGCCTCCGGTTCCGTCCTGGTCGTAGACGTGCAGGACGCCGGGCGGGAGGTTCGCGCGGTCGGGGCGGTTGCCCCAGTTGAGCCAGACGACGGGGACGTCGGCCGCCCGCAGGGCGGGGAGGAGCCGCTGGAGTACGGGGATAGGGGTGCGGGCCGGGGACACATCCACGCCGATCGAGGCCAGCCAGCCGTCGGGCGAGCAGAAGTCGTTCTGCATGTCGATGACGACGATCGCCGTTGAGGCCAGGTCGAGCGTCAGGATCTGGGGCTGAGCCTCCACGGTCACGGGGCGGGCCGGGCGTTGCGGGCGGCGGAGGTCGACGTGTGTGACGTCCGCGCGCCAGGAGTTGCGGGAGTTGGGGCCGATTTCATGCATGGGTCAGCTCCAC
The DNA here is from genome assembly GCF_045206325.1 of Streptomyces sp. NBC_00203. Taxonomy (NCBI): domain Bacteria; kingdom Bacillati; phylum Actinomycetota; class Actinomycetes; order Kitasatosporales; family Streptomycetaceae; genus Streptomyces; species Streptomyces sp. NBC_00203. The sequence continues at coordinate 9,594,837 of NZ_CP108126.1, read as the reverse complement.
AAGGGCGTGGTCCGTGCCCGGCGCGCCGATCGCGCAGAGGCCGACCGGGAGGTCGCGGACCCGCAGCCGGGGCATGGTGACGGCGGGCAGCCCGGCGAGCGAGGCAAGGCAGGTGAGGCGGAGGGTTGCGGCTCGTACGGTCTCGACCTCGGCCGGTGTCGCGTCGGCGCGGGGGGCCGGGCTGCTCGTGGTGGGGAGCAGGAGCGCAGTGCCGGGCGGGAGGGCTTCGACGATGACCGAACGGGCTGATACGAGCTGGGAGTTGGCGTCACGGACTTCGCCCTCCGCGATCCGGCCGCCCCCGGCAAACCGGGCCTCGATGTCGGCCCCCAGCGCGCCTGGGTGCTTCTCGATCCACTCCCCGTGCGCGGCCCATGCCTCGGCCGCCTGGACGGTACGGAAGGCGGGCAGCCACTCCTCCAGGTGGGGGGCCATGCCGGTGTCGGTCCGTACGAGCTCCAGGCCGGTGCGGAGGGAGAGTGCCCGGCATGCCGCCTCGAAGGATGCCCGGACCTCGGGTTCGGCGAGCGCTGTGAGGGCGTCGTCGACCAGAAGCGTGGTCATCGGGGCTGCGCCGTCCCGGGGCAGGAGCACCTTCGCCGCTGTACACAGCAGGTCCGGGTCCCGGGCGAGCAGTCCCGCCGTGTCGAAGGACGGGGCCAACGGGAGCAGGCCGCCGGTGGGGACGGCTCCGTGGGTGGGGCGCCAGCCGTAGAGGCCGCAGTAGGAGGCGGGGACCCGGATCGAGCCCGCGGTGTCCGTGGCCAGCCCCAGATCCGCCCAACCGCGGGCGACCGCCGCCGCCGGACCGCTGCTGGAGCCGCCGGTGATCCGGCCGGGGGCGGCGGGGTTGACGGGGGTGCCGTAGTGGATGTTGGTCCCGGCGAGACTGAAGGCGAGTTCGTCGGTCTGAGCGATGCCGGCCAGCTGGGCGCCTGCGCTGAGCAATTCCCTTACCGCGTCGGCGTGTCGGTGCTCCACCGGCGCTTCGGCCAGCCACTGCGGATTGCCCCCGCCGATCCGCTGTCCGGCAACGGCGAAGAGGTCCTTGACGGCAGTACGTACACCGGCGAGCGGCCCCTCCTCCGCCCCGGCGACCAGCGGCTCGCCCACGACCCGCCACACCGCGGGGTCCGGAGCCTCGTCCGCCACCCGATCCTGCACCGCGCTGACGTGCGCGGCCGCGATCCGCCAGACCTCCCCCGTCAGCCGCCACACCTGAGTCTGCATCCCGCGCGACTCGTCGGCCCGCAGCGTTTCGGCGGTCAGTACGGCGACGTCCTCGGCGATCCGCACTTCATGGACGCGCTCGACCGTACGCGCCGGGGCTCCTCCGCTGCGGCCGCGACGGAAGTCCGAGATGGCCGCATGCCCGCTCAGCACCATGGAACCCTCGGCGCGCACCGTGTCCGGGGCGTTGAGGAACCAGTGGTCGAGGCCCGCCATGTCATTGGCGCCGAGGGCCTGTTCGTACGACCAGAAGGCGTCGAGGAGTTCGCTCATCGGGCGGCTCCGAGGACGGCCAGGTCCGCGTCGTCGAGCACCGTGTGGGGGCCGCGCTGGATCAGGTCGGCGAAGCCCTCGTCGGGGGACATGATCGTGAGGGTGTAGAGCCGCTCGGTGGCCGAGGTGTTGGTGATCCGGTGCTTGGAGCCGAGGGGCAGGACGAGGACATCACCCGGTGCGAGGTCGCGTTCGTGCTCGTCGCTGACCGCGCGGCCCTCGCCCGCGAGCACCACGAAGGTCTCCACGGACTCGGGGTGCCAGTTGAGCGGCTGGGCGCCGCCCGGCTCCCACACCTCGAAGACGACGGTGGTCGGTGAGCCGTCGGCCGGTCCGGTGAGGACGGCGAGCTTGACCGTGTCGCCCGCGGTGATGTGGTGGGCGGTGATCTCGCTGAGCGGCTTGTGGAGCGGGGGGATGGCCATGGCGGATGTCCTCGACGTCAGGCGGTCAGGCAGGTGGCGGTCGGACGGGTGACGGTCCGACGGACAGTGATGGAGAGAAGGCTGTCAGGCGGAAGGGAGAAAGCGGGCGCATTCGCGCAGTGCGGCCGCGTTGTCGGCGATGGCGGTGTCGACGAGCTTGCGGCCGAGTTCGGGGGTGGCTCCGGTGGGGTCGCCGATGACGCCGTTGCCCGTCCCGAAGTCGTCGCTCGTCCAGCCGAAGGAGACGGACTTGCCGAAGCCGATGTGCTCGTAGGCGGTCAGGTGCTCGGGGACACTCCGCTCGGCCAGCGACATGTCCACCGTCTCCGGGTGGAGGTGGAGCATCGCCGCGGTCTCGTTCAGCCCGCCGTGCACCCCCAGACCCAGCTCGCCGGACGGGGACGCGCCGCCCTGGTCCGCGGGGAGCGCGGCGTGCAGCAGGAAGGTGAACAGACCGTATTTGGTGCGGAGTTCACGTAGAGCGACTCCCAGCAGCGCACTGTTTCCGCCGTGCGCGTTGAGGAACGCGAGCCGCCGCACGGGCCCTTTGGCGAGCGAGCGTCCCAGGTCGTCCAGTACCGCGAAGAGCGTCGAGGCGCTGAGCCACAGCGTCCCAGGCGACCAGGCGTGTTCGTCGGACTTGGCGTACGCGAGGCCCGGCATCAGCGTGATGTCGCAGCTGTCGGAGGCGGCCAGGGCGGCGCCCTGCGCTATCGCCTCCGCCATGAAGTAGTCGGTGGCGACGGGAAGATGGGGCCCGTGCTGTTCGATCGCGCCGACGGGAAGGACGGCCACGGTGTCGGCGGACAGGTCGGTGACCGACGGTCCGCTGAGGTCGGTGAAGCGGGTGAAGGCCATGGTCAGCGCGCTCCCAGGAGGTGGCCGGGGTTGAGCAGCCCCAGCGGGTCGGCGGTGCGGGAGGTGGCACGGACGAGGTCGAGGCGCCGGTCGACGTACCAGTTGTGGACGTCATGGACGCCGACGCCCAGTGCCTCCAGGGCGGCGATCCCCTCGTACACGGTGGCTTCGTCCTGGTAGTGCGCCATCAGCATGCCGACGGTCCCCGAGCGCATCCCCTCCAGGTGCAGCACCGTCCCGGGGAAGACGGCCTTGACCGCCGCCGGGTCGCCGAGCAGTACGTCGCCGCCGATCTCCAGGTGGAAGTAGCCGTCCTCGGCCTTCATCAGGTGGTACGTGGGGTGGTTGAAGGAGAGCGAGGAGATGAGGGCGGGACCGCGCGGCGCGGGACGTACCTCCGTCACCCGGCCGCCCTGCTTCTCGATGATCGCCCGGGCGTCGTCCCCGGCCCGCTCCTCGATGATCGCGCGGACGCTCAGCGCGGCCGGGTCGAGGGCCGGGTCGGCCTCGAAGGTCTTGACGAGACCGGGCTCGTCGAGGGAGACCAGGCGGGGGGCGGGCTCCAGGCGTACGAGGTCGGAGAGCGCGGCGGTGGCGGAGGTCCAGGTGTCGAAGGAGGCGAAGAGGCCGGTCCAGACGCGGGCCGGCTGGAGGGCGACGGTCGCGGTCGTGGTGATGCCGGTGGTGCCGTAGGCGTGGATGTACGGGAGTGCTTCCTCGCCGCGTACGGTGAAGGGCTCGGCCTCCGCTGTGCACGGGACGACGGTCAACTCCCGTACAAAACCGTCCCCGTTGGTGCCGTTGGCGAGCGATCCCGTGCCGCCGTTCCCACCGGAGAGGAAGCCGCCGAGCGATGTCCCGAAGGTGGAGGGGAACATCCACAACTCCTGGCCCAGCGTGCGCGCATGCGCCTCCAGGTCGGACATCTTCGCGCCCGCCTCGGCCCTGATCCACCCGTCGCCCGCGCCCAGGATGCGTCCGCATCCGGTGAGGTCGAGGACGGCGCCGCCGTGCAGCGGGATCGCCTGGCCGTAGTTGCCGGTGCCTTTGCCGCGCGGGGTGAGGGGGATGCGCAGGCGGTGGGCGAGGGCGACGAGGGGCTGGACCTGCTCGTACGAGGACGGGCGCAGCACCACCTCGGCGCGACCGGCGGGGAGCTTGGCGGCGAGGATCGGTGACATGTGCGCCCAGTCGCGGGACGCCTTGTCGAGGGCGGAGTCCTCGCGTACGACGGCATCCTCGCCCAGGAGTGCGGCAGCCTCCGTACAGAATGCGTCGATGCCGGGGGTGCGGTGCGTGGCACCTGAGCCGGCGCCCACCATCGCGTCGTCCGCGACCAGTTCGGTCATCCGGCGCAGTTCGGCGGCGGACAGGGTCGTGCCCTTGGGGTCGACGGCCATCACTTCATTCCGATCTTGGTGTCGATGAATTCGTTGGTCGCCAGGTCGTCGGCGCTCAGCCCGGCCGGGATCTTGACGCCGCTCTTGGCGAGGATCGGCCCGAAGGTCTTCAGGGAGTCGGTCACCCGCTTCTTGTCGAAGCTCGCGATCGATCCGTCTGCCTCGTTGCCGAGGATGCCGAGCTTGACCATCTCCTTTGCGGCGTACTGGCCGGTGCCCTTGGAGTAGACCCAGCTCGTGCCGTACTGCTTGACGATGTCGTCGATGAGCGTGACCGCGGTGTCCGGTGCGGCGGCGAAGTCTGCGGCCGACTGCTGGATGACGGGGACCAGCTTCTTCAGGCAGGGGCTGAGCTTCTTCAGCGCGCCGGTGCGGACGGAGAGTGCCTCCGGGTAGACGGTGTAGCCGACATCGGACAGCAGCTGGAACGTGACCGGCTTCTTCCAGGCGGCGACCTCGTGCTCATAGATGTACGGTTCCGCGGTCGCGAAGCCCTGCTGCGCGATGGAGGGGTCGGCGACGAAACGGGACGGGGAGCTGTCGTAACTCCCGTCCAGCTGGCTCTTCTTGATGAGCCCCTTCGCCACCAGCATCGGGGCGAAGACCTCGCCGTCGCGGTAGACGACCTTGGCGCCGCTCTTGCCGATGTCGGCGACGGTCTTCCAGTCCGGGTGGGTCTTGGGGTCCCACATCAGGACCTGCGGACTCTTCTTCATCAGCGCGGCGACCGCGGTGACGGGCCGCTTGCCCGCTGTCTGGATGGCGCTGTCGGTGGTGACCATGCCGAGGGTGATGGACTGGTCGATGTACATCTCCGAGGCGGGGGTCTGGTACCCGACGGCCGAACCGCCCGCCCGTACCTGGATCTTGACGCCGGTGTCCTTGCCGCCGATGACGAGGGGGCCGGTGACCCGCTTCTTGTCGGTGTCGACGGTGTAGCCGGGGCCGACGAGGTTGTAGATCGGACCGTGTTCGGCCTCGGGCTCCCAGTCGGCCTGGACGACGACGGTGGCGGGACAGACCTTGTCGAGTCGCTGTGCGGCGGGGGCGGGCTTGAGGTCGGCGGACGAACCGGCGGCGGTGGTGGCGCCGGCGCCGCAGCCGGTGGCGGCGAGAAGGAGCGAGGCGCTCAGTCCCGCGACAAGGCTTCTTCTGACGGCAATGGGCATGGCTGTCTCCCGGAAGGGGCTCTGACGAGGAAGCGGAGAGGGGGTGGGGCCGGCTAAGCAGGTCGGGTGAAGTCCGCTGCGGTTGGGAAGCGCCCTGAAGGGGCGCGGGGCTGTATCTACATGCGGCTCCGCCGCGGTGGGGGTCCCCCCACTCGAACGCAGCCGAGAGTGGGGGAGCGACCAGTCACGACGGTGCCGCAGACGGTCGACGGCATATCGCGGCCCCGCGGCGGAGCCGCACATCGGCACAGCCGGCGGAGCGCTCAGCTGCGGCCGGACGCGTGCCAGGAACCGATGGCGAGGCGGGACAGGAACGTGAAGAGCGCGAAGACGGCGACCCCGAAGAGGGAGGCGAGGATGATCGCGGCGAAGAGGTCCTCGGACTGGAGGCGTGAGCGGTAGACGTCGAGGAGGGTGCCGATACCGGCCGCGCCCTGCTTGAAGAACATGTCGCCGACGATCGCGCCGATGACGGAGAGCCCGGAGGAGGTACGCAGCCCGGTGAAGATGGCGGGGAGCGCCGCGGGCAGCTCCAGCTTGCGCAGCCGGGCCCAGCGGCTCGCCTTCTGGAGGGTGAAGAGGTCGTGGTGTGCGCGGTCCACGGACTGCAGCCCGAAGAGGGTGTTCGCGATCATCGGGAAGAGGGCGATGAGGACGCAGACGATGACCCGGCTGGTGAAGCCGAAGCCGAACCAGAGGCCGATGAGGGGGACAATGGCGAGGATCGGGACGGTCTGCAGGATGACGGCGTACGGATAGAGGGAGCGCTCCAGCCAGCGGGCGCGGCTCATCACGACGGCCCCGGTGATGCCGAGAGCGGCGGCGATGGCGAGCCCGGCGAGAGCGACCTGCGCGGTGAGGGCGAGGGCCTGGAGCATGGGCTGCAGGTGGGTCCAGTCGAGGACGGCGACCTGGAGGACCTGATGCGGTGGCGGCACGAGGAAGCGGCGGGCGGGGGCGAGGAGCAGGTAACTCACCGCGTACCAGAGGCCGATGGCGACGGCGAGCGAGCCGATGGGGGCGAGCAGGGCGACGGGGCCCCGGCGGGTGCGGGCGGGCGCCTCGGCGGCCGGGAACGTCTCGGCCGTGGCGCCGACGGCAGCATCGGACTGGTGCACGGGGGTCTTCCCCTCGTGGGCCGGAGCGGCAACGCTCGAACCGGTGACGGCCGGTTCGGAGGCGGCGGACGGTTCGCCGCTCGGGCCGACTGTGACCGAGGCGGCAGTGGTCGCGTGGGCAGTCGGCGCGTCGGCGGCCGGGATGTTCGTGGTCACTGGGCGTCTCCTCGCAGGGCCCCGGAGACCGCGCCCGCGATCGCGGCGAACTCCTGTTCGTAACGGAGCGATGCGGGCCTGGGGTGGGCGAACGGGACCTCGAACTCGGCGGTGATACGTCCAGGTCGGGCCGACATCACCACGACCCGGTTGGCGAGGAACACCGCCTCGGTCACCGAGTGTGTGATGAAGAGACCCGCGAATCCCGTCTCCGCGAAGATCCGCTGGAGCTCCTCCTGCATACGAAGCCGGGTCATCTCGTCCAGCGCGCCGAAGGGTTCGTCGAAGAGGAAGAGCGCGGGGCGCATCATCAGCGCGCGGGCCAGCGAGACCCGCATCCGCATCCCGCCCGAGAGCTGCCCCGGCAACTGCTTCTCGAAGCCGTCGAGGCCGACGAGACTGATGGCGTCCATGGCGCGCTCGTGCCGTTCGGCCTTGGGACGGCCGGCCAGTTCGGCCGGCAGCGCCACATTGGCGAGGACGCTGCGCCAGGGCAGCAGGGTGGCGTCCTGGAAGACGTAACCGATGTCCCCGCCCGGGGTGCTGATCTCGCCCGCGCTGGGGGCATCCAGTCCGGAGGCGAGCCGCAGCAGTGTGGACTTCCCGCATCCGGAGGGGCCCACGACCGCCACGAACTCCCCTGCCCCGACGCGGAGATCCACACCCGAGAGCGCGGTGGTCCCGCTGTCGAAACGCTTGTCGACGGCCGCGAAACTCAGCGCCGTCTGCACTGCTGTCGCCACGTCGGCTCCTTCCTTCAGGACTGTGATGCGTTCACCGATGTTCGTAGCATCAACATTCATTGTTTCGTGGGGATGTCCCGGGCGTTTACGCCCGGGACCAGTCAGAGCACTTCGCGGATCACCGTGGTACGGCTCACCGCTCGCCCGCCCTTGAAGACGATCCGGTCCGGGTACGAGGCGCCGAGCGCCCCGGAGAGCGAGTCGGCCCGTACGGCGAGGAGGTCGGCGATCGCGCCCTCGTACGGCCCTGCGGCGGGTAGCCCGAGGACCGTGCGGGCGCCGGTGGTCACCGCGTGGACGGCCTCGGGCAGCGTCAAGTGACCTGCCGCGACGAGGAGTCCGGCGGTCTCCAGGGGGTCGGACCTGCCCACCGGGTTGAAGGGGTCGCGAATGTTGTCGCCGCCCCCGGCCAGGGGCACGCCCGCGTCCAGGAGGGCGCGTACGGCGGTCAGACCGCGCGGGGTGCGGGCAGGGGTGTCGCGGCCCTGGAGGTAGAGGTTGGTGAGTGGCAGCGCGACGACCCCGATCCGGGATGCCGCCGCCTCCTTGGCGATCCGGGCGGCCTCGGCCGGGTCCAGGCCGCCCAGGCCCACGCAGTGGCTGGCGGTCGCACTGTGGGCGAAGCCCCGCTCCCGTACCGCCTGGGCGAGCAGCAGCAGATCCTTCGGGTCCGGACGGAGATGCTCGTCCGCATGCAGATCGACGCCGACGCCGTGCCGCTCGGCGACGGTCAGGGCGCGGGCGACAGCGGCCTGCGGGTCGCCGGAGAGGTGCGGGCAGCCACCGAGCAGGTCGGCCCCCAACTCCAGTGCCTCGTCAAGGACTTCGTCCGGCTCCTCGACGTGCAGTACGACGATCTGCAGTGCGACCCGCTCACTCAGCTCAGCGCGCAGCCGCAGCAGCGCCCGCAGCCCCCGGAGCGGATCGGGGCCGGGCAGGACGTCGGCGTGGGTGCGGACGGCGGTCGCACCGTTGGCGACCAGCTCGTCCAGCGCGCGGCGGGCTCTGACCAGCACATCCTCCTCCGTGACCTGCTCGGCATAGCCGCGCCAGGCGGCGACCGCCCCCGGCAGGTCGCAGGGCGGTGCACCGGCCAGGTCCCAGGTGAGGGCTTTGTCGAGGTGGGCGTGGGGTTCGGCGGGTGCGGGCAACAGCAGGAAGCCGGCGAGGTCCATCTCCTCGCACACGGAGGGGAGTTGGCCGGCCCGCGCGACGGCCGACACCCGCCCGTCCTCGATCAGTACGTCCCGGACCTGCCCTTCGGGCAGCCGCGCCCCGCGCAGCAGCAGTGCCGTCGCCGTCATCGTGCGTCCCCGTTCTGCGGTGCCGTGAGTACCGCGAAGCCGTCGAAGGCGTGCCACATCGCGGGCGCGCCGAACATGTCCTGGCGGCGGACCGGGCGGGTCCGTCCGCGTACCACCTGGTCGAAAGCTTCGGCGACCCGTCCCACGAAGTAGTGGCCCTCACGATGGCGGAGGTTGTGCCCCAACAGGGCTGACCTGACCGGGAGTTCGGCCAGTCGCCGGGTCGATTCGGCGAATGCGGGTACATCGGCGCCCGGCACATGGGCGAAGAAGGTGCCGCTGATCAGGGTGTCACCGGCGAGGAGCTGGCCGCTCTCCGGCTCCCAGAGGCAGATGCCGTCGGGCGAGTGGCCGGGGGTGTGCAGGACGTGCAGCCTCCGCCCGCCCAGGTCGAGCTGCTCCCCTTCCCTGAGCAGCCGGGTCGGTCGCACCGCGTCGATACGCCAATGGGCCAGTTCGGGGACGGGCCGCACCTCGATCCGCGAGTCGGTGAGGAAGAAGCCCTCGGCGGAGAGTGCGCTCAGCTCGAGGTAGCGCTGCCGCATGTCCTGAGCGATGTGCGCGTACGTCTCGAGCCACTCGCGCGGTGCGGGCTCGCCGTGCAGGTCCGCGCCCGCCTCGTGGACGGCGAAGTCCTTGGCCTCGCCCACGAGTGAGGCGTTGCCGCCCCGGTGGTCGTAGTGGTGGTGGGAGTTGACGACGAGCAGTGGCAGCGAGGTCAGTGCGCGCACCTCGCGCCCGATGTCCCCGATGCCCATCCCGCTGTCGTACAGCAGGGCGAGGTCGTCGCCCACGACGAGATAGCTGTTGACGTGCCCGGGTTCGGCGATGAGGAAGGTCCCGGGTCCGGTCTCCTGTACGGAGAACCAGTCACGCCCGCTCATGCGCCGATGCCGTGGTAGCGGCGGGCGTGGTGGACGAGAGCGCCGGCCCCGCCGTGGCCGGGGATGATCTCGTCGACGTCGGCGATCAGCAGCAGGTGGTCCCCGGCCGCCACCTCTTCCCGTACGCGGCACAGGGCGGCGTACGTGCTCTGCGCGAGCAGCAGCGGCACACCTCCCTCTCCCGTCGTCCACTCCAGCCCGGCGAACCGGTCGACGGCCGGATCGGCGAACCGCCGCGAGACGGATTCGCCGTCCACGGCAAGGATGTTGAGGGCGAGCCTGCCGCCGTCCTGGAGCAGCGGCAGGGTGCGGCTGCCGCGCTGGACACCGATCGCTATCAGCTGCGGCGCGCGGCTGAGACTCATCACGGCGGTGCTGGTGAATCCGGCAGGTGTGCCATCGGCTGCGGCGGTGGTTACGACGCAGACGCCGCCCGCGAGGGCGGCCATGGCATCGAGGAACCCGCCCGTGGCGGGTCGGTCGGCGGTGGTCGCGGTCATTCGGGCTCCTCGCTAGAATGTTCGTCACATCAACATTGAGCGTAAGAGACATGTGTTTCGCGGGAGTAAATCCCACTCCGAAGCAACGCTTAGGATTTCCGCCATGGCAGACCGCCCCACCGAAACCCCCGCCGATCCGGACCAGCAGCTCGGCAACGCGATCCGTCGGCTACGCAAGGAGCGCGGCCTCACCCTTGTCCAACTTGCGGGCAGCGCAGGCCTTTCGCACCCCTTCCTCAGCCAGCTGGAACGCGGGCTGACCCGCCCGAGCATGCCCTCGCTGCACCGGATCGCCCAAGCGCTCGGCACCACCCAACAGGCACTGCTGGCGCACGCGGCAACCTTCCCCGCCGACATCCACGTCGTACGGGAAGGGACCGGCACCCCCGTCGCCAACAGTGGCGGCTCGGCCCGGATGCTCGGGGCACCCCAATTCGCCGTCCATCCGGTCGAATACACGGGGGGACCCATCAGCTTCGAGGAGTACTACGACCACCCGGGCGATGAGTTCCTCTATGTGGTGCACGGCACGATCGAGGTCGACCTACTGGGCCCCGGCGGCCGCGAACTGCACCGCCTCTACGCCGGAGACAGCCTGCTCTACCCAGGCGGAACTCCGCACCGCTGGAGGGTTCTGGCGGAGGATCAGGACGTCTCCGGGGTGCGCATCCTCACCGTACAGAACGCCCCTCGCCAGAACGTCGAGCAAAGGTCGACAGAGGTAGGGGTCGTCCAGTCGGCTCGACCACGGTCGGCGACGTGATCGAATCAAACTGGCGAGCCGTCAGAACGAGCGTCACGTGGGCGTCGAGATGAGGAACGCGACGTCAGCGCCTCCCGTCCCGCCATCGCAAAACCGCAGCTCACCCGGCGGTCGCCCTGGCACCCGCGCTATGGGACATATTCCGCCGGGGTAGTGGACGTCGGCCGAGTCCGCTTCCCTGCCTCTGCCTCGTCGTCCGCCGCGCGTGCCGGGCGGGTCCGGTTGAAGGCCAGGTTCAGCCCGAACGCGATCAGGGTCGCGCTCGTCACCGGTGAGCCCAGCACGATGCGCACACCGTCCGGGAAACGGGAGTAGAGGTCCGGTGCCACGTCGGGCGCCATGCCCACGCCGATCGACACGGCGACGATCAGCAGGTTGTGCGTTCCCTCGAACTCGACCCTCCGCAGTGTGCTGATGCCGACGGCAGCGACCGTGGCGAACATGACCAGTCCCGCCGCGCCCACGACCGGACCGGGCAGCCCGGCCACCACCGCCCCCAGCTTGGGAACCAGGCCCAGGGCAACCAGGATGGCGCCCGCGACGGTGACCACATGACGGCTGCGCACCCGGGTCATCGACACCAGGCCCACGTTCTGGGCGAAGACGGTGTCGATGAAGGCGTTCATCACTCCGCCGAGCACCCCGGACAGACCGTCGGCGGCCAGCCCGCGCGCCATGTCCGCGGTCGTCAGCTCCTTGCCGGTGAGTTCGGCGACCGCGATCAGGTCCGCGGTCGACTCGGCGAACAGAACCAGCATCACGACACACATGGAGATGACCGCGACGGGCGGGAACTCGGGCGCGCCGAAGTGGAACGGAGCGCTCACCCCGATCCAGTCGGCGCCACGGGCGGCGGACAGGTCCACCAGACCCAGCGGTACCGCGACCGCGGTACCGGCCAGCAGCCCGAGCAGGACCCCGGTCTGGGCCAGAAAGCCCCTGCCGAACCTCGCCACCAGCAGGATCACGATGACGACGAAGGCGGCGAGGGCGAGGCGCGACGGCGCCGCGTAATCCGCCGCCTTGGGGTCGCTGCCGACGACAAGGTTGACGCCGACACCGATCAGCGCCAGGCCGACCACGGTGATCACCACACCGCTCACCAACGGCGGGAAGAAGCGCGCCGCCTTGGCGAACGGCCAGGCGACGAGCAGGCCGAAGATCCCGGCAGCGAGCATCGAACCGTATACCGCCTGAAGCCCGTACTCACCGGCGATCAGGATCATCGGCGTCACGGCGGTGAAAGCAGCGCCGGCCATCACGGGCATGCGGACGCCGAGCACTCGCCCGACGCCCGCGCCCTGGATCATCGTGACGACGCCCGCGACCAGCAGGTCCGCGTTGATGAGCAGAGCGATGGTCGAGGCATCGAGCCCTGCGGCCGCGCCGAAGACGAGCGGCACCGTGACACAGCCCGTGTACATCACCAGAACGTGCTGGAGACCCAGCACCGCGAGCCGCCCGAACGGCGCCCGCTCCTTCGCGGACATCATCACAACAGTCCCCTTACCGTGCGAAGTTGGCGGCGATGCGCTGCTGGATGTACTGCTCCGCCGTGATCGGCGGATACCGGCCGTCCGGCCCCTCGATCACCACGTCACGGTCGGCCTGGGCGAAGAAGGCGATGCTGTAGCGGGCGCCCCGGTCCTCGCCGGGGCCCGGGGACTTGACCCGGTGGAAGTTGGACGGAAGCCGGTCGTCGCTCCACCGCATCAGCATGTCGCCGATGTTGCAGGTGACGGCGTCGGCCGAGGGCACCACGGGAGTCCACTCCTGGGCCTCGGCCTCCTTTCCCGGGCACACCTGCAGCCCGCCCTGCCCGTCCCGCTGGAAGAGCAGCGTCAGGCAGTCGAAGTCGGTGTGCGCACCGGCCCGCCACACGCTCGGGTCGGGCTCGGCGTCCTCGGGGATCGCGAAGTAGTGCAGCATCCGCAGGGTGGACTGGTAGTGCATGCTCTGAGGGTCGTGGGCGCGGGCGAAGAAGTCGCCGGCGAAGCCCAGCTTGTCGGCGAAGCAGGACAGGACCCGCATCGCCACCTCGCGGCAGCGCATCTCGAAGTCGAGGGCGCGCAGCCGGAATTCGGGCAGGACGTCGTCAGGCCAGAGCCCCTCCATGTGAGGGCGGGTGACCTGGTACGACTCCTTCTGGTCCGGTGTCCCGACGGACGGCCTGACCTGGGTCATGGACTCCCACCCGGAGTTGAGGCCCTTCTTCAGCCCATGCCGGGCCTTGTGGGCCTCGGGCAGCGCGAAAAATCCCTCGGCATTCGTGAACGCCTCGTCCACCAGGGTTTGTTCGATGCCGTGGTTGACCAGCTGGAAGAACCCGATGTCCGTGGCCGCCGCCCACAGCTCCTCGGTGATCTCGGCCTTGCGGGCCTCGAAGTCGGAGAGGTCGATGCGGCGGATCTCCCGCGCCGTGGTCTCGGTTCCGGCCCCGCCCATGCGGGTTTCCTTGTCGAGTTCGGCGAGGCCGTACGTCGATTGAGGCGTCGTGTGCAGCACAGCACGCCTCGTGATGTCAGTCATCGCGGCAAGTACTCCTGAGTACGTCGGAGTGAAGTTCTCCGAGTCCTACGAGGTGCAGTCACCGCCCCTGCACCCCCACCGCGGACACACAGAGGTCCGCGGGCACGGTCGGCCTCGGACCCGTCCGTGGGCCCGGCGCCGTGGGCTGGCATAAGCCCCGTCGACAGGGGCCATGCGCGATGAGGTCAGCCTGGCGGCACCGTGTTTCGTCCGGGAACCAGTTCTGTTACTGCGACAGCACGCCCACAAGGACCGCCGCGGGAAGGCGGGCACTGCGCCCGTCGCGCACCGGAAGGCACGCGTAGTCCCGCTCGAAGCGGTGCAGCACAAGGTCGGCCCTGGCACCGCGCTCGGCCCACGTTGGAGTGGATCTGCTCGTGGACTCTGTAGACGTCGTCAGCCACGACGTTGTTGATGTTCACGGCCCGGGCCTCGGGACCTCTACCCAGGTCACCACCGTGGCGGTCACCAAGTCAGCAAGCCAGGACGCCTCCGCGCCCCCACGCTGGACTTGAACATGGTGCGCAGTGCTCCCGTGGGCGAAGAGGGTCGCGCCCCGGTGACAGGTACGCGCCGGCGCCCGCCAGGCTACGGCGGGCGCCGGGTCGCTGCCTACGCGACGGCCTCTTCCGCGGCCGCGGCATCGATCACGCCGGCGGTGTGCGCCGCGTCACCCGTCCCCGGCTTGTTGAACTGCGTCCGGTACAGCTCCGCGTACCGCCCGTCGGCCGCCAGCAGTTCCCCGTGGGTGCCCCGCTCGACGATCTGCCCCGCCTCGACGACGAGGATCACGTCGGCCGCCCGCACGGTGGACAGCCGGTGGGCGATCACCACGGCGGTCCGCCCTTCCAGCGCCTCGGTGAGCGCCTCCTGGACGGCCGCCTCGGAGGTGTTGTCGAGGTGGGCGGTGGCCTCGTCGAGGATGACGACGCGCTGGCGGGCGAGGAGCAGCCGGGCGATGGTCATGCGCTGGCGCTCGCCGCCGGAGAGCCGGTAGCCGCGCTCGCCGACCACGGTGCCGAGGCCGTCCGGCAGGGAGTGTACGAGGTCTTCGAGACGGGCCCGGCGCAGTACGTCCCACAGTTCCTCCTCGGTCGCGGAAGGGCGGGCCAGCAGCAGGTTCGCCCGGACCGAGTCGTGGAAGAGGTGCCCGTCCTGGGTGACCATGCCGAGGGTCTCGCGCATCGACTCGGCGCTCAGGTCGCGGACGTCGACGCCGCCGATGCGGACGGTGCCCTCGTCGGTGTCGTACAGCCGCGGCAGCAGCTGCGCGATGGTCGACTTGCCGGCGCCGGAGGAGCCGACGAGCGCGACGGTCTGGCCGGGTTCGGCACGGAAGGAGACGCCGTGCAGGACCTCGGCGCCGCCGCGGGTGTCCAGGGCGGCGACCTCCTCCAGCGAAGCGAGGGAGACCTTGTCGGCGGAGGGGTAGGCGAAACGGACGTCGTCGAACTCCACGGACGCCGGTCCGTCGGGCACCTTGCGGGCGTCCGGCTTCTCCTCGATGAGCGGTTTCAGGTCGAGCACCTCGAACACGCGCTCGAAGCTGACCAGGGCGCTCATGACTTCGACGCGGGCCCCGGCGAGCGAGGTGAGCGGCGCGTACAGGCGGGTCAGCAGCAGCGCCAGCGAGACGACGGCGCCCGGCTCCAGAGTGCCGCGCAGCGCGTACCAGCCGCCGAGCCCGTACACGAGGGCGAGGGCCAGGGCCGACACCAGCGTCAGGGCGGTGATGAACGCGGACTGCGCCATCGCCGTACGCACCCCGATGTCCCGCACCCGCCGGGCCCGCGCCGCGAACTCGACGGACTCCTGTTCGGGCCGCCCGAAGAGCTTCACCAAGGTGGCGCCGGGTGCCGAGAAGCGCTCGGTCATCCGGGTGCCCATCGAGGCGTTGAGGTCGGCGGCCTCCCGCTGGAGCTTGGCCATCCGGCTGCCCATCCGGCGGGCGGGAATCACGAACACCGGCAGCAGGACCAGCGCGAGCAGGGTGATCTGCCAGGACAGCGTGAGCATGACGGCGAGGGTGAGCAGCAGCGTCACGAGGTTGCTGACGACTCCGGACAGGGTGTTGCTGAAGGCTCGTTGGGCACCGATGACGTCGTTGTTGAGTCGACTGACCAGCGCGCCCGTACGAGTACGTGTGAAGAACGCGACCGGCATGCGCTGCACATGATCGAACACAGCCGTCCGCAGATCGAGGATGAGTCCCTCGCCGAGCGTCGACGAAAGCCAGCGGCCAAGGATCCCGAGCGCCGCCTCGGCGAGCGCGATGACGGCGATGAGCACGGCAAGGCGGATGACCGTGCTCTCGTCGCCGCCGGACACGATGGCGTCCACGACGCGCCCCGCGAGCACCGGCGTCGCGACGGCGAGCAGCGCGGTCAGCACGCTGAGCACCACGAACTGCCCGATGCGGCGGCGGTGGGGGCGGGCGAAGGCGGCGATACGGCGCAGCGTCGCGCGGGCGAAGGGCCGGCGTTCCTGCTGCGCGTTCATGACACTGTGCAGCTGTGTCCAGGCTGTGGTCTCCATGCTCATGAGAGAGACGGTATGACCTCAAGCATTATTGAGGTCAATGACTACAGGAAGAAGTTGACGCGCTACGCAAAGAACTTGACGAAGCCGGACCCTCCCGCACCTTGCCCGGCGTGTCAGCCGCCGTCTCCGCTCCCGCAACCCCACGTTGGTGCGGTGTGGAAAACCTCTCCCGATGTGACCGCGGTACGACTCCCCCAGGGACTCCCCAGACGCTTCTCCCTCCGGCCTGCCGTCCGGCCGGCGCTGTGCCTGCTCCCGCTCGCCCTGGTCCTGGTGGTCGGGGTGCGCCACCGGTCCGTGCTCATGGAGGGCTTCGGTCATCTTGAGTCAGCCGAGTGGCCCTGGCTCGCGGCCGCGGTCCTCGCGACCTGCCTGACCTGGGTCGCGGCGGCCTTCACCCGCCAGGGCGCGGTGATGGAGCGGCTGCCCGCACGCCGGCTGCTCGCCACGCAGTTCGCGGCGGGCGCGGCCAACCATCTGCTGCCGACGGGCCTGGGTGCCAGCGCGGTCAATCTGCGGTTCATGACGGTGTGCGGCGTGCCGCTCGCCCGTTCGTCGGCCGCGCTCGCGCTGTACATGCTCGCGGAGTCGATCGCCCGGCTCGGCCTGCTGCTGGGCCTGCTCATCGCGTTCCCCGGGGCACTACGGATCGGAAGCCTCCTTCCGGACGGGGCGATCGGCCCACTGCTGCTGCTCGGCGCCGGTCTGGTGCTGTGCGCGGCGGCGGGGACGCTTCTTCTCGTGCGCCGGCTGCGTACGGCCGTCTTCTCCTTCCTGTGCACCGCGCTCGGTGAGGCGCGCTCCGTGCATTCCCGCCCGTCCCGCGCGCTCGCCCTGTGGGGCGGCTCGCTCGCCTTCCCGCTACTCCAGGCGGCCGGACTGGCCGCGGTGGGGCAGGCGCTGGGGCTGCCGGTGCCGCCCGCGCACATGGCGATCGCCTATCTGGCGGCGACGGCCGCGGTCGCGCTGGTGCCGACGCCGGGCGGGATCGGATCGGTGGAGGCCGCGCTGGTCGTCGCGCTGGTCGCGGCGGGCGGTCCGGTGGCCGTGGCGACGGCGGTGGTGCTGGCGTACCGGATCATCACGGTGTGGCTGCCGTTGCTGCCGGGGGCGCTGACGCTCGGGGCGCTGGTCCGCTGGAAGGTGATCTGAGCCGACGTCAGGGTGGCGGCACTACCCCGGAGTAACCTCGGCGTACGCCAGCCAGCGGAAGCAAAAGGGGACAGCACGATGCCGGTCCGGATCGAACGTCAGGGATACGTCACCACGGTCGTCCTCTCGCGCCCCGAGGCCCGCAATGCGGTGGACGGGCCGACCGCCGCCGAACTCGCCGACGCCTTCCGGGAGTTCGATGCGGATGAGTCGGCCAGGGTCGCGGTGCTCTGGGGCGAGGGCGGCACGTTCTGCGCGGGCGCGGACCTCAAGGCGATCGGCAGCGAGCGCGGCAACCAGGTCACCGAGGACGGCGACGCGCCGATGGGCCCCACCCGGCTGCGCCTGACCAAGCCGGTGATCGCGGCGGTCGCGGGGCACGCCGTGGCCGGGGGCCTGGAGCTGGCGCTCTGGTGCGATCTGCGGGTCGCCGAGGAGGACGCCGTCTTCGGCGTCTTCTGCCGCCGCTGGGGCGTCCCGCTGATCGACGGCGGCACGGTACGGCTCCCCCGTCTCATCGGCACCAGCCGCGCGATGGACATGATCCTCACCGGCCGCCCGGTCCCCGCCCCCGAGGCGTACGGCATGGGCCTCGCCAACCGCCTCGTCCCGACCGGCCGCGCCCGCGCCGAGGCCGAGCGACTCGCCGCCGAGATCGCCGGCTTCCCGCAGTCCTGCCTCCGCAGCGACCGCGCCTCCGTCCTCGACCAGGAGGGCCTGGTGGAAAAGGCCGCCCTGCGCACAGAACTCCAGTACGGCATGGGCGTGTTGGCCGAGAGCTTGGAGGGCGCCGCCCGCTTCGCACAGGGTGCCGGCCGGCACGGCTCGTTCACCTCACTTCAGTGACACCCTTCCCGGTCGTCAAGGGCGCCTCCGCGCAGGCCTGGTGACGGGTGGGCAGGCGGATGCGGCAGGATGAGCGGTCACCCCGGACGACGAACACCCGTCCGGGCGTGATCGTGCGTTCCCGGATTCGAGCAGGTGGCAAGTGACGACACAGCACATCCGGCCCTCGGGCCTTCTCCCCGGCCGCAACGGAGGTCACCGGTGAAGCGCTCCCTCACCCTGGACGATCTGATGGTCGCCGGGATCGCCGTCGCCGCGGGCCTCCTGGCGGCGTTCCTGATGCGCATGCTGCTGCGCTGGCTGGGCAAGCACGCGCTGCGCACCCGCTGGAGCGGCGACGACGTGATCGTGGACGCGCTGCGCACCCTGGTGCCCTGGGCGGCGATCGCCGCAGGGATCGCGTCGGCGGCCGCGGTGCTTCCGCTGACCGCGCAGGTCGGGCGCAACGTCAACCGTTCGCTGACCGTTCTGCTCATCCTGGTGTCGACCATCACGGCGGCACGGGTGATCACCGGCCTGGTCCGGTCCGTCGCCCAGTCCCGGTCGGGCGTCGCCGGTTCGGCCACCATCTTCGTCAACATCACCCGCGTCCTGGTGCTGGCGATGGGCTTCCTCGTCATGCTGCAGACGCTGGGCATCTCGATAGCGCCGCTGCTGACGGCGTTGGGCGTGGGCGGTCTCGCGGTGGCCCTCGCCCTCCAGGACACCCTCGCCAACCTCTTCGCGGGCGTCCACATCCTCGCGTCGAAGACGATCCAGCCCGGCGACTACATCCGCCTCAGCAGTGGCGAGGAGGGCTACGTCGTCGACATCAACTGGCGCAACACCACGGTCCGTCAGCTCTCCAACAACCTGGTCATCATCCCCAACGCCCAGCTCTCGGGCACCAACATGACCAACTTCACCCGGCCCGAGCAGCAGATGACGCTCACGGTCCAGGTCGGCGTCGGCTACGACAGCGACCTGGAGCACGTCGAGCGGGTGACCAACGAGGTCGTCGCCGAGGTGATGACCGAGATCACCGGCGCCGTCCCGGACCACGAGCCCGCCGTCCGCTTCCACACCTTCGGCGACTCCCGCATCGGCTTCACCGTGATCCTCGGCGTGGGCGAGTTCAGCGACCAGTACCGGATCAAGCACGAGTTCATCAAGCGTGTGCACAAGCGATACCGGGAGGAGGGCATCCGGATTCCGGCGCCCACCCGGACGGTGGCGCTGCAGCCGGGGAGCACTGCCATCCCGCATCAGCGAGAGGGCAGTACACCGCTCTCGTAAGTCTGGTATTTCTGGGCGATGGGCGTGGACGAGAGCCGGGTGGCGGAGATCACCGTCGGCGCACGACTGACGGGATCCGGCTACCTGGTCGCCAATGGCCTGGTCCTGACGGCGCAACACGCCGTCGGGTTCAACAGCACCACCAGCGACCGTCTCGCGGTGCGCTTCACGGACGAGGACGACTGGATCGCGTGCGCCGTGCGGTGGCGCAGTTCCGAGCGTCTGGACGCGGCGCTGCTGGAGATCACCGATGAGTGGTGGCTTCGCGGCCGACGGCATGTCTCGACCCGGTGGGGGACTCTCGCCGGCAGGAACACAGTGGAATGCACGGTGACGGGCTTTCCGCAGTTCGCCCAGCGGCGGACCGGCCTCAGGGACATCGAACGACTGACGGGCCTCATCGAGCCGATGCAGGGATCCGCCACGTCGGGCTGGGTCATCCGGGGTGTTCCGGACAACGTCGCTTCGGATGCCGCTCTGAACGGAATCACGGGAGCTCCCGTCTTCGTCGACGACCTCATGATCGGCATGCTCAGCTCGCTCGGCACCGACGGCCGGTTGCGGGCGACGCGTACGACTCAGCTGGCGCGCGACAATGAGTTCGCCGAATTGGTGTTGTCCCGGAGCGGTGTGCCGCTGGTACCCGAGTCCGTGGAGCTCACGCGCATCGCCCGATCGCCACTCCCTCTGCGTACGTTCACCTCACCCGTGTCGCTCCTCGCCCCTGAGGCGTGGGCCCTGCCCTTCAGCGGACGAGAGAAGGAACTCCAACGTCTGAGGGACTGGTCCGAGGGTTCCGGCGTCCAGGTGTGCTTGTGCACGGCTCCGGCCGGGTTCGGCAAGAGTCGGCTGGCCCTCCAGTTCGCCGTGGAACTGGCCCGGCGTGAGTGGGCCGTCGGCGTACTGCGTCCGGATGCGTCCTCTCATCAACTGGACAGGATCGCCGAACTTCAGGCGCCCACGCTGCTGATCGTCGACGACGGCGAAGAGCAGACGGACCAGCTGCTCCCTGTGCTCGAACAGGCAGCTGCGCGCCGCACTTCGGAGACGCCGTTCCGTCTGCTGGTCCTGGCGCGTACGGAAGGCCCGTGGTGGGACTCTCTCGTCAAGAGAACCAACGCCGCCGGGGCACGCGAAGCGCTGAGCAAAGCACTCGCCATGCCGCTGCCGCCTCAGCACATCTCGGAGCGGGGCAGGGCCGATGCGTTCGAAAGTGCGGTACGCGGCTTCATACCGCTGCTCTCACAGATTCCAGATCTGTCGGACCAGAACTGGCAGGAAATCGCCGAGAGGGTCTCCGAACCGGCGCTGGACAACCCCTCATTCGACGCGGTGGGCAGCCTTCAAGCGGCCGCGCTGCGCGCGTTGCTGGCGGCCGCACCGAATACCGACGAATTGCTCCGCTCCCTCGACGAGTTCGAAGCCCGCGTCCGCAATCCTCCGCAAGCCCTGCCCGAAAGCCAGTCCGCCCAAGACCCCGCCTCCTCCCCAGGCTCCCTCCACACCCGGGGCTTCGGAGACCGCCTCGCCGAGGCCGACCTCATCGGCAGAACCGCCATGGTCGCCGCCATCACCGACCTGCTCGCCCCGCCGGAGCCGGACGAGTCCGCCACCGGAGCCGACGCCCACGGCCCCACCGTCGTAGCGCTCGAAGGACCGTGGGGTTCGGGCAAGTCGACCACGATGCGCTTCATCGAGCAGGAGCTGATCCGCCGCCGGCCACAGCCGGGCCCGGAGCCCGAACGCTGGTCGCGGCGCTGGTGGCGCTCCTGGTGGTGGCGCTTGCCGATGCCCCCGCATCTCTCCGTCAGATCGGCAGTGCGCATCCTGGGGTCGGGCGAGAAGGAGACCACTCGTCGAGGCCGACATCGTGCCGAGGCCGTACGGGGCTTGCCTGTCATCGCCCACTTCAATCCCTGGGCCCATCAGTCCAACGAGCAGATCTGGGCGGGCCTGACGCGCTCGATCATCGAGGCCGCGCACCCCGTGCTGGGGGCGGACGACACGGCACGCGAAAGGTACTGGCTGTTCCGCAACCGGCTGCGTCTGGAGCGCCGCCACCTCAGGCGGAAGCTCTGGCGGAATCTGGCCTCTCCGCTGTTGCGGCTGGCCGTGTTCGCCCTGCTGCCCCCGGTGATCGCGCAGTTGGTTAAGGCGGATAAGGCCTCCAAGGTGTGGGGGTTCACGCTCCCGCAACTGGCCCTGGCCATCCCCGCCGGGCTCCTCGCAGCCGGGCTCCTCCACACCGTCTTCCGCTTCCTCTTCGGCCGTGCCAGGTCCTTCCTGCCGGGAGACGTCCTCGACGGCCCCGTACTCAGCGGCGCGCTGGCCCCGGGGATGGGCGGCACCGCCGACCCGGCTCTGCGCGACCCCTACTTCAACGCCCGCTCCGGATACCTCTACCTGGTCCAGCACGACATCCGTGAACTTCTCGCGAGCCTGCGCGGCCGCGGTCACGAGCTGATCGTGTTCATCGACGACCTCGACCGATGCTCGCCGGGTACGACCGCCCAGGTCTTCGAGGCGATCAACCTGTTCCTGTCGGGAGCCCTGCAGGACGCCGGGCCCTGTCAGACCGCCGACCAGACAGAGAAGACAAAGTGGACAGCGAAGGTATGGCGGAAGGTAAGGGAGAAGACAGGACATAAGACAAAGACGGCGGAGCAGGCCCAGCAGACACCGAAAGCGCCGGACACGCGGGCACAATGCCGGTTCGTCATCGGGCTCGACCCAGCCGTGGTCGCCGGCCATCTCGACCAGGCGTTCAAGGACCTCCAGCCGGAGAAGTCCCGTCCGTCCAACGGGGACCCGTCCTGGGGCTGGACATTTCTGCGCAAGCTCATCCAGCTCCCGGTGATTCTGCCGCCGATCACCGACACCGGGATAGACGAGGCGTTGTCGGGACTGCTGGGGTCCGTCGTGCAGCCCACGCCACAACCGGCGGCACCCGCGGGCGGCGGGGAGACCGAGCCGGCGGCGCAGCCCACGGCCGAGGCCCCGCAGACGGCATCGCTCGTATTCGCGCCCGCACCCGACCCCGAGCCGGACATCCGAGCCCGCGCCCTGGAAACCAACCCCGCCGTCCGTGCCCTCATTCAGCAACGGCTCTACGACCAGCCCGACCTGTCCATCCGGGAGACCAAGCGCCTGCTGACGATCTGGCAGTTCTATCTCCGGGTCGTCGGCCACAAGGAGCGGGGTGCGGACCAGCTCGACGTGGAGCACGCCCTCCAGCTGGTCGTGCTCGCCGAGATCGCCGCCCGGTGGCCCGCCCTCCAGTCCCACCTCCGGCGACCCGTGGACGGGCGCCCCGGACTGCACTGGCTGGCCCTCGCCGGGCAGGAAAAGGAGGCCTGGGTGGAGGCCCGCAGACGCACGGCCCTCCAGGACGAGCGGTACAACCACGCGTGCGACGCGTTGCGCGCGCTGCTCCGGAAGCACGACGGGGAGCAGCTCGCGGCGATGGCGGAGCGGCTCTAGGCAGAACACCAGCACCACGAGGGAGTGCCCCTCACGCCCGCCCCCTCAGAGTGACTACCGAGTGCGAAGGGGCGACGCGCCGAAGAGGCGAGGCGCGTCGCCCCTGATCCTTGGCGCCGCGAAGACCGGTCAACGGTCGGCGGTCATCAGCGGACACCTACGACGAAAAGCGGCATCTCGGGCGACTCCCGCCTTCGGCACCGGACCGACGGCCGCGCCTCGGCTGCCGGCGACCGAGGCCGGGGAGGGTGCGGACGACCCCGGACGTCGACACCGCGGGACATCCACCCCGAGGGCCCTGTCGAGAGGGGGTCGCTCACGAGATATCTTGATGTCGAGCAATGTTGCAGACGTGGAGCGGAGCACCCGGTGACTGACTCGACCATCATTTACACGCACACTGACGAGGCCCCGGCCCTGGCGACGTATTCGTTCCTGCCGGTGGTCCAGGCATACGCCTCGCAGGCGGGTGTCACTGTGGAGACCCGTGACATCTCGCTGGCCGGGCGCATCATCGCCCTCTTCCCCGAGTTCCTCCAGGAGGGCCAGCGCATCGCCGACGCCCTCCACGAGCTCGGCGAGCTGGCGAAGACGCCCGACGCGAACATCATCAAGCTGCCGAACGTCTCGGCCTCGGTCCCGCAGCTGAAGGCCGCGATCGCCGAGCTGCAGGGGCAGGGCTACGCGCTTCCGGACTACCCGGACGAGCCGAAGTCGGACGAGGAGCGCGACATCCGCGCCCGTTACGACAAGGTCAAGGGCTCCGCCGTGAACCCGGTGCTGCGTGAGGGCAACTCCGACCGCCGCGCCCCCGCGTCGGTCAAGAACTACGCCAAGACCCACCCGCACCGCATGGGCAAGTGGTCGTCCGAGTCGAAGACGAACGTCGCCACCATGGGCGTCGACGACTTCCGCTCCACCGAGAAGTCCGCGGTGATCGCCGAGGCGGGCTCGCTCCGTATCGAGCTGGCGGGCGAGGACGGCTCCACCACCGTGCTGCGCGAGTCCGTACCCGTCCTCGCGGACGAGGTCGTGGACGCGTCCGTCCTGCACGTCGCCGCGCTGCGCGAGTTCCTCACCGCCCAGATCGCCCGCGCCAAGGCCGAGGACGTGCTGTTCTCGGTGCACCTCAAGGCCACGATGATGAAGGTCTCCGACCCGATCATCTTCGGTCACGTGGTGCGCGCCTTCTTCCCGAAGACGTTCGCGGCGTACGGCGAGACGCTCGCCGCGGCCGGTCTGTCCCCGAACGACGGCCTCGGCGGCATCCTCAAGGGCCTGGAGGCGCTGCCCGAGGGCGACGCGATCAAGGCCTCCTTCGACGCCGAGCTCGCCGAGGGCCCGGCCCTCGCCATGGTCGACTCGGACAAGGGCATCACCAACCTGCACGTCCCGTCCGACGTCATCGTCGACGCTTCCATGCCGGCGATGATCCGCACCTCGGGCCACATGTGGGGCCCGGACGGCCAGGAGGCCGACACCCTCGCGGTCCTGCCGGACAGCAGCTACTCCGGCGTCTACCAGGTCGCCATCGACGACTGCCGCGCCAACGGCGCCTTCGACCCGGCGACCATGGGCTCGGTCCCGAACGTCGGTCTGATGGCGCAGAAGGCCGAGGAGTACGGCAGCCACGACAAGACCTTCGAGATCCCGGCCACCGGTACGGTCCGGCTCGTCGACCAGGCCGGCAACGTCGTCCTGGAGCAGGCCGTCTCCGCCGGCGACATCTTCCGCGCCTGCCAGACCAAGGACGCCCCGATCAAGGACT
The DNA here is from genome assembly GCF_045206325.1 of Streptomyces sp. NBC_00203. Taxonomy (NCBI): domain Bacteria; kingdom Bacillati; phylum Actinomycetota; class Actinomycetes; order Kitasatosporales; family Streptomycetaceae; genus Streptomyces; species Streptomyces sp. NBC_00203. The sequence goes on along the minus strand of NZ_CP108126.1, from coordinate 9,570,423 downwards.
GGGTGAAGCTGGCCGTCAGCCGCGCCCGCGCGACCGGCGACCCGGCCGTGTTCTGGCTGGACGAGGACCGTGCGCACGACGCCGTCCTCATCGAGAAGGTCAAGCAGTACCTGCCGGAGCACGACACCGAGGGCCTGGACATCCGCATCCTGTCCCCGATCGAGGCCACCAAGCTCTCCGTGGAGCGCATCCGCCGCGGCGAGAACACGATCTCGGTCACCGGCAACGTGCTGCGCGACTACCTGACCGACCTGTTCCCGATCCTGGAGCTGGGCACCAGCGCCAAGATGCTGTCGGTCGTCCCGCTGATGGCGGGCGGCGGCCTCTTCGAGACGGGCGCCGGCGGCTCCGCGCCGAAGCACGTGCAGCAGCTGGTCAAGGAGAACTACCTGCGCTGGGACAGCCTCGGCGAGTTCCTCGCGCTGGCGTCCAGCTTCGAGCACCTCGCGACGACCACGGGCAACGCGCGCGCCCAGGTCCTCGCCGACACCCTCGACCGCGCGACGGCGACCTTCCTCAACGAGGACAAGTCGCCGACCCGTCGCGTCGGCGGCATCGACAACCGCGGCAGCCACTTCTTCCTGTCCCTGTACTGGGCGCAGGAGCTGGCGGGGCAGACCGACGACGCGGACCTCGCCAAGACGTTCGGCCCGCTCGCGGAGACGCTCGCCGCGCAGGAGCAGACGATCGTCGACGAGCTCATCGCCGTCCAGGGCTCCCCGGCCGAGATCGGCGGCTACTACCAGCCCGACCCGGCCAAGGCCGCGGCCGTCATGCGCCCGTCGGCCACCTGGAACGAGTCGCTGGCGACCCTCGCCTGACACACCGTCGGCGGCCCCCGGGCCACCACCGCACCGCCCCGGCCGGATCTTCCGGCCGGGGCGGTCGTGTTTTCCGGTGACGTCCAGCTCACTCGTACGCGCGCAGGGAGGTGACAGCGGCGGCCCACCTGGGTGATCAGCGGTGGCGGGCCGGAACAGCCGCTCATAGCTTCGGCAATATGACCAAACGACAGATGGCCTACCTCGCCTGCACCGTAGTCGTCGTGGCGTCGGGGCTGGGTGCCGCCCCGTCGGCCGACCACCAGACCGTGCACTGGGTGAACCCCGGCGAGTCGATCCAGAAGGCCGTGAACTCCGCGCGACCGGGGGACACCGTGTTCCTCTCCCCCGGCACCTACCACGAGAGCGTCCGCATCACGGTGCCGAACCTGACCCTGCGGGGGTCCGACGCCCTGTACACCGTCATCGTGCCGGGCGCCACCACCGCCGGCAGCACGTGCGCCAAGGCTGGCAACGGCATTTGCGTGACGGGGACGGACAAGAGTCCCGTCAAGGGCGTCACCGTACGCTCACTGACCCTCAGAGGCTTCACCAAGCAGGGCCTGTGGGCGTCGGGGACCGATGGGCTGACGGTCCAGGGCGTGACGTCCGAGAAGAACGGCCAGTGGGGCCTCGCCCAGGAGAGGTCCGTGCGCGGGGTGTTCCGCCACAACCTCGCCCGGAACAACGGCGACGCCGGCCTGTTCCTCTCCAACACGGTCGACACCGAGGAGGGAGCCCGGGACGCCAAGGGGACGGTGGTCAGTCACAACCATCTGGCCGGCAACCGGATCGGCGTCACGGTGCGACGACTGCGGAACCTGACCGTCGATCACAATGAGGCGACCGGCAACTGCACCGCGGTGTTCGTCGTGGGTGACGAGAACAAGCCGCGCGTCGGAGCACTCAGTGTGAGCCGCAACTACATCCACGCCAACAACAAGCTCTGTCCCAAGACCGCCCGGCTGCCCTTCCTTCAGGGCTCGGGGATCGTCCTCACCGGCGCCGAGGACGCGAAGGTGACGGAGAACAGAGTCGAGGACAACGCGGGCACCTCCCCGCTGTCGGGCGGCATCGTGCTGTTCAAGAGCTTCGTGGGCGCCCTCAGCCAGCACAACGAGATCCGCGACAACGTGCTGGCGCGCAACAGCCCGGCCGATCTGGCCAACCGTGACACCACCGGCAAGGGCAACACATTCCACGGCAACACGTGCGCGGTCTCCCAGCCCGCCGGAATGTGCTGACCGGCCCGCTCCCGAGTCCCCCACACAGCACGACAGCAGAAGCGAGGCAACAGATGACGACCGTTGACCCGGTGACGAAAGTGGATGCGGCTCCCCCGCCGCCCATGCGGCTGAGGGAGCTGGTCTTCGGAGCGGCGGTCGCCGCCGCCGTACGCGCGGCAGCCCGCCTGGGTGTGGCCGACGCCCTGACAGAAACGCCCATGAGCGTGGAGGATCTGGCGGCGGCGGTGAAGACCCAGCCGAAGACCCTGCGGCGGCTGCTGCGCGCGCTGTCCTGCCAGGGAGTCTTCACGGAGCTCCCGGACGGCAGCTTCGCGCATACGGAGATGTCCCGGCTGCTGCGCGAGGACGATCCGCACAGCCTGCGGTACATCGCCCTGTGGTGCACCGAGCCGTGGACGTGGAACGTCTGGCCGAAGCTCGACGAGGCGGTGCGCTCCGGCCGGAACGTCTTCGAGGACGTGTACGAGCGGGAGTTCTTCGACTATCTCAACGAAGAGGCTCCGGAGTCGGCGTACGTGTTCAACCGGGCCATGACGACGTCCAGCGAGCAGTCCGCGCGGGACGTCGCGAACCTTCTCGAGCTGCGGGGCGTGTCCTCGGTCGCGGACATCGGGGGCGGCCAGGGGCAGGTCCTGGTCAGTCTGCTGGAGAAGCACCCCGGGATGCACGGCACGCTGCTCGATCTGCCGGGAGTGGTGCAGAACGCCGATCCGCGCCTGCGGAAGGGCGGTTCGCTGGCCGAGCGGGTACGCATCGTGCCCGGGGACTGCCGCGAGGACATCCCGGTCCAGGCGGATGTGTACATCATCAAGAACATCCTGGAGTGGGACGACGACAGCACCCGCAGGGCGCTGGCGAACGTCCGCAAGGCGGCACGGCCCGGTGCCCGTGTCGTCGTCATCGAGAACCTGGTGGACGACACCCCGTCGATGAGGTTCACCACGGCCATGGACCTGCTGCTGCTCCTCAATGTCGGCGGTGCGAAGCACACCCGGCAGAGCATGGTCGACCGGCTGACGGACGCGGGGCTCGTCATCGACGAGTTCCGTCCGGTCAACGCGTATCTGCACGCGTTCGAGTGCACGATCCCCGGCTAGCCCGGCCGACCCGGTAAAACCCGAGGCCGCCGGCTCCGCGTTCTGCGCGGGGTCGGCGGCCTCGGGTTGTGTCCCGGCGCTCGCTTCAGGAAGCGGCGTCCCGCTCCCAGCGGTAGAAGCAGTGCGCCATGGCGTCCTTGGGGCTGCGCCAGGTCTGCGGGTCGTACGCGCTGACGTACGCCGACAGTTCCTCGCTGATGCTGCGGAACTCGGGGTGCCCGGCCACCTTCGCGATGGCGGGCGCCGGGTCCTGGTCGGCTTCGATGAGGTGCATATACACGTCACCGAACTGGAAGAGGCTGCGCCGCTTGACGCCGATCAGGTGCGGGAGTTCGCCGCGGTCGGAGGCGGCGAACACGTCGGCGATCGCCGGGGCCGAGTCGGGCGCCATGCGGGCGACGATCAGGGCGTGATGCATCGGGTGTCCTTCCTGAGCCGGGGGTCAGCGGGGCAGGGGCGCGTTCTGGCGGTCGCGGGCGACCTGCTCGATCTTGTCCCGGATGAGGGCCATCTGCGTGACGGAGTTGCGGTTGATGTTGTCCGTCATCCAGGCGTCGTCGACCGGGGCCTCGGGCTTCATCGCGAAGTCCTGCACCCAGTGCATGTGGGTGCCCTGCGGGGTCTCCTTGTACTCCCACCGGATGTTCATGTGGGCGAAGGGGCCGGTCTCGACGCGGCGGGCCAGGACGGTCCGCCCGGCGCGGTCCATGGTCCGCTCCGAGACCCAGCTCCAGACCTTCCCGTTCTCGTCCGGGTGCATGGTCAGGCGGAACTTCGTCGTGTCGCCCTCGCGGGAGAGTACTTCCAGGGACGCGTACTCGCTGAAGAGCCGCGGCCAGTTCTCGATGTCGTTGGTCATGTCCCAGACGAGCTCGAGAGGGGCGTCGATCGTGATGCTGTTCTCGGTGTGTCCGGCCACTTCAGGCTCCAGCCTTGAGGGTGCTGTTGACGAGGTCGAGGAATTCCCTGGGGGTCTTGCAGCGCTCCGCGTCGGGCGGGAGCGGCTTGCTGTACCGGTTCTCCAGCTCGCCGACGATGCCGAGCAGGCCGAGCGAGTCGAGGCCGAGGGTGCCGAACGGCGAATCCGACGCGTGCTTGAGGTCCTTGGGGTCGACGGAGACTCCGGCCGCCTTCTTCATCAGCTTGGCCAGTTCGTCGACAGTCACTTCGATGATCATGTGTGTGTTCTCCTTCCCGCCCGGTCCTAACGGGCGGATTCGCTGCCGCGGCGCACTACCAGCGCCGCGTTGGAGCCCATGAGTCCCCTGCTGAGGACGAGGGCCGTGTGCAGCTCGGCGGGGCGAGCGCTCGACATCACCAGGTCGAGGTCGTGGCAGATGTCGAACACGTTGGGGGTGGGGGGTACCTGGCCGTTCTCCATGGCGAGCACCGCGGCCGCGGTGTCCAGCACGGGTGCCGCGCAGTAGGTCCGCCCGATTCCGGTCTTGGGCGCGGTGACGGGTACGCGGGTGCCGTGCGCGCCCAGGGCATCGGCGATGGCCAGTGCTTCGGCGCGGTCCGCCTCCGGTACGCCCAGGGCGTCGGCGAACACGACGTCGATCTCCTCCGGGGCACAGCCGGCCTCGTCGAGGGCGCCCCGGATCGCGTGGGCGAGCCCCTCTCTGGACCGCTCCCAGCGGGAGGCTCCGGTGAACGTCGCGGCATGGCCGGCCACGGTGGCCCGGATGGCCGCACCGCGCTCGCGGGCGCGGTTCTCGTCCTCGACGACGAGCATGGCGCCGCCCTCCGCGGGAGCGAAGCCACAGGCTCCCGCGGTGAAGGGCCGGTAGGCGCGGTTGGGGTCCTCGACGGTGCTGAGCTCGGGGTAGCCGAGCTGGCACACCATCGAGTACGGGGCGAGGGGCGCCTCCGCGGCTCCGACGAGCACCGCGCCGGTTCCGCGCCGTACGTCCCGGGCGGCGTGCGCGATGGCGTCCAGGCCACCCGCCTCGTCGCTCGCGACCACTCCGCAGGGCCCTTTGAAGCCGCCGCGGATGGAGATCTGTCCGGTGCTGGCGGCGTAGAACCAGGCGATGGACTGGTACGGGCCGACGTACCGGGAGCCCTGGCCCCACAGCTTCTGGAGTTCCCGCTGGCCGAACTCGCCGCCGCCGGATCCGGCCGCGGTGACGACGCCGATGTCGTACGGGTCGTCGAGGTCACCGCCGCCGAGGCCGGCGTCGTCGAGGGCGAGGACGGTGGCGGCCATCGCGAAGTGACTGAAGCGGTCCGTCTGGACCAGGAACCGCTCCTCGATGAGGGCCGCGGCGTCGAAGGACCGGACTTCGCCCGCGACACGGAGCGGCAAATGCTCGCATCCCTCGCGGGTGATCCGGTCCAGGACGCCGAGGCCTTCCCTGATGGACTTCCAGTACGCGTCGGCGCGCAGTCCGTTGGGCGCGATCACACCGATGCCGGTGAGGGCCGCGCGCCGGGGGCGCTGATTGCTCATCGTGTCCTCCCGCCCGGCCTGGTCAGCAGGACCGCGGACTGGAAGCCGCCGAATCCGCTGCCCACGGAGAGCACGTTCCTCAGCTTCCGCGGGCGTGCGGTGCGCGGCACGTAGTCCAGGTCGCACTCGGGGTCGGGGGTCTCGTAGTTCGCCGTCGGCGGTACCACCTGGTGCTTGAGAGCAAGCACGCAGGCGACGACCTCGATCGCGCCGATCGCGCCCAGCGAGTGCCCCACCATGGATTTGATGGAGCTCATGGGCGTGTCGTAGGCGTGGGCGCCCAGGGACCGCTTCACCGCGGCGGTCTCGTGCCGGTCGTTCTGTCGGGTGCCCGAGCCGTGCGCGTTGACGTAGTCGATCAGTGTGGGGTCGAGGCGGGCCTGGTCGAGCGTGGTGTCGATCGCCCGGGCCATCTCCAGCCCCTCACCGGTCAGACCGGTCATGTGGTAGGCGTTGCCGTAGGTGGCGTAGCCGCTGATCTCGCAGTAGATGTGCGCGCCGCGGGCTCGGGCGTGCTCGTACTCCTCCAGGACCAGCACCGCGGCGCCCTCGCCCATGACGAAGCCGTTGCGGTGGGCGTCGAAGGGCTTGGAGGCGTGCTCGGGGTCGTCGTTGTTGGGGGATGTGGCCTTGATGGCGTCGAAGCAGGCCATGGTGATCGGTGATATCGGCGAGTCCGACGCCCCGGCGATGCAGACGTCCGCCCGTCCCTCCTCGATGGTGTGGAAGGCGTAGCCGACCGCGTCGAGTCCGGAGGTGCAGCCGGTGGAGACGGTCTGCACCGGTCCCTGGGCACCGAACTGCTCGGCGACGACCGAGGCGAGCGTGCTGGGCGAGAACGCCATGTGCAGTTGGGGGTCGGCCGCGCGGTGGTCCACGTCCCACCGCCGACCGCCCTCGCTGACCAGGACGTAGTCGTGTTCCAGGCGGGTGGTTCCGCCGACGGCGCTGCCCAGGGAGACTCCGATCCGCCAGGGGTCTTCCGTGCCGGCGTCGAGTCCGGAGTCGCGTACGGCTTCACCGGCGGCGACCACGGCGAACTGGATGTACCGGTCGGCGTGTTCGCTCATCTCCGGGTCCAGGCCGTGCGCGAGCGGGTCGAAGTCGCATTCGGCGGCTATGCGCGAGCGCAGGCCCGCCGGATCGAACAGCGTGATGCCGCGGGTCGCGGTACGGCCGCCTGCGAGGAGGTCCCAGAACGCCTCCGCCCCGGTGCCGCCCGGAGCGACCACACCGATACCGGTGACGGCCACCCGCCGGGTCACTTTATGGCCCCACTTCGCTCGGACGGCTGTCCGTGGTCCGGCGCGGACAGGTCCGCCCCGGCGGTGGCGAACTCGGGTCCGGGCGCGGTGTCGTCGGTCACCTCCGTGTCGACGTGGCCGAGACTCGGACGCGGGGCGAGCGGACCCAGGTGGAAGACCATGCGGGCTTCCGTGTCGCCGATGTTGCGGAAGCGGTGCCGCATGTTGATCGGGATCAAGAGGCCCTGATCGGGCTTGAGCCCGTACGTGTCACCGTCCAGGTCCACTTCGAGCGCCCCGGTGACGACGTACACGAACTCCTCGGAGTACGGGTGGTAGTGCTCGCCGATGCGCTCGCCGGGCTGGACGATGGCCAGGCCCATGAAGCCGCTGGTGGAACCCGCGGTGGCGGGCGTGAGCATGGCCCGCAGGTCACCTCCGCGCCTGCGGTTGGGTTCCGTCTCGCTCAGGTCCACGATGCGTGGATGCTTCTTGAACATGGTTGATACCTCCGGGTGTGGCAGTGACGTCCGGGTGAGACGGCCCCGGTCAGGGGCCGCCGTGGTCCGTCAGGAATCCGTCGCGCTGCGGTCGGTGATGGGCATCATGTCGGCGTGCGACAGGAGGCGGTTGATGTTGCGTTCCGTCTCCAGGGAGCCCTCGACGCCGATCGCGGCACCGTCGAGGAGGCGCTCCAGCTCGGCTGCCTTCTTGCGGCCCTTGAGGCCGAGGGAGGCGACGGGGTCGAGGTCGAGCTCGCCCGTGATGTCGATGAGGCGCACCACGATGTCGTCGCGCTGGAAGACCGTGCTGCCGTACACCGGGCTCTTCGGGTCCTCCGCCGCGGCCTCGTCCTGATGGGCGAGCAACCGGGCCAGCTCCATACCGCAGCCCGCTCTGGCCGGGTAGTAGAGCGCGTGACGCCGCAGCTCGGCGGGTGCCTTACGGCCGGACACCACATGGTGCACGGCCGGGAGCGCGGCCCGGGTGAAGAAGACCCGCGCCGAATCGCCGTCGGTCAGGTCCCGGTCCTGCTCCAGGTACGGGTTGATGGCCTCCTCGACCGCCCGCACCTCGGGCTGGCGCGCGACGTGGCGCAGTGCCGCGAGCAGGTCGCCCTCCACTTCGACGGCCCGCACGACGCGGTTGCCGTGCATGAAGAGGGAGGTACGGCGCAGCTTCGTGGTGTCGTCGACCTGGGCCTGGGGTGACTTGTACCCGGCCAGGATCTCCGCGACCTTCGACTCGGAGCCCGGCTTGACGGTGAAAGTGAGGGCGTGGCGTGCCACACCGTCACCCACGCGGGCCTCCACCTGCATGGCCGACCTGGCCGATTCCGGCGTGAGCGGCTGAGCGGGGGTCGTCTCCCGGAGGATGCTGTAGCGCATCGACCGGGTGTCGCGGACGCAGCTGTGCATCGGCCGGACCGTTTCGACGTGCTCCTCGCTGTTCACCCACGCGAGGAAGGGCGGTGCGCTCTCCCACTCGCTGGTGATGAGCCACTGCGAGGGGTTCTCGATCGACTGGCAGAGCTGGTCACTGAGGTGACCGGGGACCGACGCGACCTGATTGCGCATGTGCTCGTACGCGTCGAGGAATTGCTGCTGGGCTCCTTCGTACAGATCGAGCAGCAGGATCACCCGCAGCCTGGAACCGTCGAACGCCGACTGCGATATGCGTCCCGAGATGGTCATCCGGCACACCTCTCCTCTTCTTCCACAGAAGGTCAGGAAACGACCGCCGTGTCCGAAAGGCCGGGGTCGCCATGTGCCGATCGTTGACGGGAGCCCGGATGCGCGCGAGCCCCACGGTGCGGACGAGTGAACCGCGTGCCATCCGGGTGCCCCGAGCGCGCGAACCGGTCCACACCGGGCATGAAACCTGATGGCCGTTCAAGTCGGCCGGGCATCCCATTCCTGACTCACGTCGCAGGTGACGCTGGAGGCAAGCAATGAACCGATTGAAAGAGGCCGGCGAGGTCGGTCACCACACGCCCGTCCTCATCGTCGGCGGCTCTCTGGTGGGCCTGTCCACCTCGCTGTTCCTGGGGCGTCTCGGCGTGCCGCACATGCTCGTCGAGCGCCACTCGGGTACCTCGATCCATCCGCGCGGACGCGGAAACAACGTGCGCACGATGGAGTTGTTCCGGGTGGCCGGGGCTCAGCGGCGCATCGAGGAGGCCGCGTCGGTCCTGGCCGAGAACCACGGCATCCTGCAGACGCCGACCTTGGTGGGCGATGCCGGCGAATGGCTGTTCAAGGAGATCGACCCCGGCGGCGGTCTGGCCCGCTTCAGTCCCAGCGCCTGGTGTCTGTGCAGCCAGAACGACCTGGAGCCGGTGCTGCTGGAGACCGCGCGCGAGCTGGGCGGAGATCTGCGGTTCCACACGGAGCTGATGTCGTTCGAGCAGGACTCCCAGGGGGTGACCGCGCAGGTCAAGAGCCGGGACACCGGCGAGCACACCACCATCCGCGCGGACTACCTCGTCGCGGCGGACGGTCCGCGCAGCCCCATCCGCGAGCGGCTCGGCATCGGGCAGACCGGACCGGGCGACCTCTTCCACAACGTGAGCGTCACCTTCACCTCCCGCGGCCTCGCGGATGTCGTCGGTGACCGGCGCTTCATCGTCTGCTACCTGACCAATCCGGAGGCCGACGGGGCCCTGCTGCCGGTCGACAACAAGGAGCACTGGGTGTTCCACGCTCCCTGGCACCCCGAGCACGGCGAAACCCTGGAGGAGTTCACCGACGAGCGGTGCGAGGAACACATCCGGCGAGCCGTGGGCGTACCCGGCCTCGATGTGCGGATCACCGGCAGGGCCGCCTGGCACGCGGCCGAGCGGGTCGCCGAACGGTACGCGGACGGCAGGGTGTTCCTGGCCGGCGACTCGGCCCACGAGATGTCCCCCACCGGGGCGTTCGGCTCCAACACCGGTATCCAGGACGCGCACAACCTCGCCTGGAAGCTTGCCGCCGTGGTGGGCGGCTGGGCCGGCCCCGGACTGCTGAAGTCCTACGACGCGGAGCGCCGCCCGGTCGCGGAGGCGACCAGCGCACGCGCCTCGTCGCGCTCGGTCGAACACAGCCACCCCGGGTACACGCCCGGCCCCGAAGCCGGCCGGCCTGGCGGATCTGGTGGTCCTGGCGGTCCTGGTGCCACTGGCGGCCCTGGTGGCCCCGGCCGACCTGGCGGGCCCGGTGGACCTGGCGGGCCTGGCGGGCCCGGTGGACCTGGCGGGCCTGGCGGGCCTGGCGGGCCCGGTGTCACCGGCAGCCCCGGCCGACCTGCCGGCGCCGGCCGACCCGGTGGCCCCGGCGGCGGTCCTGGCGGTCCTGGCGGCCCCGGCGGCAAGGGCGGAATCCTGAACGTGGCGCTGGGCTACCGCTATCCGCGCGGCGCGGTCCTCGGCGCCGATCAGGCGATGCCGGTCGTGCCCGAGGGCATGCGGTTGACGGGCGAGCCCGGGAGCCGGGCGCCCCACATGTGGCTGACCGACGCCGGCGCCCGGATCTCCACCCTCGACCTGTACGAGCGGTCCCTGGTGCTGCTGAGCTGCGCGGACGGCGCCGGCGGGTGGCACGCCGCGGCGAAGGCCGTCGCGAAACAGCTCTCCGTGCCGCTCGACTCGTACCGGGTCGGCAGCGGGTCCGACGCGGAGCTGTCCCCCGCGAGCGAGATGGACTGGGCGGAGGTCCACGGCGTCACCGCGGACGGTGCGGTGCTGGTCCGTCCCGACGGATTCGTCGCATGGCGGTCCGAGGGAGCTTCAGCTGATCCCACCACGGCGTTGCGGGAGGCCCTCGCGGCGGTCCTGGACCGGCGCTGAACACTCCGCACCACCCTCCAGAGGCCGTATCGGTGTTTTCCGATACGGCCTCTGACCTGCGGCGTGAAGGCGATCGGCGACAGGGCACACATCACCCATTCGGCCCAGTCCCGTTTGCGACCCCACCCCGGGGACCCTAGAACGGGAGGGGAGAATTTCACCCATTTGGGCTCACATCTTCCGCAGTTCCCTCTCGGAGAGAAGGTCCGCTCATGGACGCTCCGCTCAATGGACAGGTCGGCGGGATGGGCTGGATACCCGACCACCCCGACATCCGCGACTACACCAAGGACGCGCCGCAGGTCGACAAGTTCCTCGGCTCGGCAGGGATACTTTCCCGAGCCATCAGTGCGCCGCCTCCGCTCGTCGACCTGCGGCCCAGGTGTTCGCCCATCGTGGACCAGGGCAACCTCGGCTCCTGTACGGCCAATGCGGCCGCCGGAGTGCTCGAGTACTTCGAGATCCAGTCCTCCGGCTCGTACACCCCCGCCTCCCGCCGGTTCATCTACAAGGCGACGCGCAACTTCCTGGACCTCCACGGCGACACCGGTGCGTACCTCCGCTCCACCATGGGCGCCCTCGCGCTCTTCGGCGTCCCCCCGGAGAAGTTCTGGTCCTACGACATCTCGCACTTCGACGACGAACCGCCCGCGTTCTGCTACGCCTTCGGCGGGAACTACCAGGCACTGCTGTACTACCGGCTGGACCCGCCGGGCATCAACCTCAACGAACTGCTCACCGACATCAAGGCCACCCTCGCGGGCGGGCTGCCGGCCATGTTCGGCTTCCCGGTCTACACCAGCATTCGGCAGGCCACCGGGGGCAACATCCCCTTCCCCGCGTCGCACGGCGAGAGCGTTCTCGGCGGCCACGCGATCGTCGCCGTCGGCTACGACGACAGCCGCACGGTGACCAACCCCGTCGACAGCAGCACCACGACAGGCGCACTCATCATCCGCAACTCCTGGGGCACGTCCTGGGGCGACCACGGCTACGGCTACCTGCCGTACGACTACGTCACCAAGGGCCTCGCGGATGACTTCTGGGTGCTCGTGAACGCCGAGAACGTCGCCGTGAACCCGTTCACCGCACGGTCCGGCTGAGAGTCCGAAAGCGTGACCCGACCGCCCGGGACAATGACCGAGGGCCCTGCGTCACGTGAGTGAGGCAGGGCCCTGACCTCCGGCTCAATGCAGGTCGGCCCGCGCGGGGGTGTCGTCGAGGAAGCCGCCCGACTGGTGCTGCCACAGCTTCGCGTAGGCACCCTCCGAGGCGAGCAGCTCCTGGTGCGTGCCCTTCTCGACGATCCGTCCGTGGTCGAGGACGACGAGCTGGTCCATGCCGGCGACCGTGCTCAGCCGGTGCGCCACCACGAGCGCGGTCCGCCCCTCCATGAGCCGCCACAGCGCCTCCTGGACAAGGATCTCGCTCTCGGAGTCCAGGGCGCTGGTCGCCTCGTCGAGCAGCAGGATCGGCGCGTCACGCAGGATCGCCCGGGCGAGGGCGACCCGCTGGCGCTGTCCGCCGGACAGCTTGATACCGCGCTCGCCCACCATCGTGTCGAACCCGTCCGGCAGCGCGTCGGCGAACTCCGTGACGTGCGCCGCGTCGGCCGCGCAGCGAATATCGGCGTCGGTGGCGTCCGGCCTGGCGAACGCGATGTTGTCCCGCAGCGTGCGGTGGAACATCGCCGGGTCCTGCGGCACGTAGGCGATCAGGCTGCGCAGGTCGCTCTGGCGCAGCCTGCTGATGTCCTGACCCCCGATCAGGATCCGGCCTGCCTCGATGTCCGTCAGCCGCAGCAGCAGACGGGTGAGGGTGGTCTTGCCCCCGCCGGACCGGCCGACGAGACCGATCCTCGCGCCGCTGGGCACAGCCAGGTCGAGACCCTCGAAAAGCGGCTCCGCGCCCGCGTGGGCGAAGGTCACCCGCTCGAAGTGGACGTCGGCGGCCCGGGACCGCAGTGGCTCCGGTGACTCCGGGTCGAGAACGGTCGGCGGCGACAGCAACAGCTCCGTGAACTGCGCGGCCTCCGTCATCGAACTCTCCAGGCGACGGTAGATCTGGTTGAACTCGAACATGATCCGCGTCGCGTTGGAGTAGTACGTGAAGGCGACCACGACCGCCTCGACGCCGTGCTCGCCCCCGCCGAGCGCGACCGCGAGCAGCAGGCCCAGCGCGTTGGTCAGCACGGACAGCGGTGCGACCAGCGTGTCGATGCGCAGGTTGCCGTAGTCCCACGACCTCAGCGTGAGCCGCCGCGACGCCGCGACGCGGGACCGGTGCTCGGCGGCCTCGCGCTCCTCCGCCGCGAACGCCCGGACCGTGTCCATGTTCATCAGACTGTCGGCGACGTGGCCCGAGACCCGGGCGATCGCCGCCTCGCGCTGATCGACGAGCGCCTGGCGGCGACGGATGAGGGGTATCACGCACAGCGCCGTCAGGGCGATCATCGCCAGGAGTCCGACGACGAGCAGCGGTTCGTAGCTCCACAGCACCACCGACCCGAACAGCAGCGGCACGAGGCTGCCCATGACCGAGAAGGTCAGTGTGTCGACGAACTCCTCGAAGCGGGAGGCGAAGCTCAGGACCCGCTTGGTCAGCGATCCGGCGAAGTTGTCGTGGAAGAACGCGGCGTCCTTGGCGAACAGCTCGTCCATGCCGATCACGTACAGCTGCTCGATACCAAGGGCGTCGAGGCGGTTCAGGCAGTGCAGACCGATGCGCCACAGCATCTCCGCGGCGAGCAGGGCTCCGGCGAAGCCGAGGACGTACGGCATCGTCGAGCCGATGGAGATATCGGCATCCCCGGCGATACGGCCGACGAGCTTCGCGACGATCAGCGGTGCGATGTAGTTGATGCCGATGTTGCCCATCGCCGGCAGCAGCATCCCGGGGACGGTCAGCCGCCGTAGGCGGGCTAACTCCCGTCCGTAATAACGAAGTGCGAGCAGCACCGGGCCCCTGCCCGGCGGAACCTCGCGCGATTCAGGCGATCCCATCCCAACCCTGTGGTGTTGTACGGCGGCCCGCCCTGTGCTTCACCGGAGAGATGCCGTTGCCTCGATGACCGTGCGGAGCTTCGGCACGACGACGGAGCCCCCGCGCAGTTCGCGGCGGCGCCAACGGGCGAGTACGGGCAGGCCAGGAAGTCGCAGTGTCCCGCGCCGGCACTCGCACCGTCCAAGCGTTTTTCTCAGCCAGAGGCACGCGCGCCGCGCCCCGCTCCGTGCGGGACGCGGCGCGCGTATCGAGGTCGGTGGGCGTATCGAGGTCGGTGGGGACGCCGCTCTCTACCCCGGGAGGTTTGGGCTGGTTCAGACGTATTCCGCGGCCGCGTCCAGCAGCCAGTCCGCCAGATAGCCGGCGAAGGACGAACGGACCAGCACCCAGAATCCGGTCCCGGGTTCGTCCCGGGCGACCAGCACGATCTGTGCCCGGGCCAGGGTGGTCTGGGCGCAGCGTCCGGCCCCGAAGGCACGCGGGTGCAGATCCAGCGGGCAGCCGTGTGCCAGCAGATCGCGGGCGCGGGGACCCGCGACGAGGAGGGTGGTGCGCTGGGCGGAGACATCGGTCACGGACACGGGCTCGGCACCGGCCGCCGCCCGGATCCGGCTCTCCACGTCCTGCTGAGTGCCCGGCGGGCCGACCACCAGCCACTCGTCGGGGCCGAGCCACAGAGCGGTCAGCTCGCCGGCGCGTACGACGGTGTTGGGTTCGAGGGGCAGTGGGAGCCCCAGCGCGAGCGCGATGGCGTCCGCTGCCCCTCCCTTGGCGTCGAGCCGGACGTTGACCTGGGCCAGGAAGGGAAGTTCGGCCAGCCGGACCGCGCCCCCGGAGGCACGCGTCGCGGCGGCCAGCCGGTCGGCGGCCCCCGACAGGGGACTGCGGCGCGGGACGGAAAGGGCGGTGTCAGCCATCGCGGCGGGCTCCCTCGGGGTCGTAGAGGACGGGGCTTGCGACGGTCACCGGGACCAGCCGGTCGCCCACGGGGGCGTAGAGCCGCTCGCCGATGCGGTCCCGGCCGCCCTTGATCAGGGCGAGCGCGAAGGTCCGGCCGAGCGCCGCGCTGCGGTAACTGGAGGTGACATGGCCGAGCATCGGGACGGGCGGGGCCGGCAGCACGCTGTCCGCCACCAGTTGTGTGCCCTCGGGGAGGAAGGTGCCGGGGTCCTCGGGGAGCAGGCCGACCAGGTGCTTGCGGTCGGGGCGGACGGCGTCGGCGCGGGCGTAGGAGCGCTTGCCGATGAAGTCGGGCTTCTTCTTCGACACCGCCCAGCTCATGCCGAGGTCGTGCGGCGTGACCGTGCCGTCGGAATCCTGGCCGATGATCGGGTAGCCCTTCTCCGCGCGCAGGACGTGCATGGTCTCGGTGCCGTACGGGGTGATGCCGAAGGGAGCACCGGCCTCGTACAGCGCCTCCCACAGGGCGAGGGCTTCCCACGGGGACACGTTGATCTCGTACGCCAGTTCGCCGGAGAAGCTGATCCGGCACACCCTGGCCTCGATCCCCGCGACGGTCGTCTCCCGCCATGCCATGAACGGGAAGTCCTCGTTTTCCACGGCCAGTTCGGGCGCGAGCGCGCCGAGGACCTCACGGGACCGCGGGCCCACCAGGGCGACGGTGGCCCACTGCTCGGTGACGGAGGCGCAGTGGACGCGCAGTTCGGGCCACTCGGTCTGGAGCCATTCCTCCATCCAGTCCAGTACGGCGGCCGCGTTGCCCGTGGTCGTGGTGACCAGAAAGCGGTCCTGGGCGAGGCGGATGACGGTGCCGTCGTCGAAGATCATGCCGTCCAGGCGGCACATGACGCCGTAGCGGATCATGCCGACCTTCAGGTTGCTCATCATGTTGGTGTAGAGCAGATCGAGGAAGGCGGCGGCGTCCGGGCCCTGTACGTCGATCTTGCCGAGGGTGGAGGCGTCCATGAAGCCGACGCCCTCGCGTGCGGCGGCGCACTCGCGCAGCACGGCGGTCTCCATGTCCTCGCCGTCCTGCGGGTAGTACCAGGGGCGCTTCCACTGGCCGACGTTCTCGAACAGGGCTCCGTGCATGACATGCCAGTCGTGCAGGGCGGTCGTACGGACCGGGTCGTGCAGCGCGCCGCGGTCGCGGCCGGCGAGCGTGGCGAAGGAGACCGGCGTGTAGGGCGGGCGGAACGTCGTCGTGCCGAGGGCCGAGACGTCCACGCCGAGCAGTTCGGCGACGACACCGCTGGCCAGGACCCCGGAGGTCTTGCCCTGGTCATTGGCGGTCCCCGCCGTGGTGTAGCGCTTGGTGTGCTCGACCGAGCGCATGCCGGCGCCGGTCGCGCGGGTCAGGTCGTCGACGGTGACATCGCGTTGGAGGTCGACGAAGCGGGGTGCGTCGGTGGCTCCGGGGACGAGGAAGACCTGCATGGCGGGCGAGTGCGGTTCGGAGGCCACCTCGGGAAGGCGGGGCGCCTCGGACGTGTAGCCCTCGGCCTCGATCGCCCGGGCACCGGCAGCCGCGCCCTGGGCGAGGACACCGGCGAGGTCGAGGACACCGTTCGCGCTGCCCGCGACCTCGACCGCCTGACGGCAGGTGTCGGGGACGAAGGAGCCGAGCGTCTCGTCGTAGCGCAGCTTTCCGCCGGCCTGGCTGAACAGGTGGGCCACGGGGTTCCAGCCGCCGGAGACCAGCAGGAGGTCGGCGGCGAATTCACGCGTCCCCGCGGACTCGCCGTAGGGGGCGGCCGTCACGGCGGTGAGCCGCGGGGCGCCTTCGGTGCCGACGACGGCGTGCCCTGTCAGCACCTCGATGCCGGCCTCGCGGGCTCGGCTCGCCCACTCCCCCGGCTCGGACGGCCGGGTGTCGACGATCGCCGCGACCTGCACACCCGCCGCCGCGAGATCCAGCGCGGCTGCGTAGGCGCTGTCGTTGGTGGTGAAGACGACGGCGTGGCGACCCGGCAGGACACCATGGCGGTTGACGTAGGCGCGGGCCGAGGCGGCCAGCATCACACCGGGGCGGTCGTTGTCCGCGAAGGCCAGCGAGCGCTCGTGGGCGCCGGTCGCGAGGACGACGCGACGGGCCCGGATGCGCCAGACGCGCTCTCGGGAGACATGCTCGGGGGCCTCGGCGCCCAGGTGGTTGGTGCGGCGCTCCACGGCGAGCAGGTGGTTGTCGTCGTAGTGGCCGAAGACCGTGGTGCGGCGCAGTACGCGCACCTCGGGTGCGGCGCCGAGCTCCTCGCCCAACTCCTCCACCCAGTCGAGGAGTTGACCCGTGCCCAGCAGGCTTCCGCCCAGCTCGGGCTGGTCGTCGGCGAGGATGACGCGGGCTCCGCTGCGGGCGGCTGCCGCGGCGGCGGCGAGGCCGGCCGGGCCCGCGCCTACGACGAGCAGGTCGCAGTGTGCGTGCACGGCGTCGTAGCGGGCCGGGTCCGGTTCGGTCGCGAGGCGTCCCTGGCCGGGCAGGCTGGTCGCCACGAGGCCGTCGTACAGCTCCACGGTCGTCGCGGGCAGCATCGGCTCGGGGAAGGGTTCCTCGATCTGGATGACGGCGTTGGGTTCCTCGACTCCGGCCGAGAAGATGCCTCGCGGGCGGCCTCGCTTGATGCTGGTGCCGGTCTGGATGATGCCGTTGGCCAGGAGGGCGGAGGCGAGGGTGTCGCCGCGGACGCCTTCGTACTCCGTACCGTCGAAGGTGAAGTTCAGCCGCTCGTCTCGGTGGACGCGGCCTCCGTTGGGCAGCCGGAACGGTTGGGTGGCGACGGGATTGGCTTCTTCCCCAAGCCCACCCCTTCCCGAAACTGGGGATGCCGCCCCAGACCCCGCGGGGTCCGTCGACGACTGCGGGTCCGTGGGTGGGTTGTGCCCACCCTCCCCCAGTCTCGGCTTCGCTCGACCGGGGGGACCCCCATCGCCCTGCGGAACGCCTGCCCACAACCCGGGCCGGGTGGGATTGTCCGGGCGCGGCTCGCCCGAGCGGTACACGGACAGGATCTCGTTCGTCCCCGTGTCCCGCACCGCGTTGAACCAGCGGCGGCAGCCGGCCGCATGGCTCCAGCGTTCTGCGAACGGGCCCTTCGGGTTGTCGCGGAAGAAGAGGTAGCTCGCCCACTCCTCGTCGGTCAGGTCCGCGGAGTTCTCCGGATACGGCACATGGGCCTGGCCGCCGTAGTGGAACTCGGCTTCGTCACGGGGCCCGCACCAGGGGCAGGGGATCAGCAGCATGGGTTCGGCTCCCTAGTGGGCCACCGCGGCAGCGCCGTGCTCGTCGACGAGCGCGCCGGTGGTGAAACGGTCGAGCGAGAAGGGGGCGTTGAGGTGGTGAGGGGTGTCGTGGGCGATGGTGTGGGCGTAGACCCAGCCGACGCCCGGGGTGGCCTTGAAGCCGCCGGTTCCCCAGCCGCAGTTCAGGTAGAGGTTGTCCACCGGGGTGAGTCCGACGATGGGTGAGGCGTCGGGGCTGACGTCGACGATGCCGCCCCAGGTGCGCAGCACATGGGCGCGGGCGAAGACCGGGAAGAGTTCCAGGGCGGCGGACATCTGCTCTTCGATGATGTGGAAGGCGCCGCGCTGGGTGTAGGAGTTGTACGAGTCGATGCCCGCGCCCATCACCAGCTCGCCCTTGTGGGCCTGGCTGACGTACACATGGACGGCGTTGGACATGACCACCGTGGGGTGGACCGGCTCCAGCAGCTCCGATACCAGGGCCTGCAACGGGTGGCTCTGGAGCGGGAGTTCGATGCCCGCCATGGCGGCGAGGACCGAGGAGTGACCGGCCGAGCAGAGTGCCACCTTGCCCGCGGCGATCGGGCCGAGCGTGGTCTGTACGCCGACCACCCGGCCGCCGACGATGTCGAGGCCGGTGACCTCGCAGTTCTGGATGATGTCGATGCCGGCGGCGTCGGCGGAGCGGGCCAGGCCCCAGGCGACGTGGTCGTGCTTGGCGATACCGGCGCGCGGCTGGTAGGTGCCGCCCATCACCGGATAGCGCACGTCGGGTGAGATGTTGACGATCGGGCAGACCTCCTTGACCTGCCGCTCGTCGAGCCATTCGGCGTCCACGCCGTTGAGCCGGTTCGCCTCGACGCGGCGCACGCTGTCGCGGACGTCCTGGAGGCTGTGGGCGAGGTTCAGCACACCGCGCTGGGAGAAGAGGATCGGGTAGTCGAGCTCCTCCTCCAGTCCCTCCCACAGCTTGAGCGCGTGCTCGTAGATGCCCGCGCTCTCGTCCCACAGGTAGTTGGAACGGATGATGGTGGTGTTGCGGGCCATGTTGCCGCCCGCCAGCCAGCCCTTCTCCAGCACGGCGACGTTGGTGATGCCGTGGTTCTTCGCCAGGTAGTGGGCGGTGGCGAGGCCGTGGCCGCCGCCTCCCACGATCACCACGTCGTACGACCGCTTGGGCTCGGGTGTGCGCCACAGCCAGTCGGGGTGTTCGGGGAGCTCGGCGCCGGGGGTGCGGGGGCTCATCGGGCGTCTCCGGCTTCTGTTCCTGTACCTGCTGCTGCGTCTTCTGCTTCTGAAAGGTGCGGGTAGAGCGGATGCTTGGCCGCCAGCGCCTCCGTGCGGGCGCGCAGGGCGGCGATGTCGGGCTCCGGCTGGAGGGCCGACGCGATCACGTCGGCGACCTCTTCGAAGTCCTGCTCCGTGAAGCCGCGAGTCGCCAGCGCCGGAGTGCCGATGCGCAGCCCGGACGTGACCATGGGCGGGCGCGGGTCGAAGGGTACGGCGTTGCGGTTGACGGTGATGCCGATCGAGTGGAGCAGGTCTTCGGCCTGCCTGCCGTCGAGTTCGGAGTCACGCAGGTCGACCAGGACGAGGTGGACGTCCGTGCCGCCGGTGAGGACCTTCACCCCGGTGGCCGCCACGTCGGTCCGGGTGAGCCGCTCGGCGAGGATGCGGGAGCCGGCCAGCGTACGGGCCTGGCGTTCGGCGAACTCGGGTGACGCGGCGACCTTGAAGGACACCGCCTTCGCGGCGATGACATGCTCCAGCGGGCCGCCCTGCATCCCGGGGAACACCGCCGAGTTGATCTTCTTGGCGAGGTCGGCCTCGTTGGTGAGGATGACTCCGCCGCGGGGGCCGCCGAGTGTCTTGTGCGTGGTCGTGGTGGTGACATGGGCGTGCGGTACGGGGTTGGGGTGCAGTCCGGCGGCGACCAGGCCCGCGAAGTGCGCCATGTCGACCATCAGCAGGGCGCCCACCTCGTCGGCGATCCGGCGGAAGGCCGCGAAGTCCAGCTGCCGGGGGTACGCCGACCAGCCCGCGATGATCATCTTGGGGCGGTGCTCCTTGGCGAGGCGCTCCACCTCGTCCATGTCGACCAGGTAGTCCGTCTCCGACACGTGGTAGGGCACCACATTCAGCATCTTGCCGCTGTAGTTGATGCGCATGCCGTGGGTGAGGTGCCCGCCGTGCGCGAGGTCGAGGCCGAGGATCGTGTCGCCGGGCTGGAGCAGGGCGAAGAAGACGGCGGTGTTGGCCTGGGCGCCCGAGTGCGGCTGGACGTTGGCGAATCCGGCGCCGAAGAGGGACTTGATGCGCTCGATGGCCAACCGCTCGGTGACGTCGACGTGTTCGCAGCCGCCGTAGTAGCGGCGGCCGGGGTAGCCCTCGGCGTACTTGTTGGTGAGGACCGAGCCCTGGGCCTCCAGCACGGCGGAGGGTGCGAAGTTCTCGGAGGCGATCATTTCGAGGGTGGACTGCTGGCGGTGCAGCTCGGCGCGGAGTGCGGCGTGGACCTCGGGGTCCAGCTCCGCCAGGGGGGTGTTCAGCGCGTTCATACGGCGTTCGCGTTCCTCTCGGCGGCCTCGACGACATTGGCGAGCAGCATGGCTCGGGTCATGGGGCCCACGCCCCCGGGCATCGGTGCGAGCCATCCGGCGACCTGGGCGGCGTCCGGGTGTACGTCGCCGACGAGCCCGTGGTCGGTGCGGGTGATGCCGACGTCCAGGACCGCCGCGCCGGGGCGCAGCATGTCCTTGGTGATCAGCCCGGGCGAGCCGGCCGCCGCGACGACGATGTCCGCCTCGCGTACATGCCAGGCCAGGCCCTTGGTGCCGGTGTGGCAGAGGGTGACGGTGGCGTTCTCGGACCGGCGGGTGAGCAGCAGTCCGAGGGGCCGACCGACCGTGATACCCCGGCCGATCACGCACACCCGCGCTCCGGCGATGGGCACGTCGTACCGGCGGAGCAGTTCGACGATGCCGCGCGGGGTGCACGGCAGCGGGGCGTCGACGCCGAGGGTGAGCCGGCCGAGGCTGACGGGGTGCAGGCCGTCGGCGTCCTTGGCCGGGTCCATGCGTTCCAGTACGGCGTTGGCGTCCAGGTGGCGCGGGAGCGGGAGTTGGACGATGTAGCCGGTGCAGGCGGGATCGGCGTTGAGCTCGTCGATCACGTCCTCGACCTGCTCCTGCGTGGCGTCGGCGGGCAGTTCACAGCGGATGGAGGCGACACCGATCTGCGCGCAGTCACGGTGTTTCCCGCCGACGTAGGCCCGGCTGCCGGGGTCGTCGCCGACCAGGACCGTGCCGAGCCCCGGCGGACGGGCGCCCGTGGCGGTCAACTTGGCCACGCGCTCGGCGAGTTCGCCGCGGATCGCGGCGGCGGTCGCCTTGCCGTCTAGCAGTTGTGCTGTCACCGGCGGTGCTCCTTCTCTCGAAGCTGACGCTGAGTGCTAGCCACGGAGGCGGGACATGGTCGGGTCGAACAGGGGCTCCTCGGCCACGACGGCCTCCACGCGCTGGTCGAAGTAGCCGATGTGCACGGTGGTGCCGGGGGTGGCGAGTTCCGCCGGGAGCCAGGCGTAGGCGATGCCCTTGCCGATCGTGTAGCCGTAGGCGGCGCTGGTGACATAGCCGACGGCGCGGTCACCGTCGTACACCGGCTCCTTGCCCATGACTACGGACCGCGGGTCGTCGATCGTGAGGCAGGTCAGCTTGCGGCGTACGTCGGCCTTTCGGCGCTCAAGGGCCTTCTTGCCGAGGAAGTCGCCCTTGTCGAGCTTGACGGCGAAGCCGACGCCGGCCTCGTAGGGGTCGTGCTCGTAGGTCATGTCGGTGCCGAAGGAACGGTAACCCTTCTCCAGGCGGAGGCTGTTGAAGGCGCCGCGCCCGGCGATGATGCCGCCCAGCGGCTTGGCCGCCTGCCACAGGGTGTCCCACAGCTTCTGGCCCAGGTCGGCGGTGGTGTACAGCTCCCATCCGAGCTCACCGACGTACGACAGCCGCATGGCGGTGACGGGGACGGAGCCGATGTGGGCGCGCTTGGCGCGGAAATACTTCAGGCCGTCGTTCGAGAAGTCCTCGTCCGTGAGGGGCTGGAGGACCTTGCGGGCCAGCGGGCCCCACAGGCCGATACAGCAGGTGCCGGGCGTGATGTCACGGACCTGGACCGTGCCGTCGGCGGGGAGGTGGCGGGTGAACCAGTCGAGGTCCAGGTTGCCGTTGGCGCCGACCTGGAAGAGGTCGCGGGCCAGCCGGGCGACGGTGACGTCGCTGCGGATGCCGCCGTCCTCGTCCAGGAGGAGGGTGTAGGTGACGGAGCCGACGGACTTGTCGATCTTGCCGGTGGACAGCCGCTCCAGGAAGGCGGCGGCACCGGGTCCGGCGACCTCCAGGCGCTTGAGTGCCGTCATGTCGTACATCGCGACGGTCTCGCGGGTGGCCTGAGCCTCGGCGCCGACGATGGGTGACCAGTAGCGTGCGGCCCAGTCGTTCGGGGTGGGTATGGAACGGCCTTCGACCAGGCTCGCGTTGGCCTCGTACCACTGCGGGCGCTCCCAGCCGTTCGCCTCCAGGAAGAAGGCGCCCAGCTCCTGCTGACGGGCGTGGAAGGGGCTCGTGCGGATCGGGCGCGGGTCCCCGGACGGCTGGAGGGGGTGCAGGATGTCGTAGACCTCGACGAAGTTCTGACAGTCGCGGGCCAGGACGTACTCCGGGGCGAGCTGGTGCGGCTCGAAGCGGTTGACGTCGCACTCGTGCAGGTCGAAGGACGAGCAGTGGCCGTCGACCAGCCATTCGGCCACGGCCCGGCCCACTCCGGCGGAGTGGGTGACCCAGACGGCCTCGGCGACCCAGAAGCCCTTGACGTCCGGGGACTCGCCGAGCAGGGGCAGGCCGTCGGTGGTGAAGGAGAACAGGCCGTTGATGCCCTCCTCGACCTTGGCCTCCCTCGTCGCGGGGAGCAGGGACTGGGTCTCGGTCCAGGCGTCCTCGAAGTCGTCCTCGGTGAACTTCAGGACCGACGGCATCTCGTTGGCCTCGTCCACGGACAGGATGTCGTCCGCGGAGATCGGCATCGGGCGGTGGCCGTAGTAGCCGATGCCCAGGGTGTCGTAGCGGTCGCGGTAGTAGAGGTCGGCGTCCTGGTGGCGCAGGATCGGGCGCACGGCCTCCTCGGTCTGGCCCGCCAGCGCCGGTACCGGGCCGGTCCAGGCCAGTTGGTGGCCGAGCGGGGTGAGCGGGAGGTTCATGCCGGCCATGCGGGCGATCTTCGGGCCCCAGATGCCGGCGCAGCACACGACGATGTCGGCGGGGATCTCGCCCTGGTCGGTGAGGACGCCGGTCACCCGGCCCTCGCTCTGCCGCACGTCGAGGACTTCGTGGCGGGCGAGGAAGCGTACGCCGCGCTCGGTGGCCCGGCGGATCTGGGCCTCGACCGCGAGGACGGCCTTCGCGAGGCCGTCGGTCGGTACGAGGAGGCCGCCGAGGACCTTGTCGGGGTTCACGAGCGGGTGCTGTTCGACGCACTCCTCGGCGGTCAGCAGCCGGGCCTCGATGCCCCAGGCGGTGATCCAGCCGTGGCGGCGGTGCAGTTCCGCGACGCGCTCGGGGGTGGTCGCCACTTCGAGGCCGCCGACCTGGAGGAAGCAGGGCTGCCCGTCGACGTCGAGGGAGCAGAACTTCTCGACGGTGTAGCGGGCCAACTCGGTCATGGTCTTGGAGGAGTTCGTCTGGAAGACCAGGCCCGGGGCGTGCGACGACGACCCCCCGGTGGCGGGCAGCGGGCCCTGGTCGACCACGGTCACTTCGGTCCAGCCTCGCGCGGAAATCTCGTCGGCGAGGGCCGCTCCCACGACGCCCGCTCCGATGATGACCACTCGGGGTCCCGCCATCGCCGCACCTCCGGCTTGAAAGCCATCCAGTTGCTGTGTGCGCAACATGCTTCAGGTTGCGCAACTCAATGTGCCCGTCGCGGGGATGAGTGTCAAGAGGTCCGTGACGTCGGAAAACAGCCCGAAACGCGACGGGGCCCGGCAGGCTGCCAGCGCAGCCTGCCGGGCCCCTCCGGCGGGTTTCCGGGTCACTCGTGCGGCAACGCCCCGTCGCCGGCCCGGGGGCCGGAGACGGTGCCGCCTCGCGTTCTACTTGATCCAGGCGTCGACCTTGTCGCGGTTGGCCTCGACCCACTTCTTCGCCGCGGCGTCGGCCGACATCTTGTCCACCGCGATGTACTTGGCCACGGTGTTCTGGTCGTCGTTCGTCCAGTTGAACTTCTTCACCAGGTCATAGGCCGGGCTGCCCGACTTGGCGAACTTCGCGCTGACGACCTTGTCGAGGTCGTACACGGGATAGTCGCAGGCGACCTTCGCCGCATCCGCGTCACAGCCCGTCTTGTACGTCGGCAGATTGACCTTGACCAGCGGCACCTCGGACAGGAACCACTGCGGCTCGTAGAAGTAGCCGATCACCCATTCCTTGTTCTTCTCGGCCTTCCGGTAGGCCTGGATGAGCGCGGTCTCGCTGCCCGCGTACACCACCTTGAAGTCCAGCTTCAGGTTCTTCACCAGCGCCTCGTCGTTGGTGACGTACGACGGGTCGCCGTCGAGCAGCTGGCCCTTGCCGCCCGACTCCGAGGTCTTGAACTTGGACGCGTACTTGTCCAGGTTCTTCCAGTCGGTGATGTCCGGGTGCGCCTTCGCCAGCCACGGCGGTACGTACCAGCCGATGATGCCTTTGTTGCCGGTCTGGCCGGCCTCGACGGCGGTCTTCTGCCCGGTGATGTACTTCTTCTTCAGATCGTCGTGACCCCAGTTCTCCAGGACGGCGTCGACCTCGCCGGTCCCGAAGCCCTGCCAGGCGATCTCCTCCTTCAGGTCCTTCTTGTTGACCGTACAACCGAGGTCGTGCTGCGCGACATACGCGACGACCGCCGCGTCCGCCTCGTAGCCCACCCACGGGTTGACCGCGAGGTTGAAGGTGCCGCACTTGCCCGAGCTGCTGTCCGAGCCGGCGTCGCTGTCACCGACCTTCGCACCGCCGCAGGCGGTGAGGGTGAGGCCGAGTACCGCTATGCCGGCCGCGCCGACTCTCCACTTTTTCGCTTGCGTTGCCATGGTCCGTGCTCCCTTATGCGCTCGTACGTCGCGCCGCTGCCTGAGTGATCCGGTCGAACATGACACCGAGCAGTACGATGGCGAGCCCCGCCGCCAGCCCCTTGCCGTACAGCTCTCCCCGCGAGAAACCGGCCACGACGTCGTAGCCGAGGGCGCCCGCTCCTACCAGGCCGCCCACAACAACCATCGACAGCACGTAGATCAGGCCCTGGTTGGTCGCGAGCGTCAGGGCACTGCGTGACATCGGCAGTTGAACCTTGGTGATGATCTGCCAGGTGTTGCACCCGGCAGCCGTGGCCGCTTCGACGGTGGTCTCGGGCACGGCCCGCACTCCGTCCGCGATGATCTTGATGGCGACCGGAACCGCGTAGACGACGGCCGCGACGATCGCCGTGAAGCGTGTCGCGCCGAACAGCGCGAGGAACGGCACGAGATAGACGAACGGCGGCATGACCTGCGCGGCGTCCAGGCTGGGCCGCATCAGCCGGTCCACGAGCGGGCTGCGCCCCATCCACACCCCGAAGGTGACACCGAGCACCATCACCAGCACCGTCGCCACCACGGTCGACGCCAGCGTCACCATGCCGTCCGACCACACGCCCGTGCCGACCAGCAGCCCCACGCACACGGCCGTGGTGACCCCGGCGCGCCATCCGCCGAGCACCGCGCCGAGTCCGACCAGAGCCGCGCCGACCAGCCACCACGGGGAGTCGGTCAGCAGCGTCTGGAACGGATTGAGCAGGCCGTTGGTGATGGCGTCGCGGAAGGCGTTCGTGATGCCCGACAGGTTGTCCTGCGCCCAGGTGGTCACGTTGTCCGCGGCGCTCGCGATGGTGCTGCCGGTGCTGCCCTCGCCGGGGAACTCGGCCGCCCATACGTATGTGTGCGACAGGTACACCAGGACCGCCGCCGCCACTCCTCCTGCCACCAGCAGCTGCCGGCGCCACTTGAGGAAGCGGTTCCCCGAGCGCCGGGCCGCCTCCGCCCGTCCGCTCGCCGCGGTCGTGACCCGGTCGAGGACGATGGCCATGACGACGATGGCCAGGCCCGCGTTGAACGCCGTGCCGACGTCCAGCGACTGGAGAGCCTGGACGACGGTCTTTCCGAGGCCGGGTGCGTCGATCAGCGCCGCGATGGTCACCATGGCCAGGGCGGCCATGATGGTCTGGTTGACGCCCATCACCACGGTCCGCTTGGACATCGGCAGCAGGACCTTCAGCAGCGCCTGCCATCGCGTCGAGCCCAGCGAGTCGGCCGCCTCGACGGTGGTCTCCGGTACGGAGCGGATGGCGTGCGCGGTGATGCGGATCGCCGGCGGTGCCGCGTAGATCAGGGTGGCGATCGTGGCGGAGGCGGGACCGATGAGGAAGAACAGCGTCAGGGGCGCCAGGTAGACGAAGGTCGGCATCGTCTGCATGAAGTCCAGGAAGGGCGTCATGACCCGGTTGAACCGGTCGGACAGCCCTGCCCACACACCCAGCGGGATCCCGAACAGCAGCGCCACGAAGACCGCGGAGAGGGTCAGCGCCAGGGTGTCCATGCTCTCCAGCCACAGACCCTGAAGCCCGAGGAAGGTGAAGCCGGCCACGGCCAGGAGCGCGACCCGCCAGTTGCCCACGGCCCAGGAGATGTAGCCGACGACGCCGACGACGCCGAGCCAGCCGATCTGCGGCAGCGGCCGGTCCGCGGACGGCTGGGAGATCAGATCCTGGATGAAGGTCACCAGGTTGTCGATGACCAGGCGGATCTCGTTGAAGAAGTACAGGAAGAGCGGGTTGGAGTTGCGGTCCGCGCCGATCGAGTCGTTGAGGTCGTTGAACCAGCGGTGCAGACCGGTGAGGTCCGCCGCCGCCAGCGTCAGGGTCTGCTTTCCGCGCAGCACGGCGAAGAGCACCAGCCAGGCGACCAGGATCGCGGCCACCATCATGCGGCGGCTGACCCTGCGCACGCCCACCACGGGCGCGGTCTTCTCCACCTGCTCCGCCGTGTCGGCGTTCTCCGGCTTCTCCAGGGCGACGGTCATCACATGTCGCCTTCCCGCCCGGCGACGACTGCGAGGATCTCCTCGTCGCCGACGATGCCGAGCAGCTTGCCGTTCTCGACGACCTTGACCGGCTTGTCCGCCGCCAGTACGGCCCGGGTGGCTTCCCGCACCACGACGTCCGGGCCCAGCTCGGGACCGTCCAGGGCGTCGCCGTCCACCGCCGGACGCATGATCCACCGCAGGGTCAGTACGTCGCCGCGCGGCACGTCCTTGACGAACTCCCGTACGTAGTCGTCGGCGGGGGCGCCGACCAGTTCGTCGCCGGTGCCGCACTGGACCATCTTGCCGTCGCGCATGATGAGGATGCGGTCGCCCAGCTTGAGCGCCTCGGAGAGGTCGTGGGTGATGAACACCATGGTCTTGCCGACCTCGTGGTGCAGCCGGATGACCTCGTTCTGCATGTCACGGCGGATCAGCGGGTCGAGCGCCGAGAACGGTTCGTCGAAGAGGAGCACGTCCGGATCGCCGGCCAGCGCCCGGGCGAGGCCGACGCGCTGCTGCATACCGCCGGAGAGCTGGTCGGGGTAGGAGTTCTCGTAGCCGGAGAGGCCGACCAGTTCGACGACCTCCAGGGCTCGCTTGGTGCGCTCGGCCTTGCTCATGCCGCGTATCTCCAGGCCGAACGAGACGTTGTCGACGACCCGGCGGTGCGGCAGCAGCCCGAAGTGCTGGAAGACCATGGAGAACTTACGGCGGCGCAGTTCGCGCAGGCGTTTGTCGTCCGCGTCGCGGATGTCCTCGCCCTCGAAGACGATCTCACCCGCGGTGGGTTCGATCAGCCGGGTCAGACATCGCACCAGGGTGGACTTGCCGGAGCCGGACAGGCCCATGACGACGAAGACCTCGCCGGGCGAGACCTCGAAGTTCACATCGCGTACGGCGGCGGTGCATCCGGTGCGGTCCATCAGCTCGCGGCGGGTGAGCCCGCACAGCTCCTCGGACTCCGGTACCTGGTCTGCCTTCGGCCCGAACACCTTCCACAGGTTGCGCACGGATATGACCGGGGTGGGGGCCGAGTCCTGGGGCGTGCCGCGCCGCTGCGGCACCTCGGTCTGTGCTGGGGTCACGATCGACCTCTTTTCGGCGTTCAGCCGCGGAACCAGTGCTGCGGCCGGGGTTGGATGTTCTGCCAGATGTGCTTGGGCTCTCGGTACTCGTCCAGGCCGGTCGGTCCCAGCTCCCTGCCCACGCCCGAGTGCCCGAAGCCACCCCATTCCGCTTGCGGCACGTAGGGGTGGTAGTCGTTGATCCACACCGTGCCGTGGCGCAGCCGTCGGGCGACCCGCTGGGCCTTCCCGGCGTCCTGCGTCCAGACGGCGCCGGCGAGTCCGTACTCGGTGTCGTTGGCGATACGGACGGCGTCGTCCTCGTCGGTGAAGCGCTCGACGGTCAGCACGGGTCCGAAGGACTCCTCGTGGACCACCCGCATGTCCTGCGTGCACGCGTCGAGCACGGTCGGCGGGTAGTAGTAGCCGTCCGCGAGGGCGGGGTCGCCCGGCCGTTCGCCGCCGCAGCGCAGTACGGCGCCCTCGGCGAGGCCCGCGGCGACATACGCCTCGACCTTCTCCCGGTGCTGTGCGGAGATCAGCGCTCCGGTCTCGGCCTCGGGGTCGAAGGGCCCGCCGAGGCGGATCTGCCGGGCGCGGCGGACGACCTCGTCGACGAAGCGGTCGTGCAGCGAGTCCTCGACGATCAGCCGGGCGCCGGCCGAGCAGACCTGCCCCGAGTGCAGAAAGACGGCCGTGAGAGCGAAGTCCACGGCCGTCTCGAAATCGGCGTCGGCGAAGATGACATTGGGGTTCTTGCCGCCCAGCTCCAGCGCCACCTTCTTCACGGTCGCGGCGGCGGTGGCCATGATGCGCTTGCCGGTCTCCAGGCCCCCGGTGAAGGAGACCATGTCGACGGCCGGGTCCTCGGAGAGCGGTGCGCCCACCTCGGGGCCCGTGCCCAGGACGAGATTGGCGGCGCCGGCCGGGAGCCCGGCCTCCTCCAGCGCCCGCATCAGCAGGATCGAGGTGGAGGGCGTGAGCTCGCTGGGCTTGAGGACGATCGTGTTGCCCGCGAGCAGGGCGGGCGCGACCTTCCAGGACGCCTGGAGCAGCGGGTAGTTCCAGGGGGTGATGAGCCCGCACACGCCGATCGGTTCGTAGACGACACGGCTGACGGCGTCATCACGGCCGGTGTCGATCACCCGGCCGGCACTCGTGCCCCCGATCCCGCCGTAGTAGCGAAAACAGGCGACGATGTCGGCGATGTCGTACTCGCTCTCCACCAGCCGCTTGCCGGTGTCCAGCGATTCGGCGCGGGCGAACTCCTTGGCGTCACGCTCGATGAGATCGGCGGTACGCAGCAGCAGCGCAGCGCGGTCCCGCTCGGGGGTGCGCGGCCAGGGTCCTTCGTCGAAGGCCCGGCGGGCCGCGGCGATCGCGGCCTCGGTGTCGGAACGCGTCCCCTCGGACACGGTCGCGGCAAGTGTGCCGTCAGCGGGACAGCGGATCTCGCGATGGCCTCCGGCCACCGCATCGCGCCATTCTCCGTCCACATACAGGTCTTCCACGTGTGGAGCCCTTCGAGCGAATTTCGTTGCGCATCGTGCACCGTATTGCTTGTGGTGGAACACCCTGGCGAATGTGCGGACATACGTCAAGGGGTTGGCGGATGACGATTTCACCATGCGGGCAGTTGCGCGGCCGCTCTTGACCACAAGCCGCGCGTAGCCCAACCATGTTGCGTATCGCTCACCATGTTGTGCAATACGCACCGACGGAGGCTGCACATGTCCCCTCGACCGCATCCTGGCCGTGAGTACGTCCTCACTCTCTCGTGTCCGGACAGCGCCGGACTGGTCCACGCCGTGAGCGGCTTTCTCGTCAGGAACTCCGGAAACATCCTGGAGAGCCAGCAATTCGATGACCGGCTCAAGGGCCGCTTCTTCATGAGGGTCCACTTCGACGTTTCCGATCCAAACGCCGATCTGAAAACTCTGCGTTACCGATTCGGCCCCGTCGCCGAGGCCTACCGGATCTCCTGGACCCTCCGGGACGCCTCCACCCCGACCAGGACGCTGATCATGGTGTCCAAGTTCGGCCACTGCCTCAACGATCTGCTCTTCCGCCGGCGCACCGGCGCCCTCAACATCGAGATCCCCGCGATCGTCTCCAACCACCGGGACTTCGAGGGCCTGGCGGACACCTACGGCGTCCCCTTCCACCACATCCCGGTGACCAAGGACACCAAGGCCGAGGCCGAGGCCCGCCTGCTGGAGCTCGTACGCGAGCTGGACATCGACCTGGTGGTGCTGGCCCGCTACATGCAGATCCTCTCCGACGACCTGTGCAAACAGCTGGAGGGCCACGCCATCAACATCCACCACTCCTTCCTCCCCAGCTTCAAGGGCGCACGCCCCTACCAGCAGGCCTACGACCGCGGGGTGAAGCTCGTCGGCGCGACGGCGCACTATGTGACACCGGACCTGGACGAGGGACAGATCATCGACCAGGACGTGGTCCGGGTGGACCACTCGCTCGACTCCGAGGAGCTGGTCACGGTCGGACGGGACGTGGAGGCGCAGGTGCTGGCGCACGCGGTGAAGTGGCACAGCGAGAGCCGCGTGATGGTGGACGGCAACCGCACGGTGGTGTTCCGCTGAGCCGAGCATGAACGATGGGCGGGCCGGATTCCGGCCCGCCCATCGTTGTATACGACCTCTGACGCCGGCTACTCGCCCAACCGCTCCAGCACAGCGCAGCGCCAGCGTTCAGCCTCGGCGACCTGGTTGAACGTGAACACGTGCAGGCCCGCCACCCCCGCCGAGGGCGCGGTGAGCGCCTCCGCGCTGCGGGCGAGCAACCGGTCGGGCGAGTAGCCGCCGGGGGTCGCGAAGCGCAGGAACCAGGAGGCGTGCTTGGTCAGGAAGCGGGTCGACTCCCCCACCCCGATCTTCGTCGCCATGGACAGCAGCTTCGCCCGCTGCACGGGCCCCGCGACGCCCACATGGACGGGCAGGGTGACATCGCGACGCCGTATCCGGCCGACCCAGTCACCGAGCACACGCGGGTCGAAGCAGAGGTTGCTCACGATGTACGTGGCGTGCGCGCGCTTGTCCCACATGGCCTGGATGGTGAGGTCGTCGTGGATGAGCGGGTGGCTCTCGGGATAGCCGGTGATGCCGACGCGGGCGAACGGGCCGCCCAGCTCGCTCAGCCTGCGCAGCACCGGCAGAGCCCCGTCGTAAGCCCCGGCAGGCGGATCGGCGTCGCCCGCAGGGACGAACACGTCGTCGACGCCCGCCTCCCGTAGCCGCTCGACGACGTCCTTCACGTGGGCGTCGTCCCGCAGCAGCCGCGCGGGCATGTGCGGGACCACGCGATAACCGTGCGCCGCCAGCCGGCCGACGAGGTCGAGAGTCGGTTCCAGGCCCTTGACCGGCGACGCCGTCACGGTGACGACGACGTCGCGCGGCACATGGGCGAGGACCTTGTCCTCGGTCGCTTTCGCGGGCAGCACCTCGTAACGGACGCTCGACAGCAGCGCCCGGAAGCCTTCGCCGCCCAAGGGTTACCCGGCCTGCTTCTGGGCGTCGCGGTACCGGTAGTACGCGGCCTTGGAGGCGGGCAGCGGCTCCTTGCCGAGGATGAGGTCGGCCGCCTTCTCCGCGATCATCATCACCGGCGCGTAGATGTTGCCGTTGGTGACGTAGGGCATCACCGACGCGTCGACGACACGCAGTCCCTCCACGCCGTGCACACGCATGCTGGCGGGGTCGACGACGGACATCTCGTCGGTGCCCATCTTGCACGTGCACGAGGGATGCAGGGCGGTCTCGCCCTCCTTGGCGACCCAGGCGAGGATCTCCTCGTCGCTCTCCACGGACGGGCCGGGCGAGATCTCCCCGTCGTTGTACGGGGCCAGCGCGGGCTGGTTGAGGAGCTTGCGGGCGACCCGGATGGACTCGGCCCACTCACGGCGGTCCTGCTCGGTGGACAGGTAGTTGAAGCGCAGCGCCGGGTGCTCCTGCGGGTCCTTGCTCTTGATCTTCACCGAGCCGATGGCGTCGGAGTACATGGGCCCGACGTGCACCTGGTAGCCGTGGCCGCCGGACGGCGAGGAGCCGTCGTAGCGGACCGCGATCGGCAGGAAGTGGAACATCAGGTTGGGGTAGTCCACGTCCTCGTTGCTGCGGGCGAAGCCGCCGGCCTCGAAGTGGTTGGTCGAGGCGGGTCCCTTGCGGAAGAGCCATTGCAGGCCGATGAAGGGGGCGCGCCACTTCGCCATGTACGGCTGCATGGAGACGGGCTGCTTGCAGGCGTACTGGATGTACACCTCCAGGTGGTCCTGCATGTTCTCGCCGACGCCCGGGAGGTCGTGGACGACGTCGATGCCGAGCGCGCCCAGTTCCTCGGCGTTGCCGACGCCGGAGAGCTGGAGCAGCTGCGGGGAGTTGATCGCGCCGCCGCAGAGGATGACCTCCTTGGCGCGCACCTGCTGGACCTTGCCGCGCCGCCGGTACTCGACGCCGACGGCCTTCTTGCCCTCGAAGAGGACTCGGGTGACCAGGGCGCGGGTGGTGATGGTGAGGTTGGGCCGCTTCTTCACGGGCTTCAGGTACGCCTTCGAGGCCGACAGCCGGCGGCCCCGGCTGACGTTGCGGTCGAAGGGGGCGAAGCCCTCCTGCTGGTAGCCGTTGACGTCGTCGGTGCGGGGGTAGCCCGCCTCCTGGACGGCCTTGAGGAAGGCACCGAACAGCGGGTTGGAGGCGGGGCCGCGTTCGAGGACGAGCGGGCCTTCGTGGCCGCGGAACTCGTCGTCGGGGTCGGCCGCGAGACAGTTCTCCATGCGCTTGAAGTACGGCAGACAGTGCGCGTAGTCCCAGGACTCCATGCCGGCGTCGGCGGCCCAGCGCTCGTAGTCCATGGGGTTGCCGCGCTGGAAGATCATGCCGTTGATGCTGCTGGAGCCGCCCAGTACCTTGCCGCGCGCGTGGTAGATGCGGCGGTCGCCCATGTGGGGCTCGGGTTCGGACTCGTACTTCCAGTCGTAGAACCGGCTGCCGATCGGGTAGGTCAGCGCCGCGGGCATGTGGATGAAGACATCCCACGGGTAGTCGGGCCGGCCGGCCTCCAGGACCAGTACCTGGTTGCCCGGGTCGGCGGAGAGTCGGTTCGCCAGTGCGCTGCCGGCCGATCCACCGCCGACGATGACGAAGTCGTATTGCAGGGGAGCCATGGTGCCTCGTCTCGCTCGCGCCGTAGATACGCGAGGCATGCTAGTACGAGTATCGCTATACGCACCAGGTTGCGAGGAACGCAACTTGAAAGGTCTACGTTTCCGAGCTGTTTCTTGCCACGGTGTTGTTTACTGCGCGTATAGTTTCGCTGTGAGCAACTACAGTCCAGATACTGAAACGACAGGTTCGCAGTCCGGCGGCGTCCAGTCCGTCGACCGCGCCATCAGCGTGCTGGAGATCCTGGCCCAGCGCGGCGAGGCCGGCGTCAGCGAGGTGGCCGGCGAGATCGATGTTCACAAGTCGACCGCGTTCCGGCTGCTCGGCGCCCTGGAGGCGCGCGGTCTGGTCGAGCAGGCGGGCGAGCGCGGCAAGTACCGCCTCGGTTTCGGCATCGTACGCCTGGCCGGCGCGGTCACGGGGCGCATCGACATCACCCAGCAGGGCCGCCAGGTCTGCGAGCGGCTCGCCGAGGAGATCGGCGAGACCGTCAACATCGCCGTGATGCAGGAGCAGTACGCGATCAACCTCTACGAGGTACGCGGCCCGGGAGCCGTCACCGCGCACAACTGGGTCGGCGAACTGACCCCGCTGCACGCCACGTCCAGCGGCAAGATCCTGCTGGCCCACATGCCCGCCAAGGAGCGCGCCGCGCTGCTGGCCGACGCCGGCCAGAAGAAGCTGACTCCGCACACCCTGACCTCCAAGGCGAAGCTGGAGAAGAACCTCGCCGAGGCCCGGGAGCGCGGTTACGCCTGGACCCTGGAGGAGCTGGAGATAGGGCTGCACGCCATGGCCGCGCCGGTCCGCGACCGGGACGGAGAGGTCATGGCGGCACTGAGCGCCTCCGGACCCTCGTACCGGTTCACCGAGGAGCGCATGCACGAGCTCGCCCCGGTGCTGGTCAAGGGCGCGGAGGAGATCAGCCACCGCATGGGTTACCTGGGCTGAGTCACCCCTGGGGGGTCCCCAGACGCTCGTTCACCCAGTCGTGGAAGGCACCGATGTGGTGCTCGCTGGGCACGAGGACCCCGCCCTTGGCGTACATCCGGGAGCTCATGCCGGGCTGCGTACGCTCGCAGGCCTCGAAGTCCTGGCGGTTGACCCGGTCGAAGAGTTCCACGGACCGGCTGACGTCCTTGCCGCTCTCGACGACGTGCGGGAGGTAGAGCCAGTCGCACTCGACGATCGTGCGGTCGGCGGCCACCGGGTACATCCGGTGGAAGATCACGTGATCGGGGACGAGGTTGATGAAGACCTGCGGCTTGATGGTGATCGCGTAGTAGCGGCGGTCCTGGTCGTCGGACACGCCGGGTATGCGGTCAAGACCCTCGGAGCCGTCGACGGTGAAGCCCTGGACCTCCTCACCGAACTCCGCTCCGTGGCCGACGTAGTACTGGGCGGCGTAGCCGTCGGCGAACTCGGGAAGCACCTCGGTGAGTTCGGGGTGGATCGTGGCGCAGTGGTAGCACTCCATGAAGTTCTCGATGATGAGCTTCCAGTTCGCCTTGACGTCGTAGACGATGCGCTTGCCCACCGAGAGGTTGTCGATGTCGTAGTTTTCGAGCGGTTCCACGTCGCCGAGCCGGGTGACGACCTCACTGAGGACGTCCTCCTCGAAGGACGGCGGGTTCTCCGCCAGGCAGACCCAGACGTAGCCGAGCCATTCACGGACGGCCACGCTCACCAGGCCGAACTCGGTGCGGCCCACGTCGGGCATCTTCGTGAGGTTGGGCGCCGCGACGAGCTTGCCGTTCAGGTCGTACGTCCAGGCGTGGTACGGGCACTGGAAGGCGCGTTTGACCTCGCCGGCCTCCTCGGTGCAGAGCTTGGCGCCGCGGTGCCGGCAGACATTGAAGTAGGCGCGTATGGAGTTGTCCCGTGCGCGCGTGATCAGGATGCTCTCGCGGCCCACCTCGACGGTCCGGAAGGCGCCGGGCTTGGCCAGGTCCGAGGAGCGCACGGCGCAGAACCACATCGTTTCGAAGATGCGCTCCTGCTCCTGGGCGAAGATTTCCGGATCCGTGTAGGAGGAGCCGGGCAGGGTGGCGATCAGGCTGTCCGGCAGGCTGGTCGAGGTCACAGTGCACTCCTCGGAGAACGTCGTGGATCGGTCATTCACGCGCCGGGAAGAGCGACTCCGGACGGCGTTTTATGTGGAGCGTTTTGGTGATTCACACGGGGCGTTTTATATAGAGCAACGCTGCGTGCTATACGCAACCGCAGCATGAGATGCCGCGTCGGTGGTGTCAAGATGTCGCGGCGGAGAGCTGCTTGCGCCAGCGCATGAACAGCCGCGGCTGGTTCATCGCGAGCACGGCGACCGGTTGCCCGGCACGCCGGTAGACGGCCAGGAAACTGCGGTCGCCCGCGGCGCCTTCTTCGACCGTCACGCTGTCGGCGCCGGCCGAATGACCGGCGAACTGGATCTTCACGCCGTACTGGTCCGACCAGAAGTACGGCGGCCGGGGCACACCCGGTTCCGTCGCACCCCACGCCAGCAGCGTGGCCACGGCCGCGTCGGGCCGCTCCCGCGCACCGGTCCAGTGCTCGACGCGACGGTGGATCCCCGCGTGCGGGTCGTACCAGGAGGCACAGTCACCGACCGCGACCACACCTGCCAGGCTGGTACGGCCGTCCGCGCCGCACTTGACGCCGTTGTCGAGGTCGACGCCGGAGCCCTCCAGCCACTCGACACACGGGCGCGCGCCCACACCGACGACGACGATGTCGGCGGGGATGCTGCGTCCGTCGTCCAGCAGGACGGCGTCGACCCGGGTCTCACCGCTGAGCCCCTTGACTCCCACACCGCACAACAGCCGTACGCCGTGGTCCGCGTGGAGGGCGGAGACGATGCCGCCCATGGTCTCGCCGAGCGGTCCGGCGAGTGGCGTGGGCGCCGCCTCGACCACCGTCACATCGAGTCCGAGGGCGTACGCCGTGGAGGCGACCTCGGCGCCGATGAATCCGCCGCCGATCACCACCAGCCGCCCGCCCAGGGCCAGTTCGTCCCGCAGGGCGCGGGCGTCGTCGAGGGTGCGCAGGGTGTGCACCCCGGCCAGACCGTCGGTGCCCGGCAGCGTCCGCGCCACCGCACCGGTCGCGATGACGATGCCGTCGGCCCGAACCTCCCGGCCGTCAGCGAGCCGGACGACACGGTCCGTGCCGTCGGTGTCGAGCCCGGTGGCACGGGAGCCGAGCAGCCACTCCGCTCGCAGGTCCTCGTCGTCCGACTCCAGTGCGAGATCGGCTTCGCCGATGCCGCCGGCCAGGAACTCCTTGGACAGCGGCGGCCTGTCGTACGGGCGGTGCGGTTCGTCGCCGATGATGACGAGCCGTCCGTCGTACCCCTGTTTCCGCAGCGAGCGCGCGGCCGACAGACCGGCCAGCGAGGCACCCACCACGGCCACTGTCCTCACGCGGCGCCTCCGGCGAGCCGGGACGCGACACACGGCGGCAGGTTGGGGGCCTCCGTGGACGGCCGGACGTAGATCATGCCGTCCTCGACGATGACCTCATGGGTGCGGACCGGGCGCTTGGCCGGCGGAGAGTCGACGGCTCCGGTCCGGAGGTCGAACTTCGAAGCATGCAGCGGGCATTCCACCTCACAGCCCTCCAGCCAGCCGTCGGCGAGCGAGGCGTCCTGGTGGGTGCAGGTGTCGTCGATGGCGAAGACCTCGCCGTCGTCGGTGTGGAACACCGAAACCGGCGGATCGATGTCGAGCCGGTAGGCCTCGCCTCGCGGCAGATCCACGAGAAGGCACGCGGGAATCATCATGACACCTCGGTGCGTATAGCGAAACGGATTGCGGTAAGCGCAACGCCAGTTTGAGGGCGGCCCCAAACCCTTGTCAAGGCATCCAGAGGACAGGCCGACCCCTTGTTCAATGTTGCTTTTTACGCAACGCTTTGCGCCATAAACAACACACCGCATGAAGGAGCCGGCGTGGCGATCAGCGTCTTCGACCTGTTCAAGGTGGGCATCGGTCCGTCGAGCTCCCACACCGTGGGGCCCATGAAGGCCGCCCGTCTCTTCGCCACCGGGCTCTACGAGGACGGCCTGTTCCCCCGCACCGCCTCGGTCCGGGCAGAGCTCTTCGGATCGCTCGGCGCCACCGGGCACGGCCACGGCAGCGGCAAGGCCGTACTCCTCGGCCTCGAAGGCGAGGATCCGGAGACCGTCGACACCGACACCGTGGACGACCGGGTGCACCGGATCCACGAGGCCGGCCGGCTGCGGCTGCTGGGCCGCCGGGAGGTGGAGTTCCGCGAGCGCGAGCACCTGGTGCTGCACCGTCGCCGCGCGCTGCCGTTCCACCCCAACGGCATGCGGTTCACCGCCACGGACGGCGAAGGCGGCGAGCTGAGGGCGCGCACGTACTACTCGGTGGGCGGGGGCTTCGTCGTCGAC
The DNA here is from genome assembly GCF_045206325.1 of Streptomyces sp. NBC_00203. Classification (NCBI taxonomy): domain Bacteria; kingdom Bacillati; phylum Actinomycetota; class Actinomycetes; order Kitasatosporales; family Streptomycetaceae; genus Streptomyces; species Streptomyces sp. NBC_00203. The sequence continues at coordinate 9,532,747 of NZ_CP108126.1, read as the reverse complement.
GAGACCGCGACGGGCGCCGACCGCGTCAAGCCCGACGACACCCCCGTACCGCTCCCCTTCGGCTCCGCGTCCGAACTGCTGCTGCGCGCCTACGAGACCGGCCTGCCGATCAGCGGGGTGATGCTCGCGGGCGAACTGGCCCGGCGGAGCGAGAGCGAGGTGCGCGCCGGTCTGCTGCGGATCTGGGCGGTGATGCAGGAGTGCGTGGAGCGCGGCTGTTCCCGGACCGAGACCACCCTGCCAGGGCGGCTGAAGGTGCCACGCCGTGCCCCGCAACTGCTGCGCAGCCTCGCCGAGGACGACTCCCAGGATGTGGATCCGCTGCACATCATGGACTGGGTCAACCTCTTCGCGCTGGCCGTCAACGAGGAGAACGCCTCGGGCGGCCGTGTGGTCACCGCGCCCACCAACGGCGCGGCCGGGATCGTGCCCGCGGTGCTCCACTACTACACGCGCTTCGTACCCGGGGCCGACGAGGACGGCGTCGTCCGCTTTCTGCTCGCCGCCGGCGCGGTGGGGGCCCTGTTCAAGGAGAACGCGTCGATCTCGGGCGCCGAGGTGGGCTGCCAGGGAGAGGTCGGCTCCGCCTGCTCCATGGCCGCCGCCGGTCTCGCCGAGGCGCTCGGCGGCACACCGGAACAGGTCGAGAACGCGGCGGAGATCGGCATGGAGCACAATCTCGGGCTGACCTGCGACCCGGTCGGAGGCCTGGTCCAGATCCCCTGCATCGAACGGAACGCCCTCGCCTCCGTCAAGGCGATCAACGCGACACGGATGGCGCTGCGCGGCGACGGCACCCATGTGGTCTCACTCGACAAGGTCATCAAGACGATGCGCGAGACCGGCGCCGACATGAAGGTGAAGTACAAGGAGACGGCGCGGGGCGGGCTGGCGGTCAACATCATCGAGTGCTGAAAGTCCCTGAGAAGTCCCCCCGCCCACCGAAGCCATCGCCCGTCACGCCCCGCGCCCGCGTGCCCGCCCGGGGCACGGTCGCGCACGGCTCCCATGGTGCGAGTGAATCCGCCGCCCGTCGGTCACCGTGTTTCGCGTTGCCTGCCCAAGTACCGTGCAGGGCACCGGATATACCCGCGCGGCATCAGTCCTGGCGTCGCCCGGATACGAGGCACGGACCGCTTCCGGCCGTCCGTCGGACCGGGTTGAGGACTATGCTGCTGTACGGACGTCCCAGACCCCGGCGGCTTGTCGTCGCTCAACACAGATGGCTGTGGGAAGCGGATCTTTCGTCCGTCACCCGGCGCATCCCTGGAGGGAGCTGGGTGGATCCGCTGTCCTGTCGCACAGGCTGTCGGACCGGCCGTTGCTCCGCCTCCGCCGAACGTACGCCCCTCCCGGGAGCGCGCCAAGGGGGCCGGGAAACCCGGCGTCGCCGCGTCCGCTGCCAAATGGTCTTCTGAACCGAGGCGTCATGCCCCTCCCGCAGCTCACCGTCTACCGCCATGACCGAAGGCAACGGGCGTTGATCACCCTGGCCGGCGAGATCGACCTGGAATCGGCCCCGCTGGTGCACACGGCACTGGCGCGGTGTCTGAGCGACGGCATCCGCACCGTCGACGTCGACCTCACCCCTGTCACCTTCTGCGACTGCAGCGGCCTCAACGCCTTCCTCCACGCCGCGCAGAAGACCACCGAGGCCGACGGAACCCTGCGACTGCACCACCCGTCACCGGCACTGCGCCTGATACTCGACACCACCGGCTCGGGGTTCCTGCTCCTCGGCGTTCCGTTCGGGCATCTGTCACCTCCTCTCGGGGGTGTCCCAGCCCCGACCGCCCAAGCCCCGCCGCACCGGACTGTTCCGCTCACCTCCCTCCTCTCGGGCGAAGTGCGGTGACGGCCCGGTCGGGGCGAGGGCAGCCACGAAAGCCCCGTGGCGGGGATTCGTCCACCATGGACGCGGTCCGGTTACGCCGGGTGAACCGCTGGCTGGCACAGGGCCTGAGCGGGAAGCTGGTGGATCTGTACGTGGACTCCCGCGAGACGTCACCTCCGGAGGCGTACCGCCGTCCCAGCCGCCAGCAGTTTCTGAACCGTCTCACCGCCGAGATCCGGCGGCCGGGGTTCGCCATGGTGATCGCGGAGACGGAGGGCGTGGTGGGATGCGCTTTCGGATTCCCGGTGCGCGGCGACGGCTTCTGGCGGCTCGGGTTCGGCGGGGCACTACCGCGCAGCATCGAGCAACTCACCGCGTCCAGCGGCGTCTTCGCGATCACCGACATCCTGGTCCGCCCGCACCTGCAGGACGAGCACGTGGCCTGCCGGTTACAGGAGCGGCTGCTGACCGACCACCAGGCATCACTCGGCGTCACCCTGGTGGACCGGGCCGATCTCCCCGCCCTCACCGCGCTCCGTTCCTGGGGATGGCTGGACGTGGGAGAGATCTGGAAGCCGACCAGCGCCACACTGCTCCGGGTGCTGGTCGTTCCCGTCGGCGAACGAACCGCGGCGAGGCACACCCTGACGGAACAGCGGCGCGTTCTCCGCGAGAGTTGGCAGGAACCGGACACCGCAGAGCAGACCGAGGAACTACGGCTCGCGCTGAGGCAGTACCCGGAGATCACCGAACGGCTGCACATGTCAGCGCCTGGTGGTCAGTGACGCTGTCACCCCGCAAGAAGCAGAGTCGCCGCAGCGAGCCGGTACGTGGACCACATCGCGGAACAATTCGGGCCGCACGTGCACTGACACGGCGTGCGCTCAAACGGGATTCGGCCATGGTGCGACGGACGGGCGCGGAATTCGTACGCCTTGCTTCCGAAGTCCTTCCACGTGCGCCGGGCGGGATCACCCGTGTCGCTCGGCGCGAGTGGGGGGAGGGGCGTGTGGGTTGGCCAAATCTGGTTCCGCGTCCGCCGCGCGTCGTGTGGTTGTGGTTCTCTGGCGGGACGCCGGCCGCGGCCCGCCACCCAGGGGCCGACGTACGTGACCGAGGCGGTCCGAGTACGTGATGCGGTGATGCGCCCCGACGCGCCCGGCCCCCGCGTGAGAAGGGGTTCCCTCCCATGCCGGTTCTGCGCGCGCCGACGCCGTCGGCCGTGTCCGGTACGACGGCCGGATCGTTCGCTGCTCTCGTCGGTCTCGCCGACAGGCTCGCCGAGTGGGGCGGCGGCCTTGTGCCGACGGTGGCGGGCCGGATCACCGGTGCTCTCATGAGCCCTCTGGTGAGTCCCCTGGCCCCGGACGACTACCTCGGCCTGATCGACCCGCTGCTGTCCGCCCGCCATCCCGCGGGCCGGGTGGTCACCGTGCGGCCGGAGTGCGCCGGCGCGGCCACGCTGGAGATCCGTCCCGGCCGCGGCTGGGCGGGGCACCGGGCCGGGCAGTACCTGCCGGTGGGAGTGGAGATCGACGGCGTACGGCACTGGCGTACGTACTCCATCACCTCACCCCCCGAGGCGCCAGGCCGAGCGCTGACGATCACGGTCAAGGAGGAACCCGGCGGCCGGGTCTCCCCGCACCTCGTGCACCGGACCCGTCCCGGCGCGGTGCTCCGACTCGGCCCCGCGCAGGGCGAGTTCACGCTCCCGGAGGATCCACTGCCGCCGCGGATGCTGATGGTGACGGCGGGCAGCGGCATCACCCCGGTGGCCGGGATGCTGCGCGCCCTCGCGGGCCGCCGCTTCCCCGGGACCGCCCCCGACGTCGTACTCCTGCACAGCGCACCCGGCCCGGACGAGTTCCTCTTCCGTGCCGAACTGGCCGGGCTGGCAGCACGGTTGCCCTGGCTGAGCGTCCACGCGCGGTACACCCGTACCGCGGGCCGACTGGTCCCGGAGCACATGGGCGTGCTCTGTCCGGACTGGTACGACCGGGAGACCTGGGCCTGCGGTCCGGACGGACTGCTCGACGCACTGGAGCGGCACTGGGCGGCGGCCGGCGCCGGTGAGCGGCTGCGCGTGGAGCGTTTCCGGCCGGCCCCCGTCCTGTCGCCGGGCGTCGGCACGACCGGCGGCCGGGTCCGGTTCGAGCACAGCGGCGTCGAGGTCGAAGCGTCCGCGGCCGTGCCCCTCCTGGAGTCCGGGGAGGCGGCGGGTGTGGCGATGCCGTACGGCTGCCGCCGGGGGATCTGTTTCGGCTGCCTCGTCCCGCTGGTCCACGGCCGTGTCCGCGATCTGCGGACCGGTGAACTGCACGGTGAACCAGGCGAGTTGATCCAGACCTGCGTCAATGCTGCGGCAGGTCCGCTCGCCCTCGCTCTCTAGGCCCCTCAAGGAGCCTGTGATGTCCATAACTGCCGTACCAGTCACCCCCTTTGAGTCGCTCGAAGATCACATGGAGCCGCTCGGCGAGGAGCTCGACCGGATCCGCGCCGAGATCGTCGCGGCGCGCGGCGCGGAGGACGCCCGCTACATCCGTACGGTGATCGCCGTCCAGCGCGGCCTGGAGACCGGCGGCCGCGCCGCCCTCGCCGTATCCCTCTTTCCGCCAGCCTGGCTCGTGGGCACCGCGATGCTGACCACCGCCAAGATCCTGGAGAACATGGAGCTGGGCCACAACATCCTGCACGGCCAGTGGGACTGGATGGGCGACCCGGCGATCCACTCCACCACCTGGGAGTGGGACTTCCTCACCCCCGCCGACGCCTGGAAGCACACCCACAACCACCTGCACCACAGCTACACCAACATCGTCGGCCTCGACCGGGATCTCGGCTACACGATCCTGCGCATGAGCCCGGACCAGCCCTGGCATCCGGTCCACCTCCTCCAGCCGCTGTACACCGCGCTGCTCGCCCCCGTCTTCGAGTGGGGCATCGCCGTCTACGACCTGGAGGCGGACGCCCTGCCGTCAGGGCGCAAGAGCGTGCGGGCCTTCCTCGGCGACCTGGCCGGCCTGGCCCGCAAGGCCGTGCGCCAGGCGGCCAAGGACTACGTCCTGTTCCCCCTGCTCGCGGGCCCGTCCGCGCTGCCCTGCCTGGTCGGCAACGTCACCGCGAACGGGCTTCGCAACATCTGGGCGCACACTGTGATCTTCTGCGGCCACTTCCCGGGCGACGTCCAGACCTTCTCGTACGAGGAGGAACAGCTGGAGGGCGAGACGCGCGGTCAGTGGTACCTGCGCCAGATCCAGGGCTCGGCGAACATCGAGGGCGGCTCCCTCCTCCACATACTCACGGGCAATCTGAGCCACCAGATCGAGCACCACGTCTTCCCCGACCTGCCCAGCAACCGCTACGCCGAACTCGCGCCACGGGTGCGCGAGATCTGCGCCCAGCACGGGATCACGTACGCGAGCGGGCCGCTGTGGCGCCAGTACGCGTCCATGTGGGGCCGCGTCCTTCGGCACGCGGTGCCGGACGGATCACGGAAGCCGTAGCAGAGCGTGGTTGATGCGACGCTCGGAAAAGTGCGCGCCGCACCAGCCGCAGTACCATGGATCGTGGGTTGGCTCACTCTCACGTGCAGCCGCCCGGAAGGGCGACTCCGGCGTGTTTGCGCCGGAGTCGTTGTCACAGCCGCACTGGCGGTTCCGGCCAGGCCGCGACCTTCCAAGGGACGCGGCCCGCATCGACGGGTGTCCCGCTCAGGAGGGACAGCGCATGATCCAGGCAGCCGACATCCGCGAGTGGCGCACCTATGACGTGGTCGACCCGAAGGGGCACAAGATCGGTGTGCTCGAAGCGGTCTACGTGGACACCACCACCGACGAACCAGCCGTGATCACCGTACGGACCGGGCTGCCGGCTCGCCGACGCCTGGTCTTCGTACCCCTCGACGACGCCCTCCTGGGGCCGGACTACGTAAAGATCTCCTACACCAGGAGCCTGGTGAGGAAGGCTCCTTCGATCGGCACGGACGACATCCTGCCCGCCGAGCAGGAGGAAGCGATCTTCCAGCACTACGGCATGACATACCAGCCGGGCGCGAACGGCGAACGAAAGCTCGCACGCCGCTGAGCGGCGGGCGGCACGGCCCAAGGGAGGTGTCCGAGTCGTGGCGTTGTTCCTCCTGTTCGTCCTCGTTGCCGTCGTTCTGGGAATCATCGGCGCGACAGCCGGAGGTATGGGCTATCTGCTGATCATCGGCATCGTGGTTCTCGTGGCCGATGTTTCCGTATTCGCCGTGCGGTTGTCCCGGCGCGCTCGGCGGCGTCCTCTCCGCTGACGACAACGGACCGGGCGCCTGACGCGGTTGCCTGGGCGCGGCCGTCTCATCGGTTCAGGATGTCCATCGGTCATCTGTGCGCCTAGGCCGCTGCCCGGAGCCCCGGGGCGGGCGCCTCGGCAGCCGTGGTTCCGACGGCCGTGCCCGCATCGGGAAGGACCCGGAGGAGCCGGATCAGCCCGCTGTCGCTCAGCGCCTCGACGACGGCGCGGCTCGGGGCGGCAAGGCGCAGGTCGCCGCCGGAGAGGTGGACCCTGCGTGCCGTGGCGACGAGCAGCCCGAGGCCCAGGGTGTCGCAGGAGGTGACGCCCGACAGGTCGAGGGTCAACTGCCTTCCGGGACTGCGGCATGCGCCCAGAAGACGCGCGCGCAGTCCCGGAACCGTGGCGAGAGTGAGATTGCCACTGACGACGACCGTCTCGCAGCCCTCCGGCACACCAGCGAGCACAGGCCGTCGGCCCGGAGCTCGGGGGACTTCTGCGGGGATGCGGGGAGTTGCCGTATCTGCAGACACCATGGGCCTCCTCGGGGCGGAATGTCACGCTGCCGAGGGCTGGGGCTGCGTCCGTGCTTGTGCCTGGCAGTTCAGTGCCGCCCGCACCTCGCGGACAGCCAAGGCTGTGCGCGCGGCTGCGCGTCGGCGGAGTGGGCTAGGTCTGGTTGACCCGGCCGGCCACCGCGTGACCGATCAGCAGGTAGACGACAGCGGGCAGACCGTAGTTGACCACGGTGCGCCAGTTGTCCGAGTGGATGGTGAAGAGATTACGCGACCAGCCCGAGAGCCAGTTCGCCGCGTCGTGGACCCAGGAAACCGTACTGTTGGCGGTGTTGGCGTCGAACAGGTAGAGGGCGATCCACAGGATCAGGATCAGTGCCGCGATGTCCGCGATGATGGAGATGACCGTCCCCGCGGGGCTTCCGCCGTAGCGTCTGGACATATCCAACGACTAGCCCTGAAAGCAGAGTTGAAACCTCCTCAACCCTACTGTCCGTGGCTTTGGGGGCGAGGGGGCCCAGGTCGGTGTTCGAGTTCCAGGAGGTGGGCTGCACAAAGGGCGTCCGACGGCCGTCCTGGACGAAGACACCGGAGGGTTGAGCTCTCAGCTCCCGGTGCCGTCCGACGGGCGCGCGCTCCGTCACCCCCGGTCCGCCGCATGAAGGCGCCGCAGCGCCCGGCGCAGCTCCCGCCGTATCTGTTCCGGGAGCGTCTCGTCCTCCGTCGTGGCGACCAGGGCCGCAGCCGCGTCCCGGAGCTTGTCGCTGCAGTGCTGCGACACGTCCACCAGCAGGTCCCACGCCCGCTCGCTGGAACACGGCGCCATGGCCATCACCATGCCGCACGCCCGGTCGATCACCGCACGACGTGCCAGCGCTCTCTCCAACTGCTCATTCCTGTCCCGCAGTTCGAGGATCTCGACAGCCAACGCCGCGTCCCCCGTCGAAGTGACAGCCGTCAACAGCCACTGTTCTTCACGGAGCGTGGTCACCTGGTGCATGGTGCGTACCTCACAACGCAGTCGTTGCGCCCATGAGCGGTCAGCGGCGCGCCAGTTGCCTCTTACCGGCTGCATCGAAGGAGCCTGCTTCACCAGCGTTCTGACATAACCGACCTTGAGACAACCCGGCGAGCGCACCGATCTTGTGGCCCTCAGGTATCGACGATGTCGCAGTTGGGCCACTCTCGGACATCCGCTGCGTGAATCATGACCTTCCCTTTCCGGACGGCTCATCCACCGGTGGTGAGTCGCACCCTCGGTCTTCCGCGTAGAGCCGCCGCAGCGCACGCCGCAGCCCCCGCTGCATCACCCGCGAGAGCGGCTCCCCCTCCCAGGCGGCGACCAGAGCCGCTGCCACGTCCGGAAGTTTGGTGTTGCACTGTCGCGAGATGTCCACCAGCAAGTTCCTGGCCGGTCCAGGGCGGCAGGGGGTCAGGACCATCACCATGCCGCAGGCCTGGTCGACGACCGCACGGCCGGCCAGCGTCCGCCGCAGCTGATCGATCTCGGCGCGCAGCGCCACGACATCATCCTGACCCGCCGGGTCCTCCGCCGAGGCCTCGGCCCGCGGATTCCACCAGTCCTTCGGAAGCATGGCTGTGCGATGCATGGCATCTACCTCTCCATGATTTCCGCGCGTCCGGCGCGGCTGAAGCCGCCCCGGAACCTCTCGATGCCAGGCCGGTTCATCGGTCACCCGCGGTGTTCGCGGTCCCGACGGTCCTCGCGCCTCCAGCGCGCCCGGTACTGACGGCTGTAGCGACGGTCCCATCGGTCCTGACTGTCCCGGCGCTTCTCGTAGTCCCGGTACTCCCCGAAATCGGAACCGTCACCACGGATCCAGCCTCCCCCACGATCGCGACCGTAGCGGGTGGCACCGAAGACCATCACGGCCGCGGCCACCCACCAGAGGGGATGGAGAAAACCGAGGCCGAACAGAACCACGATCAGGATGAGAAGCAGAACGAACACGGCGGGCCTCCCGGAGCCGAGCAAAGCATCACTGCCGGGGGCCGGGGTCTGTGCGAACAGCGTAGCCCTACCCAGAGGTTACGGATAGCGACCATGTCCGCGGCTTCGGCGGAACTGGTGGGAACCAAATGGCCACTTGGCATCTGTCCGGGGAGTGCTGCGAGGGCTAGCGTACGCGGTGCAGCCCGAGCCCCCGGCAGCGTAAATCGCCTCTCCTGCTCCTTCGGGGGCGCACCTCGCGCATCAGTGCCGGAAGCCGTCCCGTCATCAACGGGCCGCTCCCGCATCCGCCGTCGCCACTCGATCCTGGCGCAGCATCGATGCGCCCCATGCGGGCACCTTCTGCTGTCCGCCGCGTCGCACGCATCCCACCGCAGGCGGTACACATGTACGCGCTGATCGTTCCGGCTTCGACCCCCTTCGTCCTGCTCGCCGCCGTGCTGGGCCTGTCCTGGTGGGAGGACCTCATGCTGCCACCGGCTGAGCCGGTCGAAGCCCCGGCCGAGGCTCCGCTCACCCCGATGCCCCCTGCCCCGCTCACAGAACTCCTCAGTGTCGACACCCCGTTGACAAGGGAAGTCGCCCGGCGTTGACTGACAGGACGGCGTAGGGCTATGCCACTCCGGATCACTCGGGCGACGCATTCCACCTCCCCCGCTTCGCCCGGACCCCGCGGAACCAGGAAATTCCCGCGATCTGGAGGCCCGGCAATGATCCTGTGGATCCTTCTCCTTCTGCTGATCCTGGTGGTGTTCGGGTTCGGCTTCACCCTGCAGGTCCTTTGGTGGGTCGCCGCCGTCCTGCTGATCGTCTGGATCGCCGGCTTCGCGATGCGCGGGCGCGGCGGTGGCAGGCGCCGGTACAGCCGCAGGTAGTCCGCTCCGAGGCTCGATCCCGCCCGCGGGAACAGCGGCCTGTACGGCGATCACACGCGGGAGCCCACTCGGCACACCAGTAGGAGGCCGACCATGAGTGCCGGACGGACGATCAAGCACAAGACGCAGGCATTCAAGGGCCTGGTCACCGAACGCATCGGCCGGACCACCCGCAACCGGCGACAACGCCAAGGGCGGCTTCAGGCTGTGACAGAAGGCGCCCCGGGCCGTTCCCACACCGTGTGGACACCACCCGGCAGACCTCAACGCTCAATGAGCCGACAGGAATTGACGGCAATGAAGCAGACCAACGTGCGAACCGAGAGTCAAAGAAGGCGGCCATGTTCACCGTCATGATCATCGCTGTGATCGTCATCGTTCTGGCCGCCCTCCTCCACCTCGGACGTGGACGAGTGCGGGGCGGTGGCGGGCACGGGCTGAAGCGGCGCTTCGGCCCCGAGTACGACCGTGCCGTCGCCGACCACGGCGGCGACACCAAGGCCGCGGAGCGGGAACTCGGCGAGCGCGTGAAGGAGCACGGCTCCCTCACGGAGCTGCCGTTGCCGCCCGAGATCCGCGAGCGCTACGTGACGCAATGGGCCTCCGTCCAGGAGCAGTTCGTCGAATCACCGCAGAAGGCCGTCACCGAGGCGGACGCGCTGCTGGCGCGCCTGGCAGGGGACCGCGGCTTCCCCGACGGCGAGCAGTTCGACGAACAGATCGCCGCCCTCTCCGTCCACCACGCCCACTATGTCCAGGGCTACCGCGGCATGCACGCAGCGGCCCGCGACCAGAGCGGCACCGAGGAAATGCGGGAGGCCATGGTTGAAGCCCGAAGCCTCTTCGAGGCGTTGGTCAGCGAACAGCCGGCCGACCCGGACCGGCGCGACGCGTCGTCCCGCGACGACCAGGGCCATGCGCCGTGGGCACTGACCCGACGCCACGCGAAGGGAAGCAGCACATGATGTCGCACAACGCCGAACACGCACCGCACCCCCAGCCCGGGGCCCCGGATCCCGCGATGCAGCGCGCCCCGCAGGCACCCCGCACCGAACCCGCTCACGCACCGCGTGAGCCCGGCACCAGCGCCGACAGCCCCGACCGCAAACTCGGCCCGGACCTGATCCCGCAGGACGACCGGAACAAGCTCACCCTGCGCCTCCAGCAGGCTCTCAGCACCTTCGTCGACAGCCCGCGCCAGGCGGTGGAAGAAGCCGACGCCGTCTTCGGCGAGGTCGCCACCCAGTTCACCCACACCCTCGCAGAACGCCGGCGCGTCCTGCGCACAGGCTGGCACGACCCGGACACCCATGCGCAGACCGAGGAACTACGGCTCGCGCTCAAGCAGTACCGGGAGATCACCGAACGGCTGCTGCACATGGCTGCGCCTGCAGGCCGCGTTTAGGGAGAGCGAAGGACAAGGAGACCTCGCGCGGCGGCCTCGCCGTCAACGTCATCGAGTGCTGAGACGAGGCCGCCGCGCGGTCGGCAGCGGTCAGAACCCGCGGTCGATCCACTCCTGAAGATGCGGGGCTTCGGCGGCGATGGTGGTCGTGTCGCCGTGGCCGGTGTGTACGACGGTGTCGTCCGGCAGGGTCAGCAGCCGGTCCCGGATCGAGCCGACGATGGTCGGGAAATGGCTGTACGACCGTCCCGTCGCCCCCGGTCCGCCCGCGAAGAGCGTGTCACCGCTGAAGAGCGCCTTCAGACCCGGCGCGTACAGGCACACGGCGCCGGGCGCATGACCGGGCGTGTGCAGCACGGTCAGCTCGACGCCGGCCACCGTGACGACCTGCCCGTCGGCCAGTTCGCCGTCGGGTGACCGCTCCGGGTGGGTCTGCTTCCACAGCGGCAGGTCGTCGCCGTGGAGCAGGATCGGAGCGCCGGTACGGTCGGCGAGTTCGGGGGCCGCGTCGATGTGGTCGTTGTGGGCGTGGGTGCACACGATGGCCCGCAGGGTGCGTCCGCCGAGGGCTTCGGCGATCGCCGCGGCGTCGTGCGCGGCGTCGATGACGACGGCCTCGGTGTCGTCGCCGACGATCCAGACGTTGTTGTCGACGTCCCAGGTACCGCCGTCCAGGGAGAACGTTCCCGAGGTGATCAGATGTTCGATGCGCGCGGTCATCAGAACACCACCACCGAGCGCAGCACATCGCCGCCGTGCATCCGTTCGAAGGCCTTCTCGACCTCGTCCAGTGCGATGGTCTCCGTGACGAACGCGTCGAGGTCCAGTCGGCCCTGGAGGTACAGGTCGATGAGCATCGGGAAGTCACGGGAGGGCAGGCAGTCGCCGTACCAGGACGACTTCAGCGCACCGCCCCGCCCGAAGACGTCCAGCAGCGGCAGTTCGAGCTTCATCTCCGGGGTCGGCACGCCGACGAGGACGACCGTGCCGGCGAGGTCGCGGGCGTAGAAGGCCTGCTTGTACGTCTCCGGACGGCCGACCGCCTCGATGACGACGTCCGCGCCGAAGCCGCCGGTCAGCTCGCGGATGGCCTCCACCGGATCGCCCTGCTTGGAGTTGACGGTGTGCGTCGCGCCGATCTTCTTCGCGGTGTCGAGCTTCCGCTCGTCGATGTCGACGGCGATGATCTTCGCCGCGCCCGCGAGCCGGGCCCCGGCGATCGCCGCGTCGCCGACCCCGCCGCAGCCGATGACCGCCACGGTGTCACCGCGCCCCACGTTGCCGGTGTTGATGGCCGCGCCGATGCCCGCCATCACTCCACAGCCCAGCAGTCCGGCGGCGGCCGCCGATGCCGCACGGTCGACCTTGGTGCACTGCCCCGCCGCCACCAGCGTCTTCTCCGCGAACGCACCGATGCCCAGGGCCGGGGACAGCTCGGTGCCGTCGAGCAAGGTCATCTTCTGCTTCGCGTTGTGGGTGTTGAAGCAGTACTGCGGCCGTCCGCGCTGACAGGCCCGGCACTGCCCGCACACGGCACGCCAGTTGAGGATGACGAAATCGCCGGGGGCGACATCGGTGACGCCCTCCCCCACCGACTCCACGACACCCGCGGCCTCGTGCCCCAGCAGGAACGGGAAGTCGTCGTTGATGCCGCCCTCGCGATAGTGCAGATCGGTGTGGCAGACCCCGCAGGCCTCGATCTTCACGAGCGCCTCGCCCGGGCCGGGGTCGGGGACGATGATCGTTTCCAGGCTGACGGGGGCGCCCTTCCCCCGCGCGACGACAGCACGGACCTGGTGAGTCATGGCCACTCCTCGGCTGGTACGAGACCTGAGTCGAACGTTGCTCATTACGGCACGCATCTCATGTGCCGCAACACAGCATCGTGGAGGGGCGGGCGGCGGTCAAGGATTCGGCGCACATACCGCGGGCGGGCTCCGACCGGGAGTTCACCGGCTCGTCAGGACCGGCTGTACTGCTTGAGGAAGGAGATGAGAACGGCGGTGAGCTCGGCGGGCGCGTCCTCTTGGACCAAGTGGCCCGCGCCGCTGATTGGCTCAAGTCGCGCGCCCGGGATGCGGGCGGCGAGCTCGCTTCCCTTCTCCGCGGGAATCCAGGTGTCGTCCTGCCCCCAGCACACCAGCACGGGGATGCCGATCTCGCCGTACCGGTCCTGAACCTCATCCGTGTAGAGCTGGTCGGCCTGGGCGATCTGCCGGTAGAAGGCCGCCTGGCCGACGTCGCCGAGCCACGGCCGGACGAGCCCCTCAAGCACGGCCGGGTGCAGGCCCGGACTGCTGGCCGAGCTGATGTACTCGCGTACCAGGGCGCGGTGCAGCGCGGGTGGCAGCTGCTCGAACACCTCGGAGTGCTCGCCGACGAGCCGGAAGAACGGAGACCCCCAGGGCGCCAGTGCGACGGGGTCGACCAGAGCGAGTGCGCGGTAGTGGGCGCCGTGCAGCAGATGCGCCCGCAAGGAGACGGCACCGCCGAAGTCATGTGCGACCACCAGCGGTTCCTCCAGGCCCCAATGGGCCAGGAGCTCGGTGAAGACCTTGCCCTGGGCGGCCAGCGAGACGTCCTGCCCGGCGTACTTCTCCGATGCTCCGTAACCGGGCATGTCCCACACGAACACCTGGTGACGGCGGGCGAGTGAGCGGGCGACGGCGCGCCACACATAGGAAGAGAACGGTGTGCCGTGCAGGAGGACGACCGGATCCTGGCCGGGTTGTCCGAGGCTGTCCCAGCGAACGTCTCCTGAGGTGCTGCGGAATGTCCGGGTCAGCTGCCACTCGCTCACGGGTGTTGTTCCTCTCGGTCATGCTTCCGGTCGGTCGTGGTTCCGGATCAAGGCGGTGATCGAGCCGGCGTCGGCTCGGGCGGCAGTCGAAAAGCCGTCGGCGCCGCGCCCACCCATTGAACTCTCCGCCTGTCCGGGCACCCATCGGGGTGGCGGGCGCCGACGTTGCGCCAACGCCCGCACACCGACCCACCCCATCGAACCGGTTCGACGAAGCTAGCACCGGGGAAACCGGCCAGCAATACGCACGGCCCAGATCCCCCGGCTCCGCACGGCCGCCTTACCTGCCGGTTTCCACGTCATTACGGAAAGTCTTGCGCAAGGCGTTGACACGTCGTTCGCGTTGCTCCTACCTTCCCTTCACGCGAACCGGTTCGACAACGGGTCGCCATCGTCACCCGCCCGCCGTCCCCCGTATCCTGCGACCGGCGATGACGCCCTCCCGGGGCTCATCGAACCGGTCCGAGCTAGGAGCCCCCGTGAACATCGGAGAGATCGCCCAGCGGGCCGGTGTCTCGCGGAGCACCGTGTCCTATGCGCTGAGCGGCAAGCGCCCTGTGTCGGAAGAGACCCGCCGGAAGATCCAGCAGGTCATCGATGAACTGGGCTACCGGCCCAACGCCAGTGCGCGTGCCCTGGCCAACGGCCGGACCAGCACCATCGGTCTCGTCTTCCCGCCTGCCGGGAACCACTACACCGGCATGCAGCTCGACTTCATCGGCAGCGTCGTGGAGGCAGCCGCGGCCTACGACTACGACGTGCTGCTCTCACCCAGCGGCGTGGACAGCGACCGCTCGTTCCAGCGGCTGCTGGGAGAACGCCGGGTCGACGGCGCGATCCTGATGGAGATCCGGCTGGAGGACGACCGGGTGGACCACCTCACCTCGCTGGGCTTCCCCTCCGTCGCCATCGGCCGCACCGCGCATCCGGAGGACGGCTGGTGGGTCGGCCTGGACCACACCGCGCTGGTGGAGGCGTGCGTCCATCACCTCGCTGACCTGGGCCATCGCCGGGTCGCCTTCGTCAACCGGCCCGAGCAGCTGCTGCGGGCCGGGTACGAGTCGGCCCACCGGGGTCTGGACGGATTCACCAAGGCCGCCGCCGAGCGCGGACTGACCGTCCGGACGTACTGCTGCGGGGACGACGCCTCTTCGGGCCAGGCCTGTGTGGAGCGGATCCTGTACGACGATCCGGCCACCACGGCCCTGGTCACACTGAACGAGGCCGCGCTCGGCGGCCTCTACCGAGGGCTGGCCCAGGCCGGCCGCCATGTGCCACGCGACTTCTCCGTGACCGGCGTGGTGGCCAGCCGGTGGGCGGAGACGGTGACCCCGCAGCTCACGGCGGCGGACGTACCCGCCGAGGAGATGGGCCGCCGCGCCGTCGACCTGCTGGTCGAGCGGCTCGACCATCCCGACGCGCCCGGTCGGCACCACCTTCTCGCGCCACCGATCTCCTTGCGGGCCAGCACCGGGCCCGCCGGCGTCGCTCCGCGCGCCGCCGACACGACCGTCTGACGCCCCTCCCCTTCCTCCCGCTCCTCCCCGGAACGACCGCCCGACCACGGAAGACGGACACCCCGTCCCCGGCGCCTCCCCAACACCGGCCGCTGAACCGCCCATCGGCGCCCTCGGCATGCCCGGATCACCCCCATCGCCTCTCCTACGGCACAGCCGTGCCCAGAACCAAGAGGAACCCGCCATGAACAGCTCCTCAAGACGCCGCCGTCTCACCGCCGCAGCCGTGGCCGTCGTCGCCGTCGCCACCACCGCGACCGCCTGCTCCTCCGGCTCGGGCAGCACCTCCAACTCGTCCTCGGACAAGGGCACTTACACGATCTGGGACCCGTATCCCCAGTTCGACAAGAGCTCGGCCTGGGCGAAGCTGCTGGACTCCTGCGGCACCCAGGCAGGCGTGAAGATCAAGCGGACCGCCTTCGACACCAGCGACCTGCCGAACAAGGCGCTGCTCGCGGCGCAGCAGGACAACTCCCCCGACCTCCTCATCGTCGACAACCCGGTGGTGTCGACCCTGGCCGAGGCCGGCGTGCTCACCACGACCGACGACAACAAGCTGGACACCTCGGCCGTGGACCCCAACCTGCTCGCGGCCGGCCAGTCGGGCGGCAAGACGTACGGCACGCCGATCGGCGCCAACACGCTCGCCCTCTACTACAACAAGAAGGTGCTGAAGGCGGCCGGGGTGGACGTCACCTCGGTCAAGGACTGGACGTCGCTCACCGCGGCACTGGCGAAGGTCAAGAAGGCCGGCAAGAAGGGCATCACGTTCTCCGCGATAGGGACGGAGGAGGGCAGCTTCCAGTTCCTGCCGTGGTTCTGGGGCTCGGGCGCGAAGCTCACCGCTCTCGACTCGGACCAGGCCGTCTCCGCGCTGTCGCTGTGGAAGGGCTGGCTGGCCAAGGGCTACGCCCCGAACTCCGTGCTCAACAACACCCAGACGACCAGTTGGCAGGAGTTCGCGACCGGCGACTACGCGTTCAGCGAGAACGGCACCTGGCAGCTCGCGAACGCCGCCAAGGCGGGCTTCGACTACGGCGTCATCCCCGTCCCCGGCGCCTCGGGAGGCAACGCCGCGGCCCCGACGGGCGGCGAGTTCGTCACCCTCCCGGTCCAGGGCTCCACCGGCCGTTACACCACCTCGCAGAAGCTGGCGACCTGCCTCACCAGCACCAAGAACCTGTACGACACCGACACCACCCTCTCCTACGTCGCGCCCACCGGCGAGGTCCAGGACAAGCAGGTGGCGGCCAACGCCCAGTTGAAGCCGTGGGTCGGCGCGGTCAAGGCCGCCAAGGGGCGCACCAGTGACGACCTGGGCACCAAGTACCCCAAGATCTCGGAGCAGTTGTGGAAGGCGGTGCAGTCCGCCCTCAGCGGCTCCAAGTCGCCGAAGGACGCGCTCAGCGCGGCCCAGTCCGCGGTCAAATGACCGGTACCCGAGGCCCGTTGATGAGCCCGACGACTGAAGCCCGTCCGGCCGTACGCCACCACAGCGTCGCGGCCGACGCGGCACCGCCACCCCGGCGGCGACGCCGTCCCACCTCCCAGCAGTGGGCCGCGTGGGGGTTCCTCGCCCCGGTGACCGTCTATCTCGCCCTCTTCTACGCCTATCCGCTCTACCGCAACATCGACCTGAGCCTGCGGAACTACACGGTGCGCTCCTTCGTCCAGGGCAACGCGCCGTTCACGGGCCTCAAGAACTACCTGACCGTCTTCGACGACCCCACGTTCGCCCCGGCGCTGCTCCACACCGTGGTGTTCACGGCCGTGTGCCTGGTCTTCCAGTACGCCATCGGTCTGGCCCTCGCGGTCTTCTTCAACCAGCACTTCCGGCTGTCGGCGACCTTGCGCGCCCTGTTCCTGGTGCCCTGGCTGCTGCCGCTGATCGTGTCGGCCTCCACCTGGTCGTGGATGCTCAACAGCGACTCCGGTGTCGTCAACGCCGCCCTGCACGCGGTCGGTATCGGCCCGGTGAACTGGCTGACCTCACCGTCCTGGTCGCTGGCATCGGTGATCATCGCGAACATCTGGATCGGTGTCCCCTTCAACCTGGTGGTCCTCTACAGCGGTCTGCAGTCGATCCCGGCGAGCCTGTACGAGGCCGCCGCCCTCGACGGCGCGAACGCCTGGCAGCGGTTCTGGCGCATCACCTTCCCGCTGCTGCGCCCGGTCTCCGCGATCACTCTGCTGCTGGGCCTGGTCTACACGCTCAAGGTCTTCGACATCATCTGGATCATGACCAAGGGCGGCCCCGCGGACTCGTCCACCACCTTCGCCACCTGGTCCTACCAACTCGGCTTCGGCAACCTGCTCCCCGCCTTCGGCCCCGGCGCGGCCGTCGGAAACCTGCTCGTCGTCGCCGCCCTGATGTTCGGCCTGGTCTATGTGCGGGCCCAGAGAAGGCAGGCGTCCTCATGAACCGGCACAGCCGTACGGGCTGGAAGACGGTCCTCGGCGTCCTGCTGACCGCGATCATGCTCTTCCCGGTCTACTGGATGCTCAACGTGTCCTTCACCCGCGATCAGGACATGCGCAAGTCGCCGCCGGACCTGTTCCCGGTCCACGGCACCCTGGAGGGCTATCGGGCCGTCGTGGACCAGCAGTTGCCGTATCTCGGCACCAGCCTCGTCATCGGCCTCGGCACCGTCGCCCTGACCGTGGCCCTGTCCGCACCCGCCGGATACGCGCTGGCCAAACTGCGCCCACGCGGCGGCGGCATCCTGAACTTCGTCCTCCTGGCCGCCCAGATGATCCCCGGAATCATCATGGCGATGGGCTTCTACGCCATCTATCTGAGCCTCGGCCTGCTCCAGTCCGTGCCCGGCCTGATCGTCGCCGACTCCACGCTCGCCGTCCCCTTCGGCGTGCTCATCTTCACCGCGTTCATGTCCGGCATCCCCGGCGAACTGCTCCAGGCCGCGAAGACCGACGGCGCCGGCCCGTGGCGTACCTTCCGGTCGATCGTCCTGCCGATGAGCCGCAACGCCGTCGTCACGGTGTCCCTGTTCGCGTTCCTGTGGTCCTGGTCCGACTTCGTCTTCGCCGGCACGCTCGTCAACGGCGGTGCCCACGAGCCGATCACCCTCGGCATCTACCACTACATCGGCAACAACAACCAGCAGTGGAACGCCATCATGGCCACCGCCGTCGTGGCCTCGCTGCCGGCCGCGATCATCCTCGTCCTCGCCCAGCGCTACGTCGCCGCCGGCGTGACCGCCGGAGCCGTGAAGGACTGACACTCCGTCACTCTCCTGTAATACGCCTCCAGTTGAAGAAACGAGTCACACTTCATGACCGCCGCCTCACCCGGCCCGGCCTTCTCCGTCCACGACATCCCGTTCAGCACGCACGGATCCTGGTTCGGCATCTCCCCCGTGGTGGCGGAGCAGACATACGCGGAGGACCTCCATCTGGTCTCCCACCAGAACGGCATGCACGCCGTGCTGCGTCTGGTCCCGCTGGACACCGCGACCGGCGACCGGGCCGCCGCCCGCGTGGAGGCGACCCCCGGCCTGCTCAGCTGGATCCACCCGGGCGGACGCATCGACCTCGCCTACGAGTCGCCGGACACCGTGCGCCTGCGCGGCACCGGGATCGGCCTGCGCGTGGCCGCCGCGGCACAGGCTCTGACACCGTTCAGCGGCACCTACTTCTTCCCCGAGCCCGTCAGCGGCGGGTATGTGTTCACCTCGTACGAGACCGGGCGCCGTTACAGGATCACCGTACTGTCCGGGACCGTGTCCGACGTGTCCGGCGCCCAGGCGCTGGGCAGCGGGGATCGCGGCGTCACGGTCACCGCCGAAGACGGCGGAGTCTGGGAGATCGCCGTCGAGGAGTACGAGACCGGACGTCGCCCCTATGCCTCGTCCGCGGCGTTCGGCAAGGTCGCGGAGGCCGCGCGGAACTCCTTCGCGGACTTCGTCGACGCGGTCGCGCCCTGGCGCTCGTCCGCCACTCCGGCCGCCGAACTCGCCGCGTATGTGGTGTGGTCCGCGACCGTACGCCCGGCGGGCCTGGTCACCCGGCCCGCGGTGCTGATGTCCAAGCACTGGATGGACAAGGTGTGGAGCTGGGACCACTGCTTCAACGCCCTTGCTCTGGCACCCGGTTGCCCGGAGCTGGCCTGGGACCAGTTCGCGTTGCCCTTCGACCACCAGGACGGGAGCGGGGCGCTGCCCGACTCGGTCACCCACTCCGAGGTCCTCCACAACTTCGTCAAGCCACCCATCCACGGCTGGGCCCTGCGCCGCCTGCGCGAGTGTCTGCCCGAGCCTCTCAGCCAGGCGGAACTGGCCGTGGCGTACGACAGGTTGGAGCGCTGGACGGACTTCTGGCTCACCACGCGACGCGCGCCCGGCGCCGCCCTGCCCCACTACGAGCACGGCAACGACAGCGGCTGGGACAACGCCACCACCTTCGACCCCGCGCGAGTGGTCGTCACCGCCGACCTGGCGTCCTTCCTCATCCTCCAGCTGAGGGAACTCGCCGACCTGGCAGCCGAGTTGGGACGTACGGACGACGCCCTCCGATGGACGCGCACCGCCGACACGACCCAGGCCACCCTGTTCGACCGGCTCTGGACCGGCGACCGGTTCGTCGCCCGGGGCGTCGGCGACGAGAACACCTGGAGCAGTTCCAGCCTGCTCGACCTGATGCCCATCGCGCTGGGCGAGCACCTGCCGGAGGACGTCGCCGGCGTGCTGGCCGACCGCATCGAGACCCATCTGACCCCGTACGGCCTCGCCACCGAACTGCCCACCTCACCGCACTACCTCGCCGACGGCTACTGGCGCGGCCCGATCTGGGCGCCGGCCACCGTCCTCATCGAGGACGGCCTGCGCCGCGCCGGCCACCACCGGCTGGCGGACGACATCAGCGCCCGCTTCCGCGCCCTGTGCGAAACGCATGGTTTCGCGGAGAACTTCGACGCCCTGACCGGCACGGGCCTGCGCGACCGCGCCTACACCTGGACCGCCAGCAGCTACCTCCTGCTGGCCGAGGCGCACGTACGCGGCGGTGACCACTGACCGAACCGGCCGGCCGCGTTCCCCACAGCCCGGGCCCGTACGAGCACGGACCCGACCCACCCCACCCCATCGGGAGCCGCACATGCACGCGCCACACCCACTTCCCCGCCGCAGAACCCGACCCGGACGCCGAGCGGTCTCAGCCGTCGCCGTCCTGCTGGCCGCACTGGCCGGGACCCTGCTGCCGACCACTCCCTCGCAGGCAGCCGACACCAGCGTCACCGTCGACTTCTCCACCGCCGGAGGCGCCCCGACCTACCACGCCTCGGGCATGATCTACGGGATGACCCCGGACGGCTCGCTGCCCCAGGACCACTTCTTCAAAGACATCAAGTGGCACTTCATGCGGGCGGGAGGCGCCCAGCTCAACAGCGGCGGCTACGCCACCAGCCTGGCCGACTACCAGACCCGATGGGCCTCCACCCTGGCCCAGTACCAGCGCACCGCGGCCCTCGGCGGCACCTTCGTCCTGCTGCCGCACGACCTGTGGGGCGCGGACGGCACCACCAGCCAGGGCTGGCCCGGCGACAACGGTGACTGGACGCAGTTCGACGCCTTCGTCACCCAGCTCATCAGCGACGTCAAGGCCAACAACATGACCGTCCAGTGGGATCTGTGGAACGAGCCCGACGGAAGCGGCTTCTGGGGCGCCTCGCAGACGCAGTACCTGGAGATGTGGTCGCGCTTCTACGCCAAAGTGCGCACCGCCTTCCCCTCCCAGCTCATCGTCGGCCCCAGCATCGCCGGCCAGCCGAACTCCTCCAACAGCTGGTGGACGACATACCTGACCTACGTCAAGGCGAACAACGTCGCCCCCGACATCTACAGCTGGCACGACGAACCCGGCGACCCCGCCACCGATGTCGGCCGCGCCAACTCCACCCTCTCCGCCGCGGGTCTGACCAACACCCGGGCCTACCAGATCAACGAGTACGCCACGCTGTCCATGCAGTCCCCGGGCGGCGGCGCCTGGTTCATCGGCCGGCTGGAGCGGGCCGGCGCCGACGGCCTGCGCGGCAACTGGGCCTCGGGCACCGCGCTGCACGACAACGAGGCGAATCTGCTCACCAAGAACAGCGCGGGCCAGTACCTGCCGCTCGGCGAGTGGTTCATGTACCGCTACTACGGTTCCCAGACCGGCAACATCGTCAAGCTCACCCCGGGCACGGGAACCGACGGCCTGGCCACCAAGGACAATTCCGCGGGCAATGCCAAGGTGCTGCTGGGCAGCAGTGGCAACACCGGGACCGTCACCGTCAACCTCACCGGCCTGAACACCACCTCGGTGGTGGAGAGTGGCCAGGTCCGGGCCGTCGTGCAGCGCATCCCCTACAACAGCGGAGGTGCTGTCACCGGCCCGGAGACCGTCTCCGACACCACGTTGACGGTGAGCGGCAACGCCGCCTCGGTGAGCCTTCCCTGGACGAGCGCGAAGGACGGCTACACCGTCACCCTGCTGCCCCCGTCCAACACCACGGTCTCCACGGTGGCCGTGAGCCAGAACAGCGGCCAGTGCCTGGACGACACCAACGTCAGTACCGCCAACGGCACGCAGTATCAGCAGTACTACTGCGAGGGCGGCTACCAGCAGATGCTCGACCTCAAGCCGGTGAGCGGCAAGACCAACACGTACACCGTGGTCGACGAGCTCAGCGGCAAGTGCCTGGATGTCTCGGGCGCGTCCACCGCCGACGGCGCCGCCGTCATCCAGTACACCTGCAACGGCGCCACCAACCAGCAGTTCACCCTCACCCCTGTCACCGCGCTCGGCAACAGCCATGACTACCAGCTGACCGCGGTCCACAGCGGCAAGTGCGTCGACGTCAGCGACGTCTCGACCACGGCCGGCGCGAAGGTCCACCAATGGACTTGCGATGCGGCGAGCGTGCTCGGCACCAAGAAGAACCAGATCTGGCGCCTGCTCGGCAAGGCCTGACGGACAACGGAAAGGGCCCCGCAGGCTTTCGCCTGCGGGGCCCTTCGCACCGTCGGGACGACAGGATTTGAACCTGCGACCCCTTGACCCCCAGTCAAGTGCGCTACCAAGCTGCGCCACGTCCCGATGCGTCTCACTCGCGGTCACCCGCGTGATCGTGCAGCTAAACCCTACCGCACATGCGTGGATGGCCGTGCACGGGCGGTCATCGTCCCTGGTGTGCGGGGACATCCGTCCCTGGTGTGCGGGGACATCGTCAGGTCGGCGTGTTCAATTCGGCGGCCGCGGTGCGGAGCGCGTCGGCCAGGCGGGCGGCCGGTTCCGGCAGGGGGCGCGGGAGGCGGGCCAGGACCAGGCGGCGCCGCTCCTCGGGGCCGCCGTGCACGGACAGGATCCGTACGCCGGGGGGTGCGGCGGGGGCGAGCGAGGCGGGAACGGTGGTCAGGCCGCAGCCCGCGGCGACGAGGTGCAGCTTGGCCAGCCAGTCACGGGCGGTGTGCGCGATCACGGGGCGCTCGTCCAGGCCGGGCCAGACACCCATCAGCTTCTCGTCGCCCGAGGAGGAACCGGCGATCCAGCGCTGTCCGCGCAGGTCGGCGATGTCGACGGAGTCGCCGGCGGCGAGCGGATGCGTGGCGGGCACCGCGAGACGGAGGCTGCGTTCGCTGAGCGTCCGCACGGTGAGCGGTGGCGACTCCGTGTCGAACGGGCGGAACGGCGGCATTGAGGCGAGCAGCGCCAGGTCCAGGGTGCCGGCCCGCAGCGCGCGGACCAGGGCGGGGGTGCTGCCCTCCCGGGTGCTCACCGTGATCGCGGGGTGGCTGCGGCGCAGCGCGGCGATGGCCCGGGGCAGCAGCACGGAGCCCGCGCTGGCGAACCAGCCCAGGCGCACGGTCCCGGCCTCGGCGGGCAGCCCGGCGAGTTCGCGCGCCGTCGCGTCGATCTGGTCGAGCACTGTCACGGCCCGGCGCAGCACGATGTGCCCGGCGGCGGTCAGCCGTACCCCGTCCCGGCGCCGTTCCAACAGCGGTGCCCCTGCCGCCCGTTCGAGCGAGGCGATCTGCCGGGACACCGCGGACTGGGTGTAGCCGAGCGCCGCGGCCGCCGAGGTGAGCGTGGACCGCTCGGCCACCTCGCGGAAGACGCGGAGCGCGACGAGAGAGACATCCGTGAAGTCCATGACGTTTACGCATACCAGACGTGAGCAACTTTCGTTGGACGCATGGCACAGGTGTTCCTAGCGTGGTGGGCATGACAGTTGCACGTATCGCTCTCGTCACCGGCGCCAACCAGGGGCTGGGATTCGCTCTCGTCGAGGGGCTCGCCGCCCGGATGGAGCCCGCCGACCTGGTCCTGCTCACCGGGCGCGACGCCCAGCGCGTCACGGATGCCGTCTCGCTCGTCGCCAAGGCCCCCGGCACCAGGAGCCGGGTGGAGGGCCGGGTGCTCGACGTCACCGACGCGCGGGCCGTGGACCGGCTCGCCACCGAACTCCGCACACGGTACGGCGGGGTGGACATCGTGGTCTCCAACGCGAGCGCCCTGCTCACCCCGGACCGGTCGCAGGCCGAGCAGGCGGACGAGTTCATCGACGTCGCCAACGGAGGCGCGCACGCGGTGCTGCGCTCGTTCGGCCCGGTGCTGCGTCCCGGTGGACGGCTGATCGTCGTGGCCAGCTCCCTGGGCACGCTCGGTCACCTGGACCCTCGTTTCCACCACCTGTTCGACGGCACCTCGCTCGACGAGGTCGAGGCGGCGGTCGAGTCCTGGCGCGCGGCCATCCGGGCCGGCACCTCGGAGGAGCTCGGCTGGCCCCACTGGATCAACGTGCCGTCCAAGGTGGCCCAGGTCGCCGCGGTGCGGGCGGTCGCGGCCGAGCGCCGGGCCACCGACCTGGACCGGAACACCCTGGTCGCGGCGGTCTGCCCCGGGCTCGTGGACACACCGCTGTCCCGGCCGTGGTTCCCCGACTTCAGCCAGGCGCAGACCCCGGCGCGGGCCGCGGTGGCCGTACTCGACCTGCTGCTCTCCGAGAAGGCCGACGCGGCGGCGTACGGGGAACTCGTGCGCTTCGGTGAGGTCGTGCCCTGGCAGGAGGGAAGGCCGCCCGGCCACCAGGAACGACTCCTCGCCGAGTAATGCCGAGTAGTCAGGAGTGGCGGTCGATCGGGGTGGGCGGCGACGCACGCGCCACCCACCCCGTACCCGCCGGTCAGGCGTTGGGGTCGAACGCGATTCCGGCCGGCTTGGCCTTCTCCAGGTGGTAGTTGAAGTTGCCGTCCTTGAGTCCGAAGACGGCACTGCCGAAGTCGTAGGCGCTCAGCTTGTCGCGCAGACCCGCGGGGTAGCCGTTCCAGCCGACCAGGCTGGGGAACTGCCAGGTGTGGTAGTGGTTCTCCGGCGGTTCGTCGTTGGAGTTGGCCGGGCGGAAGCAGTGCGTGCTGATGCCGTCCTTGTGGTAGACGACCTTGGGGTGTGTGCCGTCCCAGCGGATCTGGTCACGGCCGTAGATGTTGAAGTTGCCGTGGGCCGAAGTGGACACGTACTTGGCCTCGTTGTCCTGCACCCACACCACGACGTGTTCCCAGTCGTTGCGGTGTCCGCCGAGGCCGCTGCCGGCCACGGCCTGGTCCTTCTCGAAGTACAGGCCGTACATGATGGCGCACCAGCCGTTGTTGCACTTCTCGCGCGAGTAGCCGTTGGTGTTGTCGAGGTCCCAGGAGTCGTGGCACTGGCCGTTGAGGGCCCCGGACGGCTTGAGGCCGCCGTTGATGGTGCCGTCGGGGCCGATGGCGGGGGTCGGGTAGCAGCCGTCCGTGTCGTAGTCGTAGGCCGGCTGGAACGTCTGCTCCAGGCCGTCCGCGTTCGCGGGCAAGGCCTTCGGCGGGTCGGCGAGGGCGCTGCCGGGGAAGGCGACGACCAGCGCGACGGCGCTGCCGAGGATGAGCGAGACCTTGCGGATCCGCGAGCTTTTCTTCACTGCGTCCTCCTGATCGACCGCGGTGTGGGGGCGGGGCAGACCAGGGTCGCGTTGGCATGCCCAGCTCAGCTTTCCGGGGCGGTGTGGAAAACGCCAGTGTCTGGAGGTGTCCGAGTGATGAAGGATCAACCAATGAGGAGAGCGGCACCGCCCGTTGGGGGCCCAGGCGGTGGCTCGTGGCTCAACTCCCGTGTCCGGTGGCCTGGTTGCCACCGGACACGGAAGGGCCTGCTCGTACGGCTAGACCTTGCCGTCTGCCAGCTTCCACTCCCGGTGCAATGTGCCCAGGGGAATGCCGCGTTCGAGGACGGGTGTGCCGAAGATGGACAGCTGGATGCGCAGGGTGCCGGTCAGATCGACGCCGCCGTAGACGGCCCAGGTACCTGTCGCGTCGACACCGGTCTTCGCCGTGGAGCCGGTCGCGGACGTGGCGTCGACCGAGCCCGCGGCCTCACCCCGCAGATACGGGGCCAGGTCGGCGGTGACACCGACCGTGCCGTACAGACCGACGGTGGCCTCCGCACCGAGGGACGCCTTCACGCTCCCGGCCGTGGTGACCGAGGTGCGGACCGGTGTGCTCGACATGTGCGACTCGTTGACCGGCGACCAGCCCTTGGCCTGGCCGAAGGTGCCGCCGGCCTTGAAGTCGCCCTTGAGGTCCTGCTCGATGTCGACGGTGACGCTTCCGTCGGCGCTGATCTGGAAGTAGCAGGTCAGATCGAGGTTCACCACGACGGGAATCGGGCCGACCTGGAGTACGGGGTCGGCGTGCAGCTTCGCGAACGGCAGCCGCACCGGCTGGGCGGAGGCGGCGGCGCGGCCCTTGACCGCCCACTGCGAGGTCCAGTCGCCGGAGACACCGAGGTAGGCGGCCCCCGGTCCGGAGCCGGCCGCGTCACCGCCGTAGGAGAAGTCGACCTCGGGTGCGACCTGTACGAAGCCGGACACGGACGCCGTCGCCGAGGCGGGTGCCCCCTCGGCCGTGCCGACCTTTGCGCCGACATCGATCCGCAGGCTGCCGAGCGGGACCTTCGTGCCCTCGGGTCCGGAGTGGATGTCTCCCGTCTTCGCCCAGGAGACCTTCACATCGGGCAGCAGCCGCTCCACGTCGAAGGACGAGGGGTCGACGGGGACGGAGCCCTTCGCGTCGTCGTCACCGAGGAGCGTGTCCAGGGTCGTCGGCGCGGTCTGGACCTCGGTGCCGTCACCGCTCTCGCCGATCACCTTGGTGACCTTGGCGAGGAGTCCGTCCGGGGCGCCGGGCGCGGGGGCGCTGGCGATGACGTCGCCGACGGCGGTGCCGTGCGGCTTCGCCGTACTGGCGGCGGACGGGGACGGGGACTGGGATGGGGGATGGGACTGGGATGAAGTCCCCTTACTGACAGGCGATATGACGGCCCGTCGGGTGTGGCTGTCGTACGACGAGACCTTCAGCGCGGTCTTACGGGCCTTGCCGCCCGCCGCGCCCGGCCGCGCGACGGCGGTCGAGGTGGCTGCCGCCTCGGGGGCGGCGGCGACGGCGAGCGGCCGACCGGCGTCCGCGGTCGCGGCGGCGGAGGCGTCGGCGTTCCGGGCGCGTTCGGCGCCGGAGGAGGAGTGTGTTCCGGGGTCTGCGGAGCAACCGGCGGCGAGGAAAAGGGCGGTTGCGGCGAGCGCGGGCATGACGGCGCGCAAGGGCCGCTTGCGGATACGCAAGATCAGTCCTGAGGGGGGTGGGGGGTGGCTATGGATTACCAGCGGGTAACCAGTGGCGAGCGTGTCATGAACCTGTGAAGTTCCGCTTCGCGTTTCCGCACTCTTCCCGGGTGATGTACGCCACGCCTACACGGTGTCGCTCCGGGGTTCCCAGCCCTCGTACGCGGCTGTCAGCAGGCCGAGCACCCCGTTCGCGGTGACCTCGCGGGGGTTGGGATACGCCTCGGTGGCGGCCTGGGCGGCCGCGACCGTCAAGTCGGCCTCTTTCAGGCCGAGTTCGGCGAGGGAACGGGGAGCGCCGAGGCCCAGGGCCAGCGCCCGCAGGGCGTGCGGGACGTCGTCGGTCTCCAGGGCGCGGGACAGGGCGGTGATCGCCCCGGGTGCGGCGGACGCGTTGTAGGCGAGGGCGTACGGGAGGACCACGGTGTGGGTCTCGGCGTGCGGCAAACCGAAGGTGCCGCCGAGTACATGGCAGAGCTTGTGGTGCAGGCCCATGGTGGTGGCACCGAGGCAGGCACCGCACAGCCACGCGGCGTACAGGGCACGGCTGCGGGCGTCGAGGTCGTCGGGCGCGGCGGCCACCTGGGGAAGGGCCCCGGCCATCGCCCGTACGCCTTCCTCGGCCATCAGGGAGACGAGCGGCGAGGCGTCGGGCGCGTAGAGGGCCTCGGCCGCGTGCGCGAGCGCGTTGATGCCGCTGGTCACGGAGAGCGGGACCGGGAGCGTGAGGGTGAGCTCGGGGTCGTAGACGACACTGCGGGGCTGGACGGCGGCGTCGCGTCCGGTGCGCTTGGCGCCGTGCTCGGTGAGGCCCCAGACAGGGGTCATCTCGGAGCCGGAGTAGGTGGACGGTACGGCGATCAGCGGCAGGCGGGTGCGCAGGGCGATCGCCTTGCCGAGGCCGATCGCGGAGCCGCCGCCGACCGCGACGCAGCCGTCGGCGCCGATCTCGCGCGCCACCTCGACGGCCCGGTCGGCGACCTCCACGGGCACATGCATACGGGCCTCGGCGTGCAGCCCCGCGCAGACGTCGCCGAGCGCGTCCGCGACCGCCCGCGCGGTGGCCTCGCCCCGGCTGCCGCACACCACCAGCACCCTGCGCAGACCGAGGCGCGCGGCCTCGCCCGGCGTCGCGGACACCGAGGCGCCGGGACGGAAGACGACCCGCGCGGGCCGGGTCTCGTACGAGAAGTCGAGGGGGGTGCTCATCCCGGTCACTCCAGCCATTCCAGTGATTCCGGCTCCAGTACGAGGTCGAAGCGTGCGTGCCGGAAGGGGTTGGGGATGCCGAACTCCCGTGCCAGGGAAGGGTCGTCGGTCTCGGCGAAGTCGTGGACCAGGCTCTTCTTGACGGCGAACACCGCGTCGGAGCCGAGGTAGTCGCTGCCCGCCACGAAGATGTGCGTGGTGACGGGGGTGTGTCCGTCGGCCGTGGCGATGAAGTGGATGTGCGCGGGGCGGTACGGGTGGCGGCCGGTGGCCCGGAGCAGGTCGCCGACCGGGCCGTCCGTGGGGATCGGGTACGGGCTCGGCACGCAGGTGCGGAACCAGAAGCGGCCCTCGGTGTCCGCCGTGAAGAGCCCGCGTCCGTTGCCGGGTGGCTGGACGTCCGGCCGCTGCACGTCGTAGTAGCCCTCGGCGTCGGCCTGCCAGACGTCGAGGACGGCGCCGGGCAGCGGAGTGCCGTCGCGGGACATCACCCGGCCGCTGACCACGCACGGCTCGCCGCTGCCCACCAGGTCGATGTCGGTGCCGAGTGCGCGTACCGGTGACTCGGTCATGTGGAAGGGGCCGAGGACGGTCGATTCGGTGGCAGCCGGATCGCGGTGGCCATTGAGGGTCTCGACGAGCATCGAGACGCCGAGCACGTCCGACAGGAGGATGAACTCCTGCCGGGTGTCGGTGCACTTCTGCCCGGTCGCCGTCAGGAAGCCGATGGCGCGCTCCCATTCCTCCGTCGTCGGCTCCGTCTCGCGGACGAAGTCGTGGAGGTGGCGGGTGAGCGCGCCGAGCAGCTCGCGCAGCCGCGGATCGGCCGTGCCCTTGAGGCTGTCGACGACAGCGCCGGTGATGTCCGTCGTGAATTCCGTGGTCATGCCTCTCCCCTGGTCCCACAGATCATCCTGCCAGGCATGCGCCTCGGGCTACGAGGCTGCCGGAACTCATAGTTCGAAGCTGACGAACCCGTCGTCCGCGTCCCGCTCGGGCGCCGTCACGGTGTAGCCGAAGCGGTTCTTGAGGGCGGCGACGTCCCACATCGCCGCGCGGTCGCGGTAGTTGAAGACGATCTCCTTCTCGTCGCCGCCGTGCTGGAGGATGCGGGCGACGGCGATCTCGTTGGGGTGGCCGTGCCGTGCGCCGCTCGTGGAGATCAGATAGCGGTCGCAGTCGATCAGGCCGAGCAGCTCGTTCGAGAGGTTGTGGTCGCTGCCGTGGTGGGCGACCTTGAGGACATCGAGGTGGAGCCGGCCGCCCGCCGCCTCGGCCAGCGGCCGTATCGACGCCACCAGCCTGCGGTCGTCCGCGTCGCCGGTGAGCACGATGCGCTTGTCCTCGAACTCGAAGAGCAGGCCGATGCTGGTGAGGTTCGTCTTCGAGGTGTCCGGCTTGAAGGGTGACGCGGCGAGCTGCTCCACGTTGGGGGCGCCGAAGTGCTCGAAGCCCTCCACCGGCGGGAGTTCGTCGGGATCGCGGCCCGGGATCAGCCCGTTCTTGGCGCATTCCGCGCTCCAGACCGGGGCCAGCCGCTCCAGTTGCCCGCGGTCGGGCGAGAGCACGTCCATCGTGGAACCGTCGTCGAACCAGGCGAGCTCCCGCCCGACTTCGACGCTGCGCCCGCCGAACGCGTCGTTCCACGGCACCTTCTGGGCCAGCAGGGCGCTGGTGAGCTTCTCGCCGTCCACGGCGCCGAACCCCTCGCTGTCGAGGAGTTGGTCGAAGCCGTTGAACCACACGTCCGCGAACTCCACCGACCTGTCGGGGTCGTCCATCAGGGCCAGCACCCCGAGGATGTGGTCCTGGTCGACATGGGTGACGACGAGGAGGTCGACCAGGCCGTCGAGCCCGGCGAGCGTCGGCTTGATGAGCGGGTACGTGCCCGAACGGCCGCCGTCGACAAGGATCCGGCGTACGAAGGTGTCGTCGCCGTACTCCAGGAGCAGGCAGTCGCCGTCCTCGCCCGGCATCATGGTGAACCTGATCATCGCGGCCTCCCGAACACACCGGTCATCGCGTCCTCCCGTGCGGAGCGGTCAGCGCGTCCCCCGTGCCGAGAGGTCATTGCGTCCTCCCGTGCAGAGTGACGATCACGAACGGCTCGCGCATGTCGACGCGCCACGACAGCCGGCGGGCCTGGTCGAGCCGGGCGGCGCACTCCGGGTCGTCGGGGAACTCGGAGAGGCCGTGGATGAGGCGGCTCAGGCCCAGGGTGAAGACCGGTACACCGCGGTCGAAGGCCTCGAGGAGCGCGTCGCGCGCCGCCTCCCGCTCCGCCTCGCTGTGCGCCCGGCGCAGATGGCGCATCGCCCACAGCAGGGATCCGTCGCTCATCCAGTCGAACTCGTGCCGCAGCCGGGACAGCCACGGGTCCCAGCGGTGCGGCCGGTCGGTCAGCTCGCTGCCGACCAGGACGTACGCACCGGCCACCGCCGCGAGCGGGTTCGTCATCTTGCCGTAGAGCATGGTCTCCGCGTCCTTGACGAGCGTCGCCGCCGAGACGAAGGCGCCCCGGACCATGTAGCCCAGGGCGGGTCCCACCCGGCTGTCGTGCACGGTCACCGAGACGGCGCTGCCGGTGGGGCTCTGGCGTTCGTTGACGAGGGCCTCGATCTGCGCGGTGCCCCACGGCGCCGGGAGGGTGACGACGTAGTCGCTGCCGGCCAGCGAGACGACCAGGAACTGCCGGGGGCCGGTGGGTCCGTCCAGCGTGGGCTCGCCGTGCTCGTCGACCGGGCCGTTCGGGCCGAAGCGGTAGAGCCGCGCCGCCGCGTCGCCCAGATCGAGGCTGGGGATGGAGTGCGGCGCGGAGTGGGCGATCTCGAAGACGACCGGTCGCGCCGGAGGCTCCTCGGCCAGTTTGAGCATGGACGCGAACTGCCAGCTCGACGCCTTCGGGTCGCCGACCCAGGCCGCGTGGCCGGGTTCGACGACCGAGTTCCACTCCCAGACCCCGGAACGCGAGCCCTGGGAGCGGGGCACCGGAATCGCCTCGCCGTCGTGGTAGGCCCCGTACGACTCGATGTTGCCCATGAGGTACTGCCAGGAGTGCGACTCATAGGGCGAGCGCGCCGCACAGAGCGTCACGTTCGTGTCCGTGCCTTCCCGTGCCTCGACGTCCTTGGAGAGCACGGCACCGGAGGGCAGCGTGGCGGTCACGAGGTAGGGGCCGGGATCGACCTCGAAGCGTGCCGGTGTGACCGAAGCCCCGCAGGGGAACAGGACGTTGCGGTGCGCGACGCCGGTGCCGCCGGCCGGGTAGATGTTGCCGACGACCTTGGCCCCGTCGGAGACATCGGTTTCGTCGAGGCTCAGCGCGACCCGCACGCGCAGGACGGCGGCGCTCATGGCTTCACCAGATGCACACGCCGGAAGACCGGGCGTACGGTGATGGACTTGGTCCGCACGTCCCTCTCGCCGAGTCGCGCCTCGAAGTCGTAGTTGCCGAAGCGGAGTTCGATGGCCCACTCGCTCTGCGGGTCGGCCTCGTTCACGTCACCGGGTGCCCGCCGCAGGCACTCGTGGCCGTCCTCGCGGCAGACGAATTCGGCGTCGGCGTTCTCCTGCGCGCACTCGCAGCTGACGTATACGGGGACGACCGGTGGCCCGGGCAGCTCGTGGAGGATGAACACGGGCAGTTCACCGACCGAGGGGACCTGGACGCCCGCGACCGCTCCGGCGAACTGCGGCTGGTGCATGAAGTGGTCGATGGCTTCGAGGAGATGGGAGGTGTTGACCCGCCAGTCGCCCTCGGGATCGTCGCTCGCCGCCCCGGCGAGGCTCTTGAGCAGGGCCTCGGTGAACACGCTCACCTGTCCGGGCCGCGCGTGCGAACGGTCCCCGGCCAGGGTGGCGTAGTACGGAATGTGGAACCGCCTGGGGAGATCGAGGGGGCGCGCACCGGCCCCGAGCGGTGTCCGCCCGGCGAACCGGGTGCCCGAACTCCCGATCAGGACATCGGAGTTGGACCGGCAGGCGTCGACGAAGAACACCTGTTGGCTGGCCTTGCACCGCTTGAGACCGTTCATCAGCCCCCCGAAGTCCAGTGCTCCGTTGAGGGGGTTGTGCTCGTCGGCGAAGATGTCGGCGGCGAGGAGCGCCATGTCGTCGCCCTGCGAGACGCCGTGTCCGCAGAAGTAGAAGACGAGCCGGTTGTCGACGTTGCTGTCACCGCGGTCGTACCACTCCGTGATCGCGGCGAGGATGTTGTCGATGGTGGCGACGTCGACGTCGTGGGCGGTCTGGGTGCGGGGGTCCTTGAACGGGGCCTGCTGCTCCTCGCTCAGCAGCAGGGCCACGCTGCCGAGCGGTCGCTGCGGATCGTTGTACTCGGCCAACAGCCAGGTCGCCAGGGCTCGGGCGGAGACGGGGGGCGAGCTGAGCTGCCGCATCCCGTCGGAGTCCGCCACCGGCGCCTCGCCACCGGCGAGATGCGGGTACTTTCCGACACCGATGACCAGCGCGTGGGTACGCGGAAGGCCGGTGTCCTCTTCGAGGTGAACTATGGAACCGGCCATGGATCCTCCGGAACCCGACTGCGCCGGGGCTGCCCGGAAGGCCGGAGACGCCCACGGGCAGCATTTCCCTTATTATATTTCTGTAAGCCCTGTATGTCCTGGTATGTCCCGACCCATCAACGTCCTGGTCTGTCAGTGAACGTGAGGCCCGGCATGGCCAAGAATCTCGTCGTCTGTCTGGACGGCACGGGCAATCAGTTGAAGGCGAAAGGGAACACCAACGTCGTCCGGCTCTACGAAATGCTGGACCTCTCCGATCCCGCCCGGCAGATCGCCTACTACGACCCCGGCGTCGGCACCTTCTCCGCCGCGGGCGCCTGGACACCCGTCGCCCGGCGCCTGTCGAAGCTCCTCGGCCTCGCCGTCGGCTCCGGCATGAAGGAGAACCTCGCCGAGGCGTACACGTATCTGATGGGGCATTACGAGCCCGGCGACCAGATCTACGTCTTCGGTTTCAGCCGCGGCGCGTACACGGCCCGCGCACTCGTGGGGATGCTCAAGGCGGTCGGCCTGATGCGGCCCGGTATGGAGAACCTCGTCCCGTACGCCGTGTCCGTCTACGCCAAGAACAAGGACTGGACCCGGCAGGACTGGGACCAACTCCACCATTTCGCGGGCGCCTTCAGCAACGCGGTCGAGGGGCGCGTCGGCATCTCCGTCGCCTACCTGGGGATCTGGGACTCCGTGAAGGCGGCCGGCGTGCTGCGCTGGAACCTTCGGTGGCCGTACACCCGTCAGCTCCCGAACGTCCGCCGCGTCCGCCACGCCGTGTCCCTCGACGAGAAGCGCAGGCCCTACCGCGAGTACCTGGTCACACCCGACAAGAAGCACCCCGCGCCCGGCTCGGTCGAGCAGGTGTGGTTCGCCGGGGTGCACTCCGACGTCGGCGGGACCTTCGAGGACGATCCCCGGCTCCCCACCATCACCCTCAAGTGGGTCGTGGACGCCGCTCTCGACGAGCACCTGCTGCTGAAGCCCGGGGCCTACGCGCGCGAGGTCACCCTCGTACCCGACGACGCCCTGGGGAAGGTGCACCGGATGGGCTGGATCTGGTCCCTGCTCACCTACCGGCGCCGCAGACCGCCGCAGGGCTCACACGTGCACGCGAGTGTCCGTGCCCGCATCGAGAAGGACCCGGACTACGCGGACCGGATCCCGAAGACAGTGGAGTGGTCGGACAGCGACTGGCTCAAAGCAAATGGTGTTCGGTGACCGCTCCCGTGGGGAACGGTTGACCTGGAGCGGCACGCGCACGGCAGGAGACACGGAAAGTATGATCAACCAATGTCTGACATGACCGAAACCACGCCCGGCTGGCTGTCTCCCGACGAGCTGGAAATGGCCCGCGAACGCATGCCGATCCTGTACGTCGAAGCGGTCCCCGTACGCGTCGACGACAACGGCGAAGTCACCCACATCGGACTCCTGCTGCGCATCGGGCCGGACGGGACGGTCAGCCGCACCCTCGTCTCCGGCCGGGTGCTGCACCACGAGCGGGTCCGGGACGCCCTCCTGCGCCACTTGGAGAAGGATCTCGGCCCGGTGGCACTGCCGCGGGTCCCGGCCTCCCTGCAGCCCTTCACCGTCGCCGAGTACTTCCCGACGCTGGGCGTCACGCCCTTCCACGACCCCCGCCAGCACGCCGTGTCCCTCGCCTACATCGTCCCGGTGACCGGCGACTGCCGCCCCCGGCAGGACGCGCTCGACCTGGTCTGGTTCAGCCCCGAGGAGGCCTCGTCACCGATGGTCATCGACGAGATGCCCGGCGGGCAGGGCGTGCTGCTGAGGCAGGCCCTGGCGTATGTGGGCTGCCTGTCCTGAACGGGGGCATACGGAAAGGCCGTCTTCTCATCGCTGAGAAAACGGCCTCCGACCTGCTCAAAAGCTGGTCGGGACGACAGGATTTGAACCTGCGACCCCTTGACCCCCAGTCAAGTGCGCTACCAAGCTGCGCCACGTCCCGATGCGTTTCACCCGCGGTGCCCCGCGTGATCGTGCGAACAGAACTTTACCCCACGTCGGGGGCTGCTCCGAAGGGGGCGCGGGGCGCGCGACAATCGGCGTATGAGCGGGACATCTGAGGCGCGGCAGGGCGACGGACGCGATCGGGACACGCAGGGGCGGGCGCGGAACGCCCGGCCGCGCGATGGGCTGGGGCGCCCCCTGCCGTACGGAGCGGACGGGGTGGAACGGCAGCCGGAAGGCGTCGTACGCGGCCCCGAGGAGACGGTCACCGAGGCGCAGGCGCTGCTGGAGGCGGGGAAACCATTCCACGCGCACGAGGTCTTCGAGGACGCCTGGAAGACCGGTCCCGAGGACGAGCGGGCCCTCTGGAAGGGGCTGGCCCAGCTCGCGGTGGGGCTCACACACGCGGCCCGCGGGAACACGACGGGCGGCGCCCGGCTGCTGCGGCGCGGTGCCGGGGCGGTCGAGGAGTGGGCGTCGGGTGATGGACGGGAGCGGCCCTATGGGCTGGATCTCGCGGAACTGGGCGCCTGGGCACGGGAGTTGGCGGGGGTCGTGGAGCGGGACGGCACGGCGGTCAGCGCGCGGGAGTGGGCGCCGCGGCTGCGCGGGCAGGGCGTCTGACCAGGAATCCCCGTGCCGGGTCGCCGGTCCGATCCCGGGTGCGGTGCGTCCACTGTCAGTGGCGTGCGGCAGACTCTCGGTGTGCGAAAGATTCATGTCATCGGCATCGGGGCGGGCGACCCCGATCAGCTCACGCTGCAGGCGGTCAAAGCGCTCAAGGGCACGGACGTGTTCTTCATCCTCGACAAGGGCGAGGTGAAGTCCGACCTCGTCCAGCTTCGCCGTGACATCCTCGACGCGCACATAGCGGAGGGGGCGTACCGCCTGGTCGAGGCCCGCGACCCGGACCGCGACCGTTCCGCGGGGGGCGCGGCGTACTCCCCGGCCGTCGGGGACTGGCGCAGCGCCCGCGCGGACATCTACGAGCAGCTGATCGCCGAGGAGCTGGGCGAGGACGAGAGCGGCGCGTTCCTGGTGTGGGGCGATCCCGCGCTGTACGACAGCACGCTCGGCATCCTGGAGGAGATCCTGGACCGGGGCGCGGTGGCGTTCACCTACGACGTCGTGCCCGGCATCAGCAGCGTCTCCGCGCTCGTCGCCCGGCACCGCACGGGGCTGAACCGGGTCGCCCGCCCCGTCCAGATCACCACGGGCCGGCGCCTCGCGGAGGGCTTCCCCGACGGCGTCGACGACGTGGTCGTCATGCTGGACGCCCACCAGACGTTCCGGCAGTACGCCGATGAGGACATCGACATCTACTGGGGCGCCTACATCGGCACGTCCGACGAGATCCTCGCCTCCGGCCCCATAGCCGAGGCGGCTCCCCGAATCGAGCGCCTGCGGGCCGAGGCCCGGGAACGCAAGGGATGGATCATGGACACGTATCTGCTGCGCAGACATCCGCGGGGGTAGCGCGCCCGGGCGGCGTTAGGCAGGGCGGGTGACCCCGCATGCACCGGGCGCCCGCCGGTGTGATGGTGGCGAATGTGACGACCATCGAGGAAACCGTGCCGCCCGCTGCGGAGGCGCCCGGGCCGCCCGTGCTGGACCGCCGGCGCCGCAACATCGTCTTCGTGACGATCATGCTGGGCATGCTCCTCGCCGCGCTGGACCAGACGATCGTGGGCACCGCCCTGCCGACGATCGTGTCGGATCTCGGCGGCGCGGCGCACATGTCGTGGGTGGTGACGTCGTACCTGCTGGCCGAGACCGTGGCGACGGTACTGGTCGGCAAGTTCGGTGACCTGTTCGGCCGCAAGGTGGTCTTCCAGGCGTCGGCGATCATCTTCATCACCGGTTCCTTCCTGTGCGGCCTCGCCACGAACATGTCGCTGCTGATCGCCTGGCGGGCGATGCAGGGCATCGGCGCGGGCGGTCTGATGGTGACCGCCATGGCGCTGATCGCCGATGTCATTCCGCTGCGCGAGCGGGGCAAGTACCAGGGTGCGATCGGTGCCGTCTTCGGCGTGGCCACCGTCATCGGGCCGCTGCTCGGCGGGCTCTTCACCGACCATCTGTCCTGGCGCTGGGCGTTCTACATCAACGTGCCCATCGCGATCCTCGTGGTCTTCGCCGCGGCCCGCACCATCCCCGTGGTGAAGTCGGCGGTCCGCCCCGTCATCGACTATCTGGGCATCGCGCTCGTCGCGGTCGGCGCCAGCGCACTGATCCTGGCGACGAGTTGGGGTGGCAACGAGTACGCGTGGGGGTCGGCGACCATCATCGGCCTGTTCGTGGGCGGTGTGCTCGCGCTCGGGCTGTTCTGCTGGGTCGAGACGCGCGCGGCCCAGCCGATGCTGCCGATGCGGCTGTTCAGCAACCCGGTCTTCACGGTCTGCTCGATCCTCAGCTTCATCGTGGGCTTCGCGATGCTCGGCGCGATGACGTTTCTGCCGACGTATCTGCAGTACGTCGACGGCGACTCGGCCACGGTCTCCGGTGTCCGCACGCTCCCCATGGTCATCGGTCTGCTCATCGCGTCCGTCTTCAGCGGCAATGTGGTCAGCAAGACCGGGCACTACCGCGTCTTCCCGATCATCGGCTCGCTGGTGATGGCCGTCGGCCTGTACCTGCTCTCGCTCATGGGCCCTGACTCGAGTGCGTGGCTGGAGTCGCTGTACATGTTCGTGCTCGGTACCGGGATCGGCCTGTGCATGCAGGTGCTGACGATCGCCGTGCAGAACACCGTCGAATACGTCGACCTCGGCACCGCGACGTCCGGCGTCACCTTCTTCCGTACGCTGGGCAGTTCGTTCGGCACGGCCGTCTTCGGCACGATCTACACCAACACGCTGAAGCCGAACCTCGCCGACGGGGTCAAGGAGGCCGCGGCGACGGGCGCGGCGGACGTGGCCACGATCACCAAGGCCGCGCAGAGCCCGGAGGGGCTGCACCAACTCCCGCCGGCGGCGGCCAAGCCCATCATCGAGGCGTACGCCGACACACTCCAGACGGTCTTCCTGTGGACGGTGCCGGTCGCGCTCCTCGGCTTCGTCGTGGCGCTCTTCCTCAAGCAGGTACAGCTGCGCGACAGCGCGCGGATGGGCTCGACCGACATGGGCGAGGGCTTCGCCTCCCCGTCCACCGCCGATTCGCAGCGGCTCCTGGAGGCCTCGGTCGGAAAGATCATCGGCGGCACCGAGATGGAGACCGCGCGCCGTATCGTCACCGGCTCCAACACCCGTCTCGACATGGCGGGCGCCTGGGCCGTGATGCAGGTGGAGCTGCTCACGCGGCTGGTCGGCCACGCCAACCTCGGGTTGATCGCCACTCGCCGCCATCTGCCCCCGGAGGTCCTCGTGCCGGTCTTCGACCGCATGGTCGAGGAGGGCTATCTCACCCGCCACGGCTCGCTCTTCTCGCACACCGAGGCGGGCGAGCGCGAGGCCCGGGTCCTCAGCGAGGCCTGGGGGACCTGGCTGGCCGAGTGCGTAGAACAGGACATCGGGCACCCCTCCGGCGCCGACCTCCGCGCCGCCGTCGACACCATCGCCAAGCGCCTCCTCGTCGAGGACCTGACCAACGGCCTGCCGACCCAGACCCGGGAGCCGGCCTCCATCACGACGAGTTGACGGGCGGAGCCGTCGCCACCGCCACCGCCACCGCCACCGCCACCGCCACCGCCACCGCCACCGCCACCGCCACCGCCACCGCCACCGCAGGAAAACGACGTGCTTCCCGCCGACCGCGGTCGCCATACTCGTGCGATGGCCAGGCCCCAGTCCCCCGCTCCCGTCCGTTTCCGCGATCCGCGGCGCACCAAGTACGACTTCATCGAGTCGATCCTGGTCCGCTGCCCGCGGTGTGAGCGGATCGCTCGCGTACAGCCGGCGCCGGACGAGGAGCGACAGGGCAGACCCGGCGGGGTTTTCGCGCCGCGGCGCCTGGTCTGCCGGGGCTGCGGGTTCTCACGGCAGACGGACAGCAAACGCATCGCTCTGTGGCGGAGTTCCGCCGGGCCCGCCCTGGACCCCTACTTCGGCACCCCCCTCTGGCTCCAGACCGAGACCCGGCACGGCTGGCTGTGGGCCTACAACCTCGAACACCTCACGTTCCTCCGGCAGTTCGTCGCGGCCTCGCTGCGGGAGCGGGCACCCTGGTACGACACGGGCCGGAAGATGACGGTGGTCGCCCGGCTGCCGGTGTGGATCAAGAGTGCGAAGAACCGGGACGAGGTGCTGCGGGCCGTCGAGCGGATCCGGGGGTCCGTCAGCGCGGGCTGAGGTCCAGCCGGGCCAGGGCCGACGCCACGTCCGGTACCGCCGTCACACCCTCCGGGAGTGGTGGGCGGCGTACGACGACCACGGGAAGGCCGAGGTCACGGGCGGCGGTGAGTTTGGCCGCCGTGGCGTCGCCTCCGCTGTCCTTGGTGACCAGGACGTCGATGCGGTGCTCGCGGAGCAAGGCCTTCTCTCCGTCCGGCGTGAACGGGCCGCGCGCCAGCAGCACTTCGGTGTCGGGAGGCAGCGGCGGCTCGGGTGCCTCCACCGACCGTACGAGGAAGTGGAGTCCGGCAAGATGCGCGAAGGCCGCCAGGCCGAGGCGGCCCGTGGTGAGGAAGACGCGGCGGCCCAACGCCGGGAGCAGCGCGGCGGCTTCGGTGAGGGAGGCCGCCGAGTGCCACCGGTCGCCGGGGCCGGGGCGCCAGCCCGGGCGGCGCAGCACCACGGCCGGAACGCCGGTGGCCGCGGCGGCCCGCGCGGCGTTCGCCGTGATGCCGGAGGCGAACGGGTGCGTCGCGTCCACCACGGCGGCCACGCCGTGCTCCCGCAGCCACTGGGCCAGCCCTTCCGCCCCGCCGAATCCCCCGATCCGTACGTCCCCTTCGAGCGCCCCGGGCCGGGACACCCGTCCCGCGAGGGAGGTCGTCACCCGCACCCCGGGACGGGCCGCCAGCTCGGCGGCGAGTTCGCGCGCCTCGGTGGTGCCGCCGAGGACCAGGACGTGGGAGGACATGGGATCGAGCGTACGGGGGCGGGGTGGGGGACAGAGGTTCGGGTGGACCAATAGGTGCGGGCGTCCGGTGGGTCCGGCGGAGTGAGTCGGCGGCGCAGGGCGCCTGCGTGCACGTGCGTCGCGGTCGCTGATCGGTATCGTCCGGACATGGAGTCGGTACGCGCGGTCCTGATCGACATCGACGGTGTGCTCACGGTCTCGTGGGAGCCGCTGCCCGGTGCGGTCGAGGCGCTGCGGCGGATCCGGGCGTCCGGACTCGGTGTCGCCCTGGTCACCAACACGACGTCCCGTACGCGCGCGTCGATCGCCACGACGCTGTCCGGAGCCGGCTTCCCCGTGGACGCCGAGGACATCCTCACCGCACCCGCCGTCACCGCCGCGTATCTCGCCGAGCGCCATCCGGGCGCCCGGTGCACCCTGCTGAACAGCGGTGACATCGCCGAGGACCTGGCGGGCGTCACGCTGCTCGACGACACAGACACGGGCGCCGACTCCGACACCGACACCGTGCCGGATGTGGTCGTCGTGGGCGGCGCGGGCCCCGAGTTCGGCTATGCCGCGCTCAACCGGGCCTTCGGGCACCTCCAGCGGGGCGCCCGGCTGGTCGCCATGCATCGCAATCTGTACTGGCGGACGGACCGCGGGCTACAGCTCGACAGTGGTGCGTTCCTGCTCGGTCTGGAGCGGGCGGCCCGCACCGAGGCGGAGATCACCGGCAAACCGGCGCCCGCGTTCTTCGAGACGGCGCTGGCACGTCTCGGGGTCGGTCCCGGGGAGGCGCTGATGGTCGGCGACGACATCGAGTCGGACGTACTCGCGGCGCAGCGCACCGGCATCACGGGTGTCTTGGTCAAGACCGGCAAATACCTGCCGGAGAGCCATCGCGCGGCGAGCGGCGAGCCCGACCACGTGCTGGACTCCTTCGCGGATCTCCCCGCTCTGCTGGACGCCGCCGCCGGCCGGTAGCGGTCAGCGCAGCAGCAGCTGCACTCCGCCCACCACGGTCGCCGCGATCACCAGCCGTTCGAACAGCAGCTGGTTGATCCGGTTCACAGCCCATTTGCCGATGAACGCCCCCGGCACGACAAACGCCGCCAACGCCGCGTCCAGCAGCAGCGAGTGGCCGTCGATCAGCCCGAGGCCCACGCTGAAGGGCACCTTGGAGACGTTGACGATCAGGAAGAAGAAGGCGGAGGTGCCGAGGAAGCCCAGCTTGCGGAAGCCCGCCGAGAGGAGATACATCGACATCACCGGGCCGCCCGCGTTGGCGACCATCGTCGTGAAGCCGCCGAGCACCCCGTACGAACGCGCCTTGATCCGGCCGGTGCGGGTCGCCACCGAGTCGGGTTCGTCGTCCTGGACGGCAGCCCGGCGACGCCACACGGTGACCGCCGCCATCAGCAGCAGGATCGCGCCGATCGAGGTCCGCACGACCCCGTCGTCGGCCCACACCAGGAACAGCGTGCCGAGGACGACACCCGCGGCGACCGCCGGGAACAGCCGCCAGAGCGTCGGCCAGTGAGCGTGCCGCCGGTAGGTGAGTACGGCGAGCACGTCCCCGACGATCAGGATGGGCAGGAGCACACCGGTCGAGGCGCGGGCGGGCAGCACGGCGGCGAAGATCGCCAGGCTGACCGTGTTGGCCCCGCTCACGGCGGTCTTCGAGAAACCGACGAGCAGGGCCGCGGCGGCGAGTGCGGCGAACTCCCAGATGGATATGTGCCAGAGCGTCATCGTGTTCATGCGGGGACCGATGCTATGCCCACGCATCTCGCCGTGTAAGCAGCGTCTCGCCAGGTGACCTCCGCAGCACGTCGCGGCCGTCCCGCCGACGGACCGTCCTCGGCGCGGGTACGTGTGGCGGCCCAGGTGCTCCTTGGACCAGTCAGCGGCGGGCGACCTCGGCGGCGAGGCGGCGAGGCGGCGAGGGAAAGGGTTGGCTGCCAAGGAGGGAGGCTCCGTTCCTTGCTGCGGCTCTGGTTCCGCATGCCCTTGCGGTCAGCCGGGCGGTCGCGAGTCGCCCGAGGGTGGCAGACTGCTCGCACGCCTTGTCGAACGCGGGTCGGCGGGGCGAACTGGACAGCCGAGCAGAGGAGTTGACGCATGACGGGGACCGAGCCCGCCGCCCACCAGATCGACACCAGCAAGCCGCATCCGGCTCGGGTGTACGACTGGTACCTGGGCGGCAAGGACAACTACCCGGTCGACGAGCAGCTCGGGCAGCACATCATGTCGCTCGATCCGGGCGCCAAGCGTGCCGCGCACAGCAACCGCTGGTTCATGCAGCGGGCCACCCGCCACCTGGTCCGCGCGGCGGGCATCCGCCAGTTCCTCGACGTCGGCACCGGCATCCCCACGGAACCCAACCTGCACCAGATCGCCCAGTTCACCGCTCCGGACGCACGGGTCGTGTACGTCGACAACGACCCGATCGTCCTCGCGCACGCCGAGGCCCTGTTGCGCGGAACCCCGGAGGGCGTGACGGAGTACGTCCAGGCCGACGCGCGCGAGCCGCGGAAGATCCTCGACGAGGCGGGGCGCGTACTCGACTTCGACCGCCCCATAGCCCTGTCGCTCATCGCCCTGATGCACTTCATCGCCGACGAGAGCGGCGCGTACGAGCTGGTGGAGACCCTCGTCGAGGCGCTGGCGCCGGGCAGTTGTCTGGTCCTGTCCGCGATGACCGCCGACTTCGAGCCCGAGAACGTGCGGCGGGGCATCGAGACGTACGCGAAGGGAGGCGTGACCCTCGTGGGCCGCTCGCGCACCGAAGTGAGCGGCTTCTTCAAGGGACTTGACCTGGTCGAGCCGGGAATCGTATCCGTGAAGGACTGGCATCCGGAACTCGGGGAGGGCGAGACCCCGATCGGCGACGCGCCCGTCTCCTTGTACGGCGGAGTCGGTTTCAAGGCCTAGCAGGACCCTCGGCCCCGAGGCGGCACGGGGGCGAATCCCGGGGCGACGATGCGGCCCGTCGTGTCGAGCAGCCCGCCATGTCGAGCACCTCGGCATCGGCGGTGATCTCACGCTCCACCGCCGCCCGCGGGCCGCGCCCGGCCGGCTCACGGTGAAGACGGTACGGCTGACGGTGAAGACCGTACGGCTGACGGGCTGCGTGAGCGGACAGCAGTGGTACACCCGAGTCGGACAGCAGTGTCAGGAGGACTCCTCCG
This sequence comes from Streptomyces sp. NBC_00203, assembly GCF_045206325.1. Taxonomy (NCBI): domain Bacteria; kingdom Bacillati; phylum Actinomycetota; class Actinomycetes; order Kitasatosporales; family Streptomycetaceae; genus Streptomyces; species Streptomyces sp. NBC_00203. Next base: position 9,490,027 of record NZ_CP108126.1, on the reverse strand, counting down.
CCCCGGCGCACGACTCGTCCACGATCCCGAGCGTGACAAAGGCGCGGGTGAACGACATGAAGCCCTCCTCGCCCAGGGGCTCCACGACACGTCGGCGGACCGCCTCGGCGAACACCTTGGCCGCGGTCGTGGCGGTCTCCCGGCCGAGCGGTGTCAGCGCGGCGTACGTCACCCTGCGGTCGGAGCTGGACGGGCGGCGCTCGACGAATCCGGCGTCGGCCAGCCGGTCGACGACTCCGGTCGTCCCGGCGGTGGAGAAGCCGAGCGTCTGGGAGAGCAGCCGCATGGGTGCGGCCTGATCGGGCGCGGTGACCAGGTAGCAGAGCACTTCGAGCGACGAGGGCGGCAGACCGACCTCGCGCTGCGCCTCGGCGAGCAGCTCGTCGGTGAGCTCACGGAATCCCGACGCCAACGCGTTCCAGCGCTGCAGCAGCTCGGTCAGCTCGGCGCTCGGGCACGCCTCGTCCGCGACGCCGGGGCACTCGACCCGCTCGACTGACTGCGGGGACTCCCCCATGCGCTGACTCCCGTCGTCCGATCCCAAGGCCTGCCCCGCTCGTGATTCCGGGGTCCGACCCGCTTGCCGAGGATACCTCGCACAGCTATTATCTCGCTAACTACCTAATAGCTGACTAGGTAATAGCTGGCGATGTATTGATCCTTCAATCAACCCCGCCGCACTCGTCCCCCGAAAGGCACGAACGACCATGTCCCACACCACTTCGCACTCCCCCCAGTCCGGTTCGCTCGCGGAGGTCGCCGCCGGTCGTTGGACCCTCGACCCGGCGGGCACGACGGTCCGTGTCCAGCACAAGACGTTCTGGGGCCTGGTCAACGTCAAGGGCGTCTTCACCGAGGTCAGCGGCGACGGCGAGGTGCTCGCCGGGGGCGGCGCGCACGGCAGCGTGACGATCGACGCCTCTTCCCTGGACACCAAGAACGCCAAGCGCGACAAGCACCTGCGCTCCGCGGACTTCTTCGACGTCGACAAGCACCCCTCGCTCGTCTTCACCGCCAACGAGGTCACCGCGACCGGCGACGGCAGCGCCCAGGTCACCGGCGAACTGACCGTGACAGGCGTGAGCCGTGAGCTGTCCTTCACCGCCGAGGCGTCCGAGATATCGGCCGACGCGGTCACCCTCACCGCCGAGATCCCCGTGGAGCGCGCGCAGTTCGGCATGACCTGGAACCAGGCCAACATGCTGAAGCCGCTGACGTTCGTCACGATCACCGCGCGCTTCACCCGCCAGGCGTCCTGACACCACGTCCGTCCCGGCCGTCCTCCCCCGCTGCCACGCGGAACTGCTCCACTAGGGTGAGCGTCTACGCGGGTGCGCGGGGCGGAGGGAAGCGAGCGGTGGGCAAGAAGGCGGCGACCTCGCCCCAGGGCGATACCTCGACGGTCAGGGACGTCGCGGCCCGGGCGGGCGTGTCGGCGTCCACCGTCTCCCGTGTGCTCGGCGGCACCTACCCCGTGGCCAAGGCCACCCGCGCCAAGGTCCTCAAAGCCATACGCGAGCTCGACTATGTGGTCAACGCACACGCCCGGGCGCTGGGCGGTTCCACCAACAAGACGGTGGCGTTCGTCGTCGACGACGTCACCGGATCCTTCTACGCCCATATCGCTCGCGGTGTGGAGGAGCAGGCGTCCGCCGAGGGCCGGCTGTGCATGCTGTGCACCACGCACAACGACCCGCAGCGCGTTCTCGCGGTGGTCGAGACGATGCGTGAACAGCGCGCCGACGCCGTCATCGTGGTCGGTGGCGCCTGGGACGACCAGGCCTACCAGGACCGCATGACCCACTTCGCGCACGCCCTCGACCGGGCGGGCTCGCGGCTCGTCCTCGTCGGCCGGCCGCCGCTCGGCCCGGGAGTGCCCGCGACCGTCGTGGACTACGACAACGAGGGCGGCGCCTTCGCCATGACGACCCACCTGCTGAGCGCGGGCCACCGCAGGGTCGCCTATCTCGGCCGGGTGCCGGGCCTGTCCACCAGCAGCCAGCGCATCAGCGGCTTCATCCGGGCGCACGAGATGCTCGACGTCGAACCCGACCCCAAGCTGATCATCGACGGCACCTTCAGCCGCGGCTCCGGCTACCAGGGAATGCGTGAACTCCTCATATCCGGTGCCGAGTTCAGCGCGGTCTTCGCGGGCACCGACATGGTCGCGGCGGGAGCCCTGCAGGCACTGAGGGAGGCCGGAGTGCGCGTTCCCGAGGACGTCGCGCTGGCCGGCTACGACGACATCCCGACCGCCATCGACGTGTACCCGACGCTGACCACCGTCCACGTACCGGCCGAGGAGCTGGGCCGTGCGGCCGTCCGGTTGGCGCTGCACCGCGAGGAGTTCCCGGAGAGCCAGCACCACGTGCTCGGTACCCACATCGTCGTACGGGACTCGACGCGGCGCCACGGCCGTTGACAAGGCGCGCCGGGGCTGGCGCTTAGGACCATGGAACCGAGGAACTTCTGGCGAATGAGAGACACCTGGCGGCTGTCACTGGCGGCGGCGATGGTGGCGGTCACTCTCCCTGTCGCCGTCCAGGACGCGTCCGCCGCCGACAGCCGGCCTGCCGGGGCCAGGCTCGGCCCCCTTCCCCTGGAGGGCGAACAGCTCCGCACCGCCAGGGAGTCCGCGGGTGGCGCCCGTGATGTCGCCCAGGACATCGGCGGCGCTCAGGGCGCGGCCGTACTGAGGGCGGCGAGTGACGCCTTCGACAGTGCGCTCACCACGACCGCGTACGTCTCCGCCGCCCTCGTGGCGGTCGCCGCCGTCCTCACGGTCGCCCTCGTACCCGAGGACTTCAAAGTGACCGGCACCCACTGACCACGACGGCGAGCGGTCACGACCCGCGCAAAAAGGGCCTCCGCAGGCTCTCGCCTGCGAAGACCCTTCGCACCGTCGGGACGACAGGATTTGAACCTGCGACCCCTTGACCCCCAGTCAAGTGCGCTACCAAGCTGCGCCACGTCCCGGTGCCCGTCTGACCTGGTGTTTTCCCTGGCCGAACGTGCACCGAAACAATACCGCACTCGTGCCGGTGATCGCGCACCCCTTTATTCGGGGCGAACGCGCCCTACAGTTCGACGCTTCGGTTCGACGTTGACCTCAAGTTTGATTGAGGTTGCACGATCGTCGGTATGAAGATCACGGCTCAGCAGAGCTACGCGTACACGGACCTGCCCCGGCTGATGGGGCTCATGACAGGCGACGAAAAGCACGGACCGGCGGCGACGTCCACCATGGACGCGCTGTGGGTGCTGTACGACCGGGTGCTGCGGGTCGGGCCCGGGCGGATGGGGGATCCGGGGCGGGACCGGTTCCTGCTGTCCAAGGGGCACGGGCCGATGGCGTACTACGCGGTGCTCGCGGCCAAGGGTTTCGTGCCCGTCGAGTGGCTGTCGGGCTTCGGCTCGTACGACTCGCCGCTGGGGCACCACCCGGACCGGGTGCTGGTGCCGGGTGCCGAGATCGGCAGTGGGTCGCTCGGGCACGGGCTGCCGATCGCCGTGGGCACGGCGCTCGGGCTGCGGGCGCAGGGGCTCGACGAGCCGCACGTGTGGGTGCTGATCGGTGACGCGGAGCTGGACGAGGGCAGCAATCACGAGGCGATCGCGTACGCCGGGCCCGCCGGTCTCGAACAGCTGCACACCGTCGTGATCGACAACTCCTCCGCCAGCCATGCCCGGCCCGGCGGGATCGCCGCCCGGTTCGAGGCGGCCGGCTGGTCCGCCGCGACGGTCGACGGCCGCGACCACGAGGCGCTGTACGACGCCTTCACCGCACCTCATCCGGGCCGCCCGCGGGTGGTCGTCGCCCAGGTCGAGCCGAAATCCGCCTGACCCGCGCCCGCCCCTCTCGTACGCCTCCTGGAAGGACACGACATCTCATGGACACCATGCGTGACCGATTCGCCCCTGTCGTCTCACGGCTGCTCGACGAGGACCCGCGCGTCGCGGTCGTCCTCGCCGAGATCGGCAAGGACGGATTCACGGAGGCACGGCGCAGGCATCCGGATCGGGTGATCAACGTCGGGATTCGCGAACAGCTCCTGATCGGGGCGGGCGCGGGACTGGCCCTGACCGGGCTGCGCCCCGTGGTGCACACCTTCGCCAGCTTCCTCGTCGAGCGGCCCTTCGAGCAGGTCAAGCTCGACCTCGGACACCAGGACGTGGGCGCGGTGCTGGTGAGCGCCGCCGCCTCCTTCGACTGGCCCGCCGGCGGCTTCACGCACATGGCGCCCGGTGATGTGGCCCTGCTCGACACGCTGGACGGCTGGACCGTGCATGTCCCCGGCCACCCCGACGAGGCCGAGACACTGCTGCGCCACGCCGTCGCCGCCGGGGACGACAAGGTGTACGTGCGGCTGTCCGTGCAGTCCAACACGCAGGGGCACGCGGTCGACGGGACACGCTTCCTCACCGTCCGCGAAGGCCGCGCCGGTGTCGTGGTCGCCGTCGGGCCGATGCTCGACGCCGTACTGGCCGCCACGGAGGGGCTCGACGTCACCGTGTTGTACGCCACCACCGTGCGCCCGTTCGACACGGCCGCGCTACGCCGCGCGACGGAGACTGCGGGCACCGATGTCGTCCTTGTGGAGCCGTACCTGGCCGGTACGTCCACGACGGCCGCGAACGACGCGCTCGCCGACGTACCCCACCGCGTCCTCGGTCTCGGCGTGGGCCGTCGTGAGCTGCGCCGCTACGGCACCATCGAGGAACACGTCGCCGCGCACGGCCTCGACGCGAGGTCCATGCGGGAGCGGATCGACGGCTTCCTGGGGGCACGGGTCGGCGTCTGATCCCCGCGCCCGGGCCCGGTCCCTCACACGGCGCGGCGGTTCTCCCGCCGGGCCGTGTGAACCGCTTCAGGCATCACCGCGGTCGTACGCGACGGGGGTATGGGGGTATCGACGCGCACCAGGTTGCGTATCGCGGGCACCGAGAGCAGGGCCGTCGAGACGACGAGGGTCATGGCACCGGCGATGAGGAGAACATGGTCGGCGCCGAGGACCGTGGCGGCCGGTCCCGCCAGGGCCTGGCCGACGGGCATCATCGCGAGGGAGCCGGCGACGTCGTACGCGTGGATGCGGTTGAGGACGTCCGGCGCGACCTGCGTCTGCACGCTGGTCGCCCACATCACGCCCCAGAGCGACATCCCCGCCCCCGCTATCACCGCTCCGGCCGACATGGCCGCCACCCCGAGCCCCGCCCCGACGGACGCGGGGAAGCAGGCGAAGGCGAAGAGGGCGAACGAGCCGGCCCGCAGCATACGGCGGGGGCGCAGCCGCAGCGCGATCAGTCCGCCGATGACGGTGCCCGCGCCGAGGGCCGAGTTGACCAGGCCGTAGGCGCGCGGGCCATGCTGCTGGACCACCTCCGTCGCCACCAGCGGGACGGTCGGGCCCCAGATGGAGATCATGTAGACGCACCAGATGACGATGACGCCCCACAGCCAGGTCCGGGATCTGAACTCCCGCCAGCCCTCGGCGAGATCGGCCTTGAAGCTGCCGCCGTGAGCCTGGCTTCCCGGCGCGATCGGGGGCAGCCGGAGCAGCAGCAGGCACAGGGCGCTCAGCGCGTACGTGGCCGCGTGGGCCGCGAAGACTCCGCCGGCCGAGGCGAACGCGACCAGCAGACCCGCGAGGGCGGGGCCCGCGAGCTGGGCGGCGGACTCGGCGATCCTTATGGCTCCGTTGGCCCCCTGTACGTCGGTGGCGAGGCGCGGCACCGTGCTCGCGACGCCGGGCTGGAAGACCGCGCCCGCCACTCCGTTGACGGCGCCGATCGCGCAGATCTGCCAGAGGACCACATGGTCGGCGAAGAACAGCACGGCGGCGAGGGACTGGGTGGCCAGCCGCACCAGGTCGGCACCGATCATCAGCTTGCGTGTGCTGAACCGGTCGGCGATGACCCCGCCGAAGATCACCAGGCCCGCGAAGGAGGCGGCCGACGCGGCCATGGCGAGGCCGACCGCGCCCACCCCGTACCCGTACTGCAGCAGTCCCGCGGCGAGCGCCACCGGCAGCATGGTGTCGCCGAGCCGGGCGAGGGCCCGCGCGACGAAGAACAAGGCGAAGTCCCGTGACCAGACGGGCCGACGGGGCCCGTCCTCGGCAACGATGTCAGGGCGGCCGGGACGTTCGTGCGGCGTCTCGGTGGTTCCGGGCCGCGCCGCGAGGTCTTCGTGCGGTGCTCCGGAAGCAACGCGTCGCCCCTCAGAGGCTCCGCGCCGGTTCTCCGAGGCTCCGCTCCGTGTCTCGGAAGCACATGACGGCTTCTCGCCCGATGACGTGCCGGCCATCCCGCTCGCACCCCTCCCCTGTCGTGCCCTGTCCTGCCGATGCCCCACCACTCCCCGCGGAGTGGAGCGTCCCGCTCTCCACTCCTGCTGCCGGATCATGCCACGGGGCACTGACAACGCCGGGAGAATTTCAGTCGGCGGACGGGAGACCCAACTCCGGGTAGGAGTCGAGCAGTCGGGGCGGGGCCGCCTGGCGCCAGGAGTCGGCGAGGATGTCGCGGAGTTCGTCGTCGTCCTCCAGGGAGGCGAGCCGGACCCGGACCCAGGCGAAAACCGCCTCATGGTCGGCGATCCAGAACTTCCCCGGCTCGGCCAGGACGAGTTCGTCGCGCTCCTCCTTCGGGCAGCGCACGGCGATGGAAGTCTCCTCCTCGGGCAGCGTGGCGAACATCTTTCCCGCCACCCGGAACGTGGGCATGCTCCAGGCGATCTTCTCCGTCGTGTCCGGCAGGGAGAGGGCAATACGGCGTACGTCTTCGGCATCCGGCATGAGACGCACCGTAGCCAATGGCACTGACATCGCGGCTGCTCGGAGCTCGCGCCGGACCCGGGATGACGGCTCGGGTGCCGCGATGCCCAGCCGGGCCTCCTTGGCACGGGTGCCGCGTTGCCCAGCCGCCCCTTGGCTCCCGCGGCCGCCGGTCGTCACCTGCCGACGGCCGCCGCTTCCGCCCCGGCGTCGCCTCCCGCGCCCGCCCCCTCTCCCGCCCCCACGCGCTTGTAGAAGATCGTCGTCGGGCGCAACTCGCCCGACGGCGAAGCCGCGTAGTCGGGTATCGCCCCGAGCCGGGTCCAGCCCGCCGAGTGATAGAGGGACTCGGCGGGGCTGTCGGTCTCGGTGTCCAGATGCAGGAGGGTCACTCTCGCGGCGGCCGCCTCGGTCTCGGCGGTCGTCAGGAGCGTACGGCCGAGGCCTTGTCCGCGGCCGTCCCGGTGCACCATCAGCTTCACGAGTTCGGCACGGTGGCGGCTGTTGGGCTTGTCCGGGAAGGCGAGGCTGACGGTGCCGAGCAGCCGGTCCTCGTCGCGAGCCACCCACACGGCGAGATGGCCGGCCGACACCGCGGCCGCGCGCCCCTCCCACCAGGCGACGGCCGCCGCGCGGTCGAGCGGCGCGAGGAAACCGACCGAGGCCCCGCCGGCCACGGTATCCGTCAAGACGTCGGCCAACTCCTCGGCGGACGCGATGAGTTCGGCCGCACTGAGCCGGGAGACGGTGGTCACGGCAGCACCACCGCCAGGACGTACCGCACGTCCTCGGGTCCGGGGCAGCAAAAACGCGTCGGGCCCCACACCCGCAGCCGGAGGCAGTCGCCGGCGGCGAGGCGGTGGTCGACATCCTGAGCCGTCACGTCCAGCGTTCCGTCGAGGACCCAGATGTGCTGTTCCAGGCCGGGCACGGGAGGGCGGTCGTACGCGATGTCGGCGCCGGCCGCGAGCCGTCCCTCGACGAGTTCGCCGCGCAGCCCGGCGTGCGGCGGCGACACCGATCGCCGTACGAAACCGGAGGCCTTGTCCTCCCAGATCGCTTGGTCGGCCGCCCTCACCAACAGCGCGGGTTCCGCCTCGATCTCGCTGAGCAGCTGCGACATGGTCCGCCCGTACACCCCGCACAGGCGGTTCAGGAGCGAGGCCGTGGGGCTGATCTCCGCGCGCTCGGCACGGGACAGGGTCGAGCGGCTGACCCCGCTGCGCTCCGCCAGCTCCCCCAGGGACCAGCTGCGTTCGGCCCGCAGCTCGGCCAACCGAGCCCCGAGCCGGACATCGACGGCATCCTCAACATCGTCTCCCATATTCGGGATGTTATCCCAGATATGAAACACACGACAGAGGCCGCACGCCCGTCACTGCACGGTCGCGGCCTCCGCCAGCGCCTCCAGCACCGGCCGGATCAGCGGATGCCCCTCCGCTCCGCGGCGTACGGCGGCGAAGACGCGGCGGGTGGGCGCGACGCCGTCGACCGGGCGTACGAGAACTCCCGTGAGATCCATGCCGCGCAACGCCGAGCGGGGCACCAGGGCCACGCCCGCGTCGGCCGAGGCGAGGGCGACGACGGCGCGGAAGTCGTCCGAGGAGTGTTCGAGGCGCGGCTGGAATCCGGCGTTCTCGCAGGCCAGGACGACCACGTCGTGGCACGGGTTGCCCGGGTACGGGCCGATCCACGGATCCTTGGCCAACTCTGCGAGCGGGACCTCGTCGGCACCGGCCAGGCGATGGGTGACCGGGACGACCGCGTCGAAGGGCTCGGCGTACAGGGGCACGTGCGTGAGGCGCGGGTCGTCCGCGTCCGGGCCGCCCCGGTATTCGACGGCGACCGCGATGTCGACCTGCCGGTCGAGCACCATCGGCAGGCTGGCGTCGCCCTCGGCGTCCTGGACGCGGATGTGGATGCCGGGCGCCGTGGTGGCGAGGCGGGCCAGCGCGGGGGCGACGACCAGGCCGATGCCGGTCGCGAAGGAGGCGACGGTGACCGTGCCCGCGGAGCCCGAGCTGTACGCGGCCAGCTCGGCTTCGGCGCGCTCCAGTTGGGCGAGGACGGCGTTGGTGTGGCTGAGCAGGATCTCGCCGGCGGGCGTCAGCCGTACGCCCTTGGCGCCGCGCTCGACGAGCCGGTGCCCCGTCTCCTGTTCCAGCGCGGCCAGCTGCTGGGAGACGGCCGAGGGCGTGAGATAGAGCGCGGCGGCAGCCGCCGTCACCGTGCGGTGGTCGGCCACCGCACGGAGGATGTGGAGCCGCCGCGCTTCGATCATGTGACCGATTCTCTCAGGTCACGCGCGCCTTTCAGCTCTCCAGCTCCGCGCGTGCGGCCACGAACGCGTCCACCGCCCGGTTCACATCCTCCGTCGAGTGCCCCGCGGACAGCTGCACCCGGATACGGGCCTGCCCCTGCGGAACCACCGGATACGAGAAGCCGATCACGTACACCCCGCGCTCCAGGAGCAGCTCCGCCATGCGCCCGGCGACGGACGCGTCGCCGATCATGACGGGGGCGATCGCATGGTCACCGGCGAGGATGTCGAAGCCCTCCTCGGTCATCCGGGAGCGGAAGAGCGCGGTGTTCTCGGCGAGCCGGACGCGCAGGTCGTCGGCCGACTCCAGCAGGTCGAGGACCTTCAGGGAGGCCGCCGCGATCACCGGGGCGAGCGTGTTCGAGAAGAGGTACGGACGCGACCGCTGGCGCAGCAGGGCGACGATCTCGGCGCGGGCGGCGACGTAACCGCCGGAGGCGCCGCCGAGCGCCTTGCCCAGGGTGCCCGTGATGATGTCGACGCGGTCCATCACGCCGTGCAGCTCGGGGGTGCCACGGCCGCCGGGGCCGACGAAGCCGACGGCGTGCGAGTCGTCGACCATGACCATGGCGTCGTAGCGGTCGGCGAGGTCGCAGATCTCCTTCAGGGGCGCGACATAGCCGTCCATCGAGAACACGCCGTCGGTGACGATCAGCCGGCGGCGGGCGTCGGAGGCCTCCTTGAGCTGGGCCTCCAGATCGGCCATGTCACGGTTGGCGTACCGGAAGCGGCGCGCCTTGGACAGCCGGATGCCGTCGATGATCGAGGCGTGGTTGAGGGCGTCGGAGATGACCGCGTCCTCGGCTCCGAGAAGAGTCTCGAAGACGCCGCCGTTGGCGTCGAAGCAGGAGGTGTAGAGGATCGTGTCCTCCTGGCCGAGGAACGCGGACAGCCGCGCCTCCAGCGCCTTGTGCACCTCCTGCGTACCGCAGATGAAGCGCACGGACGCCATGCCGTAGCCCCAGCGGTCGAGCGCGTCGTGGGCGGCGGCGACGACCTCGGGGTGGTCGGCGAGGCCGAGGTAGTTGTTCGCGCAGAAGTTGAGGACCTCGCCGGGGCGGCCGCCCGCGGTGACGTTCACGGTCGCGGACTGCGGGGTGCCGATGACGCGCTCGGGCTTGTGCAGTCCGGCGGCGCGGATCTCGTCGAGGGTGGTGCGCAGGTCGTCGCGTACGGAATCGAACATCATCAGTTCCTTAGAGAGTTCCGTGGAGATCGTGGAGGTCTCAGACAGTCCAGTCGAGGATGACCTTGCCGCCGCGGCCGCCGGCCGCGTCCGCGAAGGCCGCCTCGTGGTCGCGGTAGCCGTACCGGCCGGTGATGACGGGGGCGAGGTCGAGGCCGCCTTCGAGGAGGACCGACATGGCGTACCAGGTCTCGAACATCTCGCGGCCGTAGATGCCCTTGATCGTGATCATGGAGGTGACGATCCGGGACCAGTCGACCGGGAACTCCTGGGCGGGCAGGCCCAGCATCGCGATACGGCCGCCGTGTGTCATGTTGGCGATCATGTCGCGCATCGCCTCGGGGCGGCCAGACATCTCCAGGCCGATGTCGAAGCCCTCACGCAGACCCAGTTCGCGCTGACCGTCGGCGATCGTCCCGTGCGCGACGTTCAGCGCGAGGCTCACGCCGATCTTGCGGGCCAGCTCCAGGCGCTCCTCGCTGACGTCGGTGATGACGACGTTGCGGGCGCCCGCGTGGCGGGCCACGGCGGCGGCCATCAGGCCGATCGGGCCCGCGCCGGTGATCAGGACGTCCTCGCCGACCAGCGGGAAGGACAGCGCCGTGTGCACGGCGTTGCCGAACGGGTCGAAGATCGCGGCGACATCGAGGTCGACGGGGACGCGGTGCACCCACACGTTGGCGGCGGGCAGGACCACGTACTCGGCGAACGCGCCGTCGCGGCCGACGCCCAGGCCGACCGTGGCGCGGCAGAGGTGGCGGCGCCCGGCCAGACAGTTGCGGCACTTGCCGCAGACCAGGTGGCCCTCGCCGCTGACGCGGTCACCGACCTTGATGTCGGGGACGTCACGGCCGGTCTCGACGACCTCGCCGACGAACTCGTGCCCGAGCACAAGCGGCGTGTCGATGGCCTGCTGCGCCCAGCCGTCCCAGTTGCGGATGTGCAGGTCGGTGCCGCAGATCCCGGTCCTGAGAACCTTGATCAGTACGTCGCCGGGGCCGGCCTGCGGCTCCGGAACGTCCACGAGCCAGAGCCCGGGCTCCGCCTTCTCCTTGACCAGCGCCTTCACGCTACGGCTCCTGTGGGTGAGGTCCCGGGGCAGGGCACGCCGAAGGAGCCCGTACCGGGGAGAGGGGTGAATTCCCGTAGGAATCTGCCGTACGCCGGTGCTCTTGGTCCATCGAGGTTTTCTTAAGCGCGGCCGCAGCTTTCCTTCACGCCTGTTTCTTTGAGCAGCGGCCGCGGCTTCTTTCACGCCTCCCTGCGGACCTGCCCCCGCTCGAAGTAGGCGACCAGATCCCGTGCGAGCGGCGGCACCTCGCGCGCGGTGCCGCCGTCCCGCAGCGACTCGGTGGCCCGGAATCCGGCCGCCACCGCCATGCGCGCGGCGACCGGGGAGGTGTCGGTGCGCCCGCCCTCCCGCGCGAACCGGAGGAATTCGTCGATCAGCAGCGGGTCGGCGCCCCCGTGCGCGGTGTTCTCGTCGGCCTCCGGCACCCGGTACTCGGCGTCGGCCCGGTCCCGCTGCCCCGAGCGGCGGCTGTTCCAGACCTTCACCACTCCGCCGGGCCCGTCCCCGAAGTTCTCCAGGCGGCCCGCGTCACCGATGACGGTGTAGTTGCGCCAGTAGTCGGGGGTGAAGTGACACTGCTGGTAGGCCGCCAGGACCCCGTTGTCCAGTCGCATGTTGACGCGCGACACGTCCTCGACGTCGATCACAGGGTTCAGCGCGCGCTGGGTGTGCGGGGGCCAGTGGCCGTCCTCCGTGTACCGGTCGCAGCGCTCGATGGTGATGTCCAGAGGCTTCTCTACGAAGACGGCCTTGCCCGCGCCCAGCGCCTCGCACGCGATGTCGGCGTGTGTGTGGTCCGGGGTAAGGACGAGCACGGCGTCGACTTCGGGGTCGCCGATGACCTTGTGGTGGTCGTCGACGGTCCGGGCGCCGGGGATGCGGTCGGCGGCGCAGTCCCGCAGCACCGGGTCGTGTTCGGCGACGACGGTCACGCGGGAGCCCCGGCCGGGACGGTGGGCGATGCGTGCGAGGGAACCGCGCAGGCCGAAGCCGAGGGCACCGAGACGCAGGTCGGTCATGGTGTGCCTTTCCACGCGGTGTCGAAGAGGCTCGGGCGCAGCGTTCCTCCCTAAGGGCCGGGTCAACCTCTCCTGGGCACCGACATACGAGTACCGACATACGACTACGGAGGACATGCCATCGACTACGGGGACATGCCATACGTACATCCCATGTGGGCGCATCACACACACCAACGCCGGGCGCCGACTGCCCGGCCCCTCGTCAGAACCCCAGGCCGCCCTCCCGCCGTTCCAGCAGCTCGACCAGTTCCGCCGCCAGCGACTTGATGGTCTCCAGCCCTGCCTTCCCCCAGGGGCGCGGCTCGACGTCGACGACGCAGACCGTGCCGAGGGCGATGCCCGTGTGGTCGATCAGCGGGGCGCCGAGGTAGGAGCGGACGCCGAAGTCGTCGACGACCGGGTTCCCGGCGAAGCGCGGGTAGTCGCAGACGTCCTCCAGGACCAGCGCCTTGCGGCGGACCACCACATGGGGGCAGAAGCCGTAGTCACGGGTCATATAGCGGCCCACCTGGGGGACGGCGTTGTCCTCGGTGCCGACGGCGGGCAGGACGCTCCGGCCGCCCGCGTCCGGGGTGTGCAGACCGGCGAAGAACTGCCGGTTCTCGTCGATGAAGTTGACCATCGAGTAGGGAACCGCGGCGACTTCGGCGAGCCGGTCCGCGAAGGCGTCGAAGGCCGGTTCCGTGCGCTCCCCCAGCCCCAGTCGGCGCAGCCGCCGTACCCGGGCCGGGGCGTCCTTGTCCTCCGGGGTGAGCAGCAGACGACCGGCCGTACGCGGCGGGTCGTAACTCATGTACGGGCTCCCTGACTCGGGGTGGGTGTCATGTGTGGGCTCCGTGGCTCGGGGCGTGTGCGGGCGCGTGGGCGAGCAGGTGGCGGACCAGGGTGAGCAGGGTCTGCACGCCCGAGCTGGAGATCCGGGCGTCGCAGCGCACGACGGGGATCTGGGGGTCGAGGTCGATGGCCGCGCGCACCTCCGCGGGGTCGTAGCGGTACGAGCCGTCGAACTCGTTGATCGCGACGATGAATCCGAGGCCACGCTGCTCGAAGAAGTCCACGGCCGCGAAGCAGTCCTCCAGGCGGCGGGTGTCGGCAAGGATCACCGCGCCCAACGCGCCTTCGGAGAGCTCGTCCCACATGAACCAGAACCGCTCCTGTCCGGGTGTGCCGAACAGATAGAGAACGTGTTCCGGATCGAGGGTGATGCGGCCGAAGTCCATCGCCACGGTGGTCTCGACCTTGTTCTCGATGCCGTCGAGACTGTCGGTCGCTGCGCTGACCGTGGTGAGCAGCTCCTCCGTGCTGAGCGGCGCGATCTCGCTCACCGCGCCGACGAAGGTTGTCTTGCCGACTCCGAACCCTCCCGCCACCAAGATCTTCAATGCGGTGGGGAAGGGATCAGAGCTGTCGTCGTAGTCCATCGAGCACTGCCTCCAGAAGAGACCGGTCAGTGGGGTTGTGGTGGAAGGACGGGGGCTTCGTGGTGAGCGCCCCGCAGTCGACGAGGTCGGACAGCAGGACCTTGGTGACCACCGCCGGGAGCTTCAGATGGGCGGCGATCTCCGCGACCGAGACGGGCATCCGGCACAGTTCGAGTGCTTGGCTGTGCTCGGGGCCGAGGTAGCCGAGGGGGGTGGCTCCGGTGGCCATGACCTGGGACAGGAGGTCGAGCGCGGTCGTGGGCCGGGTCCGGCCGTTGCTGACCGTGTAAGGGCGCACCAGCCGTCCGGCCGCGTCGTCGAGCCAGGGCCCGTCGCCGGCCGCGGCCACGCTCAAGGCCTCATCGCCGAGGGTCCGACGGCGGGCTGCCGGGGCGCGGTCATCAGATACGGCCGGACGCTCTTGACGAGCATCGCCATCTCGTAGCCGAGTACCGCCGCGTCCGCCTCGCGTCCGGCGAGCACGGCGAGACAGGTGCCGGAGCCCGCGGTGGAGACGAACAGCAGGGTCGAGTCGAGTTCGACGACGACCTGCCGCACGTCGCCGCCGTCCCCGAAGCGGACGCCCGCGCTGCGGCCGAGGGAGTAGAGGCCGGAGGCCAGCGCCGCCATGTGGTCGGCGCTGTCCGGGTCGAGGCCGTGGACCGACTTCACGAGCCCGTCGCAGGACAGCAGTACCGCGCTGGTGGTGTGGGGTACGCGCTGTACGAGACCGCTCATCAGCCAGTCGAGATCGGATACATGGCCGGTCGGCGCATCGCTCGCCATGGTGGATCGACTCCTTGGGGTACGAAGGTCTGCGGGAGCGGAGGGGGTGGGTGTGGGGGTAGTGAGGGGCGTCGTCATCCGGCCGGTGTGCTCCCGTCGTGCCGGGCAGTGAGGTCATGTCCGGGCGCGGGCGCGGTGTCCCGCGTCCCCTGCGCGTCGTGCGGCGCCGACGCGTGCGCCGTGTGCGCTTCGGCTATCTGCGCCGTGGGCGCGGGCGTCGCGTCCATCAGCGGTACGTCCCTGGGGGCACCGACGTTGGGGGTGTCGGCGGCGGAGGACGCCCCGTCCACCTGGGCCACGCCATCCATGTGCAGCACATCCAGGTGCGGTCGCTCCATGTTGGCGTCGTCCATGTGGGAGTTGTCCATGTGCGCGCGCGTCACGTGGGCGTGGTCCATGTGCGCACCATCCAGGTGGGCCGCGCCCACCGGCGGCACGTCCACCCGGACCACCTCCAGAGGCGGCAGCGGATCCGTGTGCACCAGGTCCAAGTGCGCCCGGCTCTTGGACGACGACTGCACGGACGATGCCCGCATGCGCTCCGTCTCCGCGTGAGCCGCCTCCGCGAGACCGATCCCCCGCTGGAACGCCGCCATCAGGCCCGGGTCGTGGCCGGCGACGTACTCCGTCTCCTGGCGGGGTGCGGGTCCGTCGCGCAGTTGGGGTGCGATGTGCTCCTGGGCACGTCGCCTGGGCAGTTGGGGCTTGCCCATGGTGCCGCGGACGGCGCCGCCGCGCGGCGTGGGCGGCACGGCCGCGTTCTCCGCCGCGGTGCGCCGGTCTTCGGGGCGGATGCCGGGCAGGGCCTCCGCCGGGTTGGGCCGTTCCATGTGGGTACCTCGCACGGGGAGCGGCGCGGGACCGCTGCTGCCCACGACCGGTGCGAGCGGCGTACCCGGTACGGCGGGCGGTGGTGCCTGCTCCCGCCGGGACTGCCGCGGCATGGGGGACACCGCGCGGCCGCCGGGCGACGCGGGCGCCGGCACCGGCTGCGTGACCTGCGGTCTCGCGGGCGGGCGCCCTCCCCCGGGCGCCTCCTGCGGCTGCCCCTGCGTGACGTCCCCGGGGGCGCCCGGCGTGGTACCCAGCAACGCCTGCGGCACGACGAGTACCGCCTGGACACCGCCGTAGATGTTGGTCTGCAGCCGGACGTGGATGCCGTGGCGCCGGGCGAGCTGCGAGACCACGAACAGGCCGATGCGCCCGTCCTGCAGCAGGCTGGCGACATTGACCTGGTCGGGGTCGGCGAGCAGGGCGTTCATCTTGTTCTGCTCGCCGAGCGGCATGCCGAGGCCCCGGTCCTCCACCTCGACGGCGAGTCCGGAGGTGACCAGGTTGACGCGGAGCAGCACTTGGGTGTGCGGGGCCGAGAACACCGTGGCGTTCTCGACGAGTTCGGCCAGCAGGTGGATGACGTCGGCGACCGCGTGCCCGCGCAGGGTGCCGTCGATCGGGGGCACCAGCTTGACCCGCGAGTACTGCTCGACCTCGGCGATCGCGGAGCGCAGCACCTCGGTCATGGAGACGGGGTTGCTCCACTGACGGCGTGAGACGGCGCCGCCGAGGACGGCGAGGTTCTCGGCGTGGCGGCGGATGCGGGTGGCGAGGTGGTCGACGTGGAACAGGCCCTTGAGCAGGTCCGGGTCCTCGATCTCGTTCTCCAGCTCGTCCAGGATGGAGATCTCGCGGTGCACGAGGGACTGCAGGCGGCGGGCCAGGTTGACGAAGACCTCGACCTTCTGTTCGCTGCCCGCCTGGCTGGAGAGCTGCGAGGCCTGCACGACGGCCACGACGGCACCGTCGTGAGCCCGCGAGAGATCGGCGGCGAGCAGCTCGAAGTCGTCGGCGTCCGCCGGGGGTTGGCGACGGGCCTTGCGCACGGGCGGGGTCTCGCCCCGGCGCAGTCCCTCGACGAGTACGCGCAGGTCGTCCTCCGTCCGCGCGCTGGTGCGACGCAGGGCGCCGATGCGGTCCCGTACGGACTTGGCGGCGCGGTCGGCGGCCACGGCGGCGATCAGGATGCCGGCCAGGGCCACGCCGACGGCTCCCGCGAGTACGGCCCACAGGACGAGGCCGGGCCGGGCGCCGGTGGAGCGGACGGTGAACAGTACGGCCGCGCACGCGCTGAGGGCCACCGCGATCGGTGGCAGGACCGCCAGACGCAGCAGCTGGGGCCGCAGGTGGGTCTCGGGCAGCGAGGGGGCGGCATGGGCGACCGGTCGCCCATGCCGTCCGCCCTCACGGCGGTCTGCGCGTGCGGCCGGTGCGCGAAGGTGAGACATCGGTGTCCTCGTACTGTGGCGTCGGAAGCGCGGGGGCTCCCGCGGTCTGCGCGACTCGGGCGTGCGCCATCGCGGTGTCGGTCGCGAGTGCCGAAAAAATCGGCCCTGCGTCGCCCGACGGCAACTCACAGTAGTCGGCAACGCATCATGTGCGGTGGGCAGTTGACAAAGTCCCACGGCCAGCGTCCCGCTCTGGTATGAGGCCTCGTACGACAGACCGATAACTCCATCGGACACACGTTCCAGCGGGGCGTCGATCCGATCGGAGCTGGTCAGGAGTGGTCATAAACAGACGGCGAGGGCCGGGGAGCAGTTCGCTCCCCGGCCCTCGCCGTCCATCGGAAATTCAGGAAATTCAGCCCGCGGGCACCGTCTCCGGCTCCCCGGTGTCCTCCGTCGCGTCGGCGGCGACGTCACCCGGTGTGGCGGCGACGGCCTTCTCGACGGCCGGCCATCCGCCCGCCGGCGGGAGGGCCACGCCGCGCCACCAGGGGTCGGACGGGATGGTCTCGGCCGTGGGTTCGAAGGGCTCGCCGGGGCGCGGCAGTGCGACGCGCGCGCCGACCGCTTGCGCGGCGGCCATCGTGCCCTCGCCGGGCTCCGCCCAGGGGTGCGTCGCCAGGTTGAACGTCGCCCAGTGGATCGGCAGCATCACTCCGGAGGGCCGCCCGCTCTGGAGGTCCAGGTGCGCGCGCATGCCCTCCTCGGGCGTCATGTGGATGTCGGGCCAGAACTCGCTGTACGCGCCGATCTGGATCATCGTGGCGTCGAACGGGCCGTGCTCGGCGCCGATGTCCTTGAAGCCCTGGAAATAGCCGGTGTCGCCGCTGTGGTAGATCCGGTGCTCGTCGCCCGCGACGGCCCAGGAGGCCCACAGCGTGTGCTGCGTGTTGCGCAGACCGCGGCCGCAGAAGTGACGCGCAGGTGTGGCGGTCAGGGAGATTCCGCCGATCTTCGTCGTCTCGTTCCAGTCCAGCTCGCGCAGGCGGTCCGCCGACACACCCCAGTGCTCGAGGTGTGCGCCGACGCCGAGCGGCACCGCGAACACCGTGTCCGTGTCGGCCAGGGCCTTGATGCTGGGCAGGTCGAGATGGTCGTAGTGGTCGTGCGAGATGACGACGACGTCGACCGGACCGAGCGCTTCCAGCGGCAGGGGCACCGGATGCAGCCGCTTGGGCCCGGCGAAGTTGAACGGGGAGCAGCGCTCGCCCCAGACCGGGTCGAAGAGCACGCGGTGCCCGTCGATCTCCGCGAGGACGCTGGAGTGCCCCATCCAGGTGATCCGCAGGCCGCTCGCCGCGGGCCTGGCCAGGTCGGCGAGCGTCGTCGCGTGCACTGGCACCGTCCCGGTCGGGGCGCGGTGGGCGCGCTCCTCGCTGCGGAAGTAGACCTTCGCGAACTCGACCATGGAACCGTCGGGGCGGGTCCGGGCACTCTCCGGATTCTGGAAGACACCGTCCGCGAAGTTCGGCGACCTGCGGATGCGCTCCCATCGCTCACCGCCCGGATCCGCGCCGAAGGCGGCGGGCCGCAGCGAGCGGAGCCCGGAGCTCAAGGTACGGAAACCGGTCACGGATACCTCCATATGGAGTCGGTCAGGCTTTCATTATGGTCGTCGCCTCTGACAGCGCCGGGTCGCCCCTGTCACAGCACGATGTCCGTGGCCCTGGGTCTGTCTCTCCTCAACCCCACCGCGCCCGCACTTCTTCCGCGCCAGGGAACCGTACTCGAGCACCCCGGGCGCAGGTGTGCTCACCGGTGACGGAAGCGAGTACAACCTGAAGTCGCCGGGCGGACCCGCTCCGCTCCCTCACCGATCCCTCTCGGAGGGTGCGTCCGACGGACCTGGCCCGCGCCGCCCCAGCCGCCCTCTACTGATGATCCATTCAGTACGTTGACAGGACCCCGTGCCAGTTCCGATACTGACCAACGATTCAGTAACTGCTCGGGTGACCCGTGTGGACGCCGACAAGGACGACTTCGCGGGCGCGCGCCTTGCGGGCCGCCCGTGATGCCGGGACCGCCGAACCCGACGCGCGCTGGATCCCGTACCTCCCGCTCGGTGCCGCGGGCCGCTATCTTCAGCCGACCGGCTTCGGCACGCTCGGCTACGCGCCGCCCGTCTTGGTGTTCGACAACGGCGGCTACGGCGAGAACCGCGACGAGATGACCGCCCGGGGCGACACCCCACGTACCCCCGGCCCCACCCTGATCGCCATCCCCGAGGAGACCCGATGACCGCCCCCCTGATGACGCTCACCTGGACGGACCATGTCACCGGCCGCCAGGGCTTCCTCGTCGTCGACCGGCTGGTGCGAGGTGTCTCCAGCGGCGGTCTGCGGATGCGTCCCGGCTGCACGCTGGAGGAGGTCGCCGGGCTCGCCCGCGGTATGACCATGAAGGAGGCCCTGCACTACAACCCCGAGGGCCGTTACATCCCGCTGGGCGGCGCCAAGGGCGGCATCGACTGCGATCCCCAGGACCCGGCGGCGTACGGCCTTCTGGTGCGCTATCTGCGCGCCATGCGCCCGCACATCGAGAACTTCTGGACCACCGGCGAGGACCTCGGCCTCACCCAGGACCTGGTCGACCGGGCCGCCGAGGAGGCGGGGCTCGTGTCGTCCATCCAGGCCGTGTACCCGCTGCTCGACGACGAGGCGACGGCCCGGCAGCGGCTCGCGGACGCCTTCGCGGTCGAGGTGGACGGTATCGGCCTCGACGAGCTGGTCGGCGGCTGCGGTGTCGCCGAGTCGGTGCTCGCGGCCCTGGACCGCGCCGGGGTGGCCTACGCGGGGACGCGCGTCGCCGTGCAGGGCCTGGGCACCATGGGCGGGGCCACGGCCCGCTTCCTCGCGCGCGCGGGGCTCGACATCGTGGCCGTCGCCGACGTCAAGGGCACGATCGCGAACCCCGAGGGCCTCGACGTCGAGGCGCTGCTCGCGGCGCGTGACGCGTACGGGACGGTCGACCGCACGGCGCTGCGCCCCACGGACCGTGAACTCCCCGGCGACGCCTGGCTGTCCGTCGATGCGGAGGTGCTGGTGCCCGCGGCGGTCTCGTACGCGATCGACGCCGTGAACCAGCGGCGGATCAGCGCCCGCTGGATCGTCGAGGCGGCCAACATGCCCGTCCTGGCGGAGGCGGAGGAGCTGCTCGCCGCGCGCGGGGTCACCGTCCTGCCGGACGTGGTCGTCAACTCCGGGACGAACGCCTGGTGGTGGTGGACGCTGTTCGGCGACATCGGCGCCGACGCGGACGAGGCGTTCGCGTACACGCGGCGCTCCATGCGCGCCCTGATCGACCAGATGCTGGCCCGCGCGGAGGCCGACGGGACGACCGCGCGGGCCGCCGCACACGCCATCGTCACCGACCGGCTGCCGGTGATCGCGGAGCGGTTCGGGTGGTACAGATGACGGACGGGCCGCCACGGGCGGGCCTGACCGCCCGCTTCGACCCGCGCTCGGTGGCCGTGGTGGGTACCTCCGCCCACGGAGTCCTGGCACAGGGCGGCCATTCCCTGCGGGGAATTGAGGCGCGGGCCGTGCGGCAGCAGAGTCGGTGATGTCAGAAACCGCACACCGAGCTGACGTCGGAAACCGCATCCCGAGGTGACGTCAGACCTCGCGTACCGACCCGCACAAGGAGCACCATGTCCGCCATCGACGCACAGGACCTGATCGAGCGCTACATAGGCGTGTGGAACGAGCCCGACCCCGAGATCCGCCGCAAGACCGTCCACGAACTGTGGGCGGACGACGGTCTGCACATCCTGCGGCCGCCCCAGGAGATGCACGAGCGGGCGGTGGGCCTCGGCTTCGCCACCGCCGCGCTGGAGGCCCGCGGCCACGACGAGCTGCACGCACGCGTGACGCGCGCCTACGAGGAGTTCGTCGCCCCGGGGACGTATGTCTTCAGGATCCAGGAGGCCGCCCGGCAACTGCGTGACGTGATCACGTTCCGCTGGGAGTCCTTCCACACCGGGGAGGGACAACCGACGGGCGGTGGCCTGGAGTTCCTCGTCGTCGGCGAGGACGGTCGCATCAAGGTCGACTACCAGTTCGTGGACTGATCCGCGCGCGGGGCGCCGCGGTGCCGTCCAGCCGGAGAGACCGGAGGGAGCGGCCTCCTCCGGCGCTGTCCCCGGCGGAGGATAGGGTTGCCGCGTGGCGAGAGTGCGGTTGAGCGTGGCGGAGCGGCGTGAGGACTTGCTGCGGGCTGCCGTCGAGCAGATCGAGGCGCGGGGTGTGGCGGCGGTGCGGATCGCCGACGTGGCCTCCTCGCTCGGGGTGAGCAACGCGCTGGTGCTGTACCACTTCTCGACGAAGGAGAAGCTGGTGGCCGCCGCGTTCACCTACGCGGCCGAGGACGACCTCGCCCATCTGCGTAAGCTGCTCGGCCGTCGTACGACGGCGCTGCGGCGGCTGCGGGCGGCCGTGCGCTGGTACGCGCCGACCGGGCAGGCCAAGGGCTGGCGGCTGTGGATCGAGGGCTGGGCGGCGGCGCTGCGCGAGCCCGCGCTGCGGGAGGTCACCTGTGATCTCGACCGGCAGTGGAAGGCCGCGATCATCGAGGTCATCGCGGAGGGTGTGGCCGCGGGCGAGTTCCACTGCCCGGATCCCACGGGTGCGGCCCTGCGGCTCACCGCGCTGCTGGACGGACTGGCCGTCCAGATGACGGCGTACGCGGGCGCGGTGTCACGGGCACGGACCCATGAGTGGGTGGACGAGGCGCTCGCTCGCGAACTGGGACTTGAGCGGCAGGCGTTGGTGGCGGCGGTGCGCTGAGGCGCGCCCAAGCGCACCGCCGGCAGTCCGGTGCGCCAGGTGCGGGTGCGTCGTGGCTGGTCGCGCCCACGCGGCGGAGCCGCGTGACGTCACAGCCCCGCGCCCCTTCACCACCGTCCGTCCCCCTCAGTCCAGCTCGTACACCGCTGTCACCGTGATCGTGTCCCGGATCTCCCCGGGAGCCACCGGTACGCCCGCCCCACCCTGGTCGAAGGCGGCCGCCGCGATGGGCACGGGACGGAGGTCGCCGCTGCCGCTCTCGGTGAGGGAGACGAGCCGGCCGAGGCGCCGTCCGCTGAGGCGGGCGTAGTCCAGGGCCTTCGTATGGGCGTCGTCGTGCGCGGCCTCGCGGGCGCGGGAGTGCAGCGGGGCCGGGTCGGCGATGTCGAAGGCGACGGAGTGAATGCGGCCCGCGTCTCCGGTCGCGTCGGTGATGGCCTGGAGGACCGCACCCGTCGTACCGATGGCACGGACCTTCACCGAGAACGACTGCGCGGCCTCGTAGCCCGTCAGCTGGGAGACGCCGTTCTGGTCCTCGTAGACCGGGGACAGCGAGATGCTCTCGGTACGGATGTCCCGCTCTTCGATGCCTTGGGCGCGTACGGCGTCGAGCAGGGCGTTCGACGCGACGCTCTGCGCGGCGAGCGCCTCCTTCGACGTCTTGGCGATGACGTCGACACCCGCGCCGATGACGGCGATGTCCGGCGCGGCGGTGGCGCTGCCCTGGCCGGTGACGGTGACCGTCGAGGGGGTGGGCTCGGCGCTCAGCCCGGGGCGGCTGGCCAGCGCGAACGCGGGTGCCGTCGCGGTCTGCGGAAGGGTGAGGGCGAGGAGGGTCACGGCGAGTGCGGTGGACGCGCGGAGGGCGGGCATGCGGAGTTTCCTTCGGGCGCCGCCCCTCGGGACGTCGGGGCGGTTCGCGGTCATCCCAGCACCGCCGACCGCGCCCCGCCCCGCGCCACTCCCGCGCTGTCACCTCACCGGTCGAGCCACCGGCGGCCCGTCCCGGCGCCGCTTCTGCCGCTCAGGCCACCGATTCGATCCGCATCTTGATGTCGTCGGGCGAAAGAGCCCCCTTGGCCGCCACGTGGTCCCCCGACGACTCCCCGCGCAACCTCCGCCCGATCCACGGAACCAGGTACTCGCGCGCCCAGTGGATGTTGTCGCGCCGCATTTCGAGCGTGCCGCGCGGAGGCAGCGGCGGCCAGGGCTGGTCCGGGTCGGCGGGCACTTCGAGGCCGAGGACCTGGCCGGCGCGGAGCGCGACCCTGGTGTGGCCCTCGGGTGAGAGGTGCAGGCGGTCGCCGTCCCAGGCACGGCGGTCCTGGATCGTCTTGAGCGACCACAGGTCGAGGACGGGACAGCCGTACCGGTCCGCTATGGCCCGCACATGTCCGTTGTACGTGGCGATCTTGCCGCGCAGATGCTTGAGCACGGGGACGCCACGGGTGTCGAAGCCGGTGGTCACCAGGACGGTGCCGACGGCGGCGGTGAGGTCGGCGATCGCGCGCTCGAAGCGCTCCGCGACCTCGTCGGGGTCGGTGCCGGGCCGGATGATGTCATTGCCGCCCGCACAGAACGAGACCAGATCCGGGGCGAGTTCCTTCGCCCGCTGGAGCTGGTCCTCGACGATCTGGTCGAGCAGTTTGCCGCGCACGGCGAGATTGGTGTAATTGAAGTCGCCTTCGGGCCGCCGGTCCGCGAGAAGTACCGCGAACCGGTCGGCCCAACCGACAAATGCCCCGTCAGGGCCGGGGTCGCCGACGCCTTCGGTGAAGCTGTCCCCCACCGCCACGTACGACCCGATCACTGATCTGATGTCACTCTTCGAATCGTCTGCCACATCGGCCCATGATTCACCTTTCGATGTGAGCTACGCGACCGTAAGGAAGGGTTGACGGATGGTGAGATAAACCACTCGTCAAGTGTTGTCCAAACTCGGAATAAGCCTCTGATCAGGGGCGTTGAGACAGCCGCCACACACGGAAGTCGGTAATCCGGAAGTGGCTCCACACGGTCCGAAACGCGAAGTGCCCACTCGTGTAAGGCTCCGGGTCGGTGTAGTCGAAGACCAGTCGCCCGTTGTTCCACCATTGCACGAGGGAGCCGTCCGAGACGATCCGCACGCGGTTCGGCTCGTTCGCCGTGAGCAGCGGTTGCGTGTAGTCGTAGATCAGCGGCCGGACGCCCGCCTCGCCGACGTACCGGCGCAGCCGTGTCGTGGTGTTGGTGTTGGCGCCGTATCCCACGTAGTAAGTCTTGAGATAGTCGTACTCCGCGAGGGCACCGGCCCGGGGTGTGGCGAAGAGGTCGTCCGGGGAGCGTACGTCGACGGCGTTCCAGAAGTTGTTCAGGTCGGAGACCCGGTCGTTGACGCCGCCCTCGGAGACGGGTGTGGCGGTGTACTCGATGGCGTACGGCCCTTCGAGCTTCCGCTTGAACCAGACCGTCGCGCCGCTGGGTACGTCGATTTCCAGGACGCCGCGCGAGGCGGTGACCGTGCCGCCGTCCTGGAGTTCGGTGGCCCACTGTCCGAGTCCGTGCCGGAAATCGTCGGCGGCGAGCAGCCGTCCGTGACGGTGCCGGGGCGAGGCGCTCGCGTCCTGGGCCGGGACGAGCGCGGCCAGGGCGGCACCGGCGGCGAGTGCGCCGAAGGCTCTACGAGTGGTCGTCATGCGAGGCGTCTCCTTCAGTCGTGGTGATCGTCGAGGTGGTGGTGATCGCGGGCTTCGGCACCCGCCGGGTCCCGGCGCCCAGGTAGTAGTCCGTGTACGTCGACTGGAGATAGCCGCGCACGGTCCAGCCGAGGCGGTACTCGGGGTTCTGGGCGAGCGTGTAGATGCGGGTCTTCGTCGGTTCGGTGGTGGTGTAGAGGCGCAGCGCGGTGTGGTCGCCGGTCTCGGCGAGGATCTCCTCGCGCCAGTCGCCGAGCAGGTCGCCGTAGAACGGGGTCGCGTTGCGGGCGCCGGAGACGACGCCGTCCGGGTCGAAGAGCCTGGCGCTGGTCTCGGTCTTCGGGTCCCACTTGTCGACGTGCGTGGAGTCGAGGAGTTCGGCGCCCTTGTCGCCGTCCCACCAGATGCGGAAGTTGACGCTGGGGGTGGTCGCGGAGACCTTGCCGTCCTGGACGTTGAAGACGCCGGCGCCGGGCCGGGTGACGTCGGCCGTGGAGGTCCAGTACTCGTAGCCGGGGTGGGACGGGTCGATGTCGGCGGCGCTGCCCCGGCCGACGTCGAGGTCGGCGTCGCTGGTCGGGTTCGCCGGGTGTTCGCCGGTCACCAGGCGCTCACCGGTGTCGGCGTCGTAGTAGTACCAGGGGAACTTCGATACGACGCCCAGTTCGGACTGCTGGATCGCGAAGCCCTCCAGGCCCGGCCGGTCGGGGTCCAGGTCGGCGATGTCGAAGCGGTCGCCGTGTCCGGCGCCGTCGACCACGTACCGCAGCGTGCCGTCGCTGTTGACGACGTAGTTGCCATCGGCGATCTCGTCCTTGCCGTCCTGGTCGACGTCGACGGTCCGGATCTGGTGGAAGCTGGTGGCGCCGCTGCCGGACGGGACGACGTACTTCCAACGCCGGGTCAGATCGGTCCCGTCGAAGTCCCAGGTCTGGAAGAGGATCCGGAAGGAACCACGCCTGGCGCCCACTCGCGTGACCAACTTCGTGACCAGGCTGGGGTGTTCGCCGTCGAGGTACGCGATCCCGAAGTGGCCGCCGGAGGGGCCGTCGGCCACGAAGTCGTCGGGCACGGGCTGCCGGGTGCGCTCGGTGCCCCTCTCGCCGTCGATCACCGAGATGAACTGGTTCGCGGGCGAGTCGGCCGTCACCTTCGAGCCGTCCGCGAAGGTGGTCCCGTCGGCCGTGTGCACCAGCACCTCGGCCTTCCCGTCGCTGTCGAGGTCGTAGACGGTGACGTTGTCGTCGTTGCGATAGCCGCCGATCGCCGTCGAGCCGCTGATCGCGGCGGGCGCAGGGTCGTTGGCGCCGTTCCCGGACACCTGGGTGTACGAGCCGGGGCCGAGGTCGACGCGCCACAGGCGTTCGCCGGTGAGCGTGTACGCCTCCAGGAGGTCGGGCTCGGTCCGGTCGGTGGCGAGGCGGCTGACGACGAGCTCGTACCGCCCGTCCCCGTCGAGGTCCCCGGGCCAGGCGTGCTGCACGGTGTAGCCGTCGGCGGTGGCGAGCGGGATTTCCGCGTACCCCTCGGCGAAGTCGAGCGCCGCCGAACTCGGCTTCTGCTCATGACCGTTGACGACGGCGCGCACGGTGTACGTGCCCGTGCCGGGGCTGTTGTCCTGGTAGGTGGTCGACTTGGTGACCGGTTCGCGGTTGAGCCGTCGGCCGCCCTTGTAGACGTTGAACGCGATGGCGTTCCCGTAGCGTGCGTACTCCGTGCCGAGCAACCGCCAGCTCAGGAAGGTGCCTTGGCCGGAGGGGACGGCGACCAGGCCGCGGTCGAGGTTCTCCACGACGCGGCGCGTGGAGGCTTCGGCGCCCTGAGACGGGGTGGCGACGAGGCCGGCCAACAGCGTGGCGGCGGCGATCGCTCCGAGTCTTCGAGGTCTCACGATGTCAGTGCTCCTTGCTCTTGATCAGTGAAGCGAGCCGGTCGGCCACCTTGCGATGGCCCTGGGCATTCGGGTGGACGGTCCCGTTGAAGTCCCCGTCATCCGGGGAGATCCAGCCGGTGGTGTCGACGAACTCGACGTGCGGGTTGGCGAGTTCACTGACGACGGCGGCGATGTCGTCGGCGTGCGCGCCGTTGAAGGGGCGCAGCGCGAGCACGCGGGCGTGCGGGGCGGCCGACCGCAGCCGGTCCAGGTACGCCCGGTAGGCGGCCCGGAACTCCTCCGTGCCGTACGCCGCGTCGTTCGTTCCCTGGTTCACGACGATCACATCGGCGCGGCGGTCCGAATCCGCCCTGGAATCCGCGTAGTTCCAGGCGTACGCGTCCCCGGCGGCCGGGACTCCCCCGTTGCCGGTCTGGAGGACGCCCTGTCTGCCGAAGCCGACCTGGGTGAGGGAGCCGTGCAGGTCGTCGGCGACCAGGGTCGGATAGGCGGCCGTGCCGTCGGCGCAGTCGGAGGTGTTCACCTCGCACAGCGCCATGACGCCTTGGGTGATGGAGTCGCCGTAGAAAGGCCAACCTGGTCCCTGGCAGCGGGTGTTGGGGAAGCAGGCGCGCGCCCTCGTCCAGCCGTAACCCGGTGAGGACGACTCCCGTCTCCAGAGGCGGAGTCCAGCGGTCGGCCCGCGAGAAGACGTCCTTCACGGAGATCTCGGCGGTATGCGTCCCCCGGCCCGTCAGGGCGATGTCGAGGTCGTCCCGGTCGACGGCGTACAGCCGCTTCGGCCCACCGTCCACCGACACGTAGATCTGCGCCGGCACGGTGATCGACGAGACGTCGAAGAGGGCGTGCAGGGTACCGCCGGTGAAGCGTAAGCGGAGCCGCGAGCCGGAGTTGACGGTGGTCGCGGACGTCGCCGTCCTCCCCCAGTGCCCTTCGTAGGCAAGACGCCGGTCATCGGGGCGTACGACGTTCGAGGTGCCGGACACAGAGACGGGCGATGCGGACACCGGAGGAGTCAGCGCGCACAGCACACCGGCCGTCACCGCCCCGATCAGGAACGTACGTCTCATGACGGGATCCGATCGCCGATGAGCGCCAGGTTCTGGATCGCCGCGAGGGCCCACTGCGCCGAGGAGTTGGTGGAGATCCAGGGAATCTCCTCGGTGGTACGGAGCACGGCCGGGGTCTTGATGGTCACGCGCGACCAGTCGTTGGACGGGAAGTACGTGTCGGTGCCGGTGTAGAACTCGTTCCACGCGCGCTTGGCCAGCGTCGGATCGTCCTTGCGCCGCGCCGCGTAAGCCGTGATCCGGGAGTGCGCGGCGGGCAGCGCGGACTTCCAGGTCGAGCCGGTCAGCGCGGTCTTCTCGGCGTTCGTGGCGTTGTAGTACTGCGCGTAGTCCAGCCAGGCGGCGGCGAATTCGGGCTCGTCGTCGCCGAGCAGGGAGACGATCTCGCTGTTGGTCTCGACGAGTCCGAAGACGGCGGACAGATGCGAGACATTCACCGCCTTGTCCGTCGTGACCGCGAACTTACCGGTGCTTGCGTCGAGAAGACCGGCGCCGGTGAAGAAGCCGCCCGGCTGGGCGGCGATCGTCCGCAGGGAGTTCACCAGTTTCGTACGGGCCTTGTCCGCGTGCGGGCCGCGTCGCTCCCACTCGGTGAGCCAGGCCGCCGACAACCCGCCCCAGTCGGTGCCGAATCCGACGGACAGGGCGTGCCGGTCGCCGGGTGTGTAGCCGTCGGCACGGACCTTGCGCTGCGGGTCGACCGCCAGGAACGTCAGCTCCACGTCGACGAGTTCGCGCAGCAGGTCGCCGGTGCGCTCGTCGCCCGTGAGGAAGTAGTAGAAGCGGCGGTTGGCGGCCGTGGAGATACGGACCTGCTTGGCACTGTCCGCGTAGTGCTGCACCCCGTGCCGGGTGCCGAGCCCGGCCCACTTCCCCAGGTGGTACACGTCGACCTCACCGGTGTGCCGCGTCATGGCCTCCGCGAAGCGGAACACCTCGGCGGAGCCGGTGCGCAGGAAGTGGTACCAGAGCCACAGGTCGGTGCCCAGCTCGGAGTTGTCCCAAGCGAAGCCGCCGACGTCGTAGCGCCAGACGTGCCGGTCGTTGTCGTAGGTGTGCTGCACGTCGCCGTAGTCGAGGAAGCCGTACCAGCGGCGGTCCTCCCGCTGGTCGCGGTAGTAGGCGAAGAGGTCGTCGAGGTGGTCCTCGATGACCTCGCGGGCCGCGTTCGAGCGGTCGACCGGCGCCCAGTCGCCGAAGATCCCGGCGGAGTGCAGGCGTTCGGGGGTGGCGGTGAGCAGCGGCGGGGTGGCGACGGCAACGGCCTGCGCCGCGAGATCCGCCGCGCTCGGGGTCGACTCGTGGGCCCAGAAGGTCAGTTCACTGGTCCGGGCGATCCCGTACGGGGTCCCGAAGCCCGGCTCGTAGTCCTCGTACGTGATCTCCAGGCCCTCGGCCTGCTTCTCGTACGTGTCCTGGCCGAGGCCGTCGTGGTAGAAGCGCAGGTCGAGCGGTTGCGCCTCGGGCGAGTAGAGCCAGAGGGTGACCTCGGCCGTGTCCGTGGCGGCGCCCCTGATGTCGAGCTGCGTGGGGTGCCGTTGCCAGAAGTCCCGCAGCCCGAAGGAGAGTCCGCCGCTCGGGCCGCCGACATGGCCGAAGCCACCGGCCCGCCGTCCTGCCGCGGCCTGGATCCAGCCGTGTCCGTCCTTGGTGCGCTTGCGGATCACATAGCCGTCGGCCGTCGGCTGGGTGAGCGTGAAGTCGCCCCACCGCGGGATGTACGCGAGGCGGCTCGACACGCGGGTGTCCCAGGTCGAGGTGTCGGGCAGCTTCTCGCCGGCGATCTGCGCGGTGCGCACCGCCTCGCCGGGATCCCTGCGCAGTCCCGTGACGCCCTGGACCGCCTCGCTGAAGAGACCCCCGCCGGAGTCGGCGAGGCGGATGTGGCGGTCGTACGGCTGATCGTTCAGCGGCACGGAGAAGCGGACACCGAGGCCTCGCAGGAAGTCGCCGTCCGCCTTGCCCGGCTCCTGCTCGCCGTCCCAGACGAAGGAGTGCACCAGCCGGAAGGACTCGGCACCGGCGTGGAAGGAGAAACGCAGCACGAAGGGCAGCCAGCCCCGGCCGCCGCGCCGGTGCCTGCCCTCGACCCGGATGACGGCGCGGACCGGCCCGTCCTGCTCGACCTCGGTCTTCTCGATCCGGCCCGTGAAGTCCTCCGTCGCGACGCCGTCACGCAGCGAACCCTGGCGCAGGGCGACCAGCCGTCCGTCCCGGGCGATCTCGGCCGCGCCACGTCGGACACTGCGTACGACGGTGTCGGAGCCCTTCGCGCCGAAGGCCACCGTGATGACACCGGTCGACACCTCGATCCGGCCGCCGGAGCGGGTGACTCTCAGCTGCTGCGAGGGAGCCGCCGGGGTACCCGCGGAGAGTTTGTACGTCTCGGCCTTGGGCGCGCCCGGCGCGATGGCGTGCGCCGTCCACTTCACCGAGCCGTCGGGCCAGTGGCCGGTGACCCAGCTCTGCACGGGCACCTCGTCGCCGGAGGCGGTGGCCAGCCGGAACGTCTGGTCGGGCTGGTGGGTGCCACGGGACCAGGGCACACCCCAGACGGTGCCCGCGTGGGTGGCGGGCGCCGTGCCCTCCAGCCAGTGCAACTCGGTGTCGCCCCCGGCTGACGGCGCGGCGGCGGCACCGCGGGAGAGCGCCCAGGAGAACGGGGTGGTGGCGGCCGCGGCTGCGGCGCCCTTGATGACGGTGCGTCGGTCGACGCCGGGCACAGGGACCTCCGAAGGCATAGAAAGCGCTTGCGGAGATCACTGTGGGGCCACTGTCGCACGCCTGTCGATACCTCGTGCAGGCATGCCACAGGACCGCAATGTGCCGATCATGAATCGCTCACGAAAGACCAAAGGCCGGACCCCGGGGATCGTGGGGTCCGGCCTTTGGCTGCTGTCCTGCCTTGGGGAGCAGGGAGTCCTGCCGTGGGGAGCAGGGAGGCGTGCCCTGGAGGGCACGTGGTCTGCCTTGGGGGGCAGGGAGTCGTGCCCTGGAGGCACATGGTCCGCCTTGGGGGGCGGCAGGGGGGGAAGGCGTCAGCCGACGGCGACACCGTGCGAGCGCAGGTACGCGACCGGGTCCACGTCCGAGCCGTAGTTCGGGGTGGTGCGGATCTCGAAGTGCAGGTGCGGTCCGGTGACGTTGCCGGTCGCGCCCGAGAGGCCGATCTGCTGGCCCTCGGTCACGGTCTGGCCCGCCGAGACGGAGAGCGCGGACATGTGGGCGTACTGGGAGTACTGGCCGTCGGCGTGCTGGATGACGACCTGGTTGCCGTACGCGCCGCCCCAGCCGGCCGAGACGACGGTGCCCGCGGCGATGGCCTTGATCGTGGTGCCGGTCGGGACCACGAAGTCCACGCCGGTGTGGTAACCGCTGGACCACATGCTGCCCGCCACCTTGTAGCCGGTGCCGACGGTGGCGCCCTCGACCGGCAGGGTGTAGCCGGAACTGTTGCTGGTGGAGGCGGTGTTGGCGGCCGGGGTGGCCGTGGCGGTGTCCGCGGCCGACGTCGTCGTCTTGGCCGACGAAGGCGTCGTCTTGGCGGACGACCGGGTGGCGCTGCCGGACGCGGCCTTCTTGCCGATCGTCAGCTTCAGACCGGGGTGGATCAGCGACGGGTCGCTGCCGACGGCCGAGCGGTTGTCGGAGTAGAGCTTCTTCCAGCCGCCGCTGACGTTCTGCTCGTCGGCGATCTTGGAGAGGTAGTCGCCGGCCTTCACCGCGTAGGTCTTCGTCCCGGCCGCCTTCTTGGCGGCGGCGGGAGCGGCGGTGGCGGCCTTCTCGGGGGT
The DNA here is from genome assembly GCF_045206325.1 of Streptomyces sp. NBC_00203. Lineage (NCBI taxonomy): Bacteria > Bacillati > Actinomycetota > Actinomycetes > Kitasatosporales > Streptomycetaceae > Streptomyces > Streptomyces sp. NBC_00203. The sequence continues at coordinate 9,458,951 of NZ_CP108126.1, read as the reverse complement.
CTTCGCGACGGTGGCCGTCGGGGTCGCGGCATGGGCGCCGGTGGCCCCCATCAGAGGCAGCGCGAGCGCGGCGCCGCCGGTTCCGGCCACGGCGATCGAGCGGGTGAAACGCTGGGACTTGGGGCGGCGGTGCTTACCCTTCGCGGGCATGACGAGTTCCTCTCCGGCGCCTGCGGGGTGAGCTGTCGGGTGCGGGCTGGAGATGCCCGGCCGTGCTGCTGCGCGGCTGTACCCCTAGCCGTTCCGGAGACCGGAACAGGCACGGAACCTGTGGGTCCCCCGCTCCTGCCGTGTACGGGTGAGTGTGCGGGTTCCGGGCGGCGGCAGGATTGGGCGTCCGTCCGGATTGGGGCCGAACGTAGGCGAGATGAGAGCGCGGCGACAACCATGTGCCTTTTCTGTACGTCCGCCCTTCTTGATCCACGCCGGAATTCCGGTCACCCTCCGTGGATCGACGATCTTCCCGGCCCCTCAACCCGCCCGGGAATTCGGGCATGTTGCGAAATAGGGGTCGCAACACATCGTCACGAATATGACGCTGCTCACGCACCTCGACCCACGATGCTTTATTCCAGGGCCAGTTGGAATGAAGCCGTTAATTCGGACAGAACAGTCACATGCGACGCAGCCGGATAACTGCCGCATCGAGATCCCCGCGCAGCCCCGTCCGCACCCCGTGATGCAGCAGCACCGCACCCCGGTGCACTTCGCCCGTTTCGCGGCACTCATACGCTTGTGTCGGGTCGAGCCCGCGAAGCCGCAGCGGGGCGACCGGCTCGCCGTACCGCTGGGCCTGGAGCCAGGCGAGGACGACGGTCTCGTCGCCGTGGACGTACTGCACCGCGCTCAGCCCGCCCTCCGGGGGCCGCAACCGGTAGAGGTCGCCGCGTTGGACGACGGGGCGGATCTCCTTGTAGAGATCCACCCAGCCCCGCGCCTCGACGAGCTCCTCCTCGCTCCACTCGGCCAGGTCTCCGCCGACGCCGAGCACCCCGGCCATGGCGCTCACAAAGCGGAAGCGCAGCGAGCTGACCCGCCCGTTGAGCTGCGTGTTCGGGCTGTCCGTGACCCAGGCGGCCATGATCCGGGCCGGGTGGATCTGACCGAAGCCGTGCTGGATGGCGAGCCGGTCGAGCGGGTCGGTGTTGTCGGAGGTCCACACCTGGTCCGTACGCGCCATGACGCCGAGGTCGATGCGGCCGCCACCGCCCGAGCACGACTCGAAGGCGACCTCGGGGTGCGCGGCCCGCAACCGGTCGAGAAGGGCGTACAGGGCGTCCACGTGCTCGACCCACAGCTTCTGCGGGTAGCGCTCGCCGGGCCAGCCGGCGTCCGTGAAGCAACGGTTGAAGTCCCACTTCACATAGTCGATCGGCGCACTGGAGAGCAGGCCGTCGAGCTGGCCCCACAGGTACTCCTGGACGTCCGGGCGGGCGAGGTTCAGTACGAGCTGATTGCGGTACTCCGTCCTGGTTCGCCCTGGCTGGAACTGCACCCAGTCCGGGTGGGCGCGATACAGCTCGCTGTCCGGATTGACCATCTCCGGCTCGACCCAGATACCGAACTGCATCCCGAGCCCGTGCACGTAGTCGCCGAGCGGCTTGAGCCCCGCCGGGAAGCGGTCCGGGTTGGGGGTCCAGTCGCCGAGCCCGGCGCGATCGCTGGTCCGCGTCCCGAACCAGCCGTCGTCGACCACGAACAGCTCGACCCCCATCGCCGCGGCCCGCCGCGCCAGCACCCCCTGCTGGTCCTCGGAGATGTCGAAGGTGGTGGCCTCCCAGGAGTTGAACAGCACCGGCCGGTCCTGGTCCGCGTCCGGGATGACGTACGCGCGCTGGTAGGCGTGCCAGGCCCGGCTCGCCCCGCCGAAGCCGCCGTCGCTCCGCAGTCCGGCGAAAACGGGGGTGGTGAACGACTCCCCCGGCTCCAGCCGCAGCAGCCCGGAATCGTCGTACCCGGCGCCGCCGGAGATCTGCACGCGCGCGTCGGGGAGCTGGGCCACGGCGATCCGCCACGAGCCGGACCAGCCGAGCGCGCACCCGTACACCTCGCCGCTCTCCTCGGTCGCCTCGCTGTCGAGGGCGACCCAGGGCAGGTGCTGGTGACCGGTGTGTCCGCGCCGGCTGCCGATGACCTTCTCACCGTAGGTGAGGGGGGCGCGCACGAGCCGGGACTCGGCCGCCCAGCGCCCGTGCAGCTGGGACAGCCGCCAGCCGTCGCGCTCGGGCAGTGTCCAGGTCGCGGAGTCGGCGCGCAGCAGCTCCAGGGCGGGACCCTGGTTGGCGAGGGTCACCCAGCGTTCGACGACATCGCCGCGCATCCGGTAGTGCAGGGTGACGCCGAGCCCGGCGTCCGAGAAGCGCAGCCGCAGCTCGTCGCCGTCCGCCTCGTGCTCCTCGAAGCGCCACTCGGTGCCGCGCCGCTCGTCCGTCCGCACGGAGAGGGCGGGGCGTACGAAGCGGGGGCCGCCCTCGACCGGGTACTCCTCGCGCCCGTCGAGCGGAGACTCGAAGGGCCAGTACTGCGGCGCGGGCAGGGCGGCGAACGCCTCGGCGTCGACGAGCGCGATCCGTGGGCCCCAGTGCAGATGCAGCAGCTCGTCGACGTCGGTGAGCTGTAGCGCGTAGCTGCTCGTCGGCCCCGAAAGAAGCCAGGTACGACCGTCCGTGCCGACCTCGATCATCAGTCCCCCACAGATTCAAACAGGTGCGATCAGGTCCCAACATCATCATGGGCTCGGCGCCCTGAAGGCAACGGCTGTGGACAACTCATTGCCCCAGGAACCTATGTCGTATCGTCGAGAGCGCAACCTCCGTCGGCAGGCAACGCCGAGCAGCGCCGACGGCCGAAGGGGAGGAGCCCCAGTGACGCAGCAGGTCCCGTCGACCGAGCCCGAGCTGGCAGGAGTTCGCAACTTCCGGGACGTGGGCGGCCTGCCCACCACGGACGGCCGGCGGGTGAAGCACGGCCGGCTGTTCCGCAGCGGCCACCTGGCGCACGCCACCGAGGAGGACGCCGCGTTCCTCTCCTCCCTGGGCCTGCACACGATCTTCGACTTCCGCAATGCCTCCGACCAGAAGCTGGAGGGCCCGGACGTCGAGCTGCCGGGCGTGCGGAACATGAATCTTCCGCTGACCGACCCGGCCGACGGCTCCGAGTTCTGGAAGATGGTCCGCGACGGCGAGATCGACCAGCTCCGCTCGATCCTCGCGGACGGCAAGGCCGCGAACCGCATGATCACCTCGTACCGCACGATCATCAAGGAGCGCACGGCCGAGCACTCCCAGGTGCTGCACGCGATGGCCGAGGAGAGCGTTCCGGCGCTGATGCACTGTGCGGCGGGCAAGGACCGCGCGGGCCTGTCGATAGCCGTGACGCTCCTCGCCGTCGGCGTCGAGCGCGACGCGATCGTGGCCGACTACCTGGAGTCGAACGCGAAGCACCGCCGCTACAAGGTGCATCGCAACGGCAGCTCCGCCTCCGCGTACTCCCCCGAGGTCATGGAGCTGCTGAGCCCGCTGTTCGACGCGCGCGCCGAGTACCTGACGGCGGCCTTCGAGACGATCGAGGAGACCTGGGGCGGGGTCGACCCCTACCTGGAGCGGGCGCTGCGGATCACCCCGGAACTGCGGGAGCGGCTGCGCGAGCGTCTGCTGGACTGAGCCGGCGCCGAAGGGGATCCACTGCCCGAGACGGATCTACTGGTTGTGCGCGCCCAGCGTGAACAGCAGGTAGATGAAGGCCGCGAAGAGGTGGCCGACGGCGACGTAGATGATCAGTCGCACCCACAGGGCGCGCGGGAACTTCTCCTCCAGGGACCACCGGGTGTCGGGCTTCGTGGGTTCGGTCATGACGTCTCTCCGGAGATCGGGTGCCCCGTCGCCGGGCCGAGGCACAGCGCGGCGGTGGGGCTCTGCAGCAGGGTGTGGACGAACAGGAGCTCGGCACCGCCGCGATCGGCGGCGGCGATGCGGTGCGGGGTGAGCGAGTCGAAGTGCGCGCTGTCGCCCGGCGCGAGCATGTGCGCGGTGTCCCCGAGGCGCAGCCGAAGCCGCCCCTGGAGGACGTACAGCCACTCCTCGCCGGGGTGGACGCGCACGATGTCGCCCTGCGAGCCGTAGGGAACGTGTACGCGCAGCGCCTGCATACCGCGACCGGGCGCGCCCGCCTGCCAGTAGGTCCAGCCGCCCGCGGAGGTCGGGTCCATGTCGGCGGCGCGCACGATCGCGTCCCGGTCGGCGACCGTCTCGCCGAGTAGTTCGGAGACCGTCGTACCGTAGATACGGGCCAGCGCGAGCAGCATGGGCAACGAGGGCTGGCGCTGCCCGGTCTCCAGACGGGAGAGGTGGGCGGGCGAGAGCCCGGCGGCGCGGGAGGCGGCCTCCAGGGTCAGGGAGGCACGGCGGCGCAGCTCACGCAGTTGTGGTGCGACGGCGGGAAGCTCGACGGACGGCTCTTCGACCGCCCCCGGCTCAGCAGGGCTCATGTGTTCATTGAGCCCGATGCTTGCCTCTGGGGCAATTTTCTTGCCCCAGAGGCAAAAAATCCCTCAGCGGTTCGCCACCGCCTGCTTCACGAGTGTCTTCCCGAAGTCCCACATCAGCCCGCCCCCGTTGTGCGCGTCGTCCATCACCGCGGTGAAGGCCTCGACGACGCGGTCCACGTCCCGCTCGCCGATGATCAGCGGCGGGATCAGCTTGATCACCTCCAGGTGGTCGCCGGAGACCTGGGTGAGGATGCGGTGCCGTTGCAGCAGCGGTACGACCACCATCTGCGCGAACAGGCCCTTGCGTGCGGCCTGCAGCATCGTCCAGCGGCTGCGCAGCTTCAGTGAGGTGGGCCGCCCGAACTCGATGCCGATCATCAGGCCCCGGCCGCGTACGTCACTGAGCAGCTCGTACTTGTCCACGAGGGCCGTCAGCCGGGACTTCAGCTGCTCCCCGGTGGCCCGGGCATTGGCCACGACCTGCTCGTTCTCCATCACGGAGAGCACGGCCAGACCGGCCGCCATGGCCTGCGCGTTCGACCCGAAGCTCGCCGAGTGGACGAGGACCCGGTCCATCGACGAGTAGACCTTCTTGAAGATCCAGTCCTTGCCGAGGGTCGCGCCGATGGGCACATAGCCGCCGGAGAGCGCCTTGGCCACGCACACCAGGTCGGGCTCGACTCCGTCCTCGTGCTGGTAGGCGTAGAAGTCCCCGGTCCGCCCGAGGCCGGTCTGCACCTCGTCGGCGATGAGCAGCGCCTTGTGCTTGCGCAGCAGCTCCTGGGCGGCGCGCAGATAGCCGGGCGGGGCCTCGTGCACGCCCTTGCCCTGGATGGGCTCGACGATGAGCGCGGCGACGTCGCCCTTCTTCAGCTCCCGGGCCAGGACGTCGAGATCGCCGAGCGGCACGGCGGTGTCGGGCAGCAGCGGGGCGAAGCCGTCGCGGAAGCCGTCCTCGCCGTTCACGGACAGGGAGCCGGTGGTCAGCCCGTGGAAGGCGTGCGAGCAGTACAGGATCCGCGGCTTCCCGGTGGCGTACCGGGCGAACTTCAGCGCGGTCTCGACCGCCTCCGTACCGCTGTTGCCGAAGAACACCCGGTCCAGGTGTGGGCTGTGGGCGAGCAGCTTCTCCGCGAGCAGGCCGGGCAGGGGCTGGCAGTCGAAGCGGGTGAGGTCGGCGAGCGAGGCATCCAGGACATCGTGCAGCGCCTTGCGGACGACCGGGTGGTGGCGGCCCAGGCCCATCACCCCGAACCCGGCGAGCATGTCCAGGTAGTCGTTGCCGTCCGCGTCCCAGAAGTGCGCACCCTCGGCCCGCTCGTACACCTTGTCGAAGCCGATGGTGTGCAGCATGCGCGGGAGCTGGTGGTTCAGGTACTTGGTGTGCAGCTCGTAGCGCTCGGCTCCACGCTCGGCGAGGAGCGCGCCGAGGTCGAACTCCCCCTTCTCAGCAGGGTCGCTCATTCCTGTTTCTCCTTGGACAACTCATCCTCGGACAGCGCGCCCTTCGACAGCGCGTCCTTGACGGCCAGGCCGGCACCGATCCGCCCGGCGATCTCGACGGGCGTGAGACCTATGTCGGCCAGCACCTCACCGCGCTTGGCGTGCGCGAGGAACTGCTCCGGGATGCCGAACCGCCGTACGGGTACGTCGACTTCGGCGTCCCCGAGCGCCAGCTCGACCGCCGCGCCGACACCGGCCGCCCGGCTGTTGTCCTCGACGACCGCGACGAGCCGGTGCTCGGCGGCCAGGCCGGGCAGCGACGGGTCTACGGGCTTGACCCAGCGCGGGTCGACGACGGTGCAGCCGATGCCGCGGGCTTCGAGCAGCTCGGCGGCCTGGAGGCAGACGGGCGCCATGACGCCGACGGCGACCAGGAGGACCTGCGGTGTCTCCGGGGAACGGTGCAGGACGTCGAGCCCGCCCACATGGCCGACCGCGGGAATCGCGGGCCCCACCGACTCCTTCGGGAAGCGGACGAGCGTCGGCGCGTCGTCGACGGCGACGGCCTCCCGCAGCTGGGCCCGCAGTTGATCGGCGTCGCGCGGCGCGGCGATCCTGAGGCCCGGCACGACCTGGAGGATCGACATGTCCCACATGCCGTTGTGGGAGGCCCCGTCGACACCGGTGACGCCGGCCCGGTCCAGCACGAAGGTCACACCGCAGCGGTGCAGCGCGACGTCCATCAGGAGCTGGTCGAAGGCCCGGTTGAGGAAGGTGGCGTAGACGGCGACGACGGGGTGCAGGCCGCCGGTGGCGAGCCCTGCCGCCGAGACCGTGGCGTGCTGCTCGGCGATGCCGACGTCCCACACCCGGTCGGGGAACCGCTCGGCGAACTTTCCGAGCCCCACCGGATGCAGCATCGCCGCCGTGATCGCGACGACGTCCGCGCGCTCCTCACCGATCCTGACGATCTCGTCGCCGAACACCGAGGTCCAGGAAGGCCCGTTGGAGGGCGCGAGCGGCTCGCAGGTGAGCGGGTCCATCACGCCGACCGTGTGGAAGTGGTCCTCCTCGTGCGCGAGCGCGGGCTCGTAGCCCCGGCCCTTCTCCGTCAGACAGTGAATGACCACGGGCCCGTGGAACCGTTTCGCGCGCCGCAGCGCGGACTCGACGGCCCCCACGTCGTGTCCGTCGATCGGCCCGACGTACTTGAGCCCGAGGTCCTCGAACATGCCCTGCGGCGCGAACGCGTCCTTGAACCCCTTCTTCGCGCCGTGCAGCGACTCGTAGAGGGTGTGTCCGACCACGGGTGTACGCAGCAGTACGTCCTTGCCCCAGGCGAGGACCTGCTCGTAACTGTCCGTCGTACGAAGCGTCGCGAGGTGGTTGGCGAGGCCGCCGATCGTCGGCGCGTACGAGCGTTCGTTGTCGTTGACGACGATGATCAGCGGACGGTCCTTGGCGGCGGCGATGTTGTTCAGCGCCTCCCACGCCATGCCGCCGGTCAGCGCGCCGTCGCCGATGACCGCGACGACATGGCCCTTCTCGCCCTGCACCTGACGGGCCTTGGCGAGCCCGTCCGCCCAGCCGAGCGCCGTGGAGGCGTGGCTGTTCTCGATGATGTCGTGCTCGGACTCCTCGCGCGAGGGGTAGCCGGACAGGCCGCCCTTGCCGCGCAGCTTGGAGAAGTCCTGACGTCCCGTCAGCAGCTTGTGCACATAACTCTGATGGCCGGTGTCCCACAGGATCCGGTCGTCGGGTGACTCGAAGGCCCGGTGGAGCGCGATGGACAGTTCCACCACTCCCAGGTTGGGCCCGAGGTGACCGCCGGTCCTGGCGACCGCGTGCACCAGGAACTCCCGTATCTCTTCGGCCAGTTCACCGATCTCCGCCTCGGACAGCGCCTTCAGGTCGCGTGGTCCCCGGATGTTCTCCAGAATCGTCACGCTCGGCCCCCTCTCGGTCCGTGCTGATCAACTCACGGTGACGGCCGGTTCTCCGGACGCGACGCCGTCGTGCTCCATCTGTTCGGCGATCTTCATCGCCTCATCGATGAGGGTCTCGACGATCTTCGACTCGGGTACGGTCTTGATGACCTCGCCCTTGACGAAGATCTGCCCCTTGCCGTTGCCGGAGGCGACCCCCAGGTCCGCCTCCCGCGCCTCTCCGGGGCCGTTGACGACGCAGCCCATGACCGCGACGCGCAACGGGACCTCCATCCCCTCCAGACCGGCCGTGACCTCGTCGGCCAGCTTGTACACATCGACCTGGGCGCGCCCGCAGGACGGGCACGAGACGATCTCCAGGCGCCGCTGACGCAGCCCGAGCGACTCCAGGATCTGCATGCCGACCTTGCACTCCTCGGCGGGCGGGGCCGACAGGGACACCCGGATCGTGTCCCCGATGCCCTCGCTCAGCAACGCCCCGAAGGCGACTGCCGACTTGATGGTCCCCTGGAACGCCGGACCGGCTTCCGTCACGCCGAGGTGCAGCGGGTAGTCGCACTGGGCGGCGAGCTGCCGGTAGGCGTTGACCATCACCACCGGGTCGTTGTGCTTCACCGAGATCTTGATGTCCCGGAACCCGTGCTCCTCGAAGAGCGACGCCTCCCACAGCGCCGACTCGACGAGCGCCTCGGGCGTCGCCCTGCCGTACTTCTGCAGCAGCCGCCGGTCGAGCGAGCCGGCGTTCACCCCGATCCGGATCGGGGTGCCCGCGTCCCTGGCGGCCCGCGCGATCTCCTTCACCTTGTCGTCGAACTGCTTGATGTTGCCCGGGTTCACCCGGACCGCCGCGCAGCCCGCGTCGATCGCCGCGAAGACGTACTTCGGCTGGAAGTGGATGTCCGCGATCACCGGGATCTGCGACTTTCGGGCGATGGTCGCGAGCGCGTCCGCGTCGTCCTGCGTGGGGCAGGCGACACGGACGATCTGGCAGCCGGACGCGGTGAGTTCCGCGATCTGCTGCAAGGTGGCCCCGATGTCCGACGTACGGGTCGTCGTCATCGACTGCACCGACACGGGTGCGCCGCCCCCGACCGCCACCGGTCCGACGTGGATCTGCCGCGACACACGGCGCTCCGCGATCGGTCGGACCGGCACCTCGGGGAGGCCCAAGGAAACGGCGGTCATGACGTCACCCGCGGCTTTCCGTGAAGGTCTCACGGGCGGCGCGCAGCGACTCCTTGAGGGAGCCCATGGTGGCGAGGACCGCGGTCGGCTCATAGCCGCAGTGCGCCATGCAGTTGGCACAGCGGTCGTCCTTGCCGCGGCCGTAGGAGTCCCAGTCGGTCTCCTCCAGCAGCTGCTTGTACGTCTGCACGTACCCGTCGCTCATCAGATAGCAGGGCTTCTGCCAGCCGAAGAGCGAATAGCTCGGGATCGCCCACGCGGTGCACGGGAAGTCGACCTTGCCCTCCAGGAAGTCCAGGAAGAGCGGGCTCTGGTTGAGCCGCCAGCGGCGCCGGTTGCCGCCCGCGAAGGCCTTCTTGAACAGTTCCCGCGTCTGCTGGACGCCGAGGAAGTGCTCCTGGTCGGGCGCCTTCTCGTAGGCGTAGGCGGGCGAGAGCATCATCTCGTCGACCTTCAGGTCGTCGTTGAGGTAGTTGAGGACCTCGATGATGGTCTGCGGGGTGTCGGTGTTGAAGAACGTCGAGTTGGTGGTCACCCGGAAGCCGCGCCGCTTGGCCTCCTTGATGGCCTCGACCGCCTCGTCGAAGACACCTTCCTTGGCGACGGATTCGTCGTGCCGCTCACGCAGCCCGTCGATGTGCACGGCCCACGCGAAGTACGGCGAGGGCTTGAACTTGTCCATCTTCTTGCGCAGCAGCATCGCGTTGGTGCACAGGAAGACGAACTTCTTCTTGGCCACCAACTGCCGCACGATCTCGTCGATCTGCGGGTGCATCAGCGGCTCACCGCCGGCGATGGACACCATCGGCGCGCCGGACTCGAGCACCGCGCCCACCGCCTGGGCCACGGGCATGCGCTGCTTGAGCACACCCGCCGGGTGCTGGATCTTGCCGCAGCCTTCGCAGGCGAGGTTGCACGCGAAGAGCGGTTCCAACTCGACCAGCAGCGCGAACTTGTCCCGCTTCCTGAGCTTCTGTTCAAACAGGTACGCAGCGACCTTCATGGTCTGCCGAAGGGGCATGGCCATCTGGCTCACCTCCGAGGGAGCAGCAAAGAACGGTGCCATTCAAAAAAAGCGGGAAGCACGGCACGAAGAACACGGAAAGCCGATATTCCACCGCGGACTGTGCCGATACGGACGAGTTCATGTTCTGGAGCGTCCACGACCACCCGTACGGCCGCAACCGGGCGTGTGCCCGTGCGCACGGCGCTGTGGAGTGTGGACGCCGACTCCATGTCGACCGCGATTGCGCCGGTCGCGAGCAGATCCGACCGTTCGTGACCGCGGACGACGTGATCGGAGCCGGTGAGCGGCCCCGTGTGGACGGTGCGCCCCGGCAGGGTACGCACGAGTTCCTTGACCAGCAGATCGGTGCCCACGCACGGCGTGGTGCCGCGCGGGTCCCGGGTCTCCTCGGCGACCACCAGGTCACCCGGGTGCATGCCCGGGGCGAGCCCGGCACAGAAGCCCGTGGCCAGGACGGCGGCCTCGCGCAGCGCCGGATCGGCGAGGACCCGGGTGACCGAGCGCTCGGCGGCCTTGGGTCCCATGCCGGTGCGCAGCACGGTGACGGGCCCGTCGGCCCCGGTCCGGTCGCCGCTGCGCAGGGCGAGGTGCTCGATGCCGAGCGCACAGGCGATCAGAAGCGGGACCGGGTCGGGCTTGGTGCTCATCAACCCCCCTTGGCCTCGGCGAACGGCTCGCCGTGGACGTACCGGCCGAGCGCGGTGAGCGGGAAGACCTGCCGGTAGAGGTGATAGTTGATCGAGAAGTCCCATGGGAACCCGGTGCCGGTGAAGTACGGCTCGTCCCAGGAGCCGTCCGCCAGCTGGGTCTCCGCGAGCCATTCGACCCCGCGCTCCACGGCCTTGGAGTCGCGCTCCCCCGCGGCGAGCAGCGCGAGCAGGGCCCACCCGGTCTGGGAGGCGGTCGAGGCGCCACGCCCGCTCCACTCGGCGACGTCGCGGTAGGAGCGCAGATCCTCGCCCCAGCCGCCGTCGTCGTTCTGCACGGTCTCCAGCCAGGCCACCGCCCGGCGGATCGCCGGGTGCGAGGCGGGCAGCCCCGCGGCCATGAGCGCCGGGACCACCGACCCTGTGCCGTATACATAGTTGACGCCCCAGCGGCCGAACCACGAGCCGTTCGGTTCCTGGTGGGCGAGCAGCCACTGGATACCCCGGCGGGTGCGCGGGTCGTGCGCGAGTCCCTCGACCGCGAGCATCTCCACGACGTGCGCGGTGACGTCCGCGGACGGCGGGTCGATGACCTCCCCGAAGTCGCAGAACGGCAGCCGGTTGGGGAAGGAGCTGGTGTTGTCGGCGTCGAAGGCGCCCCAGCCGCCGTCCTTGGACTGCATACCGAGGTTCCAGCGGATCCCGCGCCCGATGGCGTTGTCCACACGCTCCGGGTCGTGGTGCTTGACGCGGCGCAGCGCGAGCGCGACCTCGGCGGTGTCGTCGATGTCGGGGTAGTTGTCGTTGTGGAACTCGAACGCCCAGCCGCCCGGCGGCAGGTGGGGGCGCTTGACCGCCCAGTCCCCCGGCCGGACGATCTCCTCGCCGAGCATCCAGTCCGCGGCCTTCACCAGCTGCGGATGGTCGGCGGGCAATCCCGCGTCGGCGAGCGCGATGGTCGCCAGGCAGGTGTCCCACACCGGCGACTGGCAGGCCTCGATCATCCGGGCGCCGTCCTCGCGCCATACGGCGAAACGGTCCAGCGACGCCAACCCCTCGCGCATCACCGGGTGTTCGAGGTCGTAGCCGAGCAGATGCAGGGCGATGATCGAGTACACGGCGGGCGGCTGGATGCCTCCCCAGCAGCCGTCGTTCTCCTGCCGCTCGATGATCCAGCGGGCGGCCGTGCTCATCGCCGCCCTGCGCAGCCGGCGCGGCGCGACCTTGCGGTACTGGTGCAGCGCCTTGTCGAGACGCTGGAACACACCGTCCCAACTCGCCGCCGGGGCAAGGGGCTTGACCGGGTTGGGATGGTGCGCGTCGGTGTGCAGCTCGTCGAGCGGGAACGGCGCGGGCCGCACCGGACGCTTCGCCGAGACGACGGTGAGCGGCACGATCGTCTGCCGCGCCCAGCAGCCGAAGTCGTAGATGTTGAGCGGCATCCACTTCGGGAAGTAGATGAGTTCCGGCGGGAGTTCGGGCAGGTCGTCCCATTTCCACCAGCCGAACAGGGCGAGCCAGATCCGGGTGAAGACCCGCGCCGAGGCGATGCCGCCCCGCTCACGGATCCAGGCGGACGCCCGCGCCATGTGCGGTTCGTCCGGGGCGTCCCCGGCCAGCCTCAGGGCGACGTACGCCTCGACGGTGGCGGAGAGATCGCCGGGCCCGCCGTAGAACGTGGCCCAGGTGCCGTCCTCGCGCTGTTCGCCGCGGATGAACAGCCCGGTGGCGTGCGTCGTCGACTCGTCACGGATGCCCAGGAACTGACGGAGAAGCAGGTCCTCGGCGTCCATCGTGACGTTCGTCTCGAGGTCGCCCTTCCACCAGCCCTCGGCGTCCTGCCGCGAGAGCAGGAAGTCGGTGGCGCGCCGCATCGCGTGCGTGGCGACATCTCGGGTCTCGACTGTCCCGGCCGCCACGGGAGTCGTCTGTGTCTGGATTTCGCTGGCCGAGGCAGCGCGGGGCGGCAGGGCCCCGGTGCTTCCGTCGGTCGTCGCTGTCATGGCTTCCCCTTCGTGCAGTGGTACGTCTCTGCTGTGGGTCCGCCGTCGGCCGGTGCGTCCTTGTCCCGCGGCACCGGCCGGCGACTACGCGAGGTTTATTCGACCGATAGTGATCATCTCTTCCGTACGACGACGAAGTCGGCGAGCGCCACGAACTGGGCCCGCACCCGGTCGGGCATCTGGACGGCGTCCAGCGCCTCGATGGCGATGCTGTGCTGGCGGCGTGCCTCCTGGGCGGTCCACTCGCGGCCGCCCGCCTCCTCGATGAGCGCGGCGCGCACGGCGAACTCCTCCTCGGAGAAGTTCTCGAAGTCGCTGGCCTTGGCGTCCTCGGCGAGCAGTTCACCGAGGCGCTCGGAGGCGGGCCCGCCCGCGGCGAGCGCGGCCACGACCGGCAGGGACTTCTTGCGCTGGCGCAGATCGCTCCAGGTCTGCTTTCCGGTGGCCTCCGGGTCGCCCCAGATGCCGAGGAGGTCGTCGACGGCCTGGAAGGCCAGGCCCAGGTGGTAGCCGTACTTCTCCAGCGTGTCCGCGGTGAAGTCGTCGGCACCGCCGAGCACCGCGCCGATGGAGCAGGCGCAGGCGAGCAGGGCGCCCGTCTTGTTGCCCTCCATCTCCAGGCACTCCTCGACGGTGACGCGGTCGCGGTGCTCGTAGGAGATGTCCTGTGCCTGACCGTCGATCAGGGCACGGGTCGCGGTGGTGAGGCGGCGTGTGGCGCGGCCCGCCTCGACGGTGCCGAGCTCCAGGAGGATCTCGTTGGCCAGCGCGAACAGGGCGTCGCCGACGAGGATGGCCTGGGCGGGGCCGTGCACCTTCCAGACGGTGTCGCGGTGGCGGCGCTGCTCGTCGCCGTCCATCAGGTCGTCGTGCAGCAGCGAGAAGTTGTGCACCAGTTCAACGGCGACCGCACCCGGCACGCCCACCGCGGGGGCAGCGCCGGCGGCCTGCGCGGACAGGACGGCGAGCGCGGGGCGTACGGCCTTGCCGCCGTCGCCGTCCGCGGGGTTGCCCTCGGCGTCGATCCAGCCGAAGTGGTAGGCGGCGACGGTGTCCATGGGCGCTGCCAGCCGGTCGACGGCCGCCTTCAGCACCGGTGTGGCCAGGGTCCGGCCGCGCTCCAGGAGCGCGGTCACGTCCACCGCGTCGGCAGCCGTTTCGGCCGGGGGCACAGTGGGCACAGTCTCTCCTCTTGTTGCGGTACCGGGGGTGCGGGGGTCGGTCGCGCGCTGATCGAGCATCAGGCCGCCTCCTCAAAGACGTCGAAGAGGTGATCGCGAGGCCGGCCCAGGGCGCCCAGCGCGGCTCCCGCCGCACTGATGCCACTGCGGACCGCACTCTCCATGGTCGCGGGCCACCCGGTGGCGGTCCACGATCCGGCCAGGTACAGGCCGGGGGCCTTGGTGCGGGCGCCGGGCCGCAGCCGCCCGACGCCCGGGGTGGGGGCGAACGTCGCCGTGCGCTCCCGGGTCACGAAGAAGTCCTTCACTCCGGCGCCGCGCGCGGCGGGCAGCAGCCGTTCCAGCTCCGGCAGATAGCGCTCGCGCAGTACGGAGACGGGCTCGTCGATCTCGTCCTGCGCGGCCGACTGCGACAGCGCGAGGTACTGGCCCTCACGCAGACCGGACGCCTCGGTCCGGTCGAACACCCACTGCACCGGGGAGCCCAGCGCCGCGAAGAACGGCCGGGCGAGCACCTTGCGGTCGTAGACGACATGGATGTTGAGGATCGGCGCGGTACCGATCTCCAGGAGCCGCTCAGGGGCGTCGAGCGCCCCCTCGGGCAGCAGATCGTGGGCCTCGCGCTGGGGTACGGCGAGCACGACCGTGTCGGCTTCGAGTGTCTCGCCGGGAACCTGAACGCTCCAACGCCCGTTCTCGTTGAGGGAGATGGAGGTGACGCGTGTACGGACCTCGGTACGGACGCCCGCGGAGTCGAGCGCCTTGCGGGCCAGGGTGTCGTGCAGTTCGCCCAGCGGGACGCGTGCCCAGCCGATGTCGGCCGCGCCCGGGTCGGACAGCAGACCGGTCTTGAACACCATCGCGGCGAGCGCCAGCGACGAGTCGCCGGCCACCGCGTTGAGGGTGGCGACCCCCACGAGGTCCCACAGTGCTTCGACGGCACGCTCCGACTGACCGTGCGCGGCGAGCCATTCGCCGAAGTTCTGCGCATCGAGCGCCGGATCGGAGAGATCCAGGCCCTTGAGCGCCAGCGCGGCACGGCCGACCTTGGCGCGCTCGGCGAGCGACAGATGCTGGTACGTGGCGAGGCTGCGCGCGAGATGCAGCGGCACGGGCAGCGCCGTGCGGCCGATTCTGCCGAGCCGTCGTCCCGGTGTGCCCTCGGCGTCGAGAACGGGCACGTCGAGACGATCCTGCAGGGGCGCCAGCAAGGCTCCGTCGATGCGGTCGAGGAACCAGCGGTAGGCGGTGCAGCAGCGCAGATAGACATGCTGGCCGTTGTCGACCGTCAGCTCGCCGCGCTGGAAGGAGAACGCGAGACCGCCGAGCCGCGGCCGCCCTTCGAGCAGGGTGACCCGCACCCCGGCGTCGGCGAGCGCGAGCGCGGTGGTGAGCCCGGCGAGCCCTCCACCGACCACCACGGCAGCCGCCCCGTCCGGGCGGCCCGAAGCCCCCGCGGGCTGCGTGACCTCGCTCATCGTGCACCCTCCCCTGCGGCCGTGCCGTGGTGCTTGAACGGTGCACGGCTGGCCGTTGCAGTCAGGGACGCCATCCGGCTCCGGAGGGTTGCGTGCCGCTTTTCGCCAGTGGAATCACCTTGGACCGGATTGTCCATCAGGCGCGCCTCCTGACGGTACGGCGGGACACATGCCGGGCGTCGAGGCCGGAGAGGCCGCGCACGGCGACGTACGCCTTCTCACGTCCGGGCAGCGAGACCCGGCCGCGCAGCACGGCCTCCGGCTCGCGCTCGATGCGGTCGAGCAGGCGGCGGTAGATGCCGGCCATCGCCGCGACACACGCGCCGCTGCGCCGGTCGAGCATGGGCAGCAGCCGGTAGCCCTCGGCGAAAAGAGCGCGGGCCCGACGCACTTCGAAGTGCACGAGGCCCGCGAAATCGGAGCCGGGCGGTGGAGTCGGTCCGTTGAACCCGGCCGAGCAGCCGAACTTGGCCAGATCGTCGGCGGGCAGATAGATGCGCCCGCCTTCGGCGTCCTCGCGTACATCCCGCAGGATGTTGGTGAGTTGGAGCGCGAGCCCGAGCGTGTCGGCATACTCCGGCGCGCGCTCGGCGCCGCGCGCCCCCGGCTCCGTACCGAACACGCCGAGCGAGAGCCGCCCGATCGCCCCGGCCACGCAACGGCAGTAGACCTTCAGGTCGTCCCAGGTCTCGTACGTCTCTCCGCGTACGTCCATGAGGACGCCGTTGATGAGTTCGTCGAGGCCGGCGAGGGGCACCGGGAAGTACTCGGCGGTGTGGCTGAGGGCGACCGCGACCGGGTCGGTGTCGTCCTCGTCGACAGACCCGGAACGGACCCGGGCGAGCAGTGCCCGGGTGTCCTCCAGGCGGGCCGACTTGACGTCCGGTGCGAGCGTGCCGTCGCCGATGTCGTCGACACGCCGGGAGAACGCGTAGAGCGCCGACATCGCGCGTCGCTTGGGCGTCGGCAGAAGTCTGATGCCGTACGCGAAATTACGGGCCTGCTGACCGGTCACTGCCTCGCAGTAGCTGTACGCGGCGAGTACCGGTGCGGACATGTGTGGTGGAGACTCCACGGTCCGGATCACCCCTCTCCTCGCAGAGTCACTCCCACCTCGCGCAGCAACTGGAGCTTGCCGGGCTTGGGCGGGCCGGGAAGTACGTCGTATTCGGCGGCGCCAATCGCACGGATTGCCGCCCTTCCCCCCGCAACGAACCCCGCGAGCAGCAGCTTCAGCCTGCCGTGGACGCTACCCACGAGGGGGGTGCCTTCATTCAGGAGGTTCAAGGCGTGTTCTGTTTCGTATGCAACCAGTGCTCGCACCGATGCGCCTGCTGTGGCGGCGGCGAGATCCGCCTCCTGGACGTGGAAGCGTTTCATGTCCTCGGCAGGCAGGTAGATACGGTCGCGGCCGAGGTCCTCGGCGACGTCTTGGAGGTGTTCGACGATCTGCAGTGCCGTGCACACCGCGTCGGAGCGGCGGACACGCTCGGGCGTGGAGGTTCCGGTGACGGAGAGGACCAGGCGGCCGACGGGATTGGCGGACAGCTCGCAGTAGGCGAGCAGGTCGTCATAGGTCTCGTACCGCTTGACCAGCTGGTCCTGGCGGTTGGCCGCGATCAGACCGAGGAAGGGCTCGGGGGTGAGGCCCGCGCGGCGGACGGTGGGCTGGAGCCGGCTCAGCAGCGGGTGGCGCGGGGTCGAGTCGAACACACGGTGAAGATCGGCTTCGAAGGCGTCAAGGAGGAGGAGTCGGTCCTCGGCCTCCTCGGGCGACACGCCGAGCAGACGGGCGTCCGCGCCGCCCGGGGCGAGGTCGCCGTCACCGATGTCGTCGACGAGACGGGCGAAGCCGTACACGGCCATCAGATCGTCGCGCCAGGCCTTGGGCAGGAAGAAGGGTGCCACGGGGAAGTTCTCGTCCGCGGCCTTGTCGAGGGTGCCGCGCTCCGGATCACCAGTACGCGCCGTGCCGGCTTGGGTCACCGCTCGCCGCCCGGCGCGGGGACGGCACACGCGTCGCGGAGCTGGAGAGTTTCCGTAGCCATTGCCGTCACATCTCCCGTTCTACACTGCCGACCCAATAGTGCCCTTTTCGGACACGCCGCCCGGGCGTCCGCGCGGCGCGCGGTGCCGGGTGTCGCGCATTATCGCCCTACTTGCCGCGAATCAGCACCGGTACAGCTTACGTTGTACAACGCGGCACGCTCCGTCGGGGTGTCCTGCACATCACAACAACACACCGATTGGTGTCAAGATTCCTAAGGCCAGGCGGAGTTGGCGTTTCCTTTGCAGACGCAGGGCCCCGCCGAAGAGTTCCGGCGGGGCCCTGGTCGAAATGGGCTACTTGCCCGTGAACTTCTCGTACTCCTTGAGGACCTCTTCGGTCAGGCCGTCCATGCGCAGCTCACCGCGCTCCAGCCAGAGCACGCGGTCGCAGGTGTCGCGGATCGACTTGTTGTTGTGACTGACCAGAAACACCGTGCCCGCGCTCTTGCGCAGCTCGCGGATGCGGGCCTCGGAGCGCTTCTGGAAGGAGCGGTCGCCGGTGGCGAGGGCCTCGTCGATCATCAGGACGTCGTGGTCCTTGGCGGCCGCGATGGAGAAGCGGAGGCGGGCCGCCATGCCGGACGAGTAGGTGCGCATCGGGAGGGTGATGAAGTCGCCCTTCTCGTTGATGCCGGAGAAGTCGACGATCTCCTGGTAGCGCTCCTTGATCTGCTCGCGGGTCATACCCATCGCGAGCCCGCCCAATATGACGTTCCGCTCGCCCGTCAGATCGTTCATCAGGGCCGCGTTCACGCCGAGCAGCGAGGGCTGGCCGTCGGTGAAGACCTTGCCCTTCTCGGCGGGGAGCAGGCCGGCGATGGCACGCAGGAGCGTGGACTTGCCGGAGCCGTTCGAGCCGATCAGGCCGATGGCCTCGCCGCGGTACGCGGTGAAGGAGACGCCCCGGACGGCGTGCACCTTGCGTACGCCGGGCGACTCGCCGCGCTTGATGATGCGGCTGAGGGCGGCGGTCGCGCTGCCCTTGCCGGTCTTGGCGCCGTTGACGCGGTAGACGATGTGCAGCTCGTCCGCGATGACGGTGGGGATGTGGGAGTCGGTCCTCTGCTCAGCCACGGCCGTACCTCTCCTCTGCCTTCCAGAAGTACACGAACCCGCCGACGGCGACGACCACGGCCCAGAAGACGGCGATGGCCCACACATGCGGCGGCAGGTTGGAGGAGCCGTAGCCGTCGATGAGGGCGTAGCGCATCAGGTCCATGTAGACGGCGGCCGGGTTCGCCTGCAGTGCGCGGGCGATCCACTCCGGACGGCCTTCGAGCATGGTGCTGATCGAGAACATGACGCCGGACGCGTACATCCACGTACGCAGGATGAACGGCATCAGCTGGGCGAGGTCCGGGGTCTTGGCGCCCATCCGGGCCACGATCAGCGAGAGTCCCACGTTGAAGAGGAACTGCAGCACGAGCACCGGCACGATCAGCAGCCAGGACGCACTCGGATAGCTGCCGAAACCGATCGCCACGACGAACAGCACGATCATCGAGAAGAGCAGCTGCTGGAGCTGCTGGAGCGCGAAGGAGATGGGCAGAGAGGCGCGCGGGAAGTGCAGCGCGCGCACCAGCCCCAGGTTCCCGGAGATCGCGCGGACGCCCGCCATGATCGAGCTCTGTGTGAAGGTGAAGACGAAGACACCCGTCACCAGGAACGGGATGTACACGTCGTGCGACATACCGCGGTTGGCCTTCAGGATCAGGCCGAAGATCAGGTAGTAGACGCCCGCGTTGAGCAGCGGGGTCGCCACCTGCCACAGCTGGCCCAGCTTGGCCTGGCTGTACTGGGCGGTGAGCTTCGCCTGCGAGAAGGCGAGGATGAAGTGCCGCCGCCCCCACAGCTGACGAACGTATTCGGCGAGTCCGGGCCGGGCGCCGCTGACCGCGAGCCCGTACTTGGCGGCCAGGTCGACCGCGGAGAGCCCGTCATCGGGCGACGGTCGGTCGCTCACCGCGACTCCGCCGTCATGCGTTGTCTCACTCACAAGTGGAAACTTTCGTCTTCAAGATGCGCACAGCCAGATTGGGCGTAGGCATGAGCCGGGGACCGGGGTACGGCCACGAATGCTCTCAGAAACGAGCTTGTCAGATCACAGGAGGTCGGCCCAGTCGAGTCAGCCGCCACACCGTACGCCACTTCATGGGACGCCGGGGCCCGCACGGAGTGGTCCAGCCCTCCTTGAAGCCGCCGAACCAGGCCTTGAGCGCCGGTTTCGAGGGGCGGCGCAGCAGCGTCAGGAGCATCCAGACACCGAGGTAGACCGGAACGAGCGGCGCCGGAAGGTTTCGGCGCGCGAGCCAGACGCGGTTGCGGGCCACCATGCGGTGGTAGACCGCGTGCCGCGAGGGCGCGGTGGTCGGGTGGTACAGCACCATGTCGGACCGGTAGTCGATCATCCAGCCCGCGTCGAGGGCCCGCCACGCGAGGTCGGTTTCCTCATGGGCGTAGAAGAACTCGTCCGGGAGCCCGCCGACCTCGGCGAAGACCTTCGTACGGACGGCGTTGGCGCCACCGAGGAAGGTGGTGACCCGCGAGGAGCGCATCGGGTCGGAGGCGCGCAGCCGCGGGACGTGGCGGCGCTGGGTCTCGCCGGTCTCGGGGTCGGCGATGCGGAAGCTGATGATGCCGAGCTTCGGGTCGGCCGCGAAGGCCCGGCGGCACAGCTCGGCGGTGTCGTGGGTGGCGAGGAGGCCGTCGTCGTCCAGGAAGAGAAGGACGTCCACGTCGGTGCCGCCGGGGCCGAAGGCCTCGATGCCGACGTTGCGGCCGCCGGGTATGCCGAGGTTCTCGGGCAGCTCGACGGTCCGCACTCCAGCGGGGACGTCCGGGACGGGCGAGCCGTTGCCGACCACGACCACCTCGACGCGGTCGCCGTCCTGCTTGGCGACGGAGTCCAGCAGGGCCCGGAGTTCCTCGGGTCGGTTGCCCATGGTGATGATCACCGCGCCGACCTTCATCGCGGCACTCACTTCAGCCTGCTGGAGGCGAGGATGGACACGAGGTGCAGCACGGTCTGGAGGAGCGCGATGCCGGCCAGCACGGCGACGCCGAGCCGGGAGAAGAACAGATCGCCGCGCACCTGGTCCAGGACCGCCAGGACCAGGATCAGCAGGGACGCCTCGATCCCGAGCACCAGCCGGTGGAACTTCAGCGCCGCAGCGGCCTTGCGGGCCAGCGCCATGCCGGACGAGCGCGGCTCGGACGCCGACTCCTTGACGGGCGGCAGCCCGCCCTGGTGGCGGGCGACGCCGACGAGGTCCGTCTCGGCCTTGATCAGGATCGCGCCGAGGGCCGCCAGGGTGCCGAGGAAGGCCCAGAGCCAGTCGATCCGCCCGGAGCCCCACAGATCGGAGGCACGCAGGCCGAAGCCGACGAGCACGGCGGCGTCGGTGAGATACGCGCCGACCCGGTCCAGGTAGACCCCGCCGAGCGAGAACTGCTGCTTCCAGCGTGCGATCTCGCCGTCGACGCAGTCGAGCAGCAGGTAGAGCTGGACCATTAGCACGCCGAGCACGGCGCCCGCGATCCCCGGCACCAGCAGGGCCGGGGCCGCGAGAACGCCGCAGACGGTCATCAGGTAGGTCAGCTGGTTGGGCGTGACCCGTGTGTTCACCAGGTACCGGTCCACCCGCAGCGAGATCTCTCGCATGTACAGGCGTCCCGCCCAGTGCTCACCGCTGCGCCGGTCCTTCACCCCTGGGGGGTGAACGACGGGGCGGAGTTCAGCTACCGATGGCCTTGGCATAGTCGGTGTAGATGTCCTTGATCTGGTTGGTTTTCAGGTCGAGGTGTTCGAGGATCGTGTAGCGGCCGGGCCGGGTCTGCGGAGCGAACTCCACGACCTGCACGAACTCGTCCACGGTGAAGCCGATCTCCTCCGGCAGCACCGGCAGTCCGTGCCGGTGCAGCACCTCGGCCATGTACGCCGACTCCTCGTGCGCCCCCCGCAGATACATCGCGAAGGCCGCGCCCAGGCCGCACTGCTCGCCGTGGCTCGCCGCGCGCTTGGGGAAGAGGAGGTCGAAGGCGTGGTTGATCTCGTGGCACGCCCCGGAGGCGGGGCGGGAGTCGCCCGAGATCGACATCGCGACACCGGTGAGGACGAGAGCTTCGGCGAGTACCTGGAGGAAGTCGTTGTCACCGATGCCGCCCGGGTGCCGCAGCACGGCCTCGCCGGCCTGGCGGGCCATCGCGGCGGCGAGACCGTCGATCTTCTCGCCGTTGACGCGGTTCGCCAGCTCCCAGTCCGCGATCGCGGAGATGTTGGAGACGGCGTCGCCGATGCCGGCGCGCACGAACCGTGCGGGGGCCTCGCGGATCACATCGAGGTCGATGACGACCGCGATGGGGTTCGGCACACCGTACGAACCGCGGCCCGCGTCGTTGTCGAGGGTCGCGACGGGCGAGCAGAGGCCGTCGTGCGCGAGGTTCGTGGGCACGGCGACCAGCGGGAGGCCGACGCGTGCCGCGGCGAACTTCGCGCAGTCGATGATCTTGCCGCCGCCCAGGCCCACGACCGCGTCGTAATGCCCGGCCTTTATGGCACCGGCCAGCCGGATCGCGTCGTCGAGGGTGCCGCCGCCGACCTCGTACCAGGTGGCGCCCGGCAGGGCAGGGGCGATCCGCTCACGCAGCCTGGCGCCGGAGCCGCCGCTCACCGCGACGGCGAGCTTGCCCGAATGCGAGATCCGCTGGTCGGAGAGCACACTCGCCAGGTCGTCCAGGGCACCCGGACGGATGTCGACGACGACCGGCGAGGGGATGAGCCTCGTCAGTACTGGCACGCGATCTCCCGTCCCTTGGCGAGGTCGTCGTGGTTGTCGATCTCGACCCACTTGACGTCGCCGATCGGGGCCACATCGATCTTGAAGCCGCGGTTGACGAGCTCCTGGTAGCCGTGCTCGTAGAACTGCTGCGGGTCGGTCTCCCACACCGTCTTCAGGGCGTCGGCCAGGTCGGCGGCAGCGTCGCCCTCGATGAGGGTGACACCGATGTACTCACCGGTGGCCTCGGACGGCTCCATCAGCTTGGTGATCTTCTGGACGCCCTTGGCGGGGTCCACGACGACCTTCATCTCCTCGTCGGCGAGCTTCTTCACCGTGTCGAGGGCGAGGATGATCTTCTTGCCGTCGCCGCGGGCGGCGAGCAGCGTGTGCTCCACGGAGACCGGGTGCACGGTGTCGCCGTTGGCGAGGATCACGCCGTCCTTGAGGGCGTCACGGCCGCACCACAGGGAGTAGGCGTTGTTCCACTCCTCGGCCTTGTCGTTGTCGATGAGGGTGATCTTGAGGCCGTACTTCTCCTCAAGGGCCGCCTTGCGGTCGTACACGGCTTCCTTGCGGTAGCCCACGATGATGCCGACCTCGGTCAGACCGATCTCGGCGAAGTTGCCGAGCGTCAGGTCCAGGACCGTGATGCTGTCCTCTATGTCTGCGGGCCCCACCGGCACGAGAGCCTTGGGGAGGCTGTCGGTGTAGGGACGCAGACGCCGTCCGGCGCCGGCCGCCAGCACGAGGCCGATCATGCGGGTTCTCCTTCATCGTGTACGGCGGGCGCCCCGGAGGACACCCAGAAGCGGATGCTCTCGACGAGCACCAGCAGCGCCACGGCCACGGCGAGTGCCGTGAGCGCGACCTTGAACTGTTCGGCGGTGAGCAGCGCGGCCAGGACGGTGACCAGCAGCGTCCTGCCTTCGTGCCCGCCGATCGCCCGCACCAGCCAGTGCGGGGGGGCTCCGGCGTTGCCGCGGATGCGGTACACCGTGTCGTAGTGATGGTAGGCGACGGCGGCCACCAGGCCGAAAGCCGCAGGAAGCGCTCCGTTCACGTCGGCGTTGGCCGCCAGTACCAGAACGGTGAGGTATTCGGCCGCGCGGAAGAACGGCGGGACCAGCCAGTCGAGGGCGCCCTTCAGGGGCCTGACCAGGGCGACCGGCGACAGCAGGACGTAGACGGCGGCGCCCAGGACGGGCCACCAGCTGCCGTAGGGGGCGAGTGCGGCGGATGTCACGACGATCGCCCCGGCCACGAAGGCGACGAGCGCCGGGCCGATCCGCGGGAGGCGGCCGGCGAAACGCGTCAGGTACTCGGCCAGCGGGCCGGAGTCGGTGAGGTCCACGAGCGCCCGGGCGGCGCGGTCCGTGCGGCGCGCCTTGCGGGTCAGCGAGCGCAGCACCCGGCCCGCCGTGGTGTAGGTGGCCGCGAAGGCACAGCCGGCGAGCAGCGCGTAGAAGGTGATACGGGGGGTCGTCAGCGCCGTGAGAACGGCGATCATCGCCCATCGTTCGCCGATGGGCAGAACTATCATCCGGCGCACCCAGACCGTCCAGCCGACGCTGTCGAGCTTGCCCGAGAGGGCGGCGGTGGGGCTGGTGTTGGCCTCGGCGTCGTGGTTCGCCTCGTTGAAGGAGAAGTCCACGACGTGCCGGCAGGTCTGCAGGATCATCGCGCCGAGCGCGAGCGCCCATACGTCGTCGCCGCCGCGGGCCGCGCCGAGCGCGAGGCCCGCGTAGTAGGCGTACTCCTTGGCGCGGTCGAAGGTCGCGTCCAGCCAGGCGCCGAGCGTCGAGTACTGGAGGGAGTAGCGGGCGAGCTGTCCGTCCGTGCAGTCCAGGACGAAGGAGAACAGCAGCAGCAGCCCGGCCGCGACGAAGCCGAGGCGGGTGCCGGTGGCGGCGCAGCTCGCGGCGATCAGCGCGGTGATCAGCGAGGCGGTGGTGACCTGGTTCGGGGTCAGACCGCGGCGGGCGCACCAGCGGGCGATGTAGCGCGAGTACGGGCTGATGCAGTACGTGGTGAAGAAGCCGTCGCGGGCCTTCACGGCGCTGCGCAGTCGTACGGCCTCGTCGTCCACGGCCGAGACGGCCTGCCGGGCCTCGTTGCGCTCCTGCGGGTCGGCCGGTACGGCCGCGACCAGCGTGCCGAGCTCGGGGCGGTACACGGCGGTGCCGTCCGCGTCGAGCGACGCGGTGAGGCGTTCGGCGAGGTGGTCCGTGGCGACGGCGAGGCCGCCGGAGGCGGAGCTCTCGCGGGCCACGGCCCGGGTCAGCGCCTTGCGGGCCTCGGGCTGCACGGATATGGCTCCCGGCAGCGCGGAGGCCGCGAACCGGGGGTCCGTGAGGCCGAGGCGCAGCGCGTGGAGGTGCCCCACGAAGCGGGCGTCGACGACGGCGACCCGCTGGTCCAGGGGGACGGCGGCAAGGAGCGTCTCGGCGTCACCGGCGTCGGCGGCGAGCCGCACGTCGAAGCCGAGCGACCGCAGATCGCCCTCAAGCGACGATCCGGGAACCGGCTGGCCGGCGAGGATGGCGGTCGACAGCGAACTCACTCCCTGGGTGCCGACGCGTCCGCGCCGGGCAAGTGCGTGGTGGGATGGCCCCGCGCCAGGCGACAGGGCCTGTCCGGGCGGCATGTCGGCAGAGGTTATCGGATGGACGGCAGCGGGCGTTCACCACCCGTTCACGGCCCGATCCACCCGGTTTTGCATGGCCTCCGCCGAGATCATCATCAGGGATCCGGGGCCCGCGCCACAAACCGTGCCCGCAGACCGGCGCATTCTCGGCATCGCGCACGGCACCCGGCGCTCCGCCCGGAGCGGGACAGGACGGACACCGCGCGGGACCGGCATAGGGTGGGCGTCCATGACATGGCTGATCACAGGCGGAGCCGGATACATCGGGGCCCACGTGGCGCGGGCGATGGCGGAGGCCGGGGAGCGCGTCGTCGCCCTCGACGACCTCTCGTCAGGGGTGCCGAACCGGCTTCCGGAGAGCATTCCCCTGGTGCAGGGCTCGTCACTGGACGGGGATCTGCTGAAGCGGGTTTTCGCGGAGCACGCGGTGACGGGTGTGGTGCACCTCGCCGCACGCAAGCAGGTCGGCGAGTCCGTGGCCCAGCCGACGCGCTACTACCAGGAGAACGTGGGCGGGCTCGCGACGCTCCTGGAGGCGGCCGCCGGGGCGGGCGTCAAGCGGTTCGTGTTCTCCTCGTCGGCGGCCGTCTACGGCAACCCCGATGTGGACCTCATCACGGAGGACACCCCCTGCGCCCCGATGAGCCCGTACGGCGAGACGAAGCTCGCCGGGGAGTGGCTGGTGCGGGCGGCGGGCCGGGCGCACGGCATCGCGACCGTGTGCCTGCGCTACTTCAATGTGGCGGGCGCGGCCACGCCCGAGCTCGCCGACACCGGGGTGTTCAACGTGATCCCGATGGCGTTCGACCGCCTCACGCGCGACGAGGCCCCGCGGATCTTCGGCGACGACTATCCGACGCCGGACGGCACCTGCGTCCGTGACTACATCCACGTCGCCGACCTCGCCGAGGCGCATCTGGCGGCGGCCCGGCGGCTGGCCGACGGCGCGACGGGCGATCTGACGGTGAACATCGGCCGCGGCGAAGGCGTTTCGGTCCGCGAACTCATCACTCTCATCGGCGAGGTCAGCGGGGACACCCGGGAGCCGCTCGTCGAACCGCGCCGCCCCGGCGACGCCCCGCGCGCGGTCGCCTCGGCCGAGCTGGCCGCGCGGGAGCTCGGCTGGAGCGCGCGGCGCGGGGTGCGCGAGATGGTCGGGTCGGCGTGGGAGGGGTGGCGGCTGCACCGCCCCCGGACACAGGATTAACGATCTTCCCCATGCCCTGACCTGCGGATCGTTTCCGCAGGTCAGGGCACATGACAACGGTGTTCAGTGCCGCGTTGCCCGATACCCCCCGCCCGTAGTTCACTGTGAGCCCGAGCAGAGCACAGGAGGCGGCTTCCATGGGGGCTGGGCACGACCACGGGCACGCGCACGGCGCTCCCGCCACGGGTACGGCGACAGCGGCGTACCGCGGGAGGCTGCGCGTCGCGCTGTCGATCACGCTCACCGTCATGGTGGTCGAGATCGTCGGCGGTCTCGTCGCCGATTCGCTCGCGCTCATCGCCGACGCGGCACACATGGCGACGGACGCGCTGGGCCTGGGCATGGCACTGCTGGCCATCCACTTCGCGAGCCGCCCGCCGAGCGAGACCCGCACGTTCGGGTACGCGCGGGCCGAGATCCTCGCCGCGCTCGCCAACTGCCTGCTGTTGCTCGTCGTCGGAGGGTATGTCCTGTACGAGGCGATCCAGCGCTTCGTGACGCCCGCCGACACCGACGGCGCTCAGGCCATCGTGTTCGGTCTGATCGGCCTGGTCGCGAACACGATCTCGCTCACGCTGCTCATGCGCGGCCAGAAGGACAGCCTGAACGTGCGCGGCGCCTTCCTGGAGGTGGTGGCGGACGCGCTGGGTTCGGTGGCGGTCATCATCGCCGCGGCGGTGATCATGACCACCGGCTGGCAGGCCGCCGACCCGATCGCCTCGATCCTGATCAGCCTGATGATCGTCCCGCGCACCTGGAAGCTGCTCCAGGAGACACTCAACGTGCTCCTGGAGGCCGCCCCCAAGAACGTCGACATGGCGGAGGTGCGCGCCCACATCCTGGCGCTGCCGGGCGTCGAGGACATCCACGACCTGCACGCCTGGACCATCACCTCCGGCATGCCCGTGCTCTCCGTGCATGTGGTCGTCAGCTCCGACGTCCTGAACGCGATCGGCCACGAGAAGATGCTCCACGAACTCCAGGGCTGCCTCGGCGTGCACTTCGACGTCGAGCACTGCACGTTCCAGCTGGAGCCGAGCGGGCACGCGGAGCACGAGGCGAAGCTGTGCCACTGACGCGGAGGCGGGGAGCCGCCTAATTCGGGGGCGGGACGGCCGGTCGTGTTGCTAGCGTGACCGGCGATCGGAGGAGGTGGGTTGATGACGGTCGCTCTCGGCGCTGCCGCGCGCAGCGACACAGTCGTCCCCGTTTCCCGGGCCCGAGGCTGACCCACAGCTCATCCGTGCGTCGGCCGGGCCCCTCACCCAAGGGTCTCCACGTTGACCGACAACGCTGAACACATCACTGCCTGGCGCACCCGCCGGGAAACCTCCGCCGATCGCGCCGAGGTGTACGCCGTGACCGCCGCCGCCTTCGAGAGGGCGGCGGAAGCCGATCTGGTCGACGCTCTGCGCGCCGATCCCGGGGCATGGTTCCCGGACCTGTCGTACGTCGCCGAGGCGCCGGACGGCACGATCGCGGCGTACGCGCTGATCACCCGCTGCCATGTCGACGGCGCCCCCGCGGCCGCGCTGGCCCCCGTCGCCGTACGACCGGACCAGCAGCGCCGGGGCGCGGGATCGGCCGTCGTACGCGCGGTGCTGGAGGCGGCACGCGCGCGTGGGGAGCGGCTGGTCCTCGTACTCGGACATCCCGGGTACTACCCGAGGTTCGGATTCCGGCCCGCTTCGGAGTACGGCATCCGGCCCGGATTCGACGTGCCGTCCGAACATTTGATGGCCCTTGTCCTGAGCGATTCCCTGTCCGTGGCACCGGGCACGATCAGGTATCCGGCCGCTTTCGGCGTCTGACGCACGTCGGCCGTACGTCCCGCTCCGGGGTTCCGGGGCGGGACATGCGGGAGTCGCGAAGTGCCGGGAGTGCCGGTTTCGTACGGCAGACTTGGGGCTCGAAGACCGATGCGAAGGATGGGTATGCCGATCACACCTGCCACCGCGACGCACAGTTCGTCGAACGGCACCGTTGAAGCGATCTTGCTGGAGCTGGTCGACGAGGACGGCAACACGATCGGCACGGCGGAGAAGCTCGCCGCGCACCAGGCGCCGGGGCAGTTGCACAGAGCGTTCTCGGTGTTCCTCTTCGACGAGCGCGGGCGGCTGCTGCTCCAGCAGCGCGCCCTCGGCAAGTACCACTCCCCCGGGGTCTGGTCGAACACCTGCTGCGGCCACCCCTACCCGGGCGAGGCACCCTTCGCGGCGGCGGCCCGGCGGACGTACGAGGAGCTCGGGGTCTCCCCGTCGCTGCTCGCCGAGGCGGGGACGGTCCGCTACAACCACCCGGACCCGGACTCGGGCCTGGTGGAGCAGGAGTACAACCACCTCTTCGTCGGGATGGTGCAGTCGCAGCTCGGCCCCGACCCGGAGGAGGTCGGCTCGACGGCCTTCGTGACCGCCGCCGAGCTGACGGAGCGGCACGCGAAGGACACCTTCTCGTCGTGGTTCATGACCGTGCTGGACGCGGCCCGTCCGGCGATCAGGGAGCTGACGGGCCCGTCCGCGGGCTGGTAGCGCGTCCCCCTACACGACGCTCGGAGTGAGCGGCAGGGCTGCCCAGATCACCTTGCCGCCGCTCGCCGTGTGCTCGACGTCGCACACTCCGCCCGACTCCCTGGTGACCTCCCGGACCAGCAGCAGGCCCCGGCCGCCGGTCTGCCCGTGGTCGGCCTCCAGGGCGGTCGGGCGATAGGGATGGTTGTCCTCCACGGAGACGCGCACCCACTCGGCGCCAACGGCGACCTCCACGGCGAGCATCGGGGACAGCAGGGCCGCGTGCCGGACCGCGTTCGTCACCAGTTCGGAGACGATCAGCAGGAGTCCCTGGACGAGGTCGTCCGAGACGGGCACCCCCTGACGGACCAGCAGATCACGGACGGCGTGCCGCGCCTGCGGCACCGAGGCGTCGATGGCGGGAGCGGTGAACCGCCACACCCCCTCGTACGGCAGTGGGCCCGGCGGTCTCCGGTCGGGAGCCATCTCGCCGCCGCCTTCAGGGCTCGGGTCGGACCCCCGCCCGAGGTTCTCCATCGTCCGGTCGCCACCCTTGCGCTCGATTGTCACCACACGTCGAGTGTTGACAATGCGCTGGTCCGGACCGGATGTCTGAACAGAAGTCAGCTGGTATCGACGCCTTCTGATCGTCGGCGTATGACACGGTCAGTTGTGAGACAGCTCCTGTCCCTGTTGTGCCTGCTTCGCGCACTATTCGGGTTGTACGGGTTTGGCACCGGGCTCGCCCGATTCGTTCCCCAGGCTCTCGTCGTCCGCCTGCCCCCTTCTTGATCGTTCGCTCGGCGGGTGCGGATAGCATCCGGAATATGGAGCCTCAGCTGCTGCACAGCACCGGCGACGGGGTCGCCACCGTCGTCATCCACCACCCGGCCAAGCGCAACGCCATGACGGCCGGCATGTGGCGGGCGCTGCCACCGCTGCTCGACGCGCTGGCCGCCGACCCCGCCGTGCGCGCGCTCGTGCTCAGGGGCGAGGGCGACACCTTCTGCGCGGGGGCCGACATCTCGACGCTGCGGGGCTCCCCGGACGAGGCGCAGGGCCTCGCCGTGCGCGCCGAGGAGGCGCTCGCCGCGTTCCCGAAGCCGACGCTGGCCGCGATTCGCGGGTACTGCGTGGGCGGCGGGTCGCAGCTCGCGGCGGCCTGCGATCTGCGGTTCGCCGAGGAAGGGGCGCTGTTCGGGGTGACTCCGGCGAAACTCGGGATCGTCTATTCGGCCTCCTCCACCCGGCGGCTGGTGTCTCTGGTGGGGCCGGGCGCCGCCAAGTACCTCCTGTTCTCGGGCGAGTTGATCGACGCGGAGCGCGCGCTGCGCACCGGTCTGGTGGACGAGGTGCTGCCCGGGGGCGAACTCGACAAGCGTGTCGTGGAGTTCACTCGCGTACTGACCACGCGCTCCCTGCTGACCCAGGCGGCGGCCAAGGAGTTCGCGAACGGGCGCACGGACCGGGACGCGTACTGGGCGGAGCGGGCGCGGGGCAGCGGCGACACCGCTGAGGGCGTCGCCGCCTTCCTGGAGCGCCGGCAGCCGCGCTTCACCTGGACTACGTCAGGATGAAGCGGCTGTTCGCGCGGAACTCCTCGACGAGGTGCGCGGGCGCCTTCTGCGGGGATCCGGCGTCGTAGGGCGGCTGCGGGTCGTACTCGGTCAGCAGTTGTACGGCCTGGGCGTGTTCGTCGCCCGCGATCCGGCCGAGCAGGGTGAGCCCCATGTCGATCCCGGACGACACACCGGCCGCCGTCACGTACTTGCCGTCGAACACGACCCGCTCCCCCGTCGGCTCGGCGCCGAACTGCTTGAGGACGTCGAGCGCCAGCCAGTGGGAGGTGGCGCGGCGGCCCTCCAGGAGCCCCGCGGCGGCGAGCAGCAGCGAGCCGGTGCACACGGAGGTCGTCCAGGTGCTCGTGGCGTCGGCGGCGCGCAGCCAGTCCAGCAGGACCTCGTTCTCCATCTGCGGGGTCTGGCCCGGGCCACCCGGAACCAGGACGATATCGGGGTGCGGCACCTCCGCCAGCGTCTTGTCGGCGGTGATCGCCAGGTAGCCGGTGTCCGCGCGTACGGGGCCGGTGTGCTCGGCGACGAAGACGGTCTCCGCGTCGGGCAGTCGGCCGAGGGTCTCGTAGGGGCCCACGGCGTCCAGCGCGGTGAAGCGGTCGAAAAGGACGATGGCGATCTGCATCGGGATTCCTTTCAGGGGATCAGTGGGTCGGTTTTCAGAGGTTCAGTGGGTGGGATTCCAGAGGGGCAGTGGGTGGGTTCGGGGCGGATCGGGCCCAGGGGCGCCGGGCGGAAGCGGCGCCGGTACTCCGCCGGCGCCGAGCCGAGCGTCCTGACGAAGGCGCGGCGCATCGCCTCGGGCGTGCCGTAGCCGCAGGCGCGGGAGATCTCCTCGATGCCGTCGGCGGTGTCCTCCAGGAGCCGCCGGGCGTGTTCGAGGCGGACACGATCGACGTAGCGGCCGGGCGTCATGCCGGTCTCGCTCTGGAAGGCGCGGGCGAAGTGGCGGGGCGAGAGGCGGGCGCGGGCGGCGAGCGACTCGACGCTCAGGTCGTCGCCGGGGTGCTCGGTGATCCACTGCTGGACCTCGCGCAGAGGTTCGCGCTGCGCGGTCTGGGCAGCCAGCTGGGCGCTGAACTGAGCCTGATTGCCGGGGCGTCGCAGGAAGACGACCAGGTAGCGGGCGATCAGAAGGGCGGTCTCGCGGCCCAGGTCCTCCTCGACCAGCGCGAGGGCCAGGTCGATTCCGGAGGTGACACCCGCCGAGGTGGAGACCTGGCCGTCCCGGACATAGATGGGGTCCGGGTCGACCTCGACGGCCGGGTGGTCGCGGGCGAGCTTGTCGCAGTACGCCCAGTGGGTCGTGACGCGGTGCCCCTCCAGGAGGCCCGCTTCGGCGAGCAGGATGGCGCCGGTGCACACGGAGACCAGGCGTTCGGCGCGCGGGCCGTGCTCGCGCAGCCAGTCGGTCAGGCGGGGGTCGGGGCCCCGGGTGCCCTGACCCCCGGGCACGAGCAGGGTGTGCGGATCGGGTAGATCGGCGAGCGCGTGGTCCGGGACGATCGTGAGGCCGCTGGACGTGCGCACCGGCGCGCCGTCCAGGGAGGCGGTGCGGATGCGGTACGAGCCGGCATGGCTGGCCTCGGCGCCCGCGAAGACCTCCAGGGGACCTGTCACGTCGAGGCTCTGCACCTCGTCGAAGAGGACGATCAGGACGGTTCGCATGTCCTCGATTCTTCGCGGGCCCGGGGATGGCCGCAATGCCGAATACCCCACCTTTCCTGCCATCCCAGGCACTGCCATTCCCGCCGTACCGACCAGTCGGTAATGTGCCGGGCATGACCACTCCACTGCCGGAGCGCGCCGGGCGGCGCTGCCACAACGTCCTCAATCCGTTGCACTCGACGCACTACTTCTCGCCCGATCTGGGGCGGGAGCTGGCCGCGGTCGGGATCGAGGACAGCAGGGCCGCGTACTTCGCGGTGCGGGCCGCGGCCATGGGAGCGGTGGGCCCGGGCACGGTGACGGCGACGTTCTACAACTTCCGCCACGAACTGGTGGCCACGCACCTGCCCGAGGTGTGGCGGACGGCTTCCCCGGAGGCCGTGCTCGCGGCACGCGCGCGTGCCGTCGACGCGACGCTTCGGCGGCTGCTCGGCGAGGACGTCATCGCCTCCAAGGAGGTGGCTGAGGCGGCGGAGCTCGCCCTGCGGGCGGCCGAGGCCTGCGGCAGGACCGCGCGCCCGCTGTACGCCGCCCACGCCGACCTCCCCGTGCCCGACGCGCCGCACCTCGCGCTCTGGCACGCGGCCACCCTGCTGCGTGAGCACCGCGGCGACGGTCACCTCGCGGTGCTGCTGGACGCGGAACTCGACCCGGTGGAGGCCCTGGTGAGCCACACCGCGACCGGCAAGGGCATGGCCCCGAAGTGGGCGCTGGGCACGCGCGGCTGGTCCCGGGCGGACTGGGAGGCGGCGGCCGGGCGGCTGCGGGAGCGTGGACTGCTCGACGCCGAGGGCGAGTTGACGGAGGCAGGTGTGGCCCTGCGCAACGAGATCGAGGCGCGCACGGACCGACTGGACCGCGCCCCGTACGAGCATCTGGGCGCCGCGGGTGTCGAACGCCTCACCGAACTGGCCAAGGGCATCCTCATGACGGCGCTCGCGGCCGGCGCCTTCCCCGAGGGCATGACCGGCAAGGGCTGACACCGCCGAGCGGTGCCCTGATCCCCCGTTGTCGGTGCCACCTGCCACAATTGCCGCGCAACCCCAGTGGAGAAGGCGGTACGGGATCGTGACGACACCCCTCGTAGGGTCCATCGAAGGCAGGATCGCCGAGGAACTCGGCGTACGGGAACGGCAGGTCAAGGCCGCCGTCGACTTGCTCGACGGCGGTTCGACGGTGCCCTTCATCGCCCGCTACCGCAAGGAAGCGACCGAGATGCTCGACGATGCGCAGCTGCGCACCCTCGAGGAGCGGCTGCGCTATCTGCGGGAGCTGGAGGAGCGGCGCGCCGCGATCCTCGACTCGGTGCGCGAGCAGGGCAAGCTCACCGCGGAGGTCGAGGCGCAGATCAGAGGCGCCGAGACGAAGGCGCGCCTTGAGGACATCTATCTGCCGTTCAAGCCGAAGCGGCGCACGAAGGCACAGATCGCGCGCGAGGCGGGCCTGGAGCCCCTGGCCGAGGGCCTGCTCGGCGACCCGTCGGTCGACCCGCTCGCCGCGGCGCTCGCCTTCGTCGACGCCGACAAGGGAGTGGCCGATCCGCAGGCCGCGCTGGACGGCGCCCGGTCGATCCTCACCGAGCGGTTCTCGGAGGACGCCGACCTGATCGGCGAGCTGCGCGAGCGCATGTGGGTGCGGGGCCGGCTGGCCGCCAAGGTGAAGGACGGCAAGGAGGAGGCGGGCGCCAAGTTCGCCGACTACTTCGACTTCGCCGAGCCCTTCAAGGAGCTGCCCTCGCACCGCATCCTCGCGATGCTGCGCGGCGAGAAGGAGGACGTCCTCGACCTCGTCCTGGAGCCCGAGGAGCCCTCCGAGCAGCCCGGCCCCTCCTCGTACGAGGGGATCGTCGCCCACCGCTTCCAGATCGCCGACCGCGGCCGCCCGGCCGACAAGTGGCTCACGGACACGGTCCGTTGGGCCTGGCGGACCCGCATTCTCGTGCACCTCGGCATCGACCTGCGGCTGCGGCTGCGGACGGCCGCCGAGGACGAGGCGGTCAATGTCTTCGCGGCGAACCTGCGGGACCTGCTGCTCGCCGCCCCGGCGGGCACGCGCGCGACGCTGGGCCTCGACCCCGGGTTCCGTACCGGTGTGAAGGTCGCCGTCGTCGACGCCACCGGCAAGGTCGTCGCGACGGACGTCATCTACCCGCACGTCCCGGCGAACAAGTGGGACGAGGCCATCGCCAAGCTCGCGCGGCTCGCCAAGGAGCACGCGGTCGAGCTGGTCTCGATCGGCAACGGCACGGCGTCCCGCGAGACCGACAAGCTCGCCGGTGAACTCATCACCAAGCACCCGGAGTTGAACCTCACCAAGGTGATGGTGTCCGAGGCGGGGGCGTCGGTGTACTCGGCGTCCGCGTTCGCCTCGCAGGAGCTGCCCGACATGGACGTGTCGCTGCGCGGCGCCGTGTCCATCGCGCGCCGGCTCCAGGACCCGCTGGCCGAGCTGGTGAAGATCGACCCGAAGTCCATCGGTGTCGGGCAGTACCAGCACGACCTGTCCGAGGTGAAGCTGTCCCGGTCGCTGGACGCCGTGGTCGAGGACTGTGTGAACGGCGTGGGTGTGGACGCCAACACGGCCTCCGCCCCGCTGCTCGCCCGTGTCTCCGGCATCACCTCCGGGCTCGCGGAGAACATCGTGGCGCACCGCGACGCCAACGGTCCCTTCACGTCCCGTACCGCCCTCAAGGGCGTGGCCCGGCTCGGCCCGAAGGCGTACGAGCAGTGCGCGGGCTTCCTGCGGATCCGGGGCGGGGACGATCCGCTGGACGCGTCCAGCGTGCACCCCGAGGCGTACCCCGTGGTGCGGCGCATGGTGAAGACGGCGGGGAACGAGGTCGCGTCCCTGATCGGCAACACCGGTGTGCTGCGCTCGCTGAAGCCGAACGACTTCGTCGACGAGACGTTCGGTCTGCCGACGGTCACGGACATTCTGAAGGAGCTGGAGAAGCCCGGGCGCGACCCGCGGCCCGCGTTCAAGACGGCCACCTTCAAGGAGGGCGTGGAGAAGATCTCCGACCTGGCCTCCGGGATGGTGCTGGAGGGTGTCGTCACGAATGTGGCCGCGTTCGGGGCGTTCGTGGACATCGGTGTCCACCAGGACGGGCTCGTGCATGTCTCCGCGATGTCCAAGACCTTCGTCAAGGACCCGCGGGACGTCGTGAAGTCGGGCGACATCGTCAAGGTGAAGGTGCTGGACATCGACATTCCGCGCAAGCGGGTCTCGTTGACGCTGCGGCTGGACGACGAGGCCGCGGCTCCGGCCCAGGAAGGCGGGGGGCGGCCTCAGCGTGGGGGGCGGCCGCCGCAGCAGCGGGGACAGCGCCAGGGCCAAGGGCAGGGACAGCGGCAGGGCCAGGGGCAAGGGCAGGGCCGTGGCGGCGCCGGCGGCGGGTCGCGTCAGGCCGCGCCGCCGCCCGCCAACAGCGCGATGGCGGATGCGTTGCGCAAGGCCGGGCTGGTCGACCCCAAGCGGGGCCGGCGCTGACGTTCCGGCGTGCGGTGCCGGGGCCCTGGTGACAGGGTGCCCGGCACCGGGGCTGGGCCACGGGTGGGTGCGCTTACCGGCGCTCGCAGGGTGCCGCTCTCTTTGAGCGGCACGCATGCCCACAGCGAGGACGGTTACGGCAGTTCCGTCACCTTGCCGTCCGCCACCTCCAGGCGGCGGGTCGTCCGTACCGCGTCCAGCATGCGGCGGTCGTGGGTGACGAGGAGCAGCGTGCCCTCGTACGAGTCGAGGGCCGATTCCAGTTGCTCGATCGCGGGGAGGTCGAGGTGGTTGGTCGGCTCGTCGAGGACGAGAAGGTTGACGCCTCGGCCCTGGAGGAGGGCGAGGGCCGACCGGGTGCGCTCGCCCGGGGAGAGGGTGGCCGCCGGGCGCAGGACGTGGTCCGCCTTCAGGCCGAACTTGGCCAGCAGCGTGCGGACTTCAGCGGGTTCCGTGTCCGGGACCGCCGCGCAGAACGCGTCCAGCAGGGACTCCGGGCCGTGGAAGAGCTGGCGGGCCTGGTCGACCTCGCCGACGACCACGCCGGAGCCGAGGGTGGCGTGCCCGGCGTCCAGGGGGACGCGCCCGAGCAGCGCGCCCAGCAGGGTCGACTTGCCCGCGCCGTTCGCGCCGGTGACCGCGACCCGGTCCGCCCAGTCGATCTGCAGTGTCGCCGGGCCGAAGGTGTACTCGCCGCGCCGCACCTCCGCGTCCCGCAACGTGGCGACGACCGCACCGGAGCGCGGGGCCGCCGCGATCTCCATGCGCAGCTCCCACTCCTTGCGCGGCTCGTCGACGGTGTCGAGGCGCTCGATCATGCGCTGGGTCTGCCGGGCCTTCGCGGCCTGCTTCTCGCTGGCCTCGCTGCGGAACTTGCGGCCGATCTTGTCGTTGTCGTTGTTCGCCTTGCGCCGGGCGTTCTTGACGCCCTTGTCCATCCAGGAGCGCTGCATCTGGGCGCGGCCTTCGAGCGCGGACCGCTTGTCGGCGTACTCCTCGTAGTCCTCGCGGGCGTGCCGCCGCGCGGTGTCGCGTTCCTCCAGGTATGCCTCGTATCCGCCGCCGTACAGCGTGATCTGCTGCTGTGCGAGGTCGAGTTCGAGCACCTTCGTCACCGTGCGGGTCAGGAACTCGCGGTCGTGGCTGACGACGACGGTCCCGGCGCGCAGGCCGGACACGAAACGCTCTAGGCGCTCCAGGCCGTCCAGGTCCAGATCGTTCGTGGGCTCGTCGAGCAGGAAGACGTCGTAGCGGGAGAGGAGAAGGGAAGCGAGTCCGGCGCGAGCCGCCTGGCCGCCGGACAGGGAGGTCATCGGCTGGTCCAGGTCGACGGCGAGTCCCAGGGAGTCGGTGACCTCCTCGGCGCGCTCGTCGAGGTCGGCGCCGCCGAGGTCGAGCCAGCGCTCCAGGCTGGTCGCATATGCGTCGTCCGCGCCCGGCGCCCCGTCGACGAGCGCCTGTGTCGCCTCGTCCATCACCCGCTGGGCCTCGGCGACGCCCGTGCGGCGCGCGAGAAACTCCCGTACGGTCTCGCCCTCCCGCCGCTCCGGCTCCTGCGGCAGATGCCCGACGGTCGCGGACGGCGGGGACAGCCGCAGCTCCCCCTGCTCCGGCGTGAGGAGGCCGGCGAGGAGCCGCAGCAGCGTGGACTTGCCCGCGCCGTTGGCACCGACGAGCCCGATCACATCGCCGGGTGCGACGACGAGGTCGAGCCCGGAGAAGAGCGAGCGGTCGCCGTGTCCGGCGGCGAGATTCTTGGCGACGAGAGTGGCAGTCATCAGGAGGCCGATCCTAACGGCCCGGCGCCCTGGGCCGCGCCGCGGTTTCCACCCGCCCGATCCCTGGCGATCACCGTGCCATGGCCTCCACCAGCACACTCCCCGATGTCCGTGCCACGATGAACGACTCCCCCTTCACCGCCTTGGCATCCAGCGCGACCCGGTGCCGGCCCGCCTCCAGGATTCCGTCGAAGACCTCGTGCGCGTGGGTGCGGTACAGGCGGTCGAGCCGGTACGCGGTCAGCTGGACCCGGCAGGTGGAGGTGACCTCGATGCCCGCCTCGCCGTCGGTGGCGACCAGCCGGGTGAGACGGCGCAGCTCCCGCGGGCTGCGGTCCAGGGCGTGCTCGATCTGGGCGACCAGGAGCGGAATGATCGGGGCGAGGCCCTCGACGTACGCGACGTCGACGTCCGCGCGACGGAAGGATTCCCGTACGGCGGCACGATGGTCCTCGCCGACGGCCCGGCCGAAGGCCACCGCACCGTACGCACGGAGTTCGTCGGCCGGGACGTCCGTGGCGTCGTGGGCGATGTCGGCGCCGATACCGATGGTGCGCAGGGCGGCGGCGAGCTTGGCGAGCAGCGCGACGCGCGCGCCGATGAGAAGGACACGGCGGCGGGGTCCCGTATCGCCGTCGAGGAGGGAGTTCAGCGCACTGCGGTACTCGGCGCCGTGGAAGCGGAAGGGTCCTATGCCGTGGTAGCCGTTGAGCTCCAGGTCGGCCCGTTCGTCGGTCTGCCAGGCGAAGTCGCGCCACACATAATCGTCACCGTCCTTCTCGATGACCGCCGTGACGGCACCGCATTCGAGGCCCTGGCACTCGGGGCAGCCGTAGATGACGTACCGGCCGCCGTCGAGCGGAGCGTCGGCCTCCAGGAGGAGGCTGCGCACCTGTGCGGTGAAGATCGCGGGCGGCACGTCGGAGGCGAGCGGGGACACCGCGTCGAGGTCGGAGAGCTGGAACAGCAGCGGGCGCCCGTCGACGATGAAGTCGACGAAGTCCCGGTGCACTTGGTAGTCACCGTTGGCGAGGACTCCACCGGCACGCATCGCCGGTGCCAGGCCGAAGGTCGCGTACTCGGCAGACATGTTGTGAGTATCCCCAGACTCGGAGTGATGTGAGCACGGCATGACATATTCCGCTACGGTCCCCGCGTGAAGAGCTCTCGTGGCGGTGAAGTGATCGTGGTTGGCAGCGGTGTCATCGGCCTGACAACGGCCGTTGTCCTGGCCGAAGCGGGAAGGCGGGTACGAATGTGGGCGCGGGAGCCCGCCGAGCGGACCACCTCGGCGGTTGCCGGCGCGCTGTGGTGGCCGTACCACATCGAGCCCGAGGCGCTGGCCGGGGAATGGGCCCTCCTGTCACTCTCCGTGTACGAGGAGTTGGCGGCCCGGCCCGACGAGACGGGCGTACGCGTGGTCGAGGGCGTACAGGGCGAGACACGGCTGGACGCGCTGGGCCCGTGGGCCGCCCGGGTGCCGGGGCTGCGAGCGGCGACGGACGAGGAGTACGCGGGAACGGGGCTGTGGGCGCGGCTGCCGCTGATCGACATGCCGGTCCATCTGCGGTGGCTGCGCGAGCGCCTCCTGCGGACAGGGGCGACGATCGAGGAGCGCACGGTGACGGACCTCGCGGAGGCCGAGGCGCCGGTCGTCGTCAACTGCACGGGGCTGGGCGCCCGCGAGCTCATACCCGATCCGGCCGTACGGCCCGTGCGCGGGCAGCTCGTGATCGTGGAGAACCCCGGGATCCGCACCTGGCTCGTCTCGACGGACCCGGACGCCGGGACGACCACGTACGTCTTCCCGCATCCGGACCGGCTGGTCCTGGGCGGCACGACCGACGACGACGCATGGTCGCTGACGCCCGACCCGGCGGTGGCGGCGGAGATCGTCAAGCGATGCGCGGCGTTCTGTCCGGAGATCTCCGGGGCGCGTGTGCTCGACCACCGGGTCGGGCTGCGGCCGGTGCGCGACACGGTCCGGCTGGAGCGACAAGTGCTGCCGGACGGGCGGGTGTTGGTGCACAACTACGGTCATGGCGGTGCGGGCGTCACGGTGGCGTGGGGGTGCGCGCGGGAGGCGGCCGGGCTGGCGCGCCCGACCGCCTCCCCCTGATCATCGTCCTCAGCAGGCCGTCTCGGGCTCCCCGGCCGTGAGGTGGTACGGCGCGCGCTCGTCGAGGAGCAGTGGAACGAGGGCGCGCAGGGACTGACGCAGGGGTACGACGACACCGCCGTCGCCGTCCGGTCGTACGCGCACGCCGTGCAGGACCAGTCGGTCCCGCACGTCCGCGTACTGGTTCGCCGTGAGCCGGTAGCCGCAGGGCGGGTCCTGGATCACCTCGGCGGGTTCGGCGGGGTCGTTGTCGGCGCCGCCGAGGTAGACCGGGCCGGTGTCGCGGTAGCCCGCGAGCCGGGCGGCGCTCGTGGCGGCCGCGACCTGTTGGCCGCGTTCGCCCGCGAAGCCGAACAGGCCGCCCAGCGCGGCCAGTTGGGAATGGACGCGACGCCGGTTGTTCAAGGAGGTGTCCGTCTGTTCGGCCTCCGTCATCGGATCGACGCGGCTCTCGATGAGCAGTCCGGCCGCGTGTTTGACGCCCGACATGTTCCGCAGGATGCGCTCCTGCCCGTCGCCGGCGGTCTGTTTGACCGGGTCGCCGGTCACGGGGTCGGTCCAGATGCCGTACGTGCCCGTCGAGTACCCCGACTCCTGGGCGGCGGGCCGTACGTAGTCCCGCGACAGGGTCTCCGCCTCGTCGTGCACGGCCGTGTCCGTGTTGAGGTTGCGCGGCCAGAGGTCGAAGAGGTCCTTGTCGTAGTACTTGGGTGTGGCGCCGTACTCGTGCAGGTCGTAGACGACGTCGGGCTTACGGTCGCGCAGGACCGTGGCCATCGCGCGGGCCTCGGCCGTCCTGAGGGCGAGGTGGTCGCGGTTGATGTCGACGCCGTCGCCGTTCTCCCGGGTGTCGGCGGCGCGGCCGTCGGGGTTGGCGGTGGGGACGACGAGCACGGTGGTGCTCTTCAGCAGGTGCCGGGTGCGCCGGTCCTTCGCGTACGCCAGGTCGCGGATCGTCGTGAGACAGGCTTCGCGGCCGGACGGCTCGTCGCCGTGCTGGCTGCACACGAGGAGCACGGTGGTGGCCGTGCGGTGGGTGCCGATCCGGACGAGCTGGAGGGGGCGGCCCTGCTTCGTGGTGCCGATCCGGGCCACGGACACCTGGTCGCTCGCCTTGTCGACGGCGGCCAGGAAGTCCTGTTCCTCGGGCTCGCTGGTCCAGCGTGCGCCGTCGGTCTGCTCGAATCCGGTACGCGGCGGGGTCTGTGTCGCGTACGCCGGTGCTGTCGTCAGGGGCGCGGCCAAGGCCGTGGCGGAGACCGCCACGGCCAGGGCGCGGATGGGTAAGGGGATCAACGGGTCTCCCCCGGGACCCGGACGGCGGTGCGCGGATCGCGTACGCCGTCGAGGACGGAGGCGGTCGGCGTCGCGGCCGAACCCGCCGTCGCCCTCGTGAAGGAGTCGGCGCCGCCGACCAGCGGGACGCGGGCCGCCGTACGGGACAGGTCGAGCGTCAGGGTCGGCGTGCTCGACGGAGGATCGATGAGGTCCTTGTCGGTGCCCGCGACGATCAGTGCGAGCCGGTGGCCCTTGGGGACGACGTGGTCGGTGGCGGCCAGGTCGACGGTGATGGTGTAGGCCGTGCCGGGGGTGAGCGGGACGCCCTTCGCGTCCGAGGCGTAGTTGCCGAGGTCGGCCCAGCCGCGGCTGAAGACGTTGTAGTCGACGTCGGTCTTGTTCGCCTGCGTCTCCTTGAAGCAGGGGCTGTCGCCGGTCGTGCTCGCGCCCCAGCAGGTGCGGTCGGTGAGCGTGGTGATGCCCTCGCCGGAGGCGGCGTAGTCGCGGATGGTGTCCGGGCCGAGGTCGACGAGTACCGCGGAGAGATGGGCCGTCGAGGTCGTCGGGGTGGCGGTGACGGTCACCTTGGAGGAGCCGGACAGCCGCAGGTCGTGCGTGAGCGGCTTGGTGACGAAGCCCGCCTTGTCGGGGGTCGACCGGTCGATGTGCGCGGCCCAGTCGGTCTCGCTCAGCTGCGGGTCGTCGGTGAACGTCTCGGTGCCGGAGCCGGTACGGAGACCGAGGGTGCCGACGCCGGCCTCGGTGCCCGTGCCGGGGCGCAGGGTCGTCGTCCCGGTGGTGCGGGGCGGCCAGACGCTGGAGGTGACCCACTGGTCGGGGTGGCGCTCGATGTCGGCCATGGGCTCGTCGTCGATGCCGTTGTCGTAGCCGAGGAGTTCGTGGTCGAACCAGCGGTGCAGGGTGTCGACCCATGCGGCGCGGCGGAAGTCGAAGGGGTCGACGTGGCCGGTCTGGGAGAGCCAGATCTTGCGCTCGACGCCGTTCTTGGCGAGGGCGCTCCACCACTGGCCGAAGTTCTTGGTGCGCACGTTGAGGTCCTGCATGCCGTGGACGAGGAAGACGCTGGCCTTGACCTTGCTCGCGTCCTTCACGTAGTCGCGCTCGGTCCACAGCGACGTCCAGTCGCCGGTGCGCGGCGCCTCGTCGACGAGCTTCTGCTGGACGGCGGCGCACTTGGCGCGGGCGTCGGGGCTGTCGACGTAGTCGGAGAGCCAGTCGGGGCCGGAGTCGTAGAGCGGGGCGCCCTTGGCGAAGTAGTAGTCGTACCAGGAGGAGATGGCGCTGATGGGCACGATGGTCTTCAGGCCCTTGACCCCGGTGGCCGCGACGCCGTTGGCGATGGTGCCGTCCCAGCTCTTGCCGATCATGCCGGTCTTGCCGTTGGTCCAGGTCGCCTTGGCCGTGGCGCCGCCGGTGCGGGTGGTGTAACCCTTGGCCCGGCCGTTCAGCCAGTCGACGACCGCCTTCGCGGACTGGACGTCGGAGCGGCCGCCCACGTCCACGCAGCCGTCGGAGCGGCTGGTTCCGGCCAGGTCGACGCCGACGAAGGCGTAGCCGCGCGGCACGAAGTAGTTGTCGTAGAACAGCGGCATCTGGACGACGTCGCCGTTCGCGTCGTACGTCTTCTTCTGGCCTTCGTTGCCGCGTCCGCAGCAGGAGTAGTAGGGGCTGGCGTCCATGATCACGGGTATCTTGCGGCCCTGCTGGGCGAGTTCGCGGGGCCGGACGATGTCGACGGCCACACGGTCGGTCTTTCCGTCGCTGTCGCCGTCGAGGCCGGTGTCCACCCAGACGGATTCACGGATCGCGTTCTCGTACGAGTAGACCGGGGTGCTCTCCCGCGGGGCGCCGTGTGCGGCGGTGGGGGCGAGGAAGGCGGCCATGAGGGCGGCTGTGGCCGCCGTCGCGAGCGATCTCCAGGTCGTGAAGCGCCTGCGGCGCGCTGGTATCGGCATGCGCGGAAGGTACCCCGGTCAACTCCCGTACAAAAGAGGGTCTGTGAAAGGACTGTGGGGCTCGATCGCTCATGTCGGCCGAATGGCGATCGTGTGACAGGGGTGGCCGTGGACATGACCGGGGCCACAGGGACTGAATAGGCTCCGGACAGACTTCATGCCCCTACCACTTGGAGCTTGACGTGCACCGCAGACTCATCGCCCCGGGCGCGCTCGCGGCCTCCCTGCTGCTGGCGATCCCGGCATCGGCGGCCAGTTACTCCCCCGGGGCGCCGGGCATCGGCGACCCCTACTACCCGGCCTACGGCAACGGCGGCTACGACGTCTCGCACTACGATCTGCGGCTCAAGTACCAGCCGCAGACGGACGAGCTGGAGGGCACGGCGACCCTCCTGGCCACCACCACGCAGGATCTTTCGCGGTTCGATCTGGACTTCCTGCTCGATGTGAGCGAGGTGCGGGTCAATGGCGCGAAGGCGTCGTTCGCGACCTCGGGTCAGCACGAGCTGGAGATCACTCCGGCGAACCCGCTGCCCAAGGGCACACCGATCACGGTCGTCGTCCGCTACAGCGGGGTGCCGTCCACGAAGAGCGCGTACGGCTTCTCGACCTGGCACCGCACTCCGGACGGGGCGGTCGCGGCGGACGAGCCCGAGGCGGCGTGGTGGTGGTTCCCGAGCAATGACCATCCGCTCGACAAGGCCACGTACGACGTGTCGGTGGCCGTCCCGGACGGCACCCAGGCGATCTCCAACGGGACGCTCCAGTCGACGAGTTCACGGCTCGGCTGGACCCGCTACAACTGGCGCTCCAACAAGCCGCAGGCCACGTATCTCGCCACGCTCGCGGTCGGCAAGTTCGACATCACGACCGGGAAGACGTCCGACGGCGTCCCGGTCATCAACGCGTACAGCAAGGACCTGGGCGACAACGACGGGGCGGCGCGGGCGAGCGTCGAGCGGACCGGGGAGATCGTCGACTGGCTGACCGGGTACTTCGGCCCGTACCCCTTCAACTCGGTCGGCGGATACGTCCCGAACACCACCACTGGGTACGCGCTGGAGACGCAGACCCGTGTGTTCTACAGCCCGAGGCAGTTCGCGAACGGCTCCAACACCTCGGTCGTGGTTCATGAGTTGACCCATCAGTGGTACGGCGACGACGTGTCACTGAAGGGCTGGAAGGACATCTGGATCAATGAGGGCTTCGCGCGGTACGCGCAGTGGCTCTGGTCGGAGCATGAGGGCGAGGGGACGACGCAGGAGCTCGCGGACTATGTGTACGCGTCGCATCCGGCCGACGACGCCTTCTGGACGGTGAAGCCCGGCGACCCCGGTCCGGACGACCAGTTCGACATCGCGGTCTACGACCGGGGCGCGCTGGCGGTCCAGGCGCTGCGCAACGCGGTCGGGGACGACGCGTTCTTCGCCATCCTGAAGGGGTGGCCGAAGGATCACGCGTACGGGAACGC
Organism: Streptomyces sp. NBC_00203; assembly: GCF_045206325.1. Taxonomy (NCBI): domain Bacteria; kingdom Bacillati; phylum Actinomycetota; class Actinomycetes; order Kitasatosporales; family Streptomycetaceae; genus Streptomyces; species Streptomyces sp. NBC_00203. Next base: position 9,415,017 of record NZ_CP108126.1, on the reverse strand, counting down.
GTCGGTCGGCGACTTCCAGAAGTACGCCGAGCAGGTGTCCGGCACGTCGCTCGCCTCGCTCTTCGACACCTGGCTGTTCCAGCCGTCGAAGCCGGCGGCGCCCGCGGCGCAGGGCGCGTCGATCGCTCGGAGCTCGGCGAAGGCGGGGGCTCTTCCCCAGCCGAAGTCGTGGAAGAAGATCGAGGCGACGAACGACCTGCACGCGGAGTAGCGGAGTAGTGGAGTAGGGGACGGCAGGGCGGCCCGGGGTGCGACCACCCCGGGCCGTCTAGCGCGTCACGGACGCCGACTCCAACTCGGCTACCCGGGTGAGGAGTTCATCCCTGCCGATCGCGTCGGTCCGCGTCGACGGCACGGTGCAGGCATGGGCACCGGCCACCGCGCCGTAGAGGGCACAGCGCTTCGGCGGCTCACCGTTCAGCCGGCCGAGGAGGAAGCCGGCCGCGAAGGCGTCGCCGGCCCCGTTCGTGTCCACCACCGGCGTGCGGGGCGCGACCGCCGGGATGTGGGTCAACTCGTCGTCGGCCAGCAGGTACGCGCCGTCGGCTCCGGCCGTGGCGACGACCACCTCGGCCCGGCCCCGCTCGACGATCCGGCGCATCGTCCGCTCCGGGTCCGTCAGGGCGGTGGCGGACAGGAACACGACGTCGGCGGCGTGGGCGAACGGCTCGTGGTAGGGGTTGGCGCCGTCCCAGTCGTGCAGGTCGGTCGAGAGGGTCACCCCGGCCTCCCGCAGCGCCGGCAGGGCGAAGGCGCAGGGGTAGGTGATGGAGACGTGCGCGTGGCGGCTCGCCGCGGCCAGGGTCCGGACCGTCTCCTCGGGCAGCCGGTCCGATTCCCGCGAGCGGCTCTCGTCGTACAGCGACAACCGGCGCCCGTCGGGGCCCACGAGGTTGACCGCGCGCTTGGTGCCGCCGGGCTGGAGGACGTCGGTCAGCGCGATGCCCCGGTCGCGGTGCAGTGCGCGGACCAGCTCGCCCTCGTGGTCGTCGCCGATCAGGTCGAGGTGGTGGGTGCGCAGGCCGAGGGCGTGCACGCCGAGCGCGACGAAGTCCCCGGTCTGGCCCGCGCGGGTCTCGATCCCGGGTCTGATCATGTAGCTGTCGGCGAACGGGAGCGGCAGTTCGGGGACGTGGACGATCGTGTCCACGCCGGCGCCGCCGAGGACGAGGACGTCGATGTCGTGGCTCATGGCTCTTCCTCTCGGCCCGTCTCCGGCCCTCTCGGATCCCCTCGGATGCGAGCCGTGAGTCAAGCAGGCTTCGCCGATCGCGGCAAGGACTTGCGCAATTTTCCGCAAGTCCTTTCATCCACCTGCCCGTTGGGCCACGACGCCTCCTGCGGTGCGCATCCTGCGGCCGCGGGTCAGTCCCCGTGGTCGTACACCGTGACCGCCACCCCCCGCTTCACCAGCCGCTCGGTGATGAGCGGCTCCACGCGTGACCACTTGCCGCCCGCGAGGCCGCAGCCGATGCGGGGCATATGGACGGACGCGTCGAGCTCGGCGGCCTTGTCGGCGAGCCGTCCGAGTGCCGTGTCGATGGCCTCGTAGCGCACGGGGACCCCCTTGCTGCCCGTGCGTATGCCTCGCTGCCCCACCAGGTTCGCCACCCAGACGTACCGGTCGACCTGGACGAACTGGGCGGCGCCCAGGCCGAAGTCGTTGTGCGCGCGGTCCCGGTGCCAGGCGCGGTACGCCGCCTCCGGCTCCGGCCAGCGGCGGGAGACGGCGAGCACGAAGCCCTTCCCCCATCCCCCGATGTCGTTGCAGACATGGGCGATCACCTTGACGCCCTTGCCCAACGGAACGGTGGCGTCACCCCGGACGTACATGATCTCCGACATGACGCCACCGTAGGCGCTGCCACTGACAGTGGCCTGTGACCTGTGACCTGTGACCTGTGACCTGCTGGGCGGACGCTTTCACAACACCGGTGGGACAGCAATACTGTTGCACCGCGTCGCCACCGGGCCCGGAAGGCGGACACGGCACGACCCGGAAAGGCGAGGACCTGCCATGACGACGGACACCGAGGAGCCGACGCTCACGGTCGACGAGTTGGCCGCGCGGGCGGGTGTCACGGTCCGTACGGTCCGCTTCTACAGCGCCAGGGGCCTGCTGCCGCCGCCCGTCATCGGACCCCGGCGCGTGGGCCACTACAGCCAGGAGCACCTGGCCCGGCTCGCGCTCATCGAGGAATTGCAGCACCAGGGCATGACGCTCGCCGCGATCGAGCGCCATCTGACGCAGCTGCCGCCCGGTCTGAGCGCCCACGACCTCGCCATCCACCGTGCCGTGGTGGCCTCCTGGGCACCCGACGCGGCCCAGGACGTGACGCGCGAGGAGCTGGAGCGGCGGGCCGGGCGCTCCCTGGGCGATGAGGATCTGGAACGGCTGGCCGCGATGAGCGTCATCGAGCGGACCTCGGACTCCTTTCGCGTGGACCCGGGGCTGCTGCGGCTCGGCGTACAGCTCCTCGACGTACCGCTCGCGCACGAGACGATCCTCGCGGCGCGGGCCGTGCTGCTGGAGCACTCGCGTGCGGCGGCCCACGAGTTGTCCACGCTGCTGCGTGACGCGGTGGGCGGGCGGGAGTCCGTGGCGGCGGTGAAGTCGCTGTCGGCGCACATGCAGCCGCTGGTGGTGCAGGCGCTGCTGACCACGTTCCAGCGCTCGCTCAAGGAGGAACTGCGGGAGTGGCTCAAGGAGTCCTGAGCCACTCCCCCCGCGCTACGCCATCACGTCCTAGGAGACCTTGAGCCCCGCCGCCGACGCCGTGGGCGTCTCGCCGGCCGCGACCTGCCTCAGCCGCTCGGCGTACATGCGCGCGAGACCGGCCGGCGTGTCGGAGGCGCCCGAGTTCGCGAAGTCGGTGTCGTCACGGTAGTCCAGGGTGCCGATGAACTTCCCCTGGAGGATCACCGTCTCCCGGACGTTCGCGTCGGACGCGGACTTGAACTGGAAGGTGACGCTTGCGGCGTCGTAGGTCGCCGCGTCGAGCACCTGGTACTTGCTCGCGCTGTTGCGGATGTGGCTGTCCCAGGAAGTGAAGGCCTTCTTGGCGGCCCGCGCGTTGCTGTACACGATGACGTCGAAGCCGGTGATGTCGGTGCCTCGGTACCCGACGTCACCGTATGCCACGGCGTTCTTGCACTTCGAGGACGGATCCTTGCAGCTCGTCGGGGCCTTGGCGCGGCTGGAGAGCGGTGAGGTGACGGTGCGCAGTGCGGTGGGCATGCTGTCGGCGGGCGGCAGCACGGACTGCGCCTGCCGGGCGCCGCTCAGCGACCCGACGTTCTTGTTGCCCGATCCGCCGCTCGTCCCACCGACGGTGCGGCTGCGGGAGGCGGATGACTTCCCCCGGCTCTTCTTCTTGTTCTTCTTGCCCTGGCATCCGGTGAGTGCGAGCGACAGGACGAGGACGCCGACTCCGGCTCCTCGCAGCACTCGCTTGGTGGTGCACCGCACGTACGGCCCCTCCGTTGGCGTGATCATGATCTACGGCAGCCTAGGACGTGGGAGGGGCCCATCCGGTTGCGTCGCCGGCGCACGTACAGGAAACCCTCACAAGTAGGCCGATCCGCCCGCCACGTTGAGGGTCTGACCGGTCAGGAAACCGCTGCCCGGGTCCACCACGTACAGGAGGGTGGAGACGAGGTCGGACGGCTCCTGGGTCCTCGGTACGGCCTGCTGGTCGCGGACGTGCTCGAAGCCGCCGTCCGCGCCGACGGTCCGCTCGGCGGTGGCGGTGCGAACCATGCTCGGCGCGATGGCGTTGACGGTGATGTCGTACGGCCCCAGCGCGGATGCCAGCGCGCGCGTGAAGCCGATCAGACCCGCCTTCGAGGAGACGTACGCGACCATCGTGGGCGGAGCGGTGAGGACGGCCGCCGAGGTGATGTTCACAATCCGGCCCCAGCCGGCCGCCTTGAGATACGGGAGGGCGGCGCGGGTCACCAGGAACGGTGCTTCCAGGTTCACGCGCATGATCTGCCGCCAGTCCTCGGGAGTGATGTCCTCGAAGGGCGACTCCGGGTAGACGCCCGCGTTGTTGACGAGCACGTGCAGGGTCCCGAACCGGTCGATGACACGCTCCAGTGCCGCCCCGATCTGTTCCTCGTCGGTGACGTCGGCGATCAACTCCACATAGTCCAGCACCCGTTGGGCCGTCTCGGGCTGCGGGACGAGATCGATCCCGGCGACCCGGTAGCCGTGCCCGGCGAGCGCGACGGCGAATTCCTGCCCGAGGCCCTGTGCCGCTCCGGTCACCAGGGCGGTACGTGTCTCCATGGGCCGAGTGTGATGACCCGTCAGTCGCCGGGCAAGAGCGCATTTCACTCGCTGGAACGGCCCTGTTGCCGTGGGCGTTCGCGGGGCCCACGCTGCGGGGCGACCGCCCAGCGTCAGCCGTACCGGGAGCCGTGCCCGATGACCGAGACCGAGCGTGCCGTGGACGACGCCGAGCGCGCCCGCGAACAGGGCGGCGGACGACGGCAGTTCGGGGCGATCCCGAGACGGCTGACCCGTGGGGTGCTCGCGCGGCGGCTGATCAGGGACGAGCTGGGCGTGCTGGTCGTGCTCGGGCTGCTGATCGCCGCCATCGGCATCCCGTACCCCGATTTCCTCGACAGTGACAACCTGCTCACCACCGCCCACAACTCCGTCTACATCTCGCTGATGGCGTGCGGGATGGTCTTCGCGCTCGCCATGCGCGAGGTCGATCTGTCCGTCGGCGGCACCTACGCGATGTGCCTGGTCGTCGGCGCCCTGCTGGTGCGGGACGGTACGCCGCCCTGGCTGGCGGTCCCGGTGATGCTGGTCACCGGGATCGCCCTCGGTGTCTTCAACGCGCTGGTCACGACGCTGCTCGCGCTGCCGTCGTTCATCGTGACGCTGGGCACGCTGATGCTCTACCGGGGCGTCGGGCTTGCGCTCGCCGACGGCAAGCAGATCACCGATCTGCCGCTCGACGACTCGTTCTTCACGTTCGCGGGCGGCGACGCGGCGGGAGTTCCGTTCGCGCTGTGGGTGCTGCTGGCCGTGGTCGTGGTGCTGGCGGTCGTGCTGACCCGGACGCGTTTCGGGGCGCGGGTGCGGGCGATCGGGTCCAACCCCGACGCCGCCGCGTTCAGCGGCATCCCCGTCGTCCGCACCCGTATCCAGGCGCTCGCCCTGTCCGGACTGACCACGGCCTGCGCGGCGGCGCTCGCACTCGCCTTCTACGGGGCCGGCGACCCGACGCTGGGCCAGGGCTACGAGTTGCAGGCCATCGCCGCGTGCATCATCGGCGGCACCCCGCTCGCGGGCGGTCGCGGCTCGGTGGTCGGGGCGGTGGCCGGCGCGATGATCCTGTCCGTGGTCGCCTCCGGGCTCGTGTTCTTCGAAGTACCCATCAACTGGACGTCGTTCGCGACGGGCGGGGTGATCCTCGTCGCGGTCGCGGCGGACAGCGCGCTGCGCCGTACGGGGCGCCGACGCCACTGAAGTCCCCTTGGACCGCAGCCTGTTCAGCTGTTCAGAGCCTGTTTGGAGGCCGTGATGCACCCCCGATTGCGTACGCTGCTGGCCGTGCCCGCCGCGCTGGCCCTCCTCGCTGCCGCCGCCGGCTGCGGCAGCGGCAACGGCTCCGGCGGCAAGAACGGCAAGCTCGACATGGGCATCGCCGTGGCCAACATCAGCCTGAACTTCGCCCACGAGATGGTCCTCGGCGCCGAGAGCGCCGCGAGCCACGAGGGGAACGTGAACTTCAAGGCGGTCGGCCCGCCCAACACGGACGGGCCTGCCGAGGTGCAGCTCTTCCAGAACCTGACCGCCCGCGCCAAGGACGGCATCGTCCTGGAGAACCTCGACCCGCCGATCTTCACCCGGCCCGCCGCACGCGCCGTCGACCAGGGCATCCCCATCGTCGCCCTGGACACCTCGCCGACCGACGGCAGCAAGGTCGGCTTCTACGTGGGCAACGACAACTACGCGCTCGGCGAGCTGATGGCGAAGGAGGCGCTGAAGCGACTGGGCAGCGACCCGAAGGGACAGATCGTCATCGGTGTACCCAACCCCGGGACGCCGGTGCTGGACAACCGGGCCAAAGGCATCGCGGACACCTTCAAGAAGCAGGCCCCGAACGTCGAGGTCCTGGGCCCCTTCCAGACGTACAGCGATCCCGGACAGAACTACAGCTCCTGGTCGGCGCAGGTGAACGCGCACCCCAAGGCGCTCGCCTTCCTCGGTGTCGGTGACGCAGACAGCTACAACCTCGCGAAGATCAAGAAGGCTGAGAAGGGCAGCTGGCTCACGGCCGGCTTCGACGTCGACCCGAAGACCCTCGACGCGGTCAAGGACGGCTCGAACTTCGTCACCATCGACCCCCAGCACTTCCTCAAGGGCTATCTCTCCACGGCGATGCTGATCGAGGCCGTGCGCGACAACGACGGCAAGCTGCTCAAGGGCTGGTTCCTGTCCCCGGGCGGAGTCGTGGACCAGTCCAACATCGACGAGATCATCACCCGGCAGAAGTCCCCGAAGGCGGCGTACGACTGGTACAAACCGACCATCGACAAGCTGCTCGGAGACCAGAAGGCCCAGCTCAAGCCCTTGAAGGACGCACGCTGAGATGAGTGACGGCGACATGCTCGCGGCACGGGGCCTGGTCAAGTCGTACGGCGGGGTCAGGGCCCTGGACGGAGCCGGCATCAGCCTGCGCGGCGGCGAGGTCCACGCGCTGGTCGGCGAGAACGGCGCGGGCAAGTCGACGCTCGTACGGATCCTGTCGGGCACGGTGGCTCCCGACGACGGCACGGTACTGCTCGCGAAGGAGGCGCGGGCAGGTGGAATCGCCGTCGTCTCCCAGGAGTTGAGCCTCTTCCCCGACCTCACCGTGCGCGAGAACCTCTACCCCTACCGCCCGCCGCGCCGCTTCGGCCTGCTCGACCGGGGCGCCATGGACCGCGCCGCCCGCCCGGTCCTCGCCGAGCTCGGCCTCGACGTCGACCCCGGCATGCTCCTCGGCGAACTCCCCTTGGCCGACCAGCAGTTGACAGAGATCGCGCGGGCGCTGCTGCGGCGGCCCAAGATCCTGGTGCTCGACGAGCCGACCTCCGCGCTGTCGGCCGCCGCCGTGGACCGCCTCGAACAGGTGCTGCGCACCCTCACCGGGCAGGGCATCGCCGTTCTGTACGTCACCCACTTCCTGGAGGAGGTGATGCGCTTCGCGCAGCGGGTGACCGTGCTGCGGGACGGGCGGGTCGCACTGGCCGGGGCGCGACGGGAGGACGTCGACGTGCCGGAGCTGGTCACGGCGATGCTGGGCGGCCGGCCTCCCCAGCCCGTACGCCGTGCACGCACCGTCATGGAAGGCCCACCGCCGGTGGTGCTGTCCGAGGTCAGCGTGCCCGGGCGGCTCGCCGACGTCACATTCACCGTGCGCGCCGGCGAGGTGGTCGGGGTCGCCGGGCTCCAAGGAGCGGGCCATCTCGCCGCGTTGGAGGTGGTGTGCGGGCGTACGGCGATCTCGGCGGGGCGCGTCGACGTGGGCGGGCGGGGGCTGCCGCGCTCCCTGCGCGCCGCCGTCCGCGCGGGCGTCGCGTTCGTCCCCAGCGATCGCAAACGGTACGGGCTGATGGCCGAGCGCATGGTGTGGGAGAACGCGACCGCGGTGAGCTGGCTGGCCCTGGGGCGCGGCGGCGTGCTGCCCTCACGCACCGAACTGGTCCGCCGAACCGCCGACTTGACCGACCGGCTGCGGCTGCGCGGCGGGCCCTACGACATCGTGGCCCGCCTCTCCGGCGGCAACCAGCAGAAGGTCGTCTTCGCCAAGTGGCTCGCCACCGAGCCCCGCGTCGTCGTGCTCGACGATCCGACCCGGGGTGTCGACGTCGGCGTCCGCGCCGAAATGCACCGTATCGTCGGCGAGTTGGCCGCGGGTGGCGCGGCGGTCCTCATCGCCTCGACCGACCTCGCCGAGCTGACCGAGGTGTGCGATCGGGTGCTGGTGTTCGTGCGGGGGCGGATCGTGGGCGAGGTGCACGGGGAGCGGCTCACCGAGCATGCGTTGGCGGTGGCGGTGCAGTCAGGACTGACGCGACGGGGCTGACGAAGGGGTTTTCGCCCCCGCCGCCCCTACCCGTCCCATCCCGTTCCTGGGGGCTGCGCCCCCAGACCCCCCTGGGTTGTGTGTCGTCTGCGGGCCGGTGGGGGCTGGTCGCGCAGTTCCCCGCGCCCCTAAAAGACAAAAGACAAAAGCACCCGGGGCGGGCCGGGGGACGACGGGACGCAGCCCCGAGCCGTCAGGGGCGCGGGGGAATGCGCGAGCAACCCCCACCCACCCGCAGCCGAAGAACCGGCCTACGGGGTCTGGGGTGGAGCCCCAGAAGGATGGGACGGGTAGGAGCGGCGGGGGCGAGAAGGTCTGTTAGGCCGACAGCGTGCGGGTCAGAGCCCTGGCCGCCGCACACACCCTCGCACCGATGCGGTCCACATCCAGACGACGCGTGCCACCGGTGACCGAGATCGCGGCGACCGGCCGCGGCCCACGCCCCCGTTCGTACACGGCCGCGGCGACGGCCGAGACACCCACCTCGGCCTCCTCCAGATTCACCCCGTACCCGCGGGCGCGCGTCGCGGCAAGGTCGCGAGCGAGCTGCCCCGGCAGCACGAGGGTCCGCGGGGTGAGGCGGGGCAGGGTGAGGTGCGGTGGCCGGGGATCGTGGGCGAGGAAGACCTTGCCGGTGGCCGTGCAGTGCGCGGGAAGCCGGCCCCCGGCGCGCGAGACGATCGGGGTGGCGCGGCGGCCGGTGATCTTCTCCAGGAACAGGGTGTCGGACCCGTCGGGCACGGCGAGGTGCACGTTCTCGTGGGTCTCCTCGTGCAGATCGCCGAGGTAGGGCAGCGCGGCGTCCCGCAACTCCCGTGCGGACGGCGCCGATTGACCGAGGACGAAGAGGGCGAGCCCGATCCGGTAGTGGCCTTCGGGGGTGCGCTCGATGAGCCCGAGCCGGACCAGCTCGCCGATCAGGCGGTGCGCGCTCGGTTTGGGCAGCCCGGTGCGCAGCGCCAGCTCGGCAAGGCTCAACGCACCCTCGGACTCCCCGCAGGCATGCAGCAGCGCCGCCCCGCGCGCGAGCACCGATTTCGGCGCCGGACCGTCCGTCATGGACCGATGGTCGGGTGCATGACGACGGTTGACAAGGTGCCGGTCACGGTGAGTCGGTCACCGCTGCCGAAGTGGTATGTCGAGCAGCAGGGGGCGCGTCAACTCCGCCGCTCCTGAGACGAGTTCACGCACATGGTCCGCGCTCCCCGCCCGCACCGCGTCGATCCCGAAGAACCGCGCCGCCTGAGTGAAGTCGAGTGCGCCGAGCTCCGTGCCGGGACAGGGTCCGTGGCCCCCCATCGCCTCGTAGGTGTCCTGAAGTGTGCGGTAGGCGCCGTTGTTCATCACCGCGAACAGCACCGGAACCGCGTAGCGCGCCGCACTCCACAGTCCCTGGAGGCCGAAGAGCGCGCACCCGTCCCCGAGGACGGCGACCACCGGCCGCTCGGGCTCGGCGAGCGCACGGCCGACGGCGGCCCCGATCCCCCAGCCGAGGCCGCCGCCGACTGTGTGCGTATAGCTGCCGGGCCGGTCGAGGTGTACGAGCCGGCGCAGCAACAGGCCGACGGTGATGGCCTCTTCGACGACCGCGGCGTTCCGCGGCAGTCCGCGCGCCAGGGCGTGGGCTGCGGCCCAGGGTGCGAGCGGCGCCGCGGAGTACGCGGCCCGGGCGGCGGCCTCGGTACGGCCGCGTTCGGCCGTGTGCCGCTCGCCCGCGCGCAGCACCCGCACCTTCGCGGTGTGCGCGGGCACGCGTTCGCGCAGCAGTTCGGCGAGCCGGTCGAGCGAGGGGGCGAGGGCGCCGACGAGTCCGGTGTCGGCGGGGAAGTTGCGGCCCATCTCGTCGGGGTCCGAGTCGAGCTGGACGACGGTGAGGCCGGGCGGCAGCGCGGGGCCGGGGCTGTAGTGGTGCGGGGTGAAGGCGTGCGCGCCCGCGATCAGCACGGTGTCGTACGGGGCAAGCGCGGCCCGGATCGCGTCGTGGCGCGGCGGCAGCATGCCGGCGTACAGGGGGTGCGTGGTCGGGAAGTCCAGGCAGTCGGCCATCGGCTGGTGGTGCACGGGGGCGCCACAGGTCTCCGCCACGCGCACGAGCGCCGGGACAGCGTTGTCGCGGCCCACTCCGTCCCCGGCGACGATCACGGGGCGGGCGGCCCCGCCGAGCAGGTAGGCGGCGCGCTCCAGACCAACGGCGGGCCCCGTACGGGGTGTTGGCGTAGGAGGCGGAACCTGGACCTCGGTGTCCTCGGTCAGCAGGTCCATCGGTACGGAGAGGAACACCGGGCCCGCGGGCGGTCGTACGGCGAGGGCGAAGGCGCGGCGCACGGCGAGCGGCAGGTCACGGGCGTGCTGGACATCGACGGCCGCCTTGACCGCCGGGCGGGCCAGCCCGAGGAGGTCGCCCGACAGCATGGGGTCCTGCTGGAGGTGGCGGCGGTCCTGCTGGCCCGCCATCACCACCAAAGGGGTGCGTGAGCGGCGGGCGTTGAGCAGGCCGATGAGCCCGTTGGCGAGCCCGGCCGCGATGTGCAGGCTGACGAAGGCGGGCCGCCCGGTCGCGCGGGCGTATCCGTCGGCCATGGAGACGACGGCGCCCTCGTGGATGCCGAGGACGTACTCGGGCGCGTCCTCGGCGTCCACGAGGGCGGCCAGGAACGGCAGTTCGGTGGTGCCGGGGTTGCCGAAGACGCGGTCCACGCCCTCGCCGCGCAGGATGTCCAGCAGGGCGAGGGCGGGGCGGCGACCCATGGGAGCTCCTCGGTGGGGACGAGAACCGGTTCGCGGGTCAGCGTCCGGTCCCGCCCCCCGAGGAGCAAGCCCTGCATGTCACTCAGCGATACGTGACCCCATACGGCTCAGCGTCGGTCCGCCGGCCGGGTCACTTCGCGTCGCTGAGCGTCGCGCCCTACTTGTCGCTGAACTTCTCGCCCTTCTCCGCCTTCTCCACGAGCAGCGCGGGCGGCGTGAACCGCTCCCCGTAGCGCTCGGCGAGTTCACGCGCGCGTGCCACGAACCCGGGCAGCCCGCCTTCGTACCCGTTGATGTACTGGAGGACACCGCCGGTCCAGCCGGGGAAGCCGATGCCGAAGATGGATCCGATGTTGGCGTCGGCGACGGAGGTCAGCACGCCTTCTTCCAGGAGCCGGACGGTGTCCAGCGCCTCGGCGAAGAGCATGCGCTCCTGCATGTCCTCGAAGGGGATCTCGTGGCCCGGCTTCGTGAAGTGCTCGCGCAGGCCCGGCCACAGCTTGCCGCGCTTGCCGTCGTCGCCGTACTCGTAGAAGCCCGCGCCTCCGCTGCGGCCGGTGCGGCCGAACTCGTCGACGATGCGGTCGATGACCGCCTCCGCCGGGTGCGTCTCCCAGGTGCCGCCCGCCTCCTCGACGGCCTGCTTGGACTCCTTGCGGATCTTGCGCGGCAGGGTGAGCGTGAGCTCGTCCATCAGGGAGAGGACCTTGGCGGGGTAGCCGGCCTGGGCGGCGGCCTGCTCGACGGACGCGGGCTCGATGCCCTCGCCGACCATGGCGACGCCCTCGTTGATGAAGTGCCCGATGACACGGGAGGTGAAGAAGCCGCGCGAGTCGTTGACGACGATCGGGGTCTTCTTGATCTGCCGTACCAGGTCGAAGGCGCGCGCCAGTGCCTCGTCGCCGGTCCGCTCGCCCTTGATGATCTCGACGAGCGGCATCTTGTCGACCGGCGAGAAGAAGTGCAGCCCGATGAAGTCGTTCTGCCGCTCGACGCCCTCGGCGAGCGCGGTGATCGGCAGGGTCGAGGTGTTGGAGCACAGCAGCGCGTCCGGCTCGACGATGCTCTGGATCTCCTGGAACACCTTGTGCTTGAGAGCCGTGTCCTCGAAGACGGCCTCGATCACGGCGTCGCAGCCGGCCAGATCGTTCGGGTCGGCGGTGGGCGTGATGCGGGCGAGGAGGGCGTCGGCCTTGTCCTGGCTGGTACGTCCCCTGGAGACGGCCTTGGCGCAGAGCTTCTCGGAGTAGGCCTTGCCCTTGGCCGCCGCATCCGCGGACACGTCCTTGAGGACGACGTCGATGCCCGCGCGGGCGCACGAGTAGGCGATGCCCGCGCCCATCATCCCGGCGCCGAGGACGGCGACCTTGCGGACCTGGCGCGGCTCGATGCCCTTGGGCCTGTTGGCGCCGGAGTTGACCGCCTGGAGGTCGAAGAAGAACGCCTGGATCATGTTCTTCGAGGTCTGCCCGGTGACCAGCTCGGTGAAGTAGCGCGCCTCGATGATCAGCGCGGTCTCGAAGTCGACCTGGGAGCCCTCGACGGCCGCCGCCATGATGTTGCGCGGGGCCGGGTAGGGCGCGCCGTTCAGCTGCTTCCTCAGGTTGGCCGGGAAGGCGGGGAGGTTGGCGGCGAACTTCGGGTTCGACGGCGTACCGCCCGGGATCCGGTAGCCCGGCTTGTCCCAGGGCTGCTGCGACTCGGGGTTGGCGTCGATGAAGGCGCGCGCCTTGGCGAGCATCTCCTCGGGGGTGGCCGCCACTTCGTGGACGAGACCGTTCTCCAGGGCCCGCTGCGGCGAGTACTGGGTGCCCTGGAGCAGCACCTTCAGGAGGGCGTCCGTGATGCCCATCAGGCGGACGGTGCGGGTGACGCCGCCGCCGGCGGGCAGCAGGCCGAGGGTGACCTCGGGCAGGCCGATCTTGGAGCCGGGCGCGTCGAGGGCGACGCGGTGGTGGGAGGCGAGGGCGATCTCGTAGCCGCCGCCCAGCGCCGCGCCGTTGATGGCGGCGACGACCGGCTTGCCGAGGGTCTCGATGCGGCGCAGGCAGGACTTGATGGCCGTGCCGAACTCGAAGACCTGCTGGGCGTCCTCCGGACCCGCCTTGATCATGTCCTTGAGGTCGCCGCCCGCGAAGAAGGTCTTCTTGGCGGAGGCGTAGATGATGCCGCGGATGGAGGCCTTCTCGGCCTCGGCGCGGTCGGCGATCGCCGCGATCGAGTCCTTGAAGGCCTGGTTCATGGTGTTGGCGGACTGGTTGGGGTCGTCGAGGACGAGGGTGACGACGCCGGTCTCGTCCTGTTCCCAGCGGATGGTGGTGCTCTCGGTCATGAGGAGGGTCTCCGGTCTCCGTTGAAGTCTGATGGTCCGCTGGGGAGTTACAGGCGCTCGATGATGGTCGCGATACCCATGCCGCCGCCCACGCACAGCGTGGCGAGGCCGTAGCGCTTGTCCTGGCGCTCCAGTTCGTCGATGAGGGAGCCGAGGATCATCGCGCCGGTGGCGCCGAGCGGGTGGCCGAGCGCGATGGCACCGCCGTTGACGTTGACCTTGTCCAGGGACAGGCCCATGTCCTTCACAAAGCGCAGAACGACGGCCGCGAAGGCTTCGTTGATCTCGACGAGGTCGATGTCGTCGATGGTCAGCCCGGCCTTGGCGAGCGCCTTGCGGGTCGCGGGCGCGGGGCCGGTGAGCATGATGGTGGGCTCGGAGCCGGAGACGGCCGCGGAGACGATCCGCGCGCGCGGAGTGAGGCCGTAGCGCTCGCCGACCTCCTTCGAGCCGATGGCGACGAGCGACGCGCCGTCCACGATGCCGGACGAGTTGCCCGCGTGGTGGACGTGGTCGATCTCCTCGACCCAGTGGTACTTCTGCAGGGCCACGGCGTCGAAGCCGCCCAGCTCGCCGATGTCGGCGAACGACGGCTTCAGCTTGGCGAGCGAGTCGGCGGTGGTGCCGGGGCGCAAGTGCTCGTCGTGGTCGAGGACGACGAGTCCGCTGCGGTCCTTCACGGGGACGACGGACTTCTCGAAACGCCCGTCCTTCCAGGCGGCGGCAGCGCGTTCCTGGGACAGCGCCGCGTACTCGTCGACATCGCGGCGCGTGAAACCCTCGATGGTGGCGATGAGGTCGGCGCCGATGCCCTGCGGTGCGAAGTTGGTGGCGATGTTGGTCATCGGGTCGGCGAACCAGGCGCCGCCGTCCGAGGCCATCGGCACCCGGGACATCGACTCGACGCCGCCCGCGAGCACCAGGTCCTCCCAGCCCGAGCGGACCTTCATCGCCGCCATGTTGACGGCTTCCAGGCCCGAGGCACAGAAGCGGTTCTCCTGGACACCCGCGACCGTGTCGGGCAGTCCGGCGGCGATCGCGGCGATCCGGGCGATGTCGGAGCCCTGGTCGCCGACCGGGCCCACGACGCCGAGCACGATGTCGTCGATCGCCGCCGGGTCGAGCCCGGGGAAGCGGCGCTGGATCTCGTGGATGAGTCCGACGACCAGGTCGATGGGCTTCGTGCCGTGCAGGGCGCCGTTCGCCTTGCCGCGGCCGCGCGGGGTGCGGATCGCGTCGTACACGTACGCTTCGGTGCTCACTGGTATGCCTTTCAAGAGAGCTGGGAGGGCTGAGCTCGGCTGGGAGGGTCAGCCGAGCAGGGAACGGCCGATGATCTCCTTCATGATCTCGGTGGTCCCGCCGTAGATGGTCTGGATACGGCCGTCGGTGAAGGCCCTGGCGACGCGGTACTCCGTCATATAGCCGTAGCCTCCGTGCAGTTGGAGACAACGGTCAGCTACCCGCTTCTGCAGCTCGGTGGACCACCACTTGGCCATCGAGGCGTGCACTGTGTCGAGTTCCCCGTTCGAGTGATCGACGATGCAACGGTCGAGGAACGTCCGGGTGACGGCGCACTCGGTGGCCATCTCGGCTATCTCGAAGCGGATGTGCTGGAGCTTGGAGAGCGGCCGTCCGAAGGCCTCGCGCTCCTTGACGTACTCGGTCGTGATCTCCAGCAGGTACTCGGCGGCGGCGATCCCGGCGACGGCGATGCCCATGCGCTCCTGCGCGAGGTTCGTCATGAGGTGGACGAAGGCGCCGTTCAGCTCGCCGAGGAGGTTCTCCTTGGGCACGCGTACGTCGTTGAAGAACAGCTCGGCGGTGTCCTGCGACTTCTGGCCGATCTTGTCGAGGTTGCGGCCGCGCTCGAAGCCCTCCGTGCCGCGCTCGACGACGAGCAGGGAGAGCCCGTGAGCGCCGCCCTCGGGTGTCGTCTTCGCGACCACGACCACGAGGTCGGCGAGGATGCCGTTCGAGATGAAGGTCTTCGAGCCGTTGAGCAGCCAGTGGTCGCCCTGGTCCTCGGCATGTGTCTTGATGCCCTGGAGGTCGGATCCGGCGCCGGGCTCGGTCATGGCGATCGCCGTGATCAGCGAGCCGTCGCAGAATCCGGGCAGCCAGCGCCGCTTCTGTTCCTCGGTCGCCAGGTCCGTCAGATACGGCCCGATGATGTCGTTGTGCAGCCCGAGGGCGAGCCCGGCGGCGCCCGCGCGCGTGAACTCCTCGGCGAGTACGGCGCTGTAGCGGAAGTCGGCGTTGCCACCGCCTCCGTACTCCTCGGGTACGGCGAGCCCGAGGAGCCCCTGCTTCCCTGCCGCCCGCCAGGCGTCGCGCGAGACGATGCCGTCCTTCTCCCACTGCTCGTAGTGGGGCAGTACTTCCTTGGCGAGGAAGGTGCGCACGGTCTCGCGGAACGCGTCGTGCTCGGCGGTGAAGATCTGCCGCTTCATGCGGGAAACGCCTTCCTGGAGTTCATGTGCGGGCGAGCCCCTCTCAGAGCCAGCCCTTGACGGTTTCGATCAGCCTGGCCGGTTCCGGTCCGACGGGAATGACGTTGAGCATGGTCACTCCGGCCGCACGGAAGGCCTCGACACGCTCGCGGACGTAACTCTCCGGCCCGCACAGCGACATGAGCTCGCAGAACTCGTCCGGCACGGCGGCCTCGGCCTCCTTCTTCCGGCCGGACAGATACAGCTCCTGGATCAGCCGGGCTTCCTTCTCGTAGCCGTACGCCACCGCGAGGTCGTTGTAGAAGTTCTTGCCGGGCGCGCCCATGCCCCCTACGTAGAGGGCGATTTTGGGTCGCGCGAGGTCCCGTACGGCCGCCGCGTCCTCGCCTATGGCGAGCAGTCCGCCGGCGACGGTCTGGAGCGGGCCGAGTTCCGGGTCCCGGCGCGCGGCGCCCTCGGCGAGCGGCGCACCCCAGACCTGGTGGGCCTTCTCCGGGATGAACAGGGTGGGCAGCCAGCCGTCGGCGAGTTCGGCGGTCATCCGGACGTTGGCGGGGCCCAGCGAGGCGACGTACAGGGGTACTTCGGGGCGTACGGGCTTGGTGAGGATCTTCAGGGGCTTGCCCAGGCCGCCGGGGCGGGGCATGTCGGTGATGCCGTGGTGGTCGATGACCTCGCGGCGCAGGATACGGCGGGTCAGCTCGATGACCTCGCGTGTCCGGCCCAGGGGCTTGTCGTACGCCTTCCCGTGCCAGCCCTCGACGACCTGCGGGCCGGAGGCGCCCAGGCCGATGATGGCGCGGCCTCCGGAGATCGCGTCGAGCCCGGCGGCGGTCTGCGCGATCAGGGCGGGGGTGCGCGAGTAGACGTTGAGGATCGCGGCGCCGATCGTCATGCGCTCGGTGCGGGCGGCCAGATAACCCATGATCGTCGGCGCGTCGAAGCCGTAGGCCTCGGCGACCCAGACGGCGTCCAGGCCTGCGGACTCGAGGGCGGCGACGTCATCGGCGGCGCGGCGCGGGTCACCCGCGTAGTCGAGCGGGAGGGAGAGCTGCATCAGGCGCCGTCCTTCATCGGGTCGCTGTCCTTCATCGGGTCGCTGTCTTTCAGAAGGTGGGGTACACCCCAGTCGCGGGCCACGTCCACGGTGTCGGCGCCCGGCTGGGCGGGGCCGGTGCGGACGGCGGTGTGGGTGACGGAGAAGCGGGGCGCGGGGGCCGGCTGGGTGATGCCGCCGTGGTCGACGAAGGTGCCGCGGGCGGCGAGATGGGGGTGGGCGGGTGCCTCGCGCAGCGACAGGACGGGGGCCACGCACGCGTCGGAGCCCTCGAAGACCGCGGTCCACTCGTCTCTCGTACGGGTCTTGAAGCGGGCGGCGACCTCCTCGCGCAGCTCGCCCCAGCGGGCCAGGTCCTTGCGGGCCGAGGCCAGTTCGTCGATGCCGAGCAGTTCGGTGAACTCGGCGTAGAACTGCTGCTCCAGGGCGCCGACCGCCATGTACTGCCCGTCGGCCGTCTCGTACGTCCCGTAGTACGGGCAGCCGCCGTCCAGGAGGTTGGCGCCGCGCCGGTCCTGCCAGCCGCCGGCGGCGAGCATGCCGTGGATCATCGAGGCGAGGTGTGCGGCGCCGTCGACGATGGCCGCGTCCACGACCTGTCCCGCTCCGGTCGCGCGTGCGTGGTGGAGCGCGGCGAGGACGCCGACGACGAGATAGAGCGAGCCGCCCGCGTAGTCGCCGACCAGGTTCGCGGGGACCGTGGGCGGCTCGTCCGGCCGGCCGATCATGCCGAGGGTGCCGGTGAGGGCGATGTACGCGATGTCGTGCCCGGCGCGCTGGGCGAGCGGACCTTCCTGGCCCCAGCCGGTCATGCGCCCGTAGACGAGTTTCGGGTTGCGGGCGTGGCAGGCGCCGGGGCCCACGCCGAGGCGCTCGGCGACGCCGGGGCGGTAGCCCTCGATGAGGATGTCGGCGCGTTCGACCAGGTCAAGGACGCGTTCCTGGCCGCTCTCGGTCTTCAGGTCGAGGATCACGGACCGCTTGTTGCGGTTGGTGACGTCGTACTCGGGGTTGATCGCGAGCCCGGCGCCGCCGGGCCGGTCCACTCGGACGACATCCGCGCCGAGGTCGGCGAGGAGCATGGCCGCGAACGGACCGGGACCGATGCCCGCCAGCTCGACCACGCGCACCCCGGCGAGCGGGCCGTGTCCTGGCGTCCCTGCCACTGCCATCAAGCCCCCAGCACTGTGACACTACTGATGTGACATCAGCGATGTTAAGAACGTGTTCCACATCGGGCAAGCCCTGGACGAGCAAGCGCTTAGTTAAATTCCGGCCGGCGGATGATGACGAAACGGGCCAGAACGGGCCGTGTCAACGCTCGTCGAGCTCGGCGATCAGCTTCTTCGGCGCGATCGTCCGGTAGCTCTCCTCGACCCAGTCGCACAGCAGCTCCGCGGCCGGAGCGCCCCGCTCCGCCAGGGGTATGCGCACCCAGCCGGCCTTGCCCAGGCCGTATCCGGCGGGCTCGGCGCCGGGCGAGGTGAGGGCGTGGGCATGCGCGGCGTCGTCCTTGAGCTTCAGGGTGACGCCCAGCGGATAGCTGCCGTCATCGACGCCGAGGAAGACGAACACCTTCTTGTTCACCTTCGCGACGGTCTCGCCCCAGGGGAACTCCTCCGCGGCGCCGGGCAGGCCGAGGGCGAACTCGCGCACCTTCTCCCACTTTTTCAGGGCGTTCTTCGGCACGGCCACGGCTACCTCCGACCTCTTCGACCGACCTCATCGTCCGGCTGCTCGTACCTCACGCTAGCCTCAGCCACCGACAACGGCGCTTCGCGCACGGCTGAGGGGTGTCATGAGCAGGCTGAACGGAACGGATCGCGCGTACGACATCGTGCTTTTCGGAGCCACCGGGTTCGTCGGGGAACTCACGGCGGAGTATCTCGCCGCCCACGCGCCCGAGGGGCTGCGCTGGGCGATCGCGGGGCGGAGTGCGGAGAAATTGGAGCGGCTGCGCGAGCGGCTGTCCGGCTCCCCCGGGGTACTCCGGGCGGACGTGGCCGATCCGGAGTCACTGCGTGAACTCGCCCGGCACGCGCGCGTGGTGGCCACGACGGTCGGGCCGTACATCACGTACGGCGAGGAGCTGGTGGCCGCCTGCGCGGACGCCGGGACCGACTACGTGGACCTCACCGGTGAGCCCGAGTTCGTGGACCTGATGTACGTCCGGCACGACGCCCGCGCGCGGGAGACAGGGGCGCGGCTGGTGCACGCCTGCGGCTTCGACTCGATTCCGCACGACCTGGGCGCGTACTTCACCGTGCAGCAGCTTCCCGAGGGGGTGCCGCTGAGGGTCGACGGATTCGTACGCTCCCAGGCGATGTTCTCGGGCGGCACCTTCGCCTCGGCGCTCAACCAGTTCGCGCGCGGGCGGCACATGCTCGCCGCGGCGCGGGACCGCAAACGCCATGAGCCGCGTCTGATGGGGCGGCGGGCCATAGCTCCACTGAGCGCTCCGCGGTTCGCCAAGGAGGTCGGGGCGTGGGCGCTGCCGCTGCCCACGATCGACGCTCAGGTGGTCCAGCGGTCCGCGCGGGCCCTGGAACGGTACGGGCCCGACTTCCGCTACCGCCACTACGCGGCCGTCGAGCGGCTGCCGTTCGCCGTGGGCGGGGTCGCGGCGGTGAGCGCGGTCTTCGCGGCGGCCCAACTGCCGCCCGCACGCCGCTGGTTGTCCGACCGGATCAAGCCCGGGGACGGACCGAGTGCCTCGCGGCGGGCGAAGAGCTGGTTCTCGGTGCGGTTCGTGGGCGAGGGCGGTGGACGCCGTGTCTTCACCGAGGTCGCGGGCGGCGACCCGGGCTACGACGAGACCGCCAAGATGCTCGCCGAGTCGGCCCTGTCCCTCGCCTTCGACGACCTGCCGAAGACGTCCGGGCAGGTCACGCCGGCGGTGGCCATGGGAGACGCGCTGATGGAGCGCCTGCGCGAGGCGGGAATCACGTTCCGGGTGGCGGCTGTCCTGTAGTCGGGGTGGTGCGGGCGACCGGGATGGTCCGGGCGGTCGGGATGGTCGAGGCAGTCGTACCTCAGGACGACCATCCCGTGACCGTGTAGATCATCCCGCCTATCCAGGCGAGTCCGGCGATCACGGCGAGGACCAGTGCGGCCATCACGGCGCGTTCGACGGGCTGAGCGGGGTGGGCGGCGGTCTTCGGGGCACGGTGCGTCGTCATGCGGCACAGCCTGCCGATCATGACAGTGGAGCCACATCCGTACAGGTACTCAGAACACGTACTCAGTCAACGGATGGGGACCATCACTGGGTTGCCTCCTGGAGGGCCCGCCTGCAGAGCGAGTCCGCACGTCGGGTGGACTCCGGGAGGCGGTACTCCGGGGTGAGCGCCAGCGTGTGCGCGCACGCGTTGTCGAGGCTCACCCGGTGGCCGACGGACACGAACACCGGCTTGACGCCGTCCTGGGTGCGCAGCGCGCGGCCGACCTCGTCCTCCCCGGAGACCAGTGCGGACGCGCTGCCGCGCCGGGTGCCCGGCTCCTCGTACGAGAAGGTGAAGGGGTTCTTGGCGACCCCGATCGTGGGCAGCCCGGTGAGGACGCCGAGGTGGCTGGCGAGGCCGAAGCGGCGCGGATGTGCCAGGCCGTAGCCGTCGCAGACGACCAGGCCGGGGGCACAGGGCAGGGCGTCGAGTGCGGCCAGGACGGCCGGGATCTCGCGGAAGGCGAGCAGCCCGGGAACGTACGGGAAAGAGACCTGGCCGACGGCGGTGGCCTCGGCGACGACGTCGAGGGTCGCCGCGTCGAGCACGACGGCCGCCGCCACGACGACGTCCCGCTCGTCGTCGTACGCGACGTCCACCCCCGTCACCCGGCCGGTGCCGGGCGGCGGCCCCGGTTCGTCGAGCACCACCCGCTCCCGCAACTCGTCCTGTACGGCACGGGCTTGCTCTTCGGTGGCGGGCCAGCCCGCGGGAATCCTTACGGTTGTCATGGTGGGGACGAGCTTAGGTGGCCGCGGAGCGGGGCGATCGGCGAGGGGCAGGTTCGCGATCATGCTCGGATGTGCGCTGAACCGGGAACACCGTCAGCGCTCCAGGCGGGCCACCCGTCCCTTCTCGCCGGAGGCCCAGCAGCCCAGGTCGGGGGTGCAGTCCACGGTGTCGTACGAGCCGGTGTCGAGGGTGCGCCAGGTGCGGCCGCCGTCCGTCGTCAGGTCGGTGCCGGTGGGGCCGACGGCGAGCGCGGCGGTACGGCTGTGCGGGAGCCAGGTGACGCCGGAGCGGTAGGCGGGCGGGGGCTGGGCGGAGGGTGTCCAGGTGCGGCCGCCGTCGGGGGTGAGGGCCGCGGCCTGGGGTGAGGCCTGGTCGGCGCGGTAGTCGCCGCCGACCGCGAGGCCGTGGGTGGGGTCGCGGAAGGCGACGGCGAAGACGCCGCGCGCCGGGTCGCCGGCCGGGATCGGCGTGTCGGTGGCCGTCCACGTCAGTCCGCGGTCCGAGGAGTGCAGCACGCGCGCGCGTGCACCCCCGCCGGTTGCCAGCCACACGTCACGAGGCCCCGAGCTGGCCAGGCACTGCCCGCTGGCCGCGAAGCCCGCCTCGCCGTCCTGGGCGGCGGGCATCCCGTCACTGGGCAGCACCTTCCAGGAGCGGCCGCCGTCACTGGTCGACAGGATGCGGAACTTGCCGTCCACGGGGTCGCTCATCGCCAGTCCGTGGCGCCGGTCGAAGAAGGTGAGGCAGTCGTAGAAGGCCTTCGCGTCGGTGTTGCGGAAGGACTCCGTCCAGGTGGCGCCGCCGTCGTCCGTGCGGAAGACACGGGAGGCCTCGCCCTCGCCGATGGCGAGGACCACGGCGCGCCGCGTGTCGAACGCCTCGATGTCACGGAATTCCAGGTCCGCCGCCCCGGGCGGCGAGACGTTCCGCCAGTTCGCGCCGCCGTCGGTGGTGCGCAGCACGGTGCCCTTGGAGCCGGCCACCCAGGCCGTGTCCCGGCTGACGGCCGAGAGTCCGCGGAACCGTACGTCCGTGCCGCTGTCCTTGAGCTCCCAGTGGGCCGCCTTCCCCGCCTCGTGCGCCTGCGCGGGTGATGCCGCCGTCAGCGCGGTGGCGAGCGCGGCCGCGCACAGTCCCACGGTGACCATCCGACTCGTACGTCTCGTCTTCCCCAAGCCCCTCATGGCGGGCGAAGCTAGCCCACTCCCCCGGCGCCGTCCAGATGGCGTCCTCCGGGAACCTCGGGGCATCGACTGAGTGTCCTCTCGGATGTCCGGAGAGCACGGGACGAGAAATGGATCACTACAGGGATCACCCCAGGGAAGGGACTCGGTGACAGAGGTCACTCGGGTCTCAGGTGCACGCGGTGGCTCATTTCTTCGTCTCTTCATGTGACCGGCCTCATCCGCCCGGAGTTCGTCCAGCCGTCACAAGGGAGCAAGGCGTTGTCCACCGTCATCGAGCAGCCCGTAGAGGCCCGCCTCGTCGCCGCCGCGCCGCGGATGCCGAGCATTCCCGCAACGCTCCACTACGACCGGAGCGATCCCTTCGCCGTCCGTATGACCTTCCCGGCCCCGGCCACGCTGGAGGGCGTCGACGTGTGCTGGACCTTCGCGCGCGAGCTGCTCACGTCCGGGCTGGAGGATGCCGTGGGCTGGGGCGACGTCCGGGTGCGGCCGTACGGCTACGACCGCACCGTCCTGGAGTTCCACGCCCCCGAGGGCACCGCCGTGGTGCATGTGCGCTCGGGCGAGGTGCGACGCTTCCTGCAGCGCACGACGGACCTGGTGCCCGTCGGTCTGGAGCACCTCCAGGTGGACCTGGACCACGATCTGGCGGAGCTCATGCGGGGTACGTGCTGAGCGCCTCTGCTGAGCGGCGCCCCGGCCTCAGCTGCTCCTGCCCATCAGGGTGTTGAGCTCGCCGTAGTCGAGCCCGCCGGTCAGCGAGCCGTAGGTCCCCGCGTCCAGCAGCTCCCGCGCGGCACGGTGGACCAGGGCGTGTGCGGCCTGCGCGATGCTCGAACCCGCGCTGATCCGGGCCACTCCGAGCGCGGCCAGTTCGGCGACGGACGGTGCGCCGGGGCCCACCAGTACGTTCAGCGGGCCCTCGATGCCCTCGACGAGTGTCTTGACGGTCACCGGATCGACGGCCCCGGGGACGAAGACACCGTCGGCTCCGGCGGCCAGGAAGGCGGCCGCCCGCTCCAGGGTCTCCTCGATCTTGCCCGCGCCGCGCAGATACGTGTCGATGCGGGCGTTGATGTACAGCGGCACCCCGGCCGTGTCGGCGGCCGCGCGGGCCGCCGCAATGCGCTCCGCCTGCTCGGCGACCGGCCGCAGCGGCGCGCCACCGCCCTCGTCGCCATAGAGCGCGTCCTCGATGTTCACGCCCACGGCACCCGCCGCGAGCACCGCACGGACCGTGTCCGCGACGCCCTGCACGTCCTCCGCGTAACCACTCTCGATGTCCGCGCTGACGGGCACCCGCACCGCGGCGACGATCCGCCCCACCGCGCCGAGAGCCGCGTCCCTGTCGAGCCGGTCCCCGTCCGCCGTACCCAGCCCCCACGCGAGCCCCGCACTGGTCGTCGCCACCGCGGCCGCGCCCGCCCCTTCGACGATCCGGGCACTGGCCGCGTCCCACGCGTTCGGCAGGACGAGCGGACGTCCGGGCACGTGCAGGGCACGGAAGGCGAGAGCGGTTTCGCGCGGGGAATCGGGGTTCACGCGGAGGGAATCGGGGTTCGTCATGAGGGTGAGCCAAGCATGGAGCGGGGCGGGGGGCTGGCAGGAAATCGACATGTACGTGAGGGAGGAACGCGGGCGGCGGGCGTTAATCCTTTGACAGGGTCCAGGGCCGTTCCTACGGTGTATAGCGGTCCTGTTGCCGTCGATTGGAGAAGGACGTTGCTCGTCTGAGGTCTGAGACACCGCGTCACACACAGCCAGTGCTTTCTGGCCTTTGTGTGCGCAGCGTGCGACCTCGGCGTATGAGCCGTCCTCCGGTGCGGGGCCTTCTTGCTGCCCTCCTGACTGGATCGTCGTCACCTCGCGGTGTCCCGAACGCGTGCCCCTGACCGCATCCAGCAACCGCGAGGCCTTCATGTCAACCTTTCCCACCTCCATCACCTGTACCGACCTCTCCTTCACCTGGCCGGACGGCACCGCCGTCTTCGAGGGCCTCCAGGTCTCCTTCGGTCCCGCCAGGACCGGGCTCGTCGGCATCAACGGATCAGGAAAGTCCACCCTGTTGAAGCTGATCGCCGGGGAACTCACCCCGGTCGACGGCACGGTCCGGGTCGCGGGCGAGGTCGGTTACCTGCCGCAGAACGTCACCCTCGACACCGGTCTGCGCGTCGACGAGGCGCTCGGCATCGCCGCCGCCCGCGCCGCGCTGCACGCCATCGAGGCGGGCGACGTGGCCGAGGAGCACTTCGACCTCGTCGGCGACGACTGGGACGTCGAGGAGCGGGCGCTGGCGACGCTCGGCGAACTCGGGCTCGGGCACATCGAGTTGGACCGCACCATCGGTGAGGTCTCCGGCGGCGAGTCGGTGCTGCTCCGCCTGGCCGCGCTCCTGCTGCGCCGACCCGACGTACTGCTGCTGGACGAACCCACCAACAACCTCGACCTGTACGCACGGCGGCGGCTCTACGCGGCCGTCGAGGCCTGGTCCGGGGTCATGGTCGTGGTCAGCCACGACCGCGAACTCCTTGATCTGGTCGACCAGATCGCGGATCTGCGCTCCGGAGAGGTCACCTGGTACGGCGGCAACTTCTCCGCGTACGAGGAGGCGCTCGCCGGCGAGCAGGAGGCGGCGGAGCGCATGGTGCGCGTCGCCGAGGCCGATCTGAAGAAGCAGAAGCGCGAACTGGTCGACGCACAGGTCAAGTTGGCCCGGCGCAGGCGGTACGGCCAGAAGATGTTCGAGCAGAAGCGTGAGCCGAAGATCGTCATGGGGGCGCGCAAACGCGCGGCCCAGGAATCCGCGGGCAAGCACCGCATCATGCACGAGGAGAGGCTCGCCGAGGCGAAGGGACGTCTGGACGACGCGGAGGAGGCCGTACGGGACGACGACGAGATCCGCGTCGACCTGCCGTACACGGCCGTGCCGCCGGGCCGCACCGTACTCACTCTGGAGAAGCTGGAGTTGCGGTACGGCGCGCGCGTGGACGGCGTGTTCGAGCTGCGCGGGCCCGAGCGGATCGCGCTGATCGGGCGCAATGGCGCGGGCAAGACCACGTTGCTGCGGACGATCCACGGGGAGCTGGACGCGGTGTCCGGCGATGCGCGGGCCCATGTGCCGTTGCGTTTCCTGCCGCAGCGGCTCGACGTGCTCGACGACGAGCGGACGGTCGCCGAGAACGTGGCCCGGTACGCGCCGGCCGCCACCAACAACCGGATCCGGGCGCGGCTGGCCCGCTTCCTGTTCAAGGGGGCGAAGGCCGATCAGCGCGCGGCGACGCTCTCCGGCGGCGAACGCTTCCGGGCGGCGCTCGCGGCGCTGCTGCTGGCCGAGCCCGCGCCGCAGCTCCTGATGCTCGACGAGCCGACGAACAACCTCGACATGGCGAGCGTCCGGCAGCTCACGACGGCCTTGGACTCCTACGAGGGGGCACTGATCGTCGCCAGCCACGACGTGCCCTTCCTGGAGTCGATCGGAATCACGCGGTGGCTGCTGCTGGAAGGAGGAGAACTGAAAGAAATCACGCCGGAAGCTGTCGGGTATCCCTCATAGCGCTGGGCCTGGGGGACGCCTAGCGTCTGATTCGGGGGCTGCCCGGCGTCGAGCCGGGGGCTTTCGTGCGCGCGGACCCGCGCTGCATGATGTCCGCCGACGCCCCCTGCCGATTCGGAGATCCATCCGTGCCCAGCCAGAAAGCCCTGATACGCCGTCCCAGCCCCCGCCTCGCCGAAGGGCTGGTGACGCACATCGAGCGCGCGAAGGTGGACGTCGACCTGGCGGTCGAGCAGTGGGAGGCGTACGCGGAGGCACTGCGTACGCACGGCTGGGAGACCGTCGAGGTGGACCCCGCCGATGACTGTCCGGACTCGGTGTTCGTCGAGGACACCGTGGTCGTCTTCCGCAATGTCGCCCTGATCTCCCGCCCCGGCGCCGAGTCCCGGCGCGGCGAGACCGCCGGGGTCGAGGAGGCCGTGGCCCGGCTGGGCTGCTCGGTGAACTGGATCTGGGAGCCGGGCACCCTCGACGGCGGTGACATCCTGAAGGTCGGCGACACGGTGTACGTGGGCCGCGGCGGGCGCACCAACGCGGCCGGGGTCCAGCAGCTGCGGGCGGCCTTCGAACCGCTCGGGGCGCGGGTCGTCGCCGTACCCGTGAGCAAGGTGCTGCATCTGAAGTCGGCGGTCACCGCGCTGCCCGACGGGACGGTTATCGGCCACGAGCCTCTGGTCGACACGCCGTCGCTGTTCCCGCGCTTCCTGGCGGTGCCTGAGGAGTCCGGGGCGCACGTCGTGCTCCTGGGCGGAGGAAAACTTCTGATGGCCGAGAGCGCCCCGAAGACGGCGGAGCTGCTCGCGGACCTCAGCCACGAGCCGGTTCTCGTGGACATCAGTGAGTTCGAGAAACTCGAAGGCTGTGTGACATGTCTCTCGGTCCGGCTCCGGGAGCTGTACGTCTGAACGGGTGATCCGGACGTCCGTCGGGTGCTCGGTGCTGGGACCTGGGCTTCCAGGGCCCTGCCGGCGGGCCTCCGAGAGTGCGTGATCTCCCGTGGAGACCCCCGCTGACCAGGGGGGCTTTACAGCACACTTAACCTACGGTTTCGTAACCTACGGATACGTAGCCTACGATGCCGTAGGTTGCGTCCTCGCTTGTTGTACACGTCCCCCTGGAGCACCCGTGACGATCACTTCTCCCCACCTCGGCAGCCCGTCCGCCGCCTGGACCGACGCTCGACTGCTGTACGCGCTGGAAGAAGTGGTCGAGACCGAGCTCAACCGCCACCTGAAGGTGGCCAAGGACTGGATGCCCCACGAGTACGTGCCGTGGAGCGACGCCCGTAACTTCCCCGGCTTGTTCGAGGACGGCGAGGCCTGGGGCAAGGAGCAGTCCAAGGTCACCGAACTCGGCCGGATCGCGCTGGTCGTCAACCTCCTCACCGAGGACAACCTGCCCAGCTACCACCACGAGATCGCCTCGCTCTTCGGCCGTGACGGCGCCTGGGGCACGTGGGTGCACCGCTGGACCGCGGAAGAGGGCCGGCACGGCATCGTGATGCGCGACTACCTGCTCGCCTCGCGCGCCGTGGACCCCGACAAGCTCGAAGCCTTCCGCATGCAGCACATGAGCGAGGGCTTCGAGTCGGACAACCGCCACTCGATGCTCCACTCGGTCGCGTACGTCGCCTTCCAGGAGCTCGCGACCCGCGTCTCGCACCGCAACACCGGCCACCAGTCGGGCGACCCCGTCTGCGACCGCATGCTGGCGCGCATCGCGACCGACGAGAACCTGCACATGGTCTTCTACCGCAACCTGCTCAAGGCCGCGTTCGAGCTCGCCCCCGACCTGACCATGCAGGCCGTGCGTGACGTCATCGTCAACTTCCGGATGCCCGGTCACGGCATGCCCGGCTTCGAGCGCGCCGCCGCGCAGATGGCCATCGGCGAGGTCTACAACATGCGCATCCACCACGACGACGTGCTCCAGCCGGTGCTGCGCCACCTCAAGGTCCTGGAGATCGACGGCCTCGGCCCCGAGGGCCTGCAGGCCCAGGAGGAGCTCGGCTTCTTCATGGGCGGTCTGGACGCGGAGGCCTCCAAGTTCGACGAGAAGCTCGCCGCCCGCAAGGCCCGCATGGCGGCACGCGCCGCCGGCTGACGCCCTCGGCCCCCGCTCCGGGTCACCTCACTCCTGCGCCGTCACCTGGTCCAGCGCCGCGTCCCGCACGTCGGCCACCGGGTGGCGGCGCAGTGCTCTCAGCTGCTGCCGCCAAGGCGCTGCCCAGCCGGTACGGCTGCCGATCGCCCCGGTGACGGCCGCCGCGAGCAGCCCCTCGCCGTGCCCACCGTGCGCGGTCAGCCTCCGTACCGCGACGAGCAGTGCCTCGGGATCCCCCTCGTGCGCCTGCCGCCGCAGCCGCTCCCCGAGCTCCCCGGCCGTCCGGGCGGCGAGCGCGGGCCGGCCCTCGGTGAGGGCGGCCAGCCGCTCCAGCCGCCCCGGCTCGGCGTCCAGGTCCAGGTGGTACGCCGTGATCGCGGCCGCCTGCGGTACGAAGGCGTCGTACCCGGCGAGCAGCTCACCGGCGGCGAGAGCCGCGGGACGGATGGGTCCCGGGACCGTCCTGGCCTGCTGGGCGAGGCGTGCGACGAGGTGGTCGACGCGCTGCCGGGCCGGCCGGTCCCGCCGCTCGTCCGCATCGGCATCGGCCTCCGCCGCGGTGCCGGTCTCCGTCTCCACCTCGGCCAAGGTCCTCAGCGCCTGCTCCAGCCCCAGGCCACCCCGTGGTGAACCCGCCGCCGCGGTCACCAGACCGCCCGCCGCCGCCCGCCAGCTCGTGCGTCCCGTCAGATCGGTGACGGCGTCGGCGAGGACCGTCGGGGCGTCCGGGGACCAGGGCGCCCAGCGGGCCAGGGCGTCGAAGGCGAGGGTCGCCGTCTCCGCGTCATCGGTTGAGGAGACGTCGCGGATCAGCCGGGCGTACCGCTCGCGGTGCGGCTCGGGCAGGTCCAGCGGGGTGACACGCAGGACCGCGGTGCGGAGCACCGGTTCGGCGCCGGCGGCGGCGCGCAGCAGGTCCCAGACCGGTTCCTCGGCGAGCAGGCCGCCCGCGAAGGCCACGATGGCGGCGCGGACGTCGAGGTGGGCGCCGGGCGCCGCGTACGCCTCGGTCAGCAGCGCCGCCGCCCGCGGCATCGGAAGCCGTACGGCGGCGAGCCGGGCGGCCTCCTTGCGGCTGGTCACCTTGGCCCGGGACGCGAACAGCACGGCGCGCAGCTGCTCGGCGAGGCGCGACGGCGCCGCGTACCGGGACGCCTGCGTGGCCGCGTACACGGCGACCCGCGCCCGCTCCCCGCCCGCGTGCGCCAGCAGCTCGGGCAGCGCGTCGGCGGGCCGGTCGGTGCGGGCGAGCGCGGCGAGGGCCGCCTCGGCGAGCACCACGTCCGGCGAATCCGTCCACCGGCGTACGAGATCGGCGCCGCTGCCCGGGACCAGCGCGCCCCGCGCGACGGCCGCGGCCCTCTGGTAAAGCGGCAGCCCGGCGTCCTCGGCCTCCGCCGTCAACTGCCGGGCCACCGCGAGGTGTTGGCGCGGAACCCAGCGCCGTACATCGCGGTCCACCGGTACGGTCCAGGGGGTGCCCTTGGTCAGAAAGCGCCCGTACGGCGGGGCCTCGGCGAGCAGCGGGTCGAGCAGATCGGTGCGGCGCCGGGTGACGATCCCGAGGACGGGCCACAGCGCACCGGCGGACGGTTCGAGCGCGAGAACGCGCGCCACGCGCTCGTCCCGTGTCGCGGGCGGCTCAAGCCACAGTTCAACCGCGGAGCGCACGGTCACGTCGTTGCCGTATCGGATGGCCTGCCACAGCAGTTCCTGGAGCTCGGGCATACCGGCGGCGCGGCGACCCACCGCGCGGGCGAGCGCGAACGCGAGGCTGTAGTCGGCCTTCTCGGCGCCCGCCTCGACCCAGGGGCGCAGGGCCTCGTACACCTGGTGTTCCTGGCCGCGGCGCAGCCTCGCGTCGAGCCGGCCGAGGTCGGCGCCGCCGGTGTTGCCGGAGATCCGGACCAGGGTGCGCAGCGCCCAGTTCACCAACTCCCGTCGCCGTCTTGCCGCGTGCTCGCGCAGGACGGACACGGCGAGCCTGCTGAGGTTCTGCCGGGTGGCGGGCGAGGAGTCGCGGGCCTCGACGGCGTCCACGGCGATCCGGTCGAGGTGCGGCTCGGCGTCCTCGGTGAACAGCGCCGGCCGCACCCCGGACAGCGCGCCGAGCGCGGCCGAGCGCACCGGGTCCTGTTCGTTGCGCAGCCGCCCCATCTCCCGCAGTACGGAGGTGACGGCGGCCGGGTCGCCGGAGCGGGCGGCGTTGCGGATGAGCAACGGCCAGGCCTCGGCGCGGTCTTCGGCGGCCGGGCGGCGGGTGGCCTCGACCAGCCGGTCGCGTACCTCGGCGACGGGCAGGAAGGAATCGGCGAGCAGCAGGGAGTTCCACTGGGCGCCGCTCTCACGCGCGACGGCGGCCATGCGGCGGGCCTCCTCGGCGACACAACTGCGCGGCAGCACTTCGAGCATGACCGCGTCGATGGCGACGTGTCCGACTCCGCGGCCTTCCTGCGCTGCCCGGTAGAAGGCGTGGCGTCGCGCCGGAGGCAGCGCCTTCACGAACGGTGCGAGATCGCCCCAGTCGGCCAAGGCCCTCCCGTACGCGGCGAGTTCGGGCGCATCGGAGCGGGCCAGCCTGCGCAGCACCGCAGGACCCAGGGACCGGCTGCGGCGTGCGGCGAATCCGGTCGGCGTGAGCAGTAGTCTCAGCAGCCGGCTCGGGTCGGCTGCCGCGAACTCCGCCAAGCGCTCACGGAGTTGGTAGGGAAGGGTGGCGGGCCCGAAGCGTTCGAGCAGGTCGAGCACGCGCAGCGGCTGAGCCGCGACCGTGGCGGCCACACCCGGCGCGTACCGGCTCCACCAGGTGGCATGCATCGCCTCGGGCAGCGCCGTCAACTCCCGTTCGGCGACGTCGAGAAGGAGGCCGGGATGCCGCTTGGCGAGGGTCTTCCAGCCGGTCACCGCGTGGAAGAGTCCGGGAAGCAGTCCGCCGACCGTCTCCGCCGTGCACCCGGGGAGCAGCCGGGCCGCCTCCGCGTCGCCCCAGTCGCGCCGCAGCCCGTCCACGAGCCGGTCGGCGAGTGCGGTGCGCCGTCCCGCGACGATGGCGCGCAGCAGCTCTCTGCGAACCGCCTCGGAGGCGTCGCCGAGGGCCGACTCGTAGGCGGAGTCGGGCACTTGGAGGCTTCCGGCGACGCGCAGGGCGTGGCCACGCACGAAGGCGTCCGGGTCGGCGACGCGGTCCGCGATCCACTCGGCGTCCCGGCCGACGGACGCCGCGACGACCGCGATCCCGCGTTCATGGGGTCCGCGCGCTTCGAGCTCCTCCAGCACCGGCCGGAGCGGCACCATCTCCCTCACCCGCAGGGCGAGTTCGCGCATGCGCTGCGGGTACGGAAGCGGATCGAGGGCGTTCAGCAGACTGTCGGCATCCTGCCGCGGGGTGCGGGCCATGCGGGGATTGTGCCTGCCCGGGGGCCGTCCGGCGTACCGATTTCGCGGTGCGGTCCGGCGCGCACCTGCGGCATCATGCGGCCATGTACGAGAACAGCACGTCATCGCGGGCGGTCGGCTTCCTGCTGGACCTGGTCGAGGCCGACGACGCCGAGCGGGCACGCCGGCGGATCGGGCTGCAACAGCCCGCGACCGAGGAGTCGTTGGACACGCAACGCAAGCTGTTCTCCTGGTGGACGCAGACGGCCGTGCCGTCCTCCGTGCTGCTGTGGGTCCTGGAGGAGGACGATCCGGAGCTGAACGCCATCGTGTGGCGGCACGTGTCGGCGGACGACGCGATGCGCCGCGCCATCGTGCGCGGCGTGCCGCACGGTCCCGGCCGCACCCGTGCCGTACGGGTGGCGAAGCCGCTGGCCCGGGACCAGGAGCCCCCGGTACCCGGGCACTTCACCCAGTACGGACTCATCGGCGCGCTGCGGGCGTCCACCTCCATGGGACCCGCCAGGTCGGCCGCGTCCATGGTTCTCGGGCGCCCCGGCTGGCAGGCGGTCACCGATGCGGACCGGGAGCGTCCGCTGCCCGGCTATGCGCGGTGGGCGCTGTCCGTGCGCCCCGACTGCCCGCCATCGCTGCGCGCCCAGTTGGGCTCGCACGCGAAGTTCGCCCATCGGGTGCGGCAGGCGGGCGTCATCGAGGGGCCCGCCCAGTACGCCACCGCATGGAGCCCCGCGAGCAAGGTGCTGCAGGTGCTGTCCCTGGGGCGGCCCC
Source organism: Streptomyces sp. NBC_00203 (assembly GCF_045206325.1). Classification (NCBI taxonomy): domain Bacteria; kingdom Bacillati; phylum Actinomycetota; class Actinomycetes; order Kitasatosporales; family Streptomycetaceae; genus Streptomyces; species Streptomyces sp. NBC_00203. Next base: position 9,383,377 of record NZ_CP108126.1, on the reverse strand, counting down.
TTTTCCCGACGCGCGTCCAGGAGGCCGAGGACGCGCTACGGCCGCTCGTACGGGACCATTTGGGAGACCGTGAGGACGCCTGGGCGGTGCTCGCCCAGCTGATCGGGACGTTCCAAGGGAGCGTTCCGGAGCTGGTGATCACCGCGGGAGCGATCGCCTGACCGGTACCTTCCTTGCAGTGGGGGGGCGGGGCGGCTGGATTCGAACCAGCGTGTTCTGGTTTTGGAGACCGGTGCGCCTGCCTCTGCGCTACGGCCCCGCCCTTGGCGCAGAGGGTAATGCCTTGGCCCGATGTCAGTGCGGCCTGGTACCAAAGAGGCAATGGGGGAGATCGGACACGGGGGCGGGCATGGCGTACGGAGAGCGGGGGCGACGGCCTGTCGTCGATCTGGCGGACCGCAGGGCGCTGGAGCGGTTCCGGCCGGCCGACGCGGAGGTCGTCGAGCAGGCGCGACGGCTCAAGGAGGCCGCGCTGCTGGACTTCGGACTGACGGAGTCGGCGGTGGCCTCCTGGCTGTACGCGAAGTGCCACCACCAGCTGGCGACGACAGCGGTGGACACGGCGGCCGTGGTGGCCTCCGGCGACGGTTCCTGTCTGCTGCTCTACAACCCGGGCTTTTTCGTACGACTCGGCCTGGACGGCGTGAAGTTCGTGCTGTTCCACGAGGCCCGGCATCTGGTGCAGCGGCATCTGTTCGCCGACCCGGAGCTGCGCGCGGACCCGGTCTTCGAGGTGGCCACGGAGGTGTCCATCAACCATGTGGCGCTGGTGCGGCTCGGCAGGGACGGCCTCCCCCTGCTGGACGGCCGCCCGACGGGCATCGATCCGCGCAAGGTCCACGAAGCGTACCGGGAGGACCTGCTCGCGCAGGGTCTTGAGCCGGTCGTGTACGACGAGTTCACCCGGACCGACATGACGGTCTACGGCGAGCTGAAGAGGATGAGGAAGCCCCCGGTTCCCGCCGGACGGCTGTGTGTGCATCTGACGTCCGACGTGCCCGCCGACCAGGAGACCGTCGACGAGGTCTCCTCCTCCGCGCTGCTCAACGCGCTGCTCGCGGCCCGCCGCGGGCACGCGGGCGCCGAGCAGGAGCTGCTGGACCTGATGGGCCGCACCGAGGACGCTTCGGCGCGGGCCGCGAAGATCTGGGGGCAGCTGGGCGCCGGTGAGCTGCGCGGCGAGACCGCGCGGACGCGGACGGTCGACTGGTGGCAGCGCTGGCTGGTCGACGTGCTCGGTTCGAAACTGCGTGACGGCGAGCGGCTGGTGTACCCGAAGAAGCGGGGTGCGCTGCTCGCGGCGCTGGGCCAGGACCCGATGCTCTCGCGGCGCGGCCCGGTGCGCGACAAGGTCCTCGTCATCGCGTACGACACCTCGGGCTCCATGCCCGCCCGGGTGGTCGACTGGCTCACCGACCTCGTCGGACGGATCGACGGGGTCGAGGCGCACTGGCTGTCCTTCGATGCCGTGGTGATGCCTTTCGAGCCGGGCGGCCGGGTCTACGGCGGAGGCGGCACGAGCTTCCAGGCCGTCGCGGACTACGTGGAGGGGCGTACGGAGGTGAACGGCCGCCGCTGCGAGGTGAGTCCGGACGCCGTGGTGATGCTGACCGACGGATACGCCCCGCCGATCACGCCCGCCGAGCCCGACAAATGGATCTGGCTGATCACCGAGGGCGGCCATGCGTGGCCCGACAGCCACATACCGGCGATGGACTGCCATCGCGTGAGCACCGGATCGCACTAGCTGCCCTCGGGTGACCACGGCCACGGTTCACGCCGGCCGCCCCGACGTGACCAGACCACTGGGGCAACTCCCCTCAGCACAGGACCAGGCAGGACGGATGACTACCGCCACCAACCCCACCCACCCCGACCGCACCGCGCCCGCGCCCTCCCGCCTCGAGTCGTTCATCGACGCGATGATCGACATGGGGCAGACGGGCCAGATCTTCGGCGAGCACGGCATCGGCAAGACGGCGACGTTCTTCTCGCATGTGGCGCGCGCCCACCCCGGCGCCACGCTGGTCTACGTGCCCGCGGCGAACCTCACCCCGGACGACCTGCTGGTCAACGCGCCGGTACGGGACCCGCGCACCGGCGAACTCGTGCTGCGCCAGCTGGTGATGAGCCAGCTGAAGCCCGGCACGCCGTTCGTGCTGCTCATCGACGACTCGCTCCAGGCCGGTGAGACGATCCAGTCGCAGCTGATGCAGATCGCCTGCAACTGGACGCTGGGCGAGCACGATCTGCGCGCCCTGGGCTGCATCGGTGTCTTCCTCACCGACAACGAGTCGCTGTCCGAGACCTCGGCACGGCGCAGCGACCTGGCACTCCTGGACCGCATGGTCACGATGCGGATCACCGCGAACGACACCTCGTGGCGGCGCCATCTCGCGGCCAAGTACCGCGAATGGGACCTGGATCCGGTGTTCTCCCTGTGGGCGTCCCTCAGCCCCACGCTCCGCGAACGGCTGTCGCCGCGCACGCTGGACCATGTCCTGGCCAACGCCCGGGAGGGCTTCCCGCTGCGCTGGGCCCTGCCGCTGGTGGGCGGCGAGCGGCTGCGGCTCGTCGAGCCCCGCCCGGACGGAAAGCCCGGCCAGAACCGTACGGCCGAGATCCTGGACCGGATCGCCGAGCACGTGGGCGTGTCCAATCCGTCGACGATCCCCGATCCCGTCCGTCAGGTCGTGCGGGCCGCGCTGCGCAATCGCTGGACGGTGCTGCTGCAGGGCCCGCCGGGCTGCGGGAAGACGGAGCTCGTGCGGGAGACGGTGCGCGAGGGGCTGGGCCGGGAGCCGCTGTACTTCTCGCTGCCGGTGACCAATGTCGAGGACCTGTGCGCGCCGATCCCGTCGGCGGACGGCACGCTCGACAACCTGCTCGCGGCGGGCTTCACGGGGCCCGAGCCGAAGGCGATCGTCTGGGACGAGTACAACCGCCCCAAGGACAAGGCCGCCTTCGCCAAGCTGATGGAGATCACCCAGGAGTGGTCGCTGGCGGGGCGCCGGATCGAGAACCTGCGGGCGCAGATAGCCGTACAGAATCCGCCGTACCACCTGGGCCGCAAGCTCCTGGTCTCGCGGAACAACATCGCTCAGGCGACCCGTTTCACGGCCTCGCTGACGGTCGAGCCCGAGGACATCCCCGCCAATGAGTGGCTGCTCGCGCGGTACGGCTCGGACGCCGAGACCGTTCTGGAGTGGTGGAAGCACGACATCGACGACGACGGCCGCGCCTGGATCACCAAGCGGACCCTGGAGCGCCTCATCAAGCTGCACCGGCGCGGGCTGCCGCTGGAGATGGCCACGGTCTATCTCGGCGACGGCGAGTACGCCCCGGTGCCGCTGACGGCGCTCGTCGACCGCCTGAGCGGACGCCCGGTGACCGGTCTGCGCGAGCTCGCGCGCGAGGCGGACGCCTGGGAGGCCCGGCTGCGGCGCGCGGCGGAGCACTCCGACGAGGGTGCCAATGACAGCGATGTGGTGCACCAGGTCCTTGCCAACGCCGAGCTGTCCCAGTTGAAGAAGCATCGGAAGGTGGTGGCCCGCCTTGTGCCGCTGCTGCCGCCGAAACTGCGGGCGACGTATCTGGTGGGGGCGACGCAGGAGCAGCAGCGGTTCTGGACGGAGATATTCATGGGCATGCGGCGCTGATCACCGGTCGTCGTCGCCGTCCGGGGGCGCCGTGCGGTGCACGCTGCGTACGGCGGCGACGTCGGCCGGGACCGACGGCATCGGGACGTGCGCGCTCAGCGCTTCCAGGCGCCGCTTGACGCTGGTCGCGATGCCTTGTCCGAGGACGAAGCGGGTGGCCGTGACGGCGCTCGGTGCGGTGTCGAGGAGGCGGTGGGCCTCGCGGCTGCGCATGCCGGTGTGGGTGAGGACGAGATGGGTGAGGCGGTGTTCGGCGCTCGCGAGGGCGTCCGCGATCGCCTCGGCGGCCGTGAGGTCGACACGGTTGTCGGCCGCTCCGAGGACGGCAGCCGCCCGTACGCGCCCCAGGTCGAGCAGCGTGACCCCGGCCGCGGTCGCCGCCGTCACCAGTCGGGCGGCGGCTCCCGGCCCGATGCCGTTGCTGGCGACGGAGAGCCGGGCGAGCCGTCCGTGCGGCGCCCGTTCCAGCGCGGCGGCGAGCCGGAGCGCGCCCCCGTCGCCCAACCGCGCCGCCGACACATAGAGTTCGTCGATCGCGCCCGCGACGATCAGCGCCGCGAGGGGTACGGCGCCGTCCGCGCCCAACGGGTTGCCGCCGATGAACAGCCGCTCGATGCGGCGCCCGTTCTCCGCCGCGGCGAGGAGGGCGTCGGCGAGGACGACCGTGCCCGCCGCGTCGAGCCCGGTCTGGACGAGGTCGAGGGTGCGCAACGACCGTGCGGCTTCGATGAGTTCGGCGGCAGCCTGCCCTCCTGCGCTGCCGAGCGGGTTGCGCTTGAGCCACACCCCGGTGACGACGCGTGGCGAGGCTCGCAGGTTGTCGGCGATGCGGCAGGCGCCGCCCGCGGTGATGCCGTTGCAGCCGAGATAGAGCGTCTCGACGTCCGCGCCCGCTGACACGGCGGCGGCGCCCTCGTCGCCGAGCCCGTCGGTGCCGAGCAGCAGATGCCGTACGGGGGACGGCCCTTCGGACCGTTCGGACAGCGCCTCGGCGACCAGCGCGGCACCCTGCGCCCCGATCCCCTGCTTGCACAGGTCGAGCCGGCCGTCGGGCAGCGCCGTACCCGCCGTGAAGTCCAGCCGCTCCCCGGCCGGACGGCCACCGCGCAACCAGTCGAGCAACGGCGCCAGTTCGGCCACCGGACGGGGCACGACCGGCGGCACGCCCGCGAACTTCGCCCCGGACGCCGGCTCGGTCTCAGGCTCGGGCTCCGGCTCCGGCTCCGGCTCGGGCTCCGGCTCCGGCTCGCTCACCACTCCGCCTCCCGGTAGTCCTTGAGGAACACGCCGGACAGGGGCTCGCCCGCCTCACCGCGCACGATCGGGTCGTACACCCGGGCCGCCCCGTCCACGATGTCCAGGGGCGTACGGAACCCCGCACCCGCCATCCGCTCCTTCTTCGGAGCGGGGTTCTCGTCGGTGATCCAGCCGGTGTCGACGGCGCACATGTGCACGCCCTGCTGCGCCAGTTCGGCGGCGCTCGTGCGGGTGAGCATGTTGAGGGCGGCCTTGGCCATATTGGTGTGCGGATGGCCGGCCATCTTGTTGCGGACGGCGAAGCGGCCCTCGACGGCCGTCACGTTGACGACATAGCGGCGCGGGTGCGGCGAGGCGAGGAGCAGCGGAAGCAGCCGGTCGCAGAGCAGCGCCGGGGCGAGCGCGTTGACCAGTTGGGTCTCCAGCACCTCGGCCGGGTCGAGTGCGCCGAGCCGGGCCGACCAGGAGTTGTCCGGGGAGGGGTCGGGCAGCAGGCCCGCCTCGTCGGCCTCGCGCAGTACGACGGGCAGCGCCGAGGGGCCTCCCTCCAGCGCGCGCATCGGCGTGAACCCCGGTGCCTGCCGGGCTCCCTCGGGCAGCCCGGCGTACTCCCCCGCGGTCAGCAACGCGTACGACTCCGGGGGCCGTCGCACCGTCTGCGCGGCGTTGTTCACCAGGATGTCGAGCGGCTCGCCCTCCTGCCGCAACTGCTCGCACAGCCCGAGGACCTGCCGTGGATCACGCAGGTCGACGGCCAGTACCGTCAGCCGGTCCAGCCACTTCCCGCTCCCCGGCTCGGCCCGGAAGCGGCGCACGGTGTCGTGCGGGAAACGGCTGGTGACCAGCAGTTCGGCGCCGTCGCGCAGCATCATCAGGGCCAGCTGGAAGCCGATCTTGACCCTGCCCCCGGTGAGCAGCGCACGGCGGCCGCTGAGGTCGGTGGCGAGGGCGCGCCGGGCGGTGTTGTCGGCGGCGCAGTCCGGGCACAGCCGGTGATAGAAGGAGTCGACCTGTCGATAGGACGTCTTGCAGACGTAGCAGGTGCGCGGCTTGCTGAAGACGCCTCCCGCACCGGCCGTAGCCGGGTGGTGGGCCAGCGGCGCGTCCTCCCGCCGGTCGAGCGCGCCCGTCGCGGTCGCGGCCATGGCGGCCGCGTCGGCGGCGGACAGCTCGGCGCCGCGCACCTTGCGCCTGCGCACCCGCCCGTCGCGCGCGAAGGACGCGGCGACCTGCTCGGCCCGCAGCCGCACCGGGTCGTCCACGGGCAGCGCCCGCAGCTTTCCGACCGCACGGTGGAAGGCCGCCAGCTCGTCCTCCGTGATCCCGCCACCCTCACTCATGTGTCCCCGCCCCGGCTGTGCTCTGAAGTGGTCCCGGCCGGATTCGAACCGGCGTATCCGCCTGAGCAAGGCGGCGAGTCTGCCTCTGCTCTACAGGACCGGCGCGCGGGTCCGGGCGGCCGGATTCGAACCGGCGTTTCCTGCATGCCATGCAGGTGCGCCTGCCTCTGCGCTACGCCCGGATGCGCTCCCGGATCTTAACCGCACGCACACTGACCCGCCGTACCGATTTACGGCCCGCCTCCGCGGTGCAACGGTGCCCTCAGGGGGTGAACACCATGGCCCAGACCCATGAGTGGATGTTCTACGAGGTCATGTGGCGCAGTTGGGCGGGGCGGGCGCAGGTCCCGTATCCCGTGCCCTGGTGGGCTCAGCAGGCCTTTCGGCGCTGGAGCGACGACTTCGACGCCGGTACGTACGACTCGAAGGAGGCGGCCTTCGCCTCCAATGCCCTGTACCGCTACTGGAACATGGTCGGCGTCAAGGACCATCGTCAGGAGTCCCTGATCGGGCAGGCGGGCGAGATCGAGCCGGTCTACGACAAGTACTGTCTCTCGTTCTTCCTGTACGACCCGGCGACGGGCGCACTGCGGCTGCCCCAACTGCCGGACACCGGAAGCGTCGAGCAGCGTATGGAGGCACCGCATCTGCCGGTCGTGCTGACCACGTTCCGTACGCCGGAGGGCGTGGAGTTCGTGCAGCGGACGTTCGCCACGCCGGTGGGCCCGCGCCGGCGCGACCTCGTCGTCACCCGGGTGACCGTGGGCAGCCCGACCGGGCAGCCGCGCGAGGGGCTGCTCTGCGCGGCGCTGATGCCGGCCGGGCCGAGCGGCTTCCAGCGGCACGACCGCAACGGCCGGCAGATCACCGACCGCCGCCTCACGTATCTGCGCCATCTGCCGGACGAACAGCGCGTGGAGACCAACTCGGGCTGGGGGCCGGTCTTCGACACCGCGCCCGACCAGTACGGGGTGTACGGCAATCCGGACTTCTCGTTCGACCCGGACGCGTATGTCTCGCACAGCCCGTTCCACGACCTCGTGACGGGCGGGAAGCTGAACGGCGCGGTGGAGGCGCAGGACCAGGTGGCCGGGTTGTGCAGCGCGGTGTTCGGCTGGCCGTTCCGGGTCGCGGAGGACGAGGTCTTCGAGATCGACGTACGGCTGCCCGTGGACCTGTTCAGCGGGCCGGCCGATCTGGCGGAGCTGCGGGCGACCCCGGTGGCCGAACTGGAGTTGGCCAACCGGGACTTCTGGACGGCCAAGCTTCTCGGCCAAGGCCTGCAACCCCAACTTCCGCGCCCGGTAGGTCATCTGACCGACCTCTTCCGGCAGGCGCGCTCGCAGCTGCTGATCCTCTCCGACGGGGGTGAGATCCATCCGGGCCCGACGGTGTACGACTCGTTCTGGATCCGCGACTCGTCGGTGGAGGCTACGGCGTGCTCTCTCGTCGGCGACTCCGCCCTGGCGGAAACCCAGTTGGGCACGCACTATCCGCTGAAGTTCAACCTGGGCGGCGGGCGCGTCGGGCCCTGCGCCGAGTACGGCTTCTACGGCGGCCCGCACGAGAAGGACGACCACGAGTGGGACAGCAACGGCCAGGCATTGTGGGCGATCGGCCGCTTCGACCGGACGAGCGGGGCCGCCGCGGCCTTCGGGGCGAAGCTGTATGTGCCGTACGTGCGCGATGCCGCCCGCTGGATCCGTGACAACCGTGACGGATATGGGCTGTTGCACCAGGGCTGGAGCGCCGAACACCTCGGCGAACGCGACAAGCGGCACTTCTGGGACGACTTCTGGGCGCTGGCCGGGCTCTATGAGGCGGCCCGCCTCGCCGAGCGGATCGGCGCGCCCGAAGTGCCGGAACTCTGGGGCGCCTTCGACGACTTGAAGCGGGCCACCGGCGACGCGATCCGCTGGGTGCTGGGCGAGCAGCGCTCGCGCGGCGCGTGGGAGACGTACATTCCGACCGGCCCCGACGACATCGGACGGCTCGACTCGACACTGATCGGCGCGGCGGCGTACTTCCATCCGCTGCGCCTGCACATGGGCAGCAAGCTGGGCGACGACGTGGACCGCGCGGCACGCTTCACGCTCGACACGATGTATGCCCACTTCGTGACCGGCGGCTACCGCCACGAGGCGGCCTGGAACGCGTACGGACCGTATCTCACCCTCCAGTTGGCGCACGCCTATCTGCTCGCCGGTGACCCGGCCCGGATGGACGAGCTGCTCGGCTGGGTGGTCGGCGCGGGCTTCCCGGAGACAGCGGGGCGGCCCGCCGCGCTGGGCGCGTGGAACGAGCAGCACGCCTTCCCCATCGCCTCGGACTTCGCCGAAGTCCCCTACCGGCACTGGTACATGGGCGACATGCCGCACGGCTGGGCAGCCGCCGAGTATCTGCTGCTGATCCGCGACATCCTCTTCTTCGAGGCCGACGAGGACCACGACCCGCATGTGTACATCGCGCCGGGCGTACGCCCGCACTGGGTTGCGGCGGGCGAAAGGGTCGCGGTGGACGCGGCGCCCACGCTCTTCGGGGAGCCGTTCGGATACCGGCTCACGCACGATCCGGTCGCGCGGACGGTGACGGTGGACATCACGCAGGCGCCGGAGCGGGTGCGGTTCGTCTATCCGTGCCGGTTCGGCGCGGTACGGTCGGCGTCCGCGGGCGGACGGCAGCTTGCGGTGACGGGGAACGACGTACAGATACCGGCCGGGACGTGGCAGTTCACGGTGTCGTACGACTGAGGGGGTAGCTGGTGTCGTACGGCTGAAAGGACCCGGTCAGTTGTGGTCAGTGCGCCGGAGGCCGAGGCGCTCCTTCTCGGAGAGGCCGCCCCAGACCCCGAAGCGCTCGTCGTTGCTCAGCGCGTATTCGAGGCACGCGGAGCGCATCTCGCACATCCCGCAGATGCGCTTCGCCTCGCGCACCGAGCTGCCCGGCTCGGGAAAGAAGAAGTCGGCCCCCGTCTGCGCGCACAGCGCCTGCTGCTGCCAGGCGATGTCGGACGGAGTGATCGTTTCCAGGTGCATGGCAAGATCGTGCCTCGGGGCGAAAAACGTTCGATCAACGCGCGATCAACGGCGCGTTCCGAAGTGCCCGGCGGCCCCTGATGATGGCGCCGCCGAAGGGGACAGCGCACGGCGGCGCGCGGGGAGCGTGAAAACAAGGCGAACTCTCACGGTCACCCAGGGTAACCGTGGCAGTCGCCCCATTCCGCCCGCGCGCTCCGGCAGCGATTGTCAGTGGGCGGTGCAAGACTCGGCAGTGCAGGCAACGGGACCCCTCAAAGGAGGGCAATGATGCTCACCACCCGTTTTGTCACCGGCGCGCCGAACTGGCTGGATGTCGGCACATCCGACATCGACGGCGCCATCTCCTTCTACGGAGGCCTCTTCGGCTGGCAGTTCCAGTCGGCGGGACCGGACGCCGGAGGCTATGGATTCTTCCAGCTCGACGGAAAGACCGTGGCCGGCGGCATGCAGACCACTCCTGAGCAGGGCCCGCCCTCCTGGACCGTGTACTTCCAGAGCCCTGACGCCGAGGCCACGGCCAAGGCGGCGGAGCACGCCAAGGGCGCCGTGCTCATGCAGCCCATGGATGTGATGGGCGAGGGCCACATGGCGATCCTGGCCGACGAGGCGGGCGTGCCCTTCGGCATCTGGCAGCCGGCCCGCACCAAGGGCCTGGACGTGGCGGGGGACGCCGGCTCGCTGTGCTGGGTCGAGCTGTACACCGCGGACATCGCCGCGGCCGCCGCGTTCTACGACTCGGTCTTCGGCTGGAACACCTCGGCGATGCCGTTCCCGGGCGGGACCTACACCTGCATCAACCCCGCGGGCACGGAGGAGGAGGCCATGTTCGGCGGCGTCGTCCCGCTGGCCGACGACCCGGTCGAGGCCGAATCGGGCGCGTACTGGCTGCCGTACTTCGAGGTCGGCGACACGGACGCCGTGGTCAGCAAGGCCCAGGAGCTGGGCGGCACCGTCCGGATGCCCGCGACGGACATGGAGGGCGTGGGCCGCATCGCGAAGCTCGCCGACCCGTACGGGGCACGCTTCGCGGTGATCAAGAGCGCGCAGCAGCAGAGCTGAGGCCCGGATTGGTGGGGTCCTCACGCGCCGGGCCCCACCGATTCGTCGTCGACTCCCGTGTACGGCGACGGGTCGACGCAGGCCGACTGGTACGAGGGCGCGAGCACACGTCACGCGGACGCGCCTAGTGCACGCACGCCAACTCCCCGCCGGTTAGCCCCTTTCCCGAACAATGGCCTACGCCTCAGGGGCCCCTGAGGCCATCAGCCGTGCCACACCTCGGCCACGGACTCCGCGAGGGCGGTGGCCTGGGCGTGGCCCGCGCGGGCAGCGGCCGGGCGGCGGGAGTTGTCCACCATGTTGCGGCCCATCGCACGGCGGGCGGTGCCGTCCGGGGTCAGGAGGCTGACGCGGGCCCCGTCCGCGGCCAGTTCGGCGGCCTGCCGCGGGGCACTCGGGTGCGGGCCGACCGCCTTGGGGATGGGTGAGATCGCGACGATACGACGGTGGCCGCGAGCCAGGTGGAGGTTGCCGGTCGAGCGGCTGCCGCCGTCCATCCAGCGGCGGCCCGCGGCGCTGACGGGCGGCCAGACCACGGGCACCGCGCAGCTCGCGGCGACCGCTTCGAGGAGGGTCACGCCCGAGCCCGCGTCGAACGCCTCAAGGTTGCCGGTTCGCGCGTCGACCGCCGTGATCCGCAACTCCCGCTCGGGCCACTGCCGTACATCGCCGAGCAAGGTGCCGACGGCGTCGAAGACTTCCGACTCGGGGGCGGTTCGGGCCGCCAGCGCGGCTCGGCCGAGGCGCTGGACAGAGCGCCTCGGGTCCCGCGAGCCGAGTGCGGCCCACAGGTAGCGAGCCGTCTGCCCCAGGGTGACGGTGAGACCAATGGGGTCAGCCCCGGCGAGCTGGTCCTCGTACAACTCGGCGGCGGTGACACCGGAGGCGAGCCGGGTGCCGAAGATCGCGCCCGCGGAGGTGCCGATCACGACATCGGCCGCGGCCACATCGAGACCGGCCTCGGCGAGTCCGCCGAGCACTCCGGCCATCCACGCCCCGCCGACCGCCCCGCCCCCACCAAGCACCAGCGCCGTGTCCGCCATCGGTCCACCCTTCCGTTCAAATGGGGAGTGCTCCCCACTTCCCGGGGCGACGATAGCATCGGTACCGGGGAATGGTCCCCGGTACTACCGAAGGGTGAGGTCATGACGCTCGGCGCGAACGGGCCGGAGGCGGCACCACGGCGGCGCGACGCCCGGCGCAACCGCGAGCTGCTGGTCGAGGCGGCCCGCGAGGTGTTCGCGGAACTGGGGCTTGACGCGCCACTGGACGTGATCGCCCGCCGGGCCGGCGTGGGAAACGCCACGCTGTACCGGCACTTCCCGAACCGCGCCGCGCTCGTCGACGATGTCTTCCGGGACACCCTGGCGGGGACCATGGCGGTCGGTGAACGGGCCCGGACGGCAGAGGACGCCTGGGCGGCGCTAGTGGACTACACGGAGGCGGTCTTCACCGGACTGGCCGCCGACCGCGGTGCGATCGACCTCATGACCACACGGCTGGAAGGCGTCGCCACGCTGGAGGCCGTGCACGCCCACAACCGGGAGACGGTGGACGCGCTCCTGCGCCGCGGCCGCGAACAGGGCACGGTGCGCGACGACCTCAGCACCGAGGACCTCCTCTTCGCTCTGGCCGCGCTCTCCCGCGCCGTCCCGGCGCTCACGGCCACGGCACCGGACGCCTGGCGCCGCGCGCTCGCCCTTCTCCTCGACGGCCTGCGCGCCTCACCGACCGCCGCCCCGCTTCCCGAGCCCTCGCTCACGGCGGCCCAACTTGGCGACGTCCTGGGGAACTTGGGGCCACACCGGGACTGAGCGAGGGGAAGCGCCGAGGCTCAGGCGGAGACCCTTCGTACGAGCGTCGTCGGCAACACCACACTGGAGGGATCGCCTCCCAGGCTCTCCTCGCCGGTCCCGCGGTCGAGGCGGCGCAGCAGGAGCCGAGCCATCAACCGGCCCATTTCCTCTATGTCCTGACGGACCGACGTCAGGGGCGGGTCCGTCTGCTCGGCGATCGGCAGCATGTCGTCGAACCCGATCACGGCGACGTCGTCGGGCACGCGCCGTCCCCGCTCGCGCAGTACGCGCAGGGCTCCCGAGGCCGACAGATCGTTCGCGGCGAACACCGCGTCCACGTCGGGGCGGCGCTCCAGCAGCTCCCGCATCGCGCGCTCGCCGCCCGCGGGCGTGAAGTCACCCTCGACGACGAGCGCCGGATCGCCGTCGACCATGACGTCCCGGAACCCGTCCAGCCGGTCGACCGCGGACGTCTGGTCGAGGGCGCCGGTGATGTGCGCGATCCGCGTACGCCCGAGCCCGACGAGGTGACGTACGGCCTCACGGGCGCCGCCCCGGTTGTCGCAGTCGACATACACCGTGGTTACGGAGTTACGGGCGCCGTCGCCCCAGCCGGGCCGGCCGCCGAACACGGTCGGCACGCCCGCTCCGTGGATCAGCCCGGGCAACGGGTCGTCGAGGTGCAGCGAGAAGACGAGGGCGCCGTCGACATGGCCGCCGGCGAGATAGCGGCCCACGCGTACATGGTCGTCGCGGCCCTCCGTGAGCAGCAGCACGAGTTGCGAGTCGTGTGCCGTCAACTCCTTGCTGATACCCCTGAGTTGGAGAGCGAAGAAGGGGTCCGCGAAGACCCTGGTCTCCGGTTCGGCGATCACGACGGCGACGGCGTCGTGCCGCCGCGTCACCAGGCTGCGCGCAGCCTGGTTGGGAACATAACCAAGCTCTTCGACGGCCCGCCTGACCCGCTCGACAAGGGGTTCGCGCACCCCGTCACCGCCGTTGACGACGCGCGACGCAGTGGCCCGGGAGACTCCGGCCCGGGCGGCCACGGCCTCCAGCGTGGGGCGCGACGCAGTTTCGGTCACCTCGGGGCTCCTCATCGGCGGTTGCGGGTCAGGATAGCCGCGCCACCAGTCACTTCGTGAGAGCGCTCCCGGATCACCGAAATCGGCTTGCGCCAGGGAGCCGGGTGCGTCGAAGATCGCCGTATGACCATGAGAAAGGCCCATGCGGCCTGACCGCCCCGCGACCCGGCTGGCCGGGTACGCCCATCTCCCCCGCGCCTATCGGGACCTGCACATCGTGCACAGCACGGTCGACGCCTTCGGGCGCGCCCACTGGCTGCTGACCGAGCATCCGCCCGAGCCTCGCGGCAAGGAGCCCTACGACGCCGTGGTCGTGACGGTCGAGGACGGCCGCACGTACGAGACGCATCTCAGCGCGGTACGAGCTCGGTTCGCCAAGCTCGACGCGCTGCCCGACGGGGGATTCGTCCTCGCGAGCGCCCGCAGCCGGCGCGATGAAGAACACGTCCAGGTCTTCGACGCCCTGGGGCGGTCCTCATGGACCTTCCGCGTGGGCGACGGCATCGAAGACCTCCTGACCGACGCGGCCGGAGACCTCTGGGTCGGCTACTTCGACGAAGGCGTCTACGGGAGCGACGAGTTGAGCTGGCCAGGCCTGCGCCGCTGGAGCAGCACCGGCGTCCCGTTGTGGGAGTACAAGCCCGGCCCCGAGCACGGCACGATCTCCGACTGCTACGCCCTGAACGTCGACACCCGGGCCGTCTGGGCCTGTCCCTACCAGAACTTCCCGCTGCTGGAGATCCGCGGCGACCGTGTCGTGCGCGCACGCGAGAATCCGGTCAAGGGAGCGAGCGGTTTCGCCGTCCACGCCGATCGCGTCCTGTTCTTCAGCCCCTACGGGGACGACCACAGCGAGATCGTCGACTGCCGGATCACCTTGAACGCGGTGGAGCCAGTCGCGTACGGGCGCCTGGTCCGCCCCGATGGCACCGATCTCGGCCGACGCCGTGTCGTCTGCCGCGGCCCCCGTATCTACGTGCAGGAAGAACCGTGCACGAACTGGGCCGTGCTGGACATCGGGTAAGGGTTCGGGGGACGTGCGTCCTGTCCGAGGCGTTGTCAGTGGCGTGCGGCATGCTGTGATCAGTGGCTGCCGTACGCCGCTGGGGACGGGGAGGTCTGTGTGTTCGCGGGGATCGAAGAGGTCGACTGGGCGTCGATGGGGCACGCCTACACCGAGTCGGCGACGGACGTGCCCGACCTGTTGTGGGGCCTCGCTTCGGACGACCCGGCCAGGCGCGACATCGCGCTGGACGGGATGTACGGGGCGGTGCACCACCAGGGAGATGTGTACGACAGCACGGTCGCGTGCATACCGTTCCTCTTCGAACTGATCGCGACGCCCACGGTGGCCGACCGGGACGCGATCGTCGGTCTGCTGCGCAGCATCGCGGGCGAGACGGAGCCCGATCCCGAGCAACTGGGGGGCATCTTCGAGGACGAGGAGGAGGACGCCGAGTGGATCCGGCCCTTCCTCGACGCCTCCGCGCTGATCCGCGGGCGCGCGGACTTCTTCCTCGGCCTTCTCGACGATCCGGACGCGGAGCTGCGCGCCGCGCTTCCGGGTGCGCTGGCCCATCTGCACTCCGACCCCGCGCGGGTGTTCGCCACGCTGCGCGACCGGCTGTCCGTCGAGTCCGACGCCGAGGCGGTACGGGCCCTCGCGCGCGCCATCGGCAGACTCGCCGTCGATCACGCGGAGACGCTCGGCGCCGAGGCGGGGCCGGTCCTGCGGGACATCGTGGACCACACGACCGACCCCGAGCTGCGCATGACCGGGCTCGCCCAACTGGCCCGCTGCGCGCCGAGCCTGCTGCCGGAGAACACCGCGGAGCTGGCGGTGGACGTCATGCGGCTCGCGTACGAGACGAAGCACGGAGCCGAGGAGGAGGAGAAGAAGGCACCGGAGCCGGAGCGGCCGCGCACGGACACGATGGTGTCCTATCTGCGGGAGCTGGAGGCCGGGCACCGCAAGAGCGTCGACGCCGATCTGGCCGACGACCTGCTGGAAGAGCTGCACCGAGCGCTCGGGGACCGCACGGAGGAGCGCTTCGACCTGCTCAACGAGCAGTTGCGCAGCCCCGACTGGGGCCAGCGCGTCGCAGCCGTCCGGATGAGCGGCCTGCTGCTGACGGGCTGGCGCGCGCCGAACGACCTGTCCGTGTTCCTGGTCGCCCAGCAACTCCTGGAGGAGGAACCCGACCTTTCCGAACGGGCCTTGGGCGAGCTGTCCTACGTGGCCCCGATCTCCGGCATCGTCGCGGACGTCCTCGCGGCGTGCGTCGAGGAATGGGACGAGGAGTGGGAGCCCGGCGGCTGGCAGCGGACGCTCTACGGCAGGGCGCTGGAGGCGCTGGCCCTCCAGGGTGACGAGCGGGCCGTGCCGGCGCTGGTCGACGTCATGGCGGAAGGCGGCGACATACCGGAGTACCTGGCCAAGTGGGTGGAGGAGATCGGCCCCGAGGCGGCGGCGCCGCTGGGCCCGGTGCTGCTCCGTCGGCTGGCCGCGCTCCCCTCCGATGACCGGAGCCAGGACAAGGGGCGCCTGATCGACACGCTGGGCGTGCTCGCGCCGGCCGAGGCGCTGCCGCTGCTCATCGGGTTGCTCCAGGACGAGCAGGGCAGGATGACCGTCTGGTCGGCCCTTCGGGCCCTCACCCGGTACGGCCGCGCGGCGGCCGAAGCAGCCCCGCGGCTCAGGGAGTTGGTGACCGACGAGACCACCTCGACCGAGGTCGGGCTGGACGCGGCGGAGGCGCTCTGGGCGGTGACGGGCGAGGTCGAGCCGGTGCTGGCCGTCGTACGCGCGGGCCTGGACTCGGACCACTGGTACGGGCGGTCGGCCGCCCTGCGGATCCTGCGCTCGCTCGGCCCTGCGGGCGCCCCGCTGGCCCCGCGGCTTCGGGAGCTGATCGCGGCCCACGGCACGAACGCCCCCGAGGCCGTCGCCCTGTGGAAGGTGACCGGCGACGCCGGGGCAGTGCTCCCGGCGCTGCTGAGCGAGTGGACGGCCACGCCCAGGAGCCGCCCAGCCACGGCGGCCTGTCTGGTCGAGATGGGCCCGGCAGCCGCCCCCGCCCTCCCCCTCATACGTGAGGAGTTGGCGTCCGTCCGCCGCCACAACAACGACAACTCAACAGGGAACATGCGCTACGACGTGGCCTCGGACGAGGCACTGCTGAGGGACTGCCGGACCATCGTGGCCACGCTCGGCGACTAGCGGGCCTCCTCCGGTCCTGACCCCGCTCAGCGGCTAGCCGTCCTCATGCTTGGCGCGGCTCGGCTGTACGCGCTTCGGCTCGCCCGGCATCTTCGGGTACTCGGGTGGGTACGGCAGGTCGCCCAGGCCGTGGTCGTGCTCGTCGCGGCTGGCGAGTTCCAGCAGGGCCTCCAGGGAGAAGGCGTGGTCGTCCATGCCGGCGTGCACATCGCCGAGTTCGGCGAAGCGGCCCGGCATGGTCGCCAGGTCGAAGTCACGGGGCTGGGCGTCGTCCACCTCGTCCCAGCGCAGGGGTGCGGAGACGGGGGCGTGCGGGCGGGGGCGTACCGAGTAGGCGGAGGCGATGGTGCGGTCCCGAGCGGTCTGATTGTAGTCGACGAAGATCTTTTCGCCCCTTTCCTCCTTCCACCAGGCGGTAGTGACCTGGTCGGGCATACGGCGCTCCAGTTCGCGCCCGACGGCGATGGCGGCCCGGCGTACCTGGGTGAAGGTCCAGCGCGGCTGGATCGGTACGAAGACGTGCAGGCCGCGCCCGCCGGAGGTCTTGGGCCAGCCGCGCAGATCGCCGTACTCGTGCAGGACCTCGCGCAGTTCGTGGGCGGCGCGCACCGCGTCGGCGTAGTCGGTGCCGGGCTGCGGGTCGAGGTCGATCCGGAGTTCGTCGGGGCGGTCGACGTCGTCGCGGCGGACCGGCCAGGGGTGGAAGGTGAGCGTGCCGAACTGGGCGGCCCACAGGACGGCGGCGGGCTCGGTGGGGCACATCTCGTCGGCGCTGCGGCCGCTGGGGAAGGTGATGTGGGCGGTCGGGATCCAGTCGGGCATGTTCTTCGGGGCCCGCTTCTGGAAGAAGGACTCGCCGGCCACACCGTCCGGGTACCGCTCCAGGGTGGTGGGGCGGTTGCGGAGGGCGCGCAGGATGCCGTCGCCGACGGCGAGGTAGTACTGGGCGAGGTCCAGCTTCGTGAAACCGCGCTCCGGGAAGAAGATCTTGTCCGGGCTGGACAGACGTACGGTCCTCCCGGCTGCCTCGAGTTCCACCGCATCGCCCATGCGAGCCACGGTAGGCGCACCGCGCATGCCTCGCACACCGGGCGGGAGGCCGCGTCACCGCGCAGAATCGGAGCATGGATCTGCCGGTGATGCCGCCCGTGAAGCCGATGCTCGCCAAGTCCGTGGCGAAGATCCCGCCGGACATGCACTACGAGGCGAAGTGGGACGGTTTCCGCGCGATCGTGTTCCGCGACGGCCCCGAGGTCGAGATCGGCAGCCGCACCGGCAAAACGCTCACCAGGTACTTTCCCGAGCTGGTCGAGGCGCTGCGGGAGCGGCTGCCGGAGCGTTGCGTGATGGACGGCGAGATCGTGATCGCCCGGGAGGGACGGCTCGACTTCGACGCGCTCACGGAGCGGATCCACCCGGCGGACTCGCGGGTGCGGATGCTGGCCGAGAAGACCCCCGCCTCCTTCGTGGCCTTCGATCTGCTGGCGCTCGCCGAGGAGTCACTGCTCGACGTCCCGCTGGGTGACCGGCGCGCGCTGCTGGTGATGGCGCTGTCCGGAGTGACGGCACCGCTCCATGTGGCGCCCGCGACCACGGACCGCGAGGTCGCCCAGCAGTGGTTCGAGCAGTACGAGGGCGCGGGCCTCGACGGGGTGATCGCCAAGCCGCTCGCGCTGCCCTATCTGCAGGACGAGCGCGCCATGTTCAAGATCAAGCACGAGCGGACGGCTGACGTCGTCGTCGCCGGTTACCGCTTCCACAAGAGCGGGCCGATCGTCGGTTCCCTGCTGCTGGGCCTGTACGACGACGGGGGCACCCTGCAACACGTGGGCGTGAGCGCCGCGTTCCCGATGAAGCGGCGTGCGGAGCTGGTGGAGGAGTTGGAGCCGCTGCGGTTGGAGGATGCCGGGCAGCACCCTTGGGCGGCCTGGGCGGACGAGGCGGCGCACGAGACGGCGCGGTTGCCGGGGGCGCCCAGCCGGTGGTCGGCGAAGAAGGATCTGTCCTGGGTGCCGGTGCGGCCCGAGCGGGTGGCCGAGGTGGCGTACGACCATATGGAGAACGGTGTGCGGTTCCGCCACACGGCCCGCTTCCGCCGCTGGCGCCCCGATCGCACCGCCGAGAGCTGCACGTACAGCCAGTTGGAGGAGCCAGTGGGGTACGACCTCGCGGAGATCTTCGGACCGCAGGACTGACAGCCAACGACCCGCCCTCCCGCGCTGCCCTCTCCCGCGCTGCCCTCTCCCGCGGAGGCCGCTCGCCCCTCGACCGATCGGCTCGGCTTGCGCACGTAATCAGAATCGAACGGGTATGGCCACCGATAAGGCTATAAGCGCACAATCGATGGCACGGAACGGGGGCGCACGGTGGGCATGCGACAGTTGGCGCGAATGCGGCGCGGCGCGATGACGGCGGCGCTGCTGGCCGCCACTTTGACGGGCTCCTTGATAACGGGCTGCACAGCCGGCGGCGGGAAGGGCGGCGGCACGATCGATGACGGGCGCGGCCAGACCCAAGAGCCGAGCCAAGGGCCGACCGACGGCAGCCACCCCACGGCGAGCGGCGGTTCGGTGCTCGCCGTGAAGATCGACAATGTGCGCGCGGCCCGCCCGCAGACGGGCCTGGACGCGGCCGACGTCGTGTACGCGGAGCAGGTCGAGGGCGGTCTGAGCCGGCTGATGGCGGTCTACGCGAGCAAGTTCCCAAAGGTCGTCGGGCCGGTGCGCAGTGCCCGCGAGTCGGACCTGGAGCTGCTGCGCCAGTTCGACGAGCCGACGCTCGCCTTCTCGGGGGCGCAGCACAAGCTGCTGCCGCTCATCAACAAGTCCCGACTGCATGCACAGCCGCCGGGAAAGGTGTCCGGCGCCTTCTACCGGGGCACGGACAAGCCCGCGCCACACAATCTGTATCTGCGCCCCGGGCAGCTGATGGGTTCCGCACCGGGCAGCGCCGCTCTCACCACCGGGTTCCACTTCGGCGCGGCACCCGCGGGCGGCAGCCCGGAGACCTCACGCACCGTACGCTTCCCGGCGGCCCGCTTCACCTTCACCTGGTCGGACAGCCGGCAGCGCTGGCTGGTGGATATGGACGGTACGCCGACCGTGACGACCGAGGGCACGACGGTGGCTCCGGCGACGGTCGTCGTGCAGTACGTGAAGGTGCACGAGTCCCAGTTCCACGACTTCCTGGGCAACAACACGCCGTACACGGAGACGGTGGGCTCGGGAACGGCGAAGGTGCTGCGCGACGGCCGTGTCTTCACTGCGCACTGGGCGCGTCCCGGGGCGACGGACGGCACGGAGTTCACGACGACGGACGGTGCGCCGATGAACTTCGCGCAGGGACAGGTGTGGGTGGTGTTCGCGAAGGCCTGACCAGTCAGGCCCGCCGGGGGTGGCCTCAGGCGCGGTGCCCGAGTCGGCGCTCGATCGCCGCTCCCGCCTCCCGGCGGGCGGCGGTGAGCGCGCGCCGGGCGTCGTCGGCCGAGTCGAGTCCGACCGCGGCCGCGATGTCCTCCCAGTGGGCGCCCGCGGTGAGCAGCGCCTCGACCGCGGCACCGACGGCGGCCGTCGACGCACGGCGCGCCCGGTCGAGTTCGGCGAGCGTGCCCAGCAGATCGGGGGCCGTCGCGGCGCCGCCGAGACTGTCCTGCGCGGCGTGGCGCGCCTGGTCTGCGGTGACCCACCAGTCTGCGGGGGTGTGCGGGGAACGGGTGCCGAGGGTCTGGCTCACGGTGGGGCCGCCTTCCTTCCCGGGGTGCCGCATGCGGGGTGATACGGCGACCTCAGTGTAGCTCGCGATCCACTGTGCGGTACGAGTGGTCCACTCAGCGGACCTCTTTGCTGCGGACGCGGTGATCATGGCCCTCATAACCCGAGAAGCCCGCCACCCGAGAAGCCCGCCCGCGAACAACACACAAGGCGGCCCGCGAACGCTCACCCCTCGAACGGCAGCCCCGCCTTCGCCAACTCCCCCGCGGCCACCGTCAGTCCCTCCGCGAACCGCCCCACCCGCTCCGCGGTGAACCGGGTGCTCGGCCCGCCGAACGACAGCGCGGCCACCACGGCCCCGCCCCTCCCCCGTACCGGAACAGCCACGGCCGACAGCCCCTCCTCGCGCTCCCCGTGGCTCACGGCGTACCCGTGCTCGCGCGCCTCCGCGATCCAGGAGTGCAGGGTGTCCAGATGGGCGATCCCGTGCGGTGAGGCCTCCGCGACCTTCCGCAGCAGCGCGTCCGGCGCGTCCACCAGCAGGGCCTTTGCCACGCCGCCCGCCCACAGGGGGAGTTCGTCTCCGACGCGGACCACCTGACGGAGCGTCTGCGGCCCTTCCTCCTGGGCGATGCAGACACGGTGGATGTCACGGCGTACGTACAGGTGCACCGTCTCCTTGTGCTCGGCGGCGAGGTCGCGCAGGATCACGCCGGCCGCGGGCGGCAGCCGCCAGGCCTGTTCGGCGAGGCGGGACCAGCGCAGCAGGGCGGGACCCGCGATGTAGCGGCCGTGTTCGTCGACCCACAGCAGGCCGTTCATCCGCAGGGTCCCCAGGAGCCGCAGGACCGTGGTCTTGGGCAGCCCGGAGGCGGTGACGATCTCGCGGATGGACATCGCGGGGCGGCTCTCGTCGAAGAGCCCGAGGATGTCGATCGCCCGCTGGACGGTCCGCATGCCCGCCTGTTCGGACTCGGCTGCCATCTGTTCCTCCTCGACGCCGGACCGCGGTGCGGTCTCCATGACGGCTCTGCACCCGCACGGTACTCCGCGATGGTCCGCTGGGCGGACCTGAGCCATGACCCATACTGGAACGGCCGCAAAGGAGCATCCATGCGCCCTGCCGTCACGCCCTCGTCCGCTCCGGCGGATCGGACGGCCCGCCCCGCGAACAGCAGGGCCCGGTACGGTCTGCTGGTCTCGCTGTTCACGATCACCGCGATCAACTATCTCGACCGTACGAACATGGCGGTCGCCCTCCCCCGCATCACGGACGAGTTCCAGCTGTCCGCCACCGAGGCGGGCCTGATCCTGTCGGCCTTCTCGTGGGTGTACGCGGCGCTCCAGGTGCCCGGCGGCCGGCTGGTCGACAGGATCGGGCCGAAGCTGGCGTTCGGCTACGCGATGATCGGCTGGTCGCTGTGCACCATCGCGTTCTTCTTCGCCCGCTCCTTCGGCGTGGTGATCGGGCTGCGGGTCGGCCTCGGCTTCTTCGAGACGCCGGCGTTCCCCGCCAACAACAGGCTGGTCAGCAACTGGTTCCCGAGCAGGGAGCGCGGCCGGGCCACCGCCTGGTACACGGCGGGTGAGTACGTCGGCCTCGCGGTCGCCGTACCGCTGCTCTCCCTGCTGGCCGTGCGCTTCGGCTGGCCGTCGATCTTCCTGGCGACCGGCGTCGTCGGGCTGCTCTTCTCGGCGGTCTGGTTCAAGCGGGTCCACGACGCCCCGGAGCAGAGCCCTCGGGTGAGCGCCGGGGAACTCGCGTACATCCGCCAGGACGGCGAGGACACCCCCGCCGAGCAGGCGGCCGGGCGCACCGAGACCACCCGGCAGGGGCTGGCGATCCTGGTGCGCAGCCGCCGGATGTGGGGCCTGTACATCGCGCAGTTCGCCAACACGTCGGTGCTGTTCTTCTTCCTGACCTGGTTCCCCAGCTATCTCGTCGACGAGAAGCACATGGACACCATCAAGGCGGGCTTCTGGGGTTCACTGCCCTACCTCTCCGCCATGGTGGGCGTCGTGGTCGCGGGCTGGGGTTCGGACCGGCTGCTGCGCGGCGGCATGTCGCGGACCTGGGCGCGCAAGCTGCCCGTGATGACGGGGCTGTGCCTGGCGCCGGTCATCGTGGCCGCCAACCTCACCGACTCCGTACCGCTGGTCATCTTCTTCATGTCGGCGGCGTTCTTCGCCCAGGGCTTCATGCAGCTGGGCTGGGCGGCGCTGTCCGACATCGCGCCGGTCCGCCTGATGGGCCTGGCGGGCGGCACGTTCAGCTTCGCGGCCAATCTGGGCGGCGCGCTCGCCCCGCTCGTCATCGGCGTGATCATCGATCGTACGGGCTCGATGGCGGGCGGCCTGGTCTACGTCGCCGCGCTCTCGGTGGCCGGATTCCTGGCGTACGCCCTGCTCATCGACAAGGTGGAGCGCCTTGACGCCTGAGACCGGCGCCCGGCCGTGCGCTCAGCGCTGGGCGGTCAGAGGTTCCGTCGGGTTGCGGAGCCCCTCGGCGGCGTCCGAGACACGCTGGATGAGGTCGAAGAACATGGCCTGCTCCTCGGCGGAGAGCGGGGCCAGGAAGACCTGGTTCATCCGCGCGGTGCGCACCGTCAGCTTGCGGTGCGTACGTGTCCCCTCGTCCGTGAGGCGCAGCAGGAAGCGCCGGCCGTCCTGCGGGTCGCGCACCTTGTCGAGCAGACCGCGGCGGTCGAGCCGGCTGATGACCTCGGCGATGGTGGACCGGTCGAGCCCCACCCGCTCCCCCACCGTGCGCTGGTCCAGGCCCGGCTCCGCGACGAGCGCGTTCAGGACCGCGAACTGCGGCGAGGTGATCTCCTCGGAGACCATCGTGTTCCACAGCAGGTAGTGGGCCTGCTGCAGTCGCCGGGCCAGGTGCCCGGGGTGGGCGGAGAGGTCCACCGCGGCCATGTGCGCTCCTGTCGTCATATTCGTTGGTGCACTGAACGATACCCGCCCCCCAGCCGAGCTGTCTCCCCGTATGCCGAGACTCCTACCTGCATATTTCCCCAAGGTCTTGACTGACCAGGCAGCGGATGGCAGCGTGTTTGACACCTCGAATTAATAATCAGTGCCCTGACTAATTGAGGCACTGGGCGCTCGGGAGAGATGGGGCTTCACGGATGGACAAGGTGGTCGCCACAGCCCTGGAGGCGGTGGCCGATGTGCCGGACGGCGCGACACTCGCGGTCGGCGGATTCGGCCTGAGCGGTGTGCCGAACGTGCTGATCGAGGCTCTGTACGAGCGTGGCGTCTCGGGGCTCGGCGTGGTCTCCAACAACTGCGGGGCCATGGAGTCCGGCCTCGCGATCCTGCTCGCGGCCGGGCGGATCGCCCGCGTCACCGGCTCGTACATCGGCGCGAACAAGGAGTTCGCCCGGCAGTACCTGGCCGGTGAGCTGGAGGTCGAGATGATCCCGCAGGGCACGCTCGCCGAGCGGCTGCGCGCGGGCGGCGCCGGGATCCCCGCGTTCTACACCCCGGCCGGGGTCGGCACCCAGGTCGCGGACGGCGGGCTGCCGTGGCGGTACGACGGCCAGGGCGGCGTCTCTCTCGCTTCCCCGCCGAAGGAGGTGCGCGAGTTCGACGGCACGGAGTACGTGCTGGAGCACGGCATCCGCACCGACTTCGCGCTCGTCCGGGCCGCCAAGGGCGACCGGCACGGCAACCTGGTCTTCAACAAGTCCACCCGGAACTTCAACCCGCTGGCCGCGATGGCCGGCCGGGTGACGATCGCCGAGGTGGAGGAGCTCGTGGAGCCGGGCGAGATCGACCCGGACGCGGTGCATCTGCCGGGGATCTTCGTGCAGCGCGTCGTGGCGCTCACCCCGGAGCAGGCGAACGCCAAGATGATCGAGCAGCGGACGGTTTCGGCGCCCGCGGCGGATGGAACGGTGAGCGAGTAATGGCCTGGAGCAGGGAAGAGATGGCCGCCCGCGCCGCGCGCGAGCTTCAGGACGGCCAGTACGTGAACCTCGGTATCGGTCTGCCGACGCTGATCCCCAACTACCTGCCCGCCGACGTCGAGGTGATCCTGGAGTCGGAGAACGGCATCCTCGGCACTGGCCCCTACCCGACCGAGGACCAGGTCGACCCGGACCTCATCAACGCCGGCAAGGAGACCGTCACCGTCCTGCCCGGCGCCTCGTACTTCGACTCGTCGCTGTCCTTCGGGATGATCCGCGGCGGGCACATCGATGTCGCGGTGCTCGGCGCGATGCAGGTGTCCGCTGGTGGCGACCTCGCCAACTGGGCGATCCCCGGCAAGATGATCACCGGCATCGGTGGCGCGATGGACCTCGTGCACGGCGCCCGCACCGTCATCGTCGTGATGACGCACACCGCCAAGGACGGCTCCCCGAAGATCCTTCAGGAGTGCGCGCTGCCGCTCACCGGCAAGGCGTGTGTGAACCGGGTCATCACCGATCTCGGTGTTCTCGACGTCACCGAGGAGGGCCTGGTGCTCGTCGAGACCGCGCCGGGCGTCACCGTCGAGGAGATCATCGCCAAGACCGCGGCCAAGGTCCGCACCGCAGAGGAAACCGAGGAGATCCCGTCGTGAAGGACGTCTACATCGTCGATGCCGTACGGACGCCGATCGGCAAGTACAACGGCTCGCTGGCCGCCGTCCGCCCGGACGACCTCGGCGCCCACGCCATCCGTGAGCTCCTCGCCCGTACGCCGGACCTGGACCCGTCCCGGATCGAGGACGTGTACTTCGGCAACGCCAACGGCGCCGGCGAGGAGAACCGCAACGTGGGCCGCATGGCCGCCCTCCTCGCCGGTCTGCCCACCTCGGTGCCCGGCGTGACCGTCAACCGGCTGTGCGCCTCCGGGCTCGAAGCCGTGATCCAGGCCGCGCGGGCCATCGCGCTCGGCGACGCCTCCATCGCCCTGGCCGGCGGCGTCGAGTCGATGACCCGCGCCCCCTACGTCCTGCCGAAGAGCGACAGGCCCTTCCCGGCCGGACACGCCGAGCTGTACTCCACCACGCTCGGCTGGCGCATGGTCAACCCGAAGATGGACCCGCAGTGGACCGTCCCGCTGGGCGAGTCGGCCGAACTCATCGCCGAGAAGCACAAGATCACCCGTGAGCAGCAGGACGAGTTCGCCCTCGCCAGCCACCGCAAGGCGGCCCAGGCACAGGCGGACGGTCTGTTCGACGGCGAGATCGCGCCCGTCTCCCTTCCGCAGCGCAAGGGCGACCCGGTCGTCTTCGGCGCCGACGAGTGCGTACGAGCCGACGCGTCCCTGGCCGCCATGGCCAGGCTCAAGCCGTCCTTCCGCGAGCAGAACGGCACGGTGACCGCGGGCAACGCCTCCCCGCTCAACGACGGCGCCGCCGCGCTGCTCCTGGTCGACGAGGAGGGCCTGAAGGCCACCGGCCGCGAGCCCCTCGCCCGCGTCAGCGCCTCCGGCGTGTCCGCGATCGACCCGCACTACTTCGGACTCGCCCCCGTCGAGGCCGTCAACCGTGCACTCGCCAAGGCGGGCAAGGGATTTGACGACCTGTCAACGCTGGAACTGAACGAGGCCTTCGCCGCACAGGTCCTCGGCTGCGTCGCCGAATGGCCCGAGTTCGACCCCGCGATCCTCAACCCGCAGGGCGGCGCCATCGCCCTCGGCCACCCCCTCGGCGCGTCCGGCGCCCGGCTCGCCGGAACCGTCGCCCACCAACTCGCCCGCAAGGGCAGTGGAGTTGGTGTCGCCACCCTCTGCATCGGTGTGGGCCAGGGCCTCGCCCTCGTCCTCGAACGATAGGAAGTCGACCATGGCTCTCACTCAGTCGGACATCGACGTCGAGATCAAGGATCTCCAGGACGCGTACGACAAGGCGGTCGCCGGCGGCGCGCCGGTCCAGCACCACCCCGCGCGCGACTACGCCCCGTACCGCAGCTCGCTGCTGCGCCACCCCAAGCAGCCGCTGATCGCCGTGAGCGGCGGCGACCCGGAGACGGTCGAGCTGTCGGGTCCGGTGTTCGGCGTCACCGACATCACCGAGCACGACAACAATCTGACGCTCCAGCACCGGGGCGAGCCGATCGGCGAGCGCATGACCGTCTCCGGCAGGCTGCTCGACCGCGACGGCCGTCCCGTGCGCGGCCAGCTCGTCGAGATCTGGCAGGCCAACGCCGCCGGCCGCTACGCCCATCTGCGCGAACAGCACCCGGCGCCGCTCGACCCCAACTTCACCGGCGTGGGACGGACCCTGACGAACGATCAGGGCCGGTACACGTTCACCACGATCAAGCCGGGCCCGTACCCGTGGGGCAACCACACCAACGCGTGGCGGCCCGCGCACATCCACTTCTCGGTCTTCGGCACGGCGTTCACGCAGCGGCTGATCACGCAGATGTACTTCCCCAGCGACCCGCTGTTCCGGTACGACCCGATTCTGCAGTCCGTGACGGACCAGGCGGCTCGCGACCGGCTGATCGCCACCTACCACCACGACCTCTCCCAGCCCGAGTTCTCGATGGGCTACGAATGGGACATCGTCCTCGACGGTCCCTCCGCCACCTGGATCGAGGAAGGCCGTTGAGCATGACCGAGCGGTTGCTCCCCACCCCGTCCCACACCATCGGCCCCTTCTACGGCCATGCGCTCCCCTTCCCCGGAGGCGCCGAGGTCGCGCCGCAGGGCCGCCCCGACACGATCACCCTGCACGGATACGTGTTCGACGGCGCGGGCACACCGATCCCCGACGCCCTGCTGGACTTCTGGCAGGCGGCGCCCGACGGCTCGCTGAAGGGCGCCCCCGGCTCGATGCGCCGTGACCCGTCGACCGGCGGCTTCATCGGCCGCAACGGCGTCGACTTCACCGGCTTCGGGCGGGTCGCCACCGACGCCGACGGGCACTACGCGCTGCACACCCTGCCGCCGGGCAATGCCGGGCTGCCGTACATCAGCGTGTGTGTGTTCGCGCGCGGTCTGGTGCACCACTTGTTCACCCGCGCGTACCTCGCCGACGGCGCGGACCCGCTGCTCGACTCGCTTCCGGCCGACCGACGCGCCACGCTGATCGCGGCGGAGGGGGCGAACCGCACGTACCGTTTCGACATCCGCCTTCAGGGCGAAGGCGAAACGGTCTTCCTGGAGTTCCAGTGACAGCTGTCGACCCCGTCGGTTGTGACACCGGCCTGCTCGCCCCCGGGTGGGCCGGTTCCCCGGCGTCGTCCGCGACGAGCGACGCCGCGTATCTGCGGGCTCTGCTCGACGCCGAGGCCGCGCTGACCAGCGCCCAGGCGTCGCTGGGGCTGACCCCTGCCGGGGCCGCGTCGGCAGTGACCTCTGCGGCCGACACCGCCGGCTTCGACGTCGCGGCGATCGCGCTGCGTGCGCGAGGCGGCGGCAACCCCGTGATTCCGCTGGTCGCGGATCTGACGGCCGCGGTCGGCACGGAGTACGGCCCGTACGTCCACCGGGGCGCGACGAGCCAGGACATCATGGACTCGGCGGCCATGCTGGTCGCCGCGCGTACGCTCGATCTGGTCCTGGCGGACCTCGACCGCACGGAGCGGGCACTGGCCCGGCTCGCGGCGGACCACCGGGACACGGTGATGCCCGGCCGGACACTGACCCAGCACGCCGTGCCGACGACCTTCGGGCTGAAGGCGGCGGGATGGCGGTCGCTGGTCCTGGACGCCCGGGACCGGGTGTCCGTCGTACGCGACTCGCTGCCCGCCCAACTCGGCGGCGCCGCAGGCACATTGGCGGCCTTCACCGTCTTCGGGGCGACCGACCCCCAGGCCCTGACCGCCGCGTACGCCCGTGAACTGGGCCTCGCCGAGCCGGTGTTGCCCTGGCACACCCTCCGTACACCGATCGCCGACCTGGCCGGAGCACTGGCGTTCACCGCCGGAGCGCTGGGCAGGACCGCCGTCGACGTGCTGACCCTCGCCCGTACCGAGATCGCGGAGGTGGCCGAAGGCTCCGGTGGCGGATCGTCCGCGATGCCGCACAAGGCGAATCCGGTGCGGGCCACCCTCGTGGCCGCCGCGGCCCGGCGGGCGCCACAGCTCGCGGCCACGCTGTACGGAGCGATGGCGGCCGAGGACGAGCGTCCGGCCGGAGCCTGGCACGCCGAGTGGGAGCCGCTGCGCGACCTGCTGAGGCTGGTCGGCGGCGCGGCGCGCGACGCCGCCGAGCTGACGGAGGGCCTTCAGGTGAGCGCGGACACCATGCGTGAACACCTCGGCCTCACCCATGGGCTGATCGTCTCCGAGCGGCTGGCCGCCGAGCTGGCTCCCGTGCTCGGCCGGGCCCGTGCCAAGGAGTTGCTGACGCGGGCCGCGCGGCGCGCCGTCGCCGGGAACCGGCCCCTCGTGGAGGTGCTCGGCGAGGAGCCGGAGCTCAAGGAGCTCGACCTCGCGGACCTCACCGATCCCACCCGCTACACGGGCTCCGCCGGAGTCCTCACCGACCGTGCTCTGGAGCGACGTTGACCCTGAAACTGCTCAATCACCGCGCCGAGGGTCCCGCCACCGCTCCCCCGCTGCTCCTCGGGCCCTCGCTCGGCACTTCGTACGCCCTGTGGGACAAGGTCGCGCCCGAACTGTCCGTCACCCACCAGGTGATCCGCTGGGACCTGCCGGGGCACGGCGGCAGCTCGCCGGACCTGATCGGTCCCGGTGCGACCGTCGCCGACCTCGCCGAGCTGGTGCTCGAACTCGCCGACTACCTGGGCATCGAGCGGTTCGCGTACGCGGGTGTCTCGCTCGGCGGTGCGGTGGGTCTGCATCTCGCCGCGCACCACCCGGAGCGGGTGTCGTCCCTGGCCGTCGTCTGCTCGTCGGCCCACTTCAACGGCTCGAAGCCGTGGGAGGAGCGGGCCGCGCTGGTCCGCCGCGAGGGACTGGCCGCGCTCGCCGAGAACGCGAACGCCCGTTGGTTCACACCCGGTTTCACCGTGCCGCGGCTGATCGAGGACCACCGCAACACGGACCCCGGGGCGTACGCCGCCTGCTGCGAAGCGCTCGCCGCCTTCGACCTCCGGGACCGGCTGTCGTCGATCAGCGCGCCGACCCTGCTGATCGCGGGCCGCGAGGACCCTGCGACGCCGCCCGCGCATCTGCGCGAGATCGCGGACGCGGTGCCCGGCGCCTCGCTCACCGAGATCGCGGGCGCCTCGCACCTGGCGCCGGCGGAGCGCCCGGAGGCCGTACTCGCCGCGCTGCGCGGGCATTTCGACGGGTACGCGCTGCGGGGTATGGAGGTACGCCGTCAGGTGCTGGGCGACGAGCACGTGGACCGCGCGCAGGCTCGCCAGTCCCCCTTCACCGCCCGTTTCCAGGACTTCATCTCGCGCTATGCGTGGGGCGAGATCTGGACGGATCCGACGCTGGCGCGCCGTGAGCGCAGCATGATCACGCTGACGGCGCTGGTGGCGCACGGCCACTACGACGAGCTGGCGATGCACGTCCGCGCGGCGCGGCGCAACGGTCTCACGCCCGAGGAGATCGGCGCGGTGCTGCTGCAGACGGCCGTGTACTGCGGTGTCCCGGCGGCCAATTCGGCCTTTGCGGTGGCCCAGCGGGTGCTGGCCGAGGAGGAGGCGGAGGGCGCCTGACCGCGACCCGGCCCTGACCGTGGTCCGACGGTGAGGGTGACCCTGCCAGAGGTAGTGACAACAGCACCTCGTACGAGCGGTCACGGCGTGCCTAGGGTGGCAGGAGATCCTCTGCGAACCCTGCGAACGGAGCTCCCGTGCCCACTGTCCTGATCACCGGCGCCACCTCCGGCCTCGGCCGTCACATCGCCTTCGAGCTGGTCCGCTCCGGATACGTCGTCCTCGCGCACGGGCGCGACCGCGAGCGGACAGACCAACTGGTAACGGAGCTGCGGGCGGAGGGCGGCGAGGCCCACGGGTTCGTCGCCGATCTGGCCTCGCTGGCGCGGGTGCGGCGGCTCGCCGAGGAGGTCGCCGCCGCGCACCCCCGTCTCGACGTGCTGGTCAACAACGCGGGAGTGGGCGCGGGGCCGCGCGGTGCGGGCCGTGAGGTGAGCGTCGACGGTCACGAACTGCGGCTCGCGGTGAACTATCTCGCGCCGGTGGCCCTCACCCGGGCACTCCTGCCCACGCTCCGCGCGAGCGCCCCCTCCCGCGTCGTCAACGTCGGCTCGGCCGGCCAGGAGCCCCTGGACTTCGACGACCCGGAACTCACCCGGGGCTACGGCGGCGTATCGGCGTACTGCCGCAGCAAGTTCGCGCTGGCGGCACATACGTTCGC
Organism: Streptomyces sp. NBC_00203; assembly: GCF_045206325.1. Lineage (NCBI taxonomy): Bacteria > Bacillati > Actinomycetota > Actinomycetes > Kitasatosporales > Streptomycetaceae > Streptomyces > Streptomyces sp. NBC_00203. The sequence continues at coordinate 9,352,969 of NZ_CP108126.1, read as the reverse complement.
ACTGGCCGAGGAGTTGGCGGGGAGCGGTGTCTCGGTGAACGTCCTGCACCCCGCGACCTACATGGACACGGCGATGGTCCGCGAGGCCGGTGTCAGTCCCTGGTCCACCGTCGCGGACGGCGCCGCCGCCGTACTCGCCCTGGTGACACAGGAGTCGGGCACCGGCAGGTACTTCGACGGCACGAGCCCCGCGCGGGCGCACACGGAGGCGTACGACCGCGATGTCCGCAAGCGGCTGGAGGCGACGACGGATCAGCTCCTCGGTCCCTGAACCATGCCGCCCGGCCAAGCGGTCCCGGGGAGACCGCTCAGAGGTTCGCCAGCGCCTCCCTCGCCTGTACCACCAGCCCGTCCGCCCCGCATGAACGCGCCAGCGTCAGGCCCTTGTTGAGCTCCGACGCCGAGCGGGCGAGGACGCCGTGCTCGATGCGGGCCGCCGCGTGTTCGTACTGGCAGGGGGAGGCTTCCAGATAGGTGACCGCCTGGGCGGCCAGCCGTACCGCGCGCTGGCCCGATTCGAGGGCCGCGGCGCAGCGGAGAGCCTCACCGATGGCCGTGTCGGTCCCGAAGCGCTCGGCCTGGCGGCGGGCGTCCGCGGCCAGGGCGGCGGCGCGCGCCGGGTCCTCCGTGGCGAGGGCCCGGGCGAGGTCGACCGACCAGGGGGCGAGCACCGTGTTGTGGTGACCGCGGGCGGTGGCGGCCTTCTCGGCTGCCTCCAGTTCGTTGATGCCGTCCTTCGTGCGGCCGGCGGCGATCAGCAGACGGCCGCGTACGGAACGGGTGTCCGGGAGGACGATCGTGGACGGATACGGCGGTGCGAAGCCGTAGCGTTCGGCGATCTCCGCTGCCTCCTGGACATGGCCGCGGGCGAGCAGCGTGTCGATGAGACCGCAGGTCGCGGACCAGTACAGGGGCAGCCCGCGCCCGACCCGCTCGGCGAGGCGCAGCGATTCGCGCTGGTAGCTCTCCGCGTCGATGAGGCGGCCCCGTCTGCGGTGCGCGAGGCCGAGGTAGGCGTTGGCCAGGGAGAGATGACCGCCGCTCCAGCCGGCCTTCACATAGGCGTGCAGGCCCTCGCTGAACAGGCTCTCGGCCCGGTCGAGCCGGTCGGCGTAGGCGTACGCGCTGCCGAGCATCAGCAGGAGTTCGACGCCCCACTCGGTGTCGGTCCAGCCGAGTCCGGGTGCGAGACGGCCGTTGACGAGGGCGCGGTCGCAGAGCTCGACGACCTCCTCGGCGTTCTCACCGCGTGTCATCGCGTCGAAGCCGCGCAGTATGAGCAGCGCGCGCTCGGAGTTGTCCCGTCCGGTACAGGTGCTGGCGAGTTCGGCGAGACCACGGGAGTGTCCGGAGTGCTCCTCGCCCGCGTGGATGGCCTCCCACATGTAGTGCACGGCCTGCAGCCGCATCCGGGCGGGACCCGGTTCGAGCCGGGCGACCTCCTCGTCGACCGTGCGGACGGCCTCGTCCACCTGGTTGTTGTGGAGCAGCGCCTGGGAGAGCCGGAACACGGCGTCCACGCGCATGGCGTCATCCAGGCCAGGCCTTTCGAGCGCGGCGCGCAGATGGCCGATCGTCGTGGAGGGCGCGGTCAGGAGCGTGGCGCAGCCCAGTTCGTAGAGCACGCGGGCGTGGACCTCTGGCAGCGGAGGCTCGGCCAGTGCCCGCTCCAGACAGCGCCTGGCCGCGTCGGGGGCGCCGACGGCAAGGTGTTCGCGGGCGGCCTCGCGCATCTGCTCGACGAGCTCGGGGTCGTCGTCCGGATGGACTTCGAGGAGATGGCGGGAGGCCGCGGCGGAGCCGCGCCCGGACTCGGTGACCGCCCACGCGGCCTGACCGTGCATCGCGGTGCGCAGGGCGTCCGGGATCGAGCGGTAGACCGCGGTGGCGATCAGCGGGTGCACGAACTCCAGGTCGCCGTCGGGCACTTGACCGTTCACGGGCTCGGTCCTGGCCAGGATGCGGGCGGCGCCCAGCAGTTCGGCGCAGCGATGGGCCTCGTCGTCCTGCATGCCGGCGAGTTGAGCGGCCACGTCGAGGGAGATCCCGGTACCGAGGATCGCGGCCGCCCAGGCGAACCTGGTGGCATCGAGGCCGAGTCCTTCGAGGCGGGCGACGAGTCCGCGGCCGCGGGCCGAGCGGTTGAGCGCGCGCAGTTCGGCGGCCGATCCCTCGCCCGGCTCCAGCTCGCTGTCCTGCACCTTGGCGAGCAGCTCGACGGTCTCGTACGGATTGCCGCCGGTGACCGCCCACACCTCGCGGCAGAACGGCGCGTCGGCGTGCTCCCCGAGCGTGGCGCGGGTCAGCCCGGCGGCCGCGGCCGGTGTGAGCGCGTTCAGCGTGGCGACCGGGCCGGCCGTGGCGGCGACCGCGTCGAGCAGGCGGGCGCTGTCGCCGCTGACCCCGCCGGGGCGGCGGGCCACCACGACGAGGACGGACAGATCGTCGAGACGCTCGGCGAACGCGGCGAGCCAGCGCAGGGTCTCCTGGTCGGCCCAGTGTGCGTCGTCGATGAGCAGCACGAGCGGCCATTCGCGCTTGGCGAGCCGCCGCACCGCGGCGACCAGCCCGTCACAGACACCCTGCGGGTCTTGCTGCCGGTCACCCGGTTCCGCTATGCCGAGGGCGGGGCCGGCGATGTCGTACCAGTCGCCCAGGTATTCGCGTGCCTCCTCGGGCAGCAGCGAGACGAGGGCGGGCTGCAGCAGCTGCCGTACGACATTGAAGGGGACGGACGTGACGGTCTCACCCCCGCGTGCCGACCACACGGCGCAGCCGCTGCTCTCCGCGATCCGGCGTGCCTCGGCCAGGAGCGCGGTCTTGCCGAGGCCCGCCTCGCCGCTGAGTACCAGCAGGCTTCCCGAGGACGCGGAGTCCGCGCGCAGCGCGGCGATCGCCTCCTCGAGTGTGGCGACTTCCTCGTCGCGCTCCCACAGGGAAGCCGAGGCGACCACTCCGGGCCGTGCCTCCGTCATCCCGCTACCTCCCCAGGTCGCCCAAACGACGTACTGGAAACGAGCGTAGCCCCCGGGAAGGCACAGTGGAGGCCGCTCCGGGCAGCTGTTGCCGAGATGAGTGACAGTGAGGTCGCGGAGGCGACGCGGCGAGCCGCCGACCAGCCCCTGTGAAAGTTATTGACAGTCAACAACCCTCGAAATGAAGCTAACTTTCCCCCATCAGTCTCCGCCGCCGGCCGGGACCGCCCGGCCCCGGCACACCCCGGGAGGAACCGGCATGAGCGCCCCCGCGCACGACACGGACCTGCGCGCCGACCGGCCCGGGCACTCCCGAAGAGCCCTGCTGGCGGGCTCCGTGGGCAACCTCATCGAGTGGTACGAGTTCGGGGTCTACGGCTACTTCGCGACGGTCATCGCGGCGCGCTTCTTCACTCCGGAGGGCGGCAGCGAGGTTGAGGGCCTGGTGAAGACGTACGCGTCCTTCGCACTGGCGTTCTTCTTCCGGCCCGTGGGTGCCGCGCTGTTCGGCCGGCTCGGCGACCGGATCGGGCGGCGTCCGGTGCTGATCCTGGTGATCACCCTGATGACGGCCGCGACGACACTGATCGGCGCACTGCCCACCTACGCCACCGTCGGCGCCCTCGCCCCCTGGCTCCTCACCCTCCTCCGGGTGCTCCAAGGGCTGTCCGCGGGCGGGGAGTTCGGGGGCGCGGTCTCGGTGATGACGGAGTTCGCGCCGCCGGGCAGGCGCGGACTGTACGGGTCGTGGCAGTCGTTCACGGTGGCGCTGGGACTGCTCGGCGGTGCGGGGGTCGCCGCACTGCTGGCCACGGTGCTCAGCCCCCAGGAGCTCGAAGCGTGGGGGTGGCGAGTGCCGTTCCTGCTGACGCTGCCGCTCGGCCTCGGTGCGCTGTGGCTGCGCCTGAGACTGGCGGAGTCGCCCGCTTTCACCAGCGAGTCCGAGCGCGTGCGTCCGCCCGGCCGCGAGCTGGCCAGGGCGATCGTTCTCGGTGCCGGGCGCGTCATGGGCTGGGCGGCGGCCGGTTACACGTTCCTGGTCGTGCTCCCCTCGTACCTCCAGAGCACGCTCGACGCCTCCTTCCAGCAGGCGCTGCTCGCCACGGTCCTCGCCAACCTCGGCTTCGCGGCCACCATCATCCCGGCGGGACTGCTCAGCGACCGGATCGGGCGGCGCCCCTTGATGCTCACGGGAGCCGTTCTCGTCACCCTGCTGGCGGTCCCGCTGCTCAATCTCCTTCAGGACAGCGGAACTTCGAACGCCATGAAGGGCGTCGCCGTCTTCGTGGCGGGTGCCGTCGTCGGACTGATGGCGGGGCCCGGTCCCGCGATGCTCTCCGAGATGTTCCCGACGAGCGTCCGGTACACGGGCCTGGGACTCGCCTACGCCCTGTCCAATGCCGTGTTCTCGGGCTGCGCGGGGCTCATCATCACGGAGACCATCAAGCGGACCGGGAGCGTGGACATCCCCGCGTACTACGCGGCGGCGACGTGCGCGGTGAGCGCGCTGGCGCTTTCCACCCTCCGTACGGAGAAAGGGAGTTGAGCAGGTGCGGGTGATCGGCCTGATGTCCGGCACGTCGTACGACGCCATCGACGCGGCGGCCGCCGAGCTGGCCCTCGACGGCGACAGCCTCGTGCTGCGGCCGCTCGGGCTCGTCAGCGAGACGTACGACGACGGGCTGCGTGACACGCTCGCGGCGGCACTGCCCCCGGCCCCCACGAGCCTGGCCGAGGTGTGCCGCCTGGACACCCTCATCGGACAGGCCTTCGCGGCGGCCGCCGTCCGGGCGGACCGCGAACTGTGCGACGGGCAGGGTGAGTTGGTCGCCTCGCACGGCCAGACGGTCTACCACTGGGCACAGGACGGGCAGGTGCGCGGAACCCTCCAGCTCGGGCAGCCCGCCTGGATCGCCGAGGCGACGGGGCTGCCGGTGGTCGCCGACTTCCGCCCGCGGGACATCGCCGCGGGCGGCCAGGGAGCACCGCTGGTGAGCCTGGTCGACCTGCTGTGGCTGCGCGGCAGGCCGGGGACGCCGGTGGCGCTGAACCTCGGCGGCATCGCCAACCTCACCGCGCCGGACGGTACCGCCTTCGACACCGGGCCCGCGTGCGCGCTGCTCGACGCGGCGACGCGGGGACTGAGCGGAGGACGCCTGCACTACGACGTGGACGGGGCCCTGGCCGCCCGCGGCACGGTGCACGAGCCGTTGCTCCAGCGCCTGCTCGCGGAGCCGTACTACGCGCTGCCCGCGCCCAAGACGACCGGCAAGGAGCTGTTCCATCTCGGCTATCTGCGGGACGCGTTGGCGGGTTTCGGGACACTGACCGCCGAGGACGTCATCGCGACCCTCACCCGGCTCACCGCCCGGACGGTCGCGGACGCCGTGCGCGCGGTGCGGGCCACGGAGGTGATCGCCTCCGGTGGCGGCACCCGCAATCCCGTCCTCATGGCGATGCTGGGCGCGGAGCTTCCCGGGGTGGCGCTGCGCACCGCCGACGCGTTGGGGCTGCCCTCGGACGCCAAGGAGGCGTACGCCTTCGCCGTGCTGGGCTTTCTGACGCTGCACGGCCTCGCGGGCACCGATCCGGCGAGCACCGGGGCGAGGCATCCCAGCGTGCTCGGGTCGATCACCCCGGGCCGGGACGGGCTGCGGGTGCCACCGAGGCCGGACCGGGCACCCGTACGGCTCGTGCTGAAGTGACCTGAAGTGAACCGCCGGGGGACCCTCTCATCCGCCTTTCACCCAGGGCTCATACGGTGGGCACCATGACGCAGGTGACTCCTCCCGGCTGGTATCCCGACCCCGGGCAGACAGATGACGCTCCCGCCACCGAACGCTGGTGGGACGGTAAGGCATGGACGGACCAGACCCGCCCCGTCGGGTCGGCCGCCCCATGGGGTCCCCCGGCGCACGCGCCGGCCGCCGGACCGTATCCGGCCCTTCCCCCGGGCTCGCCGCGGCGCGGACTGCGCACCGGCATAGCGGTCGCCGCGGCGATCGCGGTCCTCGCGGGCATCGGCGGCGGCGTGTACGCGCTGACCAAGGACGACGGCAACAGCGGCAACAGCGCCAACGCGCAGAACCCCGGCGGGTTCAACGGCCAGGGCGGACCTGGTGGCGGACAGGGCGGCTCGGGCGCACCGAGCGGCGCACCCAGCGGCGCTCCGAGTGGCGCACCCGGCGGCTCGGGTGGCTCCGGCGGCTCCGACGGCCAGAGCCCGGCGCCCGGTCAGTCGGCGCAGCCGCAGGCCGAGGAGGGTTACGCCACCGACGCGCTCAGCGGCGTCAGCATCCCGGTGCCCGACGGCTGGACCGGCCAGGACGGCACGACCGGCGCCGTGATCGCCACCAAGGACACCTACAAGTGCCCCGGTGACACGTCGGAGAAGTGCCAGCGGGGTGGTGCGTACTCGGCCCCCGCGACGTTGCAGGGCCTGAAGTCCACCACGGCGGAGGCGGCGGCCAAGGAGGACATCTCCAAGAACGCCACGGAGTCGTACGGCAAGGGCTACGGCACGATCTCCTCGCACACCGAGCTCGCCTCCAAGGCGGTCACCGTGGCCGGCGAGAAGGGCTATCTGGTGCGCTGGAAGGTCGTGACGAGCAAGGGCGACGACGGCTATGTCGAGTCGCTCGTCTTCCCCTCCCCCGCCGACACCAAGACGCTCGTCGTCGTCCGCTTCGGTGTCGACGTCAGCTCCAAGGCGCCCAAGCAGTCGGTGATCGACACGATCACCAAGGGCATCAAGGTCGCGTCGGGAGTCAGCGGCAACGGGCAGAACGTGTAGCCCGTACACATGGTCGGTCCGGAGACCCCGGACCGGCACATGGACCCCGGACATGGATCGGCCGGGTGGGGCGCCCCTCCGCTCAAGGGGAACCCCACCCGGCCGGGGGGTGCGCGCCGCCCCCGTCCCCACGGTGCGGCGCGTTACAGGCCGACGTCCGGTCATCCCGCGGACGGCGACCTGAGTCTTAAGTCAGGCCGAGCGGTCTCATTTCAGGCCCAGTGCCGGCAGCACGACCGCCTCCACGAACTGTGTGAGATACGCCGCATCCGCGTACTGGCCCTCCAGCACGGGGCGCACGCGCACTACGCCGAACAGCTGCGCGGGGACGAACTCCAGCGCCGGATGGTCGGCCGCGATCTCACCCCGGTCGACGGCGCGGGCGATGATCTCCTTGACCGCGGCGATCTCGGGCTCGACGAGCGCGTCGCGCAGCGCGTCCTGGAGTTCCCTGTCCTGCATGACGGCATGGCCGAGCGCCTGGAGGAGCTGCGTGTCGCGGCCCGACCAGTCGCCCGCGGCCCGCGCCGCCGCGCGCAGGTCCCCGGCGAGCGAGCCGGTGTCGATCCCCGCGAACCGCGGACAGCGGTTGGCACGCAGCGCGGCGGCCACGAACTGGGGTTTCGTCTTCCACTGGCGGTAGAGCGTGGACTTGCTGCAGCGCGTGCTCGTGGCCACGCCCTCCATGGTCAGCGCCTCGTAACCGCATTCGCGGATCTGTTCGAGCACAGCGTCGTAGAACTCCTGCTCACGCTCGGGCGTGATTTTGGAGCGGCGCGAGGCGACGACCGTCTCCGGTCCGTCCGCGGCCTGCGACGTCATGGCTCTTCTCCTCGCTGAATCCGGCTCGTGTGGTGGCCTGCTTCACACAGTCTAATCGATACGCCAGTGTACCGGTACGGATCCGTATCGGTACACTGGCGTATCGGTACACTGTCGTATCGATGAGCCTTGGACAGGATCTACGTTTCTGTCGAGTGGATCCTGTCCTGGGCTCACCGCGCATCACCCCACGCAAGACCGTCAGCAAGGGGGCCGGGGGATGGATTCCCGAACCGAGCCTGCAGAATCCGCGTCAGAGTCCGCTTCAGAACCGGAGCCGCCCGACGCGGCCATACAAGCGGCGGCGTCACGCGACGCCGCCGCGAAAGCGCACGCGTCGGACACCGCGGCGCGCCCGCCGCTCCTGCGGGAGCTTCTGCTCGTCGTCGGGCTCTTCGCCGTCTACAAGGTCGGCCGGCAGCTGGCCACCGGCCACACCGCCGAGGCCTTCGGCAACGCGCACAAGGTGTGGGACCTGGAGCGGGCCGTGCACCTGCCGGGCGAGGGCGCCGTGCAGACCGCACTGCTGCACAGCGACACCCTCGTGCACATCGCGAACACCTACTACGCGACCGTTCACTTCCCGGCCACCGCGGCCTTCCTGATCTGGCTGTACCTGCGGCGCCCGGCCCACTACGTCTGGGCCCGCCGGGTCCTCGCCGTGGTCACCGCCGCCGCCCTGGTGGGCCACCTCACCTTCCCGCTCGCACCGCCGCGGCTGCTCGCCGAGGCGGGTCTCATCGACACCGGACAGGTGTACGGGCCCACGGTGTACGGGGCGCACCCGGCGACCGACTCGATGGCGAACCAGTTCGCCGCGATGCCGTCGCTGCACTTCGGCTGGGCGCTGATGGTCGCGATCGGCCTGATCGCGGCGACGAAGTCCCGGTGGCGCCGGCTGTGGCTGCTGCATCCGCTGCTCACCCTGGTGGTGATCGTCGGCACCGCGAACCACTACTGGCTCGACGCGATCGTCGCGACCGCCCTGCTCGGCATCGCGCTCGCCGTGATCCACCTGCCGCACCGGACGGTGACGACCGCGGGCCGGGTCCAGGAGCGCGCCGAGGTCCCCGTACAGGAAGTGCCGGAGCTCGTGGGGGCGGGACGATGAGCGCCACTCTCGCCGCCGTCGTCCTGTCACTGTTCTCGGCCGTCGCGTACGCCGCCGCGGCCGTCGCGCAGGAACGGCTCGCCTCCCGGTCGCCCGGCTCGGGCACGCTGGGGATGCTGACCAGGGGGGCCTGGTGGTGGTCGGTCGCGCTGAACGCCTCGGCCGCGCTGCTGCATGTCGCCGCGCTCAAGTACGGCACGCTCACACTGGTGCAGCCGCTCGGTGCGCTCACCCTGGTCGCCGCCGTGCCGCTGGGCGCGCGGGTCGCCGGACGGCGGGTCAGCGCCGTCGAGTGGCGCGGTACCGCGCTCACGCTGATCGGCCTCGCCGCACTGCTCGTCACGGCGTCCGGGCCCGCGCCCGACGACGTGCTGTCGGTGCCTCAGGCGCTCGCCGTCGCCGGCACGACCGCCATGCTGATCGGCGGCCTGTCACGGCCGGGAACGCGGCCGGGGCTGCGGCACGCGACCGCCTCCGGGTTCGCCTCGGGGGTCGCCTCGGCGCTCACACAGACCGTGACAGTGGCCGCGACGGACCGCTCGGACTCGCTGCTGAGCGCCCAAGTGGTCGTGGTGGCACTGCTCGTGGCGGCCTTCGCGGCCGGCGGACTGCTGCTGTCGCAGACCGCGTACCAGGGCGGGCTCGGCGCGCCGCTCGCCGTCGTGACACTCGCCAACCCGGTCGCCGCCGTGGTGATCGGCCTGTCGCTGCTCGGCGAACGCCTTCAGGGCGGCGCGGCGGGCGCGCTGCTGGCGCTCGTGGGAGCGGGGATCGCGGCGTGGGGCGTGGTGACGCTGTCACGGTCGACGCCCGATCCCGACCCCCTGCCCTTGGCCCGGCCCCAGACCCTGGTGGACGACGACCACCCGGTCGCCGCGGTGCTGGCACTGGACGCGGGATCGGCGACGTACGAACCCTCGTTGGTGCCCAAGCAGCCCAACTCGGGCCACCTGACGTCCCTCTAGCGAGCGACCGACGTCCCTGTGGGGAACATGCAAGAAGGGCGGCCGCGGAGATCCGCGACCGCCCTTCCTTCCTCATGTCACCGTCATCCCAGTCCGCGGGAGTCCTGCTTGAGCGCCGTGTCGACGGTCAGCGCCGTCGCCACGACGAGGCTCAGCAGGGGCTCGGGGAGCTGGAAGTGGATCTGCAGAACGTAGTTGTCCGCAGTGGTGAACATCGTCTTGGCGAGGCCTTCCCAGGTCTTGGTGATCCGGGCGACCTCGTTGTCCGCGTGGTCGACGATCGCGAAGTTCCACGCCCGCCAGTTCTCCGCCTTGATCGCGCCGACCTGCTGGCCGTTGACGTTCATGGCGAAGTTGATCTTGCCGATCATGTTCTGCTGGACGATCTCGCCGACGGGCGATCCGTCCGGACGCGACACGATGACCCGCGACTTGAGGAACTTCGCGGGGCGGGTCAGCAGCAGCTGCGGCTGGCCGTGGGCGTCCCGGATCTCCAGCTTGTGGGTCATGAACTGGTCGAGGCTGGAGACGAAGCGCAGGATCTTCTTGAACACGCCCTGCCCGACCTCGGTGACCGAGCCGAGCTGGTTGCCGTTCTGATCCATGACCTTGTACTCGTTGGTCACCTCGATCAGCTTGGCCTTCTGGTTCACCACCAGGACCGGCTCGGTGAACAGCGTGCCGCCGCCGACGCCACTGGGCGCGACGCCGGCCTGCTGCTGCACCTGACTCTGCACGCGCTGGTCGGGGGCCGGGGCGGGCTGCTGGGCGTATGCCTGCTGGGGCTGCTGGGCCTGGTGCGGTACCTGCGGCGCGCCCTGGGCCTGCTGGTCCGCATTCGTGTGGTCGGTCCACTGGGATCCGTCCCAGTAGCGCAGCGTCTGGGGCGCCCCGTGCGGATCCGGGTACCAACCTGCAGGAGTGTTCGAATGCGTGGTCACCGGGGCACACTACCGTGGGATGGCCGGAAAGCAACCGGTAGTTGGGTAACCATCAGGCGGTGACGATCGCCGGGTCGCTGACACCGGGCAGACCGTTCTCGACATGTCCGGCGAACCGGCGCAAGAAGCCCGCGTCCGCGTCGGACACGACGGTCAGGTCGTACCAGCGCCTGCTCGCCCGCAGTTCGACCGTGTGCCGCACGGTCGCGCCCGCCCGTACCTTGAACGACTGCGGCTTTCCGCCATAGCCGTCGGTGAGCTTGAGGTGGACCGTGCCGGAGCCCTTGTTGGTGAGGGTCAGCTCCACATGGCTCCCGACGTGCCGCGCAGTGACCTCGGGTCCGGCCGCCTTGCCGGGGCCCTTGAAGGTGCGCAGGAAGCCGTTCGGTCCGTGCACGGTGAGGTCGTACGAGCCGTTCGAGTACGCCGAGTTCCAGGTGTCCGAGACCGTTTTGCCCGCCTCGGTGGTGTATGTCCAGGGCCCGTCGGTGCGGTTGCCGGAGGTAACGAGGAACACGGCACCCGCCTTGGCGCCGGAGCCGAAGGTGAGTGTGAATGTGCCGGCCGCGGTGTCCGCCGAACCGTCCACCAGGGGCGCGTACTTCAGCGGGCGGGCCGGGCGCGAGCCACGCTCCTGCTTGGGCAGGACGGGGTTGGCCGGCGGGGTGGGCACATAGCTGGGGTGGCGGTCGTGGTCCGGCGGCTGATAGCCGTCGGTGTCCGGCAGCGCGACCGGCTTGGTGTCCTTGCGCGCGAAGTCGAAGGCCGAGCTGAGGTCGCCGCTGATCGCGCGCCGCCAGGGCGAGATGTTGGGCTCGTGCACGCCGAAGCGGCGCTCCATGAACCGGATGATCGAGGTGTGGTCGAGCGTCTCGGAGCAGACGTAACCACCCTTGCTCCAGGGCGAGACGACGAGCATCGGCACCCGCTGGCCGAGCCCGTACGGTCCGGCCGCGCGGCTCGCGTCGCCCTGGTAGAGGTCCGGGCCGACGTCGACGGTGGACTTGCCCTGCGCGGCGGACTGCGGCGGGAACGGCGGCACGAGGTGGTCGAAGAAGCCGTCGTTCTCGTCGTACGTGATGAACAGCGCCGTCTTGCTCCACACCTCGGGGTCGGAGGTCAGCGCGTCCAGGACCTGGGCGATGTACCAGGCGCCGTAGTTCGCGGGCCAGTTGGGATGCTCGGTGAACGCCTCGGGCGCGACGACCCACGAAATCTTGGGCAGCTTCTTGCCCTGGACATCGGCCTTCAGCTGGTCGAAGAAGCCCTCGCCCTTGCGGGCGTCGGTGCCGGTGCGGGCCTTGTCGTACAGCGGGTCGCCCGGCTTGGCGTTGCGGTACTGGTTGAAGTACAGCAGCGAGTTGTCGCCGTAGTTGCCGCGGTACGCGTCCGGGATCCAGCCCCAGGAGCCGTTCGCGTCGAGCCCGTCGCCGACGTCCTGGTAGATCTTCCAGGAGACCCCGGCCGCCTCCAGCCGCTCCGGGTACGTCGTCCAGTCGTAGCCCACCTCGTCGTTGCCGAGGACGGGCCCACCGCCCTTGCCGTCGTTCCCCGTGTAGCCCGTCCACATGTAGTAGCGGTTCGGGTCGGTGGAGCCGATGAACGAGCAGTGGTAGGCGTCGCAGATGGTGAAGGCGTCGGCGAGCGCGTAGTGGAACGGGATGTCCTCGCGCGTCAGGTACGCCATCGTCGTCGACGACTTGGCGGGCACCCATTTGTCGTACTTGCCGTTGTTGAAGGCGGTGTGCCCGTCGCTCCAGCCGTGCGGGAGGTCCTGGATGAACTGCATGCCCAGGTTGTCCGCCTCGGGCCGGAAGGGGAGCACGTCCTTGGTGCCGTCCGACTGGTACCAGACCGACTTGCCGCCCGACGTCGTGGCCGGACGCGGGTCGCCGAAGCCGCGGACGCCTCTCAGCGAGCCGAAGTAGTGATCGAAGGAACGGTTCTCCTGCATCAGGACGACGATGTGCTCGACGTCGTCGATAGTGCCGGAACGGTGGTTGGCCGGGAGCGCGGCGGCGCGCTCGATGCTGTTGGCCAGCGCGGTGAACGCCGCGGTGCCGCCGGCGAGTTGGAGGAATCGGCGCCGATTCACTTGAGGCATGGGTGAGTGACCTCTTGTCCTGACGGGCCCGGTCGGCCGGATGGTGAGGGAACGTGCGCGGTTGGAGTGTTCCAAGAGCACCAAACGTCAGGGAAGGGTCCTGTGGCCCCCATGTGAAACTCGGCGGTACGTGAGACGAACGGTTTCGGACGGATCGTCAGCCGACGGCCGATCGGAAGAACTACGGGCCTGCCCAGGGCGAGCGCGCGCCCCGTTCGCACGCTGGAATCCGCGTTCCCGTTGGGGCCCTGTCGGTGGACAGCTCCGGTTCCCGCCAGGCCGGCGCATACCGGCGCGCTCGCGCGGGCTGTGTGAGAGCACCTATCCGGACACCGCCTCCGTCTCCGCCTCCTGTCGCGCCTGCGGCCGCAGGCGGAGACCGCCGCCCTGTTCGGACGGTGCTCGCCAGCGCGTGGCCAGTGTCCAGCCGACGGCGACGACCGCGGCCAGCGCCAGGGTGGCCAGCATCAGCGTGGTGTGGGATCCGGCACTGTCGGCCGCCCGGGCGATCGAGTTGGGCGCGCCGAGCCGGTCGGCCAGCCAGCCGACGGCCGCCGAGCCGGTGAGCACCGCGCCGCCCACCCGCAGCGCGGGCTGTATCCGCAGCCGCGCGATCACCAGCAGGGTGGGCAGGGCCAGACAGACCAGCAGGAGCTGGACCAGTTCGATGCCCAGGTTGAAGCCGAGGAGGCTGGACACGAGCTGTCCGGTGGACAGATGCATCTCGGCCAGCACGAAGGAGAACGCCATGCCGTGGCCGAGGCCGAAGACTCCGGCCACGACCGCTTCCCGGCCCGGAAACAGGGGGCGGATGGCGTGTACGGCTCCGACGAGGATGCTGGCGGCGATGAACGCCTCGACCGGCCGGCCGGGGATCTCCAGGCGGCCGAGGGCGGTGGCGGCCAGCGCGACGGAGTGGCCGACGGTGAAGGCGAGCGTGATGCGGCCGATGCGCCCGAGCGCGGTGCGGGCGCCGACCAGACCTTCCCAGCGTCGCCCGGTGGCCAGCAGCGGTGCGGGCAGCAGCAGGATGAGCAGGAACAGCAAGTGGTCGGTGCCGGTGAGGATGTGGTCGCCGCCGAGTTCGACCATGGCGACGAAACCGCGCCAGGCGCTGCCCTTGCCGAGGTCGACGGTCAGCGGCGGGACGGTCATGTGCCGGATGTCGAGACGGATGGTGCCGACCTGGGTGGCGCCGTCGCCGGTGACCCGGCCGGCGGCCCAGTCCTGTCGTACCGACACCAGCGTGACGTGGGTGACGACCTGATGGACGATCACGTCGTAGTCGAGCGTGAAGTGCCGTACGTCGGCGCCGGCCGGCGGGGTGAGCACGGCCTTGGCGACCAGCTCGCGGTACGGGCCGGTGGAGGTCTGCTGGGTGCGGCTGAGGCTCAAAGCGCCGATGCCGACCTGCCACGCCTCGCCCTTGAGAGTGGTCGGGCGGATGTGCTTGCCGAGGTAGGTGCGGATGGCCGTGGCCTTGGCGGGCAGGGCCGAAGCTTCGGTGTTGGTCAGGTCGATCCCGCTGGCCGTGGCGAAGTCGCCGACCGGCAGTTCCAGCCTCGCGGTGACGGAGGCCTTGTACACGTCGAGCTGGACCACTGAGTGCGGCATCGGATGCGCGGCGGCCGGCGACGCCCCGAGGAGGAGCGCCGCCGGTACCGCGATCGCGATCCCGGCCACCAGGCGAAGTGCGGTGGTCAGCCAGTTTCGCGGTCGGGTCATGAGAAGGAGAACTCGCTGCCGTAGTCGCGGGTGTGGTCGCGGTACACCGTGTGGTAGTGGACCTTGCCCTGGATGACGAGGCCGTTCTGGCAGACGAACTCGACCCACACGCCGGGACCGTCGATGCGCACGTAGTCGCCCTGGGTGTCGAGGGCGGTGCCGCCGGAGTAGCCGACGTAGGTCTCGTTCAGCTCATGCGCATACGTCTTCATGAGCTTCTTCGCGGTGGCGTCGTCCACGTTGGAGACCCAGGGGTAGATGGCCTTCAGGACCAGCTTCTGCTGCTTGGGCGACAGCTCGCTGACCTTGATGCCTTCCTTGGTCTCCGGGAACTGGCCGTCCTCGCCCGGGCCGAGGAGCACGTCGTTGTACGTCCCGGACAGCTTGGCCGTGGCCAGCTGCTCCGTGCTCAGGCTGCCGGTCAGCGCGAGCATGCCGTTGCGCTGCTCCTCCAGCGGCGTGTACGTGGTGCCGTCGTCGGCGGTCCAGCTGGTGGGCTCGACTCCGATGAAGAAGGGGCTGGCGCCTGCCACCTTGCCCTTCTTGTAGGTGAGGTCCACGGCGAGGTGGTGGCCGCCGAAGTGCAGCTGCCAGGTGCCGTCCGCCGAGGGGGTGCCCAGGAACGCCATGTAGTAGAGGCCGCTGCCGTAGCCGAAGGAGCCGCCCCCGCCGGTGCCGCCGGAGGGCGGGGTGCCCGTCGGGGCGTCGGTGGCCGTGGAGCTCGCGCTCGCCGTGGCGGACGGGTCGGCCGAGGCCGTGCTCGACGCGGCGTCCGATGGCGCCGGCCCCGTCCCCGCGGAGCTGGTGGCCTGCACCGAGGCGAGCACGTCGTCGGCCTTGATGATCTGGGTGATCTGGTCGTACCCGCTGCCCTTGCCGGTACCCGTGGCCACCTTCAGCAGCTGCTGGGCGGCGGCCAGTTGAGTGTCAGTCAGGGAGCCGAGCTCGATGCCGGGACGGCAGGACGAGCCGCACGGCAGGTTCGACCACGCCGTCGCGTTCTCCTCGGTGAGGTCCAGGAGGACCTCCGCCTGCTGGTCGGCATCCAGCGTGTTCAGGAACGCGTTGGCGGCGCTGACCACGGCCTTGGTGCCGGTGGCGTCCTTGTCGACCGGGCGCTTGACACCTGCCGCCGATTTGGTTGTCGACGTATCCGTCGAGGCATTTGCCACGGCAAAGCCACCGCCGACCAGCACAATTGCCGTGGCGGCACCGGCTACGCCCCGCCAAGTCCGTCGCGTGCGTACTCGACGGGTTCTTTCTCTGCTCACAAACCACTCCTTCAATACTGGAATGACGTCCCGGCCACACGGAAAGCACCCGTCAGCCGACTTCAGGGACGGCACATCCGTACAGATAGCGGACATTTCGCATGATTGGAGCGCACGACAGGCGCCCGGTCGGGCGCTTCATGCGATTGTTGACAAGATTATCGACACTCTTACCTAAATCTCAACACCTCGTCAGGAGAACAAAATATCCTTGAGCCACACAGGAAAATTGCGCAAATTCACGGAATTCACTTATGGGTTTGACAGGCTGCTCTTATCGCGTGAATAGATTTTCCTGCTATTGCGGATAACCGGCGGGCAGCAGGCCGGGCGAGCCGGGTGGACCCGTGTCGGTCTGGCCGGGTAATGGCTCGTATCCCCAATGGCCATGCCCCGTCGGCGGATTCACAGGAGCCACCCACTTCTGCGGCTCCACGGTCACTGCTTCACTCCCTCGCACACCGCTCGAAGCCGATCGCCCCATGAACAGCCATGGGGTGCAAGGGAGTTATGCATGTCCAAAGTCACCAACCACACCATGGAGCAGGCCCTCGCGGAGTGCGGCGTGACGATGCGGTCGCGGGTTCGCGCGCTGATCGCCGTCGGGAGCGTCGTCGCGGCACCCGCGCTGCTCGTACCGACCACCGCCCACGCAGCGACACCGGCCGCGGCGGCCCGGCGGAGGAAGACCGTCGCCTCCGGCGAGACCTGGGAGGTCGCCGCGATCACCCGGCTCGACGAACTCGTCCTGGAAGACGGCTCCGTACTCACCGCCCCGGAGGGGTACAGCCTGTCCCTGACCGTGAACGGCGTGGAGACCGGCTCGGTCCTGGACGGCACCTACGGCTGGACGACCGTCATCGCGGCGGGCGTCTACCGGGGCGACGTCGTCCTCACCCCGGCCGCCGAGCACGTGGAGTCCTTCGCCGGCGCCACCTTCCATCTGCGCCAGGCCGTCTACGTCGGCGCCGACGGCGTCGTCACCGAGAACTCGGTGCTGTCGGGCGTGCGGGGTGGTCGCCTCACCGATGCGTACGCGAGGAGTGTCTCGCTGACCTCCACGGGCGAGGCCTTCAACGCCTTCTTCGTCGCCGACGGCGCCTCGTACACCCTCGAGGATCCCCGTATCGCCTTCGACGGCAACGGCCGCCTCGACTTCGCGAGTTACGGCGCCGCCGTCACCGGCGCGGGAGCGGGCACCCGGCTGATCGTGGACGGCGCGGACATCGACAACCGGGGCGCGGTGCGCACCGGCGTCATCGCCCGCGACGGCGCCAACGTGATCGTCAAGAACTCCCGCATCCACACCCGCGAGGGCGTGCTGCCCGACGACTACGAGCCGGGCTTCGGCGCGAACATGATGACGGTGCCCTGGATGCTGGGCCTGTCCGGCAACGTGCGCGCCACCAACGTCCTGGGCAACAACACCACGGCCACCTATCTCAACTCCCGTGTCTCCTCGGAGGCCTGGGGCGTGCTGTCCACGGATTCCGTACGCAACTCTGTGCTGGCCACGGTCAATTCCACCGTCACCATCACCGGCGACTCCGGGTACGGCACGTACGCGGACGGCGGCAGCCAGCAGGACGTCTTCCTCGGCACCCGCTTCGACGTGGCCACCTTCGCCGCCATCTCCACCGGCGGCTCCGTCGCCTTCGCCGACAGCACCCGCGAAGCCGTGGCCGCGCTGAACACCGCGGCGGATCTGCGGCTGAGCGAGCGCGAGTTGGCCGGGATCGACCCGAGGCCGTCGGTCGTGAGCTCGCGCGGGTTCGGCGTGATGTGGCACAGCGGCGACGGCGGCAGGGTGGAGATCAGCGGCGGCACCCGCTTCACCACCGCCGAGACGATGTTCCTCGACAAGGGGAAGCAGATGTCGATCGTCGTGGACGGCTCACAGGGCGCCCGCCTCCACGCGGGCAACGGCGTCCTCGTGCAGATCATGGAGACCGACGACCCCGGCTCCATGACCGGCGTCTACACCGAGCCCACCGGCGACCCGGCCAGGAACACGGGGTTCGACACCACCACGGAGCACACCGCCGACGCCACCGCTTCCTTCACCGACATCTCCCTGACGGGCGACTTCTACAACGCGATGCGCACCGGCAAGAACCTGATCGCCACCTTCCGCCGCAGTCGCGTCGAGGGCGTCATCTCCTCCTCGATGTCGCGGCACGCGGTCTCCACCATCACCTCGGCCGAGTGGCAGCAAATCAACCACGTCACCAACACCCCGAAGCCGGCCATCAACAACGGCGTGATCGTGAAGCTGGGCGCCGGATCGGTCTGGACGGTCACCGGCACGTCGTACCTCACCAAGCTGGTCGTCGACGCCGACGCCTCGGTGCAGGCACCGCCCGGCGAGAGCCTCACCCTCACCGTCGACGGCACCGACACCACCCTCACCCCGGGCACCACCTACACCGGGGCCCTCACGCTCACCGTCGCCCAGTGACCCCCGGACGATCTGGAGACCCCACCACGACGGCACTGCTGGCCTTCGCCCTGACCGCACAGGCCGACGGCCGGTAGCCGGTAGCCGAGCCTCTGAGCCTCCTCAAGTCGCTAGGCAGGCATGGAAGATGACGGTCACGCTGATCCGTATGACTGGAATCGCGGGACTGAGCAAAAAGAACAACTTCGTGCTGGCCATCCGGGACGCGGACGTGGTCGCCGCGGCCCTGCGTCAGGCACTGGCGGAGGCCTCACCACAGGAGCGCCCGGGCCTGGAACGCGCTGTCGGACTCGTCGAGTCCACCGCCGCCGCCACCGAAACCCAGCTGCGCGCCCGCTGGGTCCGCTCCCGGCTGGCCGCCGTCGGTTTCACGGGGGACATCGCCTCGGTGGCGGCGGTGAAGTCGCTGCGCCGGGCGGAACCGAAACTGAGCCTGGTGGCGGCGGTGCAATTGCAGAAGGAGGCAGCGGCCCATCCGGAGTGATCCGGAGTGATCCGGCAGCCTCCGAACACGCGGGGAGGCGGAGGCTGCCGGAGGCGTCGGGCCGCTCAGGATGTGAGGTAGCAGGTCTTGCTCACGCCGGGCAGCGGATCGGTACCGAACGCCGCCGTCGTGCAGCCGGTACCGCCGGTGAACGACTTGTAGAGGAAGCGGCCCCGGGCGCCGTAGGCGACGGTCTGCTGTCCGCTGAAGGCGCACGTGCCGCCTTCGGCGGCGCAGGAGGTCGCGTAGCCTGCCGGGCCGCCGGTGGCGGTGTAGCAGGCTTTCGACTCGCCGGGGATCGGGTCGCCGAACGTGGCGTCGGTGCACGGGGTGTCGCCGGTGGCCGTGAGTGTGGTGAACGCTCCGAAGGCGCCGTACATCACCGGCTGTCCCGCGGCGGCCGAGCAGGTGCCGTTCTGGGACGCGCACTTGGTCCAACCGCCGGCCGGCGCTCCGTCGGGTGGCAGGTAGCAGGACTTGGCGACGCCGTCGATGGGATCGCCGAAGTGGGCGTTGGTGCAGGCGACGGAGCCGTTGGTGACCTGGTGGGCGAAGTTGCCGTTGGCGCCGTAGGCGACGTCACGGTTGTATCCGGGCACGGCGCAGGTGCCTCCCTCCGCCGCGCAGGAGGTGTATCCGGGCGGGCCGCCCGCGTCGGCGACGTAGCAGGACTTGACGAGGTTCGGCGCGGGGTCGCCCTCGAAGGAGGCATTGGTGCAGGCGGTGCTACTGGTCGCTGTCTTGTACGTGTACGTCCCGGCCCCGTAGGCCACCGCACGCGTGCCGCTGAAGGAGCACGTACCGCCCTCGCCCGCGCACCGGGTGAAGCCCGCCCGCAGCGCACCGGTTGCGGGATCGGCGGGTGCCGACGGATTGCCCAGTCCGGTGGCGGTCACGGTGTAGCTGCCCGGGGCGACGCCGGTGAGGTAGACGTAGGTGTCGTCCTGGCTCGCGCCGGTGATTCCCGAGGTGGGTGTGAAGGTTCCGTTGCTCCAGACGACGTTGCCGTTCACGGACACCGAGATGTTGCCGCCTCCGGACTTCGGGACGCCGATGCGGCCGTTGGTGCCGGACGGACTGGTGAGGTGCGCCGAGTAGGTGCCGGCGGCGGGGTCGCGGGACCAGGACGCGTTGATGGCACCCTGGGGCATGGTGATGCGGCCCTCGGCGCTGGTCAGGTCGCCGGGGTGCGGGACGAAGCGGTACGCGCCGGTCGCCGACTCCGGTGCGGTGCCGAGCACGTCGAAGGTGAGCGTCGAGGTGGGCGCGGTGGACCAGCCGTGGGCCAGGCTCATGAACGAACCGCCGTAGGCGAGGCCGCCGTCGGCCTTGATGCCCTCCCAGAAGGTGCTCTTGGTGCCGATGTCGCTGGTCAGCATGTGGCCCCAGGTGCGGCGGATCTGGTCCAGGGCGGTGTAGTCGTCATTGGCGGTGAAGCGGGCGTTCAGCTCCATGCCGCCCACGAAGGGCGACACATTGCCGCCCCACTCGGGGGTGGTGGGGCCGTACGCGCCCCAGCGGGTGCCGAGCTGGGTGATGACGCTCCGCGACTTCGCCGTGGAGTCGGTGAGCCCGTACCAGACGGCGAGCGAGTTGCCGTCCTGCGGGTACAGGCCGCTGGTCGGGTTGTCCTTGTACATGCCCTTCGAAGCGTCCCACAGGCGGGAGTTGGCGGCGGTCTTGATGGCGGCCGCCTTGCCGGTCCAGCTCGCGGCGAGTGCGCCGTCGCCCTCGACCGTGGCCAGGGCGGCGCCGCCCTTGAGCGCGGCGTACAGCAGCGCGTTGGCGGAGATGTTCTCGCCGCCCTGGCCGACCCGGGCCCAGTCCTGGGTGCGGGTCACATTGAGCAGGTTGTTGCCGTCGATCTTGTTGGTGATGAAGGCCATCCCGCGCTTGTAGTCGGCCCATTCGGAGTCCAGCCACGTCCGGTCGGCCGAGTAGGTGTAGTACGTGGACGTGCCCAGCAGCGTCCAGGTGTGGTAGGTGTCCGAGCCGGTGAGGTTGAACGGCGGCCCCGACCAGGGTATTTCGCCCTCCGCCGACTGCGCGTCGTACATCGTGGTGAGCGCGTTGCGGGTCGAGGTGAGGTCGCCCGAGTACGCGTACTGCGTGGGTACGGCGATGCCCATGTCGCCGGGCCACACCGTACGGTCGCGCTTGGCCCCGTCGACCAGGACGGAGTCACCGACACCGACGGTGGCGCTGTTGTCCCACGCCGAGGCCGGCGGGGGCCAGGCGCGGCCCTGGCCGGAGGCGATCGTGTTGAGCTGCACGGTGTAGGCCCCGGCGTACCAGATGCTGTTGAGCAAGTCGTCGCTGGAGGAGAAGTAGTTGGCGTAGTCGGCCGGGTTGGCTTTCCCGGGAGCCGCGGTGAAGTTGAGGCTGACGCCTGTGAGGTCCACCCAGCCCGAGGTGTCGAGGAAGACGGTCAGGTAGCGGAAGCCGCCACGCAGTTGAGCCGTGGGCATCGTGTAGGTGCCGTTGGCGGAGGCTGTGGCGTAGAGGGCCCCGTCCTCACCGTCGCGGCCGCTGCTGCGGTCGCTGTTGTTGCCCGCGTACAGGGACGACTCGCTGAAGGCCAGGCCGACCCGTTGGCCGCTGTCGCTTGCACTACCGAACGACAACGTTGCCAGACCGCCGACCTCCTTGCCGAAGTCGAGAGTGACGGCCGACTGGGAGCCGGAGATCCGCGTCGGCTGTCCGCTGAGGACGTTCTGCGGGTTCGCGACGCTGCCGGATGTCCGGTAGACGGCGGTCGGCTTCAGGGTGCGCGAGGTCGGCGAGTAGTTCAGGGCGTCAAGGGCCGCCTTGTGGACCCCCGTTGCGGTCGTCGCGAAAGGCGCGGCGCCGGCGGACGGCGCGGGTCCCGCGGACAGCGCGGTGGCCGCGATCACGGCGAGGCCGAGCAAGTGGTGCCGACCTGGCGATCTGCTCAGCGGGGGACGACGACGCATGGAAAACCTCCCGGATCGGGTGCGGGAATACAGAAACGCAATTTCTGAAACGATTCAAAACTGTGGCCTACGAAGCCCAGCGACCGATTGGAAAGCTGGATGCACGAGGAGCCTCGCCGAAGTTCCACCGATGATGGGCGCCCGAAAACAGGGTGTCAACCCGTCACGGCCACCCCGAACTGCCCTTGAACAGACTCCCGTTGAGGGCATTGACAGGACCTCGCCAAGCCGGTTCACTGCCTCCGGGACAGGTATGGACCAGTGCTCGATTCCCGCCCGGCTCGGTGAGAGCCGTCGGCCCCAGCCACGCCCGCCGACCGGCGTCCCCCATCGTGAAATCGAGGCGAGTTCCGGTGCCCTTACGACGCTCCGACATCGTTGTCAGATCACGGCTTCTCAGCTTCCTGCTGACGGCCGCGCTCGCGCTCGCGGCACTGGTCCCGGCCGCGACGCCCGCGGCCGCCGCCACCCAGGTGTGCGTACTGGCCTGTGACGCGCTGGACCCCTCACAGGCACGACAGGAAACGTTTCCAGTACCGAACAAGGACCTCAACGGCCGTCGCCTCGAACTGCACGTGTCCGACGCGGACGACATGGCCTGGGCCAGCATCGACAGCGGCGTGACCGGCGACTCGGTGTGGCTGGACCGCTCCTGGGACGGCGGCGCCACCTGGGAGGGACTGCTCGGCAAGGCGAGCATCCCGAGCACCTGGACCGGCACCCTGACGCTGATGTACAACATCACTGATCCCCGCAACCACCGACGCGGGCTCGTGCGGGCCTGCGGCGACGCCGCCGGCGTCGGCTGCACGAACTGGGCCTACCCCACCGTCTGTGACGGCCTCTGCGACGGTACCGGCGCCGGCCAGGCGGCCGGTGACGACCAGCCGGTGCCGTCGACCACCCTCTACGGCCGGACGATCCGGCTGCACGTCGACCAGAAGAACTCCATGGCCTGGGCGACCATCGACACCGGCGGCGCCGGCGACGAGATCTGGCTCGACCGCTCCTGGGACGGCGGCTCGACCTGGCCGGACGGCTCCTCCCTCGGCCGCACCAGCACCCCGTCCGGGGCCACCGGCACCCGTACCGCGATGTACGCCACCCGCGACCCGCGCGGCCTCCTCTACGGCGGCGCGGTCCGCGCCTGCGGCCGGGAGGCAAGCCACAACGAGGGCAGCTGCACGGCATGGGTCAGGCCCGTACCGACCAGGGCGCGCGCGGCGGCGGACACTCTGATGACGTCGTACGACCCCTACAACGGCTGGTGGCCCAGCAGTTGGTGGAACTCGGCCGCCACCCTCACCTCCCTGATCGACTTCGCGAAGACCACCGGCACGCACGACTACGACTGGGTCATCGCGCGCACCTTCGACCGGAACAAGGGCACCTTCGCCGCCGGCGTGCGCAGTTCGGACGCGATCGAAGGCGACTTCATCAGCCGTTCCATCGACGACTCGGGCTGGTGGGCCATCGCCTGGATCGACGCGTACGACTACACGGGCGACTCCCGGTACCTCGACGAGGCCGTCACCATCGCCGACTACGTCCAGCAGTACTGGGATCCCAGCACCTGCGGCGGTGGCGTGTGGTGGGACCGTGAGCGCACCTACAAGAACGCGGTGACGAACGGGCAGTATCTGTGGCTGACCACCGCGCTGCACCAGCGCATCCCGGGCGACACGGTATGGCTCCAGCGGGCGAAGACGTCCGCCGCCTGGTACAAGGCCAGCGGGATGATCAACTCCTCGGGGCTGGTGAACGACGGGCTCTCCTCGGCCTGCGCCAACAACGGCTCCACCGTGTGGAGTTACAACCAGGGGCTGGCGATCGGCGCCTTCACCGAACTGTGGAGGACGACCGGGGACAGTTCGCTGCTGGCCACCGCGCGAACCCTGGCCGACGCCGCCGTCAGCAACCCGACGCTGACCACCGGCGGAGTGCTCACCGAGTCCTGCGACGTCGGCTCGGCGTCCTGCGACGACAACCAGAAGCAGTTCAAGGGCATCTTCATGCGGAACTTCGCCGACCTCGCGACGGCCACCGGCTCCAGCACCTACCGGAGTTACGTCCAGAAGCAGGCGGACACCCTGTGGGCGCAGGACCGCAGCTCCCTCAACGCCCTCGGTGAACGCTGGGCCGGCACCAGCCCCAACCAGACCGACTGGCGTACCCAGGCCGGCGCCCTCGGAGCGCTCACCGCCGCCGCGGGCTGACGACCGGTTCCGGGAGCTGACGGCACACGGGCCACCGACCCGGGCGGGACCGGATGCCGAAGCTCCGGCGCTGTCGGGTCAGGCCGCGAAGGTGAACCAGTGGACGTTGACGAAGTCGGCGGGCTGCCCGCTGGCGAAGGTCAGATAGACCGTGTGCACGCCGGTCACTTTGCTGATGTTCGCGGGGATCGTCACCCAGCTCTGCCAGCCGCCCGTGTTGCCCAGGGAGAAGCTGCCGACCGGGGTGGCCGTGGGGCTGTCCAGCGCGACCTGCACCAGGCCGCTGACCCCACTGGCGGCCCCGGAGGCCACGCGGGCGATGAACTGTGTCGCGCCGCCACTGCCGAAGTCGATGTTCGCGTAGCCGAGCCAGTCCCCGCCGGCGATGTATCCCACGTCGTAGCCGCCGCCGGTGTCGCTGGTGGTCTCGGTGGTGGTGCCGGACTGGCCGGTGTACGAGGCCGCCTGGATGGTGGAGAAGGCGCTGGTCCCACCGGAGGGCGGGGTGGTTCCTCCGCCGCCGTGGACGGCGCTCAGCGTGACGGTCAGCAGAGTGGGGTCGCCGTCGGTGACGAAGCCGGACTGGTCGGTGCCCCCGTTCGGGGTGACGTCGTCGTACGGGAAGGCGTAGCCGCGTCCGTCGGTGGAGGTGGCGTGCACGAGGCGTGCGTAGTGGTTGGTCGGCGAAGTCGTGTAGTAGGTGACGGGGTTCTCTCCGCCCGGCTGATGGGCGTCGGACAGCAGGGTGCTGCGGTTGAGAGCCGCGCTGATACGGGCGGTGAGGGCGCCCATGACGGCCGAGGAGACGTTGAAGGGTCCCGAGTTGCAGCTGAAGATGTCGGCAGCCGACGGCTTCGCGAAGGACCCTGCCGCCGGGAAGGTGAGCAGGCCGCCGGACACCGTTCCGGTGAGGGTGCCCCAGGACGCCTGGGTGTCGACGTACAGCGGGGTGGACGCGTACTTGGCCCAGACCTGGTCGACGTAGGAGGAGTAATACCCGGAGAACAGCGAGGAGTTGCGCACGATGCCGGCGGTGGGACTCAGGGCCCGCAGGTTCTGGCCGCCGGAGGTGACGATCAGCTGGTCCCAGCCCTGGCCGTCGGCGGCGTGTTGCGCGGTCAGCCCGGCGCAGATGGAGTCGAGTCCGCCGGCGGCCAGGCCCGGCACGCTCTGTGTGCCGCCCGAGCCGGTGGTGAGCTTGAGCGCGATGGGCATGGCGGCGAAGTCGACGGCGCTGACGTTGGCGTACAGGACCGAGCTGTTGAAGGTGAACTCGCAGAAATCCCACTGGATGTCGATGTTCGGGTCGGACGAGTTGGTCACCGACGGCTCGACGAGCGCCGGGCCGGGGTTGAGCAGGAACGTCAGCTTCCGGTCGACGGAGAACCACAGCCGGCCGCCGGCTACGCGTGGGATGGTGATCCGCTTGGGGCCGGCGCCCGAGGCGTTCAGCGGGATCGCACAGTCCACCGCGAGCGGGGTGCCGGTCGAGGACGGGGACGATGGGTAGTACGGGGTCTGGCCGTCGGCCCGCAGCAGGTACCAGGCGTTGCCGTTGTCGATCGCCAGGCCGGTGACGTACGCGTAGACCGTGTTGGAGCCGGTGTTGTTCTGCAGGTCGATGCTGAGGGTCGACGCGGTGGCGGAGGCACGGCCGGCCACGCCGGTGAGGATCGCGGGGGCGGCCAGGGCGGCCATGGAGGCTTTGAGAAGGCTTCTGCGAGGCAGCATGGTGTCGGATCTCCCGGGCAGGGCGGCTCCGGTCGGCGATGACCGGTCAGTTCGCCGCGTTCATCAGGTCGAGTGCGCTCTGCTGGCGGGCGGCGTCCGTCGAGTCGATCGGCCCGGCCCAGTGCAGTCCGTAGGCGTCGAGGGCGTTGCGGTCGTTGGCGTGGGCGGAGTCCGCCTGCCGTGTGAGGTACGAGGTGTAGGGGCGGTCGGACAGCCGGGCGTTGAAGGCGCTGAGCCCGCGGACGTAGGCGCCCTTGAAGGAGGGCCCGTCGCCCCCGCAGCCGTTCGTCTCGCACGGCTCGCGCAGGATTCCGCCGGAGTTCAGCGATGTGGAGGTGGTCGAGGCGTCACCGATCTGGCGGCCGGTGGTCAGCAGGGCCGGGTCCCCCGTCGCGCGGTACAGCTCGGACAGTCCGCCGAGGAGTACACCCTGGTTGTACGACCATGCCGTGGACCCGTTGTTGCCGCAGGTCGACAGGTCGACGCCGTCGTTGACCAGATGGGAGGCGTTGATCATGCCGGTGCCCTTGAACCACGACCACTCCGCGTTCGCCCGGCCGAGATAGACCGTGTCGCCGGAGATCCGGTTGTGCAGCGCCGCGTTCAGCTCCAGGTAGAGGGAATTGGCGATCGCGTTCTTGTACGTCTTCGCCGTGCTCCACCACACCCCGCCGCCGCACGTCGAGTCCCAGTACTGCGCCATGTGGTCGGCGTCGGCGCGGGCGGTGTTCAGGTAGCGGCTGTCGCCGGTCAGGTCGTACGCGGCGACCCAGGCGAGCCCCCACCACCCCGTGTCGTCGATGTAGTCGTTGCGGAACTGGCCGCCCTGGGCGCTCAGTTGGCGGTCGTAGGTGTTGGCGACGGCGTACTTGTAGCTGGGCATTCCGGTGACGCGGATGTTGTCGATGATCGCGGTCAGGGCGTTGGCGGAGTTCCACCAGCCGGTGGTGTCGAACAGGCCGGTGGAGTTGTTGTACGACTGCATCAGCGCGGTGGCCGCCGCGGTGGGCCTGCTGTACGCGTTCCAGGTGGTACGGGCCCATGCCGTGCAGGCGATCTCGGCCCGGTCCCCCGCCTTGCCGCAGGCGCGCAGCGCTCCGACTCCGTTGTTGTTCCAGTCGTCGACGTTGTACATCAGGGTGCGCCAACCCCTTTGCCCCGAAGGGATGGTGGTGTCGCCGAGCCTGCTGCCCGAGCTCCAGGTCCGGCCGCCGTCGAAGGAGCGGTCGAGCCAGACCTCGTCCCCCGGACTGCCGTTGGTGATCGAGGCCCAGCCCATCGCGTCGGTGTCGTCGAAGTGCAGGGTGAGGGTGCGGGCGTAGATGGTGGCGGTGACAGGCTGCCGGTCCCCCGGGGACAGGGCCGGGTCGCGGGCGTCGCAGTACTTGTTGCAGATCGTCGCCTCGGGGGCGGCGGTCGCGACGCCGGTGGTGACCGGGATCAGGAGGGCCAGGGCCGCGATCAGGCCGGTGCCGATTCTCGGGACGCGTCGTGCCGTTGAGTTCATGCCGGCTCCATGGACGTGGGGAGGTGAGGGCCGTCAGCCCAGGCGCCACTGCTGGTTGGCGCCGCCGTTGCAGGTCCACAGCTCGACCTGAGTGCCGTTGACGTTCCCGGCGGGCTTGTCGCCTCCGGTGACATCGAGGCAGAGCCCGGACTGGGTACCGGTGATGGTGCCGTTCCCGTTGAGGCGCCACTGTTGGTTCGTGCCGCCGTTGCAGGTCCAGAGCTGCACTTTCGTGCCGGAGGTGGTCCCGTTGTCGTAGGCGTCCAGGCATTGGGTGCCGCCGTAGAGCCGTAGTTCACCGGCGGCGGTGAGGGTCACGGCCTGGTTGGAGCCACCGCCGCAGTCCCAGATCTCGATCTTGGTGCCGGGGGTGGTCTGGGCGCCGTACGCGTCGAGGCAGCGGTTGGACGAGGCGCCGATCAGCGGATGCGTGGTCCCGGTACTGGTGCCGCTGCCGACGGACACCCGGTACATGACCGAGCCGTGCCCCGGAACGTTGGCCGCGATGCTGCCGCTCGTACTGCTGATCACGTGCGACCAGAGGTTGTTCACCCGGTACGAGGACGCCGCCGGGAGGCCCGCCGCGGAGGCCGAGGTGGTGATCGTGGCCGCGCTCGCGTTCTCGTTGAACAGGACCACCGACACGTCACCGTTCGCGAGGGGTTTGGTCAGGACGTGCAGACCGCCCGACGAGGAGATCTCGGTGCCCTGCTTGCCCAGGGAGTCCTGGTCGACGGCGATGACGTCCTTGTTGCCGTAGAGCGAGAGGGTGGCCGCCGAGGCACTGCGCAGGTCGTTCCCGGCGATCAGCGGCGCGGCCATCTCGGCCCACAGGCTGAAGTGGGAACGGTCCTCGGTGAACGACATGCCGTTGCCGACTTCGAGCATGTCGGGGTCGTTCCAGGCGCCGGGCTTGGCGTAGGCGGCGAGCTTCACGTTGGACTTGTAGATCGACACCACTGTGGAGAAGTTGACGTTGATGTCGCCGGTGGTTCGCCAGCTGTTGCCGACCCCCGCTCCCCAGGTCCACACACTCGCCAGGCCCCAGTTGCAGAGGCTGTAGACGATGGGACGCCCGGTGTTGGCGAGGGCGTCGCGCATGGCGGTGTACCGCTGCTGGTCGGGCACGTTCTGGTGGTTGCAGTTGTCGTACTTCAGGTAGTCCACGCCCCAGGAGGCGAAGCTGTCGGCGTCCGTCTGCTCGTGGCCGAGGCTGCCGGGGAAGCCCTGGCAGGTGGCGGTGCCGGCGCTCTCGTAGATGCCGAGCTTGAGACCCTTGGAGTGGATGTAGGCGGCGGTGCCGCTGATGCCGTCGGGGAACTTCGCGGGGTCGGGGACGAGTTGGCCGGCGGAGTTCCGGGCCGAGGCCATCCAGCAGTCGTCGATGTTGACGTACTGGTACCCCGCGTCCTTCAGACCGGAGGAGACGAGATAGTCGGCGGTCTGCTTGACCAGCGTCTCGCTGACGTCGCAGCCGAAGGCGTTCCAGTCGTTCCAGCCCATCGGGGGTGTCCGGGCCAGGCCGTTGTCGAGAGCGTGTGCGCGCGGGGCAGCGCTCATGAGGAGCAGGGGCGGGGCGAGAACGAGGAGCAGCACCATGGTGAGCGCTTCGCTCAGGGGTCTCAGCCGGTTCGAGGGGACGGTCATGTCTGTGTCTCCTGCTTCGCTGTGGGGGCCGGACGGACCCGGGCGTCCGGAGCTATGGAAACGTAACCATCGTGAAGGTCCCACCACCCGGATCGAACGTCAATGGTCCGTACCAAACCGGCTGTTGAGGGCAACCGCGTTGAACTACTGGGGCTGCACGGGCCGTTGATGCCACCGACGGGCAGTGGCAACGTTCCCATCCGGCGCTTTCGTCCGCTCTGCCGAGCCGCTACCCGGGAGCCATCTCCCCCGTGCCACGGGCGATCAACTGCGCCGGCAGCACGGTCCTGCGGAAGGGGGCGTCCGCACCGTTGATGCGGTCGATCAGCAGATGGGCGGCGCGGCGGCCGAGCTCCTCGGTGTCCGAGGTCACCACCGTGACCGGGGTGGGGAGCATGTCGGCGAGCTTGAAGTCGTCGAAGCCCACGACGGCGATACGGGCGTGCAGTTGCCGGCTCGCCCGCAGGACGCCCTCGGTGAGGAAACCCGTCGTCGAGAAGATCGCCGTCGGCGGGTGCGGAGAGGTGAGCAGGGCGTGGGTGGCGGCGGCGGCCTCCTCCGTGGTGCCGCGCCGCAGGGTGACCACCAGTGCTTCGTCGGCGTCGATGCCGCTCTGCCGCAGGGCCTTGCGGTATCCGCGCAGTCGGCGGCCGGTGGTGTAGTACGAGGGGGCGACGAGGATCGCAATCCGGCGGTGGCCGTGGTCGATGAGGTGCTGCGTCGCCATGCGTCCCCCGTCCTCGTTGTCGACAAGGACGACATCGGCCTCGGCGCCGGTGGCGGGCCGGTCCACAAAGACGATGGGCACCTGGTCGTGGCCGTTGACCTCCCGCAGAAAGGCGTGATCGCCCTGGTCGGGCACGATGATGAGCCCAGCCACTCGTCGCCCGATCAGCTCGCCCACGGCACGGCGTTCGACCTCCGGGTCCTCGTCGGCGGTGCTGAGGAGAACGGCGTAACCGGCGTGGGCCACCACCTCGACGGCCGCCTTCGCCAGGGACGCGTAGAACGGGTTGGTCAGGTCGCCGAGCAGCAGGCCGATGGTCATCGACGTCTGCCCGGGGCGCAGGGAACGCGCGATCTCGTTGCGCTGGTACCCGATCTCGCTGATCGCCGCGTTCACACGGTCGGCCGTCTCCTCACGGACGGTCCCGATGCCGTTGACGACGCGGGAGACGGTGACAAGGGCGACTCCGGCCCGCTCTGCGACATCGCGCATCGTCGGCCTGGTGCTCTGGCGCTGCGGGAGACGACTGCTCACGTGGGGTGGAGACCAACTTTCGTCACGCGTGCGGCCGCCTGAGAGGGTGCCGCGCGGGCCTGACCGGGCGAACGCGCTCAGGATACGTTTCCGGTCTCGTCGTACGCCCCGGTCGGCGGGCAGCTTCCCCGCCGACCGCGAGCGGCGGCGAACCGGAGCCGGGCACCCAACTGTTGCTCTTGTCCCCTCTGAACAGGCAATTCGCAAACACACTTCCGCGAGGCGGAAGCCTCCTTGCGGCCTTGTGAAGTCCTTTCCGACGATGTCGTCACCACCAGAGGCGGGAGCCAGCTCTCATGCCGCACATGACCTCCTTCGCCAAAAACCAGTGGTACAGCTAGCGCACCGTTCTGACCTGCGCTTGTGTGGGGGCGATGAGGCTGTGACCTGCTAGGACGGGTTGCAGAGACGAGCGGAGGCAGTCAGAGGAAAACACTCTGATTCGACCCCGGTTCGACCCGGGTCACT
Source organism: Streptomyces sp. NBC_00203 (assembly GCF_045206325.1). Classification (NCBI taxonomy): domain Bacteria; kingdom Bacillati; phylum Actinomycetota; class Actinomycetes; order Kitasatosporales; family Streptomycetaceae; genus Streptomyces; species Streptomyces sp. NBC_00203. Next base: position 9,322,536 of record NZ_CP108126.1, on the reverse strand, counting down.
CAGAGGCAGTCAGAGGCAGCAGCCTCTGCAACTGGTCTCTGAGGGAACCGAGTTGACCGGTTCGGATCACGAGTGGGTGACTTTGGCGGTGCTCTGTTTCGACCTCGGTCGAGCTGCGATGGGGACGCCTGCCTCCGCTCGGGGCCAGGCTTACGAGGGCCTCCAGGACGGCCATCCTGGGGACCTTGCTGGCGCCGACGGAGGTCGGTTCCGGACACCACCCGTGGTTTTAGCGGGCCTGGGTGGCGTCCACGTCTTTGCGAGACGACCCCACCGTGCCAGACAGCACCCATCACGCCCTCTCCCGACCAAACGCATCCCCATTTCACGACGGCCTGAACCACGCCCAACTGCTGTCGGCCGCAACCGATCTCATTCTGCTCGGCGACCTCACCGGCCGCTACGCCACCGGCAGTTACAGCCGACTCTCCTCCGACGGGCGGACCGTGATCCTGCGCGGGGACCGCCAGGGCGCGGCCGAGCACGGCCACCGGATCACCGCGGCCATCGCCTGCCACGTCGCCCGCGCCGGCGGCAGCATCGACCAGCTGACGCAACTTCTGCTGCACCCTGAGCACGAAGGCGGACGGCACACCCGCAACATCGCGCTGCGCTCCGGGCAGACACGCGCCCTGGACTACATCCGCCGGGTCTGGAACAGCGCTTCCAAGACGATCAGCACCACCATCGCGCTGAACTCCCGGCACGACGCGTACGAGGTCCTACCATCACTGCGCGACCGGATCGAGACCACGCCCTGGCGTGGTGAGCGAGGACGGACCGCGCTGCGGGTGCTGCGGGCGCACCTGAACTTCGCCGAGATCGCGGGCGGCCCCCTGCACCACGCCAGTGAGCGGCAGACCGCGGAGGAAGCCGGAGTCTCCCGCACGACGCTGCGGGTCGTCTACGAGGCGATCCTGAAGCCGGGAGGGTGGTTGCGGCGTCTGCGGGTGGGTCATGGCCGGGAGGGCTCGACCTGGTACCTGGGCGACGGCAACATCGCGGGTCACGGTGACCCGGCTCTGCTGTCTCGTTTCCAGTCCACTCAGTTCCCCCCCCGACCCGGCACTTGGGGAGTGGACCACCTCTGAGACGGCCACGACGGCCGACATCGAGTCCACCGTCCTCAGCCGACTCATGGGCCACGACGCCTTCGCCCACCACGCCCTTGGCAGCGCCGCCCTCGTGATCATCAGCGCCCTGCATGTGCACCCCGACCAGACGGTCATTGAGCTCGTCGGCACTTCCTCGGTCTCTCGCGCCACCACCTACCGGACCCTGAAACGCCTCGCCGACCACGGCCTCGTCCAGCACACCGGGGAGACCTGGACCCTCGCACCGCGTGCGCTGGAGGGATTCGGCATCCGCCTCCCGGACGCCGACAACGGCCACACCGCAGCGCCGGCACAGGGCTGGGACAGGGTCGCCGAGCAACACGGCACCTGGGGCGTCGCGGCCCGGCGCAAGGCCCTGCACGCGGCCGAGCGGGCGGCCTACCAGGAGGCACTGGACCGGCTTGCGGAACACCGCAGCAGGGCTCTCGTGATCGTCCGCGACGGCCGTCAGGTCCTGGTACCCATGCCGCGCCCCGACGAGATCCCACCGCCGTTGCACGCCCCGGGCGGGCGGGTCCTCGACCCGGCCACAGGCCGTCCGGCCGCCGACTGGCGGGTCGCCACCGACGGCCGCCTGATCCTCATCACCACCGCCGACCAGCGCAGTTACGACGAGCTGGCCGCCGCCCATGCCGAAGCCCGCAGCGAATGGGAGTCCGCAGCGTGAACCCAACTCTTCGACCCACGGCCGATCACGAGCATCAGGTCACCGCACAAGCACTGCGGGAGCAGTACGAATCCGGTTCCACCGTGGACCAACTCGTGGCGAGCAGCGGCCTGTTGTACGGCACACTCCTCAACCGGCTGCACGAGGCCGGGACCGTGATGCGCACGTCGTGGCAAGCAGCGGTCGAACCACTCCGGCGCCACCACCGTCGTTGATCGTCTGAGGACTGCTGCAGATGGCCTGTCCGCGAACGCGATGGACGCGCCGGTGTCGGCTGCCGCGGGCTCTCGGACGCCCTCCGCGCGCTGGTGTCGGTGGCCGGCACTACCTCGGACGGCCTTGGCCGGTCGGCCGGTGGAGGGAGGTGCGATCGCAGCAGCGCTCGTGTACTGACGGAATGTACGGCGGAGTCGTGGGCAAGCATTGGGCACCCCTTCGCTCCCACTACCCTTGACCCGTGAGCATTCGCTTGTACGACACCTACGCCAGCCAGGTCCGTGATTTCGTCCCGATCACACCGGGCTGTGTCTCGATCTACCTATGCGGCGCGACCGTGCAGGCCCCGCCGCACATCGGGCACATCCGCTCCGGGCTGAACTTCGACATCATGCGTCGGTGGTTCGCCTACCGGGGCTACGACGTGACCTTCGTGCGGAACGTCACCGACATCGATGACAAGATCATCGCGAAGTCGCGGGAGACTGGGCTGCCCTGGTGGCAGATCGGCTACGCCAACGAGCGTGCGTTCAACGCCGGTTACTCCGCGCTGGGCTGCCTGCCGCCCACCGGCGAGCCAAGAGCTGCCGGGCACGTGACCGAGATGATCGAGATGATGCGAGACCTGATCGAGCGCGGCTTCGCCTACGAGTCCGAGGGCAACGTCTACTTCAGCGTCACCTCCTACCCGGACTACCTCGCGCTCTCGCACCAGCAGTTGGACAACCTGCTGCAGCCGGAGAGCGAGGGCGAGACCGGCAAGCGGGACCCGCGCGACTTCGCCATGTGGAAGGCGGCCAGGCCGGGGGAGCCGAGCTGGGAGACCCCGTGGGGCCGGGGCCGTCCCGGCTGGCACCTGGAGTGCTCGGCGATGGCGCACAAGTACCTCGGCCGGGCCTTCGACATCCACGGCGGCGGTCGGGAGTTGGTCTTCCCGCACCACGAGAACGAGATCGCCCAGTCCAAGGCGTTCGGAGACGACCTCGCCCAGTACTGGCTGCACAATGCCTGGGTCACCCTGCGCGGCGAGAAGATGAGCAAGTCGCTGGGCAACTCGGTGCTGGTGTCGGAGATGGTGCAGCGCTGGCGGCCGATCGTGCTCCGCTACTACCTGGGCACCCCGCACTACCGCTCGACGATCGAGTACAGCGAGGAGGCCCTGCGCGAGGCCGAGACCGGGTTCAACCGGATCGAGGGCTTCGTCCAGCGGGTCACCGAGCAGCACAGCACGGTCGAACCTGCGCCGCACGTGCCCCCGGCGTTCGCCGAGGCGATGGACGACGACTTCGGCGTGCCGCAGGCGCTGGCCGTCGTCCACACCGCCGTCCGGCAGGGCAACGCCGCGCTCGCGGCGGACGACAAGGAGAGCGTGGTCGCGCGCCTCGCGGAGGTCCGCGCGATGCTCGGAGTGCTCGGCCTCGACCCGCTGGACCCCCAGTGGGCCGGACCACAGCAGGGAGAGGACCTGAATGGCGTCGTCGACGCCTTGGTCCAGCTGGTGCTGGAGCAGCGCCAGGCCGCGCGGGAACGCAAGGACTACGTCACCTCGGACGCCATCCGGGATTTGCTGACGCAGGCAGGCATCACCATCGAGGACCGCGCCGACAGCTCCCGCTGGACCCTCAGCTGAGGTTGCTCGCCAGAACGTAAAGCGAAGCGGGACCGTACCGACGGCTGGCAACAGCCAGCGCAGGCCCCCCGGCTCCAAGAAGGGCCCGTCGGTTGGAACCGGCGCCCCGGCCGGAAGACGCTGGAGGGCAGGGGGCCGACGCCCCCGCCTCCGAGCGCAAGGGCCACAAGAAGAATCGGATGGCGAATGCAGCTGCCAGGCACTACCACCGCCGGGAACAAGTCCTGGGGCAACACGCGGCGCGGCGGCAGGGTCGGCTCCTGACTGGTCTACAGGCACAACTCGGTGGTCGAGGCGCTGCAGGGCGGCGTGCAGTCTCGGCGCTTCACGTGCAGCAGTTCAAAGTCTGCGGCGGCCGGGTTTGCCAAACCATCCCCAACCGAACCTGCGCGCCTTGACGGGGACATAGAGTCACCCCCGCCCGCTTCCGCCACCCCGCCGCGCTGGTCACCGCCAGTCGGCGGCCGAGGAATCGCGCTCGGCGAGCGCGCGGTAGTCCACCTTCCCGCTGCTGGTCAGAGGCAGGGACTCCTCGACACGCCACTCCCTCGGCGTGAACGCCGCAGGCATTCGGGCTGTCGCGAACCTCTGAAGATCACGCCAGGGAGCCGGTGACCCGAGGGTGCAATAGGCGACCAGTTGCGCGTGTCCGTCTTTCCGCACGGCGACGACCCCGCAGTCCTCCACGGCAGGGTGCTGCCTGAGCACCGCTTCCACATGATTGAGGTCCACGCTCACTCCTGCGATCTTCACGTGCCTGTCCGCGCGTCCCCTGCAGAAGACCGCCCCATGCTGGAACACCGCGACGTCGCCCGTCCGGTACAGCCTTCCAGGCTCGCCAGGACGACTGAACGGACTATGGAAGAACGGGTCACCCGCGGGCGCACCTCGGTATCCGGTGGACACGGCGACGCCACCGACGAATAGCTCCCCGAGCTCGCCCTCCCTGGCCGCCCTCCATGAGCCCTCCTCGCAGACGAGTAGGTGGAGGTCCACATTGGGTATCGGCCGACCAGCCGGAATCTCCCCCGCCGTGATGTCGGCGGGGACGACCCGGTGAAAGGCGACGTCGTCCGAGCATTCGGTCATTCCGTACGCGTTGATGAGCGAGACGTGGGGAAGGGTCTCGAGGGCGTGTGCGGCCAGAGCGGTCTCAAGGGGGCCGCCCGTGGAGATCAGAGATCTGAGCGCATCCAGCTGGCCGGTACTCGCCCGTCCGCTTCGCAGCTCCTGAAGGACTCCCCTCATGGCCGTCGGAATCAGCTCCAGGATGGTCACGCCCTGGGACTGGACGCGCGAGATCAGTCGGCGCGGGATCCTCACATCCAGCTCATCGACGATCGCGACCGATGCACCGACAAGCAACGCTGAAAGCATCTGCCACACCGAGATCACATGGCTCGGCGGGGCGGTGAAACCGACGACGTCGAGGGAGGTCAGTTTGAGCTCGTCGATGATCGCCAGCAGATGGTTCACCAGGCCCTGATGCTGAATCATCACGCCCTTGGGCGCCCCACTGCTGCCAGACGTGTGTATGACGTATCTCGTTTCGTGGAGATGCCCTTCGCGGACAACCCTGTCCGCCGCTCCCGGCGTCAGCGCTCCATGGTTCGAATCCCCCACGATCGGTACGTTGAGCTCGCGCAGCAGACGTGTCCAGCGTTCCGTCGACGAGTCGTCCATCCCGTGCAGGACGGCGGCAGCCGGTGCGGCATTGCCGATGACGTCGGCGGCGAAGAGATTCGGCCAGCTCGGATCGATCGGCACGTAGACCGCACCGATGTTCTCTGTGGCCAGCAGGAGGGCGATCGTGAGCACGCCGCGCGGGCCCACGACTGCGACGCTGTCCCCAAGCGCGCAGCCGGCGGCCCGCAGGGCCTGAGAACAGCGATTCACCGATCGCACGAGTTCGTCGTAGCTGGTCGTACGGCCGCCGTGTCGCACCGCCACGGCGTTCGGCTGCCGGTCCCGCTGCTCGGCGATGATGCGGCACAAGCCGACCGGGTCAGGGCCGCGCCTTGTTCCGCGAAGGGCACAGGGCGCTTCGGCGGGACCTTCCCGCTCCATGCCCGGAAGCTCCGAAAGCTCAGCTCCGCTTGGCACATGGCTCATCGGGTCACCAACGAAGGCGTGATCATGCTCCCGTTGTGCGTGGCCAACGGCTCCCGATAGCCGATGCACTCAAAGAGAACCCCCTTCGGGATCCTGCATGCCGGCCAGACGTCGGCGTCCAGGACCCCCCAGCGCGCCAGGGTGCTGATGAAGAACGGATCGATCATCCGGCGACCGCTTTCGAAGGGAACGCTGATCCAGGCGTGCGGCAGTGAAAAGGGTCTCGCCACAAACATCCCCGCCACGGGTCTGGCGTCGATACCCAAGGCCCGCGCCGAGTCGACCAGATGCGCCGTGGCAAGCACGCAGTCGGCAAGTCCGGTGGTGCGCGAGAACTCCCCGTCCGAGCCGAATCCGCGTGGTACGTGATAGAACTCCAATTCCCTCGCGACCTCGATCAACGGCAGCAGTCCGCTCGCCTCGGTCACGAATTCAGGCGGCCCGCAAGGAAGTTCAACCTCCACGCTGATCCGGCCGCTTGTGAGGCCGGTCGCCGGCCGGTCGGTCCGGTACCGCATCAGCGACGGCGCGAAGTGCACCTCGCACACGTGATCGCTGTCCAGATCGGGGCACCTCGCCGCCACCCTGACTGTGCGGACGACACGCTGGCCGATGTTGTCGCTCAGACAGTCCCCAAGAAATCTGAGCATCCTCAGCTGCGGAGAGGGAAGGCGGAGCTGGAGCGACAGGTTCACCAGGTCCCGATCATCGAACCTAGGCCCCGAACCCGAGACCTGATGCGGCAGGCCAAGATCCAACAGGTCGAGCAGGACGGATTCCGGGATCCGATGAGCGGTCCATGCGTCATCCGTGCTCCGGGTGAAAGCGCGGTATCGATCCGGGATCGTGAGCGCGCACTCGACAACGTGTTTGTGACTGGCTTCAGTCATGGGTTCGCTCCGCTCACGTTCGTAGCTGCCCGCCACTTCGCTCTCCCAGCGCCAGTTCGACGAACGCCCAAAGGTGACCGGGGGTTGTGAAGGTCTCCAACGTCATGTGCTCCTCGGGGAGCGTGACCTCGAACGCCTCCTCGAGCTGCAGCATCGTGGATACGATCTGGAGTGAGTCCATGCCCAGTTCGACGAGGTCGACATCCGGGCTCAACGGCTTTCCGGCCTCAGCCATCGGGCAGTTCGCCGTCACGATCTCTTCGAACCTGCGGTAGTTCTCGCCCGACATACCGCTTCCTGCGGCGTTCATTCCGCACCCAGGAGGGCGCTGACGGTCGCAGCGAATTCCTCAAGGCTTCCGGCTCCCACCAGCTCTCCCATATCGACCGGTTGACCGACCCAGTTCTCGATTTGCAGACAGAGTTCCAACGCCATCAGGGAGTCGCCACCGAGGTCGAAGAAGCTGTCCGCGGGAGTCACCGTCCGCTGGAACACCTCCTCGGCCATGGACACGACGCGATCAACGACCTGTTGCCTCATCCGATTCAGTCCTCACGTGTTCAACCAACGTTTGACGCCCGGTCAGGGGCTCCTGCTCCGCTGTACCGAGGTGAAGTCAGCAGGCCTTGCTCCAGGAGCGAGCGGCACCCTTCACGGCGGATCTTGCCGCTCGTCGTCACCGGCAGTGTCCCGGCCGGAAGCACTGCCACCTCACGGAGCGAGAGCCCGAAGTCTCTGCTGACGGTTCTGGTGATGCTTCGGGCGATCTCAGCGGCCGCTTCCTGGCGGAGAGTCGTGTGCTCTCTGGCGACCTCCGCGAGGACCACCGTCGAGGGAGACTCATGCGGCGCACCCGGCAGCGCGATGACGGCCGCTCGCCCTGGCCGCAGCCGGTCGTCCGCCGCCACCACCGCATCCTCGATCTCAGAGGGATAGAAGTTCTGTCCCCGAACCTGGAACCTGTCCCGGCTGCGTCCCAGCAGCACCAGCTCACCCCGCCAGCGAAAGCCCAAGTCACCAGTCCCGAGCCCCGTGTGCTCCGCGGCGCGGGACTGGGCAGCCCGGTCCGCGGCGACCTGAGGGCCGGCGATGTGGACCTCCCCGATCTGCCCGTCGCCGTCGAGAACGGAACCGGATTCGTCGCGGATGGTGACCTCCGTATCTCTGAGCGGGGGGCCGCAGGAGACCAGGGCAGTGGCCTGATCGCCGTCGTGCGCTGGAGCCGCTCGGCCGCTGCGCAGCGAGGTGGCCGAGAATTCGATGATCTTCGGCGGATCCTCCGGCCGACACGCGGTGACCGTCAACGTGGCCTCAGCGAGGCCGTACGAAGGCTTGAATGCACTGAACCGAAACCCGGCCGACGCGAACCTGTCGGTGAACGCGTGCAGGGTGGCGGGTCGGATCGGTTCCCCGGCGTTCCTGGCCACCCGCAGCGCACTGAGATCGTACGAGCTGACGTCTGTGACCTTACGAGCGCAGAGGGCGTATCCAAAGTCGGGCGCGGAGGTGTGCGTCGCACGCCAGTCCGTGAGGGCCGCCGGCCATATGTGGGGTTCCCTGACGAAGTGGAACGCGTCCAGGAGCACGGAGGTGTAGTCCGACCACAGCGGACGAAGGACGCTGGTGACCAGTCCCATGTCGTGGTACAGCGGGACCCAGTTCACTGAGACGCTGTCGTGTGTTTCGCCGAATGCCTCGGCAGCCTGCCGCAGTTGGGCGAGCACGTTCTCCTGGGAGATGACGATCGGCTTGGGGACGGAAACGGAGCCAGAGGTGTACTGCTCGTAGCAGGAGGGATGCACCCGAAAGGCCGCCGGGTCGATCCCCTGGCTGGTCGCTGCCTGCCCGATCGGAAGGATGGTGACATCGCACTGGTCCAGCGCCTCTCGAAGAGCACCTGTCCGATCGTCATCGGCAATGACGAACGCTGGTCGTGACGCCTTCACGATGTTCACCAGCCGGGCTTTGTGCCCTGGGCGCGCGTCCACACGCGTGGGCCCGGGAACCGGAACCGCACCGATCAGGGCTACGGCGAAGAACGCGGTGACGAACTCCAGGGGATCCGCGAGGGTGAGAACAATCGCATGTGCCTCCCTGCCTTGCGGAGGATCGCCCGTCTCCTGCGCCAGCCATGTCGCCATTGCACCGGCCCGTTCGTACAGCTGGTTGTATGCGAGCCGCCGAGTCCCGGTCGCGGTCACCGAGACATAGGCGCCTTCGGCTGACTGTCGTGCCTTGAGCAGTTCTGCGAGATTCGCAGGGGCAGCACCTAACAAAGTCCTAACTCCCCGTCCGGTCAGCGGCATACGGCTGGGATCAGGCCTCCCGCCTTCCCGCCCAAGGCAGGTAGGAGCGCGAGACCGGGTCACATGGTCAGAAGGTTCGACAACGAGGCTCAAGCCAGCTATCTCCGATGGTGGTACGCAAACGCCAGCAGCCCAACGCGCAGAAGGGCGGCGCACCACCGGAGAGGTGACCGCCTGCCACTTCCCCGTCAACGGGGGTGCGGTTGCGACCTGGAGGCACCAGCACCGCGGGTCGTGGACAGCGGCCGGCTGCATCAGCAGCAGTCGCAACGAAGGTGGTGCGGGACGAAGATCCTCCGCCCACGATTCGGTCCTCCGATTTTACTGGAACTGCCGACGAAGCGTCAATACACCTTATGGCATAAGGCACTACCCGGTCGGCGTTATCCCGAAACTCTGTCCGGATTCTTCACGCGATGCCAACGTACACGCATTGTGAGACGCCCTCTGTTCGGAGGGCCGACCAGCCGGCCTTACGCCGTGGCCGCCGTGTGACCGGGTCACCGTCTGCGACTGCCGCGCCAATCCGGATAAATCGTGATCACCTTGCCGCGCTCGATAGAGAAGTCCCGGGTCATGGCCTTGGTTTAACACTGGAGCTAACCGGAGTACCTGATTCCGTTTGGAAACGGAAACTTAATGCAGAGCGTTGCAAAGATCCTTTCAGGTGTCTTGACGTGTCCCCGCCGTGAGCGGCAACGTACTTTCTGATCAAGCCGCTTCCCTGAGCGGTCGGTCTAGTGCGATCCGTGCACGAGGTCTGCCCTTGTAAGGAATCGGCGCTTATGATGCGGCCGAACCCGTATTTCCGTTCTTTCATTGGGATGCGCCTCGCTCTGGCGGACGAACCAGAGTCATTCGGCGTATAGGAACAGATGGGAGAGTTCGATTCCGTCCCACTACGTACGCTTCTCCGGCACCCGAACCGGTGATGCGGCTCTCGCCTTGGGCCAGCAATGCCTCGGCACCACGCAGGATCGGACGGAAGTTCTTCCTCCGGGCCCAGAGGTCTCCCGCCATGGTGGTGATGTCCCTGCGCGTGAAAACAGCGGTGCTGACGCCTCGCGATGTCGTCACTTTCATGCAAGACATAGCGGAATTGGCCGTGCAGACCTTGGCCGAACACGCCGGAGCTAAGTCCTGATTCCTCGCCGCACGGCTTGAGGGCGGCCGAATCGATGCGCCGCACACGCACGTCGACATTGGGGAGCCCGCGCTGCCACCTGGTCGGCGCGCGCGGCCACGGCGTCAACCCATAACCGCTGCGCTGCGCACCGCGCCCGCAACGAAAGACAGAGAGGCCGGCGAACGTTGGCGAGTCCGGAAATGACAACTACGGTGACCGAGAACCATTTCCCACCGGAAATCAAAGCCGAGATATCGCGAATCTGCTCCGGTCTCCCCAGCGGTGCCTCGTGCATCGCGACCGGTTCCATCGTGGAGGGATTCGGGAACAAGAACTCTGACATAGACCTCTACGCCGTCCTCGATGAGGAGGTCCGGGGACAGAGCACCGCGATCGGAATTCGCAAGTCCCGCTACGTGGACTGCGAGTTCATGACGCTGGGCGCGCTCGCCCGCCTCAGCTCCCATGTCGTCGAGTTCTCCTGGGGTGCGGTCGGCGATCGGAAGCTCGCCGACTACGACCGCTACTACCGCCTCTCCATCGGCCTGCCGGTCCTGGTCAGCGAGCCGGCGGCTGAGGTACTGGCGCTCTTTCGCGTCGAAACGGCCAGGGAGCAGTTCGCCCGGTGGGCCCGCTTTCGAGCGTTCGAGCACCTGGCACGTGCCGCCACCGCCCTCGCCTGCCGCCAGGACGAACAGGCAGGGTTCCTCCTCCGCGCTGGTAGTGCCTGGATCTCCACAAGCACCCTGGCCGACGAGGGCGAAGGCTATCCGTCCCTGAAATGGCTCGGCGAGAAGGCGGCGCGCCGACACGGACGGGGATCCAAGGCGTTCCACGAACTGGTGGACGACTGGATACGCCCGAGCGGCTCGTCGGCCGATCGGCTAGCACGGCTGCGCGATCGCGTCGATCTACCCCCGGAAGCGCTGCGGGCGGTCACCGAAAAGTCCGGAGTCCTGGGCGACGGTGTCGCCTACCGAGGCGGCTCCGATGTCAACTTCCTGATCGGCCCCAGGCGCAGGATCATCCGAACCGATCACCTGACATCTCTGCTTTGCGAGCGGCTGGGTGCAGGGATCAGCTGGGGCGAAGCCACGGACGACATCGCCGCAGCCCTGTCCGTACCCGGCAGTGAGGTCGCCGCCGCTCTCTGGTCGCAGACGTCGAACCTGCGCTCCAACGGCTTCATTCAGCAGACATGCTGAGGATTGGAGTTTCGTGAACTCTGAAACGAAGGACCTCGTCGCTTGGCTCCGTGAGCTGCAGCAAGAGACAGACGTACGGCGCGAGATCATGTCCCTCCAATTCGATATCGAAGGAGCCATCGATTCCGCCCAGATCGAATTGGCGTGGTGCTCGCTGCAGGACATGATCGTCTCGAGCCTGGAGCTCTACCTGCGACGCGCCGGTATTCAGCCGGTCGCGGCGGGTGACCAGCCTGAGCGGTCAGGGCTGCTCCTGCGGCACCTGCGGCGCATCAGCCAGGCGAACGCGGCAACGGCACTGGCATTGCTCGAAAAGCCTGCGCCCACCGAAGTGCCGGACCTCCTGGCGCAGATCGAAATGGTCCGGCTGTTCCTTTACGGGGAGCTTGGGATCGAGCTCGCGGCATCGCGGGAGAGCGCCACTCGCTCATGGGCCGACAGCGTCCTTTCACTGCGTCGAACTGCCGGAGAAATCGGACTCGCGCAAGGCGACGGATGGTACCTGTCCAGCGCCGATTCGGCAGATCATACCGGCTGGTACGACGAGGTCATGGAAGCCCTGAGTAAAGCGGACAACTGAACAGAACTCAGGAGGACCCTTGATAATCTGCGGAGTAAAGATCACCCACGACGGTGGCGTGGCGCTCATCGACAATGGTCGCCTCGTGTTCAGCATCGAGATGGAGAAGATCGGGAACAACCCCAGGCACCAGCGCGTCGACGATCTCGACGTAGTGACTTCGCTGCTCGGCCAGTACGGATACACGCTGGGTCAGGTCGACCGGTTCGTGCTGGACGGTTGGCGGAAGACCCCCCGGACAAGGATGTGGGGAGGTCAGGAGGTCAGCATCGACCTGGGCCCCTATCGGCGCGGAATTCTGGACGACGACCTGCTGCGGCCCTACCACTTCCGCCTGATGGATCTGGAGTACACCAGTTACGCCCACTACGCGGGCCATATGGCGTCGGCCTACTGCTCCAGTCCGTTTGCCGCCTCCCGGGAGGCCTCCTACGTGCTGTGCTGGGACGGGGCGATGTTCCCGTTCCTCTACTACTACGACCCGGTCACTGGAAAGGCCGAGAATCTGGGCCCGCTGTTTCACCTGCTGGGCGACACATACCATTCTCTCTCGCGGCTTTTCCCGCCATTCGAGCAGGGCTTCGAGTCGACGCAGACAGCCTCGGGAACACTGCCGGGAAAGATCATGGCTTATGTCGCGCACGGGAGCCCGGTGGAGAAGGTCGTGGACACGCTCGAGGAGCTGTACCAGGCGGCCGAGTACGCGGTCTTGGGTCCTGGCCCGCTTACCGACGACCAAATCGGCGAGGGCGTGGGGCGGCGCATTCTGGAGCTGATGTGCGACGGCCTCCCACGCGAACTCGCCGCTCCGGACGACATGCTGGCCTCGATCCATGCATTCCTGGGCCAGAAGCTCGTCGCTCGGCTCACAGGTCGAATCCGGCAGGACGGAAGCCGCTCGGCGAACCTGTGCCTCGTCGGGGGCTGCGCGCTCAACATCAAATGGAACCGTGACATCCGGGCCTCGGAAGTCGTTCAGGAGGTCTGGATCCCGCCGTTCCCCAACGACGCCGGCAGTGCCCTCGGCGCCGCCTGCTGTGAGCTGCTGCGTAGCGGCGAGGGGCAAGCGCTCGACTGGTCCGTGTTCGCCGGCCCCGCCCTGGTGGATTCTGGGATCCCGGTCGGCTGGGAGGCGCAGCCGTGCTCCCCTGCCGAGTTGGCCGAGTACCTTCACCGGCTCGGCGATCCGGTCCTGGTGCTCCATGGCCGGGCCGAACTCGGTCCCCGGGCCCTGGGCCACCGCAGCATCCTCGCCCCCGCCGTGGCAGCGGACATGAAGGGGCGCCTCAACCAGCTCAAGGGTCGTGAGGGGTACCGGCCGGTGGCGCCGATCTGCCTGGAGGCGAGTGCCGAGCAGGTCTTCGAGCCGGGGACGCCGGACCCGTACATGCTGTTCGACCACGATGTGCGCCCGCAGTGGCGCGACCGGGTGCCCGCAGTGTGTCACCTGGACGGCACTGCCCGGCTGCAGACCGTCAACAGCACCGATGACCCGGTGGTCTTCGAGATCCTCACCGAGTACCACCGGATCAGCTCGATCCCTCTGCTCTGCAACACCAGCGCGAACCTCAGCGGACGAGGCTTCTTCCCCGACCTGCGCAGCGCCATGGAGTGGGGGCGCATCCCGGCCGTCTGGTCCGAAGGGGTGATGTACCGCAGGGCGAGCGGCAGTCAGACAGCTCCGCGTAGCAACAATCCCCGATCTGAAGACAGGTAGCAGTCGCGATGCAGCAAGTCAGCTTTACCAACCGCAAGCCCACCGACGACGCACGGGCCGCGCAGTTCCGGCAGGCGCGTGACCTGGTCCTGGGCTCGCTGGGCGCCTACCGGATCGACGAGCCGCGTACGGCTTCCACCGCCTATGTCTGGCCGACGGCGATCTGCCCGGTGGGCTGCGGCCACTGCAACTTCGCCGCGCCGCCGAACGTCCGGGATCTGGCCCGGCCGCGCATCACCCGTTTCGGGGATGAGCTGTTAGCGATGCTGCGGGACTCGCAGGTGTGGAAGGCCGTTCTGTCAGGGGGCGGCGAGCCCATGATGGAGCCTGAGTTCTGCAAGCGTTTCATCGCGGAGGTCTCTTCCTCCGCGCTGGAGGAGATCGAGCTCATCACCAGTGCCCACTTCGCCGGTGACCTTGAGGCCGCCCGCGACACGGTGGCTGAGCTCGCGGCCGCGTGGCGGGGCCGCACCCCAGCTCCCCAACCCGTCTCTTTCACCGTGCGGATCAGTGTCGACTGGTTTCACGCCGCGCGCATAGGCCTTGAGCCGGCCGCGAACCTCATCACGGTCCTCTCCGGCGACGAATACCAGGACATCGGCTTCTACGTCCGTTCGGTGCTGCTCGACGGCGATCGGACCATGAGCGACCTGGCAGCGCTCCTGGGCGGCGAGCTCAGTGAGATCGAGGACTACCAGCAGACCATCCGCCTGCCGGACGGAAGGGACATCCTCATCTACTACAAGAACCTCATCCTGGACGGCCGAATCACCAAGCGGAAGCTTGACCGGCTTCCGGTGGGGATGCCGGACGAATCGCGGTCCGAGGAGTTCGGGAAGCGCTTCGCTACCGCTGCCGGGGGGCACATCCCGGCACGCACCTACAACGGTCCGGTGGTGCGCCAACTGGACGGCCTGGCCATGATCTTCGAGGACGACGGGGCTGTGAAGATCCTCGAAGGAAACGCTCCCGACCGGATCCGCCGCCTGGGCGATCTGTCCTCGTGGGCCGCGGTCATGGACCACTACTACGCGGACCCGATCACGGTCTTCCTCGTTCAGGAGGGACCCGACGCCCTCGCTCAGCTCGTCAGCGAACGCTATCCGGACGCCGTGTCCGTGGGCTCTGAGCACAACGAGCTGTACCACCTGGCCAGTCGGATCCTGGAAACCCCGGAGCGGGCGCTGTACGCGACCTTGCGCGTGCTCGACCAGCACCTCGCCTCTGGTCTGGTGAACGCGGACCCCGACGTGCTCGCGAAGGCCTGGGAACTCCTCCAAGAGACGGCACAGACCTGATGACGACCCCGTACACGACGACGCACCCCCTGGACGGCCCGTCAGCCGTGCCCCGCCGAGTGGCGTACGTTCTGACCGGCGTACCGGGCGCGGGCAAGACAAGTGCCGTCAACAGCCTCCTTGACCGCCACCCCCGACTCGCGCACTTCGGCGTCAAGAGCCAGGCACTGGCCCTGATCGCCGAGGGGCACCCCGAGGTGGTGGCGATGAGGCACCCGTTCGAGACCGGGGAACTCGCGGAGGATGCCGAGGTCCGGCGGCTGCTGGAGATCTCACTGCAGCGGCTGTCAGCCGGGCAGCGGCAGATCATCATCGAGGGATACCCGCGCAGCCCCCAGCAGTTCCACGACCTCGACGCCGTGTTGAAGGCGAGTTCCATCACGCTCGGCGGACTGATCGAGGTCGAGATCTCCGACGAACTGTCCCGTCTTCGGACCGCGACTCGTACCGCCTGCGAGGCATGCGGCCGCCCCTCCCCTCCCGTCCCCCACGGTGAGCTGTGCGGTGCGTGCGGGGCCACGATGCGCCGCCGTGCCGACGATGACGATCTGAGAGCCGGTATCCGGCTGCGCGACCACCGACTGTGCCAGGAGTCCATCCACGAGCTGTTCGAGCGCGACTCGGAGCTCTTCCGACTCGACGGCACTCGTGCGCCCGAGGCCATCGCGGACCAGATCGCCTCAGTCCTCGGCCTTCCGCCTGGTCCCGACACCGGTGTTGGCCCGGCGGGGCCAGAGAGCGAGGCGTGCTGATGGCGACGCGTCAGGTGGATGCCCTCTCACCGTTTGCCGGCCTGGAGTCACTGGCCTGGGGCGATCTGGACCAGGTGCGGGAGCGGTCCGACACGCTGTTCGATGCGCTCGTGCAGGACGACTGCCAACCCCTCCGGAAGCTGCTGGCCGCCCTGGCGGACACCCCAGGACTGCCCGAACTGTCCGGGCGGGTCGACTCCATGCGCAAACTGGTCGTCTGGCGGTCCCCGGCCGACGCGGTCAGGCTGCGGTTACACCTGTTCACCCCGGGCTACCAGGACCGCCCGCATGACCACCGCTTCGCCTTCGCGACCCGGATCCTCAGCGGCGCCTACGTCCACCGCGGCTACCGGCGGACCGTTCTGGACCCCGACGCCTCGTCGGCCGAGCGCACTGCCGAGAGCATCCGGGTCGAGCAGGAGGGAAGCGGCTACGTCATGGGGCCGGACGCGGTGCACTCACTCACCGCTTGCCGACCGACACTCACGTTGATGCTCCGTGGGCCGATCGTCAAAAGGAGCGCGACCATCGTCGAACAGGCCACCGGCGAGCGCTTCCAGCTACGCGGCGCGGCGGACGCGTCGTCGGCGCAGTCCGGCGACGGTCGGCTGGAGCCTGTCGAACTGCTGGCGACGGTGGCCGAGATGTCTGCGGCTCTGCCGGGCAGCGGACGCCCGGGATCCCGGGGCGCGGCCTCGTGAGCCCTCGTGGCCTCCCCCTTCCCGATGTGATCGTGGCTACCTGCTCGTCCTTCGAGTCGGCCTTTCCGGAAGCGGCTGAGCTGATCGTCGAGCGCCTGCGCGGCTCGGTCGGCAATGTCCGGCTTCAGCGGAGCATCGACGGGGTCTTCCCCGACGGCGAGCTCTGTGTGGACCTCGCTGACGATCCGACCGGTTGTCATGTTCTGCTGCTGCAGTGCGCCACGAACTTCGGCGCCGATCCCAGCAGGGAGATGATGGCGCTCCTGGCGGCGGCCCGCTCCTACCGGGACCACGGCGCGGCCTACGTGGCCGCCTTCCTGCCGCACCTCGCCTACTCCCGGCAGGATCGGCACGTCCCCACGCAACGAAGGCCGCTGATGGCAGCGCTGGTGTCGGATCTGGCGGGTGCGGCGGGGATCGAGGACGTGATCACCCTGAGGTCCGGGAACGCGGCGCTGCTGGACGCCTCGTTCGCCGGGGCACGGCTGACTTTCCTCCCGGTGGACGGCCTGGTGGACGATCTGCTGCGGCCGCTCGTGGGCGACGGCGCCATCCTGGTGGCGCCGGACGCAGGCATCGAACCTGCGGTCAGTGCTCTGGCCAGGGCACACGGGGTGCCCGTGGTCGCGGCGGTCAAGAAACGCCTGGGCCCGGAGCATGTCTCCCTCGCGCTCTCCGACTCTACGGCGCTGGACACGGCGCGCACGGCGATCATCGTCGACGACCTCATCACCAGCGCCGGCACGCTGATGGCGACCGCGCAGGCAGTGCACGAGCGGTGCGAGAACGTGGCGGTGCACGCGGTCTCGACGCACCTGCGTCCCACCGTGTTCGGCAGCAAGCGGCTGCAGAAGTTGCTGTCTGGAGGGGATCTGCGCAGCTTGCGCGCCTCCGACGCCGCCGGGTCCAAACCGGAACTCGACAACCTGGCCGTGCTGCCCGCCCTGCCCTATGTCTTGGCCGACCTGGTGGACGCGTTTCTGCGGCTCGGCCGCCGGAACGCGCCGTCACCCCCCGCCGTAGCGGCCGGGGCCACGACTGCGACGGTCAGCCTGCTCGTCCCCCGCCCCACGCCCGTCCCCGTGCCACGACCAACCCTGTCCGCTTCGGTCATCTGCATGAACCTGGCAGATCTGCGCGCCCAGGTGCCGCAACTGGAGGACGCGGGCGTGCTACGCCTGCATGTCGACATCGCAGACCCGGGCTTCGGCGGGGAGTTCGGCCTTCCGGTACAGATCATCAGTGATCTGCGATCGGTGTCGGCCCTGCCGCTGGACGTGCACATCATGTACGCGAAGCCGGAGCGCCTGCTCAGGCATCCGGTGCTCCGCATGGCCGATCAGATCTCGGTCCACCAGCGGAGCGTCGACCGGGGCAGGCTGGCTGAGTTCCAGCGGGCGCTCCCGGACGGCGTGTCCCTGGGGCTGGTGATCAACGCAGACGAGCCGATCGACCAGGAATTGGTCGAACTGCTCGGCGTGAAAACCGTCACCGTGATGTCGGTCGTTCCCGGCGGCGCCGGTCGGCCCTTCCAGGAGGCCGCGCTGGATGGGATCGCCCACGCGAGGCGACTGCGCGACCGCGGGATCCTGTCCGCGGTCGAGGCAGACGGTGCCGTGGACCAGGACACGGCCCCTCGGCTGGTGTCCGCCGGGGCGGACCGCCTGGTGATCGGCAGTCGGATGCTGCCCGGTCGCGAAGTCTCGCTTCCACGCATCCGAGCTCTCCACGACTCATTCGACAAGCGCTGACCAGGCGCTGACACTACGACGCGAGGAGCCCACACCCGTGACCACCTACCCCGTCACCATCGGCGCCCTGACCCGCCGACTGCCGATCGTGGCGGTCTCCCCTGACGTCAGCATCGCCTTCCTCAAGCTCTACGGCGACCCGCCGCTGGTATCGGCGGCGGTCGCCCTCCTGGCCCAGCAGGTGTCCGACGAGGTCGACATCGTCCTGGGCCCCGAGGCGGGCGGGATACTCCTTGCGCACTTGCTGGCCGAGAGGCTGGCGCTGCCCTACGTGGTGGCGCGCAAGAAGGCCCGCCCGAACATGGTGAACCCGCTGTCGGTCCCCGTACGGACCATCGGAACCAGTCAGGCCCAGGCGCTGTTCCTGGGTGAGGACGACTGCGGCAGCCTCCAAGGAAAAAACGTGGCCGTCATCGACGAGGTGGTCAGCAGCGGGGGCACGTTGGACGCGGTGCGATCCCTGGTACACGCCGCCGGCGGCAGGGTCGTCCAGGCCCTTGCCGTCGCTACGGAGGGCGAGCCGCGCCCGGACGTGACGAGTCTGCTGCACCTGCCGCTGTTCACGACGGTGACCACCACCCCATGAGGGCGGCGCGCCCGATCGCCCAGCCCATGCCCAGCCCATGGTCATCCTCTGACTGACACAACACCTACCCCGAGGACCGCATGTCGCGTCTGCACACCTCAGGGGCGGTCTCGCTGCTTCGGCTCCTGAAGAACCTGCCCCTTTCCCTCTTCGCGTTCTTGGTCACCGCTTTCGTCACACTGAACGCGCTTCCTGCCCTCTCGGCGATCGCCTCTCGGGACCTGATCACGCGCGCTCGCTCGGCCGGGACCCACCCCGGAGCGTGGCACGCGGTCGTGACCTCGGTGGCGGTGTTCGCCCTGGCGATGCTCGTCCAGCAGTTGGCGGTGCTCGCCATCGATCCGATCGCTCACGCGGCCAGCCGCCACATCGACGGACGTCTCCGCTACCAGGTCGCGGAGTTGGCCTTGTCGCCTACGCAGACCGTCCACCTGGACCGTGCGGACCTGATGGGGACCTTCGCCCTGGCATCCAGCGACATGCAGGGGTATACCCCGGGCCGGGCCGCCGTGTCCTACCTGGGCCAGCTCTGCCAACTCGCGGGGTGCTTGGCCTGCCTGGGGCTGCTCGCACCCTCGCAGCCTTGGCTGGTGGTGGCCTGCCTGGTGGTACTTCTGACCCGCCGCTGGTCGCAGAAGCGCATCTACGTGGACCTGAACTGGCTGATCGTCCGCTCCGCGGCGCTGACCAGGCGGCACCGGTTCTGGGCGCAGTTCGCGAGCAGCGTGCAGAACGCCAAGGAGATCCGGGTCTTCGGCCTGCGCGACTGGGTCACCGACCGCCACCGGACCGCCTTTCTGGCTCAGACCCAGCCGATCTGGGAGCAACGCCGCAGGAAGTTCTCCGAGAACTGGAGGTCCCTGCTGGCCGGGATCGTCGCCATGTTCCTGGGCCTGAGCGCGATCGCCTCAGGTTCGGCATCCCACGATCCGGGGACGGTCGCTCAGGACGTCAGCGCCCTGCTGGCCGCGATGTGGCTGGGCAGCCTGGGGTACGGAAGTTTCGACGTCGAACACGGGATGCCGATGGCGCAGGCGGCTGACCAACTGCGCCGTGAACGGAACCGCATCGGGGAGAGCTCCCCTGCCGTTCCCCCACCGCGCGATCGGACCAAGACGCCGCCCACCGTCCGGTTCCACGAGCTGTCCTTCAGCTACCCGGGCAGCGGGCAGCCAGTGCTCAACGGGCTCGACCTTGAAGTCCGGGCGGGCGAAGTGCTCGCCATCGTCGGAGTCAACGGCGCCGGTAAGACCACGACGACGAAGCTGCTCACCCGCGCGCTGGCACCGGGTGCGGGGCGAATCACCGTCGGCGGCCAGGACCTCGCCGACCTACCCGCCGCGCACTGGCGAAGCCAGATCGCTGTGGTCACCCAGGAATTCCTCCGACTGGACCTCTCGGTGCGCCAGAACATCGAGATCGGTGCCCCTGAGCACGCGGGGGACGACGCCTTCTTCGAGCAGGTCGTCGACGATCTCGACTTGGACGACTTGGTCAGCAGCCTGCCGCAGTCCTGGGATACCCCGCTGTCGCGCAAGCTCTCCGGAGGGAGCGAGCTGTCCGGTGGCCAGTGGCAGCGCATAGCCCTGGCCCGAGCCGTATTCGCGCTTCGGGCCGGCCGAACCCTTCTCATCCTGGACGAGCCGACCGCTCACCTGGACGCCGAGGCCGAGGGCCGGATCTTCAACCGGTTGATCGCCGCTGCGCGGGGGGCCACCGTGATCCTCATCTCGCACCGGCTGGCGACCGTCAGGCTGGCCGACCGGATAGCGCTGCTCCAGGACGGGCGGATTCAGGAACTAGGCACTCATGAAGAACTTCTGACGGAGCGTCGAATCTACGCGGAGCTCTTTGAGTTGCAGTCTCAGCAGTTTGCCGCCGTGGCCCCGGTGCAGGAGGGCAAGCAGTGAGTACCCGAACCAGGCAGTGGATGTTCCTGCTCCGCCTCAACTGGCGTACCAGTCCGCTGCGTTGCTGGCTGATCGTGGCGACCCTGGTCCTCGACGTGTTCGGCCAGCCGGCCTTCGCACTGGCCCTGCGGAACTTCGCCGACGCGGTCGTCGCCGACCAGCACACCGCGGCCCTGCGCGACGCGGTCCTGGCAGCCGCCCTGTTCTCGCTGAGCACCCAGATGCCCGGGGTACGGAACCTCCTGCGCCGCGACGTATGCGAACGCGCGGGCCTCATCCTGGACGGCGAAGTCCTGGGTATGGTCTCCGGCATTCCCACCGTTCACCACCTGGAGGACCCGCGCAGCCTGGATCGAATCGACGCGGTGGCGGGCAGGGGCGCCGAGCTCTCGAACGCCGTCTTCTCCGCGGCGGAGACCCTGGCCACCGTGCTGGGCATCGGTACGACCCTGCTCGTGCTTGCTACCGTGTCCCCGATCCTGCTGCCGACCGTGCTGCTCTGCCTGCCCACCCTCTGGCTCAACCGCATCGGACAGGCCCGCATCCGCAGCGCCCGCCTGCGCGCCGCTGAGGCCCAACGCACCGCTGACGACCTGCTCCAGGTCTTCTTCGATCCCACCGTGGCCACGGAACTGCGGGTGACCGGTGCTGGACCGATGCTCCTGAACGCCTACCAGCGGCGCTGGCGCACCGCCTCCCGCACCGTCGGCAGCGGCATGTGGCGTGCCGGCGCGCTGCTGGCGGTCGGCTGGCTGGTCTTCCTGGCCGGGTTCACCGTGGCGCTGGGGTTCACCGCTGTGCGCCTGAGCCACGGCAGCGCCTCGGTCGGGGATCTGATCATGCTGCTCACCGTCGCTCGCCAGCAGCAGGGAATGTTGCAGAACATCGTTGCTCAGGTGGCGCAGTTCATGGCGGGAATCCACATCGCCGACGCCTACTGGTGGCTACGTGGCGTCGCCGCGGAATCCGCGCCCTCGGCGACCCTGCCGGTACCAGCTGCGCTCAGCCACGGAATCGAGCTCGACCGGGTCTCGTTCAGCTACCCCGGTACCAAGGTGCCGGTGCTGCGCGACATATCTGCCAAACTGCCCGCAGGCTCCCTGGTGGCACTTGTGGGTTCGCACGGCTCCGGCAAGACCTCGCTCATCAAACTCCTGACCGGGATGTACGCGCCGACGAGCGGTCGGCTCACCGTCGAGCACGGCTCCCTCCAGGAGCTCGACCCGGCTGCCTGGCGCGCGCGCCTCACCTGCGGCTTCCAGGACTTCGTCCATTACCCCACGCTCGCCCACGAGGCCGTCGGCGTGGGTGACCTGCCCGCTGTCGACGACCTCCAGGAGGTTCGCCGCGCAGTGGCCCAGGGCGGCGCGACCCGCGTTGTCGAGCGTCTGGACGATGGGCTGATGACGCAGCTCGACCCGGTCTTCGGTGGCGTTGAGCTCTCCGGCGGGCAGTGGCAGAAGCTCGCCCTCGCGCGGACGTGTATGCGTCGCTCTCCGCTGCTGGTCGTGCTCGACGAACCCACTGCGGCGCTGGACGCGCGCAGCGAGTACGAGGTCTTCCAACGCCAGGTCCAGTTGGCCCGGGAACTGGCCCGACGCAGTGGGACGATCACCATCATCGTTTCCCACCGCTATTCCACGGTGCGGATGGCCGACAAGATTCTCGTCCTGTCCCACGGATCTGTCATCGAGGACGGCGACCACCAGCGGCTGATGGCGCTGGGCGGCGAGTACGCCCGGCTGTATGCGATGCAGGAGGAGGCCTACGCCTGAGCCACGTCCATCGCCTTGCGCGAGGGTGTCGTCATCGGAGCTGGGCGGGAAGGCCGGCTCGACGGACTCCCACGCCTGCTGCACCACCCGTGCTTCGCGGGGTCGGTGGTGCGCAGTTCATTGAGCAGGCCGGCGACCAAGGGCGGCCGGGCCGAACCAGCCGTAATTCGCTGCCTGCAGGTGCAGATGTCGGGACTGCTGCCGCAGCCGGTTCTCCAACCGCCGGTCGCTATCCAGCACCGTCGCTGTTCCTGCGTCGTGGGCGCGAAGATAGGCGTCCACCTGCTCGAACGCCGAGATCAGTTTCCTGGCCCCGGCCCGGCCGGCAGCGGCCCACCCAGTCGACCCCTACCGCGACCACCTGCGCGCCCGCCGGGCGGAGGAACCGGCGGTCCCCGCCCTCCAACTCTTCAGAGAGGTCAAGGAGTTGGGCTACACCAGGAGCCTCAACCTGTTCTACCGCTACATCACCCAGGGCCGCGCGGCGGGCGACAAGCCAGTCACCACCCCGAAACACTTCGCCCACCTCCCGCTCTCCAACCCCGAGAACCTGGCTGCACTCCTTCGCTAACGGCCTCGAACTCGACCGCGCCGCCGTCGACGCCGGACTCACTACACAGCGCTACCACCGATTACGGGACAGAGCCGTTCGCTGGACAGACCCGACTCGTTTCACGGTTCTCGTTCAGCTCGACGGGCGTGACGCGGCCGTCGTCACCGCGTGGCTGTCGGCGATGTCCGTCAAAGCGGATCAAACCCAGTTGTACTCGGCTTGATGACAGATCAGGGAATGGCTTCTGGTGCAGTGCTCCACCAGATATGACGGAGTGATACATGGTTGACCGGTTGCCTAATGTCGCGGTATTGTCGCGTCATGATCGTGACGGGCGTCAGGAAGTTCCTCGTGAGGCGCGTGTACGTCGACTTCGCTCGATGCGACGCGGGGCTTTGTCCCCTCTACATTTAAGTTGCGCATTCCACCTCGCAGTGCTGGTGTGGTGGCCCCCCGAGCGCTTCGGACGTTCCTCCGGCGTTTCTCCGCACTGTTCCCCTCTTCTTAATCTGTGCCGTCCGCGCGGGCTGTCCACGTCTGCCTGGGTCCCGGCCGTCTCCACGTCATTCACCCCGCCCTTCAACGGTGCGCCGCACGGCTGTCCCGGCGCTCACGACCCTGGGCTGGAGAATATGAACGACGCTACTCAGTAAAATCCCGACGTTGATGTGCACTTGATGATTGTCATGCAGCAGCCAGTTCGGTATTCCCATCGATTTTCCATGCCATTGGTCGCCGATTATCTCAGGGTGGCTTCGGAGAGCGGCCGTTGATGCAGAAAGGATGCCCCGTCCATATTATGAATGTGTGTGGCGGAAACCCAAAGACGGTTGTATTGCAGGAGTTATTTACTCGATCATTACCCGATGTCATCGCGTTCTCCGTGACGGGGCGGAATCTCCTTTCCTTCACCGCTCTGGCCGAGCCCTTCGAACAGATCGACAAGCACCATGAGCTGACGGCCGCTCAGGCGCAACAAGCGCAGCTGTACCAGGCTCATGCCAGGGGGTGCCGGTGACCGGCCCTGGACACGGCTGGCGCGAAGAGCCCGTCAACTGGCCCCAGTTGGACTGGCAGGTGGGCTGGCGGGTTGATCAGCCGCCCTCCCTGCACCGGACGGACTCCCATGTCTACAACCTGGTCACCGGCGTGGCCGCCACGGGCAGCACCCGCGACCAGGTGCGTGCGGCGGTTCGCGCACTCATCACCCGGCATGAGGCACTGCGCACCCTCCTCGTCCCCGGTGACGGACCACGAGACGTGCAGTGGGTGGCGCCCGCGCCGACGTCACCGGCCGACCTGGAACCGCTGCTCGAGTTCCACCCGGCCGACGAAGGCGCTCAGAGGTTCCGCTCGCTGCGCCGCACTGACTTCGACCTCGAGCGGCAGTGGCCTCTGAAAGTGCTTGTCGCGGAGGACCGGGGTGCCGTCACCGAAATCGGTGTCGTCGCCGACCATGCCGCCGTCGACGGCTGGGGCATTGAGATACTACGGAACGACCTCGCCCGGTTCCTGACCGCCGCCCGGCGCGGGCACGCCCCGGAGGAGGCTTTCGGAGCGACCGAACTACCCATGCAGCCAAGGGAGGTTGCCCGGTGGGAACGGTCCTCGGCGGGACACGCCCACCTGGAGCGGGCCCTCGCCGTTTGGCGCGATCAGCTGTCCGGCCTGCGGGCCGCTGATGTACCCCACGTGGGTACCCCGGCCCGAGCCGGGGATCCGCCACCGACGTACCGGTCCTGCGTCATGGGCTCGACCCGGCTCTTGCAGGCCGCCGACCGGGGCTCCGCGGCTTTGCGTGTGCCTGTCTCCACGCTCTTCCTCACCGCCCTGGGCCATGCCCTGTGCGACGTGGCCGGTGCCGTCCGAGTGGGCCTGCAGGCGCACTTCACCAACCGGCTGAGCCCCGCCCACCGGCGGTCAGTCAGCACTCTTTTCCTGCGCGGACCTATGACTGTCGAGCGGACGCCTCGGGTGAACCTGGCCGACGCCGCGCGCGCCCTGTACCCGATACAACTGCGCGGGGCGATAGCCGCGAACGTGGACCGGCTGCGTGTGGAGGAGCTCAAGCAGGAAATCTACGCCGGCACGCAGGCTTCCGTGCTGACCGGCGCCTGGCTGAACTACCAGGATCTCAGCGCCACGCGGGACGGCGGAGGACCGCCGGCACTGCTCGGGCCCCTTCCGGCGCGGCCGCCCGCAGACGATCGCATCCGTACCGAGGGTCTGAAGCGACGCGGCCGGCCCTTCGTCCTGAAGGTCGACCGGTTCCCCGACCAGATCAGCCTCCACCTGCTGTGGCAGGAAGGTGTGGTGCCAGCCGACTTTGCCGAAGCGGTCCTTGGCTCGCTCACCGAGCGGGTCCTGAACCTCGCCCCATCACTTTGAACCACCACTCGCAGCGCAACACCGCACAGTCAATACACATCATGAGAGAAGAGCTGACATGGGCAATCTGTTCGACGTCGCACAGCACTTGGTCGATCTCGCGGCCGCGCAGCAACATCAGGTGATCGACGACCTCGGTGTCGACGTCACTGGCATAGAGGGCGCCAGCGGAGCCCGCGCGGTCTCGTCCCTTGGCGTCACCATGGGCGTCGACCAACTCGTACTGCAACCGGGAAGCGCGTTTCCGCCCCACATCCACGAGGGCGACCATCTGCTGTACGTGCTGTCGGGGGCTGGTTCGGTGCACATAGACGGCGTGGACCACCTGTTGCGTGCGGGGCAGTCTGTGTTCATCCCGGCGGTCTACGAGCACGGCCTGCGCGGCCCGCAGGAGGGCGGACCACTAAAGATCATCTCGTTCAGTACGCCTCACCACCCCGTCGACTCCGCCCATCGCATGACTGTGATCCGCACGGAACAGGAGTGAGCACCGTGCCGTAGGTAGTGCCCCTGACTGGCCGTTCTCTATCCGTTCGTGTGCTCGGTCCGGTTCGAACAAGGTGCTGGATCGGGTGAGTTGGCCGGTGTCGGGGCATGAAGGAAGACACCTCACGATGCCAATGAGTCAAGCTGCGGCGGCGAGTTCGGTGGGGAACGCGGTGTGTTCGTCGAACAGCTGGCGGTGTTGTAGGCAGTGGTAGAGCTGGCCGATCATGCGGTTGAAGAGGTTGCGCTGGGCGGCTGCGTGCCAGTCGCCGTGCTCGCGTCGTCGCCGGTAGTGGGCGTTGGCTCCGACGGACCCTCGGAGTGAGGCGAAGGCCCAGAGGTAGCCGCGTGATTGAGCCGGTCGTTCTTCACCCACCGCCGTGTGATGGACGACTTCTTGCCGGAGGCCCTGGTGATGGGCGAGGAGCCGGCGTATGCCTTCAGTCCGCGGGCGTCGGCGAAGCGGCTGTGGTCGTCCCCGATCTCAGCCAGGATCCGGGCGGCGAGCTGGATGCCGAGCCCGGGGAAGCTCAGCAGGATCTCAGCGTCCGGGTGCTGAGGGAATGCCTCTTCCACCGCCTCGGCGAGCTGGGCGGCTGCGGTGCAGGCGGCTTCCAGCTGGATAAGGAGGGCGAGCATCTGCTTGCCGAGCGCGTTCTCGACCAGCGGCGGCTGGTGGGCCCACTCGGCGCGGAAGACCTCGCGGACGCGGTCGGCCTCCGCCTCGATGCCGCGCTTGCGGCCTGCTCGTTTAAGGGCGGCCCGGAGCTGGGTGCGGGTCAGCCGCGCGGCCCGGGAGGGAGTCGGTGCGGCCTTGAGGAGTTCGCGGGCTTCGGGGCGGCACAGGCCGTTGGTCCAGGTGGCGAAGGCTTCCAGGGCGGCGGGGTAGTACTCGCGTAGCAGGGAGCGGAGCTGGTTGGCGATCTGTTGCCGGTTCCACAGCGCGTCCTGCTGGGCGCGGGCGAGGACGGCGATGGCGCGGCCGAGGTCGGAGTCGCCCGGCAGCGGCCGGTGGGCGTGCATGTCGGTGCGCAGGATGTTCGCGAGCACGAGTGCGTCGCCGGGGTCGGACTTCTTGCGGGAGACGGAGTGCCGGTCGCGGTAGCGGGCGGCGGCCAGCGGGTTGATCGCGAACACCTTCCGTTTCCCGGTCTGCAGCACGGCAACCAGCAGGCCACGGGAGGTCTCGATCGCCACCGGGATCGGGTTCTCCTCGGTGTCGCCGTATTCCGCGAGCAGTTCCAGCAGCAGTTTGTAGCCGGCCGCGTCGTCGGTGATGTGCCGCTTGGCCACCAGCGCCCCGGCATCGTTCACCAGGGCGACGTCGTGGGTTCGTTCCGCCCAGTCGATTCCGCAGTAGATCAAGGTTGTCCCTCCCCGATGTTCAGGTGTTTGCGCTGGTCACGAGCACATGCGGGCCACGCGAGCGACCTAATCCCAGGCATCAACCGTCTTGCGGATGTGCCTCCACCTCACTAGCCGTTCGTGACACCAGCGCGCCCCACGGGCCTCGGTCTGCGCGGGAGCTCGGACGGCTCGGGCGTATCAAGAGGTCATCTCGTGCACCGCCGCGAAGTTCCGGCGGGTGTTCGTGACCCGCTTGCCCTCGATCACCGGTGGCTCGGCGGGCAGTTCGGCCGGCTCGTCCTGGTCGTCTTCGAGGGAGGCGAGGCAGCCGCGGTGGGCGATGACGCACTTCTCGTCCGCCTTGCAGAGGTTCTGCCAGAGATGGAACCTGTCGGCGATCTGGACCGCGTCTGGAGCGGCCGTCCGGATGGCCTCGGCATACGCACTTGCGCGGTCACGGCATACGATCTCCGCGCCGGGGTGCTGCTCGAGCCAGGCGGTGAAGGTCTCGGCGGTGCGGTCCGGCAACACGTCGACGACGCGACCGTTCTCGATGTCGATCAAGACGGTGCCGTAGACATGACCGCGCTTGAGGGCGAAGTCGTCCACGCCCAGCACGCGGGACTTCGTTGCGGCGGCTCGGCGGGCAGCCGCCGCACGCGGTCGAGCATGCTGTTCGGGCTGACGGTGCAGTGGAGCATGGCCGCGAGCCGAGCGCCGGCCCGTCCGGCGAGGAAGCGTCCGATCGCGGTGAGCATGTCTTGCTGCAACTGGCTGCGGCGCTCGTGTCGGAAGGTGAGCCCGTCGACCTGTTCCACGAAGGTCCTGCGTGGGCAGGAAGGCAATTCGCACCGGAATCGCCGGACCGTCAGATGTATCGTCGTGGGCCGCCCGCCGATCGCGACGTCGGCAAGCCGCCGACGGTATCGATCGTGGATGCGCTGCGAGTTCGTGCCGCAGCTGGGGCACCGGCCTGCACCGTGAACGGCCGAGGCGCTGATGAGGAAGCTTCCGTCCTCGGCTCGTATGTCCTCTATCGCGACGCCCGCCAAGTGCGGCAGCAGCACGTCAACTATTCGATCTCCCAACACGACTGGACAACAAGGGAGTTGGCAGGTCAGTCACGCTCGGTCATCCCGAAAAGTTGATCAGAGCCATTTCTCCTGGCCGCCGACAGATGCCCATTACCTTCGTTGTAGAGCCCGGTTCGGGTTCGTGGCCTCCGGGGCCGGTATGGCTCGTTGCCCCTGTCCTTGATGATCCGGGGGGTGCTGTCGCCGGTCCTGGCGGCATCGGATGGTCGCTGATGGAAGCGTGTCCGCCGACAGGCAGGGCTGCGTAATGTGGCTGCCGATCTCCGGTGCCCGGGCGGGCCACCGGTGGCGACTCCGGGGAGGGAAAGCCCGGTGACCAGCAACAACTTCACGTCGATCGATGTGTTCTGTGCCCTGGACGTGGGCAAGTCCACCCACCACGGCACGGCCCTGCTGCGTGATGGCCGTACGACCTTCGACAAGCCGCTGCCCAACGGCGAGCCTCAGCTGCGGGAGCTGTTCGCCCGCCTCAACCGCAAGGGGAAAGTGCTGGTCGTGGTCGACCAGCCGGCCTCCATCGGCACCCTGGCGGTGACCGTCGCCCGCGCCAGTGGATGCGACGTCGCCTATCTCCCGGGGCTGTCGATGCGCCGGCTGGCCGATCTGCACCCCGGCACGGGCAAGACCGACGCCCGCGATGCCTACGTCATCGCCGATGCCGCCCGCACCATGCCCCACCTGCTGCACTCCATCGAAGCCGACGAGAGCGTGCGGGCCGAACTGACCATGGTTCTGGGCTACGACGACGACCTCGCCCAGGACGCCACCCGCACCTCCAACCGGCTGCGCGGACTGCTCACCTCGATCCATCCGGCCCTGGAACGCATCGTAGGACCGCGGCTGCGCCACCCGGCGGTCCTGGCCCTGCTGCAGACCTTCGGCTCCCCGGCCGCACTGGCCCAGGCCCCCGCCGAGGAGCTCATCCAGGTCATGACCGATGCTGCCCCGCGGATGCGGACCCCGCGGGAGCTGGCCGGACAGATCCACGCGGCCCTGACCGAGCAGACCGTCCAGGTCCCCGGCACCGGCTCGGCCGGCGAGATCATCTCCGGTCTGGCCGAGTCGCTCGCCGTGCTCCTCAAGCGTCGCGAGATCCTGGAGACCCGCATGGCGGCCCTGCTGCAGGCCCACCCTCTCGCGAAGGTCCTGACCTCCATGCCCGGGGTCGCGGTCAGGACCGGAGCCCGCATCCTGGCCGGGGTCGGCGACGCCAGCGCCTTCCCCACCGCCGCCCACCTGGCCTCCTAGGCGGGACTGACCCCCACCACCCGTCGTTCGGGCACCTCCATCCGGGGCGAAGGACCGCCCCGCGGCGGCAACAAGACGCTCAAACGGGCCCTGTTCCTGGCCTCGTTCGCCTCGCTGAACAGCCCCGAATCTCGGACCTACTACGACAGGAAACGGGCGGAAAACAAGCGCCACAACGCAGCCCTCATCTGCCTCACCCGCCGCCGCGTCGACGTCCTGCACACCATGCTCAAACACCGCACCCTCTACCAGCCCAGGCACGAACAAACGGCCTGACCGAGCCCGCACACCTTGACCGAACAGATAGAAGCACCCCCCCAACTGCCCAGCCGAGAGCAGGACTTACATGAGCGCCACACAAGGGGCCTCGCGGCCCCATGAACTCGTCGAGGTACCAAGATTTTCCAGTTCGGCGTTGGTGACGGCGAGCCCGACCGAGGCTGTGCTGATGACGGCGCCGAGGAATGGCAGTTCCGGTGGTGTACCGGATGTTGCGAGAGCGCCGGCTGCCGCGCGAGGCGGCGGGGCCCCTGCCACATGACCCGACCACCCCGCGGCTCCTGGACGGCCCCTGAAACGCTCAGCAGGTCGGTTTCGGCCAGGAACCATCAATCCCGGGCCGTCACGCATCAGCCGTCCCGCCTGAAGACATTTCCGCAGGACATGATCACGAAAGGCGAACGCCACCAGCAGCGAAGAATCCGCTGGCCAGCCCCCGCCCCTGGCAGCCGACCACCGCCACTCAGTGCCTCTTCAGCGGCTCACCGGTCCAACTGCTCCCCGCGCCGCTCCCATCCGCAAGGCGAACCAGCACGCGACCTCACACCACCCTGACCAGCGGCAACACGCTCAACAGCCTGAAAGGGTGCGGATTCGACCCGGATTCGCCCCGAGGCCCCAGACTCCAAAACGAACAGTAGTTGACCTGCAGTGATGCTGAATCTTGCCGCTGTACCGAGCATCCACAGACAGAGGAGTATCACAATTGAAAGTAATTGGACATTATTGGGCGATTAACGCCACGCTGTGAGTAGTCACACTCGTCGTCGCCGCCTCCGGCTCCTCCGAGCGCGAACCGAATGGCCACACCACGCGGCACTTCACTCTGGCGACTAGGGGCTGACAGAACAGGGCTCTGACCAGCCTCTTTACAGAAGCTCTTCCGCCTGGCAGAAGCCGCCTTGTCAAGCCGATGCAAGCGTCACGACCCTGATTCCAACCACGGCACGCGGGGCGACGACGCCCCGCCGACAGGGACGGAACCCCCATGCCTCACACGACCGCCTTCGCCAGGAACCAGTGGTACGTCGCCGCCTACACGCACGAGGTGGGCCGCGAGCTGCTCGGCCGGACGATTCTCGGTGAGCCGCTCGTCTTCTATCGCGCCGAGGAGGACGGGACGGCCGTCGCGCTGTCCGACCGTTGTGTGCACCGCCGTTTCCCGCTCTCGGAGAGTCGGCTCGACGGCGACAGGATCGTGTGCGGGTACCACGGGTTCACGTATGACACGACGGGTGCCTGTGTGTACGTGCCCGGGCAGAAACGCATTCCGCGCACGGCCCGGGTCGCCTCGTACCCGGTCGTCGAGCAGGACTCGTTCGTCTGGGTGTGGATAGGCGACCCGGCGCTCGCCGACCCGCTCACCATCCCGCGCGCCCGGCACATGGACTCCCCGGACTGGACCACGGTCTGCGGCATGGAGCCCATCGACGCCGACTACGGGCTGCTCGTCGACAACCTCCTCGACCTCTCCCACGAGACCTATCTGCACGGCGGCTACATCGGCACTCCCGAGGTCGCCGAGACGCCGATCTCCACCGAGGTCGACGAGGGCGCGGGGATCGTGCGGGTCAGCCGGCACATGGCCGACGCCGAGTGTCCGCCGTTCTACGCCCGCTCGACCGGCATCGAGGGCCGCATCACGCGCTGGCAGGACATCGAGTACCACGCGCCGTGCCTCTACCTGCTGCACAGCCGTATCGCGCCGGTCGGCGTGCTGCCCGAGGCGGACGGCAGCGACCCGAACGCCTTCCACACCGAGATCACGTACGCCATCACGCCGTCCGCCGACGGCAAGGTGTACGACTTCTGGGCGGTCTCCCGGGACTTCGCCCGCGACGACGACGAAGTCACCACGTTCCTGCGGGACTTCAACCACACGGTCGTGATGCAGGACGTGGACGCGCTCAACCTGCTGCAGAAGACGCTCGGTTCGGAGCGGGCCGGGTACCAGGAGCTGAGCATCAACATCGACACCGGTGGTCTCGCCGCCCGCCGTATCCTCGCCCGTCTGGTCGAGGAGGGCGACAAGCCGATGGAGAAGGTCCAGTGACCGGTCCCACCGGCGAGATCTACCGCGTCGACTGGCTCCCCGGCACGGACGTCCTGCACGGCACCTGCCACTGCGGCGCCGAGCACACCGCCCAGGACCCGATCGAGATGTGGGAGTGGATGCTCGCCCACCCCGACGGCCACGCACCACGAGGAAACGGGTCATGACCTTGTACGAAGCCGAACTCGTCGTCGAGCGACGGGAGTCCGTGGCCGACGGCGTGCTCGCGCTCACCCTGCGCCACCCGCTGGGCGAGGAACTCCCCTCCTGGGAAGCGGGCGCCCACATCGACGTCGTCCTCGGGCCGGACCTGGAGCGGCAGTACTCGCTGTGCGGTGATCCGGCGGACCGTCTGGCGTGGCGCGTCGCGGTGCTCCGGGAGCCCGACGGGCGCGGTGGATCGGCTTACGTCCATGGGCAGTTGGGTCAGGGCGACAAAGTGCGCGTCCGTGGTCCGCGCAACCACTTCGCCCTCAAGCCCGCCCCGCGGTACCGGTTCGTCGCGGGCGGTATCGGCATCACCCCGATCCTGCCGATGCTGGCCGCCGCGGAGGAGGCGGGCGCCGAGTGGACGCTGCTCTACGGCGGGCGGACGCGTGAATCCATGGCGTTCACCGAGGAGTTGGGCCGGTACGGGGACAGGGTGCGGATCGCTCCACAGGACGAGACGGGGCTGCTGGACCTCGCTTCCGTACTCGACGGGGTCCCCGAGGGCACCCTCGTCTACTGCTGCGGCCCCGGGCCGCTCCTCGACGCGGTGGAGGAACGCTGCCCCGCCGGAGTGCTGCACGTCGAACGTTTCCAGCCGAAGGCTCAAGACACGGGCGGGAACACCGAGTTCGAGGTGGTCCTGGAACGCTCGGGGCGGACGCTGACCGTTCCGTCGGACGCCTCTGTCCTCGACACCGTCCGGGCCGCCGGTGTCGAGGTGCTCTTCTCCTGCACCGAGGGCACCTGCGGGACCTGCGAGACCGACGTGCTCGAAGGGACCCCGGACCACCGGGACTCGGTGCTCACGGAGGAGGAGCGGGAGGCGGGCGAGACCATGCTCATCTGTGTCTCCCGCTGTCTCGGGAAGCGGCTCGTGCTGGACCTGTGAGCCTGAGGTCCTGAAGGTCCGCCTCGACGCGGGCCACGGTCGCCAGCAGGTGGGGCAGCAGATCGCGGCGTACGGAGTCCAGGGAGTTGCGGCTCGCGTGCACCGGAATGTTCACCGCCGCCACCACCTCGCCGTCCCGGTCCCGCACCGGGGCGGCGACCGAGCGCAGCCCCTCCTCCAGTTCCTGGTCGACGATGGCGTACCCCTGGCGCCATACCCGCCGGAGTTCGGCCCGCAGCGCGTCCACCGAGACGATCGTGCGGTCGGTGAGGGGCCGCAGCTCGGCGCGGGCGAGCCGGGCGTCGGTCTCCTCGTCCGACAGATGGGCGAGAATCACCCGGCCCACGGAGGTCACATGGGCCGGAAAGCGGGTGCCCACGGTGATCGTCACGGTCATGATGCGGCGGGTGGGCACGCGGGCCACGTACACGACGTCGTCGCCGTCGAGGACGCACAGCGACGACGACTCCTGGACCTGGTCGGCGAGTTGCTCCAGGTGCGGTCGGGCGATGTCCGGCAGCGTGAAGCCCGAGAGATAGGCGTAGCCGAGCTCCAGCACGCGTGGGGTGAGCCGGAACATCCGGCCGTCCGTGCGGACGTATCCGAGGTCGGCCAGCGTCAGCAGGAAACGGCGGGCCGCCGCGCGGGTCAGGTCGCAGGCGCGCGCAACCTCACTGAGCGTCAGTTCCGGGTGGTCGGCGTCGAACGCGCGGATGACGGCGAGGCCGCGTTCGAAGGACCGGACGAAGTGGGGCGCGCGGACTGCCGCGGGCATCGTCGCCTCCCGATGAGCTCCCGATGGACACAACTCGCTCTCGGCGCACGTCAAGAACGCGTTTCGATAACTGTCAACAATATTGTTAGCCAAAGGCATTGACCCCCGCCGTACGGGGGTTCTACCTTCCGCTGAGCACCATTGTGCGCTGTGCGCACAGCCTGTCGGAACACTGTCGTCTGCACAGGAGGAGCCATGCGTCGTCTGCTCGCCGGTCTCGCGGTCGGAGCCTTCCTGGTCGCCACTTCGGCCTGCGGTTCGTCCGACGGCGGTGGCGCCTCGGACAAGAACTCGTCGTCCGGCGGTACCACCACTGTCAAGGTGGGGGTCATCCCCATCGTCGATGTCGCCCCCCTCTATCTCGGCCAGAAAGAGGGCTTCTACAGCAAGCGCGGCCTGAAGCTGTCCATGACGACCGCGAACGGCGGCGCGGCCATCGTGCCGGGCGTGGTCAGCGGCCAGTTCCAGTTCGGCTTCTCCAACGTGACCTCGCTGATGCTCGCCCAGTCCCAGAACGTGCAGGTGAAGGCCATCGCCAACGGCGTCGCCTCAACCGGCGTCTCGGGCAAGGACTTCGGGGCCGTCGTGGTCAAGAAGGGCAGCAGCCTCAAGTCCGCGAAGGACCTGGAGGGCAAGAAAGTCGCGGTCAACACGCTCAAGAACATCAACGAGACCGCGGTGCGCGAGTCGGTGCGCAAGGCGGGCGGCGACCCGGACAAGGTGAAGTTCGTCGAGCTCGCCTTCGACCAGATGCCCGCCGCACTCGACAAGGGCCAGATCGACGCCGCCATGGCCGTCGAACCCGCGCTCACCACCATGCTGGGCCAGGGGGCCACCCAGATCGCCTGGCCGCTGGTCGACGCCGCGCCGGACCTCACCGTCGCCATGTACTTCACGTCGACGTCGTACGCGTCGAAGAACCCGGACGTGGTGAAGAAGTTCCAGGAGGCCACCGCCGAGTCCCTTGCCTACGCCGACGCCCACCCGGACGAGGTCCGCCAGATCGTCGCCACCTACACCCAGGTCCCAGCGACGGTGCTGGCCAAGGTGATCCTGCCCAAGTGGCCGGCCGAGGCGAACCGTTCCTCGATCGAGGCGCTGGAGAAGCTGAGCGAGACGGACGGCCTCTTCAAGACGGCCCCCGACCTGGACAAGCTGCTCCCGTGAAAGGACTGAACACCGCACTCGGTGCGGCCGGACTCGCGGCCTTCCTCGCCCTCGGCGAGGTCGTGCCGCGCGTCGGCATCGTCAAGGAGGCGTACTTCCCGCCGACCAGCCGTATCGCGTCCGCGTTCTGGGACGAGATCACGGACGGCGCGTTCTGGTCGGCGCTCGGCGACACGCTCACCGGCTGGGCCCTGGGCCTGGCGATCGCCGTCGGCGCGGGCATCGTCGTGGGCGTACTGGTCTCCGTCGTCCCGTATCTGCGCGAGGCGACGGCTTCGACCATCGAGTTCCTGCGCCCGATCCCGTCGGTCGCCCTGATCCCACTGGCGGTCCTGCTGTACGGCACCGAACTCCGCTCGGTCCTCCTCCTCGTCGTGTACGCCTCCTTCTGGCAGATCCTGATCCAGGTCCTGTACGGCGTCCAGGACGTCGACCCGGTCGCCGAGGAGACGGCACGGTCGTACGGCCTCGGCACCTGGGCGCGGGTCCGGCACGTGCTGTGGCCGACCGCGCTGCCGTACGTCATGACGGGGGTGCGGCTGGCCGCGTCCGTCGCGCTGATCCTCGCCATCACCGCCGAACTGGTCATCGGGGCACCAGGGTTGGGCAAGACCATCGCCATCGCGCAGACGTCACAGGCCGTGCCCGAGATGTACGCCCTGATCGTGGTGACCGGTCTGCTGGGGCTGCTCATCAACGTGGGCGCGCGTACGGTGGAGCGGCGGGCGCTGGCCTGGCACCAGTCGGTGCGCGGGGAGGTGGCGGTGTGAGACGGGTTCTGATCCGGCTGCTGTTCGTGGT
This sequence comes from Streptomyces sp. NBC_00203, assembly GCF_045206325.1. Classification (NCBI taxonomy): domain Bacteria; kingdom Bacillati; phylum Actinomycetota; class Actinomycetes; order Kitasatosporales; family Streptomycetaceae; genus Streptomyces; species Streptomyces sp. NBC_00203. Next base: position 9,286,909 of record NZ_CP108126.1, on the reverse strand, counting down.
CGCGCTGCCGGCCGTGCTGCTCACCGTGTGGTGGCTGGCGTCGGACGGCAGCACCAATCCGTTCTGGCCGCCGCTGCGGACGATCCTCAAGACCTTCCCGGATGTGTGGACCGCCGACCGGCTGAAGACGGACGTCCTACCCAGCGTCCTGCGCCTGTCGGCCGGTTACGCCTCGGCGGCCGTCGCCGGGGTCGCGCTCGGCACGGTGATCGGCTCGTACCGGCGCGTGCGGGCGGTGTGCGAGCCGGTCCTCGAGTTCCTGCGGGCCGTGCCGCCGCCGGTGCTGGTCCCGGTCATCATGCTGTTCGCGGGCATCGGCGACACGATGAAGATCGTGGTCATCGCGAGCGGCTGCGTCTGGCCCGTCCTCCTGAACACGGTCGAGGGCGTGCGCGCGGTCGACCCGGTCATGAAGGAGACGGCCCTGTCCTATGGCATCACGGGCGTCGCCCGGCTGCGGAGCCTGGTGCTGCGCTCGGCGAGCCCGCAGATCTTCGCGGGACTGCGCCAGGCGCTGTCCATCGGGATCATCCTGATGGTCATCAGCGAGATGTTCGCGGCCAGCGACGGACTGGGCTTCACCATCGTCCAGTTCCAGCGCAGTTTCGCGATCCCCGACATGTGGACTGGCATCCTCGTCCTCGGGCTGCTGGGATTCCTGCTCTCCGTCGTCTTCCAGGTGGTCGAGCGGCGGGTGCTCGGCTGGTACCACGGCCTGCGCGCCGCTTCCCGCCGGTCCCCGTGAACATCGTGAAAGGGCGGTCCATGCTCGACGTACGCGGCCTGAACAAGGTCTACGAGGGTTCCGGACGCCGCGTGGAGGCGGTGCGGGACCTCACCTTCACCGTCGACGCCGGCGAACTCGTCTGTCTCGTCGGCCCGTCGGGCTGCGGCAAGACAACCCTGCTGAAGTGCATGGGCGGACTGCTCACACCGACGGCCGGCGAAGTACTGCTTGCGGGGCGCAAGGTGAGCGGCCCGCCGCCCGGCATGGCGTTCGTGTTCCAGGAGTACGGGCGCAGCCTCTTCCCCTGGATGCGGGTCGGCGAGAACGTCGAACTACCGCTGAAACAGAAGGACTTGAGTAAGACGCGGCGGCACGAGCTGGTCGCGGACGCGCTGGAGTCGGTCGGGCTCACGGATGCCGCCGGGGCGTATCCGTGGCAGCTGTCCGGCGGTATGCAGCAGCGGGTCGCGATCGCCCGCGCGCTGGCGTACGAGCCCGATGTCCTGCTGATGGACGAGCCGTTCGCGGCGGTCGACGCCCAGACCCGCGCCGATCTGGAGGATCTTGTACGGGGGCTGTGGCGGGAGCGCGGGATCACGATCCTGTTCGTGACACATGACATCGATGAGGCCGTCTACCTGGGCGAGCGGGTTGTGGTCCTGTCTGCCTCCCCGACCGTCGTACAGGAGCAGCTGAAGGTAGATCTGCCCGTCGAGCGGGATCAGTTGCACACCCGGGTGGCCCCGCGCTTCGCCGAGCTGCGGACCCACGTGTACGAGCAGATCCAGGCGGCGAAGCGCGGGACTCTCCCGGTTCAGGACAGGCTCACGAAGTCAGATACGCCTCCACCTCACTGAACTGGCCTGCGGGCCAGCCGGTGTTGGCGGTGACGTTGAGCCTCAGATAGCGCAGGCTCGTACTGCTCGGCAGGGCCACAGTGACGGTGTTGCCGGTCGCCGGGTCGAAGCGGTAGCCCGCCGAGGCGACCACCGTCGAGTACGCCGAGCCGTCCGTGCTGCCCAGCACGGACAGGGTCTGCGTGCGCGCACCCCAGGCCGAGGAGGGCGGCAGCTTCAGCACCAGCCTGCGGACGGCCTGGGCCGAGCCGAGGTCGATGGTGATGGCCTGCGGGAAGGCATTGTTGGTGGACTCCCAGTAGGAGTTCGCGTCGCCGTCGACCGCCTTGCCGGGCGTGTAGACGTCCTGCGAGCCGGTCGCGGTGGCCGGGCGGCCCTTGGCCAGGTTGGCGTTCGGGTCCGGGGGCGGGTTGCCCTGGCCCGGCTGCGGCCAGGTCGAGCAGTCCGACCAGGTGCTGCTCCAGCCGGAGTTGCCGCCGCCGTCGGTGAGGTTGAAAGTGCCCGAGCCGGACGGGTAGGGGCAGTTGTAAATGCCCGCCGAACCGACGCCGGTGGCCTGGACGTTGCTGAACTTGGCCGCGCCCTGCGCCTCGGCCTGGACGACGACCGTGCCGGTGTTCTGCACGCTCGCGCCACTCACCGTGACGTTGCCGGTCGAGTAGCCGTGACCGCCGCCGGACACGAACTCGAAGGCGCTGTAAGGGCTGTTGGTGATCGTCGTGTTGGTGATGTTGACCGTGGCGTTGATGGCGCTGTCGTATGAGTCGACGCGCAACGCACCCATCGGGTGGTTCCAGTTGGGGTTCATCGCACCGGTGCGGACGAGTGTGTTGCCGTCGACGGTGATGGTGCCGGCGAGAGGGGAGAACGGGTCGAGGAACTTCTGGTTGGAGATCGCGATGCCGCTGCCGAGGGCATTGGTGTCGGAGACCAGGTTGTTCTTGACCGCGATGTCGGTGCCGCCGTAGATCGCGATGCCGTTGGCGAGGTTCGGCTGGGTGATGGTGTTGTTCTCGAAGCTGCTGTTGGTGTCGGGCGAGTAGAGAGACCACATGGCGAGCGCGTCGTCGCCGTTGTTGCGCAGGAAGTTGTTCCGGACGCGGACACCGCGGGCGTTGCCGTTGAGGTTGAGGCCGTCGGCGGTGGTGTCGAGGATGCGGTTGTTCTCGACGACGAGGTTGTCGTTGTTGCCGGTTAGCCACAGTCCGACCTTGAGGTGCTGGAGCCACATTCCGGAGACCGAACTGCCGGGTCCCAGCGATCCGTTGACGAAGTTGTCCGGGTTGGAGTCGACGCGCTCGGTGACCTCCCCGATGACCGCGAAGTCCTTGAGGTGGACGCCGCCGGACGAGCTGGTCTGGTCGATGAAGCGCGAGGTGTGCACGACGGAGTACCAGCTGCCGGCGCCTTGGAGGGTGACGTTCTGGACGCCGTTCAGTGAGGAGGTGACGCGGTAGTCGCCCTGCGGGATCCACACCACTCCCCCTTGCGCGGCGGAGATCGCGTCACGGAAGGCCTGCGTGGAGTCGCCCTGGCCGCTGGGGTCGGCGCCCTTGTCGGTGACGGACACCGAGCCTGCCGGCCGGGCGGCGGCAGCGGCGACCTGCTCGAAGTCGGCGACATCGACGGTGACTTGGGTGGAGGTGGCCTGGAAGGCGATCTTGTCGCCCGCCTGCACACTCTGGCCGAGCAGCAGCCGGGCGTTGTCGAAGCGGTGATGGGTCTTGGCTCCGGCGATCCAGGAGGTGTCGACATACGAGTACTTGGAGGTGACGGCGAGCGTCTTGGCGAGCCTGGTGCCGTTGACGTAGACGTCGAGGGTGCCCGACTGGCCGTCGGGGACGCTGTAGGACACGTTCACCGCGTTGGCCGCGCGCGGCACGGTGAACTCGACGCGCTGGCCGGCGGTCAGCCGTACGGCCTGCCGCCCGGAGGCCTCCGAGGCGAGGGTGCCCTGCGTGTAGTCGGGGCCGATCTTCGTGCCCGTGGAGGTGGCGGACTCGGCCTCGACCGAGGTGAAGGGCAGGTCGGCGCCCGCGGCCGTCACCGCGGAGTGGGCGGGGGCGGCGCCGAGCATCCCGGCGGCGAGGGCGACGGCGGCGGCGCAGGCGAGTGGTATGCGCCGGGTGGACGGCCGGGTAGGCCCGGTGAGTGGCATGCGCCTGACAGATCTGGTGCTGTGCATGTGCTGATCCCTTCGTGGTGGGGGTGCGGGGATAGCGGCTGCGGTGTGGCGGTCTCAGGCGCGCAGCCAGACCGCCGTGTCCTGCGGGAGCAGCCCGTCGGCATCCAACGGGCCACTGCTGAGCAGACGTTGGGTGTGTTCCGGGAGTGCGGCCGGACGGTCGGTGAGATTGACGGCGCAGAGCAGACCGTCCGTGCGGCTGAAGGCGAGGACGCCGTCCGGTGCGGGCAGCCAGGTGAGCGGACCGTCGCCGAAGCCCGGTTCGGTGCGGCGGATGCGGAGCGCCGCACGGTAGAGGCCGAGCATCGAGCCGGGGTCCTCTGCCTGGCGGTCGGCCGCGTACGCGGGCCAGTCGGCGGGCTGGGGAAGCCAGGGCTCGCCGCCGAATCCGGCGTACGGAGCGTCGGTCGCCCACGGCAGCGGGACCCGGCACCCGTCGCGGCCCGGGTCCGTGCCGCCGGAGCGGAAGTGCATCGGGTCCTGGATGCTCCGGAGTGGCAACTCCACCTCGGACAGGCCGAGTTCCTCGCCTTGATAGACATAGACGGAACCGGGCAGCGCGAGCGAGAGCAGGGCGGCGGCGCGCGCCCGCCGGGTACCGAGGACGAGGTCGGTCGGGGTGCCGAAGGCCTTGGCGGCGAAGTCGAAGCCGGTGTCCGCGCGGCCGTAGCGGGTGACGGTGCGGGTCACGTCGTGGTTGCACAGCACCCAGGTGGCGGGCGCACCCACCGGAGCGTGCTCGGCGAGCGTCTCGTCGATCGACGTACGCAGTCGCCGTGCGTCCCAAGGGCAGGACAGGAAGGAGAAGTTGAAGGCGGTGTGCAGTTCGTCGGGGCGCAGATAGCGGGCGAAGCGTTCGGTGTCCGGGAGCCAGACCTCGCCGACGAAGATGCCGTCGTAGGCGTCGGCGACCGCGCGCCACGAGCGGTAGATGTCGTGGAGTTCGTCGCGGTCGACATACGGGTGCGGGTCGCGGCCCTCGGCGAACTCCGGCAGGTCCGGGTCCTTGGCGAGCAGCGCGGCCGAGTCGATGCGGACGCCCGCGACGCCCCGCTCGAACCAGAAGCGCAGGACGTCCTCGTGTTCCTGCCTGACCGCCGGGTGCGCCCAGTTGAGGTCGGGCTGCTCGGGGGTGAAGAGGTGGAGGTACCAGTCGCCGTCGGGGAGCCGGGTCCAGACCGGTTCGGCGGAGCCCGCGAACTGGGACGGCCAGTCGTTGGGCGGGAGTTCGCCGTGTTCGCCGCGTCCGGGACGGAAGTGGAAGAGCTCGCGCTCGGCGCCTCCGGCCAAGGCTGCCTGGAACCAGGGGTGTTGGTCGGAGACGTGGTTCGGGACGATGTCGACGAGGGTGCGGATGCCCAGCTCCCGTGCCTCGGCGATGAGTTTCTCCGCCTCGGCGAGCGTCCCGAAGGCCGGGTCGATCGCGCGGTAGTCGGCGACGTCGTAGCCGCCGTCGGCCATGGGTGAGAGGTACCAGGGGTTGAACCACAGGGCGTCCACGCCGAGTTCGGCGAGATACGGGAGCCTGGCGCGGACGCCCGCGAGGTCGCCGGTGCCGTCGCCGTCGCCGTCCGCGAAGCTGCGGACGTACACCTGGTAGATGACGGCGGAGCGCCACCACTGGTCCTGAACGCGAGCAGGGGAAAGCTGTCCCACGGTGCCTGCCTTTCACTGGAGAGCGTGCCGTCAGCCCTTTCGCGCTGTCAGCCCTGGGTGCTGTCAGCCCTTGGTGCCGCCCGTACTGATCCCGGCGATGATGTGCCGCTGGAACACCAGGAACATCACGACCATGGGGATGCTCGCGATCACCATCGCGGCGATGAGCACGGTCAGCGGGATGTTCTGGGACAGCTGGACGAGTGCCACGCTGATGGGCTGCTTGTCGGTGTCGGAGAAGACCATCAGCGGCCAGAGGAAGTCCTGCCAGACGGCGACCAGGGCGAAGATCGACACGACTCCCAGGACGGGCCGGGACATCGGCAGCACGATCGACCACAGGGTGCGCAGCCGTCCGGCGCCGTCGATCTCGGCGGCCTCCAGGACATCGCGGGGGATCTGGTCGAAGAACCGCTTGAGCAGATAGAGGTTGAAGGCGTTGGCCACGGCGGGCAGCCAGATGCCGAGCGGGTCGTTGAGCAGACTGGTGTGGATCAGCGGCAGATCGGCGACGGTCAGGTACTTGGGTACGACCAGGGCCTGGGCCGGGACCATCAGTGTGGCGAGGATGCCGCCGAGGATCACCTTGCCGAAGGCGGGCTTCAGCTTGGAGAGGGCGTACGCGGCTGCCGTGCAGAACACGAGTTGCAGCAGCCAGGCGCCGGTGGCCTGCACCACGGTGTTCCACAAGTGGGTGGGCAGGTCCATCAGGTCCCACGCGTCGGTGTAGCCGCCGAGGCTCCAGTGCTGGGGAACGAGCGTCGGGGGTGTGCGCGCGACCTCGTCCGGCGACTTCATGGCGCCGGTCACCATCCAGTAGACGGGGAAGAGGAAGGCGAGCGCGAAGAGCAGGACGACACCCGTGAAGACGGTCCAGTAGAGGGCCTTGCCTCGGGGGCGGGCGAGGGTGAGCGGCGAGACCAGGGTGCGCGTGCTCATACGTCCTCCCCTGCCGATCGGGTCAGCCGCAGATAGACCGCCGAGAAGGCGCTGAGCAGGACGAGCAGCATGACGCTCAAGGCGCACGCCCCTCCGAAGTCGTTGTAGAGGAAGGCGTACTTGTAGATCAGGTACAGGACCGTCACGGTCGCGTTCTCGGGTCCGCCGCCCGTGATCACGAAGGGCTCCGTGAACACCTGCATGGTGGCGATGATCTGAAGGAGCATCAGCATGAGGATGATGAACCGGGTCTGCGGGATCGTCACATGGCGGATGCGCTGCCAGATGTTCGCGCCGTCCAGTTCGGCCGCTTCGTACAGCTCGCCGGGGATGCTCTGCAGGGCGGCCAGGTAGATGAGGACGGTGCCGCCGAGGTTGGCCCAGGTGGCGACGACGACCAGCGAGACGAGGGCGGTGTCGGCGCCGTTGGACCAGTTCGAGGTGGGCAGGTGCAGGTAGCGCAGCGCCTCGTTGGCGAGGCCCGCTCCGGGGTCGTAGAACCACTTCCACAGCAGGGCGCTGACCACCGGCGGGATCATCACCGGCAGATAGACCACGACCCTGAAGAAGGCTTTGGCGTGCCGGAGTTCATTGAGCACCAGTGCCATCACGAAGGGGACGGCGAAGCCGATGAGCAGCGCGAGGAGCGTGAAGGTGAGGGTGTTGCGCCAGGCGGCGGTGAACTCCGGGTCGTGGAAGACGCGGGTGAAGTTGGCGGTGCCGACCCACTCGGCGCCGGAGCCGGGCGTGTACTTCTGGAAGGCGATCACGACCGCGCGGATCGCCGGGTACCAGGAGAACAGCGCGAAGCAGAGCAGGCCGCCGATCAGGAAGGCGTAGGCGCGGGACTGGTCGGCCAGGCGCCGGCGCCACGGACCCCCGGTCCGGCGCCCGGCCGACCGCGGCACCTCCGGCGCGCCGACGGCGGCCGGAGGGAGCGCTACGGGCTTCGATGCGGTCTTCATACCCGGTGTCAGGCCCGGGCCAGGATCGAGTCGATCTTGCCGGAGGCGTCCTTCAGCAGCTGGTCGATGTCGGCGTCCTTCTTGGTGAGGACCGCGGAGACGGCGCTGTCGAGGACGGAGTAGATCTGCTGGGCCTGCGGCGGCTCGATCTTCATCTGGAGGCTCTGGTTGCCGTCGAGGAAGGCCTGGTAGTTCTCGACGGGCACATTGGCGTTGGCCTTCTTGACCTGCTGGTCCTTGGCGTCGGCGGCGCCGGCGAACAGGCGCGGCTCGGGCAGGCCCACGGGCGCGTCGTGCTGCTTGGCACGGGCGTAGTCGCCGAGGAAGCCCTTGCCGGGCGTCAGGAACATGTGGTCGAGCCACTTCAGGCCGGCCTTGATCTGCGCCGGGGTGTCGTTCTTGTTGAACATGTAGCCGTCGCCGCCGATGAGCGTGCCCTTGCCGCCCGGCATCGGGGCGAGTGCCAGGTCCTTGTAGTTGCCGCCCTTCTCCTTGACCAGGATCGGGATGTTGTCGGGCGCGGAGAGGTACATGCCGAGCTTGCCGGAGCCCATCATCTGCTGGACGTCGTTGATGACGAGGAGCTGTTTGCTGCCCATGGAGTTGTCGCTCCAGCGCATGTCCTTGAGGTTCTGCAGGACGGCTTTGCCCTCGGGGGTGTCGACGGTGGCCTTCTTGCCGTCCTCGCTGACGACGTTGCCGCCCTGCGAGTAGAGCTCGGCCGTGAAGTGCCAACCCCCCTGGTTCTGGGCGCTGTAGTCGGCGTAGCCGACGGTGCCGTTGCCCAGAGCGGCGATCTTCTTGGCGTCGGCGCGCACGTCCTCCCAGGTCGCCGGGGGCTTGTCGGGGTCGAGACCCGCCTGCTCGAAGAGCTTCTTGTTGTAGATCAGGCCCATCGAGTAGCCGGTGCGCGGGACGCCGTAGATCTTGCCGTCGACGGTGTAGATGTCGCGCAGCTGCTGCTGGATGGTGCCGTAGCTCTTGAGGTCCTTGACGTAACGGGTGATGTCGGCGGCCTGGTTGACGTCGACGACGTGCCCCGCGTCGGTGAAGTACGTGTAGAAGACGTCCTCCATCTGGCCGCCGGCGAGCTTGGCGTCGAACGTCTTGGGGTCCTGACACGGGAACGCGTCGTGCGCGACGACGTCGATGTCCGGGTTGGCCTTCTCGAACGCCTTGATGTCGGCCTCGAAGAACGAGCGGTCGACCTTGGCGCTCTTGGGCGGCATGCAGTTGACGGTGATACGGGTCTTTCCGTCGGCCGTGTCGTCGCTCGAACCGCAGGCGGTGAGCGCGAGGGAGGACGCCATGAGCATGACGAAGGTACGGCGGAACCCGGTGCTTCTCATCGGTGGACCCCTTTGGGCAGGAGCGAGGAAGGCCCACGGCAGCACGCGGGGAGCGCACGCCGCCGTGTCTGGCGCCGCACACTCAAGCACCGCCGACATCTGTCCGCAAGATGTCGCGCAGAATCTGTAATTATTTGACAGCCGACCGGATCTCAGTGGCGGGGAACTTGCGCGGTGGACCCTCGCACCACCAACTCCGGCTCGAACAGCAGCTCTTCGGCGGTGACACTGCTCCCGCCGATCTGCGCGTTGAGCAACTCCACCGCGGCGCGCCCCATGGCCTCGATGGGCTGACGGACCGTGGTCAGCGGGGGTTCGGTGCAGTTCATGAAGGCGGAGTCGTCGTAGCCGACGACCGACGCCTCGGCCGGCACCACGAGCCCCTTGCGCCGGGCCGCGCGTACCGCGCCGAGCGCCAAGGGGTCGCTGGCACAGATGATGCCCGTGACGCCCCGCTCCAGCAGCCGCGTCGCGGCCGCCTGGCCGCCCTCCAGGGAGAACATCGAGCGCGCCACGTGATCGTCGGGCAGCTCGGCACCGCCGGCCGAGGCCAGTGCACGCGCCGCCGCCAGCTTCCGCTGCGACGGCATGTGGTCGCCCGGGCCGAGGACGAGCCCGATGCGCTCGTGGCCGAGCGAGGTCAGGTGGCGCCAGGCCTGTTCGACCGCCACGGCGTCGTCGCAGGAGACGCAGGGGAAGCCCAGGTGCTCGATCGCCGCGTTGACCAGCACCACCGGAATGTTGCGGTCCGCGAGCCGCCGGTAGTGGTCGTGCGGCGCGTCGGCCTGCGCGTACAGACCGCCCGCGAACACCACGCCGGAGACCTGCTGCTGGAGCAACAGGTCCACATAGTCCGCCTCGGAGACACCGCCCTTGGTCTGTGTGCACAGGACCGGGGTGAGCCCGAGCTGCGCGAGCGCCCCGCCGATCACCTCGGCGAACGCCGGGAAGATCGGGTTCTGCAGCTCGGGCAGCACGAGGCCCACGAGCCGCGCGCGTTCACCGCGCAGCTGCGTGGGCCTCTCGTAGCCGAGGACGTCGAGGGCGGAGAGCACCGCCTGCCGGGTGGCGTCGGAGACTCCGGGCTTGCCGTTGAGCACCCGGCTGACCGTGGCCTCGCTGACTCCGACCTTCTTGGCCACCTGAGCAAGTCGTCGCGTCATGCGCGCAAGAATAGCGCAAGAATTGCAAGCGGCTTGCGTAACGGGACAAGCGTCTGGAGGACTCCCCCACCGCGATCTGCGCCGCAGGGGTCTCTAACGAGCGGCCCAGAGACCGCGGACATGACCGAGGTGACGGGTCATCACTTCGCGTACGGCGGCCTCGTCACGGGCCAGGAGCGCGTCGAGGAGTTCGAGGTGCTCCTCCGCGGAGGACTGCAAGCGGCCCGCCTCGACCAGGGCGTTGAGCCCGTAGAGGCGGGACCGCTTGCGCAGGTCGCCGACGACCTCGACGAGATGGGCGTTGCCCGCGAGGGCGAGCAGGCCGAGGTGGAAGCGGATGTCGGCCTCGACGTAGGCGATGAGGTCGCCGGCCGCCGCCGCGGTCACGATCTCCCGGGCGGCCGGGCGCAGCGCCTCCAGGGAGACGGCGTCCGCGGTGGTGGCCAGCTGCACCACGGTGGGGATCTCGATGAGCGCACGGATGTGGGTGTACTCGTCGAGTTGCTTCTCGGAGACCGCGGTGACCCGGAAGCCCTTGTTGGGCACCGTGTCGACCAGGCCCTCCTTGGCGAGGTCGAGCATGGCCTCGCGCACCGGCGTCGCCGAGACGCCGAAGCGGGCGGCGAGCGTCGGCGCGGAGTAGACCTCGCCGGCGCGCAGCTCGCCCGCGATCAGCGCGGCCCGCAGCGCGTCGGCGACGCGCTCGCGGTAGCTGCTCTTCTTTCCCCCCAGCGTGGGCAGGGCGGGAGCGGCGGAGGGTGCGCTGCTGCGCTGGGCGGCCATGGGGAGTCTCCTCGTACGGGCCGATGCGTCGTCTCTTCGTACCGGCCATGTGCAATATCACGTGCTACCAGTATCTACGCGGCGGAGCGCATCGTGACAGTGCGGGTCATGGTAGGGACTGGGAGGGTCGGCCGGGGCCCGCGGATCTAGAGGACGAATCCGGCCGGGAACGGGTCGGTCGGATCGAGCAGGTACTGGGCGGTGCCGGTGATCCAGGCGCGGCCGGTGAAGCTGGGCAGCACGGCGGGGATTCCGGCGACCTCGGTGGTGCCGAGCAGCCGTCCGGTGAACTGGGTCCCGATGAAGGACTCGTTGACGAACTCGGTGTGCAGCGGGAGTTCGCCGCGGGCGTGCAGCTGGGCCATGCGCGCGCTGGTGCCCGTACCGCAGGGTGAGCGGTCGAACCAGCCGGGGTGGATCGCCATCGCGTGCCGCGAGTAGCGGGCGGTGGCGCCGGGCGCGTACAGGTGGACGTGGTGGCAGCCGCGGATCGAGGGGTCCTCGGGGTGGATGGGCTCGTCGTCGGCGTTGATGGCGTCCATCAGCGACAGACCGGCGGCGAGGATGTCGTCCTTGCGGGAGCGGTCGAAGGGCAGCCCGAACTGCTCCAGCGGCAGGATCGCGTAGAAGTTGCCGCCGTACGCGAGGTCGTAGGTCACCGTCCGCCCGTCGGCGAGCGTGGCCTTGCGGTCGAGGCCCACGGAGAAGGACGGCACGTTCTTCAGGGTCACCGCCTTGGCGGCGCCGTCCTCGACCGCGACCTCGGCGACGACCAGGCCCGCCGGGGTGTCGAGCCGGATGGTGGTGACCGGCTCGACGACCTCGACCATGCCGGTCTCCACGAGCACGGTCGCGACACCGATGGTGCCGTGCCCGCACATCGGGAGGTAGCCCGAGACCTCGATGTAGATCACGCCGTAGTCGCAGTCGGGGCGGGTGGGCGGCTGGAGGATGGCGCCGCTCATCGCCGCGTGGCCGCGCGGCTCGTTCATCAGGAGCTGTTTGATGTCGTCGCGGTGCTCACGGAAGTACAGTCGGCGCTCGTTCATGGTCGCGCCGGGGATCGTGCCGATGCCGCCGGTGATCACCCGGGTGGGCATGCCCTCGGTGTGCGAGTCGACGGCGTGCAGGACGAGTTTGCTACGCATGACACTCCTGATGGATCGAGAGCGGTGGGGATCAGGCGAGACCGGCGGCGACGGCCCGCTCGGTGGCTTCGCGGACGGCCGCCTCCTGCGCGGGCAGCAGCGGGACGCGCGGCGGGCGGACCGGACCGCCGTGCCGGCCGACGATGTCCATGGAGAGCTTGATGGCCTGCACGAACTCGACCTTGGAGTCCCAGCGCAGCAGCGGGTGCAGCTGACGGTAGAGCTTGCCCGCCGTGTCGAGGTCGCCGTCGACGGCGGCGCGGTACAGCTCGACGCTCGCGCCGGGCAGCGCGTTCGGGTATCCGGCGACCCAGCCCTTGGCGCCCGCGACGGCGAGCTCCAGCAGGACGTCGTCGGCGCCGATCAACAGGTCCAGTCCCGGGGCGAGTTCGGCGAGCTGGTAGGCCCGGCGGACATCGCCGGAGAACTCCTTGACGGCGTGGATGTATCCCTCCTCGTACAGCTTGGCGAGGAGTTCGGGCACCAGGTCGACCTTGGTGTCGATCGGGTTGTTGTACGCGACGACCGGGACGCCCGCCTTGGCGACCTCCTCGTAGTGGGCGAGGACGGAACGCTCGTCGGCACGGTAGGCGTTCGGCGGCAGCAGCATCACGGCCCCGCAGCCCGCGTCCTTGGCCTGCTCGGCCCAGCGGCGGGCCTCGGCGGAGCCATAGGCGGCGACACCGGGCATCACGCGCGAACCGCCGATGGCGGCGACGGCCGTCTCCACGACCTTCGCGCGCTCCTCCGGCGTGAGCACCTGGTACTCACCGAGCGAGCCGTTGGGTACGACGCCGTCGCAGCCGTTCTCGACGAGCCAGGCGCAGTGTTCGGCGAACTTGTCGTAGTTGACGGAGAGGTCGTCGTTCAGCGGGAGCGCGGTGGCGACAAGGACTCCGCGCCAGGGGCGGTTGTCGGTGGTGGCGGTCATAAGAGAGATCCCATCTCAATAGGGTGTGACATTTTACTGGTGGGTAAGGGGTGTCGGCGAGAGGCCGTACGGCTGTTGCGGCTACCGCTGCTACGGCCGCACGGCGGAGGTCAGTCGGCTTCGGGCTCCCCCGAAGGCTCCGGGGACGGCTCTCCGGCCTGCGCGAGGACGCCGAGCGGCACCGGGCGGGCCAGCAGCCGCCGCGTCGCCTTCTGTTCGCACCCGGTGAGTCCCGCGACCGCGGGCTCGCACATCCGGCCCTGGCACCAGCCCATCCCGGCGCGGGTGAGCAGCTTCACGGTCCGCACGTCGCCCGCACCGAGCTCGGCGACGGCCGCGCGGATCTCGCCGCCGGTGACCTCCTCGCAGCGGCACACGACGGTGTCGTCGGTGACCTGGTCCGTCCAGTGGGCGGGCGGCGCGTACACGGTGTCGAGTGCGGCGATGAACTCCCGCGTCCTCGTGCGGGACCTGTCGACCGCGGCCCATGCGCGCGCGTCGGGTTCCGTGCCGGTGAGCCGGGCGGCGATGGAGCTGCCGGCGATATGGCCCTCGGCGAGCGACAGCGCGGAGCCGCCGATGCCGGTGGTCTCGCCGGCGGCCCAGACGCCGGGCACGTCGGTGCGCTGCTCGTCGTCGACGTACACCTTCAGTCCGTCGATGCGGCAGCCGAGCGACTCGGCGAGATCGGTGTGCGGGAGCATGCCGTGCCCAACGGCGAGCGTGTCGCAGGGGATGCGCCGGGCGGTGCCGGGCCGGACGCGCCCGCCGGTGTCGAGCGCGGCGACGGTCACGGCGTCGAGCCGTGCGTCGCCGTGCGCCTCGACGACGGTGTGCCGGGGGATGAACCTGATGCGGTGGCGCAGGAGTTGGGCGGCGTACTGGGCGCCCTCGGCGACCTTGCCGGGCTGGGCGGCCAGCGCTGTCGCCTTCCGCGCGAACGCCTTCGGGTCGGCGGACTCGACGAGCGCGGCCACCTCGACGCCGGCCGCGGCCAGCCCGGTCGCCACGGGCAGCAGCAACGGCCCGGTCCCGGCCACCACGGCGGTCCGCCCCGGTACGACGAGCCCGCCCTTGAGCATGGCCTGGGCCCCACCCGCGGTGACGACACCGGGGAGGGTCCAGCCGGGGAAGGGCAGCACCTTCTCGTAGCCACCGGTGGCGAGGAGGACGGCGTCGGCGTGGACGGTGGCGGGCTTCTCCTGCTCCGGGCCCAGCAGCGCGTGCACGGCAAAATCCTCGGACCGCCGTTCCACACACCAGACATGATGGTCCGTCAGTTGGTGGATCGTGTCCGCCGCGGCGAGCCCGTCCCGCAGCCGCTCCCACGTCCGCCACTGGTGGTGCAACGCCTTCGGGCGGCGCGCCCCCAGCCCGCTCGCGGGCTGGCGGTAGAACTGACCCCCCGCCTGTGCCGCCGAGTCGATCAGGGTGACGCGGATGCCGCGCGCGGCCGCCGCCAGGGACGCGGCGAGCCCCGCCGGGCCCGCGCCGATCACCGCGAGGTGCGGTCGGTCAGTCATGGTGGCCCGTGCCTTCCTGCGTGCGGATCGCGTCGCCCGGCCGCACCGGGACCAGGCAAGCCCGTTGGTTGGGGCGGTCGTTGACGGTGACGAGGCAGTCGAAGCAGACGCCGATGCCGCAGAAGACGCCGCGCGGGCGGCCCGCGTCGCGGGTGGCGCGCCAGGACGTGACGCCGGCGGCCCACAGCGCGGCGGCGACGGTCTGGCCGGGCAGCGCCTCGATCTCGCGGTCGTCGAGGGTGACGGTGAACGCGGGCCCCGGCTGGGCCCGGACCAGTTCCCGGGGGTTCACGCGGCCTCCTGGACGAAGCGGTCGGGCCGGAACGGCGCGAGGTCGAGGTCGGTGGTCCTGCCGGCCAGGACCTGCGCGAGCAGCTGCCCGGTACCGGTGGCGAGCCCGATGCCCGCGCCCTCGTGCCCGCAGGCGTGGAAGAGACCGGGCACCCGGGGGTCCGGGCCGATCGCGGGAAGGTGGTCCGGCATGTACGGGCGGAAGCCCAGGTAGGTACGGAGGGCGCGCACCTCCGACAGGAACGGGAACAGCCGGGTCGCCCCGGCGGCCAGCGCCCGGACGACCGGCAGTGAGAAGGAGCGGTCGAAGCCGACCCGCTCCCGGCTCGCGCCGATCAGGACCGGCCCCGCGGCCGTCCCTTCCACGACGGGCGACGTCTGCAGCGCCGCCGAGTCGCTGGCCACGTCGGCGACGTAGTCCGCGGCGTACACCTTGTGCCGCACCATCCTCGGCAGCGGCTCCGTCACGAGGACGAACCCGCGGCGGGGCAGGACAGGGAGTGAGACACCGGCCAGCCCGGCCACCGCCGCGCCCCACGTACCGGCCGCGTTCACGACGGCCGGGGCATGGAGGTCGCCCCGGTCGGTCCGCACGCCGCGCACCGCTCCGTCCGCCGTGCGCAGCACCTCGGTCACGGTCCGCCCGGTCAGCAGCCGGGCCCCCGACGCCCGCACCAGATGGGCGGCGGCCAGGGCAGGCATCACCTGGGTGTCCTGCGGATAGTGCACGGCGCCCGCGAGGCCGGGCGCCAAGTGCGGTTCCAGTTCGTGGAGTTGGCCGGCGGCGACCGATGACGTCAGGACCCCGGCCGCGCGCTGGCCCGCCGCGAAGCTCTCCAGCGCGGCGAGGCCCTCGGGGGTGGAGGCGACGACGACACCGCCCTTGGCCTCGTATTCGATCGCCCCTCCGAGACCCTCCTCCGCGAGGTCGGCCCACAGGCGCCCCGACAGCAGGGCGAGGTCGAGCTCGGGCCCGGGCTCCTTGTCGGAGACGAGCAGGTTGCCCTCGCCCGCACCGGTCGTCCCGCCGGCCACCGGACCGCGGTCCACCAGGGCGACGTCGAGGCCCGCCCGGGCCGCGTACAGGGCGCAGGCCGCGCCGACCATTCCGGCCCCGACGACTACAACATCGCAGGTAAATGCCTTGCTCACATCAGTACTATGTCACATGCTTCTCTTGCTGGGAACAGCCCAAGAGCAGTCGACAACACACAGAAGAGGTGCCTGACGTGGCAAAGGGCCGAAAGAACGGTCTGTATCAAGGAGTCTCCGACGAGCTGTCCGCGCTGATGCGGACGGGCTGGGCCGACACCGAGCAGCGCGATCTGCGGCCCATCGAGCAGGCGCCGTACGCGGCCCGCCGACGCGCCGCACTCTCCGCCCTCTTCCCGGGCGAGCGGCTCGTCATCCCCTCCGGAAGTCTCAAGACACGCTCGAACGACACCCCCTACGCGTTCCGCCCGTACTCGGGCTACGTCCATCTGACGGGCGATCAAGCCCGTGACGGTGCCCTGGTTCTGGAGCCCCGCGCGGACGGCGGCCACGACGCGCACTGCTATCAGCTCCCCCGCGACACCCGGGACAGCGACGAGTTCTGGACGGGCAAGACGGCCGAGCTGTGGATGGGCCGCCGCCGTTCCCTCGCCGAGTCGGAGTCGGTGCTCGGCCTGCCGTGCCGTGACATCCGCACGATCGTCGAGGACCTCAAGGACACCGGCGTACCGACGCGTGTCGTGCGCGGCCATGCCCCCGAGATCGAAGCGGCACTCACCACGGACGAGGACCGGGACGCCGACCTCGAGACGGCGGTGTCCGGGCTGCGGCTGGTCAAGGACGCGTGGGAGATCGGCGAGATGCGCCGGGCCGTGGACTCCACGGTCCGTGGATTCACCGACGTGGTACGGGAGTTGTCGCAGGCGGTCGCCACCTCGGAGCGGTGGATCGAGGGCACCTTCTTCCGCCGCGCCCGCGTCGAGGGCAACGACGTCGGCTACGGCTCCATCTGCGCGGCCGGCGAGCACGCCACGATCATGCACTGGACGGAGAACGACGGCCCGGTCCGCCCGGGCGAGCTGCTCCTGCTGGACGCGGGCGTGGAGACCCGCACGCTCTACACCGCCGACGTCACCCGCACCCTCCCGATCAGCGGGACGTTCACCCCGCTCCAGCGGGAGATATACGACGCGGTGTACGAGGCCCAGGAGGCCGGCATGGCCACGGTGAAGCCGGGTGCCCGGTACCGCGACTTCCACGAGGCCGCGCAGCGGTCGATGACCGAGCGGCTCGTGAAGTGGGGCTTCATCGAGGGCCCGGCCGAGCGCGCGTACGAGCTCGGTCTGCAGCGCCGGTTCACCATGGCGGGCACCGGTCACATGCTCGGGATCGACGTCCACGACTGCGCCAAGGCCCGCAACGAGGAGTACGTCGACGGGGTCCTGGAGCCGGGCATGGTGCTCACCGTCGAGCCCGGCCTCTACTTCCAGCCGGACGACCTGACCGTGCCCGAACCCTGGCGCGGCATCGGCGTCCGGATCGAGGACGACCTGCTGGTGACGGCGGACGGGTACGAGAACCTGTCGGCCGGGCTGCCCCGCTCGGCCGACGAAGTCGAGGCGTGGATGCGGGAGTTCGCCGGATAGCCGGGTCCCGCCGGGGCCCTCGCTTCCCCGGGACCGCTCAGATCCTGCTCTCGGCCGCCGTGTCGGCGGACAGCCGCTGCGCCACGTAGATCGGAACCACCGAGAGCAGGACGAGCACCGCCGCCACGACATTCACGACCGGTGCCTGCTGGGGCCGGGTCATGTTGTTGAAGATCCAGATCGGCAGGGTCTCGATCCCGGGCCCGGCCGTGAACGTCGTCACCACGATCTCGTCGAAGGAGAGCGCGAAGGCGAGCAGCGCGCCCGCGAGCAGCGCCGAGCGGATGAGCGGGAAGGTGACGTCGACGAAGGCCCGGAAGGTGTCCGCGCCCAGGTCCATCGCGGCTTCCTCGTAGGTGCCGGACGTACGGCGCAGTCGGGCGACGACGTTGTTGAAGACGACGACGATGCAGAAGGTGGCGTGGCCGACGATCACGGTGAACATGCCGAGGCCGACGCCGAGCGGCTCAAGTACCGTGCTGAAGGCCGAGTTGAGCGCGATGCCCGTGACGATGCCGGGCAGCGCGATCGGCAGGACGACCACGAACGAGATGGCGTCGCGGCCGAAGAAGCGGTGCCGGCCGACCGCGAAGGCGACCAGCGTGCCGAGCACGAGGGCGATGGCGGTGGCGCCGAGCCCCGCCTTGACGGAGGTCCACAGCGCCGTGCGGGCGCCCTCGTTGTCCCAGGCGACCGACCACCAGTGGAAGGTCAGGCTGGAGGGCGGCCAGCTCGCGCTGCGGTCCGGGTTGAAGGAGTTGATCAGGACCAGCGCGAGCGGCACGTAGATGATCGCGAAGCCGAGCCCGGCGGCGCAGCGCAGCGCGATGCGCGCGGAACGGGAGAGTTGCACAGCGGGCTCCTCAGAGGCTGCTCAGGGCGCCCGTGCGGCGCATCGCGAGCAGGTACAGCACGATGACGACGACGGGGACCGTGCCGAGCGCGGCGGCCATGGGCAGGTTCAGTTCGATGTTGGAGTAGACGAGGTTGCCGATGAGCTGGGTCTTGCCGCCGACGATCTGCACGGTGATGTAGTCGCCGAGGCTGAGCGAGAAGGTGAAGACCGAGCCCGCGGCGACGGCCGGCAGGACCATCGGCAGCACCACCGAGCGGAAGGTGCGCACGGGCCGCCCGCCCAAGTCCGCCGACGCGTCGAGCAGGTTGGCGGGCAGCTGCTCCAGTGCCGCGTGGATCGGCAGGATCATGTACGGCAGCCACAGGTACGTCAGCGCGATGACCGCCGCGGGCAGTCCGAACCCGGGTCCGCTCAGCCCGAAGGGCTCCAGCATCCAGTCGGCGAGGCCTCCCTGAGAGAGGATCAGGCGCCAGGCGTACACCTTGACGAGGTAACTCGCCCACAGCGGGGTGAGGATGGCGACCACGAGCAGCGGGCGCCACTTGGGCTGGGCGATGCGGGCCGTGTAGAAGGCGACCGGGAAGGCGATCACCGCGCACAGGACGGTGACCGCGAGGGCGACGCCGATGCTGCGCAGGATCACCTGCCGGAAGACCGGTGTCGTGAACAGCGCGTGGAAGTTGTCGGTCGACCAGACCTTCACCACCTCGGAGGTGAAGGAGTTGGTCGTCCAGAACGCGGAGACGAACAGCACGGCCAGTGATCCGAGGTAGAGCACGGCCAGCCAGAGCAGCGGCGCGGTGAGGAGCAGGGACAGCCGCAGCCGGGAGTGCCGGTGCAGGGTCCCGGCGAGCCGCCGGACGGGGGACCGTCCGGCGGCCTGCGTGGTGGACGTCATGTGTCGCTCAGCCCTTGATCTCGGTCCAGGCCTGGACCCACTTGGCGTACGGCACGCACTTGACGTCGGTGCGGCCGTCGAGGCA
Source organism: Streptomyces sp. NBC_00203 (assembly GCF_045206325.1). Lineage (NCBI taxonomy): Bacteria > Bacillati > Actinomycetota > Actinomycetes > Kitasatosporales > Streptomycetaceae > Streptomyces > Streptomyces sp. NBC_00203. Next base: position 9,267,914 of record NZ_CP108126.1, on the reverse strand, counting down.
CTGCTCGATGGGCGTGTTCCAGAAGGCGATGTTCTTCCAGTAGCTCTCGTCGGAGGCGTGGTAGGTGTCGCAGAAGGACTTGTCGCTGGTCTCGGCGCAGGCCTTGGAGTTGGCGGGTGCCTCACCGAAGTACTCGGCGACCTGGGCGTTGACCTTCGGGGAGATGATCCAGTCCGCCCACTTGTAGGCGCAGTTGGGGTGCTTGGCCTTGGCGGAGATCATCCAGGTGTCCGACCATCCCGTGGAGCCCTCCTTGGGCACGAAGGCCTTCACCTTGGCGCCCTCGTCGGCGGCGAGGTTGGCGATGACCTGCCAGGTGGTGCCGACCACGGAGTCACCGCTCTTGAACGCGGAGATCTCCTTGAGGTAGTCGCTCCAGTACTCCCCCACGTTCGCGCCCTGCTTCTTCAGCAGGGCGACGGCCGCGTCGAACTGCGTCTGGTCCAGCGCGTAGGGGTCCTTGATCTTCAACTCCGGCTTGGTCGCCTTGAGATACAGCGCCGCGTCGGCGATGTAGATCGGCGAGTCGTACGCCGTCACATGGCCCTTGTACTTCGAGGCGTCGTCGAAGACGGCCGCCCAGGAGGTGGGGGCGGGCGTGACCTTCTGCGTGTTGTACATCAGCAGGTTGGCGCCGCGGCCGTGCGGGATGCCGTACATCTGGCCGTCGACGGAGTTCCAGGCGCCGTTCTTCAGGCCGCTGAAGACGTCCTTGTAGTTCGGTACGAGGGCGGTGTTGACGGGGGCCGCGTCGCCGGAGGCGATGAGGCGCAGGGACGCGTCGCCGGACGCGGACACGGCGTCGTACTGGCCGGTCTTCATCAGCTTGACCATCTCGTCGGAGCTGGCGGCGACCTTGGAGTTGACCTGACAGCCGGTCTGCTTCTCGAAGTCGCTGACCCAGTCGACCTTGGGGTCGTTCGAGCCGTCCTCGACATAGCCGGCCCAGGCGATGAGGTTGACCTGGCCCTCGGTCTTGCCGAGCTTCGACGGTGCCTTCAGGTCGGGGGGGTTGAGCCCGCTCGACGAGGGGCCCGTATTGGACGATCCGCAGGCGGAGGCCGCGAGGAGCACCGCGACTGCGGCGGCGGCCTGAAGGGTTCGGGTGAGGCGCACGACGTACTCCATACGTGATGGGGACTGAGCGTGGGAGGGGTCAGCGGGGGTCGGGGACCTTGAAGGTGTGGCCGCGGTGCCACTGGAGACGGACCCGGGTTCCGCGGTAGGCGGCGACGTCCTCGGAGGTGGTCTCCAGGTTCTGCTGGAGCGCGGTGAGGCGTCCGCCGGCGTCGAGGTCGACCAGGAAGCGGGTGGAGTCACCCAGATAGACGACCTCGACGACGGTGCCGACGGCGGTGGAGTGCTCCGGCTCGTCGGCCTCGGCGGACTCCTTCAGAACCCGGATCTTCTCGGGCCTGATGCTGTACGTGCCCGGGGCGCCGACGACCTGCTGCGCGGACTGGCCTTCGAGCAGGTTGGACGTGCCGACGAAGCCGGCGACGAAGGCCGAGGCGGGGCGCTCGTAGATCTCGGCCGGGGTGCCGACCTGCTCGATCCGGCCCTGGTTGAAGACGGCGATGCGGTCGCTCATCGTCAGGGCCTCCTCCTGGTCGTGGGTGACGAAGACGAAGGTGATGCCGACCTCGCGCTGGATCGCCTTGAGCTCGACCTGCATCTGCTCGCGCAGCTTGAGGTCGAGTGCGCCGAGCGGTTCGTCGAGCAGCAGCACCCGGGGGCGGCCGACGAGGGCGCGGGCGAGTGCGACGCGCTGGCGCTGGCCGCCGGAGAGCTGGCTCGGGCGCCGCCTGCCGAACCCTTCGAGGCGTACGTCGGCGAGCGCCTTGCGGGCCCGTACCAGCCGCTCGGCCTTGGGCACCTTGCGGACCTTGAGGCCGTAGGCGACGTTCTGTTCCACGGTCATGTGCGGGAACAGCGCGTAGTCCTGGAAGACGGTGTGCACATCCCGCTCGAAGGGGGCGAGCCCGGTGACCTCCTGGCCGGCCAGCTCGATCCGCCCGGAGGTGGGGGTCTCGAAGCCCGCGATCATGCGCAGGACGGTCGTCTTTCCGGAGCCGGACGGGCCGAGCATCGAGAAGAACTCGCCGTCGGATATCTCCAGGTCGACTCCGGCCACCGCGGTCGTCTCGCCGAACGACTTCCGCAGATCCTGCAGCCGGATCGTGCTTCCCTCCATGGGCGGGAACCTTTCTGGTGCACTCTTACGTTGACCGGAAAGATATGAAGTCATAGTTCAAAGCTCAAGACCCCCTTATGGTAAAGGTTGAGTCAACGCACAAGGTGGTGGTCGTGAAGCAACACATGGACAGTGGCGCCCGGAGGGCCATATTCACCCCGGTGGACAACCGGGCGCGAGTGGAGACGGTCGTCCACAGGCTCAGTGATGCCATAGAGCTCGGGCTGCTCTCCGACGGGGAGCAGCTGCCCGGCGAGATGGAGCTGGCCGGACAGCTCGGCGTGTCCACGGTCACTCTGCGCGAGGCCCTCATGGCGCTGCGGCAGCAGGGACTGGTCACCACGCGCAGGGGGCGTGGCGGCGGAAGCTTCGTGTCCCTCCCCGAGGACCCCGGCGAGGAGAGGTTGAAGGCCCGGCTCGCCGGCTGGAGCACCGAGGAGCTGCGCGACCTGGGCGACCACTGGGCCGCCCTGTCGGGAACGGCCGCGCGACTGGCCGCAGAGCGCACCGAGCCGGACGATCTCCAGCAGCTGCGGCGCACCCTCGACGAGCTGTCGACCGCCCGGGAGGCGGCGGCGCGCAGCCGTGTCTACGGCCGGTTCCATGTCGAGCTCGCCGCGGCGGCGCAGTCGGCCCGGCTGACCCGTGAACAGGTCGCGCTCCAGACGGAAGTGGGCGCGCTGTTGTGTCTCGTGCTCGGGGACGACGAATACCGTGAAGAAGTGGCAGACCGTCACCGCTCCGTAATCTCGGCGGTGCAAGATGGGGCCCACGATTCGGCCAGAGCCCTGGCCGAGCGGTGCGTGCAGGATTCGACGGCGCGGCTCATCGCCCTGCGCCTGTCGATGCCGCGCTCCGCGTCCGCTCCCCGTCCGCTGGAGGGCACCCATGAGCAGGAGCCCCGGCCTGGCGGGCGCCGCGGCGACGCTTGACGCGACGCCGGAGGCGGCCGTCGCCGCCCAGGTCCGCTCCACGCTGGAGGCCGTGTTCGAGGCCGTGGCCGACACCCGTACCGATACGGCGAGGCTGCTCGCCCGGGTCGCCGCGCAGCACCGGCGCCCCGCGACCGTGGATCTGGCCGCACTGCGCCCGGGGCTCCATCTCCGGCTCACCCGGCAGGAGTTGGTGTCGGGCGCCGGGTTCGTCGCGGCGCCGGGGCTGCTGAGTGACGTACCGGCGTGGCTGGAGTGGTGGCAGCAGGGCTCCGACGGGGACGTACGGCCGCTGCTGCTCGACCTCGATCCGGAGCACTCCGCGTACTCCGACTACACGCACTGGGACTGGTTCGCCCTCCCCCGCGACACCGGGCAGCGCGCGGTCGCCGGGCCCTATGTGGACTACCTGTGCTCCGACGAGTACAGCCTGACGCTGTCCGCGCCCGTACAGGTGGAGGGACGGTTCGTCGGGGTCGCCGCGGCCGACGTGTATCTGCGGCACTTCGAGAACGCCGTCGTCCCGCTGCTCCAACGGCTGCCGGGGGCGGCCCACTTGGTGAACGCGCGGGGCCGGGTGGCCGCGTCCGCCGATCCCGCGCATCTGGCCGGATCGCTCACCAAGGGCCCGGACTTCGGTGCCGTGCTGGCGTCGGCGCGGACCGCGCGCTTCGACCGGATGCGGCTGGTGCCGTGCGACGGCGTTCCGCTCGTGCTCGTGGTGCTGGACGACTGAGCCCCGCCGTACGGCACGGCCGAGGAGACCCGGCCGTGCGCACCGCCGCGAGGACGCCGACCGCCCGTCCCCGCGGGTTCACACCGCCCGCAGCTCCGCCGCTCCGTTGCGCGTCTTGCGGGCCTTGCGCGGTCCGGCCGCCGCCTGCCGCGTCTCGCGCAGGACCAGCGTCATCCGCGTATAGCCCATGTCCCGGAGGGTCTTGGGCGTGTCGTCGACGATCCGGCACTCCGTGCTGCCCCAGCGCGGGTCGGGGTGCACCAGCGGGCGTACGGCGCCGTCGTGCTCGACGGCGCCCGGGCCGACCGCGCGGATCCAGTGCGGCAGCCCGTGCCGGTAGGCCGCGTCCATGATCGGGTCCTGGGCGATGTCCCGGCGGATCGACTGGAGTCCGCGGTCCTGGTCGTGAAGCTCCACGGCGGCCGCGAAGTGGGCCAGCATCGGCAGGCACCAGCTCGACTCGTGGTCGCCGAGGACCGTGGGCGCGTCCGGATGGAAGAGGACGAACCGAAGGAAGTTGTCGCCCGGCATGGCCGTCGGATGAGGGCCGACGCCGTCGAAAAGTGTCTCGAACGCGGCGTTGGACAGGACGACGTCCCAGCGGTGGTCGAAGACGACGGAGGGGAACGGGACGGCTTCTAAGAGGGCGGCGTAGTCCTGGAGGTACGCCTGAGCTTCGAGACTCTCGGGGACAGGTCGCGGCTGGGACCGCTGCCTTCCTGCCTGGTACGCCATCGGGAGGTCACCCCTCTTGCCTCTGCGGCCTTCACGCGGCGCCCCGATCCTGCTGCCCAGGGCACAGGCGTGTCAACTATCGTGGCATTTGGCGCCTGTTGACGGCTGAATCTCGCCACAGTTGTGGCGAGACCTGGATGTGAGTTCGAGCAAGCGGCTAGTCTCCGGATGGTTCCTGACCTTCGCGTCCGGATGGTCGGTTCCCGACCCTCGCACCCGGACAGTTCCTGACTTTCGTGAGAGCGACCTGAGAGAGACGTAGGAGATCTGTCGGTGACGGATGGCTTCGAAGTTCCGGGCGCCACGGCGACGGTTCTGCTGCAGGCCGTCGTGGCCCGGGTCACCGCACTCGCCGACCGGCTCGGTGTGCAGCACGCCGAGGTCTTCGACGTCAAGCGCCTGTCGGCCGAGTCCGGCGTCCCCGAACCCGTGGTGAAGGCCCTGCTGAGTGGCCGCCCCGCCGGGGAGCCCGACCTGCAGGCCCGCTTCCTGCAACGCCTGGACCTGCTGCGCCGCACCCGGCTCAAGCCCAATGGACGCCGGTACACCCAGCAGGAGATCGCCGACGGCGCCGGCATGTCGCGCCAGCAGGCGGGCGCCCTCATCAACGGCGACCGGCGCCCCACCATGGAGCACTGCGACGCCATCCAGCGCTTCTTCCGGGTCCATGCCGGGTTCCTGACGGCCGAGGACTCCGAGGCGCTCGTGGGCGCCCTCCAGCGCTCGGAGCAGGAGCTCCTGCAGCGGCTCGCCGACCGCGAGCGCGCGGCGGCCTCCGTCGCGAACGACCCGCTGGAGCGGCTGCTCCTGGACCACGGCGTCCGCGGAATCGCCTGGCGGGCCGCGCAGTTGCCCACCGACCAGCACCGGGACAAGGTCGCCGAGTGGCTGGACATGCTCTTGGAGAGCGTCAAGCGGCCCGAGTCGTGAGCCGGGGGAGAACTGTGGGCATCGGAAGGGAAATGCGCCGCCTGTGCGGCGAGTTGGTCGCGGAGCTCTCGCTCCCGGCACCGGCGGAACCCGCCGAGCTGTACGCGGCGCTGTGCGACGCGATGAGCAGACGCCGCGGCCGTCCCGTCCAGTTCCGTACGGCCGCCTTCCCGCCCGGCACCGCCAGCGGGCTGTGGCTCGACATGGCCGAGCAGGACCTCGTCGTCATCGAGGAACGCACCGCGCCCGATCACCAGTTGGTGATCCTCGGCCATGAGCTGTGGCACATGAAGGCCGGGCACTGCAGTCACCATGTCGAGGGCGCGGCCGTCGCGGCCCGCTTGCTCAGCGACCACGCGGACCTCCAGGCGACCGTCCTGAAGGTGGCCGCGCGCACCCACTTCGACCTCGACAACGAGAAGGAGGCCGAGAGCTTCGGTCTGCTGCTCGCCAGCAAGTGCCGTACGTGGCTGGCCGGTTCGTCGTTGCGCCAGCCGGTGAGCCGGGACGGTCTGGCCGGCCGGATCGAGGCGTCCCTGGGCTACCGGGGCACGCAGGGCTGAGGACGTCTCCGAGGACATGGACGCATCCAGCTATTACGTCCCCGCCGCCGCCATGGGGGTCGCTCTCGCCGCCAAGGCGCCCGCGCTGATCAGGGGCTGGCGTGACCCGCTCCAGCGGTCCGTCGGCGTGCTCATGGGACTGGCGGGCCTGGTGTTCGTCTTCGCGGCCCCGCCGACGATCGCCGAGGTCAATGACCTCACCGGGGTCCCCAACATCTCGGCGCCCCTGGTCTATTGCCTGCTGAGCGCCTTCTGCGCCTCCTGCCTGGTGCTGATCATCAACTGGCGCGGCGGGCCGCCGGAGGTGACCCGTCGCCTCGCGCGCCGCTGGATCACCGGGTACGGCGTGGTCAGCGTGGCGCTGGTCGTGCTGTTCGCCCTCGGGGACGCCCCCGTGGAGCGGTTGCGGGATCTCGACACCTACTACGCCAACACCCCGTTCATCCGCGAGATGATCGTGCTCTACCTCCTCGCGCTGACCGTCGCGGGCGTCGCGATGAACATCATGTGCTGGCGCTGGGCGCTCCAGGTGCACGGCTGGCTGCGGGCCGGGCTGATGGTCATCGCCGTCGGCTTCCTCTTCAACGTCCCTTACGCGGCGACCAAGTTCACCGCCGTGGTCGCCCGCTGGAACGGTGCGAACCTGGACGGCCTGAGCACCGATGTGGCCCCCATGCTCGCCTCCGTGGGAGAGCAGGTCAGCGCGGTCGGCTTCCTGCTGCCACTGGCCTGCCAGCGCATCGGGGACTGCTGGACGACCTGGTCGACGTACCGCCGGCTCGGGCCGCTGTGGCGCGAGCTGAAGCCGGTCTCCGCGCACGAGGACCACGCGGTGCGGATCTCCTGGTGGTCCCCCGCCGAACTCCAGGTCACCCAGCGGGAGTCCGACATCCACGACGGCATGCTCAGCCTGTACCCCTACTTCGACTCCGAGGTGCGCTCCCACGCCTACGACGCGGCCCTGACCGCGGGTTCCTCGCCCGCCCAGGCGCAGGCCGAGGCGGACGCGGCGATGGTGACGGCGGCGGTGCGGGCCAGGGCCGCCGATCCGGAGGGCAGGGTCATCAGCTCGGCGGAGGCGGCCGACGGTCCCCCGGCGCCCGGATCCGCGTACGCGTACACCGATGGCCCCCGCGACCTCGTGCGGATGTCCATCGCCCTGCGTCAGTCACCCGTCGTCGCGGCCGCCCGAGGGCGGGCCCCGACCAGCTCAGAGAGCGACTTCCATGAGCGAACCAGCTAGCGCCTCCCGGGACGCGGCCGAACCGAGCAGACCCGCCGACACCGCCCGCCGTCTGCCGCCGGGTGCGGCTTCCCGGCGGGCCGTCGTCGTCGGCGGCGGGCTGGCCGGTCTGCTGACCGCCGCCGCCCTGCACGACTACGCCGAGGTCACCGTCGTCGAGCGCGACGCGCTGCCCGAGGGGCCCGAGCCGCGCAAGGGTCTCCCGCAGGCCCGCCACGCCCACCTGCTGTGGTCCGGCGGCGCCCGTGCGATGGAGGAGCTGCTGCCCGGGGTGACCGACGCCTGGCTCGCCGCCGGCGCCCGGCGCATCCCGCTGCCGACCGGTCTCGTCTCGCTGTCGGCGCAGGGCTGGCTGCGGCGCTGGCCCGAGATGGAGTTCATGATCGCGTGCAGCCGTGATCTGCTCGACTCCGTGCTGCGCGCGCGGCTCACCAAGAAGGAGCGCGTCACCTTCCTGCAGCGCACCGAGCTCCTCGGCCTGGAGGGCGGCGCCTCCCGGGTGACGGGTGTGCGGGTGCGTACGTCCGAGGGCGAGGAGCGCGTCCTCGCGGCCGATCTGGTGGTGGACGCCTCGGGGCGCGGCTCGCGGGCCAGCACCTGGCTCGACGCGCTGGGCGTGCCCGAGGCGCCGATGGACGAGGTGGACTCCGGACTCGCGTACGCCAGCCGGATCTTCCGCGCGCCCGAGGGCACCGAGGAGTTCCCGGTGGTCAACGTACAGCCGGACGCGGCGCAGCCGGTGCCGGGCCAGTCGTCGACGATCGTGCCCATCGAGGGCGGCCGGTGGCTGGTGACGCTGTCGGGCACGCGCGGCGGCCAGCCGACCGACTCCGTGGAGGAGTTCGAGGCGTTCGCGCGCGGGGTCAGACATCCCGTCGTGGGTGAGCTGATCGCGCACGTGGAGCCGCTGACGGACGTCGTCCTCACCCGCTCCACGGTCAACAGGCGGCGCTTCTTCGAGAAGGTGAGGGACTGGCCCGAGGGGTTCGTCGTGATCGGTGACGCCGTCGCCACGTACAACCCGGTCTACGGGCACGGCATGTCGGTGGCCGCGCAGGGCGCCGTGGCGCTGCGTGGGCTGGTGGCCGAGCACGGGCTGACGGCGCCGGGCCTCGCGCGGCGGGTGCAGCGTGCCGTGTCCCGTCCGGTGGCGACCGCCTGGGACCTGGCCACGGGCACGGACATCCGCTACCCGGAGGCGATCGGCAAGCAGCCAGGGGGCGCGCAGAATCTGCTCGGCCGCTATGTGAACCGGCTCATGCTGACGGCGACCGGCCGTCCGCTGGTCACCCAGGCGCTGCTCAGCGTGATGACGCTGTCGAGACCGCTGCCCACCCTCTTCAAGCCCGAGGTCGCGTTCGCGGTGCTGCGCGGCCCGCGTCGGCCTCCGCTGACCGAGCCGCCGTTCACGGACCAGGAACAGGAGACGGTCCGCACGGCCGGAGCGCCCACCCGGGGCTGATCCCCCGGCCTGCCGGGGCGGGCGGGACAGGCGGGCGTCAGGTCGCGCTGCGTTCGCTCGCCTCCCGCAGGTCCCGTTCCGCCGCGCGGTTCTGGGCCGTGTCGGGCTGTCCCGCCGTCGTGCCGGGGCGGCCCGCGCGCAGCAGCTCCCGCCAGTGCTCGCGGCTCCAGTCGGCGGGGCTCGTGGTGCTGGTGAACTCCTCGACGAGGGCCAGGAAGCGCGCCGGGTCGCTGTGGAAGGGGAAGTGGCCCGCCCCCTCGAAGATCTCCAGACGGCTGCCCGGCATCGCCTTGTGCGCCCCGTACGCGTGCCGTACGGGCACCACGCTGTCCCGGTCGCCCCAGAGCAGCATCGTGGGCATGCCCTCGGTGAGATAGCAGCGGTCGAGCATGGTGACCGCCTGGCCGCGCCAGTCGACCACGGCGCGCAGGGTGCGGATGAAGGCGCTGCGGGAGGTCGCGTCGGGAAGCGCGTCCACGAGGTTCAGCAACTCCGGTGCGTCCTGGCCCAGATCGGTGTCGAGGAGTCTCATCAGACGGAGGAACAGGCCTACTTGGAGGCGCATACCGGGCAGTTGCAGCGTGGAGAGCATGAGGTGCGCGCCGGGCAGCGAGACGGCCCGCAGTACGGGGTTGACCTCGCCGCCGACGCCACCGGCGCTGACCAGGATGAGCCGCTCGGTGCGCTCGGGGAACTGGTAGGCGAACTGCATCGCGACGCCGCCGCCGAGCGAGTGCCCGACCAGGGTGGCGGACTCGATGTCGAGCGTGGTGAGCAGATCGCGCACCCCGTTGGCGTACGCGGCCACCGAGTAGTCGGCCCGCGGTTTGTCGGACGCCCCGTGGCCGAGCAGGTCGGGCGCGATCACCGTGTGGGTGCGGGCGAGGTCGGGGATCAGATCCGCCCAGGTCGCCGAGGAGTCGCCTATGCCGTGGATCAGGACGAGCGCCGGGCCCTCGCCCGCCATCCGGTAGGCGCGTCGGTAGCCGTGCACGACTCGGTGGCGCAGGCTCAGTTCCCCGTCGCCCACCGAGCGCAGCCGCGGGGTGCGCCGCGGACGCCGAGGCGGTACGTCGACCACGGGCCGACCTCCTGTTCCAGGCCGCCGTGAGGCAGCGTCCAGGCCGCCGTGAAGGCAGCTGCCGGGGCGCCGTGAAGGCGACCGCCGGCTCACCTCTCCAGCGTAGGGCTCCCGTTCCACCAGGGATTTCCGTGAGGTTTCGCCTCCGCTAAGCGGGCGAACCTCCGCGTACCGAAACGGGATTGTCAGTGCCGGACGGCAAGCTGGAGTGACGTACCGCCATGTACCGCTACGACAAGCCGACCCGGGGAGAGCCGTCCGATGCCGACCGCCGTACTGACCGACCACGAACGCGCCGCCGTGCAGGCCTATCTGCGGCTCCTGCAGACCGTACGAGCCGCCTTCGACGGTCCGCCCGACGGGCGCCGACCACCCGTGGTGCCCCCGTCCGCGCTCGCCGAGGCGGAGCGGGCGCTGGCGGCTGCCGGGCTCGCGGGCAACGAGGAGGCGTTCTTCCGGCTGCTGCACACCTGGTGCCCGGAGCCGGCTCCCAGGTGAGGGGCGGTGCCCACGGCCGGCTCAGCCGTGGTCCACGGTGACATGGGCCGGGCTCAGGCGCCGGGGACGGTGACCGCGGCCCGGCTCAGGCGCGGGGCACGGTGACCGCCGTCGCGACCAGGCCCCGCTGGAGGGTCCAGCGCCCGTCGAAGGCCCCGACGCGCTCGCCGCCCACCAGCGGGCCCGGCACGAGGAGTTGGGCGCGGAATCGCCCTGACAGGACGGGGCCGCCGGTCGCGGGGCCCTGGACGATGTCGATGTCCGCCTCGGAGAAGTCCAGCCACTGCCGGGTGAGCGGGAACCACGCCTTGTAGACCGACTCCTTGGCGCTGAACAGCAGCCGGTCCCAGTGGACGGCCGGCGTCCGCGCGCCCAGACGGTCGAGGCGGTCCACCTCCGTGGGCAGGGCCACGGCGTCGAAGACCCCCGCCGGGAGCGGCAGGTGGGGTTCGGCGTCGATGCCGAGGGAGACCAGATCGGTGGCGCGGGCGAGCGCGGCGGCGCTATAGCCGTCGCAGTGCGTCATGCTGCCGATCAGGCCCGACGGCCACTGCGGCGCCCCGCGTTCGCCCGGGAGGACGGGTCCTGGGGGCACGCCGAGCTTCTCCATGGCGCGCCGGGCGCAGGAGCGCACGGCGGTGAACTCGCGGCGCCGCTTCTCCACGGCCCGTGTCAGGAGCGCCTGCTCCTCGGGGTACAGGGTCGCGGCCGCGGCCTCGTCGTCACCGTAGCTCTCCACGGCCACGACCGACTCCGGGAGCAGCTCCTCCATCACCGGCTCCGACCTCCATCGGCAGAATGCGGCGCAGTGTGCCCGGCGTTCCCGGCCGTTTGCGCCATTCGCGGGGGTACCCCACGGACACCTCTTCGAAGCGGACGCCCTCGTGCCAGGTGGTCCGCGGGATGTGGAGATGACCGTAGACCATGGCCTCGACACGGAACCTGCGGTGCCAGTCCGCGGTCAGCCGGGTGCCGCACCACATCGCGAACTCGGGGTAGCGCAGGATGTCGGTCGGGTGGCGGTCCAGCGGGTAGTGGTTGACCGGGATCACGGGCAGATCGTCGGGCAGTTCGGCGAGCCGGCGCTCGGTCTCGGCGACCCGGGCCCGGCACCAGGCCTCGCGGCTCGGGTAGGGGTCGGGGTGCAGCAGGTGCTCGTCGGAGCAGATCACCCCGGTGCCCTGGGCATAGGCCAGCCCCTGGTCCTTGGTCACGCAGCCCTGCGGCAGGAACGAGTAGTCGTAGAGCAGGAAGAGCGGCGCGACGACCGCGGGGCCGCCGGGACCGTCCCACACCGGGTACGGATCCTCGGGGGTGATGACGCCCAACTCCCGGCACAGGGCGACCAGATGCTCGTAGCGGGCGACGCCGCGCAGCTGTACCTCGTCCTTCGGGTGGGTCCACAGCTCGTGGTTGCCGGGCACCCAGATCACCTTGCGGAAACGGCTGCTGAGCGTTTCCAGGGCCCACCGGATGTCGGCGACGATCTCTCCGATGTCACCGGCCACCAGAAGCCAGTCGTCGTCCGTCTCGGGGCGCATCTTCTCGACGAGGGCGCGGTTCTCGGCGTATCCGATGTGCAGATCGCTGATCGCCAGCAGGTTCCCATGACCGCCGTCTGTCGACCGCACCCGCGACACCCCCCAAGGAAGACGAATGGGAACACAAGAACACATCCGCCCCCCACGGGACAAGAAAGGCCCGCCACTGTCCGGCGCCCGGTCCGCCCCGGCCCACGCCCCGGTCCCCGTGGGCCGTTCCCCGGCATCCGTACCCGCCTCGCGGGGCGTTTCCGGGAATCCGTAACACGCCCGTAGCAGCACAGGGGTCCCACGCCCCTTATGATCGCCCCAACACGGCCGCCACGAACCTGCTTTGGCGTACGGCGGCTTGGTGTTCCTCCCACTCCCCTGGCCGGGCACGGCCTGCTCCGCCGTGCCCGCGAACCGTGAAAGGTGGCCTGTATGGGCTCTCGCGTACGCGTCTGGCTCAACCGCACGTACGCGGAGAACGTGTTCTTCATGGATCAGCTGCGAAGTAATCCGCAGCATCGCGCGGTCGAGATCCATGCGACGCACGGCGATGCCGACTCCCCCGTCCTGGCCGCCGCCGACGTGGCCGCCATGGAGCCCGAGGGCCTGTCCCCGCGCGCGTACGTCGAGTACGCCCTCGACCACTGCGCCCGCCACTCCATCGACGTGTTCGTGCCGGTCCTGCACCAGGCCGCGATCGTGGCGCAGCGCGCGGAGTTCGCCGCGCTCGGTACGGCCCTGCTGGCGCCGCCCGCCGAAGCCGTGGCCATCTTCCAGGACAAGGTCACCGCCTATGAGGCGGTCCAGAAGGTGGGTGTGCCGGTACCGCCGTGGTGGCGGGTGCGCACCGAGGATGAGCTGGTCACGGCGGTCGAGGCACTGGAGGCCGCGGGCCACAAGGCGTGCTTCAAGCCGGCGTCGGGGGCGGGCGGGGTGGGCTTCCGCGTCATCACGCGCGCCCCCTTCTCACTCAATCACCTCAACGGATTTCCCAGTCCGTACGTGCCGCTCGATCTGGTCGTGGAGGCGCTGCGCGCGGCCGACCAGCCCGTGGACTGGCTGGTGATGCCGCGCCTGGAGCAGCCGGAGGTGTCCGTCGACTGCCTCACCGGGCCCGACGGCCGGATCCGCATGGCGGTGGGCCGCACCAAGAACGGGCGCCGCCGCGGGTTCACCCTTCACCCGTCCTGGATCGAGCCCGCGCGTCTGCTCGCGGAGAAGTTCGCGCTGCACTACCTGACGAACATCCAGTTCCGCATGTTCGGCGACGAGCCGGTGCTCATGGACGTCAACACCCGTCCGGCCGGCGGACTGCACCAGCTCGCCCAGTGCGGCGTCAACGCCCCTTGGGCAGCTGTGCAGTTGGCGCTCGGCGAGGAGACGGGCGAGGTGGTCCCGCCGTTCCTCGGGCAGGACTACACGGTGGTCTCGGGCCCGCGTCCGGTGCGCGCGGTGTCGCTGCCGCACCAGCGGGCCGACACTCCTGCGCCGGCCCTGCCCGCCGTGCCCGCGCAGTCCACGGAACCCGCGCCCGCCCCTGTCACCGAGCCCGAGCCCGCCCCTGCGACCGAGAACGCCTCCGCCACCGCCGCCATCGCACCCGCCTAGTCCCACCCCCTCCCGACTACCGGTCTGGACCAATTTCCGCTCAGCGTCTTGACAGCGGGATTGGTCCATACCAACTTGGTTGCGCACCTCTCAGCACTCCCGAACACCCCCATTTCTTCAGGGAGATCGCGTGCGCATCACATATCTCAGACGTTCCAGACATCGTTTCCTCGCTCTCCTCGGCACCGCCGCCCTGGCCCTGGCCGGGGCGGTCGCCCTCCCCGGTACGGCCCAGGCGGCCAACATCCTGACCAACCCCGGCTTCGAGTCGGGCAGCCTCTCCCCCTGGACGTGCACCGGGAACCTGGGCTCGGTCGTCTCCAGTCCCGTGCACGGCGGCTCCAAAGCCCTTGCGGGGGCGGTGAGTTCGAGTGACAACGCCCAGTGCAGCCAGACCGTCGCGGTGCAGCCGAACACGGCGTACACCCTCTCGGGCTGGGTGCGCGGCAGCTATGTGTACCTGGGGGTGGACGGCGGTGCCTCGAACTGGACTACGTCCCCGTCGGCGTACAGCCAGCTCAGCGTGTCCTTCACCACCGGTGCCTCGCAGACCAGCGCCAAGATCTACGTCCACGGCTGGTACGCGCAGGGCACCTACTACGCCGACGACATCAGCCTGGACGGGCCCGGCGGCAGCTCCGACACCCAGGCTCCCACCACACCCACGAGCCTGACCTCCACCGGCAAGACCTCCTCCAGCGTGTCGCTGTCGTGGGGCGCGTCGAGCGACAACGTCGGCGTGAGCGCGTACGACATCTACAGCGGCTCGAACCAGGTGCTCAGCGTGTCGGGCACGAGCGCGACGGTCAGCGGGCTGTCGGCCAGCACCGCCTACACGTTCACCGTCAAGGCGCGCGACGCGGCCGGGAACACCTCGGCGGCCTCGAACTCCGTGGCCGTCACGACGGACGCGGGCAGCGGGGGCGGCACCGGCTTCAAGCAGGCCGCACCCTATCTCTACGAAGGCTGGGGCGACCCGCCGAGCCCGACCACGGTGATGAGCTCGACCGGCATCAAGTGGTTCACGATGGCGTTCATGCTGGACTCCGGCGGCTGCACCCCCGCCTGGGACGGCAGCCGCGCGCTCACCGGCGGCGTCGACCAGACCGCCATCAACCAGATCCGCTCCGCGGGCGGTGACATCGTCCCGTCGTTCGGCGGCTGGCAGGGCAGCAAGCTCGGCGCCAACTGCTCCTCGGCGAGCGCTCTCGCCGGTGCGCTGCAGAAGGTGATCGACGCCTACAGCCTCAAGGCCATCGACATGGACATCGAGAACACGGACGAGTTCGAGAACGAGGCCGTCCAGGCGAAGATCCTGACCGCGCTGAAGACCGTCAAGGCCAACAACCCCGGCCTGAAGACGATCGTCACCTTCGGCACCTCGACGACCGGCCCGACCTACTACGGCAACCGTCTCATCGAGCAGGCGCAGTCGCTGAACGCGGGCATCGACGTCTTCACGATCATGCCGTTCGACTTCGGCGGCGGCTCCGACATGTACGGCAATACCGTCAACGCCGCCGAGGGCCTGAAGACCAAGCTGAAGTCGACCTTCGGGTGGGACGACGCCACGGCCTACTCCCACATCGGCATCTCCGGGATGAACGGTCTCAGTGACCAGCAGGAGAACACCACTCCGGCCATCTGGACCTCGATCCGCGACTGGTCGAACTCGCACCACATCGCACGGCTCGCCTTCTGGTCGGTCAACCGCGACCGGCCCTGCCCGGGCGGCGGCGTGGTGAGCAACTGCTCCGGCATCAGCCAGACCAACTGGCAGTTCACGTCCATCAACGCCGGTTTCACCGGCTGACGGACGACCGAAACGGAGTGCGTCGGTGCGGTGGGCCGTCCGGGACATCCGGGCGGCCCACCGCACCCTCACGCCCGGCGCCGCCGGCCGGCGCAGGGCCAGCTACGCTGCCGACGATGACGACTCCCTCCACCGACAGCACCCCGCCCCGCGCCCGCCTGGGCAGCTGGCCCACCCCGCTCGAACCCGCTCCCCGGCTGGCCCGTGCGCTCGGTCTGGGCCCGGACGACCTGTGGGTCAAGCGCGACGACCTGACCGGCCTGGGCGGCGGCGGCAACAAGATCCGCAAGCTGGAGTGGACCTGCGGGGCGGCCCTGGCCGAGGGCGCCACCACCCTGGTGACCACCGGCGCGCCGCAGAGCAACCACGCACGGCTGACCGCAGCGGCAGGCGCCCGGCTGGGGCTCCGCGTCGTGCTCGTGCTCGCCGGAGAGCCGGGAGCCTCCGCGTCCGGCAACCTCGCGCTGGACGGGCTCTTCGGCGCCGGCGTCGTCTGGGCGGACGACCGCGAGCGGCTGGCGTCGCGGGCCCAGGAGGTCGTCGAGGAACTGAGGGGGCGGGGCGAGGTCCCGGCGCTCATCCCGTTCGGGGGATCCAGCGCTCTCGGTGCCCGCGGCTACGTCGAGTGTGCGCGCGAACTCGACGACCAGGTACCCGACTTGGCGACGGTCGTCGTCGCGCTCGGCTCGGGCGGCACCATGGCGGGACTCGTCGCGCACCTCGGCGGCTCCCGCGTGCTGGGCGTGCACGTCGGCGCCGTCGCCGAACCCGCGCGGACCGTGTCCCAGCTGACCTCCGAGCTGTCCGGCAAGCCCTGTACCCCGGAGGAACTGCGGGTCCGGCTCGACCGGGTCGGCGCGGGCTACGGCACGCTCACCGAACCCGTCATGAGCGCCCTGACCCTCGCCGCCCGCACGGAGGGCATCGTTCTCGACCCGATCTACACGGGGCGGGCGATGGCGGGGCTGGCCGCGGCCGTCGAGGACGGCGACATCACCCCCGGGCAGCGCACCGTCTTCCTGCACACCGGTGGTCTGCCCGGACTCTTCGGCCACCCCGCGACGCTCGCACGGGCGGAGGCCGGCCTCCTCGGCGGGTGACGCCGCCACCCGGACCGCCACCCGGACCGCCCGCCGGTCAGACCGCCGGGTACCCCCAGGCACGCGCCCGCAGAGAACGGGCCATGGTCACGGCGGGCGGTGAACCCGCCGTGACCAGGCCTCCAACCGCTTCCTCAGTTCTTCATGGGGGGGGGGAGCGGTCACCCTCCTGCGCGGCAGGGTCACTTCTTCGCCACCGCCAGCCGCAGCGTCTGCACCTCGAAGGGCCGCAGCGTGACCGGGACCGCGTTCCCGTCCGTCTCCGCCTCCGCGAGCGGGCGCTCCAGGAGGTCGGTCACCTGGGCCCCGGCGAGCGGGAAGCCGGTGAGGAGGGTGCCCTCCGCGCGGCCGCCCCGGGACTCGTAGAGGCGTACGACGACATCGCCCGAGGCGTCGTCGGCGAGCTTGACCGCCTCGATGGTCACGCCCTCGCCGTCGACGGAGACGACGGGCTCGACCGGACCGGCCGAATCGGCCACCCGCAGCGGCAGGTTGAGCGCGTAACCCTCCGCGACCGCGTCCTCGATGGTCGCCCCCGGCAGGAGGGAGTAGGTGAAGCGGTGCTTGCCCTGGTCGGCCTCGGGGTCGGGCACACGCGGGGCGCGCACCAGGGACAGTCGGACGGTCGTCGTCGTACCGCCGTCCTCGCGGACCGTGCGGGAGACGTCGTGGCCGTACGTCGAGTCGTTGATGACCGCGACGCCGTAGCCCGGTTCGCCGATGTGCACCCAGCGGTGGCCGTACACCTCGAAGCGGGCCGCCTCCCAGCTGGTGTTGGTGTGGGTGGGCCGCTGGACATGGCCGAACTGGATCTCGGCGGAGGAGTGCGGGGCCCGGATGTCCACCGGGAAGGCGGCCTTGAGGAACTTCTCGGCCTCGTGCCAGTCGATGTCGGTCTCGACGTCGATACGGGAGCTGCCGGCCCGGACGGTGATCGTCTGGACGATCTTCGAGCCCTTGCCGAACGACCGCTCCACGCGGATCGCGCCGAGCAGGGGGTCCTGGTCGACGACCGTGATCGAGTCGGCGTCCAGGAGGTCCGTGTAGCGGTTCTTGTAGTGCTTGTCGACGTCCCAGGCGTCCCAGTAGTTGGGCAGGTCGGTGTGCAGCCGGAGCAGGTTGCCCTTGTCGGCGAGGACTTCGCGGTTCGCCTTGAGGTCGCGTACGGAGGCCAGGGTCCCGTCCTCGGTCAACTCCACGCGGACGAGACCGTTTTCGAGGACGCGACCGGTCACGGTCACCGCTTGCGGCGGTTCGGCGACGCCCAGGAGCGCGCTGCCGTTCGCCGGGACCTCGGTGTACATGGGAACGCCCACCGAAGTCCGTACCACCTCGGCCCGGTCGCACGGGCTGGTGTTGAAGACCCGCGTCTCCCCGGAGCCCAGCGCGGCCACGGCCTCGGCGGTGAGCGCCTCGACCTCCTCGGCGACGCGCGCGTACTCCGCCTCGGCCTCCCGGTGCACCCAGGCGATCGAGGACCCCGGCAGGATGTCGTGGAACTGGTGGAGCAGAACCGTCTTCCAGAGCCGGTCGAGCTTCTCGTACGGGTAGGTGTAGCCCGGCGCGTGCAGCGCGGCCGTCGTGGCCCACAACTCGGCCTCGCGGAGCTTGTGTTCGCTGCGCCGGTTGCCCTGCTTGGTGCGGGCCTGCGAGGTGTAGGTCGCGCGGTGCAGCTCCAGGTAGAGCTCGCCGACCCAGACCGGGGCGTCCGGGTACTCCGCGCGAGCGGCCGCGAAGAAGGCGTCCGGATGCTCGACGACGACCTTCGCGGAGCCCTCCAGGTCGGCCAGCCTGCGCGCCCGTTCCATGATCTCGCGGGTGGGACCGCCACCGCCGTCGCCCCAGCCGAAGGGGGCGAGCGAGCGGGTGCCACGGCCCTTGTCGGCGTAGTTCTTCACGGCGCGGGCCATCTCGACGCCGCTGAAGCGGGCGTTGTAGGTGTCGACGGGCGGGAAGTGGGTGAAGATGCGGGTTCCGTCGATGCCCTCCCACCAGAAAGTGTGGTGGGGCAGCTTGTTGGTCTGGTTCCAGGACAGCTTCTGGGTCAGGAACCACTCGTTGCCGGCGAGCTTGGCGAGCTGCGGGTAGGCGGCGTTGTAGCCGAAGGAGTCCGGCAGCCAGACGCCCTTGGTCTCGATGCCGAAGTGCTCGATGAAGAAGCGCTTGCCGTGGATGAGCTGGCGGGCGAGCGCCTCGCCGCCGGGCAGGTTGCCGTCGGCCTCGACCCACATGCCGCCGACCGGCGCCCACTGGCCCTTCTTCACGGACTCCTGGATACGGGCCCACACCTGCGGGTAGTTGTCGCGCACCCACTCGTACTGCTGGGCCTGCGAGCAGGCGAAGATGAACTCCTCGTACTCCTCCGCGAGCGCGGTGACGTTCGAGAAGGTGCGGGACGTCTTGCGCTTGGTCTCACGGATCGGCCACAGCCAGGCGGAGTCGATGTGCGCGTGACCGACGCCGGAGAGGGTGTGGGCACTGGCGTGGGCGGGCTTGGCGAGGGCGGGGGCGAGTGCCGCGCGGACGTCCGCGGCCGAGCCGGAGATGTCGTCGAGGTCGAGCAGGTCCAGCGCCCGGTCGAGTGCGTGCATGATCTCGTGGCGGCGCGGGTCGTGCTCCGCCAGCTCGACCATCAGCTCGCGCAGCACCTCGATGTCCAGGGCGAGGTGCCAGACCTCTTCGTCGAGGACGGCGATGTCGGCGCGGCGGAAGGTGTAGAGCGGCTTGTCGCCGGCGGTCAGGACGTCGCCGAGCGGGGTCGGGCGCGCGAAGTCATTGGCGAGGATGTCCGGGTTGGAGGCCGCCTCGACGAGGTAGTCGATCTGCTCGCCGCCCGTCGCCGGGTTGCCGATCGGCACGTACTGGTTGAGCGGATTGACGGCCTTGAGCGGGGTGCCGTCGGTGCGGTGGACGAGCGCCTCGGCCTGGTTGCCGGGCCAGTCGCCGGTGAAGCCGAGGTCGATGACGGCCTCGACGCGCTTGCCCGCCCACTCGGCCGGGACCTGCCCGCGCATACGGAACCAGGTGGTGCCCCACGGCGGACCCCAGGGGGTGTCCATCGTGAAGGGCTCGTACGAGGCGGCCGCGGCCTCCTCGAAGGGGACGGGTTCGCCCGGCGCCTGCCAGGCCTCCACGGCGAAGGGGACGGAAGCGGCGTACATCGCGGGCTTGATGCGCTGGTCGTGGACGCGTTCTACGCGCTCCTCGATCCGGCGGCGTTCGTCGTGCATGAGAAGTCTCCAGGAAGGTGGAAAGCGCTTACTTAAGATACGCCAGGCCGGGATGGACCGAGGTGTAGCCCTCGACCAGCCTGCGGGCCACGTTCACGGAGTCCACGAGCGGGTGCAGGGCGAAGGCCTTCACGGCCGTCGTACGGGAGCCGGACTCGGCCGCGGACAGCACCTCACGCTCGACCGCCTTCACCGCGCAGACGAGACCTGTCGCATGGTCGGGCAGCGGGTCGACGGCGACGGGATGCGCGCCATTGGCGTCGACCAGGCAGGGCACCTCGATGACGGCTTCCTCGTCGAGCACGCTCAGCGTGGAACGGTTGCGGACGTTGAGGATCAGGGTGGTGCGCTCGTCGCGGGCGATGGCCCGCATCAGGGCGAGGGCCACCTTCTCGTAGCCGCCGGAGAGGTCGTCGGCGTCGCGTTCCCCGGCACCTGCCGCGTCCCGGTTCTCCGCCATGTAGGTGGCCTCACGCTCGGCGCGGGTGCGGTCCCAGGCGGTCAGCGCGGCGGCGTCCGGCGCCTTCATCTCGTCGTAGAAGTGCGCCTGCTGCTCGCGGAGGAAGGCGCCGCGCGTCTTGTCCGCCTCCTGGTAGGCGCGGACCGCTTCGCGGTTGAAGTAGTAGTAGTGCAGGTATTCGTTCGGAACGGCGCCCAGGGACTGGAGCCACTCCGGGCCGAAGAGCTTGCCCTCCTCGAAGGAGCCGAGCAGGTCGGCGTCGGCGAGCAGGCGCGGGAGTTCGTCGCGGCCCGCGACGCGCAGGCCGCGCACCCAGCCGAGGTGGTTGAGGCCGACGTAGTCGATCCAGGCCTCGCGCGGGTCGGCGCCCAGGACCTTGGCGATACGGCGGCCGAGGCCGACCGGTGAGTCGCAGATGCCGATCACCCGGTCGCCGAGGTGGCGGGACATGGCCTCGGTGACCAGGCCCGCGGGGTTGGTGAAGTTGATGACCCAGGCGTCGGGGGCGAGCCGGGCGACGCGTCGCGCGATGTCGACGGCGACAGGCACCGTGCGCAGGCCGTAGGCGATGCCGCCCGCGCCGACCGTCTCCTGGCCGAGGACGCCCTGGTCCAGGGCGACCCGCTCGTCCGCCGCACGTCCTTCGAGGCCGCCGACGCGGATCGCGGAGAAGACGAAGTCGGCGCCGCGCAGGGCCTCGTCGAGGTCGGTGGTGACGGTCACCTCGGGCGCGTCCGACACGCCCGCCGCCTGCTCGGCGAGGACGCGGGCCACGGCGGAGAGCCGTTCCGCGTCCAGGTCGTGCAGCACGACGTGGGTGACGCGGCCCTCGGCGCGGTCCCCGAGGAGCGCGCCGTACACGAGCGGGACGCGGAATCCGCCGCCGCCCAGAATGGTCAGCCTCACGCAACTACCACCTTTGCAGTTCGTGCAGGGACGCAGGTCACGCGGCGAGGAATCACGCCACGACCACCTGTACGCCCGCTTCTTCCAACGAGGACCGCGTCGCCGCGTCCACCGGCGCGTTCGTCACCACCACGTCGAGCTCCTCGGGGCCGCAGACCTTCGCCATGCCGGTGCCCGGGAACTTCGCCCGGTCGGCGAGCAGGACCACCCGCTCCCCGGCCTTGATCATGGCGCGCTTGACCGGTACCTCGACGACGGTGGTGTCCATGACCTGGCCGCCGGGGCGGATGCCACTGGTGCCGAGGAAGAGCCAGTCGGCGTGCAGCTGGCGCAGATTGTCCTCGGTGAGGAAGCCGACCAGGGAGCGGTACTCGCGGCGGACCATGCCGCCGAGCAGCACCAGCTCGATGTCCTCGTCGTCCACCAGCTCCTCGTAGACCACCAGGTTGCTGGTGATCACGGTGATCCGGCGGCCGTGCAGCTGTCTGGCCAGCCGGTACGCGGTGGTGCCGATGTCCAGGAGGACGGACTGGCCGTCCTGGACCATCGACGCGGCCTTCGCGGCTATGGCGTCCTTCTCGGGCACGCGGACCTCGGCGACCTCGGCGAAGGGCTGGTCGCCCTCGTCCGCGACCGCGCCGCCGTGCACCCGCGTGAGCAGGCCCTCCTCCTCCAGTTTCAGGAGGTCACGGCGGACCGTGGCCGGGCTCACACCCAGCTGTTCGGAGAGATCGGTCACGGCCGCGGGACCGCCGGAGCGCAAGGCCCGCAGGATGAGTTGATGTCGTCGTTCTGCCAGCACGGAATGAACAGTACTCGTCATTCCCCGTCATTTCTATGCTCAGTTCTGCTCGACTCTTGCCAAATTGGCTGGATGCGCGCACGATCCTGTGCACCGCTTGCAGACTTTTGACGAGAGGATGCGCCCGTGGGCGACGAACGGCCCGATGTCCTGCTGACCGGGCTGCTCTTCTACGACCTCGTCCTCACCGGACTGGGCAAGCCGCCGACGCCGGGTGAGGAGATCTGGACCGACGGCATGGGCGTCAGCCCCGGCGGCATCGCCAACCTGGCCGTGGCGGCATCGCGTTTCGGCCTGCGCACCTCCCTCGCCACGGTCTTCGGCGACGACTCCTACGGCGCGTACTGCCACGGTGTCCTCGCCGGCCAGGAGGGCGTCGACCTCTCGCTCTCCCGTATCGCGGACGGCTGGCACACCCCGGTCACCGTCTCCCTCGCGTACGGCCACGACCGTGCCCTGGTCACCCACGGCCAGGAACCCCCGTACTCGCAGGACGAGCTCATGGGTGACCCGCCCGAGGCGCGCACGGCCCTCGTGCACATCGAGGCCGAGCCGCGCGGCTGGATCGCCAAGGCCGCCGCGAACGGCACCCAGATCTACGCCGACGTCGGCTGGGACCCCACCCAGCAGTGGTCCCGCGACCTCCTCGACCAGCTCTCCCTGTGCCACGCCTTCCTCCCCAACGAGGCCGAGGCGATGGCCTACACCCGTACCGACAGCGCGATGGGGGCGCTCGGCACACTCACCGAACTGGTGCCGGTGGCGGTGGTCACGCGGGGCGGCGACGGCGCGGTCGCCGTGGACCAGACGACGGGCGAGTACGCGGACGTCCCGGCCCTTGACATCGATGTCCTGGACGCGACGGGCGCCGGTGACGTCTTCGGCGCGAGCTTCGTCGCGGCCTCGCTCGGCGGCTGGCCGCTGGAGGAACGGCTGCGCTTCGCGGTCCTCGCCGCCGGGCTGTCGGTGCGCGGGCACGGCGGTGCCCTCGCGGCGCCCGGCTGGTACGGCGTCCACCGCTGGTGGCACTCCCTCGAAGACCCCGAACTGCGGCGCGCGTACGGCTTCCTGGCCGACCGGATCCCGGCGGACCCCGGACCGCCGGTCCGGTACGCGCCCGTCACCCCCCCACTGAGCCCTGATCGGTACCTCTAGCAGTCGAAGAACTTCACAGAGCTTCAACAAGCTTCAAAGAACTTCAGAGAACGTCAAAGAAACCGAAAGGCGGTGGGAGCTGTGCGGCTCTCACGAAGAGGCCTGCTGCGTGCGGGTCTGGCCGGTACGGCCGGCGCGGCGCTCGGCGGCCTGGCGACCGGCTGTGCCGTTCCGACCGGATCCACCGGCCGGAACATGGTCATGTGGTACTGGAGCGGCGGGCTGAGCCCGAAAGTCGTCCAGGACGCCAGGACCCGATACGACAGCACGGTGAACCTCCAGGCCATCCAGATCGGCGGCTACTACCGCTCGAAGCTGATGACCACGATGACCGGACGCGCCCATGTCCCGGACATCGCCGGGCTCAAGGGCGAGGACATGGCCTCGTACCTGCCGAACTCCGACCAGTTCGTGGATCTGCGCACGCTCGGCGCCGACAAGCTGAGGGACCAGTACCTGCCGTGGAAGTGGGACGAGGGCATCGCCGAGGACGGCTCGATGGTGGGCTTCCCCATCGACTGCGGTCCGGTCGCCCACTACTACCAGCCGGCCGTCTTCGAGAAGGCCGGACTGCCCCACGAGCCGGCCGACGTCTCCAGGGAGCTGGACACCTGGGAGAAGTTCCTCGCGGCGGGTGAGCAGCTCAAGAAACGTATCCCCGGCACGTTCATCCTGACCGACGCCCTCAGCATCTACGGCATCTCGATCAACCAGACGACCAAGCGGTTCGTCGACAAGGACCGGCACTTCATCGGCGACCAGGAGCATGTGCGCACCGCCTGGGACCGTGCCGTCGAGGCCACCCGCCGCGGACTGGTCTCGAAGATCGTCAACGGCACGCCGGACAACATATCGGCGACGGAGCGGGGTCTGCTGCCCAGCCAGCTCAACGCCTCCTGGGCGGCCGGCGACATCAAGCTCAACACCCCGAAGACCAAGGGCAAGTGGCGGGTTGCGGCCTGTCCGGGCGGCCCGTCGAACATCGGCGGCTCGTTCCTGGCCATCACCAAAGCGTGCCGGGAGCCGGAGAAGGCCTTCGAGATGATCACCTGGATGCTCGACGCGGGCAACCAGGCCCAGGGCTTCGTCGACTCGGTGCTCTTCCCCTCGACCCCGGCGTCGTACGGCATGAAGAAACTGCGCGAACCCGACGCGTTCTTCGGCAACCAGATCACGATGGACGTCTTCGGCCCGGCGGCGCGGAACATCCCGGTCGCCTACAACAGCCCGTACGACATCGCGCTCAAGACCCCGATCGACGACGAGCTGCGGAACTTCTCCGTCCTCGGCAAGGACGAGAAGCAGGCCTGGAAGGACGCCATGAGCAAGTGCCGGCGCATCGCGGACCACCTGGGGGTGAGTTACTGATGGCTACCGCACCTGTGGTCGAGACACCCCCGGCGGTCGTAGCCGCCACCCCCGTCGTCCATGCCAAGAAGGGCATCCTGAGCTACTGGCGGCTGTACGCCGCGATCTCCCCCTTCTATCTGCTCTTCCTCGCCTTCGGTCTGATACCGGTCGGCTTCTCGCTCTATCTGTCGTTCCACCGCTGGGACGGGCTCGGCTCGATGGAGTTCGCGGGGCTGTCGCAGTACCGCTATCTCCTGGACGACAGCCAGTTCTGGAGCGCGATCGGGAACACGATCATCATCTGGGCGCTCGCCACCTTCCCCATGATCTTCCTGGCGATGGTCACGGCCGTGATGCTCAACTCGGCGGTCCGCTTCAAGAAGGTCTACCGCTTCGCGTTCTTCCTGCCGAACGTCACCTCGATCGTCGCCGTCGCCATCATCTTCGGCTCGGTCTTCTCCACCAACTTCGGCCTGGTCAACGCTCTCTTGCAGGCGGTCGGTCTTGACCAGGTGGCGTGGCTGAACACTCCCTGGGGCATCAAGGTCGCCATCGCGACGCTGATGACCTGGCAGTGGACCGGCTACAACGCGATCATCTTCCTCGCCGGGCTCCAGACGATCCCGGGCGAGCTGTACGAGGCGGCGCGCATGGACGGCGCCGGACCCGTGCAGACCTTCTTCCGTGTCACGCTGCCGCTGCTGCGCCCGGTCCTGCTCTTCGTCCTCGTCATCTCGACGGTCACCGGGCTGCAGAGCTTCTCCGAACCGCAGGTGCTGCTCCAGACGACGGACAACAACTCGTCGTTCGCGGGCGGCCCGGGCCACGCGGGCCAGACGATGGTCCTCTACTTCTTCCAGCAGACCTTCGACAACAACGACTTCGGCTACGGCGCCGCCGTGGCCTGGGGCATCTTCCTCGTCGTCGTCCTCTTCTCGATCATCAACTGGCGCCTGGTGCAGCGCCGGGGCGAAGAATAGGAGCCCGCAACCATGGCATCCATCAAGGGTTCACGGCAGCGGGGCATCATGCTCCACCTGGTCCTGATCGTCGGCCTGCTGCTCTCGGTCTTCCCGTTCTACTGGGCCGTGATCATGTCGACGCACTCGTCGACCGAGATCTTCTCCTATCCGCCGAAGCTGCTGCCCGGCTCGCACTTCCTGGAGAACGTCCGCCATCTCTTCGACAACGTCGACTTCTTCGGGTCGATGTTCAACTCGCTGCTGGTCGCGGGTTCGGTGACGGTCCTCGTGCTGTTCTTCGACTCCCTCGCCGCATTCGTCTTCGCCAAGTTCCAGTTCCCGGGGCGCCGGGTGCTCTTCGCGCTGATGATGGCGATCTTCATGGTCCCGGCGCAGCTCCAGGCCATCCCGCAGTTCGTGATCATGGCGAAGCTGGGCTGGATCGGCTCGATGACCGCGCTGATCGTCCCGGCGGCGGCCAACGCGTTCGGCATCTTCTGGATGCGCCAGTACATGAAGAGTGCGATCCATGACGAGCTCCTCGACGCCTCGAAGCTCGACGGCGCCGGATTCCTGCGCCAGTACTGGCACGTGGCGCTTCCGGTCGTCCGGCCCGGCCTCGCCTTCCTGGGCATCTTCACCTTCATGGGCCAGTGGAACGACTACGCCTGGCCGCTGATCGCCCTCACCAACCCGGACAACGTGACCCTCCAGGTCGCCCTGTCCCAGCTCAACGGCGTGCACGGCACGACCGACTACGGAATGGTCATGACGGGCGCGCTGCTCGCCCTCGTCCCGCTCCTGATCGTCTTCGCGATCGGCGCCAAGCAGATCATCGGCGACCTCGGCAAGGGGGCCATCCGCTGATGACCGACCCCTTGGTCGCACTCCGCCCCTGGGAGTCACCCGAGGTGACCTCCTGGGGGCGGCTGGCGATGAACGCGGTGGACCGGCGGGCCCAAGCGCCCTCCCTCGACGGCGACTGGCGGTTCCAGCTGCTGCCTGCGCCCGACGCCGCTGTGGGTGACTGGACCCGGAGCGAGGTCCCCGGCGCCTGGACCATGCAGGGCACGGACGACCTGCCGCAGTACACCAACTTCCGCATGCCGTGGGGCGAGTTCCCGCCCACGTCTCCGTCCGCGAACCCGACCGGCGTCTACGAGCGGGACGTGGACGTCCCCGCCGAGTGGGCCGGACGCCGGATCGTGCTCCAGGTCGGTGCCGCCGAGAGCGTCCTGCTGGTCCATGTGGACGGGCGCCCCGTCGGCATCTCCAAGGACTCGCATCTCGCGGCCGAGTTCGATCTCTCGGACGTCGTACGCCCCGGGCGGCCCGCCACCGTACGGCTCACCGTCGTCAAATGGTCGGACGCCTCGCACATCGAGGACCAGGACCAGTGGTGGCACGGCGGGATCACCCGCTCGGTGCTGCTGTACGCCACCGATCCGCTGTATCTGGCCGACGTGACCGTGCGGACCAGGCTCGACGGGGAACTGCGGGTGGACTGCCAGGTGCGGAACGCTTCCGGCGCGCTGCCGGACGGCTGGTACGTCACCGGAGAGCTGGACGGCCAACTCCTCGCGCAGGACGTGGAGTTCGACCGCTTCAACGAGGAGGACGGCCGGGTCTCCGAATTCCTGGGCGAGGCACGGCTGGAGACGGTCGTACGCGACGTCCGCGCCTGGACGGCGGAGACACCCGCGCTGTACGGCCTGACCGTGCGGCTGCACCGCGCCGACGGTTCGGTCGCCGACACCTCGCACCACCGGGTGGGCTTCCGCGAGGTCGAGATCCGCGGCCGGGACCTGCTCCTGAACGGCGAGCGGGTCTACATCCGGGGCGTCAACCGGCACGACTTCCATCCGCTGACGGGACGGACGGTGTCGTACGAGGACATGCGCGCCGACCTGACGCTGCTGAAGCGCTTCGGCTTCAACGCGATCCGCACCGCCCACTACCCCAATGACCCGTCCCTGCTCGACCTCGCCGACGAGCTCGGCTTCTACGTCGTCGACGAGGCGAACATCGAGGCGCACGACCACGCCCACGAGATCGCCGACGACCCGCGCTACACGGCCGCCTTCGTGGACCGCGTCGCGCGGATGGTGCTCCGCGACAAGAACCACCCCTGCGTGATCATCTGGTCGCTGGGCAACGAGTCCGACTACGGCGCGAACCACGACGCGGCGGCGGGGTGGCTGCGCCGCCACGACCCGACCCGGCCCCTGCAGTACGAGGGCGCCGCCAAGCTCGACTGGGCGGATCCCGCGCTCGCGTCCGACATCGCCTGCCCCATGTACGCGCCCGTCGAGGACTGCGTCGCGCACGCCCTGTCCGGGAAGCAGACCAAGCCGCTCATCCAGTGCGAGTACTCCCACGCCATGGGCAACAGCAACGGCACGCTCGCCGACCACTGGGCCGCCATCGAGTCAACCCCGGGGCTTCAGGGCGGTTTCATCTGGGAGTTCTGGGACCACGGCATTCTGCAACGCGTGAACGACGGAAGACCGGCCGGGCGCGGTGGCGCCGGGCTGTATGACAACGGTGTCACGGCACCGGGCCATCGCTGGGCGTACGGCGGCGACTTCGGCGAGACGATCCACGACGGCGCGTTCATCGCCGACGGGGTGGTCTTTCCCGACCGCACGCCGAAGCCGGTGATGTACGAGCACCGGGAGATCGCAGCGCCGCTGCGGCTGGAGTACGCGGACGGCGAGCTCAGGATCACCAACCGCCAGCACTACCGCGGGCTGGAGTGGCTGGCCGCCGAGTGGTCGCTCGCCCTCGCGGACGGCGGCGCTCTCACGGCTCCGGCCGAGCTGCCCGACGTACGGCCTGGCGAGACCGCGTCCGTGCCGCTCCCCTTCGAGCTGCCGGAGGACGGCGGCGAGGCCTGGCTGACGCTGCGTGTGACGACGGCGGAGGACGGGGCGTGGGCACCGCGGGGCACGGAGGTGTGTCTACCGCAGGTCCAGCTGCGGGCCGCCGATCGGGTGCTCCCCGCGCCGCAGGAGGACCCTCCCGTCGAGGTCGCTCTCGATGAGGACGGGCTCCTCGTCCATCCCCTGCTCACCGCCGCCCCCGTGCTGTCGCTGTGGCGGGCGCCGACCGACAACGACGAGCTGGGCGGCGCCGCGGTGCGCTGGCGGACGTGGGGGCTCGACACTCTCGTACGCAAGGTCGTCGGCGTACGCCGTGACGGCGGGAGCGTCACCGTGCTCGCCGAGTACGACACCTGGGCGGGCGTCGTACGCCATGAGCAGGTGTTCACGCGTGTCGAGAGCGGCATACGGATCGAGGAGACCGCCGAACTGCCGGACCGGCTCGACGATGTGGCGCGGGTGGGCTCCGTGTTCGAGACCGTGGCCGGGCTCGATGTCCTGGAGTGGTACGGGCAGGGCCCCTGGGAGTCCTATCCGGACCGGAGTACGGGCGCGCCCGTGGGACACCACTCCGTGCCCGTCGACGCGTTGTTCACCCCCTATCTGCGGCCGCAGGAGAGCGGCGGGCGGCACGGCGTACGGCACTTCACGCTGTCGGCGCCGGACGCCACCGGACTCTCCGTCGCGCTGGACGGGCCGCGCCAGGTCTCCGTGACCCGGTACCGGGCCGAGGACCTGACCGCCGCCGCACACCATGACGAACTGGTGCCGCGGCCCGGCTGCGTCGTGCACATCGACGCCGCGCACCGGGGGCTGGGCACCGCGTCGTGCGGGCCCGACACCTCCCCCGCATACCTCATCGCGCCCGGCACCCACAGCTGGTCCTGGACCCTGCGCGTGCTCTGACCCTTCTCGCATCCCCGCTTTCTCCCATGGAGCAGACGTGTGTACTTCGCATGACCAGGCGACGGAGGCCGAGCAGGCCGGCGCCGGCAGACGCAACTTCCTGCGGGCCACGGCGCTGATCGGCGCGGCGGCCACCGCGACGGTCGCACTCCCCGCGACCGCCCGGGCGGCGACCACGCAGGACAGGAGCCGGCGGCCCGACCCCGAAAGCCGCCGCTTCACGCTCGCCGTCATGCCGGACACCCAGTACCTCTTCGACGGGCCGAGCATCACCCCCGCGCCGATCGAGGCATCGCTCCGCTATCTCCTGGAGCACGGCAAGGACGAGAACATCGTCTTCCTCTCGCACCTGGGCGATCTCACGGAGAACGGCGCGCAGGCCGAATTCGACGCGGCGGGCAAGGCGTTCGAGCTCCTTGACCGGCACGGCGTGGGCTACAGCGTGCTGGCGGGCAACCACGACGTCCGGTCGTCCACCGACGACCAGCGCGGCGCCACTGCCTACCTCGACGTCTTCGGACCGCGGCGCTTCGCGGGCAAGCGCACCTTCGGGGGCGCCTCGCCGGACGGCTACAACACCTTCCACCTGTTCACGGCGGCCGGCCGGGAGTGGCTGGTCCTCGCGCTGGACTGGCGGCTGTCGGCGAAGGGATACGCGTGGGCGAAGGACGTCATCGCCCAGCATCCGAGCGCGCCGGTCATCCTGACCACGCACGAGCTGGTCGTCGACGACGACACCCTGTCCTCGTACGGTCAGCGGCTCTGGGACGAGCTGGTCCACGACCACGACCAGATCTTCCTCACGCTCAACGGGCACTACTGGCCCGCCGCCCGTGCCACCCGCGAGAACGCGGCCGGGAACGACGTCCATCTGCACCTGACGAACTATCAGAACCGTTACTACGGCGGCGCGGCGATGATCCGCCTCTACCGCTTCGACCTCGACCGCAACACCATCGACGTGGAGACGGTCTCGCCTTGGATCCTGGGCCGGGCGGCCAAGGGCCTCAACGAGCTGGAGCGGCAGGAGATCGAACTCAGCGGCGACGCCGACCGGTTCTCCGTCGCCGTCGATTTCGAGCAGCGCTTCTCGGGCTTCGCACCCGTGCCCGCGCGCCCGTCCAGGCCCGCCGCGAAGATGCTGGTCCGGGGCACGGTGGCGTACTGGCGCTTCGACGGGCACGAGGAGGGTACGGCGGTCGAGGGCACCGTCCGTGACCTTTCGGGGCGCGGCAACGACCTGACCGTGGTCAAGGTCGCCGACGGCAACCTCAGCTGGTCGTCGGCGCACCACCCGGACCAGCCGGGGCACGGCAGCCTCGTCTTCCAGGGCGGCAAGCCTCCACTGAAGGGCGCGTATCTGCGGACGGTCGACGGCGCACCCCTCAACTCGGCGACTTTCCAGCGCGGTTACACCATCGAGGCCTTCTACCAGCTCCCCGCCGACTGGGACCCCTCCCAGCACGCCTGGGCCTCGCTGGTCAGCCGTACCGGTACGGGCGGCGGCGCGGGCAAGACCGCCGACGACCCGGACGAGCCGCTCGCCACACTCTCCCTCTCCGACGGACCCGGCCCGCAGTGGGCGGTCCGGCCGCTCGACCAGCAGGGCATCGCCACCAACTGGGGCGACGAGACGGCCCGCGAGCAGTGGTGGCACGTCGCCGTCGTCAACGACGGCTCGCACACCACGATGTACGTCCAGGGCTGTCCGGTCGCCCGCAATCCGCACGCTTCCGCCGTCGGACTCACTTCCCTGGGCCTGCCCTGGCTGCTCGGCGGCTACGAGTACGCGGGGAAGATCGACCAGATTCTGCACGGACGGCTCGGCGATGTGCGCATCGTCGAACGAGCCCTGTCCGTCGCGCAGTTCATGAACCACTGAGCCACTGAGCCGCAGCAGTCGGCCGGCAGTACCCCCAGACTTTCCGACTCCCCGAGGGAGAACGTCCGCATGTCCGAGCAGCAACTGCCCGCCTGGGCCGACCCATCCGTATCCCCCGCCTCGCTGGACCCGCAGGGCATGTCACGGCGCGGGCTGCTGAGCCGTGCGGGCCTGTTCGGGGCGGCCTTCGCGGTCGGCTCGCTCGCGACGCCCGCTGCGGCCACCGCGGGACGCTACGGCGGTGACGACCCGCGTCTCGCCTATCTCGTGGGCGACCACCACATCCACTCCGTCTACAGCCACGACGCGAAGTACACGTTCTCCCAACTCGCCCAGGCGGGCGCCCGGTACGGCCTCGACTGGATGGTGTTCAACGAGCACTCCAACTTCGGGCACGCGAACTACGGCGCCCAGCTGGAGCACCAGGAGATCCTCAAGGCACGTGCCGACAACCCGCGCCAACTGATCTTCCAGGGCCTGGAGTGGTACATCCCGGCCGCCGAGCACGCCACGGTCTTCGCGGCGCCCGGCCCGCACGAGGTGGACCTGCTCACCCAGTTCGAACTCGCCTACGACGGCAAGCTGTTGGGTTACACGGCGGGCTCCCCCACCAGCCCCGACACAGCCCGCAACGAAGCCCACGCGGTCAAGGCGATCCAGTGGCTCGCCGAACAGCGCCGCACCGGATACGTCGACGACGTCCTCGTCCTCGCCAACCACCCCCTGCGCCTCGGCATCGACTCCCCGCACGAGATGCGGGGCTGGCGTGACGCGGCACCCGAGATCATGATCGGCATGGAGGGCGCGCCCGGCGCCCAGGGCGGCGGTATCCCCGGCTGGGTCGGCTCGGGCCAGCAGCGCGGCGAGTACGTCAACAAGCCGTCCGAGAACTCCTTCGCCGGCTACCCGGCGGACGCCTACGTCCTGTACGGCGGGTTCGACTGGATGACGGCGACCGTCGGCGGCATGTGGGACGCGATGCTCGCCGAGGGCAGGCTCTTCACGATCACCACCAACTCCGATGTGCACCGCGTGGTCTTCGACACCTGGAAGAACGGCGACTGGGCGCCCGGGCAGAACTTCGACAACACCGGGCACATCCCGGACCCGGTCAACACCGACACCCAGCAGCCGGGCGGGGACTTCTGGCCCGGCCAGTTCAGCCGTACGCATGTGGGTGTGACCCGCTACGGCTACCGCTCGGTGATGGCGGGCCTGCGCGCGGGCCGGGTCTGGCTCGACCACGGGCACCTGCTGGACGGGCTCGACGTCCGGCTGAAGCGGGACTGCGACCACGGGCCGGGCGTCACCATGGGTGGCCGGCTACGGGTCCGCAAGGGCGAGAGGCTCACGCTGTCGGTCACCGTGACGACCGCCTCCCGCCCCAACCTCCAGGGGATCCTGCCCGAGTTGGCCCATGTCGACGTGATCCGTGGCGCGGTGCGCGGCCCGGCGGCCGACCGCGACGACTGGCGGGCGCCCGACACCAGGGTCGTCCACACGCGGGACGTGAGCGGCCGGAAGGGGACGTACACCCTGCGCATCCCGCTGGTCGCCGGCGACGAGTCCTTCTACGTCCGGCTGCGCGGCAGCGACGGCAACCGCAATGGTGCGGGCTATCTCGGCGCGTCGATCGACCCGCACGGCCCGATACCGCACGTGCCCGGGAACGGTGACCCGTGGGTCGATACGTGGTTCTATGCGAACCCGGTGTTCGTCGATGTGGCTGGCGCTTGACGTAGCGTCAGCGCGGCCCGCTCCGGGCCGAGGCGTTCCCGCCCGGAGCGTGCGTCACAGCCACGGCCACGGCCACGTACCGTCAGCGGTAACCCGTCAGGCGTAGAAGCGCGACAGGCTCTGCAGGACGGCGGCGGGCTTCTGGCCACCGTCGATCTCTATCGTCCCGTCGACGGCGATCTGCACCCCGCCGGGCACGTCCTCGACCGAGGCGAGCTTCGCGACCAGCCGGATCCGCGAGCCGACCTTCACCGGGGAGGGGAAACGCACCTTGTTCAGGCCGTAGTTGACCTTCGTCGACACGCCCTCGACGTCCAGCAGTTCGGTGAAGAGGGGGATGAAGAGGGAGAGGGTCAGATAGCCGTGCGCGATGGGCGCGCCGAACGGGCCCTCGGCCGCCTTCTCCGGGTCGACGTGGATCCACTGGTGGTCGCCGGTAGCGTCGGCGAAGGTGTTGATGCGTTCCTGGGTGATCTCGATCCACTCGCTGGTGCCGAGGTCGCTGCCCGCGAGCTTCTTGAGTTCGTCGAGGCCGTTCACGGTGATGCTCATATGCGCTTCCCTGTCGAGGAGTTGGTGGTGCCGTACCGCGTACGGACACGGGCTTTGAGGAGCTTTCCGGAGGCGGTGCGCGGGAGTTCGTCCGCGATGACGACCGACTTCGGGATCTTGTACTTGGCGAGGCGTCCGGCGAGCGACGCGAGGACGGCGTCCGGGTCCAGGTCGACCCCCTCGCGGGCGACGACCACCGCGCGCGGCACCTCGCCCCACTTGTCGTCGGCGACACCGATGACCGCGCACTCGACGATGTCGGGGTGGGCGAGGAGCAGGTCCTCGATCTCGGCGGGGTAGATGTTCTCGCCGCCCGAGATGATCATGTCCTTGATGCGGTCGACGATGAAGACATAGCCGTCCTCGTCGATCCGGGCGGCGTCTCCGCTGCGGAACCAGCCGTCGGTGAAGACGGCGGCCGTCTCGTCGGGCAGGCCCCAGTAGCCGGGCATGACGTGCGGGCCGCGGACGACCACCTCGCCCGTCTCCCCGACGTCGGCCGGCGTGAAGTCGGGCCGTACGACCCGGACATCGCTGAAGAAGTGCGGCACGCCCGCCGAACCCGCCTTGCTCTCGGCGTGTTCCGCGTCCAGGAAGAGGGTGCCGGGCGCGGCCTCGGTCATGCCGTAGCCCTGGAGGAAGGTGAGGCCGCGCTCCTGGTAGGCGGCGATCAGCGGGGTCGGCACCGGCGAGCCGCCGCAGGTGAGGATACGCAGCGAGGACAGGTCGGCGTCGGCCCAGCGCGGATGCCGGGCCACCTGGTCGAACATGGTCGGCACGCCGAACATGAAGGTGATCCGGTGCCGTTCGATCAGGTCGAAGGTGGCCGCCGGGTCGAAGGACTCGACCAGGACGCAGGTGCCGCCCTTGAGCAGCACCGGCAGGGTGAGCATGTTCAGCCCGGCCGTGTGGAACAACGGGGCGGAGACCAGGGCGCGTTCGTCGGCGATCAGGTCGTGGTCGACGAGGACGTTGACCGCGTTCCAGGTCAGATTGCCGTGGGTGAGCATCGCGCCCTTGGGGCGGCCCGTCGTGCCCGAGGTGTACATGATGATGCAGGTGTCGTCGGCGGTGACGGGCTGGTCGACCGGCTCGTCGGTGGCCCTGGCGATCAACTCCTCGTAGCGTTCGCCCACTTCGAGGAACGTACGGACGTCGGTGTGGCCCGGCAGTCCCGCGACGAGCCCGGCGAGCGAGGGTGCGTACACCAGGGCCTTGGCACCCGAATCGCCCAGCTGGTAGGCGATCTCGGGGCCGGCGAGCCGGGGGTTGAGCGGTACGAACACCGCGCCCAGGGCACCGGCGGCGAAGAGGGTTTCGAGGTACGCGGGATGGTTGGGGCCGAGATAGGCGATCCGGTCGCCGCGGCGCAGGCCCAGGGCGCGCAGGGCCTGCGCGAGCCGGGTCGTGCGCATGTACAGCTCGGCGTAGCTGATGCCGCGCTCGCCGTGGATCAGGGCGGTGCGGTGCGGGGTCTTGCGGGCCCGGCGTGCGGGCCACGACCCCAGTCCCTCATTGCGCATCTGTCTGCCCCTGTCCGTCGTCGCACATGGGATGGCACATGGGGTGGCCCCTTACGGTGTGCTCAGCCCGAGCAGTCGGGCGGCGTTCTCCTTGAGGATCTTCGGCTTGACCTCGTCCTTGATCGGCAGCTTCTCGAAGTCGGCGAGCCAGCGGTCGGGGGTGAGGACGGGGAAGTCGGAGCCGAACAGGACCTTGTCCTTCAGCAGCGTGTTGGCGTACTGCACCAGCTGCGGCGGGAAGTACTTCGGCGACCAGCCGGACAGGTCGATGTGCACGCCCGGCTTGTGTGTGGCGACGGCGAGCGCCTCGTCCTGCCAGGGGAAGGACGGATGCGCCAGGATGATCTTCAGATGCGGGAAGTCGGCGGCCACGTCGTCCACGTGCAGCGGGTTGGAGTACTTGAGCCGGATCCCGCCTCCGCCGGGCACTCCGGCGCCGATCCCCGTCTGCCCGGTGTGGAAGAGGGCGATCGTGCCGGTCTCCTCGATCACCTCGTAGAGCTCGTACGCCACTGAGCGGTCGTTGGGGAAGAAGCCCTGGATGCTGGGGTGGAACTTGAAGCCCTTCACCCCGTACTCCTCGACGAGACGGCGGGCCTGCTTGACCCCCGCCCTGCCGCGGAAGGGGTCGATGGAGGCGAAGGGGATCAGCACGTCCGCGTTGGCGGCCGCCGCCTCCGCGACCTCCTCGTTGGGGACGGGCGCGGTGCCGGTGGCGGACTCGGCGTCCACCGTGAAGATCACGGCGGCCATCTTCCGCTCGCGGTAGTAGGCGGCCGTCTCCTCCAGGGTCGGCTTCCGCTTGCCCTCGACCTTGAAGTAGGCGCTGGAGGCGTCGTGCAGATCGTCGTCGAGCGAGGAGTGGCCCTTCGACGACACCTCGGCATGGGTGTGAACGTCGATCGCGACCAGTTCGTTCAGGTCCATCACGCCTCCGGCAGCTTCGGCGCGGGGATCCCGACGGTCTGCGGCTCGGCGCCGACAGAGGTGGCCCAGGCGTCGGCCAGAGTGTCCGGGGTCCAGCCGCCGTCCGCGTACGCCGCCTTGATCTCCTGCGGATGCGACCAGAGTGCCACCTTGTCGCCGCCGATGCCGATGGCCTGCCCGGTGACGCCGCGGGCGGCCTCGGAGGCGAGGAAGGGGACGAGGGCGGCGCAGTCCTCTGGGGTGCCGAAGCCCTCGCCCTTGCGGAGGAAGCCGGGCAGCGGCGCGCCCTCCCGCATGGCCTCGATGTAGGGCGCGAACGCCGGGATGGTCTCGGTCATCGCGGTCGCGGCGACCGGCACGATCGCGTTGACGGTGATACCGGCGCGGCCCAGCTCCATCGACCAGGTACGGGCCATGGCGGCGATGCCCGCCTTCGCGGCGGCGTAGTTCGTCTGGCCGAAGTTGCCGCGCTGCCCGGCCGGCGAGCCGACCAG
This sequence comes from Streptomyces sp. NBC_00203, assembly GCF_045206325.1. Lineage (NCBI taxonomy): Bacteria > Bacillati > Actinomycetota > Actinomycetes > Kitasatosporales > Streptomycetaceae > Streptomyces > Streptomyces sp. NBC_00203. The sequence continues at coordinate 9,231,719 of NZ_CP108126.1, read as the reverse complement.
GATCAGGCTGCCGCCCTCGCCCTGCTCGCGCATCCGCACGGCGGCGGCGCGGGCGCAGGTGAAGGTGCCCTTGAGGTGGGTGGTGATCACCGCGTCGAAGTCCTCGTCGGTCATCTTCCACAGGACCTTGTCGCGCAGGATGCCCGCGTTGGTCACCAGGATGTCGAGCCGTCCGAACTCCTCCACGGCACGGTTGACCAGGCGGTCGGCGGCCTCGCTGGTGCCGACCGGGACCACCTCGGCCACGGCGCTGCCGCCCGCCTCGGTGATCGCCTTGACGGCCTGCTCGGCGACGGCCTCGTCGACGTCGTTGACGACCACGGAGGCGCCGGCGGCGGCGAGAGCGTGCGCGTAGGCCAGGCCGAGGCCACGGCCCGAGCCGGTGACGACGGCGACCTTGCCGGTGAGATCGATGCTGGGCACGACGGTGTCCCTTCGAGAAACAGATGCGGCTACGAGATCGAAGCTAAGGACAATAATTGTTGACGTCAATAGTTGTTGCCGTTCGACTTGTGCGCCATGCTGTTCCCGTACGGACGTCACTCCGTACCGGAGAAGCACGCAGGACCGCCCCGCCCGGGGCCACGACCAGGGAGCCCGCCATCGCCCGCCAGCCGCACGCCGCCACCCCCGCCTCCATCGACGCGCAGGAGCCGTGGATGCGCGGGCTGCACGCGGACACCGGATATCTCCTGTACCGGCTGGGTCTGCGCTCGGGTCAGTTGTTCAACACGTTTCTGCAGGAGTCGGGGCTGCGCCTGCGCCACTACGCGCTGCTGCGCTTCCTGGCCACCTCCGAGGGCGCGCTCCAACGGGAGCTGAGCACCCGGCTCGGCTATGACCCGAGCGCGATCGTCGGCCTGGTCGACGACCTGGAGAAGCTCGGGTTCGCCGAGCGCCGCCCCTCGCCGGACGACCGCCGCAGCCGGATCGTCGTACTGACCGAGGACGGCCGGTCCTTCCTGCGCGACACCGACGAAGCGGGCCTGCGCGTCACCAACGATCTGCTCCAGCCCCTCGACCCCGCCGAGCGCGAGACCCTGCACGCGCTCCTGCAACGGATCACCGAGACCGAACTCGACTCATGACCACCCTGTCCGCGCCCGACCGTCTGCTCGCCGTGCTCGCCGCCTTCGACCACGAGCACCCGGCGCTGTGCCTGACGGACATCAGCCGCCGGGCCGGGCTCACCCTCACCACGGCCTACCGGCTGGTCGGCGCCCTCACCGAGTGGGGCGCGCTGGAGCGGGACGACGAGGGCGTCTACCACGTGGGCCTGCGCCTCTGGGAGATCGCGGCACTCGCCCCGCGCGGCCTGGCGCTGCGGCAGATCGCGCTGCCGTACCTGGAGGACCTGTACGAAGCGACGCACGAGAACGTGCAGCTTGCCGTCCGCGACGGCTCCGAGGTCGTCTACATCGAGTGGATCTCCGGGCGCTCCGCGGTCGGCGTCCGCATCCAGGTGGGCGCCCGCTGGCCGCTGCACGCCACCGGCGTGGGGCTCGCGCTGCTCGCCCACGGCGACCCGGCGTTCCAGGACGCGTACTGCGACCGCCCGCTCGCCTCCTTCACCCCGCACACGGTCACGGATCCGGCCCGGCTGCGCCGCCTGCTCGCCGAAGTACGGCGCACGGGAGTGGCGGTGAGCAGCCGTCAGGTGACCGACGACGCCCTGTCGGTGGCCGCTCCGGTGCGCGGAGCCGGCGGGACGGTCGTCGCGGCCGTCTCGGTCGTGGTGCCCCAAGTCGACGCGCAGGTACCGGCGTTGATCCCCGCAGTACGGCTGGCGGCGCGCGGGATATCGCGGGCGCTGGGGTGGCAGCCGCAGACCCCGGACACGCCGGGCTCGTAGGGCATCGGACACCTTTGGGAGCTTGCTCGTAGGCCGCCGGTATATCCCTCTCACCGGTGAGGACTTCGACGCGGCCCGGTCGGGATACTGGGACGGCCCTTGCCCCGAGGAGCCGCACATGTCCGCCCAGTCCTGGTTCACACCCGCCGTCCCGCGCTGGCGGGCGGTCGTCTCACGTGTACGGACGACCCATCCGTACGTCGTCGACAGCGCGCTGGCCGCGCTCGTCCTGTTCGCCGCCTCCCTGCAGTGGATGTTCCCCGACGAGGGCGACGACCGGCTGTCGTGGCAGGGGTTCCTGCTGGCGGTCGGCACGGCGGTGCCGCTGGTGTGGCGGCGGCGGGCACCCTTCCTGTCCGCCTGCGCGGTGTCGGTGTTCACGCCCGCCATGGCGCTCTACCACGCGCCGCCGCCGAACGTCGCCTACGGCGGACTGGTCGCGCTCTACACCGTGGCCGCGCTGTGCCCGCCCGCGCGGCGCCGCGTCATGCTGGTGGGCTGGCTGGTCGGTGCCGCGCTGACGATGATGGCCAAGGAGCACGCCCAGCCCTTCGAGTACGCCTTCCATCTGACGAGCTACCTCGCCGCGTACGCGCTCGGGATCCTCACCCGTGTCCAGAGCGCGTACACCGCCGCGCTGGAGGACCGGGCCCGCCGCCTGGAACGGGAGCGCGCCTCCGACACGGCGCGGGCGACGGCGCAGGAACGGGCCCGGATCGCCCGGGACATGCACGACATCCTGGCCCACGCGGTGAGCCTGATGGTGGTGCAGGCCGAGGCCGGTCCCGTGGTGGTCCGCAGCGATCCGGAACGCGCCGAGGCGGCCTTCGACGCGATCGCGACGAGCGGACGCGACGCGATGAGACAGCTGCGACGCATCCTCGGAGTGCTCAAGGAGGAGCAGGCGAACAGGACTTCGGCCCGGCTGCCGCAGCCCGGCATCGCCGCGCTCGCCGAACTCGTCGGCCAGGTGGCGGAGTCCACCGGACTGCGCGTCGACCTGCGCAGGACCGGCACGCCCCGCCCGCTGCCCCCGGACACCGAGGTCGCCGCCTACCGAGTGGTCCAGGAGGCCCTCACCAACACCGTGAAGCATGCGTACGCTTCCTCGGCACGGGTCGAACTGGACTGGACGGAGGACGCGTTGACGCTCACGGTGACGGACGACGGGCGGGGGCCGGTGCGTTCACCGGGCGACACGGGAGCGGTGGCCGCGCCCGGCGGTCACGGGCTGATCGGCATCCGTGAGCGGGCCGCCGCCTGCGGAGGCAGCGCGCGGTCGGGCCGCGGTCCGGGCGGCGGCTTCCAGGTCGCCGTACGCCTCCCGGCCGCCGCCGACCGGCAGGCGGCCCTGGGGTGAGCATCCGCGTCGTGGTCGCGGACGACCAGGAGCTGGTCCGCAGTGGCTTCAGCATGATCCTGGAGGCACAGCAGGACATCGAGGTGGTGGCGGAAGCGGGGGACGGCCTCGAAGCCCTGGCCGCGGTACGGCGGCACACACCCGACGTACTGCTGCTGGACATCCGCATGCCGCGCATGGACGGCCTGGAGGCGGCCCGCCTGGTGTGCGCGGAGTCCGGCTGCAAGGTCGTCATGCTGACCACGTTCGACCTCGACGAGTACGTGTACGAGGCGCTGTACGCGGGAGCGAGCGGCTTTCTGCTCAAGGACGTCCGCCGGGACGACCTGGTGCACGCGGTCCGTGTCGTCGCGGCGGGCGACTCGCTTCTCGCGCCCTCGGTGACCCGCCGCCTGGTCGCCGACATGATCCGGCGCCGCCGCGCCGAAGCCGCCCCGGAACCCGCGCCGGCCCGCCTCGGTGCCCTCACCGCCCGTGAGGAGGAGACCCTGCGGCTGCTCGCCCGTGGTCTGTCCAACGCGGAGATCGCGACGACGCTCTTCGTGAGCGAACACACGGTCAAAACCCATGTCAGCAACGTGCTGAGCAAGCTGGGGCTGCGGGACCGGGTGCAGGCGGTGATCTGCGCGTACGAGACGGGGCTGGTGACACCCGGCTCCCCCTAGCGAGTGAGTCACGGGGGCGCCTCCCCCGTACGACGGAGTCCCCGAAACCGCTCCCCCCGGCGATCCGGTGGCCCCCGTCCGGCACGACGCTGAGTGGCGATGTCACCGACCGCACCTACCGCCGGGAGGCGTACCGTGCTCGCCACGATCTCCCGGGCGGCGACCCGCCGCCCGCTCACCGTGATCCTCGTCTGGCTGCTCATGCTGCTGATCGGCTTCGGCCTCGGCACGGGCGTCTTCGGCCGGCTCGTCGACTCGGTGCCCGATGTCCCGGGCACCGAGTCGGACCGGGCCGCCGCCTACCTCGACCGCGTAGACCCGGACGGTGAGTCGATCACCGCCGTCGTCGCGGGCACCTCGGTCTCCGACCCCGGTCTGCGGTCCCAAGTGGAGCGCACCGTGGCCGACTTGCGTACGGTCGCGGGGGTCGCCGACGTGCCCGACCCGTACACCACCCACGGCCTCACCTCCCAGGACGGCAAGGCCGTCGTCATTCCGGTGTCGCTCAAGGGCGGCATGAACGACGAGGACGAGAAGAAGGCCGTGGACACGGCGGCCGAGCACATCCGGCGGATCGACGCGCCCGAAGTCCACGTCAGCGGCGGCCCGTTGCTCGGGCAGCAGATGGGCGACCGCGCCCAGGAGGACGTACAGCGGGCCGAGTTGATCTCGCTGCCGGTGGTCCTGGCGCTGCTGCTCGTCGTCTTCGGCGGGCTGCGGGCCGCCGGGCTGCCGCTGCTGATCGCGATCAGCGGAGTCGCGGGCGCGTTCCTGGCGCTCTTCGCCTTCAGCCAGTTCACCGACATCTCGGTGTACGCGATCCAGGTCACCACCATGCTGGGGCTCGGACTCGCCGTGGACTACGCGCTGTTGATGGTGGTCCGCTTCCGCGAGGAGCGGCGGCACACCGACGACGTCATCGAGGCCGTGCACCGCACCGTCGCCGGCGCCGGGCGGACCGTCCTGTTCTCCGGGCTCACCGTGGCGGTCAGCCTCACCGGGCTGCTGGTGTTCCCCAGCCCGTTCCTGCGCAGCATGGGTCTGGCCGTGGCCGCCGTGGTCGTCGTCGACATGCTCGCCGCGGTCACTCTGCTGCCGGCGCTGCTGGCACGCTTCGGGGCGCGTATCGCACCGGCGCGCGCACGTCACGAGGACGCCGGTTCCAAGGCCGCTTCCAGGTTCGGCTTCAAGGCCGGTTCCAGGCTCGGCTTCACGTCCGACGCCGACCCCGACACCGAAGGCCGCCTCTTCGCCCGCCTCGCCCGCTTCGCCACCCGCCGCCCCGCCGTCGTCCTGGCCACCCTCGTCCCGGCCCTGCTCGTCCTCGCACTGCCCGTCGCGGGGATGAAGATCAGCATCGGAGACGCGAAGCAACTGCCCTCCAGCACCGAGGCACGGCAGTTGTACGACACCGTGGACGCCCACTTCCCGCCCGGCACCGGAGTCTCGCCGGTGACCGTGGTGGTGCGCCCCGGCGCTGCCCCGGACACCGTGGCCCGGATCCGCGCCCTCTCGGAGACCAGCGACTCCCGCGCCCTTCCCGGCGGCGCCACCCTGGTGCACCTCCAGCCGACCGGCGGCGTCGACGGCAAGGCGGCGACCGACCTGGTCGAGCGTGTACGGGAGGTACGCGGGAGCGAGCCCGTCGAGGTCACCGGTGTCGCGGCCCGGCTGGTCGACTTCCGGGAGATGCTCGCCGAGCGGGCGCCCTGGGCGGCGGTCACCGTTCTCGTCGGCATCTTCGCGCTGCTCTTCGCCTTCACCGGCTCGGTGCTGATCCCGCTGCGGACGATCGCGACCACGCTGCTCAGCCTGGGCGCCGCGCTCGGTGCGGTGGTCTGGGTCTTCCAGGACGGCCATCTGGCCGGGGCATTGGGCGCCGAAGGCCTCGGCTCGCTCAGCCTGACGGCTCCGCCGCTGATCATCGCGATCGCCTTCGGACTCGCCATGGACTACGAGCTGTTCATCCTCGCCCGGATGCGCGAGACCTGGCTGAAGACCGGCGACCACCACAAGGCCGTCGTGACCGGCCTGCGCCGCTCCGGGCGTGTGGTCAGCTGCGCCGCGCTGCTCCTCGCGATCGTCTTCGGCGCGTTCATGACCGGCGGCTTCTCCCCCATCCTGCAGATCGGCCTCGGGCTGACCCTGGCCGTCCTGATCGACGCGACCGTCGTCCGGATGCTCCTCGTACCGGCGACGATGGCGCTGCTCGGGAAGCGTGCGTGGTGGGCGCCGGGGGCGCTGCGGCGGGCGCACGACCGGTTCGGGGTGAGCGAGGAAGCAACGGCCCGGCCCCAGCTGACCGGCGTCTGAGAAGAAATTTCCTGAAGGCGCCATCCAGGACGCGCTCTCGGACGTATCCCTCTTGGGGGATGCATCCAGGAGGAAACTTATGGCGATCTTCAGTCACCTCATTCCAGCAAAGCGCCGTGACCACAAGATGGACACGACCTCAAGGCGCGACGACACCACCGGCAAGCGCCGTCATCGTCGTCACAGCCGCCGTTCCGGTGACGATCATCACTGGTAACCGCACACGGCTGAGTGGGCCGGAGCCGGCAACTCCGGTCCGCTGAGTCCGCGATCTTCTAGGAACCCATGTCATGGCGCGTGTCCCCCGGCATGTCCTGCGGCGTCTGCTGTCGGTGGGCGAGGATTCCGATGCCGTCGTCGCTGCCGCACCACCGGTGCCCCTGAGCGGGGTCTTCCGGCGTTTCTGGCCGTATACGCGCGGGGGCAGGCGCTGGCTGGTCGTCCTCCTGTGCTTCAGCCTGATCGGGCCCGTGCTCGATGGGGCCGAGGTCTGGATTTTCAAGATCGTGGTGGACGACGTGCTCGTCCCGCGCGATCTGAGCCCGTTCCCCTGGATCGCGCTCGCCTACCTGGGGCTCGTCATCGGTTCCGGCCTGCTGGGCTTCGCCGACGACGTGACGTCCACCTGGGTCAGTGAGCGATTCCTGCTGGCTCTGCGGGCGGACGTGTTCCGGCATGTCCAGAGCCTTTCGCTGGGGTTCTTCGAACGACGGCGGCTGGGGGATGTGCTGTCGCGTGTCACGGGCGATGTCGACGCGGTCGAGACGTTCCTCCTGTCGGGCGTGGCGAACGCCCTCTATTACGTGGTCGAGGTGGGCGTCTTCCTCGGTCTGCTCTTCTACCTGCAGTGGGATCTGACCCTCCTCGCGCTCGTCATCGTGCCGCTGTTCTGGAGTGCGGCCCGCCACTTCTCCCGGCTGATCAAGGACGCGTCACGGGAGCGCAGACGCCGGAGCGGTTCGCTCAGCGCGATCGCCGAGGAGTCGCTCGGCAACGTCGCATTGGTACAGGCGTACAACCGGCAGGGCTGGGAGGAGCGCCGGTTCGAGCGCGAGAGCGTGGGCAAGTTCCGGGCGGCGATGACGTCTGCACGGATCCGCGCCGTCTACGGGCCGATCGTCGAGATCATCGAGGTGACCGGCGCGCTGGCCGTCATGGCGCTGGGTACGTGGAAGCTGGCGCAGGGGCAGCTCACGCTGGGCGGCCTGCTGGTCTTCCTCGCGCTGATCAGCAAGCTCTACGGTCCGCTCCGCGATCTGTCCCACCTCAGCAACACGTTCTACGCGGCGTCCGCCTCCGCCGAGCGGATCATCGAGTTGCTCGACCAGCGCCCCCAGGTCGTCGAGGCCGCCGGAGCCCGGCGGCTCGGGCGTGCCTGCGGAGATGTGGAGTTCGAGGGCGTCTCCTTCCGCTATCCGGGCACGTCCCGGTGGGCACTCGCGGGCGTGTCGTTCCGAGCGGCGCCCGGCGAGACGCTGGCGCTGGTCGGGGCGAGCGGCGCCGGCAAGTCCACCGTCGCGAAGCTGCAGCTGCGCTTCTACGACCCGGATCAGGGCACGGTCCGCATGGACGGAACCGACCTCAGAGACCTGCGGCTGTCCGAGGTGCGGGAAAGCGTCGCGGTGGTCCTGCAGGAGACGCTGGTCTTCCACGGCACCGTGCGGGAGAACATCGCCTACGGCCGCCCGGAGGCGACGGAGGCGGACATCGTCGCCGCGGCCCGCGCCGCCGACGCCCACGAGTTCATCCGGCTGCTTCCGGAGGGCTACGACACCGTGGTGGGCCAGCACGGCCGGACGCTGTCCGGTGGGCAGCGCCAGCGCCTCGCGATCGCCCGCGCGATGATCAGGAACGCTCCCGTGCTCCTGCTCGACGAACCCACCACCGGGCTGGACGCCCGGTCGGGTCGGCGGATCATGGAACCGCTGCGCCGGCTCATGGCCGGGCGGACCACCATCGTCATCTCGCACAATCTGCTCACCGTGCGCGACGCCACCCGCATCGTCGTGCTCGACCACGGCCGGGTCGTCGAGCGCGGCACACACGAGGACCTGCTGGCCCACGGCGGGACCTACGCCCAACTGCACCGCCTGAACGCGGTGACGGACCACAGCACCTTCGCCGCCTCCCCGCCCACCGGGAAGGTGCGGTCATGAGCCGGGCCACCGCAGCACCGCCTCCGCCTCTGACACCCGGAACGAAACCCGCGCCGGGCTACGAGATCCTGGCGCACCTGGCGCGGACCGGCTGGCTCGACCTGTACGACGCCTGGAGCGAGGAACGCGACTGCCGGTGCGTCGTCAAGGTCGTCCGCCCCGACCGCCGCCACGAGGAACGACTGCGTGACCGGCTGCTGCGTGAGGGCCGCTGGCTTCGAGCCTTCACCCATCCGCACCTGGTCCGCGCCTACGACACCTTCGAGTTCCCCGAGCCGCTCGTCGTACTGGAAACCCTGACCGGTGAGACGCTGTCCCACCTCATCCACCGGTTGCGGCGCCGGCCGGCCGCCGAGGACGTGGCCCTCCTCGGCGTGCACCTGTGTTCCGCGATGCACTACCTCCATGGTCAGGGCCTGCTGCACCTCGACCTCAAGCCGTCCAACGTCGTGGTCGACTGCGGGCACGCCAAGGTGCTCGACCTGAGCGTCGCACGGCCGCCCGGCATCGCTCCCGCGGGCGTCGGCACATTCTGCTATCTCGCACCCGAGCAGGCGCGCGGCGGGCCGCTGACGGCCGCCGCCGACGCATGGGGCATCGGTGTCACGTTGTACGAGGTCGCCACCGGCGACCTGCCGTACGACTGCGGTGAGACCGTGGACGAGGAGGGGGCGGAGACGGGGGCAGAGGCTGGAAACGGGACCGGCGACGACACGACCGGCCGGGACGACTGGTATCCGCAGCTCGAAGAACCTGCTCCGCCGATCGGGTCCCGCCGACGCCTGCCGCGGGACCTCGCCACGGCCATCGACGGCTGCCTGCGGCCCGATCCGGCAGCCCGGCCCACCATCTGGGAACTCGCCGCCGCCTTCGACGCGGCTCTGCCGTGGCAGCGGCGCCATGTGCCACAGGCATGACTGATCCGCGGGGGCGCGCCGGAGCCGTAACGCCATCGGTCCGACGGGGCGCGGCCAGGACTATGCCGCCTCTTCGAAGTGCGCGGTGGCGAGGACGGTGCCGTCGGCGGAGGTCAGGCGAGCGCCGGACAGGGTGGACGGCTCCACCGGTATCGGGACTTCCCAGGAGCCGTAGCCGTCGTGCAGGGCGAAAGTGCCCACGCGCACGGTGGTGCCGTCCATCCGCTCCAGCAGACAGGTGACCTTCCCGCTGTACGCGATCCCGGCGTCGTCCAGATCGATGGCCATGTACACCCAGCCCGGCGATCCGGGACGGGCGAAGACCTTACCGGCCGAGTGGCCCTGGGCGCCGAGTGTCATCAGATCCGCGGCCATCAATCCTGTCCCGGCCTCGGCGGGCCGCGAAGGGGCGGCCGCGTTCTCGACGACCGTGCCGACGGCCCAGCCGCCGAACCCGGCGGCGAGCGCCAAGGCGGCAACGGCGGACGCGACCCGCAGCCGCACACGTCCGCGGAACCCCTTGCGCACGCGACCTTGCCCGCGCGTGTTCCGGCGACCGTCGTGCGCCGCCGCGGCCTGGGCCAGCGACCGCGCCACCCGGGTCTCGAACCCGACCGGCGGTTCGCTGCCCGGCAGCAGGCCGACCAGCCCGTCGCCGACGAGGGTCAGCTGCCCGACGTACTCCCGGCAGTCCGAGCACCGGTCCAGATGCGCGACAGCCTCGGCCCGCTCCCGGCCCGGGAGAACGCCCAGAGCCAGCTCGGCACCGATCTCCTGCAGCTTTTCGCAGGTCACGTCCTTAGACATCGTCGCCTCGCTTCGGAGACGTGAGCATGGTCCGTAGTCTCCCCATCGCTGTCCTGATCCGCGTCTTGGCCGTGCCCAGCGGGATCTTCTCCCGGTCGGCGATTTGCTGAGCCGTCATTCCGTAGATGCCCGCCATCACCAGGGCACGGCCCTGTTCACGCGGCAGTCGTGCCACGGCGGCACGCAGCCCGGACGACGCCTCGTCCGCGATCGCCACCTGCTCGGGAGTCTCGGTCACGACACCGAGGAGCGCGTCGAGATCTTCGGGTGCGAGCGGCTCCGGCCGACGCGAGCGGACGGCGTCGATGGCGAGGTTGTGCGCAATGGTCGTCAGCCAGGTCATCACCGAACCGCGGCGGGAGTCATAGATCTGCGCGTGCCGCCACGCGCGCTCGAACGTCTGCTGGGCGATGTCCTCGGCTAGCTGCGGATCACCGAGGACAGCGATGGCGACACCGAAGACCCTGTGCTGGAACCGCCGTACGAAAGCAACCGCGAGTTCTGGGTCGCCAGTGGCCAGTCCGGACAGCAGAGCTTCGTCCGAAAGGCGGCCTACTGGGATCCCGAAACCCGTCATATCTGCATATACGGATCATTCCGGTCAGGGGATTGCCTGGCGGCGACGGAAGATCGCCTTCCCATTGCCCTCCAGGTCCACCACCCAATCCATCGGGCCCGGCGGCCCGTACCTCATACGAACCGTACGAGCCCCTTGCGGGACGCAACGCTTTGGGGGTCACAGATGCCAAGGACAACAGCCCGATACCGGACACGCGTGATGACGGGACTGGCCGCCGGTGTCCTCACGAGCGTGCTCGCCGCCTGCGGCGGCGGGGCATCGACCGGGAGCGGGACGGGAAGTCACACAACGCCGAAGGCCGGCGGTCAGCCGGGAGTGACCAAGGTCGACGTCACACTGGTCGACTACCGCATCACACTGTCGAAGCCGGCCTTCACAGCCGGACGCTATGACTTCGTCGCCAAGAACAACGGTCACCAGGTGCACGCACTCGAGATCGAAGGCCCCGGCGGTGAGCACCGCACCCGGACCCTCGCCCCGGGTGAGTCCGCGAGCCTCGCCGTGACCCTCAAGCCGGGCACGTACGAGGTGTACTGCCCCGTGGACGGGCACAAGGACCTGGGCATGGAGACGAAGATCACCACGGTTGGCGGCGGTGCGTCACCGAGCAACAGCACGAACAGCGGAGGCGGTTACTGATCTTGGAGGCCCCGGCCGCCGGCACCGCAGCCGAAACCCTTCAGCCGAAGCAGTCCGTCCCGGTCACCGGCCGGCCGGTGACGGACCGCTTCGCGAGGTGCGCGCGGAACTCGTAGCAGCCTGTGCTCGTGTGGTTGATGTCCAGGGCGTTGACCTTGGCGACGACGACCACCTCGGACGGTGACCGCTGCACGCCGACGGGCACGGCGACCGGGGCGTCGAGCGAGAGTTCGCGCCCCTCGTCCGTCTGTTGCAGGGCGAACACCCGCTTCAACTCGGCGCCGGTCAGGGTACCGTCCGCGACCGCCCGTTCGAGCCGGTGCTCGATCTGCCGGGATCCGGCGTCGAGTTCGGCCCGCAGGGCCGCCGCCGCACTGGCCTGCTGCTCGCGCCGGATGCGATCGCAGCCGTCCGGCCCGAGCTTCCTGGTGGTGACGGTGACGGGCTTCTCCCCGGCGCGGAACTCGTAGCAGTCACGGTCCGCCGGGACTTTCACAACACCCCCTGGCCCCCTGGACAGCAGGGCAAGGGTGATCAGCTGGCCGCGCTTCGTCTCCTGGCCCGTCCGCACGATGCCGCCGGTCTGCCAGACGGAGGCGTTCTGGACGCCGGTGAGCCCGCCGCGGGTCACGGCCGCGCGCAGTTCCACGACCACGTCCGCGGCGACCGCGGCGGGGTCCCGGTAGCCGGTGGTCGCCGACCGGTCCCGGCAGACGGCCTTGGGCAGTTCGTGGACGGAGACGGGAGGCGGGGAGGAGGCCGGGACCAGGTCGAACCGGTAGCAGCCCGAGGCCGAGCCGCCGTACCAGCCGCCCCCCACGATCGCGAACGACTCGGTAACCGTGACCCGTCGGCCGTGCCGCCGGACCTCGGCCGCGCTCGCCTTCCCGTTGCCGCCGCGCGTCGACCGGTCGATCTCGGTCCCGAGCAGGGAACCGTCCGAGGCCGCCCGCGACAACAGGTCCCGGGTCTGTTCCACGGACTCCTTCATCCGCTCCCGCGCCCGGCCATCGGCTCGTCCGGACGCCGTACTGAGCCACCACATCCCGAACAGCACCAGGACCAGGGCGGTCGTCAGCACGGCCAGACAGCCGTTCAGCACGCATCCCCCGCGTCTCGCCATGCCCGCAGGGTGCCCGCCCCGGGCCCCGTCGACGGGGCCCGTGTCCGACACGTGATCGAACGGGGCCCCGCCCGAGACAGCCGACTCAGCCGGGCAGCGCGGCAAGCAGCCGCCGGTCCCGAGGCGCCGCCCCGCGGTCGAGGCGGGCGTCGAGGAGCCGCCGGGCCGCGTCGCAACGGCCCGCCGCGACAAGGGCGTACAGCAGGGTCTCCTCGACGACTTCGCGCTGGGCCGCGCTGCCGCCGACCTTGCGGAGCACGGGCAGGAGTGCGTCGAGGCCGCGGGCGGCTTCCTGGAAGCGTTCCTCGACGAGGGCGGCGAAGGCCTCGCACAGCGGGACGATGACCTCGCGCTGTACGGGGTCGGCGCCCGCGGCGTGGTCGCGCAGCCGGCGCAGGGCCGCGAGGTCCCCGGCGGCGGCGAGGGCGACCGCCGCGTGCAGCGCGGTGAACGCGGTGGCGGGCCGCTCCACGACCTCGCGCGCGACCGAGCCGAGGACGTCCGCCGCGGGCACCTGCCCCCGCCAGCTGTCGCTCAGCCGGGCCCGCCACAGCAGCGACCCCGAGTCCACCAGGGCCCGCACCCCGCTCACCCTCCCGGGCCCGAGCTGCGCGAACCACCGCTTGCGTACGGCGGCGGGGTCGTCCAGGGCGAGTTCGTGCAGCGCGATGTGCCAGGAGAAGTGCGCCCGGTGGACGGCGCCCCGGCCCTGCCCGGACACCCACGCGTCGAGCCAGTCGCGGCCCTCCTCATGGGCGCCGGACTCGTAGTGGACATGGGCGAGCGCGTGCACGGCGTGTCCGGAGGCGGGCTCGGTGGCCAGCGCGCGGTGGGCCAGTTCGGCGGCCTCGTGGAAGCGGCCCTGTTCCTGGCGCAGGAAGGCGAGGAGCGAGGTGTGGAACCAGTGCCCGTCGTACGCGGGCGAGGTGCGCTCGACCAGGCGCAGCGCGTAGCTGTTGTCCAGGTCGTTGATGCCGGAGAAGGCGATGGTGGGCACGGCTGTGGCGAGCGCGAGCGCGTCGGCGGGGTGCGCGTCGAGGTGCCCGAGCAGGGCGCCGGCGCCGGCGTCCGCCGAATCGCCGTGCACGCGGCGCGTGACGACGTCCACGAAGGAGCGCTCGCGCTCGTCGGCCCGTTCGCGCGCGGAGCGCTGCGCGTCGGCGAGAGCCCTCGGTACGTCGACGGAGGCGCCGCACTCGTGACCGAGCAGGGCGAGCGCGGCGTGCCCGAGCGCGAAGCCGGGGTCGAGGGCGACCGCGCGTCCGAAGGCGTCCTCGGCTCCGGACCTGACCTTGAGGACGCGGTCGAGTCCGGTGCGGTAGGCGGCGGCCGCCTCGGCGTGGGTGGACAGCGCGAGGCCGTGCGCGTCGACGGGCCGGCGGCGCGCCCGGCGGGTCGTACGCGCGGGCCGGGTGAGCGGTTCGAGCAACTCCTGGGCGAGCGCAGCCGCTTGGACCCGGATCTCTGGGACGGCCGTGGTCTCCCACAGTTCGCCGCGGCGCGGGGCCCCGAGCGTGAACAGCGGGCGCTCGGCCCGGCCCTCGGCGTCGAGGAGCCGGCCGTCGCGGGTCGCGACGCCCATGCCGAGGGGGCCGGGCACCGCGGCCCCCGTGTCGAACAGCGAGCGCCACAGGGGGTCTTCGGGGCGCGGCCCGGGTCCGGTGCAGTCGATGACCCAGCCGGCTCGTATCTCCCGGCCGTCGGAGAGCACGACTGTCAGCGAGCCGTCGTCCTGGACGGCGGCGTCGGTCACGGCTCCCGCGCGCACCTTGAGCCGGCGGGCCGTACGGGCACGGGACACCGACTCGGCCGTCGCGGGCGCCATCCGATGACGGTGGGTGTTCCACAGCGCGCCCTCCCGCTCCAGGAACGCGGCCCGCTCCTCGGGGGTGAGGCTGTGCCACAGCCGCGCGGTGTGCGGACGCAGACTGTCGAGCGCGGGCCGCCAGTCGCCGTGGGTGCGGACGGCCCTGCCGATGTGCCGGTAGACGGTCCTGCGCAGCGCGGTCAGCGACGGCGCGTCGAGCCCGTCGGGGGCTGCCATCGCCGCGGCGGGGCTGAGCGCGTGCGGCTGGGGCAGCAGGCCGCCCCGGGAGACGGCGTGCACGGTGCGCCCGGGCCGGTCGAGGCTGAGCGCCAGGTCGACCGCTGTGAGTCCCGTGCCGACGAGCAGCACGTCGGCGGTGTCGGCGAGCGGACCGTCGAGGGCGCCGGATGCCCAGGGGGACCGTATGAAGCGCGCGGACGTACGCAGTCCCTGTGGGGCCCAGTGGCTCCGTGCGGCGGCGGGCCCGGTGGCGAGCACCGCGCTGTCTGCGATCAGCTGTCCCCCGTCGGCGAGTTGGAGCTCCACCCCGCCGTCGGGGGTGCCGGTACAGCTTTCCGCCCGCGTCCGCAGCCGGCGTACGGCGACCGTGCCGTGGGCGCGGACGATGGCCTGGGCCAGGGTGTCGGCGAGGTAGGCGCCGTACCGGTACCGGGTGGCGAAGTCGGCGCCCTTGACGGTGGGTTCGCCGTGCCGGCAGAGCCAGCGGGTGAAGTGTCCGGGGTCGTCCGGGTAGCAACTCATGCCGCTCGCGGGCACGTTGAGCCGATGCCGTGGGTCGGGCGTGGCGTACGCGGTGCCGCGTCCGGCCTCCGGCGCCGGGTCGACCAGGACGAGGTCGAGGGACACCCGGCGGCGCGCGGCCGTCTCGCACAGCTGGACCGCCGTCAGCGCGCCGGCGGCGCCCGCTCCGACGATGGCCACGGTGTGCCGCTTGCGGGCTGGAATCACGAATACCTCCGGCGGGGTCTGCTGCGGGACCAGTAAGCGGAACTCCTTGTTCACTATTCCGACCGGAGAGGTGGGGAAAGGCCGGCGGGACGGAGATCTCACCGGAAACTCAGGGCGCCGGTCGGCTGTTCATACTCTGTTCACAAACCGGGGCGGCCCGGCAACCGTGGTTTCAGGACGTCTCACAGCGTCTCTTCACAGGAATCTCAGGTGGGGCCTCGCGGATTCAAAGGATCAACCCATGAAAGTGGCACAAGATGCACCCCCAGTGGTGGTGATCTAAGAAAGGCGTGCCGTGGGCGTCCCTGAGATATCGAACCGGTCCGAGCAGAGCGCGAACCGGTCCGGCCGGCCCGCGTGGTCGCGGCGCGGGATCCTCGCCGTCCTCGGCACCGTGCCGGCGGTGGCCCTGACGGGCTGCAGCGGCTCCGCCGACGCCTCGGAGGGGACGAACGCCTCGGCGAAGGCCGCCGCGAGCACGAAGGCCAAGGCCAAGACGCCGACCGTGAGCGTCACCCCCGCCGACGGCACGAAGAAGGCCGATTTCAGCAGCCCGGTCGAGGTGACCGTGGCGAACGGCACCCTGTCGACCGTCAAGGTCACCGGGAACGACGGTTCCACCCTGGCCGGGTCCTTCAACGACGCCCGTACGAAATGGACCTCCACCAAGAATCCGTACTCCGGCACCAAATACACGGTCACAGCGAAGCCGCAGGGTGCCGACGCACACACCGCGAGCTTCGTGACGAAGTCCCCCGGCGAGACCTTCGTGGGGTACTTCACACCCGAGGCCAATTCGACCTCCGGTGTCGGTATGCCCGTGTCGATCAACTTCACCGAGGCCGTCAAGGACCGCGCCGCCGTGGAGAAGGCGATCACCGTGACGGCGGAGCCCGCGGTCGAGGTGGTCGGCCACTGGTTCAGTGACACCCGGCTCGACTTCCGGCCCGAGGAGTACTGGGCCGCGGGCACGAAGATCACGCTGAGCCTGCGCCTGAAGGACGTCGAGGGCACGGACGGTGTCTACGGCACGCAGTCCAAGGACGTCGTCTTCAACATCGGCCGCCGGCAGGTCAGCACGGTAGACCTGGCGAAGAAGACGATGACGGTAGAGCGGGGCGACTCGACCCTCGCCACGTATCCGGTGAGCGGCGGCGACTCCGACCACACCACCTGGTCCGGGATCATGGTGATCAGCGAGCGGTTCAAGCAGACCCGGATGGAGTCCTCGACGGTCGGTCTCGGCGACGAGTACGACATCTCGGACGTCCCGCACGCCCAGCGCCTGACCACCTCCGGCACCTTCATCCACGGCAACTACTGGGCCTCGACCTCGATTTTCGGAAGCACCAACACCAGTCATGGCTGCATCGGTCTGCACGACGCGAAGAGCGCGAACGACACCTCCGTGGCGGGCTACAAGTTCTACAACAGCTCGATGCTCGGTGACGTGGTGGTCGTCAAGAACTCGGGCGAGAAGACCGTCGAGGCGTCCAACGGCCTCAACGGGTGGAACCTGTCATGGGTTGACTGGACGGCGGGGAGCGCTCTCTAGCAACGCATCCCGGTAAGTCCTTCCTTCACATCGTGAACTCCCTTCTGCCGAAGGGAGTTTCTTTGCTTTACCTCTTGACGACCGGAGTGACAGAGAGCACATTGGCCGCGCAGCTGCCTTTGAGAGCGCTCTCAACACCACCCGCGCACCCCACTCCGTACCCGAAGAGGCACTCATGCGTGAAACTTCCGGCACACCCGTCAGACGCGGCTCCCTGAAACGCGTGCTCATCGCCGTGTTCAGCACGCTCAGCCTGGCGGTGGCCGCGGCGACGGCCGCCACCCTCCCCGCGGACGCGTCCGCCCCCACACCCCCGACCGGCTGGTCCCAGGTCTTCCTCGACGACTTCAACGGGGCCGCCGGAACCGGCGTGAGCACCACCAACTGGCAGTACGACACCGGGACTTCCTACCCCGGCGGCGCCGCCAACTGGGGCACCGGCGAGGTCGAGACGATGACCTCCAGCACCAACAACGTGGCACTCGACGGCAGCGGCAATCTGCTGATCACCCCGCGGCGCGACTCCGCGGGCAACTGGACCTCGGGCCGTATCGAGACCAACCGCACCGACTTCCAGCCGCCCGCCGGCGGCAAGCTCCGCGTCGAGTCGCGGATCCAGATGCCGAACGTGACCGGCGCCGCGGCCAAGGGCTACTGGCCCGCGTTCTGGATGCTGGGCGCGCCCTACCGCGGCAACTACCAGAACTGGCCGAGCGTCGGCGAGCTGGACATCATGGAGAACGTCCAGGGCCTCAACACCGACTGGGCCACCGTGCACTGCGGCACCAACCCGGGCGGCCCCTGCAACGAGACATCGGGCATCGGCGGCAACACGCCCTGCGCCGGCACGACCTGCCAGGCCGGCTTCCACACGTACGCGATGGAGTGGGACAAGTCGACGAGTCCCGAGGAGATCCGCTTCTACCTCGACGGCGTCAACTTCCATACAGTGAAGGCGAATCAGGTCGACGCGACGACCTGGGCGAACGCCACCAACCACGGCTTCTTCATCATCCTGAACGTGGCGATGGGCGGCGGCTTCCCCGACGCCTTCGGCGGTGGCCCGGACAGCGGCACCGACCCCGGCCACCCACTGGTCGTGGACTACGTCCAGGTGCTTCAGTCCAGTGGGAGCGGTTCCACGACACCTCCGCCGACCGGCAACCGTGACGCCTACAGCGCGATCCAGGCCGAGTCGTACGACAGCCAGTCGGGCACCAGCACCGAGACCACCACGGACACCGGCGGCGGGCAGGACATCGGCTCGCTGGCGAACGGCGACTACGCGCTCTACAAGGGCGTCAACTTCGGTTCCACCGCGGCCAAACAGTTCTACGGCCGGGTCGCCAGCGGCGCGGCGGGCGGCGTCAGCGGGCTGGTCGAGGTGCGCCTCGACAGCCGTACGAGCACCCCGATCGGCAGCTTCTCGTTGGCCAACACCGGTGGCTGGCAGTCCTGGAAGACGGTGCCCGCCAACATCAGCTCGGTCACCGGAACGCACGACGTCTATCTGACCTTCACCAGCGGCCAGTCGGCGGACTTCGTGAACGTCAACTGGTTCGACTTCGGTCACTGAGAGGTGAGTTGACCGATGACCCCACACTCCCCGGCCAGGCCGGCCGTGCCACGCTCCGAGGCCAGGCGGCTCGTGACAGCCGTCCTGACCGCCCTCCTCACGGTGCTGGCGCTCGGCCTGGCCGGGGCGGTGCCCGCGAGGGCCGCCGCCGACTACACCCAGGGCGTCGACGCGACCGGCTCCGGCTCGGTCCGCGTCTGGTTCACACCCAGCACGCCCGCGTCGCTGGTCGACGTGCACTATCTGTCGCCCGGCGCCGGCCAGCAGAACTTCCGGATGACGAACAACGGGGGCACCTGGCAGCAGAACGTCAGCGGCCTGCCGAGCGGCTTCACCCTGGAGTACTGGTTCACGTACGAGAAGAGCGGCCCGCTCTACGACACCCCGCACTTCACCTACACCGTCGGCAGCGGCGGAGGGGGTGGCGGCGGTGGCGGTACCGGCAGCTTCCCGATCACGTTCCAGAACAACACCCGGGGCACGTACGCCAGTTCACAGATCTACGTCACCGTGCTCGGTCAGGTGACGCCCGGTCAGTGGTCGTACATGAAGTCCGACGGGACCACGACCCACATCAGCCACCTCGACGCGACCGCGCCGGGCCATCTGACCAAGAACGGCGTGAACTACCCGAACATGTCGTTCACGCTGGCCCAGTCGGGCGGTTCGGTGCCCTCTCCGACGTCGATCCGCGGCGGCCGGATCTACGTCTCCCTCGGCTCCCCGCTGTACATCCCGGTCTCCCCGGACGACCAGGGCTGGGGCGGCCCCGACCTGCGCAACCCGAACGACCCCAACACCGACGTCTACTACGACTGGTACGAGTACACGTACGTCTTCGGGCAGGTGGCGTTCGGCGGCAACACCACCTCGGTCGACCAGTTCGGATTCCCGATGACCTCGCGTCTGACGCAGACATCGAGCGGCTACGACACCACGCGGGGCATCACGCTGACCCGCGCCCAGGTCATGTCGCAGTACGCCGCCTCGGTGGGCGCGGCCTTCAAGCCGCTGCAGAACACGTACCGGATCATCGCCCCGCGCTCCTCGAACCTCTTCCTCGCGGGAGGCTCCCAGGCGAACTACCTCCAGTCGTCCATCGACCAGACCTGGTCCTACTACTCCACCCACCCCTTCAAGCTGACCCGGCTCGGCGAGACCTTCGCGGGCCAGGTCTCCGGGACCACGCTCACCTTCACCAAGAACGGCGCCGGTCCCTACACCCTCCAGAAGCCGTCCTCCCCGGACGTCGTGGCCTGCGCGGGCGCGCTGGCCTCGGGCAGTGACCCGGAGAAGCAGCTCGGCGCGGAGTTCTGCGCCGCGTTCAACCGGGGCGTGGCCCTCGACACCTCAACCTGGTACACCCCGTCCGCCTACTACACCGGAGGCATCAAGAACGACTACGCCGCGTTCTTCCACACCGTCGGCCTCGACAAGCGTGCCTATGCCTTCCCCTACGACGACATCAACGACCAGTCGTCGGTACAGATCCTGGGCAACGCGAACCCACCGACCGGGCTGACGCTCGGCGTCGGCTGGTGAACCACGGACAGAACCACCGGTAGTCGAGAGGGGCGGGCCCGACGGCCCGCCCCTCTCAGCGCAGCTCCGCCCGGAACGCCACCGGCGTCGTCCCCGTGTGCTGGTAGAAGAACTTGGAGAAGTTGGCGGAGTCCGGAAAGCCCACGGCGGCGCCGATGCGGCCGATGGGCATGTCGGTGTGCGCGAGGAGGCGCTTGGCCTCCAGGATGACCCGTTTGCCGATGAAGCCCTTCGGGGTCTCGCCGGTGGCCGCACGCACCGCGCGGACCAGGGTGCGGCGGGAGTAGCCGAGGGTGTCGGCGTACGCGCTGACGCTGTGGTTGGTGGCGAAACCCTTCTCGACCGCGTCCCGGAAGCGGGTGAAGGTGGTGTCGGTCTGTTCGCGGGCCGCCTCGGCGGAGCTCGCCGCGAGATGGGCGAGGCGCAGCAGGAACGCGGTCAGGGAGTGCCGCAGCACCGCGGTGTGCAGGCTGAGCGGCAGCGTGGTCGTGTCGACGTACTCGCGTTCCAGCTGGGCCAGCGAGTGCTCCAGGGCGGCCAGCTGGTCGGCGTCGGGGCGCAGCAGCGGGGGCAGGTCGTAGCGGTAGAGGCCGGTCGCCTCGACGGTCGCCCGCGGCAGGAAGCCGGGCTGCATGATCAGGACGGTGCCGCGGTAGCGGTCGGTGCTGGAGAAGCGGTGCACCTGGCCGGGGCGGATCCACAGGATGTCGCCGGCCGAGACCTCGTACTCGGCGAAGTCGACCATGTGCTTGACGGGGCCCTCGTGGAAGAGCATCACGACGTGGAAGTCGATGCGGTGCACGCGCTCCAGGGGCGCGTCCGCGTGCCAGACGCGGCCCGTCCCCATCGCGCCGACCTGCACGCCGACTCCGGAGAGGCTCAGGTCGACGGGGAAGGGGAAGGTCTTGATCCCGTCCGGGGTCCCGCCTTCGCCCCCTGCACCGCCTTGGGTGGTTCTGTCTGCCATGTCCTTCTCACGTCGGCTCGGTACGGCACTCCGTGTCCCACTTTCACCGAAGGCTGACACACGGGCACCTTCCCCAGCAAAAGTCAGACTTTTAGGTTTGAAGGCGTTCCACCAGAGATTGCCCATCCAGTGAGGACTTCTTGAAGATGAGTACGCAGACCCCTGACGGCTTCGAATGGACCGAGCTCGACCGCCGAGCCGTCGATACCGCGCGCATTCTGGCCGCTGACGCCGTGCAGAAGGTCGGCAACGGCCACCCGGGGACGGCGATGAGCCTGGCCCCGGCCGCGTACACGATCTTTCAGAAGGTGATGCGTCACGACCCCGCCGATCCGGAGTGGACCGGCCGCGACCGCTTCGTCCTCTCCCCCGGTCACACCTCGCTGACCCTTTACACCCAGCTCTTCCTCTCCGGCTACGAGCTCGAACTGGACGACCTGAAGGCGTTCCGTACGCACGGGTCCAAGACGCCGGGCCACCCCGAGTACGGGCACACGGCGGGCGTCGAGACGACGACCGGGCCGCTCGGCCAGGGTGTCGCCAACGCGGTGGGCATGGCGATGGCCGCCCGTTACGAGCGCGGCCTCTTCGACCCCGAGGCCCCCGAGGGCGAGTCCCCCTTCGACCACACCATCTGGGCGATCGTCTCGGACGGCGACCTGGAGGAGGGCATCTCCGCCGAGGCGTCCTCGCTGGCCGGGCACCAGAAGCTCGGCAACCTCGTCTTCGTCTACGACGACAACCACATCTCCATCGAGGGCGACACCGCCACCGCGTTCTCCGAGGACGTCCTGAAGCGGTACGAGGCGTACGGCTGGCACGTGCAGCGGATCGAGCCCTCCGCCGACGGCGACATCGACGTGCACGCGCTGCACGCGGCGCTCACGGCGGCGCAGGCCGAGACCGGGCGCCCCTCGATCATCGCGATGCGCACGATCATCGCCTGGCCCGCGCCGAACGCGCAGAACACCGAGGCCTCGCACGGCTCGGCGCTCGGCGCCGAGGAGATCGCCGCCACCAAGCGCGTTCTCGGCTTCGACCCGGAGAAGTCATTCGAGGTCGCGGACGAGGTGCTCGCCCACGCCCGCCAGGCCCTCGACCGCGGTGCCGAGGCGCACGCCGCCTGGGACAAGCGGGTCGGCGAGTGGCGCACCGCCCAGCCCGAGCGCGCGAAGCTCTTCGACCGTGTCGTCGCCGGTCAGCTGCCCGAGGGCTGGGAGTCGGCGCTGCCGGTCTTCGAGGAGGGCACGTCCGTCGCGACCCGTGCCGCCTCCGGCAAGGTCCTCCAGTCGCTCGGCGGTGTCCTCCCCGAGCTGTGGGGCGGCTCCGCCGACCTCGCCGGCTCGAACAACACCACCATCGACAAGACGTCCTCGTTCCTGCCGAAGGGCAACCCGCTGCCGGAGGCGGACCCGTACGGCCGCACCGTCCACTTCGGCATCCGTGAGCACTCGATGGCCGCCGAGATGAACGGCATCGCGCTGCACGGCAACACCCGCATCTACGGCGGTACGTTCCTGGTGTTCTCCGACTACATGCGCAACGCCGTGCGCCTGTCCGCACTGATGCAGCTCCCGGTGACGTACGTCTGGACGCACGACTCGATCGGCCTCGGCGAGGACGGCCCCACCCACCAGCCGGTCGAACACCTCGCCTCGCTGCGCGCCATCCCCGGCCTGAACATCGTCCGCCCGGCCGACGCCAACGAGACGGCGATCGCCTGGGCCGAGATCCTCAAGCGGCACGCGACCAACCCGGCCCCGCACGGTCTGGCGCTGACCCGCCAGGGTGTGCCGACGTACGCGCCCAACGAGGATGCGGCGAAGGGCGGTTACGTCCTGCGCGACTCCTCCACCGAGACCCCGGACGTCGTGCTCATCGCCACCGGCTCCGAGGTGCAGCTCGCCGTCGCCGCGCGCGAGCGGCTGGAGGCCGAGGGGGTCGGCACCCGGGTGGTGTCGATGCCGTCCGTCGAGTGGTTCGAGGAGCAGTCCGCCGAGTACCGCGCGAGCGTGCTTCCGCCGTCGGTGAAGGCCCGCGTGGCGGTCGAGGCGGGCATCGGCCTGACCTGGTACCGCTACGTCGGTGACCACGGACGCATCGTTTCGCTGGAGCACTTCGGTGCCTCCGCCGACGCCAACACCCTGTTCGCCGAGTTCGGTTTCACCGCCGAGAACGTCGCCGCCGCCGCGCGGGAATCCATCACCGCCGCCCGCGGTTGATCCGTTCGCACGAAGGAAGATGATCACAGTGACCGAAGCAACCGCGACCGCGGCAACCCTGAAGCGCCTCTCCGACGAAGGCGTCTCCATCTGGCTGGACGACCTCTCCCGCAAGCGGATCGAGTCCGGCAACCTGGCCGAACTCATCGCCACCCGGCACGTGGTGGGCGTCACCACCAACCCGTCCATCTTCCAGGCCGCCATCGGCTCCGGAGAGGGCTACGAGGAGCAGCTGGCCGACCTCGCCGAGCGCGGCGTGACGGTCGACGAGGCCGTCCGCATGATGACGACCCAGGACGTGCGCGCCGCCGCCGACATCCTGCGCCCGGTGCACGACGCGACCGGCGGCCAGGACGGCCGGGTCTCCATCGAGGTCGACCCCCGCCTGGCCCACCACACGGCCGCCACGATCGCCGAGGCCAAGCAGCTCTCCTGGCTGGTCGACCGCCCGAACGTGATGATCAAGATCCCGGCGACGAAGGCCGGCCTCCCGGCGATCACCGAGGTCATCGGTCTCGGCATCAGCGTCAACGTCACGCTGATCTTCTCGCTGGAGCGCTACCGCGAGGTGATGGACGCCTACCTGGCGGGCCTGGAGAAGGCGAAGGCCGCGGGCATCGACCTGGCCGGCATCCACTCCGTCGCCTCCTTCTTCGTCTCCCGCGTCGACAGCGAGATCGACAAGCGTCTCGCCAAGGCCGGCACGGACGAGGCGCTCGCGCTCAAGGGCAGGGCGGCGCTCGCCAACGCGCGGCTCGCCTACGAGGCGTACGAGGAGGTCTTCGGCACGGACCGCTGGACCGCCCTCGCCACGGCGGGCGCCCACAAGCAGCGCCCCCTGTGGGCCTCGACGGGCGTCAAGGACCCCGCGTACAAGGACACCCTGTACGTCGACGAGCTGGTCGCGCCGGGCACGGTCAACACCATGCCGGAGGCGACGCTGAACGCCACCGCCGACCACGGTGACATCCACGGCGACTCGGTGACCGGCGGCTACGCCGAGGCCCGCGCCGACCTGGCGGCCGTCGAGGCGCTCGGGATCTCCTACGACGAGGTCGTCAAGCAACTGGAGGACGAGGGCGTCTCGAAGTTCGAGGCGGCCTGGGGAGATCTGCTCGACGCGGTGGCGGCTTCGCTGCGCGGCAAGGGAGTTGAGGGGGAATGACCAAGCGTGAGGCGCTTCCCGACAGCACCGCGCAGGATGCGGCCGCCGCGCCGGAGGGATCTGGTGACGCGGCCGTGGAACCGACCGTGGTGACGGCGGACTCCGGTGCCGCGAACGCCGAACCCGCCGAACCCGCCGACGCGGCACAGCGGGCGCTCGCCGAGGCACTCGGTCTCCCGGCGTCCGACTGGGACAACCCGCTCCGCGACCCCCGCGACCGCCGGCTCCCCCGTATCGCGGGCCCGTCAGGCCTGGTCATCTTCGGTGTCACCGGCGACCTGTCCCGCAAGAAGCTGATGCCCGCCGTCTATGACCTCGCCAACCGGGGTCTCCTCCCGCCGGGCTTCTCACTCCTCGGGTTCGCCCGCCGCGAGTGGGCGGACCAGGACTTCGCGCAGGTCGTCCACGACTCGGTGCGCGAGCACTCCCGTACGGAGTTCCGTGAGGAGGTCTGGCAGCAGCTCGCCGAGGGCATGCGGTTCATCCCGGGCGACTTCGACGACGACATGGCGTTCAAGCAACTGCGCTCCGCCGTCGACGAGTTGGACTCCTCCCGGGGCACCAGCGGCAACTACGCCTTCTACCTCTCCGTACCGCCGAAGTTCTTCCCGAACGTCGTCCAGCAGCTCAAGAAGCACGGCCTCGCGGACGCGCCGGAGGGTTCCTGGCGGCGCGCGGTGATCGAAAAGCCGTTCGGCCGCGACCTGGCGAGCGCGCGGGAGCTGAACGCGATCGTGCACGAGGTGTTCGACCCGGACCAGGTGTTCCGGATCGACCACTACCTCGGCAAGGAGACCGTCCAGAACATCCTGGCGCTCCGCTTCGCCAACCAGATGTACGAGCCCATCTGGAACCGGTCGTACGTCGACCACGTCCAGATCACCATGGCCGAGGACATCGGCATCGGTGGCCGCGCCGGCTACTACGACGGCATCGGCTCCGCCCGGGATGTGATCCAGAATCACCTCCTCCAGCTGATGGCGCTGACCGCCATGGAGGAGCCGGCCGCCTTCGACGCCGAGTCGCTGCTCACCGAGAAGCTCAAGGTCCTCCGGGCCGTGAAGGTGCCGGAGAAGCTGGGCGAGCACACCGTGCGCGGGCAGTACGCGGCGAGCTGGCAGGGCGGCGAGAAGGTGCGCGGCTACCTCCAGGAGGACGGCATCGACCGCGCCTCGACGACCGACACCTACGCGGCCGTCAAGCTGGAGGTCGACAACCGCCGTTGGGCGGGTGTCCCCTTCTACCTGCGCACCGGCAAGCGTCTTGGCCGCCGGGTGACGGAGATCGCGGTGGTCTTCCAGCGCGCCCCGCACTCCCCGTTCGACTCCACGGCCACCGAGGAGCTCGGCGCGAACGCGATCGTCATCCGCGTCCAGCCCGATGAGGGCATGACGGTGCGCTTCGGATCGAAGGTCCCGGGTACGTCGATGGAGATCCGGGACGTCACCATGGACTTCGCGTACGGCGAGTCGTTCACCCAGTCCAGTCCGGAGGCGTACGAACGGCTGATCCTGGATGTCCTGCTCGGCGACGCCAATCTCTTCCCCCGTCACCAAGAGGTGGAAGAGTCCTGGAAGATCCTCGACCCGATCGAGGGGTACTGGGAGAACCACGGCAAGCCCGCGCAGTACCCCTCGGGCAGCTGGGGTCCGAAGGAAGCCGACGAGATGCTCGCACGAGACGGACGGAGCTGGCGCAGGCCATGAAGATCGACCTGACCGACACCACGGCAAGCAAGATCAACAAGGCGCTCGTGCAGGGGCGCCGTGCCATCGGCACTCCTGCCGTGGGCATGGTCCTGACGATGGTCATCGTCACCGACGAAGAGAACGCGTACGACTCGATCAAGGCGGCCGAGGAGGCCTCGCGCGAGCACCCCTCGCGCACCCTGGTCGTCATCAAGCGGGTCGCCCGCACGCCGCGCGACCGCACCAACTCCCGTCTGGACGCGGAGGTGCGCGTCGGCTCGGACGCGGGCACCGGTGAGACGGTCGTCCTGCGGACGTACGGCGAGGTGTCCGACCACGCCGACTCCGTGGTCCTGCCGCTGCTGCTGCCGGACGCGCCCGTCGTCGTCTGGTGGCCGGTGGACGCGCCCGACGTCCCGGCCAAGGACCCGCTGGGCGCCCTCGCACAGCGCCGGATCACCGACATGTACGCCGTCGAGCGCCCGCTCCAGGCCCTGGAGGCCCGCGCCTCCTCGTACGCGCCCGGCGACACCGACCTGGCGTGGACCCGGCTGACGCCGTGGCGCTCGATGCTGGCCGCCGCGCTCGACCAGGCCCGGACGAAGGTGACGTCGGCGGCCGTCGAGAGCGAGGCCGAGAACCCGAGCGCCGAACTGCTGGCCCGCTGGCTGGAAGCCCGGCTGAAGGTTCCGGTCGAGCGGGTCGAGACCGCGGGGCCCGTCGTGACCGCCGTACGGCTCGGCACCGCGGGCGGCGAGGTCGTGATCGACCGCCCCGAGGGCCCGCTCGCCACGCTGTCCCTGCCCGGCCAGCCCTCCCGCACCCTCGCGCTGAAGGTGCGCTCCACCTCCGAGCTGATCGCGGAGGAGCTGCGCCGCCTCGACGCGGACGAGATGTACGCCGTCGCCCTGCGGGGCGAGGGCACCAAGGAGACCCCCAGTCATGTCTGACTCCCCCAAGCTCACGCGGCGCCCCGAGTGGGTGGCCCTGGAGGACCACCGCGCGGGCGGGCTGCTCCACCCGCGGCTGCGTGAGCTGTTCGCCGCCGACCCCGCTCGCGCGGAGCGTTACGTCGTGCGGGTCGGCGACCTGCGGATCGACTACTCCAAGCATCTGATCACCGACGAGACCCTCGCCCTGCTCCAGGAACTGGCCACCGCCACCGATGTGTTCGGGCTGCGGGACGCCATGTTCCGGGGCGAGAAGATCAACGTCACCGAGGACCGTGCGGTGCTGCACACCGCGCTGCGCGCCCCCCGCGACGCCGTGATCGAGGTGGACGGCGAGAACGTCGTCCCCGCGGTGCACGACGTGCTGGACAAGATGGCCGACTTCGCCGGGCGGGTCCGCTCGGGCGAGTGGACCGGGCACACCGGCAAGCGCATCAAGAACGTCGTCAACATCGGCATCGGCGGCTCCGACCTCGGTCCGGCGATGGCGTACGAGGCGCTGCGCGCCTTCTCGGACCGCGAGTTGACGGTCCGGTTCGTGTCGAACGTCGACGGCGCCGATCTCCACGAGGCCGTCCGCGACCTCGACCCGGCCGAGACGCTGTTCATCATCGCCTCGAAGACCTTCACCACGATCGAGACGATCACCAACGCCACCTCGGCCCGCTCCTGGCTGCTCGGCGGGCTGGGCGGCGACGAGAAGGCGGTCGCCAAGCACTTCGTGGCGCTGTCGACGAACGCCGGGAAGGTGTCGGACTTCGGTATCGACACGGCCAACATGTTCGGGTTCTGGGACTGGGTCGGCGGGCGCTACTCCTTCGACTCGGCGATCGGCCTGTCGCTGATGATCGCGATCGGCCCGGACCGGTTCCGGGAGCTGCTCGACGGGTTCAGGATCGTCGACGAGCACTTCAAGAACGCTCCCGCCGAGGCCAACGCCCCCTTGCTGCTCGGCCTGTTGGGCGTCTGGTACGGCAACTTCCATGACGCGCAGTCGCACGCCGTCCTGCCGTACTCGCACTACCTGTCCAAGTTCACGGCGTACTTGCAGCAGCTGGACATGGAGTCCAACGGCAAGTCCGTGGACCGTGACGGCCACCCCGTGGGATGGCAGACCGGGCCGGTCGTGTGGGGCACGCCGGGCACCAACGGGCAGCACGCGTACTACCAACTCATCCACCAGGGCACCAAGTTGATCCCGGCCGACTTCATCGGCTTCGTCAACCCGGTCGCCGAGCTGAGCGACGAGCTCAAGGACCAGCACGACCTGCT
Organism: Streptomyces sp. NBC_00203; assembly: GCF_045206325.1. NCBI lineage: Bacteria > Bacillati > Actinomycetota > Actinomycetes > Kitasatosporales > Streptomycetaceae > Streptomyces > Streptomyces sp. NBC_00203. Next base: position 9,203,594 of record NZ_CP108126.1, on the reverse strand, counting down.
GATGGCGAACTTCTTCGCGCAGACGCAGGCGCTGGCCTTCGGCAAGACGCCGGACGAGGTGCGCGCCGAGGGGGTGTCCGAGGAGCTGGTGCCGCACAAGACGTTCAAGGGCAACCACCCGACGACCACGATCCTCGCGAGCGAACTCACGCCCTCGGTCCTCGGCCAGCTGATCGCGCTGTACGAGCACAAGGTGTTCGTCCAGGGCGCGGTCTGGAACATCGACTCGTTCGACCAGTGGGGCGTCGAGCTGGGCAAGGTCCTCGCCAAGCGCGTGGAACCCGCCCTCACCGAAGGCGCTGACGTGCCCGGTCTCGACCCCTCCACCGCCGCCCTCGTGGCCGCTTACCGCACTCTCCGAAAGTAGTGAACAACATGCAGCTCGGACTCATCGGCCTCGGCAAGATGGGTGGCAACATGCGCGAGCGGATACGCCGCGCGGGCCACACCGTCATCGGCTACGACCGCAATCCCGACCTCGCCGACGTGAGCAGCCTCGCCGAACTCGTGGGCAAGCTCGAAGGCCCCCGCGTGGTCTGGGTGATGGTGCCGGCCGGCGCCGCCACCCAGTCCGTCATCGACGAGCTCGGTGACCTCCTGGAGCCCGGCGACACCGTCGTCGACGGCGGCAACTCCCGCTGGACGGACGACGAGAAGCACGCCGAGGAGCTGGCGGCCAAGGGCATCGGCTTCGTCGACGCGGGCGTCTCGGGTGGTGTGTGGGGCCTGGAGAACGGCTACGCGCTGATGGTCGGCGGCGACGCGGAGCACATCGCGAAGGTGCAGCCGGTCTTCGACGCGCTCAAGCCCGAGGGCGACTTCGGCTTCGTGCACGCCGGCAAGGTCGGTGCGGGTCACTTCTCGAAGATGGTCCACAACGGCATCGAGTACGCGATGATGCAGGCGTATGCGGAGGGCTGGGAGCTCCTTGAGAAGGTCGACTCCGTCACGGACGTGCGCGAGGTCTTCCGCTCCTGGCAGGAGGGCACGGTCATCCGCTCCTGGCTGCTCGACCTCGCCGTCAACGCCCTCGCCGACGACGAGCACCTCGACAAGCTGCGCGGCTACGCGGAGGACTCGGGCGAGGGCCGCTGGACCGTCGAGGCGGCCATCGACAACTCCGTCCCGCTCCCGGCGATCACCGCCTCCCTCTTCGCGCGGTTCGCGTCCCGCCAGGACGACTCCCCGCAGATGAAGATGATCGCGGCGCTGCGCAACCAGTTCGGCGGCCACGCCGTCGAGTCCGCGAAGTAACGGCCATGGGCGACCTCCTGCTGGTCCGCCACGGTGAGACCGAGTGGAGTGTGTCGGGCCAGCACACCAGCTGGACCGACCTGCCCCTCACCCAGCGCGGCGAGGAACAGGCCAAGTCCCTCTCCCCGCTGCTCGCCGGCCGGACCTTCGCCCTCGCGCTCACCAGCCCGCTGGGCCGCGCGATCCGCACCGCGGAACTCGCGGGCCTGTACGGAGCCGTACCCGATCCCGAGCTGCACGAGTGGGACTACGGCGCGTACGAGGGTGTCACGACGGTCGAGATACACCGCGCCCGGCCGGACTGGTACCTGTGGAACGACGGGGTCGCGCCCGGTCCGGCGGACCATCCGGGCGAGTCACCCACGGAGGTGGGCCTGCGGGCCGACCGCGTGCTCGCCCGGATCGGGCCGGCGCTCACCGAAGGTGATGTGGTCCTCGTGGCGCACGCCCACTTCCTGCGGGTGCTCGCGGCCCGCCGGCTCGGGCTTCCCCCGGCGGACGGTCGGCTGTTCCAGCTCGCCACGGGCACGGTCAGCCGGCTCTCCACCGAGCACGGGCGACCTGTGATCGCCGAGTGGAACGCCACGGGAGCCGCTGCGACGGCTCGCTAGCTTCCACGCCGCGGACATCCGGGAGGCCCCGGCTACAGCACGTCGCCGAACTCGCTCAACACCCCTGGCGGGGCGAGCGCGTTGACGTAGTGGCCGGGGCCGTGGTCGTCGAAGGAGTACGTGAACGGGAGGGTGCGGGTCAGCGCGAGCCGGGTGGCGAAGAAGGCGAGGGGTGCCACGACGGCGAGGCCGGCGAGGCTGTCCATCTGCGGGTAGTGCAGGCCCGGTTCGGTGTTCTCGCTCCAGCCGTCCTCGTGTGTGCCGAGCAGCGGGCGCAGAGACCGGCGGACCGACTCGGTGACGCGGACGCCGAGTTCGCCCCAGCCCGCCATCGGCCAGCCCGCCGTCGGCCGGCTCGTCAGGGTCCGCAGCAGGTCGCCGGGCAGTGACACCGCCTCGATCGCCGTTCCGGCCGCGAAGGCGAGGGCCGTGTCCATCCGTCCGCGCGGCCTGCGGTAGTGGAACTCCCGGCCGAACGGCGCGTAGGGGCCGACGGGCCGGGGCGGCAGTGCGGGGACGACATCGCGGTCGAAGATGTAGCGGATCAGCCGGTCGCGCAGCAGATGCACGCCCTCGGGGCTGGTCGACTCCTCGCACGCCCGGGCGAAGTCGGGGCCGCCGACCATGGGCTGGCCGAAGGTGTAGACGGCCTTGAGCTTCTCGGCGATGCGCCGGTAGCGGGGTTCGTGGGCCAGGACGACGCCCATCAGGGCGGCCATCGCTCCGCCCAGGCTGTGCCCGGTGATGTACAGGGCCTCCAGGCCGTCGCCGCGGGTGCCCTCCTCGCCGGGAATCACCGACTCGCCGCGCAGGGCGCGCTCCAGGGCCTCGACGATCGGATGGCGGGTGGCGCGGACGTTGCGGTAGAAGCCAGCGTGTACCTCGTAGCGCCGTCCTTCGAGCTCGACGGAGAGCGTTTCGGGCCGTACGTCGGCGTCGGTCAGGATGCTGATGATGTCCTCGGGCTGGGTGCCCCGGTAGCAGAGGATCGCGATCCTGCGGTCCTTGTCCTGGATCAGATAGGCGGCCGAGGCGATGTACATCGCGTCCACACGCTGCTCGAACACCCGGCAGTTGTTCTCCTCCAGCCCGAGCCTCGCCATGATCATGGCGACGGTCCGTGGGTCACTCCGCTGGCCGAATCCGGCGTACGCGTACGCCGCGCAGGTCGCCAGGGTGTGCGGGACGATGCCGTCGGGGTCGGGCTGCGCCTTGTCCTCGACCAGGCGTTCCACCAGGTCGGGGTAGACCGGGAAGCCGGCCGGACCCGGCTCGGTGCCGGCCTTCAGCGGGCGCAGTTCGGCGAAGCCTGGCCCCTTGGCGTAGTCGTCGTCGCGCATGGGCGACCTCCCCCGGATCACAGCGGACGCCCCGGCGCGCTCCGAGGCGGGCCGGGTGGGTGTCCAGACTGTCGGGCGCACCGCCGCCCTGTGAATCCGTCGACCGACGTAACCCCCGGTCACACGTCGTCCCCCGGCCATCCCGCGAGCGTCCGGGTGGGGTCGCTGGGAAGCGGAGGCGTTCACGGGGCAGGCACCCCGGTCGGGCGAATGCGCGCTCGCCGCCTTGACGTGCACGAACCGCACCTTTCGTCTAATTGTTCGTAGAGGTGACGAGGAGGCGCACATCGGCGGGAACCCCCGCTGTGGGCGCTCAGGGCCGCCGGTAGCGTGCTGGCCCCTGTCCCGTACGCACTCGTACGAAGGAAACGACCGATGGCCGAGACCGGACAGCACGAACAGCAGTACGAGCAGTACGAAGGCGGCAGCCCCGAGGCGGAACGGCTGGTGTTCGAGCGGCTGGCCCGTGAGCTGATGAAGGTGCAGGTCAAGAACCGGCAGGCGGGTGGCGGCGGGATCTCCCGCACGTTCCACGCCAAGGCGCCGGTGGCCGTGGAGAACGCGCGGCTGCGCTTCCACGACGACCTGCCCGCGGCCCTGCGCGGCGGTTTCGCCCAGCCAGGCGCCGAGTATCCGGCGACGGTACGGCTGTCCAACGCGAGCGGCGTACGGCAGGGCGACGGTTCGCCGGACCTGCGGGGCGCGGCCGTGCGGGTCCGGGTGTCGGAGGGCGAGAGCCACGACCTGCTCGCGACCAGCTATCCGGTCTCGCACGCCCGCAACGCACGCGAGTTCGTGGCCTTCGCCAAGGCGATGGCGGGCGCCCGCAATCGGGTCCAGAAGGCCTTCGGGCTGTTCGTGAAGCTGCCGCTGGCCGTGGGGCTCGGCACCGCGAACCGGATGCGGCGCAATGTCCAGGCGGCGACGCGGCACACGGTCAACTCCCTGGCCAGTGAGACGTACTGGAGCCGGGGCGCGATCCTGTGGGGCGAGGCGGGTCCGGTGCGCTATCTGCTGCGGCCGGCGCCCGGCAGTCCTCCGTCGGCCGCCGCGGACCGGAGCGACCCGGAGTTCCTGCACCGTGAGATCGCCGGGCGGCTCGCCAAGACGGACGTCGTCTTCGAGCTGTGCGTGCAGCGGTACGTCGACGAGCGGCACACGCCGGTCGAGAACGCCTCCGTGGAGTGGAAGGACACCATGGCGCCCGCGGTGCCGGTGGCCCGGCTGACCATCCCCAGCCAGGACCTGAGCACCGCCGAGGCCCGCGCGGCGGCCCGGCGCATCGAGGATCTCGCCTTCAACCCCTGGTACACGACCGACGCCTTCCGTCCGCTCGGCAATATCAACCGGGCGAGGAAGGCCGCGTACCACGCGAGCAGCGCACACCGGCTGGGCCTGCGGTTCATCACGGAGGAGCCCCTGCAGAACAGGCTGCTCGGCCCTCCGACGGGCGCGGCCTTCTCGCTGCTCAACCGGTGGGTGCCCTGGCACCGGCTGCCGTTGCAGCTGAGCCTGCTGAACCTGGTGTTCCTGCGCAAGGTGCTGCGCCGGTTCAATCTGATCGACACCGAGGTGCGCGAGGCGCCGCCGCAGGCGCAGCCCGTGCCGGAGACCATCCCCGAGCGGCTGCGCACGGAGCGGTCCTACGACGGGACGTACAACGATCTGTCCGCACCGAAGATGGGCGCCGTGGGCGCGGCCTTCGGACGGAACCTCAAGCCGGAGTACCGCCCCGACCTGTTCGACACGCCCAACCCGGTCACGGTGAGCCGCCGGCTCCTGTACCGCGAGAGCTTCGTGCCCGCGACCTCGCTCAACATCCTGGCCGCGGCGTGGATCCAGTTCCAGGTGCACGACTGGGTCAACCACCGCCGCTACAAGCCCGGCGAGCGCACCGTCGAGGTGCCGCTGCCGCCCGGCAGCGGGGGCTGGCACAACACGCCGGGCGGTCCTCCCGAGAACGTGATGCGGTTCGCCGAGAACGAGGGCCTCGAACAGCCCGGCAACCGGCCGCCGATCCTCTTCGGCAATGTCGCCTCGCACTGGTGGGACGGCTCCGAGGTGTACGGCGAGGACGAGCCGACCGCACGGTTCCTGCGGGAGCCGGACGGCGGCGCCAAACTCCGCCTGGAGGACGGCCATCTGCCGTCGGGCCCGAACGGCATTCCGCTCACCGGCTTCAACGAGAGCTGGTGGATGGGGCTCAGCGCGATGCACACGCTGTTCGCGCGCGAGCACAACGCCGTGTGCGACGCGCTGCGCGCCGAGTACCCCTCGATGAGCGAGGAGCGGATCTACCACACGGCACGGCTGGTCGTCTCCGCGCTGATCGCGAAGATCCACACGGTGGAGTGGACACCCGCGATCCTCGCCACCAAGGCAATCGACATCGGTCTGAAGACCAACTGGCAGGGCCCGCCGAAGAACTGGCTGAACCAGCTGGGCCTGTGGCTCTTCGAGGCCCACTCCCTGACCGGGATCCCGAAGACGCTGCCCGACCACCACACGGCGCCGTACTCCCTCACCGAGGACTTCGTCACCGTCTACCGCATGCACCCGCTGATCCCGGACGACTTCGAGCTGCGCGAGCACCACTTCGGGCAGCGCCAGGAGACGGTCGGCTTCATGGACATCCAGGGCGGCGCGGCCGAGTCGCAGATCCGCAAGACGGGGCTCGCGAACACGCTGTACTCGTTCGGGATCGCCCACCCGGGCGCCATCACGCTGCACAACTTTCCGCGTTCGCTCCAGCAGTTCGAGCGGGACGGCGAGATCATCGACCTGTCGGTCGTGGACCTCGTACGCAGCAGGCGGCGCGGTGTGCCGCGCTACAACGACTTCCGCGCGGGGCTGCACAAGGAGCGCATCCGGTCCTTCGAGGAGCTGACGCAGAACGCGGAGACGCTGGCGCGGCTCAAGGAGGTCTACCGCTCGGTCGACGAGATCGACACGGTGGTCGGGCTGTTCGCGGAGAACCCGCCGGAGGGCTTCGGCTTCAGCGACACCGCGTTCCGGATCTTCATCCTGATGGCCACCCGGCGGCTGCAGAGCGACCGCTTCCTGAACGTCGACTACCGGCCGGAGGTCTACACGCCGCTCGGCATCGACTGGGTCGAAAAGGGTGGCATGAACTCCGTCATCCTGCGGCACTGCCCGGAGCTGGCGGCGCTGATGCCGCGCGGGGCGAGCGCGTTCGCCCCGTGGCGGGCGGTGCGGCCGACCACCAACGGAGGTGCGGGATGACCACGGCCGATGATCACCCCGGGCTGCGTGACCTCTTCGCGCGGCCCCTGCTGGAGACCGTCTGGCACCGCCGCACCCACCGCGTCAGCCGGGGCGCGTCCGTGCCCGCCGGATCCATGAGCTACCGCTCCACGCACACCCAGCAGCCCCTGTCGGAGCTGGAGGAGGCGGTGCTCATCGCGCTCACCGGATCCACGGGGCTGACGATGCCCGACCGGCCGTTCGAGGACCCGCGGAACGGCAAGCCCATCATGGCCAAGCCCAACATGACCATGACGGGGCGGACGGCGGGCAGCCCGGACAACGCGCAGGGCACGCACTTCTTCCTCATCAACGACTCGGGCACGTACTTCCTGCGCAAGCTGCCGCCCGCGCCCCACGAGCCGTTCGACGCGGCGACGCTGGTCGCGCGGGCCCGTGAGTCGAAGGTACGGGTCCTCGACCAGCGCCTCGACGTCGCCCAGGGGCTGCGGGACTTCCCGGCGTACCTCGACTCGAACCGGTTCCTGTCCAACGTCCCCGGAACCACCGTGTTCCTGCCGGTGGTCGATCTGTCCCACCAGTACATCAACGCCCTGATGTACTTGCTGACGCAGCCGGACGGGGCCCGCCCGACCCTGGTCGACGACCGGAACCTGTACCGCCCGGCCGGGGTGAAGAAGTGGGTCAAGAACGGCTTCCTGAACAAGGACCTGAAGCTCCCGCTCGGCGCGCTCGGCCCCATGCGCACCCAGATCGAGGCGGACCTCCTCCTCCAGAACATGATGCTCACGGCCGAGGCGATGGGTCTGGGCGCCTGGATCCACGCCTCGGTCAACCCGCAGATCGCCCTGGGCGACCCCAAGTTCTCCCGCACGTACGGCAGGATGCTCGGCTTCACCTTCGTCACCCCGCGCTGGCGCCTCGCCGACCTGTGGCGCTGGCACGTCCCGCTGCCCAAGTACGCGACGCTGCGCTCGCATCCGGTGGGGCTCACCTCGCGCGAGGGCGAGCCGCTCATCGCCGCCGCCTGCCCGCCCACGCATCAGTCGATGTCGGACGCGGTGGACGCGGTCATCGCCGCCAAGTTCGGCACGGGCGGGACGTACTCGGACAAGGACGTCTTCGCCCGTATCTACAAGGAGGACTACGGGCAGCGCTATCTCGCCGAGGCCAGCGAGTACGACGAGCGGGTCATCGACTGCGCCCGGGACATCTGCGAGTACATCATCGGCACGCACCGCCGTTTCCCGGCGCACACGGACGCGATCCATGTCCCGGGCATCTGGCTCCAGACGCACCATGTGGAGAGCGAGTACTACGACCGGTTCTTCGTGAACGGACTGACCCCGGCGCACCGCCGGCACGCCGAGCTCTGGGACACCTGACCGCGGCTCACGCCCTGCGCGAGGGCTTATTCCGCCACTTCACGAACTCCTTCTCCGGGTCGCCGGTGTACGACCACGGCGTCCGGCTGGCCCGCCGCCCCAGCATCGTGAACAGCGCGGCGGCGATGTCCGTCGTTCCGGCGTAGCTGGCGGCGTGCGTCAGATAGTTGAGGTCGCGGACCTCCCAGGGCGCCACCGGGCCGTCCGGGCGGTCCGCGATCCAGCGCTGCCAGGTGCGTCGTACGTCGCTGACGGCGGCGTCGTGGTTCCAGTGCTGGCCGAGCCCGACGACCGCGTCCCGCTGTCCCATCGCCCCGTCGAGGATGTAGCGGTACTCCTCGACGCGGGCGAACTGCACCAGAACCGGCAGCGCGTAGCCGGCCGGTGCCACGCCGGCCGCGTCGCGGGCGAAGTCGTACATCAGGCCGTGTGTGCCGTGCCAGCGCGACGAGTAGTAGTGCAGGATCTGGAGATGGCCCTCCATGCTGTACGGGTCGCGGCCGTGCAGTTCGTCCCACCAGCGGCCCAGTTCCTGGCGGCGCACCCCGGCGGGATAGAGCCGTGCGACGGAGATCAGGGAGATCCAGGGCGTGGGGTCCTCGGGGTAGGCCTCGGCGGCCTGGAGACAGGCCAGCACCGCGCGGTCGATGCGGTTCTGGTCGATGGGCACGCCCCGGCCCGCGGCGATGGCCAGGTTGAAGGCCCTGGCCACGTCGGTCGCGGCCCGCAGCACCAGGGCGTCGGCGCTGCGGGGTTCGGCGGCCAGCCAGGACTCGACCGTCGAACTGCCCGCGCAGGCCGGCGCGAGCAGCCGGATCCGGTGACTGCGCACGGACCAGTCGGCGCTCGTGTCCCGCAGCAGCTCACGCAGGCCCTGCCAGCGGCCGATGACGATGTCCTGGCGGGCGGAGGTGAGGGGTCTGTCCCCGCAGTCGGGGTCGAAGTCGGGGGTGAAGCGGTCTCCCGCCATCGGGTCCCTCTCAGAAGTCGGTGGGGAGACCCTCGTGGACGCGGGACCGTTCGGTCGCCGCCGCGGTGGAGTAGCCGTCGGGGATGTAGTCGGTCTCGACGACCTGGGTGGCGTCCAGCTTGGCGGGCCGGTAGTAGTCGCTGCCCTGCTTCCAGTACCAGAGCATGGGGATCAGGCCGACGGCGATGCCGCCGATGCCGATCGCGATCGACGCGTCGCTCAGGTCGCCCAGCGACTCGACGAAGATCCAGAACATGAACAGGGCGCCGAGGAACGGCCACAGCCCGCCGAAGAGGAAGTTGGCCGGGGACTTCAGCAGCATCTTGCGGTAGGCGACGACCACCGCGAGGCCGGCGAGGCCGTAGTAGACGGCGATCTGCAGGCCGATCGCGGCGATGGCGTCGGAGAGGATGTCACCGACCGAGCCGAGGGCGTTGGACGTCACGAACATCACCAGGGCCACCGCGCCGACCACGACGATGGCGACCCACGGGGTGTTCCACTTGCGGTGCACGCGGCCCAGCGCCTCGGGCATCGTACGGTCGCGGCCCATCGCGAACAGTGAGCGGGTGACCTGGATGAGCGTGGTCTCCAGGGTGGCGATGGTGGACAGCATCACGGCGACGATGAGCAGCTTGCCGCCCCAGCCGGGCCAGATCTCCTCGCCGAGTACGCCGAGGACGTTGGCGTCGTTGTCCTGGATCTGCTTGTCGGTGAGGATCACGTTCACCGCGATGGTGAACACCTCGAAGAGGAGGAAGACGATGCCGACGCCGATCAGGCCCGCGAGGCCCGTGGTGCGGCGGCTGTCCTTCGTCTCCTCGCTGAGGTTGCTGGTGACGTCCCAGCCCCAGTAGTAGAAGGCGGCGATGAGCGCGCCGGACGCGAAGCCGCTCACCCCGTCGAAGTGGCTGAAGCCGAGCCAGGACCACTCGAAGGACCGGGCGTTGTGGCTGTGCAGCAGGGCGCCGACCGCGAAGACGGCCAGGATCGCCAGCTCCACACCGGACATCACGAGCTGCGCGCGTACGGTGAGCCGGGCGCCGCCGAGCACCACGAGCAGCATGACCAGGAACCAGCCGGCGCCGACCGCGGTGGCCAGCGCGGTGTTGTCGGCGAGCCCTTCGTCGAAGAGGGACAGCGTCATCGCGCCCGCGGGCAGCGAACCGGCGACCATGAAGATGGTCGCGGAGATGACCAGCGCCCAGCCGCTGATGAAGCCGAGGAACGGGTGGAGCGTGCGGCCGACCCAGGAGTAGCTGGCACCCGCGTTGACGTCGATCCGGCCGAGGTAGCTGAAGGCCAGCGCGATGCCCAGCATGGGTATCGCGCAGTACAGGAGCGCCGCGGGGCTGCCGAGGCCCACCGCCCCGACGAGGACCGCGGTCGTCGCGGCCAGCGAGTACGCGGGGGCGCTGCCCGCGACCGCCATCACAACCGTGTCGAACGTACCGAGGGCGTTGGCCTGAAGCCCTCTGCCCCTGTTGTTGCTCATGCTCGCGCTGCTTTCCGTCCTGCACGGCGCGCGGGCAGGCAGGCCCGGCAACGCCGTGTTGCAAGTGGGGGGTGTGAAGGTCGATGCCGTACAACCGCCGTCATCGGGCAGAGGGTCGCTCCGCAGGTGAGGTGATGATAGCCGTGGTGATTCACCTTTCAATGTCAACTGGCCGGTAATTTACGGTCACTCAGCGGCACCGACCTCCGCGACCTTTGACGCGCTCCATTGACATGAACCTGCAAGCACGGCCACCCTTCATGCTTGAACATGCACGATCGGACACTGTTTCAAGCACCAGTAAACATCACGCCGTTGGTTTGAGTGGAGATGCGTACCGTGCGAAGACTCCGACACCGTTCCTGGGCCATGGCGGGGCTCGCCACCGCCCTGGCCGTCACCGCGCTGAGCGCCCCGGCGCGGCCCGCGCTCGCGGCGACCCCGGCGAGCGCCGTCCTCGACGACACCCACCAGAGCGTCAGCTGGCAGAGTCCCGTCTACGCCAAGGGCACGTCCGGCGGCCCCGAGAGCTGCCCGTCCGCCGCCGACGACCCCGACAGCAAGGCCTGCGACCGCTTCGACGTGAACGTGTCGGTGCCGCAGGGATATTGGGCGGACAACCCCGAGGGCGGCGTACCGGTCTCGATCGACTGGCAGCACCCCACCGACGACTTCGACCTGTACATCTACGACGACACGGGCAAGCAGGTCGCCTCCAGCGCGGGCACCGCCGACCCCGAGGCCACCGTGATCCCGAACGCGTCGGGGACCTACCACGTGCTGGTCGTGCCGTACGACGTGCACGACAACGCGTACACCGGGAAGGCGTATCTGCCGCGGACGACGGACGCGGGCGATCTCACGTCCTTCAGCGGGAGCGACGGCAGCTACACCATCAAAGCCGGACAACTCCAGGCGAGGGCCGACTTCTTGGCGGGCGGCCAACTGCGCCTCCAGGCCGACCCGTCCGGTTCACTCACCGACCCGGCGGGCACGGCCATCGTCCGCGAGCAGCCCGCGCCGCAGAAGCACACGACGTCCTTCGACGCGGGCGCGTACTACGGCATCCGCTCCCCGGACGCCGTCCTGCGCGTCTACAAGACGCCACTGCGCTTCGGCCTCTACAAGCCCGACAACCGCACCCCCATCTGGCAGGAGGACAAACCGCTGCGCTGGTCCACCAGCGGAATGCGGCAGAGCCTGACGCGCGGCACGGACGAGCAGTTCTTCGGGGGCGGCGAGCAGAACGGATCGTTCTCCCACCGCGATCGGACGATGTACGTGGCGAACAACTTCAACTGGAACGAGGGCGGCTACAACAACTCCCAGCCCTTCTACCTCTCCAGCGCGGGCTACGGCGTCTTCCGCAACACCTTCGCGCCGGGCGTGTACGACTTCGGCTCACCCGTGCGGACCGGGCAGCAGGAACGGCGTCTGGACGCCTACTACTTCCTCGGTGACGCGAAGAAGGTGATCGGCACGTACACCGCGCTGGTGGGCAAGCCGTTCATGCCTCCGGTGTACGGGCTCGAACCGGGCGACTCCGACTGCTACCTGCACAACGCCAACCGGGGCGAACGGCACACCCTCGACGCGCTGAAGATCGCCGACGGCTACACGGCGAACGACATGCCGCTGGGCTGGATGCTCGTCAACGACGGCTACGGCTGCGGTTACGAGAACCTGGCCGAGACCGCGAAGGGCCTCCAGGACCACCACGCCCAGCTCGGCCTGTGGACCCAGGACGGCATCGACAAACTCGCCGACCAGGTGAAGGCGGGCCAGCGGGTGGCCAAGCTGGATGTGGCCTGGGTCGGCAACGGCTACGGCTTCGCGCTCGACGCCTGCGACAAGGCCAAGGCGGGCATCGAGGAGAACAGCGACGCGCGCGGCTTCGTCTGGCTGCCCGTCTCCTGGGCCGGCGCCCAGCGCTGCGGTGTCCTGTGGAGCGGCGACCAGAAGCTGTCCTGGGACTACATCCGCTGGCAGATCCCGACATACGCCGGAGCCACCATGTCGGGCATCGCGTACAACACCGGTGACGTGGGCTCGATCTACCGCCACGACCCCAAGATGTACACCCGCGACCTTCAGTGGAAGGCGTTCCTGCCCGCCATCATGACCATGGACGGCTGGGCCTCCGACCTCACCACCGGCAAGCCCGCCGACCAGCAGCCCTGGCTGGACGGCGAGCCGTACACCTCCATCAACCGCACGTACCTCCAGCTGAAGGAGCGCCTGCTCCCCTACATGTACACGCTTTCGGCGGAGGCGACGAAGACCGGAGTGGGAGCGGTCCGTCCGCTGTGGCTCGAATACCCGGACGACCCCGGGACGTTGGGCGCGAGCGCGAAGTACGAGTTCCTCGCCGGCTCCGACTTCCTGGTCGCCCCGGTCTACCAGGACTCCGACACCCGCGACGGCATCTACCTCCCCCAGGGCACCTGGACCGACTACTGGACGGGCCGCACCTACCAGGGCCCGACCACCGTCAACGGCTACCAAGCTCCGCTCGACACCCTCCCCCTCTTCGTGAAGAGCGGCGCGATCGTCCCCATGTGGCCCAAGGGAACGACCAGTTGGCAGACCCGCGACCGGCACGAACTGGACTGGGACCTGTACCCGCGGGGGAACAGCGGCTACACGCTGTACGAGGACGACGGCGTGACCCGGAACTTCGCCGAGGGAGCGTCGGCGACCCAGCGGGTGACGGTCCACGCCTCCGCCGGTGAGACCGCCGTGAACGTCGGTGCGAGCAAGGGCAGTTATCAGGGCAAGCCCGAGACGCGCTCGTACCGCTTCACCGTGCACGGCGAGTCGGCGCCACGCCAGGTGCTCCTCAACGGGCTCCCGCTGCCCCGCACTTCCTGGTCGTACGACACCGACAAGGGGGTGACGACGGTCGAGACGCCGAGCCTGACGCTGGACCGGGCGTTCTCGGTACGGCTCCTTCGGTAGACGGGGGCGTCAACGCCCCGGTCGTCCCGCCGCGTGCTGCGCGGCGAGGCGCACCGGGGCGTTCTGCGCGCCGTAGCCGCGGTAGCCGCCGTCGCGCTGGACGAGTTCGAAGAAGACGCGGCCGACGGTCTCCGTGTAGCAGTGGCGGAACTCGCCGTCCTGGTCGCGGTCGTAGAGGATGCCGAGCTCGCGGTACGTCTCCAGCTCGCCGTCGGCGAACTCATGCCGTGCGGCCAGGTCGTCGTAGTAGTTCGCGGGCATCGGCAGCAGGCGCCCGCCGGCATCGCGGAACCGGCGGGCGGCGGCGACCACGTCATCGGTGGCGAGCGCGATGTGCTGGGCGCGGGCGCCGTCGTCCGTAGGCGCGGGGCCGACGCCGAGGGCGATGCGGACACTGCCGTCGGCGTTGGTGACGGCGCGGCTGCGATGCAGGCCGTACGGGTCGGCGACGTCGACGCTGTCCTGCGCGCTCAGCCCGAGCACGCTGCTGTGGAAGAGGGCGGCCTCGTCGAACTGGTGCCAGGGCTGGGTGAGCGCCACATGGTCGATGCGGGTCGTGGAGGGGGTGTCCGCCCGGTGCTCGACGGGCGCGAAGTCGCCTGTCCAGCTGGGGAGTTCGGGGCGGTCGGTGGCGCAGAAGAACAGTTCGGTGCCGTCGGGGGCGGCCACCGCGTCGAGGGGCGCGTCTTCGAGCGCGCGGCGGCGCGGCAGGACGGGGGCGAGGAGGGATTCGGCGCGCCGGGCCGCGGCCGCCGGGTCCGGTGACTCCAGGCCGATGGCGGCGAGCGCGGTGCCGTCGCGGCGGGCGGCCGGTCCCGTGTTGACCAGGACGCGGGCCTCGCCCTGCTGCCAGAGGTCGACCGGCTTGCTGCGGTGCCGGGCCGTGCGGGTGAAGCCGAGGGCGCCGAGGACCGCGGTGACGGGCGCGACGTCGGGCGTGACGAGTTCGGCGAAGGCCACACCGGTCGGCACCACGGGGGCGGGCGGCGTCGCGAGCCCGGTCGCCTCCTGGAGGACGAGGAGGGAGCGCCGGGCGTCGACGGCGGTCGGCCCGGCCTCGGCCTGACGGAAGACATCGTTGAAGACTTCGAGGGAGAGCGGCCCCCGGTATCCGGCGCTCATCACATGCCCGAGCAGTCCGGCGATGTCGAAGCCGCCCTGGCCCGGAAAGCAACGGTAGTGGCGGCTCCACTGCAGCACATCCATCGCCATCAGCGGGGCGTCGGCGAGCTGCAGGAAGAAGATCTTGTCGCCGGGGATGTCCTCGATGCCCTTGGGGTCCGAGCCACGGGCGAGGATGTGGAAACTGTCCAGACAGGTACCGAGAAACGGGTGGTCCGCGGCCTCGACGATGCTCCAGGCATGGTCGTACGTACTCACGTGCCGCCCCCAGGCCAGCGCCTCATACGCCACCCGAACGCCGAACTCCTCGGCCAGGCCGGCCAGTCGGCGCAACTGCTCCGCCGCGAGCGCGTCGTCGTCCACGGCGAGCGGCGAGACGCTGGAGCACACGAGCACGGTGTCCGCGCCAAGGCGCCCCATCAGCTCGAACTTGTGCCGCGCCCGCCGCAGATTGCGCGCGAACTCCTCCTCCGGCACGGCCTCGACGTCACGCATCGGCTGATACAAGTCGATACTCAACCCGAGGTCCGCCGCGCGGGCACGGATCTCCTCGGGCGCGAGAGGGCTCGCCAGCAGATCATTCTCAAAAATCTCCACCCCATCGAACCCCGCCCGAGCCGCAGCCGTGAGCTTCTCGGTCAGGGACCCGCTGAGCGAGACAGTGGCGATGGACGTACGCACGATGATGCTCCTTAACAGTCACTACCGAGAACCGGGACGGGCCCCGTAAGGGGCGCGGGGAACTGCGCGACCAGCCCCCACCGACGCGCAGTCGCCAATACACCGCAGCCACCCCACCCCTAAGGCGCCCCCAGCTCAGGGCACCCGCACCGCACCGGCCAGCTCAGCAATGTCGGCCAGCATCCGCCCACTGTCAGGCTCCCGCCCGGTGAACAACCGAAACGCATCCACAGCCTGGAACACCGCCATGCCACCCCCATCAAGCACGGCACAGCCCACCGCACGGGCAGCCCGCAGCAGCTCCGTCTCCAACGGCCGATAGACCACCTCGGCAACCCACAGCCCCGGATGCAGCAACTCGGCGGCGAACGGCAGCCCGGGATGCGCGGCCATCCCCGTAGGCGTGGCATGCACGACCCCGTCGGCACGACCGAGCAGCCCCCCGAGCGCATCCGGCGTCGCAGCAGCCGCCCGCCCCTCCCCGAAGTGCCGATTCAGCCCGGCGGCAAGATCGGCGGCACGGTCGGGCATCGCGTCGACGACGGTGACATGCCCGGCGCCCAGCGTGAGCACGGCATGCGCGACAGCCGCCCCCGCACCGCCCGCTCCCAGTTGCACAACCCGCTCCAGGGAGACATCGGGCAGCCCGCGGGCGAAGGACGCCGCGAACCCGGTGACATCCGTGTTGTGCCCGATCGCCCGGCCACCGTCGAACACGACGGTGTTGACCGCACCGAGCGCCGCGGCCTGCGGAGCGAGCTCGTCGAGGTGCTCGATGACCAGCTGCTTGCAGGGGTGCGTGATGTTCAGCCCGTCGAAGCCGAGGTCCCGTGCGGCGCGTACGAGGTCGCCCACCGCCTCCGGACCGACACCGAGCCTGTCGATGTCGATCAGCCGGTACAGACAGCGCAGGCCCTGCCGGTCGGCCTCCCGCTCGTGCAGCGCGGGACTGAGCGAAGGGCCGATGCCGGATCCGATGAGGCCGACGAGATACGAGTTCTGGGGCACGGCGGGCCTCCGGTCGATAGCTAATGTACGAACTGGTTCGTTAGTAAGTGATACCAGGATGTCGGGCCGCCGGGAAGACCCGGACAGGAAAGCCCGCAGCGGGACCCTGCTTCTACAATCGCGGCACCGGCCCCTCCACCGTGCCCGCCAGGCCCCTCGCCCCAAGGAACCCGATGACCAGCGTCGAAGAACCGGCACGACCCAACGGGCGCATCCGTGACGCCGCCCGCACCAAGGCCGAGATTCTCGACGTGGCGACCCAGGAGTTCTCGCGCGCCGGTTTCGCCGGCGCCCGGGTCGACGAGATCGCCGCCCGCACCCGCACCACCAAGCGGATGATCTATTACTACTTCGGCGGCAAGGAGCAGCTGTTCACGGCAGTTCTGGAGCGCGCGTACTCGGTGATCCGCCAGGCCGAGCAGGAGCTGGACGTCGAGCACCTGGACCCGGTCGCGGCCATCCGCCGGCTCGCCGAGCTGACCTTCGACCACCATGAGGCGCACCCGGACTTCATCCGCCTGGTGAGCATCGAGAACATCCACGAGGCGGAGCACATCGCGGCCTCGGAGGAGCTCGGCAGGATCGGCTCGCCCGCGCTCGACGTGATCTCCCGGATCCTTGAGACCGGCCGGAAGTCGGGCCTGTTCACCGCCGACGTCGATGCCATCGACCTGCACGCGATGATCAGCGCGTTCTGCTTCTTCCGGGTCTCCAACCGGCACACTTTCGGCGCCCTCTTCGGCCGTGACCTGGTCGCCCCCGACCAGCGGGAGCACTACCGCACCATGCTCGGCGACATGGTCATCGCCTATCTGACGGCGGACCGCGCGACGGACTGAGGACCCCCGCCGAGGACCGTTCCGCGGACCAGGACCGCGAAGATCCTTCGGCACGACCTCTTGACACCGGGGAAACGTCGGCGCAACATCCGTAGCCATCCGCTACTAACTATCCAGTGGGTTAATTAACCGGGCATCGTCGTCACGCAGAGACGCCCCCGGCAACGGCCGGCCCGTACACCCCCAGGGCCCCGGCACCTCCCCCCGCCGCCACTCCCGTCCCCGGAGTTCCCTCCGTCCTCGGAGTTCCCTCGAAGGAGCACGCCGTGTCCGTCCCCGCCGCCCCGCTCGACGCACCTCCCGGCCAGCCCCGGAAGGCCGCCATGGCCGCCTGGATCGGCAGCGCGCTGGAGTACTACGACTTCTTCATCTACGGCAGCGCAGCCGCCCTGATCTTCCCGAAGGTCTTCTTCGACGAGTCGGACCCGGCCACCGCGACCCTGCTGTCGCTGGCCACGTTCGGCGTCGCCTACGCCGCCCGCCCGATCGGCGCGCTGTTCCTCGGCCACTTCGGCGACCGGCTCGGCCGGAAGAAGATCATGGTCTTCACGCTGATCCTGATGGGTCTGTCGACGTTCCTCATCGGCTGTCTGCCGACCCGCGCGCAGGTCGGCGGCCTCGCGCCCGTCCTGCTGGTCCTCTGCCGCGTCCTGCAGGGCATCTCCGCGGCCGGCGAGCAGGCGAGCGCCAACTCGATGACGCTGGAACACGCGCCACCGAACCGCCGGGGCTTCTTCACCAGCTTCACCCTCAGCGGCACCCAGGGCGGCCAGCTCCTCGCGACACTCGTCTTCCTCCCGGTCGCCGCGCTGCCCGAGGACCAGCTGCTCTCCTGGGGCTGGCGCGTTCCGTTCTGGCTGAGCGTCGCGGTCGCCGTCGTCGGCTATGTCATCCGCCGCACGCTTCAGGAGACCCCGGCCTTCACCCAGCAGGCCGCGACCGAAGGTGTCGTGAAGCTGCCGCTCGCCGTGCTGTTCCGTGAGCACTGGGCGGACGTCCTGCGGGTCGTGGCGGGTGCCCTCATCGCCTCGGTCAGCACGATCTTCACGGTGTGGGCACTGGCGTACGGGACCAGCGACTCGGTCGGCATGTCCCGTTCGCAGATGCTGTGGGTGGGTGCGCTGGCCAACGTCGTCGCCCTCGGCGCGATCCCCGCGTGGGCCACGCTCTCCGACCGCATCGGCCGCCGCCCGGTCTATCTGATCGGGGCCGCGGGCAGCGCCGTCCTGATGTTCGCCTATCTGTGGGCCATCTCCACGGGCTCGTACCCCCTGATCCTCCTCTTCGGCATCCTCACCTTCGGGGTCGTCTACAGCGCCGCGAACGGTGTCTGGCCGTCCTTCTACGGCGAGATGTTCTCCACCCGCGTCCGGCTCTCCGGCATGGCGATCGGCACCCAGATCGGCTTCGCCGTCGCCGGGTTCGCGGTCACCTTCGCCGCGCAGATCGCGGGGCCGGGCGGCGACGACTGGTCGTCCGTGGCGCTGTTCACCGCGGCCCTGTGCGTCCCGCCGGTGATCGCCGCGCTCACCGCCCGCGAGACGCACAAGGTGCCCAGCGAGCGACTGGGCGAGCGTGCGGCGGGGGAAGCCACGCAGCGTGAGACCGTGACGGCTTGACGCCCACCCCCAGGATCGCCCAAGTCCCCGACTGCACAGGGCTGTTCGGGGACTTGGGCATGCGGACGCCCTGTTGACAGGTGACGTTTTCAGCAAGAACATCGGCCGGAACATTCAGGAGAGAACTGCACGGCTGCACGGCAACCCATGACTCTCTCCTCGAGAGCCGCTCCGCGCACCCCGGCCGGGTTCAGGGGCGGCCGGTGTGCGCGGAGCGTTCGTTGTCTATCGTTGCCCGATCACATGAACGGGGCCCGGCCTTGAGCCGGCCCGACAGGCGTGACGGGACCGATGGGCGGGATGCGGAACGTGGGGCGGGACGGCTGGATACGGGTGCCGGTCGGGGACGACGCGGCTCGCTGGGCCACGCGCGGGGGAAGCTCCCCTGTCCTGTTCGTCATCCACAACGTCACCTCCGCCACCCGGCTCCTCGATGTACTCCCGCTGTTCCACGACGACTTCCGGGTGCAGCTGCTGGTGACCTGCACCGGTTCATCGGCCTTCCGGTCCGGGATCGCCGAGCTGCTCGCCGACACGGGAGTGCCGGTGCTGCCCTGGGAGCAGGCGGTGGCGACCCCGGTCGCCCTGGTCATCTCCGCCAGCTTCGGGGGCCAACTCCAGGCCCTTTCAGGTAAATTGACCGTATTGTCCCACGGTATTGGCTACACTAAGAGGCTGGCGACACCGGGAGCCGGGAGCCGGGAGCCGGGAGCCGAGAGCCGGTTCCTGTGTTCGGGATGTCGCGCGAGTGGTTGCTGGACGAGGGCGGGGCGCCGGTCGCCGACGCGCTCGTGCTGTCGCATCCGGAGCAGTACGAGAGACTGCGCGCCGCCTGTCCCGAGGCGGCGCCCACGGCCGTCCTCGCCGGGGATCCATGCTTCGACCGCATGCTGGCGGCCCGCCCGTACCGCGACCGCTACCGCCGCGCCCTCGGCGTACGGACCGGCCAGCGGCTGATCCTGCTCAACTCCACCTGGAACCCGGAGTCGCTCTTCGGCGACGGCGGCGGCGATGACGTACTGCCGTCGCTGCTGCCCCGGCTGACCTCGGAGTTCCCGGCCGACGAGTACCGTCTCGCGGCCGTGCTCCACCCCAACATCTGGCACGGCCACGGCCCCGGCCAGATCCGCGCATGGCTCGACCGGGCCCGGCGCGCGGGGCTGACGCTGGTCGACCCGCTGGAGGGGTGGCGGCAGGCCCTGCTGGCGGCGGACGTCGTCATCGGCGACCACGGCTCGGTCACCTACTATGCCGCCGCAGTCGGCACCCCCGTACTCCTCGGCGCCGCACCCCTGGACGGCCTCGATCCGGACGCGCCGATCTCCGACTTCGTACGGGAGGCTCCACGGCTCGACCCGAGGGCCGCGCTCCGCCCCCAGGTGGAATCCCTGCTCGCCGCCCACCGTCCGCTGCCGGGCCCGGCCGAGTTCACCAGCTCCGTGCCGGGCGAATCGGCGGCCCGGCTGCGCCGCCTCTTCTACGGGATCATCGGCATCCCCGAGCCGGACGGGCCCGCTCTGCTCGAACCGCTTCCGCTCCCGCCGTACGAGCCCCCGGCACGCACCGCGCCATTGCGTGTACTGACGCGTCTCCTCGGCTCGGGCGAGGTCTCGGTCGTGCGGCACGCCGACCCGCGCTCCGAGCCGGACGGCATCGGCGAGGCGCACACGGCGGTGCACGAGGACACCCGCGACCCCGGCCGACTCTCCCTCGCCGACGTCGTGTTCAGGTACGGCGAGGTAACCGATCCGCGCTTCGGCTCTCCGGCGCTGTGGACCCGCGAGGTGCTCGCCCGCCATCCGCAGTGCGCGCTCGCCGCCTATGTCACGGGCGGTGCGGAGTGCGCGGTCCGCACCCGCGCCGGGGACTTCCTCCGGCTGACCGCCGTGTCGTCGGCGGCGGACGCCGATCCGGCCGCGTACGCCTCCGCCCTGCACGCCTGGCTGGCGGCGGGCAAGTCGCTCGACGAGCTGATCGTCCAGGGACTGACCGTGCGCACCGGGCCGACACTCCACTGTGTACGCATCACCCGTGAGGGCGACCGGAGTTGAGGCTCCCGGTACGCGTCATCCTTGAGGCCCGTCGGCGTTGAGGCACCGCTCGCGCAACGCTCGCAGATGCGCGAGCTGATACGCGGCGTTCTCCTTCGCGAGGGCGGTGACCGCCTCGTCGATCAGCGGCAGCGCCTGCGCGAACTCGCCCCCGTCGAGACGGGTTTCGGCGAGGTCGGTGAGGGCGCGTGCCGTGTTGTACGCCTCGCCGCTCTCCCGGAAGAACCGCAGCGCGCGCTCCAGCCGTTCCCGTGCCTCGTCGCGGCGTCCGAGACCGCGCAGGGCGCGACCCCGGTGACGTTCCAACAGGGCGCGGGCACGCGGCAGATCACCGGCGCCCTCGTCCTCGGGACCGATGCCGTCGAGGATGCCGTACGCCTCCTCGAAGCAGTCGTACGCCTCCTGCCAGCGCCACTGCCGCAGGCGCAGCAGCCCGAGGAACTCGACGGCGGAGGCGTGCCCGCGTACATGTCCGGCGGCGCGTTCGTCCCGCGCGGCCGCGAGCGCCTCGGGCTCGGCCTCGTCCCAGCGGCGCAACTCGGTGAGGGTGTGCGCGAGTTGGGCGTGCAGCGCGCCGGCGGCCCGGGTGCCGGGGAGATGGGTGTCGGCCGTGCGTACACCGATCCGCAGGGCGGGCAGCAGGACGTCGTGGTGGCCCGCCTTGAGCTGGAGCGGCCACAGGGCCTGGCAGAGCCGCACGACCGCGTTCCACTCGCGGAACTCCTCGGCGGCGTGGACCACCTGGACGAGGTTGCGCGCTTCGGTGGCGAGCGCGGACACGGCCGCGCCCCGGTCCCCGTACGCGACCGGCGAGATACCGGAGGGGACCCGCCAGCTCTCCGGGAGAGCCGCCTGCGCGGCGCCGACCGCCAGGTGCAGATATCCCTCGATGGTCCGGGACACCGCGGCCGAACAGGCGGCGATGCCGTCGGTGGCGGCCGCGGCGGCTTCCGCGTGCGCGCGGACCACGGGCCGGTAGTGGTAGCGGCCGGTGTCCGTGCGCTCCAGGAGCAGCGCGTCGGCGAGTTCCTCCAGGAGCCGGGCCGCCTCGCTCTCCTCGATGTCCGCGGCGCGGGCGGCGGCCGCGGCGTCGAAGGCGGGCCATTCGTAGAGACCGTTCAGCCGGAAGAGCCGGGCCGCCTCGGGTGGCAGCAGGCGGTAGGAATCGTCGGCCGCGGCACGCACCGGATCACGGTCGGGCATCGGCCGCACCTCCATGGTTGGTACGGAGAGGCGGGGCGCCGCGGCCCGCAGGGCGTACGGCGAGCCGCCGCACCGCTCCAGCACCGAGGGCAGCGTGGCCTTCGCCGCGGTGATCGCGGGCTTGCCGACGAGGTCGGTGAGCAGCCGCACGGCATCCCGCCTGGCGAGGGGGCCGACCTGGACCGGCAGGGCGTCGACGCCGGTGAACGGGCGCCGGGTGACGACGACCGTGAACACGCCGGGCGCGGAGGTCAGCAGGGGGCGGATCTGCGCGGCGGACTGGGCGTGGTCGAGCACGAGCAGCAGCCGCCGATCGGCCACGTGCCGCCGGAAGCGGTCGATGCGGTCCTCGGCCGATGGCGGTATCTCCTCGTCGGGGAGGCCGAGTTGGCGCAGCAGCGAGCTCAGGACGGCGCCCGTGTCGATCGCGCCGGGGCCGCGCAGATCGGCGTAGAGCTGTCCGTCCGGGAAACGGTCCGCCTGGCGCCAGCCCCAGTGCACGGCCAGCGTGCTGGTGCCCATGCCCTCCTGGCCGTGCAGCAGTGCCACCCGGGGGCTTCCGTCGAACGTGCGCGAAGCCTCCTTGTCGAGGAGCTTCAGCGCGTCCTGACGGTCCGTGAAGAACCGTGTGGAGGCGGGAAGACGGGGGCGCCCGGAGCGGAATCCGACGCCGGCATCGGTACCGGGCATCCGCACCCCTTGGGCGAACAGGCTCCAGGCGTGCGCGAGTTGCGGATCGCTGCGCACGCGCTCGTGGACCAGTTGCGCGACGGCGGTCAGCTGCTCGGCGGTCGTCGGCGCGGCGACCTCCCGGCCCGCGATCCGGCGCACCAGTCCCCCGGCCGACTCCCAGGCCCACTTGCCCGCTTCATTGGCCATTCCCATTCCGACGGTTCCCAGCACCGTCGTGATGGCCGCCAACGAGATGGGATCCAGCATGCCCCCGCACCCCCGCGTCCGACGTGTCGCGGTGCGTCCACGCCGCACCGTTTCGATCAACGATAACGTCAGTGAGGGAACCTTCTCGCGCAACTCTGCCAGGGACAGGGCCCCTTGAACCTGACACCAGTGTCAGGGTCGACGCTACGCGGCATGCGAAGCGAGACGACGACACAACCAGCCCTTTCGCACCGTCCGGTCGACGAGCGCGGGCTCCCCCTCAGGGCCCTCCTCGCGCTGGCCACCGCCGTGTTCATCACGAGCCTGACCGAGACACTGCCCGCGGGGGTGCTGCCCGCGATGAGTGCCGACCTCGGCGTCGGGGAGTCCGCCGCGGGGCAGTCGGTCACGATCTACGCGGTCGGGACCGCGCTCACGGCGATCCCCCTGTCGGCGGCCACGGCGGGCCTGCGGCGCAAGCGGCTGCTGCTCGCGGCGATGGCGGGGTTCGCGGCGGCCAACAGCGTCACGGCGGCATCGACGGCGTACCCCTTGACCATGGTGGCCCGGTTCGTCGCCGGGGTGGCCGCGGGTCTGGCCTGGGCGCTGCTGGCCGGGTACGCGCGTCGGCTGGCACCAACTCACTTGCAGGGCAAGGCGATCGCGATCGTCATGACCGGCGTTCCGGTGGCGCTGTCACTGGGGGTGCCCGCGGGGACGTTCCTCGGGGACGCGCTGGGCTGGCGGGTGACGTTCTCCCTGATGACCGTGGTCGCCGTCGCGCTGATCGGGTGGATCGCCGTGGTCGTCCCGGAACAGCCAGGGCAGTCCCGGCAGCGGCGGGGCGACCGGGCACCGATGCTCCGGGCGCTCCGGGTCCCGGGCGTCGCCCCGGTCCTGTTCGTGACGCTGGTCTTCGTCCTGGCCCACACCATCCTGTACACGTACATCGCCACGTTCCTGCGGCACCTCGGCATGGGCGGCTCGACCGATCTCGTGCTGCTGGTCTTCGGCGGTGCGTCCATGGTCAGCATCTGGATCGTGGGCGCGCACATCGACCGGCGGCTGCGCGCCCTCACCGTCGCGAGCACGCTGCTCGTCGCCGTGGCGGCCGGTCTCCTGGCGCTGCTCGCGGACAGTCCCGCGCTCGTGTGGGTCGCGGTGGCGCTGTGGGGGCTCGGCTGGGGCGGCGTGCCCACCCTGCTGCAGACGGCCGTGGCCGACGCGGGCGGCGACGCCGCCGACGCCGCGCAGGCCATGCTCGTCACCTTGTGGAACGCGGCCATGGCCGGCGGGGGTGTCGCGGGCGGTGTCCTCCTCGACCTCTTCGGCCCCACGTCCTTTCCCTGGACGGTTCTTGGGCTCCTGCTGCCCGTGGCGGCCGTGGTGATAGCGGCCCGCGCCCACGGTTTTCCCGTACGCCGCGTGAGCTCCTGAGACGGGCGACTGGGTCTGGGCCGCATCACACCTGCTGGACGGTGGCGGCTCAGCCCCGGGGAATCCCGTACGCCCGCTCCACATGGAGCCGTAGCACGAGCCGGCGGTCGCGGACCATGGCCGCCCGGTAGTCGTCCCAGTCGGGGTGCTCGCCGAGGACGTCACGGTAGACCCGGATCAGTTCCTCGACGGTGTCGTCGTGCGGGTCCTGGGCCACGGGCGTCAGCTCGGCCGTGCCCTCGGCGACCGTGTACGCCCACCGGTCCTCACTGGTCACGTGGTACGAGGCCCGTGGGTCCCGGCGCAGATTGCGGGTCTTGGCGCGGTCGTCGGTGAGCGAGACCCGGACGATCCGCTCGTCGGGGTAATAGACATGGCTCACGTTCGACAGCTGGGGCCGTCCGTCCTTCTTGAGGGTGACGAGCACCCCTCCTTTGTACTCGGAGAGCAGCTTGAGCAGTGCGTCCTGCGTAGCGTCCTGAGTCATGCCCCCATCAACGCCGGGAACCTCGGACGGCATTCCGCGTAGACACTGTCTACTCAGACTGGTAGACAGTGTCTATGAGTGAGCAAGAGGCAGGACTGAAGAGCCGGCTGATCGAGGTCGGCGTCGATCTCGTGACCAGGGAAGGCGCACAGGCACTGTCCCTCCGGGAGATCGCCCGGCGGGCCGGGGTCTCGCACGGCGCCCCCCGCCGCTACTTCCGCACCCACCTGGAGCTGCTGTCCGCCATCGCCCGCAGGGGCTTCGCCGACCTTCAGGCCCGTGCGACGGAGGCGGTCGGGGACGGCGAGGCCGGTCCCCGTGCTCAACTCACCACGCTCGGACGGGTCTACCTCGACTTCGCTCTGGCCAACCGCGGAATGTACGAGCTGATGTTCCGTCATGACCTGTTGGAGAGCAATCGGCTGGGGCTCCGGGAGACGAGCCTGCCGATGTTCGGCGCGCTGGTCGACCTGGTCGGCCGGGCGCGCCCCGAGGCCGACGCCCCGGTCGTCGCGGGCGCCCTGTGGGCCAACCTGCACGGGATCGCCCAGTTGTGGGGCTGGGGCAGCCTCCAACTCACCACGGGCACCGACGACTTCGTACCCCTGCTGCATGCCGCGCTGGACGCGCACCTCGGGCCGGAGGAACGGTGAACTCTCCCGGCTCTGCGGTCCATCGGCGTCTCACCCTCGCGAGCAGCGTCGTCGGTGCCGTGATCGTGGCCCTGGACGGAACCGTGCTCACCGTCGCGCAGCCCACGCTGCAACGCGATCTGCACGCCTCGTTCGGGCAGGTCCAGTGGACCAGCACCGGGTATCTCATCGCGGTGGCCAGCCTGTTGGTGTTCGCGGGGCGTCTCGGGGACCGGTACGGCCACCAACAGGTCTTCGCTCTAGGGATCCTGGGCTTCGGCGCGACGTCTGCGGGGATCGGTCTGGCGCCCGGCATCGGCTGGGTGATCGGGCTGCGGGTCGCGCAGGGCGTCTTCGGAGCGCTGCTGCAACCGGCCACACTCGGGATGCTGCGCGCCGCGTACCCTGCCGACCGGCTCGGGATGCCCATCGCGCTGCGTACGAGCGCCATCGGTCTCGCGGCCGCCACCGGTCCACTGGTCGGCGGGGCGCTGGTCACCCATATCGGCTGGCGGGCGGTCTTCTTCGTCAACGTGGTGCCGTCGCTGGTGATGGGCGTCCTGGCGCTCGCCGTGCGGGGCCCGGCCCGGGGCAAGGTCCCGGCCCGGGGACTCGACGTGACCGGCGCCTGTCTGCTCGCGGTGGCCCTGGTCGCTCTGGTACGGACGCTGGTCGCACTGCCGGAGACGGGCTGGACGACGACGACCGTGCTCGGCCTGGTCATGGTCGCCGTCGCGGGAGCCGTGTTCGTACGCCATGAACGCCGTACCGCGAGCCCGCTGCTCCCCTCCGAGGTCCTCGGCTCCGCGACCATCGGCGCGGCGCTCGGCATCCTGGTGGCGGCGTCGGCGTCGATGCTCGGCGCGCTGTTCGTCGGCAGCTACTTCCTCCAGGAGACCCTGGGCCTGGACCCGTTGCAGACCAGTCTGAGGGCGCTGCCCGGCGCCGTGGTGATCGTGCTCGTCGCCCCCGTCGCCGCCGTACTCCTGCGCAGGTTCGGCGCGCGTCGCACGACGCTGGCGGGGACGACAGTCCTCACGCTGGGCGTCCTCGCGCTGTCCCGGCTCGACGAGGCGTCGACGGTCGTCGCGATCGGCGGTGGCTTCCTGCTGCTGGGCGCCGGTTTCGGAACGGTGATGGTCACCGCGACGGCGGTCGTCGTGCGGCACGCCTCGGTGGAGTCGGCCGGTGTGGCGGGCGGGCTCCAGCAGACGGCGATGAATGTCGGGCCCACGCTCGGAGTCGCTGCGGCGGCCACGCTGATGACGCTCACGACCGGTGTCGCGACGGGTCCCCCGCTGACCGCGCTCGCGGCGGTGTCCGCGATCGGCGTGCCGCTCGCCCTGCGGCTTCCGGGTCGTACTGGCGTCCTAGGCCCTGTCGTCAAATTCCCGTCTGCCGGGCGACGCCTGGCACGCTCCCCCACTGCCTCAAGGGCGTGGGAGGTGCCCCCACTCGCCGCACCGGGCGAAAGCCCAAGTACGTCCAGTACGAGGGCTTCCGCCCGGCACGCCGAGAGCACGCACCAGACGCCGCCCGGCCCGCCCTCCGGGCGGACGACGGGAATTTGACGACAGGGCCTAGCCGCCGACCAGGGTCCCCCCAGCGACGCCGCGCCCGTCCGTACGAGACCATGAAGGACACGAGCCGCAGCCCGGAGGAGAGCCATGGGACACCTGCGACAGGAGGCCGAGCCGCGCGAGGCCGGCCTTGATCCGAAGGCGCTGGCCCGCCTTGACCAGCACTTCGCCCATCTCGTCGACGACGGCCGGCTGCCCGGCTACCTCGTGTCCGTGTCCCGGCACGGCCGTGTCGCGCACCTCACCACGTACGGCTGTCGTGACCGTGAGGCCCGACTGCCGGTGGAGACCGACACCTTGTGGCGGCTGTACTCCATGACCAAACCGGTCACCTCGGTCGCCGCGCTGATGCTGCTCGAAGAGGGGCACTTCCAACTCGACGATCCGGTGGCCGACTTCCTCCCCGCCTTCGCCGAGCCGCGGGTGTACGTCAGCGGATCCGGCCCCGGCACGAAGACCCGCCCGGCCGGACAACCCCTCCTGCTCCGCCACCTGCTGACCCACACCGCGGGCCTCACCTTCGGCTTCTACTACTCCCACCCCGTCGACGCGCTCTACCGGGACGCCGGTCTGGAGTCCTCGGTGCCGCCGGGCGCGAACCTGGCCGAGACCATCGACGTGTACGCCGGGCTGCCGCTCCAGTTCGAGCCGGGCACCCAGTGGAACTACTCGGTCGCGACCAACGTCCTCGGCCGCGTCCTCGAAGTGGTGTCCGGCCGGGACCTCGACGAGTTCCTCGCCGAACGGATCTTCGGCCCGCTCGGGATGACGGACGCCGGGTTCTGTGTCACGGACGAGCAGGCCGGCCGGCTCGCCGAGTTGTACGGGGAGGACGACGGGGGCCGGATCACCCCGATCGCCGGGCTCCCGCTGCACGGCCGCCCCCGCTTCCTGTCCGGCAGCGGCGGCATGGTGGGCAGCGCCCACGACTACCACCGGTTCATGGAGATGCTCCGCCGCCGCGGCGAACTCGACGGCACCCGCCTGCTGACCCCCGAGACCGTGGACCTGATGGTCTCCAACCACCTCCCCGGCGGCGCCGACCGCCGTACCTTCGGCAGCCCGGTCCACCAGGAACCCGGCAACGCGGGCCTCGGCTTCGGTCTCGGCGTCTCCGTCGTCGTGGATCCGGAGATCACCCGGTCCCCGTCCAGCCGGGGCGCGTTCGGCTGGAGCGGCGTGGCCAGTACGACGTTCTGGGTCGACCCGCGTCGTGACATGACCGTGCAGTTCTTCACCCAGGTCCGCCCGACGGCCTCGCACTCCCTCTTTCCCGAGCTGAAGCGGCTGGTGCACGAGGCGGTGCTGGACTGAGTCCGGTCAGACGAGGTTGACCTCGGGGCGCAGGGCGTCGGTGGCGAACCGGTCGGCGCTCAGCGGGCCGATGTCGACGAAGGGGGCCCGCCCCAGGTAGAGGTCGCGGACGACCTCGCCGACGGCCGGGCCCTGGAGGAAGCCGTGGCCCGAGAACCCGGTCGCGTACAGGAAGCGGGAGCACGAACTCGCTTCGCCGATCAGGGCGTTGTGGTCCGGGGTGATCTCGTACAGGCCCGCCCAGCCGCCCGTCCTGCGCAGGTCGAGCAGGGCGGGGGCGCGGCGCTCCATCGCGGCGTAGAGGTGCGGGATCCAGCGGTCGTGCGTCTCCGTGGAGAAACCGGGCCTCTCGTCGGGGTCGGACATGCCGACGAGGAGGCCGGGGCCCTCGGCGTGGAAGTAGAGGCTGGTCGTGAAGTCGATGGTCATGGGCAGGCCGGGCGGCAGTCCCGGGACGGGTTCGGTGACGGCGATCTGGCGGCGCAGCGGTTCCACCGGGAGGTCCACACCGACCAGCGCGCCGATGGCCCGGGACCAGGCGCCGGCCGCGCAGACGACCGTGTCGGTGGCGATCCGGCCCTGGTGGGTGACCACGGCCGTGATGGCGTCGCCGTGCGTCTCGATGCCGGTGACCTCGCAGTGCCGCAGTACGGTCGCGCCATGGCGGCGGGCCCCGGTCGCGTAGCCCTGGACCACGGATTCGGGCGTGCAGTGCCCGTCGTCCGGGGAGAAGGCCGCGGCCAGCAGCCCGTCGGTGGTGATCAGCGGCGACAGCCGGCGCGCCTCGGCCGGGTCGATCATGCGGCTGGGCACGCCGAGACCGTTCTGCAGCCGCACTCCCGCCTCGAACGCGGCGACCTCCTCGGGCGTGGAGAGCAGGAACAGATAGCCGACCCGGTGCAGCCCGATGTCCTGGCCCAGTTCCTCGCCGAAGCGGGCGAACGCCTCCAGACTCCGGGCGCCGAGCTGGATGTTGAGCTCGTCGGAGAACTGCGCCCGGACCCCGCCGGCCGCGCGTGAGGTCGAACCGGAGGCGAGTTCGTCGCGCTCGACGAGCACCACGTCGGGCACCCCGGCGCGGGCCAGGTGGTAGGCGATGCTCGTGCCCATCACACCGCCGCCGATGACGACGACCCGCGCGGTCCTGTTCATCGGCACACCTCCCTGGCTCGGTTCATCGGCACGCTCCCCCGTACGGATTCATCGGCGCGTCCCCTTCGCCCGGGCCGCGTCGATCACGGCCCAGGCCGCGGCGGCGTCCTGGATGCCGAGCCCG
This sequence comes from Streptomyces sp. NBC_00203, assembly GCF_045206325.1. Taxonomy (NCBI): domain Bacteria; kingdom Bacillati; phylum Actinomycetota; class Actinomycetes; order Kitasatosporales; family Streptomycetaceae; genus Streptomyces; species Streptomyces sp. NBC_00203. Next base: position 9,174,228 of record NZ_CP108126.1, on the reverse strand, counting down.
ACGCTGTTGTAGAAGACGATGTCCTCGGGACGCGTACGAGCCGTGTGCCGGCCGGTGAGGACGCCGCCGAGCGGGATCAGGTCCTCCCGGGTGAGCCGGCCGTCGCGCAGCGCCTCGACCACCGGGCCGGCGTGCTCCGCCGCGGTCTCCGGATCGTCGACGACCACCGCGGCGGCCCGCCGCACGACCTCCGCGTCGACCTCGCTGCGGGTGGGCTCGAAGGACCCGACGCTCACCACTGTGCAGCCCGGCGCCAGCCACTCGCCCCGCACGACGGGGGTGGCGCTGAGGGTGCAGGCCGCGACCATCGGGAGCCCGGCCACGGCTTCCTCGGCCGTGTCGACGGCCTTGACGGCGACACCGAGTTCGGCGGCGAGGCGCTGCGCCGCGTGCGCCCGTCGCCCCGGGTCCGGGCTCCACACCCGTACGGACCGCAGTTCGCGGACCCGGGCGACGGCCCGCGCGTGGGCGAGGGCCTGGGTGCCGGAGCCGAGCAGGCCGAGCTCGGCGCTGTCGGCGGTGGCCAGCGCGTCGAAGGCGACGGCGCTGGCGGCGGCCGTACGCAGGGTCGTCACCGCGGTGCCGTCCATGACGGCGGCGAGCTGCCCGGTGACCGGGTCGAGCGCGTTGATCACCGCGTGGATCGTGGGCAGTCCGGCCGCCGCGTTGCCGGGGTTGACGCTGCCGATCTTGGCGACCGCCCCGGTGTCCGCGGACAGCCGCGCCAGATACGCGAAGACGACGCTGTCGTCGAAACGGCTGGGGTGCATGATCTTCCCGGGCAGCTCCGCGGTGCCGTCACCGAGCGCGGTGAAGGCCGCGCGCTGCGAGGCGATCGCCGCGTCGGTGTCCAGCAGCTCCGCCACCTGCGCACGCGAGAGATACAGCGGGCCGCCGGCGTCGTTGACGGCGGTGGCTGCGTTGGCTGCGTCTTCTGTCATTCCTCAGTGATAACCGTCTTCGCCGATCCGCAAAAGATCGCCTGCGCCCAGTCGCCGCCGTCCAGGTGGGGGAGGTAGTGGTCGAGGCGCTCTCGCTTGGTCAGCAGATAGCTGAGGTTGTCCTCGCACGGCGGGATCAGCAGCGGCACCTGCTCGGCGACCTTGATGCCGTTGCGCAGCAGCGACTCCCGCTTGCGCGGGTTGTTCGACAGCAGCCGTACGGACCGTACGCCGAGGTCGTGCAGTATCTCCGCCGCCACCCCGTAGTCGCGGGCGTCCACCGGAAGGCCCTGGGCGAGGTTCGCCTCGACGGTGTCCATGCCCTCCGCCTGGAGCTTCATCGCGCGCAGCTTGGCGAGCAGACCGATCCCCCGGCCCTCGTGGCCGCGGAGGTAGACGAGGATGCCGCGCCCCTCGGCGACGATGGCGCGCAGCGCGGCGGTGAGCTGGGGGCCGCACTCGCAGTGCGTGGATCCGAAGGCGTCTCCGGTCAGGCACTCGGAATGCAGCCGGGTGAGCACGTCTCCTTCCCGGAGGGTGTCCAAGTCCCCGTACACCAGGGCCACTTGTTCCTCGCCCCGGTCGTGGTCGAGGTAGCCGACGGCATGGAAATCGCCGTACTTGGTGGGCAAGGGGGCAATCACGACTCGTTCGACACCTGTGAGGTGGGCATTCCCGCCGAGTACGCCAAAGTTATCTGTCATGATCTGGTTCCTAAGCAGAGTCGAAAGGGCCGTGAAAACATGGATAGTTCGGGAACGCGCTCGACGGTATCCGGTCTGTTGCCGCTGGACACCACGGAGGATGTACGGGAACGGGGGGCCGGTGTCGCCCGTCAGGTCGCCGTCCTTCCCGTCGGCAGCTTCGAACAACACGGTCCGTTCCTTCCGCTCGCGACCGACACACTCGTGGCGTGCGCCATCGCGCGGGAGGTTGCCGCCGCGTATCCGGTCCATCTCCTTCCTCCGGTGACGATCTCCTGCTCGCACGAGCACGCGGCCTGGCCGGGGACCGTCAGCATCTCTTCCGTCACGCTCCACGCGGTGGTACGGGACATCGCCGGCTCGCTGCGGGGGTCGGGCGTCGACACCCTGGTGCTCGTCAACGGGCACGGCGGGAATTACGTATTGGGCAATGTGGTTCAGGAATCCGCGGGGAGCGGTACCCGTATGGCGCTTTTCCCGGCCGTGGAGGACTGGGAGGCGGCGCGGGAACGGGCAGGTGTGCAGACCTCGTTGCTCAGCGATATGCATGCCGGGGAAATCGAGACCTCCATTCTTCTGCACGCCCATCCGGAATTGGTCAAAGCCGGTTACGAGACCTCCGATTTCACCGCCGACGACCGGCGGCATCTGCTCACCGTCGGCATGTCGGCCTATACCGATTCCGGTGTCATCGGCCGTCCCTCGCTGGCTTCCGCCGAGAAGGGGAAGGAACTGCTGGCGGCGCTGACCGATTCCTTCGAAGCGTGCTTCTCCCTGGTGACGCATTGATCGTGCCCTCCCGCGCTCTCCTCCCGGGGGCGCCGGAGCGCAGCGCACCACCGGACGACCAGGACAACGGCGCCGGGCAGGCTCGCCGCGAAGCTGAGCACTCCGTAGACCACGGCGACGGTCAGGCCCATGCTCGCGCCGAGCCCGGCGGCACCGAACGCCCAGGCGGTCGCGCCCTCCCTGGGGCCCCAGCCGCCGACATTCAGCGGCAGCCCCATGGCGAGCAGGGCCAGCAGCGCCAGCGGCATCAACTGAGCCACGGACGCGGCGGATCCGGCGACCCTGGCGGCGAGCACGAACATGGCCAGGTGACCGGCCAGCACCAGCACCGACGAGAGCAGCACACCGGGCCAGCTGCCCCGGGCGAGCAGCGCGCCGCGCGCCTCGGCGAGCGCGGCGCGGACGGCTCCGTAGCGCTGGGCACGACCGGGGGCCCGGCCCCTGCGTACGGCGCCCACCGTCACCACTCCGCACACCGCGACGATCGCCAGGATCACCGCGAAGTGCCGGGTGTCGGCGAGCACCGGCGACGGCTGGGTGAGCAGCACCGCGGCCCCGACGGCCACCAGCACCGCCTGCCCCGCGGTCCGTTCGAGCACCACCGCCCGCACTCCGCGGCCGACGTCCCCGGCGCTCTGACCGTGCCGCACGGCACGGTGCACATCGCCGAGCACCCCGCCGGGCAGCGCCGCGTTCAGGAACAGCGCCCGGTAGTAGTCCGCGACGGCGGCTCCCAGCGGCAGCCGGATCCGCAGCCCGCGGGCCACCAGACACCACCGCCAGGCGCTGAACACCGTGGTGAGCAGCCCGAGTCCGAGCCCCGCCAGGAGCGTCACGGCGTCGATCCGCCGCAGCCCGTCCAGGAAGACACCGGTACCCAGTCGCCAGAGCAGCACACCGAGGATGGCGACACCGGCGACCGTGCCGAGGTGGGTGCGGAGCCGGCGGGAGTCGAGCCGGGCGCGCGGGCCCGCCCCGGACCGGGTGCGCGCCGGACCGGCCGTACCGGAGGCGAGGTCCTCGTGCTCGCTCGCCTCGTCGGTCGGCGCACGGACCGCGCTCGCGTCCACCGCCACCGCCTCCACCCCGGCGCTCACACCGCACCGCCCGTCGGCCCGGGCAGCACCAGCACATCGCTGTGGTGGACCACCACCCGCAACTCGCCCGCGGCGCACGCCGTCAGTCGGGCCTGGAGATACGACTCCGCACGCGCCGCCAGGTCGGGCCGCTGCTCGCAGGCCGCGCCGACCCAGCCGCGCAGCCACTCCTCGGTGAGCGCGGCCTCGTCGGGGCCCAGCCGCCAGGGGCTGGGATGCACCCGTACCGTCGCGCCGTACCGGCCGAAGGCCTCGCAGGCCGCCGTGATGGCGTCGGGGCCGAGGAGTTCGCCACGGCGCTGGTGGGTGTTGAACGCCTCGCCGAACTCGGCGTCGAGCGGGTCGGCCGGTGCGAGTTCGATCCGCCCGACGACGGACAGCGTCAGCAGGGCCGGGACCCCGGCGCCCGCGCAGGCCGCCGCGAGCCGGTCGATCTCCTCGCCGGTGAGCACGTCGAGCAGCGCGGAGGCCGTCACCAGCGAGGCGCCGGCGAGGGCGTCGGCGGTCAGCCTGCCGATGTCACCGCGTTGCGTGGTGACCGTGATGCGGCTGCCGTCGGCGGCTGCGCGGGGAGCCCCGACGGTCGCGAAGTGCAGCAGATAGGGGTCCCGGTCGTGCAGGATCCAGTGCTGGGCGCCGTCGAGGCGGGGGGCGAGCCAGCGGCCCATGGAGCCGGTTCCGCAACCGAGGTCGTGAATGACCAGGTCGCCGCCGCGCCCCGGCCGGTTCGCCAGCCGGATGCGCAACGGGTCGAGCAGTTCGGGCGCCCGCGCGGCGGCGTCGGCGCTCTCGCGCAACTCAAGCCACTGGGGGGCGTATCGAGGGACTTCGTCGGCATCGGCCGCACCGACCCGCTGACCAGGCACACCCGTCCTCGCAATCTTCTCGGACGCGTCGGGCACCGCCGCGCCGCGTCCCGGCACCCCCGCGGGGGTCGTCGCCGTACTCACGCCGCCCTCCGGGGTTCGCGGGGCAGCCGGCCGAGCACTCCGGCCAGGCTCCGGGCCGTGGTCGCCCAGCCGTCCAGCGCCGCCCGGCGTCCTCGCGCGGCCGCCTTCAGACGGCGCCGTACGTCGGCCTCGCCGAACCAGCCGCGCAGCTCCGCGGCGAGGGCCGCCGGGTCCTCCGGTGGGACGAGGATGCCGGGCACCCCGCCGTCGGGGGCGCGCCCCACCGCTTCGGGAAGGCCGCCGACGTCCGTCGCGAGCACCGGAATCCCACGTGCGAGCGCCTCGGTGACGGCCATGCCGTACGTCTCGGCGTAGGACGTGAGCACCATGAGGTCGGCCGCCGCGTAGCTCGCGTCGAGTTCCGCGCCCGCCTGCGGGCCGGCGAGGTGCAGCCGGTCGCCGAGGCCGTGCTGCTCGATCAGCGCGCGAAGCCGGGCGACATAGGCCGGGTCCTGGCCGAGGCCGCCGACGCAGACGCAGCTCCAGGGCAGGTCGGTGACGGTCGCGAGGGCCTCGACCAGCCGGTGCTGTCCCTTGCGCGGGGTGACCGCGGCGACGCACAGCAGCCGCGAGACGCCGTCGGTGCCGGGGGCCGGCGGCGCGATGTCCGCGCCGGGCGCGGCGACATGGACGCGGTCGGGGGCGAGCCCGTGGTGGGCGACGAGCCGGCGGAGGGCCCAGTCGCTGGTGGCGACGACGGCCGACACGGCGCGCAGCGTCGTGCGTTCCCGGGCGTCCAGGTCGGCGGCCACGGCGGGCGCGAGACCCGTCTCGTCGCCGAGCGGCAGATGCACCAGCACGACGAGGCACAGCCGTTCGGCCTCGGGAACGATGATCTCGGGGACGCCGCAGGCGACGAGTCCGTCGAGCAGGACGACCGTGCCGTCCGGCAAGTCACGGAGCGTACGGGCGAGTTCCGTACGGGCGGCGGATCCCGGGCTCGGCCAGGTGCCCGCGACGGCGTGCCGGTGGACCTGCCAGCCGAAGCCGGGCAGGTCCAGGCAGAGCCGCCGGTCGTAGGCGTTGCCGCCGCTCGGCGCGGCCGGGTCGTCGACACCGCCCGGCATGACGAAGTGCACGGAGCGCAGGGACATGGGGATGATCTCGGCGTTCTTGGGGGCCGTGTGCTGCGGGGGCACGTAGTTCAGGGCGGCCTGGTCACTGGTGAGGGACGCCCGGTCCATGGTCGTGTCGGTCACAGGGCACGCTCGTAACTCGCCCAGGCGATGTGCGACTCGTGCAGCGTGACCGTGATGCCCGCGAGGCCGTGGGCGCCCGCGCCCAGTGCCCCGGCCTGTACGCGGTCGGCGAGGCGGTCGGCGATGACCTTGGCCAGGAACTCCGTCGAGGTGTTGGTGTCCTTGAAGTCCGGTTCGCTGTCGAGATTGCGGTAGTTCAACTCGCTCACGACGGCGCCGAGTTCCTGGGTGGCCAGACCGATGTCGACGACGATGTTGTCGTCGTCCAGCTCGGCGCGGCGAAACGTGGCGTCCACCAGGAACGTCGCCCCGTGCAGGCGCTGCGCGGGTCCGAAGACCTCGCCACGGAAGCTGTGGGCGATCATCAGGTGATCGCGGACGGTGATGCTGAACAACGGACGACCCTCCAGGTGCGGTGCGTCTGATCCCCTGCCGGGGCCACGTCGTGTAGTACGGCTGCCTCGTTCTCCTTGTTCAGCTGCCTGTTCCCCTTTCTTTGAAGTCTTCAGAGGTCAGGCAGGTTGTTCCGGGCTCAAACGTCGTCGTAGACCACGCGGTGGCACAAGCCGGGTATCGATCCGGAGGCGAGCTCGGCCATCACGCCGGGCAGTTCGCCGAAGCCGCACTCGCCGGTGATCAGCGCGTCGAAGGCGGGTTCGGCGAGCAGTTCGAGGGCGAGCGCGAGGCGGTCGGCGTAGGTCCTGCCGGGCCTGCTCGCCGGGGAAACGGAACCCACCTGGCTGCTGCGCACGACCAGGCGCCGCGAGTGGAAGGCCTCGCCCAGCGGCAGGCTGACGCGCCGGTCGCCGTACCAGCTCATTTCCAGCACGGTCCCCTCCGGGGCGAGGAGTTCCAGCGACCGGGTGAGTCCCGCCTCGGTGGCGCTGGCGTGCACCACGAGGTCGCGCTCGCCCTCGGCGTCCCCGGGGAGCGCGAAGTCGACGCCGAGCGCCCGCGCGATCTCGCCGCGGGAGGGATCCGCGTCGACGAGCTGGACGCGTACGCCCGGGAAGCGGGCGAGCAGCGCGGCGACGGAGCAGCCGACCATGCCGCCGCCCACCACGGCGATCCGGTCGCCGATCAGCGGCGCGGCGTCCCAGAGGGCGTTCACCGCGGTCTCGACGGTCCCGGCGAGCACGGCGCGCGAGGCGGGGACCGCGTCCGGTACGACCGTCACGGCGCTCACCGGGACGACGTACCGCGTCTGATGCGGGTACAGGCAGAAGACGGTCCGGCCGAGCAGCGACACGGGCCCTTCCTCCACTCGGCCGACGCTCAGATAGCCGTATTTCACCGGTGCGGGGAAATTCCCGTCCTGGAACGGTGCACGCATCGAAGCATGCTGACTTTCCGGAACACCCCCGCGGAAGACGAGGGTCTCGGTGCCCCGGCTCACCCCGGAGAAGAGCGTGCGCACCAGCACCTCGCCCTCGGCGGGTGCCGGAACGGCGACGTCCCGTATCTCACCGTGCCCGGGCGACCGGAGCCAGAAGGCGCGAGCTGAGAGTTCCATGAGCGTCCCCCTGAACGATTCAGCAGATCTTCACGTACGGAGCAGTGACAAGCCGCGCACTGTACGCGGCGTTGATCGACTCTGTCATACGGCCGGAGGATGTGCGGTGGCCCTGAACAACACATACGACGCGAGGCTCCCTGAGCAGGAGACCATCGTGGGAGCCGGTGTGCAGCTCCTGTTGCTGGTCCTGCTGGGTACGGCGATCGGGATGGGGCCCGCGGGCTGGCTGACCGGCCTGGCCTTCGCGATCGCCACCTGGGCGGTACTGACCCGCGCCCTGCGCCGCTCCCGGCCCCGCTCGTTCGGCCCCGCCAATCGTGTGACGCTCGGCCGGGCCATCCTGGTCGGCGGCGTCACCGCCCTGGTCGCGGACTCGTTCCAGAGCTCGCCCCCGGTCAGTCTGCTGGTCGGTCTGACGGCGGTCGCCCTGATCCTCGACGGTGTCGACGGCAAGGTCGCCCGGCGCACCGGAACCTCCTCCGCGCTGGGCGCCCGTTTCGACATGGAGGTCGACGCGTTCCTGATCCTGGTGCTGAGCGTGTACGTCGCGATGTCGCTCGGCCCGTGGGTGCTGCTGATCGGCACGATGCGGTACGCGTTCGTGGCGGCGGCCCGGGTGCTGCCGTGGCTGAACGGCGCGCTGCCGCCGAGCATGGCGCGCAAGACGGTGGCGGCACTGCAAGGCATCGTGCTGCTCGTCGCGGGCGCCGGGATCCTGCCGCGCGAGGCGACCGCGGGGGCCGTGCTGCTGGCCCTCGCGTCGCTGGTCTGGTCGTTCGGGCGCGACATCGCGTGGCTGTGGCGCCACGGCGGCCGAAGGGTCGGCGGCGGAGAGCCCGTTGCCGGCCGACAGCTCGTCGGCGCCGGAGAGCCCATTGCCGCCGTCCTGCCGCTGCGCCGCCTTCCCGGTCCCGTCAGCCTGTCCTCTCGGCCGGTACCGGCGCGTTCCGAGGGTTGATCACGTGCCAGAACAGGTCGACCCCGTTGGTGTCGGCCGGCTGGAGGTCCCCGGTGTACGAGTACAGCGGGGAGCCGTCATACGTCACCTGGTCCCCGCCGTCGGGTCGTGCGACGGTACCGAGCGTTCCGGCGATGCCCGGCGGCAGCCGGAGTTCCGCGCCGGGCGGGTTGAGCAGCGGCTTGTGGGTGTCCGTGCAGGAGCCGGCACAGTCGACCGTCCTGGAGTTCTCCGCGTCGTAGGTGTAGAGGGTGCGCCCGCCCGGATCCGTGAGGACGCGCCCCATCGTGTCGGTGTCGGCGACCATGACGGTCAGCGGCAGGGGTTCGGGCGCCGCCACCGCGGGATGTGGCAGGCCCAGGCAGGACGCGATGGCGATCGCGGCCAGCAAGGGGGTGACCCGTCTGCGCATGACGCTCTCCTCAAGTCTGTGGGACGGTCGGCGGTCTGTCGGCCCGTCGGCGGTCTGCCGGTCGGCCGGATCCTCAGTAAGTGACCTTGACGCCGTTGACCGTGTGGTTGTCCGTGGAACCACCATTGGCTCCGCTGAACCCGACCAGCACGTTCTGCGGCAGGGTCACCGCGGTGTCGATGACCTGCGTGCCGTCCACACTCACCAGGATGTGCCCGGCGGTCGTCACGCTCACGTCGACGACGTGCGTACCGGTCCGCAGGGCGGGAACGGCGGTCGAGGTGGCCGCGTAGGTGAAGGGGGACCCGTTCCCGCCGGTGGCCACCCCGACGAAGTTGGCCGAGGGGTCGCCGGTGTTGCGGTGGGTGTCCAGGGTGATGGCGATGCCCGGCAGTCCCGCGTAGCCGAGGCCGCCTCCGCCGCCGCCCAGCGCCTTGGGAGTCGTCTTGGACGAGTCGAGCAGCAGGAGGGCGAGGCCGTCGGCGCCGGTTCCGCCGCCGATCGTGGCGGTGAAGGTCGCCTTCAGTCGCGCCGACGGTACGGCGGTCGCCTGCACACCGGAGCCCTTGGTGTTCTGAACGGTCTTGGTGAGCACCAGGTCGGTGCCGGAGAGCGCGGCGGAGCCGTTGAGGGTCCAGCCGTTGGGTCCGGGCGGCGGCACCGCGTATGAGGTCGCGGTGATGACCGAGTCCCGGACCGTGTGGATGTCGGTCCGCCCGCCGGTCGCGCCGGTGAAGGCCAGCAGGGCCGTCGGGGGCAGCGAGGCCACTGTCGTGTTCAGCAGCCGGATGCCGTCCATGGAGATGGTGAGGGTCTTCCCGGTGATGGCGACGGCGACGGCGTGCGGGCCCGAGCGAAGGTTGGGCACGTTGGTCGTGGTCGCCACGTAGGTGAGGGCGCCGCCGCTGGTGGCGGTGGTGATGCCGACGAAGTTCGACGACGGGTCACTGCCCGTGCGGTAGGTGTCGAAGGTGATCGCCACGCCGGGCTTCCCCGCCCAGCCCAGCCCGCCGCCGTCGGTGCCCAGGGCGCTGGGAGTGGCCCGGGCCGGGTCCAGCAGGCCGAACGTGAGTCCGTCGGCGCCCGTGCCGCCGCCGATGACGGTGGTGAACGCCGCCCTGAGGCCGTCGGTGGCCACCGGGACGGGGAAGACCGCCGAGCCCGCCTGGTGCGCGCCGGTCTGGGTGAGCTGGAGGTCGTTGCCGGAGAGCTGCGCGGATCCGTTGAGCTTCCAGCCGCCCGCTCCGGGCGCGGGGACGGTGACCCGGCCGGGCGCGGTCCCGGTGCCCTTGAGGGCTTCGTTCTGCGGGCCCCGGCCGTCGTCGGAGGTGAACTGGTAGGTGCCGGTGACCTCACCGAGGGCGGTCGGGGAGAACGTGACGGCCTGGTGGATCACGTCCTCCGGGCCGATGACCTGGCCCTCGCTCAGCGGATTGGTCACGTTGAACGGGGCCGCGGGTGCCTTCGCCTTGGTGATGGTGAGGGGGATGTTGCCCGTGTTGCTGATGTCGAAGGTCTTGGTGACCGACTTCCCGACCGCGACGTTGCCGAAGTCGGTGGAGGTCGGAGTGATCGTCAGCTGCGCCGCGCCGGTCACCGCCGTGCCCGTGAGGTCCACGGTCGCGGTGCCGTTCTGCCCGGTGACGGAGAGCTCCCCCGTGTTGCCGCCGGCGGCCGTCGGGGCGTACTTCACCTGGACGGTGACGGACTGCTGAGGCGGGACGACGGTGCCGTCGGCAGGCAGGCCGTCAGCGCTGAAGGGGGCGTCCGGTGCGCTGCTCGCGGAGACCGTCTCGTCCTCGGTACCGGTATTGGTGAAGGTCACCCCCAGGGTCTTGGCCGTGCCGGTGGCCACCGTGCCGAAGGCCAGATCGGCCGGGAAGGCGGTGAGGCCGGGCCGGGTCCCGTAGCCGGTCAGCCCGAGACCGATCGCGCCGGCATCGGTGGTGAACGTCAGCACCGAGCTGTCCGCCCCGGGTGTGGTCGGCGCGAACTGGACCGGCACCGAGTAGGTGTCGCCCGCGTGCAGGGTGACCGGCAGACCGGTGGGCGCGGCGGAGAACTGACTGCCCGACGGCGTACTGACCGCCGTGATCGTCACGTTCTGGGTGGCGGTCACCTTCGCCGTGGCCTCGCCGGTGCTGCCCACGGCCACCTGGCCGAGGTCGACCGGGCTGCCGGTCAGCGCGGTGGTGGACGGCCGGCCGAAGGCGAGCACATGGCCGTCACGGGTGCCGACGTAGACGCGTCCGCCGTCGGTGGCCGGCACGGCGAACTTGGACGCGGTGCCGATCGGGGCGGAGAAGCGCAGGTTCAGCTTTCCCTTGACCGGTACGGCGTCGTACGCGCGGATCTGGCCGTTGGCGCCGTTGGAGCCGTCCGCGTAGACCGCCCAGACGAGCGCGGAGCCCGGCGTGGTGCCGGTGGAGGTGATCACGGGCGAGCCCGAGGTGTAGCCGAAAGTGCCGGTGCTGGTACCGGTGTTGGTCAGTGAGGGCTGGCCCGAGCCGTTGACGCCGTATGCGAAGGCACGCAGCGGGCCTCTGCTGCCGATCGTGTACACATAGCCGCCCTCGGCGCCGTACGCGGCGGGGTGCCCCCAGACGCCCTCGTACGGGCCGAAGGTGCTGAGCACCGCATCGGTGCCGCCGGGCCCCTGGCTGCGGCCGCCGAGGTTGTCCCGGTCGAGGAGGAAGAGGCGGCCGTCCTTGCCGATCTCCACCATCAGATGAGGGTGCTGGCTGGTCCCGAAGACCGCGTCGGGCAGCGCCATCGGTCCGCCGGAGCCGAGGTCGGTGTCGTTGGTGTCGAGGGTCGGGGCGTTGCTGGGGCTGAAGAAGTCCTGCGCGGACATCGTGCCGTCGCTGTTGACCCCGAGCCGGACCACCGACTCCGCCAGCTGGCCCGGCGGCTTCGAACCGGGGCCGGGCGCCGGGGAGATGCCGTTCCCGGTGGAGACGAAGATCCGGCCGGGGCCGTCGGAGACGAGGCCGCCGCCGCTCATCCAGATGCCGGCCATGCCGTTGGCGGAGGAGTCCTCCGTCGCCCACAGGGTGGTGCTGCGGGTCGTGGTGTTGACGCCGAGGACGTAGCCGACGTACGGGCCGAAGTCGCAGTGCGAGGCGAAGCCCACGTAGACCGATCCGCCCATCAGGAGCAGGCCGGGGCGCTGGGCTGCGGTGAACGGGTTGAAGGGATGGCTGGGGTCGTTGACCGGGGCGCCCTGCACCTTCACCGGCCACCCGCTGCGCTCGGCGCCGGTGGTGGCGTCCAGCGCGTGGACGTACCAGTTGGGGTGCTGGACGTCGGCACCGTCGTTGATCTTGGCCGTGAGATAGACGGTGTTGGTCGCCGGATCGTGCACGGGGGTCGAGGTCACCCCGAAGTTCGGTACCAGGTCGCCGCAGCCGATCGCCGAGGCCGGCCAGGGCGCGCCCAGGTTCTTCGTCCAGTTGATCTTCCCGGACGCCGAGTCGAGCCCGTACACCTTGGCGTTCTCGGTGGCCGCGACCACTGTCTTGCCGACGACCAGCGGCTGGGCGTAGACCTGACCGTCCACGGCCGTGGAGAACTGCTGGCCGAAGTCGGAGCTGGTCACCTGGGAGGGCGCCAGGCCGGGTTCGTTCTGGTCCCAGCCGGTGCGGAGGTTGTCGACCGAGATCGTCGACTCGTCGGCCCGGGACGGGGCGGCCGCGAGCGACGGCAACGTGCCGCCGGTGCCCAGCAGCAGACAGCCCGTCAGCAGCGCGAGAAGCCGGTTCCCTGTCCGTCGTCTGCGCGTGCTGGGCATGTCTCCACCTCGGTACGTGAGTGCGCGAGGGCGGAGACCGACCGGTCCCGCCGGCGATCATCGTCAGCGGGACCGGCCGATATTCGTATCTTTTCGCTCCTACGTCCGGTGTTGTTCACCCCGATGGATCAAGGACGGCCCATTACGTCACGACGCGGCCCGTTCGCCCGGTGCCGCCACGTCGGGGTGCGCCAGGCCGAGGTGGTCGCGCAGGGTGGTGCCCTCGTACTCCGTGCGGAAGACCCCTCGCTCCTGGAGCAGCGGGACCACGGTGTCGGCGAAGGCGTCGAGGCCGCCGGGGGTGATGTGCGGGACGAGGATGAAACCGTCGGCGGCGTCGGCCTGGACGAAGGAGTCGATGGTCTCGGCGACGGTGGACGGCGAGCCGACGAAGGCCTGCCGGTTGCCGGTCTCGATGACCAGGTCGCGGATCGACCAGTTGTTGGCCGCCGCACGCTCCCGCCACTCCCGGGCGGTGGCCAGCGGGTCGCGGTACATGCGCACCTGGGCGCGACCGCGGGCGATGGTGTGCTCGCCCAGGTCGGGGTCGATGTCGGGGAGCGGACCGTCCGGGTCGTACGCGGACAGGTCGCGGTTCCAGACGAACTCCAGATGCTTGATGGCGGTGGCGCCGCTGACCTGCTGACGCCGCACCTCGCGGGCGCGTTCCTCCGCCTCCGCGTCGGTGTCCCCGAGAACGAAGGTCGCGGCGGGCAGGATCAGCAGCTGGTCGCGGGTGCGGCCGTGGCGGGCCAGGCGGCCCTTGACGTCCGTGTAGAACGCCTGCCCCTCCCTCAGGGTGCTGTACCGGCTGAAGATCGCGTCGGCGCTGGACGCGGCGAATTCGCGGCCCTCGTCCGAGTCGCCCGCCTGGAAGACGACGGGGCGGCCCTGCGGGCTGCGCGGAACATTGAACTGCCCCTCGATGTCGAAGTGCCGGCCCTGGTGCACGAAGGCTCCGGCCTTCGCGTCGCGCAGGAAGGTGCCGCTCTCCTGGTCGGCGAGGATCTCGTCGCCGTGCCAGGAGTCGAAGAGTTCGTTCGCGGTGGTGAGGAACTCCTTGGCCCGGGAGTAGCGCTCCTCCTGCGGGAGGAAGCCGCCACGGCGGAAGTTCTCGCCGGTGAAGGCGTCCCAGGAGGTGACGACGTTCCAGGCGGCGCGCCCGCCGGAGAGGTGGTCGAGGCTCGCGAACTGGCGGGCCACCTCATAGGGCTCGTTGAAGGTGGAGTTGATGGTGCCGGTCAGGCCGAGGTGTTCGGTGACGGCGGCGAGCGCGGTGAGGATCGTGAAGGTGTCGGGCCGTCCGACGACGTCCAAGTCGTAGATCCTGCCGCCCTGTTCGCGCAGCCGAAGTCCCTCGGCGAGGAACAGGAAGTCGAACTTGGCGCGTTCGGCGGTGCGCGCGAAATGCGCGAAGGAACTGAACTCGATGTGGCTGCCGGCCTCCGGGTCGCTCCATACGGTGGTGTTGTTGACGCCGGGGAAGTGGGCGGCCAGATGGATCTGCTTCAGGGGCTTGCTCATGGTCGTACGGTCCCTCCGGCTCAGGCGGTGGCGGCATAGCGGTTGGCGGGGCGGGCGAGCCCCAGCAGCCCGCGCAGGGTGTCGGCCTCGTACGACTCCCGGAAGGCGCCGCGGCGCTGGAGTTCGGGAACCAGGCCCCGGGTGATCGCCGGGAGGTCGTGGCCGGCGACGGCGGGCCGCAGCCGGAAGCCGGACAGTCCGGCCTGACCCAACTCCTGGAGCAGATCGGCCAGTTGTCCGGGCGTTCCCGTGAAGATCCGCGCGTCGCTGGTGTACGGGTGTCCCGCGAGGGAGTCGAGACGTTCCCGGCGCGCCACCGCGGCGGCGGGGTCGTCGTCCAGGAACACCACCAGGTCGCCGAAGAGATGCAGCGGCTCCGCGGCGCGACCGGCCGCTTCCTGTTCGGCGCGGACCGCGGCGACGACGGCACGTGCCTGCTCGGCGTCGTGCGGGGTGACGTATCCGAGATCGGTGGAACGCCCCACGAGCCGGAACGGCGCACCCGTCCCGGTCTCGTGGGCCAGTGCGGTGACCAGGGGCTGGCCCTGCGGCGGCCGGGGGGTGATGGAGGGGCCCTTGACGCTGAAGTGCGGGCCCTCGAAGTCGATGTAGTGCAGCTTGTCGCGGTCGATGAAGCGGCCGGTGGCGACGTCCCGGATCTCCGCGCCGTCCTCCCAGCTGTCCCAGAGCCGGCGTACCGCTTCGACGTAGTCGGCGGCCTCGTCGAAGATCTCGACGACCAACTCCCTGATCGCCGGGCTCTCCAGGTCCTCGAAACGGAACGGGGGGAAGGTACGGCGGCCGAAGTGCGCGGCCTCGTTACGGCGTGCGGACACCTGCACCCGGAGGCCCGCGCGGCCGGTGCTCACATAGTCGAGGGTGGCGATCGCCTTGGATATATGGAAGGGCTCCGTGTGGGTGGCCACCACAGTCGGCACCAGGCCTATGTGGCTGGTCAGCGGTGCGACGCGGGCCGCGATAAGGACGGCGTCGAGGCGTCCGCGGACCTGGTCCGTCCGCCCGTCGGGTTCGGTGAGGTGCGAGGACTGGAGTCCGAGCGCGTCCTCGATCGTCACGAAGTCGAGCAGCCCGCGTTCGGCCTCGGTGACCAGGTCGGTCCAGTAGGCGGCGGTGAGCAGCTCCCGGGGGCGGGCCGCCGGTTCCCGCCAGGCGGCCGGGTGCCAGCCGGCGCCGTCGAGCGCGACGGCGAGGTGCAGTTTTCCGGTGGAGGAGGCGGAGGAGGGAGAAGAAGGGGACAGCGAAGATGGTGAGGACACGGGAGGGGTGCCTTCCTGATCGACCGTATGAGATCACCGGGCCCTCGGCATCGAGGGTGCGGCGGCGGGGTGACAGGTCAGGGGCGACAGAGCGCGCCGGCCACGCGCTGCAGGTCGATGTGCGGCCGGGAGTACAGATGGACGCGGCGGCGTGGCGCCAGGACCTTGGCGGGGAGTCGGGACACACCCGGCACCTCGGTCACCCCCGCCCTTCCGCCGCGGCGGGCCCCTGGCCGCGCCGGCATCGTGTCGTCGTCCACCTCAACAGCCCGGCTACGCCGTCTGTTCCGGCCCCGCGCCGGGAGTTCTGCCGGGAGTTCTGACCAGGAGGAAGCTTCTGCGGCGGCGCAGGGTGAAGCCGATGGACTCGTACAGCCGGATCGCGCCGGTGTTGTCCGCGGCGGCGTGCAGGAAGGGTGTGTCTCCACGCTCCCTGATGCCCGCCGCGACGGCGCGCACCAGCCGGGTGGCCAGACCCCGGCCGCGGTGGTCCGGGTGGGTGCAGACGGCGCTGATCTCGGTCCACCCCGGCGGGCGCAGCCTTTCCCCGGCCATGGCGATCAGCCGGCCCCGGTGCCGAAGGCCGAGATAGGTGCCGAGTTCGACCGTACGGGGCAGGAAGGGCCCGGGCTCGGTCAGCGCGACGAGTTCCAGCATCTCGGGTACGTCGCCGGGTCCGAGCCGTACGGCCTCGGGGGCGGGTTCCGCGCGCAGCGCGGTGTCGACCAGCTGCACGCCCTCGCCGCGCCGCACGGTCTCCCAGCCGTCGGGAGCGCCCCGCACCCCCGACACCGGCGCGACGGCGCCCGGGCCGACCAGTGCGGCGAGGTCGTCCCAGGCGCGGGGATCGCCGGGGTCGGCCAGGGCGGTGAACGGGGAGACGTCCCTGGGGTAGCGGGCGGCGCGTCCGAAACGCTCGGCGAACGCGGCATGCGGACCGGTCAGCGCGGCCCAGGCCGCGTTGTCCAGGACGTGGGACGGCGACGCGGGGCCCTTCGGCTGCGGCGGAGTGGCAAGGGTGGACATGAGGTGTCGGATCTCCGTGGCGGTGACGCGGCGGCTTCGGCGGGATTCACGGCCCGTCGGCTCCCAGGCAGGTGAACCGACGGACCGTCAGAAGGGGTCCGGCGCTCAGGAGTTGTCGAGCGGAAGCCCGGCCGGGTTGATCTCGGAGGTGGTGACGGCCTCGTTGGAGAGGTTCCAGGCGGTCAGCCACTTGGCGTACTGGCCGTTCTTGATCAGGTAGTTGATGGCGTCGGCGACCGGCTTGGCCACTCCGCTGTCCTTCTTCGAGGTCGCCGCGATCAGGCCCTGCAGTGACGCCCCGGCTCCGGAGAACGTGCCCGCGCTGCGCGTCGGGTTGGGCGACGTGGCGGTCTGCGTGATGTGGTACGCGACACCGGGGTTCGCGGCGAAGTAGGCGTCGATCTTTCCGCCGACCAGCGCCAGGTTGGTGCTGTTCTTGCTCTGGTAGTTCTTGACGGTGAGCTGCTTGCCCTCCTTCTTGAGCTTGCTCTGCCACTCGAGGAGGATCTTCTCCTGGTTGGTGCCGTTGTCGACGGCGACGGTCTTCCCGGCGAGGTTCTCGTAGTCTCCGTCGAAGTTCCACGTGCTCTTCTTGAGCACCTCGAAGCCGAGGTTGTCCTTGCGGTAGGAGGCGAAGTCGTACTTCTTCTTGCGCTCCTCGGTGTCGGTGATGTTCGAGAAGGCGACGTCGACCTTGCCGCTGTCGATGCCGACGAACATGTTCTCCCAGGTGGAGTTCTTCAGCTCCGGCTTCAGGCCGAGGACCGCGGCGACCAGACGTCCGAGGTCGGGCTCGGCGCCGGTGAGGGTCTTCTGGTCGGAGCCGACGAACGCGAGAGGCGGGAAGCCGTCGGGCAGGGCGCCGACGCCGATCGCCAGCGTGCCGCTCTTGCGGACCGACGCGGGCAGCTCCGCGCTGATCGACTTCACCTCGGAGACCTTCAGCTCGGCCTCCTTGGCCGCCCCGTTGGACAGCTGTCCCACAGTCACCGTGCCGGCGACGTCGGTCGTGGTGGCGGCGTCGCTGTCGCCTCCGCAGGCGGCGAGCCCGGCGGCGAGCGAGGCAACGGCGGTGGCCGCGGTGATCCCGCGTATCAGGCTGCGTCGGGAGAAGTGCGTAGGCATGGCTGGCTGTCCTTGTCGCTGGGTGAGGGCTGGGCTGGGTGAGGGCTCGGTGAGGACCGGCCGCGGTGAACCGGCAAGAGGGAGGCGCCTGTCGGAGCGCCTTGCCGAGAAGGAAGGTCAGAGCACCTTGCTGAGGAAGTCCCGGGTCCGCTCGTGCCGCGGGTGGTCCAACACCTGTTCGGGCGGGCCCTGTTCGACGACCTTGCCGCCGTCGATGAAGACGACCCGGTCGGCGACCTCGCGGGCGAAGCCGATCTCGTGGGTGACGATGACGAGGGTGGTGCCGCTGGTCGCCAGGTCCTTGATGACGGCCAGAACCTCGCCGACGAGTTCCGGGTCGAGCGCCGAGGTGGGCTCGTCGAACAGGATGATCCCCGGGCGCAGGGCGAGCGCGCGGGCGATGGCCACCCGCTGCTGCTGGCCGCCGGAGAGCTGGCGCGGGTAGGCGCCGGTCTTCTCGCCGAGGCCCACCCGGCCGAGGAGTTCGCGGGCCAGCTCCTGGGCCTCGGGCTTGGTCAGCTTCCCGGTGGCCACGGGCGCGGCGGCCACGTTGTCGAGGACGGTCAGGTGCGGGAACAGGTTGAAGTTCTGGAAGACGAAGCCGATCCGGCTGCGCTGGCCCAGGATGGCGCGCTCGCTGAGTTCCTTCAGTCTCACGCCCTGCCGTCGTACGCCGATCAGCTCACCGTTGACGCTGACGTAGCCGATCTCGGGCTTCTCCAGGTGGTTGATCACTCGCAGCAGCGTGGACTTGCCGGAGCCGGACGGGCCGAGGATGACGGTGACCTCACCGGGCCGCACCGTCAGGTCGACGCCGTCGAGCACCCGGTGGGACCCGTACCACTTGTGCACGTCATGGATCTCCAGCGCGGCCGGACTGGCGTCGAGGGTCTGGGTGGTGGTCATACGGCGGCCTCCTTGCGCAGCCGGGCGCGCAGGTCGCCGATGCCGCCGCGCACCTTCTGCAGGGGGGTCGGCGGCAGGGTGCGCGTGGCGCCCCGGGCGAAGTACCGCTCGACGTAGAACTGGACGACGGACACGGCGCTCGTGAGGATCAGGTACCAGACGGTGGCGACCAGCAGGAGCGGCACGATGTCGCCGGGATAGGTGCTGCCCATCGTCTGCACCGAGCCGAACAGGTCGAGCAGCGAAACGTAGAACACCAGGGACGTTCCCTTGATCAGGCCGATCAGCTGGTTGACGTAGTTGGGGGTGATGGACCTGAGTGCCTGCGGGAAGACGACGCGGGTGAACTGGTACGTCTTCGGCAGGCCGAGCGCGGCCGCCGCCTCGTGCTGGCCCTGGTCGACGGAGAGGATGCCGCCGCGGACGACCTCGGCCGCGTATGCCGCCTCGTTGAGGCTGAGACCGATGACCGCGACCGTCAGGTCGGTGGCGAGCCGCGACTCGTCGAAGGTGAAGAAGGCCGGTCCGAACGGCACTCCGATGCTCAACGTCTGGTACAGAGCGCTGAAGTTGTAGAGGAAGATCAGGACGACGATCAGCGGTATGGAGCGGAACAGCCAGGTGTACACCCAGCTCACCGCGCGCAGCACCGGGCTTCCCGAGAGCCGGGCGAGGGCGAGCACGATGCCGCCGAGCAGCCCCAACACGGCGCTGAGCGCGGCCGCTTCGAGGGTGACGACGAGTCCGTCGAGGATGGTCGGGCGCAGGAACCAGTAGCGGAAACGGTCCCACTGGTAGAACGGGTTCGTGGCCAGGCCGTGGATGATCTGGGCGACCAGGACCAGAGCGACGGCCGTGCCGATCCAGCGGCCGGGCCTGCGCAGCGGCAGCACTCGCTGAGCCGTGAGCGGCTTCGACGGGGAGTCGGCGGGCAGTGCCTCGGCAAGGGACACGGCAGCGCCAGGGGGTTCACTCATGAGGGCTCCAGCAAAGAGGGACACCCCGGGGCGTGGCGTACGCGACGGCACCGCGGCGCGAAAGAGACGGCTGCGGAGAGCGAGGAGTCGCCGGTACCGGGGGCTGGGAGGGCAGAGGGCACACCGCGGCGGCGGTGCGCTTCAGAGATTCAGAAAGCCGTCAGCCTTGACAGCGGGCGCAGCCCGAAGCACTGCGGGCACGGCCCGGAGCGGTACACAGGGCGCTGTTGACGCGGAGCAGATCGACGCAGCGGTCGGCGCACAGCAGGACGCAGCCGCGGGGCCGCTGTGCGGCCTTCCTCGAAGCTGCGTGCATCGCCGTCTCCATCGCTGGTTTCCGGCCGGTGAGCCAGGACTTGTCGCTGACGCTCATGACCGATCTGCGGCGTAAGTTAGGCACGCTCGGAAACCAATGTCAACGTGCACCAGCCCGGATGACCACGTGGTGAGACCGGGTGGACGCGTCCTTGACGGCTTCAGGGAGCGCACTGACACTGACGAGGACGGTCACGATTGTCAGCGCCTCAGCACGCGGGTTTTCCCTCGGTGGGGCAAGCGCGGTCTCGCGACTCGCGGGACCTGGAGGCGGGACCGGTGGGAATGCACAGGAACAACCTGACGAGGCGCCTGCACATCGACTTGTTGCGGGTCTCCAGCGCGTACTAGTCCGGCCTCTTCGAGCCGTACGCAAGCGCAGTCACTCCGTTCCTCCGCGACCGCCCAAGAGGCGGCCGGGGCTTCGTCGTTCCCCCATGGAGAGTCATGCCCAAGACCGTTTCGCGCGCTTCGACCACCGGCACGTCAGGCATGTGCACCCGCATCGGCGTCAGCGCCGCCGGTGGTTTCTACCCGGCGCCGCACCGCTATCAGCTGTACCTTTCCCTGAACTGTCCACGCTCGCTGCGCCTTTCGATCACCCTCGGCCTGCTCGGTCTTGAGGACTCGGTCGCCACCACCGTCGTGGCGCTCCCCACCGAGACACCGGACGCGTGCGCCTCGCTGCGCAGCGCCTACGAGGCCACCTGGCACCACTACGAGGGCCCACTGACGGCGCCCGCGCTGTGCGACCGCTGGAGCGGACGCATCGTCAGCAATCACACGCCCGACATCCTCCGCGACCTTGCGGGCCTCCTGACCGGCCACGACGCGGCAGGCGTCCCGCCGCTGCACCCGCCGGCCCGCGCCGCGGACATCGACGCCCTGCGTGAACTCCTCGACCGGGACGTCACATCGGCCGCCCGGCCGGCGGACCGGTCGGCGACGCTGGATCTGCTGGACCGTCAACTCGCCGCACACACCTATGTGTTGGGCGAGGAACTGACCGCCGCCGATGTGGACGCCTGGGTGGCGCTCACTCATCTCGACGTACCCGATGCCCTCGCCCGGCACAGCCACCTTCGCGCCTACGTCCGCCGCCTCGCCGGGCACCCCGCCTTCCAGCGCGCCGCATACAGCGGAAATAGTTGACGGAACCTGTCAGGTATTACGGCCAAGGTGGTGGGCACAGAGACACAGCCCCACTGAAAAAGAGGTCGGACATGGCACAGCACACGGTCGAATTCGAGGTGGCCGGTCCGTGGTCGCTGGACACGAGCCGTGAGTTCTGGGAGGAGATGGCGCCGCTGGGCCCGGCCTCGGCGGCGGGTGGCGACGGGGCGCTGCGCACGGTCTTCCACGCCGACTCCGACTGGCGCCGTGTCGGCGCGGAGGTGACCCAGTACGGCACCACGGCCCGGGTCGTGGTGACGGGAGACGGCGATCTGGCGGCCGCCGCCGAGCAGGTGCGCCGCTTTCTGTCCCTGGACGTCGATGCCCGCGGCTGGCCCGCGGTCGCCGAGCGCGACCCCGTGATCGCCGAGGTCCAGGCCCGCTGGCCGGGCCTGCGCCCGTGCGGGTTCCACTCGCCGTACGAGGCCGCCGCCTGGGCGGTGCTGACCCAGCGCACGGGAATGACGTCGGCCAGGCGCATGCGTGACGACCTCATCGCCCGCTACGGCACGGGCGGCGCGTTCCCCTCCCCCGAGGCCCTGCTCGGCCTGGACTACGAACTCCCCTGGCGCAAGACGGAATACCTGCACTCCGTGGCCCACGCCGCGCTCGACGGACTCCTCGACGGCGCCTGGCTGCGCGCCCTGAGCCCCGGGGAGGCCGTGCGGCAGGTCCAGCAGGTCAAGGGGCTGGGCGTCTTCTCCGCCGAGCTTGTCGTCCTGCGCGGCGCCGGCCATCCGGACACCCTGCCGACCCAGGAGCGCCGGCTGGAGGCGGAGGTCGCCGAGCGGTACGGACCGGGGCGCGGCCTCACCGAGATCGCGGAGAACTGGCGGCCCTATCGCACCTGGGCCGCACTGCACCTGCGTGTCCTGCGCGGTGAGCGGCTGGGCTCGGCCGCCGTCCGCCCCGCGCGGGCCGCTTGAGAGACACGGCGGGACGCGCGCCCGCCCATCCGCACACACACCGTGGCTCACCTGTGCGTCAGGACACCGGCCCGGGCTCGAAACCGTTACCTGCGGCGACCGCGAACGAACATCAACTGGCTAGACTACGCACCCTCGTACACACGATCGCGCCACGTACGAGCAAAGCCGTTCCCGAAGGGTTTCGACGCTTGATAGCCATCGAAGATGTCAGCAAGCGATACGCCGACGGCACGGTGGCCGTCGATCGCCTGTCTCTCCAGATACCGAACCACTCCATCACCGTTCTCGTCGGACCTTCGGGCTGCGGCAAGACCACCACGCTCCGCATGATCAACCGCATGGTCGAGCCGAGCAGCGGCACGATCCGGGTCAACGGCGAGGACATCCTGCGCCAGCCGGTCAACGCCCTGCGCCGTTCCATGGGTTACGTCATCCAGAACGCCGGGCTCTTCCAGCACCGCACGATCCTCGACAACATCGCCACGGTGCCGCGGCTGCTCGGCTGGTCCAAGCAGCGCGCCCGGGCCCGGGCGGCCGAACTCATGGAACGGGTCGGTCTCGATCCGGGCATGGCCCGCCGCTATCCGTACCAGCTCTCCGGCGGCCAGCAGCAGCGTGTCGGTGTCGCCCGCGCCCTGGCGGCGGACCCGCCGATCCTGCTCATGGACGAGCCGTTCTCCGCGGTCGACCCGGTCGTCCGCCGGGGCCTCCAGGAGGAGTTGCTCCGTATCCAGGGCGAACTCGGCAAGGCGATCGTGTTCGTCACGCACGACATGGACGAGGCCATCACGATCGGCGACCGCATCGCCGTGCTGCGCACCGGCGGCAGGCTCGCCCAGTTCGCCGCCCCCGACGAGATTCTGTCGTCGCCCGCCGACGCGTTCGTGGAGGAGTTCCTGGGCGCCGACCGGGGCATCCGCGGTCTGTCGTTCCTGTCCACCCGCGACCTCGCACTCGACCGCTCCCGGGTCTTCCCCGTCGGCTCCGACTGGCAGGAGATCGCCGGGCGCGAGGGAACGCCGTCGCCCGTCCTGGTGACCGACGCCGACGGCAGGCCGCTGGGCTGGGCCGATCTCTCGGTGTGGGCCGGTGACGTCCAGGCCCTGGAGCCGTACGGACAGGGCTTCGAGGTGGGCCGGGACTCGCTGCGGGTCGCCCTGGACCGGGCGGTGCTGTCGCCCACCGGCCAGGCCGTCGCGCTGGACGGGGCCGGACGGGTCCTCGGAGTCGCCGGGCAGGAGACGGTCGCCGCCACGATCCGCGGCGCTCGGCAGCGGCGGGCCGCCGACACCGTGCCGGGCCCGGCGGAGTCCCCGCAGGGCCCGTCCCAGGCGAAGGCCGCGCGATGAACGGGTTCTTCGACATCCCGAGCGACCTGCAGAACAGTTACGCCGGCCTGATCTCCTGGCACATGCAGGAGGCCCTGATCCCGGTGCTCGTCGGTCTCCTGCTGGCGCTGCCGATCGGCCTGCTGTGCGTCCGCTTCAACTGGCTCTACCCGCCGGTCCTCTGGACGACCACGGTGCTGTACGCGATCCCGTCACTGGCCTTCTTCGTGGTGCTCATCGACTACACCGGGCTCAGCCGCCTCACGGTGATGATCCCGCTGTGTCTGTACAGCCTGGTGGTCCTCGTCCCGGCGGTCGTCGACGGCATCCGCTCGGTGCCCGAGGAGACGATCGCCGCCGCGGCGGCGATGGGCATCGGCCCTGTACGCCGCTATTTCCAGGTCCAACTCCCCATCGCCGTACCGGCGATCATGGCCGGACTGCGGGTGGCGACCGCCTCCAGCATCAGCCTGGTCAGCGTCGGCGCGCTGATCGGCAACCAGGGCGCGCTCGGCAATCTGCTGACCACCGCGATGCTCTATCACCGGCCCATCCTCGCGGTGAATTCGGTGGTCACCACCGCGGTCCTCGCGGTGCTGGTCGACGCGCTGCTCGTCCTGCTGCGCCGGGTGCTCATCCCCTGGCAGCCGCCCACCGGCCGCAGGGCCGGGCGCCGTACGTCTGGTACGTCCACGACCGCGGGCGCGGTCCGCACCCCGGAGAGCGTCTCGTGAACGTGCTGAACTACATCCAGTCCTTCTTCTCCGACGGCTCGCACTGGCACGGCTACGACGGCATCCCGCAGCGCGTGTGGGAGCACCTCCAGTACTCGGCGGCGGCGCTCGCCATCGCCGCGGCCATCGGCCTGCCCATCGGCCTGATCACCGGACACACCGGCCGCGGCGGCAACGCGCTGGCCTTCGTGGCGGCGGGGGCCCGGGCGCTGCCGACATTCGGGCTGCTGGTGCTGATGTTCGTCTGGCTCGGCCTCGGCATCCTGCCCGTGATGATCCCGCTCGTGGTGCTGGCGGTCCCGCCTGTCCTCATCACCACCTACGAGGCGGTCCGCAACGTCGACCCCTCCCCCGTCGACGCGGCGCGGGGCATGGGCATGGCGGAGGGGAGGATCCTGCTCCAGGTCGAGGTGCCCGCGGCGCTGCCGCTGATCCTCAGCGGACTTCGCTCGGCGGCGATCCAGATCGTGTCGACCGCGACGATCGCGGCCTATGTGGCCCTGGGCGGGGTCGGCCGGTACATCGTGGACGGCCTCTACCAGCGCAACTACGAGAAGGTGGTCGGCGGGGCCACGCTCACGGCGACGCTCGCGCTGCTCGTCCTCGTGCTGTTCTGGGCCGTGGGCCGGGTGGCGGTGTCCCCGGGCGTGCGCAGGCGCCGCGCGGTCTGACCGCCGTACGGAACGGGGACGGGCTTCGAGCCCGTCCCCCTTTCATCGTTCGGCGGTGGCCAGCGCGTGTTCGAGTACGACGAGCAACGCGTCCCGCACGGAGCCTCGTTCGCGTGCGTCGAACACGGTGAGGGGCACGTGGTCGCCGACGTCGAGGGCCCACCGTACGTCGTTCAGATCGTGTTCGACCTTGCCGTCGAAGGCGTTGACGGCCACCGCGAAGGGGATCTCGCGGTGCTCGAAGTAGTCGACGGCCGCGTAGCAGTCGTCGAGACGGCGGGTGTCGACTATGACGAGTCCGCCGAGCGCGCCCTCGACCAGGTCGTCCCACATGAACCCGAACCGCTCCTGGCCGGGGGTCCCGAACAGATACAGCTTCAGGGTCGGGTCGAGGGTGACGCAGCCGAAGTCCATGGCGACGGTCGTCGTCATCTTCTCCGGGGTGTGGGTGAGGTCGTCGACGCCCGCGGCGACCGAGGTGATGGACGCCTCGGTGGTCAGCGGCTCGATTTCGGAAATGGCGCCCACCGTGGTGGTCTTGCCCACGCCGAAGCCGCCCGCGATCACCATCTTCACCGGCAGCGGCGGCCGGGGCCCCTCGGCGTCAGCCCTCACGGATCGCGCCCCGGGAGTCGGGGATAGCTCGGAGACCATCGATAACCCTTCGCAATACGGTGACATCGCGGTTGGAGCGGGCCTGTGGTGCGTACAGGGCCAGTTGACCGTCCGCGCGCAGATCATCGGCGAGCACCCGGATCACATTCAAGTGCATCCGCAGTTTCGCCGCGATCTCCGCCAGCGACTGCGGCTCACGGCAGACCGTGATGATGTCGCGGTGCTGGTCGAAGACGAAGGCGTCCAGCGCGGCAAGACCCAGATCGGTAGCGACCACCTGCGTCTCGATCGGGATCGGCGGTACGAGACTGTCGCCGCCGGCGATCCGTCCCGCGGTCAGCAGGAACGGCCGGACGACCGACGCGGGGGGCTCCACTTCCCACCCCGCGCCGTCGGTGGCTGATGGCTCGCCGGCCGTCATCTCGTCCTCCCCCCTTCGCTTCGCGAACCGTCGTCGGTCATGTGACGGCCCAGGTGACGGCCCGCCGGACGTCAGCCGGCCGGCGCGATGCCCACGGTGTTCTTGAGCTCCATGACCAGTTGCGGGCTCAGGACCGCACCGGCACGGTTGGCGAAGAGGGTCATCTCGTACGCGATGTTGCCGAGCTTCGCCTCCTTGGAGGCGACCACGCCGAGCACCGCGCCCGCGCCGAGCGCCGACACCAGGACGTGCCCTTCCTCCAGGTCGATGATGACCTTGTTCAGGGCGCCGAGGCCGTAGTTGCCGGACGCGCCCATGGCCAGGCTGGTCATACCGGAGACGATCGCGGCGAGCCTCTCCGAGTCGGCCTGGCCGCGCAGTTGGGACACCGCGATGAGCAGTCCGTCGGAGGAGACACCGATCACGTCGACGACCCCGGCCGTCTCGGTGGCGAATCGATTGAGCAGCCAATTGAAGTCGGCAGCGGCGGTCTTCACGTCCGTCACCGGTGCCACGGCTCCGGACTCCGGCTCGCCTGTCCACATGGTCACTTGCTCATGCCTTCCGGGGATGAGGGTCTGCTGTTCTCTGTGCTGGGTCGGTTCGGGACACCTGGCCGGCTCCCCGGCCGGGTCGCCCCGGTGGTCCGGTCGTCGGCCGCGCTGTCGCGCTCGGCCCGCAGGACGGCTGCCTCGAACTCGTCGATCTCGGATCGTGCCGCCTCCGCGTCCGTGGGCTGCCAGGCGGGCGGACGCGGGTTCGTGACGGTCCGTTCGGGCTGACGGCTCGAAGCGGTGCCGGCCGACAGGGTCGCACCGCGCACCCGGCGGCGCAGCGGACCGGCCTCGCCGGGCCTCGGCTCGGTCGCCGTGCCGGGGCGGGGGTCGGCGGCGCCGGTGCCGGGCCGCGCCCCGGACCCGTTCGCCGGGTGGGCCAGGGCGTCCTCGCCGCCGAGGGGTCCCGCGGACTCCGTGCGGCGGGCGTGGCCGGGGGATTCGCCGCCCCGGGGGCGCGCGGGAACCCTGCGGGGCAGGCCCGAGGGGCCGGGCGGCGACTCGACCGTCGCGGGGCGCGGCTCGCTCCTGCCGGAGCGGCGGGCCGGCGGCAGGATGTGCGGGGCCCGCGCCGCGGCCTGTGCCGGGTCGGTGAGCAGGAGGTGGGAGGAGGGGACCGCGACGGTGGCCGTGACGCCGCCGCCCGGGGTGCGGGTCAGGACGACCTCGATGCCCCAGCGCCGGGACAGTCCGCCGACCACGAACAGGCCGAGGACCTCGGTCGGCGCCAGGTCGAGCCGTTCACGGCGGATCAGGCGGGAGTTCTCCTGCTCCAGCCGCTCGGGGCTCATTCCGAGCCCGTGGTCGATGATCTCGACGAGGGCGCCGCCGGCGGAGCCGTGCCGGGGACGCAGGACCACCTCCACGCCGCTGGACGCCGGGGAGAACATCACCGCGTTCTCCAGCAGTTCCGCGAGCATCAGCGTGAGATCGCCAACGATGTCAGGGGCTACGGTGACATCGCCCTCGGCGTGCGGGGTGACCCGCTGGTAGCCCTCGATCTGGCCGAGTGCGGCGCGCACGATGTTGCTGAGCCGCATGGGTTCGGTGCCCAGGCCCGTCTCGCTGATACCGGCGAGCAGCATCAGGCTGTCGGCGTTGCGCTGGAGACGTACGGCGATGTGGTCGATGCGGTAGAGCCGGTCCAGTACCTCCGGGTCGGTCTCGCCGCGCTCCACCGAGTCGATCAGCGCGAGTTGACGTGCCGTCAGATTGCTGACGCGGCGTCCGACGTTGCCGAACATCTCGGCGATGTTGCGGCGGCTGACGACCTGGCGTTCCAGCAGGGCGGTCGCGGTGACCTGAACCTGGTTGAAGGCTTCGGCGAGTTCACCGATCTCGTCACGCACCGGCACGGGTACGGCTTCGAGGCGCGGCGGGCTCGCGTCGTCGGCGTCGTCGTCCGCGACCCGGGCCAGTTCGGTCCCGGCCGCGGTGGCCACGTGCTGGGCCGCCTCGGTGAGCGTCCGCACGGTCCGCACCACGGAGCGGCGCATCAGCACCGAGAACAGGAGCCAGGCCCCGAAGGCGAGCAGGGTACCGACGGTCAGCCAGACCACCTGCCACCAGGCGCTGTTGGACGCGCCCTGGGTGTCGGCGGCGATCTCTCCGATGAGCTCATCGACGATCTTCAGCCGGTTCCGGGCCTGGCGCTCATAGGTGGGGTCGGCGCTCAGCGCGTCGCCGAGGGCGTCCCGCAGCTGTGCCGAGCTCTCGGCGACCAGGCCGCCGGGGTCGACCTGGATCTCGGCCCAGTGCTGCGTGATGACGCTCTGGTACGGGCTGTGTTCGATCTCCGCGAGGTCGCTGCCCTGTTCGGTGGTGGCGAACCGGGTGAACCGCTCTGCCTGGTAGGTGTACTGGTCGTAGTCGCCGACGGCCGCCGTGAACTCGATGAGCGCGTTGGGGTCCCGGGTACGGGTGGCGAAGACGCTGGTCTCGAAGGAGGCGTGGGCGGTGTCGGCACGCAGCAGCGCGTCGAGCAGGCTGCCCGCGGACGACGAGGACTCGCTGCCGGACTGGCCGAGTCCGAGGCCGTTGATGAGGCCCTCGATCACCGATCCGTACGCGGGGTCGATGTTGTCGGCGGGTATCGGACCCTGTTCGACGGTCTTGCGGAGGCTGTCCAGGCCCTCGAGTTCCTTGAGCGCCTGCGCCTCGGCGTCGGGCAGCCGGTCCCCGTAGGTCGACCGGACGGTTTCGGCCTGGGTGCTGACCTTGTCCTGCGCCTGGAGGTACGAGGAGGTGTCGGGCGGACTGTCGCCGGAGCGGGCGGCCTCGTAGCGCAGGGACACGAGGAGCGCCTGCCGGTGCTCGGTCTGCACACCGTCGATGAGTTTCGTGACCTGCGCGCTGTCCCGCACGAGTTGGGCGGTGTCGGCGGCGGACCGGGCACGGTCGACCTGGCCGTAGACGACGTAGGAGAGCATCGCGGAGACGACCGCGAGCGGGACGATCACCAGGACGTTGAGTTTCCGGCGGAAAGGCCAGCGGTCGAGAAGGGAAGGCGTCCGGCCTGCTCGGCGAGCCGTGGACGGCTGTCCCGGGGCGGACTTCCTGTGCGCGGGCACCCAACCTCCTTGACTTCAATCCCCGTGGGAGCCCATTGCCAGGGCGCATGGATCGGCGGTCGCGACAGCACGGTCATGCCCGATAAGTGGAACATGGCCCTCGACGCGGCCAACAGTAGCGGCTGCCGTAAGAGTGCGGCCATGATCAACCAAAAAGTGACATGTGGAGACGCCGGATTCGCTCGCATTTTGGTCACGTTGTGCATACGGACTGAAGCCGCGCGGTCCCCATCAGTGATCTATTCGTGTCTTGACGGTCCATGAGGCGGCTCGATTGGATCGTCCGGACGACTGTCAACACCCGCGCCTTCCGGCCACCTTCGCCCCACCATGCCAAGTCTGGATGACCAACGTGACCATCGCCAGAAGCACCAGAACGTCCGCAACGTACGCTGTTTCCCTGCTGGTTGTGGCCACGGCCGCACTGACGGGCTGCGGTTCCTCCGACGACTCGGGCAAGAGTGACCCGTTGAAGGGGGACTCCGCCAAGGCCGGTACGGTCGTTGTCGGTTCCAACAACTTCCCCGAGAGCATCCTGCTCGCCGACATCTACGGCGAGGCTCTCAAGTCGAAGAACATCAAGGTCAGTTACAAGCTGAACATCGGCAGCCGTGAGACCACCTACGGTCTGATCAAGAACGGCACGATCACGGTCCTGCCCGAGTACAACGGGGCCCTGCTCGCCTATCTCGACGCCAAGGCCGCCCCGACGACCGTCGAGGAGACCAGCAAGGCCATCGCGGCCAAACTCGATGCGAGCCTGACCCTGTTGGATCCGTCCGAGGCCCAGGACAAGGACGCGATCGCCCTCAACGAGGCCACGGCCAAGAAGTACAGCCTGACGGAGAAGTCGACGATCGCCGACCTCGCCGACGTGGCGAAGGACCTGGTCATAGGCGGCTCGCCCGAGTTCCAGACCCGGCAGCAGGGCCTGAAGGGCCTCAAGTCCGTATACGGTCTCGAATTCAAGTCCTTCAAGGCGCTGGACGCGGGCGGTCCGCTGACGGTGGCGGCCCTCAAGGGAAACAACATCCAGGCCGCGGACATCTTCTCGACGGACCCCGGAATCAGCAAGAACAAGTTTGTTGTGCTCCAGGATCCCAAGAATCTCTTCGGCTTCGAGAACGTGACTCCGCTGGCCTACAAGAGCGGTCTCTCGTCGGCCGGAGTCTCGGTGCTCAACACCGTCTCCACGAAGCTCGACACGGCAACACTGGTCAAGCTCAACAGCCAGGTGCAGGACGACAACAAGGACCCGCTGGACGTGGCCAAGGCGTGGCTGTCCTCCGCCGGGCTGGTCTGACGGGTGCGTGACGGCCGGGGCGGACACCCGCTCCGGCCACACTCGCTGACGACGTACGGCTGAGGAGACAACGTCCGTCATGCTCAAGCGCACCGCCGGCACGACCACCGGCGGCACGGCCAGTTGTGCCCCGGCGACCGGTGCGTCACTCGACGGTCACGGCCTCGATGTGGCCACGGTCGCCCGGATCGCCGACGGCGCGCTGCCTCCCGCCGTACGTCCGGCGGCGCTGGAGGCGATGGAGCGCACCCGGCGGGCCGCGCGCGCTCTGGCGGAGGACGGCGCCCGGGTGTACGGGCGCAGTACCGGCGTCGGGGCGCACCGGGGCGTCGCCGTCGAGGAACGGGACGGCGCGGGCCATGACCTGCGGCTGCTGCTCAGCCATGCGGGCGGCCTGGGCGACCCGCTGCCCGTGCGCCAGGTCCGCGCGATGATGGTGGTGCGGACGAACCAACTGCTCGCCGGGGGCTCCGGTCTGCGCCCCGGGATCGCCGTGGCCCTCGCGCACGCGCTACGAGCGGGGGCGCATCCCCTGGTCAACGAGTACGGGTCGGTCGGCACCGGCGACCTGACGGCGCTGGCCCAGTTGGGGCTGGCGCTCTTCGGCCACGGCACGTGGCAACGGGACGGGACGGGCGGCGAGGAGCCGTTCCCCGAGCGGCTGGAGATCCAACGCGGCGACGCGCTGGCCCTGTTGAGCAGCAACGCCCTCACCCTCGGCCAGTCCGCGCTCGTCTGCCACGACCTCGGCGGGCTGCTCCGCGCCGCGCACGCCGTGGCAGCGCTGTCGCTGCTCGCGATCGACGGATCCCTGGAGGCCTACGCCCCCGAGGTCCACCGGGCCCACCCGCATCCGGCGATCGGTCGGGCGGCGGCCTGCGTACGGGGGTTGCTCGTGCCCGGCAGGCCGGAACAATGGCCGTCCGCGATGGCGGAGCAGTCGGCGCCGCTGGTCCCGCGTGTGCAGGACCCCTTCGGTTTCCGATGTTTTCCCCAGGTCCACGGGCCCGCGACGGAGGCCTGGGCAGGCCTGGAGCGCGTGCTGTCGATCGAGCTCAACTCCGCCACCGAGAACCCCCTGATCGGGTGGGACGAGCCCACGGGTGTCCCGGTCGCCCATCATCACGGCGGTTTCTTCGCCACGCCGCTCACCCTCGCGCTCGACCAGCTGGGCCTCGCCGTTCTCGGCACCGCCCGGCTCTCCGCGGCCCGGCTGTCCGGTCTCGGCCGCCCCGAACTGACCGGGCTGCGCTCCTACTTGGCCGACGACGCCTCGGCGGGGTCGGGGATGATGATCCTGGAGTACAGCGCCGCGGCCGCGCTCGCCGAGATCCAGGCGGGCGCCACCCCGGCCGCCCTCGGTCACGTGGTGCTGTCGCAAGGGCTGGAGGAGGCCGCGAGCTTCGCCACCCAGGCGGCCCGCAAGTCGCTGCGGCTGGCCCAGGCGTACCGGCTGGTCCTGGGCTGCGAACTGGTCGCCGCGGTACGGGCCCTGCGCCAGCGCGGCACCGTACCCGTTCCGGGGACCCCGGCGGGCCGCGCGTACGCTCGCGCGGCGGCGGTCCTGGACCCGGCGATGGAGGACCGCCCGCTCACGGACGACGTGACCGACGCCGCGGCCCTCCTGGACGAGTTCGCCGAACTCGCGGCAGGATGCTGATCGTTCCGGGCGCCGGGTCCAGAACCCACGCGACGGTCAGCTCCACATGCCGGTCAGCTCCACTTACGCGTCAGCTCCGTGCGCCGGGCGTGACCGCCTCCGGTTCCGTGCGCGGCACGTCGTGGGAAGCGCGCGGCATCCCGGAGCCGCGGCCGGCGCGCTGCACCGGGACGAGGAGCGCGGCCAGCGCGGCGGCGAGGCAGAGCAGGGCGAGCAGGCTGAACCCGTGGGTGTAGCCGGACCCGTACGGCAGGCCGGAGGGCTGGAGTCGGCCGGTCACCAGGACGCTGGTCACCGCGGCGCCGATGGAGCCGCCGATGGTCCGGATGTTGGCGTTCATACCGGTCGCGGCGCCGGTCTGTTCGGCCGGGACACTGCCGACGATCAGGTTGGCCATCGAGGCGAAGGCCAGTCCGATGCCGAGCCCGAACACGCCCGCCGCGAAGGCCACTTGCCACTGCTGGTCGTGCCACAGGGCGAGGAAGCCGCAAGCGACCGCGCCGAGCGCGGCGCCGGTGGTGAGCAGCTTCTTGGCACCCAGCA
Organism: Streptomyces sp. NBC_00203; assembly: GCF_045206325.1. Lineage (NCBI taxonomy): Bacteria > Bacillati > Actinomycetota > Actinomycetes > Kitasatosporales > Streptomycetaceae > Streptomyces > Streptomyces sp. NBC_00203. The sequence goes on along the minus strand of NZ_CP108126.1, from coordinate 9,142,221 downwards.
CAGGCTCCAGACGGCCGCTCAGCACACCCGAGCAGAACATCGCGATCAGCATCGGCAGCATCAGCAGTCCGGCCGCCGTCACGCTCGCGCCGAAGCCGTACCCGGCGGAGCTGGGGGTCTGCACGAAGCCCGGCAGGAAGGACCAGATCGCGTACATGCCCGCGCCGAACAGCAGCGCGGCGGCATTCGTGGTCCACACCGCGGGCAGCCGCATGATGCGCAGATCGATCAGCGGGCTGTGGGAGCGCGCCTCGACGAACAGCCACAGCGCGAAGAGCAGCACGGCGGCGGTGAACAGACCGATCACCCTGCCCGATCCCCAGCCCCAGCGGCTCGCCTGGCTGAGCGGCAGCAGCAGGGCCACCAGCCAGCCCGACAACAGGACGGCGCCGAACCAGTTGACGCTCCCCTCGGCCCGGCGGGGCGACTCGGGGACGTAGCGGAGGGCGATCAGCGTGGTGAGGGCGACGATGCCGACGGGGAGCCAGAACAGCCAGCGGTAGTCGAGGGCGGTCACGATGGGACCGGCCGCCACCATGCCGACTCCGCCTCCGGCGGCGATCACGGCGGACAAGTTGCTGATGCTGCCGCTCACCTCGGACGGGGCGAACTCGTCCCGGATGATGCCGAAGGACAGCGGGAACAGCGCGCCGCCGATGCCCTGGACGACCCGGGCGACGATCAGCACGCCGATGGTCGGCGCGAGCGCGGCCAGCAGACAGCCGGCCATGACGGCCAGCAGGACGGCGACAAGGGTGCGCTTCTTGCCGATCAGGTCGCCGACACGGCCGAGGATCGGTGTGAAGACCGAGGCGGACAGCAGATAGGCCGTCATCACCCAGGTCGCGGTGGACTGCGAGGTGTGCAGGGCGTGCTGAACGGTCGGCAGGGCCGGTGCGATCAGCGACTGCAGCATGGCGAACACGCCCGCGCCGGTCGCGAGGACCGCGAAGGTGAGGCGGGTGGATTTCCGGGGCATGAAAGGCCTCTCCGAACAAGCGAACAGGGTGCGGCCGAGGTCATCGGGCGACGGTCGTTCGGGCTCGGCACGCCGCGGGGCGGCGTCGAGCACGCCGACGGCCGCGGGGAGCGGTCGCGGAGGACTGTGGATGTCGGTGTGGTGCGGGTGGCGGGCGGTGCGGTCGGCGCAGGGCCCGCGATGAGAGCGAGTCGAACCGAACCGAATCGCCGGCACAGGGGGTGCCGTCGCGGATACGCGAAGGGTGCCGTCGCGTCGGTGATGCGTGCGGCCGCACGCGTCCACGGCGAAACACACCCCGCACTGGTAAAGTGGAGGTACCCCTCCACTGTAGCGGAGGCATACCTCCGCTTCAACCTCGTTCCCCGCCAGGGAGGCAGCAGTGCCGGCTCAGCCGTTCCCCGTCAGCGAGATCGTCGCGTCCCAGCGGCCACACCGGAAGGACGCCGCCCGCAACTACGACGCGCTACTGGCGGCCGCGCGTGAGGCGTTCGCGGAGAACGGCGCGGAGGCGTCCCTGGAGGACATCGCCCGCCGCGCGGGCGTCGGCATCGGCACGCTCTACCGGAACTTCCCGACCCGCCGCCACCTCTTCGAGAGCGTCTACGCGGGCGAGGTGAACGACCTGTGCCGGGTGGCGCAGGAGGTCGCCGGGCTGGAGCCGTGGGAGGCCCTGACCTCGTGGCTGCGCCGGTTCGTGGACTACACCGTGACCAAGCGGGCCATCCGCGAGGCGCTCAACAACGAGTCGGAGATCTTCCTGGCCTGCCGGGACTCGATGTACGCGGCGGGCGGCCCGCTGTTCGAGCGGGCACAGAAGGCCGGGGCGGCCCGCGCGGACATGGACTTCGACGACCTCCTGCGGATGGTCGCCGGGATCACCGCGACCAACTTCCTCGACGACGCCCAGCGCGACCGCGTCCTGACCGTCGCCCTCGACGGTGTCCGCGTGGCACCGACCGTCGCGGCACCCCCGGCGGAGTCCAGGTAAAGAGAATGTATGGTCTAGTCCAAAGACTCTTCTGGTCTAGTCCAACTCATTGACGTGATCGCGACAGCCCCCAGAGGCTGGGGCCACTCCCCCACTCCCCTGGAGGCACAGTGAGACGTCTTCGCGCATGTCTGGGTGCGGCAGCGGCCGTAAGCCTGGCCGCAGTCGGCACGACCGCCCTGGTCGCGGGCAATGCCTCGGGCGCGACCACCGCGCTCAGCAACCGCTGGTATGCCGCCGCCCCCTATCTGATGCCACTGGACAACGACCCGCCGGACCCGGGCGCCATCATGGACGCGACCGGCCTCAAGGCATTCCAGCTGGCGTTCATCCTCGCCCCCAACGGCGGCGGCTGTTCCCCCACTTGGGGCGGCACGGCCGCCGTCTCCTCCGACACCGCCGTGCAGTCGGTCATCAACACCATCCGCGCCAAGGGCGGCGACGTCTCCGTCTCGATCGGCGGATACGGCGGCACCAAGCTCGGCCAGACCTGCTCGGATGCGGCCGCTACCGCCGCGGCGTACCAGCAGGTCATCACCAAGTACGGCCTGCACGCGATCGACTTCGATCTGGAGGAGCCGGAGTACGAGAACACGGCGGCCATCAAGAACGAGATCGGCGCCGCCAAGATCCTCCAGCAGAACAACCCCGGCCTCTATGTCTCCGTCACCACGGCCGGTACGGCGGACGGCACCGGCTGGTTCGGCAAGCAGATGCTGCTGGAGGCGAAGTCGCAGGGGTTCACGCCGAACAACTTCTCCATCATGCCGTTCGACGGCGGCTTCAGCGGCGCGGCCTCACAGACCAGCGCACTCACCAACTTCAACACGATCCTCCAGTCCACCTTCGGCTGGGACCAGGCGACCGCCTACGCCCACGAGGGCTTCTCCGGCATGAACGGACGCAGCGACACCGGCGAGTACTTCTCACAGGCCGACTTCCAGACGGTGCTGGACTACGCCACCAGCCACAACATGGACCGCTTCACCTTCTGGTCCCTCAACCGCGACCGCCAGTGCACCCCCGCCGACAACGGCGGCCGCACCTCGGGCACATGCTCCAGCGTGGCCCAGAACTCCTGGGACTTCGCCAAGTACTCGGTGAAGTTCGCCGGAGCCACCCCGCCCACCAGCACCCCCACCCCGACACCCACGCCGACCCCGACCCCGACGCCGAGCACCGCGTGCGCGACCGCCTGGAGCTCAACGGCGGTCTACACCGCCGGCAACGAGGTCTCGTACAACAAGCACAACTGGAAGGCCAAGTGGTGGACCCAGAACGAGACGCCCAGCGCCGTCGACTGGGGGCCGTGGCAGGACGAGGGGGCCTGCTGACGTCCTGAAGGTGTGAGGCCGGGGCGCCCACCGGGGTGCCCCGGCCCGGCTCAGCGGGTCCGGGACGTGCCCCAGCAGCCTTGTCACAGCGAGGTCATGACGTGCTTGATGCGCGTGTAGTCCTCGAAGCCGTACGCCGAGAGGTCCTTGCCGTAGCCGGACTTCTTGTAGCCGCCGTGCGGCATCTCGGCGACCAGGATCATATGGGTGTTGATCCATACGCAGCCGAAGTCGAGGCGCTTGGACATGCGCATCGCGCGGGCGTGGTCCTTCGTCCAGACCGAGGAGGCGAGAGCGTAGTCGACGCCGTTGGCCCACTCCACGGCCTGGTCCTCGTCGGTGAAGCACTGGACGGTGACGACCGGGCCGAAGACCTCGTTCTGGATGATCTCGTCATCCTGCTTCAGGCCGGAGACGAGGGTGGCGGCGTAGAAAAAGCCCTGCTCACCGACGCGGTGACCGCCTGCCTCGACCTTGGCGTGCGGAGGGAGCCGGTCGACGAAACCGCTCACCTGGGCCAGCTGGTTCTCGTTGTTGAGCGGGCCGAAGAGCACGCCCTCCTCGTCGATGCCACCGGTCCTGATGCCGGCGGTGGCTTTGGCCAGCGCGGCGACGAACTCGTCGTGGACGGACTCCTGGACAAGGACGCGCGTGGCGGCCGTGCAGTCCTGGCCGGCGTTGAAGAAACCCGCCGCCGTGATGCCCTCGACGGCCTGCGCGATGTCCGCGTCGTCGAAGACGACCACGGGAGCCTTGCCGCCGAGCTCCAGGTGGACACGCTTGACGTCCTTCGCGGCGCTCTCGGCGACCTGGATGCCGGCACGTACGGAACCGGTGATGGCGGCCATGGCCGGAACCGGGTGCTCGACCATGAGCTGCCCGGTGGTCCGATCGCCACACACGACATTGAGCACACCGGCGGGCAGATCCAGCTCCCGCAGCACGCCACCGACGATCCCGGCGAGCAGCACCGTGGACGCGGGTGTGGTGTCCGAGGGCTTGAGGACCACGGTGTTGCCCGCGGCGATCGCCGGCGCGAACTTCCACACCGCCGTCATCATCGGGTAGTTCCAGGGCGCGACCTGCGCGCACACACCGATCGGCTCCCGCCGGATGATGGAGGTCAGGCCCTCCGCATACTCCCCTGCCGCCTTGCCCTCCAGCAGGCGCGCGGCGCCCGCGAAGAACCGCAACTGGTCGGCCATCGGAACGATCTCTTCGGTCCTGGTGACGGCGCGGGGCTTGCCGGTGTCGCGGCACTCCGCCTCGACCAGTTCCTCGGCGCGCGCCTCGACGGCGTCCGCGATCTTCAGGAGCAGCTTCTGCCGGGTGCTGGGGGTGGAGTCTCGCCACACGGAAAAGGCCGCCGCTGCGGCTGCCATCGCCGCGTCCACGTCTGCCGCCCCCGAAAGCGGTGAACTCGCGTACACCTCACCGGTGGTGGGGTCGACGACCGGCAGCGTGCGACCATCCGTCGCGTCGACGAATTCACCGTCGATGTAATTGCGCAGGGTATGGCGCAGGGTGCGGATTTCGCTCACGACGTTCTGTACTCCTCGTGGCTTGAGAGTCGTAGGGATTCAAGAGATCTGCCGGGAGGCCGGCTGGAGGATGGCGATGACGCAGCGCCCCAGGGGTGGAGGGCGGCCGTGAGGGTGCGTTCCGGTCGTGCCGGGTGAGAGGGCGTGGCCGAACGACGCGGAACTGGCGATTTCCGCGCCGGCGGGCCATGCCTGAGGGACAGCAGCTGAGGCTCGGACGACCTGACCAGGCCCGGTCTCCGTTCCAGGCCAGTGACGCTATCCGCCACACGAACCAGCCAAGAAGTGGCGGATTCATCCATCGTCCCGAGGCCGTATGGATGATCTGCACACCAAGCGGGGCCATGCGGTCCGGACAGGACGAGGCGACGTCTGTCTTCTGGACATGGGCGCGCCCACGGGGAAATCACTCATTGACGCGCGGAGGACATGTCCCTACTGTTGCGCCACGCGGTCGCCGGGCTGAGGCAGACCGCGTGTACCGGACGTTCCTTTTTCCGCGGATCGCCTGATCGTGATGGCGGATGTGAACGAGTTCCGGAATGTCATGGCCGTTGGCGACGGCTATGGGCTCCTCAGGTCGCAATTCGGCCTGGTCCCTCGTGATGCAGATCGCAGATCGCCCATCTCCTGTTTTTCCCTCTGGTACTGATCCCTGCCGCGCCCCCTGTTCATCGCGCCCCGCACCGTCACGGGTGTGCGCTGACGCGCGCCGTCGTGTTCCAAGAAAGGCATGGCCACAATGAATGAGCAGTCACACAGAAGCATGAGCCGCCGGTCGATCCTGCGGGCGGCCGGAGCCTCCGCGCTGGCGGCCCCCCTCGCGGGGAGTCTGCTCACCGCGTGCAGCACCAAGTCGACCCCGTCGGCCAAGCCGAACACCACGGTGACCGTCACCTCGTACGGCGGCTCGTACAACGATCAGCTGACGAAGACCCTGCTCAAGCCCTTCGAGAAGAAGTCGGGTGTGCGCCCGTCGCTGCTGGCCAACACCAGCCTCGCCGGGCTCAAGACCCAGGTGCAGTCGGGCGATGTCCAATGGGACCTGGTGGAGCTGACCGCGCCGGAATACCTCCAGGCCGTCGACGAGGGGCTGTTGGAGAAGCTGGACTACGGCGTCATCAGCGACAAGGGACTGCCCGCCTATGCGAAGGCCGACTACGGCATCAAGTATCTGAGCTTCCTGTTCGTGATGGCCTGGGACCAGAAGCACATCCCGGATGCCCAAGCGCCGAAGAACTGGGAGCAGTTCCTGGACCAGGGGCGCTACAAGGGCAAGCGATCCGTCTACTCGCAGTTGTCCGACAGTTCGATCCTGGAGGCGGCACGACTCGCCGCGGGCGTGCCGTTCGACAAGATCTACCCACTCGACGTCGACGCGGCCCTGAAGTATCTGGCCCAGCACCCCGGGCGCGACGGGCTGATCTACCACACGGCCAATCAGGAGCCCATCCAGCAGCTGACCTCGGGTGAGGTCGCGCTCTCGACAAGCTTCAACAACCGGATCAGCGCCGCCCGCAAGGACGGGGCGAGGCTGAACTTCACCGCCAGGAACAGTGTCGTCGCGGGCGACTACTTCGTGGTCCCCAAGGGCGCCAGGAACAAGGAGGCGGCCTTCCGGCTCCTGGACTTCATGAGCAACGACGCCGCGGCCGGCGCCGACTTCATCCAGACCACCAACCTCACCCTGGCCAACACTCCGGCGCTGGCCAAACTGCCCTCCTCGGTGGCCGATTCCCTTCCCACCAGTCCCAAGCTGGCGGACTCGATCCTGGTCCGCGACGACACCTGGTGGGCCAAGAACCTCAAGGCGACCGAGCAGCGCTTCAAGCTGTGGCAGGCGGGCAGCTGATGACGTCCACCGTCACGCGTGACGCGGCGTCCGCGACCGCGCCGGCCGGCGCCGCTGCGCCGCGGCGGCGCCGACGCCCGCGCGGCACATGGTTGCTGCTGCTGGCGCCCGTGCTCGCCTTCGACGCCGTACTCTTCCTGACGCCCCTCGGCAAACTCGTCGCGGCGAGCACCCACGGCCACGCCTACCAGCGCGTGCTGAAGGACCCGCTGGTGTCGCGTTCGCTGCTCAACACCTTCGAGATCAGTGCGCTGTCGACGCTCGCCACGGTCGTGCTCGGCTACCTGCTGGCCGTGGTGATCTGGCGGCGCGGGCCGCTGGCGCGGGTCGTGCTCTTCGCTCTGGTGCTGCTGCCCTTCTGGACCGGCGTCCTGGTGAAGAACTTCGCCTGGGCGGTCCTGCTGCAGGACAACGGCCTGGTGAACACCGCACTGCAGGGCCTCGGTATCACCGATGCCCCGCTGGCCCTGCTCCACAACCGCTTCGCCGTCGTGCTCGGCATGGTGCACTACCTGCTGCCCTACGCCGTCTTCCCGATCTTCGCGGCCCTGGCCGCGATCGACGACCGGCTCGAACTGGCGGCCCGGTCGCTGGGGGCGGGCGAGGCGTCGGTCTTCCGGCGGATCATCCTGCCCCTGACCGTGCCGGGGGTGTCCGCCGCGGGTCTGCTGGTGTTCATCATCAGCACCGGATTCTTCATCACGCCCGTCGTGCTGGGCGGCCCCGGCGACATGATGATCGCCAATCAGATCGACTTCTACGCAAGGCAGTTGACCGATTTCGCCGGTGCGTCGGCGCTCGCGCTGCTGCTGACCGTCATCGTCAGCGTGCTCGTCGCGGTGTACCAGCGGATCCTTCGTGCAGGAGGCGAATATGAGGCTCACTAGACCTCGACATGTGTCCTCTCTGATCGCCTCGGTGCCGGTATTCGTCTTCCTGGTGGTGCCGACCCTGATCGTGCTGCCGATGGCGTTCACCGGCAGCCGTTACATCACCTTCCCGCCCGGGCAGTTGTCCACCGCGGCGGTCACCGGGTTCTTCCGCGACCAGGCGTGGATGTCGGCCCTGACCGCCAGCCTCCAGGCGGCCGCTGTCGCGGTGGTGATCGCGGTGCTGCTCGGCGGCACGGCCGCGGTGGCGCTGCACGGGCGTACGTTTCCCGGGAAGGCGGCGATCACGGGCCTGCTGCTGGCACCGATGATCGTGCCCGCGGTGGTGCTGGCCCTGGCGTTCTACCAGTTCTTCATCTCCGTCGGCATGGTGGGGACGGTCCTGCCGATCGGCCTGGCCCATGCCGTGATCGCCGTACCGTACGCCTTCCTCACCGTGCGGGCCAGCCTCGCCGGGCTCAACCCGGCGCTGGTCCGCTCGGCGAGCAGCCTGGGCGCGGGAGCGTTCTCCGTCACGCGGTTCGTCTATCTCCCGGTCATCCGGCCGGGGCTTGTCGCGGGGGCGCTGTTCGCCTTCTCGGTGTCCATCGACGAGACGGTCATAGCGCTGTTCCTGCAGTCCCCGAACGCGACGACGCTGCCGGTGAAGATGTTCACCGACATCCAGTACAACCTGACGCCCAAGATCGCCGTGTCCTCGGCGATGCTCGTCACCGTCGCCACGCTCGGTCTGCTTGTACAGGTCTGCTTCACCATCCGCCGCCGCTCCGTCGCACGGCTGCTCCCCTTGACCGCCCCCGAACAGACAGGGTGAACCATGACCACCACGATCACACAGCAGTCATCCGCCTCGGCTGCGCACGAGGAGCGACGTGGCGCCATCGAGCTGCGGGGCGTTCGCAAGATGTACGGGAGTGTCGCCGCCGTCGACGATCTCGATCTGTCGATCGATCCCGGTGAGTTCGTGACGCTGCTGGGGCCGAGCGGCTCGGGCAAGACCACGACCATGATGATGGTCGCCGGCTTCGAGGAACTCACCTCCGGCACCGTGCTGATCGACGGCAAGCCGGTGGACCGGCTGCCCCCCAAGGACCGCGATCTCGGCGTCGTCTTTCAGAGTTACGCCCTGTTCCCGCACATGAGCGCGGCCGAGAACGTCGAGTTTCCGCTGCGCATGCGAGGGGTGCAGCGCGGTGAGCGGCGCAGGCGCGCGGAGGAGGCACTCGCCCGCGTCGGTCTGGCCGGGCTCGGCGACCGTCGTCCGCGTCAGATGTCCGGCGGCCAGCAGCAGCGCGTCGCACTCGCCCGTGCCCTGGTGTTCAACCCCGCGGCCCTTCTCCTGGACGAGCCGATGGCCGCCCTGGACAAGCGCCTGCGCGAGCAGATGCAGGACGAGGTCAAGACACTGCAGCAGTCGCTCGGCATCTCCGTCCTGTTCGTCACCCATGACCAGGACGAGGCCATGTCCATGTCCGACAGGATCGTGGTCATGCGCGACGGCAGGATCGTGCAGGAGGGCGCCCCCGAGGACGTGTACGCACATCCGCGTACCGACTGGGTGGCCAACTTCCTCGGCGACACCAACCTGTTGCCCTGCACGGTGCTGGAACGGGGAGACGGCGAGGCCGTCGTCGACCTCGGCGCATGGGGAGTCGGGCGGGTACGGGACCGCGGGGCCAAGGGCGACGCGTACGCGGTCTCCGTCCGCCCCGAGCATCTGCGGTTCGTCGATGCCGACCGCACCGAGAACGGCGGCTCCGGCCGGGTCCTGTCGTCCACCAGCCTGGGAGCCACGATCCGTCACCGACTGCACGTGGGCGGCCAGGACGTGATCATGCGCGAACTCGGCACGGGCTCGCGCGCGACGGGCGCCCTCGACGCCGAGGTGACGGTCGGCTGGTCCGCGGAGGAAGCTCAGTTGCTCGTCCTGGAGCCCTGAGGACGGGCGCACCTCCCTGCGGAACTCATCGCAGGGAGGTGCGCCCGTCCTTCGTTCGTGCGGCCACCCATAAGGCGATCTGTGTGCGCGATCGCATGCCCAGCTTGTCGCGGACCTTGTCCAGATGTGTGGCGACCGTACGGATCGAAAGATCGAGCCGGTCCGCGATCTGACGATTGGTCAGCCCGTCGGCGACCAGGTCGGCCACCATGAACTCCCTTGCGGTGAGCGTGGAGTGGTCGTCGAGGACGTGCACGGCGGCCGTTGCCGTTCGGTGGTCGCCGCCCCTTTCCCGCAGGGCATAGGCGACCAGCCGGTCTCCGAGCAGCCGGTGGCCCCCGCTGACGGCGGCGTCCCGCGCGGCCGCCGAGAGCCGTGTCCGCGCACGGATCGCCGTCTGTTCCACCTGGCGTCGCCATGGGGCCTCGGGCTCGGTGTCCATCCGGCGGCGTGCCTGCGCGCTCGCCTCGTACAGGCGTAGGGCTCGCTGCATGTCTCCACTCTCGGCGGCCACGAGGGCCAGGCCCTCAATGGGGTACAGCGCGTGGAAACTTGCTTCAGGGACGATCCGCAGCACTTCGGCGAACAGCGCCTCAGCACTTTCCAGCCGGCCGAGGGCCAGCCGCACGGCGCCCGCGGTGTGCAGAGCGGCCGCGGCCCGGCTCCACGGCGCGTGCTCCCTGAGCACGGGCAGGCACCGGGACATGAGCACGTCGGCCTCGTGTTCCCGGCCGGCCTGGAGCAGCGCCCACGCCAGATGATGGGTGCACCACGCGGTGTCGTGCGGTCTGCCGAGTGCGGCGACGATGTCCAGGCACTCGCGGAAGTCCGCGACGGCGGCGGCGAATTCGCCGCGGCACAGCCGGGCCGCGGCCCGCGCGTCCAGGGCGTTGGCAAGGCCGGCGGGGTGGTTGCGCGTGCGTTCCATGTCCACCGCCCGCTCGCCCAGGCGCAGTGCCTGGGCGAGGTCGGCCTGCTGGCAGGCGACGCGCGCGGCGAGCGCCGGCACCGCTCCGCCGAGCGCCCGGCCTTCGGCTTCCCGCAGAAGTCTGTTCAGCAGCGTACGGGCGACCGACGGCTGCTCCTGCTGGAAGTGCACGCGAGCCAGTTCCAGCACCAGCCGAGGATGCGCGGAACCGTCGTGGCCGGTCGCGGAGGCCAGGGCCGCCGCGAGATTGTCCCGTTCCCCTCTCAGCGGGCCACCGGCCTGGTCGGCGAACACCTCGTCGCCCACCCGGTCCGCCAGTCCGTTCAGCCACTCGATGGCCCGTTGCCGCGTGGTGGGCAGCTCGCCGGAGGCGAGCAGGCGCTCCATGGCGTAGACGCGGATGGCATCCAACTGCCGGAATCGCACGGACTGCGCGTCTCCTGGCATGCGGGCGATCAGCGACTTGGCCTCAAGGGCGCACAGCACGCGGAGTATCTGCCATGGTGCGACGCCGCCGCCGGCACAGACCACCTGCGCCGCGGCGGTGTCGAACCCGCCGACGAGGACCGCGAGCCGCCGGAAGACCGCCTGTTCCGCCGGATCGAGCAGCCGATGGCTCCAGTCGATCGCGGCAGCCAGTCCGCTGTGGCGCCGGGGCCCGGTTCGGCTTCCGTCCGTCAGGAGGGACAGCTGGTCGTCCAGTCCGGCCAGGACGTCACGCAGCGGGAGGGTGCCGACCCGGCGAGCCGCCAGTTCGACGGCGAGCGTCAGGCCGTCCAGCCGGCGGCAGATCTCGGCAACGGTCCGGCCGTTGCCGCGGTGGAGTGTGAATCCGGGTGCGCTGCTCGAGGCACGTTCGACGAACAGCCGGACGGCATCCGACCGCAACAGGGCTACCGGGTCGTCCCCGGCATCGGCCGGCGGCAGAGACAGTTCTACGACCCTGTACACGATCTCGCCGGGTACGCGCAGAGCCTCCCGGCTGGTGGCCAGGATCCGCAGCCGGGGGCACTGGCTCAGGAGGGCCGCGGTCAGTCGGGCACAGGGCTCGGCCAGATGCTCGCAACTGTCCAGAATCAGCAGCCGGGAAGCGTCGCCGATCGCACGGACCAGTACGTCGACGCCGGACAGTCCCGCCCCTTCACCCACCGCCAACGCGGCGGCCACCGTCTGCGCGAGCAGAGCGCCGTCATGCAGCGAGTCGAGTGCGACCAGGTCGACCCGCCCGCCGCGCGGACCGCCCTTGGCGAACTCGAGCGCCAGCCGGGTCTTGCCGACGCCGCCCGCACCGGTCAGGGTGACCAGCCGCGACGTCCTCAGCAAGGTGCGCAGCCGCGACAGCTCCTGCCGTCGGCCCACGAAGGAGTCGAGCGCCCGTGGCAGGACGCGGCCCTGGGCGATCGAGGAGGCAGCGGTCGACGTCGCGGGCGACGCGGCAGATGAGGCAGGTGCCGCGGCCGGCTGCGGCCGGCCGGAGTCCCCGCGCGCCGACCGTTGCCTGAGCGCCCGTTGTCTGCACGCGTTGGAGCAGTAGCGAGCCGGCCGGCCGCCGTGTGGTCTCGCGGTCAGCGCCGCGCCGCACAACTCGCACGTTCGACTCCGGCTCATCCTCGATTCCTGGCCGCACCTTCCGTGGACGAAACCATCGAGTCCATCGCCTTGTCCGTACGCGCGCGCCCACTGCCGCCGGGCCGCACGCCGGCGGCAGCCGGGACTGTAGCGGCGCCCCGGCTGCCGTTCGTGGGTGTGTGTCAGGGTGTGGCGGCCGGATTGATCCCGAGCACGACGGTGCCGGTCACTCCCTTGCTGAGGTCGCTGCCCACCGGTGTGATGGTCAGCAGGGTCGACGATCCGCCGTTGCGGTAGATGCCGTCCCTCGCGTTGAGCGTGCGGGTGGCCGTGTTGCTCCGGTAGGGGGCCAGGGCCGCGACCCTGCTGTTGTACGTCTCCGGGAAGTAGAGCTGGCCGGTGTGGGACACGTGGCCTCCCCGGTACACCCCGCCCGAGACGGTGCCACCGGCATGCGTCTTGATGTGGATGTGGAGGGCGCGGCCGACGTACCAGCCGGGGTAGACGGTGGTGAATTCCGCGACACCGGCGGAGTCGGTCAGTTGCACGCCCCGCAGGAAGGTCGTGTCCGGGGTCGAGCCGCCCGCCACGTATCCCGAGTAGATCCCCAGTGCGTCACAGTGCCAGATGTCGACCGCCGTGTTGGGCAGCGGGGAGCAGGTCGCGCTGTCGATCACCGTGACGCGGAGGGTGAGCGGCACGCCGGCCTTGCCCTCGGTGATGTTCTTGCGGACCGTTTCCAGGTCCAGGTAGTAGGGGCCCTCGGTCTGCTCGGTCGTGAGCACGCACGCGGCGGCCAGGCGGGCGGCGGGCTGGGCCGCGGAGTTCCGTTCCGCGGCGGCGGCCGGCTGCGCGGTGGCGGAACCCGTGAGACCCAGGGCGGCCACTCCGAGGGTCGCGCCGCCCAGAGCGGCGATCACGGATCTGCGGGTGGCGGCGGCCGGAGCGTCGGCCTGCTCGGGGCCGCGCTGCGGCTCCGAGGACATGGGGTGGGGGGTATCAGTCATGCAGTGACAGTGGCGCGTGTGACGGTCCATCGGATCGATCAGATGACCGATGAATTGGGCGCGTTACGAAACTCACCACGCGGCTCACTCGACGGCGGCAACCACCCCTGTCCGCAAGGGTTCCCCCGGAACTGCATTCTGTATACTGTCGCCACCAATGGCCCCGGCTCGGAGGCGACATGGAAGATCTGGATCCCGAGGTGGTGCTGGCAATGGCTGCCCAGGCACCCGACGGCATAGTGATCGTCGATCGTGAAGGACTGATCCGCTACTGGAACCGGGGGGCCGAGCGCATCTTCGGCTTCTCGGCGGCCGAGGTGGCGGGCCGCGATCTCGACATCATCATCCCCGAGAAGCACCGGAAGCGTCATGGGGACGGCTTTCGGACAGCCATGGAGCGAGGGGCCACCCGGTACGGGGAAGCCGACCTCCTGACGGTTCCCGCGCTGGCGGCGGACGGCCGCACCCTGTCCATCGAGTTCAGCGTGGTGCTGCTGACCGAGTCGGACGGCGGCGCGCACGTCGGAGCGGTCATCCGGGACGTCACCGCGCGACGGGCACGGGAGCGGGAGCTGATGCGGCGGCGCGCCGAGGCCGCCGCCGAGCGCACAACAGTCTGAAGCCGGCGGGGGTTTGACGCCCCCTCCAGCCGCTCCCCTCACATGCCGGTGCCCCGCGTACGAGGACCGTACGCGGGGCACCGTGCGTGCCGCGGGTCAGGCGACGACCTGGCCCTCGTGCAGCTTGCGGATGTCGTCCGCGTCGTAGCCGAGGTCCGCGAGCACCTCGTCGGTGTGTTCGCCGAGCAGCGGCGCACCCTCGATCTCGGGCTTGAAGGCGGAGAACTTGATCGGGCTGCCCACCGTCAGATAGGTGCCGCGCTCCTTCTGCTCGACCTCGACGATCGTGCCGCTCGCGCGCATGTCGGGGTCCTCGGCGAGCTCCTTCATGCTGAGCACGGGGGCGCAGGGCACCTCCCACTTCCGCAGGATGTCGACCGCCTCGTACTTGGTCTTGTCGGCGAGCCACTTCTCGATCTCGCCGAAGATCTCCATGATGCGCGGCTGGCGGGCCCGGGCGGTGGTGTAGTCCGGGTCGTCGACCCACTCGGGGTGGCCGATGGCCTCGGCGGTGCGCTTCCAGTTCTGCTCCTGGACCGTGAAGTAGATGTAGGCGTTGGGGTCGGTCTCCCAGCCCTTGCACTTCAGGATCCAGCCCGGCTGGCCGCCGCCGCCGGCGTTGCCGCCGCGCGGCACGGCGTCGCCGAACTCGCCGTGCGGGTACTGCGGGTACTCCTCCAGGTAGCCGATCTTCTCCAGGCGCTGCTGGTCACGGAGCTTGACCCGGGTCAGGTTGAGCACGGCGTCCTGCATGGACACCGACACCTTCTGGCCGAGGCCGGTCGCGTTGCGCTGGATGATCGCGGTCAGCAGCCCGATCAGCAGGTGCATACCGGTGTTGCTGTCGCCGAGGGCCGAGCCGCTGATGGTGGGCGGGCCGTCCCAGAATCCGGTGGTCGACGCGGCGCCACCGGCGGCCTGCGCGACGTTCTCGTACACCTTGAGGTCCGACCACGACGATGAGTCGTTGAAGCCCTTGACCGAACCGAAGATCAGCCGCGGGTTCAGCTCGTGGATGTGGTCCCACCCGAGGCCCATCCGGTCCATGGCGCCCGGCGCGAAGTTCTCGACCAGAATGTCCGCGTCGCGGATCAGCTTCTCCATGACCTCCTTGCCCTCGGGGGTCTTGGTGTTGATGGCCAGCGAACGCTTGTTGCTGTTCAGCATGGTGAAGTACAGGGCGTCGAGGTCGGGGATGTCCCGCAGCTGGTTGCGGGTCACATCGCCGCCCTGGGGGCGCTCGACCTTGATGACGTCGGCGCCGAACCAGGCGAGCATCTGGGTACACGCGGGACCGGCCTGGACCCCGGTGAAGTCGATCACCTTGATTCCGGCGAGCGGCGCGCCCGTGGAAGATGCAGCACTCATGTTGGCTTCCTTCTCGTGAATGATCTCGTGCGGGGAGCGAGTTCGGGGTGAAGGCACTTACTTCTTCGCCGGCGTGATGTTGCCGACGGTGATGCCCTTCGGGTTGAGATGCGCGATGTGGCCGCTCTCGGTACCGGCCGAGGGGTCGATCGCGCAGTCGATGAGCGCCGGGCCGCCCGAGGCCAGTGCCTCGGTGAGGGCTGCGGTGACTTCGGCGGGCGTGGTCGCGCGATAGCCCTTGCCGCCGAACGCCTCGATCATCAGGTCGTGGCGGGCGGCGAGCATCAGGGTCGTCGGGGACGGTGCGTCGTCGAGGGGGTTGACGTCGTCGCCGCGGTAGACACCGCCGTTGTTCATGATGACGGTGACGACGGGCAGCTTGTAGCGGCAGATCGTCTCCAGTTCCATGCCGCTGAACCCGAAGGCGCTGTCGCCCTCCACGGCCACGACCGGTGCGCCGCTCTCGACGGCGGCGGCGATGGCGTATCCCATGCCGATGCCCATGACGCCCCAGGTGCCGCTGTCGAGGCGGTGGCGCGGTACGTGCATGTCGATGACGTTGCGCGCGATGTCCAGCGCGTTGGCTCCCTCGTTGACGAGGTACGTCTCGGGGCGTGCGTGGATGACATCGCGTACGGCCTTCAGGGCGCCCATGAACTGCATGGGGTGCGGGTCGGCCTTGAGTCGCTCCGCCATCTTGGCGACGTTCTGCGCCGAGCGTGCGCCCAGCTCCTCGCGCCAGGCGGCGGGGGCCGCGATCTGGCCGGGCTTGGTGCGTTCGGCGAGCGCGTCGAGGACCGACTCGATGTCGCCGACGAGCGGGGCGGCGATGGGCTGGTTGCTGTCCATCTCCTTGGGCTCGATGTCCACCTGGATGAACTTCGCGTCGGGGTTCCACGACGGCCCCTCGCCGTGGTTGAGCAGCCAGTTGAGGCGGGCGCCGACGAGCATCACGACGTCGGCCTTCTTCAGCGCCATCGACCGGGCGGTGGCCGCGGACTGCGGGTGGTCGTCGGGCAGCAGGCCCTTCGCCATCGACATCGGTACGTAGGGGATGCCGGTGGACTCGATGAACTCCCGGATCTTGGCGTCCGCCTGGGCGTACGCGGCGCCCTTGCCGAGGATCACCAGCGGCCGTTCGGCGCTCGCGAGGAGCTCGATCGCCCGGTCCACGGCTTCGGGCGCGGGCAGTTGGCGCGGCGCCGGGTCGACGAGCCGGCTCAGCGTCCTGGCACCGGCCTCCGCGTCCATGATGGAGCCGAGCACCGCGGCGGGTATGTCGAGGTAGACACCGCCGGGGCGCCCGGAGATCGCGGTGCGCAGCGCGCGGGCGATGCCGCGGCCGATGTCCTCCACCCGGCTCACCCGGTACGCGGCTTTGACGAACGGCTGCGCGGCGGCGAGCTGGTCCATCTCCTCGTAGTCGCCCTGCTTGAGGTCGACGAGGTGCCGCTCGCTGGAGCCGGAGATCTGCACCATGGGGAAACAGTTCGTGGTGGCGTTCGCCAGCGCGACCAGACCGTTGAGGAAGCCCGGTGCGGACACCGTGAGCGCCACGCCCGGCTTCTTGGTGAGGTAGCCGGCGGCCGCCGCCGCGTGTCCCGCGTTGCTCTCGTGGCGGAAGCCGATGTAGCGGATGCCCTGCGCCTGGGCGAGGCGGGCCAGGTCGGTGATCGGGATGCCGACCACCCCGTAGATGGTGTCGACGTCGTTCATCTTGAGCGCGTCGACGACCAGGTGGTACCCGTCGGTGAGCTCGGTCGGAACGTCGGCTGCTGCCGCGGTCTCCAAAGTCGAGGGGGCGGTCATGGTCCGAGGTCCTCCTTGGGCAGGTCATGCCGGTGCGGCTACTCCTCTCACCTTCGGCAGCGCGCCTGCCCGCGTCCAAGACCCATCGACGACCAGCCGATAAACAACATCTATCGATCGCTGGTGGAGGGGCCCGCAACTCCCTTGATAGATGGCTGCTATCGGCCGTTCGCCAGTACGTATTGGACGCGCACCGCGCGCCACCGCAGGCTCGCAGAGGACTGCTTCATCAGACCTGGCGCGAGGAGGTGGGGTCATGGCCGTTCCGGCCGCGGCATCCGTGCGCGACGCGAACCGGTACCGGCCCCCGGAGGTCACGGGCCTCGTCGATCTCCTCGACCGGCAGGTGCGGGAACGTCCGCACGCGCGGGCCCTCGTCGTCACCGCGGAACGGGTGCACCTGTCCTACCGTGCCCTGGCGTCCCTGGCCGACGACGTGGCCGCCCGGCTGTCCGGTACGGGGCTGCGCGGGGGCGACCCGGTCGGCCTGATCTGCTCCAACACCGCCGAGTTCGTCGTGGCGCTGCTCGGCGCGGCGCGGGCGGGTCTGGTGGTCGCTCCGCTGGACCCCGCGCTGCCCGCGACCCAGCTGACGGCCCGGCTCGAAGCGCTGGGCGCCCCGGCGGTCCTCCTCGGTCCGCCCGCGGCCGGCGCTCCGCCCATCGCGGCGGTGCCGGTGCCGAGCTGGCCGCTGCGCGTGGACGTCTCCCGCGCCGGAACGGCGGCCGTGGCGCTCGAACCCGGTGCGCTCGCGATGCGCCAGGTCCAGGGCGCGGCAGGCGAGTTGTCGCCCGACGACGCCCTGGTCCTGTTCACCGCGGGGACCACCGACCGGGCCAAGATGGTCCCGCTGACGCACGCCAACGTGGCCGCGTCGGTACGGGGCATCTGCGCCACGTACGAACTGGGAACCGGCGACGCGACGGTCGCGGTGATGCCGTTCTTCCACGGCCATGGGCTGTTCGCGGCGCTGCTGGCCTCGCTGGCCGGCGGAGGGTGCGTCCTGCTGCCCGAGCGGGGACGGTTCTCGGCCCGCACGTTCTGGGACGACATGCGCGCCGCGTCCGCCACCTGGTTCACCGCGGTCCCGACCATCCACGAGATCCTCCTGGACCGGTCGGAGACCGAGTACCCGGGTCCGCAGGCGCCACCCCTGAGGTTCGTACGCAGTTGCAGCGCGCCTCTCAACACGGCGACGCAGCGGGCACTTGAGCGCACGTTCGGGGCGCCGCTGCTGTCCGCGTACGGGATGACCGAGTCCACGCACCAGGCGACCAGCGAGCCGCTGCCGCAGCGCGGGCCGCTGAAGCACGGCTCGGTCGGCCGGCCGACCGGAGTGGAAGTGCGGGTCGTCGGCCCGGACGGGTGCGCCTGCCCGGTCGGCGTCGAGGGCGAGGTGTGGGTGCACGGCCCGACCGTGGCCCGCGGCTATCTCGCCAACCCGGCCGAGACGGCGCGCGGTTTCTCCGACGGGTGGCTGCGCACCGGCGATCTGGGCGCACTGGACAAGGACGGCCATCTGTCCCTGACCGGGCGGATCAAGAACCTCATCAACCGGGGCGGCGAGAAGATCTCCCCCGAGCATGTCGAGGACATTCTCGCCGGGTGCCCCGGAGTCGCCGAGGCGGCCGTGTTCGCGATCCCCGACGCGACGTACGGGCAGCGTGTCGGCGCCGCCGTCGTCGTACGCGAGGGCGAGTGCGTCGGGAGCGAGGAGATCCTGCGGTACTGCCGTGACCGGCTGGCCGCCTTCGAGGTGCCCGACCGGCTCGCGTTCGTCGACGCCCTGCCGTACACCGCCAAGGGAGGGCTCGACCGGCGGGCGGTGGAAGACCGGTACGCCGCGCCGTGACGCCTGGGCGTCCCGCTCAGCGCACGCGGTGCTCGGCCGGCAGTGGACTGGCGAAGAAGTCGTCCAGCGACAGGCCCGTCGCCGCGTTCACGAACGCCCGGGCGGCGACCGAACCGGGGGTCGCCGCGTGGATCGCCACCGAGACCTGGGCCCCGGCCTCCGGGTCGACCAGCGGCAGCGCTCTGGTCCTGCCGATGACCGGCATCGCGCGCAGCCAGGTGTGCGGCACGATGCTGGCCCATCCTCCGCCGCCCACATGCGCGTAGAGGGAGGCGATCGAGTCGGTCTCCACCTGCGGGGTCACCACGAACCCCTTGTCCGCGAAGACGCTGTCGACGATCTGCCGGATCCGCATGTCGGGGGTGAGCAGCGCGAGCGGCAGCTGGGCCGCGTCCGCCCAGGTCATGGTCGAGGCCTGGGAGGTCAGCTGGTCGTCCGAGACGAGCAGCATGTACCGCTCCTGGTAGAGGGGGACGACCGTCAGCCCCTCCTGGTCGCCCGGGTCGAAGTGGGCGATCGCCACATCCAGTTCGAAGTCGCGCAGCTGGCGGTGCAGTTCCTTCGTCGACAGCCGGGAGCGGACCTGCACCTTGGCCAGCGGGTGGGCCGCGCAGAAGGCGGCCACCGGAAGCGCCAGGGTCGTCGACGCGGTGGGGTCCGTGCCGAGCCGGAGCGTCCCCGTGATGCCCGACTGCACGGCGGCCACCTCGGCCTTGAACGCGTCCTGCTCGGCGAGGATCCGCTTGGCCCACACGACGAGGCGTTCGCCTTCCGGGGTGAGGCCCTGGTAGTTGTGCCCGCGGTTGATCAGCGTGACGTTCAGCTCGCGCTCCAGCTTGGCGATCGCCGCCGAGAGCGCGGGCTGCGACACGTAGCAGGATTCCGCCGCCCGGGCGAAGTGACGCTCCCTGGCCACCGCCACGAAGTACTCGAGCTGCCGGAACAGCATGAACGGCTCCTCTCCGGATGCCAGGTGATCGGCGAAAGCCTACCCAGCGCGGCAAGCGGCGCCCGGGGCCGGCCGTTCCGGCCCCGGGCTCCGGTGCGGTTCGCCGTTCAGCGCATCAGCTTCACCGCGGCGACCACCAACGGGTCCAGCCCGTCCGCTCCGGCGTCGACGAACGCGTACAACCGCGTACGCATCCGCGGGTCCCAGAACCTGCCCAGGTGTCCCGCGATCGCCTCGGCGGCCACGTCGCCCGGCAGGTGGCCGTGGTGTGCGGCGATGTCGTTGGCCATCCTGGATTCCGGTGGCACTGCGCCCGCCATCTCAGTCCACCACCGTGACCAGCTGATCGTCCTCGGCAAGCTCCGTGTCGCTGTGCTGGAGCGGGCTCACCAGCCCCACCTGTACGGCGGTCACCTTGTACTCCGGGCAGTTGGTGGCCCAGTCCGAGTTCTCCGTGGTCACCACGTTGGCGCCGGTCACGGGGTGATGGAACGTGGTGTAGACGACGCCGGCCGGCATCCGGTCGGAGATCTCCGCGTGCAGGGTCGTCCGCCCGACGCGGCTGGCGAGCGTCACCAGGTCGCCGTCGTTGATGCCGCGGACCTCGGCGTCGTGCGGGTGCAGCTCCAGGATGTCCTCGGGGTGCCAGGCGACATTGCCGGTGCGGCGGGTCTGCGCGCCGACGTTGTACTGGCTGAGGATGCGGCCCGTGGTCAGGACCAGCGGGTAGCGCCGGGTGCTGCGCTCGTTCGTCGGCACATAGCTGGTAACCACGAACTTGCCCTTGCCGCGCACGAATTCGTCGACGTGCATGACCGGAGTTCCCTCCGGAGCCGACTCGTTGCACGGCCACTGGACGCTGCCGAGCTTGTCCAGCACCTCGAAGGACACCCCGGTGAACGTCGGTGTGACCGAGGCGATCTCGTCCATGATCTGGCTCGGATGGTCGTACGCCATCGCATAGCCCATGGCGGTGGCGATCTCGCTGACGATCTGCCACTCGTGCTTGCCCGTCTTCGGCTTCATCACCGCGCGCACCCGGTTGATCCGGCGCTCGGCGTTGGTGAACGTGCCGTCCTTCTCCAGGAACGACGCACCGGGCAGGAAGACGTGCGCGAACTTCGCCGTCTCGTTGAGGAACAGGTCCTGGACGACCACCAGTTCCATGGCCTCCAGCGCCGCGGTGACATGCTGGAGGTTCGGGTCGGACTGGGCGATGTCCTCGCCGTGCACGAACAGGCCCCGGAAGGTCCCGTCGATCGCGGCGTCGAACATGTTCGGGATCCGGAGTCCGGGCTCGGCCAGGAGGGTGCCGCCCCAGAGCTTCTCGAACACCTCGCGTACGGCGTCGTCGGAGACATGCCGGTAGCCGGGCAGCTCGTGCGGGAAGGAGCCCATGTCGCACGAGCCCTGCACGTTGTTCTGACCGCGCAGCGGGTTCACGCCGACGCCGTCGCGGCCGATGTTGCCGCACGCCATCGCGAGGTTGGCCATGCCCATGACCATGGTCGAGCCCTGGCTGTGCTCGGTGACGCCGAGGCCGTAGTAGATGGCCCCGTTGGGTGCCCCCGCGTACAGCCGGGCGGCGGCCCGCAGTTCCCCGGCCGGTACGCCGCTGATCTCCTCGGTGGCCTCCGGGCTGTTCTCCGGGCGGGCGACGAACTCCGCCCACTCCTCGAACCCTTCGCACCGCTGCGCCACGAAAGCCAGGTCGGCCAGGCCCTCGGTGACCACCACATGCGCCATGGCGTTGACGACCGCGACGTTCGTGCTCGGCCTGAGCTGGAGGTGGTGCGCGGCCTCGATGTGCGGCGAGCGCACCAGGTCGATGCGGCGCGGGTCGATCACGATGAGCTCGGCGCCCTCGCGCAGCCGGCGCTTCATCCGGGAGGCGAACACGGGATGCCCGTCCGTGGGGTTCGCCCCGATCACCATGATCACGTCGGCCTCGGCCACCGAACGGAAGTCCTGGGTGCCGGCCGACTCACCGAAGGTCTGCTTGAGTCCGTATCCCGTCGGGGAGTGGCAGACCCGGGCACAGGTGTCGACGTTGTTGTTGCCGAAGGCCGCGCGCACCATCTTCTGTACGACGTAGACCTCTTCGTTGGTGCACCGCGAGGAGGAGATGGCGCCGATCGCACTCGATCCGTAGCGCGCCTGGAGTTCGCGCATCTTGGTGGCGACCGTGCCGATCGCCTCGTCCCACTCGACCTCGCGCCATGGATCGGTGATCCGGTCGCGGACCATGGGCTTGAGCACCCGGTCGGGGTGTGAGGCGTAGCCGAAGGCGAAGCGGCCCTTCACACAGGAGTGGCCCTCGTTGGCTCCGCCGTCCTTGTACGGCACCATCCGCACCAGCTCGTCGCCGCGCAGCTCGGCCTTGAACGAGCAGCCGACACCGCAGTACGCGCAGGTGGTCACAACTGACCTGGTCGGCATGCCGAGTTCGACGACCGACTTCTCCTGGAGCGTCGAGGTCGGGCAGGCCTGTACGCAGGCCCCGCAGGAGACGCACTCGGAGTCCATGAAGGTCTCACCGGCGCCGGGCGAGACCTTGGAGTCGAAGCCGCGCCCCTCGATGGTCAGCGCGAACGTGCCCTGCACCTCGCCGCAGGCCCGTACGCAGCGGGAGCAGGCGATGCACTTGGAGGGGTCGAAGTCGAAGTACGGGTTGGACGTGTCCTTCTCGGCGTCGAGGTGGTTCTCCCCCTCGTAGCCGTACCGCACCTGCCGCAGCCCCACCACCCCGGCCATGTCCTGCAGCTCGCAGTCGCCGTTGGCGGGGCAGGTGAGACAGTCCAGCGGATGGTCGGAGATGTAGAGCTCCATGACGCCCTGGCGGAGCTTCTCCACCTTCGGCGTCTGTGTGCTCACCCGCATCCCGTCGGCGCACGGTGTCGTGCAGGACGCCGGGGTGCCCCGCCGGCCGTCGATCTCCACCACGCACAGCCGGCACGAGCCGAACGCCTCAAGGCTGTCGGTGGCGCACAGCTTGGGTATCTCGACGCCGGCCTGCGCGGCGGCGCGCATCACCGACGTGCCCTCCGGGACGGTCACCGGCAGGCCGTCCACCTCCACCGACACCGTCGCCGGGCCGGGCCTTTCCGGGGTTCCGAAGTCGGGTTCCTTGAGGAGTGTCATGCCGTGCCCTCCGTCCTCACGCCAGTCGCTTGTACGGGTTGGATCTCCAGGCTTCGACGGCCGCCGAGGAAGTCGTCGGGGAAGTGAGCGAGGGCGCTGCGTACGGGCATCGGTGTCAGCCCGCCCATCGCGCACAGCGAGCCATCGGTCATCAGGTCGCACAGATCTTCGAGCAGGGCCAGATTCTCGTCCCGGTGCGTGCCGGCCACGATCTTGTCGATGACCTCGACGCCGCGTACGGAACCGACCCGGCACGGAGTGCACTTGCCGCAGGACTCCTCGGCGCAGAACTCCATCGCGAAGCGCGCCTGGGCGGCCATGTCGACGGTGTCGTCGAAGACGACGATGCCGCCGTGGCCGACCATCGCGCCGGCGGCCGCGAAAGCCTCGTAGTCCATGGGCAGGTCGAACATCGACGTCGGCAGATAGGCGCCGAGCGGCCCGCCGACCTGCACCGTGCGCACCGGGCGCCCGGAGAACGTGCCGCCGCCGTAGTCCTCGACCAGTTCGCGCAGGGTGATGCCGAACGCGGTCTCCACGATGCCGCCGTGCGCGATGTTGCCGCCGAGCTGGAACACCTGGGTGCCGCGGGAGCGCCCGACGCCGAGGTCCTGGTACGCCTTCGCCCCGTCCGCGAGGACGAGGGGGACGGTGGCCAGGGTGAGGACGTTGTTCACGACGGTCGGTTTGCCGAACAGGCCCTCGATCGCCGGGATCGGCGGCTTCGCGCGGACCGTGCCCCGTTTGCCCTCCAGGCTCTCCAGCATGGAGGTCTCCTCGCCGCAGATGTACGCGCCTGCGCCGACACGTACGTGCAGGTCGAAGTCGAGCGTTGAGCCGAGGATGCCCTTCCCGAGCCATCCGTGCCCGCGCGCGATGTCGATGGCCGCGCGCATCGTGGCCACCGCGTCGGGGTACTCCGAGCGGATGTAGAGGTAGCCCTCGCTCGCGCCGACCGCGTGCGCGGCGATCGTCATGCCCTCGATGAGCAGGAAGGGGTCGCCTTCCATGACCATGCGGTCGGCGAAGGTCCCGCTGTCGCCCTCGTCGGCGTTGCAGCAGACGAACTTCAGGGCGTCGGCGCACTCCAGCACGGTCTTCCACTTGATGCCGGCCGGGAATCCCGCGCCGCCCCGGCCCCGCAGCCCGGACGCGGTGACCTCCGCGACCACGTCCGCGGGGGCGAGGTCCAGCGCCGCGCGCAGCCCCACCAGTCCGCCGTGCTCCAGGTAGTCGTCGGTCGACAGCGGGTCGGTGACCCCGACCCTGGCGAAGGTGACGCGGTTCTGGCCGGCCATCCAGGGCAGTTCGTCCACCACGCCCAGGCGCAGCGGATGGTCCGCGCCGTCGAGCAGGCCAGCGGCCAGCAGGTCGTCCACGTCCTCGGGGCGCACCGGCCCGTAGCCGACGCGGCCCTGCGGGGTCGCCACCTCGACGAAGGGCTCCAGCCACAGCATGCCGCGCGATCCATTGCGTACGACGTCGATGGCGAAGTCTCCGCGATCGGCGGCGCGTTGCAGGGCGTCGGCGACCTCGTCCGCGCCGACGGACCTGGCCGCCGAGTCGCGGGGCACATAGACCGTCGCCGCGGAGTGCGAAGAGTTGTTCATGAGGAGACCGTCCCGTTGAGGATCGAGCCCAGCCGGGCCGGGGCCACACGTCCGTACAGCCGGCCGTCGACCTCGACCGCGGGCCCGAGGGCGCAGTTGCCGAGGCAGAAGACCTGCTCGACGGTGACCGAACCGTCCGCCGTCGTCTCGCCTAGCGACAGTCCGGCCTCGCGGGCGTAGCCCACCAGCCGGTCCGCCCCAAGGGCCTGGCACGCCTCGGCGCGGCAGATGCGCACCGTGGTCCGTCCGGCGGGCTCGCGCCGGAAGTCGTGGTAGAAGGTCACCACTCCGTGGACGTCCGCCCGGGAGAGGTTCAGTTCGTCGGCCAATACCGGAATGGCCTCTTGTGGCACATGGCCCAACTCGGCCTGCACGGCGTGCAGTACGGGCAGCAGCGCCCCGCGCTGATCGCGGTGTCCGGCCACCACTCTCCGGACCACGTCCTCGACCGTCGCGTCACTCCCGCTGGTCGTCATGATCGCTCCGCCTTCCGTCCCACGGGTTCCCGGCGATGCTTGCAGGAGACTGAGACGATACCCCATACAGGCTTCTGTATACAGAAGTCAGTCGTACGGAATCGGAACCGGCCCCGCACAGGAACCGGCCCCGCGCAGGGGTTCACGAGAGCCCGACCCCCGCCGGAACTCCCCGCCCACCAGGGCATCGCCCCCATCGCACCCTCCAGGACGCACGCCATCTTGCATACCAAAACCTGTATGCTGACGCTGCCGTCGGCGACCCTCTCGGCGGCCACCACTTGGCAGAGCCGTCGGCCCCGCGGGCCCGGTGGCGGAACGGGGCAACCATGCGCGAGGCACTCACGGCCGCCGCGTCCCGGCGCGTCACGCGCCCGGCGCCGCTGCGCCAGGCCGTGTACGACGCCCTGACCGAACTGATCGTCAGCGGCTCCCTCAAGCCCGGCCAGCACCTGGTCGAGGCCGAGCTCGCCGAACACCTCGGCGTCAGCCGCCAGCCGGTGCGCGAAGCCCTGCAACGACTGCAGACCGACGGCTGGGTCGACCTGCGCCCCGCCCAGGGCGCCTTCGTCCACTCCCCCACCGAGGAGGAGGCCGCCCAACTGCTCGGCGTCCGCTCGGTACTGGAGACGTACTCGGCCCAGCTCGCCGCCCAGAACGCGAAGCCCGAAGACGTCGAACGCCTTCAGGAGTTGCAGCGGGAAGGCGTCGACGCCCTCGCCGCGGGCGACGTCGAGCGCCTGGTCACGGCCAACACCGCCCTGCACGCCTTCATCACCGCCGTGGCCGACAACGCCGTGCTGGCCGAACTGATCTCAGGGGTGAGCCAGAAGGTCCGCTGGTACTACACGCCCATCGCCCGGCCCCGCGGCAAGGAGGCCTGGAACGAGCACACCCAGCTCATCAAGGCCATCGCCAAGGGCGACGCGGACCGCGCCGGCGAGGTCATGCGCAAGCACACCGAACGCACCACCGACTTCTACCGCAAGCAGATCGCGGCGGGCACGAGCAAGGACTGACCGGGCCTGTGACCGAGCGGGCGAGCAGGCAGGGCCCGCTCCCCACGGTCTCAGGATGACGCCAGCGAATCCGTGGGGCGGCGAGCCGGCCCGGGGAAGGCGCCGGCGGTCGCGGGATGTGCGGCCTCGATCCCGGCGGCGGCCCGCAGTTCGAGCAGCCACGGCAGCACCGTACGCAGCACGATGTCGAGCCCGCCGCCGTCCCCTCCGAGCATCGCGTCGGCGGGAACCAGCACCGGATCGGCGAACACGGTGGACGTCGCGCTGCCGTTCGGCCCGCCCCCGCCCGGCCGGGCGGGCACGAACAGATCGGGCGCGTGCGCCGGGACCACCCAGAGTGTCAGTCCGTCCACCGCGGTGAGCGGCCGCGAGGACCAGACGTAACTGTCGGCCTCCCCCGCGGCGACCACCTCGCGTTTATGGGCGCGGAGCGCGACCACGTCACCGGAGCGGGCGGCGACGGAGTGCGACGCCCAGTACTGGGCCTGCCCACCCTGCTCGCCGGGGCTGCCGTCCTCGGCCAGCGCGAGGCTGCTCAGATGGCGTCCGGCGGCGATCTCACCGCGCAGCCAGGGGCTGCCGTACGACTCGATCACGGCGACCGCCGCGTAGTGGGACTGGAGCACGGCCGCGGTCGCCCGGCAGACACGCGCGGTCCGTGCCACCACCTCGGCGGCATCCGGCAGATCCATGCCACCGCCGCCGAATTCCGCGGAGACGGTGAGCCCCAGCAGCCCGGCGTGGCCGAGGGCCGTCACCGCGCCGCGGGGGAACTTGCCCTCTCTGGCGGTGACTTCGGCGGAGGGCGCGATGACGCCGGTCAGGACATCGGTGAGAGAGGTGCGGTACGACACGGGGTGACCCCCTCCTCGGGAGCGGCTTTCGGCAGCACGCATCGGGAGTTAGATTGCATACAGTATGTTGTCTCCTGTGCGGAAGCGCCAGAGGCGGGGGAAAGGCAGTTTCCGTGACTTCGCGACACGGGCGGCACACATCACAGGGGCTATTGCATACTGAAATCTGTATCCCGAACCCATTGACATGGCGTTCGCAGTCCGACGACGGGGAGGCCCCATGCCCGACACGCCCACCGTGGCAGCCCGCGGCCCGATCAACCGGCCGGCCCCACTGCGCCAGGCCGTCTACGACACCCTGACCGAACTGATCATCAACGGCTCCCTCAAGCCCGGCCAGCACCTGGTCGAGGCCGAGCTCGCCGAACACCTCGGCGTCAGCCGCCAGCCCATCCGGGAGGCCCTGCAGCGCCTGCACACCACCGGGTGGGTCGACCTGCGCCCCGCCCAGGGCGCCTTCGTCCACTCCCCCACCGCCGAGGAGTGCGCCCAACTCCTCAGCGTCCGGGGGGTCCTGGAGACCCACTCCGCGCGGGGCGCGGCCGAACACGCCACCGCCGAGGACGTCGCCCGTCTGTGGGAGCTGCAACAGACGGGCCTCACCGCGCTCGCGGCCGGGGACGCCCGCGCCATCGTCGAGGCCAACGCCGCGCTGCACGGTCACATCACCCATCTGTCGCGCAACGCGGTGCTCGCCGAACTGATCCCGCAGGTCGACCGGCGTGTGCGCTGGTACTACATGCCCATCGCCAAACCGCGCGGCACGGACGCGTGGAGCGAGCACGCGCAGATCATCCGGGCCGTCGCCGACGGCGACCCCGACCGCGCCGAGCACCTCATGGGCCGGCACACCCGGAACACCACCGACTTCTACTGCCGGCAGATCGCGGCGGTGACGGCGGCCGAGCGCGCCTGACGACCGCTCAGGACCGCGGGTCGATCTCCCGCAGGAGCCCGGTCGACACGTCGAAGACGAAGCCGCGGACATCATCGGTGTGCGGCAGGAACGGTGACGTACGCACGCGCTGCATCGACTGCCGTACGTCCTGGTCGACGTCCCGGAAGGCTTCCACGGCCCAGGCCGGCCGCTGTCCGACCTCCATCTCCAGCTCGTGCCGGAAGTCCTCGGTCAGGCTCTGCAGGCCGCAGCCGGTGTGGTGGATGAGTATGACGCTGCGGGTGCCGAGTGCACGTTGACTGATCGTCAGGGAGCGGATCGTGTCGTCGGTGACGACTCCGCCCGCGTTGCGCACGGTGTGACAGTCGCCCAGCTCCAGGCCGAGCGCGGCGTGCAGGTCGATCCGGGCGTCCATGCAGGCCACGACGGCGACGCGCAGAACCGGACGGGCGCCCATGCCCGGGTCGGCGAATCCGGCGGCGTACGCGCGATTGGACTCCACGAGCCGGTCGATGACCGTGCGGCTGCCGGGAACGCCGTCGGCGGGCAGGGTGGATCGGGAAGCTGACGTCGACATGCTGGGCTACCTCACTCCGGTCGAATTCGACAAGACCATGGATCACGTCGCGGACAAGTGGGGTTGAAGACGCCCTCAGCATTCCCACGCGACGGCCGCCCCCACGCCCGCGCAGGAGCCGGGCACCCGGGAAATCAGAAGGATTTTAGTATCAATCTGTATACGGTATGGAGTAGCCAGAAGTCGAGAGGCGCGCCCGGGAGTGTCCCGGGTCGCGCCCCCGGTGTGCCTCACCCCGCGACGGCGGGTTCCAGCCGGACCACGACGCCCTTCGAGGTCGGTGTGTTGCTGATGTCGGCCACGCTGTCCAGCGGCACCAGGACGTTGGTCTCGGGGTAGTACGCCGCGGCGGAACCGGGGGTGGTCGGATAGGCGATCACCCGGAACTTCTCCGCACGGCGTTCCACGCCGTCACGCCACACGCTCACCAGGTCCACCTCAGTGCGGTCGGCGAGCCCCAGCGCCTCCAGGTCGACGGGGTTCACGAGCACCACCCGGCGGGCGTTGTGGATGCCCCGATAGCGGTCGTTCATGGCGTACGGAACGGTGTTCCACTGGTCGTGGGAGCGCAGGGTCTGCAACAGCAGATGCCCCTCGGGAGCGTGCAGCATCTCGAAGTCGTTGCAGGTGAAGACGGCTTTGCCGCTCGGGGTGGGGAACACCCCCTCGTTCACCGGATTGGGCAGCCGGAAGCCGCCCGGCCGGTCCACCCGGGCGTTGAAGTCCTCGAAGCCCGGGACGACCCGGGAGATCCGGTCCCGGATCGTGCCGTAGTCCGCCTCGAACTTCTCCCAGGGTATGGAGGGGTTGTCGCCCAGGGTGCGCCGGGCCAGCCGCGAGATGATCGCCACCTCGCTGAGCAGGTGCGGTGAGGCCGGGTCCAGGCGGCCACGGGAGGCGTGCACCTCGCTCATCGAGTCCTCGACGGTGATGAACTGCTCGCCGCCCGCCTGGATGTCCCGGTCGCTGCGGCCGAGCGTGGGCAGGATCAGCGCGGTGTCGCCGCAGACGGTGTGGGAGCGGTTGAGCTTGGTGGAGATGTGCGCGGTGAGCCGGCACCGCCGCATCGCCCGCTCGGTGACCTCGCTGTCGGGGGTGGCCCGTACGAAGTTGCCGGCGACCCCGAGGAACACCTTGGCCTCGCCGTCGCGCATGGCTCGGATGGCGTTCACCGAGTCCAGGCCGTGCTCGGTGGGTGGGGTGAACGCGAACTCGCGCTCCAGCGCGTCCAGGAAGGCCTGCGGCATCCGTTCCCAGATGCCCATGGTCCGGTCGCCCTGTACGTTGCTGTGGCCGCGGACCGGGCAGACGCCCGCCCCGGGCCGGCCGATGTTGCCGCGCAGCATGAGGAAGTTGACGACTTCACGGATGGTGGGCACGGCGTGCTTCTGCTGCGTCAGTCCCATCGCCCAGCAGACGATGATGCTCTCGCTCCGCAGGACCCGCTCCCCCACGGCCTCGATCTCCTCCCGGGTCAGTCCGGTGGCTTCGAGGATGTCGTCCCAGGAGGCCTTGCGGGCCCGCTCGGCGAACGCGTCGAAGCCCGTCGTGTGCGCCGCGATGAACCCGTGGTCCAGCACCGCACCCGGCCTCGCGTCCTCGGCCTCCAGCAGCAACAGGTTGAGCGCCTGGAAGAGCGCGAGGTCGCCGCCGGGTCGGATCTGCAGGAACTGGTCGGCTATGGCGGTGCCGCGGCCGACGATTCCGCGGGCCTTCTGGGGATGCTTGAAGCGGATGAGCCCGGCCTCGGGCAGCGGGTTCACGGCGACGATGTGACCGCCGTTGAGCTTGGTCTCCTCCAGGGCGGAGAGCATCCGCGGATGATTCGTCCCGGGATTCTGCCCCACCACGAGGATGAGGTCGGAGTGGTGGATGTCGTCCAGGCTCACGCTGCCCTTGCCGATCCCGAGCGTCTCCTGAAGTGCGGAGCCGCTGGACTCATGGCACATGTTGCTGCAGTCGGGCAGGTTGTTCGTGCCGAAGGCCCGGACGAAGAGCTGAAGAAGGAACGCGGCCTCGTTGTTGAGCCGGCCCGAGGTGTAGAAGAGGGCCTCGTCGGGTGAGTCGAGCCGGCGCAGTTCCTCGGCGAGCAGACCGAACGCCTCGTCCCAGCCGACCGGCTCGTAGTGATCGGCCCCGGGCCGCTTGACCATGGGTTCGGTCAGCCGGCCCTGCTGGTTGAGCCAGTAGTCGGACTTCTCCGCCAGTTCCGAGATCGGATGCGTACGGAAGAAGTCAGCCGTGACCCGGCGCGAGGTCGCCTCGTCGCTTATGTGCTTGGCGCCGTTCTCGCAGTACTCGTTCTTCGCCCGGTGCCCCGGCGCGGGCTCCGGCCAGGCGCAGCCGGGGCAGTCGAAACCCTTGGTCTGGTTGATGTTCAGCAGCGTCAGCGCCGTCCGCCGGACCGACGTCTGGCCCAGCGAGTACTGCATCGCGTGCGTCACCGCGGGCAGTCCGGTCGCCCAGGTCTTGGGCGCGGTGACTTCCAGCCGGTCGTCCGTCGGGTCTTCGATGGTGCTCATGGTCTTGGCCTGTGCCTTTCTGCCGCTGTCGCTGCCGCGCGTACGGCGGATCCAGCGCCGTGGCCGCTCGGAGATCAGCTTCGGACAGGCCATGAGAGGTAGTCAAAGAGAGAACAACTTCTACGTGATAAACGCCGCCTATCAACTGGGCAGGACCTGCGACGACGACGTATCACCGGCCGGTGCGGCCCTGCCCGGCATCGGGGGCCGGCCACTACGGCCGAGGGCTGTCGGTCAGATCACTCCGCTCGACTTCAGGAGGCTGAGTTCCTCGTCTCCGAGGCCGAGTTCGCCGACGTAGATCTCTTCGTTGTGTTCGCCGAGGAGGGGCGAGGTGGTGATGTCGGCCGGCGAGTCGGACAGTTTGAGGGGGTTGCCGACGGTGACGTAGGAGCCGCGTTCGGGATGCTCGACCTCGACGACGATCTCGTTGGCGGCGAGGGAGGCGTCCTCGATGATCTCCTGGGTGGAGAGGATGGGTCCGCAGGGGATGTTGTGGGCGTTCAGCTGCTCCAGCACCTGCCACTTGGGGAGGGTGGCAGTCCATTCCTCGATGAGCTGGAACATCTTGGTGAGCTTGGGCAGGCGGGCTTCGGGGGTGGCCCAGTCGGGGTCGTCGGCGAGTTCGGGCCGTCCGATGAGGGCGCTGATCGGTTTCCAGCCGACGGGCTGGACGATGACGTAGACGTAGTCGTTGGGTCCGCCGGGTGCGCAGCGCACGGCCCAGCCGGGCTGACCGCCGCCCGAGGCGTTGCCGGAGCGGGGAACCTCGTCGCCGAAGTCGTCGTTGGGGTACTCGGCGAGCGGGCCGTGGGCGAGGCGCTGCTGATCGCGCAGCTTGACCCGGCAGAGGTTGAGCACGGCGTGCTGCATGGCCACGTTGACGCGCTGACCGCGCCCGGTGTTCTCGCGCTGGAACAGTGCCGCGAGGATGCCGGCGACAGCGTGGATGCCGGTGCCGGAGTCGCCGATCTGGGCCCCGGTGGCCAGCGGCGGTCCGTCGGCGAAGCCGGTGGTGGCCATGGACCCGCCCATGGCCTGCGCGACGACCTCGTACGCCTTGAAGTCGGTGTAGGGGCCCTCCCCGAAGCCCTTGATGGAGGCGTAGACGATACGGGGGTTGATCTCGCGGATGCGGTCCCAGGTGAAGCCCATCCGGTCGATGGCGCCGGGCCCGAAGTTCTCGACCATGACATCCGAGCGGCGGATCAGTTCGGTGAGGATGTCCTTGCCGCGTTCGGTCTTGGTGTTGAGGGTGATGCTGCGCTTGTTGCTGTTGAGCATCGTGAAGTAGAGGGAGTCGACGCCGGGCAGGTCCCGCAGCTGCTTGCGGGTGATGTCGCCGGCCGGTGCCTCCAGCTTGATGACGTCCGCGCCGAGCCAGGCGAGGAGTTGGGTCGCCGAGGGACCGGACTGGACGTGTGTCATGTCGAGGACGCGGATACCTTCGAGAGCCTTGGTCATGATCGCCACCTCACTTGTACATCGCCGCGTGTAGATTGCATACCGTATGGAATTGCCTTCATGGTTGCGGCAGACGAGGGGGATGTCCAGAGGGCGCCGAGAAGATTTCGCCACGCCCGTGCGGCCGGCTGTCGCGGCTACTCCGTGGGTCGGCGTGCCTGTTGTACGTCGCGGTGGACTGCCCAGGCGTCCGCTACTGGGCCCACGTGCCCGAGCTTGTCGGGGTTGATCACCGCGCGAATCGCCTGGATCTGCCCGTCGAGTACATCGAGCACCAGGGTGTGGATCACCTTGCCGTCCCGGTCGCGGAAGATCGCGCCCGGCTGGCCGTTCACCTCGTGCGGCTCGCACGTCACGTCGATCCGGGCCAACAGAGGGAAGACGGAGGCAAGCAGCCGGGCCACGTTCGAGGCACCGAAGACGGCCCTGGCCAGCTGCGGGGCCTTGCCGCCTCCGTCGCCGACCATCGACACATCGGCGGCGAGCAGGTCCTGCAAGCCGAGGACGTCGCCTTCGCGGAGGGCGTCGAAGAACCGCGACGCCAGTTCCTCCCGCTCCTTGCGGTCCGCGTCGAACCGAGGCCGGCCCGCTGCCATATGGCGCCGCGCCCGCACCGCCAACTGACGGCACGCAGCCTCCGACCTCCCCACCGCCGACGCGACCTCGGGAAAGCCGAAGTCGAACACCTCCCGCAGGACGAAGACCGCACGCTCCAGCGGGCTGAGCCGCTCCAGCAGCAACAGGGCCGCCATCGACACCGAGTCGGCCAGCTCCGCCGACCGCGCCGGATCCTCATAAGGGTCGGCGAGCAGCGGCTCGGGGAACCACGGCCCGACGTACTCCTCCCGCCGGACACGGGCCGAGCGCAGTACATCGATCGAGACCCGGGTCACCGCGGCCGAGAGAAAGGCCTTGGTCGACCTGGGCTGTGTCGCGGAGGCCTCGAAGCGCAGCCAGGTCTCCTGGACCGCGTCCTCGGCCTCGCTCACGCTGCCCAGGATCCGGTAGGCGATCGAGAACAACAGCGGCCGCAGCTCCTGGAACTCCTCGGTCTTACTCATACCAGCTCCCCCTTGAAACCCTGGCGCCGCGCCATCGCCCCTGCCTGCCTGCCTGCCTGCCTGCCACGAACACTCGCGTGACCCTCACCCTCCATGATCGACAATCGACTCTCAACCCCCGAGACGAGACGGGACTGGATCATCGGGAACCGTGTGTTGCCGCCGGTCAGCCGGTGAAGGACTCGGGGCCGAATCGGCCCCACGCGATGAATGCCGCAAGCGCGAGATAGATCAGGTTCAGCGCCACGAACTTGGATTCGCCGAGTCGGCCGTGAGTGATCATCGCGCCGGCCATCAGCAAGATCCAGCAGACGGCGGTCACCGACACCAGAACCGGTGCGATGCCGAGCGCGGCGGGCAGGACCAAGCCCAGCGCGGCCAGGAGTTCGAGGACGCCGAGGGTCTTGACGAAGCCGCCGCCGACGTCTTCGGTCCATCCCCCGCCATGGGCCGCGGCCAGCTTCTCCCTGGGCACGAATGTCTTGCTGACGCCGCCGGCCAGGGCTACTGCGGCCAGCAGTCCGGCAGCGATCCACAGTGCGAGGTTCATCATCTGCTCCTTGATCGAGGATTGCCTGCACCTCGTACGACGAGACAGCGACCCGGCCTGTGACATCTCCGAACACCCGGCGAGTCTTGTGGGCGCGCCGAGGCGCCCCGCGGGCTCAGCTGTCCAGGCGCCGCTTGCTGAGCCAGGTGACGATCTCCGGGTCGTGGTGGTCGAAGAACAGGGACGTTCCGGTGTCCAGGGTGGCGATGGCCGTCATCTGGTCGTCGGTGAGCTCGAAGTCGAAGATGTCGATGTTCTCCGCCATGCGCTCGGCGCGGACCGACTTGGGGATCGCGACGACGCCGCGCTGGGTCAGCCAGCGCAGCACGACCTGCGCCACGGACTTGGCGTGCTTCTCTGCGATCTCGCTCAGCAGCGGGTGGGTGAACAGACTGTTCTTGCCCTCGGCGAACCCGCCCCAGGACTGGATCTGGACCCCGTGCTCGCGCATGAGCTCCTGATCGGCGGTGCGCTGGAAGAACGGGTGGGTCTCGATCTGGTTGACCGCGGGCGTGACGTCGTTGTTGGCGATGAGGTCGACGAGCCGGTCGGGGTAGAAGTTGGCGACGCCGATCGCCTTGACGCGGCCCGCGCGCTGGAGGTCCTCCATGGCTCGCCACTGGCCGTACACGTCGCCGTAGGGCTGGTGCATCAGATACAGGTCGAGGTGGTCGAGGCCGAGTTTGTTCAGCGACGTCTCGAAGGCGCGCCGGGTGTTCTCCTGCGCGGGCGCGTCCTGGATCCACAGCTTGGTGGTGACGAACAGCTCCTCGCGCGGGACGCCGCTGTTCTTGATCGCGCGGCCGACAGCTTCCTCGTTCTGGTAGGCGGCCGCCGTGTCGAGCAGGCGATAGCCGGCCGCGAGGGCGTCGGAGACGGCCTGCTCGGTCTGCTCCGGCGGGATCTGGTAGACGCCGAATCCGAGGATCGGCATCTCGACGCCGTTGTTCAGGGTGACGTTCTGCATGAGGGTGTCCTTCTGTGCGGGATGGGGGGTGAGCGTTGGAGGAGCCGGGGAGACGGGGTGGGAGGAGCCGGGGAGCCGGGGTGGTCAGCGTTCGAGCATCCGCAGGCCCGCTTCCGTGTGGGTGGCTCCGGCCGCCGGAGGGAGGCTGGTCAGCCTGTCGAGCTGTGCGGCGGTCAGCCGGATGCCGTCGGCGGCGGTGTTCTCCTCGACCCGGTGGACGCGCTTGGTACCGGGGATGGGGGCGATGTCGTCGCCCTGAGCCAGCAGCCACGCCAGGGCCACTTGGGCCGGGGTGGCGCCGGCCTCGGCGGCGACGGCCTGCACCTCGTCGGCGAGGCGCAGGTTGCGCTGGAAGTTCTCGCCGGTGAAGCGCGGGTTGCCGTGCCGGAAGTCGCCTTGCCGGAAACCGTCGGTGGAGCGGATCGTGCCGGTGAGGAAGCCGTGTCCCAGGGGCGCGAACGGTACGAAGCCGATGCGCAGCTCGCGCAGCAGCGGCAGCACCCGTGCTTCGGGGTCGCGGGTCCACAGGGAGTACTCCGACTGCACCGCGGTCACCGGATGGACGGCGTGCGCGCGGCGAATGGTGTCGGGCCCGGCCTCGGACAGGCCGATGGCGCGGATCTTGCCCTGGGCGACCAGCTCGGCCAGCGCTCCGACGGTCTCCTCGATCGGCACCCGCGGATCCACGCGGTGCTGGTAGTACAGGTCGATGTGGTCGGTGCCGAGGCGTGTGAGCGAGCCTTCGACGGCGGTGCGGATGTTGGCCGGGCTGCTGTCCAGGGTCCACGCCCCCTCGCCCGCGTGCGAGACGAGGCCGAACTTCGTCGCCAGCACGACCTGGTCGCGGCGCCCCTTCAGGGCACGGCCCAGCAGTTCCTCATTGACGTACGGACCGTAGATCTCGGCGGTGTCGATGAAGGTGACGCCCAGCTCCAGGGCGCGGTGGAGGGTACGGATGGACTCCGCCTCGTCGGTCCCGGAGTCGGTGTAACCGTGGGACATCCCCATCGCACCGAGACCGATTCGGGAAACCTCCAGGTCACGCAGGGTGATGTAGCGCATCGGTTCTCTCCGCTCCAGTGCCTTCCGGCGGGTTCCACTCTGGCCCGGAAACCACCTTCGCGCCTTTTCCCGCCGCGTGGCAGGCCGCGCTCTTCGGGGGTAATGACAGGGCCCCCCACCGCGCTGCCGAGCAGGTCAGCGCGGTGTGACACTGAATCCATGGCATCTGAGCACACCACCACCGGCGGCGGAAGCGGCGGCCTGGAGCTCGGCCGGTTCCTGCGTGCCCGCCGCACCCAGACGACTCCGGAGCAGGTGGGCCTCACCGTCGGTGCCGGTCTGCGTCGCACCCCGGGGCTGCGCCGGGAGGAACTGGCCACCCTGGCCGGGATCAGCATCGACTACTACGTACGACTGGAACGCGGCAAGGAGACCCGCCCCAGCCCCTCAGTCCTCGACGCCCTCGCCCGCGCCCTGCACCTCGACGACCAGGAGCACCACCATCTGCGCGAGCTGGTCGCCCGCGCCGCCCGGTACGCACCCGAGCCGCCTCCCGCGCCCAGCCGCACGGTGCGCCCCCATCTGAAGCTGCTGCTGGAGTCGATGCGCCCGAACCCGGCCTACATCGTCAGCCGAAGCATGGACTTCCTCGCCTGGAACCCCGGTGGTCTCGCCCTGTACGCGGGTCTGGACGAGTGGCCCGCCAAGCAACGCAACCTGGCCCGGTACCTCTTCCTCCACCCCACCGCCCGCACCCTGTTCCCCGACTGGGACAACCAGGTCCGAACCTGCGTCTCCCGGCTGCGTGCCATCGCCGGCACCGCGCCCGACGCCCCCGACCTGACCCACCTCGTCGGTGAACTGCTCCTCAAAAGCCCCGACTTCGCCAGACTCTGGGAACGCTACGACGTGACCGGCCGCAAACCCGTGCGCAAGACGTTTCACCATCCCCACGTCGGCACGATCACCCTCACCGGCCAGAGCATGGAACTGGAGGGCACCCCGGGCCAACGCCTCGGCGTCTACGTCGCCGAACCAGGCACCCCCGACCACGACGCCCTGCTCCTGCTGGACATGACCGCGCCTCAACCGGCCTCGCGCGGGGCGGAGATGGACCCCGAGCAGCCGCGCAAACAGCTCTGACCCCGGTCCGGCCATGCGCCGCCACCGCCACCGGCAGACCGAGCGCGAGGACGGCGATACACGGGAGTGTCAGGTGGGCGCCGCTCAGCCGCCGCGGCGGACCATGGCCGCCTTGCGGGCCTCGGCGAGCTTGCGGGCCTCGCCGGACTTGCGGGACTTGCCGCCGGTGCCGCGGGAGGTGTCCTTGCTGGTGCCCAGGCCGCGGAAGGGGGCGTTGGTGTTCTTGGGCCGGGGTGTGGCGGGCCCGTCGAGCGGGGTGCCGGAGGGAGCCTTGGCCCCGGTGATCCGGCTCAGTTCCGCCTCGCCCGAACGCACCTTGGTGACCGTCGGCTCGATGCCGGCCTCGGACATCAGCCGGCTCATCTCGCGGCGCTGGCCCGACAGCACCAGCGTGACGACGCGGCCGGACTCACCGGCCCGGGCGGTGCGGCCCGCACGGTGCACGTAGTCCTTGGGGTCGGTGGGCGGGTCGACGTTGACCACGAGATCGAGGTCGTCGATGTGCAGGCCACGGGCCGCGACATTGGTCGCCACCAGAACGGTGATCTGGCCGTTCTTGAACTGGGCGAGGGTCCGGGTGCGCTGCGGCTGGGCCTTGCCGCTGTGCAGGGCCGCGGCGTGCACTCCGCTGGCCCGGAGATGTTTGGTGAGCTGGTCGACGGCGTGCTTGGTGTCCAGGAACAGCAGTACGCGGCCGTCGCGGGCGGCGATCTCCGTGGTGACGGCGTACCGGTCGGGGCCGTGGACGATCAGCACATGGTGGTCCATCGTCGTGACCGCGCCCGCGGACGGGTCGACCGAGTGGACGACGGGGT
The DNA here is from genome assembly GCF_045206325.1 of Streptomyces sp. NBC_00203. Taxonomy (NCBI): domain Bacteria; kingdom Bacillati; phylum Actinomycetota; class Actinomycetes; order Kitasatosporales; family Streptomycetaceae; genus Streptomyces; species Streptomyces sp. NBC_00203. The sequence continues at coordinate 9,104,494 of NZ_CP108126.1, read as the reverse complement.
CGTGGAGGTAGCTGCGGACCAGGTGGTCGACGTCGCGGTCCAGGGTGGCCGAGAACAGCATCCGCTGGCCGTCGGGGTGCACCTGGTCGAGCACCTCGGTGACCTGCGGCAGGAAGCCCATGTCACACATCTGGTCGGCCTCGTCGAGGACGGTGATCCGTACCCGTCCCAGGCGGCAGGCCTTGCGCTCGATGAGGTCGTGCAGGCGGCCGGGGGTGGCGACGACGATCTCGGCTCCGTCGCGCAGCGCGGCGGCCTGCCGGCCGATCGACACACCGCCGACGACCGTGGCCATCCGCAGCCGGAGCGCGTCGGCGTACGGTGCGAGCGCCTCGGTGACCTGCTGAGCCAGCTCCCGGGTGGGCACCAGGATCAGAGCGAGGGGCTGCTTCGGCTCCGCGCGCCGCCCGGCCGTCCGTACGAGCAGCGGCAGGCCGAAGGCGAGCGTCTTGCCCGATCCGGTGCGCCCGCGGCCCAGGACGTCTCGGCCCGCGAGGGCGTTGGGCAGCGTGGCCGCCTGGATCGGGAAGGGCTCGCGCACACCGAGCTCGGTGAGCGTTCGCAGCACCTCGGCCGGCAGTTCCAGGTCGGCGAAGGAGGTGACCGCGGGCAACGCCAGGAGGGTCTTCGGCTGGGCGAGGTCGCCCTGCGAGGTGTCGGGGCGGTCCGGGTGGTTCATGAAGAGCCTTCCGCAGGGGGAACGTACCGAGGAAGGCCCGGCAGGAATGAGCAGCCGACGAACAACGGGAACCGGACGGGCAGAGCCGTCGGCCGTGACGACCGTGCAAACGTTTGACGCTACCACAGAGGGTGGCCGGCCACGGCATCGAGGAGGTGCGGACCGCCGGCTCCGTCGAAGCCCGGCGTCAGACCGGCAGCAGCCGGGCGATCAGCCCGCTGAGCTGCTGGGCGTTGCGGGACTCGTACATCTCGACGAGTTCCGCGTAGGCGGGCGCGGCGGAGTCGCCCGTGCCCCATTGCGAGCGCTGCTCGGGGTTCAGCCAGTAGACGCGGCGGGCCCGCTCGGACAGGTGCCGTACGGCCGGCAGGTTCGGGTCGCTCATGTTGGTGCGGGCGTCGCCGAGGATGAACACGGTGGTGCGCGGGCCCACCGCGTCGGCGTACCGCTCGTCGAAGGCGCCGAACGAGACGCCGTAGTCGCTGCTGCCGTGCCAGCCCGTCAGGGTCGCCTCGGCCCGGATGCGGGCGCTCAGTCCGTCCGCGTCGGCGGCGCCGTGCACCAGCAGCCCGGTCACCTCGTCGATCAGGTTGACGAAGGCGAACACCCGCACCTTGCTGAACTGGTCGTGCAGCGCCTGCACCAGCAGCATCGTGAAGTCGGAGAAGCCCGACACCGAGCCCGACACATCGCACAGCAGCACCAGTTCGGGCCGGACGGGACGGCGCCGGCGCAGCACCGGTCGCATCGGCACCCCGCCCGTGGACAGCGACCCGCGCAGGGTCCGCCGCAGGTCGATGGTGCCGCGGGCGGCACGGCGGCGGCGCGCGGCGAGCCGGGTGGCCAGCTTGCGTGCGAGCGGCTGAACCACCTTGCGCAGCTCGGCGACCTGCTCCCGTCCGGCGAACAGGAAGTCGACCCGGTCGGCGGTCGTGGCGACCGCCCGCCGCGCGATCTGGTCCCGTCCGCGCCGCTCGGCGACCCGGCGGCGCGCCTCCGTGGCGACCTGGCGCCGGAAGCCTTCGATACGGTGCCGGATCTCGTCCTCCAGCAGCCGGTCGGTGAACCCCGTGCCGTCGCCCCGGGCTCGGACGGTGTCCCGCACGCGGGCCATCAGCGTCTGCGGGCGGAGCCGGTCGAGTGTCTGGTACGACGACCAGCCGTCCGATCCGGGCGATGCCCCGTACCCGCCGAAGCCGTCCACCGCCTCGACCGCCAGCCGGGCCAGCATCGCCTGGTCGTTGGCGGCGAGCGCGGCGGCGAGCCGGTCGCGCAGATCCTCCCGGTCCGCGGGTGCTTCGGTACCGGGCGCTCCGACACCGCGCGGAAAGTACACGTCGAAGACCGGGTCGAACACCCGTCGCTGTCCGCTGGTGTGCAGCAGCGTGGCGGCCAGCCCTTCGCGCAGCCGCTCGCGGTCCGCGAGGCCGAGCGCCTCCAACGTCTGTGCGGCGTCGACGGTTTCCCCGGTGCCGATCCGGACGCCGTGCGAGCGCAGCGCGCCGACAAGACCTGTCAGCCGCTCCGCGACACCCGTCGCCGGCGCGGGAGCGTTCACATGGCGTCCAGGTCGAGCTTGGCCGCCGCCTTGAGGATGTCGTCCTGATGCTTGAGGATCACGCCGAGGCTGTCGCGTACGACGCTCTCGTCGAGGGTGTCGGCCCCGAGCGCGAGCAGCGTGCGCGCCCAGTCGATGGTCTCGGCGACCGACGGAACCTTCCGCAGATCCATCTCGCGCAGCGCCCCGACCACCCGCACCACGGACTCGTTCAGGGTCTCGTCGAGGCCCGGCACCTTCAGCCGTACGATGCGACGCTCCAGCTCCTCGTCCGGGAACCCGATGTGCAGGAAGAGACAGCGTCGGCGCAGCGCCTCGGACAGCTCCCGGCTCGCGTTCGACGTGAGCACCACGAAGGGGCGGCTGGTCGCGGCGATCGTGCCGAGCTCGGGGACGGTGACCTGGAAGTCGCTGAGCACTTCCAGCAGCAGGCCCTCCACCTCGACGTCGGCCTTGTCGGTCTCGTCGATGAGCAGCACCTTGGGGTCGTCGCCGCGGATGGCGGTGAGCAGCGGGCGCGCCAGCAGGAACTCCTCGCTGAAGATGTCCGTGCGCGTCTCGTCCCACGACTCGTCGCGGCCCGCGGTGATGCGCAGGAGCTGCTTGGCGTGGTTCCACTCGTACAACGCCCGTGACTCGTCGACGCCTTCGTAGCACTGCAGCCGGACCAGTCGGGCTCCGGCGACCTCCGCGACGGCCTTGGCCAGTTCCGTCTTGCCGACCCCGGCGGGGCCCTCCACCAGGAGCGGCTTGCCGAGGCGGTCGGCCAGGAAGACGGTCGTGGCGACCGCGGGCGACGCCAGATAGCCGGTCTCGGCGAGTCGCGCGGAGACGTCGTCGACGGATGAGAACAGCAACAGGGCCTCCAGCTCGGCGCGGACGAGGTCGAGACTCGGGCAAGGCCGAGACTCACTATCTAAGCGCTTGTTCACCACCCCTGTCACGTGTGATGGCGCCCACGCGGCCGACCCGCGGAGCGCCCTCCGGGGCACGCAGCAGGCCTTCCGGCAGATAGCCGGACCTGATGCGCAACTCCCACCCGTGCACTTGGACAGCCAGCGCGGCCAGAGCGATCGCGCCGACCGGCAGCAGGCTCCGGGGGGCCGCATCGGCTGCCGCGCTCTCCCGGTGCTGGACGAGACGTCCGGCCAGGGCCCGTTCGAAGGCCGGCTGGTCGTCCTCCAGGAGTACGCGGAGAAGCTGCTGATCCGGCGTCAGCGCATCGAGGGCGTCCAATCGCCGTGTCGCCGCCAGGCGTTCTTCGGCGTCCGGCTTGCACAGCGTCACAGTGGGCCAGTCCCGGGGCAGGTGCCCGCGTGCCGGAGTCAGGTAGCCGCACAGCGCGTCCATCTCCGCGAGGCCCGCGGGATCCGACCGCGACTCCAGCGGCGAGTACGGCACCCCGTCGCGGATCGCGGGCGCATAGTCCTCCCGCAGCAGCAGACCCATCACCCGGTCCCGCTCCCAGACCGCGCCACTGATCAGGCACAACGCGAACGCGTCCAGCCAGGTCCCCGGGTTGGGCGCGAGGTCCACCGCGTCCCCGAACCCGAAGTCCTCGCTGCTCAGCCTCTCGTCGACGAGAGGGAAGGGGACCTCGAAGTCGCCGTCGGGGAAGGCGCCGAGGCTCAGCACCCCGAGGGCGCACTCGGCCGCGGTACGCAGGACTGTGCGTGCGGAGGCGGCGCCGAGCGTGGGGTCCGCCAGGGCACGTGCGGCGACATGGTCGAGGAGTTCGTCGCCCATCTCCTGAAGGGACTTCAGGGACAGGCGGTCGTAACGCAGCCCGTGCCAGCGGTCGAACGCCCGCCCCCAGATGTCCTCCAGGGCGTGGGATATCCGCTGCTCGCTGACGCTGTGGCACGTCACTTCCCGCACGTTGCCGTCCTTCCTTGATCCTCCAGCTGGCGGCGGCACGGTACCAACGTTTCCGTCCCGGAAGGCATACGGGCCGAGCTCGCCCCCACTGTGGGGGCGAGTTCGGCTCTGCTCCGGGCGAGCTTCCCGGACCGGACTGGTCGGGTACCGCGCGGCTCAGAAACCGGGGAAGACCCGCCGCAGGTCGTCGAGGGTGAGGCTGTCGCCCGTGAGGGTCACGGTGCTCGGGGTGTACGCGGGGGCGTGACGGCCGGTGGTGAGTCGCAGCCACCACTCGGCGGGGGCGGTGAGCACCGCGTCGGGCTGGGCCGGCGGGTCGGTGAGCGTGACCGTGTCGCCCAGGCCGAGCCCGAAGGTCCGCGCGGGAGCGGTGGTCCGCACGGCGAGGTCGGCCCGGCGGCCGTCCAGGGCGTCGGTCTTGCCGAGGAAACCTATGAGCAGGCCGACCTGGTCGAGGAGGAGTTCCGTCGCGGCGGGCGCCAGGCTCGCCGTGTGGTCGAAGGCGACCTCCACGTCCCAGGAGTGGTGGGCGAACTCGCTGAGTCGCAGACCGGCCGCCGTCGCGAGGTCGACGGGCACCGGCAGGAAGCCGAGATCGATGCGCAGTTCCTCGCGCGTCCGCGGGTCGAGGCCCTCGTAGCGGCGTACCAGCGTCTCGTTGGCCGTCACAAAGCCCTCGGCCCTCTCGGCCGGGGACATGGCGTCCCAGCGCGCCCAGACCGACTTGTTGAAGTCGCCGTCCTGCGGGCCGGTGCCGTTCAGCGCGCCTTCGAGAGTGGCGAGGCCGATCTCCGCGCCGCTGCCGAGGTGGCTGAGCACCTGCGACACATCCCACTCCGACGCTCCGGACGGCCGCCCGAGGTCGGCGGCGGCGATTCCGCGCACCACGGAGGTCAGGTAGTCGTGCCCGCTGCGCAGGGCGTCGATGATGCGGTCGGCTCGCTCGGTCATGACTCAACTCCGAAGAAGTGGGGGCGGACTGCTGCCTGTGGTGATGCAACGTCGCGGAGCCGTCAGGGATTTCACACGGCGGTCTGGAACGAGCGCGCAACGGTTCAGGTGACGGCGGCGCGATGACCGCGCACCACTCCAGCAGAACTTGAATATTCAAGGAACCCTAAAGAGATTCACTTGAACCATCAAGCTTTCTCCCCCGGCCCGGCCCATAGACAACGAAAACGCGTATGGCGCCGACCGGAACTCAGTCGGCGCCATACGCGTATGCAGAGATTGTGTCCGAGGGGGGACTTGAACCCCCACGCCCGATAAAGGGCACTAGCACCTCAAGCTAGCGCGTCTGCCATTCCGCCACCCGGACTAGGTGTCTGCCGCCTGGCCGGGGGTGTTCCCCGCGGCGACATGGACAACAATACCAAGGTTTCGGAGTGCCTTTCACCTGCATATCCGGGCCGCTGGAGCCGATGTGCGGGGCGGGGTGGGGGTGCGCTTCCGGCCTCACCATGGGTGACTGGCCGACTACCCGGGGCTCGCCTTCCCGGAGGCGAACGCCTCCGCCGTCGGCCGCCCTCACGTCAGGGGATGCACGCCCACATCCATCCCACCCGTCCCGACCCCCTCCGCGAAGTCCGCCGCCACCGCGCGCACCTTGCGGTGCTGCTTGCGGGAGAGGGCGACGAGCATCCGGAAGGCGGTCGCCTCGTCGCAGCCGCGGCGGGCCATGAGGATGCCCTTGGCGCGTTCGATCAGGGCGCGGCCCTCGAGGGCCTCCTTGAGCTGACGGTTCTCGGTTCTCAGGGCCTCCATGTCGTCGATCATGGCCAGGACCGCGCGCATCGCGTCCATCAGGGTGACCGCGTGGTCCCGCGCGGGGAAGGGCGGCGCACCCCCGGGCGCACCGGTGGGGGCTTCCGGCAGGGATGCTGTTTCGTCGGAAGGCATGCGAGTCATGGTTGTCGCGGAACGGTGGCTTCAGCAGGGCGCACGTGAAGAATGCGCAGACTTTCACCTCCATGTAATCGATGCGTAGATCTGCCTACGTCTGACCGGTACAGATGGGACGAGGAGTGGCTCAAGGGGCAACAGCGGACCAACTAGGGTTAACAGCAAGCTAATTACCGTCCGATACGAGCCGAATCCCAGGCGAACCGCGCACGCCCGCTGCTAATCTCTGGCTTCCGCTCCTGACCGTGGAGCCAGGTACGTCCCGTACCTCTGGCACGTCCTGTACCTCCCCGCGCCGCGTCGAGACCGCACGCCGCGAGGGTCACCGCTCACTTCTCCGCCCGTTTCCTCGGGCGGACTCGGTGCCCGTCGCGCTGTGTCGCCGACGGGCGCGCGTTCAGGGGGGACTCCATGACGCATGTCATCAATTCCCGTACGGATGCCCGCGAGGGGGCCCATCCGGAGGATCCAGGTGTCCAGGATCTCGGGGTCCAGGATCTCGGCGGGGGCGCACACGGCGATGGTGCCGCGCCCCGGCTGACCGTCCTGGTGCCCACGCGCGATGAGCAGGAGACCGTTCCGCTGCTCCTGGCCCGGCTCTCGCCCGCGGTCGCGCCGCTCGGCGCGGAGATCCTGTTCGTGGACGACAGCGACGACGGCACGGTCGAGGAGATCGCTGCCCTCGCGCCGGGCAGCCGGGTCCCGGTCCGCGTGCTGCACCGTCCGCCAGGTCTGCGCGGCGGGGGCCTGTCGGGTGCGGTGGTCGCCGGCACCCGGGTCGCGCGCGGCGACTGGGTCCTCGTGATGGACGGGGATCTGCAGCATCCGCCGGGGGCCGCCGCGCTGCTGGCCAGGACGGCGATGCGGGAGGGCGTCGACATCGCCGTCGGCACCCGGTACGCCGGTACCGGTCAGTCCGAGGGGCTCGCGGGCGCCGGTCGGCAGGCGACCTCGTCGACCGCTACGCGCCTGGTCAAGGCGGCGTTCCCGCGTCGACTGGCCACCGTCAGCGATCCGCTCAGCGGACTGTTCGCCTTCCGCAAGGACGTGATCGACACCGACCGGCTGCGGCCCGTCGGCTTCAAGATCCTGCTGGAGATCCTGGTGCGGCACCCGGCGGCCCGGGTCGCCGAGGTCGCGTACACCTTCGCGCCTCGCGAGGCGGGTCGCTCCAAGGCCTCGCTCCGGGAAGGGATCGCGTTCGTACGGCATGTCGGGCGGCTGCGCCGCGGAGTGGCGGGCGGGCAGCGGCAGTTTCTGCGGATGAGCGCGTTCGGAGCGGTAGGTCTGTCCGGGGTCGCGGTCAACACGGCGGCGCTGTGGCTCTTCTTCGATCTGCTCGGTGTCCATCACCTGGTCGGCGCGGCTCTCGCCACGCAGTTCTCCACCGCCTGGAACTTCGTCCTCACCGATGCCGCCGTGTACCGCGGGGGGCAGCGGAAGGGCACCTGGTACGGGCGCGCGGGCCGGTTCTTCGCGATGAACAACCTGCTGCTCGTCGCCCGGCTGCCGCTGCTCCAATGGCTGGTGCTCGCGGGCATGGGCGTGCTCACCGCCAACGCCCTCAGCCTCGTACTCCTCTTCGTGCTCCGCTTCGTGATCAGCGATCGCATGATCTACCGGGGTGGCGAGAAGAAGGTCCAACGGCGGGATCCCGTACGGATGTTGGTGGATCCGGAGGCGGAGAGTGCCGCCGAGGCGCCCAGCCGCAAGCGGTCCGTTTACCTCCCCTATCGGTACGACGTCGCCGGTACCGTCACCATCGGATCCCAGATCCGGCTGCCCGAGCTGGAGTTCTTCCGCGCCCAGTGGATCCCGGACGCGGAGGTCGACATCGCGGTACGCGTCGGTGACGTCGGCCGGCGCATGCCCCGGCGGCGCGCGGCGCTCACCGAGGACCGCGGCGAGTCGGCCGCACTGCGCTACGAGGAGCACCTGGGCCGGTTCGGCGCCAACTTCCGTGTACGGCTGGGTCCACCGATCACCGTAGAGGTCGGTCCGCTGCTCGCGCGCTCCCCGCACGTCGTCTACACGAACGTAGTCGAAGCGCTGCTGCGGTTCGTGCTGATCTCGCGCGGGCGGATGCTGCTGCACTCGGCCTGTGTCGAACTCGACGGCCACGGCGTGATGTTGTCCGCGCTCACCGACACCGGCAAGACCGCGACCGTACTGCGGCTGCTGCGCGAGCACGGTGGGCGGTTCCTGTCGGACGACATGACGGTGGTGGACGCCACGGGCCGGGCGGTGTGCTTCCCGAAGCCGCTCACCATCAGCGCGCACACCCTGCGTGCCGTGCACGCCGAGGATCTGACGAAGAGGGAGTGGCGCCGGCTCAACCTCCAGTCGCGGCTGCACTCCAAGGGCGGCCGGTCGATCGCGCTGATGCTGGCCCGCTTCAATCTGCCGATCATGGGCATCAACGCGATCACACAGATCCTGGTGCCGCCGCCGAAGTACAGCGTCGACCGGCTCGTGCCCTGCCGGCTCGGGTCGAGCGTCGAGGTGAAGGACCTGTTCGTCATCGAGCGGGGTACGCCGTCCTTGTACGACCTCGACGGCACCGAGGCGTTGGAGCGGATGCTCGTCAACACGGAGGACGCGTACGGTTTTCCGCCGTACCGCTATCTGGCGCCCGCGCTGCGTATCGGCGGCCTCGACCACGCCGAGCTGCGGGCCCTCGAACGGGAGATCCTCGCCGGGTTCCTCTCCGGTGTCCGCACCCGGGTCCTCGCGTCGGACTGCTTCGGCTGGGCGGACGAGATCCCGCGGCTGCTGGCCGGTGAGCGGGACACCGCGCGCCTTGAGGAGGAGCCGCACACCGCACAGGTGCGGGTCGACGCGTGGCCTCGCTGGGGGCTCATGCCCGGCGCCGCCGCATGACCGAACGGTCCGTGCTCCCCTCGGGGGCAGCCCGCACCACCCCGGCGCCGGCCCCCTCCGGCGCCGGGGTGTCCCTGCGGCGGGCGGCACCGCTGGCCGCGGTGCTGCTCGTCGCGGCGTTTCTGCGCCTGTACCGGCTGACGGACACCGGGTTCAACAGCGACGAGGCGGTGTACGCGGGCACGTCGGCCTCGCTCGCCGGGGACGGCCAACTGGGCTCGCTCTTCCCGGTGTTCAGGGCGCACCCCGTGCTCTTCCAGTCGCTGGTGTCGCTGGCGCTGCGGGTGCACGAGAGCGACTGGGCGGCGCGCGCGGTCCCGGCGCTGCTCGGCGTGGTGACGGTCGCGATGACGTACGGTCTTGGCCGCCGGCTGTACGGGCGGCGGGCCGCGCTCGTGGCCGCGCTGCTGCTCGCGGTGATGCCGTACCACGTCGTCGTGAGCCGTCAGGTACTGCTCGACGCGCCGATGACGCTGTGCGCGACCGGTGCGCTGTACTGCGTCGTGCGCTACGCCGAATCGCCCGCGCCGCGCTGGCTGTTGGCCGCGGGCGGCATGCTCGGGCTCACGGTGCTCGCCAAGGAGACGTCGATCGTCTTCCTCGGTTCGCTCTACGCCTTCTTCGCGCTCACCCCGGCCGTGCGGACCCGCTGGCGGCATCTGCTGCCCGCACTGGCGGCGATCGCGGTGGTGGCGGTGGCGCATCCGCTGTCGCAGGCGCTGTCCGGGCACTCGAAGGCGGGCGGAAACTATCTGCTGTGGCAGATGTTCCGCCGCGCCAACCACCCCTACTACTTCTATGCGCGCGAAGTCCCCTGGGCGGTGGGCCCGTTGGTGGTCGTCGCCGCCGTCGCCGGGCTGGTGTGGCTACGGCGGGAGAACACCTGGCGGGAGCGGCTGCTGGTGTGCTGGGTGGCCGTGCCCGCGCTGTTCTTCACGGTCTGGCCGGTGAAGGGCTTCCAGTATCTGCTGCCCGCCGCGCCCGTCTTCGCGGTGCTGGCAGGGCGCACGCTCACCTCGTTCCCGCGCGTGGTGCGCGCCCAGCGCGTCGCCGCCGTTGCCGCCGTCTGTCTGGTCGTCGTCTCGCTCGCCGTTCCGTCCTGGCTGCGGACCGCGCCGCAGACCGGCGCCCGGTTCCTGGCCGGGACCGGCGGGCTGCCGGGCGGGCGCGAGGCGGGACTGTGGGTGCGGACGAACGCGCCGGAGGGTGCGCGGCTGCTGGCCATCGGCCCTTCGATGGCGAACGTGGTGCAGTACTACGGGCTGCGGCCCGTCTCCGCCCTGTCCGTCTCGCCCGATCCGGCGCGCCGCAACCCCAGCTACCGGGCCGTCGAGAACCCGGACCGCGCCCTGCGGGACGGCCGCTTCCAGTACCTGGTGTGGGACGCGTACACCGCCCGGCGTACCCCCTTCTTCACCGCCAAGTTCCAGGACCTGGTGGGGCGTTACCACGGGGACGCGGTGTTCACCGCGCGGAACACGGACGGGGTGCGGGTCGTGATCGTCTACCGGGTGAGGGTGTCATGATCCCCCGGATCGGGGCGGTGTTCGCCGCGATGCTCCTGCTGCTCCTCACGGGAAGCGGCACGGCGTCGGCATCCGGGACCGGGACGGGTTCGGCGTCAACTCCGTCCACCCGTACGCCGATTGAGCACTTCGTCTACCTCATGCAGGGCGACCGCACCTTCGACCACTACTTCGGCACGTATCCGGGAGCCGAGGGGCTGCCCGCGCGAGCCCGTCAGGCGGTCGATCCGAAGCATCCGGGCGACGGTCTGGTGGCGCCTTATCCGCTGCACGACGCGACACCCGTGTCGCCCGGCGCCGGGCCCCGTCTGGTCCAACAGCAGTACAACGGGGGACGGATGGACTCCTTCGTCGCCGCCTTCGAGCGGCAGGGCCGGGACGGGCGGGTGGCGATGGGCCACTACGACCGCCGGGACCTGCCCTTCTACTGGAACGCGGCGGACCGCTACGAACTCTTCGACCACTACTTCGCGTCCTCGCTCGACGGCACCCGCGCCAACCGCGCCCAGTGGGTGACCGGCGGCCCCGATCTCAGCGGGGCGACCGTCTTCGACCGGCTCGAAGAAGCCGGCGTCAGCTGGAAGTTCTACGTCCAGAACTACGACCCGAAGAAGACCTACCGCACCACCTCCCCCACCGACCCGGCCACGCAGACGGTGCGCGTGCCCCTCCTCGACGTCCCGCGTTTCGTCGACGACCCGAAACTCAACTCCCACATCGCCGATCTCAGCGAGTACTACCGGGACCTGGAGCGCGGAACGCTGCCCGCGGTCGCGTACATCGCATCGTCGGGCGCGGGCGAGCGGTCCGCGCGGTCGATCCCCGCCGGGCAGCGGCTGGTGCGCGAGCTGACCTCCCAGTTGATGGTCAGTCAGTACTGGAGCTCCTCAGCCCTGTTGTGGTCGTACGACGGATCCGGCGGCTGGTACGACCATGTGAAGCCGCCGGCCGGACGCGGGCTGCGGGTGCCCGCGCTGCTGGTCAGCCCGTACACGGCGCGCGGCCAGGTGCAGCACGGCCAGTACGAGGCGGCGAGCGCCCTGCGGTTCGTGGAGGAGAACTGGGGGCTGCGGAAGCTCGGCGGGCGGACCTCCGAAGTGCGCAGCCTGGCCGCAGCCTTCGACTTCCGGTCGCCGCCGCGCCAGGCCGAACTCATCCCCGACGACGCGCGGGAGGCCGCCCTGCCCGTGGCCCACCGGCCCTCGCCCACACCCGTGTACGCGGTGTACGGCGGAGCCTCGGCCCTGGTGGCGCTGCTGCTGTGGGGGGCGGTGCGGCCCAATTGGCGTACATCATGAGGTGGTTGACGCTGGCCGTGGTCGTCCTGGGCTGCTGTCTGCTGCCGACGCCCGCGTTCGCGGCGGGCCCGGTCACCATCACCGTACGCACGGCACCGCAACTGGCCGGAGTGCGCTTCGTGTTCGACGGCCGGACGGGCGTGACGGGGACGGACGGCACGGTTCGCTTCACGGGCACGCACGACTTCGACGGCCACACACTAGCGGTCGACGACGGTGAACTGGGCTCTGCTGACGAGGAGTTCAGGTTCGCGCGGTGGGCCGGGCAGCGGGACCCCGACCAGGCGTTCCGGCGCACGGTGGAGGGTCTGCCGCTGCGGGCGGACTACACGGTGACGGCGGCGTTCACCGCGCGCTACCGGGTGACGCTGCGCTGCGTCGACCAGGACGGGAAGGCGGTGCCTCGGGCGCTGGTGCCGATGGTGACCGTACGCAGTGACACGGGGCGCACACAGCGGCTGCCGGTGGGGCGCCCGGTCTGGCTCGACGGGCTACGGCCCGTGTACCGCAAGAGCGTGCTCACCTCGCGCAGGGTCGGATATGTGCTGCTGTCGGCCACCGCGTACGGCGCGAACACCGTGGACGCCGGGCGGCAGCGGTTCCGGCCCGCCGAGGAGCGTGAGGTGACCTTGACGACGCCGTTCCACGATCTGACCGTCTCGGCACGAGACGCCGTGTTCGGTTCGGAGGCCGGGAGCACGGCGCGGGTGACGCTGCCCGACGGATCCGTACGCGCCGTGCCGTTCGGCGACGACCGGACGGCCACGCTGCGGAATCTGCCGCACGGGCGGTACGAGGTGGAGGTCACCGGCGGCAACGGGCTGCGGGCCGAGCAGCAGATCCGGCTCTCACGGACGCAGTCGGTACAGGTACGGGTGGTCAGCCGGGCCGATCTCGCCCTGGCCGCAGGGGTGTTGGCAACGGTGACGCTCGGACTGCTCCTCGCGGGGCGGAGGCTGCGCAGAAGGCGGGGTGGGGTGTGAGACGAGCGGCGCTGGTGGTGGTCCTGGCCCTGGTGGTGGCCGGGCTGCTGCCGGCGCCCGCCCCGGCCTCGGCGGTGCGCGGGGGCCGGGCGCCGCTTCTCGCGTACTACTACCAGTGGTTCGAGCGCTCGTCCTGGCAGCGGGCGAAGACCGACTACCCACGCCTGGGCCGGTATTCGAGCGACGACGCCTCCGTGATCCGTACGCATATCGCATGGGCGCGGTCGGCCGGAATCGACGGTTTCGTGGTGAGCTGGAAATCCACTGCCGTCAACAACCGCCGGCTGGAGCTGCTGTTGACCGAGGCCCGGGCGCAGGACTTCAAGGTCGCGGTGATCTACCAGGGCCTCGACTTCCACCGCCGCCCGCTGGCGACGGCCCGCGTCGCCGCCGATTTCCGGCTGCTGCGCGACCGTTACGCGCGGGATCCTGCCTTTTTCCGCCTCGGCGGCAAGCCGCTCACCGTGTTCAGCGGGACCTGGGAGTACGCGACGACGGACATCGCGCGGATCACCGGGCCCGTGCGGTCGCGGCTGACCGTCCTCGGCACCGAGAAGAACCCGGAGGGCTGCCGCAGGCTGGCGCGGGTCACCGACGGGGACGCGTATTACTGGTCGTCGGTGAACCCCGACACCAATGACCGCCATGAGACGAAGCTGCGCGCCATGGCCGAGGCCGTGCACGGGGCGGGCGGCTACTGGATGGCGCCGTTCGCGCCCGGTTTCGACGCGCGGAAGGTGGGCGGCACCAAGTCGGTGCCGCGCGACGGGGGGCGGACGCTGCGGGTCGAGTACGCGGCCGCCGAGACCTCGGGCCCGGATGTGCTCGGGTTGATCAGCTGGAACGAGTTCAGTGAGAACTCGCATGTGGAGCCGTCGGTGGAGCACGGCACGCAGGCCCTCGACGGGCTGCGCCGGCTGCGCGGTGTGCCTGCCTCCGCCTCGCCGTCGGTTCCGCCCGCTTCCTCGGGGGGCGTCCGGCACCAACGCCTCGGCTACTGGCCGGGGTTGCTGCGCATCGCCGGATGCGCCGCGCTGCTGGTGGGCGCGGTGGCGGGGCTCGCCCGGCTGCGGAGTGTCAGAACGAGAAAGGAAAGAAGAACATGAGCAGATCTTCGCTGAGCGGTTCGCCGGTCGGTTCGACGGCCGGTTCGCCGCGCGGCTCGCTGAGCAGAAAGGCGCGTCTCGCCGCGCTCGCCCTCGTGCTGGGGGTGGGCGCGGCGCTGTCGTTCACGGCTCCCGCGCACGCCGATCTCCCGGGTGCCGACGCGCAGTTGACGCGGGCGCCGTACCTGTCGGACGCCACGACGACCTCCGTTCAGGTCAACTGGGCGACCACGACGCAGAGTCGGGGTTCCGTCCGCTATGGACCGCTCGGCGACTGCGCGGCCCAGACGGCGACTTCGGCGTCTCTGGGCAGTCCGATCACCGTCGGGTCGACCCGCGAGTACGCGAACTCGGTGACGCTGACGGGGCTGAGCGCGAGCACCGGCTTCTGCTACCGCGTCTACACCGCCTCGGGCACGGATCTCCTCGGCACCCTGGCCACCCCGGGCTTCACCACCCCCGACTCCGCGTCCTCGACCGCGCCCTTCACCTTCGCGGTGCTCGGAGACACCGGTGAGACCACGAACAGCGGTGTCGACGACGGCTCGGTGAACGTGAACCAGTCGAACGTGATGAGCCGGATCGGGTCGAGCGGCGCGCGCTTCGTCCTGCAGACCGGCGACAACACCCATCCCGGTACCTCTCAGACGCAGTACGGCGACCTCAACCAGACCGGCCCCGACGTGAGTTCGTGGTTCGGGCCGTCCTATTGGGCCCAGCCCGGCATGCGTATCCCGCTCATCGGCACGGTCGGCAACCACAGCATGACGGCCACCTATCTGTCCGTGTGGAGGCAGCCGGCGCTGACGGCCGCGTCGGGCGGCGTGTTCGGGATGGTCGACTACCCGTCGTACCTCGGCTCGAACGCGATCAGCTATCCGACGACGTACTACGCGTTCACGACCGGCGGTGTCCGCTTCTACGTCCTCGACACGGCGTGGGGCAACTCCAACACCGGTTCGGCGACGGGTGGTTCGTGCGGTTCGCACTGCGCGATCTACGAGCAGGACGCGCACGCCCACTGGCAGAGCGGGTCCGCCGAGTACGCGTGGCTGAAGGCCGACCTCGCCGCGCATCCGACCGGGCCGAAGTTCGCGTTCTTCCACTTCCCGCTGCGCTCCGACAGCGCGAGCGAGCCGAGCGACACCTTCCTCGCGGACGTGGAGCAGACGTTGCTGGGCGGCGGTGTCGACCTCGTCTTCAACGGCCACTCGCATCTGTACCAGCGCAACAGCGCCGGCGCGGGACGGATCGTCTCGTATGTCACGGGAGGCGGCGGCGCCGATGTGCACTCCGTGGGCGAGAACGGCTGCTCGGCGACCGACGCGTACGCGATCGGCTGGTCGTACAGCCGTAACCGCGGCTCGGCCTGCGGCGCGGCGACCGCTCCCACGGACGACGCGCAGGTCTACCACTTCCTGAAGGTCACGGTGGACGGCACCTCGGTGACGGTCGCGCCCACCGACTCGCTGGGGCAGACCTTCGACGTGCAGACCTACACGGTCACTCCCTGACCAGCCGGGGGCGGGCGGCGCCCCGTCATGGACGCCGCCCGCCCTCACCTCACGGCATGAGGTGATAGTCCGGGAAGTTGCCGGGCAGCCGCTCCCCCGCCGGCCCCTGTGTCACCGCGCGCACCAGCAGTTCCCCACCGACGAACGCACCGCTCCACGACGCCCCGAAGCCGCCGAAGAGTTCGTCGCGGTCACCGCGGGAGCGGGGCTTGCCGTGGCCGACCTTGAACGCGCGGATCTGCGGGGCGAGCCGGCCGTACGTCGACTCGTCGTCCGTGGACAGCGTGGCGACGAGCGCGCCGTTCGACGCGTTCATCGCGGCGAGCAGCTCGGCCTCGGTGTCGACCAGGACGATGGTGTCGACCGGGCCGAAGGGCTCCGCGTGGTGCAGCGGTGAGGACGGCGGCGGATTGAGGAGCGTGACGGGCTGGACGTACGCCGCCGTGTCCTGGCCGGGCAGGAAGCGTGCGTCGGACAGCTTGCCGCGGTGCAGCGGGACGGCGCCCCGGTCGATGGCCTCGGCGACCTGGTCGTGCAGCTCCTTGGCCTTGGCCGCGTTGATGACAGGGCCGAAGTCCAGCACGGGGTACGGGTCGTCGGGGTGCTCGACCGCGAGCGGGTGACCGACCCGCAGGGTGCGGACGGCCGGCAGGTACGCGGCGAGGAACTCGTCGAACAGCGCACGCTGGACGACGAAGCGCGGGTAGGCCGTGCAGCGCTGCTTGCCGTAGTCGAAGAGCTTGGGGACGACCGCCGTCAGCGCGTCCCAGTCCGTGTAGTTCCAGATGCCCCAGGTGTTGAGTCCCTCCTGTTCGAGTACATGCCGCTTGCCGAGGTCGGCGACGGCGGTGGCCACCGCGGCGCCCGTGTCCCGGCCGCCGACGAAGGAGACGCAGCCGATCTCGGGGGCGCGGACGAGCGCCTCCGAGAGCTCGCGGCCGCTGCCGCTGACGAGGGTGACGGGGATCCCTTCGCGCGCGGCGAGCGCGGCGGCCAGGGTGAGGCAGGCGACACCGCCGTCGGTCGGAGTCTTGGCGATGACCGCGTTGCCTGCCAATGCCTGGACCAGCATGGCGTGAACGAGCACGCTCATCGGGTAGTTCCAGCTCGCGATGTTGGACACGGGTCCGTCGAGCGGAGCCCGGCCGTCCACCATGGACTCGATGCCGTCGACGTACCAGCGCACGCCGTCGATGGCCCGGTCCACGTCGGCCTGCGCGAGCCGCCAGGGCTTGCCGATCTCCCAGACCAGAAGGAGGGCGAGCAGTTCGCGGTGCTCGGTGAGGGCGTCGAGGGTCGCCGCCACGCGGGAACGGCGTTCCGCGAGCGGCACATGGCGCCAGGCGCGGTGCTGGTCGAGCGAGGCGCGCACGGCCTGCTGGGCGGTGGCGCCGTCCAGCCGCGGCGGGCCGGCGATGGGGCTGCCGTCGACGGGGCTGGTGGCGGGCAGCGCCCGGCCGTCCGCCTGCCAGGCGGCGCCCCAGAGGTTGAGGACACGGTCGTCCCGGAACGCCTCGGGGGCGACGGTGAGGCATCGCTGCCAGGCGTCGGTCCAGGAAGTGCCGGACTTCACGACGAGGGTGGCGGGGTTGAGGGTGTTGGTCATTGGGTGTCTCCGCTCTCGGTGCACAGTCGGGGGCGGGGGGCCTGGCAGCTGCCGAACCGCAGATGCGCGGGCCCGCGCGAGCAGTGGTCGCGTCGCGTACGTAAGGGGGAAGGTAGTGAGGCCGCGTTGATTCCGGCAGTCACCTCACGTCAACTATGAGTGACGTCACGCTCCGTTCCCAGCCGGTCCAGCACCAGCCGCGCCGTCTCGCTCGGTGTGCCGCCCACGCGCACCCCGACCGCCTCCAGGGCCTTCTGCTTGGCCTGGGCGGTGCCCGACAAGCCGGAGACGATGGCGCCCGCGTGCCCCATGGTCTTGCCCTCGGGCGCGGTGAATCCGGCGATGTAGCCGACGACGGGCTTGGTGACGTGGTCACGGATGAATGCGGCCGCCCGCTCCTCGGCGTCGCCGCCGATCTCCCCGATGAGAACGATCAGTTCGGTGTCGGGGTCGTCCTGGAAGGACGCCAGGCAGTCGATGTGGGTGGTGCCGACGACGGGGTCACCGCCGATGCCTACGCAGGTCGAGAAGCCGATGTCGCGAAGTTCGTACATGAGTTGGTAGGTGAGCGTGCCGGACTTGGACACCAGGCCGATACGTCCCGGCTTGGCGATGTCGGCGGGGATGATGCCCGCGTTCGACTGGCCCGGGGTGATCAGGCCCGGGCAGTTGGGGCCGATGATCCGGGTGCCCTTCGAGGCGGCGTACGCGTGGAAGGCGACGGAGTCGTGGACGGGTATGCCCTCGGTGATGACGACGGCGAGTTCGATGCCCGCGTCGGCGGCCTCCATCACGGCCGCTCCGGCGAAGGCGGGTGGCACGAAGACGACGCTCACGTCCGCGCCGGTCGCCGCCATGCCTTCGCGCACCGATCCGAAGACGGGCACGGCGATGGGGGCACCTCCCAGGCCGTTCAGGCTCTGGGGGACGTCGAAGGCGACGCTCTGGCCCGCCTTGCGTGGGTTGACGCCGCCGACGACGTCCGTGCCGGCCGCCAGCATGCGCCGGGTGTGCTTCATGCCCTCGCCGCCGGTCATGCCCTGGACGAGGACCTTGGACTTCTTGGTGAGAAAGATGGCCATGTCCCGCTCCTTCAGCTGGTGTTGGCGAGTTGGGCGGCGCGGCGGGCGGCGTCGTCCATGGTGGTGGCCTGCTGGACGAGAGGGTGCGCGCGGTCGTCGAGGACGGCGCGGCCGCGCACGGCGTTGTTGCCGTCGAGGCGGACCACCAGCGGTTTGGTCAGCCGCACGGTCTCCAGGGCCTGCACGATGCCGTCGGCGACGGCGTCGCAGGCGGTGATGCCGCCGAAGACGTTGACGAAGACCGACTTCACGGCCGGGTCGGAGAGGATGACCGAGAGACCGTCGGCCATGATCTGGGCCGAGGCGCCGCCGCCGATGTCGAGGAAGTTGGCGGGCCGGGCGCCGCAGCCGGCGACCACGTCGAGCGTCGACATGACCAGGCCCGCGCCGTTTCCGATGATGCCGACCTCGCCGTCCAGCTTGACGTAGTTGAGGCCCTTGGTGGCGGCCTCCGCCTCCAGCGGGTCGTCGTGCGCGGCATCCTGTTCACCCCAACGTGCCTGGCGGAAGCGGGCGTTGTCGTCAAGGGTGACCTTGCCGTCCAGGGCGAGGATCTGCCCCTGGGCGGTGCGGACGAGCGGGTTGACCTCGACGAGGACGGCGTCCTCGCGCGTCAGTACCTCCCAGAGCCGCACCAGGACGTCGACGGTCTGCGGCGGCAGCCCGGCCGCCTCGGCGATCTCGGTCGCCTTCGCCGAGGTGACGCCCTGCGCCGGGTCGATGTGAACGCGTGCCACCGCCTCCGGCCGCGTCGCGGCCACCGCCTCGATGTCCATGCCGCCCTCGGCCGAGGCGATCGCGAGGAAGCGTCCGGCGGCGCGGTCGAGGACGTACGAGACGTAGAACTCGCTGTCGATGTCGACGGGCTGAGCCAGCATCACCTTGCGGACCGTGTGGCCCTTGATGTCCATGCCGAGGATCTGCCGTGCCGTGAGCTCGGCGGCGGCCGGGTCCGCGGCGAGCCTCACGCCGCCCGCCTTGCCGCGCCCACCCGTCTTGACCTGGGCTTTCACGACGACGCGTCCCCCAAGCCTGCGGGCGATCTCCCGCGCCTCCTTGGGCGAGTCCGTGACCTCGGCCCGCGGCACCACGATGCCGTGTTCTTCGAAGAGTCCCCGCGCCTGATGCTCGTACAGGTCCATGATTCGGCTCCTGTCTTAAAAGTGCTGCACGACCCCTGGACATCACCCATCGGATGCGGGATAACAATCTTCATACAGTATCCGTCGACTGTATGCAATGTGCCGGACGTGGCCCGGGAGTGGCGACGCCAGGGTGGCTCGAAGCAACGGACAAGTGAGGTGACCTGTGACGACCAAGGCTCTCGAAGGCATCCGCGTCCTCGACATGACACACGTCCAGTCCGGTCCCTCGGCGACCCAACTCCTCGCCTGGCTCGGCGCGGACGTCATCAAGCTGGAGGCGCCGACGGGTGACATCACGCGCACCCAACTGCGCGACATCCCGGGCGTCGACTCCCTCTACTTCACGATGCTCAACAGCAACAAGCGGAGCATCACCCTCAACACCAAGACCGAACGCGGCAAGCAGATCCTCACCGAGCTGATCCGCCGCTCCGACGTCATGGTCGAGAACTTCGGGCCGGGCGCGGTCGACCGCATGGGGTTCACCTGGGACCGCATCCGCGAGATCAATCCACGTATCGTCTACGCCTCCATCAAGGGATTCGGCGAAGGCCCGTACACCGACTTCAAGGCGTACGAGGTCGTCGCGCAGGCCATGGGCGGGTCGATGTCGACCACCGGCTTCGAGGACGGGCCACCGCTGGCGACGGGAGCCCAGATCGGTGACTCGGGCACGGGCATTCACGCCGTGGCGGGGATTCTCGCGGCGCTGTTCCAGCGGGAGAACACCGGGCGTGGTCAGCGGGTCAACGTGGCCATGCAGCATGCCGTGCTCAACCTCTGCCGGGTGAAGCTGCGCGATCAGCAGCGACTGGCACATGGCCCTCTCGCCGAATATCCCAACGAGGACTTCGGCGACGAGGTTCCCAGGTCCGGGAACGCCTCCGGCGGCGGTCAGCCCGGCTGGGCGATCAGGTGCGCACCCGGCGGACCGAACGACTACGTCTACGTCATCGTGCAGCCCGTCGGCTGGAAGCCCCTCAGCGAACTCATCGGCCGGCCCGAGCTGGCCGACGACCCCGAGTGGGCCACCCCGGAAGCCCGGCTGCCCAAGCTGGAGAAGATGTTCCAGCTCATCGAGGAGTGGTCGGCCACCCTCCCCAAGTGGCAGGTGCTGGAGCAGCTCAACTCCCACAACATTCCGTGCGGCCCGATCCTGTCCACCAAGGAGATCATCGAGGACGAGTCGCTGGTCGCCAACGAGATGGTCGTGAAGGTGGCGCATCCCGAGCGGGGCGAGTTCGTGACCGTGGGCAGCCCGCTGAAGCTCTCCGACTCCCCCGTGGACGTGACCAGTTCGCCGCTGCTCGGCGAGCACAACGAAGAGGTCTACATCGGCGAGCTCGGCCTCGGGGACGAGGAACTCCGCCTCCTCAAGTCGAGCGGGGTGATCTGACGTGGCGGCCGAGGTCCGGGCGTCCAGGGCGCGGGGGGCCGTCGCCTACCCGTACACGACCGAGAAGCCGGTGGCCGTACTCGGCGCGAAGTACCGCTGGGCCCGCGCGGCAGGGCTGTTGGGGGGAGCGTTCATGACATGAGTGTGCGCGGGGGCGGCCGACGGTGCGCGTCGGCCACCCCCGGGACCCGTGAGCGCACGAAAGGCATTTGGCAGGGGGCGCTGACCAGATCTTTCGACGCAAGGGGTGCTTGAGCTATATGACAACCACCGATGTCTCCACATCCGTCCCCTATCAAGAGGTGACGGACCACAACGGCCGTGTGTATCGCGTCGGCGAGTCCGATGTCGACATCATGGGCCGCAAACGCAAATGGATGGTCTTCCTGCCCTGGGCAGGAATGCTGGGCATCAGCTCCGCCGAGTACGCGTTCACGTCGGCGGAGGACACACTCCACGAGGCTCACCTGTGGAGCAGCGGACACATCTTCTGGCTGATGGGCGTCTGGGTGTTCTTCCAGGCGGCCGTGGCCTTCCCGGCCGGGCAACTGCGGGAGAGCGGCCGCCTCCCCGCCCGTACGGCGATGCTGCTGGGTGCGCTGGGCACCCTGCTGGGCTATCTGTCACTGGCCCTCGCGCCGCATGTGATCGTCGCCTATCTCGGCTTCGGCATGTGCAGCGGCATCGGCGCCGGTCTCGTCTACGCGACCTGCGTCAACATGGTCGGCAAGTGGTATCCGGAACGCAAGGGCGGCAAGACGGGCTTCGTCAACGGCGGTTTCGCCTACGGATCCGTGCCCTTCGTCTTCCTGTTCACCTCGTACATGGACCTGAGCAACTACAAGGGCGTCCTGGTGGCGGTCGGCCTGCTGTGCTGCTCCGTCGTCGCCGTCGCCGGCTGGTTCTTCAAGGACCCGCCGAAGGGCTGGTGGCCCGCGAACGTGGACCCCCTGAAGGCGTCGGACGACCCGAAGATCCGGCGGGCGCTGGAGAAGAACCCGCCGGCGGTGAAGCAGTACACCCCCAAGGAGGCCGCTCGTACCCCCGTGCTCTGGATGATGTGGTTCTGTCTGCTGTGCACGGCCGGGATCAATATCTTCGGCATCGCCTTCCAGGTGCCGTTCGGCAAGGACATGGGCTTCGCCGGCGGGATCGTGGCCACGGCGATGTCCCTGAAGGCCATCGTGAACGGCACCGGACGCGGCGTCATCGGCTGGATATCCGACCGCGTCGGCCGCCGCCACACACTGATCATCGTCTGTCTCGTGCTGGGCTCCGCCCAGTTCGGTGTGCTGGTCTCCGGCCAGATGGGCAGCATGCCGTTCTTCCTGTTCTGCTCCATGGTCTCCGGTTTCGGCGGCGGGGCGATCTTCCCGCTGTTCGCGGCCATGACGGCGGACTACTTCGGCGAGAACCACAACGCCTCCAACTACGGAATGGTCTACAGCTCGAAGCTGATCTCCGGCCTCCTGGGCTCCGGTATGGGCGCGATCGTCGTCGACGCGTGGGACTACCACGGCGCCTTCGTGCTCGCCGGGTCCGTCGGCCTGGCCTCCGCCGTGCTGGCGCTGTTCCTGAAGTCTCCGGGCCGCCCGCAGGCCCGCAGCATCGTTCCCAACCCGCACCCGCTTGGCGAGGAGATGGCGTAATGACGGCGGAACCCATCGCCGCGAAGGAAGCGTCGGACGACCCCGACGCCTCGCACCGCGCGTACCGTGAAGTCACCGACCCCCGGGGCCGTGTCTACCGGATCGGCGAGACGGACCGGGACATCCTGGGCCACTCACGCAAGTTCATGGTGTATCTGCCATGGCTCGCCATGATGGCGATCAGTGTCTTCGAGTACGCGTACGGCTCGGCCGAGGACACCTTGTCCCACGCCCACGGCTGGACGCAGAGCAACACCTTCTGGATCCTGAGCGTCTGGGTCTTCTTCCAGGCCGGCATAGCCTTCCCCGCCGGCTGGCTGCGGGAGAAGGGAATCCTGACCGCCCGCAAGGCCATGTACACGGGGTCGGTCATGTGCCTGCTCGGCTTCCTCGCCCTCTCGCACCTGAGCAATGTGCTCCTGGCGATCCTCGGCTTCGGTGTCATCGGCGGCATCGGGTCCGGCCTGGTGTACGCGACCTGCATCAACATGGTCGGCAAGTGGTTCCCCGAGCGACGTGGCGCGAAGACCGGATTCGTCAACGGCGGATTCGCGTACGGCTCCCTGCCGTTCATCTTCATCTTCAACTACGCGTTCGACACGGCCAACTATCACCGGGTACTGGACCTCATCGGCTGCTACGTGATGATCGTGGTGCTGTCCTCCGCGTTCTTCTTCAAGGACCCGCCGAAGAACTGGTGGCCGGCGGACATCGACCCGCTGACCTACGGCAGTACCGAGAAGGGCGCGGCGAGCCTTGCCAAGAACCCTCCCGCGGTGAAGCAGTACACACCGAAGGAGGCCATCAGGACCGGCATGCTCCCCCTCATGTGGATCGCTCTCGTCATGACCGCGGGTGTGTCGATCTTCGGGATCTCCTTCCAGGTCGACTTCGCCAAGGAAGTGGGCTTCGGCCCGCTGGTGGCGGCGTCCTCCATGGGCGTCATGGCCGTCATCAACGGCATCGGCCGGGGCGTGGTGGGCTGGCTGTCCGACAGGTACGGCCGCAAGCAGACCCTGGTGTTCGTCATCGTCGTCCTGGGTCTGGCCCAGTTCGGCGTGATCTGGGCCGGTGACATGCACAGCGAGGCCCTGTTCCTGTTCTTCGCCTTCCTCTCCGGGTTCGGCGGCGGGGCCTTCTACCCGATGTTCGCGGCCCTGACCCCGGACTACTTCGGCGAGAACTACAACGCCACCAACTACGGGCTGGTGTACAGCGGCAAGCTGATCAGCGGCCTGTTCGGCGGCGGGCTCGGCTCGATGGTGGTGGCCGCCTGGGGCTACAACGGCGCCTACGCGCTGGCCGGCGGCATCTCCATGGTGGCGGCGGCGATCGCTCTGCTGCTGCGGCAGCCGGGGCGGAGCACGGCGGACACCTCGGTTCCGCAGCCGCAACCGGTGGGCTGAGCAAGGAAGATCACGTGAACGGGCGGCCCTCCCCGCGTATCGCGGGGAGGGCCGCCCGTTCGCGCGGGAGCGGCTGCGGCTAGCCGCACTTCTTGCGCAGGGCCGCGAGGTTGTCGTAGCCGATCTTCGCGTGCTTCAGCGACTGAGCGGGGTCGGTGGCGCTCGGGGCGTTGTCCTGCTCGACCATCGGGTTGTGGTAGTTCCGGGCCCCGACACGGGAGAAGAACGTGGTGTAGTCGATGACTCCGGTGCCGAACGGCACCATGTCGTACCCCATGCCGTTCGTCGTGTTGACGGTGCCGTCCTTGGCGTGGAAGAGCGGGTAGCGCTTGTTGTTGCGGGCGACGAGCCCCGCGGGATCGAAGACGTTCTCCTGGGTGGAGCCGTCCTGGGCGGTGTACGTGGGGAACTTGTACTGGGCCACGTGCGCCCAGAAGATGTCCATCTCCAGCCAGACCACCTTCGGGTCGGTGATCTTCAGGAAGTACTCCAGCTTGCGGATGCCGGAGCTGCGGGTCGGACGGCCCTGGGCGTCCAACGGGCCACCGTCGAGCAGGAAGCCGTATGCCGCGTCGTGGTTGTGGGTGTACAGCTTGATGCCCTCGCGACGGGCGATCTCGCCGAGCGCGTTCCACTTGTCGGCGGCCACGTCCCAGTCGGCGCGGTAGGCGCTGCCGGTGGGGTCGCCGCCGGTGCCCATGTGCGCCATGCCGAGGATGTTGGCGATCTCCAGGTGCTTCTTGAAGGTGTCCAGGTCGGGTGCGGTGAAGGGCCAGGACGGCGGTATGAAGCCGTGGTTGCCCTGCGCCCGCAGCCCGTACTCGTCGAGCCAGGAACGCAGCAGCTTGGCGCCCTCCACGGACTCCAGGCTCGCGCCGCCCGGGGCGTTGGCGTGCTGGCCGTACCCCGCGAACTCCACCTGGCGGTAGCCGAATCGTGAGAGCTGCTGGAAGACCTCGCGGAAACCGGAGGGCAGATCGGTGGCGAGCGGGTCGCGGCCCGTCGCGTCACGGACGGTGTAGAGGATGATGCCGCGCCTGTCCGGGGGGACGAGGACGTCGCCGCCGCGGTGGTGGCCTCTGTCCCGGTCCTGGGCGACGGCGGGCGAGGCGCCGAAGACGGGTGCGGCGATCGCCGCAGTCGCGGCGGCGGTGCAGGTGCTGAGGAAGCGGCGGCGGTCGATGCCGAGAGTGCGGCGCAGGGCGTCGCCGGTTCCGGATTCGTCGTTGAACGCGGTCACGGTTTCTCTCTTTCGGGTCGCTGGTGGACTCTGACGGTGCCGGGCTGTGTGCGGCTCGTGTGCAGGTCAGAGGTGTGCGGGACACGGGCCGGGCGCGCGTGGGACGCGTGACCGGACGCGTTGTCAGTGGCGCGTGTTTCACTTTCCGTAGTCGCTCGACACGGGCTCGTCACAGCCCGTCAGGTCTCTTCAGGTGAGGCCTGCCAGGTCGAGCAGCAGGGATTTCACATCGGTGGCCGCGACGCGGCCGGTGACTGCGCGGGGGGTGGAGCAGATGATGAGCGGACCTTCGTCGTCGCTCAGGGGGAGGCGGCCGTGGCTGCCGCGGATAGGTGAGGGGTCCAGGGGCACGACCGCCATGCGATAGCGCATGCCGAGCTTCTTGCGGGCCAGTGCCGTGGCCGCCTTCACCTTGACGTAGGGGTCGAGGGGATCCATGAAGAGTTCGACCGGGTCGTAGCCGGGTTTGCGGTGGATCTCGACGAGCCGCGCGAAGTCGGGCGCGCGGGCGTCGTCGAGCCAGTAGTAGTACGTGAACCAGGCGTCCGGCTCCGCGACGGCGACGAGTTCGCCGGAGCGCGGATGGTCGAGGTGATGGGTCTTCTTGCCCTCGTCGTCCAGGAGTCGCTCGATACCGGGCAGATCGGCGAGCGCCGCCTTCGTGACCTCCAGGTCCTCCGGGCGTCGCACATAGACATGGGCGATCTGGTGGTCGGCGACCGCGAAAGCACGGGATGCCATCGGGTCCAGGTACTCCATGCCGTCCTGCGTGTGCACGTCGAGGAGGCCGGCGCGGCGCAGGGCGCGGTTGATGTCGACGGGGCGGTCCGCGCGCGTGATGCCGTACTCGGAGAGCGCGACGACGGTACGGCCCTCGGCCTTCGCGTCGTCGAGGAGGGGAGCCATGGCCGCGTCGAGGTCCGCGGCCGCCTGGAGGGAGCGCGGGTCGTCGGGGCCGAAGCGCTGCAGGTCGTAGTCGAGGTGAGGGAGGTAGCAGAGGGTCAGGTCCGGCCGGCGGGTGCGGTTGATGTGGCGGGTCGCGTCGATGATCCAGCGGCTGGAGACGAGGTCGGCGCCGGGACCCCAGAAGTGGAAGAGGGGGAACGTGCCGAATTTCTCGGTGAGTTCGTCGTGCAGGGCCGGGGGCCGGGTGTAGCAGTCGGGTTCCTTGCGGCCGTCGGCGTAGTAGACGGGACGGGGAGTGACGGTGATGTCAGTGTCGGCGCCCATGGCGTACCACCAGCAGATATTGGCGACCGTGTAACCGGGATGCGCGCGCCGGGCGGCGTCCCACAGCTTGTCGCCCGACACCAGGCCGTTGTGCTGACGCCACAGGAGTACGTCGCCGAGCTCGCGGAAGTACCAGCCGTTGCCGACGATGCCGTGCTCGCGGGGGTGGGTGCCGGTGAGGAAGGTGGACTGGGCGGCGCAGGTGACGGCGGGCAGGACGGTGCCGAGCGGGGCACGGGAGCCGGACTGGCCGAGGGCCTTGAGGTGCGGCATGTGGTCGAGGAGACGGGGGGTGAGACCTACGACGTCCAGGACGAGGAGAGGGGTGGGCCGGGGGTGGCCGCGGGAGGTCTCGGGCTGCGGTGTCGGTAGCGGCGGCTGGGTCGGGGGCTGGGTCACGGCAGCTCCTTGAGGCCGAGGTCCGTCAGCAGATCGCGAGCCAGGGTGAGTTCGGCGGCGATGCCGTCGGCGAGCTGGGCGCGGGCTCGGGGGCGCAGCTCGGGCGGGAGGGCCTGCCAGGTGTAGGTCTCGACTTCCAGGTGGCGGGTGAGCGGGTGCGGGCCGCCGACGAGCTGGGCCAGCGCGGCCCGCAGGACGGGGAGTGTGGAGGTGAGGGGCGCGGCGGGGGCCGCGTGCAGCGGGACGTGGAAGTGGGCGCGCCAGGGGGAGGCGTCGGGCAGGGCGTCGCCTGCGAGAGCCTGGCCGAGGTCGTCGGTGCCGCGCAGGCCGGCGGACGTACGGGTGCGGGTCTGGTGCAGGAAGCGGGGTTCGTCGAAGGCGGCAAGGGCCGTGCGGACGTCGGGGAGATGGGGGTGTTCGGCGTGCAGGGCGGCCGAGAGCTGTGACTTGACGACGGGGACGCGGGCCTCGGTGAGCGCGTCCAGGGCGGTGTGCGGGTCTTCGAAGGAGGTGGCGAGGTGACAGGTGTCGACGCAGATGCCGATGCGGTCGTGGCCGATCGCGGTGAGCGGGGCGAGGGCGTCGGCGGTGGTCTCGACGGTGCACCCGGGTTCGGGTTCCAGGCCGACGCGGATGGAGCGGCCGGTGAGTTCCTGAAGGGCGTCGAGGCGTTCGGCGAGTGTGCTCAGCGCTGTGTGGGCGGTCCCCGCGCGCTTGTCGTCATACGCGGTGCGCCAGGCGAGGGGCAGCGTGGAGATGCTGCCTTCGGTGACGTCGTCGGGGAGGAGCTGGGCGAGGACGCGGGCCAGGGCGGTGGTGTGGTCGAGTCGCTCCGGGTCGGCCCAGTCCGGCTTGTAGACGCGGTACTTGACCTCTTCGGCGCCGAAGCCCTCGTACGGGAAGCCGTTGAGGGTGACCACTTCGAGGCCACGGCGGTCGAGTTCGGTGCGCAGGCCGCGCAGCGCGGACGGGTCGGTGACCAGCGTGTGGGCGGCGTCCTTGGCGAGCCACAGGCCGATGCCGAGGCGGTCCCGGCCGAGGCGGCGGCGGACGGGTTCGCAGTGGTCGCGGAGCTGGGCGAGGACGCCGTCGAGGGTCTCGGCCGGGTGGACGTTGGTGCAGTAGGCGAGGTGGACGGTGGAGCCGTCGGGGTGGCGGAAGCGCATCGCTCACTCCCCGCCGCGGAGGATGGAGTTGCCTTCGTGGGTGACGTCCGTAGTCGTGCTCCCCAGATCCAGCCGCCCGCTGAGCCCGTAGAAGGCCACGGGGTTGCGCCACAGCACCCGGTCGACGTCGTCGTCGGTGAACCCGGCCTTCAGCAGGGCGTCGCCGACCCGGCGGGTCTTGAGGGGGTCGCTTCTCCCCCAGTCCGCGGCCGAGTTGACGAGCACCTGCTCCAGCCCGTACTCGCGCAGGATCGCGACCATCCGCTCCTCGTCCATCTTGGTGTCCGGATAGACGGAGAAGCCCAGCCAGCAGCCGCTGTCCTTGGCCTCCTTGACGGTGGTCTCGTTGAGGTGGTCGACAAGGACCCGGTCCGGGGACAGGGCGGACGCGCGGACGGCGTCCAGCGTGCGGCGCAGGCCTGTCAGCTTGTCGCGGTGCGGGGTGTGCACGAGCGCGGGCAGCTCATGGTCGGCGGCGAGCTGGAGCTGGGCGGCGAGCGCGGTGTCCTCGGCGGGGGTCATCGAGTCGTAGCCGATCTCGCCCACGGCCACGACCTGGTCCTTGACGAGATAGCGGGGCAGCTCGTCGAGGACGGGGACGCAGCGGGGGTCGTTCGCCTCCTTGGGGTTGAGGGCGAGCGTGCAGTGGTGGGCGATGCCGTACTGGGCGGCGCGGAAGGGTTCCCAGCCCAGGAGCGAGTCGAAGTAGTCGAGGAAGGAGGCGACTGAGGTGCGGGGCTGGCCGAGCCAGAAGGAGGGTTCGACGACGGCGCGGACGCCGGCGGCGTGCATGGCCTCGTAGTCGTCGGTGGTCCGTGACGTCATATGGATGTGGGGGTCGAAGATGCGCATCAGGACTCCTTGCCGGGGGTGCCGGACGTGCCGGAGGATCCGGGGATTCCGTGGACTCCGGGCACGCCGGGGCTTCCGGGCGTGCCGGTGGGGGTGGCGGTGGGCTCGGTCAGGGCCAGGACGCGGTACAGGTCCTCGGGTACGGCACGGCCCGCGGCGGCGCGTTCGTCGGCGTAGTCGCCGAGCATGCGGGCGAGTTCGACGTCGGAATGGGCGCGCCGGGGCAGGTCGGCCACCTCGTCGACGGGGACGCCGGTGAACAGGCACTTCAGGACGGCGTGGCGCCAGTTGTGCGCGTCCAGGTGCTGTGCGGCGTACGGGCCGACGGCGGCCGTGACCAGCCCGGTGTCGTTGGTGCGCAGGGCGTCCTCGACGAGGGGTAGCGCCTCCGGTCCCGGCACCAGGTGGGTCAGGGCGTGCAGAACGGCTCGGCGTTCGGCGGCGGTGCCCTGACGGTAGACGCGGGCGAGTGCGTCCGGGTCGGCGCGGGCGGCATGCAGGAGGAGTACGCGGGCGGCGTCGGCGTACTCGGGCCCGCATCGGCGCCCGGCCTCGGCTATCCGCAACTCCCAGACGGAGATGGGGCCGTGGGTGCCGGGGTGGGCGGCCGCCTCGTCGAGCGCCTGGTCGAGCCAGGCGCGGGCGGCTCCGCCCAGGTGGGTGTTCAGCCGGGTGTGCAGGGCGGCGAGGGCGGGCTGGACGGTGTGGCCGGGCTGACGGTCCCGGCCGGCCTGGCTGTGTTGACCGCGCTGAGTTCGGTGCGGGTGGTTCACGGGGTTCTCCCTTCGGGGCCGGTGGGGATCGCCCGGGCCGCGCGGTGGAGGAACGGGAGGGACTGTTCGGCGAAGTGGGGGCCCGCGTGGGAGTGGCGGGGCAGTTCGACGACGGTCAGCGCCTGGTAGCCGGTGGCGGCCAGGGCTTCGAGTACGGGCGGGAAGTCGATCTCCCCGTCCCCGAACGGGAGGTGTTCGTGAATGCCGCGGCGCATGTCCTCGATCTGGACGTGCCGCAGCCAGGGGCCGGCGGCGCGTACGCAGTCGGCGGGCGGCAAAGGTTCCAGGCACTGGCAGTGGCCGATGTCCAGGGTGAGACCGAGGGCGGCCGGGTCGCCGAGTGCTCGGCGCAGACGGTGGAAGTCGGCGAGGGAGGAGAGCAGGTGACCGGGTTCGGGCTCGACGGCGAGCGGGACGCCGGCACGGGTGGCGGCGTCCAGCACGGGGGCGAGCGCCTCGGCCAGGCGTTTCCAGGCGGTGTCCTCGTCGGTGCCGACCGGGGTGACTCCGCTGAAGCAGTGCACGGCGTGGGCGCCGAGGTCGGCGGCGACCCGCACGGCACGGATGAGCAGGTCGACACGGCGCGCGCGGGCGTCCGGGTCCGGGTCCAGGAGGGAGGGGCCGTGTTTGCGTCGCGAGTCGAGGACATAGCGGGCGCCGGTCTCGACCGTCACGCCAAGGCCGAGGGTCGCCAGTCTGCGCGCCACCTTCCCGGTGCGGGCAGCCAGATCCGGGGCGAGCGGGTCGAGGTGCATGTGGTCGAGGGTCAGGCCCACGCCGTCGTAGCCGAGGTCGGCGAGGAGGGCGAGGGCGTCGTCCAGACGGAGGTCGGTGAGGCCGTTGGTCCCGTAGCCGAAGCGGAGGGGGTGGGGGGCCGGGGCGGGGCTCGCGTGGGCGGTCGAGCCGGGGCTCGTCTGCGGGGTCGGTCGCCGGCTCGCTCGGCCGGTCGAGTGGAGGCTCGCCTGGCCGGTCGGGCGGGGGCTCGCGGTCATGTGACGCTCACCTTCCTCGCGAACCTGCGGGCAGCTGGGGCGAGCGCGGCCGTCAGGAGGGCGGTGACGGGGGCGCCCGCTCGGGCGGCGAGGGTGGCCTGGAGGGGGATCATGGCGCGGATTCCGCCGCCGACGGCTCGTTGGGTGAGCGGGGGTGAGGGGTTCAGGGCGGCGTGGAAGAGCGGGCGGGCGGAGGTCGCGGCGTAGGCGAGGGTGAGGGCTCCGCGGAGGGTGTCTGTCATAGGGGTCGGTGAGGGGCGGGGGCCAGGGCCTGGGCCTGGGCCTGGGCCTGGGCCTGGGCCTGGACCTGGGCCTGGGCCTGGACTTGGGCCTGGACTTGGACTTGGGGTGGCGCCGGGTGCTTGGCCGAGTCTCGCTTTCGTTCCGCCAAGGGGCGTTGGCTCAGGGGCTGTTGGGGTGTCCCCGGCGGGCTGTGACCGTGCGACCGCGGGGTGCCCGGGCCGCCCTGTGCCTGCCGGGCCGTTCGCCAATGCCCAGGCCAGCGCACCGGTCGTGGCCACCGCGGCCAGCGGTGCCACCGGCGAACCACCCTGCGTCTCGCCGCGCGACACCATGGTCACCGCGAGGGTGTGGGTGGCCAGGGCGAGTGCGGAGGGGAAGGCAGGTCGGGCGGTTCGGCAGGCGGCGGTCACGCCGGGGAGCACGTGCCCGCTCCGAGAGGTGACTCCGGTCGCCGTAGCGCCGATCAGTACGTCCAGGCCCCGCGCCATGGCCATCGCCACAGGTCCGGCGGGCGTTCGTTTGAGCGTCAGGTCATACGCCCAGACGGTGGCGGCGAGGGGCACGGCGACCGCGAGGGCGGGACGGCCCGCGCGGTCCGCCAGGGCGAGGCCCGCCGCCGTCAGGGCTCCGGCCGCCGCCAGCGCCGCGGCCGGGCGTATGCGGCCGGAGGGCAACGGACGGTGCGGGCGTTCCACGGCGTCCTCGGCGCGGTCGGCCCAGTCGTTCAGGGCCATGCCCGCCTCGTACAGACAGAGGGAGGAACCGATGGCGAGCAGGGTGCGGGAGTTCGGGCGGACGCCGATGGCGGCGGCCCCCGCGAGGGCGTCCCCGGGGACGGTGAACAGGGCGGGCAGCCGAAGAAGTTCAGCCCAGGCCCGGGCCTGACCCCGCGCCCGCGGGCCCAGTCGGGCCAACCCAGCGAACCCGGCCGCCCCGGTCGCCCCGGTCGCCCCGGTCGCCCCGGTCGCCCCGGTCGCCCCGGAAAACCTGCCACTCGCGGCCAACGTGCCTGACCCGGCCGACCCACTAGACCTGCTCGGCCCACTAGGCCCACTCGACCAGGCCGTCACACCCGACCTGGCCGCCCTCCCCGCTCCCACCCCTCGCACCGTCACCGGACCTCCCCGGAGAGTCCCCGAAGCCGAGCCGCGAACCCCGCCAGCGCCGCGTACTGCTCCCCCAGCGCAGCGGGCCCCTCCCCCACCGGGTCCTTGAAGTAGAAGCCGAGTTCGGTCAATGGGCCGGTGAGGCCTGCTTCGTGGGCGCGGGCCGTCAGGCGGGCGAGGTCGAGAATCAGGGGGGCCGCGAGCGCGGAGTCGCAGCCCTGCCAGGTGGTCTGGAGGATCATCCGCGTGCCGAGGAAGCCGTCGAAGGCGATGTGGTCCCAGGCGGTCTTCCAGTCGCCGAGGACGGGGACGTCGTCGATGTGGGTCTCGCCCTCCGGGGCCGTGCCGAGGGTGTCCGCCAGCACGCGCTCCTTGCCGGCGTTCTTGGCCGCGGCGGCGGCCGGGTCGGCGAGGGCTGCTCCGTCGCCGCCGCCCAGGAGGTTCGTGCCGGACCAGGCGCGGACCGCCAGCGCGCGCTGGGCGAACATCGGGCCGAGCACCGACCGGAGCAGCGTCTGGCCGGTCTTGCCGTCACGCCCCGCGTAGGGCAGCCCGCTGGACTCGGTCAAGGACGCCAGAGCCGGGTGGTGCAGCCCCGTCGAGGGGGTGAAGTTCACGTAGGGGCAGCCGGCCCGCAGCGCCGCCGCCGCGTACAGAGAGCTCGGTGGCAGTGCCGTCCTTCCGCGAGCTGCCGCCACGGAGGCCGTCCCGCCGTGCGCGCGCTCCAGGGATGCCGTCTCGGTGGGCGCGTGCTCCGTGGAGGCGATCCCGACGGGCGTCGGCTCCGTAGAGGCCACGTTCACCACCACCGCCCTGGCGAGTCCACACCGGCGTACGAAGTCCCGTATGTCCGTCGCGAAGGCGTCCACCAGCTCGGCCGGCTCGCGGGTGTCGCCAGGGACGGGCCCGCCGGGGCGGATCTCCCGGTCGGCGGCCTCCAGTTCGGCCGTGATCGCCGAGGGGAGACCGTGCGGGAGTACTCCGCTGGCGACCAGGGCCTCCGCGCGCTTCGGGAGCGGGCAGTCCACCGTGTCGTGGCCGCCGAAGACGAGGGTCGGCAGGGCGGGCAGACCGCAGTCGGCGTAGAGGTCGGTTTCGGTGACCATGCCCGTCGGGGGGTGCAGGCCGGCGGTGACGGCCGCGCAGCCCGCGATGACGGTGGTGGCGACGGAGCCGCGCGCTCCGATCAGCCACACCCCCACCCGGGGTTCGGAAAGGGACGCGGGCATGGGCAGCCTCCTTGTCATACGGCAGCTCGAACGTCGGTTCCTGCGTCAGCTCGTGCGTCAGCCATGGAGAAAGCGAGGGGTGGAGACGGCGAGGGGTGGAGACGGCGGGCGGGAGTACGGCGTGTCCCGCCCGCCGCCGTTCAGTCGCCCGGCGAAGCCGTACCAGCCGAGGGCTTCGCGGGCAGTTCCTTGGTCACCGGTCCCGTCAGCCCGTCGTGAAGGTGAAGTCGTCCACGTCGTAGAGCGCGCCGGTTCCGCTCCCCTTGAAGACGAGGTAGAGCGTGGTGGTGCCGCGCGGCGCACGGGAGAGATCCGCGGTCACGTCCTGGAAGGTGTCCCAGCCGCCGGTCACCGGCACGGTCGCGGTGCCCAGCACCCGGCCGGTCGAGGAGCCCGCGCGGACCTCCAGGGTGCCGCCCGAACCGGCGGACGAGATACGTGCCGTGATCTTCTTGGCGTCGCTCAGGACGTACGGCGTGAACGAGATCCAGTCCCCGTTGTCGATGTCGCCGACCGTCTTGCCGCCGTGCGCGGTGTCCTGCGACTGGACCGTGATCCCGGAGGCCTTGCCGTAGTGCTCGGCCTGGCGGTGCCTGGGCTGGGTGACGTTCTGGTCGTGGCTGGTCAGCGGGGCCTGGCCGCCTCCTCCGCCGTCCGTGTACTCGGCGTCGAAGACTCCGAAGATGTTGGCGTCGTCGTCGTGGCCGTTGCCCGCGCCGGTGTCGATGGTGCCGCTGCATCCGTTGGCCGAGGTCAGCAGGTGGCCGTGGCTGTCGTGGCCGAGGATGAAGTTGACCTTCACTTTGGAGCAGTCGATCGTCCCGTCCTCCGGGTCGGTCACCTTCACCTTGAAAGGAACGGTGTCCCCGAAGCTGAACAGCTGGCCGTCACGGGGAAGTTCGAGCGTCACCTTGGGCGCGGTGTTGCCGACCACGACCTGCACGCTCGCGCTTCCTGTGCGCCCGCCGGGGTCCTTGGCCGTCACCGTCGCCGTGTATGTGCCGTTCTTCTTGTACTTGTGCGTCGGGTTCGGTGCCGTCGACTTGCCTCCGTCGCCGAAGTCCCAGCTGTACGTGAGGGCGTCACTGTCGGCGTCGGTCGAACCGGCGGAGGAGAAGCGGACCTTGAGCGGTGCCTGGCCCGAGGTGCGGTCGGCCGCCGCCTGTGGCACGGGCGAGTGGCCGTCGGTGGCGTTCTCGATGCGGTACAGGCCCGAGTTCTCGTCGCCGCCGAACCATGCGGTGCCGTAGTCGAGGACGTACAGCGCGCCGTCGGGTCCGAACGCCATGTCCATCACCTGGGTGCCGGTCCACGGAACGGAGTTGATGGACTGCACAGCGCCGGAGGAATCGCTCACGATCCGCTTGATCCAGCGGCGGCCGAACTCTCCGGCGAAGAAGTTCCCGTCGTACGCCTGCGGGAACTTCACCGGCGAGTCGAGCGAGGCGTCGTAGTGGTAGACCGGGCCGCCCATCGGGGACTCCGAGCCGCTGCCGAACTCCGGGACGGACGCGCCGTCGTAGGGGATCCAGGCGGGCTGGGCCGGGGGCAGGTCGGTGAGGCCGGTGTTGTGCGGGGAGGTGTTCTTCGGCGCGTCGCAGTCGAAGGCGGCGCCGGAGGTCTTGGTCGCGAAGTCGTAGTCCACGTAGGCGTCGTTCTTGCCCGTGCAGTACGGCCAGCCGAAGTTGCCGGGGGCGGTGACGCGGGCGAACTCGACCTGGCCGCCGGGGCCGCGCGCGGGGTCGGCCGCGCCGGCGTCCGGGCCGTAGTCACCGACGTAGAGAATGCCGGTCGCCTTGTCGACGCTGAAGCGGAACGGGTTGCGGAAGCCCATGGCGTAGATCTCGGGGCGCGTCTTGTCGGTGCCGGGGGCGAAGAGGTTGCCGTCGGGGATGGAGTACGAGCCGTCGGCGTTCACCTTGATGCGCAGGATCTTGCCGCGCAGGTCGTTGGTGTTGCCGGCCGAACGCTGGGCGTCGAAGGCCGGGTTGCGGTCGGCGCGCTCGTCGATGGGGGTGAAGCCGTCCGACTGGAAGGGGTTCGAGTCGTCCCCGGTGGAGAGATAGAGGTTCCCGGCCGCGTCGAAGTCGATGTCGCCGCCGACGTGGCAGCAGATGCCGCGCGAGGTCTGGACGTCGAGGATCTTCTTCTCGCTGGCGTTGTCGAGGGTGC
Organism: Streptomyces sp. NBC_00203; assembly: GCF_045206325.1. Taxonomy (NCBI): domain Bacteria; kingdom Bacillati; phylum Actinomycetota; class Actinomycetes; order Kitasatosporales; family Streptomycetaceae; genus Streptomyces; species Streptomyces sp. NBC_00203. Next base: position 9,069,484 of record NZ_CP108126.1, on the reverse strand, counting down.
CGTCGGCCTTGAGGACGAAGCGCGAGAGGCGGTTGACGCCGTCGAAGGGCGCAAAGTCCGCGGCGGTGCCCGTCTCCGGGGCGTCGCCCGCGGGGGTGTTCAGCGGCGGTGCGTAATAGAGGTAGATGTAGCGGTTGGCGATGAAGTCGGGGTCGGTGCCTACGCCTTGCAGGCCTTCCTCGTCGTGCGAGTAGACGTCGAGCTTGCCCGCGAGCTTGGTGTTGCCCGCCGCGTCGGTGAGGCGGAGTTCGCCGTCGCGCGAGGTGTGCAGGACCGAACGGTCGGGGAGCACGGCGAGCGACATGGGCTCGCCGACCTCGGGTTCGCCCTTGGCGAGGGTGACTTGCTGGAAGTCCTCGGCCGCGGCGGCAGTGGTGGCGGACGGATCGGCGACGGCTGCGCCGGCCTGGGGTGTGGTGAGGGTGAGGGAGGCGGCCGTGAGCAGCGCGCCGCTCAGCAGGGCGACTGCCCCGCGCAGTCTCGGACGTCTGGAGTGGCTGGTGTTCTTCCTGCTCTTCCTGTTCTTCCTGTTTCTGGCGTACGGGTGCACGAAATGCCTCCATGAAGGGGCTGGTCGTACGGGTGGGTGCGTGACGCCGGGGTGCGCCGTCACCCCGGAAGCATGGGAACTCTGCGCTGCGGCCTAGTCGTTGCCGCCGAACGCCGCGTCGAACGAAGCCGACGGCGGCTCGAAGTCGTATGCCTTGAGGCGGGTCAGGGCCTCGGGTGCGCCCTGGAGCCGGTCCATGCCGGCGTCCTCCCACTCGACGGAGATGGGGCCCGTGTAGTCGATGGAGCGCAGCATCCGGAAGACGTCCTCCCAGGGGACGTCGCCGTGGCCCGCGGAGACGAAGTCCCAGCCGCGGCGCGGGTCGCCCCAGGGCAGGTGCGAGCCGAGGCGGCCGTTGCGTCCGTCCAGCCGCTTGCGGGCTTCCTTGCAGTCGACGTGGTAGATCCGGTCGCGGAAGTCGTAGAGGAAGCCGACCGGGTCGAGGTCCTGCCACACGAAGTGCGAGGGGTCGAAGTTCAGCCCGAAGGCGGGACGGTGGTCAACTGCCGCCAGCGCCTTGTGCGTTGTCCAGTAGTCGTACGCGATCTCGCTCGGGTGGACCTCGTGCGCGAACCGCACGCCCTGCGCGTCGAAGACGTCCAGGATCGGGTTCCAGCGCGTCGCGAAGTCCTCGTAACCGCGCTCGATCATCGACTCGGGAGCGGGCGGGAACATCGCGACGAGGTGCCAGATGGCCGAGCCGGTGAACCCGATGACGGTGTCGACGCCGAAGGCCGCCGCCGCGCGTGCGGTGTCGGCGATCTCGGCGGCGGCCCGCTGCCGTACGCCTTCGGGTTCGCCGTCGCCCCAGATGCGGGCGGGCAGGATGGCCCGGTGACGCTCGTCGATGATGGCGTCGCAGACGGCCTGGCCGACCAGGTGGTTGGAGATCGCCCAGCACCTGAGGCCGTACTTGTCGAGCATCGCGTGCCGGGACTCGATGTACGAGGGGTCGGCGAGTGCCTTGTCGACCTCGAAGTGGTCGCCCCAGCAGGCGAGTTCGAGTCCGTCGTAGCCGAAGTCGCGGGCGAGGCGGCAGACCTCTTCGAGGGGCAGGTCGGCCCACTGGCCGGTGAAGAGCGTGAAGTCGCGCGGCATTCCCGGGCCTCCTCAGACCGCTATGGGGGTGTAGACGGAGTTCTTCTCGGCGCTCTCCTCCACCGCCGCCAGCACGCGCTGCACCTGCAGCCCGTCGGCGAAGGAGGGTTCGGGCCGGCGGCCCTCGGCGATCGCGTGGATCAGGTCGCGGGCCTGGTGGACGAAGGTGTGCTCGTAGCCGAGGCCGTGGCCCGGCGGCCACCAGGCCTCCAGGTAGGGGTGGTCGGGTTCGGTGACGAGGATGCGCCGGAAGCCGGCGTGCGCTCCGGGCTCCGTACCGTCGTGGTACGAGAGTTCGTTGAGGCGCTCCAGGTCGAATGCCAACGAGCCGAGCTCGCCGTTGAGTTCGATGCGCAGGGCGTTCTTGCGGCCGGTGGCGTAGCGGGTGGCCTCGAAGGAGGCGAGGGCGCCCGAGGCGAAGCGGCCGGTGAACAGGGCGGCGTCGTCCACGGTGACCTGTCCGGTGCCGGCGGCCGAGACGGCAGTCAGACCGCTGGTCGGTCCGCCGGACAGCGGCCGTTCCCGTACGAAGGTCTCGGTGAGCGCGGACACCCCGGTCAGCCGCTCCCCCGCCAGATACTGCGCGAGGTCGACGATGTGCGCGCCCAAGTCACCGAGCGCGCCCGACCCGGCCAGCTCCCTGCGCAGCCGCCAGGTCAGCGGGAACTCCGGGTCGACCAGCCAGTCCTGAAGGTACGTCACCCTGACGTGCCGCAGGCTCCCCAGCCTGCCCTCGGCCACCATCCGCCGTGCCAGTGCTGTCGCGGGAACGCGGCGGTAGTTGAAGCCGACCATCGCCAACTGACCGCGCCCGCCTGCCTCTTCGGCCGCCGCCGTCATGGCCGTCGCCTCCTCGACGGTGTTCGCGAGGGGCTTCTCGCACAGCACGTGCTTGCCGGCGGCCAGCGCGGCGAGGGCGATCTCGGCATGGCTGTCGCCCGGGGTGCAGATGTCGACGAGGTCGATGTCGTCCCGTTCGATCAGGGCGCGCCAGTCGGTCTCGGCCGCGGCCCAGCCGTGCCGGTCGGCCGCCGCGCGCACCGCGGCGCCGTCCCGCCCGCAGATCGCGGCCAGGACAGGACGCCGGGGCAGGTCGAAGACGCGCCCTACGGTGCGCCAGCCCTGGGAGTGGGCGGCGCCCATGAAGGCGTAGCCGACCATACCGACGCGGAGCGGCGGCTTCTCGCCCCCGGTCCCTGCTGACTGCTGCGGCTGTGCCATGCGGAATGTCCTCCTCGTCGTCGTGGCGCGGTGGGGGGTGGGGGCCTGACTCACCGGGCGGGCTCCGGGGGCGCTCGCCGCCGCGGCCGGATCCGCCGGGCAGATCCCCGGGGCAGGACTCCTCACTTGAAGCCGGTGGCCATGTACTGCTTGACGTTGTCCTTGTCGACGACGGCCGAGTACAGCGTGAGCGACGCGGGGATCTCGAACTCGGCGAGGCCGCCGACTCCCTTGCCCTGGCCGAGCGCGCGGGCGAGGTCGATCGCGGACGCGGCCATGGTCGGCGGGTACAGGACGGTGGCCTTGAGCACGCTGTTGTCGGCGTCGATGGCCTGGAAGGCGGAGAGCGCGCCCGCGCCGCCGACCATCAGGAAGTCGTCGCGCCCGGCCTGCTTGATGGCGCGTAGCGCGCCCACGCCCTGGTCGTCGTCGTGGTTCCACAGGGCGTCGAACTTCGACTGGGCCTGGAGGAGTTGGGCCATCTTGGCCTGCCCGGACTCGACGGTGAACTCGGCGGCCTGCCGGGCGACCTTCTTGATGTTCGGGTAGTTCTTGAGGGCCGCGTCGAAGCCCTGGGTGCGCTGCTTGGTGAGCTCCAGGTTGTCGAGCCCGGCGAGTTCGATGACGCGGGCGTCCTTCTTGTCCTTGAGCTTCTCGCCGATGTAGTGCCCGGCGCTGAGGCCCATGCCGTAGTTGTCGCCGCCGATCCAACAGCGGTACGCCTGCGGGGAGTTGAAGATACGGTCGAGATTGACGACGGGGATGCCTGCGCGCATCGCCTGGAGGCCGACCTGGGTGAGCGCCTTGCCGTCGGCGGGCAGGACGACCAGGACGTCCACCTTCTTGTTGATCAGCGTTTCGATCTGGCCGATCTGCGCGGCCGTGTCGTTGGAGCCCTCGGTGATCTCCAGGGTGACGTCCGAGTACTTCTTGGCCCGGCTCTTGGCGTTGTCATTGATCGCGTTGAGCCAGCCGTGGTCGGCCTGCGGGCCGGCGAAGCCGATGGTGACGTGTTTGCCGGGCTTGTCGTCGGCGGCCGGCCGGCTGTTCGCGGCCGGCTCCTCGTCCTTGGTGTCGTTGCTGGTGCAGCCGACGAGGAAGGCACCGGCCGAGACGGCGGCGGTCCCGAAGAGCAGTCCTCTGCGGCTGGTGATGCTCGTGGGTTCTGGCATGGCGGTGGACCCTTCCCGTGTCAGGTCTGTGGTGCGCCAGGGGGAAACACCCCCTACGGCTCAGGTGGTGTGCGCTGTGCGCCGCTGGACCAGGACCGCGGCGACGATGATCGCGCCCTTGGCGATCTGCTGGACGTCGCTCTGGAGGTTGTTCAGCGCGAAGATGTTGGTGATCGTCGTGAAGATCAGGACGCCGAGCACGGAGCCGGTGATGGTGCCGCGGCCGCCGCTCAGCAGCGTGCCGCCGATGATCGCGGCCGCGATCGCGTCGAGTTCGTACAGGTTGCCGTTGGTGTTCTGACCCGAGCCGGACAGGATGATCAGCAGGAAGGCAGCGATGCCGCAGCACAGTCCGGAGAGCAGATAGAGGTACAGCCGCTGGCGCCGCACGTCGATGCCGGCGAGCCGGGCCGCCTCCGCGTTGCCGCCGACGGCGATCGTGCGGCGGCCGAAGGTGGTGCGGTTGAGGATCAGCCAGCCGATGACGGTGACGACGGCGAAGACGAGCACCAGGGGCGGTATGCCGAGGACGTACGAGTCGCGCTCGCCGAGCTTCAGGATCCCGTTGACGCTGACGATCTGGGTCTTGCCGTCGGTGATCTGGAGTGCGAGTCCGCGGGCCGAGGCGAGCATGGCGAGGGTGGCGATGAACGGGACCATCCCGCCGTACGCGATGAGCAGGCCGTTGACCAGGCCGCAGCCGACGCCGACGAGCACCGCGGTGAAGAGGATGCCGGCGAAACCGTACTCCTGCGTGGCGACCGTGGTCGCCCACACCGAGGAGAGCGCGACGATCGCGCCGACCGACAGGTCGATGCCGCCGGAGGTGATGACGAAGGTCATGCCGACCGTGACGACACCGATCACCGAGGCCTGGGTGAGGACGAGTTGGAGGTTGCGGGTGTCGAGGAACTCGTCGGGTTTGGTGATGCCGCCGATGACGATCAGGGCGGCGAGTACGCCGAGGAGCGAGAGCGTACGGAGGTCGGCGGCGGCCGCGAGCGTGCGCCACGGGGCGTGTTCCTTGAGCGGTGACACCTTGGGGGTGTCATCCCTGGGCGGGGATACGGGCTGCGTCACGACGCCGGGCTCCCTTCATCGGCCACCGGGCTTCCTTCCATGACGAGATCGAGTACGCGGTGTTCGTCGAGTTCGCGGGCGGGCGCCGTATGGACGACGCGCCCCTCGCGAAGCACCAGGACGCGGTCGGCGAGCCCCAGCACTTCGGGCACTTCGCTGGAGACCAGCAGCACGGCGAGGCCTTCGTCGGCGAGGCGGCGGATCACCGCGTACAGCTCGGCGCGGGCGCCGACGTCGACCCCTCGGGTGGGTTCGTCGAGGAGCAGTACGCGGCAGCCGCGCAGCAGCCAGCGCGCCAGGACGGCCTTCTGCTGGTTGCCGCCGGACAGCGTCCGGACCGGCACCGACGGGTTGTCGGGGCGCAGGGACAGCTCGCGCGTCGCCGCCCGCGCCGCGCCGCGTTCGGCGCGCCGGTCGATCCAGCCCCCGTGCGCGAAGCGGGACATGGACGACACCGACACATTGCGGGTGACGGACTCCAGCATCAGCAGGCCCTGCGCCTTGCGCTCCTCGGGGGCGAGCCCGAGTCCGGCGCGGACGGCGGCGCGGACGCTGCCGGGGCGCAACACGCGGCCGTTCAGGCTCACTTGACCGGCCGTCGGTTTGCGGGCTCCGTAGATCGTCTCCAGGATCTCGGAGCGGCCGGAGCCGACAAGTCCGGCCAGCCCGACGATCTCGCCGGGGCGCAGATCGAGGTCGAGCGGCGCGAACTCGCCTTCGCGGGCGAGACCTCGGACCGTGAGGACGGGCTCACCGGGTGGCCGTGACCGGGGCCGTTCCGGGAAGACGTACTCGACATTGCGCCCCGTCATCAGCGCCACGACCTCGCGCGTCGGAGTGGACTTCGCGGGGAGTCCACCCGCCACCGCGCGCCCGTCCTTCAGCACGGTCACACGGTCGCCGATGCGGCGGATCTCCTCCAGACGGTGCGAGATGTAGACGACGGCGACTCCGTCCGCGGTCAGATCGCCCACGATGCGGAAGAGGTTGTCGACCTCGTCGGGGTCGAGGGCCGCGGACGGTTCGTCCATGACGATCAGGCGTACCTCGTGGGAGAGCGCCCGGGCCATGGAAACGATCTGCCGCTGGGCCGCCGACAGCTCGCCGACGAGTCGCGCCGGGTCGATCTCGGGATGCCCAAGTCGCTTGAGGAGTGCGCTAGTTGATGCCCGTGCGGTCTTTCCCCGTACGACGAAGCCGGCGGCCGTGGGTTCATGGCCGAGATGGACGTTCTCGGCGACCGACAGGCCCTCCACCAGGTCGAGTTCCTGGTAGATGGTGGCGATGCCGAGGCGCATGGCGGCGATCGGCGACCTGAGGGTGACCCGTTCACCGCGCCAGCCGATGGCGCCGCCGTCGGGCTGGTGGGCGCCGGCCAGGACCTTGATGAGCGTGGACTTTCCGGCGCCGTTCTGGCCGAGCAGGCAGTGCACCTCGCCGGCCTGGACGTCGAGGTCGACGCCGTCGAGGGCCCGGACTCCGGGGAAGGACTTGGTGATGCCGGACATGGTGAGCAGCGGTGGTTCTGGTGCCATGACGGTTCCCCTTGGCGGGCGTGCGGACCGGTTTCAGGGCAGGGCGCTTACAGGGCAAGCGACTTCAGGGCGCGGCAGAGCAGGGCGCTGTACTGGTGAGGTGACATGAGGTATGTGACGGGAGGCTGTACCGGCCTCGGGCCTTACGCGGGTGAGAACAGGTGGTCGCTGATGAGCCGGGCCGCGCCGATGACTCCGGCGGTGGGTCCCAACTCTCCTAGGACGATGGGGAGATTGCCGGTCGCCAGGGGCAGCGACTGGCGGTAGACCTGGGTGCGGATCGCGGCGAGCAGGGTGTGGCCGAGACCCGTCACCCCGCCGCCGATCACCACCAGGCCCGGATTGAAGAAGCTGACAAGGCCCGCGATGACCTGACCGGTACGGTTGCCGCCCTCGCGGATCAGATCGAGTGCGGTGGCGTCGCCCGCGGCGGCCGCGGCGGCGACGTCGACGGCGCTGAGGCTGCCGTTGGTCTCCAGCCGCGTCGCGAGTTCCATCGAAAGGCCCTGCTGGGCGGCCTCCGTGGCATCCCGCGCGAGCGCCGCGCCACTGAAGTGGGCCTCCAGACAACCCCGGTTGCCGCAGGCGCACGGTCGCCCGTCGGGCACGGCCTGGATGTGCCCGATGTCGCCGGCGCTGCCCGTCGTACCGCGGTAGACCTCACCGCCGACGACGATGCCGCAGCCGATACCCGTGCCGATCTTGACGCAGAGGAAGTCGCCCACGGAACGTGCGACGCCCGCGTGCTGCTCCCCCATGGCCATCAGGTTCACGTCGTTGTCGACCATGACCGGACAGCCGAGGTCCTGACTGAGCGCCTCGCGGACGGGGAAGCCGTCCCAGCCGGGCATGATCGGCGGTGCGACCGGAACGCCCTCGGGGAAGCGGACGGGACCGGGTACGCCGATCCCGGCGCCGTCGAACCCCTCCGCAAGTCCTGAGGTCCTCAACTTGGCGGCCATGGCGAGGACTTGCTCGAAGACCGCGACCGGGCCCTCGCGTACGTCCATGGGCTGGTTGATGTGCCCGAGCACTTCGAGTTCCGCGTTGGTGACGGCGACGTCGATCGAGGTCGCGCCGATGTCGACGCCCAGGAAGCGCAGGGCGGGCGCGAGCCGGATGTTGTGGGAGCGGCGGCCGCCGCGGGATGCGGCGAGTCCGTCGGCCACGATCAGGCCCGTCTCCAGCAGCCGGTCCACCTCGACGGCCAGCTTCGACCGGGAGAGGTCGATCTGATCGCCCAGCTGGGCACGGGAGTTGGGGCCGCCGTCGCGCAACAGGCGTAGCAGCCGGGCCTGGTGCGCGTTCGCGGGTCGTGCCGTCATCCGTCTCACGAGCCCCTCCCCGCCTCAATCGGCTTGCGCCTGCGTCGAGTTCCGGCCACCTCGCCGGTCGTGCTTTCGAGGGGAACGTAGCAGTGGCTGCCGGGAGTGGGAAGAAGTTGCGCACGAATTGCCGTCAACTTTCTCCACTCACAGGACAAAGCGAGGTCTGCAATCAGCCGCGGAGGCCGCATACGATCTGGGCATCGATCGGTTTCGGGGGGAACACATGAACACGGCAGCGGACAGGACAGAGCACCCAGCCGCAAACACAGCTGGGCACACGGCAGTTGACGAGGCAGGGCGCAGAGTCAGCACCCTGGAGCTCTTCTTCGACCTGGTCTTCGTCTTCACCCTCACGCAGCTCACCGTGCTGCTCGCCGCCGACCTGTCGTTCGCGACGGCGGCGCGCGTCGCGCTGATCTTCGTGGTGCTGTTCTGGATGTACGGCGCGTACGCGTATCTCACCAACCAGGTGCCGCCCGACCGGCCTTCGCGGCGGCTCCTCCTGATGCTGGGCATGGGCGCGTTCCTGGTGTGCGCGCTGGCCATCCCGCGCGCCTTCGACGACGGCGGAGTCGTCTTCGGCCTCGGTTTCCTGGCCGTGGTGCTCGTGCACAGCGCGCTCTACACCCGTAGCCATGGCCGCGATGTCATCTGGTACGCGGTGCCGAACTCCTTGGCCGCGCTGTCGGTCACGGCGGCGGGACTGTTCCACGGTCTCGTCGCCGACGGGCTGTGGCTGCTCGCGCTGGTGCTGCAGTTCGTCACGCCGTTCATCGCCGAGCACGGTCCGCGGCGCCGGGACGGACGCGACGCCGCGCGGCTGCGCACCCAGTTGGGCGCTCTCGACCCGGCCCACTTCGTGGAGCGGCACGGGCTGCTGCTGATCGTCGCGTTCGGCGAGTCCGTCATCGCGATCGGCATCGGCATCGGCCATCTGCCGCTCACGGCGGACCTGTTCGGCGGAGCCTTCCTCGCTCTCGCGCTGACCGCCGCGCTGTGGTGGACGTACTTCGTGCGCGACGAGCACGGCGCGGAGGTCGCGTTCACGGCGACGGCGCCGGACCGGCGCTGGCGCCTGGCGATGAACGCCTACTACTACGCCTTCCTGCCCATGCTGCTCGGCATCGCCTACTTCGCGGCGGGTGTGAAGAAGACGCTCGGGCATCTCACCGAGCATCTGCACACCGGTCCGGCTCTCGCGCTCGCGGGCGGGGTCGCCCTCTTCCTCACGGGGGACGTGGCGTTCCGGGCGGTGCTGCGGCTCTTCCCGGTGAGCTACCGCGCGGCCGCCGTGCCCGTCGCCCTGGCCACCGCGCTGCTCGGCATCCGCCTGTCGGCGGTCGTCGAACTCCTCGCGCTGGTCGGGGTGTTGGTGGCGATGCTGGGCGCGGAGGCCCGGTGGTCACCGTGCCGGCCCGCTGCCGAGTCCCCGGCGGCCGTGGCCTGACGGTCTCTCACGTTCCGGGAACCGAACCGGCCGACCACGTTCCAGGAACCGGCCGGCTACTTCTCGCGCTCGTGGTACATCTTCCGCGTGTGTTCCGTGTGGGCGCGCATGACCGCCGTGGCGCGCTGCTCGTCGCGGTCCGCGATCGCCGCGATCAGCTCACGGTGCTCGATCCAGGACTGCTGGCCGCGCTGCCGGGCGACCGGCGTGTAGTACCAGCGGACACGCCGGTCGACCTGCGCGGCGAGCTCGGCGAGGACCGTGTTGCCGGCGAGCTCCATGATCTTGGCGTGGAGCCGGGCGTTCATCGCGACCGCGGCGTCCACGTCGTCGGCGGCGACCGCCCGCTCGCCCTCCGCGCACAGCTCTTCGAGCGTGGCTATGGCCTCGCTGCCCGCGTTGGCGGCGGCGAGCCGGGCGGCTTCGGCCTCCAGGAGCGTACGGACCGTGAGGAGCTGGTCCGCCTCCTCCTCGGTGGGTTCGTGCACGAACGCGCCCTGGGCCGGCCGCAGATCGACCCAGCCGTCGGTGCTGAGCCGTTGCAGGGCCTCGCGCACGGGCTGCCGGGACACCCCGAGGTGCCCGGCGAGTTCGCTCTCGACGAGGTGCTGGCCGGGCTGGAGGGCTCGGGTGGTGATGAGTTCGAGCAGTGCTTCGTAGACACGGTCACGCAGCGGGCCGGGCCGTTCGAGCTTGGGCACCGCTCCCTGCGGCAGTCCTGTCGACAACATCACGGTCCCTCCTGGGCAGCGCCGTCGCCGCGATAGGAAAGTCAATTATGAATTGTCTTTCGCCTACAGTCTACGGCGCACAAACGCCAGGAGGCACAGGAGTTGGGCTTGTCGCATGGGGGCGTGTGAGGGATCGTACGAGCAGCTCACGGTCGACTCACGGGCAGCGGACGACCTGGCCGGCGTACGACAGGTTTCCGCCGAAGCCGAACAGCAGGACGGGGTCGCCCGAGGAGATCTCCCCGCGCTCGACGAGCTTGGAGAAGGCGAGCGGAATGCTCGCGGCGGACGTGTTCCCCGAGTCGGTGACATCCCGTGCGACGACGGCGTTCACGGCGCCGATCTTCCCGGCGAGGGGCTCGATGATGCGCAGGTTCGCCTGGTGCAGCACGACTCCGGCGAGCTCCTCGGGGGCGAAGCCCGCGCGCTCGCAGGCCTTGCGCGCGATCGACGGCAGCTGGGTCGTCGCCCAGCGGTAGACGCTCTGCCCCTCCTGCGCGAACCGCGACGGCGTGCCCTCGATGCGCACGGCGTGCCCCATCTCGGGCACCGAGCCCCACAGCACCGGACCGATGCCGGGCTCCTCCCCGGACGGACAGGCCTCGACGACGGCGGCCCCCGCACCGTCCCCGACCAGCACACACGTCGTGCGGTCGGTCCAGTCCGTCACGTCGGACATCTTGTCGGCGCCGATCACCAGCGCCCGGGTCGCCGCACCCGCGCGCACGGTGTGGTCGGCGGTGGCGAGGGCGTGCGTGAAGCCCGCGCAGACGACGTTGACGTCCATGGCGGCCGGGGACGGGATGCCGAGGCGCGCGGAGACCCGGGCGGCCATGTTCGGGGAGCGGTCGACGGCCGTGGAGGTGGCGACCAGGACCAGATCGATATCGGCCGGGACGAGGCCCGCCGCCGCGAGTGCCTTGGCGGCGGCGTGCGCGGCCAGCTCGTCGACCGGCTCGTCGGGCCCGGCGATATGACGGGTGCGGATACCCACCCGGCTCCTGATCCACTCGTCGTTGGTGTCGACCAGGCCCGCCAGGTCCTCGTTGGTGAGTACCTTGGCGGGCTGGTAATGGCCGACGGCGGCGATCCGTGAGCCGTTCATGAGTGGTCCCCCTCGTTGCCTTGGGTAGCGGGATCCTCCAGTCTGATCAGTGACTCGCGGGTACGGCGGCAGGTGATGCCACAGGAAAGGGGCGCCAGGCTTGTCGGCTTCTGTCAGACCCTCGGACGCCCGAACACCGTCCGTACGTGTGCCTGGATCACCCTGTGAACAATTGCTTCGCTTTCAGCACAAGTTCGTACACTCCGTAACCAAGCGGAGCGCCCACCCAGAGCCAGGCGAAGACGATCAACGGCCTCCGGTCAGGCGGACTCTGACTGCTGCTGTTCGACATCGACGGCCTCCCTCGGTGCGGGAATGTGGTGCCGGGCATGGACGGGTCGTACGAGCTCATTGGCGACGAAGCCGACGGCGAGCAGGCCGATCATGATCAGGAACGAGAGGCCGTAGAGGGACGAGCCGTGCTTGCCCGCCGCCTCCTGGTGGTCCGCGATCCAGTTGACGATCAGCGGGCCCAGGACGCCCGCCGTGGACCACGCGGTGAGCAGCCGGCCGTGGATCGCACCGACCTGGTAGGTGCCGAAGAGATCCTTCAGGTAAGCGGGGATCGTCGCGAAGCCGCCCCCGTAGAACGAGAGGATCACCAGCGCGCAGAGGATGAACAGCGGCTTCGAGGAGTCCCCGAACCAGGCGATGAGCGCGTACATCAGCGCGCCGACCCCGAGATAGACCCGGTAGATGTTCTTGCGCCCGATCAGGTCGGACGTCGAGGACCAGCCGATACGGCCCGCCATGTTGGCGGCCGACAGCAGCGCGACGAATCCGGCGGCCGCGGAGACGGACACGGGCGTGGAGGTGTCCGCGAAGAAGTCCGTGATCATCGGGGCGGCCTTCTCCAGGATGCCGATGCCCGCGGTCACGTTCATGCAGAGCACGACCCACAGGCACCAGAACTGCGGGGTGCGTACGGCGTTCCGGGCGGACACCTGCACACCGTCCAGCGAGCTGGGGCCGGACGCGACCGGCTTCTCGGTGCGCGGCACCCGCACCAGCAGGACACCGAGCGACATGAAGACGGCGTACGTCAGCCCGTGCACGAGGAACGCCTTCGCGATCCCGGAGGAGTCGGAGCCGAACGACTTCAGCATCTGCGTGGACCACGGTGAGGCGATCAGCGCGCCGCCGCCGAAGCCCATGATCGCGATGCCGGTGGCCATGCCGGGCCTGTCCGGAAACCACTTGATCAGAGTCGAGACGGGCGAGATGTAGCCGATGCCGAGGCCTATCCCGCCGACGAAGCCGTACCCGAAGACGATCAGCCAGTACTGCTCGGTGGCCGCGCCGAGCGAGGCGATCAGGAAGCCGGAGGAGAAGCAGATCAGGGCGACGGTCATCGCCCAGCGCGGCCCGTTGCGCTCGACGAGCGTGCCGCCGAACGCGGCCGACAGGCCGAGCATGACGATGCCGAGCTGGAAGGGGAGCGCGCTCTGGGTTCCGCTGAGGTCGAGCGCGGATTCGAGCGACGGTTTGTAGACGCTCCAGGCGTAGGCCTGGCCGATGGAGAGATGGACCGACAGAGCGGCCGGCGGGACGAGCCAGCGGCTCCAACCGGGCGGTGCGACAGGGGGGCTCATGATCCCGAACGATAGGAAGCGGTTGTCCGATGGGGAAGTCGCACAGCAGAAACTGGTCGACCGTATGCGATGAGCGGTACCCCTGGCGCGACGAACGGTCGGTGGAGCCGGACGGACGGTCCCGTGATCGCCGTACAAAAGCCCACCCGGGTACCGCCCGACCTCTTGCTGGCACCCCTTCCATCCTGTAGACAATATTCCGTCGACAGAGTTCGACAGCCCCTCGGTACCCTCGACCGAACGGAGCGCCACACAGTGAAAGTCGCAGTTCTCGGCGCCGGTGCGATCGGCGCCTACGTCGGCGCCGCGCTGCACCGCGCAGGCGCCGATGTGCACCTCGTCGCCCGTGGACCGCATCTGGCGGCCATGAGGCAGCACGGAGTAAGAGTCCTCAGCCCGCGCGGAGACTTCACCGCACGGGCCCACGCCACCGACGACCCGGCCGAGATCGGTCCGGTCGACTTTGTGTTCCTGGGCCTCAAGGCCAACTCGTACGCGGCGTGCGGGCCGCTGATCGAGCCCTTGTTGCACGACACCACGGCGGTGATCGCCGCCCAGAACGGCATCCCCTGGTGGTACTTCCACCGGCACGGCGGCCCGCACGACGGCCACCGGATCGAGAGTGTGGACCCCGGCGGCACGGTCAGTGCGGTGCTCGCGCCCGAACGTGCCATCGGGTGTGTCGTGTACGCCGCGACCGAGCTCGAAGGACCAGGAGTCGTACGCCATCTCGAAGGCACCCGGTTCTCCATCGGCGAACCGGACCGCTCCCGCTCCGCGCGCTGCCAGGCGTTCAGCGAGGCCATGCAGACGGGCGGTCTCAAATGCCCGGTCGAACAGGACCTGCGCAACGACATCTGGCTCAAGCTGCTCGGCAACATCTCCTTCAACCCGATCAGCGCGCTGGCCCGCGCCACGATGCGGCAGATGTGCCTGCACGGCGGCACGCGCAAGGTCATCGAGATCATGATGACCGAGACGCTCGCCGTCGCCGAGGCCCTCGGCTGCAAGGTGGGCGTGTCCATCGAGCGGCGCCTTGCCGGTGCCGAGCGCGTCGGCGACCACCGCACGTCCACGCTCCAGGACCTGGAGCGCGGCAAGCCGCTCGAACTCGACGTGCTGCTCGCGGCCGTCGTGGAACTGGCGGAGATCACCGAGGTTCCGGTGCCGACGCTCCGTACCGTCCATGCCATCTCGGATCTGCTCGCGCTGCGGACCGCGGCGTGAGGACACCCGGCCCGGAGGGCCGCGCCGCCGAAGGGCTGAGCCGGGCGCGTGGCACACACCGAGGGTCGCCGGTCTCCCGGCGGCCCTCGGCCCGGGGTGGGCTGCCGGCTCACCACGCACGTGCAGGACAATGAGAGCGTGAAGGTCACCTCTCCGGACGACCCGGTGACCCACGGCAACCTCCGCATCAAGGGCCGCTTCGGCCACCAGCACGGACAGAACCGGGACTGATCAGGACATGGGACGAGTCACGGAACGACGCAAGGTGATCCGCATCCGGGACGGGGCCGTGAGCACCCGCCCGGACACGCTCGTCGCCGAGGAACCACTGGAGATCCGGCTCAACGGCAAACCGCTCGCGATCACCATGCGCACGCCGGGCGACGACTTCGCGCTCGCCGCGGGCTTCCTGGTCAGCGAGGGAGTGCTGGGCGAGGCCGACGAACTGCAGAACATCGTGTACTGCGCGGGCGCCACCGTCGACGGCTCCAACACGTACAACATCGTCGACGTACGGACGGCGCCCGGCGTCGTCATCCCCGACATCTCGCTCGAACGCAACGTGTACACGACGTCCTCCTGCGGCCTGTGCGGCAAGGCGAGCCTGGACGCGGTCCGGACGACGGCCCGCTGGGCGATCGACGACACGAAGGGCGACACCACTCCCCCGGTCCGGCTGGAACCCGAGCTGCTCGCCAGCCTCCCCGACCGGCTGCGGGCGGCCCAGCAGGTCTTCGACCGGACCGGGGGCCTGCACGCGGCCGCGCTGTTCACGGAGGAGGGCGAGCTGGTCGACATACGTGAGGACGTGGGCCGGCACAACGCGGTGGACAAGCTGGTCGGCCGCGCCCTGCAGAACGGCACGCTCCCGCTCTCCCGGACGGTCCTGCTGGTCTCGGGGCGGGCCTCCTTCGAGCTGGCGCAGAAGGCGGTGATGGCGGGCATCCCGGTGCTCGCGGCGGTCTCGGCCCCGTCGTCCCTGGCGGTCGACCTGGCGGCGGAGACAGGCCTGACCCTGGTCGGCTTCCTGCGCGGCGCCTCCATGAACGTGTACGCGGGTGAGCACCGCATAGCCCTGCGGGCCGCGGCCGCCCAGGGCTGACCGGCTCCCCCGCGTCACGGCGGCGGGGGCCCGAACGGCGGGGAGCGCCCCCTGCGCCGGACGGGCCGCCCCGCTCTTTTTAAGGCTCGGTTCGCCTCCGGGGCGCAGAAGCCTGTGGCTCACTCGCCGTACGTTGCCGTCGATCAGCCCGCCCCGAAGTGCACCTGCGCCGCCGTCACCACCGTGCCCAGGCGCGGAAAGTCCAGGCGCACGGAGGCGTCGTGTTCGGCGGCGGTGAACGCGGCCATGGCGTCCTCGGCGAAGACGAGGTCATAGCCGAGGTCGCCTGCGGCGCGGGCGGTCGACTCGACGCCCAGGTTGGTGGCGATCCCGCCGAACACGAGCGTGGTGATGCCGTGTTCGCGCAGCCGCTCGTCGAGGCCGGTGCCCTGGAAGCCGCCGATGGTGCGCTTCACGATCTCGATGTCGCCCTCCGCCGCGAGCCCGGCGGCGAGTCCGCTGCCGGACGGCTGCTCGGCGACTCCGGGCCGCTCGACCCGGATGAGGACGACCAGCGCGCCCGTCTTCCGGAAGGCCACGGCCAACTCCTCGGCCGTGGAGAGGGCTTCGGTGCCTTTACGGGGCTCCAGGGGCAGCGCGACGATGCGGTCCATCAGGTCGACGAGCACGAGGGCCGTGCGCGCGGGGTCGAGGGCGGGCCGGGGTTCGGCTTCGGGTGCGGTCATGACGGAACGTTAGCTTGCGTCAGCCGTCCGTACCGGAAATCCGGATCAACAAGCCCATGAACTGCTCACGTTCGGCGGCCGAGAGCGGGGCCATCAGGACGTCGTTCGCCTCACGGCCCGCCTTCTCGCAGCGCTTGAGCAGCCGGGCACCCTCCTCGGTGATCGACACCGCGTTCTTGCGGCGGTCCCTCGGGTCCGGTTCACGGACGACCAGCCCCGCGGCCTGAAGGTCGTTGAGGACGCCGACGAGATCCTTCGGGTCGAGCTGAATGCCGCGGCCCAGCTCGGCCTGGGCGACGGGACCGAGGTCGGAGACGGCGGAGAGCGCCACGTGGTGCCACATCTTCATGCCCTCGGCGGCCAGGGCCTCGGCGACAAGGGTGCGACCGCGGGCGGCGGCCCGGCCGAGGAGCCAGCTGGGGAGGGCGCGGATAGAGGACAGGGGGGCGGACATGCCGCCAGGATAGCGAATAACCGTTGGACTTCCCAACGAATCCCCGGATACCGTTGGGGCTCCCAATGACTTTCGACACCCCTGGAGGTGCGATGCGTCGCGTCCGCTACGAGCACACCGGCGGCCCGCTGTTCCTGGAAGACGTCCCCGTGCCCACCGCCGGGCCCGGCGAGCTGCTGGTCCGCGCCGAGGCGATCGGCGTGACCCTCCCCGTCGTACGCAAGGTGACCGAGGCGGCCGAGCCGATCCCGCTCGGCGGCGAGGTCGCCGGGGAGGTCGTCACCGCGGGCGAGGGCGTCACCCGCTTCCGTGCGGGCGACCGTGTCACCGGGCTCTGCTTCGGGCACGGGTACGCCGACTATGCGCTCCTGCACGAGGCCATGGCCACGCCCGTCCCCGGCAGCGCGAGCGCCCTCGACGCCGTCGCCCTCGTCCGCAGCGGGCTGGTCGCGCTCGGCGCCCTGGAAGCGGCGCGCCCCCTCCACGGTGAGTCGGCGCTCGTCACGGCGGCGGCCAGTGGGGTCGGCCATCTCGCCGTCCAACTCGCCCGGCTGCGGGGCGCGTCGCGTGTCGTCGGTGCGGTGTCCGCCCCCGGGAAGGCGAAGTTCGTGCGCTGTCTCGGCGCCGACGAGGTGATCACGTACGAAAGCGGCGACTGGGGCACCCCCGTCGACTACGTCCTCGACGCGGTCGGCGGCGACCTGCTCACCCCGGCCGTCGCCGCGCTGACGCCGGGCGGGAGGCTGGTCGCATACAGCTCGGGCGGCGGGACTGTACAGGCGTACGACCTGCTGGTGGGCGCCAAGTCGGTGATCGGATTCCAGATGGCGCGGATCGCCCGCGGGGAGCCGGAGCTGTACGAGCGGTGGCGGCAGGAGCTGTGGCAGCTGTTCACGGACGGTGCGCTGAAGCCCGCCGTGCACGGGGAGTTCGCGCTGGAGGACGCCGCGAAGGCGCACGAGGCGATCGAGTCGCGGGGCAACCTCGGCAAGGTGGTACTGAGCCCTTGACCGGGCGAGGGCGGGGGCGGGTGAGGGGCGGGTGATACGTCAACCTCTGACCTCCCGTCACCACCCGTCCGGGGTACGAGGCGTAGGGCACACAACCCCGTGGCGCCGGGCTCGTTACTCCTGGCGAGTTCCATCGGGCCACGTCCGCGCGGCCCGTCGTCCGGGTAGGAGGCAGTTACTTGGATGCCGGCACCACCCTGCTCGGCTCGTTATTGGCCTGCGCGGGCGTGCTGGGCGCGGCCGTCGTGGCGTACTTGGGAAAGCGGGGCGAGAACGCCCTGAACGGTTTCTCCAGTCTCACCGACAAGCTGCAGTCCGAGCGCGACCGCCTTGAACGCCAGGTCGCGGAACGCGACTCGCGTATCACCGAGTTGTCCTCGCTGCACGCGGCGGACCAGTCGGAGATCGCCCGGCTGCGCCTCGACATCCACCGTCTAGGAGGTGCGCCGTGAACGGGTTCCAGCGGCTGCTCGCCCTGCGCTGGCGCAGCATCTTCCTCGTCTGCGTGCTGATCGCCCTCTCCGGCGTCGCGGTGATCCTCTGGGCGCGCATCGACGCCGGTGACCGCAAGGCGGAGGAGCTGCGCTCGGAGGCGGACCGGCGCGGCAAGGCGCTGTCCACGCTGGCGCAGGACGTACGCGCGCTGCGCGCGCAGGTGCGGGCCGGCGGCGGCACCCCCGCGGCCCCGGACCCCTCCGAGGCAGTGGACAACCTCGTCGACCGGGTGCGCGTGCCCGCCGGAGCGCCGGGAGAGCCCGGGGCCAAGGGCGAGCGGGGCGCGGGCGGCAGGACAGGTGCCACCGGCGAGCGCGGAGCACGCGGTGTACCCGGTCCTGTCGGACCCACCGGTGTCTCCGGTTCGCCCGGCCCCTCGGGAGCGCCGGGCACGGACGGCCTTCCCGGCCCGGTGGGACCGCCCGGAGCGCAGGGCATCCAGGGTGCGCCGGGCCCCCAGGGGGTGTCGGGATCATCGGGCACCTCGGGCACGAAGGGCGACACGGGTGACAAGGGCGACCCCGGCGACAAGGGTGACCCCGGCCCGCCCGGCCCGAAGGGTGACCCCGGACCCGCCTGCCCGGACGGCTACTCGCTCCAGGTGCCGGCGAACGACCCGGACGCCCTGGTGTGCCGCAAGGGCGGCGCGGGCACGACACCGACTCCCCAGACCGCAGCCGTACTTCCGGTACTGCCACCCCTGCGGCGCCGGCGGAATCTGGCGTGAACATGACCGGTGCACACTTCTTGTGAGGCACCTGAGAGCCCAAGTAGCGTCTGTGACGCGAACGTTGGACGTGGGATGTCCAGAGTCTCCGGATTGCCCAGCCGCATGAAGGGCAGGTCGCACCATGCCGCCAAGTCTCCGCGCACGCCTGAGATCCACTCTCCGCGCACGTCTGAGATCCGCTCTCCGCGCATGCCTCAGATCGGCTCACCGAGTACGTCTCAGAGCCGTCCTCACCGCCGTTCTCACCACCGCCGCACTGCTCGCACTGCCCAGCCCGGCAGGTGCCGAACAGGCGTCCACGACAGGCGAGTTCGAGCAGCAGGTGCTCTTCAAGGCCTCCCAGGATCCGGGCTACGCCTGCTTCCGCATCCCCGCCGTCGTGAAGACGACCGACGGCACACTGCTGGCGTTCGCCGAGGGCCGCGTCCTCAACTGCGGTGACGCGGCCGACATCGACATCGTGGTCAAGCGCTCCACCGACGGCGGGCGCACCTGGGGCCCCCTCCAGGTCGTCAACGACGGCGGCGGCGACACGCACGGCAACCCCGCACCCGTCGTGGACCGCGAGACCGGCCGCATCCTGCTGGCGGAGACATACAACAAGGGCCGTACGGACAGCGCGAGTTGCTCCGTCCCCTGTAACCGCACCCCGCACCTTCAGTACAGCGACGACGACGGACTGACCTGGTCGCAGCCGCGCGACCTGAGCGACGAGATCCTCCCGGCGAACTGGAACTCCTGGTACGCCACCGGGCCCGTGCACGGCATCCAGCTGACCCGGGGCAAGCACGCGGGACGGCTCGTCTTCGGCGTCAACACCGAGACGTGGGACGGCAGTCGGGTCTCGGCGAACAACGCCGCGCTGATCACCAGTGACGACGACGGCGACCACTGGGACATCGGCGCGACCGACTCGTGGCCCATCGCCGACGACGGCACCTTCCGGCAGAAGCCGTCCGAGATGACGCTCACGGAACGCGCCGACGGATCCGTCCTCGTCAGCGGGCGGGAACAGGACGGCACCGACCTCGGCCACCGCACCCAGGCAGTAAGCCGCGACGGCGGCGACAGCTTCAAGGGCCCCTTCCGCGACCTCCCGGACCTCTACGCACCCCAGGTCCAGGGCTCGTCGCTGCGCCTCGGCGACCGGATACTGCTCGCCTGCCCCGGTGACCCGGACCGCCGCCGGACCATGATGATCCGCTCCTCTTACGACGGTGGACGGACCTGGGAGAGCGTGGACCGCGGCACGGTCGTCACCACGGACTGGTCGGGCTACTCGGACATGGTCCGCGTCGACGGCGACACGGTGGGCCTGCTCTACGAGGGCGGCGCGGTCGACGCGCGCGACGAGATCCGCTTCGCCCGCTTCACCGAGGACTGGCTGACGCCACGTCGCGGCCCCGATCCGACCACGGCCGACCTCGCTCCGGGCACCCGGCGGGCCGCAGTCCTCGGCGGCGCCCAGGAGACGGACGGCGTGTCCGGCGGCGCGCTCGCGTTCGACGGCGCCGACGACGCCGTACGACTGCCGTATCAGGACCAACTCCCGCTCGGAACAAAGGACTTCACGGCGTCGCTGTGGTTCCGCTATACCGCCACCACCGGTGAGCAGCCGCTGCTGTGGATGGGCGGGATCGGGACGTCGCAGCCGCAGGTGTGGCTGCGCGGCGAGCCCGCGTCCAACAGGATCACCGGGCTGATCACCACCAGGAACGGCGCGGCGGCGCCCACGTCGGCGTCGGTGCGGACCTCGGGCGCGTACAACGACGGCCAGTGGCATCATCTGGCGCTGCGGAGGGGCGGCGGGCAGCTGACGCTGTTCGTCGACGGGACGACGGTCAGTACGGCCGACGTGCCCGGATCGGTCAGCCGGAACTCGCCGTTCGGGGTGCACATCGGCCAACGGCTCGACAGCCGGGCGTACTTCACTGGAGCAATCGACGACGTACGGGTCTATGACCGGGCGTTGAGCGACGAGGAGTTGTCCGCGGCGCCCTCCCGGAGCGTGACCCGGGACACCGTCCTGTGGCTCCCCATGGACCATGTGGGCGGAGGCCACTAACGTCCCGTCCGTGCCCGACGACGCACGAGCACGACGGCAGAACCAGACCGGGCTCGGCATCCTGCTGGCCCTGGTCTGCGCGGCCGTGCTGCTCACCGCCCTTCCGGACCACGACCGGGAGGGCGGCGGCGCGTGCACGGCCCGTACGCCCAGCTCCTGGTCCGCCGACGCGAGGCTCACCGGCGAGTTCGCCCGGTACGGGGACGACGCCTCCCGCACCGACGACTGGACCGGCGGCGACGGCACGCACTCGGTGCGGCTGCCGGACGGGCGGGTGCTGTGGCTGTTCTCGGACACCTATCTCGGCCTGGTGCACGGGCCGCCGAACCCGGTCGGCGAGTCGTATGCCTGGCGTGACGTGAGCGCGCCCCTGGTGCGCAACTCGGCTGTCGTGATGTCCCGCGAGGGCCGTCTGGAGTCCACGCTTCCCGCGCCCGTGTTCCCTGACCCAGGGCCGCAGCAGTGGCGCTGGCCGGTCGCGGCCCGCGTCGAGCCCCGCTCCCCCGGCTCGTCGGAGAAGGTCGTCCGCGTCCTGCTGTGGACCCGCACGGCGGGCCAGGCCCCCTGGATCTACGGCGTGCCCACCGCCACCGAGGTCGCCACGCTCTCCCTGCCCGACCTGCGCCTCGAAGGAATCAGCACGGTCCTCGACCAGCGGCTCGTCGCGGACGCCTCCCGGCGCGTGCTGTTCGGCACCTCGATGGTCGACGCGGGCGAGTGGACGTACGTCTTCGGCGGTGACGACGGTCAGGCCACCTCACGTCCCGTCTCGAAGGCGTACGTCGCACGGGTGCCGCGCGGCAGGCTCGCCGAGCCGGGGGCCTGGGAGTACTGGGACGGCTCGGGGTGGGCGGTGCGGGCGCGTCCGGCGCCGGTGCTCGGGGACGGGCAGCGTACGGGTGTGGGCAGCGCGTTCACGGTGGTGCGCGACGGCGGCACCTACGTCCTGTTCACCATGGCCGCCGGCACCGCGGGGCTGACGACGGTCACGTCGTACTGGGCGTGCTCGCCGACCGGGCCCTGGCACGGGCCCACCCGCGGCTTCAGCCCGTCGCTCCCCCAGGGCGACGTGGCGGCGTACAACCCGCAGATGCACACGGAGCTGAGCGACGGGGACCGGCTCGTGCTCAGCTACGACGTCAACTGGCTGGACGCGACGGGTGCCTCGGCGCAGGCGAACCTCAGCCGGAACGTGTCCCTGTACCGACCGCGATTCGTGACTCTGCGACTGGCGGGACCGGGGTCGTAGCCGTCTCGGCGGCCTCGGCCGCCTCGGGGTCGTGGGCGCGGCGCTTGGCGATGACCGCGCACACCATGAGCTGCATCTGGTGGAAGAGCATCAGCGGGAGCACGGCGAGCGAGGCGTGCGCGCCGAACAGCACGCTGGCCATGGGGAGTCCGGAGGCGAGGGACTTCTTCGACCCGGCGAACTGGATCGCGATCCGGTCCTCCCGGTGGAAGTTCAGGGCCTTCGAGCCGTACCAGGTGAGCGCGAGCATCACGGCCAGCAGCACGGCCTCGACGACCAGGAGTCCGGCCAGCCTGACGGGGCTGACCTGGTGAGAGATGCCCTGCACCATGCCCTCGCTGAACGCGGTGTAGACGACGAGCAGGATCGAGCCGCGGTCGACGTATCCGAGGACCTTCTTGTGGCGGGTGATGAACCCGCCGATCCAGGGGCGCAGCACCTGACCGGCCATGAACGGCACCAGCAGCTGGAGCACGATCTTCACAAGTGAGTCGGCGGAGAAACCGCCGCCGCTGTTGCCGAGCAGGGCCGCCGCGAGCAGCGGGGTGATGACGATGCCCGCGAGGGAGGAGAAGGAGCCCGCGCAGATCGCGGCGGGCACGTTGCCGCGCGCTATCGACGTGAACGCGATCGACGACTGGATGGTCGACGGCACGAGCGTGAGGAAGAGGAGGCCGGTGTAGAGGTTGTGCGTGAGGAACACCGGCTCAAGTCCTCGCGCGGCCAGGCCGAGCAGCGGGAAGATCACGAAGGTGCAGGCCAGGACCGTGCCGTGGAGCCGCCAGTGCTTGAGCCCCTCCATCGCCTCACGGGTGGAGAGCCGGGCCCCGTAGAGGAAGAAGAGGAAGGCGATCGCGGCCGTGGAGGCGCCGGACGCCACGTCGGCGCCCGTACCCCGCGCCGGGAGGAGGGCCGCGAGGCCCACTGTCCCGAGCAACAGCAGGATGTACGGGTCGATCGGCATCCAACTCGGCCACTGCAGGCGTTTCACGGTGCTCCACTGCTCGCTTGTCGAAGGTGATCGTTCTGGGGCGGGTCGTGCCCTCTCCATCGTCCTCTTCGGAGCCGCGATCGGGAATCCGTCTCACCGCTCTGACTGTCATCACGATGCGCGATAACATGAGCCCATGTACGACCCTTCGCAGCTGCGTACGTTCCTGGCGGTGGCCCAGACCCTGAGCTTCACCCAGGCCGCCCGCCGGCTCGGGCTGCGCCAGTCCACCGTCAGCCAGCATGTGCGCCGCCTTGAGGACGCCTGCGGACGCCAGCTCTTCGCCCGGGACACGCACTCCGTGGAGCTGACGGAGGACGGCGAGGCGATGCTCGGCTTCGCGCGCCGGATCCTGGAGGTGCAGGAGCAGGCGACGGCGTTCTTCACGGGGACGCGGCTGCGCGGCCGGCTGCGCTTCGGCGCGTCCGAGGACTTCGTCCTGACCCGGCTGCCGGAGATCCTGGAGGGCTTCCGGTACGACCATCCCGAGGTGGACCTGGAGCTGACGGTCGAGCTGTCCGGCACACTTCACGAGCAGCTCGCGGCGGGAAAGCTCGACCTGGTGCTGGCCAAGCGGCGGCCCGAGGACCCGCGCGGCGAGCTGGTCTGGCACGACAGCCTGGTGTGGATCGGCGCGGAACGGCTGCGCCTGGACCCCGACCGCCCGGTCCCCCTGATCGTCTACCCGCCCCCGGGCATCACCCGTGCCCTCGCCCTCGAAGCCCTGGAGCGCCAGGGCCGGCCGTGGCGCATCGCCTGCACCAGCGGCAGCCTCAACGGCCTCATCGCCGCCGCCCGCGCGGGCCTGGGCGTCATGGCCCACTCACGGGGATTCGTCCCGCCGGGGCTGGTCCAGGTGCCGGAGCGGGCGGGGCTGCCGGAACTCGGCGAGGTCGACTTCGTCCTGGTGCACGGACGGCGGCGTACGTCCGCGCAGGAGGCGGCGGACGCACTGGCGGCGGCGATCCTCGGGGCCGGGGACCGGCTGCACCGGGGGCAACGGGGCTAACGGGACGGCTTCGTGTACGTCAGTTGCTTGACCCGGCGCAGGAACGGTGTCGTCTCGACGTACTGCACGCCTTCGAGGCTGCCGAGGCGGCCGCTCAGGTAGGCGTAGAGGCCGGCCGTGTCGCGGGCGACGGCGGTCACGACGATGTTGGAGGGGCCCGCCGTCGCGGAGGCGAAGGCGATCTCGTCGTGGGTGGCGAGGGCCTCGCCGACGGAGTGGAGGGCGGCGGGGGCAGCCGTGATCCACAGGCAGGCGGCGAGGGCGTAGCCGAGGGTCTCGGAGTGGTACTCGACGTCGATGTACAGGGCGCCGGAGGCGATCAGCCCGGCCAGCCGGCGTTTGACGGCGGACTCGGAGCGGCCGGTGGCGCGTTGCAGCTCGGGGTAGGTGGCGCGCCCGTCGCGTTCGAGGGCGGCGACCAGCGGCTCGTCCTCGGGGTCGATCCGGGCGGGGCCGGTCGCCGGGGGCAACTCGGGTCGCAGCGCGTCGATCTGATCGACCGTCAGTGCGGCGAATTTGCCGAGCCAGCCGTTGGGTCCGCCGTAGAAGCGGTACAGCAGCTGGTGGGCACGGATCTCCATGATGCTCGGGGTGCGCGGGAGCTTGCCGAGCAGCAGGTCGTCGTGGTCACCGGGGCTGCGGGGGCGCGTCATGCAGACCACCTCGGTACCGCCCGAGGCGAGCCCGATCCAGGCGGTGTCGGGGCGCTTGGCCAGCGCTTCCGCGATGGCCTCGGCGCTGTCGGGCGCGCAGCGCAGCCGCAGCATCCAGTGGTCCTGGCCGAGCAGTTGGGCGTCGCGGACGGCGACGACGCGAAGCCCGCCCTCGGCGCACAGCCTGCGGAAGCGCCGCGCGATCGTCTGGTCGGAGACCCCGAGCACCTCCGCGATCCGGCTGAAGGGCGCCCGGCCGTTAGCCTCCAGCGCGGCCAGCAGCTGGAGATCCAGCTTGTCGAAGGTGTGGGATTCCATCTCCATAGGGCCCGCCCTTGTCGGATTCCGTCGATCGGATGCCGGAGGCCACCGCGATCATCCAGTGCGACCTCATCGTACGGAGGCATACGCATCCGTGACACAAGGAGTTGAGGACATGCGTACATGGGGGCCGCTCACAGCGGTGTGCCTGGGGACGTTCATGTTGTTGCTGGACGTGACGATCGCCGTCGTCGCGCTGCCGGACATGGCGCGGGCGCTGCACGCGTCGCTGAGTGATCTGCAGTGGGTGATCGACGGGTACGCGCTCGCGCTCGCCGCGCTGCTGCTGGGCATCGGGGCGGCGGCCGACATCCTCGGCAGGCGCCGGGTGCATGTGGCGGGCGTCGTGCTGTTCGCGGTGGCGTCGCTTTTGTGCGGGCTCGCGTCGGGGCCCGGGATGCTGGTGGCCGCGCGGGGGCTGCAAGGTGTGGGCGCCGCGGCGATGTTCGCGACGACGCTGCCTCTTCTGGGTTCGGTCTACCAGGGACGGCAGCGGTCGGCAGCGCTCGGGGTGTGGGGCGCGGTGAGCGGCGGTGCGGCGGCCGTCGGACCGGTGCTCGGCGGGCTGCTCACCGAGGGGCCCGGCTGGCGGTGGATCTTCTTCGTGAACCTGCCGGTGAGCGTGGCGTCGGTGTG
Source organism: Streptomyces sp. NBC_00203 (assembly GCF_045206325.1). Classification (NCBI taxonomy): domain Bacteria; kingdom Bacillati; phylum Actinomycetota; class Actinomycetes; order Kitasatosporales; family Streptomycetaceae; genus Streptomyces; species Streptomyces sp. NBC_00203. The sequence continues at coordinate 9,043,997 of NZ_CP108126.1, read as the reverse complement.
GCTGACGCTGAAGGTGGTGCCGGAGTCGCGCGGTCCGCGCGGGATGCGCGTCGACTGGGCGGGCACGGCGACGTTCGCGTGCTTCGCGGGGGCGACGACGTACGGAGTGGTGAAGGCCGGGGCGGAAGGCTGGGGTTCGACGGTGACGGCGGTGTCCTTCGCCGTGGCGGCGCTCGCGCTCGCCGCCTTCGTCGCCGTCGAGCGTCGGGCGGCGTATCCGCTGCTGGACCTGTCGCTGCTGCGCAAGCCGGCGTTCATCGGCGTGATGACGGGCGCGCTGGCCTTCAACGGGGTGGCGTTCGGCGTGCTGCCGTACGTCTCGATCTGGATGCAGACGGTGCTGGGCATGAGCCCGGTGCGCGGCGGCCTCACCCTGCTGCCGCTGACCGGCGCGTCGGTGGTGGTGGCGATCCTCGCCGGGAAGCTGCTGCACGGGGTTCCGGCGCGGCTGACGATAGGCGGCGGGCTGCTGCTGATCGGCTCGGGCGCCCTGTGCCAGGCCGTACTGGACGCGGGCGCGAGCTGGACGGTGCTGGTGCCGGGCCTGGTGCTGGTGGGGATCGGCACCGGGTTCGTCTCCCCCGCGATCGCGGGCGCCGCGCTCGCCGCGGTACCGCCGGAGCGGGCGGGCATGGCGGGCGGCGCGGTCAACACGGTCCGCCAGCTCGGGTACGCGCTCGGGGTGGCCGTCTTCGGCACGGTCCTGACCTCCCGTATGCAGGACACGCTGTCGCACGACGCGGCCCACACCCTGGCGGGCGGCGGCGCGGGCGCGCTGCGCGGAAACCTCTCCGAACACGCCCTGCGGGCCGCGTTCGCGTCGGGGCTGAACACGGCGACGCTGGCCGCGGGCGTGACGGGGATGATCGCCGGTGCGCTGGTGCTGACGCTGGTACGGACACCGCGGGCGGCGACGCCGAGCCCGGCGGCAAAGCCGGTCAAGGAGGCGGCGGGGCCGCGGAGCTGAGCACCGGGCCATGGGCGGTGTTCTGGGGTCACGCACGGAACGATCTGCGGATCTACGTGGATCACTCCAGGGGTGTGCCCGGCCGCCCGGCGCCTGGGGGGTCGCCGCAGATCAGGCGGGGCGGTCCGGTGCCGGTCAGGTCGCCGGCGGCCTTGGCCGAGGCGAAGACCAGGTCAGCGACGCCCGCGACGGGCCCGGTCCGCGCGTCGGAGACGACCCGCAGCGCCTCGTCGCTCTGCGGACAGGCCACCAGGCCCCGCCGGAAGATGTCGTTCTCGTCCACCACCGTGACCCGGATGACCTTGCGGCGTCCGGGTCGCGGGCACCTCGTGCGCCGCGCCCGCGCGACCGCCCCCGTGTCGGGCCGCCCGATTCACGTCAATTGTTCGTACGCCGTATGCCCTCTCCCGGGCTAGTCCCACCGGAAAATGTACGGTCCATGTACCGGCGCCACGCGCGCTTCGCGGCGTAACCGCGTCGTACAGATTCCGTGGAGATTACGGGCCCGAAACTTACGGAACCGTAAGAGATTCTGTCCGGCCCTTCCCCTTGTGCGGGCATTTCCTCGACTGACCAGTGCGGATGCCGTGAGCCTCCCCACTCCGACCCCCCTCCCGCCCGGCGGCCCGGTGGGGTAGCTTTCACGGCGCTGTGCGGAGCGCCACAAGGAGCGGGATTGCGCGAGTTCACCAACCCTCCGTTGGCGTCGGCGCCGCCGGTGGGCGGCTTGGCCGACGTCGTCTTCGACCATGCCCTGGAGGACCCGCTGCACATCGCCCTGGGCCGCAAGGACGAACAGGGCCAGTGGCGCGATGTGACGTCCGCCGAGTTCCGCGACGAGGTGCTCGCACTCGCCAAGGGCCTGCTCGCCCAGGGGATCCGGTTCGGGGACCGGGTCGCGATCATGTGCCGTACGCGCTACGAGTGGACGCTCTTCGACTTCGCGCTGTGGACGATCGGCGCCCAGGTCGTCCCCGTGTACCCGACCTCCTCCGCCGAACAGGTCTTCTGGATGCTGCACGACGCCCAGGTGGCGGCGGTGATGGTGGAGCACGAGGACCACGCGATGACGATCGCCACGGTCGTCGAGCGGCTGCCGCAGCTGCACAAGCTGTGGCAGCTCGACGTGGGCGCCGTCCAGGAGCTGTACGAGGCGGGCGCGCACATCGACGACGAGGTGGTCCACCGGCACCGGCGCGCGGTCACGCCCGATTCGACCGCGACGATCATCTACACCTCCGGCACCACCGGGCGCCCCAAGGGCTGTGTCATCTCGCACGCCAACTTCATGTTCGAGGCGGACACCGTCATCGCCCGCTGGGAGCCCGTTTTCCACTCCAAGCGGGGCGACGAGGCGGCCACGCTGCTGTTCCTGCCGCTCGCGCATGTCTTCGGGCGGATGGTGCAGGTCGCCGCGGTCCGCGGGAAGGTCAAGTTCGGGCACCAGCCGCAGCTGAACGCGGCCGCCCTGCTGCCGGACCTGGCCGCCTTCCAGCCGACGTTCTTCCTGGCTGTGCCGTACATCTTCGAGAAGGTCTTCAACGCGGCCCGCCGCAAGGCCGAGAAGGAAGGCAGATCGGGCCCCTTCGAGAAGGCCGTCGAGGTCGCCGTGCGCTACGCGGACGCGGTGGAGGAGAAGGCCTGGGGCATCGGTCCTGGCCCTTCGGCGAGCCTACGCATGCAGCACCAGCTGTTCGACAAGCTCGTCTACTCCAAGGTGCGCGCCGCGATGGGCGGCCGGGTCAAGCACGCGATGTCGGGCGGCTCGGCGATGGACCGGCGGCTCGGGCTGTTCTTCGCGGGCGCGGGCGTCTTCATCTACGAGGGGTACGGGCTCACCGAGTCCACGGCGGCCGCGACCGCCAATCCGCCCGAGCGCACCCGGTTCGGCTCCGTCGGCCAGGCGATCCCGGGCACCACGGTGCACATCGCGGACGACGGGGAGATCTGGCTGCGCGGCGAGAACATCTTCCAGGGGTACCTCAACAACCAGAAGGCGACCGACGCGACCCTGCACGACGGCTGGCTCGCCACCGGTGACCTGGGCTCCCTCGACGAGGACGGCTATCTCACCATCACCGGGCGCAAGAAGGAGATCCTGGTGACCTCCGGCGGCAAGAGCGTCTCGCCGGGCGTCCTGGAGGAGCGGGTGCGCGACCATCCGCTGGTCGCCCAGTGCATCGTGGTCGGCAACGACCGGCCGTACATCGCGGCGCTCGTCACCCTCGACTCCGAGGCCGTCGAGCACTGGCTCCAGATGCGCGGCAAGCCGCAGCTGTCCCCCGTCGATCTGGTGCGTGACACCGATCTGGAGACCGAGGTGCGACGGGCGGTGGTGGCCGCGAACACGCTGGTCTCGCAGGCCGAGTCGATCCGTACGTTCCGGATACTGGCCCACCAGTTCACCGAGGAGCACGGGCTGCTGACGCCTTCGCTGAAGCTGAAGCGGAAGGCGATCGAGAAGGCGTACTCGGCGGAGGTCGAGGCGCTGTACCGGGCGTGAGCCGTATCCGACGGCTCATCTGATCATCTGACGCCTCATCACTTACCGACGCGTCAGATATTGACGGGTCGTCAGATTCAGCCGAGACTTTCGCGGGGGGTCTGGGGGGTGTCCCCCCAGAAGGCACAGCCCCGACGGAGGGGGACCGACGTGTCGCGCCCGATTCGCACCATGACCGCCGCCGTGGCCGCGCTGCTGCTCGCCACCACCGCCTGCAACTCGGCTTCCGGCGGCGGCAGTTCGGACAAGGCGGGGAGCTCCGTACGCGGGGTGACCGACGACTCCATCAAGGTCGGCGGGATCGTCTCGATGACGACCGCCACCGGGTACTCGAAGAAGGACACCGACCTCGGTGCGAAGGCCCGCTTCGACCGGGCGAACGCGGAGGGCGGGGTCAACGGCCGCAAGATCGACTATCTGGGCGCGGAGGACGACGGCCAGGATCCGGCGAAGAACCTCGCGGCGGCACGCAAACTCGTCCAGCAGGACAAGGTGTTCGCGATCGCGCCGATGAGTTCGACGACCTTCTCGGGGTCGGACTTCCTCCAGCAGCAGAAGGTGCCGACCTTCGGCTGGGGCACCCTGCCCTCCTTCTGCGGGCCCACCTACATCTACGGCTTCGGCGGCTGCATGGTGCCGATGCCCGGCGGCACCATCTCGCAGACCTGGCCGGAAGGGCTCAAGCAGGTGACGGGCGGCTCGCAGGGCAAGTCCGTGGCGATCCTGGCCAACGACAGCGACGCCGGCACCTTCGCCATCCGCACCTACAAGCAGAGCTTCACCTCGGCGGGCTACAAGGTGACGTTCGCGAAGTCCTCCGTCCCCGCGGGCACCGTACCGAGCGACTGGTCGGCGTACACGAAGGAGATCCTGCGCAGCAACGGCGGCAAGGCCCCCGACGCCGTGGTCTCCGTGATGCAGACCCCGTACAACATCGGCCTGTTCACCGCGCTCAAGCGCACGGGGTACGACGGTGTGCTCACCGATCCCACCGACTACGACCCCTCGCTGCTCGCCAAGAGCGCGACGAAGCAGGCGCTCGACGGGGTGCACATCCTGCTGTCGTTCCAGCCGTTCGAGCAGGACAGTGCGGCGATGCGGCAGTTCAAGGAGGACATCAAGAAGGCGGCCGGGAAGGATGTCCCGCTCAATATGCACATGATGACCGGGTACATGTCCGCCGACCTGTTCCTCGCCATCGCCGAGAAGGCGGGCAAGGACCTGACGGTGGCGTCCTTCCAGAAGGCGGCGGGAGCGTTCTCCGACACGGGCACGATGGTCGGCGACCGCGCCGAGCCCAAGGGGCAGAAGCAGTCGTTCGGCTGCGGGGCGCTCGTCCAGCTCAAGGGCGGCAAGTACGTCGTGTCGGCGCCCTTCACGTGCTACCCGCCCATTCCCTTCAAGTAGCAGTACAGGGAGGGGGGTTGGGATGTCGGACCTGCTGGGGTTCGTGCTGAGCGGACTGGTGTCGGGCGCGCTGTACGCCCTGCTGGCGACCGGGCTCGTGCTGTCGTACTCGGCCTCGGGACTGTTCAACTTCGCGCACGGCGCCACCGCTTACCTGTGTGCGCTCGCCTTCTACGAGCTGCACTCGGGCCTCGGCTGGCCCGCCGTGCCGACGGCCGTGCTGCTGGTGTGCGTGATGGCGCCCGCGCTGGGCTGGGGCCTGGACCGGCTGATGTTCCGCAAACTGGCGCGGGTCGGTGAGACGGCCCAGATCGTCGCCACCATAGGGCTGTTGGTGGCGCTGCCCGCGCTTGGGCTGTGGATCGTGGAGCTCCTTGAGGACGCGGGGGTGTCCGTCAAACCCGCCGAGAACCAGTTCGGGCTTCCGGGGGTCGGGCCGAGCCCGGCGAAGTCGTGGCAGCTGATGGACGGAGTCGGCGTCGACTCCGACCAGTTGATCACGTGGGTCGCGACCGCCGTGGTCGCCGTCGGTCTGTGGATCCTGATGCGGCACACGCCGCTGGGCCTCAGACTCCGGGCCTCGGTGGACAATCGCTCCCTCGTGGAGCTGCGCGGGATGAGCGCGGACCGGCTGTCGTCGATCGCGTGGATGCTGTCGTCGGCGCTCGCCGGTCTCGCGGGCGTCCTCGCGACCCCTCTTCTCGGCCTGTCCGCCCATGACTTCACCCTCTTCCTCTTCGTGTCGGCGACGGCCGCGGTCCTCGGCCGCTTCGCCTCCGTTCCGCTCGCCTTCGCGGGCGGCCTCGGGCTCGGGGTGCTGCAGAACCTGGTCGCCGGGTATGCGACGTTCGCAGAGCGGATCACCGGTTTCCGTACGGCCGTTCCGTTCCTGATCCTCTTCGCCGGGCTGCTGGTGCTGACCCGACGGCAGCGGACGGCGGGCACGGCGGCCACGGACGCGCCGCCGGTGGACTATCTGGCGGGACGGTCGTGGATACGGCGCTGGGGCCCCTGGACGGCGGCCGGGCTGCTGCTCGCCCTCGCGTTCTACACGGTCACGACCCCCTTCTGGAGCGGCCTCCTCGCCCAAGGGCTCGCCCTGTCCCTGGTGTTCGTCTCGTTCACCGTGGTGACGGGGCTCGGCGCGATGGTCTCCCTGGCGCAGGCGACGTTCGTGACGGGCGCGGCGCTGGTGGCCGGACTGCTGATGAGCCGTGGCTGGCCGTTCGTGGCGGCCGCCGCGGTGGGGACGTGCGCGGCGGCGGTGCTGGGCGCCCTGGTGGCGCTGCCGGCGCTGCGGCTCGGCGGACGCTCGCTGGCCCTGGCGACCCTCGCGCTGGCCTTCCTCGCCGACCAAGTCCTGTTCCAGATGGGCTGGTTGAGGAACGGGGACACGGGCTGGGCGATCCCGCGCCCGGTCTTCGGACCGGTGGACCTGAGTGACGACCGCGCGATGGGCGTGGCGATGATCGTGCTCGTCGCGCTGGCCGTGGCGGCGCTCAGCGCGCTGCGCGACTCGCCGTCCGGGCGCGCGATGCTCGCGGTCCGCTCGGCTCCGGCGGCGGCGATGGCGTCCGGCGTGTCGGTGATCCGCACCCAGCTCATGCTGTTCACGCTGTCGGCCGGGCTCGCGGGCTTCGGCGGCGTGATGTACGCGTCGTACAGCACCCGCATCACCGCGACCGACTTCACCGCGATGACGGGGCTGATCTGGCTCGCGGTCGTGGTGGCGGCCGGGGTGCGCCGCCCCCAGTTCGCGGTGGTCGCGGGGCTCGTCTACGCCGTCGTACCGCATCTGCTGTCGGACTACGTCACCGAGTCCGTCCATCTGCCGGTGCTCCTGTTCGGCCTGGCGGGGCTGGCGCTGGCCAATGACCCGGACGGGTACGCGGCAGCCGTGTCCACCCGGCTGCACCGCAGGCGCGCGACGACCACACCCCGTACGCCCTCCGAGGCGCCCTCGGCGTCGTCCCCCGAAGTGGCCCTCGAACTCCGCGCCGTCCACGCCGGATACGACGGCGCCCCCGTCCTCCACGGCGTCGACCTCGCCGTCCGCCCCGGCGAGATCCTCGCCCTTCTCGGCCCGAACGGCGCCGGAAAGTCCACCGCGTGCCGTGTCGCCGCCGGGCTGCTGACCCCGCTCACCGGCCAGGTGTACGTCGCCGGGCGTGACGCCACGCGCGAGCGGGCCGTCGGACGGTCCCGGGCGGGGATCGTCCTGGCGCCCGAAGGACGCGGGATCTTCCCGTCCCTCACCATCGAGGAGAACCTCGCCCTGCATCTGCGCGCCAAGGACGAACGCGACGCCGTCTACGCCCGCTTTCCCGGCCTCGCGGCACGCCGTGGCGTCCTCGCCGGTTCGCTGTCCGGCGGCGAGCAGCAGATGCTCGCGCTCGCGCCGCTCCTCCAGCGCCCGCCGAAGGTACTGATCGCGGACGAGCCCTCCCTCGGCCTCGCCCCACGCGTGGTCGAGGAGGTGTTCCGGCTGCTGACCGAACTGAAGCGGGCGGGCACGGCACTGCTGCTGGTCGAGGAGAAGGCCACCGAGGTCCTCGGGATCGCCTCCAGGGTCGCGTATCTCACCCAGGGGCGGGTGACGTGGTGCGGCCCGCGCGAGGAGGTGGAGGCGGACCGGCTGGCGGAGGCCTACCTGGGGATCGCGGCCGGGAGCGAATCAGGAGCGCCCGAAGGCGCCGGAGGTCCCGGAGGAAGTCCCGGAGATCCCGGACAACCAGGCCGCCCCGGCCCACAGGCCCGACCCGGACAACAAGGCCGCTGGCCCGGAGAGATGGTGCGGCCATGACGAACGCTCCGGTTGCTCCGGTTGCTCCGGTTGCTCCGGTGCTCGAAGCCGTCGGCATCGGCGTCCGCTTCGGCGGCGTCCGTGCCCTCGACGGAGTGGACCTCGCCCTGCGCCCCGGCGAGGTGTGCGGCCTCATCGGACCCAACGGCGCCGGAAAGACCACCCTCTTCGACGCCCTGTCGGGCATCCGCCGCCCCGACGACGGCCGCGTCCGCCTCGACGGCACGGACATCACCCGCCGCTCCCCCGTCTGGCGCGCCCGCCACGGCATGCGCCGCACCTTCCAGCGGCAACAGCTGTTCGGCCAGCTCACGGTGGCCGACAACCTGGTCGTCGCCCAGGAGTGGCGCGGGGGCGGCGGCGGTCTCGCGGCGGATCTGCTGGCGGCGCCGACCCGGCGTACGTACGAGAGGAGCCGTCGGGAGCGTGCGGCGGCCGTGCTGCGCGCGTGCGGGCTGGGCGACATCGGTACCTCGTATGCCGGGGCGCTCCCGGTGGGCCGGGCCCGCATGGTGGAGCTGGCGCGTGCGGTCGCGGATCCGCCCAGGGTGCTGTTGCTGGACGAACCCGCGAGTGGGATGACAGACAGTGAGAGTGGTCAGCTGCTGTCTGTCATCCGTCATCTGACAGTCGAGGAACGGTGTGCCGTCCTTCTCGTCGAGCACAATGTCGCCTTCGTCATGGAACTCTGCACCCGCGTCGTCGTCCTCGACCTCGGCCACGTCCTCGCCGAGGGCACGCCGGCCGAGGTACGCGCCGACCCGAAGGTCATCGACGCGTACCTCGGCACCGCGCCCACTCGGTGACCGCTAGTTGATGCTCACCTTGAAGATCTTGTCCGAGCCGTCCGCCGCACCTCCGTTGTTATCGCAGTTGGTGGTCGAGAGCCAGAGCTGGTCGGCGCCCGGGACCTTGGTGACCGTGCGCAGCCGGCCGTAGGTGCCGACGTAGTAGGCGGTCGCCGTGCCGACGTTCTCCGTGTCGCCGTTGATGGGGATGCGCCACAGCCGTTCGCCGCGCAGGGATGCCATGTAGATGACGTTGCGGACGATGGCGATGCCGCTGGGCGAGGCCTCGGAGACGTTCCAGGTCTTCTTGGGGTTGGTCATCCCGGCGACACTGCACGTGCCCTCGCAGGTCGGCCAGCCGTAGTTGGCGCCCGGCTTGATGAGGTTCAGCTCGTCCTTGGAGCTGTCGCCGAACTCGGCCTCCCACAGGCGCCCGTTGCGGTCGAAGGCGAGGCCCTGCGGGTTGCGGTGGCCATAGCTGTAGACGTAGTTGCCGAACGGGTTGCCGGGAGCCGCCTTGCCGTCCGTCGTCATGCGCAGGATCTTGCCGTTGAGGGAGTTCTTGTCCTGCGCGAGGTCGGGCGTCTGGGCCTCGCCGGTGGAGACGTACAGATAGCCGTCGGGGCCGAAGGCGAGGCGTCCGCCGTTGTGGTAGCGGTTCTTCTTGATGCCCTGGAGGAGGACCGTGTAGCCGGTCAGCGAGCTGCCGTTGTACGTCATGCGGACGACGCGGTTGCCTTCGGACGCCGTGTGCATGAAGTAGACGTAGTGGTTGGTCTCCCACTTCGGGTCGGCGGCCACGCCGAGCAGACCGCCCTCACCGTTCGTCGTCACGGCGTTCGGCACGGTCCCGACCTGCGTCTTCGTGCCGTCCTTCGTGACCTTCCAGACGCGGAAGTCGTCCCGCTCGGTGACCAGCGCGCTCTGCCCGTCGGGCATCCAGTACGTGCCCCATGGGATGGTCCAGCCGCTGGAGACGGTCCCGATCGACGACGGCACTCCGCCGTCCGTCGCGCACGCCTGTGTCGTGAAGGTGACCGTGTTGCTCTGCGGGGAGACATTGCCCGCCGCGTCGCGCGCCACCACGTTCAGCGTGTACGGGCTGTTGCAGGCGAGCCCGGTGAGCGTGGTCGACGTACCGCTCGCCACGCTCTTGTAGACCGTCGTGCCGCTGCGCACGTCGTACCCGGCCACCGCCTTGTCGTCGGTCGAGGCGCCCCAGTCGAGGTCGACGCTGTTGGCGGTCACGTTGGAGGAGGTGAGGGTGCCGGGCTTGGTCGGCGGTGTGGTGTCGGAGCTCGGTGGGGTCGTGCAGTCGACGACCGGGCTGGCCTGCGAGGCGTTGCCGGCCGCGTCCCGGGCGATGACGGTCAGGTTGTAGGTGGTTTTGGGGCTGAGCCCGGTGAGGGTCTTGGACGTCGCGTCGCCCGGCGCCTCGCTGAGCTTGTTGCCGTGTTCGTAGATGTCGTACGCCGTCACGCCGACGTTGTCCGTCGAGGCGCCCCACGCGAGGGTGAGTTCGTTCTCGGTGACCGCCGAGCAACTGGGCTGGCCCGGGCGGCTCGGTGCCTGGGTGTCGGCCGCCGTGCCGATGCCGATCCGGTCGAGGTTGGGGCCGCCGTTGGCGGTGGTGGCGGTCGCGCGGATCTTGTTGGAGCCCGCGTTCAGGGGGACGTCGAGGCTCTTGGTCGCCCACGTGTCCCAGTTGGTGGTGGCGGGGAAGGAGACGGCGGTGGCGACGACCGTCCCGTTGACGGAGATGTTCATCGGCCGGTCGGTGGTCGTGCCGTTGGCGTACCGCAGGGCCAGCGACGAGGTGCCCGCCGAGGCCGCGCTCACCGTGAACTCCACGTACGAGCCGGTGGTGTTGGTGTAGTCGACGAAGCCGGTGCCGGTGTAGCCGGTGTGGTTGGAGGCCACCGTGCCCTGCGAGATCGTGGCGTCCTCGGCCTGGTAGTCGGTGGCCGCCCGGGCCGTCGCGCCGGTCAGCCCGACGAGCGGCACGGCCAGGGCCAGGGAAAGGCACCAGGGAAGTGCTCTGTTGAGTTTCATGGTTCGTCCCCTCAGCCCGTGTACTGGGCGAAGACCTTGAGGTAGTCGTACGGCTGCTGCGAGACACCACTGCAGGAGTCCCCGTCGGTACCGGAGCCGCAGGCCCGGTCGCGGTTCACGGACCAGTAGGTGAGGCGCGCGATGTGGTGCTGCTGCGCGTAGGCGAGCATGGTCTTGAAGTCGGCCACCCGGACGCGCTCGCCGGAGTCGTCGGTCTTGCCGTTCATCGACGACAGCCCGATGTGCGCGTAGGTCGTCGAATCGCTGTATCCGTAGGCCGACTTGACCCGAGCCTTGAGGCCTTCCATGGCCTGGGTGGTGAGCGTGCCCATGTTGGTGGTGCCGCCGCCGAAGTCGAACGGCATGATGCACCAGATGTCGTTCGCCAGGCCCGAGTTGGCGCCCCGCTTGATCATGTCGACACCCGTGGAGTCCGGGCCGCTGGTCGTCGTGCCGAAGGTGATGATCGTCTTGAGGCCGGCATTGTTGGCCTTCACGATCTTCAGCGCGTCGATCACCCGCTGCCGCACGGTTGCGTTGTTCCACTCGGTGTTCTCGATGTCGATGTCGATGACCTTGAGGCCGTACGCGTTGATGACCTTCTGATACGCGCCGGCTAGCGCGGAGGCGCTGGAGCACTTCTCGCCGAGCTTGGCGCCGCTCCAGCCGCCGATGGAGACGATGACATCACCGCCGGCCGCCCGGATCGCGTTGATCTTCGACTGGTCGTTGCCGCCGGTCAGCGGGCGCGAGCCGTCCCACTTCGGGTTGCAGGAACCGTCGGAGAGGATGAAGGCGAGCGTGAACCACTTGACGCCGGTCGCCGCCATCACGGTGGTGGGGTTCTGGGGGCTGCCCCAGCCGAGGTACTCGTAGGGGGCGACGGCCATGCCCGGCGAGGCGGCTGCCGCGTCGGGAGCCGCGGAAACGTTCACTCGATTAACCGGGTTCACACTTCGCGCACCGTCGGCCGCATTCACGGCATTCGCGCTGTTGACCGGCTTCACACGGATCAGCCGTGTTTCACCCGGCCGCAGCGTCGCGCTGTACGAGTCCGCGATCACGCCCTTGTGGGAGCCCGACCACAGGTCCGTGACGTCACCGGAGCCCGTGAATCCGACCTGCGACCAGTTCACACCGACCGTGGTGTTGCCGGACGTACCGGTGTTGAACAGCGCCACCACGTAGTCGCCGGTGTTCTCCTTCTTGCTCCAGACCTGCTTGACACCACTGTTCACCACCCGTTTCGCGGCGACGCCGTCCTGGTCGACGCCGATAAGACGGTCGTTCGTCAGCATCGCCTTGTCGACGGAGTCGACGTGCGTGAGGTCGGTGCCGAGCAGCAGCGGTGTGCCGGCCATCGCCCATAGGGTGAAGTGGGAGCGGCGCTGGTCGGCGGTGAGTCCTGCCTGGTCGCCGTTGCCGATCTCCAGCGAGTCGAGGTCGTTCCAGCCGCCCGGGCCCGCGTACGACTGCCAGTTGGCCGCCGAGGTGAAGCGGGCGGAGACGTGCGACCAGTCGGTCAGCGGATAGCCGCTGCCGTTCGCGCCCGAACCGCAGTAGCACTCGACGTCACCCTGGGTGCGCCAGCTGTTCGCGAGCGATCGCCAGGTCGAGGCGTTGGCGATGGGCAGGTTGTTGGAGAGCGCGAAGGTGATCGGCCGGCCGCTCGCCCGCAGCGCCTTGTCCCAGGCCTGGACGTCGGGGATGTCGGCGCTGCCCACCCCGTCGATCTTCAGGTAGTCGACTCCCCAGGAGGCGAACTGCTTCGCCCACGAATTCACGAACTCCTGCGCGCCCGGCTTCCCGTAGTCGATGTAGTACATGTTCTTGCAGTTGTAGTTCTTCTCGGTCTTCGAGGTGTCCGCGATATCGGCGGCGTGGTACGAGGTCCCCTCGATCGGCGTGTTCTTGGTGACCGCGTTCTTGGCGATGCCCGGCGTGACGTAGAAGCCGAATTTCAGCCCCTTGGAGTGGATGTAGTCGGCCAGCGCCTTGATCCCGGAGGGGAATTTCGCCGTGTCGACGGTCCATCGCCCGTACGAGTCGACGACGAAGCCGTTCGCGTCGCACTTCTGCCAGAAGTCGTCGAGGTTGATGTACACGAAGCCGTGGTCCTTGAGCCCGCTCGCGATGAGGGCGTCCGCCTGCGCCTTGATCTTCGCCTCGGTGGGCCAGCGGCGCACAAAGCTCCAACTGCTCCAGCCCATGGCGGGGCGGAGGGACTGGCCGTTGTCGGAGTACGGGGTGACGGCAGCCGCTGGGTACGGGGTGACGGTCGACGCCGGGTGCGCGGGGGCAGTCGACGCCGGGGTGGCGTACGACGTGCCGATCCATGCCTCGTCGATCCGCAGCCGCTTGTAGCGGGTGGTGTCGGTGGACGCCGCCCACGTGGAGTCGACTTCGAGGCGTACGTACCGGGCGTTCGCCGCCGTGAGGTCGATCCCCTGGATTCCGCGGCGACTTGGCAGCTGTCCGGTCTTCACCGCGCTTCCCCAGCCGGCGCCGTCGTTGCTGAGGAACACCTTGTACGCCTTGATCCGCGCGGACTGTTCGGTGTCGGAGCGTGCGTAGGCGACGGAGTCCTCGCGCTGGTTGAGGCCGATGTACTGCACCTTCTTCGCCGATCCCAGATCGAAGGTGAGATTCACCGGCAGCGTCTTGTCGCTGTCCCAGTAGCTGAGGTAACTGCCGTCCCCGGCGGCCGATGCCGCGTGCCCGCTCGCCGAGGCGCTCGCGCTCACCGTGACGCCGGACAGGATGCCCTGCCGGCCTGCGGTCGTGACCTTGAAGACGGTGTCGTACGGGTCCCAGCCGCCGAGTCCGCTCAGGGTGAGGACGCCTCCGGACTGTGACCACGAAATGGCCGCCCCCGTACGGAGGTTGGTGACGGACGCGATCCGGTAGCCGTTGTCGCGGATGCGCAGGGTGCTGGTGGACGGCGGTGTCAGCACGTGCACGTACTGGAGGTTCGGGTCGGTCTTGCTGATCGTGGTCACGCCGTGCGCACCGTCGTTCCAGAAGCCGGGCTTGAGGCCTCCGTACATGTAGCCGCCGCCCTCGGTGCCGTGCAGAGACTCCCAGATGGGGTCGAGGTAGGAGTCGGCGAAGGTGTTGAAGGCGGCCTGATTGCTCGGGAACTTGCCGTTGACCTGGGCGGTCTCGGCCATCAGCGCCTTCACGGACGAGCCCGCGTTGGTGATCAGCCGGCCGAGAGTGAGTGTCTTGTCGACGGACGGGTTCGAGCCGTCGTACCACCAGGCGCCGCTCGACGGGAGCTTGAAGTCGGCCTCGGTCAGGCGGGGTTGGGCCGTGTAGACGGCTTGCGGGTAGTCGTACGACGGTGTCATCCCCGTCTTCTGCTCATTGCTGATCATGTCCATGATCGGCGTGTCTTCGTTGTTGTTGCTCAGCGTGTAGTTCGGGCGCTTCTGCTGGATCTGGGCGTAGAGATTGTGGCTCTCCCAGTACGCGTTGTCGTTGTCGATCCAGAAGCCGCCGAGGTCGGGGTAGCGGTCCATGACCTCGAAGAAGTTGTCGTAGCTGAAGCGGCCGAAGCCGTCGCGGGTGGTGAGGTCGACGTTCGTGCCCTTGTAGGCGGAGTACGCGGCCGAGTCGAGCCATTCGTGGCCGCCCTCGTTGTGCCACTGAGGGTCGTCGGTCATGTAGAGGATGACCTTGAGACCCTTGGCCTTGGCCGCGGCGATCGTCTCGCCGAGGAAGTCGCGCTGGGTGGAGCAGCTGCCGGGGATCTTCGACGGCCAGGGGCGGGCGTAGCCGAGGCGGCTGTGGAAGGTGGCGAGGACCAGGTACTGGGTGTGCAGCTTCTGGGCCTCCTTCACCCAGTAGTCGGGGGTCCAGCCGCCGCTGGTGACGTCGTTCTCCCAGGCGGTGCAGCTGGTGTGGGCGGGGGCGGTGCGCTCGCCCCAGTGCAGGAAGAGGCCGCCGACGGAGCCGCGCAGGAATGCCTGGCGGGGGTTCTCCAGGTCGAGCGGCTTCGCAGCTGCCGCCGGCGGCTTCGCGGCCGCGGCGCCCATCGGCGTCGCCGCCGTACCGCAGTTCTCATTCGAGCCGGTGTGGGAGACACGCAGGGACCCGCCGGCCGTGTTGTGACTGTCCGTCAGGCAATACCCCGTGACGCTCTGAAATCCCATGTCATGCGGCGAGTTGCTGCCACGCTGTGCGGTGAACCGGGTGAACTTGATGCCGCTCGCGGCGTTGGCGATGACCGCCGGGCGCCCGTCGTCGGCCGCGTACTTCACCGAGCTGTCCGTGAAGGTGACGTTGTCCGCGTTGTGGAGGTACCAGCCGTACGCGGGGCGCGTGCCGATGGCCTTCGGGTTGTAGTCGTTCGGGTCGTTGCCCGGTACGGCGGTGGACATGGTGCCGTTGCCGCCGGGCACGGTGATGTTGACGTTGGTGAAGGTGACCCCGTTGATCCGGTGGCCGCTCTCGCCCCACAGCGTCGGGCTGAAGGACGGACTCGACCCGGTCGCCGTGATGTTGTCGTACGTGACGTCGCTGATCGAGCCGATCCCGGGACTGTTCCCGCAGCGCTTGCGGGTGCCGATCTTCTGCATGATCGGGGAATGGACGTTGGTCATCGTGATGTCGCGGTAGTGGACGTCGGAGATCTTCGCCCCGTCCATCGAGACCATGCCGAGCCCGGACTTGTTGGAGCCCTCGATGCGGATCTTCGCGAACTGGTAGTCGGAGAAGTCGCCGCAGGTCTCGGAGCCGAACATGAGCGCGTTGCAGCACACCGCCGAGAGGTATGAATCGCTCACTCGTACATGGCCGTTGGGCAGCTTGGCGCCCAGCGCGTAGTCGCTCTTGAAGACGAGCGCGTCGTCGTTGGCCTTGATGGTCGCGTGGGTGACGGTGACGTTGGTCGTGCTGATGATGTTCCAGCCGTCGCGGTCGCTCGCGGTGTCGATGGTCAGATGGTCCGAAGTGACGTTCGTACAGCCGTTGATGAGGGCCGCGAAGTGGCCGCCGCGCCGCAGGGTGAGGCCGTCACCGAGGCGCAGCCCGTTGCAGCGGGTCAGCGAAAGGATCTTGTCGGCCTCGCCCGACTTCGGGTTGCCGGTGATGAGGTTGCCCAGGCCGTCGATGACGCCGTCGCCGACGAAGCCGATGTTCGTGAGCCGGTCGCCGTAGATCATCGCGTTGTGGAAGTGGCTGTGACCGTAGTCCTGGTAGGCGTCGTTCGGGTTGTCCTCGGGCGGGTCGTACGTGTCCGCGCTGGAGCCCTGGATCGTCGCGCCCTTGTCGACCTGGAGTGTGACCTCGCTCTTCATGTGGATGGTGTTCTTGGACTTGTACGTGCCCGCGGGGAAGCGGACCGTGCCGCCGCCCGCCGAATTGGCCGCTGTGATGGCCTTGTTGATGGCCGGGGTGTCGTTGGTGGAGCCGTCGCCCTTGGCTCCGTAGTCGCGTACGTCGAAGACGCCGGCCTCGGCCGTACGGGGAGCGGCGAGGGCCTGGGGGTGGGTCAGTCCGAGCACGACGGCGAACGCGAAGAAGACGGACGCCGCCCAGTGGATGTGCTTCATATGACGGCTCCTCAGACCAGTTGGTAGCCACGCAGGTTGGTGAGCAGCAGGTACGTGTCCTGCAAGGACCCGGAGGTGTCACCGAGGGAGCGGTAGATGCCCCACTTGGGCCGCACCCGGTCGGCGAGGAAGGTGTCGACGCCCGTCCTCGACTTGTCGATGACCGTGGTCGATCCGTTCTTGAGGATCCAACGGACCGATCCCGCCGACCCGTTGCCGACCTTGATCTGGAAGTCGACGTCGATCCACTTGTTCTGGAGTGGCTCCAGGTCCGTACGGCCGATGAGGATGTCGTCGATCGCCAGCTTGAGCTCGATGGTCTGCACACCGTTCACCCGCCGCAGCGACTGCACGACGATCGGCGATGTGCCGTTGCCGGGCTGCTTCATCTGCATGATGTGGGTGAAGGTGGTCGTCGCCTTCAGCGAGCTGGGGATGTACATCGAGTACGTGATCCGCCAGGTCTGGCCCTCGGTCCACTTCAGATAGCTGCTGCCGCTCGTGCGCAGACCGGTGACTTCCTGACGCTGCCGGTCCGTTGAGGTGTCGCGGTCGACGGTGTGCATATTGAAGCGCCAGTTGTTGCCCGTGGCGTAGATGTGCGGCTGACCGGCGGGATGCGAGTCGGCGCGGTCGTCCTCGATGGTCTCGAAGGCGCCGAGTCCGTCGCCGCTCGCCGACGGGGACCACTTCAGCTGCCAGGAGGCGGCGTGCGCGGTCGGCGCGGACAGACCGACGGCGGCTCCGCCGAGTGCCGCGCCCAAGAGGGCTCTTCTGGATGTGCTCATGGCTGACTCACCTCGTCCTGAGTGGGGGTGTGCTCCGCGTGCTGAGGGGGTGTGCTCCGAGCTGCTCGTTCATGATCAGAAAGGCGCCGAGGCCGTGGAAGTCGTTCGTGGCCCGGGTGCGGGCGATGTAGTACGCGTAGTCGCCGACGTTCGTGCCGATGGAGATGTCGGTGAGGTTGGTGCGGCCGTCGGAGCCGGTGGAGATCCTGGCGAGGACGCCTTCGTAGCCGCGCTGGGCGACCGTGGCGTAGTGCGCGTCGAGGTAGCCCTGCTGGACACCGCGCGAGAGGGCGTAGGTGAACATGCTGGAGCAGGACGTCTCGGTCCAGTTGTCGCTCCTGCCGCCCTTGTCGATCACCTGGAACCAGCGCCCGGTGGCCGGGTCCTGGTACTTCTCCAGACCGGTCGCCAACTTCCGCAGGATGCCGACCAGTTGCGGCCGACGTGGCTGGCCGGCGGGGATCGCGTCCAGCACGTTGACGATCGCCATCGCGTACCAGCCGACCGCCCGGCACCAGTGCTCGGGCGCGAGGCCCGTCTGCGGATCGGCCCAGCTCGCCGTCTTCGACTCGTCGTACGCGTGCTTCAACAGGCCGCTCGTGACCTGGAGATGGCTGCCGTAGACGTACAGCTGCCTGGCCGCCTCGTCGTCGGCGTATGTCGCGTCCCCGAACTCCTTGCCGTATTCGACGAGGAACGGGTTCACCATGTAGACGCCGTCCGCCCAGAGTTGATGGGCGCGGCTGCTGGTGTCGGCGTGCCAGAAGCCGCCGTCGGCCGTGCGCGGATAGGTGGTGAGCCTGTCGCGGATCTTCTTCGCCGCCTTGCGGTAGCGGTCCTGGCCCGTCTCGTGGTGCAGAATCGTCAGCAGCCGCCCGGCCTGCATGCTGTCGAGGCTGTTGAAGCTCTGGCTGATGGTGCCGTCGCTCTTCACGAAGCGGTCGACATAGCTCTTGATGTAGGTGAGGTAGCGGGCGTCGTGCGTGCGCTGGTACGTGAGGTACTGGCCGTAGAGATAGAGGCCCACCGGGTACGACCAGCCGCCGATGGTGCTGGGCGTGTAGCGGGCCATGGTCGAGTCGACCAGGGCGACCGACCAGTCGGGCGCCGCGACCGGGGACCGACCGGTGCCGGCGGCCGGGGATTGTTGGGTGCCGGCGGCCGGGAACCGGGCGGTGGCGGAGACCGGCTGAGGGCCGGTGGCGGCCTCCTGCGGCACGGTCGCGGACACCGTCAGCAGGCCGGCGGTGGCGAGCGCGCCTGCCAGTAGCACCGCGCGCGGTCGTCGTCTCATGATCCTCCCTCTCGATAGGCGTAGGCAGAGGTCGCACGGGGGCCCTCGTCGACGAGCGTGCGGACGAGGTGGTGGCCGGGGGCGTGGCGACAGGCCGGGTCGGTGCGGGTGGCGTCGCCGGTGAGCGCGTACGCCTGGCAGCGGCAGCCGCCGAAGTCGGTGGCGCGCAGGGCGCAGGTGCGGCAGGGGTCGCGCATCCAGTCCTCGCCGCGGTAGGCGTTGAAGGCCTTCGACTCACGCCATATCCAGCCGAGTTGGTGTTCTTGCACGTTCGGCGGGTCGAGGCCGGGCAGGGTCGCCGCTGCCGGGCACGGGAGGACGGTGCCGTCCGGGGCGACGGTGAGGGAGACGGCTCCCCAGCCGCCCATGCACGGTTTCGCGGTGCCGTCGAGGTAGTCGGGGGCGACCCAGATCAACTCCAGAGCTCCGGCGAGCTGTTCGCGGCGGCGGGCCACCGTGGCACGGGCCCGTTCGACCTGCGCGCGGGTCGGCAGCAGGGCCGACCGGTTGCGTAACGCCCAGCCGTAGAACTGGGTGTTGGCGAGCTCGATCCGCTCGGCACCCCAGTCGAGGCCGAGGTCGATCAGGTCGTCGAGGGCGTCGATGTCGGCGCGGTGGAGCACGACGTTCAGGCCGAGCGGGAGCCCGGCGGCGTGCACCAGCCGGGCGGCGCGCTCCTTGGCGGCGAACGAGCGGGCGCCCGCGATGTGTTCGGAGGCGAGGGGGTCGGCGTGCTGCACGGAGAGCTGGACACAGCGCAGTCCGGCGTCCCGCAGTTCCGCGAGCCGCCGCTCGTGCAGGCCCACGCCACTGGTGACGAGCTGGGTGTAGAGGCCCGCGGTGGCGGCGGCCTCGACGATCGGTGCGAGATCGCGTCTGAGCAGCGGTTCGCCGCCGGACAGATGGGTTTGGACGACGCCCAGGTCAGCGGCCTGGCGCAGCACATCGACCCATTGTCCGGTGTTCAGCTCTCTTGACCGACTGATCAGTTCGACGGGGTTGGAGCAATAGGCGCAGCGCAACGGACAGCCGTGGGTGAGTTCGGCGAGCAGGGCCCAGGGGGGAGCCACGGTCACTGGAGCCAGCCCTCCTTTCGCAACGTGGAGAGGAATGCGGGGACTTCGTCGGCGACGGGCGCGCTGGGGAACCGTTCGCCCAGCTCGGCGACGATCTCGTACACCTCACGACTGCCGTCGCAGAGCCGCACGATGCTGCCCGCGGCGCCGCGCAGGACGACGACTCGCTCGGGGAGGAGGAGCAAGTCGGCGTCTCTGACGTGGTCGTGACGGAACATCACGGAACGGGCGAGGGAGGGATGCCAGGTCATGGCCCGCCGGCCGGGTCGCGCGGCCCGCGGCCCGGGGTCACTTCGGCGACCGGGGCCACTCCGGCGCCCGGGGCCAGTCCGGCACCCTGGTCCACTCCGCCGCCCGAGTTCACCCGGTCGCCCTGGTCCACCGCGTCCAGCAAGGCCCACAGCACCTCGCACTTGAACGCCAGCGCTGCCACCGCCCGCTCCTGCTGCCGCCTGGTGCGGGCCCAGGCCTGGACGAGCGCGAGGGCCTCCTCGCTGTCGCGGCCACCTTGACCGATGCGGGCCCGGAAGTACGCGAGCCCGTCGGCGTCGATCCAGGGGTAGTGCCGTTCGAAGGCGGCGATCCTTGTGCGCATCAGCCCGGGGGCCGAGAGCTCGGTGAGCGAGGCGGCGACCGCGTCCAGGGCCGGGCGCAGGCGGCAGAAGGTGACGTAACCCTCGACCGCGAACCGCACGCCGGGCAGCACCCGGGACGCGTCCCACAGTGTCGGGCGGTCGAGACCGGCCGCCTCGCCGAGCCGCAGCCAGCGTTCGATGCCGCCCTCGCCGTCGGCCGTTCCGTCGTGGTCCTGGATCCTGCGCAGCCAGGCGCGGCGCAGCGCGGGCTCGTCGAGCTTGGCGAGGATCAGGGCGTCCTTGACGGGGATGTGGCGCTGGTAGTGGAAGCGGTTGGCGATCCAGCGGCGCAGCTCGTCGGGCGTCAACTCGCCTTGGTGCATACGGATGTTGAAGGGATGCCGGTCGTGGTAACGCTCCTCGGCGACGGCGCGCAGCCGCTCGGTGAACTCGGGGGTCCGCCAAGGGGCCGCGGCACCGTCGTCGCGCACGGTTGTCGCGGTCACGGTTCGACCACCGTGGGGCTAGCGGTCGCCGAGGGCGTACGCGGTGACCTCGAGGGCGGTCTCGATGACGAGATACCCGGGGGTCTCCCAGAGGCTTTCCTCCGATGTTTCCCGAATCGCCAGTTCCAAATGTCGGGCTTCAGAAGCCTTTTCGTTCATGTGTGCGTACCTGCTTTCCTGATGGGTGGGGGGTGTGGAGCCCAGACAGGTGCTGGTGTTCACATGCGTGCACCGCGTTCATCGATGCGTTCGGTGCCGCGATCCAGAGTTGCGGGATGACGCGACCCGGTCAATGGTCCGGACCGAGATTGGTCGGATCCATTTCCGGCCAATCTGCGATGCGGGCCGTGGGAAGCGCTGTCAGGAATGCATCACGGCCCGTGATCGTTGACCATGGGAGTACCACCCGACGACTGAAGGATCGAGAGCTCGTGAGCAAGGTCCCCCCGATCATCCTGAACAACGGCGTCGAGATGCCGCAGCTGGGCTACGGCGTCTGGCAGGTGCCGGACGACGAGGCGGAGCGGGCGGTCGCCACCGCGCTGGAGGCCGGGTACCGCAGCATCGACACAGCGGCGATCTACGGCAACGAAGAGGGCACCGGCAAGGCCGTCGCCGCCTCGGGCATCGCCCGCAAGGATCTCTTCGTCACCACCAAGCTCTGGAACAGCGACCAGGGGTACGACGCGACGCTGCGCGCCTTCGACACGTCCCTGGAGAAGCTCGGCCTGGAGTACATCGACCTGTATCTGATCCACTGGCCGCTCCCGTCCCGGGGCAAGTACATCGACACGTTCAAGGCCTTCGAGAAGATCTACGCGGACGGCCGCGCCAAGGCCATCGGTGTCTCGAACTTCTATCCCGAGCACCTGGAGAAGCTGATCGACGCGACGTCGGTCATCCCGGCCGTCAACCAGATCGAGCTGCACCCGCATCTCCAGCAGCACGCCGCGCGTGAGTACCACGCGGAGCAGGGCATCGCCACCGAGGCCTGGTCGCCGCTCGGCCAGGGCCGGGGCCTCCTGGAGGTCCCGGCGATCATCGCCATCGCCCAGAAGCACGGCCGCACCCCGGCGCAGATCGTGCTCCGCTGGCACATCCAGCTGGGCAACGTGGTGATCCCCAAGTCCGTGACCCCGTCCCGGATCAAGGAGAACATCGAGGTCTTCGACTTCTCCCTGGACACCGAGGACCTCGCGGCGCTCACGGCGCTCAACGAGGACCGTCGTCTGGGTCCGGACCCGGCGACGTTCGACATGGGCTGAGCCCCGCACCCGTACGCGTCCGCCCCGCCGCACGAGATCTCGCGGCGGGGCGTACGCGTACGGGAACCGGTCCGCGGTCGGCCGGCTCACTCACGGCAGGCGTCAGTCGCCTACGGCGGGCCTCAGTCGCCCCGCACTTCCGCGAAGACGACCTCGAACTCCTCCAGTCCGGTCACGGTCACATGCGCCTTGGCCGCGCCCTCGTGCCGGGCCGCCGACGTGGCTCCGCGGGACGCGGCCAGGGATTCCCGGTCGATGAACAGGGTGCCGACCAGGCCACGCCCCCGCTCCCGGTCGACGAGCAGAGACGTCCTGGCCAGCCCCGGAAGGCTCTCCAGCATGGGGACCACCGAGGCCCGGAAGGTGTCGGCGAGAAGATCCGCGTCCGCGGGGTCGAACTCCAGCCTACTGACTCGCAGCCCGCCCGCCGCCTGCGGCTGCCGGACCGGATGGAAGACCACCGCCTCGTAGTTCTCGACCGCCAGGGTCGCCGCGAAGGGCTCCAGGAGCGACGCACGCCGCTCGCGCAGCACCTCGTCACTGCTCTGCCTGGCCTCCTCGGACTCCCACCAGCTCGCCACGAAGAGTTTGCCGAGCACCCGGTCCACGAAGACGCCGGATCCGCGGTACCCCGGGCGATCCTCGAGCAGGTCCCGGCCCTGCGTGTTCAATGACTTGATGGCCGTGTCGATCTTCGCGGGATCGCCGGTCACGTACACAGTCCGTACGAACATGGCTCTTCGCCTCCCAGAAGCCGGGCGATGACCCGGAATGTTCGATACAGCCAGTCTTCTCCCGCGAGGGAACGGCCGCAATCGGCTCCGAACGTCGCAGTTCACACCGGGGGCTTGACGAGGTCATGCAAAGGGGTCCACCTTGTACGGCAACCCGGTAAGGAAAGTTTCCTAACAGAAGGGTCCCCCACAGTGCGCACTCGAACACTGACCCTCGCCGCGGCCGCCGGCGCCGCGCTCCTCGCCACCGCGGCGCTCCCGGCCGCCAACGCCTCGGGCAGCGTCAACCCCCGTTCGGCACAGGAGGGTTCGGTCAGCGCGGCCGATCTGCTCGCCAAGGTGACGTCCTGTTCACAGATCTCGAACGGCAAGTACAAGACCGACGACGAGACGTCGGCCACCGTCCCCGTGTGCGGCAAGAACGGTGCGGTGTTCTGGAAGGCCGACATGGACATCGACTGCGACGGTCAGGTCACCAGCAAGTGCAATGGCGACACCGACCCATGGTTCCAGGACGACACCGCGTTCCATCAGTCCGACGGGAAGGCGCTGCGCGCCGAGGCGCTGCCGTATGTCGTGGTGCCGAGCAGCAGCAGTATCTGGAAGTACACGAGCGCCGGGATCAAGGGCGGTGGTGTGGTCGCTGTCATCTACAACGGGAAGGTCGAGTACGCGGTGGTGGGTGACACCGGGCCTACGAAGATCATTGGTGAGGCCTCGTACGCCACCGCGAAGGCGCTGGGCATTGACCCGGACCCGGAGACGGGTGGGGCCGACTCCGGGGTGACGTACATCCTGTTCAAGAACTCGCAGGTGTCGCCCATCGAGAGTCACAGTGCGGCTGTGTCGTTGGGGGACTCTCTGGCGAAGCAGTTCCTTCAGAACAACTGACGGGCGCGGTTTGGGTTGTTTCTTGGCTGCGGGCTCGTCGTGGCTGGTCGCGCCCACGCGGCGGAGCCGCATAATGTCACCGCCCCGCGCCCCTTACGGGGCGCTCCTGACCAGGCGCGTCAGACCGGCTGGCCGATCGGGCGTACGACCACGGCGTTCACGTCGACGCCCGTCGGCTGGCCGATCGCCCAGACGATCGAGTGGGCTAGCTGGTCGGCGGTGAGGAGATGGCCGGGGGGCAGGCTGCCGTAGCTGTCCCAGAACGGGGTCTCCACGCGGCCGGGGGAGATCAGGGTCACGCCGACTCCGAACTCGGTGACCTGGCGTCGGGTGTTCTCGGCGAGTCCGGTCACGGCCCACTTGGTCGCGCCGTAGATGTTGCCGGGCCCGTGCACATGCCCGGCAACGCTGCCGACCAGCACGATACGTCCGCGGGTCTCCTTCAGCGCGTCGATGGAGGCCCTGATGAGCAGCGCGGGACCGAGCACGTTGGTCAGCACCATCTCGGACCACCCCGCGGGGTCGCCCTCCGCGACGGTGTCGTGGGTGGCGAAGCCGGCGTTGGCGACGACGGTGTCCAGTCGCCCGAACTCCTTGAGCGTCGCCTGGACCGCCGCCTGGACGTGGTCGTACTCGGCTGCGTTCCCCACGATCGTCAACAGGCCTTCGGGACGCCCGAGTTCCTCGGCGAAGGCGCGCAGTCGCTCCTCCCCCCGGCCGGTCACGGTCACCCGGTGCCCGGCGTCGAGCAGTTGCCGTGCGACCGCGGCGCCGATACCGCTGCCGCCTCCGGTGATGAGCGCGACTGGAGAGTCGGTCATGGTTACCCCCATTGAGTCTGCGATGAACGCCCGGAGTAGATCACTTGGAGCGTTCTCGAAGTCAAGTACCGCATGTGGCGCGGTAGGGAACCGAGGGCAGGTACCGGCACACGCTCTACGGCACCGAGGTGCCCGCGTCCGTTCGCCGGGGCCGGACGTTGCTAGTCGGTGCGGGTCGCCGTGTACACCGTGTGCGCCGTGAGGACGAACACGTCCGGGCGGTGGTGGACGCTCGCCTTGTCGTCCGGGTCGAGGAGGCGGTCGAGGGTGGCGAGGTCGTCCGGGTCGAGGCCCTCGGCGAGGCCTTCGCGTCGGCGGGTGAGGGAGGTGACGACAAAGGCGCGGGCCTCGTCGGAGAGCGGGGCGGGGAGGTCGGAGAGGAAGGTACGGGTGCCGGTGTGCCGCAGTCCCGCCGAGGAGAGCAGCGCGGGCCAGTCCTCGATCTCCGCCGCGGCTCCCGGCAGCGAGGCCCGCATCCGGGTGAACCACTCCTCATGGACCGCGTCGATACGGGCCTGCAGGCCGGGCCTGCCGATGCCGATGTCGCGCGGGAGGAAGCGGGTGGGCAGGCCGCCCTCCAGCAGGGCGAGGGTGCCGCCGGGCGCGAGACCCCGCGCGAAGCCGGCGAGGGCGGCGCGCTGGTCGCCGACGTGGTGCAGCGACCTGCTGGCCCACAGCAGGTCGGCCGGGTACTCCAACTCGCCAAGTCCGTCGGCGAGTTCGGCCTCCAGCGTGCTGAAGCGGTCACCGTGGCCGAGCCGGTCCGCGCGGGCCCGGGCCTCCTCCAGGAGCGGTCCCGCACCGTCCACGGCGACGACCCGTGCTCCCGGGAACGTGGCGGCGAGGAGACAGGAGATGACGCCCGGGCCGCTGCCCGCGTCCACGATCAGCCCCGGCTCGGGCTGCTGCTCCCGCAGCCAGGCCGCCGCTTCCCGGTACGCCGGGGTGTACAGCTCGGCCTCCCGCACCAGCAGGGGAAGCATCGCGGCGAAGTCCATGTCGGTGTGGTCGTGCCCGGCGTGATCGTGCCCGGGCCGGTCGTGCCCGGTGTGATCGTGGTGCTGTCCCATGGCGGCAAGCCTCTCGTTCGGTATGCCGCCAGCGTGCTCCGCCACTCCCGGAAACGGCCAGTCGTGTTGCGTAAACAGCAAAAGGGGCGGCAGCCAGAACCGCACGTGCACACGAGCCGGTCGCGCGGAAATTCGGATGCGCCCGCGCGGGCCGCTCACCGAGCATGACCCCATGGACGACGTGATGGTGGAGCGCTTCCTGGAGGACGGGTTCGTGAAGATCGAGGGCGCCTTCCCGCCACGCGTCGCCGAGGACTGCGCCCGGCTGCTGTGGCAGGAGACGGGCTACGATCCGGCCGACCCCACGACCTGGGCCGAGCCCGTGCGCTGGGTCTCCGGCATGGCGCAGGGCCCCTTCGCGGCCGCCGCCAACTCACCTGCCCTGCATGAGGCGTTCGACCTGCTGCTGGGCGAGGGCCGCTGGGAGCCGCGCTACTCGCTGGGCAGTTTTCCCCTGCGTTTCCCGCACGAGGAGGAGCCGGACGACGCCGGCTGGCACATCGAGGGAAGTTATCTGCCCGAGGGCGAGAGCTGGTACTTCACGAACCTCAGGTCGAAGGGCCGCGCCCTGCTGATGCTCTTCCTCTTCAGCGAGGTCGGCGAGCGGGACGCCCCGACCCGCATCAGGGTCGGCTCCCATCTGGACGTACCGTCGCTGCTGGAGCCGTACGGCGAGGAGGGCGTGTCGGGCCTCGACCTCGCGCCGAAGCTGGTCGAGGCGTCCGCGCACCGCCCTCTCACGCAAGCCACCGGCCGCCCCGGCGACGTATACCTGTGTCACCCCTTCCTGGTGCACGCGGCGCAGCCGCACCACGGGACCCGGCCGCGTTTCATGGCGCAGCCGCCGCTGCACGCGCCCGTGCCGTACGAACTGGAGCGGGCCGACGGCGACTACTCGGCGGTGGAGTTCGCGATCCGCCGGGGTCTGGCCCAGGAGGCCTGACCCCGGCGGATCGCCCGGTCAACCGGTCGCCCGGTGGATCAGCCGGTTTACAGCGGCGGGTACGCGTTCGTCATCAGCTGCTGGAACTGGGCGGAGAACCAGTGCCCGGACAGCGGGGCGTTCGGCAGGGCACCCGACATGCTGTTGCCGTTGCGGGCGTTGCCCGTGTACGTCGGGTCGCACATCCGGTCGAAGCCCTTGCCCTCGTCGTTGGCGATCGCCGAGCTGGAGCCGTCGGACTCCCCCGGGGGCTTCATCCACACGTAGGCGTCGATGCCGGTCGCCGGAGCGGCCTGCGGGCGTTCGCCGAGACCGGCACCGGACTGGTTGCACCAGTTGCCGACGTGGATACGGCGGTCGTAGCGGCCGCCGTCGACGTAGGTGTCGACGCTGGTCGTCGCGCCGGGACCGGTGGGCCGCGCGGTGCCGCCCCAGCCGTTGCGGGAGGTGTCGATCAGCATGCCGATGCCGGAGTTGAAGCCGACCGAGACGAGCTGGGTGCGGAAGGCCTGGGCGTACGACAGCTCGTCGACGTAGCGGTTCCAGTCGACCCACTTGGACTGGCGGACGGACGTGCCGTTCACGGTGTCGTTGATGGTGAAGTTGTTCTCCTTCAGCGCGCTGTAGTTGGCCGTGTTGGTGATGAAGCCGTGCACGTCGTCGACCGTGGCGCCCTCGGCCGTGGCGGCCTGCTTGAACAGGGTGGCCGAGGGGGCGAAGTTGTCGTCCCAGCCGAGCCAGCCGTGGTGTCCGGCGTCGATGTAGTTGTAGACGTTGGGGATCGCGCCCAGCTTGGCGAGCGCGTAGCCGACGCCCTTCACGTAGTTGCCGTTGGCGAGCATCGTGTCGCACGCGGCCGTGGCGGTGGCGCGGCTGCCCGTGTTGGTGACGAGGTTCGGCAGCGAGTCGATCTCGATGGTCGTGACGATGCGCAGACTCGCGTACTTCGAGTCGGCGAGGATCGCGGCGATCGGGTCGATGAACTGCGTCTTGTACTTGTCGATCTCCGTCGGGCCGAGCTCCCCGTTGGAGGCCAGGGCCGCGCAGTCACGTCCGGGCAGGTCGTACACGACGAGCTGGACGACCTCTTCGTTGCTGCCCTTCTGCGCCAGCGCCGCGTCGAGGTGGGCACGCAGACCCATGCTGGTGCTCGTCCCGTTGATCGCGGCGATCCGGTCGAGCCAGACACCGGTGGGCTGGCTGGAGATCCGGCTGCCCCCGGTCTCGGCGGCGGCCTTCGCGGACCACTCGGGGTTCACATACACCTTGGCCCCGGCGTACGGGTTGTCGACCTTGCCGGACGGATCGGTGCCGCCCCCGCCTCCCCCGCCGCTTCCGTCATCGACGTTGCAGGTCACCCCGTCGAGGGTGAAGGTGGTCGGCAGTGCGTTGGTGCCGCTGTACGAGGCGTTGAACCCGAAGCTGACCGAACCGCCGGTCGCCAGCGTTCCGTTGTAGGTCTCGTTGGCCGCGGTGACGTCCGTGCCGCTCTGGCTGATCTTCGCGTTCCACCCCTGGGTGACCTTCTGGTTTCCGGCGTACGACCACTTCACCGCCCAGGAGGACTTGGCGGCGCTGTTGTTGGTGACCGTGACGGCGGCGGTGAAGCCGGTGTCCCACTGGTTCTGCACCTTGTAGTCGACGGTGCAGGGGATGGCGGCGATCGAGGCGTCCGGCGCGACGGCGGCGGCAGCGGTGCCGGTGGTCGTCGCGCCGCCGAGGAGGATCAGGCTCGCGAGTAACGCTGTTCTGGTACGGCTCATGGGTGCGGGTGTCCTATCCGTTGAGGGCGCGCAGGTGATCGCGCAGCCCGATGCCATACGCGGTGGGCGTTCCGTCGTAGTTGGAGATCAGGGAAGGACCTGAGGAACAGTCCCAGGTGTTCCAGGTCCAGCCGAGGTAGGAGAGCCCCCGGTCGTCGAACCACTTCATGACGGTGTCGACGAAGGAGTGGGAGCAGGTGTTCTCGCCGATCTCCCCCGCCACGAGCGGCACTTGAGCGGCCACCGGGGCGAGCGTCGAGTTCCAGCAGCTCTCACTGGCGCAGGTGTTGAAGTTGTAGACGTGGTACGCGGCGACGAGATTGCCCGTCGGATCACTGGGCTTGTACGTCAGCCACTGGCTCAGGTCGTTGGAGTACGCGAGCCCGCCGGCCAGGATCAGGTTCTTGGCGCCGGTGCCGCGTACCGCGTCGACCAGGTCCTGCATTCCGGCGACCTCGTAGGAGATGCCGGGGCAGGTGCCGCCGTCCCGCCAGCACTCCCACGCCTGGGTGGTCGTGGAGGTCGCGCGGTCCGGGTAGGGCTCGTTGAACAGGTCGAACGCGACGGCCGGGTCGTCCTTGAAGGTGCTGGCGACCGAGGCCCAGAAGGACGGGGTGTACTGGGCGTCCGGCATCGGCTTCTGACAGGTGGCGTGCACATCGGAGCAGCCCGAGGAGTTGCCGGTGTACTGGCCGTACGACCAGTGCAGTTCGACGAGCGGCGTCATGCCGTGCGCCTCGACCTTGGCCACCAGGTCCTTGATGGCGGCGATGTAGTTGGCGCCGCCGTACTCGGCCTTGATGTTGGACAGGCCCAGCCAGCACTCCTCGTTCAGCGGAATGCGGACCGTGTTGGCCTTCCAGTCGGCGATCGCCTTGACGGAGGCGTCGTCGACCGGGCCGTCGAAGATGCCGTAGCCCTGGACGCACATGAACTCGCCGCCGGAGCGGTTGACGCCGAGCATCCGGCGCGTGGCACCGGTCGCGTCCACCAGCTTGTTGCCCGAGACATGCAGCTTCGGCGCCTCACCGGTGGCCGGCGGCTCGGTCGGTGTCGGTGTCGGTGTCGGTGTGGGCGTCGGCTCGGCATCCACATTGCAGGTCGTGCCGTTGAGCTTGAAGGCCGTCGGTACGGCGTTGCTGCCCGACCACGAGGCCAGGAACCCGGCGCTGACGCTCGCGCCGGTGCCCAGCGAGCCGTTCCAGCTCTCGTTGGCCGCGGTCACGGTCGTACCGGACTGGGACCACTTGGCACTCCAGCCCTGGGTGACCTTCTGGCCGCCGGCGAAATCGAAGGTGAGGCTCCAACTACTCACCGCTGCCGTGTTGTTGGTGATTTTCACGGCGCCCTGGAAGCCGGTGTCCCACTGGCTGGTGACGGAGTACTCCACCGTGCACGCGGGTGTGGCCCCTGAAGCCGTGACGACCGGCGCGATCGCGGTGCCCACGAGGGCGACCGCGGCGCCGACCACTAAAAGTCCTAAACGCGGAGGGTGTCGCATGAGCGAGTCCTTACAGCTCGGGCGCGTCGTGACGGACGCGTCGACTGATGGAACCGCTCCCACTGGTGCGGATGAAGTTAGCGCCAAGCGTCAGTAAAGGACAGAGGTGTTGCACTGTTGATCAATCGAATCATTTCGACTCTTCAAGCACCTTGACCCCTCACACCCCCCTCTCCAATATGGGAGCGCTCCCACTGGTTCAAGGCTTGTTGCTCCTCCCCCCATTGTTCCGAGCCGCAAGGAGGAACCAGCACATGCACCCCAGCCCCAGAAGGAGACACCGCCGCACCGTGCGGCGGCTGTGGACCGCTGTCGTGGCGGCCCTCGCGCTCCCCCTAGCGACACTGGCAACCGGTTCAACTCCCGCACAGGCAGCGACAGTTCAGTGCAGCGTCGACTACAAGACCAATGACTGGGGCTCCGGCTTCACCACCGACGTCACGATCACCAACCGCGGTACGGACGCCATCAGCGGCTGGACCCTGACGTACGACTACACGGGCAACCAGACCCTCACCAACGGCTGGAACGGCACCTGGTCCCAGTCCGGCAAGACGGTCACCGTGAAGAACGCGGCCTGGAACGGGACGATCGCCGCCGGGGCCGCCGTCACCGCCGGCGGCCAGTTCACGTACAGCGGCACCAATACCGCGCCGGCGTCCTTCGCGGTCAACGGCACCACCTGCACCGGCGCGCACCAGCCGCCGGTCACCGTGCTGACCAGCCCCGCCGCGGGCGCGGTCTACACGCAGGGCGACGCGATCCCGCTGGCCGCGACGGCCGCCGCCGCCGACAGCGCGACCATCAGCAAGATCGAGTTCTACGACGACACGACACTGCTGGGCACGGACACCAGCTCCCCGTACACGCTCTCGGTCAACAGCTTGACCGTGGGCAGTCATTCACTGGTGGCGAAGGCGTACGACAGCCTGGGCGCGTCCGCGGCCTCCACACCGGTCGGCATCACGGTCGCCTCGGGTCCCGCCGTGGTGGCCTCGCCGACCCAACTCGGCGTCCAGCAGGGCAAGACGGGGACCTTCGACCTGAAGCTGTCGACGCAGCCTTCGGCAAACGTGACGGTGTCGACCGCTCGCACGGACGGCAACACGGGTCTGTCCGTCACGGGCGGCTCCTCGCTCACCTTCACCCCGTCCAACTGGAACACGGCGCAGACGGTGACCATCACCGCCGACGCCTCCGGCACCGGATCAGCGACCTTCACCGCCTCAGCGACCGGTTTCACCAAGGCCACGGTCACCGTGACGGAGCTGGCCGCGTCGAAGGCGTACGACGCCCGTTTCCTGGACCTCTACGGCAAGATCACCAACCCGGCGAACGGCTACTTCTCCCCCGAGGGCATCCCCTACCACTCGGTGGAGACACTGATCGTCGAGGCGCCCGACCAGGGTCATGAGACGACGTCGGAGGCGTACAGCTATCTGATCTGGCTCCAGGCGATGTACGGGAAGGTCACCGGCGACTGGTCGAAGTTCAACGCCGCGTGGACGACCATGGAGACGTACATGATCCCCACCCACGCCGACCAGCCGACGAACTCCTTCTACAACGCCTCGAAGCCCGCGACCTACGCGCCGGAGCTGGACACTCCGAACGAATACCCGGCGAAGCTCGACACGAGCGTCTCCGTCGGCTCGGACCCGATCGCGGGTGAGCTGAAGAGCGCGTACGGCACGGACGACGTGTACGGCATGCACTGGCTCCAGGACGTCGACAACACGTATGGGTACGGCAACTCCCCGGGCAAGTGCGAGGCGGGTCCGACCGACACCGGCCCCTCCTACATCAACACCTTCCAGCGCGGTGCGCAGGAGTCGGTGTGGGAGACGGTTCCGCAGCCGACCTGTGACTCCTTCAAGTACGGCGGAACGAACGGGTACTTGGACCTCTTCACCGGGGACTCCTCGTACGCCAAGCAGTGGAAGTACACCGACGCTCCCGACGCCGACGCGCGGGCCGTGCAGGCCGCGTACTGGGCCGACGTCTGGGCCAAGGCCCAGGGCAAGGGCAGTGACGTGTCGACGACCGTCGGCAAGGCGGCGAAGATGGGCGACTATCTGCGCTACTCCATGTACGACAAGTACTTCAAGAAAATAGGCAACTGCGTCGGCCCGTCGACCTGCGCGGCCGGCACCGGCAAGGACGCCTCCTCCTATCTGCTCTCCTGGTACTACGCCTGGGGCGGCGCCAACGACACCTCGGCGGGCTGGGCCTGGCGCATCGGTTCCAGCCATGTCCACGGCGGCTACCAGAACCCCCTGGCGGCGTACGCGCTCAGCACGAACGCCGATCTGAAGCCCAAGTCCTCGACAGGGGCGGCGGACTGGGGAACCTCCCTCACCCGGCAGCTGGAATTCTACCGCTGGCTCCAGTCGGACGAGGGCGCCATCGCGGGCGGTGCCACCAACAGCTGGGCGGGCCGTTACGCGACGCCGCCCACCGGTACGCCGACCTTCTACGGCATGTACTACGACCAGCAGCCGGTGTACCACGACCCGCCGTCCAACCAGTGGTTCGGCTTCCAGGCGTGGTCCATGGAGCGGGTCGCCGAGTACTACCAGCAGACGGGGAACGCGAGCGCGAAGGCGGTCCTCGACAAGTGGGTCTCCTGGGCGCTGTCCAAGACCACGATCAACCCGGACGGCACCTACCAGATCCCCTCCACCCTCCAGTGGTCCGGCGCGCCCGACACCTGGAACGCGTCAAGTCCCGGTGCCAACAGCGGACTTCACGTGACCGTCGCCGACTACACGAACGACGTCGGCGTGGCGGCCGCGTACGCGAAGACCCTGTCGTACTACGCCGCCAAGTCCGGCAACGCCCAGGCGAAGACGACGGCGAAGGCACTGCTCGACGGCATGTGGGGCAACTACCAGGACAGCCTCGGTATCGCCGTCCCGGAGACCCGCGCCGACTACAACCGCTTCGACGACAGCGTGTACGTGCCGAGCGGCTGGACCGGCACGATGCCGAACGGCGACGCGGTCAACTCCTCCTCGACCTTCACCTCGCTCCGGTCCTTCTACAAGAACGACCCGGCCTGGTCGAAGATCGAGAGCTATCTGGCGGGCGGGGCCGCGCCCTCCTTCACGTACCACCGGTTCTGGGCCCAGGCGGACATAGCCCTCGCCATGGGCTCGTACGCGGAGCTTCTCGAATAGTCCCCGCCAAGCGCTCCGCGGGAAGGGCGGTATGGACACTGCCGGCCGGCTGTGGCTGGCCGCGCAGTTCCCCGCGCCCCTTATAGGGGCGCGGTAGCTCGCCGCGCTTCATCGGAACCGCTTGAAGGCTCCGCGTGCTTGGCCTCGTCACCTGACGACGAGGCCGACCGGCCGGGCGGTCCCCACTCGCACTGGGGGCCGCCCGGTCCTCATGCCCTCCTTCAGAGAGGACCCCCACCGTGCGAAGAACCCGCATCCTCACGGCCGTGCTCGCGCTGGCCGCCGGTCTGCTGGCCGGCACCCCGCCCGCCCTGGCGGCGAGCACCCCCAAGGCGACGACGACCCTCGCCGCCGACACGTACACCTGGAACAACGCGCGGATCGACGGAGGCGGCTTCGTCCCCGGCATCGTCTTCAACCGTTCCGAGAAGAACCTCGCGTATGCCCGCACGGACATCGGCGGTGCCTATCGCTGGGTGGAGGCGAGCAAGACCTGGACACCGCTGCTCGACTCGGTCGGCTTCGCCGACTGGGGCCACACCGGCGTCGTGAGCCTGGCCTCGGACTCCGTCGACCCGAACAAGGTGTACGCGGCGGTCGGCACGTACACCAACAGCTGGGATCCGACGAACGGCGCCGTGCTCCGGTCCTCCGACCGGGGCGCGAGCTGGCAGAAGGCGGACCTGCCCTTCAAGCTGGGCGGCAACATGCCGGGGCGTGGCATGGGCGAGCGGCTGGCCGTGGACCCCAACAAGAACAGCGTGCTGTATCTCGGCGCGCCCAGCGGCAAGGGTCTGTGGCGTTCGACGGACTCGGGCGCGAGCTGGTCGCAGGTTACGAACTTCCCCAACGTCGGTAACTACGTACAGGATTCGACCGACACCAGCGGCTACGCCTCCGACAACCAGGGCATCGTCTGGGTGACCTTCGACGAGTCGACGGGTACGTCCGGGAGCGCGACGCAGACCGTCTACGTCGGGGTCGCCGACAAGGACAACGCGGTCTACCGCTCGACGGACGGGGGCGCGACCTGGTCCCGGCTCGCGGGGCAGCCCACCGGCTATCTCGCCCACAAGGGTGTCCTCGACGCCACCAACGGCTATCTCTATCTCGCCTACAGCGACAAGGGCGGCCCGTACGACGGTGGCAAGGGCCAGTTGTGGCGGTACGCGACGAAGACGGGCACCTGGACGAACATCAGCCCGGTCGCGGAGGCCGACACCTACTACGGCTTCAGCGGGCTGACCGTGGACCGGCAGCATCCGGGCACGGTGATGGCGACGGCGTACAGCTCGTGGTGGCCGGACACGCAGATCTTCCGGTCCACGGACAGCGGCGGTACCTGGACGAAGGCCTGGGACTACACCTCGTACCCGAACCGTTCGAACCGCTACACGATGGACGTGTCGTCCGTGCCCTGGCTGACGTTCGGCGCGAACCCCTCGCTTCCCGAGCAGACGCCCAAACTCGGCTGGATGACCGAGGGGCTGGAGATCGATCCGTTCAACTCCGCCCGGATGATGTACGGGACGGGCGCGACGGTCTTCGGCACCGAGAACCTCACCAACTGGGACAGCGGAAGCCAGTTCACCATCAAGCCCATGGTCCAGGGCCTGGAGGAGACGGCCGTCAACGACCTCGCCTCTCCCCCGTCGGGCGCCCCGCTGCTCAGCGCGCTCGGTGACATCGGCGGCTTCCGGCACACGGACCTCACCAAGGTGCCGTCGATGATGTACACCTCGCCGAACCTCACCAGCACGACGAGCCTCGACTACGCCGAGACCAGCCCGAACACGGTGGTACGGGTCGGCAACCTCGACTCGGGTCCGCACATCGGTTTCTCGACGGACAACGGCGCCAACTGGTTCGCGGGCACCGACCCTTCGGGCGTCACCGGCGGCGGAACGGTCGCCGCGGCCTCGGACGGCAGCCGCTTCGTGTGGAGTCCGGCCGGCACCGGGGTGCAGTACACGACCGGGTTCGGTACGTCGTGGTCGGCGTCCAGTGGTATCCCGTCCGGGGCGATCGTGGAGTCGGACCGGGTCGACCCGAAGACCTTCTACGGCTTCAAGTCCGGGAAGTTCTACGTCAGTTCGGACGGCGGCGCGACCTTCACGACGTCCGCCGCCACCGGCCTGCCCAGCGGTGACAGTGTGCGCTTCAAGGCACTGCCCGGCACGAAGGGCGATGTGTGGCTGGCGGGCGGCGCGAGCGACGGCGCGTACGGGCTGTGGCACTCGACGGACGGCGGCGCGAGCTTCACCAAACTGTCGAACGTCGACCAGGCCGACACCATCGGCTTCGGCAAGGCGGCGACGGGAGCCTCGTACCAGACGCTCTACACCAGCGCAAAGATCGGCGGCGTACGCGGCATCTTCCGCTCCACCGACAAGGGCGCGAGCTGGACCCGCATCAACGACGACGCCCACCAGTGGGGCTGGACGGGCGCGGCGATCACCGGTGACCCGCGGGTCTACGGGCGGGTGTACATCGCGACCAACGGGCGCGGGATCATCTACGGCGACAGCTCCGACAGCAGTGGCGGGGGCGGCACCGATCCGACACCGACGCCGACGGGCGCCTGCTCGGTGACGTACAAGATCACGAATCAGTGGTCGGGCGGCTTCCAGGCGGATGTGGCGCTCGCCAACACAGGATCCAGCGCCTGGAGCGGCTGGTCACTCGGCTGGACCTTCCCGGACGGCCAGAAGATCACCCAGTTGTGGAATGCCGACTACACGCAGACCGGCGCCGCGGTGACGGCGAAGAACCTCAGCTGGAACGCGAACGTGGCGGCGGGATCGTCGGTGAGCTTCGGGTTCACGGGGAGCTGGTCCGGCACCAACAGCAAGCCGACCAGCTTCAAGCTGGGCGATCAGACCTGCACGGTCGTCTGACCCGGTGGTGGGTGCGTGCCCCGGCGGGGGCACGCACCCACCGTCGTTCACGGGGTGTAGACGCTCGGGCGCGGTGCCGTCGCCATCCCGTCACCGATGAAGAAGCTCGGGTGCGGGGGCTGGTTGTACGCAGTGTTTTGCCAGGCCAGCGCCGTGCGGTACTGGGTGTCGTGCAGCAGGGTCGTGATCTTCGTGGTCGTCTCGTACGGCGTGGAGTAGATCCGCAGCGCCGTGTTGTCGGTCGTCGGCCAGACGACCTCCTCGCGCCAGTCGCCGAAGAGGTCGCCGGAGAGCGACGGGGTGGCCTTGGTGCTGTTGTTGGAGTGGACGGACGCGCCGGTCAGCAGGCGGGTGTCCGCGGAGGTGCCGTACTTGTCGATGTGGGTGTCGTCGAGGAGTTCACGGACCGTGTCGCCGTCCCACCAGGACAGGAAGTTGGTGCTCCCGGGCTTGCGGCTCGCCACCACGTTTCCCTGGGGATCGCGTACGCCGTCGGCGTGCGAGGACCAGGACTCGGCCCCGGCGCTGCCCGCCCAGATGTCCCCGGCCACGCCCCGGCCGTTGTCGCCGTTGGCCGCCGTGGACCACAGGATCGCGCCGGTCTTCGCGTCCGCCATCCACGACGCCGGCTTCGAGGAGTCCTCGTCGACCTTGAACTCCTCAAGGCCCGCGCGGGACGGGTCGAGGTCGCCGACGTGCATGGCGTCACCGTGCCCGTTCTTGGTGGTCCACAGGCCGCTGCCGTTGTCGTCCACGGCCATCGAGCCGTACACGATCTCGTCCTTGCCGTCCCCGTCGACGTCCGCGACCGACAGCTGGTGGTTGCCCTGGCCGTCGTACCCCTTGCCGCTGTTGGTCGAGGAGTTGGTGTCGAAGGTCCAGCGCCGGGTGAACGCGCCGTTGCGCCAGTCCCAGGCGGCGATGACGGTACGGGTGTAGTAGCCGCGCGCCATGATCAGGGACGGCCGGGCTCCGTCCAGGTAGGCGGTTCCGGCGAGGAAACGGTCGACGCGGTTGCCGTACGAGTCGCCCCAGGAGGAGACCGTGCCGCGCGCCGGGACGTAGTCGACGGTGCCCATGGCGGCGCCCGTCTGACCGTTGAACATGGTCAGGTACTCGGGTCCGGAGAGGACGTATCCGCTCGAATTCCGGTAGTCGGCGGAGGCGCTGCCGATGACCGTGCCCTGGCCGTCCGTCGTCCCGTCGGCCGTCTTCATGGCGACCTCGGCCTTGCCGTCGCCGTCGTAGTCGTACACCTGGAACTGGGTGTAGTGCGCCCCTGAGCGGATGTTCCTGCCCAGGTCGAGGCGCCACAGGCGGGTGCCGTCTAGCTTGATGCCGTCGATGATCGTGTCGCCGGTGTAGCCGGACTGGGAGTTGTCCTTGGCGTTGGTGGGCTGCCACTTGAGGACGAAGTCGAGCTGGCCGTCGCCGTCGAGGTCGCCGACGGAGGCGTCGTTGGCCTCGTAGGTGTACGCGACTCCGTCGGGGGTGGTGCCGCCCGCGGGCGGGGTGATGGGCACGTCCTTGTAGCCCGTACGGAACTGGATGGCGTGCACCGAGTCGGCCTGCTCGACGCCGCCCACGATCGCGCGGACCGTGTAGTCGGCCTGGGCGGGCGCGCCGGAGTGGAAGTAGTTCGTCGAGCCGGTGATGGGGGTCGAGTTGACCTTCGTCCCGGCGCGGTAGACGTTGAACGACACGTCGTTCGGATCGGTGCCGAGCCAGCGCCAGCTGACCAGGTTGCCGCTGTCGGTGTGGACGCTGACGACGCCCCGGTCGAGGGCCTCGACCTGACGGGCGGTGGCCGCCTCGGCCGAACCGGTGCCGAGGGCGGTGAGTCCGGCGGCGATGAGTGCCGCGGTGGCCGCCAGCGCCGAGCCGATCGCGCGTCTGCGGTGCTGCCTGTGCGGGTGCTGCACGGTGGGTACCTCCTGAGAGGACAGACGGATTCTGTTCCCTCAGTTGCCGCTGTTCTCAAGGGAGTTGCCGGGTAGCACCAACGAGTTGTGGTTCCCCACCTCAACCAACCTATTTTCGGACGTAATTGTTTTCCCGCCCCGTGCCGCTCCGCCGCGCTCTCCGGTACAGCACTCGTACAGGCCTAGGGGGAACCATGAGCGAGAACGGCGAGAACGTAGTCACGCACGGGCCGATTCCACGGGTGCCGGTCACGGACCCCACCCTGGGAATCCAGGTCGATCCGGGCTGGACCGGACGGCCCCGCCACCGGCTGGTCGCCGTCGGCGATTCACTCACCCAGGGATTCCAGAGCGCGGCGGTCTTCCACACCGATGTCGCGTATCCCGCGATCATCGCCCACGAACTGGGGTGGAGCGAGCACTTCCGATACCCCTCCTACAACGGGTTCGGAGGGCTCCCGTTCAATCTGGAGCTGTTCCTGCGCGACCTGGAGGCGCGCTACGGCCGGGACCTGGACTGGTGGGAGACGGCGCCCGCGCTGTTCCACGCCCGCCGGTTCATGGACAAGGTGGAGGACTACTGGGAGCGCGGAGCGGGTACCGCCGTGCCCAGTACCACCGCCGTCAACCACAACCTCGCGGTCTTCGGCTGGGATCTGCGGGACGCGCTGGACCGGTCGGCCGACGTGTGCCGCAAGCGGATCTCCACCCCCAAGGACAACCTGGTCCACCAGATGGTGGAGCACGCCGACGACCGCGCCGCGCTGCGCGTGCTGCCGACCGAGCCGCCGGAGGCGGCGAACCTGAGCCAGCTGGACGCGGCCGCCCGGCTCGGCGACGAGGTCGGCGCGACGGACCCGGCGCACGGCATCGAGACACTCATCGTGTTCCTCGGCCCCAACAACGCGCTGCGCTCGGTGGTGGATCTGCGGGTGGTGTGGAGCGACGACGGCTACGACGACCCGCAGCGCAAGGGCGCCTTCACCGTCTGGAGGCCCGAGCACTTCGCCGCCGAGCTGCGCCAAGTGGCCCTGGAGGTGAGCGAGATCAAGGCGCGGCACGTGATCTGGTGCACCGTCCCGCATGTAACGATCGCGCCCATCGCCCGAGGTGTCGCCGGAAAGACCGCACCCGGATCGGCCTACTTCCCGTACTACACGCGCCCGTGGATCAGCGACGGCGACTTCGACCCCCGCCAGGACCCCCACCTGACCGCCGAGCAGGCGCGTGCCGTCGACGGCGCCGTCGACCAGTACAACTACGCGATCACCGCGGAGGTCCGCGGCGCCCGTGACGGCGGCAAGGACTGGTATCTGCTGGACACCGCGGGCCTTCTCGACCGGCTCGGCTCGCGCCGGTACATCGAGGATCCGCAGGCCCGCCCCGACTGGTGGCAGCCCTACCCGATGCCCCCGGAGCTGGCCGCGCTCACCCCGGTTCCCAACAGCCGCTTCCTCGCGAGTGACGGGACGCGCCGCACGAACGGGGGCCTGTTCTCCCTGGACGGCGTCCACCCCACGACCGTCGGGTACGGCATCCTCGCCCAGGAACTGATCAACGTCATGCGGCGGGCGAGGGTCGAGTTCTTCCCGCCCCACAGCTCCACTCCGCGCCCCGACCCGGTTCTCGTGGACTTCGGACGCCTCATCCGGCACGACACGCTCATCAACCGCCCACCGGGGAACCTCACTTCGACTCTCGGCGTGCTCGGCTGGGCGGACGAGAAACTGGACTTCCTGCACCGCGCCCTGCACTTCACCATCTGACCGGCGGACCTGGCGGACCTGGCGTCACGCGTACCGCGCCGCCAGCTCCGCCACCGTCGCGGCGATCCGCTCCCGCAGCTCGGCCGGTTCGAGGACCTCGATGTCCGTGCCCAGGCGGAGGAAGTCGTGATGGGCGTGGTCCACGGACTCGATGGGGATGGTGGCGCGCGTCCAACCGTCCTTGTCCGTACGTCCGTTGACCGCCACCGCATGCGCGGCGGGGCCGCTCAGTCGTGCTGCCGGTACTCCCGGCGCCAGCCGGACGACCGCCTCCGCGCGGTGCAGCCGCTCGTGGAAGTCCCTCTGGTACGCGGACCAGAACGCGGCGAGGTCGAAGTCCTCGGGACGGTCGAACTCCTCCTCGGAGGCGGTGAGTTCGAGGATCTGGTCGACGCGGAACGTACGCGGCCCCGGCCCCGCGACGACGTACCAGCGGCCCGCCTTCAGGACCAGGCCGTACGGTTCCAGGCGGCGCTCCACGTCGGTGGGCTCACGCCAGCGGCGGTACCGGATGTGCAGGACGCGGCGGTTCCAGACGGTATCGGCGACGGCGGGCAGGTACGGGGTCTCGTCGGCGTCCGCGTACCAGCCGGGCGCGTCCAGGTGGAAGCGGCCGCTGATCCGGTCGGCGTGCTCGCGCAGCTCGCTCGGGAGGGCCGCGCGCACCTTCAGCTGGGCGGCGGCGAGGACCGAGCCGAGGCCCAGCTCGGCGGCGGGGCCGGGGACGCCCGCGAGGAAGAGGGCCTCGGCCTCGTCGGTGGTGAGGCCGGTGAGGCGGGTGCGGTAGCCGTCCAGGAGGCGGTAGCCGCCCGCGTGGCCCGCGTCGCCGTACAGCGGGACGCCGGCCGCGCTCAGCGCCTCGACGTCCCGGTAGACCGTGCGCACCGAGACCTCCAGCTCCTCGGCGAGCTGGGCGGCGGTCATACGGCCGCGGGTCTGGAGGAGCAGGAGGACCGAGACGAGCCGCGCGGATTTCACCTCACCAGAATCCCAGATCCGACGGACTTCGCTGACAGAAGGTGTCAGGGGAGTCCGCCTAGCTTCCCCTCATGGCCTTCACGGAGAAACTCCTGACCGTGCCGCCGCCGATCGAGGTGGCGGGACGGCGGATCAAGCGTTACCACGTCACCGCCGACGCGGCGGGCATCGCGCCCGCCGTGGAGCGGGCGGCGTACGCGATGCTGCCGAAGCTGCTCCCCGAGCCGGACGGCACGCCGCCGGCGACCTTCGTCGTGCTGCACCGGGGTGGCGACGACGGCGCGTACCTCAACGCCTACAGCTGGGTCTGGGACAACGTCCTGCACTTCCGGGGAGCGTCGGCGGGCCAGCCGGTACTCGGCTGCCCCGACCGCGACCCGACGCACTTCATCACACCCAGCCTGCCGTGGATCGGGTGCGTCTGGGAGCTCCCGCCGATCCTGCACGAACGCGACGCCTGGGTGCGGCACATGCTCGCGCCGGACACCCCCGACCTCGACGCCTACCTCGCCGACTCCCTCCTCGAGGGCACGACTGGAGACCGCACATGAGCACCCCGCACGACTTCGACTTCTTCCACGGCGAGTGGGACGTCCACCACCGCCGGCTGACCGACTTCCTCGACGCCGGCAGCGGCTGGGAGGAGTTCGGGGCCACGAGCCGCTGCTGGAGCCTGTTCGACGGGGCCGCGAACGTCGACGAGCTGGACGTACCGAGTCAGGGCTGGAAGGGGCTGACCCTGCGGCTCTTCGACCCCGCGGCGGGCGAGTGGTCGCTGAACTGGTCGTCCAGCCGCAGCGGCAAGCTGTTCCCGCCGGTGATCGGGCGGTTCGGGCCCGACGGGCGGGGTGAGTTCCACGGGGACGACACCCACGACGGGAAGGAGGTGCGGGTGCGGTTCGTGTGGTCGGGGATCTCGGCGACCACGGCCCG
This sequence comes from Streptomyces sp. NBC_00203, assembly GCF_045206325.1. NCBI lineage: Bacteria > Bacillati > Actinomycetota > Actinomycetes > Kitasatosporales > Streptomycetaceae > Streptomyces > Streptomyces sp. NBC_00203. The sequence continues at coordinate 9,003,020 of NZ_CP108126.1, read as the reverse complement.
CTGGGAGCAGGCGTTCTCCGTGGACGGGGAGAGGACGTGGGTGACCAACTGGGTCATGGACTTCACGCGGCCTTCCGGAACGCCCGTAGCGTGAACTCGGGGTCCGGGCGCGGTGCGTCCGGGTCCGGCAGCGCCTCGATGCGCTCGGCGAGCGCGGTGCCGCCCGCCGCGTAGATCTCGCCGTCCCGGACGTGGCGGGCCAGGCGGCGTGGGATCCGTCCCTGGCCGTGGCCCCGGAAACGGGCCGTACCGCTGGGGAGCAGGCCGTGTTCGGCGGCGTACGCCGTGACGAGCGAGGTCTCGTCCGTGGCGCGCTGCCCGCGGTACGGCGCGGCCAGGGCGTCGATGTCGCTGCCCACGTGGTGGGCGGCGTTCTTGTCGACGGTGGTGACAAGGACGCCGCCGGGGCGCAGGACGCGGGCGGCCTCGGCGACGACGGGGGCCGCGTCGTCCAGCAGGTGCAGCAGCCAGATGACCGAGACGGCATCGAACGAGCCGTCCCCGAAGGGAAGTTGACGGGAGTCGGCCCGGACGACGGCACCCGCCATCCGCGCCGCCGCCCGCCGCGCCATGCCGTGCGCCGCGTCGGCTGCCGTCACCCGCAGCCCCGGGCGTCCGGCCGCGAGGCGCCGCGTCACGATCCCGGTGCCGCAGGCGATGTCCAGCAGGGCGCGGGCGCGCTCCGGGACGAGGCCGAGGACTGCGTCGGCGGCCGCGGCGGCCCGGGGTTCACCGCCCCGGGTCACGTCGTACGCGTCGGCTTCCTTGTCGTAGTCCAGCACGTGGGTCAGCGTGCCCCGTGTCCCGGGGCGAGTTCCTCCACCTTGCGGGCGAGGTTGAAGTCGAGTTCGGTGATGGCGCCGCCGACGCTGTGCGTGTTCACCGTGAGGGAGACGGTGTTGTAACCGAGCGTGAGGTCCGAGTGGTGGTCCAGTTTCTCCTGGACCTGGGCGATGTGGACGACCATCGCGGCCGCCGCGAAGTGTGAGCCGAGCCGGTAGGAGCGGGCGAGTCGGTCGCCGTCCACCGACCAGCCCGGCAGCTCCGCGAGCCGGTCCTCGATCTCCTTCTGCGACAACGGTTCGACGGCCATGACCTCGCTCCTTTCGTCCGGTGAAGATGCGCGTGGCGGTGCGCGTGGGGCTGTTCCTCAGCGTCCCACAGTCCCTGCAACCCGGCCCCACACCGGTCTCTTCGCCCCCGCCGCCCCTACCCGTCCCATCCCCGGGGGCTCCGCCCCCAGACCCCCAAAAGATTGCGCAGTTCCCCGCGCCCCTTAACAGTCGGCTGCGGGCCGGTGGGGGCCGTTCGCGCAGTTCCCCGCGCCCCTAAAAGGGGCGCGGGGAACTGCGCAATCTTTTAGGCGCTCCACCACCCACCCGCACCCGACACACCACCGAACGGGGTCGAAGGGGCAGAGCCCCTGGGGATGGGACGGGTAGGGGCGGCGGGGGCGAGGAAAACCCTGTGGTCACCGGCGCGCGCACTCCGTCGCGAAGTCATCCGCCAGCGCAGCGATCTGCGCACGCCCCTCCACCCGCTCCAGCCACTCCCACGGCAGCCCATGGTCGCCATACCGCGCCCCCAGAAGGTTGCCGCAGATGGCCCCGGTCGAGTCGCTGTCGCCGGAGTGATTGACGGAGAGGAGGAGGGCGTCGGTCACGCGGGGCCCGGCGAGGGCACAGTAGACCGCGATGGCCAGGGCCTCCTCGGCGATCCAGCCGGCACCGAGGCGCTCCACCTTCTCGGCGCTCGGGTCACCCTCGTCGGCGAGGTCCAGGGCCCGCCGCAGCGCGACGGCGGTCTCCTCGTGCCCGGGGTACCGGGCGAGCAGCCGCAGAGCCCGCAGTACGGCGCTCTCGACGGACTCCCCGGCGACCAGGTGAACGACCATCGCGGCCAGCGCTCCGGCCGCGTAGTACCCGGTGGGATGGCCGTGGGTCATCTGGGCGCACCGCGCGGCGAGCCCGAACGCGAAGTCCTCCGAGGCGGGGGCGAGCCCGAAGGGTGCCGAGCGCATCACCCCACCGCAGCCCTTGGAGTCAGGGTTCACCGCTCCCGGAGGGCCGAGTGCCAGCATGGGGTCGGGGACGTGGTCCCGTTCGAGCCCGGAGAGGCAGGCGTTGCCGGGAGCGCGGCGGGCGTACAGCCAGGCCTGGGCCGCGAGACCGCCAGTGGGCCCGGCGTAGGTGCCGGAATCGTGGGCCGGTGCGCCGGTGGGCCCGGCGTAGGCGCCAGAATTGTGGGCCGGTGCGCCGGCGGGCGCCGCGGCCGTCGCGCTCACCCCGGGCCCCGGCTTCCGCTGTGTCTCCAGCCACCGCTCGTACGCCCAGCGCACCAGTCGCGGTGCCCCGCCGCCGATGCCCTTGCGGCGTTCTCGCGCGTGGGCCTGCCCGAGCCCTTCCACCGTGAACAGCGTCATCTGTGTGTCATCGCTGACGCGCCCCACGACTCCGTCGCCGTCGGGCACCAGCCCGGTCACGCCCCGGGGTCCGTGCGCGGCGCGGATCCGGTCCAGGGAGTCGAACTCGATCGGATAGCCGAGCGCGTCCCCGATCGCCCCGCCCAGCAGACAGCCGCGTACCCGTGCGCGGTAGACCGCCTCGGCCTCCCAGCCCAGGCGTCGGCTCCATACGTCGTTCACTCGCCGCTCCTCGACCTCGGTGACCGCCGCCAGACCGTCGTCACCGCTCCTCGACTACCGTCGTCGTATGACGATTGTCGCGTCCGGAGCCGCCGCACCCTCAACTGCCCCCGCCCGCAAGGGAGCCGGTAAAGGTCCCGGCGACGGTGTCGGCGAAGGGATCGGTCCGCTGCTGCGTGGCTGGCGGGAGCAGCGGCGGGTGAGTCAGTTGGAGCTGGCGCTGCGGGCGGACTCCTCGGCCCGGCACATCAGCTTCATCGAGACGGGCCGCTCCCGCCCCAGCGAGGAGATGGTGCTGCGCCTCGCCGAACACCTCGATGTACCCGTCCGGGAACGCAACGCGCTGCTGCTCGCGGCCGGTTACGCGCCGCACTTCAAGGAGACCCCGCTCGACGACCCGTCGATGGACGCCCTGCGCGAGGGCATGGAGCGCCTGATCCAGGGCTACGAGCCCTACCCGGCGCTGGTGGTCGACGCCACGTACAACGTCCTCGCCGCGAACCGGGGCATCGCCATGCTGCTGGACGGCATCCCCGAGTCGCTGCTCGCGCCGCCGCTGAACGCCATGCGGCTCACTCTCCACCCGGAGGGTCTGGCGCCGCGCATCCGCAACCTGCGCGCGTGGCGGGACCATCTGCTCGCCCAGATGGACCGTCAGATCGCACTGCGCCGCTCGGAGCCGCTGCGCGCCCTGTACGAGGAGGTCGCGGCGTATCCGGTCCCGGACGCGGACCCGGCCGAGGGCGACGAACTCCCCGGCCCTGTCCCCTACTTCGCGCTTCCGATGCAGATCGAGCATGAAGGCCGGGTCCTGTCGTTCATCTCGTCGATCTCGACCTTCAACACCCCGATGGACGTGACGGTGGCCGAGCTGGCCATCGAGACGTTCCTCCCCGCGGACCCGGCGACGGTCAAGTACCTTCAGTCACTGCTCTCCTGAGGGAACGTCAATCATCGTGCGGGATACGTCCGGGATACGTCCGGGGTGAATGCGGCTCGGCGGATCCTGTGAGGGTTGTGGGTGGGCATGACACACTGCTCGGGTACTTCGGCGCGTGGGGAGGCGTGGCGTGAGTGAGCGGCGGGCTGCGCCCACCGTGGGGCAGGTGGTGCTCGGGCGGCGGCTTCAGGAGTTGCGGGAGGCCGCGGGGCTGAAGCGGGAGGAGGCGGCCCGTGTGCTGCGGGTCGCCCCGGCGACCGTGCGGCGCATGGAGATGGCCGAGGTCGCCCTCAAGATCCCGTACGTGCAGGTGCTGTTGACGACGTACGGCGTGGCCGACGACGAGGTGGGCTTCTTCGTCGCGCTGGCCGAGGAGGCGAACCAGCCGGGCTGGTGGCAGCGGTTCCACGACGTGCTGCCGGAGTGGTTCAGCATGCACGTCAGCCTGGAGGGCGCCGCCCGGATGATCCGCTCGTACGAGCCGCACTTCATGCCCGGGCTGCTGCAGACCGAGGACTACGCGCGGGCCGTGCTGGAGGCCGGGACGGTCGGGCAGACCGGTCCCGAGGCCATCGAGCGTCATGTGGCGCTGCGGATGAGCCGGCAGAAGCTGCTCGCCCGCGAGAACCCGCCGCACCTCTGGGTGATCATGGACGAGACGGTGCTGCGCCGGCCCGTCAGCATCCACGCCTCGGTCATGCGCGACCAGATCGACCGGCTCCTCGAAGCGAGCGAGCACGATCACATCACCCTCCAGGTCGCCGAGTACGCGAACGGCCCGCACCCGGGGACGTACACGTCCTTCGCGCTGTTCCGCTTCGCGGAGCCCGAGCTGCCGGACATGGTCTACAGCGAGTACGTGACCGGTGCCCTGTATCTCGACTCGCGCGCCGAGGTCGCCCTGCATCTGGAGGTCCTCGACCACATGTCGGCCCACGCGGCCTCCGCCCAGCGCACCAAAGAGATCCTCCGGGAGTTCCGCGAGAACTTCTGAGAGGCCGCCCGCACACGCCGTCCGATACACGCCGTCCGAACACGACCGAGGAGCACGCGCATGACCGGCAGTGAAGCCGCGCCCACCCGTATCGACACCAGTCGTCCCCATCCCGCCCGCGTCTACGACTGGTGGCTGGGCGGCAAGGACAACTACCCGGTCGACGAGGAGCTGGCCCGCAAGATCCTCGCCGCGGACGGAACGGCGGTGCGCGGGGCGCGCGCCAACCGCCGCTTCATGCACCGTGCGACGCGGACCGCCGCGCAGGCGGGGATACGCCAGTTCCTGGACATCGGTACGGGCATCCCGACCGAGCCCAATCTGCACCAGGTGGCCCAGCAGGTCGCACCGGATGCCAAGGTCGTGTACGCGGACAACGACCCGATCGTCCTGCGGCACGCGGAGGCGCTGCTGCACGGCTCCGCCGAGGGCAGCACCGACTACGTACACGCCGATGTCCGCGACCCCGAGACCATCCTGCGGCTGGCCGCCGCCTCCCTGGACCTCACCCGGCCGGTCGCCCTGTCGCTGGTCGCGCTCACCCACTACCTGGGTGACGCCACGGACGGCGACGATGTGTACGGCCTGATCAAGCGGTACGTCGAGGCGCTCGCCCCCGGCAGCCAGGTGGTGCTGTCCCAGGTGACCTCCGACATCAGTCCCGAGGGCGTCGCGAAGGCCGCCGAGCTGTTCCGGCGCAGTGGCACTCCCTTCTTCCCGCGCACGCACGCCGAGTTCTCACGGTTCTTCGACGGCCTGGAGCTCCAGGAGCCCGGCGTGGTCGCGGTCTCCGAGTGGCGTCCGGAGGCGGAGGACCTGGCGGCCCAGGCGGAGGGGGCTGTCCCGGTGTTCGCGGGGGTCGGACTCAAGCTCTGACCCGTACGGGTGCCGTGAGCGGGTGCGCTCCCCTGCTTGCCCCTAGCTTCGAGAGCACGGGCAAGCAAGGGAGCGCACGTGACCGACACCCGGATCCCGCCCACCGAGCCGGGCGCCGCGCTGCTGCGCGCCGGGAGGTACTTCCGGCCCGGTGCGGCAGCGCCCGATCTGCACAGCGTCCGGCTGACCGGCGGCCGTGAGGCGGACTCCTTCTACCGGGACCGCTGGAGCCACGACAAGGTCGTGAACTCGACGCACGGCGTCAACTGCACCGGCTCCTGCCGCTGGAAGGTGTACGTCAAGGACGGCATCATCACGTGGGAGACCCAGCAGACGGACTATCCGTCGGTGGGCCCCGACCGCCCCGAGTACGAGCCGCGCGGCTGTCCTCGGGGCGCGGCCTTCTCCTGGTACACGTACTCGCCGACCCGGGTGCGCTATCCGTACATCCGAGGGGTCCTCCTGGAGATGTACCGGGAGGCGCGGGGCCGTTTGCAGGACCCCGTGCTCGCCTGGGCGGACATCCAGGCCGACCCCGAGCGCCGCGGCCGCTACCAGCGGGCCCGCGGCAAGGGCGGTCTGGTGCGCGCCTCCTGGGACGAGGCGGTCGAGATCGTCGCCGCCGCCCATGTCCACACGATCAAGACGTACGGCCCCGACCGCATCGCCGGGTTCTCCCCCATCCCCGCGATGTCGATGGTGTCGCACGCCGCCGGAGCCCGTTTCATGGGCCTCATCGGCGCGCCGATGCTCTCCTTCTACGACTGGTACGCCGACCTGCCCGTCGCCTCCCCGCAGGTCTTCGGCGACCAGACCGACGTGCCGGAGTCGGGCGACTGGTGGGACGCCGCGTATCTGATGATGTGGGGTTCCAACGTCCCGGTGACCCGCACGCCCGACGCCCACTGGATGGCCGAGGCCCGCTATCGCGGTCAGAAGGTCGTGGTCGTCGCCCCCGACTACGCGGACAACGCCAAGTTCGCCGACGAGTGGCTGCATCCGCACCCCGGCACGGACGGCGCGCTCGCGCTGGCGATGGGGCATGTCGTCCTCAAGGAGTTCTTCGTCGACCGCGAGACGCCCTTCTTCGCGGACTACGTAAGGAAGTTCACCGATCTGCCGTTCCTGGTGACCCTGACGGAGAAGGACGGCGCGTACGTCCCCTCGAAGTTCCTGCGGGCCACCGATGTGGGCAAGTTCGGCGAGGGCGCCGCCTGGAAGACGGTGGTCCTGGACGCGGTGACCGGGCGGGCCGTCGTGCCGAACGGTTCGCTGGGCTTCCGCTGGACCGAGTCCGGCAAGGGCAAGTGGAACCTCGAACTGGGCGCCATCCAGCCGCATTTGAGCCTGTACGGCCATGAGGCCGCCGGCGGTGTCGAGGTGCTCCTCCCCCGCTTCGACACCGAGGGCGGCGAGCACGGCCAGGGGCGCGGCGACGTCGTGCACCGTGGTGTTCCGGCGACACAGCTCGGCGGTGCGAAAGGCCCGCTGGTCACGACGGTCTTCGATCTGCTGCTCGCGCAGTACGGGGTGGGGCGGGAGGGGCTGCCGGGTCAGTGGCCTTCCTCGTACAAGGACTCCGAGGCGCCCGGTACGCCTGCCTGGCAGGAGGTGCACACGTCCGTTCCGGCGGCCAAGTGCGTGAAGATCGCTAGGGAGTTCGCGCGGACGGCGGAGCAGTCGCAGGGCCGCTGCATGATCCTGATGGGCGCGGGGACCAACCACTGGTTCCACTCCGAGACCATCTACCGGGCCTTTCTCGCACTGCTCCAGCTCACCGGCTGCCAGGGCCGCAACGGCGGTGGCTGGGCGCACTACGTCGGCCAGGAGAAGTGCCGCCCGGTCACCGGCTGGGCCACGCTGGCGGGCGCCGCCGACTGGAGCCGGCCGCCGCGGCAGATGATCGGTGCCGCGTACTGGTTCCTCAACACCGACCAGTGGCGCTATGACAAGTTCGGGGCCGATGTGCTCGCCTCACCGCTCGGCGAGGGGCGGTTCAAGGGGATGACGGGCGCGGACTGCCTGGCGCTGTCGGCGCGTTCGGGGTGGATGCCGTCGTATCCGACCTTCGACCGCAATCCGTTGAAGCTGGGCGAGGTCTTCGGTGATCCGGTGGCGAACGTCGTGGCCGAACTCCGGTCGGGCACCCTGAAGTTCGCCTGTGAGGACCCGGACGCGCCCGAGAACTGGCCGCGCGTACTGACTCTTTGGCGCGCCAACCTGCTCGGCTCCTCGGCGAAGGGCGCCGAGTACTTCAGCAAACACCTGCTGGGCACCCATTCGTCGCTGCGGGCCGAGGAGGCGGAGCCCGAGGTCCGGCCGAGGGATGTGACCTGGCGTGAGGAGGCCCCCGAGGGCAAGCTCGACCTGCTGCTCTCCCTGGACTTCCGGCAGACCTCCTCCACCCTTCTGTCGGACGTCGTGCTGCCCGCCGCGACCTGGTACGAGAAGCACGACCTGTCGACCACGGACATGCATCCGTACGTCCACTCCTTCACCCCGGCGGTGGACCCGCCGTGGCAGGCGCGCACCGACTTCGACACGTTCAAGGCGCTGGCCGAGCGGCTGAGCGAACTCGCCGTGGACCACCTCGGCGTACGCAAGGACCTCGTCGCCACCGCGCTCCAGCACGACACTCCCGGCGAGACCGCGCAGCCGGGCGGGGTGGTGCTGGACTGGAAGCGCGGCGAGTGCGATCCCGTGCCCGGGAAGACGCTGCCGAACCTGGCGGTGGTGGAGCGGGACTACACGGCGGTCGGGGCGAAGTTCGCGGCGCTCGGGCCGTTGGTGGAGAAACTGGGCCTGCCCGCCAAGGGCATCGCGCTCAGGCCGGACGAGGAGGTCGAGCACCTCAAGGAGCTGAACGGTGTCGTACGCGGCGGACCCGCCGACGGGCGTCCGGCGCTCGACACCGCCGTGAAGGCCGCGAACACGATCCTCGCGCTGTCCGGGACGACCAACGGGCGCCTGGCCACGCAGGGCTTCCGCACGCTGGAGGCCCGCACGGGGCAGGAGATGGCGCATCTGTCCGCCGAGCACGAGGGCAAGCGGATCACGTACGCGGACACCCAGGCCGCGCCGGTGCCGGTGATCACCTCGCCGGAGTGGTCGGGCAGCGAGTCGGGCGGCCGCCGCTACACGGCGTTCACCCTCAACACCGAGCACCTCAAGCCCTGGCACACCCTCACCGGGCGCCAGCACTTCTTCCTCGACCACGACTGGATCCATGAGCTGGGCGAGGCGCTGCCGGTGTACCGGCCGCCGCTCGACATGCACCGGCTGTTCGGTGAGCCGCACCTCGGGTCCGACGGACAAACGGAAGTAACGGTCCGTTATCTCACCCCGCACAACAAGTGGTCGATCCACTCCGAGTACCAGGACAACCTGTTCATGCTCTCGCTCTCGCGCGGCGGCCAGAACATCTGGATGTCCCCGCAGGACGCGGACGCCATCGGGGTGAAGGACAACGACTGGATCGAGGCCGTCAACCGCAACGGCGTGGTCGTCGCCCGGGCCGTCGTCTCGCACCGGATGCCCGCCGGCACGGTCTATATGCACCACGCCCAGGAGCGCACGGTGGGCGTGCCCAAGACGGAGACCACCGGAAGACGCGGCGGCATCCACAACTCGCTGACCCGGCTGATCCTCAAACCGTCCCATCTCATCGGCGGCTACGCCCAGTTGTCGTGGGCCTTCAACTACCTGGGCCCGACGGGCAACCAGCGCGACGAGGTGACGGTCATCCGGCGCCGCAGTCAGGAGGTCGAGTACTGATGCGCCCGATGGCCCAGATCGCCATGGTCATGAATCTCGACAAGTGCATTGGCTGTCACACCTGTTCGGTCACCTGCAAGCAGGCGTGGACCAACCGGGACGGCATGGAGTACGTCTGGTTCAACAACGTCGAGACCCGCCCCGGACAGGGCTATCCGCGCCGCTACGAGGACCAGGAGAAGTGGCGGGGCGGCTGGGAACTGAACCGGCGCGGCGCGCTGAAGCTCAAGGCGGGCGGACGGCTCCACAAGCTCGCCGGGATCTTCTCCAACCCCAGGCTCCCGGAGATCAAGGACTACTACGAGCCCTGGACGTACGACTACAAGAACCTCACCGACGCCCCGCTCGGCGACGACTTCCCGGTGGCACGGCCCGTCTCGCAGCTCACCGGCAAGCCGATGAAGATCGAGTGGTCCTCGAACTGGGACGACAACCTGGCGGGCGCTCCGGAACACGGCGATCAGGACCCCATGGTCCAGCGGGTACGCCAACAGGCCGCCGAGAAGGTGCAGTTCGCCTTCGAGCAGACCTTCATGTTCTATCTGCCGCGCATCTGCGAGCACTGTCTCAACCCGGCGTGCGTGGCGTCCTGTCCGTCGGGCGCCATGTACAAGCGGGCCGAGGACGGCATCGTCCTGGTCGACCAGGACCAGTGCCGGGGCTGGCGGATGTGCGTGACCGGATGCCCGTACAAGAAGGTGTACTTCAACCACCGTACCGGCAAGGCCGAGAAGTGCACGCTGTGCTATCCGCGCGTCGAGGTCGGGCTCCCGACCGTCTGCTCCGAGACCTGCGTGGGACGGCTGCGCTATCTCGGAGTGATCCTGTACGACGCGGACAAGGTGACCGCCGCCGCGTCCACCCAGGACGAAAAGGCCCTGTACGAAGCCCAGTTGGACGTCTTCCTCGACCCCGACGACCCCGCCGTGCAACGGGCCGCCGAGGACGCCGGAATCCCGTACGACTGGATGGAGGCGGCCCGCCGCTCCCCCGTGCGCGCGCTGATCAGCACGTACAAGGTGGCGCTGCCCCTGCATCCGGAGTACCGCACGATGCCGATGGTCTGGTACATCCCGCCGCTGTCCCCCGTCGTCGACGCGCTGACCGAGACCGGGCACGACGGCGAGGACCTGGACAATCTCTTCGGCGCGATCGACACGCTCCGCATCCCGCTCGAATACCTGGCGGAGCTCTTCACAGCGGGCGATGTCGAGCCGGTGCGGGCCTCGCTCGGCAAACTCGCCGCCATGCGCTCGCACATGCGGGCCATCAACCTCGGCGAGCCGCCCGACGCGTCGATCGCCACGTCCGTCGGCATGAAGCCCGACGAGATCGAGGAGATGTACCGGCTGCTGGCGATCGCCAAGTACGAGGACCGGTACGTCATTCCGACGGCCGCCGTCGGCGACGCCAGGCGTCTGGAGGAGTCGGCGCTGCCCGACGGGTGCAGCCTCGACTACGACGGCGGGCCCGGCATGGGCGGCGACGGGCCCTTCGGCCAGGACTCGGGCCGCAAACAGCTGCCGCTCGTGACGATCGAGAACTTCCACGCCCTGCGGGACCGGCAGACGGCGGACCGGGAGGACACATGACGACACGGCGGGAGAACGTCCGCGTGAAAGAGCACGCCGTGCTGTATCAGGCCGCCGCGTACTGCCTCGGCTATCCGGACGGGGAGTTCTACGAACGGCTGCCGCTGCTGCGTCAAGCCGCCCCGGAACTACGGGAGTTCCTCGAACACGCGGACACCGAACCCCCGCAGGACCTCACCGCGCACTACGTCCAGGTCTTCGACTTCAAGAACCGGCACAGCCTCTATCTGAGCTGGTGGCGCGACGGGGACACCCGGCGGCGCGGGATGTCGCTGGTGCGGTTCAAGGAGGTGTACCGGGAGCACGGCCTGGAGTTCACCGGCGAGGAGCTGCCGGACTTCCTGCCGGCGGTCCTCGAATTCTCCGCGCACGCCGGACCCGGACTTCTCCAAGAGCACCGCAGCGGCCTGGAGTTGCTGCGGATCGCGCTCACCGACTTCGGCACGCCGTACGCGACGATCCTCGACGCGGTGTGCGCCACCCTTCCCGGCCCGTCCCCCAAGGACCGCGCCGAGGCGCTCGCCCTGGCCCGGTCGGGGCCGCCGCGCGAAGAGGTCGGCCTCGAACCCTTCGGCGCCATCGGGGTCGAACCCAGCGGCGCCCTCGGCCACGAACCTCTCGCCGTCATCGGAGAACGCTCATGACGACCCTCCTCTGGGGCGCCCTGCCGTACATCGCCTTCGCGCTGCTCGTCGCGGGCCTCGTCTGGCGCTACCGCTACGACAAGTTCGGCTGGACCACGCGCTCCTCGCAGATCTACGAGTCGAAGCTGCTGAACATCGCCTCGCCCGCCTTCCACTACGGCATCCTCTTCGTGCTCGTCGGCCATCTGGTGGGCCTGTTCGTCCCGGAGTCGTGGACCCACTCCCTGGGGATCAGCGAGCACACGTACCACCTGTTCTCGCTGTACGGCGGCACGGCGGCCGGAATCCTCACCGTGGCCGGCATCCTGCTGCTGATCTACCGCAGACGGACGAACTCACCGGTGTTCCGGGCGACGACCGTCAACGACAAGCTGATGTATGTCGTGCTGCTCGGCGCGATCGTGATGGGCATGGTCGCCAAGCTCTCGCACGCCACCGGAGCCGGCTACAACTACCGTGATTCCATCGCCCCTTGGGCGCGCAGTCTGTTCACGCTCCAGCCGAAGACGGAGCTGATGGAGGGCGTGCCGGTGCTCTACCGGATCCACGCGGTGATCGGCATGGCGCTGATCGCGCTGGTGTCGTACACGCGGCTGGTCCATATGTTCAGCGCGCCGGTGCAGTATCTGTTCCGCCCGTACGTGGTCTACCGCGGCCGCGACCCGAAGCAGCTCGGGGCGCGGCCGGCACGGCGGGGCTGGGAGAAGACGGACGCCTGACCTTCAGGCGGTGCCGCCGTCCTTGGGCCCCCTGTCCTCGTCGACGATCTCGGCGTCCACCACGCCCTCCTCGTCGCCCGGGGCCTGCTCGGTGGGCGGCTGGTCCTCCGGGGGCGTCTGCTGGGCCTGCGCGTACATCGCCTGCCCCATCCGCTGGCTGACGGTGGCCAGCTTCTCGATGCCGGTGCGCAGGGCGGCCGTGTCGGTGGAGGAGTCCTCCAGGAGCCGTTTCAGGTCGGCTGCCGCGGACTCGACCTCCGTCTTCGTGTCGGCCGGGATGCGCTGCTCGTTCTCGCGGACGAACTTCTCCGTCTGGTAGACGAGTTGCTCGCCCTGGTTGCGCGTCTCCGCGGCCTCACGGCGCTCCCGGTCCTCCTCGGCGTACTGCTCGGCATCGCGCATCATGCGGTCGATGTCGTTCTTGGGGAGCGCGGAGCCGCCGGTCACGGTCATCTTCTGCTCACGTCCGGTGGCGAGATCCTTCGCCGAGACGTGCATGATCCCGTTGGCGTCGATGTCGAAGGCGACCTCGATCTGCGGCACCCCGCGCGGCGCGGGCGGCAGTCCGGTGAGGTCGAAGACGCCGAGCTTCTTGTTGTAGGCGGCGATCTCGCGCTCGCCCTGGTAGACCTGGATGCCGACCGACGGCTGGTTGTCCACGGCGGTCGTGAAGATCTCCGAACGCCGGGTCGGGATCGTGGTGTTGCGCTCGATGAGCTTGGTCATGATGCCGCCCTTGGTCTCGATGCCGAGGGACAGCGGGGTGACGTCGAGGAGCAGCACGTCCTTCACGTCTCCCCGGATGACACCCGCCTGGAGGGCCGCGCCGAGCGCCACGACCTCGTCCGGGTTGACGCCCTTGTGCGGGTCCTTGCCGGTGAGTTCCTTCACGAGGTCGGTGACGGCGGGCATGCGCGTGGAGCCGCCGACCAGGATCACGTGGTCGACGGCGGAGAGCTTCACGCCCGCGTCCTTGACCGCCTGGTGGAAGGGGGTCTTGCAGCGGTCGAGCAAGTCGGCAGTGAGTTCCTGGAACTGAGCTCGCGTCAGCTTCTCGTCGAGGTGCAGCGGGCCTTCGGCGGTCGCCGTGACGTAGGGCAGGTTGACGGTGGTCTCCGAGGCGCTGGACAGTTCGATCTTGGCTTTCTCGGCGCCCTCGCGCAGCCGTTGCAGCGCCATCTTGTCGTGGCCGAGATCGATGCCGTACGAGGCCTTGAACCGCTGGGCGAGGTGCTCGACGATCCGCTGGTCCCAGTCGTCGCCACCGAGCCGGGTGTCGCCGTTGGTGGCCTTGACCTCGATGACACCGTCGCCGATCTCCAGGAGCGAGACGTCGAAGGTGCCGCCGCCCAGGTCGAAGACGAGGACGGTCTGCTCCTCGCCGCGGTCGAGCCCGTACGCGAGCGCGGCGGCCGTCGGCTCGTTGATGATCCTCAGAACCTTCAGGCCCGCGATCTCGCCCGCCTCCTTGGTGGCCTGGCGCTGCGCGTCGTCGAAGTAGGCGGGCACAGTGATCACGGCGTCCGTGACGTCCTCGCCGAGGTAGGCCTCCGCGTCGCGCTTCAGCTTCTGCAGCACCCGCGCGGACAGCTCCTGGGCCCGGTAGCGGGTGCCGTCGATGGCGTCCTTCTCCGGAAAACGCCAGGTCACGTCCCCCATGTGACGCTTCACGGAGCGCGCGGTGCGCTCCACGTTCGTCACCGCCTGCCGCTTGGCGACCTCGCCGACGAGCACCTCGCCGTTCTTGGCGAAGGCCACCACGGAGGGCGTGGTGCGCGCACCCTCGGCGTTGGCGACGACGGTGGGGTCGCCGCCCTCCAGGACGGCCACCACCGAGTTCGTCGTACCGAGGTCGATCCCGACCGCACGTGCCATGTCCGTCCCCTTCCGCCAGGGCTCTGCCCGATCTCCAGCACAAATCTTGAGTGGCTGGTTGTCAATGGGACGGGGTGGCGTACAGGAGCGCGCATGACGATGCCGCGCCCCCTCGGGGAGAGCGCGGCATCGGCGTACGAGCGTCAGGCGAGCTTCGCCGTCAGGGTGATCGTCGTGCCGGTCAGCGCCTGGCTGACCGGGCAGTTCTTCTTGGCGTCCTCGGCGGCCGCCTGGAAGGCGGCCTCGTCGATGCCGGGCACCGTGGCCTCGACGGTGAGGTGGATGCCGGTGATGCCCTCGCCGGGCTGGAAGGAGACATCGGCGGAGGTGACGAGCTTGGTGGGCGGGGTGCCGGCCCCCGCGAGGGCGTGCGAGAACGCCATGGAGTAGCAGCTGGAGTGGGCTGCGGCGATCAGCTCCTCGGGGCTGGTCTTGCCGTTCGCGTCCTGGGCGCGCGACGCCCACGTCACCGGCTGCTGCGCGATGGCGCCGGAGGAGTCGAAGGTGACGACGCCCTTGCCCTCGAGCAGGTTGCCTTCCCAGACGGTGTGTGCAGAGCGCGTGGTGGCCACGGTGAATCCCTTCAGTGAGGTCCCGTTTTCGGGGTCCGTACCCACCATCCGATCACAACCTGGCCCGGCGCACGCGGAAGACAGGTCACGGCATCCCGAAGACAGGTCACCGCACCCGGAAGACGGGCCCACGCGCGGTGAACGGCAGCCGGGCGTCCTGCGGGATCAGATACGCGTGCTCGCGCCGCACCCGCAGTACATCGCAGTAACCGTCCGTGATCACCAGGACGGGCGCGCCGGGCGGGAAGTCGTCGGCGCGGTGCAGCAGGTCGATCCCGGGCTGCAGCACCGTACCGCCGCGTCCGTGCACACGGACGCGTCCGGCGATCTCCGTGACCGGCAGATATCCCGCGTCGTGCGGGGCCGCGTCGCAGAAGACGACGCGGGCGGCCGGTACGTCGCGGGCCTCGGCGTACGAGGCGATGGCACCCAGTGCCTTGCCGAGCAGGGTGCGGTCCATGGAGCCGGAGGTGTCGAGGACGACGCCGAAGGTGCAGCGGGCGATCTCCTCGGGCGGGAAGTAGCGGCCCGCGCGCGGGATGTCGGGGGTCGCCGCCTGGCGGCGCGCCGGACGCGCGTACGTTCGTACGGGCTCGGGGCGGGGCACGAACTCGTCGAACCAGCGGGCGAGTTGGGCGTCCCAGGGCAGCGGAGGATGGCTGAGCGCGCGGATCTCCTCCACCAGACCGCCCGGCAGGAATCCGCGCTCCTGCTGCTGGTGCAGGTCGAGGCCCTGGCCGAGACCCCGGCGGTAGAACTCGTCGAGGTCGACATAGTCGCGCGGCGAGCCGAGCGGGCCGCCGAGGATGTCGCCCGCGCCCTTGCCGCGCAGCGTGGACAGGCGGCGCATCCGGCGCAGGTCGCCGGCGATCCGGTCGTAGACCTCCTCCGCCGACAGGTCCTTCAGCTCCGGGTCGTACAGCAGCCCTTCGGGCATCGTGCCGACCTGCATCTCGCACAGCCAGCCGTTGATGACGTAGTCGGCGGCGACGTTGAAGAGATACGGGTCGCGGGTCCCGCAGCGGTCGCCGTGGCGCAGGGCGGCGTGCAGCATCTCGTGGGCGAGGACGAACCGCCATTCCTCGGCATCGAACCGGCACAGCGGGTTGACGTAGATCTCGGCGGCCTCCGGGTTGACCGCCGCGATCGAGATGCCGTGGGCGCGAGCGAGTTCGGCGTCGGCGACAAGGGTGATACCGGCCGCGACGCCGCCGAGCAGGGGGTAGGAGGAGATGAACCAGCTCAGCGCCTTCTCCCAGGGCTGCAGCCGGGTGGGTCCGCCGCGCATGGACGCGCGGCGGCCGCCCGCCATGTCCATCGCGGCGGTCATGGTGCGGGTCAGGGCGTGCGCGAAGGCGATCTGCCAGTCGGGCGGGGTGCCGCCGATCCAGGTGTTCCACGGCACCAGCAGCTGGTCCGGCTCGTCATGTCCCGTGCCGCAATGGTCGTAGCGGGGCGGGATGCCGTCGCGGCGCCAGCGCGCGGCGAGCTGTTCCTCGTCGCCGTCCGGGTAGGAGTCGGGCAGGTCCTCGGGGGTGAGCCCGATCGGGAAGCCGAGCAGGAAGCGGTTGACCACGACGCAGCGGGCGGCGAGGTCGAAACGGTCGGGCTGTACGCGCTCGCCGACCGCGGCGGGAACGTGCCCGAAGCCCAGATGAATCACGGCGTGCGCGATGGCCCAGGCCCAGGCGGCCGGTTCCGCGCGGCGGGTGGGATGGACGTGCAGGATGCCGTCGGAGTCGACGCACACCAGACCGGCGCGCGGCGCCCTGACGCAGTCCTCCTGCCGGCAGGTGCTGAACCCGATGGCGGCCAGCGCCCGATTGGCCCGCACCAGCCGCATCCCCTCCGCGAACGCCTCGGCGGCGGGATCCGGCTTGGCCGCTGTCGCCGGCTTACGGGGACGGCTCACCGCAGGGCTCCGACGGACGGCCGGATCAGCCTGTCCGGCATTTGAGGACGAGCGCGCAGCCCCCCGCTCATCGCCGCGCCTCCACCAGCCGCGGCATGTCCCGTGCCGCCTCGACCAGGAACCACGCGGGCAGTACGGGGTTGCCGTCGGTGTCGGCGGCGATCACGCTCTGGGCGACCTCGACGGAGATCTCGGCAAGCTGGACGAGCAGCGACTTGGCGCGGAACGCGGTCTGGCGGCCGTTCTCCGAGAGGTGCTCCTTGCTGGCCGGCAGCTCTTTGACGAGGCGGCCACGGAAGGACTCGGCGAGGTAGTAGAGCAGATCGCGGTCCTCCGGGCGGCCGGGCCAGCGGGCGTCGCCCTTGATGATGGCCTCGATACCGAACCGGCTCCGCACGATCTTGACGTAACCGCAGAAGGCCACGGCGTGCGCGGGCGTCAGCGTGCCGTGCGCGATCACCTCCAGGGTCGCCTCGTCGAGGGCCGGCCCGAAGGAGCGCAGCGCGTCGGAGAGCATGTGCCAGGAGCGGGGCGTGGAGAAGGGTTCCTCCGTCTTCGGCGGCTTGGACCACAGGTGGTCGGGCCGGTCGGTGAGGTGGTCCAGGACCCAGGGGTGGATGTCGTTGGAAGCGGCCCAGACGAGCCAGTCCTTCGGGGACGCCTCCAGGTGTACGTGCGCGAGACGGTTGACCAGCGCCGAGGCGATCGGGCGCGCCAGCGCGTTGTCCGTCGCACGGTTGCCCGCGCCGATCACGATGGAGCCCTTCGGCAGCTCGTAGTTGCCGATGCGGCGGTCCAGGATGAGCGAGTAGAAGGCCTTCTGCACATCCGGCGTCGCCGCGTTCAGCTCGTCCAGGAACAGGCAGTACGGCTCGTCGCGGGCGATCGCCTCCGGCGGGCAGAACACGGACCGGCCGTCGCGGATCTGCGGAACGCCGATGAGGTCCTCGGGGGCGAGCTGGGTGCCGAGCAGGCTCACGCACTCAAGTCCCAGCGATTCGGCGAACTCCCTTACCAGGGAGGACTTTCCGATGCCGGGGGCGCCCCAGATGAAGACCGGCCGCACGGTCGCGAGACCGAGCAGCAGCTCCGGTATACGGGCGGGAGTGACGGTGACGGCTGCCTGCACGCAGCGGCTCCTTGGAGGTGTTCGAGAGGGGCCCGCAGGTGTGCGGTGTCCGATACGAACAGTGTGGGCACCGAAGTCCGTTCGGCGCAGCCCATTTTCCGGCGCCCGGGACTTCCCGCGTACCACCGGAGCAGTTGTCCCCGAGCGACCGGTGGGGCGCCGTGCCATGCCCGGGGCGCGGCCCCGTTGGCCGGTATACGCGCTGGGCAAACCCCCACGGCGGTGCCAGTTTGAGGCCTCTCGCCCCTCTGGGACGGAGCGTGGCGAGGTGAACCATCAGGGGGTTTGACCATGCGCATGATCTATTCGGACCGGGGTCCGTCACCGCTGGATTCCGGCAAGCCCGGTGCGGCCGACCGGGATGCGACGTTCGGCTGGTGGGGTGCGTTCAGCATCCAGAAGTTCGTGAACCAGAACCCGCTCTCGCACACGCACGAGGACGCCACGGGCTGGCTCGCCTATCTCCAGCAGTTCTACGACCGGAACTTCTGGTTCGCCGACGGCGGCGTGCAGGTGTGGGCGTACGAGGAGACGTACGACAACTGGCAGGACCGCTACGGAGTGGACGCCGTGGTCGCCGTCTACCACTCGGGGCACGGCGGCATGGACGGCAACGGGGTGTTCTACGCACCGCTCGGCGCGGTGTGGGACGGCCGCAGTGACGCGATCTCCAACCGGATGGCGTTCGGCAACGAGAAGGCGAACTACGTCTTCTGGTCCACCTGCAACTCGGTGCGCGTCCTCGAAGGGCACACCCCGATCCGCACCTGGGCGGGCCCCAACCTCGGCTCACGGATGATCTTCGGCTTCGAGACGACGAGCATCGACAGCCCCGACTACGGCAAGAAGTTCTGGGAGAAGTGGCGGGCCGGGCAGACGTTCACGGACGCCTGGCTGAACGCGTCGTGGGACATCTACCAAGGTCAGGCGTCCTCGGTCTGCGCCACCGGACCGACCCAGGCGGAGGCGACGAGCCGCCTGAACTCCGAACGGAACTTCGTCCGCGAGCACGTCTCCGACGCCTGGTACGCCTGGCGCTGGTACTACGCCCGCAGCAGCCTGCGCGAGGCGGCGACCGCCGTACCGGAGCAGACCGTTCAGCTGGCGCCGCGCGATCCGAGCGCCGAGCTGGCACGGCTCGGGCAGCTGGCGAGTTTCCCGGACGCCGCGCTCCAGGAGGTCCAGGTCGAGCGGCAGGGTGTGCTGAGCGCCAACTCCGGTGACCGGTACGTCTCGACAGCGCCGCTCGCCGCGCGCTGGGTGAAGCTCGCCGAGGCCAATCACCGCAACACCGATCAGCTGGACACCGGCCGGGCCGTCGAGTTGGCCCGGGCCTTCGCCGAACAACACGTCGAGGCAACTGCCGGCGCCGAGTTGATCGTCGACTCGGTGCACGACCTGTGGCAGAACTCCGGCAGCAAGGACGGCTCGCAGCTCGGCGAACCGGTGTCGCTCCAGACGCATGTGACGTTCCGTCAGACCTTCGACGGCGTGCCCGTCATCACCCCCGGGCGCGGCGAGATCCGGGTGGCGCTCGACAACGACGGCACGGTCGTCCAGGCGCACCTGTCGACGAGGGAGGCGGCGGGTTCGACCCGTACGCCGAGTTCCGTGGTCGCGCCGCCCTCCGGGCAGGGGACGCGGGCCGCCGGGGCACCGCTTCCGCGGGACCCGGCCGAGTCGCTGGCCGCCGCCCAGCTCAGGCTGGTCCAGCATCTCGCCGTGGTGGGCTCCGACGAGCAGCGTTCCGCCGCCGAGATCCATGAGCGGCTGGAGATCCGGGACGTGCCGGGCACGCTCCAGGTCGGCTACGAGATCGAGGGCAACGAGGCCTACCCCGCAGCCCGCAAGCTGATCGAGATCGGGCAGCAGGGCAGCAGGTACAAAACGCGTCGCTGGGTGGTCGCGCCACTGGCCCGGTAGTCAGGGGCCAGGCCGTACCCCGGGAGTCCGGGGGCCGGTCCGTCAGGCGGCACGCTCGTTCGGGCGTGCCGCCAGCGGTACCTGGGGGCCGTCGCACTCGCGCAGCCATCGCCGCAGTACGTGGTGGATCTGCTCGGCGCCGACGAGTCCGGTGCCGTCCTCGGCCGGCACCGAGAGCGCCACCGGCGAGAGCAGGAAGGGCCGCGCCTGGGACCCGCCGAGTCCGCCGTGCGAGCCGATCTGCTCCTCGAAGGCGAGGACTTCGCCCTCTTTGGGGTCGTACCAGGAGTTGACCATGATGTCGGCGGCGTGCGGGAACGAGTGAGTGCGGCGTACGGCGTCGGCGGCACCGGGGCCGAAGTCGGCGAGCGGGCCCGGGTGTTCGTCGTCGAGCTCGCCCACCGGCACCTCCGCGCCCTGTGCACCGAGCACGAGGCCGCCGTGCTCCTCGCTGCGCACGAGGATGAAGCCGACGCCGGGGTGGTTGGCGAGCGTCGACAGCAGCGCGGGGTGGCGCCGGTCGATCTCCTCGCGGCTCATCCGGTGCGGCACATCGGGGAAGGAGACCAGGCCGAGGTTGCCGGAGGCCAGCACGATGGGCTCGGAGCCGCGCGAGGGGCGGTGCCGCTCACCGCCCTCCTCGACCGGCCTGCGCAGTGCGGCCCGTACGGCGGCCCGCGCCTCGGCACCGCTGTGCGTGCGCTGCGCCCTGCGCGGCACGGGCAGCCCGCAGCCCGCGCGGACCAGATTGCCGAGGGTGAGCCCGTAGCGGGCCAGGAAGGTCTCGCCGGGGCTCTGACCGTGGTCCGACAGCAGCACGATCCGGTACGGCCGCGGGGCGTGCTCGGCGACCTTCGCGATCAGCGCGAGCGAGCGGTCGAGGCGCTCCAGGACCTTCTCGGCGTCGCGGCTGTACGGTCCGGAGTGGTGCGCCACCTCGTCGTACGCCACCAGGTCCGCGTAGACCGCGTTGCGCCCGGCGAGCATGTCGCCGATCACCGCGGCGACGACGACGTCCCGCTCGACGACGGTCGCGAAGGCGCGGACGAAGGGGTAGAGCCCGCCGCGCTTGACGCGTGGCCGGCGCTTCTTGAAGCGGGCCCAGGTGGACTGGCCCATCTCCCGCAGCACCTCGGCGACGAAGGACATCGCCGTGCGGACGGCGTTGGCGGGGTCGGAGAAGTACGCGAAGTAGCCCGCCCGCGAGCGGTTCTCCTTCCCCCTCCTCGCGGCGATGGACAGCACGAGGGCCAGCTCGTCGGCGCCGCCGCTGAAGAGGTTGCCGCGGCTGGCGCCGTCGACGGTGAGCAGTCCGCCGTCACCGGTGTGCTCGATCGCGCGACGCTGGAGTTCGGCGGCACTGGTGGGCCGGTTGCAGACCATGACCTCCTGGCTGTCCTTCTCGTACCAGCGGAAGGCCGGGACGTCGTGATTGCTGCCGTGCAGGATGCCGAGCTGGCTGGCGCCGGTCTGGCTGGACCAGTCGGTGCGCCAGGGCGTGAGCCGGTGGGTCGGACGCCTGCCGCCGAGCCAGGCCGCCACGGTCGGCATCAGCCCCTTGGCAATGGCACCCTCCAGGACGTCGTGGCCCACGCCGTCGAGCTGGAGGAAGACGGCGCCGGGGGTCGCGGGCCCGGCCCGTCCGTCGGAGCGCCTGCGGCGCCGGTCGGCGAGCCGGTACAGCCTGCGCCGGTACGCGTCGTCGTCCCGCACGGCGAGGGCACCACCGGTGGCCGAGGCGACGGCGGACATCACGGCGGCGACGACCACGGCCGTCTCGGGGGCGACCTCACTCTGCCCGGAGGGGGTGATCCGCAGGGCGATCAGCAGCAGGGACCCGTTGAGGAAGAAGACGAGCAGCCCGAGCACCAGGGCCGGCACCAGCAGCAACGCCCTGACCAGCAGGGGCCACACGAGCGACGACAGCAGACCGAAGACACCCGCTGCCGCCGCCGCGGTGACGGCGATCTGCGTGGCGCTGTCCCCGTCGTCCGACTGCAACTGGAAGTCGGGCAGTACGCCGGCGAGGACGAGCATCGTGACCGTGGACACGGCCCACACCGTGATGCTCCGCCACACTCCGCTGAGGATCCGCCGCCAACGTCCTCCACCCACGCCCAGTCCACCTCACGTCCCGGCCCGCCCGGTGCGCGAGGCCTGCTCCCACCCTGTCACAACGGGCGGAAGGAGCCGTGTGTCACCCGTTGCCGGAGCGAGGCTCAGCGGCCGTCGTACCCGGCCGTCGGCATGGACAGACGGCGGTGGACCCGGGCCTTCATCTGGGCGTCGTACGACGGTTCCGCGCAGCCGACCGTCTCGACCCGTACGCCGCGGCGCACGCACTCGGCGGTGAACTCGTCGACCGAGGCGAGGGCGCGTTCCAGCACGCGTCGGCTGGGGGCGACGAAGAGATCGACGAGGCCCGCCTCGACGTCCGCCCACAGGGTGCGGTGGTCGGGGCGCAGACCGCGCACGAGGAGTTCCCGCGTGACCACGTAACCGCGTTCGGCGGCCCAGCGGGCGCACATGGCGTGCTGGCTGCGGGAGTCGACCAGGAAGGGATCAGCCTCCAGTTCTTCCAGGGGTGTCAGGCTCGCGATCGCCGTCACACGAAGCGACGGGGGGCGCGACGACGGACCGCTCTGGTCGAGCGAGCAGTTGAGGGCGTGCATGCCGGAGGCACCGCGCGCGTCTCCCATGGCGTCCCCCTCACCTCCGGGTTTCGCCGCCGACCCTACTCCTGCCCGTAGGCTCGGGGGGAGTCGCGCGAAGGAGGCAAAGAGGTGCCGGTGGAGATCACCTGGTGGGGGCACGCCACCTGCACGGTCGAGGACTCCGGAATGCGCCTGCTCACCGACCCGCTCTTCGCGCGCCGGCTCGCGCACCTCCGGCGCAGGCGCGGGGCGCCGCCCCCGCCCCGGGCGGCGGTCGCCGACGCGGCGCTCGTCTCGCATCTGCACGCCGACCATCTGCATCTGCCGTCGCTGGCGCGGCTCGCGCCCGGCACCCGGCTGATCGTGCCGAAGGGCGCGCCGCTCGCGGTGCCCGGGCTGCGCAGGCTGGACCATCTCCAGCTCATCGAGGTGGCGCCGGGCGACCGGACCCAGGTCGGTGACCTGGTCGTACGCACCGTGCCGGCGCGGCACGACGGACGGCGGCTGCCCGTCGGACCGCACCGCTCCCCCGCCGTCGGATATGTCATCGAGGGTGAGGCGCGCACGTACTTCGCCGGGGACACCGGGCTGTTCGCGTCGATGGCGGAGGAGGTCGGACCGGTCGACGTGGCGCTGTTGCCGGTGGGCGGCTGGGGACCGTACCTGGGCGAGGGACACCTCGACGCGGGGCGCGCCACGCAGGCGCTCACCCAGCTGATGCCGCGCAGCGCCGTGCCGGTGCACTACGGCACGTACTGGCCGATCGGGATGGACGCCGTGCGCCCCCATGAATTCCACGCGCCGGGCGAGGAGTTCGTACGCCTCGCCGCCGAACGCGCGCCCCAGGTCGCGGTCCACCGCCTCGAACACGGCGAGAGCGTACGCCCGGAGGTCGCGAAGTGACCTTCCCGTCCAGCATGTCCGCCGAACCGGACGCCGCGCACGGCCCGGGCGCCCGGCCGGAGGTCGCCCGGTGACCTTCCTGACCGTCGCGGCCACGACCGTGCCGCCGGAGTCCACCCAGCAGGCGATCGGGTACCCGTCCCTCTTCCTGCTGGTGCTGATCGGTTCGCTCGTGCCGGTCGTGCCGACGGGCGCCCTGGTGAGTTCGGCGGCCGTGGTGGCCTTTCACCAGTCGGCGCCGTTCTCCCTGCTGCTGGTCTTCGGGACGGCGGCGCTCGCCGCGTTCCTCGGCGACATCACGCTGTACTGGCTCGGCCAGCGCGGTATGCGGTCAAAGAACGGCTCGCGCTGGCTGGAGACCCTCCGTGACCGCGCCCCCGAGGACCGTCTCGCCCAGGCCCAGGAGAAGCTGCGCGACCACGGCATCGCGGTCCTCGTCCTGTCCCGCCTCGTCCCGGCCGGCCGTATCCCGGTCATGCTCGCCTGCCTCCTGGCGAAGACGCCCCTGCGCACCTTCGCCCGCGGCGACGTCCCCGCCTGCCTCGCCTGGGCGGCCACCTACCAGGTCATCGGCATCCTCGGCGGCTCCCTCTTCGACGAGCCGTGGGAGGGCGTGGTCGCGGCGGTGGTCCTGACCCTGGCGATCAGCGTGACGCCGAGCCTGTGGCGCAAGGTGCGCAGGACCGCGCCCCGTTAAGGGCGCGGGGAACTGCGCGAGCAACCCAGGACGACCCGCAGCCGCCCACGCACAGCAGTCACCCCAAAACCCGAGAACCCCCCACCGGCAGATCCCACAGATCCCCCCGAGCAAGCCCCGCCCGCTCCCAGGCGGCACGCACCCTCGCCAACGGTTCCAGCACCGGCTCCGCCGACAGCACGAACGTCCCCCAGTGCATGGGAGCCATCCGCCGCGCCCCCAGATCGGCGGCCGCCCGCACCGCCTCCTCCGGATCGCAGTGGACGTCACTCAGCCACCACCGGGGGTCGTACGCCCCGATGGGGAGGAGGGCGAGGTCGATGCCCGGGTAGCGTCGGCCGATGCGGGCGAACCAGTGCCCGTACCCCGTGTCCCCCGCGAAATAGAGCCGCTGGCCGTCGGGCGCCGTCAGCACCCATCCGCCCCACAGGGTGCGGCAGGTGTCGATGAGGCTGCGCTTGGACCAGTGGTGCGCGGG
The DNA here is from genome assembly GCF_045206325.1 of Streptomyces sp. NBC_00203. Taxonomy (NCBI): domain Bacteria; kingdom Bacillati; phylum Actinomycetota; class Actinomycetes; order Kitasatosporales; family Streptomycetaceae; genus Streptomyces; species Streptomyces sp. NBC_00203. Next base: position 8,978,694 of record NZ_CP108126.1, on the reverse strand, counting down.
GACGAAGTCGAAGCGGACGCCGCGCAGTTCGGCCGCCTCCCACCAGTCGAGCTCGGTGACCTGGGTGAACCGGCGGCGCCTGAACCAGCGGCCGAGCCCGGCCGGTACGAACACCGGGGTGTCGCGCGGGAGTCGGCGCAGGGTCGGCGCGTCCAGGTGGTCGTAGTGGTTGTGGCTGATGACGACCGCGTCGACGCGCGGCAGCGCGCTCCAGGCCACGCCGACCGGTGTGATCCGGGCCGGGGTGCCGAGGATCTTGCGGGACCAGACCGGGTCGGTGAGGACGGTGAGCCCGCCCATCCGGACCACCCAACTGGCGTGCCCCGCCCAGGAGACGGCGACCGTGCGCGTGCCCACCTGGGGCAACGGCTCCGGTTCGAACGGCAGCGACGGGATGTCGGCGAGTCCCTCGGCGCCCGGCCACAGCGCGCCCTCGCGGGCGAACCTGGCGAAGGCCCGCAGTCCGGGCAGCGGCGCGGTCAGCCGTTCCACGAAGGACCGCGGCCAGTTACGCCGCTCGCCGAGCGGACGGGGCTCGGCGAGCGGACCGGCGGGAACGAGGGGACCGGCGGGAATGAGAGGAGTGTTGGGGACGAGAGGAACGGTGGGGACGAGAGGAATGGCGGGAGTTGCGTGCCCGGTCGCCGCCGGGCTCGAAGAGGACGCCGGATCGTCGGCGTCCTGGGTCGTCGTGCTCGTGGTCGACTCGGACTGCTGCGTCATCGAGGAGGCTCCCATCGCTGAGCGTCGTCGCGGAGATCGTCGAAGGCCGACCCCAAGAGGGTCAACGCGCGTTGCACATGCGGCAGTTCCAGCGGCGAGGGTGACGTGAGGCATTCCGCCCGCTCCTCGTCCGTCGCGCCGAGCAGCGGCCCCGTGCCCAGGCGCACCCGGAGCGCCGCGAGGTCGTCGCCGAACCGGTGCCCGCCCGGCGCGGGCATGCCGAGCCGGGCGGTGAGGAAGTCCTCCAAGTCCTGGGCGTCGCCCACGCCGTGCGCCCCGAGCGCGGACCGGAGCGGGCCGAGGTCCACGTACAGATGTCTCCCGGCCTGCGGGGGCCGCGCGAGGGCGCCCGCGCCGACCACCGCGTGGTGCGCGGCGGCGGCCACGTGCGCGTGCAGGCGTACGGCGGCGGTGAGCCGTTCGGTGATGCCGGCCGGCTCGCCGAGCGCGTACGCGGCCGCCGCGGCGACCGGTGCGGCGACCCGCGCGCCGAGCACGGTCAGCACGTCGAGGACCTGGTCGCGCAACCGGACCCCGGAGTCGTTGTCGGGGAAGCGGGCGACGGCGGCCGGCCAGCCCTGTGGCAGGAAGGCGCCCGCGAGGTCCGTGACGACGGTGACCTCGCCGGGGAGCATCTCGGCGGGGCTGAGCAGCACCGTGCCGTGCGGCCGGTGCAGGGTGTCGCGCCAGGTCTCGTCGCTGACGACGTGCAGCCCCTCGTCCATCGCGGCCTCGACCGTCTCGTGGACGACCTCGGGCGGCGCGACGGTGGCGGTGGGGTCGTCGGCCACGGAGAGCACGAGCAGGCGCGGTTCACCGCCCTCGGCGCGGACTCTGCGGACGGTCTCCAGGAGGGCGTACGGGTCCGGGATGCCGCCGCACTCGGCGGGTGTCGCCACATGGAACACGGATCTGCCCAGCAGGCGTGCCTGCGGCGCCCACCACGCGGCGCACGGACGCGGCACGAGGACGTCACCGCCGAGCGCGCCGGTCAGCGCGAGAAGCAGCGCGGGGGCGCCGGGTGCGGCGGCCACCCGGTCGTGCGCGGTGGGCAGTCCGCGCCGGCTCCAGTAGGTGCAGGCCGCGTCGAGGAGGGCGGGGCCGCCGCCGGAGGGCTCGGCGTCGGCGCGGTCCGCGGCGGCGGCCAGCACGGAGCGGAGTTCCGGCAGCACGGGCAGGCCCTGGCCGGGAAGGGGCGGGCCGTAACGGACGGGGCCGTGCCCTTCCGGATCCGTCCGCCGCATACGTGCCTCCGCGCAGTCCGTGGTGCGTGCCGTGCCCTGCTCCGGTGCTCCCGCCTCCGTACGGTCTCCGGTGCCCCTGTCCCGTCGTACAGCCCTACCTGCTTATGCCTCATCCGTGTCCTGGTACAGCTCCTCGTACGGTTCCGCTCGCGCCCTCGGCCTCTCCGTACCCAGGGTTCGGCCACCCCATGGCCACCCGTCGGGTTGTGCCCGTCACAGCGTCAACTGTCCGCTGACGCGTCCTTGTGGCGCAGCCGGTGGACGGCCGCGCCCAGCGCGCCCGCGATCAGGACGCTTCCGGCGACCAGGGCAGGCACGGACCCGGTGAAGGCGCCACCCTCGCCGGCGTGTACCCCGCGCTGGACGGACGGGGGACGCTGGACGTCCGGGGGACGCTGGACGTCCGGGGGACGCTGGACGTCCTGGGGACGCTGAACATCCGGGGGCCATTGCGCGATGCCGCTCGCGGCTTTGGTGCCACGGGCCACGGTGTACGAGGCCTTCCACGGCTTCTTCTGGCCGCCCGGGGGCTCGGGGCACGCGCCGTCGACGCCCCACTCCGGCTCGGGGCCCATCGCGTCGGAGCCGTCGTCGACATTCTCCCCGGACGGCCCGGACGGGATACGGGCCGTTCCTCGGTAGGCGGCGCCCGCCGCGCTCTCGGTGTCGCCCTGCACGCGGCTCAGCTGGACCTTGCCCTCCTCGAAGCCCTGCGAGGTGGCGTCGATGAAGTCGGGCGGGGCTCCGCCGATCTCGTCGCAGGTGACGGAGATGGTGAGGGTGCCCCCGGGCTCGACGGAGCCCGGGCTGACCTCGGCGGCCGGATCCGCGAACGCGGCCGACGCGGCGGCGCCCACGGCGGCACCTGCCAGGGCGGTGGCGAACAGGGCACGGGCGGTACGGCGCATGGGCTGGGCTCCTTCGGCGGGCGGCTTTCCCGAGGGGCACGGCCGTCGTGCCCCTCGGGGCCCATCACAGCCCGCCCGGCGGCGCGGCGCGCGCGGCCGGGCACCATTCGCGGGACACAGGCGCCCGAGCGGGTGACGCCTGGGAGACGGCAGCCGCCGCCCGCGAGGGCGCACACACCCGGCCCTCTTGCTCGCCGGCTAAGGCTCACGTCCCAGCAGGCACAGCAGCTCGGTCTGTGCGTCGGCTCCGGGCGGCGGCTCCACCGGCGCGGCGAAGAGCCCGCTCTTCGCGAGGTCGGCGGCGTACGGGGTGACCTCGCGGACCGTGAACTCCAGAAGGTCGCCCGGCAGCCGCTCGTCGGCACCGATCGCCCGGGACAGGTCCCAGGTGTGCACGGCCAGGTCGGTCACCAGCTGAGCGCAGTAGAAGGCGGCCGTGGTGTCGGCGTACGACAGGTGGACGACGCGGTCGAGCGCGTCCGGCGCGCTGAAGGCGGCGTGGGAGGCGCGGGCCGAGGCGTCCCAGGAAGCGGCCGGATCGGGGCCCAGCACATCGCCGTCGAAGGTGTCTCCGATCGCCTCGACGGTGACTCCGTCGCGGACCAGCGGAGGCACCCACAACTGCTCGGAGACCAGATGGTTGACGAGATCACGCACCGTCCAGTCGGCGCAGGGCGTGGGAGCGTCCCACTGGTCGTCCCGGACCGCGTGGACGCGGTCGCCGAACAGGTCGAGGGCCTGCGCGTGCCGGGTGAGCAGCGGGTTCGCGGCGGTCATTCCGACGGTGCCCCCGCCGGTCCCCGCTCCCGGGCCCCGTCCCTCGTACGGCCTGCGAGGACGGGGCGGCGCGGGTGGCGGCGCAGGTACTCGCCCTCCAGCAGGGCCATGCGCTCGTTGTGGGTTCGCAGCGCGTCGTTCGAACCGTGGAGCAGCGTGTCGTGGCGCGTGCGGTGGATGGTCTCCAGCTCTTTCATCAGCTGCTGGTCGTCCAGCCGGCCCGGGTCGACTCCGGTCATGGTGGTACCCCGCTCGTCGTGTCCTCGGTGCGGTCCGCGTACCCGCCCGGCAAGCAGTACCCCGAGCGGCATCCGGGAAGGAGCCATGGATCTCACCTGTCTCCCTCCACTCTACGAACATCCGGGCCCCCGGGCCTCCCTACGCGTCGCCCCGTCCCGTCACAGACGTACGGCGGAGGAGCACAGGCCCCAGGGGGCGCTGGACAGGGCGGCCTAGCGGGCCCGTTCCACCCGGCGCTCGTCCCACACCGGCTCCTGGGTCTCACGTACGCGGCCGTCGGAGCCGAAGACCAGGTAGCGGTCGAAGGAGCGGGCGAACCAGCGGTCGTGGGTGACGGCGAGGACCGTGCCCTGGTACGCCTCCAGGCCCTCCTGGAGGGCCTCCGCGGACTCCAGGTCGAGGTTGTCGGTCGGCTCGTCGAGGAGCAGGGCCGTGGACCCCTCCAGTTCCAGCAGGAGGATCTGGAAGCGGGCCTGCTGTCCGCCGGAGAGCTTCTCGAAGCGCTGCTCGGCCTGCGCGGTCAGCTCGTAGCGGCGCAGCCGGGACATGGCGGCGCCACGGTCCTGGGCGTGCTCGGTCCACAGGATGTCCAGGAGCGCGCGGCCCTGCAGCTCCGGATGGGCGTGCGTCTGCGCGAAGTGGCCGGGCACGACGCGGGCGCCGAGCTTCCACTCGCCCGTGTGCGCGACGGTGTCGCCGGCGAGCAGGCGCAGGAAGTGCGACTTGCCGGAGCCGTTGGAGCCGAGCACCGCGACGCGCTCGCCGTAGAAGACCTCCAGGTCGAACGGGTTCATGAGTCCGGTCAGCTCGAGCCCCTTGCAGGTGATGGCCCGTACGCCGGTGCGCCCGCCGTGCAGCCGCATCTTGATGTCCTGCTCGCGCGGCGGCTCCGGAGGCGGTCCGGCCTCCTCGAACTTCCGCAGCCGGGTCTGCGCGGCCTGGTACCGGGACGCCAGCTCATGGCTGATGGAGGCTGCCTGCCGCAGATTCAGCACCAGCTTCTTCAGCTGCGCGTGCTTCTCGTCCCAGCGCCGGCGCAGCTCCTCGAACCGCGCGAACCGCTCCCGCCGCGCCTCGTGGTACGTCGCGAAGCCACCGCCGTGCACCCAGGCGTCGGCGCCCGCGGGGCTGGGCTCGACGCTGACGATCTTCTCCGCGGCCCGGGCCAGCAGCTCCCGGTCGTGCGACACGAAGAGAACGGTCTTGCGCGTCTCCTTGAGCCGCTCCTCCAGCCAGCGCTTCCCGGGTACGTCGAGGTAGTTGTCCGGCTCGTCGAGCAGCAGCACCTCGTCGGTGCCACGCAGCAGGGCCTCCAGCACGAGCCGCTTCTGCTCGCCTCCGGACAGCGTCCGCACCAGCCTCCACTGCGCCTTGTCGTACGGGACGCCGAGCGCGGCCATCGTGCAGATGTCCCAGAGCGTCTCGGACTCGTAGCCCCGCACCTCGGCCCAGTCGGACAGCGCCTGCGCGTACCGCAGCTGCGCGGCCTCGTCGTCCACGGTCATGATCCCGTGCTCGGCGGCGTCCACGGCCTTCGCGGCCTCCCGGATCCGGGGCGGTGCCACGGAGACCAGCAGCTCCCGTACGGTCGTCTCGTCCCGCACAGACCCCACGAACTGCCGCATCACGCCCAGCCCGCCCGTCACGGTGACGGTCCCCCCGTGCGGCTTCAGCTCCCCCGAGATCAGCCGCAGCAGCGTCGTCTTACCGGCCCCGTTGGGCCCCACGAGGGCCACGACGGCCCCTTCCCCCACCCGAAACGACACATCGCCGAGCAGCGCCCTCCCATCGGGAAGGTAGTACTCAAGATGTGCGGCTTCGAGATGTCCCATGGGGAGGCATTCTCCGGGGAGCCGGGGTCACGGGGCAAACGCGTATTCGCCTGGCGCCGGCCCGAGCACTTCTTCGCCCCCGCCGCCCTGGGGGCTGCGCCCCCAGACCCCCGCTAAAAGATTGCGCAGTTCCCCGCGCCCCTGAAGAGAGTCGTCTGCGGGCCGGTGGGGGCTGGTCGCGCAGTTCCCCTCGCCCCTTAAAAGCACCCGGGGCGGACCGGCAGCTGTTTAGGGGCGCGGGGAACTGCGCGACAAGCCCCCACTCACCCGCACCCGACACACAGCCGAACGGGGTCGAAGGGGCAGAGCCCCTGGGGGATGGGACGGGTAGGGGCGGCGGGGGCGAAGAACGCATGGCCGGGGAGACGTACGAGGGTCAAGTCACGGAAGTGGAAGGCGAGGTGACACTTCGAGCTCGTCCATATAGCAAGACGCAGGTCTCACTATTCGACATGCGAGCGTACGGTGATGGGTAACCGACACCGGCGAGAAGGGGAACGGTCATGTCGAAGTCGCAGGAGACCGCCGTCTACACACACGGCCACCACGAGTCCGTACTGCGCTCACACACCTGGCGCACCGCCGCCAACTCGGCGGCATACCTGCTCGACTCACTGAAGCCCCACATGAAGATCCTGGACATCGGCTGCGGCCCGGGCACCATCACCGCCGACCTGGCGGAACTGGTCCCCGACGGGCACGTCACCGGCGTCGACCACGCACCGGCGATCCTGGCCCAGGCCCGGACCGCAGCAGCCGAACGCGGCCTGGACAACACCGAGTTCACCGTCGCGGACATCCACGCCCTGGAGTACCCGGACGACACCTTCTGCGTGGTCCACGCCCACCAGGTACTGCAGCACGTGGGCGACCCGGTGCAGGCGCTGCGCGAGATGCACCGGGTGACCAAGCCGGGCGGGTTCATCGCGGTCCGCGATGCGGACTACTCGGCCATGACCTGGTACCCGCAGTCACAGGGCATGACCGACTGGCAGGACCTGTACCTGCGGGTCGCCCGCGCCAACGGCGGCGAGCCGGACGCGGGCCGCCGTCTCAAGTCGTGGGCACTGGCGGCCGGCATTCGGGACATCACAGCCACCTCAAGCACCTGGACCTTCGCCACCGAGGACGAGCGCGACTGGTGGAGCGGCCTGTGGGCGGACCGCACCCTGGCGTCGGCCTACGCGGAACGCGCCACGGAGGGTGGTCACGCGACCACGGAGCAGCTGAGTGCGGTGTCGGACGCCTGGCGGGAGTGGGGTCGGCAGGAGGACGCCTGGTTCTCGGTCCTGCACGGAGAGATTCTCTGCCGCAAGGAAGTCTGACCCGGCCGCTTCGGGAGCCGTCCGTGGGAAACGATCTCCTCCCGCGCACGGCCCAACTAGGCTTCTGCGTATGGAGATTCTGGGAGCCACGCTGCGTATCTGCGTCGACGACCTGGAGGCCTCGGTCCCCTTCTACGAGAGACTGGCCGGCGGGCGCGCCCTCCGCTTCGAGCGTGGTGGCGTCTCGGTCGCCGCGGTCGGCTTCTTCCTGCTGATGAGCGGGCCCGAGGCCGAATTGGACATTCTCCGCAAGGTCGCCGCCACCATCGCCGTCAAGGATGTCGACGAAGCCCATCGCGTTCTCAGCGAATCGGGAGCCCGCATCCTGGCCGGGCCGGTCGCGACGCCGGTGGGGCGCAACCTGATCGTGATGCATCCTGACGGGGCGGTGTTCGAGTACGCCGACCGCCGGGCCACGCAGTAGCCAACGCGGTTCTTCGCCCCCGCCGCCCCTACCCGTCCCATCCTTCTGGGGCTCCGCCCCAGACCCCGTTCGGTTGTGTGTCGACTGCGGGCGGGTGGGGGTTGCTCGCGCAGTTCCCCGCGCCCCTAAAAGGGGCGCGGGGAACTGCGCAATCTTTTAAGCGGGGGTCTGGGGGCGCAGCCCCCAGGGATGGGACGGGTAGGGGCGGCGGGGGCGAGGAACCCCCCGCGTTCACTCACGCGGCGGCCGCATCCGGAACTCGTACCGCTCCGGCAGCGACTCATCCGTAACCCGGGCCCACAGCTCGGAAATCACCTCGGCCCCCTCCCTCAGATCCGCAACCTCGAACCCCGCGTCGAAGACAGCCCGCGCCACCCCCACCTCCCCCTCCGCCACCAACAACTGCGCCTCGATCAACCGAAATCGCCCCCGCCCGCGCGTAGCGGGCCGCAACCGCTCCCACACAGCCCGCGCATCCCCCACCCGCCGCACAGCGAGCAGCGCCCCGATCGCCTCACGCCCCAGCGCCGCCGTAGCCGCAGTCCACACCGCACCGTGATCCCGCCGCTCCCGGCACAGATCGTCGAACGCCTCGGTGTACCGGTCGGCGGCCCGCTCCCGATGGCCCGCCTCCTGGTCGGCGACGGCGAGACAGCGGAGCAACGGCCAGAGGGACGGGGCGAGTTCGAGCGCCCGCTCCCAGCTCCGTACGGCCTGCGCCAGATCACCCGCGTGCCACTGGGCCACTCCGAGGTGGTACTCGGCGAGTGGTACGGCGGGCGCGGTCTCCAGCATGTCCCGCCAGTGCGAGGCGACCAGGGTCTCACCGGGCGGCCCGACCCGCCGAGGCTCCGGAAACGCACCCGACCGCAGCAGCTCAAGCCACGGCGCCTGCGCGTCACCGAGGGTGGACTCGTCGAAGGGCGTACCCGGCAACTTGTAGGCGGCGCGCAGCACTTCGAGCGCGCCCCAGCCGGATCCGACGGCGAGCACCTCACCGGGCTCGGTGTCGGCGTACGGCACCCAGGCGGCGTACGCGGCGTCGACGTCACCCCGGGACAGGGCGACCTGGAGCCGTTCCTCGACCTCGGCCCGCGCCGCCTCCCAGTCCGCGCCGTGAACCACCGCCGCGTTCCCGGTCAGCGGCCCGTACGCCTCAAGCCAGGACACATCGCTCTCCGCGTCCAGCCGCACATGTTCGAGCTGGGTGCGCGCGAGCCCGGCCTGGATCTCGCAGTATCCGCCGGTTCCCGGCTCGGTCAGCCACTCCTGCCAGCGCCGTCCTCCAGGGCCCGAACCCCAGACGAACAGCTTGCGTCCGCGCAGCACATCGGTGGACGTCTGCACGAGCCCGTCGCCCGCGTCGTCGAGCGCGGCGATCCAGCGCCGCCGCCCGTCGGGCACCTCGTAGAAGTAGTCGGCGGGGAAGGTGCTGTTCAGGGGGTACGTCCGGTCGACTTGCTCGTACGACGGCACGGGCACCTGGCGCAGCCGTCGCTCGTAGCCGAAGTGCCATGCCTCCTCGGCGGGCGCCAGTACCCTGCGCTCCTCGGGCACGGCGATGTTGGACCACCAGTACACGGGCGCGGGCTTCTCGTGCGGGTTGCGGACGCGGACGCCGACGTACAGGAAGTCGGAGCCGTCCGGCAGCCACAGGTCGACCTGGAAGGGGAGGTCGCGCAGCCGCTCCCACTCCCAGAGGCGGAGCATCTCGCCGCCGTCGGGGGCGGGGACGCGGGCAGCGTGGACGGGCGAGCAGGACAGGGTGGTGTGGCCCGTCGCGCCGATGTTCCACTCGATGCCGCCGGAGAACCAGGCGCCGTTGAGGGCGAAGCATGCGGGCTGCAACACCGGGTTGCGGTAGAGGAGTTCGCGCTGTGAGGGCTTGTGGAAGAGGGAGACGACACGGCCTCCGTAGCCGGGCAGCACGGTGGCCCGGAGCCGGTCGTTCTCGATCACGATCGCATCGGTCTCGCGGGGCGCCCGCTCTCTGTCGTACCCGTCGCGGATGCGCTCCGGCAGGACACTGCGCAGCGGCTCGTATCCGATCTGCCGGGCCATGTCGCGGGGCAGACCCTCGCGGTCGCGTTCGTCGATGCGGTGCGTCTCGTCGAGGGGCCGCAGCGGCGGGAGCGGGTTGTTCGGACCCAACTCGGCGGCGGGAAGCGTCAGTACGTCACGTCGGATCGTCGTCACGACGACCATGGAACATGGCCTTCGGGGAGCTGACCAGGGTCTCCGCTCGTCAGGATCCGGTCAGGATTCCGCAAAGCCGACGACGACGGGGTCCGGTCAGGATTCCGCGAGAGCGGCGACGACCAGGTCCGCGAGCAGCTCGCCCGCCGTGCCCTCCGGGTCCAGATCGGGGTCGTAGATGGTGATGTTGAGTCCGACGCAGTGCGGGGAGCGCACCAACGGGCGCAGCAGCGCGAGGAGTTCGTCGGGGAGCAGTCCGTCGGGGTCCGGGCTGTCGACGGCGGGCATCACGGACGGGTCGAGACAGTCGGCGTCGAGGTGGACCCAGAAGCCCTCCAGGTGCGGAAGTTCGAGGGTCTGCACCGTGGCCCGCGCGATCGCCTCCGCGCCCCACTCGCGCAACTCGCCGACGGTCACCGTCGGGATCTTCAGCGCGGCGAGCTCGTCCCGGTCGGTGTCGTAGTCGCGGATGCCGAAGAGGCGTACGTCCTCGTCTTGCAGATAGGGCTTCAGCCCTTCGAGGTTGGTGAGGTCGTCCTGCCCGCGGCCGGTCGCGAGGGCGAGTTCCTCGCCACCGGCGGCGCCGATCCGGTCCGAGTTGCCGGGGTGACGGAAGTCGGCCGACCCGTCGACTGCGGCGAGCCCGAACCGGCCGATGCGCCGCAGTGCGAGCGAGGCGCCGAGCTGAATGGAGCAGTCGCCGCCGAGGACGACGGGCAGGTCACCTGCGCGGACGTGGTGCTCGATGCGGTCGGCGAGTTTGCGGGTGTACGTGGCGATGGCGGCCGCGTTGAAGACCCCGTCGCCGTCCTGCCAGTCGCCCCGGTCGTAGCGCGGCGGCACGACCACCCCGCCTTCCAGGGCGCCGAGCCTCTGCACGATCCGCTGTTCTCGCAGCGCGCCGGCGAGCTTGTAGCAGCCGGGGACGGTGCCGGGCGCGGGCGGGCGCAGGCCCAGGTTGGAGGGGGCGTCCAGCACCACGATGTTCCGCATGGGTTCATCCTCACCCACGAGGAGGCCGACGGGAAGGGCGTTCCGGTGGGGCCGGTTGGCCGGTTGGCCGGTTGGCCGGTTGGCCGGTTGGCCGGTTGGCCGGTCAACCGTCAGCCGGTCAGCCGTTGCGGACCATCTCCGCCGTGATCGCCCACCGTTCGTGGTCCCGCCAGGCCCCGTCGATGTATATGAAGTCCGGCGAGAAGCCCTCAAGGCGGAAGCCGCAGCGCCGGGCGAGTGCGAGGGAGGCTGCGTTCCCCGGCTGTGCGTTGATTTCGAGGCGGTGCAGCCCCATCGTGGTGAAGGCGTACCGCACGACGAGCCCGAGCCCCTCGGCCATCAGCCCGCGTCCGGCGGCGTGCGCGAAGGCGCCGTATCCCAGTGCCCCGCAGAGGAAGCCGCCCTCGACGATGTTGTTGATGTTGATGAACCCGGCGATGCCCCCGCCGTCCCGTTCGCAGACGAGGAACCCGGCCTTGGTCGGATCCTGGATGAGCCGGCCCGCGTACGCGGCATAGGCGTCGGCGCTGCCGGGCGGAAAGAGCCACGGCTGGTGCAGATCCTTGCTCTCGCGGGCCCGCGCGGTGAACTCGGCACCGTCCGCGTAGGTGAAGTGGCGTATACCGACACGAGGGCCTTCGGCGAGGTAACCGGCGTTCTCAGACATCCCGTCACCCTACGCGAACGCGTCTTCAGCCTCGGCGCTTCATGGCGTAGGCCCCGCACAGCCCGCCGATCACCCCGGTGCCGAGGAGCGCCATCCACAGCGGCATGGTCACTTCCGGAATGAGCAGCCGGATCTTGGTGCTGCGGGTGTTCTCGAAGACGAAGATCAGGGCGAGGAGAGCCAGCGAGACGACGCTGACCCTGCCGGGCGTCAGCAGCCCGCCGCGGCTCTTCCCGCCGCTCGCGCCGGCACTCTCGGAGGTCTTCGGACTCATGCGCTCAGCATGAGTCGCGAGGTGCCGGCCCGCGCGGTGGGAGGTTCCTCCGGGTGACCCGGATCGCCGGGGGCGTTCAGTCCCCGACGACCGGCAGTTCCAGGGTGCCCGTGTCCCCGGGCGCGCTCGTGACGGTCACCGGTTTCACTCCCTTGTTCCCGAAGTACGCGTCGTCACTGGCGGCGACGACGAACTGGAGCCGGTGCCCGGCCTCGTACCGGTGCACGATCCCGGGCAGCGTGACGGTGAAGCTCTTCGTGACGTCCGGCACCCGCACGGGCGCCACCAGCCGGTGCACCAGCGTCTTGGTGCCGTCCGGCGCCACGTCGTACAGCTTGGCGAAGAGGACCAGCTTGTCGGCGGCGTTGTCGGAGTTCTGCACGCGCTCGGTCGCCGGCGACACCACCTTCAGCGTGGCCCGGGGCGCGCCGACCACGTCGACCGCCCGGGTCAGGGGCTCGCTCGTCCAGCCGAGGTAGGTGCCCTCGGTGTCGTACGGCGCCGGGTCCGGCAGTCCGACGCTCCCGGCGAGGGAGCTCTCGGAGTGGCTCGTGGGCACCAGCCAGTTGCGGTACTCCCGGCTGCCGAGCGCGACCTTCTTACGGTTGTCGACGAGCTTGCCGTCTCCGGAGAGGTAGAGCTTCTGGCTGAGCGCGGGTACCCGCCGGGCCGTGGCGTAGGTGTGGTCCGGGTCGGCGATCCAGTCGCGGTAGTAGGCGAAGGCGGGGCCCGTGTCGACGCCCTTGCGGTGCTGGAGATAGCGGTCGAACCAGGCGAGGATCCGCCGGCCGACGTAGCTCGTCTCCAAGTTGCCCTGGCCGAGGTTGAGTTCACCGGCCGCCGGGTCGGTGAGCCCGCCGCTGTGTCCCCCCGACTGCCAGATCATCTTCGTCGTGACGCCCTGCGCCTTGAGGGTCTTGTACGTCGCTGTCGCCTCGTTGAGATTGAAGAGGCTGTCGGCCTGCCCCTGGACGAGGAGGGTCGGCGCCTGCACCTTGCGCAGATACGAGACGGGCGACACGCTGCGCGCGTAGCTGAGCAGCGGTCCGGTCCTGGCGGCCGGATAGCTCCCCGAGTTCAGGGTCCGGATCGTGTCGCAGGCGTCGCTCACGAAGTGCAGACAGGCCAGGGAGTTGATCCGGGAGGGATCCAGGTTCGCCGCGGTCAGCGGCTGGCCCTCGCCGATCAGGTAGAAGCCGTTGGCCCACTGCCACTTGTAGGCGCCGGGCACATCAAGGGCGCCGGCCGCGTTGTTGGGGTCCAGCGCGTACGCCAGGTCGTTCCAGGTGATCAGCGGGACGAGCGCGTCGACACGGTGGTCCACGGCGGCCGTGGCCATCTGGACGGCGCCGCCGTACGAGCCGCCGATCATCCCGACGCGGGGGTCGCCCTTGCCGTCCCGGGTGACGTAGTCGGCCTTGGTGCCGTCGTCGGCGGCCCGCGTGCCCGCCAGGAAGTCGACGAGCCGGGACGCGGCCACGCCGTCGATGCGCGGGTCGTCGAGGGAGATCAAACAGCCCGACTTGCCGAAACCGAGCCCCGAGTAGACGAGCCCCACATAGCCGCGCGCCGCGAACGCCTTGCCGATCGCGTCCGTCGAACCGTCCGACTTGCTCCCGCCGAAGCCGTTGGTGGCGAGCACGGCGGGCGCGGTGTGCTCGCGGTCCACGCCCGCGGGCCGGTACAGATCGGCGTCGATGGTGCAGGTGCGGCCACCGGCCTGGACCGTGAACTTCAGTGCGGTGACGGTGTACTGGCCCGTGGCCGAGGCGGGCGGTGCGGTGAACGCGAGCGGTGCTGCGAGCGCGGCACCGAGGGCCAGGGCGAGCGAGGCACGGGATCTGGGCACACGCGAGCGACGGGACACGTAGACCTCCACGCTGAGGACAACCCGACTACTGGCCGGTAAGTACCGGCCGGTAGTCATGCTGTGACACGTGTCAGGCAGCGGTCAATCACCGTGCCCAGTGTTTCTTGACGGAGATTCAGTGAACGTGCCGGGCCCGTGACCGCGGTGACCGCTGTGACCCGCCGTGCGGGGCAGTCGCGGGCCCTGCCACCCTCGTCAGGCGAGCGCGGGCTCGTCCAGCGTCAACGTCCCCGCGTCCGCGTCCAGTTCGGCCTCGACTCCGAACGGAATCGTCAGCGCACCCTCCCCGTGCCCGAACCCGAACTCCTCGACGATCGGCACCCCGAGCCCACCGAGCCGGTCGGCCAGCAGCGCCCGCACCTCCTCGTAGGGCGCGCACTCCGCCCAGGAGCCCAGCAGGATCCCGGCGACCCCGTCGAACCAGCCGGCACGCAGCAGTTGGGTGAGATAGCGGTCCAGGCGGTACGTCTCCTCGCCCACGTCCTCCAGGCAGAGCAGCCCACCCCGGGCGGAGGGCCGGGCGTGCGGGGTGCCCAGGTCGGCGGCGAGCAGAGACAGACACCCGCCGAGCAGGACACCCCGGGCGCGCCCGGGCACGAGAGCGGCCGCCGGGCCGGAGGACGTGATGGTGCGTACCGTCTCCGGCTCGAAGAGCGTCGCCCGCAGATGCTCCTGCGCCCGCGTGTTCTTGATGAAGTCGATACCGGCCGCCATCGGGCCGTGCAGGGTCGCGAGGCCCACGCGGGTCGCGAACGCCTCGTGCAGCGCGGTGATGTCGCTGAACCCGAGGAACACCTTGGGGCGCGCGGCCCGTATCGCGTCCCAGTCGAGGAGGTCGACCATGCGCTGCACCCCGTATCCGCCGCGGGCGCACAGCACCGCGTCCACATCCGGGTCGCACCAGGCGCCTTGGAAGTCGGCGGCCCGGTCGGCGTCCGTGCCCGCCAGGTAGTCGAACTCGCCATGCCGGTCCAGGACGTGGGGCGCCACCACCGGGTCGAGGTCCCAGCCGCGCAGAATGTCGAGGCCCGCCTCCAGCCGCGCCTCCGGCACCGGCCCACTGGGCGCGACGACGGCGACACGGGCTCCGCGGACCAGACGCCCGGGCCGGGTCAGGGGGGTCACTGACGTCACTCGGTGTGCTCCAATTCCTGGGCGACCGGCCTCACTTGGCCAGCTCCAACGTGGGAATGCCGGGCGGGTTCAACCCGAAGACCTGTGCGTACAGCGAGAGTTCGGACTCCAGGACCCGCACCATCGTCTCGGCCCGTCTGAAGCCGTGCCCCTCGCCCTCGAACGCGATGTAGGCATGCGGCACGCGTCGCCCCTCCCCCTCCAGCCGGGCCAGGAACCGCTCGCACTGCGCGGGCGGACAGATGACGTCGTCGAGCCCCTGGAGCAGCAGGAACGGTGCGGTGACCCGGTCGGCGCGCTCGGTGGGCGACCGCTCCGCGTACCGGCCTGGCACCTCCGCGAGCGGCCCGACCAGCGTCTCCAGATACCGCGACTCGAAGTCATGGGTCTCCCCCGAACCCCATCCGACGAGGTCGAGGATCGGATAGAGGATCGTGCCGCAGGCGTACACATCGGTGCTCGTCAGGGACGCGGCCGTGGTCCAGCCGCCCGCGCTGCCCCCGCGGATGGCGAGCCGCCGCCGGTCGGCGGTGCCCTCCTCGGCGAGCGCGTGCGCGACGGCCGCGCAGTCCTCGACGTCGACGACGCCCCACTGCTCGCGCAGCCGGTTGCGGTACTCCCGCCCGTGTCCCGTCGACCCCCCGTAGTTGACCTCCGCGACGCCGATCCCGCGCGAGGTGAAGTAGGCGATCTCCAGGTCGAGGACGAGGGGCGCCCGGCCGGTGGGGCCGCCGTGCGCCCAGACGACGTACGGCGGCAGCTCGTCGCCGGGGGCGACATGGCCGGGGTGGTGCGGTGGATAGATGTGCGCGTGGATCTCGCGCCCCGCGGGCCCGTTGAAGGTGCGGATCTGCGGCTCCGGGTAGTGCGCCGGGTCCACCGGGTCGTCGTGCGCGGCGCCGATCACCCGGGCCCGCCCGGTGCTGGCGTCCAGCTCGACGACCTCGTAGGCGCTGCGGGGGCTGGCGCCGACACCCACGACCCTGCTGCCGTGCGCGGCGAGCGTCGGGGCGAACTCGGTCCAGGGGCCCGCCGCGTCGACGACCTCGCCGGTCTCCGGGTCCAGTATCCCGAGCGCGGTGGCGCCGCGTCCGTGCACGACGGCGATCAGCCCGCTCGCCAGCGGCGCGAACCAGCGGTACCCGATCCGCCACAGCGACCCGCCGAACTCCTCCTCGCGCGGGCAGACGGCCGTCCCCTCGCCGTCCTGGCCGAGCCGGTACAGATTCCACCAGCCGGTGCGGTCACTGACATACAGCAGGGTGCCGTCGGGGGCCCAGTCGGCCTGGACCACGGACTCCTCGGGGCCGCCGGCGACGGACCGCACGGCGTGCAGCGTGCCGTCCTCGGCCACATCCGCCAGGACCACCTCCGTCCCGTCCCACGGCATCCGTGGGTGGTCCCAGGCGAGCCAGGCGGCCTGCCTGCCGTCGGGCGAGATCCGAGGGCCCGTGACGAACCGGTGCCGCCCGTCGGTCAGTTCCCGTACGGCGTCCCGGTTCTGCGCCGCCGATCCGTCCAACGGCACCGCGGCGACGACGCGCCGTACGTCCGTCGGCCCGTCCCCGGTGAACTCCTCAAGGACGCACCACACTTCACCCCGCTCCACCATCAACTGCGGGTCCACCCAGCGCAGTCCCTCGCCCACGGGTGACACGGGGGTCAACGGACGTGGTTCGCCGTCGGCTTCGTACCGATAGAGCCGCTGATCGGCGAAGTTCACGAAGACCACCAGGGGGCCCTCGGGGCGCATGACCCCGGCCCATGGGTGACCGCCGTACTCGATGACGCGGCTGCGTACGTTCCAGGGGGCCGGCAGTACCGGCTCCTCCGTGCCGTCGGCCTTCCGCCGTACGAGTGTGCGCCGCCCGCCTTCCGTGGGCCGGGGCTCGGTCCACCAGGCCTCGTCGCCGACGAAGCCCACGAACTCGGGGTGCCCGTCGTGCGCGGCGGCGAGCGTCGCGTCGATCGGCGAGGGCCACGAACCGTACGCAAGGGTCTGCATCTCGTCCCCCTAGGCCGTGCGCAGAAAGCGGTCGAGGACACGGACGCCGAAGTGGAGCGCCTCGACCGGCACGCGCTCGTCGACGCCGTGGAAGAGGGCCTGGTAGTCGAAGCCCTCCGGAAGCTTCAGGGGCGCGAACCCGTATCCGGTGATGCCGAGGCGCGAGAACTGCTTGGCGTCCGTGCCGCCCGACATGCAGTACGGCACCACATGCCCCTCGGGCGCGAACTCCTCGACGGCCGCGCGCATCTTCACGTACGTCACGGAGTCCACCGGCGCCTGGAGGGCCACCTCGCGGTGGTGGAACTCCCACTCCACGTCCGGTCCGGTGAGCCGGTCGAGGGTCGTGCGGAACTCGTCCTCGCAGCCGTGCAGATAGCGGCCGTCCACATACGCGACGGCCTCCCCCGGAATCACGTTGACCTTGTAACCGGCGCTCAGCATCGTCGGGTTGGCGCTGTTGCGGACGGTCGCCTCGACGAGCGCGGCGGCCGGCCCGAGCTTGTCCAGGAGGGTGTCCATGCCTTCGGGGTCCGCGAGGTCGCCGTCGATGCCGTAGAGGGCGGCGAGTTCGGTCAGTGCGGCGCGCACGGTCGGGGTGAGCCGCAGCGGCCACTCGTACGCCCCGATCCGGGCGATCGCGGCGGCGAGTCGCGTCACCGCGTTGCTCCGGTTCACCTTGGAGCCGTGCCCGGCACGCCCACGTGCGGTGAGCTTGAGCCAGCCGGTGCCGCGCTCGCCCGCGGCGATCGGATACAACTGCCTGCCGCCACCGTCGTGGAAGGTGAAGGCCCCCGACTCGCTGACGCCCTCGGTGCAGCCCTCGAAGAGACCGGGGTGCTCGTCGGCGAGGAACCCCGAGCCGTCCTCGGCGCTCGCCTCCTCGTCGGCGGTGAACGCGATGACGATGTCACGGCGAGGCCGTACCCCACCGCGCGCCCAGTCACGGACGACGGCCAGGATCATCGCGTCCATGTTCTTCATGTCGACCGCGCCGCGCCCCCAGACGACCCCGTCGCGGATCTCCCCGGAGAACGGGTGCACGCTCCAGTCCTCCGCCTGCGCGGGCACGACGTCCAGATGGCCGTGGACGAGCAGCGCGTCGGCGGACGGATCGGTGCCCTCGATGCGGGCGACGACGTTCGTACGCCCCTTCGTACGCTCCAGGAGTGTGGGTTCCAGGCCCGCTTCGGCCAGCCGCGCGGCGGCGTACTCGGCGGCCGGGCGCTCCTGGCAGTCCCCGCCGCCGTGGTTGGTCGTGTCGATCCGGATGAGATCGGAGGTGAACCGGACGACTTCGTCGAGAGCGAGTGAGTCGTCGCCGAGAGCCGGCGCGTCATCGTCGAGAGCGTGTGCGTCAGCCATACTGCTCCTCCACCGCGGCCGAGACGATCGTGGTGACCGCCTTGAAGGTACGAATCCCCTCGTACATGGTGTCGCTGGTGTACGCCACCTTGCGCTCCCCGATGCGCTCGACACCGGGCACGACGGTGGCGGCCATCGACAGGTGCTCGGCGTCGAACTCCATCGAGATCGTGAACGGGCCGCCGACGACCGGCTCGTGACGCACCGCCAGCGAGGCGGCCTCCTTGGCGGCGGCCCGGATCTCGGCGGCCGTCCTGGAGGGCGTTCGGCACACGGCCGCGTAGCGGGACACATGGTCCTTGACGGCGACCTTCAGCGCCTCGGGGGCGTACCCCAGCGCGTCCTCGCAGGCCACGTCGTCGCCGGTGACCAGGACGACCGGCACCCCGTACTCGGCGACGACGTGCGCGTTGAGCAGCCCCTCGCTGGCCCGTATGTCGTTGACCCATACGCCGGTGAGGGAGTTCGCGAGGTAGGTGTGCGCGAGGACGCCCTCCATGCCGGCGCCCGCGTGATAGCCGACGAAGGCGATGCCGTCCACGTCGTCGTGCTGCACTCCCTCCACCATGGACAGCGATTTGTGCCGCCCGGTGAGCATCTCCGCTCTCTGGTCCAGCCGCTCAAGGAGCAGGTTCCGCATGGTCCAGTGGGCTTCGTTGATGAGCACCTCGTCGGCGCCGCCGTCGAAGAAGCCGAGCACGGCGGCGTTCACGTCCGAGGTGAACATCGAGCGGCACCGCTCCCACTGCGGAGTCCCCGGCAGCACGTCGGCCGGCCAGGTCACACCCGTGGCGCCTTCCATGTCGGCGCTGATGAGGATCTTCATGCTCGAAACCGTACGCGCTTCGGCCCGGGCCCGGCAGAGCCTGTGGATAAGTCTCACCGGCCCAGACCACTGACATCACCCGGTACGCCCCGCCACCAGCCACTTCGACGGCAGTTCGATACGCGAGCCGTCGGCCGTGTACTCGGTCGTGACCAGGGGGGTTTCGCCGCTCGCGAGGACCGTGAGGCCCGCGGCGCGGAGGTACTCGGGGACGGCGGCGTCCGCGACCTCGCCGGGGGCGATGCCGTGCCGGAAGACCGGGGCGAGCTTGGGTGGCGGGCCGTCGGCGCTCTGTGCAAGGCCCCTCAGCACCAGTCCCGCGGCCTCGGCGAGTTCGACGAGGAAGACCCGGCCGCGCTCCCCCACCAGCGTCGCCAGGCCGTCCACCAACGGCTGCCGGTCGTCCGGCTCGGCCTGGTGGAGCACACCCCGCATATAGAGGTTGGCGTCGCCGAGCTCCGCGTGCAGCGTCTGCGCCTCGGTCTTCTCGGCCGCGTCGAGCAGCCGGTACACGGCCTGCCCCGCCGGGTCGGCGTGGCGGGCGTGGTCCAGCGCCGCGGCCGACAGGTCGGCGCCGACGACGTGCGGGAAGCGGTCGGCCAGAAAGCGGGTCTGGGTGCCGTTGCCGCAGCCCAGGTCCACGACCGGCAGGCCGGGAGCGGCCAAGTACGGTTCGAAGAGGGCGAGATGAACGCCGACGGTCAGCGCGGGCTCGGAGTCCCAGAAGACCGCCCCCTGTTCGTCGGAGGCCTCGCTCCAGAAGCCCTCCCAGGCTTGCCTGTACCGGCTCGTCACACTCATGCCCGCTCCCCAGGTTGCGACCTCGGCCCGCCGGGACCTGGCAGGCCAGATCGGTCTATCGCGCCCGGCGCGAAGCGACAAGCGGGCGGCGCATTCCTTCACGGCTCATTCGATACCCGTACGCCCTCGCACACCGCGTGCGCCCCGCCCTTCCCGGGCGGCGCGGGAACACGTCAGCGACGCGGGAGCGTCAGTTCGAACCACACGGTCTTGCCCGCGCTGGTCCGGCTGGTCCCCCACTCGCGGGCCAGCGTGCTGACGACGCGCAGGCCGCGCCCGAACTCGTCGCCGGGTCCCGCGCTGAGCAGCGTCGGCAGCGTGTGGTCGTCGTCGTCCACCTCGCACAGCAGGGTGTCGCCCCGGACGAGCCGCAGCTCTATCTGACGGCTGTGCGCATGCCGTACGGCATTGGTGACCAGCTCACTGACCATCTGCTCGGCGCTGTCGGCGAGGCCTGCCAGGCCCCACACATGCAGCTGTTCGCGTACCACCGCGCGTGCCCTGCCCACTTCGATCGGGTCCAGCGACAGCCGCCACTCGGCGACGGCTTCGGAGGCGATGCCGTTGAGCCGGGCCATCAGCAGGGCGACGTCGTCCTTGCGGCCACCACGGGTGTTGAGCGCTCTGATGATGGTGTCGCAGGCGTCGTCCATGGACGCGGCCGGGTGGGCCGCGGACTCGCAGAGCGTCGCGAGGCCGACGCCGATGTCCTCGCCGCGCACCTCGACCAGTCCGTCGGTGCACATCACGAGCCGGTCGCCGGGCGCCACACGCACGCGCTCCGCCTCGAAGGGCACTCCGCCGACTCCGATGGGCGCGCCCGTCGGCAGTTCGAGCAGCTCGCTGCGTCCGTCCTCGGCACGGACCAGAACGGGTGGGATGTGGCCCGCGTTGGCGATCTGCAGCTCCCCGGCGATGGGGTCGTAGACGGCGTACAGACAGGTCGCGAGGTAGTTGTCGCCCAGCCGTTGGGCCAGGTCGTCCAGGTTGCGCAGCAGCTGGGCGGGCGGCAGGTCGAGCGCGGCCATGGTCTGGACCGCGGTGCGCAACTGGCCCATCATCGCGGCCGAGTTGAGGCCGTGGCCCATCACGTCGCCGACGACCAGGGCGGTGCGCGAGCCGGGCAGCTTCACCGAGTCGAACCAGTCACCGCCGACGCGCCCGAGGAGCGTGCCGGGCAGATAGCGGGTCGCGATGTCACAGCCGGCCATGCGGGGCGCGATGTGCGGCAGCATGCTGTCCTGGAGGGTCTCGGCGACGCTCTCCTGGTAGGTGTACATGCGCGCGTTGTCGAGCACGAGGCCCGCGCGGGCGGCCAGTTCGGCGCCGGTGACCCGGTCCATGTCATTGAACTCGACGCGCTCGGGGTGGCGCAGCAGGATCATGAACCCGAGGACCACATTGCGGGCCTTCAGGGGCACGACCAGCATGGAGCGGTTGGTGATGAGCGGCCTGATGTCGCGCTTCTCGAACTGCGCGGCGATCATGTGCCCCATCTGTTCACTGATGTGCGGCACGAGGACGGGCTCACCGGTGGTCATGCACTGGAAGAACGGTGTGTGCGCCGGAAAGGGCATGGCCTCGCCGACCGGCACGACGTCGTCCCAGCGGCCGGGCTCGTCCGTGTGCTCCAGGGCAACCCGGTGCCACATGGTGGTGGTGTCGGGTACCCCTTCGGGGAAACCCTCACCGGCGACGACCTGTTCGCGCAGGTATGTGCCCGCCACATCCGTGAAGCGCGGCACGACGGCGCGGCTGACCTCGAGAATGGTCTGGGTCAGGTCGAGGGAGGTGCCGATGCGGCCGCTGACGTCGTTGAGGAATTCCAGGCGCTCGCGCACGGCGACGTATTCGAGGTCCTCGCCGTCGTCCACGACGTCCTGCGGCACGGGCGCGCCGGAGGCCGCCGCGCGGGCGGCCCGCTCACGGCGCGCCTTGCGCTCGGTCCGCCGGGGCACACCCCAGTCGGGGGTGACGGGCACCCGGTCGTTCTGGCTGAACTCCAGGACGGGATAGCCCAGTTCCAGTACCTGCGCGACGATGCGGGCGCTCTCGCCCACGCTCATGCTGGGCAGAATCTCGGGGAGCCGGCGGGCCAGCGCCTCGGCACCGGGGAAGTCGGTGTGCAGCGCGAAGCCGGGCGCGATGCGCTCGACGGCCGCCCCGTCGCTGCCGTCGCCCTCGTGGCGCATCGCGGCCGCGTCGGCGGCGAGCACCAGCAGCCGCTCCCGTCCGGGCCCCACCAGGGGATAGGCCCACCACAGGACGTCGATCCGGTCGTGACCGGCCGCCGTGAGGCGGGCCCGCCCGGCGGCCGGGTAGGAGAGCCGTCCGTCGAGGGAGGACTCCAGGTCGGGGCCGAGTCCGTCGTACGCCGCGTAGGCCCCGTAGGGCGCTGTGTCGTCGTCCTCGGGGAGCGCGCCCGAGACGGGGAGCAGGTCGACGGCGGGGCGGCCCACCGCGTCCTCCTTGGGGGCGCCGAACAGGCGCCTGGCGCCGGTGCTCCAGTGCGAGACGAGACCGTCACGGTCCACGGTCACCACGGCCAGCGGGATGCGGCCGACGGCGGCGTGCTCCGCCGCGCCGTTGCCAGCTTCACGGCTGGGAGCTGCGCCCGCTTCGGTGCCACGGTCCATGGCCCAGGCCCTTTCTTCCCACGGCTCCGCAAGATCTGTGCCGCCTCCACTACCGTACGGCGGTGGCCCGTTGCCATGTGTGGCAATACGGGAATTGACCTCTCCGGGGGCGGCTCCGGCGCACGGCGGGCCGCCTCACGCCCCACCCGCCCGGTCCGTCACGCCCCCATCCCCAGTGGTCTCATCCCGTCTTGTCTCCCTGGTCTTGTCCAGTCCTCCCTAGTCTTCATGCCCCAGTTGCAAGTCCCGTTCCGTCCTGCCGCCCCCGGCTACCTGGAGCACGGTGGCCACCGGCGGATAGCCGGCCGCGATGACGGTGTACTCGCCGGAGGACAGGTCGACGAACCGGAACGTTCCCTCAGCGCCCGTGGTGAGCGTGTCCACCACATTGCCCGCGGCGTCCAGGAGCGTCACGCGCGCGTCCTCGACGGGCCGTCCGCCGCCCGCCCGTACGGTGCCGCGCAGCACGGCGCCGCCGGCGAGTTCGACGTCCTGGCGGGTCTCGCGGGCGGCCTGGACGGTGACCGGGAGCGCGGCCGGGCGGAACGCGGGGGCGCTGGCGGCGAGGGTGTACTCGCCCGCCACCAGCTCCGTGATGACATAGCCGCCTTCGCGCCCACTGCGGGTGGTGGCCACCACCTCGCCGTGCACATTGGTGAGCGTGACGGTGGCCTCGCGCACCGGGGTGCCGTCCGCGGTCAGCACGCTTCCGGCGAGGCGTCCGGCGCCGCCGAGCACGACGTCCAGCTCCACGGGACGTTCGCCGACGGTCACCGAGACGGCCTGCGGCTGGTGGCCGCCCGCCGCGGCGATCAGGATGTACGACCCCGAGCCGGGCGTGGACAGCGCGTACCGCCCGTCCTCACCGCTGGCGCCCCGGCCGATCTGCTGTCCCGCGACGTCGATGAGGGTGAGCGCGGCGCGTGGCACGACGGTGCCGTCGGGGTGCTGCACCGTGCCGCAGACGGGAATCCCGGCGGCGTACGCCGAACGGGCGTGCGGAATCTGGGCGTTCACCTGCGCGGACTCCGGGTCGGCGGTGGGAGCGTTGTGGGACACCAGCGGTTTCTCCTTGAGGAAGAAGGCGATGAGCAGGCCGAGAACGAGCACCGGCACCAGGTAGAGGAAGATCCGCGGCATGGCGTCCGCGTAGGCACCGATGTAGTCGTCACGCAGGGCGGCGGGCATCGCGTGGACGAGCTGGGGGGTGATGGACTTGGAGTCCGGAATTCCGGTGCCCGCGCGCGCGGGGAGGCGATCGGCGAGCGCGTCGGCGAGCCGGCCCGCGAAGAGCGTGCCGAAGACGGCGGCTCCGACGCTGCCGCCGATCTGCCGGAAGTAGTTGTTGGCACTGGTCGCGGTACCGAGGTCGGCCGGGCGTACGGAGTTCTGCACGGCGAGGACCAGAACCGGCATCACCATGCCGATGCCCGCGCCCAGCACGGCCATCCAGATGCTGTAGTGCAGGCGTGGCGTGTCGGCTTCGAGGCGCGACAGCAGCCACATGCCGACGGCGGAGAGGGCGCTGCCGAGGACCGGGTAGACCTTGTAGCGGCCGGTGCGGCTGATGAGTTGCCCGGAGACGACCGAGGTGCCGACGATGCCGCCCATCATGGGGAGCATCAGGAGCCCGGACTCGGTGGCGCTGGCCCCGTCGACCATCTGAAGGAACGTGGGCAGGTAACTGGCGGCTCCGAAGAGGGCCACGCCGATGACCAGGCCCACCAGCGCGGTGACGTTGAAGACCCCGTCCCTGAACAGCCGCAGCGGGATGAGGGGTTCGGCCGCGAAACGCTCGGCGACGAAGAAGAGGACCGTCGCGGCGAGCGCGCCCGCCCCGAGCCCCAGGATGACCCGCGAGCCCCACGCGTACTCGGTGCCGCCCCAACTGGTGAGCAGCACCACGCACGTTGAAGCGGCGGCGAGGAGCACTACCCCGAGCAGGTCGACGCGTCCCCTGGCGGTGGGCTTCGGCAGCCTCAGTACGACGGTGACGACGGCCAGCGTCACCAGGCCGAAGGGCACGTTGATGTAGAAACACCACCTCCAGGAGAGGTGGTCCGTGAAGTAGCCGCCCAGTAGAGGGCCGGCAACGGAGGCGAGGCCGAACGCGGCTCCGATCAGGCCCATGAAGCGGCCGCGTTCGCGCGGGGGCACGATGTCCGCGATGATCGCCTGCACGCCGATCATGAGGCCGCCCGCGCCGATGCCCTGGATCGCGCGGAAGGCGATCAACTCGTCCATGGTGCGCGACCATCCGGCGAGCGCCGAGCCGACGACGAAGACGGCGATCGCGAACTGGAAGACGCCCTTGCGGCCGAAGAGGTCGCCGAACTTGCCGTAGACGGGGAGTCCGACGGTGGAGGTGAGCAGATAGGCGGTGATCGCCCAGGACATCTTGTCCAGGCCGTGCAGCTCCCCGACGATCTTCGGGAGCGCGGTGGCCACGATCATCTGGTCCAGGGCTGCGAGCAGCAGGGCGAGCATGAGTCCGAAGAAGACCAACCGCACCTGGCGCGGTCCGAGTTGGACAGGCCCGGCCGGCGCCTCAGTGGATTTCTGCGGGGGCGCGGCAGCCGGTTGGTCCTTCACCAGAGTGATCCCGCCCACGTACCGCTCCCCTCGTCGCGCCTACTGCACAATTCCCGCTTATCGCGACAACTGCGAGTAAGCGCGACGAGTTACGGCGTACCGTCGCACGACAGGGAGATCCACTCGAAACGGTGAGGGCGCAACACGCCCTGGAGAGTTGCCTCTTGGACGGTGCGCCCTCGCGGAGTCGCCTCTTGGGCTACTTCTCCACCTCGGTGGCGAGCTTGTCGAGCACCGCGTCGTAGATCCGGCCGAGTCCCTTGGGCGCGAAGGTCCTCTCGAAGAAGCCGCCGACGCCGCCCGCGCCGTTCCAGACGGTGCTGATCACGACACGCGACTTACCCTCGCCGGCCGGGGTGACCCGCCAGGTGGTGACCATCGAGGAGTTGCGGTCCTTCTCGACGAGCTCGCCGTCGGTGGGCTCGGTGACTTCGAGCAGGCAGTCACGGACGCGCTTGCTGGTGGCCTGGAGCTTCCAGTGGACGAGGGTGCCCTCACCGTCGCCGCCCTCACGCACCTCGTACTCACTGAAGTGCTCGGGCAGCAGCTTCGCCCGCGTGCCGCTGTAGTCGGCCAGGGCGTCGAACACCGCCTCCGCGTCCGCCGCGATGACCCGCTCCGTCGTGGCCTCGACCTGCGCCATGGCACTTCCTCCAGCAATTGGTTCCTCGGGGGTGTGCGGCCAGCCAACCACCAGGCGGTCGAGCCACCCAAATCGGGGGTCCCGGTAGGGCACGAAAAACGAGGTCGCACGATCAAGGGAACATGTGTTCTATTCTGTGGCCAGTGCTATCGAGGAGGCGTCATGCGCTGGGAGAACCTCACAGTGGGCCCCGCCGGGGACCCCGCTACGGACGCCGCGCTGTTCGGCGCGGACGCGGTGACCACCCGCACCTTCGACACTCCGGAGTTCCGCGGGATCACCTTCCACGAGATCCGGGCGCGGTCGATCGTGAACCGGGTGCCGGGGGCTTCCCGGATGCCCTTCGAGTGGACGGTCAACCCCTATCGGGGGTGCACGCACGCGTGCGTCTACTGCTTCGCACGCAAGACGCACAGCTATCTGGACCTCGACACGGGACTCGACTTCGACTCGCAGATCGTGGTGAAGGTCAACGCGCCGGACCTGTTGCGCCGCCAGCTCGCCTCGCGCCGCTGGCACGGCGAGCACATCGCGATGGGCACCAACGTCGACTGTTATCAGCGGGCGGAGGGCCGCTACCGGCTGATGCCCGGGATCATCGCGGCCCTGCGCGACCACGCGAACCCCTTCTCGATCCTGACGAAGGGCACGCTGATCCTGCGCGACCTCGACCTCCTGAAGCAGGCCTCCGAGGTCACCGACGTCGGCATCTCCGTCTCCGTGGGCTTCACCGACCCCGAGCTGTGGCGCACCGTCGAGCCGGGCACACCGGCCCCGGAGCGCCGCCTGGACGTCGTGCGCACCCTGACCGACCACGGCATCGGCTGCGGCGTCCTGATGGCCCCCGTGATCCCCTTCCTGGGCGACCATCCGGCCCAGCTGCGCGCCACCGTACGCGCCATCGCGGCCTCCGGCGCCACCTCGGTGACGCCACTGGTGCTGCACCTTCGGCCCGGCGCCCGCGAGTGGTTCATGGCCTGGCTGGAGCACCACCACCCGTACCTCGTACGCCGTTACGAGCGGCTGTACGCCGAGGGCGCCTACGCCCCGAAGTGGTACCAGCGCCGGATCACCCGTCAGGTCCACGAGCTGGCCCAGGAGTACGGCATCGGTCCCGCGCGCGCGGGGATGCCCCGCAGGATCACCGCCCCCGCCGAGCCGCCCGCGCCCCAGGAGCCGACCCAGCTCACGCTGCTCTGACGACTCCTTCGAAGCCGCTCGGCCGACGTCCCTGAACACTTCAGACGACGTCCGTGAACACTTCCGACGGCATCCGAAACACTTCTGACGGCATCCGAGCGCATCCCGCGACGCAATCGGGTCAAGTCTTGCCAGAACGGGTTCTTCCGGCCCCCCTCTCCGGGACGATGCGGCGAAGGCCGTGGCGTGCACGGCTCAGAATCCTCCGTCCTGGGAGGCCTTGTGAAGAAACGCGCAGCTGCTCTGTGCGGAGCTGCCGCCGTGGTGGCCGGGATGATCACGTCGATCCCCGCCGACGCGAGCGCCGGCTCCGCGACCGCACCGCGCACCACCCAGACCGCGAAGCCCACCTGGAAGAAGTGCGGCACCAGCGCCTATCCGACGCTGCAGTGCGCCTCACTGAAGGTGCCGCTGGACCACTCGCACCCCAGCGGCCCGCAGATCACACTGGCGCTCTCGCGCGTTCCGCACACCGCGAAGACGTACCAGGGGCCGCTGCTCGTGAACCCCGGCGGTCCCGGCGGCAGCGGGCTCAAGCTGGCCGGCTTCGTGGCGTCCTCGCTGCCGAAGAAGGTGGCCGCGCAGTACGACGTCATCGGCTTCGACCCCCGTGGCGTGGGCGCGAGCAAGCCCGCCCTGGACTGCATGCCCGGGCACTTCAACGCGGTACGCCCCGACACCGTGCCCAGCACCCCGGCCATAGAGAAGGCCAACCTGGACCGCGCCAAGGCCTTCGCCGATGCGTGCGGCAAGAAGTACGCGAGCGTGCTGCCCTACATCGACACGGTGAGCGCGGTCCAGGACATGGACTCGATCCGCGGCTCTCTCGGCGCCGAGAAGATCAACTACTTCGGGTACTCGTACGGCACCTACCTCGGCGCCGTGTACGCGAGGCTCTATCCGAACCGCGTACGCCGCCTGGTCCTGGACTCCATCGTCGACCCCAGCGGCGTCTGGTACGACGACAACATCGGTCAGGACTACGCCTTCAACGACCGCCACCTGGCCTTCCTGGCCTGGGTCGCCAAGCACAACGCGACGTACAAGCTCGGCACCGACCCGGCCAAGGTCGAGACCAAGTGGTACGCGATGCGCGCGGCGCTCGCCAAGAAGCCCGCACAGAAGAAGGTGGGCGCCTCCGAACTGGAGGACACCTACATCCCCGGCGGCTACTACAACGGCTACTGGCCCTACCTCGCCGAGGCGTTCGCGGCCTATGTGAACGACAAGAACACGGACCCGCTCGTCGAGGCGTACGACAACTTCGGCGCCGTCGACGCCTCGGGCGACAACGGCTACAGCGTCTACACCGCGGTGCAGTGCCGTGACACCTCCTGGTCGCACGACTGGAACCGGTGGCGCGCGGACAACTGGGCGGTGTACGACAAGGCGCCGCTGATGACCTGGAACAACGCCTGGTACAATGCACCGTGCGCCTTCTGGCCGACGGAATCGCTCCAGCCGGTGGACGTCTCCAACGACGCCCTGCCGCCGACACTGCTGTTCCAGGCCACGAACGACGCGGCCACCCCGTACGAAGGCGGTGTCACCGTCCATCAGCAGCTGCGCGGCTCCAGCCTGGTCGTCGAACAGGGCGGCGGGAACCACGGCATCACGCTGAGCGGGAACACCTGCCTGGACAAGTACCTGGCGGCCTATCTGACCGACGGCAAGGTGCCGCACAGCGGTGGCGAGATCGACGCGGTGTGCGAGACACTGCCCGACCCGGAGCCGCTGAGCACCAAGGCGGCATCCACCTCCTCGCGCGGCTCGGCGCTGCACGGACTGCTCGGCTTCCGGGGCTGAACCCTCCCCGAGCGGCGGCCCGTCGGGGGCGTTGTCAGACCCATGGTCCACCATGGACGCATGAGTGAGCTGACGCGCATTTCCGCCCCCGACGGGGTCGCCCCCGCGACCGCGTACACGCACGTCGTCATGGGCACGGGCCGCTTCGTCGCGGTCTCGGGCCAGCTCGCCCTGGACGAGGACGGCAAGCTCGTCGGCGAGGGCGACCCGGACGCGCAGGCCCGCCAGGTCTTCGAGAACCTGCGCCGGTGCCTCGCCGCCGCGGGGGCCACGTTCGACGACGTCGTCAAACTCACCTTCTTCGTCACGGACATGGCTCACATGCCGGCCGTCCGCGCCGCCCGGGACGCGCACATACCCGCCGACCGCCTCCCGGCCGCGTCCGCGGTCCAGGTCGCCGCGCTGGTCCGCCCGGAGTTCCTCATGGAGATCGAGGCGTATGCGGTGGTCGGCGAGTGAGCGGACTCCGTGTCCGTGAGATGACCCTGGACGACTGCCGACGCGTGGCCGAGATCCGCGTCCGGGGCTGGCAGAGCGCGTACAAGGGGCTGATACCGCAGCCTTACCTCGACGCGCTCAGCGTGGACGAGGACGAGACACGGCGACGCGCGCGCTTCGAGCAGGGCGACGGCGACGTGGTGAACCTGGTCGCGGAGCAGGACGGCGAGGTGGTCGGCTGGGCCTGCCACGGGCCGTACCGGGACGGCGAAGTCCGCGCCGAGGACGTCGAGTTGTACGCGATCTATGTGTGTCCCGACCGGGTCGGAGAGGGCGTGGGGCGCGCGCTGCTGAGCGAGTCGGCCGCCCGGAGTGCGGCGGCCGGGCACGGGCGGATGCTGCTGTGGGTGCTCAAGGAGAACACCCCGGCCCGCCGCTTCTACGAGCGGGCCGGTTTCGGTCCCGACGGTGCCGAAGAGCCCTTCGAGGTGGACGGGGTCGCGGTGCCCGAGGTGCGGTACGTGCGCGCGCTCACCGGCGTGGGCATCGGCTGACCCGCGCCCGGGGTTTCGCATCCACGCATGCTTGGCGACCGGCGCATCGGTAGCCGGGCGAGCTTGGCCGTGCCCTACTCCTTGGGCAGCCACGCCAGCGCACGCACGGCCGCCTCCGCGAGTGCCGGATGCGCCAGCGCCTCGTTCAGGACAGGTCTCGCGCGTGCGTCCCCCAGGGCTCCCAGTCCCTCGACGCACGCGAGCGCGACCCTGCGGTACGGGTCGTGCGGGCGCAGCCTGCGCTCCAGGGTGGTGATCAGCGCGGGCACGGCCTCGGGGGCGCGCAGCTCGACCAGGAGCCGTACCGGGTGGAGCGCGTAGGCGACGCGCAGCTCGTTGGTGGCGAGCGCGGCCGCCGCGCGGGCCGTACGGGGGTCGCCGAGCCGGGCCAGGGCGTGGGCGGCGGACGCGCAGCGCTGCGGGTCGCGGTGGTTGAGCAGCAGGACGAGCGCCTCGAAGGCCCGCCGGTCGCCGGCGACCCCGAGCCGGAAGGCGACCAACTCCCGGGCCCACAGCGGCTGTCCGGGCTCCGTCAGCGAGGCCGCGAGCTCTTCGGGGTCCTCGGCCGCCACAAGCCGCTCGTACACCGCCGAGCCCCCGGCCTCGCTCCGTACACGTTCCGTGAGTGATCGCAACGCTTCGTCCATGGCGGCGAGCCTAGAGAAACCTGTGAGGCGCCGGGACGTACATCACAAACTCAGGGGCTGGCGCGCTCGTTACTGGCGGGTTAAGCTCAGACGAGCGAGTTACCCACTCGCCTCTTACTTGCGGTGGCCTGGTGACGCAGTCACCGCGAGAGCAGTCGGTTCGGTACTTCAGGTATCTGCGTACGACACGGCTCCGGGACAGGGCCGGTCGGCATCACCGTTCCGCGCGGCGTCCGTTCTTCGGCGCCCTCGGACGGCACCGGGCGTGTGCGCTCGTCAGCCCGGCAACACCCGCATCCTCCGCACTGTGTGCGCCCGTTGGCGTACCCGGGTGCGCTCCTCAGTCGTCACCCTCTCTCTGGAGTCCCGCGATGGCCACTCCCCTGTCCGACACCCCTCTGTCCCAGCTCAAGACCGTCGCCGTCGTCGGCCTCGGCACCATGGGCACCGGCATCGCCGAGGTCCTCGCCCGGGCCGGCCGCGAAGTGATCGGCATCGACATCAGCGAGGCCGCGGCCGCCCAGGCCGTCACGGCGCTCGAAGCCTCCACCGCCCGCGGTGTGCAGCGCGGGCGCTGCACCGAGCAGGAGCGCGCCGACGTCCTGGCCCGCTTCCGCACGTTCACCGATCTGCAGGCCGCGGCCGACGCCGACCTGGTCATCGAGGTGACCCCGGAGTCGTACGACATCAAGCAGCAGGTCTTGCGGGCGCTCGACACCATCGTGCGCCCCGAGACGATCCTCGCGACCGGCACCAACGCCCTGTCCGTGACGCGCCTCGCCGCCGACTCGGCCCACCCCGAGCGCGTGCTCGGCCTGCACTTCTTCAACCCGGCCCCGGCCATGAAGCTGGTCGAGGTCGTCTCGTCGGTGCTGACCGCGCCGGGGGCCGTCGCCGCCGTCACGGACCTGGCGATCGAGCTCGGCAAGGAGCCCGTCGCGGTCGGCGACCGTCCCGGATTCGTCGCCGACGGGCTGCTGTTCGGCTACCTCAACCAGGCCGCCGCGATGTACGAGGCGAAGTACGCCTCCCGTGAGGACATCGACGCCGCCATGAAGCTCGGCTGCGGACTGCCGATGGGCCCGCTGGCGCTGCTCGACCTGATCGGCGTCGACACCGCACGTACGGTCCTGGAGGCCATGTACGCCGAGTCCCAGGACCGGCTGCACGCTCCCGCGCCCATCCTCAAGCAGCTCAGCGAGGCGGGCCTGACCGGCCGGAAGTCGGGGCGCGGCTTCTACTCGTACGAGGCTCCCGGCAGCGCCGCCGTCGTGCGGGACGCGCTGACGCCGCTGGAGGGCGCCGCGCTGGTCGAGGGCCGCACGATCCGCTCGGTCGGCGTCGCGGGCTCCGGCACGATGGCGTCCGGTATCGCCGAGGTCTTCGCGAAGGCGGGTTACGAGGTCGTCCTCGCCGCCCGCAGCGAGGAGAAGGCGCAGGCCGCCAAGGCCCGTATCGGCAAGTCGCTTTCGCGCTCCGTCGACAAGGGCCGGATGACGGCCGAGGCGGCTGCGCAGACGCTGGAGCGGATCACCCCGGCGGGCTCGTACGACGCCTTCGCCGACGTCGATCTGGCGCTGGAGGCGGTCGCCGAGGACCTGGAGATCAAGCAGCAGCTGTTCGCCACGTTCGACAAGGTCTGCAAGCCCGGCGCGATCCTGGCCACCACCACCTCCTCGCTGCCCGTCGTCGCCTGCGCCCGCGCCACCTCGCGCCCGCAGGACGTGATCGGCATGCACTTCTTCAACCCGGCGCCGGCGATGAAGCTCGTCGAGGTCGTGCGGACCGTGCTGACCGAGGACGACGTGCACGCCACCGTGCGCGAGGTCTGCGCGAAGATCCGCAAGCACCCGGTGGACTGCGGCGACCGGGCCGGTTTCATCGTGAACGCGCTGCTGTTCCCGTACCTGAACAACGCGATCAAGATGGTGCAGGAGCACTACGCGTCGCTGGACGACATCGACGCGGCGATGAAGCTGGGCGGCGGGTACCCGATGGGCCCGTTCGAGCTCCTGGACGTGGTCGGGCTCGACGTCTCGCTGGCCATCGAGAAGGTTCTGCACCGTGAGTTCCGCGACCCGGGCCTGGCCCCGGCGCCGCTCCTGGAGCACCTGGTGGCCGCGGGCTGCCTCGGCCGCAAGACGGGCCGCGGCTTCCGCGAATATGCCCGGCGCTGAGCGTCCGGGCGACTGGCTGCGAGACAGCGCCGACTGGGGCGGACTGCTCGGCCCGCCCGGAAGCCCCCCGCCCGTGGAGGGCGGGGGGATCCCCGGACATGCGCGCTCTCCTGCACACATGCAGTACGTTCGGGTCATGTCCCAGCCCGCCAAGTCCTCACGTACACCAGCTACGCCCGACGCACCGGAAAGTGCCGCGGGCAGTCGCGCGGCCGCGCAACGGCTCAAGATGCGCCGGGAGCTGGCGGCCGCGGCCATGGAGCTGTTCGCGACCAAGGGGTACGAGGCGACCACCGTCGACGAGATCGCAGCCCAGGCCGGGGTTGCCCGTCGTACCTTCTTCCGCCACTTCCGCTCCAAGGAAGAGGCGATCTTCCCCGACCACGACGACACCCTGATCCGGGCCGAGGCGGTGCTCAACGCGGCGCCGCCGCACGAGCACCCGCTCGACACGGTGTGCCGTGGCATCAAGGAAGTCATGAGGATGTACGCGGCCCGGCCCGAGATCTCCGTCTCGCGCTACAAGCTGACGCGCGAGGTGCCGACGCTGCGGGAGGCCGAGATCGCCTCGGTGGCCCGCTACGAGCGGCTCTTCACCCGCTATCTCCTGGGCCACTTCGACGAGCACGCGCACGACGACGACGCCAACGACGATCCGCTGCTCGCGGAGGTCGCCGCGTCGGCCGTGGTCACGGCGCACAACCACGTGCTGCGCCGCTGGCTGCGGGCCGGGGGGCAGGGCGATGTCGAGACCCAGCTGGACCACGCCTTCGCGATCGTGCGGAAGACGTTCGGGACCGGGATCGGTGCGGGACGGGAGACCCCACCCCGGTCGGCGTCGGCCTCCTCCTTCACGGAGGGGGACGTGCTGGTGACCGTGGCCCGGGTCGATGCCCCGCTGGATCAGGTGATGGCCACCATCGAGCAGGCGCTCAGGGAACGGTCGTAGCGACTTCTCTCACAGAACCGCGGCTCCGCCGCTTTTCCTCAATCGCCGGACGGGCTCATTTTGAGCACGTCCGGCGTTTTTGCGCCCCGCATTCGATCGATCATCGCGCGCTCTGATCGATCATCGCTCACGTGTTACGTAAAGATTTCACCTGAGCGCAACTTCTGGCACTCCGTGCCTTGCACGGTGACACGCCGTGCCATACGTTGAAGGTGTCCGGGCGGCCGGCGTGCAGAGACCTTTCGTACGCCGGCTGTCCCCGCAAGCCAATGGCGAGCGCGCCCGGACGCCTGCGTCACAGGCAACCTCCTGCGCCAACCAAGCGCTGCCACAGCACCACCTCCGCCGAACCGACGGCACACCCCTCACACCCAGCAGCAGCACCGACGTAACCCTCAGCGTCTTCCCTCGGACGCTCATCGCCGGAGGCAACACCGTGAAGGAAATCCTGGACGCGATTCAGTCGCAGACGGCCACGTCTGCCGACTTCGCCGCTCTTCCGCTCCCCGAGTCGTACCGCGCGATCACCGTGCACAAGGACGAGACGGAGATGTTCGCCGGGCTCGCCACCCGCGACAAGGACCCCCGCAAGTCGATCCACCTGGACGACGTGCCGGTGCCGGAGCTCGGCCCGGGCGAGGCCCTGGTGGCCGTCATGGCCTCCTCCGTCAACTACAACTCGGTCTGGACCTCGATCTTCGAGCCGATGGCGACGTTCGGCTTCCTGGAGCGCTACGGCAGGCTCAGCGAGCTCACCAAGCGCCACGACCTGCCGTACCACATCATCGGCTCCGACCTCGCGGGCGTCGTCCTGCGCACCGGCCCGGGCGTCAACGCCTGGAAGCCCGGTGACGAGGTCGTCGCGCACTGTCTGTCCGTCGAGCTGGAGTCCTCCGACGGCCACAACGACACCATGCTCGACCCCGAGCAGCGCATCTGGGGCTTCGAGACGAACTTCGGCGGTCTCGCCGAGATAGCCCTCGTCAAGTCCAACCAGCTGATGCCGAAGCCGGACCACCTGAGCTGGGAGGAGGCCGCCGCTCCGGGTCTGGTCAACTCCACCGCGTACCGGCAGCTGGTCTCCCGCAACGGCGCCGGCATGAAGCAGGGCGACAACGTCCTCATCTGGGGCGCGAGCGGTGGCCTCGGCTCGTACGCCACGCAGTTCGCGCTCGCCGGTGGCGCCAACCCCATCTGTGTCGTCTCCAGCGAGCAGAAGGCGGACATCTGCCGGGCGATGGGCGCCGAGGCGATCATCGACCGCAGCGCCGAGGGCTACAAGTTCTGGAAGGACGAGCACACCCAGGACCCGAAGGAGTGGAAGCGCTTCGGCAAGCGCATCCGTGAGCTGACGGACGGCGAGGACGTGGACATCGTCTTCGAGCACCCGGGCCGCGAGACCTTCGGCGCCTCCGTGTACGTCACCCGCAAGGGCGGCACCATCGTCACCTGTGCCTCGACCTCGGGCTACAACCACGAGTACGACAACCGCTACCTGTGGATGTCTCTGAAGAAGATCGTGGGCTCGCACTTCGCCAACTACCGCGAGGCCTGGGAGGCCAACCGGCTGGTCGCCAAGGGCAAGATCCACCCGACGCTCTCCAAGGTGTACTCCCTGGAGGACACCGGGCAGGCCGCGTACGACGTGCACCGCAACCTCCACCAGGGCAAGGTCGGCGTGCTCGCGCTGGCGCCCCGCGAGGGCCTGGGCGTGCGCGACGAGGAGAAGCGCGCCCAGCACATCGACGCCATCAACCGCTTCCGGAACATCTGAGGTCCCCTAGATGACTGAGCGCCAGAAGGACCGGCCGTGGCTCATGCGCACGTACGCCGGTCACTCCACCGCAGAGGCGTCCAACGAGTTGTACCGGCGCAACCTCGCCAAGGGGCAGACCGGCCTGTCGGTCGCGTTCGACCTGCCGACGCAGACCGGCTACGACCCCGACCACATCCTCGCCCGCGGCGAGGTCGGCCGGGTCGGCGTGCCGGTGTCGCACCTCGGTGACATGCGCCGCCTGTTCCAGGACATCCCCCTGGAGCAGATGAACACCTCGATGACGATCAACGCCACCGCCATGTGGCTGCTGGCGCTCTATCAGGTTGTCGCCGAGGAGCAGGGTGCGGACATCACCAAGCTCCAGGGGACGACCCAGAACGACATCGTGAAGGAGTACCTGTCGCGGGGGACGCATGTCTTCCCGCCGGGTCCCTCGCTCCGTCTGACGACGGACATGATCACGTACACGGTGAACCACATCCCCAAGTGGAACCCGATCAACATCTGCAGCTACCACCTGCAGGAGGCGGGAGCCACCCCGGTCCAGGAGGTCGCGTACGCGATGTCCACCGCGATCGCCGTCCTGGACGCGGTGTTCGCGTCCGGGCAGATCGCCGAGGACCGCAAGGGTGAAGTCGTCGCCCGTATCTCCTTCTTCGTGAACGCGGGCGTCCGCTTCATCGAGGAGATGTGCAAGATGCGGGCGTTCGGGCGGATCTGGGACAAGATCACGCGCGAGCGGTACGGCATCGAGGACCCCAAGCAGCGACGCTTCCGGTACGGCGTCCAGGTCAACTCCCTCGGTCTGACCGAGGCGCAGCCGGAGAACAACATCCAGCGGATCGTCCTCGAGATGCTGGCCGTGACCCTCTCGAAGGACGCACGCGCGCGTGCCGTGCAGCTGCCCGCCTGGAACGAGGCGCTGGGCCTGCCCCGGCCCTGGGACCAGCAGTGGTCGCTGCGTATGCAGCAGGTGCTCGCGTACGAGAGCGATCTGCTGGAGTACGCGGACATCTTCGAGGGCTCGCACGTCATCGAGGCCAAGGTCGCTTCCCTGGTGGAGGAGTCGCTGGCCGAGATCGACCGCATCCAGGAGATGGGCGGCGCGATGGCCGCCGTCGAGTCGGGCTACCTGAAGTCGCAGCTCGTCTCCTCGCACGCCGAGCGCCGCGCCCGTATCGAGTCCGGGCAGGAGAAGATCGTCGGCGTCAACATCTTCGAGTCGACCGAGCCGAACCCGCTCACGGCCGACCTGGACGCGGCGATCCAGACGGTCGACCCGGCGGTCGAGGCCCGGGTCATCTCCGCGCTCCAGCACTGGCGCGACACCCGCTACCAGCCGCCCTTCAACCACCCGCGCCCGTGCAAGGCGCTGGAGCGGCTGAAGGAGGCCGCCAAGGGCACCGACAACCTCATGGAGGCCACCCTGGAGTGCGCCCGCGCCGGCGTCACGACCGGCGAGTGGTCCGGGGCGCTGCGCGAGGTGTTCGGCGAGTTCCGCGCCCCCACCGGCGTCTCGTCCGCGCCCGTCGCGGTCACCGCCGAGGAGGGCACCGCGCTCGCGCTCGTCCGCGAAAAGGTGGCGCGGACCGCGAAGGACCTCGGCGTCGGCAAGCTCCGCTTCCTGGTGGGCAAGCCGGGCCTGGACGGGCACTCCAACGGCGCCGAGCAGATCGCCGTGCGGGCCCGCGACGCCGGGTTCGAGGTGGTCTACCAGGGCATCCGGCTGACGCCCGAGGAGATCGTGGCCGCGGCCGTCGCCGAGGACGTGCACGGTGTCGGTCTGTCCATCCTGTCCGGCTCGCACGCCCAGTTGGTGCCGGACGTGCTGGACAGGCTGCGCGAGGCCGGCGCCGCCGACATACCGGTGATCGCGGGCGGGATCATCCCGAACGCCGACGCCGAACAGCTGCGGGCCGCGGGAGTGGCCGCGGTCTTCACCCCGAAGGACTTCGACATCACCGGAATCATCGGCCGTATCGTCGACGAGATCCGGAAAGCGAACAAGCTCGACCCCCTGGAGGTCCCCGCATGACCACGCCCGCCCCCGTGAACCGGCTTCGCCCGCGACGCTCCTGTCTCGCGGTGCCGGGAAGCAACCCCCGCTTCCTGGAGAAGGCCCAGGGCCTCCCCGCGGACCAGGTCTTCCTCGACCTGGAGGACGCGTGCGCCCCGCTCGCCAAGCCCGAGGCGCGGCACACGATCGTCAAGTTCCTCAACGAGGGCGACTGGACCGGCAAGACGCGGGTCGTGCGCGTCAACGACTGGACGACCGAGTGGACGTACCGCGATGTCGTGACCGTGGTCGAGGGCGCGGGCCAGAACCTCGACTGCATCATGCTGCCGAAGGTCCAGGACGCCCAGCAGGTCGTGGCGCTCGACCTGCTGCTGACCCAGATCGAGAAGACGATGGGCTTCGAGGTCGGCAAGATCGGCATCGAGGCGCAGATCGAGAACGCCCAGGGTCTGAACAACGTCAACGAGATCGCCACGGCTTCCCAGCGTGTCGAGACGATCATCTTCGGCCCGGCCGACTTCATGGCGTCGATCAACATGAAGTCGCTGGTCGTGGGCGAGCAGCCGCCCGGTTACCCGGCGGACGCCTACCACTACATCCTGATGAAGATCCTGATGGCCGCCCGCGCCAACAACCTCCAGGCGATCGACGGCCCCTACCTCCAGATCCGCAACCAGGAGGGCTACCGCGAGGTCGCGCGGCGTGCCGCCGCCCTCGGTTTCGACGGCAAGTGGGTGCTGCACCCGGACCAGGTCGCCGCGGCCAACGAGATCTTCTCGCCCTCCCAGGAGGACTTCGACCACGCCGAGCTGATCCTGGACGCGTACGACTACTGCACGTCCGAGGCGGGCGGCAAGAAGGGCTCCGCGATGCTCGGCGACGAGATGATCGACGAGGCCAGCCGCAAGATGGCGCTCGTCATCTCGGGCAAGGGCCGGGCCGCCGGCATGCAGCGCACCAGCAAGTTCGAAGCCCCGGAGGCCTGAGCACCATGCAGTTCGGACGCACCTACGAGGAGTTCGAGGTCGGCGCGGTCTACAAGCACTGGCCCGGAAAAACGGTCACGGAGTACGACGACCACCTCTTCTGTCTCCTGACGATGAACCACCACCCGCTCCACATGGACACCAACTATGCGGAGAACACGACGGACTTCGGCAAGAACGTCGTAGTCGGGAACTACATCTACTCGCTGCTGCTGGGCATGTCCGTGCCGGACGTATCGGGCAAGGCGATCGCCAACCTGGAGATCGAGTCGCTGCGTCACGTGGCGCCGACCTTCCACGGCGACACGATCTACGGCGAGACGACGGTCCTCGACAAGACGCCGTCGAAGTCGAAGAACGACCGCGGCATCGTCTACGTCGAGACCAAGGGCTACAAGCAGGACGGCACGCTGGTCTGCGTGTTCCGCCGCAAGGTGATGGTCCCCACCGAGACGTACATCAAGGAGCGCGGCGGCGAGCAGCCCGGCCGCCCCCAGCTCAAGGAGCAGGAGAAGTAGCCATGGCGCGACTCGCCCAGACCGCCGGTCTGACCGACATCCAGCAGGAGATCCTCTCCACCGTCCGCGACTTCGTGGACAAGGAGATCATCCCGGTCGCCACCGAGCTGGAGCACCGCGACGAGTACCCGCAGCAGATCGTCGACGGGCTGAAGGAGTTGGGCCTCTTCGGCCTGATGATCCCCGAGGAGTACGGGGGCCTGGGCGAGTCGCTCCTCACCTACGCGCTGTGCGTGGAGGAAATCGCCCGCGGCTGGATGTCGGTCTCCGGCATCATCAACACCCACTTCATCGTGGCGTACATGCTCAAGCAGCACGGCACGCAGGAGCAGAAGGACTACTTCCTGCCGCGCATGGCGCTCGGTGAGGTGCGCGGCGCGTTCTCCATGTCGGAGCCGGGTCTTGGCTCGGATGTGTCGGCGATCACGTCGAAGGCGGTCAAGGACGGCGACGAGTACGTCCTGAACGGTCAGAAGATGTGGCTGACGAACGGCGGCTCGTCGACCCTGGTGGCCGTCCTCGTCCGGAGTGACGAAGGTCACCCGGAGGGCACGGCGCCCCACAAGTCGATGACGACCTTCCTGGTCGAGAAGGAGCCCGGCTTCGGAGAGGTCCGCCCCGGCCTCACCATTCCCGGGAAGATCGACAAGATGGGTTACAAGGGCGTCGACACGACCGAACTCATCATGGACGGACTGCGCATTCCGGCCAATCGTGTGCTCGGCGGGACCACGGGCCGTGGGTTTTACCAAATGATGGACGGAGTCGAGGTCGGCCGCGTGAATGTGGCGGCACGTGGCTGCGGCGTCGCACAGCGTGCATTTGAGCTCGGCGTCTCCTATGCCCAGCAGCGTCACACTTTCGGCAAGCCGATCGCCCAGCACCAGGCCATCCAGTTCAAGCTGGCCGAGATGGCTACCAAGGTCGAGGCGGCCCATGCCATGATGGTGAACGCGGCACGCAAAAAGGACTCTGGGGAACGAAACGACCTCGAAGCAGGGATGGCGAAGTACCTCGCCTCCGAGTACTGCAAGGAAGTCGTGGAGGATGCTTTCCGGATCCACGGCGGCTACGGCTTCTCCAAGGAGTACGAGATCGAGCGCCTCTACCGCGAGGCCCCGATGCTGCTGATCGGTGAAGGAACCGCTGAAATCCAGAAAATGATCATCGGGCGCAGGTTGCTCGAAGAGTATCGACTCCAGGGCTAGATGTCCGGGTTCGGGGTGTTTTCTTCGAGAAGAAGATCACACCCCGTCAACACTCTTCGGCCGCCGACTCGGCTTCCTGGCTTGCCCAGTTGCGGCCCGCGACCGGTACGATCCCGGGAAAGCCGCCGTCCCCCGTTACAGCGCGGCATCATCCGCTACGAAGGTCATCCATGCCCCACAGCCAAACCTCTGCACCACGCGGCCGGGTCCGCCTCGCGCGCGGAGCATCGCCGTGGCTTCTCCCGACCGTTGCCACCGCAGCACTCAGCCTGGTCAAGGCGCGCCGCTCCGGCGCCGCCAAGGCCGTGGCCGTACCCGCCACCGCGCTGGCGGCGGGCATGCTGTGGTTCTTCCGCGACCCCGAGCGCGAGATCGCCCAGGGCCGGGTCATCTCGCCCGCCGACGGTGTGGTGCAGAGCATCATGCCGTGGAAGGACGGACGCACCCGCGTCGCGATCTTCATGAGCCCGCTCAACGTCCACGTCAACCGCGCGCCGCTCTCCGGCACGGTGACGTCGGTCGAGCACATCCCCGGTGGGTTCGTTCCGGCGTTCAACAAGGAGAGCGAGAACAACGAACGCGTCGTCTGGCACTTCGACACCGAGCTCGGTGACATCGAGATGATCCAGA
The DNA here is from genome assembly GCF_045206325.1 of Streptomyces sp. NBC_00203. Lineage (NCBI taxonomy): Bacteria > Bacillati > Actinomycetota > Actinomycetes > Kitasatosporales > Streptomycetaceae > Streptomyces > Streptomyces sp. NBC_00203. The sequence goes on along the minus strand of NZ_CP108126.1, from coordinate 8,938,312 downwards.
TCGCCGGCGCGGTCGCCCGTCGTATCGTTCCTTATATCCCTCAGGGTACGAAGGTCGAGCAGGGCGACCGGATCGGTCTGATCCGCTTCGGCTCGCGCGTCGACATCTACCTCCCCGAGGGTGTCGAGGTCGATGTGGAGGTCGGTCAGAAGACCGTGGCTGGGGTGACTCGAATTGACCGTGATTGATCCCGAGACACAGGCAGGCTGGGTGCCGGAGGCAGACGAGGTGGACGACGAGGCGGAGATGCCCCTCTCGCTCCGCCTCTCAATAGCGGACACCCTCACGCTCGGTAACGCCACGTGCGGCTTCATGGCGGTGTACTTCACCACCACCGGCATCCTGATCCCGCACCTGACGGGCAACGACGAGTCGACGGGCATGGCCCGCCACAGCGCGGCCACGGCCGTCATCCTCATGCTCTGCGCGGCGGTCTTCGACCTCTTCGACGGTCTGGTCGCCCGCAAGCTGCGCTCCTCCCCCATGGGCGCCGAGCTGGACAACCTGTCGGACCTGATCAGCTTCGGTCTCGCCCCGGCGTACTTCGTCCTGGTCTACGGCATGGTCGCCGACGACGCGCACCAGCGGGTGGCGGCGGTGGGGGCCATCGTGGTCCTGCTGGCGGTCGTACTCCGCCTGGCGCGGTTCTCCTGCGTCACGGTCAAGGACGGCACGTTCCAGGGCATGCCCTCGCCGTTCGGTGCGCTGACCGTCGTCTCCATCGTGCTGCTGGAGCTGCCGTTCGTCGCCACGCTCATGGCGATCATCGGTACCGCGTGGCTGATGGTGAGCCGGGTCGAGTACCCGAAGCCGCGGGGGCGCCTCGCGGTGGCGATGCTGTCCTGGATCGTGCTCAGCATGGGGCTTCTGGCGGCCTGGGCCTTCGACGCCCCGAGCGGCCAGCTGCTCCTTCAGACCGGTTGCGCGCTGCAGCTCGTCATGGGTGCGGTGATTCCCCTCTTCGCCACGGCTCGGAGGGTGAACAACTTCCGGGACAACCGGCGGGAAGCTCGGGCGGCGCAGCTGCCGTAGCGGGAGCCGAGCCGTTGTGTGTGACCGAAGGGCCCCGAACCTACGAGGTTCGGGGCCCTTCGGGTTCCCCTTCGACCGCGGGGTGGGTTCTTTGGGTGCGGGTGGGTGGGGGCTGGTCCAAAAGATTGCGCAGTTCCCCGCGCCCCTAAAAGGGGCGCGGGGAACTGCGCAATCTTTTAGCGGGGGTCTGGGGGCGGAGCCCCTGGAGGATGGGACGGGTAGGGGCGGCGGGGGCGAAAAAGCCCCCGTCAGCGCGGCTACGTGGTCAAGAAGTCCCGGGCGATGTTTTCCGCGACGCGTTCCAGGATCGGGCCGGCGTCGGCGATGCACTTCGCGACGTCGGGCTCGACGTCGGTCAGTGGGTAGGCGCGACGGATGCCGGCCTTGCCGAGCGCCGCAGGGCGGAGGGCGAGGCGGCCGCAGACGGCGACGACCTCCTTGTCGGCCGCACGGGCGGCGGCGGCGACACCGGCGGGAGCCTTGCCATGAAGGGTCTGCTCGTCGAGGGAACCCTCGCCGGTGATCACCAACGTGGCGCGTTCCAGCGCGGGCGCAAAGCCGAGGACGTCGAGCATGACCTCGATACCGGGCCGGAAGCGGGCGCCCAGCACAAGGGCCCCGTATCCGATACCGCCCGCGGCCCCGGCCCCGGGCGCCGCCGCGTACTCGGCGGCCTTGGGCCCGATGGCCTTCTCCAGAACGGTGGCGAAGTGGGCGAGCGCCGCGTCCAGGGTGGCCACGTCGTCGGGGCTCGCGCCCTTCTGGGGGCCGTAGACGGCGGGGGCGCCCTTGGGGCCCGTCAGAGGGTTGTCCACGTCGCTGGCGAGGACGAAGTCGATCGAGGAGAGCCGGGCGTCCAGACCGGACAGGTCGGCGGTCACGACGTCACGCAGCGCGGCACCGCCGGGAGCCACCGGCTCGCCGTCCGCGTCCAGGAAGCGCGCGCCGAGCGCGGACAGCATGCCCGCACCGCCGTCCGTCGTGGCACTGCCACCGACGCCGAACACGATCGTGCGCGCACCGGCGTCCAGCGCGGCCCGCAACAGCTCCCCGGAGCCGTACGTCGACGACGTGAGCGGTGCGAAGACCCCGGCGGGCAGCCGCTGCAACCCGCTCGCCTCGGCCATCTCCACGACCGCGGTGTCACCGCGCAGCGCGTACGCGGCCGTGACCTCGTCGCCCAGCGGCCCGGCGACCCGCACCTCACGCCGCTCGAAACCGGCCGCGACCGCCGCGTCGACGGTGCCGTCACCGCCGTCGGCCACAGGCAGAGCCTCGACCTCGACGCGCGGCGCGACCCGGCGCAGTCCGGCCGTCACGCGCTCGGCGACCTGCACGGCCGTCAGCGATCCCTTGAACTTGTCCGCGGCGATGAGCACACGCGGAGTCCGATTCACAGCAGCGTCCGCCACCTTGCATTCCCCTTGCTTTCCGGGCCTTGCTCAAGTCAAGGCAGTCGCGCCGCTGTGACCTTAACCGGAGGAAGCCCCCGCCGTCATGCCCCGCCCAGCCCCCGGAACCATGTGGCCCCCGGAATCGCCCGGCTGCCGGATTACCGCGCTTGCCCGCCCGGAATTGGGTAAACCGGAGCTATGACCCCTGTGGGCACTGAGCTCGCCGACCGCATCCTCGGGGGCTGGCTGGGCCGGATCGCGGGCAACATGCTCGGCAAACCGGTCGAGCAGGGCGACCACTGGACGCGGGATCGGATCGACCGTTATCTGCGGCAGGCCGCGGCCCTGCCGCTCACCGACTACCTCCCCGAGCCCTCGGGCGACGGCGGCGGCGAAGAGTTCGAGCTGCGGCCCGAGTGGCGGAGTTGCGTGCGCGGCCGCATCCACGGCAGCTGCCGGGACGACGACGTCGACTACGCCATTCTCGGGCTCGACCTGCTGGAGACCCACGGCTTCTCCTTCAGCACGGAGCAGGTCGGTGACCTGTGGCTGCTGCGGCTGCCGTATCTCCAGACGTTCACGGCGGAGCGGGCCGCGTACCGCAACCTCGCCAACGGGCTGAAACCGCCGCTGACAGCGACGTACGAGAATCCCTACCAGGAGTGGATCGGCGCGCTCATCCGCGCCGACGTCTACGGCTGGACCTGCCCGGGGCTGCCGCGCCGCGCGGCCTCCCTCGCCCGCCGGGACGCCGTCCTCTCACACACCGGCAACGGCGTGTACGGCGCGATGTGGGCGGCGGCGCTGATCTCGGCGGCGTTCACCGCGCCGACCGTGCGGCACGCGCTGGACACCGCACTGACGGTGATCCCGGCGAGCTGCCGCCTCGCCCGCACCGTGCGCCGGGTGCTCACGCTCCACGAGACCCGGATGACCTGGGAGGACACACTCAGCACCGTGGCCGAGGAGACGGCCGGGCTCGGCTGGATCCACACCATCCCGAACGCCGCCGTCCTCACCGCCGGGCTTCTGTACGGCGACGGCGACTTCACCCGCACCATCACGCTGACCGTCCGCGGCGGCCTGGACACCGATTCGAACGGGGCGACCGCGGGCTCCGTCGCGGGCGTCCTGTGCGGGGCCGAGGCGATCCCCTCCCAGTGGAAGGACCCGCTGGAGGACACCGTCCGCAGTGCGGTGTTCGGCTTCGACGGGGTGCGGATCAGCGAGCTGGCGTCGCGTACGGTCGCACTGGTGGGGGCCGAGGAGGCCTAGCCCACTGTCGCGGCCGTGCTCGTCCTGAACACCTCGGCCGTCACCCCCATCGCTCGCAGCATCAGGCGGTCGCGCAGCCCGTCCGGGAGGAAGCGCAGCAGGGCGAGGGCCCGTCCGTCGCGTCCGGTGGTGTAGAGGGTGCCGGGGCGGCGCGCGGTCAGGGCGCGTACGACGGCGTTGACGGCCGGGGCGACCGGTCCCAGGGGCTGGCGGGCCGCAGCGGCCTGTACGGCGTCCAGGGCGCCCGCGTAGCGGTGCTGGGTCTGGGGTGAGCCCGCCCAGCCCATGTCGGCGCCCGCCTTGTCCGCCGTGCCGAAGATGGCGGTGTCCATGGCGCCGGGCTCGACCAGGGAGACCTTGACTCCCTGGTGGCGCAGTTCCATCCGCAGGGCCTGGGTGAGCGCCGCGAGGGCGGCCTTGGAGGCGGCGATCGGCCCGAAGAAGGGCGGTGCGACGCGGGCGGACACGGCACCGAGGTTCACGATCCGGCCGCCGGCCGCGCGCAGGGCGGGCAGGAAGGCGCGGATCACCGCCGCCTGACCGATCACGTTGATCTCGAACTGGCGGCGCCAGGCCTCGGCCGGCACCAGCTCGACAGGGCCTTGCCCCATGATGCCCGCGCTGTTCACCAGACCGTCGAGACGCGGGCCGACGACGTCCGCGGCGGCGGCGACGGACTCCTCGTCGGTCACATCGAGGAGGACGGGGGTCAGCCCGGCGTCGCGCAGGGGTCCGGCATCCGCGGGCTTGCGATGGGCCGCGTACACGATCCAGCCGTCGGCGCTCAGCCTGCGCGCGAGGGCGCCGCCCACACCGCCGGTGGCGCCGGTGATCAGAACGGTTCGGGGAGGGGTCAGCTCAGCCACAAGGGCCGCCTTTCACCAGGGAGTTCGCTTTCCCGCCCACCCTCCGCCAGGCAGCGGCCCCGTTGAAGAGTGCAGAATTTACTGGTGGCAGCGACACCAGGATCAGAACCAGGCACCGGCGACCACCACCGCAAGGCGCTCGCCGCCGCACCGCACGATCACGGCCGCAAGGCCCTCGCGGCGTTCCTGCGCTCCCGCCGGGAGCGCGCCGACCCCGCGGGAACCGGGCTGCCGCAGGGCGGCCGTCGCCGTACCCCCGGGCTGCGCCGCGAGGAGGTGTCCCTGCTCTCCGGTGTGAGCCTGACCTGGTACACCTGGCTCGAACAGGGCCGTGCCATCAATGTCTCCCCGCAGATCCTGCTGGCCCTGGCCCGCGTCCTCCAGCTCGACGAGGTGGAGCGGTCCCATCTCTTCCGGCTGGCGGGCCTTCCTGCACCCGAGCCCGCCGAGCGCTCGCTGGAGGTCCCGGACACCGTCCGCACCTTCCTGGCCAAGCTCATGCCCAACCCGGCGTTCGTCATCGACCGCTGCTTCGACATCCTCGCGTGGAACCCCGCGCAGGAGAGCATCCTCGGCACGGCCCTGCTGGACCGCCCGCGCCACGAACTCAACAGCGCCTGGATGCTGTTCCGCGTACCGGAGATCCGCGCTCTGATGCCGGAGTGGGAGCGGGAGGCCCGCTGGATGGCCGGGCTGCTGCGCCAGCAGGCGGCGTACGAACTCGACAACCCGCGCTTCTCCGAACTGGTCGCCGAACTCCTCGAAACCAGCCCCTACTTCGCGGAGGTCTGGGAGACCCACGACGTCGTGGAGTTCCGTTCCTCGGTACGCCGCTACCGGCACCCGGAGGTCGGCGACCTCGAAGTGTCGTACGTACGGCTGGCGTTGGAGGAGGCACCCCGCCTCAGCCTGATCTGCCACTTCGCCGAGCCGGGCAGCGAGTCCGAGGAACGGCTGCGCGGCCTCGTCACCCACGGTGGATGACCGCTTCGTTACGCTTCGCGGATGACCACTCCAGACTTCGCCACGTACATCGCCGGCCTGCCCCGCGTCCTCGCCGGGGCCGCCGCCCTCTTCCGCGACGCCGAAGGCCGTGTGCTGCTCGTCGAGCCGAACTACCGTGAGGGCTGGGCCCTTCCGGGCGGCACCGTCGAGTCGGACGACGGGGAGACCCCGCGCCAGGGCGCCCGGCGCGAGACGGCCGAGGAGATCGGCCTCGACGTGGAACTCGGACGGCTCCTCGCGGTCGACTGGGTGCACGGCGCGGCGCGGCCGCCGGTGGTCGCCTACCTCTACGACGGCGGGGTCCTCGCCGAGGACGACCTCAAGTCGATCCGCCTCCAGGAGGAGGAGCTGCTGTCCTGGCGGCTGGTGCCGCGCGAGGAACTCGCCGAGTATCTGCCGGGCGCCCTGGGCCGGCGCGTCCTTGCCGGGCTCGACGTCCTCGCGGAGAGCTCGGGGACGGCGGAGCTGGAGAACGGCCACCGGGTGGGCTGACCGGGACGGTCAGCAGGATGAGGAGTGATCGCTCAGCCGAGGATCCTGTGCTTCTGCTCCTCGAATTCGGCCTCGGTGAGGACTCCTTGGTTCTTGAGCTCCCCGAGTTGCTTCAGCTGCTCGATCTTGCTGCTCATGTCGTCGGCCGGCGGCGCGGGGGCCTGCTGGGCGGGGGCCGGCGGCGCGGCCTCTTGAGCTTCCTGCTGGGCCCATCGCCCTTGCTGGCGGCGTGACACACGGCCCGATACGGCGGTCGCCGTACCGGCCACTACGGCGGTGCGGGCGACCCCGCGGAGGAGACCTGGCACGGCAGTTTCCTTTTCTCGCGAAAGGCTGGGAAATAGACAACTCCCCTGGCCGACGCGCAATTCTCGGCGCACCGGATACTTCTATTGGAGCACCGTATGAATTCCCCCGCACACCGACCTCGGTGCTGCCCTGCGGAAATCCCTGAGTTCTGCCGGTCGGCCACTCTCGTGGCAAGCTGAATCGTGGGCCACCGACCGGTCCCAGGTCAGTGGCGAGGCCTACGCGGTAGGAGCTCGAAATGACGACAAGTGGTATGCACCAACACGAAACCGGAAGCGGCGCACGAGTGTGGGCGACCGGCTGGACCGCCTTCGCCGGGGTCATGATGATCTTCGGCGGAGCGATGGCGATATTCGAAGGAATCGCCGCCATTGCCGAGGACGACGTCTTCGTCACCACCCGCAACTACACTTACAGCTTCGACCTGACGAGCTGGGGCTGGATCCACATGCTCCTCGGCGTCCTGGTCGTCCTGGCGGGCATCGCGGTCTTCAGTGGACTCATGTGGGCACGCGTGGTCGGTATCGCCCTGGCAGGCCTGTCGATGATCGCCAACTTCATGTGGCTGCCGTACTCCCCCGTGTGGGCCAGCGTGCTGATCGCCGTGGATGCCTTCGTCATCTGGGCACTGTGCGTCGGAACCAGCCGGGACTCCAGCACCACCGGCTAGCCGAACGCACCGTCCCCGGCAACCCGGCAGGTGGGTGTTGGTCCGTTCAGCCCGGGACAGCACCACGACCGGCTGACAGGCGACGCGCCACCAGGCCGTAGGGACCCATCAGTGCTTTCGTTGTGGGGCGGATTCCTCCGAATATCCGCGGCAGCACCCACAGGGAGACACGCGTGGAAACCAGCGGCACCGAAAGCCACCTGCCCCCGGCCCCCCAGGTCCTCAAGGGGCAGAAGGCTCTCGTGACAGGGGCGAATTCCGGCATCGGCAAGGCCACCGCGATCGGCTTGGGGCGAGCGGGCGCCGATGTGGTGGTGAACTACGTGGCCGGGCGGGACGCCGCGGAAGAGGTCGTGCGCGAAATCGAGGGCTTCGGCGTCCGCGCCTACGCACACGAGGCGGACGTGTCGCAGGAGGACCAGGTCACCGACATGGTCTCCCGAATGGTCCAGGAATTCGGGACCATCGACGTCATGGTGGCGAATGCGGGGCTCCAGCGCGATGCCCCCCTCACCGATATGACCATGGAGCAGTGGCACAAGGTACTGGACGTCAATCTGACCGGCCAATTCCTGTGCGCCCGCGAAGCGGCCAAGGAATTCCTGCGGCGGGGTGTCGTCCCGGAGGTCTCCCGTTCCGCCGGGAAAATCATCTGCATGAGTTCGGTCCACCAGATCATCCCCTGGTCGGGCCACGTGAACTACGCGGCGTCCAAAGGCGGGGTGCAGATGCTCATGGCGACCCTCGCGCAGGAGCTCGCGCCTTACCGGATCCGGGTCAACGCCGTTGCTCCGGGAGCGATTCGCACGCCCATCAACCGCAGCGCCTGGGACACCCCCGAGGCCGAGGCCGAGCTGCTCCGGCTCGTCCCCTACCGCCGCGTAGGCGACCCGGACGACATCGCGAACGTGGTGGCCGCGCTGGCATCCGACCTCTTCGACTATGTCGTGGGGACCACGATCTACGTGGACGGCGGAATGACGCTGTTCCCCGGTTTCGCCACCGGTGGCTGAAGCCCGCTCCTTCGAAGCCGTCCGGTACGAGCCGCCGAGGCCCATGTGAACAGCGTGATCGACCACTTTCTGGCAGAAGGCCCACCACAACTGCTGCCCGCCCGGGAGCTGATGGCCTTCACCCTGGCCTCCCACATCCTGCTCGTGCCCTTCGGCGTGGCCCTGCCCGCCATCACCCTCCTGATGCACTACCGCGGGCTGCGCAAGGGCGATGCCGTCGCCCTGCTGCTCGCGCGGCGCTGGTCGGCGGTCATGGCCGTCCAGTTCGCCATCGGCATCGTGACGGGCACCGTGCTCTCCTTCGAATTCGGTCTGCTGTGGCCGGGGATGATGGGCCGGTGGGGCGATGTCTTCGGCCTCGGCTTCGGGATCGAGGCATGGGCGTTCTTCCTCGAAGCGATCCTCATCGCCATCTATCTCTACGGCTGGCGCCGGCTCAAGCCGTGGACGCACTTCTGGCTCGCACTGCCCCTGCCGCTGACCGCCCTGATGGGGGCGTTCGGCATCGTGGCCGCGAACGCCTGGATGAACACGCCCCGCGGCTTCACGCTCGACGCGTCCGGCAAGCCCGTGAACGTCAATGTGCGGCAGGCGGTCTTCACCCCGATGTTCGGCCCCGAGTACTGGCACTTCGTGGTCGGCGTGGTCCTGACCGCCGGGTATGTCGTCGCCGGGGTGTACGCGGTCGGTCTGCTGCGGGGCCGCCGGGACCGCTACCACCGGCTCGGCTTCACCGTGCCGTTCACCGTCGCCGCGATCCTCACCCCCGTGCAGTTCATGCTCGGGGACGCCATCGCCCGCTCCGTCTTCCACAAGCAGCCGGTGAAGTTCGCGGCCACCGAAATCGTCTGGAACACCGACACCCACGTGCCGGAGTACATGTTCGGGCGGCTGCATCCCGACGGGTCGATCTCCGGCGGGATCAAGATCCCCCAACTGGACTCGATCCTCGCCGGGTTCAGCCCGGACACCAAGGTGACCGGACTGACATCGGTTCCCGCGAGCGACCGCCCGACGGCGACCCAGGCCACCATCGCCCACTGGGCGTTCGACATCATGGTGACCATCGGGAGCCTGCTCATCCTGCTCGCGCTCTGGTACGGCTGGTGCTGGCTGCGCCGCCGTGAACTGCCCAGGTCGCGCTGGTTCTTCCGGAGCGCCGCTGTCGCGGGCGCCGCCTGCCTGCTGACCGTCGAGTGCGGCTGGATCACGACCGAAGTGGGCCGGCAGCCCTGGATCGTCTACCAGAACATGCGGGTCTCGGAGGCGGTGACGGGCACCCGCGCCGCGTCTCTGTGGACGATGTTCGGCATCGTCGTGGTCGTCTACGTCCTCGTCCTCGGCTCCTTCCTGGCCATCCTGCTGAAGATGAGCAGACGGTGGCGGCTGGCCGACGAGGGCGTCCTCGCCGGAGCCTTGGCCGAGGACCTGGAGGGCGACACCCCCTACGGGCCCCGCCCGTTGTCCACGACCGCGGGCACGGACAGGGGTGGGGACGAATGATCGAGGATGTCGTCGCCTGGGTGCTGCTGGCCGCCGTGGCCGCCTACGCGTGCGCCGGCGGCACGGACTACGGCGCCGGATTCTGGGACCTCGTCGCCGGCGGCGCCGAACGCGGCAAACGCCCCCGGTGGCTCATCGACCACGCCATGGAACCGGTGTGGGAGACCAACAACGTCTGGCTCATCTTCGTTCTGGTCATCACATGGACCGGTTTCCCGGTCCTGTTCGAGACGGTCTTCTCGGCCATGTGGCTCCCCCTGGCGCTCGCGGCCGTGGGACTCGTCCTGCGCGGAGCCGGCTTCGCGCTGCGCAAACCGACGCGGCGGCTCGCCCGGCGCAGGGTCTACGGCGCCGTCTTCGCCGTCTCCTCGCTCCTGACGCCCTTCTTCCTCGGGGCGGCGATCGGGGGGATCGCCACGGGCCAGGTGGCTCCCGGCACGAACGCAACCGCCCACGCATGGGCCAACGGGACCTCCGTGATCGCCGGGCTGCTCACTGTCGCCGCGACCGCCTTCCTCGGGGCGGTGTTCCTGACCGCCGACGCCCGCCGCTTCGATGCCCCCGACCTCGTCGGCTACTTCCGGCTGCGGGCCTGGTGCAGCCTCGGCGTCCTCGCCGTGCTGGCGGTCGTCGGCCTCGCCGTGACCCACAACGACGCGCCCTACGTGCACGACGGGCTGACCAGCGGAATCGGTCTCGCCTTCGTCCTGGTCGCCGTCGTCAGCGCGTTGGCCACCGCCGGACTGCTCTACCGCACCGCGACAGGCTGGGCGAGAGTCACCGCGGTCGGCAGCGTGGCCCTCGTCGTCCTGGCGTGGGGGCTGGCTCAGCGGCCCTACCTCATTCCCACCTCGCTGACCGTGTCCCAGGCGGCCGGAGCGTCGACGACGCTGCGCTGGCTGATGCTGGTCACGGTCATCGCGGTGGTGCTCGTCGGACCGCCCCTCGTCCTGCTCTACCGGCTGGACACCCGCGGCGCCCTCCAGCCCCTCACCGAGGCGGACTTGCGGCAGACGGCGGCCGGACGGGAGCCCGAGAACCCATGACCGGGGCCTGGGACGGGCCGCCGGTCGTCGTGGTCCTGGGCGTAGCGGGTTCCGGGAAAACCACCGTCGGCAAGGCGGTCTCCGAGCGGCTCGGCCTGCCGTTCGTGGAGGGCGACGACTTCCATCCCGCCGCGAATGTCGCCAAGATGGCCGCCGGCCACGCCCTGGACGACGCCGACCGCGAGCCCTGGCTGCGCGGCCTCGCCGACCGTATCCGGCGCTCCACCGAGGCCGGCGAGGGGCTGGTCGTCGCCTGTTCGGCCCTCAGGCGCCGGTACCGCGACGAGTTCCGGGCGGCCGCGGGCTCAAGGCTCTGGTGCCTGTACCTCGCCCTGGACCGGGACACCGCGTGGGACCGCGTGTCCCGGCGCACCGGTCACTTCATGCCCGCCCGGCTGGTCGACTCGCAGTTCGAGACGCTGGAGCCACTGGAACCGGACGAGCCGGGCATGACCCTGGATGCCACAGCCGCCTTTCCGGCGAATCTCGCCCGGGTATGGGCCGCCGTCGAGCGCCTCGGCCGGGCCCGCTGACCGGTCAGGCGCTCAGGAGTACGGCGACGTCTCCGCCCTGCGGCGTCGGACCGCCGCCACGCGTGACGGGAAGCAGCCGGCCGTCCCCGCGCACCAGGAACAGCACGGTGTGCCCCGCCGGGACGGGACCGTCGACGCGATGTGTCACGACACGGGCGCCCAGGGCGTAGCGGCGCGTCAGTTCGGGTCCGGTCAGTTCCGGGCCGAAGAGCACCTGGCCACCTGTGTAGGGGGCGATGACGCCCTGACTCTCCACGGGCGGCCCGAGACGGTAGACCGTCCCCTCCACGCTGCCCTCGAGGTTCATCGACGCCAGCGCGTTGAAGTCGTCCTCGCCGGTGAGGAGCAGCACCCCGGTAAGGCCTTCGAGCTCCGCGCCCGCGCCCGTGGCCGCGGCGAACAGCTCTCCGGGGGCGAGTTCGATCCCGGCGGCCCTGATGCTGTCGCGCTCCGCCTCGTGCCCTGCCCACATGACCACGTCCAGCCCCGCCGAGCGCAGGGCCAGCCCCAGATCGACCACCCATGGATCGCCGCCCACCAGCAGGGGCCTGGAACGCGCCGAGCGCACCACGCCCAGCCGTCGGGCCACGGGCCTCGCGCTCAGCCCGTACAGCGTGACGGTGGCCACGATCACCACGAACGTGGCCGGGAGGATCTTGGCGGCGCCACCGATGCCCTTGTCGACCAGTGAGGACGAGAACGTCGAGGCGGTGGCCGCGGCCACGATTCCGCGGGGCGCCATCCACCCGAGGAAGCCCCGTTCCCCGGCCGTCAGATCGGTCCTCAGCGCTGACACAAGCGCCACCAGGGGACGGACGACGAGTACGAGGACCGCCACGAGACCCAGCGCCGGCAGCAGGACATGCCGCAGGGAGTGCGGGCTGACGGTGGCCGAGATGGAGATGAACAACAGTCCGATGACCAGATTCACGAGGGTCTCGAAGAACGGCCTTCGGGCAGAGACGTCCAAGCCGGGCAGGTTCGCCACCGCCAGCCCCATCAGAACGGCGGCGATGAGTCCCGTGTCGTCCCGGACCACGTCGCAGGCGGCCGCCACCCCGACCACCGCGGCGAGCTGCACCGTGGTGCCGAGCACCTCGCCGAGCCGGAGCCTGCGCAGCGCCACCGTCAGTACGGCCGCTCCGGCGACACCCCCCACCACTCCCACCGCGATACTGACGGCGAAGTGGCCGATCTCGCTTGCGAAGCCGCTGCGCCCTCCGGACGTGACACCGTGAAAGACCAGCGCGCCGAGGATGCCGCCCACCGGATCGATCAGCGACCCCTCCCAGATGAGGATCCGCTGCAACCGTTCCGTGGGACGGACGAAGTTGAGCAGCGGGCCGACAACGGTCGGCCCGGACACGATCAGGATCGCTCCGAGCATCACGGCCGCGCCCTGTGACATCCCGAGCAGCGGCATGGCCAGGAGCGCCGCCGAAACGCAGGTGACCAGGGTGCCCCACCAGATCAGCCGCACCACGACCCGGCGTGTGTGGGCCCTGAACCTCTTCAGGTCCAGGCCGAGCCCGGCATCGTAGAGGATCACCGCGACGGCCAGCGAGACCAGTGGCGAGAAGCTGCTGCCCAGGAGCCGCTCGGGGTTGACGTCGTCCGTCAGCGCGCCGGCGGTGAATCCGACGGGCAGCAGAACGATCAGCGCGGGGATGTGCAGAAGGTGGGCGACCAGCTGGGAAGCGGCGGCGAGTACGACGATCAGGCCGAGGCCGACGAGCACTTGGTCTTCCGTCACCGCGTTGCCTTCCGCGCTGCGGGACGGCAGCCGCCCGCGCCGACCTGTCGTTCTCCGGATGACGCCGAGGCGGATGACGCCAAAGCGCGCATCGCGGCACCGTCGCTTCGAGCAGGGCCTAGTCCGTGGCGTCCAGCGCGGCCAGCACGGCCGGCACCGGGATCCGCCCGGAGGCGACCAGTTGCGCACCGCCGCGTCGCAGGGCGGTGGCGAAGGGCGCGGCCCACAGGTTCTCGTAGATCAGGATTCCGGCGGAGTTGCCGGGCTCCAGGGCGGTGGCCGCCTCCTCGATGTCGTCCTGGCCGAGCAGGCCGGAGGATGCGCCCTCGAAGACGGCCAGGTCCAGAGCTCCGTCGCCGGTGAGATCGGCGATTTCCAGGCCGACCACGGATCCGTCCTCATCCTTCCTGACAAACATCAGATCGAGGATGCGGATGAGGCCGCGGTCCACCAGATCGACCAGCAGAGGAAAGCCCTCACCGGTCATCCGGTTGCCGGGAAACTCGACGACCACGTAATCGATCGGTCCCATTTCAACGAATTCTTCGCTCACGGCTTCACCCCTGGCTGGTAACGGAATTCCCCCTGTCCCCACTTGCCATGGATCTCTCGTCCCCGAATGCCATTGCATCATCGGACGGAAGCCGCCGCACTTCGATGCGTCATTCACCCACAGGGCGGGTTTCAGGTCGCGGGATCAGATCCGTACGGATCTCCTGTAACCATGACGAGCAGCCCGCCCCCACCCGACCCGGACAAACACCCCGTAGAGCCGTCCGGCGACCAACAGCTTTCGGCGCGGGAGCGCAACGAGCTGGACGAACTGCGGCACCGGGTCAGCGCCCTGGAGAGCGCCGGGCCGCCGGGGGCCGCGCGGCACCACTGGCTCCGGTCGACGGGTTCGGTCCTGCTGATTCTCCTCGCCTCACTGCTGTCACTGCTGGCCGTCGTCGCGGTCTGGGCGAACAGCATCGTGCGGGACACGGACCGCTACGTCGCCACCGTGGGGCCGCTGGCGAGCAATCCGGATGTGCAGAAGGCGGTCACCAACCGGGTCACCACCGAGGTCCTGGCGCAGATCGACGTGGAAGCGCTGGTCAAGCAGTTGGAGCAGGCGGCGGCCGAGAAGGGTGCCCCACCGAGGGCGTCCCAACTGCTCGGCGACCTGAAGGGCCCGATCACGAGCGGCCTGAAGAGTCTGGTCAGCGGCACCGTGGAACGGGTGGTCTCCAGCAACGCCTTCGACACCGTCTGGGTGAACGCGAACCGCCGGGTCCACAGCGCCCTGGACAAGGCCCTCACGGGCGAGTCCGGCGGTGCGGTGTCCGTCAAGAACGGTCAGGTCGCCATCGACGTGGGACCGATCGTGGCCCAGGTCAAGGACCAACTGGTCAGTGCCGGTTTCAAGCCGGCCGCTCGGATCCCGGCCGTCCACACGGACTTCGTGGTGTTCGCGTCCAAGGACGTCGGCAAGATCAAGACGTATCTGAGGCTGCTGGAGATCATCGGCACCTGGCTCCCCATCATCGCCGTACTGATCGCCGCCTTGGGCGTGTACCTGGCCGTCCACCGCCGCCGGGCGCTGATCGGGGTCGCGCTCGGGGTGTTCGTCGCCATGCTGGTGCTCGGCGTCGCACTCGCCCTCATGCGGTCGGTCTATCTCGACCATCTGCCCGTCGGGGCGTCCGAGGCCGCCGCCAGCGCGGTGTTCGACGCGCTGGTCAAGTTCCTGCGCTCCGGCATCCGGGCGGTCGGTGCGCTCGCTCTCGCGACGGCCCTCGGCGCCTTCCTCATCGGCCCGTCCCGGGTCGCCGTCCTCACCCGTACGGGCTGCCAGAAGGGCATCGGCGCCCTGCGCGACGTCGCCGTGTCGGCGGGGCTCCCGCTGGGTGCGGTCGGCCGGTTCGTGCACCGCTTCAAGCGGTGGATCGGCGGCGTGATCCTCGCGGTCGCCGCGATCGTCCTGTTCGCCTGGAACTACCCGACGATCGGGGTCGTGGTGTGGACGGGAGTGATCGTGCTGATCGCCTTCGCGATCCGCGAGTTCCTGGACACCGGCGCCCCTGCCACGCCGTCCACTCCTACGCCGCCCACTCCTACGCCGGCCGTCTGACCGCGTGCTCGTGCCGGCGCTCGCTCACCCGCCGCCAGAGCGCCCGCTGGCACTTGAGCGTGCCGGTCCCGACCACGATCAGTACGACGATGTTGAGCAGCAGCTGGAGCAGGGAACCCCAGGCCTCGTCCCAGCTGGCGTACGCGCACGAGACCCCGATGTCGGCTCCCGCCGGAATGGTGGTCACCGAGATGAAGACGCCGAGCAGTGCGCTCGTGCGGGCCTCGGTCAGCGAGACGATGCCGACGATCCCGGCCAGCACCGCCACCACGGCCGAGAAGAAGTTGGGGGTGTTGATCAGATTCGAGACGGGCCGCAGTCCCAGCTCGAAGGCCCTCGGTTGGAGCCCGAAGCCCCGGACGAGGAGGGAGAAGAGGTAGGTCGCGGCAATGGCCAGGAGGAAGCCCACGAGCAGGGCCATGAGGCCCTGCCGGATCCTCGGCCGGGAGCGGCGGTCGATCCCGAGGGCGACGCTGGTGATGGCCCCGTACTCGGGTCCGACCACCATGGCCGCGACGATGAGGATCTGGGAGTTGGTGATGATGCCCACCGCGCCGATGATTCCGGCGATGACGAGGAAGAGATAGAAGCTCGGCGGGTAACTGCCCTCGGCCCGGATCCGGGCCTCCACCTGCTCCCACACCGGAGCGCGCGTCTGGGCCCCGAGCTCCTCGGCACCGGCCTTGGCCGCGCGCTGCGAGAACGCGACGTCGACCGGCGCGAGGATGATGGAGCCACGGCGTTCCAGTCCGAGGTCCCGCAGTCCGCGCAGCACTTCGTTCGCGGCTCCGGTGAGGACGTCGCACTCGACGGCGTCGCCGTCGGGGTTGCGTACGCTGCCCCCGTGCAGCAGCAGGTTCAGGACGCACGGCTCGGCGCTCAGCAGGGCCATGGTGCGTTCCGTGAGGTCCGGCGGGCACACCGCCCGGACGTGGATCATGTCCATCCGGACCTCCGCGTATCGGTGCGGTGCGCGCCGGCATGTGGTCCGGACCGGTCGCTCATCCATTAACGCGGCGACTGCCGGACCCGGCAACTCGGCGTGCCGGAATCCGCCGACTGGCGGAGGGTGGAGGCATGGGGACGTCCGACGAGCTGAGCAAATCCGACTTCCGGTCGCTCTACCGACGCCTGCGCGACACGGCCCCCGGCGGTGCCACGCACCGGGGCGCTCTGGACACGATCACCGAAGAACAGGTGCTGGCGGCCGTCCGCGAGGTGCGGTCGGGACGTACGGTGTCGCTCGCCGCCCCCGTGAACACCCGTCCCGGACCCGACGACGCCGATCCGGCCGAGCACCGGCTCACCGCTCCGGCCGGCGGTGAACCGGACTCGATCGGCCTGGAGTTCGCGCGGGACCGCTTCGCCATGAACGTTCACGGCGATGTGGACAGCCACCTCGACGCACTGTGCCACGTCATCTACGACGGCACGCTGCACGGCGGCATACCGGCGGCGGACGTCCTGTCGCCGGACGGAGCGAGCGACCTGTCCGTCGACCTGGCCCGCGACGGCATCGTCAGTCGCGGGGTGCTCCTGGACATCCCCCGGGTGCACGGCGTGTCCTGGCTCGAACCCGGATCTCACGTGACCGCCGAGGACCTCGTCGGCGCCGAGGCACGGCAGGGGCTCCGGGTGGGCCGGGGCGACATCCTGCTCGTACGGGTCGGGCACCGCCGGCGCCGTGAGGAGCTCGGCCCCTGGGACACGGCCGGCGCCCGTGCCGGACTCCATCCGACCGCCATGGAGTTCCTGGCCGAGCGGGAGGTGGCCGTCCTCGGCAGTGACGGCAACAACGACACGGCCCCCAGCGCCGCGGAGGGGGTCGCGTTCCCGGTGCATGTGCTCGCCATCCACGCGATGGGACTGCATCTGCTCGACTATCTGCGGTTCGAGGACCTCGCGCCGATCTGCGTCCGGGAGGGCCGCTGGTCGTTCCTCTGCGTGATCGCCCCTCTCCGGCTGTCCGCGGCCACCGGCTCCCCGGTCAATCCCCTCGCGATCCTGTGACGGCCGACCCGGCTCAGGCGGTCAGCTCGTAGATGCTCCTGCTCACCAGCCAGATCCCCAGCACCAGCGACAGACTCACGATCGCCTGGTCCTGATGGCCTTCCAGCCACGTGCGCAGCCTCCCGAGCCGTTCGCGGGCAGCGTCGGGGGCGAAGGTCGCGTAGATCTCCATCGTCAACAGGCTGGAGCTGGCCAGCAGGCAGTAACCCAGCAAGACGGCGTACGAGGCGGGACGGGAGAGGTCGGCCTCCACCACCGTGGCGGCACCGGCGGCCACGCAGCCCCACGGCTGAAGGAGGAACGCCAGCCCGGCCGCCGTCCACGGGGAGATCGTGTCAATCCTCGACAGCAGCCCGGAGGATTTCTGCCGCTTGCCCGCTGTGTGGCGGGCGTGCTCCGCGTACCAGACGAGTCCGACGCCGATGGCCAGTTTGGCGGCCAGCGCGGCTGTGGAGGGCGGAGACTTCGGCGGTGGCGGCTCCCCGCCGGTCATGAGCAGCACCACGGCGAGGATCCCGACGAAGCAGGCCAGCCACGCGAGGATGAAGGCCAGCCCCTTCCAGATCCCGTTGTGTGTGGACAGCACCAGGACGAATCCGGTGACCGGAAACGGGTTCAAGGCGATCGCCAGGCCGATGAGAACCAGGTCAAGGACCATCCCTGCCTCCATGCGGCCTCGCGAGCCCCACGGCGGCGCCGGAAGCGCGCATGATCCCATCGTCACCGCCCCCGTCCGCACCCACAAATCCGCGGTTCCGCCCGGAACGCCACCGGCGGCCTCTTCCCCCGTACGGCGCAACGGCGCTCGCGCCGCAGGCCCGGCGGCCGCCCCGGGCGGCACCCTGGTGGCGCGGGCACGCCTCGGGGGCGTGGAACCCAGGCCCGACCCGGGGAGCAGGATGCACGCAGGCAGAGGATCCGGCTCGCCCACGAGTGGCAGGGCGGGCCGCTGGCGCGCGCGGGCGGCGAGTACGGGGGCCCGGCTGCTGCGGCTGCGGAACAGCGCCGAGGAGCGGTTCCCGGTGATCACCCGCCTCACCTCCCACCTGATCGCGGTGAACCTGCTGGACTCCGCGACGCGGCTGGCGGCCCAGGCCTTCCTGACCGCCGTTCCCCTGCTGTTCGTGGTCGCCTCCTTCGCACCGGAGGGCCTGCGCAACCAGATCGTCGACTCCGTGCACGACGTCCTCGGTATCAACGGCGCCGCCGACCAGCAGCTGAAGATGGTCTACAACGCCGATTCCGGAAGCCTGCGGCAGAGCACCGGGCTGGTCAGCGCACTGATGGTGCTGCTCTCCGCCACCGCGTGCAGCCGTGCGATGCAGCGGCTCTGCCAGCGCGCTTGGCGGCTGCCGAAAACGAGCGCGCGGATCGTCGCATGGAGATGGCTCGTGTGGCTCGTGGCCTTCCTGGCCGTGATCGCCCTGCAGGGACCGCTGCGGAACGGATTCGGCGCGGGGCTGTGGCTCGGCCTGCCGCTGGTGCTGGTCACCCAGGTGGGCGTCTGGTGGTGGACCCAGCACCTGCTGCTGGCCGCCCGCGTCCCCTGGCTGCCGCTGCTGCCCGGCGCGCTCATCACCGGGATTGCCATGACCGTGCTGGCGGTGGTGGCCAAGCTGTACGTGCCCACCGCGCTCAACCACAGCCTGGACCGGTACGGATCGCTGGGCGCGGTCTTCACCGTGCTGTCGTGGCTGATCGGACTCTGCGTCGTCGTCGCCGTCGGCATCACCACTGGCGCCGTCATCGCACGGGAACCCGCCGTGGCCCGGCGCCTCGGCTCACCCGACTAGCCCAACTCGCCGGAAACATGGCCCGGAGCTACGTTGGTTGGTGGGGTTGACGCCCTCTTCACCCGGCAATACCGAACCATGTTCCAAGGACGGTGGCCGGCATGGCCGACGCGCAGCACTATGACGTCATCGTTATCGGCACCGGTGCGGGCGGTGGCACGATCGCCCACCGACTGGCGCCCACCGGCAAACGGATTCTCCTTCTCGAACGCGGTGGTTATCTGCCCCGCGAACGCGACAACTGGGATTCCACCGCGGTCTTCGTCAAAGGGAAATACCGCGCCCCGGAGTTCTGGTTCGACAAACACGGAAACCAGTTCCCGCCCGAGGTCAATTACTACGTGGGCGGCAACACCAAGTTCTACGGCGCCGCCCTCTTCCGTATGCGCCCCGAGGACTTCGGCGAACTCCGCCACCACGACGGCGTCTCCCCCGCCTGGCCGCTTCGCTACGAGGACCTGGAGCCGTACTACACACAGGCCGAACACCTCTATCTCGTCCACGGCCGGCACGGCGAGGACCCGACCGAGGGTCCCACCAGCGGCCAGTACGCCTACCCGCCGGTCCAGCACGAGCCGCGCATCCAGCAACTCAGCCACGATCTGGAGAAGCAGGGGCTACACCCCTTCCACCTGCCGATCGGGGTGAACCTCACCCAGGACGACCGGGGCCGGGCCGTACACACCAGCGCCTGTATCCGCTGCGACCGCGTCGACGGCTTCCCCTGTCTGGTCGGCGCGAAGTCCGACGCGCAGGTCATCTGCGTCGACCCCGCCCTCGAACACGCCAACGTCGAGATGGTCACCCACGCGGACGTGCGGCGCCTGGAAACGGATGCGACCGGGCGCAGTGTCACCTCTGTCGTCGCGACGGTGGGCGACGGGGACGCCTCGACCGTGGAATTCAGCGCCGACATCGTGGTCGTCGCCTGCGGAGCCGTCAACTCCGCCGTTCTGCTGTTGCGTTCGGCCAGTGACCGCCATCCGCAGGGCCTGGCCAACAGCTCGGACGTGGTGGGCCGGCACTACATGCGGCACAACAACCTGGCCCTGATGGCCGTCTCCAAGGAGCCGAACGACACCAGGTTCCAGAAGACCCTGGCGCTGCACGACTGGTACCTGGGATCCGACGACTGGGACTATCCCCTCGGCGGCATCCAGATGCTCGGCAAGTCCGACTCCGCGCAGATCCACGGCGAAGCGCCCCGCTGGGCCGGGGCCGTCACTCCCGACATGCCGTTCGAGGTACTCGCCCACCACGCGGTCGACTTCTGGCTGTGCGGAGAGGATCTGCCCGTCGCCGACAACCGCGTCACCCTGGACGGGGACGGCGGCATCCACCTGGCCCTCGACGAGAAGAACAACATCGCCGGGCTGCAACGCCTGCGGCACAAACTGCAGGGCATGCTCAGCCACTTGGGCATGCACGAACACCATCTTCTGTCGCACAGCATCTACCTGCACAAGGGCATGCCCATCGGTGCCACCGCGCATCAGGCGGGCACGGTCCGCTTCGGGAATGACCCCGCCGGCTCCGCCCTCGACGTCAACTGCAAGGCCCACGACCTCGACAACCTGTACGTCGTCGACACGAGCTTCTTCCCGAGCATCGGAGCGGTCAACCCTTCGCTGACCGCCATCGCCAACGCCCTGCGCGTCGGTGACCACATCGCGGAGCGACTGCAATGACCGCCAACCACCCGGCCGACGGCGACACCCGGCACCGAACACCGCAGGAGCGCGCCGCACTCGGCAAGGACGCCCGCTCTGCCGTACCCCGCTCCAGTCACTCCGAGTTCGCGCCCACGGACAAGCGGCCCGACCCGGTGGACATCATCGAGGCGCAGTCGGCGACGCGGGTGCCGGAGCTCGTACCGATCCGCTACGGCAGGATGACCGAGTCACCCTTCCGCTTCTACCGGGGGGCCGCCGCCATCATGGCCGGCGACCTCGCCGACACCCCACGGAGCGGGATCAGAGCGCAGTTGTGCGGCGACGCGCACCTGCTGAACTTCCGGCTGCTGGGCTCGCCCGAGCGCCGCATGATGTTCGACATCAACGACTTCGACGAGACACTGCCCGGCCCGTGGGAGTGGGATGTCAAGCGGCTGTCCGCCAGTCTCGTCATCGCGGGCCGGGCGAACGGCTTCAGCACCAGGGAGCGGGCCGACATCGTGATGTCGGCCGTGCGGTCGTACCGCAAGTGGATGCGGCGCTTCGCCACCATGGGCAATCTCCCCGTGTGGTACTCCCAGTTCGACGAGGATTGGGTGTGGGAGCACTTCGTCCAAGACGTGAGCACGCGGGCCCGCCAGCGCTGGACCCAGTCGGTGGCGAAGGCACGCACCCGGGACAGTCTCCAGGCCTTCGGCAAGCTCACCCACCTCGTCGACGGGAAGGTCCGCATCGCCCCGGATCCGCCGCTGATCACGCCGCTCCAGGACCTGCTTCCGGACGTCGAACGCGCCGAGCTGGAGAAGCAGATCCGCCGGTTGATCGAACGTTACGGTCAGAGCCTCCCGTCGGACCGGCGGTTCCTGCTGGAGCAGTACCGGCTGGTCGACGTGGCCCGCAAGGTGGTCGGGGTGGGGAGCGTCGGCACCCGCTGCTGGATCATCCTCCTGCTCGGCCGGGACAACACGGATCCGCTGCTTCTCCAGGCCAAGGAGGCCGACGAGTCGGTGCTGGCGCCGTTCGCCGGGGCCAGCGGCTACCGGACGCAGGGCGAGCGCGTGGTCGCCGGCCAGCGGCTCATGCAGGCCACCAGCGACATCTTCCTGGGCTGGGAACGGGCCGACGGCATCGACGGCGGCCGACGGGACTTCTACGTACGGCAGTTGCGGGACTGGAAGGGCATCGCCGAGCCCGAGACGATGGTGCCGAGGGGATTGCGGGCCTTCGGTTCGCTGTGCGGTGCCACGCTGGCCCGCGCGCACGCGAGGTCGGGCGACCGGATCGCGATCGCCTCGTATCTGGGCGGGGGCGACGTCTTCGACCGGGCGCTGGTGACGTTCGCCGAGCGCTATGCCGACCAGAACGAGAAGGACCACCAGGCACTCGTCGACGCGGTCCGTTCGGGGCGGGTCAAAGCAGAGGCAGCCTGACAAGGAGATCAGCATGGATCGCTATCCGCCCATCGCCGACCACGGGCTCGTCGGGGACCTGCAGACCGCGGCGCTGGTGTCGTCCCAGGGTGTGATCGACTGGTTCGCGGCACCGCGCTTCGACTCGCCGAGTGTTTTCGCCGCCCTGCTCGACCACGATGGGGGCGGGTATTTCCTCCTCGCGCCCGAGCACCCCGAGGGAACCTGGAAGCAGCTCTACTACCCGGACACCGCTCTCGTGGTGACCCGCTTCATGTCACCCGACGGGGTCGGCGAGGTCATCGACCACATGCCGGTCCAAACGGGCCTGACGGCAACCGACCGGCACAGCCTGGTACGGGTCGTCCGCTCGGTGCGCGGCACCGTGCGCTTCGGCCTCGAATGCCGGCCGCGGTTCGACTACGCGCGGGCCACCCACACACTCGACCTCGCGCCCGACACGAACACCGCGACGTTCCAGGCTCCGGGGACGACCGCCTACCTTCAGGGCAGCATCCCGCTCGAACAGGACGGGCAGGACGTCCGGGGCAGCATCACCCTCAACGCCGGAGAGACGGCGGGCGTGGTGTTCACCGTGTGCGCGCCGGGTGGAGAGATGCCGCCGCCACCCACCACCGAGCGGATCACGGAAGAGCTCTGGGAGAACGTCGACTTCTGGCAGAAGTGGGTGCGCACCTCGCGCTACCAGGGCCGCTGGACAGAAATGGTGCACCGCTCCGCGATCACCCTCAAGCTCCTCACCTACGCCCCCTCGGGCGCACCGGTCGCCGCCGCCACCATGGGGCTGCCCGAGCAGGTCGGCGGTGAACGCAACTGGGACTACCGGTACACCTGGGTGCGGGACGGCTCGCTGTCGGTACGGGCCCTGCTCGACCTCGGTTTCGTGGAGGAGGCGACCCGCTTCACCCACTGGCTCCGCGACCGCCTCGGTGCCCGCGAGGGACCGGACGACGAACCCCTCCAGATCATGTACCGGGTCGACGGTGACCCTCATCTGACGGAGGAGATCCTGGAGCACTTCGAGGGCTACCGCGGCTCGTACCCGGTCCGGGCCGGCAACGCCGCATCCGACCAGCTGCAACTCGACATCTATGGCGAGGCCCTCTACGCCCTGGCCGAGGGCCGCACGGTCGGTGAACAGGCGGGCTATCACGCGTGGAAGAGCCTGGCCTCGACTCTGAACTGGCTCGCCGACTCCTGGGACCGGCCCGACGAGGGCATCTGGGAGACCCGGGGCGGCCGCAAGGACTTCACCTACAGCCGGGTGATGTGCTGGGCCGCCTTCGACCGCGGTCTGAAAATGGCGGCCGAGTTCAGCAGGCCCGCCGACACCGTGCTCTGGACGAAGGCGCGGGACGCGATCCTCGAACAGGTCATGGAGAGCGGCTGGAACGAGAAGGAGCAGGCCCTCGTCCAGTACTACGGCGGCGATGTCCTGGACGCCTCCCTGCTGCTCGCCCCCCGCGTCGGATTCCTGGCCCCCCGGAGCCCGGCCTGGCTCAGCACCCTCGACGCCATGGACCGCGTCCTGGTCTCCGACAGCCTCGTCTACCGCTACGACCCCCAGGCCTCCCCCGACGGACTGCGCGGTTCCGAAGGAACGTTCAGCCTGTGCACGTTCCTGTACGTCGACGCCCTCGCCCGCGCGGGACGCCTTCCGCAGGCCCGCTACGCCTTCGAGAAGATGCAGACATACGCCAACCACGTCGGCCTGTTCGCCGAGGAGATCGGCCCCAGCGGCGAGCAACTCGGCAATTTCCCGCAGGCGTTCACCCATCTCTCCCTGATCATGGCCGCGACAACGCTGGACGAGGCGCTCGACGCGCTCCGGCTCCGTAGCTGAACGCCGGGATTCCCGGCCCACCGCGAACAACTGCGGCCCGCCGACTCCCGCCAGGAACCAGAACGCGACCAGCGATATCCATTCGCCGCCCCCTCGTCCCCCGACCTACCCTCAGTCCCATGACCAAGCCCCTCGTCGCCATTCTGAGCGGCGCCGGTATCTCCACCGATTCCGGAATCCCGGACTACCGCGGCCCCAACGGGCTGTGGCGGCGCGACCCGGAGGCCGAGAAGCTCGTCGCGTACGACTACTACATGGGCGATCCGGAGATCCGGCGCCGCTCGTGGCAGATGCGGCGCAAGAACCGCGCGCTTCAGGCGGAGCCGAACGCCGCGCACCGGGCCGTGGCCGAGCTGGAGCGGTCCGGAGTGCCGGTGCGGGTGATCACGCAGAACGTGGACGGGCTGCATCAGCTCGCCGGGATGCCGGCGCGGAAGGTGCTCGAACTGCATGGCACCGCAAGGAGTTTCGTCTGCACCAAGTGCCATGCTCGGGGACCGATGGAGGACGCCCTCGCGCGGGTCGAGGCCGGTGAGGTGGACCCGCCGTGTCTGGAGTGCGGCGGCATCCTCAAGTCGGCGACCGTCATGTTCGGGGAGCGGCTCGACCCCGTCGTCCTCGGCGAGGCCGTTGCCATCACCAAGGCCTGCCAGGTGTTCATCGCCGTCGGAAGCAGTCTGCAGGTGCAGCCCGCCGCCGGGCTTGCCGGTGTCGCCGCCGACCACGGGGCCCGCCTGATCATCGTCAACGCCGAGCCGACACCGTACGACGACCGCGCCGACGAGGTCCTACGGGAGCCGATCGGCACGGCGTTGCCCAAGCTTCTGCTCGGGCTGGGCAACAGCTAAGCGGTCTAGGGGAGACCGCTTAGAAGAGAGCCGCTCCGCTTTCGAAGTCCAGCAGCCGCTTCTTGCGGTCCAGGCCGCCGCCGTATCCCGTGAGGCTGCCGTTGGCGCCGACCACGCGGTGGCAGGGGACGATGATGCCGATGGGGTTCTTGCCGTTGGCGAGGCCGACCGCGCGGGAGGCGCCCACGTTGCCCAGGGCTTCGGCCAGTTCACCGTACGAGCGGGTCTCGCCGTAGGGAATCCGGCGCAGTTGGTCCCAGACACTGCGCTGGAAGGGCGTGCCGGCCATCCGCAGTTCGAGGGTGAAGTCCTTCGACTCGCCCGCGAAGTAGGCCTTCAGCTGGGCTTCCGCCTCGTCGAAGAGGCTGTCGTCGCGCTCGCCGAAGTTCTCCTCCGGCGGACGGTGGCGCTGGCCGACCATGTAGAGGCCGCACAGGACGCCGTCGTCGGCGACGAGGGTGAGGGGGCCGTAGGGGCTGTCGATGACCGTGTGCTGTTTCACTGAGTGTCCTGTGTCCTTGAATGAATTTCGGCCCAACGGGCTCATACCGGGAGGAAGTTGATCGGGTGGCTGTCCGTCGCCCACAGGTACTGGACCGCGTACGCCCGCCACGGCCGCCACGCTGCCGCGCGTGCGGTGAGCGCGGCCGGGGTCGAGGGCAGGCCCAACTCCTGGGCGGCGCGCCGGATTCCGAGGTCGGTGGGGAGGAAGGCGTCGGGGTCGCCGAGGGCGCGCATCGCGATGACGTCGACCGTCCAGGGGCCGAAACCGGGCAGCGCCAGCAGTCGGGCGCGGGCCTCGGCCCAGTCACTCTCCACGCCCAAGTGGAGAGTGCCGTCCGCGAGTTGGCGTACGAGCGTGGTGAACGTGGTGCGGCGGGTGTGCGGCATCGCGAGCGACTCGGGGTCGAGTGCGGCGAGCGCCTCGGAGGACGGGAAGAGGTGGGTGAGGCCGCCCTCCGGGTCCTCGACCGGTTCGCCGTGCGCGGTGACCAGGCGGGCCGCGTGGGTGCGGGCCGCGGCCGTGGAGACCTGCTGGCCCAGCACGGCTCGTACGGCGAACTCGGCCTCGTCGACCGTACGCGGCACCCGGCGGCCCGGCGCCTTGTCGACGAGCGGGGCGAGCAGCGGGTCGGTGCGCAGCTGGCCGTCGACCGCGACCGGGTCGGCGTCCAGGTCGAGCATGCGGCGGCAGCGGCTGATCGCGACGGGCAGGTCGCGCAGGTCGCTGAGGCTGAGGCGGCAGGCGACGTGGTCGGCGTTCGGGGTGAGCGCGGCGATCCCGTGGCCGTAGGGCAGGCGCAGGGTGCGCCGGTACGCCCCGTCGCGCCACTCCTCGACGCCGGGTACGGCGGTCGCCGCGAGGTGGCCGAACAGGTTGTCGGGGTTGAGGGGGGCGCGGAAGGGGAGCCGGAGGCTCAGAACCCCCGGCGCGCCCGCTCCCGCGATACCCGCCGCCCGCTTCCTGGGCACGCGGGTGCGCAGCTCGCTCGGCGACAGTGCGAAGACCTCGCGCACGGTGTCGTTGAAGGTGCGGATGGAGGAGAACCCGGCCGCGAAGGCGATCTCCGCCATCGGGAGCGCGGTGGTCTCGATGAGCAGCCGCGCGGTCTGGGCGCGCTGGGCCCGGGCGAGCGCCAGCGGTCCCGCGCCCAGCTCGGCCAGTAGCTGCCGTTCGATCTGGCGGGTGCTGTAGCCGAGCCGGGTGGCCAGGCCCGGCACGCCCTCGCGGTCCACCACGCCGTCGCCGATCAGGCGCATCGCGCGGGCCACCAGGTCGGCTCGCTGGTTCCACTCGGGTGAGCCGGGGCTGGTGTCCGGGCGGCAGCGCTTGCAGGCCCGGAATCCGGCCTGCTGGCAGGCGGCCGCGCTCGGGAGGAACGTCATGTTCTCCGGCTTCGGCGGCACGACCGGGCAGCTGGGCCGGCAGTAGATCCTGGTGGTCAGCACCGCGGTGAAGAACCATCCGTCGAAGCGCGCGTCCTTCGACTGGACGGCGCGCACGCAGCGCTCGGTGTCCGTGTGCATCGCGTTCTGCATGTCTCAAGCATCGGACACACGCGAGGACGGGGCTGGCGAGAATACGACATGTACGTGGCGCTGCCTGCGGCTAGCCGGCGTCCATTTTCCGCCACGCGGATTCCCGCAGCAGCCGCAGTCCGTTCAGGCCGACCAGGACGGTGGAGCCCTCGTGGCCCGCGACGCCGAGCGGGAGCGGAAGGTGGCCGAGGAGGTCCCACAGGACCAGGGCCGTGATGAACGTACCGGCGACGACCAGGTTCTGGGCGACCAGGCGGCGGGCGGCACGGGAGAGACGTACGACCGCGGGGATGGCGGCCAGCTCGTCGCGGACGACGACGGCGTCGGCGGTCTCCAGGGCGAGGTCGGACCCGGCGCGGCCCATCGCGATCCCGGCGTGGGCGGCGGCCAGGGCGGGGGCGTCGTTGACTCCGTCGCCGACGAACAGCACCTTGCGGTGGGCGAGTTGGAGTACGGCCTCGACCTTGTCCTGCGGGAGGAGACCGGCGCGTACGTCGGTGATGCCGGTGGCGGTGGCCACCTGGGCGGCGGCGCGCGGGTTGTCGCCGGTGAGCAGCGCGGGTGTGGTGCCGGTCAGGGCGGCGAGCGCGGAGACGACTGCGGGGGCGTCGGGGCGGAGGCGGTCGGTGAGGGTGAGGGTGCCGACGGGGGTGCCGTCGCGTTCCACGAGGACGACCGTGCCGTCGCCGGTGTGGGGGTGCGCGGCCGGGCGGCCGACCCTGACGGCGTGGCCGTCGACCGTGGCGGTGACGCCGTGCCCCGGCCGCGCCGTGAAGGCGTCGGCGGGCGCCAGGCGCAGGCCACGGGACCGGGCGGCGGAGACGATCGCGCGGGCGAGCGGATGTTCGCTGGCGTGCTCGGCGGCGGCCGCCAGGGCCAGCAGGGCGTCCTCGTCCAGGCCCGAGCCCGGCGCCGGACGGACAGCCGTCAACTCGGGCGCGCCCTCGGTGAGCGTGCCGGTCTTGTCGAGCGCGGCCATGTCGATCTCGCCGAGGCGTTCCATGGCGAGGGCCGACTTGACCAGGACTCCGTGCCGTCCGGCGGTGGCGATGGCGGAGAGCAGCGGCGGCATGGTGGCCAGCACCACCGCGCACGGCGAGGCGACGATCATGAAGGTCATCGCCCGCAGCAGCGCGCCGGTGAGGTCCGCCCCGAAGGCGAGCGGCACGGCGAAGACGGCGAGGGTGGCGGCCACCACGCCCACCGCGTACCGCTGTTCGACCTTCTCGATGAACAGCTGCGTCGGCGCCTTGGTGCGGGAGGCCTCCTCGACGAGGGTGACGATCCGGGCGATCACCGAGTCGCCGGGGTCGCGCTCGACGCGGACACGCAGCGCGCCGGTGCCGTTGAGCGTGCCCGCGAAGACCTCGTCGCCGGGGCGCTTGACGACCGGCAGCGGTTCACCGGTGATGGTCGCCTGGTCGGCCTCGCTCACCCCGTCCAGGACCTGCCCGTCGGCGCCGATCCGCTCCCCCGGGCGGATCAACAGCACGTCTCCCAGGGCGAGTTCGAAAGTCGCCACGGTCTCCTCGCCCGCGTCCGTCAGCCGGGTCGCGGTCGTCGGCGCGAGGTCGAGCAGACCCCGTACGGAGTCGGCGGTACGGGCGGTGGCGAGGGCCTCCAGGGCTCCGGAGGTGGCGAAGATGACGATCAGCAGGGCACCGTCCAGGACTTGCCCGATCGCGGCCGCGCCCAGCGCCGCGACGATCATCAGCAGGTCGACGTCCAGGGTCTTCTCGCGCAGCGCCCGCAGCCCTTCGAGGGCGGGCTCCCAGCCTCCGGCGGCGTACGCGATCGCGTAGAGCGGGCCGTACGTCCACCCCGGCGCGCCGCCGAGGTGCGGCGGGAGTGCGAGCAGGAAGGCGACGGTCGCGAGGAGCGCCCAGCGGGCCTCGGGCAGCGCGAGGAGGCGCGTGCGGCGGCGCGGGGGCGCCGGGGCGGGGGGCTCGGTGACGGGTGGCGGGGCGAGAGTGGGAGTCACGCGGAGACCATACAGGAACACATGAAGACTCATTCATATCTTCATGCACGGTGGGTAAGATACCGCCCATGGGTCATGGAGCCGTCACCGCCGCGCAGGACGCCACCCCGCGTGTACGTCTGGACGCGGCCAACGTCGCGAAGGTGGCCACCACGCTCCAGGCCCTGTCGACCCCCTCCCGCCTGCTGATCCTCGCCCGGCTGCGCGAAGGACCGCTCCCGGCCACGGAGTTGGCCGCGGCGGTGGGCATGGAGCAGTCCGCCTGCTCGCATCAGCTGCGTCTGCTGCGCAACCTGGGCCTGGTCGTCGGCGAGCGGAGCGGCCGCTCGGTGGTGTACGCGCTTCACGACCACCATGTCGCCCAACTCCTCGACCAGGCGGTCTTCCACGTGGAGCATCTGCGGCTCGGCCTCAGTGACGCGCCCGAGTGAGGTGACGGCGGCGGCGCCCGCGCGGCAGATGTGGCCGCTGTACGCCGCCGGGTTCACCACCGCGTTCGGGGCGCACGGCATCGCCGCGAACCTGGGCGGGCGCTCCGAGGACCGGGTCACCTCGCTCCTCGTCCTGGGCGGACTGCTCGCCCTCTACGACGGGGCCGAGGTGCTGCTGAAGCCGGTGTTCGGCACGCTCGCCGACCGGGTCGGCGCCCGGCCCGTGCTGCTCGGCGGGCTTGTCGCCTTCGCCGCCGCGTCCGCGCTGTACGTCGTGGTGGACCGGCCCGGCCTGCTGTGGGCGGCCCGGCTCGGTCAGGGCGCGGCGGCCTCCGCGTTCTCGCCGGCGGCCTCCGCGCTGGTCGCCCGCCTCAGTCCGGCGGCGGGGCACGGGCGGGCGTACGGGAGTTACGGCTTCTACAAGTCCATCGGCTACACGCTCGGGCCGCTGCTGGGCGGTGTGCTCGTGTGGGCCGGCGGGCTGCGGCTGCTGTTCGGCGTGCTCACCGTGCTGGGCGCGGTCGTCGCCGTATGGGCGCTGTTCTCCGTGCCGCGCGTGCCGCCGCTGCCGCGTACCCGGCAGACCGTGCTCGACCTGGCCCGCCGGCTGGCCGATCCCGCGTTTCTCACCCCGACGGCGGCGCTCGCGGGTGCGACGGCCGCGCTGTCCGTGGGGGTGGGGTTCCTGCCCGTCTCCGGGGCGGCGGTGGGGCTCGGCACGGTGGCGACCGGTGCCGCGGTGTCGGTCCTGGCGGCCTGTGCGGCGGTGGTCCAGCCGTGCGCCGGGCGGGCGTTGGACGCGGGCCGGCTGACCGCCCGCGTGGGGATCGGTGCCGGGCTGCTGACCGCCGCCGCGGGGCTCGTCTGCGCGATGCTGCCCGGGCTGACGGGCGTTCTGCTCGCGGCCGCGCTGATCGGCGTCGGCACGGGGCTGATCACTCCGCTGGGTTTTGCCGCGCTGGCGGGCGGTACTCCTCGGGAGCGGCTCGGGCAGACGATGGGTGCCGCTGAGCTGGGGCGTGAACTGGGGGATGCGGGTGGGCCGTTGCTGGTTGCGGTGGTCGCCACGGTGGGGACATTGGCGTACGGGTTCGGGGTGCTCGCGGTGGTGCTCGCGGGCGGGGCGGTTGTGGGCGGTGTGTTGGGGAGCCGTGCGGGAGGGGGGCGGCGGGGCCGCATCTAGCCCCGCGGGGTTTTTCGCCCCCGCCGCCCCTACCCGTCCCATCCCGTTCCTGGGGCTCCGCCCCAGACCCCGTGGGGTGGGTGGGGGCTGTGTGTCGGGTGCGGGTGGGTGGGGGTTGCTCGCGCAGTTCCTCGCGCCCCTTGGGTGGGGGTGGGTCGGCGTTGTTTGTCTGGGTGCGGGGCTGTGGGGGTTGCTCGCGCAGTTCCTCGCGCCCCTTAAGAGCGGGGCTGCGCCCCGCGATCCCCGCGGAGCCGTCAGCTTGAGGCGTCAGGGGGTTTCTTCGCCCTGGGCGATCTCTACCTCGTGATGGAAGGCGAGGATGCCGGTCGCCGAGGCTCCGGCGGAGGCGGCCGCGCAGGTGGCGAGGAGTAGGGCGATCCAGGGGGCGGCGCGGTGGCGGCGGGGCGGGGAAGCGAGGAGGGCCGCGACGCGTTGGGGTACGGGGCCCGAGGTGGCCGCGGGGGCGAAGTCGGGGCGGGTGGAATGGGACGCCGTGGTGGCCAGGGCGGCGCGGGCGATGGCGCGGGCGGTCAGGCGCCGGTCCCCCACCGCGACGGCGGCGGCCTCGTCGGCGGCGCGCTCGGCGGCGAGCGCGATGACCGGGCGGACCGGGCGCAGGCCGGGGTGGCAGTGGGCGGCGAGTTCGGCCGCGAGGAGGAAGCGGTGGTGGCCGCCCGCGTTGTGGGCCCGCTCGTGAGCGAAGAGCGCCTCGCGTTCGTCGGCGCCGAGGCTGCGGAGCATCGCGGTGGTGACGACGATCCGGTGCGGGCGGCCCGGCAGGGCGTACGCGTCCGGGTGCGGTGACTCGATGACGCACAGGTCACCCGCGGCGGGGCGGCGGTCGGCCTCGGTGCGGGCGGTGCGGAAGGCGCGGAGCTGGCGCAGGGCCGAACGCCCGAGGGTCCAGGCTCCGATGGTGAGCGCGCCGGTGGCGGCCGCCGCCGCGGGCAGGACGACCAGGTCCGAGGCGGTGCGCAGGGGGTGGACGAGATCGCCGAGGCCCGCGAAGACCGGCAGTTTGAACAGGCCGGTCAGAAGCAGCGCGCCCAGCGCGGCCACGGAGGCTCCGGCGAGCACCACGACGGCGAGCGTCAGCGTCCACAGCGCGGTCACGGGTGCGAGACGGCCGAGGCAGCGGCGGGCCAGCGCCGGCACCGCGAAGGGCACCAGCAGCGGGATCAGCAGCAGAGCCGTCATGCCTCACCCGGTTCCAGCAGATCGCGCAGCAGGCGCTCGTCGTCGGGACTGAGCTGGGCGACGAACCGGGCCAGGGCCGTCTCGCGGTCGTCGTCCCGGTCGAGTTCGCTGTGCATGCGCCGGGCGGTGAGACCGTGCGGGTCCTGGATGGGGAAGTACGCGTAGCCCCGGCCCTGCCGCTCGCGGCCGACGATGCCCTTCTCGTGCAGCCGGGACAGGATCGTCGTCACCGTCGTACGCGCCAGACCCGAGTCCAGCTCCAGCTGCACACGCCCGGGCGTGATCGGTGCCCCGGCGGCCCAGAGAGCGGCCATCACGCTGGCCTCGAGCTCGCCCGCCGGTCGGCGTTCGTCCTTCGCGCTGGTCATGGGAACGATCCTCACCCCGCCATCGTCTACAGTTCAGTAGACCGTCTACAGGATTGTAGTCACTCGGGTACGTGTCGACCGTACCCGCCCGTCCAGTATGAGAGGGCCCGCGACAATGGCCGCATCCATGTTCGCAGCGTCACAGCTCGCCGTGAATGTTCTCAGCGCGCAGTCCCTGCTCGCCGCCTTCGGTGTGCTGGGCGTCGGTGTCGTGATGTTCGCGGAGACCGGCCTGCTGATCGGCTTCTTCCTGCCGGGTGACTCCCTGCTGTTCACGGCGGGCCTGCTGTGCACCGGGTCCGGTCACGGCGGCCTGAAGCTGTCCCTTGGCCCGCTCCTGGTCGCCGCCGCGGTGGGCGCGCTGGCCGGCTCGCAGTGCGGTTACCTGCTCGGACGGAAGGCCGGCGGCGCCCTGCTCGCGCGCAGCGGCTCGCCCCGGCTGCACGCGGGGGCCCAGCGCGCCGAAGAGCTGCTGGAGCGCTACGGCCATGCGAAGGCGATCGTGCTGGCCCGCTTCGTCCCCGTGGTGCGTACGGTCCTGAACCCCATGGCGGGCGCGCTGCACGTGCCCGTGCGGACCTTCACCCTCTGGCAGGTGATCGGCGGACTCGTCTGGAGCCTTGGCCTCACACTCGGCGGATACGCACTGGGCTCCTCGATCCCGAACGTCGACCGGTATCTGCTCCCGATGATCGCCCTGATCGTCGTCGTGTCCCTGCTCCCGCTCGCCGCCGAGCTCTACCGCTCCCGCCGGGCCACCGCCGCGGAGAAGGGGGTCCAGGGATGATCCTCGCGTTCGACGGCTCCTCGATCGACGGCTCCGCCTACACGTATGTGGTGGACCTCGCCCAGGACTCCCCCTCGTGGCTGGACAGCCTGGTGTCCGCCTGGTCGACGTACGGGCTCGGGCTGTTCGCCGTGTTCATGCTCCTGGGCTGGTGGCAGGCGCGGCGGGTGAGCGCCGGGGCCGCGCTGAGCGCGCTCGCCGTGCCGGTGGTCGTGGTCGTGGCGTACGCGGTGAACTCGGTGTTCAAGATGCTGGTGCGCGAGGACCGGCCCTGTCAGAGCCTGCGGGTGAAGACGCTGGAGGCGTGTCCGGCGCCGGGCGACTGGTCGTTCCCGAGCAATCACGCGGTCATCGCCGCCGCGGCCGCCGTCGCCCTGCTCTTCGTCTCCCGCCGCCTCGGCACCGTCGCGATGGTGGCCGCCTGCGCGATGGCCGTGTCGCGCGTCTGGGTGGGCGTGCACTACCCGCACGATGTGGTGGCCGGGGTCCTGGTCGGCACGCTGATCGCGATGCTGCTGACGGCGGCGCTGCGGCGGGTCCCCGAGACGCTGGCGCACCGCCTCACGGGATCGCGGCTGAGGCCCCTGCTGGTCGCGCCACAACTCGCCGAGGCAACGCCGTACGAGAAAAGGTGAGGGAGGGGCATGCGGCACCGGATCCTGGTCGTCGAGGACGATCACGCCCTGCGTGACGTCCTGTTGCGCGGACTGCGGGACGAGGATTTCGACACCGTGCCCGCGCAGGACGGCGCGACCGCGCTGCGGCTGGCCGGGGACGACGTCGACGCGGCCGTGCTCGACGTCGGGCTGCCCGACGCGGACGGGCGCGATGTGTGCCAGGCGCTCCGGGCGGGCGGCTTCCTCTCCCCCGTCATCTTCCTGACGGCCCATCACCACCTCACGGACCGGCTGGCGGGCTTCTCGGCCGGAGGCGACGACTATCTGCCCAAGCCGTTCCATCTCACCGAGCTGGCCGCCCGGCTGCGGGCGGCCCTCAAGCGCACCGGCTCCGTCCCGACCGCGACGACCGGTGATCTGATCCTGGATCCGGTCGGGCACAGCCTGACCGTCCAGGGCACCCGGGTCGGCCTGACTCCCACCGAGTTCCGGCTGCTGGCGGCGCTCATGGCGGCGTCCGGGGACATCGTGCGCAGACGGGAGCTGATCAGGGCGGGCTGGCCCGAGGGCGCCCAGGTCAGTGACAACACGCTCGACCAGTATCTGACCCGGCTGCGCCGCAAGCTCCGGGACAGCGGCAGCGAGCTGACCGTGACCACCGCGCGCGGTATCGGGCACCGCCTGTCATGAGGGCGTTCGTCTCCCGGTCGTGGCCGCGCACCCTGCGGGGCCGGCTCTCCCTGGTCGCGCTGACCACCGCCACGCTGCTGATGGTGATCCTCACCGTCGCGTTCAACACCGTCGTCCAGCGCCACCTTCAGCACCAGGCGGACGACGAACTGCGTACGCGGGGCGCCGCCGTCGCCGCGACCATCGATGCCAGCGGTCCCAAGGTGCGGGTGCTGGAGACGCCGGGCGAGGAACTCCTCGACACGAACGTATGGATCTACGCGGGCGACCGGCTCCTCGAAAAGCCCCCGTCCGCCACCGCCACCGGCCCGCTGACCCGCGCCGCCGACCAGCTGGCCGCGCGCACGGGCCCGCACTGCGTCACCGCTCACGCCCACGGCGCGGTCCGGCTGTGCTCACGGCCGGTGCCCGGCGACCAGGGCGCCGCGACCGTCGTCACCGCGCTGGACCTGTCCCCCTACCGCAGCTCGGCCGAGGCCCTGCTCCTCGCGTCGCTCGCGCTCGACGCCGTCATGCTGGCCTGTACGTACGCGCTGACGCGCCTGGCGGTGGGGCGCGCGCTGCGTCCCGTGCGCACCATGACCGAGCACGCCACCCAGTGGAGCGCCATAGCCTCCGAGGAACGCTTCGGGAGCGTGGCCCGGCCCACCGAACTCGCCCAGCTGGGCGGATCGCTGGACGCGCTCCTGGACCGTATCCGCGCGTTGCTGCGGCACGAGCAGCAGCTCACCCGGGAGCTGTCGCACGAGCTGCGCAATCCGCTCGCCCGGATCATCGCCGAGCTCGACTGGTGGCAGGCCCGACCCCGTTCCGCCGCCGACACCCGGACCACGCACGAGGCCATCGCCGACGCCGCCCAGTCCATGCGCACGATCTGCGACACGCTGCTGGACGAAGCCCGCGACAGCGCGGCCTCCGCCCCTGGCACGACCGACGTGCTGCCTGTGCTGAGACGGCTCGCGGACCGCGCGGCGAAGACGGAGAAGGCGGAGAAGGTGAAGGTGAAGGTCGTCGTCACCGGGCGGGACAGCGCACTGTCGGCCGGGGTGCCGGACGCCCTCCTGGAGCGCATCGTCAGCCCCCTGCTCGACAACGCGCTGCGGCACGCGCACACCCGGGTGGAGATCCGGGCCCGCGCCCACCCGGGCGGCGTAAGCGTCGAGGTCAAGGACGACGGTTCCGGAGTACCCGCGTCGTTTACGGCGGAGCTCTTCCAGCCGGGGCGCCGCGCCGATCCCGGGGACGGACACGGCGGAGCGGGCCTCGGGCTGCCGCTCGCGCGACGCCTGGCCCGCTCCGCCGGCGGCGAGGTGCACCACGACGAGCGGCACACCTCGGGCGCGACGTTCGTGGTCAGCCTTCCCGCGGGGTGAGCCGGTCGGCGTCGGTGACGTCCCGGCGGGTCACCGAGAGGTACACGACCAGGCCGAGGATGACCGAGAGGAACAGCACGCTGGTGATCACGGTGCCGAAGCCCAGGCCGCCGTCGCCGGTCGGCTGCGACAGGTAGTCGCCGACGGAGGCGCCCAGCGGCCGGGTGAGGATGTACGCGATCCAGAAGCTGAGTACGGCGTTCAGGCCGAGCGCGAAGTGCGCGACGGCGACCGCGGCGATGGCGAGGCCGAACAGGACGGCGGACACCCAGTAGCCGAGAGCCATCTTCTCGGCGACGAGGTCACCGGCCGCGGTGCCCAGCGCGAAGGTGAACAGCACCGCCAGCCAGTAGTAGGCCTCGCGGGCGGTCGTGTCGATGCTGTGGATCGACAGGGTCCGCTCACGGCGGTACCAGACGAAGAAGACCACGGCGAGGGCGACGGCGAACACGGCGGTGCTGGTCTCCAGCGGCACGCCCAGGTTGTCGGTGAGGTTGTCACTGATCAGCGTGCCGACGACGCTGATCAGGGCCACGGCGAGCCAGTAGACGCCGGCCTTGTAGACCTTCGTACGGAACTGGACGACGAGGACCACCACCAGCAGCGCGCTCATCAGCAGCGACACGCCGGTCAGGCCCATGTTCAGCTTCTCGTTCAGAAGGTCCGCCGCGGTCTCGCCGACCGTCGTGCACAGCACCTTGATGATCCAGAAGAACGCGGTGACCTCGGGAACCTTGTTCCAGCGCAGGCGGTGGCCGGGGGCGGCCTCGGTGCGGAGATACGCCCCGGACGTCTCAGAAGTCTCAGTCATGAGGCCCGACCCTGGCAGCCGGAGTCTGAACACATCCTGACTGCGTGCGGGATCACTCCTGGCGTACGGCTGGGCACGCTTACCGCCTCGAACTCACCTGATCCGTACGGTCCTTCACAGCACCCGGCGGCGCACCAGCACTCCCAGCGCCAGCAGCCCCGGGAGCAGCGGGAGCCACACGGTCAGCAGCCGGTAGCCGAGAACCGCCGTCGCCGCCGCGCTGCCCGGTGCTCCGGCGAGGGTGAGGGCCAGGGCGAGTGCGGCGTCCAGGGAGCCGAAGCCGCCGGGGGTGGGCAGCAGCACGGCGGCACTGCTCGCGGCGAGGTAGGCCAGTGCCACCTGGGCCGGGGGCAGCGGCAGGTCGATGGCCTGGGTGACGGCGATGACCACGGCGGCGTGCAGCGAGGCGAAGGCGAGCGAGCCGCCCCACAACGCGGCCGCCCGCGCGGGAACTTCGTGTACGGCCCGGACATCCGCCAGCACGGCCCGCAGCGCGCGCCGCAGCGGCCCGGACACGAGGACCACGGCGGTGGCGGCCACCGCGACCGTCACCGCCCATGCCGTCGCGGAGACGTGCGGGAAGCGGAGCGCGCCGGGACAGGCCGGCGCGAGCGCGGCGATCAGACAGCCTCGCACCACGGTCCCGGCGGTGGCCTTGACCGCGAGCGCGGTCGCCGACCGGGTGACGGGCAGCCCGCACCGGGTCAGAAAGCGCAGGTTGACGGCGCCCGCCCCGATACCGGCGGGCAGCACGTGGTTGGCGGCGGAGGCCGCGAACTGCACCGCGACCAGACGCCCGGTGGGCAACGGCCGGGCCACCGCGCCCTGCTGGGCGAGCGCCGAACACGCCCAGGTCGCCACGGTGGCGGCGGCCGCCACCAGCAGCCAGCCGCGGTCGGCGACGGCGAGCCGGCCCGCTCCGGTCTCGATCACCGGCCAGTGACGCCGGGCGAGATACACCGCGCACAGCACCACCACGAGCGTGACTCCGGCGGGCCAGGAGAGCCGTCGGCCGGCTGACACCGGGCCGCTGGTGGACGCGGGACTGTCGACGGCTGTCGAAGGGGCGCCGGACGGAAGGCTCATACCGTTCCGCCTCCGGCCCCTGGGGCGACGTAGACACGCAGGTCACCGGCGCGGTGCGAGGCCCAGTCGCGGGCGTACGCGGGCGGGCGTCCTGCCGGGGTGGTGACCACGGCGACCGGTTCGCGCTGTGCGGCCCGCACGATGTCCGACGGGGTGGTGTTGGCGTTGTGGCCGCTGGTCGCGACGGAGGAGCAGCCGGCGTAGAAGGCGATCGGTACGGCTTGATGGCCGGTCAGCAGACAGGGCGGCCGTATGCCGAGCCGGTGCAGTTCGGCCGCCGTGCTCGCCCAGCCCCGGTGGGAGACGGTGGTGCGCTGCACGGTGGCCTGAAGCACCGCGAACTGCACTGCCAGATGCCCGGCGACGCCGAGCGCCACCAAGGTCACGGCCACCGGGCGCCAGGCCCGGCTCGTGGTGGTGACCAGGTGGACGAGGGCGTCGGCGACGGGGATCGCGAGGAGGGCGTAGACCGGGAGGAGGAAGCGCGGGGCGGAGTATCCGATCATGAACAGATAGGGGGTGCCCGCCGTCGTGGCGCAGGCCAGGAGCAGCAGCGTGCCCGCCGTGCGCCGGGCCTTGACGGCGACCACGAGTCCGAGGACGGCGAGCAGCGGCAGCGCGAACCACCACACCATCACCACCGGGTTCGGCATCGCCCCGGTGCAGGGGCGGCACAGCGCGCGTCCGCCCAGGCTGCGCATCTGGTCGCCGACGGCTATGTTCCAGCCCAGCCCGCCCTGGATGCGGGAGCCGTCGGCGAGCCGTTGACCGAGGCCGCCGTAGCCAACGTACGCCTCTACGATCCACTCGCCCGCTCCGGCCACCAGGCCCGCGACGAGTGCGAGAAGCAGTCGTGGCCGGCGCCATCGGCGAACAGCCACGACGAGGACGAGGAGGGGCAGCGTCGCCCAGATCGCGTCGGTGGGCCGCATCCACGCCATCAGGGCGGTGCTCAGGCCCGCTCCCCACAGTGCCGCCCGGTCGAAGCGGTCCGCCTGGGCGCGCAGAAAGCAGCCGACGCCGGCCAGGGCGCCGATCGCGACCCAGTAGTTGGGCATGGCCTGCGGGCCGTAGAACAGGGTCACCCACAGCGTCGCGAACAGGGCGCCCGCCGACGCCAGCACGCGTATCGGGAACAGCCCCCGCCAGACGCGCAGCGCCAGGAACAGGCCGAGTCCGGACAGCAGGGCGAGGTAGACCCGCAGCAGCGTGGTGGACGACGACCAGGAGGCGATCGGCGCGACGAGCAGCGGGACGCCGCGGGCGCGCGGTGCGCTGAAGAACGCGGCGGGGGCGTGCGGGCTGACCTGGCTGACGTACACGGTCTCGTCCCAGCCGAGGCCCATTCCGGGGCGTACGAGAACGAGTTGGGCCAGGGTGAAGGCGGCCGCGACCAGGACCAGCCAGCGCTCGCCGCCGGGACGTCTCGACCCACGGGCAGCCAGGGGCGGGCCGTGGCGCCTGGCGCCGACGAGCGGGACGTTCAAGGTCCTGGCCATCGTCCACCCTTCAGCCCTACAAGATGTAGGGTCTCCCTCACCCTACAAGACGTAGGGTGAGGGCGGGAGCCGGGAAAACACCGCCAAATTAGCGCGTACCGGCCACCGG
This sequence comes from Streptomyces sp. NBC_00203, assembly GCF_045206325.1. Taxonomy (NCBI): domain Bacteria; kingdom Bacillati; phylum Actinomycetota; class Actinomycetes; order Kitasatosporales; family Streptomycetaceae; genus Streptomyces; species Streptomyces sp. NBC_00203. The sequence continues at coordinate 8,899,539 of NZ_CP108126.1, read as the reverse complement.
TGCAGGCCGGGAAGGCCATCCGGATGTCCGCACCGGTCCGCGTGCCCCTACGCGCTGTAAGGTGACGGACATGGCTGGCACAGGCCCCCACGGCAGAGCGGAACGGCGCAGCGCGGGCGAGTTGGAGAGCGAAGTCCTCGCCGCCCTGTGGGCCACCGACGACGCACTGACGCCCGCCGAGATCCAGGCCGAGATCGGCGGCGGTCTCGCCTACAACACCGTGCACACCATCCTCAAGCGCCTGTACGACAAGGGTCTGGTCCTGCGTGACGTGGACGGACGGCGCGGCGCATACCGGCCCGCCAAGAACGCGGCGGAGCTGACCGCCGAGGCCATGCACGAGGCACTCGACCGCGGACCCGACCCGATCGCGGCCCTCCAGCAGTTCGTCACCGGGCTGAGCCCCCAGGAGGAAGAGGCCCTGCGCGACCTCCTCGGGGGGAACGGGCCATGAGGATCGACGTCTACGTTCCGATCGTCCTGTCGCTGCTGCTCCCCGCGGTCGCACCGCAGGTGGGCAGGCGGGTGTCGCCCGCGCTGGCGGCCCGCGTCCTCACCGTCGCCGGCGTCCTGACCGCGGCCGCTTCCACCTGGGCGCTGTTCCTGCTCTCCGCCACACTGATCAACCGGGCCCCCTCGGTGGCCGCGGAGGCCAGCGAGGAAGGCCGCGCACTGCCCGAGCCCGTCCCGGAGACCATCGCCGTCGTGGCGGTCGCCGCCCTCGGCGTGATCGCCTTCCGGCTCTTCCATGCGGTACGAGCGCACTACGCGACCCGCCGGATCCTGCTCCGGCTGTGCGAAGGGCACCCGCCGGACAGCGAACTCATCGTCGCCGCCTCCTCGACGCCGCACGCCTTCGCGATTCCCGGGACGCCGGGCCGGATCCTGGTCACGGCCGCGATGCTCGGCGCGCTGGAGCCCGCGGAGCGGCGCGTCCTGCTGGCCCACGAGCGCGCTCATCTCGCCCACCGGCACTCGGCGCTGTCCACCGCCGTCGCCCTGGCGGCCGCGGCCAACCCGCTGCTCGTGCCGGTGCGCACCACCGTCACGTTCCTGCTGGAGCGCTGGGCCGACGAGGTGGCCGCGGGCAGCGTCGGCGACCGCCGCACCACCGCGCGCGCCCTCGCCCGCGCCGCCCTCATCTCCCAGCGCGCCCGCACGGGCTGCGCCCTGCACTTCTCCGAGCATGCCGTCACCCGCCGGATCGCGGCGCTGCAGACGGCTCCGCCGCCCGACCTGTGGCCCATCGGGGCGGCCGTCCTCGCCCTGGGCGCGCTGCCCGCGCTCGGCGCGGTCGACGCCACCGGCGACCTGCTGCGACTGCTGGCCGAGACACTGCCCGGCTGGTAGTCACCCGTTACGACCGCCGCTCCTTGACGTGGGCGTAGCCCATGAGGCCGACGAGGATCGCGAGGAGCACGGCCGAGGAGCCCGGCGTACCGAGGTCGAGACCACCCTTGGCGACGGGCTTGGTCAGGAAGTCACCCGCCGTGGCGCCGAGGGGGCGGGTGAGCACGAAGGCGAACCAGAACAGCAGGACATTCGGCACGACCGGCACACGCGTCAGCGCGAGGAGCACCGCGAGCACGCCGCCCACCAGCAGCGCGCCGCCCGCGTAACCGAGTCCGGAACTGTCGGACAGGAAGTCGCCCATGGAGGTGCCGAGCGTGTTCGACACGAGGATCGCCGCCCAGAAGAGGGCCTCGCCCCGGAAGGTCACGATGTCGCGGATGACGAACGTCTGCCCGGTCATCCGCCAGACGGCGAAGATGACGATCAGCAGCGAGATCAGGATCGCGGCACCCGCGGGGTACCCGAGCCCGAGGCCCTGCGGCCCCCAGCCGAGCGAAGTGGCGCCGCCCGAGAGGTACTTGGCGCTGGCGTCACGGTTCATGAAGTCGGACATCGTGGTGCCGGCCATGCTGGTCGACAGGATCACGGTCCAGTAGAAGAACGGGTTGTACCGGCGTGACCTGAGCTGCACGACCAGCGTGATCACGAAGATCAGGAACAGCAGGATGGTGGTGAGGAAGTAGCCCAGCTTGAGGGTCTGGGCGAAGAGGTCGCCCGCCGTCTCGCCGAGTGTCGTCGCGGCGATCTTCATGACCCAGAAGGCCAGGGTCACCTCCGGCAGCTTCTTCATCACATAGGTGCCGGGATCGGCGACCCTCGGACCGGTGACGCTGGGATCGGTGACGAGTTCCGACTTGTCCAATGTTCAATTCTCCTGCGTGGGGGGTGGCTCAGCAGTGCGCATGCCTCGACGGCATGATGATCAACGTGGCAGTCACACCCTGAACGCATCCTGAACACGCGGGCCTATCAGTCCATATGGGTGATAGACGACCGGTCGTACACTTGCCCCATGGGACGGACCAGCGACGCCAGGGAGAAGATCCTCAGCGCCGCGCAGTCGCTCATCGAGCTGCGCGGCTACTCGGCCTTGGGCGTGGCCGAGATCTGCAAGACCGCAGGCGTACCCAAGGGCAGCTTCTACTACTTCTTCGCCTCCAAGGAAGCTCTCGCCCTGGCCGTGATCGACGAGCACTGGGCCGGCCAGCGGCGCACCTGGACACGCATCCTGAACAGCGGCGAGGAACCACTGCAACGGCTGCGCCTGCTGTTCGAGGAGACGGAGGCAGGCCAGCGCGCCGGCCAGCAGGGCTGCGGCACCGTCTCGGGCTGCCTGTTCGGGAACCTCACCCTGGAGTTGAGCAACCACACCGAGGCCATCCGCGCACGGCTTCAGGAGATCTTCGACGCGCAGGTCGAGCTGGTCGACTCGGTCATCGCCGAGGCCCTTGAGCGCGAGGAGATCACCGCGACCGACACCCGGGAGGCCGCACGGGCGGTGGTCGCCCAGCTGGAGGGCCAGGTGTTGTTCGCCAAGCTCTACAACAGCACCCATCGACTCGGCCCCCTGTGGGCGAACTGCCTGGCCCTGCTCGGCGCTCGCGCGCCACGGGAGGCCGTGGCCGGCGTCTGACGGCTGACGGCTGACGGCTGACGGCTCCGGGCCGTGCCATGACCGCGCGGGCTCGGGACGATCACCCGGGGGCCCGCCGCTGCGGGCGAAGGCATCGCGTCGACATGACTGATGCGCCTCACTGGCCTCGCCAGATGTTGTCGAAGGCCGCCTCTTCGACGCTTCGCCGTTGCCGTACGCCTTCCAGTTCCGTCACGGCGTGATGAACGGCGGCCAGTACGGTCACGACCGCGTCGTCGGCGAGGTTCGCGGGCTCTTCGGTCGGCTCGGTCGGCTCGGTCGGCTCGGTCGGCTCATGGTGGATGCCCACGGCGGCCGCGAAGCCTGCGAGGACGGGCTCGCCCGACGTCCAGCGGTCGGCGGCGTGGCGACGGGCCGGCGAGTCGACCAGAGTCGTGGGGCCGGTCCGGACGGGAATCCAGCGGCGGCGTCGCCGGGTGACGTGTCCTTCCGCGTGCAGGACGGCGCGGTAGGCCGCGGAAAGGCCGCGGCCCCGCCGCCACAGCCAGTCCTCGACGGACTCGTACGGCCTCTGCCGGGTGAGCGACGACACGGCCTCGTCCAGCAGGGGGTCATCCATGGTCCAGTGCGCGCCGGGCACGATGCGGTCGCCGTCCAGGGTGAGGGCTTGGGCGTCGAGGAGGTCGACCAGTTCGGCTCCCGCGAGAGCCAGCGAGAGGTCGCCCGGATCGACAGGACGGCTGGACTCGACATCCATGGTGACGATCAACAGGTCCTGCGGTGTGGTCATGACGGGCTCCACGTCTGAGGCGTCGGTGACGAGTCGGGGTCGTCGGCGGCACGTCACTCCGGGGACCGGAACCGCGAACGGCCGGCCGACCGCGGCTCGGCTCCGTCAGGCACCGCGCCCGCCCGCGTCCGCCCGTGTCCGGGACGGTTTCCGCAGGCGCGGACTGTCGTACCGGGGCGGTGTCTCGCACTACCACCATGTCGCGCGGGAAGCCGATACGCAGCACGGCGGCGTCCGTGGAGCGCAGGTGCGCCCCCGCGGCGAGGGCGGGGAACGGAAACGCGTGCCGTCACTGCGTGGCGTCGGTCCGGCCCGGGTCGTTGGGATGGGGCTCCAGTGCGGTGACGGTGAGAGTCATCCACGGGCGCAGCGGGAGCGTGCCGAGCACCTTCTCGTGGAGCTCCTCCTCGTCGGCGGCCCGCCAGATGCCGACGCTGCGCAGCTCACCGACCGGGCGCCAGAGCCGCGCCAGGTTGCCGGTGCCCGCCAGTTCCCCGGCGCGGACGGCTTCGGCCGCGCGCCGCCGGTCGACCTCGTCCTGGCTGGTGCCCTCGGGGACGGTGGTGGTGATCTCGACCAGGAACTCTCGCATGGTCCCGCTCCGCTCGATGGGGCGTCCGGCGGGGACCGGAGCGCCGCTGGTGGTGATCGTTGACCGTCTCAGGCCGCCGGGCTTCCCTTTACTCATCGTCCGCCCGCACCACGGGCACCGCCACGACCGGCTTCCTCCCTGCTGGAAGGCGTGGCCTCGCACCGACGTAGCATGACGGGCGTGGAGCTGCGCCAACTGCGGTACTTCGTCGCCGTCGCCGAGGAACTGAACTTCGGCCGGGCCGCGGAGCGCCTGCTCATCGCGGGCCCCTCCCTGTCCCAGCAGATCAAGGCACTGGAACGCGACTTCGGCGTACGGCTGTTCGACCGCGACCGCCGTTCGGTCTCCCTCACCCCGGCCGGTGCGGCCCTGCTCCCGCACACCCGCGCCCTGCTCGAACGGGCGGACGACCTCCAGCGGCGTGCCGGTCGGCTGTCCGGGTCGGAACCGGTACGGCTCGGCTACGTCAACTGGCTCCCGCCGGACCTGACCGCGCGCACCGCCGCGGTGGCCCAACTCCACATCGACGCCTGGATCGCCCCCTCGCACACGCAGGCCGCCCGGGTCGCCGGCGGCGGCCTGGACCTCGCGGTGTGCTGGGTGCGGACCGAGGACCTGGAGCGAAGCGGCCTGCACGCCCGGCTCATCGGCGCCGACCGGCTCTACGCCGTTGCCACCGGCGACGACACGAGCGACGTGCCCGCCCGGGACACGGTCGTCCTCCTCGACGACGACACCACCTCCTGGTCGTCCTGGAACGTCTACGGGGAGCTGCTGGCCCAGGACACCGGGGCCCGAGCGGTACGCATCTCGGACGGCGGCATCACCGGACCCGCGTTCTTCGACCACGTCCGCCGCAGCGACCGCCCGGTCGTCAACTCCCCCAAGGGCCAGGCCACTCCCCTGCCGCACGACCTGGTCCGACGCCCGGTCGTCGCACCAGAGATCTACTGGACCTGGTCCCTGGTCTGGCGCGAGGGCGAGGACCGCCCCGCGGTGCTCGCCGTGATCGACGCCCTCTGCACCGGCGTGGGCGACCTCGGGATCCACGCCCCGGACGCCTGGCTGCCCGAGGGCGATCCGCACCGGTCCCGCTGACCTGCGCCTGACCTGCGCTGGAAGGCCGCGCCTCCCAGCAGGGAGGAAAGCGGTCCTGGGCTGGGCCCTTCCGACCTTTGACTTCGTCTCGCCGGGCGACTTACGTTCCATTTAGTCGACCGGTCGGCTAGTAACGAGGAGCCGGTCGGGAAACCCCACTCCCACTCCCACTCGTTCATCCCGGAGAAGATCATCATGAGCTCTCAGGACCAGAAGGTCGCCGTCATCACCGGCGCCTCGCAGGGCATCGGCGCGGGCCTCGTCGACGCCTACCGCAAGCTCGGCCACGCCGTCGTCGCCATCTCGCGCACGATCGAACCCTCCGACGACGCGGGCATCCTGACCGTCCAGGGTGACATCGCCGACCCCGCCACCGCCGAACGCGCCGTCGCCGCCGGCATCGAGCGATTCGGCCGTATCGACACCCTGGTCAACAACGCGGGCGTCTTCGTCGCCAAGCCCTTCACCGACTACACCCAGGACGACTACGCCGCCGTGACCGGTGTGAACCTCGCCGGCTTCTTCCGCATCACCCAGCTGGCCATCGAGCACATGCTCGCCCATGGTGACGGCCATATCGTCAACGTCACCACCAGCCTGGTCGACAACGCCAACTCCAACGTCCCCTCCGTGCTTGCCTCGTTGACCAAGGGCGGACTGCAGTCCGCCACCAAGTCCCTCGCCATCGAGTACGCCACGCGCGGCATCCGCAGCAACGCCGTCTCACCCGGCACCATCAAGACGCCCATGCACCCCGAGGAGACCCATGAGGCCCTCGCCGCCCTGCATCCGGTCGGCCGGATGGGCGAGCCGAGCGACATCGTCGACGCGGTGATCTACCTGGAGAACGCCCCGTTCGTCACCGGCGAGATCCTCCACGTCGACGGTGGCATGAGCGCCGGCCACTGAAGACACACGCCGAGAGGAGAACCCCGATGAACAGAACGACAGACAGTGAGGCGATCCTGCGTGACGTCCTCGACCGGTGGAAGGCCGCCGTCGACGGGCACGAACCGCAGCAGGTCGCCGCCCAGTTCACCGAAGACGCGATCTTCCAGGGACTGCACCCCTACAGCGTCGGAAGGCCGGGCATCGCCGCCTACTACGACTCCCAGCCCCTCGGAATGACGGCCACGTATCGGATTCTCGAGACCAGGCGCCCCGCCGACGACCTCGTACTGGGCTATCTGGACGTCGACTTCGCCTTCACCGACCGGCCCACCCTCGGCGTCAGCCTCGGCGTACTGGTGTCACACCTGGAGGACGGCTGGTACATCAGCCACTACCAGGTCTCGAAGCTCGGCTAGCGGGACGCGCGGTCCCCACCGTCGTGGAAGGGTTCACCCACGTCTCAGGGGCAGGAGTACCTGAAGCTGCCTTCCGCCTCGATCGGAGCGCTTCCGCTGTCCGAGCCACTCCGATGCAGGACCTGGAGGCGGGCGGTCCCCTGGAAGCTGCCGGAGCCGCGGACGGTCCAGCGCAGGTGAACGGTGAGGCTCCGGTCGCCACGGCGGGCCGTGTGGATCAGCTCACCGGAGTCGTGACCGTCGCTGCGCAGCCAGCGGTAGGTCACCGGACCTCGGCGACCGTCGGTGGTCATGACGCCGATGACGTCGGCGGTCTGGCCGCAGTGCAACTGCCGGGTGGGCGCCTGGACTTCGGCGGCCGTGACAGTCGGTCCGGCGGTCGGGCGCAGCAGCAACAGCCAGACCACGACGGCGAGGGCTGTCAGGACCACGGTCGCCCCGAACCAGGCGCGCCGTCGTCGTCGCTCACGGGCCGGTGCCGGGGCGGCGGCCCGCCACAGGGCGCGGAGCGTCTCCTGCTCGTCGGCAGGGACGCCGGGGCCGAAGCGCAGCAGGATGTCGCCGTCCCCGTCTCCTTCCGTGGCTGGTGCGCGCATCGCGTCGGGGGTGCGGTTTCGCTTGCCCAGGACGGTGGCCTGCTCGTTGTCTCCTTCCATGGCTGGTGCGCGAAACGCGTCGGGGGTGCGGATTCGCTTGCCCAGGACGGTGGCCTGCTCGTCCGGGGCGGCGGGGCGTGAGTCACGGTCGGCCCGCCCCGGGACCGTGAGCTGTGTGTCCGGCACGGCGGGGAATCCGGCATGGTCGTCCCGCCCCGGGACCGCGGTGTCAGGGTCCGGGGCGGTGGGTGCTTCGCCGGCCGTATCCCCCACGGCGGGCGGCGCGTCCCGCGTCACCGGCGGAGTGAGGTCCGCGGACGCGGCGGCTGCCGCCGCGCGGAGCGCGGTGCGCCGCAGGAAGTCCGCGGGGAGGACCGCGCGCCCGGCGACAAGAACCGCGCGGGCGGCGACGAGGCCGTCGGACTCGGCGGTGGCGGCGCAGCGGGCGAACAGGTCGGCCTCCGGAGTACCGGCCGCCGCCCAGGCGTCGCCCAGTGTCCGGGCGACAGCCGCCCAGGCAGCGAGGTCGGCGCGCTGGGCGGATGCCGTGGGCATGTCGTCGCCCAGCGCGATGCCCAGCGCCGACTCGGCGAGCAGGGCGGTGCCGTCCGGGGCGAGCACGACGTTGTCCACGGTGAGCGAACCGTGGGCAAGTCGGGCCCCGTGCAGGGCGAGCAGCGTCTGGGCGGTCTCGTTGAGGACGCTCGCCACGCTGCCCGCGTCCGGTCGGGGGCCGTCGGCGGCCAGAAGGTCCGCGAGCGTGGGAACCGGCGGCCGCGCGGTGATCAGCCACACCTCCCCGGCCTCCGCCACGAGATCGACCGTGGCCGGTACACCGGGCAGCCGGAGCCTGCCCACGGCGAGCACCGCGCTCGCCAGCCGCTCACGTGCTCCCTCCGGCATCAGCAGCGCACGGTCGATCCGCAACGCGCCGAGCGGCGGTGCGTCGGCGGACTCCGGGCACAGGGCGTACCAGGTGCCCCAGCGGGTGTCACGTGACCAGCCGGAAAGAGGACGCCCGGCGACCACGGCGGCTGTCGTCATGTCGACCCGCTCTCCTCGATGTGTCGATGTGTCGATGTGCTCTCCTCGATGTACGGCATCGGCGCCATGTACGGCACAGGCGCCTCGACGTCGTCGCCGTTCAGCACGGCGGCGCGTCCACGGAAGCCGTCTGTGTCCCGTCCGCGGCCTGGGGACTGCTCGTGAGAGCGACGATCCACGTACCCCTGCACGGGTGGTTCGAGAAGTCGGCCTCGAAGCTCACCGCGTACTGCGTGCTGCCCGACAGCGTCCGGGTCTGGGAACCGTAGGGATCGGCGGGCGTGTTGACGTAGAAGTCCGCCGTCAGCGTCAGGGGTCCGGTGCCGGTCGTCCGGACGGTGACGTCGGCGATCAGCGTGCCGGGGTTCTGCCCGCGGCTCCAGGAGCCGATGGTGACCGTGACCGTTCCCGGGGTCGGCGCGGCCGAGGTTCCGGTCGTCGGGGACGTCGATACGACGGGCGGTGTGACGCTCGTCGACGGGGTGTCCGACGTCTCCCCGGGCGACGGGCCCGCTGAGGGGGTACCGGACGGTGATCCGTCGGCCGAGGACGGGGTCGCCCCGGGCGAGGCGGACAGTGAAGCGGAGGGGGATGAGAGGGCGGACGGGGTCGTACCGGAGGATCCCGTCGGTGTGGAACTGGCCGCGGTCGTCGTCGTGTCGTGCGGGCCGGCTGTCGCGGCGGTCACCGCGCCGGCGACCACGGCGAGCGCGGCAGCCCCGGCAGCCGCCTTCCAGCCGCCGCGCTTCAGCCGGCCCAGTACGGTCAGCGCGCGCGAGGCCTCATAGACGGCCGGTGTGATGGCGAACGGGAACAACAGGGCTGCCAGGGCGGCGAGTTCAGCGAGCCGACGGCGTCCGCGCTCCTCCCAGTCGGCGCCGTACCCCTCGGTGGCGGCCCGTTCGAGATCGGCGAGGAACGCCTCGATTCCGGACCGGTCCGCCGGGTCCTTGGCCATGCCCCTGCGCAGCAGGCCACGGACCGGATCGGGCACGTCGTCCAGCGCCACGGGTGCCCTCAGGTGCTGCAGGCGCAGGGCCGTCACATCGTCACCGGCGAACGGCCGCCGACCGGTCAGGCATTCGAAGAACACCGCCGCCGCCGCGTACACGTCGCCCGCCGGTGCCGCGGGCTCACCGCGCCACTGCTCGGGCGCCATATAGGCGGGCGTGCCCGCGGCCTCCGTCTCACGGCCGGCCCGTACGGCGATCCCGAAGTCGGCGAGCGCACTCGAACCGTCGGCACGCACCAGCACGTTCTCCGGCTTGTAGTCGCGGTGGACCACTCCCGCCGTATGGGCCGCACCGAGCCCCAGCAGCGAACCCTTGAGCAGGACCAGGGCGGCCTCCGGACCGGTCGCCCCCCGCGCGCGCAGCAGTTCACGGAGGCTGACTCCGTTCACCGCCTCCATCACGATCGCGGCACCCCGGCGCGCCTCGACATACTCGTACAGCCGTACGACACACGGGTGCCGCAGATCGCCCAGCAGCCGCGCCTCGGCCCGGAAGCGGGCCAGGAACTCCTGGTCGTCACGGAGACGGTCACTCAGGTACTTGACGGCGACGGGTACGCCCGTCGCCCCGTGCCGGGCCAGTACGACGCGGCCGCCGGCGCCCTCGCCGAGCGTCCGTACGGCAAGGTAGCCGGGCACGGCCCACTCGCCGGCGCCGTCCGCACCTCCCGTCATGCCACCCCCTCCACGGCCGCGCCGGTGGGCACGGACGCCGGACCGCCGCCGGCCTCGCGCCGCCGCTTCACCAGGCGTATCAGCCAGCGCGCCGGTGCGGCCCACACCGGGAACGCCACCAGGCCGACCACGACCGCCACGATCACGGCATCCCACGGCGCGGACACCCGTCCGTGCAACAGGTCCCCCATCCGGGAACGCCAGGCCAGCAGGGCAAGTACCAGGAAGCCGTACGTACCGGCGACGACCGCGAGACCGTAGGCGGCCATTCCCGTCTGGCGCGGTCCGGGCCGGCGGCCCGCCCGCAGGTCCTGCCAGAGCCCCTTGCGGAAGTACGCGCTCGCCTCCTCACGCAGCCGTGGCACCCGCAGCGCGTCGGTCAGCGCCTGATAACCGTCCAGCGGCATCAGGGGATTGAAGTTGTAGAGCGTGTTCAGGTACAGACCGAAAGCCAGGTGGAACAGCACGGCCGAGGCCGGACCGGCCGGGAGGTAGGCGGCGCCCACCGCGCACCAGCCGGCCAGCGCCGCTGTCGAGACCGGTCCCGACAGCGCCACCACGACACGCGACCAGCGGGAGCCGAACCACATGTCGCTCGTGTCCACGAACGCGAAGGGCATCCCCATCATGAGCAGGAACCCGCCGCGCCGGACCTTGCGGCCGTACGACTTCACGGCCAGCGCGTGCGTCAGCTCATGCACCATCAGGGCCGAGACATACCCCGCGGCCAGCGTCACCGGGCCCCAGACGCCGGCTCCGCCGAAGTCGAGCAGGTGCTGCCGTCGCTGCGCCGTGAAGAACGAGACGAGACCACCGACGACCGACAGCCAGACGAGCGTCACCCCGGTCCTGGTGAAGAACCGCCAGCCGAACGCGCTGTACAGGCGGGTCACGACGCCGTCGAGGCCCGGTACGGACACCTCCAGTTTCAGCAGGGCCCGGTAGAGCGCACGCCCGGCCCGCCGCCAGCCCTTGGTCTGCTCCTCCCCGGGACGGCCGGGCAGGCCGCGCAGCAGTCCCGCGTCCGCGAACGCCGCCAGCGCGGCCTCGATCCGCGGCAACGCGAGCTCACCGAAGCGGTCCGCGTAGGCGAACAGCAGATCCCGTACGGTGTTCTCGCCGTCGACGGCGTTCCAGAGGAACACCTCGCGCTCGTCCAGCCGCAGATAGACGCCTGTCCGCGTGTTGTTCAGCACCCAGCCCGGTTCACCGCGCTCCGTGGGTACTTGCTTGAGCGCCCACCCCGAGCGGCGGCGTGGCCGCGCGGTGAGTGGCCCGGTCGCCTCCGGCACCTCCTCCTGGAGGGCGGTGGGCAGTTGGGTCAGCTGGGTGCCGACGACCATGGTGCGTGAGCCGACCCGGGCATCGCGGGGCTGCTCGAACACCAGGCGGACATCACCGACGGACAGGTGGGCGCCGTCGGCGAGGTGCGCCGAGCCTCCGTGCAGGTCGACTCCGCCGACCGCCGTGCCGTTGAACGAGTCCAGGTCCTCGATCCGGAAGCCTGCCTCGGTGCGGACGATCCGGGCATGCCGACGCGACACGCTGCCGTCGGAGAGGACGACGTCGTTGTCCGCGTCCCGGCCCAGCGTCGTCACCGGACCGGTCAGCGGTACGAGCAGTGCGGGATCGCCGACGCCGCGCAGCTGGGGCGCGGCGAACGACGTCGGCGCCGCACCACGGCGGAGCGTGCCGCAGTGCAGGCAGTAAGGGAAGTCGCGCCGTACGTGAACGCGACAGACATGGCACAGCATCCGGCTCAGCCCGCTCCGGAACCACTGGTGAACGTGCCGTCGGAGAAGCCACCGCCGGGTGCGGCGGTGCCGGGTCCGGAAGGCGACAGATGCGTACTGATGCCGCCCGCTCCGGGGGCGGTCACGCCGCCGCGGATGCTCTCGGAACCGCCGAGGACACCCCCGCGGCCGCCGCCTTCACCACCACCGGGCTCGCCACCGCCACCGGGGCGCCGGCCGGTGTTCTCCTGGCTGCCGCCGCCGTCTCCTTCACCACCACCGCCGCCGGGCTCACCACCGCCGCCGGGCCGACGGCCGGTGTTCTCCTGGCTGCCGCCGCCTCCGCCGTCTCCTTCGCCGCCACCACCGCCACCGCCGGAGGGACCGCCACCGTGTCCGGAGCCTTCCTCGCCACCACCGCCGCCGCCTTCGCCGCCACCGCCGCCGTGGCCGCCGCCTTCACCACCACCGCCGCCTTCACCACCGCCGCCTCCGCCGCCCTCTCCTCCACCGCCGCCTTCACCACCGCCACCGCCGCCACCGCCGCCTTCGCCACCACCGGGTCGCCGGCCGGTGTTCTCCTGGTCGCCGCCGCCCCCGCTGCCGCCGTCGCCGCCGCCTCCTTCGCCGCCTCCGCCCTCACCACCGCCGTCTCCGCCTTCGCCTTCGCCGCGCTCATAGATGCCGCCATGGCCGAACTCACCGACGTCGCCTCCGCCGTGACCACCGCCGAAGCCGCCCTCGCTCCCGTCGTGCCCCCCGAAGCCACCGAAGCCGCCGAAGTTCCCCTCCGACCCGCCGCCCCCACCGTCGCCGAAGCCGCCGAAGCCACCTTCAGAGCCACCGCCGGAACCCCCGAAACTCCCGAAGCCGCCTTCGCCCCCACCGAAGCCGCCCAGGCCGCCTTCACTTCCGCCGAACCCGTCCGCGCCCCCGGCGCCGAAGCCGTCTTCACCACCGCTGAAGCCACCCGCGCCTTCGCCGCCGAAGCCCCCGAAGTCACCGAATCCGCCCGCACCGGCGGGGTCGCCCAGCAGGCCATCTCCGCTGCCCAGGGCCGCATTGTCGAGCTGCCCGCCGATCAGACTGACGGAGTCGGACGCACCGCGGTCAAAGGCGCCAGTCCCGTTCCGATAGTCGCCCGGGTCGGCCTCACCCACGTGCGGCGCCGTGGCGTCGCCGGCGCCGGCATCGTGCGCCCCGTGCTCGACCGGCGCGTGGTCCACGGGCGTGTGGTCGACGGGCGCGTGCTCGGCGGACACGTCGTGGTGCGCCAGCGCGTGTGCCGCACCGCCGAAGAAGAGGGACGACTTGGACAGCCTCGCGTCGAGCGTGCCCGGCCCCTCGGCGGTGCCGGATTCGACACGAAGCCGACGGAGCTCGGCGACCTGCTCGGGCGTCAGGCCAAGTCTTCGTGAGATGTCGTCGGTGTCGCCGTCGAGTTGGGCCCTGAAGGCCGGGTCGACAGCAAGGCGGGTCATGGCATCGCGAAAGGCGTCGTCGGTCATGTCCTCATGTCTCCGTCGGTCTGCGCGTGTTGCTGCTGATCCCGGCGGAGCTGGGGACCCCCCTGGTCGGTGGCAAACTGCCATTTCCGGCCATCCCCACCGAAGCATGCAGGATGGTTATAGGGGCGACACCCTGACCTGCGCAAGGCCTGGAGTGGCGCACCCTTGCTGGACAAGGCGTTGGCGCGCACCGGCCCTCGCGGCGGGCGCAGGGAACGCTCGGCGAGGCATCACGGCACAAGAGAGCGGCCAAGACCGGCCAGTCGAGGTCAGCCGACCTGCGCGGCGAACGCCTCGTACGCCCGCTCGTCGAAGAGGACGAATCTGACCACCTCGACCGACGTTCCCGTCGCCCGCACCGTCTCCACGGCGATTCGGGCCGCGTCCTCCATCGGCCACCCGTAGATACCTGCGGAGACAGCCGGGAACGCGACGGTACGGGCGCCGAGCTCGTCGGCGATCCGCAGTGACTCCCGGTAGCAGGAGGCCAGCAGCTCCGAACGGTCCTCCTCGTGGGAGTACCGCGGGCCGACGGTGTGGATCACCCAGCGCGCGTCCAGCTCGCCCGCGGTGGTGGCGACCGCCTGGCCGGTGCGCAGGCCCTTGCCGATGGGGGTCCCCCCGCTCGAGCGAAGCCGAGAGTGGGGGAGGGAAGCACGCAGTTTGCGGCACTCGGCGAGGATGGCGGGGCCGCCCCGGCGGTGGATGGCTCCGTCGACTCCGCCGCCGCCGAGCAGCGAGGAGTTCGCCGCGTTGACGATGGCGTCGACGCTCTGGCGGGTGATGTCGCCCTGGACCAGCGTGATCGTGGTCATGGCTGCCTCAGCCTCCTCCAGACGGCCTTCGCCGCGTTGTGCCCCGACATGCCGTGCACGCCGGGCCCCGGCGGGGTGGCCGAGGAGCAGAGGAAGACGGCCGGGTGCGGGGTGCTGTACGGGGACAGGGACAGCTTGGGGCGCAGCAGGAGCTGAAGCCCGGAGGCTGCGCCGCAGGCGATGTCACCGCCCACATAGTTGGCGTTGCGGGCGGCGAGCTCGGGCGGCCCCGCGGTCGCGCGGGCCAGTACGCGGTCGCGGAAGCCCGGCGCGAAGCGCTCCAGCTGCCGCTCGATGGCGTCCGTGAGGTCCCCGGTCCAGCCGTTCGGAACATGCCCGTACACCCAGAAGACCTGCTTGCCGTCGGGCGCCCGGGAAGGGTCCACGACGCTGGGCTGCACGGTGATCAGGAAGGGCACGTCGGGCGCCCGGCCCTCGCGGGAGGCCGCCCGCAGCGCGGTGTCGATCTCCGCGCTGCTGGCACCGACCTGCACGGTCCCGGCGGTGCGGGCCTCCTTGGCGGTCCAGGGCACGGGGCCGTCCAGCGCGTAGTCGATCTTGAAGACGCTCGCCCCGTAGCGGTAGCGCTCGTAGTACCGCCCGAAGCCCGCGATCCGGGCCAGTGCGGTGGGTGAGGTGTCGAAGACGTACGCGCGCGCGGGCGGCAGGTCGTCCAGGCGCTTGACCTTGTAATCGGTGTGGACGGTGCCGCCGAGGTCCTTGAGGTACGCGGTGAGCGCGTCGGAGATGGACTGGGAGCCACCGCGCGCGACCGGCCAGCCGCCGGCGTGCGCGGCCAGGGCGAAGACGAGGCCGACGGCGCCGGTGGCGATCCCGTCGAGCGGGGCGATGACGTGCGCCACGAGCCCGGCGAACAGGGCCTTGGCGCGCTCGTCGCGGAAGCGGCGCGTCAGCCACGTCGACGGCGGCAGACCGACGAGGCCGAAGCGGGCGAGGGTGACCGGGTCGCGGGGCAGTGCCGTCAGCGGCAGCGACATGAAATCGTGGGCCAGCGTGTCCCACTTGGGCAGGAAGGGCGCGACCAGTCGTCGGTACGCACCGGCGTCGCGTGGGCCGAACGAGGCTGCCGTCTCCGCCACCGACCGCGAGAGCACCGCCGCCGTGCCGTCGGGGAACGGGTGCGCCATGGGCAGCTCGGCGTGCAGCCACTGAAGGCCGTACCGCTCCAGGGGCATCGCCTTGAACGCCGGCGAGTTCACGCCCAGCGGATGCGCCGCCGAGCACGGGTCGTGCCGGAAACCGGGCAGTGTGAGCTCTTCGGTGCGCGCTCCCCCGCCCACGGTGTCCCGCGCCTCGAACACGGCCACGGAGAAGCCCCGGCGGGCCAGCTCCACGGCAGCGGTCAGTCCGTTGGGCCCCGCACCCACCACGACCACATCGAGCATCGACGGCACCTTCGGACTCCTTTGTCAGCCGATGGCCTCTGAGGATCAGGATATGCCGGAGGACTGACAGCCTTGGCGGCGCGGGCGGTTGGGAACGCGGGAGGCCGGTGATCCGCCGGGCTGGGTAGCGGGTCGAGCCCGGTGGCGCGCCGGGCTCGGTGATCAGGCTCCGGCCGCCAGCAGCGCCACCACCCGGCGGGCCGTGGCCTCGTCCCGGGCCGCCGTGAACGGCAGCGCGTTGCCCCCGGTGATGCGGAAGGGCTCCCCCGTGAGGGTAAGATGCGCGCCGCCCGCCTCCTCGACCAGCAGCAGACCCGCGGCGTGGTCCCAGGCGGCCTCCCAGGAGAAGGCGACGCCGTCCAGCTCGCCGCGGGCGATGGCCAGATATTCCAGGCCGGCCGAGCCGCACGCGCGCGGGGCGACGCCCTCGACGCGCAGGCCCAGGAGCGCGCGCTTCTGCTCGTCCGTGGTGTAGTCCGGGTGGGACGTGGCGATGTCCAGGTCGCGGCCGGGCTCGGGCGAGCCGGAGCGCAGGGGAACGCCGTCGAGCACGGCGCCCCGGCCGCGTATCGCGGTGGCGAACTCGTCGCGCGCGGGAGCGAACGTCCACGAGGCGCGCACGACGCCGTCCACCGCGAGCGCGACCAGCGTGCAGAATCCGGGGTCGCCGTGCACAAACTGCCTGGTCCCGTCGACAGGGTCGACGATCCAGACCGGCGCCGCGCCACGGATCGCGTCGTACGTCGCCGGATCGGCGTGCACCGCCTCCTCACCGACGACGACCGAGCCGGGCAGCAGCGCGGTGAGGGCCTCGGTGAGGTACTCCTCGGCCTTGCGGTCGGCGTCCGTCACCAGGTCGTGCGGGCCGGACTTCTGGTCGATCTCGTGCGCGGCGAGCTGCCTGAAGCGCGGCATGATCTCGGCGGCGGCCGCCTTGCGTACTGCTACTTCGACGTCCGACGTGCGGTGGGCGAGAAACTCGTCGATGGTTTCGATGTCTTCGATCATGGCTCCATGACAGCACGCGCCACTGACAATCCTCACCCGCCCGGTGCACTCCGGATGGAATCGCGATGAATTCGGGGGGTTCGGTGATCAGCGTCCGACCGCGTACCCCTGCATCCCGCGCGGGTTCGCCGCCGCCGACAGCACCCCCGTCCGCGGGTCCCGCGCGACCGCGCACAGCCGGCCCTCGGACCAGGCCTCGTCGACCAGGACGTCATGGCCTCGGCGGCGCAGCTCCTCTACGACCGCCTCGTCCATGCGGGACTCGACGGTGAGGCTACCCGGGCGCATGCCGCGCGGGTAGAAGGAGCCGGGGAAGCTGTCGTTGTGCCAGTTCGGGGCGTCGATCGCGCCCTGGAGGTCGAGGCCGCCGCGCACCTCGGAGCGGAGCGCGACCGACAGGAAGAAGTGCGTCTGCCACTGGTCCTGCTGGTCGCCGCCCGGGGTGCCGAACGCCATGACCGGCACCCCGTCGCGCAGCGCGAGCGAGGGGGTCAGCGTGGTGCGCGGACGGCGGCCCGGCGTCAGGGAATTGGGCAGTCCCTCCTCCAGCCAGGCCATCTGGAGCCGGGTGCCGAGGGGGAAGCCCAGCTCGGGCACGACCGGGTTGGACTGCAGCCAGCCGCCGCTGGGGGTGGCGGCGACCATGTTGCCCCACCGGTCGACGACGTCGAGGTGGCAGGTGTCGCCCCGGGTTCCGCCGTCCGGTGCCACCCCTGGTTCCGTGGCCGCCCGGGCCACGGTGGGTTCGCCCGCGCCGGGTACCGCCAGCGCGTCGAAGCCGGGCTCCCCGTCCGCCACCACGCGCGCGTGCCCGCTCAGCCGCGGGGTGCGCCCTCCGGGGCTGCCGGGGCACAGCTCGTACGACGCCTTGTCGCCGACGAGGGCGCGCCGGGCGGCGTTGTACGGCTCGGACAGCAGTTCGTCGAGCGGCACCTCGGCCGCGTCCCCGTACCAGGCCTCGCGGTCGGCCATGGCGAGCTTGCAGCCCTCGACGAGGAGGTGGACGTAGTCGGCGGAGCCGTAGCGCGGCAGCTCGGGCGGCAGCAGGGCCAGCTGCTGCAGGAGGACCGGGCCCTGGCTCCAGGGGCCCGCCTTGCACAGGGTCCAGCCCCGCCAGTCGTACGTCGCCGGGGCCTCGTAGGTCGCGGACCAGTCGGCGAGGTCGGCGGCCGTCAGCGTGCCGGTGTGGCGCTCGCCGCTGGTGTCCATGGTGGGCCGCTCGGCCTGGCGTACCAGGGCCTCGGCGATGAAGC
This sequence comes from Streptomyces sp. NBC_00203, assembly GCF_045206325.1. Lineage (NCBI taxonomy): Bacteria > Bacillati > Actinomycetota > Actinomycetes > Kitasatosporales > Streptomycetaceae > Streptomyces > Streptomyces sp. NBC_00203. Next base: position 8,881,755 of record NZ_CP108126.1, on the reverse strand, counting down.
CGGAGCGCCAGACCCTCCGCGCGGCCTCGATCTGAGCCACCCGGTCCGTCTCCGCGGAGACCTCGGCGAGCAGCCGCCGCCAGGTCGCGGCGAGGGCGGGATTGCGGAACAGTTCGCCGGGTCTCGGGGCCCTGCCCCCGCCCGGCAGATACACCTCCGCCGACGAGGTCCACTCCGTCTCGAACAGCTCGCGCACGGTCTCGACCGTCTCGCCGACGCGCTCCACGGGCGCGTGGCCGTCCTCGGCGTACCCGATGGCGTACGTGAGGACGTCGGCGAGCGACTTGGTTCCGTGGTCGCGCAGCAGGAGCATCCAGGCGTCGAACGCGCCCGGTACGGCGGCGGCGAGCGGCCCGGTACCGGGTACGAGATCCAAACCGAGTCCCTTGTAGTGGTCGATCGTCGCTCCTGCGGGCGCGACACCCTGCCCGCACAGCACCCGCACGTCGCCGCCCGCCGGGGCGAGGATGATCGGGACCTCGCCCGCGGGTCCGTTGAGGTGCGGCTCGACGACGTGCAGGACGAAACCGGCGGCGACGGCGGCGTCGTACGCGTTGCCGCCGCCCTCCAGGACGGCCATCGCCGACTGCGAGGCGAGCCAGTGCGTGGAGGACACCATGCCGAAGGTGCCCTGAAGCGTGGGTCGAGTGGTGAAGTACATCTCTCACCTCGGTGTTTGCGTGCGTAGGCCGGTCCGGACAGTCCTCCGGATCCGCCGTGGGGAGAATCTGGGGCGTTTCAGCTCGGCTCCGATCGCCCTGATCAGGCAGCAGACTACCGATCGGACGCTCTCACTCCCGCGCCACCGGAGCTCGCAGATGCCTCCCCCTCCCAAGGCGGGAGGAAGCCTTCGCCCCCCGGCTGGATCACCTGCCGCCTACGCCTTGGGCGCGGGTTGCTCCCCCGAGCCTCGGACGATCAGCTGGGTGGGAACAGTGATGGTGCGAGCCCGCGAACGGTCGCCGTCGAGCCGGGTCAGGGCGGTGGCCGCCGCACTGCGGCCGATTTCTTCGGGGCATTGGGCGACGACGGTCAGGGCCGGTTCCAGTGCCTCGGCGAGTGATACGTCGTCGAAGGCGACGACAGCGACGTCCTTGCGCTTGCTGCGGGCGAGTTCGGCGACTATTCCGAACGCCATGATGTTGTTTCCGGCAAACAGGGCGGTGGGGGGATCGGCCAGTTCGAGGAGTTGGGAGGTCACGGCCTCCGCCCCCTGCTGGTCGTGTGCGCTGGCGACAAGCGAGCGGTCGTAGGGGATGTCGGCTTCTTTCAGGGCCGCGCGGTATCCGGCGAGGCGTTCGCGGCGGGTGTACAGCTTGACGGGCAGGTCGCCGACGAATCCGATACGTCGGTGCCCGTGGGCGATCAGGTGGGCGACCCCGTCTTGGGCCCCCGCACGGTTGGAACTGACGATGCTGTCCGTGGACAGGCCGACTCCTGGTCGGTCGAGGAAGACGACGGGCAGCCCCGCCGTACGGTGCGACTTGAGGTCGGAGTGGTCGGCGCCGAGTGACGGCACGACGATCAGAATGCTGACGCGCCGGGCGAGGAACTTGTCCGTCAGGGCACGTTCGCGATCGGGGTCGTCCGCGGAGGAACCCATGAGCAAGGTCAGTCCTCGGTCGCGGACGGTGTCCTCGATGGCGCGGGCCACGGCTCCGAAGAAGGGGTTGGCGAGGTCGGGGATGACCAGGCCGATGGTGGTGTCCGGGCCGCCGACGCGGATGTTGCGGGCCATGAGGTTCGGCTGGAAGCCGAGCTTGGCCACTGCGGCGAGTACCTGTGCCCTGGTCTGCGCGGAGGCAGGTCCGTCCTCGTTGAGGACTCGGGAGACCGTCTTGGCGCTGACGCCGACTTCTTGGGCGACATCGGCCAGGGTGGGGCGGCGGTTCGCTGCCATGGAGGAAACCGTCTCCTGTGGGCTCTCGGTTCCGGCCGCGGCCTCGGCCGGAAACTGCGAGAGCTGGGTTGTTCTGTTAGGTGGCCTGGACTCCGGCGGCCTTCGCGGCCTCCGAATCCGCTACGACAGTATCTCCGGCCTCGTCGATGCTGAGCGCGCCGGTCATGATGGCGACGACCTCGGCCATGGAGTAGTCGGAGGGGTTGATGAGGGCGGCACGCCGGCCCAGCCGGTGGACGTGGATCCGGTCGGCGATCTCAAAGACGTGGGGCATGTTGTGGCTGATCAGAACGACCGGCATGCCCTTGTCGCGGACTCGGCGGATGAGGTCCAGGACCTGACCGGATTCTTTGACACCGAGCGCGGCGGTGGGCTCGTCCATGACGACGACGCTGCGGGCCCAGGCGACGGAACGGGCGACCGCCACGGCCTGCCGCTGTCCGCCGGAGAGCGTCTCCACCGACTGCGTCAGCGAGCGCAGGCCGATCTTCAGGTCGGCCATGTGCTCGGCGGCCTCCTGGCGCATGCGCTTCTTGTCCAGCATGCGGAAAACACTGCCGAGGACGCCGGGGCGGCGCAGCTCGCGCCCGAGGAACATGTTCGAGGCGATGTCCATGGAGGCGGCCACGGCGAGGTCCTGATAGACCGTCTCGATGCCGTGGGCGCGGGCGCTTTGCGGGCCGGAGAAGGTGATGGGCTCCCCGTTGAGGCGTATCTCGCCCGCGTCCGGGACCACTGCGCCGGTGAGTGCCTTGATCAGGCTGGTCTTGCCCGCTCCGTTGTCGCCGATGACGGCGAGGACTTCGCCGGGGAGAAGGTCGAAGTCGGCGCCGTCGATGGCGGTGACGTGGCCGTAGCGCTTGACCAGACCGCGGGCCTGCAGAACGGGCGTGGGGGAAGTGGTGGCGGTCATCGTGCCTTCTTCCGGGAGATCTGGTCGACGGTCACCGCGAGGATCACCAGGACGCCGGTGATCAGGGTCTGGTAGATGGAGGCGACGCCCATCAGTTGGAGGCCGTTGCGGAAGACGCCGACGATGAGGACGCCGATGAAGGTGCCCAGCACCGATCCGCGTCCGCCGAACAGGCTGGTGCCGCCGAGGACCACGGCGGTGATGCTGTCGAGGTTGTCGGTCTGCCCGGCCTGCGGGTCGCCGACTCCGGTACGGGAGATGAGCAGCAGGGCGGCGATGCCGTACAGCAGACCCGCCACGGTGTAGATGCCGATGGTCAGTCGCGAGGTGCGGATGCCGTTCAGCCGCGCCGCTTCCTGGCTGTTGCCCAGGGCGTAGACGTGCCGGCCCCAGCCGGTGTTGCTCAGCGCGTAGGCGAGCAGCAGGAACAGGGCGATGGTGACCAGGGAGCCGTAGGTGATGTCCGTGTGGCCGAGCGGGAAGGTCTGCCCGAGGGCCGTCAGCGGGCCGGGCAGGCTGGTGACCGTCTGCTCCTCGGAGTAGATGTGGGTCAGCGCGAACGCCACGTTGAGCATGCCGAGGGTCACGATGAACGGCGGCAGCGGGATCTTCTGCACCAACAGCCCGTTGAGCAGCCCGAATCCGCCGCAGACGGCTATGCCCAGCGCGATGGCGAGGAGCGGGGACAGGGTTCCCTCGGCGGCCATCTTGGCGATCACGATGCTGCCGAACGCCATCACGGCACCGCACGACAGGTCGATGCCCGCGGTGAGGATGATCAGTGTCTGCCCGATGGCGAGCGTGCCGACGACCATGACCTGCTGCACGATCAGCGAGAAGTTCCCGCCGGTGAGGAACTGGTCGGTCGAGAGGCCGAAGAAGGCGCAGGCGAGAAGGAGGGCGACCAGAGGGCCGGTGGTCGGTGCCGTGAGCAGTCTGCGGGCCGTGGTCGGCGCTTTGAGCTCGGCGTACGGCGTGGTCGTGGCTGTCATGCGAAGTCCTTGTCGGAAGACAGAAGTCCCGGTGGGAGGACAAGGGGGCGGCCGTCCCCGGTCGGGGAGGTGGGGCCGGCCGCCCCGCTGAGGGGTTTGGAAATGGCGGCCAGGGGCGGGTGAACGGCTCAGCCCCAGCAGTTGTCCAGGCCGTAGGCGGTGTCCTTCGACGTGACCCCGTCCTGCGCCTTGTCGGTGATCAGGGTGACGCCGGTGTCGGTGTAACCGGACGCCTTCTTGCCGTCCTTGGCGTACGTCACGACGGCCTTGACGCCCTCGGCGGCCATCTTCAGCGGGTACTGTTGCGAAGTCGCGGCGATCTTGCCGTCCTTGACGGCCTGGGTGCCGGTGCAGCCGCCGTCGACCGAGACGATCAGGACGTCCTTCTCCCGGCCCTTGGCCTTCAGCGCGGTGTACGCACCCAGGGCCGCCGGTTCGTTGATGGTGTAGACGACGTTGATGTCGGGCGCCTTCTGCAGGCAGTTCTCCATTGCGGTCTGGCCCTTGGCCTGGTCACCACCCGTGTCCTGGGCACACACGACGTCCTTGTCGGTGGCGCCGAAGCCCTTCAGGAAACCGTTGTGCCGCTGGACTCCGACAGAGACGCCCGGCGCCAGGTCGAGAGCAGCTATCTTCGCCGTCTTGCCCTTCATGGCGGCCTTGGCGTACTCGCCGATCAGCTGGCCGGCCTTGAGGTTGTCGGTGGCGAAGAGGGCGTCGACCGCGCTCTCCGGCTCGGTCGGGGTGTCCAGGGCGATGACCAGGACACCCTTGGCGCGGGCCTTCTGGATCGCGGGCACGATCGCCTTGGAGTCGCTCGGGGTGATCAGGATGCCCTTCACGCCGGCGGCGACCATGTTCTCGATGGCCGTGACCTGACCGGCGTTGTCCCCGTCGAACTTGCCTGCCGCGGTGGACAGTTGGGCACCGTTCTCCTTGGCGGCCTTCTCCGCGCCCTCCTTCATCTTCACGAAGAACGGGTTGGTGTCGGTCTTGGTGATCAGACCGACCTTGACGCTGCCCGAGCCGGTGCTCGCAGTGCCCGATCCGGATCCGGATCCACAGGCGGTCAGGGCGAGGGTTGCGACACCCGTGCAGGCAGCGGCTCTGATCAAGGAGGAGGGCAGACGAGAGATGCGTGACATGAACGACTCCTGCGGGATCGCGGGCGAACGGCCGGCATCGGGGCATGCCGTCCCTCGGTGTCATCGTTGACTTATGTCATCGTTGACACTGCTTGGCGAGGATGATGGACTCCGGTCCCCGGCAACGTCAATGCCTTGCACCCGTCACAAATCGGCAACGCCCGCGACCGTCGTCCGCCCGAAGCCGTTCTGCGACTGCCCGGGACGTGCCCGTTTTGCCAGCGCATTCCGAGAGAAGAGCAGCCCATGAGTCCGCGTCAGATCACCGTCCTGGGAGAGTGCGTCGCGGACGCCTTCACCGAACCCGCAAGCGTCCCGGATGAGCTCGCCCTGCGGGTACTGCCCGGCGGCGGACCCGCGAACACGGCGGTCGCCCTGGCCAGGCTGGGCACCCCGGCCCGCTTCCTCGCACGCCTGTCCGGCGATGTGTTCGGCCGCCTGTTCCGGGCCCGTCTCGAGGCGTCCGGCGTGGACCTGTCGTACGCCGTCGCGGCCGCCGAGCCCAGCACGCTGGCTGTCGCCGAACTGGATGTCGAGGGTCGGGCTGCGTTCTCCTTCCATGCGCAGGCCACCGCCGACTGGCAGTGGACGGGCGAGGAACTGGCCGAGGTGGACCTGGCCGACACCGCCTGTATGCACACCGGCTCGCTGGCCCTGGTCAAGGAGCCCGGGGCGGCCGTGGTGGAGGACTTCCTGGCTGCCGCCGCGCCTCGGGCCACGATCAGCATCGACCCCAACGTCCGCCCGCTCCTGGTGCACCCCGAGGTCTACCGCGCCCGGCTGGCGCACTGGTGCGCCCTCGCGGACGTACTGCGGCTGAGCGAGGACGACCTGGAACTCCTCCTGCCCGGAACGCCGCCCGAGAAGGCGTGCGACGTCTGGCACGCTGCCGGTGCGCGGCTCGTCGTGATCACGCGGGGTGCCGACGGCGCCCTGGCCTCACTCGACGGGGAGCGGGTGCAGGTGCCCGCGGTGGCGACGCCGGTCGTCGACACGGTCGGTGCAGGGGACTCTTTCACCGCGGGACTACTGCACCACCTCGGTACCCGCGGACTCCTCGGCGGCAGGCTGACGGACCTGCGTCTCGGCGATGTCGAGGCAGCCTGCTTGTTCGCCGCGCAGGTCGCGGCCCTGACCTGCTCGGTTGCCGGCCCCAACCCGCCATGGCAGGACCAGTTGGCGCAGTTCGCGACCGCCGGCGATGCCTGACGGTCTGTCGGTCGGCACAGGGAGCCCGGCTTGCCTGCATGCGAGAGATCGGCTCGGTGAACCTGGACAAGGCCGTCGTCCGGCACCTCGACTCCACCCACTGACAAGGACACGACACCGTGAAGAAGACCCTGCTCGCCGAGTTCACCGCCCGAGAGGGAACGGAGGACGAGGTCGCCCGCCTGATCCGGGACTACGCCCTGAAGGTGTGCGAAGAGGAAGGCAACCTGACCTTCGACGTCTACACCAGGGCGGCAAACCCGCGCGCCTACTGGATCTTCGAGGTCTACCGGGACGAGGACGCCTTCAAGACACACCTGGACGCCCCGTACGGTGCCCCGTTCAACGCCGCCCTCACCCCGCTGATCGAGGAGGACGCCTCCGTACTGACGTTCCTCGATCCGCTGGCCACGCATCCGTAACGAGCGTTGAACACCGGCGTCGACCCGAAGCTGGAGAGCAGGGAGATCGAACTGCTGCCCCAACTCCGGGTCGCCGGGGTTTGTACGCGTGCATGTGCCGCCGGGTCGTGGAGGTGTCGGGGCAGTTGTGGCGGAACGACCCGCCACAGATGTGCATCGGCTCGTTGAGGCTCACGTTGTTGCTCAGCTGCCCCATGGTGTGTTCAGGCAGGGGGCAGGGGGCATCGGCCCCGCGGGGATTGCTTTCACGCCGCTTCCTCGGCGCCTGCCCCGCCGAGAGCCGCGCACCGGAAGCCCTGGAGCGTCGGTCGAGTCGTGAACATGCCTGCCACCTCGCTGTGCGGAGTGATCAACATCGGTCCCGACTATGGCACTTGCGTCTTCGCGGCACATCCGCCCGAAGCGTGCCGCCCCGAAAGCGTGGCGCCGCGATCCTGCAAGGGCGGCTGCACGGCCCAGAACATTCAAAAATCCAACCAGATGCAGGAGGTTATGCGGCTCACACGCCAATTGGCAGACATTCTTCCCGTCAGGCATTGACCGCGATCAAGCTCCCCGGATAGAAAGATCACGGCGCGACACACGAACGCCTCCGATGTCCGCCCCGCCGGAGAACAAACGGTTCGCCGGGCCCGTACAGCCCACAAGGCCGGCCCGGCCCTCCTCTGACCCGAGAGAATTCGCCTTGTCACGCATAGATCCCCTTCAGCCTGCGCGCATCGTCGTGGTCGAACCCGCTTCTTCCGGAGGCGCCACCCTGATCGGTGTCGCGGCCGAGATGGGGCTGCGGGTCGTGGTGGCTTCCGCCGACACGGGCGACCGCCGGCTCTCCGACGCCGTGCGCGGCGCGGCCGAGACGGTGCTGACGGTGGAGACCAACGACCAGGCGGCGCTGGAAGCCGCGGTCCGCGAACTGCACGACCAGGAGCCCTTCGAGGCGGTCCTGGCCGGGTCCGACATCTATGTCTCGGCGACCGCTCGCGTCGCCGCCGCGCTCGGCCTGCCGGGCCTGCCCGTGGAGACGGTCGACCGTGTCCGCGACAAGAGCGTCATGCGGGCCGCGGTGGCCGAAGCGGGCCTGCGCACACCGCGCTTCGCCCAGGCCACCTCCGACGAGGAGTTGCGCGCCGCGGCCGCCCACGTCGGCTTTCCCTGTGTGCTGAAGCCGGTGGCCTGCTCCGGCAGCATCCATGTCAGCCGGGCCGACGACATGGACCAGCTCGCCGCCGCCTTCCAGCGTCTGGTCACCGACCCTGTCCCGGACATGGGCCAGTTGCACGAACACCGCGTGCTCGTCGAGGAGTACGTCGCGGGCCCCGAGTTCAGCGCCGACGGCTATGTCCTGGACAGCGGTGAGGTGACCCTGGTGGCTCTCACCCGCACGCTCCTCGGCCCCGAGCCCGACTTCGTGGAGATGGGCCATCTCACCCCGGCCCAGGTCGACTCCGGCATCCTGGAGGCCGTCGAGGCGTATGTCGTCGACGTCGTCCGCGCCGTACATCTGACCAGCGGCCCGTTCCACTGCGAGCTGCGGCTGACCGCCGAGGGGCCTGTCCTCATCGAGATCGGCGCGCGCCTGCCCGGCGACCGGATCGTGGAACTTCTGCGGCTCGTCACCGGTGTCAGCCTGCCCAAGGTGGCGATCGCCACCTCCCTGGGACTGGACCTCGACGAGGCCGGGGCCTTCGCCGACCCGCAGGCGAAGAGCGCCGGCATCCGCTTCTTCTCCGCCGAGGGCCGGTCCTCCTACCGTGAACTGACGGGCTGGCAGGACATGGCGGCGCTGCCCGAAGTGACGGAGACCTCCGTGTACTTCGCGCCCGGCGAGCTCATCCCCGGTGTCGAGGACTGCCGCTCGCGCCTCGGTCACGCCCTGTTCACCGCGGACTCGCCGCAGGGCGCGCTCGACCGCTGGCAGGCCCTCGGCGACGCCGTCGTCGCCGTCTGACCCCGGGACGCGCACCGTGAGCGATCACATACTCGACTACGCCGCCGTCGGCGTCGGGCCCGCCAACATGAGCCTGGCCGCCCTCGCCCACCGGATCGACGGGCTGCGCGGCGCCTGCCTGGAACGCCGGGAGAGTTTCTCCTGGCACCCCGGTCTGCTGCTGCCCGAGGCCACTTTGCAGGTCTCGCTGCTCAAGGACCTGGTGACCCTCGTCGACCCCACCAGCCCGTTCTCCTTCCTGTCGTTCCTGTCCACGACCGGACGTCTCTACCGGTTCCTCGCGGCGGACTTCCCGGCCGTCCTGCGCACGGAGTTCAACCAGTACCTCCAGTGGGTCGCCGGACAGCTGCCGAATCTGACCTTCGGCGCCGAGGTGCGGACCGTGGACTTCCACGACGGGGCGTTCCATGTACGCACGGACGAGAGCGAAGTGACGGCACGTCACCTCGTGCTCGGCACCGGCCTCACCCCGAGCGTCCCCGAGCCGTTCCGCCCCTTCCTCGGGCCGACGGTCTTTCATTCCGGGGAGTTCCTGCTGCGCGCCCCGGACGTCTCCGGCCGCCGCGTCGTCGTGGTGGGCGGCGGCCAGAGCGGGGCGGAGATCGTCCGCCACCTCGCGACCAACGGCTCGGCACACAGCGTCACTTGGGCCAGCAGGCGCCAGTCCTTCCTGCCCATGGACGACTCGCCGTTCGCCAACGACCTCTACAGCCCCGAGTACGTCCGCCACTTCCACGGGTTGCCCGCGGACCACAAGGCCCGGCTGCTGGAGCGGCAGAAGTACACCAGTGACGGCATCGACCTCCAAGTCCTCCAGGACATCTACCGGTTGAGCTATCGCGACGAGTTCATCGAGAACGCCCCCGGCAGGCTGCGCTTCCTGCCGGACTGCACGGTGACCGCTCTCGAAGGCGGCCCCGACGAGTGGAAGCTGTTCACGGACTTCACGGACTCCTCTGGCCTCGACGCCCCCGCCGCACTCGCCGCGGACATCGTCATCCTGTGCACCGGATACGCCTATGAGCTGCCCGAGTTCATGGCATCCCTGGCCCCCCGGCTGCGGCGCACCGACGGGCTCCTCGACGTCCGTGACGACTTCTCCCTGGCCTGGGACGGGCCCTCGGAGAACCGGATCTACCTCCAGAACGGCGCGCGGCACTCCTGGGGAGTCGCCGATCCCAATCTGAGCCTGCTCGCGTGGCGCAGCGCGGTGATCCTGAACAGCATGCTCGGTGAGACGAGGTACGCGGTATGACGGTCCATCAGCAACCGGCCGAGGCATACCGGGCTCTGCTGCCCTTCCTGCCCACCGAGGTCGAGCCGGACGGAGTCACCGTCGCCGAGGCGGACTTCGCGCGCTCGTGCTTCTCGTCGGTGCCGTTCAAGATGGCCCGCTTCACCGTGCCGCCCGGGGGAACCAGCTCCCCCGACCAGCACGCGGTGCGGGAGATCTGGGTGGTCCAGGCCGGCTCCGGCACCCTGATGGTGGACGGGGAGCGGTCGTCCGTCGCCCCCGGCTCGGTGGTCGGTTTTCCCTCGCAGTCGGTCCACGAGGTGTTCGCCGACCGGGGCGAGGAACTGGTCATCTTCTCCTTCTGGTGGTCGGCGCCCGATGCCTGACCCGAACACCGCGGTTCCCCACTACGACCTGGCCGTCGTCGGCAGTGGCATCGTGGGCGCCCTGAGCGCCCACTACGCCGTACGCCGGAACCCCGGCCTGCGCGTTCTCGTCCTCACCCACGCCGCACGGGGGACGGGGGCCACCCGTCTGTCGGCCGGTTTCGACACGCCCACCGGGCACAGCGCCGCGCAGCGTGCCCTGGCCGCCCGCAGCACCGCGCTGTTCGCCGAACTCGCCGCCGAACTGCCCGACGTACAGCGCGAACCGGTGGACACCTACTGGGTGGTGGGCCGCGCCACCGCGGCGGCGCTCCACACGAGCATGGCCGACGGCGGGCGGACTTCCGCCGTGGACCGGGACGGGCGGCAGCTGCTCACCGAGACGTTCCCCGGGCTCGCCCACGGCGACGACGAGGTGCTGCGGGCGTCCGCCCCCATGACCGTAGGCCGTGCACAGGCGCTGGCCGATCAGCTGCTCGACGGGGTGGTGAGCCGTCCCGGCAGCGCCCTCCTGGAGGGCTTCCGGGTCACGGACGTACGCCGAGCGGGCGGACACATCGAGCTGGTCGCCGCCGACGGGAGCCGTGTCACGGCGGACAAGGCGGTCGTCGCGCCCGGACCGTGGGCGCTCGACGGTCCCGTGGCCCGGGCGGCCCGCGACCGGGGCGCCCGGGTGAAGAAGGTGGTGGCGTTCCACATCATGTCGCCGCCCCCGCTGCACGCGCCGGCGCTGGTCTTCGAGGACGCGGACGCGTTCCTGTTGCCCCACCACCCGGGCGGCCACTGGATCTTCAGCGTCACCTCGCCCGACTGGGACCGCGGCCCGGACGAGCCGCTGGCCATCGATGCCCGGGACCGGTCGCTCGCTCGTGCCCTGCTGGAACGGCACGTCCCGGGATTCCTGCCGCACCTGCTCGGTGGACGGGTCTTCAGCGACTGCTTCACTCCGGGCCATCTGCCCGTCGTGGACACGGTCGATGACGACGACGTGGTGATGGCGATCGGCGGATCGGGCTCCGGCTACCGACTCGCTCCGGCCATGGCCGAGGACGCACTGAATCTGCTCTACGGGAGTTCGCGGTCATGAGTCTGCTGCTGACGGGGGACGCGTACGTCCCGAAGCACTACCTTCTTGTGCCGCCCGAGGCCACACCGAACGGGCCCCTGCACCTGGGACACATCGGCGGCCCCTTCCTGTGGTCCGACATGATCGCCCGGCATCTGCGCGTCCGCGGCGACCTGCCGCTCGTGATCACCGGAAGCGATGTGTACGAGTCGTACGTCACGCTCAAGGCACACGCCGAAGGATCGGCACCCGGTGAGGTCGCGGCCCGCTACGGCCGGCGGATCCAGGACGACCTGGCCGCCCTGCGCATCGGCGTCGACGCCTTCATCAGCCCGGACCAGGAGCCGTGGCGCGACCTGTTCGAGGACGAGGTGGCCGGGTCGATCGCGCGCCTGAAGGACCGGGGCGCGGTGCTGACCCGGAAGGAACGCGTGCCCTACTGCGACGCGTCGGGCCGCTGGGTTGTGGGCGGCTGGCTGCTCGGCCGCTGTCCCGAGTGCGGTGCGGGGGTCGCCAGTTACTTCTGCGAGGAGTGCAGCGCGCACTTCCTGCCCGAGTCGGTCGTCGACCCGCGTCCCCTCCTCGACGAAGGCCCGCTGACCTGGCGGGAGATATCCAGCCTCTTTCTCCGGGTGCCGGAGCGCGACGTACTCGACGCCACTCTCGCCGAGCTGGGGATCGCCGACCGCTACCGGCAGACCGTGGCGCGGTTCCTGGAGCGGGACGGTCTGACCGTACGGCTCAGCGCCCCGCAGAAGTGGGGAGTGCCGCTGCCCGCACCGGAGCCGGACGTACCGCATGCCCTGTTCCCGTACGCCGGGATCTTCATGTTCGCCCGGCTCGCCGGCGCGGTCCACGGGCAGCTGTCCGGTACCGGCGTGAACGCCTTCGACCCGGACTCCGGCGTCACCACGATCACCACGCTGGGCATCGACAACGTGATCCCCACGCTGGTCTCCATCGTCGGCACCAGCCTGCTGCACGGCGACATGAAGCCGTACGACCGGTGTCTGATCAACCACTTCTACCAACTGGCCGGACGCAAGTTCTCCACCAGCGCCCGCCACGCGATCTGGGCCGCGGACGTCGCGGCGTCGCCCGCGATCAGCGCCGACGCGGTGCGGTACTTCCTCGCCCGTGCCGATCTGGAGTCCGGGCCGGCGAGTTTCGAGACGGCCGACTTCCTCACGACGGCCAACGCCACGCTCGCCGACGACCTCGGCAAGCGGATCGAGGCCGCCTGGACCGGGCTGACCGACGGACCGCCGCACGCTCCGGCACCGGCCGTGGCCGAGCTTCTGGAGTCACTGCTCGCCGAGCAGTCGGCGGCCCTGGACGCCACCCGCGTCGACACGCGGCGTGCGGTCGCGGCCCTGGACCGCTGGTGCGCCGACGAATCGGTGGCCCACGCGGCCGACGACGGCGCCTACTGGTGGCTCAAGGGCCTGTCGCTGCTCGCGTTCCCCGTGATGCCGGACCTCGCCGAACAGATCTGGCAGGCCCTCGGCGGCACCGGCGAGCCCCGCGCGACCGCCTTCCTCGCCCCGACACCGGCCGACCGGCAGCTGGCCGCCCCCGCCTTCGGGCGGGTCGAGGCCGCCGACCTCGACGCCTGTCTGCCGGACTCGATGCGACCGGGGGCGGGCGCATGACCATCGGCACCACACCCGCGCACACCATCGGCAGCACTCCGCTGTACGTCGTACTCAACCGCTCCGGCGACGAGTTCGGCGAATACCACCGCTTCCTCGACGGCACGCCGTGCCGGACGGTGTACCTCACCACGCCCGGCGGCCTGCCCGCGCTCGACCAGGACGGCGCCACCGAGATCCGGGTGCTCGACAGCCTCGCGTACGACGACGTCCTGCCCGTCGTACGCGAGATCGCGGGCCGGCACGGAACCCCCGACGCCGTCTTCGGTCAGTCCGAGTACGACATCCTCACCGCCGCCCGGCTCTCGGCTGACCTCGGTGTCACCGGCGGGTACGGCCTGGATCTGGTCCGGCGGTTCAAGGACAAGCCCGCCATGAAGCGGGCCGTGGGCGACGCCGGGCTGCGGGTTCCGAGGTTCTGCGCACTGGACGACGGCTCGCGGGCCGAGGAGGTGGCCGGGGCACTCGGCGGTCTGCCCCTGGTCCTCAAGCCACGGGCCTCGGCGGGCTCCGAGGGCGTCACCGTTGTCAGAAGCACGGCGGAACTGGAGCTGGCGCTGAGCGGCGTCGACCCCAGCGCGTACGAGTGCGAGGAGTATGTCGAGGGCGACATCTTCCATGTCGACGGCGTGTACCGCTCCGGTTCCTTCCACTTCGTCAGCGCCTCCCAGTACGTCAACACCTGCCTGGACTACGCGCACGGCCGCCCCCTCGGGTCGGTGCTGCTCGACGAAGGGCCGGAGCGGACCGGGCTCACCACCTTCGCCGGAAGCTGCCTCACGGCCCTTGGGCTGCGCGACGGCGCCTTTCACCTGGAGGTGATCCGGCGCCCGGGCGGCGAGCTGGTGTTCCTGGAGGTCGGACTGCGGCCGGGCGGCGCCCAAGTGCCGTTCCTCCATGTCGACCTCTACGGCATCGACCTGTTCGCCGAGGCGTTCCGGGCGGCGATCGGCCTGCCCCCGCTGTGGCGGGACACCGGTGCGCCCGCCTCCGGCGGAGGATGGCTCATCTACCCGACGCCCGGGCAGCTGCCCAGCCGGGTGACGCACCGCGCCTCGCTTCGGGACGTCGTCCCGGAGGTCTACCACGAGGAACTGCCGCCGGTCGGGCACGTCATGACCGGCCCCGGCAGTTACGACGTAGGCACCGGGATCTTCCGGTTCCGGGGGGAGACCGCCGACGGTGTCCGACGTGCCGTGCGGACGGTGATGGAACGCTATGGCCTGCGGACCGAGCCCATCGAGGGCGGGGACGGGCGACTCCCGTCGGATCAGCCGCATGGCTGACACCCGCGGACCGGGTCCCGCGCTGCGCGCCTGGCTCCGCGAGACCCTCCCCGCCGCCGGGAACGCGCGCCGGCTCGGCGTGCTCACGCTCATCCAGTCCCTGGGGCTCGGGGTGTTCCTCACCTCCAGCGCGGTGTTCTTCACCCGGACCATCGGCATCCCCGCCCAGCGGGTGGGTCTCGCCCTGTCCGTCGCCGGTCTGTGCGGCCTGGTCTGCACCGTACCGATCGGCAGGCTCGCCGACCGGCTCGGTGCGGGCCGGGTGCTGACGGCCAACTTCCTTCTCGCCTCGGCGGGCTTCACCGCGTACTGCATGGTGGACGGTTTCGCCGGATTCCTCGCGGTGGCCTGCGCCATCGCCGTGCTGGAGACCTCCGCGGGCGCGCTCCAGGCGTCGCTCACCCACGCCTTGGTGGGCGGGGAGGAGCGCGTCCGGGTCAGCGCGCAGATGCGCAGCTTGTTCAATCTGGGCTTTCTGGGCGGTGCAGCGCTGGCCGGGGCCGCCATCGCGGTCGGCACCTCGGCCGCGCTGTACGCCACCGTCCTCACCAACGCGGCACTCCAACTGGTCTCCGTCGCCGTGCTGTCGGGGATGCGGCGACGCGCGCGAGAAGCCGCGGACCCGGAGCAGGTCGGCGAGGAGCGGACGGACGGCGGGGAGAGCACGGGTGTGCTGCGCAGCTCGGCGCTGCGGGACACCCGCTATGTGGCGATCGCCCTGGTGTGCGGGGCGCTGGAGCTCTACCACCCGCTGCTGACCGTCGGACTGCCCCTGTGGATCGTGACCAGCACCGACGCACCCGCCCTCACCGTGTCGGGCCTGCTGATCCTCGACACCGTGCTGGTGCTGCTGTTCCAGGTCAGGGTCAGCAGGGGCGCGCAGACCCCCGCGGGAGCGGCACGTATGCTGCGCTGGGCGGGCTGGTCGCTGGGGGCGTCCTGCCTGGTCTTCGCGCTCAGCGCGGGACATGGCACGCTGCTGGACAGCGCGGCTCTGCTGGGCGGCGCACTGGTCCTCGTCCTGGGTGAGCTGTACCAGGCGTCGGCGGGCTGGGGACTGTCCTTCGGGCTCGCCCCGCCCGGCCGGCAGGGCGAGTACCAGGCGGTCTTCTCCCTGGGACGCGGGCTCCAGCAGTTCGCCGGGCCGTGGCTGATGACCTCGCTGATCGTCGGCGCCGCGGTGACCGGCTGGGTGGTCCTGGCGGCGCTGTTCGTCCTGCTCGGACTGGCCGGTCCGCCCTTGGTGCGCGGGCTGGAGAAGTCCCGCGCCCGAACAGAGCCGGTCCCGTCCTGAAGCGGTCCCGCCCTGAACCGGGTCCGGGCCCACTCCCGGCCCGGACCACCATCCACACACCGCACGACCGAAACGAGTAAGCACGATGACCGTAGAGCGACGACACGACCCGGATGCCCGCGGTTTCGCCAGCGACAACTACGCGGGCGTGCACCCCGAGGTCCTGGAGGCGATCGCCCAGGCCAACCACGGCCATCAGGTCAGCTACGGCGGGGACGTCTACACCGAGCGCCTGCAGGACGTGATGCGCGGGCACTTCGGGCCCACCGCCCGTACCTTCCCGGTCTTCAACGGCACCGGGGCGAACGTGGTGGCTCTTCAGACCATGCTCGACCGCTGGGAGGCCGTCGTCTGCGCCGAGTCGGCCCATATCAACGTCGACGAGTGCGGAGCGCCGGAGAAGGTCGCCGGCATCAAGCTGCTGACGGTGCCCGCCTGGGACGGCAAGCTGACCCCGGAGCTGATCGACCGTCAGGCCTGGGGCTTCGACGACGAGCACCGGGCCAGGCCCAAGGTCGTCTCGATCGCCCAGTCCACCGAGCTCGGCACCTGCTACACGCCCGACGAGATCCGCGCGATCTGCGACCACGCCCACAGCCTCGGCATGCTGGTCTACCTGGACGGCGCGCGCCTGGCGAACGCGGCGGCCACCCTCGGCGTACCGCTGCGCGAGATGACCACCGACGCGGGCGTGGACGTCCTGTCCTACGGCGGCACCAAGAACGGCCTGCTGTTCGGCGAGGCGGTGATCGTGCTCAACGAGGACGCCGTGCGCGGCATGGCCCACATACGCAAGGCCAGCATGCAGCTGGGCTCCAAGATGCGGTTCATGTCGGTCCAGTTCGAGGCCCTGCTCGGCGGTGACCTCTGGCTGCGCTCGGCCGCCCGCTCGAACGCCATGACACAGCGCCTGTACGAAGCGGTCCGTGACCTGCCCGGGCTGAAGATCGACCGGCCGGTGCAGGCCAACCAGATCTTCGCGGTCCTCCCGCCCGCCGTGACCGAGCGCCTCCAGAAGCGCTTCCGGTTCTACGTGTGGGACGAGCTGGCCGGTGAGGTCCGCTGGATGACCTCCTTCGACACCACCGAGGCCGATGTGGACGCGTTCGCGGCGGCCATCGAGGAGGAGCTCGACCCCGCGGTGGCGTGAGCTGGTGCTGGGACGGCGCCGGTGCCATCTGCAGCGGCGCCGCTCAGAACTCGGAGGTGTCGAGCTCCAAGTCGAACGGATCAGGCAGCGTGACCGGCGTTCCGAACGGCAGGGGCCCCTCCACCCTGGTGTAGCCGAGTCGGCCCGGTACGGCGTAAAGGGTGCAGGATCTCTCCTGGCGGTCGACCAGCAGGTACAACGGCGCGCGGTACTCCGCATAGCGGGCCCGTTTGACCGTGCGGTCGGTGTCCGCGTTGGACTCCGAGGTGATCTCGACGATCAGCAGGGTCTGGTCGGGCAGCAGAGCCTCCGCGCCCTTGGCGACGTCGCTCGGCACGACCGCCAGATCCGGCACGTACCAGTTGCTGGTTCCCGGCAGATCCAGGTTCCCGGAACCGGCCCGGCAGCCCAGCCTGCGCAGCACCGGCCCCAGCTGTTCGCGGATCAGGTCCGCGACGTTTTCATGATCCCAGGACGGCACGATCGGCTGGATGACCCCCTCGACGATCTGCACCCGGTCACCCTGGATGTGCTGGATCGCGTACTTCAGTGCGGTTTCCGGGTCGGTCACTGCGTACGCGTGCGGCTGAGCGCTCATCGGTTCTCCGTCGGACATCGTGACTGCAGCATGACCACGGTCCCCGGTCTACCGCAATCCGTCGCAAGCGTTCGGCGATGCGGCGGCAGACTCACTCGAACCGGTGATCTTCCTGCCGAACCGCCACAAGCCCCGACTCGTACGCGAACATCACCAGCCGTCTCGATGCCTTCCTCGGCATCGAGCAGGGCGCGGAAGCCGGCGCGCATGAGGGCCTGGTCGTCGACGAGCGCGACCCGGATCAGAGGACTCGTCGCCCTCAGCCCCCCGACGCCACTCATACCGCGTCCTCCGGTATCCCCAGGGGCAGTTCGGCCCGGACCGAGAAGCCGCCCTCCGCACGCGGGCCGGCGTTCAGGGTGCCGCCGAGGGCCGTGACGCGTTCGCGCATGCCGGTGAGGCCGATGCCGGGCGTGGGTGGCCGGGACGGCTTGGCGATGCCGTCGTCGTCCACGCTGATCGTCAACTCAGCTGGCGTGTAGTCGAGTTCGACGGTGACCTTGGCGGGGCCCGCATGGCGGGCTGCGTTCGTGAGGGCTTCCTGGACGATGCGGTACGCGGCGCGGTCCACGGTCGCCGTCAGTGCCCGTTCCTCGCCGCTCACCCTCAGATCGACGGCGAGACCGGCCGCGCGGGCCCGCTCCACGAGGAGCGCGGGTGTGCCGGTCGGCTCGTCGGTGCGCAACACCTGCAGCGTGGCCCGCAGTTCACGCATCGCCTCGCCGCCGGCCTCCTGGATGGCGAGCAGCGCGGGCGGTACCTCCTCGCCTCTCTTGCGGGCGAGATGGACGGCAACGCCCGCCTGGAGCTTGACGATGGAAATGCTGTGCGTGAGCGAGTCGTGCAACTCCCTGGCGATACGCAGCCGTTCCTCGCCCGCGCGCCGCAGTGCCGCCTCCTCACGGGTGCGTTCCGCCTCCAGCGCGCGCTGTTCCGTCTGGCGCAGATACGCCTGCCAGTTCCGGTCGGCGAGACCCGTCACCAGGGCGCACAGGAACCAGCCCGCGAGCAGGAGGGCCCGCTCGACGATCTCCTGCTTCGTGGGTCCCGTCGCCATGTATCCCGCCAGGAACACGGCACTTGCCGACGCCGCCACGGCTCTGTGACCCACGCGGGCGGCGGTGTGTACGGCGGCCAGGACGGGGAGGGCGGAGACAGGACCGGGATGGGCGTGCACGACGTACGCCGTCGTAGTGGTCGTGGTGATCGCCAGTACGGCGCGTGGGGCTGTGCGGTAGGCCGCGAGGGTGAGGGAGCCGAGGGTGATCAGCGCGTAGTCGACGGGGGTTGTGCTGTCGTGGAACGCCGCCGCGGTCACGACGAGGGCGCCGATCACGAACGCGAGGGTCGTGTCGGCCAGATGCCTTCGGGTGGCCTGGTCGAGCTGCATGTCCGGCACGATAGACGGCTGCTCGGACAGCCGCGTCAGACCTGTGGATGGATCCCGGGGTACTCCCCCTGGAGTAGATCGCGCCAGGCGCGGGCCCGGTGGGGTAGCTCGCATTGCCTTCGGGTGTACGACGCCTGCGGATGGGTCTCTGCACCAGGGTGGCAACGGCACCCGGCGCTGGTGGCTGTGCCCACCCTCCCCCACTCTCGGCTTCGCTCGAGCGGGGGGACCCCCATCGCCCTGCGGAACGACTGCCCACAGCGGCGAACGGTCGCCAACCGGCATCAGCGGTAACCCACCTGGAGGAATCCCATGCCAAGCCCCTTCCGCTACACGACCCCGCCGCCACCCAAATCCGCCACCGGACGCACCGCCGACGTCTACGCCCAGCTCACCGACGACTTCGGCATCGACCGCCCGTCCACCTTCGTCGTCCTCTCGTCCGCTCCCGAACTCCTCACCGCCACCTGGGCGTTGATGCGCGAGTCGCTGATCGCGGGCGAGGGGGACAGGACCGGGAAGGAGCTCGCGGCGCTCGGCGTGTCCGAAGCCAATCGGTGTCCCTTCTGTGTGGACGCGCACACGATGCTGCTGCACGCCACCGGGGACCACGCGCTCGCGGAGACGGTGGCGCGCGGCATGACCCCCGCCGACGCCGAGCACGCGCGGCTGCTCGCCTTCCTCGACGACCCGGGGCCCGGCCCGGACTGGGCGCGGGGAACCACCGTCGGCCCGGCCTACGCCGCGCTGCGCATCGCCGCCACCACCGGAGCGGGACTTCTCGACGAGGCCGACCGGATCCTCGTACGGGAAACACTCCAGGGATGGGACGGCGCGCATCCGACGCTCGCGTGGGACGGCCTCCCGGACCGGTCGCGCCCCGGCGCGCGTCTCGCGCTGCTGGCCGCCCTCGCCCCGTACCGCATCACGGACGAGGACGTGACGGCATGGCGCGAACCGGTTCATACCGACCATTGCCTCGTGCATCTCGTGGCGTACGGCGCGTTCGCCGCCGTCGACCGCATCGAGAGCGCGCTTCCCGTCCACACGCTGAACAACTGACGTCGCGAAGGGGACGAACCGGGCCGCGGTGCGGCTCGTGACGGCGCGTCGGCCCACAGCCCGTCAACAGTGAGCCACTGTCACCACACAGGCACGGAGCGAGTTGGCACTTCCGCCCCACAGGGACTCATGTGACACTGGCGTCCCGTCCGCAGTGCGGACCACCTCCGCACCGTCCCCCACGAGAAGTGCGCCTTGCGTTCTCTTCCTCTGCCGCTCGCCCTCACCGCGCGCCTGCTGCCGGTCGCCGTGCTCGCCTCGGCGGGCTGGGCCCTGTCGTCCGGCCCGTTCGCCGCGACCCCCACCGCCGACCACAAATCGACGCACAAGACGACGGCCACGGCATCCGCGCCGTCCACGTCCGCGGCCACCAAGACGTACACCGCCTCGCCCGCCCCTTGTGACGGAGTGACCGAGAAGACGGTCAAGTCCTTGGTTCCGGGCGCCAAGACGGCCGGCCAGGAGATCGCGTCCACGGACAAGACCGTGCGCCGCACCTGCTCCTGGAACGCGCTCAAGGGGTTCGACTACCGCTGGCTCGACGTCTCGTACGAGATCAAGGAGTCGGACGCGGCGGCGGAGAAGTCCTACAAGGAGCGCGTCGCGGACAAAAGCGGCGGAGGCGCGGTGCCCGGTCTCGGCGACTCGGGCTACTCCGTCGTGAACCTCACCACCGAGAAGAAGCAGCAGACCCGCGAGGGCGTGGTGGTCGTCCGCGCGTCCAACGCGCTGGTGGTCGTCACGTACAACGGCAGCGACTTCGAGACGCAGAAGGCGCCCAGCACGGACGTGATCAACAAGGGTGCCATCAAGGCCGCCAAGGACGCGGTGGCCGCGCTGGAGAAGAACCAGTAGGGAAGAACCGACAGAGAACGACCGGTAGCGAAGAACCGGCAACAGTCGGTACAAACCGGTAGAGCCGACCCTGACGAAGCGGTCGGCTCTACTCATGTACGGCTAAGTCGGGCACGTCAGACAGCTACCTTCTCCTTGCCCCGCAGCAGCATCAGCACCAGGTACAGCGCCATCGACGTACCGAGTCCGACCGCCCACCCGTAGTCGGCCAGCGACTTCAGCGCGGGGATGGGCCGTCCGTCGATCAGCGGGTGGAAGTCGGCGCCGCCGACGGCCAGGACACCGCCGGTGACGAAGGCGACGACGGCCCGCCAGTTCCAGCCGCCGTCGTACCAGTAGCGGCCGCCGGTGCGGTACAGGTCGGCGAGGTCGAGCTTGGTGCGGCGCAGGATCCAGTAGTCGGCGATGAGGATGCCGGCGACCGTGCCGAGCAGACCGCCGACCAGGCCGAGCCAGGTGAAGATGTAGCCCTGCGGGTCGGAGTACAGCTTCCACGGGAAGATCAGCACGCCGAGGACGCAGGTGGCGAGCGCGCCGGTGCGGAAGTTGATCTTCCTGGGCGCGATGTTGGAGAAGTCGAAGGCCGGGGAGACCAGGTTGGCCGCGATGTTCACGGACAGGGTCGCGACCAGCACGGTGACCAGGGCGAAGAGGATGCCGGCGACGTTGTCCGTCTTGGCGGCCAGCTGGACCGGGTCCCAGATCGCCGTGCCGTACACGGCCTGCGAGCCCGAGGTGACCATGACGGACAGGAAGGCGAAGAGCGTCATCGTGGTGGGCAGACCGAGCGCCTGACCCCAGGTCTGCGCCTTCTGGCTCTTGCCGTACCGGGTGAAGTCCGGGATGTTCAGCGAGAGCGTGGACCAGAAGCCGATCATGCCCATGAGCGAGGGCCAGAACAGCTTCCAGAAGTCTCCGCCCCAGCCGAGCTTGGAGGGCTGGTCGAGCAGCGGGCCGAAGCCGCCCGCCTTGCTGCTCATCCACCACAGCATGACGCCGGCGCCGAGGAGGACGAAGGGCGCCGCCCAGTTCTCGAAGCGGCGGATCGTCTCCATGCCCCGGTAGATGATGGCGACCTGGAGCGCCCAGAAGATCGCGAAGGACAGCCACATGGTCCACGCGTAGCCGCCGACCTCGGAGGCGTTCTTCCAGCCGTCCCCGAAGAGCTTCCCGGCGAGGAAGTAGATCGCCTCACCGCCGATCCAGGTCTGGATGCCGAACCAGCCGCAGGCCACCAACGCCCGTACGACGGCGGGGAGGTTGGCGCCTCGCACGCCGAACGAAGCACGGGCGAAGACCGGGAAGGGTATGCCGTACTTGGGTCCGGCGTGCCCGGTGAGCAGCATCGGGACCAGCACGATCAGGTTGGCCAGGGCGATGGTGAGGACGGCCTGCTTCCAGTCCATGCCGACGGCTATGAGGCCTGAGGCGAGGGTCCAGGAAGCGGTGTTGTGGGCCATGCCGACCCACAGCGCCGAGAAGTTGTACGTGGTCCACGTGCGCTTCTCGACCGGGACCGGAAGCAGGTCCTCGTTGGCGTAGGGGCCGCTCGGCGCGGGCGCGTCGGGCGCGATCTCCACCCGGCCGTCGGCGAGCGTGACTTGAGCGGGGGGCGGGCTGTCGGTGGGGACGGTCTCAGTCATGGGCAGGCCAATCAGGTGAGGAGTGACGGGAAAGGCCGTGCGGGTGACGCCGTGGGGGGAGGTGCGGGTGCGGCCGGTCCCCTTCCCGGGACGGCGGGAAGGGGACGTTCTGGGGAGGAGGAGCGGAGCCGCGGTGGGGCGGGTCGGGCGGCGGGCGGCCGAGGACCGCCGCCCGGAACAGCGTGGTCAGCCGTTGATCGCCGGGATGACCTTCGTCCCGTACGCGTCGATGGTGGCTTCCTGCGCGTCATGCATGTCGTACACCGCGAACTGGTCGACGCCGAGCTCGCGCAGCGCGCTCAGCTTCTCGATGTGCCGCTCGGCCGTGCCGATCAGGCAGAACCGGTCGACGATCTCGTCGGGTACGAACGCGGTGTCGGGGTTGTCGGCGCGCCCGTGGTGGGAGTAGTCATACCCCTCGCGGGCCTTGATGTAGTCGGTGAGTTCGTCGGGTACGGCGGCGGAGTGCTCGCCGTACTTGGAGACCAGGTCGGCGACGTGGTTGCCGACCATGCCGCCGAACCAGCGGCACTGATCACGCGCGTGGGCGAGTGCCTCGGGCGAGTCGTCCTCGGTGATGTACGCGGGCGCGGCCACGCAGATCTTCACCTCGGACGGGTCGCGGCCGGCCTCGGTCGCCGCGTCCTTCACAGCCTTGACCATGTACTCGGTCAGATACAGGTCGGCGAGCTGGAGGATGAAGCCGTCGGCCTCCTCGCCGGTCATCTTGAGGGCCTTCGGGCCGTACGCGGCCATCCAGACCGGGAGTTCGGCGCCGGGCTTGACCCACGGGAACTTGATGACGGTGCCGCCGAGGTCGGCCTCGTCGCCGCGCCCGAGCGCACGGATGACCTTCATCGCGCCGCTGATCCGGGCCAGGGTGTTCGGCGAACGTCCGGCGACGCGCATCGCCGAGTCGCCGCGGCCGATGCCGCACACCGTGCGGTTGCCGTACATGTCGTTGAGCGTCGCGAAGGTGGAGGCGGTGACCTCCCAGGTGCGGGTGCCCGGGTTGGTGACCATCGGGCCGACCGTCAACTTCTCGGTGTTCGCGAGGATCTGACTGTAGATCACAAAGGGTTCCTGCCACAGCACGGCGGAGTCGAAGGTCCAGCCGTACGTGAAGCCGTTGCCCTCGGCCCGCTTCATCAGGTCGATGACGCGGGAGGCAGGGGGGTCGGTCTGCAGGACGAGTCCGAAGTCCATTGCGCCGCTCCTAGTCGCTCAGAGAAGGTACTGACAGGTGGAGCGGGGGGTGTAGACGCCGTGACCCGCGCGTCCGGTGAACTCCCGCTCGGTGATGACCAGTTCGCCGCGCGAGAGCACGGTCTCGACCCGGCCGGTGACGCGCTTGCCCTCGTACGCCGAGTAGTCGACGTTCATGTGGTGGGTCTCGACCGACATGACCTGCTCGGCGTGCGGGTCGTAGATGACGACGTCGGCGTCGGCGCCCGGCGCGATGGTGCCCTTCTTCGGGTACAGGCCGAACATCCGGGCCGGGGTCGCGCAGGCGATCTCGATCCAGCGGCGGCGTGAGATGTGCCCGTCGACGACGGCCTGGTGGAGCAGGTCCATACGGTTCTCGACACCCGGAAGGCCGTTGGGGATCTTCGAGAAGTCGCCCCGGCCGAGCTCCTTCTGGCCCACGAAGCAGAAGGGGCAGTGGTCCGTCGACACGACCTGGAGGTCGTTGGTGCGCAGGCCCCGCCACAGCGCGGCCTGGTGCTCCTTGGGCCGCAGCGGCGTCGAGCACACGTACTTCGAGCCCTCGAAGTCGGGCTCGGCGAGGTTGTCGGTCGACAGGAACAGGTACTGCGGGCACGTCTCGCCGAAGACGTTCAGGCCCTCGTCGCGCGCCCGTGCCAGCTCGGCGACCGCTTCCTGCGCCGAGACGTGCACGACGTACAGCGGGGCGCCCGCGACCTGGGCGAGCTTGATGGCGCGGTGCGTCGCCTCGGCCTCCAGCAGTGCCTTGCGTACTTCCCCGTGGAAGCGCGGGTCGGTCTCGCCGCGGGCCAGCGCCTGCTCGACCAGCACGTCGATCGCGATGCCGTTCTCCGCGTGCATCATGATCAGGCCGCCGTTCTCGGCGGAGCGCTGCATGGCACGGAGGATCTGGCCGTCGTCGCTGTAGAAGACGCCCGGGTAGGCCATGAACTGCTTGAAGGAGGTGACGCCCTCCTCGACCAGCAGGTCCATCTCCTTGAGCGTCTCCTGGTTCACATCGGAGACGATCATGTGGAAGGCGTAGTCGATGGCGCACTTGCCGTCGGCCTTGGCGTTCCAGGCGTCGAGGCCCTCGCGCAGCGAGTGGCCGACGCTCTGTACCGCGAAGTCGATGATGGTGGTGGTGCCGCCCCAGGCCGCGGCCCTGGTGCCCGTCTCGAAGGTGTCCGAGGCGGAGGTGCCGCCGAACGGCAGCTCCATGTGGGTGTGGGCGTCGACGCCGCCCGGAATCACGTACTTGCCGGTGGCGTCGATGGCCCGCTCGGCCGTCCAGGCCTCGGCCGCCGGGGTGCCGGTCGCGGCGAGGGCCGCGATCCGGCCGTCCTCGATCAGGACGTCGGCATGGATCTCGTCGGACGCGGTGATGACGAGACCACCACGGATGACGGTACGGCTCATGCTCCCTCTCCTTCCGGTCGTGCGTGCACTGCGGGAATACCGAAGCTGTTGAAAGCTGAGGTCAACGCTGTTTCCTTGGGAGGAATACGGTGCCGCGGGCCCGGCCCCCCGTGAGCCGGGCCCGCGGAGCACGTGGGGACTACGGCGCGGTCAGCGGCCCGTACGTCCCCGGAGCGCGGTCGCGGTAGAACTGCCAGCGGTCGCGCACCTCGCGGAGCTTGGCAAGGTCCAGGTCGCGGACGACGAGTTCCGTCTCCTTGTCGCTGGCCACCTCGCCAACGAACTGGGCTTCGGGGTCCACGAAGTACGAGGTCCCGTAGAAGTCGTTGTCGCCGTACTCCTCGACGCCCACCCGGTTGATCGCGCCCACGAAGTACTCGTTGGCGGCGGCCGCGGCCGGCTGCTCCAGCTGCCAGAGGTAGCCGGACAGACCGCGCGAGGTGGCCGAGGGGTTGAAGACGATCTCGGCACCCGCGAGGCCCAGCGCCCGCCAGCCCTCCGGGAAGTGCCGGTCGTAGCAGATGTATACGCCGATCTTGCCGACAGCGGTGTCGAAAATCGGCCAGCCGGAGTTGCCCGGCCGGAAGTAGAACTTCTCCCAGAATCCCGGCACTTGGGGGATGTGGGTCTTGCGGTACTTGCCGAGGTACGAGCCGTCGGCGTCGATCACCGCCGCGGTGTTGTAGAGGACGCCGGGCTGCTCCTCCTCGTACATCGGCAGGATCAGGACGATGCCCAGTTCCTTGGCCAGCGCCTGGAAGCGCTGGACGATCGGGCCTTCGGGGATCTGCTCGGCGTACTCGTAGAACGCCTTGTCCTGGACCTGGCAGAAATAGGGCCCGTAGAAGAGCTCCTGGAAGCACAGGACCTGTGCGCCCTGTGCGGCCGCGTCGCGCGCCGCCTGCTCGTGGACCTGAATCATCGATTCTTTGTCGCCGGTCCATGCGGTCTGGAAGACGGCGGCTCGGATCACTCTGCTCATCGGGACCTCCGGTCGCTCGGTGTGCTGGGGCGGGCGTCGGAAGTGCCGTCGTCCGCCCGAAGGGCGGGCCCTGCGGCGTCCGGTGCGTGCTCTCGGCGTGCCGGGCGCAAGTCCTCGTACTGGATGTACTTGGGCTTGCGCCCGGTGCGGCGAGAGTGCGTGCCGGGCGCCGCAGGGCAGACGGCACTTCCGACGCCCGCCCCAGGAGCCTAGAAAGCCCTGACGGCCGCTTTGAGTTGCACCGTGTCACGTCTGAGGCGCTGTGCCGTTCCACGGTGTCACCCCCGCGTTGTCCCATGTTTCACCTGAGTCGTCCTGTGTTTCACCGTTGTTGCGCGTCGTGCGCGAGCAGCGCGATGTGTACGGACGCCGCCTGCTCGAAGTCGTCGAGATCGACGCCGAGACGGGCCTCTATGGCCTCCAGGCGCCGGTACAGCGCGGGCCTGCTGACGTGGTGGAGCTGGGCGGTGCGCGACTTGTTGCGGCCGGTCGCGAGATACGTCCGCAGCACGGGCAGCAGCTCCGACTCGGCATCGGCGCCGCACAGAAGTCCGTCCAGTTCCCGCTCGGCGAAGGACTGGACGTGCGGGTCGTCGCGCAACAGCCGTACCAGGCCGCGCAGATGGACGTCACGCAGCCGTACGAGCACCGGCTGGTTCTGGTCGGCGGGTGCGGCGGCGGCGGCCTCGGCGACGTGCAGGGCCTCGCGCAGACCGCCGGGTACGTCGTCCCACGCGTCGCGTGCGGAGGCCGCCGCCACGGTCGTACGGACCCCGCTCTCGCTGCGCAGCCGCACGGCGAAGTGCGCGGCCAGTGCCTCCGCGTCCTGGTCGCGGGCGAGGCTGAGCAGCACGGCGGTGGCGCCGTCCGCGAGCTCCGCGACCAGCCCGGGCAGCCCCAACAGGCGCAGCACGCGGTCGAGTTGGGCCGGGTCGCCGTTCCGGACCACCATCGGCACAAAGGCACGCCGGTTGACGGGCAGCCCGGCCGCCCGAGCCCGCGGGAGAAGCTGCCGGGCCGGTACGACCCCGCTCACCAGGTCGGTCAGCAGGCTCTGCGCGGACTCCTCCTCCCAGCTGTGCACGGAACCGCCGAGCATCCGGTGCAGGACCAGCGCCTCAGCCGCGCGGTCGGCGAGCAGCCGCCCGGTGGCGGCGTCACCGCGGTAGCCGCACAGCACTATGCGGCCCCAGCGCTCGCCGCGCCCGCCCAGCTCGGCCCGGATCCAGCCGTCGCCCTCGCTGCCGCCCGCCTGCCGCGCGATGCGCTCCCAGTCGCGCAGCACGTCGTCGACGGCGGACCGCTCCCCCGCCGTGGCGAGCACCCGGTGGGCGAGGTTGGTGACGACGACCGGACAGGCGGCGTGCCCGGCGATCTCGTCGAGCATCCGCTGCAACGGCGCGCCCGTGGTGATGAGCCCGGTGAGTGCCGTCCGTACCGCCTCGGACAGGCTCACGGCCGCGAACTTGCTGCGCACGAGCCGGGATTGCACCTCCTCCGTCAACTCCGCGAAGGGGAAGGGCCGGTGGAGCACCACCATGGGCAGCCCGCACCGCTCGGCGGCCCGGCGCATCACGTCCGGCGGTGCGGGGAAGGCGCGGCCGAGTCCGAGGACGACGGCCGCGGCCTCCGCGCGGTGCAGCGAACGGATGTACTCGGCCTGTGCGTCGGCGTCGCCGGCGAGCAGCACCCCGGTGGTGAGCACCATTTCGCCGCCGGTGAGCATCACGCCCACATCGGCGGCCTCGGCGACATGCACCCAGCGCACGGACCGGTCGAGATGGCCCGCACCGGCCACCACCTCGGGCTCTCCGGCCAGCACCCGGTCCAGGGCGAGGACCTGGCGTACCGACAGGGCGGGTTCCAAGGCGGGGGCGGTGGTC
Source organism: Streptomyces sp. NBC_00203 (assembly GCF_045206325.1). NCBI lineage: Bacteria > Bacillati > Actinomycetota > Actinomycetes > Kitasatosporales > Streptomycetaceae > Streptomyces > Streptomyces sp. NBC_00203. The sequence goes on along the minus strand of NZ_CP108126.1, from coordinate 8,854,120 downwards.
ATGGTGCATTCCCTCTTTTTTCTGGCTCGGTTCACCTCCGGGGCGCAAGAGCCTGTGTCGAGAGCCCGACCGTGCTCAGCCCTCCTTCGTCGGGCCTCCGCGCGCTCGACCTCTCGACACAGGCGCGCCCCTTCGGCTCACTCGCCCTGCTCTACTGCTTGGTACTAGTGGACGCTCCTCAGCGCGCGCTCCAGAATCGCCGCGCCCTCCTCCGCCTCCGCGACGGTGAGGGACAGCGGCGGTGCGATGCGCAGCACGCTGGTGTTGTGACCGCCGCCCTTGCCGATCAACAGGCCTTCTTCGCGGGCCGCTTCGAGCACGGCCGCAGCGCCTTCGGGGTTCGCGTCGTCGCTGCCGGGCTTGACCAGCTCGACACCGATCATCAACCCGCGCCCGCGCACCTCCCGTACGCCGTCGAGCTGCGCGGCGATCGCCCGCAGCCGCTCGATGAGCAGACCGCCGACGCGCCGGGCGTTGCCCTGGAGGTCGTGTTCGAGGAGGTACGAGAGGTTCGCCAGGCCCGCCGCCATCGTGACCGGCGAGCCGCCGAAGGTCGAGATGGAGTTGGAGTCCAGGCAGTTCATGATCTCGGCGCGTGCGACGACGCCGCCGATGGACATCCCGTTGCCGATGCCCTTGGCGAAGGTGAGTATGTCCGGCGGGCCGGAGGCGGCGTGCGCCTGCCAGCCCCAGAAGTGCTCGCCGGTCCGTCCCCAGCCGGTCTGCACCTCGTCGGCGATCCAGAGGATGCCGTGCTGGTCCAGGACCTCGCGGAAGGCCGCGTAGAGGCCGTCGGGGGGCGCCGTGAAGCCGCCGACGCCCTGGACGGGTTCGGCGATCAGGGCAGCGGGCGGGCGGATGTGGCCGAGCAGGTCCTTGAGGTCCTCGACGCAGGCCGCGATGAACTCGGCGTCGCTCAGCTCGGCGAACGGGCCGCGCGTGCGGACGCCGCCGTGGACGTACAGCGTCTGGAGCGGCGAGAGGGAGGTCGGCGACCAGCCCTTGTTGCCGGTGATGCCGACCGCGCTGAACGAGCGGCCGTGGTAGCTGTTGCGCATCGCCAGGATCTGGTTGCTCTGCCGGTAGGCGGTGGCGAGCAGCAGGGCGGTGTCGTTGGCCTCGGTGCCGGAGGTGGTGAAGAAGACGCGCGCGTCGGGGATGCCGGACAGCTGGGCGATCCGCTCGGCGAGGTCGACCATCGGGCGGTTGAGGTAGAGCGTCGAGGAGTGGATGATCCGCCCGGCCTGCTCGCTGACGGCCTTCGTCACCTCGGGGAGGGCGTGCGCGGTCATCGTGGTGAGGATGCCGCCGAAGAAGTCGAGGTACTTGTTGCCCTTGGCGTCCCAGACGTGGCGGCCCTCGCCGTGGGTGATCTCGATCGGGTCCTCGTAGTAGAGGGCGAGCCAGTCGGGCAGGACGGCCTTGTGGCGTGCGTACAGGTCAGTCACGGCTGCACCAGCCCTTCGTACGCGTCGGGACGGCGGTCACGGTAGAACGCCCACTGCTGGCGCACTTCCTCGATCAGGTCGAAGTCGAGGTCGCGGACGAGGAGTTCCTCGGCCTTGTCGCTCGCGGCCTCCCCCACGAACTGTCCGCGCGGGTCGACGAAGTACGAGGTCCCGTAGAAGTCGTTGTCCCCGTACTCCTCCTGCCCGACGCGGTTGATCGCGGCGATGTAGTACTCGTTGGCGACGGCCGCCGCGGGCTGCTCCAGCTGCCAGAGGTAGCCGGAGAGGCCGCGCGAGGTGGCGGACGGGTTGTAGACCAGCTGTGCGCCGTTCAGGCCGAGTTGCCGCCAGCCCTCGGGGAAGTGGCGGTCGTAACAGATGTATACGCCGATCTTCCCCACCGCGGTGTCGAAGACCGGCCAGCCCAGGTTGCCCGGTTTGAAGTAGTACTTCTCCCAGAAGCCCTTCACCTGGGGGATGTGGTGCTTGCGGTACTTGCCCAGGTACGTACCGTCGGCGTCGATCACGGCCGCGGTGTTGAAGTAGAAGCCGGACTGCTCGACCTCGAAGACGGGCACGACGATGACCATGCCGGTCTCGCGCGCGAGCTCCTGCATCCGCGTGACGGTGGGCCCGTCGGGCACGGGCTCCGCCCAGCGGTAGTGCTCGGGCTCCTGGACCTGGCAGAAGTAGGGGGCGTTGAAGACTTCCTGGAATCCGATGACCTTGGCGCCCTGCCGGGCCGCCTCGCGGGCGTGCTCCTCGTGCTTGGCGACCATGGATGCGGTGTCGCCGGTCCAGGTGGCCTGGACCAGAGCGGCACGTACGACGTTGGCCATGAGCTGCTCCTTCGACGGGACGTCAGAGAGCCTCTACGCCCGTAGACAAAGGCTGTAGAGGCTCGAAAGTAAGCCCCCTGGAGAGCGTTGCCAAGACCATCGTCGTTAACCCGCTGAGTCGATCACGTTTCGTACCCCTGCGGGTGAGTGACCGGACCGGCCACCGCGGTGAGCCGCCGGCCGGGAAGACCGGTCACGCGGTGAAGCCCGCGACCCGCAGGGCGTGCACCAGGTCCCAGTGGCGCTGCTCCGAGACGCCCTGGGCGGCCTCCAGGAGGAGCGGCACGAGCCGCTGCGGGTCGGCTTCCGCGCTGCGGGCCGTCTCCTCAGGGGTGCGTACGCGGACGTACGCGCCGAGCAGCGCGCGGATCTCGCGGCGGCGGCCCTCCTCGGCGAGACCCAGTACGGCGGCCCCGATCTCGGGCGCGGGCCGGGCGACGCCCTGGCGCAGCATCTGCTGCCCGTCGGCCGTCCGGCCGGCCGCGACGAGCGCGTCCGCGGCGGCGACCAGGCGGTCGGCGGGGAGCGAGGCCGCCTCCCACAGCAGGGTGGCCCAGTCGGCGTCCAAGCCCGCACGGTGCAACTCGGCGGCGAGCAGCGGGAAGCGGGCGGCGGGCCAGTAGGCGGCCTCGACGAGCAGGGCGTGCGCCTCGCCGCTCCTGCCTTCGCCGCGCAGCCGTATCAGCGTGTTGACGGTCTCGGCGGTGGCCCGCCCCGCACCCTCGTCCAGCGGCTCCGTCCGGGGCTGCGCCACCTCTTCGGCCGCCCCGGCGAAACGGGCGCCTCGGGGGGTACGGCCACCCGTCGCGGCCGGAGCCGGGGCGGGTGGCGCCGCCTCGGGTGCGACCACGGGGGGCGCCTCGGGCTCCATCATTCCGGCGAAGCGGGCGCTGCCGCGGGCGCGGCGCTTGGAGCGTTGCTTGGGCGTGGCCGGCGCGGGGCGCTCGGTGGTGGGCTGGGGGCTCGCGGACTGATCGGCGGGCGCGCGGGAGGTGTCGGGTTGTGCGGAGGGGGCGTACGCGCCGTCGCGCGGGGCTTGAGCGGCGCGCGAGTCGTCGCGGTAGTCGGCAGGGGTGTCGAAGCCGCTGGGGCGCGCGGCAGGGGCGTACGCGCCGTCGTGCGGGGCGCGCGGAGTGCCCGCGCCGTCGCGCGGGGCGTACGCGCCCTCGCGCCCGGCGTGCGGGGCGTACACATCCGCGCCGAAGTCCGTGGCGGGGCGCGCGGCAGCCGGGTACGAGCCGGGGTGGGAGGGCGCCCAGTCCTCCGGCAGCCCGGGGTCCGCGAACGGAGAGCCCGGTCCGGTCTGCTCCGGGATCGTCGAGCGGCGGCGGGGGTCCGAGGACGCCCCCGGGGCGCCGGGCCGTGGGTCACCCGCGCCCGGACCCCGCCGGACGCCGCCTCGGCCGAACGGATCCGCGCCGCGCTCGGGCTCCTGTACCCGGAACACGTCCCCGGCCGCGGCGGACGGGATGTTCAAGGCGCCCTGCGCGTGGGTGTGCAGGGCGCGGCGGTCGAGGTTCTCCATGCGGTGACGGAGCTCGGTGCAGCGGGCCGTGGCGCGCTCGTGGTCGTCGTGGGCCCAGGCGAGGTCGAGCCGGATCGCCTCGGCCTCCTCCTGGGAGCCGGCCGAGTGCAGCTGCCGGCCCAGCTCGGCCTGGCGCTCGGCCGCGTAGCGCTGTTCACGGAGCATGACGTCGAGGCGGTCGCCGAGGGCGTCCCGGCCGCCGGGCCGGGCGTCGTACGCCGCGAGCGCTCCGTCGTGCAGGGCCCGGGCCCGCTCGGTCTCCTGGGCGGCGGCGCGGTCGCCGTACTCCGCGGCGGCGTCCTGGAGGAGCGCCTCCACGACGTCCCAGGGCGGCACTTCCCAGCCGTCCAGGCAGGCCCGCATGCCGTCGGGGTCGCGCTGCCAGAACACTCCGCACCAGCCGCCGCCCTGATCGAGCCGATCCATCAGCCCGTTCAGGTACTTCGCGAACTCCCGCACTTGACCCGGGAGTTGTTCTACAGCCATCACACGACTCCCCGCCCGAATGGAGTACTCCGGTCCGGTATAAAACACCAGCCGTGTTACGGAACGGCTACAGGGAGTTTTCGGGCCGGACGCAGAGCGCTCCGGGATGGATGACACCGGTGTGCGGCCCTTGCGGGACGCAGCTGTCAGGAGACCCTACTCGCCTCCCCCGCCGGGTGGTTGGCGGCCAGTCCGCTTCGCGTGAAGGCGAGCACCAGCGCACCCGCCGTCACCCCGCAGGCGCCGACCGCGGCGGCCGCCGTGAGCGTGGAGCCCGCGAGCAGCAGACCGGCGACCGCGGAACCGGCCGCGATACCGCCGCCGATGAGCGTCACCAGCCAGGCGAACGCCTCCGTCACCGTCCCCTCCGGAGCGAGTTCGCCGACCATCCCGAAGGCCACGGTGAGCAGCGGCGCGAAGAACACCCCGGTGCCGACGGCCACGAGGCAGCCGCCCGCGGGTCCGGGCACGAGGGCCACGAGCCAGTACGTCGCCGCCATCCCGGCGGCGAGCAGGACGGCCTTGTGCCGCGCCGCCGCGGCCCAGCCGAGCGCGCCGTAGGTGACCGCGCCGAGCAGCGCGCCGAACGCGGACAGCGCCATGAGGGTGCCCGCACCGCCCGGCACCGAGTGCGCCTCGGCGTACGCGACGCTGAAGACGTTGAAGGTGCCGACCGCCCAGCCGGCCCCGAACAGGGCGGTGAGCAGCAGGAGCAGGCCCGGGCTGCGCAGCGGCCCGAGCCAGTGCGCGTCGCGGACCTCGGTCCGCCAGGACCGGGAGGGCTCGGCGGTGGCCATGACGACGGAGCCCAGCAACCCGAGTACGGCGGCCAGCCACAGGGCGAGCGGCGCCGGACCGAGCGCGGCCACGCCCGCGACCGCCAACGGCCCGGCGATGAACATGACTTCCTGGGCCCCGGCGTCCACCGCGTACGCCGACTCCAGCTGGTCCTTGTCGACCAGCGCGGGCCACAGCGCGCGCAGACACGGCTCCAGCGGAGGCGCCGCCGCACCGGCGACCACCGCTCCGGCGACGATGGCGTACGCCGATCCGGGCGCGACGGCGAGCAGCGCGTACCCCAGGCCCGAGACGACAGCGGACACGATCAGGACCCGCGGCTGTCCCGTACGGTCGACGAGACGGCCGAGCAGCGGTCCGCCGACCGCCCCCGCCACGGCGAAGACGCCGGTCGCCACGCCCACGAGGCGGTAGCCGGAGCCGGCCTCGCGCAGGGTCAGGGCGATGGCGAGCGCGGCCATCGCGCCGGGCATCCTGCCGATCAGGGACCCGGTCAGCAGCCTGGTGACGTAGGGGCGTCGGAGCAGTCTCAGATACAGCATGCCTCTCCTGTCAGGGTGCGGGGCAGGACGAGCCGGATCAGCGCGGCGACCCCCTCGTCGTCGTTGCTGGGCAGCACGATGTCGGCGGCCCGCAGGGTGTCCTCATGGGCGTTGGCCACGGCCGCGGCGAGCCCGGCCGCGCGCAGCATCGGGATGTCGTTGGGCATGTCGCCGACGGCAGCGGTGTTCTCCGGCGGAAGGCCGCGCTGCCGGGCGAGCCGGAGCAGCGCCTCCCCCTTGTCGACGCCCGGGGCGGACAGTTCCAGGAAGGCGCCGGTGGACCGGGTGATGACCGCCCGGTCACCGACGACAGGGGCGAGCGCCTCGGACAGTTCGTCCACCGGCAGTTCCGGATGGGCGGCGAGGATCTTCACCACCGGGTCCCCCTCCGCCGGTACGGCACCCTCCTCCAGGGGTACGTGGTCCCACGGGTCCGGCTCCAGCCGCGCGAACCGGGTCTCCAGCCGGAGTCCGGCCACGGAGTCGACGCCCACCCCGATCCCGGGCACCGCGGCCCGCAGCGCCCGGAGAAGGCCCACCGCGTCGGCGGGGCCGAAGCCCCGGCAGTCCAGCAGCCGCCCCGACCCGGCGTCGACGGTCACGGCTCCGTTGCTGCACACCACGGGCCCGGTGAGCCCGTACCGGCGCGTGACGTGCAGGGTGTCGCGGACGGGCCGGCCCGTGACGCCGACCACGGCGACCCCGGCCCGCGCCGCCTCGGCGAGCGTGCCCAGGGTGCGCTCGCCTATTGCGCCGCCCGAGTCGAGCAGGGTGCCGTCGAGGTCGGTGCACAGGAGCCGTACGGCCGGGAGGGCCCGGCGCCTGCGCCTGTCCGCCGGCGCCGGGCCGCTCGGGAGAGGTACAGGCCCCGGCCGCGTACCGCTCATGGTGTCACCGTCACGGTCACCGACACCGCCGCCTTCCGGTCCGCGTCGAGCTGGATGTCCACGGTCCCTTCGCACTCCAGCCGTTCGGCCCGTGGGCCGCCGTCGGGCAGTGGCAGCCAGACCCAGTTGCTGTCCGTGTCGAGCAGCCAGGGCAGGCCGTCTCCGCCGTCCGTCCGGGGCCGGACGGGGACGAGTCGGGCGACCTCGTCCGGCACCTGGTGCAGATCGAGCGCGATGGGGGTGTCCGTCGCGTCGAAGGTGATCCAGACGGTGCCCGTGTAGCCGGTCCGTGGGCCCGGACCGGGAGTTGCCGTGCGGATGCGCAGTTCGCCGTTCTCACGGTCCCAGTGGGCCCGCGGCTGCGCCGGTGTCCGCGCCTGTCTCCGGGTGGGAATGTGGACGGGAGTGTCGTCGGGGTGGCCGGCGGGGATGTCAGCAGGGTCGTCGGCCATTCAGACCGCCTGCAGCCGGTCGAGACCCGTCACCGGGAGGGAGCCGGGAAGCCGGGCCGGGCGCAGTTCGATCTCGCCCACGGCGAGGTCCGCGGGCGCTTCGAGGAGCCAGCGGACCGTGGAGCCGACCGACTCCGTCGACATCTTGAACTCCGATGAGTCTCCGGGCAGGTTGGCGATCGCACCGGGGCTGACGAGTGTCGTCACGACGCCGTGCTCGCGCTCCTCCAGGAGCAGCACCTCGGCGAGTGCCTTGAGGGCGGCCTTGGTGGCGCAGTAGGACCCGCCGCCCTCGAAGTAGCGACTGCCCGCGTGACTTCCCATGAGCACGATCCGCCCGCCCGCCCCGGCCCGCAGCCGGGGCAGGGCGGCCTGGACCAGGGCCACCGCGGAGGTGAGGTTGACGTCGAGGGCCCGCTGCCACGCGGCCGGCGACAGCGTGGCGACGGTCCCGAAGGCGCGGTCGACGGCATTGGCGACAACCGCGTCAAGACCGTCACCGTCACCGCCACCGTCCTCGTCCGCGAGCTCCGCGAGCAACTCGTCGACGGCCGCCGCCACTTCACCCGGTCGCCCGAGGTCCACGACCCGCTCGCGCAGCCAGGGAAGCCCGGCGGGCGTCCGGTTCAGCGCGAGGACCCGCCAGCCCGCTTCGTGGAGGGCGGTGGCGATGGCCAGCCCCGAGCCCCGGTTCGCTCCGGTGACCAGGGCGGTGCGCGCCGTCATCCGGTGATCCGGTGGACGAGGTCGGTCCAGACCGCGACGATCCGCTCGGGGGTGGCGCCCTGCCGGAACAGGTCCTTGTCGAGCGGGTTGCCCTCCGGGTCGCGCAGGCGCATGCAGTCCGGGGAGATCTCGGAGTTGATGACCGGCTCGCCGTCCGGGCCGTCGCCGATGACGAGGCAGAAGTCCCACAGGTCGAGCGGGGCCAGCCAGGAGCGCAGCGCGGCGTTGGTCTCCAGTGCGACGCGCCGGTAGGCGTCGGTGTCGACACCGAGGGCCCGCAGGTAGTCCTCGCCGATCGGCTGGTCCTCGGGGTCGACGCGGAAGTCGAACTTCACCACGGGCGGGTCGAACCGGCGGCCCTCCTCGAACAGTCCCGGGTACTTGATCGTGGTCGACCCCGTGGCCAGGTTCTTCACGATGACCTCGAAGGGCGGGGCGGGCACGTAGTCGGCGCGGTAGGCGTTGTCGGCGAGCCGCTCCCGGAACACGGTGCGCACGCCCTGCTCGGCGAGGCGCGCGGCTGCCACCTCGTAGAAGTCGAGTCGCAACTTGGCGGTGGCGGGGACCAGTTCGTCGCGATGGTACGTATAACTCCGCAGGCTCGGGATGAGCTCGATGTCGCAGGTGCCGTCCGGCCTGAGCCAGAGCCGCTTGCTGCGGCCGACGATGTCGGGCTCGCCGCTGCGCAGCCGCGCGTACCCCGGCCGGATGACGTCCTCGATGAGAGCGGTGCGCTCGTCCAGCGGCAGGAACGCGGACTCCATGGCGTCGACCGCGAACCGCTCCAGGTCGTCCAGGCCGTAGCCGAACGCCTCGACGAGATGGGCGAGTTCGCGGCTCATGCTGGTGTCGCTCATGAGCCGGTTGTCGGTGTTGACGGTGACCCGGAAGCCGAGGCGGGCCAGCAGCCCGAACGGGTGCTCCGCGTACGAAGGGGCGGCGCCCGTCTGGAGGTTGGAGGTCGGGCAGAGTTCGAGCGGGATGCGGGTGTCGCGTACGTAGGCGGCCAGGCGGCCCATCTTCACGCTGCCGTCGTCCGCTTCCTGGATGTCGTCGGCGATGCGCACGCCGTGCCCGAGCCGGTCGGCGCCGCAGCACTGCACGGCCTCCCAGATGGACGGCAGGCCGTACGCCTCGCCCGCGTGGATGGTGAAGCGGTTGTTCTCGCGCTTGAGGTACTCGAAGGCGTCGAGGTGCCGGGTGGGCGGGAAGCCGTCCTCGGCGCCCGCGATGTCGAAGCCGACGACTCCCACGTCGCGGTACTTGTTGACGAGCTCGGCGATCTCGCGGGATCCGGCGGCATGCCGCATCGCGGTGACCAGGGCGCCGATCCGGATGCGGTGACCGGCCGCGGCGGCCCGTCGCTCGCCCTCGCGGAAGCCTTCGAGGACGGCCTGGACGACCTCGTCGAGGGTGAGGCCCTTGGCGGTGTGCAGTTCGGGGGCGTGCTTGACCTCGGCGTAGACGACGCCGTCGGCGGCGAGGTCCTCGGCGCATTCGGCGGCGACCCTGACCAGTGCCTCGCGGGTCTGCATCGCGCCGACGGTGTGCGAGAAGGTCTCCAGATAGCGCTCCAGCGAACCGGAGTCGGCGGCCTCACGGAACCAGGCGCCGAGCTCGGCGGCATCGCTCTTGGGCAGGGCGTCGTATCCGGTCTCGCGGGCGAGTGCGAGGACGGTGGCGGGCCGCACACCGCCGTCGAGGTGGTCGTGCAGCAGCACCTTGGGTGCGCGCCGTATCTGTTCCGCGGTCGCTACGGCGGGGCCGGTCTGATCCGAAGTGGCCGCAGCGGGGCGGTCGTTGGTGATCGACATGGCCGGAGATTAGTGACTACGCGCGTAGACGACAAGGGGTATTCCACCAGCTGGAAACCCATGCGGTTCACATGTCACGCCACCTGCGCCAACGCACACCGCACGACGAGGTCGTCCATCGACAGTCCGAGCGCCCGCGCCAGCGCCGCCACCGTGAAGAAGGCGGGGGTGGGCGCCCGTCCGGTCTCGATCTTGCGCAGCGTCTCGGCGGAGATCCCGGCCACCGCCGCGACCTCCGCCATGCTGCGGCCACCACGCGCCTTGCGCAGCAACTGGCCGAGCCGCTCGCCGCGTTCGCGCTCTTCGGGGGTCAGGGGAGTACGTACCATGCCACCATTCTAATACCGGTATAGTAATTGGCATGGTGGAACTCAAGACAGACACATCGATCGACGAGATGTACGTGGCGGGCCAGGTCGTGGGCCGGGCGCTCACGGCGGTACGGGAAGCGGCCGACGTCGGCGTCTCACTCCTGGAGCTGGACGAGGTGGCGCACCAGGTCCTGCGCGACGCGGGCGCGAGCTCCCCCTTCCTCGGCTACCGGCCCTCCTTCGCGCCCACCCCGTTCCCCGCGGTCATCTGCGCCTCGGTGAACAACGCGATCGTGCACGGCATCCCGAACGGCTACCGGCTGCGCGACGGCGACCTGGTCTCCATGGACTTCGGCGCCGAACTGGGCGGCTGGGTGGGCGACTCGGCGATCAGCTTCATCGTGGGCGAGCCGCGCGCGGCCGACGTACGTCTCGTGGAGACCGCCGAGCGCGCCCTCGCGGCGGGCATCGCGGCGGCCGTCGTCGGCAACCGCATCGGCGACATCGCGCACGCCATCGGCACCGTCTGCCGCGCGGCCGGGTACGGCATCCCGGACGGCTTCGGCGGCCACGGCATCGGCCGCCGCATGCACGAGGACCCGGGCGTCCCGAACGAGGGCCGCCCCGGCCGCGGCCTCCCCCTCCGCCACGGCATGGTCCTCGCCATCGAGCCCATGCTCATCGGCGGCGGCACCGACGGCTACCACGCCGCCCCCGACGGCTGGACCCTCCGCACCAACGACGGCTCCCGCGCGGCCCACGCGGAACACACGGTGGCGATCACGGACGGGGGGCCACGCATCCTGACGGCGCGCTGACTCCCGGCCCGTTCACTCCCTCGGCGCGCCCTCCCCTGCCCGCAAGGATGGCGCACGGCACTGACCATCGGGCGGGCAGGCCCTGAGCTGCCGGGACGCCGCCCGCACGACCACCTGTCACTACGCCGCCCGCACGACCGCCGGTCGCTACGACGCCGGCACGACCGCCGGTCGCTACGACGCCGGCCGCACCACCATCGCCGAGCCGCCGCCGCGGCGCACCTTCTCCGCCGCCGCGAGCCACTTGCCGTTGGGCAGCCGTTGCACGCCGGTCGCCGCGCCGATCTCCGCGTTCTGGCGGAAGCCGTGGCCGAGGGACTCCAGTTGGGTCTTCAGCGTGCTGGTCCACAGGGCCGGTTCGAGTTCGGTGGTGGTCTGGTTGCGCTGGCTGGCGCGGGGCGCGGCGATCGCGTCCACCAGTGGCAGCCCGCGGTCCAGGAACTCGGTCAGCGTCTGCAGCACGGTCGTGATGATGGTCGCGCCGCCCGGCGAACCGAGCGCCACCACCGGCTGATTGTTGCGGTCGAGCACGATCGTCGGGGAGATGGACGAGCGCGGCCGCTTGCCGGGGCCGGGCAGGTTCGGGTCGTGGACGTCGGGGCTCGCGGGCGTGAAGGAGAAGTCCGTGAGCTCGTTGTTGAGGAGGAAGCCGCGGCCCGGGACGGTGATGCCGCTGCCGCCGGTCTGCTCGATGGTCAGTGTGTACGCGACGACGTTGCCCCACTTGTCGGCCACCGTCAGATGGGTGGTGTTCTCGCCCTCGTACGTCGTCGGGGCGGCAGTGCCGGCGGTGGAGCAGGCCGCGGGGGCGCTCGGGTCACCCGGCGCCAGCGGGCTCGTCAGCACCGCGTCGTCCTTGATCAGGCACTCCCGCGAGTCCGCGTACTTCTGCGAGAGCAGCCCCTTGGTGGGTACGTCCTCGAAGGCGGGGTCTCCCACCCAGCGCCCCCGGTCCGCGAACGCGATCCGGCTCGCCTCGATGTAGCGGTGCAGGTACTGGACCTCGCTCGCCTTCGAAAGGTTGGTCTTCTCAAGGATGTTGAGTGCCTCGCCGACCGTGGTTCCGCCCGAGGAGGAGGGCGCGATCGAGTAGACCTTCAGCCCGCGGTACGAGGTCCGCGTCGGCGCCTGAAGCTTCGCCTCGTACTCCGCCAGGTCCTCCAGGGACAGCTTGCCGGGGCGGGCGTTGTAGCCAGAACTCGGCTCCACCGGCGGCTTGTTCACGGTGTCGACGATCTCCTGGCCGAGGTCGCCGTCGTAGATCGCGTCGGCGCCCTGCTTGCCCAACTCCTCGTACGTGCGCGCCAGATCGGGGTTCTTGAAGGTCGTGCCGACCACCGGGAGCGCGCCGTCCGGCAGGAACAGTTCGGCGGTGTCCGGGAAGTTCTTGAAGCGGGCCTGGTTGGACTCGGTCTGCGAGCGGAAGGTCGGGTCGACCGTGAAGCCGTCGCGGGCGATGCGCTCGGCGGGCTTCAGGACGCTGCCCAGCCGCTTGCTGCCCCACTCGTCCAGAGCCGTCTGCCAGGTGGCGGGCGTGCCGGGGGTGCCGACGCCCAGCCCGCTGGTCACCGCGTCCGCGAAGGCGAGCGGCTTGCCGTTCTCCAGGAACAGTCCGGAGTCGGCGGTCAGCGGTGCCGTCTCGCGGCCGTCGATCGTGTGCACCGTACGGGACTTGGCGTCGTAGTAGACGAAGTAGCCGCCTCCGCCGACGCCGGACGAGTAGGGCTCGGTGACGCCGAGAGCCGCCGCCGTGGCGACGGCCGCGTCCACGGCGTTGCCGCCCTTCTTCAGGACCTCGATCCCGGCGGCGGAGGCGTCCGCGTCGACGCTCGCGACGGCTCCGCCGTACCCGACGGCGACGGGCACCTTCTCCGCCGCCTGGGTGGCGGGTGCGGCGGGTGGCGCCGCCGCGCCGACCGACACCACCGCGGCCGAAACCGCCAAGACCGCCAGATTCCGCGCAAGAGGGCGACGCATCCGTACCTCCAGTCAACAGCCGTCCGCGCAGCGTAACTTCACTGCCATGCCCGCGTCAGGACCCCCTCGAACACCGGTCCGTACTGCCGCTAACATGCGCGCCCATGAATGACGACGTGCGCAACATCGTCCTCGGCGTGCTCGCGGCCGGCATCAGCGCCGCGCTCGGCTGGCTCGCCCGTACGTATCTGTGGAAGCGGAAGCTGCAACGCAAGCAGGCGTTCTTCGGGCTGCCGGAGAACTCGGAGTCGCTGCTCGTCGTCAACCGCGATCCCGCGACCTCCGAACCGGCCGTCCATCGCTTCGACGTGTTCGCGCTGCTGGAGCTCTCCGCACTGATCAAGGACTGCGGCGCTCACGTCCAGGTGGTCACTCAGGACACGGCTCAGCAGGGCTTCGGCGAGCGCACGGAGTTCTGCGTGGGCGGTCCCGGCTCGAACCGACGCATGGTGGCCCATATGCAGGCGATGCTGCCCGGCGTACGCGTCAACGTCGACCCGGAACCGGGCCCGGACCGGGGCGCCTTCCAGATCGGCACCGAGCACTACCGGCTGGAGCCGGGTGTCACGGAGTATGTCCTGCTGGCCCGGCTCACCGTCGGCCAGCACCGCCAGACACGCCCCGTGTTCCTGTTCTGCGGCCAGCGCGCCATCACCAACCAGGCCGCCACCCGCTACCTGGCCCGCAATCACGAGCGCCTCGCCCGCAAGCACGGCAACAACACCTTCGTCCTGCTCCTGAAGGTGATCAATTCCCAGGCTTACGGCCCTGACGTGGTCGAACTCGTCGCGGACGTCACCCGGATCACGCAGACCCCGCTGCCCACACCCGCGCCGCCACGGAACTCGCATCGGGCGAACTCGTAACGACCCCTATCAATATGATCTAACCAGCACAGGCCAACCCAAGGGGGCGGCTCCCCCTCCACGGCGGACACGGTGGCGGACAAGCCGCAGCCCAAGGCGAGCCCGGGCAAGCGGCAGGCGAAGCCGTTCAGGCCGGACAAGGTCAACAAGCTCACGCTCGCCCCCGGGAAGGAAACCACGGTCGGCGTCGCGCAGCCGCTGTCGATCGTCTTCGATCACCCGGTGAAGAACAAGGCGGCGGTGGAGCGACGCCTCAGGTGACGCTGGTGGTCCAGGTCGGCGACCCGTTCGTGGTGACGGGCAGCGGCTCGAAGGGAAAGCCCGCAGCCGGGAACGGGTACGGCGAGTGGAACATGTCGTGGGCCGACTGGCAGGCGAAGAGCGCACTCCCGTAGCGGCCAAGGCAGGCACGACCACCGCCGAGACACCCCCGACGCATACTTCCGCGCGCTCCGCTAGAGCCCTCACGCACACGGAACGCACACTTCGGGGCGGCCATTGCTCACGAAATGAACACTTCAACAATCGTTACTCGCACGTAACTTACCGACGGGTTACTTCGGGTAAGTGATCAAGGTTACCGTCGGGTCACTTTGCACTGACACGAGTGAGGAGTGACCCGTGGGACACGGTCGCAACGCCCTGCGCACGTCCGCCGTCGGTGCCGTCTCCGCGACGCTGATCGCCACCGCCGGCCTCGGTCTGGCCCCGGCCGCCCAGGCCGCCACCAGCGCGGCGAGCATCCGCTTCGTCGACATCTCCGGAGACGGCGGCACGATCCTCAAGGCCAACGTCGTCATCCCCGCGGGCGCCGACGGCACCCGCGACTACCCGCTCATCGTGCTGCCGACCAGCTGGGGCCTGCCGCAGGTCGAGTACCTCGCACAGGCCCAGAAACTCGCCGACTCCGGCTATGTGGTGGTCAGTTACAACGTCCGCGGCTTCTGGCAGTCCGGCGGCGAGATAGAAGTGGCGGGCCCGCCGGACGTGGCCGACGCGTCCAAGGTGATCGACTGGGCGCTGGCGAACACCCCGTCCGACGCACGCAAGGTCGGCATGGCGGGGGTGTCGTACGGCGCCGGCATCACCCTGCTCGCCGCAGCGCACGACAAGCGGATCAAGGCGGTCGCCGCACTCAGCGGCTGGGCCGACCTCATCGAATCGATCTACTCGGGCCGCACCCAGCACGCCCAGGCGGCCGCCCTGCTGGACGGCGCCGGCACGCTCACCGGCCGCCCCAGCGCCGAACTCCAGCAGATATTCAAGGACTTCTTCGCCTCCGACCTCTCCAAGGAACAGGAGATCCTCGCCTGGGGGAAGAAACGTTCCCCCGAGACCTACATCGACCAGATCAACACCAACGGCGCGGCGATCATGCTGGCCAACGGCTGGGGCGACACGATCTTCTCGCCCAACCAGTACGCCAAGTTCTACGAGAAGCTGACCGGGCCCAAGAGGCTGGAGTTCCGCCCCGGCGACCACGCCACGGCCGAGCTGACCGGACTGTTCGGGCTCCCCAACGACGTGTGGACGGACACGGGCCGCTGGTTCGACCACTATCTCAAGGGCGAGGACAACGGCATCGACCGCGAGCAGCCCGTCCAGCTCAAGCCCCGCACCACGGGTGCCTACGAGGGCTACCCGGACTGGAAGTCGGTCGGCGCGACCACCAGGAAGATCGCCCTCGCGGGCACCACCACGATCCACACGAACGTCGACTCGGGCGCCGACGGCGGGATCATCTTCCTCTCCAGCATCCTCGACCAGCTCGCCCAGCTGCCCCCGGTGGCCTCCATCCCGCTGCTGCCGCGCTACTGGGCGGCCGTGTGGCAGTCGGAGAAGTACACGAGCGCCCAACAGGTGCGCGGCACCGCCGCGTTGCACACCACGGTCACACCCACCAAGGAGAGCGGCACCTTCGTCGCGTACCTCTACGACGTGGGCCCGCTCGGCCTCGGCAAGCTGGTCAGCAACGCGCCGTACACCTTCCACGGGCGGACGCCGGGCAAGCCGTTCGGCGTCGACCTGGAGCTGAACTCCACGGCCTACGACGTCCCGGCGGGGCATCGACTCGCCGTGGTCGTCGACACGGTCGACCCGCTCTACATCGAGCACAACCCGTCCGGCGCGCAGCTGACCTTCTCCTCGCCGGAGCACGACCCCTCGTATGTGTCGGTGCCCCTGCGCGAGCAGTGATCTCCGGCTGCCGCCGGCCGGGTCTGGCCCTGCGAGCCGCTGCTCCCCCTACAGTCTCGGGGCTGTGGGGGGGGGGACCCCCACCCGGCAGCAGCGTCCCTGGTTCGGCCGGTGCCACGCCCACGGCCTCGGTCTTGGGACTGCGCCGCTCCCACCGGGACACCCACTGGGCGAACCAGGAGAGCAGCATGCACATCCCGATGTAGATCGGTGAGATCACCATCACCACGGGGATGAACGGCAAATCGTAGTCGAGGTTCGACGCGATGAGCTTCCCGACGTGGAGGAACTCCTCATAGGTGATCAGATAGCCGAGCGAGGTGTCCTTCAGGGCCACCACGAGCTGGCTGATGATGGCGGGCAGCATGGCCCGCACGGCCTGCGGTACGAGGACGTACGTCATGACCTGGGTCTTGCGCATGCCGAGAGCGAACGCGGCTTCCCGCTGGCCGCGTTCGACGGCATTGACGCCCGAGCGGAAGACCTCGGCGAGCACCGAGCCGTTGTGGAGCGTCAGCCCGGCGACCAGGGCGGGCAGCGGCCCAGGTACGGCTGGTCCTCCTTGGCGCCGACGGTGAAGCAGCCGCGTTTCTCGGCCCGCTTCCAGGTGGGCGAGCCGGGCAGCTGAAGGCCTTGTGCCACTTGGTAGTTGGGGAGTTTCTCGGCGGGCGGTCCCTTGGCGGGCGGGCTGCCCTCCTTGCCGCAGGCGGCGGAGGCGGCGCTGGCGATCAGTGCAGCGAGCGCCGCGAGGGCACGGCACACACGTGTCGTACGGATCATGTGGTGCGCTCCCCCGCTCAGTGCTTGAGGATCTTGGAGAGGAAGTCCTTGGCGCGGTCGCTGCGCGGGTTGGTGAAGAACTCCTCGGGGGTGCGGTCCTCGACGATGCGCCCGTCGGCCATGAAGACGACGCGGTTGGCGGCGGAGCGCGCGAAGCCCATCTCGTGGGTGACGACGACCATGGTCATGCCGTCGCGCGCGAGTTGCTGCATGACCTCCAGGACCTCGTTGATCATCTCGGGGTCGAGGGCCGAGGTCGGCTCGTCGAAGAGGAGCGCCTTGGGGTCCATGGCGAGGGCGCGGGCGATGGCCACGCGCTGCTGCTGTCCGCCGGAGAGCTGCGCGGGGTACTTCGGTGCCTGGCTGGCGAGGCCCACCCGGTCCAGGAGTTCGCGGGAACGCTTGTCGGCCTCGTCCTTCTTGCGGCCGCGGACCTTGATCTGGGCGAGCGAGACGTTCTGCAGGACCGTCTTGTGGGCGAAGAGATTGAAGGACTGGAACACCATCCCGACCTCGGCGCGGAGCTTGGCGAGGCTTTTTCCTTCTTCCGGGAGCGGCCGGCCGTCGAGCTTGATCGTCCCCGACTCGATCGTCTCCAGACGGTTGATCGCCCTGCACAGTGTCGATTTGCCGGACCCCGACGGGCCGATGACCACGACCACCTCCCCCTTGCCGACGGTGAGGTTGATGTTCTGCAGAACATGCAGCTCCCCAAAGTACTTGTTCACGTCATGCAGCTCGATCAACGGATCGACGGCCATGCCCTGCCCTACCCACTCTCAGCTGTGCAGCGGTTGCCGCAAACTATCCAGACAAGAACGGACTTAATGCTCGACACGCACTTTTCGGGCATTAGCCGTATTTACGACGGCTGGGCTGCCGTTGGGGTCGCCGACTAGGCTTCGGCGACCTCCGCATAGAACTGGGAGAGTTCGGGCGCACCACTGGACGCCCAGGCGTGACCGCCCGCGACCACGTCGATCTCACGGCCGGAGGTCAGCTTCACCACGGGCTGGCCGTTGGGCCAGATCTCCCAGGCCGCACCGAGGACCGTACGCACGATCACCGTGCCGAGATAGAGCCCCGCGTCGTTGCCGAGCCAGGGCAGGCTCTCCTCGTCGTCGCGCCAGCGCGGGAGCAGTTGGTCCAGGGCTTCCAACGAGGCTACGGAGTCGTCGAGTTCGACTCCCGCCTGGTGCGCCTGGGAGCGCAGCAGCTCGCACTCGGAGAGCAGTTCGGCGATGCCCTCGGGGTCGCTCTCGCCGTCGGAGAACACCGCGACGCCGAAGGCGAGGCCGCGCTTCTTGCGCCAGTTGCCCAGGAAAGGGATGTTCATCCGCCCAGCGTGTCACCCACCGCGCCGGTCGCACCACAGGCGCGCAGAGTCGCCTGGTCACCGCGGGCCGCGGCGCCCCGGCCGTCCCTTCCCCGTACCGCCCGCCGGCCCTGCGCGCGCGGCACACCTTGCCAAGGTTATTCATCCTCCGTAGAGTTCAACACGGCATGAGTTCAACATCCGTTGACTTGCATGTTCCGCCATCCCATGACCAGGAGAGGCAGGGCCCGTGCAGAAGATTCCCTTCCAGGTGAACGAGGGCGGGATCGTCGCTCTGCTGCCGAACGGTCATGTCGAGTTCCTCGCCGCGTCCGCACGGGAGTTGATCGAGCGTCACAACTCCGGACGGGCGGTGGCCACCGCCGAGCTGATGGCCCACGCGCTCGTCGATCCGCTGGTGACGCTGGACCGGTTCCATCTGCCCGCCCCGGCCATCGCGTTCGTGGAGACCACGAACCTGTGCAATCTGCGCTGCCGCCACTGCTACGCCGACTCCGCGCTCAAGCGGCCCGACGAGATCTCCACGTCCCGCGTCAAGCAACTCCTCGACGACTTCGCGGAGATGGGCGTGCTCCAGGTGTTTCTGACGGGTGGTGAGATCTTCTCGCACCGCGACGCGGTCGAGATCATCCAGCACGCCCGCAGCAAGCCCTTCAGCACCCAGATCTTCACCAACGGCCTGCTGGTCACCGAGGAGAAGCTGGCCCGGATCCCGGCAGGGCAGTCGTTCTTCATCAGCTTCGACACCGCCGACCCCGAGCGCACCGTCCGCGGCAAAATGGACTTCCCCAAGCTCCAGCACGCCTTCGAGATGATGCGCAAGCACGGGCACGTGTTCCGCACCGCCATCTCCGTCCACCGCGACAACATCCAGGACGCCGAGGAGATCTTCGAGTGGTGCGCGGAGCGCGGGTACCCCCGGCCCCAGTGGCTGGAGACGCACCCGGTGGGCCGGGCGCTGCTCCACCCGGACATGCTGCTGCGCCCCGAGGACGTCGACGAGGTCTTCGCGGTCTACCAGCGGTGCATGGACCGGTACTCCACCGAGCCCGACCAGGAGCCGGCCGAGACCCCCACCGGCCCCGCCCGGCGCGCCGCCGACGAGATCCGCGGGGTGGACACCATCCAGTTCTGCCAGCGCCTGGAGCGCGCGGTGGGCCAGGAGAAGTGCGGCCGCTCGGTCGTCTACGTCAACAGCCGCGGTGACGTGTACCCGTGCAGCAACTGCATGTCGGGGCAGCTCTACAAGGCGGGCAACACGACGGAGAAGCCGTTCGCCGAGATCTGGGAGCACGGCTTCGACGAGTTCCGTGACATCCGCTTCAGCGACCACTCGGTGTGCGGCTCCTGCCCGGTGGCCGCGGAGGACATCTGGTGCCAGTTCCGGTGCCCGCCGCTGGCCAAGAACATCACCGGCGACCCGAGGGGCTGCGGCGCCACCGAGTATCTGCAGGAATTCACCCTGCGCTCCGGCCGCTACTGGCGCGCCCGCAAACAGCGCAACGTACGACTGACCCTGACACCCCGTCAGTCGACGCCGGCCGGCCCGCCGGGCTCCACCCCGGCCGACGCGCCCGGCCCCATCCGACTCCCGCTCCCGACGAAGTGAGCGGGTCCCTGTCCCACGGCGGCGCGACCGTTGCCGCCTCCACCGAAGGGAAGACAGCCATGCCCGAAGAGAAGAAAGTCATCCGCATTCATCTGGAGCCGGGGCAGGAGGGCGTGACCCTGAGCGCCGTCGGAGCCGCCTCTGCCACCGCGCCCGCCGAGACGCTCGTGGAGGCCACCAACATCACGGAGGCCACGGTCATCGAGGTCGAGGTCTGACCTCACGCCTTTGCCGGCAGGTGACGAAGCGGTGTACCACTTCCCGGCCCGTTGAGGGGCGGGCCGGGAAGGCCCGCCGGCGGCAAAGGCTCGCTCGGCATCCGTTCTTCCCGATTCAGGAGACGAGGTCGCGATGAGCAAGACGGCTGCTTCGGCCGGCACCACAGCACTGCGCCCCGGCACGGGAACCGCACTGCGCCCCGGTACGGAAAACGCGCCGCGCCCGGGTACCGGACTCGCGCGGCTGCTCAGCGAGAACCCCGCGCTGCGGATCGGCCAGGACGACTACAACATCAACGTGACGGCCAACTACGGTGAGCAGCTGTCGACTTCACAGGTCGCCGACGCGCTGCGCGGCCATCCGGGAGCCGACCGCCCCGCACATCTCTACTTCCATGTGCCGCTGTGCGCGTACATCTGTCACTTCTGCAACTACGTCAAGCGCAAGGTCGCGGACGGCCCCGAGGGCAAGGCCGCGCCACGGATCTGGACCGACCTGCTGCTCGACGAGTCCGGCCGGCGCCTCGCCCACTCCCCCTGGCTCGCGCGCTCCTCGATCGAGTCCGTCTACCTGGGCGGCGGTACCGCCTCGCTGCTCGGCACGGAGCAGTTACGGCGGCTGACCGACCACATACGCGCCCGCTACACCCTCGCCGACGACTGCGAGATCTCCCTCGAAGGCAACCCCGACAACTTCCAGCACGACGAGCTCGCCGAGGCCTGCGCGATCGGCTTCAACCGGTTCAGTGTCGGAGTGCAGTCGCTGCAGAGCGAGGTCAACGCGTTCGCGGGGCGCGGCCACGACGCGGCCATGTCGCTGCGGGCCATCGACAAACTGCGGGCCACCGGGAAGCCGTTCAACGTCGACATGATGTTCGGGCTGCCCCACCAGAGCACCGCCACGGTCGCCGACGACATCCGGCGGCTGATCGACCTCGACGTCCCCACCATCACCATCTACCGGCTGCGCAACGCCGACCGGGCCAAGATGGGCATCGGCAACCGGGCGCTGTGGAACGTGGAGAGCGTCAAGACCCGGCTGCGCGAGCAGCACCTCTTCCCCTCGCTCGGCGAGACCTACGCGATGCGCGAAGCCATCGTGGAGCTGCTGCTCGACGGCGGCTACCACCCGAGCCCGTGCGGCTGGTGGAACCGGCCCGGCGTCTACCCCGACGGCAACATCCCCCGCGTCTCCCGCAACAAGTGGCAGCGCCACGACTCCATGATCGCGTACGGCCCCGGCGCGTACGGCTGGCTGACCGGTGACGACGACACCGTGGTGCAGACCCACAACATCGCCGACATCGCCGGGTACGCGCGCCGGCTCAAGGAGGGGCCGGGGCTGCCGCTCGCCTCCGGACGGCGGCTGGCCGGCTACCAGGCGATCGGCATGGTGCTCGGCTTCGCGTTCAAGGCGAACCAGCCGATCGACGCGGGCCGGTTCCGGCGGCGGTTCGGCGTCGAACTCTTCCGTGACGAGCCGTTCGCGGCGGTCTTCGCCGAGCTCAGGGACCGGGGGCTCGTCGAACCGGTGCCCGGCACCTCGGAGAGCGTCGTACCCACGCTGGACGGCGAAGCGCTCCACGAGGAGATCATCAGCGTCTACTTCCACCAGCGCGTCGGCGGCTTCGCCGAGGCCGTCTGCCACAGGTGATCCGATGAACGTGCATCAGCGCACCCAGTGGCGCGGGGACCCGGACGGGACGCGGTACCGCACCCGGCGGTCCTTCCCGGCCGGTCCGGCGAACGCCACGGTACTGCTGGCCGGTCCCGGCAGCGTCTCCGTCCTGGACGGGGAGGGCCGCGACGACCGACTGCTCGGCGAGCTGACCGGGCGGCTGGTGGCCCGGGGCGCGCAGGTACTCACATGCGACATGCCTGTCCGGGAGCCGAACTCGCCCTCGACGGAGGCCGATCAGCTCGCCCGCGCCGGGCGCCTGTCCCACCTGCTCGACGCCCACCAGCACGTGCTGGTCCGGCCGCTCGTCCTGGTGGGCTTCTCGCTGGGCGGGCTGGCCCTGCTGCACCTGCTGCGGTCCGGCCGGCCGGCCCGCACGGACACGGTGGTGCTCGTGGGCACGGTGATCGAGGAGGACGCCTTCCTGACGTCGCGTGTCCCCTCCCTCGACCTCGTGTACGGCGGGTTCGACCTGGTCGGATACGTGGCCGACGCCGACGACGAAACCCTGCCGCCCGCCGTGTTCGCGCCCGACATGTACGGCGAGTGGTCGGCGCGCCATCTGGTCGGACGGAACTCCATCGACGTCCGGGTGCAGCTGCTCGAAGGCCTCGGGCACACGCTCCAACCGTGCGGCAAGGGTCCCCACGGGGACGCGGTCTCGGCGCTCACCTCCCTTGTGGGAGCGACGAAGTGACGACACGTCAGCAAAGCAGTGCGTCAGCAGAGTACTGAGTCAGCAGAGCCAGTGAGTCAGCGGATGAGGAAGAAGGCGGCGCAGGACATGCTCTCCAGCCAGCGATTCGACAAGATCGCCGAAAACTTCGCGACCAGTGAGGTGCACCGGTCCAGCCCCACGATGGAGGCCCTGCACGAGACGCTCGGTCCGCAGACGGGCAGCTCCATCTGCGATGTCGCCTGCGGCGCCGGCCACTTGGCGCTCTCGTTCGCCGCCGACCTCCCGGCCCGTCTCGTCGCCGTGGACCCCGCGCCCAACATGCTGGCGTCCGTCCGCAAGCTCGCGGCCGAACGCGGCGTCTCCGTCGAGACGAAGGAGGCGTACGCCGAGGAACTTCCCTTCGCCGACGGCTCCTTCGACCTGGTGGTGTCCCGCCTCGCCCCGCACCACTTCCGTGACATGCCGACGGCGGTGGGTGAGATGGCGCGGCTGCTGCGCCCCGGCGGGCGGCTCGCCGTCATCGACCTGGAGGGCCACGAGAACCCCGAAATCGACGCGCTGAACCACGAGTTGGAGATGCTGCACGATCCCACGCACCAGCGCAGCTACACCCTCGACGAGTGGATCGGCTTCCTCCAGGGCGCCGGGCTCAACGTCCCGGTCGCCCGCGGCTCGCAGTCCGAGAGCCGCACCGGGGTGCCCATCAAGCGCTGGTGCGAGATCGCCTCGTCCGGCGCCGAGGCCGAGCGGGCGATCCGGCAGCGGCTCGCCGAGGCTCCCCCCGCGCACCGGGAGGCACTGGGCATCCGCCAGGACGGCGACGAGTTCTTCATCCCCGTACGCACCTGCATGGTGATCGGCGTCAAACCGCTCGGCGGGGTGCGCTGACATGCCGGTGATCAGGCTGTTCTCGCCCGCGCCCAGCCCCGGCGCGGCCGTACTCGGTGAACTGGCCGACTCCGTGACGGCGCTGCTCGGGCTCGACCGCGGCCACTGCTGGGTGTGGTGGCAGCGGTTGGAGCCCGGCACCTTCCACCGGCCCGAGTGGCGCGACGGTTCCGCGGCCCCGGCCCCGGTCGGCTTCGTCGTGTGCAAGGAGAGCTACAGCAAGGCCCAGGTGCGTCAGCTGCTGCGGCTGCTCCAGGAACGGCTCGGCGAGCTCCTCAGCGTACCCCGCGAGGAGGTCTATCTGGTCGTACAGCGGGCCTCCGAAGGGGAGTTGCTCGTTCGGGATCAGGTGTGGTCTCTGGACGGGAACGCCGGGGGGACGGCCCTGTCCGGCGACGACGGAAGGACTGACACCGACATGAACGGTGACGCGATCACTGACCTGGTGCCCATCGCCCATGTGCACAACGAGCGCCGCGAACTCATCGACGACGACTGGGGCCAGGTGGCCTCCGTCATCCGGCTGGACGCCGAACGGTTCACCACCGACGCGCTGCTCTCCCTCGACTCGTTCTCCCACCTCGAGGTCGTCTTCCACTTCCACCGGGTCCCGTTGGACAAGGTCCAGGAGGGCGCCCGTCATCCGCGCAACAACCCTCAGTGGCCGCTGGCCGGCATCTTCGCCCAGCGCGGCAAGAACAGGCCCAACCGCATAGGGGTCTCCCGCTGCCGGCTGGTCAAGACGGACGGCCTCGATCTGCATGTCGTCGGGCTCGACGCCGTCGAGGGCACTCCCGTGCTCGACATCAAGCCGTATCTGCGGCAGTTCGGACCGCGCGAGGAGGTCGTCCAGCCGGAGTGGGTCGACGAGTTGATGCGCGACTACTACTGAACTTCTGACGAGTGAGGGCGACATGACACACGCAGCGGGACGGACGCGGCGCGGGCCGCTGTCCGGTGCGGCGGCCGTTCTGCTCGTCGCGGTGTTCGTCGACGCCCTCGGCAGCGGGCTGTACATGTCCGTGTCCGTCATCTTCTTCACCCGGTATCTGCATCTTGGCAGTGGGCAGGTGGGCGTGGGTCTGTCTGTCGCGGGTGGGCTCTCCTTCCTGTCGCTGGTGCCGATCGGGATTCTGGCGGACCGGGTCGGCCCTCGGCGCATGCTGATCGGCGCCCATCTGGTCCGGGCCGCGCTGCTCACCTGCTATCCGTTCGTGTCGGGCTTCGCGCCGTTCCTGCTCGTGGTGTCGCTGCTCGCGGCGGCCGACCGCGGGGCATCGCCTTTGGTGCAGGGCCTGTTCGGAACGGCGGTCGGCAAGGAGCAGCGGGTACGGGCCATGGGGCGCGCGCGGTCGCTGCAGAACCTCGGGCTCGCGCTGGGCGGTCTCGCGGCCGGGGCGGTGCTGCTGCCGGACAGCGACGGGCTGTACGTGGGCATCGTGTACGCCAACTCGTTCTCGTTCGTCGTCGCCGCGGGGCTGGTGACGCGGCTGCGGACCGTCGCCGACGGCGCGCCGGGGGGTGGTGGTCAGGGCGGTGGTGGCAGTGGCGGTGGCGGGCGGTCGCTGTCGTGGACGCAGCGGGTCAGTGTTTTTCGGGATCGTCGCTTCGCCCTGTTGACCGGGCTGAACTCGCTGGTGAGCCTGCATGTCACCGTGCTGACGGCCGGAGTGCCGCTGTGGGTGCTCGCCCATGACGGGATTCCGCGGGCGGCCATCGCCTGGACGCTGGTGCTGAACACGGTCGTCGTGGTGCTCTTCCAGGTCAGGGCCACCCGGGGCATCGAGAGCGCCGCCGACGGTGGACGGGCGCTGCGGCGCAGTGCGGTGCTGCTCGCTGTCTGCTGCTGCGGGCTCGCGGGCGCCGGGGCGGTGCCGGCCGTGGCTGCCGTGGCGCTGCTGCTGGGCGCTGTCGCCTTCCAGGCGTTCGCCGAGATGTATCAGCAGGCCGGGGCCTGGGCGATCTCGTACGACCTCGCCCCCGAGGACCGGCGGCAGGTGTACCTCGCCTTCTTCGGCCTGGGGAACGCGGCGCGGAACACCTATGGGCCGCTGGTCATCACCTTTCTCGTGGTCCAACGGGGCGCGGTGGGCTGGCTGTTGCTCGGGGGGCTCGTGCTGGGTGCCGGCGCCTGGGCCGCGCGGTTCAGCCGGCTGGCGGCCGCTCCCCCTCTTGTGTCGTCTTCCGCTCTGCCCCACGTCCAAGGAGGAACTCGTGGCCAACGCTCCTGAACAGTCCGTCATCGTCGTCGGGGCCGGGCCCACCGGTCTCGCCCTGGCCTGTGAGCTCGCCGCCGCGGGCGTGTCCTGCACGGTCCTCGAACGCCGGCTCGCGCCGTCCACGCAGTCCCGTGCCATGGGTCTGTACAGCAGAACCATGGAAGTACTCGATCTGCGCGGGCACGCCGACGCGCTGGTGGCCCTCGGCCGGCCGGTCAGCCGGATGGTGCCCGCGCGCGGCGCCCGCGTCGACTTCGCCGAACTCGACACCCGGTTCCCCTACCTCAACGTCATCCCGCAGAGCCGCACCGAACAGGTGCTCCAGCAGCGCGCCCTCGACCTCGGGGTCACCATCGAGCGCGACACCGAGGTGTTCGGTCTGACGCAGGACGGCTCGGGCGTCACGCTCCAGGTGCGGGCCGGTGGCGGGGAGTGGGAGGAGAGCGCCGACTTCGTCGTCGGCTGCGACGGCGCCCACAGCGTCGTACGCGAACTCGCGGGCATCGCCTTCCGCGGCCGTACGTATGACATCGCGCCGATCCTCGCCGATGTGCGGCTGCGGAAGCCGCCGCCGGACGATGTGCTGATCGTGTCCGGTGGGGGTGGGGTCGTGGTGTCAGTGCCTTACGGTGACGGGCTGTACCGGGTCGCGGTGGCTCGGCGGGACCGGCCGTGGACTCGGGAGCCTGTGACGCTCGGCGAGCTGAGTGAGGTGCTGACCGGGGCGCTCGGGTTCGATCCCGGGCCGTACGAGCCCGAGTGGCTGGCGCGGTTCAAGATCCACCAGCGGATCGCGGACCAGTACCGGATCGGGCGGGTGCTGCTGGCCGGGGACGCGGCGCATCTGCATTCGCCGCTCGGTGGGCAGGGGTTGAACCTGGGGATCCAGGACGCTGTGAACCTCGGGTGGAAGCTCGCCGCGGAGGTGCAGGGGTGGGCGCCGGTGGGGCTGCTCGACTCGTATGAAGTGGAGCGGCGGCCGCAGGCCGAACGGATTCTGCGGGCCACGGACCGGGCTACGCGGGCGGCCACCAGCGCGTCCGCGGGGGTGACCGCGGTGCGTCGGGCCGTGCTGGCTAAGGCGCTGTCGTATCGGCGGGTTCGGAAGGTTGCCGGGGAGTCGATCTCGGGGTTGCGGAACGGGTACGTGGGGCGGGGGGCGGGTGGGGGTGCGCTGGGCGGGCCTTCGGTGCGGGTCGGGCAGCGGGTGCCGGATCTGACGGTGCCGCGGGTTGGGGCTTCTCCGGTGCGGTTGTACTCGCTGATGCGTGATGGGCGGTTTCTGCTGCTCGATCTTGGGGAGGACGGGCGGCGTGCCGCGGTCACCGAGGCGTGGGGGTCGCGGGTGAGTCCGGTGCGGGTGGGTGTTCCGGTGCCTGAACTTCCGGGGGTGGGTGCGCTGTTGGTGCGGCCGGACGGGTATGCGGCCTGGGTGGACGGTGCGGAGGATGCCGACGGGGGTGAAGAGCGGCTTCGGAGGGCGCTGCATCAGTGGTGCGGGGTTGAGGGGCCGGCGCCTGTGCCCGTGGCCGTGGTGCCGGAGGCGGCAGGGGTTCGATCGGAGGAGCCTGCGAGCGTCGAACAGACGTGAGCCGGTGGGTTGTGGGTCGGGGCCGTGCCGGTACGTCCAGCCCGTCGCCGGTGGGCATTACTGCCTGCTTCCACAGCATGAACTTGCCCATAACCACGTAAGCGACGGGCTGAACGTACCGACACGGCCCCTTCTGCACGTCGCCGACCGCGGGTGCGGTTCGGCCCTGAAAGACGGGGCGGGCGCGAGTGGGTGGCGTATTGGCGGCTGAGTAGGAGGGGCTTTGTGGAGCAGCGTGTGACATCTCGTTCGCAGCGGACGCGTGAGGCGATTCTGTATGCCGCGCGGCTGCACTTCGCCGCTGAGGGGTATCAGCGGGCGACGATACGGGCCATCGCGGCCAGCGCGTCGATCGATCCCTCCATGGTCATGCGGTACTTCGGGAACAAGGAGCGGCTGTTCGATGCCGCGCTCGATGTCGATCTGGGGCTGCCCGATCTGACGGGGACGCCGGTGGAGCGGTTGCCGCATGCTCTTGTCGCGCATTTTCTGGCGCCGTGGGAGCAGGACGCGGCCGAGGGGTCGCTGCGGTTGTTGCTGCGTTCGGCGGCGACCAATGAGCGGGCGGCGGAGCGGCTGCGGCGGGTGCTGCACGAGCAGTTCACCAGCAGTCTGACGGGGGTGCTGGGCGCCGAGCGCGCGGCTGCGGGGAGTGGGCTGGTCGCCGCCCAGTTGTTGGGGGTGGCGTTCGCTCGGTATTTGCTGCGGCTTCAGCCCATCGCCGAGTTGTCCGTCTCCGCCCTGGCCGACCTTGTCGCCCCATCGATGCGGGCTGCGCTCGCTGATCTCTGACAGACAACTGGGGCCCGTTGCCGCAAGAGCGGCAACGGGCCCCAGTTGTCTGTCAGTTGCGCCAGCTGTGGGGAGAGCGGTAAGGGGCTGTGGGCGCTGGGCGTTCCCAGAGGGGTATGACCGTTTCGGGTTTCGCCTCCGCCTCCGTGGTGGTGGGGGTGGCTCGGGTCAGGAGGACCGCGGTCAGGGCTGCCAGGTCCTCGGTGGGGAGGTCGCCGCCCTTGATCACGCGGACCAGGGGCTTCGCCGGCTCGGTGGCTGTGGTCATGGTGCTCCTTCGGTTCTACTGGGGCGGGTTGCCGTGTTTGCGGGGGGCCAGGTCGGCGTGTTTGGTGCGCAGCATGCGGAGGGAGTCGATGAGGACCCGTCGGGTGTCGGCGGGGTCGATGACGTCGTCGAGGAGGCCGCGTTCGGCGGCGTAGTACGGGTGCATCAGCTCGGTCTTGTACTCCTTGACGAGCTGGCGGCGGGTGGCCTCGGGGTCGTCGGCCGACTGGATGCGGCGGCGGAAGATGACGTTGGCGGCGCCCTCGGCGCCCATGACGGCGATCTCGTTGGAGGGCCAGGCGTATGAGAGGTCCGCGCCGACGGAGCGGGAGTCCATGACGATGTAGGCGCCGCCGTAGGCCTTGCGGAGGATCAGGGAGATGCGGGGGACGGTGGCGTTGCAGTAGGCGTAGAGGAGTTTGGCGCCGCGGCGGATGATGCCGTTGTGTTCCTGGTCGACGCCGGGGAGGAAACCGGGGACGTCGACGAGGGTGACGAGGGGGATGTTGAACGCGTCGCACATCTGGACGAAGCGGGCCGCCTTCTCGCTGGCGTCGATGTCGAGTACGCCGGCCAGGACCAGGGGCTGGTTGGCCACGATGCCGACCACCTGGCCGCCCAGGCGGGCCAGCGCGACGATCACGTTGGCCGCCCAGCGTTCGTGGATCTCCAGGTACTCGCCGTCGTCGACTGTCTCCTCAATGACCTGGCGCATGTCGTACGGGCGGTGGCCGCCGGCGGGGACGAGGTCGAGGAGCCGGTCGCAGGGGCGGTCGGGCGGGTCCTCGGGGGGTGCGGCGGGGGCGGTCTCCCGGTTGTTCTGCGGGAGGAGGGAGAGGAGGTAGCGGACCTCTTCCAGGCAGGTCGCTTCGTCGTCGTAAGCGAAGTGCGCCACGCCCGACACCTCTGCGTGCACATCGGCGCCGCCGAGGCCACCCAGTGTGACCTTCTCGCCCGTGACCGTCTGGACGACGTCGGGGCCGGTGATGAACATCTGCGAGGTCTCTCGGACCATGAACACGAAGTCCGTGAGGGCCGGAGAGTAGGCGGCGCCGCCCGCGCAGGGGCCGAGCATCACGCTGATCTGCGGGATCACCCCGGAGGCGCGGGCGTTGCGGCTGAAGATGCCGCCGTAGCCGGAGAGCGCGGTGACACCCTCCTGGATGCGGGCGCCCGCGCCGTCGTTGAGCGAGACGAGCGGGGCACCGGCGGCGACCGCGCGGTCCATGACACGGTGGATCTTCTCGGCGTGTGCCTCGCCGAGGGCGCCGCCGAAGATACGGAAGTCATGGGCGTAGACGAAGACGGTGCGGTCGTGGACCGTGCCCCAGCCGGTGATCACGCCGTCGGTGTGGGGTCGGCGGTCCTCCAGGCCGAATCCGGTGGCGCGGTGGCGGCGCAGTGGCTCCAGTTCGGTGAAGGAGCCTTCGTCCAGGAGGAGTTCGATACGTTCGCGGGCCGTGAGTTTGCCCTTGGCGTGCTGGGAGGCGGTCGCCTTCTCGTCCGGGCCCTGCCGGATCTGTTCGCGGAGTCCGTGCAGCTGGGCGACCCGTGCCCTGATGTCCGGGGCGGCCGCGTCGTCGGCGGTCACGGCGCGAGCGGGCCGACGCGGTCGCCGGCCGTGAGGAGATACGGGACCGCGGGGTGCGCGCCGAGGGCGTCCTCGCGGGTGTCCATGGACCAGTTCAGCAGGGCGATGCCGAGGCTCATCCCGCCGCCGAACGCGGCCAGCACGACCAGGTCGCCCGGTGCGGCCGCTCCCTTGCGGTTCATCTCGGCGAGGGTGATCGGGACGGAGGCGGCGCCGGTGTTGGCGTAGCGCTCCAGGGTGAGGTGGAGGGCGGCGCGGTGCAGGCCGAGGTCGGGCCAGAGTTCGGCGAGCATGATGCCGTTGGCCTGGTGCGGGACGAAGTGCTGTACGGCTTCCGGCCTGACCTCGGCGTGGCGCAGGAGCCTGCCGATCTCGTACGGGAGGGTGCGGGTCACGAAGCCGCGTACGCCCCTTCCGTCCATGCGGAAGTAGTGGTCGCCGTCGGTCAGCGTCTGTGTCGAGGGCGGGCGGCGGCTGCCGCCCGCGGTGACCTCGATCAGGCGGTGGGCGTCGCCGCGCGAGACCAGGGAGATCTGCCGCAGGCCGAGGCCCGGGGCGACCGGGCCGAGGACCGTCGCACCGGCGCCGTCTCCGAAGAGGGCGGCCGTGCGGCGGTCGGTGTAGTCGAGGATGCGGGAGTAGATGTCGGCGCCTATGACCAGGCCGTGGCGGGGTTCACCGTCGGCGGCGCCGGCCAGCAGCTTCTCCACCGTCTTGAGGGCGTAGACGAAGCCGCTGCACACCGCGTTGACGTCGAAGGCGGCGGCCCGGTGGGCGCCGATGCGGTGCTGGACGAGGGCGGCCGTGGCCGGTTGCGGATGGTCGGGGGTGGAGGTGGCGACCACTACGTACGCGAGTTGATCCGCCGTCAGACCCGCGCTCTCCAGGGCGCGTTGGGCCGCCACGACGGCCAGGTCCGAGGTGGCTTCGTGCGGGGCGGCGCGGCGCCGCTCCCGGATACCGGTCTTGCGGACGATCCACTCGTCGGTCACGCCGGCGCCGTGCCCGATCTCCGCGTTGCTGATGATGGCCTCGGGCAGGTAGGAGCCCACTCCGATGATGCCGATGGACTGCACGATTCCTCCTCGGGCAGCGGCGAGCCACTCCTTAACTCACCAGGCGTTGAAATCATCTTCGCAGAGCGGCTTGACTAATTCAACAGCGAGAGAGTTCACTTGAGTGTGAATTAATCGGCCAGCGAGCCGGCCCCGCGCTCGTCGCGCCGGTCGATACGCCTCACACCAACGGGAGTTGCAGCCATGACCGTCACCACCACCGGGAGCACGGCCGACGTGCGCGCCGAGGCGACCCAGGCCCTGATCTCCGCGGGCCGCACCCTCTTCACGCAACTCGGCTACCGGCAGACCGACTTCGCCGCCCTGGCGGAGGTCGCGGGGCTGGAGGAGGGGTTCGCCCACGAGCTGCTGCCCGACAAGGCGGAGGTCTTCGGAGCGCTGATCGAGCGGACCGTCAAGGTGGCCGGAATACTCGGCCCGGCGGTGGCCGAGGGTGTCGACGAGGATCTGCCTGTGCGTCTCGCCCGCACATATCTGGCATTGTGGGAGCCCAACGAGGAGGACTCCCCGATGATCGAGCTGTACCGGGTCGCACTCTCCGACCGGGAGGCCTCGCAGGTGCTGCGCGAGGGCATCTCCAAGGCCCTGAACGGCCAGGTCGACCACGAACTGCCGGGCGGGGAAGCCGAGTTGCGTACCGCCCTCTTCGGCGCACAACTCGGCGGAGTAGCCTTCGCGCGACACCTCTTGAAGGTGGACGCCGTCGCCGCGACGGACCTGGAGACCGTGATCGCGACGATCGCACCGGGGCTGCGGCAGACTCTGCTCGGGGGCGGCGGCGGGCAGTGACCGCGATCCGTTCGGTTGCGTGAACGGCATCCGGCCTGGAGCGGAAATTCACACCAACGGCTGGACATCACGCTGTAGTTGCTGAGTGTCACCTGTGGATGGAATCTCGGGGAACCGACTGCTAGGATTGTTTTCACTACGCAGTGAATTACCCCGCTCACGGAACCCCCGAAGTGCAGTGATCCCATGACATCCAGGTCCACAGACGGTTCGCCCACCCCCGCCCGAAAGTCCGCCTCCACCCGCCGGGCCGCCTCCCCGGCAGCGAAGAAGCCGCGTCCGGTGCGTGCGCGCAGCGGACGCCGGCCTGGGGACAGTGGCACGAGAGATCAGATCATGGAGTCGGCGCTCCATCTCTTCGCCGAACACGGGTACGCCAGGACGACCATCCGCGCGATCGCGGAGGACGCCCAGGTGGACCCGGCGCTGGTGCACCACTTCTTTGACAACAAGGAGGGGGTGTTCGACGCCGCGGTCAACTCGCCGCTCAGCGTCTCCTCCATCTTCGACCAGTTGCCTCCGGACATGGCGGACGCGGGTACGGCGGAGGCCGCCTGGCTGGCCCGCACCTATCTGTCGTTCTGGGAGAGCGAGGAAACCCGCTACGGCATGACCGCCATCTACCGGGCCGGTCTCGCCGACAGCGCCACCTCGGAACGGCTCCGCGCCCGCGTGGAGGCAAGCACCAAGAGCTGGGCGGCGAATTCCGGGTACAAGGACCATCCGGACGCCGAAACCCGTGCGGCCCTGGCCTCGGGTCACCTCGTCGGGCTCGCCCTCTTGCGCTATGTGCTCAAGGTCCACCCGCTGGCCGAGATGGACTTCGAGGAGTTCCTCGCCTGGGTCGTACCGGCCCTGGAGCTGCGCCTGTCCACCGAACTGGAGCCCCGCAGCGCCCAGAAGGACTGATTCCTCGTCCGCGCGGCGCCCGCCGGACAGCCAAGAGCCGGCGGCTCCCGACCGGAGCCGCCGGCTCAGCCATGTGTGCGAGCAAGGCCGTTGTGCGGAATCATGTGATGTACCGCGTCACCCCCACGGACGCCAGACGGCACGCACGGCGATCAGGGACACACCCGGGCCGGCCGCGATCAGCAGGCCGTGATCACCTTCGGCGGGCGATTTGACGAAGGTCCGTTCCAGGACGTCGAGGACGGAGACCGAACCCACGTTGCCCTGCTCCCGCAACGAGTCGCGGGCGAGGTCCACCATCGCGGGGTCGCAGCCCAGCCCCGCGACGATGGCGTCCAGGATTCTCGGGCCTCCGGTGTGCGAGACCACGAACCGCGGCGCGGGATCCGAACCGGGCGGCGCGCTGCGCTTCAGCCAATCCAGCAGACGCGGCATCGCACCTTCGACCACGTGCCGCAGCCTCGGCGAGTTGAACGCGTGCAGCCCGTCGCAGTCCAGCCGACTGCCCACGATGTCATGGCTGTTGGGGTGCACGTACTCCCAGGAGTCGATGAGCTCCATATGAGAGCCCTGCGCTTCGGTACGCACCACACAGGCGCCTGCCGCATCGCCGAACAGCCCCTTCAGGATCATGCCGTCCAGGCCGGCGTCACCCCGGTGCAGATAGTGGCTGAACACATCGGAACAGACCATGAGGATCGTGGATCCCGGGTGCGCGGTCACCATCTCCATGGCGCGGGCCAGCCCGAACACCCCTCCCGTACAGCCCACTTGACTTACCGGTATGCGACGGACCGAGGGGGGCAGCCCGAGCTTCTCCATCAGCAGCACGTCGAGCCCGGGCATCGTGTGGCCCGTGGCGCTGAGGACGACGAGGCCGTCGATGTCGGACGCGGAAAGCCCCGCTTCAAAGAGCGCTCCGTTCGCGGCCTTCTCCGCCAGTTCCAGGCTGTCCATGAGGTGGGTGCGCGTCCGCTCCGCGAGCGAGGGGGCGGGGGCGAACTGCTGCTCCAGCGGCCGGGAGTACCACCGCGTATGGACCGTGGTGGACCTGATGACCCGTCGGACGACGGACAGGCTGGGGTCGTCCGGGTACAACTCGGTGATCCGGTCGAGCAGTTCATCGGTGGTCACCTGGAAGCGAGGCAGTGACACGACAGGGGCGCTGACGACGACGGACATACGACCTCCAAGAGCTCTCGGACGGTTGCGAAGTGAGAACGAGCCCATTGCGAACGGCGCGGCGCCGCCCGGATCATCCAAGTGCGGCAACGACCGCCGGCCCGTTCGACAGCTCTGGCGAAGGAAGTCCGCGCACGCAAAACACCCCCAGGTGTTGATCGTGCTCCCCCCGTTGGGAGCGCCGTACAGCCGCGGTTGAAGTACGTCGAGCTCGATGGCGCGTGGCGATCAAGAGCGTGGGCCAGGGGCCTCCGCCGTAAGGGCGCACTGCGAACGGTGGGGATGTCCGGGCTGGGCCCAGGACACGTCCGTCGGCGCTTCCCAAGGCCCGTACCGGGGCCTTGCGGGTGAAGCCAACGTGACCGTACGCCAGCGGAGTTGGTGCCAGCAAGCCCCTATTTCAACAAGCGTGGAATCCATAGGAAGGCCGTCGCACCTTCAACTTTCCACCACATCCAGCGTCTTGGCGCACGCACCTCGGGCAGGATATCAACAACCATTGAAATCATTGCGTGTTGAGTTTACTCTCGGTCTCTGAGAACCGTCCACGCCCACGCCGAGGAAGGGCCGACCGCCATGCACGCACCGGCGCACCACCGTGCGGACACCGACCCCTGGGTGGAGCGCGCGGCCTGCCGTGATGCCGACCCCGAGACCTTCTTTCCGCCCGCCGGAGGCACCGATGACGAACGGGAGGCGGCCGCCAAGCGGTTGTGCGCCGGGTGCCCCGTGACCGAGGAGTGCCTGCGCGAGGCGCTGCTGAACGAGGAGAGCACCGGGATCTGGGGCGGGCTCAACGTGCGGGAACGCCGGGAGCTGCTCCGGGTCGCCGGAACCCTCGGCGCGATCAGCTCCGAGCTGGCGGCGTTCCTGGCGAACGGGAGCCGGCGCATCGATCCGCATCCGCGGCAGCGCCCGGCCTACGTGTGGTTCCTGCGTCGGCGCGGCTGGAGCCCGCAGCGGATCGCCGCCGCCCTGGGGCTCACCTTCGGCCAGGTCCAACAGGCCTGGCGCATGGCCGAGTCGGCGTCCGCCTACGTCCGCTCCCCCGAGTCGCATGCTCCCCAGCCCCGTATCCGAAGGCCCCGTGCCCGCAGGGCGGAAGCGCTCGCCGCCGACCGTGGCCGGGTCTCATGACCGCCCTCGCCCTCGCCGAACCCCGTCGCCTGGTGCGCTCGGTGACCACCGACGACGGCGCCGAGATCGCCGTGTACACACATGGCGATCCCGACGCCCCGGTCACCGTCCTGCTGTGCCACGGGTGGACGATGTCCGCCCACAACTGGCGGCCGCACATCGACGCGCTGACCCGGCCGCGCCAGGGCTTCCCGGCGGTCCGCACGGTCAGCTACGACCAGCGGGGCCACGGCCGTTCCACCCGCGGCGCCGCCGCACTCGACATGGCGCTGCTCGGCCGCGACCTGGCCCGCGTACTCGCCGAGGCGACCCGGGACGACGCCCCCGTGGTCGTGCTCGGTCACTCCATGGGAGGCATGGCCATCCAGCAGCTGGCCGCACGTCAACCCGTCCTGTTCGGGGGCCGGGTCGCGGGCGTGGGGCTGATCTCGACCTGTCTGAACGAGGTGGCCGAGGGGCTGACCGTCCCCGTCGACCGGCCCGGCGCGGCCGTACGGCGACTCAGCCGGGCCCGGCAGCGGGTCGCCGACGGGCTGATGCGTTCGCCCCGCTCGGCCCGGACCGTGCACCGGCTGCTCACCGGGCCGCTGTCGCACCCGAACACGGCCCCACTGTGGCGCGCGGTGCTCGGGGCGGGACCGCACACCGACACGGTCCGCGAGGGCGCCCGCGCCTTCCGGGACATCCCCGCGATGGCCATCGCCGAGTTCTATGCCGCACTGACCACCCACGACTGCGCGGGCCGCCTCGGCGCGCTGGCCCGGGTGCCCACCCGGATCCTGGTCGGCACCCTGGACTGCGTCACCCCGCCCGCACAGGCCCGAAGGCTGGCCGCCGAGATACCGGGGGCCGTGCTGCACACCGTGCCGGGGCAGGGCCACGACCTGCCGTACGAACGGCCCGTCCTCGTCGTGGAGACCGTGCACGCACTGCTGCGCGAGATGCCCCGGAGCCTTTCGTCGGGAGACCTCGCCCTGTCCGGCCCGGCAGCGCGGTGAACCGCCCCGACGGTATGGGTCCGAGCGGTGAACTGCCGCTGCGCACCGATGTTCTGACGGCTCGTCGGATCGTGGTCAAGGTCGGTTCCTCGTCCCTCACCACGGCCGCCGGAGGCCTCGACTCGGACCGGGTGGACGCCCTCGTGGACGTCCTCGCACGGGCGCGGGCGACGGGCACCGAGGTCGTCCTCGTCTCCTCGGGCGCGATCGCCGCGGGGCTCGCGCCGCTGGGCCTGACCGAGCGGCCGCGGGACCTGGCCAGGCAGCAGGCGGCGGCCTGTGTGGGCCAGGGGCTCCTCGTCGCCCGCTACACCGCCTCCTTCGCCCGCTACGGACTGCGGGTCGGCCAGGTCCTGCTGACCGCGGACGACATCAGCCGTCGTACCCACTACCGCAACGCCTATCGCGCCCTGGCCCAGGTCCTCGCCATGGGCGCGGTGCCGGTGGTCAACGAGAACGACACGGTGGCCACCGCGGAGATCAGGTTCGGCGACAACGACCGGCTCGCCGCTCTCGTCGCGCATCTCGTCCGCGCCGACCTGCTGGTCCTGCTCTCGGACGTCGACGGACTCTACGACGGCGACCCGAGCCGGCCGGGATCGCAGCGGCTGCGGGAGGTCCGCGGCCGGCACGATCTGGCGGGCGTGGAGATCGGCAGCAGCGGCAGCTCGGGGGTCGGCACCGGCGGCATGGTGACCAAGGTGGAGGCCGCGCGCATCGCGACCGACGCCGGTATTCCCGTCGTGCTCACCGCCGCCCGGCACGCCACCGACGCGCTGGCCGGACGCGAGACCGGCACGTTCTTCCACCGCACCGGGGAGCGGGCCGCCGACCATCTGCTCTGGCTGGAGCACGCCAGCAGCCCGCGCGGCTCGGTCCGGCTCACCGCGCACGCCGTCCGGACCGTCTCCCAGCGCCGCGGACCGCTGCTCGCGGCCGGGGTGACCCGCGTCGACGGGGACTTCGTCGCCGGCGACCCGGTGGAGCTTCAGGACGAGAGCGGCCGGGTGGTGGCCCGCGGGCTCGTCGGCCTCGACGCACGCGAACTGCCGCGGCTCCAGGGGCATTCCACACGGGAGGTGGTCCACCAGGACGACCTGGTCCCCCTGGTGAGCGCCCCGCCGCAGGTGGACACGGCGCCGGTCGCGCCGGCCCGCGTACGGATCCGGATCCGCACGGCGGAGGAGTACGCCCGCGCGGGCGCCGGGAGCGACTCGCCGGGCCGGTGAGCGCATGGCAGGACCATGTGCGCGCGGTCCCCGCGACCGTGGCCCCGGGCGGTGCGCCGTGGCCCGTGGTCGTGCAGGTGCGGCCGGACGCCTATGTCGCGGCCGCCTCGGACCGTGTCGGCGCCCGGAGCCTGTCCGAACTGCTGGAGCCCTGGTGCGGCACGCCGAAGGCGACGGCCGCCCCACGGGGGTGACCGCCGCCTTCCGTGGCGTCCTTGGTTCACGCGTCGGCGCCCGCCTCCGGATCGGGGGCGGGCGCCGACGCGAGAACCAAAGACCGAAAGAACGAGCGGCCGAGCGGCCGAGCGGCCGAGCGGCCGAGCGGCCCGACAACTAATCGATGCCCCGGACGATGTGGAACTCGGCCGGGTCGTCGTCGACTCCGGCCAGTCCCGGCCAGGGGCGCGGAGCGGTCGCGGGTTTCCGTTCTCCGCGCGGCTCCTCCGCGTACAGAATCCGGCCGGACGGCTCCGTCGCGGTGATGATGCGTACGTACATGACCGGACCTCCTGATCTACGGCATCGGGGCGGCGGCTCCGCCCCGGATGTGCCCGTCGCCCACGAGGACGTACTTCGTGGTGGTCAGCGCGGTCAGCCCCATCGGGCCGCGCGCGTGCAACTTCTGTGTGGAGATACCGAGTTCGGTGCCCAGCCCGAGTTCCCCGCCGTCGGCGAAGCGGGTGGAGGCGTTGACGGCGACGACCGCGGTGTCCAGGGCCGCGACGAACCGGCGCGCGGCGCTCTGCGAGTCGGTGACGATCGCCTCGGTGTGTCCGCTGCCGTACCGGCGGATGTGGTCGATCGCCGACTCCAGTGAGCCGACGACGGCGGCCGCGAGGTCCAGGGAGAGGTACTCCCTTCCCCAGTCCTCCTCGGTGGCGGGCACCACCGCGGGGTGGAAGGACCGCACCCGCTCGTCCCCGTGCACGGTCACTCCGTGGCCGGCCAGCGCGGCCAGGGCCCGGGGCAGGAAGGCGGGCGCGGCGCGCTCATGGACGAGCAGCGACTCGGCGGCGTTGCAGACGGACGGGCGCTGCGCCTTGGCGTTGAGCAGGATTGCCAACGCCTTGTCCAGGTCGGCGTGTTCGTCGACGTAGACATGGCAGTTGCCGACGCCCGTCTCGATGACGGGGACCATGGAGTCGCGCACGGTGGTCTGGATGAGGTCGTGGCCGCCGCGCGGGACGAG
Source organism: Streptomyces sp. NBC_00203 (assembly GCF_045206325.1). Lineage (NCBI taxonomy): Bacteria > Bacillati > Actinomycetota > Actinomycetes > Kitasatosporales > Streptomycetaceae > Streptomyces > Streptomyces sp. NBC_00203. The sequence continues at coordinate 8,816,278 of NZ_CP108126.1, read as the reverse complement.
GACGTCCACCAAGCCGCGCAGGGACATGAGTTCGTGGACGGAGGTGTGGGTCGTGCCGGGGACCAGCTGTACGGCGTCGACCGGAAGGGCGGTGTCCACGAGGGCCTCCCGCATGACGTCGACGAGGGCCGCGTTGGTGTGCCGAGCGGTCGAAGAGCCGCGCAGAAGCGCCGCGTTGCCGCTCTTGAGGCAGAGGGCGGCGGCGTCGACGGTGACGTTCGGCCGGCCCTCGTAGATCACGCCGACGACGCCGAGGGGCACCCTGATCCGGCGTACCTCCAGGCCGTTCGGCATGACGGAGCCGCTCACCACCTCACCGACCGGGTCGGCCTCGGCCGCCAGGGCGCGCGCCGTCCCCGCGAGCGCTTCGAGCTGCTGCTCGGTGACGGTCAGGCGGTCCAGCACGGTCGTGGACCGCCCGGCCTCCCGGGCCGCCGCCACATCCTGTCGGTTCGCAGCGAGGATTCGGCGCGAACTCCCGGTCAGCCGAAGGGCGATGGCCGTCAGCGCGGCGTCCCGCTCGGCACCGGTCGTGGTGGACAGCCGGGTCGCCGCAGCACGGGCGGCCAGGGCCGCGTCGCGCACGGTGGCGGTGGTCGAGATGGCTTCGGAGGCGGCTGTCGTGGTGGGCGGGGTGGCCAGCGTGGGTTCGGGGGCGACCGTCCCCACGGACGTCGAGGCAGGGGCGGCCGCCCCCACGGACGCGGAGGATTCCGTGACGGCCGTCCCCATGGACCTTGCGGCTTCAGCGGCCACCGTCCCCCCGGACTCGGCGGCTTCGGTCGTGGCCGTCACCGTTCGGCTCCGTCGTGCGGCGCGGAGTCGGTGCCGTCCCTCGTGTCCCCGGGCGCCGGTCCCCCGAGGGCCCAGACCACGTCGGCGCAGCCGGTCAGTTCCACCAGCATGGCCCAGCCGAGGGCGTCGGCGGCGGTTCCGTCGGCGTTGGTGTTCATCGTGTGTCTCCTCCTTGAGTCGGACGGTCAGCCGTAGACCCGGAACCCGGCGCCGGACTTGCGGCCCGCCCGGCCGGCGGCCACCAGGTGCCCCAGCAGGGGTGCGGGGACGCTACGGGGATGACGGTCCGCGTCGTGCAGCACGCGCTGGATGCTCAGCGAGATGTCGAGGCCGATGATGTCGAGCAGCTCGAACGGGCCGAGCGGATAGCCGCAGCCCAGCTTCATCACGTCGTCTATCTCGTCGGGGGTGGCGTAGTGACTCTCCGTCAGACGGACGGCGCCGTTGAGGTAGGGGAAGAGCAGCGCGTTGACGATGAAGCCCGGGCGGTCCATGCACTGCACCGGGTGCTTGCCGAGCCGGTGGCACAACTCCCGTGCGACGTTGATGTGTTGGGGCGCGGTTTCCAGTGAGGGGATCACCTCGACGAGCCGCATGAGCGGGGCCGGGTTGAAGAAGTGCAGCCCGATCACGTCCTCGGGGCGTCCGGAGGCCAGACCGCATTCGATCACCGGCAGGCTGGAGGTGGTGGTGGCCAGCAGCGCGCCCGGCCGGCAGAGCTCGCCGAGCGTGCGGAAGAGCTCCTTCTTCACGTCCAGGTCTTCCGCGATGGCCTCGATCACCAGGTCGCAGTCGGCCAGTTGGGCGAGAGCGCCGCTCGGGGTGAGCCGCTCCAGGGCGGCCTCGCGCGCCGCCTCGGCCAGCTTGCCGCGCCGTACGGCACGGGCTGTCGACGCGGCGACCGCCTCCCAGGCGGCCTTGGCGCGTTCGTCGGTGCGGCCGACCAGCACGGTGGCGACGCCGCCCTTGGCGAAGACCTCCGCGATGCCGGTGGCCATGGTGCCGGTGCCGACGATGCCGACCGTGCGGATCGGCACTTCGTCGGGCGACCGCCGCTCGGGGGCGGTCGGGGCGCCTGCGGGTTCGCGATAGTCGTAGAAGCCGCGTCCGGACTTGCGGCCGAGGAGACCGGCGAGGGCCATGTGCCGTAGTCGGCGGGCGGGTTGGAGCGTCGGCTCGGACCAGCGCGCGGCGAGGACGTCGAGGATGTCGCAGGCGGTGTCGGTGCCGATGAGGTCGAGGAGTTCGAGGGGTCCCAGGGGCAGTCCGCAGCCGTGGCGCATCGCGGCGTCGATGTCGTCGCGCCCGGCGAGCCGCTGGTCGTACATCGTGACGGCCTGGTTGAGGAAGCCGAAGAGGAGCGAGGTCGAGATCAGTCCCGCCCGGTCGCCGACGGTCACCCGGCTCAGCCCGATGCCGTCCACGAGGTCGCGCACCTGGGTGAGGGCGGACTCGTCGGTCATGACCGTACGGCCGATCTCCGCGAGGCCCGCCGTCGGCAGGGCCAGATGGAGGCCGACGAACCGGGCCGGGCGTCCGGAGGCGGCGGCGAGGTCGGTGAGCGAGAGGGCCGCGGCGCTGCTGGCCAGGACGGTCTCGGGCGGGCAGGCCCGGTCGAGGGCGCGCAGCACCGCGACCTTGGTGTCGCGGCGTTCGGGCACTGCCTCCAACACCGTGGCGGCGGAGGCGAGTTCCTCCCAGTGGTCCACGAGACGGATGCGTCCGCGGGCCTCGGGTGTCTCGTCGAGGAGCTGCCGCAGCCGCTCCCCCGCCCGCTTGTCGGAATCGAGTACGAGGACGGTGTGCCCGGCGCTCGCGGCCCTGCGGGCGAGCGCCCCGCCGATGGTCCCGAGGCCGACGACGCCTACCGTGCCGTACCGCGCGCTCATGCCGCGACCTCGCTCAGGACGGGCGCCACGGCCTGGGGCGGCGGGGTGCGGAAGCGGTTGATGGCGCTCTCGTGGAGCGCGCGGAACTCGGGGGCCGTGATGCCCAGTCCCTCGGCGGGCGCGAGGCAGCGCACTCCGACCTTGCCGTGGTGTTCGTTGCGATGGATGGACTGGACGGCCTGGGGCACGTCGTCGAGAGCGTACGTCCGCGACAGTGTCGGGTGGATACGGCCCTTGGCGACAAGGCGGTTGGCCTCCCACGCCTCGCGGTAGTTGGCGCAGTGCGAGCCGACGATCCGCTTGAGGCTCATCCAGAGGTAGCGGTTGTCGTACTCGTGGGTGTAGCCGGCGGTGGAGGCACAGGTCACGATGGTGCCGCCCTTGCGGGTGACGTACACGGACGCGCCGAAGGTCTCCCGGCCCGGGTGCTCGAAGACGATGTCCACGTCCTCGCCGCCGGTCAACTCCCGGATGCGGGCGCCCAGTCGGCGCCACTCCTTGGGGTCCTGGGTGTGCGGGTCCCGCCAGAAGCGGTAGCCCTCCTCCTTGCGGTCGATGATCAGTTCGGCGCCCAACTCACGGGCCAGGGCGGCCTTTTCGGGTGAGGAGACCACGCAGATGGGGTTCGCTCCGCCGGCGAGCGCGAGCTGGGTGGCGTACGAGCCGAGTCCGCCGACGGCACCCCAGACGAGGACGTTGTCGCCCTGCTTCATGCCCGCGCCGTTCTGTGTGACGAGCTGGCGGTACGCGGTGGAGTTGACCAGTCCGGGCGAAGCGGCCTCCTCCCAGCTGAGGTGTGCGGCCTTCGGCAGCAGCTGGGTCGCCTTGACCAGGGCGAGTTCGGCGAGTCCGCCGTAGTTGGTCTCGTATCCCCAGATGCGCTGGTCGGGGTCGAGCATCGGGTCGCCGTGGCCCTCGGCGTGTTCCAGCTCGACGGAGACGCAGTGCGCGACCACCCGGTCACCGACAGCCCAACGTCGTACGCCGGGGCCGCACTTGAGGACCACACCGGCCAGGTCGGAGCCAATGACGTGGTAGGGCTGGTCGTGCCGGGCGGCGAGGCCGCCGAGGCGTGCGTAGCGCTCCAGGAGGGCGAAGGTGGGCACCGGCGCGAACAGGGCGCTCCAGACGGTGTTGTAGTTCACGGCGCTCGCCATGACCGCCACCAGCACTTCGCCGGGGCCCGGGGTGGGGGTCGGCACGTCCTGAAGGTGGATGGAGTCGGCGGGGCGCCGGTCGCGCAGCTCGACTCCTTCGAACATCCCCGCCTCCTCCTTGTGGAGGACGGCCGCCCGGAAGGACTCGGGGACTCCCAGGGCCGCCACATCGGCCGGCACCGAGTCCGGAGACTCGATCACCTCCACCAGTTCGCGCATGGTCAGGCACCACCTTCCGCGGTTCACGCTCGACAAGAAAACTCAACCATCAATGAACTCAACATACGTTGAACTCAACAAGGAGGGAGTTTCGCACGAAGGCGTGACCCCGACAAGCCCCGACAGCCCTCGACGCCCCTTGTGCGCGCACCACGGCACATGCAAAACTCATCATCAGTTGAGTTCAACGTCCAGTGAATTAAGTTCAATATCTGACCAGTTTCGATGCCGGAGGAGATGCCGTGACGCATCCGCACACCGCCGAAGCACTGCAGGCCACCGCCATCGCCGGTATCGCCGGCATTCTGATCGCGGGTACGGTCCTCGCCCATCTCGCGCGACGCGTGCGCCAGCCCGCCGTCATCGGCGAGATCACCGCGGGCATCCTGCTGGGCCCCAGCCTGCTGGGACTGCTCCCCGGGAACCCGACCCAGCGTCTGTTTCCCGACGAGGTACGCCCGTTACTCTCGATGGTCGCCCAACTCGGTCTGCTGCTCTTCATGTTCACTGTGGGCTGGGAGCTCGACTGGACGACCATGAAGCGCCGGAAGACCTCGGTCGCCGGAGTGACCGCGGGCAGCATCCTCGCCCCGATGGTCCTCGGCTTCGGGGTCGCCGCGCTGATCTACCACAGCCACTCGCACGTCAACGGCGAAAAGGTGCCGTTCAGTTCGTTCGCCCTGTACCTGGGTGTCAGCATGTCGATCACCGCGTTCCCGGTGCTCGCCCGCATCCTCAAGGACAACAACCTCGGCCGTACGAAGATCGGCGCGCTCGCGCTGACCAGCGCGGCCTTCGGCGACGTACTGGCCTGGTGCCTGCTCGCCGGGGTGGTCGCCATCGTGACCGCGTCCGGCCCCTCCGGCTTCACCGACACCCTCTGGATGTCGGCCGGTTACGGCGCCGCGATGATCGTCGTGGTCCGCCCGCTGCTGGCCCGCGGGGTCGCCCGGATATCCAAGCGCGGCACGGGCGTCTATCTGGCGGCGCTGGTCACGGCGGGCCTGCTGCTCTCCGCGTACACCACGTCGAAGATCGGCATCCACCCCATCTTCGGCGCCTTCGCCTTCGGCCTGGTGATGCCCCGCAAGCCGGAGGCCCTGCTGGAGGAGAAGATGCTGCGCCCGCTCCAGCACGCCGGTGAACTGATGCTGCCCGTCTACTTCATCGTCACCGGGCTCTCGGTCGACGTCGCCGCCATGTCGCTCACCGCCTGGGGCGAGTTGGGTCTGATTCTCTCCGCCGCCATCCTCGGCAAGCTGCTCGGTGCCGGTCTGCCGGCCAAGTCCTTCGGCCTGGGCTGGCGGGAGTCGACGGGCGTCGGCGTCCTGATGAACACCCGGGGCCTGACCGAGCTGATCATCCTCGGTGTCGGGCTCAGCCTGGGGGTGCTCGACCGGACCCTCTTCACCGAGATGGTCCTCATGGCGCTGATCACCACGGCCATGACCGGCCCGCTCCTCCCGTTCCTTTTCCCTCGCTCCCGGATGGATCTGATCGCCACACCCGCTACGCCCTCAACGCCGGCCCCGGCCTCCTCGGTGGTCCGGATGCCTGAGCCGGCCGGCGAGCAGGCCTCGGACCTGGCCGGATAGCCGGGTCCGGCAGCACGCGCGGCCTGCCTCGGGGCCGGTCCGGCTCCACGCGGGGCTCCGGCCGCGCACCCCGTCCGCGCCGCGACACCTCACCCCCCTCGTCGCTCGGCACCCACAGGAGAAGCGACGCTCAGACAAGGAGAAGGCCCAGGTGCACCCCGTCATCAGCACTCTTTCCCGCGTCTTCGACATGCCGTCGGAGTTCATCGGCGACGAGATGCAGCTTCGCGCCGTGGCCAGCTGGGACAACCTCACCGCCGTGGAACTCCAGGTCCATCTGGAGCACGAGTTGGGCACCACCCTCGACGATCACCTCATCGAACACATCGATTCGGTAGGGCAGTTGCGTGCCTTCTACGACGAACGGCTCGCCGAACTCACCCCGTTCAAAGTCCCCCCGGACGCCTCGTCCATCGCCCCCGCGCTGCCGGGCCCGGTGCCGGCGGGCATCGAGCAGGAGCTGACCGACATCTCGCAGGTGGTCGTCGGGGAGACGGGGATCTCCGAGGTGGACCCGGTCCACGGCCGGCTGGCCTACCGGGGTTATCCCATCGAGGAGTTGATCGGCCGGGTGACCTTCGAGGAGGTCGTCCATCTGCTGATCCGCGGCTGGCTGCCGGACTCCGAGGAGCTCAGCGCCTTCAAGGCCCGGCTCGCCGCGGCCCGTGAACTGCCGCCCATGGTCGCGACGAACCTCGTGCTCAACGCCAACTCCAGTACGTCGTCCGTGCTGCGGACCGCGGTCCCCGCACTCGGCGTCGCCGCGGAGGCGAACGCCGACCCGGCGGCCCACATCGACCTGCGGGAACGCCTGATCGCGCGGATCCCGACGATCTTCGCCACCCAGCAGGCGGCCCGCGCCGGGCGGCGGCTGCCGAGCCCCGCGCCCGAGCTGTCGCACGCCGAGAACATCCTCTACATGCTGGGCCTGCCCCGCGATCCGGAGCGGGTGCGGCTGGTCGACCTCTGCCTGGTCCTCCAGGCCGAACACGGCTGCAACGCCTCGGCGTTCGCGGCCCGGGTCGCGGCCGGCACCGGCGCCGACACCTTCGCCACCATCACCGTCGCGCTCGCCACGTTCACCGGGCCGCTGCACGGCGGCGCCGCCCACCAGGTGATCGACGTGGCCCGGGAGGACGGCGACCCGGACACCACCGCCGCCTATCTGCGCGGGCGGGCCGACCAGGCCTCCGCCACCCGCGCCAGGCCCGGCTCGCACGCCGAGGAGGACCCCCGGGTCAGGCCGCTGCGCGAAGCGGCCCGCCGGTTCAACGCGGGCCCCGGCAGCGATCGCATCCTCCAGGTCCTGGACGCCGTACGGGCCGCCGCCCACCCGTCGAAGGGGCCCCGCCCCTATCTGACCGTGGACTGCTACGCCGCCGCGATCTACCACCTGCTCGGCATGCCCTCCGACCTGTTCGTCCCGATGTTCGCGGCGGCCCGGGTCCCCGGCTGGCTCGCCCACGTCGAGGAACAGCGGGCCCAGCAGGGGCGCATCCACCCCAGGCTGCGTTACGTGGGCCCGCACAACCTGCGCCACTTCCCCGAAACCGACTGACCAGCGATCCGATCAGGGAGGGCGCCCCCTTCCCCGTACCCCAGGAGCAGATGTGGAGTTCGGCTGGAACGAGGGCCAACAGGCCCGCTACGACGAGGTATTGGACGCGACGCGGGACGCGTTCCCCGCGGCGCCCGGCGCGGGCCACGGCTTCTACACCCGCAAGGACTGGCTGCGGCTCGGCGAGATCGGCATGCTCGGGTCCTGCCTGCCCAAGGAGTACGGCGGGCAGGGCCTCGGCGCGATCGACACCGCGCGTGTCGTGGAGGCCGTGGGCCGTGGCTGCGCCGACACCGGCCTGGTGTTCGGCGCGGCGGCGCACACCTTCGCCTGCGCCGTACCCCTCGCACGGTTCGGCGGCGACGCCCTGCGCCGGCGGCTGCTGCCCGAGCTGGCGGCGGGCCGGCTGATCGCGGGCAACGCGATGACGGAGCCGGAGGCCGGCTCGGACTCCTCGCGGCTCGGCATGACCGCGACGCCCACCGACGGCGGGTTCGTGCTCAACGGCACGAAGAGCTTCGTCTCCAACGGACCGGCCGCCGACGTGTACGTGACGTACGCGACCGTCAATCCCAAGATGGGCTTCCTCGGGGTCACGGGTCTGGTCGTCGACCGGGACACGCCCGGCGTAGTCGTGGGCAAGCCCTACGAGAAGATGGGCCTGCACTCCTGCCCGGCCGGCCCGGTCACCTTCGAGGACTGCTTCGTGCCCGAGGAGCAGGTGCTCGGCGGTGTCGGCGCGGGCGCGGCGATCTTCCAGCACTCCATGGGCTGGGAGCGCGCCTGCCTCTTCGCCCTCTACCTCGGTCTGCTCGACCGGCTCCTGGAACAGTGCGTCGCGCACGCCCGGGAGCGCCGTCAGTTCGGGCGCAGGATCGGCGAGTTCCAGTCGGTGGCGAACCGCATCGCCGACATGAAGCTGCGCCTGGAGAGCGCCCGGCTGCTGCTGTACCGCGCCTGCTGGTCGATGGACCAGGGCGAGGCGTCCGTGCTGGAGATCGCCCTGTCGAAGCTGGCCGTGTCCGAGGGCGTGCTGGCGTCCGCCGCCGACGCGGTCCGGGTCTTCGGGGGCCGCGGCTATCTGCGTGAGGACGGCATCGAGGCCGCGCTGCGCGACGCCGTGCCCAGCACGATCTTCTCGGGAACCTCGGACATCCAGCGTCAGTTGATAGTGAAGGAGATAGGCCTGTGAGGCTCCACCAGCTCGTCATCGACTCCGCCCGGCGCGCCCCGGACGCCCCGGCCGTGCGCTCGTCCCAGGGGGTGTTCAGCTACCGGGAGCTGGACGACCTCGCCGACCGGTACGCGGCGGCGCTGCACCGCCGCGGCGTGCGCCCCGGCGACCGGGTCGTGCTGTGGACCCACAAGACCCTGGACGCCATCGCCCTCATGCAGGGCGCGCTGCGCGTCGGCGCGATCTACGCACCGGTCAGCGCCAACAACCCGGCGGCCCGGGTCCGGCGGATCGCCGCCAGTTGCACGCCCGCCCTCGTCGTGGCCGATTCCGACGGTATCCGCCGCGCCACGGCCGCCGGCTGGGACGACTCCCTGCCGCTCGTCTCCTTCGACGAGGTGCGCGAGGAGGCCCCGGCGGCCGACGCCCCGGCGCCGTACGAGAACGAGCCCGACGAGCCGGCGTACATCCTCTACACCTCGGGCTCCACCGGCGAGCCCAAGGGCGTCTGCATCAGCCACAGGAACGCCCTCTCCTTCATCCGCTGGGCCGCCGACGAAGTGGGCGTCACCGCGGACGACCGGCTCTCCAACCACGCGCCGTTCAACTTCGACCTCTCCGTCTTCGACCTGTACGCCACCTTCCTGGCCGGCGCCTCGGTCGTCCTGGTCCCCGAGGGCCTGGCCTACGACCCCGCCCAGCTGGGCGCGCTGATGCGCCGCGAACGGATCTCCGTCTGGTACTCGGTGCCGTCCGCGCTGGTCCTGATGATGCAGCGCGGCGAGCTGCTCAGCGACGAGCCGCCGGCCGATCTGCGGGTGTGCGTGTTCGCCGGGGAGCCGTTTCCCATCCAGCAGGTCCACGAGCTGCGCAAGGCGTGGCCGGATGTGCGGATGCTCAACTGGTACGGGCCGACCGAGACCAATGTGTGCACCAGTTACGAGGTCACCGACCGCGATCTGGGCAGCACCCGTCCGCTGCCGATCGGCACCGCCGTCAGCGGCGACCGCATCCGGATCCACCCGCCGCGCGAGCGTGAGGGCGAGATCGTGGTCAGCGGCCCGACCGTGATGCTCGGCTACTGGGGCCAGGAGCCGCACAAGGGCGCCTACTACACCGGTGACATCGGCCGGATGGGGCCCGACGGGATGCTGGAGTACGTGGGCCGGCGCGACCACATGGTCAAGGTGCGCGGGCATCGCATCGAGCTCGGCGACATCGAGACGGTGGTCTCCGCCCATCCCAAGGTCGCCTCCGCGTCGTGTGTCGTGGTGGGCGACGGTCTGGACGCGAAGATCCACGCCGTGGTGGTGTCGGAGGGCCCGGGGGGTCCCGGCCTGCTCGAACTCAAGCGCGAGTGTGCCGACCGGCTGCCCCTCTACATGGTGATCGACGCGGTCCATGTCGTCCCCGAACTGCCCCTGACCGGCAACGGCAAGACGGACCGGCAGGCCCTGCTGAAGCAGATCACCGCCATCGACGGGCGATGAGCCGTAATGCCCGGCATACGGCGCGTCCGATGCCTGACACACGGCGATTCCCGGCGTCCGGCATACGGCGCTTCCCTGTGCCGGGCGTACGACGCTTGCCGATGCCCGGCACACGGCAATTCCCTATGCCGGGCGTACGACGCATCCCGATGGCAGCCACCCGGTGAACCCCGATGACCTCCGCGGCCCTGACCCGCCTCGGCCTCAGAGACGAGGACCTGCCCATGCCTGAACGACTCAGCACCTCCGAGACCCTGCTGGACCAGGTGGACCTGCACACCTTCCGTTCGGTGATGGGTTCCCTGCCGACCGGGGTGAGCGTCGTCACCAGCCTCACGGCCGACGGCGAACCGCGCGGCCTCACCTGTAGCGCGGTGTGCAGCGTGTCGGCCTCGCCGCCGCTGCTGCTGGTCTGTGTCAAGCAGCCCAGCGCGACACTCGAAGCCATCCACCAGAGCTCGGTCTTCGCGGTGAACTTCCTCTCCGCCGGCATGGCCGAGACGGCCCGCACCTTCGCCTCCCCGGTGCCCGAACGGTTCGCGGGCGTGCCCTGGACCCCGGGCAAGCGCACCTCCGCGCCGCTGCTCGACAACACCGTGGCGTTCGCGGAGTGCATCCTGACGAGCAGTCATCTGGCGGGCGACCACCAGGTGCTGATCGGCCGCCTGGTGCACGGCGACATCTCCACCGGCCTTACGCCGCTTGCTTATTGGCGGGCGCAGTTCTCCGAGGTGCGAGCGCACCCCGCCGCCTGACACGGACCATTCCGCCGCCGGCCCTCCCCCTGTCGAGCAGGGGCGAGGGCCGGCGGCGCGGTAGGCACCCGTGACCGGAGGTCACCTGATGCGGCCTCAAGGACAGTCAGGAGTACGAGGCTTGGGCGCTTGTCCTGGCCCGACCGCAGCGAGACGGTTGATGTCGGGGTTGCGCAGCACCGTGGGGCCGGCGCCGTTCAGGCGGGCGGCGGCGAGCATGGCGCGGCCGACGGCGTCGGTGGTGGTGACATGGCGGGGGAAGGCACGCCGCAGGAGCGGGTAGAGGCCTGCGGTGACGCGGTACAGGACGCGGTACACGCGGGTGCGGGAGGTGACTCCGTCCACGGGCTGGACGTAGCCGGGGCGGAACATGTACCCCGCCATCGGCATAGCCAGCAGATCGTTTTCGGTGCGGCCCTTGACCCGTGCCCACATCTGGCGGCTCTCTCCGGTGCTGTCGGTGCCCTCGCCGGAGACGTAGACGAAGGTCAGCGCGGGACTGGCGGCGCACAAGGCGCGGGCTGCGGCAAGAGCGTAGTCATGGGTGACGCGCGTGTACTCCTCCTCCCGGCGACCGACCGCGGAGACGCCGAGACAGTAGAAGCAGGCATCCAGGTCCTTCAACTGGTCCTGGATGGCGGTGAAGTCGGTGAAGTCGGTGTGGACGATCTGCCGCAGCTTGGGGTGGGCGGCGGACAGAGGGCTCCGGACGACGGCGAGTACCTCCGTGACGGTGTCGTCGAGAAGGCAGGCACGCAGTGCGCCGTGTCCGATCATGCCGGACGCTCCGAAGACGATGACGCGCACAACTGCTCCTAGGAAGGTGGGGGGTCAGGACGAGGTACGGGCGAGGGTGCCGGCAGCGAGGGTCGCCAGCATCTCCTGGAGGGCGGTGGAGAAGTCCATCTTCAGGACAGCGAGGGTCGGGTCGGCTTCGTAGGCGGCGAGCATCGCCTGTGACGGGCGGGCGTGGGTCCACACCGCACCGATCACCATGATCATGGACGCGGCCAGCTGGTGAGCCCGATCGCCCAGCTCGGGCAGGTGAACGCGGGCGAGGGCCGCGAGCGTGTCGACGTTGGCGAGCGCGGCTCTTTTGTAGCGGGCAGCAACCTCCGGGGACACGTTGTGTTCCAGTACGCCGGCCTGTGCGCTGAGCAGGTCGCACAGTACGCGGCGCTCTGCGAGGGAGGTGGTGACCACCGCGGCGAGCTGCTCGCCACGCTCGTCCCCCGACAGTTTCGCGTCGATGCCCGCGGCCAGCGGTTCCGGCAGGTCGGCAGTCCACTGCTTCCAGGCGTGGTCCAGCAGCTCCAGCAGGATCGCCTCACGGGACTCGAAGTAGCGCAGTACGTTCGACTTGGCCAGCCCGACACGACGGCTCAGCTCGTTGAGGCTGACCGCGCTCGCGGGCATCTCGTCGAGCATGGCGGCGGCGGTGTCGAGGATCGCCCGCCGCCGGATGTCCCGCTGCTCCTCACTACGCGCACGCTGGAAAGTATTCATGCCTCCATATTACAGACCCCCGGTCTTTTGACATCAGACCGGGGGTGCCTTACGTTGGACACATCACAACAGACCGGCGGTCTGAAATTGCGGGCCCCCTCGGAGCAGCCTCCATGTGACCTGTGCCGTCCGCCGCGATCTTCCCGACGTGAAACGTCCGTGCTCTTCCCTTTCAAATCGAGCACAGATGCGCACGCGTACCCATCGAGCACAGAAAGTAACGAAGGAGTTCCCCTCATGAACCGCACCGTTGTCATCACCGGCACTACATCCGGCTTCGGCCGCGACAGCGTCCACCTGTTCGCGTCCCAGGGCTGGAACGTCGTGGCGACCGTCCGCAAGGAGAAGGACCTCGCCATCCACCATGACCTGCCGAACGTGAAGACCCTGCTGCTCGACGTCAACGACGAGGCGGCCGACGCCGCCTTCGCCGAACAGGCCGCCGCCCAGTTCGGAGGCATCGACGCGCTGGTGAACAACGCCGGCTATTACCACATGGGCCCCGTCGAGGCCGCGTCGATGGAGCAGATCCACGACCAGTTCCAGACCAACGTCTTCGGCCTGATCGCCCTGACCAAAGCCTTCGTGCCGTACTTCCGCAAGCAGCGTTCCGGCGTGATCGTCAACATCGCCTCGATCAGCGCCGACCAGGGCTACCCCTACACCGCCGTCTACGCCGCCTCCAAGGCCGCGGTCGCGGCCTTCTCCGAGGGCCTCAACGTCGAGATGGCCGACTTCGGCGTCTCGGTCAAGGCGATCTTCCCAGGCGCCCACGCCACACGTATCTTCACCAAGATCGACCAGGCGGGCGACGTCCCCGAGGACTACCAGTCCGGCATGCAGCGCTTCTTCAGCATGCAGGGCACAGGCTCCAGCCCGGCCGTCACCGCGAAGGCCATCTACGAGGCCGTCACCGACGGCAAGATCGAGAAGGTCCGCTACTACACCGGACCCGACGGAGTCGCCGTACCCCGCGTCAAGCAGCTCCTGGGCGCCGACTGGTACTGGGAGGAGTTCCGCAACGCCTCGACCGGCAACCCCAGCGACCTGTGGAAGAGCCTCGTCACGCAGGGCAAGGAGCCCGTCGAGTTCGCCCTCTGACCCACCCGCCCCGACCGGTCAGTGCTGCCCACCGTCCTCATCGTCGTCGAGCCCGGCCGCCTGCGGATCGCGCAACGGCCGCAGGCTCCCGCCGGCCGGGACCTCCTTGGCCGACTCCGGGAACCGGGCCTCCGTCCCGATCGAGATCACTCGTTCAGCTCAGCGAGGCGCCCACCGAGGGGAAACAAGGCCGAGGAAGTCGCCCATCGCTGCCTGTCTGTTCGCCGTAGCCTTACGGGAACAGGCCCTGGTACTCAGGCACCCGTCGGCGGTTCGGGCAACGCCCGCAGCACCCCCGCCACATACGCATGGAACGCCGGATCGTCGAGCAGGAAGTGGTTGCCGGGCAGCCACTCGATGGCGACGTCGCCGGCGCCGTGGTTCTCCCAGTCCCGCAGCCCCGGATCGTCCACCATCGGGTCGTCCACGCCCGCGCACACCCACAGCGGGCATGCCAGCGGCGGTCCGGGGAGCGGGGTGTACGTCTCCGAGATGGTGAAGTCGGCGCGCAGCATGGGGGTGAACAGCTTGACCAGTTCCGGGTGTTCGAAGAGCTGCGGCGGGGTGCCGCCGAGCCGGCGCACGGACTCCAGGAACGCCGGCGCCGACAGAGTGTGCAGGTCCGGCAGGATGCGCCGTGCGGTGGGGCCGTTGCGTCCCACCACGACGACACCGGCCGGAGGGCGGCCCAGGGCGCTCCAGTAGCGGCCCATCTCGTAGGCGAACGCCGCGCCCATGCTGTGCCCGAGCAGCACGTACTGCCCCGTGGTGTGCGGGGCGGAGCCGCGGATCAGGTCTTCCATGACCGCGTCGAAGTCCTCACGCAGCGGCTCGGCCATCCTGCTGCCGTGCCCCGGCAGCTCCAGCAGTGTCATCCTCGCGGCCCCCGGCAACGCGGCCTCCAGACCGGCGAAGGCCCGCGCGGCACCGCCCGCGTGCGGCAGGCACAGCAGCGTGGGGCGGATCTGGCGGGCGCCGCCGGGCGCGGACGTGGTGGCGGCCAGTGCGGGCGTGGCGGCGGCGGTCGGTCCGGGCGTGCTCAACTGCTGCATGGCGGGATCTCCCTGGTGAAGTGGGCGCGAGGGCTTCCGGTCGGGGTCGTGGGTGTCGCGGGACTCGAAGGGAGCGGTGGCGGTTCGGGCCACTCACCGGGTTCGAGCGGGTACACGCGTACGACGCCGCCGCCCCCGGCGACCGCCACGGCGGCCCTGAACTCGGTTCCTAGGTCGATGAGTTGGAGATTCCATGTCCGTGCGGCCGAGCCGGGGGCCGACTGCACCCGTACCGGACCCGCACGTCGCGCGCCGGGCGTGACCCGCACCGCGGTGAGATCACCCGCCAGGCCGCTGCCGAGAGCCTTGAGGACCGCCTCCTTGCACGCCCAGTGGGTGAACAGGCCGCTGTTCAGGGGGCCTTCGCGGTCCGCGGGCCACTGTGCCGCCTCGTGGTCGGAGAGCACCTGGCGGCGCAGGCCCGCCGGATCCCGGAGCGGTCTGATCCGTTCGACGTCGACGCCGGTGGGCCCGTCACGGCTCACCGCCACCAGGGACATCCCTTCCGTATGCGCCAGGCTGACCCGCAGGCCCGGGTCCCCGGACACATAGGGCTTGCCCAACCTGCCTGCGGTGAAGGTGACTTGGGACGCGGTAAGTCCGGTGTACGCGGCCGTCACGGTACGCAGCGCGGCGTGCGCCGAGGCGTACAGCGTGCGCTGCGAGGGCACCATGTGCCGCCACCGCCGCAGCTCGTCCGGCGAGAGCAGGTCCAGGCAGCGCCACAGTGCCGTCTCCTGCCCGGGGCCGGGCTCCCGTACCGACCAGACGTGCACTTCTCCGGCCGGCGGTCCGGGCCGGCGCACGGTCACCGGTCGGGCCGCCACTTGAGTCATGGCTTGGGTCATCGCTTCTCCAACCACTCGGTCATCACTGCCCGTTGGCCTCTTGACGATGAACTCAACACTAGTAGAGTTCATCAGGAAATGACATCATCAGGTGTTGAAATCAACGGGCGTTGAACTCCTTTGGACCCCCGTTGGATCCCGGCGGGACCGCCCGCCCCTCAACGCATCTCCAGGAGGTACGGCGTGGCCAGTGACCGCGACGAACTGATCGCCCAGCTCACCGAGTTCGTCCAGGACCGGCTTCTCGCGGAGCCCGACTCGCAGGGCATCTCCCCGGACACCCCGTTGCTCGAGTGGGGAATCCTCACCTCGATCAACACCGCTCAGCTGCTCACCTTCATCCGGGACGAGCTGGGAACCAACATCCCGCCGACCGAGCTGACCGGCACCAACTTCCAGAACCTGGACAGCATCACCGACCTGCTGCTGTCCCTGCGTACGCCCGCTCACTGACCAGGGCCTGCCCGCCGGACAGGTCCCAGCGGCCACGGCACGGCGTCACCCACCCGAATTCGCGACAGGAGATCACGTGTCCGAGACATCGGCGAACTACGACTACGACATCGGCATCATCGGCGGCGGTCCGGCCGGCTCCACCGCCGCCTCCTATCTCGCCAAGGAGGGGTTGTCCGTAGTGGTCTTCGAATCGGAGACCTTTCCGCGCGAGCACGTCGGCGAGTCGCTGGTCCCGGCCACGACGCCGGTGCTCATCGACACCGGGGCGATGGAGAAGGTCGAGGCCGCGGGCTTCCCCAAGAAGTACGGCGCCGCCTGGACCTCCGCCGAGGACCGGAACATCGACCACTTGGGCTTCCAGGGCCTGGACCACGACTTCCGCGCCGCCGAGGTCCTCTTCAGCGAGCGCGACCAGGCCGGCGTCGACCGCGACCACACCTTCCACGTCGACCGCGGCAAGTTCGACCAGATCCTCCTCCAGCACGCGGAGAGCCTGGGCGCGAAGGTCTATCACGGTGTCCGCGTCAACCGCGTCGACTTCACCGACCGGGACCGCCCGGTCATCCAGGCGAAGGTCGGCAACCAGTCCGTCGGCGTCCCCGTCCGCATGGTCATCGACGCCAGCGGCCGCCGCACCATGATGGGCAGCCAGCTCAAGGTCAAGGAGCCGGACCCGGTCTTCAACCAGTACGCGGTGCACACCTGGTTCGACGACTTCGACCGCAAGGCGCTCGCGGTCAACAAGGACCAGGCGGACTACATCTTCATCCACTTCCTCCCGCTGGAGGACACCTGGGTCTGGCAGATCCCGATCACGGACACCATCACCTCCATAGGTGTCGTGACCCAGAAGGCCCGGTTCAAGGAGGCCAAGAACGACCTGGAGACCTTCTTCTGGGACACCATCGGCAGCCGCCCGGCCCTCCAGGACGCGCTGAAGAACGCCAAGCGGGTCAAGGAGTTCAAGGCCGAGGGCGACTACAGCTACTCACTGAGCAAGGTCGCCGACGACTCGCTCGTGATGATCGGTGACGCGGCCCGGTTCGTCGACCCGATCTTCTCCAGCGGTGTCAGCGTCGCGCTCAACAGCGCCCGCCTCGCCGCCGCCGACATCATCGCGGCGCACAAGGCCGGGGACTTTCGCAAGGAGCGGTTCGACGGGTACGTCAACACGCTCCGCGGCGCGGTCAATAACTGGTACGAGTTCATCTCGATCTACTACCGCCTCAACATCCTCTTCACGGCGTTCGTGCAGGACCCGCGCTACCGCCTGGACGTCCTCAAGATGCTCCAGGGCGATGTGTACGACGGGGAGCCCAAGGCCCTCGCCGCGATGCGGGAGATCGTCGAGGCGGTCGAGGCCGACCCGAACCACCTCTGGCACAAGTACCTGGGCACGCTCAAGGCCCCCTCCGCGGCAGCCAAGTTCTGACGCCGCGGCACCGCGGCAGCCGATCGCTGCCGGGCACGACCCGGGTGGCGTGGACGCCCCTCCCGCCACCCGGACCCGGGCTTCCGTCCGCACCGTCCGGCCCCGGACATCCGTCCGCACCCACCGTCTGTCGCACTCCTGGAGGGGGATCCATGCCCGCCCGCAACGGAATCACCACCGATCCGGCCATAGCCCTTGTCGGCATCGGGTGCCGTTATCCGGGCGGGGTGACCGATCCCGCGTCCTTCTGGCACGTCCTGCGGGACGGCGTCGACGTGATCGGGGAGATACCCCCCGAGCGCTGGGGCCCGGAGTACATCAGCGAGGACGGGGCCGCACCGGGCACCGGGTACTGCCGCTACGCGGGAGTGCTGCCGGGGCTCGACCAGTTCGACGCCGACTTCTTCGGCATCTCGTTCCGCGAGGCGCGCGAGATGGACCCGCAACAGCGGCTCCTTCTCGAAGTGTCCTGGGAGGCCCTGGAGCACGCGGGGCTCACCAAGCCCCAGCTCGCGGGCTCCCGTACCGGCGTGTTCTTCGGCATGCTCGGCATGGACTACACGCTGCTGCACTCCAAGACGCGCGGTGTGAAGGGCATCGACCCGTACTACGCGAGCGGCAAGGAGTTCAGCTTCGCGCCCGGCCGGGTCGCCTACACCCTGGGGCTGCACGGGCCGGCGCTCGCCGTGAACACCGCGTGTTCCTCTTCCCTGGTCGCCGTCCACCTGGCTTGCCGCGCGCTGGCCAGTGGCGAGGCCGACACCGCGCTCGCGGGCGGCGTCAATGTGCTCGCCGCCCCCGAACTGTCCATCTTCATGAGCAAGGTGCAGGCACTGTCCCCCACCGGACGGTGCAAGCCGTTCGCGGCCGACGCCGACGGCATCGTGCGCGGCGAGGGCTGCGGCGTCGTCGTACTGAAGCGGCTCGACGACGCGCTCGCCGACGGCGACCAGGTGCTCGCGGTCATCCGGGGCAGCGCCTTCAACCACGACGGCCGCAGCGCGGGCCTGACCGTTCCCAACGCCTCCGCGCAGGAAGCCCTGTTGCGGGAGGCCCTGCACCGCGCGGACGCCACCTCGGACGAGGTCGCGTTCGTCGAGACGCACGGCACCGGTACCCCGCTCGGCGACCCGATCGAGGCGTACGCGCTGTCGCAGGTGTTCGGCCCCGGCCGTGACGCCGGGCGCAGGCTCCACATCGGCTCGCACAAGGCCAACTTCGGGCACACGGACGCGGCCGCCGGTGTCGCCGCCCTGATCAAGACCGTCCTGACCGCACGGCACCGGGTGGTGCCGCCCCAGCTGCACCTCGGCACGCCCAACCCGGCGATCCCCTGGGCCGACGGGCCGCTGAGCATCTCGGCCGAGGCCAGGCCGCTGGACGCGACCGAGGACACCCTCTTCGGTGTGAGCGCCTTCGGCCTCAGCGGCACCAACGCCCATCTGCTGCTGTCCGCGCCCGCCGAGCAGCCGGCTCCCGAGGCGAGCGCGCCCGAGACGGACGCCCCTCGGGTGCTGCTGCTCTCCGGCTCCACGGAGGCCGCCCTCCAGGAACGCGCCCGCGACCTGGCCGGCACCCTCGACGGAGAGCGGTCCGTCGCGGACGTCCTGCACACCGCGGCGATCCGGCGCACCCACCACGAGGCGCGGGCCACCGTGATCGGCGCCGACGTCGAGGAGCTCTGCGCCTCGCTGCGCGAACTCGCCGAGGGCAACCCCGACGAGCGCACGATCACCGGCACCGCCGAGCCCCGGCGCCGCCACCGCACCGTCTTCGTCTTCTCCGGGCAGGGCTCACAGTGGCGGGGCATGGGCCTTGACCTGTGGGACCGCGAACCGGTCGCCGCGGCGAGCCTTGAGCACAGCGACGCGGTGCTGCGCGAGGCGGGCATGCCGGGTCTGCGGGAGCTGCTGGGCGGCAGCGATCTCGCCGACACCGAACTGGCCCAACCGGCGGTCGTCGCCTTGCAGTTGGCGCTCGCCGAGGTCTGGCGCTCGCGCGGTGTGGAGCCGTCCAAGGTCGTCGGGCACAGCCTCGGCGAGATCTCCGCCGCCTGTTTCACCGGCGCCCTCGACCTGCCCACGGCGCTCGACCTCGCCGTGCGGCGCGGGCGCGTCATGGCCGCCGCCGCGGGCACCGGGCGGATGCTCGCGGTGGCCCTTCCCGAGGACGAGGCGGTCCAGATCGCCGCCGGAACCGGGCGGGCGGTCACCGTCGCCACGGTCAACGGGCCCGCCTCGACGGTGCTCGCCGGCTCCGAGGACGATCTGACAGCCATCGCCTCGCTGCTGCGCGAACGGTCCGTCACCGCGCGGTTCGTGCCCGGCGACTACGCGTTCCACAGCCCGGCGATGGCACCGTTCGCGGACCAACTCCGCGCGGAACTGGGCGACTTGGCACCGACCGACCGGCCTGCCGCGTTCGTGTCCACCGTCTGGCCCGACGAGCCCCCGGCCACGCTGGACGCGGCGTACTGGGCCGCCAATGTGCTGCGCCCCGTCCGCTTCTGGCCCGCCGTGCGGGGCCTGCTCCAGGACATGGGCGCCGACTTCATCGAGATCGGCCCGCACCCCACCCTCGTACGCCCTCTGACGGAGGCACTGAAGTCGCTGCGGCGCCAGGGTGTCGCGGTCGGCTCGCTGCGCCGGGACGCCGACGGGCCCGCGACGCTGCTCTCCTCGCTCGCCGCACTGCACTGCGCCGGCGCCGAGGTCCGCTGGGCCGATCTGGTTCCGGGCCGGCTCACCGAGCTGCCCCGGCATCCGTGGCAGCACGAGTCGTTCTGGCTGCCCGAGGTGACTCCGGGCACGCAGTACGCCCCGGGTGCCGTGCCGGGCGCGGAGGTCGCGCCCGCCCGGCTCGCCGTGCAGCTGCTCGACCCGTCGGGCAGGCCGCTCGGGCCCGCGCAGCAGCTCGAACTGAACGGCACGCCCAGCGGCGCGCCCACGACTCCGCCGGAGCCGCTCGGCTCCGGCGGTGCAGCCCCGGTCACGGTCCCGACCCCCCTGGGGACCGACCGGGAAGCCGCCTCGTCCGCCACCGCCCCGTTCCTTCCCCCTGCGGGAACGGTGGCGGACGGGACCGGAACCCCCGCCGGTACGACGGAGTCCGCCGGCGCGCCCGTCGCTTCCGAACCGGCGAGCGCCGAGCGCGAGCGCAGGTCGCTGATGCGGCTGATGTCCGAGGTGCTGGCGGAGATCCTCGGCCAGGACCCGGGGCGGCGCATCCCGCCCCGGCGCGGCTTCGCCGACCTCGGTCTGGACTCGCTGAGCATCGTGGAGTTCGTCGACCGCCTCGGTCTGCGGCTCGGCCTGGACATCCCCCTGTCCACCCCCTTCGAACGCCCCTGCCTGGACGAGCTGGTCGACCATCTGCTGCCGCAGGTGATCGCACACAAGGCACCGCGGACGCCCGCAACCGCACCGGCACAGCCGCACGAGCGGGAGACCGTGCCCGCGGCATCGGGCGGCACTGCCGATGCCCCTGCCGACGACCCGATCGTCGTCGTCGGCATGAGCTGCCGCTTCCCCGGCAGCCCCTCCGTGCGGGACTACTGGCAGCTCCTGCTGGACGGCCGCGAAGTCATCCGCGACGTGCCCTCGGACCGCTGGGACGGTCAGGCGTTCCTGTCCGACGGGCCGTGGACACCCGGCACCATGACCTCGCTGCGCGGCGGTTATCTCGACGACGTACGCGGCTTCGACGCGGCGTTCTTCCGTATCTCGCCCCGTGAGGCACGCAGCCTCGACCCGCAGCACCGGCTCTTCCTCGAAGTCGCCTACGAGGCACTGGAGGACGCCGGCGCGACCAGGGACCGGCTGCGCGGCTCCGCCACCGGTGTCTTCGTCGGCATGAACAGCGCGGACCACGCCCAGCACATCGGCAGCCACCTCCAGGACGTGGACCTCTACTACGGCACCGGCAACTCCTTCGCCGGGGCGTCCGGACGGCTCTCCTACTTCCTGGGCCTGACCGGACCCAGCATGGCCGTGGACACCGCCTGCTCGTCGTCGCTGACCGCCGTGCACCTGGCCATGCAGAGTCTGCGCCAGGGCGAGAGCGACCTCGCGGTGGCCGGTGGCGTCAACGTGATCCTCAGCCCGGTGATCCCGGTGGCGGTCTCGGCCGGCGGCGCCCTCTCCCCCAGCGGCCACTGCCGTACGTTCGACGAGGCGGCCGACGGCTATCTGCGCGGCGAGGGTTCCGGAGCGGTCGTACTGAAGCGGCTGTCGACCGCGCTCGCCGACGGTGACCGTATCTACGCCGTGCTGCCCGGCAGCGCGGTGAACCAGGACGGCGCCAGCAGCGGGCTGACCGTGCCGAACGGCACCGCGCAGCGCGCCCTGATCGAACAGGCCCTGGTACAGGCCGGGTTGAGCGGCCGCGACGTCGGTTACGCCGAGGCGCACGGCACCGGTACCCCGCTCGGCGACCCCATCGAACTGCGGGCGCTCGCCCAGGCGTTGCGCCCCGAGGGGCCCGATGGCGCACCTCTCCTCGTCGGCTCCGCCAAACCCAACATCGGGCATCTGGAGGCCTCGGCCGGTATGGCCGGGCTCATCAAGGCGGTGCTGTCGGTGCACTCCGGGCGGATCGCCCCGCACATCGGGGTGACGACCACGCCGACCCGCCAAGTGCCGTGGGAGCGGCTGGGGCTGGCGATCGCCGAGGGTGCGGAGCGGTGGCCCGAGGACGGGCGGCGCCGGATCGCGGGCGTCAGCTCCTTCGGCTTCACCGGGACCAACGCGCACATCCTGGTGGCCGAGGCCCCGGCTCCCGGGGAGGCGGGCGGCGAACCCCCGGCGCGCTTCGCGCTGCCGCTGTCCGCCGCGCAGGAGTCGGCGCTGCCCGACGCGGCGAAGCAGTACCTCGCGGTGCTGGAGTCGGGAGACGCGAACACCCTCGCCGACCTGGCGTACACGGCGTCCGCGCGGCGCAGTCATCTCGACCACCGGGCCGTCGTGGTGGGTCAGGACGTCGTCGGCGTCCGCTCGGCGCTGCGCGCGCTGACCAAGGGTGAGGCCCATTCCCAAGTCCTCACGGGGACGGCTGAGTTGGAGCGCTCCTGCGTGTTCGTCTTCTCCGGGTTCGGCTCGCAGTGGGCCGGGATGGGGCGCCGGCTCCTGGAGAGCGAGCCGGTGTTCCGGGTTGCCGTGCTGAGCTGCGAGGAGGAGATGCGGAAGTGGATCGCCTGGTCCCCGCTGGCCTCGCTGCGCGGTGAGCCGGACAGCCGCCCCTTCGACGAGGGCGTCCCGCAGGAGCTGATCTTCATGGTGCAGGTCGGCCTGGTCGAGCTGTGGCGCAGCTGGGGTGTGGTGCCGGCGGCGGTCGTCGGGCACAGCATGGGCGAGGTCGCCTCCGCCTGGGCCGCCGGGGCGCTGACCCTGGCGCAGGCCGCCGAGATCCTGTGCCTGCGCTCGCGGCTCCTGGACACGCTGGTCGGGACCGGCGGTTCGATCGTCGTCGGGCTGTCCCGCGAGGGCCTCGCGCCGTATCTGGTGCTGTACGAGGACAAGTTGGGCATCGCCACGGTCAACGGCCCGCGCACCACGGTGGTCGCCGGTGATGTGGACGCCCTGGAGGAGCTGGCCGAGGAGCTGACCGAGGCGAATGTGTTCGTCCGCCGGGTCAAGGTGCTGGTGGCGCCGCACTCACCGCTGATGGAACCGCTGCGGGAGCGGCTGGTGTCCGGCCTCGCGCACCTGGTGCCGTCCGAGGCCCGTGTCCCGCTGTACTCCTCGGTGGAGGGCGGCGAGGTGGCGGGCTCCGCGCTCACCGCCGAGTACTGGGGCCGCAATCTGCGCAACACGGTGCTCTTCCAGGACGCGGTGAGCGCGGTCGAGGACCCGCAGGACCGGGTGTTCGTCGAGGTGTCCCCGCATCCGGTGCTGGTCTCCGGCACCGAGGAGTCCTTGCAGGCCGCCGGGGTGCAACGCCCCGTGGTGCTGCCCTCGCTGGTCCGCGACGAGGACGAGGTGGGCACCCTGCTCACCAGCCTCGGCACGCTGCACGCGCAGGGCGCCCCGGTCGACTGGGCGGCGTTCGCCGGCCCCGGCCGCACCGTGGTGGATCTGCCCGGCTATCCCTGGCAGCGCAAGGAGCACTGGCTGCCGGACACCCCCGTGGACCGCCCCGCCGGCTCGGGCGCCCTCGTCGGGGCGCCGGTGCGGCCGACGACCGCCGCGTGGACGGCGCTGCTCCCGGTGACGGTGGACGGAACCCGCAGCCCCTGGCAGGTCAGCGGTTCCGGATCCCGTACGACGGTGTCGGCGCCCGCGCTCCTGGAGGCCGCGCTCGCCGGTGCCGCCGCGACGGGCTCCCCCGCGCCGGCACTGGACGACGTACGGTTCGGCACTGCGCCCCGCGCCGACGACGAAGGACGGGCCGGCCTTCAGGCCGTGGTCGACACCCGGCAGGGCACGGTCGTGCTGCGCCCGCTGTCCGGGGACGCGAGCGGCGGGGACACGCCCGCGCTGAGCGCGTCGACCGACGTATCGGCCCGGCCTGCTTCGGACGCTGTCGCCCTCGGTCCGCTGGCCGACGACGAGCCCCTCCGGGCCGCGCTGGCCGACCGCTTCCCGGCGCTCGGGGTGCGGTCGGCCGGCAGTGGCCGGGGCGCCGCGGACGTCACCGTGGAGCTGCCCGACGGTGCCGCCCGCCACCGGCTGCCCGCCGAACTGCTGCGTCTGGCACTGCACTTGGTCGCGGACGTGCCGGGCGCCGGGGCGCCGGACGCCGAACCGCTGCCCGCCGGCCTCGCGTCGGTCCGGGTCAGGGCGGCCGTGGAGGGCACCGTACGGGTGTGCCGGGGTCCGGTCCGCTCGCGTGCGCACGGGCAGCCGGAGGCGGACGTGACCGTGCTCGACGCGGCGGGCCGTGCCGTGGTGGAGCTGACCGGGCTGCGCCTGGCCGCCGCACCCGAACCGGCCTCGGCCGACACGGACGGGGACGGGGACGGCGACGGAGGCCGGATCGAGCGGCTGCTGTACCGGATGGTGTGGCACGCCGCGGGTCAGCGGCCGGCCGGCCGGGACGGTGCGCAGGTGGCGCCCGCGACGCGCTGGCTGGTGTGCGGTGACACCGAGCATCTGGCGGGTGCCGTGGCCGAGGGGCTGCGGGCGGCGGGCTGCGAGGTGCGCCGGGTGCGCTCGGTTGACGTACCGGGGAGCGAGGGGCTCGTCGTCGACCCGGCCGACCGGGAGGCGTGGGAGACGCTGCTCGCGGTGCACGCCAACGAGGCGACCACCGGTATCTGCGACCTGTGGCCGCTGGAGGACCTCGACTCGCGCCCCGACGGATGGCGTGTCACCACCGCGCTCACCGCCGCTCTCGCGGGCGCCGAGGGCACGGTGCCCCGGCTGTGGCTGGTCACCCGGCACGCCCTGCTGCCGTCCGGTCACGAGGGTTTCCCGGACGGCAACCAGGGGGCGCACGCCGGGCTCGGCCGCACGCTGGCGATGACACGCCCCGAGGCCTGGGGCGGCCATGTCGACCTGAGCCGGGGCAGCGCGGAGGAGTTGCGCACGCTGGTGACGCGGTTGTTGTGCGCGCCCGGCGACGAGCACATCCGCGTGGAGCACTCGTCGGTGCAGGTCGGTTCGCTGGTGCGTGCCGACGCGCCGGACCGGGCCGGGCAGCGGCCACTGTCCGCCGAGCGCTGGCAGCTGGTGACCGGTGCGGGCGGCGCCCTGGTGCCGCCCGTGGTGGACTGGCTGGTCGGCGCGGGCGCCCGGCGGATCGTGCTCGCCGACACCGAACCCGGGCAGGGCGAGCGGCTGTCCGTCGAGGACCGTATCGACGGGTGGCGTGCCGCGGGCGCCGAGGTCCGCACCGTGCGGACCCGGGGCTCGCGGGACGAACTGGCCGCACTGGTCGAGGAGTTGCGGGCCGACTCCGGGATCGCGGGCGTGGTGTGCGCGGCGGCTCCGGAGCTGGCGGCCCCGCTGGAGGAGACCACCGAGGCCGCGCTGCGGGCCGAGTGGAACCGCGCCGAGACGGCCGAGCTGCTGCACCGGCTGACCGCCAAGGATCCGGTGCGCCTCTTCGTCCTGCTGGGTTCGGTGCCGGGCACCTGGGGCGGCGCCGTCACGGGTGCGGCGGCGCCGGCCGACTGGTCGCTGCGGGCGCTGGCCGCGCGGCGCAGGGCCGGCGGGCTGCCGGTGGCGCACATCGAGCTGATGCCGCTCGAAGGCAGCCATCTTCTCGACGAACGGACGACTTTACTGCTCAAGTCGAGCGGGGTCGCCCCGCTGCGGGAGCATGACCTGGTCACCGCCCTTGACCTGCTGGCCTGGGACCACACCGTGCACGCGTGCGTGGCCGACGTGGACTGGGAGCTGTTCGGCAGCGCGCTGGCCGACGCCCCGCACCGGGAGCTGTTCCGTACGGTCCTGGGGGCGGCGAAGCAGACCGGCGGCACCGAGTTCGTGGCCGGGCTCAGCGGGCTCGACCCCGTGCAGCGCCGCGACCGGATGCTCGACTGGGTGTGCGCGCAGGTCGCCGCGGTGCTCGGCCTGCCGGAGGACGACCTCCGGGCCGACCAGGGCTTCTTCGAGCTCGGAATGGACTCGGTGATGTCGCTGACGCTGCGGCTGCGGCTGTCCCGCGAGCTGGAGACCGAGCTGTCCTCGACGGTCGCCTTCGAGCATCCGACCGCACTGGCGCTCACCACGCACCTCCTGGAGCAGCTCGGCCACCCGGCCGCCGGCGCCGAGGACACCGCCGCGGACCCGGCCGGCCCCGACGAGTCCCAGGCCGAGGCCGCCGACGACCTGGACGGCCTCGACGACGACGAACTGCTACGCCAACTGGAGGCGGAGATCTCCGGCTCACAGGCGCTTGGATTTGAGGAGAACTGATGACGAAGAGCCACGCCGAGCAGCCGAGCCAGGACGTTCTCCGCGGCCGGCTCAAGGACTCCCTCGGCACCATCCGCAGTCTGCGCGCGCGGGTCCAGGAGCTCTCCCAGCCACAGCCACTCGCGGTGATCGGTCTCTCCTGCCGGCTGCCGGGTGGCGACACGCCCGAGGAGTTCTGGCAGTCCCTGGCCGACGGCCACGACGCGACGTCCCAGTTCCCCGAGGAGCGGCACTCCATCGCGGGTTTCTACAACCCGGACCCGGACCACCCGGGCACCGCGTACACCCTGTTGGGGAACTTCCTCGACGGCCCGGTGGACGCCTTCGACCCGACCGTCTTCGGCATCTCGCCGCGTGAGGCCGCGGGCATGGATCCACAGCAGCGGCTGGTGCTCGAACTCGCCTGGGAGGCCATGGAGAACGCCTGCCTGCCGCCTAGCGAGCTAGAGGGCAGCCGGGTCGGGGTCTTCCTCGGTGCCAGTACGAGCGACTACGTGCGGATGCGGCAGCAGAAGGGCTCGATGGCGGACGTCGACGCCTATCAGCTGATCGGTGAGCCGAGCTTCCTGGCCGGCCGGATCTCGTACACCTTCGGTTTCCAGGGCCCCAGCATGGTGATCGACACGGCGTGCTCGTCCTCGCTGGTGGCGCTGGAGCAGGCCGTCCTGTCGCTGCGCTCCGGCGCGTGCGACATGGCGCTGGTCGGCGGGGTGAACCTGATGCTGTCCCCGTACGGCTTCGTCCTGGTCAGCAAGTTGCGCGCGCTGTCACCCGACGGACGCTGCAAGACGTTCGACGCCTCCGCGGACGGCTATGCCCGTGGTGAGGGCGGCGCGCTGTTCGTACTGAAGCGGCTGAACGAGGCGGAGGCCGCCGGGGACCGCGTCCTCGCGGTGGTCCGGGGCGTGGCGACGGAGCACGACGGGCGCAGCAGCGGTCTGACGGTTCCGAACCCGGCCGCGCAGCAGAACGTCATCACCTCCGCGCTCAAGGACGCCGGGGTCTCCCCCGCCGACCTCACCTATGTCGAGGCGCACGGCACCGGCACCCAGCTGGGCGACCCGATCGAGCTGAAGGCCCTGAACGCGGTCACCAGCACCGGGCGTCCGGCCGACCGGCCGCTGCTCGTCGGTTCGGTGAAGACCAACATCGGCCATCTGGAGCCGGCCGCCGGTGCGGCGGGCCTGCTGAAGGTCGTTCTGGCCCTTCAGCACGACACGCTCCCCAAGCATCTGCACCTCGACAACCCGAACCCTCAAGTCCCTTGGGACGCCATCAACTTGAAGGTGACCAGCGAGGAGACCCGCTGGCCGGACGGGCCCAGGACCGCCGGGGTGAGCAGCTTCGGCGCCAGCGGCACCAACGCGCACACCGTGCTCGGCGAGGCACCGCAGGCCGCACCCCGCGAGGGCGCCCCGCGCGAGGTGGGTCTGCTCACCCTCAGCGCCAACAGCCCGGAGGCGCTGCGCGCGATGGCGGGCACGTACGAGAGCCGGGTGCGGGCGGCGGACGCGCGGACCCTGTCGGACATCTGCTACTCGTCGCACATCGGGCGGGCCCGGATGAAGCACGGGCTCAGTGTGACCGGCGACCGCGAGCAACTCGCCGCGGGGCTGGCCGCGTTCGCCGCGGGCGAGCGCGCCGACCAGGTCACCACACACGGCCCGACCGGTGCGAAGGCGCGCCGGCTCGGCTGGCTGTTCACCGGCCAGGGCTCGCAGTACGCCGGGATGGCCGCCTCGCTGACGGCCGCCGAGCCGGTCTTCGCCGACGCCCTCGCGCAGGTGGTCGAGGCCCTGGACCGCTACCTGGACGAGCCGCTCGGCCCCGTCCTGTCCGACGGTGAGCGCATCAACCGGACGGGCTTCACCCAGCCCGCGCTCTTCGCCGTGGAGTACGCGCTGGCGAGGATGTGGGAGTCGTGGGGCATCCGGCCGACCGCGCTGATCGGGCACAGCCTGGGCGAGATCACCGCGGCGTGCGTCGCCGGGGTGCACTCGCTCGACGACGCCGCCCGGCTGGTCACGGCCCGCGCCCGGCTGATGGAGGCGCTGCCCTCGGGCGGGGTGATGGAGACCGTGGTCTGCGACGAGGAGTCCGTGCGCGCGGCGATCGCCGAGGCCGGTCCGGTGCCGCAGGTCGCGGTGGCGGCGGTCAACGGGCCGACGGACGTGGTCCTTTCGGGGCCCGAGGAGGAGATCGCCAAGGTCGTCGACGTCCTGGCGGGACGCGGTGTCAAGCACCGCCGGCTTGTCGTCTCGCACGCCTTCCACTCCCCGCTGATGGCCCCGATGATCGACGAATTCCGCAAGGTCACCGAAACCTTGACGTTCCATCAGCCGAAGTACCCGATCATCTCCAACGTCACGGGCCGCGAGTGGGGGCCCGAACAGCTGCGCCCCGCCTACTGGTCCGAGCATGTGCTGTCGCCGGTGCGGTTCTACGCGGGCGTCACCGCCCTGTATCAGACGGGATGCCGCACGTTCCTCGAACTCGGTCCGGCCCCGGTGCTCCTCGGTCTCGGCGCCCGCTGCCTGCCCGAGGACGGCGTCGGCTGGATCCCGTCACTGCGCCGGGACCGCGAGGACACGCACATCGTGGGCCAGGCCCTGGGCGCGCTGCACCACCGCGGTGTACCGGTCGACTGGAGCGCGGTGCACCGCGACGAGAAGCCGCGCCGCACCTCACTGCCCAGCTACCCGTGGCAGCGTGAGCGGTACTGGTTCAACGACGACGCGCGGGGCAGTTCCCCGGAGTTCGCCGCGGACGACGCGCCAGGGGCGCTCTTCGAGGGTCATCTGCTGTCCGGCGCGCCCACCTTCTCCCCCCAACTGAACGATCTGTCCGAGGTGTTCGTCCAGACGGGCCCCGACGGCCGGCGGTCCGTGTCGGCGGGCGGCTTCTGCAACTGGGCCCTGGCGGGCGCCGCCAAGCTGCCCGGCGCGCAGCCGCGGCTCGTGGACCGCTTCGTGGTGGGCGAACCGCTGCTTCTGGACCCCGAGCACCGGCCCGCGCAGATACGGGTCTACGTACTGCCCCAGGACGACGACGGCCGTTCGCTGTTCCTCTGCTTCTCCCGGCACGGCATCGACTCCGCCGAGAGCGGCAGCTGGCGGCTGCACGCCCGCGGTGTCCTGGTCCGCCGCCCCACGGACACCCGGCGGGCGGGCGGCGACCTCGACGCCGTACGGGCCCGCTGTGTGCCGGTCGACCCGGCCGACATGACGGTGCCCGGCTGGGCCGAGCCGGTCCTCAACGAGGTCTACCAGGGGCCCGGCGAGGTACTCGCCGAGGTCAACCGGGCCGCCGAGAAACTGCCCCGGGGTGCCCTGCTCGATCTGACGCTCGGGCTGCTGCGCCAGTCCGAGAACGCCCCGCGCACCGGCGGGACCCCGACTCCCACGGCCGTCCCCGAGGGCACCCGCCGCTACATCCACGGCTGGCTGGACCCGGCCGAGGAGGACGGTGAGCTGAGGGGCGGCCTGGAGATCCTGGGCTCCGACGGCAGTGTGCTGATCATGATGCGGGACGTCCATCTGCGGTCGTCGACGCCGCCTGTGCCGGATGTGCCGCGCAGCGCGCGGGCGGAGACCGTGTGGGAGCAGATCTGGCGGCCGGCCGGCCCGGAGGCGTTCGGTGAGCGGAGCCTGCTGGGCGAGCGGGTGCTGCTGATCGGCTCCGGCGCCGCCACGGGCGGTACGGACACCGGTCTGCTGGAGGACGTCTCCAAGCAACTGACGCTGCGCGGAGCGGTGGTGAGCCAGGCCGGGCCGTCCACGGAGGCGGTCCTGCGGGCCCTGGACGCGGGCGGGCCGTACGGGCATCTGGTCCTGCTGAGCGGCCTGGAGCTGCCGGTGGCCGGTTACGGCGCCGAGTCCGTGGGCCAGGCCAGGGCCGAGGCGGAGCACGTCTTCCTGGCCGCCACCCGGCAGCTGGCCGTCGACGGGGCCGCCACCCAGCTGTGGGTGGTGACCCGCGGGGCCCAGTGGACCGGGCCCGGGCAGCACGAGATCTGCCTGCCCGCGGCCCCGCTGTGGGGTCTGGGCAAGGTGGCCGCCCTGGAGCACCCCGAACTGTGGGGCGGCCTCCTCGACCTGGATCCGGCGGGCGAGCTCGACGAGGCGGAGCGGATCGCCGAGCTCCTCGCGACCCGCACCGCCGAGGACCTGACGGCCCGGCGCGACGGCACCGTCCTGGTGCCCCGGCTGGTGGCGGCC
Source organism: Streptomyces sp. NBC_00203 (assembly GCF_045206325.1). Lineage (NCBI taxonomy): Bacteria > Bacillati > Actinomycetota > Actinomycetes > Kitasatosporales > Streptomycetaceae > Streptomyces > Streptomyces sp. NBC_00203. The sequence continues at coordinate 8,786,176 of NZ_CP108126.1, read as the reverse complement.
GGTTCTGGCGAGGTGAACGGGGAAAACACAGCGCGTCCGGCGCCGCAGCTGAGCGACCTCGGCAGCTATCTCGTCACCGGCGGTCTGGGCAGCCTGGGCCTGCTGATGGGCGAGTGGCTCGCCCGCAATGGCGCGGGCTCCGTCGTCCTCGTGGGCCGTACGGGTCTGCCGGACCGTTCCGCCTGGGACGACCCGCACCACGACGACACCACCGCCGCCAGGATCGCCGGGGTGCGCCGGATCGAGGCCCAGGGCGCCGACGTACGCGTGGTGGCGCTGGACGCCGCCGACGAGACGGCGTTGCGTTCCCTGACCAACCAACTGGGCCTGTCCGGACGGCCGTTGCGCGGTGTGGTGCATGCGGCGGGCCTGTCGGAGCCGCAGTTCCTGCGGGAGAGCGACCCTCAGACGTACGACCGCTGCCTGCACGCGAAGGTGGACGGTACCTGGGCGCTGCACAACGCCACCGTCGACCAGGACCTGGACCTGTTTGTCTCCTTCTCCTCGATCGCCTCGGTCTGGGGCTCGCAGCACCTGGCGGGTTACTCGGCGGCCAACGCCTTCCTGGACTCCTTCGCGTACTACCGGCAGTTGAAGGGCCTGGCCGCCACGACGGTCAGCTGGGGGCCGTGGGCCGCCCGGTCTGGGCTCGCGGACGACTCGGTGATGGCGTTCCTGCGCTCCATCGGGCTGCACCAGCTCAACCCCGACCACGCGCTGGAGCTGCTCGGCGAGGCGGTGGTCGAGAAGGTCGCCCACCGTACGGTGTGCTCGGCGGACTGGGCTCTGTTCCGGGACCTGATGGAGGCGCGGCGGGAGCGGCCCATCCTCAGCGAGATCCGCAGCGCGCCCGCCGCCGGCCAGGCCGAGGACGCCGAACTCGGCGCGCTGACCGCCCGGTTGATGGGTTTGAGCCGCACCGAACGTCTCGCCGAGCTCAACGAGTACATCCGCGTCCAGCTCTCCGGGATCCTGCGCCTGGAGCTGGACACCCTCACCGAGGACACCCGACTCGCCGACATGGGCCTGGACAGCCTCATGGTGATGGAGCTGATCAGCCGCTGCCGGGACGATCTGGGCCTGGAGATCAACAGCCGTGACTTCTTCGCCTGCCCCGGCATCCACTGGGGCTCCTTCCTCCACGAGCTGATCGAGGAGAGGTACCCGGCGACCACCGACGCGTCCGGCCCCGAGCGGCCGACGGTCCAGGACCAGGCATGACCGCCCGGGGCCCGCGCCACGCTGCGGGAGCCGCTCGCGGCCCGGGTCCCCGGCACCACCACTCCGCCCCGACCTCTGGAGGAACGAGCATCATGCAACCGCTGCCCGCGTCCGGCTCGCCCGACAAGGCCGTCCATGACGTCGCCATTCTGGGCGCCGGAATCGCCGGCTCCATCCTCGCGGCCATCCTGACCCGCAACGGGGTGAAGACGGTCCTGATCGACGCCGGCACCCACCCGCGCTTCGCGGTGGGCGAGTCCACCATCCCGTACACCTCGGTGATGCTGCGGATCCTCGCCGCTCGCTACGGGGTGCCGGAGATCGCGCATCTGAGCCACTTCTCCACGATGCGCTCCAAGGTGTCCTCGAATTCCGGCCAGAAGCGCAACTTCGGCTTCGTCTACCACCGCGAGGGTGAGCGCCAGGTCCCGGACGAGATCAACCAGTTCGTGATCCCGGTGGCCCTGTCCACCGAGTCCCACATGTTCCGTCAGGACGTCGACTCGTACATGTTCAACGTGGCGGTGCGCTACGGCGCCGTGCCGCGCCTGGGCACCCGGGTCTCGGACGTCGAGGTGGACGGATCCGGGGTCACCCTCGCGGTGGAGAACGGGCCGGCGATCCGCGCCCGGTACGTGGTCGACGCGGGCGGTCACAACTCGCCGCTGGCCAAGAAGTTCGCGTTGCGCGACGAGGTGCCGCAGCAGCGCACGCACTCAAGGACCCTGTTCACCCACATGATCGGGGTGCGCCCGTACGACGACTGCCCGGCGGGGCGCGCGCACGGCAACCCGAGCCCCTGGCATCAGGGCACCCTGCACCATGTCTTCGACGGCGGCTGGGTGTGGGTCATCCCGTTCGACAACCACCGGGGTGCCACCAACCGGCTGTGCAGCGTCGGTCTGACCCTGGACCCGCGCAAGCACCCGAAGACGGATCTGCCGCCGGAGCAGGAGTTCGCGCAGTTCCTGGAACGGTTCCCGGACATCGCCCCGCAGTTCAAGCACGCGAAGGCCGCCCGCCCGTGGGTGTCCACCGGGCGGCTGCAGTACTCCTCGCACCAGGTCGTCGGCGACCGCTACTGCCTGACCTCGCACGCCGCGGGCTTCGTGGACGCGCTGTACTCGCGCGGTCTGACCAACACCACCGACGTGGTGAACTCGCTGGCCTGGCGGCTGATCGAGGCGGCCAAGGACGACGACTTCTCCGCCGAGCGGTTCGGGCACATCGAGACGCTCCAGCAGGGTCTCGTACGGGCCCACGACGAGGTGGTGGCGTCCTCCTTCACCTCCTTCCGCGACTACGGCATGTGGAACGGCACGTTTCGTATGTGGGCGCTCGGCACGGTGCTCGGCACGCTCAACGCCCAGGACGCACTCGTCCGCTTCCAGCGTACCAAGGACCCTTTGATTTGGCGGGAGTTGGAAGCGCAGCCGCACCCCGGCGCACTGTTCCCGGCGAGCATCGGCTTCAACAAGATCACCGATGCCGCGTGGGCGGCCTGCCGGGACGTCGAGGCCGGTCTGATGACACCCGACCGGGCCACCGGCGAGCTGTTCGACCTGTTGCAGGACGATGGCTACGCGCCGCCGCCGTTCGGTCTGCACGACCCGGCGAACCGCTTCTACAACCCCAACCCGGCCCGCATGATCCGCACCATGCACTGGGCCAAGCGCGGGTCTGCCGCCGCGGACACCGGCCCCGTGGTGGCCGGCGCGCTCGGCGGCTTCCTGCGCTCCCGGCTGCGCAGGCACTCATGAGGGAGGACGAGCCCATGTCCCCGCACGATCCCACGGAACGACCACCCACCGCGGGCCCCGCGCGACCGGCGGACCCGGTCTGGGCGGAGGGCGCCGAGACGGTGACGGCGGCCGAGTCGGCACTGCCGTACGAGCCGACGGCCGCACCCTCGCCTGGTGAAGCCGGGAGCGGAACCGTGCCCCGTAAGGGGCGCGGGGAACTGCGCGACCAGCCCCCACCGGCCGGCGGCGAACGAACCGCCTCACCGGCAGAGCGCTCGGCGCGGCCCAAAAACGCGGCCCGCCACACCGTCGCCGTGCTCGGCGCCCACCTCGGCGGCGGCATGCTCGCCGCGATCCTGGCCCGCGCCGGGATCGACGTGGTCCTCGTGGACTCACCGCACGACGCCACGGCTCCGTCGGGCGAGACCACGGTCCCGTACACCGCGGAGGTCTTCGAGCTGCTCGCGCGCCGCTACGGCGTACCGGAGCTGTCCGCGCTCGGGCACTTCGGGCAGCTGCCCGCCGAGGTCCGCAGGACCTCCGGCATCAAGTCGAGCATCGGCTTCGTGTACGCGCGCCCCGGCGCCCCCGTACGGCCGCACCACGTGGTGCAGTTCAACGTGCCCAGCGAGCACGGCGAGTCGCATCTGTACCGGCCCGACGTCGACGCCTGGGTGCACCGGCTCGCCACGGGCTACGGCGCCAAGGTGCCGCAGGGCCGCTCCGTGTTCACCGAAGTACGGGGCGAGGCAGGCGACTTCACCATCGAGCTGGCGGACGGGAGCAGCGTCGCGGCGGCGTTCGTGGTCGACATGTCAGGACCCGACGCACCGATGCTGCGGCGCCTCGGGCCCGATCCGGCCCTGCGCCCGCTGCGCCACTCCTCGCGGGTGCTGACCGCGCATCTGCGGGGGGTACGGCCGCTGGAGCGGCGGGTGGACCCGGGCACCGGCGGCACCCCCTGGACGGGCGGCACGACGCAGGTGGTCTTCCCCGGCGGGTGGATCCAGCTCGTCCCGTTCGGCGACCAGCGCACCGGCGAGACCTCACTGACCAGCGTGTCGGTGAGCCTCGACGCCAAGCTGTGGCCGCAGCGGTCGGCGTCGCCGGAGGACGACTTCCAGCAGCTGATACGTCAATTCCCCGACCTGGAGTGGCAGTTCGGCGAGGCCACGGCGGTCCGACCGTGGACGGGCTCGGAGCCGTGGCAGTACGGCGCCAACGCGGCCGCCGGCGACGGCTTCGTCGTCCTCGAACGCTCCGCCGTCCGCTGCGACTTCACGCTCTCCCGGGATGTCACCCTGACCGCGGAGCTGGTCCATGAGGCAGCCGCGCACCTCATCTCGGCGGCGGGCAGCGGCGATTGGTCGGTGGAGCGCTTCCGGCCCCTGGAGTCCTTCCAGGCCTCGCTGATCGAGCACGGGGACCGGCTGCTGCGTACGGCGCTGACGGCGACCACCGACTTCCGGCTCTGGAACGCCTTCTGCCGGGTCTGGCTGCTGCACTCCATGTTCGCCGCCCTGTCCCTCAAGCGGGCCCGCAACGACGCGCTGGCCACGCCCGGACGGCCGGACCAGTGGCGGGAGTTGGAGCGCCACCGGGGCGCGGGGCTGTGGTTCCCCGTCTACCCCGGCTTCGTAGCCCTGTTCGACGACATGGAGCGGCTGGCGCGGCAGGTCGCGGACGGCCGGCTGGCGCCAGGTGTGGCGGCCGAGCGGATTTTCGGCCAGTTGCGGAGCGCTTCGTTCGTCCCGCCGCTCTTCGCCTTCGGCGACCCCACCGACCGCTACTACAACTTCACCCCGCTCAAACGGGTCAAGGTACTGCTCTGGGCCAAACGCCGGGCGCCGTACATGGTTCAGCGGGTTCTCACCCGGGGAGCCACCGTCCTGCCCGACGTCGAGCGATAGACACAGTCAATTCACAGGCCACTGAAAGGATTTCGGGCGAAGGAACCGCCGTCCCGCCAAGGCTCGCCCGCGCGGGCCCGGGACGGCGGTTCCTTGTCGCGCCGGCACCCCGCGACACCCACGACGGCACGGGCCTGATCGAATCCGGCCAGCCCCCGCACCGGTTCGCGAAGGGGCCTCGACACCGCGACGGACTGCCGGAATGCTCCCTACCGGGGAGTCTTCCCATGTGGGATGCTGATATCGTCGATTTCCTGCACCCATGAATTAAATACCCGAAGGGGGACTGGTGAGCACCGGAAACGGGATCCCCTGCGCCACGCAGGCCGACGCACAGCCGGGCGCTGCCACCCGCAGGGGCCGGTCACCGTCGCGCGGTGGCGGCCGGCGCCCGGGCCAGAGCAGCACCAAGGAGCAGATCCTCACGGCCGCGCTCGAACTCTTCGCGGCCAAGGGCTACTCGGGCACCACCATGCGCGGCATCGCCCAGCAGGCGCAGGTCGACCCGGCCCTCATCCACCACTTCTTCAGCAACAAGGAAGGCGTGTTCCAGGACGCGGTCTCGTCCCGGATCGATGTGTCGGCCCTCTTCGACTCCCTGACGGACGACGACGCGGAGCCGGTCCTGGAGCGCCGCGGCGAGCGGGTCGCGCGGACGTTCCTGTCCTTCTGGGAGGACGAGTCGACCCGGCCCGCGCTGATCGCGATCTACCGGACCGGGCTGTCGGACGAGGCCACCTCGAAGACCTTCCGGGACCAGATCGAGGACAGCTTCGCGGACTGCGTCCGGCGGCTCGTGCCCGGGGAGAGCGACCACACCCCCGCGTTCGCCTCACTGGTGTCCGCGCAGCTCGCCGGCCTGGTGATGCTGCGGTACGTCCTGCGGATGGAGCCGCTGGCCTCGCTCGACTTCGAGGAACTCATCGAGTGGTTCGTGCCCGCCCTCGAAGTGCACTTCGACCGGTTGTCCCAGAGCTAGGACAGGCCCTGGCCGCCACCCCGGAGCCGGCCGCCGCTCCGGCGCGGCCGGCTCGGAGCGCGTGTGCGCCAGTACGAAGACGCCGCGCCCCGCCGCGGCCGCCGCGGCGAGTCCCGCCAGCGCGCCGGGGATTCCGGTGGTGTAGCGGTCCCCGAGGACGACGACGCCGATGAGCGCGGCGAACACGGGATTGACGAGGGTGAGAGTGGCAAGCGGGGCCTCCAGGCCGCCCCGGTAGGCGAGTTGACACAGTACAAGGCCCGCCACCGCCAGGCAGATCACCCCGACCATGAGCAGGACGGCCGAGACCGGCAGCCGTAACGCGCCGCCGTCCGTCAGTTTCAGGACCGCGGTCTGGGTCAGCGCCGACGCGGCTCCGAAGGCGACCCCGGCGGCGACCGCGTACCACAGGCTTGTGGTCATCCTGCTGCGGCCGACGGCGGCCGCCACCGTGGAGATCCCGAGCACCACGACGGTCAGTCCGACGACACCCACCGTCTCCGACGGCGCGAGCGTCCGGCTCGACTGCGCGGACCGGGTCAGGAAGAGCAGCCCGGCTACACCAGCCACGGTGTAGGCGATACCGGAGCACTGAGCGGCGGTCGTACGACGCCGCAGCACGGCGGCGGACAACAGGGGCGCTGTCACCAGGGTGAGCACACCGAGCATCTGCACGGCGACGAGCGAGCCGAAGCGCAGCGCCGCCGTGTGCAGCGCCGCACCCAGCAGGTTGAGCAGCAGCGACACCCACCAGGTCGCACCGCGCAGCACCCCTCGGCGCCCCCGCCCACTCGCGGACGAGGCCACCGCTCGCTGGGCCACGGCCGCACCGGCGTACGCCAGGGCCGAGGCCACGCCGAGCGTGAGAACCGGGAACACGGTTCGTCCTTTCACCGCGGGGGGCGCGGGTGTTGGGGGCGTGGAGTCACGGCGGGCGGGCGGCGGCGGGGAGCGCGGGGCACGATCGGGCAACACGGCAACAGGGCCCGCCTGGGCCCAACCAGGCGCAACGGACAGCCGGTGCCGAAAGGAGAGGGAGGACCGGGGCGCCTCCCCCGGCCCCCGGCCCTCGTTCTTCGTCTATTCGTTACTGGTTACGCGCTATTCGCCACTCGTTTGCGGCGCCCGGACGTACGGCCGAGGTCACGCGCCCCCGGGAACGTCCTGGACGTCTTCGGGACGGATCTTCGGCAGGGCGAGGACCAGCAGGCAGGACAGGCCGAAGCAGCCGATCTGCCAGTACACGACCTGCTCGAAGCTGTCACCGAAGTTGGCCTTGCGCGCCTCGGGCACGGCCTTGCCGAGCACCGCGGCCTGTACCTGCGCCTTGGTCTCCGCCGGGACGGGAGCGCTCGCCATCTCCTTCTCGATGCGCGCGCAGCTCGCCGGGGTAGCGGTGAGGTCCTTCTGGTTCATCTTGTCGTGGAAGCAGGTCTGGAAACCGGTGGTGACCTGCGTCTGCTGAGCCTCGGAGAGACCGGCCGCCGCCAGGTCGCCGCGCAGCTGCGGCAGCGCCGTCACACTGGCTCCGTCGGCGTTCGAGCCGAGCAGACCGTAGAACAGGATGCCCGCGACCGCGATGCCGATGGCGATACCTACCTGCTGCGCGGTGGCGAGCATGCCGGACGCCGAACCGGCCTCACGGGAGCGGATGCCGGCCAGGATGATCCCGGTGCACGGAGCGAGGAAGAAGCCACCGCCGAGCCCGGCGACCATCAGCGAGGGAATCAACTGGTAGCCGTGCAGGTCCGATCCGGCCCATTGCAGCGTGCCGATCACCCCGGACATGCCGACCAGCGCCAGCCCGGTGCCGAGCGCGAGCGTCTTGGTGCCGAGCCGCTTGACCACGGCCGCCGAGCGGGCCGAGCCGACCGCGATGAGCAGGGCGAAGCCGAGGCTCACCAGGCCGGCCGAGATCGGGGTGTAGCCGAAGCCGATCTGCAGGCTCATGAAGAAGACCATGAAGAACGACGGGATTCCGGCGAAGAACACCACGCTGATCACGAGCCCGACGGTGAACGACCGCTCCTTGAAGAGCCCGCTCGGCACCAGGGGTGACTTGTCGGCCAGCTTCGACAGCTTGTTCTCGTACACGAAGAACTCGGCGAGCACGAGCGGACTCAGCACGAGGAGCACCAGGCTCCAGCCCGGCCAGTCGTGTTCACGGCCGATGACCAGCGGCAGGATCAGGCTGAAGAGCCCGGCACTCAGGATCACCGCACCGGTGACGTCGAGCCGTCGCGCGCCGTCCGCCGAGGACTCCGGGATCTTGGCCAGGCCGAGCAGCAGGGCGATCAGACCGACCGGCAGGTTGACGTAGAAGATCGCCCGCCAGTCGGTGTCCAGGATGTTCAGCTGGATCAGCCAGCCACCGAGCACCGGCCCGAGCACCGTGCCGAGTCCCACCGAAGCCCCGTACATCGCAAGGGCCTTGGGGCGTTCCTTCGCCGAGAACGTGACCTGGATGATCGACAGCACCTGGGGGAACATCAGGCCGGAGCACATGCCCTGGAGCACCCGGGACGCGATCAGGAAGGTCGAGCTGGGGGCCGCGCCGCACAGCGCCGAGGCGAGCGTGAAGCCCAGCATGCCGATCAGGAAGACCTTGCGGCGACCGTAGATGTCGCCGAGCCGCCCGCCGGTCACCAGCACACAGGCGAAGGCGAGCGAGTAGACCGCCACGACCAGCTGGATCTCGGCGAAGGTCGAGCCGAGGTCGCTCTGCAGCGAGGGCAGGGCGACCATCGTGATGGTGGTGTCCAGCATCTGCATGAAGATGGCGGACAGCGTGACGGCGAGGATCACCCAGCGCGCCGGGTTCGCGAGGGCTCCCGGGCCGGGCGAAGTACCGGGCGGGGCTGCCGCCTTCACGCCCGTGTCAATCGATTCCATGTTTCCTCCTTGGGTCGCCGTCCGCTGACAGCACCCGCGAGTTATTCATTCTCCAATGAAGTCTACGAGCACTGAATTCCATACCGCAAGCTCGATGACCGTGTTCCGGACAGGGCCGCACGGCCCAACGGCTGTACGAACTCGACGTGTTGACGTGCGGCAACACCTGCGGGAAGGTCAGAAGCAGCTGCGCCCCGAGGAGTTCCGGATCAGGTGGGAGCGGCCCGATCGGACGCCTCGGCAACCACGCGCGGCACACGCGGTCACCATCCGCCGAACCGGCGGACGCCAGGGAGCCGTTCAGTGTTCGGGATCGCGAAGGGGTACGCCGATGAGGGCACCGTCAGGCGCCTTGGCGACGGCGAGCACCATGACGACCGATCCTCACCTTGACGACGGTGGCCAGAAGACGACGTTGGGCAGCAGACGACGGGAAGCCAGGGAAGCCGTGGACACCCAGAACGCCGCAGGCACCTGGCCCACCCATCGGGAATCGCCGCGCTCCAAGTAAGCCTCGATCAGGGCAAGTTGCCTAGTTGCCCCACGCGCACCAAACATCAAGCCGCCGCCCCCACAGGCCGCAGTCGTCACGAACAGCGGTCACTCACCCGGATCAGGGCGAGCACCCCCGGCCGGACCGGCGGCAAGAAGCGCGGCCACCGCCGGCGCGAGCGCACGCACCAGTTCGGCGGAGTCACCGTCCTTCGTCAACTCAGGTGGCAGCAAGCCTATGTGACGGGACGTCATGACTCCCACGAGCAGGCTGCTGATCAGTGCAAGCCTGACCTCGTCCGCCCCCGCCACACCCTCCGGGACCAGTGACTGGCTCAACCGCTCCCTGGCCGCGGGCAGATCGAGCGCGGAACGCAGCACGCCGAGGATGCGCCGTCGCTGCACGGGGTCGCCCCAGTCGGTCACCGCATGGCGCAGCAGCCACTCCGCCGCGTCCGGATCCCGCCGCCCGACCGCCTCCCGGAACACCTCGGCCGGCCTGACCGTCTCCGCGACGACGGCGTCGTAGAGCGCTTCCTTGGAGGAGAAGTAGTGTCCGATCAGCGCGGGGTCACAGCCCGCGTCCGCGGCGATGGCGCGCAACGACGCGTTGCGGTAACCGAGTTCGGCGAAGAGATCCGCGGCGGACCGCATGATGGCCTGGCGGCTACCGGGCGTGCCCCTACTTTCGGCCATGGCGGCACTTCCTCTCGATCACGAGTCCCCCGAAGGACGTGCTTCCCGCCCGGCCCCGACACGGGTGTCCACGACGACGGGACAGCGTGACGCCGAGCCCTCACAATAATTCACTCGGCCATGAAGTCTACACACAGTGACTTCTCAGGTCAAAGCTTTCGCGGCATCCGCGAAGACCCTCAACACCCTTGCACCACCAGGCATTTGGCACCGTACCAGCACACGTGAGCGACTTCCGGCGGGCTCACCGATCGGCGCGGCATCGGCCCCTCCCACACAATTCAACGCCCATTGAAATTCCTCTGCGATCCCCCTACGCTCGCAGCGGGCGCCCAACCCTCGTTCAGTGCGACGGCTCTGCGGGTGCATGCCCGCGCACGCGCATTTCCGCCCCAGGGAGAGGCACTTGCAGGTGACGAAACAGACGGATCAGCTCGACCGGGTCATCATCCGTTTCTCGGGTGACTCCGGCGACGGCATGCAACTCACTGGTGATCTGTTCACCTCACAGACGGCGTCCTTCGGGAACGACCTGGCGACGCTGCCCAACTTCCCGGCCGAGATCCGCGCCCCCGCAGGCACTCTGCCGGGCGTGTCCAGCTTCCAGCTGCACTTCGCCGACCACGACATCCTTACGCCCGGCGACGCGCCGAACGTCCTGGTCGCGATGAACCCCGCCGCCTTGAAGGCGAACATCGGCGACGTGCCGCGCGGCGGTGAACTCATCGTCAACACCGACGAGTTCACCAAGCGGGCGATGCAGAAGGTCGGCTACGGGACGAGTCCGCTGGAGGACGGTTCGCTGGACGGCTATCACGTCCATCCCGTCCCTCTGAACACGCTCACCGTGGAGGCGCTCGCCGGCTTCGGGCTGACACGCAAGGACGCGGACCGCTGCAAGAACATGTTCGCGCTGGGTCTGCTGAGCTGGATGTACCACCGCCCGACCGACGGCACGGAGAGGTTCCTGCAAGCCAAGTTCGCGAAGAAGCCGGACATCGCGGCCGCGAACATCGCCGCGTTCCGGGCGGGCTGGAACTTCGGTGAGACCACCGAGGACTTCGCCGTCTCCTACGAGGTCGCGCCCGCGGCGGAGGCGTTCCCCGCCGGGACCTATCGGAACATCTCCGGGAACCTGGCCCTGTCGTACGGACTGATCGCCGCCTCCCAGCAGGCGGATCTGCCCCTCTTCCTCGGCTCGTACCCGATCACGCCGGCCTCCGACATCCTGCACGAGCTCAGCAGGCACAAGAACTTCGGCGTACGCACCTTCCAGGCCGAGGACGAGATCGCGGCCGTGGGCGCTGCCCTCGGTGCGGCCTTCGGCGGCTCGCTGGCGGTCACCACCACCTCCGGCCCCGGCATCCTGCTCAAGGCGGAAACCATCGGTCTCGCGGTGTCGCTCGAACTGCCGCTGGTGATCGTCGACATCCAGCGCGGCGGCCCGTCCACCGGTCTGCCCACCAAGACGGAGCAGGCGGACCTGCTCCAGGCGATGTACGGCCGCAACGGCGAGGCCCCGGTCCCGATCGTGGCCCCCAAGACCTCGGCCGACTGTTTCGACGCGGCTCTCGAAGCGGCCCGCATAGCGGTCACCTACCGCACCCCCGTGTTCCTGCTCTCGGACGGCTACCTCGCCAACGGCAGCGAGCCCTGGCGCATCCCCGACACCGACGAACTCCCGGACCTGCGCGTGCAGTTCGCCCAGGGCCCCAACCACACCCTCGACGACGGCACCGAGGTGTTCTGGCCCTACAAGCGCGACCCGCAGACCCTCGCCCGCCCCTGGGCCATCCCGGGCACACCCGGCCTGGAACACCGCATCGGCGGCATCGAGAAGCAGGACGGCTCCGGCAACATCTCCTACGACCCCGCCAACCACGACTTCATGGTCCGCACCCGCCAGGCCAAGATCGACGGCATCGACGTCCCCGACATCGAGGTCGACGACCCCTCCGGGACCGCCAACACCCTTGTTCTGGGCTGGGGCTCCACCTACGGACCCATCACCGCCGCCGTACGCCGACTGCGCACCGCCGGGGAGAACATCGCGCAGGCCCATCTGCGCCACCTCAACCCCTTCCCCCGGAATCTGGGCACCGTGCTGAAGCTCTATGACCAGGTCGTGATCCCGGAGATGAACCTGGGGCAGCTGGCGAAGCTCATCCGGGCCGCCTATGTGGTCGACGCCCACAGCCACACGCAGATCAACGGCATGCCGTTCAAGGCCGAACAGCTCGCGCAGGCTCTCTCGGAGGTCCTCCATGCCCATTGAGGAACTGTCCCTGGTACCGAGGAGCGAAGTCGCCCTCACCGCCCGGGACTTCAAGTCCGATCAGGAAGTGCGCTGGTGCCCCGGCTGCGGTGACTACGCGATCTTGGCCGCCGTCCAGGGCTTTATGCCCGAGTTGGACCTGGCCAAGGAGAACATCGTCTTCATTTCGGGCATCGGCTGCTCGTCGCGCTTCCCGTACTACATGAACACCTACGGCATGCACTCCATCCACGGCCGCGCACCCGCCATCGCCACCGGACTGGCCTCCAGCCGCCGGGACTTGAGCGTATGGGTCGTCACGGGTGACGGCGACGCGCTGTCCATCGGCGGCAACCACCTCATCCACGCCCTGCGCCGCAACGTCAACCTGAAGATCCTGCTCTTCAACAACCGGATCTACGGCCTCACCAAAGGCCAGTACTCCCCCACCTCCGAAGTCGGCAAGATCACCAAGTCGACACCCATGGGTTCGCTGGACGCGCCCTTCAACCCGGTGTCCCTCGCCATCGGCGCCGGCGCCTCCTTCGTCGCCCGGACCGTCGACTCCGACCGCCAGCACCTCACCGGCGTGCTGCGCGAAGCCGCCGCCCACCGCGGCACGGCACTGGTGGAGATCTACCAGAACTGCAACATCTTCAACGACGGCGCCTTCGAGGCACTCAAGGACAAACAGCAGGCCGAGGAAGCCGTCATCCGCCTCCACCACGGACAGCCGATCCGCTTCGGACCGGACGGCGCGCGTGGCGTCGTACGGGATCAGCGCACCGGCGATCTGAAGGTCGTCACCGTCACGCCGGACAACGAGTCCCAGATCCTGGTCCACGACGCCCACTCCGCGTCCCCGACCACGGCCTTCGCGCTCAGCAGGCTCGCCGACCCCGACACCCTGCACCACACACCGATCGGTGTCTTCCACGACATCGAACGCCCGGCCTACGACGCGCTCATGGCCGCCCAGCTCGACACCGCCGTCGAGCAGAACGGCAAGGGCGATCTCGCCGCCCTCCTGACCGGCAACGACACCTGGACCGTGGAGAGCACTCATGACGTACGTCATCGCGCAGCCCTGCGTTGATCTGAAGGACAAGGCCTGTGTCGACGAATGCCCCGTCGACTGCATCTACGAAGGCCCCCGCAAGATGTACATCAACCCGGACGAGTGCGTGGACTGCGGGGCCTGCGAACCCGTGTGCCCCGTCGAGGCCATCTTCTTCGAGGACGACACCCCTCAGGAGTGGGCGGACTTCCGCAGGGCGGACACCGAGTTCTTCGCCGAACTCGGCTCGCCGGGCGGCGCCTCGGGTCTCGGTCCGGTCGAGCACGACCACCCCGTGGTCGCGGGGGCGCCCGTACCGACGGTGTGACGCCGCCGGCTTCGGCTCGGGGACCGGCGAAGCAGCTCCGCGTGGCGCGGAGATCGTCGGTCCCCTCGGCCCTGTCGTCAAATTCCCGTCTGCCGGTCGACGCCTGGCACGCCCTCCGGGCGGACGACGGGAATTTGACGACAGGGCCTAGACGCAATGCCGTTGCGTTAGCTTGCGGGCGTACGCTGAAGTTCAGTGGTCCCGGGGGTGGTTCGGGTGGCTGCAAGCGTCTCTGAGTTATCGGGTTTAGGCCTGCTGACCTGGGTCTATCCGCCAGGTCTGGTGGATCGGGTGGTGGCTGCCTGTGGTCGTGTGGAGCAACGCAAGCGCCTGCTCCCGGCCCGGCTGGTGGTGTATTTCGTGCTGGGGCTGGCCCTGTTCTCGCCCGCTCCGTATCTGGACGTGATGCGGCATCTGGTCGAGGGACTGCGCGGTCTGCGCCTGCTGGGCACCTGGCATGTCCCGGCGAAGTCGTCGCTGTTTCGGGCCCGGCAGCGGCTGGGCCCGGAACCACTGCGGGTGCTGTTCACCACGACCGCGAAACCGATGGGCACCGAAGCCACCCCGGGCGCCTTCTGGCGCGGACTGCGGCTGCTGGCGGTGGACGGGACCTGCTGGGACGTCGCCGACAGCCCGGCCAATGAGGCTGCCTTCGCACGCCCCGGAAACACCCGCGGCCACGACAAAAGCGCCTTTCCCCAGGTGCGGATGGCCTGCCTGGTGGAGGTCGGCACGCACCTCGTACTGGACGCCGAACTCGCCGGCTGCCGCACCGGGGAAGTGACCTTGGTGAGCCGTCTGCCCCGTTCCTGCGGCCCCGGGCAACTGGTCCTGGCCGACCGCGAGTTCCTCGGTGTGCCGTTGTGGCGGTCCTTCACCGCCACCGGCGCTCAGCTGCTGTGGCGGGTGCCCGCCAACCGGGTCCTGCCCGTCGAGCGGCAGTTGCGGGACGGGTCCTGGCTTTCGCGCATCCACGCCCACACCGATCCGGCCCACACCGACCCGGTCACCGTGCGGGTAATGGCCTACCGGCTGAACGGCACCGGCCATGCTGCCGAGGGCTACCGGCTGGTGACCAGTCTGCTCGACGCCCGCCGCTATCCCGCCCGCCAGCTGGCCGCGCTCTACCAGGAGCGCTGGGAAGTAGAGAGCGTCTTCGCCGAGATCAAGACCCATCAACGCGGAGCCCACGTCGTCCTCAGCAGCAAAACCCCCGACGGCGCCCTGCAGCAGATCTGGGCACACCTGCTGGTCCACCACGCCCTGCGCGAACTGATGGTGAGAACGGCCGCGACCCGGGGCCTGGACCCCGACCGGATTTCCTTCACCGAAACTCTGCGCTCCGCCCGACGCAGTGTGACCGTCACGCCGGGCAGTTTTTCCCCCTGACCTCCTGGTCAGAACGCTCGTCCTGCTCCAGCACGACCTACTCGAACGACTCCTGCCGGCCAGACGCCTGCGCAGCCAGCCCCGCGTCATCAAACGCAAGATGTCCAACTACCGGCTCAAACGGGCCGAACACCACACCTGGCCCCAACCCACCCGAACCGGCACCCGAGCAATCACCATTCAACGACCCCAACCCGCAAACCCGTAACGCAACGGCATTGGGCCTAGACGTCCAGGTCCACCACGACCGGCGCGTGGTCCGAGGCGCCTTTGCCCTTGCGCTCCTCGCGATCCACATAGGAGTCGGTGACCGCCTTCGAGAACGTCTCGTTGCCGTAGACGAGGTCGATGCGCATACCGCGGTTCTTGGGGAAGCAGAGCTGGCGGTAGTCCCAGTATGTGTACGGGTGGTCGTACTTGAGGGGCCGCGGGACCACGTCGGTCAGGCCCGCCTCGCGCAGGTCGGCCAGGGCGGCGCGCTCGGCCGGGGTGACGTGGGTGAGGCCCTCGAAGGCGGCCACGTCGTAGACGTCGTCGTCCGTGGGCGCCACGTTGTAGTCACCCAGCACCGCGAACGGCCGGCTGCCCGTGGCGTCGCCCGCGACCGCCGTCTTGAGGGCGTCGAACCACTGGAGCTTGTACGCGTAGTGGGGGTGGTCCACCTCGCGTCCGTTCGGCACGTACACCGACCAGACGCGGATCGGGCCGCACGTCGCGGAGATGGCGCGGGGCTCCTCGACGCCCTCGTAGCCGGGGTCGCCGGGCAGGCCCTTGACGACGTCCTCCAGGCCTGCGCGGGAGATCACCGCGACGCCGTTCCACCGCCCGGTCGCATGCACCGCCGCCTCATAGCCCAGCTCACGGAGCTGGTCGGTGGGGAACTGCTCGGCTGCGACCTTGGCCTCCTGGAGGCACAGCACGTCCGTGCCGCTGCTCTCCAGCCAGGCCAGCAGCCTTGGGAGGCGGGCGGTGATCGAGTTCACGTTCCAGGTCGCGATGCGCATGACTCACAACCTACCGGGCGGGTACGACAACGGGCCCGGCGGTGGCGCGCGGGTGGTGGATACGGACCGCCGGAACGGCGCCGGCCGACGAGAGGCCGGCGCCGCTGAAGAGGTGACGCTCAGAGCTCGGCCGACGCCCCGGGCGTGAGCCGCAGGTGTTCGGAGCCGCCCAGGGCGCCGATCTGCCGGTCGTAGATCGGCCGGGCGAGGTCCGTGAGCAGGGCGTCGTGGATGTCGTACGCGCGTTGCGGCTTGACCTCGCGGACGTAGTCGATGACCTCGGCGATCTTGCTCCATGGGGCCATGACCGGGAGCAACAGCGTCTCGACCTGGTGGTCGGGGACGGTGAGCGCGTCGCCGGGGTGGAAGACGCTACCGCCGTCGATGAGATAGCCGACATTGGTGATGCGCGGGATGTCCGGGTGGATCACTGCGTGCAGTTCGCCGTGCACCTGGATGTCGAAGCCCGCGGCGCTGAACGTGTCGCCGTGGCCGACCGTGTGCACGCGGCCCGGGAAGGCGGCGGAGATCTTCTCCGCGACCGACTTCAGGGTCCAGATCTCCGCCGCCGGGTTGGACTCCAGGCCCGCCCGCAGCTGTCCCTCGTCGAAGTGGTCGGCGTGCTCGTGCGTCACCAGGAGGACGTCCGCGCCCAGGGCGGCGTCCTCCTCGCTGAAACTGCCGGGGTCGATGACGAGTGTGCGCCCGTCCTTCTCAAGACGGACACAGGCGTGCGACTTCTTCGTGAGCTTCATGGGTCCATCCTGCCTGCCCCTGCCCCGGTCCTGGGGCTCACTCCTGGGGTGTGGTCTCCTCCCGGATGACCTGCTGCGCCACCTTGAAGGCGCTGTTGGCGGCCGGTACGCCGCAGTAGACGGCGGCCTGGAGGAGCACCTCCTTGATCTCCACCGGGGTGAGACCGTTGCGGAGGGCCGCGCGGGTGTGGAAGGCCAGCTCGTCGAGGTGACCGCCGGCGACCAGCGCGGTGAGCGTGACACAGCTGCGCGAGCGCCGGTCGAGTCCGGGCCGGTCCCAGATCTCGCCCCACGCGTACCGGGTGATGAACTCCTGGAAGTCCCCGGAGAACTCGTCCGCCGTCGCCAGCGCCCGGTCGACGTGCGCGTCCCCGAGCACCTCGCGACGGACCTTGATCCCGGCGTCGTAGGGATCGGGGCGGCCCATGCCCATCGGTGCGGGCTGCGCAACGGGCGGGGCGATCTCGGCGAGGGGTGCGACCGGCGGGGGCGCGGCCAGCACCGGCTTCAGCGGCGCCGCGGGGATCGCCATCTGGCCGGTGGTCGAGTCGAAGGCGGGCTGCCAGGCGGTGGAGAAGTGCCGTACGAGAAGGTCCGTAACCGCGGCGGGCTGCTCCACGGGGACCAGGTGCGAGGCTCCGGGCACCACCGCGAGCCGGGCGTCCGGTATCCCGGCGACCAGCGTGCGCGCCTCGGCCGGCCCGGTGACCTGGTCGTCGGAGCCGACGAGGACGAGGGTCGGCACGCCGATCCGGCCGAGTTCGGCGCGTACGTCGAACGCGGCGAGCGCCTCGCAGGCCGCGATGTAGCAGCCGGGGTCGGTGGTGCGCACCATCTGCACGGCCCACTCGGTGATCGCGGGCTGGGCCGCGGCGAACCCTCCCGTGAACCAGCGCTCGGGCGACGTACGCGCGATCGGGTCGAGCCCGTTCGTGCGCACGATCACACCGCGCTGCCGGAACTCGTCGGCCGTACCGAACCGCGGTGAGGCGGCGATCAGCGCGAGCGAGGCGATCCGCTCCGGATGGCGCAGGGCCAGCTCGATCCCGAGGGCCCCGCTGAACGCGCAGCCCGCGTATCCGAACCGCTGCACTCCGAGCCCGTCGAGCGTGGCCAGCAGCCGCCCGGCGAGTTCGCCGACGGAACCCGACGGATACGCGGGCGCTCCGCCGTGTCCCGGCAGGTCGAACCGGAAGACCCGCCAGGTCTTCGCGAGCTCCGGGACCTGCCGGTCCCACATGTGCCATGTGGTACCCAGTGAGGGACCCAAGATCAGGACAGGGGCGTCTTCTGGCCCGTCAAAGCGGTATTGCAGGGTATTCATCGGTGACTCACTCACCCGCCCGACCCTCTCATCTGTCACGACAGCCCCTATGAGCGGGGTCCTGGCTGTAGCTGTTTGACCAGGTGGAAGACCTCCCGGGCCGCGTAGCGTTTGAGGCAGCGGACGATTTCGCGCCGGGTCTTGCCCTCCTTGACGCGGCGCTCGTAGTAGTCCTGGGTGCGCGGGTCGACCCGCAGGCGGGTGAACACGATGCGGTGGAGCGCGGCGTTGGCCTGCCGGTCGCCGCCGCGGTTGAGGCGACGGAACTGCCGGCGTCCCGAGGAGCGCTCGACAGGGCTGACCCCGCACAGCGCGGCGAACGACGCCTCACTGTCCAGCCGTTCCGGGTTGTCCCCCACCGTGATCAGCAACGTGACCGCCGTGTCCGGGCCGATCCCCACCACCTCGAGAAGCTGCGGGGCATGGCATTCCACGAGCCGGGCAAGACGAGCCTCCACGTCCCGGATCTCCTCGGAGAGCTGGCCGATCCGGTGAGCCAGCAGGCCCAGCGTGATCCGGGTGGCCTGCATCACCGGCTCCGCGCCGACCTCCTCGTGACCACGCGCATCGGTGAACTGTGCGCAGGTACGGAAGAGTTCGGCATTGCCCAGTCCGGCCAGTTCCTCCCGCAAGACGGGGTCCGCAGTGACGAGTACGGCCTTGAGCTGGTTGATGGCCTGGGTGCGGGCTTTGACCGCCGACGCCTTCGTGAGTTTGTACATTCTCGCGACCTGCACCGGCCCGTCGCCCGTTTTGGCCCGGGCGCGGGCCCGCCCGCTCAACACGGCTCGCGCCGCATTCTGGGCATCGAGTGGATCCGACTTGCCGCGCCGCCGACGATCCGCCCAGTCCATCCAGTTCACGTCAAACACGTCCACGCCCTGGGCCAGCAGATGGCGGGACAGGGACGCCCCATAGGAGCCGGGTCCCTCCACCCGGGCCCGCCTCACGGCTCCCGACTTCCTGGCCCACTTCAGCAGATCGCGGTACCCCGCCGCGGTGGCCGGGAACTCGTCGGTGGCAAGGACTGCCCCTGTCACGGAGAGCACCGAGGCTGTTCAAACCTGACCGTCGGCCGGGATCTTTCGTCGGCTGGCGCCCACTGACGACAGAGAGTGCGCGCAACAGAGAGACAACAATGACGCGTGAGCTGCTGCAGATCTGCTCGTCAACAGGAACGCGGAACTACGGACCGCGCATCAGCGGATCAAGCTGCTGAAGCAGGAGAACGAGGTCCTGTGCCGGACCGCGACTACCTGTCGCAAGCGCATCTGCCAGGAAAAAGCTCTACCCGCTCGTGAGGGAGCCGGCCGTGGACGGGGTTCCCGTCACGATCACGTGCCGGGAACCCCAGCACGCCAGACGGCCCTCATACCGCTGGCTCGACCGGCCGGTGACCGATGCCGTACTAAAGGAGGCTTACCGCGCGAACGTGTTGTTCGACGCCCATCGTGAGGATCCGGAGTTCGGCTACCGCTTCCTGGCCGATGAAGCCCGCGACGCGAGGTCGGTCATGGCCACCGGACCGCGTGGCGGATCTGCCGGGACAACCGCTGGTGGAGCGTGTTCGGGAAAAGACGCGGCAGGACCAAGAAGGCCGGTCCGCCGGTACACGACGACATGGTCCGCCGTGACTTCACCGCAGATGGCCCGAACCGCCTGTGGCTCGCCGACATCACCGAACACGCCACCGGGAAAGGGAAGTTGTATCTCTATGCGATCAAGGACGTCTTCCGCAGGAGGATCGTCGGTTACTACATCGACGCGCGGATGAAGTCCGGCCTCGCCGTGACGGCCCTGGACAACGCCGTTGCCCGACGTGAGAAGGCCGCCGGGTGCATTCTGCATACCGATCGCGGGCCGCCCAGTTCCGGCCACGGACATTCGTCCGGATGCTCGACGGCCACGGGATGGCCGGATCGACAGGAAGGGTCGGAGAGACAGGCGACAGCGCGGCCATGAAACACGCTGTGCGCGAGGAGGAGATCCCCAGCAACGTCGCCCGTAGCGTCCACACCGGAACTGATGCAGCCCTCTCATGGACAGTCTCCTAGTACTCCAGCCGTAGATCGTGATCTCGATGGTGAGTGGCGCCTCTCCGCCTACCCGAGTTCACCGAGACGGAGGGCGTCCCTTATCTCGCTGAGCTTCGCGGTTGTCGCCGGGGTCCGTTCCTTCGCCTGTTCGCCGAGACGGAGGGCGTCCTCAATCTCGCTGAGCTTCGCGGAGGACAGGACGCCCGCCCGCTCGATCAGGTCGTCCTGGGACACGGTGGTCAGCCACGTGCAGGGGGTAAAGCCCGGGGGCGGGAACGCGAACCGCAGCACGCCTTCAAAGGGCAGTCCTTCCATGGCACCTACTTGCACTTCGACGCCCAGACCGCTGATGTCGACGCCCGCAGGAGTGACGACCTGCATCGCCCGGATCCTGGACGTGTCGTCTGCCGCCAGCAGTACGACCAGCCGCCGCTCGTCGAACTCCACCCACCAGACTTCGCCACGTTGCACATGTCCTCCTGACTCAGGACGGCAGGCGGAACTGCGCGACCCTGACGCGTTGTGGAGACGGGTGCGGCCACCGTTGATCATCGTGAGTTGTGTGGACTGACGAAGAGACGGTGGCCGCGGGTCACAGCATAGAACCCGCCCGTTGGCGGGACGCGTTCGAGGGCCTGATGGGCCGGATCGCGGGGCGCTTCGCCCGGGTCGAACCCCGTCGCAGGGCGGCGCGGTTGGTGCTCGGTCTATTGGCCGACCTGCCGCGCAAGAACTGCTGGACCATCGCCGAGTGGGCCGGCGAGACCACTCCGGACGGCATGCAGCACCTGTTGGGCAGGGCCAAGTGGGATGCCGATCAGGTCCGCGACGATGTGTGCGGCTACGTGGTGGAGCACCTGCACGACGACCGGGCGGTGCTGGTCGTCGACGAGACCGGCGATGTGAAGAAGGGCACTGGCACGGTCGGCGTCCAGCGCCAATACACCGGTACTGCCGGGGCCCGTATTTCAATAAGTGCTCGGCAGAGGGGTGTTGGTGGGAGTCTGAGATATGACCCCGTGTCTGTCAGGCCGCGTTGCCGCTCGTGCTCTGTGGGCCAAGTTCGATCAGATCCTGCCGCACTTCGATGAGCGCCGCCGTCGGTTGTACCTGGCCAGTGAGGCGACGGCCCTCGGCCGCGGCGGGATCGTCCGGGTCGCCGCCGCCTCCGGCACCAGCACTGCAACCATCAGGCGAGGCATGGCCGAGTTGGCCGGTTGCTCCTCACCGACCCTGCGGGTCCGGGCTCCAGGTGCGGGCCGCAAGCGGCTGACAGACACCGACCCTGGTCTGCTGCCCGCGCTGGAGTCGCTGATCGAGCCGCACACCCGAGGCGACCCCGTCTCCCCGTTGCGGTGGACCACGCTGTCGTTACGGGCTCTGGCCTCGACCCTCACCACACAGGGCCACCCGATCAGCGCTTCAACCGTCGGACACCTGCTGCACACCCTGGGCTACAGCCTGCAGGGAACCGCGAAGACAACAGAGGGCATCAGCCATCCGGACCGCGATGCTCAGTTCACCCACCTGAATGCCACCGCCGCCGCGTTCCTCAACGATGCCCAGCCGGTGATCAGCGTCGACACCAAGGCCAAGGAATGGCTCGGCAACCGGGACCGGCCCGGTCGCACCTGGCGGCCGGGCAAGAACGCGATCAAGGTGGACTGCCACACGTTCACCACCAATGACCAGCCGATGGCGATCCCCTACGGGATCTACGACATTGCCAACAACAGCGGATGGGTCAACGTCGGCACCGACCACGACACCGCCGAGTTCGCGGTGGAGTCCATCCGACGCTGGTGGCAACACCGCGGACGGGTGGACCACCCGAATGCCACCCGGCTCCTGATCACCGCCGACTCCGGCGGCTCCAACGACCCCCGCCGCTGGACCTGGAATAGCAACCTTGCCACGTTCGCACGAGAGAGCGGCCTGGAGATCACGGTCTGTCACCTACCGCCGGGGACTTCGAAGTGGAACAAGATAGAGCACCGGATGTTTTGTCACATCACCGCGAACTGGCGGGGGCGGCCGCTGACCAGCTACCAGGTCGTCCTCGAGACCATCGCCGCCACAACAACCAAGACCGGCCTGACCATCGGGGCCGAACTGGACACAGGCAGCTACGACCTCGGCATCAGCGTCACACCCGCCGAGTTCCACGCCCTTCGGATCACACCCAACACCTTCCACGGTGACTGGAACTACACACTGTCTCCCGTCCCACCGCGAGCGCCAGACGCGCCGGCAACGACACACCGGACCGACCCGGCCCTGACCGCGATGCTCACGGATCCGGCCCTGACCGGCATGTCACGAACCGCCTTCGAGTATTTGGTGGCGCTCTCGGAGCCTTTCTGGGACGCCTTGGCCGAGGCAGCATTCCAGCGACGCTTCCACCGCCCGCGCAGCTACCGCCACCCACAGACCAGCAGCGTGGACCACACCCACCGGCTCCTGGCAGCCATCCTCCGCCGCCGCAGAGCGGTGACCATGACGTTCCTGGCCCAACTACTGGGCGTCAACCGCACCAACCTGTCCATCCAGTACCAGGACGCAAAACGGCTCCTGGACATGCACCGGATCCTCGTCACACCGATACCCGGATCACCCGCCCGCACATTGGAACAGCTACACGCCCGAACAACCCCCGCGGAAAGCCGTCGCTGACAGTTATTGAAATACGGGCCCCCGGCCGGATCGAGAACTCCCAAGTCGCCGTCTACCTGGTTTACGCAGGCAAGCGCGGCCACGCCGCAGTGGACCGGGAACTCTACGTTCCGCGCTCCTGGACCTCCGCCCCCGACCGTTGCCGCGCCGTGGGCCTTGCCGAGGAAACCACCTTCGCCACCAAGCCGGAGCTGGCCGCGCGTATGGTCGCCCGGTTCCTGGACGCCGGCCACCAGGCCGCATGGGTTGCCGGCGACGAGGTCTACGGCGGCAACCCGAAGCTGCGAACCGCACTGGAGGAACGCGGCACCGGCTACGTCCTCGCGGTGGCCTGCTCGCACGAAGTCACCACCGGTGCGGGGAAGTTCCGTGCGGACATCTTGGCCAAGAAGGTGCCCAAGCGGGCCTGGCAGAAGCTCTCCGCAGGGGCCGGGGCCAAGGGCCACCGCGTCTACAACTGGGCAGTCATCGACCTCCCCGACCCCCGCCCCGGGAGTCGTCAGCTACTGATCCGCCGTAACCGCAGCACCGGCGAACTCGCCTACTACCGCTGCTACTCGCCCGCGTCCGTGCCGCTGACCGTGCTGGTCAAAGTCGCCGGATCAAGATGGCGGGTGGAGGAGTTCTTCCAGTCGGGCAAGGGCCTGGCCGCACTCGACGAGCACCAGGTCCGCCGCTATACCTCCTGGTCCCGCTGGGTCACCCTCGCCATGCTCGCGCACGCTTTCCTCGCCGTCGTCCGCGCAGACGAGCACACCCGCCCCGCACCCGATGCCCTCATTCCGCTCACCTGCAACGAGATCCAGCGCCTGTTCATCACCCTCGTCGTCCGACCCGTCCACGACACAGCCCACCGGCTCGGTTGGTCGAACTGGCGACGCCGCCACCAGGCCCGATCCCAAGCCAGCCACTACCGACGACAAGCCACTCAGGAATGAAGATCACGAACTACGGCTGGAGTACTAGCAGCGCGCCTCGTCAGCCACCGGCCGCCATCAGCTCAGCAGCGGCCGCTGCTGAGCTGATGGCCCTGGGTGTCTTGTCTGCCCGCTCACATCGGCTTCGCTGCTGTGAAGTTCTAGGCGACATCCGGGGTTCAAGAGTCCCGGTCACCGGTAGGGCTTATCTCCTTGGACTTGGTCGCTGCCCAGCTTGCGAGGAGCTTGAGCCGGTCCTCGTCAGGGGTGCCTGGCTCGGCCGTGTAGATGGTCAGCGAGTGGACCTCGCGTGGAGAAATGGGCAGGTCCAGAGGCTGGTAGACGAGTTCGAGAGGCCTGGCGTCAGGGTGCTGGAACTGTTTGACCCCACCGTGGTGGATTCGCACGTCGTGGTCGGCCCAAAGAGTGCGGAACTCGGCGCTCATCGTGCACAGTTCACCGATCAGTTCGCGCAGCGCTTTGTCGTGCGGGTAGCGCCCCGCCTCGGCACGCAGCAGGGCGACGGTGGCGCCAAGGGCGCCGTCCCAGTCGGCGACGAAGTCGGGTGCCCCGCGGTCGAGGAACCAGTACCGGGCGAAGTTCGGCCGGCCTCGAGCATCGGTGGTCTCGCTGTCGAACAGTGGCGCGAACAGGGCGCGGGCCAGTGCGTTGGCGGCGACGATGTCGAGGCGGCCGTTGGTGACGAGGGCCGCGGACAGTGTCATGGAGTCGAGCAGCCACTGGACGCGGGGCGGCACGTCGACGGCCTTGCGGCGGCGGGGGGTGCGGCTGGACGGCTGGGCTGCCCGGGCCAGGTCGAACAGGTAGGTGCGTTCGTCGTCGTCCAGCTGCAGCGCACCGGCGACCGCGTCGAGGACGTCTTCGGATACTCCGTTGATGTGGCCCTTCTCCAGACGCGTGTACCACTCGGTGCTCACGCCGGCGAGGACGGCGACCTCCTCGCGCCGCAGCCCCGAAACCCGGCGTCGGCCGCTGGTGGGCAGCCCGACCTGCTCCGGTGTGATCTTGGCGCGCCGGGTGGCGAGGAAGTCACGGATGTCGGCGCGGCGGTCGGGGAGGCGTTCCATGCCCTCAACGCTACGGCGCGAGCCGCTGAGGGAGGGGGGTTGAGCTTGTACCCCCTATAAACCCGGCCTCCCGCGCCTGAGGCAGAAGCGGTTTCGTGGGATGCGCCCCCGATTTCGACCCGCTGCGGAGATGAAGCATGACGACGCGAGGAGACACCCTCCACGCCCCCGACGCCCTGCAGGGCACTGACCCTGGGCAGCCGCCCACCCGGCTTCCGCTCGTCGTCCACATCCTGGCACTGGGCACGTTCTTGATGGGCACGACTGAGTTCGTGGTGGCGGGCCTGTTGCCGGAGATTGCCGGTGACGTGCAGATCAGCGTGGCCCAGGCCGGTCTGTTGATCACTGTCTTCGCGGTTGGGATGATCGTCGGTGCGCCGCTGATGGCGATGCTGACGTTGCGGCTTCCCCGGAGGCTGACACTGATCCTGGCGCTGGGGGTCTTCGCGGCCGGGCACGTCATCGTCGCCGTCGGATCCAGCTTCTCGCTGTTGCTGGCCGCGCGGTTCCTGACCGCGTTGGCGACCGGCGCGTTCTGGGCGGTGGCCAACGTAGTAGCCGCCCGTGCTGCAGGCCCCGCCTCGAGTTCCCGCGCCCTGGGCGTCGTGGGCGCCGGCGCGATGCTCGCCAACGTCGTCGGCGTGCCGCTGGGCGCTTTCGCCGGACAGGTCATGGGCTGGCGGGGCCCGTTCTGGGCGCTCGCGGCCCTGGGGGCAGCCGCCATGGTGCTCATCGCCCGCCACGTCGCGCCCGACGAAGTGAGTCACGCGGCGGTGTCGATCCGCTCCGAGCTGTCCGCTCTGCGCTCGGGCCTGATGTGGCTGGTCCTCGCGGCCTGCGCGACCACGACGGGCGGCGTGCTGTCGACGTACTCCTACATTTCGCCGCTGCTGACCGACCGGGCGGGGCTGGCCTCCGGCCTTGTGCCGCTGGTCCTGGTCGGATTCGGCGTCGGTGCCGTGGCGGGTTTTCTCGTGGGCGGCCGCCTGGGAGACCATCGTCCGCACACGACGACCATCGCTGCCGCTGCGACAACCATGATCCTGCTCCTGGCGCTGTGCCTGCTGTCCCGGTCCGCCGCGCCCACAATCGTACTGGTCGCCCTGCTGGGGCTGTTCGGACTCGGCGCCAACCCGGTACTGATCTCCCTCGGCGTCCGCTTCGCAGGCCGGGCCCCCACTCTGGGCTCCGCCCTCACCGTCTCGGCATTCAATCTCGGCACGGCCGTCGGCTCCTGGTTCGCGGGCCTCGCTCTGGAGTCACCCCTGCGGGCCACCGGTCCCGCCGCCGTCGGCGCCGCCATCGGGGCTCTCACACTGATCCCCACGATCGCCATCGCACTCACCCAGCGCCGTCGCTCGGCGGTGATGATGCCGGACCCGGGACCGGACACTTCGGCCCTTTGAGCGGGCTCGACCGCATGAGCCCTCCAAACCGAGGAAGTCGCGGCAGCGCCGTGCCTTCCTGAACACGAACCGGTGCCTTCAGGCGCCCGCACGATGAAAGCAAGGAGATCCACGATGCGTGGAGTAGTGATGTACACCGCCGGCGACGTCCGTGTGGAGGAGCGCGAGGATCCGAAGATCATCGAGCCCACCGACGCGATCGTGAAGCTGACCGCGACGTGCATCTGCGGCTCGGACCTGTGGCCGTACCGTGGTATCGAACCCGTCGACCACACGCTCATGGGCCACGAGTACGTGGGCGTGGTTGAGGAGGTCGGCGCGGAGGTGAAGACCGTCAAGCCCGGGGACTTCGTGGTCGGGTCGTTCGTCATCTCCGACAACACCTGCGAGATCTGTCAGGCCGGGTTCCAGTCCAAGTGTGTGCACGCCGAGTTCGTCCACGCGGGCATCGGCACCCAGGCCGAGAAGGCCCGCATCCCGCTGGCCGACGGCACCCTGGTGGCCACGCCCGGACAACCCGACCCGGAGCTGATCCCCGCCCTGCTGGCCGCCTCCGACGTGCTGGGCACCGGCTGGTACGCGGCCGTCGCCGCCGAGGCCGGGCCCGGCAAGACCGTCGCGGTCGTCGGCGACGGCGCGGTCGGCCTGATGGCAGTCCTGGCCGCCAAACAGCTCGGCGCGGAGCGGATCATCGCCATGTCCCGCCACCCGGAGCGGCAGAAGCTGGCCCGCTACTACGGCGCGACCGACATCGTGGAGGAGCGCGGCGAGGAAGGCATCGCCAAGATCAGGGAACTCACCGGCGGCCTCGGCGCCCACTCGGTCGTCGAGGCGGTCGGCACGCAGGAATCGTTCATGCAGGCCGTCGGCGCCACCCGCGGCGGCGGCCACCTGGGCTACGTGGGCGTCAACTACGACGTCCAGATTCCCGGCATCCAGCTGTTCTTCGCCGGTATCCACACCCTCGGTGGCCCCGCCCCCGTGCGCCGCTTCCTCCCTGAGCTGATCCAGCTCATCTGGGACAAGAAGATCGACCCCGGCAAGGTCTTCGACCTCACCCTCCCCCTGGAGCAGGCTCCGGAGGGCTACAAGGCGATGGACGAGCGTCGCGCGACGAAGGTCCTGCTTACCCTCTGAGTACCGGGCCGACAGCCCCGCTCTCGCCCTCCCACCACCTAAAGGACGGAGAAGCCGACCACATGGTCCTGATCTTGGTAACGGGAGCCTCCAGCGGGCTCGGCTATACGACGGCGACCGCGCTGGCCGAGGAGGGGCACGACGTGGTCGTCCACGCCCGCACCCCGGCACGCGTCACCGCGCCGGCGGGAGGGGGTCGGTGGGCGGGCGTGGTGACCGGGGATCTGGCCGAGACCGGCGAGGTCCCCGGCCTCGTTCGTCAGACCGCCGCGTTCGGCCGCTTCGACACGGTCATCCACAACGCCGGCACCATGCACACCCCCGAAGCGGCCACCGTCAACGTGATCGCGCCCTACCTACTGACGGCCCTGATGGACAAGCCGTCCCGACTCATCTACCTGAGCAGCTCCATGCATCGGGGCGGTTCCACCAGCCTTGCGCGGTTGGCGGACGGCACGGCCTCCTACAGCGACAGCAAGCTGTGGGTGACCACCTTGGCCATGGCTGTCGCCGACCGGTGGGAGAAGACAGCCGCCCAGGCCGTCGATCCGGGTTGGGTGCCCACCCGGATGGGCGGCCCCGGCGCGACCGACGACCTCGCCGCCGGCCACCAGACCCAGGTCTGGCTGGCCACCCACGACGACATCACGCCGCCCACCGGCGGCTACTGGTACCACCAGCGCACCCAGGACCCGCACCCCGCCGCGCGCGAGCCCAAGTTCCAGGACCGGCTCCTGCACGCCCTGGAAGAGCGCACAGGGGTTCGGCTCGACTGACCGCCGACCGGGGGTCAGTGCCCCTTTCCGGTTTCGGTTGAGGTGGGGCCCAGGCTGGCGCGGCGCATGGCCTGATACAGGGCGGCGTCCTCCGGCGGGTCTGGCAGCGGGCCGCGGGCGGGCGCTTTGAAGGACTGGATCATCCACGCGACCGGGCGGCGCCAGGCATCGGGCGCGTCCTCACCGGTGGCGCTCAGGACGCCGGCGTTGGCCATCAGCAGCAGGACCAGGTCCCGGCTGGTGAAGTCCTCACGCAGGTCTCCGCTGTCCTTGGCGCGGGCGATGAGCTCCAGGAAGCCCTGGTACGCCTCGGCGCGACACGCCTCCAGGGCCTCGGCCCCGGGCAGACTCATCGTCAGGACATCGGCGAAGCCGCGGTCGGCCGCCTGCATCGCGCAGACCGTCTCGATGTAGCCGCTGAAGCCGCGCCACGGGTCGGGCTCGGCCAGTGCCTCGGCGGTGGCTCGCACATAGGCGTCCATCCGGTCCGCGAAGACAGCCGCGACCAGTTCCTCCTTGGTGGGGAAGCGGCGGAATATCGTGGCGATCCCCACCCCGGCCTCCCGTGCGACCGAGGCCATCGACGCGCTCAGCCCGTCGCGGCCGAACACCGTGCGCGCCGCAGCGATGATCCGCGCCCGATTGCGCTCCGCGTCACTGCGCAGCGGCTGAGCGGCGGGGCCGGCCGTGCTGCCGGTGCCGCCAGTGTGCTGGTCCCGAGGGGTCATGCCGACCACCATAGCAAACCGGAAAGCCCTATCCGATTCCCGTGCTACGCTCGACCAGCGAACCGGATAGGGCTTTCCGGATCAGAAAGTGGATAGCCCTATCCACCCCACTCCATGGAAGGCTTCCCATGCCCACCATCGCCATCGTCGGCGCCGGCCCCCAGCTGGGCCTCGCCATCGCCCGCACCTTCGGCTCCCACGGCCACAGCGTCGCCCTGGTCTCCCGCAACCGCGCCAAGCTCGACGGCCTCGTCGCCCAACTGGCCGCTGACGGCATCACCGCCGCCGCCTTCCCCGCCGACGTCCTCGACCGCGACGCGCTCACCGCGGCGCTGCGCGATGCCTCCACGCATTTCGGCGGCATCGACGTGCTGGAGTACTCCCCGGTCGGCGGATTCGACTCGACCGTCCTGACCCTGCCCAGTGCAACCGCACCCGCGGACGTGCAGCACGAGATGGACTTCCAGCTCTACGGGGCCATCGCCGCCACCCATGCGGTGCTGCCCGCGATGCGCCATGCCAGCGCCGGCACCCTGCTGTTCACCACCGGCGCCGGATCCATCGACCCGGTGCCTCAAGTCGGCAACGTCAATGCCGCCGCCGCGGCCCTGCGCAACTGGGCCGTCAACCTGCACAAGGAGCTGGCCGACAGCGGCATCCAGGCCGCCCACGTCGGCATCGACGTGTCCATCGGCATGTCGGTCGTCCCCGGCTTCCCGACAGCCCAGCCCGAGGAGATCTCCCCGGTCTACTGGGAACTGCACACCACCCACCGCGACAAGGGCGAACGCGTCTTCAGCCGCTGACACCACACCCCGCCAGCTCGAGTTCTAGTGGTCGTCGCAACACCCCAGCTCAAGGGGTGCGATGGACTTCGAGGTCCGCAAGGTCCGCAAGGCTCAGGGGCCCGAGAGGCTGCAGCGTGAGCGGGAGGAATACTTCCGCCTCATGCAGTTGGGGTACTCGAACAAGGAAGCCTGCCAGGTCGTAGGGATCAACCTGAGGACCGGCCGTGAATGGCGGAACGGCAGGACGAGTCCCAACCGGACCGTGGCGCCCGCGCTATCCCCGCGGACGCCACGGTCCACCTCGTCGCGGTACCTGCGCGAGGACGAGCGCATACACATAGCCGACCGGCTGCAGGAGAAGGCCCCCATCCGGGCCATCGCAGCCGAGCTGGGCCGCAGCCCGTCGACCATCAGCCGGGAGATCCGCCGCAACCGCACCGTCGGCCCCCGTGGCCAGTGGCACTACCGGCCGCACGCCGCACAGGCCCGCGCCGATGCCCGGCGGTGGAGCCCCGAGCAGATCTGTCACGCTCTGCACAGAAAGTTCCCCGACCGGTCGGAGATGCACGTGACCCACGAGACGGTCTACCAGGCTCTCTACGTCCAGGGCCGGGGCGAAACTCCGTCGCGAACTTGCCAAGGCCCTGCGGACCGGACGCGCCCGCTCTCCTTGGTGGGGCGTTACTCTCACGACTACTATTGACACTCCGTCACCTTAGCCTCGCGCTTTCATGAAGCGTGCTGTCCGGCAGGTGATCAGGCAAGCAGAAAGTGCCTCTGACCAGCGAGAATGAGGATTGCTAAGGTCCTTGTTCCCGCCCCTGCCGGAGGCACTTTCCAGGTGAAGAAGCCTATCGGGTCCTATCCGCATATCTTTGTCCGGGATGGCGGCCGGGCCGTGGTCTCGCAGGCCGGTTCGGTCCTGCTGGTCGAAACGGCCCGTAAAGCCGGCCTCGACCAGGCCATATCCGCAGCACTCGCTCCCTGGCGGAAACCGCGGGCCATCCACGACCCGGGCAAGATCCTCGTGGACCTCGCTTTGGCGGTCGCGCTCGGTGGGGACTGCCTCGCCGACATCGCGATGCTGCGGGCCGAGCCAGCCGTGTTCGGGCCGGTCGCCTCCGACCCGACGGTCTCCCGTCTGATCGACAGCCTCGCCACCGCGGGCGAGGAAGCACTGGCCACCATCCGCACCGCGCGATCTGAAGTGCGCCAACGCGCCTGGACGTTGGCCGGCAATCGGGCACCGGACACCGGTGGGCAGGTGATCGTGGACCTGGACGGAGTCCTGGTCATCTCCCACTCCGACAAACAGGATGCCGCTGCGACTTGGAAGAAGACCTACGGTCACCACCCGCTGATGGGGTTCGTCGACCACGGGCCGGGCGGGACCGGCGAACCCGTCGCCGCTCTGCTCCGACCCGGGAACGCGGGCTCGAACACTGCCGCCGACCACATCGAGGCCGCCCGCCTCGCCCTCGCCCAACTGCCCAAGAAGTACCGGCGCGGGCGGCAAACCCTCATCCGCTGTGACTCCGCGGGCGGCACCCACGAGTTCGTGGCCTGGCTCGCCCGGCGCGGGCGCTGGCTGTCCTACTCCGTTGGCATGGTGATCACGGGGGCCATCCACCAGCACGTCCTGAAGATCCCGGCATCGGCCTGGACCCCGGCCGTCGAGACCGGCGGCGAGGTCCGCGACGGGGCGTGGGTCGCCGAACTCGCCGGTGACATCCTTGAGGGCTGGCCGAAGGGCATGCGGCTGATCGTTCGCAAGGAACGGCCGCATCCCGGTGCCCAGTTGAGGATCACCGACGCGGATGGCATGCGGGTCACATGCTTTGCCACCAGCACCGCCGACCTTCCGATCGCCCAGCTTGAGCGCCGTCACCGCCTGCGGGCCCGGGCCGAAGACCGGATCCGGGCCGCCCGCGCGACCGGCCTGCGCAACCTGCCCCTGCACGACACCGCGCAGAACAAGGTCTGGCTCGAGATCGTCCAGATCGCTCTCGACCTGCTGGCCTGGATGCCCATGCTCGCCCTGACCGGCCAGGCCCGCCTCTGGGAGCCCCGCCGTCTACGGTTCCGCCTGTTCTCCGCAGCCGGGCAACTCGTTACCACCGGCCGGCGCCGCATCCTCCGCCTCGCCCGCCACTGGCCATGGACCGGTGAGGTCACCACCGCCCTTGAACGTCTTGCGCTCCTGCCGAACCCCGGCTGACCAGCAACCTTCCCGCTCCTGCGAGAAACCCAATCCATACCGGAGCAGTGGAACCCGGCGTCCACCCGAGACGACACCCGGGCCCGCGCCCTGCCCACCGTCAGCCACAGAAAGCGCAACGGTCCACCGACTACGTCGACGGACCGTCACGAAAGATCGAGGCTAGGGCTCTCGCCCCTTAGGCAATCCCGAATTCCTCTTTCCATCACTGGGAACTGGGCTTCAAACAGTCTGGTCTTCGCCATATCACACGGACCTTGCGCTACAGCACCTTAAACGCCTTCGCAGCGCTTCACGCTTTCCCGCCATGCTGTTGTTCCCTCGCGCTTTCGCGTCCAGGTAAGGCGGGTGGTCCAGAGGCTCCTCCTTCCGAACCTCCACTCTCTGAAAGAGTGATCCAACGCCGAGTTAGACGGCGCAACTTCGCCCTGCGGACGGCTTTCCCGCCTGCCTCGGCCGGGCGTTAATCCGGCGACTACTACGGGGCCTCCGTCGCCCTAGG
Organism: Streptomyces sp. NBC_00203; assembly: GCF_045206325.1. Lineage (NCBI taxonomy): Bacteria > Bacillati > Actinomycetota > Actinomycetes > Kitasatosporales > Streptomycetaceae > Streptomyces > Streptomyces sp. NBC_00203. The sequence goes on along the minus strand of NZ_CP108126.1, from coordinate 8,753,864 downwards.
ACTCGCATCCCGTAGGCGATCCCACGTTCGTTTCTGCTTGTTCGTTCTAGCGCGAGTTAGGCGTCCCACTCATCTCCTTGAATGCCCTCGCTGGGCATCGCTCCGCACTCCGGAAGTTGCTCCGACCACACCATACGAAGCCGGAGCAGAGCACGGCGCCGGTTTCAGTTGTCTTTCCTGCGGATGGGAACTTGCATCTTTTGGAGAATTGGGCTTGACCCAATCCAGTCTTCGCCATATCGCGCGGGCCACCCAGTACCCTGTCCCTGACAACTGGGCCCGGTCACTGGTTTTCTGACATGCTTTTGTCCCCTTCACCTTTCGGATCCAGGTAAGTCATCGGACCCAGGAACCTCCTTCCGAGTTCCTCCCGGCTGAACCGGGGATACAAACAGAGCGCCTCGTGGCGCACAAGGTCTGCTCGACGATCCACCGCTTCGGCGCCGGCGCGAAGTCCTTCGTGTGCGGATCGCGCTGCACCATCTCGATGTCGATGCCCAGGGCGGCGCCGTGGTCGATTACCGCGTTCTTGAAACCGGCGTTCACCCAGCCCTTGGTCACGGACGGGTTGTCCGCGGCGACCTGGTCCAGCAGCGTGATGCCGATGGCGTTGTCGTGCACGCTCGCCGGAACCACGATCACCGCGATGAGCAGGCCCAGGATGTCGGTGGTGATGCCCCGCTTGCGGCCCCGGCTCTTCTTGCCCGGATCCAGCCCCGTCGTGGCCTTGGGCGCGTTGACGGAGGCGTGCACGGTCTGGGTGTCCATCACGATCGCGGACGGGTCCTCACGGCGGCCGCGGCTCTCGCGCACCTGCCAGCGCAGCAGGTCGTGGATCACCTAGTCGGTGCCGTCGTCGCGCCATTTGCCGAAGTAGTAGTACACGGCGGTGTACGGCGGGAAGTAGTGCGGCAGGTAGCGCCATTGGCGGCCCACCCGGGCTTGGTACAGGATCGCGTCGACGATCTCTCGCATCTCGTACCGGCCCTCATGACCGCTGACCGAGCGGTGCTGTCCCTTCCAGGACGTGATGACCGGCCGGATCAGCTCCCACACCTCCAAGTCGCCCTCGCGTCAGCACCGCGCACTGCCGGGGCTGTCGCAGCGGCCGGCCACGCCGGCTGATCCGCGACACCGGCGCGGGAAGCGTCGGAGATGGGGGTGAAGATCAGCCAAGTGATGTCCCGTCAACCGTTCGCGCTGCGCCCGGTGGCCGGCCTGATGGCTCGACTTGCCGCTGGATCTGGCCGGTGTCCCGGATGGACCGTCTCATCGTCCAGGCAGTGCGTCGCGCCATGGGTCGGGTGTCAACCCTGCCGTTGAGGTTCCTCGCGGCGACGGCCGCGCTCTACGGGCGCTCGGCCATCGCTCACACCTCCAGCACCAACCGCTCTCCTTCCGGTGCACGCGAGACGCAGGGCAGCATGGCGCCGGCCGCACGTTCGGTGGCCGTGAGCCGACGGTCACGGTGATCGACATGGCCATGGGCCACCCGTACCCGGCAGGTGCCGCAGAACCCCTGGCGGCAGGAGAACGGCAGGTCCGGCAGGGCCTCGTGGAGAACATCCAGGGCGGAGCGGTCGTACGGCACTGGCAGAACCCGTCCGGTGTCGCCCAGTTGGAGTTCGAAGGGATGGCCGTCCGTGATCGGGGCCGGGGCGAAACGCTCGAAGTGCAGGGCGGACGCGCGGCTGTCACCGAACGCGCGCCGAACGCCGTCGATCATGGGTGCGGGCCCGCAGCAGTACACCGCACCCGTCGCCGGGCTCAAGCTCAGTAGATCGGCTGCTTCGGGCGCGCCGGACTCGTCGTCAGGACGGATGGAGACCCGGCCAGGGGCTGCGGCTGCGGCTGCGAGTTCGGCCAGCTCTGCCGCGAAGGGCATCGAGCTGCGGCTGCGGCCGGTGTGCACGAGCCTCCAGTCAAGCCCGCGTCGGGCGGCTTCCCGGGCCATCGGCAGGATCGGGGTGATTCCGATGCCGCCTGCGATGAGCAGGATGGACGTTTCGGCGGCGAAGGGGAAGGCGTTTCGGGGCCCGGTGATGGCGACCCGCATTCCGTCTGAGAGGGCGTCGTGTACCTCGGCCGAACCGCCTTGGCCGTTGGCGATGCGGCGCACCGCGATGCGGTACCGGTACCGGTCGGCGGGGTCGCCGCACAGAGAGTACTGCCGCTTGCGGCCGGAGGGCAGCTGCAGTTCGATGTGGGCGCCGGGCTGCCAGGGCGGGAGTACTCCCCCGTCAGATGCTGCCAGCCGCAGGGAGACGACATCCTCGGCTTCTTGGTGCTTGGCGGCGACCACCAGTTCCCGGATCACGGGCATCTCGGTGGCCGGCGGGCGCCTGGGAGGAGTGCTGCGCCGCGCGAGGCGCGTGACCGCGTGGTCGCTGAAAGCCGCCAGCTTCTGCATGAAGGAGTCGCCGCGCGGCCTGCCGTACAGGTCCGGCGGCCGAGTGGCGGGTGTGCCGATGTCCATGCGATGTCCCACTGGTTGCTGGGTCATCGGGCAGCCGCTCGGGCAGCGGGGGACGTTGCCAGGTAGGCGACCGCCTGCTGGGTCGAGCCCTCCTGGGTCGGGTGGTAGCCGGGGTGGAAGTAGCGCAGCACCGAGCGGGTGAACGAGACCGGCGGGGGCAACAGGTGCTTGCGGGCCGCGGTCAGGTAGTCGCGGAAGCGGACCTTGACCTGATCGTCGAGTTCGGGGTCGGCGCTCATCAGGAAGCGGACTCCGCGGATCCACAGCCGGGTCAGCACCGGAGTGGTGACGAGCATGCCGACCACTCGGCGCCGGTAGCGGGGATCGAGGTGCACCAGCAGGTCGAATGCGACCGAACGGTGTTCGACCTCCTCCGCGCCGTGCCAGCGGAACAGATCGAGCATCGCGGGGTCTGCGCCGGCCTGGTCCAGGTGCCCGTTGCTGAGAATCCAGTGACCCATGTACGCGGTGAAGTGCTCGAAGGCCGCTATGAGGGCGAGTCGTTGGAGGAGGTGCGCGTGTGTGGCGGCCGGGGTCAGCTCCGGCCGGTCTCCGAGCACCCTTCGGAAGATCCATTCGGACTGCTGGGTGTACGGAGCCGGGTCCAGCCCCTTGGTGAGCAGGTGCTCCAGGACCTCCTGGTGCGCCTCGGCGTGCATCGCTTCCTGGCCGATGAAGCCGCGTACGTCCTCGCGCAGCCGGTCATCGGTGATCAGTGGCAGTGCCTGCTCGAAGGTGCGCACGAACCAGCGTTCGAGCTCGGGGAGCATGAGGTGGAGCACATCGAAGGTGTGGGTCGCGAAGGGCTCACCCGGTAGCCAGTGGAGCGGGGTGGTGCCCCAGTCGAAGGTGACGTCCCGGGGTTGTAGCACCAGGTCGTGGTGGTCGATGGGCTCGGACGGACGTTCCAGGTGGGTATGTGCGGCTCGGAACATGACAGGTTCCTCCTCCGTCAGCGATCGGTGTGTGCGAAAGGGCGGTCAGGCAGTCGTCCAGTACTGCTGGTCTGTTGGGCTGTCAGATCGGGTGCGCGGTGTGGTCCGGAGCGGGGCGGGAGCCGTCTTCGATGCGGTTGGCGAATTCCGCGATCCGGGACGCGATCTCCTCGGGGTGGCTGAGCTGTACCCAGTGCCCGGCGTCGATCGGGCGCCGTTGTATCTGGCCCGTCCAGTGCTCCACTCCGTACGACAGCACCGGGGTGACGCAGAAGTCGCGGGTGGGGATGATGAGTTGAATCGGGACGGTGGTCGGCCGGTCCCGGGGACGCAGCAGGCGGGGCAGCATGTTGGCGCGGTACAGCGCGGTGCCGGACACGGCGTCGCGGGCCAGCGTCGGCGCGGGGTAGGGGGTGTGCCCGGGCACGCCTTGGGAGCCGGTGAGGAAGGTGCGCCAGCGGTGTCCCAGTGCTCTCCAGGTCAGGGCGGGCAGGAGCGGAAGATGGAAGTAGGCGATGTACCAGGACCGTGCGGCCTGCCGCAGCATCTTCGGCAGATCCGGATGCCGCGGCCGAAGGCGGGCACGGATCAAATGGCCGACGTGGTCCAGGCAGGGTCCGGAGATGGAGGTGAACGAGGCGATCCGCCCGGCCAGGCGGGTGCCGGTGACCGACTCCCAGGAGTGGATCGATCCCCAGTCGTGTCCGACCAGGTGCACCGGGCGGTCGGGGCTCACGGCGTCGAGAACCGCCTCCAGGTCGGCTTCCAGGCGGGACATCCGGTAGGCGCGCAGTCCCCTGGGCCGGTGGGAGGCACCGGCTCCCCGCACGTCGAAGGCGGTGACGTGGAAGCGGTCGGCCAGGCGCTCGGCGACCGGGCGCCACACGGCGCTGGTGTCCGGATAGCCGTGGACCAGCACCACCGGAGGAGCCGTGGACGCTCCCCATTGGTAGGCGGCCAACTCCACGCCGTCCGCAGCGATCCGGCGGGCGGCCGGGCCGGTCATCGGCCACCACCGGCAGGGGTCAGTTCGCCGTAGTTCAGACCGCCGTGGAAGAAGCTGGGCAGCACCGGCCAGTGCCGCTTGAAGGGGGCCAGCTCCGAGGAGGGCAGGATCTGCAGCCAGCGCGGATCGCGCCGGCTGGGGTCGGCGAGGGTCTTCTCCTTGACCATGGAGTCGTACTGGTCGAGAGAGTCCTCCAGGGTGTTGGCGTTGGGCACCACCTCATGGCCGTAGAACGCGGCGTGGCGGCGCACCCCGGGGATGCGGGAGAGCTCGGGCTGCCAGTTGTCGGCCGAGATGCCGTTCTCGGAGGAGACCCACACCCCGTCGGGAGTGTTCAGCACCAGTGAGTGGTTGCCGTCCGTATGGCCGGGGGTCCACAGCAGGCTGACGCCGACACCGAGTTCGACATCGCCGTCGAAGGCGGTGACGCGCTCGTCCGGTACCCCGTCCATGCCTCCATCGACGTACCAGGCCCACTGCATCGGATGCACCGATTCGAAGGTGCCCAGCTCCCTGCGGTGCACCAACAACCGGGCGCGCGGGAACAGCGCTTCACGGGGCGCCCGTTCACCCGGAATCGTGCTGGTACTTCCCATGATCATGCGCACGTCCTGGACGTGCAGGTGGTCGAAGCTGACGAAGTCCACGTCCTCGGGTCGCAGACCGCAGGAGGGCAGGACGGTGTTCGGGTCCTGGTAGAAGCGGGCGAAGACATGCTCGGTGAGAAAGTCCCCCGCCAGCCGCTTGAGCTGGGCGTAGAACGGCGCTTGAGCCGTTCCGGCGGCGACGGTCGGCTCCCACACCAATGTCTTCAGCTCACCGTCGAAGCCGTCGAACTGCACGACGAGCATCCGGTTGACAATGCTCACGAACGGGTTGACGGCGAGCGCGGCGCCGTGGAAGCCGAACCGGGTCGGGTACGGGGCGGCGGCGATGTCGAAACTGCGGACGGCGTGGATGCGGCCCTGCTGGATGAACCGCTCACGGTAGGTGGCCGCGGCGCCGCGCACGGCGCGCAGCCGGTCACCGCGGGGCCATACGTCGTGGACACCTTCGAATTCGGGGATGGGACGCGGAGCGGCGGCGTCCTGGGCCTTCTTCGCGCTGGGCGTCGGCTTGGGCGTGGTGGTCACGGGCTCATCCTTCGGGCAGGCGGGCGGTGCGGGTGCGCTGTTCGTAGGCCGCGCGGACCGACCGGTCGGACAGGGCGGCGAGCTGGTTGGGGACAAGGACGTGATGCAGGGCGTCGCGGGCACGGCCCGGCAGCACCGCGGCCAGCCGGGTCAGGGCGGCTATCTGGCGTGGAACGAAGACCTCGAACCGCGGGCGCAGCACGACGTCGAGCACCGCGTCGGCCACTTGATCCGTCGTCAGGCGTCGGGTGGGGCCGGTCGCGGTGCCCAGGGCCAGCTCGGTGTCCACGACGCCGGGCATCACCAGGGACACGTGCACACCGGTGCCGCGCAGTTCGGCACGGACGGCTGTGCTGTAGCCGTGGAGGGCGTGCTTCGTCGCCGCGTAGGTCGCCTCGCCGGCCGGGGCGACCTTGCTGGCGGCGGAGGCGATGTTCACCACGTGGCCGCGACCGCGTTTCCGCATCCCCGGGATCACCAGTTTCATCCCACGCAGTACGCCGTGGACGTTGACGTCGAACTGGCGCAGGGCGGCTTCCTCCGGTTCCTCCTCGAAGGGGCCCACCCACATGATTCCGGCGTTGTTGATCAGTACGTCGATCGGCCCCAGCCGGGTCTCGACGGTGCGCAGGAAGTCTCCGAAGGAAGGTGTGTCGGTGACGTCGAGAGACAGCCCGAGCAGTCGGCCACCGGGACGCGCGCCGATGGCACCGGCCGTCTCCCTGGCGAGCTCCGCGTCGAGATCGCCGATCGCCACGGCGGCTCCGGCCGCGGCGAGCCGGGCTGCGACGGCACGCCCGATTCCGCGGCCCGCCCCGGTGACCGCGATCACTCGGCCGGTCAGCGGTTGTGTGCGGGAGAGCCTGTCGCGGTCTCTCCGGCTGAACGTGTACGGGGATTTGGGCGGTACTGCCACGGTCGAGCCCCTTCCTTGCCCTGAGCACGAGCGGACCGCCGAGCGGCAAGCGGCCCCCACGCATTTCTGACACGACGCCATGTCAGATGAACTGACAAGCTAGAGTGTCAGTTCGGAGCACACCGGTGTCAACACCTCTGCGAAGGGGAAAAATGACCGGCACACAGACCGCCGGGCGGCGCTACGGCGGACGCGACGCGGCGCAACGCCAGCAGGAGCGCCGCACCCGCCTCATCCAGGCGGGCCTCGACCTGTTCGGCACGGTCGGATACGCCTCGGCCTCCGTCAAGCAGGTGTGCTCGCATGCCGGACTGACCGAGCGCTACTTCTACGAGTCGTTCCGCGACCGCGAAGACCTTCTCGCCGGGGTCTACAACGAGCTGATCACTACGATCAGCGCCGAAACCGCGCAGGCCGCAGCCGCCGCCGCACCCGATGTCGACGCCCAGCTGCGCGCCGGCCTCGAGGTCTTCATCCGCACACTGGCCGGCGACGCCCGCAAGGCCCGCCTGGTGCTCATCGAGGTCGTGGGCGCCAGCCCCCGCCTCGAAGTGCGTCGCCGTGAGGTCCTGCACGAATTCGCCGCAATGGTCGCCGCCGTCGTCGGACCGCTCCCTGGCCCGGAAGCCTCCTCCAACCGGCTCACCATGACCGCGATGAGCCTGGTCGGCGGAGTCAACGAACTCCTCGTGGACTGGACCCTCGGCCACCAGAACGCCACCGTCGAAGAACTGATCGATCTGTGCTACACCCTGTTCACCGCGGCCTATCGAGCCATCAGCGATCAGCCCTGATCCCGCGGGCCCGGATTCCTCAGGAGCTTCTGCACCGGACGGCAGCCCACGCCCCCTGCTCAACGGCCCGGCGCACTCGGCGGCCCTGGTTCGATCAGGCAGGCCGACGGGAAACATTGCGCAATGAACGCAGGTGCGGCGCACCTGCCGGCTGTCGGACGGGTTCCATACCCATCATCCATCCGGAAGCGACGGGGGGCGATCGGGCTGAGGGGCCGCGAACCATGACGGCACTGTTGCGTCGCGGGAGCTGCTGAACGATGAGGGATCACCCACCGCCTGCGCCCCCGCACTGTCCCGCGCCCGGGGGCCCGGCCCGCGCCGGACGGACCCTGCCGCTATTGCTGGGCGCCCGCAAATGCCCAGGCCCGCCAAGTGCCGGTGTCTCTCGACCGCAGTCACTGTCCGTATTCGTGCGGTGGACGCATTCGCCACAATCGAGTACTGCACCTCGTCAGTGATCACCGTCGGCGGCATCGGGCTCGTGCCCGTCTCACCGGACGCCGCTGAGGGCTTCTACCGCCTGGTGGCTGCCGCGACGGTGTATCCCTGCATCTGCATCTGGAGCGTTTCGGGGTGTGCCGAGATCGGCCGCATGTATCCGATCGCCATTGAGCTGCTCATGGCACGGGAGGCCCACTCGTGCCGCTCATCCTTGGCCACCTCTCGAACGCCAGGCGGGCGTTCTTCCGTGCTCCGCGTCAAGGCGGCGGCGACGATCGCCTTCTCGCCCGGGAAGGGTCGGAAGAGGTACGGCTGCGTGACACCGGCACGCTTGGCAATCGCCTCGGCAGAGGTGCCGTAGCGGCCCTTGAGCGCAAACTCGCGATCGCGGCGGGGGGATGACGCTGTCGCGTCTCTCCTGCCTGCTCATCCGGCGCGTGCCGCCCTGCCGGCGGGCGCCGGTCAGCTCAACCTGAAGTCGGCCGGTGACGCGGCCCGAGATCAGTTCCGTTCTTGAGCTTGCGCAGTGGAAACCGATCGGTTTACAGTGAGACTAAGGGGAAACCGATCGGTTTCCCAAGCGAGTTCGGGAGTGCATGATGACGACAAAACGACCGGTGGCCCTCGTGACGGGCGCGTCCTCCGGCATCGGCAAGCAGACCGCGCTCGCGCTGGTCGCGGCGGGTTTCGAGGTGGCCGGCACAGGCCGCGATACCTCACGTGTCGCCCCGCTCCAGGGTGTGACGTTCTTCGACCTCGACGTGGTCAGTGACAAGTCGGTCACCGCCGTGGTCCAGCAGGTGATCGACCGGTTCGGGCGGATCGACGTCCTGGTCAACAACGCCGGCATCGGCTCGATAGGCGCGGCCGAGGAAACCTCCGTCGCGCAGGCCCAGGGCGTCTTCGACATCAACGTCTTCGGGGTCATGCGCATGGTGAGGGAGGTCCTGCCGCACATGCGTGCCCAGGGACGCGGGCGCATCATCAACCTCTCGTCGGTGCAGGGCTTCATCCCCGCTCCCTACATGGCCGTCTACGGCGCGTCCAAGCATGCGATCGAGGGCTACTCTCAGTCCCTGGACCACGAGGTCCGGCAGTACGGCGTCCGCTCGCTCCTCGTCGAACCCGCCTACACCAGGACGGGATTCGAGGCCAACAGCGCGAAGCCCGACACCCCCCTGCAGACCTACGCCGACCAGCGGCACGTCTTCGACCGCCTGATGACGGAGGCGATCAAGGACGGCGACGACCCCGCCGTGGTCGCCAAGGCGATCGTCACGGCGGCGACCGACGCGAAGCCGAAACTGCGCTACGCCGCCGGCCCCATGGCCGGACGCGCGCGCCTACTCCGCTTCGTTCCCGCCTGGGTCTTGGACAAGCAGATCCGCACGATGAACAAGCTGGCCGGCTGACACCTGCAACCCGCCACCTGCAACCCGCCAATCCCATCGCGCCGTTGATACCGGGAGAGACCCATGTCCGAGACCCCGCACTCCGCCGCGGCTACCGTCGCGAGCTGGCGCGCCGCCTCAGAACGCGGTGACGTCGACGCCGCGGCCGCCTGCCTGAGCCAGGACGTCGTGCTCAGCTCGCCGCTCACCGACCAGTTCCGTTTCGAGGGACCTGACCAGCTGCGCTCCTTCCTGACCTCGGCGTTCACGGCCGTTCAGGACATCCGCTTCCACACCCAGACCGGCGAGGGCGACGCATACTCGCTGTTCTACCGGGCTCGGGTGGGATCCCAGCCGTTCGAGGAGGCGCAACTGCTCCGGCTCGACGACGAGGCACGCATCAAGGAGATCACACTCTTCGGGCGTCCGATGCCGGCCCTCACCGCCCTGATGATCAGCGCGGGGTCGGAGCTCGCCCGCCGGCAGGGCCGCCGGGGCGTCGCGGCGCTCATGCGCGCCAGCGCCGCGCCAATACACGCGATGGTCACCTTCGGGGACCGCCGCGTGGTCCCGCTGACCCGGCCGGCAGCCCGGCGGACCTGAGAGCACCAGGTCCACCGGCCGTTTGGCCCCGTTCCCCACCTCCATGAGTTGGCGGTAGCCGCAGCCGATGTCCCCGGCGGACAGCTTCGGGTCGCAGAAACGCAGGAAGTACTTGCCATCCAGGTGGGCTTCGGCTCGCCATGACCACGCGGGCGAAGCCGACTCCCCGAGAGCGGCTGCTGGAGGCGGCGTCCTCCACCGGCCACGGCAGCGTCCGGCCGATCCCCCACATGTCAGGGCGATGCGGCAACTCGCCTCGCTTCCCTGCGACTTGACCCACCAGGAGACGCTCGCATGAAACGACGTACGTTCCTTACGGCGACCACCGCGTCGCTGGCCGCCACCCAACTCGCCGGACCCGTCTACGCCTCCGCCTCCCCCTCCCGTTCAACAGCCGGTCACTACGAGGTCGTTGCCCGCTTCTGGGGCGCGATGCCGACGGGTGTCACCGTCTCGCGCCGCGGCCGGGTCTTCGTCAACTTTCCCCGCTGGGGCGACGACGTCCCGTTCACCGTCGCCGAACTGCGGGGCGGGAAGCCGGTGGCCTACCCCGACGCCGAGGTGAACCGCGAGGACTCCTCCGACCTGGCCGGGCATTTCCAGTCGGTGCAGAGCGTCGTCGTCGACCCGGCCGAGCGGCTGTGGATCCTCGACACCGGAAGCCCGCTGTTCGCCGGGTCCTCCTACGGCGGTCCGAAGCTGGTGGCGGTCGACCTGCGCACCGACCGGATCGTACGGAAGATCCTCTTCCCGCCCGAGGTGGTGCCGGCGAACAGCTACCCCAACGACGTGCGCTTCGACCTGCGGCGCGGCGCCGAGGGCATGGCCTTCATCACCGACTCGGGCGGCTTGAACGGCGTGATCGTGGTCGACCTCGCCACGGGCCGCTCCTGGCGGCGACTGGCGGGGCACCCCTCGGTGCTCGCGGACGAGCGGTTCCTTCCGGTCATCGAGGGCGAGCCCTTCATGGTCCGCCCCGCGGGCGGCGAGCCCACGTACTACGAGACCGGCTCCGACGGCATCGCTCTCAGCGCCGACGGCACGCGCCTCTACTACTGCCCGCTCTCCAGCCGCCGGCTACATAGCGTGTCCACCGACGCCCTCGCCGACCCGGACGCCACGGACGCCGAGGTGGCGGCGACGGTCGAGGACCTCGGGTTCAAGCCGATGGCCGACGGCCTGGAGAGCGACGACAAGGGGCGGCTCTACGGCGGCGACCTGGAACACAACGCGATCTGGCGCAGAAGCCCGAACGGCACCTACCGGACCCTCGCCCAGGGGAGCGACCTGATCTGGGTCGACACCCTGTCCGTCGCCTCGGACCGGCACCTGTACGCCATCGCCAACCAGCTCGACCGGCTGTCGCCCTTCCACGAGGGCAAGGACCTGCGCCGCAAGCCCTATCTCCTGGTCCGCCTGCCGATCGACGCCGGGCCGGTCAGGCTCGTGTGACCTCGCCGGCCCGCGTCAGGCGGCCGCCTGGTCGATGGATCAGTGCGCACCCCAGCCGTGCAGCGGGCGACCTCGACCCGGGCGCTGCCCCGGGCGCGGACCCGGGCGGGGCAGGGCTTGCCGGTGTAGTGCGCGGTGATGCGGTCGGTATCGGTCAGACCATCGTCCCCGTACAACTCGACGGCGCGTACGGTTGGGCGGATCGGATCTCAGGGGGAGATTCTCGAGCAGTTCGGTGGCGAGAGGGCTCTCCGGGCGCGGCCCTCAACGCGCTGGCACCCGAGTCGGAGGCACGGTTCGAGTCGAAGTCGTACGGCTTTCGGCCTGGCCGTGGCTGTCATGACGCCATCGAGGCGATCTTCAATGCGGTCGGGGGCAAGAAACCGCACCGCCGGTGGAGTCTCGACGCGGACCTGGCAGGGGTGTTCGACCGCATCGACCATGGGCATCTTCTCCGTCAGCTCGGCACATCCCCGAGGGAACAGCTCAAGCAGTGGCTGAAGCCGGGCATGGTCGAGCGTGAACAGCTCACACCGACCGAGGCGAGGGCTCCACAAGGCGGGGTTATCAGCTCGACGCTGTTGAACGTCGCCCTGCATGGGCTGGATGAAGCCGCCGGGGGCCGGTACCTCCCTGATGGGATGAGGCACGCCGGTAGGTTGAAGCCGGGCACCCCCGTGGTGATCCGTTATGCCGACGATCTGGTGGCCTTGTGCGTCAGCGAGGAACAGGCCCGACAGGTCAAGCAGCAGCTCGCGGTGTGGCTGGCGCCGAGGGGACTGGCCTTCAACGAGGACAGCACGCGCGTCGTCCGCCTTGAAGGAGGCTCCGACGGCGTCGGCGGCGAGCATGAAGGTGGCCGCGCCGTGCCGGAGGTCGTGCGGCCGGACGGGCGGGAGACCGGAGGCGGCGGCGAGCCGCTCGAAGAGGTCGGTGACCTTGCCGGGGTGCGGCCAGGAGCCGTCCTCCTGGGAGAACCGGCTCGGGCCGCAGTGTGTGCAGGCTGCGGTTCTCCGTGTGTCCGAGGGACGGCCGCCGACTGGAGCTCAGCGCAGGCCGGCGAAGAGGTCGTTCTCGGGCAGGGGCGCGCCGGTGGTGTCGTGGACCCGGACGAACGTCTCCACTCCCATGAGCTGTGTGAACCTCTCCTTGCCCATCCGCAGGAAGAAGATGTTCTCACCCTGGCTGGCATGCGCGGCCAGCGCGTCGAACTTCTGGCCGCCGAAGTCGGTGGTGTCCACCCACGTGGTGATCTCCTCGTCGGGCAGGCCGATTTCGGGCCCCACTCCGGCCTCGGACGGACCCGGCTCCTCCCAGTCCGCGCCGAACTCCTGCATGATCTGCCCGAACTCCTTCATCATCGAGCGCGGCGCCGTCGTCCAGTACACCTTCGACGCCATCCCGGTCAGCGACAGCGCTGCCATCGTGATCCGATTCGCCTGGATGTGATCGGGGTGGCCGTAGAACCCGTTCTCGTCGTAGGTCACGACGACATCAGGCTCATAACGCAGCATCAGTTCGGCCAGCCGAGCGGCTGCCTCATCCACGGGCGTACTCCAGAACGATCCGGGCGCGGTGTTGGCCGGCCAGCCCATCATCCCGGAGTCGGCATACCCGAGTAGCTCAAGACGGTCGACCCCGAGGACGTCACAGCTGGCTTCGAGTTCGCCTCGACGCATCACGGCAACGGCAGCTGGATCATGCCCGGGGTCGCCCGGCTTGGTGCCCCCCGGACCGTCACCGCAGCTACCGTCGGTGCACGTGACGAGCACCGTGCGGATGCCCTCCGCCGCATAACGCGCCAGGACACCCCCTGTTCCCGTAGCTTCGTCGTCCGGGTGGGCGTGCACTGCCATCAGAGTCAAAGCCCGGTCAGCCATGAAATCCACCCCTGGTCGGTCAAGCGATCGAAGCCAGTCTGCGGCACAGCGATACGTGACCGCCCGCAGCCCGCCGAGTCCGTCCGGTGTCCCACAGGATCCGACCGGCCTGGGTTCACCCGCTGCCGTACTTCAACTGATCATTTTAGAACTGATCATCTCGGAACGGGCCCCGGTCGGATAGACCGGCCAGGGCAGCGGGGACTCATGTACCAACTCGCGGGACGCGACCGAAAGAGTCTCGCTGAACCGTACGTTCAGGACCGGAGCGGTACCGGCTCCTGGCTCACAGCACGTCCGCGAACCCCTGAACCTTCCCCACGCTCTCTCGCCACCCCGCTACCAATACCCCCAGTGCCCGCTCATAGCAGTCGGCGACCGCGAGCCCGGGCGGCTCGTTCCCCGACAGCACCAGGGACACCAGGCCATGGGCCGTTCCCCAGACCGACAGCGCGATGACCTCCGGGTCGGACTCCGAACTGAACTGCCCTGCCTGCTGTCCTCGCCGCACGGCGTCGACGAGGGGCCGGTAGGTCTCGATGGCCTCACGCGGCTTCTCCGACTCCGACTCGGACGGGCACTGGACGCTGCGGTCGGAGAAGAGGATTGCGTAGAGATGCGGGTTGGCGATGGCGTATTCGCGATAGACGAGCCCAAGTCGGATCACGTCGCCGGCCGGGTCGTCCGTCGGACGGATGGCTGCCAGGCGTGCGACGAAGAGCCGCGCGGCCTCCTCGTACAGGTTCCTGAGCAGGCCCGCCTTGTTGCCGAACAGCGAGTAGACCGCCGTGGTCGAGGTCTTCACGTCCGCAGCGAGCTGTCGCAGGCTCAGCGCGGCAGTGCCGCGGTCGAAGACCGTGGCGGCCGCGCGGTGCAGGAGCCGGAGCCGGAGTGCTTCGTCATGTGTCTTGAGCCTGGCCATGGCGCCATCGTATTGCAACGCCGTTACGAATGCTTCTCGGTATCGCTTTGGCTTGTTGTCGTCCGCTCCGCCCCGCGTCAGGACCCGCCGCTTCCGAACGAGCTTCTCTTGCATACCAGCAGGTCAGAGCAGAGGAGCTCGACCCCTCTCCGAATGAGAGGTGTGCAGCAGCGTTGCATCGAGCAATAAAAACACTGTTACGGTTCGTTCGGCGCCGACTTTCAGATGGTCCTGCCCGGCGCTGGCTAACGATCTAGGAGAAGTCATGTTTGAGGGGTTTGGGCGTCTGCTGCACCGCAGGCGAAAGCCGGTGCTGATACTGACCATGCTGTTCGCCGTCCTGTCCGGGGCCTACGGTGCCGGAGTCTTCGGCTCCCTGACACCGCTCGGCTTCCAGGACCCCGGCTCGGACAGCGTGCGCGCGGCCCACATCGCCGAGAAGGCGTTCCCGCAGCGGACACCTGACGCGGTGATCGTCTACCGCGACAAGGACCGCACCGTCGACGACCCGTCCTTCCAGCAGGCGGTCGTCAAGCAGTTGGAGTCCCTGCCGAAGTCGGAGGTGACCGGCTACCTGGACTTCTGGACGACCAAGATGTCGGCGCAGGTCAGCCACGACCGGCACGCCACCTACGTCGCCCTGAACCTGCACGGCAGCAGCGAGAAGGCCAAGGAGGACGCGTACAAGGCCGTCAAGGACAAGATCCCGGCACCCGGCCTTCAGACGTTGCAAGGCGGCACGGTGCCCACCGGCCACCAGGCGAGTGAGAAGATCGAACATGACCTGAGAACCGCGGAAATCATCTCGGCCCCCGTGCTCTTCCTGCTCCTACTGGTCGTGTTCGGCGGTCTGACCGCGGCCTTCCTCCCGCTGCTTGTCGGCGTGCTCTCCATCCTCGGTTCGATGGCCGTCCTGCGGACCATCGCGAACATCACCGATGTGTCCGTGTTCTCCATGAGCCTGGTCACGATCCTGGGTCTCGCGGTCGCCATCGACTACGGCCTGCTGATCGTGAGCCGTTACCGCGAGGAACTGGCGGCCGGCTACACCGGCGAAGCGGCGATCGGGCGCACCCTCGCCACGGCCGGGCGCACCGTGATGGTTTCCGGCACCACAGTCGCGGCGGCGCTGGCCGGCCTGACCCTCTTCCCGTCGACGTTCCTGAAGTCGATGTCGTACGGCGGTGTGGCAGCGGTCCTGCTGGCGGTGCTCTTCTCACTGGTCGCGCTGCCCGCACTGCTCGCCGTGATGGGACCGAAGGTCAATGCCTTCCCGCTGCGCCGCAAGAAGGCAGGGCGGCCGACGGCGGCGGGCGAAGGTGCCTGGTACCGGTTCGGGCACGGCCTGATGCGGCGGCGGTGGGTCGTGGTGGTGGGCGCGGTGGGCCTGCTGCTGACGCTCGCCCTGCCGTTCTCCAAGATCGAGTTCGGTTCCATCAACGCGCAGCAGCTGCCGAGCAGCTCCGAGGGCCGCCAGGTCTTCAACGCCATGGAGCACGACTTCGACGGCGACGCGGTGAAGTCCATCGACTCGCTGCTCGTGCTGAAGTCCGACGGGACCTCGAAGGAGCAGGGCGCGGCGCTGAAGGCGTACGCCGAGCGGCTCGGTGCCACCGAGGGCGCCACGAGCGCCCGGATCAGCGGCGTGGAGGGCACCACGGCCCGGGTGTCGGTCACCTACGACGGCAATCCCATCTCGACCCACGCGCGCGACCTGGTGAACCGGCTCAAGGACGTCCCCGAACCGCCGGGCGCCCGGGCGTACTTCGGCGGCGAGTCGGCGGTGTACGACGACACCCTGGACGCACTGGGCGAGACCCTGCCGTGGATGCTGCTCTACATCGCGGTGATGACGTACCTCCTGCTGTTCCTCGCGTTCGGCTCGGTGCTGCTGCCGTTGAAGGCGATCGCGATGAACATGCTGTCGCTGTCCGCGACCTTCGGCGTCCTGGTCTGGATCTTCCAGGACGGCCATCTGCACAACCTGCTCGGCTTCGATCCGACGGGCAACATCGAGCCCAACATGCCGATCATGCTGTTCGCGCTGATCTTCGGGCTCTCCATGGACTACGAGGTGTTCCTGGTGTCCCGGATGCGGGAGCAGTACGACAAGCAGGGCGACAGCACGGAAGCCGTGGCGACCGGGCTGCAGTCCATCGGCCGCCTGGTCGTGAGCGCGGCGGTGCTGATGTGCGTGCCGCTCGCGGCGATCGGGATGAGCGATGTGCTGACCATCAAGCTGTTCGGCGTCGGCATGGTGTTCGCGGTCCTGGTGGACGTGCTGGTGGTGCGCGTCCTGCTGGGAACGGCCGTCATGAGGCTGCTGGGCAGGGCGGCCTGGTGGGCTCCGGGCCCACTCGCCCGCTTCTACGACCGGTTCGGCATCAAGGAGACCGACGTGCCGGAGGACACCGACGAGCGGGTCCCCGTCGCCACGGGCTGAACCCTCCCGAGAGGCCGAAGTGCCTTCACCCGGGGCACTTCGGCCCTCGCTGCCGTCGCGAGCGGGGGGTGTCGGCGGTGCACTGCTGGGGACTCACTCCTCCGGATGCTCGCCCCGCCCGCATGTACGGCGATCATGGCGACGGTGGTTCGCGTCCTCCTGGGCCAGGCGCCGTAGCAGCCGGACGACCGGCTCGAAGAGCACGGTGAGGACCACCGCTCGCTCCGCGAGGGCGATGCGGTCCTCGATCCCGTCGAACTGCGCGAAGTCCAAGTCCGCGGTGGAGGTGGCGAGCCGTGCGTAGGGGATGAGGTC
Organism: Streptomyces sp. NBC_00203; assembly: GCF_045206325.1. Taxonomy (NCBI): domain Bacteria; kingdom Bacillati; phylum Actinomycetota; class Actinomycetes; order Kitasatosporales; family Streptomycetaceae; genus Streptomyces; species Streptomyces sp. NBC_00203. Next base: position 8,737,154 of record NZ_CP108126.1, on the reverse strand, counting down.
GTCGGCCGTGTAGTCGGTGCCGAGGCGGCTCAGCGCCGCGAGACTCTCGGCGAGCGCCGGGCGGTGCGGCGACGCATCGGAGATCTGCCAGCCCATGGTCCCGATGAGAGCCTCGACGCTCGCTGCGGCTCCTTCGCCCGACACGGCTTCGTCGACAGCGCTGTCCGGCCCGTCGTCGTCCTTCGCGCCCTTCGCGTTCTTGTCCGCGGAGGGCACGGGCAGCGCATGGTGGACGACGCCCAGGGTCTCGAACGCATCCAGTGGACGGTCCACCGCATCGAGCACTTCACGGGTACGCGCGACAGACAGCCCGCCGAGCTGGATGAGAGAACGGATCAGACGGAGCCGCTGGATGTGCTCCTCGCCGTACTCGACCGCCGTCGGGTTCAGCGCGCGTCCCTCGGGAAGCAGCCCTTCCCGTCGGTAGTACTTGATGGTCGCCACCGGCACCCCGGACCGGCGACTGAGCTCTGAAATCCTCATGCGCTCCCTCACGCTCAACTGTCCCACCAGTATCGCGTTACGAGGGGTTGCCCTCGCGATCTCGATAGTGCCACTATCAGGTACTCGGTAGTAACACTATCGAGCGCCTCTTCGGTGTGCCCGCTTCTCCCGTGCGCGTGGACAACATGCTCCTGCGGAAGCCGCCTGCATCGCCGCGGCCGCACCCGGCCGTAGTTCTTCCCCCGCCCCGGGCCCGGGGCAGTCAGTCCTGGGTCCGGTCGTCTCGTACGCCTCGACAACGGAGGACCACCCCATGTCTCAGCGAATCGGCAAGACCCACTGGAAGCGCTTCGCCATCGGTGCGGTGCCGACGGTGGCCGCCACCGCGGCTGTCGCCGTCTCCATGGCCCAGGGCGCGCTGGCCGCTTCGTTCAGCATCTCCGGTTCCGACTTCCAGGTCTCGGCCGGCAAGTTGAGCGGCACCGGATTCGGCAACTACGCCACGGTGGACGTCGCCAAGAACGGCAAGCACGTGCCCGTCTCCGTCTCGTCCATCAAGAACGCGACGGTCACCGACATGTGCCAGTCCGTCCCGGTGGACATTCCCGTCCTCGGGACCTACACGATGTCGCTCAAGGCCGGCGGGTCGGGTACGCCGGTCAAGGCCAAGGACCTGTACATCGACATGACCGACCTCCAGGCCAAGAAGGGCACCTTCACGAACGTCGACATCGGCGTCGCCACCGGTTCCATGACCAAGGCTCAGGTCAACCCGAAGGACCACGTCGATCCCGACGGCTACGCCCAGCAGGCGGACGCGGTCGAGATCATCGATGCCCACCAGAAGGTCTGGGCCACGACTGCGGGAACGTTCGAACTGGCGGGCCTGCACATGAACATCGCCGCCGGCCGCCACGACTGCTTCTGACCCCGCCCGGCCCCGTCGTCTCCAGTGCGTGGAAGCGATACCGGCGACGGTCCGGGGCACCGGCGTCCCCACCCCCTCACGGACACCATGACTCGCTCACGACTTGGGAGCTGCCACATGACGAGTGCAGGCGCACCCGCGCACCCCCACAGTGACGGCGGCTTCGCCCGCGCTCGCCGGGACTTCCGGGCCTGGCGGCGCACCCGCCCCTTCTGGGCGGGCCTGCTGGTACTCCTCGCTGCCGCGCCCATCATCTACTTCCCGTACTTCAACCTCTCCCTGGGCGCCCTGTCCGTGGCGATGTCCACCACCGCGGGGGCAGGATCCCTGGTCATCGGCCTGACGCTGATCGTCCTTGGCGGACTTCTCTGGTTCCAGCCGGTCATCAGGTTCTTCGCCGGCTGCGTCGCCGTCTTCCTCGGTGTGCTGTCGCTCCCCATCTCCAACTTCGGCGGATTCCTCGTCGGCACGCTGTTCGCGGCCACGGGCGGGCTCCTGGCCCTGGCGTGGGGTCCGGTGGACGGGCACCCGGCGGACCTGTCCGGCGGCGGCACCCAGGAGCCGTCAGGCGCCGCCGGCTCCGAAGGAGGTCCGGCACATGAATGACCCGTCACCCGACGCCCGCGGCGAGGCCGCAGAAGCCCGCTCCGCCCGGCAGTCGAGAGGCCGGCACGCCGTTCCCCGCACGTCAGCGCTGACGCGCCTGCGCCTGCCGCTCGGGAAGGCTCTCGCGCTGACCGCGCTGACCGCGCTGCCGACCGCCCTCATCCTGGGAAATCAACGCCTTCCCGAGTCCGCGGACACGAGCGCCACCGCGGCGCTCTCCGTTTCCGAAGAGGGGTCAGGCGCGCCTGGAACCAGCGGTGTCGACTGCGCCCGTCCCGACGGCACCTCAACCTCTGCGACGAACGCTCCCGCACACCCCACCCCGTCCGCTGATCCCCGCACGGTCGGCGCTCACCCGAGCGGGAAGCCCGTCAAGCCGCCGTCGCACGCGGACGACGAGGGAGCGGGCCCGACCCCAGCACCGACCGCCACTCCCACCCCCTCGCCCAGCGCAACCTCCGCCACAACGAGCCTCGCGGACATCCTCGATCCCCTCTTCCGCGACGACGCCGAGCAGCAAAGCCCGTCACCCGACGCGAGCCCCTCACTCCACGCGAGCCCTTCACCAAGATCGGCAACTTCGAGGCCAGAGTCCGGAGCACCGCCCGAGCCCCGGCTGTCCACCACGCCTGTATCACCTGCTCCCAGCCACCGGGCCGTCGAGCCGTCGCCCCGACCGGAGTCCACCGGTGGAACCTCCCGAACCTGCGACATCAGTGATCTCAAGGCCCCCGAGGAACATGAGGCCGGCCGATTCTCCGCCGAGGCATGGAACATGAAGGGGAGCCGCCTCGAACTGCACGACCTCGTCTTCGGCGGCGTGGTGACCGTGGACACGGCCGCCGGACCCAAGCGGGTGCTCAAGTTCTCCGCGGGGAGCGTCACGATCCGTGACCTGAAGATGGCCGTACCCGTCGGCCCGCAGATCCAGCACATCGACGGGGCGCCCGGCTCGACGTCCACGCTGCGAGGCGACGGCATCACCATGTACGTCGAAAGCCTGACGGGCACCCTCTCCGGAGTCGAAGGCGTTCCCGTACCGCCCGTCCTCCGCCTGCACCTCACCCCGGACACCATTCCGGAGTGGCTCTACGACACGGTCGGGAAGCTTGACCTCAAGCTCCAACTCGGCCTGGACGACGCCGACATTGACCAGGCCGGACAGACAGGCGGAAAACTCTCCATCCCGGGGATCCACGGGTACGGAACGCCACGCTGAAGCCAGCCGCAAGCGGCTGTGGTTGGTCGTGGTCATGGGTGACGACACCTGACCTGACTGCACGCCGAGCCCCAACGATGCACAGTTTGCTCATCGGCGACACCAGACCAGGAGTTTGCAGGCGCGGCTCGAGGCGACGTCGCCTCGAAGACACGGGAGAGGCAATGCAGCCAGGGGAGATGGAGCGCGTCGATCTGGGTGAGGTGCCGTATGAGGTGGCGCAGGCCGACATGGCCGGTTGGGTGGCCGAGCGGAAGCAGGGGCGTACTGGGGATCGGCTGTTTCTGCTCACCCACCCTCCCGTGATCACCTACACGGCGCGGACACCGGCCGACCAACTGCCAGAACCGGCTTCACCGATCAGCCTGGTCGAAGTCGACCGGGGAGGTCACGCCACCTATCACGGGCCAGGGCAGCTGATCGGGTATCTCGTGCTGAACGTACGCGAGCTAGGACCGCGCGGCTTGATACGACGGATCGAACACGCCCTGATCCGTGCGCTGGGATCACTCGGGTTCGAGGCGATACGCCGGGACACACCCCGAGGCGCCGAGAGCCTGGTCGGCGTATGGACCCCCGGCCACCGCAAAATCGCCTCCATCGGCATGCGCATCAGCGGAGGCGTGACCAGCCACGGATTCGCGCTCAACGTCGACCCGGACCTCGACGTCTACACCACGTTCACGGCCTGCGCCCTGCCCGGTGTCCGGATGACCTCGTTGGCTCAACTCGCTGCCGAACTCGGCCGGCCCACGCCCACGGAGGAGCAGGTGAGGGATGCTGTAGCCGACGCCGTAACAGCCGAGCTGGCGCCAACGCGCACACCCTCCTGAGCCGGGGCAGGCGCTTGCGCGGTGGCCGCCGCTCAGTTTCCAGTCCCCGCCTCCCGGTAGACCGTCGGCCATGGGCCGAACCGGCCCGGCATTTCCCGCCACTGACTGCTGGTGCGGAACCGCCAGATCCCCCCTCGCCCTGCTCACGCAGCCGTTCAGGGTACGGACCGTGCTCGCCCATCGGCAGGAACGGCTCGGTCAACTGCTCCTGCTTGTCGATGAGTTGCCTGCGCGTCACGATCGCCTTGCTACCGGCTTCGCCTCCCAGGCAGATCCGGATCGGCAAGATTGATCACGACATCACACAGGCCCGCCACCGGAGACCTGGCCGTGAACTTCCAGCTCCGCAGGGAGTCGGTGTCGATCGAGCCGGTAGAGCACGGTATCGGCTTCATCCGCACCCAGGCAGATCGAGGCCATCATCTGGAGCCGGCAGGTCACCGGGAGCCGGTAACGGCGACTGCTGGGCGGGCGGCCCCGATGGCCGCGTTCGGCGCGGCGGACCTGGAGGGCTTGCGCGACCGGAAGCGAACCACTCCACTCGCGGCTCGCACCGACCCGATGACAGGGATGGCGCCGGCACGCGGCTTCCTGGCGCTGCTGGGATATGGGCCAGCACCTCGACTTGGAAATTGTAAACTGATCGGTTTACGATGGGCTTGAAACCGACCGGTTTCATCAGTCGGAGTCCCGGCGGGGTGCTGCATCTCCGGTTCCGCGTCGACGGCCGTGTGTGCCGGGATTGAACGTTCCGAGGGTCGCCGGACCGCAATGAAGCTGTCCGTCCCTCTCCGAATATGAGTGTGTTGTCCGAGACCGGAGTAAGTCATGAGTGGGATTCACCCGTTCCGCGTCCTGCGTGCCAAACCCCTATGGATCGCCAATGGCGTCATCACGGGTGTTCTCGCGCTGCTGTTCACCGTGTTCTATGTCGGGGCCAATATCGATCCCGTCGATCACATGAAGAATCTGCCCGTCGGCCTGGTCAACGCCGACAAGGGGGCCGCTGTCGGTGGCAAGCAGGTCAACCTCGGGGCTCGGATCACCGAGTCGATCAAGAAGTCCACCGCGAGCGGGGACAAGATCGACTGGAAGGTGATGGACGAGAAGGAGATGAAGGAGGAACTCGGCAAGGGCAAGCTGTACGGCGCGCTCGTCGTCCCCGCCGACTTCACCTCCGCCACCACCGCACTCACCAGCGCCGCGACCACCGGGGCCCCGACCCGTCCGACACTGACGGTGCTGACTAACCAGTCCGCCGGCAGTGTGGGCTCCAGTCTGGCCCGGACTGCGACGACGCAGGCGGCCGAAAGCGCCTCGCTCCAGGTGGGCAAGGAGCTCACGTCCCAGGGCGGAACGGGGGAGGTGAAGCTGCCCGCCGCGGCACGCGTCCTGCTGGCCGACCCGGCCGCCGTCACCGTCGAGGACGGCCATCCCCTCGACTCGCACAGCGGCCTGGGCCTGACGGCGTTCTACTACGCCCTCGTCCTCGTGGTCTGCGGCATGCTCTCCGCCAACGTCATCAGCGGCCAGGTGGACCACGCCCTCGGCTACACCCACAACGACATGGGCCCGCTGCGCCTGCACCGCCCGCTGATCCGGGCGACCCGGGTGCAGACCCTCGCCATCAGCAGCACTCTCATGGCCGGGCTGTCCCTGCTGATGGGGAGCCTGGTCATGGCGGGCGCGGTCGGCCTCATGGGAATGCACGCCGCCCATCTGCCACTGCTGTGGCTCTACTCGGTGTGCGCCATCGCGGTCTCCGGGATCGGTGCGCTGACCCTGCTCGCCGTCTTCGGCACGCCCGGCATGCTGGTGGTCACGCTGGTCTTCATCGGAATGGCGGTGCCGACGGCCAACGCCACCACGCCGATCCAGGCGCTGCCCGGTTTCTACCGCTTCCTGGCGGAGTTCGAACCGCTGCGGCAGATCACCGGCGGCATCCGCTCGATCCTCTATTACGACGCCCAGGCCGACGCCGGCCTGACCCGGGGCTGGGTCATGATGGCCGTCGGCCTCGCGGCAGCCGCCCTCTTCGGCTTCGGCGTGACGGGCTGGTACGACCGCAAGGGGCTCCACCGTATTCCCGTCGAGACGGAGCCCGAGAAGACCGCTGCCCCGGCGTAGCGGAGGCGGCTCGCCCAAGACGGGGCCATTACTCGGAGTGGCCCCGGTGTGCGTCGCCCCCTGTGGGGACGAGAGGCGCGTGCACCATCAGGGCTCGGCGACGGTCTCTCCCCCGAGATCGTCGCCGAGCCTCTGAGCGGCCTTCAGGCGGCCGCGCGGCGGCGGGCGTCTTCCCGGCACTCTATGGAAACCGATCGGTTTCTTTTTCGTCCGATTCGAGTTAACCTCGCGGTATGACCACCAAAGTGAAGCAAAGCCCCCGGGAGCGGCTGCTGGAGGCAGCGGCCACGCTCACCTACCGCGACGGCGTCGGCATCGGCGTCGAGGCGCTGTGCAAGGCAGCGGGGGTGTCGAAGCGCTCCATGTACCAGCTGTTCGAGAGCAAGGACGAACTGCTGGCGGCGAGCCTGGAGGAGCGTGCCGCTGCCTTCGCGGCCGGTCTCCTGCCGGCGGCGGACGATGGCCGCTCACCCCGCGAGCGGATCCTGTACGTCTTCGAGCGGGTGGAGTCGCAGGCGGGTGCGCCCGGCTTCCAAGGCTGCCGGTACCTGGCTGTGCAGATCGAGCTCAAGGATCAGACCCACCCCGCGAGCCGGGTGGCCCACCAGATCAAAGCGAACCTGACGGCCTTTTTCCGTTCCGAGGCCGAACAGGGCGGGGCGAGCAACCCCGACCTGCTGGCCCGGCAGCTCATCCTGGTCTTCGACGGCGCCAGCGCCCGCGCGGGAATCCAGGCCGACAACCTGACCGGGCTCATCGCACCCACCGTGGTCACCCTGCTCGATGCGGCAGACATGCGCTGACGCGCCCCGGGTTCGAGCAGGCTCGGAGGCCGAAGCGCTCTTTCGGGTTGATGCCAGTCTCCGGCAACCGGAGCAGCGCCCACGGCCTCACGCCCCTGCCTCCCGGTGATCGGAGGAAAGCCCGATGGCCGTAAGCGTGTTGCCGAGCATGCCGCAGGCAAAGAAGCTTGCGGTCTCGCGGACGTCGGCACCCAGCGACAGGTGCACGGTTTCCCACAGTCTCATCCAGCCGGTCCGGACGAGCTCGCCCGTCTGGTCATCGCCCTCCGCCTCAGCGGCCGCGACGACGGCGTATCCCTGCATCTGCATCAGGAGCGTTTCGGGGCGCGCCGAGATGAGCCGCGCGTACGCGTCCGTCATGGCACGCAGGGTCTGCTCGCCGCCCTCCGCCCCGTCGGCCGCCCGCTCGAAAGCCAGGCGGGTGTCTTCCATGCTCTGCACCAACGCGGCGACGAAGATCGCCTTCTTGCCCGGGAAGAGTCGGAAGAGGTACGGCTGCGTGACGCCGACGCGTTTGGCGATCACCTCGATGGAAGTGCCGTAGTAGCCCTTGAGCGCGAACTCGGCGATCGCTGCGCGGACGACGCTTTCGCGCCTCTCTTGCGCACTGATCCTGGCCATGCCGCCATTGTGGCAGGCGCCGGTCGGTTTGCGTCAGCCGGCAAGGCACCTGACCGGGCGCCGGTCCGCAGGGCCCGCCCTTGTGGCGGCCGACCGCCATGAGACGGCCTCCTGTCTGCCGCGCGCCACAAACAGTGCTCCGCCCCGCCTTGGGCGAGACGCCGCAGCCGCCGCGCAGCCCGATCGGCTTCAGCGCGCAGAGGTGGCACGGCCCGGATCGGGTTGGCCCTTGAGCTTGCACATGGAAACCGATCGGTTTACTATGGTCGGAAACTGATCAGTTTCTAACGAGTCGGGAATCCATGATGACGATGAACCGGCCGGTGGCACTCGTGACGGGTGCGTCATCCGGCATCGGGAAGGAAACCGCGCTCGCCCTGGTCGCAGCCGGATTCAACGTGGTCGGCACAAGCCGCGACACCTCACGCGTCACCCCGCTCGACGGCGTGACGTTCCTCGGGCTCGACGTCGCCAGTGACGCCTCGGTCGCCACAGCGGTCCAGGAGGTGAGCGAGCGGTTCGGGCGGATCGACGTCCTGGTCAACAACGCCGGCGTCGGCTCGATGGGTGCGGCCGAGGAAACCTCCGTCGCGCAGGCCCAGGGCGTCTTCGACACCAACGTCTTCGGGGTCATGCGCATGGTGAACGAGGTCCTGCCGCACATGCGCGCTCAGCGACGTGGGCGCATCATCAACATCTCGTCCGTACTCGGGTTCATGCCCCAGCCGTACATGGCCGCCTACGCCGCCTCCAAGCATGCGATCGAGGGCTACACCGAGTCCCTGGACCACGAGGTCCGTGACCACGACATCCGGGCGCTCATCGTCGAACCCGCCTACACCAGGACCGGATTCGAGGCCAACAGCGCGAAGCCCGACACGCCCCTGCACGCCTACGCGAAGCAGCGGCTCACCGTCGACCGCGTGATGGCGGAGGCGGTCAGGGACGGTGACGCCCCCGCCGTCGTCGCCAAGGCGATCGTCGCGGCAGCGACCGACGCCAAACCGAAGCTGCGCTACACCGCCGGCCCCCTGGCCGGACGCGCGCGCATACTGCGCCGCGTCGCTCCCGCCCAGGTCTTCGACAAGCAGATCCGCAAGATGAACAAACTGGCCGGCTGACGCCTGCCCGCACTCAAGCACCCCGCAAGAGAAAAGACGCAATGGAGCGGCACATGGCGGAGATCCAGATCGAGTTCGACGTTCCGGCAGAGATGCGTGACGGCACGGTGCTGCGCGCGGATGTCTAGCGGCCCGGCGGTACGTGACCGTGGCCGGTGCTGCTGGCCCGGCTGCCGTACTGCAAGCAGACGCCCATGATGGGCGTCGTACTCGATCCTCTGGCGGTGGCCAGGCACGGTTTCATGGTGGTCCTACAGGACACACCCGTGGCCGGTTCGCCTCCGAGGGCGAGTGGGAACCGTTCACGTATGAGGAGAGCGACGGTTACGACACCGTACGGTGGGCCGCCGCCCTCCCCGGCTCAAATGGCTCCGTCGGCATGATCGGCGGCAGCTACTTCGGCAACACCCAGTGGATGGCGGCGCTGTCGAAGCCACCGGAGCTGAAGGCCATCGATCCGATGATCACCTGGTCCGACCCGGACGACGGGCTGTGGACGCGTGGCGGCGCGATCGAGCTCGGCCTCACCGTGCCCTGGTCGCTCCTGCAGGGTGCCGACACCCTGATGCGCCGTCACTCCACCGACCTCGACGGGCTCGTGAACGGCATCACCGGGCTCGTGCAGGATTTCGACGGCCTGGCGAGCGGCGGTTACGGGAAGCTGCCCGCCGGGCGGTTTCCCGCGTTCGCCCGGCACGAGCTGCCCGAGCTGGGCTACGAGCGTTCCCGGCGCGAGCCCGAGTGGGCGGCGTCCTGCACTGTCGCGGGCCGGCACGGCGAGGTCGATCTGCCCACCTTCCAGGTCGGCGGCTGGTTCGACATCTTCGGCCAAGGCACGCTCGACAACTTCACCGCCATGCGCCGCGCCGGCCGGTCCGCCACGCTGGTCATGGGCCCGTGGACCCACACCAACTTGCGGCACGTGGTCGGTGACGTCAACTTCGGGTTCGGCGCGAACTCCGACTTCATGGGCATGCGCGGACGCCTGCACGACATGCAGTTCGACTGGTTCCGGCGCACGATCGGCGACGGCGAGGCTGTGGAGCCGGACGCGGGCACGGTGCTGCTGTTCGTCATGGGCATCAACCAGTGGCGCGAGGAGACGGAATGGCCCCTGCCGCGGGCCGTGGATACGGACTTCCACCTGCGCGCCGACGGACGCCTGACGCAGGAGCCGCCGTCCGCCGCCGAGCAGGCCGAGGAGTTCACCTACGACCCCATGGACCCGGTGCCGACCACCGGCGGCGCGCTCCTCATGGGCGGCGGGCTCCTGAACACCGACGAGTTCCGTCCCGGGCCGCTCGACCAGGCGCGGCCGTCGAGGCGCGCGAGGACGTCCTGGTCTTCACCACCGAACTGCTCACCGAGGACGTCGAGGTAACCGGCCGGGTCCGGGCGGTGCTCTTCGCTGCCACGGACGGCCCCTCGACCGACTGGGTGGCACGCCTGTGCGACGTCGATGAGATGGGCGTCTCCCGCAATGTGGCCGACGGCATCGTAAGGGTGCGCGCGGCGACACCGGGCGAGGCGGCCGAGCACGTCGTGGACCTGTGGTCGACCAGCGTCGTCTTCCGGGCGGGGCACCGGATACGGGTCCAGGTCACCTCCAGCAACTTCCCCCGCTGGGACCGCAATCTCAACACGGGCGAACCCGAGGAGAGCGCGACCACGGCCCGAGTGGCCCGGCAGCAGGTCTTCCACGACCCCGCCCGACCCTCCCGCATCGTCCTGCCGGTGGTTCCGGTCCCAGCGCCGCCGACAGTCGGCCGCCCTTGGCCGCCGACCCCGGGCCGGCCGGGGACGGCGGCCGGGCACGCCGGCGATACCGAGCCGTACGGCACGCCACTCCTCACGTCACCCCGCTGAACTCCGTGGGCTCAGCCAGGCCACGTCGATCACTGGCAGGCTCGCTGCTTCGCCGGCCTGCGCCCGGCGAGTACGGACTTCGCCGATCGACACGAGGCCAGCCAGCCCCTGAAGCCTGAGCGCCGCCCGACTCCACCTCGACCCCGCGTGCCGTAGCCACCCGGTGCTCAACCCGACTTGCATGACGAAACCGATCGGTTTACGGTGGTGAAAACCGATCGGTTTTCATCTTCGTGGAGGTAGTCATGACAGCAATCAAGGGCGCCAGCGTCTTCGTCACCGGAGGCAGCCGGGGCATCGGCAAGATGCTGGTCGAGGAGCTCTACGCGCGCGGGGCCGGCAAGGTCTACGCCACGGCCCGTGACCCGCGCACGGTGACCCACCCCGATGCCGTTCCGCTGGCGCTCGAGGCCACTGACCCGGCATCTGTGGCGGCGGCCGCCGAGCAGGCCCAGGACGTCACCATTCTGATCAACAACGCCGGCGCATCCGTCCGCGCTTCGTACCTCGACTCCCCGATGGAGGACGTGCGCCGGGACCTGGAGACCAACTTCTACGGGCCGCTGCTGGTCACCCGGGCCTTCGTGCCGGTCATCGAGCGCAACGGCGGAGGCCACCTCCTCAACGCCCACTCCGCCCTGTCCTGGCTGGCCGACGGCACGCCCTACGGCGCCTCCAAGGCCGCCCTGTGGTCGCAGACCAACTCCCTGCGCCTGGAGCTGCAGCCGCGCGGCATAGCGGTGACCGGGCTCCACATGGCCTACGTAGACACCGACATGACCTCGGGCGTCGACGCACCCAAGGCCGACCCCCGCGACATCGCCGTGGCCGCACTCGACGGCATCGAGGCAGGGGCGCACGAGGTCCTGGCCGACGACACCACCCGCTGGGTCAAGTCCCAGCTGTCCGCCGACCTGGACGCCATGTACGCCCAGCTGAAGAAGTAGCACGCACTCACGCACTTCAAGGAGCTCCTCGTGGAAAGTCCGCTCACCCACCGCTTCGTCGACGTGAACGGGGTCAGGCTGCACATCGCCGAGCAGGGGCAAGGGCCGCTGGTCCTGCTGCTGCACGGCTGGCCGGAGAGCTGGTACTCCTGGCGTCACCAGTTCGGGGCGCTGGCGGCGGCCGGGTACCGGGTCGTCGCCCCCGACCAGCGCGGCTACGCCCGCAGCGAGCAGCCGCCGGACGTGGCGTCGTACACCCTGCTCCACCTCGTCGGCGACGTGATCGCCCTGATCGAGGAGCTCGGGGAGGAGCAGGCGGTCGTGGTGGGCCACGACTGGGGTGCACCCGTCGCCTGGACCGCGGCGATGCTGCGCCCGGACAAGGTCCGCGCAGTGGCCGGGCTCAGCATTCCGCCCATTCTGCCGGGCGGAATGGTCCCGCCCTCGATCACTCGTGCCCAGTACGGCGAGGGCTTCTACCAGGTGCACTTCCAGCAACCGGGAGTCGCCGACGCGGAGTTCGCCAAGGACATCCCGGACGCCTTGCGCCGCCTCCTGGTCGGTGCCTCGGGCGACAACCCGCTCGGCAGCGAACCCCGCCCGTTGGTCATACCCGACGGTCTGGGCCTCCTGGACACCATGCCGGAGTCGCCGGCTCTCCCGGACTGGCTGACGGAGGAGGACATTCAGGTGTACGCCGAGGACTTCGCCCTGCACGGCGAGCGGGCGTTCACTGGAGCCTTCAACTGGTACCGGAACATCGAACGCAACAGCGAACTGCTCGCGCCGTTCCGGGGACGCGGTATCGACGTCCCCGCGCTGTACGTGGTGGGAGACCGCGACATGGTCACCTCATTGCGCGGCCCGGACGGGGGCCCTTCGCTGAGCGAAATGTTCCGTGGCGAGGGCGGGTCGGACAACCCGCTGACCGCTATCGCGCCTCAACTGCACGACCTGGTGGTGCTGCCGGGCTGCGGGCACTGGACACAGCAGGAACGTCCCGCCGAGGTCAACGCCGCACTCCTCGACTTCCTCGCCCACATCGACGGCCCCGCACCCCGATGACCCTCCGCCGAATCCGCCTGGCCGGCACCGTCCGGACACAGCAGAGCCCACGACTCACGCGCAGCCGGCCATCGAGCTGGGCGACTGGAAATCCTCCGCGGCCCGGGAGTCCTGCTTGAGACCCTGGCCTGCATTCAGGAAGTGCTTCGAGCGGACCTCCGTACGCCGTGCAAGGCGCTCCTCGCACCTCAAGCAGCCCAAAACGGTCGCCGACACCCACTGTCGGCCCCGGCTTTGTGAACAACCGACTCACTGACTCGCTGACTCACCCCAACCAGACACAACCAGACAGAGGACACATTGATGCCAGAGCGCAATCCCATCCTGATCACCGGTGCCGCTGGCGAAATCGGTGGTGTGAGCCGAACGATGGTCGACATGCTGCTCGAACAAGGGCACCCGGTGCGCGCGTTCGTGCGCCAGGACGACGAACGCGCGCATTCGCTCCGCCAGGCCGGGGCCGAGGTGTTCGTCGGGGACCTGCTCACCATCGCCGACGTGAGCGCCGCGCTGAAGGGCGTCCGGCGCATCTACTTCAGCATGAGCCTGTCGCCGTACTACACGGACGCCGTCAGCCTGATGGCCGCGGCGGCGCGGGCCCAGGGCGATATCGAGGTTTTCGTCAACATGTCCGAGTACGAGCAGTCGTTCATGACGTTCGAGAAGTTGACCGCGCCGGAGGAAGAGCGGCGTGCGTGGCTGGGCGGACTCGTCGCGAACTGGTCGCCGCAGCAGCGGGCCCACTGGGTCGCCGAGCAGGTGCTGGAGTGGTCCGGCCTCCCGGCCGTCAACGTACGGGCGGCCATGTTCGTCGAGAACCCCCTGATGACCTGGCTGGCGCTGGAGCCGCTGAGCCGCGGTGAACTGTGTCTGCCTTTCGGCGACCACCGGCTCGCGCCCATCGCGGGTTACGACGTGGCGGAGGTGTGCGCGAAGATCCTGGCCGACCCGGCGCCGCACATCTCGAAGTCCTACGAACTGAACGGTCCGGAAGCGAAGGACATGCACGGGTTCGCGGAGGACTTCGCGGCCGTGCTGGGACGCCCGGTCACCTACGTTCCCGAAGACGTCGAAACCTGGAACGAGACCTACGTGGACACCGCCCTGGCCGCGATCCCGCACACTGCGGAGCACCTGAAGACCCTGACCCGGCTTATGGGCGGCGGCGGCTACCGCGGCACCACCGACCAGCTGGAGACCCTGCTCGGACGCCCGCCGAAGACCGTGCGCTGGGCCCTGGAGAACCATCCGCGCATCCAGAAGCTCGCGTCTGCCTGAGCCACTGAGCAGCCCAGAGCAGCAACATGACGCCACATCGGAGTCCTCATGCGGAGGACTCCGATGTGGCGCGGGCCCCGGTCCAGCGTGACGCGGCCCGGCTGAAGTCCTGGTGATACCCCGAAGGTCCCGGTGCCGCCCGAACAAGTGCCGTCAAACTGTGCCCGAGTGCTCAACGCCCCCGGCGGGCTCGCGCCCGAATCGGTCGCGGAGCCGTGAGAACCCGCTTCCACATACCATCGACGGCCTCGCGCGCAGCGTGTGCGGGCGCCCCGCCCGTTCCCGGCCGCACCCGGGCCGGCAGGCATCTGATGTACCGCCAGGACGAGCGTCACGGTATGCCGGGGCCCATCCCGCCGCCATCCTCCATAAAGCCGCACCCATGAGGGCCGGGGTTGTCAAGGCGCGTAAGGGCCTGTCCCCGGTGTGAGGCGGGCCCCCGCCGAGGTGGGCGGTCTTGTGAAAGGGGCGGGATGCCGGATGTGGTTCCCCAGGATGTGGTCGGGCGGAGACGACTCACACACCCATTCGGCGCGGGCTGGTGGGCGGGCACCATGACCTTGGTCCGGGGCCGGGCTGCTCATTCAGGTCAACGAGTGCGGCGGGGCCGTCTCATGCGGTTTTGCGAGCTCACCCGGGGCTTGCGTCCTCCCCCGCAATGGTTGTTGGCCGTTCATGCCGTGGTGTACGCCTCCTTGGCCTGCGCTGCTTCCTCTGCTTCGCTCAGCACGTGCCAGGCGCGGGCCAGGAGCTTGCGGGCGATTGCCACGGTGGCAGTCTTCTTGCCGCGACGGTGCGCGCTGCGCGCATAGATGTCGATGTAGTCGGGGCTGCGACCGCGTCTTCTCCTTCGAGGAAACCCCCACCGCAGCGTCCTACATGGAGCAAGGCGGTCACTTCGGCAAGGTCGTCACCAGTCACTGACGCCCAAGCGTCTACTTCCGGTCGGCCTGCAGCAGCCGGTTACAGTAGGTCCCATGCCTGTCCAGCAGCGGCGGAGTCGTGCGAGCCGACTCCGCGGGTTCCCGGCTGGCTGGCGCAGCTAACGTCCCTCTGCAATCGCCCCGGCGCCCGATCTCGCCGAGCGCCCAGTGCACCGGAGTGATCGTGCACTGGATGCCGGGAGCCCGAGCACGAGGGCCGTGGAGGCGGTAACAGAATCAGGGGCGGACGAGGCCAGCGTCCGGGAGCGCGGACTGGGCGTTGGAGTCGGCCGTGTACCGCATGGTGTATGGCCGCAGGTTCCAGGCTCCGACCGTGTAACCGAGGCTGCCCTCGCCTCCGGCATGGGCCTCGATCCGCCAGGGAGCGCCGCCGGTTGGGTAGAACCGCAAGGTCAACGCCCGGCCCGACGGCAGGTAGAGCTCGGCGACGGAGCGGTCCACCACCAGGCGCAGTTCGACCGGGGCGCCGGACACCGCACTCGCCTCGGGGCAGGGGACGCGGTACGTCCCGCCGTGTGCGCGCGGGTCGAGGGAGGCGTGGTCGCGGTCCACGACGAGCTCACCGGCGGCAGTGTCGATCCTGATATCGAGGTACTCGGTGCCGTCGGCGGAGGTCACCAGCCGCAGTCTGCCCGCCGTCCCGGCACTCCCGGCATTGCGGGGTTCCAGACGGGCCGTCAGGTCGAAGCTCGGGCCCACCGTTCCCAGTACGGCCGTTCCGGCGGTCTCGCCGGTAGCGGTCACCGCGCGCTCGTCGCGCAGCGCGAGGAGTTCCGCGGCCGGTCGCTGTCGTACGGAGCCGTCCTCGGCGAGTGTCACCTCGCGCGGCATTGTCAGCAGCCCGGCCCAGCCGCTCTCCCGTACCCACTTCGGGTCGCGGGCCTCCCACGACCAGCCCCACAGCAACCATCGGCCGTCGGAGGCGGGCAGCAGCGCCGGGGCGTAGAAGTCGGGCCCGTGGTCGAGCAGAACGGGATCGCCGGCGAGGAAGCGGCCGGCCTGTTCGCGCCCGGGGTAGACCACGGTGCGGCGCGGTCCGAGCTCCGGGTCCCAGGCGCCGAGGAGCAGCGCGCCGCGTCCGTCCGCGTGCAGGTACTGGGGGCACTCCCAGCCCAGCCCCGTGTCGGCGCCCGGCGCCACCGGCTGCGGGGCCCGGTCCAGGAAGAGCCCCCTGTACTTCCACTGTTCCAGGTCCCCGGACTCGTAGAGCAGTGCCGCCGCCCGGCCGCCCGCCTGGGCGGAGCCGACCAGCATGCGCCAGCGGCCGGCTTCCCGCCACACGTACGGGTCGCGGTACATGGTGGCGCCCGCGGGCAGTTCGGGGATGAGCAGGCTGCCGCGCGGTGTCCAGGTGACACCGTTGTCCCGGGACTCGGCGGTGGTGACCGGCTGTGCCCAGCGGTCGGTGCGGAAGGCGGAGTAGAAGGCGACCATGCGGTCGCCGTCGGAGATCGCGTTGCCGGAGAAGCAGCCGTCGGCGTCCTCGCCGCCCGGCGTGGGGGTCAAAGCGAGGGGAAGTTCTTCCCAGGTGATCAGGTCCGGGCTGCGGAAGTGGCCCCAGTGCATGTTCGCGTGCTCGGGTCCGTATGGGTTGTGCTGGAAGCACACGTGGTAGTGGCCGTGGTGGAAGGCGAGCCCGTTGGGGTCGTTGATCCAGTTGCGGGGCGGGCGCAGGTGCGCGACGGGCAGGTGGGGGTCTGCGGGCATGACGGACACGCAGGGGTCCTTTCGGTGTGGAGGTCGACGGAGCGTGGTCAGCCCTTGACGCCGGAGGAGGCGATGCTGTTGACGAACGACCGTTGGAAGGCCACGAAGAGGGCCAGGATCGGCACGGTGATCATGGAGGAGTAGGCCATGATCTGGCCCCAGCCCACGTTCAGTTGGAAGAAGTAGGAGATGCCCACCATCACCGGTCGCAGGTTCTCGCTCTGCACGACCATGAGCGGCCAAAGGTAGGAGTTCCAGGCGGGCAGGAAGGTGAGGATGGCGACGGTGGCGACGGCTGGTCCGGACAGCGGCATGACGATGCGGCGGTAGATGGTGAACCAGCCTGCGCCCTCCATGACCGCCGCCTCGTCCAGTTCCTTGGGGATGCTCTGGAAGTACTGGTGGAAGAAGAAGATCGAGAAGGCGTTGGCGACGAACGGCACGATCTGCACCTGGTAGGTGTCCAGCCAGCCGGTGGTCCACTCCAGGTGGAAGCCGTTGATGCGCAGCAGCGGCAGTTGGTTGACCCACCACACCAGCGGCAGGGCGAAGGTCTCGAACGGCACGATGAGGGTGGCGATGATCGCGGTCAGGACGAGCTTCCGGCCGGGCCAGCGCATCCGTGACAGGGCGAAGGCGGCCAGGCTGTTGACGATGATGCCGAGTACCACGGTGATGGATGAGATCAGCACGGAGTTCAGCAGGAACCGTGCCGCCGGGACGCGCTGGAACACGGCGGTGTAGTTGTCCAGTGACAGGGCGCCGACTGGCAGGAAGGCACGCAGGGAGCCCAAGTCGCTGAAGATCTCGTCGTCCGGTTTGAAGGACGAGACCAGCATGAAGACGAGTGGGAGCGCGAAGACCAGGGTCAGGACGATACGGCCGGCGTGACCGCCGAGATGCTTGAGGAAGGAGGTCATGTCAGTCCTTCTCCCGGGTCAGGAATCGCTGGACGAGGGACACGCTCAGCACGAGCACGAAGAAGGCCAGCGAGATCGCTGCCGCGTACGCGGTCTGCTGCTGGTCGTAGCCGGTGTGCACCGCCTGATAGACGACGGTGGTGGTGGAGTCGAGCGGGCCTCCTTGCGTCATCACCCTGATCTGGGTGAAGAGGCTGAACGCCGCGATGGTGATGGTGACCAGCACGAAGGTGCGGGTGGCGCGCAGTCCGGGCCAGGTGACATGGAGGAAGCGGTGCCAGCGGGCGGCCCCGTCCAGGTCGGCGGCCTCGTACAGCTCGGCGGGGATGGTCTGCAGGCCGGCCAGCCAGATGATCATGTGGAAGCCGACGCCCTGCCAGACCGACATCAGGATGATGGCGGGCATGGCGGTGGCCGGGTCGCCCAGCCAGTCCGGGCCGTGGACATGCCCCAGGGTGAGTCCTGAGATCACGTGGTTGACCAGGCCGTCCTGCCGGTAGAGGAAGGTCCACAGGAGGGACACGACCACCATCGAGGTGACGACCGGCAGGAAGTAGACGGTGCGGAAGAAGTTGACGCCGCGCACCTTCGCGTTGACCAACAGCGCCAGCACCAGCGCGAGCCCGGCCTGGAGCGGGACGACGACGGCGGCGAAGTAGGCCGTGTTGCGCAGGGACTTGTAGAAGACCGGGTCCTGGAAGAGCAGGGTGAAGTTCCTCAGGCCCACGAAGCGGGCCGGAGTGGGCGAGATGAGCCTCGCGTCGGTGAACGCCAGGGCGAAGGCGAGGGCAACCGGTACGACGAGGAAGACGATCAGCAGCACGACGGCCGGGGTGGCCATGCCGAGGGCGGTGAGGCTCTCACGGCGACGGGCGTGCGTCGTTCGGGTTCGCCGGACCGGACGCAGCCGTTCAAGGGCTGCGATCATGGTGGTCACGGTAGCTCCAGAGGGAGCCGGTCCGGTTCAGGCGGCGCAGCGAGGCGCGGTCGGGCCCGGACCGGGGCGGGGCGGGCGGGTCAGCCGGCGTAGTTGTTGTTCGTCTTCCGGTTGTTGTCGATGTCCTTCGCGGCCTGGCCGAGAGCGTTCTTGGGATCGGCACCGGCCAGGATGTCCTGGGCCGCCTTCTGGAACTCGGTGGAGATGTACGGGTAGGCCGGCGTGACCGGGCGCACCACCGCGTACTTGCGCGCGTACTGGACGAGCACATTGAACTTCCCGCCCGGCTGGTAACCCTCGACCTGCTTCGCGGCGGCGTCGGTGCCGGGGAGGGTGCCGGTGGCCTTGGCGTAGTCGACGAAGTACTTGGTCTGGCGGGAGAACTTCAGCCACGCCTGCGCGCCGGCCTTGTTGGAGCACGTGGAGCTCATGGCCCACTGCCAGGAGGCGCCGCCGATCTTGGGCCCGTTGCCGAAGTCGACCGGCGGGATGATCGCCAGGTCGTCGCCGAGCTTGTCGGCGTTCTTGGCCGCGTTCCAGCTGCCGTCCCACTGGATGGCGCTCTTGCCGGCCAGGAAGTCCTTGTTCGGGTCGGCTCCGGACTTCTTCGCGATGTAGCCCTTGGCCACCAGCGAGCGGAACCAGGTCGCCCATTCCTGGGAGTTCTTGCCGTCGAGGGTGCCCGAGGCGGTCTTGTAGCCGTCGCGGTCGATCAGGTCGCCGCCGAAGCTCTCCAGCTGCGGGGAGTATGCGTAGGGCCACCACTCGCCGCTGCCGCCGGTGCCCATCTCCAGCGGGTACGCGAACTTTCCGCCCTTCTTCAGCTTGGCCAGCGCGGAGTCGAACTCGTCCTTCGTCCAGGGCTTGTCGGTGGTCGGGATGCGGATGTCGTACTTGTTCAGCACCGACTTGCGGGCGAAGTAGGTCAGGGCGACGTCGTAGAAGCCGAACCCGTAGACCTTGTTCTTGTAGCGGCCGACGGTGCTGGGCAGTTGGTCGGACAACGGTACCTGGCTGCCGGAGACGTCGATCGGGGACAGATAGCCGCCCCAGGCCCAGTTCGGCACGTTGGGGCCGTCCACATCCAGCAAACAGGGCAGCTTGTGGGCCGAGGCGGCGGCCACGACGGAGTTGTTGTAGTCGCTCTGCGGGAACGCCTGGAGCTTGACCTTGTATGTGCTCTGGGAGCCGTTGAACTCCTTGATGATCTTCTTGACGACGTCGAGCTCGGCCGAGTTGCCGGCGTTGTGCGTCCACAGTGTCAGCGTGTTGCCGCTGGCTCCGGACGCGCTGTCGCCACTCCCGGTCGCGCATCCGGCGACCAGCGCGGTCGCCGCCGCGAGGGCTACACTCGCCACTGCGAGGCGCCTGGTTCTGAACACCACGAGGTTCCTCCATCTCACTGAGACGGGTCTTGCCGGACCCGCCCATGCGACCGGTTGCGACGGTCGCTGTTCTTGGTGGTCGTCCCGCCGCCCGGGGATCTTCGCTCCGGGCGGCGGGACAGCCGTTTTCGGGTGCCCGGTGTCAGCCCGCTGCGGGGGTGCCGATGGAGGCGCGTTCCTGCAGCGGCATGGGCACACGGTGTACGACTGCTTCGAGCGGTCCCTCGCCGAGGATCAACTCCACGGCAAGGCGGCCGAGTTGGTAGTGCGGCAGTTTCAGCGTGGTGAGCGCCGGGCGCAGTACGGACGCGATGTCCTGATCATCGAACGAGACCACCGATGCGTCGCCGGGCACCGACAGACCCGCCTCGCCGAGCGCCTGGTAGGCGCCGAAGGAGACGCGGTCGGTCAGGCACACCAGCGCCCGGGGGCGGTGGCCTGCCGCGAGCAGGGCGGAGACCTCCCGGTGCCCGTCCCGCGTGTCCCAGTCGCACTCGACGACACCGTCCAGGCGGGCGCCGCCCGCCCGCAGGACCTCCTCCAGGCCGCGCATGCGCTCGTTGCCGGCGATGATCCCCTCGGGCGTGGCCGGGATGGCCTGGTGGCCGCCGATCGCCCAGATGCCCTCGGTATGACCAGCTGCGAGCAGGGCACGGGCCGCGTCCCGGCCGGCCTCGAGCTCGTCCGGGACGACGGACGGCGCGTCGAAGCCGGGCGCCAGGCAGTTCAACAGGACCACCCGGCGACCGAACAACTCCTTGGGCGGAGTCACATACCGAGTGAACATGGACGCGTAGATCACCGCGTCGACCTGGCGGTCCAGCAGCGCGTGGACCAGTGACGACTCGGCGGCGCGGTCGCCGCCCGCCTCCGTGATGAACAGCAGGTGGTCCCGCTCCCGGGCAGCCTCCAGCGCCCCGCGGATCACATCCCCCGCGAACGGTGTCGTGGTGATCTGGTCCGACACGAACCCGATGGTCTGGGTCGACTTCGTCCGCAGGCTGCGCGCGGTGACGTTGGGGCGATAGCCCAGCTCCCGGGCGGCCTCCAGGACACGTGCGCGGGAGGCGTCGGCGATGCGCATGTCGGTGCGGCCGGACAGGGCGAACGACGCGGTCGTCGGCGAGACGCCTGCCTTGCGGGCGACGTCGGCCATGGTCACACGACGTTCAGGCATCAGCGGCTCAGCTCCGTTGTTAAATCGGATTAGCAAGTTGTGACGAGACTGATGCGCTCTTCGCCCTGTGTCAACACCTCGGACATATCAAGTAGAGATATGCCGACCTTATGTGACGTTTTGCGAGGCCTTCAGGTAACGCCCAGGTAAATCGGCATGCGTTAGCTCTTGCTTTAGCAGGAGCGGCGCGCGAACGATGCCGAGCCACCGGTTAAACCGATTTGGCAGGGCGTCAGACCTGTCGCGCACCCTCAGGAGTCAGCCATGAGGAGAAGAACAGCCCTCAGTGTCGTATCGGCTGCCGTCGGCGGCGCCATCGTTCCCCTCGCGTTCGCTCCCGCACCGGCAGCCGCCCAGGAGCGGCGCAGCCCTCAAAGCCCCTCCGCTCGCTGGGACTTCGACGAGCGCACCGGCACGGTCACCCACGAGGCGGTCTCCGGCACCGCCGACCCCATCGGCTACGTCTTCGACGACGCCCGCTACAAGCCCGACGGCGATCCCGTACGGCGCCGCGGAGTGCGCGGCCGGGCACTGTACTTCGACGGCTACTCGACCGTCGTCACCGCCGACGGCCCCGGCAAGCTCGACCCCGCCGGGGGCTTCACGCTCGACGCGTGGATCGCCCCCTACGCCTACGAGCAAGGCATCGACGGCAAACCCCAGGCCCTGGTCAACCAGCACAACCCGGACGCGAAGACCGGATTCCTGCTCGGCCTGCGCCGCTTCGGTCAGATCGTCTTCCAACTCGGCTTCGGAACCGACCTGATCGAGGTCAAGGGAGCCTCGGACCAGCCTGCCGTCAAGGGCCGGTGGACGCACCTCGCGGCCACCTACGACCCGGCCGCCCGGCAACTGCGCCTCTACCGCGACGGCCGGCTGATCGGCACCGCCACCACCCCGGACAAGGCCCCCGTACTGGCCTCGGACGAGCCGCTGCTCATCGGGCTGCACAACACACCCACGCTGCTCAACGGCGAGTTCCACGCCAACATGTACATCGGCCTGATGGACAGCCTCGCGATCCGCCCGGGCACCCTGGACGATTCGGCGGCGCACAAGGAGCACGCCGACACCATCGCGGCTCTCCCCGACCATCGCGTGCCCCGGCCGGACCTGGCCCAGCAGCGGGCCCGCTACGACGGCGACCGCCACCGCCCCCAGTTCCACATGCTGCCGCCCTGGCACTGGATGAACGAGCCGCACGCGCCCGTGTACTTCAAGGGCAAGTACCACATCTTCTACCAGCACGATCCGTTCGGCCCGTACTGGGGCCAGATCCACTGGGGGCACGCGGTCAGCACCGACATGGTGCACTGGCGAGACCAGCCCATAGCCCTCGCCCCCGCCGCGGGCTCGGTCGCACCGGACGGCTGCTGGTCGGGCTCGGCCCACGTCGACGGCGACCGCGGCCCCGTGCTCTTCTTCACCGGCGGCGACGACCGGCTGCCCTACCGCCAGCGCACCGGGCTCGCCGTGTCCTCCTACCCGACCGACGGCGACACGGACCTGCCCACCTGGACCATGAAGTCCGAGCCGGTCACCGAAGCCCCGGCCGCCCTCCCGGCGGGCCCCGGCACCGCGTGGGCGGAGAACTTCCGCGACCCGTTCGTCTGGGAGGAGGACGGCGTCTGGTACCAGCTGACGGGCAGCGGAATCGTCGACTATGACGGCACACAGGTCACCAAGAAGTACGGCGGCACCGCGCTCGTCCACACCGCCCGCCGACCCGAGGGCCCCTGGACGTACCGAGGCCCCCTGCACTGGAACGATCTCACCAAGGTGCCCGAGCCCGGCGAGGCGTGGGAACTGCCGGTCCTCCTCCCGCTCCCCGGACCCACGGGCAAGCGCACCGGCAAGCACATCCTGCTGGTCAGCCCCTGGTGGGAGGCGTTCAACTCCAACGCCGTCAAGCACACGTACTACTGGATCGGCACCTTCGACAAGGACGCGTGCCGCTTCGTGCCCGACCACGAAAAGCCCCGCGAGTTCGATTTCGGCGAGCACTTCACCGGCCCGTCCGGCTTCGTCACTCCCGACGGCCGGTCCGTGCTCTTCAGCATCACCCAGGACCGCCGCAGCGAACAGCAGCACGCCCAGGCCGGCTGGGCGCACAACGCCGGAATGCCCGTCAGCGTCTCGCTTCGCCAGGACGGCGCCCTCGGCGTCGAACCGATCGCCGAAGCGGCCACCCTGCGGGGCCGACGACTCGCCAAGATTCGCCAGACCTCGGTGAAGGACGCGAACCGCCAACTCGCCGACGTCTCCGGCGACCTGCTGGACATCGAAGCCGTCATCGAGCCGCGCGACGCCACAACCATCACCCTGACCGTTCGGGCCAGCGACGACGGCAGCGAGCAGACACTGCTCTCCTACGACACGACCAAGCGGCGCTTCTCCATCGACCGCAGCCGCTCCAGCCTCGACCCGGACGTACGCAAGAGTGCCCACGGAGGGACCGTGGAACTCGACGGCAGCCGACTGACGCTGAGGGTCCTGCTCGACCGCTCCATGCTGGAGGCGTACATCAACGGCACCAACAGCCTGACCAGCCGCGTCTACCCGACGCAAAAGGACGCCACCGGCTTGCGGCTGACCAGTGAGGGCGGCGCCGCCCGGGTCGTGTCCCTGGACGTCTGGCGCATGAACGGCGCCTACGACACGTCTGTCGCTCCCGCCGCCTACGACCCCCCGCGTCCGAAGGACGTCGACGCCCTCCCCAACCACGACTTCGCCACCGGGGACCTCACCGGATGGACCGTCGTCTCGGGCACCACCTTCAGCGACGCCAGCGTGACCACCCGCACCGACTGGGGCTGGGGCGGACCGTTCTACCAGGCCGAGACCGAAGACGACGCGACCGGCCACCACCTGTGGGGCTACAACCCAGACGCGGGCGGCGACGACGCGGTCGGCGTCCTCCGCTCCGACACCGTCACCCTCGGCGGAGACGGCGTCGTCGATCTGCTCGTATCCGGCGGCAACGACCTCGACCGGCTCTACGCGGCCGTCGTCCGAGCCGACGACGGCAAGGTGCTGGCCAAGGCCACCGGTCGTGGTGGCGAGCAGTACCGCCGAGTCGCCTTCGACCTGTCCGCCCACATCGGTGAGCGGATCTACGTCGAGGTCGTCGACAAGGCGACGGGCGGCTGGGGCCACATCAACGTCGACGACGTCAACGTGCCCGTCCAACGCCCCTGACCACCAGCACACCCTGTTCCACGCTCTCGAGGCCGTGTCGTGGGCCCGCACTCAACCACGCGAACCAGCCTGCTCAACAAACCTCAACACCCCATCGGAGGTCTGCATGCGAACGCGCTCACCAGCGATACCCGGGACAGGATCCCCGGGCAGCCTGCTACGCATACTGCTCGCACTCGTGGTCTGTCTCGGCCTGACAACGCCCCTCATGTCGCAGCCGGCCAGCGCGAGTGAGAGCACCCTGTCCAACCCCGGCTTCGAGACAGGCGACCTGAGCGGTTGGACCGCCACAGGCACGGCCTTCAACGGATCCGTCACCGACCAGCCGGGCTGGGGGTGGGGCTGCTGCTTCAACCAGCAGGGCACCTACCACCTGTGGGGATTCGTGGGCGGCGGCGACGCCCCCACGGGTACCGTCACCTCCGAGCCGTTCACCCTGACCGGCACGGGAATGGTCAGCGTTCTGGTTTCCGGCGGCCGCAACGACGACCAGCTCTACGTCGCCCTGACGACCCTGGACGGCACCATCCTGCACAAGGCCACCGGAACCGACGACGAGGCGTACCGCCGCGTCACCTGGGACGCGCGCGAGCACCTGGGTGAGCAGCTGCGCATCACTGCGGTCGACCAGGCCACCGGCGGCTGGGGACACATCAACCTGGACGACGTGAGAGTCGGTCTGGACAAGGCGCCGGATCCGGGCCTCGAGGGACTGGCCACCTATTGGGACTTCTCCGAGGGCCAGGGCACCGCAACCACGGAGCGTGTCAGCCAGAGCGCGGACCCCATCAGCTACGTCTTCAACAACGCGGTCTACAAGCCGAACAGCGACCCGCTGTGGCGTCCCAAGCGACAGGAGGACGGCGTTCTCTCCGGCGCCCTTCTCTTCGACGGGTACTCCACCTGGGTCACCCGCGCCGCATCGCAGACCCAAATCCCGACGGACGGCATGACCGTCGAAGCCTGGGTCGCACCGCGCGCCTTCGAATGGGGTGACGAAGGCAAGCCCTCGGCGGTCGTCAACCAGCAGGACAAGGCAGCACACCGAGGGTTCTCGCTCGGCGTCGGCCGGCACGGCGTGTGGCAATTCGGCATCGGCACCGGTGACGCCTGGTACGAGACGGCGGTCCCCCAATCGGCAGCTCTGGCCGCAGGCAAGTGGGCGCACCTCGCGGGCGTCTTCGCACCGAGCGAAGGCACGATCACGCTGTACGTGAACGGCGCGCAGGTCGCCCAGACCGCCATCCCCACCACTGCCCGCCTGGCCAAGGCCGAGGTTCCGCTGCTCATCGGCCGCCACAACCAGCCTGCCATCATCAACGGCACCTTTGCCGTGAACATGTTCAATGGCCTGATCGACGAGGTGAAGGTCCACACCAGCGCGCTCACCTCGGAGTCCGTGAGGGCCAGCCACGAGCACGATGTACAGACATTCGCCGGGGGCAGCATCCCCGAGGCCCGTATGGCCATGGATCGCTCACGCTACGACGGCGACCGCTACCGCCCGGGCTACCACTTCACGGCCCCCAACCACTGGATGAACGAGCCGCACGCCCCCATCCAGGTCAACGGCAAGTACCACCTCTTCTACCAGCACAACTCCCACGGTCCCTACTGGCACAACATCAGTTGGGGGCATGCGGTCAGCGAGGATCTGGTGCACTGGCGCGACCTGCCCGTCGCTCTCGCGCCCACCGCAGGAAGCGTGGCGCCCGACGGTGTCTGGTCCGGTGGCTCGACCCTCGACGAGAACGGCGTCCCCGTCCTGCTGTTCACGGCCGGCAACGATTCCCAGCGCCCCAACCAAGCGGTCGGACTCGCGCGCCCTGTCGACCCCAGCGACCCGGACCTGGTCGAGTGGAAGATGTACCCGACCTTGGTGACCAGCCAGACCGCCGATCTGGACGTCGGTGCCGGACGGAAGGTCCGCTTCGGAGACTTCCGCGACCCGTCCGTGTGGAAGGAGGGCGACACCTGGTTCCAGTTGGTCGGCTCGGGAGTCCAGACCACCTCGGGGCAAAACGTCGGCGGCACGGCGCTTCTCTACACCTCCAAGAACCTCACCGACTGGACCTACTCGGGGCCTCTGATGGTCGGTGACGTGGCGGCCCACCCCAAGACCGGCCAGGTCTGGGAGCTTCCCACCTTCCTGCCCATCGGCAAGGACGCCCAGGGCCGCCAGCGACGGGCGCTGCTCGTCAACCCGGCCTTCCCCGACGGCCCCGGCGAGTACAGCAGCAAGTACGTCTACTACTGGGTCGGTACCTGGGACGCCCAGGCGCGCCGCTGGACGCCCGACACCACCGAGCCCAGGCTGCTCGACTACGGCGATCACTTCACCGGGCCCAGCGGCACGGTCGACGACAAGGGGCGCTCCCTCGTCATCAGCATCGCGCAGGACCGGCGCACCGAGCGCGCCCACTACGACGCCGGCTGGGCCCACAACGCCGGACTCCCCATCCAACTGTCCATGCGCCCTGACGGAGACCTCGGATTCAGCCCCGTCGAGGAGGTCTCCCGGCTTCACGTGGGCGAACCGCTCCTGGACATCAGCGAACAGACCTCTGTCGCCGACGCCAATGCGCGCCTGGCCGACATCAAGGGGGACATGCTCCACATCAAGCTGACCCTGGAACGGGGCAGCGCCGACACCTTCGGAGTCGATGTGCTCCGCAGCCCCGGGGACGAAGAGCGGACCCGCCTGTTCTACGACGCCCCAGCCGGACAACTGGGTGTCGACCGAACACGATCCGGAAACAACTCCAGCGTCGACGCCGACCTCGGCATCCAGAAAGGCCCGCTGACGCTCTCCAACGGAGAGTTGTCACTGGATGTGTTCCTGGACCGCTCGATGATCGAGGCATACGCGAACTCGCACAAGTCCATCACCACCCGCGCCTACCCCTTCCGGCAGGACTCCCTCGGCCTGCGGCTCTTCGGCGACGGCACTGTTGTCAAGTCCATGACCGTCTGGAAGATGGGCAAGCTGACCGACTGACTCAGAAGCCGTATCTCAACCGATCTTGGAACGTGTGGATCGAACGGAGTTCCTGGTCGGGTGATCTTCCGGCGGTACGCGTATGAAGGCAGAGCCTCACGGTAGCTCGGGGGTGCGATCCCATTCCGAGCGGTTCCCGGAGGCCCTGTTGTCGTTGTTGTACGCGCTCGAGCCCGTTGACTTCAACTCGCCCGCCGCGTCGTGTGATTGCCTCGCGCACGTGTACGGCAACGCGGCCGATCGTCCCGATCGGGTGCGCCGGTATCCGTCGGACATGTCGGACACGGAGTGGGCAGCCATCCGGCCGTTGTTGCCGGTGCCGGCCTGGCTTCAGGGGCGGGGCGGCCGGCCTGGCCTGTCACACACCCTCCCGTAGCCGGTGACAGAAGTTCTTCCAAGTCAGGTTGTGCGACAAGCCGCTTGCCTCGCTGGTGTCAATCAGACTGCTTTGACCAATCCCACTACGTCATCCATCTGATCCGGTGACAACTATCGAGCCTCGGCACAATTCGCCAGGCGAAGTTCCGCAGCCGCTGGTAGGCCGCATACTGCTTGCGCTGAAATCGGGTGACACCTTCGCCGAGGCCGACCAGCGCGGCGTCGACCGCCG
The DNA here is from genome assembly GCF_045206325.1 of Streptomyces sp. NBC_00203. NCBI lineage: Bacteria > Bacillati > Actinomycetota > Actinomycetes > Kitasatosporales > Streptomycetaceae > Streptomyces > Streptomyces sp. NBC_00203. The sequence continues at coordinate 8,709,420 of NZ_CP108126.1, read as the reverse complement.
TCGACGCAACCGATGATGTTCCCGCTCGCGAGGGACGTAACGCTCAGCATCATCTCCATCTGCGCCTCGACAAGGTTCTATACACCGTGCCACCTGGGGCGTGACCGGAAGCGTGGAGGAAGCGTCCAAGGCGTTTGGATTCTCGCGAGCAAAGGGCTACGACCTGGTTCGCCAGGGGAAGTTCCCGTGCCGTGTGCTCCGCATCGGCCGCAGCACGCGGGTCGTCACCACGTCTCTGCTTCGGGTACTCGACAGCGGCGAGTCCGAGTACAACGGATCCCACGAAGGATGCTGCAGCCCCTCTTGACCAGTCATACGAAGGGGCCCCGCCGGATCACCGGCGGGGCCTCTTCGTGTCACCGGCGAGTCACAGCCCCTATGAGCGGGGTCCTGGCTGTAGCCGCGTTGGCCGCCTCAGCTCTGCGCATCCATGAGCGCGGTGGCCGTGAGCCACACGACCGCCCGGTTGAGGCGTTCGGGATGAAGGGAGCACAGGGCATCGAAGAATTCGATCCGGCTCGTTGTCTCCTTCAGGAGCCGGTCCGCGTCACGGATGTACTGCCGAGTTTCCTCGATGGTGGCCGGACTGTCCGGAAGCGCCTTGTTCTTGTGTCCGCAGACGACGTGGCGCGGCGCGAGGCGCTCGACCGCGTCGAGCGCTTGAAGCCACTTTGCACGCCCGCCATCCGCGGATTCGGAGAGGTACGCGTGCACGCCGTTGTAAACGACATCGCCGGCGACGACGAGCTCGATCGAGGGAACGTGAAGCACGGTGGTGCCGTCGGTATCACTGTGCCCGACTTCGACGGAGCGCAGAACGTTGCCCTCCAGGAGAAGCCCTTGCGGTGGTACGGGCCGTGCGAGCACGGGAGTCGGACCACTGGCTGGGTCTGGCCCGCCTGGCCCAGCGCTTCCCCGGCGTACGGGGGCCGGCCACCGCCGAGGTCGCGGCCGAGGCCGACGACCCGCGCTTCGCCGCGTACTGGGAGGCGAGCTTCCCCGGGGAGGTGCCCTCGCTCGCCGAGTGGGTGCTGCCGCAGCCGCTGTCCGGCGACACGATCGACCTGGAGGGCAACCAGCTGCAGGTCCTGTCCATCGGCCAGGCCGACACCGCGATATCCACCGCCTTGTACGTCCCCTCGCTCGCCGCGGTCGTCGCCGGCGACCTGGCCTACGACGGCGTCCACATGATGACCGCCGAGACGGGCCCGGCCGAACGCGAGCAGTGGATCGCCAACTTGGACGTCATCGCGGGACTCAATCCCGCGCTCGTCGTCGCCGTCACAAGACAGTCGCCGGCGACAACAACCCCGAAGATCATCGCGGAGTCGCAGCAGTACCTGCGCGATTTCTCCCGCATCGCCGCCGAGGAGACCACCAGCGCCGGCATCGTCGCCCGGATGGTCGAGCTCTACCCTGCCTGGGAGAACCGCCGCACCCTGTGGCACTCCGCGAAGGCCGCCATCGACCGTAAGGCCGCCCCGTAACGGCCCGGCTGACAAGGCCGGCTCGACCGAACCCCGAACAACCTCCAGGAGCCCCGAGCACCATGACCGCAGCACCCCCCGCCGACACGACGGAGCCCGACGGGCAACTGCACCCGGTCTGGAGGGTGCTCGCCGAGCGCGCGCGCAGCGGCAGCCGGCCCGGCGCACGCACCGACGGGCACCGCGTCGCGCTGGCCATCGAAGGCGGCGGGATGCGCGGCATCATCGCCGGCGGGATGACCCTGGCCCTGCACGAGCTCGGCCTGACCGACGGCTTCGACGCCGTCTACGGAGCCTCCGCCGGTGCGGCCTCCGGTGCATGGCTGCTGAGCGGAAGCCCGGAGTCGCTGCGCTTCTGGGCGGCTCCCGAGTACGCCCGGGTCCTGATCCGGCGCTCGAACCCGCTGCGCGGGCGGCCCATGGTGGACCTGCACGCCTTCTACGAGGTGCTCTACCGCTACGGCGACCGGGACTTCGCCCCCATGGACTTCGACGCGGTCCTGGCCCACGCCGTCGAGTACCACCCTCTGGCCACCGACGCCGCCACCGGGGAGTCCACCGACCTGCGCCCCTTCCTCGGCGATGCCGCACACCTGCGTACGGCGCTGCGGGCCAGCGCCGCTCTGCCGCTCCTCGCGGGCCGGCCGGTGGCGCTGGGCGGGCGCCGGTTCTACGACGCCGGCGTCTCCGAGTCCATCCCCTACCGGACCGCGCTCGCACACGACGCGACCCATGTTCTCGTGCTGCGATCCAGGCGCACGATCGACGCGGCGCGTCCGTCACGCTCCGCTCCGGTCATCGCCAGGACCGCGCTGCGCCGCGAGTCCGCCGCCCTGCGCCGGGCCTTCCTCGAGCGCGGAGCACGCCTCGCCGCGGACGACGCGCTGCTGGCCGACCACCCATCGGCCGCCTCGGTCCGCCCCGGCCCCGACACTCCGTCCGTCAGCCGCCTGGCCCGCGACGGTGAACTCCTCGCCGCGGCGCTGGAAGCAGGGCGGGCCGCCGTCCACGAGACGTACAGCCACACCGTGAGCTGATCGGTGCCCCGCTCAACCGCCATGCCGCCTCGGGGTGCCGACCGAGGCGGTACTGCGCAGACAGTCTTACGGACAGTCACCTGTCGACCGGACTGGAAATGTTCTGGTCGCGGGTGTGGAACAGGAACTCCGGCAGGCCGACGTCCGGGATGGCGATGTCCGGGTAGGGGCTACGGATGGTCAGCGGTATTCCTCGGCTCTCGGCAGTCAGTGTGCGGCGGTGGGCGCGGGTCGGGGCTCCTTCGGCAGGCCGAGAATCAGCTCTCCGACGATTCCACGCTGGATCTGGGAGGAGCCGGCGTAGATGGTTCCGGCGCGGGCGTTGAGGTAGACGCTGGTCCAGGACGCGGACGAGTTCGGCGCGCCGGGGTCGTCAGTGTGGAACCAGTTCGGCGAGGGACGCCCGGTCGGGGTCAGCGCGTCCAGTCCGAGAACGTCCATGGCCAGCTCGGTGGCCTGCTGGTGATACTCGCTCCAGAGCAGCTTGAACGCGGCGGCGGCGGGACCGGGTTCCTCTCCCGCGATCAGCGTGGCGGCCGTGCGCAGCCCGTGGCAGCGCAGTTGCTCGACCTGGATGTGACACCAGGCGATCCGGCGGCGGATGTCCGGGTCGTGGTGCAGCCCACGCTCGCGGGTCAACTCGATCAGCCGCTCCAGTTCGTTGCGGAAGCGGATCGGAGCCTTGAGCGCGGTCGCGCCGCGCTCGAAGCCCAGCAGCGTCATCGCAACCGCCCAGCCGCGGTCGACTTCTCCCACGACCAGGCCGAGTTCGGTGGTCGCGTCGTCGAAGAAGATCTCGTTGAAGTCCGCCTCGCCGGTGAGGTTGCGGATCGGGCGGATGTCGATGCCGGGCCGGTCCAAGGGGACGAGAAGCATGCTGATGCCGCGGTGTGCCGGGGCGTCGGGGTTGGTCCGGGCCAGGACGAACGCCCAATTCGCCTTGTGTGCACCGGAGGACCACAGCTTCTGCCCGTTCAATACCCACTGGTCGCCATGCCGTTCGGCCCGCAGGGAGAGCGAAGCGAGGTCCGAGCCGGCGTCCGGCTCGGAGAAGCCCTGCGCGAAGACGTACTCGCCGGACGCGATCCTCGGCAGAAAGCGGCGCAACAGGTTCGGGTCGCTCCAGCGCAGCATGGTGTTGCCGAGCATGGTGATGCCGAAATCGTCGTTGTCCGAGCCGGACGGGACGCCGGCTGCAGTCAACTCCTCGATGACGACGGCCAGTTCCGCTGGCCCGAGGCCGGCGCCGCCGTACTCCCGCGGCCATGCCGGGGCAACCCAGCCGCGCTCGGCCAGCGCGGCCCGCGTCTTCTCCTGAAACGTGTCGCGCTCGATCGGGTCCAGGGCGCCGATGCCCTGCCAGTCCGACGGGACCAGGTCCGCGACGAATGCCTGCACCGAAGCGCGGAAGCTGTCGGCCGGCTCGCTGCCCTGCGGTTCCACCAAGACCTCCTGGTGTGATCGGTAAGCGAATGACCAGAACAGTTGCGTAGATAGACTCGCTAGTCAATGCTGGGCGCCATGGATCTCCCCCCGACGTGAGGAGGACGTCGATGCGCTTCGCGCCGACCGGCGAACAGCTCGAACTGGGCCGAACCGCAGAGCGGTTGCTCGCGGACCATGCCCGCGGAAACCCGCTTCCTCCCCCGTGGGATGCCATCCCTCGGACCCTCGACTCCGAGCTGTGGGCCTCGCTCGCCGAACTCGGACTGCTCGGTCTGGGTGTGCCCGAGCAACTGGGCGGCTCGGGTGGCGGTGTTGCGGACTTGTGTGTCCTGGCCGAGCGGGTGGGGTCGGCCCTGCCGACCGTGCCGTTCACCGCCACCGCGACGGTCGCCGCGGTGCTGGCCGAGCACGCCGACAGTCCCGGCGCGCGGGCCGCACTGGCCCGCGTCCTGGACGGCTCCACCGTCGCCGTACCGGCTTGGGAGACCTTCCCTTCCGACATGGTTCCCGGCCGGCGGGCGGGATCACTGACCTTCAATGACACGGCGGTTGACGGCGTGCTGGCAGCGGTGCCGTTCGGCCTCGACGCCCAGTTGGTGCTGGCTTTCGCCGATGAGGGCAACGGCCCGGCGCGGCCGTTCCTCGTGGAATTCGCCGAGCCGGCCACCGCCCGGACCTCCGTGGAGGCGCTGGACGTCACCGAGCCAATGGCGAGCCTGCGGCTGACCGGAGCGCCTGCCGAACCGCTTCCACCACTCGGCGCGCACACGGTCGCCCGGGTGCTCACCGTGCTTGCGGCCGAGCTCATCGGCACGGGACGACGCGCCCTGGAAGGCGCCGTCGAATACGCCGGGATGCGACGGCAGTTCGGCCGGCCGATCGGATCGTTCCAGGCCATCAAGCACGTACTCGCGGACCGGTCCGTCCAACTCGACGCCGCCTGGATGCTCGTCCAAGCGGCGGCCCACGCCGTCGATGGCGAGCGTGCCGACGCCGAAGTGGCGGCTCGTACCGCACTCGCGGCGGCGGCCGACGCACTCGAGGCGGTGACGGCCGACGCCCTGCAGACCCATGGGGGCATCGGCTTCACCTGGGAGCACACGTCCCACGTACTGCTCAGGCGCGCCCGTGCGAGGCGCTCGCTTCTCGGCTCCCCGGCGCACCGACTCGACGCCCTGGCCGACCGACTTATCGGGTCGGGGCGCCTGTCCTGATGTCGGCCGTGGCATACGAGTCCATCTGCACATCTTGACTGTTCGGATCCCCGCGTTGCGGAGATCACCACTGATGAATGAGGAGGTCGCCGGGCCATGGAGTGGACAGGCGCGGGCTATGCGGACAAGCCGACGGTTGAGGTGCAGATCTGGATCGCTGCTCCGCCGGAACTGGTATGGACGCTGGTATCCGACATCGAGCTGATGCCGAGCCTGAGCGCGGAGTTGCAGTCGGTGGAGTGGCTGGACGGGGCAACCCAGCCCGCGTCGGGGGCCCGCTTCGTGGGCCGGAGCAGCCACGAGTCGCTCGGTGAGTGGGCCACCACCTCCTACGTCGTGGAGTGCGATGCACCCAAGGTGTTTGCCTGGGCGGTTGAGGACCCCGAGCAGCCTTCGGCGATCTGGCGGTTCACGCTCGAGCCCCAGGACGGCGGCACGCTGCTGCGGCAGTGGATGCAGATGGGACCGGGCCGCTCCGGTCTTTCGTTTGCCATCGACCGGATGCCGGAGAAGGAACAGAAGATCGTCTTCGTACGGATGCGGGAGTTCGAGACCAACTTCAGCGACACCCTCGCGGCGATCAAGAAGACTGCCGAAGAGTCCGGAAAGGCGAGTCTGTGATGCGCACATCGACCACGATCGAGGCATCCGGGGGCAGTTGGCCGGAGACGGTGGACTTCGTCGTCGAAGCGGAGAAGCTGGGCCTGGATATCTGCTGGGTGGCGGAGGCGTGGGGATCGGAGGCGCCATCGCCGCTGGGGTATCTCGCGGCCCGGACGGAGCGCATGCTGCTGGGCTCCGGGATCATCCAGCTCGCCACCCGCACACCGACAGCCATCGCCCGAGCGGCGATCACCCTCTCGCAGATTTCCCAGGGGCGCTTCCTCCTGGGACTTGGCCCATCCGGTCCTCAGGTGATCGAAGGGCTGCACGGTGTGCCCTTCGACCGGCCGCTGTCACGGATGCGGGAGACCGTCGAGATCGTGCGGCAGGCCGCCTCAGGGGAGAAAGTCTCCTACGCCGGGCGGGAGTTCCAGATTCCACTGCCCGGTGGGGATGCCAGGCCCATGCGCCTGTCCATGCGCGCCGAGCATGACATCCCGATCTACCTCGCCACCCTCTCACCGAAGATGCTGCGGCTGACCGGCGAGATCGCCGACGGGTGGCTCGGTACCAGCTTCGTGCCCGAGGGGGCCAAAGAGGCCTACTTCGACCACATCGACGCGGGCCTCACCGCTTCCGGCCGCACACGCGCAGACTTCGACATCTGCCAGGGCGCCGAGGTGGCCTTCGCCGAGGACGAGGACGCGCTGCGGGCGATGGTGGCCGGCCGAAAGAAGGAACTGGCTTTCAGTCTCGGCGGCATGGGCTCGGCGAGCACCAACTTCTACAACAACGCATACAGCCGGCAGGGCTGGGCCGAGGTCGCCGCCGAGGTCCACGAACGCTGGCAGGCGGGCGACCGTGACGGCGCGGCCGGACTGGTCACCGACGAGATGGTGCTGGGCACCACCCTCATCGGAACCGAGGAGATGGTGCGCAACCGGCTGCGGGTGTGGCGCGACGCGGGCGTCGACACCGTCCGCTTCTACCCTGCCGGTGAAACGCTGGACGCCCGGCTCACCACCTTGGGCCGCGCCCTCGATCTGGTCTGTGACATGGAACGCGAACCGGGCCGGTAGCCCGAACTCCCGAAGATGCCATCCACCGGTGCGGCGTCGGACCGGCCGCGGCCCGGCGCGGCCGTGTTGCGGATCAAAGGGCTCGAAATGCTAAGTCCTGTCGTGAGACCTATAGGCTGAGGTCATGAGGCGGACCTCTTTCGCGAACTGGCCGTGTTCGGTCGCGCGCACGATGGACATGCTCGGGGACTGGTGGACGCCACTGGTCCTACGGGAGGCCTTCTACGGAATCAAGCGGTTCGACGCGTTCCAGCAGGAGCTCGGCATCGCCCGCAACACCTTGACCGACCGGCTCCGCCGCCTGGTCGATGAGGGCCTGATGGAGAAGAAGGCCTATCAGCACGAGCCGGTGCGCTACGACTACGTCCTCACCGAGAAGGGGCGCGACTTCTTCGGCGTGCTGGCCGCCATGAACGCCTGGGGCAATCGCTGGCTCAGCGACGAGCAGGGACCTCCGGTGGTCTTCCACCATGACCGCTGCGGCGCCGAGAGCGACGCCGAGGTCGTATGCGCCTCCTGTAAGGAACCGATGACGGCCGAGGACACCCACCCACGCCTCGGCCCGGGCTATCCCCCGCACCTCGCCGCGCGCCCTGACATCCAGAGCCGCTTCACCGCCTGAGGGGCAATGGCTGCGCGGGGACCGCAGCAACTTCACCCAGTGCCGCGCCATCGGAGAACCTCCAGTGCAGCACCAACGCCGACCACATCCTGCGCGAGCGGCCAGACTCGCGTGCTGCGTCAGCGGATGGTCAGCCTGCCGAGCGCGGATCCCGGCGATCCGGCATATCGAAACCGCTGATCATGGATCAGCTCACCGAGGATCGACAACCGCTCCGCACCCCGGAGGTACCCCGGCCAACAATCGAAGCCGGCCCGACCGTGTCCGCGCCTACGACTCGGACATGACGGACGAACAGTGGGCGGCCCGTCCTCCCTGGCCGGTCGTTACTCCGGCGACTACTACGGGGCCTCCGTCGCCCTGGATGATCTATTCCAAGGGCACAGCATCCCCGAACGCCGTGATCAGCGGGCCCACCGCCTGCGCCGTGGCAGCAGCGGCGGCAGGCCCACCGGCTTCGATGCGGCACGATATGGCCGCAGAAACGAAGTTGAGCGGCTGATCAACCGATTGAAGGCGAACCGGGCAGTGGCCATGCGCTTCGACAAGAGGGCGTATGTCTTTTACGGCACCGTGACCGTCGCAGCCCTGCGCCTCTGGCTTTGCGCATGACCCGCCGACAACCTAGCGCGAGCCGAGAAACTCGATCGCCCGCTGGGTCAGGAGCTTGGCGGCGTCCGGGTCGTAGGACGCCAGCGAACTGTCCGCGAACAGGTGCTGGTCTCCGGGATACAGGAACATCTCCGCATCGGCGCGATCGGAGACGAGCGCGCGGGCGGCGTCGATGTCCTCGGCGAAGAACGGATCGGCTTCCTTCGCATGTACCTGCACCGGCACACTGTTGGGCCATGCCGCACCGAACTCCGAGACGGGGATGCAGGCGTGGAACAGGAGCGCGCCCCGCGCGCCCGCCCGCGTCTGCGCCAGCTTCTGGGCGGGCAGCACGCCGAGTGAGAAACCGGCGTAAACGGCGTCCTGCGGCAGGAGTTCGGCCGCGCGGACGCCGCGCTCGGTTATCTCGCCGAAGCCGAGCTGCTCGACGTAGCCCTGGCCCTCTTCGAGGGAGTTGAACGTGCGCCCGTCGAAAAGGTCGGGCGTGTGGACAGTGTGGCCGACCGCGCGGAGTTCGTCGGCGAAAGCCGCGACTCCGGGCGTGAGTCCCTGCGAGTGATGGAACAGTACGACCTCTGTCATGCCCAAACCCCTTGCCTGCGAGTAGCGAATGATCCGGAACTTTAGAATAATCGAAGAGTGTCGAACAATCCCCGTCTCCCCGACCACGACCTCGCCGACGTCACAGATGTGACAGCCCCGGCCCAGCTCCGCGCGCTGGCCAACCCCCTGCGCAACGCCATCCTTGAACTGCTCCTCGAACGCGCCGCGACGGTGAGCGAGTTGGCCGCCGCACTCCGCCGCCCCAAGAGCACGGTCGCGCACCACGTGAGCGTCCTGGTCGACGCCCAGCTGCTGAGAGTCGTGCGGACCCGCCGGGTGCGGGCCATCGACGAGCGCTACTACGGCCGTACCGCGCGCATCTTCCGCGTCGGCACGGTCAGCCCCACGGACGGGGCCGAGGCGCCCTACTGCAACAACGATCTCGCCACGGCCGCGGCCGAGTCGGCCTCCGCACATCAGGCGGATCAGCTCTCCTCGATCGTGCGGCACGTGCGGATCCCACGGGAGCAGGCCCTTGAGTTCTGGACGCGGGTCCTGGAGCTCGCCAACGACTACGCGCAGCTCCCGCGCGCAGGCGATGTGGTGTACGGCTTCGCGGCCGGGCTCTACCCGACCGACTATCCGGCGCTACCGGAGGCTGAATCTGCCGCAACGGACGCGGACTGACCCGTACCGCAGATCGTGGCATCCGTAAAGGCCACCTACAGCACCCGAACCTTCACCACCCTGCCCCCAACAACCCGCCAACTCGCATGATCCGTCGGACAGGCTAGGCATGGTCGAGTTGGCCGGCCAGACCGGCCAGGTCGTCGGCGTGCAGGTCGAACCCGTCCGAGGAGGTGGGCGGGTCGCCGACGGGGCGGGCGACGTAGGCGGTGCGGAGCCCGAGGCCCTGTGCTCCACGCAGGTCCCAGGCGTGGGCGGCGACCATCAGGAGCCGCTCCGGCGGTCGTCCGGAGACGGTGACGGCCAGCTGGTAGACCGCCGGGTCCGGCTTGTAGGTCCGGGCGTCCTCGGCGGACAGTGCCTGGTGCCAGCGCAGCCCGGCGTGCGCGTTGATTCCCAGCAGCGCCGTCCGACTCGCGTTGGAGAGCCCGATCAGCGGAAACCGTTCGGCGAGCCGGGCGAGCCCCGCCACGGTGTCGGGCCACGGCGGGAGCCTGCGACCTGACAGAGCCAGCTCCGCTACGGCGGCCGGGTCGTCGACTCCGGCGGCATCCGCGACGAGCCGGGCGGCTTCCAGGTCGAGGACGTCGCTGGTGAGGTAGGGCCGGACGCCGTCGAGGATGCGACGCTGCTCGCGGTCGATGTGCTGCTGCCACAGCGACAAAAGCCGCTCGACCCTGAGATCGTCGAGCGATGGGGCGAGTTCACGGATGCCGGCGCGGATACCGGTGGGTTCGTCGACGAGCGTGCCGAGCACGTCGAACACGACCGCATCGATCTCCAACTCTGACATGGGAGAGGTCTCCTGGACGAAGCAGGGGCGTAAGAATGGCTGTTAGCCGAACGCAGCGGGAAGTCACTCTGATTCCCGAACCACACGGCCTGTGCGGCAACCGCTTTAACGTCGCCAACCACCGCGGCCGCCAAGCCACAACGCACGACCGGCGCACCACCTCCGAGTAGACCCCGGAGAGAGCGACCGGCAGCGAAGAGAGCGGCGTGGCTCCGTCCATGATCCGCCGGACAGGCCCTAATAGGCATGTGGGTTGGCCGGTTGGGTCGGTCGGCAGGGGCCAGAGCGAGACGTCTGGGATATACGCAGCGCCAGGAGCGCTTCGACAAGACGGACGCGGTTCAGGCCCCTGCCATGTCGGCTCCAGTCGCCGTACCGTGCCGTGATTCGAGCCGTTCCCAGAGCCACCTCCCAATTGGCCAGAGCCTTCGAGCTCTTCACGAGAGCGAGGACTTTGGGCAGGGCTGGGGCCACGGACGGCTGATGGGGTGGTGCGCCCGAGAGCGCTTCTATTAGGTCGCCGGGTGGCCCTGCCGCGGCTTGATGCCGATGGGCAGCGAAGCCCTGAAAGGAGCGCGTCGTGCACGCAACCTGCGGAATTGACTGGGCTGAGGACCACCACGATGTCGCGGTGGTCGACTCCGATGCCCGGCTGCTCGGCAAACTCAGGATCAGCGATGACGCGGCGGGCTTCCAGGGCCTGCTGCATCTGCTCGCCGAGCACGGTGACAGCCCGGACGATCCCGTCCCGGTGGCGATCGAGACCTCCCGCGGACTCCTGGTCGCCTGCCTGCGGGCCTCCGGACGCCGGGTCTATGCCATCAATCCGATGGCCGTGGCCCGATACCGTGACCGGCATACCGTCTCCCGGAAGAAGTCCGACCACCAGGACGCGGTTGTCCTGGCGAACATCCTGCGCACGGACACCGAGTTCCACCGCTCGCTGCCGACCGACTCGGACCTGGTCAGGGCAATTGCCGTCCTCGCCAGGGCTCAGCAGGATTCGGTCTGGGACCGCACCCGCGCTCACAACCGGCTCCGATCACACCTGCGCGAGTACTACCCCGCGATCCTCGAGGTGTTCGCAGCGAAGCGCGAGCGGCTGCTGTCCCGGGAGGCCCGCACGATCCTGTCGATCGCGCCCACTCCGGCTGAGGCCACCCGACTGTCCCGCGGACGGCTGCGGACCGCCGTCACCAGAGCCGGACGTCAACGCCGCATCGACGCCGAGACCGACCGGCTGCTTCAGGTGTTCCGCCAGAGCCGGCTTCGCCAACCCGCCCTGGTCGAGCAGGCGATGGGACGGCAGACGCTCGCCCTCCTTGCCCAGCTCGCCGCAGCCTGCCAGGCATGCGACGACCTGGCATCCGACGCAGAAGAGCTGTTCCTGCAGCATCCCGACGCGGAGATCATCACGAGCTTTCCCGGCCTGGCCACGCTCACTGGCGCACGGATTCTCGCCGAGATCGGCGACGACCGCGCCCGGTTCACCCACGCCAGCAATCTGAAGGCCTGTGCCGGAAGCGCACCCGTGACCCGCCAGTCCGGCAAGATCCGCCACGTCGCCCACCGCCGGATCAAGAACAACCGACTGGCCGGCACTGGGCATTCGCCGCGCTGACCGCCTCCCCCGGCGCACACGACCACTACAACCGCCGACGGGACACCGGCGACCACTACCACGCGGCCCTCCGCAATCTGTTCAACCGCATGCTCGGCCAGCTCCACCGCTGCCTTACCAACCGCCAGAAGTTCGACGAAGCGATCGCCTTCAGCACCTCCGCCCCAGCTCCACTCTCGGCAGCTGCTTGACCCGAAAGCTGCATGGGGTGTCTTGTCGCCGCGCCGGCCGGGTGAAGTCTGCCAGGTCAGCGGGCGAGCCCGGTCGTCGGACAGCAGATGAACCTTGCTCGTCAGCCCGCCCCGTGAGCGTCCCAGCGCCTCGCGGCCATCGGCTTCCTCACGCGCCCCGCCCCCTTTTCCGGGTAGTCGGCCGGGGGCCGGCGCGGTGCCCCGGCCGCGTGCTGATGTGCCCGGCAGGAGGTCGAGTCGATGTTCACCGCCCACTGCCTGCGCTCAGCGTCCCGGGCCGGCGCACCGTCCGGAGGGGCGGCATCGGCCTCGATCTGCAGCTCTTCGAGGATGGTCTTGCGCGCCGGCAGCAGCAGTGCATCGCCGCCCGCCACAGGGCTCGCCCGTAGCCGACGCCGCGGTACAGTTCCGCCTCGGCGCCCGGAGGTGCCCTGGAGGCCGTGATCGCAGCCGGCTCAATACCGGCTCAGGATCGCGCTGAGATCCGGGGCCTCCGTCTGTGCCGTCCGCGCGAGTGCCCGCTCCTCCACCGCCGCGATGTGCTGGAACGCAAGCCGGCCCGCGCGCTCGGCGTCCCCCTCGTCCAACAGGTCGATGAGTTCCTCGTGTTCGGTGATGGACTGGATCTGGTCGTGCGGATGGCCGTAGATCGAAAGGATCAGGGCGCAGCGCCAGACGACCTCGGTGAGATAGCGCTCCAGGAGCGGGTTCCCGCTGAACTCGCCCAGTTTTACGTGGAATTCGGCGGCGAGGCGGCCGGAGAGGCGGTGGTCGCGGCGGTTCGTCGCGTCCCGCTCGGCCCGTACGTGCTCGCGCAGCGCTGATGACGCCGCAGGGTCCCACTGCGTCGCCACGAGCCGGATCGCCTCCTGCTCCAGACAGCGTCGCATCTCGAACACCGCCTTGGCGTCCTCGGCGCTCGGGCTCGCCACCGTCGCGGACTTCGCCTTGCCCGAGTCGACGAGCCCGGCCGCGACGAGCCGGGCAAGCACGGCCCGCACCAGTGTCCTGCTGACGCCGTACTGCGCGGCCAGGGTGTCCTCGGGCAGCTTCATGCCGGGCGGCAGCGCCGCTTCGACGATGGCTGTACGCAGGCTCACAAAGGCTGCTTCGGCGCGCTGCGCGGGGCGGTCGGCTGAGGGATGCATGGAGTGACTCTAGCCGTTGTGTATACGGAAAAGCATTCCGAACCTCCCATGCAGACTGGCAACCTGGCGGAAATCAAGCGGTGATCCGGGCGCAACGTTCTGCTGTTCGTATACGGAAATCATAGTTTCAGTATACAGAAACAGCGCGGCCGGTTCCGGCAGCGCAACAGCGCGGACAGCGCAGCAAGGAGTCCGGATGCCGCACGTGGTGCTCAGCCTGACCGACCAGCAGCTCGAACTCGTCGACGCCTCCGTCACGGCCCAAGAGGCCGTCTCCCGCGCCGACTTGGTGCGGCTCGCGCTGGCCGAGTCGGCCGCGGGGATACGGAAGCGGCCGCATCCCCGGATCACCGGACGCCCCTGGCGCTGGTTCGACGGACTCACCCAGGAGCCCCCGGGTGAACGCAAGGAAGTGGCCCGCTGGGAGATCGCCCCCGGTACAGGCAAAGCCATCGAGGTACCGGCCGGACACGTGTTGCGCATTGAGCAGCTGTACGGCAATCAATGTGTCGACCTCAACGCGTTCAACCTGCACGACTATCGCGAGGCCATGCACGTAGGACGTACTCGTACGCTGCACGGACTCCACCCGGGGCAGGGCGACTTCCTGTGGTCCGCGCCGCCGCGCGAGCGCGCCATGATGTACCTGCTCACCGACACCGCGGACCTGAACGACACGCTCTTCCCACGGTGCAGCGCCACCATGTACGCCTCCATGCACGGCTTCGCCGAGCACACCAATTGCGCCGACATCCAGGCCGAGGCGCAGCGCGAGTACGGGCTCACCCCCGACGACGTGCACGACTCGTTCAACCTCTTCATGGCGACCCGGGTCGTCGACGGGCAGGCCGAGATCGTGCGCCAGCGAACCGCCCCCGGCGACCACGTCGAACTGCTCGCCCTGATGGACGTCCTCGCCGTCCCCAACATCTGCGGCAACGACATCATGAGCACCAGCAACTACACGCTCTCCCCGGTGCTCGCCGTCCTGTCCACCGCGTCGCGGGCCGAGATCGATGCGACGCCCGAGGTCCTCGCGTACGACACCCAGCGCACCCCGGACCAGTTCCGGCAACCGCACATCCGCGCCGAGCGGAGCCTGGAGCGCGACCCTGCCTATGTGCCCGACTTCCCGCGCACTCCAGTCCGGACGGTGGAGCTCGCGGTCGAACTCGGCGAGGGGGAGCTGGCGGCGCTGGATTCCGTGCGTCGGTCCGATCTGTACACCGACGACGCGGGGGCCCTGCGCGACGTACTCCTGTCGTGGTGGGTGGCGAGCCATGGCTGAGCGGACCGTATCCGTGCCCACCTCATCTGTTCCCACACGTGAAACACACGTCGTCATGGGCGAGTTGAGTGCCTACGAGCGCTACAAGCTCATGGCCGGTCTCATCGTCCCGCGGCCGATCGCGTTCGTCACCACCGTCAGCGTTGACGGGGTGGTCAATGCGGCGCCCTTCAGCATGTTCGCCATGGTCGGCGAGGAGCCACCGCTGGTGATGATCAGCCTCGACCGGCGGGTGGGGGGTGCTCGCAAGGACACCGCGATCAACATTGACGCGACCGGTGAGTTCGTGGTCCATCTCGTCGACGAGGCACTCGCGCAGCAGATGCACGACTGCGGTTTCGCCCACCCGCCCGAGGTCGACGAACTGCGCCACGTCGGCCTCACCGCCGCCCCCAGCACCCAGGTCGCGCCGCCGCGGATCGCCGAGGCACCGGTCGCCCTGGAGTGCACCCTGCACGAGCGCCTGCAGACGGCGAGCCGGGACATCTACTTCGGCCGCATCGAGCACCTGTGGGCCCGCGAAGGGCTGATCGACCCGGAGCGTTGGCACGTACGGCTCACCGACTACCACCCGGTGGGGCGGTTCGGCGCGAGTTTCTACGTCACCAGCCGCGACCGTTTCGCCCTGAGTTCACGGGACGGCGACGGCGCCGGAGCCCCGCCCGCCCACCGCACCGAGATCGACTCGCTGTGACCCGGCCCACCGAAGGAGTCACCAGGATGACGGTTCGCCCCGTTCACGCCGTTCGCCCCGCAACGCTCTGTGCCGCCGCGCTGTTGTTCCTCACCGCGGCCTGCGGTTCCGGCTCGGGCGCCGGGTCCGACGGCCTCGGCAGCGCGGACAAGTACAAGGTCGGCTCCACCGATCTGTCCCGTGTCTGCCCGAAGAAGGTGGTCATCCAGACCGACTGGAACCCACAGGCCGAGCAGGGCGGCCTGTACAAGCTGCTCGGGCCCGACCCGGTCATCGACTCCTCCGCCAAGCAGGTGCGGGGGCCGCTCTTCGCGGGCGGCTCCTGGACCGGTGTCGACGTGGAGATACGGGCGGGCGGCCCGGCGATCGGCAACCAGCCGGTGCCGGTGCAGATGTACACCGACCCCGACATCATGCTCGGCTGGGTCAACACCGACGAGGCCGTGCAGAACTCCGCGGACAAGCCCGTCACCCAGGTCTTCGCCACCTTCGACAAGGCTCCCTGGATGATCATGTGGGACCCGAAGAAGTATCCAAAGGTCAAAACGATCAAGGACCTTGGGAAGACGGACGCGACCGTGCGGTACTTCGACGGCGCGACCTGGATGGACTACCTCCTCGGCAAGGGCATCCTGCGCCGTGACCAGATCGACGGCAGCTACGACGGTTCGCCCGCGGCCTTCCTCGCGGCCGGCGGCAAGGACGCCCAACAGGGCTTCGCCACCGTGGAGCCGTATCTCTACGAGCACGACCTGAAGGAGTGGGACAAGCCGGTCGCCCACCAGTTGATCAATGACACCGGGTATCCGCTGTACGCCGTGGCGCTGTCCGTACGCAGCAAGGACGTGACCGCGCAATCGAAGTGCCTGAAGAAGTTGATCCCCGTCGTGCAGCAGTCGACTGTTGACTACTTCGCCGACCCCGCCCCGGTGAACAAGCTGATCGTCAAGGCTGTCGATGCCTTCGACACCGGCTGGGTCTACACGAAGGGGCAGGCCGCCGACTCCGCGAAGCGGCAGCTCGCGGAGGGCATCGTCAGCAACGGCGACGACCGCACCATCGGCGACTTCGACCAGGCGCGGGTGCGGAAGATCCTCGACATCACCACCCCGATCCTGACCCGCAACGGCACCGCGCCGGCCGACGGTCTGAAGGCGCAGGACGTGGCCACCAACCAATTCCTGGACCCGTCCATCGGGCTTGCAGAGAGCAAGAAGGGGTGACGTGACGATGTCGGATCTCATGCTCGACTTCCGCGGCGTCGGGCTCACCTACCCCGGCGGTACCACGGCCCTGGAGTCCGTCGATCTCCAAGTGCGGCGCGGCGAGTTCGTCGCCGTGGTGGGACCGTCGGGCTGCGGCAAGTCGTCGCTGCTGCGGATCGCCTCCGGACTCGGGCGGGCCAGCGAGGGCGAGGCGATCGTCGACGCCAAACGCCTCGGTTACGTATTCCAGGAGGCGACCCTGCTGCCCTGGCTGAGCGTGCTCGACAACGTGGCGCTCTTCCCCCGGCTCACGGGGGCCGGTAAGCCGGCCCGCAGGGAGCGGGCGCGCGCGGCCCTGGCGACGGTCGGTCTCGACGGGTTCGAGGACCATCTGCCGCACCAGCTCTCCGGCGGCATGCGGATGCGGGTCTCGCTGGCGCGCTCGCTGACCCTCGAACCCGACCTGTTCCTCTTCGACGAACCCTTCGGCGCGCTCGACGAATTGACGCGGCAGCGCCTTGGCGAGGAGGTCCTTCGGCTGTTCGCCGAGATGCGGTTCGCCGGGGTGTTCGTCACCCACTCGGTCAGCGAGGCGCTCTATCTGTCGACCCGAGTGATCGTCATGTCAGGGCGTCCTGGCCGGGTGGTCGACACCGTCGACGTGCCGTTCGGGATCGAGCGGGATCCGGGCCTGCGGTTCACGGCCGAGTTCGGGGCGCTTTCGGAACGCATCAGCACCTCACTGCGGGAGGGGTACGCGGCATGAAGAAGTCTCAATCGGCAGCGGTCCGGCGGCAGTTGGGCAAAGCGGGGCCGCCGCTACTCGTCGCAGCCGGGATCGTCGGCGTCTGGTACCTCATCACGTACGTCGTACTCGACCCGGCCCGGCGTTTCCTGATGCCCGCGCCGCACACCGTGGTCACCGAGGCGTTCCTCGACGCCGATGTGCGCCGCGAGATAGGGGACGGGCTGTTGAGCACGGCGCAGGTGGCGTTCACCGGGCTCGCGGCGGCGGTCGTCATCGGCGTGGTGTGGGCGATCGCGATGAACCACGCCGGGTGGGTGGAGCGATCGCTGTTCCCGTACGCGGTGATGCTGCAGTGCATCCCAGTGCTCGCGCTCGTGCCGCTGATCGGCTTCTGGTTCGGCTTCGACTTCTTCGCGCGGGTCGTCGTCTGCGTACTGATCGCGCTGTTCCCGATGGTGTCCAACACGCTGTTCGGGCTGCGGTCGGTGGAGCGCGCGCAGCGCGAACTGTTCGCCCTGCAGGGGGCGTCGAGGTGGGTCGTGCTCACCCAGCTGAAACTGCGTGCGGCCCTGCCGGCGATCTTCGCGGGCGTACGGATCTCCGCGGGGCTCGCGGTGGTCGGCGCGATCGTGGCCGACTTCTTCTTCCGGCAGGGCGAGCCCGGGATCGGCGCCCTGATCAGCCGCTACCAGGCCCGCGCCCAGGCCCCGGAACTGTTCGCCTCGGTCCTCGTGGCGTCGCTGCTCGGGGTGGCGGTCTTCACCGGGTTCGGGCTGCTGACCCGGCGGTGCGTGGGGCGGTGGTACGACGCCACGCGGTGAAGGGTCACCCGGAAGGCCGCGTCCTCGTTGGCGGAGGCCGGCGCTCCGGATGGACTGCCCGACGCGCGTGTCTTTTCGCGCGACCGGCACGTTCATGAACGTTCAGGATGTGAGGTGGCCGAGGTGGCAACCCGGGCGCGTGAGAAGGACCCGACACCCGCGGACCCGATATCTGCGGGACAGCCGGCCGACCGTACCGATGCCGGGCTCCTTGTCGCCGCGTCGGTGCGCTACACCGGCCGGCCGCCGGGGGCCAGTTGGGCCTTTCGCCACGTTGGTGAGGGCGGGTTTGATGCCCGGCGGTGCGCGGTCGAGATGCTGCCAGAGAAGGCGGCGAACGCCGTGATCACGCTGGAAATCCTGACCAAGATGATCCTGTCCGACCTCGCCGAGAAGATCGCCGAAGGCGGACAGGATGCTTTGCTGGCCGAACACGCCAACCTCAACGCCCTGCTGATCGTTCAGCGGCTGCTCGGACACCTGCACGCCAGCTCCACGATGCGGTCTCTGCGCTACATCCGGCGGACGAACCTGCTGGTTGCGAGGACGATCGCGGAGTGAAACGACCAGAACAAGACCTACGCCGACTAC
Organism: Streptomyces sp. NBC_00203; assembly: GCF_045206325.1. Classification (NCBI taxonomy): domain Bacteria; kingdom Bacillati; phylum Actinomycetota; class Actinomycetes; order Kitasatosporales; family Streptomycetaceae; genus Streptomyces; species Streptomyces sp. NBC_00203. Next base: position 8,690,990 of record NZ_CP108126.1, on the reverse strand, counting down.
GCGAGCCGTCTGGCAGAACGGCAGGCGGTCTGATGCCCAGACGAGGAGAACGCAGGTCCCGCCAGGCGGCGAAGCCGCTTGAGCGGGGCGGGCAGGTGTCCCGGATCGAGACGCGTGAGCTGATCTACACCAATCCCAAGGGCACGGCCATGCGGCGCGTGATCCGCCCGGGGAACTATCGGTGCTCGCAGTTGGTCGCCCAGTTGGCGCATGCCTGGATCGCCCACCACCGGGCTACCGGCCTTGACGAACAGCCAGACCTACACACGCGTGATCAGGCTGCTTGCCGAGTTCACCGACGGCTGCCTGGCGGCCCGGGGGCTGGAGGCGGCCGAAGCACGGCTGGACGGAGCGGTCATCGACCTGACGGAAGTGTTCTTCGCCTTCGAGAAGGACGTGCAGGACCGCTACCCCACCGACTCGCCACGGGCTCACTTGGCGAGTCCTTTCGGTGATCCGTCAACCGTTTACTCAGACGGGAAGTTCGGTGATGCTGAGGGCGAAGTCCAAGTTCCCCACCCCGTGGTTGGCGAGGCCCACCGTGACCACGCCCGCTCCTTCCAGCCAGTGCGCCATTTTCAGGCCGCCGACGTCCAGCGGGCGCAGCCCGAGGCTCTCGATGAACGCCTCCACACTTGCCTTGGCCTGCGCACTATCACCAGCGATGAAGACGTCGGGCCGACCCTTCTCCAGGACATGGCGGAAGACGGTGTTGAACGCCTTCACCACGCTGGCGCCGGCCGGGGCCGCCTTGGCGACTTCCTGCGCGATCGAGGTCTCCTCGCGGTGGGCCAGCCCGTCGAACGTGGAATTGAAAGGGTTGCTGATGTCGACGATGACCTTGCCCGCGAGAGCGTCTCCGTACTGGGCGACGACCGGCACGACACCGTCGTACAACAGGGCCACGATGACGATGTCCCCGGCCGGGGCGGTGCCCCATTCTCCCGTCGTGGCGCCGCCGCCGAGAGCCTTGGCCAGGTCAGCGGCCTTGGACTGATCGCGGCCCATGACCTCGACGGTGTTGCCGCCCGCTACCGCCCGCGCGCCGATGGTGCGGGCCATGTTCCCGGTGCCGATGATGCTGATGTTGCTCATGAGATGCCCTGCCCTGGTTGTGTGTTGTCCGGTTCAGATGGCGGTGGTGCCGCCGTCGGCGACGAGTTCCATGCCGTTGACGTAGCTGGAGTCGTCCGAGGCGAGGAAGAGGGCGGCGGTGGCGATTTCGTCGGGGCGGCCCATCTGCCCGCGGGGGATGAGGGACTCGAACTGGCGCTTGGTGGCCTCGTCGAAGAGTTCTTCCTGCTTGGCGGTGGCGACCTGGCCGGGGGTCAGGACGTTGACGCGGATGCGGCGGTCCTTGAGCTCGTTGAGCCAGACGCGGGCCCAGGCCTGCTGGACGGCCTTGCTGCCGGCGTAGACGCTCCAGCCGGGGAAGGCGCCGAGGGAGGCGTTGGAGCCGGTCATGAGGATGGAGCCGCCGTCGTTGAAGAGCGGGAGGGCCTTCTGGACGGTGAACAGGGTGCCGCGGGCGTTGAGGTAGAACGCGGCGTCGAAGTGGGCCTCGGTGATCTCGCCGAGCGGGGCGGGCTCGCCCCCTCCGGCGCTGGCCCACAGCACGTCGAGGCTTCCCTTCTCCCGCTTGACGGTGTCGTACAGGCGGTCCAGGTCGTCCAGGTCGGCGGCGTCGCCCTGGACGCCGGTGACGTTGCGGCCGATCTGCTTCACGGCCTCGTCCAGGGCGTCCTGGCGACGGCCGGTGATGAAGACGTGCGCTCCCTCGTCGACGAACAGCTTCGCGCCGGCCAGCGCCATGCCGGTGGTGCCGCCGGTGATGACCGCTACCTTGCCGTCGAGCTTTCCCATAGTCGTTCCCTTGGGTCGGTGGTGCCGGGTGTACCTGGGGCGACGGCGTTAAGTACACCGTCCTGTGTGCTTACGGTACGGGGCGGATGGCCGGGACGCAAACTATGTACACCGGTCGTTACCCAGCTCGAGTACCATGGACCCATGACGGAGTTGGAGAAGGGCCCCACGGGCCGCCGCCGCGGCCGGGGCGCCCGCGAGCGCATCCTCGGCGCGTCCCAGCAGCTGTTCCGCGAGCAGGGCATCAACCGCACCGGCATGGACCAGCTCTGCGCGGCGGCCGAGGTGTCCAAGCGCACGGCCTACCAGCACTTCGCCGGCAAGGACGAACTCGTCGCCGAGTACCTGCGCCGGTTCGACCCCTCCGTTCTGTCCGGCGTGTTCGACCGCACCGACCTCACGCCCCGCGAACGGCTCCTCGCCGCCTTCGACGTCCCCCCCACCACCCCCCTGTGCCCCTACATCGCCGCCGCCGTCGAACTCCACGACCCCGAACACCCCGCGTCCCAGTACGCACGCGACTACAAGAAAGCCGTCGCCGCGCGGCTCGCCGACACCGCCCGCGAAGCCGGCGCCGCCGACCCTGAACAGCTCGGCGAGCAGCTCGCGCTGCTCATCGACGGCGCCGCGGCCCGCACCCGGGTCCTCAACGCCGACGCCTTCCCCACCGCCGCCGCCATCGCCGCCGTCCTCATCGACAACGCCATCCCCGCCACAGCCAGCGATGACCGGCGACGGGAGGAAGTGTCAAGTTAAGTCGGCACTCCGCGGCCGGGCTGGGCGCGCTGCCGGTCGCGCGGCTGCACCCGCTGGTACGCGACACCAGCCGCCCGGCACCTGGCCCGGACCTGCTGGCTTTTACGGAACTGGCCGCCCGCCTGCTGAAGGCCACAGCAGAAGCCGCCGGGGAGACCGGCGACCCCCGAGGACTTCAGGAGTTCGAGGCCGTCATCCCGGCCCAGGACGCTGACGCGCCGCCGGCTCGAACAGACGGCTGATCACATAAGTCCGTACGCGGTGGCGCATGAAGAACTCGTACGCAGCTGGGAGATTCTGAAGATGCGGGTGGCCCATCTGGGCCACGCCGGCCCGAAACGAAGGCCAACAGGCGGGCAGCCAACACGTCCGGCTGAAACCCGCCGTCGGGTTCTGGATCCCACGGACCGACTCCCGACACCACGAACGGCAGACCGCCGGCGAACGGCTCCGCTACGACGACACGGCGATCAGCCGACTTGAGCCGCGTCCGCAGCACGTACTTCCAGACGGTCTCAGGTGCTTCGGAGCCCCCTCAGACAACTGCTGGCCGAAGAACGGAACCGGCTCAGAGGTCAGCCGCAACAGCACCACTCCGTCAGGCCATTTCACTCTCCAGCGCCTGATGAACGGGGGTCAGTCGAACTACTCAAGCGTGCCTTGAGACGACATCGCCTCCAAGCTGCCACATCTCGTAGTTCCCACATTCCGCCGTGATCTCGGCCGTCGACTGAGCCGCAGTGACGAAGTCATCTACTACCGGCGAGGTGTGCGATGCCGCCACCGCGAGGCACACCTGGTCGGGCGCCAGATCCGGGATGGGCACATAGACGACGTCCGGATGCGAGTAGAACACGGACGCCGAACGGGCCAGGAAGGAGATGCCCCGTCCAGCCGCGACATGCTCGAGCGTCTCGTCCACCCCGCGCACCCGGTACCCGGCATTGGGGAGCGGGCGCTTGGTGGGCTGCGTGCTCGGGTCACCGTGCCAGACCAGCGGTTCGCCGGCCAGGTCGGCCTCGGTGACCTCCTCCTTGCTGGCAAACCGGTGTCCGGCGGGCAGTACCGCTACCCGCGGCTCGGTGTACAGCGGGGTGACGCGCAGGCCGGCCTCGTCGATGGGCAGCCGCACATAGCCGACGTCGATGCGGCCGTCGAGCAGCATCGCAGCCTGGTCGTCCCCTTCGATCCGCTGAACGTCCACAACCACGTCCAGGTGCCGGTCCTCGAACGCACGGGCCGCCGGGATGACTGCAATGCCGGCCCGGAAACCGACCATCAGCCGCCGCTTGCCGCTGGCGGCCGCGGACACCCGGCGGCGGACCGCGTGGGTTGAGGCGAGCAGCGGACCGGCGTCGGCCAGCAGTTGCCGGCCCGCATCTGTCAGCTCTACGCCGTGGCGATCCCTGGTGAACAGCGAGGCGCCGAGATCCTGCTCGAGCGCGCGGATCTGCCGGCTGAGCACCGGCTGCGCGATGTGAAGCTCATCGGCGGCGCGGCCGAAATGCAGCCGGTCGGCCACGGTGACGAAGTAACGCAGTTTGCGCAGATCCAGATCCATAGAATCCCCAGCCCGGTGATACCTCCAGGGTATCACCACGGCTTCAATAGGTCTTGGACGCCACTCAGACCCGATGGCAGCATGAAAAACAGGCGCTTAAGGGCGTCGAAGTGAATTCGGCACAAGAATTCGACACTGGAATTTGACAGCAGAGCCAAAGCCCGGAAAGCAGGAACACCGATGAGCAGCATCAGCATTATCGGACTGGGAAACATGGCCCGTGCTTTGGCCGGCCGGGCGCTCGCCGGCGGTAACGCCGTCGAGATCATCGGCCGCGACCAGGCCAAGGCCAAGGAATTGGCCGCCACGCTCGGCGGCGCCCCCGTCGGGACGGCCGGGGCCGCCCCGAACGGGGACATCGTGATTCTCGCCGCGCCGTACGTCGGCGCGGCGGCGGTGGTGAGGGAGTACGGGGACGCACTGCGCGGCAAGATCATCGTTGACATCACCAACCCCGTAGCCCCCGACCTGCAGGGCTTCGTCGTCCCCGACGACAGTTCCGGCGCACAGGAGATCGCCAAGGCGGCTCCCGACGACGCGCATGTCGTCAAGGCGTTCAACACTGTGTTCTCCCACGTTCTGGCGGCCGGCCCGGCCGAGGACCGCCCTCTGGACGTGTTCATCGCCGGCGACGACGCGCAGGCGAAGGCACGCGTGTAGGCGTTCGTCGAGAGCCTGGGGCTGCGCCCCTGGGACACCGGGGAACTGTTCATGGCGCGGGCACTGGAGAACGTCGGCCTGCTGGAGCTGGGCCTCATGAACCACTCCGTCAAGCACACCAATTTCTCCCTCGGCATCACCCTTCTCGGCTGAGCGCACCTCTACCACTACCTCTCGTGCCGCATTACGCCAATTCACTTACGGCACGGGAAGACCCTTCACCTACCCTCACAAGGACAGTTAGATGCGCGTATTCGTCACTGGGGGGACCGGCCATTCCGGTTCGTACATCATCCCCGAGCTCATCGCCGCCGGGCACGAGGTCACCGGCCTGGCCCGGTCGGACGCTTCCGCGGCGGCCCTGTCCGCGCTCGGCGCGAAGGTGCGTCGCGGCGACCTTCAGGATCTCGACGGGCTCAAGGAGGCAGCCTCGGGCTCCGATGGCGTCATCCACGTCGCCCACAGGCAGGATCTGCTGCCCTCCGGCGGGCTCGACGCCGTGGCCGCCGCGGAGCTCCCGATCATGCTCGCGTACGGCGAGGCACTCGCGGGAACCGGAAAGCCGCTGGTCACGGCGGGAAGCATCGGCTCGCCCGGGAACCTGGAGCGGCCGGCCACCGAGGAGGACCCGGCCCTCCCCGCCGGCGATGAGCACAAGGGCACCCTGCGGGTCCGCAACGTCGTGGAAAGGGCCGTTGTGGACCTCGCCGAGCAGGGGGTGCGGTCTTCGGTCGTGCGGATCGCCAACATCGCGCACAGCACGACCGATCGTGCCGGCTTCCTCCCCACGCTGATCGCGCTCGCGAAGGAAAAGGGGTTCGTCGGCTACCACGGCGACGGCGCGAACCTGTGGAACGCCGTGCACATCCGCGATGCCGCCACCTTGTTCCGCCTGGCGCTGGAGAAGGGGCCGGCCGGCAAATACTGGCACGCGGTCGAGGACGGGGGCATCCCGTTCCGCGACATCGCCGAGGCCATCGCCAGCCGCCTGGGCCTGCCCGCCGTGAGCGTTCCCAACGATGCCCTGATGACGCCGGGGTACTTCGGGTTCCTCACGAATATCGTCACGCAGAGCTACCCGGCGTCCAACCTCATCACCCGCCGGACCCTCGGCTGGGAACCCGCCCGGCCCGGCCTGCTCGCCGATCTGGACAACGGCCATTACTTCCCCGCCGGCTGACGGCGGGAACCCGGATCGTAACGAGCCCGGCAACCGGCAAGTTCGGCTCTTCTGAAGGACGTTGAGATTATGACGACTGTGGGATTCATCGGAAGCGGAAGCATCGGCAGGACCCTCGCGCGACTCGCTGTCGGGGCCGGGCACCAGGTGGTGCTCAGCAACTCGCGCGGTCCCGAAACACTCGTGGACACGGTCGAGGAACTGGGGCCGCGGGCGTCCGCGGCGACGAGCGAAGAGGCCGCGGCGGCCGGTGACATTGTCGTGGTCACGGTGCCGGTCAGCGCCTTCCCCCACGTGCCCGCCGCGCCACTGGCCGGGAAGACGGTCATCGACACCTGCAACTACGGCGCCGAGCGTGACGGGCACATCCCCGAGCTCGACAGCAAGTCCCTCACCTCGAGCGAGCTGCTTCTGCGGTACGTCCCGGACGCCCTGCTCGTAAAGGCCTTCAACAACATCCTCTTCAAGCACCTGCTGTCACTCGCCCGCCCGGCAGGGGCGGCCGACCGCTCCTACCTGCCGATCGCCGGGTACTCCGCACCGGCGAAGGCGGCGGTGACCGAATTCATCGACTCCATCGGCTACAGCGTGGTAGACGCGGGAACGCTGGCCGACAGCTGGCGGCAGGCGACGGGCACGCCGGCGTGGGGAACACCGTACGGGCCGTACTCGAACGAGAAGGGCCAGCCGGTCGGCGAGGACGCCATCCGCGCGGCCCTGGCCACCGCAACGCGGTAACCGTCAATTATCGCGGACCGTGATGTGTTCCGGCCGTGCCATGCCCCCGCCCGGGGGATACCGGGCGGGGGCATATTTCGCACGCAAGGCGTCGAATCCAGCGAAGGGTTTGCCCCTGCGTCTCGTCGCGCGGAGTCAGGTTCGACGTCGCTGGGTCAGGTCGCGGACTGCTCCCTGGGCAGCCAACTGCCCGCGCAGATTCGTGTTGGCGCTGCTGAATCCCCGGCTGCCCCGGGTGGTCGGCTGAGACGCGGGTGCTCGGCTGAGAGCTGAGCGGGACCGGCCGCGCCCGGTAGGGCAGCAGGGCCCGGACCGCGCGTCGCGGTCCGGGCCCTGCCCCATGCGGTGCCGCCCTGCGGCGGCGGTGCGTCAACTCTGGGCGGTGTCGTCGCTCGTCTGCCCGGCGCCCTCAGCTGCGCCTACCTTCTCGCGCATCTTGCGCACCAGCTCCGCCTTCTGGTCGGCGGCACCCTGGCGGTCGAGGTTGCGGTGCGGACCGTTGTTCTGCCGCTCGGCGCGGGACAACTTCTTGCGCTGGCCGCCGCCCATGCCCACAGGGTTATTGATGTTCTTGCTCACGGGTTCTCCCGAAATGATGTGAAGTGACCTACGGATTCATCGGTGGGGGATGGGCGCGGCGACGTCGAAGGACGTCAGCAAGGGCCCATCACGCTCTCACTCGTAAATCGGCGTCTGGAAGAACATGACCAAGACGTTACCCGGTTCCGTCGACCCCGCACACCAAGTTATTCGCCGTCCCGGAGTCGGCCGGACCTTCGGCGAGCACCCGGGGTCAGCCGTTTCCTTCCAGTCAGCTAAGGGACCGTGCCCCCTCACATCACGGATCCCCGCCAGAGCGGCCCAGTACCGGCAACGCGACACGTCATCGATCCGGAAGGGGAACGGGCATGTCCAGATCGACCATGTCCAGCACGCCGCCTGCTCCGCAGACCCGTCGTCGCCCTGCCGATCGTTATGCGGCACGGAGGTCGACACTTGGTTCAGGTTGCTTCACGACCGGTGCGGCCTCCCACGGCCGTGGCGTCACGAGGCAGGGCACCAACGCGTGGGCATGCGGGCCGGTTCACAGCAGGTGGCCAACCAGCGGAGCCGCTCGCTGCGGGGACTCGAGGCGCTCGCAGACGCCGCATCAGTACCGAGCGGACATCGCCGCTGACGAACTCTGAGGCCCTCTGCCAGCACCTGCCCGGCAGGGGCCTCAGTGAGCATCACGTGTCACGTCGCTGTCACCAACACCGTAGATGCACCTGGACCACAAAGGCCCCAACTGCGTGAACGGCGTCGATCTGGACCACGTGGACGCCAAGAGACGGTTCCGCCTACCTGTGCCATGTGGTACCCAGTGAGGGACCCAAGATCAGGACAGGAGCGTCTTCTGGCCCGTCAAAGCGGTATTGCAGGGTGTTCGGTGGTGTCTCACTCACCCGCCTGACCCTCTCATCTGTCACGACAGCCCCTATGAGCGGGGTCCTGGCTGTGGCTGTTTGACCAGGTGGAAGACCTCGCGAGCGGCGTAGCGTTTGAGGCAATAGGCGATTTCGCGCCGGGTCTTGCCCTCCTTGATCCGGCGCTTGTAGTAGTCCTTGCGGGTCGCCCCACAGCGGAGCAGGCGACGTACTCGACATGACCGAACTGGACATGCCCGTTCCCCCTCCGGACCTATGACGCGTCGCGTTGCCGGTACCGGGCCGCGTCAGGCGCACGGTGCTCTGGTCCAGGCCAGATGCCGACGCTGCACCCGAGACCTACGATGCTGAACTCCTCGGATGGTGGTGGGAGGGGGACAGCGAGAGGAAGTTCGCCTGGAAGGGTGAGCCCCGCTACGAGAAGGGGCACAAGTACATCGCTCTGCTGGTGAAGGGTGACGACGGCAAGTGGAACGCCACCTTGAACGCGATGCCCTATGACAACGGGACGGTCGGCGACGGCGAGGTCGCGGGTACAGTCACCACAGGTGAGACCGCGAGCAGGACCGAATCCACCAGCGAGACGGGTGAGCCCGGAGGGCTGGAGGAGGAGGCGTACGGCAAGGACGCTGGCACCGTGCAGGAACTCCTGAACGCCGCTACGCCGACGAACTAGTGTCGCATCAGGCACCGTTTGCACTGTTGTAATGTGACGCGCCGTGTCGGTGCTGCTTCGGGCGGCGCGCGATCGCCGACGGCGACGTCATACCCGAGGAAGCCGAGCCCGAAGTCGCCTTCTGCATAGACGAGTTCGGGCCGCTCAACCTGGTGCCCCACCCGGGACGCGCGTCAGCAAGACGTCCTCGACTGGGTCAGCCATGGGTGCCCCGACGGGATCTGGAAAGACAGCACCCACGAGATCAGCGCGCAGGCCCCGCAAAGCTTAGGTCTCATGCTGGCCCGCACTCGGTGAACTGAAGCTCACTCGTCCACTCCCCACGCAAATCCGGGAAGGCCACCCACACGCAACAGCTCCACTGATAACGCAGCGACCGGGGCGACGAAATCAAGCTGATCGACATCCCAGCCTGACGCCTCACCGAACTCACCCCTATCCCGGTGCCAGCCAAACTCACCCGGCTCCACACTGTCGTACGCGCACTCCAACACCAGCCCCGGCCCAACATCTTCAACGCCCTGATCGTCGTGGCGCCGATCCCGCTCGCCCTGCACGGCGTCCGCTACACCCCGGCCTCCGCAGGAGTTGGCTGCGGCGATCGCTGAAGAATCTGCCGCCCACACGGTGCTTCAGACGTCATTTCATTTCGAGCTGGGCAGGCGGATGTCTAAAGCCCCAGCACTTCGCCGTACTTGATGGCCCCGTTGGGCAGCGCGAAGCCGAACGGGGTCAGCGACTTGCCCAGCGGGTACGTCTCCTCGGTGCTGCTCGGCGCGAACCAGACGCCACCCGACCTGGGTTCACCGGCGTTCTCCCCGGGCGCGCTCACCGCGGTGTCCCACAGTCCGTCGCGGTTGTAGTCGCCGACGGCCACCTGGGCGCCGAAGCGGTCGCCGGCCTCGGCCGTGCCGGGCATGTTCGGGGTGCTCTGGCTGCGGGCCAGACCGCCGTAGGGGCCGTGCTCCGTGCCGTTCATGGTGACGTATCCGCCCGCGTCTTTCACGGTGCCCACGTCCTCGCCGGGCACGCCGACCACCAGTTCCGGACGGCTGTCGCCGTTCAGGTCGTCGGCGGACAGCGCGGCGCCGAAGTCGTCGCCCTCCTCGGCGGCGCCGCCGACCTCCGGGGTGGACTGTGTGATGCACTCGTTCTCGGTGCCGAAGAGCGCGGTCTTCGAGCCCTTGAGCAGGAGCACCGCACCGCCGAGCCGGTCCTCGCAATGCGTGGTCTCGGACTCGGGGTTGGGCTGTACGAGCCCGACCGCGAGGTCGTCCGTGCCGTCCCGGTCGAAGTCGGCGGCGGCGAGCGCGCTGCCGCGGTCGGCGTCGGCCCACCACTGGGCGGGCTTGGCCTGGTCGTCCCAGCGGGTGATGAAGGTGCCGGAGTCCTCCGTGGCCTGCCAGGTGGTGGCGAGGTCGTCCCGGCCGTCGCCGTCAAAGTCGCCGGTGACCAGGTCACGGGTGCTGCCGCCCATGCCGTAGCTGCGCAGGGTGGTGGTGGTCACCGGGTCGGCGGTGAGCGGGCCCGGGCGGAACCGGAGCGCGCCGCCCTCCTCGCCGTTCTCGCCGTACGCGAGGTCGGTGTCGCCGTCGCCGTCGTAGTCGCCCGTGGCGATGGTGCGGCCGATGCTGCTGAACTCGGACGCGCCCCTGGCCACGGTGGTGCCCTTGACGTTCCACTCCGAGCCGTCCAGGACAGTGATGGTGCCCTCGTCCTTGAGCTGCTCGGAGGTGAGCGACTCGCCGCTCGCGCCGACGACGAGCTCGAAGACACCATCGCCGTTCACGTCGACGGGTGCCACGGAGGAGCCGAAACGGTCGCCGGCCTCGGGCGTGCCGGGTATGCCGGCCTCGGCCTGGCTGATGACGCCGGTGGACTGGCTCGGGCTCTGCGGGCCGCCATAGATCACGCTGACGTAGCCGGCCTTGGCCTTGCCGTCAACCGTGGCGTTGGGCATGCCGACCGCGATGTCCGCGTATCCGTCGCCGTTGAAGTCGAACGGCGCAGTCGTGACAGCCGCGGCGCTTCCTGCCAGCGGCAGGGTCAGACCGGCGGCGGTGAGTGCCGCTACGGCGGCGGTGGCGGCCAGGGTACGTACACGCACGGTGGAACTCCCGTAGTCGAAGGGGGAAATGAGAGGGAAGGGCTTCCGGGGATGTGACTCACGCGGCGTACAAAGGGTTGTGCAAAGGCGGCCGCCTGGTGAACACGCCTTGGACGTCATTTCGTTTCGTGATGCGGCGGTGGCATATGAGGGTTGCCGCGATGGCAGTGCAGGCGAGGAAGTGCACGGGTTCGCGTTCGTAGCGTCGGTGGAGCCGTCGGCATCCTGAAAGCCAGGAGACAGCGCGTTCGACGACCCAGCGGTGTCGGCCTAGTCGCTGTGAGGACTCAATGCCTTACGCCTTCATCGTCGAGCTCCACGCGTGCCACCACTTTGACGAGCTCGCCGAGGCGCCCGACTCAGTACGCGACAGAACCCCCGGCTGGGGGCGAGCCAGCGGGGGTTCTGCATCGCCTGTTCTGTCACGCGCCTGTCACGAACACCATCGATGCACCGGGACCGCAAAGCCCCCACTTGCACAAACAGCATCGCCCTGGACCACATGGACGCCAGAAGACGGTTCTGCCTACCTGTGCCATTCGGTACCCAGTGAGGGACCCAAGATCAGGACAGGAGCGTCTTCTGGCCCGTCAAAGCGGTATTGCAGGGTGTTCATCGGTGGCTCACTCACCCGCCTGGCCCTCTCATCTGTCACAGACGCCCCTATAACGGGGGTCGGTAGAGACCGTCTTGACCAGGTTGAAGACCTCGCGGGCGGCATATCGCTTGAGGCACCGGATGATCTCACGCCGGGTCTTGCCCTCCTGGGTGCGGCGTTCGTAGTACGCCTGGGTGCGCGGGTCGTGGCGCAGCCAGGTGGACACGATGCGGTGCAGAGCGGCGTTCGCCTGCCGGTCGCCGCCGTGGTTAAGCCGGCGCGAGCTCCGACCGCCCGAGGAGTACTCGATGGGGCTGACTCCGCACAGCGCGGCGAAAGACGCCTCGGTGCTCAGCCGCTCGGGATTGTCGCCCATGGTGATCAGGAGCGTGGCTGCGGAGTCCGGGCCGATACCCACCGGCGCGAGCAGCTGCGGTGCATGGCGTTCAACGAGCCCGGTCAGTCGCTGATTCAGCTCATCGATCTGCCCGGGGAGCTGCTCGATGCGCTGCGCCAGCAGGTTCAGCGTCATGAGAGTGGCCTCAGCTACGGTGTCCTCATCGCCCCCGCCGGCCCCGCCCTCGCGCGGGCTGAGGCCCGCGCAGGTGCGGAACAGTTCGCGGAGCCCAGGCTGGAGAGTCGTTCCCGCAGGGCGGGGTCGGCGATGACCAGGACGGCCTTGAGCTGGTTGATCGCCTGGGTACGGGCCTTGACCGCGGAATCCTTGGCGAGTTTGAACATCCGAGCACTCTGCACCGGACCGTCGCCAGTTTTCGCCCGCGCCCGGGCGCGACCGCTGAGCACGGCCCGCGCAGCAGCCTGCGCATCGAGCGGGTCAGACTTCCCGAGCAGACGGCGGGCCGAGCGGTCGGGCCGGTTCACCTCGAACACCACGACATGCTGCGCCAGCAGGTAGCGCGACAGGCCCGCTCCGAAAGTACCGGTGCCCTCCACCCCGGCCCGCCGCACTACTCCCGACTTGCGGGCCCAGGCGAGCAGCCGACGGTAGCCGACCGCCGTGGCCGGAAAGGACTTGGTGCCCAGGATCTGGCCCAGTGGGCAGACCACTGCGGCGACATGAACCTCGCCGTGCGTGTCCACGCCCAGGACGACCTCGCCCCACGCGGGCGGATCCGTGCTGGTGGAAGAGATGCTGCGCTGTCTGGTCGTCATGCCGGTCCGCCTCCCGCGTGGTGATGTGCTGGGTGGCTGGCACCTGCCGGTCGGGCGGTCTGAACCGTGATGGCGCCTGAAAGACAGCAAGGCCCCTATTGGGACACGCCCTGCGGCTCGGTGACAGCAGGCACCACCCGCAACGGCAGTCGAAATGTCCGTGACAAAACACTTTGATCAAAGATGTCATGAGTCAGACCCCGCCCCGAACGGTGCTACGCAACCGTCCCACTGCCCCCAGCACAACCGCATGCCCCGACCGCTCGCGGGAGGCTTCGTCCGAACCGGTACTGAACCTGCTCTGGACGGGATAACGATGAGTTGACTCCTCGTCCACCCATGACCGGCATTGACGGACAGCCGAGCGGCGCGCCACACCGGCTGCCCAGTTCGCGCCGAGGAGCGGCCGTCGGCCGAGCGGGGAACGATCAGATTTCCCGGACTGGAACGCTGGCACCGGTGGGGCGTTCGGTTTCCGCCCACAGCCTCGCCAGCTACTGCCGACGCATCACGACTCAGTTCACGCGGTTCCGGCTTCGACCCCCTTCGTCCTGCTCGCCGCCGTGATGGGCCTGTCCTGGTGGGAGGACCGCATCCTGCCGGCGCCATCGGCCGACCCGGTGAACGCTCCCGCCGAGGCTCCGTTCGCCCCAGCGGCCCCTGCCCAGCTCGTGGAACTCCCGCTTGTCGAGACTGCGTTGACAAGGGAGGTAGCCGGGCGTTGACCGACAGCACGGCGTAAGCCATGCCGCTCCGGATCACCCGGGCGGCGCATTCCGCCTTCCGCTTCGCCGGACCCCGCTGAAGTCAGGAATTTCCCGCGATCCGGAGGACCGGCATCGATCCTGTGGATACTTACCGCCCGGCAGGAACCGGACACCAACGCGCAGACCGAGGAACCACGGCTCGCGTTCAGGCAGTACCGGGAGATCTCTCCCGCTGAGCGCGGGGGTAGGTGAGGCTTCTTCGCCGGAGCGGACGGTACAACGACACGACTGCCCGGCTGACGGTGTTTCACCTGCGATCAGCGCCCCGGCACGGCATGGGAGCCGCCCGATCACCGCCGTGTATACATCGTGGTGCCCCTCTCCGGACCAACCAGGAGACCGGCCCCGGGACTATGCTGCGTACGGACGTCCCAGACCCCGGCGGGCCACCACTGCTTGGCCCACATGCCTGCGGAGAGCGGATCACCCGTCCGCCCGCCGCGCGCATCCCCGAGGTAACCGGCTGGGTCCTACGCTCCGGAACAGCGGCTGCTGGATCGGTCATTCACCTGCCTGCACGACCATACGACCGTACCGCGTACCCGGTACGGTCTCGTGAACCGAGGCACCCTGCCCATGGGTATCCCACCGATCCTGAACGTCTGCCGGCACGACGCGGACAACCGGGCGCTGGTCACCCTGACTGGCGAGATTGACCTGCAATCGGTCCCTCGTCCTCGCCCTTCCAAATGCCTTCGCCGGGAGCCGACCGCCCTCGCGGCCCTCTCCCGTGCACCGGGCCACGCACCGGCTCGCCCTGGCGCCGGGTGCTCTCCCGGGCGGTGTGCTGCGACGGCCCTGGCCGGGCCGATCCGATCGCGGGGGCGCGCAGACCATCAGCCGTTCACCACACACACGACGCCCCTGAGTCAGGGTCGGCTCAACCGCAGGCAGGTCATGGAACCGCGGAAGGATCTGGCGGACCCGTACGTGGAGTCCTGCACCGTGTCGCGCATGACACCTGGAGACCGGGGTCCGCGATGCTGACCGCTGAGGCATCGAACCTGGTGGGGTGCGCGTCCGGATTCCCCGTACGCGGTGACGACTCCGGTGGGCTGGGATTCGACCGAGCACTCCCGATCGCGGTCGGCCGGCTCACCAGTGCCGACCGGGCTTTGACCTTCGCCTTCGCCGGGATCCTGGTTCGTCCGCACGCGCGGGGCCGGGACGAGGCCCGGCGGCTGCAGGAACGGCTGCTCACCGAGCACCGGGCATCACTCGGTGTCACCTTGGCGGACCGGCCTGACCAGCCGATCCTGGCCGCTCTCCGCTGCTGGGATCGGACGGACGTCGGAGACGGCCGCAGGGCGGCCGACGGCGCCGTGCTCCTGACGCTGGTCCTCCCCTTGGGGGTGCGAACGACGACGAGGCCGGAGGGACTTGATCACCGCTCCTGGACCCGGTGGTCATCGTGATCCCCGGCAGCCGGTCGGCGCGGATCCAGGCTCTCGTGGCCGAGCAGGCGGCCCTGCGCGGCGCCCGGGTCGGCGTCCTCGACGTGTGCACGGCGGCAGTGGCGGCACTGCCGGTTGGCGGGGCCGGGATGTCCGCGATGTCTCGCGACCGGGCGAGTCATCCGCTGTGCAGCACCGACTCCGTCAGTCAGCATCTGGAAGAACTCCAGCTCACCCTGGGCGAGGGACCGTGCGTGGACGCCTACGTCCTCGGCTCGACGGTCCTCTGCCCCGACCTGTTGGCCGGTGAACTCCAGCGACATTGGACGGTGTTCGCCGACGCGGCCCTGGAAGCCGGTGCCAGAGCGGTCTTCGCTTTCCCCCTGCAGATCGGGGCCGTCAGCCCCGGCGTACTCGACCTGTACTCCAGCAGCTCGGTCGAGCTGGACGCGGAGGAGGTGGCCGATGCGATGGCCTTCGCCGACGCTGCCACGCTGATTCTGCTCGATGCCCGGATCAGTGAGACAGGTGTCCCGTTCGACACCGACGCGGCCGACACCGACCGGCCGGATGCCGCACCTTTCGACGACCTGGGCGGATACCGCGCCGAGATCGACCAGGCCACCGGCATCCTCATGGTCCAGCTCGACGTCGGCTTCGAGGAAGCCTTCATCCGGCTGCGCGCCCACGCGTATGCCCGGGGGACACGGATCTCGGTGGTCGCCGCCGACGTGGTCGCCCACCGGCTCCGCCTCCCCCCGGACACGGCTCCGTCCGACATCCAACCGCCGGATGCGCGACCCCTCGACGAGGAGTCTTGATGCTCACGCCCCATACACAGAGGTGTGCACGATGAAGGAACAGTTGATGGCCCGGACGTTCGTCGAGCTCGCCGACAGTCTCGTCGCCGACTTCGACCTCATGGACTTCCTGCGCCTGCTCACCGACCGCTGCGTCGACCTGCTCGACGCGAGCGCGGCGGGCGTCCTGCTCGCCGACGGTGACGGCGTACTGCGCGTCATGGCCGCCTCCGACGAACGGGTGCGCCTCCTGGAACTCTTCCAGCTCCAGAACCACGAAGGCCCCTGCCTGGACTGCTTCCACACCGGAATCTCGGTCTCCGTCCACGACCTGCGCAACGAGGCAGCCCGCTGGCCCCTGTTCACCGCCCAGGCCCGGCGCAGCGGTTTCAACGCCGTCCAGGCGCTGCCCATGCGCCTGCGCGACGAGGTCGTCGGCGCCCTCAACCTCTTCCACGCCACCCCGGCGCCCATCAGCCCCGCCGCCGCCCCCTTCGCCCAGGC
Organism: Streptomyces sp. NBC_00203; assembly: GCF_045206325.1. Classification (NCBI taxonomy): domain Bacteria; kingdom Bacillati; phylum Actinomycetota; class Actinomycetes; order Kitasatosporales; family Streptomycetaceae; genus Streptomyces; species Streptomyces sp. NBC_00203. Next base: position 8,674,786 of record NZ_CP108126.1, on the reverse strand, counting down.
CCTCGCCGACGTCGCCACCATCAGCCTGCTGCAACAACGCACCACCGAGCGCAACACGCTCCTCAACGAGCAGTTGCAGACAGCCCTCAGCAGCCGCGTCCTGATCGAACAGGCCAAGGGAAAACTCGCCGAACGCCGCCACACGGACATGGAACAGGCCTTCACCACCCTGAGGGCCTACGCCCGCTCCCACAACCGCCGCCTCTCGGATGTCGCCCGCGCCTTCATCGACGAAACCGAATTCCTCCCCGGCCTCAGTTCCCGAAGTTCCTGAGCAGCCCTCTTCAAGAAGGGTTCGTCATGCCACTCGACCCCCCTCGCGAGACCTCGCTCGACACCCCTGCCTGCATCGACAACATCGACGAGGAGGAACTGAGCGCGCTGGACTCCCACTGGCGGGCGGCGAACTACCTGGCCGTCGGGCAGATCTACCTCCTGTCCAACCCGCTGCTGACCGAGCCCCTGGCTCTTGAGCACGTCAAGCCGCGGTTGCTGGGACACTGGGGCACCTCACCGGGACTGAACCTGGTCCACACCCACCTCAACAGGGTGGTGAAAGCCAGGGACTTGGACGCGATCTGTGTCTGGGGACCAGGTCACGGCGGACCCGCCGTGGTCGCGAACTCCTGGCTGGAGGGCAGCTACACCGAGACGTACCCGGACATCACGCGGGACGCGGCCGGCATGGCTCGCCTCTTCCGGCAGTTCTCCTTCCCGGGCGGCGTCCCCAGTCATGTCGCGCCCGAGACCCCCGGATCGATCCACGAGGGTGGCGAGCTGGGCTACTCCCTCTCGCACGCGTACGGGTCCGCGTTCGACAACCCGGGGCTCCTGGTGGCGTGCGTGATCGGCGACGGTGAGGCCGAGACAGGCCCGCTGGCCGCCTCCTGGCACTCGAACAAATTCCTCGACCCGGTACGGGACGGTGCCGTCCTGCCGATCCTGCACCTCAACGGCTACAAGATCGCCAACCCGACGGTTCTGGCGCGGATACCGGAGCCCGAACTCGACTCCCTGCTCAGGGGATACGGCCACGAGCCCCTCCATGTCACCGGGGACGATCCTCGCGCCGTCCACCGGGCGATGGCTCGCGCCATGGACGAGGCCCTGGACCGCATCGCCGCCCTCCAGCAGGCCGCCCGCACCGAGGGCACCGGTTCCGCTGTCACCGAACGCCCACGGTGGCCGGTGATCGTGCTGCGCACACCCAAGGGCTGGACCGGACCGGCCGAGGTCGACGGCCTCCCGGTGGAGGGCACCTGGCGGGCACACCAGGTGCCGCTGCCGGCCGTACGCGAAAACCCGGACCACCTGCGGCAGTTGGAGCGATGGCTGCGCTCCTACCGGCCCGAGGAGCTCTTCGACGAATACGGACGCCCCCGGGAAGAGGTCCTGGCCTGCGTCCCCGACGGCGCGCACCGCCTGGGTGCCAACCCGCACACCAACGGCGGCCTGCTGCTGCGCGACCTGCCGCTCCCGCCCCTGGAGCGGTTCGCCGTCCCGGTCGACAAGCCCGGCGCGACGGCGCATGAGCCGACCCGTGTCCTCGGCGACCTGCTGGCGCGGGTGATGGCCGACACGGGTGAGCGGCGGGACTTCCGGCTGGTCGGCCCGGACGAGACGGCCTCCAACCGTCTCCAGGCGGTCTACGAGGCGAGCGGCAAGGCGTGGGAGGCCCAGGTACTGCCGACGGACGAGCACCTGGAACGCGGCGGCCGGGTGATGGAGATCCTCTCCGAACACACCTGCCAGGGCTGGCTGGAGGGCTATCTCCTCACGGGACGGCATGGCCTGTTCTCCTGCTACGAGGCCTTCGTCCACATCGTCGACTCCATGGCGAACCAGCACATCAAGTGGCTGCGCGTCGCCCGCCGGCTCCCCTGGCGCCGCCCGATCGCCTCCCTCAACTACCTGCTCACCTCGCACGTGTGGCGCCAGGACAACAACGGCTTCTCGCACCAGGACCCCGGTTTCGTCGACCACGTACTCAACAAGTCGCCGGAGGTCGTGCGGGTCTACTACCCCCCGGACACCAACACCCTGCTGTCCGTGGCGGATCACGTGCTGCGCAGCCGCGACTACGTCAATGTCGTCGTCGCGGGCAAGCAGCCCTGCTTCGACTGGCTCGACCTCGGCACCGCCCGTGCGCACTGCGCCCGCGGCGCCGGGATCTGGTCCTGGGCCGGTACCGAGTCCGAGCGCGGTGAGCCGGACGTGGTGCTCGCCTGCGCGGGCGACGTACCCACCCTCGAAGTGCTGGCCGCCGCCTCGCTGCTCCGTCAGCACCTGCCCGAACTGGCGGTACGGGTGGTCAACGTCGTCGACATCGCCCGGCTGCTGCCCGCGGAGGAACACCCGCACGGCATGCCCGACAGCGAGTACGACGCACTGTTCACCCCCGACAAACCGGTTGTTTTCGCATACCATGGCTACCCCTGGCTGATCCACCGGCTCGCCTACCGCCGCGCCAACCACCCGCACCTGCACGTGCGCGGCTACAAGGAGGAGGGCACCACCACAACCCCGTTCGACATGGTCGTCCGGAACGACCTCGACCGGTACCGGCTGGTCATGGACGTCATCGACCGGGTGCCCGGTCTCGCGGTCCGCGCGGCGGCGCTGCGGCAGCGGATGGTCGACGTCCGTTACCGCCATCACGACTGGATCCGCGCCCACGGGGCGGACCTGCCCGAGGTGGCCGAATGGACCTGGAGTCAGTGACCACCCGGGTGGCAGAGCTACGGGTGGAGGACGCCGCCGCCGAAGACGCGAAGGCCGTGCTGGCCGCGCTCGCGAGCAGTCCCGAGGGTCTGTCGGGGGGCGAGACGGGTGAGGCAGCCGAGCGGCTCACGGCCGTCGGGCCGAACGCCGTACGCACGCACCACGTCCGCGTCCTGGCGGTCCTCGGGCGGCAGCTGCGCAGCGCCCTGCTGATCCTGCTGGCGGTGACGGCCGGGGTCTCGTACTTCTTCGGCGAGCGGACCGGCGCGATCATCATCGCGGGGATCCTGGTGCTGAGCGTGGCCCTGGGATTCGTCAACGAAAACCGGGCTGAGAAGGCGGCGCAGGCCCTGCACTCGCGGGTGCGCCACACGGCCGTCGTGGTCCGGGACGGCGCGGCCACCGAGGTCGATGTGACCGAGCTGGTGCCGGGTGATGTCGTACGTCTGACGCTGGGGCAGGTGGTGCCCGCGGACCTGCGCCTGCTGGAGTGCACCGCGTTCGCCTGCGACGAGAGCGTCCTCACCGGGGAGTCTGCCCCCGCCGACAAAGCCGCGGAGCCGGTCGCCACGGGGGCGGCACTGGCCGAGCTGACCTCCTGCGCGCTGATGGGGACGGTGGTGCACGGCGGCAGCGCGACCGGAGTGGTCGTCGCCACCGGGGGCCGTGCCGAGTTCGGGCGGATCGCGCTGGGGCTGGGAGAACGGCAGCCGGAGACCGACTTCCAGGCGGGGCTGCGCCGCTTCTCCATGCTGCTCCTCAAGGTCGCCGCCGCCCTCACCACGGGGATCTTCGTCATCAACCTCCTGCTCCACCGGCCGCTGCTCGACGCCCTGCTCTTCTCGCTGGCCATCGCGGTGGGCATCACCCCGCAGCTGCTGCCCGCCGTGGTGAGCACGAGTCTGGCCACCGGTTCACGGCAGCTGGCGCGGCGCAAGGTCCTCGTCAAACGACTGGTGTGCATCGAGGACCTGGGCGACATGGACGTCCTGGTCACCGACAAGACCGGCACGCTCACCGAGGGCCGCATCCGTTTCGAGGCGGCCCTCGACCCGGCCGGCGCACTCTCCGACATGGTGCTCAAGCTGGGCCTGCTGGCCACCGAGGGCGACCTCGACCAAGTGGGCGGGAACGCGCTGGACATCGCGCTGTGGCAGGCCACAGGTACACCCCCGACGGGTCACCACCGGCTCGCACTGTTGCCCTTCGACCACGACCGGCAGCTGGGCTCCGCGCTCGTCGAGCGTGCGGACGGCAGCCGCCTGCTCGTGGCCAAGGGGGCGCCCGAGGCGGTCCTGGCCCGCTGCGGTGATGTACCGGACGAGTCCGCGGTGGTGCTCCAGGAGCACTTCGCGGCGGGCAGCCGGGTCGTCGCCGTCGCCACCAGGGACGCCAACGGGCAGACGTCCCTCACCGCCGCCGACGAGTACCGGCTGCGCCTGGCCGGCTTCCTGGTCTTCCTCGACCCGCCCAAGACCGGTGCCGCCGCCTCGCTGAAACGCCTGGCCGACCTCGGCATCACTGTCAAGATCTGTACGGGCGACAACGCGCTCGTCGCGCAGAAGGTCTGCGCCGACCTCGGCCTGCCGCCCGGCCTGGCCCTGACCGGCCGGGACATCGGGGAGCTGGACGACGAGCAGCTGACCAGGGCGGCCGAGACCACCACCGTCTTCGCCCGTGTCTCGCCCCAGGACAAGGCCCGGGTCGTACGGGCGCTACGGCGCCGGGGCCGGGACATCGGGTTCCTGGGCGACGGCGTGAACGACGCGCTGGCCCTGCACGCCGCCGACGTGGGGCTGTCCGTGGACACCGCGACCGACGTGGCCAAGGACGCGGCCGACGTCCTGCTCCTGGAGAAGGACCTCGGCGTCCTCGCCGACGGGGTCGCCGAGGGCCGCCGGATCTTCGCCAACACCATCAAGTACGTCCTGATGGGCACCTCCAGCAACTTCGGCAACATGTTCAGCGCCGCCGGAGCCTCCCTGGTGCTGTCCTTCCTGCCGATGCTGCCCTCGCAGATCCTGCTCAACAACCTTCTCTACGACGCCGGTCAGTTGACCATCCCTACCGACCACGTCGACCCGGAGCAGTTGCGCGCGCCCTCGCACTGGGACATCGCCTTCATCCGCCGTTTCATGCTCTTCTTCGGGCCCGTCAGCTCCGTCTTCGACTTCCTCACCTTCGCGGTCATGATCGAGATCTTCCACACGGGGGCCTCGCTGTTCCGCTCCGGCTGGTTCGTGGAGTCCCTCGCCACGCAGGCGCTGGTCGTCTTCGCGATCCGCACCCGCCGGGTGCCGTTCTACCGCAGCCGACCCAGCCGCCCCCTGATGGTCAGCGCCATCGCTGTCGTCGCCGTCGGTGTCGCGCTGCCGATGTCGCCGCTCGCGGGGCCGCTCGGTTTCCAGTCCCTGCCGCTCGGACTCCTCCTCACCCTGGCCCTGATGGTCGTGCTCTACCTGGTACTGATCGAGGGCGCCAAGCACATCTTCTACGCCCGTGCCGACGCGCGGGCCGCGCATCCACCCGTGCGCCACCGCACGCGCCGGCACCGCATCCAGCGCCGGGCCGGCCGCTTCAGCCACCCCGGACCGCTGTGACCCTGGTGACGTACTGTCACCAGGGTCATCAGCGGCACCACCCGGTACCAAGGCGATCCGCGTCACCCCGGCGGCGGAACGGTCAGCCGTTCAGTGACTCCTCGGCGTCCTTCCGTGTGGGCCAGTTGTCCCGTCGCTCCCGGGCCAACTCCGCACGGCTGCCGATCCGCTTGCCGCCGGAGCCGACCCGTTCTCCGCTCAGCGAGAAGGCGGGCGCAATGGCCGGTGCCGGGGTGGCGGGTTCGGGGATCACGACGCCCGCGGGCGCCGCGGGGCGCCTGGTGCTCCGGTGCGTGACCCGTCCGTCGGACGCGCCGTCGGTTTCCCTGCTCTGGTGCTCGAAGAAGCGGAGCATCTCCACGGGGAACGGCATCACGAGGGTGCTGTTCTTCTCGGCGGAGACGTCCACCACGGTCTGCAGCAGGCGCAGTTGGAGAGCTCCGGGGGTGTCGGCCATGGTCGCGGCGGCGTCGGTCAGCCGCTGGGACGCCTCAAACTCCCCGTCGGCGGCGATGACCCGGGCACGGCGTTCCCGCTCCGCCTCGGCCTGCTTGGACATCGAGCGCATCATCGACTCCGGAAGGGCGATGTCCTTGACCCCGCAGCGGATCGGGCACGGCTGTCGGCGAGGAATCAACGGAAGCAAAAGGCCTCCGGCATGACGGAGAGGAGGGCGTGTATTCGGGGATCGGCGTGGGGGTAGCGGTCGCATTCATGACACGAACCCGGCTCCGGACCGACCGAAACCGGCCCGAGGTGATCAAATCGCCGAAAGCGACACGGACATGGGAGCCGGTGCGCGAAATACCCTCGGTAGCACCGAGCGTACTCCGCCGACGGTCCGGACGGACTCCGCGTCCGGGCAACACGGCTGCCGCAGGACCGGGAGCGAGAACCCCCGTCCGGGCCGGCCGTGGTGACCGCAGCACCACCGACCTCCACCGCTGCGGGCTGCGCCGCTCGGTGCCGGACTGAAGGCACTGGCGGCCTTCAACCGGTCCGGTGACAACACCCCCCGGGCCCACAGCACCCCTGGGTGCCACGGGCCCACGGCCGGTCCGACAGACACCGTCAACGGACAGCGGTTCCCAACCCCACGCTGTCCTTCACAGCGGTGTCCATGCTGTCCATGAGCCACCCGGCCTCCGCCTCCGTGGCCGCGGGCGGTACGACCAGCAGGTCCCACCGGCCGCGGCCGGGCGCCAGCAGGCAGACGGTGGACGGGGCGTGCTGGCTGGTCGTCCGGCGCAGGCGTACCACCTGGTCGGCGACGAGCAGCCGTCCGGGGAACGGGGCCCATACGGCCTCGTCCACCAGGACGCTGCTGACGTGCCCCCAGGCGGGCGGCAGTCCGCCCAGCAGCTGGGGCAGTTCGGACGTCAGATCGGTCGAGCGGGGCCACCAGGCGCCGTCGATGCGCCGGGGCATGTGGCCCTGTGCCGGTTGGGCCAACAGGCGCAGGCGGACGGCGGACGACGACGAGAGCGGGGGCGGGGGCGGGGGAGCGAGTGTCATGAGAACTCCTGAAGGGGACACGGTCGATCGGGTTCACGCGCGGCGGGCGGCGATACGGTCCGGGGTGGGCCAGCGCACGTCCCTGACCCAGCCAAGGCGTTCGAAAAGGCGGATGACGGCGGCGGAGGGGTCGAGCTGGCCGCGGTCGACGCCGTGCCGGGCGCTGGTGGGGTCGGCGTGGTGGAGGTTGTGCCAGCTCTCTCCGAAGGAGAGCAGGGCCAGAGGCCACAAGTTGGTGGCGCGGTCGTGGCGACGGGTGCGGAACGGACGCTCGCCGATCACATGGCAGAGGGAGTTCACGCTCCAGGTGACGTGGTGGAGCAGGGCGATGCGGACAAGTCCCGCCCACAGCAGGGCGGTCAGAGCGGACGCCCAGGTGCCGCCGATCAGCCGGCCCGCGGCGAAGGGGAGGACGAGGGTGAGCACACACAGGGCCGGGAAGGCCCGGGACACGGCCCGGATGTCGCGGTCGGCGACGAGGTCGGGAGCGTAACGCGCCGCAGACGTAGGCTCGTTGCGGAACAGCCAGCCGACGTGGGCGTCCACCAGACCCCGCAACTGGCCGCGCACAGACGTGCCGTAGCGGTACGGAGAGTGCGGATCGCCTGGCCGGTCGGTGAAGGCGTGGTGGCGGCGGTGGATGGCGACCCAGCCGATCACGTCACCCTGGAAGCTCATCGACCCGGCCGTCGCGAGCGCGATGCGCAGTGGCCGTACGGCCCGGTAGCTGCCGTGGGTCAGGCCCCGGTGGAAGCCGACTGTGACGCCGAGGCCCGTGACCGTGTAGAGCACCGCGGCGAGCAGGACATCGACAGGATGGATCAGGCGCCCCCACAGCAACCAGCCGGCCAGGCCGAGTGCCAGGAACGGCAGGAAGACGATCAACGCCGTGATCGTCAGGGACAGCCGCTCGTTGCCGGTGCGCTCGCAAGTCGTTCCGCCGCGCGGGAAAGGTGCCCTCCCGTCGTACTCCAGGAGCGGCGGGGCACTTTCCGGCTGAGCGGCGGACGGGGGACGGAGAGACTGGAAAGACATGGGCGGTCCTTGACCTCGGTGACGACAGTGCGGCCGGGGTCTCGGGCTGCGCCTCTTCGACGGCGGGTGGGTGGGTGCGATCGGCGGGCGGTCCGCTGAAGTCGAGCCAGGAGCGGAGCGGACCCGCGGCGTGCGAGGCGTCCGCTGTGAGGTGCAGTCGCGTCCCCGTTCCCGAGGGGCCCGCAACGCTGCTCGTCACCGGCGAAAGGCGACCGGAGAGCGTCCGCGACGCGCCGAACCGCTTCAAAGTCCGCGGCGACCATGCGGACCTCCACCCGGCCCTGCCCGCTCGTGCGCGGCCTCGAAACGGGGTGGGCGCTGCGCGGCTTCGGATGTCATGGGGCGGAACCTGCCCGGACCTGGGCGGCCCGTATCTCTCTTGCGACGAGGACGAGGCCTGTGCGATCACCGGCGTACGACGTGCCCTCGACGTTGTCAGCGTACTCCTGCCGGTACGACGGCCGCGGCAGCGAGCAGGAGAAGAAGTACGGTGAAGACACCGAGGGCATTTCGCACACCGGCTTCCACGCCGGGTCGTTCCCGGCGAAAGGTGAAACCCGGGCCGCAACTCCAGGGGCAGCCCGGAGACGGGTTCTCATCATGACCGCGGCCTTCGAAGCAACCCTGCCGCGGCTCGCACCCGTCGCAGCCCCTCCCGCCCGTCTCGTACTGAAGGCCGACGTCCCCTCCCGTGGGCTCCTGGACGGCGCCTGGTGGCCGCGCTCCCGCGACCTGCTGCGCGAACTGCCCGCGCTGACTGATGCGTTGGACAGCCGGTGGGGCCGCATCACCCATGTCGCCGTCAACCCCGAGCACTGGCCGGTCATCCCGCACAAGGTGCCCGTCAGCGGCCATGTCGCTCGATGGTTACAGCCGGGCTGCGGCCCACCGCAGGGCACCGAGGAGATGCGCCCTGAAGTCCGGGTCGGCGTAGGTCTCGGGCGCGTGGCCGAGTGCGGTGTAGAAGACGCGCCCGCGGCCGTGGTGCCGGTACCAGACCAGGGGGTGATCGGCACCCATGCCGCCGCCCGTGTAGGTCGTTTCGTCCACGGTGGCCAGCACCGTGACGTCACGCGGCGGCGTCCTGAAGTCGTACCACTCGTCGGTCCAGTGCCACCGCCGCGGCAGGTGTGCGGTGGCGGGGTGGGAGCCGTCGACCGTGAGGACGGCCGGCTGCACCGGCGGGTGCCCGGCGAACCGGGCGCCGAGGAGGTCGCCGTAGGCGGGCCACTCGTACTCGGTGCAGGCGGCGGAGTGGACCCCCAGGAATCCGCCGCCGCCCGCGACATGGTCCAGCAGCGCCGACCGGCCCGGTGCGTCGAGGACTTCGCCGCTGGTCGACAGGAACACGACGGCGTCGTACCCGTCCAAGGAGCGCAGGGGCTCCTCGGTGGCGTGCACGTCGAAGCCGTGTGCGGCGCCCAGTTCGCGGAAGGCGGCCACACCGGCGGGTATGGACGCGTGCCGGTAGGCGGCGGTCGCCGTGTACACGAGGATCTGGCTGGCGGACATACGTGCTCCAGTGCGAGGAAGGGACTCAGCGGCGGGTGAGGGACACCCGGCAGCGCAGGACGTGCTCGCCGGGATCGAGTACGCCGCGCAGGGTCGGCAGGGCTGTGCGCGGGTGCAGGAGGTGCGAGCCCGGCAGCGGCAGTACGACGACGCCTTCGCGCTGTGCCGCGTCGGCGGCGAGGCAGACGATCTCGCTGACGGCGGTGTCGGCCGTCGCCCGGGCCAGGCCGGGGCGCTCGGTGACGTTGTGGGGTGTCGCCCCGAGGCCCGTCTTCGGGACGGAGAAGGCGCCTTCGGCCGTGTGCAGTCGGCGTCCGGTGGTGATGCGGTGCTCGCGCAGATGCCCGCCGTCGGTGTGCCGGAGCCGGGTCTCGACGGTCACGTCCGGCCAGGGCCGCCAGCGCACGACGAGCGTCTCGCCGTCGATCCGGGACTCTCCGGCGGAGCGTGTGCGCCAGCGTTCGCCGTCGTCGGACAGGGCCAGCGCGCTGTCGAAACCCCCTTGCTCCAGGGAGGGTTCGCCGGTGGGCACGTTGAAGCCGGCGAGTGTGGAGTAGGCGAACTTCGCGTACTTGGCGGTCCCGCCGCGAGGGTTCCAGGCGGGCGCGTTCTGCCCGGCGAGCGCGACGACGTCCCCCGCCGCGTCCCGCGCGAGGATCATCGCCGCGGCCGGCTGGCTACTGATCCCCGGCGGCAGGTCCGGCACGGACTGCGCCGTCCAGAACGGATGGTCCTCGGCCGCGGCGAGGCTCGCGAAGACCTTCGTGCCCCAGTACGGGGAGCCGCCGGCCAGGTACTGCTCGACGACGCCGGTGTTCGGGTAGGCGTAGCCGACGGTCAGGGAGCCGTCCTCGGCGAGGACCGGCCGCTGCCACCACCAGGCGAGGTTGCGCTGGGCCAGCGTGCGTGCGGTGCTCCAGCCGACGGCGGGCTGGTCCGCCGCGGCGAGCGCCGACCAGAAGGCGCCCTGCGCGAAGCGGTATCCGAGGCTGCGTCCGAAGGGCAGGGCGGCTCCGTCGGCGGCGAACCAGTGCGCGAACTGCCCGGCGAACTCGGCGGCACGCTGCCGGTAGCGCCGGCCGCGCTCCTCGTCGACCGCTTTCAGCGAGGCCAGCAGCAGCCCGTAGAAGTGGAAGCCGAACGGGACGTAGTGGTCGCGCGAGCCGGGCCGCTCCGGCGTGCCGGGCCCGTCGGCGTACCACCCGTCGGACAGGGCGAAGTCCTCGATACGGTCCAGATGCGCGGCCGCCCGTGTCTCGTCCACCGGCACGCCCACCGAGCGCAGTCCGACGGCGGCGAGGACCGGGAAGAAGCACCAGTTGTTGTCCCACGGTGTCGCCGACGCCGCCGCCGAGAGCCAGTCGGCGAGATGCTGCCGCTGCCGTTCGGTGAGCGGGTCCCAGAGCTGGTGCCGCGCGACGGCGAGCGCGTAGCCGACGGCGGCGGATTCGACGAGGCGCTGGTCCATGTCGGCGGGCCGGCCGACGTACCACGGGTGTTCGGGGTCGACGGCGCGGGTCAGCGCGTGGCGCACCTCCTCCCACTGCCGGTCCGCGCCGGACAGGCCCCCGGAGGCGTGCGCGGCGAGTCCCCACAGGGGGCGGGCGACGAGCTCGAACCAGACCGCCTGAGGATCGCTCATGCTCGCGTGCACCGGCATACGTCCGGGGCCGGCGGCCGCCGTGCGCGTGGCGGGTGCGGCGAGGGCGAGCAGTGCGTCGGCCCAGCCCTCCCGGGTGGTGGGGGCTGGGCCGAAGAGCTGTGACGGGGTGGGCATGGCCGTCATCGTAGAGATCGACTGCGGGGTGTGCAATCGGTTTCATCTGTTTCCTGGAACCGGACTCACCCGGTGATGACCTGCAAGAACGGCTGGTTCGCCGAGCTGCTCCGGCCGGCCAGGAGAACGGCGACACCGGCCGCGCTCTCGGCGAGGGCCACGGTCGCCGTGCCGTCGCCCGCGTACTGGGTCCGGACGTGACCGGTGACCTCGATCGGGATCCAGTCCTTGGCGCTGCCGATCGCGCCGGAGGACAGCGCGTCGCCGAGCGCCGGCTGGTTGTTCCAGGTCAGGCCGGTCTCCGTCCAGCTGTCGCTGCTCACCGCGTATCCGGTGAGGGTGGCCTGGGTGCCGGTCGAGTCGGAGGTGGCCCCGTACACCCACAGCACCGCGCGTGTGGGGGTGCCCGCCAGGGCGGAGACGTCGAACTTGAGGAAGGACCGACGGTGGTAGCCGGTGCTCGCGTTCTTGACGACCAGGTCGGTGGTGCTGCCGTAGTTGGTGTCGGCGTAGGAGCCGTCGCGGACGTAGGCGTCGGCGGTGGGGGCGAGTTTGGTGTACGCGCCGGCGGTGACAGTCGTGCCGGAGCCGAACGTGATCGTGCGCGAGGCGCCCTGGGCGCCGCCGACCTCCACGACCAGGGTGAGGGGATCGAGGTCGATGACGCTGACGCCGTCGTCCGCGGCAGCCGTGGTGTATCCGCTGCGGTCGATGGTCACGGTGACGGTCGCGGCGGCGCGGGTGGGGTCGGCGACGCTGACCGACAGCGTGCCGCCGGACTCCCGCACGAGGACGGAGCACGGGGCCGAGACGGTGATCGGGCCCGCGCTGCCGGCGGCGAAGAAGTTGGCGGCGGTCACGCCGGTGGCGGTGTCCGTGACCGCCTGCACGGAGGAGGTGTTGGCCACGACGGTGACCGTCGGGGCGGCGGCGCGGGCGGCGGTCACGCTGGGCGTGGCGCCGGGCAGGAGGACGTAGCTGTAGGAGGCGCCGCTGGGGTCGGTGCCGTGGTCGACCCACAGGGTCACGTAACGGCGGGTCAGGGATGTCGTGGAGCTCTCGGTGTTGATGTCGCTCCAAGCGCCGGTGCGGGCCTCGCGCAGCGCCTTCACGGTCGCGCCGCCGGGGAAGACGTAGCCACCGACCCCGGTGATCGACGCCCAGGAGGCGTTGGTGAAGCTGCCGGACCAGCCCAGCGTGGTCGACTGGGCGGTGCCGTCGACGGTCAGCGCGTTGGAGGCGGTGGAGCCGAGGTTGCGGTTGTCGACGGTGGTCTCGACCGTGTATCCGTCGGTGGCGGTGATCCCGGCGCCGAGGCAGACGACCTGTTCGTCGAGGCAGAACCAGGACTTCTTGGCTGCCAGCGTGGAGCCGAGGCCGCGGGTGTCCTGGCCGAGTGCGCTGTACGTCCCGTCGGTGGCGCCGCCCGCCCAGACGGCCCCCGTGGGCGGGGCGGGCCGGGGGGTTCCCTGTCCGTCCGTCAGCGGGATGCGGGAGACGGTGGTGCCGGGCAGGCGGTAGGGGTCGACGGTCGGCCAATAGGCGTCGGAGTACTGGCCGTTGCCGTAGGTGCCGCCCCACCAGTAGGTCATCCCGGAGCCGGTGTGCCAGCCGCGCAGGTTCTCGCCGTTGATGCACTCGTAGAACGCGGTTCTCGCGGAGCACATGGAGACGGCGAGGGCCCAGGCGGCGCGGCGGTGGGTGGCCCGGTCCATGCTGCCGAAGACCCGGGAGGCGACCGGTTCGGCGGTCGCGGTGATCGAGGTGTCGTCGAGGACGGACTTGCCGAGGGCCAGCACGGGCAGCGTCTGGTAGGAGTCCTCCAGGAACGGGGCCCAGTAGTCGCGCTCCAGCCAGCCCTTGGCCATCGCCTTCCAGGTGGCGGCCTCGTCGGCCGAGGCGGCGTCCGCCAGCATCAGGATGCTGCCGACGATGAGATGGCCGCGTACGTGGTCGTCCTGCTGGATGCCCAGCGGGTTGTCCACGGTCTTGACGCCGCGGCTGATCGCCCGACCGGACACGCCGTCCATCATCAGCCCGTTGAACAGGAACGGGGCGAAGGCGCCGGTGACGGCGTCGAGGACGAGCTGCCGGTTGTCGTCGGTCACCTCCCAGGTCGATCCCGCGAGGAGCGAGAACAGCCCGGCCAGTCCGCTGATCAGGACGGAGCCGTAGGACCCCGTGTAGGGCACGTTGGTGTGCTGGATGAACGATCCGTCGGCGTAGAGTCCGTCGCCGCTGCGGACCAGCGGGAACACGGCGGAGAGACCGGCGACACCCGTGGCGATCTTCGCCGAGCTCTTGGCGAGGATGCCGCGCAGGATGAGCACGCGGCACAGGTCGACCCGGTTGGCTCCGGTGCTCACCCCGCTGTAGGAGGCGACCGCGGAGTCCGGCACGAAGGCGTCGATCGCCGCGAGGTAGTGGGCGAGTTGGGTGCTGCTGAGCTCGGCGTATACCAGGCAGCCGATGTCGAGCGAGAGCCGCGAGGCGCCGATCTGCCAGTCCCACCAGTTGTCGTAGGTGGTGGTCGTCGGCGTGTACGCGGTCGCGTACATCCAGTCCAGGCCGGTCAGCACTGCGGCTAGCAGGTCGGCGTCCCCTGTCAGCCCGGTGCCGTCGAAGGCCCATGCCTGGGCCATCCACTTCAGGCGTACGTAGCTGGAGGTGACGTTGGCGCTGACCGCGCCGATCGGCAGGTCGTCCCAGAGCGAGGCGGTCGACGGGTTCATGTCGGACAGAAAGCCGGACGCGGTGCTGCCCGTGAGGGTGAGCAGGGTGGCGAACGGTTCCTGCGTGGCGTCGTAGCCGGTGCCCAGCAGGGTTTTGTCGATCCAGCGCAGGCGAAGGGTGTCGTATGCGTCGGCGGCGAAGGCGGGCCGTGAGCCGATCACGGCCACGCCCAGGGTGGCACCGGCCGTGGTGGTGGCGAGGCGTAGCAGCTGTCGGCGAGTGAGCATGGGGGATCCCCTCTGTAGGTGGGGCAGTTGGGCGGGGACGGTAAACCGGTTTCATACGACGAGACAAGACCTCGGGTCCAACTCGCTCTGAACTCACAGCTTTCCCATCAGCAAGAGTTCATTTCTGCCAAGAAGCCCTTGACGGAACGCATCCACGCTCAATAGCTTGACGGCCACCTCGCATGAAACCGGTTGCACGCAATGAAGCAACCATCACCCAAACCCCAAGGAGCAGTGAATCGGTGAGCCGTCGCATGACCGTCGCGATCGCGATGCAGCCAGAGGTCGCCGCCCTCGCCCTCACCGAAGAGCTCATCGCTCGGCTCGACAAGAACGCGCAGGTCCAGCCCGATGTCATCGTCGACTTCACGGACCCGGCCGCCCGCCGGAACCTGGCGGACGCGGACGTGCTGCTCACCGGCTGGGGCTGCCCGCTCGTCGACGACGCCGTCCTCGACGCGGCACCCCGGCTGCGCGCGATCGTGCACGCCGCGGGATCGGTGAAACACCACCTCACCCCCGAGGTCTGGCAGCGAGGGATCCTCGTTTCCTCGGCGGCCTCCGCCAACGCCCTCCCCGTCGCGCAGTACACCGTCGGCGCGATCCTGCTCGCCGGCAAGCGCGCGTTCCGGCTGGCCCGCGACTACACACGCGGCCAGTACAAGAACAGGCTCGCCGGCGACACCGGCAACCATGAACGCGTCGTCGGGATCGTCGGCGCCTCCCGCACCGGACGTCTCGTCCTGGAGCTGCTCGCCCCGCACGGCTTCCAACTGCTGGTCAGCGACCCGACCCTGGACGCGCACGGGGCGGCCGGACTGCATCCGGCCGCACAGGTGGAGCTGGTCGACCTGGACGACCTGCTGCGCCGCAGCGACATCGTCAGCCTGCACGCCCCGGCCCTGCCCGAGACCCACCACCTGCTCGACGACCGCCGGCTCGCCCTGCTGCGCGACGGTGCCGTCCTGATCAACACCGCCCGCGGACAACTGATCGACACCGAGGCGCTGCTACGGCACTGCGCGGACGGCCGGATCGACGCCGTCCTGGACGTCACCGACCCCGAGCCGCTGCCCGCCGGACACCCGCTGCTGTCCCTGCCCAACGTCACGGTCACGCCCCATGTGGCCGGGGCGATGGGCACCGAGATACGCCGGCTCGGCGAGTTCGCCGTCACCGAGATCGAACGCCTCACCGCCGACGAGCCCCTGCACGGGCGCATCCGCGCCGACCAGTTGGCGCAGCTCGCCTGAGCAAGTCCTCCCCGTACCGCCTCCGGCCCTGCTCGCCCGAGCGGGTCCTCCCGTACAGCCCCTTGGCCTCGCGCCTGAGCAGGCCCTCCCCTACCCGCCCCCCTTCGCACAGCGAACCCCGCCGCACAAAGGAGCACCCGTGAACACCCAGCCCCCGAAGTTCTCCAGACGATCTCTGCTGAGGGCCACGGCGGTCGCCGCCTTCGCCGTGTCCGGCTCCGGCCTGCTGGCCGCCTGTGCCTCCGCCGACGGTGACACCGACGCCGGCTCGGCCAAGGGCAAGGCCAGCGCCACCAACCCGTTCGGCATCGACGAGAGCGCCGCGCTGGACGTCGTCGTCTTCAAGGGCGGTTACAGCGACGACTACGCCAAGTTCGACGAGAAGCTGTACGCCAAGAAGTACCCGAAGGCGAAGATCAGCCACTCCGGCATCACCGAGGTCCAGACCGAGCTTCAGCCGCGGTTCGTCGCCGGCAATCCGCCGGACGTCATCGACAACAGCGGCGCCAAGAAGATCGCGATGGGCACGCTCGTCGCCGACGGCCAACTGGCCGAGCTGGCCGACCTGTTGAAGGCCCCCTCGGCCGACGACCAGGACACCACCGTCGCGGACACGATCCTGCCGGGCGCGCTGGACGCGGCCACGTTCGACGGCAAGGTGATGGGCCTTCCGTACGTCTTCACCGTCAACGGCTTCTGGTACTCCCAGACGCTGTTCGACAAGCACGGCTGGACCTGGCCGACCACCTGGGACGGCCTGACCGAGCTGGCCGCCAAGATCAAGAAGGCGGGCATCGCCCCGTTCGCGTACGGCGGCACGACGGCGCCCGACTACTTCTTCAGCCCGCTCATGGCACTCGCGGCCAAGCAGGGCGGCGTCGACGTGATCAAGGCGATCGACAACCTGGAAGCCGACGCGTGGCACGCCGCACCGGTCAAGGCCGCCGCCGCGGCGATCGCGGGGCTGGCCTCGTCCGGGTACTTCCTCAAGGGCAGCGAGGGCCTGGACCACACCCAGGCGCAGACCGCGTGGGTCCAGGGCAAGGCCGCGCTGTACCACTCCGGTTCGTTCATCGAGAACGAGATGAAGGCGATCACCCCGGACGGGTTCGACATGGTCTTCGGCCCGGTCCCCCCGCTCTCGGCGGACGGTGCCCTGCCGCAGAGCGCGCTGCACGCCACCGCCGGGGAGATCTACGTCGTCCCGGCCAAGGCCAAGAACGTCCGCGGCGGCAAGGAGTTCCTGCGGACCATGCTCTCCAAGAAGGCCGCGTCCAACTTCACCGAAACGACCCATGCCCTCACCGTCGTCAAGGGGGCCACCGGCGACAAGGACTTCGGTTCCACCGCGCTCGGCTCGGTGCTGAAGGCCGTCACCGCGGCCGGGGACGACCTGTTCGCCTTCCGGTTCACCACCTGGTACGCCGACCTGCTCACCACGCTGAAGTCCGAGATCGCCAACCTGCTCGCCGGGCGCATCGACGCGAGTGAGTTCCTCGCCAAGATGCAGGCCAAGGCAGACGCCGTCGCCGCCGACTCCTCCATCACGAAGTTCAAGATCTAAGGCCTGTCCGGCCGTTCACGCCGCAGCAACAGAGGATCCGCCGCTCCCGACCCACCGGGGCGGCGGACCCTGCCTTCCCCTTTCCCGGAGTCGATCGTGAACCACGGAAAAACCCGCATCGTCCTTCTCTTCCTGGTGGTGCCGCTCACCTTGTACGGGGTGCTGGTGGTCTCCCCCTACGCACAGGCGTTCTCGATCTCGCTGACCAGCTGGTCCGGGTTCACCGCCGACAAGCCCTTCGTCGGGCTCGACAACTTCCAACGCCTCTTCCAGGACCCGGTCTTCTGGCGGGCCCTGGGCCACAACGGGCTGCTCCTGCTGGTGGTTCCGCTGGTCACGATCGTGCTGGGGCTGTTCTTCGCCGCCATGCTCAACGTGGGCGGCTCGGGCGGCAAGGTGGCGGGAGTCCGGGGCTCGGCCCTCTACCGCCGGGTCTACTTCCTTCCGCACATCCTCCCCGTGGTGATCACGGCGATCCTGTGGCAGTTCATCTACAACCCGCAGATCGGGCTGCTCAACGGCGGACTGGACGCGATCGGGCTGGGCGGACTGGCCCACACCTGGCTCGGCGACCCGGCCGTCGCCCTGTGGTCGCTGATCGCGGTGATGGTCTGGGCCGGTGTCGGTTTCTACGTCGTGCTGTTCAGCGCCGCGATGCAGTCCATCCCGAAGGACATCTTCGAGGCCGCCGACCTGGACGGTGCCGGACGCTTCCAGACGCTGACCCGCATCACCCTGCCGCTGCTGCGGGAGACCGTCCAGGTCGCCTGGATCTACCTGGGCATCCACGCGCTCGACGCGTTCGCGCTGTTCATGGTTCTCACGCCCACCGGCGGCCCGGACAACTCCACCCTGGTGCTCTCCCAGTACCTGTACCTGTCCGCGTTCGGGAACGGCAAGTTCGGCTACGCCACGGCGATCGGCGTGATGCTGTGCCTGCTCAGCCTGCTGCTGACGGCGTTCACCTTCCGCGGCTCCCGCGGCAAGAACACGATCGAGTTCTGAGGCCCACCACCATGAAGACTTCGTCTTATCCCACGCACACGGCCACGAGCCTGCCGCGCCCCGCCGCGCACCAAGAGCACGATCGGGTCCCGGAGCCCGCCACACGGCCAACTCAGCGGCGCATCAAGCGCGTTGGCGCTCACGCGGCCACCGGAGCCACCCACGCCCTGCTCGTCTTCTGGGCCCTGCTGGCCACCGTGCCCCTGCTCTGGGCCCTGATCAGCGCGTTCAAGGACAATCGGGAGCTGTTCGGCAATCCCTGGCAGCTGCCCAGCACCTGGCACGCCGACAACTTCGCCCGCGCCTGGTCCAGGGCGAGCATCGGGGACTACTTCGTCAACACCCTGATCGTCGTGTTCGGTTCGCTGGTCCTCACGATGATCCTGGGCTCCATGGTCGCCTACGTGCTGGCCCGGTTCACCTTCCCCGGATGCCGGCTCATCTACTTCGCGTTCGTCGCCGGAATGGCGTTTCCCGTCGTACTGGCCCTGGTCCCGCTCTTCTTCGTCGTCAAGAACCTCGGCCTGCTCGGCAGCTACCACGGCATGATCCTCGTCTACACGGCGTACGCGCTGCCGTTCACCGTCTTCTTCCTGACCAGCTTCTTCCGCACACTGCCCACGGCGGTGGCCGAGGCCGCCCTCATCGACGGCGCGTCGCAGGAGGCCATCTTCTTCCGGATCATGCTGCCCATGGCCAAGCCGGGCCTGCTGTCGGTCGGCATCTTCAACTTCCTCGGCATGTGGAACCAGTACCTGCTGCCGGTCGCGCTCAACTCCGACCGCGACAAGTACGTGCTGTCGCAGGGCCTGGCGAACCTGGCCAGCCAGCAGGGCTACGAGGCGGACTGGAGTGCCCTGTTCGCCGGACTCGTCATCGCGGCGGTCCCCGTGATCGGCCTCTATCTCGTACTCCAGCGACGCATCCAGGCCGGTCTGACCGTGGGGATGCTCAAGTGAGCCCGTCGTCCCCGGAGGAAACAGACAGGCAACCGTATACTTCACGCATGCACGACCCCCAGGACGGGCCTCCGAGAGCCGCGACCATCCGCGACGTCGCCGCAAGAGCAGGAGTCTCCCCAGCGACCGTCTCCCGGGTGCTGACCGGCAGCCGCCCGGTGTCCTCCGCGGCGCAGGCACGCATCCAGCGGGCCATCAAAGACCTGGACTACGTGGTCAACGCCCAGGCGCGTGCTCTGTCTGCCCCGCACTCGCGCACCGTGGCGATCCTGCTTCCGGCGCTGTCCTGGCAGTTCCACAACCGGGTGGCCAGCGGCATCGAACAGCAGGCCATCAACGAGGACCGGCTCTGCGTCGTCTGTTCCACCAGAAGCAACCCGGACCGGGAGATCGCGCTGCTGGAGACGCTGCGCCAGCACAACACCGAGGCGGTCGTGCTCATCGGCGGGACGGTCGTGACCCCCCACTACGCCGAGCGCATCGCCCGCTTCGCCCGGGTCCTCGACGCCAGCGGCTCCAGGC
This sequence comes from Streptomyces sp. NBC_00203, assembly GCF_045206325.1. Classification (NCBI taxonomy): domain Bacteria; kingdom Bacillati; phylum Actinomycetota; class Actinomycetes; order Kitasatosporales; family Streptomycetaceae; genus Streptomyces; species Streptomyces sp. NBC_00203. The sequence continues at coordinate 8,655,363 of NZ_CP108126.1, read as the reverse complement.
TGGTGCTCTGCGGTCGCCCCGCCCCGGAGCCCGACCTGCCGATCACGGTCGTGAACTACGACCACGAGGGCGGCGCCCACGCGGCCGTCAGCCACCTGCTGTCCCTTGGCCACCGGAGCATCGCCCTCCTCGGCGGCACGCCCCACCACACCACGACCGACCTGCGCGTCGCCGGCTACCGCCGCGCGCACGAGGACCACGGCATCACTCCCGACCCGGGACTCCTCCACCTCGGAGGAACCGACCGGACCTTCGGCTACACGACCGTGCGCTCCCATCTGGCCGCCGGACGCCTGCCATACACCGCGGCCTTCTGTTTCGACGACTATCTCGCGGCCGGCGCCATGGCCGCCGCCCGTGAGGGAGGTCTGTCCCTTCCGGACGACCTGTCGCTCATCGGCTACAACGACGAGCCGATCTGCGCCGACCTGTACCCGCCGCTGAACTCGGTGCACGTTCCCTTCGACGAACTGGGCCGCACCGCGGTGCGGATGGCCCTGCACCGCGACGATCCGATGTACAGCGACCAGGACATCATGCTGGGCACGCACCTCGTCATGCGCCAGAGCGTGCGCTCGGCCCGCGCGAGACCATAGGCAGGCATGTACGTCCCTGGAGTCGCCGGCCGCCGGTCGGTGCCGGTGCCGGTGCCGGTGCACCAGCGGAGCCGGCTCGGACGGCTCGCTTCGGCTTGTCAGAGGTCGCCGGGGGCGCCGAGGCCGGTGAGGGCGCCGACCGGGTCGAGGTCGGGGGTGCCTCGGGGCCACCAGTCGTCGTGGCCCGGTTCGGACTCGTAGGCGTACCAGAGGCCGTTGTGGCCGAGGCGGAGTTGGGCGTGGCCCCGGGGGTGGGTGAGCTGGTTGCGCCAGGGACGGAAGGCGGGGAGGTCGGCGGCGAGGAGGAGCGGGCGGGCCCGGTCGAAACGGCCCGCCGGTGGATCCCAGGGGTCTTCGAGGACGCTGAGCGCCTCGAATCCGCCCTGCCGCCACGCGGCGACCGCCCGCGCCAGGTCGGCCGGGGTACGCCCGGTCGCCGAGGCCAGCGAGGAGTACAGCGCGCGAGTGGCGGCGGTGAGGCCGGAACCCGGTCGGGCGGCGGCCAGGCGCACCGCGTCCTGCCAGAGCGTCAGCTCGGCGACCGGATCGCGGCCGGCGGTGAGCAGCGCATGCGCGCGGACAGCCGCGTCCGTGGCCAACTGGTCCAGCGCGAACGGGTCCGGGCCGCCCGGCGCGCCCGGGTAGGTCGTCGGCTGCTCGGGATGCGCGGGCGGCGGCAACGGCGCCGGGAGGGGTGGCAGCGTCCGCCGGGCGACGGCATCGCGAGCCCGAACGCCGGGGAGGGGCGCCGGTTCCTGCTCCTGGGCGGCGCGGGCCGCGCGGGCGGCGTTGCGGCGGGACAGCGCGTCCAGCAGCTCGCGTTCACCGCGGCCGCGCAACAGGAGCAGCACGAAGGGGTCTTCGTCCAGCAGACGTGCCATCTGGTAGCAGAGGGCGGCCGCGTGCTTGCAGGGGTGGCCGAAGTCGGGGCAGCTGCAGTGCGGTTCGAGCTCGCCGGGGCCGGGGAGCAGCGCGACCCCGCACTCCGCGAGCGACTTGGGCATCTCCTTGTCGAGCAGCGCGGCGATGTGCCCCGGCCGCTCGGCGGCCGCGTCCAGGAAACGGTCCCAGTCGCCGTCGGACAACGTGCGCACGCTGACCTGCACGCGATACGGCCGCGGCCGGCTCCCGTGCACATACGCGAGCACCAGCCCCGGGGTGACCGTGATGGCGTCGACGTACCCGTGCCCGGCGTACGCCCGCCCGCGCGCCAGCCGCGCCGCGTCCAACGCCCCCTCCTCCAAGGCCGTCACCCATGCGTTCCCCCACCACGTCTCCGCGAAGGCGTCGGCGTCCGACACCCGCGCGGGGAAGGCGGGGAACGTACGGCGCAACTCCCCGTCACGTCCGGGGGATGCCATGGACCGAGGGAGGCGGCCCGCTGGGGGCGCGATCCGGGGCTCTGACCCGGGGCTCGCCAGGGGTGTACCGAGATGTGCCCGGTCCGTTCCAAGGGGTACGGGAAGTTGGCCGGGGTGCGCCTCACGCGCCGGCCCGGATGGCGCGGGCGCAGGGCGGCGGGACGCGTCGCCTTCCTCACCGGGCTGCACGAACGGCAGGTCCGCAGTCACCTCGCGCACGGCACCGGGCTGTGAGGGATATGGATCCGAGGTCACCTCGCCCAGGGCGCCGGACTGTGCGGGGGACGGATCCGAGGTCACCTCGCGCGAGTCCTGGGGCCCCGCGGGATGCGAACCCGAGGCCGCCTCACCCGCGCCCCCGAGCCCCCGGGAGTGCGAGTCCGAGGTCGCCTCGCCCGCGCCCCCACGCCGCACTGGAGCCGTGTCCGAGGTCGCCTCGCCCGCGCCCCCACGCCGCACAGAGCGCGAGTCCGAGGTCGCCTCACCCGGCTCGCTCGCGAGCCCTGCCGGGTGCCCGCTCACCGCGTCGTCGGCGCGCGCCGAGTGTCCGGCGGCAGGCGCGCCGCCCGATTCCGCGTCGCCGGGCAACTGGAAGGCACCGGCGAGCAGCTCCCGCAGGTCCCGGGCCCTGGTTCCCCGCTCCTGGCCCCGAGGGTTCCGCCGAGTCCGGGAAGCGGTCGGCGCCGGCTCGGCGGGCCTGCGCCTGGCTTCGACTCCCTTGGTTCCGGCGCCCGTTGCCCCTTCGGATACGGCGTCCGTCCCTTCCGTCCGCACCCGCCTCGCCTCATCCCGCGCGGCACGCAACGCCTCACGCGCGATGTCACCCGGACGCGCCCCAACTGAGGCCCGCTCAGCGGAACGACCCACCGGAGTGGTCTCCGCCCCGGCAGCGGGTCCCACCGAATCGGGTGCCACAGCCTCGTCGGAGACCGGAGAAGCGCCGACACCCACACCCGCACCCACACCGGAATCCGCACCCGCACTTACGCCCGCACCGGCACCGGCACCGGCACCGGCACCGGCACCGGCACCCAACGCTCTCCCCGCCCCGGTCGCCCGCCGCAAGGCCTCACGCGCCACGTCGCCCGGCCGTGCTCCCGGGGAGAACGCCCTTGGGGACGGCGCACCGGCGGCGCCCCGCGCTGGAGGCGAATCCGGCTGGTCGTCAGCCGACTCGGCCTCCCGACCCTCGCGCTCCCGCGCCGCCCGCAGAGCCCGCCGGGCCACGTCGGCCGGTCGCGCCCCGGCCTCGGGGCGTGGCCGCTCACTGTCCCCGGCCCCCTCGCTGCCTTCAACCCGGCCGCTTACCTCAGCCCGGCCCCAGTCCTCAGCCTGGCCGCTTCCCTCAGCGTGGCCGCTGTCCTCAACCCTGCCGCTGTCCTCAGCTTGGCCGCCGTCCTCAGCCTGGCCGCTGTCCTCGGCCCGCTCGGTGTCCTCACCCTCGGAACCGTTCACGCCGACCTCCGAAGGGACACCAGGTCCGACAGCTCACGGTCGGTCAGTTCTGTCAGGGACGCCTCGCCGGAGCCGAGGATCGCGTCGGCGAGCGCGCGCTTCGCTTCGAGCATCTCGGCGATGCGGTCCTCGACCGTGCCCTCGGTGATGAGGCGGTGGACCTGGACGGGCTGGGTCTGGCCGATGCGGTAGGCGCGGTCGGTGGCCTGTTCCTCGACGGCGGGGTTCCACCAGCGGTCGAAGTGGACGACATGGCCGGCGCGGGTGAGGTTCAGACCGGTGCCGGCGGCCTTGAGGGACAGCACCAGGACCGGGGTCGCCCCGCTCTGGAAACGGTCCACCATGTGTTCGCGGTCGGCGACCGGTGTGCCGCCGTGCAGCAGCTCCACGGGGACGGCGCGGGCGGCGAGGTGGGACGTGATCAGCCGGGCCATCCCTACGTACTGTGTGAAAACCAGAGCCGAACCGTCCTCGGCCAGCAGTGTGTCCAACAGCTCGTCGAGCAGGGCCAGTTTGCCGGAGCGGGCGGTGGGACCGTGGGCGGCGGCTCGGGCGTCCTCCTTCAGATACAGCGCCGGGTGGTTGCAGATCTGCTTGAGGGAGGTGAGGAGCTTCAGGACCAGGCCGCGGCGCGCGATGCCTCCGGCGGTCTCGATGGCCAGCATGGACTCGCGGACCACCGCCTCGTAGAGGGAGGCCTGTTCGCGGGTCAGGGGGACCGGGTGGTCCGTCTCCGTCTTGGGCGGGAGCTCGGGGACGATTCCGGGGTCGGACTTCTTGCGGCGGAGCAGGAACGGGCGGATCAGCCGGGCCAGGCGGGCCACCGCCTCCTCGTCCTCGCCGTTCTCCACGGCGCGCGCGTGCCGGGCGCGGAAGGACTTGAGGGGGCCGAGCAGGCCGGGGGTCGTCCAGTCGAGCAGGGCCCAGAGTTCGGAGAGGTTGTTCTCCACGGGGGTGCCGGTGAGCGCCACGCGCGCGGGGGACGGAATCGTCCGCAGGGCCTTCGCCGTCGCCGAGTAGGGGTTCTTGACGTGCTGTGCCTCGTCCGCGACGAGCATGCCCCACGTCTGCTGGGCGAGCCGTGACGCGGCCGACCGCATCGTCCCGTACGTGGTGAGCACGAAGCCGCCGTCGAGGTCTTCCAGGGTGCGGTCGGGGCCGTGGAAGCGGCGGACGGGGACGCCGGGCGCGAAACGGGTGATCTCCCGCTGCCAGTTGCCCAGCAGCGATGCCGGGCAGACGACCAGGGTGGGCTCGCTGCGGGCCCGGCGCAGATGCAGGGCGATGACCGTGATAGTCTTGCCGAGCCCCATGTCGTCGGCGAGGCAGCCGCCGAGGCCGAGGGAGGTCATGAGGTCGAGCCAGGCGAGGCCGCGGAGTTGGTAGTCCCGGAGCTTGGCCTCAAGGCCTGGGGGCGGTTCCACGGGAGCCACGCCCGCCGTCAGACGGTCGCGCAGTGCGGCCAGCGCGCCGACCGGTACCGCCTCGACCGTCTCGCCGTCGATCTCCGCGGTGCCGGTGAGCGCGACGGACAGCGCGTCGACCGGGTCGAGCAGTCCCAGCTCGCGCTTGCGGGCCTTGCGGACGAGGGCCGGGTCGACGAGCACCCATTGGTCGCGCAGCCGGACGACCGGGCGGTGGGCCTCGGCCAGGGTGTCCATCTCGGCCTCGCTGAGCGGGTCACCGCCGAGGGCCAACTGCCAGCGGAACTGGAGCAGTTCCTCGCTCTCGAAGAACCCGGTGCCGTCCGTGGCCGACCCGGGCGCGGGGCGCACCACCGCCGCCGCGCTCAGGTCGTGGGCGAGGTCCCGGGGCCAGTGCACGGCGACCCCGGCCGCGCCGAGCCGGGTCGCCGCGATCCCGAGCAGGTCGGACAGCTCCTCCTCGGAGAGGGCGAGTACGTCCGGCACGTCCTGCTCGGACAGCCGGTCCAGGGGCGGCCAGACGCGGGCCGCGCGGCGGACGGCGAGGGCCGCGTCGACGCGCGCGCGGGGACCGAAGACCGCGTCGGCCTCCCCCGCCCACAGGGCCGTCGCGTCCACGACGAGGGTGGGGTCGGCGAGGCTGTGCACCTGGACGACGGCCGCGCCCGCCCGCCGCGCTCCCTCGCCGTCGTCGAAGAGCTGGTAGGCGGACAGGTCCAGGCGGAGTGAGATCCGTACGCCCGCGTCCATGCCCGCGGCGACCTCGGCGGCCCAGTCGTGGGCACCGGGCAGCCGCTGCGGCTCGCTCGCCGCGAAGGGTTTCCCCGAGGTGTACGGCGCGGCCGGGGTGCGCGGCAGTGTGTCGGCGACCGCGTCCAGGAAGGACCGCATCAGCGCTTCCGGCTCGGGCAGCCGGAGCGGGCCCTTGCCGGGCAGCGGGACGGCGTGTCCCTCGTACGGAAGGGCCGCGGCCACGGCCCTGAGGTGGGCGATGTCGTCCTGGTCCAGCGGGCCCGCGCGCCAGGCGTCGAGCCCGTCGGCCGTGAGCCCCGGCAGCAGTCGCCCGCGTGCGACGAGCCGCAGCGCGTGCAGCGCGGCCGCGCCCCAGCAGGCCGTGGCGGGATGCGCGGCGGGGTCCCGGCGTGCCCCGGCCAGCAGTGGCAGGGCCTCGGCGACCGGCAGGGTGAGCGCGGGGACGGTACCTCTGCGGACTCCGGGGCCGTGCGGCCGTACGACCGTCAGTTCGGTCCGCTTGCCCGGTGGGAGCCGGTCGCCGTCCGGATCCCAGAACGCGACCCGTCCCTCGCGGGGAAGCGGCGCGGGCAGGAAGACGGCGGCGAGGCGCACGGACACCGCCGTGTCGGCCCCCACCGGCTCGTCCTCGGCAACCGCCGCGCCCGCCGAATACACGCCGTCCCCCATACGTCCGGTCACCTCCCGCCCCTCAGTCGAATCAGTTGTCTTCGACTCTACGGGCGGGGTCTGACAATCGGCCTCGGCGACCCCGCGGGGCCGGGGCCGGGTCAGGGAATCGTGCGCGAGACCACGTAGACCATGGGGTGCTGGGGCTGGGACCAGTTCACGACGATGTCCTGGGTGGGCGCCGGGTCCTTCTGCTTGTGGATGAGCCCCCACCAGGGGCCGGCGCCGGTGAACTCCCAGCCGACGACCTTCTGGTCGCGGGCGCTGATGGTGATGTCGCCCTTCTGCAGGGCGTCACGGCTGGTGCCGACGTCGGCCAGGAACTTGTCCAGGCCCGCGTTGGTGGTGCCGAACTGCACGTACAGGCGGCTGGTCTTCCAGTTGTTCGTCTCGTAGTAGGCGGCGTCCGTGGACTTCCCCGGAATGGGCACCTGGTAGAGGCGGCGCTGGACGCGCGACGGCCAGCCCTCGGTGAGGCCGGTCGCGGAGTACTTCTCCTCCTTCTGCTTGCCGCTGTTGCGGCTCTGGTTGGCGGAGATCACCAGATAGCCGGCGGGTACGCCGATGAGCAGCACGATGATCAGCAGTGTGAGGGCACGGCGGCGGAACTTGCGGCGCGGGTCCTCCGGCGGCCGCTGCGGCTCGTCCGGCGGCGACGCCTGGCGTGGCAGCGAGGCCGTCACAGCGACTCCGGGGTGCGGCGCGACTCCACGTACCGCTCGTAGCGCTCGTATCGCTCCACCCGGCGGCGATTGGCGCGGCGGAAGCGGCGGGCGACGAGGCGGGCGAGGTCAGCGGCGCCGACCATGCCGGCCTCGGGGCCGAGCTGGGCGCGGGCGATCCGGGCCTCGGGGCGGTAGCCGCGGCCCGTGAGGTGCCTGCGGAACGCGTCCCGCGCGGGGCCGATCAGCAGGTCGTCGGCGGCACTGACGCCGCCGCCGATGACGAAGCAGGAGGGGTCCAGGGCGGCGGCCAGGTTCGCGATGCCGACGCCGAGCCACTGGCCGATGTCCTGGAGCAGCTCGATGCACATGGCGTCGCCCTCGCGGGCCAGCTCGGTGATCATCGGGCCGGTGATGTCGGCGATGTTGCCCTTGACGTGCTCGATGATCCCGTACGCCACCGGGGAGTCCGCGGCGGCGAGCTCGCGGGCCTCGCGGACCAGCGCGTTACCGGAGCTGTACTGCTCCCAGCAGCCGCGGTTGCCGCACGGGCAGCGGTGGCCGCCGGGCACGACCTGCATATGGCCGAACTCGCCGGCGACACCGAACTTGCCGCGCTTGACCTGGCCGTCCTCCAGGATCGCGCCGCCGATACCGGTGCCGAGCGTGATCATGACGAGGTGGTCCTCGCCGCGGCCGGCGCCGAAGCGCCACTCGGCCCAGGCCGCGGCGTTGGCGTCGTTGTCGACCAGGACGGGGACGGCGAGCCGCCCCGCGAGGCGATCGCGCAGGGGCTCGTTGCGCCACGAGAGGTGGGGGGCGAACAGGATGCGGCTGCGCTCCGCGTCGACCCAGCCGGCGGCGCCGATGCCGACCGCGTGCACGTCGTGCCGGTCGGAGAGGTCCAGGACCAGCTCGACGATGGTGTCCTCGACGACCTTGGGGCTCTTGGACTTGTCCGGCGTCTCGGCGCGGACCTTCTCCAGGATGTTGCCGTCGGCGTCCACGACGCCCGCCATCACCTTCGTACCGCCGATGTCGATGCCGACGGTGGGGACGCGGGGCGCCGTCAGGTGGGAACGGCGCTCGCGCGTCCCGACGGTCCGCAGGACGGTGGCCCGCGCGGAGCCGCGGTGTGCGAGGTCGCGGTAGGTGCTCATCGAGCCGATTCTGCCGCACGCTGCCCACGGGGTGCACGGCGGAGCCCCTTCGCTGCGCTTGGGGCTGGCTCCGAAAGCTGCGGGTCGTCTGTGAGCTGCGAGTCCGTTGTGGCTGGTCGCGCAGTTCCCCGCGCCCCTACGGGGCGCTCCAGTTACGGAGCGCCCCGCGTCACGTACGTTCCAGCTCGTGTCGCAGGTCCTCCAGCTCGCTGCCGCCCGCCATCTGGCGGGTCAGCTCGTCGAGGGTGATGTCCTCACGCGCGTTGCTGCTGAACATTTCGCCCCTCTTCAGGAGCACGAAACGGTCACCCACCAGGTACGCGTGGTGCGGGTTGTGGGTGATCAACACAACACCCAGGCCGGCGTCCCGTGCGGCGGCCACATATTTGAGGACCACACCGGACTGCTTCACGCCGAGGGCCGCGGTGGGCTCGTCGAGGACGAGGACCTTGGCGCCGAAGTGGACGGCGCGGGCGATCGCCACGCACTGGCGCTCGCCGCCGGAGAGGGTGCCGATGGGCTGGTCGACGTCGCGCAGGTCGATGCCCATGCGCAGCAGCTCGGCATGGGTGGTCCTGCGCATGAGGTCGATGTCCATGCGCTTGAAGGGGGCGACGCCCTTCGTCGGCTCGGAGCCGAGGAAGAAGTTGCGCCAGACCGGCATCAGCGGGACGACGGCGAGGTCCTGGTAGACCGTGGCGATTCCGCGGTCCAGGGCTTCGCGCGGGGAGGACAGCCGGGTCTCCTCGCCCTCGATGCGCAGCGTGCCCGCGTCGTGCTGGTGCCGCCCCGCGATGATCTTGATGAGGGTGGACTTGCCCGCGCCGTTGTCGCCGAGCACGCAGGAGATCTCCCCCGCGTGGACCTCCAGCGAGACGCCTTCGAGGGCGCGGATGTTGCCGTAGTACTTGCTGACGTCGTCGAGCTCGACGAGCGCCGTACGGTCCGTGGCGGCCGAGTCGGTGGTCATGTCCGCGTCCGTGGTCACTTCGTCGCCTCCGCGCGCTTGCGAACCCAGTGGTTGAGCAGGGTCGCCAGGAGCAGCATCACTCCCAGGAAGAACTTGAACCAGTCCGGGTTCCACTCGGCGAACACGATGCCCTTGCTCACCATGCCGAAGATCAGCGCGCCGACCGCCGCGCCGACCGCGGAGCCGTAGCCGCCGGTGATCAGACAGCCGCCGATGACGGCCGCGATGATGTAGATCAGCTCGTTGCCGACGCCCTCGCCGGACTGCACGACGTCGAACGAGAACAGCAGGTGCTGGCCGGAGATCCAGGCGCCGAAGGAGACGCCCATGTAGAGGCCGATCTTGGTCTTGTCGACCGGGACGCCGACCGCGCGGGCCGCTTCCTCGCCGCCGCCGACGGCGTAGATCCAGTTGCCGACGCGGGTGCGCAGCAGGATCCAGGTGGCGACGACGACCAGGGCCAGCCACCACAAAATGGTGATCTTGAAGTCGACGCCGCCGATGGTGATCGTCGAGGCGAAGACGTCCTTGGCGGAGGAGAAGCCCTCCATGTCGGAGATCGACTTCGTGGAGACCGTGCCGCTGATCAGCTTGGTGAAGCCGAGGTTCATGCCGGTCAGCATCAGAAACGTGCCGAGAGTGATGATGAAGCTCGGCGGGTCGGTGCGGGTCAGCATGACGCCGTTGAAGACGCCGATCGACAGGGTGACCAGCAGCGAGACGAAGACACCGACCCAGACGTTCGCGGTCATCTGGTAGCTGAACATCGAGGAGATCAGCGCGGAGCTGGTCACCATGACGCCCGCGGAGAGGTCGAACTCTCCGCCGATCATCAGCAGCGCGACCGGGACGGCCATGATGCCGATGGTCGACGAGGCGTAGAGCACCGTGCTCAGGCTCGCGCCCCGTACGAAGCTGTCGGCGAAGAGCGCGAAGAAGACGAAGACGGCGATCGCGCCGACCACGGAGCCGAGCTCGGGGCGGCTCATCAGCTTGCGCAGCGGCGAGGTCTTCAGGAGCCGCTCGTCGGCCTTGGTGTCCGGCGACGGCGCGGGGGCGGGTGCGGGTGCCGTGGTGCTCATCGGGTCCCCCGCTTGGCGTAGTCCTCCAGCGCGGCGGCCTGGTCCTTGGTGATGATCTGCGGACCGGTGAGGACCGGCTTGCCGCCGCCGAGGGCATCGGCGTTGTACTTGTACAGCCAGAGCAGGTCCACGGCCTCGTACCCCTGGAGGTACGGCTGCTGGTCGACGGCGAAGCCGAGCGTGCCGTTCTTGAGCTCCGCGGCCACCTTCTCGTTCAGGTCGAAGGTGTCGATCTCGGCCTTGCTGCCCGCGTCCTGCTTGGCCTTGACCGCGGTGTCGGCGAAGGGGGCGCCGAGCGTGACGACCGAGTCGATGGACTTGTCGGCCTGCAGCTTCGCGCCGATGGAGGACTGCACGTCGGGCATGCTGGTGCCCTGGACGTAGAGGTTCTCCACAGTGCCGTGGAAGGTCTTCTTGATGCCCGCGCAGCGCTGCTCGTGACCGACGTTGCCCTGCTCGTGCAGGACGCACACGGTCTTCTTCCGGCCGCGCTTGTTCAGCTCCTCACCGACGGCCTCGCCGGCGATCGTCTCGTCCTGGCCGATGTGGGTGAGCGCGCCGAACGCCTTGGACTCCTCGGAGCCCGAGTTCACCGTGATCACCGGGATGCCGGCCTTCACGGCGCGCGCGACGGCCGCCTTCATGGCGTCGGGCTTGGCGAGCGTGACGATGATGCCGTCGACCTGCTTGTCGACCGCGGCGTCCACGAGCTGCGCCTGCTGCTGTGCCTCGGCGTTGTGCGAGTACAGGAAGTTGATGTTGTCCTTGACGGCGGCCTGCTTGGCGCCGTTCTGCACGATGTCCCAGAAGGTGTCGCCGTCGCCCGAGTGGGTGATCATCGCGAACGTCCACCTGGGCGTGTTCACCGCGGCCTTGCCCTGGGCTGCCGCCGCCTTGCGGGCGTCCTCGGCCCGCTTCCCGCCGGTGCTGCTGCATCCCGCGAGGGACACCCCCAGCGCCCCTGCGAGCGCGATGCTTACCCAGGTTCGAGTGCGTGCCACGAGGCCGTGCCCTTCTTGCTGCTCCTTGGTGCGCCGGGCCCTGCGGGCCGGCCGGAGGGCCGTTCCGTAGGCCCTCGTGGGCCGGTGTCGACACCGGCCCAAACGCCCAAGTATCAATCACCGGGATCATGCACCCCACCAGCGGGTCCCGCGCGCGGTGGACTTCTCCCCCCGGCGGCACGTCCCTCTCGGTGACGACGGCGGACCTCGGTGGCACGGCGAGGCCCGCGCGGGGCGCGGGTCAGTCAGGCACGGGCGTACGAAAAGGGGTTACGGACGTACGAGGAGCTGAAACTCGAAGGAGTAGCGCGAGGCCCGGTAGATGTGGGTGCCGAACTCGACGGCCCGGCCCGTGTCGTCGAAGGTCGTGCGCTGCATGGTGAGCAGCGGTGCACCGGCCGGTTCGCCGAGCCGCTCGCCCTCCTCCGCGCTGGCCGCGCGGGCGCCGACGGACTGCCGGGCGCTGTGCAGGGTGATGCCCGCCGCGCGCATCAGCCGGTACAGCCCGGTGGCCTCCATCTGGTCGCTGTCCAGCTCCAGCAGGTCGGGGGGCAGATAGTTGCAGAGGTACGCCATCGGCTCCCCGTGGGAGAGGCGCAGCCGCTCGACACGGTGTACGTCGCTGCCCTCGGCCACGCCCAGCGCGGCCGCGACCTCGGCGGACGCCGGTACGACGGTGTTGAGGACCACCTGGGTCGCCGGGCGCTGGCCCGCCGATTCCAGGTCGTCGTAGAGGCTGCTGAGCTCCATCGGGCGCTTGACCTGGCTGTGTACGACCTGGGTGCCCACGCCTCGGCGCCGTACGAGCAGGCCCTTGTCGACGAGGGACTGGATGGCCTGGCGGACCGTGGGCCGGGACAGCCCGAGCCGCCCGGCGAGCTCGATCTCGTTGCCCAGGAGGCTGCCCGGGGTCAGCGTCCCGTGCTCGATCGCGGCCTCCAGCTGTTGGGACAACTGGAAGTAGAGCGGGACCGGACTGCTGCGGTCGACGCTGAGCTGGAGCGACACGGTCGGATCGACGTCTGGTTTCGGCACGGGCCGAGCGTAGCCCCGGGAGATGTTGACGGGAAGTTGTGAAGTTCGATTGTCCGGACAAACCATTGACACGGTGCCAGGTTCGCCCACACTGTTCCCATGCGCATCGGACTTATCGGAGCGGGTCGTATCGGTACATTCCACGCGGCCACTCTCAGCCGTCACCGTGAGGTCGGCGGCTCCCTCATCGTCACCGACGCGGACACCGCTCGGGCCCATCGGCTGGCGGACCGGCTGGGCGCGACGGCGGCGCCCAGCGTGGACGAGATCTTCACCTGGGGTGTGGACGCGGTGGTCATCACCGCGGCGACTTCGGCCCACGCCGAACTGATCGGTCGGGCAGCACGGTCCGGGCTCCCGGTCTTCTGCGAGAAGCCCATCGCCCTCGATCTGGCGGGCACGCTGGCCGCGCTCGCCGAGGTCGACGCCGCCGGGACGGTACTGCAGCTGGGCTTCCAGCGCCGCTTCGACACGGGCTACACGGCGGCGCGCGAGGCGGTGCGGTCGGGACGGCTCGGGCGGCTGCACACCGTCCGGGCGATGACGTCCGACCAGTCGCCGCCCCCGGCCGACTACCTCCCGCTCTCCGGTGGGCTCTACCGGGACTGCCTGATCCACGACTTCGACATACTGCGCTGGGTCACCGGCCGCGAGGTCACCGAGGTGTACGCGGCCGGGTCGGACGCCGGGCCCGCGATGTTCCGCGAGGCGGGTGACATCGACACCGCCGCGGCTGTTCTCACCTTTGACGACGGGACGCTGGCCACGGCTACGGCGACTCGGCTGAACGGTGCCGGTTATGACGTCCGGATGGAGCTCGCCGGGGAGCTGGACCAGATCGCCGTCGGCCTGGACGACCGGACGCCGATCGCGTCCACCGAACCGGCCGGGCCGCCGCCTGCCGACAAGCCGTGGATGGGGTTCCTGGAGCGGTTCGGGCCCGCGTACGAGGCTGAGCTCTCGGCGTTCGTCGAGGTGGTGCGTGGTGAGCGGGGCAATCCGTGCGACGGGCGTGAGGCGCTGGAGGCGTTGCGTATCGCCGAGGCCTGTGTGGTGTCTCGGCGGGAGCGGCGTCCGGTGCGGCTCGCTGAGATCCCGGACGCGCGGACCTGAGCCTGCGCTCTCTCGCCCCCGCCGCCCCTACCCGTCCCATCCCCCAGGGGCTCCGCCCCTTCGACCCCGTGGGTTGTGTGTCGGGTGCGGGTGGGTGGGGGCTGGTCGCGCAGTTCCCCGCGCCCCTAAGGCGCGGGGCTGCGCCCCGCGATCCCACGCCCGCCCCCCGTTTTCGGGGCGCGGGGAACTGCGCAATCTTTTAGCGGGGGTCTGGGGGCGCAGCCCCCAGGGATGGGACGGGTAGGGGCGGCGGGGGCGAAGGAAGCCCGTGGTTACCAGCGGAGCTGCAGGTGGCGGAGGCCGCGCATCAGCATGCCGGACAGCCAGTCGCCGGGCGGCCCGTCGAGGGCGAGATCCGGGCAGCGCTCCAGCAGCGAGCGCAGCGCGACACGGGCTTCGAGGCGGGCCAAGGGGGCGCCCAGGCAGTAGTGGATACCGTGCCCGAAGGCGAGATGGCCCTGTGGGGCGCGGTGGATGTCGAAGCGGTGCGGGTCAGGGCAGTACGCCGCGTCGCGGTTGGCCGCGTCGAGGCCGATCATGACAGGGTCGCCCTCCGCGATGGACTGCCCGCCGATCTCCATCGGCTCGGCCGCGTAGCGGTACGTCGCCGTCTCGACCGGTCCCTCGAAGCGCAGCATTTCCTCCACCGCGCCGTCCAGGAGGGTCATGTCGGCGCGCAGCGCGACGAGTTGGTCCGGGTGGGTGAGCAGGGTGTGCACCCCGGTGGTGATCAGGTTGACCGTCGTCTCATGGCCCGCGACCAGCAGGATGAACGCCATCGCGCGCAGCTCGTGGCCCGAGAGCCGGTCGCCGTCCTCCGCGCGGGTGCGGATGAGGGCGCTGAGCAGGTCGTCGGCCGGTGCCGTGCAGCGCTTGTCCTCGATCAACTCGTCCAGATACGTGGCTAGTTGCTCCATGGCGGCGAGTTCGCTGTTTCCGCCGGACGGTGCCACGATCTCGCTCGACAGGGCGCGGAAGGCGACCCGGTCGATGTCCGGGATGCCCAGGAGCTCGCAGATGACCGTCATGGGCAGCGGATAGGCGAAGGAGTCCACGAGGTCGGCGCCGCCCTTCGGCAGCATCGCGTCCAGCAGCTCGTCGGTGATCTGCTGGACGCGCGGGCGCAGCGCCTCCACGCGTCGCATGGTGAACGCGCCCGCGACGAGCGAGCGCAGCCGGGTGTGCTCGGGCGGGTCGGTGATCAGCACATACCGGCCCATCAGCTCCTCGTCGAGTGAGTTCAGCCCCCTCTTGGTGATGTCCTTGGACAGCCTCGGGTCGGCGAGCGCGGCCCGCGCCTCCTCGTACCCGACGACGAGCCAGCCCTCGTACTCGCCCGGGGGCGGTGTCCGCACCCAGTGGACGGGACCTCGCTCGCGCAGCGCCGCGTACACCGGATACGGGTCTCTCGTGAACCCCGCCCCGTACTCCCCCAGATCGATCATGGTTTCCCTCCCGTTGACCCGAACAACGCGTGCGGCCCCCGATCAGTGCCCGTCCTCCTCCAGAAGCCCGGCGTCGTACGTCAACAGGGCGATCTGCACACGGTTGTTGAGGCCGAGCTTGGCGAGGATGCGGGAGACGTGGGTCTTGACGGTGGCGACGCTCATGAACAGCTCGGCGGCGATCTCGGCGTTAGATCTGCCCTGCCCCACCGCGACGGCGACCTCGCGTTCGCGGTCGTTGAGGGCGGCGACGCGGTCGCGGGCGGTGGTACGGCGGGTGTCGGGTGCGCCGCCGGCCGCGTGCTCCATCAACTGGCGGGTGACGGAGGGCGACAGCACGGGATCACCGGCCGCGACACGTCGTACCGCAGCCAGGATCTCCGCGGGCGGGGTGTCCTTCAGCACGAACCCGGCGGCTCCCGCGCGCAGTGCCCGCAGCACCTGGTCGTCGGCGTGGAAGGTGGTCAGGACCACGACCTGGGGGGCCTCCGGACGGCCGCGCAGCCTCTCCGTGGCGGTGAGTCCGTCGACCGTCGGCATCCGGATGTCCATGAGGACGACGTCCGGCCGGGTGCGGTCGACGAGCGCCTCCACCTCGCTGCCGTCGGCTGCCTCCCCGACGATCTCGATGTCGTCGGCGCCGCCCATCATGAAGGACAGGCCGGCTCTCACCAGGGGATCGTCGTCGACGAGGAGCAGTCGGATCGCAGTCATGGGACCCACCTAACCAGGTCGTCGGCCCCCGTACAGGAAGCCCCCGATCAGGACGCCCGCCCCCGTACCGGCCGTCCCCGGTCAGCTCACCGCGGGCCCGCGCGCGCCGCCGACCTGACGGACTTCCCGGCCATCTGACGGACTGCTCCGGCCGTCCTCCCCGCCCCCTCCGGGCCGCCGCACACTCACCAGTGCGTCGTCGGCCGACAACGCGTCCAAGAGCTCCCGGTGAGCTCGCAGATGCCTTCCCATGCTTTGAAGAGAGGTTTGCCCGATGGCTCGCAGCGTCCTTCCCTTGCCGCCCGGTTCCGACTCGGAGTGGCAGACGGAACTGCTCGATCTCGACGCCTACTTGGCCCGTATCGGATACGACGGGCCCCGCACCCCCACCCTGGAGACCCTGCGCCGGCTGCACCGCGCGCACGCCGACGCCATCAGCTGGGAGATCGTGGACTCGGCCGTGGGCCGGCGTATCGCACTCGACATCGAGAGCGTGCAGGAGAAGATCGTGGGCCGCGGCCAGGGCGGCTGCTGCCTGGAGAGCAACCTGCTGTTCGCGGCGGCGCTCGACCGGCTCGGATTCCCGCTGGTGCGCCACCTCGCGCGCGTGCGCCGTGGTACGCAGACCGTCCGTACCCGCTCCCACGCCGTGCTGCTGGTCGAGGTGGAGGGCGAACTCTGGTTCGCCGACCCCGGTTTCGGCGACGAGAGCCCGCTGGAGCCCCTGCCGTTCCGGCACGACGGCACCGTGACCGTGGGCGAGTGGACCTGGCGGCTGCAGCGCGACGAGGACGACTGGGTGCTGCAGAGCCTGCACTCCGACGGCTGGTTCGACGTGTACGCCTGGCAGTTGGAGCCGCACTACTTCCTCGACTTCGACATGGTGAACCACTTCTCGTACGCGGACCCGCGGTCGGTGTTCATGCCGCCGGGCGGACTCAGCCATCTGATCGCGCAGCGCGGCGACGACAAGACCCGGCTCGTCCTGAAGAACCAGGTGCTCACCACGCAGTACCCGGACGGCCGTCTGGAGCACGCCGAGCTGACCGCGGACGAGATCGTCGAGACCCTGCGGGACGCCTTCAAGCTCACCATCCAGCCCGCGGACGCGGAGTTCCTGCGGGAGCGCTTCGCCGCGCACCCCGCCGCCGGGACGTCCGCCCAGAAGTCCGCCAAGTAGTCGCGGGGCGGTCCGCCCGGCAATCGAGGCAATCGAGGAGAGAGACGCAATGCCCCGGATTCCTGTACGGCGCAGTGGGCTGTATCTCGGCGTGGTCGCCGAGCATGCGGCGGCCAAGCACGGCGCCACACCGCTGACGCTCGACCACGACCTGGACGTCCTGCCCGGTACCGGCCGGGAGCTGACTGTTGGTCAACTCGCCGAGCACGTGGACGACATGGCGGCCCGGCTGTGGGCCGCCGGCGTCCGGCCCGGCGCCCATGTCGCCATCCACAAGACGTCCAACTTCGACATCTACATCCTGGCCAGCGGCGCGTCCCGCATCGGTGCCGTGCCCGTGATGCTGTCCCCCGCACTGCCCGGGGACAGTGTCGCCGCGCTCCTCGGCCGCCTGAAGCGGCCCTATCTGGTGACGGACGTCGCGAAGCTCGACGGCTCGCTGGCGGACTTCCCGCTGGCGGAGCTGACCGAGCGGGTCGTGCTGGCCGCCGGGCACCGCGAGGGCGCGGTCTCGCTGACCGCACTCGCGGGCGCGCCCCGGCGGAAGCCGGTGTTCAACGACCCCGACCGGCCCGCGCTGATGACCCACACGTCCGGCACCACGGGGCTGCCGAAGCTCGTCGTGCACTCGGCGCGCACGCTGCGCGGCCGGTTCCGTCCGCAGAACCGGCTCGCCGCGCTGATCCGCAAGCGGGAGACCGTCGCCGTACACGTGTCGTTCGTGCACTCGCGGATGTTCCTGGCGATGGCGGTGCTGCTGCCGCGGGCCATGCCGGTGGTGATCATGGAGGACGGGGATCCGGAGAAGACCGCCGAGCTGTTCGCGCGGACCAGGCCGGGATTTCTGGAGACCCACCCCAACTCCTTCCTGGAGTGGGAGGAGATCGCCGACGACCCGCGCAGGCCGTTCGCCAACGTCAAGTACTTCAGCAGTACGTTCGACGCGATCCACCCGGGCACGATGGACCGGCTCCTGAAGGCCTCCGAGCGGCGCGCCCCGCTGTTCTTCCAGATCTACGGGCAGAGCGAGTGCGGCCCGCTGGTAGGCCGCGGCTACACGCGCCGGAACGCCCACAAGGCCAACGGCCGCTGCCTGGGCTACGCCATGCCGGGCATCACCAAGTTCCGGCTGGTGGGGCGCGGGGGCAAGCGCCCGTCGAGGGCCAACCCCGGGTACATCGACGTCTACACGCCGGGCCGTGCGGTGACGTACTACGGAGAGAAGGAGCGTTTCGAGAAGCAGGCGATCGGCACCTGGTGGCGCGGGATGGACATCGGCTACCGCAGCAAGTGGGGCTGTCTGCATCTGCTGGACCGCGAGGTCGACCACATACCGGGTGTGCACAGCACCCTGGAGGTGGAGGACGCGGTCCTGGCGAAGCTGCCGGAGCTGACCGAACTGGTCCTCGTGCCGGGTCCCGGACAGGAGCCGGTGCCGGTGGTGAGCACCCGCAAGGACGTGCCGCTGGACCCCGAGCGCTGGCGCGCGGCCGCCGCGGACTACCCGCAGCTCGCCGCCCCGGTGCAGCTGCCGCTGAGCGAACTGCCGCGCACGGCCACGATGAAGGTGCAGCGGATCGAGCTCGCGCGTCGGCTCCAGGAGCAGACGTGAGCGCGCGGCCCGTGGTGCGGGCCGATGTCGACGTGCTCGTCGTCGGCGGCGGCCCCACCGGTCTGCTGGCCGCCTGCGAACTGCTCAGGCGCGGGGTGCGGGTGCGGATCGTCGACCGGGCAGAGGAGCCCATGACCGTGCCGAAGGCGCTGTCGCTGTGGCCGCGCGCCATGGACATCCTCGAAGACCTGGGATTCGGTGAGGAGTTGAAGCGGTTCTCGAACCGCATCAACGCCTTCTCCTACTTCTCCGGCGGCCGCCCGCTGGCCACCTTCGGCTTCGCCGAGGACCTGGCCTCGCGCACCCTCCCGCAGCCCGTGACCGAGGGCCTGCTCACGGACCGGCTGCACGAGCTGGGCGGCAAAGTCGAGCGCGGCGTACGGCTGTTGTGCCTCGACGGTGTGGACTTCTCCGGGCGGATCGACGCCACGGACGGGGTGACCGCCCTGCTGGAACACCCGGACGGCACCCTGGAGCGCACCCATGTGCCGTGGGTGATCGGCGCGGACGGGGCGGGCAGTTCGGTCCGCGGCCAGCTCGGCATCGGCTTCCACGGCAGTACGTACGAGATGGCGTTCGCGCTGATCGACACGCGGATCGAGGGCGAACTGCCCACGGACCAGGTGCTCTACTACCAGGCGCCGACGGGCACGCTGGTGATCGTGCCGATGCCGGACGGTGTCTTCCGGTTCCTGTCGGTGATGCCTAAGGGCGGCGGCGAGGTCACCGTCGCGATGATGCAGCGGATCCTGGACGAGCGGGGCCCGCGCGGGGTGCGGATCACCGAGCCGGTGTGGCAGACCGTCTTCCGGGTGCACGCCCGGCACGCCACCGACTTCCAGCGCGGCCGGGTCTTCCTGATGGGCGACGCGGCCCACGTCCACAGCCCGGCCGGCGGGCAGGGCATGAACAACGGCCTCCAGGACGCGCACAACCTCGCCTGGAAACTGGCCGCGGTCGTCCACGGCAGCTCGCCGGCCGAACTGCTCCTGAGTTACGGCCCCGAGCGCGCCGAGGCGACCCGTCGCATCGTCCGCGACACGGATCTGCAGACCCGGGCGTGGATGGCCGGGAGCCGGCCGAAGGTGCTGGCCCGGGACGCCGCGTTCCGGCTGCTGGACCGCACCGGGCTGGTGTCCCGGCTGTACGCGCCCGTGATGGCGGGGCGCAGGCTGGCCTACCGGCCCGAGCGGGAGAGCCAGGTGCCCTCCGGGCGGCGCGGCTGCGGTCCGCGCGCTCTGAAGCCCGGTTCCGTCTTCCCGCGGCCGCTCGCCGTGTCGTACGGGATCGCGGGCCCCGAAGTGGACCCGAACGCCTGGACGCTGGCGGTCAGCGGACCTGACGTACTCGCGGCGGCGGAGCAATTCGCGGAAGGCCACCCGCGGTTGAGGGTGGTGCGGCTGCGCGAGGAGCGGGCCGCACCGCTCACCGGCTGCCGGCGGGCGGGCTACCACCTGATCCGACCGGACGGACATGTGGCGGCGCACGGCCACGCGCGGGACCTGGACCGGCTGCGTGCCGAACTCGCCGTCGCGTTCACCCCCGTCGCCCCGGACTGACCTCTCATTGGAGTACGCACATGGGTACCACGGTCGCCATCGCCTACCACTCCGGATTCGGGCACACCACGGTCCTCGCCGAGGCGGTGCGCGACGGGGTGGCCGACGCGGGTGCCGACGCCGTGCTGATCGCGGTGGACGGCATCACCGAGGAGGAGTGGGCCGCGCTCGACGCCGCGGACGCGATCGTCTTCGGCTCCCCCACCTACATGGGGTCCGCGTCCGCCGCCTTTCACGTCTTCGCCGAGTCGACGTCGAAGCGGTGGGCGGCGCGGGCCTGGAAGGACAAAGTGGCCTCGGGCTTCACCGTGGCGGGCGCGATGAACGGGGACAAGCTGCACACGCTGCAGTACTTCGCCATCCTCGCCTCGCAGCACGCCATGCACTGGGTCAACCTGGACCTGACGCCGGGCTGGTGCTCCTCGACCGGCTCCGAGCACGATCTGAACCGGCTCGGCATCACGCTCGGCGCCGGTGCCCAGGCCAACACCGACCAGGGCCCGGAGGCCGTCACCAAGGCCGACGCGGAGACCGCCCGGCATCTCGGCCGGCGGGTCGCCACGGTGGCCAAGGCCTTCGCGGGGGTGGCACGTTGAGCGCCCCCGGGATCACCGCGCTCGTCGTCCTCGACAACGAACTGCTCAGCCACGGAGTCCGCTCCATGCTGAAGAGCATCCCCACCATGGGATCGGTGTGGGCCTGCGGCAAGGCGGCGGAGGCGTTCGCGCTGCTGCCCGCGCAGCGGCCCGACATCGTGCTCTGTCTGGGCTCCGGCCCCGACACCCCCGCCCTCGTGCGGGGAGCCGTCCAGCACGGCGCCAAGGCTCTGCTGCTGCTCGAAGGCCCGGACCCGGACGCCGTCGACGAAGCCACCCTGCTCGCCGCCCACGGGTTTCTGATGCAGGCGGACGTGACCGTCGAGAAGCTCCGTGAAGCGCTGGACCGGGTGCATTCCGGGGATATTCCGCTACCACCGGGAATGGCCCGCACACTCATGTCGCGACAGACGCGGCGACCCGCCCGCAGAATTTCCCTCACCCCCCGGGAAGGAGAGGTGCTTCATCTGCTCGCCGAAGGCCTGAGCAATAAACAGATAGCCCGGCGACTCGGAATTTCCGAGCACGGAATAAAACGTCATGTCACCAATCTACTGGCCAAGCTCAATTCACCCAACCGGACACTGGCGGTCGCCCTTGCCCTCCAAGAAGGGCTGATCAGGGCCGCACAGCCAGCATGATCCACATATCTCCCGAATGGCGTGCCGCACTCGCGGCACGCCATTTTCTGGTTTTCTCGACAGGGGTGCACACCTACCCATTCGGGTACCCCGACCGAGCAGCCCGGAAGTGCATTACCAATAACTCCCGGATGCGCGACTCTATTTGTGCGGCAAGGAAATCCGGACCGACTCCCAAAAGGACGGGCCGGAAGGCCGAAAGCCCAGAAGGCCCCGGCTGTTCCGCAGGGCAGGGGAGGCGGCTCCACGCGAGCCGCCCCCGGCCCCCACCGTCCCGCCCAGGAAACTCAACAACAGGAGTCGCGTCCGATGGAACTCACCAAGAAGACCTCGCACGGCGTCGGGATCAAGGCCGTCGGCGGCCGTATCCCGGACCGGGTGGTCACCAACGCCGAACTGGAGGAGCTGCTCGACACCACCGACGAATGGATCAGCAAGTTCATCGGCATCAAGGAACGACGCTGGTCCGCCCCGGACGAGTGGACCTCCGACCTCGGCGCCGCCGCCCTGCTCGACGCCTGTGAGCGCGCGGGGGTCAGCCCGGACTCGCTCGACCTGGTCATCTGCGGGACCTACACGCCGGACCACATGATCCCGGCCGCGGCCGTGGGCATCATGCGCAAGGCCGGCATCCAGGGGGTGCCCGGCTTCGACGTGAACAGCGGCGGCTGCCCCGGCGGGGTCTTCGCCCTCGACGTGGGCGCCAAGTTCGTGAAGTCCGGTGACTACCGCCGGGTCGCGGTCGTGCTCGCCGACGTCAACACCAAGCTCTTCGACCCCGAGGACCGCACCGTGGGCGTCATCTTCGGTGACGGCGCCGCCTGCTACCTGCTGGAGCCCACCGCTCCCGGCACCGGGGTCGGTTCGGCGCTGCTGGCCAGCGACCCCAGCTCGTACCACACGGCGTATGTGAAGCGCGAGGAGCGGACCTGGCCGGACGGCACCCCCAAGCTGTCGGCGTTCGGCAACAACTACTCGTACATGCACGGCCGTTCGGTCCGCGACTTCGCTCTGGAGCACATCCCGGGCTTCGTCGAACAGCTGGTCAAGGCGGAGGGGATGACGGTCGAGGACATCGACCTGATCATCTTCCACCAGGCCAACTACCACATGATCGAGGCCCTGATGGAGAAGGTGGGGCTGCCCTGGGAGCGTACGTTCACGACGGTCGAGCGGTACGGCAACACCTCGGGCGCGGGGGTCCCGCTGGCCCTGCGCGACGCGATCGACGCGGGCCGCGTCAAGCCGGGCGACAACGTCGTACTCGTCTCCTTCGGGGCCGGCATGAGCCACGGCGGTACGGTCATCCGCTGGGCCGCGGAAGACGACTTCCTGCTGGGTTCCTGAGATGACGGTCACCACGGTCGCTGAACTCCCGCTCGGGAGCCGGGAGTTCAGCACGATCCGGGTCACCTGGGGCGGCGGGGTGGCGCACATCCTCCTCGACCGCCCCGAGCGGCGGAACGCCATCGATCTGACGCTCGCCCGCGAACTGCTGGACGCGGTGCACCTGGAGCCGGTGGCCCGGGCCCGGTGCGTGCTGCTCTCCGGCGCCGGCGCGCACTTCTGTGTCGGTGGCGACCTGAAGAGCTTCCGCGCACAGCCGGACATCCCCGGTCACCTCCTGGAGGTGACCAGCCATCTGCACGCGGCGCTCGCCCGGCTGGTCGCGAACGACGCCCCCCTCGTGGTGGCGGCCGGCGGCCATGTCGCGGGTGCCGGGCTCGGGGTCGCCTGCCTCGCGGACGTACTGCTCACCGAGGAGGGCGCCACCTTCCGGTCGGCGTACGCGGCGCTCGGGCTCACCCCGGACGCGGCCACCAGTCATCAGCTCCCCCAGCTCGTCGGATTGCGCCGGGCCCAGCGGATGACACTGCTCGGCCATGTGCTGGAGGCCGAGGAGGCCGTCGAGTGGGGGCTGTGCACCGAGGTCGTACCGGCCGGGCGGCTCGCCGAGCGGGCCCGGCAGGTCGCCGAGCAGCTCGCCGCGGGACCCACCCGCGCCTTCGGCGAGAGCGCGCGGCTGCTGCGCGCGGCGTCACGCCGGGCGCTCACCGAGCATCTGGAGGACGAGTCGACGACGCTGCGGGCCACCGCGCGCACCGCGGACGCGGCCGAGGGCATCGCGGCGTTCGTCGAACGCAGGCCCGCCGCGTTCCAAGGGCACTGAAGCCAACGGCCCCACTGAGGTCAACAGCCCATGGCCCCTGTGCCTGGCCGGGCCTGGGCCACCGAGACCCCACGGCACCGAGACACGTACCGGAAGAGACGAGGAGTCATGAACATCGAAGGGAACGTCGCCCTCATCACGGGCGGCACCTCGGGCCTGGGACTCGCCCTGGCCCGGCGGCTGCTCGCCGCGGGGGCCCAGGTCGTGCTGACCGGCCGCGACGCCGAGCGGGGCGCGAAGGCGGCGGCCGAACTCGGCCACGACATCGGCTTCGTGCGGGGCGACGTCTCCCGCGAGGAGGACGTCGAGGCCGCGGTCGCCGAGGCGGTGCGCAGGGGCCGCCTCGGTATCGCGGTCAACTGCGCGGGCTCCGCCCGGACGGGCCGGGTCCTGGGCCGTGGAGGCCCGCTGCCGGCCGCCGACTTCGAGGAGGTCGTCCGCGTCAATCTGCTCGGCACCTTCAATGTCGTACGACTGGCGGCCGCGGCGATGGCCGGCAATGAGCCGCAGGACGGCGACCGGGGTGTGGTGGTGTGCACGGCGTCCATCGCGGCCTTCGACGGCATGGCGGGACAGGCGGCCTACGCGGCGTCCAAGGCGGGCGTCACCGGTATGACGCTGCCGCTCGCACGGGATCTGGCCAAGCATGCGATCCGGGTGGTGACCGTGGCACCGGGGCTGTTCGAGACTCCGATGGTCGCGGGCCTGCGCGACGACATGCGGGCCTCGCTGGTGGCGCAGACTCCGCACCCCGGGCGCATGGGCAGGCCCGACGAGTTCGCCTCGCTGGTCACCCATGTCGTGGAGAACCCGATGCTCAACGGTGAAGTCATCCGGCTGGACGGGGCGGTACGTCTCGGTGTCGCGTGAGACGCACCGCCACCGCCTTCCCGCGCTCGGGTCAGCCGCTCAGGCCGCCGCCGGGTTCGGGCCGCGCGCCTCTCAAGCCGCGGCCGGTGAGGCCGTGTTGCGCAGCTCGGCGGTGAACCCGGTACGCCAGGTGGGGTACCGCGGGGTCCAGTCGAGCTGCAGCTTGGCGCGGGCGTTGTCCGCGCCGCGCAGCTGGGTCATGAAGGCGACGCCCCAGCCGCCGACGGCCATCCGGGCGAGTGCGGCGGGCGCGCCCTTGGGCTTCCGCGCGCCGAGGATGTCGGCGAGTTCGGGCAGCCAGACGTTCATCGGCGCGGGCTCGTCGTCCACCACGTTCAGTACGCCGCTGTAGTCGGACTTCAGCGCCGCGACCACCGCGGCGGCGGCATCCCGGGTGTGGGTGAAGGAGAAGGTCGCGGTGCCGCCGCCGACCAGGGGCACCTTGCCCGCCCTCACCTGCTGGACGAACGAGCCGTCGGGGGCGTAGATCGTGCCCGGCCCGTAGAGGTGCCCGAGACGCAGTACGGCGCCCTCGGCGAGCAGCGTCTGCCGTTCCAGGTCACGCAGGGCGCCGAGCACCGGCACGAACTGCTTGGGCGGGTTCTTCCACAGCGGCGCCTCCTCGTCGGCGGCGCCCGTGCCGCCCGGGTCGTACGCGTAGGCGAGGCCCTGCGAGACGATCCGTTGTACGCCGATGTCGCGGGCGGCTTCGAAGAGGTTGCGGGTGCCTTCGGTGCGCAGCCGGTTGGTCAGTTCGAAGTCCTTGGCCAGGCGGCGCGGATTGATCTCGGCCGGGATGGCCGTGAGCATGTTGACGACGGCCTGCGGCGCGGCGGAGCGCAGCGCCTTGGCGACGGCCGCGCGGTCCAGGGCGTCGGCCTCGACGACCTTCGCGCCGAGCCGGTCGGCGGCCGTCGCGCTGCGTCCGGGACGGGACAGCACGACCACGTCGTGGCCCGCCGAGCGCAGCAGCGGCACCAGCTGCCGACCGATGACGCCGGTCCCGCCGGCGACGAGAACTTGCATGACAACTCCAGGAATCAGGCCCCGGCTGCCCGGGAACGATGGGTGACTTCAGGACGGGCGACGGTGCGCCGCTGCGACAGTTCGTCGATGTGATGCCGGTCACTGTCATCGGTGAACTCGCCGAGCTCGTGGGCGAGTTCGGCGAGCAGCGGCGGTGGTGCGTCGAGGAAGGCGTGGTGCCCGCCGGGAAGGGTGACGCGGCGGAAGGCGCCCCGCGCCGAGCAGGCCGCCCAGCCCGCCATCCGCTCCGGCGCCACCTGGTCGTCGTCGCGCCAGCCGATGGCGTGCACACCGACGGGCAGGGGCACCGGGAGCTGCACGCTGTAGCGCTGGGCAGCGGTGACGTCGGCCCGCAGTACGCGCAGCCCCGCGGTGAGGGTGGCGAGCGACTCCGCGCCGCCCATCACCCGGGTGAGCCTGCCGATCTCGGTGACGAGCTGCGCGTCGGTCATCCGCAGCAGCGGCCCCCATGGACCGTGGTGGGGTGCCACCTGGGAGGAGACGAAGAGCCTTGCCGGTAACGGCAGTTGCCGCCGGACCAGCCGCACGGTGAGCGCGAAGGCCTGGAGCGCTCCGGTGCTGTGCCCGAGGAGGGCGAAGGGCCGGTCGAGCCAGGGCAGCAGCGCGTCGGCGGCCCGTGCGGCGAACGCCTCGTACGTGCCGTAGTGCTCCTCGCCCCGGCGCGCCTCACGGCCCGGCGGCTGGACCCGGCAGAGTTCGGCGCCGCCGACGCGGTCCGGCCAGTGCCGGTAGGTCGAGGCACCGAGGCCCGGGTACGGAAAGCAGAACAGGCGGGCGGTGGCGTCCGGCGCGGGCGTACGGGACAGCCAGGGTTCGGTCCTCGGCCGCGCGGGCGGCTCAGCGGTGCCGCCGGCCATCGGGCATCCTGGGCATGGTTCGACCCCTTCCCCAGAGGGAATTTGACTTCCGTAGTCAAGTCCATGCACATCGGACAGTCAATCAAATCTGACACAGTGTGGCGGTCAGCTGCGGCACAGCACGTCGGAGCGGGTGCGACGGCAATAGGAGAGGAACAGACTTCGGCCATTGAGTCGGCAGCCTCATTGACACACTGACAAATGGCGGTAAACAAGAAGTCGCACCGTGCCCGCAACCACCCCCCATGCTGTGCAAGGGCATGTCAGTAAGCCCCTGGAGAAACATGAAACCGCCACTGAGCGTGTCCAGCGGCATCGGCCGGCGTCTGCGTGAGCAGCGCCGGCGGCGCGGCCTCAACCAACAGGACCTGGCCTCCGAAGACATATCCGTCAGTTATGTGTCCCTGATCGAGACGGGCAAGAGAATGCCGTCGCCCGCGATCCTCGAAGCGCTCGCCGACCGCGTGGGCTGCTCCGTGGAGTATCTGCGCACCGGACGCGACGACAACCGCGGCAAGGAGCTCCGGCTCAAACTCGCGTTCGCGGACATCGCGCTGCGCAACGGGGCGTACGGCGAGGCCCTCCAGTCCTACGCCGAAGTCCTGGAGTCGGCCCCGCTCCTCGACGCGCCGGCGCTGCGCAGGGCGAATCTCGGTCAGGCCCTGACCATGGAACGACTGGGCCGCACCGAGCCCGCTCTCCACCTCCTGCACGCCCTCTACGAATCACCCGACACCACACCGGGCTCCGCCGAGTGGGCCCAGCTGGCGATCGCGCTGTGCCGTTGCTATCGCACCGCCGGTGACCTGGACATGAGCATCGAGATAGGCGAGAAGGCCACCCGCACTCTCGACGATCTCGGGCTGGAGACCACGGACGACCATGTGCAGCTCGGCACCGCCCTGATGGGCTGCTACCAGCTGCGCGGCAACCTGCCCCGGGCTCATATGCTGGCCGCCCGGCTGGTCGAGACCGCGGACTCCACGGGTTCGCGGGCGACGCGCGGCTCGGCGTACTGGAACGCGGGCCTGGTCGCCCACTCCCGCGGCCGGACCAGTGAGGCGCTCGCCCTCATCGAGCGGGCCCTGGTGCTCATGGCGCAGACCGACAACGTCCGGCACCAGGCGATGCTCAAGGGTTCGTACGGCATCCTGCTGCTCGAATCCCATACGCCGGAGCCCGCGCGGGCACTGCGGCTCCTCAAGGAGGCGCGGCGCGATCTGGCCGAAGTCGGCACCGCCCTGGAGCGCGCGCTCGCCGAAATGGGCGTCGCCTGGGCCACGTTGAGGTGCGGTCGCGCCGAGGAGGCGGTGACGCTCGCCGAGCGGGCGCTGGGCCTGTTCAGCGCGCAGGACACCGTGGAGGTCGTCGAGGCGCGTTTCATCCTCGGTGAGGCGCTCTTCGCGACCGGGGAGGGCGGGCGCGGCGAGTCCGCGTTCCAGGAGGCCGTACGGCAGTTGGGCCGGCTCACGCCGAGCAGGAAGACGTCGAAGCTGTGGCGCAGGCTCGGCGACTTCTGGCAGCACCAGGGGCGGTCGGCCGAGGCGCTGGGCGCCTATCAGCAGGCGCTGGCGGGGGTCGGGCTGCATCCGCTGCCGGCGCCCGAGCCGGTACTGATGGAACACCTGCCCGCGATGGAGCCGGTGCCGACGGAACACCTGGCCGTGGCCGAGCCGATGCCGACGGAACACCCGCCCGTGATCGAGCCGGTGCCGACGGAACATCTGCCCGTGGCCGAGCCGATGCCGACGGAACGGTTGCCGGCGGCCGAGCCGGTGCTGACCGAGCGGCAGCGCTGAGTCGTGCGGGCTCGTTCCGTTCGGCCGGGATGAGCCCGCACGCCCGTGGAGCAGGGCTGATTCACCCGTGAGGAGGTCCGCCTCACCCCTTGAGGATGTCCGCGGCGGCCTGCTCGCCGGAGCGGACGGCGCCCTCCATGTGCCCGTTCCAGAAGGTCGCGGTCTCGGCGCCCGCCCAGTGGATGACTCCGGCGGTCTTCCTGATGGAGGAGCCGAAACGGGTGAGGACGCCGGGCGGCGTGAAGCCGGGGGCGCCGCCGCGGGTGTACTCCTCGGCGTCCCAGCGCCCCAGCACGAACTCGGTGGGCGTGGCCGCCTGGGAGCCGAAGTAGCGTGCCAGGTCGTCGAGGATCAGCTGCCTGATGGTGGCGTCGCTCTTGTCCTCGACCGCGCGCATCTGGTCACCGTCGAGGAAGGCGAGCAGGGCGCCGTACGAGCCGTCGGGAGGCGAGTTGTCGAAGGTGCTACGGGTGGTGCCGGTCAGGGCCGCCACCTGGCCGTTGAGGCCCGCGTCCCGCCAGAACGGCTTGTCGTAGACCACGATCGCCTTGCCGATGGAGGAGAGCGGGAAGCGCTGGGTGAGCTGGTCGCGGGTGGCGGGCAGCGCGGGGCTGTAGACGATGCGGCCGGCGAGGGTGGGCGGGAGGGCGACGACGACCGAACTGGCCGTCACCGCGAGGCCGTCGGCGACGACGAGGGCCGAGCTGCCCGACTGGACGATCCGCCGGACCGGGGCCTTGAGCACCACCTTGCTGCCGAGTGCCGCGGCCATCTTCGTGGCGAGCTGGTAGGGGCCGCCGACGAAGCGTGAGTCGCGGGCGCCGCCCAGGGTGCTGATGAGCCGGGTGAGGTTGCCCGGGTTGGTCTCGTTCCCGGAGACCGCGATGTAGTTCAGGATCCACAGCAGGGAGATGTCGCGGGACTCGGCGGACAGCGCGCCGTTGGACATCAGATGCAGGATCGTCTTCGCGTTGGCGTTGGTGACGTTGCCCTCGATCCAGCTCGCGAAGGTCTGCCCGTCGAGCTCCTCGGCCTTGGGCGCGGTCCAGGGCGCGTCCACGGGGATGGTCGAGGCGAGGGTGTCGAGCTGGTAGATGGCCTGGCCGAGGGCCTGGTAGGAGTCGTTGTCCATGGGCGGCAGCGCGCCGCTGTAGCGGATCACGGTGCCGTCGGCGGTGTAGTAGATGCTCTCGCCGGTGTTGTAGCCGGTGAACGTCTTGACGCCGAGTTCGTCGGCCAGCGCCTGGAGCCGGGTCTGGGTGGGGCCGGTGAACTGGCCGCCGCGCTCTATGGTTCCGCCGTTGGCGAGACCTATGTCGTGGACCCGGCCGCCCACCCGGTCGCGGGCCTCCAGAACCAGCACCTTCTTGCCGGCGGCGACCAGCTTGCGGGCCGCGGTCAGCCCCGCGAGGCCCGCGCCGACGACCACGGTGTCGACGACGGCGTCCGCGCCCTCGGTGGCCTGCGCCCGGGCGGGGCTCGCCACGGCGGCCGTGGTGGCGGCGCCCGCCCCGAGGGCGACACCGGCGCCGAGGAGGCTTCTGCGGTTCAGTTGCGGTCTCATGATTCCCCTTCGAATGCGTTGCGGTGGGTCGCGGTGCGTTGCCGAAGAAAGTGCGACACCGCCCGTCCTATCAAGACTGGGGCGAGTGTTTCGAAATCACGTACGCACGCAGGGAATTGTCCGGGTGTCGTCGCCGCACTGCGTCAAGTTCCGTGGACAGGAATATGCGTTGTGGATACAACAGCAGTCACCGGAATTCTCGGGAGGGTAAAAGGATGTCTGCATTCCGCCATGAACCCGTACTCGTTCGGGGCGCTGAGGCCGAGACCATCAGCCACTCCACCGGCGCGGCGTTTCTACTCACCGACGCGGGCAGCACCGCGGGGGCGCTCAGCTGCCACCGGGTACTGCTCGCCCCGGGCGCCGACGGCTCCGCGCCGCACTATCACGCCCGTTCGTCGGAGCTGTTCTATGTCGTTGCCGGCGCCGTGCAGTTGCTGGGCGGCGACAAGGTCGTCGAGGCGGGCCGCGGCGACCTGGTGGTCGTACCGCCGTTCATGCCGCACGCCTTCGCCGCGGTACCGGGATCGGAGGCCGAGCTGCTGATCACCATCACGCCGGGCGTCGACCGCTTCGACTACTTCCGGCTGCTCGGCCGGATCGTCAACGGCGAGGCCCCGTACTCGGATCTGCTGGCCGTCGAGGACAGCTTCGACAGCCACTCGGTGCACAGCGAGATCTGGGCGGCAGCGCGTTCACCGCAGGCGGCCTGAGGGCGCCTGCGGAGGGCTCGCGAAGGCCCGTGGCATCCGGACCGGCAGGACGTCTTCACTGCCGGTCCGGGCGACCGCGGGCCTTTCCCGTGTCCCGTGCCTGTATGTGCCCGGGACCGCTCAGTCCGACCGCTCAGCCCCAGGGGCCGAAGCCGGTCACCCGGTCGATGGTGACGCGGACGACGAAGCCGGTGGCGTTCGCGAAGCGGTCCGCGGGCCAGGACGCTCCGGCGTCCAGGTACGGCACGGCGATCCGGCCGAGCAGGGCGACGGCGCCGCCCTGAAGGACCTCGGCGGTGCCGTGCGCCACGAAGTGGTACTCCATGCCGTCGGGGCTCTTGGCCCCCGACGCCATGGAGAGCGCGACCCGCGGGTCGCGGCGCAGATTGCGGATCTTCTGCTGCTCGTAGAGGTGGCCGGAGACGATCCGGTCCTTCTCGTCGAGTCCCACCCAGACACAGGCCACCTGTGGGCTGCCGTCCGGGTTGAGGGTCACCATGTGCGCGAGATGGCCGGAGGTGAGAGCCCGGCGCACCGGTGCGGTCAGCTGGTAGCGCGTTGTGCTGCTCACAGTGGTTCCTCTCTCACTGCCCGGCCGGTGAAGGGGAAACAGCTCCCGCCGCCCGACCCCTGGCGGCGGGAGCTGTGCGGGGACACCGCTTCGGAAAGCGTCCCCGGTATGTGGGGGATTCATCGGGAGGGATATCGATCGCGTGCATTCCCTCGCCTCGGTCAAGCATTAGTCAGTCAAGCATGAGCCAGTCAAGCAAAGCCGAACTTCTGAATTCCGCCCGGGCGGTTCGCGGTTCGGTACTGCGTCATATCGCGCGGAATTCTTCATGAGGAGACGCTGGACACGGCGGGCACGGCGGGAACTGCTCCGTGCCGGCGTATCGCGCCCGCCGCCCGGCGGGCCGCGAGCCGCTCCAGGGCCTGGAAGCCGTGGGCCGCGGAGGCCAGCGTCACATGGTGGTGCCAGCCCCGGAAGGAGCGGCCCTCGAAGTCGACGAGGCCGCACTCCTCGCGCAGCCGCCCGAGGTCGTAGCGGGAGCGCCAGCGCAGCTTCGCCGTGGAGACGAGATCGGGGAGCCGGCGCGAGCCGAGGTTGGTGACCCAGTAGGTCCGCGGCTGCGGCCGCCCGGCCGGCCATTCGACGAGGAGCTGGCGGGGCCTGCGAAAGCGGCGCTCGCCGTGCCGGACAGCCGGGCCGCCGGGGCCCGCCGGGATCTGCGCGGCGAGGAACTGCGACTGCCTCACCCGGCTCTCGACGCCTTCGCGCCAGGCGAGGGTGACGCGGGCGCTGCGGCGGCCCGCCGTGTGCATCATGTCGGCGGCCGTGCCCAGCACGACGGGCGATCCGTTCGCCGAGGGGGCCGCCAGCAGTGGTGCGCCACCGGCGACTTCGACGAGATAGCCGAGCCCGCGGGCCTCCAGCCCGTCGAGTAACGGGAGGACGTCGGGTTCGTGCCGCCAGTCGGCGAGTATCGGAGCGGGCCTGAGGTCCCACTCCTGCACCATCTCGTCGAGGCTGTGCAGCACATGCCGCCAGCGGGGCTGGTGGCGCTCGACGTCCGGCACCCGGGCCGCGCCGCGCCGCCGCTCGTCGTCGTCCCAGTGCGGCGGCATCAGCAGCCGCCAGTTCACCGGGATGCTGGCGTCCTCGGTGGCGAGGGACACGGCCAGGCCCAGTTGGCAGTTGGCGGTGCGGCCCTCGGCCGGCACGAACTGCCGGGCCACTCCCGCCGAGTGGTTGCCGTTCTTCGGGAAGACCACCTCGTCCACCACCCAGGCGTCGGGTTCGGCGGCGAGGAAGACCTGCTCGGCGAGGCGTTTACGGACATCCGTCACCTCCCAGGGACTCTGGCTCACGAACTGTTGCAGTGACTGGGAGGCGCGGCGGCCGAGGACATGCTCGGAGATACGGGCCGGAGTCTTGCGGCCACTGGCGTCGAGCAGTCCGCGCACATAGACCTCGCCCCAGCGGCGCTGGTCGGAGCGGGCGAACGGCGAGAAGAGATACGCGCAGTATTCGGAGAGACCGTCTCCCCGGCCCCGCTCCCGCGTGGCGTTCAGGTCAGCGTTCAAAGACATGGAGACCCCCTGCGTGAAGCATCAATGCCAGTTAACTCCGGCTGTGAAAATCTGTCAAGTCACCAGTAAAACAGCTGTTTTGGGGGCTGTCATACGCCAACGGGCGGAGTCTCCGACCTGGAGACTCCGCCCGTGGCGGTGGTGGTGGTTGTTTACAGCGACGCCGAGCCCTCCATGGGGTCCAGGTCGTCCACGATGTACGTCTTCACCAGCGGACTACCGTCCTCACCTGCGACGACGATCCAGGTCTGGTACGCGTCGAAGCCCAGCCACTGGCTGCGCGCCGCGGGCGGATTCCAGATGTGGGCCTGCCAGTTGACAACCACCTTGACAAGCGCCTCACCGCGGGCGGTGGGCTCCACCTCGACGCTCTTGAGCTCGTGCACCTCGTCGAAGAAGCGGTTGGTCACCGCCTCGTACCAGCCCTTGAACTCGTCCAGCGTCGTGAGCGTCGCTTCGGGGAAGCGCATCTCCAGGCCGTCCTGGACGAGATAGGGCAGCACCTGCTCCAGCGGGACGTGCTGGTCCAGGGCGATGTACCAGTCGCGGACCGCGTCACGGATGGACTGCTCGGTCAAGGAGGCGCCGAGCAGGGTGGATTCGGTCATGGGAAGCCTTCTTCCTCGTACGCGTGTGATCGGTCTCTTCAGTCGATGGAGGCGTCCCGATAGCCCTCGCTGACCTCCACGATCACCCCGTCCGGGTCGGTCAGCCACACGCTCTGCCACCCGGGGATGAAGTCGTCGAAGTGCAGCGGGCCCAGCGTCACCGGGACCTCGTCGCCCACCTTGGTGAGGAAGGCGTCCAAGTCGTCCGTCTGGAAGGCCAGATGACGGGCCACGCCCGGCTGGGCGGGACCGTCCCCGGCCGGCTTCACCAGCGGCTCGGTGTCGGAGTGGAACAGTTCCAGATAGACGTCGCCCTGCCGCAGGAACACGATCCGGTCGTCGTCCAGTTCCACCGTGCGCGCCCGGCTGAAGCCGAACCACCGCTCGTAGAACGCCTCCGTCGCGCCCAGATCACGGCAGTTCAGCCCCACATGGGACCACCGCAGGCTCATGTGCCCCCCTTGATGAGGTCGGCGGCCCGCTCGGCGATCGCCGCGATGGCCGTGTTGCAGTTGCCCGAGGGCACCGCGGGCATCACGCTCGCGTCGACGACGCGCAGCCCGGTCACCCCGTGCACCTTCAGGTCCGGGTCGACGACGGAGAGATCGTCGATGCCCATGCGGCACGAGCCGGCCTGGTGGTGGTAGCTGTCCGCGCGCTCGCGCACGAACCGTTCGATGTCGGCGTCGGTGCGCACGTCCGGGCCCGGCAGCAGCTCTCCCTTGAGGTGCTCCTTGAAGGCCGAGGTGGCGAAGATGTCACGGGACAGCTTCACCGCCTGCACCAGCCGCTCGACGTCGGACCGGTCCCCCAGATAGTTGGGGTCGACCAGCGGCTTGGCGAACGGGTCCGCGCTCGCCAGCCGCACGGTGCCGCGGGACTGGGGGCGCACCACACCGGGCAGGATGCTGACCGCGTTGGGGTGCTGCTGGCCCACGATGATGTCGAACGGCACATGCACGAAGGCGATCTGCAGGTCGGGCGCGATCAGTCCGGGCCGCGAGGTGGCGAAGAGCGCCGACTCGGAGAGGTTCTGGTGGCCCTGCTCGACCGGCTCCACGGTCTCGGCGATGAGTCCGGTGAGCACATGGTTGTGGAAGTTCTCGCCCACGCCCGGCAGCCCCGCGGTGACCTCGATGCCCAGTGGCCGCAGCTGCTCGGGGGAACCGACGCCGGACAGCAGCAGGATCTTGGGCGACTCGATCGCGCCCGCGCACAACAGGACCTCGGCGCCCGCCCGTACCGTGTGCTCACCGGGCTCGCCGGGCCGGGCGTTGCGTACCGTACGCCCCTCGCCGGTGAAGGCGATCTCCTGCTGGACGTAGGTGACACCGGTGCAGCGGCCGTCCTCGATCACCAGCCGGGCCACCTGGGCGCCCGTACGGAGTGTCAGGTTCGGCCGGTCCAGGGCGGGTTCGAGGTATGAGACCAGCGCGCCGCGCCGCCTGCCGTCGCGGGCGTCGAGATGGTGCCAGCCCGCGCCGATCATCCGCGAGCCGTTGAAGTCGTCCAGCTCGGTGTGGCCCAGCTCCACGCACGCGTCGATGAAGGTGCGCGAGAGCGGATTGGGGTGGTGCGCGCCCGCGTTGGTGACGACCTGGGGTCCGCCGATGCCCGTCTCGGGTCCGTGCGGGTCCTCCTGGTCCTCCATCCTGCGGAAGTACGGCAGCAGGTCCTCATGCGACCAGCCCGCGGCGCCCTGGTACGCCCAGGCGTCGAAGTCCGAGGGGTGCCCGCGGACGTGCATCATGATGTACAGGTTGCTGCTGCCGCCGGGGATCTTGCCCCGCGGTTCGTACGTCGACCGCCCGCCCAGCGCCGGCTGCGGAACACTCGTGTAGCCCCAGTCGACCTCGGAGCCCAGCAGGGTGAACCAGAGCGGTGCCTGGTCGACGTTGGCCGGGATGTGGTTGCCGCCGGCCTCCAGGAGCAGGACCCGTACCGCGGGGTCCTCGGTGAGGCGGGCGGCGAGCACGGAGCCCGCGGTTCCCGCGCCCACGATGATGTAGTCGTAGTCGCTGTGGTCCTCGTGTTCCGCCATGTCGGCTCCCGCCGCTAGTCGGTCCCGAGTACGGGCTGGAACGGGACGGTGTCGTGGTGGTTCGACATGTAGGAGATCCGCCCGTCGACCACCTGGAAGTAGTTGACGACGTCGGCTTCGATCGGCTCGCCGGAGTGCGTGGCCGCCGAGATGTGCGAGACGACGGCGGCCTGCTCGCCCTCGATCACGATGTGCCGCGGGGTGTTGGTGAACGCGGCGTACATCGCGGGGAAGCCCTTCATCATGGCGCGCAGGGTCTCCCGCCCCTCGACGTGCCCGGCGAGCTGCTCGTCCATGGTCTGGCGCTCGGCGAACAGATCCGTCCAGGCCTCCCAGTCGCCCTTGTTGGCCAGCTCGTAGTAGCTGTTCACCACTTGCCTGGTGTCCACGTGTGTCTCCCTCGGACAGGGATCAGACGGCGATGCGCTCGTCGATCGGCTTGAGCTGGAAGACGGTCCACATGAAGCGGTCCACGCTGTGCTGGTCCGCGGTGTGCACCTGGACGTCGGCGATCCGCCCGTCGCGGATCCCGTACGTCGTGGACGTCGGGAACAGGTACTCCTCGGTGTCCGCCTTCGCGTGCCCGAGGTGCTTCTCGACGACGGTGCCGTCGTCCAGTTCGCCGAAGTGGACGTTGTCGACGCTGACTCCGGCCTTGAACAGCTCGCCGAAGAAGGCCATGACCTGACCCGCGCCCCGGTGGTCGCCGGACAGCGGGTGGTGACCGGGCATCTTCCAGGAGATCTCCGGGTGGAACAGCTCTTCCTGGATGCGGTCCAGCTGGCCGGAGTTGAAGTACTCGTACATCTTCAGTACGAGGTCGGTGTTCGACACAGCGCTCTCCTCGGATCGTGGTGGTTGTCTCACAGCGGCGGCCGGGCCCGGCGGGGGGTTCACGGTGCCGGGCCCGGCCGCTGCTCGGCGGGACCCGCCGCGCGCCGTGAAGGGGGGATCGGCGCCTGCGGTCCGGCCGGCTCGGGTGAAGCAGCGTCGTACGAAGGAAAGTGAATTCTTTTGTCCCGGCGGTGCGGAATCAACGCAGTGCGGGATCGACTGACGCCTATTTCAGCTTCTGCCGCAGTGCACCGCCGAGTACGAGTGAAGCCGCGGTGCCTCTCCCCCTGCGACAACATGCAATTACGTCGCCCACACTGTCGGAGGTCGGCGACGGACCCGCCTTCCGCGCACGAGACTTCCGGCATGGTGAGCACAGAGCGGGGCGGCGGGCGCGGCTGGGTGAGTCTCGCGGTGATCCTGGCCGGTGCTTTCATGGCCATTCTGGATGTGGCTGTCGTCAATGTCGCGATGCCCTCGATCCACAGCGATCTCCATACGAGCTTCGGTGCCGTCGAATTGGTGGTTTCCTCCTACACACTTCTCTACGCGAGTTTCCTGGTGACCGGTGGCCGACTGGGTGATGTCGTCGGCCGCAAAAGGATGTTCATCACCGGTCTCGCGGTATTCACGACGGCTTCCGCCCTCTGCGGTCTGGCTCCCGGCATTCACATACTGGTCGCGGCGCGGGCCCTTCAGGGGGTGGGCGGGGCGCTCCTGTATCCGCAGGTCCTCGCGATCATCCAGGTGACGTTCGACGGGCCCGAACGCGCCCGCGCCCTCGGCGTGTTCGGCTGTGTGGTGGGGGTCGCCGCGATCGCGGGGCAGATCGTCGGCGGGCTGCTGCTGGCCTGGAACCCGCTGGGGCTGGAGTGGCGGCCCGCGTTCCTGATCAATGTGCCGATCGGTCTGGCCACCATGGTGGCGACGCTACGGCTGCTGCCGCCGGACGAACCGCTGGAGCCGCGCCCCCACCTCGACTGGCGCGGCTCCGTGCTGTCCGTACTGACCCTGGTGCTGTTCATCGTGCCGCTGCTGATGGGCCGTGACGCGGGCTGGCCGCTGTGGATGCTGCTGTCGCTCGCGGCCGCGCCCCTCGCCGCCGCCCTGTTCCTGCGGCACGAGCGCCAGGTGGCCGAGCGGGGACTCGACCCGTTGATCCGGCTCACGCTGTTCCGCAACCGCGGCTTCGCCGGCGGGGTGCCGATCGCCGCGATGTTCAGCTTCTCCTACGTCGGCTTCATGCTGGTCCTGGCCATGTATCTGCAGATCGGCCTGGGCTTCTCGGCGCTGCGGGCCGCGCTGGTCTACACGCCCAACGCCTTGGGGTTCCTGATCACTTCGCTGCTGGCGGCACGGATCGCCCGGCTACTGGGGCGCCATGTGCTGACGCTCGGCTATCTCGTCGCGGCCGTCGGGCTCTGCTCGGTCGCCGCCACGAGCGCCGCTCAGGGGGCCGGCCTCGATGGCTGGGAACTCGCGCTGCCGCTGTTCATCGCGGGCCTGGGCCAAGGGCTCGGGATGACCCCGCTCATCGGCACCATCATCGGCACGCTCGCACCGCGCGACGCGGGGGCCGGGGCCGGCGTGGTGACCACCACGCTCCAGGTGGGCAACGCGCTGGGGGTCGCCCTGATGAGCCTGATGTTCTTCACGGTGCTCGGCGACGGCACCTCGCACGCCGCCTACGCGAGCGCCTTCTCGCAGGTGCTGCCGGTCGCCGCGCTCGTGGCGCTGACCGCCGCGTTCATGGTCACCCGGCTGCCGCGCGGCACGGGTGCGTCGGGCAACGCCCTGCTGGAGCGGCTGCCCGGGCATGCCACGGGGTTCGCGTACTCCATGTATCTGATGACCGGCGGCCGCATCGGGGACCGGCTGTTCCACGAGATCCTCGGCCAGGTCGCGGAGCGCCGGGAGCGGGAGATCCGCGAGGCGCCGCGGGCCGCCGGGGACTTCCTCGTCTACCACTTCGAGTCCGCGCACCACGACGCCGCATGGCTGACGTATCTCACGCGCGAGGCGCTCGCCTACGGCGGCGGACCCGTGCCCCACGAGACGGAGCGGCGCGCCGTGATCCAGTCGCAGGTGGACGAGATCCGGCAGCGCCAGACCGGCGGGGAGCTGCGCCCCGAGCTCGATCCCGAGCTGCTGCGGCTGCTGACCTTCGCCCTCACCAACTATCCGCGCCTGCTGCCGCAGATCACCCGGATGGCGACGGGCCTCGGCCCGGACGACCCCGGGTTCACCGCACGCTGGGAGCTGTTCCTCCAGCAGCTGGGAGATCTGCTGCACGCGGGCCCGCCCATCACGTCCCTACCGCGCGCGAGCGCATCTTCCGGAGGACAGGAATGACGACCATCGATCCCTTCGACCCGCTCGACCCGCTCAGCTCGATCGACCCGCTGGGCTCGTTCGACCCCCTGGACTCGTTCGACCCGGTCAACCCCTTCGACGAGAACCTCGTCATCGATCTGCCCGTGTACGAGACCGTGCTCGGTGACGCCGCCGCCCGCGGCGCGAGCCCGGCGCTGATCGACGGCGTGAGCGGCCGCACCGTCGGCTACCAGGAGCTGGAGCTCGCCACCCGGCGACTCGCGGCGGGGCTCGCCGACGCCGGTGTCGAACAGGGCGACGCCATCGCGCTGTTCAGCACCAACACCCTCTGGTTCGCTCCGGTCCTGCATGCCTGTGCCCGGGCCGGCGCGGTCGTCTGCGTACTGGACAGCCAGGCCGACGAGGCCGAGCTGGCGGCCCAGTTGGCCGAGAGCGGGACGCGGTGGCTGTTCACCACGCCCGCGCTGCTGCCCCTCGTGCGCAAGGCGCAGCGGATCGTCGGCGCGGGGCCGCGCCCGGTCGAGGAGATCTTCACTCTGGAGCCGGTGGACGGCTGCCGTTCCGTCCTGGACCTCGTCGCCGTCGACGCGCCGGAACCGGTGGTGGACATCGAGCCGGTCACCGACATCGCCGTGGTGCACCACGCGGTCGGCTCCCGGCGCCGCGCCCAGCTCACCCACTCCGACATCGCGGCGGACCTCGCGGTGCTGGCCTCGGACAATCCGCTGGAGCCCGGGGAACGGGTGCTCGCCGGGGTGGCGTTCGCCCAGCAGGACGGCCTCGCCTTCCTGACGCAGCACGCGCTGCGCAGCGGCGCCACCGTGGTCGTGGTGCCGGAACTGCTGCACGCGCCCGAGCTGCTCGACGCGATCCGCGCGCAGCGGGTGCGGACCGCCTTCGTCACGCAGACCGTGCTCTACAGCCTGGTCGCGTCGGCTCCGGAGGACACCGGCGAACTGGGCTCCCTGGAGCGCGTCATCTGCGTGGGGCCCGAGCTGACGCCGGACACGGCGGAGACCTGCGCGGTCCTGCTGGGCGTACCGACGATCGAGTACCTCGGCCGGCAGACCTTCGCGGGGATCGCACCGCCCCTGCCGGGAGCCTGACCGCACAGCACAGGGTGAGGTTGCGAGGGTGCCCCCGCCGGTCGTCCGGCGGCGGGGGCACCCTCAGCCGTAGGTGCCGGGGCATCCCCGGCTTGTCCGTACGGTGCGGGTCACAGGTGCAGATCGCGGCTGAGTGCCGCCTCTTCGAAGTCGAGCTGATGGACGACCTGGCGGACCACCTCGTCGTCGAGACGGCCTTGGTCGCGCATCGCGATGAAGGCCTCGCGCTCGGCGGTCAGCATCTCCCGGCGCAGCAACTGGTAGGCGGCGGCCGGTGAGTGGGTGCCGGGCCGGCCGCCGTCGCGCAGCCGTTCCCAGGCGGCGACCCGCCGGTACTCGGCGACCTCCCGCAGCCGCAGGACCACATGCTGCGGGCAGTGCTGGTGCTCGCCGGCGACCAGCTCCTCCAGCCGGTGCTGGGCGTGCCGGGCGGCCTCCTCCTGCGCCTTGGCCTCGGCGAGGTGGTCGTCGTGCTCCCCGCCGCGGCCCGCGAGCCCGAGCCGGCGGACGAACGCCGGGAAGCCGAGCCCCTGCACGAAGAGCGTGCTCAGCGTGACCGAGAAGGTGAGGAAGAGGACGAGTTCGCGGTGCGGCATGTCGTCGGGCAGCGCGAACGCCGCGGCCAGCGACACCACTCCGCGGATGCCCGCCCAGGACAGCGCGGCCGGCAGCTGCCATGGTGGCGAGGGATCGCGGGCGCGCAGCCGGGGGGATATCCAGCGGGGCAGATAGGTCGCCGGGAACACCCAGAGGAACCGGCCGAGCATCACGGTCAGGGAGACGGCCGCCGCGTACCAGAGCAGGGACCACAGCGGGGTGTCGTCCAACGCCCTGACAACGGGCCGCAGTTGGAGCCCTATCAGGGCGAACACCACGGACTCCAGCAGGAAGACGATCAGTTTCCAGGAGGCCTGCTCCTGCAACCGTGCCGCGTGCGAGGCGCGGTTGGAGTGATGGCCGAGGTAGAGCCCGGCGGCGAGGACCGCGAGCACACCGGAGGCGTGCAGATACTCGGCGAGCGCGTAGGTGACGAACGGCACCAGCAGGGAGACCGCGGTGTGCGCGACGGCGTCGCCGAGCCAGCACTGGAGCCGGCGCACCGGCCAGGCGATGAGCAGGCCGAGGACCAGTCCGCCCGAGCAGGTGAGGACGAAGTCGCGGATGCCGTCGAGGAGGGAGAAGCCGCCGCCCGCCACGATCGCCACCGTGATGCGGTACGCGGTGAGGCCGGTCGAGTCGTTGAAGAGGGACTCCGCCACCATGATCCGTACGAGTCTGCGCGGCAGCCCGAGTCTGCGGGCGACGGACACGGCGGCCACCACGTCCGTCGGTCCGAGGAGCGCGCCCAGCACGAAGGCGACGGGCCAGGACATGCCGGGGACGACGGTGTGCGCCACCAGCGCCACAAGAGCCATGGTGAACAGGACGAGCCCCACGGACAGCAGGGCGATGGGGCGCGCGTTGGCACGGAAGCTGAGGAACGAGCTCTCGCAGGCCTCCGAGTACACCATCGGCGGGATGAACAGGAACAGCACGAGGTGCGGGTCGAGGTGGTAGTCGGGCACACCCGGCACGAAGGAGGTCAGCAGGCCCGCGAGGACCAGGCTGACCGGCGCGGAGACCTGCATCCGCCGTACGACGACGGCGAGCAGCGTGACGGGGACGACGAGCAGCAGGACCTCGGTCACCTCGCATCGCCCGGGGCCGGGTGCAGATGCCGGCCGAGGACGGCCAGCCGGTGCGGTTTCGGGCGGCAGCCGCAGTGGCAGCTGGGCGC
Organism: Streptomyces sp. NBC_00203; assembly: GCF_045206325.1. Taxonomy (NCBI): domain Bacteria; kingdom Bacillati; phylum Actinomycetota; class Actinomycetes; order Kitasatosporales; family Streptomycetaceae; genus Streptomyces; species Streptomyces sp. NBC_00203. Next base: position 8,614,524 of record NZ_CP108126.1, on the reverse strand, counting down.
GGTCCCCACCAGCGCCGTCTCGGCGACCGCGGCCGCCGCCACGGGCGCGGTCAGCAGGGCGAGCGCGAAGAGCCCGGACCGGTCCTGCGCGACGAGGGGCACGAGCAGCGCGACGGCGGCGACCGCGAGGCGCAGGGTGACCACGGAACGCGGCAGACCCCAGCGCGGCCAGGCGAACACCGTGTGGAAGCCCACGGCTCCGGCGCACATCAGCCACAGCGCGGAGTCGCCCAGAGCCTCCCGCGGATGCGCCACGGCCAGCCAGACGCCGACGGCGATCGCGGAGACGGACCCGAGCAGGCAGTAGTGCCCGTACGCGAGCAGCTCCCGCACCACACGGCTCTGGTTGTCCTCCGTGCGCAGTTGGTGGGCGATCCGGCTGTTGCTGAAGTGGAAGTAGATCCACCACAGGGAGGCGACGAGCAGGAAGGCGAGGGCCAGGGCCAGGGCCTGCCGCACGGAGAAGTCGTGCGGGATCTTCCCGCCGGCGTCCACGAACGGCACCCCGAGCGCGAGTATGACCACCAGGCCGAACCGCTCGGGCAGATGCAGGACGTCGACGTGTATGTGGTTCAGCCGTCTGCGCAGCACGAAGGTGCTGGACAGTTCCCCGGCCATCAGTACCGCCCAGGCCACCCGCTGCTGCTCGTGCGGAAGTCCCGCGGTGAGCAGCAGCAGGGGGGCGGTGCAGAACGCCGACACGGAGAAGGGGTTCAGGCGCAGCCCGCCGAAGACGTCCACCGCCCACCACAGCAGCAGGGCGCGCAGCAGCAGATAGGCGACGGCGAAGAAGACGCCGTGGCCGTGCAGGGCGGTGGGCGCGGCGATGGTCATCATCGAGGTGATCAGGGTGATGGCGAAGAGCCGCAGCCGGTTCTTCACGTCGTGCAGGTCCGTCAGGTTGGACAGGATCCCGGTGCCCACCCACGACCACCAGAAGGGCGTGAACACGGCCCAGGCGTTGACCAGTCCGGTCCAGGAGATGTCGTCCGCGAGGGTGTGGGTGACCTTGTTGACCGCGAAGACGAGCACCAGGTCGTAGAAGTGCTCCGCCACGTTGATGCGTTTGGACTCGATGAGCGGTGCGACGCGGCTGGTCGCCATGTCAGCCTCCGGCTGTGGGCCTCACCCGGTCGAAGCTGTGCCGGAAGTGCGCGTCGACCGCCTCGACCGCGGAGCCCACCTGCGGGTCCCGGTCGTAGAAGTCGAACTGCGTGCCCTCCAGCCACAGCACCCGGGCCGCCGTCGGCAGCAAGGTCGCGAAGCGTCGTACGCCGTCGGGGAGCGCGGCCTGCTCGCTGTGCACCACGATGGTGGGGACGCTTATCCGGGTCGCCGAGGGGATCGGGCTGAAGGTGAGCCAGTCCCACCAGCCCATGACCGCGAAGCGGTTGGGCCACTGGGGCACGCCGCCCCGCGCGCGCGAGAGGTAGTAGTCGTAGGGCCCGTACATGGCGGCCTCGGGGTCCGTCTCGCTGACCGCCTTCACATAGCGGACGGTTCCGGTGCGCGCGTACTCCTCGCGGGCGAGCGCCGCCTCGTCGAGCTTGCGGCGTACGGCGTCCTGGCCGCCGTAGATCTGGTGCACCAGCGAGGCGTCGTGGAGCCAGGGCGCGACGAGGGCGAGCGAACGCACCCGGGGGTCGTTGGCGGCGGCCACCGCCGCGTAGCCGCCGCCCGCGCAGACGCCGAGCAGGCCGACCGACTCGGGGTCGACCATCGGGTTCTCCAGGAGGTGGCTGACCGCGCTGCTCATGTCGCCCACCTTGCGGCCCACCAGTTCGGTGTCCCTGGGGTGGCCGGTGGACTCGCCGTGCCCGGTGAAGTCGAACGCCAGGGCCAGGTATCCGAGTTGCGCGAGCCGCCTGGCGTACAGCCCGGCCATCTGTTCCTTGACGGTGGTCCAGGATCCGGCGACCACCACCGCGGGGCGCGGCTCCGCGTTGTCCGCTTGCGCCAACTGGTAGAGCGTGCCCACCAGTTGCTCACCCTCGCTCTCGAAGGTCACGCGCGCGCTGCGCACCATGGGCGTCTCCTCGGGGCGGTCCAGTTCCATGACTGTCATCCTCACGAGCGGTAAAACGGCGAGTCAAATGTCGGGGTGGGGAACGGCCGTACTCCCTGTAGTCACGGTCCGTGACCCGCGTCAGCCCGCCTTCAACTCGGCCGGATAAAGGAAGTAGTTGGCCGCGGAGGCCGCCTGGGAGCCCTCATGGACGGCGGCGCTGACCTGGTGCGAGTGGAGCGAGGAGACGTCGCCGGCCGCGTAGACCCCCTCGGCCGAGGTCTTCTGCTCGGTGTCGACGGCGATGTGCCCGCTCGGCGCGAGCCGCAGGCCAAGGGCACGGGCCAGGGCGATCTCCGGGGTCGCGCCCTGGATGCTGAAGAGCGAGTCGGCCTTCAGGTGCTGTCCGCCGCGGGTGACGACGGTGCGCAGCATGCCGTCCTCGCCCTCCACGGAGCGGATCCGGTCGTGCAGGACCGGGATGCCGGCCGCCTCCAGCCGTTCCCGGCAGCGCGAACCGATCTCGTCCGTACGGCTGTTGGTGAGCAGCTGGATGTCGTCGCTGAGGCTGTGCATCTGGAGCGCCTCGGCGGCCGTCGCGTCGGTGTGGCCCACCACCAGGATGCGTTTGCCGCGGTTCTCGTAGCCGTCGCAGGCGATGCACCAGAACATGGACCGGCCCACGTACGACTCCCAGCCGTGGAAGTGCGGGAAGTGGTCGAGCACCCCGGTGGCGATGATCAGGGTCCGGCCGGTCCAGGAGCTGGTCTGCGCGTGCACGGTGAAGCCGCGTTCGGCGTCGCCCTCGGCGTGCAGCACCGCGTGGTGGACGACGCGCGCCTGCGGGTATCCGGCCAGCTGCGCACGGCCCAGCTCGCGCAGCTCGACGGTCGGGATGCCGCCCGGGAATCCGAGGTAGTTCCGGTTGACCTGGTGATGGGTCGAGCGGCCGTGTCCGGTGTCGAAGACCAGCACCCGGCGGTTGTAGCGGGCCAGACACAGGGCGGCGGACAGCCCGGCCGGACCGCCGCCGACGACCAGGGTGTCGGCGTCGCGCGCCGAGGGGGCTACGGGGGCCATGGGGAGCAACTCCTAGAACATGCCGGTGACTTGACGGCCGGTCTTCGCCCCGCCGGGGCGAGCGGGGCGAAGACCGGAGCTCACAGCGGTGCCGCGCAGGTGGTCACTCGTCGTCGCACCGCGCGTGCGGGTCCGCGAGGAAGGCGTCCGTGGCGGCCAGCGCCCGGGTCACCTCCGGCGGGACCTCGCCGACGATGACGAAGTCGACGTCGAGACCCGCCTTCGTACGCTGGAACAGCAGTTCGTTGATGGGCTCGCGGGAGATCTCGGTGACCCGGCACATGTGGAACTCCACGCGCTCGGGCCCGGCCTCCAGCGCTTCGCTGAGTGTGCGCCGCAGCTTCTCCAGCGAGTCCCGGCCGAGGACGCCCTCGCAGGAGACCCGCGCGGTCCTGCCGTCGAAGCTGCTGGAGATGCGCATCGGCATCTCGGTCGGCTCGATCTCGACGCGAACCTTCAACCGCGTGGTGGACTGCGGAAGCTGCACGGTGAGGTTCTTCGGGTCGAAGTCCTCGTACCGCTCCCCGTCGATCCACACCCGGGCGAGCCGGACGGCCTCCCGGGGCAGCAGGTCGGGCGCCACCCGCAGCGTGCGGCCCGGGAAGGACTCGGGCAGCGGCCGGAAGTGCAGCGTGAGCGCGTTGTCGCCGACCAGCAGGTTGCCGTAGGTCGCGGCCAGGTAGCACAGCTCCAGCGAGTGGTAACCGGCCATCGCGTGGCTGCCCTTGAGCCGCTCGGTGCCGAGCAGATACGGGATGCCGTTGGCCAGGACGTTGAAGTACACGCCACCGTCCTCGTAGTCGAGGAAGAAGGCGTTGTAGAACGAGGCGGCCTCCCGGGCCAGCCGCCGGTGGTCGGGGTCACCGGTCGCGCCGGCCAGGATGAGATAGGCGAGGATCGCCTGCTCCTGCTGCCACCAGGCCTTGCGGTCGTGCCAGACCAGCCGGTGGTCGCCGAACCGGGGATCGGCGCGCCGCTCGACGACGTCGTACCAGCCGCCGCGCTGCTGGTCGCTGCCGACCGCCGGCATGATCTCCGCGATCCGCTCGGCGAGCGCCACGTACTCCGGTTTGTCCACCAGGCTGTTGATGCGGATCAGGTTCCACGCGATCTTCAGGTTGTGGCCCACGACCGCGCGGTCCTGCTGCCAGCCCCAGGTGCGGTCGGGGCTCCAGTCCTCGTGGAAACGTTCCTGTACGAAGGGGCTGTTGGGCTCGTCCGGGAAGTGCCGCACGACGGTGTCGGCGGTCTCCTCCAGCATGTCGGCCAGGTCCGCCCGGCCGGTCGCCAGATAGGCGTTGATCAGGTACGCGGGCGCGTGGTCGCCCACCGAGTTCCAGTTCTTGCGCGCCCGGTTGCGCCCGAGGGAGTCCGCGCGCGGATCCATGGTGATCGGGTCCAGGTGCGAGAAGTAGCCGCCGCGGACGTAGTCCTTGAAGTAGCGGTGGAACAGCTCGACCGTGCGGTCGATGTCCGCGGCGATCCGCGGGTCGCCGGTGATCCGGTACGTCTGGGTCGGGCCGGCGAGCGCGTAGATCTGCTCGTACATGGGGATCGCGTCGAAGTCGTCGCCGAACTCCGAGGCGAACACCTTGCGTTGTCCGGCCTGGGTGATGTCGATCCCGTGGTACCAGTAGACGATTCCCTCGCGGTCGTCGGCCACCTGCATGTGCTCGCGCAGATACTCCGTGCCCGACTCGGCCGCCTCCAGGAACCGGTCCTCGCCGGTCAACAGGAAGGCCGTGGCGAGCCCGTAGACCAGCCGGGAGATCGTGTCGGTCTCCTGGCGTACGTCCTGTCCGGCGAATTCCGGCACATGGGTGCCGCTGAGCGTCAGATGCGTACGGAACCGGCGCCAGTCGTACACGTCGTCCGGGAACTGGCCGCGCAGATAGAAGTCGGCTATCTCCCGGGCCTGCTGGACCCACCAGTTGGGATCCTCGAAGACGTAGGCGCCCCGGTGCTCCTCCGGGAAGGTGATGTTGCGGGCCTCGATGCGGGCGCCGCCGTCCCATTCGTAGAAGATTCCGTAGACAAAGACGTAACGGCCCTCGGCGAGCATGTCGAGGGTGGCTTCGCTCGTGTCGCGGTGCCCTTCGGCGAGATTGCGCACGACCTGGGAGCCGAGGAGGCCGTCCAGGTGGATCGTGAACTCGCGTCCGTCGGTGGTCCGCAGACCGAATCGCTGGTGTGCGGGCTCGTAGGCGGTGACATATCCGGCGATGCTGTCGCTGTACGTACGGCGTATCTCGGGTGCACTCATCGAAGGGTGCCTCCATCATCGGGGGGTGCCATGAGCAGCACGACGCTGCTTCCATGGGGGTGGAAAGGTGTGGCCTCGGACGGGGGTCTCCCGGCCGCGGCTCGCGCACGGGAACTTGGCGCACGGGAACTCAGCCCACGGGAATGCGGTCCCACTCCAGTGCGGCGAAGGACGACTCCCAGTCGGTGACCGCGGGCCCGGACTCGTTGAACAGCTCGAAGGTCACGCCGATCGCCGAAGGGCAGTACATGGCCTGGATGCAGGCCTCCGCCGCGTCCTGCCGCGAGACCTGTCCGGTCCCGCGGTCGCCCTGCACCAGGCGTACCCGGGAGCCGGCCCGCTGGTCGTCCAGGAGCCAGCCGGGGCGCACCACGGTGTGCGAGAGCCCTGATTCGCGGACCTCGTCCTCACCGGCCCGGCGCCAGTCCAGCACTCTGCCGTAGGCGTTGAGCGGGTGCCCGTAGTGCGTGGCGTGGATCTGGCTGACCAGGACGACATGAGGGCGGCGGCCCGCTCCCACTGCCGACCGCAGCGCGTTGCGCACACCCAGGTACATGGTGGTCTCGGGCCGGTCGGGCCCGGTGTCGTCGGTGCCGGGCGAAACGCAGTAGACCAGTGCGGAGCAGTGCGCCAACGGCTCGTCCAGGGAGCCCCGTTCGCGTACGTCGGCCGCCGTGTAGCCCACCTGGTCGGGCAGCGCCTCCTGGAGCGTGCCGCGGCCGACCACATGGACGCGTTCGCCCAGGTCCAGCAGCCTGTTCACGACCAGACGCCCGAGTCGGCCCGAGCCTCCGATCACCACCACCGGGCTGTCCATCGATTCCTCCTCGTCTAGGGACTCGTACAGGAACTCGTGCGGGCACTCGTACAGGTCCGGTTCAGACCCACTGAAGGACGTCGTCCGAGCAGGTCAGCCAGGTGCCTGAGGGCACGTGGAAGTGTGCGGGGATGCGCAGCCGCGGATAGACGCTGACGCCGGAGAGCCGGCTGCCGGGCCGGAGGCTGACCCCGTCGCCGATCGCGGTGTGCGACTCCAGGCGGACGGGTCTGCCCCGCTCCGAACGGATCACCGCCATGGGGCCGATGTAGGAGTCGCTGAGTTCGGCGTAGGGCCCGACGAGCGAGTAGTCGCCCACGGCGACACCGCTGAGCCGTGCGCCCTCGCCGAGTTCGACGCCGTCGCCGATGTCCGCGTACTCCAGGCTGACGTCGTCGCCGACCTCGACATGGCGGCCGATGTGCACGCCGGGGCCGATCTTCACCCGGCCGTCCGCGATCTTCTCGGTGAGCGTGGTGCCGGACACCGGGTCGCGGGTGCGCAGACTGGTCTCGTCGATCCAGCAGTCGGCCGCGCCGGCCGTCGGTGGGCCCATCAGCCGGTTCAGCCGGCGGTACGCGCCGGAGAGCACGTCGCGCAGCGCGGCCAGGTAGTCGGGCACGTTGCCCAGGTCGCCGAGGCGGGCGATCCGGTGGGCGGCGACCGGTTCGTCGTGCTCCACCAGCCAGGGCAGCAGGTCGCCGCCCCAGTCGAGCCGCTGCTGGGCGAGCCGCATCAGCTGCGGGTCGCGGGCCGCGCGGCGCAGCCGGTCGCAGTCGACCAGGTACATGCCCGCGCTGGTCGGCAGCGGCTCGTCGACGCGGCCGGGGAAGAGAGTGCGCAGCTGCTGGGCGCTGGGCTTCTCCGCGAACCCCCGGACGCGTCCGGCCGGGTCGGTGCGCAGCACGCCGTACTTGCCGGCGACCTCCCGGCGGGTCCTGCCGACCGTGGCCACGGTGACCGTGGCGGCGCTCTCCTGATGGGTGCGCTCCAGTTCTTCCAGCGAGAAGTCCAGGACCGAGTCGACCGGCAGCACCAGGGCCCGGCCGGTCAGCTTCCACTGTTCGAGGTTGTGCAGGAAGGCCGAGCCCGAGCCCACGTTGTACGGGTCGAAGCCGGCCCGCGAGTAGCTGATCTCCACGCCGTGGCGCTGGCCGTGGCCGAGCAGCAGCTTGATCTGGCTGCGGTTCTCCAGGCCCTGGGCGATCACGTAGAAGCGCCGTATGCCCTGGTCCTTGCAGAGTTCCACGACCCATTCGACGAGACGGCGCCCGAGGAACGGGATGACCGCCTTGCTGCGGATGTAGTCGGCCGATTCCAAGGTGATCGGCTTCGCTCGTTCCCCGCGCCCGCCGGCCAACATGACGGCCACGGTCTCGCTCGTCGCCCCAGGCATGCAGGCCTCCCCGCTAGTCGAAGCCTTTCCGTGCCTCTCCGTTCGAGATGGAACCCCGCGGTGTCGAATCCTGTCAAATGCCTTGTAAATTCAGGTCGGACCTCGTCAACTCGGGTGCCGCGAAGCTCATGTGAGAGGCATTCGGGCGGGAATTGCCACCGCGTTCGACACCCCTTCGAGCGCCACGACGGGCCCGTGCGCGGTGGTCCGGCCACCACCCGGCCGACCCTCGTGGTGGCCGCGCCACCACCTCCGGCCGCGACGGTTGCGCGGCCACCATCACTCGTCCCAACCGTGTGACGGGACCACCTGGGCGTGGCACTGAGTGCCGCGCACTGTGGAGCCAGCTCAACCGAGCGACTCCGAACCGAGGTGGGATTCCGATGACCGGCACCGAACTCGCGATGAGCGGCACTGAACTCTCGTCCACGTTGTTCACCACCTTCCCGCGCAGCGACCAGCGCAGGAAGGGCGAGGAGTACATCCGTGGCCTCCTTGCGACCGAGGGCCGCAAGTCGATCCGCAACATGGCGGCGCCGACCGGCGGTTCGGCCCGGGAGCAGAGCCTGCATCACTTCGTTTCCAGTTCAACCTGGCACTGGATGCCGGTCCGTGAGGCGCTCGCCCAGTACGTCGCGCGCACCGTGGCCCCGGAGGCCTATGTGATCCGCACGATGGTGATCCCCAAGGCGGGCGACAACTCGGTGGGCGTGTATCGGCGTTATGTCCCCGAGCTCGGCCAGATCCGGGGCGTGCAGCAGGCCGTGGGCGTGTGGGCGGCCGCTCAGGAGACCAGCGTTCCGGTCAACTGGCGGCTGGACATCCCGCAGGACTGGCTGGACAACGGACTCCGCCGGCGGCAGGCCGCCATCCCGGACAGCGTGCGCGAGGAGTCCCCCGAGGAGTCGGCGGTCGAGGCCATGCTCGCCGTACGGGACTGGGGGCTGCCCGCCCGGCCGGTGGTGATGGACGCCCGTGACATGGACGCCATGTCCGTGGTGCGCCGCTTCCGGTCCTCCGGGCTACGGCACCTGATCCGGATCAGCGGCTCGCTGCGGCTGACCCCGGCGGACCCCGCGCAGATCGGCCGCGCGACGCCGGAGGCGCTGCCCGCCCAGCAGATCATGGCCGCCGCCAAGCTGCTTCGCCGCCCGGCGGTGTGGCGCGACCACAGCCCCGAACACGCCATGCGCACCAGCCTGGTGGCCGCCGTACGGATCCGTGGCGCCTCCCGCGCCCCCGGCATGCGCGGCGGCGGCGACATGCTCCTCATCGGTATCGGCGACAGCGGAAAGGCGTGGCCGAGCGAGCTGTGGCTGACCGACCTGGTGGACCTGAGCCCCGTCGCCCTGCTGCGGCTGAGCAGGCTCATCGGCCGGGTCGACCGTGACTTCTCGGAGATCTCCGAGCAGGTGGGCCTCCGCGACTACGCGGGCCGCTCCTTCAACGGCTGGCACCGGCACGCCACGCTCGCCTCGGCCGCCCATGCCGTCGCGGCACTCGACGGGACGTACGGGACGTACGACGAGGAACTGCGGACCGGCACCGGCATACAGCGCGCTGCCTAGGCCTCGGGTTCACGGCCCACCAGGTGGCTCCGGATCCTGAACAGCCGTAGCGCCAGCTGTACTTCGAGCGCTCGCCCGGGCTGCTGCCAGTCGTGGCCGACCAGTTCACTGATCCGCTCCAGCCGCCGGGCGACCGTGTTCGGATGGACGTGCAACCGCCGCGCGGCGTACGTGGGACTGGCACCCGCCTCGAAGAACGCCTCCAGCGTCTGGGTCAGCTCGGAGAGCCGCTGCTCGTCGTAGGCGAGAAGCGGTCCGAGGACGGACTCGATATAGCCTTCGGCGTCATGGCTTTCGGACAACAGCAGCCCGAGGAAGCCGAGTTCGCCCGCCGAGCCCGCCCGGCCCACCGCGCCGAGCGCCGTCATCGCCTCCAGGCAGCGCACCGCCTCCTGGTAGCCGTGCCGCACTCCGCCGGGGTCCGCGACGGGCCCCGAGGCGGCCACCGTCACCGGATGCCCCAGCAGCGGCGCGAGCTCGCCGGACAGCGCGCGGGCCGCCGCGCCGGGGTCGGTGCCCGGCAGCAGGAACACCGCCGTTCCGTGCCGCATGCTCTTCAGACCGCTCTTGCGGTACGCGTACGAGGCCGCCCACACCGAGGCCCTCGCCGGTGTCTCCTCCTCCGGCCGGGCGACGACGACCACATGCGGGCCGTCCAGTTCGACGCCGAGCCTGCGGGCCCGGGTCCGTATCTTCTTCGGCGACAGGTCGGGATGGGTGAGCAGCTCGTCGAGCAGATCGTCGCGCACCTGGCCCTCGGCGATCGCCGCCCTGCTGTTCTCCAGGAGCAGCAGCACGGCCATGGCCTGGGTCGCGAAGCCCAGCAGCTGGACACCGTTGTCGGTGAGTGGCCTGTTGGGGTGCACCAGGACGGTGCCGAGGTCGACGGTGCCGGTGCAGATCGGCGCGGCCCACATGTCGTCCTCGTCCAGCGGTACGGGGTGACAGGCGCCGTGGGCGTCCAGGGCGCCCGCCGCCGCGTGCTCCCACTCGACCTCCGGCACCTCGCCGGCGGTGGCGAGCACCACGCCGTCGGAGCCGCAGATCCGTACGGCGCCGTCGAGGAGCTTGCTGGTCTCCTCCGCCACCTCGTTCAAGTCGCCTCCGCCGAGCACCAGTTGGAGCATTTTCGCGTGCGCGTCCCCGGACTCCCGCAGGGCCGCTGACCGGTCGAGGAGCCGGGCCCGCTCCACGGTGGCGCCGGCCAGTTCGCCGTACGCGCTCATCAGCGCCACCTCGTCCGCGGTGAAGTGCCGTACGCTCCGCGCGGCGATGTGCAGCACGCCGAAGGGCCGGGTCTGGCGGTTCAGCGGCACCGCCATCACGGTGTGCAGCCCCTCGGCCCTGATCACCTCGTCGACGACGGCACTGCGCTCGATCCGCTCGTCGGTGAGGTAGTCGGCGGTCCAGAACGGCACCGGGTCCGTCATCGCCATGCTCCCGGGTCCCTGGCAGACCGGCAGGGTCAGGCCCACGTCTAGCGTCGCGATCCGCCCGTCGGAGGCACCGACACGGACCTGCGCCGCACCCTGACCGTCCCGGCCGACCGGACCCCCTTGGCCCACCGGACCCCCTTGTCCGAGCTGACCGCCCTCGTCGGCCTGGCCGCCTTCGTCGGGAAAGCAGACGTACGCCATGTCGAGCCCGAGCAGCAGCCGCGCCCGCCGGGCGATCGCCTGGACGAGCGCGCTCTCCGGCTGGTGGACGGCGCCGAGGTCGCGGGCGGCCTCAAGGAGCGTGGACAGGCCGCTCTCCCGCTGCCGGTGACGCTCCCAGCGCGAGGAGATGCTCAGGCCGAGCCGGGCGGCGCGCTCCAGCTCCGCGAGCTCCGCGGCGTCCGCACCGCGGTGTCTGGCCTCGTCCACGAGCGAGGTGAGCCGGTCGGCGGGGGCTCCCGCCGCCAGCAGTTCGAGTACGGCGGAACTGGCGTCCCGCGTCGGCTCCTGGGACACACTGCCTCCCGCTCCCCCGCGCGTGTGCTGTCGTACGTCGCTACCGGCCGGCGCGCAGCCGCAGTTGGGTGCCCACCGTCCCTCGGAGCGCCTCCCACGAGCGGACCAACCGTTTCTCGCCATGTGCCGCGAGCCTCCCGGCGACCGCCTCGAAGCGTAGGCCGGTCCGTTCGAATTCGTCCAACACGCGCCGGGCGTCCCGCTGCCGGCCTCCGAGTGTGTCCCCGCGCGGCGTTCCCCAGCGGTCGGCGGCGAGCAGAGCGCGCAGCGGCAGGGCCAGGGCGGTGTGCCAGCCCACCAGCCGGGCCGCGTATCCGGCCTGGTCAGAGGTGTGCGGGCCGTCCACCGTCCACATCAGGCGCTGCGGCCGGGCGCCGGCGGCGGCGAGGGCCCGCCAGCGGGCGCCGCCCAGCTGCTCGTCGTACTGCTGGTACATCAGCCGGGCGAGGGTAAGGGCCATCTCGCCGCGCAGCGCGCCGGCTTCCGAGGTACCCAACTCGGCCAGTCGGGCGTCGCATTCGGTGTCGATGCGGCTCACCGGCGTGGAGGCCAGCGAGGCGATGACATGCAGGGGCCGCCCGGCGCGGCGGGCGATCTCGAGTCCGCCGCAGTACGCGTCCATGACCTCGATGTGGCGCCGGGCCGTGTAGAGCTCGGTGGCGTGCACGCCGATGCCCCGGCCGACACAGTCCCTGATGGCGGCCACCCCTTCGACGGTGGCCGGGATCTTCACCAGCGCGTTCGGCCGGGCGACGGCCGCGACCAGCGAGCGCGCCTCGGCGACCGTGGCGTCGGCGTCGTGGACGAGCCCCGGATCCAGGTCCATGGAGACAAGGCCCTCATGCCGGCGCGTGGCCTCGTAGGCAGGACCGAGGTCGTCGCAGGCCCGGCGGATGTCCTGGACCTGGAGAGCCCGCAGCGCCTCGCCAACACCCGTGCCCTCTCCGGCAAGTTGGGCCAGTTGCCGGTGGTAGGCGGTGTCGACGGAGAGGGCGGCGGCAAGCAGGGCGGGCTGTGCGGTCATGCCACGCACACCTTCCAGTGCGGCCAGTTCCGCCGGCCGCCGCGCCTGCAGAAATCCCCGGTGAAATCCATTCAGCCAAGGGGAAACGCCCTCCGAAACAAGACGACGCAGAATTCCGCCCCGCATAACCCCTCCCGGCGTCGCGATCGAGGACGACGGACCAGCATGCGCGGTCCTGGCGCACTGCGCGGAATCTCTCCGCACACAATGTCAACTCGCCGGTGGTGAAGGCCCGTTGAAACGTCGTCGCGACCTGATGGACATGTGCCCCACCTGACGTACTCAGCGATGCGTCGTTGGCCGATTCCCGCCGGCATCGCACTCTTTGGCACAAAGGAGCTCGAAGAAAAACTCTTGGAGACAACCGTGGACATTGATCTGCCCAGTGTCCGATCGCGGACTGCCCTGCAGCAGCCGGATTGGGACAGGACAGAATTGATCCGTTCGGTCAGAGGGGAGTTGACGAACAGTCAGGCACTCGTCGGCCTCGACGACGTACTGGCCCTGCGCGAACTGCTCGCGCGGGTGGCCATCGGCGAGGCCCATGTGGTCCAGGCCGGTGACTGTGCCGAGGACCCCACCGAATGCACCGCGGGCTATGTCGCCCGCAAGGCCGGTCTGCTGGACGTGCTCGCCGGCACCCTGAAGATGATCACCCATACACCCGTGGTCCGGGTCGGCCGCATGGCAGGCCAGTTCGCCAAGCCCCGCTCCCGGCCCACCGAAGTGATCGGAGGCACCGAACTCCCCGTCTACCGGGGGCACATGGTCAACAGCCCGGAGCCCGACCCGGAGCTCCGCCGGCCCGACCCGCGTCGCCTGCTGGACGGCTACGCGGCCGCCCAGGAGGCCGTACGGCATCTCGGATGGCTGGACGACGGCCGCCCCTCCGTGATCTGCCCGCCGGTGTTCACCAGCCACGAGGCGCTGCTGCTGGACTACGAACTCCCCATGGTCCGCCGGGACGAGGAGGGCGGGCTGCTGCTGACCTCGACCCACTGGCCGTGGATCGGCGAGCGCACCCGGCAGCCGGACGGCGCCCATGTCGCCCTGCTGTCCCAGGTCGTCAACCCGGTGGCCTGCAAGGTCGGGCCCAATATGTCCGTACGCGATCTGCTGACCCTGTGCGAGAAGCTCGACCCGGAGCGGAAGCCCGGGCGGCTGACGCTCATCGCCCGCATGGGGGCCGACCTGGTCTCCGAGCGGCTGCCGTCGCTGGTGTGGGCGGTACGCGCCGCCGGTCACCCGGTCATCTGGCTCACCGATCCCATGCACGGCAACACCGTGACAGCCCCCGACGGGCTCAAGACCCGCTTCGTGGAGACCGTCGTCCGCGAGGTCGAGGGCTTCCAGTGCGCGGTGCGGACCTCCGGCGGGATCGCCGGCGGACTGCATCTGGAGACGACTCCGGACCACGTCACGGAGTGCGTCACGGGCGTGGCCGACATCGCTCACGTGGGCGACAAGTACACGAGTTTCTGCGACCCGCGGCTCAACCCGGTCCAGGCCGCCTCCGTGGTCTCGGCCTGGCGCGGATGACTGGACCAGGGAGGTCCCGCACATGGAGCACATGGAGCACGTACAGAACCATCAGGAATGGGAGAACAAGGTCGCCCTCGTCACGGGCGCGGCAGGCGGTATAGGAGCCGCCGTGAGCCGTGCGCTCGCCGAGCAAGGCGTGCTCGTCGCGGCCGTCGACCACAACGCCGAAGCACTGCGCGAGTCCGTGGAGAAGCTCACCGCGGACGGGCTGCGCGCCGAGGCGTTCGCCACCGACGTCAGCAGCGGCGCGGCGGTCGAGGCGACCGTCGACGCCGTCGAACGACGCCTCGGCCCGGTGGAGTACCTGGTCAACGCGGCAGGCGTGCTGCGCCTCGGCGAGGTGCGGACCTTCACCGACGAGGACTGGCAGACCACGTTCGCGGTCAATGTGAACGGCGTCTTCCACGTCAGCCGCGCGGTCGTCGACCGTATGGCGGCGCGTGGCCGCGGGGCGATCGTCACGGTCTCCTCGAACGCCGCGGCGACCCCGCGCACCGAGATGGCCGCGTACGCAGCGTCCAAGGCGGCGGCCACCATGTTCACCCGGAGCCTGGGCCTGGAGGTGGCCAAGCACGGCATCCGCTGCAACATCGTGGCGCCCGGCTCCACTGACACCCCGATGCTCAGCTCGATGTGGCACGACGAGTCGGGCCCGCGCGGCACCGTCGAAGGCCGCGCCGACGCCTTCCGCGTGGGCATTCCGCTGGGCCGGATCGCGCAGCCCTCGCACATCGCCGACGCCGTGGTCTTCCTGCTCTCGGACCGCGCCGCGCACATCACCCTGCACATGCTCACCGTCGACGGCGGCGCGTCGCTGGGCGCCTGACCTCACCCAGGGGCCGCCCGAACTCACGTATATCCGAAGGGACTTCCATGGCCGGCATACCCACCATCGAGCCGTACGCGATGCCCTCCCCGGGCGAGCTGCCGCCCAACGCGGCGGCCTGGGCGGCGGACCCGGAGCGCGCGGTGCTGCTCGTCCACGACATGCAGCGCTACTTCCTCAAACCCCTGCCCGACCAGGGGCCGGGCGACGAACTCGTCAGCAACGCCGCGCTGTTGCGGGACCGCTGCGCCGAGCTCGGCGTGCCGGTCGCGTACACCGCCCAGCCCGGAGGGATGTCCGCCGGACAGCGCGGTCTGCTCGCCGACTTCTGGGGCCCGGGCATGCGGGTGGACCCCGTCGACCGCGAGGTCGTCGAGCCGCTCGCGCCCCGGGAGGGCGACTGGCTGCTCACCAAGTGGCGCTACAGCGCCTTCTTCCGTACGGACCTGCTGGAGCGGATGCGTTCCGCGGGCCGCGACCAGCTGATCATCTGCGGTGTGTACGCGCACGTCGGCGTGCTGATCACCGCGACCGAGGCGTTCTCGCACGACATCCAGCCCTTCGTCGTCGCCGACGCGGTCGCCGACTTCTCGGCGAAGGACCATCGCACCGCACTCCACTACGCGGCCCAGCGCTGTGCCGTCGTCATCCCCGCAAAGGAGGTCTTCGCATGACCGGCGCCCCGCGCGACCTGCTCGACCAGGTGCTGTCCGGGCACACGCCCGCGTACGCCCTGCTGCACCGGCCCGCCGCCACCGGCCGCTCCGCACTGGAGATCCTCGTCGGCGACGTGCACGAGCCGGGGACCCTGGCCGGCATTCCGCTCCCCGCCGCCTCCGCGCCCGGTCACCAGGTGCTGGCGCTGGTCCCGTACCGGCAGATCGAGGAGCGCGGATACGACGTCGCCGACGACGGGACGCCGCTGCTGGCCATGACGGTCACCGGGCAGCAGACCCTGCCGGTGGCGGACGTATTGGCGCGCGTCCCCGATGTGCCGATCCGGCTGGCCGGCGGCCACTTCGACATCGACGACGCGACCTACGCGGACACGGTCCGCCGGATCATCAAGGAGGAGATCGGCGAGGGCGAGGGCGCGAACTTCGTCATCAAGCGGTCGTTCACCGCCGACATCACCGGCTACTCGCCGGCGAGCGCGCTGACGCTGTTCCGCCGGCTGATGGAACAGGAGTCCGGCGCGTACTGGACCTTCCTCGTGCACACCGGGACCCGCACCCTCGTGGGGGCGAGCCCCGAGCGGCACATCAGCGTGCACGGCGGTACGGCGGTCATGAACCCGATCAGCGGCACGTACCGCTATCCCGCCGCCGGCCCGACCCTCCCCGACGTCATGGACTTCCTCGCCGACCGCAAGGAGGCCGACGAGCTGTACATGGTCGTCGACGAGGAACTCAAGATGATGGCCCGGATCTGCGAGACGGGCGGCCGGGTGGTCGGCCCGTATCTGCGGGAGATGGCGCGGCTCGCGCACACCGAGTACTTCATCGAGGGCGAGACGGACCACGATCCGCGCGAGATCCTGCGCGAGACACTGTTCGCGCCGACGGTCACGGGCTCTCCCCTGGAGAGCGCGGCGCGCGTCATCCGCCGTCACGAGCCGCACGGCCGCGGCTACTACAGCGGTGTCCTCGCCCTGATCGGCCACGACGCGCAGGGCGGGCGGACCCTGGACTCCTCGATCCTGATCCGTACGGCCGACATCTCCGCCGAGGGCCGTCTGAGCATCGGCGTGGGCGCCACGCTCGTACGCCACTCCGACCCGGACTCCGAGGTCGCCGAGACGCGCGCGAAGGCGGCCGGCCTGCTCGCGGCGCTCGGCACGGAGGAGCCGACGCGGTTCGCCGAACACCCCAGCGTGCGGGGGGCGTTGGCCGCACGGAACGCGACGATCGCGGGGTTCTGGCTGGCCGAGGGCGACCGGCGGGCGCCGGTGGCGGACGCCCGCAGGGTCCTGGTCGTGGACGCCGAGGACACCTTCACCGCCATGATCGCCCACCAACTGCGCTCCATGGGCCTGCTGGTGACGGTCCGTCGGTTCGACGAGCCGTACTCCTTCGACGACTACGACCTCGTCGTCATGGGCCCGGGCCCGGGCGACCCGCGCGACCTCACCCTCCCCAAGATCGCCCATCTGCACTCGGCCGTCCGTGAGCTGCTGGACACGCGCAAGCCGTTCCTCGCGGTCTGCCTCAGTCACCAGGTCCTCAGCCTGGAACTGGGGCTCGACCTCAACCGCCGTGCCGTGCCGAACCAAGGAGTGCAGCGCGAGATCGACCTCTTCGGCCGGCACGAACGGGTCGGCTTCTACAACACGTTCGCCGCGCGCAGTGCCGCGGACACGGTCGACGTGCCGGGCGTGGGCGTGGTGGAGGTCTGCCGGGACCCCGGCAACCGCGAGGTCCACGCCCTGCGTGGCCCCGGCTTCGCCTCCATGCAGTTCCACCCGGAGTCGGTCCTCACCCAGAACGGCCCCACCGTCCTCGCCTCCCTGATCCACCACCTCCACGCCCCCCTCCAGACCATCTGACCCCGTCCCCACAAGCCCCGGCCCCCTTCCCCCAGGGGGGCCGGGGCTTCTTTCGCCCCCGCCGCCCCTACCCGTCCCATCCCTGGGGGCTGCGCCCCCAGACCCCCCGAAAGACGGGGTAGTTCGTCGTCTGCGGGCCGGTGGGGGTTGCTCGCGCAGTTCCCCGCGCCTTTTAAAAGCACCCGGGGCGGACCGGCAGTTGTTCAGGGGCGCGGGGAACTGCGCGCCCAGCCCCCACCCACCCGCACCCGACACACAACCGAACGGGGTCGAAGGGGCAGAGCCCCTGGGGATGGGACGGGTAGGGGCGGCGGGGGCGAACAAAAAGGATCCGCTCCCCCGGCGCACCGGGAAGAGCGGATCCATCGCTCCGTACGAACTCGGTCTACGCGGCCCGCAAACGCAGCGCCCGGTCGACCAGAGGGCCCGCACCCCCCGTGTACCCGGCCGGATCACACAGCACCACCAACTCCGCGGCACTGAGGAGCCGAGCAACCGAGGGCTCCTCCGCAAGCACCTCGGGCAACCCCCGCCCACTCTCACGCACAACACCCACCGCATCGCTCAGCACCTGCTTCGCCCGCACCTTGCCCAACCACGGCGCAAGCACGGCAGCGATGCGCTCGGACACGATCTGAGCCCCACTGTGCGCAAGGTTCTCCCGCATGCGCCAGGGGTTGACCACCAGCCCCTCGGCCAGCTCCACAGCCGTATGGGCAGAGCCGCCCACCAGCCGCAGGCACTCCCGCAGAAGCTGCCACTCGGCATGCCAGGCACCGGCGGAACGCTCGTCCTCAGAGAGCAGACACTGCGTCAAACCGGCGGCCATCACCGGGACTTGGAGCGCGGCGGCACGCATCAGCGTGGCGAGCACCGGGTTGCGTTTGTGCGGCATCGCCGACGAACTGCCACGGCCGGCCACCGTCGGCTCGGTGACCTCGCCGACCTCGGTCCGGGTCAGCGACTGCACGTCCACCGCGATCTTCCCCAGCGCACCGGCCGTGAAGGCCAGTACCGAGGCGACGTCCGCGATCGGCGTGCGCAGCGCGTGCCAGGGCAGTACGGCCGGCGCGAGCCCCGTCTCGGCGGCGAACGCCTCGACGAGCCGGTCGAGATAGTCGCCCGCGTTCCCGGCCTCGCCGCCCACGCCGTCCACGCCGTCCACACCTACGTCACCGTCCAGGGACAGGTCACCGCCCATGCCCTCCGCGCCGGCGATCGCCGCGTACTCCAGATATCCCGCCAGGGTCCCCGCGGCGCCCCCCAGCGACACCGGCAGCCCCCCGTCGAGCACCCGCTCGACCCGCCGTACGGCGTCGAGGACCAGCTCGCGCCAGCCCGCCGCCTTGAGCCCGAAGGTCGTCGGCACCGCCTGGAGGGCCAGCGTGCGGCCCGCCATCAGGGTGTCGCGGTGCTCCAGGGCCAGGGCGCCCAGCGCGTCGGCGATCCGGGTCAGGTCGGTGCGCAGCAGTCGCAGCGCCCTGGCGGTGACCAGCATCGCCCCGGTGTCCAGGACGTCCTGGCTGGTGGAGCCCCGGTGTACGTACTCCGCCGCGCCCTCGTCCTGGGCCGCGACGGCCCGGGTGAGCGCCTGGACCAGGCCGACCACGGGGTTGGCGGTCTCCCGGGAGGCGAGCGCGAGGGCGCGGGCGTCGAAGCGGTCGGCGCGTGCCGCCCGGGTGATGATGTCCGCCGCGGGCTTCGGCACCGTCCCGAGCCGTGCCTGGGCACGGGCCAAGGCGGCCTCCGCGTCGAGCATGGCCTGAAGCCATGCCCGGTCGCAGACGGCCGCCTCGACGGGGGTACCGGCACGCACGGGGGACAGCAGACCCGAGTCGGTGAGCACGTCCGGGTCCACGTGTGCGTCCAGTGGGTGGGTCACACGATCACTCCTGTCAGATCGGTGTCGTCGGTCACCGGCCGTACACCGGCGGGGACCTGGGCGGCCGGGGGCAGTCCGAGGACGGCGCGGGCGATCGCGTCGGAGTCGCCCAGGGTCACCGAGTCGACGCCGGGCCGGATACCGGCCGCGGTCACCCAGTGCACGGACTCGGTGGGCACGCCGTAGGCGAACCGGCGCGGGTGCGCCCTCCCGCGGGCGTCGAGGAGCCGGTTGGGCCGCTCGGTGACGGCGAGCCCGCCGGTCTCGTAACTCGTGCCGCAGGAGCCGTCGATCCGGAACGGGCCCGCCTGCTCGGTGTTGATCAGGTGGCTGAGCAGCGGGTCGTCGGTGCGCCGGATGTCGGGCTCGGGCAGCCGTGCCTCGATCAGTGCGGTGGCGCGGATCGGCTTACCGGGTACGGCGGTCGAGTCGGCGACGAAGACCTGGTTGAGGGTGTCCAGGCGGACCTGGGTGCCAGGACCGGTGATCTCCAGGACGCCGGCCTCGATGAGCGCGACCATCTGCTCGATGCGGGCGGCGGGCGGGCCGATGGAGAGGAAGGCGTTGAGGGGCGTGTACCAGCCCTCCAGGTCGTCGCGGTGCGAGTTGCCCTCCAGGCCGCCGTGGTCGACGGCGAGCCGGATCTCGTTGCGCAGGTCGCGCAGGACGTCGAGGGCCGCCTTGAGCGGTCCGCTGACGTTGCCCGAACGGGCCTCCACCACGTCCTGGCGCAGATAGCCGACCAGCCACTCCTGGAAGTCCTCGCGGTCGGCGAACTTCCGCTTGCCGTACGGCCGGGAGAGCTTCTCCCAGTCCCAGCGCTCACCGCTGTCGATGCCGTACGAGTCGAGCAGCGCGTCCGGGCTCTCGCCCTCCCCCAGGGCAAGGTAGGCGCTCACCAGTGCCTCGCGGTCGGCGTCGCGGCCCTTCGCGGAGAGCAGCGTTCCGTAGTAGACGCTCTCCACCTCACGGGAGATGTACGGCCACAGGTCGGCGGTGAAGTTGACGCGTTCGCCGTCCTCGGAGCGCTTGCGCAGGTCCTCGATGTACTGGCCGGTGAGCAGCTTCGGGTAGTAACGCCCGTACGCGCCCTTCTCGTTCTCGCCGCGCGCGTGGTACGGGACGCCGCGCCGCGAGAAGGCGTACAGCTTGGGCTCGCGGCCCGAGGGATGGTAGACGAGCTTGCCGTCCTCCTCGGCGAAGCTGCCGCCGCGGCCCAGGGTGAAGAGGGCCATGTGGTCGAAGAAGTTGAGGCCGAGTCCGCGGATCAGGACGTTCTGGCCGGGGGCGATGGAACTGAGATCGGCGTCGGCCGGGTTGCAGGGCGTGATGTAGGTCAGGTAGTGGATCCGGGCCAGGCTCGCGGTGCGGGCCTCGCGCGGGGTGAGGCGCGCCGGCAGGTGACCCTGCGCCAGGATGATCGCGTCCAGCTGGTTCAGCCGGGTGCCGTCCTCCAGGCGCAGGCCCTGCGGACCGCCGGGGACGCCGTGCGTGTCGGCCATGGCCACCGCGCGGGAGGAGTGCACCGTCACGGTGACGTGCTTCGGGGCGCGGGCGACGACCCGCTTGAACGCGTCGTGCAGATAGCGGCCGTAGAAGGCGCGGCTGGGGTACGAGTCGGGGCCGAGGCGTTCGGCCTCCTCAAGGGTGTCGTTGTCGTAGCCGCCGAACTGGCCGAGCAGGGACAGGCCCTGGGCCCATTCGTACAGGCTCGGCCCCGGCTCGATGGGGCCCTCGATCTGCGCGCTGTCGTCCGTGTAGACGGTGATCTGCGAGGCCACCGTGTTGGTGAGCAGATGCCGGGACTGCTGGGCGCGCCAGACCGCTCCGGCACCGGCCGGGGACGGGTCCACGACATGCAGGGTGACGTCCGTGTGCGTGGGCCGCTTGCGCTCGCCCGCGCACAGGCGCTCCAGTACGGACAGACCGCGCGGTCCGGCGCCCACGATGGCGACCTGGAGACGGCTGCTGCTCATTCCTGAACTCCATTCAGATTCGGGTGGGTTGAGAGGTAGGCCGGTGCGGGTGTGGTCGCGCCGAAGTCCCGGGCACCGTGCATCCAGGCCACTTGGTCGTGCAGTTGGCCGGGGGTGAGCTTGGACAGGAGTGCGTTCCTGGCGAGCGCGGCACCGCCCGCGGGGTGCCACAGCCGGGTGCTCTCGCGCGCGGCGAGCTGGATCGCGGCGGTGCGCTCCCGGCGGTCGGCGGTGTACTTCTCGAAGCGCTGGGACACGTCGTCCCCGCTGCCCTCCTCCAGCAGGTCGCCGAGGTGGACGGCGTCTTCGAGGGCCTGGCAGGCGCCCTGGGCCGCGTAGTGCAGCATCGGGTGGGCGGCGTCGCCGAGGAGCGTGACGCGGCCGTCGGTCCAGGTGTCGACCGGGTCGCGGTCCACGAGCATCCAGGACCGCCAGCCCTCGCCCAGCTCGACGAGACGCTGCGCGTCCGGCCCGAGGGCGCCGAACTGCCGTCGTACGTGGGCCTTTTCGGCGGGCACGCCCGCGAAGGCCCGGGTACCGCCGTCGTCCTTGCTGCCCGCGAGGTTGAGGTGCTTGCCGCCGGCGATCGGGTAGTGCACGAAGTGGCAGCCGGGGCCCGTCCACCACACCACGGAGGTGTTGCGGCGCAGTTCCTCGGGCACCCGCTCCATGGGGATGACCGCGCGGTACACGGTGATCCCGGAGACACGCGGGTCGCCGTCGCCGACAAGCTGTGCGCGGACGGCGGAGTTGATTCCGTCGGCGCCGATCAGCGCGTCGCCCGAGACCCGTTCACCGCTTTCCAGCACGGCAGAGGCGCTCGTACGGCTCTGCTCATAGCCGGTGACGGCGCTGCCGCCGCGCAGTTCGATGGTGTCGAAGGCCCGGCACGCGCCGAGCAGCAGGGCGTGCAGCTCGGCCCGGTGCACGACGACATAGGGGTTGCGGAACCTGCGCCGGTACTCCTCGGTGAGCGGCAGGCTGGTCACGTGCTCGCCGCTCACGCCGTCCATGAACCGCAGTTCGTCCATGCGGACGGCCAGGGCGCGCGCCGCGCCGCCGACGCCCAGCCGGTCCAGGGCGTGGATTCCGTTGGGCGCCAGCTGGATGCCGGCGCCGATCTCGGCGAACTCCGGGGCCCGCTCCAGGACGACGGCCCGATGGCCGCGCTGTGCCAGGGCGAGCGCGGTGGCGAGCCCGCCGATGCCTCCGCCGGTGATGACTGTCCTGATCATGTCGTCACCCACCTTGGTTCGTGAGCACGCGGGCCAGTTCCAGGCGCTTGATCTTCGTGGTGGCCGTCTGCGGCAGATCGGCGAGCCGCCACTGCACGGGATCGGCCATGGGCGGCAGCCCCTCGGCCGCGGCCCGCCACGCTTGGAGATCCAGCGGTACGTCGTCCTTGGTGCACACCACGGGTACGGCCCTGCCGTCCGCGCCGGGGATGATGATGACCTCGGCGAGGTCGTCGAGCCGGGCGAACAGCCGGTCCTCGGCGGCCAGCGTGGAGCCGAAGCCCTCGATGACGTCGACCTCGCGGTCCAGCAGATGCAGACAGCCCCACTTGGTGCGGTAGCCCACGTCTCCCATGCGCCACCAGCCGCCCTCCGACAACTGCTTGTCGTAACGCGCCTGTTCGCCGAGATAGGTGACGATGCGGCCGTCGCTCTTCACCTCGATGAACCCCGGGTTGTCCTTGGACGGCGGCTGCCCGTTGCGGCTGACGACCCGTACGTCCGTCATACCGGGGAAGGGCATCCCCACACAGCGCCCGTCGGCCTCGGCGGCCCGCCGCCTGCTGAAGGAGCGCGCGACGGCCGGCCCGATCTCGCTCTGCCCGTACAGCTGCCCGAAGACGGGCGCCCGGCGGTCCGTCGCACCCAGCAGCCGCTGTACGGTCCGCGGATGGATGGCGTCGAACGTACTGCTGTAGAGCTTGACGTTGGACAGGGGCCGGCGCGGATCGTCCGCCAACTCCTCCCATTTCATGAAGGAGTTGGGGTGAGCCTCCAGAATTCCGGGCCGCAGCCGCGCGAAAAGCTCCCCGACATGAGCGGGGTCGGAATCGGCGAGTACGACGATGGGAAATCCGCGATGCAGTGAGATCGCGAGCGCCGTGAACAGCCGGGAGTGCACGAACGACACATGCATGGCGATCGTCTCGCGCCCCCGGACGAGGGGCGTGACGACGGAGGCCTGCGGCCGGTAACGCGCTTGCAGGGTCCGCCCGGTGTGCACGGCGAGCTTCGGTGTGCCGGTGGTGCCCGACGTGTGCGTGATGAGCGCCGGGTGCTCGGGCGGCATGGTCACCGCGGCGACGCGCTCGACTCCCTCGAACTCGCTCAGCGCGGTGGCGGCAGGGTGGCTGCCGGAGGTCAGCAGCACTCCGGACGCCAGCCCGACCACCGAGCCGGGCAGCTCCTGCTCCAGCTTCGCCTGGTCGGTCACGAGATACGGCCGGTCGGTGCGCCGCACCAGCTCGGTGACCGTCTCCCCGTCGAGCTTGGGCGACAGCAGCACCGGTACGGCGCCGACACGGGCCGTGGCACACGCCAGCAGGGTGATGTCGAATCCGTCGGACTTGTAGATGACCACGCGGTCGCCGGGCCTGACCCGTGCCGCCCACAGCCGGGACGCGAAGTCGTCGACCAGGTCGGCGACTTCGGCGACCGTGGCGCGGCGGCCGAGGCCGGGCGCGATGTCGAGATCATGGTCGAGAATCAGTATGTTCGCGGGGTGCCGGGCGGCCGCTCGCTCGAAGAGCGTCCCGAGCCGGATTCCCCGGTTTCCTATCCGTTGCAGCAACACGTGCTCGCCCTCTCCTACCCAGGCTTCACAGGCTCGGAATTCAGCTCTTGAATTCGCTTTCGATGACGTCCTTGATGCGCTCCACGGTCGCCGCCAGATCCTTTTCCAGCTTGGCTCCCCAGTCGGCGAAGAACGCCTGCTTCCGCTCCGCGTCCATCTCCGCGGTGATCCCCCGGATTCCCTCCGTCGGGGCGCCCATCCTGAAGTGATGGACCAGTCGGCTGCCGGCGCCCTCGGCCTCGATGTCGAAGGTCCAGACGCTCTCCTGCTTCCGCCCCGTCGAGTCCTGGATCGCCCAGGAGAAGGTGACGCCGGCCTCGGCCGCGACCACCTCGGAACGGGTGCTCCACGCTCCGCGCACGACGGGGGCCCACGCGACCACGTCCTCGTCACGGTGGTTGTCACCGCGGAAGACGGCACCCACGGTGGCGGCTTCGCCCTCCACCCACTCCCCGCCGACGCACTCCTCGCTCCAGTCGCCGCTGCGGCCGAGGTCGCTGACGACGGAGTAGACCTGAAAGGGCGTGGCGTCGATGTGCACGTCGGCCGCGACCTTGAACAGAGAGCTTTCCTCAACGACGTTTTCACTCACGGTCTTGTCACCCACGGTCTTGTCACTCCCGGTGTTTTCCGCTGATGCCGGAATGCTGCGCCGGTTGGAGGGCGCGGGCAAAAGGGCGCGTGAGGGTCCGTCAAGTCCAATGGGCAGTGCCACCAAGGGACTTAAGACTCGCAACTCGGGACTTGACGAAGAACGCACGGGCTTCGCGCGAGCGCCCTCCCCCGGTGGAAGAATCCAGGGCCATGCGTGCCGCCTATGCCGAACAGCTCGGCCCACCCGACGTCATTCGCTACGGAGAGCTCGCCGCGCCCGTGCCGGGTCCCGACGAGGTCCTCGTCGACGTACGGGCCACCACGGTCAACCCCGTGGACACCTTTGTCCGTTCAGGGGTCTTCCGTACGCCGCTGGAGTTTCCCTTCGTCATAGGCCGCGACCTGGTGGGCACGGTCGCGTCGGCCGGGGGCGGGTTCGCCGTCGGCGACGCGGTGTGGTGCAACAGCCTCGGCCACGGCGGCCGTCAGGGGGCGGCGGCCGAGCAGGCGGTGGTGCCGGTGGACCGGCTCTACCGGCTCCCACCGGGCGTGGCCCCCGAGATCGCGGTGGCCGTGGTCCACCCGGCCGCCACCGCGTATCTCGCCCTGTTCACCCACGGCGGTCTGTGCCCGGGCGAGACGGTCCTGGTCGCCGGGGCCGCGGGCAACGTGGGTGCCGCGCTGGTGGTCCTCGCGGTGCGCGCGGGTGCCCGTGTGATCGCGACGGCGGCGGCTCGCGACCACGGCTACTGCCGGACTCTGGGGGCGGCCGAGGTCGTGGACTACCGCGACCCGGACCTCACCCGCCGCCTCGCGGAGTTGGCCCCCGCCGGAGTCGACGTCCACGTCGACACCTCCGGCCGCAACGACCTCACCTCCGCCGTCGCCCTCCTCGCCCACCGCGGCCGCATCGTCCTGCTGGCCGGCGCCAAGGACGAACCCGTCCTCCCCGTCGGCCCCCTCTACATGAAGGACGCCTCCGTACGGGGCTTCGCCATCTCCCACGCCACCCCCTGGGAACTCGCCTCGGCGGCGACCACCATCAACGACCTGCTGTCCCGGGGCCTGTTGCGCCCCCGCGCCATGGAGCCGCTGCCCCTCAGCACCGCCGCGGACGTCCACCACCGCATGGAACGCGGTGAACTCCACGGCAAACGGGTCGTCCTGCACACCGGCTCCTGAACCACCGCCGGGTTCCTCGCCCCCGCCGCCCCTACCCGTCCCATCCCCAGGGGCTCTGCCCCTTCGACCCCGGGATGGGTGGTGTGTCGGGTGCGGGTGGTGGGGGCTGGTCGCGCAGTTCCCCGCGCCCCTAAAAGATTGCGCAGTTCCCCGCGCCCCTTAAGGGGCGCGGGGAACTGCGCGAGCAACCCCCACCGGCCCGCAGACGTCGTTCAGGGGCGCGGGGAACGGCGCAATCTTTTAGGGGGGTCTGGGGGCGCAGCCCCCAGGAAGGGATGGGACGGGTAGGGGCGGCGGGGGCGAAGAAACCCGTCACCCACCCCACGGCAGCCACGCCCCCACCCGAAACCCCCCGTCCTTCTCCGCCCCGTGCTCCAACCAGCCCCCCGCCAACGTCGCCCGCTCCGTAAGTCCAATGAGCCCCTGCCCCGACCCGGGAACATGGGGGACGTCCCCCGGAGGCGCGGGATTGTGGACGGACACCGTCAGGCCGTCCCCGGGCGCCCCGCGAAGCGTCACCGTGACCTCGGCCCCCGGCGCGTGCTTACGCGCGTTCGTCAGCCCCTCCTGAGCGATCCGGTACGCGGTGCGCCCGACGGACGCGGGCACGGCGGCCGGATCGGCGACACGGTTGTCGAGGACGACCTTCATACCGGCCGAGCGCGACTCGGCGACCAGCCCGTCGAGCCCGCCGAGCGTCGGCTGCGGCCGCCCCGCATCGTCGGAGTCCCCCGCCCGCAACACCCCGATGATCTCCCGCAGATCCTGCAACGCCTCGTGCGCGCTCTCCCGGATCACCCCGGCCGCCCGCGCGACCTCCTCGCGCGGCGCGTCCGGCCGGAACTCCAGCGCCCCGGCGTGCACGCTCAGCAGGGTGAGCCGATGCGCGAGCACGTCGTGCATCTCGCGCGCGATGGCCTCACGGGCGAGCCGCTGCGCCTGCTCGGCCCGCAGCTCCGCCTCGGTCTCGGCCCGCCGCGCCCGGTCCCGCAGGCTCAGCATGAGCTGGCGCTTGGACCGTACGAACATGCCCCAGCCGACCACCGTCGCGGTGAGCAGCGCGGTGACGACGACCGCGGCGGCGTACGACAGGTCGGGGTCGGGGCGCAGCCAGAAGAACAGCGGGATCAGCGCGAGCGAGAGACCGGCGAGCCATCCCACGTACTTGAAGGGCCGGTGCACGGCGAGCGTGAACAGAGCCACCATGGCCGCGCCGCCCGCGGTGTTCGAGACCAGCCCGACCGGGACCATCGCCACGGCGAGCCCCAGCGGCCGGCGCCGCCGCAGCCAGACCGCCGCGC
Organism: Streptomyces sp. NBC_00203; assembly: GCF_045206325.1. Classification (NCBI taxonomy): domain Bacteria; kingdom Bacillati; phylum Actinomycetota; class Actinomycetes; order Kitasatosporales; family Streptomycetaceae; genus Streptomyces; species Streptomyces sp. NBC_00203. Next base: position 8,587,763 of record NZ_CP108126.1, on the reverse strand, counting down.
AGGCGAGCGCGCCGAGCCACTGGTCGGCGACGGCGAGACCGTGCGGGGTGTTCGGGTCGTGGTTCAGTGTGTTCGCGGCCGCCAGCCCGATGACGACGGCCAGCAGGAAGCATCCGAAGTCGACGATCCAGTCGCGCACGGTGCGGCGCGGCCGCCCGCCCCGGCCCGCGCGTTCGGCGTCGGGGTCCAGCTCGGCGACCACGGCCGAGGGCAGCAGCCATCGCCGCCCGGGCAGGGCCTGCCCCGCGGGCACCGGCCGCCCGGCCAGTCCCTCCGCCGAAGACGCCGTCTCACGCGCCGGATGGTCACCACTCACGGTCGACAAATCTACGCAGCCGTACCCGCCGCCACCTCCCCGCGACCGGGATCGCCGACCAAAGTCGCACCACTTCAGACTTTCGTCCCGCCCCGTCGCGGCGACCCGCGACTTCGGCCGGACATGCCTCACCCCGCGGCCGATGAACGTGGGGGAGCCGCGGGGCGAGGGTCATGACATGAAGCGGATGCTGGAACTGTTCGGTTGTGTCGCCCTGGTTCAGGGCGCCCTGGGCTTCCGGCGGACCGGTCACCGGTGGACCACCGGCGGGTCACCATCCGATCAGGTGCCGATCAGGAGCCAATCAGAAGCGGATCGCAGCGGATCAGCAGCTGAAGTTGATCAGCTTGAAGGTGACGTAGTGGTCCGAGGTGTAGTAGTCCTCCTGCGTCTTCTTGCCGGTCACGATGCGACGGGCACCACGCGTCGAGGAGCCGGGCGTGATGACCGTGTACTCGTGGTAGTAGCCGGTGGACTGCGAGGGCAGGACACCCTCCCGGTTCTGGAAGACGGCCCCGTCCTGCGAGTACGGGAAGGGACCTCCCGAGTCGATCAGGTCCAGCGTGTCGTACGCCTGTGACGGCAGCGCGCTGTAACAGATGCTGCCCACGGCAGTCGCCGCCGCGTTGGCCGGTACCACGGCGGTGCCGCCGATGAGCAGGGCGGACATGAGGGCGACAAGAGCACCGATGCGGGTGGTTCGTGGGGGGAATCTCATGGACATAGAATGACGCGCGTAGACCCTGGCATGTCAATGTCAAGGTAAGGGTTTTCTCCCGCCAAGTCCGATGAGTTTTCCGGGAGTTAACCTGCCGACCGACGCCCCCACGCGGTCCCCGCGAGGACGAGTACGCCGCCCATCAGCCCCAATGCGCCAAGCCGTTCACCGCCGAGGGCGATCCCCGCGGCGGCGGCCCACAGAGGCTCGGTGCCGAGCAGCAGGCTGACCCGGGACGGCGAGGTCCGGCGTACCGCCCACATCTGCACGAAGAAGGCGAACAGCGTGCAGAACGCCGAGAGGAAGAGCAGCCCGGCCCACTCCCGCGCGCCGAAGCCCGCGGCCGTGCTCCACGGCGTGGCGTCGGCTCCGGTGGCCAGTACGGCGAACACCGCCACGGCGGCGCCCAGTTGGACAGTGGTGAGCGACAGCGCGTCGGCGCCCTGGACGGACTTGATACGGGACATGGCGAGCACGTGCACGGTCCGGGCGAGGGCCGCGAGGAGCATCAGCAGATCGCCCAGCGAGGGGCGGGTGAAGCCGCCGCCCTGGGTGAGCAGCACGACGCCGAGCACGGAGACGCCGGCCGCGGCGAGGAACGCGCGCGAGGGCCGGACGCGGGTCACCGCCGCTTCTGCGAGCGGCGTGAAGATCATGGTGAGGCTGATGATGAGGCCGGCGTTGGTCGCCGAGGTGTGGACGACGCCGTACGTCTCCAGGAGGAAGATCCCGCTCAGGATGAGCCCGAGCACTCCGGCCCCGCGCCACTGCGCTGCCGTCAGGGCCCGCAGCGACCGCCATCCCGCCGTCACCAGCACCGGCAGCACGATCGCGAAGCGCAGCACCAGCACGGCGATCACCGTCCGTGCGGTGGTGATGTCCTTGGCGGCGAGATAGCTCGCGCCCCACACCACCGCCACGAGCAGCACGGGCAGGTCGGTGAGCCAGGCACGGCGGGGCGCGAGCGCGCCGGGTACGGCGATCGAGGACATGGGAGCGGTCTCCAGCGGTTGTCGCAAGACAGGCAGCGCGGAGACGTCGGCGGCTCCCACGGGGGACGATCACCGTACAGGCGGGGGTGGGTGAGGGCTACACCCTTTTCTTCGGCTGAGCGGTTCCGGGAACGCGCCCGCACTTCCCCGGCAGCGCTCAGTAGCTCCCGTACGTGGGGCGGCCTTCCCGCTCGTACGTGTGGAGGGCGACGCCCGTGCTCGTGATGCTGCCCGCGGCGTGCCGGAACGCGGTGGGGACGGCGCCCTCACCGAAGAGGCGGCGGCCGGCGCCGAGTACGACCGGGAAGCTCAGCAGGTGCAGGGTGTCGACCAGGTCGAGCGCGAACAGGGACTGGGCCAGGGCACCGCTGCCGTGGACCTGGAGTTCGCCGTCGATGCGCTCCTTGAGGGCGGTGACCTCCTTGCCGAGCTCGCCGGCGATCACCGTCGTACCGTTCCAGTCGGCGTGCGTGAGGCTCGACGAAGCGACGTACTTGGGAAGGGAGTTCAGCTGGGAGGCGATCGGGTTGGCCGGGTCGGTGACTTTCGGCCAGTAGCCCGCGAAGATCTCGTACGTCCGCCGGCCCAGCAGGAAGGCGTCCGCGCGGGAGATGACGCCGGTCATGAAGCGTCCGAAGTCCTCGTCCCCGTAAGGAACGCTCCAGCCGCCGTGCTCGAAGCCGCCGCTCGGGTCCTCCTCGGGACCGCCCGGGGCCTGCATGACGCCGTCGAGGGTGACGAAACTGGTGAGGATGAGCTTGCCCATGGCGGGTGCCTTCTTCCTTGTTTCCTTCGGGGGGTCTGCTGTCATCAGGGCAGACCCCATGGGCACCCGCAACTCATCGGTCCACCGGAACTCGGTGTCCGTTCGCCGCCAGTATCTCGGTGCCGCGGCGGCTGAGATGGACGCATGACCTCACAACGAACCATGAACGGCAAAGTGGCCCTGGTGACCGGCGGGAGCCGCGGTATCGGGGCGGCGACGGCGGTACGGCTCGCCCGGGAGGGCGCGGATGTGGCCGTCACGTATGTGCGCGGCAAGGAGGACGCGGACGCCGTCGTACGCGCCGTCGAGGCGCTCGGGCGGCGCGGGGTGGCTCTGCGGGCGGACTCCGCGGAGCCGGAGGAGGCCGCCGGTGCCGTGCGGCGCGCGGTGGAGGAGCTGGGCGGCCTCGACGTCCTCGTGAACAACGTGGGCGTAGGTGTGCTCGCGCCGCTGGACAGTCTCTCCCTCGCCGATGTCGACCGGGTCCTGGCCGTGAACGTACGCGGCGTCTTCCTCGCGTCCCAGGCGGCTGCCTCCCGCATGGACCGCGGTGGCCGGATCATCACGGTCGGCACCTGCATGACACAGCGGGTGCCCGGGCCCGGCGGAACCCTCTACGCGACCAGCAAGTCCGCCCTGATCGGCCTCACGAAGGCCCTGGCGCGGGAGCTGGGGGATCGGGGGATCACCGCGAACATCGTCCATCCCGGGCCGATCGACACGGACATGAATCCGGCGGGTGGGCCGTATGCGGCGGGTCAGGCTTCGATGACTGCGCTGGGGCGGTTCGGTGCGGTGGATGACGTGGCGTCGTTGGTGGCCTATCTGGCGGGGGTGGAGGCGGGGTACGTCACCGGGGCGGAGTTTTCGGTGGACGGGGGGCACGCGGCGTAGAGCCGACTGTATTTCGCCCCCGCCGCCCCTACCCGTCCCATCCCGTTCCTGGGGGCTGCGCCCCCAGACCCCCCTAAAAGATTGCGCAGTTCCCCGCGCCCCTTCGGCGGGGCTGCGCCCCGATTCCCCGCCCACCCCGGTTCGTTTGGCTGCGGGCGCATGGGGGCTGGTCGCGCAGTTCCCCGCGCCCCTAAAAACAACCCGGGGCGGGCGGGGGATCGCGGGGCGCAGCCCCGCGCCGTTAGGGGCGCGGGGAACTGCGCGAGCAACCCCCACCCACCCGCAGCCGACACACAACCCCACGGGGTCTGGGGCGGAGCCCCAGGAACGGGATGGGACGGGTAGGGGCGGCGGGGGCGAAGAACGCTTGTCAGCCGTCGAGTTCCTGGTGGCGGGAGGACAGGTGGGACGTGCCCTCCGGGGTCAGGGAGCCGAACAGGTGGAGTCGGGAGATGCCGCCGTCCGGGAAGATGTCGACGCGCGCGTGGGTGGCGGTGGCGGGCGCGGCGAGGGTGAAGCGGTGGTTGGTGTCGGGCTGGAGGCGGGTCCGGGGGAGTATCTCGGTCCAGTCGCCGTCGTCGCCGTTCTTGACGGACACCGACGCCCAGCCCGCCGAGTTGCCCTTCAGATACGCCGTGTCGATCTCGATCGCACGGATCTCGGACTGCGCCACGAGCTGGTACCGAATCCAGTCGTTCCCCTGGTCCCGACGCCGACGCGTCTCCCAGCCGTCGTCCATCTTTCGGGAGCGCCCCGGCTGAATGGTGTTCGTGGCCGGTGAGTAGAAGAGGTTGGAGGCGTCCTCCACCTGGCCACCGTTCTCCAGGGCGACGACGTCGAAGGTGCCGAGGACGGACAGCCACTTCGGGTCGGGCACGACCTCGCCGTATACGCGAAGACGCGCGACACCCCCGTCGGGGTGCTGGTTGACGCGCAGATGCGTGAAGCGCTGCTCGACGGAGACGGCGAAACCGTTCGCCGCGTGCCCGCCGACCGCCGTGCGCGGCACGAGCGTCGTCCACTTCACGTCGTCCGCGAGCAGCTCCTCCGGCGAGGGGGAGCCCGCGACCGAGACACCCTCGACCGACACCGCCTGCGGATAGTTGCCACGGAAGTGGGCCGTGTCGACCACGATCCCGCGGATCACACCGGGCGCGCCCAGCCGGACCAGCGCCCAGTCGTGGTCCTCGGCCGTCGGCCACGGGTGCTCGGCCGAGACGCCACGGCGCCGCCGCGTCTCCCAGCCGTCCATGATCTTGCCCTTGTGGCCGAAGTGCTCGGGGTCGAACTCGGCGGCCCCGGGCAGCAGAAGGTTCTCGCGCTGGGCGAAGAACTCGTCGTTGGCGGCGATGACACCGGCGCCGAGCTGCCGGTCGGCGAGGTTGGCGTACTGGGTGAAGGGGAAGTCGGCGGTGCGGTAGTCCGCGTACGGGTCGCCTCCTCCGTAGGGGTTCGCGTCGCCGGTGAAGTGAGGTATCGCCGTCACGATGATCGATCTGCCTTTCGAGGGTCGGCCGCTGCGGGTGCGGGGCGTTCAGGGGCTACGGGGGGCAGGGACTATGGGTGGCGGCGGGACAGGAGTTGACCGGTCGGCTCACCGAACTCGCCCTCAGCCACGATGCGTTCGCCGCGCAGCCAGGTGGACTTGACGACGCCGCTGAGGGTCTTGCCCGCGTACGCCGTGACCCGGTTGCGGTGCTGGAGCGCGGCGGGGTCCACGGTGAAGGTCTCGTCGGGCGCGAGGACCGCGAAGTCGGCGTCGCGGCCCGCCTCGATGGCTCCCTTGCGATCGTCGAGGCCGACCAGCCGCGCCGTGCGGGAGGACATCCAGCGGACGACGTCCTCAAGGCCGTATCCACGCTTGCGGGCCTCGGTCCAGACGGCGGACAGGCTGAGCTGGAGGCCGGAGATGCCGCCCCAAGCGGTCGCGAAGTCGTCGGTCTTCAGGTCGGCCGTGGACGGCGAGTGGTCGGTGACGACGCAGTCGATGGTGCCGTCGGCGAGCGCCTGCCACAGCAGGTCCTGGTTGGCGGACTCCCGGATGGGCGGGCAGCACTTGAACTCGCTGGCGCCGTCCGGGACTTCCTCCGCGGTGAGCGTGAGGTAGTGCGGGCAGGTCTCCACCGTGAGCCGTACGCCCTCGGCCTTCGCGGCGGCGATCAGCGGCAGCGCGTCGCTGGACGACAGGTGCAGCACGTGCACGCGCGCGTTGAGCCGCCGGGCCTGGGCGATGAGGTTCTCGATGGCGGTGTCCTCGGCGTCGCGGGGGCGCGAGGCGAGGAAGTCGGCATACTTCTGGCCGCCCTTCTGCGGGGCGGCGGCGAGGTGGTGCGGGTCCTCGGCGTGCACGATCAGCAGGCCGCCGAAGCCGGCGATCTCGGCGAGGGACTGGGCGAGCTGCTCCTGGTCGAGCTCCGGGAACTCGTCCACGCCCGACGGGGACAGGAACGCCTTGAAGCCGAAGACGCCCGCGTCGTGCAGTGGCCGCAGGTCCTTGACGTTGTCGGGCAGCGCGCCGCCCCAGAAGCCGACGTCGATGTGCGCCTTGGAGCGGGCGACGTCCTTCTTGGTACGGAGGTTGTCGACCGTCGTCGTCGGCGGGAGGGAGTTGAGCGGCATGTCCACGAGAGTGGTGATGCCCCCTGCCGCCGCGGCGCGCGTCGCCGTCCAGAAGCCCTCCCACTCCGTGCGGCCCGGGTCGTTCACATGCACGTGGGTGTCGACGAGGCCGGGCAGCAGGACGTCGTCGCCGAAGTCCTCCAGACGGGCACCGGCCGGTACCTCGGCGTCGTGCGCGAGCACGGCCGTGATCTTCCCCGCGGCGACCGCGACCGATGCGGCGCGCGTCCCTTCGGGAGTGATGACGCGCGTCGAGCGCAGCATCAGTTCGACCAATCCGACGTCAGACACCCGGACCCCTCTCTCTGCCGCTGTTGACTCCCGATACCGCGGGTTTACTTCCACGTAACGGAATTCAACGTTCTGTTGAAGGAGTCTTCACTCCGGCCCCCGCGCCGTCAAGGGCTCACCTCTCCACTCTGCCCCGAACGCGCCCCCTCTGGATGTTTCCACAAAGCGGAAGTAGAATTCCAGCAAGCAGAACGTAGCTACGCACCACCCAGGAGTCAACCGAGTCACAGGTAGGCTGCATCACTGCCTGTCAGTCGTGAAAGGACCGCCTCGTGCCGCCGTCCAGCGCCAGCACCACAGACGCCGCCAAGACCCCCGCCCCAAGTGGCGGCGTCCAGTCCCTCGAGCGCGCCTTCGACCTGCTCGAGCGCATGGCGGACGCCGGGGGCGAGGTCGGCCTGAGCGAGCTCTCCGCGAGCAGCGGGCTGCCGCTGCCCACCATCCACCGGCTCATGCGCACGCTGGTGGCCTGCGGTTATGTACGTCAGCAGCCCAACCGGCGGTACGCGCTCGGTCCCCGTCTGATCCGGCTCGGCGAATCCTCCTCCCGGCTGCTCGGCACCTGGGCCCGCCCCTACCTCGCACGCCTCGTCGAGGAGACCGGCGAGACCGCGAACATGGCTCTGCTCGACGGGGACGAGGTCGTCTACGTCGCACAGGTGCCGTCCAAGCACTCCATGCGCATGTTCACCGAGGTGGGCCGCCGCGTGCTGCCGCACTCCACCGGTGTGGGCAAGGCGCTGCTCGCCCACACCCCGGACGCCGAGGTGCGCGCGCTGCTGGGCCGTACCGGCATGCCCGCCGCCACGGAGAAGACGATCACCACGCCGGACGGCTTCCTCGCCGCACTCGACGAGGTACGCCGGCTCGGCTACGCGGTCGACGACAACGAGCAGGAGATCGGCGTCCGCTGCCTGGCCGTCTCCGTGCCCGACTCCCCCACCGCCGCCGCCATCTCGATCTCCGGGCCCGCCGGCCGGGTCACCGAGGCGGCCACCGAGAAGATCGTGCCCGTGCTGCAGCAGGTCGCGGAAGAACTGTCGGTGGCACTGGCCAGCTCGGGTCCCGGGGCCTGATCAGACGAGTACCCGAAGCCGCCCGTCCGCCATCTCCCGTACCGCGTCCGCCTCCCCGAGGTGGGCGCGGTCGTGCGTCACGAGGACGGTGGCCGTGGCGCGCTCGCGGGTGAGCCGGACCAGCAGGTCGAGGACGGCCGCGCCCCGCTCGTGGTCGAGCGCGCTGGTCGGTTCGTCGACGAGGAGCACGGACGGCTCGTTGACCAGCGCGCGAGCGATGTTCACGCGCTGCCGTTGACCGCCGGAGAGCTGGTGCGGACGCCGGTGCGCCAGGTCGGCGAGCCCCACCGCCGCCAGCAACTCCCTCGCCCGGTCCGCCACATGGCGCCGTCCGTCCAGGTGGCCCATCACCTGGAGCTGCTCCAGCGCCGTCAGCGAGGGCAGCAGGTTCGGCTGCTGGAAGACGATGCCGATCTCACGCCGCCGCAGCACGGCCCGTTCGGCGGGGCTCAGCGTCCCCGTCTCCGTACCGCCCACGAGGACGCGTCCGCGGTCCGGCGCGACCAGGGTCGCGGCGACCGCGAGCAGACTGGACTTGCCGGAGCCGGACGGGCCGACGATCGCCGTCATGGTCCCGGCCGGGACGTCGAGGCCGACCCGGTCGAGGGCGGTCAGCCGGCCGTCGCCGTCCGGATAGGTGAGGGTGACGTCGGCCAGGGACAGACACAAGGACAGGCTCATCGGGCACTCCCCAGTGCGGTCAGCGGGTCGACGGCGGTGATCCGCCGGATGGACAGGCCCGCGCCGAGCGCCCCGAGGGCGATCATCACGGCGGCGGGCCCGAGGACGGTCGGCGCGTCGAGGACGAACGGCACGTCGCCGCCCCGCACCAGCCCGCCGATCGCGGTGGCGAGTCCGGTGCCGAGGAGCGTCCCGGCGGTGAGCATCAGCACCGCCTGGCCGAGCGCGTCGCGCAGCAGATACGGCGTGGAGGCGCCCAGCGCCTTCAGTACGGCGATGTCACCGGACCGCTGGATCGTCCACACCGTGAAGAACGCCCCTATGACGAGCGCAGAGATGACGAAGAGGAAGCCGCGCATCAGCTGGAGCGAGCCGTTCTCCGCACGGTAGGAGCCGATGGCGGTGCGGGCGTCGTCCTTGGTGAGGGTCCTGGTGCCCGCGGCCCGGTCGCCCGCCGCGAGGTCGGCGCCGTCGGTGCGCAGGGCGACCACGGTGGCTTCGCCGGACAGGGCGGTCCACACCACCGGCGTATGGCTGTACGAGGCGTCGCCGGAGACCGCCGCGACGGTCCGCTCGGAGCCGCCTAGCCGTACCCGGTCTCCGGCTCCGACGCGGAGCTCGGCGGCGGCCTTCTCGGAGAGCACGATCCGGCCGGGGCCGACACCGTGCGGGGCGATCCCGGAGTCCGGCCGCACGGCGAACGTCGACACCGCGGCCGTACGGTCCCCGGCGGCCGCGTTCAGCGTGCGGATGCCGATCGGCTCCGCCGAGGTGACGCCCGGCCGCCGGTCCCACGTCCGCCACACACGCGTGGGGACCGCCGAGTTGGTGAAGGACACCGACTGGCCGTCCGGCGGCGCGGCGAAGGCGAGATGGTCGGCGGGCAGGCCGGTGATCGCCGAGGTGTTCTCCTTGGCGAGCCCGGCGGTCAGCCCGGACAGCAGCCCCACGAGCAGGGTGATCAACACGACCACGGCCCCCATGAGGGTGAACCGCCCCTTGGCGAACCGGAGGTCTCTCCATGCGACGAACATGCCCCCACCCTGCGGCCCGGGCGGTGTCCGGGGCATCGCGCCACGGCATGGTTCACCCGAATCGAAGGAGGGAGGCCGTGCCGCCGAAGGACGGAGGCCGTGTCGTCGCAGGAGTGAGCCGACGACACCGATGGGCGGACCCCGCGCCGCCGAAGTACGGGGCCCTCTTTCAAACTTTCGGTTGACCGGGGCCCGCTCGCGTCCGCCTACCCTGGAACGACCATGGACGTCCTCCGCCGCTCCCCCGTCGTCGCCACCCTGCGCCTGTGCCTGTACGCACTGCTCGCGGGGCTTCTGGTGCTGGCCGCGGTCCGTGCCGGGGACAGCCCGCACCCCCTGGCCGTGGTCCTGTCGGCCCTCGGGATGGGCACGGTGTTCGCGGCGGGCGTGTGCACCCCGGCGGTGCACCGCTCACGGGGTGCGGCGGCGGTGTGGCTGGCCGCCCTGAGCGCGAGCTGGCTGGTGCTCCTCACCCTCTCGCCGGACGGCCTGTGGGCGGCGTTCCCCCTCTACTTCCTGCAGTTGCACCTGCTGCCCGTGCGCGGGCGCCTGCCCGCGGTCGCCCTGACGGCCGCGGCGGCCATCGCGAGCTTCCTGGCGCACGGCTCGCACCTCACGCCGGGCGCGTTCATCGGCCCGCTCCTCGGGGCGGCGGTAGCGGTCGCCACGGTGCTCGGATACGAGGCGCTGTACCGCGAGAGCGAGCGCCGCCGTGAGCTCATCGAGGAGCTCATCGCCACCCGTGCCGAGCTGGCCGACGCCGAGCGCACCGCGGGCACGCTCGCCGAGCGGGAGCGGCTCGCCCACGAGATCCACGACACCCTCGCGCAGGGCCTGTCCAGCATCCAGCTCCTGCTGCGCGCCGCCCAGCGCCTGCTGCCGGCGGACTCCCCGGCGGCCCCGCACATCGAACAGGCCCGCTCGACCGCCCAGGACAACCTCGCCGAGGCCCGCCGTTTCGTCCGCGCCCTGACCCCGCCCGACCTGGAACACGGCTCGCTCGCCGGAGCCCTGGAGCGGCTGTGCCGGTCGCGCGCCGTCGACGCCCCGACGATCCGCTTCTCGGTGAGCGGCCCCCCGGCCGAACTCCCGACCCCGTACGAGGTGGCTCTCCTGCGGATCGCCCAGTCGGCGCTCGGCAACACACTGCGGCACGCGCGCGCCGGCCGCGCCGAGATCACGCTCAGCTTCATGGACACGGCGGTCGCCCTGGACGTCGTGGACGACGGGGTCGGCTTCGCCCCCGATGCCGTACGGCCGCAGGGGGACCGGGAGGACGGCGGTTTCGGTCTGCCCGCGATGCGCACGCGCGCGGAGTCGCTGGGCGGGACGTTCGCCGTCGAGTCGGCGCCGGGGCAGGGCACGGCGGTGGCGGTCACGCTCCCGCTGCCCGTCGCCGGGGAGCGGGTTCCTCGGCCGGCCGACACCAAGCGGCTTGCCCGGCAGCCGGCCGACACGGACCGGATCGCTCAGCCTGCCGGCGCGGACCGGATTCCCCGGTCCGCCGACACGGACCGGCTCCCGCCCGCGCGTGCCGCCGGGAGCCGGGCATGACCATCCGCCTGCTGCTCGCGGACGACCATCCCGTCGTACGCGCCGGACTGCGCGCCGTCCTGTCGGCCGAGCCGGACTTCGAGATCGTCGCGGAGGCACCGACGGCGGAGGCCGCGGTCGAACGCGCCGGGGCGGGTGGCGTCGACGTCGTCCTCATGGACCTGCAGTTCGGTCCCGGTATGCACGGCGCGGAGGCCACGGCGGCGATCACGGCTCGTGCCGGCGCGCCCCGCGTCCTGGTACTGACCACGTACGACACCGACGCGGACATCCTGGCCGCGGTCGAGGCGGGCGCGGCGGGCTACCTCCTCAAGGACGCCCCGCCCGAGGAGCTCTCCGCGGCGGTGCGCACCGCCGCCTCGGGCCACTCGGCCCTCGCCCCCACGGTCGCCGACCGCCTGATGGACCGCATGCGCACCCCGGCCGCCGCCCTGAGCCGCCGCGAACTGGAAGTCCTCGAACTCGTCAAGGACGGCCTGTCCAACCAGCAGATCAGCAAGCGTCTGTTTCTGAGCCAGGCGACGGTGAAGTCCCATCTGGTGCACATCTACGCCAAGTTGGGCGTGGACTCGCGCACGGCGGCGGTGGCGGCTGCCACCGAACGGGGCGTCATCCGGCGCAGAGGCTAGCGACCCGGGCGGTCACCGGCGCGGCGGTTCCCCGAACAGTTCCACCGCGCTGCGGACGTGGCCGAGGCTCGTCGCCAGGGCACTGACCGAGCCGATCGCGCCCGCGATCAGGAGCAGGGAGCGGCGCAGCCGGGGGATCTCGGGGATACCGCTGACGGCCATGGCGGCCAGCGCCGCGAGTTCGTCCTCGGCGATGCCCCGGTCGGGGAACTCGGCGGGATGCGCGGCGAGTTCACGGCGCAGCCGGGAGACGGCGGTACGCAGTTCCGCCACCCTCGGGTCCTCGTCGCTGCCGGTCACTGGCCTCTGCCCCAAGCTCCGCAACACAGCTCTCCCCCCTCGCACGCCGTTGTGCGCCCATCGTTCGCGTCCGCCCCAGCTCCCCATGGCGGTGGTCGGACGCCGGGGGACGCGGGCCAGTAAACGCCTACCTGCGCGCCGGGCGCCACTCCGCGGACCGAAATTCAGCCCATGGACACCACAGGGCCTGCCCGGGTTCCGGGGCGCGCCCGGGCCGGGTCGGGTATGCAGGGGACATGACGGAGAACAAAGACCAGGTGGCCGGGCTGTTGCTGGCGGCCGGCGGCGGGCGGCGCCTCGGGGGCCGCCCCAAGGCACTCCTGTCCCACCGGGGGCGGCCCCTTGTCGAACACGCGGTCGCGGTCCTGCGCGCGGGCGGCTGCACCCGCGTGCACGTGGTCCTGGGCGCCCAGTCCGATGCCGTACGACAGCGGGCCTCGCTGCCCGGGTGTGTCCTCGTGGACAACCCCGAGTGGGAGGAGGGGATGGGTTCCTCGCTGCGGGCGGGGCTCGACTCGCTGGCGGGCACGGGGGCGCCGGCCGCGCTGGTGTCGCTGGTCGATCAGCCCGGGATCGGGCGGGAGGCGGTGGCCCGGGTTCTCGCCGCGTACGAGTCCCCGCTGTCGCTCGTGGCGGCGGCGTACGACGGGGAACGCGGCCATCCGGTGCTCTTCGGCGCCGGCCACTGGGCCGGAATCGCGGCAACCGCGACGGGCGACCGGGGGGCACGCGCCTATCTGAAGGCCCACGAGGACGCGATCACGCTCGTCGAGTGCGGGGATGTGGCGCAGGCGTACGACATCGACACGGAGGGCGATCTGATCCACCTTGAGTAAGCATGGTGGCACCGAGCGCCACTTTGCCTCGACCCGGAGAATCTCGACATCAACAAACCATTGAACTTCCACCATGAGGAAACTAGTATCCACTGCTCAGAAGGGCTGGACCGCCTCGCAGGCTCGGTCAGCCGCTTCAGGTGCCCGTGGCACCCAGTGCCGTATGTACGCAGCTCGCTGAAGGAAGTGACAGCTCATGTCCGCACCAGCGCCGTCCTCGCTGGCCATCGTCGACGCCGAGCCCCTGCCCCGGCAGGAAGAGGTCCTCACCGACGCGGCCCTCGCCTTCGTGGCCGAGCTGCACCGGCTGTTCACGCCCCGGCGTGACGAGCTCCTCGCCCGCCGCGCGGAGCGCCGCGCCGAGATCGCCCGCACCTCCACGCTCGACTTCCTCCCGGAGACCGCCGCGATCCGCGCGGACGACTCCTGGAAGGTGGCCCCCGCTCCGGCCGCCCTGAACGACCGCCGTGTCGAGATCACCGGCCCCACCGACCGCAAGATGACCATCAACGCCCTCAACTCGGGCGCCAAGGTCTGGCTCGCGGACTTCGAGGACGCCTCGGCGCCCACGTGGGAGAACGTGGTCACCGGCCAGCTCAACCTGATCGACGCGTACACGCGGAACATCGACTTCACCGACCCGAAGTCCGGCAAGTCGTACGCCCTGAAGGCGAACGACCAGCTCGCGACCGTCGTGATGCGCCCGCGCGGCTGGCACCTGGGCGAGCGACACCTCGTCGACGCGGACGGCAAGGCCGTCCCGGGCGCGCTCGTCGACTTCGGCCTGTACTTCTTCCACAACGCGCAGCGTCTGCTCGACCTCGGCAAGGGCCCGTACTTCTACCTCCCGAAGACGGAGTCGCACCTGGAGGCCCGCCTCTGGAACGACGTCTTCGTCTTCGCGCAGGACTACGTCGGCATCCCGCAGGGCACCGTCCGCGCGACCGTCCTGATCGAGACGATCACGGCCGCGTACGAGATGGAGGAGATCCTCTACGAACTCCGCGACCACGCCGCCGGCCTGAACGCGGGCCGCTGGGACTACCTCTTCTCCATCGTCAAGAACTTCCGTGACGGCGGACAGAAGTTCGTGCTGCCGGACCGCAACGCGGTGACGATGACGGCCCCGTTCATGCGCGCGTACACCGAACTCCTCGTCCGCACCTGCCACAAGCGCGGCGCGCACGCGATCGGCGGCATGGCGGCGTTCATCCCCTCGCGGCGCGACGAAGAGGTCAACAAGGTCGCCTTCGAGAAGGTCAAGGCCGACAAGGACCGCGAGGCGGGCGACGGCTTCGACGGCTCCTGGGTCGCGCACCCGGACCTGGTCCCGATCGCGATGGCCTCCTTCGACGCCGTCCTCGGCGACAAGCCGAACCAGAAGGACCGGCTGCGCGAGGACGTGTCGGTCGCCGCCGGTGACCTGATCGCCGTCGACTCGCTCGACGCCAGGCCCACGTACGACGGTCTGGTCAACGCCGTCCAGGTCGGTATCCGCTACATCGAGGCCTGGCTGCGCGGCCTCGGCGCGGTCGCCATCTTCAACCTGATGGAGGACGCGGCGACCGCCGAGATCTCCCGCTCGCAGATCTGGCAGTGGATCAACGCGGGTGTCGTCTTCGAGCACGACGGAAAGACCGTGGCGGCCACCCCGGAGCTGGCCCGCGAGGTCGCCGCCGAGGAGCTGGCGAACATCCGCGCCGAGATCGGCGAGGAGGCCTTCGCGGCGGGCAACTGGCAGCAGGCGCACGACCTGCTGCTCACGGTGGCGCTGGACGAGGACTACGCGGACTTCCTCACCCTGCCCGCGTACGAGCAGCTGGCCGGCTGAGCCGAGCCCGTCTCACTTCTCCGAGTGGCCCAGGGACTTTTCCGGGGCCACTCGGTCGCGTACGAGCCTCTTCACCGCCGTGGGCTCGGGGAAGCCCTGTTCACGGCGGTCCCAGACGACCTCGTCGCCGACCCGTACGACAAAGACACCACCAGTGCCGGGCTTCAGGGAAAGCTCGGTCAGCTCGGTCTCGAACGTGGTGAGGAGTTCCTGGGCGAGCCAGGCGGCGCGGGGCAGCCAGCGGCACTGGGTGCAGTACTCGATCTGGACGCGGTGGCTGTTCTCCGTGCTCAAGCGCGTGTTCTCCGTCGTCGAGCGAGTGTTCTCCGTGGTCATCCGAGGTGCACCGACCAATCCTGTTCCGCCGCCGGTTTGCCGTGCAGGTCCGGGACCCGCTTCAGCCAGTCCGGCCGGCCTTCCTGGGTTTTCGCCGCGCGGTGGGCGTCTTCGGCGGCGAGCTCCTCCCGGCTGGGGAAGTCCGTGGGGAGCCAGGCCGCGGACGCCCGCACCCGGGCGTGCAGATAACCGACGTAGGCCTCGCGGACCTCGTCGGGGGTCCCGAAACCGGGCTCTTCCGTGAGCCACGCGTCGGGGACCTCGGCCAGCACCGCGCGCAGGAGCTCCTCGGTCACCAGCGGGGCGAGTACGGCGTCCGCGGCCCGTGTGTCCGGGGTGTAGCCGCCCAGCGCGTGGCGCCGGAAGTCGTACGCCTTCTCCGGCGACGAGGCGTCCCAGCGGTGATGGAAGACGAGGGCCGCGCCGTGGTCGATGAGCCACAGTCGCGGGGGCGCGATGCCGAAGGTGGGCCAGATCATCAGGTTCGAGCTGTGCACCGTGCGGTCCACGTTGACCGTGAGGGCGTCCAGCCAGATCACCTTGCCCGCCTCCAGCGGGTCGACGGCGAACGTCTTGGCGATCTCCGGGGTGAAGTCCTTCGCGCCCGACAGATAGTCCATGCCGAGGTTGAGTCCGGCGCTGGCCCGAAGGAGGTCCTGCACCTCCTGGTGGGGCTCGTGCTCGCCGACCGCCGGGTCGAAGTGCACGAGGACCAGCTCGGGGAACCGCAGCCCGAGAGCGCGCGCCAGCTCACCGACGATGATCTCGGCGACCAGCGCCTTGCGGCCCTGCGCGGAGCCCGTGAACTTCACGACGTACGTCCCCAGGTCGTCGGCCTCGACGATTCCGGGCACGGAGCCGCCCGCCCTCAGCGGGTTCACGTATCGAACAGCAGTCACGTCGCGCAGCACACTGGCCAGCGTAAAGCAGCGGGCGGCGAATGCCTGAGCGGGAGCCGACGGCGGCGGGGGGCAGGACGGGCGACCACCGGACACGGCGCCGCTTCGAGGCAGACGATCAGCTCGCCGTCTCCCGGAGCGGATTGGGCAGGGGCACATAGCGCGCGTCCGCGCCGTCCGCGCCCGTCCACCGCAGCAGCAGGTTCGTCTTGCCGGGGAGGGTGGGCGAGGCGAGCAGGCCGGCGATCTCGGGGAGGCCGTGGTCCGCGTCGTAACGGATCAACTCCCGGCGTACGGCGGGCCACAGGTCCACGCCCGGGTGGAGTTCGGCGAGGAGCGCGGCGAGTTCGACGAGGTGGTTGACGATCAGGCAGTACACGAGGCGTTCCCAGCCGGCCGCGCGCGTCACCCCCGGCAGCACCTTCACGCCTTCCGCGTCCCGGAACAGGGCCTGTACGGGCATGCCGTCGGCGTCGACCGCCACCAGCGTGTTCTGCACATGTGCCTCGATGACGACTCCGTGGCGGTCGAACGCCTCCAGCACCGGAGGCACGACCTGGCGCAGATACGCCGCCCACCAGGCGGACGGGTCGGTGAGACCGTCGAGGGGGCTGCCGTCGAAGCCCTCCACGAGGGCGGCCGCGAGGAGCGGGGTCGCGCCGGGCACCAGGTGGTCGCGCAGTCCGTCGCGGACGAGGACGGCGAGCTCCTCGAAGGCGAAGCCGGCGGTGCGGTAGCCGCGGTCGCTCAGCCAGGCGGCGGGACCTCGCGACGCGGCGAACGCCGAGGCGGTCACCTCGTCGGTGCGGCGCATCTTCAGCAGATCGTGCCGCCACAGCCGGCGAATGTCGTTGGTGATGCGCACATCGAGGCTGAACTTCACGAACAGGTCGTCGTCGGGGGCGTACAGCGTGCGGATGGCGGCCGTCGGCCACAGGGGTCGTGCGGTGCGCCCCAGCCGTACGAGCCGGCCGTCCGCGAAGGCGTCCAGGATCTCCGGGCGCGCGCCCACCAGGTCGAGCTGCCAGGGATGGGCGGGGAGCAGCCGGTACCCGGGCGGGGCCTCCCCGAAGACGTCGAGCGCCGTCGTGTCGCCCTCCTCGACGACCGCGTCCTCGCGTACGGCGAGCAGTTCCAGCGGGAAGCGGGCGTACGCCTCGGGCGCGTACGGCAGCCAGCCGGTGACCGGGCCGCCGCCGCGGGCCTTGGGGGCGGGGTGGTACGGGTGCCCGGTGATCAGGGACTGTTCCGAGCGCAGATACAGGTCGTCGGGCGGGGTGGTGCGGGCACGTGCGGTGAGCAGCGCGGCCACCGCGTCGCGGCTGTCGGTCATCTCGGTGGGCAGTTCGGAGCTGGACAGGCCGGTGCAGCGGCGCAGCTCCTCGGCGGTGAGTTTGACCAGCTCGGTGTGGGTGAGCCGGTGCCAGGCACCGTCGGCGTACACCTCGGGTTCCATGGGTCGCCGGACGCCCCGCACCCGCAGCAGCCGGCCGCCGGACGGGAGCCGGTACACACCGGGCTCCTGCGCGCGCTCCGCCACCTCCCGCAGGAGACAATTGAGCAGCGGCGCGGCGGCGTACGCGTCGGCGGTCTCTTCGATCGTGCCCCTGTCGAGCGGGGGGAGCTTGGGGGGCATGGAGTCCACGCGATCCATTCGTTCCATACGGTGCACTGGTGATCAGTATGTCTGCGCACTGGTGATCAGTATGTCTGCCGTCGCGGACGACCGCGACGCAGTCCCCGTACCCAAGGAGCCCGACCGTGCACCGTCCCTCCCCGCCCGAGGCGGAGGCCGCGCTCGCCGACGAACTGAGCGTCGTACGCCCCGCCCTGTCGGCGCCGTACGCGCGGGCGCTGCCCGGCGCCCGGGCGGCCGTGCTGACCCGGCTGTGGCGGGCGCTGGCGCATGAGCCGCTGCCGTGGATCGCGCGCCGCGAGCCGGGGCGCGACGGTCTCACGCTCCATCTGACCGACGGCCGACGGCTGCACGGCCCGCACGCCGACCCGTACGCCACCGCCGCGTACGTCACCGAAGTGCGGCTCGACGAGCGGTCGTACGACCGTCCGGCCCGGCTGGTCGACGCCCTCGCGGTGCCGCACGGCCTGGCCTTCGCGGCCGAACTCGACCACAGTGTGGCCTCCTTGGCGCTGTCCCGGGCGGGTCAGCCGGCGTCCGGCCGGGAGCCGGAGAGCGGCTGGGAGTGGGAGCAGCGGGTGGTCGACGGGCATCCGTTCCACCCCAACTGCCGTTCCCGGCCCGGGTTCTCGGTGGCGGAACAGCTCGCGTACGGGCCGGAGCACCGGCCGGTGGTGGAGCTGGGTCTGGTGCCCGTGGAGGACTGTGTCGTCAAGGGCGAGTGGCCCAAGTGGCTCCGGGACGAGGAGCGCGTCCTGATCCCGGTCCACCCCTGGCAGGCGGCCCATGTCCTGATCGGCGCCCCGTCCCAGGGAAGTGTCGCCGCGCATCCGCTGATGTCGCTGCGCACTCTCGCCCTCCCCGACGGCCCGCACGTCAAGACGGCTCTGAGCGCCCGGCTGACGTCCTCGGTCCGGGACATCTCGGTCTACTCGATCGAGACGTCGGCGACGGTCTCGGCGTTCGCGCAGGACATGGCCGCCCGGACCGACGGCCTGCTGCACGTCACCCACACCCTGGGTGCCGCCACGTCCGGCTCCCCCAATCTGGCGGCGGTGCTGCGCGAGTCCCCGGACGTGTACGCGCGTACGGGCGAGCGGGTGCTCCCGGTGGCCGCCCTGGCGACCACGGAACTCCCCCGGTCGCCTTCCTGGCTGGCGGACTTCACCCGCCTCGCCGTCACCGTCTGCCTCCGCCTGCTCGACCTGGGCGTGGCCCTGGAAGCGCACGGCCAGAACCTCCTCGTCGTCCTCTCCCCCACGGGCGCCCCTCTCCGGCTCGTCTACCGCGACCTCGCCGACATCCGGGTCAGCCCGGCCCGCCTGACCCGTCGCGGCGTTCCGGTCCCGCCCCTGGCCGGGCGCACGGTCACGGACGATGAAACCGCCCTGCGGCGCAAGCTGTTCGGTTCCCTGGTGGGCGGCACGCTGGGCGCGACCGCGGGATCGTCCGACGTGCTGCGCGAGGCCCTGGAGTCCGTCGTACCCGATCTGCCCCGCACCGCGGACCTCGGCGCCCTCCTTCACGAACCGCTTCCGACCAAGGCGCTGACCTTGATGCGGCTGTCTCCGGACACCTCCGGCGACATCTGGACGCGGCTTCCCAACCCGCTCGTCACCCGCTCGTTTTGAAGCACGGCACGTTTGATCAATAGGATCCGCCGATGATCACAAGACAACGGCTGGCAGCAGGAGTCTGCGCCCTGCTCGCCGCCCTGACGGCCGGGATCGCCTTCCCGGCCGGAGCGGTCGCCGACGAAACGACGGCGGCCGCCCCCAAGGTCGAACTCGTACTGGACGTCAGCGGTTCGATGCGGGCCAAGGACATCGACGGCGGGTCGCGGATGGCCGCGGCCAAGCAGGCGTTCAACGAGGTGCTCGACGCGACACCCGAGGAGGTGCAGCTCGGCATCCGCACCCTCGGCGCCAACTACCCCGGCAACGACCGGAAGACGGGCTGCAAGGACACCGCACAGCTGTACCCGGTGGGGACCCTGGACCGCACGGAGGCGAAGACCGCCGTCGCGACCCTCACGCCCACCGGCTGGACGCCCATCGGTCCTGCGCTGCTGAAGGCGGCCGACGACCTCGACGGCGGTGACGGCACCCGCCGCATCGTGCTGATCAGCGACGGTGAGGACACCTGCCAGCCGCTCGACCCGTGCGAGGTGGCCCGCGAGATCGCGGCCAAGGGCATCGGCCTGACCATCGACACCCTCGGTCTGGTGCCGGACGCCAAGACCCGCGACCAGCTCAGCTGCATCGCGGAGGCGACCGGCGGCACCTACACCTCGGTGCAGCACAAGGAGGAACTCTCCGACCGAGTGGGCCAGTTGGTGGAACGGGCCGCCGATCCGGTGGTGACGCCGGTCGCCGTGGACGGTGCCGGATCCTGCACGAGTGCCCCGGCGCTGAAGTCCGGGCTGTACACGGACCGCGAGGAGTTCGGGCAGCACCGCTACTACCGGGTGGACGTCAAGCCGGGCCAGGAGCTGCGCGCCTCGGTGAGCATCGCCGCCGACCGTCAGGTCAACCAGGACCACGGGGTGTTGGTGCGGGCGGTCACCGTGCACGGTCGCGAGATCGTGCGTGGCGAGGCGGCGGGCAACGGCCGTACCGATGTGATCTCGACCGGTCTGCGCTACCCGAAGGCCGAGAGCGACGACGAGAACGCCGCGGCCGAGACCGTGTGTCTGCAGGTGTCCAACTCCTTCTCGGCGGCGAGCGGTGTGAAGACCACGCCCGGTATGCCGCTGGAGCTGACGGTCGACGTCGTCGACGGGCCCGACCAGGCGGGCGACGTGGCCTCGTTCGGCCTCGGGCGCGGCTGGTGGCTGCTCGGCGCCCTTGTGCTCACCGGCTTCCTCGCGGGTGTGCTGTGGGGCTGGATCTCGCGCTGGCGGGTCGCGGTCTGGAGGACCAACTGATGCGAGTCCGACGTATGTTGACCAAGACGACGATGACGGCGAAGACACTGCTCATGCTGGGCGTCGCCGCGACCCCCGCACTGCTCGGGGTGTCCGCTTCCCCCGCCGTCGCCGACTCCTCGCCCTCGGCGAGCCCGTCGGACGACGGCGGCGCGCCCACCGAGGCCGGTACGTCGTTCCGTACGGCGACCGAGATCGAGCAGGGCCAGCAGGCCACCGCGAGCGGGTCCACGGGTGACTACCTGTACTGGTCGTTCCCCGCGGACGCCGGCCAGCGGCCCACCGTGAAGGCGACGGTGAAGCTGCCCGAGGCCTCGACGCGCAAGGCCGCCGAGACCTGGCAGATCGACGTGTACGACGGCCTGCGGCGCCGCCAGGCGTGCCAGTACGGGGCGCAGACGCGGACGGCGGCGAGCGACGCGGCCTCCGTGGACCTGTCCTGCACCCTGCGCACCGTCCGCGCCTGGTCGGACACCTGGGCCAACGACCCGCTGCCGGGCACGTACTACATCCGGCTGACCGCCACGGGCCTTGGCTCCTCCGACCTGGGTCTGCCGGTGAGCACCGAGGTGAAGGTCGACTCCAAGGACATCGGCGGCGCGGCGGCGGTCGACGGCTCGCTCGCCAAGCCGCTCGTCCCGGGCATCGCGACAAGCGCCGAGCAGTCCGACTCGGACTCCGACTCGACGACGGCCGCACTGTCCTCGATCGAACCCGACGACGGCTGGTCCTCCGGCTGGTGGTCCGACCGCTGGGTATGGACCGCGATCGGCGGCATCCTCGCGGCCCTCGCGGGCATCGGCGGCTACGCACTGACACGGGGTTCAGGACGACCTTCGCGCATGCCACCGGGCGCCTGACTCTTCAGCGAACGCCGGACGGCCTGATCTTTCAGCCCGTCCGGCGTTCGAGGACGAGGCCGTTCAGGCCGAAGGGGGTTCTGGGGGCGCGCGCAGCCCCCGGAAGGGACGCGGGGGTCTGGGGGCGCAGCCCCCGGAAGGGGCGCGGGGAACTGCGCGCCCAGCCCCCACCCACCCGCACCCGACACACAACCGAACGGGGTCGAAGGGGCAGAGCCCCTGGGGATGGGACGGGTAGGGGCGGCGGGGGCGAAAACCCCCTACGTCACCCCTCCCGCAACACCTTGGCCACGGCCCCCTCCCCCGTCACCTCAACCCGCCCCGCACGCACAGCCTCCAGCAGCCCCAACACCCCCCGACTCACGGCCTCACACGTCTCCGTATCAAGCGCCAGCCGGGCATCCGGCTCCTCCGGAGCGGGCCCGTCCCCACAGACCGGCCCCTCCCCGCCCCCGAGCCACACATGGAACGTCCCCTCGTCCAGCCGGACTTCGACGAGCCCCTCCCCCGCCCCTGCCCCCCGCAGCCCCCGCAGCAGTGGCAACGCGAACCAGTGCGCCCGCACGGCATCGGTGGGCCGCCGCTCCCCCAGCGCGGGCGCACCCCACTCCCCCAGCGCCTGGAGCACAGGAAGCAACTCCCGCCCACGCCCGGTGAGTTCGTACACGTACGCCGCACCCGGCGGCGGAAGACGCCGCCGCGTGGTCAGCCCGTCGCGCTCCATGTCCTTGAGCCGGGAGGCGAGGACGTCGGTGCTCACGCCGGGCAGGTCGGCGTGCAGATCGGTGTAGCGGCGCGGTCCGCCGAGCAGCTCGCGGACGATCAGGAGGGTCCACCGGTCACCGACGGCGTCGAGGGCCCGGGCGGCGGAACAGTACTGGTCGTAGCTTCGGCGAGGTGACATGCGACGCAGTCTAGCTATCTTGTTGGACTTTCCAAGCAGCTACTTGGTAAAACCAAGCAACACATCGAACCGGAGGGCGCAGCGCATGGAGTTCCGGCAGTCCAGCAAGCTCAGCGAGGTCTGTTACGAGATCCGCGGCCCGGTGATCGAGCACGCCGACGCACTGGAGGCGGCGGGCCACAGCGTGCTGCGCCTCAACACCGGCAACCCGGCACTCTTCGGCTTCGAGGCGCCGGAGGAGATCCTCCAGGACATGATCCGGATGCTCCCGCAGGCACACGGCTACACCGACTCGCGCGGCATCCTCTCCGCCCGCCGCGCGGTCGCCCAGCGCTACCAGACCCTGGGTCTGGAGGTCGGCGTCGACGATGTCTTCCTCGGCAACGGCATCTCCGAGCTGATCTCGATGGCCGTGCAGGCGCTGGTCGAGGACGGCGACGAAATCCTCATCCCGGCCCCGGACTTCCCACTGTGGACGGCCGTGACGACGCTCGCGGGCGGCAAGGCGGTCCACTACCTCTGCGACGAACAGGCCGACTGGTACCCGGACCTGGACGACATGGCCGCGAAGATCACGGACCGCACCAAGGCCGTGGTCATCATCAACCCCAACAACCCCACCGGCGCCGTCTACCCGAAGGAGATCATCGAGGGCATCCTCGACCTCGCCCGCCGGCACGGCCTGATGGTCTTCGCCGACGAGATCTACGACCAGATCCTGTACGACGACGCCGTGCACCACTCGGTCGCCGCGCTCGCCCCCGACCTGGTCGTCCTGACCTTCTGCGGTCTGTCGAAGACCTACCGGGTGGCCGGCTTCCGTTCGGGCTGGCTGGTGATCACCGGTCCGAAGCAGCACGCCAAGAGCTATGTGGAGGGCCTGACCATGCTGGCCTCCATGCGGCTGTGCGCCAACGCGCCCGCGCAGTACGCGATCCAGGCCGCGCTCGGCGGCCGCCAGTCCATCAACGAACTCACCGCGCCCGGCGGCCGTCTGTACGAACAGCGCACCGTGGCCTGGGAGAAGCTCAACGAGATTCCCGGCGTGTCCTGCGTGAAACCGAAGGGCTCGCTGTACGCGTTCCCGCGCCTCGACCCCAACGTCCACAAGATCCACGACGACGAGAAGTTCGTCCTGGACCTGCTGCTGCGCGAGAAGATCCAGGTCGTCCAGGGCACCGGCTTCAACTGGCCGCGCCCCGACCACTTCCGCATCCTCACCCTTCCGCACGCCGACGACCTGGACGCGGCGATCAGCCGGATCGGACGCTTCCTGAGCGGCTACCGGCAGTAGGGAATGCCCATGCTCCCCGGCCTGTTGGCGACCACGTACGTGATCACCAACGGGGAGGACCGACGATGTCGCACGAGGTGCGGGGCACCGTGGAAGCGGGCTTCGAGGGCGTACGGGAGGAGCTCGCGGACTTCCTGGCCGGGGAGGAGCACGAGCCGGGCGCCCAGCTCACCGTGTATCTCGACGGGCGCCGGGTGGTGGACCTCTGGGCGGGCGACGGCACGACCGGCGATTCGCTGACGAGCCTCTTCTCGATCGCCAAGGGCGCGGCGCACCTCGTGGTCGCGCTGCTGGTGCAGGAGGGCGTACTCGACCTCGACCGTGAAGTCGCCCGCTACTGGCCGGAGTTCGCCGCCGAGGGCAAGGACCGGCTGACGCTGCGCGAGCTGCTGGCGCACCAGGCCGGTCTGGTCGGGGTCGAAGGCGGCTTCTCGATCGAGGAGTTGGCCGACGACCGGCTGCTCGCGGCTCGTCTGGCGGGGCAGAAGCCGTTCTGGGAGCCGGGAACGGCGTACGGCTACCACGCCTTCGTGATCGGCGCACTCACCGGCGAGGTGGTGCGCCGGGTCACCGGGAAGTCGATCCAGGAACTCTACGAGGAGCGGATCCGGTCGCCGTACGGCCTCGACTTCCACCTGGGCCTGCCCGAGACGCTGGAACCGCGTTGGGCCGAGGTCCAGCCGTTGGTGCCGACACCCGAGCAGATCGCGCTGCTGAAGGCGAACGCCTTCGTGCCCGGCAGTGTCGGCGCCGTCGCCTTCAACCAGAACGCCACTCCCGCGACCAACGTGGTGGCCTTCGGCAACACCCGCGCCGTCCGCGCGCTGGGGCCCGCGTCGTCGGGCGGTGTGGGCAATGCGCGCGGGGTCGCCGGGATGTACGCGGCGGCGATCGGCGCGCTGGACGGCAGGGCCGCGCTGCTGACCCCCCAGACCGTGGCGGAGTTCAGCCGGGTCCACGCGGCGGGCCCCGACCTGGTCACCGGCGCGCTGGACCACTTCGGGCTGGGCTTCGAGTTCCTGGCCGACCGGTATCCGTTCCTCGGGCGGGACGCGTTCGGGCACAGCGGTGCGGCCGGGTCCCTCGGCTTCGCGGACCCGGCGAGCGGTATCGCGTACGCCTACACACGGCGCCGTTTCGCGTTCCCCTCGGGTGACGGCGCGTCCCCGGAGAACGGCCGTCTGGCGGAGTCGGTCCTGCGGGCCGCCGGGAGTCGGTGACACCGTACGAAGGGAACGACAGGAACAGGAAGGGGACGGCGATGGGCGACCTGCTCCTCGTACGGCACGGTGAGACCGAGTGGTCGATGTCCGGACGGCACACGGGGTCGACCGACGTCCCGCTGACCGGGAACGGCCGGGATCAGGCGCGCAGGCTGGCTCCGCTGATCGCCCGGCACCACATCGCGGCGGCGTTCGTCAGCCCGATGCAGCGGGCCCAGGAGACGGCACGGCTGGCCGGGGTCGCCGGGGCGCGCGTGGACGCGGACCTGTCCGAGTGGGACTACGGCGGGTACGAGGGGATCACGACCGTCGAGATCCACCGGAGCAGGCCCGACTGGTTCCTGTTCACGGACGGCGTCGCGGCAGGCCCGCCCGAGCACCCCGGGGAGAGCCCGGACGAGGTCGGGGCGCGCGCGGAGCGGATGCTGGCCAAGATCGACGCGGCGCTCGCGGAGGCGGAGGGCAGTGTGGTGGTCGTGTCGCACGGGCACTTCCTGCGGGTGCTGACCGCGCGGCGGCTGGGGCTGCCCGCCGGGGCCGGCGCCCTGTTCCAGCTGGGCACCGGGACGATGAGCCGACTGAGCACGGAGCACCGGCGGCATGTGGTGGCCGGCTGGAATGTCAGACCCGACACGTACTGTTCCCATGAGCCGCTCCCCTCGGCGGGACAGACTCCCGGGGAGCAACTGACGGGCGGCTGAGGGAGCCGCCGCGACACGACCGGCGGCGGGAGGGAGCGCGCCGTGACACGACCGCCGACCGCGGCACAGCGGCGCGTCATCGAAGCCGCCGATCCCGTCACCGGGCGGCTGAAGGGCACGGAGGCCCAGCTCGCCGCGCTGGTGCAGCGCGGGCTCGCCTTCCGGCATCCCCGGCCGCCGCGCGACCACTTCCTGACGCCCGCCGGACATCGCATACGGGAGACGCCGGAGCCGGTCGCCGCCGTGGAGGCCGCCCCCGTCGCGGCCGAGGCCGGTGTGTTCGCCGCGCGGATCGGCGGCGAGGAGACGGCCGACCCCGGCCCGGCGCGCATCCGGGAGGTGCACAGCGCCTGGCAGGGGCTCCTGGAGCTGCGCCGGATGACCAACCAGGACGGTGCCGTCGACCGTCCGTGCGGATGGGAGCGTACGCATCTGGTGCAGGCCGCCGCGCTCGCGCTGGAGTCCGCGGGGCACCGGCCCGCGGGGGCGGAGGGCGGCGGCTACCGGGTGCGGGCGACGCCGCAGCCGGAGGCCGTCGCCGTGCGCGAGCCGGACCCCGGGGCGCTGCGCGCCTGCGCGGCCACGCTGGAGAAGGCCGGCTGGCAGGTCGGCGAGCACACCGAGCCGCGCACCGGGGCGCGGTATGTGCTGGCTTCCCCGCGGCGAGTGTGAGGCGCCGGAATGCCGTGCGGTACAAGGGAGTTGGATCGATCAAGTCCTGACCGCCGTCGAAGCGTCATACGAAGACTCATGCGAAGAGTTATGTGAAGCGTCGTCAAAGGGGAAAAGGGGAAGTCGTGGCAGAGCCGTTTTCCGTCGCAGTGACCGTCCGTGGGTACGAGACCGATGTGCAGGGGCACCTGAACCAGAGCGTCTATTTGCAGTACGCGGAGCACGCCCGCTGGTCGTTACTGCACGCGGCCGGGATCAGCCAGACCGAGCTGATAGGCAGCGGCGTGGGCCCAGTGGCCCTGGAGACCACCATCCGCTACATACGGGAGCTGCGCGCCGGCGAAGAGGTCGAGGTGACGTGCGCGTTCGTCTGGGGTGAGGGCAAGTCGTTCCGGATCGAGCAGACGATACGGAAGACGGACGGCACGGTGGCCGCCGAGGTGACGGCGGTCGGCGGGCTGCTGAACCTGGAGAAGCGCAGGCTTGTCGCCGACCCCCGGGCGGTCTTCAAGTCGCTGGCCTCCGATCCGGTGGCGTTCGGGCTCTGAGCTCCTCCGCCGGAAGCGACACCGTCACCGTCAGCCCGCCACCCTCGCGCGGGTGCGCGACGACCTCACCCCCGTGGGCGCGGGCGATGGAGCGGACGATGGACAGGCCGAGGCCCGCGCCCTTCGAGGTGACCACACGGTCGGCGCCGAGGCGGCGGAAGGGTTCGAAGAGGGCTGGCAGTTCGTACGGCGGCACAGCGGGACCGGAGTTGGTGACCTCCACCTCCACCCGGCCCTCGTCGCCCGTACGGCTGACCACCTCGACCCATCCCCCGTCCCCGGTGTTGTGTCGGATGCCGTTCTCGACCAGGTTGTGGACGAGGCGTTCGAGGAGCAGTGCGTCGCCGAGCGTGGGCGCCTCCTCGGCCTTCTCCTGGAGGGTGACTCCGGCGCGCTCCGCCTCCCCCTGGATCTGGCCGGTCACATGGGTCACCACGTCGGCGAGGTCCACGGGCAGCCGTTCGGCGATCTCGTTCTCCGAGCGGGCGAGCAGCAGCAGGCCGGTGATGAGGCGCTCGTGCCGCGTGTTGATCTCCAGCAGGTTCTCGCCGAGCTGTCTGACGTCCTCGGAGGCCGTCGCACGGTGCATGGCGACCTCGACCAGGGCGCGGCCCAGCGTCAGCGGGGTGCGCAGTTCGTGGGAGGCGTTGGCGACGAAGCGGCGCTGGCCGTCGAAGGAGCGGTGGAGCCGCTCGACCATGGTGTCGAAGGTGTCGGCGAGATCCTTGACCTCGTCGTCGGGGCCGCGCAGCGCGATGCGCTCGTGCAGGCCGCGGTCGGCTGCGGGGGCACTGGCGATCCGGTGCGCGGTGTCCGTGACCCGGTGCAGTGGGGCGAGGACGCGGCCCGCGATCAGCCAGCCGAACCCGGCCGCGGCGCCGCCGACGACGAGCAGCGCGAGGCCGCCCTGGGTGAGCAGCGAGGAAGTGGCGGCCTCCCGGAGCCTGTCGCGCTCGGCGTCCATCCACTTCTCGAGGTCGGTGACGCCGGGCGGAGGGGTTCTGCCGTCGGCGGAGACGAGGGTCCGCTCGTCATGGGGTTCGGTGGTCGGCGCGGGTGAATCCTGCCCGGCGCCGGCCGGCGCGGTGGACTGTGGGCTCCCCGTCGCGTGCGTCTGGGAGATGACCTTCTGCCCGGAGTGGTCGAGCTGCTGGGTGAGCAGCGCGTAGGTGACACCGAGCAGCACGACGCCGCCCGCGAAGAAGAGGCCGCCGTAGACCAGGGTGAGACGGGCACGCAAGGTGGTCCGGCGCGGAAGGAGCCGACGGCGCCCGCGCGACGGCCGGGTCCGCGCCGAGGCGGGCGACGACTCCGGTCGCTTCGCGGCGGGAGGCAGCCCGGATCGCCCCTCCGCAGGCGAACATGCGGACGGCTCCTCCGCAGGCGACACTTCGGGTGGCTTCGTCGCAGACGACCCTCCGAACCATTTCCTCGCACGCGACACCCCCGCCCCCTCCGCCACAGACGCCCTTCCTGCTCGCTCCGCCGCAGGCGACACCCCGCACCGCTCCGCCGACCGCGGCGGACCGGATCCCTCCGGGGACCGCCGCAGTCGGACAACTGCCACGGCGCGTGGCTCGGTCCCGCTCACGGGATCCGGTATCCGACGCCCGTCACGGTCTCCACGACGGGCGGGTCTCCGAGCTTGCGGCGCAGCTTGAGCACCGCGAGCCGGACGGCGCCGGTGAAGGGATCGGCGTGTTCGTCCCACGCCTTCTCCAGGAGTTGCTCGGCGGAGACCGGGGCCCCCTCTGCGCGCAGCAGCTCGGCCAGCACGGCGAACTCCTTCTTCGACAGGGGGACGTATCGGCTGCCCCGGAACACCTCGCCCCTGGCTGGATCGAGGGTGAGCCCCGCCCGGCGCAGCACGGGAGGTGCGGCCGGCCGCGACCGCCTCCCCAACGCCAGGACACGGGCGGTGAGTTCGGCGAAGGCGAAGGGTTTGACGAGGTAGTCGTCGGCGCCGAGACCGAGGCCGATGACCCGGTCGGTGACCTCGGCCGCCGCGGTGAGCATCAGCACCCGCGCGGTCGATTCGGAGGCGACCAGCTCGCGGCACACGTCGTCGCCGTGCACGCGTGGCAGGTCCCGGTCGAGGACGACCACGTCGTAGTCGACGACCGTCGCACGTTCCAGTGCCGCCGCGCCGTCGTACGCCGTGTCGACCGCATGGGCGTGACCGCGCAGCCATTCCGTGATCGCGTCGGCGAGCATCGGTTCGTCCTCGACCACCAGTACCCGCATTCGGGTCACGCCTTTCTCCGGGGAGAGCGCTCAGCAGGGCCCAGAGTGCCGGGAGCCGTGTTTCTTTTCCGTTAGTGATCGTCCAGTGCTCGTCCAGTGCTCGCCGACAGTCCCCGTACGAGCACTCAAGTGCCGTGGAAACGCTGGGGAAACACCCGTTGCTGTTGCCTCCTGGCGTGCGGCCGGAGAGCTCCTCCGGCCCCGACACGAGGAGACGACGCGATGCGGACGCTGACCCGCGGCACACTGGCCGCCCTCCCCGCCGCGCTGGCCCTGGCGCTGGCGCTTTCGGGTTGCGGCTCCGGCGACGACACCGTGAAGACCGGTGCGGCGGCGACGGCGAGCAAGAGCTCACGCGAGGACCAGGGCGTCAAGTTCGCGCAGTGCCTGCGTGAACACGGCGTGGACGTGGAGGACCCGGAGCCCGGAAAGGGCATCCGGATCACCGGCCATCTGCCAAAGAGCCAGATCGACAAGGCCATGGAGGACTGCCGCAAGTACGACCCCATCCAGAACGGGGACGCCAGTGCCGACCCCGAGATGGAGCAGAAGGCACGCAAGTTCTCCCAGTGCATGCGCGACAACGGCGTCGAGGACTTCCCCGACCCCGAGAACGGCGGCATCCAGATCACGAAGGACATCGCCGACGACCCCGACTTCGCGAAGGCCCAGAAGAAGTGCGACAAGTACGCCCCTTCGGGCAGCGGCCCCTCCAACGACCAGGCCGGCGATGAGTGAGGCGACGGTCGTGCCCGAGGACACGTCAGCAGAACTTCTCCCCCCGTCCGAGCCGGACCGCCCCCGTCGCCACCGGCGTCGCGGACGTAAGGCAGTCATCGCGGTGGGCGTGCTCGCCGCGGTCGGCGGGGCGGCCGCGGCGGGGCTCGGGTTCGCCGGACGCGACGGCTCCGGTGGCGGCTCCGCCGCCGGGCTCCCCCCGGCCACCGCCGACGTGACCCGCCAGACCCTCAAGGACAGCCAGTCCGAGGACGGCGAGCTCGGCTACGGCACGGCGAGCGCCGCGGCCGGCCGCGTCCCCGGCACCCTCACCCGCCTCCCGGACACCGGCGAGAGGATCAGCCGGGGCGAGGCGCTGTACGAGGTGGACGACAAGCCCGTCACCCTGATGTACGGCGCGACTCCCGCGTACCGCGACCTGAAGCCCGGCGTCGAAGGGGCGGACGTCCGGCAGTTGGAACGGAATCTCAAGGCGCTGGGCTACTCCGGCTTCACGGTCGACGACGAGTACACCGACGCCACCGCCGACGCGATACGGCAGTGGCAGGAGGACCACGGGCTGGACGAGACCGGCATCGTGGAGCTCGGCCGCGTGGTGTTCGCTCCGGGAGCCGTCCGCGTGGACTCCCTGGACGCCCAGGAGGGCGCGGCGACGGGGCCCGGCCAGAAGGTGCTCTCGTACACCGGCACCGCCCAGGTCGTCAGCCTCGAACTCGACACCGCGGACCAGCGGTTGGCGAAGAAGGGCACGAAGGTCGCCGTCGAGCTGCCGGACGGCACCCGCGTGGAGGGGCGCGTCCAGGACGTCTCCACCGTGGTCGATCCCGGCGACGGCGGAGACGAGGAGGCGACGACCAAGGTGAAGGTGACGGTCGCGCTCGACGGCGCCAAGGCGCAGCGGACGGCCGCGTCCTATGTGCTGGCCGCGGTGCATGTCTTCTTCACGGCGGGCGAGCGCAAGAGCGTGCTCACCGTTCCGATCGCCGCGCTCGTCGCGCTTCCGGAAGGCGGTTTCGGCGTCGAGGTCGTACGGGGGTCGACCACGGCGTACGTCCCTGTCGAGACGGGGCTGTTCGCGAACGGGCGGGTGGAGATCACCGGCGAGGGGATCGCCGAGGGCACGAAGGTGGGGACACCCGCATGATCTCGCTGACCGATGTCACCAAGGTCTACCCGGGCGAGGTCACCGCGCTGGCCGGGGTGACGCTGACCGTCGCGCGCGGTGAACTCGTCGCGATCGTGGGCCCGTCGGGCTCCGGCAAGTCGACCATGCTCCATATGCTCGGCACCCTCGACCGGCCCACCTCGGGCAGTGTCCGGGTCGAGGGGTTCGACGCGGGCGCGCTGTCGGACGCCCGGCTCTCGGCGCTCAGGGCGCGGCGCATCGGCTTCGTCTTCCAGCGGTTCCATCTGGCGGGCGGGACAACGGCGTTGGAGAACGTGGCCGACGGTCTGCTGTACTCGGGGCTGCGGCCGGCCGAGCGCCGTCGTCGTGCGGCCGCGGCGCTGCGCCGGGTGGGCCTGGACCACCGTATGCACCACGAGCCGCACGAGCTGTCCGGCGGCGAGCGGCAGCGCGTCGCCGTGGCACGTGCGGTGGCCGGGGACCCTCCGCTGCTGCTGGCCGACGAGCCGACGGGCGCGCTGGACTCCGCGTCGGGCCTGGGTGTGATGAGGCTGCTGCGCGATCTGCACGCCACCGGGACCACGGTCGTGATCATCACCCACGACCGGGAGATCGCGGCGTCGCTGCCGCGGCGGGTGCGGATGCGGGACGGCCGGGTGGTCGAGGACTCGGCCGGCGAGGCGGTGGGGGCCGCAGGAGAAGCGGGCCCCTCGGCCGCGGGTTCACGGGAGGCGGTCCGATGACCACGGAGGTACTGCGCCCCGCCCGGCTCGGCCCCGCCGACGTCGTCAGAGTCGGCGCCGTCGGTCTGCGCACCCGGCCGCTGCGGGCCTTCCTCTCGGCGCTGGGCATCGCGATCGGCATCGCGGCGATGGTCGCCGTCGTCGGTATCTCGTCCTCGTCCCGCGCCGATCTGGACCGCGCGCTCGCGGCCCTCGGCACCAATCTGCTCACGGTGTCACCGGGGAGCAGCTTGACCGGCGGCCAGTCCCAACTTCCCTCCACCGCCGAGAAGATGGTGTCCCGCATCGAAGGTGTGCAGTCGGTGTCGGCGGTCGGCAGGACGGCGGACGCGAAGGTCTATCGCACCGACCGGATCCCCGAGGCGCAGACCAACGGAATCGCGGTGTACGCGGCCCGTACCTCGCTACGGGCCACGGTCGGCGCCGAGTTGGCGAGCGGCACCTGGCTGAACGGCGCCACGGGCCGCTACCCGGCGACCGTGCTCGGTGCGACGGCCGCCGCACGGCTGGGGATCGGCCATGCGGGCCCGGACACCGAGGTACTGGTCGGCGGCAGCTGGTTCACGGTCGTCGGCATCCTCCAACCAGTGCCGCTGACACCGGAGTTGGACACGGCGACGCTGGTCGGCTGGCCCGTGGCCGAGTCGGAGCTGGGCTTCGACGGTCATGCCACCAAGGTCTACACGCGCTCCGCCGACGCGGCCGTCACCTCGGTCCGCTCCGTGCTGGGCGCGACCGCCAACCCCGAGGCGCCGAGCGAGGTCCAGGTCTCCCGCCCCTCGGACGCGCTCGCCGCCCAGCAGGCCGCGGGCGAGGCGTTCACCGGGCTGCTGCTCGGCCTGGGCGCGGTGGCTCTGCTCGTCGGCGGTGTGGGCGTGGCCAACACGATGGTCATCTCGGTCCTTGAGCGCCGGGCCGAGATCGGGCTGCGCCGCTCGCTGGGCGCGACGCGAGGACAGATCCGTACGCAGTTCCTCGCCGAGTCACTGCTCCTGTCCGCCCTCGGCGGCGCGGCCGGCGCCCTGCTGGGCCTGGCCGTCACCACCGGGTACGCCCTCTACCAGGGCTGGCCGGCCGTCGTACCGCCGTGGGCGCCGGCCGGGGGCATCGCGGCCACCTTGGTGATCGGCGGCCTGGCGGGGCTGTACCCGGCGATCCGCGCGGCACGGCTGTCGCCGACGGAGGCGCTCGCCACGCCCTGAAGTCCCGTGCGCGGCCTACGAGTCGACCAGCTCCGGCTGGTGCTCGACGTCGTAGGCCGCGCGCGACTCGGCGATCGTGACGCGGTGCCGCTCGGCCCAGTCGGTCAGGGAGAGCAGGGTCGCGTGCAACTCGCGGGCCACCGGGGTGAGTTCGTACTCGACCTTCGGCGGGACCGTCGGATACACGGTCCGGGTGAGGAGTCCGTCGCGCTCCAGATTGCGCAGGGTGAGGGTCAGCATGCGGCGGCTGATGCCCTCCACGCTCCGCTCCAGCTCGGTGAAGCGGATCGGGCCGTGCGCGGCGGCCACGATGATCAGCACGCTCCATTTTCCGGCGACCCTGTCAAGAACTTCGCGGACCGGGCACGCCTGCGCGAGCACTGCCTGCGAGGTAACACCGGTGTTCCCCTGGGACATCGAAGTGCCTCCTTATGGCGGACTCCATGGTCACCCACGATGAACCCCGTTACAAGTCGTGCACCTATGGAGAAAGCAGAGGCCATCGCCATGCTGTCGCGGAGCGAGTCACCGACACCACGAACGTACTCCCGCTGGGCCTCGCTCGTCGTCCTGTGCGCCGGAACGCTGATGACGATCCTGGACGGCAATATCGTCACGGTCGCGATGCCCGCGATCCAGGGCGATCTCGGCTTCTCGGCCCCGGGACTCGCCTGGGTCGTGAACGCGTATCTGATCCCCTTCGGCGGGCTGCTGCTCCTGGTGGGGCGGCTCGGCGATCTGGTGGGCCGCAAGCGGATGTTCGCCGCCGGGCTCGCCGTGTTCACCGCGGCGTCCGTGCTGTGCGGGGTCGCCACCAGTCAGGGCATGCTCGTCGCGGCCCGCGCACTGCAAGGGGTCGGCGGGGCGATGACCTCGGCCGTGGTCCTCGGCATGCTCGTCGCGCTCTTCCCGGAGCCGCGCGAACAGGCGCGTGCCATCGCGGTGTTCAGCGCGGTCGGCGCGGCGGGCGGGGCGCTCGGCACGTTCCTCGGCGGAGCGCTGACGCAGGCCCTCAACTGGCACTGGATCTTCCTGATCAACCTGCCGATCGGGGTGGTGGCCTGGGTCGCCGCGCTGCGGATTCTCGCCCCGGACCAGGGAGTCGGTCTCGGCAAGGGCGCCGACTACCCGGGTGCGGCCCTGGTCACAAGTGCGCTGATGCTGACGGTGTACGCGATCGTGGGCGCCGGGGACCGGGGGCTCGGCGGCAACCTGACCCTGGCGGCCGTCTCACTCGCCCTCTTCGTGGCGTTCACCCTCCGCCAGGCGCGCACCGCCCGGCCCCTGCTCCGGCTGCGGCTCTTCCGCTCCCGTGCCCTGACTAGTGCGAACGGCGTCCAGATCCTGATGATCGCCGGGATGTACGGCTTCCAGTACATCGGCGCGCTCTACCTCCAACGCGTCCTGGGCTACAGCGAGTTGCTCACCGGCACGGCGTTCCTGCCCGCGCCGATCGCGATCGGGGCGCTGATGCTCGGTCTGTCGGCGCGCACGATCGCCCGCTTCGGCCCGTACCGCGTGCTGCTCGCCGGGCTCGTCCTCATCACCGCGGGCCTGGCCCTGCTCGGCCGGGCTCCGGCAGACGGCACCTACGTCGCCGACGTGCTGCCTCCGCTGCTTCTGCTCGCCGCCGGTTTCGCGGCCGCGATGCCCGCGGTGACCGGGCTCGCCATGTCGGGCGCCCGCGAGGAGGACGCGGGACTGGCTTCCGGCCTCTTCAACACCACGCAGGTGGTGGGCGGTTCACTTGGTCTCGCGGTGCTCACGACGCTGGCGGCGAGCCGCACGGAGAGCCTGATCGGCGGGGGCGAGCAGGTCGTGGCGGCGACGGCGGACGGCTACCGGCTGGCGTTCACCGTGGCCACGGGCATCGCGACGGCGGCTCTGGCACTGGCGGCCGTACTCCTGCGCCCGGGACGTGTCTCCTCCGCCCCCGTGGTGGAGGAGACTCCCGCAGCCGCCGAGGAGGCACCCGTCGCGGTGGCCGGGACACGCGGGGCCGAGGCCGTCCGTCAGTCCCGCGCGAACGCCTCCGCGTGATGGTGCGCCCACTGGGCATACGTACGCGGCGCCCGGCCCAGCACCTGGCGTACGTCCTCCGTCACCACCGCGTTGCCGCCCCGACGGACGTACGCCGTGCCCGCCAGGACGCCCTCGGCGTAGGTCTCGGACATGCCGGCTTCGAGGAACTGCGCGCGGAGGGCGTCCGGGGGTACGTCCACAGTGGTGACCGGGCGGCCGAGGATCTCGGCGAGGGTGGCGGCCTGGTCGGCGGTGGTGAGGAGTTCGGGTCCTGTCAGGGTGTAGAGGCGGCCCGTGTGCCCCGGCGCGAGCAGCGCCTCGGCGGCGACCTCGGAGACATCGCGCGGGTCGATGACGCCCTGCGTGCCGGTCCCGGTCATGTTGGGCACCGGGTCGCCGGAGTGGATCGCCGCCGCCCAGCTCAGGGTGTTGGAGGCGAACGACGAGGGGCGCAGGACCGTCCACTCCAACCCGCTTGCCTGGACGGCCTGTTCACCCCCGAGGTGCCAGTTGCTCACCGGGCCGAGGGCCGGGTCGCCGGTGCCGATGGCTGAGAGTTTCACCACCCGGCGTACGCCTGCCGCACGCGCCGCCGCGACCAGCGCGGCGTCGGCGTCCGCGTCGCCGGGCCCGAGGACGCCCACCGCGAACAGGGCGGACGCCCCGGACATCGCGGCCTCGACGGAAGCGGGCTCGTGATAGTCGCCGCGCACCACCTCGACCCCGGCGGGCACCCGCGCACGGGCGGGGTCCCGGGTCAGCGCGCGGGCCTTCTCGCCGCGCGCGGCGAGCTGTCGCAAGAGTTCACTGCCGATGGTGCCCGTGGCACCGGTCACTAGGATCATGTCTCTCACCGTGCCGAGCCGATGCCGCCCTGCTCTAGGAAATTCCGGCACGGTTCACGGGCCCGGCCGAAGCCGGGGCACGTCTACGGTGGAGAGGTGACCACCACGCAGGAGACGAAGCCCGGCGCGAACGGTCTCGTCGAGGCGCGCCTGACGCTGCCCGAGGAGCTGCTCCCCTGGTTCGTCGACGCCGGGTTCACGTCCGTCGACGGCGATCTGCGCGAGCCTTTCGCCCATGTCCCGGACGCGGCAACGAAGATGGTGGTGCGGGTCGAGGAGAACGGCCGTCGCGATGTGCTGGTGGTGGGACCGCGCACCCGGGCCTCGTACCACGCGAGCAAGCGGCTGGCCTCCTGCGTCCAGCTGCGTCTCGGCCCGGGCGCGGCACGCCCGTTGCTCGGTGTACCGGCGGTCGATCTCGTGGGACGGGTCGCGCCGCTCGGCGACTTTCCCGGCACCCCTGCCCGCCAACTGGCGGAGGAACTGCTCCCGTTGGATCACGAGCAGGTGGTCCCCCACCTGGCGGAGACCCTGCCCGAGCGGCTCGCCCCTGCCGACCCCTCGCGTACTGGGCTGCTGCGGGCCGCGGTCGAGGCCATGTCGACGGAGGAAGGCCATGTACCTGTAGGGGTAAGGGCGTTGGCCGACCGTCTCGCCGTCAGCGAGCGGCAGCTGCGCAACCTCTTCGCGGACGGTGTCGGCGTCTCCCCCAAGCACTACGCCCGCATCGCCCGCGTACGCCACATCCTCACGCACGCCGGCCGGTCCCCGGGCATTCCCTGGGCCCAACTGGCCGCCGCCACGGGCTACTACGACCAGTCGCACATGACCGCCGACTTCCGCACGCTGATGGGCGTCCCGCCGACGTCCTTCTTCACCGGGCGGCTTCCGGCGGCGCGGCCGTGTCAGGCGTTCGGGTCGGCACCGGCACCTGGTTGAAGCCGTAGTAGACCGCGATCAGGCCGTGCGCGGCCAGGGTCAGCGGGGCGGAGACGTAGGCAAGGGCGACCGTGGCGGGATAGGCGAGGGAGCCGAGGGCGAAGCGGACGCGGGTGCGGCGGGCGGCCTCGATGTCGACGCGGCTGTCGAAGAGGTGGCCCGTGCGCGTGAGGTGCCACCACAGGGCCTGGAAGGACAGGGCCATCGCGACCATGACCATGCTGTAGACGGCGGCCGCGACATGGGACGCCTTGTCCTCGCGCAGATACTCCGCGAGCATCGCCGTCGGCCAGGGCACGGCGGCCACGACCATCAGGACGAGCAGGTTCAGGAACATCAGCGTGCGGTCGATCCGGGCGACGTAACTGAAGACCTGGTGGTGGTTGATCCACATGATGCCGATGACCAGGAAGCTGACGACGTAGGCGGCGTACGAGGGCCATTGCGCGCCGAGTGCGTGCCACAGTCCGCCGTGTTCACCGACCTCCGGGACCTTGATCTCCAGGATCAGCAGCGTGATGGCGATGGCGAAGACGCCGTCGCTGAAGGCCTCCACACGGCCTGACTCGTTCATGACCGACTCTCCCCGTTGTGACCGTGTCTGTGCATCACTCATGTGCCGTCTGTGCGCTCAGACCGTAGCCCAGCACCGCCCGGCAGTCGGCACGGGATCGCCAACTCGCCCTTCCCTGACGGGTGTACGCCACCTCCAATCTCTGGTAGGAAACTTTCCTAACAGTACGCCCCAACGACACACTCCCCTCATCGGAGGTACCGTGCACACCCCCCACATACGCACTTCGCGTCGCACCCTGCTCGCCCTGATCGGAGCTTCCCTGGTGGCAGGCCCGGTCATCGCGACCCAGTCCGCGACCGCCGCGGCGGCCGGTCTGGACGACCCGGCGAAGAAGGAGATCGCCATGAAGCTGGTCTCCAGCGCGGAGAACTCCTCGCTGGACTGGAAGGCGCAGTACAAGTACATCGAGGACATCGGCGACGGGCGCGGCTACACCGCCGGGATCATCGGCTTCTGTTCCGGCACCGGCGACATGCTCGACCTCGTCGAGCTCTACACGCGGCGCAAGCCCGGCAACGTCCTGGCCAAGTACCTGCCCGCGCTGCGCGAGGTGAACGGCAGCGACTCCCACGAGGGCCTGGACCCCGGCTTCCAGGGCGACTGGCGCAGGGCGGCCCAGGACTCGGCGTTCCAGCAGGCCCAGAACGACGAGCGGGACCGCGTCTACTTCAACCCGGCCGTCAAGCAGGGCAAGACCGACGGCCTCGGCGTACTCGGCCAGTTCACGTACTACGACGCCATCGTGATGCACGGCGACGGCGGTGACAGCACCAGCTTCAGCAGCATCCGCAGGCGGGCGCTGGCCAAGGCCAAGCCGCCCGCCCAGGGCGGCGACGAGGTGACGTATCTGAACGCCTTCCTCGACGCCCGTGTGTGGGCGATGAAGCAGGAGGAGGCCCACTCGGACACCAGCCGGGTGGACACCGCCCAGCGGGTGTTCCTGCGGAAGCGGAACCTGAACCTCGATCCGCCGCTGGACTGGAAGGTGTACGGCGACAGTTACCACATCGGCTGACGGAGGGACCCCGAGGACGGACGGCGGAGGGCGCGGCACCCAGGGGTGCCGCGCCCTCCGCTCGCCGCTGGATGTCAGTGGGCCGGGACCGCCCTGAGGTCCTCACCCGCCTCCATGGGATGCGTCACCTCGTCCGCGTCCTGCCCCTTGCCGAGGTGGTTGAAGACAAGGTTGAGAGCCACGGCCGCGATGCAGCCCGTCGAGATGCCCGAGTCCAGGACGATCTTCGCCGTCTCGGGGAACGCGTGGTAGAACTCCGGCGCGGTGATCGGGATGATGCCCACGGCGAGGGACACGGCGACGATCAGGACGTTGTTGTCCTTCTCCAGGCCCGCCCTGACGAGGGTCTGGATGCCGCTCGCCGCGACCGAGCCGAAGAGGACGACGCCGGCGCCGCCGAGGACGGGACGCGGTACGACGGCGATGAGCGAGGCGGCCATCGGGCACAGGCCCATCAGCACCAGGAAACCGCCGCCGGTGGCGACGACGTACCGGCTGCGGATCCGCGTCATCGCGACCAGGCCGATGTTCTGCGCGAAGGCGCTGCACATGAAGCCGTTGAACAGCGGGCTGAGCGCCGAGCCGAGGGTGTCGGCGCGCAGGCCCGCCGCGATGGTCTTCTCGTCGGCGGGGCGCTCGACGATCTCGCCCAACGCCAGCATGTCCGCGGTCGATTCGGTCATCGAGACCACCATGACCACGATCATCGAGACGATCGCGGCGACCTGGAACTGCGGGGCGCCGAAGTGGAACGGCGTCGGGAAGCCGACGACGTCCGCGTCGGCCACCGGGCCGAAGTCCGTGACACCGAAGGGGATCGCGACGAGCGTGCCGATGACGAGGCCGAGCAGCACGGCGATCTGCTTGACGAAGCCGCGGGTGAAGCGGCGCAGCAGCAGCACGATGACGAGCGTCGCCGCCGCCAGGCCCAGATAGGTCGTCGAACCGTAGTCGTCCGCCGCGGGGTTGGGGCCCTGCGCCCATCCGAAGGCGACCGGCAGCAGCGAGACACCGATGAGCGTGATCACGCTGCCGGTGACGACGGGCGGGAAGAAGCGGACCGCCTTGCTGAAGAACGGGGCGGCTATGAAACCGAGGACGCCGGCGACGATGACCGCGCCGAAGATGATCGGCAGCGCATCGCTCTTGTCCTTGGTGGAGGCGACGACCGCGGTCATGGGGGCGACACCGGCGAAGGTGACGCCGTTGACGAACGGCAGCCTGGCACCGATCTTCCAGAAGCCGAGGGTCTGGAGGAAGGTGGCGAGGCCCGCGGTGAACAGGCAGGCGCCGGTGAGGAAGGTCAGTTCGGTGGCGGACAGACCGACGGCGGCGCCGACGATCAGGGGCGGGGCGACGACTCCCGCGTACATGGCGGCCACGTGCTGGAGGCCGCTGGTCGCCATCTTGAGGGCGGGCAGTTTCTCGTCAACCGGGTGCTTGGACTGGACAGTTGATCCAGTTGGTCCAGCTGCTTCGGTTGGTTCTGCTGGTTCTGCATCGGTGCTTGGCTCGGGCTGGTCGGCCACGGCGGCTCCTCCGGTCGGTTGCACGTCGGCGTTGACGCGGGTTTCAGGGAGGTGATGCGCGGTCGTGCGGGACCGGGACGATGACCGCGACAAAAGGGATCTTTGTCACGGAGACCGTTCCGGGGAGCAGGCGCGTCCACGCACGCTCCCCGGAGACGGCCGCCATGGACCCCGCTCGGGTCCACGGCTACCGGCTGAGGGCCGTCCCCCTCAGCCGGAGATCTTCAACTGTTCAGGCCTGCGCGGTGATCTGCGCCAGGCGCTGCGCCTCGGCCCGCGTGGAGCGGGCGATGGCGTCCTCGTCGACGTTCAGCAGGCGGCTGTCCTCGACGACCGGCTTGCCGTTGACGAGCGAGAGGGTGACCGGGGCCGCCGCGCCGAAGACCAGCGCGGTCACCGGGTCGGCGATCGAGGCGTGGGCCAGGGTGTCCAGCTTCCACAGCACGATGTCGGCGAGCTTGCCCGGCTCCAGGGAGCCGATCTGCGAGGCGCGGCCCAGGACCTGGGCGCCGCCGTACGTCCCGAGGCGCAGCGCCTGACGGGCGTTCAGGGCGGCCTCACGGTGGGCGCCAAGGCGGTTGATCAGGAGGGCGTTGCGCAGCTCGGTGTGCAGTTCGCCCGACTCGTTGGAGGCGGTGCCGTCGACGCCGAGGCCGACCGGGACGCCGGCCGCCAGCATGTCGGGGACGCGGGCGATGCCGGCCGCCAGGCGGGCGTTGGAGGAGGGGCAGTGCGCCACACCGGTCTTCGTACGGGCGAAGGCGGCGATGTCGGAGTCGTTCATGTGGACGCAGTGCGCCATCCACACGTCCTCGCCGAGCCAGCCGGTCGACTCGAAGTACTCGGTCGGGCCCATGCCGAACAGTTCCTTGCAGAACTGCTCCTCCTCGACGGTCTCCGAGCCGTGCGTGTGCAGCCGTACGCCCTTGCGGCGGGCCAGCTCGGCGCCCTGCTTCATGAGTTCGGTGGAGACGGAGAAGGGCGAGCAGGGCGCGACGGCGATCTGCGTCATGGCGTCGAAGGACGCGTCGTGGTGCTCGTCTACGGTCGCCTCGGTGGCGGCGAGGGCGCCTTCGAGGGTCTCGACGGCGAAGTCCGGCGGCAGCCCGCCGTCCTTCTCACTGCGGTCCATGGAGCCGCGGGCGAGGGTGAAGCGGACGCCCGTCTCGCGGGCGGCCCGGATGATGGCGCCGGACAGGTCGCCGGAGCCCTTCGGGAAGACGTAGTGGTGGTCCATGGCGGTGGTGACGCCGCCGCGGGCCATCATGGCGAGGGAACCCTGCGCGGCGGAGTACGCCATCTGCTCGTCGATGCGCGCCCAGGTCGGGTAGAGCGCGACGAGCCAGTTGAAGAGGTTGTGGTCCGTGGCCAGGCCGCGGGTGATCCACTGGTAGAAGTGGTGGTGGGTGTTGACCAGGCCGGGGGTGGCCAGGTGCCCGGTGCCGTCGATGCGGCGGACCACGTTCTCCAGGTTCTCGGGGGCCTTGCCCGCGCCCACCGACTCGATCTTGTTGTCGGCGACGACGATGTGGCCCGAGGTGTACTCGGTGTCACCCGCGTCCACGGTCGCGATGGAACAGTTCTCGATCACGATGCGCGAAGCTGCCACGGTGGTTCCTCGTTCTTCCCATTGGCGGACGGACCCGGGGGTCGAGCGGGGTGACGACCGGGTCCGTGGTGCTGTTGTTGCGCAGATGCCCCCGCTCTCCCCTGGGACTTGACGCCGGCGCACGCGTCGGGGGTGGAGCAGCAATACTGCTGGCCGCAGTACTACAGGTTGGTGAGGTCCACCGGGATGTGCGGCTCGCAGCCGTCGCGCAGAATGGTGGCCTCGATGAGGCCGTACGGACGGTCGGCCGCGAAGTAGACCTCGTTGTCGTTCTCGAGCCCGAACGGCTTGAGGTCGACCAGGAAGTGGTGCTTGTTCGGGAGGGAGAAGCGGACCTCGTCGATCTCACTGCGGTTGTTGATGATCCGCGAACCCATTTGGTAGAGGGTCTGCTGGAGCGACAGCGAGTACGTCTCCGCGAAGGCCTGGAGCATGTGCTTCCTGACCTGGTCGTAGGACTTCTCCCAGTTGGGCATCTTCTGCTCGTCGCCGCTCCAGTTGAAGCGCCAGCGGGCGGAGACCTGGGTGGCCAGGATGCGGTCGTACGCCTCCTGGAGCGTCGTGTACTTGTCCTTGACGTAGCCCCAGAACTCGGAGTTCGTCGAGTTCATCACGACGAGGTCCTTCAGGCCGGAGATGACCTCCCACTTCTCACCGTCGAAGGTGATCTGGGTGACCCGGGTCTCCTGACCCTTGCGTACGAAGGAGTGCTTGACCTCGTCGGCGCCGATGAACTTCGAGTTGGCGTCCGAGGTCTCGATACGCTCCCAGGAGTACTCCTCGATACGGATGCGCGCCGTCTTGATCGGCTCCTGGCTCGTCACGAAGTGCCGGGCCAGGTGGATGCCGAACTGCTCGGCGGACTCGATGCCGTACTCCTTGGCGAAGGCGTACACCGTGTTCTTGGTGGTGTCCGTCGGCAGGACGTTCGCGTTGGAGCCCGAGAGGTGGACCTCCTGCATGTCGCCGCTCAGCGCGACCGACACGTTCAGGTCCTTGATGTGGTGCGTGTCGCCGTCACGGGTGATCTTGACGACGCGGTTCTCGGCCTTGCCGTACTGGTTCTGTCCCAGAATCGTGGGCATGTCTGCTAGCTCCCTCGGTAAACGGAGTAGCCGAACGGGTTGAGCAGCAGCGGTACGTGGTAGTGCTCGCCCGGATTGACGGCGAAGGTAATCGCCACCTCGGGGAAAAACGCGCCGCTGTCCCGATTCGCGGGGGCGTCCTGCTGCGCATCGGCTTGCTTTTTCTCGAAGTACGCCTCGACCTCGAAGTCGAGCCGTACATGGGTCGTCCCCTCCGGCAGCGCCGGAAGATCCTTGCACCGGCCGTCCGCGTCGGTCGCGGACCCGCCGAGCGCCTGCCAGTGCGCGCCACGCCCGGAGCGGGCCGCGAGCTGGATGGCGACGCCCTCGGCGGGCCTGCCGACGCTGGTGTCCAGGATGTGCGTGGACACGGAGGCCGTGGTGTCGGTGCTCATGCCTCATCTTCCTGTACGAGATTGGTCAGACGGATGCGGTTGATCTTGCCCAGCTCGGAGCGGACGATCTCGCGCTCCTGCTCGGGCGAGTTGCCGATCCGCTCCTTGACCGCGTCGCGCATCTGCTCGCCGGTCCGGCCGGTGGCGCAGATGAGGAAGACGTGGCCGAACTTCTCCTGGTAGGCCAGGTTCAGTTCGAGCATCTGAGCCTTGAGCTCCTCGGAGGCGCCGGCCATGCCGCGCTGCTCCCGGGAGGAGGTCGGGTCACCGGGCTTCGGCCGCCCGATCGGCGGGTGCCCGGCCATCGCCTCCTCCAGGTCCGCGGTGGTCAGCTCGGCCATGGCGGCGTCGCTCGCGGCGAAGAGGTCGTCGGCGGTGGCGTAGGGGCGGTGGGCGAGCAGGGCGCTCCCCCAGGCCGATGAGGCGCACGCCTCGTGGAGGGCGGCGAGGGCCGCGCGCTCCTCCAGGGCGTTGAATCCGGCGAGACCGCCAGGTGTCGTACTCGAAGTCACGGGAAGCCTCCGTGGCCTTGTGCTGGACGGGCTGCGGATAGCTAACGCCCTCGGAAACACCACGTCAACACTTTGTTGAAAACTTGGGGTAACAAAAACCGCCGCCCGGGAAGTCCGGACGGCGGCGGGTCGCACAGGCGCGCGCACGAGGCGCGAGTCACTGACCCTTCGCGGCGTTTTCCCTGTTCAGGTAGTTATAGACGGTGAAGCGGCTCACTCCGAGCGCGCCCGCCACGGTCTCCACGCCGTGCCGCACGGAGAAGGCTCCGCGCGCTTCCAGTATGCGCACGACCTCCTGCTTGGCCTTGCGGTCGAGGTCGGCCAGGGGCTTGCCCTGCTTGCGCTCCAGGGCGGCCAGGATGTGGTCGAGGGAGTCGGCCAGCTGGGGCAGGCGTACGGCGACGACGTCCACGCCCTCCCAGGACAGCACGACGTCGTCGGCGCCGGCCTGGTCGGGCGGCAGCATCTCGCCGCCCATGGCGTCGACCAGCGGCTTGACCGCCGTCACGAAGGGGTCGTCCCCGATACCGGTCACTTATCGCCCTCCCCGACAGCGCCTACGACGTTCACCTGGAGCGAGACCCTGGTGGCGCCCGCCTCCAGGGCCTTGCGCAGCAGCGCGTCGACCGCGGTGAGCACCGCGTCCGCGCCGCCCTCCGCGGTGTTGCCGAACGGGCCGACATCCACGGCGTCCAGTTCGGCCGCCTCGATGACCTCGCGGGCGACCAGCGCATGCCGGGGCGCCTCGTCGAGGTCGAAGGGCTCGGTCGTGAACTCCACTCTCAATCGCACGGGCTCAACCTACTGCGCGGCGTGGATTTCCCGGCAGCCCCCTCTTGACAAGCCGCGACACACGACGGCAATCTTCCATTAAGCAGAAACGAACTTCCGCAATACGGAATCACTAACGGAAGGGAGCGCCGACCCCATGGGATTCGCAGACCAGCGCTTCAACGTCAACCTGTCGATCCTCTTCACGGAACTCCCGCTCCTGGAGCGCCCCGCGGCCGCCGCCGCGGCGGGCTTCGGCGCGGTCGAGCTGTGGTGGCCCTGGGTCGACTCCGCCACCCCCGAGCAGTCCGAGCTCGACGCCCTCAAGAAGGCGATCGAGGACGCGGGCGTCCAGCTGACGGGCCTGAACTTCTACGCCGGGCAGCTGCCGGGCCC
Organism: Streptomyces sp. NBC_00203; assembly: GCF_045206325.1. Taxonomy (NCBI): domain Bacteria; kingdom Bacillati; phylum Actinomycetota; class Actinomycetes; order Kitasatosporales; family Streptomycetaceae; genus Streptomyces; species Streptomyces sp. NBC_00203. The sequence goes on along the minus strand of NZ_CP108126.1, from coordinate 8,543,479 downwards.
GGACCGGGGCGCCCTGTCGATCCCCGGCGCGGAGTCCGAGAAGTTCCGCGCCAACATCGACGTGGCCGCGGACTTCGCCCAGTCGCTGGGCTGCAAGGCCCTCAACGCCCTGTACGGCAACCGTGTCGAGGGCGTGGACCCGGCCGAGCAGGACGCGCTCGCACTGGAGAACCTGGTGCTCGCGGCCCGGGCCGCGAACCGGATCGGCGCGATCCTCCTGATCGAGACCCTGAACAAGCCCGAGTCGCCCAACTACCCGCTGGTGACCGCCCCGGCCGGCGTCGACGTCGTCGACAAGGTCAACGAGGCGACCGGGCTCGGCAACGCCAAGTTCCTCATGGACCTGTACCACCTGTCCATGAACGGCGAGGACCTGCCGTCGGTGATCGAGCAGTACGCCTCGAAGACCGGCCACGTACAGATCGCCGACAACCCCGGCCGCGGCGCCCCCGGCACCGGCACCCTCCCCCTGGAAGACCTCCTCGACCAGCTGGGCAAGGCCGGTTACGAGGGCTGGGTCGGCCTGGAGTACAAGCCGGGCGACCGCCCGAGCGCGGAGGCCTTCGACTGGCTGCCCGCCGAGGCCCGAGCCGCCCGCTGAGCGGCAACTCATCGACGTATCACAGCAGTTAGAGAGGCACCCTCATGAGCAGCACTCTTCCCAACGTGGCATGGATCGGTCTCGGCATCATGGGCTCCCCCATGTCGGAGAACCTGATCAAGGCCGGGTACGACGTCACCGGCTTCACGCTGGAGCAGGACAAGCTGGAGCGCCTGACGGCCGCCGGCGGCAAGGCGGCCGGTTCGATCGCCGAGGCCGTGCGTGACGCCGACGTCGTGATCACGATGGTGCCCGCCTCCCCGCACGTCGAGGCCATCTCGTACGGTCCTGACGGCATCCTGGAGAACGCGAGGTCCGGCGCGCTGCTGATCGACATGTCGTCGATCACGCCGCAGACCTCCGTGGACCTCGCGAAGGCGGCGAAGGACAAGGGCATCCGCGTCCTGGACGCCCCGGTGTCCGGCGGCGAGGCCGGTGCCGTCGAGGCCGTGCTGTCGATCATGATCGGTGGCGAGCAGGCCGACTTCGACGAGGCCGAGCCGATCTTCGAGGCGCTCGGCAAGACCATCGTGCTGTGCGGTCCGCACGGCTCGGGTCAGACCGTGAAGGCGGCCAACCAGCTGATCGTCGCCGTGAACATCCAGGCGTGCGCCGAGGCCGTGGTCTTCCTGGAGAAGTCCGGCGTGGACCTGAAGGCCGCGCTCGACGTCCTCAACGGCGGCCTGGCGGGCTCCACCGTGCTGACGCGCAAGAAGGACAACTTCCTGAACCGCGACTTCAAGCCGGGCTTCCGCATCGACCTGCACCACAAGGACATGGGCATCGTCACGGACGCCGCCCGCAATGTCGGTGCCGCGCTGCCGGTCGGTGCCGTGGTCGCCCAGCTCGTCGCCTCGCTGCGTGCGCAGGGCGACGGCGGCCTGGACCACTCCGCGCTGCTGCGCGCGGTCGAGCGCCTCTCCGGCGCGCAGATCTGAGCCCTCCCCGACTTCCGGGCCGCGGCGGCGCTGACACCTGTCCTGTCGCGCCCAAGCGCCGCCGCGGCCCGGATTCATCTGCTTCATCTGCACCACAACCGACCTTCAACAAACTGTTGACGTTCAGATCACCCCGAACCTAGGCTCCACAAAGCGGAAGGTCCATAAAGCGGAAGAAGATTTCCGCAGACGCCGCTGCCCCCTCGTACGGAAGGTCCCTGATGTCGAAGCGCGTGCTCACGACCGAGTCCGGCGCCCCGGTCGCCGACAACCAGAACTCCGCCACCGCCGGCGTCGGTGGCCCGCTCCTCCTCCAGGACCAGCACCTCCTGGAGAAGCTCGCCCGGTTCAACCGCGAGCGCATCCCGGAGCGCGTGGTGCACGCCCGCGGATCCGGTGCGTACGGCTACTTCGAGGTGACCGACGACGTCACGGGCTTCACCTACGCCGACTTCCTGAGCACCGTCGGCAAGCGCACCGAGGTCTTCCTGCGCTTCTCGACCGTGGCCGACAACCTCGGTGGCGCGGACGCGGTCCGCGACCCGCGCGGCTTCGCGCTGAAGTTCTACACCGAGGACGGCAACTACGACCTCGTCGGGAACAACACGCCGGTCTTCTTCATCAAGGACCCGATCAAGTTCCCCGACTTCATCCACTCCCAGAAGCGCGACCCGTTCACGGGCAAGCAGGAGCCGGACAACGTCTGGGACTTCTGGGCGCAGGCCCCCGAGGCCACGCACCAGATCACCTGGCTGATGGGCGACCGCGGCATCCCGGCCTCGTACCGCCACATGAACGGCTACGGCTCGCACACCTATCAGTGGACGAACGCCGAGGGCGAGGCCTTCTTCGTCAAGTACCACTTCAAGACGAACCAGGGCATCCGCAGCCTGTCGAGCGAGCAGGGCGCCGAGATCGCGGGCAAGGACCCGAACTCGCACCAGACGGACCTGCTCCAGGCCATCGAGCGGGGCGTGAACCCGTCCTGGACGCTGTACGTCCAGATCATGCCGGCGGCGGAAGTGGCGGACTACCGCTTCAACCCCTTCGACCTCACCAAGGTGTGGCCGCACAAGGACTACCCGCTGCAGCGGGTGGGCCGCCTGGTCCTGGACCGCAACCCCGACAACGTCTTCGCCGAGGTCGAGCAGGCCGCGTTCTCCCCGAACAACTTCGTTCCGGGCATCGGCCCCTCCCCCGACAAGATGCTCCAGGGCCGCCTGTTCGCCTACGCGGACGCGCACCGCTACCGCCTGGGCGTCAACCACACCCAGCTGGCCGTGAACGCCCCGAAGGCGACGACGGCGGACAACTACGGCCGCGACGGCCTCATGGCGTCCAACGCGCAGGGCCGCGCCGCCAAGAACTACGAGCCCAACTCGTACGACGGCCCCGCCGAGACCGGCCGCCCGCTGTCGGCCCCGCTCGCGGTGAACGGCCACACGGGCACCCACGAGGCCCCGCTGCACACCAAGGACGACCACTTCTTCCAGGCGGGTGAGCTGTACCGCCTGATGTCGGCCGAGGAGCGGTCCCGGCTGGTCGCGAACATCGCCGGCGGCCTCTCGCAGGTCTCCCGCGACGACGTGATCGAGAAGAACCTCGCCCACTTCCACGCCGCCGACCCGGAGTACGGCAAGCGTGTGGAGGAGGCGGTCCGCGCCCTGCGCGAGGACTGAGTCCGGCGGCCACCAGCCCGTGTACGGTCCCTGACGGGAGGTCAGGGCCGTACGCGCAGCCCGCGAGGACCGAGCGACCCGGATGAGGGGTGGTCCTCGGTACGGCGGGCGAAGCAAGGACCGCGGCGGTGTGCGAGCCAGTGCGGTGGTGAAGGTCCCGAGACCCCCTTCTCGACCTGAGGGAAGGACAGTCCCGGTTCCGTCGCATCCGCCGCGGTCCCAGCCTCACTGCACGATCACCGACTCCGTCCGGCGGCGCGAACGTCCTGTCGCGCCCAGCCTCGCGCCGTCGGACGGCAACAACCTCACAGCTTCACCGGCCCAGAGCGCCGGGTGCGGACGGTCCCGTACCCGGCGCTCTGCTGTGTGCCCGCGCTCCGGGCCGGGTGCGCGGGCGCGTTCAGGGTGCGGATTCCGCCGCCGCGCAGCAGCCTGAAGGCATGGACTATCCCAGCATCATCGTGCACACCCCGGGTCTGGACGGGTCCCGGAGGGTCACCGCGGGGGACAAGACGCTCGGCATCGCGTATCACCTCGACGACGTCGTCGAGATCCTGCGCCTGGCCGATGTCGACCTGGACGAGATCGAGGTCGACGAGAGCGACATCATCGACTGGCAGGGCGGCGGCCCCGACGACTGGCCGGGCCTGTCGGAGCACCCGGCCGGGTGAGGACCGCGGGACCGCTGCCGCCCGGCCCGAACGTGCACAAACAGACTCCAGACATACGCAAGAGGGCGTAGATGTCCTACGGAACCCTCAAATCAAGCTCTGAACACTGCCCCAGGGGCTTCAACTCACCCCGGATGAGGGCACATTCTCGGCACACGGGGCCCGCCGACACGGGGGCGGCGGGCCCCGTAACGGGGGTACGGGGGTACGGGGGTACGGGGGTACGGGGGTACGGGGGAGCACCATGGTCAGGAGCGCGGCGGTCGGGCTTGAGCCTCGGACCGTCGCGCTGCTGCGTGGTGGGCCCCGTATCGGCTTCAGCGACGACGGGGCCGGCTGGGACGAAGGCGGCCCGGACCGGCCGCCGGCGGATCCTTCAGGAACGGCAGGGTGTGGCGCAGGAAGAGGTCCGGACGTTCGTTGTACGGCTCGTGGGCGGTCGGCAGCAGGACACGCACTGTGTGCGCAGGGAGCGCCCGCACGGCACGGCGGCCGTCCAGGAGCGCGGGGACGACCGGGTCGCGTCTCCCCCACAGGAGCAGGATCGGCACGTCCAGGACGGCCGGGTCCGCCACTGCGCAGTCCGGATCCGCGAGGCCCCGCCAGATGGCGCAGTGCACCGCCAACCGCCGGGCGTCTCGCGGTAGTTGACGGGCGCGCACGTACGTCGCCCGAGAGCTCGGCGTGCCGAGTCGGCCCAGGTACGCGCGGGCAAGCGGGACGACCAGCCGGCGGGCACGGGCCGGGCGGCCCATCACCTCGCGGCAGAACCAGCGGGTGAGGGCGGTGTGCCGGGTGAAGCCCGCCGGGTCGACCAGGACGAGCGCCGTCACCGACCCCGCGTGGCGCCCCTCGGCGAGACGGCAGGCGACGTAACCTCCGACGCTGTTGCCGAGCACGGCGATCTCGCGGACGCCCTGCTCCTCGGCGAGCGCGTCGAGGACCCGCTCCGCGGCCTCCACCAGCCGTTCAGGGGTGACCAGTTGGGGGTCGGGCGCCGTGGACTTCCCGTAGCCGGGCCAGTCGACGACGAACGTACGGTGGCGGTCCGCGAGGGCGGGCAGGACGGCGTCGTAGTCGCGGCCGTCCCCGGGGTTGGCGTGCAGAAGCAGCAGCGCGGGGGCGCCGGGCGCGCCGTGGCACCGTACGGCTATGTCGCCCAGGGGCGTGGGGACGGTCATTCGCATGGGGCGAGGATGCCGGGTCGGCGGGGGCGTGTGAAGACCGCCCCGGACACGGCGAAAGGGCGGCTCACCCCCCGGATGAGCCGCCCCTGTCGAGCAGCGCGCAACAGACCTTCGGCGTCGCGTCAGACCTTCAGCCTCGCGTCAGACCCTCGGCGTCGCGTCAGACCTTCAGCCTCGTGTCAGACCCTCAGCGTCGTGTCAGACCTTCAGCGTCTTGATCGAGGTGGGCGCGTGGCCCGGCTCGGTCGCGATCTCCTCGAACTCGACGACGTTGCTGATGTCGTTCGTCTTGCTCATGGCGATGTTGGTGACGCGCTCCAGGATCGCCTCGACGACGACCGGGACCTGGAACTCGGCGGCGAGCTTCTTGGCCTGCTCGAAGGCGGCGCCGAGCTCGCTCGGGTCGGTGACCCGGATCGCCTTGCAGCCGAGGCCCTCGACGACCTTGACGTGGTCGACGCCGTAGACGCCCAGCTCCGGGGAGTTGATGTTCTCGAACTCCAGGTTGACCTGGAAGTTGATGTCCAGGCCGATCTGCGCCTGCCGGATCAGGCCCAGGTAGGCGTTGTTCACCAGGACATGGACGTACGGGATCTTGTGCTGGGCGCCGACGGCCAGTTCCTCCAGCATGAACTGGAAGTCGTAGTCGCCGGAGAGCGCGACGACCTGCGCGTCCGGGTCTGCCTTGGCGACGCCGAGCGCGGCCGGGATCGTCCAGCCGAGCGGGCCCGCCTGGCCGCAGTTGATCCAGTGGCGCGGCCGGTAGACGTGCAGCAGCTGGGCGCCGGCGATCTGCGAGAGGCCGATGGTGGTGACGTAGCGGGTCTCCGGGCCGAAGGCCTTGTTCATCTCCTCGTAGACGCGCTGCGGCTTGATCGGGATGTTGTCGAAGTGCGTACGCCGCTGGAGCGCCGCCTTCCGCTCCTGCGCGTCCGCGGCCCACTCCGACCGGTCGGGGAGCCTGCCCGCGGCCTTCAACTCCCGTGCCACCTCGACGAAGAGCTCCAGCGCGGCCTTGGCGTCGGAGGCGATGCCGTAGTCGGGCGCGAAGATCTTGCCGATCTGGGTGGGCTCGATGTCGACGTGGACGAACTTCCGTCCGGCCGTGTAGACGTCCAGCTTGCCGGTGTGGCGGTTGGCCCAGCGGTTGCCGATGCCGAGGACGAAGTCCGACTCCAGGAAGGTCGCGTTGCCGTAGCGGTGCGAGGTCTGGAGGCCGACCATGCCGGCGTTCAGCTCGTGGTCGTCCGGGAGGATGCCCCAGCCCATGAGGGTCGGGATGACCGGAGTGCCCGTCAACTCGGCGAACTCGACGAGGAGTTCGGCGGCGTCGGCGTTGATGACACCGCCGCCGGCGACGATGAGGGGGCGCTCGGACTCGTTGAGGAGGGTGATCGCCTTCTCGACCTGGGCGCGGGTGGCGGCGGGCTTGTAGGCCTGGAGCGGCTCGTACGTCTCCGGGTCGAACTCGATCTCGGCGAGCTGGACGTCGATGGGCAGGTCGATGAGGACCGGGCCCGGACGGCCTGAGCGCATGAGGTGGAAGGCCTGCTGGAAGACGCCGGGGACCTGCGCGGGCTCCAGCACGGTGACCGCCATCTTCGTCACCGGTTTGGCGATCGAGGCGATGTCGACGGCCTGGAAGTCCTCTTTGTGGATCACGGCGGTCGGAGCCTGGCCCGTGATGCACAGGATCGGGATCGAGTCGCCGATGGCGGAGTAGAGCCCGGTGATCATGTCGGTGCCGGCGGGACCCGAGGTGCCGATGCAGACGCCGATGTTGCCCGGGTGGGTCCGGGTGTAGCCCTCCGCCATGTGGGAGGCGCCCTCGACGTGCCGGGCGAGGGTGTGGCCGATCCCGCCGGACGCCTTGAGGGCCGCGTAGAAGGGGTTGATCGCCGCGCCCGGGACGCCGAACGCGTTGCTGACGCCCTCGCGCTTGAGGATCTCGACTGCCGCGCGGGCAGCGGTCATACGAGCCATGGGAGTACTCCTGCTTCGGCTGTCGGATTCGCGCTCTCGTCGCGCCCCGCGGAGAGCTGGCGATTCCGTTGCGGTTCCGCAGCGGCCCCCTGTCCGGATTCCGTATTGCGGAAACTAACTTCTACTATCTGGAAGCAATGTAAGCGGAGCGGTGAGGAGCGTCAAGAGTGGGCAGGGGCGGGATCCGCCAAAGGTGTGGTGCGATGCCCCCTACCGGTATCCGGCGGAGGTTGTCGAACCGTTTCCCTGCCGCAGGCCCCCTCCCTGGAGGACGATGGAGCCGCTGTCCCGACGTGACGTCCTGGAGTGGGCCATGGCCGAGAGCGTGCCGGTACGGTGTCCGGCCTGCCGCCGCGAGCATCTCTACGCGGCGACGTCGTATCCGTGTGTGTGCGGCGCGTCCGTGACACCTCCGCTCGACCGCCTCGCGGATCCGTCGCCCGTCGCACACCGCGTCTGGGACGACGACTGGGTCACGGTCCGCTGCATGGCCTGCGGCCGCGCCGACCAGTGGCCCCACCCCGAGCTGGGCTGCTCCTGCGGGACGACACTGCGGATTCCGGTACGAGCGGTACGGCGACCCCAGCGCGCGAAGCTCGCGCCGGGCACCGTCACCGACACGCACCCCGACGGAAAAGGGGAATCCCGCGCACGGACCGCCGCGGACGCCCGCCCGCACACGGCCGACAGCGCGCGGGACGACTCTCGGGACGGCGTGGCGAGAACCCCGCAGGACAGAACCGGGTCACCGCACGACACCGGGCGCCGGCCGCACGCCCCCTCGTCCGCACCCCGCCCGGCCTTCCAGCCGGTCACCATCCGTACCGCCCGGGACGCCGTCACCGCGGCCGCGCGGTACCTGCGCTGGCTCGGCTACCGCGACATCCGGCGGGCGGACCAGCGGCCGCCGTCCGGCATCGGGCTCGCCGCCCGCGGCATCCTGGCCCAGGTCGACCCCACCGTGCGCCCGGCCTCACTGCGCGACGTGGAGTGCCTGTGGCTGACGGCCATGACGGAGTCGGCGGGCTGTGTGTACTTCTCCCTCGCGGGCTACGCCGACGACGCCCGCGCCCGCGCCGACACCCTCGGCGTCCCCCTCTTCGTGCTGGACCTCACGGGAACCCCGCAGCCGGTGAACAGCCCGGCCGACGAACTCATCGCCACCACGGGCTGACCCCGACGCGCGCCAGGCACTGTCGGCCTAGTCGGCGTACATCTCCCGCAGCTCGATCTTCCGCACCTTCCCCGAGACCGTCATCGGGAAGGCCACCAGGATCCGCAGCCGGCTGGGGATCTTGTAGTGCGCCAGCCGCCCCTCGCAGAAGGACCGCAGCTCCTCCAGGGTGAGCGGGTCGGCCGGGTCGCGCGGGATGACGCAGGCGAGCACCTCCTCGCCGTACCGCTCATGAGGTACGCCGACCACCTGGACGTCGGCGATCTTCGGGTGGGCGTAGAGGAACTCCTCGATCTCGCGCGGGTAGATGTTCTCGCCGCCCCTGATGATCATGTCCTTGATGCGCCCGACGATCTCGACGTAGCCGTCCTCGCGCATCACGGCCAGGTCCCCGGTGTGCATCCAGCGGCCGGCGTCGATGGCCTCGGCGGTCTTCTCGGGCTCGTTCCAGTAGCCGAGCATCACGCTGTAGCCGCGGGTGCACAGCTCGCCGGCGGTGCCGCGCGGCTGGGTCACGCCGTCCACCGGGTCGACGACCTTCACCTCGATGTGCGGGAGGACCCGGCCGACGGTGCCCGTGCGGTGCTCCAGGTCGTCGTCCCGCCGCGTCTGCAGGGACACCGGCGAGGTCTCGGTCATGCCGTAGCAGATGGACACCTCTTCCATGTGCATCTCGGCGACCACCCGTTTCATCACCTCGACCGGGCAGGGCGAGCCCGCCATGATGCCGGTACGCAGCGACGAGAGGTCGTACGTCGCGAAGCCGGGGAGGTTCAACTCCGCGATGAACATGGTCGGGACGCCGTACAGCGAGGTGCAGCGTTCGTCCTGGACCGCCTGGAGCGTCGCCGCCGGGTCGAAGGACGGCGCGGGAATGACCATGCACGCGCCGTGCGAGGTCGCGGCGAGATTGCCCATCACCATGCCGAAGCAGTGGTAGAACGGCACGGGGATACAGATCCGGTCCTGCTCCGTGTAGGCGATCATCTCGCCCACGAAATAACCGTTGTTGAGAATGTTGTGGTGGGAGAGGGTGGCCCCTTTGGGGAAGCCCGTCGTCCCCGAGGTGTACTGGATGTTGATCGGGTCGTCGCAGGACAGCTCGCTCCTGCGCGTCCAGAAGTCCTCGTACAGGTCGGGGGTTCCGCGCCTGATCAGCGCGTCCCAGCCCGGGTCGCCGATGTACACGGTCTCGCGCAACTGCGGGCACTTGCCCCGCACTTGCTCGACCATCGCCCGGTAGTCGCTCGTCTTGTGGCTGAGCGAGGCGAAGAGCAGCGAGATCCCGGCCTGGTTGAGAACGTACTCGACCTCGTGGGTGCGGTAGGCCGGGTTGATGTTCACCATGATCGCGCCGATGCGGGCGGTGGCGTACTGGACGAGCACCCACTCGGGGCAGTTGACCGCCCAGATGCCCACCCGGTCGCCCTTGGCGACTCCACTGGCGAGCAGCGCGTACGCCAACTGGTCGACGGCGGCGGCGAATTCGGCGTACGTCCAGCGCCGCCCGGACGGCACGTCGACGAGCGCCTCCCGGTTCGGCCAGGCCTCGACCGCCCGGTCCAGGTTGGCCCCGATCGTGTCCCCGAGCAGGGACGTTCCGCTCGTCCCGTGCGTGTACGACGGTTCGGTCACCGGAAGTCCTCCTCGCGGTACTCGGCGTCCGAGCCCGCGGCCGTGGCCTCGCGGAGCTCGATCCGGCGGATCTTGCCGGACACGGTCTTGGGGAGGGCGCCGAACTCCAGGCGGCGGATGCGCTTGTACGGTGCGAGGACCGTACGCGAGTGCTCGAAGAGCACCTTGGCGGTGTCGGGGCCCGGCTCGTAACCCGCCGCGAGGACGATGTACGCCTTCGGCACGGCGAGCCGCAGTTCGTCGGGGGCCGGTACGACGGCCGCCTCCGCGACCGCCTCGTGCTCCAGCAGCGCGCTCTCCAGCTCGAAGGGAGAGATCTTGTAATCACTGGCTTTGAAGACGTCGTCCGCCCGGCCCACGTAGGTGATGTAGCCGTCGGCGTCGCGCGCGCCGATGTCGCCGGTGCGGTAGTAGCCGCCCGCCATGGCCTCGGCGGTGCGGTCGGCGTCGCCGTGGTAGCCGGTCATCAGACCCACGGGCCGCGCCGACAGATCGAGCGCGATCTCCCCCTCCGGTGCCCCGGGCGCACCCGACACCGGGTCGAGCAGCTCGACGCGGAAGCCAGGGCTGGGCCGTCCCATCGAGCCCGTCTTGAGCTGCTGCCCCGGGCTGTTGGAAACCTGGACGGCCGTCTCGGTCTGCCCGAAGCCGTCCCGGATGGTGACGCCCCAGGCACGCCGCACCTGCTCGATGACCTCGGGGTTGAGCGGCTCGCCCGCGGCGACGGCCTCGCGCGGCGGCGTGCGCAGCTGCGTCAGGTCGGCCTGGATGAGCATGCGCCAGACGGTGGGCGGGGCGCAGAACGTCGTCACGCCCGCCCGGTCCATCTCCGCCATCAGCCGGCCCGCGTCGAAGCGTGTGTAGTTGTGGATGAAGACGGTCGCCTCCGCGTTCCAGGGCGCGAAGAGGTTGGACCAGGCGTGCTTGGCCCAGCCGGGCGAGGAGATGTTCAGGTGCACGTCTCCGGGCTTGAGCCCGACCCAGTACATGGTCGCCAGATGGCCGATGGGGTACGAGACATGCGTGTGCTCGACGAGTTTGGGGCGGGCGGTGGTGCCCGAGGTGAAGTAGAGCATCAGCGGGTCGTCCGACCGGGTGGGCCCGTCGGGCGCGAAGGCCGGGTCGGCGGCGTACGTCTCCTCGTACGACTGCCAGCCGGGACGGGACCCGCCGACGGTGATCCGGGTGTAGCCGCCGGGCACCTCGTCGAACTTCCCGGCGTCCTCGGCGCGGACGACGACATGCCGGACCCGGCCGCGCTCGACGCGGTCGCGCAGGTCGGCGGCGCCGAGCAGCGGGGTGGCCGGGATGACGACGGCGCGCAGCTTCATCGCGGCGAGGGCCGTCTCCCACAGTTCGGCCTGGTTGCCCAGCATGACGAGGATGCGGTCCTCGGCGCCCACGCCCTGCGCGCGCAGCCAGTTGGCCACCTGGTTCGAGCGCTCGGACATCCCGGCGAAGGAGACCTCGGTGCGCTCGCCGTCCTCCTCGACGATGTGCAGGGCGGTGCGGTCGTTGCCGCGCGCGATGACGTCGAACCAGTCGAGTGCCCAGTTGAAGTACTGCGGCCGGGGCCAGCCGAACCCCTCGTAGGCCGTCGCGTAGTCCTCGCGGTGCGCCAGCAGGAAGTCCCGCGCGGCGCGAAACTCGTCGGTCGCGCTCGTCGTCGCCGTCATGTGTCCTCCTCGTTGCCGGACAGCCGCCTACCATCGTGTATTCCGTGATGCAGGTCTCACCACCCCCGAACGGGGGGTGCGCCGCGACGAAGGGGCGATCAGGTGGCACAAGACGCAGCCGAGGCGGTGGAGATGCGGGGTGCGCTGGTACGGCTGCGGCGCGCCACGGGGCTGCCGGTCGCCTTCGGCGGCCTGGTCGAGCCCGGGCGCCAGCAGATGCGCATCACCGAACTCAGCGGTACGGCGACGGCCGCGCTCAGCGCGCTCGCGGTGTCCTCGGGCAACGGCCTGGGCGGCAAGGCGGTGGCCCTCGCCCGGCCGTGCGCGGTGACGGACTACTCGGCCTCGCGGCAGATCAGCCACGAGTACGACATGGCGGTCGCCACCGAGGGCCTGTGCTCCGTTCTCGCGGTCCCCGTCGTCGTGCGCCGCCGGGTGCGGGGCGTGTTGTACGGCGCCCTGCGCACAGCCCAGCCGCTGGGTGACCGCACGCTCGGCGCGGCCGTCGCGGCGGCCCGGGACGTGGAGCAGGCGCTGGTCGTGCGGGACGAGGCGCGGGACCTGCTGGCGGCCACGCGGGAGCCGGGACCGGCGGCGGGAGGCGCCGCGTGGGAGGAGGTGCGCGAGGCGCACGGGGTGCTGCGGGCGCTGGCGCCGCGGATCGTCGACCCGGCGTTGCGCGCCGAACTCCTCGCCGTGTGCGGGCGCCTGGCCGACGCGGCGTCACCGTCTCCCGCCTCGCGGCACGTCGGCCTCGCCCCCCGCGAGGTGGACGTCCTCGCCTGTGTCGCGTCGGGGGCGACCAACGCGGCCGCCGCACAGCGGCTCGGGCTGCGCGCGGAGACCGTGAAGGGGTATCTGCGCTCGGCCATGCGGAAGCTCGGGGCCCACACCCGGTGGGAGGCGGTGGTCGCCGCGCGACGGGCCGGGCTGCTGCCGTAGGGCGGGCCGCTTCCTGGCGCTTTCCATTCAATCCTTGGCGCCTTGAAATGACTTATGCGGACCCCCTGTTATTTCCCTCACCACCCCGACGGTCCGAAATTCAAAGAGACATTGCCTAATATTGGCCCGGACACGACACACGAGGGGAGCGGTGACCGTGCGAGGGGACTTCAAGGAACCTGCGAGACCCCGCCCCGACCTGGTCATCGGCCGGGCGGAACTCTTCGCAGGGGCGCGTGAGCAGCTCTCCGGCGGAGGCAGTGTGCTGGTGCACGGCCCCGCGGGAATAGGAAAGTCGACCGTCCTGCGGGCGTTGGCCGTGGAATGCGCCGAATCGGCACGGACCGTGTTGCGCTGCTCGGCGACCGAGTCCGAATCCCATCTCCCCTTCCTGGCGCTGGCCGACCTCCTCGGCCTGGTCGTGGACGAGGTCTCCGACCGGCTGCCCGCCCCGCAGCGCACCGCCCTGGAGTCGGCGCTCACCGGGCGCGGCGAATCCACCCTCCAGCGCGACGGTCTGGCGCTGCGACTCGCGGTGCTGTCGGTGCTGCGGGCGCTGGCCGCCCAGGGCCCGGTGCTGATCGTCGCCGACGACCTGCAGTGGCTGGACCCGGCCAGTGCCGAGCTGCTCGGCTTCGCCGCCCGCCGCCTCGGCGGCATGCCCGTACGGATGCTGTGCGCGGTGCGCACCGACACGGAGCCCCAGGGCCAAGAGCACGACCGCTATCTACGCGCGTCTCCGCCGGAGACCCTGGCCGTGCGGATCAACCCGCTCTCCCGCGCCCATATGGCCGAACTCCTCAGTCACCGCGGCTACACCGGCCTGCCCCGCTCCACCGTGCGGGACATCCACCGCACCAGCGGCGGCAACCCCCTGTTCGCGCTGGAACTGGGCCGCGCCCTCGCCGAGTCCCCGACCCCGCCGAGCCCGGGCGAACCGCTCCCCGTGCCGACCTCGCTGCGCGCGCTCGTGCTGAGCCGCCTGGACATGCTGTCCGCCGAGGCCCGGCGCACCCTGCTCGTGGCGAGCGCGGGGGCCCGCCCCACGCTGGCGCTGCTGCACGCCGCCGGCCGCGAGAACGCCGAGGCGGAGACGGCCTCGGCCGCGGCGCTCGGACTGCTCGCGACGGAACGCGAGACGCCCGGCATCCGGTTCGCGCACCCCCTCGTCTCCGCCGCCCTGTACGCGGAGGCGAGCGCCCAGGAACGGCGCGCCGCGCACACCGCGCTGTCCACGGCGGCCTCCGATCCCATCGAGCGGGCCCGGCACCTCGCCCTGGCCACCACCGGGACGGACCCGGGGGTCGCCGCCCGGCTCGGCGAGGCCGCGGCCGCCGCCCGGGACCGCGGCGCGCCCTCGGTCGCCGCGGGACTGGGCCTGCTCGCGGCCCGGCACACTCCGGCCGACACCGTGCCCGGTCCGGACGAACGGCGGCTGCAGGCCGCCGAGGACGCGCTGACGGCCGGAGAGACGGACCTCGCCCGGGACATCGCGCGCCAGGTGCTGGCCCACGCCACCGGACCGGCGGACCGGGTGCGTGCCTGGATGGTCGTCATCGACGCCGCGGGGCACGCCATGTCCGAGATCGACGCCGTCTTCCCGCACGCGCTCGCGGACGCGGGCGACGACCCGCGGCTGCTCGCCCTCGTCCGCTACCAACTGGCCTGGCGGGCCCTGCTCATGGAAGGCGAGATGGCCAAGGCCCGCGAGGAGGCCGCCAGTGCCGCGCGGCTCGCGGCCCGCGCCGGGGACCGGCCCACCGAACTCCTCGCGCTGGGCTTCCAGGCGCAGATGGAGACCCTGATGGGGCACCCGGACGCCCCGGCGACCATCCAGCGCGCGATGCGCGAGCCGCAGGACCCCCGGGTGGCGTGCGACCACAACGGCGCCGGTGCCGCCCGCTTCCGCTGGCTGATCATGGGCGACCAGCTCGCCGAGGCCCGTACGACCATCACCGCACTGCTGCGCGAGGTCCAGCGGCGCGGCATGGTCGAGAGCGAGGTGCACTTCCTGCGCGGGCTCGCCGAGACCGAGTTGCGCTCCGGGCACTGCGGCCGGGCCCTCGACCTGGCCCGCGAGAGTCTGCGGCTCGCCCGCGACACGGGGATCGGGGAGGCGGCCACCGCCATGTTCACCTCGCTCGCCGAGGCCGCGGGCGGCGACGTGGACCGTGCGCTCGCCCTCGCCCGGGAGGCCGTGGACCGCGCCGAGGAGGACGGCGACCTGATCTACCTCTCGCGCGCCCTGGGTGCCCTCGGGCACGCCCAGCTGGTCGCCGGGGACGCCGCTGCGGCGGTCCAGTCCCTGCGGCGGGTGCGGGAGCTGGAGGAGGGACTCGGCGTCATCGACCCCGCGCGCGGCCGCTGGCACGGCGACCTCGCCGAGGCGCTCGTACGGATCGGGGAGCTGGTCGAGGCGCAGGACGTCATCGACGTCACCCGGCAGCGGGCCCTGCGGCTCGAACGCGAGAGCGTCCTCGCCGTCCTCGACCGCGCCGAGGCGCTCGTACGCGCCGCACGCGGCGAACAGGGCCCCGCCGAACGCCAGCTGACCTCCGCTCAGGACCGTCTCGCCAAGCTGGGCTACGGCCTGGAGGAAGCCCGCGCCGCGTACGCCCTCGCGGGCCTGCGCACCCACCGGCCCGGACCCACCTCGTACGACGAGGCGGCCCGCCTCTTCCGCCGCTGCCGCGCCCTGCCCTGGCTCCGCCAGGCCGAGTCCGCGTCCACCACCCATCCGGCCGCGCCGCCCCTGGCCTCCGCCGCGCTCGACACCCTCGCCGCGACCGAACGCCAGGTCGCCGCCCTCGTCATGGAGGGCGCCACCAACCGCGAGATCGCCGCGCGCCTGTTCATCAGCGTGAAGACGGTCGAGGCGACCCTCACACGGGTGTACCGGAAGTTGGGGATCCGCTCGCGGGTGGACATAGTCAGGCTGGCGGCGGGGCGGAGGACCGGCTGAGCCGGACCCCAGGTCGGGACCAACCGGGTGACACAGGACGCTAAACCCCGGCTCCCTCAGCCAAGGGTTTTCCCTCCTCCAACTCCCCTAGGGGCTTCCCTGCTTGGAAGCGGAGCTCACCGCTTCTAGCGTGAACCCCGTGCCGCTCGCTCGGGCACACGGTGCCACCCACAGGCACCGTGCTCACCCCCCACACCCGCGCGTCCCCCCACCGGCAAACTCCAAGGAGACCCATGTTCGGGCTCAACCGCGCCAAGAAGACCGCCGCCGTCTGTGCGGCGACCGCTGCCGCCGCCGCGACCGCACTGCTCGGCGCCCCCTCCGCCGTAGCCGCGCCCCAGCCGATCGTCGGTGGCACGACGACCACGACGACCGCGTACCCGTTCATGATGCAGATCACGGACGCCTCCCAGAACCAGTTCTGCGGTGGCACCCTGGTCGCCGCCAACAAGGTGGTCACGGCCGCCCACTGTATGGTCGGCGAGACCACCAGCAGCATCCGCGTCGTCGGCGGCAGAACGTACCTGAACGGCACGAACGGCACCGTCAGCAAGGTCAGCAAGATCTGGATCAACCCCGACTACACGGACGCCACCAACGGTGACGACGTGGCCGTACTGACCCTGTCGACGTCGATGTCGTACACCACGGCGAAGTACGTCGCCTCCACGGACACCAGCGTGTACGCGACCGGCACCACCGCCCGTATCGTCGGCTGGGGCACCACCTCCGAGAACGGCAGCTCCTCCAACCAGCTGCGGACCGCGACCGTCCCGATCGTGTCCAACTCCAGCTGCGCCAGTTCGTACGGCTCCGACTTCGTGGCCTCCGACATGGTCTGCGCCGGATACACCTCCGGCGGCGTCGACACCTGCCAGGGCGACAGCGGCGGCCCGCTTCTCATCGGCGGCGTCCTGGCAGGCATCACCTCCTGGGGCGAGGGCTGCGCGGAGGCCGGCTACCCGGGTGTCTACACCCGCCTGACGACCTTCTCCAGCCTGGTGACCACACAGGTCAACTCGTAGTCACCGATGAACTCCTGAGAACCCCTCAGGTGAATACCAGGGGGCGTTGCGAGCCACCACGAGCGGCCCGCAGCGCCCCCTATCCACCGCACTCTTTCCCGTCCCTCTATCCCCTTTACTTGTCGGCGGTCAGCTTCCCCGCGACACCCCAACTGTCCGCCGGCACCTCGTGGATCCAGACGTGCACGGTCTCGGCCGGAATCCTGTACGCGTCGACGAAGGCGTCGGTGACGCGCTTGACGAGGTCCCGCTTGAGCTCGACGTCGCGCGGACCCTGCTGAATGGTGACGATGGGCATGGCTGAACTCCCTTGTCCGAGGCGGCCCTTGCCGCTTTCCGGGTACGGGAACAGTCCATCGCGCGGGGCGTCACCGACCAAGAGGCAGCCCGCGACCGCAGCGATCAGCTTTTGTGATCGCCGCAGGCCGCACGCAGGTTGTCGAGGTACGGCGGCGGATTCGAGCCGTGCACGGCGAGCCCGGTGGTGAGCGCGAGGCCCGGCGCCCGGAAGGGTACGAAGGCGATCCGGGGCGCGTGCAGGACGCGGGCGTGGGAGGCGTACACGACCGTCCACAGCGGCCGGGTGCCGATGGTGGCGAGGGTGTCCTGAAGGGAGCCGCTCGCCGGCCCGGGCAGCGGCTGGAACCCCGCGTCGTGACAGGCCCCGACCACCAGGTCGACCAGCGCGGGATTCACCCGGCGCTCGGTGATGCTCAGCGGCAGCCCGGCCAGCTCGTCGAGGGCGACCTCGTCCCGCGCGGCCAGCGGGTGCGCGGCGGGCAGGGCGGCCACCAGGGGATCGGGCCACAGCGGCAGCACCCGTACGCCCGGCACCTGCTCGTGCGGTGACACGCCCCGGACGAACGCCGCGTCCAGCCGCCCGTCCGCGACCCGGGCGAGCCGCTCCTGGGCCGGGAGCGAGACCAGTTCGACCGGAACGTCAGGCTCCCGCTCGGCGAAGGCCGCGAGCACCCGGTCCAGATGTTCGCCGAGGCCGGTGCTGGTGCCGAGCCGCAGCCCGGCGGCAGGTGCGACGGACGCCCGCGCCCGCTCGGCCGCCGCCAGCACGGCGCGCGCCTCGGGCAGCAGCCGCTCCCCCGCACCGGTGAGCCGTACATGCCGGGGCGAACGGTCGAAGAGCTCGGCGCCCAACTCCCGCTCCAGCCGCTGGATCTGCTGGCTGACGGCCGACTGCACGATGTGCAAACGCTCCGCCGCCCGGCCGAAGTGCAGCTCCTCGGCGACCGTCACGAAATAGCTGAGCTGCCGAAGTTCCATGCCGTGGACTCTAGAGCGCCCTGAGGGCCGCCTGTTTGAATGGGCCCTCGTGGGAGGTGATGGACATGGTGTCCACAGACCGTTTCCTGGCCTTCGCCGCGATGTCGCTGCTGGTGATCGTGATTCCCGGGCCCAGCGTGCTGTTCGTCATCGGGCGGGCGCTCGCCCACGGCCGGCGCACCGCGGTGGCGACGGCGCTCGGCAACGTCTTCGGCTCGTACCTGCTGGTCGTGGCGGTCGCCTTCGGGATCGGTTCGCTGGTCGAGCGCTCGATGACGGTCTATCTGGCGGTGAAGCTGGCCGGCGCCGCGTATCTCGTCCTCCTGGGCGTGCAGGCGTTCCGGCACCGCAAGGAACTGAAGGCGTCGGCGATCAAGGCGGCACCCGCGGCCGAGGCGCGCGGCGATCTCCGCACGGTCCTGGACGGCGCCCTCGTCGGCGTCACCAACCCCAAGGGCATCGTCTTCTTCGCCGCGGTACTCCCCCAGTTCGTGGACCACTCCGCGGGCCAGGTCACGACGCAGATGCTGCTGCTGGGTCTGGTCCCGATCTCCATCGGCCTGGTCACGGACACCCTGTGGGGCCTCACCGCGTCGGCGGCCCGCACCTGGTTCGCCCGCTCCGACCGCCGCCTGTCCCTGATCGGCGGCGCGGGCGGCTTCACGATGATCGGGCTGGGGCTGACGGTGGCGGTGACGGGGCGCGCGGACTGAGAGGCCAGGAGCGTACGGCGCTCCGGACCATCAGGGCCGTACGACGGTCCCGAACCGGATGTCGTACGCCTCTCCCTGCCCCATCACCTTGAGCATCCGCTCCCCTTCCTCGGTGACCTCGTCCCGTTGCGCCTTCGTGAGCGTGCCGAAGGGCTCGATGACGAGCGCCCCGTCGTCCAGTTTCCACACGCCGGCCAGGAATCCGTCGACGAGCAGGGTGCAGTACGCCTGGTTGCCCTGCCAGCTGCGTCCCTTGAGGCCGGCGGGTACAACGCGGGAGCGGTCGGCGTGGGACAGCAGCAGGTTGTCGAACTCGGGGAGGAAGCGCGGCGGGGCAGGGGTGTCCGCGTCCGGGCGGGGCGCGTCGGGAAGGTCGAAGATCTCGACGCCGTTCTCGTCGCGGAATGTGACCAGCTGGGGCCTGAGCCGTTCGAAGGCCTCGCGCAGCCGGGTCAGGCCCGCCCAGGTCTGCATGTCCTTGACGGAGGCGGGCCCGAAGGCGGCGAGGTAGCGCAGGACGGTCGCGTCCGGCGTGGGCGCGGGCTCGGCGGGGCGGCCGAGCCAGTGCTCGGCGGTGGTGAGCGCGACCTGGCCACTGCGGCCCCACAGACCGCGCGGGGTGACCTGGACGAGCGGCAGCCGGCAGCGGGCGGCGACCGAGAGGGCGAACGGGTCGGCGTCCGGCCATTCGGCGAGCAGCGCCTCGCGCAGCTGCTTCATGGTGCGCGGCTCGGCCTCCACCAGCTCGCGGCTGATCGCGGCGAGCCGGTCCAGGTCGACGCCGGTGAGCCCCTTGCGGAAATTGCCCAGCTCCCGGTCGCGTGCGGCCTGCACGAGCGGGCGCAGGGTGAGGGCGTCGGCGGCGGTGTGGGTGTGGATGGTGGAGCGCATGGTGACGATGCGTACGGCCTCCCGGTCGGCCATGAGCCGCGACAGCGCCTCGGGGGTGAAGCCGTCGAGGCGGGCGGCGAGGGCGTAGTACGGCGGCTTGACGTTCTGCGCCTGGAGGCCGAGGAGGTGTTCGACTGCGGCCTTCGCGGACAGCGGGGAGCGGCGCAGCAGAAGCTGACGGTCGAGGGTCGCGCGGTTGAGGGCGCGGGTGCCGAGTACCGGGGCCGTCGTGGTCGTCTTCGTCATGCTCCGCACGCTAACGCCGCTTGCGGACACCTTCTGTCCGCAACTCTCACCGGATCCCGAGGCGCCAGGGCACGCCCTGCCCGTTTGCCCCGTATATCCTGCTCCGTGATCACGCAGACGCACGTTCGACACTGGAGGCAGCCGCGATGTCCGAGCGACGCGCCCGCTCAGCCTCGAAGGACACGAGGGGCGACTCGAAGAACACGAGCAACGGGAAGGACGCCAGGAAGTCCGTCTGGCGACGCGCCCTGACCCCGCCGGCCGCGCCGCCCGCGCAGCCCCCGTCGCCCCGCCCCGACCCGCCGGCACCGGACCCCGACGACGCCGGCAGCGTCGTACAGGCGGCCCTGTACCGCGACGGCGTACGCGTCTCGACCCCCACGACCCTCGCCGACACCTTCCGCGAGCTGCGCGACGAGCCGGACGGCGTGGCGTGGATCGGCCTCGCCCGCCCGACGGAGGCCGAACTCCTCTCTCTGGCCGCCGAGTTCGACCTGCATCCGCTCGCCGTCGAGGACGCGATGGAGGCGCATCAGCGCCCGAAGCTGGAGCGCTACGGCGACACACTCTTCGTGGTCCTGCGCGCCGCGCGCTACCTGGACGCACTGGAGGAGGTCGACTTCGGCGAGCTGCACGTGTTCGTGGGCCCGGACTTCGTGATCACGGTCCGGCACGGTGCGGCGCCGGACCTCTCGGCGGTGCGCCGCCGCATGGAGGACACCCCGGAGCTGCTGAAACTCGGCCCGGAGGCCGTCCTCTACGCGATCCTCGACTCCGTGGTCGACGGTTACCTCCCCGTGGTCTCCGGCGTCCAGATCGACATCGACGAGATCGAGACCGAGGTCTTCCGCGGCGACCCCGCGGTCTCCCGTCGCATCTACGAACTCTCCCGCGAAATGGTCGAGTTCCAGCGCGCCACCCGCCCCCTCGTCGGCATGCTGCACGCCCTGATGGCCGGCTTCGCCAAGTACGGCACCGACGAGGAACTCCAGCGCTACCTCCGCGACGTCGCCGACCACGTCACCCACACCAGCGAACGCGTCGACGGCTTCCGCCAGGCCCTGACCGACATCCTCACCGTCAACGCGACGCTGGTGACCCAGCAGCAGAACGCCGAGATGCGGGCGTTGGCGGAGGCGGGGTTCGAGCAGAACGAGGAGATCAAGAAGATCTCTTCTTGGGCGGCGATTCTCTTCGCACCCACGCTCGTCGGGACCATCTACGGCATGAACTTCGATCACATGCCTGAGTTGAGTTGGAGGTTCGGGTACCCCTTCGCGATCGGCTTGATGGGGGTGGTTTGCGTAAGTTTGTACGTGATTTTCAAGCGGCGGGACTGGCTCTAGGGTCGGATGTTCACTCCTCGAACGGCTCGCGCTGTTTACTCTCGCACCTCCCGAAAGTGGAGCCGCGACAGGCTCTGGGGAGCCCCTGGGGGAGAGAAGTGATGCGGGTGATCTCCTCGCCCTGCTCCCAATCAGCCCCTGACCAGGGCTTTTGGGCACCCAACAACGCTGGGGAGAATCTGGGGAGACTCAGTTCCGCACCGAGGCGCCGACGCCCATCACGTGGCAAGTCAGTCGCCCGTCCCTGCTCCGAGCAATCCCATCCCGCACCAGAAGGCATGACGGAGAGTGACAATTCCGCTCATCGGAGTTCAGCAGGCAGCGGAGGCGTGGTCCAGATGCAGGGCCGCCGCGGTCCGGGACGCGATGTCCTCGACGGTGACGCCGGGTGCCGTTTCGACAAGGGTGAGGCCGGCCTCGGTGACGTCGAGGACTCCGAGGTCGGTGATGACGCGGTGGACGCAGCGTTCGCCGGTGAGCGGGAGCGTGCACTCCTTGACGATCTTCGGGGAGCCGTCCTTGGCGGTATGTTCCATCAGCACGATGACCCGGCGGGCGCCGTGGACGAGGTCCATCGCTCCGCCCATGCCCTTGACCATCTTGCCGGGGATCATCCAGTTGGCCAGGTCGCCGTTCTCCGACACCTGCATGGCGCCGAGTACGGCCGTGTCGATGTGGCCGCCGCGGATCATGCCGAAGGACAAGGCCGAGTCGAAGCAGGAGGCCCCGGGGAGGACGGTGACGGTCTCCTTGCCGGCGTTGATCAGGTCAGGGTCCACCTCGGCTTCGGTCGGGTAGGGCCCCGTGCCGAGGATGCCGTTCTCGGAGTGGAGCACGACTTGCACGCCGGGAGGCAGATGGCCGGGGATCAACGTGGGCAGGCCGATGCCGAGGTTGGCGTAGGAGCCGTCGGTGAGTTCGGCTGCGGCGCGGGCGGCCATCTGGTCGCGGGTCCAGCCCAGCTGCGTTCCGATGGTGGTGCTCATGCGCGTACAGCCCCTCGTGTCGAAGACGCGGAAAGTGAAAGGTGCTCGATCTGCTTGTCAGCGGCCTGGGCCGGAGTGAGGACCACGATTCGCTGGACGAAGATGCCCGGCAGGTCGACCTCGTCCGGGCTCAGCGCACCCGGCTCGACGAGTTCCTCCACCTCGGCGACGGTGATGCTGCCCGCCATCGCGGCCAGCGGGTTGAAGTTGGCGGCGGACTTACGGAAGACCAGGTTCCCGTGGCGGTCGCCGCGCCAGGCCCGTACGAGGGCGAAGTCGGTGGTGATGCCGTGTTCGAGGACGTACGTGCGGTCGGTGAAGTCGCGGGTCTCCTTGGGCAGGGAGGCCACGGCGACCGTGCCGTCGGCCGCGTAGCGCCAGGGCAGTCCGCCGCGGGCGACCTGGGTGCCCACCCCCGCCGGGGTGTAGAAGGCGGGGATGCCCGCTCCACCGGCGCGCAGCCGTTCGGCCAGCGTGCCCTGCGGCACCAGCTCCACCTCCAGTTCGCCCGACAGGTACTGACGGGCGAACTCCTTGTTCTCGCCCACGTAACTGCCCGTGACACGGGCGATCCGGCCGTCGGCCAGCAGGACTCCCAGTCCGCGCCCGTCCACACCGCAGTTGTTCGACACGACCTCCAGGCCGGTGGCGCCCTGGGCGTGGAGGGCCTGGATGAGCACGTCGGGGATGCCGCTGAGGCCGAAGCCGCCGACAGCCAGCGACGCGCCGTCGGGGATGTCGGCGACCGCCTCCGCGGCACTCGCGCGGACCTTGTCCATGGAGGGAGGACCTTTCTGTCGTGCGTTGTTTCTGGTTCAGGCGCCGGGGCGCAGGGCGTCCGATATTGGCTTGGCGCCGCCGTGCGCGGTGAGACCGCCGTCGACCGGGATCTCGGCTCCGGTGACAAAGGACGCGTCGTCGGAGAGGAGGAAGGTGACGAGCGGGGTGATCTCATCGACGGTGCCGGTGCGGCCGAGCGGTGTCTCGCGGACGTTCGCCTCGCGGAACGCGGGCGCTGCGGAGGCGGTCATCTCCGTCTCGATGAAGCCGGGGTGGATGATGTTCACACGGATACCACGGGGCCCCAGTTCCATGGCGGCAGTCCTCGACAGGCCGCGCAGCGCCCACTTGCTGGCCGTGTACGCGACCGGGTAGTGGCCGGTGAGCGCGGCGGACGAGCCGACGTTCACGATCGACGAGCCGGGCGGCATCAGCGAGGCCAGATGCTGGATGCCCAGGAGCGGACCGGTGACATTGACCGCGTGGACCCGGGCCATGTCCTCGGGGCGCACGTCGTCGATCCGGGCCCGCCAGGTGACGCCCGCATTGTTGACCAGGCCGTGCACCTGTCCATACGCCTCGCGCAGCTCGGCGGCGAGCCCCGCCCAGTCCTTCTCGCTGGTGACGTCGAGGCGGCGGCAGCCGGGTGCCTCCGTCACGTCGGTGGCGATCACCCGGGCGCCCTCGCGGGTCAGTGCCTCGGCCTCCGCGGCGCCCTGTCCGCCGGCCGCGCCCGTGACCACGACGACCTTGCCGAGAAGCCTCCCCCAGCCTTCGGCCGGGAGGTGCCTCCAGGGACGGAGGTCGGTGGTCACGGCCGCTCCCTGGGGCGGCGCCGGGCGCCCGGGACCGGTACGTGATCGGGGCCGGTCACCACGGTATTGGTCACGGTGCCGATGCCTTCCACGGTGAGTGTGACCGTGTCGCCGGGCTTCAACGGTGGCGGGTCCTGTCGGCCTCGTACACCCCACAGTTCCGCCAGGCAGCCGCCGTTGCCGCAGGTGCCGGAGCCGAGGACGTCGCCAGGACGCACCCAGGTCCCGCGCGAGGCGTATGCGACCATCTCCTCGAAGGTCCAGCTCATGTTGGACAGCAGGTCCTTGCCGACCACCTCACCATTGATCTCGGCGGTCAGTGCCAGGCGCAGGAAGCCGTCCGCGTCGCGGTACTTCTCCAGCTCATCGGCAGTGACCAGGTACGGGCCCAGCGTGGTCGCGGTGTCCTTGCCCTTGCAGGGGCCGAGGCCGACCTTCATCTCGGCGGACTGCAGGTCGCGGGCGGACCAGTCGTTGAAGACGGTGTAGCCGACGATGTGGTCGCGGGCCTGCTCGGGGGTGAGGTTGTGGCCCTCCTGCCCGATCACGGCGGCGACTTCGAGCTCGAAGTCGAGCACGCTCGACCCCGGGGGCACGGGGATGTCGTCGTGCGGGCCGTACACCGCGTACGGGTTGGCGAAGTAGAACGTCGGGGCCGCGTACCACCGCTCGGGCACACCGGCGGCCCCCTCCACGGACCGTCGTACGCCCTCGACGTGTTCCTCGAAGGTGACGAAGTCCCGCACGGTGGGCGGCTGGAGCGGCGGCAGCAGTCGTACTTCGGAGACATGGGGACCGGCCGGGACGTCGAGCATCGCGGAGCCCGCGTCGAGCAGTTCGGGCAGGCCGCCTCCCTCGGCGAGCAGGCCGGTCAGTGAGCTGACGCCGGTCAGGGGGTAGAGCGTGCCGTCCTCTTCGACGACGGCCACTTGGCGTCGGTTGCGGTACTCGTACGTGGCGAAACGCATGGGAGGGGTCCTGTCGGAGGGAAGGCGGGCGCGAAGGCCTGGGGGCGCGGCGGGCAGTCAGGGCATGACAGGGGAGCGCCGCGCCCCCGGGTGTCTGGGAACGTTGCCGGTCGGAAGGTCGGCCGGTCAGACCGGCGGGGCGACGAAGCAGCCGTGGTCGGGGTCGTTGAAGGACTCCTTGGCGACCAGTTCGTTCATGGGGTTGGCGGTGCCCCACTGGTCGGTGACCTCGGGCTGGGAGAAGTCGTAGACGTGCGGGTGCCAGGTGTCCTCGTCCAGCAGTTCCAGCTCGGTGGTGTACTCGACGGTGTTGCCGTGCGGGTCGAGGAAGTACGTGAAGGTGTTGTCGCCCGCCATGTGCCGGCCCGGACCCCAGACCTTCTGGAAGCCGGCCCGCATCACGCGGCCGGAGCCGCGCATGTACTCGTCCAGGCCGCGCATCTCGAACGAGACGTGGTGTAGCGAGGTGTGCGGGCCCTTCGCGATGGCCATGGAGTGATGCTGGTTGCTGATCCGCATGAAGTGCATGACGTCACCGACGTGCGGCGAGCTGAGCGTGTCGGAGTGACGGAAGCCGAGGTGGCGCTCGTACCACTCGCGTGTCCTGTCGAGGTCCGGCGAGTTGAGGACGACGTGCGACAGCTTGACCGGGATCGACTCCTTCTCCTCGATCTTGCGGTGCTGCCGGACCTCGACGTCGGCCAAGACCTCGATGCTGCGGCCGTCGACGTCGAAGAAGCGGAAACCGTAGCCACCGCCAGGGGTGTCCACCTTGCCCGGCTGGGAGATCAACTGCACGCCACCGGCGAGGAGTTGCTCGGCGAGGGTGTCGACGTCGGTCACTGAAGCGGCCCCGTAGGAGACCAGGTCGAGACGCTTCTCGTCGGCCTTGCGCAGCCGCACGACGTACTGCTCGGGGCTGCCCTCGGCGGCCAGGAAGGAGATGCCGGAGTCCTCGGTGACCTTGGTCAGGCCCCAGACGCCGGCGTAGAAGTCGAGTTGCTTGTCGTAGTCGGGCACGGCGAGGTCGACGTGACGGAGGTGGGTGAGCAGGCGGTTGCTCATGGGGGGGGTTCCTCCTTAGACGAGGTTGAGCAGGGCGGCGGCGTTTCCGCCGCGGACGGAGTGGAAGTCGTGGTCGGGCAGGTGCGCGGCGCGCAGTGCGCCGAGCGGGTCGTCCGTGCCCATGTCGAAGGGGAAGTCGGAGCCGAGCAGGACCTGTTCCGGGCCTGCGGCTCGCAGCAGCTCCCGCAGTACGTGGGGGTCGTGGACGAGGGAGTCGAAGTACAGCTGCCTCAGATAACTGCTCGGCTTCCGTGAGCATCCCTGGGCGTCGGGGCGGACCCGCCAAGCGTGGTCGGAGCGGCCGATGTGGGTGGGCAGGTAGCCGCCGCCGTGCGCCGCGATCAGCTTCAGGCCCGGATGGCGGTCCAGGACGCCCGAGAAGATCAGGTGGGAGAGGGCGACCGCGTTCTCGGTGGGCTGGCCGACGGTGTTGGACAGGTACCACTGGTCCAGGCGCTCGTCGAGCGTGCAGCCGAACGGGTGCACGAAGAGGAGGGCGCCCGTCTCCTCCGCACGGGACCAGAGGGGTTCGTACGCGGGATCCGACAACTCGTGGCCGGGAGCGTGCGAGGAGATCTCCACTCCCCTCAGCCCCTGATCCAGGGCGTGGTCGAGCAAGTCGACCGCGAGGCCGGGATGCTGGAGCGGGACCAGGCCGAGGCCGGGCAGCCGGTCGGGGGCCTTCGCACAGTGTGCGGCGGTGCCCTCGTTGGCCAACCGGCAGACCTTCTCGGCTAGTTGGGGCTTGGCCCAGTAGTGGTAGTGGGACGGCGAGGGGCTCACCACCTGTATGTCCACGCCGGCGGCGTCCATGGCCGCCAAGCGCACCGCGGCATCCGTCAGCTTCGGCACGCGTGCGCCGACCATCGGACCGTTCACGGTCAGGGCCGCCGGGCCGTTGCGGCGGGCGTCGAGGGTGCGGGCCTCGGCGAGGCCGGGGTGGCCGGCGACGGCCTCCTCGACCTCCGGCAGCAGGAGGTGGGCGTGGACGTCGATCGTCGGGATCGACACGGGCTCGGTCATGGGAGTTCCTTCAGCGCGGTCATGGTGCGGCCCATCAGCCCGGGTACGTCCGCGTCGCGCACCCCATCGAGCAGCCACTGGCCGAGCTGGACGGAGGCGTCGACGACCATGCGTACGCGGGGCATCCGTCGGGCGTGGTAGTCGGTGAGGAGCTGGTTGTCCCACTCGGTCCGGCTGGTCAGCAGTTCGGCGAGGACCTGGACGTCCTCCAGGGACATCGCGGCGCCCTGGGCGAGGGTGGGCGGGCAGGCGTGAGCGGCGTCGCCGACGAGTACGACCCGGCCGCGGTGCCAGGGGCCCTCCACCAGGTGCCGGTCGAAGCGGGTGTAGTTGACGGCCTTCGGGTCGGTGAACGCGGTGCGGATCTCCTCCCACGCGCCGCCGTAGCCCTCGCTGAGTGCCCGCATCTCGTCGGCGTACGTGTCCGGGTCCAGCGAGGACCGGTCGCGGAGCCGTTCGACGAGATAGGCGTAGACCGTGTCCTCGCCGGTCGGACAGTACCCGGCGATGAAACAGCGGCTGCCGTAGATCATCTCGGTGCGGCGGACACCGGCCGGGCGGGGCGCGGGGGCGCGCCAGATGCCCATGCCGGTGGGTTCGGGCTTGTCGGTGATGCCGATCATCTCGCGGGTGGCGGAGTGCAGCCCGTCGGCGCCGGCCACCAGGTCGTAGCGGCGGCTCGTGCCGTCCGAGAAGGTCACGTCGACGCCCTCGCCGTCCTGCTGGAAGGCGGTGGCCGTGGTGCCGAGGCGGATGTCGGCGCCCGAGGCGCGTACCTGGTCGATGAGGAGCTTCTGGAGCCTGGGCCGCTGCATGCCGATGTGGGCGGGCAGGTCGTCGCCGCCGGTGCGGAGTTCCTCGTGGGCGTGCAGCACGGTGCCGTCGGGGGCGAGGATGGCGACGCCTTCGGCGGCGTATCCGTCTTTCTCGATGCCGTCGAGGACGCCGGCCTCGCGCAGCACGCGCAGGGCGTTGCCCTGAAGGGTGATGCCGGAGCCGGCGGCGGCCTTCCAGTCGGGGCTGGCCTCGACCAGGTCGACGGTGATCCCGGCCCGGCGCAACAGGACGGTCAGGGCGTTTCCGGAGGTGCCTCCGCCGATGACGAGGACGATGGGGGACCCCCCGCTCGAGCGAAGTCGAGAGTGGGGGAGGGTGGGGCTGTCAGCCATGTCGGGGAGACCTCCCGGGTTGGGCCGCGCGGCTTTGGGCGGCGGGGGTGCGGCTCGCCCGCTGGGAGCGCGGGCCAGGGGTGGGGACGGGGTGCGGGCCGGATGCGCCGCTGCTGTCCGGGGAAGGGCGCGTCCGGCGGCTGAGCGGGCTACTTGACGGCGATGGGGTTGACCGGGGAGCCGACGGCTCCTGTGACGGGCAGCGGCGCGGCGGTGAGCCAGAACTCGTACACGCCGTCGTCGGCGCAGTCCGCGGCGAGCGCGTCGAGGTCCCACATCTCGCCGATCAGCAGGCCCATGTTGGGGATGACGACCTGGTGCAGCGGCTGGAAGGCGTTCTCGAACTCGTTCGGCCGCACCTCGAAGCCCCAGGTGTCGGTGGCGATCGCGGCGATCTCGCTGCCGTGCAGCCACCCGGCGGTGGTGAATGACAGCCCGGGCGCGGGCCCGCCGGCATAGTCGCCCCAGCCGTCCCGCCGGGCGCGCGCGAGCCGTCCGGTGCGGACGAGGACGATGTCGCCGCGGCCGACGGTCACGCCGTGTACGTCGGCGGTCTGCTTGAGGTGCTCCTCGGTGATGGCGAATCCGTCGGGCAGTTCGCCGTCCGTACCGACGACCAGGCCCACGTCGAGCAGCACGCCCCGTCCGGCGACGTACGGCGCCATGTGCTCGATGCCGGTGACGAGGTCGCCGTCGGAGGTGACGACCTTCTCGGAGTCCCGTCCGTTCCACGCCTTGCCGTGGTCGAAGATGTGGCCGAGCCCGTCCCACTGGGTGGAGCACTGCAACGGCATCGCGATCACGTCGTCGGCGCCGCCGATGCCGTGCGGGAAGCCCTGGTTGCCGAGGGCGGCGTCGGTGCCCGTGTCGAGCATGGTGTGCACCGGGTTGGTGCGCCGGCGCCAGCCCTTCTGCGGGCCGTTCATGTCGAAGGACTGCGAGAGCGAGAAACTGACGCCCCGTCGCACCAGCGCCGCGCCCTCGCGCCGCTTGGCCTCGTCGAGGAAGTTGAGGGTGCCGAGCACGTCGTCCTCTCCCCAGCGCCCCCAGTTGGAGTACGCCTTGGCGGCCTCGGCGATCGCGCCCTCCGGGTCGTGGCGGTCCAGGCTCATGCCGACGCCTCCGCCACACAACGGGTGCGCTGCACACCCAGACCGGTGATGGAACCCTCCATGACGTCGCCGTCGCGCAGCAGCCGTCCCCAGTGGATGCCGTTGCCGGCCGGGCTCCCGGTCAACACCAGGTCTCCCGAGAGGAGTTGAGCGCTCTGTGAGGCGTACGACACCAGCCGTGCCACGCCGAAGAGCATGTCCTTGGTGGACTCGTCCTGCATCGACTCGCCGTTCAGCTTCAGCGTGACCCGCAGGTCACCGGGGTCCACGATCGACTCGGCCGGGACGAGCCACGGGCCGAGCGGGGTGAAGCCGGGGGCGTTCTTGCAGCGCAGCCAGTCGGTGCCGATGGCCTTCATGTCCCGGCGGAAAACGGTGGCGCGGTCGGTGAGGTCGTTGGCGATCGTGTACCCGGCGACGTACTCCAGGGCCTCCTCGACGGACACCCGGTGGGCCGGCTTGGCGATGACGGCCGCCAACTCCAACTCCCAGTCCGGCTTTTCGGCCCATGCGGGCAGCGTGACGTCGTCGTACGGGCCCGTGATCGCGCTGGGCACGCCGATGAACACGTAGGGCAGGTCCTCGGCGGCCCGCCGGTCCATGATCGCGGCGATCTCGGCGCGTGCCTCCTCGACGGTGCGGGGGTCGTCGGCGGAGCGGTGGGCGACCTCCAGGTCGATCACGTGCTGCCGGTAGTTGGCGCCGGACTGGAAGATCTGGCGGGGCTCCAGTGGGGCGTGCACCCGTAGGCCCGCCAGCGGCCGCCAGTCGAGGGCGTCGTCGTTCGCCAGGGCGTACAGAAGGGGGAGGGTCTCCTCCCACCGCTCCACCACAGAACGCACGCCGGAAGGTGCCCAGTCCAGGGCTCTGCTCAGGTCGAGTACCCGGTCCTTGGCCAAGAGGCCGGGGAACGGCTCCCCGCCCTGAGCGGAGAACGTGCCGAGCGCGAACGGGCCGGCAGGTTGCGCGAGCGTTGCCATCAGATTTCCTCCTGCTGGGTTGCGGTCTACTCTGGCCCCGGTCGGCGAATCATGGAAATCAATCCTGTAGATGTGCCGAATCCATGACGTGGATGGCTCTTGCTTGCAAAGGTGGTGCCTGGTGAACCTGTCCCGACTCGACCTCAATTTGGTCCTCGCCCTGCGCGCGCTGCTGGAGGAACGCAACGTCACCCGGGCCGGCGAGCGCGTCGGGCTGAGCCAGCCCGCGATGAGCGCGGCGCTGTCCCGGCTGCGCCGCCATTTCGACGACGAATTGCTCGCCCGTACCGGCAACAGCTACGAGCTGACACCGCTCGGTGTCGCCCTGCGGGATCGCAGCGCCACCGCGTGCGACCTACTGGAGCGCGTCTTCTCCAGCCAGGCCGACTTCGACCCGGCCGCAGAGACCCGAGAGTTCACCCTGCTCGCCTCCGACTACGGGGCGGCCGTTTTCGGTGCCGCACTCGCCCGCACCCTGCACGAGGAGGCCCCCGGCATCCGGCTCACCTTCCGGCACCCGACACCCTCCGTCGAGGAGAACACCGCCGCCCTGCTGAGCACCGTCGACGGACTGCTCATGCCGCACGGCGTCATCGACGGCTTCCCCGCCGTTGACCTCTTCCAGGACCGATGGCTGTGCCTGATCGCCGACGACCACCCCGAGATCGGCGACGAGCTCACCCTCGACCAGCTGGCCCGCCTGCCCTGGGCCGTCTACCAGCGCCCCTACGACGCCCCAGTTGCCCGCCAGCTCAGCATGATCGGCATCAGTCCCCGGGTGGAGGTCTCCGTGCAGACCTTCCAGCTGCTGCCCCATATGGTCGAGGGCACTCGCCGGGTCGCGATGATCCAGGAACGTCTGGCGCGTAGAGCGGTCCGCTCCGCCGCGGTGCGCGTCCTGCCCTGCCCCTTCGAGGCGGTACCGGTGCGGGAGGCGATGTGGTGGCACCCGGTGCACACCCAGGACGCGGCCCACATCTGGCTGCGGCAGAAGGCCGCGGAGGTGGGTGCGACGCTGACGGGCAACGGCAACGGCCCGGGAAAGGCCGTCTCCGCCGAACGGAGCGCCGGGCTGCCGCTGGGCCGGCTCTGATCCGGCCCGGCGGCAGCCCGTGAACGACGCGCCCTCGGTGAGTCGGCCAGCGCGCCCTCAGGCCAACTGCTCCGGCAACGGCCGGGGGTCGACGGCAGCCACGCGGCGGCGGGCCGCCCACAGCCCCGCCGCGACGAGGGCGGCGGCCAGCCCCAGCACGCCCACCGCACCGGCGAGGCTGCCGACCGCCGACTCCCCGGCGAGCAGCACGAGCGGACAGACGAACTCGCCGCCGAAGAAGGCCGCCATCCACAGCCCCGTGCCACGGCCGCGGTCCTCGAACGCCAGGCGGGACATGGCGCTGGTGAGAAGGGCGGGCAGCAGCATGCCCGTGCCCACGCAGTTGACGACCGCCCCGATGACCAGCAGGGGGGCGGTGTCCGCAAGGAACATCACCCCGAAGCCGACCGCGCAGACCGCGAGAACAGCGGGCAGCATCGGATCCGGGGAGCGCTTCAGCCGGGCGAAGGTGACCGCTCCGCCCACGGTGGCGGCACTGGCGATCGCGGTGGCCAGACCGATCACGCCGGAGTTCTCCACTCCGAGGTCGTCGAGCAGGTACGACATCTCCACCGGGACGGTGTAGAAGACCATCGCCCCGAAGAAGGTGAGGGCGCAGATGCCCGCCAACTGCCGCCAGGGAAACGGACGACGGGCCTCCGCCTCGGCCGGACCCTCGGCCGGGGACTCGTCGGCGGCCACGCGGGGCGCCGGGTTGGGCAGGGCGGTGGCCATCAGCGGGGCGAGCGCCAGGCTCACGGCGTAGACCCAGAAGGGGAGGCGCCAGCCCGCCGATCCGGCGGCGCCGCCGAGCACGAAGAAGACAGTGGCCGACGCGGAGGCGCACATGGTCTGCAGGGCGAGGTACTTCACCCGCCGGTGACCGCTGTAGTAGTCGGCGATCAGTGTGGTGCAGCAGGTCATGATGGCGGCCTCGGTGACCCCGACCAGGGCGCGGCTGACGATGATGCCGCCCAGCGAGTCCAGCCAGAGCGGGGCGGTGCCGAACACGGCGTACAGGAGGGTCGCCACGATCAGCAGGCGCTTGCGGCCGAGCCGGTCCACGATCACGCCGGCGAACGGGGCCAGCAGCGCCAGCGCCAGCGCCGGAACGGTCAGTGCGAGGGGCACCAACGCCTTGGCCCCCGGGACAGAAGCGAAGTGGTCCTGCAACTTCGGCAGCACCGGGGCGATCAGCACCGCCCCCAGGATTGGCAGGCAGCTGCCCGCCATCAGAAGGGTCACCCGCAGCAGATGCGCCGGGCCCGACACAGCGACGGCTGACGCAGTGGTGGCATCGACCGCGGCGGGAGGCGGTGGGGGCACGGAACCAGGCATGGCGACTCCAGGGGACGGCGTAAGAGAGCGGGCATGCCTCACGTGCGCCGACGGCGCACGGCATGCTGGGGAAGCTCGCACGCCGGCGACATCCGGACAGCGGCGTGCGGGTAGCTGCGACTATGGGGGCGCCAAGACGCCGGTTGCCATCCCCTGCGCAATCCGAATCTCGTATCCGGGTTATCCACGCTGTGGATGGGATGGGCAACCGTCACAGAAACGGAAGACGTGCGCGGCCGTTCCTGCGCGCGAACACGGCGGTGTCCCGGAACCCGGTCGAGCCCGGGCCCCCGGGATACCGCCCGCAGCCGACACGGTCGCACCCGCCAGGGGGCGTCAGGGGACAGGCAGCGGCAGGACGCGTCGGTAGGCGACGACGGCTATGGCCGCGACCACTACATGCATCACCATCAGCGCGACGACGGCCACCGGGCCACTGCCGGGCGTGTCGCCACCGAGCAGGGACAGGTCGGGCACGAACGACACGACCACGAGCACGGGCACCAGCCACCGCAGCAACTCCGCCGGGTTCTTGGCGACGCGACGGACAACCGCCCAGCCGATGGCGCCGAGGACGACGCCGAACACGGTCAGCGGCCCGTACGCGGAGGGGTGCAGCGGATCGAAATCACCCGACACCCCCGCCGTGCGGGCGAGCAACGCGACCACCGCGTTCCCGAGGACGGCCACGACAGCCGCCGCGAGAAGCCCCGCGACCACGGTCAGGGCGCGGGAGCGCGGCGCGGACGGGGCGGCATCGGGGACGGAACCGGGCATGGGGACCTCCTGCAGAGAGCTCAAGAACGACAGGTGCAGCGCCAGAACGGCAGACGTTTGATCTTTCAAACACCAGGGACGCTACTACCGAAGTGTTTGATCAGGCAAACATCTCGACTACAGTGGCCGCCATGACACCCACCCGGTGGCTCACTCCCGAGGAGCTGCGAGCCTGGATCAACTTCCTCGACTGCTCGACGCTGATGAGCGACTACCTCGATCAGCAGTTGCGGCGCGACGCCGCCATGACGCACGCGGACTACAGCCTCCTGGCCCGCCTGTCCGTGGCACCCGACCGCGCCCTGGGGATGTCCTTGCTCGCCGAGCAGTTGAAGTTCACCCGCACCCGCCTCACCCGCGCAGTGATCCGCCTGGAGGAGTCCGGATACGTACGGCGCCGGGAGGATCCGGCCGACGGACGGGGACAGCTGGCCGAACTCACCGACGCCGGCATGGAGTTGATGGCCAAGGCCGCCCCCGGCCATGTGACTGCCGTCCGCCGCGTGGTGTTCGACGCCCTCAGCCCCGAACAGGTGGAGCAGCTCGCCACCATCACCGCCACCGTGGTCGCCTCCCTCAGGCAGGCCGGCGAGGAGGACGCCTACCCGTCGGCCCTGCCGTGGCACCGCCGCTGACACCCAGAGCCTCGAAATCCGACACCCATTCCGGGCGGCTACAAGGCCACCCGTCCAAGCCTGTTCGGGAGGACGCCATGCGCGTCGCGATCACCGGGTCCACCGGACTCATCGGATCCGCCCTCACCCACTCGCTCCTCACCGACGGCCACCAGGTCGTTCGCCTCGTCCGCGATCGGTCGGCACGCCACGCGGGGGACGGCAGCGAGTCGGCGCAATGGGATCCGGTCGAAGGCCGCGTCCAGCCCAGTGCGCTGGACGCCGTGGACGCCGTCGTGCACCTGGCCGGCGCCGGGGTCGGAGACAAGCGGTGGAGCGCGGCGTACAAGGAGGAGATCCGCCGCAGCCGCGCACTGGGAACCCGGACCATCGCGCGGGCCTGCGCCGAATCGGCCACCCCGCCACGCGTCCTTGTCTCCGCGTCCGCGACTGGTTACTACGGCGACACCGGCGACCGGACCATCGAGGAGAGCGCGCCGCCCGGGGACGACTTCCTGGCTGCCGTCTGCGTCGACTGGGAGGCCGCCGCGGACACTGCCCGGGAGGCGGGCATCCGGGTGGTGCACCCGCGCACCGGCCTGGTGGTCTCTGCCAAGGGCGGCGCCTTCGGCAGGCTCTTCCCGCTCTTCCGCTTCGGCCTGGGCGGCCGACTCGGCTCCGGTGACCAGTACTGGCCGTTCATCTCGCTGACCGACCACATCGCGGCACTGCGCTTCGCGATCGATGACGAGGAGCTCTCAGGTCCCGTCAACTTCGCGGCCCACGAACCACTGACGAACCGCGAGATCACGCGAGCGATGGGCCGCGCCCTTCATCGCCCGACGATCGCCTCCGTCCCTGCCTTCGCCCTCAGAGCGGCGCTCGGTGAGTTCGCCACGGGCATCACGGGCAGTTGCCGCGCCGTCCCGGCGGCCCTGCGCAAGGCGGGCTTCACCTTCAGTCACCCCACGATCGACGAGGCACTCCACTCCGTTCTCCGCGCGAGGTGACCGCGTCGCTCAACAGCGAGGCGCGCGATCTCGGCTCGGATCGCAGCTCCAGGTGCTGGGGGAGAATCTTTAAGGTCGCCAGGTTCGGCAAAGACCCAGCGCACCCGCGGCGGTCCTCCTGGGGAGAATCTGGGGAGTGTCGGCTGCCCCGGGGAGTGCGTGGGGAGAATCGGCTACGTAACCCAACACGGGCCTAAAAGACACTGAAAGAAGAATCCGCACAGGTCAGAGACCCCTTCAATCGCATAATCGCAGGTCAGTGCCGCCTGTTGGACAACTTCAAGAAGATCTCGTCGTGGGCGGCGATTTTGTTCGCTCCGACGCTGGTCGGGACGATCTACGGGATGAACTTCGACAGCATGCCGGAGCTGCACTGGGGGTTCGGATATCCCTTTGTGATCGTCCTGATGGCGGTTGTATGTATCAGTTTGTACGTCATCTTCAAGCGGAAGGACTGGCTCTGAGCAGTCGGCGCGAGAGGCGCCGCCGCGAGCGTGAACAGCCCCGATCTCAGGCTCCCACGGAGCGTCTGCATTGTTCCTGCGTGCGGCAGGATCAGCCCACCCGGACTCGCATGCCCACGTCCGCCGCTACTGCTCCTCGACGGCGAGGCCGGCCACGGGCACAGCCGCTTGGGCCTGCTTCGGCTCGGCGGCCGTCGCCCTCAGGGTCTCGAAGGCGGCTGCCGTCGGGCCGGCGGGTTCGGCCTGATAGACCACCAGTTGCTGATGCGGCGCTCCATTGACCGTGAAAGCCGCGAACTTGATGTACAGGTCTCCGACCTCGGGGTGCTTGAGGTGCTTGCCTTCCTGGGACTTGCTCTTGACCTCGTGCAGCTTCCAGATCCCGGCGAATTCCTCGCTCTGGGCGGACAGTTCCGCCACGACGTCGGCGATGCGGGCCGATTCGGGATCGTGGCCGTAGGCGGCCCTGAGTTCGGCGACACAGGAGTGCGCGGCTCGCTCCCACTCCTGGTAGAACTCGCGCCCTGCCGGGTCGACGAACACCATGCGGGCGAGGTTGTCGAACCGGTCGAATCCACTGTGGAGAGCCGTGGCAAGGGAGTTGGCCGCCATGATGTCGAGGGCCGGGCCGACGACGAAGGCCGGCGTGTGCTCCCATCCGTTCATCAGCTCCAACAACTGTTGGCTGATGTCCGCCTGGCCCCAGTCGCGCGGGCGCTGTGAGGCGGTGAGGCAGAGGCGGTTGAGATGGTCGGCGGCTTCCGCATCCAGTTTCAGCGCTTGCGCCACGGCCTCGACAACCTGCGGGGAGGGGCTGTTCTCGCGCCCCTGTTCCAGCCTGATGTAGTAGTCGGAGCTGACTCCGGCGAGCATCGCGACTTCTTCTCTGCGCAGTCCCGGCACCCTACGTCGCCCGTATTCGGGCAGACCGACATCCTGCGGCTTGAGGGCCTCGCGGCGGGCTCTGAGGAAATCACCCAAAGGTGTCCCATTGCTCATGCGGCAAGACTAAATGGTTTCCAGCCGACGGGACCTGCCGGTCGCGCAATATGACACTAGGTCGCGGATCTTGAACGCGCAGTACCTTCATGTCCTGATTGGCGGGATTTTCCGGGCCTCGCGGGGTTCCTGCGGAGGTCGGGCTGCCAGGAGGCATTTCGCCGTCCGTCACATCCATGCGCCGCCTGTGGGCCCACAATCCTGGGTGTAACGCACCCACCATCAGCAGTCCATTCACGGGTCTTTTCCGCCTAGCCTCAGGAGCATGGACAACGTCACGCGCCCTGACTCGGTTGAAGGGCTGGGTCAGTTCCTCCGCTCCCGCCGGGAACGCCTCAGCCCCGCGGACGCGGGGCTGCCCAGCGCCGGCCGCCGAAGGGTACCCGGGCTGCGGCGCGACGAGGTCGCGGCGCTGACGGGTGTCAGTCTGAGCTACTACAGCCGACTTGAGCAGGGCCGTGAACTCAGCCCCTCGCTCCGGGTGCTGGAGGCCATGGCCCGAGTGCTGCGACTCGGGGAGAAGGACAAGAGGGAACTCTTCCGGCTGGCCCAGCCGGCAGCTCGCCGCCGCACGAAGTCCCCCGCCCGGGTCGAGCGGGTCCGGCCGCACCTGCGACAACTGATCGAGAGCTGGACCAGGACGCCGGCGTTCATCGTCGGCCACGCCCAGGATCTGCTGGCCACCAACGCACTGACCGACGCTCTCTACCGTGATTTCGCGCAGCATGACAACGTGCTGCGCATGCTCTTCTTGGACCCTGCGGCAAAGAGCTTCTACCGGAACGCCGAGCGGGCCAAGCATCGCGCGGTCTCCGACCTCCAGCAGACCGCCGCGCATGCCCCGGAGGATGCCCGCATCCTGGAGCTCGTCGGCGAACTGTCGGTGCGTAGCGGCGAGTTCCGCTCCCTGTGGGCGCACGAGTACACCCGGGTCCCGCCCTACGAGATCAAGCAGATGTACCACTCCGTCGTGGGAGACCTGGAGTTGCGGCACGAGGCCCTCACCATCCGCAGCGCTCCGGGACAGCAGCTCGTCATCCTCCAGGCGGAGCCGGGCTCCCCTTCCGCGGACGGTCTGGCCCTGCTGGGCTCCCTCAGCGCACCTGAAGTCCCTCGTCAGCAGAATCCTGCGGACGGCACCTGAGTCTGAGCCAGGAGATATAACCCGGGCCGCTACGTCGAATTCCTCCCGACGGTGCCCGAAATTCGGTCGAACAGGTCACCGAAATCGCCTAGCTGGATGTCAGCAGAAAGAAAATCTGCTGTCGCGCGTTTCCGCGGCCGCGTTCCAGCCAATCCCGATTTCTGGATTTCCGTCCCGCAGCACGCTGTCTGCGGACTCCGGCCAGGGCATCAAGGGTGCGCGGTTCGCCGCCGTGCGGCCCGCATCCTGCTGCCTGCGGGCCTCGGCCCACCGGAACTCACCGCCCCCTGCGTTACTTCGCCGAACGTACGTCGCGTCATCCTAGGTGTAGGACTCCCAGGAAAAGCGCAGCCTTCATAGCTACGTAGTCGACGGGCAGACTCGAATTCGTCAACAGGAATCCCCCACAAGGGGAAGCGACGAAAGAGGTTATCTCCCATGGCTACGTGGTTTGTCACAGGTGCCTCGCGCGGAATCGGTGCCGAAATCGCCCGCGCCGCCCTGGCAGGCGGAAACAATGTCGTGGTCGCCGTACGGAACCCGGAGCGTGTACCGGCCGATCTGAAGGACTCCGACCAGGTCTTCGCGGTCGCCCTGGACGTCACGGACAACGACAGCATCCCGCAGGCGGTCGAGGCCGCCGTGGAACGGTTCGGCGGTATCGACGTCCTGGTCAACAATGCCGGCCGCGGCCTGCTCGGCGCGCTGGAGGAGATCACCGACGCGGAGGCCCGCTCGCTGTTCGACCTCAACGTCTTCGGTCTGATCAACGTCACCCGTGCCGTGCTGCCCGTCATGCGCGGGCAGGGCTCGGGCCGGCTGGTGCACATCGGTTCCCGCTCGGGTTTCGAGGGCGAGCCCGGTGTCAGCCTCTACTGCGCGTCGAAGTTCGCCGTCGCCGGTATCAGCGAGGCGCTCTCCGTCGAGATGGCCCCGTTCGGGATCCAGTCGATGGTCGTCGAGCCGGGTGTCTTCCGCACCGACTTCCTCGACGCCAGCTCGCTCTCGGTGGCCGCGAACCGCATCGCCGACTACGACGACACCCCCGCCCACGTGACGCTGGACTGGATCGACAAGGCCAACCACGCCCAGCTCGGCGACCCCGTCAAGGGCGCCGCCCTCATCGTCGAGGCCGCCGCCGCCGAGAAGCTGCCCACGCACCTCTACCTCGGGCGCGACACCCTGGAGCGGCTCGACGTCAAGTACCAGCAGGTGCAGGACGACCTCGCCCCGTGGCGCCAGAAGTCCGCCGCCACCGCGCACGACGACACCGCCTGACGCACCGCGCGGGGCGCCATGGCACTCGGGTGGCCGCAGCCCTCAAGCAACCCGGCCGGGAAGGAAGAACCGGCCGGGCGGGCACCCGCACCGATCTGACTCTCCCCACCCTCCGATCAAAGAGATTGAGGTTTTGTGATGTCTGCTGCTCTGCTCACCGGCACTCCCCTGGCCGGCCGTGTCGCTGTCGTCTCCGGCGCCTCCAGCGGCATGGGTGCCGTCACCGCCGAGCGCCTCGCCGAACTGGGTGCCACCGTGGTCGTGCTGGCCAGGCGCAAGGAGCGCCTCGACAGCCTGGTCAAGAACATCGAGGCCGCCGGCGGCACCGCGCTCGCCCTGGCCGTCGACGTGACCGACCGCGCCGCCGTCCAGGCCGCCGCCGACCAGGTCGCCGCGCGCTTCGGCAAGGCCGACCTCGTGTTCAACAACGCCGGTGTCCAGCTCATCTCCGGCATCGAGGAGCTCAAGGTCGACGACTGGCAGCGCCAGATCGACCTCAACATCAGCGGCCTGATGAACGTCATCGCCGCGTTCCTCCCCCACCTGACCGACTCGGCCGCCCAGGGCGGGCCCTCCGACCTGATCAACACCTCGTCCATCGCGGCCACCCGCATCCTGGCGAAGTTCTCCATCTACTCCGGCACCAAGGCCTACATCAGCCATCTCACCCGATTGCTCCGTGTCGAACTCGGCCCCAAGATGGTCCGCGTCGCCACCATCGAACCCGGCATGGTCGACACCGAACTCCCCGACCATGTCACCGACCCCGACGCCTCCAAGCTGATGGCCGACCTCATCCACGACATCGACGTCCTCCAGAGCACCGACATCGCCGAGACCGTCGCCTTCATGGCCGCCGTCCCGCGCCACGTCAACCTCACCGAGATCACCATCCTGCCCACGGCCCAGGCCATCTGAAGTCCGTCCCGTCATGGCGGGGGAGGAACAGCCGAACGCTGTTCCTCCCCCGCCATGACGCATGGGCGGACGCGGTGGATGAAGGCGGCTGCCCTCCGGAGCTCCTCGGAGACTCCGCAGCCCGGCACAGGTGGTGTCGCGGCCGGGCACGGCCTCAGCGCGGGCACCGAGCAGGGCCGCGGCTGTCACCAAGGCAGTCGCCTGCCGAGGAACGAAAAGGAGAAGGCGACGCGGCCGTGATGAACACGACGGCGTCGCCTTGCTGAAGGGCGGTATTGCGGGTGGGCCTAGCCGGTGTGCCCACGGCGGAGCGCGGGCAGGGCCAGGAGGACGCCCAGTGCGAGCGTGGCGGCGACGACGCGCAGAATGCCGGCGAAGCCCAGGCCGGTCAGCGCGCCGGTGAGCTGCGGGCCCAGGCTGGCGCCGATGAACATGCTGCACCCGTAGAGGGCGACGGCCGCGCCGCGTGCGTGCGGGGCGCCTGCGTTGATGGTCTCGACGATGGCGGGCGCCGCTGCCGCGACGGCCGCCACGAACAACTGCAGGGCGATGGCCAGCGCCACGGTGTGACCGCCGAGGAAGGAGCCGGCCGCGACGGCGAGGGCGGCCAGCGCGAAGGCGAGGACCGCGCGCAGGGGTGCGGCCAGCCGCTGGAGTACGGGGGCGAGCACGGGAACGGCGACCAGGGCCGGCAGTGCGCTGGCCCGCAGGGCGAGGATCGCGGAGGAGTTCCCGGCGATGCCGGGCGGTCCGGCGATGGCGACCGCCGTGTAGACGGCGACGAAGGAGGACATCAGGGCCACGGTCGACAGGTAGAGGGCAACCAGTCGCGGCCGGCCGAGCAACCGTGGCATCGCCGCGAACGCCTGGCGCAGCCCGCCGCCGGAACCGTTGCGGAGGGTGGGTTGCAGCACACGGCGCACCGGTATCAGGCTCAGGGCCATGAGGGCGGCGCTGAGCCAGAAGACCGCACGCCAGCCGAGACCGGCCGCCACGGTCTGGGCGCCGATCTGCAGGAGCACGGCGGCGGCGAACATGCCGCTGGTGACGCAGGTCAGAGCGATGCCGCGGCGCTGGGGCGCGAGGTGGTGGACGACGTAGGAGAGCGCGGAGGGCGCGAAGGTCGCGGCGGTGAGTCCCTGCAGGCTGCGCAGGGCGATGGCCGTGGGGAGGTCGGGGGCGGCGCTGACCGCCAGGGTGGCTGCTGTGGCGGCCACGAGCCCGACGGTGATCACGGCGCGCGAACCGTAGCGGTCCGACAGCGGACCGGCGAGGAGGAATCCGGCGGCGTAGGCGAAGCCGAACGCCGTCGCCGTCCAGGTGGCCTGTCCTGATGTGGTGCCGAGTGCGGTGGCCATGGGGTGCAGCAGGGCCAGGACGGTGTACATCTGACCGACCATCAGGACGCCCAGCGCGGTCAGCAGGGCAATGGTCGGGGCGGCGGGTGCCCAGGAGGTCGGCTGATCCGGGGCGCTGGGCGACGCGGCTGCCGTGTTCCGGGGGGAAGTCGTGGGAGTGGGGTCGGGCATGGGAACTCCAGAAGGGGCGGCCGGTCGCCGCCCCGCGTGTCCGCGTGGCGCGATCGGCCGATGGCACCACCGGGATTCGGTGGGTGGGTGCCCCCGGCCGCAGAGGGGAGAAGCGGCCGGGGACGATGAAGGGGACTGCCCGGGCAGCGGGGCTGCCAGGCCGCCAGGTCGCTCACACAGCCGGGGTGTTCAGCACGTACTCGCGCGAGGCGTGCACCTCTCCGCGCAGGGAGGCCAGGTCGACGTCGAGGACCTGTCCGTCCCACTTGCGGGGCTCGCCGTTGATGAGGACGGCGCTGATGTTGCGGGCGTCGGAGCCCAGCACGATCGTGCCGATCGGGTCGTTGAGCGGCATGTTGTTGAGGTCCTCGGCCTGGATGACCAGCAGGTCGGCCCTCTTGCCCGGGGTGAGTGAGCCGGTGACGCCGGCCAGGCCGTTGGTGCGGGCGCCCTGGAGGGTGGCGAAGTCCAGCACGTCGTGGGTGGTGATGCGGGAGGGCTGCTGGTCGGTGCCGTAGACGGCGTTGACCGCGCGCATCCGCTGGATGGCGTGCAGGGCCCGCATCTGCGTGAACATGTCGCTGGCCAGGGCGACTTCGACGTCGATACTCAGTCCGGGGCGGATGCCGACGGACAGGGCCTCGTCGACGGCGGGGATCGCGGTCTCCAGGCCGATCTGGGCGTCGGAGGTGGGGGCGAGCGCCACGGTGGTGCCGGTCTCCCCCATCGCCTTCCACGCCTCGGGGGTCAGTCCGGTGGAGTGGATGAGGGTGACGTCGGGACTGAGGATGCCGTCCTTGGCCCAGCGCAGGACCGCTTCGGAGGAGGACGTGCCGAAAACGGCGTCCACGCTCACTCCGATACCCAACTCCTCGGCGGCACGGGCGAGTTCAGGGCCGTAGGCGAGCGCCGGTCCGGCGATCTCGTCGGTGGCCAGGGTCGCCAGGCGCAGCGTGAGCAACTGGTCGTCGCTGCTGAAGTACTGGTCCTTGATGCGGGTCAGGTCGCCGGGCCACTGCCGGTCCCACTCGCCGAAGT
Organism: Streptomyces sp. NBC_00203; assembly: GCF_045206325.1. NCBI lineage: Bacteria > Bacillati > Actinomycetota > Actinomycetes > Kitasatosporales > Streptomycetaceae > Streptomyces > Streptomyces sp. NBC_00203. The sequence goes on along the minus strand of NZ_CP108126.1, from coordinate 8,501,432 downwards.
GCGGGCCCATGGAGGCGTGAACGCCGCGGATGCCGGTGTCCCGGAGGGCCTCGATCGCGGCGTCGGAGTGCTCGCGGGTGCGGGAGTTGTGGGAGAAGTCGAGCATGGTGGTGATGCCGCTGTCGATCGCGGTCAGGGCGGCGAGTCTGGTGCCGATGTACATGTCCTGGGGCCGGTAGACCGTGGCGTAGCCGGCCAGGGTGGCCATGACGTAGCCGCCGAGGTCGTCGACGTCCGGCATGATCCGGCGCAGTTGGGCCTCCCAGGCGTGCCGGTGGGTGTCGACGAAGCCGGGGGTGAGGATCGTGCCGGTGGCGTCGACGACCACGGCATCGCCCGCACCGAGGTCACGGCCGACGGCGGTGATCGTGTCGCCCTCGACGAGGAGGTCGCCCCCGTCGATGACACCGAGGCCGGGGTCCATGGTGACGATGGTCGCGCCGGTGAACAGGACGCGCCGCCGGTCGGCGGGCCGACGCCGGAGCTCTTCGAGCACGGCGGCGCTGGTGGTGGTGTTGACGTTCATGAGAGGTCTTCTTTCGGTACGGAGGAGAGGGACCGAAGGACGGGCTACGCGCCGGAGAGGGCCGGCAGGGTGGGCCGTACGCCGGAGAAGGCTGGGAGGGTGGTCGCCGTGGGCGGTCGGGCCTGCTCGAACACCAGCTTCGGCCGCGCCCGTCACGGCAACCGGGCCGCGGTTTCCCCAGGTGTCGCGCACCCAGGACCGGGACCCGTGAGTGCGCCGACCGGAGGGAAGATCAGCTGAGCTTCATGACGTAGCCCGCGTGGTGCAGTTCGTCGCCCTGGAACTCTCCGTATGCCCAGAAGCCGAGGTCGTCCAGGTAGTCGATCCGGTCGCCGTCGATCCAGTACCGGCCCTGGTAGGCGTGCGGGCGGCCGCCCCGGGTCTCGTCGTAGCGGCCGTCGGCGGTGAGTTCCTGGTGCAGGAAGTCGTTCCGGTCGATCCAGACGCCGACGCGCGGGCTGCCGGTCAGGTCCTCGGCGGCCGGGATGCCCGCCTCGGGCGCGGTGGCCCGGCCGGGGACGCCGCCGCCTGCCCACAGGACGGGCCGGCCGGCCGCGACGAGTGCGCGGACCTGCTCCGGCTGGGCCATGAGGGTGGCCACAGCGTTCGGCACGTCGGCGGCGAGTTCGTCGGGCAGCACCAGGAAATCGGGGGTGTTGCCCGGGGTCAGCGTCGCGACGTACTCCGAGCGGTGGCCGTGGCCGTCGGCCAGCGCGACGGTGTCCACGACGGCGGGAGTGATGGTCATGCCGGTGCAGTCGACGACGATGGCGTTGTCGTCCTGTGCCGCGGTGACGATGCCGGGGCCGACCCCCACGGTCAGGGAGCCGACGAACAGGAGGTCGGCGCCGGTCATGGTCCCGATCAGCGGATCCATAGTCAGGATGCGGGCGTTGGTGAACAGAACGGGACGCCCCTCGTCGTTCGAGAGGATCTCGTCGAGTGCCTCGGGATTCCAGCTCACGGAGTCGGTGATGGTCATGGCAAGCTCCTCAGTGGAGTCGCCTCATGGGTGTGCCCGCTGCGCGAAGTGAGCGCCGGTGCAGGTCCGAGGCGAGTGTTCGGCAGCTACCGCAGCTGCCTGACCACCAGGTTCGTCGCGCGGTGGAATCGGAACCAGGCCGCAGTGTCCCTAGGTGTCGGGCACCCAGGAAGCCCTCACCTGGGGAGACGGCGGCCTGGTTGTCACCGGTCACCGGGCGGACGGTGGAGCCATGACCAGTAACGACGTGACCCGCGCCCCGCACCCGTACGTCGGGATGTGGGTGACCGCGGACGGATTCATCCGCCAGGAACTGCTGCCGAACGGCCGCTACGACGAGGCCCGCGGCAATCGCCGGAGCGCCTACACCGGCAGCTACACCGTCACCGGCAACCACCTCGACTACGTCGACGACACCGGCTTCACCGCCACCGGCGACATCCGCGACGGCGTTCTCTTCCACGAGCACCTGGTGCTCTACCGCGAAGAGGATGAGCGCGCCCGACAGGGAACCTGACCAGCCTGGTCGTATTCGGTTGCCTTCAGCCCGGTTGGAAGAACGCGAGCATTTTCCGGCCGGCGTCCGGCGACGCCAGGATTTCCTGGATGTGCGCGGACTGCCGGCCGGCGGCGCTGGTGCGTTGGAACATCTCGCGTTCGTATTCTTTGACGGCGGCGGGAAAGTCGTCCGGTTGCGCGGCCAGCGCGAGGCCGAGCAGGGAGCCGTCGAGCAGCGCCATGTTGGCGCCCTGCCCCACCGGCGGCATCAGGTGCGCGGCATCGCCGAGCAGCGTGACGTCTGGCGTCGACGGCCAGGTCAGGCCGACCGGGAGAGTGGTGATCGACCGCGGCAGGACTGTGTCGTCGCAGGCTGCGATCAGTGCGGTGAACCGTGAGTCCCAGCCGGTGAACAGGTCGATCAGCCGCACCCGGGCGGCGGCTGGGTCGCCGAACGGGATCCCACTGGTGGCGAACCAGTCCTCGGCGCTGTCGTAGAAGCTGAGGTAGACGCGTACGCGGCCGTCGCCGTTGCGCTGCGCCGACAGGGATTGTCCGTTGCCGAGCACCCAGTAGTTGCCGCGCCCCACCATCGCCGCGAGGCCGGGGTGGGTGCGGTCGATGTCGGGGATACCGAGCTCAACGACGTTTTGGCCGGTGTGCGCCGGTCGGGCGTCGGTGAGCAGCGCGCGGACCCGGGAGTCCGCGCCGTCGGCGCCGACCAGCAGGTCGTACGTCGCACTGCTGCCGTCGGCGAAGTGCAGCAGGCCCTTGTCGGCGGATTCGACCGCGTGCCCCCAGCGCACCGTGTGTTCGGGGAGAGAGTCCAGCAGCAGATTGCGCAGATCGGCACGGTCGACCTCGGGTCGCTCGAACGGGGCGTCGTCGGGTGTGTCCTCCTGGAGCAGCAGGGTGCCGTCCGGCTCGAGAAGTCGCAGGTCCTGGCCTTCACGACGGGCAATCGCGCGGAACTGGTCGATCAGGCCCGCCTCGCGCAACGCCCGCTGCCCGGTCCCGGAGTGCAGATCAAGCATGCCGCCCTGACCGCGCGCGCCGCGCGACGATTCCCGTTCGTACACGACGGCGTCGATGCCGTTCACGTGCAGCACACGGGCAAGGGCCAGGCCGCCCAGTCCGGCTCCGACGATGGTGATGCTCATGGTCATGGTTGCCTCCGATTCGCCGTATTGCCTGCTCGCGCGAGATCGACCCGTGTGCGCGGGCCACCATCGGCGGGGCGCCGAACGCGATCCCGGACTCGCCGATCAACTCGGCCGGGAACGCGGTCAGTTGGCCGGCCTCGGCCGGCTCGGCGAGACGGGACTACCAGCGCGTGCCGGCCGGCGGCGACGGCCTGCCGGGCGCCGCGCCGCGCCTCGGTGGGCGCGGCGAACGCGCCTGTGAACGACGCCCTGGTCGCCGACGAGAACGGCGCCGGCTCGTCGTCGCTCACCACGCCCCCGTCCTCGCCTGTCCCGACGACCGGTTCCGGCGCGCTGATCAGCCCGTTCACCGGCGGAGCCGGGGCGCGAGGACCGAGCGCACGACCTTGGCCACGTTGCTCGCGGCGGATCCGTCCTCTTCTCCGGGTTCCGGTTCCAGCACACGCTGGATCTGCAGCAGCAGTTGGTTGGTCGACCGCCAGAGCGGGACGAACATGCCGGCCACCGGCCCGACGCCCTGGATCGGGCCGTTGGACAGCTCGGTGACCTTCTTGGCGATCGTGACCGTTGCCGGGTCCCGCAGGATCAGGTGCACCTCATCGTCGACCAGCCGGATTTCCATCTTGCGCGCGGCGGCCTCCTCCGGGTTCGCGTCCGTGGTCGTCTCCGGATCCAGTTCGTCGATCTTGGCGGCGACCGCGTCCGGGTCGACCCCGAGTTCGCGCAGCACCCTGGCCGCCATGCTGTTCTCCGCCCGCAGCATCGCCTCAAGCAGGTGATGGCTGCCGACCGGTGCGCCACCGGCCAGCGCGCTGGCGGCGGACACGGTGTCCTCGGTGGCGGATGTGCCGGCCGGCCATGGACCGGCCGCTACGTCCTGCGATCCCTGCGATCCGTGCGATCCCTCCGATGACGCCAGCACCGCGGCACGGATCTTGCTGATCGGATTGATCCGCTCGGCAAGTACCTTCGCGCCGACGCCCTCACCTTCACTGACCAGGGCAAGCAGGATGTGTTCCGTACCGATGTAGGTGTGGTGCAGCTGCTGTGCCTCGCGCAGGGCGAGGTCCAGCGTCTTCTTCGCGCGCGGCGCGAACGGGATATGGCCGCTCAGCTCCTGCGTGCCGGGCTTGACCACCGCGGCGATGTCGACCTGCGCCGTCGCCTTGTCGTACCCGAGCTGGTGCAGAACTTTCGCCGCCATGCTGTCCGGCGCGTCGAGCAGCCCCAACAGGATGTGCTCCGTGCCGATGTGGTTGTGCTTGAGCAGCCTCGCCTCCTCCTGAGCCGTGACGACCACCTTGCGGGCTTCCACCGTGAACCTTTCAAATGGCATGCTTCCATGGTCTCAACCATGTCAATACACTGTTATTGATAGGGTCACCGCGCTGAAGGGAGGGTGTGATGGAGACACCGTCGGACTGGGAGGACCGGCTCGCGCGCTGGCAGAACGAGCTGGAGCTGTTCGAGCAGCTGGACGAGACACCCTGGGTCACGCTGGCCAAGGCGGAAGCCGAGACCGGCGTTTCCCGCTCGGCCCTGCGGTCCTGGTACCGCAATGGCGAGATCCGGTCCCGGCTCGTGGACGGCCCGAACGGGCCGCAGCGCCTGGTCCAGCTGGACGCGGTGATCGAGCGCGCCGCCGCGTCGCCGCGCATCCAGCGCAGGGCGGAACGGGAAGTCAGCCTCGAAGCCCAGGTCACCCTGCTTCGGCACCGGGTTGACCAGCTTGAGCTGCGGCTGGCCGCGCTCGAGCGGAAGGACAACTGGTGAAGCGTCGCAATGATCCGCACCCATGCGTCCGTGCGCATCCGGCCATCTCTGGAGTTTGACGTAATCGCCGTACGAGCCACTGGCGTGCAGCGACCACCCCCCCTTTGGCGGTGCTCTTCACCCCCGGCCTCAGGGGGCGATCTTGTGCAGGCAAGCAGACAATGAGCGCGAGGGATCCTCTCGCGGCTGTGGCGGGATGTGTGGCTCTGCAGTCTGGAGGTCGTGGAGATGGGATCTGTGCGGCCATGACGGTGGGAGAACAGACTGCTGAAGTCGGCGCATGCCTTCCCGTCGAGGGCTTGGGTCGCCGCCCCGGGCCGGTGGAGCGCGCCGGTCCCGCGGAGCCGCCGAGCCTCCCGTCACCCGGCTCGCAGGACGAACTCGTGTCCGTCCGGAACATGGTGGCGCGGCTGAGCGCTGACTACCCCTCGGTCGACACGGTCACCGTCGAGGCGACGGTCAGGGCCGCGTACGACGCGTTCCACCAGGCCAGGGTCAGGGCCTACGTGCCGATCCTGGCCGAACGCCGGTCCCGGAGGGTGCTCCGTGCCGCCTGCCGCACCGCTCCCGGTCAGGCCATCGACGACAGGGCGGCCCCTTGACGCGCCGTGCTCACCCCGGACCAGTGAAGGACTGATAGGTGATGTCGGACGAGAGAGCCGAACGCATCGCGGAATTCATCGGGCCGCTACGGGTGAAACCGGGGTCGAAGGTGCGCCTGGAGCGGGATTTCGATCCTCGCTACAAGGCCGGTATGAAGAAGCGGGAGGGGATCGAGCTGCTGCGGACCGGGGTGTCGTTGCTGGCCGAGTACCAGGAGCGGCTGGCCGCCCAGGACACGTACGGGGTACTGCTCTGTCTCCAGGCACTCGACGCCGGAGGCAAGGACGGGACGATCCGCCATGTGATGAGCGGCGTCAATCCCCAGGGCGTACGGGTCAGCAGCTTCAAGGTGCCCTCCGCCGAGGAACTCGACCACGACTACCTGTGGCGCTACGGCCGGCGGTTGCCCACGCGCGGCGAGATCGCCATCTTCAATCGCTCGCACTACGAGGAGGTTCTCGTCGTACGAGTCCACCCCGAGACCCTTGCCCGGCAGAAGCTGCCGGAGAACGCGGGTGGGCGGGGCCTGTGGGACCGGCGCTACCGGGAGATCAACGACTGGGAGCGCTACCTCACGGACAACGGGTTCAAGGTGGTGAAGATCTTCCTGAACCTGTCCAAGGAGGAACAGCGCACCCGCTTCCTGAAGCGGATCGACCTGCCGGAGAAGAACTGGAAGTTCTCCGCGGCCGACGTCCGGGAGCGGCGCCGGTGGGACGACTACCAGCACGCGTTCTCCGAAATGCTGTCCGCCACGAGTACGAAGTGGGCGCCGTGGTACGTCGTTCCGGCGGACCGGAAGTGGTTCGCGCGGATCTCCGCGGCGGCGATCCTCGCGCACACTCTGATGGACATCGACCCTCAGTACCCCGACGTGGGGGAAGAGGCGCGGAAGGACCTGCTCGTCACCAAACGGGATCTGGAGCGGGAGGCCCCTGCCGGGGCGCCGGCCGATCCGTACGCCGACCGGCATCCGTCGGCCACGCGGGCCACTGGGCGGAGAGACCGGCCGAAGAAGAAGAAGCGCGGCTAGCCAGGGCCTGTCGGAGCGGCGCGCGACCGGCCCGGACGCATCCGCGGCCACGGATCGGAGGCTGAACGATGACGGTGCGTTCGAATTCCGTGGGAGAACCGCCCCGGGCTTCGGGGGACGACTGGTACACGCGCGCTCCCGAGGAGGTCGTGGCGGCGCTCGGCGTCGATCCGGCGGTCGGTCTCTCCTCGGCACGGGCCGCGGAACTGCTGACCGCGCACGGCCCGAACGCGCTGCCCGAGGAGAAGCGGACTCCGGCCTGGCGCCGGTTCCTTCAGCAGTACCGCAGTTACATGCAGATCGTCCTCGTGGCCGCGGCGGTCGTCTCGCTGCTCATCGAGGAGTGGACCACCGCGATCCTGCTGATCGCCCTGACCCTGCTGAACGCGGTCGTGGGCCTGCGCCAGGAGGGCAAGGCCGAGAGCGCGATGAACGCGCTGCAGTCGATGATGAAGGCGACGGCTCGGGTGCGCAGGGACGGGACGGAGGCCGAGATCCCCGCCGAACAGCTGGTCGTCGGCGACATCGTGCTCATCGCCGCCGGGGACCAGGTGGCGGCGGATGGACGCATCATCGAGGCCAGCGCCCTGCAGATCGACGAGTCGGCGCTCACCGGCGAGAGCGTTCCCGCCTCGAAGGACGCCGGCACGCTGCCGGGCCCCCAGCCGGCACCCGGCGACCGGACGAACATGGCGTTCATGAACACCCCGGTCACCCATGGCAGCGGCGTACTCGTCGTCACCGCGACCGGCGCCGGAACCGAAGTCGGCAAGATCTCCGGGATGCTGTCGGCCACCGAGAAGGAGGTACCGCCGCTCACCAAGGAGCTCGACACCCTGACGCTGTGGATCACGGGGGCAGCGGGCCTGACGATGATCGTGATGTTCGCCCTGGGGCGGCAACGGGACCAGGCCTGGGACGTCCTGTTCGTCAGCGCGGTCTCGCTGGCCATCGCCGCCATCCCCGAGGCCCTGCCGACCGTGACCCAGGCGATCCTGTCCGTCGGCAGCCTCAACCTGGCGCAGCGGAACGCCATCGTCAAGGAACTGCCGTCGGTCGAGACCCTGGCGTTCACGTCGGCGATCAACTCGGACAAGACCGGCACTCTGACCATGAACCAGATGACCGCCGTCGAAGTCGTGAGTCCCACGGACCGGTACACCGTCTCGGGCACCGGCTACGGGCTCGACGGGAAGATCCACCACGCCGCGGGTTCCTCCGCGGGCATCGAGGACGCGATCCTGCCGTACGTGGTGGCCAGCGACGCGAAGCTGGTGGACGGCGAGGTGGTGGGCGATCCCACCGAGGGCGCGCTGCTGGTGCTCGCGCACAAGGCCGGGCTGGACGTCGACGCCACCAGGGAGCGCCTTCCCCGGCTCGCCACGCTGCCGTTCGACCCTGGCTACAAGCTGATGGCCACCTTCAATTCAGCGGTCGACGCCTCCGGGCGGCAGGTCGTCCGCTGCTTCGTCAAGGGCGCGGTACCGGCGGTGGTGGCGCGGGCCACCACCGCGCTCGCGGCGGGCGAGACCGTCCCGTGGGACGCCGAACTGGTCGCGCGTGCCGAGGCGCAGACCGAGCGGATGGGCGGCGAGGGGCGCCGGGTGATGGCCGCGGCCACCCGTGATCTGGACCCGGCCGGCTTCGATCCGGACGGCGACCTGCTCGCGTACGTCACCGAGCTGCGGATGACCAGTCTCGTCGGCATGGTCGATCCGCCCCGCGAGGACGCGAAGGCCGCCGTGGCCGGCGCCCGGGCGGGGCACATCCGGGTCCGCATGGTGACCGGGGACGACGTCACCACCGGTGCGGCGATCGCCCGGCAGCTCGGCATCCCCGGCGAGGCGGTCCTCGGCGCCGATTTCGCCGCCATGAGCGAGGACGAGCAGCTCGCCCGCATCGACGGCATCGGTGTGGTGGGGCGCGTCGCGCCGGAGCACAAGGTGCTGCTCGCCAACACGCTCAAGAAGAAGGGCGATGTCGTGGCGATGACCGGGGACGGCGTCAACGACGCGCCCGCCATCAAGGCCGCCGACATCGGTATCGCCATGGGCAGCGGCACGGACGTGGCGAAGAACGCCGGACGCATGATCCTCTCCGACGACAAGTTCGCCACCATCGTCTACGCCGTGGAGCAGGGCCGGAGGATCTACGACAACCTCACCAAGTACATCCGGTTCGTCCTTCTCCTGCTGGTCACCTTCGTAGTGACGTTCCTCGGGGCCACCGTCTTCAACATCGCCGCCGGTGAGCCCTTCACCCCGCCGCAGGTGCTGTGGATCCACTTCGTCGTCAACGCCTCCTTCGGCTTCGCGCTCGGCTTCGACCGGGAGAGCCCCGGACTCATGCGGCGCAGGCCGCGTCCGCGAGGGGAGTCGGTGCTCACCCGGCCGGTACTGGTCACGGTCGGAATCGGCGGGCTGGCGATCACCGTCCTCCTGCTCGGACTGATCAAGCTCGGTCAGGCCCACTTCGACAGCGTCGAGACCGGTCAGTCGATCGCGTTCACCGCCTTCGCCCTGTGTCTGATCGTGGCCGCGTTCGAGTGCCGCAGCGAGACGGGTTCGGTGCTGACGACGTCCACGTTCGACAGCAGGCAGATGAACTGGGTGGCACTGGCCCAGTTCGTGCTCGCGGTGCTGGTGACCCAGCTGGACGGCTTCCGCCGCATCCTCGGGACGACCCGGATCGACGCGCGGCAGTTCGGCTGGGCGCTGCTGGCCGCCCTCGTACTTCTGCTCCTGTGGGAACTGGGCAAGCTCCTGGCCCGCCGGTCGAGAGGCACCTGATGCGACGGAAGGCCGGCCGGTGACCACCCAGCACACCAGCCACGGGCTTCTCTCCCGGTTGCGGGCCGTTCCCGGGATCCGGGCGGTGTCGTCCTACCGGCGCGAGTGGCTGGTCAAGGACCTGGTCGCGGGAGTCGTCCTGACCACGCTGCTGGTGCCGCAGGGCATGGCGTACGCCGAGTTGGCGGGTCTGCCGACCATCACCGGCCTGTACACGACGGTCCTCTGCCTGCTCGGATACGCGGTGTGCGGGCCGTCCCGGATCCTGGTGCTGGGCCCGGATTCCTCGCTGGGGCCGATGATCGCCGCCACCGTGCTGCCCCTGGTGGCGGCCGACGGGGATCCCGACCGGGCGGTCGCGCTGGCGTCGATGCTCGCGCTCATGGTGGCGGCCATCATGATCCTGGCCTCGGTGGCGAAGCTCGGCTTCATCGCCGATCTGATCTCCAAACCGACGATGATCGGCTACATGAACGGCCTGGCCCTGACCATTCTGATCGGTCAGCTGCCCAAGCTGCTCGGCTTCAAGGTCGAGGCGGACAACCTGATCGGCGAGTGCGTCGGCTTCGTACAGAAACTCGCCGACGGGGCGGCGGTGCCGGCCGCCGCCGCGGTCGGCTGCTGCGGAATCGTCCTGATCCTGGTCCTGCAGCGTTTCCTGCCGAAGGTCCCCGCGGTGCTGGCGATGGTGGTCCTGGCGATCGCCGCGGCCACCGTCTTCGACCTGGGTGAGCATGGCGTCAGCCTGGTCGGAGAACTGCCCAAGGGCTTCCCGCCGTTCACGATCCCCGACGTCCGGCTCGCCGACCTCGCACCGTTGTTCGGCGGTGCGCTGGGCATTGCCCTGGTGTCTTTGGCCGACACGATCTCCAACGCGTCGGCCTTCGCGGCCCGAACGGGGCAGGAGGTTCGCGGCAACCAGGAGATGGCGGGAGTCGGTGCCGCGAATCTGGCGGCCGGTCTCTTCCAGGGCTTCCCCGTCAGCACGAGCGGATCCCGTACGGCGGTGGCGGAGCGCGCGGGGGCCAGAAGCCAGCTCACCGGGGTCGTCGGAGCGGCGCTCATCGTCCTCATGCTCGTGCTGGCTCCGGGCCTGTTCCGCAACCTCCCCCAGCCGGCCCTTGCCGCCGTGGTCATCACCGCGTCACTCTCCCTGGCCGACGTCCCGGGGGCGGTACGGCTGTGGCGGCAGCGCCGGACGGAGTTCCTGCTGTGCCTCGCGGCCTTCGTCGGCGTGGCCCTGCTCGGCGTACTGCCCGGGATCGCCATCGCCGTGGCCCTGTCCGTCCTCAACGTCTTCCGACGCGCGTGGTGGCCGTACGACACCCTGCTGGGGCGGGTGCAGGGCCTGGAGGGCTACCACGACGTCCGCTCCTACCCACAGGCCGGGCAGCTGCCGGGCCTGGTGATCTACCGATTCGACGCCCCGCTCATCTTCGCCAACGCCAAGGCTTTCCGCGACGAGGTCAGGCGACTGGCCGGCGCGGATCCGCGGCCGAGCTGGATCGTGATCGCGGCGGAGCCCATGACCGACGTGGACACCACCGCCGCCGACGTGCTGGAGGAACTCGACGAGACGCTCAACGCGGACCACATCCACCTTGTGTTCGCCGAGCTCAAGGACCCCGTGCGGCGCAAGATCGAACGGTATGAGCTCACCCGCACCATCGACCCACGACACTTCTTCCCCACAGTGGAAGCCGCCGTCGCCGCCTTCCGTCTGCGCACCGGAGCGGAGTGGACACCCCCGGCCGCCGCCGAACAGCCCGCCCAGCCCGACCGGCACGACCGGCCTGGTCCCGATGCCGTGACTCCTCCGCCCACCGACGAGCAGTGACCGCCCTCCGGCTAACGGGAAATCCGGTGGTCCCCCGGACAACGGACCCGGGCGTGGCCGCACCCGTACCGCACGCCGTATGTCCGCCGGACCGGCACCAGCCGCTCGCTCAGGAGGCACCGCGTCCTGCCGCGACCCGCCCCATCGTCAGCGCCAGGCGCCGCACCCGGCGCCAGTCCATCGGCGGGGCGGCGCGCGGCACGCCGGGCCGGTGCCGGGGCACGCGCACGCGCAGAGCGCCGGCCGCGAGGCGACAGCGCACCGGGGTGGGCAGCATCAGGGCCTCGCCGTCGACACCGACCGGGACGAGAGGAGAGTCGGCGTCGATGACGACCTCTCGGACGGTGGCCGCGGTCAGCCCGCGGTCCTGCCCGCGCCGCAGCAGGAGTTCCGTCGCCTCGGCGGCGTTGTCGACGCCGACACAAAGCACCCCCAACTCGCCGGAGTCCAGTCGCTCTCGGCGCCCCAGTCCCGCCGAGTCGCCCCTCTCATAGGGATTGTTGCTCACCAGTACGGCCTGGGGACCGTCCATGGTCAGCGAACCGGCGCGGACACTCAGCCGCGCGCCGCTGTGGTGAGTCAGCAGATCCGGCAGCATCTCCAGGATCGTGCGGGCCTTGTCGTCGCGATAGGCGGGACTCTGCACGACCTCCGCGTACACGCCGAACGAGGCGTTGTTGATGAAGACCTGCCCCGCACTCACGTCCCCGGGCTCTCCCGGCTCTCCCGGCTCTCCCGGCTCTCCCGCATCGACGTAGCCGAGGTCGACGCGCAGTTCGACGCCGTCGGTCAGTGCTTCCAGACATCGGGAGGGATCCTGCCGGTCCAGGCCCAGATCCATGGCGAAGTGGTTGCGGGTGCCGGCGCTGATCACCATGAAGGGAAGGTCGTGCTCCACGGCCACACGGGCGACCGAGGCCTGCGTACCGTCACCACCCGCGACGCCGAGCAGGTCGGCTCCACTCCGCACGGCCCGCCGCGCCAGCTCGGCCACATCCTGCCGGTGGGCCGGATCCAGCACGACGACCTCGGCACCAAGAGCTCTGGCTCGCTCCGCCAGGTGGAACTTCTCGACCTTTCCGCCGCCGGAGAGCGGATTCATGATCAGGAACGGTCGCTCGGCCCGGTCGACGGAGCGCTCCGGCATGCTGGGCGAGGTGTCCTCGACAAGTGCGGCCCTGCCTGCGGAAACGGCCAGCGCCCAGAGACCGAGCGAGACCAGCACCACCCACAGCAGCCCGGCAGACGTGTACAGAAGCAGGACGCCGAGCGGCGCGGCGACCACCAGCAGCACAGCCAGCACCCTGATCCAGCCGGTGTGGGTGAGCAACCACCACACGCCGACCGCCGTGAGCGCCAGTCCTGCCCAGCCCACCGCCATGAGCACGAGGCTTCCGAGCCCGGCGAAGACCACCAGTACCAGGAGCGCCGCCGCGCCCGCCGCCAGGGCCAGACGCGCGGTCCAGCGCCTGCTCATGGGACAACCTCCCGCCGCTCCACCGGCTGCCGGGCAGGAATCCCGGGCACTGCGTACCGGGCGAGCCGGCTCACTGTGGACAGGAACGTCCGCAGGGATCTACTTCAGGGTACGAGCGGTGCCCCTGCGCGGCATGTCCACAGTGCCCCGGACGGCAGTGAGAGCCGGGCCTTCGGACCGTGGCCCCGGAGGAAAGCCCTGAGCCCCGGAACAGGCATGCACCGTGTGTCGCCCCGCGTCCTGATCACCGACGGCCTGCTGCTCGTCGCGGGCGCGCTGCTCTCCCTGCTCGGCGTCGACACCTGGACCTCCTTCGCCTCTGCGGCCTGGGCGGCTGACTCTGCTCGGCCTGGGCATGGGCTTCGTCATGACCCCCATGACGGCCACGGCCGTCTCCTCCGTGCCGCTCCGTCTCGCGGCGATGGCCGCGGCCGGTAACAACGCGTTCCGCCAGGTCGGCGGCGCACTGGACCCGCCGATCCTGGGCGCCCTGCTCACCACCAGGGCCGTCGACACCCTGCCCGGCCACCTCGCGGACGCCGGGGTCGGCCCCGCGGCGCGGGAGCGCATGGTGGCGGCCGCGGACTCGGGTGGGCTGGGCGCGGTCGCGCAGCTGGACCTGGGTGCCGCCACCGGACGCGCTGGGCGCCCTGGGTGATGCCTTCCTCGACGGCATGTGCCTGTGCCTGATCGTGGCGGCGGCTCTCCCGCTCCTGGCCGCCCTGGTCTCCGCGGTCCTGCTGCGCCGGCCACGGCACACTCCCTCCGCTCCGGCAGCAGCTTCCAGCGCCGTCGGGCCCGGGCACCCGGCCGGCGCGGACGCGGCACACAGCGAGGCACGGCTGCCGTCCGGACCGGGGCGTGGCTGACGACGAGCCGGCCCTCTACGCGGCGGCTCTCTCCCACTCCGCCGCGTAGAGGGTGTTGCGCATCAGCATCGCGATCGTCATCGGGCCGACGCCGCCGGGTACGGGGGTGATGCAGCCGGCGATGCCTTCCAGTTCGGCCGCGCGGACGTCGCCGGTGAGGCCTGCTTCCGTTCGGTGCATGCCCACGTCGATGACGGCGGCGCCGGGTTTGATGTGCTCGGGGCCGATGAGTCCCCCTACTCCGGTGGCGGCCACGACGATGTCGGCCGGCCGGGTCACGGCCGCGAGGTCGGTGGTGAACTCGTGGGCCACGGTCACGGTCGCACCGCGCCGCAGCAGCAGCTGGGCCAGGGGACGTCCGACCAGTTCGCCCCAGCCGACCACGGCCGCCGTCGCTCCCTCGATGGGGATGCCCTCCGCGTCGAGGAGTTCGATGACGCCGAGGGGTGTGCACGGGCGCAGTCCGTGCACACCGCGGGCGAGCAGTCCGGCGCTGGCCGTGGTCAGACCGTCCACGTCCTTGGTGACGGGGATACGGTCGATCAGCGCGGGCGCGTCGAGCCGGCCGGGCAGCGGCAGTTGCAGCAGGATGCCCGAGACGGCCGGGTCGGCCGCCAACTCGTCGATCACGGCCGCGACTTCCTCCTGCGTGGCCTGCGCCGGCAGCGCGCGGTGGAAGTCGCGCATCCCCGCTTCCCCGATGGCACGCCGTTTGGCGGCGACGTACACGGCGCTCGCCGGGTCGTCGCCGACGAGGATGGTGGCGAGGCCCGGCACCCGCCCCGAGGCACCGGCCGCCGCGACGTCCTCGGCGACCTTCGACCGGATCTGCTGGGCGAGCTTTCTGCCGTCGATGCGTGTGGTCATGGTGCTGAATCCGTCTCTTGCGTGGAGGAGCCGGGCGAGCCGAGGACCGCGATCCCGCACCGGACGGTTTCCCCGTCGATTTCCCTGTCGATGGAACGGGTCCTCGCTACGCGAAGACGATGGTGTGGTTGCCGTTGCGGATGACGCGGTCCTCGGCGTGCCAGAGCACGGCGCGGGAGAGCACGGCACGTTCGACGTCCGCGCCGCGCCGCTGAAGGTCGGCGGCGGTGTCGGCATGGCTGACGCGTACGACGTCCTGCTCGATGATCGGGCCCTCGTCGAGGTTCTCGGTGACGTAGTGGGCTGTGGCGCCCACCAGTTTCACGCCGCGTTCCTTGGCCTTGGCGTAGGGCCCGGCGCCGATGAAGGCGGGCAGGAAGGAGTGGTGGATGTTGATGACGGGGACGCCGAGGTCCTCGATGAAGCCGGCGGAGAGGATCTGCATGTAGCGGGCCAGGACGACGAAGTCCACGTTGCCCTTCAGCAGCCGCAGGTGTTCCGCCTCGGCCGCCGACTTGTCCGGGCCCTGGCAGGGCACGTGGAAGAAGGGGATGCCGAATCCGCGTACCTCCTCGGCCGTGTCCGGGTGGTTGGAGATCACCATGGAGATGCTGACGGGCAGCTGACCGCGCCGGTGGCGCCACAGCAGGTCCAGCAGACAGTGGTCGGACTTCGACGCGAAGACCGCCACGCGCTGGGGCACCGACAGGTCGCGCAGCGTGCAGGTCAGCCCGTAGCCGTCGGCCAGACGCTTGCGCAGGTCCTCCTCGATGGCGGGAAGGACCGCGGGAAGGTTGTCGAGGCTGAAGACGGTGCGCTGGAAGAAGGCGCCGCCCTGCGGATTGTCGGAGTACTGGTCGAGGGAGACGATGTTCGCTCCGTGTCCGCCGAGCACCGAGGCGACGGCGGCGACGATGCCGGTGCGGTCCTCTCCCTGGACGATCAGCGATGCCTGCTGGCCGGGGCGCCGGCGCGGCTCGGGGCGTGCGGGGGCCTCGTGGGTGAGCGTCATGTCAGGCTCCCTTCCTGAACCGGGCGACCCACTCCGAGGTGGTCCTGAGCCCGCCGAACGTGTAGAAGTGCAGCTTCACCTCGCCGTGCCGCCCCGGGTCGTAGTGGGAGGCCAGGGTGTGGAGGAACCGGTCGGGACCGGCCGTGCCGATGAGGTTGGTCAGGGAGAAGCCGTACTTCTTGGCGATGGCGGCGCTGGTCCCCACGCCGAAGCGCGCGGCGTACGTCATCAGGCGGCGCACGCCTGCCGGGCCGGGAACGCCGATCCTGATCGGCAGGCCGATGCCCCGTCGGCGTACGTCCTCGATCCAGGCGAGGACGGGGTCGGCGTCGAAGCCGAACTGGGTGATGACGCTGCCGCTCAACTCCCCCTGCGCCAGGTCCGTGTGCTTGTCCTCCAGGGCCGACCACAGCGCCCGGTCCGGAATGGCGGGGTGGCCCTCGGGGTACCCGCTGATGCCGACATGGCGCACCCCGTACTCCTGAAGCAGCCCGGTGCGGATGACGGACAACGCGTCCTCGTACGGGCCCTCGGGGCGGGCGGGGTCGCCACCGACGACGAAGACGTTCTCCCCGGTGCCGTCGGCCCGCAGACCGGCGAGGAACTTCTCGAGGTCCGCCTGCGAGGCGAGACGGCGGGCGGACAGATGCGGTACGGGGACGAAGCCGAGCCGCTTGACCGCGCGGGCGGCATCCAGGCGCATCCGCAGGTCCTCGTTGCCGAGGAAGGTGACGTTGACGCGTGTGCCCTGGGGGATGGTGTCGCTGGCTTCCTGGAGTTTCGGGACGTCCTTGCCCGTCATCTCCAGGGAGAAGTCCTCCAACAGCGATGTGCCCACCGCTGCCGGGACCGTGGAACCGGGGTTCATCGTGCTCCTCTTCGACGTCTTGTTCTGCGGTGCGCCACCGATGGGGGGCACCGTGCGGGCCGTCACGAGCGGGCAGCCGTACGATGCGGGCGCCCGGGCTCGTGACGGGGCCGCGGTGGCGGGGTGTGCGCCGGGTCCGGAGGCCGTCGGCCGGACGGCCGGAGCGGGCGCCGCCGGGCGGCGCACCGCGATCCGGCCGCTGTGTCCTTGTCCGGCGCTGTGTCCTCGTCCTCGTGCCTGACGCACCCTTGGCGGACCGTGCGCGGCGGCCGGGCGGATGGCTCAGGCGTTGCGGCGGTACAGGGTGCGCGCGTGCTGGTTGAACGGCGCGGGCCGCACGGTGGCGCGGATGCGCGGCAGTCCGAGGTCGGCCTCGGGGTCGGTACCGGGGCCGGGGTGCTCGCCCCACACCACCCACACCTCAGTGCCGGGTTCGGCGTACGCGGTGTCGATCAGGGTCAGCGACAGGACGGTGCCCACCGGGTCGATCGACGCGGTCTGCATGGTCATGCCGACCAGGCCGGTCACGTTCTCCACGCGGTGCCGGGCGTAGGTGAGCACGAAGCCCGGGTCCTGGCCCCGGCCGATGAGTTCGCGCACGTCGTCGGTGTCGAAGACCAGGGTGACCTTCGTGCGGTGGACGGCCTCCTTCGCCTTCACCAGGGCGTCCCGGCCCAGGAAGTCGTGGCGGAAGGAGATCATCTTGCCGTAGCCGAGCTCGTACGGAGAGGCGTAGTAGTCCTCGATGTCCTCCGAGAAGTAGCTGCCGTTCAGCGGGCGTTGGCCCTCAATGCCGAACAGGGCGAGCTGCTCACGGTATTCCCGCAGGTCGGGGTCGCTGTAGATGCCGGGCACCGGCGAGGGTATCCAGCCGCTCTCCACGCTCGGCGTGGTGTAGGCCAGGGCGCCGACCTGGACCAGGCCGAACGGCTCACCGGCCTTGAGGAACGCCTCGTGGACATACGCGGCGTGCTCCCAGGGGCCGATGAACTCGAAGCCCGCCTGGCCCGCCATGCCGTGCCGCAGGGCACGGAAGTGGCGGCCGTCCAGGGCGACCGGGGCGGAGTGGAAGAACTTCGTCTCCGGCAGCGGCCCGCCGAAGGCCCGCTCCACCACGTCCTTGGCCAGTGGGCCCTGGATCTGGTAGCGGAACAGCTTCGGGTCGCCGCCGCCCTGCCGGAAGGCGGAGGACGCGTCGGTGGCGAAGGCGACGTCGTAGCCGCCCTTCTCCGCGTGGTACTGGACCCAGTGCTGTGCGGCGGGGATCCCGCTGAGGAGGTACTTGTTCTCGGCCTCGCGGGCGAGGATGCCGTCCGTGACGATGTTGCCGTCCTTCGTCACCGGGACGTACTGCTTGGCCTGCCCGAGGGCGAAGTTCTCGAAGTTGTTGACGCCGTGGTCGGCGAGCAGACGGGTGGCGTCCGGGCCCTCGATCCACATGTCGAACATGTGGTGCGAGAGGTTGAGGAGGGCGACGCCCTCGTGCCACGCCGCCTGTTCCTGACGCCAGCCGGCGTACTCGCGCTCGACCACCTCGGGAGTCCACGGCGCGGCGCCCGGCTTCCACAGCAGCTTGATGGGCGATCCGGCCTTGTCGATGCCGTCCTGAAGACTGGGGATTGCCATGCGGCTCCTTCTCATCATCGTCCGCCCGACGATGAACTAAATCGATGAACTAAATCGATCTAGTGAACCTGGTGAGCGGCGAGGAACCGGCGGGGAATCTCTCCGCTCCACGGCTCGACTCGGCTCGGTGGGGCAGACATTTGACATGCGGCTAAATCGATCTAGTGGGAAGCTAGCAGAGCGGTTCCGGCGTTGGCGAGCATCATGCGGCGCACTCATTGCTTGCGCCGGGTGAGCCCTGTGCGGCGGGAGGACGCGCACCGGGACGGGAGGAGCAGGCGTCCGCCCACGGCTTCCGCATCGTGCGGCTGCCGGTGCCCGGCGATCACACGGCCCGTCGTGCGGTGGCCGCTGACTAGACTGAACCAGCGGCACGGTGCGGAAACGTGACGCGTCACAGCGGATCGGGGCAGGGTGATGGGCGGTTCCGGAAGAGTCACGCTGAACGACGTCGCCGCCGCCAGCGGAGTGTCGCGCGCCACCGTCAGCTTCGTCCTCAACAAGGCCCCGAACCAGACGATTTCGGCAGCCACCCGCGAGCGCGTCCAGCAGGCCGCCAGCGACCTCGGCTACGTACCGCACGGCGTCGCCCGGGCGCTGCGCGAGGGAGCCTCCCGCGTCGTCGTCCTCAACATCGACTGGGGCCTGGAGGGCAACTACTCCCGCAGCTACGTCCGGGGCCTCGACGACGAACTGGCCGCCCACGACCACGTCCTCCTCGTCCGCCATGGACACCACACCCCGCAGGCGACCCAGCAGGTCCTCGACACGATCGCCCCTCGCGCCGTCCTCCGGTTCGGCGAGCCCTACCTGACCGGCCATGAACTGGACGACCGCGGCGGCGGCTGGCGGGACGGCCTCGCCGCCCATGCCGCCCTCCAGATCCGCCACCTCGCCGAGCACGGCCACACCCGCATGGCGCTGGCCCTGCCGGACAGCGGCACCCCGCTGGCCGAGGCGCGGCTGCGGTTCGCCGGCCAGACCGCGGCAGCGCTGGGCCTGGCTCCCCTCGCCTCGTTCGTCGTGCCCCGGCCGAGGAGCGCGGGCGCCAGCGCCGTACGGGAGTTCCGGGCCGCCCACCCCGGCGTCACGGCCATCGCCGGCTTCAACGACGACGTCGCCCTGCGCACCCTGACCACGCTGCACGACCTCGGCCTCAGCGTCCCCGGCGACGTCGCCGTCATCGGTTACGACGACACCGAGTACGGCGAACTCGTCACCCCGGCCCTCACCACCGTCCACATCGACGCCGAGGCCCACGGCCGCCTCGCCGCCCGCACCGCCCTCGGCCTCGACACCGGCGGCCTGGTGCCCGTACCGGCCCGGATCATCGTCCGCGACTCGGTCTGACCACGGGCGCCGCGTCGAACGGCGTCACCTTAGGTTTCGCCCCTCGGGCTCCCCGTACGTGTCCGACCGTGGGCAGCATTCCGCTCACCGTCCCTGATCACGGCCGCCGCACGCGATCGGGGCAGGTGAGCGGTCCGGGTCTCGTGGATTCCTCCTGCCCGGCCGCGCCAAGTCGTGTGAGCCGCAAAGGAGTTGCCGCACCATGTGCCGAGCCGCAGACGATGGGACATCCGCCGCAGAGACGACCACGGGGTCACGGACGGGACCGGCTCCGGAGACGTCACGCAGAGCGCTGCTGGGCGCCATGGCCGCCTCCGCCGTGGCCGCCGCTCCCCTGCTGACGAGCTCTCCCGCCGCCGCGGCGCCGACGAGCCCATCCGATGCCGCCGTATCCCTCGTCCTGCTGGGGACCAACGGCGGGCCGCCGCCGCTCGCGGACCGGTACGGCATCTCGTCGGCGCTGGTGGTGAACGGCCGGACCTATGTCGTCGACTGCGGCCGGGGCGCGGTCACCCAGTATCTGCGGGCCGGGCTGTCGATGCCCTCTCTGGCCGGCATCTTCCTGACCCATCTGCACGCCGACCACGTCGTCGACTACTACTCCTTTCCGCTGCTCGCCGCCGGTGCCTCGGGAGCGCAGGGTTTCCGGAGCCCGATCGAGGTCCACGGCCCCGGGTCCGCCGGTATCTCCTCGACCGTCACCGGGGCTCCGGGGCCGGCGCCGGGCACCGTGGAGATGACGAAGCTGGCCGGGCAGGCGTACGCCGCCTCCCCCACGTTCTTCATGACCGAGCACGCGGGCATCGACCCGGCGACCCTGCTCAACGTCCACGACGTGCTGCCGCCGTCCGGTACCGGCGCCTCGGCGACGCACACGGCACCGGCGATGGCTCCCTTCACGGTCATGGAGAACGACGACGTGAAGGTCACCGCCGTGCTGGTCCCGCACGGCGCGGTGTTCCCCGCCTACGCCTACCGCTTCGACACCGACCACGGCAGTGTCGTCTTCTCCGGCGACACTGCCCCGACTCCGAACGTCATCACGCTCGCCCGGAACGCGGACGTCCTGGTGCACGAGGCCCTCGACCCCGACGGGCTGGCGGGCCTTGGGCTCACCCAGGCCCTGATCGACCACATCCTTAGTTCGCACACGGACGTGGCCGAGATCGGCAGGATCGCCGCCGAGAGCGGGGTCGGCACCCTGGTCGCCACCCACCTCAGCCCCGGGCAGCGGAGCGTGGTCTCCGACGCGACGTGGCGGAAACTGCTGCGTGACAGCGCGCGCACGGCGGACTTCGGCGGTCGCGTGCTCCTCGGCACGGATCTGATGCACCTTCCGGTGCGTACGGGCCGGACGTGACGGTGGTGCCGCTCGCTCCGGTGACGGTCGTCGTGACATCCGTCGGTCCCACCGTCGGTTCCTCCGTCGGTTCCTCCGTCACCGGCTCAGGCGTCCCGCGCGCACAGCAGCCGGCCCCCGACGGCCAGCGCGCCGACCGCCCACAGGGCCACCACACCGAGGCCCTGCCAGGGGCCGATGGGAAGGTCGTCGACACCGACGGTCGTCTGGACGGCGAGGCCGGCCGTCAGGGGTGATATCTGCTGGAGGTGGCGCTGCCAGTCGGGGTCGGCCACCAGCTGCGCGAGGATCGGGAAGACGAACAGCAGGGCGAGCACGATGCCGATCGCGGTCGCCGAGTGCCGTACGGCCAGCGCGACGCCGAGGCCGAGCAGACCGATCAGCACGAGGTAGAGGACCGAGCCCACGGCGGCCCGCAGCGTCGGTTCGTCGGCCAACGACAGGGCCCGGAAGCCGTGTTCTCTCGTGAACCCGCGGCCCGGCTGCACGAGGCGTCCGATCAGCAGGGAGGCGAGTACGGAGATGGTGCCGGTCACCAGCGTCACCGCGGTGAGCACGGCGGACTTCGAGCAGAGGACCGTCAGCCGGCGCGGCACCGCTGTGAGCGTGGTGAGCATCATGCCCGTTCCGTACTCGTTGCCGGCCATCAGCACCGCCACAATCGCGACGACGACCTGTCCGACCATGACCCCGGTGAGGCTGAGGCGCGTCGGGTCTGCGCCGCAGCCGGTCGCGTCGCACCGGGACGTCATGGCCACCGCGGCGCCGACGGCCACGGTCAGCGCGAAGACGCCGAGCGTCAGCCAGCCGTTGCTCGCGTCCGTGCGCAGCTTCGTCCACTCGGCACGTCCGGCGCGTTTCATACGTCCCTCCGCCGCAGCAGGACCATGGCGGCGGCGAACACGGCCGCGGCATAGGCGCACAGGACGGCGAAGCCCGCCCACGGGGCCAGCGGGAAGTAGCCGGACGACGGCGCGTAGACGGTGACGACCTGGTCGTATCTCTCGACGCTCTGCTGGATGGCGAATCCGGCGGCCGGGGTGACCCGCAGCAGCCACTCCGCGGCCCCGTCGGGCAACAGGGACGCAGCCGCGAGGAGATAGGGCAGGACCATGCCGACGACGACCACGGTGATGGCCACGGCGCTGCGCCGCAGGATGGTGCCGACGGCGAGGGCGAACACGCTCGCGACGGCGAGGAGCAGGCCCGTACCGACGATGACGCGCAGTTCGGTCGCCGTCGGCACCGTCAGCACGGGAAAGCCGTTCGACTCCGACCGCTGTCCGCCGAGGGGGACCATGACGGCGGCGGCTGCCACTCCTATGGTGAAGGCGACGGAGCCCACCACCAGGGCCTTCGCCACCAGGACGCGGCCCCGGCGCGGACTCGCCGCCAGGGTGACGCCGATCATGCCCCGCCGGTACTCGACGGTGATGTATCCCGCGCCCACGACGACCATGACGATCAGCCCTGCGAACGCGCCGACGAGGAAGTTCTCGATGGTCCGTACGCCACTGCCGGCCGGCCCGCCGACGACCGGCGCGATGTCCCCGGCCCCGGTGATCGCGAAGCCGCTGCCGGAGGGGGTGGCCCCGCCCTTGGTGTGCTGGCTGTAGCTGCCGGAGGTGCCCGCGTCGCCGCCCACCTGTCCGGTCCGCCAGGAGCCGTTGGTCCATCCGCCGCCGAGGAGGACCTGGTCGAAGGTGCCGGTGGCGACGGCCGGGGCGAAGCCCGTTCCGGTTCCGGTCCCGTCCTCGACCGACGGGGAGGTCACGAACAGCCCGACCTGCGGCGTGGCGGACAGCCCGGTGAGGTCCGCGTGGCCCACCTCGGTCCAATGGGCGCCGTCCGAGGACTCATAGCCGGTGAGCGTGTCGCCGGAGCGCTTCAGCCGCAGCCAGCGCGGCGTCCGGTGGGAGACCGTGCCGGTCGTCCCGGCCGTGTCGTGCGTGTAGTCGTACTGCATCCGCACGCCGTGGGCGCCGGTGACCATCATCGCCGCGTAGGCCGATCCCTGGTCGAGGCCGTCCTTCACGATGATGCCGGCCTTCGCCCAGGGGGCGAGACCGGCCTTGCTGTCGGTCGGGCTCGTCGTTACCACGCCGGCCAGCGACGACACGGAGACGGTGAGGGTGCCGTCGCCCCGGAGCTGCTGGTGCACGAAGGTGAAGCTGTCGTTGACCGCTTCGCCGCCCGGGCCGACGGGCAGCGCGGAACTGCCGTCCGGATCGGACGTGTTGCTCGCCGCCGTGGCGAGCAGGCCCACCAGGCAGATGGTCAGGAGCGCGCCGACGGCGCTCCACACCCAGCCTTGCACCGTACGGAACTTCGTCCATTCCGCGTGCAGTTGCCGTCCGAAGCCGCCCCGCCCCGGCCGTGCCGTGGCGCGCGGCGGCATCATCGTGGAGGTCATCGGCCGGCCTCCTCGGGAACGACGCCGCGGTACTGCACGGCGTCCCGGGTGAGCTCCATGTAGGCCTCCTCCAGCGAGGCGCGGTGCTCGGAGATCTCGGAGAACGGCACCGCGTTCGCGCCGAGCAGCGACACCACGTGCTCGGCCGGCAGCCCGGTCACGCCGATCGTGTCGGACGCGGTGGAGGTCACGGTGGCGCCCGCGCGTGCCAGGACCGTCATCGCCCGCGCGAGCGCGGACGTCCGCAGGGTCACCCGGCCCCGGGACACGGAGGCCAGCAGATCCCGCACGCTCATGTCCGCGACGACCCTGCCGCGCCCGACGACCACCACATGGTCCGCGCCGTCCTGCAGTTCGCTCATCAGATGGCTGGAGACCAGCACGGCCCGGCCCTGTCCGGCCAGCGACGCCAGGAAGCCGCGCATCCATCCGAACCCTTCGGGGTCCAGGCCGTTGAAGGGCTCGTCGAGCATGATCACCGGCGGGTCGCCGAGCAGCGCCGCCGCGATCCCCAGGCGCTGTCTCATGCCCAGGGAGAAGCCGCCCGCCTTGCGCCGGTCCACGTCCCGAAGGCCGACCTGCCGGATCACCTCGTCGACCCGCCCGGCGCTCAGCCCCTGGGAGTGGGCCAGCCACAGCAGATGGTGGCGGGCCGTACGGCTCGGCTGTACGGCCGCGGCGTCCAGCAGCGCCCCGATGTGCGTCAGCGGGGTGCGCAGATCCCGGTAGGGGCGCCCGCCGACCAGCGCGGCCCCTTCGTCGGGCCTGTCCAGACCGAGGATCACGCGCATGGTGGTGGACTTGCCCGCGCCGTTCGGACCGACGAAGCCGGTGACCTGCCCGGGGTTGACGTCGAACGTCATCCCGTCCAGCGCCTGGGTGCTCCCGAAGCGCTTGCGCACGTTCCTGACCTCGATCGTCGCTTGCGACTCATCGATCGTCTTCTCCATGCGAGCAGGTTAGGAAGAAGCGGGTGCCCCGGTCGTCACGACGGAGAGCCAACTCCGATGACACTCACGGGAGCCACCACCCGGGCCGCCCGTCCCCCACGGGAGGGACGGGCGGTGTCCCACCTGAGGATGACGAGGTGCCGGGGCCTGCTACGCGGGCCGGCGCGATCCGGGGACGACAAGTCCCGTTTCGTATGCGGCGATGACGGCCTGGGTGCGGTCACGCAGCGCCAACTTGCCGAGCATGCGGCTGACATGTGTCTTCACCGTCTCCTCGCTGAGGACCAGCCGGGCGGCGATCTCCGGATTGGAGAGTCCCTCGGCGACGAGCAGCAGGACCTCTGTCTCGCGTGCGGTGAGGGACTTCATCCCGGGCGGCGGCGTGGCGTCGGGTCTGGCGGGCATCAGGGCGAATTCGCTGATGAGCCGTCGGGTGATGCCTGGCGCGAGCAGGGCGTCCCCGGCGGCGACGACGCGCACGGCGTCGAAGAGCCGTTCCGCGGTGGCCTCCTTGAGCAGGAAGCCGCTCGCTCCGGCGCGCAGCGCGTCGTACACGTACTCATCGAGGTCGAACGTCGTCAGGATGAGGACGCGCGGTACGTCCGCTCCTTCGGGCGAGGAGCCGACGAGCTGTCTGGTGGCCTCGATGCCGTCCATCTCGGGCATGCGGATGTCCATGAGGACGACGTCCGGCGACACCTCGCGGCAGACGCGCACCGCTTCGGCTCCGGAGGAGGCGGTGCGCACGACGGTGAAGTCCGGCTGGCTGTCGAGCAGCGCGGAGAACCCGGTGCGGACGACTACGTGGTCGTCGGCGACGACGACCCGGATCGGCGAGGACGGGCTGCTCATAGGGTCTCTTCCGTCTTGGCGGGGAAGCGTGCCTCGACGACGAACCCGCCGCCGTCGAACGCCGAACCGGTGTGCACGTCTCCGCCGACCGCGGACGCGCGTTCCCGCATGCCGAGCAGGCCGTGTCCGCCGGGGAGTTGGCCTACCGGAGGTCCTGGGCCGTTGTCGCGGACGCGGAGGTGCAGGGCGTCGTCGGTGTAGGTGAGCTCCACGTCGACGGCGGCGCCCGTGGCGTGCTTGCGGGCGTTGGTGAGGGACTCCTGGACGATGCGGTAGGCGGCGAGTTCGATGCCGGGGTCCAGTTCGCGCGGGGATCCGCTCAGGATGAGGCGGACGGAGGTCGCGGACGCCTCGCGGGCCTCGTCAAGGAGTTCGTGGATCTGATGCAGGTCGGGCTGTGGCCGTCGCTCGCCGCCGGCGACGGACTCGGTGTCGTCGCGGAGCACGCCGAGCAGGCGGCGCATCTCGGTCAGGGCGGCGCGGGCGGTGTCCCCGATGCCGAGGAGCCGTTCGGCGCCCTCGGCGGGCATGCCCGCGGTGGCTATCCGGGCCGTCTCGGCCTGCACGGCGATCATGGAGATGTGGTGGCCGACGACGTCGTGGAGCTCACGGACGATGCGTACGCGTTCGTCGCGTGCCGCGTTCTCCCACTGGGTGCCGTCCATCGCGCGGCGCATGGCGCTGTGTCGCCGGTTCTGTTCGTTCGACCGGCCGGCCAGTCCGGCGAGGGTGGTGAGCGGGGCCAGCACCGCGACCAGGACGACCCGTACGCGGTAGCCGGTGTCGTCGGGCGCCGTCAGGGCCAGGACAAGGAAGGGCGCGGTGAGCAGCGCGGCCGGCAGGAGGGCGCCGCCGCGGCCGAGCCGGTACTGGGCGACGATCTGCGCGGTGAGGCCCGCCAGGGTCAGCGTCCCGAAGATCACGAGCGAGCCGACGCTCGCCGCGGTGACGGCGATCCCGGCCGTCAGCGGACGCAGGAAGACCAGCGGCAAGGCGGTGGACAGGCACAACAGGCCGACCACCATGGCGAATTGGACACGGCCCGCGCTGCCGTGCTGCCCGGCCTGCGTGCCGGCGTCGGCGAACATACGCGGAATCGACCCGCGGGCGGCGACGAACTCGGCGAGCGACTCCGAGACGGCGAGCAGTCCGAGCAGCGTCCCGAACACAGCGTTCACGTGCGGCAGTTCCGCCACCCGCCGTCGCGTTCCGATCCACGTGTCACGCCAAGCCGTCGCACGGTGCACATGGGCGATTATGGCAGCGGGCGTTGTTCGGGATCATCCCTCCATGGAGCCAGATCGCCGTCCCCCTGGCGAGGGACGGTGCCGTCCACGACGCCATGGAAATCCATCAGAAGCCTGCTAGGGGCAGCCTGATGGCGAAGGCCGTCGACCCCGGTCGGCTGGTCAGTTCGACGGTGCCGCCGTGCGCCCGGACCAGGGAGCGCACGACCGCCAGGCCCAGGCCGCTGCCGCCGCGGTCGCGGCTGCGGGCCTTGTCGACGCGGTAGAAGCGGTCGAAGACACGTTCCTGGTCGGCGGCCGGAACGCCCGGTCCCGAGTCGGAGACCCGTACGACCGCCGTGCCGGACGAGACGGACACCTCCACGCACACCTTCGTGCCGGCCGGGGTGTGCACGGCGGCGTTGGTGAGCAGGTTGTCCAGCACCTGCCGGATGCGCAGGGGGTCCAGCCGGAGCCGCACCGGGTCGGCGCCGACCGTGGCCGTCAGCCGATGCCCGGGGTGGCCCGCGCGGAAGGCGTCCGCCGCCTCCCGGGTCAGCTCCGCGAGGTCGGCGTCCTCCAGCCGCAGCGGGGTCTCCACCTCGGCGGCGTCCAGGCGGGCGAGCAGCAGCAGGTCGTCGAGGAGTACGCCCATTCTGGCCGCCTCGGCGCGCAGCCGGGCCAGGTGCTTCTCGCGTTCCCCGGGCGCGTTGGCCGCCGCGTACTGGAAGAGGTCCGCGTAGCCGCGTACCGACATCAGGGGGGTGCGCAGCTCGTGCGAGGCGTCGGCGACGAAGCGGCGCAGCCGCTGTTCGGCCTCGGTGCGGACGGCGAGGGCGTCGTCGATGTGTTCCAGCATGGTGTTGAACGCGGTGCGCAGCTCCTCGACCTCCGGTCCGCCCTTCCCGCCGCCGGCGCGCACCGGAAGCCGTGCCGAGCCGGTCAGGTTGTGCGAGGTGATGCCGCGGGCCGTGTGCGCCATGTCGCTGAACGGCTTCAGGCCGCGCCGCAGCACCGCCCGGCCGACCACGACGAGCGCCAGCAGCGCGAGCGCAAAGGTGACGACCTGGACCGTGATCAGCTGCCGCATGGTGCCCTGGAGGTCCGCCACGGGCGCCGCCGTGACCAGCACCACCCCGGGTTCGACCTCGCAGGCGCGCAGCTTGTACGTGCCCTCACCCGCGATGTTCGCGGTGCGCAGGATGTGTTCGGAGCCCGCGGGCGGCAGCGCCTCGGCGGCGGCCGTGAGTGCGGCGGTGTCCGCCGGTACGTCGGCGGGCTTGCGGAGCACGGCCGTGTCGCCCGAGACGTCGTACACGGCGGTGAACCAGCCGTAGTACGGCCGGCGCTGCACGGTGCCGTGGGCCGCGGCGTCCTTGGACTGGGTGACCTGGACGAGCTTCATCTGCTCGCCGAGCTGGCGGTCCAGGTAGTCGCGCATGTACGTCGTCAGCGCCGTGCCGACGACGGCGAACACGACGAGGGACAGCACGCCCATGCCGAGGGCCAGCCGGGTGCCCAGGCGCGTCCGGCGGTAGGTCCCCCACAGGCGGCCGGCCGCACCACGTATCCCGGACCCGGTCGCTCGGCTCGTCACTCGGCGACCTGCCGCACCACGTATCCGACGCCCCGCACGGTGTGGATGAGCGGTGCACCGCTGTCATCGAGGCCGTCGAGTTTGCGGCGCAGCCGGCTGACGACCAGCTCCACGACATTGGAGCGGCCGCCGAAGCCGTACTCCCAGACATGGTCGAGGATCTGCGCCTTGGTCAGCACGGTGGGCGACTTGCGCATGAGGTAGCGCAGCACCTCGTACTCGGTGGGGGTGAGCGTGAGCAGCCGGTCGCCGCGCCGGACCTCGTGGGTGTCCTCGTCCATCGTCAGGTCGGCCACCCGGAGCACGGACCGCTGGAAGCCGGGGCCCGCGCTGCGGCGCAGCACGGTCCGCAGCCGCGCCATGAGCTCCTCCACCGCGAACGGTTTGACCAGGTAGTCGTCGCCGCCCCGGGTGAGGCCGGCGACCCGGTCGGCGACGCCGTCCCGCGCGGTGAGGAACACGACCGGCACCATGGTCCCGGACTGCCGCAGCCGGTCCAGGACGGCGAATCCGTCGAGGCCGGGCAGCATCAGGTCGAGCACCACGATGTCGGGGTGGAAGTCGGCGGCCCGCCGCAGCGCGTCCTCGCCGGAGTACGCGGTGACCGCCTCCCATCCCTCGTAACGGGCGACCGTCGCGACGAGATCGGCGATGGGAGGGTCGTCGTCCACGACCAGAAGGCGCACTTTTTCCACCTGCTCATAGTGCTTCACGTGTCTCCCGACGCCATACCTGCGGTCGCCCGTGATCCACATCGATAAAGAGTTGAAAGTCGTCCGACAGGAAAACGACAGCTGAGAGCGGGCAGGCTCGGTGTTCCCCACACCCGAACGAGGAGCTGCCCTCCGTGACCACTGTCGAACGTGTCCAGCCGCCTCCCACGGCGGTGCGCCCGAAGGTGGTGGCCCGCGCAGGCCTGTACGCCCTGCTGGTCGCGAACGCGGGTGTGGTGACCGTCTTCTTCGTCCAGGCCGGGTTCGCCTCGAACGCCCTGATCGTGCTGGGCCGGCTGGCGGGGCTGTACGCGGCGCTCCTCATGGCCTTCCAGCTGCTGCTGGTGGCCCGGTTGCCCTGGCTCGACCACCGGATCGGCATGGACCGGCTGACGTCCTGGCACCGCTGGGTCGGCTTCGGGCTGCTGTGGACGCTGCTGTCGCACGCGGTGTTCATCACCTTCGGCTACGCGCAGTCGTCGTCGATGGGGCCCGTGGACGAGCTGGTCGAGCTGGCCGAGACCGTCGAGGGCGTGCTGCGCGCGATCGTCGCGCTGCTGCTGATCCTGGTGGTCGGCGCGGTGTCGGCCCGCTGGGCCCGGCGCCGCCTCGCGTACGAGACATGGCACTTCGTCCACCTGTACACCTACGTGGCGGTGGTGCTGGCGTTCACGCATCAGGTCGCGGCCGGTACGACCTTCACCACGTCGCCCGCCGCCACCGCGTACTGGTGGACCCTGTGGGGCGTCGCGCTCGGCGCGGTCTGCGTGGGCCGGCTGGTGCTGCCGCTGTGGCGGAACCTGCGGCATCAGCTGCGCGTCTCGGCCGTCGTACCCGAGTCGGACAACGTGGTGTCGGTCTACATCACGGGGCGGGACCTGGACCGGCTGCCCGCGCGGGCGGGCCAGTTCTTCCTGTGGCGGTTCCTCACCAAGGACCGCTGGTGGCAGGCCAATCCGTTCTCCCTGTCGGCCGCGCCGGACGGCCGGACGCTGCGGCTGACCGCGAAGACGGCCGGCGACGGCACCGCGGCCCTGCGGCATCTGAAGGTGGGCACGCGGGTCTTCGCCGAGGGCCCCTACGGCGCCTTCACCACCCTGCACCGGACCCGCTCCGAGACCCTGCTGATCGCCGGCGGTGTCGGCATCACCCCGATCCGGGCCCTGCTGGAGGACCTGCACGACCACGTGGTGCTCATCTACCGGGTGGCCACGGACCAGGACGCGGTGCTCTACGACGAGTTGCGGGAGCTGGCGCACGCCAAGGGCGCCGAGCTGCACCTGGTCACCGGACCGGCCACGCCGGACAAGCTGGCGCCGCGCGAACTCGCCCGGCTCGTGCCCGATGTCGCCGAACGGGATGTCTTCGTGTGCGGGCCGCCCGCCATGACGAGTGCGGTGCTGCGCACCCTGCGCGACCTGGGTGTGCCCAAGCCGCAGATCCACTTCGAGCGCTTCAGCCTGGCGGGATGAGAGGGACACCGTGAAACGAGCACTGCCTGTCGTCGTCCTGTCCATCGCGGGCCTGATCCCGCTGTGGCGCTACGCACCGTCGCAGGACACCACGTCCACCACCACGGAGGTGGCCGAGCCCGCCCCGACCCCGTCCGCGACCTCTTCGTCGTCTTCGTCGTCTTCATCGTCTTCGTCATCCGCGCCGTCCTCATCGTCCTCGTCCGCCGCCTCGCAGGTCGTCCAGGGCAGCACCGTCACCACCTCGAAGGGCGTCGTGCAGGTCGAGGTGACCTTCGACGGCGGCAAGATCAGTTCGGTGCGGATGCTCCAGCAGCCGAACCACCCGCAGACCACGGCGGCCGTGCCCAAGCTCATCCAGGAGACGCTCCAGGCGCAGAGCGCCGACATCGACGCGGTGTCCGGCGCCACCATCACCAGCGAGGGATACGTCCAGTCGCTCCAGGCCGCCCTCGACGCGAAGGGTTCCTGAGGTGCGCCGCGTCGAACACGTCATGGGGTTCCCGGTCTCGGTGCGGATCGACGACGAGTACGCCGACGACGAGACCGCGGACCCGGTGTTCGCGTGGCTGCACGAGGTGGACGCACGGTTCAGCCCCTTCCGTGCGGACAGTGAGGTGTCCCGGCTGGACCGGGGCGAGCTGAAACCCGATGAGCTGAGCCGTGATCTGGCCGACGTGCTCGGCCTGTGCGAGGAGTACCGGGTCGCGACCGGTGGCGCGTTTCAGGTGCGGCTGCCCGGCCGCGGACTGGATCCCTGCGCGATGGTGAAGGGCTGGTCGGTGCAGCGGGCCGCCGGCCTGCTGACGGCCGCGGGGGCACGGCGGTTCTGCCTGAACGCCGGTGGCGACGTGGTCGCCGCCGGCGGCCCCTGGCGGGTGGGCGTACGTCACCCCGAACACGCCGACCAGCTGTGCACGGTGCTGGAGATCACCGACGGCGCGGTGGCGACCTCCGCGCGGTACGAGCGGGGCGACCACATCCTCGACGGGCGCACCGGCCGTCCGGCGACCGGGCTGCTGAGCGTCACCGTCGTGGCCGCCTCCCTGACCGAGGCGGACGCGACGGCGACGGCGGCCTTCGCCATGGGCGCGGAAGGCATCGAGTGGGCCGCCGCGCGCAAGGGCTGCGAGGTGTTCGCGGTCGACGCCGAGCGCCGGGTCTTCCGCACGGCGGGGCTCCCTGTGGCGAGTTGATCCCGAAGTGCCCTGTGGGCAACCGGAAGCGAAACGTGTCAGAAGCGTTGACGTGTCCTTGCCGGAAACCTATCTTCTGGTCGAACCTCCGTACAGCGTACGGGATTTCGAACAATCTAGGGCCGTCAAAGGGGACTCGTCGTGTTCCGCACCCGCCATTGGTACGTCCTGGGGGCAGCGCTGCTGGCTCTGCTCGCGTCGTTCGTCAGCCAGCCGGCGTCCGCGGCCGCCGGGCAGCCGTATACCAACCCCATCAAGTCCCAGAAGGGCGCCGACCCCTGGCTGGAGTACTACAACGGCAACTACTACCTGGTGACGACCTCGTTCACGAACGAGCTGACCATGCGCAAGTCGCCGACGCTCGCCGGGCTCAGCACCGCCCCCAGCGTCCAGATCTGGTCGGACACCACCTCCGGCCGCAACGCGAACTTCTGGGCGCCGGAGATCCACTTCTTCAACGGCCACTGGTACCTGTACTACTCGGGCGCGCAGAGCGGAGCCGCCTGCTGCGACACCCAGCGCACACATGTCCTGGAGAGCGCGGGCTCCGACCCGATGGGCCCGTACACGTACAAGAACAGCCTCACCGGCTCCAATCTGGACCCGGGCGGCTGGCTGATCGACGCCAGCGTGCTCCAGTACAACAGCAAGCTGTACCTGGTGGGCAGCGGCTCCGTCGGCGGCAGCAAGCAGAGCCTGGTCATCGCGCCGATGAGCAACCCGTACACGCTGAGCAGTTCCACCTTCACCGTCATCTCCAGCCCCACACTGAGCTGGGAGACTTCCGGTGCCCCGGTCAACGAGGGGCCCGAGCCGCTGTATCACGACGGCAGGACGTTCCTCACCTTCTCCGCCAGCTACTGCCAGACCGCGGACTACAAGCTCGGCCAGCTCGAACTGACCGGCAGCGACCCGCTGTCGGCCGCGTCCTGGACGAAGAAGCAGACCCCGGTCTTCGAGCGCAATGACGCGGCCGGGGTCTACGGGCCCGGCCACAACGGGTTCTTCACCTCGCCGGACGGCACCGAGAACTGGATCGTCTACCACGCCAACAGCTCGTCGAGCGGCGGCTGCGGAAACGGCCGTACGACCCGGGCGCAGAAGTTCACCTGGAACGCCGACGGCACGCCGAACTTCGGCACCCCGGTGGCGACCGGCACCTCCCTCGCGGGCCCGTCCGGCGAGACCGCGACGACCCCGACGGCGTACACGATCGTCAACCGCAACAGCGGCAAGTGCCTGGACGTCGAGGGCGGCAACACCGCGGACGGCACCAACATCTTCCAGTGGACGTGCAGCGGCGGGGCCAACCAGAAGTGGCGGATCGAGGACCAGGGCAACGACACCAGCCGGCTGGTGAATGTCGCCACCGGCAAGGTCGTGGACACCGCCGACTGCTCCACCGCCGACGGCGCCGACATCCGGCAGTGGTCGTGGCTGAACAACAACTGCCAGAAGTTCCGGCTCATTTACACCGGCGGCGACTACGTGCGGATCGTCAACGCGAACAGCGGCAAGGTCGCCGACGTCGCCAACTGCGGGACGGGCGACGGCATCGACGTACGCCAGTGGACCTGGCTGAACAACACCTGCCAGCAGTGGCGGCTCCAGCCCACCACCGCCTGACCGTCACCGTCACCGCCACCCCCACAGGAGTACGACCATGAGCCGTCCCAGCCGCCGAGTGGTGCTGACGGGTCTCGCCGCCCTGACCCTCTCCGCCACCGTCACCCCCGCCCACGCCGCCGCCCCGGCCTCCCCCGCGGCGACCTTCACCAACCCGGTCGCCGAACAGCGGGCCGACCCGCACATCTTCAAGCACACCGACGGCTACTACTACTTCACCGCGACCGTGCCCGCGTACGACAAGATCGTGCTGCGCCGGGCCACCACCCTCCAGGGCCTCGCCACCGCCCCCGAGACCACGATCTGGACCAAGCACGCCAGCGGGGTGATGGGCGCGCACATCTGGGCGCCGGAGATCCACTTCATCGACGGCAAGTGGTACGTCTACTTCGCCGCCGGGTCGACCAGCGATGTGTGGGCGATCCGGATGTACGTCCTGGAGAGCGACGCCGCGAACCCGCTGACCGGCACCTGGACGGAGAAGGGGCAGATCGCCACCCCGGTGTCCTCCTTCTCGCTGGACGCCACCACCTTCGCCGTGAACGGCGTCCGCTATCTGGCGTGGGCGCAGCGCAATCCGTCCGAGGACAACAACACCAGCCTCTTCATCGCCAAGCTGGCCAACCCCTGGACGATTCAAGGCACTCCGGTCGAGATCTCCCAGCCCACGCTGTCGTGGGAGACCGTCGGCTACAAGGTCAACGAGGGGCCGTCGGTGATCCAGCACGGCGGCAAGGTCTTCCTGACCTATTCGGCCAGCGCCACCGACGCCAACTACTGCATGGGCATGCTGACCGCGTCCGCCTCCGCGGATCTGCTGAACGCCGCCTCCTGGACCAAGGGCTCGCAGCCGGTGTTCCAGAGCAACGCCGCGACCTCGCAGTACGGGCCCGGCCACAACTCGTTCACGGTCTCCGAGGACGGCAAGTCGGACGTCCTCGTCTACCACGACCGCAACTACAAGGACATCAGCGGCGATCCACTGAACGACCCCAACCGCCGTACCCGCCTGCAGAAGATCTACTGGAACGCGGACGGCACGCCCAACTTCGGCATCCCGGTCGCCGACGGCGTCTCCCCGGTCCGGTTCTCCTCGTACAACTTCCCGGACCGCTACATCCGCCACTGGGACTACCGCGCCAAGATCGAGCCGAACGTCACCAACCTCGCCGACTCGCAGTTCCGCGTGGTGACCGGGCTCGCGGGCACCGGGACCGTCTCCCTCGAATCGGCCAACTACCCCGGCTACTACCTCCGCCAGAAGAACTACGAGGTCTGGGTGGAGAAGGACGACGGCACCGCCGCCTTCAGGAGCGACGCGAGTTTCTACCAGCGGGCGGGCCTCGCCGACTCGGCCTCGGGCCTCTCCTTCGAGTCGTACGGCAGCGCCGGCCGCTATCTGCGGCACTACAACTACCTGCTCTACACGCAGCCCGCCGACACGACGCTCGCCAAGGCCGACGCCACGTTCTACGCCGAGTGACTCGCCCCGCCCTCCGCTCGCCCCATCCCCCACGAGACGAGGAACGCGCCCATGACACCGCCCCTGTCCCGACGCACCCTGCTGCGCAGCACGATCCTCGTCGCGGCGGCACCGGGAGCCGCGTTAACCGCCACCGGCGGGGCGGCCGCCGCCACGCTTCCGGCGCCGTCCGCCTGGGCCCTCCGCCCGTTCCCCCTGAGTGAAGTGGCGCTCGGTCAGGGCCTGTTCGCCACCAAGCGGGCCCTGATGCTGGACCACGGGCGTGGCTACGACGTGGACCGGCTGCTCCAGGTCTTCCGCGCCAACGCCGGTCTCTCGACGCGCGGCGCGGTCGCCCCGGGCGGCTGGGAGGGCCTGGACGGCGAGGCCAATGGCAACCTTCGCGGGCACTACACCGGCCACTTCATGACCATGCTCGCGCAGGCGTACGGCAGCACGGGTGAGCAGGCGTACGCCGACAGGATCGCCTCCATGGTCGGTGCGCTGACCGAGGTGCGGGAGGCGCTGCGGCACGATCCGGCGGTGCTGAGTGTGGCGGGCAGGTTCGGGACGGGCGCGGAGAACGTCCGGGGCTCGTACCAGTACGTCGACCTGCCGGCGGCGGTGCTCGGCGGGGCCTCGGCGATCACTCTGTCGGCCTGGGTGAAGCCCACCCACGACGCGGGCTGGGCCCGGGTCTTCGACTTCGGCGACGACACCACCCGCTATCTCTACCTCGCCGCCCGCAACGCGAGCGGCGTCCCGCGCTTCGCCATCACGACCGGCGGGCCCGGCGGCGAGCAGGGCCTCAACGGCACCGCCGCGCTGCCGTTGAACGTGTGGAGCCATCTGGCGGTGACCATCGCGGGCGGCACCGGCACCCTCTACGTCAACGGCACGGCCGTGGCCGAAAACACGGCGATGAGCCTCACCCCGGCGGCCCTGGGCACCCTGAAGAACAACTGGCTCGGCCGCTCGAACTACTCCTCGGACCCGGTGTTCGCGGGGGCGTTCGACGAGTTCAACGCCTGGTCGCGGGCGCTGACAGCCGCCGAGATCACGGCGCTGCAGAGCAGCGGGGCCGCCGATGCGTCCACGGGCGGCGGCGACCTGGTCTCGTACGGCTTCGGCGAGACCGGCGGCGGGACCTTCGCGGACGCGTCCGGCCGCGGACTGGACGCCACGCTGCGCCGTACCTGGGGTGGACCGAGCCATCCCGGGTTCCTCGCGGCGTACCCGGAGACGCAGTTCATCCTGCTGGAGTCGATGACGAGCGGCGACTACACCAAGGTGTGGGCGCCGTACTACACCGCGCACAAGATCCTGCGCGGGCTGCTGGACGCGTATCTGTACACCGACGACGCGCGGGCGCTCGACCTCGCGTCCGGGATGTGCGACTGGATGTACTCCCGGCTGTCCCCGCTGCCCGACGCCACCCTGCAACGGATGTGGGGCATCTTCTCCAGCGGCGAGTTCGGCGGCATCGTCGAGGCGATCTGCGATCTGCACGCCCTCACCGGCAAGGCCGAACACCTCGCGCTGGCCCGGCTGTTCGACCTCGACAAGCTCATCGACGCCTGCGCCGCGGGCGACGACACCCTCGACGGACTGCACGCCAACCAGCACATCCCCATCTTCACCGGGCTGCTGCGGCTGTACGACGCGACGGGCGAGCAGCGGTACCTGAGCGCCGCGCGG
The DNA here is from genome assembly GCF_045206325.1 of Streptomyces sp. NBC_00203. Taxonomy (NCBI): domain Bacteria; kingdom Bacillati; phylum Actinomycetota; class Actinomycetes; order Kitasatosporales; family Streptomycetaceae; genus Streptomyces; species Streptomyces sp. NBC_00203. The sequence goes on along the minus strand of NZ_CP108126.1, from coordinate 8,465,594 downwards.
AACTTCTGGGACATGGTCGTCCCCGTGCGGATGTACGGGATCGGCGGCACCAGCACCGGCGAGTTCTGGAAGGCCCGTGGGGTGATCGCGGGGACGATCAGCGCCACCAACGCGGAGACCTGCTGCGCGTACAACCTGCTCAAGCTCAGCCGGATGCTCTTCTTCCACACGCGGGACCCGAAGTACATGGACTACTACGAGCGGGCGCTGTACAACCAGGTGCTCGGCTCGAAGCAGGACAAGGCGGACGCGGAGAAGCCGCTCGTCACCTACTTCATCGGTCTGACGCCCGGCCATGTCCGCGACTACACGCCCAAGCAGGGGACGACCTGCTGCGAGGGCACGGGGATGGAGAGCGCCACCAAGTACCAGGACTCGGTGTACTCCAAGGCGGCGGACGGGAGCGCGCTGTACGTCAATCTGTACAGCCCGACCACGCTGACCTGGGCCGAGAAGGGCGTCACCGTCACGCAGACCACCGACTACCCCCGGGAGCAGGGGTCCACGATCACCATGGGCGGCGGCAGCGCGGCCTTCGAGCTGCGGCTGCGGGTGCCGTCGTGGGCGACCGGATTCCGGGTGACGGTCAACGGCCGTGCGGTGAGCGGGACTCCGGTCCCGGGCAGCTACTTCACCGTCTCGCGGACCTGGCGAGCCGGTGACACCGTCCGGGTCACGGTGCCGTTCCGGCTGCGGGTGGAGAAGGCCCTCGACGACCCGTCCGTGCAGACCCTGTTCCACGGACCGGTCAACCTGGTCGCCCGTGACACGAGCACGAGCTATCTGTCGTTCGGGCTCTACCGCAACGCGGCGCTCTCCGGCGATCTGCTGCCCACGCTCACTCCCGTGACCGGCAAGTCGCTCCACTACACGCTCGACGGCACGGAGTTCGCGCCCTTCTTCGAAGGGACCGAGGGCCCCACGCACGCCTACTTCCGGCGTGCCGAGCCGCGGGTGGTCTTCGGCGGCACCGACTCCGGCGTCGCCAATCCGGCCAGGGCGGACGGCACCACCCTGCTCGACGAGATCTGGGCGACGGCTCCGTTCAGCGGCAAGGGCGCGCTGGTCTCGCGGGTGCGGGGCACGGTGGACGCGTGGGTGTCGGCGGGACTGCTCGGCGCGAGCGACGGCCAGAAGGTGGTGGACACGGCGCGGAACGCCTCGTACGCGCCCTGAGGGTTCGGGGCGTCACCAGGCCCTCAGGGGCTCCCCCGCCACGAGCCGGGAGGTGAAGCCGTCCGGGCCGACGGCGGGTTCGCCCAGCAGGGTCACGCGGTGCATGACGCGGTCCACGCCCAGCTGGGCGAAGTCCGTCGGGGCGAGGTGGCAGGTGGTGCGGTTGTCCCAGAAGGCAATGCTGCCGGGCTCCCAGCGGAAGCGGACCGTGTACTCGGCGCTGGTCAGCTGCTCGAAGAGGAGGTCGAGCAGGCGGCGGCTCTCCAGCTCGGAGAATCCGACGATGCGGGTGGTGGAGCCCGGGCTCACGAAGAGGGCCTTCTCGCCCGTCTCGGGGTGCACGCGCACCACGGGGTGCACGGCGACCTGCGGATCCTCGCAGTAGATCTTCAGGATCTCGCGGTCGCGCTCGTCGGAGTGGCGCAGATGGACACCGGTGAAGAAGGCGTGCTCGGCCTGGAGCGAGTCGAGCAGGTCGCGCAGGGGCCGGGACAGGCCCTCGTACGCGGCCACGGTGTTCGTCCACTGGGTGTCGCCGCCGAACTGGGGGGTCGTCTCGGCGCGCAGGATCGATGCGTCGGGCGGGTTGACGGCCTGGGTGAGGTCGCTGTGCCAGCCTGCGAGCGGGGAGACCCATTTGCGGCGGTAGTGCTCCTCGAAGTCGCTGCCGTAGCGCTCGACGTCCGCCTTCGGGTCCACGGTGAGGATTTCGGGGAAGCCGTCGGGCGCCACCCCGTGCTTCGTGCCGGGGCGCCGGGTCAGCTCGCCGAAGCGCCGCCCGAACGCGATGTGCCGGGCGTGCCCGATGTCCGGGCCTCGGAAGAAGACGACGCGATGGGTGAGGAGGGCCTGCCGGATCTCGGCCACCGAGGCGTCGTCGAGGTCACCGCTCAGGTCGGCTCCGGTGATCTCGGCGCCTATCCGGCCGGCGATGCGACGCACACCGATGCGGGTGGCAGGTGTGCTCGTTGCCATGGACAAGGTCATGGTTCCGCCTTTCCTGTGAAGCTCGCGAGGAGTTGGCCGCGGCTCAGCCGACGTGCACCGCCCACTGCATCCACAGCGGAAGCAGGAGCAGCGCGGCGACCGAGCTCTTGATGACGAGCGCTGCCGACATGTCGACGCCGATGTCGTAGCGCTGGGCGAAGATGAACAGGTTCTGCGGGGCCGGCATCGCGGCGATGAGCACGAGGTACTGCAGCCAGCGGCCGTCGATGCCGAAGACGGTGGCGCAGACGGCCCAGGTCATCAGCGGAAAGACCAGGCACTTGAAGGTGATGAGCCCGATCTCCTCCCGGGTCGTGCCGCGCACGGAGAGACCGCTGCCGCCCAGGTGCAGGCCGAGGGCGAACAGCGCGACGGGCGACGCGCTGTCGCCCACGAACGAGAAGCCGTCGAGGAGAGGTTTCGGGACGTGCAGCGACAGCAGGTTGAGCAGGATGCCCGCGTTGCAGGCGAGGACGACCGGGGTGACCAGGGAGGCCCCGACAGCGCGGAGGAGCAACCGCGGGCCCGCCCCCTGGGCGGCGTCGCGCACCGGCCGCCCCAGCTCCATGATCGAGATGACGACGAGGGTCAGGACGCAGACCTGGAAGAGCAGGACCGGGAAGATCGGGGCCGCGTTCCCGAAGAGCGTGATGAAGACGGGTACGGCGAAATAGGCCGTGTTCACCTGAACGCCGGCCATGATGCGCAGCGCGATGGCGCGCGGATCGCGCTGGCCGCCGAGGCCCGCGAGGACGCCGATGGTGAGCACCGCGAGGGCGGCCGTGGTCGCGTAGGCGAGGATGGCGCGCCAGTCGAACAGGGCGCCCAGGTCGCTGCTGTAGATATTGCCGAAGAGGTAGCAGGGGACCGCGAAGAGAAACGCGTAGTCGACGAAGACACGCGAGCTGTCGGCGGGCACGACCTTGCGGCGCGCGAGCAGCACTCCGCAGCCGAAGGCCAGCACGACGGGTACGAGTTTCTCCAGCGCGGTCAGTGTCCCCATGGACGTACGGCCTCCCCGTGGTCGGTGAGGGCACGGTAACCGCTGATCAACCGATGGATGACGGAGTTCCCGCGCGGCTCGTACGTGTGGTCGTCGATCCGCGCGACCGGCAGCAGCTCGCACGCCGTACCGCAGATGAACGCCCCGTCCGCCTCACGGACGAACGCCGGGCTCAGGTCCTCCACCGCGCAGGGGATGTCCTCGGCGCGCGCCAGTTCGAGAACCCGGGCGCGGGTGATGCCGTCGATCGTGCAGCGGGTGGTGGGGGTGTGCAGGGCGCCCGCCCGGGTGAAGAAGACATGGGCTCCGGTGGCCTCGGCGATCATTCCCACGTCGTCCAGCAGGAGCGCGTCGTCGTAACCGGCCCGCAGCGCCTGGTTCTTGCTCACCGTGCCGATCATGTAGTTGCCGGCGGCCTTGCTCTTGACCGGTGCGAACAGTGGCGAGGGCCTGCGGTACTCGGCGGTCCGCAGAGCGATGCCCCGGTCGAGGGCGTCGGCGGCCGCGTAGTAGCCGACCGGGATCTCCCAGGCGGCGACCGAGGTGTGCACGGAGGTGTGCGGCGCCGCGGTCTGGATGACCTCCGAGCCGCGCCACGCGTTCATGCGGACGTACCCGTCGCGGATGCCCGCCGCGGCGACGACGTCGAGGGTCGCGGCATGCAGCATCTCGTCGTCGTACTCCAGGTCGAAGTCGAGGATGCGCGCGGAGGAGCGCAGCCGGGCGATGTGCTCGCGCAGCAGGAACGGGGAGCCGCCGTAGACGCGTACGCCCTCGAAGACGCTACTCGCGTAGTGCAGTCCGTGGCTGAGGACGTGCAGCCGCGCCTCGGCCCAGGGGACGAGGGAGCCGTCGAGCCAGATCTCTCCGGTGCGCCGGTCGAAGGGGAGCGGGGACGCCTCGGAGAGCGGGGACGCGTCGGGGCCCACGGTGGTCACCTCACAGCGCCAGGTCGAAGAGCGGATGCTGGAGGTCTCCGACGAGGGCGACGAAGCGGCGCTCGTGCGGGGTCACGCTGCGGACCGAAACACCGTGCAGGGCAAGGGGGTTGATGGGGTACATCACCAGGACATTGCTGTCGTAGGTGATGGTGCCGACCTCCTCGACATAGCGCGGGTCGATGTCGAAGCGGTTGTCCCCGTACTCGGAGGCGCTCGTGGTGAACCGGTGCGCGCCCTCGCGGTACTTGTAGAGCTCCAGGTGGCCGCCGGTGGCGTCGTCGTCGGGGTGCTTCATGTAGAAGAGCCCGCCGAAGAGCTTGTACGGCTTGTCGACGTGCGGGCCCCGGTACGACGAAGGGCGGCCGGAGACCGCCGAGTTGATGACGGCCGTGCAGTCCATGAGGATGTCGTGGGTCGCGAACGTGTCGTGGTTGCGGCGGCCCACGCGCAGCGAGCCCAAGGGGCCGCACTTCGCCTCGGCGTCCGGAAGCGCGGCGATCAGGTCGTCGCGGAACAGGTCGAGGAACTCACGGTAGAACTCCGGCGAGGCGTTGCGGGTGACGAAGTCCTTCCACACCGGGGCCATCTCCCCGTCGTCCAGGATGTGCTGGGACATGTAGTTGTAGCGCTCGTTCGAGGTGATCGGCTTTCCGATGCGGGTGCCGATGTACTCGGCGGTCGGCATCGTGGTGGCGAGGGCCTCGTACAGGTCCGGGCTCAGCGGGTTGTGCAGCACTATGTGCGGGAACGGCTCGCGACGGATGTCGGCCTTGGTCGCCTTCGCGAGGAGTGACTCGACGGTGACGGTGGCCTGTTGGGCGTCCGGCATGGGTGGGCTCCTTGAATGTACGGCGGCTTACGGTCGGAGGTTTCTGGCGGCGAACCAGGTTTCGAGGATCAGCAGTGACCACAGAACCTCGGCCGCGTGGGCGTCGGGGCGCTCGGTCTGCAGCCGGAACAGCTCGCGCACGGTGTCGCGGCGGATGTAGGCCTCACAGCGGGTGTGCGGTCCCAGCAGGGTGTCGCCGATCAGGTCGTACAGTGCCTCGCCCGGCCTGATCATCGCGGCGACGGGCAGGGTGAACGGCTGCTTGGGCCGCTCGACGACGCTCCGGGGAACCCAGCGGCGGGCGGCCTCGACGACCGGCGCCTTGACCGTCTCGCCGACGACCTTGAGTCCGGGTGGCAGGGCGTGGGCCAGGCGCATCACGGACGGCTGGAGGAACGGGATCCGCGCCTCCACGGCGTGCGCCATGCTCAGATGGTCGACGCGGCGCAGGATGTAGTACGGGAAGCGGGACTCCTGGTCGTGGCGCAGGAGCGCCTCCAGCTTCCCGTGCCGGCCGCCACGGACGCGCCGGTCGAGTTCGTCGCCGTTGGCGTCCCCGAAGTAGCCGTTCCCGGCGCGGAGTCGGGCGAGGTAGTCGGGGGTGTAGAGGCGGGCCAGGGTCGCGGTGCCGGCCGCCGCCATCGTGTCCTGGTAGGCCCGGTGCCAGGTCGCGCTGTCGTCCCGGGCCGCCTTGACGAAGCGGGTATAGCCTCCGAACAGTTCGTCGGCGCCGTCACCGGTGAGGGCGACCTTGAACCCGGCCTCGTGGACGGCCTCGAACAGCGCGAAGGTACTGAGGCTGTGCGGGGCGTTGTTGGGCTGGTCGAGATGGCGGACGAACCGGTCGATCAGCCCCGGGAAGTCGGTGGGGTCCACAAGGACTTGGTGGTGGCGGGTACCGCAGTGCGCGGCGACCTCACGGGCGTAGTGCCGCTCGTCGTCCGGCCAGTCGCCGCGGTAGGCGATGTTGAAGGAGTGCGGCTCGGGCACGGTGGCGGCCGCCAGCGCCGTGAGATAGCTGGAGTCGAGGCCGCCGCTGGTGATGACGCAGACCGGCACGTCGGCGTCGAGCATGCGGCTCAGTTCGTCGCGGAGCGTGGCGTCGAGGAGTTCGGCGGCCGGGACTCCCTCCTCGATGACCATGGCTCCCAACTGCCACTGAGTGAGGGAAAGTTGATCTCCCTTGAAGCACAGCGCGCTCCCCGGCAGCAGGGTGCGTACGCCGGTATGGACCGTGCCCGGCCCCCAGACGGCCTTCCCGCCCAGGTACCGGTCGATGGCGAGGGGGTCGACAGCGGCGGGGAAATCCGGAAAGCGGCTGAGGGCCTCCATCTCGGAGGCGAAGCAGAGTCGGTGTCCGTCGGCGGAGAGGTAGTAGAAGAGGGACTTCATGCCGGCGTGATCGGTGAAGAGCTTCAGGCACGGCTCGGTGGTGCGCCGGTCCACGATCGCGAGGGCGAACATCCCCTCCAGACGCCGGACGAACGCGTCGCCGTACCGCTCGAACAGCGGCAGCAGGACATCGCCGTCGCAGTCACCCCGGAACTCGTAACCGTGGGCCGCGAGTTCGGCGCGCAGCTCCCGGTGGTTGTAGATCTCGCCGTTGAAGACGCACGTCATGTCGCCCAGGACGTAGGGCTGTTGGCCGTGGGTGACACCTTGGACGGCGAGGCGGTTGTTGCCGAGTGCCCAGCCGTCACCCCGCAGCAGGGTCTGGGCGTCGGGGCCGCCGTGACGCAGGCCTTCGGCGACCCTGTGCAGGACGTCGGGGGCGACGGGCTCGCCGCCGAAGCTGCCGTAGATGCGACACATCCCTGGTTCCCCCGGTCACCCGGCGACGGGCACGTGGTGGCGCCCGGCCGGTGTCTGGCGGGCCGTCGGCAGATGACGGTCCACGAATTCGGTGACGATCTCGACCTGGCGCAGGATGTCGTCGAGCTGGCAGGGTGTGGGGCTCACGCCGTGGCCCTCCAGGGCGCTGTTGCCGGTCTTGAGGTAGACGGGGGCGGCGACGCGGACGAACTCGGGTGCCTCGTAGGTGCGGACGAATCCGCCGGACAGTTTCGGGTTGTCGACATGGCAGTCCAGCGGGATCGCCACCGCCTCGCGGATGGCCGCGATCATCGGCAGCGGCAGATCGCGCACCGGGTTGAAGCTGTTGGCGCCGAGCATCTCCAGCATCTGGGCGGAGGCGGCGTTGCCGTGACCGCAGTGGGCGGAGATCTTCAGATGGATGTCGGCGGGCAGTTCGCCGGCGGTCCGCATCCGGTGCAGCACCCACAGCAGGCCCTCGTCGTAGACGACGAAGCCGCGCACCCCGGCCTCGACACCCCGCTTGACGTCCTCGATCGCCCGGACGACCTGCTCCTGCCCGCGCAGCCGGTAGCCAATGCGGGCGCCCTCGGGGGTCTGCACGCCCGCCCCGATGTCGTACGCCGCCCGCGGCCCGACCGACATCAGGATCTGGGCGCCGTACTCCTCCCCCAGTTCGGCGTACGCGCGCAGTTCGCGGGCCGTGTGGCGGTACATGCCCCGGGTCTCGGTGACGCGGTTGATGGTGAAGCCTCGGCGGCGGCTCTCCGACAGCAGCGTCTCCGCTGCCTGGGCGGAGTTGACGGTGGGGACCTCGATCCGGAAGTGGCAGCCGTCGTCGAAGGTCAGCTCGGAGTCCGCGACGGACTCCCCGTCCCCCGTGGGCAGTCCGAGCCGGCCGAGCTGGGCCCGGGTCTCGTTGAAGAAGGAGGTCACCGTACTCATCTCGTCACCTCGATCCCCAGCTGCTTCGCCGCCCGCGCGACGATCTCCTCCGCGACGCCGATCGAGGTCGCGTGGTCGGGGTGCACGACCTGGACCTCGCCGAAGTTGCCGAGATTGCCGCGGCAGGGCGTGAGGACGTCGCCGTCCGGGAGGTTCAGGGTCAGCGCGTGCAGGACCTCGCCGTACTCGTGCGCCCAGTCCAGGCTCGGCGGCGGCCCCGCCGGCTTGGGGACGCGGTCCGCGGCGCCGAACCAGCGGACGGTCGCGTAGCGGCTGAACGCGATCTCGCCGACGTCCACCTCCTCGTCCAGGTGAATACGGACGAGCAGCTCGAACGGGTCTCCTCCGCCGGCGAGTTGGAAGAGATTGGGCAGGCAGGAACCCATCAGGCGCGGGTTGAGTTCGATGAGCCGGGGGCGGCCGTCCTCCCCCAGCATGATCTCGACGTGGAAGATGCCGAGCCGCAGGTCCACGGCACGGACGGCCGCTTCGGCGAACTCCATGACCCGGTCGGACAGCCCGGCGTCGATGGCCGCCGGGATCGTGGTCCCCACCTCCAGCGCCTCATGCCGGTCCCAGGTCTTGCGCTCGCTGACGGCGAGACGGAGGAACCGGCTGTGGGAGAGCCCGATCTCGGCCGACAGGAACCGGCCGGTGAGGTACTCCTCGACGAGGACACCGTCCTGGTAGGGGGCCCGGCCGGGCCGCACGTGCCGCCACAGGTCCCACAGCCGGGCGCGGTCGTGGACGATGTGCGCGCCCTCGCTCGCCGAGCCTCTGGCCGGCTTGAGTACGACGGGGTAGCCCACCTCGGCGGCGAACGCGGCGGCCTCGACGTAGCCGCCGACGACGGCGTGCCGGGTGGAGTCGACCCCGGCCGCCGCGAGGGCCTCGCGGCAGCGGTGCTTGAGCTTGGCGGTCGCGGCGCCGTGGGCGCTGGTGAACGGGATGCCGAGTTCCTCGGCGATCCGGGCGACGGGGACGACCAGGGCGTCGACGGTGGCGACGAAACCGTCGATCGGCCGCTCCTCGTGGAGAGTGGCGACGCAGGTGCGCAGCGTTTCGACGTCGGTGGCGTCGTCCAGAACGTGCACCGTGTCGACGTACTCCTGGTAGGGCGAGGTCGTGAAGTCGATGTGCTGGGACCGCTCCATGCGCAGCGACCGGATCAGCGTCACCTCGTGGCCGAGCCGCTTGGCCGCCCGGAACGCCGGGGCGTTGCCGGTCTTCCAGGTCACGAACACCACGTGTCGGCGCCCGGCGGCCGGATGCCCACTGACGGGGCGCCCACTGGCCGGGGTCCCACTGGCTGCGTCTGTCATCGGACCTTCCTTGTGAATCTCTGGCCTATGCGGACGAAGCCCGGGGTGCCGGTCCCGGGCGTGGGGATGAAGGAGATGGATCCGGCGAGGACGTTCTTCTGCGACATGGAGGTGAACCCACCGGCTCCGGAGGAGACGAGGTCGCCCTCGTCGAGGAGCTGCCAGCCGCCGTCGCGGCGTCGCTCGGAGTAGGCGTACCGGAGCCGCTCGGGTCCCGGCAGCACCTCCAGCCGGTAGCCGTCGGAGGCGTAGACGCCCACGCAGTCGTCGAGCTCCATGTCGAAGCCGCGCCCGGTGCGGATGAGGCCCTCGCCGGTGAAGGCGCGGAGCAGGTCCTCGTACAGGCCGAAGGCGGGGTAGGCGTTGGCGAGGAGCAGGAGGAAGGAGCGCTCTTCGGGGAAGATCTGGATGAAGTTGTGGTGGCCGCTGCCGTTGGAGTTGAAGCCGAAGGCGGTGGGTCCGAACATCAGCCAGCCCAGTCCCCAGGCGTGCATGAAGTGATGGCCGGGGACGTCGATCTGCGGGGTACGCATCTGCTCGGCCAGCCCGGCGGACAGCAGCCGCTCGCCGCTCTCGGTGACACCGTCGTTCAGGGCGAGCAGGGCGATACGGGCGAGTTCGGGGAGGGTGAGACAGATCGAGAACGATCCGGCGGCGTCGTCGGCGATGGTCTGCGGCCCGGGTGCGTGCCGTTCGTACCGCCCGTTCGTCTCGCTCCACAGATATCCGGTGGATACGGCGCCGTAGTGGGCCTCCGCCGTTCCGCTCTGCGGGATCTCCTGGATGCCGAGCGGGGTCAGCAGCAGCTCGTTGAGCGCCCGCCGCCAGGGCAGGCCGAGGAGCTTCTCGATCAGAGCGGCGACGATCGAGGTGGCGCACGCCGAGTAGGCGAAGACCTCGCCGGGTTCGAAGAGCTGCCCGTACGCGCGGAAGGTCGCGAGGTAGTGGTCGAGGTCCGGGTGGTCGGTGTCGTGCCAGACCTCGTAGGAGTCGTCGATTCCGCTGGTGTGGGAGAGGAGTTGACGAAGCGTCACGGACACCGTACGGCCGTCACGTCGTACGAACGCGTGCGGAAGATGACCGTCGAGGGGGTCGTCGAGGCCGATCAGTCCCCGGTCGACGAGGCGGAGCGCGACGAAGGCGAGGAGGGCTTTGGTGACACAGGTGACGCGCTGCCGGGAGGCGGCGGTGCGGGCGGGGCCTGCCTCCGTGTCGTCCATGCCGTGGTAGGTGAACTCCAGTGCGCCATCGGCGTATACGGCGACCGCGGCGGCGGGGACACCGTGCCCGTGCGCGGATTCGTGCAGGGTCCGGGCGACGGCCTTCAAGCGCGTGACGGTGTCAGTCGCGGGCTGGCCGGCGGGCGTCCGCTCGCGGGCGCGGCGCAGCAGCGCGGCCTGGGCGGCGAGGGTGCGGTTCTCGTGGATGTCGGCCACGCGGATGGTCGCCCCGCTCTCGTCGCCCAGGCGGGCGGCGAGCAGGGTGGCGAGCAGCGAGTGGCCGCCGACGGAGAAGAAGTCGAGGTCCGGGGCGAGTCGAGAGAGGCCGAGGAGGTCGGTCCAGACGCGGGCCACGACGGTCTCGTCCGGGTCGTCGCCCGCGTATCCCGTACCGTCGGCGGTTCCCCAGTCGACCGTCCGTGCGGCCAGCGCCTTGCGGTCGACCTTGCCGTTGGGCAGCCGGGGCAGCCGGTCCTCGACCACGATCTTCGCGGGCTGCATGTAGTGCGGCAGCTTCCGGCGCAGGTGGGCGCTCATCGTGTCGACGGTGACGGGGTCGCCCTCCAGACCGACATGGCAGACGAGGAGGGTGTCGTCCCCGCGGCGCACCGCGAGGGCGGCGACATCGCGCAGGCCGACCGTCTCCCGTAGCACGGCCTCGATCTCGCCCAGCTCGATCCGGAACCCGCGCACCTTGACCTGGGTGTCCTTGCGGCCCATGAAGCGCAGCTCGCCGTCCTCGGTCCACAGCGCCAAGTCGCCCGTGCGGTACAGGGTGTTGACGCCGGGGCGGGCGAGACAGGCCGGGGCGGGCACGAAGGCCGCGGCAGTCCGCTCCGGGTCGTTGATGTATCCGGTGGACAACCCGGCGCCGCCCAGGTGCAGTTCACCGATCGCGCCGCGCGGCACCGGGCGGCCGGCGGGATCGAGCAGGTACGCCACGGTGTTGGGGAGCGGCACGCCGATGGTTGGCTGGTCGGTGAGCGGCCCGGTGAAGCACTTCCACGTCGAGTACGTGGTGTCCTCCGAAGGCCCGTACAGGTTGAAGACCCGCCGTGCGGAGGTGCTGTCGAAGGCCGCGTTGACCAGTTCCCTGGCGAGCGGTTCGCCCGCGACGTTCAGGACGACGGTGCACGGCGGCACGGCGGAGCGCTGGAGCAGCACGTTGAGGGCGCTCGGCACCGTGTTGACGAGGGAGGGCCGCAGTCCCGGGTCCTCCGTCAGCGCGAGCACGTTGTCGACGACCACGACGCAGCCGCCCATGGTCAGCGGGCACCAGAGCTCGAACACCGACAGGTCGAAGTTGAGGGAGGTCGCGAACAGCACACGGGAGACGTCCTGTTGGTCGTACGTGTCCCACGCCCAGGCCAGCAGTGCCACCACGTTGCGATGGCTGATCACGACGCCCTTGGGCAGCCCGGTCGACCCGGAGGTGTAGATCAGGTGGGTCGCGTTCTCGGGACTCACGACGACGTCCACGGGGTCGGGCCGCTCGCCCCGCGCCTTCTCCCGCAACTCGGTCCAGGACAGCGGGGTGGCGCCGACGGAGTGGAGCCACTCCCCCGCCCCCGCCGGGTCGTCGAGGACCACGGCGGTCATGCCGGCCGTGGCCGCGATGCCGGTGAGCCGGTCGGCAGGGTAGGCCGGGTCCAACGGGACATACGCGCAGCCCGCCTTGTGCAGGGCCAGCAGCAGACAGACGGTGTGGTGGGTGCGGGCCGTCGAGACGCCGACCCGTGCGCCGGGCTCGACGCCGTGGGCGAGCAGGGCCCGGGCGATCCGGTTGGCGGTCGCGTCGAGTTCGCGGTACGTGAGGACGGCGCCCCGCCACTCCACGGCGGGCGCGTCGGGGGTCCGGGCGGCCTGGGCCTCGATGTGTGAATGCAGCGAGGTGTCGCGCGGGAAGGGCCGGGCCGTGGCGGTGGTCTCGTCCAGGAGGAAACGGGTCTCCCGCTCGGAAAGGTTCAGCTCGTGGACCGGCGTGTGTGGGCGGCGGGCGCCGTCCAGGAGCAGGGCCTGGTGGTTGGCGGCCATACGGGAGACGACCTCATGGGGGAAGCGGTCGGGGTCGTAGTGGAGGGTGAAGCGGGCGGCGGGGGCGACTTCGAGGAGCAGGTCGAAGTCCCTTGATATGACAGGGAGTCGGCCGGATCCCGAACCGCTGAGGAAGCCGACGCGCAGTCCGCTGCCGAGGTCCACCGTGCCGCGGGGCCGCGGCTGCTGTTCGAGGGAGACGACCAGGTCGGCGAGACAGGTGTCGGCGCCGACCCGGGAGCGGATGACAGCCACACCTGCCGGGTCGACCACCCGGCCCAGCGCGATGTCGTTCTGCCCGCTGTAGCGGTGGATGAGGACGGCGAACGCGGCCAGGGACAGCTCGGTGAGGTACGCGCCCGCCTCCAGGGACCAGGAGAACACCGCACGACGGTCACCGGTGCTGTCGCCGTTTCGGGCGACGGGCATCCGGAGCGCGGGCACGGCACCACCGGCCGGGGGTTCGGGCTTCCGCGCCGCGTGCACCGCGACGGCGAGCGTGTCATCCACGGGCTTGACTCCCTTGTTCCGTACGGGACTTGTGTGGCGCGCGAGGCGTCCAGGAGGGCGGGCCGAGCACAGGGCGCGCACCCGGGGCCGGCGGCATGGGCGTACCGGAGAAGCGGTCGCTCACACCGTCGCCGGGACCGCCCTCGCCTTGTCGCGCCGTCGGGCCAGCGCCACCACCGACGGCATCGCGGAGCCGAGCGCGGCGAACCCGGCGGCCATCACCACCCACCCGGCCGTGCCGTGCTCGATCGCCAGCCAGGTCAGGAGGGCGGGCGCGAGCATCTTGCCGATGTCGGCGCCCATGGCGTACGTGCCCTGGTACTGGCCCTGGACGCCTTCCGGGGCGAGCCCGAAGGAGATGCCCCAGCTGCCGGCGGACTGCCTGACCTCGCCGAGGACATGGGCGAGCGCGCCGAGGACGAGCAGGGCCGAGGCGAGCGGTGCCGGAGCGCCCTCGCTGAGGGCGAAGACCAGGCAGGCGGCGCCCAGGCACCAGGATCCGGCGCGGGAGGCGCGTGCCGCGCTCGCGGGTTCGTCCGTGTCACGGGCGGCCCTGACCTGGAGCAGCACCACCGACACGGTGTTGGTGAGCAGGATGACGGCGATCATCCAGCGCGGGGCGTGCGTGTGATGCAGGACCCAGAGCGGGAGGACGACGTCCAGGAGGAGGTTGTGCATGGACAGCAGTCCGTCGAGGACGACGAAGGCGAGGAAGGGGCGGTCGCGCAGCACCACGAGCGCGGGGCCCGGCCGGGCGGGCTGCGGGGGTACCGGCGGGAGCAGCAGGGTGAGCAGTCCGGTGGTCAGATAGGTGAGCGCGTTGAAGACGACGGCCGCCCGGTACGCCGCCGGGGTCCCCACGGCGAGCAGGGCGCCCGCGATTCCCGCGCCGACCGACACGCTGACGTTGCTCGCGGCGCGCAGATGGGCGCGGACTCTCACACGCTCGGCGGCCGGGACGAGTCCGGCGATCATGGCCATCCGGGCGCTGCGGCTGGCACTGTAGGCCACCGCCTGCACGGACATGACGGCCACGTACGCGCCGAATCCGTCGACGACGAGGAGCGCGGCGGTCAGCGGCCCGAGCGCCACGAAGGACCAGATCTGTACGGCGCGGGGGCCGACGCGGTCGGCGAGGTGTCCGGTGGGGGTGCTCAGCGCCAGGGCCACCGCGGCGGCCGCCCCGGCGCCGAGCCCGAACTGACCGGGCGACAGCCCGAGTACGGCCGTCGCGTAGACGGCGTTGAGCGCCATCCACAGGCCCTGGCCCAGGGTGTGCACCAGGGTGATTCCGGTGAGGGTGCGGGCGGGGCCGCGCGGCGGGAGGACTCGGCTCAGCACCACCGCACCGCCTCGCGCGTTCCGCTCCACGTCAGGGTCTCTGACATCGCACCGCACCTCTCGTTCAGCGCCATTGCCAACGATGAGTTCCGGAACCCGGTCCCCGGGATCTCCGAGCGGAACCAGAATTCCGTACGCATTGAATTCTACACACGTTGACTTCGACGGCAAACCCGCGCGGCGCAGAGATTCCTGACGTACCGTCAGAACAGTTTGGTGCCCTTGAGCCTCGCCTTGATCGCCTCGCGCCCGTTGCCCAGGACCAGCCGGCGCACCACGGGGTCCGCCTCCGTGGCGGCCCAACGGAGCATCTTCAGGAGGGTCTTGGGGCTGGGGTTGATGAAGCGCACCTCACGCTCGGCGTACCCGAAGTGCTTGGGCACGAAGTCGGCCGCCAGCAGCCGTTCGTACAGCAGGTCCGCCGCGTCCGGGGCGCTCACGGCACCGGCCTCGACGGCCTCGCACTGCTTGACCATCGTCTCGTAGAGCTCGGCGAAGCCGTCGTGGTCGGGCCAGTACAGGCCGGGGTACGGGACGTCCTCCAGGTCCACGAAGTGGCTGTCGCGGCCGTCCTTGCGGAACTTGGTGAGCGCGGTCTGCATCCGGTACACGCCCGCGTTGGCGCCCCAGGCCCAGATCCTGAAGACCGCGCTCCACAGGTCGTAGTCGCACCAGGAGATGAAGGCCGAGTTGACCAGCGAGTCGTTGTAGTCGAACAGCGACTGCTGGAGCCGGTCCACCGGCGCGAACCGTTCACCGGAGAAGTCGTCGTCCTTGACCGCGCTCAGCAGCCGCCAGGCCAGCACGTTCAGGGCCTCGGTCGTGTTGGACAGGCCGCGCGAGAAGAGCGGGTCGAGGAAGCCGGCCGCGTGCGAGAGCAGGAACCAGCGGTCGCCCGCGGTCTGCTTGGAGGAGTACTGGAGGCGTCCGGTCGAGGTCCATTCCCGTACCGCCTTCATGCCCTCGAACTGCCGGACGATGTCCGGGAAGGGCGCGGCGAGCCGGTGGAAGTCCTCCTCCGGGCTCACCCCTTCCGGCTTGGGGAAGCGGCGCGGGTCGACCGTCATGCCGACGCTGCACAGCGGGTTCTTGGACCACTTGTTGTTGTTGAAGCCGATCACCCAGGCCCAGCCCCGGTCGAACATGTGGTGGACGGTGCCCTCGTACCAGGGCACGGGCGGTCGCTGGCTGTCCGGGAGGTGGTCGAAGAGCCGGTCGGTCGGAGTCAGGTCGACGACGTGGTTCCAGATCGAGCGGGAGTGGTGCTTGAACCGGCAGGGGTCCTCCCGCAGCCCGAACTTGTCCGCGACCGGGGAACGGAATCCGCTGGCGTCGACCAGATAGCGGGCCCGGTACTCGCCGTCCTTCCCGGCCAAGGTGACACCCGAGCCGTCGAAGTCGATGTCGGTGACGAAGAAGTTCTGCCGGGCCTTGCAGCCGTACTTGACCGCCACCTGGAAGAGGTACGAGTCGGTGTCCTGGCGGAACAAGTGGGCTGCCTCGTGCAGCAGTTGGGGCGGGGTGTTGAACTCGTTGACCTCGCGGGGGTTCTGCGGGGCACCCTCGTGGTGGAGCAGGAACCCGAAGTGCCGTTTGACGCCGAAGCGCGGCCCGATCGTCCGGGTGGTGTCGGTGAACGAGGCGAGCGCGGCGATCTCCGGCACGTCGTAGCGCTCCGCGAGGGTACGCAGCGACACCAGGGTGAACGGGATCGTCGACTCGCCGATCGCGAACCGCGGATGCGAACCGGCGTCCAGCAGCAGGACTTTGGCCCCGTTCCGCGCCAGGATCGCCCCGAGCAGAGATCCGGCGACGCCCGATCCGAGGATCGCGACGTCGTAGGTCTGCTTCTCCAGCTCGGTCGCGCTCTCCCGTTCGGTCCTCTTCTCCCAGTCGGTCTTCTTCTCCCGTTCGGTCTTCTTCTGCGGCTCAGAGTTGCCCGTTGGTTTCACGTGCTCTCTCCTTGTCGTCGGTCGGACAGGACTGTGGCCGGCACACGGCAGCCGTACGTGCCGTGCGACCGTGCGGCCGGCACGGGGAGACCGCGCGGCCGGGCCCTCGTCCGCCGGACGGACCCGGCCGCGTCAGCGAGGGCGGCGCGCGCCGCGCAGACGCTCCCTGATCAGCCCGCCCATGGCCCCCTTCAGCAGGGCGCCGACCTCGTCGGGAGCGTCGGCGCGAACCCACCTGGCGGCCTGCACGATGCGCGCGGGAGTGTTGTGGAAGAACCGGTCGGCCGGGTCCCCCAGGCCGAGGGACGGCGGAAGGTAGTCCGCCTGCCGGATGGCGTCGAAGATGCGCTCGGCCGCCGCCCCGGACGTGCGTGCGCCGGCCTCCACCTCCTCGCACAGGGTCCGGGTCAGCGGCCCGAGGCCGTTGTAGTGCGCGCTCCCGGGGAACGGCGATCCGGGGTGCCGGGTGTCCTCCAGATCCCGGAAGACGGAGTCGTCGCCGCTCCGGCCGTACGCGGCACACGCGTTCTCCACGGCGAGCGCGCCGAGCACGGTGCTCACCGTCCAGGTCCGTACGACGGCGTTGAACAGCTCGAAGTCGCGGAAGGACACGAAGGACGCGTACGCCAGATCGTCGTGCGCGTCGAAGAGGGCCTGCTGGAGGTCCTCGACGTACTGGAACCGCTCGGTGGACCAGTCGCCGTCGCGCGCCGCGTCGATCAGGCGCCGGCCGAGCGCGTTGACGACCTCAAGGCTGTGGGCGAGACCGCGCGAGTAGAGCGGGTCGACGAAACCGGCGGCGTGGGCGGTCAGACAGTAGCGGTCGCCCACGACGCGCTTCGAGGAGTACTGCAGCCGCCCGGTCGAGGTCCAGGGCCGGGACGGCACGGCATGCGTGAACTGCCCTGCCACATCGGGGAATCGGCGGAGGAACGCGTCGAACTCCTCCTGCGGCGACAGTCCGGAGACGGGGTGCCTGCGCGGGTCCAGGGTGAGGCCGACGCTGCACCGGCTGTTGGCGGAGTGCGGCTGGTTGTCGAAGGGGATGACCCACAGCCAGCCGCCGTCGAAGACATGGTGCAAGGTGCCCTGGTGCCAGGGGCTGGGCTGGTCGTGCTGCCGCCCGGCCGGCGTCTCGTCGTACGGGGTCACGCCCGTCATGTGGGTGAAGAGCGTGCGGGAGTGGTGCCGAGCCCGGCTCGGCTCCTCCCGCAGCCCCAACTCCCCTGCCAGCGCGGCCCGATGACCGCCCGCGTCGACCACGTACCGCGCGGCGAACTCGTCGCCGCTCCCGGTGCGCAGGGTCACTCCGACGTCCGGGTCGATGTCCACACCGTCCACCCGGGAGCCCGTGCACACCTCGGCCCCGTACTGCCGTGCGACGCCCAGCAGATAGGCGTCGACGTCCTGCCGGAAGAGGTGGGGCACGGGCGGTACGACCGAGGGGTTGACGACCTGGTAGATCTCCCCCGGGTGCTGGCGCAGCCGCTCGCGGTGGTGGACGAACCCCATGTTCCGCATCACCCCGCAGTTGGCCGACACCTTGCCCTGAACCGCCTTGAGACTGGTGAGGTGTTCGACCTCGGGCACGCGGTAACGCCGGGCGACCACACGGGCGAGAGCCGCGGTGTACGGAACCATCGACTCGCCCACCGAGAAGCGCGGGGACGTCTCCTCCTCGACGAGAAGCGTCCGCACCCCGTTCCGCGCGAGCACCGCCGCGAGCAGTGAACCCGCGAACCCGCCACCGATCACGGCCACGTCGTACACCGTGCGCGAACTGTCCTTGCCGGTCACGTCCACGTGCCTCACCGCCGCTCGGTGGCCCAACAATTCTTGACGCGTTGAATTCTACACATGGTGACTTAGCCGGTAAAGGCCGCCGACGGCACGTCCGTTCGGTGTGGAGGTTGACGCACCACTGGGCGCCTGACCAGGCATTTTACGCAGCACCATCTACTATGCACGCGGTGTATACACGCCATGTATAGTCTCGGCATGCCTACGCAGATCAAGAACACGCCTACGCAGATCAGGAAGACGAATAGACCGGGGCTCAGGTTGCGTGCGGCGGCGATCTCCGCGGTCGTCGCGCTGGCCCTGCCCCTGACGGGGTGCACGACCCTCCACACCACCGCGCCGAGCGCCGCTCGCGCACAGGCCGCGGCCGGTGCGCCGGCGAAGTTCGGAACCGTGGACTGCCGGAAGGCCAAGTGCATCGCGCTGACCTTCGACGCCGGGCCGAGCGAGCACTCGGCCCGGCTGCTCGACATCCTCAAGGAGAAGCAGGTCCCGGCGACCTTCTTCCTGCTCGGCAAGCGGCACATCGAGAAGTACCCCGAACTGGTCAAGCGCATGGCCGCCGAGGGGCACGAGGTGGCCAGCCACACCTGGGACCACAAGATACTGACGCGGATCACGCCGGAGCAGATACGCGAGGAGCTCAAGAAGCCCGACGACGCGATAGAGAAGCTCACCGGGCACAAGCCGACGCTGATGCGACCGCCGCAGGGGCGGACGAACGACACGGTGCACAAGATCAGCCGCGAGCTCGGGCTCGCCGAGGTCCTGTGGAGCGTGACTGCCAAGGACTACCAGACGAGCGACCCCAAGCTGATACAGAAGCGCGTCCTGGAGCAGTCGTCCCGCGACGGCATCATCCTGCTGCACGACCTCTACCCGGGCACCGTGCCCGCGGTGCCCGGGATCATCGACGCGCTGAAGAAGCGGGGCTACGTGTTCGTGACCGTGCCGCAGCTGCTGGCGCCGGCGAAGGCCAAGCCCGGTACGGTGTACCGCCCCTGACAGACTGTCAGTCGAAGTCTTCCACGGGGAATCAGCCGAGCCGGACCGGCAGTGTCCGGTAGCCGTGGCCGATGAACGACTCCGCGAGCCGGGCCGGCCCTTCGGAGGTGTCGAGGCTCAGCCCGGGGAAGCGCTCGAAGAGGGCCGGGAGCGCGACTGACGCCTCCAGGCGGGCCAGCGGGGCGCCGATGCAGTAGTGGACGCCGTGGCCGAAGGCGAGGTGCTCCTTGTCGGCACGGGCGATGTCGAAGCGGGCCGCGCTCTCACCGTGCCGCAGGGGGTCGCGGCCGGCCGCCGCGTACGTCGCCAGGATCGCGTCGCCCCGTGGGATCAGCGAACCGTCGGGGAGCTTGATGTCCTCGACGGCGTACCGCAGCGGAAGGTTGGCGATCGAGGGGGCCCAGCGCAGGGTCTCCTCGATGACGTCGTTCCAGGGGATCTCGCCGCCGAGGACGCGGGCGAGCTGGTCGGGGTGGCTCAGCAGGGCGTGCACCGCGTTGCCGATCAGGTTCACGGTCGTCTCGTGACCCGCGCCGATGACGAGGAGCAGCGTGTCGATCAGCTCGGCCTCGGTGAGCCGGGAGCCCTCCTCGTCGCGGGCTGCGATCAGGGCGGTCGTCATGTCGTCGCCGGGCCGCTCGCGCTTCAACGCGACGAGTCCGGCGAGCAGTTCATGGACCTCCTGGTAGGTGGCCATGGCCTGTTCGGGGGTGATGGTGGTGTCCATGTTGGCCTCGATGAGCCGCGCGATGTCGGCCCGCTTGTCCTCGGGCAGGCCGAACAGCTCGCAGATCACCCGCATCGGAAGCGGGTGCGCGTACGCGGACCGCAGATCGGCCCGTCCGCCGGGCGCCTCGGCCATGCGGTCGAGGAGGGTGGCGGCGAGCTCTTCGACGCGGGGCTTCAGGGCGTCCGTACGGCGTTTCGTGAACGCGGGCGAGACGAGCTTGCGCAGCCTGCGGTGGTTGGCGCCGTACGCGGTGAACATGTTGGTCACACCGACCCAGAGGGTGATCCAGCTCTCGCGGTACTCTCCGTCGATCCACGCGGGCCAGTGCTGGTTCGGGTCCTTGGAGACCCGGTCGTCGGCGAGGAGTTGTCTGAGGATCTCGTACTGGGTGGGGGCCCAGGCCCGTATCCCGCCCGGGAGTTCGACGAGGGCGACGGCACCGCGCTCGCGCAGCCGGTCCGCCTCCCCGTGGAGGTCGGCTCCTGCGGGGTCGATGACATAGGGCTGGTCCGGCACGTGGTCTCCTGTCGCGGGGTCGGTCACCAGGCGAGGTGCAGCGCCTCGGGCGATCGGTGGATCATCGTGGGACGCATGATAACCGGGGAGTGGTCCCCGGAAAGCCGCAGTCCCGGCAGCCGGCGTGTCAACACCTCCAGCATGATGCGGAGTTGCTCGCGCGCGAGCTGTGATCCGGGGCAGCTGTGCACGCCGAAACCGAAGGCGAGATGGCGGCCGGGGGTGCGGGTGATGTCGAACTCGTCGGGCCGTGGGTGGCGCGCCCCGTCCCGGTTGGCCGCACCGAAGGCGACGAACACACTGGAGCCCGCCGGGAGTTCGGTGCCCGCCAGGGTCACGGTACGGGTGGTGACGCGACGGAAGCCCTGGAGTGCCGTGTCGTAGCGCGCGGCCTCCTCGACGGCCGCCGGAATGCGGTCGGGTTCCGCGCACAGGAGCTCCCACTGGCGCGGATGCCGCAGCAGGTGCAGCACCGTGCTGCCGATGAGCGCGGTGGTGGTCAGATGGCCCGCGATGAGCAAGTTCTGCAGATGCGCGACGAGTTCGTGCCGCTGATCGAGCGTCAGCTCACCGTTACCGGGGGCGAGGGAGTCGATGAGTTCGTCGGCGAGATCCGCACCCGGACGGCCGCGACGCTCGCGTATGAGCGCGTCGAGGATGTGCTGCATCGTCACGACGTCCTGGGCAGCGGCCACTTGCCCGTCCTCGTCGAGCGGGCGGAACAGCAGCTCTTCGGCGCGGTGGCCGCCGTGGACGACGGCGGGTACGTCTTCGGGGTCGAACCCGACGATCCGCCCGATGACCTCGCCCGGTAACCGCCGCGCGTACGCGGACATCAGCTCGACGTGACCGTCCTTGGCGAAGGCGTCGACGAGGGCTGCGGCGCGCTCGGCGGCGTACGGGAGGGCCGCCGCGACCCGCGCGGGCGACAGGCCCCGGACGATCGGGGCGCGCAGCTCCTGGTGCCGGGCCCCGTCGGAGGTGACGACGACCGGACGGCCGCCGAATCCGCCGCCCAGCACGGCCAGCGCGGCGGGCGACGGCAGCACGTCGGGCGTGAGCGCGTTGGCCGACGAGAAGTCCTCCGGCCGCCGCAGCACCTCCCGTACGTCCGCGTCCCGGGCCACCAGCCAGGCGTCCAGCTCGGGCACCTGGACGAGCCCCTCCGTCCCACGTGCCCGCGTGTAGTGCGGGTAGGGATCGCGCTGCAACTCGTGGAGCCTGCCGTGCAGTTCATGGTCCACGGGGACGCCCTCCGGCCATGGGTGCGGGGTCGCGCTCATGGTGCCGCAGGGTGGGGCGGGGTGGTAGGGCGCCTTTGGCCAAGAAAGGTCAACGAGGGTCGAGAAGAGACGGAGGTGCGGTGTCAGAACACGACGGTCCAGCCCTCGCGGGCGGCCTGCTGGGCGGTGTACGAGACGCCGTGCACCTTCAGGCCGTCGGCGCCGAGCAGGGTGATCTGGCCGCCGCTGTTGCCCAGTTGGACACCGTCCGCCAGGGAGGCCGACAGGCTGGCACCGGGGGCGAGCTGCCCGGCGGGCACCGGGCAGGTGTGGCCCAGGCGGTCGGCGATGCGCCAGCCCGTGAGGTCGACCGGGTCGGGTGAGGCGTTGATCAGCGTGACGTTCTCGGATTCGGGCGCCGGGCCCCGCGGATTGACCAGGGCCGCGATGATACGCACCGGCTGGCTGCCCGGTTCGGGGCGGGAGCCGCCGCCGTCCGGGACGATGGTGTGTCCGGTGACGTCGTCCGTGTGCCAGGACTGGCTCTGGAAGGCGAGGAAGACGCCGACCCAGCGCGACTGGGCCGGGAAGTGGATCAGCAGTCCGCCGTCCTGCCAGACCCCGTCGTCGTCCTGGAAGCGGGCGCTGTTGCCCTGGTTCATATGGATGTCGTGCACGCCGTTGCCGGGCAGGAACCCGAAGACCTTGTCCCGGACGCTCGGCTCCGGGCCGAAGCGCTCACCGAAGATGTACAGCCTGGCGGCCGGGTCGTCGACCGCGCGCCGTACGTAGTGGTCGAGCAGATCCGCCAGGTCGTTGTCGGGACCCTGTACGTCCGGAGGCAGCGTGCGCATCTTCGCCGGGTCGAAGAGGTTGCCCCGCACGAAGTCGAGGTTCGGGCCGCCGGGTCCGGGCGGCAGCGTGTTCCAGCCGGAGGCCAGGCCCTCCAGGTGCGCGGTGACCGGGTGCTGGAGGTCGTCGTTGACGAGATAGAGCAGCTCGGACGGCCGCTCCTGCGACTTCACGTTGACCGACGCCCGGTAGTGCGTCCCTTGGTCGTCCGTCAGATGGATCTGGTAGTGCGGGCTGTCGGCGGAACCCTCCCTGCGGGTGTCGACCGCCCGTGTGACCAGTACGCCGTACGCCTTCAGCGGCATGGTGACCAACTTCCCCGTGGGGGCGGGCGCCGTTGCTCGCCCCATGAGGGAAATGGTAGGGCGATGACGCCCGATATCGGGTGGTT
This sequence comes from Streptomyces sp. NBC_00203, assembly GCF_045206325.1. Lineage (NCBI taxonomy): Bacteria > Bacillati > Actinomycetota > Actinomycetes > Kitasatosporales > Streptomycetaceae > Streptomyces > Streptomyces sp. NBC_00203. The sequence goes on along the minus strand of NZ_CP108126.1, from coordinate 8,443,005 downwards.
ACGTGAGAATTCACTTGGGGTTCGCCTGCCTACGATCACCTGGTGGTCCTCTTCCTGCTGCAACGCGAGTCTCCTCTGCCCGTCGACCGGAGCTGGCGGCGCCTCACCGACTGGCCCCGGCACGCGGACGTCGTGCCCCTGACCAGGGTCACGGTGCTCACACCGCCGCCGACACGGGTGGGCACCTCCTTCGTGGCGCGATCGGGGGTGGGGCCCGTGGCGTTCGACGACCCGATGGAGGTCGTCACCTGGCAGCCGCCGCGGGACGGCGGCCCGGGGCGGTGCCGGCTGGTCAAGCACGGCACGTTCGTCACGGGGTGGGCCGAGATCGAGGTGCGGCCGGTGGACGGTGGGGGCTCACGGGTGGTGTGGCGGGAGGACCTGAGGGTGCGGTGGCTGCCCGGGGTCGCCGACCGGCCGCTGCGGTGGGTGGCGCGGTGGATGTTCGGGCGGGCGGTGGAGGGGTTGCTGCGACATGACGATGGAGACGGGGACGCCGGGCACACCTGACCGGGCGAGGCAGCCGCCCGGCCGGGGAGAAGCCGCCGCCTGACAGAGGCGGGACTGCCACCCTGCCGAGGCGAGGCCGCCTCCCTTCCGAACGTCAGCGCAGGATCGGCGGATTGGCGAACCGGACCAGTTCCAGGGCCTGCTGGGGGAACCAGTCCCCCGCGTCCGGGTCGACCGTCCCGCGCTCAGGGTCCTCGGGCCCCGCCGTACCGCGCAGACACAGCCCGTCCGACTCACCGGGCGTCTTGATCCACAGCCGGGCGTCCTGCAACGGGTCACCGGTGCGCAGGGTCGGGCGGGCACCGAGGCCCCGGTTCGGCGGATTGCACCAGTCCTGCGCGTCGGTGTACTTGCCGGCGGGCGGAGTCCAGGGCCCCTGCCCGTTACGGCTGGAGTCGGTGACGAAGTGCTTCATCCGCGACGGGGGCGTCTTCACATGCGTGCCGAGCCAGGCCTGCGCGTCGGCCCGTGGCCACCACTGATGCGGACACTCGGCGACGTCACCGCCCCCGTCCACATACGCCAGACACGATGAAATCAGCTTGCCGTACCAGGAGTTGGCGTCGTCGGTGTTGTAGTTCGAGGCGTTGGTGTAGAAGCCGGAGGCACGTGCGACGCCGCCCTTGATCAGCCGCGGCACGATGGAGTTGACGGTGTGCCAGCCCGGGTGCCCGGTGTCGAGATAGACCCGGGTCCCGGCCAACGGCTCCAGCTTGTCCACCGCGTAGTTGACCTCCACGTACCGCGCGGCGGTCTTCGTCCCCTGCGCGTCGTCCTGCCCGCAGTCGGACGGCAGCAGCGCGAGGGCATCGGGCTCAAGGGTGACGAGGGCGTCACGCCCCCCGATCCCGCGCGCCACGGCATCGATCCACTCCTTGTACTCCGCCGTGTCGGCGGCACCGCCCGCGGAGTAGTTGGAACAGTCGCGGCCGGGGATGTTGTACAGCGTGAGCACGGGGATCGCGTCCTCCTTGTCCGCATCCCGCACGACATCGCGGATCAGCCGCTCCACCTGGGCGGGGCTCTGATCCCCGAACCACACGGCCTGCGGGGTGTTCACCATGGCCAGGACGCCCGCCGCGTCGAGGAATTGGCCGGCCCGGGCGAGTTCCAGGGCCTGGTCGTACGCCGCCGGGTTGGCGTCGGGGACATACAGCGAGGGGCCGCGGTCCACCGAATCCGCGGCGTGCGCCGATGGTGCGACGAAGAGGGCCGCCAGCCCGACGGACAGGGCGGCAAGCCATGTTGAGGTACGTCTCATCCGGGTTCACCCCTGGATCGCAACGGTCACGAGGGACTTGCGGGAGCGCTCCCACAGGAGATTCGTCGAGGGTCATGCTCGCGTCAATACAGATGACACGGATACAGCGGATGCGAATGCCGCGGACGGCGGACAGGGGAAGGGCCCGCCACGGTCTGCGGCGGGCCCTTCCCTCATGCCTACGGCGGTCAGGCCACCGACCCGATCCGCCCCACGGACGCCGACGCCCCCTCGTGGTGGATCGGGGTGTGCGCGCCCGTGAGCGAGACCCCGCTCCCCCCGCGCCGGTTGGCGACGATCTCCGAGGCGATCGACAGCGCCGTCTCCTCGGGCGTCCGGGCGCCGAGGTCGAGGCCGATGGGCGAGCGCAGTCGCGCCAGCTCCAGCTCGGTGACGCCGACTTCGCGCAGCCGGTCGTTCCGGTCGAGGTGTGTCCGGCGCGACCCCATCGCGCCCACGTACGCCACCGGAAGCCGCAGCGCGAGCTGGAGCAGAGGTACGTCGAACTTGGCGTCGTGGGTCAGGACGCAGAGCACCGTCCGGGAGTCGGTCTCCGTGCGTTCCAGGTACTTGTGCGGCCATTCGACGACGATCTCGTCCGCGTCCGGGAATCGGGCCGCCGTGGCGAAGACCGGGCGGGCGTCGCAGACCGTGACGCGGTAGCCCAGGAACTTGCCGATGCGGACCAGTGCCGAGGCGAAGTCGATCGCGCCGAAGACAATCATGCGCGGGGGTGGAACCGAGGACTCCACCAGCACCGTGAGCGGTGCTCCGCAACGAGAGCCCTGCTCTCCGATCTCCAGGGTGCCGGTGCGGCCGGCGTCGAGGAAGGCGGCTGCCTCGCTCGCCACCGTGCGGTCCAGTTCGGGGTGGGCGCCGAAGCCGCCGTCGTACGAGCCGTCGGGGCGTACGACGAGGGCGCGGCCCATCAGCTCCCCCGGGCCCGAGACTATCCGTGCGACGGCCGCCGCCTCGCCGCCCGCTGCGGCGGCCAGCGCCGTCGCGAGCACCGGGCGGGCGAGGTCGCCGGAACGGACCGGGGTGACGAGGATGTCGATGATGCCACCGCAGGTCAGGCCGACCGCGAAGGCGTCGTCGTCGCTGTAGCCGAAGCGCTCCAGGACGGTTTCGCCGTCCTCCAGCGCCTGTTGGCAGAGTTCGTAGACCGCGCCCTCCACGCAACCGCCGGAGACCGAGCCGATCGCCGTGCCGTCGGAGTCGACGGCGAGGGCGGCGCCCGGCTGGCGGGGCGCGCTGCCGCCGACGGCCACCACGGTGGCCACGGCGAAGTCGCGTCCCTGCTCGACCCACCGGTGCAGCTCTTCGGCGATGTCCAGCATCTCTCGGTCTCCTTAACAGCGGTTGCGTACGGGATTCTTGAGCGTCAGTGGACGCCCATCCAACTCTCGATCGGGTTCAGGGCGAAGAAGACGAGGAAGATCGCCGTCAGGCCCCACATGAACGCCCCGATCTCCCGGGCCTTGCCCTGGGCGATCTTGATGGCGACGTAGCTGATGACGCCGGCCGCGACTCCTGCCGTGATGGAGTACGTGAACGGCATGATCACCACGGTGAGGAAGACGGGGATCGCCGTGGCGCGGTCGGCCCAGTCCACATGGCGGGCGTTCATCATCATCATGGCGCCGATGACCACCAGTGCCGCCGCCGCCACCTCGCCGGGGACGATCGCCGTCAGCGGGGTGAAGAAGAGACAGGCCGCGAAGAACAGGCCGGTGATCACCGAGGAGAGGCCCGTGCGGGCGCCCTCGCCGACGCCGGTCGCCGATTCGACGAAGACCGTCTGGCCGGACGCACCGGCCACACCGCCGACCGCTCCGCCCGCGCCGTCGATGAACAGCGCCTTGGACAGACCCGGCATCCGGCCCTGCGCGTCGGCCAGGTTGGCCTCCGTGCCGACGCCGATGATGGTGGCCATCGCGTCGAAGAACCCGGCGAGCACGAGGGTGAAGACGATCATGCCGACCGTCATCGCGCCGACCTGGCCCCAGCCGCCGAACTCGACCTTGCCGAAGAGCGAGAAGTCCGGCATCGAGACGGCGCTGCCGTGCAGTTCGGGAGCGCCGCTGGCCCACTGCTTGGGGTCGATGACGCCGAGGCCGTTGAGGACGACGGCGAGGACCGTGCCGGAGACGATGCCGATGAGGATCGCGCCGGGGACGCCGCGCGCCTGGAGCATGAAGATCAGCAGCAGGGTCGCCGCGAAGAGCAGGACCGGCCAGCCGGCGAGTTCACCGGTGGGGCCGAGGGTGACCGGGGTCGCCTTGCCCTGGTGGACGAAGCCGGCCTTCACCAGGCCGATCAGCGCGATGAAGAGGCCGATCCCCATGGTGATCGCATGCTTCAGCGCCAGCGGAATCGCGTTCATGATCATCTCGCGTAGGCCGGTGACGACCAGGAGCATGATGACCGCGCCGTACATCACACACATGCCCATGGCCTGCGGCCAGGTCATCTGCGGGGCGACCTGCGAGGAGAGCACACCGGAGACGGAGAGTCCGGCGGCCAGGGCGAGCGGCACCTTGCCGACGAAGCCCATGAGAAGGGTGGTGAAGGCCGCCGCGAACGCGGTCGCGGTGATCAGGGCCTTCTGGCCGAGCATGTCCCCCGCCGCGTCCTTGCCGGACAGGATCAGGGGGTTGAGCAGCAGGATGTACGCCATCGCCATGAAGGTCGTGACGCCACCGCGCACCTCACGCGCGATCGAGCTTCCCCGCTGGGATATGTGAAAGTACCGGTCGAGCCACAACCGTCCGGCCGGGACACGGCTACCCGTGCCCGCGTCCTCCGCGGCGGTCTGCGGCTCCAGTGACTGCTGGGTCATGTGCCTTACTCCCAAGGTTCACAGGGACACCCGCGGAGCCTCTATCGGCTACGGGATTTGGGAAGGTGCTTCGGCTGCACGACCCGGGGGACGGCCCGAGACGAACTAAGGGATTGAGCGATCTACTGAGGGTGTTGCGTCAAGTGCCGTGAGCGGTGCGGTACTTGAGTACTCCGGGCGGCGCGGCGAAGTGTGACGTTCCCGGCGCCGCCCGGAGAGATGTGTCCGGTGCCTACGCGGTTCCCGTGAGGTGCTCGGGGCGTACCGGCGTCCGGTTGAGCTCCAGACCCGTCGCGTTCCGGATCGCCGCGAGGACGGCCGGAGTCGAGGAGAGGGTCGGGGCCTCGCCGATGCCACGGAGCCCGTACGGGGCGTGGTCGTCGGCGAGTTCGAGCACATCGACGGGGATGGTCGGCGTGTCGAGGATGGTGGGGATCAGGTAGTCCGTGAAGGACGGGTTCCTGACCTTGGCCGTCTTGGGGTCGACGATGATCTCCTCCATGACCGCCACGCCGAGGCCCTGGGTGGTGCCACCCTGGATCTGGCCGATGACGGACAGCGGGTTGAGCGCCTTGCCGACGTCCTGGGCACAGGCCAGCTCGATGACCTTGACCAGGCCCAGCTCGGTGTCCACCTCGACCACCGCGCGGTGCGCGGCGAAGGTGTACTGGACGTGGCCGAAGCCCTGGCCGGTGCGCAGATCGAAGGGCTCCGTCGGACGGTGCCGCCACTCGGCCTCGATCTCGACGGCCTCGCCTTCGAGAACGTCCACCAGGTCGGCGAGGACCTCGCCGCCGTCGGTGACGACCTTGCCGCCCTCCAGGAGGAGTTCGGCGGTGGCCCAGGCGGGGTGGTACGTACCGAACTTGCGGCGGCCGATCTCCAGGACCTTCTCGCGCACCAGCTCGCAGGAGTTCTTGACGGCGCCACCGGTGACGTACGTCTGACGCGACGCGGACGTCGAACCGGCGCTGCCCACCTGCGTGTCGGCCGGGTGGATCGTCACCTGGGTGACGCCCAGCTCGGTGCGGGCGATCTGCGCGTGGACGGTGACGCCGCCCTGGCCGACCTCCGCCATGGCCGTGTGGACGGTCGCGACGGGCTCGCCGCCCACGACCTCCATACGAACCTTGGCGGTCGAGTAGTCGTCGAAGCCCTCGGAGAAGCCGACGTTCTTGATGCCGACCGCGTAGCCGACACCGCGTACGACGCCTTCGCCGTGGGTGGTGTTGGAGAGGCCGCCCGGCAGCTGCCGTACGTCGGCGGCCTCGCCGGCCGCGAGCCACTGCTGCTCCGGCGGCATCGGCATCGCCTTGACGCGGCGCAGGAGTTCGGCGACCGGGGCCGGCGAGTCGACGGCCTGCCCGGTCGGCAGGAGCGTGCCCTGCTCCATCGCGTTGAGCTGACGGAAGGCGACCCGGTCCATGCCCAGCTTGTCGGCGAGCTTGTCCATCTGTGCCTCGTAGGCGAAGCACGCCTGGACCGCGCCGAAGCCGCGCATGGCGCCGCAGGGCGGGTTGTTGGTGTAGAGGGCGATGGCCTCGATGTCGACGTTGTCGACGACGTACGGGCCGGCGCCGAGCGAGGACGCGTTGCCGACGACCGCCGGGGAGGCGGAGGCGTACGCGCCGCCGTCCAGGACGATCCGGGCCTTCAGGTGGGTGAGCTTGCCGTCCTTGGTCGCGCCGTGCTCGTAGTAGAGCTTGGCGGGGTGACGGTGGACGTGCCCGAAGAAGGACTCGAAACGGTTGTAGACGATCTTGACCGGCTTGCCGGTGCGGAGCGCCAGCAGGCAGGCGTGGATCTGCATCGACAGGTCCTCGCGGCCGCCGAACGCGCCGCCGACGCCGGAGAGCGTCATGCGGACCTTGTCCTCGGGCAGGCCGAGGACGGGCGCGATCTGCTTGAGGTCCGAGTGCAGCCACTGGGTGGCGATGTACAGCTCCACACCGCCGTCCTCCGACGGCACGGCGAGACCGGACTCGGGGCCGAGGAAGGCCTGGTCCTGCATGCCGAAGGTGTACTCGCCCTTGACGATGAAGTCGGCCTTCTTGGCGGCCTCTTCGACGTCGCCGCGGATGATCGGCTGACGGTGCACGATGTTCGGGTGCGGGACGTGACCGATGTGGTGGTCGTCGCGGCCCTCGTGGATCAGGATCGCGTCGGGCGCGGTCGCGGACGCCTCGTCCGTGATGACCGGCAGCTCCCTGTACTCCACCTTGATCTTGGCGGCGGCACGGCGCGCGGTCTCCGGATGGTCGGCGGCGACGATCGCGACCGGCTCACCGTGGTGGCGTACCTTGCCGTGCGCGAGGACCGGGGTGTCCTGGATCTCCAGGCCGTAGTTCTTCACCTCGGTGGGCAGGTCGTCGTACGTCATGACGGCGTAGACGCCGGGCTGTGCGAGGGCCTCGGAGGTGTCGATCGAGACGATCTCCGCGTGGGCGACCGTGGAGCGCAGGATCTGGCCCCAGAGCATGTCCTCGTGCCACATGTCGGACGAGTACGCGAACTCGCCGGTGACCTTGAGGGTGCCGTCCGGGCGGAGCGTCGACTCGCCGATGCCGCCCTTGGTCTTGGAGCCCTGCGTGATGTTGGTGGGCGTACCAGTCGTACCCATGGTCAGACCGCCTCGGACTGCCGGGCGGCCGCAAGGCGGACCGCGTCCATGATCTTCTCGTAGCCCGTGCAGCGGCACAGGTTGCCCGAGAGCGCCTCGCGGATGTCCGCGTCGGTCGGGTTGGGGGTGCGCTCCAGCATCTCGTCCGCGGCCACCAGGAGACCCGGGGTGCAGAAGCCGCACTGGACGGCGCCGGCGTCGATGAACGCCTGCTGGATGGGCGACAGTTCGCCGCCCTCGCCGGTCTGCGAGTCGTGGCCCTTGGCGGCCCACTGCTTGGCCTCGTCGAGCGTCGTGCCCGATTTCCCGGACGTACCGCAGGCACCCGTGGCACAACCGCCGTGCTCCGCGCGCTGCTTGGCGAAGTCCGCGAGACCTTCGACGGTGACGACCTCGCGGCCCTCGACCTGACCGGCCGCGACCAGACACGAACACACCGGCACACCGTCGAGACGGACCGTGCAGGAACCGCACTCGCCCTGCTCGCAGGCGTTCTTGGAACCGGGCAGGCCCATGCGCTCACGCAGCACGTACAGAAGGGACTCGCCCTCCCACACGTCGTCGGCTTCCTGCTTGCGGCCGTTGACCGTGAAATTGACGCGCATTACGCGACTCCCTCCGTGCGGGCGGCGGTGCCGCGGTACGACTCCCAGGTCCAGGTCAGCGTGCGGCGGGCCATGATGCCGACCGCGTGCCGGCGGTAGCTCGCCGTGCCCCGGACGTCGTCGATCGGGTTGCAGGCGGCGGAGCACAGGTCCGCGAACTGCTTGGCGACCGACGGGGTGATGATCTTGCCGTTGTCCCAGAAGCCGCCCTCTTCGAGCGCCGCGTTCAGGAACTCCTCGGCGGCCTTGGCGCGGACCGGGGTCGGCGCGGCCGAGCCGATGCCGGTGCGGACCGTGCGCGACGAGGGGTGCAGCGCCAGGCCGAAGGCGCAGACCGCGATGACCATGGCATTGCGGGTGCCGACCTTCGAGTACTGCTGCGGGCCGTCCGCCTTCTTGATGTGTACGGCCCTGATCAGCTCGTCGGCCGCGAGCGCGTTGCGCTTCACGCCGGTGTAGAACTCGTCGATCGGGATCAGCCGCGAGCCGCGTACGGACTCGACCTCGACCTCGGCGCCCGCCGCGAGAAGCGCGGGGTGGGCGTCACCGGCCGGGGAGGCGGTGCCGAGGTTGCCGCCGACGCCGCCGCGGTTGCGGATCTGCGGGGAGGCCACGGTGTGGGAGGCGAGGGCCAGGCCGGGCAGTTCGCCGCGCAGGTTCTCCATGATCCCGGTGTACGGAACGGAGGCGCCCAGGCGCACGCTCTCCTCGCCGACCTCCCACTCGCTCAGCTCGCCGATGCGGTTCAGATCCAGGAGGTACTCGGGCCGGCGGTGGTCGAAATTGATCTCGACCATCACATCGGTGCCACCCGCAATCGGCACAGCGGTGGGGTGCTCAGCCTTGGCGGCGAGCGCCTCCTCCCAGCTGGCGGGGCGAAGGAAGTCCATGAGTGGCTCTCTTCATTCGTATCGTGAGTCGTTCTGATCAAGCCAGATCGTGTGCGGCGGGCCCGGCTCGTTCATGAGTTGTTAACGCGGATTGACGCCAGTACACAGCGCCGTCCCGCACCGGGGTCAGTCACCGAAACCATGAAGGAGTTGGCTGGCCAGCGCGCGCATCTTGTAGATTCGTATGAACGGAGGTCATCAGTAACCTCCTCGTTTTCCTGGGGAAACGTCAGTCACAGCCCTTGAGAGCCAGGTCACAGCCCGGGAGCCCGACCGGTACGGCTCGCCAGACCCACTCGCGGGGGGATCCGCTCCCAGATCCCACAGATCCATCGTAGATTTCGAGACAAAGAACGGCGGCGACGAGAATGCGGCTGCGCGCACTGCTGGACACCGACGCGCTGGGCCTGCGGCTGCTCGGCGGCGAGGACGAGCTGGACCGCACCGTACGCGGTGTGATGACCACGGACCTCAAGGACCCCAGCCGCTACCTCTCGGGCGGCGAGCTGGTCCTCACCGGCCTCGCCTGGCGGCACGACGCCGCGGACTCCGAGCCCTTCGTACGCATCCTCGCGGGCGCCGGGGTCGCGGCCCTCGCCGCCGGTGAGGCGGAGCTGGGCGATGTGCCGGACGACCTGATCCAGGCCTGCGTCCGGCACCGGCTGCCGCTGTTCGCGGTGAACGAGCGGGTGGCCTTCGCGACGATCACCGAACACGTCGTACGGCAGGTCTCGGGCGAGCGCGCCGGAGACCTGGCCGCCGTGGTGGACCGCCACCGGCGGATGATGACCTCCGGTCCGGCCGGCGGCGGCCCGGACGTGGTCCTGGATCTGCTCGGCACCGACCTGGACCTGCGGGCCTGGGTCCTCTCGCCCACCGGACGGCCCATCGCGGGCTCCAAGGCCGAGGGGGGCGCGCTGCCCGCGGACGTGTGCGCCAAGCTGGCCGCCGAGCACCTGGCGGCGGCGCGCACCGGACGGCGGGGCCCGCACCGGGTGACGGTCGGCACGACGCCGTACTCGCTCTTCCCGGTCCGCTCGTCCGGGCGCTCCACGGGCGCGTCCCGGGACGTGCGCGAGACGGTGCTCTCCGACTGGGTGCTCGCCGTCGAGGCGGATGCCGGGGACTGGCCCGAGGAGCGACTCGACCTGCTCCAGGGTGTCACCCAGCTGATCGCGGTCGAGCGGGACCGACGGGACGCGGCACGCACGGTGCGGCGGCGGCTCGCGCAGGAGGTTCTGGAGCTGGTGCAGACCGGCGCCGCGCCCGCCGAGATCGCGGCGCGGCTGCGGGTGGCCGCGCCGGTGCTGCTGCCGGGCCTCGGCGCCGCGCCGCACTGGCAGGTCGTGGTGGCCCGCGTCGAGTGGGAGGGCGGCGAGATCGAGGGCGGTCCGGTCGCCCAGTCGCTGCTGGAGGAGATCCTCGTCGACCCGCTGTCGGCGGGACCGGAGCACTCCGACCGTATCGCCGTCGCCCACACGGGTGACGAGGCGATCGCTCTCGTACCCCTTCCGGCGGTCTCGGCGGAGCACGACGGCTCCGAGTCGGGCCTGCTCGCCGACACGCTTCTGGAGGCCGTACGGGCCCCGCTCTCGGCCGGCCTGAACGACGACGGGCGGCTCACGCTCGGCGTCAGCGCCGCCGTGCACTCGGCGGAGGGGCTGCGCGGCGCGCTGGAGGAGGCCCGGCACGCACGCCGGGTCGCCGGGGCACGTCCGGGCCGGGTCTGCGCGGCCGGGCACCAGGAGCTGGCCTCGCACGTACTGCTGCTGCCGTTCGTGCCGGACGACGTACGCCGCGCCTTCACCGCACGGCTCCTGGACCCGCTCCGGGACTACGACCGCCGTCACCGTGCCGAGCTGATCCCCACCCTGGAGGCGTTCCTGGACTGCGACGGCTCGTGGACGCGGTGCGCCACGCGGCTGCACCTGCACGTCAACACGCTGCGCTACCGGGTGGGCCGTATCGAGCAGTTGACGAGTCGGGACCTGTCGCGCCTGGAGGACAAGCTCGATTTCTTCCTGGCATTGCGCATGAGCTGAGGTCGCGGGCCCGGCGGCCCCGGACTCCCCAAGTGCCGCCGGTGTCCCACGACTTTGTGAAATCCTTCACCCGCCCCCTTGGCCGGGCCCCGTGATCCGTGCTGAGATGCCACCACTCAACAGCTCAATGGCGTGCTCGGGGAGGGCAACGTGGCGCATACCGCCATGTCTGGTTCCGGAACGACTGCAGGGGACGATCCACTCCAGACCGCGGTATGGCGGCTGCGCTCGCGCGCCTGCTGGGCCGACGCGGCGGCACTGCTCCAGCCGCACACGGCGGGAGCGTCGCTCCAGCGAGCCTCACTCCTCGTCGAACGGTGTCTGTACACCGAGCAGGGCTGGGCCGAGGCGGAGGACGCGCTGCGCACGGCGGAGGCGGTGGCCCAGAGCGACGACGAGCGGGGCGCGGCGGCCTGTGAGCGGGGGCAACTGGCGTACGCGGCCACGCTGCTCGGCGTGCGTGACCGGGCGGACGAGGCGCGCGCCGCGCTCGGGCGGGCGGCGGCGCTGATCACGCCGGGCGCGCCCGGGCGGGCCCTCCTTGACTTCCGGCGTGGGCTGCTCGCCGAGAATCTCGCGCGGTCGCCGCAAGCCGCGCGGGCGGCGTATCGGCGGGCTCATGCGGGTGCGGTCGCTCAGGGGGATCCGTTGTTGCTGTCGTTCACTTGGCGGCATCTTGCTGGACTCGCGCTGCGGGACGGGGAGTTGGCTGAGGCGCGGCACGGGTTTGCCGAATCGCTGCGGATTCGGGAGGAGTTGGGGTATCTCGTGGGGACTGCTCCGGCGTTGGCGTCGTTGGCGGATGCGGAGGTTGAGCCTGAGGCGTCTCGGTTGCGGGCGGAGGCTGGGCGGTTGTTTCGGTTGCTTGGGGGTGTGCCTACGTGGCTGGCTCAGCAGTTGGCTCCGCCTGCGGCGAGCGCCTGAGAGCTCGGGGGGCCGTTCATAGTGGGCGGCTGCGGGTTGCTTTGGGCTGGTCGCGCAGTTCCCCGCGCCCCTGACGGGGCGCTGCACGAGCCGGGGTTCACAAGAACCGTTAGTTGCTCTGGACGCGTGTCAACAGATCGCGGGCGAACGTCGTGACGGTGGTGCGGAGTTCTGGGTCGTGGGCCACGTAGACGACTACGGCCGCGATCACCAGGAGCGTCAGGAAGCCGCGCAGGCTGCCGCCTCGGCTTCCGCTGTACGGCATGGGGCGGTGCATCTGGGGTGTGCCGCCGTGGATGCGGGCCATGTCGTGCATGTGGCGGTGGTGGCGCACGTTGTTCTGGTGGATCTGCTGGGCCTGCTGGGCGGCCTGTTGGGCCTGCTGCTGTGCCATCCAGGACGGGTCGGGCATCGGAATCTCCCCCGGGTTCGGTCCGGCTCTCGCCGTGTATCCAGGGGCACGCGGGCGGGGCGGGCCGGGTTCCCGGTGTCGGGGTGTGTTGCGTGGACCGTACGGGTCCGTGACACGGGTGAGCGGAAGGGCACGTACCCGCGGCTTCAGTGGCCGTCTCCGAGACCGTCCGCTGCGAGGATTTCGCCGAGACTCACCACGGGGCAGCCGAACAGCGTGGTCAGCAGCTCTGCTTGACGATCAGTCAGAGTGGTCAGAGGTGTCAGGAACACCGCCGCGTCGGCATCGGTCCGTTCGCAGGCCTCGGCCACCTCGCAGGCCTTTCCCGGGCTCAGGAGAGTCCGCCTGGAATACGGCAGGGCCATCTTCTTGGCTCCGCCGCCCGAGACGCCGCGCCGCTGGATGATCCGGCCCACGACCCGTGCGCCGCGCGCTGTCATCTCCGCTGCCGCCGAGTCCATGAGCGCGGCGAAGTCCTTCTGCTTGGCGGAGAAGTACCCGACGAGGACGACATCGGCCCCCGCGACCGCCAGGGCCGGAGCTTCCCGGCGCCGGGTCCGTACCGTCTCCGCGCGGCGGGCCGACCGCCGCTCGCGTCTTCGGTCCTGATGCATGGCCCACAGGCTAGACGCGCCGCCACCTGCGGCGATACGCGTTTTTCGGGTGCCCGGCCCCGAGGCCGGGGAGCAAGCTCAGCACGCGCCGGTGAAGTGCTCCCGCACCAGGGACTGCACGACCGTCAGGTCCTCGGCGATCAAGGCGTCCAGGAGGGCGGTGTGTTCGGCGGCGTCGGCCACCAGGTCGGCGCGGCCGCGGGAGACGGGGCCGCCGACGAGCGGCCACTGGGCGCGGCGGTGCAGGTCGTCCGCGATCTGCACCAGCTGGGCGTTGCCGGCGAGGGCGAGCACCGCACGGTGGAAGGCCCGGTCGGACTCGGCGTAGGTCGCGCGGCAGCCCGAGGTCGCGGCCCGTACCGTCGCCTCGGCGAGCGGGCGCAGCTCGGCCCAGCGGGCGGCGGGCACGGTGCAGGCGAGGCGCAGCATCACGGGGACTTCGATCAGGGCCCGGATCTCGGCGAGTTCGGCCAGCTCCCGTGTGCCGCGCTCGATGACGCGGAACCCCCGGTTGGGGACGACCTCGACGGCGCCCTCCAGCGCGAGCTGCTGCATCGCCTCCCGTACAGGCGTCGCGGACACCCCGAAGCGCTCGCCGAGCGCGGGCGCCGAGTACACCGCTCCGGGGGCGAGCTCTCCCGCGACGAGCGCGGTACGCAGGGCGTCGAGGATCTGCCCGCGCACGGAGGCACGCTGCACGACGGGGCGGGCGACCTCGGTGCGGGGGCGCGGGATGGGCGTCTCACTGTGCGTGTGCTCACCGCGAGCCGTGGCCCCGGCACCGGCTCCGGTCCCGGTACCTCCGGAGCCGACGCCCCGCTTCCGGTCCATGTCCGAGGCCTGTGGCTGTGCGGGCACCCGAACGGCTGCCGTACGGATGTCCGGGACCCCCGCCCCGGCGGAGCCGTGCGCGCTGCGCGGACCGGCCTGCTCCACGGGGTCCTCCTCCGGCTTGGTGGTACTTGGGGGTCATTGCGGCGGTTGTTACCCGTCCGTCAAGCACCATAGGCGCACATGGCCTCAGTTCAAACATCCAGAAATATGGGTAAGGTAAGCCTAACCTGCTAACGATCGTGAAGCGATGGTCCCCCATGCCCGCTCCCGCCCTGCCCTCGGGCACCCCGGCCGGCACCGGCGCATGCCCGGCCCCCTCGGCCGTCACGGACGCGTACGCCCAGCTGACCGAGGTCTTTCCCGGGCTGAGCGTCATGGAGCTGGGACACGGGGAAGCGGCGCCACGGGACGGCGGCTGGGTCGCCGCCGCCGGGCTCGCGGAGGGCGGGGCCGACCTCGACGCGTTTCTCGCCTGGGACGAGGCGCAGGTGATCCGGGACTACGGGCAGCGGGCGCGGCCGGATGTCGTGGCCAGCTTCGGGCTGCACCGTTACGCCTGGCCCGCCTGCCTGCTGATCACCGCTCCCTGGTTCCTCCAGCGTCGCGTACCCCGCTTCCCTGTGGAGCACGTCACATACGAGCGCACCCTCGGCCGTATGGCCGTCCGCGCCACCGCCTTCGCCTGTCTGCCCGACGATCCGGCGGCCGCCCTGCCCGGCGCCCGGGTCGTACCGGACGAGGAGGCACTGCGGGCGGAGGTGCGGGCCGCCGTGGCCGAGCACCTGGAGCCGGTCCTGGGCGGCTTCGGCCCGCGCATGCGGCGGCGTGGCCGGGCCCTGTGGGGCATGGCGACCGACGAGGTCGTCGAGGGCCTCTGGTACGTCGCCCATCTGCTCGGCGAGGAGCGGCGCGCGATGCGCGAGCTGGAGCTGCTGCTGCCGGGGGCGACCCGGCCGTACGCCGGTTCCGCCGCCTTCCGCGAACTCACGGGTCCGAACGGGGAGTCCCTGCCGACCCGCGACCGGGCGAGCTGCTGCCTCTTCTACACCGTGCGCCCCGAGGACACCTGCGCCACCTGCCCGCGCACCTGCGACGCGGACCGTGTGACCAAGTTGATGGCCTCCGCAGCCAGTTGAGGCAGCCCGCGAAGGGCGGCCGTGGTCACGAGCCGGGCCGTACGTGCCCTAAGATCACCACAGACTGAGACCCCCTGCGGATTACAGGCGATTCACAATTTCCTCACTTGTCGCAGGAACTTTCCGTGGAACCATCCGTACGGGTAATCTTATTCGCACTCAACTCCCGTCCCTCGCGCGGCAGTTCGAGCAGAAAGTCGCCCTGCGCATCCCCTTGCACTCCCTTGGCGGCCTCTTGCCCCGAAACCCCCTGAGGGCCGACGGGTTTGGGCCACTATGGCGGGCGTTACGCCCTATCCCAATGCAAGGGACCCCAGATGAGACTGACCGATATATCGCTGAACTGGCTGCTTCCGGGCGCCGTTTTGCTCCTGGGCCTGCTGGCGGCGGTGGCTGTGCTCGCGCGCGGCAAGCGGTCCGGGGAGAGCGCGAGCAGCGACGACTCGTGGGAGCGCAGCGAGGAGCGCCGCAGGCGCAAGGAGGCCCTCTACGGCACGGCTTCCTATGTGCTGCTGTTCTGCTGCGCCGCCGTCGCCGCGGCACTCTCCTTCCACGGCCTGGTCGGCTTCGGCCAGCAGAACCTCGGCCTCTCCGACGGCTGGGAGTACCTGGTTCCGTTCGGCCTGGACGGCGCGGCCATGTTCTGCTCCGTCCTCGCGGTGCGCGAGGCCAGCCACGGCGACGCGGCACTCGGCTCCCGGATACTCGTATGGACGTTCGCCAGTGCCGCGGCCTGGTTCAACTGGGTGCACGCGCCGCGGGGCATCGACCACGCGGGCGCTCCGCAGTTCTTCGCCGGCATGTCGATGTCGGCCGCGGTGCTCTTCGACCGCGCCCTGAAGCAGACCCGCCGTGCCGCGCTGCGTGAGCAGGGCCTGGTTCCGCGCCCGCTGCCGCAGATCCGCATCGTCCGCTGGCTGCGCGCGCCCCGTGAGACGTACAGCGCCTGGTCGTTGATGCTGCTTGAGAACGTCCGCACCCTCGACGAGGCCGTGGACGAGGTGCGCGAGGACAAGCGGCAGAAGGAGCAGACCCGTCTGCGCCGCCGGAACGAGGAGCGGGTCGAGCGGGCGCACCTCAAGGCGCTCAGCCGCGGTCACCGGGGCCTGCCGGGCCGCGGAGGCGCCCGTCGGGAGCTTGAGACGACCGTGGAGCGGGCTCCCGCCCAGGCTTCCGCGGAGCCTGCCATATCTACCGCGGAGCAACTGCCCGTACGCTCACGGCCGTCCCTTACCCCCGTCCGCAAGAGCACTGAGCCCATCACCGTCGACCTCACCGCGGAGGACGACACGATGGCTCTGCCCCGGCTCGACTCCCTGGAGCGCAAGCTCAAGGACCTTGAGCGGCAGTTCGGCTGAGAGACCTGAGGCGTGATGCCTGAGGCCCAGGCTCGGACCTGATCCCCAGCCCGGGTGTCCCGGCCGGATCTCTCCGGCCGGGCCCGGACAGGACTACGGCGGCGCGGTGGTTACCTACACCGCGCCGCCGTCCAGTTCGAACCACACCGCCTTGCCCACGCCGTGTGCCCGTACGCCCCACGCGTCCGCGAGGGACTGTACGAGAACGAGGCCTCTGCCGTGCGTACCGTCGTCGGCGTTCGGTACCCGCAGTCTGGGCCTGCGTCCCACGAAGTCCCTTACTTCCACGCGGAGTCCGCGGGGTCCGACGGTGGCCGTCAGTACCGCGTCGTGGTCGGTGTGTATGAGTGCGTTGGTGACGAGCTCGCTGGTCAGCAGCTCGGCTATCTCGGACCTTCCCGGCTTCCCCCAGTGCCGTAACAGTTCCCTCAGTGCCTTACGGGCCTCGGGCACCGCCCGCAGGTCCGCCCTGCCGAGCCTGCGCCTGAGCTGTGCGCCGTCCGGCTGGTCCGTCGCCCTGTCGGCCTCTTCCTCCGCCGCCTTCGCTGAGGAGGCCCCCATGGCCATGGGACCACCTCCTCGTACCTGCCTCTTCATGACCCCCGCCTGCACGCCGATGTCGGTTCCCCTCCTGCTCGAACACGTTCACGGGGATCCATGCCCCGTAGGGCACGTGACAGTCATGTCGAATCGTCAACCACCCGCCGGGCGGCCGCGGATGCGCGGCAACTCCATGGGGAAGTGAAACCCCGGACACAGCCGTCCGAGCACCGGGGAGCCGCCCTGCACGACGACCGTTCGCCGGCGGAGGGGCACTTGGAGCGCGCGCTACGGCGGTTTCTGCGCCGCGGGCCGTACTCCGACCCGGTGCCGCTGATGCTCCCCGTGCGGCACGTACCCGGCGAACCGGTGTCCGTGGACCAGACGTTGGGGATCGCGTACGAACCCTTCACGACCGGCACGGTCTGCGGAAAGCCCAGGTCGACGAGTTGGTTCCGCCCCGGGTTCACGGGTGACGGCCCCGGTTTCCAGGCGCAGGGGCTCTGTACGACGCCGCGGGCGTCCCCCTCAAGGGCGTTCACCCGCGCATCCGGCATCTGACCGTCGCGGCGCCCGCGAGGGCAGGCGAGACCCTGCGGCTGCTGCTGGAAGCGGCCGCCGACCCGGCGGTCGTGCACGGCTTCGAGCCTATGTCCCCCGGGGACGTGCTGACCGCGGGCGATCGGCCCATCTGCCCATGGGCGACTGCCGATCTCGCCGTACTCGACGAGGACGCTCCATGTGGGTGGAGTTCTAGGGCCGCGGCACGTTCCGCAGATTGGAGCGGGCCATCTGCACCATGCGGCCGACTCCCCCGTCCAGCACCATCTTCGACGCGGACAACGCGAAGCCCGTCACCATCTCCGCGCTGATCTTCGGCGGGATGGACAGGGCGTTCGGGTCGGTGACGATGTCGACGAGGGCGGGGCCCTTGTGGCTGAAGGCGTCCTTCAGGGCGCCCGCGAGCTGCCTGGGCTTCTCGACCCGGATGCCGTGCGCCCCGCAGGCCCGGGCGACGGCCGCGAAGTCGGGGTTCTTGTTCGTCGTCCCGTACGAGGGCAGCCCGGCCACCAGCATCTCCAACTCGACCATGCTCAGGGCGGAGTTGTTGAAGAGGACGACCTTCACCGGCAGGTCGTACTGGACGAGGGTGAGGAAGTCGCCCATCAGCATGGCGAATCCGCCGTCGCCCGACATCGAGACGACCTGCCGGTTCCGGTCGGTGAACTGGGCGCCGATCGCCATCGGCAGCGCGTTCGCCATCGAACCGTGCGAGAACGAACCGATCACCCGGCGGCGGCCGTTGGGCGAAATGTAGCGGGCCGCCCAGACATTGCACATACCCGTGTCCACGGTGAACACCGCGTCATCGTCGGCGAGTTCGTCGAGCACGGAGGCGACGTACTCGGGATGGATCGGGACGTGCTTCTCGACCTTCCGCGTGTAGGCCTTGATGACTCCTTCGAGCGCGTCCGCGTGCTTCTTCAGCATCTTGTCGAGGAAGCGCCGGTTCTGCTTGGGCTGCACGCGCGGGGTCAGACAGCGCAGGGTCTCCAACACATCGCCCCAGACCGCCAGGTCCAGCTTGGAGCGGCGGCCCAGGCGCTCGGGTCGCACATCGACCTGGACGATCTTGACGTCGTCGGGCAGGAAGGCGTTGTACGGGAAATCGGTGCCGAGCAGGATCAGCAGATCGCACTCGTGGGTGGCTTCGTAGGCGGCGCCGTAGCCGAGCAGTCCGCTCATGCCGACGTCGAACGGGTTGTCGTACTGGATCCACTCCTTGCCCCGCAGCGCGTGCCCGACCGGGGACTTGATCTTCTCGGCGAACTCCATCACCTCGGCGTGTGCGCCCGCGGTGCCGCTGCCGCAGAAGAGCGTGACCTTCTCGGCCTCGTCGATCATCGCGACGAGTTTGTCGATCTCGGCGTCGCCGGGGCGGACGCTGGGCCGGGAGGTGACGAGGGCGGTCTCGGCGGGCTTGTCCGGGGCGGGCTCGGAGGCGATGTCACCGGGGAGGGAGACGACGCTGACGCCGCTCTGCCCGACGGCGTGCTGGATAGCCGTCTGCAGCAGCCTCGGCATCTGCTTCGGGTGGGAGATCAGTTCGCTGTAGTGGCTGCACTCGCGGAAGAGCTGGTCGGGGTGGGTCTCCTGGAAGTACCCGAGGCCGATCTCGCTGGAGGGGATGTGCGAGGCGAGGGCGAGGACCGGGGCCATGGAGCGGTGGGCGTCGTACAGGCCGTTGATGAGGTGGAGGTTGCCGGGGCCGCAGGAGCCGGCGCAGGCCGTGAGCTTGCCGGTGATCTGGGCCTCCGCGCCCGCGGCGAAGGCGGCGGTCTCCTCGTGCCGGACGTGGATCCAGTCGATGGCGGAGTTGCGCCGGATGGCGTCGACGACCGGGTTCAGGCTGTCGCCGACGACTCCGTACAGGCGCTTGACGCCCGCGCGGACGAGGATGTCGACAAACTGTTCGGCGACGTTCTGCTTGGCCATGCTTCACGCACCTCTTCGCGATCCTTGGATCTCCATCCCTTGGATCCATGAATTCACAGGGAGCGGGGTTACGCCTCCCAAACGGCCGCGGCCGTCCGATCGTCCGCGTACCCCTTGACCCGCACGAGGGTGTCCGCGAGGAACGCGGCGAGGCCGGGCGGTTCCCCCGCCGACCACCGCGTGGTCAGATGCCCGGCCAGTTCGGGTTCGCCGCGCAGCGGGTCCGCCAGACCGCCGGTGCAGAGCAGGAGCGTGTCACCCGGGCGGGCGACGGAGGCACGGAAGCGGAAGGGGTCGCGGGGCGGTTCGGGAGCCGGTTCGTACGGGCTCGGCGGCGTCGTGATGCCCAGGTCCATGGTGAGCCGGTCGCCCTCGGGCGTCTCGTGGGGCAGCGATCCGAAACCGACGACGGCCTCTCCGGTGGCCTCCGCGGCCCGGGGCTCGATGTCCTGCCACTCGCCGTCCCGCAGCCGGAACAGGCCGCCCGTGCCGACGCCGAAGAAGACGCGCGTACGGCACTCCGGATCGGCCGGGAGCAGCAGGCAGCGCAGGCTGGCGGTGTACTCCTCGGGTTCGATGCCCTGCTCGGCCGCGGTCGCGCGCAGCTTGCCGAGGCTGCGGTCGGTGAGCCGGTGCAGCCCCGACTTCAGGTCCCCGCGCCGGGCGGCCCGGATGTCCTCGGCCAGTCGTGCGTGGCTGCGGCCCACGGCCCGCCCGATCCACTGGCACGCCTCGGCGGCCGCCCGGTGCGCGTCCGGCGTGGCCCGGGCGCCGGTCGCCATCGCGACGAGCACCAGCGCCTGCTCCCCGGTCCCGAACCGGGCGGTGAGCAGCGAGTCCCGGCGTGGCTCGCCCCGGTACCGCGCGGAGTCCCCGCGCACGGACACGGCGCGCAGAGTGCTGGTTCCGTAGCGCGCGCCGTCCAGCACGGTGTCGGCGACCAGGTCGTCGAGGTCGTCCGGGTCGGCGGGCGGGAGCGCGGTGGGTTCGGCGTCGTAGGTGGGCGGGCCCGAGCCGACGTAGTCGACGGCGGGCGGCTGGTGGGCGACGGAGAGGGTGGAGTGGCGGGGTGGAACAGCCTCCGGGGCGGAGGGTGGGGCGTCCTGCCGGGCGGGGGGTGCGGTGTCCTGCGGGGTGACGGCCGGTTGCGGGGGCCGGGCGTCGGACGGGGTGATGGGCAGGGTGTCGCCCGGGGCCGCGGCGGGGGGCGGCACGGGGGCCGGCGGCACGTCCACCGGGGCCCTCGACGCGGGCACGGCGGCGACGGGTGACTCCGGGGAGGGCGTACGGCTCAGCGGCTCCTGCGGCGTGCCGCTCCTGGGCTCCTGTGTGCGGAACCCCGGCGGTGTCGGCCCGGGCGGGAAGGTGGCGGGCGCCGGTGGCCGGTCGGGCGGGGGCTCCCAGGGGGCGAGCCGCCGGGTGAGACCACCGCGCTGCTCCGGTACGGCGGGAGGCTGTTCGGGCCGGGCGGGAGTCGAGTCCTTCACCGCGGGAGGCCGCTCCGGCGGAGGCGGGACATCGGGCTCGGGCTCGGGCGCGTCGGGTCGCCGGACGGAGCCCGGTCCCGCTGCCTGCCCCGGGGCGGACCCCGGGGCCGGCCCGAGTCCCATCGTCCCCGCGGCCGACGCGAACCGGTCGTCCAGGGAATCGGCCACGGCCGCGGGCCCCGTGTCCTCGGTGGAGTCGTCGTACAACTGCCCCCACCAGTCGTCCTCGTGACCGGTGGGCTTCTCCCCCTGCTGGCTCATGCCCCTAATTGTCCACCTCAGGAGCCGGATGAAAACGGGGCATCCGGAAAAACCGGCCAGGGGACTGGATCTCGAACGGCGTGTCGGGTGAAGCGTCGAACGGTGGTACGAGAGCGGCCGTTCCGAAAAGCGGACCGCCGGGCGGTCCCACCCCCCACGGGAGAACCGCCCGGCGGCGCCGGGGTGACCGGGACCTAGCGCACGTCGTAGGCCCTGGTCACGGTCTGGACGACCGAGTTGCCGTTGGAATCGGTCAGTTCGGCCCTGAGTGTGACCTGCTTCCCTTTGGCTCCGCTGTGATTCACGGTCGCGGTCCACCGGCCGCCGCGCTGAGCGGTCTCGGCCTGCGTCCAGGTCTCACCACCGTCGTACGAGTACGACAACCGCACCGAGGTGAGCGTGCCGGGCGTGTACCCGGCGTGCCCGGTCGCGGTCAGCGTGATCCGCTGACCGGTTCCAGACCCGCGAACCGAACTTCATCGTGGTGAGGGTGAGTTCGTACGAGGAGTCGTCGGCCGGGACGTGAACACCCCAGAGGGGAAGCCACGTTCGCCGAAGAGTTCCTCGTCGACGCGGCCGGCGGCGATGGCCGCGACGGCGCCCTCGGGATGGACGTACAGGTCCTTGCCGGACTGGCGGGTCTGGGTGAAGGGAGTGGTGCCGTCCTCACCGGGCAGGGCGGTGGCCCCGCCCCTCGTCACCAGGACGCGGTCACCGGTGACGAGGGTGACGACGGCACCCGAGGCGGTGGCCTCGCTGCCGGTCAGTGGCCCCCGCGTGTCGTGCGCGGCCCCTGCGGGCACGGCGGTCGTGACGGCCAGGACGGCGGCGGTCGCCGCGCCCAGCACGGTACGCACGGTCGCTTTCCCCAAAATCCCAGTCCCCAAGATCGTTCCGCCCGCGTCCGCGTGGGCCGATGCGACCTGTATCCGCGCAGGCCAAGGCAGACCCAAGCGGGGCATTACGGGCGGTGGTTGATGCTGCGGTGGCGTGAGCTTGTCAGAGGGGCGGGGGGTGCGGCGATGATGTGCCAAGGCGGGTTTGCGCCGTGGCTGTTTTCCGCCACGGACGCCACCGACCGGCCAGGACGGATCCTTGGGGAGGGATGTCGCCGCATGCTCGGAGCGATAGGTCTGGACGAGACGCACGAGTCGGCGTATCGGGCGCTGGTGTCCGTGGGCGCCGCCGACGTGCCCGATCTCGCGCGGCGGCTCACGCTCGGCGAGTACGACACGGAGCGCGCCCTGCGCCGCCTTGAGCGGCACGGTCTCGCCGCCCAGTCGTCGGCCCGGCCCGGGCGCTGGGTCGCGGCGCCGCCCGGGGTCGCCCTCGGCGCGCTGCTCACCCAGCAGCGGCACGAGCTGGAGAAGGCGGAGCTGGCGGCCGCGCTGCTCGCCGAGGAGTACCGGGCGGCGGCGGCCGAGCCCGCGGTGCACGACCTGGTCGAGGTGGTGATCGGCGCGGCGGCGGTCGCGCAGCGCTTCCTCCAGCTCCAGCTCGGCGCGAGCGACGAGGTGTGCGCGCTGGTCACCGGAAACCCGCTGGTCGTCTCCGGGACGGACAACGTCGCGGAGGAACAGGCGGCCGGGCGGGGCGTCGGCTACCGCGTGGTCGTCGAGCGGGCCGTCCTCGACATGCCGGGCGGGATCACCGAGCTGTCCGCCGCGCTCGGCCGGGACGAGCAGGTGCGGGTCGTGGACCAGGTGCCGACCAAGCTGGTGATCGCCGACCGGACGCTCGCCATGGTCCCGCTCACCTCGCACACCGCGGAGCCCGCCGCGCTGGTCGTGCACGCCAGCGGGCTGCTGGAACTGCTGTCGGGGCTGTTCGAGTCGGTCTGGCACGATGCACTGCCGCTGCGGCTCGGCAGCCGCGGCGTGACGGAGCAGGAACCGGACGGGCCGGACGGCATCGACCTGGAGATCCTCTCCCTTCTCCTCGCCGGGCTGACCGACGCCAGCGTCGCCAAGCAGCTGGACCTCGGCCTCAGGACCGTGCAGCGCCGGGTGAAGCGGCTCATGGAGCTGACGGGCGTGACGACCCGGTTGCAGCTGGGCTGGCACGCGTACGAGCGGGCCTGGGTGGCGCGGGACTGACCTGCGGTTTCCCGCCCGCTCAGTCACCCTGGGCAGATGGGAGTGTGGGAACTCCTGCTGGTCGGCGTGGTGATCGTGGTCGGCCTGGCCGGAGTACTGGTGCCCGGCGTGCCGGGGTCGTGGCTCGTCTGGGCCGCGGTCCTGTGGTGGGCCCTGAGCGACCCGCAGGCCCTCTCCTGGGGCGTGCTGGTGGGCGCGACCGCCGTCCTGCTGCTGGCCCAGGCCATCCGCTGGGGGCTGCCGCCCCGACGACTGCGGGAGAGCGGCGCGACCCCCCGAATGGCGGTGTACGCCGGGGCCGGGGCGCTGCTCGGTTTCCTTCTGCTGCCGGTGATCGGCGCGATACCCGGCTTCCTCGCCGGGATCTATCTCTACGAGCGGCTGCGCCTGGGCGGGCACGGGCGGGCGAAGGCGGCGGTGCGGACGGTGATGCGGGCGGGCGGGTGGAGCGTGCTGACGGAGCTGTTCGCCTGTCTGCTGATCATGGGGGCGTGGCTGGGGGCGGTGATCTGGGGCTGAGCCACCGGCGTTTCAGCAGGCTGAGCCCCAGCGTTTCCAGGGACTGACTCCAGCAAGTCAACACATCGGATCTCTCTCGTCATATTGACGATCCGAAACCTCTTCTCTACGTTGCATCGCGGGATAGCTCCGATGAATCGCACTCGCCTGAGCCGCCTGGAGGCACCCGCATGCCCAGCCCGTCCAGACGTACCGTCCTCGCCACCGGAACGGCCCTGGGAGGGGCGCTGCTCGCCGCGGGCGTACCCGCGCAGGCCTCCGCGGGCGCGCAGCCCGACGCGGACCCCTGGAAGACGGTCCTCGACGACGCCGATCTGGTCTGGCAGCGCATGCCGACGACCTGGTACGAGGGTCCGTACCTCGGCAACGGCTTCCTCGGCTCGGGGATCTACGCCGAGCCGGGCGCCGAGACCAGCGCCGTGCGCTTCAATGTGCAGCACTCCGAGGTGCAGGACCACCGCCCCGAGTTCGGCTCGCTCTTCGGGCTCGCGCGCCTGCCCATCGGCCACTTCACGCTGGAACCGGTGGGCGTCATCACCGGTCTGGACTGGCGCCTCGGGCTGCGCGACGCCGAGCTGACCGGCACGCTGACCACGGACCGGGGCACGCTCACGTTCCGCGCCCTGGTGCACAACTCCCGCTCGGTCCTCGCCGTGGAGGTGACACCGAGCGAGGGCGAGCGCGACTTCCGGTGGGTGTTCCATCCGGCGGACGCGATCAGCCCGCGCGCCGCCTTCAAACCGCTGCCGGAGGGCTACCGGGGCAACCCGCCCGCCGAGGTCGCCGAGCACGACGGCGTCTCCGCCGCCGTACAGACCCTGCTGTCGGGCGGACAGCACGTGACGGCGTGGCGGGAGCGGACACAGGGCGCGACACGGACGCTGTACGTCCACGTCGCGCACTCGTACCCGAGGTCCACGGCGCTGGGCCGGGCGCTCGCCGCCGTGCGCGAGGCATCGGCGTCACCGTACGACCGGCTGGCGCGGACCCATCGCGACTGGTGGCACGCCTACTTCCGCAAGAGCTTCCTCTCCCTCCCCGACGCGCGCATCCAGCGCTTCTACTGGATCCAGCTGTACAAGACGGCTGCGGCCGCCCGCCGGGACGCGCCCGTGATGGCCACCAGCGGTCCCTGGCTGGAGTCCACGCCGTGGCCCAACACGTGGTGGAACCTCAACGTGCAGCTGGAGTACTGGCTGATCCACGGCTCGAATCATCTCGAACTCGACGCGGTGACCAGGGCGTTGAGCGAGTTCCGGGACAATCTGTCGAAGGAGGTGTCGTCCGGGTACCGTGCCGACTCGCTCGGCATCCCGCGTACCACGGACCCGCAGCTCGTCAACGGCGCGGCGGGCACTCTCACCGGCTACGGCGTCGGTATCCCGGGCCAGGACCCTCCAACCCCCGAGGTCGGCAACCTCACTTGGGCGCTGCACAACGTCTGGCTCAGCTACCGCCACACCATGGACGAGTCGATCCTCCGCGACGTCCTCTTCCCCCTCCTCCGCAAGGCGGTCAACTACTACCTGCACTTCCTGGAGCCGGGTACGGACAGCAGACTGCACCTCCCGGCCACCTTCTCGCCCGAGTACGGCGGCAACACCCGCGACTGCAACTACGACCTGATGCTGCTGACCTGGGGCTGCCGGACCCTGCTGGAGTCGGCCGAACTCCTCGGCATCGACGACGAGTTGGCGCCGGGCTGGCGGGAGGTACTGGCCAAGCGGGTGGCGTATCCGACCGACGCGAACGGCTTCATGATCGGCGCGGACATTCCCTTCGCGAAGTCGCACCGCCACTACTCGCATCTGCTCGCGGTGTACCCGCTGTACGAGCTGACGGGCCGCACCCCCGACGAACGGGCCCTGATCGAAAGGTCGTTGGCGCACTGGGTCGGCTTCGAGGGCGCGCTCCAGGGCTATACCTTCACCGGCGCCGCGTCGATGTCCGCGCTGCTCGGCAAGGGCGAGGACGCACTCCAGTACCTCGGCGAGCTGATGACCCGCTTCATCCAGGCCAACACCATGTACAAGGAGTCGGGCCCGGTCATCGAGACCCCGCTCTCGGCCGCCCAGTCCCTGCACGACATGGTCTGCCAGTCGTGGGGTGGCGTCGTCCGCGTCTTCCCGGCGCTGCCCGCCGCCTGGGCGGACCTGACGGTCCACAACTTCCGCACGCAGGGTGCCTTTCTGCTCAGCGCGGTACGCGAGGGCGGGGTCACCCGCTGGGTCCGGCTGGTCAGCGAGGCGGGCGCGCCCTGTGTCGTACGGCATGGCATCGCGGGAACGGTCGATGTGCGGGACGGGCGGGGGCGGCCGCTGCGGTACGAGGAGACAGGCGGCGGGGTGATCCAAGTGGCCCTGCGGAAGGGCGAGTCGGCGCTGATCACGGCGAAGGGCGACCGCCCGGACCTCACCGTCGCGCCCGTGCCGGCGAACGAGCCGGCGCCCAGGTGGGGGCTGCCCGCCTAGCGCGTCTCCTCGGGGGCGAGGGTCGTCAGGTCGATGGTGTCGGCCAGCGCCTTCATGCCCGCGTCGTTGAAGTGGAGGTGGTCGCCGGGGTCGTAGGCGGGGAGGATGCGGTTCGGGTGGGACGGGTCGCGGACGGTGGCGTCGAAGTCCGCGACCTCGTCGAAGAGACCGCGCGTGCGGATGACGGCGTTGACGGCCTGCCGTACGGCCTCGCGGGCCCGCGTATACGCCTGGTGGCCGCCGTACGGAGTGATCGTGGCGCCGATGACGCGGATGCCGCGGGCGTGGGCGTGGCGCACGATGCCGCGGTACGCGTCCTCCAGCGTGCCCGGGTCCCTCTGCTCCGGCGTGCCCTTGATGTCGTTGATGCCCTCCATCACGATCACCGCGCGTACGCCGGTGCGGGAGAGGACATCGGCGTCGAGGCGGGACAGGGCGCTGGGGCCGCGGCCTTCGAGCAGGACGCGGTTTCCGGCGATTCCCGCGTTGAGGACGCCGAGTCTGCGGTACGGCGGGAGGCCGCGGAGGCGGTCGGCGAGCCGGTCGGGCCAGCGGTGGTTGGCGCTGAACGTCGAGCCGGTGCCGTCGGTGAGGGAGTCGCCGAGCGCGACCACGCTACCCACGGCCGGTGCGCCGAGTACGTCGACGCCGGTCACGTAGTACCAGTTGCCGAGCGTCGCGGTGTACGCGGTGCCGCTTTCCTGGGCGGTCCGATTTCCCTTGCGGGCAAGGAAGTTGGCCTGGAGGGCGGAACGGTGGTAGGTCGCCGGGCCCGAGTCGGCGGGGGTGTGCAGCGAGATCAGGAGGTTGGAGTCGGCGGGGACAGGGACAGCGACGGAATCGCTGACCAGGTCTCTGCCGGCGGGAATCGTCACGGACCCGGCGCCGGCGAACGTGACCGTACGCATCGAGCCCGCGACGGCCCTCGGGCTCCCCGGCGCGCCCGGCTGCTGCAACGCGAGGGTGACGGCGCCGAGTTGGAGCGGTCTCGTGCCGAGCCGGTTGGAGATGCGGACGCGTGCGGCGCGGCCGCCGACGCTGGTGTGCACGACATTGCGGAGCGAGGCGCCGGGCAGCGCGGGGGTGGTGCCGGAGGCGGCGGCCTCCCACGTGCCGGTCCAGGTCTGCGCGGTGGCGGTACGGTCCACGGGCGCGGACTCCGCGTCGGCGATCGCGGTCGGCGGGGTGAGAATCACGGTGGTCACCAGGGTGGCGAGGACGTACCGGACCTTGATCGCGCGGGTCATGGGGGCATGGCTTCCCTGCCCGCCGGCCCCCGCAACGCACTGTCACACCATTGGCCGCACCCCTACGGGACCCCGCTCCTCCCCTGGACCTAGGACCAGGACCCGATGCGGTGCGGGCCCGGGAGTGTTTGGCTGCTGTCATGACCGAATTCAGCGAGGCCGAGCGTGCGTACCTGAAGTCGCAGCGGCTGGGACGGCTGGCCACCGTCGACCCCCAGGGACAGCCACAGGCGAACCCGGTCGGCTTCTTCCCGCAGGAGGACGGGACGATCCTGATCGGCGGCTACTCGATGGGCGCCACGAAGAAGTGGCGCAACCTGCTGAAGAACCCGAAGGTCGCCCTGGTCGTCGACGACATCGTCAGTGTCCGGCCGTGGAAGGTACGGGGTATCGACATCCGGGGTGAGGCCGAACTCCTCACGGGACCTCATGAGTTGGGTCCGCACTTCAGCGAGGAGCTGATCCGCATCCACCCGAAGCGGATCCACAGCTGGGGGATGGAGGACTGAACGGCCGTGTGAACGACGGCCGTTGAAGGTGGCGGCCATTGAAGGTGACGGCCATTAAAGGGTGGCGGAGATCAGAAATCGTGGACGGCGACCGCGCAAGGTGGCGAAGATCAGGAGTCGTCGACGGCTTGGTAGGGTCACCGACCATGACCGCCACGGAACCCACCATCCTGGCCACTTCGGGTGGTCACCGCCTCGGAGACCGGACCCGGGTGACCTTCGACGCGCTCGTCCACCACGCCGTGGACCTGGCCGACGTCCAAGGGCGTCGCCCCCGCGTCCTGTACGTCGGCACGGCGATCGGCGACGCCGAACACTTCACCACCCGGATGAGCGAGGCGGCCCGCGTGGCCGGTTTCGACCTCACCCCCCTCCACCTCTTCCCCATGCCGAACCTCAAGGACATCGAGAGCTCGGTACTCGAACAGGACGTCGTCTGGGTCATGGGCGGCTCGGCGGCGAACCTGCTCGCCGTATGGCGTGTCCACGGACTCGACGCGGTCTTCCGGCGCGCGTGGGAGGCCGGGGTCGTGCTCAGCGGGGTGAGCGCCGGGTCGATCTGCTGGTTCCAGGGCGGCACCACGGACTCCTTCGGACCCGAACTGCGCCCGCTCACCGACGGGCTCGGATATCTGCCGTACGGCAACGGCGTCCACTACGACAGCGACCAGGGCCGCCGCCCCCTGGTCCACCGGCTCGTCGCCGACGGCACGCTGCCCGTCACCCACTGCACGGACGACGGGGTGGGGCTGGTGTACCGGGGCACCGAACTCGTCGAGGCAGTCACGGAGATACCGGGCAAGGGCGCGTACGTGGTCAGGCGCGAGGGGGACTCGGCGGTCGAGGAGCGCATCGAGCCGCGCGTGTTGCCGTCACCGCGGGATTAGCGGGACTCGCGGGACTCGCGGGACCAGTTCGAACCGCTCCCCTCCAACTCCCCTGCCGCCCCGAGGTGTTGTACCGCGTAGGACCGCCACGGGCGCCAGGTATCCGGAACGCCCTCGCCGGGCGGTGCCACATCCGGGTCGCCGAGCGCCCGGGTACGAATGACCGCGGCGGTGCCCGCGTCCATGCCGGGCAGCGCGAGCAGCGCCTCCTGGGCGTCGTCGCGGTCGGCGCCCGCGTCGAGCCGCAGGGTGCCGTCGGCGAGGGCGGCGGTCAGCGCACCGAGGGTGCCGTCCGGCTCCGCCTCCGCGAGCACGGCCGCTTCCGGGAACACATGGGTGAGCGTGCCGCACGGGGCGTCCAGCACCTTCCCGTACCGCGCCACCAGCCGCTCGGCCTCCGCCTGCCCCACCAGCGCACGCACCGCCAGCTCGTCCGGATCGGCGGCGCCCGGCGAACGCAGCCCCGGACGCGCCACGACCAGCGGCCCCAGCCGCGGATCTGCCCCCAGCCGCTCGTCGACGGCATACGGATCGGCGTCGAGATCGAACAGCCGGCGCAGCCGCTGCACGGCGGTGGTCAGATCCCGGAGATCGGTGAGATGCAGCCGGGCGTCGAGCCAGCCACCGGGGTGTGCGGCGCCGGCTCCGACGGGCGCGCGCCCGGCCGCGGACCGGCCCGTGCCGCCGCCCGGGCGCTCGTCCACCGCCACGATTCCCGTGCCGTACGGGAGCCGGAGTGTGCGCCGGTACATACGGCGCCCGCGGGTGCCGCCGACGTCCTCGACCCCGGCGATCGCCTCGCCGGCGAGAAGGTCGAAGACGGCGGTGGTCTGATACGGCCCCCGATAGGCGAGCCGAAGCGGGATCCCGGCGGTGGGAGTGGCCGCGCGCCGGGCACCCGCGCCGGTGCGCGGGGCGGCGGCGCGCAGCTCGCTCGGTGTCGACGCGTACACCGCGCGGATCGTGTCGTTGAACTGCCGCACGCTGGCGAACCCGGCCGCGAACGCGATCTGCGTGATCGGGAGGCCGGTGGTCTGGAGCAGTACCCGAGCGGTATGGGCACGCTGAGCGCGGGCCAGCGCCACGGGGCCCGCGCCGACCTCCGCGGTCAGCTGCCGCTGCACCTGGCGGGCGCTGTACCCGAGGCGCCCCGCGAGGCCTCCGACACCCTCGCGGTCGACGACGCCGTCACCGATCAGACGCATCGCCCGACCGACCACGTCGGCCCGTACATTCCACTCCGCCGAGCCCGGCGCGGCGTCCGGGCGGCATCTGCGGCAGGCCCGGAAACCCGAGCTCTGCGCCGCGGCGGCCGTCGCGTAGAACCGCACGTTCTGCCGCTTCGGCGTCACCGCGGGGCAGCTCGGCCTGCAGTAGATCCCCGTCGTCTCGACGGCGAAGAAGAACTCCCCGTCGAACCGGGCGTCCCGGCTCCGCACGGCCTCGTATCTGGTGTCTTCGACGATCACACCATCCATTGTGCGGGGTCGCCTGCCGCTGGGCTGGCGGAAATCGGACATCGCGTTGTTCTTTGGCTGCGGGCCGGTGGGGGCTGGTCGCGCAGTTCCCCGCGCCCCTAAAGACGAAAGACCGGGGGCGGGCCGGGGGCGACGGGGCGCAGCCCCGAGCCCTCAGGGGCGCGGGGAACTGCGCGACCAGCCCCCACCCACCCGCAGCCGACGAACAACCCGGGGGGTCTGGGGGCGCAGCCCCCAGGTAGGGATGGGACGGGTAGGGGCGGCGGGGGCGAAAGAAGCCCGTGCTCAGGCCTGGTGCCAACGTCCCCGCTTGGCCTCCATCGCGGCCCGCCCCTCCGCCCCCTTCCGCTTCCAGTCCCGCCGAATCTCGGCCCGCACCCGCGCATCGGTCTTGGCAACGATCCGCTGGTTCTCCCTCAGCAGCTTGCGGTAACTCTCAAGCCGGCGTTCCGGAAGCGCACCGGACTCAGCGGCCGCGATCACAGCGCACCCGGGCTCCGCGACATGCGCGCAGTCATGGAAGCGGCAATCGGCGGCAAGCTCCTCGATCTCGGAGAAGACCTGCCCGACCCCGGTCTCGGCATCCCAGAGACCGACACCGCGCAGCCCCGGCGTGTCGATGAGGACACCGCCGCCCGGCAGGGCGAGAAGGTTGCGGGTGGTCGTGGTGTGCCGTCCCTTGCCGTCCATGTCGCGCGTGGCCTGCACATCCATGACGTCCTCACCGAGCAACGCGTTGGCGAGGGTGGACTTGCCGGCCCCGGACTGCCCGAGGAGCACGGACGTACCCCCGGCGAGGACGGCCTCAAGGACATCAAGGCCCTCCCCGGTCGTGGAGCTGACCGGCAGCACCGCCACACCCGGCGCCGTCGTCTCGACGTCCTGGACGAGATACCCGAGCGTCACCGCGTCCGGCACGAGGTCGGCCTTGCTGAGCACGACCACCGGCTGCGCACCGGACTCCCAGGCCAGGGCGAGGAAGCGTTCGATGCGGCCGAGGTCGAGTTCCACGGCGAGCGACACGGCCACGACCGCGTAGTCGACGTTGGCGGCGAGGATCTGCCCCTCTGACCGCTTGGAGGAGGTGGAGCGCACGAAGGCGGTACGGCGCGGCAGATACGTCCGTACATAGCGCGGGTTGCCCGCGGGTTCGACGGCGACCCAGTCACCGGTGCACACGACCCGCAGCGGATCGTGCGGCGTCACGAACGCGGTGTCCGCACGCATGACCCCGTCGGCGGTGACCACGTCGCACTGACCGCGGTCGACCCGGATCACGCGTCCGGCGATCAGCCCTTCGGAGGCGTACGGGGCGAACTCGTCCGCCCATGCGTCGTCCCAGCCATAGGGAGCGAGCGCGGAAGAGACAGAAGAGACAGAAAAGGCAGAGCTGGAAGTCAAGGGAGACCCTTCACAAGGGCGGCCCCGGCACGCGCGCTTCGGCGCGTAGGAAGAGGAAGGTCAGCCGGCGGCCACGGAGGTGGACTTGATGAACTTCGGGATGCGGGCAGCGCCCATCACAGAGACAGTCATCACGGTCACACCTCCCCTTCCTCACTCGGCAGACAGCGGCAGCCACCGCCGCCGTGCGAACGACACTCAAGATAGAGACATCCGGACCGGGGTGCCACCGAATTACCGTGCTCCCCGGTCCTCTTGTCTCGGACTCCCCCAAGCTCTTGTCGCGGATCTCCCCCAAGTCGCCCCGCCCTGCTTCCCCATCGACTTCAACGCCCGTACGGCGCGTGGGGCCCCGGTATCTCCCCCGACCCTCGCGGGATCAGTTCGGTGGGCATGACGACGGTGCGGGGCGGGGACGTGTCCCCGTGGATGCGGGCGAACAGGAGATGAGCGGCGCTCGTCGCGAGCGCGACCGGGTCCTGGGCGATGACGGTGACCGGCGGAGTCAGCTGCGCGGCCAGGGCGAAGTCGTCGAAGCTGAGAAACGCAATGTCGGGGGGCAGGACGGCCAGCACCCCGAACGCGAGGACTTCGTTGCCGGCCAGTATCGCCGTGGGGGGCTCGGGCGAGGAGAGGATCTGGGTGACGGCCCGGGCGGCTTCCGGGCCCGACCTCAGTCCGTGCCGGACGATCGCCGGGTCCGCGTCGATGCCCGCGGCCTCCAGCGCGGCCCGGTAGCCCCGGTGGCGTTCGCCGAAGGTCCAGATCTCCGGCTTGTCGCCGACGTAGGCGATGCGGCGGTGGCCGTGCGCGATCAGGTGGTGGACGGCCTCCTTCACCGCGCCGAAGTTGTCCACCACCACGGCGTCCGCGTCCAGGCCGGGTGCCGCCCTGTCCACGCACACGATCTTGGTCCCCTGTGCCTGGGCCGAGCGCAGGAAGCGGTGGCTGCCCGCGGCCGGGATGAGGATCAGTCCGTCGACGCGGCGAGCGGTGAAGGTCTCGATGACCTCCTGTTCCCGGCGGACGTCGGCACGGCTGGAGCCGATGAGCACCATGCTGCCGCGCTGGCGGGCGACGTCCTCGGCGGCCGACGCGACGGCGGCCATGAAGGGGTCGGCGACGTTGTCGACCATCAGCCCGATGGTCTGGCTCAACTGATCGGTGCGGCGCAGCTGTCGGGCCACGTCGTCGCGCTGGTAGCCCAGCTTGCGGACCGCGGCCTCCACTCGCGCGGCGGTCAAAGGCGCCACACCCGCATCGCCGTTGACGACCCGGGACACCGTCATCACGCTGACGCCCGCTTCCGCGGCTACGTCTTTCATCCTGGGCCGCGTGGCCACGCCGCGTCCTCCCAGATCTCAGCCGGTGCGACCGGGAGTGACGCACCGAAGGTGTCCGCGCAACTTCCCGTTCGTACCCGACCCTTGACGCCCACCCACGGGCCTCCCAGAATCGACGAGCTGTTAACGATACCAACCCGAAGGCACCACATGGCCTCTGCAAGGGAACCACTTCTCACGGCACACGGCGTGGTCAAGCGTTTCGGCCATGTCCAGGCGCTCCAGGGCGCCGATTTCACGGCGTACCCCGGAGAGGTCGTAGCGCTGATCGGCGACAACGGCGCCGGCAAGTCGACTTTGGTGAACGTCCTTTCGGGCGTGATCGCCCCTGACGGCGGCGAAGTCCGCCTGGACGGGGCGTCGGTCCGGTTCAGCGGGCCAATGGAGGCGCAGCGCCACGGCGTTGAGACCGTCTACCAGGATCTTTCACTGGCGCCCGATCTGGACGCGGCGGCCAATCTGTACCTCGGCAGAGAACTTGTCCGCGGTGGCATCCTCGGCCGCCTGGGCGTCCTCGACCGACCCGCGATGCGACGGCGGGCGGTCAAGGCGTTCGCCGAACTCGGCGTCGAACTCAAGGACGTGACGGCAGCTGTGACAACGTTGTCGGGAGGCCAGCGTCAGTCCGTGGCCGTGGCGCGGGCGGTCGCGTTCGCCAACAAGGTCATCTTCATGGACGAGCCGACCGCCGCTCTGGGTGTCGTGCAGCGCGCCCGCGTCCTGGAGACCGTGCGGAGGGTCGCCGACCAGGGCATCTGCGTGGTGCTGATCAGCCACAACATGCCCGAGGTGCTGTCGGTTGCGGACCGGGTCGAGGTGCTGCGGCTGGGCCGACGGGTCGCCTCGTTCACCGCGGCCGACACCACGATCGAGGAACTCGTCGGGGCCATGACCGGATCGCTGGACGGCACCGCGCCGACGAACGGAGCCTCCGGCCCGGCAGGCCCGGCAGACCCAGCCGGTGCGACGGAATCGACGGAGCCTACGGAATCGGAGGACGGGCGATGACCGCCGACAGCCAGGACATCCAGTCGGCCGCGCCGGTGCGGGATCCGCACCGATCCGCCGACGGAAAGATCGCCGTACCCCCGTGGCTGCGCCGGGCTGCCTCGATCAGTGAACTGTGGACTTTTCTGATCCTCATGGCGCTGGTCGCGTTCTTCACCATCGCCGCTCCCGGCAAGTTCTTCACCACGTACAACCTCACGCAGATCGCCGTCAACGCGGCCATCTACGTGGTTCTCGGTGTCGGCATGACGTACGTGATCATCACCGCGGGCATCGACCTGTCGATCGGCTCGGTCCTGGTCCTGGCCGCGGTGGCCGCGGGCGAATACAACGTCCACCACGGCGGGCCCACCGCCGGCTGGGGCACGGTCGCGGTCTGCGTCCTGATCGCTCTTGCCGTCGGCACCGTTTGGGGCGCGTTGCAGGGAGCGGTGGTGGCGACCGGGAAGGTGCCCCCGCTCATCGTGACGCTCGGCGGTCTGGGCGCGGCGCTGGGGCTGGCCGAACTCGCCACAGGCGGCCAGGATCCGGCCGGTGCGTCCGCCGCCCACCTGCAGAACAGCCTCGGCTTCGGCAAAGTGCTCGGCATCCCGTGGATGGTGATCCTCGCCGCGGTGGTCACCGCCCTGTTCGGCGCGCTCCTCGGCGGTACGAGGTTCGGCAACTACACCCTGGCGATCGGCTCCAACCCGACCGCCGTACGCCGCGCGGGCATCCCGGTGGGGCGGCACCTGATCAAGGTGTACGGGCTGATGGGCCTGCTGGCCGGACTGGGCGCGGTGATGTGGCTGGCCTCCTACGGCACGACATCCATCGCCGGGCACTCCACCGACAACCTGAAGGTGATCACCGCGGTGGTCCTCGGCGGCACCAGCCTGTTCGGCGGGCGCGGATCGGTGGTGGGCACCGTGATCGGCGTGTTCATCCCCGCCGTGCTCACCACCGGACTGATCGTCATCGGCGTCCAGCAGTACTGGCAGGACGTGGCGGTGGGCGTCGTGCTGGTCGCGGCCGTCTACATCGACCAGATGCGCAGGAGAACCCGAGAGCGCGCATGACCACCCCTGCCCCCTCCCACACCCCACGTGTGCCGAAACAGCAAGCCCACGCTAAGGAGAACACCGTTATGCCGAGCATTCGCAGCAAGCGCAGGGTCCTGGTCGCCGCGAGCACTGTACTGGCCCTCGCCGGTGCCGCCGCATGCAGCTCGTCGAGCGACAGCGGAAGTTCGGGGTCGGCCGGCGGCGCCGCCGGCAAGAAGGTCAGGCTGATCACCGGCGTGAA
Source organism: Streptomyces sp. NBC_00203 (assembly GCF_045206325.1). Classification (NCBI taxonomy): domain Bacteria; kingdom Bacillati; phylum Actinomycetota; class Actinomycetes; order Kitasatosporales; family Streptomycetaceae; genus Streptomyces; species Streptomyces sp. NBC_00203. The sequence goes on along the minus strand of NZ_CP108126.1, from coordinate 8,407,930 downwards.
GAGCGATCCCTTCTACATCACCATGACCTGCGCCGCGCAGACGGAGGCCAAGGCCAAGGGCATGGACTTCACCGCCGACGGTTCCGCGCAGTGGGACGTGTCGGTCCAGCGTCCCCTCCTCGACTCCGTCGCGGCGGCCCGGCCCGACGGGCTGATGATCTCTCCGGTCGACACCGCCGCGCTCACCCCGTCGCTCAAGCAGATCCAGTCGTCCGGGACCAAGGTCGCCCTGGTGGACACCACGGTCACCGACTCGTCGATCGGCATCACCCGCATCTCGTCCGACAACGAGAAGGGCGGACGGGTGGCCGCCGACGCGCTGGCCAAGCTGATGAACGAGAAGGGCTCGGCCATCGTGATCAGCGTCAAGCCCGGCGTCTCCACCACCGACGCCCGGATCAAGGGCTTCACCGAGGAGATGGCCAAGTACCCGAAGATCAAGCTGCTGCCCACCCTCTACGACAACGACCTGCCGGCCACCGCCGCCTCCCAGATCCAGTCGACGCTGGCGGCCCACCCCGATCTGGGGGGCGTCTTCGCGGGCAACACCAACACCGGCCAGGGTATCGCCACCGGCCTCAAGCAGGCCGGCAAGCAGGGCACCGTGAAGGTCGCCGCCTTCGACGCCGAGCCCGACGAGATCGCCGCGCTCAAGGCGGGCACCCTCCAGGTCCTGGTCGCCCAGGATCCGGCGGCGATCGGCAAGGAGGCCGTCGACCAGCTCGCCGCTGCCTTCGAGGGCAAGACCGTCAGCAAGTCGGTCGGCACCAACATGGTCGCCATCACCAAGGCCAACATGAACGAACCGGCGGTCAGCAAGTACTTCTACAAGTCGGGCTGCTGACCGGCACACAGCCTGACCGGCACGCAGCGACCGGGTGGACCCCGCTCTTCCGCTCCTCCGGCGGGTCCACCCGGTGTGTCTGAGCGCCCTGAAGCCCCTGCGCCTTCACCATCTGAACTGTCAACCCGTGTGGCATGCAACCTAAGTTCCCCGGTTGAACACTGTGAGTTGCTGCCGTGATTCTTGTCGACCCCTGAGACCCGGCACAGCATGAGGCGACTCATTCGCAGGCGGGCCCGCGCACAGCGCCGTGCACGCGAATCGTTCATCCCCTCTGCCGACCGGGAGACTCTGTGAGCTTGCGTGACGTCCAACCCCCCACCCCCGCCGCGACCGAGCTCGGCCGCCGCGGCTTCCTCGGCCGCACCGCCGGTGCCGCGGCCGGTGCCGCGCTGCTCGGCGGCCTGGAGACCGCCCCCGCCTCGGCCGCCTCCAAGAGTTCTCAAGGTTCCAACAGCCCCGAGAGTTCCAGGAGTTCCGAGCTCGACGCCGACCGGCCGGTGCGCACGGAGTCCGGTCTGGTGACCGGCGCCCCGGCCGCCCTCGACGGCGTCACCGTCTACAAGGGCATCCCCTACGCCGCCACCACCGCCGGCGTCAATCGCTGGCGTCCGCCGCAGCCGGCCCCGTCCTGGAAGGGCGTCCGCAAGGCGGACACCTGGGGCGCCGCCTGCCCGCAGCCCGTCACGGGCATCGCCGCCGACAAGGTGCCTGCGCTGAGCGAGGACTGCCTGAACCTCAACATCTGGACGGGAGCGGCCTCTTCGCGCGAGCGCCGCCCGGTCTTCGTCTGGATCTACGGCGGGCGCAACAGCGCCATGTGGGCCTCGCAGCCGGTCTACGACGGCGCCAACCTGGCGGCCAAGGGCACGGTCGTCGTCACCTACAACCACCGCGTCGGCGCCTTCGGCAACCTCGCCCACCCCGGGCTGAGCGCGGAGTCCGGACACGGCGGCTCCGGCAACTGGGGCGTGCAGGACACCGTGGCGGTGCTGAAGTGGATCAAGCAGAACATCGCCGCGTTCGGCGGTGACCCGGACCGGGTGACGATTGGCGGCTGGTCGCACGGCTCGTCGTTCGTCAACATCCTCATGATCTCGCGGCTCGCCCGGGGTCTGTATCACCGGGCTCTCCTCGCGGCCGGGGTCCAGTACACCAAGGACCCGACGCTCGGCCATGTGGCGGGCGGATACGCGCCGTTGGCCACCGCCGAGGCGAACGGCACCGCGTTCGCCGCGTACATGGGCGCCTCCTCGACCGCCGGCCTGCGGGCGCTGACCGCGGACGAGATCGTCTCGAAGGTCTACGCGTCCGGCGCCCCGGCCGCCGGCACCACCTTCGGGAACGTCCTCGACGGTTACGTACTGCCGACGACGTACACGGACGCGATGGTTTCCGGATCCGAGTACGACGTCCCGGTCCTCACCGGCAACAACAAGGACGAGAACGGCGCCTCGCCGACCCTCACGATGACGGTCGCCCAGTTCCAGGCATACGCCGCGTCCACGTTCGGCGACCGGGCGGCGGACTTCCTCGCGCTCTACCCGGCCGCCACCGACGCGGAGGCGGCACAGCAGTACAACAACTACGCGCGGGACGAGGAACGCGTCTCCACGCTCCTGTGGGGCACGCAGTTCAAGGAGACCGCCGGGAACCGGAGCCCGGTCTACAACTACTGGTGGACCCACGTTCCCCCGGGCTCGGACACCACCAACCCGATCGAGCCCGCGAACGGTGCGGGCGCGTATCACGGTGCGGAGAAGTACTACCTCTTCGGCAACCTCTACGGCACTGACCGGCCCTGGACCGAGGAGGACTACGCGATCGCCGACACCACCTCCTCGTACGTGGCGAACTTCGCGGCAACCGGTAACCCCAACAGCCACGGCGGCCGCCAGTCCCTGCCCGACTGGCCCGCCCTGCGCTCGGCGAAGCCGCAGTCGATGGAGCTCGGCGACCACTTCGCGCCCCTCCCCGCAGCGGACACCGACGCCAAGTACACCTTCCTGAAGGACTATCTGCGGTCGCAGACGACGGCGTACTGACCGGCGGACAACGGCGAAGGTCTCGGCCCCCTCCCAGCGGCCGGGACCTTCGGCGCGTCAGCCGACGGGCTGCACGATCACGTCATCCACGTACGACGCCCCGCTCGACGTCGCCCGCACCCGCACCGTCGTGGCCGTCGACGGCGCGGACAGCTCCACGCGGTGCCATTCACCGGCCGTGGTGTCGGACTGCGCGGCGGTGGCCACCACCGTGCCCGCGGAGTCGAGGACCTCGACGACCACGGGCGCCGACGCGGAGTCGGAGCGCACGAGGGCGGAGACGCGGCGCGTGGTGGTGCCGCCGACTGCCCGGGTGAGGGCCGAAGTCCCCGTGAGCTTCGCGGAGTTGCCGAGGTCGCCCGACGGGTCGGCGGTGGCGGATGCCGTACCGGTCACCGTCCAGCTGGACGAGAGGGTGTCGAAGAGGTCGGTCAGTACGGGAGTGGTCGTACCGCCTCCGTTGTACGCGCCGATGTTCGGGGCGGCCGTGGCCGAGACCGTGTTGCCGTAGTAGTCCAGTCCCCCGTTGCCGGAGACGACCGCGCCGGTGCCGAGCGTGCCGTATCCCGTGATCAGGCGGTAGCCGTGGGGGTCGCGGGTGCCGGGGGCGACGAGGCCCGGGGCCGTGGTCACCGTGTTGGTGGCGCCGGTCGGTGCGGTTACGCCGTAGAAGGCGTTGTGGTCGAAGGTGACGTTGGAATCGGAGAAGTTCCAGCTGACGGAACCGCTGCCGGTCTTCCGCACGATGTTGTCGGTGAAGGCCAGATCGAGAGTCGCGGAGGTGGACTCGGTGAGGAACACCGGGCTCAGTCCGCTGCCCACGCTGATGGTGTTGTTGTAGATCTGGCCGTTGTCGATCTGGCCCGAGCAGACCTGGAACGTGCGGGTGCGGTCGTTGATCGAGATGTTGTCCCGGATGACGAAGTCCGAGACCGGTGTGTCGTACGGGCAGAGGAGGAAGAAGCCGCCGTCGTTGTCGTGGGAGAGGTTGTACTGGAAGGTCGTGCCCTTGGTCGAGTGGTCGACGTCGTACGACTGGCCGTCGCTGGTGGTGTTGCCCCCCGACACCTCGTTGTACTGGAAGAGGCCGTTGTCGCTGTTGGCGGTCCAGATGCCGATGTTGACGCTGCCCGCGCGCTCGTTGAAACCGGTGACCTGGTTGTGCTCGACGAGGGCGCCGTCCTGGCCCTTGGCGACGATGCCGTCGCCGCCGATGTCGCGCAGGTCGTTGCCGCGGACGACCAGCCCGGTCGAGGCCTTCCAGTCGGCGAAGCACAGGGAGTCCTGCCAGAAGGCGGCGAGCTGGGTCCGCTTGCACCAGTTGGACCAGGTGTAGATGCCCTCGCGGTCCACGGAGTGGATCTCGTTGTCGAGGATGCTCGTGTTCGCGAAGGCCGTGGGTGTGGTGGTGCCCTGGGCTTCGATGACGATGCCGCCGGTGGCGTTCGCGTACTTGCCGGTGCCGTGGTAGTTGCCGCTCACGGTCGCGGGCAGCACACCGCGTACGTCGTGGATGTCGAGCCGCCGCAGCGTGATGCCGCTGACGACGCCCGCGTCGGCGGCGTACACATAAACCCCGCGCCGATACGCCGTGTTGTCGCCGTCGGCGGTCAACTCCAGGTCCTGGACCGTGGTGTAGGGGGTGTTGTCGAGGAGTACGGCGTTGGTGGCGCCGTCCGCCATGATCGCGGGCCGGTCTCCGCTGCCGTAGGCGCCGATGACGACCGGCGCGGCGGCGGTCCCGGTGGCCTTCGGGGCGAGCTGCCCGGAGCAGGCGGTGCCGCGCTGGAGGAGTACCTGGTCGCCGGCGGTGAGCGTGAGGGCGTTGACCGAGGTCAGGGAGTTGAACGGGGAGGAGGAGCTGCCGGTGCCGCCCGCGGCGGCCGAGCAGTCGACGTAGTACGTCGTCGAGGCGGCCTCGGCGGGGGTGGCGACGAGGCCGGCGGCGAGGGCCGCCAGGCCTATGAGCAGGGCGGTGCTGCGCGATCGCATGGAGGGACTCCGTGGGAGACGGCGGGGAAGGGGATGGGGACGGAGGTGCTGCGGAGACGGGGACGGGGACGGCTACATCGGGTGCGGAACATCAGAGGTTGGCCTCCGGGATACGGGCGGACAGACCGCCGTCGACGGGCAGAACGGCACCGGTGACGAACGAGGCGTCGTCCCCGGCGAGAAACGCGACGGCCCGGGCCACCTCGTGCGGCAGACCGGCCCGGCGCAGTGGATAGGGCCGGACTCGGGCGGCGAACTCCTCGGGGTCGTCGGCTAGTTGGGCATTGCGCTCGACCATGACGTGCCCCGGCGCGACCGCGTTGACGCGGATGCCGTGCGGGCCCCATTCGAGCGCGGCGGTACGGGTGAAGGCGACGAGCCCGGCCTTGGCGGCGGAGTACGCGCCGAACCCGGTCGCCGCGAACTGGGCATGGACGGAGGCGATGTTGACGATCGACCCCGGCCGTCCGTCGGTGATGAGGCGGTCGGCGAAGGCCCGCGAGAGCCGGACGGCCGCGTGCAGGCTCACGTCGAAGGTGAGCGCCCAGCCGAACTCCGTGGCGTCGAGAAGGGGTGAACGCTCCTCGGCGAAGGCGCAGTTGACCAGGATGTCCGGTGCGACTCCGTCGAGTACGCGGCCGGGGGCGTCGGGGTCGGTGAGGTCGACGACGACAGGGCGGATCCGCTCGGTCGCCGTCTTCCGTACGGACTCCAGGATGTCGACGGCGACGACCACGTGCCCACGGGCGGCGAGCTCGACGGCGATGGCGTGCCCGATGCCCCGGGCGGCGCCGGTGACGACAGCGGTGGATCCATGGGACATGCCGGCGGTGGCGTCGGTGGTCGTGTCGGCGTCTGTGGTCATCGTTTGAGCAATCCCTTGTTCAGTCCGTCGGCGAGGAGGTTGAAGCCGATGACGAGGCCCACGACGACGGTGATCGGTCCGAGTGCGTAGGCGGGATTGTCGGCGAGGAAGGAGACGCTGGTGCGCAGCAACGCGCCGAGTGAGGGGGTGGGAGGGGTGACGCCGATGCCCACGAAGCTCATCGCGCCCTCGACGAAGACGGCCGTGGAGAGGGAGAGCGCTGCCTGGACGACGAGGGCGTCGAGGATGTTGGGCAGGATGTCGCCGAGCAGAATCCGCAGGCGCCGGGCGCCGAGGGCCACGGCCGCCAGGACGTACTCGCGGTCCCTCTCGACGCGGACGGCGTCGCGGGTGATCCGGCCGAAGAGGGGGATGTTGACACCGGCGACGGTCCAGAAGACGGCGGCCGTGCCCGGGCCGAGGATCGCGGCGAGGGTGACGCCGAGGATCAGGGCGGTGAAGGCCAGCATGACGTCGAAGGCACGTTGCAGGACGACGTCGAGCGACGGGTGCAGGGCGCACAGCAGCCCCAGGCCGATACCGGCGACCGCGCCGAGCGGGACCGCGGTGAAGGCGACGAGCAGGTCGAGCCGGATCCCGTACAGCGTGCGGCTGAGCAGGTCGCGGCCGAACTCGTCGGTGCCGAGCGGGTGTTCACCGCTCGGCGCGGCCAGCGCGTCGGGGCCCTGGGTGAGCGGGGAGTGCCCGGTGAGCAGGGGGGCGGCCGCCCCGAGCAGGACCAGCAGGACGACCAGGGCGAGACCCCAGCGGGCGCCGGGCGCACTGAGCGCGCGGGAGCTGACGGCGCGCCGGACCCGTGTCCATGCGCGTCCCCGTACCCGTACAGCCGGAACGGCGGTCATACGGAGCCCCCGATCCGCACCCTGGGATCGAGCCCGGCCTGCACCAGGTCCGTGAGGGTCTGGAGCACCACGAACACAGCGACCGCGAACAGCAGCAGGTCCTGGACGAGCAGGTAGTCGCGGCTCAGGACCGCCTGGAGCAGCAGCTGCCCCACCCCCGGCCAGGCGTAGACGGCCTCCACCACGATGGCTCCGCCGAGCAGCTGTCCGATCTGGATGCCGAGGACGGTGACGACCGGGGGCAGCGCGCCCGGCAGCACATGGCGGGCCAGCAGCCATCGCTCGGAGACGCCCTTGGCGCGGCCGGTGCGGACGAAGTCCTCCTGCCGGGATCTGCGCAGGGAGGCCGCGAGGAAGCGGGCGAGGACCGCGCCGGTGGGCAGCGCCAGGCAGAGGGCGGGCAGCAGCAGATACTGCACGCCGATCACCGGGTCGGCGAGCAGCGACTCGTGTCCGGAGGCGGGCAGCACCCGGAAGGTGACGGCGAAGACGAGGACGAGCAGGACGCCGGTGACGTACGGCGGGACGGCGAGCGCCAGGTTCACCGCGGCGGTCAGCAGGCGCGCGCGGCGGGCCGTGCCGAGGACGATGCCCGCCGCGCCTCCGCCGATCAGCGCCAACAGCAGTGCGGCGGCGGTGAGTTCGAGGGTGTTGCCGAGGCCGTGGCCGATCAGTTGGGCGATCGGCGCGCCGAGGATGAAGGAGGTGCCGAGGTCGCCGGTGAGGACGCCGGTGAGCCAGGTCCCGTACTGGACGGGCAGCGATGCGTCGAGGCCGAGCGAGGCCCGGACCTCGGCGACCGTGGCGGGTGAGGCGTCCGGGCCCGCGAGGACGACGGCCGGGTCCCCCGGCGCGAGCCGGAGGACACCGAACACCAGCACGGACGCCACGAGCAGCACCAGCAGGGCGGACGGCACCCGCCGAGTCGCGTAGCGGAGCATGACGGTCAGCCGATCGAGGTCTGGTCGAGGTCGAGGTAGTCGTACATCGTCCAGTTGAGGCCCTGGACCTTCTTGGAGCGGGTGAAGGTGTGCGAGCTCGCGACCAGGTCGGAGACGAACTGCTCTTCCAGGAGCAGGTCGTTGAGCGCGTCGGCGGCCTTCTTGGCCTCGCTCTCCTCGGTGGCCTGCCACAGCTGGTCGGCAAGTGTGCGGTATGCGTCGCTGTCGAAGTTGGAGGCGTTCTTGTCGGCGTTGAAGGGGAAGGCGCCCTTGACGAGGGTGGCCGGGTGCAGCTGGCCGAAGCCGTGGCCGTTGATGAACAGGCCCGGCAGTTCGCCCGCCTGGAGCTGGGCGAGGAAGTCGGCGGCCTGGAGAGGTTCGGCCTTCGCCTTGAGGCCGAGCTGGGTGAGGTCGTACTGCACGATCTCGGCGATCTTCGCGTTGGTGGCGAGGCCGGCATTGTAGACGACCTTGACGGTCTTGCCGCCCGCTCCGGCGGCCTTGATGAGCGCCTTGGCTTTCTTCAGGTCGCGGCTGTAGTGGGCGGCCTTCGTCTTGTCGTACGCGGGTGAACTCGTCGCCCAGGGGAGGGAGGTGACCGTGCCGATGCCGCCGAGGACCTGGCTGAGGATGCGCTCGCGGTCGACGGCCCAGGCGATCGCCTGGCGGACGCGCTTGTCGTCGAGGGGCTTCACCTTGACGTTGGAAGCGACGTAGAAGCCGGAGTCGTGGGCGTCGGAGACGGTGACCTCGAACTGGTCGTCGTTCTTGATGGAGGCCGCGTCGAGCGGGGCGACGTCGACGAGGAGGTGGGTGCCGCCGGAGCGCAGGGACGAGACCATCGACGGCGACTGGCTGACGACCGACACCTCGACGGCGTCGAGCAGCGGGACGCCCTTCTTCCAGTACGCGTCGTTGCGCTTGAGCTGGAAGCCGGTGCCGGGCGTGTAGTCGGCGACCTTGAACGGGCCGGTGCCGATGATCTTCGTGCCCTTGAGCAGTTCGTCGATCGACTCCTTGTCGACGATGAGGAGGATCTCGAAGAGGTCGAAGAGGTTGCTGACCGGGTGCGCCAGGTGCAGCGTGACGGTGTGCTCGTCGCTCTGGTCGATCTTCTCGATGGCGAGCGCGACGTGCTTGAGCTGGGAGGCGGTGGTGTCCTTCCGCAGGTTCTCGATGGCGAAGGCGACATCCGCGGAGGTGAAGGCACGCCCGCTGTGGAAGGTGACGCCCTGGCGGAGCTTCAGGGTGATCGACGTGCCGTCCTTCGCCTCGGTCCAGGACTCGGCGAGCGACGGCTTGGGCTGAAGCGTCTTGTGGTCGTACTCGGTCAGCGTGTTGAAGACCGTACGGGCGAGCGTGAAGTTCGGGTTGTTCTGGCCGAAGAGCGTGGCGGGCGCGATGTCGGCGGACTGCGCGATCTTCAGCGTGCCGCCCTTGGTGGCCGCTCCTGACGACTTCCCGCTCTCGTCGGCGGCACTGCGGCAGGCCGGGACGGCGAGCAGGGCGCCTCCGGCACCGATCGCGGCGAGCAGTCTGCGGCGGGAGATGGCGAGTCTTTCGGGCGTACGGGGGTTGCTGTACGAGGGCATGGCGGAACTCCGGGTGGCAGAAAGGGAGATGAGCGGCGGCCGGAAGCTGCGAAAGTGCGTGGCGAGGGGTCAGCGGTCAGCGACAACAGGAGGGGCGCGGTGCGAGGCGTCCGCTCCACACCCGGGTGACCGCCGGGTGATCGGTGTCGAGTTCAAGGCCGATGCCGGGGGCGTCCGGCACGGTGAGCCGGCCCCGCCGGACCAGTTCGGCGCCGTGCACGACGTCGGAGCGCCAGGCGACCTCGCCGTACGCGTACTCCAGGCGCTCCGCCACCGCCGCGTCGAGGGGCGCGAGGTGTGCGGCGTGCAGGGTGGCGACCGGGCCCGAGGGGTTGTGGAACGAAATGCGCGCCATGCCCCCGGTCCGGTGGGCGAGATCGAGTGCGGCACGTGGACCGCCCGCGTGCTTCACATCGGGCAGCAGTACGTCGAGGAGTCCGCGTACGGCGTCGACCTCGTCGCTACGGTGCACGAACTCACCTCCGGCGAGCGGGAGTCGGGTGCGGGAGCGCAGCTCGGCCAGTTCGCCCGGGCGGCCTATGCCGACGCCGTCCTCCAGCCAGTACAGGCCCAGCTCCTCGAACGGGCCCAGAAGTGGGGTGAGTTCGTCGAGGCCGAGGCGCTCATGGGCGTCCACCATCACGTCGACATCGGCACCGACCGCCTCGCGCACGGCCCGTACGCGCTCCAGGCCGATCGCGGCGAGGGTGCGCCGTCCGTCGGCGTCCGGGGTGTCGAACGGGGCGAGTTTCACGGCAGTGAAGCCGTCCAGGACGGCGGCCTCGGCGGTCGCGGCGACTTCGTGCGGGGTGCGGCCGCCGGGGGCGCGGTTGATGTTGGCGTACAACTCGACCGAGCTCACCGCATCCTGACCCAGGATCAGCTTCCGCAGCGGTACGTCGGCGCGGCGGGCGGTCAGGTCCAGGCGGGCCTGCTCGATGCCGCCGCGTACGGTGATGGCGGCGAAGTCGTCGCCCGAGTGAAGCCCATCCGTTCCGAACTCCCGTACAAACCGGTCGAGTTCGCGGACCACGGTTTCGGTCGGACCGGCGTCCGAGCACTCCCCGTACCCGTGATCGCCGTCCGGTCCGCCGACCCGCAGCACCAGCCACTCGGTGCGCGGGCTCACGGCGATCCGGAACAGCTCCCAGCTCTCCTCCTGCGCGGGGCTCACGACGCGACCCCCCGTGCGTCGGGGCCGAGCAGTGCGATCGGGTCCTGGTAGACGCCCTCCAGCAGGGGCATCGCGGAAGCGACGACGAGGGTGCCGGAGCCGAAGGTGCTGGTCACGATGCGTTCGGTGGCGCTCCAGCCGCGGTGTACACGGTCGGCGACCTCTTCGCGCAGGTCCGTCAGATACTCGTCGGCGGCGACGATTCCGCCCGCGAGGACGACACGGCTCGGGTTGAGCAGATCGACGACGGTCGCCACGGCGCGTCCCGCGTGCCGGGCGCGGGTGCGCAGCAGTTCCTGGGCACGCAGGTCGCCGGAGCCGGACCCGGCGGGGCGCGCGGCGGCGATGAGGCGCTCCAGCGGGAGGTGTTCGTCGGACGCGGACAGGATGCCCTCCGCACGGGCCCGCTCCACCAGGACGGCGTCGCTGGCGACCGCCGAGAGGCAGGCGGCGCCGCAGCAGGGGCAGGCGGTGCTCGACTCGCCGCTCACCGGGAGGTGTTCGATGCCGCCGGCCGCCGCGCCGGGTCCGCGGTGCACGGAGCGGTCGACGACCACGGCGGCGCCGAGGATGTTGCCGAAGAAGACGTACACGAAGTCGTCGACCTCGCGTCCGGCGCCGAACCACAGCTCCGCGCGAGCCGCGGCCCGGACGTTCTGGTCGAGCATCACGGGTCCGGGCAGCCGCCCGTCCAGCAGATCGAGGAGGCATACGTCGCTCCAGCCCAGGGCGCTGTGTTCGACGACGGTGCCCGCGTCGCCGTCCACCCAGCCGCCGAGGCTGATCCCGGTGCCGAGCAGCCGGCGTCCGCCGAGCCGGTCGGCGACGAACTCCCGGGCCCCCTGAACGGCCTGCTCGGCGATGCGGCGCGGGTCGAGGCCGCCGTCGGCGGGCGCGTCGTGGTCGAGGACGCGCTGGGAGACAACGGTGCCGTCGAGGGCGACGAGCCCGAGCGTCGTACGCAGCAGGCCGATATGAACGCCGAGGGCGGCGGGCCCGAACGGGTCGACGCCGACCGGCACACGGGGTCGCCCCTGCGTGGCCTCCAGCGGTGCTTCCTCGCGCAGTACTCCCGCCTCGATCAGGACGGCGGTGAGCTTGGTGACGCTGGGCGCCGAGAGGCCCGTACCGCGCGCGATGTCGGCCCGCGAGAGCGGCCCCTCCGCGAGCACGGCACGCAGTACCGCCGAAGCGTTGCCCCGGCGCATGCCTTCGGCTCGCATCGTTCCCCCCTCAACTCGGTGACTTAATTTCAGAAATTAAGTCACTCGCGAACGGCACGCAACAGCTCCCGTGGAATGTCTCGCCCAGTGGACAGTGGACGGGACGATGGACAACGCGACGGACCCGGCGGTGGAAGCCACCGCCGGGTCCGTGCTTACGACAGAGCGCTCAGCCCGCGCTCGTACAACTCCCGCCGTTCAGCGTGAAGTTCTTCGGAACCGAGTTCCCGTCGTGCCAGGAGGCGAGGAACCCGACGGCGAAGGATCCGCCGGCGGCGACGGACTTGTTGTAGTCGGCGGCGGTGGCGGTCACCCGGGAGTCGTTCTGGACGAAGGTGCCGTCCCACATCTGGCTGACTCGCTGGCCGTCGTGGAAGGTCCAGGCGACGCTCCAGCCGTCGAGCGCCTTGACGGAGGTGACGGTGACACTCGCCTGGAAGCCGTCCGGCCACTGGTTGACGATCTCGTAGGTCACCTCGCAGGAGGACGACGCGCTGTGCGTGGGACCCGCCGAGTCGTCCGTCTCGTGGGCGGGGGACGTGGAGGTGCCCTGGGGTTCGGGGTCGGGTTTCGTCTCGGAGCCGTTCGCCGACTCCGACGGTTCGGGCGACACCAGCGTGCCCGCGGGGCGTGTGGTGGCCGAGGGGGACGAAACGCCCGGGTCCGCGACGGGTTGCCGGTCCGCCGAGTCGCCGCGCGCGTCGGCACTCCCGCCGCCGCCCGCGCCGTCGAAGGGCATCAGCGAGACGGTGAGCGCCAGCGCCGACACGATGACGGCCGCGACCAGGAGCCCGGTCCGGCCGATCCGGGGCCCGGTCACTTTGCCCTCGGCGAGCCCCGTGTCCACGGCCGCGTCCGTACGTCCGCCCGCCAGACCCGCCTCGGCGGCCCGGCGCCGGCGCTCCAGATAGGCGAGTCCGCCCCAGCCGATCACCCCGCCCGCGAGCGCCGAGGGCAGCCCGCCGCCGTGCAGCCGCAGACAGGCGGCCGCCTCCGCGCACTCGACGCACCGGGCGAGATGCCGGGACAGGTCCTCGGGCGTCTCGGCGCCGGGCGAGCGGGTCACCGCGTCGAGGAGCCGGGCGTAGCTGCGGCAGTTGGCGTCCATCGGCGTGTCGAGGTGGTTGCGATGGCACCGGTCCCTGAACAGCGCACGTACCTGGGCGAGTTCCTCGGCGGCGGCAGTCGGGTCGAGGCCGAGCCGCCGGGCCACCGCGGGCAGCGGCAGCGCCTCGACCTCGGCGAGCCACAGCAGCGCCGCGTCCGGTTCCTGCATGTCCCTGAGGCCGCGCAGCGCGAGCGGGCGGTGCAGCGGCGGACCGGTGTAGCGGGCGGCCTTCTCGGAGTTGAGCCACAGCCTGAGGTCGGGGTCGAGCCGGTGGCCCTGCCCGTGCGCCTCCCAGGCGGCGGCCGTGGTGCGAACCGACGTCAGCAGCAAGGGAATCCGGGGCAGGCGGGGAGTCCTGCGGCCGGTACTCTTCGTTCCCTCGGCGGCCGCGCGCGCCTCATGGATGCCGTGCGTGAACGCCTCGGTGGCCAGCTGGGAGGCCGCGGCGGAACCGGACGTGCACAGATCGGCGTACGACAGGACCGCGTCCCAGCACTCCGAGAACAGCGCGGCCTCGGCGGCGTCCTGAGGGGTCGGCAGGTCAGGCATGGGGGGCTCCTGCATCCACTGCTTCCATGTGCAAAGTCATGCAATGCCCAACTCGCCGTCCACACAAGAGAGTTGGGGCCCGTCTCTCACGACGGGGCCCGAGCCTTTCACGGTTCCCACACAACTGACAAGCGACGTATTCAAATGATGCGGCAAGCGGTTGCTCCGCCGGGGCAACCGGGCGATGCGGTCCAGGACTTCGGCCTTGCTCCGGACTTGCTCCGGACTTGCTCCGGACTGGTTCCGGCCTTGCGGACCGAACCAGTTCTCGGCGTCCCGAGTGTTGTACGGATGGAAAGCCGGAACGTATCGATTCCCGTCGGCTTTCAGGGGCCCCGTGACCGCAGTGCGCCGCGAACAGGGGCCCCTTCCGTCCGGCGGCGCGGCAGGGATTACACCTGGGACGGCTCCTGCGCGGGAAGACTGTCCATGAAGGAGCTGACGGAGAAGACCGCGCGGCCCGGGCCGGGCTCCCCGTATCCGGGCGGGGAGGCGAGACCGAACTCGTCCATCGTGTTGCGGTACGCCTCCAGCAGGCGGATGTGGTACTCCAGCGGCGCGCCCTGCGGGTTGGCCTTGCCGAGCGGAGTCGTCGGCTCCGGGCACCACGTGGTGAACCGGGGCGTGATGCCCTGCGACATGAAGAAGCGCAGCCCCTCGGTCGTCGACGCGATCGCCTCGTCGACGGTGGTGAAGCCGAAGGGCTCGGCCATCTCCACGCCCGCCACGAAGTTGGGGATGACATTGCGCGCGCCGAAGATCTCGGCGGAGTCGAGGATGCGCTTGTGCCACTCGTCGCGGCCGACGTAGCGCTCCTTGCCGGGGCAGTACAGCTCGAAGAGCCGCCGGTCCCACACCTCGTAGTTGGGGTGGTAGATCTGCACCCCGTAGTCCTTGAACCGCTGGACGTCGTCACGCGGCAGCGCCTGCGCGACGACCTTGCCGATCCACCGCCCGGGGAACCGCTCCTCGATGGCCTTGGCGTAGTGCCCGTAGAAGTCGGCCTCGTCGCGCCCGGCGACCGTCTTGGTGATCGCGCCGCCGGTGAGGGTGTACGCGGTGGACGCCTTGGCGGTGTCGTACCGGTCGATGATCTCCAGCGCTTCGAGGACTTCCTCGACGTCCTTCACCCCGGTGTACGGGCGGCCCGCCGCCTTGTGCTGGCGCCAGTTGTGGTTGATGTCGCAGTACTGGCACTCCTCCTTGGCGCCGAAGTACTGACAGACGCGGAAGACGGTGAGGTAGATCAGGTACCCCCACTGGATGGTGGGCGCCACCTCCATCACGGACTTCCCGTTCGAAAGCTTGTGCCGGTAGTACTCGGGCATCGGCGGCACCCCGACGTCGGAGATCCGCTTCCCGTCGAGGTAGAGCCCGAGCATGCCGTCCTCGTCGGCGGCGACGCGGTACGGCGAGGCGGGATTGACCCGTACGGACACCACGGTCCGCCGCAGGTCGTACGGGCCGCCCGTGAGGATGATCTCCTCGGGCGGGCGCCGCAGCGCGGCCTCGCCCAGCTCGGGAAGGGTGCCGTGGTCGAAGGAGAAGATGAAGTAGGACTTCGGCTTGACCTCGCCGCCCTCGTTGTCACTGAGGGCGGACGCGTCGAAGGCGACACCTCCGCGGAGCAGGTCCTCCTTGAAGACCGCTTCCCTCGGCACGTGCGGGAACCGCTCCATCAGATCCTCGACCAGCGCCGTGCGGCTGCCCATCCCGATCTCCTCGCTCCCGACCTGTTCCGTCTGCTGTGCTCGGCTCCTCACGGTATGCCCCCGCTCGGACATCAGCCGTGCCGGGTCCCCTCGCGTCGCGCGATGTGCGCCGGAGGGACGAGGTCCGGCGACAGCAGCGGGTCCGTCTCGGGCGCGCCCCAGGTCGAGGTCAGCGGCAGCGTTCCCGCCCACAGCCCCAGCGCGGCGTCGGGCCCGTCCCCGTCGTCCGGGGCGCCGGTACGGATCTTCACCGAGGCCTCTTCGAGAGACAGCGCGAGCAGGGTCGTCGCGGCCAGCTCCTTGCGGCTGGGCCTGCGCGCGTAGTCCCACTGGCCGGGCGTGGCGTGCTCGGTGAGCCGCCGCAGACCGTCGGTCTTCTCGTCCGGGTCGGTGACCTTGCGGGGTATGCCGTGGATCATCGCGCTGCGGTAGTTCACACCGTGCTCGAACACCGAGCGGGCCAGGACGAGCCCGTCCACGTGGGTGACGGTGACGCACACGGGAGCGCCGGCCGCGAGACTCCGGCTGGCCACCGACCCGTGCACGTACAGCTGCCGCTCGTCCCGCCCGTACACCGTGGGCACCACCATCGGCCGCCCCTCGACGATCACACCGAGGTGGCAGATGAATCCCGCGTCGAGGATCGCGTCCAGGTCGGCGCGGTCCAGGCTGCCCTGTTCCCGGAGGCGGCGGTGCCGGGTGAGGTCGGTTTCGGGGAGGGGTCCGTACGTCATGGAGTCGACGCTAGCGATATCGAATGCTGAATGGCTACAAATAAACGAAATCAGTCACTCAAATCCATCAGAACAACGAAATCCGCAGCACGCGATGATACCGCTACCCCCTTTCCTAGAGTCACTCCCGTGACGACGACACCCACACCGCTCCACCACGCGGACCGCCCCGGCACGGCCCCCGCCCTCCTGCTCGTCCACGGCTGGGGCGGCAACGGCGGCGACTGGGACCCCACGCTCCCGTACTGGCGGCACCGGGTGATCGTCCCCGATCTGCGCGGCCACGGTCGCTCACCGAAGCCCGTGGAGGGATACGGCGCCCGGGACTTCGCCGCCGATCTGGCGGAGGTGTTGCGGGGGCTGGACACCGGGCCGGTGGTGGCCGTCGGGCACTCCATGGGCGGGCAAGCGGTGACGGCACTCGCGGTCGAACACCCGGAACTCGTACGGGGGCTGGTGGTCGTCGATCCCGCGTACGGCGCGGACGAGGCGGAGGCGGCGCGGATCCCCGCGGAGCAGGAGGAGCTGCGCGCGGAGGGTCCGGAGTGGGCGGCGCGCTTCGTGACGGGGGCCTTCCGGCCGGGGGTGTACGACGAACTCCGCGACCGGCAGCGTCAGTTGATGACGGAGATGGACACGGACGTGCTCGTCCAGTGCAGGAACGGGATGTATCTGAACCCGGACGCCTTCGGGCTGCGGCCCGCCACGGTCACCTACCTCGCCCGGCGCGAGTGCCCGGTGCTGGGCGTGTACGCGACCCCCGGGGCGGCGGAGTTCGAGCGCGGAACACTGACCGACCCGAGGTCGCGGGTGACCGTCTTCGAGGGGGCAGGGCACTATCTGCACGAGGAACGACCGCGGGAATTCGTGGAAGCCGTGGAGCACTGGGTGACCGAGTCCTAGGCCGGAGCCGGGGCCAGGGCCGGAGCCAGGGCCGGGACCGGGACCGGGACCGGGGCCGGGGCCGGCAGGGCGAACGGGGGACCCTGGCGGCGGTCGCCGGGGAACCCGGTTGCTCCGCCCCAGCACCGCTGACAGAGTCGCGGCCATGCCTACCTTCTCCGCGCCGGACGGGACCGAGCTGGCGTATCACGTGTTCGGCGACGGCCCTCCCCTGGTCTGCCTCCCCGGCGGCCCCATGCAGGACTCCCGCTACCTCGGGGACCTCGGAGGCCTTTCCGCGCACCGCCGGTTGGTCATGCTGGACCTTCGGGGAACGGGCCGGTCGGCGACACCGGAGGACCCCGCCTCCTACCGCTGCGACCGGCTCGTCGACGACGTGGAATCCCTGCGCGAGCACCTGGGCCTCGACCGGATGGACCTGCTGGCGCACTCCGGCGGCACGAACCTCGCCGCCCTGTACGCGGCGCGCCATCCGGACCGCGTAGGCAGGCTCGCGCTGATCACACCGAGCGTCATGGCACTCGGCATCACCATCCCGGCGGACGTCCGGCGCGAGACGGCACGGCTCCGCCACGACGAGCCGTGGTTCCCGACGGCGTACGCCGCCCTGGAAGCGATCGTCGCCGGCAAGGCGGATGCCGACTCCTTCCCGGCCATCGCCCCGTTCTGGTACGCCCGCTGGGACGACACGGCTCGGGCCCATCGTGCGGCGGAGGCCGACCAACGAAACGACGAGGCCGCGGCCGTCTATGGCACCGAGGGCGCCTTCACCCCGACCACGACCCGCGCGGCACTGGCCCACTTCCCCTCACCCGTCCTCGTGCTGGCCGGGGAACTGGACCTGAACTCACCCCCACCCGCGATGACCGAGCTCGCCGCCCTGTTCCCCCACGCCACCCTGACCGTCCAGCCCGCCACCGCCCACTTCCCCTGGCTGGACGACGCCACCAGTTTCGTGACGACCACGGCAACGTTTCTCAGCCCGTCCGGCGTTTGAGGACAAGGCCGTTCAGGCCAAGCGGGGGTCTGGGGGCGCAGCCCCCAGAAAGGGGCGCGGGGAACTGCGCGACAAGCCCCCACCGGCCCGCAGCCGACGAACAACCCCCCGGGGTCGAAGGGGCGGAGCCCCTGGGGGATGGGACGGGTAGGGGCGGCGGGGGCGAAGAAACCCCCCTTACGCGGCCCGCTCCAACCCCTCCCCATCCACCCGAAACGCCAACTCCCGCCCCACCAGCAGCCGCCCAGCCTCCTCCACCACCGTCAGCCCCAGCCGAGCCACCTCATTCCCCTGCGACCCCGCCAGATGCGGAGTAATGAACGCGTTCGGCAGCTCGTAGAGCAAGGAATCGGCAGGCAACGGCTCAGGATCCGTCACATCGAGAATCGCGCTGATCCGCCCACCCCTCAGCTCCTCGGCCAGCGCGTCATGATCGACCAGCGCCCCCCGCGAGGTGTTGATCAGCACAGCCCCCGACGGCATCAGCGCAAGCTCACGGCGCCCGATCATGTGCCGGGTCTCAGCCGTCTGCGGCGCGTGGACGGTAACGATGTCACTGCCGCTCAGCAACTCGTCCAGCGGCAGCAGAGGAACACCCAGCGCGGCAGCCCCGCCCTCGTCGACGTACGGATCGGCGAGACTCACCCGCAGATCGAACGGGCGCAGCAGCTCGATCAGCCGGCGCCCGATCCGGGACGCTCCGACGACCCCGACACGACGCCCGAAGTTGCCGATGCCGGGCACGATATCCCCGTAGGGGAAGGCGCGTTCGGCGCGCAGCCGGTCGCGGTACGCGAAGAGGTCCTTGCCCGCGAGCAGGATCATGGCGAGCGTGTACTCGGCGACGGGCAGCGCGTTCGCACCGGCCGCCGACGACACGACCAGCCCGCGCTGCCAGACCGCGGGCGTGGTGAAGCTCTTGACGGACCCGGCGGCGTGCAGCACGGCGCGCAGCTTCGGGGCCGCGTCCAGGGTGGCTTCGTCGAGCGGCGGGCAGCCCCAGCCGGTGATCAGGATCTCGGTTCCGGCGAGGGCTTCGCGCACCCTCGGGTCGGTGAAGTTCTCCGCCACCAGAGCGGGATCGATTTCTACGTGCTCGCGCAGCCGGGCCAGTACGTCCGGAGGGAAGATCTGCGGCACGTTCTCGGCAGTCATGGCGAACATCGCCAGTGGACGCTCGGGCAAGGAGGTGACCTTCCGGCTCGGTGACGTCAGATATAGCAACCGGTCTCTACGGTAGGTGCGGCCGAACGAGGGGGTCAATGGACGCACCCGTCAACGCACCGGACCGGCGGGGTAGTTTCCCCGGGTGGCCATCACACCGGCCACGGACGGCGACTTCCCGGGGAGGGACGACAGGGATGACAGAGACCCTGACCAACTGGGCCGGCAACATCACGTACACGACCAAGGAACTGCACCGGCCCGACACGCTCCAGGCGCTCCGAACGCTGGTCGCGCACAGCCCGCGCGTGCGGGTGCTGGGCAGCGGTCACTCGTTCAACGAGATCGCCGAGCCGGGCCCCGACGGCGTACTGCTGTCGCTGGGCGCGCTGCCACCCGCCGTGGACGTCGACTCGACGGCCCGTACGGTACGGGTGTCGGGTGGCGTCCGATACGCCGAACTCGCACGCACGGTGCACGAGCACGGGTTCGCGCTGCACAACATGGCCTCCCTCCCGCATATCTCGGTGGCGGGCTCGGTGGCGACCGGCACACACGGCTCGGGCGTCACGAACGGCTCGCTCGGTTCCGCCGTGCGCGAGGTCGAGGTGGTCACGTCGGACGGCTCGACCGTGCGGATCGGCCGGGGCGAGGAGCGTTTCGACGGTGCCGTGACCTCGCTGGGCGCGCTCGGTGTCGTCACCGCGCTCACCCTCGACCTGGAGCCGGACTTCGAGGTGAGTCAGCACGTCTTCACCGAACTCCCGCTGGACGGACTGGACTTCGAGACGGTCGCGGCGGCGGCGTACAGCGTGAGTCTGTTCACCGACTGGGGGCGGCCGGGCTTCCGGCAGGTGTGGCTCAAGCGGCGCACCGACCAGCCGCTGCCGGACTTTCCGTGGGCCGCGCCCGCGACCGAGGCGATGCACCCGGTGCCGGGTATGCCCGCACGGAACTGCACCGAGCAGTTCGGCGTCCCGGGTCCCTGGCACGAGCGGCTCCCGCATTTCCGCGCCGAGTTCACCCCGAGCAGCGGCGCCGAGCTCCAGTCCGAGTATCTGCTGCCGCGCTCGGACGCCCTGGCCGCGCTGCACGCTCTCGACGCGATCCGGGAGACGATCGCGCCGGTGCTGCAGATCTGCGAAGTGCGGACCGTGGCCGCCGACCGCCAGTGGCTGAGCCCGGCGTACGGCCGGGACACCGTGGCGCTGCACTTCACCTGGGTCGAGGACACGGCGACCGTACTGCCGGTGGTGCGGCGGGTCGAGGAGGCGCTGGAGCCGTTCGAGCCCCGGCCGCACTGGGGCAAGGTGTTCACGACGGCGCCGGCGGTGCTGCGCGGGCGCTATCCGCGGTGGGGCGAGTTCAGGACGCTGGTCGACTCCCTCGACCCGGGGGGCAAGTTCACCAACGCCTTCGTGGGGGACTTTCTCCACCCCCTTTCCTAACCCCTTGTCGAAAGTCCCTCACAGGCCATAGCCTTGCGCCGCGCCGGGGCCGAAGGGCCTCGCCATGGCCCGGAGGGACCGAGGGGAGTCCGATGAAGCGCGGCACATCACGCGACATCCGCACCGCGAACCGTTACGAGGTGCTGCGCCAGATCATCGCCGAATCACCCACCTCCCGGCAGGAGTTGGCGGCGGCCACCGGGCTGAGCCTGGCCACGGTCGCCACACTCGTCGGCGAGCTGCTCGACCTCCGGATGCTGACCGAGGTCGGGTTCGAGGACTCCGCGGGTGGCCGCCCGCGGGGACTCGTGGCCGTCAACGCGTCGGGGGGCGCGTTGATCGGCGTCGACATCGCGGAGACATACGTACGGGTCGAGCTGTTCGACCTGGCGCTGAACGTGCTCGCCCGTGCCGACGAGGACATGCGCCCCGGTGAGAGCCGCCCGGAGCAGGTCGTCGGGCATGTCGCGGCAGCCCTCGGTTCGGTGGTCGCGCAGGCCGGCGTCGAGGGCGCGCGCGTCCTGGGCGTGGGCGTCAGCGTCCCCGGGCAGGTCGACCGCGACACCGGGATCTCGGAGTACGCGCCCAACTGGGACTGGCACGACGTGCCGCTCCTCGATCTGCTCTCCGAACACATCGCCTACCCCCTGTACCTGGACAACCCGCTGCGTGCCTGCGCGGTCGCCGAGCTGTGGTTCGGCGCGGCCCGCGGACGCGGCGACGCCGTGGTGGTCAACCTGGGCACGGGAGTCGGCGCGGGCCTCGCGCTCGGCGGCGGGCTGCACCGGGGCGTCAGCAACAGCGCCGGCGAGTGGGGACACACGACCCTCGTCCTGGACGGGCGGCTGTGCCACTGCGGCAACCACGGCTGTGTGGAGACCTACGTCGGCGCGCCCGGAATCATGCTGAATCTGCGGGAGTTGAGCCCCGGGAGCACACTGCTGCACCCGGAGGACCAGACCGCCACTATCAACGCGCTCGCCCAGGGCGTCACCGCGCAGGATCCCGTGGCGCTCAAGGTCGTGCGCGACACCGCCCGTTACCTCGGTGCCGGGATCTCCGACCTGGTGAACCTCCTCAATCCGGAGGTGGTCGTGCTCAGCAGCTGGGTCGCGGCCACGCTCGGCGAGCCGCTGCTGAACGAGGTGCGCGAGGCCGTCGCCCGGCACGCGCTGAAGCGGCCGTACGCCGCCACCGAGATCGTCCTCTCCCCCATCCCGACCGATCCGGTCTGTCTCGGAGCCGCGACGTTCGCCCTGGAAGGGGCGCTCCAGTCGGTCGGCCAGAGGCCCCCGAAGCGCACCACCCCAGCAAGGAGCCGTACCGCACCACCTTCATGACGACGGAAGGGATGCACGTTGACGCGCACCAACAGATCGGTTCTCGCGACAGCCGCAGCCGCGCTGGCTGTCACCGGGACCTTAATATCCGCCCCGCCCGCATCAGCCGCCGACCCCGCGGCCGCCGAGGTCTCCCCGCACGCCGCCCAGACCATCGACAACATCGGTGCGTCCGGCGCCTGGTGGGTCAACGACCTCAAGAACTTCGACCCCAAGGTCCAGGCCCGGGTCGCGAAGCTGCTGTTCTCCTCCAAGGGCCTGGACCTCAGCAACTACCGCTACAACATCGGCGGTGGCGGCACCGCGGTCACCACCCCGTCCCGCGCCCCCGAGGACTTCCTCAACGCCGACGGAACGTACGACTGGAGCAAGGACAAGGGCGGCCGTACGTTCCTGAAGTACGCGGCGCAGTACGGCGTCGAGGACCTGGTCGCCTTCGTCAACAGCGCGCCCGCCGCCTGGAAGACCAACTCCCAGAGCTGCGGCGGGTACTTGAAGGCGGAGAACACGGCCGACTTCGCGAAGTACGTCGCCGACGTGACCGATCACTTCGCCAAGCAGGGTGCGAAGTTCGACTACATCAGCCCCTTCAACGAGCCGAACAACAGCTTCGACAGCTGCGGCCAGGAGGGCATGCTGGTGCCGGTCGACCAACGCGACGACATCGTGCGGGCGTTGGGCGCCGAGCAGCAGGCACGGCATCAGAAGACCGGCATCATCGCCGACGAGTCCAGCAGCACGGTCAGCTTCAACACCGAGGTCCCGCAGTGGATTTCGCAGCCGAACACCGCCCAGTACGTGTCGAGGCTCGCCCATCACACGTACAACAACCCCGGTGACGACCAGCGGGCGAAGATCTACGAGACGTCGAAGTCGGTCGGCAAGCAGTCCTGGTCCACCGAGATCTGCTGCTTCGGCAAGGGCGGCACGGGCTGGGCGCAGGAGTACGACCCGACCATCGACGGCGGCCTGAACCTGTCGAGCATCATCTACAAGGACTTCGCGACCGCGCACGACTCGGCGTTCCAGTGGTGGGTCGCGCTCTCCGAGATGATCGGCAGCGACCCGTACGCGAAGAACGACGACGGCTGGAACGACGGCCTGATCTACTACGACCCGAACTACGCCACCAACGGCAACCAGACGCTCTACTTCACCAAGCGCTATTACGCGCTCGGCCAGTACAGCAAGTTCGTGAAGCCGGGCGCGGTCGCGCACAACGTGACGGGCGCGCCGAGCGGCGTCGACGTCACCTCGTACGACCGCAAGGGCAAGTGGGTCGTCGTGGTCAACAACCACAACACCACCGACACGGCGCTGAACCTGCACTTCAACAGCAAGACGCCGGGCCGCGTGGCCCAGGCCGTGCGGACGTCCGCCACCGAGGACTGGGCGAACGTCGCGGGGCCGTCGGTGGGCAAGGACGGCGAGGTCTCGGCGACGCTCGCCGCGCGCTCCATCACGACGTACGTCTTCGACCAGAAGGGTCATGACAGCACGGCCGTGACCGGCGCCTGGCAGGGCAAGCAGTCGGGCAAGTGCCTGACCGCGGACGCCTCCGGTGCCTCGATCAACACCTGCACGGGCACCGAGGCCCAGGACTGGACGTACGACGCCAACGGCACCGTGCGGGGCGCCAACGGCTGTCTGACGGCCGGTAGTTCAGGACTGGTGGCCGCCGCCTGCGCCGACAGTCCGGACCAGCGGTGGCAGTTCAACGCCAATGGACAGATCGTCAGCGAGGCATCAGGGAAGTGTCTGGACGTCAGCGGTCAGGGGACCGCCGACGGAAGCAAGGTGATCCTCTACAGCTGCACCGGCGGGACGAACGAGGTCTGGTCCAAGCAGTAGTGAGCTGACGAGAGTTGAGGGTTGCGGGCCGCTGGTGCGGCGGCCCGCAGCCCGGCATGTCCGGTATCCCGAACTCTCCACAACACTTCGAACAGACTTCGTCCAACCCCTTGCCGAAGCCTTAGCCGAAGGTTAACGTCCCGCACCGCAACGCCATTTGAGCCACTTGGCGCAGGAACAACTGAGCCGTAGCCGTACTCGAGACAAGGACGTCAGCATGTCGGCAATGAGCAGCAGCAACTGGGACCGCCGATCCGTACTGCGGGCCGCCGCGGGCCTGGCCGCACTGGGGCCGCTGGCCGCTTGCGGCGGCAACAACGGCCGTGGTGGGGGCAGCGGTTCGGGCACGAACCTGACCCAGTTCTTCCACGCGTACGGCGAGGCCGGCACCGAGCAGGCCATCAAGCGATACGCGAAGGCCTACGACAAGGCGAACGTGTCCACGCAGTGGATCACCGGATCGGACTTCGAGAGCAAGCTGTTCGCGACACTGCTCACCAAGAACGCGCCCGACCTGTTCGAGTTCCACCCGCAGATCCAGCTCGTCAAGAGCGGCCAGGTGGCGGATCTGACCGACATCATCGAGCCGGTCAAGGACGACTTCAACCAGGCCGACATCCAGTCCCACACGGTCGACGGCAAGATATACGGCGTCCGGATGATCGACGACCCGCAGTTCTTCTTCTACCGCAAGTCGATGCTGGAGAAGGCGAACGTCGCGGTGCCGCAGACCCTCGACGAGCTCATCGAGGCCGCTGCCAAGCTCACCACCAGCAAGGTCAAGGGCGCCTTCCTCGGCAACGACCTGCACGCGGTGATCAACCCGCTGATCTGGTCGGCCGGCGCCGACACCCTCGACGCCCAGAACCAGCCCGCCTTCAACACGGACGGCGTCGCCGAGGGTCTGAAGAAGCTGCGCAAGCTGTTCACCAGCGGCGACCTCCTCCTGGACGCCCCGGCCGACTACTGGGACCCGTCCGCGCTCGACCAGGGCCTGTGTGCCATCCAGTTCTGCGGCATGTGGGCCATGCCCGTGATGCAGAAGGCGCTCGGCGACGACCTCGGCATCTTCCCCTTCCCGAAGGTCAACGACGCCGGCAAGCCCTCGGTCTACAACGGCGGCTGGTCGATGTTCGTCAACGCCAAGGGCAAGAACGTCGACGCGGCCAAGGAGTACGTGAAGTGGCTGTGGATCGAGCAGAAGAAGTACCAGGAGGACTGGGCGACCTCGTACGGCTTCCACATCCCGCCGCGCACCTCGATCGCCGCGTCCGCCACCAAGCTCAAGTCCGGTCTGCCCGCTGAGGGCGTCAAGCTCTTCACCGACTACGGCCACTTCGACAACATCGGCTGGACCCAGGCCATGATCACCGCCACGGAGAACGTCTTCGCCGACACCGTGCGCAAGAACGGTGACCCGAAGGCCGCGCTCGACAAGGCCGAGAAGACGGTCAGCGCCGAGCTCAAGAAGCTCTTCGGATAGGCCACCGGACGGATCACGACATGTCGACGACCACCAAGCTCGACCTCGCGCGCCCCGCCCCTGCCAAGGCCTCCAAGGCCCGGCCGCGGCGGGGTCTGCGGGGCAGCCCCACCTTCAACTTCTGGCTCTTCACCGGCCCGTTCCTCATCGGTCTGGTGATCTTCGTCTACGTTCCCATCGGCTGGAGCATCTGGCTCAGCTTCTTCGAGGCGCGCTTCACCGTCACGCCGAGCAAGTTCATCGGTTTCGACAACTACCGGTTCATGCTGGACAACGGCAACTTCACCGGTGCGCTCCTCACCTTCACCGTCTTCGCCGCGTTCATCGTGCCGACCACCTGGGCGCTCTCGCTGGGTCTTGCGATGCTGGTGAACCGACTGCGGTTCATGCGGGCGTTCTTCCGCTCGGTGTTCTTCCTGCCGACCGCGTGCAGCTATGTCGCCGCCTCGCTGATATGGAAGATGTCCATCTTCAACGGCGTCCGCTTCGGTCTGGCGAACACCGTCATCGGCTGGTTCGGCGTGGAGAACGTCGCCTGGCTCGCCAACCCCGACCCGCCGTGGTACTGGCTGGTCATCGTCAGCGCCCGCCTGTGGCTGCAGTCCGGGTTCTACATGATCCTGTTCCTGGCCGCGCTCCAGAACATCCCGCAGGAGCTCTACGAGGCCGCCGCGATCGACGGTGCCAAGCCGGGCTGGCAGACCTTCCGCCACATCACGCTGCCGCAGCTGCGGGCCACCTCGACGGCCGTGATCCTGCTGCTGCTCGTGGCCGCGTACCAGGCCTTCGACGAGTTCTTCAACCTCCTGGCGAAGACGACCTGGGGCCGCCCACCGCTCGTCGAGCTGTACTACATGGCTCTCGGCCAGAACCAGGACTACGGCGCGGGCAGCGCGGGCGCGGTCATGCTGACCATGCTGATCGTCATCGTGACCCTGTTCCAGGGCAAGATCATGGGCTTCGGAAAGGGGGACGAGTCGAAGTGACCACGACCGTACCCGAGGTGAGGAAGAGCGAGCGGCCGACGCAGGGGCCGCTGCGCGCGAAGCGCGGCGGCGTCATGGGCTCCACCGGCCTGTACATCGCCACCGGCGTCGCGACCCTCCTCTTCCTGATCCCGTTCTACCTGCTGATCCGCAACTCCCTCTCCACCGACCCCGACATCACCGGCGAGAACTGGAAGTTCTTCCCCACGGACATCCAGTGGAAGAACATCACCGAGCCGTTCCACGACACCACGGTCGACTTCGGCCAGTCGATGGTGAACTCGATGATCGTGGGCGTGCTGCACACCCTCGGCACCCTGCTGGTGTGCTCGCTGGCCGGCTACGGCCTGGCCCGCATCCCCTACCGGCACGCCAACAAGATCTTCTACGCCGTCCTGTTCACCCTGATGGTGCCGACCGCCGTCACCTTCGTCCCGAGCTTCGTGCTGGTCTCGTCGCTGGGCTGGGTCGACAGTTACCGCGGTCTCATCATTCCGGGCCTGTTCAGTGGTTTCACCTGCTTCCTCTTCCGGCAGTACTTCCTGGGGTTCCCCAAGGAGCTGGAGGAGGCGGCGCGCGTGGACGGGCTCGGCTACTGGGGCGCGTACTGGCGTGTCGTCGTGCCCAACTCGCTGAACTTCTTCGCGGCGATCGCCACCATCACGTTCATCAACGGCTGGAACTCCTTCCTGTGGCCGCTGGTCATCGGCCAGGATCCCAGCGCCTGGACCGTGCAGGTCGCGCTCTCCTCGTACATGACCAACCAGACGGTGAACTACCACCTGATCTTCATGGCCACCGCCATTTCCATCCTGCCCCTGCTGTTCGTGTTCCTCTTCCTCCAGCGCTGGCTGGTGCAGGGGATCGCGCAGACCGGCATCAAGGGCTGACACCTTCTTCCGAGGACCTGGAGACCGATGTCTTTCCGCACCACCGCCACTGACTATGTCGAGGACGTCTCGCCGGGCAGCGGTGCACTGCCGCCGCGCGCCTGGTACGCGTCCTCGGATGCCACGTCCTTGTCATTGAACGGCAGTTGGCGCTTCCGTCTCTCGGCGACCGTCGACGCCGAGGACGACTCCTTCGCCGCGGAGGGGTACGACGCCGGGGACTGGGCGGAGGTCTCCGTCCCCGGCCACTGGGTCCTCCAGGGACATGGCTCACCGATCTACACCAACCACCTCTACCCCTTCCCGGTCGACCCGCCGCGCGTGCCGACCGAGAACCCGACGGGTGACCATGTGCGCACCTTCGACCTGCCGTCCGAGTGGCCCTCGGACGGCGGTGCGGTACTGCGTTTCGACGGTGTCGAGTCCTGCGCCCGGGTCTGGCTGAACGGCACGGACATCGGCGAGTTCAAGGGTTCCCGGCTGCCGCACGAGTTCGCGGTGGGCCACCTGCTGAAGCCGTCCGGCAATGTGCTGGCGGTCCGGGTGCACCAGTGGTCGGCGGGCTCGTACCTGGAGGACCAGGACCAGTGGTGGCTGCCCGGCATCTTCCGGGACGTCACGCTGCTGCACCGTCCGGCGGGCAGCGCGCTCGACTTCTTCGTGCATGCCTCCTACGACCACCTCGCCGGTGAGGGCACGCTGCGCGTCGACTCCGACATCGACGGGCGGGTCCTCGTGCCCGCCCTGGACATCGATGTCGCGACCGGCGAGCCGGTGACCGTGCCGGTGCTGCCCTGGACGGCCGAGACGCCCCGTCTGTACGACGGCGAACTGGTCACGGAGGGCGAACGCGTCCCGCTGCGCATCGGCTTCCGCACGGTCGCGCTCGAGGACGGTCTGATCAAGGTCAACGGCAGGGCGATCCTCTTCAAGGGCGTCAACCGGCATGAATGGCACCCGGAGAAGGGCCGCGCCCTCGACCTGGAGACCATGCGCGAGGACGTGCTGCTGATGAAGCGGCACAACATCAACGCCGTCCGCACCTCGCACTACCCACCGCACCCCGCGTTCCTCGACCTGTGCGACGAGTACGGTCTGTGGGTCATCGACGAGTGCGACCTGGAGACCCACGGCTTCACCGAACAGGCCTGGCGCGACAACCCCGTTGACGACGACCGCTGGACCCCGGCGCTGCTCGACCGCGCCGCCCGTATGGTCGAGCGCGACAAGAACCACCCGTCCGTCGTGATCTGGTCGCTCGGCAACGAGGCCGGCACCGGGCGCGGGCTCACCGCCATGGCCGAGTGGATCCGCGGCCGGGACACCTCGCGGCTCATCCACTACGAGGGTGACATCGACTGCCGTGACACGGACATGTATTCACGGATGTACGCCGACCACGCCGAGGTCGAGCGCATCGGCCGGGGCCTGGACGGCGGGGGGCTGAAGCGGCGCGAACTCCCCTTCATCCTCTGCGAGTTCGGGCACGCCATGGGCAACGGCCCGGGCGGCATCGCCGACTACCAGCATCTCTTCGAGTCGTACGACCGCGTCCAGGGCGGCTTCATCTGGGAGTGGATCGACCACGGCATCAAGGACGATCGGTACACCTTCGCGTACGGCGGCGACTTCGGCGAGGAGCTGCACGACGGGAACTTCGTCTGCGACGGACTGGTCTTCCCGGACCGGACGCCGTCGCCGGGGCTCGTCGAGTACAAGAAGGTGATCGAGCCGGTCCGCATCGACGGCGACGGGCCGGCCGGAACCGTGCGGGTCAGGAACGCCCACGACTTCGCCGACCTCTCCGCGCTCGCCTTCGAGTGGTCGTACCAGGTCGACGGCGAGACGGTCGAGACGGGCGCCCTGTCGGTACCCGCGCTCGCCCCGGGCGAGTCCGCGGAGGTGAAGCTGCCGGCGCCGCCCGTGGACGGGCAGGGGGCCGAGGCGCAGTGGACGGTACGGGCCGTACTGGCGGCCGACACCCCGTGGGGCCCGCGGGGCCATCAGGTCGCCTGGGCCCAACTTCCCCTGAATGACAGTGTGTTGACACAGGTCGCCCGGTCCGACGGTCCCGTGCCCGGCGAGCAGGTCATCACGCTCGGCCCGGCCGCCTTCGACGCCCGCACCGGTGCGCTGAGGACGATCGGCGGCATCGACGTCACCGGACTCCGCCTGGATGTGTGGCGGGCGCCGACCGACAACGACAACGGCGCGCCCTGGCAGCCGGACGCCCGCTACGGCCTGCTCTGGCGCAAGCTGGGCCTGCACCGGATGCGGCACCGGCTCGACGCGGTGGAGCTGGGCGACGACGCCTTGACCGTACGTACCCGGGTGGCGCCCGCCGCCTGGGAGGTGGGCCTGCGCACGGTGTACCGGTGGACGTCCGACGGGACGCGGCTGCGGCTGACGGTGTCCGTGTCACCCGAGGGCGACTGGACGCTGCCGTTGCCACGGCTCGGGATCCGACTGGGGCTCGCCGGCTCGGCGGACCGGGTGAAGTGGTTCGGCGGCGGCCCCGGCGAGGGGTATCCGGACACCAAGTCCGCTTCCATGGTGGGGCGTTGGGAGTCGACGGTCGACGAGCTGCAGACGCCCTACGTCCGCCCCCAGGAGAACGGCGCGCGGGCGGACGTCCGCTGGGCGGAAATCGGTGGACTGCGTGTCGAGGGTGATCCATGCTTCTGGTTCACCGCGCGCCGCTGGACGACCGAACAGCTCGACACCGCCGAGCATCTGACGGATCTGGCGCCGGGCAACACGGTCTGGGTCAACCTCGACCACGGCCAGCAAGGCATCGGTTCGCAGTCGTGCGGCCCCGGTGCGCTGCCCCAGTACCAACTGCGAGCCGCTCCCGCGGAGTTCTCGTTCGTCTTCTCGGAGATCCATGACTGATCCTCACCTACGCCCCGCGGCCGGACGGCTCTTCAGCCGTCCGGCCGCGCTCGCGTCCCGCCTCGCATTCGCCCCGAACCGGGTGAACAGCGTGAATCGCACGTACAAGGTGCACGGTGCAAAGGGGTTAACGACATGAATGCTGTGAACCGCGACAACACCGTGAACGGCAGCATCCAGGTCCGCGGCCTCTCCCGCACCTTTCACACCACCGTCCGCCGCCCCGGGTTCACCGGTGCCCTCCAGTCCCTCGTCAAGCCCGAGCGCGTCGCGAAGGAGGCCGTCGCCGACGTCAGCTTCGATGTCGCGCCCGGCGAGTTGCTGGCACTGCTCGGCCCGAACGGCGCGGGCAAGTCCACCACCATCAAGATGCTCACCGGCATCCTCACCCCGACGTCCGGCGAGGCACGCGTCGCGGGAGTGGTCCCGTACGAGGAGCGCGAGCGCAACGCGCGCAACATCGGTGCGGTGTTCGGGCAGCGCACCCAGCTGTGGTGGGACCTCCCGGTGCGCGAGTCGTTCGCGATCCTCCGCGACATCTACGGGGTGCCGGAGAGCGAACATCGCGTCCGGCTCGGGGAGTTCGACGAGCTGCTCGAACTCTCCGTCTTCTGGGACACCCGCGTACGGCACCTCTCCCTGGGCCAGCGGGTGCGCTGCGATCTCGCGGCGTCGCTGCTGCACGACCCGCCCGTGGTGTTCCTCGACGAGCCCACCATCGGCATGGACGTGGTGGTCAAGGAGCAGGTGCGCGGCTTCCTCAAGCACCAGGTGGAGGAGCGCGGCCGGACGGTGCTGCTGACCACGCACGACATGACGGAGGTCGAGCGGCTCGCCGAGCGGGTCGTGCTCATCAACCACGGGCGGCTCGTCCTGGACGGCACGCTCGACGAGATCCGCCGGAAGTTCGGCTCGACCTGGCAGGTGCGGGCCACCCTCGCCGATCCGCACGCGCCCGTCGAGCCGTTGCCCGGGATCGTCGTGCTGCGGCGTGAGGGAGCGCGGGTCGTGTTCGGGCCGGACGGGGCGACCGCGCCCACCGTCCACCAGGCGTTGAAGCAGGTCATCGAGCGGTACGAGGTTTCCGATGTCGCCGTGGACGAGGCCGACCTGGAGGACGTGATGCGGGCGGCCTACGTCCAGGCGGAGGCAGCATGAGCATCACCCTTCCCCGGGGCTGGCGGACCGCGCGGGTCACTCCGCTGGGCGAGTTGCACACCCCGCCCCGGATGACCGCCGCGCTGCTCCGGCTCACCGTGCAGGTCGTGCTGGTGGCGTCGCTGTGGCGCGGCCTGTACGCGTCGACCGGCAGCACGGCCGGGATGAGCCGCGACCAGGCGGTCACCTATGCCGTTCTCGCCGTACTGGCCATCCGAATACGGGAGTTGGACCAGTACTCGGGACGGGACACCGTCCAGCAGCACATGCACTTCGGCACGATCGTGTACTGGTATCTGCGCCCGCTGCCACCCCAGCGCTACTACGCGCTGCGCGCGCTCGGCGAGCAACTGTACGGATTCGCCTGGGCGTTGACCGGATACGCGATCTGTCTGGCCGCCGGAGTCGTGCAACCCCCCGAGTCGGCCGCCGTGGCGGGGGTGTTCGCGCTGAGCGTGCTGCTCGGCCAGTGGGTCCTCTACTACATCATGCTCGTCATCGACCAGCTGTGCTTCTGGACGCTCCGCAACGACGTCGCGATCATGATCCTGATCTTCGCGCAGAACCTGCTGTCAGGGGTGTACGCGCCCCTGTGGTTCTTCCCCGACTGGTTCATCACGCTCAGCCGCTTCCTGCCGTTCCAGGCGACGCTCAGTGTGCCGCTCTCGCTGTACGTGGGCCGGATCCCGCTGTCCGACGCGGGCCCGGAGCTCGCCGTGCAGGCCGCCTGGGTGGTGGCGCTCGCCCTGTTCACCCGACTGCTGTGGCGGCGCGCCGCCCGGCGCGTGATCTCGCAGGGAGGCTGACCATGTCCTTGGAACCCTGGCGGGTGGTGTGGCGCATCACGCGCCTCAACTTCCGTGCGCAGCTGGAGTACCGCTCCGAGTTCCTGATGATGATCGCGATCGGCGCGGTCTGGCAGGTGTCGGTGATCGTGTTCGCGACGGTGCTGCTCACCCGGTTCACCGGGATGGGCGGCTGGGCGAGCGAGGACGTGCTGCTGATCGCGGCGACGCGGTTGGTGGCGCACGGTCTCTTCGTGCTCTTCCTGGGCCGCGTGCACGGCCTCGGCCACCGCATCCAGGAGGGCGTGATCGACACGTACCTCGTCCGTCCCATGCCGGTCTACCGCCAGCTCCAGCTGTCCCACTTCCCCACCAACGCGATCGGCGACCTGACGGTGGCGGCCGGCCTGATGGCGGGCGCGATCGGCCGCAGTCACCTGGACTGGAACGCCGCCCGGATCTCGTATCTCGTCGTCTGCGTGCTCGGCGGCATGCTTCTTGAGGCGGCGCTGTTCACGGCGGTGGCCTGTGCCTCGCTGCGCTTTCCCGCCGCGGACTACTGGGGCCGCTGGCTGGAGGAACTGCTCGGCACCTTCGGCAGCTATCCGCTCAACGTGCTGCCGCGCGCGGTCGGCGGCTTCCTCACGTACGGGCTGCCGCTGGCCTTCGTCGCGTACTTCCCGGTGTCCGTGCTGACCGGTCACGGCGGCGACTCGGGGGTGCCGTACTGGCTGGCCGCCGGCTCCCCGCTGCTGGGCCTGGCCGCCTACCTCGGCTCCCGCCTGCTGTGGCACTGGAGCCTTCGCCACTACACGGGGGTCAATGGCTGAGGGCACGGCCGGGGAGTGACAGCAGTGGGGCCCGGACCGCCGACCGGTCCGGGCCCCGCGCTGTTGTGCCCTGATGCGCCCTCATGTGCCCTGATGCACCCTAGGGACAGCTGATCCGTGTGTCCCCCGTGTCCGTCGTGCATGTGTCCGTGCCGAGGCCGCCATTGGCGGTGTCGTTGCCGGAGACACTGTCGACGGTGTTGAGCTTGTCGTTGCCGTAGTTGCCGATCAGGTTGTCGTTGCCGGGGCCGCCGTTCAGCGTGTCGTCGCTGTAGCTGCCGTCGAGGCGGTCGTTGCCGTAACCGCCGTACACCGTGTCGTTGCCGAAGCTCGCGTTGACCGTGTCGTCGCCGCCGAGGGCGCAGATCACGTCGTTGCCGTAGGTGCCGTTGAGGGTGTCGTTGCCGCTGGTGCCGATGATGGTGCAGCCATGGCTGTTGTTGACGGTGGTGGTCGCCGTGGCGCTGTTGTTGCCCGGGGTGGGGTCGGTCTGGGTGGCGGTGACCGTGCCCCGGTCGGTGAGGGTGCCGGTGGCGCGGGGTTCGACGACGACGGTCACCGTGGTGTGGGCGCCGGCGGCGAGCGTGCCCAGGGAGCAGTTCGCGCCGGTGGCGGTGGTGGTGCAGGTGCCCTGGCCGGGCGTGGCCGAGATGACCGTGGCGGCGGGGCCGGTGAGCGTGTCGGTGAGGGCGACGCCGGTGGCGGCGGTCGTGGTGCTGTTGTTGGTGACGGTCACGGTGTAGGTGGCCCGGTCACCGATGCCGACCGTGGCCGTACCGGACTTGGTGACCGACAGGTCCGGGGGCGGCGGAGTGCCGTTGCCGCCCAGGTAGCGGACCATCGCGCGGTCGTCACCGGTGTTGCCGAAGGTGAGGATCCGGCCGTCGGACTGTACGGCCACGGAACGGGCCTCGTCGTAGTAGCCGAAGTCGGTGACCGCACGGCCGCCCGTGCCGAAACCGGTGTCCACAGTGCCGTCGGTGTTGTAGCGGGCCACGGCGAAGTCGGTGTTCCTGATGCCCGCGGCGACGATCCGGCCGTCGGACTGGAGTGCCATGTCGTTCGCCCGGTCGGCGCTGCCGCCGAGGTCGGTGGTGGTCTTGCCGCCCGTGCCGAAGGTGGCGTCCAGGCCGCCGCTGGTGGTGTACCGGGCCAGTGCGAAGTCGCCGCCGCTGTATCCGACGGCGACGATCCGGCCGTCCGGCTGGACGCCGAGGCTCTGTGCCACGTCGTAGTCGCCGAAGTCGGTGATCACGCGGCCGCCCGTGCCGAAGGTGGTGTCCAGGCCGCCGTTGGTGTTGTAGCGGACGAGCGCGAAGTCGAAGGCGGTGCTTCCGGTGTAGCCCGCGACCACGATCCGGCCGTCCTGCTGGAGCGCCATGTCGTATCCGAGCGCGCCCTGGTCGAAGGGGGTGACGACCTTGCCGGTGCCGCCGAAGCTCGTGTCGAGGTTGCCGTCGGTGTCGTAGCGGACCACCGCGAACCGGCCGCCGGTCTGGCCCGCGGCGACGATCCTCCCGTCGGGCTGCACCGCGACCGCCTGGGCGTCCGAGGAGCCGTTGTCGCCGAAGTCGGCGCGGACCCAGCCGTCGCCGCTGAAGGTGGTGTCCAGGCTGCCGGCCGCCGTGTAACGGGCCACCGTGAACCAGCAGCAGCCTCCTTCGCCTTCCGGCAGCACCTCGGTGCGGCCGACCACGACGATCTTTCCGTCGGGCTGGAGCGCGACGGCCTGCGCCTGGTCCGTGCCACCGCCGAAGTCGGTGACCGTCTCGCCGGCGTCGCCGAACGAGGTGTCCGCACTGCCGTCGGCGTTGTGCCGCGTCACGGAGAAATCGGGCGTCAGCCACCCGGCCTGCTGGTCGGTGCCGACGGTGACGATCTTGCCGTCGGGCTGGAGGGCCGCGTCCTGCCCCTCCTCGAAGTAGCCACGGTCGATGGTGAGCTTGCCGCCACTGCCGAAGGTGGAGTCGAGATCGCCGGGCGCGGCGACCGCCCCACCGGGCAGGACGATGACGAGCGCCAGCGCCGCGGCGATGGCCGACGCGACCCGCCCCACGCGCGAGCGATACGGATGCCGGGAAGTGAGGGTGGACATGAGCCCAGCATCCGCACGCCCGTACGACCACTCCGTACGCCGGGCCATGCGCTGGGCTCACTGGGTGCCGAAGATCCACCCCCGGAGTGACGGAACCCGCCGCGACTGGATGCCGGCCCGCGGCAACCTTTCCGCGCACAGCGGCGACACAGGGGAAAGCACCGCACCCGCACACCCCCCATCCCACTTCGCAAGGAGTAGAGGAGCAGCCGTGCCGTACTCACCCGCACACAGGCGTCGCCGTCGCCTCCGTCCCCTCCCCCTCGTCGCCGCCGGCGTGCTCGTCGCCGCGGCGGCTGTCGCGTTGCCGCAGCTCACGCCCGACGCCAGCGCCGCCACCACGTTGCGCGGGTACGCGGACGGGCGCGGCGTGAAGATCGGCGCGGCCGTCGGGGACACACCGCTCACCTCCGATTCCGCGTACACGAGCGTGCTGGACCGGGAGTTCAACTCGGTGACCGCCGAGAACGCGATGAAGTGGGATGCCGTCGAGCCGACCCGCGGATCCTTCAACTGGGCCGCCGCCGACCGGCTCGTCGCCCATGCGAGCGCGCACAGCCAAGGAGTACGGGGGCACACGCTCGCCTGGTACGCCCAGTTGCCGTCCTGGCTGAAGAACGGGAACTTCTCGGCGTCCGAGCTCAACTCGATCCTCAAGAGCCACATCGACACCGAGGTCGGGCGCTACAAGGGCAAGGTGTACGCCTGGGACGTCGTCAACGAGGCGTTCAACGACGATGGTTCGATGCGCGGTTCGCTGTGGCAGGACAAGCTCGGTACCGGGTACATCGCGAACGCGCTGAAGTGGGCGCACGCCGCCGATCCCGCCGCCAAGCTGTACATCAACGACTACAGCATCGAGGCGGACAACGCGAAGAGCGACGCCCTGTACGCCCTCGCCAAGCAACTCCTCGCGGACGGCGTCCCGTTGAACGGGATCGGCTTCCAGTCGCACTTCGTGGTCGGGCAGGTGCCGTCCACCATGAAGGCGAACCTGAAGCGGTTCTCCGACCTCGGCCTCGAAGTCTCCGTCACCGAGCTCGACATCCGCATCCCGCTCCCCGCCTCCTCCGCCGAACTCGCCCAGCAGTCCGCCGACTACAAGACGGCCAGCGAGAACTGCCTCGGCGTCCCGCGCTGCGCGGGCGTCACCGTGTGGGGCGTCAGCGACAAGTACTCGTGGATCCCGGGCACCTTCAGCGGATACGGCGCCGCCCTCCCGTACGACGAGAACTATGCGGCGAAGCCCGCCTACACGGGCCTGTCGAACGGGCTCAACCCGAACGCGTAGCCTTCCCGCGGCGATCACGACGGACGCCCCGGCTCCCTTCGCCCGTGCCTCAGGTCGCGCGCCGACTGGCCGTAGTGCGCCTTGAGCGCGCGGGCGAGGTGCCGTGGGTCGTGGATGCCCCAGCGCGCGGCCACCGCCGCCGCCGTACGGCTGTCGTGGGCGGGGTCGAGCAGGTCGCGGCGGATGCGTTCGAGGCGTTCCTGGCGGAGCCAGGCCGCGAAGGGCGTGCCGGTGCGGTGGAACAGGCGGTGCAGTTGGCGTGCCGAGATGCCGTGCGCGGCGGCGACCGAGTCGACGCACAGGGACGGTTCGGAGATGTTCGCCAGGGCGTAGACACGGATGCGGTCCACCAGGTCCGTCTCCGTGTCCATCCGGCCGGGGGCGGACTCCGTGAACGCCGCGATCAGCAGGGACACCAGCGCGTCACCCACCTGCGCCTGCGCCGGTCCCGTCAGTTCATCGAGGTGCCGGCCGAGGCCCAGCAGGAACGCGGAGAGCACCGCCTGCGCTCCCGCGTCGGCCGGCAGCCGCCGGGCCGCCTGCCGGGCCACGGTGTCGGCGTGGCGGCCCAGTTCGGTGCGCGAGATGCCGACGGCGATGACGTCGCAGCCGTCGGGGACCGCGAGCCGGTACGGCCGCGACATGTCGAACACCACGAAGTCCCCGCCGTGCGCCCGGGATTGAAGTCCGCCCTGGTCCGCGGCGGCGGGCCCCGCCGACCGGTGCAGCGTCACCTTCAGCAGCTCGGGATCGGTGGACGTGATCGCCCGGGGTGTCCGGGTGACCAGATGCGCCGAGCCCCGGATCCGCGCCACGGCCGCGCGCCCCACCGCCGCCGCGTCGATGTCGGCGTGGAAGCCGTCGACGCCCGGAGCGGTCACCGCGAGCGGCGCGAGGATCGAGGAGGCGGCGGTCTGCAGTTGGCCCACAGTGGCTCGGCGTACGTGTAACGCGCCTAACTCGCCGTCGCTCATGGGCTGCCCCTCATCTACCGCGCCCGCACGCGCAGAAGCCTCATCTCCCTTGACGTAAACGACAGTTGCCCGGTTCCGTGACGCGAATCGGCGACACCGCGGGCGGGAATCGGAGACTCGGGCGGGCGCCGGGTGCGTAGCTTGGTGTGCGGGGGAGCAATGTCGGCTGGAACCCTCACCACGGTTCCAGCCGACTGCCCTCCGTATCAGCACTCCACCCGGACCTCCGCCCAGACGACCTTGTACGGCGCACCAGGCCGAGGCTCCACGCCCCACCGCTCGGCGGTCGCCGCGACGAGCAGCAGCCCGCGCCCGCCCTCGTCGGCCGGCGCCCGCAACACAGGCAGCCGGTCCGTCCGCCCGTCGGCCACCTCCACCCGTACAAGGCCGTCGCGCAGCACCAGCCGTACGCGGAAGTCGCGCCCGCGCACCCGCCCGTGCAGCACGGCGTTCGCGGCGAGCTCGGCGACAACGAGCGCCACGTCCAGACTCGCGTTCCCGTCGTACGCGAACCCCCACGCCTCCATCCGATGCTCGACGAGCCGCCGCGCGAGCCGGGCCCCTCGCGGGGTGCAGCTGAAGAGCTGCGTGAACGTACGTACGGTGACGGCTTCTTGGGCCCGGGTGTCTCCATGCATGGGTCAACGGTGGCCGGGGGCGGGCCGGTCGACCAGGTCCGCCACTCGTACGCTGCGCGCCGTACGAGTTCACGGACTGGACAGTAGGCGTAACTGTGCGTGACTCTTGGTGACTTGGCGGGGTTGGCACCAACGCACTCGGGGGTACCCGACATGACCGAAAGCACCATCAGCAACGACAGCATCACGAACGAGCCCGAGCCGTCCAGCAGCTTGAAGTCGTTCGGCGCGGTGCACAAGGCTTTCCGCATGCGGGCGGGGTACACGCAGGAGACGTACGCCCCGCTCGTGCGGTTCCATCCGTCGACGGTGGCCTCGATCGAGCAGGGGCGGCGCTTCCCACCCCGCGTCTTCGTCGAGCGGGCAGAGGAGATCCTGGACGCGTTCGGGGCACTCAAGGCGGCGTACAAGTACGCGGGGCGGGAGGAGGGGCTGGCGTCATGGTTCCGCAGGTGGGCGGAGCTGGAGGAGCTGGCGATCAGTCTCTGCACGTACGAGAACCGGCTGGTCCCGGGGCTTCTGCAATCGGAAGGGTACGCACGCACCCTCTTCCGAGCGCGCGTACCCCTGCTGACCGACTCCCAGATCGAGGCTCAGCTCGTCGCGCGCATGGAGCGCCAGCGCATGCTCGCCGAGCGGCCCAACACAGCGTTCAGCTTCATCGTGGAGGAGCACGTGTTCCAGCGGCGGACCGGTGGGGTCGATGTCACGCGTGAGCTGATCGACCACATCCTGGAGGTCACGGAACTCCGCAACGTGGAGTTCCAGTTGATGTCGATGACGCGCGACGTCCATGCTGGTTTCGACGGCCCCATCCGGCTACTCGAAACTCCGGAGAACGAGTGGTTCGCCTATTGCGAGGGCCAGCGGAGCGGCCAGTTCATCTCCGACCCGAAATCGATCAGTGTGCTCCACATGCGCTATGCGAAACTGCGCTCACAGGCCCTCACCCCTGATGATTCCCGGAGCCTGTTGCAGCGGATGCGAGGAGCGCTATGAGCACCACCGAGCTGAACTGGTTCAAGAGCAGCTACAGCGGCAGCGACGGCGACGACTGCGTCGAAGTGGCCCTCGCCTGGAGGAAGTCGACGTACAGCGGCGACGACTCCGGCGACTGCGTCGAAGTCGCCACCTGCCCCGCCACCATCCACCTCCGCGACTCCAAGAACACCCGCGGCCCCCAGCTCGCCCTCTCCCCCACCGCCTGGACGGAGTTCGTGGAGTTCGCCGCACACAGCCGAGGCAGACTGCATTAGGCTGCTACCTAGACGCCCTAGGTAACAGTCCAGTGTGAGGTGGTCCCCATGGCTCGCGTCGGGCTCACGACCGAACGTGTCGTGGAAGCGGCGGCCGATCTCGCGGACGAGGTCGGGTTCGAGAACGTGACTGTGTCCGCGTTGGCACGGCAGTTCGGGGTGAAGGACGCGAGTCTGTACTCGCACGTCAAGAACGTGCAGGACCTGCGTGCGCGGATCGGGCTGCTCGCGGCCGGCGAGATGATCGACCGGATCGCCACGGCCGTGGCGGGGCGCGCGGGCAAGGACGCGCTCGTCGCCTTCGCGGGCGCCTACCGGGAGTACGCCCTGGAGCGGCCCGGCCGCTACCGCGCCACGCACACACAGCAGGACCCCGCCGTGGTCGCCGGGTCCACCACGTACCGCCGCACCGCCGAGGTCACATACGGCATGCTGCGCGCCTACGGGCTGTCCGAGCCCGACCTCACCGACGCGGTACGCCTGCTGCGCAGCACCTTCCACGGCTACTGCAACCTCGAAGCGATCGGCGGCTTCGGCGCCCCCCGTGACGTACAGAGGTCCTGGGAGCGCGCGCTGGACGCCCTGCACGTGGCCCTGGAGAACTGGCCGCCGACGAAGGAAGACGACAAGGACGACGCTGATGAGTGACCATCTGCCCTACGCCTACGACGTGCGCGGCAGCGGCCCCGTGCTGCTGGTCATCCCCGGCGGGGCCGGTCATCCCATGGGCCTGGAGGCCGTCACCGCGCGCCTCGCGGAACGGTTCACCGTGGTGACGTACGACCCGCTGGGGCTGTCGCGCGGACCGCTGGACGAGCCGGTCGGCGACCAGCGGGTGGAGGCGTGGAGCGACAACGCCCACCGGCTCCTCGAAGCGGTGCTTCCCGACGGCGAGTCCGCGTACGTCTTCGGCACCAGCTCCGGCGGCATCGTCGCCCTGGACCTGCTGACCCGCCACCCGGAACGGCTGCGGCGCGTGGTCGCCCACGAACCGCCGACCGTGGAAGTGCTGCCCGACGCGGCTCGGCAGCGGGCGATGGTCGGGGAAGTGGACGAGATCTGCCGCACGGAGGGTGTCGGGCCCGCGATGGCGCGCCTCAGCGCCGGTCTGGAGTACCGCACTTGGGAGCCCGGGCCGCCGCAGGAACCCCGCCCCGAAGACCCGACCGGGGGCACCCCCATGGGCATCTTCCTCGCCCACGTCCTGCGCCCCTTCGCCACCCACACACCGGACGCGGACACCCTAAAGCGCCTGTCCTCCCGGCTCGCCCTCGGCGCGGGGCACGACTCCCGGCACCAACTCCCGCACCGTACAGCCGTGTTGCTCGCCGAACTCAGTGGCGCCGACCTGGTCGAGTTCCCCGGGGGTCACCTGGGCTGTCTGGAACACCCCGTCGAGTTCGCGGACCTGCTGGCCCGGACGCTCACTCGGCCGGGCCCGGGGGAGTCCTGACCGGAATGAGGGCCTGCACCTCGTCGTACGACGGCACAGCGCCTTGGGGCGACCGCCCGCCCCGGATGTCCGCCACCGCCTCCAGAACCGCGCCGAGCGCCCGCCGGTAGAGCAGCGAACCGAGGCTGACCCTGCGTACGCCCAGGTCGCCGAGGTGGGCGACGGTCGGGCCTGAGGGTGAGTAGAGGATGTTGAGCGGGACGGCGAGGGTCTTGAGGAGGGTGGCGATCCCGGCCGGGTCGGTCAGGCCCGGGACGAACACACCGTCGGCTCCTGCTTGTTGATAGGCGTCGAGGCGTTGCAGGGTCTCCCGCTCGTCACCGTCGCCCAACCAGTGGGTGTCGGTACGGGCGTTGACGAAGAGGTCCGGCACGGCGGCCTTCACTGCGGCGATCTTCGCCGCGTGCAGTGTGGCCGAACCCAGGCCGTCCTCCAGGTTGATGCCGACGGCTCCGGCGTCGGCCAGTGCGCGCGCCAACTCGGCGACCTCGTCCGGGTCTTGGGCGAAGCCGTCCTCCGCGTCCACCGACAGCAGGTACGAGCCGGCGCCGAGGCGCCGGGTGAGGCTCAGCGTCAGGTCCCTGGTCGCCGCCGCGCCGTCCGGCAGACCGGCGGGCGCGGCCACGCCGAGGCTCGTCGTGCCGATGGCCTCGAAGCCCTGGGCGGCGAGGAGCGCCGCGGAGGCGTGGTCCCAGGCGTTGGGCAGGAGGAGGGGGGTGTCGGCGTGGTGGAGCGCGGCGAAGGGGGTCATGCCAGGTTTCCTACCGCATCGGCGTAGTACGTCGATCCCTTGAGGTGGAGGGCGAGTTCGCGGAACGTCCAGCCCTCGCCCGGGGAGTCGTCGAGTTGTTCGGCGGTCAGTGTGCCCAGCCGGTTCGCCCAGATCCGAGCCAGCCGGGTGAGCCTGCTGCGGGCCTCGTCAAGGTCCTCCTGGGTGAACGGCGCGCGGTCCGCCTCCGTCGTGCTCGCCGAGGCGTGCCAGTGGTCGGGCCGGGGTTCCTCGCCCACGAGGCGGGCCTCCAACTCGGCCAGGTGGTCGATGAGATGGTCGGCGACGCGGCGGATGGCCTTGTGCGGGGTGTAGACGCGGTCGTCGACGTGAGCGGGCTTGCCGTCCCAGGTCGTCCAGGTGGCCGCCAGGGCAAGGACGTGGTCGACCATCGAGGTGACGGCTTCGGCCAGGGCTTCCGGCACGGCTTCGGCCGAGTGTTCCGGAACGGCTTCGGCCGGGTGTTCCTGCGGGGAATCGTTCATGTGCGGAACGCTAGGGGGCGAACACTTCGGCGACCGCCGAACCATGGCCACGAAAATGCCGGGCAACCTTCCGCCCGTCGGCGGCGACTACCCGGCATGACCAACGCAAGACCCACCACAACGCACCGCCGTCGCCGTATCGCCCGCAAGCCCGTCGTGGGCACGCTCGCGGCCGCCTCCCTGCTGGCCGGGGCCTGGTACGCGACCGCCAACGGGGCGACGACGGCCACGACCGGCCTCACCGTCACGAACACCACCGTGAGTCTGTCGGCCAAGTTCCCCTATCTGGCGGCCGGTTACAACAACAGCCGCGAGTGGACCCGTACGGCCACCGCCGTGGCGCCGAACGGCACCCTGCGCGTCGCATGGCCCGCCGCCGACGGCATCCATGTCACACCGCTCACCGCGGCGGGCAAGCGCTCCGGCGCCGACACGGTGGTCAAGGGCACCAAGGAGGTCGGCGGACTCGTCGCGCACAACGACGGGTTCGCGCTGCTGACCCGCGTCGCCGACACGAACAAGTGGAAGGAGACGGCGGCGGCGATCGTCCGCTACAAGAACGGCAAGCAGGCCTTCCGTACGAAGCTCACGGGCACCGCCTCGAACGACACGGCTCCGCTCCTCGACGGCCAGCTCACGTGGAACGGCACCAAGTACGGCACATACTTCGTGGTGCACGGCGCGGGGGGCTTCGCCGACGGCCACTACGGCGACAAGCTCGCGTACGTCAGCTCCAAGGGGGCCAAGCTCAGCGGTGGCTGGAGCTGGGGATGCAGCCACAACGAGGGCATCGCCCTGCACGCCGAGACGTCCGGCGCCTTCACCTCGCTGTGCTTCGACGACTGGCGCTCGGGCCTGTTCGTGTCGACGGGCATCGGCGCGCCCGACACCGCGCCGGTCGTGCAGCGCGAGCAGTGCTGGGCCGGCTACTGCGGCGGCACGTTCGCCGGCCGCACCGGCGACCTGGTGAAGTCCTCGACGGGCCGGTACGCCACCGCGTTCGCCTCCCGCGGCGCCGCCTCCGCCGCGAAGAACCCGGACGACGCGAGCGGCCGCGGCTGGACGGTGAAGCCGAAGACGAGCACCCACCAGGTGGCGGTGGCGTTCCTGAAGAACAAGACCACCCCGTCGGGCAAGCCCGTCTACCTGACCAGCGCCAAGGGCACCGAGAACATCAACGTCCACGTCGCCCCGTACGGCAAGGACCGGCTGCTCGTCTCCTGGGAGTCCCTGAAGAACGCCAAGTGCTCGGCCGGCACCTGCACGGGCACCTTCACCGGCACCCACCTGCGTCTCATCGACTGGACCGGGAAGTTCCAGAGCGCGGACAAGGTCGTCGGGGCCCGGATCACCGGTGACGTCGCCGTGTCAGCGAACGGCGCGCTCACCTGGGCGTACGCCCCGGTCACGCCCTCGTACACCACGGCGCTCAACGGCGCGTCCCCGACCTCGACGACCCTGAAGATCGCTCGCGTCACTCCGTAGGACGCCTCCGTCACTCGGTAGGGCGCCCCATGTACCTCATGCCGGGGTGAGCGTGATCGAGCCGGTGTAGGTCCGCCCCGGCTCGACGGGCGTCTCCGTGCCGTCCACCGTCATCGTCACCGTTCCGCCGGACGGGGCAGTGACGGTGGAGTCGGCGTCGAGGGAGAGCACGCTCAGATACGACGTGCCGGTCACGGTCCACGTCGAACCGCCGGTCAGCGTGACGAGCACACCGTTGTTGACGACCGGCTGGACGGTGTTGGTGACGTGGCCCAGCTCCGCGTACTCGGCGGAGCTGATGGAGTCGACGGCGTGCTTCGACGCGGAGGCGGAGAGCACGCCCTCGACCTCGGTGGCGTCGAAGGTCAGCGCCATGTTCTGGCCGCTGCGCCGGGCGTTGTAGAAGTCGCCCTTCAGGGCGATGGCGGTGAAGGTCGCGGTGGTGTCGGCGTCGTGCAGTTGGGTGACGTCGAAGGTCGCGTCGCGGGCCGGATCGCCGGTGGGCTCGGTGTAGACGCCGTCGTTGGAGCCGGGGTTGTCGGTCTCCATCACCTGGAGGATGACGCCGTCCGCGGGGTTCAGCTGGGCGCCCTGCGATCCGTCGACGGTGATGGTGGCCCGCACGGCCTTGTCGAGGAGGGTCGTGTACGCGGAGTTGAGCACGGTCCCGCCGGTGATGTGCAGCGTGCCGGCGCCGTGCCACATCACGCCGAAGCCGCCGGAGTCGATGTTCGTGGCGCGCTCGGGCAGTGCGGCCAGCTCGGCGTCCGAAAGGCCCAGCTCTAGCTCGGAGTTGAGCGCGGCGATATCCTCCGCCGTGCTGTCGCCGTAGTACAGGGTGCCGTTGGAGGCGCCGATGATGGTGGCGTACGTACCGGCGTCGATCTCGCAGCCCAGGATGCGTTCGACGACATTGCCGTCGGCGAAGCTGCCGTAGCCCTCGGCGCCGAGGTTGGCGATGCGGCAGTTGATGGCCGTCGCCCGCGCGTTGCTGAC
Source organism: Streptomyces sp. NBC_00203 (assembly GCF_045206325.1). NCBI lineage: Bacteria > Bacillati > Actinomycetota > Actinomycetes > Kitasatosporales > Streptomycetaceae > Streptomyces > Streptomyces sp. NBC_00203. The sequence continues at coordinate 8,364,119 of NZ_CP108126.1, read as the reverse complement.
CGAGTCGACTGAGAAGGCTCCCCAAGTCTCGGACTCGATGGTGGAGTTGAGGTACGTGGCCTTGGTGTTCGTGCCCAGGAGGTTGGTGGCCCGAACGTTCCCGGAGATGCCGAGGCGCCAGGGCACCACCAGCATGTTGGCGCCGCCGGCCGGCACGTAGTCGGAGGGCAGGACGCCGTTGAGGCACTGGATCGTCGAGTTCTTGACGACGACCGCGGCCCCGTCGGCGGCGACGACGGCGCCGCGCACCACGCCCTTGTTGGAGATGGTCACCCCGTCGACGACCAGCGTCGTCCCCGCCCCCGTCCCCACCACGGCGGCCCCGTCGCCGACGAAGTCGCACCGCCCGTTGCCGGTGAAGGCGAACGTCGACCGCCGGAGGGTGTAGGCGCCGCCGGCCGCCACGTACACGCCGTCGAAGGCCTCTCCGGTCGAGACGACGGCGACCCTGCGCGCGGAGGTGTCCGTCACCCGGCCGCCGGTCACGGCCGACAGGGCGGACTTCGCGGAGACCACCCCGGTGGAGTCCACGTACAGCGCCTGCCGCAGCGGGAAGGTCACATTCGCGAACGTCGCCGTGTTCCGCTCGGCCACGGTGAGCACGATGTCACCCTCGTAGGTGCCGGGCACGATGGCCGTGTCCGTCGCCAGGGTCGCCGTGAGCGCCGACCCTGTCTCCACGCCGTCGACCGTCATCGTCAGGCTGTACCCGTCCGGCACGGCGAGGGTTCCGCCCTCGGCGAGGGAGAGGCCGCTCAGGCTCGTGGTCGCGCTCAGTACGTACGTCTCCCCGGCGCCGACCGAGAGCGTGCCCGCTCTCGTCGCGGCTCGGGCGGACGCGGGTAGGACAGCCGTCGGTAAGGCGACGGCCGCTCCGACCGCGATGAGTGCCTTGAGGCGCGCCCTCATCGTCACACCGTTCGTGCTGCTTCCTTCCACGGACAACAACTCCCTTTTCATGACGGAGGCTCATGAGACAGGTGTGTGCACCGGTGAAGTGAAGCAGCGGGGGGTGGGCCGCATAAGGCGCGGCCGATTCACATGCGGAACCGCGATGTCTACTATTCCCGGGCCGTATGGCTGCGCACCTCGGCCACACCGTCGCCCAGCCGCACCCGGACCTCGCGCCCACCGCTCCAGGCGACCGTCAACTCCCCCGCCCCGTCCACTCGTACGGCCGCCGCCTCCGCCAGCGGAACGGGGTCCGGCTCGGCAGTGAGGCGGGCGAGTGCCACGAAGAGAGAGCCTTCGCCGGTGACAGTGCCGGTCAGGCCAGTCGGATCCGCCCGACCGGCCAGGCCCGCCAGGCCCGCCAGGCCCGCCGGGCCCGCCAGGCCCGCCAGGCCCGCCAGGCCCGTCGACGCATCCAACAGGCCGTGGACAGGCACGAGTTCGGCACGCGCCTCGCCCTTCGCCGTCCACCCCGTGACCCGCACTCCGGTCCCGGGTGCCGCTCCCGCCACCACATGGGCCCGTACCTCCACCGCGCCGTGCGCGAGGACCAGGCTGGTGACCCGGGCGCCGCCGCCCGCCGTGTGCCGCGACGCGGCCCAGCCCTCGCCCACCCCCAGCGGCTCGATGCCCGTACGGCTCGGGTCGTCGCCGACGATCACACTGTTGTCGTACGACGCTGACGGCTCCGTCGCCGTCGAGTACGCGAGCCGCGTGTAGTACGGGTCGTAGCGGACGTCCTCGCTGCCGTGGTTGTGGAGACGGACCAGGCCGTCCGAACTGGTCGACTGGAGAAGCCAGTTGGGCGGGCCGACCGGGGTGACGGCGTCGGCGCGGTCCGTCGGGCCCGGCTCCTCCCGCGCCGTCCAGACCTCGTGCTCCGGCGGCAGGAGCAGTCCGACGAAGGCCTTGCTCGCCCAGTACGGGGAGGCCGGGCCCGAATAGCCTTGCACCAGGGCCTCGTCGGGGCCGTGCCAGCCGAGGCTGAGCAGGCCCCGGTCGTCCACCGCGCCCCGGTCGAGGAAGTAGCGCAGGGCACCGGAGGACAGCCGTCGGGTCTCGCCCGGCGACAGCGGAGTACGGCCCGTGAGGGCGCCGAGCCACAGCGGCGCGGTGGTCGCGAAGCGGTAGGTCAGGGAGCGGCCCTGGAGCATGGGCGCGCCGTCGCCGCCGAACAGCCGGGCGTAGTCGGCCAGATGGGTTTCCAGACGGCCGCCGTACAGGTCGAGCAAGCGCGTGTCGCCGGAGAGCCACGCGTGCAGCAACGGGTACAGGTGCATCGCCCAGCCGTTGTAGTAGTCGTACTTCCGGCCGTCGCCGTCGGTGTACCAGCCGTCGCCCACGTACCACTGCTCGATGCGCTCCAGGCCGCGGTCGATCGCGGCGGCGGACGCCTCGGGCTCGTATCCGATCTCCTGGAGGAAACCGCCGACCGTCACCGGGAACAACTCCCAGTTGCAGGGCCAGGGTTCGGCCGTCAGGCCGTCGCCGAGCCACTCCGCGGCCCGCTGCCGTACGCCGTCGTCGAGGCGGTCCCACAGCAGCGGCCGGGTCAGCCGCAGCGCGAGGGCGATCGACGCGGCCTCCACGAGCGGCTGGCCGCGGTCCTCGATGCGGGGCCAGACACCGGCGGTTCCGGCGGCGAGACCGTCCGCGTATCGCTCCAGGACCTTCTCGTCGCGGCGGAAGGCCGCGAGCAGCAGCGTACGGGCGTAACCCTCCAGGCCGTCCGAGAGCCTGCCGGACCAGCTCGTGTGCTCCCCGGGGAGGTGGTAGAGCGCGCCGTCCCCGGTGGCGTACGGCGCGACGGCGGCGAGGAGGTTGTCCGCTACCGCCTCCCAATGGGCGCGCGTGTAGCCGGTGTGCGGGCTCAGCGTGCGGTCCTCGGCGGGTCCGGGAGTCTCGACGGGCGCTGCGGGCTCAGAGGGCATCAATACGGCTTTCTGTCTCGGGCCGGGCGGACACCTGGGGCGCCCCGGTTCCGGTCGGGACGCCCCAGGAGTTCATCCCACCCTCACCTGGCCCTCCGGCACCAGATGCTGGGCGAGGAGTTCGTCACGGACCAGACCCGCGTACACCGTCGCGCCGTGCACCGAGGTGTGCGTGTTGTCCCGTTTCTCGTTGTAGAGGTAGATCGCCTTGGAGCCCTCGACGCCCAGGGATTCGACGAGGGCCTTGGTCTTGGCCGTCAGGTCGATGAACGGGACGTTCTCGGCGGCGGCGACCGAGCGGATGACGGCCGGGTGGTCGACGCCGAGGCCGTTCACCAGCAGCGCGGTGTTGTTGTTCAGGGTGCCGTCCGCGTTGAACCAGCGGCGCACGATCGGGGTGACGAGGACCGGCTCGCCGCCCTGGGCGCGGACGCCCGCGACGAGGGTTTCGAGGTTCGCGCGATACGTCGCCTCGTCGGTCGTCTTGTCGTTGTGCGCGAGCTGGATGAGCACCAGGTCGTGTCTGCGGATGAGCGGCTGGACGGTCGGGAAGAGCGCCGGGGTGGCGAGGTAGGTGACCGTACTCTCCCCGGAGTCCGCGTAGTTGGCGACCGAGAGGCCCTTGCGCAGGTACTGCGGCAGCTGCTGGCCCCAGCCCGAGTACGGGTCGCCGGGCTGGTCGCACACCGTCGAGTCGCCGACCAGGAAGATCTGGCGGGTGTGCGGCCGTGCCGGGGTCACCCGGATGTCGGCCAGCGCGGGCGCCGAGCCGCCGAGGACGAGGTCCAGGCCCGGGGTGCCCTCGGGCCCGGTCGGCTCGCCCTCGGGGGTGCGGACGTTCACGGTGAAGCTGCGGGCCACCCGCCGGCCGGCCTCGGTGGCGGTCTCGGGAAGCAGGGAGCGGCGGGTCTCGCCGCTGATGGCGGTACTGGCCGCGGTGTCCCCGCCGAGCAGCACCTTCACGTCGTACGTCCCGGGCTCGACGTCAAAGTGGCAGGCGGTCGCCGTGCAGTTCTCCAGGCCCAGGGCGCGCCGCCCCTCGTCCGACCCGGCCTGCGCCGGGGTGACCGACAGCGCGGTGGCGGCGACGCCCGCCACCAGCACGGCGGTATTGAAACGTCTCATGTGCGGCTCCTCCAACAGGGCGACAGGACCTGGCGGCTGGACCGTACCGCTCCGGGCAAGCGCTTTCTAGTCCTGGGGTCGATTTCACATGATTGCCAACTCCAGGCGCGCGTAAGGCCTTTCGCGAAATCGATTCAACTGTCACGCTGCGAGACACCCGCACCCCCACACCTCCCGAAGGAGGCACCCCCATGTCCGGATCCGCCCCCAGACCGGTCCGCCGCCGCACCTTCGTTCTCGGCAGCGCCGCCGCGGCCGGTTCGGCCGCCCTGGCCGGTCCCCTCGCCACGACGGCGAGCGCGGCGAGCTTCGGCTACACGGACGACGGTTCGAACTACGTCATCGACACCGGCGCGAACCTGGTCTTCAAGGTCAGCAAGACCAACGGCGATCTGACGTCGCTGGTCTACAAGGGCACCGAGTACCAGGGCTACGGCGGCAAGAACTCGCACGTCGAGTCGGGTCTCGGCACCTCCACCGTGACGATCGCACAGTCCGGTTCGACGATCCTCGTCTCCGTCGCGTACGGCACGCTCAAGCACTACTACGCGGCCCGCAGCGGCGAGAACAACGTCTATCTGTGGACCAACAAGGCCGACACCTCGGTCAGCGCCACCCGCTACATCGTGCGCGTCAAGGCGGGCCTGTTCCTCAACGACGAGCCCGATTCCTACACCTACGCGCCCACCACCATCGAGGCCTCGGACGTCTTCCAGAAGTCCGACGGCCAGACCCGCTCCAAGCACTACTCGAAGCTCCGCGTCATCGACTACGACTACGTCGGCTGGACCACCGGAAGCGTCGGTCTGTGGGTCGTGCGCAGCAACCACGAGAAGGCCTCGGGCGGCCCGTTCTACCGCTCCCTGCTGCGCCACCAGAGCGCGGACGGCGGCGGGCTGTACGAGATCCTGTACTACGGCGAGAACCAGACCGAGGCCCAGCGCTTCGGGCTCCAGGGCCCGTACGTCATCGCCCTCACGGACGGCGGGGCGCCCTCCTCCTCGCTGTACCCGGGCACCCTCAGCACCTCGTGGGCGGACTCGCTCGGCATCTCCGGGTACGTCGCCGCGAGCGGTCGCGGCCGGGTCGCGGGGGTCGGGATCTCCGGGCGCGACACGGCCTACGCGTACACGGTCGGGCTCGCCAACTCCGATGCCCAGTACTGGGGTTCGGCACGGGCGTCCGACGGCTACTACTCGATCACGGGCGTCCTGCCGGGCACGTACACGCTGACCGTCTTCAAGGGCGAACTCGCCGTCTACACCACCTCGGTGACGGTCACGGCGGGCGGCACGACCACCCTCAACACGATCGCGATCCCCTCCTCGAACGACCCGAGCAACGCCGGCGCGATCTGGCGGATCGGCAACTGGGACGGCACGCCGAGCGGGTTCAAGAACGCGGACCTGATGACGTACGCGCATCCGTCGGACGTCCGGGCGTCGGCGTGGACCGGCAACGTGGTGATCGGCAGCGGCAGCGAGACGTCGGCCTTCCCCGCGTACATCTGGAAGGACGTCAACAGCGGTCTGCTGGTCTACTTCAGGCTGACCGCGGCGCAGGCCGCCGCCGCGCACACGCTGCGGATCGGGGTGACGACGGCGTACGCCAACGGCCGGCCGCAGGTCACCGTCAACAGCTGGGTGTCGTCGATCCCCTCGCCACCCACCCAGCCGAGCACGCGATCACTGACGGTGGGTTCGTATCGCGGCAACAACAACACGTTCACCTACAGCGTTCCGGCCAGCGCGTGGCTCACGGACACCAGCCAGTACAACGTGCTGAAGATCGACGTGGTGAGCGGTTCGGGGACGACGGCGTTCCTGAGCGCGGGCACCTCGATCGACGCGATCGACCTGCTCGCCTAGGGCTGTGGTCAAAATTATCCGCTGCCCGGCAACGTCCGGGCGGGGGGCGGCGACCAGTAGGCATGAATGAGCCGACCACGCACCGCCTCTCCCCCGCCCGGCGCCGAGCCGCCGCCGTGGCGACCGGTACCGCGGCCGCCCTCGGGCTGGCCGCGGTACCGCTGGTGACCCAGGCGCAGGCCGCCACCGTCATCACCGTCGCCAAGGACGGTTCGGGCCAGTACACGACCGTGCAGGCGGCCGTGAACGCGGCCGCCGCCGGCGACACGGTCTCCGTCGCGAAAGGGACGTACACGGAGATCGTCAACGTGCCCGTGAGCAAGACCGGGCTGACCATCAAGGGCGCCACCGGCAACGCCGAGGACGTCGTCATCACCTACGACCGGGCCGCCGGGTACACCGACGCGAGCGGCAACAAGTACGGGACGCTGGGCAGTTCGGTGGCGACCTTCTCCGCGAGCAACCTCACCGTCACCGGGATCACCGTCCGGAACACCTTCGACAAGGCGGCGCATCCGGAGATCACGGACACGCAGGCCGTCGCGGTCACCGCGCAGGGCGACCGGCAGACATTCACCAACGACCGGTTCATCAGCCGCCAGGACACGGTGCTGAACTGGTCGCCGTCGTCGACCGGCCAGTACCGGCAGTACTTCTACTCGTCCTTCATCTCCGGCGACGTCGACTTCGTCTTCGGCAACGCGACCGCCGTCTACGACCGGGTGAACATCCAGCTGCGCGACTCGGGCGCGGCGGCGGGCGGCCTCAACGGCTTCCTGTCGGCACCCAACACCAGCTCGGCGAAGACGTACGGCATCCTCGTCACCGGCAGCTCGGTCTCCAGCTCGGCGGCGGCCAACACCTACTACCTGGGCCGCCCTTGGCATCCGACGTCGGACGCGGTCGGCCAGCTGGTGATCCGGCAGACCTCGCTGCCGGCCGCCGTCAAGGTCGCCGGACCCTGGACGGACATGAGCGGCTACTCATGGAAGAACGCCCGGTTCTTCGAGTACCAGAACACCGGCGCGGGCGCGACGGTGAACTCCAACCGCCCGCAGCTCACCGACTCCCAGGCCGCGAACTACACGGCCCAGAAGTATCTGGCGGGCACGGACGGCTGGAATCCAGTTCGCTGACTGTCGGTCAACTGCTGCGTGTCCACTGCTGGTTGGTGCCTCCGTTGCAGGTGTACGTGATGATCGCGGCGGAGTTGGCGGTGGACGCGCCGTTCACGTCCAGGCACTCACCGCTCGCGCGGGACTTGATGAGGACGTAACTGCCCGAGGTGGTGACCGACCACTGCTGGGTGGTGGCGCCGGCGCAGTTCTCCTGGGTGACGTTGGTGGCGTTCTCCGTCAGGCACAGGGAGCTTCCCCGGCCCATCAGCTCGTAGTAGCCGCTGCCCATGTCCTTGAACCAGAACTTCTGGTTGTTGCCGCTGTTGCAGGTGTACTGGGTGAGCGCGATGCCCTGCCACAACGACTGGCTGGGGATGTCGGCGCACTTGGCGGAGTGACGGGCCGTCAGGGTCTCGTAGGTGGCGGTGTTGCCGCTGACCGTGCCGGCGGTCGTGTCGACGGTGACCTCGGGGGACCAGGACATCGACATCGTGGTCGTCGTCGGGAAGGTCAACGGCAGCCATACGTAACGCGAGTCGTTGACCGTGCCTCCGAAGGAGTTGCCCCAGCGGTCGCCCATGTAGAGGTACGAGGTGCCCGAAGTCCCTTGCACGGGAAGGACGTACGCGGTCTGCGAGCCGTACGCGGTCGAGTCGCCGACGTTCGTCATCGCGGTCCACGGCCCGGCGAGGGAGGTGGCGGTCGCGTACTGCTGCTGGTTGGGGTTCCAGCCCGTGGCGGCCGAAGTCAGCATGAAGTAGACGCCGTTGCGCTTGAAGAGGGCCGGTGCCTCACGGTGTCCGCCGTGCCAGGGGTCGGCGACGAGACTGTCGATGCCGGTGTAGTCGGCGGTGAGTTTGTAGATCTGGAGGTCGTAGTTCTCGCGGGCGGCCGAGATCATGTAGCCGGTGCCGTCCGTGTCGACGAACGTCGTGATGTCCCGGGACATGTACTGGCCGAGCGGCTGGAAGCTGCCCTGGTAGGTGTAGTTGCCGTCGACCGTGTCCGAGACGGCGACGGCGGCGCGCGCCTCGCTGTAGTCGACGCCGTTCTCCTTGTGCATCCACATGACGAACTTGCCGGTGGACGCGTTGTACATGACCTTGGGCCGCTCGATGTAGGCGGTGCCCAGCTCCGAGGCGCTGGACTGGGTCAGCACGTGGCCCCGGAACTCCCAGCTCTTCAGGTCGGTGGAGCGGTAGGCGTCGACGTACTTGAAGGTGTTGTCGGCGTTGCGGTCCTCACCGAACCAGTAGTAGTAGCTGCCGACCTTGATGACCCCGCCGCCGTGCGCGTGCACGGCGTTGCCCGAAGTGTCCGTGAACTGGGTGCCGTTGGTGATGGTCTGGGCTGCGGCCTGGGCGGGCCCCGCGGTCACCAGCGCCGCGGCGAGCGCGCAGCACAGGGCGAGGAGGATTGCATACACACGTCTCATCTCATGCCTCTCGGAGGAGGGGGGCGTGGCAGGAAACGAAAGAGGTCCAACATTTTGAAACGACATCTGCCATTACCGAACGCCGAAAAGGTAAGGGTGTGTTACGGGAAGGTCAACGGGTCGGACAGAACTGAACACTTCTCTGCGAGCAAGCGCTTCCCGTACAGCGCCCGCCACTTGTGCGGCGGACGCTTCAGCCGGGGCGGTCGCCCGAGGCCAGGCGGGCTGCCTCCGCGTACGCCCCCACCAACGGACGGCGGTCGCCCGCACGCCAGGCGAGGGCGAGCCGGCTCGGTGAGATGCCGCGCACGGGGCGGGTGACGACGCCGCCCCGGGTGAGCAGGGGCGCGTTGCCCGCGGCGAGCAGACAGACGCCGCGGCCGTCCACGAGGGCCTCGTACGTCTCGTCGGCGCTCGCGGCCTCCGCGCCGATCCGTGCCGGACTCCCGGCGCGGGCGTCGAGCGCGAGCCAGTAGTCGCGCAGCACACCGGCGGACTTGGGGATGGCGATGAAGGGTTCGTCGAGAAGCTCCGCGAAGTCGATCTCCGGCCGGGGCGCGAGGGGATGCGTCTCCGGCAACGCGACATGGCGGGGCTCCTCGGCCACCACCACCCACTCGTAGCGCTCCTCGTCCGGCACCGGCAGCCACACGAACGCCGCGTCCACCGAACCGTCCGCGAGCCCCGCGCTGGAATCCGTCCAGCTCACCTGCCGCAGCTCGACCCTGGCCGCCGGGCACGCCTCGCTGAACCGTGACCTGATGGCCGGCAGCAGACCGCCGCGCCCCGGGCTCGTGCTCATGCCGACGACGAGGGTGGCCTGCTGCTCGGCCTTGGCGCGCTCGACGGCGTCGGACGCCGCGTCCCAGTCGGCGAGCACCCGGCGCGCGTACGGCAGCAGGGCCGAACCCACCGCGGTCAGCCGCACGCCCTGCCGGTCCCGCTCGAACAGCTCGGCGCCCAGCTGCCGTTCCAGCATGCGGATCTGCTTGCTCAGCGCGGGCTGGGAGACGAAGAGGCGCTCGGCGGCACGCGTGAAGTGCAGGTCTTCTGCGACCGCGACGAAGTAGCGCAGGTCCCGTCCGTGAACGTCCATGGCCATAGCCATTGGTTATCACGAAGGGTCTTGGACGGGCGAGCGGGTGCGGGGCGAAGCTCGACACATCGAAGGCAAGAACGCACGAGGGAATGTACGAGGGAGTCGGACATGAGCAAGGTGTGGCTGGTCACCGGCGCGAACAGCGGTTTCGGACGGGCCTTCGTCGAGGCGGCCGTCACGGAGGGAGACGTCGTGGTCGCCACGGCCCGCAGGCCCGAGGCACTGGCCGACCTGGTGGCGGCCCACCCCGACCAGGTCGAGGCGCTCGCCCTCGATGTCACGGACCCGGCGGGCATCGACTCCGTCGTGGCCGATGTGGTGAAGCGGCACGGGCGGCTCGACGTCCTGGTCAACAACGCGGGCCGCACCCATGTCGGCGCCGCCGAGGAGACCACGGACAGCGAGCTGCGGTCCCTGTTCGACCTGCACTTCTTCGGACCCGCGGCACTGGTGCGCGCCGTCCTTCCGCACATGCGGGAGCGGCGCTCGGGGGCGATCGTCCAGATGAGCAGCATGGGCGGGCAGATGACCTACCCGGGGTTCTCCGCGTACTGCGGCACGAAGTTCGCGCTCGAAGGCTTCTCGGACGCGCTGGCCGCCGAGGTCGGCCCGCTCGGCATCAAGGTGCTGATCGTGGAGCCGGGCGCCTTCCGGACGAACCTGATGGGAGCGGCCGGCGTGAGTGAGGAGATCGCCGACTACGCGGCCACGGTCGGCCCGACCCGCCAGGCCGTCGCCGCCGGTGACGGCGCCCAGCCCGGCGACCCGGCGAGGGGCGTCGCGGCGGTACTGACCGCTCTCGCCGCCGAGCACACCCCGCTGCGGCTGCCGCTCGGTGACGACGGGGTCGATGCCGTGACCGGCCAGCTCGACGCGCAGCGTGCGGAGATCGCCGTGTGGGAGAAGGTGGCACGGGACACGGCGTTCGACGTGTGACGGCCAGCCCCTGACGCCGACCCCGGTGCCGGGAACCTTCGCCGGGACGGCACCCGGCGCACACGGCAGCGGGGGGAGAGAAACGGTCGCGAAGTTTCTGTTATCGGCGGCCGCCGGGACCGTCTCCGATGATGTGCGCAGCCATATCCCCCAGAAGTCAGCGGCCGCCGCCGGGTTCCTCGCGGCGGTCGCTCTCATGCTCACCGCCCCCACCGCGACGGCCGCCACGAGCCGGGATGTCACGGCCGATGTGCTCGCGGGCCGGGACGTGACGCTCACCGGCGACACGGTGGTGACCGTGCCGGCCGGGACGACGACGTACGACGGGGTGTTCCATGGCGAGGGGACGCTCACCGTGCGCGGCGGCGGGACCCTGATCCTGACCAAGGACAGCGACTTCACGCTCCCGGCGGCCCGGCGGCGGCAGAAGGTGACCACCCAGGGCGGCAACCACCCGTACACCACCGTCAGCAACCCCGACCCGCCCGCTATCACGGTCGCCCGCGGTACGACCCTGCAGTACGGCACCGGCGGCGGGACGGGCCTCATCGGCCACTTCCCCTACAGCACGCCCGGCTACCAGCTGAACCAGCTCAACGTCCGGGTCGACGGCACCCTCCGCCTCTCCCTGACCCGCACCTTCAACATCGGCACGATCAGCGGCTCGGGCCTGGTCACCCAGCCCCGCAACATGTGGGGCACGCTGGACCTGGCCGGAACCCACCCCTTCTCCGGGGTGATCGACAACGGCACGGGCATGGCGGTGGGCCGCCCCGAGTACCCCGTGGCCCTCCCTGACGCCCGCGCGATCCTCAATCAGGGCTCCTGGATCATCGACACCCCGCTGTACCAGACGATCACTCTTCGCCAGAACTTCTACCAGCGCGCGTACGGCAGTGACGTCAACGTCCATACGCGGCCCGGCAGCAAGGTGGTGCTCACCGGCCAGTACAGCTACAGCGACCGGGGCGACGACACACATCCGTCCCTGAGTGACCCGGGCATCAACTGGCGTGCGATCGCCCACCAGTTGAACAAGCGCGGCACCAACATCGAGGGTGCGAACGTCCAGTGGGGCGACGGCACGACCCACAAGATCTTCATGCCGGGCACCAAGGACACCGTCTACATCAACCTGCACGAGGCGAGCGGGCGGCGCTCACTGCTGACGTTCGCCTACGACGGCCCGGTCACGCTGGGCGCCCCCATCGGCGGCGGCAGGTATCACGACACGCTGGCCGCGCCCGGCGCCGGGGACATCGTGATCAAGGGGACGCGGGGCAATGACGTCACGTTCGCGGCGAAGCAGTACTACGACGGGTCGACCACCATCGAGAAGGGAGCCGTGCTGCGCCTGGGCTCGGGCGAACGGGGCGGCGACGGTTTACTGATGACGGGCACGGCGCGGCGCCGCGTGGTGAACGACGGCATGCTGGTCGTCCACAACACCTCAACTCCCCTGTCCTTCTCCCGACTTGGCGGCAGCGGCGGGTTCACGCAGGCGGGCGCCGCGACGACGACGCTCACGGGTGGCGGGGTGACGTACACGGGAACGACGACGGTCACGAAGGGCACGCTCGCCCTGACCGGGGGCGCCTCGCTCGCCCACAGCAAGGCGATCCGGCTCACGTCCACGGGCGCGCGACTGGACGCCCGCGCGAGCGGCCTGCGGGTGACGACGTCGCTCACCGGCAAGGGCACGGTGCGAGGCTCGCTGACGAACGAGGGAGTGGTGGCGGGCGCCCTGACCGTGACCGGCGACTACACCCAGCGCGCCCAGGGCGAACTGGTCCTCCGCGACAAGCCCTTGAAGGTGACCGGAGCCGTCCGCCTCGCCGGCGATCTGGACCTCTCGGCTGCGGCGACCGACCCCGCTCCCGAGATCACCCTCCTCGACCACACGGGCCACGAGAAGACCACCGGCACCTTCACCCACCTCGCCGAGGGCGCCACCCTCAAGCTCGCCGACACGACGTACCGCATCAGCTACCACGGGGGCGACGGCAACGACGTGGTCCTCAAGGCCGCCGCGTCGAAGCATCGCCCGGCAAGCCCGTCGGCCTCCGCCGCGCCTTCCGTAAAGCACACCGCCCTCGACAAGACCGACGACACGCGCACCTGGTGGCCCCTCCTGCTCATCCCGATGCTGCTGGGCGCGCTGGTCGTCCCCTCGGCCCGACGCAAGCGCGGCCGCCGGCGCGGCGGACGACGGCACGCGGCCTCACGGTGACCTCGCCTGACGTGACCTGGCTTCTACGTGACCTCGCCCCAAGGTGACATACGTGGTGACGTCTCCCGGTCAGCCGTGTCGGCCCCAGTGGCCGCGGTGGATGACCTCGTCCGCTCCGCGTCGGCGTTCCGCGACCTGCGGACCCTCCGGGGGAAGGTCATCGGCGCGGTAGCCGATCGTGATCCCGCCGATCGGGTCGTACGCCTCGGGCACCCCGAACTCGGCTCGGAAGGGAAGCAGGTGCTCGGGCATGATGCCGAAGAAGCAGGCGTCGAGTCCTTCGTCGATCGCGCTCAGCGGCATGAGGAGTGCGGCCATCCCCGTGTCTATGTACCAGTAGGGAGCGGGCCAGCGGGCTTCGGCGCGGTCCTCCCACCCCTTGTCGGGTTCGGCGTAGCGCTCCAGATAGGCCGCCTTGTGGGGGCCAGGTACTCCCATGTCCCACATCGCGGGCATTTTGTTCATCTGGTGGACTCGAAGAGGCGCGGCCTCCCGTATCGACTAGCGTCGTGACATGACCAGCGACACCTCCCGCAGCCTCGCCGACGCTCTCTCCGCCGGCCCGGTCGTCCTCGACGGCGGCATGTCCAACCAGCTCGAATCGGCCGGTCACGACCTGAGTGACGAGCTGTGGTCGGCGCGGCTGCTCGCGGAGCGGCCCGAGGCGATCGTCGAGGCGCATCTCGCCTACTTCGAGGCGGGCGCGGACGTGGCGATCACGTCGAGCTACCAGGCGACCTTCGAGGGCTTCGCCAAGCGCGGCATCCCCCACGAGAGGGCGGCCGAACTTCTCGGCCTCAGCGTCGAGCTAGCCCGCGAGGCCGCCCGGCGCGCGCACACGAAGGGCGTCTCGCGGCAGCTGTGGGTGGCCGCGTCGGTCGGGCCGTACGGGGCGATGCTCGCGGACGGGTCGGAGTACCGGGGGCGGTACGGGCTGAGCGTGGCCGAGCTGGAGCGGTTCCACCGCCCGCGCCTGGAGGTACTGGCCGCCGCCGCGCCCGACGTTCTGGCCCTGGAGACCGTGCCGGACGCCGACGAGGCGCGGGCGCTGCTGCGGGGTGTGCGGGGGCTCGGTGTGCCGGCGTGGCTGTCGTACAGCGTCGCCGGAGACCGTACGCGGGCCGGGCAGCCGCTGGAGGATGCCTTCGCTCTGGCCGCCGACGCGGACGAGGTCATCGCGGTCGGTGTGAACTGCTGTGCTCCGGAGGATGTGGACGCCGCGATCGCGATCGCGGCGCGCGTGACCGGCAAGCCGGTGGTCGTCTATCCCAACAGTGGGGAGGCGTGGGACGCGGAGGCTCGTGCGTGGACCGGGCGGTCCTCGTTCACCGCCGAGCAGGTTGCCGGGTGGGAGCGGGCGGGGGCGCGGCTTGTGGGTGGGTGCTGCCGGGTGGGGCCGGGGGCGATCTCGGGGATCAGCGAGGCGTTGCGGGCGGCGTAACGGGTTTCGCCCCCGCCGCCCCTACCCGTCCCATCCCTGGGGGCTGCGCCCCCAGACCCCCCTAAAAGATTGCGCAGTTCCCCGCGCCCCTGGAAGAACCGGGTGGTTCGTTGTCTGCGGGTGCGTGGGAGCTGGGCGCGCAGTTCCCCGCGCCCCCAAAGCGCGGGTGCGTGGGGGTTGCTCGCGCAGTTCCCCGCGCCCCTGACGGGGCGCTCTGACGGCACCCGGCGGAACAGAGTCCGCCGGGGCCAGTCCCGAGCCCGTCTTAGTCCGTGCCGGATTCCATCGCGGCGCGGTCCAGCATCGCCTCTTCGGCGGTCTCCTCGGCCGTGGCCTCGCCGCGTGAGGCGATCGCCTCGGCGCCGCCCTGGTCCATGGCGCCGATCAGACCGGTCGCGGCAGCCTGTGCGGCGCCGATCGGCGTCGGGTGGGCGGTGCCGACCAGGCCGAGGCCCACGTACTGCTCAAGGCGCGCACGGGAGTCGGCGATGTCCAGGTTCCGCATGGTGAGCTGGCCGATGCGGTCGACCGGGCCGAACGCCGAGTCCTCGGTGCGCTCCATGGAGAGCTTGTCCGGGTGGTAGCTGAGCGTCGGGCCGCGGGTGTCGAGGACCGAGTAGTCCTCGCCGCGCCGCAGCCGCAGGGTCACCTCGCCGGTGATCGCCGCGCCGACCCAGCGCTGGAGCGACTCGCGCACCATCAGGGCCTGCGGGTCGAGCCAGCGGCCCTCGTAGAGCAGTCGGCCGAGCCGACGGCCCTCGTTGTGGTACGCGGCCACGGTGTCCTCGTTGTGGATCGCGTTGACCAGGCGCTCGTAGACGATGTGCAGCAGCGCCATGCCGGGCGCCTCGTAGATGCCGCGGCTCTTGGCCTCGATGATCCGGTTCTCGATCTGGTCGGACATGCCCAGACCGTGCCGGCCGCCGATCGCGTTGGCCTCCATGACGAGGTCGACCGGGGAGGCGAACTCCTTGCCGTTGATGGTGACCGGGCGGCCCTGGTCGAAGCCGACCGTCACGTCCTCCGTGCCGATCTCCACCGACGGGTCCCAGAACCGCACGCCCATGATCGGGTCGACCGTCTCGATGCCGGTGTCGAGGTGCTCCAGGGTCTTGGCCTCGTGCGTGGCGCCCCAGATGTTGGCGTCCGTGGAGTACGCCTTCTCGGTCGAGTCCCGGTACGGCAGCGCGTGCGCGAGCAGCCACTCCGACATCTCTTTGCGGCCGCCGAGCTCCGTGACGAAGTCCGCGTCCAGCCAGGGCTTGTAGATCCGCAGGTGCGGGTTGGCGAGCAGCCCATACCGGTAGAACCGCTCGATGTCGTTGCCCTTGAACGTGGAGCCGTCGCCCCAGATCTGGACCCCGTCCTCGAGCATGGCCCGCACCAGCAGCGTGCCGGTCACGGCCCGCCCCAGCGGCGTGGTGTTGAAGTACGGACGCCCGCCCGACTTGATGTGGAACGCGCCGCACGCGAGCGCCGCCAGCCCTTCCTCGACCAGCGCGGCACGGCAGTCGACGAGCCGGGCGATCTCGGCGCCGTACGCGAAGGCGCGGTCGGGCACGGAGGCGATGTCGGGCTCGTCGTACTGGCCGATGTCGGCGGTGTACGTGCACGGGACGGCACCCTTGTCGCGCATCCAGGCGACAGCGACCGACGTGTCGAGCCCGCCGGAGAAGGCAATGCCGACGCGCTCGCCGGTGGGGAGGGAGGTGAGGACCTTGGACATGGCAAGACTATGCAACATCTCGCATTTTCATGCAAGGTCGGCAGGTGGGGGCGGTGGGGACGGCTGGCCCGGAGGAGGCTGAGCCCGGCCTGCCGCCCGTGACGACCTGCGATGACCACCCGCGATCCGCCGCAATCAGCTGCGATGAGGTGCACTCATCTTCAGCAACCGGTTTCTGCCTCGCCGCCTGATGCCGGGCGCCCCAAAGCGCCCAGAGCGGGCCGCGGCACAGGAGTGAAACTTTCGAATTGCCCGCCCCTTCCCCGCCCCTCGTCCTGCGCCGCTCCCCCTGCTAGCCTCCGGCTCGGGAACCGGTTGCCGTTCATGTTGCCGCACTTCCCGAGAGGCCCCGGCGCCGGAGACATCGTCGCCCGGGGCGGAGGAAAGGGGCCAGGGGATGACGAGGAAGAGCACCACCGACGCCGGGGGCCGGCACACGATCCGGGACGTGGCGGCGCACGCGGGGGTGTCGGCGTCGACGGTGTCGCGGGTGCTCGGCGGCGAGTACCCGGTGAGCACGACGACGCGCACGCGGGTGATGCGGGCGGTGCGCGATCTGGACTATGTCGCCGACGCCCGCGCCAAGGCGATCGCGGGAGCCGGTACACCGACGCTCGCGTTCGTGCTCGACGACATCACCGGCCCGTCGTTCGCGCACATGGCGCACGGGGTGGAGCGCGAGGCGACCCGGCTCGGGCATCTGTGCCTGGTGTGCAGCACGGACGGCGACGCCGAACACCAGCTGGAGTTCATCGAGATGATGCGCGCCCAGCGGGCCGCCGCGGTGATCCTGGTCGGCGGCGCCACCGACACCGCCGAGTACCGCGAGCGGATGGCCCGCATCGCCGACTCACTGGCGTCGGCGGGATCGCGGCTCGTCCTGTGCGGACGCCCGCCGCTCGCGCCCGGGACACCGGTCACCGTCATCGAGTACGACAACGAGGGCGGCGCCTACGCCCTGTGCGCGCACGTCCTGGCCCAGGGCCACCGGCGGGTGCTGTTCCTGGGGGGCCTCGCGGACAACACCACGGCCCAGGGCCGCGAAAGCGGCTATCTCGCCGCCCACCGGGCCCGCGGCCTCGACCCGGACCCGGCGCTGCGGCTGTACGGCGACTTCACCCGCGACTCCGGCCACCGCCTGATGCGCCAAGCCCTCACGCAGGGGCTGGAGTTCACGGCCGTCATGGCCTCCACCGACATGGTCGCCTCCGGCGCGCTGACCGCCCTCCACGAAGCGGGCCTGCGCGTCCCGGCCGACGTCTCCCTCGCCGGCTACGACGACATCCCCTTCGCCCGGGACCTGCACCCCCCGCTCACCACCGTCCACGTCCCCTACGAGGAACTCGGCCGCCTCGCCGTCCGCACCGCCCTCGGCCGCACCCCGGACGCCCCGAACGAACACCTTCTGCTGGGCACGCACGTGGTCGTCCGGGACTCGGTGGCGGCTCCGGGCGGTGGGGCACGGTGAACGCGGGGCACGGACGGACGGCAGGCCCTACCGACACGCCCGCGCCCACACCCTCGCCCTCGCCCTCGCCATCGCCATCGCCATCGCCATCGCCATCGCCCAGACCGTCGCCCTCGCCCTCGCCGTCCCTCCCACCCGGGCGGTCGCCCTCCCCCACCCCCACACGGTCGCGCACCCCCTCGGCCGAGCAGCCCCCGCACACCCACCCCCGCCCCACCACCCGCGTTCTCCAGTGGCTCGAATTCCCCGCGTATCTCGCGGTGTTGAACCTCTGCTGGCTGCTCGCCTCGCTCCCGGTCATCACCTCGTACGCCGCCGGAATCGCCCTGCACACGGCCCTGCGGGAGTGGCGTGAGGAGGGCGGGACCCGGGTCGCCGCAGCGTTCTTCCGGGCGTTCCGCGCACGGCTCAGGGGCTCGCTGCCGCTGGCCGCCGGCGGACTGGCGAGCGTCCTCGGGCTGTGGGTGGCGGGCTCGTTCTGGCTGGGCGCCCCCGGCCCCGTACTGCTCCTCGCGACCGCCGCCCTTGTGCCTGTCGCCGTCGTCACCGCCCTCGTACACGTCACCGTGTTCGACGTGGCCGCCCGGCACCCCGAGGATTCCCCGCGCGCATGGCTTCGTGCGTGTCTGCTGCGGGCCACGACCCACCCGGGGCGCTGCGCCGCGGCCGTCCTGTTGTGCGTGACCTGGGCGGCGGTGCTGTGGCGCCTGCCGACACTCGCCCCGCTCTGGGGAATGAGTCTCCCCGCGCTGGCCCTGCACCGTCTGTTCGCCGGCAACTCGGCCCCGCCACACCACTAAGCACTGCCTAGAAACCGGTTGTTGGAATTCGCGTCCGAACCCTTGTCGCGCACGGCCGCCCTTCCTATGCTCACCCGGACAACAACCGGTTTCTATCCCGAGGAGACGCGGGAGACACGGGAGACACCGCTATGCGCAGCGCAGCGCGAACGCGGCGGGGAGCCGCGGCGCTGGCGGCCCTCTTCGGGCTGCTGGGCGGCCTGACCGGGTGCGCCGACCGCACCGCACCGCCGGGCCGCTTCACCACCGACGCCGACCCGTCCGAGGTCACGGGCACCCTGCACTTCATGACACCGGGCTATCCGACGTCCCCGGAGGGCAAGGCGGCCCTGAACAAGGTCATCGACACCTTCCACCAGACGTATCCGAAGGTGAGGGTCGAGACGGACCTGGCCTCCTGGGCGCACCTCAACGAGAAGGTCGCGACGTCCATAGCCTCCGGGGACATGCCGGACGTGATGGTCACCGGCGTCGGCTGGATCCCCCCGTTCGCCGACAAGGGTGCCTTCGCCGATCTGTCGTCCTTCGGGCTCACCCCCAAGACACTGGCCGAGCAGGTGCGTCCGGGCTTCGTGCGGCCCGCCGTGTACGACGGCAAGGTGTACGGCGTGATGAACATCGGCGGCGCGAAGGTCATCGCGTACCGCAAGAGCATGTTCGAGCAGGCGGGACTCGACCCCGACAAGCCTCCGACCTCCTTCGCCGAACTCCGGTCGTACGCGAAGAAGTTGACGGTCCGCAAGAACGGCCGACTGGTCCGCTCCGGGTTCGACTTCTGGGTGAACCCGACCACCCACCAGTACACCCAGGACTATCTGACCTTCCTCAAGGCGTCCGGCGGCAGCGTCTACGACAAGGACGGCAAGGCTGCCTTCGACGACGCCAAGGGTGTTCGTGCGCTCCGGGCGATGGACGGCCTGATGAACACCGACGGCTCCCAGGACTACGGCACCGGGCAGGCCGACGGCAGCCCGATGGTCCTGTCGGGGCGCGCCGCGATGGGCTTCATGGGGGCGTACGTCGACTGCGGCGCCAAGACGGGTGTGGGCCGGAAGGTCTGCGACGACCTCGGATTCTTCCACATCACCGACGCGGAGCCCTCGATGTTCCTGGGCGGCCAGATCGTCTCGCTCTCCTCCCGCACCCATCTCCCGGGCGCCGCCTACCAGTTGCTGAAGGTCCTCACCTCCCCCGAGGCCGAGCAGGACCTCGCCAAGCTGAACCTGGCGATCCCGGCGGCGAAGGCCGCGGCCGGTTCCGCGGTCGAGACCTCCAATCCGGCCAGTGTCTTCGCCGCGAAGTCGACGGCCGACGCCGCGTACGCGGGCGGCGCGCCCAACTGGCTCGATCTCCAGGACTCGTTCGCCCCGACGCTCGACGAGGCGCTGCTGCGTCGCCGTTCCGTGCGGGACGCGCTGCGTTCCCTCGCCGTGAAGGCAGGTGCGATGTGACCGCCTCGACCACCTCGGTCACCCCCGCGGCCGAACTCCTGCCCCTCCGTCCCGACGGCGGCCGTCGTGCCCGCGCCGGCACCGGGGCGGACCTGCACAGGTCCCGGCGCCGCGCGGGCTGGGTGCTGCTCGCCCCCGGTCTGCTGCACATGCTGGTCTTCGTGGCCGCTCCGATGCTGATGATCGTCGGCTTCAGCTTCTTCCGCTACGACTTCCTCCAGTCCCCGAGCTGGGCGGGCCTGGACAACTACCGCACCCTCTGGCACGACGACCGCTTCCACACGGCGCTGTGGAACACGATCGTCTACACGGTGGTCGTGGTCCCGGTCGGCATGGGCCTGGCCCTGCTGATCGCCCTGGCGCTGAACGAGCGCATCGCGGCCCGCGGCTTCTTCCGCACGGTCTACTACCTGCCGCACATGACGGCGACGGTCGCCGTCGCGGTGGTGTGGCTGTGGGTCCTGGACCCGGATCTCGGCGTGTTCAACCAGTTCCTCGCGCTCTTCGGGGTCGGCCGGATCAACTGGCTCGGCTCCCCCGACTGGGCGCTGCCGTCCGTGATGATGCTCGGCGTCTGGCAGGGCCTCGGCTCGAAGATGGTGATCTATCTCGCCGCGCTCCAGACCGTGCCGCCGGAGCTGAAGGAGGCCGCGCAGCTCGACGGGGCGAACCGGTGGCAGGTGTTCCGCAATGTCATCTGGCCGTCGATCTCCTCCGGCAACCTCTTCGTCCTCATCACCTCCGTGATCTTCTCCTTCCAGGTCTTCGAGCAGGTGTATGTGATGACGGCCGGCGGCCCCATCAACAGCACCCTCGTCCTGACGTACGACATCTACAAGAACGCCTTCTACCGGCTGAAGTTCGGCTACGCGTGCGCCGAGACGGTCGTCTTCCTGGCCCTGATCGGCCTGGTCACCGCCCTGGTCATGCGTCTCAACCAGGGAGCCCGCCGTGACTGACCCCGCCACGACCCGCAGGCCGCCCGCGGTGCGGCCGGGACGGATCGCCCTCTACGCCGCCCTCTCCCTCGGCGCGGTCGTGATGCTGACGCCCTTCGTGTGGATGCTGCTCACGGCGCTCAAGCCGTTCGCGGAGCTGGGCGAGTCGACCTGGTTCCCGCACCATGTCCACCATGTCCAGTGGGGCAACTTCGCGGACGCCATGAACGCGGCGCCGTTCGGCAGATACTTCCTCAACAGCCTGATCATGGCCGTCGGCCAGACCCTGATCACGGTGGTCCTCGCGACCTCCGCCGGATACGCGCTGGCCCGTACCCCGATCCGCGGGCGCGGCCTCGTCCTCGGCTTCACCATCGCCATGATCATGGTCCCGGCGTATGTGATCGTGATCCCGAAGTTCCTGATCGTCCGCTCGATCCCGTTCTTCGGCGGCAACGACTGGCTGGGGCAGGGCGGCACGGGCTGGCTCGACTCCTGGTGGGCACTCATCGTGCCGGGTGCGCTGGCGCCGCTGTACGTCTTCCTGGCGCGCCAGTTCTACGTCGATCTGCCGGGCGAGCTCGCGGACGCGGCCCGGATCGACGGCCTGGGCGAGATCGGCATCTGGGCGCGCGTGATGACTCCGCTGATCAAGCCGGCGGTCATCACGATCGCGGTGTTCCAGTTCCAGTCCGCGTGGAACGACTTCCTGTGGCCGCTGCTGGTCACCCGCACGGACCGGATGCGCCCGATCCAGCTGGGCCTGGCGGTCTTCAGCAAGCCGGACATCGCGGTGCAGTGGAACTACGTCATGGCGGGCACGGTCCTGGCAACGCTGCCCATGATCGCGCTGTTCCTGGTGGCACAGCGGTACTTCGTCGAAGGCATGGCCTCGGCAGGACTGAAGGGTTGACGCGCTTGAATTCCGGCCCCATCCGCCTCACCGGCGGCTCGCACACCGCCCTGCGTCCGGCAACGGCCGCGCGGATCACTGACGGATTCTGGGCGGCCCGGCGTCGCACGAATGCCGAAGTCAGCATCCCGCAGGGCCCGTTGAAGCTGGAGGAGGCCGGGAACCCGGCGAATCTGCGGGCCGCCGCCCACCGTCGTCACGGCCGAGGGGCACCGCCGGAGCGACGGAAGCGCCGTACGGCTGACAGCGGTGCCGTATTACGCGTGGGCCAACCGGCGGGATGGCGCGATGCGGGTGTGGATTCCGGAGAACTGACGGGCTTCGCCGACTCGGCGTCCCACAGGGCGAGTTCGCGGTCACGCGGTCCGTGGACGGTGTGGGGCTCGCCGCTGCCGAAGATACGGACCGGGTGCGAGGCGTCCCAGGCGGCCCACCCGGGGTCGCCGTCGACCGCGAACCGTACCCACGCCGTGTGCATGGCGTCGGCGAGCTCCCGCGGAGCGCCCGGACCCGCGAGCTTCGCCGACTCCGGTACGTCGGCGGTGTCGAAGACGAAGCCCAGCTCCAGGGCGTGGCAGGCACCGAGGTCCGGCACGTTCGAGGGCCACGCGAACTCGTAGACGTACGCTGGGGTCTGCCCGCGGCGCGCGTCCGCGAGGCGGTGCAGCGGCACCCGCAGGAGATGGTCGGTGACCATCTGGCCGACGAGGTCCGCGGTGCCCGCGTCCGGGTGGATGGCGCGGTAGCCGCGGGGCACCTCGTGACCGCAGTGGCAGCGGGCCATCGCGCCGGCCAGGGCCACGGGTCCGAGCCGGTCGACCCGCTCCAGCAGGCCTCCCGGGACCAGCCACAGCCGGTACTCCTCGCTCGTCCAGCCCAGCATCAGGTCGATGTCCGGCGCGGCACCCTCGACCAGGGCCTCCAGCGGATCGCGTGGGACGACGTCGCCGTCGACGACGATGCCGAAGGCGGGCCCGCCGAGCACCGGGCTGCTGAGTTTCCCCACGTCGGCCTGGGTGCGCAGGAGCAGCTCGCGGTCCACGGCGGCGAACGCCTCCGCCGTCGCGGGGACCTTCAGCCGGGTGGCCATCCTGCGCACCATCCGGCGCACCTTGTCGCGGTCGCTCGCCTCGGGCGGCCCGCTCTGCAGGACGGCCCGGTGGAACAGGCCCCGGGCGCGCGGGCTTGCCAGCAGCGCGCCGATGCTGATGGCTCCGGCCGACTCGCCGAAGACGGTCACACGGCCGGGGTCTCCGCCGAACTGGGCGATGGACTCGTGCACCCACTCCAGCGCCGCGAGCTGATCGCGCAGCCCCGGGTTGGCGGGCGCGTCCGGGAAGAGGCCGTAACCCTCCACTCCCAGGCGGTAGTTGAAGGAGACGAGGACGACGCCGTCGCGCGCGAAGGCACGCCCGTCGTACACGGGCACGGCCGAGGAGCCGCGGGTCAGGGCCCCGCCGTGGATCCACACCATGACGGGGAGCCGGGCGCCGGGGCCCGGCTCCGGCGTCCACACGTTGAGGTTGAGGCAGTCGTCGCCGGGCACGACGGGGTCGGCGAGGAGCCGTGCGAACGCCTCCGAGTACGGCGGCTTGGGCGGCGTAGGCCCGAACGCGCCCGCGTCACGCACCCCGTCCCAGGGCTCGGGCGGCTCCGGTGGCCGGAAGCGGCGGGGGCCGAACGGCGGTGCCGCGTACGGAATGCCGCGGAAGACGGCGATCCCGTTCTCGTACCGGCCGCGCACCGCTCCGTACGGGGTGGCGACCTCCGGGTCCTCCGTCCGGGAAACCGGGTCCACCGCGTCCACCGCCATCCGACCACCAGCTCCTCACCGCGCCGCGAATCGTTCACATCAGAGCATCACATCACCTCGCGGTATTCCTGCGGACGTCCCCATTTGGCGGACGCAGCGCGTGCTGGACGTCCTATTTGGCGTACATCAGCGTCCCGAAGCCGGTCTGGTCGAAGCCTCCGCTGGTCGAGCCGTAGTCACCGCCGCCGCCCTCGGGGCGGACGCTCTCGGCCATGGCGGTGATGTACGGGACGTCGAGGCCCCTGCGGCGCGCGTAGTGGTAGTGGAGGATGTCCCACACCGGCCGGACCTGGCCGCGTGAGGCGCTGGAGATCACCGTCTGCTCGCTGTACGCGCAGCTCTGTCCGGTGCCCCAGCTGTAGGTGGTGTAGGGCACGTCGTTGCCCAGGTTGTACTTGGCGACGTACTGCGCGGCCTTCATGAACCGGTTGTCGTCGTAGCCGTACAGGTCGTCGCCCTGGGACCAGGCCATCTCGCAGAACGCGCCCATCTGGCCCATGCCCATCATGGTGTGCCCCTGGTCGCGGCCCGACTCCTGCCACTGGCCGAGGTCGTAGCCGTCGACGTCGTCGTAGAGGAAGGGGACGGCGTGCGTGAGGGAGCCGTTGCCCGCGCCGGTCTTGAAGTAGTTGACCGCCTGGTCGTACTTCGTGGCGTCGTCGCACAGGATGCCGATGGCCAGGATCGAGTTCATGTTGCACAGATCCCAGTTGGCCCAGTAGTTGGTGATGCAGGCGGTGTTGTGGTTGACCAGGAAGTCGTTGTTGAGCGGGTAGAAGACGTCGAGCATCATCGTCTTGAACGCGTCGAGGTCGAACCCGCTGTAGCCACGCATGAGTTCGGCGGCGTTCGCGAACTGGTAGCCGTAGATCCCGGCGGCCAGGAACCGGTCGGCGTTGCCGGTGACGGTGGTGAGCGTGGACGACCAGGCGTTGAGGATCTTCACGGCCGTGGCGCCGTTGGCGGTCGTCCCCGCGATCTTCCAGCGCAGCGCGTTCTGGTAGGCGGCGTGGATGTCGTTGTAGAGGATGCCGTAGTTCTCGCCGGTCCCGCCACGGATGATCGTGGCCTGCGGGTTGGGCGTCCAGGTGCTCGCCGAGTGGCTGTTGGCGGTGAGGCGGTTCCAGCCGGAGAGCCACGGGTCGTCGCCCGCGGCGACCCGTACCTTGGCGCGGTTGAGCTCGCCATAGGCGTGCAGCATTCCGGGGTGCGTGAAGGTCGCCGGTGCGGCGTCCGCCGTGGTGCCGGTGAGGGCGGCGGCGGACGCTCCGACGGCGAGGGCTGCGCTGAGCCCGCCGGCGGTCCTGAGCAGACCCCGGCGGCTCAACTCTCCTTGCCTGCCTTGCGTGTGGGGGTTTGTGATGCGGCTCATCACTCTTGCATCTCCGATCCTCTGGAGGATTCGCGGCCCCGCGGCCGCTAGGTGGGGGTGATGCTCACCTCTTCGAAGTGCGAGGTGCTGTGGGCCAGGGGGTCTCGGGAGCAGACCACCAGACCCACGTAATAGGGGGCGTCACCGAAGCCGGGGATCTCGCCCGCGGCGATGGAGGTCCAGGTGGCGCCGTCATCGGTGGACACGGCGGCGGCGAATGCGGTCCCGGTCCGTGTCAGCCGCAGCAGGCAGGGCACGCCGATGGTTCCCGCCGCCCCGGTGAAGGCGGAGGCGCCCGCGACCGTCTTGCGGAGCATGAGCTGCGGCGTCCCGGCCGCGCTCGTCCCGCCACTGGTCACGATCACCCCGGCCGCCTGGTCGAACGGCGACAGGGACTTGGTCATCAGCAGCCCCACCCGGTCGGCCGTCACCGCGCCCGCACGGGACACGAGCCGGGCGGTGATCGCGCAGTCGCCGCTCATCGGGCGACGTACGAACTGCCCTGTCATCCCTTGGCCGTTGACATTCAGATCGGTTCCGGAACCGCGCACGACGAAGGCTGTGCCGTCGCTGCTGGTGATCCCGGGGGTCCGGACGAACACCACGCCGTACGTCCCCAACTCCCGCTCGTCGACCACGACATCACCGAGATCGCCGTACGACCATGGAGTGGGCGGAGGTGTGCCGACGGTGAGGGCGAGGTCGGAGACAGCGGTACCGGAGGCGTTCGAGGCGGCGGTCGTCACCGTGAACTCGCCTGATTCCAGCGGGATTCCGGAGACGAGTCCGGTACGCCGGTCGACGCGCAGCCCTCGCGGCAGGCCCGCGGCGGAGAAGCGCACCGGCTCGTGCGAGGCCCTGATCAGATGCCGGAAGGGGACACCTTGGTTGGCGAACGCGGTCGCGGAGGAGAGCATCCCCGGCACCGAGGGCGTCGGCATCACCGCATTGACGCTCGCCGAACGCGGGCCGCACCCCGTCGTGTTGGTCTTCACGACCTTGTAGTGGTACGTCCGTCCGGGCGTCCCGGTCGCGTCGACGTACCGCGTCCGCGTGCCGAACCCGACGGGCCCCACGCCGGTGGCGATCTTCCCGTAGGCCCCGTCGGGGCTGTCGGCTCGCAGCACCGAGTACCTGGACGACAGGTCCGGGTCGGTCCAGGTCAGCTCGATGGCGTCGGCCGTCGCAGCCGCCCGCGGGTCGGTGACGGTGCGGGCGGGGCGCGGGACGGACCAGACCTCTCCGGACGAGGACGTCACGCTGACGTTGTCGAAGGCGCCGGTGCCGGTCTCGGCGTACGAGGCGTCGACGCCCAGGCAGGAGGTGAGCACGAGACCCGCATACGCGGTGCGCCCCAACTCGACGTCGGTGGAGCCGACTTCGGTCCACTCGACGCCGTCCGGGGAGATGGATCCGGTGCAGCGGCTGCCCCGGCGCTCGACGCGCACCCAGTAGGGCTTCCGGAGCCGGTAGCCGTCGCCCGCCCCTTCCACGTAGGGCGCGGTCAAGGGTGTCGCCGACTCGGGAAGGGTGCCGAGGGCGGAGATCGGGAAGGAGGCGCCGGTGGTGATCGCCTGCCGCTGGGACGGCGGGACGGGGGTGCTGCCGGCGCCGGTGGTCTGCCCGCCCCCTGATGTCCGGGTGGTCCATACCCCGCTCCAGGTGTGCAGCGGCAGCCCCTGGATCAGCATCGAGGCGTGCGCCGCGTCCGCCGCCAGGGAGCCGCGGACGCTCACGCCCACCTTGGAGTACTGCGAGCTGAGCGGATGCACGACCCGTGCCGTGATCACGCCGTCCCCGCGCAGCGGCAGCCGCACGAAACGGAACGCGTCGGTCGTGCCGCCGATGTCCGCCCCGCCCGCTTCGAGAACGAACCGCTCACCGTCGAAGACGGCGGCACCCACGCGCCGCACCTCGCCCACGTCGTCGGAGTCCCAGGGGCCCGGCAGCCCGGCCGTGGCGGTGATCGCACCCGAACTGCCGCTCTCACCAAGGGCGTTCGCCGCGGAGACCGTGTAGTGGTACGTCCGCCCCGCACGCACCGAGCGATCCGTGTACGTCGCTGACTCCACCCCGGCCGCGAGGCTCTCGTACGGGCCTTCGGGGTCGGTGGACCGCCGTACCGTGTACGTGCTCGCCCAGGCCGAGGGCAGCCAGGACACCGTGACAGCGTTGTCGTCGCCGGTGGCGAAGAGGCCGGCGGGTGCCGTCGGTGTCGTGGGGAAAGCCTGGGCCCCGGCGTACGTCAGCGTGCCCCAGGACGGCAGGTCGTCGTTGCTGCCCTCCACCACGCGGGTCCCGCCGGAGCCCCGGAAGAGCACCTGCCGGGTGTACGGGGCGTCGAGGCCACGTACACCGGCGTAGTGCGCGTAGGCCATCTCGTAGATCGGGGGCAGGTTGCCGCGGGAGACGGCGGAGACGGTGGTCTTGATGTACTTGCCCGTCCGGTCCAGGTCCGGGGTGAAGGGCACGTCGCCGCCGAGGTTGTAGCGGGCCGCGTACTCGACGTTCGCGAGAATCCGGTGGTCGAGGTGGCCGTAGAGGTCGACGCCCTGATTCCAGGCGACCTGGGCGGAGTCGGCGAGCAGACCGACGGCGAGCTGTTCGTGGCCCTGGTCGCGACCGCTCTCCTGGCCCTGGCCCGCGTCGGTGACGATGCGGTGGGGCACGCTGCCGTCGCCCGCGCCGGCAGCCGCGAACCGCAGGGCGTCCTCGAAGAGGGTGCGGTTCTCGCAGAACACACCGATGGCCAGAATGGTTTGAATGGCCGTCAGGTCCCAGTTGCCGTTGGCGTAGAGCATGTAGCCGGAGACGGACGGATACCAGACGCGCAGGAAGGAGTCCTCGCAGCGCGCGATGTCCGTGTCCGCCCAGCCGTCGTAGCCGCTGTGCCGCAGCAGTTCGGCCGCGTTGACGAACTTGAACGCCTGGAGCCCGGCGCCGAGTTGGCCGTCCGCGCCGGTGATAGCCGTCAGCGAGGCCGACCAGGCGTTGAGGATGTCGCGCGCCTTGTCCGCGTGGGCGCGCTCGCCCGTGACGCACCACATGAGGGCGTTCTGGTAGGCGGCGGCCGAGTCGGCGACGGCCTGGTTCATGAAGTTGGAGGGGCCGCGTCCCCAGGACGTGATCTGGCCGGTGTTCTGGACGGTGTACGTGGCCGAGGAGCGCGCGTGGGCCGCGAGCGCCAAGTAGCCCTCGTATACGGGCGATTGTCTGTCGGCGACCGCGGCCTTCATCCGGGCGAGGTCATCAGCGCTGTGCAGCAGTCCGGGGTGGGCGAAACCGCTGTCGGTGGCTGCCGCCCGTGCCGTGCCGGGCACGAGCAGGGTGCTCGCGCCCGACGCCAGCAGCAGGGCGGCGCTCCCGCCGAGGAAGCCGCGGCGGCTGGGTCCGTGGGTCATGACGCGGCGGCCTCGGCGGTGGTGAGGAACTTGAGGCCCGTGACGTGCTCGTTGTAGAACCACTGCACGGAGTCGGTGGTGTAGTACCAGGTCGGCTTCTTCATCGAGTCGGCGACGACCAGGCCGTTGATCACCAGGTTCTCGAAGGTGACGTTCTTGATGGCGTGGTCGGCGTCGTAGCCGAGGAACAGCGACGGGTTGGCGTGGGTGCCCGTGTAGCTGAGGTTCTTGACGTAGACGTCCTCGATGCCGCGGCCGACCGAGGTGTTGTATTTCGTGTTGTACATGATCCGCATGTGGATGACCTGGCCCCAGCGGAAGTCCTCGATACGGACGTCCTCGATACGTACGTTCTTGATCAGGTTGGAGTCGCCCGGGTTGAGGGCGATGCAGCCCTGGTAGCCCATCTGCGGTTCGCGGTGGTCGAGGATGTCGACGTTCTTGATGACCAGGTTCTCGATGGTCTCGGGGGCGTCGGTGTTGCCGTGCGTGCCGATATTGACGGGGTGGGCGACGTCGGCCCACAGGGTGCAGTTCTGGATGGTGATGTCGCGCGTGTCGCCGTAGTAGTTCCAGCGGTGGGCGTAGATCGCGAAGCAGTCGTCGGAGTTGCGCATGAAGCAGCCGTCGAAGACGATCCCGGACGAGGAGAAGACGTCGAAGCCGTCGCCGTTGCCCTTCGAGCTGAACGAACGCGCCTTCTTGACGTGGACGTTCTCGCTCTCCCCGAAGATGCCCGCGTAGCCGCTCGGGTTCATGATGATGACGTCCTCGACGCGGATGTTCTTGCTGCCTTCGCAGAGGATGGCGCCGCCGGGGTTGGCGTAGAGCATGCCGTGTCCTATGAGGGAGGCCTTCTCCACGTCCTTGAAAAACACCTGGGCGGTCAGGACCGCGCCGCCGGCGAGGTACACGGTCTTGCCGCTGGGGACGGTGAGGACGTTGCCGGTGACGGTGTGCACGCCGGGGCCGAAGTAGATGACGTCCGGGTCGTCCTCGGCGGGCGGGTGGTGTTCGACGCGGTTGCTGATCACATGCAGGCAGTCGAAGATCTCGTCGTTGATCTGGACGACGACGTCGCGCGGCTGGTCGAGGGTGAAGCGGAGGGTGTCGCCGAGCAGTTCGGGGGCGATGCCGAGGGCGTCGGGTCTCACCCGGGCCTTGGTGGTGCCGCCCTTGAGGTAGGTGATCTCGATCTCGGCCGAGCCACAGAAGTCGAAGTACACCATCGAGGCGCTGTAGACCTTGCCGGAGCCGGTGTTCGGGTTGATCTCCTCCAGCTGCGGACGCCAGATGTCGAGGGTCTGCCACTCACCGTCGGGGGCGACCCGGACCCGCACCTTGAAGCTGGTGTTGGTCGCCATGGTGGACGGGCGCGGGTAAGTGACCAGCTTCGGCGCGGCGTTGTCGTCGTCCGCCCGGGCCGCTGTGGCCGTCAGGCCGGACAGTCCGGCGGCGAGCACGGTGGCGCCCGCCGCCTGGAGGGCGGTGCGGCGTGACAGGGACGGGGACTGGGACGCGGACGGGGACGGGGACGGGGACGGGGTCATGTTCGACTCCTTGCGGGTGCGGAACGGAACGGATGGGAGCGCCGGACAAGAGATACGGACGAGAGATACGGACGGGAGATGCGGACGGTCACTTGAGTCCGGAGGTGGACATCCCGGCGACGAAACCGCGCTGGGCCACGAGGAAGATCAGCAGGATGGGGACGACGTACATCACGGAGGCCGCGGCCTGGAGGTTGGTGACCGGCGTTCCGGCGGACGTGACGTAGGTGGACATGACGGCGACGGCGAGCGTGGACTTGTCCGTGGACAGCAGCAACTGCGGGGCGATGTAGTCCCCCCAGGTCCAGGTGAAGGCGATCACGAAGCTCGCGGAGAGGACCGGCCAGGACTGCGGCAGGAAGATCCGCCAGAAGATCCCGGCGTATCCGCAGCCGTCGATGATCGCGGCCTCCTCCAGCTCGCGGGGCAGGCCGGCGAAGAACTGCCGGAAGAGGAAGACCAGATACGGAGCGGCGCCGAGGCCCCACAGCACCCACGGCCAGTAGGTGTCGACCATGCCGAGCTTCGCGAAGATCAGGTAGGTCGGGAGCAGGGTGATCATCTGCGGCAGCATCATCGAGCCGATGAGGATGCCGAACAGCGTCTTCTTGCCGGGCGCCTCCAGACGGGCGAACCCGAAGCCGACCCAGGCCGAGCTGAGGGTGACCAGGGTGGCGTAGATGAGCGCGATGATCAGGGAGTTGCGGGCGTAGCCGAGGAAGTCGACGAGGTTGAAGGCGTCCGCGAAGTTGTGCCACTGGATGTGGTCGGGAAGCCAGTGCACGGGCGAGGCGGCCAGTTCGGCCGGGGTCTTCAGGCCGGTGAGGACCAGCCAGCCGAACGGGCCGAGGAACAGACCGGTGATCGCGACGAGGACCGTGTAGAGAACGAGGCGGTTCGCGCGTATCCGTACGCGGGGTGCGGAGTCGCTGGGCGGGCTGGTGGCGGTCACTTCTTCGCCTCCGGGTCGACGTTGTAGAACACCACGCCGGACGTGAGTCTGAAGATGAGTCCGGTCGCGAGGAGGATCAGGACGAAGAGCACCCACAGCAGCGCGGAGGCGTAGCCGTAACGGCCGAACGCGAAGTACTCCACGAAGACGTGCATCATGTACTGGTAGTTGGACTGCGGGATCGCGGTGACGCCGGCCACGCTGCCGTCGGGCGACAGCAGCAGCGGCATGATGGTCTGCACCGAGGCGATCACGCCGGTCACGGTCTGGAAGAGCAGCACCGGCGAGAGCAGCGGCACGGTGATACTGCGAAAGCTCCGCCAGGCGCTCGCACCGTCGATACGGGCCGCCTCGTGGAGTTCACGGGGGACGTCCTGGAGCCCGGCCAGCGAGATGATCATGATGTTTCCGGCGCTCCACAGCACCGTCATCACGAGTACGTAGCGGGCATAGGGGTCGGCGAGCCAGCCGAGGGCGTCGATGCCGAAGAGGCTCAGGACACCGTTGGCCGCACCGGAGTTCTGGTCGAAGAGCTGCTTGAAGGCGATGCCCGCGCCCACCGGCGGCACCACGGCCGGCAGGTAGAGCAGGGTACGGAACAGGCCGCGCGCCTTGAGGGGCCGGTTGACCAGAACGGCGAGCCCGAGCCCGGCGACGATCGACAGCGGCACCGAAGTCACCGCGAACAGGCCCGTCCTGCCGAGGGCGTCCCAGGTCTGCGAGTCCGCGAACAGCTCACGGTAATTGCCGAGGCCGACATAGCTCCAGTGGGGCGAGATGCCGTCGAACGTGGTGAAGCTCAGCCACAGCGCGTACGCCATGGGAGCGATGGTCAGCAGCAGAAACCCGATGATCCAGGGCGAGGTGAACAGGTAGAACGCCCGGTGCCTGCGCGTGGTCATGGACGTCCGGGGCCGGCGGTCCGCGCCCCCCGCCCGGTCGGCGTACTCGGTCGTACCGGGCCGGTCCACGACGGTGGAGATCTGATCGGCCGTCATCCCACTTGCTCCTTCCCGCGCTTCAGCTGCTCGTTCATGACCGAGTTCAGGCGTCCGGCGAGGGTGTCGACGGACATCTCGCCCTTCATCGCGGCCGGGGCGATCTGGTTGAAGAGGGCGAAGAGCGAATCCACCGAGGCGTAGGGGGTGAAGGCGATCACCGAGAAGTGCTTCAGCTCGGCGTTCTGCACCTTCAACACCCGCTTCTGGTAGTCCTCCTGGGCCGGCATCAGCGAACGCAGGGACTTCAGGGTGGGAATGCCCCAGCCGGCTGAGGCGCGCGCCCTGGCCGGTGCCTCGCCGAAGAACCACTCGAAGACCCGCCAGGCGGCGTCCTTGTTGTGGGCCTTCCTCGGCATCCACAGACCGGTGCCTGCCTGGCAGGGGCTGACCCGCCGGCCGCCTTCGAAGACCGGGGCGGGGGCGAGACGGGACACCGGCGCCAGCTTCTTGTCGGTGTTGATCATGCCGCCGAGCCAGTAGCCCGAGTTCGACATGGCCAGCCGGTTCGCCAAGTACGTGGGACCGTCCCAGGTGTTGGGGTCCGGCTGGATGATGCTGGGCCCGACCCTGGTCCGGCAGTAGTCGATGTACCAGCCCAGCGCCTTGCGGGCCTCGGGGGTGGTGAAGTCGACCCGGGAGAAGTCGTCGCTGAAGAGACTTCCTCCGGCGGCCACCGTCAGACTGGCCAGGAGATTGGGCGTGAGTACGCCGTTGTAGCTGCCGCCGAAGACGGTCGTCTGGCCGTTCTTGCGCTGGGTGAGCCGCTTGGCCTTGTCCAGCCACTCCTCGTACGTGACCGGGTCGGTCTCCGGCGGATGGCCGACACCCGCCTCGTCGAAGAGTCCGGTGTTGTACCAGAACATGGAGTCCTGGGAGAAGTCCTTCGCCATGCCGTAGCGAGGGCCCTTGCCCTGGGTCCTTCCGTCGTAGCGCCACAGGTCGTTGACCGGGTCCAGGTCGTCGAGCCTGAGGACGCCGCTTCCGGCGAAGTACGGGTCCAGGTCCTCCATCACGTCGCGCGCCGCGAAGTACGGCGCGTCCACGGCGCCGACACCGCGCACCAGATCGGGCGGATTGCCGTTGGTCATCATGGCGACCAGCTTGGTGATGCTGTACGGCACCGTGACGATCTTGACCCCGAGGTCTTTCCGCGCCTGCGTGACCAGCTCCGGGGTGATGTCACCGGGCTTGGCCATCACGGTGACGGTCTCGCCCGAGCCACCGACCCCAGTGGACACCTGGAGTGCGCAACCGCTCAGCGCTGCCGCACCGGTCGCGGCACCGGCTGCCGAGAGGGCGAGAAATCGGCGGCGGCTCAGGGGAGCACCTGGAGCACCAGCACGTGAGGGCATGAACGCACCACCTCCTGCTTCGGACTGTTCGGGCGACTGTCGGGCCGTTCGGGCGACTGTCGGAATGTTCGGGCGACTGTTGGGGATCGCGGCCAGAGATCGGCCTGCCGGCCACAACTCGGCCGACGTAGAAACCGGTTGTTGTCCAATGGGGCAGAGCTTCTTCCTGTCCGGAAACTGCGTCAAGAGTCTTGACGGACTTTCGAAAAGACTGGGTAACCTCTGCGTCATGAGCCACCAGCCCGGAGGGTCGCTGCGCAGCCTGCGGCGGTCGAACCAGGAACAGCTTCTCGCCCTCCTGTTGGCCCAAGGCCCCCTGCACCGCGCAGAGTTGGCACGTCAGGCGGGTGTGTCGCGGACCACCGTGTCGACCATCGTCAGCGAGCTGATGGCGCGCGGTCTGCTGGCCGAGTCCGAGGAGGAACGGGACGGCGATCTCGACGGCCGTGCGGGAAACCGGTTGTCGGTCAACCCGCGGGCGGCTGTCGTGGCCGGGATGAACCACACCTTCGACGGCGTGTGGGTACACCTCAGCGACCTGGCCGCACGGGAGATCGCGAGCGAGGGCGCGACGCTGGACCCGGCCACCCCGGCCGCCGAACGCATCGCGGTCGGTGCGTCGCTCCTCCAACGGCTCCTCGACGCCGAGGAGTTGGACCGCGCCCAGGTCATCGGTGTCGGAGTGGGTGTCCCCGGTCCCATCCACCGCGACACCGGCGTCGTCGGGGTGTCCCTGCCCGGGCAGCCCTGGTCGCACGTGCACGCCGCCGAGGAGTTCGAGCGGGCTCTCGGACTGCCGGTCACCGTGGAGAACAACACCCGGCTCGAAGGTGTCGCGGAGGCCCGCTGGGGCGCCGGGCGCGGAGCGGCGAATCTGCTCTACTTCGGCCTGTCCAGCGGCATCGGCTCCGGGCTGATCCTCGACGGACGGCTGTATCGCGGGGCGGTCGGCGCGGCGGGAGAGCTGGGCCATGTGTCGGTGGCGGTCGACGGGCCGTGGTGCCCGTGCGGGAATCGGGGGTGCCTGGTGTTGTATGCGGGGATTCCGGCGGTGGTGGGGGCGTTGCGGGCGGTGTTCGGCGTCGGCGACGGTTCTGGCCGGGGCGTGGGCTCTGGCTCCGGTCCGACCGTCGGGTCCGGGTCCGGGTCCGGGTCCGGGTCCGGGTCCGGCGAGGGGGTGGGCCTGGAGGCGGGCTTGGAGGTGGGCCTGGAGGAGATGCTGGCCCGCACGGCGGCCGGGGACCCTGCGGGCGAGAAGGTGTTCGCCGATGTAGGCACGGTGGTCGGCCAGGTGCTCGCCAACCTCTGCAATCTGCTCAACCCCGAACGCATTGTCGTAGGCGGGGAGTTGTCCCGGGCAGGCGAGGTGCTGCTGGCCCCGATGCGCGAGGCGATACGGGGGCGTGCGCTGTCCCTCGTCCGTGAAGTGGACGTCGTACCGGCCAGGTTGGGGCTCGGGGCGCGGGTCGGGGCGCTGGGCGGGGCGGCGCTGGTGCTCAGCGAGACGCCGGATTTGGCGGCGGCGCTCAATCGGATGACGGGGACGTCGAGTAACAGGCGGACGGTATGACGGACTCGGGCCGCCGCGCATCGCGGTCGGGGCACTGGGCGGACTCGGCGGAGTCATCGCACTCGGCGGATTCGGCAGAGTCGCCGCGCTCACCGCACTCGACGTACTCACTGTCCTCGACGGACCCGGCCCTCTCGACGGACTCAGCCCTCTCAGCGACCTCGATGGCCTCAGCAACCTCGACGACCTCGACGCGTTTCAAGGGCAAGGTCGCGGTGGTCACCGGCGGTGGCAGCGGCATCGGTGCGGCCTGTGCGTGGCGGCTCGCGGGCGAGGGCGCCGCCGTGGTCGTCGCGGACATCGACGCCAAGGCGGGCGAGCGGGTCGCCGCCGAGCTGGTGTCCTCCGGACGCGACGCCCGGCATGTGGAGTGCGACGTGGCGGTCGCGGACGACTGGCGCCGCCTCGCGGAGCAGCTGCCGCGGGTCGACATCCTCGTCTCCAACGCCTATGCGCTGACCGTCGGCCCCGCGCACGAACTGCCCGAACACGACTGGGACCGGATCGTCGACGTCTGCCTGAAGGCCACCTACCTCGGCCTGCGCGCCTTGCACAAGCCGCTCCTCGCCGCCCGCGGCAACGTCGTCGCCGTCTCCTCCGTGCACGCGCGCATCGGCTCGCCCGGCTTCTCGGCGTACGCCGCCGCCAAGGGCGGACTCGAGTCGCTGGTACGGCAGTTGGCCGTCGAGTACGGACCGGCGCTGCGCGTCAACGCGGTCGTCCCGGGCCCCATCGCCACACCCCAGTGGAACCGGACGCCGGACCAGGACATGCGCGCCGAAGCCGCGCGCACGGTACTCGACCGGTTCGGCCGGGCCGAGGAGGTGGCCGCCGCCGTAGCCTTCCTCGCCTCACCGGAGGCCGGATTCATCACTGGGGCCGCGCTGCCGGTCGACGGAGGCTGGAGTATCCGGCGCTAGGTCACCGAACGTACTGGCACCCAAAAAGAAACCGACCAGACCGAACAGACCACGAACCCCCAGAGACCCCAGAGACCCCAACGACCCAAGAGCCCCTTGAGGTCAGCCCCCAGAGAGGTCACATGAAGATCGTCAAGGTCGAGACGTTCCGCGTGCCGCCACGCTGGCTGTTCCTCCGGATCGCCACCGACGAGGGCATCGTGGGCTGGGGCGAGCCGATCGTCGAGGGCCGCGCGGAGACGGTCGCCGCGGCCGTGGCCGAGTTGTCGGACGTACTGCTCGGCGCCGACCCGGGTCCGATCGAGGACCACTGGCAGGTGCTGGCCAAGGGCGGCTTCTACCGGGGCGGCCCGGTGCTCTCCAGCGCACTGGCCGGCATCGACCAGGCTCTGTGGGACATCAAGGGCAAGGCACTGGGCGTACCCGTGTACGAGTTGCTGGGCGGCCCGGTGCGGGAAAGGGCCCGGGTCTACCGCTGGATCCACGGCGCGACCGCCCCCGAACTCGCCGAGGCCGGACTGTGCGCCGTCGAGCAGGGCTACGACGCCGTCAAGCTCAACCTCACCGACCGCCTGCGCCCCCTGGACACCCCGGCGACCCTGCGCCGGGCGGTGGACCGCCTGACCGCGCTCCGGGAGG
The DNA here is from genome assembly GCF_045206325.1 of Streptomyces sp. NBC_00203. NCBI lineage: Bacteria > Bacillati > Actinomycetota > Actinomycetes > Kitasatosporales > Streptomycetaceae > Streptomyces > Streptomyces sp. NBC_00203. Next base: position 8,328,119 of record NZ_CP108126.1, on the reverse strand, counting down.
CGGTCGGCTGGGAGGTGGACATGGCGATCGACTTCCACGGCCGCTTCTCGACAGCGACGGCCCGCCGCACGCTGCCCCTCCTCGAACCCCTGCAGCCCATGTTCGTCGAGGAACCAGTCCTGCCTGAATTCTCCCGCGACTTGACGGCACTCACCGCCACCACCCCCATCCCCCTGGCCACCGGCGAACGCCTGTACTCCCGCTGGGACTTCAGAGACGTACTCCCGACCGGCATCGCCGTGGCCCAACCCGACCTCTCCCACGCGGGCGGCATCTCCGAGGTCCGCCGTATCGCCACGATGGCCGAGGCGTACGACGTCGCCCTCGCCCCGCACTGCCCACTCGGCCCCATCGCCCTGGCCGCGAGTCTCCAAGTCGATTTCGCCACCCCGAACTTCCTCATCCAGGAACAGAGCCTCGACATCCACTCCCCCGCCCCCGCGTTCGGCCACCTGGCGGACCCTGCGACCTTCCGCTTCGCCGACGGCCAGGTCGAGCGCCCCACGGCCCCGGGCCTTGGCATCGAGATCGACGAGGAGGCGGTCCGCCGCGCCGCTACCGAGGGCCACCGCTGGCGCAACGAAATCTGGCGCCACCGGGACGGCTCCTTCGCCGAGTGGTGACCCGCCAACCACCTTCCACGGAGCTCGACTTGAACCTGACTGCCGCCGCTCTCGCCCCCGCACTGCGCGGCGGCACGCGCCCCCGGGATGCCTACCGGGCGTGCAGTCGGTACGCCCGCTCGATCTCGCCCAGATATTGCCCCAGGTGGAAGCGGACCTCCTCAATGACCCCGTGGTCGAGACCCGGATACATCAGCTCGCTCCACACGACCGTTTCACCACGCAGCCGCACACGAATGCGGAGCCCCGCAGAGCCGCCCAGGTCGGACTGCTCCTGACACGCCAGGCATACGCTGCGGGCGGCATCCGTCGGATAGAGAGGCCCCCCGGGCCGGAGAAGCTGCTCCGGACCCATACCCACGCCCCCGCTGTCGCTGCGCGAGATCAGGTCAAGGCCGTCGACAAAGAGATACGTATGCACGCCGGTGCACACGGGCGGCCCAGGGCACATGCCGATGTGCAACGTACTGAATGGACTGAATGGGCTGAATGAACCGCGGCTTCGGCGTTCGGGCGGCCCGTCCCGAAGCGCATGCGGGGACCTACGCGGCACGGCCCTTTCGTAGCATCATGCGTCGATCGTATGCGACCTCCACACCTCCGCACATGCACAGCCACCCACCGGGCCGTTACTCGACCGTCTCCCTTGACCACGGCGGGGTAGGCCACCATGGGGATCGCCTTTGTGTACAGGTCGAGGAAGAAGTGCCACATGACAGAAGCGGCAGGCCCCAGCGTGGAGGGCGCCCGCGAGTGGGCTGAGCGTCTGGGGTGGAGCTACGGGTTGATAGCGCCCGACCCTGTCGACCGAGGTGCGGCGCTGGCCCGTCTGGCCGCGGCCCGCGCAGAGGTCCAGGCAGCACGTGCCCGGTACAACGAAGCCTGGCTCCGGGCATCCAGGGCCGGCTCGGAAGACTGGCACCAGGAGCCGTCGGTCGTCGCGGCCCGCCGACTGTACGACGAGGCGGGAAGCCGTTGCCTACCGGAAGCCTTGTGGCACGCACCGCATCGCGATGACATCGGCGTATCGCCCCAGCTCCCCTTCGCCCTGCTCTTCCTGGAGTGGGAGGCGCGCTTCCCGCAGGAGTGGACACAGCACGCCAAGGCGTGGGGCACGAAGCAAGCACTCATCCGAGAGATGGCGCGCTGCGGCCACCGCGACGAAACGGTCAAGGCAAAGCTCCTCGATCTCGTCGAGGTCGTCGTCCAGCGGGCCTACCGTTGCAAGGACCGTGAGTACGTACGGGTGGCCCGGGCCATCGACGGCGACGACCTACGCACCAGACTCCACCGGGCTCACCACTCGGAGAACCCATGGGCACAACTCCACGCGGGCTACGTACTCTGGCTCCTCGACCGCCCCGATCTCCCCAACACGCGGCATGTCTGGCGGACTTGGCTCGCGGACCCCGGAAGTCGATGACTACAGACCACGGAGCGCCTCGTAGAGATCGCTGTAGGCGCTCCAGCAGATGACACTGCCGTCCTCGTTCAGACTGCCCATGTACCAGTCGTCGTCGTTGACGGGTTTCACCAGACACAGTCCATGAAACCCCAAGACGATCTCCGGGATGAGCCGTTCACCTTCCGCGCGCGGGCCCTGCCACGTCACCTCGCGATCGGTGTCGAGAGGTATGGCCTCCCGATCGCCGGACACGTTGCGGATCTCCTCAAGGGTCCACCCTGCGGGTAGTTGCTCTGCTGCCACCCAATGATGATGACAGCGGTCGGACCAGCTGAGTTGTGGTGCCCATGCGCTCTCAAAGCACCGCTTGAGGAGAGAGGCTGGGGCATTCCGCCGGTGACCTGCGGCTTCGCTGGGCGAGCTAGCGGGCATGCACGCGGCCGTTGGCCACCGCTGTTGACGGTGGTTGACCCTGTATCTGGCATCGTTGTGGCATGGGCCGGAGCCTGCGTTGTGCTGTGGCTGGCCTTCTGATCTCTAGGGTCAGAAAGCGTCCTCCCACCACCGATTCATGCGCCGGCCGCAGGTGTTCACGCCTTGCCATTGGATGATCAACTGGTCCAAGCACTGGACGATGAGACGCACCTCGCGCGCCGTCTTGAGGGTAAGCGCGCAGATCGCGGCCTCCAAGACGGCCCGCTCGTCAGCGGGTTCCGGGCAACACGCGGGTTGGCCGCAGCGGTCGGCGAAGAGTGGTCATCTGTAGCCGCCCGCCGGCACCCGCATTAAGTGTTCAGCTACCAGGGCCGACTCCCCTCTAGCGCGACTGAAATGCGCACCCTAAACTTGTGTCGGACAAGAACAAGAAACATGCATTCTCGAGCCCGCCGATGCGCACGAATTGACTGAGGTTCGCCATGCAATTTGCCGGAGTTGCCATTTCCATTCTTGCACTCGGAATCAGCGTCTTCTCACTTGCGGATCGAAAGAGGCTTGACAAACGAGACCTCACCCTCAAGCTGCACGAGACTCTCCTCTCTCCCGAATTGCAGGCCGGAAGACATATCCTTTTCAACCTCGACAAAGAGGTATCCGAACTCGACCGAGAAGAATACGGCAGAGCAAATCGAGCATTGGCCACCCTTGACGTCGCAGGCTTTTATTGCGCCAAGGGGTATGTCAACGAGAGGGACTTTCTTGAACTTTGGTCACCTTCTTTGGCCAAGCTCAAATACAAGGCGGCACCGTTTCTTGCGCATCGCGACGCGGCGAGGCCAGCCGACCTGCCCGCCTGGCCCTACTATAGGCAACTCGTTGATAAAGCCGAGAATTCTCTCAACTCCCGCTGATATGCGCTGCCCACTATATAAACAACGCATATGATCCGTAGTCGTGGAGGTCGGTGACGGTCATACCGGTCGCGCTGAGGCCCTGCAAGTGCATCGCCGACCCAGGGCGGTTGCTGTGGCTGCTGCACTTCGTAGATGTACGGGGAGGGCTAGCAGTCGAGGCAGCGGATCAGGTGCGGGCATACTCGCCCCCTGCAACAATGCCGCGATGTGACGCTGACCGTGGAGATTAGGCAAGGGAGCGGCGGTGGTCTTTCGTGGGGTGCTCGCACTGCTCGCGGGCAGCGTGACTATCGAAGGCAAGACCTATTGAATAGCCTTACAGCGAACGACAGCGCTAGCCAGCACACGAGCAGAAGACGGAAGCTGGAGGCTGGGGAAATGGCCAGTCTGTCGTCCTCGCTGGAACCAGTCTTCGAACTCTTGGCTCACCTGCTTGGGTGTCAGCAGCACAACCACAGCCATCGAGCGGGCCCTGCCCCCTTCCAAGGTGATCACCTCGAACCACCCAGCCACGTCGGGGGCCAGCTTCTCCTTCGGCCAAATCTCGGTGCCGTTCGGAACGCGGTGAACGATCCACACTTCATGGTCTTCAGGCAGGTCAAGGGCTCTGCCTTCGACCTTGATCTCACCATCGAAGGTGTCACCACCGATCGGGTTGGTGAGCCATGCTCGGTCCCCCTGCCCCGCTCTAGCGGCTTGAGCATCTCTTCTAACTCGCCATCGTCGCGGATAGGACCGCGCACGGGCCCAGGCGCGTTGTCCTTGACGGGTACACGCGGCAAAGAGGGACACCAAGACCGCGGTCAACGCACCACCCAGCGCCGTTAACAGTAGTGAGGTCATCTCTACAGGGCGCGCCCTGGTGGATTGTCGCCTGCTGCGCGCCTCCCCCCTCGCCGAGCAGATTAGGCTCCGGGCGGCTGCCCTCATAGCTACCGTGCGCTTCCGAGACGTTTGCGTGGTTCAGTGTTCGAAACGAAACTGCCCCACGCACCACCTCAACCCACCGCTTCCCCCAGCTCCCATCCCGTCCGCCGTCGACCCACACACCGTGGAGCGGGCTTGGTTCATGGCGTCCAGGTGGAGCGCGCCACTGTACGAACGGCCTGGACACCATGGGCCGCGTCTGCTCGGCTCTGCCTGGGTCGACGGCGGACGGGATGGGAGCTCCCCGCGCACGCCACTTGCGACCCGCGGCCTCGAACGGCGCCCCCTCCATCCGGGTGCCGGCCGAGACACCGCTGGAGGCTCGTTCTGACCGTGGCTTGCCCGTTTGGGTTTCTACCTCGGGGCCGCTACTCGCTTGCGGCCCCAGGGGTCAGGGCCGGGGCGCCGAAGGCGCAGAGGGCCAGAGCCCAAGGGGCCAGTCCGCCTTGATGAGGTAGAGAAGGTTGTAACTCGATGAGGTAGAGAAGGTTGTAACTCGCAGGCTAGCGGCCTTGGTTGATCACGGATGGACCCGCGATCAGAAGGGCGGATCTTCGCTGTATCCGTGCGCGTGGGCCTTGTCTGTGCGCCATAGTGATGGGCTGTCCGGCGACGGTGCCTGGTCGCCATCGCAGACTTCGAAGGGGTTCTGTTGCCCTTCGATCCCTGAAGAGTCCTCGCCCCATGCATCGAGCGTGTCCATTGCTCGTTCGCGGTACTGCCAGCGCGCACCGGTGCCCAGGACATTGCGGATGAGTGGAACCAGCGCGGATCGATGGTGGTGAAGTCGTGGGTCGTCCAGGAGCGGCATGCAGGCCGATACGGCGGCTTCACGGACGTGTAGGTCTGAGTCGCTCGTGTGCGCGTGGGCTGCACGAAAAAGGAGTGGACGGATCTCCTGGATTCCGAGTGCTGGGGGATAGTCGCGCAACGGGAACCCGTGCTTGCGGCTCAGGGCCGCTACCTCGTCGGTGACTTCGTGTGCAACCGAGTCCATCCAGTCGAGAAGGTGGGTGCGGAGGGGGTCGGGTAGTGGGCGACACTCGTTGTCGATCGTGCTTTCGGTGTGTGTGGCCGAGAGAATTGCGGCGACGTACAGCGCTGCTGGGACCGTTGCTGCGTACAACGTGTTCTGGTGGTGCAGGACGTGATCGAGATAGAGCAGGGACTTGGTCCGTGCGGCCTGGTCGGGTTCCAGCAGCGCGGCCAGCATCTCGGGGGCTTCAACGGCCGGTCCCAGAGCATGTTCCAGCGAGCCCCAGTCCGTCTGGGTGAGCAACGTACCGGGGGCCGGCAGATAAGAGCGTGCATGAGCAGCGGCATTGCTCACGCGATGCACCACAGCGGAGCGGCGTACTGCTCCGGCCGACTGCTCAGCAGCAGAGCCCTCAGGTCCTGGCGCTGCTTGCCGTTGAGGCCCAGCGCCTCAGTGATCCTGCGGAACGTCGTGTGCGTGATGCCGCGGTCGCGGGCCTTGGTCTCGAACTGGTCGAGTTGGCGGAGCGTGGATTCCGGGTCGAGCTTCTGTTCCGGCTGGCTGCCGAGCCAACTGGCCTTGTTTCGCTCGTAGTCGATCTCCGAGTATCCGCAGACCTGGCGGCTGTACTGCTCCGCCTCGGCAAGGGTCTCCGTCGCGAGGATGGCGCGTGCCAGCTCGTTGCGGTTGAAGGCGTCGTCCAGGTCCGCTTCGTGGACGCTGGGGCCTTCGTCGGTGAGGGGGACCGGTAGGCCCGCGTCTCTGACTTCGCAGAGGCCTCGGACTCCGCGGGCTGTGGCCGCCAGCATCGCTGTCGCCTCGGACGGGTGCCATTCCAGGATTGAGCTGATCGGTTCGACGTGATCGGCCGTGAGCGTCAGGGCTGCCGGGCCCATGCGGTCGGTCAGAACCTCGGCCGGGAGCTCTCCGTCAAGGCCGGGACCGGCTACCAGTAGCCGGACTGGCGCGTTGACCTGGCAGCATGCGGCCAGCGTGAGGGCGTCGCCCAGCGGACTGCGCAGCGTGGGCTCGTCACCCTTGGCGAGGATGTCGCCGCCCACGTCCAGAAGGTCGATGGACTCGGGGGTCAGGTGCTCGATGAGCTCTTCGAGTTGGCGGATAATGCCCTCGGCGCCGTGCAAGGGATCGATCAGGGCGAAGGTGTGGGGGAGCTCGGCTGCCAGCCGCGGGAGTGTCGAGCCTGCCGGGGCAACCGGCTTCGCGTCGGACGGGACAGTCCAGACGCTTCGCGTGAGGGGAAGTAGGCCCGTGAAGTTCGCCGGCCCTCGCGGTCCTGGCACTGGATCGATCAGGAGGCGGTCCCATGCGTACGTGAGGATCACCGCCGGACTGTCGCCGCCTCCGTAGAGGGCTGCGTCGAGCATTGCGGCGGCGACGGCGTCGCCGCCTCCTCCTGCTGCCACGATCAAGCGGGTCACCCTCATCAGCGTACGGGTTCCCCTGTTGGCCACTCATCCTATAGTGGCTACTGGTAATAGCCAGTTAGGGAAGGGGCTCCGATGCCGCAGATCGAAGAGACCCAGCCCAAGTACCTCCAGATCGCACACCACATCCGCGATCAGATCTTGCGGGGTGACTTGAGGCCTGGCGACGAGGTTCCGTCGGAACGTCAGCTGGCGGCCGACTGGAGCGTTTCACGCCCGACGGCCGCGAGGTCGCTGGAGGCCCTGAGTCATCAAGGCCTGGTGGAGAAGCGCCAGGGATCGGGCACTTACGTGCGCGGTCTTGCGGTGAATCGGCGTGCTCGGGAGCTCTACGGTCGAGCCAAGCAGACCGGCAAGATCTATACGCCGGGCGAGTATGCGGTGATCACCTCCGCGGGTTGGCTGGAGGCCCCCGACTACGTGGCCGAGGCGCTGAGTCTGGCGGCTGGAACCCGAGCCGTTCATCGTCGCCGCGTGACCAAGAACGAGTCCGGCCCCATCGCCATCTCCACTTCTTGGTTCGATGCCGATGTCGGCGAGCGGGCCCCCAAGCTCCTCGATCCTGAACGGATTCAGGAGGGGACGCTCATGCACGTCGAGAGCATGACGGGTCGCCAGGGAAGCTATGCCGAAGACCGGATGTGTGCCCGGCTGGCGAACGACGACGAGGTCGCCGACCTTGAACTTGAGCCCAGAGACGCTGTCTTGATTGTCCACCACGTGGTCTATGACATGCAGGATCGGCCGCTGGAGTTCGCTGAGGCCACCTACCCGCCGGGACGTTGGGCGTTCGAGCAGGGCTACCCGATCAGCTAGAAAGTCGCGCTTCTCTCGTGAGCCGCTTGCGGCTTCGAGTGGCTAATGCCACTATCCAGTAAGTGGCTAAGGCCACTTGGTCGGAAGGGGCACGGGCGTGAGCCAGGAATGCGGGGAGTTACGGCACGTCTCGCGGGAAGCGGTCTGCCGTGGATGCCGGGGACGGGGGCGGAAGCACGTCAGCTCCCGCTTGGCCCTGGCGCTCTCCGCCGCCGATGCTCGCGCCCGTGCTACGTCCAATCGGCGCTGTCTCGACTGTGACGGCACCGGTAGGGAGTAGTGGCGCTCATGGCGGATGCGCGTGAAGAGTCCGAAGCCGCGGTTGCCGGACCATCGCCGATCGGGGGCATGACCCTCTATCCCGTGCCCGAGTCCGTAGCTCGGGCGAGACGATGGTTCCGGAAGTTCACCGCCCCGTACAACCTGGCCTGTTCGATCGATGACTGCGTGCTCATGCTCTCCGAGCTGGTGACGAACGCGATTCTCTACGGAGAGGCCGAAGAACCCTGGCGGGTGCGGGTCGAGTGGTCTCGCCTAGGAGAGGCCCTGCGGGTCGACGTCCATAACCCTGGGTTCCCTGCTGAAGTGCGGCTGCGCAGTCCCAGTGCCAGTGACGCGCAAGGAAGAGGGCTCTGTCTGGTCGACGCGCTGGCGGATTCCTGGGCCGCCGGCCCCAGCCGCTTCGGTGGAACCGTTGTGTGGTTCCAGATCGATGAAGCATGGAAGCCGTGAAGCGGCGCACGCGACGCCCGCGCCGACAGCGTCGTCCGATCCAGCGCCCGAACCTATTCACCCAGCTCCCGCACCTCGAACCAGTCAAAGTCCGCCACCACACGAGTCCCGCCCAGATCCTGCACGCACACCCCCACGAACGCCCCGGTGAACCGCAACCGCCCCCCGTAGTCGTCCGAGAGCTTGCTCGCGTCCAGGGCCGGGCCCAGGTCGTACCAGACGGCTCCGTCGGGTGAGGCGGAGAAGTGAAGTTCCGCGCCGTCGAAGCGGGCTCGCAGGTGGACCAATGGCCAGTCGTCCACGGCCAGTTCGGTGTCGGGGAGTTCCCGGTACGTGCCGTCGTCAGTGAGGACCACGCCCAGTACGCGGCCCCTGCCCTCGACGTGGGTGAGGCGTAGGTAGTAGTGCGTGGAGGTGTCGTACCAGCAGACCAGGCCCGCGAGTTGGGAGAAGTGCGAGGGGCGGAAGTCGACGACGGTGGTCACCTCGCAGTGGACCGAGGTGAGCGGGCGTGCTATCAGGCTCTGGTCGAAGTGTGAGTGGAGGCTTTGGCGGCCGCGGAGCCGGAGGTAGCTCGGGCGCTCGGTGAGGGTCAGCCAGTCCGGGGAGGCAGGTCCTCTCAAGGTGCTCCAACTCCCCTCCAAGGTGGGTGTGTTGAAGTCGTCGCGGACATCGGCCACCGTTTCCCGCCCCGACTCCACCCCCACAGGCGCCGCAACCTCCACCCTCGGCCTGCGCCCCCCGTCCGCCAACCGCAGCCACCCCTCCCCCGTCCACGTCACCCGCTGAAGGCACGTCTCGCGGCCCAGGATGCAGCGCGGACCCTCCGCCGTCCGCACCGGGCGTGAGGCCAGGTGGGCGAGGTACCACTCGCCCTCCGGGGTCTGGACGAGTTCCCCGTGGCCCGCTTTCTGCAGGGGCCAGTCGGGGGTGTCCCGGGTCGTCAACAGGGAGCCGTCCGGGTCGAGTTCGTACGGGCCCGTCAGGTCGCGCGAGCGGGTCATGAGGATGCCGTGGTTCCAGCCGGTGCCGCCCTCGGCGAGCATCAGGTAGTACCAGCCGTCGTGGCGGTAGACGTTGGGGCCCTCGATCAGCTCCTTGTGGGTGAGGATCTTGCGGGGCTCCCCGATCAGGGCCTGCTTCTGGGCGTCGTACTCCTGGAGCAGGATCCCGGCGAACGAGGGGTGCCCCTCGCGCGGGTCCCACTGGATGTTGAGCAGCCAGCTGCGGCCGTCCTCGTCGTGGAAGAAGGACGGGTCGAAGCCGGAGGAGTTCAGGAACACCGGCTCCGACCATGGGCCGTCGATCGCGGGCGCGGTGATCAGGTAGTTGTCGACGTCCTTGTAGGGGTGCCCGATGGTCCGCACGATGCTGTACACCAGCCAGAAACGGCCGTCGTGATACGAGAGCGACGGCGCCCATACCCCCGCCGAGTCGGCGACTCCACGGAGGTCCAGTAGGTCCGGCCGGTCCAGGATGTGACCGGCCGGCTCCCAGTGGACGAGGTCGGTCGAGCGGTGCACGGGAACGCCCGGGAACCATTCGAAGGTGGATGTGGCGAGGAAGTAGTCCGTTCCGACGCGCAGGATGCTCGGGTCCGGGTGGAACCCGGGCAGCACGGGGTTGCGGATATGGCCCGCGGTCATGCAGGTCCCTTCAGCAGAGGGTTCGGGGTACGCAGGTTGGTGCTTGGTGATGGGTGATTGGTGATTGGTGCGGGTCAGCCCTTCACCGCGCCCTGCATCACGCCCGCCACGATCTGCCGGGACAGCAGCAGGAACACGAGCAGCAGCGGCAGTACGCCGATCGCGGCGCCGGAGAGGATCAGGGTGTAGTCGAGGGCGTAGCCGCTCGCGAGTGAGGACAGGGCCGTCTGGACCGTCGGGGTGATGGAGGGGTCCAGGACGATCAGCGGCCACATGAAGTCGTTCCAGGTGGCCATGAAGGTGAACATGGCGAGCACGGCGGCCTGCGGGCGGATCGCGGGCAGCGCCACATGCCAGAAGATGCCGAGGGTGGAGCAGCCGTCGACGCGGGCGGCCTCGACCAGTTCGTACGGGACGGACTCCTCGCTGGCTTGTCGCATCCAGAAGACGGCGAAGGCGTTGACGAGCGCCGGGACGATGACGGCCTTGAGGGTGGCGATCCAGCCGAGCTTTCCCATCAGCATGTAGAGCGGGATCATGCCGAGCTGGGTCGGGAGCATCGCGGTGACGACCACCGCGAGGAACAGCGCGTTGCGGCCGCGGAACGGCAGCTTGGCGAAGGCGAACCCGGCGAGGGACGACAGCAGGACGCAGCAGACCGTCACCGTGGTCGAGACGATCAGGGAGTTCCGCAGCGCGAGCCAGAAGTCGACCGTGTCGTAGACGCGTTGGATGTTGTGGACCAGGTTGCCGCCGGGTGTGAGGGTCAGCGCCGAGTCGCCGATCACCGAGTTGTCGCGGGTGGGCAGCACGAAGGAGTAGTAGAGGGGGAAGAGGGAGGCGGCCAGGACGGCGACGAGGACGCCGTACACGAGGAAACCGGGCCGTCCGGTGGCCTGCTGGGTCTTCCGGCTGGGCAGGGCAAGGGTCATGACGGCATCAGTCCTTCGATGCGATGCGCCGCGACAGCGCGTAGTTGATGCCGGAGAGAACGGCGATGAGCAGGAACATCACCCAGGCGAGGGTGGCCGCGTAACCCGCGTTGAACTCGCGGAAGCCCTTCTCGTAGAGGTACATCATCAGCGTCTGGAACTGCCGGTCGCTGCCGCCCGTGCCCTCCGTGCCCTGGGTGTCGAAGAGTTGGGGCTCGGTGAAGGTCTGCATGGCGCCGATCGTCGACATGACGACGGAGAAGATGATGGTGGGGCGGATGGACGGCACGGTGATCGACCAGAAGATGCGCCGGTTGGAGGCGCCGTCGAGCATCGCGGCCTCATGGAGTTCGCGCGGGACGCCCTGCATCGCGGCGAGGAAGATCAGCGCGTAGTAGCCCGCCCAGCGCCAGATGATGATGGTGGAGACGGCGGGGATGGCGGTCCAGCGGCTGGCCTGCCAGTCGATCCGGTCGATGCCTACCAGGCTCAGTACGTCGTTGATGATGCCGGTGTGGAAGCCGTACAGCTGCGCGAAGACGAGGCTGACGGCGACCACGGACACGATGTGCGGCAGCACGACCCCGGCCCGCCACACCGCGCTGCCGCTGAGCCTGCGGTTGAGGATGCCGGCGAGCCAGAGCGCGAGGAGCAGCTGGACTCCGGTGCCGAACACCAGCAGGAGCGTGGTGTTGAGGAGCGCGTTCCAGAAGTACGAGTCCTGGAACAGGAGTTGGTAGTTGTGCAGGCCCGTCCAGCCCTGGTCGCCCTCGATGATCGCCCATTTGTGGAAGGAGATCCAGCCGGTGTAGAGGAGCGGATAGGCGGCGAAGACGCCGAAGATCACGAAGAACGGGGCGATGAAGACGTACGGGGTGTACCGCAGGTCGAAGCGGGTGAGGCGGGTGCGCCAGCCGCCTCGGCGGTGGTGCCGTCCCGGCACGGGGGCCATGGGTGCCCCCGTGCCGGGACGGGTCTCGGTGACCGTCATCGGGTCATTCCCCCGCGACCTTCTTGGCGTCGGAGACGGCCTGGTTCCAGGCGGCCTCCGGCTTCTGCTTGCCCTGTTCGACGCGGAGCAGGCCGTTCATGAAGGCGGTGGCGACGTCGCTGTCCTTGGTGCCCCGGTAGAGGGGCTGCATGGTGTCGACGGCCTCGGCGAAGATCTTGCCGGTGGGGGCGTTGGAGAAGTAGGCGTCCTTCTTCGCCTGCACCTGGGGGTCGTTGTAGACCGACGGGTGGCTGGAGAGGTAGCCCTTGGAGAGGAAGAGCTGCTTCTGCACCTTGGAGGAGGTCAGCCAACGGGCCAGCGCCACGGCCTCCTTGGGGTGCTTGGTCTGCTTGGGCACCAGGAGGTAGGAGCCGCCCCAGTTGCCGCCCTGCGGGGCCGCGGCCACCGACCACTTGCCGGCGTTGGCGGCGCCGGACGCCTCCTTGGTGCGGTCGAGCTTCCAGGCGGGGCAGACAGCGGTTGCCGCCTTGCCCGTCTTCAGGGCGTTCGCCATTTCCGGGGTGAAGGGCGGATATCCGCCGCTGACTTTCTTCACGGACATGTTCGCGGCGGTCAGGAAGTCGGTCTTGAGGGCGGAGTTCTTGTCGGCGATGAATGAGTCGTCGGACTCGGCGAAGAAGGTTTCCTTGAGCTGATTGCCCATGCCGACCCAGACGTCACCCGTATTGGCGGTGAAGGAGGCGTTCTTGACCTTGGCGCTGAACTTCTCGCCCGTCTCGGTGAACTTGTCCCAGGTGGGCCAGAGCGCCGCGACCTTCTCGGGGTCGGTCGGCAGTCCCGCCTGCTTGAACAGGTCGGTGCGGTAGCAGATGCCGAGCCCGCCGAGGTCGGTGCGCATGCCCAGCACGTACTTGCCGCCGTCGACCGTGCCATAGTCGTACGCCCATTGCACCCACGGGTCGGAGGTGTTGTCGACGCCGTAGTCGGCGAGGTTGAGGAAGCGCTGGTGGCTGGGCTTGAACTTGCCGATGATGTCGTCGCCGAGGCCGACCACGTCGGAGGCGCCGCGGTTCGCCGCGAGCTGGGTGACGAGCTTCTTCGGCAGGTCGTCGATCAGGACTTCCTTGATCTTGATGCCGGGGTGGCTCTTCTCGTACTCCTTGTAGAGGTCCCGGTAGCCGTAGTCGACGTGGGTCGTGACGGTGAGCGTGATGGTTCCGCCGTCGGCGCTGTCGGAGGAGCCCCCGCCGCAGCCGGACGCCATGAGGGCGATGACCGCGGCGCCGACCGCCACCCGTATCCCTTGGCTGGCTTGGTACTTCATGCCCTCACCCCTCTGTTTCCGCGTTCGACAATGCGGCTCGCGTGTGTCTGGCAATGCGGCTCGCTTGTTCGGCATTTCGAAAGTTTCGGCGCGACAAAATTCTTTGAATCCCTGCTTCTTCACGCCGTGTTGAGGCGGGCTTAATGTAGGAAGCGCTTGCTAGGCGGTCAATGTTTCGGTCGCGTGAGCAGCGCTATTCGAAACTTTCGATGGCCCTCGGGGCCACAGGGATGGCCCTCGGGCGGGCCGGAGGGGCGGACTCCATGGTCCGTACGGGAAGCGTGACCGGGCCGACGCTGGCGGTCGTCGCGCGCGAGGCCGGGGTGTCCGTGCCGACGGCGTCGAAGGTGGTCAACGGCCGCGAGGACGTGGCGCCGGAGACCCGCCGCAGGGTCACCGAGGCGCTCGACCGGCTCGGCTACGTCCGCAGACCCCGCTTCGAGGCGTCAAAGGCGCCCGGCCTGGTCGACCTGGTGGTGCACTCCCTGGAGAGCTCCTGGTCCGGCGCGGTGCTGCACGGCGTGGAGGGCGCCGCACATGACGCGGGCCTGGAAGTGGTGGTGTCGGCGGGGCTCACCCGTACCAGGGGCGGGCGTCCCGAGCGTGGCTGGCTGGACAAACTCACCACCCGGGGATCGTCAGGGGTGTTGTTCAACCTGGCCGAGCTGACCGCGTCGCAGTACGCCTGGCTCGACCAGCACCGCATCCCGTTCGTGATGATCGACCCGGTCCTCGAACCGCCGCCGGGCGTAGTGTCGGTGGGCGCGGCGAACTGGCAGGGCGGACTGCTCGCGACGGAGCATCTGCTCTCCCTCGGCCATGAGCGCATCGCCGCCATCGGCGGCTACCGCCGCAAGATATGCAGCAGCGACCGGATCGCCGGCTACCGCTCGGCCCTCGCGTCGGCCGGGATCCGGCACCGCCCCGAATTCATCCGCTACGGCAGCTTCAACGAGACCGGCGCGCACCGCCGCATCCTGGAACTCCTCGACCTCCCCGAGCCGCCCACCGCGGTCTTCGTCTGCTCCGACAAGATGGCGCTCGGCGTCTACCAGGCCCTGGCAGAGCGGAAGTTGAGCGTCCCGGACGACATCAGCGTGGTCGGCTTCGACGACCTCCCCGAGTCCCGCTGGGCCACCCCGGCGCTCACCACCGTGCGCCAGCCGCTCTCCGAGATGGCGGCGACGGCTCTGCGCCTGCTCGTCCGCATGATGGCGGGCGACCAGCCGGAGGGCACGCGCACGGAGCTGTCGACCCGCCTGGTGGAGAGGTCGAGCACGGGCCCGGCGCCCGGATAGACAGTGGCGCGGGCGGGGCGGGGCGGGCAGCGGAAGAGTCGCCGCAGGGCGATTCCCGGCTCCAGCCCCAGACTCAGCTCGACGGCCGTCAGCGCTGCCAGAGGAACGCGGCCTCGCCACAGGGACGGCAGCCGAAGACATAACCGCGGCCCCCGCCGCCGAAGTTCGCCTTGGTGGCGAAGTCGCACCCCTCCTCCAGCTCGGCCACGAACGCCATGCGGCCGGCGCAGCGGGGGCAGTCGGGGGTCTCCTCGCCCTGGAGCCAGTCGGGCTCGCCGCCGAGCCGTCCGAGGACCGGCTCCTCCGCAGGCGTGTCAGCGGGATGACGGCGCAGTGCGGTGACGGCGCCCAGCAGCGTCTCGCCCTCGGCGGGGACGGCGGCCCGGGCGAGCTCGCCGGTGAAGAGGTAGGCCCGGTTGGCACCGCCGGTGGCATTCCAGTCGTCGCACATGCCCGGGTCGTTCTGGCAGAAGAACACCGCGACCACGCCGATGTCGAGGGGCAGATGAGCGAGGAACTGCATGACCCCGCCGCACTCGCGGTACCTCGGCCAGGCGAATCCCCGCGGAGCGAGCGGGACTCCGCCGGTCCGTGGCGCGGGCGCGTCGGGGGCGACCGCCCCGTCGTAGATCAGCAGCATGGCCACAGACTAAGGCCGGCCCCAGGAGGTCAGCTTCTGACCGGCAAGACCCACCGGGCACTCCCCTCGTACGAGGATTCGCCGGCGGCGGCGTGCACCCCGACGAACCCGACGAACCCGCCGCCTCCCTCCGCATACGCCCGGCGGGGTGAGCTCCAGCGAGGCGATGAGACCGAAATTTTCGAATGCCCAGGGAAAGACCGGCCCGGCCCGGCCGATGATCGTGCAGACCGTGTCCGCGGACCGTGTCCGATTCGTTCAAGACCCCGCTCCCCCGCCCTGACTACCGTGCCCTCATGACTCCACGATTCGATGTGATCGGCCTCGTCGTCTCCGACATGGCCGCCTCCCTCGCCTTCTACCGTCGCCTCGGAATCGAGTTCCCCGACGGCTCCGAGGACCAGCCGCACGTCGAGGCGGAGCTGCCCGGCGGGCTGCGGCTGGCGCTCGACACGGAGGAGACGATCCGTTCGTTCCACAGCGGCTGGCAGCCCCCGGCCGGCGGCGGACGGATCGCGCTCGCCTTCCTCTGCGACAGCCCCGCGGAGGTCGACTCCGTGTACGAGGAACTGGTCGGTGCCGGTCATCACGGCGAGCTCAAGCCGTGGGACGCCTTCTGGGGCCAGCGGTACGCCGTCGTGCACGACCCGGACGGCAACGGCGTCGACCTGTTCGCGCGGCTACCCGAGACGCAGTAGCTCCCCCGCGGGCATCCCTGCCAACTCCCGTACGTCCCGCGCCAAATGGGCCTGGTCCGCGAACCCGGCGCGAGCCGCGGTCTCCGCGAGGGGCACCCCGCCCCGCGCGAGCGAGAGGGCCCGCTGCAGCCGCAACACCCGGGCCAGCATCTTCGGCCCGTAGCCGAACGCGGCCAGCGAGCGGCGGTGCAACTGCCGTGCACTCAGGCCGAGTTCATCAGCGACCGCGGCGACCGGCCGGCCGTGGTCCAGCGCCGCGACCAGACCCCGCAGGAGCGGATCCGGGGGGTCCGTGTCCACCGCACGCTCCAGAGCCACCTCTTCGAGGGCGCTCACGGGGTCGGCGGCCCCGTCGACCTTCCCGGTGAGGCGCCGGACCTCCTCAGCGGGCCACAGGTCGGCCAACTCCACCCGCCGGTCGCGGAGTTCGTGCGCGGGAACTCCCAGCAACGCGGGCGCGGTACCGGGGTAGAACCGGATGCCCGCCCAGCCACCGGGCACGCCATCGGGAACGTACGCCCGCGTGTCGGGACCGGCGACCAGCAGCCGTCCCTCGGTCCACAGCAGGTCCATGCAACCGTCGGGCAGCACGGGCCGTACGGCCGCGCCGCTCCCCGGCAGGACGCGGCTCCACACCACGGCGCCCGCCAGCCGGGACGCGCGTTCCACGTACACGTACGCCAGGCTACGCCGCCCGCGTCCGATGCTCCTGCGGGCTGACGCCGTACACCCGCTTGAACGCGCTGGACAGCGCGAACGCGCTGCCGTAGCCGACGTGGCGGGCGATCGAGTCGAGGGTGTCGTCCGTTTCGACCAGGCGGTCGGCGGCCAGGGCCAGCCGCCAGCCGGTCAGATACGTCATCGGGGGCTCGCCCACGAGTTCGCTGAAGCGCCGGGCCAGCGCGGCCCGCGAGACCCCGGCCTTGGCGGCGAGGGTCGCCACCGTCCAGGGGTGGGCCGGGTCGTCCTGCAGAAGCCGCAGCACCCGGCCGACGACCGGGTCCGCGAGAGCCTGGTACCAGGCGGGCGCCTCGGCCTCGGGGCGCGAGAACCAGGCCCGCAGCGCGGCGATCATCAGCAGGTCGAGCAGCCGGTCGAGGACGACCTCCTGCCCGGGCTCGTCGCGCACCATCTCCTCGGCGAGGATCGGCGTCAGCGGGCACTCCCACACGTCGGAGGTGAGGGAGAGAAGGGGCGGCAGGGCGTCGAGCAGCCGTCCGCTGATCTCGCCCTGCATCATGTACGTCCCGATCAGCAGCACCGTGGAGCCGTCGAGCCGGTCGCCCCAGCTGCGTACGCCGAGGTCCCACTGGCCCTTCAGAGAGCGCCCGTCGGGGTAGGTGCACTCGCCGCCCGGCAGGATCACCGCCTGCGGCGCGGTCCCCGGGTCGTCGGCGCAGAGGTACGGGTCCGGGCCGCGCGCGATGGCAAGGTCGCCCGCCTTCAGCCTCATCCGCTCGCCCCCGTCCGGTACGACCCAGGCGTCGCCGCGGACCACCAGCATGATCGTCAGGGGAGCGCGGTCCTCGACGCGTACACACCACGGCGGGTCGAAGCACGCACGGATCATGAAGGCTCCACGCGCGCGTGGACCCTCCAAAAGGCCTGCCAGGGCGTCCATGGCGTCAGAGTAGACGCGTACGCATGGGAATGAGCCGTTCAGCGATGGTTCCTTGCACCGGGCGGCAGTTGACTGACAGGCATGGCAGAGAACACGAAGAACATGACGGTGTTGGTGACAGGCGCCTCGGGGCGCACCGGGCGCCGGGTCGCGGAGGCTGCGCGGGCGGCCGGGCTGACGGTGCGGGCCGCGTCGCGCGCCCAGGGTTTCGACTGGGAGAACCCCACGACATGGGCGGACGCCCTGCGGGGCTGCGACGCGGCGTATCTCGTGTACCCCTCGGACGTCGGCTCCCCACAGGCCGCCTGGGCGGTCGGCGGTATCGGGCGGCGGGCGGTCGATCTCGGCGTACGGCGGCTGGTGCTGCTGTCGTCGCGGGGCGAGGAGCGGGCCCGGCCGACCGAGGAGGCGCTCAGGGCGTCGGGCGCGGACTGGACGATCGTACGGGCCTCGTGGTTCTCGCAGAACTTCAGCGAAGGCCCGCTGGTGGAGGGACTGCGCCACGGGGAGCTGGTCTTCCCCGCGGGTGAGGTGCGCGAGCCGTTCATCGACGTACGGGACATCGCGGACGTCGTGGTGGCCGCGCTGACGTCGGGCGACCGGTACGTCGGTCAGGAGCTCGCGATCTCGGGGCCCCGGCTGCTGACCTTCCGCGAGGCGGTCGCGGAGATCGCGAAGGCGACGGGCGGCGAGCTGACGTACACCCCGGTGACGGCGCGCCAGTACGGCGACAACCTGGCCGGGTTCGGGGTGCCGCCGGAGGAGGTCGAGTTCCTCGTCGACCTGTTCGAGAGCCTCCTCGACGGCCGCAACTCCTACCTCTCGGACGGCGTCCAGCAGATCCTGGGCCGCCCGCCGCGCGACTTCACTGACTTCGCCCGGGAGGCCGCGGCGGCCGGCACATGGAAGGCCTGATCACTGCCCCGGTGGCGGTGCGTCCCCGTTCCGGTGCGGATGGTGATGCGTGCTCTTCGCGTGCGTGCGCAGCCGGGAGGTGACGTCCTCCGGGGGCAGGAAGCGCGACCAGCGTTCCGGGAACTCGGAGGGCATGTCGGAGTCGTCGAGGTCGTCGGGATCGGCGTCGTACGAGCGGTGCGCGGCGGCGCGGGCGACGTACTCGGCGGCCTGGGCCTCGCGCAGGCGTTCGTTGGCGGCGCGGGCCGCGGCGGTGGCGGCGGCCGGCCAGATCCGGTCGATGGCGGCGTTGACGGCGGCGCCGACCAGTACCGCGAAGGCGGACACGCCGATCCACAGCAGAACGGCGACGGGCGCGGCGAGGGAGCCGTAGATCGTGGGGCCCTCGACCGTGTTGGTCAGGTAGATGCGGAGCAGGAAGCTGCCGAGCACCCACATCCCGAGGGCCACCAGGGCGCCCGGCACGTCCTCGACCCACGGGGAGCGCACCGGCACGGAGACGTGGTAGAGCGTCGTGAGGAAGACGACCGACAGGACGATGACGACGGGCCAGTACAGGACCTGTACGAGCGTCGCCGACCACGGCACGACGTTCACCACGGCGTCCGGGCCCGCCACCATCAGGGGCAGCGCGATCGAACCGATCAGCAGTGCCACGATGAACAGCAGGAACGACATCATCCGGGTCTTCACGATCCCGCGGGCGCCGTCGAGGCCGTACATCACGGTGATGGTGTCGATGAAGACGTTCACCGCGCGGGAGCCCGACCACAGGGCGAACAGAAAGCCGAGGGAGATGATGTCGGGCCGGCCGCCCTTCATCACGTCGTGGAGGATCGGTTCGGCGATCTGGTGCACGCCCTTGTCGGACAGGACCGTGCGCGAGGCCTCCAGGATGTTGGTCTCCAGGCTGGCGATCGTGTCGGCGCCGGTCCAGGCGTCCACGTATCCGAGCAGTCCGATCATGCTCAGCAGCAGCGGCGGCACGGACAGGAGCGTGAAGAAGGCGGCCTCGGCCGCCAGCCCCAGGATCCGGTACTCCATGCACGAGTTGACGGTGTCCTTGAGCAGCAGCCAGGCGGTCCTGCGCTTCGATACGTTCCTGTACAGCGCGCGAGCGCGGTGGAAGCGGCCCGAGGGAGGCCGTTCAGGTGTTTCTTTTGCCTGGTGCACGTCCTTACCGTATCCGTATGGCAGCCAGCACCCACACCGTGACCAACCAGGCTCCACCCCTGGTCGGATATGACGTATTCGCCGCCGACCGGGCCCTCGTGGAGGCGGTCGGCCGACATCTCGATCCGGAGATCCTTGAGGAGGCGCGAGACGATCTGTCGGCGCTCGGGCGCAGCGCCGGTTCCGCTCAGGTACAGGAGTGGGGGGTGCTGGCCAATGAGAACCCGCCCAAGCTGCGCACCCACGACCGCTACGGCAACCGGATCGACGAGGTCGAGTTCCATCCGGCCTGGCACCGGCTCCTCGGGAAGGGCGTGTCCGCGGGGCTGACCGCGGCCTGGAACCGTCCGGGCGGCCATGTACGGCGCGCGGCCTCCTTCGTGGTCTGGACGCAGGCCGAGGCGGGCCACGGCTGCCCCCTGTCGATGACCCACGCGGCGGTGCCCGCGCTGCGCACCGACCCGGCGCTCGCCGCCGAGTGGGAGCCGCGGCTGACGTCCACGGTCTACGACCAGGGGCTGCGGCCCGCCTCCCAGAAGGCCGGCGTGCTCTTCGGGATGGGGATGACGGAGAAGCAGGGCGGCAGCGACGTACGCGCCAACACGACCGAGGCGCGGCCGCTCGCCGAGGACGGGACGTACGAGCTGACGGGCCACAAGTGGTTCTGTTCGGCGCCCATGTCGGACGGTTTCCTGGTCCTCGCGCAGGCGCCGGGCGGGCTCACCTGCTTCCTCGTCCCGCGTGTTCTGGAGGACGATTCGCAGAACACGTTCCGCATCCAGCGGCTCAAGGACAAGCTCGGCAACAAGTCGAACGCGTCGAGCGAGGTCGAGTTCGACGGGACCTGGGCGCGCCGGGTCGGGGACGAGGGGCGCGGGGTGCGCACCATCATCGAGATGGTCGCGGCGACCCGGCTGGACTGTGTGCTCGGCTCGGCCTCGCTGATGCGGCAGGCGGTCGCGCAGGCGATCCACCACTGCACCTACCGTGAGGCGTTCGGCGGCCGGCTCGTCGACAAGCCGCTGATGCGGAACGTACTCGCCGATCTGGCGCTGGAGTCCGAGGCCGCGACGACGCTCGCGCTGCGGCTGGCCGCCGCCTACGACGACGGGAGCGAGCAGGAGCGGGCGTTCCTGCGGCTCGCGGTGCCGGCCGCCAAGTACTGGGTGACCAAGCGGTGCACGCCGGTGGCCGTGGAGGCGCTGGAGTGCCTGGGCGGCAACGGATACGTGGAGGAGTCGGGCATGCCCCGGCTGCTGCGCGAGTCGCCGCTCAACTCCATCTGGGAGGGCGCGGGCAACGTCCAGGCGCTGGACGTGCTGCGCGCGCTGCAACGGGAGCCGGGGGCCCTCGACGCCTATCTGCGGGAGGTGGGCCAGGCACGCGGCGCCGACCACCGCCTCGACGGGGCCATCAAGAACCTGCTGGCCGAACTCGCCGACCTGGACGGCGTCGAGGGCCGCGCCCGCCGTCTCGTCGAGCGGATCGCGACGGTGCTCCAGGGGTCGCTGCTCGTCCGGTACGCGCCCCCGGAGGTCGCCGACGCGTTCTGTGCCTCACGGCTGGGCGGGGACTGGGGTTCGGCCTTCGGGACGCTGCCGCACAGTCTGGATCTGGCCACGGTGGTGGAGCGGGCGCGGCCGGTTTCCTGAACCGCGGGCGGCCGGATTCCGTTGCTCTTCGCAGGTGAGCGCGCGGGAACGGGGGTGGTGCTGCGCCGACACGGCACCACCCCCGCATCTTGTGGCCCCGTTCGAGGAGCACGGACGCCGCGCGAGGTGACGTCGTTGTCAGTTTCAAGGAACCTTGTGACCGTTGGCGAGAGTTGCAGACCGTTGCATTCCTTTGCGCACCTTGTGCGAACTGCCCGCGTACCGCGCCGGGAGCAGGCACGATGTGGGATGACGGCGGCGTCACTGCTCATGCGCGGTACTGGTTTCGGGAGTGCCCTGTGAAGACCACATCGTTCAACCCCGCCCGTTTCGCTCCGCTGGACGCGTCCGAAACGGTCCGGCACCTCCAGGAAACCTGGGCCGCGACGCTCAGAGGCGAACGCTCCCCGATCGCACCGCGACCGGTCATCGGCCAGTCATGGCAACGAGTGAAACGTTTCGGTGTCGATCCCGAACAAGGCACGGACAGTGTGCTGTTGCAGACGGACGAACTCGAACATCGCCGGACATCCACCGCGCTCGCCGAGGTGATGCCGATCCTCAGCGGCGGGCTGGGATCGGTCGCCGACGCGTCCCTGCAGATCATGGTGGTCACCGACCCCGAGGGCCGGGTGTTGTGGCGCGAGGGCAACGCGGGGGTGCTGCGCCGGGCCGACACCATCTGCCTGGAGGAAGGCGCCGCGTGGAGCGAGGACACGACGGGCACCAACGCGATCGGCACCGCGCTGTCGGCGGGCGCGGCCGTCCAGGTGCACTCGGCCGAGCACTTCGTGCGCACGCTGCACGACTGGACCTGTGCCGCCGCGCCGGTGCACGACCCCCGGGACGGGCGGCTGCTCGGCATCATCGACGTGAGCGGGCCGGACAGCACGTTTCATCCGGCCACGCTCGCCCTGGTCGACTCGGTGTCCCGGCTGGCCGAAAGTGAACTGCGCAGCAGGCATCTGACGGCCATCGAGCGGCTGCGCGCGGTGGCCGCGCCCCTCCTGTGCCGGCTGGGCGGCAAGGCGCTGGTGGTCGACACGAACGGCTGGCTGGCGGCCGTCACGGGGATGCCGCCCGTGGACCGGGTCCCCCTCCCCAACTCCTTCGGCGCGGGCCGGGTCTGGCTGCCCTCGCTCGGGATGTGCGTCGCGGAGCCGATGCCCGGCGGATGGCTGCTGCGGGTCACGGAGACCGACACCTCCGGCTCCGCGAGCCGTGTGGTGCTGGACCTCAGCGAGCCCCGGCGGCCGTGCGCCACCGTCGCGGGAGCGGCGGGCAGTTGGGCGCAGGACCTGACCCCCCGCCACGCGGAGCTGCTGTACGTGCTCGCCGTGCACCGCCAGGGACGCAGCGCGGCCCAGCTCGCCGTCGACCTGTTCGGCGACCCCACCCGCACGGTGACGGTCCGCGCCGAACTGTCCCGGGTACGGCGACGCTTCACGGGCCTGCTCGACCACCGGCCGTACCGCTTCCGCGAGGAGGTGGAGGTGGAGGTCCTGCTGCCGGACGATCCGCTGGACCTGCTGCCGCACTCGACGGCGCCGGCGGTGCTGGGGGCGCGGGCGGGCGGGGCGCCGTGGCAGGGACAGGGGTTGTCGTGAGGGTCTGTCGTGAGGGTCCGTCGTGAGGGTGTTTCGTGGGTGACTCCCGGTCGACGAGTGCCGTCGCGTGTGGATGACGAATGTCGTGGCGTGCGTATTTCGTGAGTGTCTTCCGGGGTCTTCGACCAGGCCCGTGGGCATCTGCCGTAGCATCCCCTCTCAGGCCACCCCACCCGTCTCTCCGTCAACCCCCGGAGTGTGAGAGGCAGTTGGCCTTCTCAGGAGGACGCATGAAGCAGCGTGGCAGGCACCGTCGTCGTAGAAGGGGACAGGCGCTGCGCGCCACCCTGGCCGGAACCGCCCTCGCGCTCACCGCGGCCGCCACCCTGATCAGCGCCTCCCAGGCCACGGGAAGCGGCACTCCGGGCGGGCTGACGCCGCTCACGTCGGCCGCCGCGACCGGTGAGCTGCGTCTGCACGAGAACCTGGTCGCCCGGGACACCCTCGACACGCTCACCGAGGACATGGGCGGGAACGTCGGTGTCGACGGCGTCCTTCAGAGCGCCGACCGCTCCATGCGCGACAAGGCCGGCTGCGCCGCCGGCGAGCGGGGAGCGCTGCCCGTCGAGCCCACGGCCACGCGCGCGTACTGCTGGGACAGCGGCGACGCCAGGACCCTCCAGTGGCAGCCACGGTCCGTGACCACCTCCGGTGACGCCGACGACGACGGCCAGTGGGGCGGGCACCGGGTGATCCTGGCCGGCTGGACGCACATCGACCAGCAGGCCGCCGCGCCGACCCGGGACGAGGGCCTGGCCCGGATCGCCTTCGTCGACGCGACCGACCCGGACGCCCTCACGTACCGCTGGGTCCTGCTCGTCGCCCCGCGCGACGGCGGCAAGGACTTCACGGCGGTCCGCTCGGGCCTCGGCGGCATGGTCTGGTACCAGGACAAGCTGATCGTCACCGCCGCGCACGGCGCGGGCCTGCTCGTCTTCGACATGCACCGCATCCTGAAGGCCGACGTGAACAGCGGCGCCGTCGGCAGGGTGAGCGACGGCTACTCGGCGGACGGCTACCAGTACGTGCTCCCGGCCGTCGGCTCCTACGACGTGACCGGCGGCGCGTGTACGGCGGGCAGCGACAAGGCGGTCCCGTGCTTCGGCTCCCTCTCCCTCGACCGTACGACGGCGCCGGACAGCCTGGTCGCGACCGAGCAGTCCACCTCCGGCGGCGCGGCGCGGTCCCGTGTCTGGCGGTACTCGTACAGCACCGCCGCCTACCGCACGGGCCTGCTCGCCGACTCCCAGGGGTATGTCGACGCGGTCGAGGCCTACGAGACCAAGGCGGCAGGAGTGTCCGGCGTCCTGTCGCACACACCGAGCGGCACGCGCGAGGCGCGGTGGTACGTGGGCCACGCAACGGACAGCCCCACCCAGCACAGCACCCTCTGGCGGCAGACCGACAGCGGCGCGAAGGCCGCCACCTGCACGGCGGACCGGTCGCACGCGTGCTGGGGCCTGGGCACCGCGTCCCTCTCCTACTGGCAGGAGACGGGTGAGCTGTGGACGCTGACCGGGGCCTCCGACGGCACCTCGGTGCGGGAGCGGGTGCTGTACGCCGTTCCGCTGTCCTCGGTCGACAGGTCGATGGAGTAGACGGCTCGCTTGAGCAGACCGCTGGCTGGAGCGGACGGCTCGCTGAGGTGGGCGTCCACTCGGGCCCGGGATCGCGCCCGGGTTCCCGAAAGCGGTTCCGGGGTCACTTTTGGAGGCCGGCGTGCCCCCATGGTTCCCTGGCTCGCATGAGCAACGCCACTGTGACCACCTGGTCCCTGGAGCAGACGGCCCCGACCGACCTGCTCCCCGCGAGCGCGCCCGACGGCGACGTCCGGATCGTACGGTCCGAGGTGCCCTCGCCCGAGTTCAGCCGCTTCCTCTACGCGTCGGTCGGCGGGGACATCCGCTGGATCGACCGGCTCGGCTGGACGTACGCGCAGTGGCAGGAGGCCCTGGAACGGCCGGGCGCGGAGACCTGGGTCGCGTACGACAAGGGAACGCCCGCGGGCTATGTCGAGCTGGAGCCGCAGGACGACGGGGTCGTGGAGGTCGTGTACTTCGGGCTGATCCCCGCCTTCCGGGGGCGCCGGATCGGCGGGCATCTCCTCTCCTACGGGGTCGCGCGGGCCTGGGACCTGGCCGGGCGCTGGCCGGGGCGGGCCGAGACCAAGCGGGTCTGGCTGCATACATGCAGCCTGGACGGGGAGCACGCGATGGACAACTATCTGCGGCGGGGCTTCAAGCTCTTCGACACGAAGGCGGAGGAGCAGCCGGAGGTGGCCGCACCGGGACCCTGGCCGGGAGCCCGGGCGGTCTGACCTGCTGGTGACCTGTCCGTGACCGGCTTCCGGCGCGTTTGGGCAGCGCCGGCGGCCCGGACATGTGACCGACGCCACCCTTGTCTCACGATGCGGGACCAGGGTGTCCACATGGTGGATGAAGGTGGACTGGCCCGAGATCCCCGTGACACGCTTCCGTCATGTCTGGAACTGGAATTGCCTTGGTGAGTCGGCGGCACGTCGACCTCGGCCGCATGTCCAGCGCCATCTGTCCGGCGAGCTGACCAGTCCAGCAACGCCCGACTCTCCCCTCTTTGCGACCCTTGCGCAGTGACGCGCCCATACTTCCGTATGCGCCCGTATGCGCAGGTCAGAGCCGCTGACAGATCTGTCCCGCAGTCTCGAAGGACGTAGCAACCATGGCCGCCACCCCGCAGAATCCCGCCGCCGCGCCCCGCCGCAAGGTGAGCCGTCACCGCGGCGAGGGTCAGTGGGCCGTGGGTCACTTCACCCCGCTCAACGGCAACGAACAGTTCAAGAAGGACGACGACGGTCTCAACGTGCGGACACGCATTGAGACGATCTACTCCAAGCGGGGCTTCGACTCGATCGACCCCAACGACCTGCGCGGCCGGATGCGCTGGTGGGGCCTGTACACCCAGCGCAAGCCCGGGATCGACGGTGGCAAGACCGCGATCCTGGAGCCGGAGGAGCTGGACGACAAGTACTTCATGCTGCGCGTCCGCATCGACGGCGGCCGGCTGACCACCGAGCAGCTGCGCGTCATCGGCGAGATCTCGCAGGAGTTCGCGCGCGGCACCGCCGACCTCACCGACCGGCAGAACGTGCAGTACCACTGGATCCGCATCGAGGACGTCCCGGAGATCTGGGACCGCCTGGAGGCCGTGGGCCTGTCCACGACCGAGGCCTGCGGTGACACGCCCCGCGTCATCCTCGGCTCGCCCGTCGCCGGGATCGCCGAGGACGAGATCATCGACGGCACGCCGGCGATCGACGAGATCCACCGCCGGATCGTCGGCAACAAGGACTTCTCGAACCTGCCCCGCAAGTTCAAGTCGGCGGTCTCCGGCTCGCCGCTGCTGGATGTGGCGCACGAGATCAACGACATCGCCTTCGTCGGCGTGAACCACCCGGAGCACGGCCCCGGCTTCGACGTCTGGGTCGGCGGCGGCCTCTCCACCAACCCGAAGATCGGCCAGCGCCTCGGCGCCTGGGTCCCGCTCGACGAGGTCCCGGACGTCTACGAGGGCGTCATCTCGATCTTCCGTGACTACGGCTACCGGCGGCTGCGCACCCGCGCCCGTCTGAAGTTCCTGCTCGCCGACTGGGGCGTCGAGAAGTTCCGCCGGGTCCTGGAGGACGAGTACCTCAAGCGGAAGCTGGTTGACGGCCCCGCGCCCGACCAGCCGGTCGCCCGCTGGCGCGACCACGTCGGTGTGCACCGGCAGAAGGACGGCCGTTTCTACGTCGGTTTCGCGCCGCGCGTCGGCCGCGTGGACGGCACGACCCTCACGAAGATCGCCGAGCTGGCCGCGGGACACGGCTCCGGCCGCCTGCGCACCACCGCCGAGCAGAAGATGATCGTGCTCGATGTCGAGCAGGACCAGGTCGACTCGCTGGTGGAGGGCCTCGAAGCCCTCGACCTGACCGTCAAGCCCTCCCCGTTCCGGCGCGGCACGATGGCCTGCACCGGCATCGAGTACTGCAAGCTCGCGATCGTCGAGACCAAGGCGCGCGGTGCTTCCCTGATCGACGAACTCGAGCGCCGCATCCCCGAGTTCGAAGAGCCGATCACCATCAACATCAACGGCTGCCCGAACGCCTGCGCCCGTATCCAGGTCGCGGACATCGGTCTCAAGGGCCAGCTGGTCCTGGACGACAACGGCAACCAGGTCGAGGGCTTCCAGGTGCACCTGGGCGGCGCGCTCGGTCTGGAGGCCGGGTTCGGCCGCAAGGTCCGTGGCCTGAAGGTCACTTCGGAGGAGCTGCCCGACTACGTCGAGCGGGTCCTCAAGCGCTTCCAGGCGGAGCGCGAGGAAGGCGAGCGCTTCGCCAAGTGGGCCACCCGAGCCTCCGAGGAGTCCCTCTCATGAGCGAGCGAGCGGCCCCCTTCCACTGCCCCTACTGCGGTGACGAAGACCTTCGTCCGAGCGAGCAGGGCCACGGCGCGTGGGAATGCGCAGCGTGCAATCGAGCCTTCCAGTTGAAGTTCCTCGGGCTGCTGGCCCGGGGGCTTCGCCAGGATGATCGTGGAGGGGCAGAGATATGACGACGATTCAGGAAGAGCGTACGGGCGAGGACTTGAAGAGCCTCGCCGAGCAGGCGGGGCGCGACCTGGAGGACGCCTCCGCCCTGGAGATCCTCCGGTGGGCCGTCGACACCTTCGGCACGAAGTTCTGCGTGACCTCCTCCATGGAGGACGCGGTCGTCGCCCACCTCGCCTCCCGCGCCAAGCCCGGTGTGGACGTCGTCTTCCTCGACACCGGCTACCACTTCCCGGAGACCATCGGCACCCGGGACGCGGTCGAGGCCGTGATGGACGTCAACGTCATCACGCTCACCCCGCGCCAGACGGTGGCCGAGCAGGACGCCGAGTACGGCCCCAAGCTGCATGACCGCAACCCCGACCTGTGCTGCGCGCTGCGCAAGGTCAAGCCCCTGGAAGAGGGCCTGACCAAGTACGACGCGTGGGCGACCGGGCTGCGCCGCGACGAGTCCCCGACCCGGGCGAACACACCGGTCGTCGGCTGGGACGAGAAGCGGCAGAAGGTCAAGATCTCGCCGATCGCCCGCTGGACGCAGGACGACGTGGACGCCTATGTCGCGGAGCACGGGGTTCTCACCAACCCGCTGCTGATGGACGGCTACGCGTCCGTCGGCTGCGCGCCCTGCACCCGCCGTGTGCTGGAGGGCGAGGACGCACGCGCCGGCCGCTGGGCGGGACGCGCCAAGACCGAGTGCGGGCTGCACGAATGACGACCACGGACACGACCCCGCACACGACCGCGCACGCCGCGGACCCCACGATTTCTCAGGAGCAGCAAGTGACGACCGGAGCCACCGTCTGGCTCACGGGTCTGCCGAGTGCCGGCAAGACCACCATCGCGTACGAGCTGGCCGGCCGGCTGCGCGAAGAGGGCCACCGTGTCGAGGTGCTCGACGGGGACGAGATCCGCGAGTTCCTCTCGTCGGGTCTCGGCTTCTCCCGCGAGGACCGCGCCACGAACGTGCAGCGCATCGGCTTCCTCGCGGAGCTGCTCGCCCGCAACGGCGTCAAGGCGCTCGTCCCGGTGATCGCGCCGTACGCGGACAGCCGTGAGGCGGTGCGGGGGCGCCACCAGGCCGGGGACACCCCGTACCTGGAGGTGCACGTCGCGACCCCGGTCGAGGTCTGCTCCGTACGCGATGTGAAGGGGCTGTACGCCAAGCAGGCCGCGGGCGAGATCTCGGGGCTTACCGGCGTCGACGACCCCTACGAGGCGCCCGCGTCGCCCGATCTGCGCATCGAGTCGCACACCCAGACCGTGCAGGAGTCCGCGGCCGCGCTGCATGCGCTGCTCACCGAAAGGGGTCTCGCATGACGACCGCAGCCACTGTCTCCGAGTCGGCCGGCAGTTCCGAGGGCGACGCCGGGAGCATCAGCCCGTACGCGCTGTCGCATCTGGACGCGCTGGAGTCCGAGGCCGTCCACATCTTCCGCGAGGTCGCGGGCGAGTTCGAGCGGCCGGTGATCCTCTTCTCCGGCGGCAAGGACTCCATCGTCATGCTGCACCTGGCGCTCAAGGCGTTCGCCCCCGCGGCGATCCCCTTCACGCTGCTGCACGTGGACACCGGACACAACTTCCCCGAAGTCCTGGAATACCGCGACCGCACGGTCGAGAAGCACGGCCTGCGCCTCCATGTCGCCTCCGTGCAGGACTACATCGACCGCGGTGTCCTCAAGGAACGCCCGGACGGCACCCGCAACCCGCTGCAGACCCTGCCGCTCACCGAGAAGATCCAGTCGGAGCGCTTCGACGCCGTCTTCGGCGGCGGACGCCGCGACGAGGAGAAGGCCCGCGCCAAGGAACGCGTCTTCTCCCTGCGCGACGAGTTCTCCCAGTGGGACCCGCGCCGCCAGCGCCCCGAGCTGTGGCAGCTCTACAACGGCCGCCACGCACCCGGCGAACACGTCCGCGTCTTCCCGCTCTCCAACTGGACCGAGCTGGACGTCTGGCAGTACATCGCCCGCGAAGGCATCGAACTCCCCGACATCTACTTCGCGCACGAGCGTGAGGTGTTCCAGCGGGCCGGCATGTGGCTGACCGCCGGCGAGTGGGGCGGCCCGAAGGACGGCGAGACGGTCGAGAAGCGGCAGGTCCGCTACCGGACCGTCGGTGACATGTCCTGCACGGGCGCCGTCGACTCCGACGCGTCCACGCTGGACGCCGTCATCGCCGAGATCGCCGCCTCCCGCCTCACCGAGCGGGGCGCCACCCGCGCCGACGACAAGGTGTCCGAGGCCGCGATGGAAGACCGCAAGCGCGAGGGGTACTTCTAGACATGACCAGCACCACCGAACCCACCGAGCCCTTGTCGGTCGAGCAGCTGTCGGCCACGACTCTGCTGCGCTTCGCGACCGCCGGTTCCGTCGACGACGGCAAGTCCACGCTCGTCGGCCGTCTGCTGCACGACTCCAAGTCGATCCTGACGGACCAGCTGGAGGCCGTCGAGCGCGTCTCGGCCAGCCGCGGCCAGGACACGCCCGACCTCGCACTGCTCACCGACGGCCTGCGCGCCGAACGCGAGCAGGGCATCACCATCGACGTCGCCTACCGCTACTTCGCGACCGCGCGCCGCCGGTTCATCCTGGCCGACACGCCGGGTCACGTGCAGTACACGCGGAACATGGTCACCGGCGCCTCGACGGCCGACCTGGCCGTCGTCCTGGTCGACGCCCGTAACGGCGTCATCGAGCAGACCCGCCGGCACGCCGCCGTCGCCGCGCTGCTGCGCGTCCCGCACGTCGTCCTCGCCGTCAACAAGATGGACCTCGTCGAGTACAAGGAGTCCGTCTTCGCGGCGATCGCCGAGGAGTTCACGGCGTACGCCTCCGAGCTGGGCGTTCCCGAGATCACCGCGATCCCGATCTCGGCGCTCGCCGGTGACAACGTGGTGGACCCGTCGGCGAACATGGACTGGTACGGCGGCCCGACCGTCCTGGAGCACCTGGAGACGGTGCCGGTCAGCCACGACCTGGCGCACTGCCACGCCCGGCTGCCCGTGCAGTACGTGATCCGCCCGCAGACCGCCGAGTACCCGGACTACCGGGGTTACGCCGGTCAGATCGCGGCCGGTACGTTCCGCGTCGGCGACAGCGTGACCGTGCTGCCCTCCGGCCGTACCTCGAAGGTCTCCGGGATCGATCTGCTGGGCAAGGCGGTCGACGTCGCGTGGACCCCGCAGTCGGTGACCCTCCTGCTGGAGGACGACATCGACATCTCGCGCGGCGACTTGATCGTGCCGAGCAAGGACGCGCCCGCGACCACCCAGGATGTCGAGGCGACCGTCTGCCACGTCGCCGACCAGCCGCTCACCGTCGGCCACCGCGTGCTGCTCAAGCACGGCACCCGCACGGTCAAGGCGATCGTCAAGGACATCCCGTCCCGGCTGACGCTGGACGACCTGTCGCTGCACCCGCACCCCGGGCAGCTGGTCGCCAACGACATCGGCCGCGTCGTGATCCGTACCGCCGAGCCGCTGCCGCTCGACTCGTACGCCGATTCCCGCCGCACCGGCGCGTTCATCCTGATCGACCCGGCGGACGGCACCACCCTGACCGCGGGCATGGTCGGCGAGTCGTTCGCCGCGCCGCAGCCGGTCAAGGACGAGGCCGACGACGACGGTTGGGACTTCTGACATGAACCCAGTCGACATCTACTCCACGTTCGCGAAGGAGGGCGGCCGCGTCGGCAGCGGCGCCCTCGGCAGCGGGCAGGGCGGAGTGGCGCGATGTGCGCGATGACGTACGCGCACTGCCTGCGCGCCCTCACCCCCCACCGCCTGCGAAAACGAAGACCTGCCGACTTCCCGGCCACGACTTGAGGTCGTGACCGCCGGGCCAACGAGAGGAACACCTCCCGTGCCTGCCATCCGCTCCAAGCGCTCCAAACTGCTCAGCCGCGGCATCGCCGCCGCCGTCACGCTCCCCCTTCTCGCTCTCGCCGCCTGCAGCTACGGCTCCGAGGCGAAGGACGACACCAAGGCGAAGGTCGCCGCCGGGTCCGAGAAGATCGACGGTCTCGACTCCGTGAAGATCGGCTACTTCGGAAACCTGACGCACGCGACCGCGCTGGTGGCCAACCAGAAGGGCTACTTCCAGAAGGAGCTCGGCGCCACCGAGGCGAAGTACCAGACGTTCAACGCCGGTCCCTCCGAGATCGAGGCGCTGAACTCGGGCTCCATCGACATCGGCTGGATCGGCCCCTCCCCGGCGATCAACGGCTTCACCAAGTCCAAGGGCACGAACCTGCGCATCATCGGCGGTTCGGCGTCCGGTGGCGTGAAGCTCGTGGTCAACCCGAAGAAGATCAAGTCCCTGAAGGACGTCAAGGGCAAGAAGATCGCCACCCCCCAGCTGGGCAACACGCAGGACGTGGCGTTCCTCAACTGGATCGCGGACCAGGGCTGGAACGTCGACGCGAACAGCGGCAAGGGTGATGTCTCGGTCGTCCGTACGGACAACAAGATCACCCCGGACGCCTACAAGTCCGGCTCCATCGACGGCGCCTGGGTGCCGGAGCCGACCGCGTCCAAGCTGGTCGCCGAGGGCGGCAAGGTGCTGCTCGACGAGTCGACGCTGTGGCCCGACAAGAAGTTCGTGATCACGAACATCATCGTGTCGCAGAAGTTCCTCAAGGAGCACCCGAAGGCCGTCGAGGCGGTCCTGAAGGCGTCGGTCGAGACCAACAAGTGGATCAGCGCCAACCCGGACGAGGCGAAGGCTGCGGCGAACAAGCAGCTGGAGGCGGACTCGGGCAAGGCCCTGCCGGCCGACGTGCTCGACCCGGCCTGGAAGTCCATCCAGATCACCAATGACCCGCTGGCCTCCACCCTCAGCACCGAGGCGGAGCACGCGGTGAAGGCGGGTCTGCTGGAGAAGCCCGACCTGAGCGGAATCTACGACCTCACGCTGCTGAACAAGGTCCTGAAGGCCGACGGCGAGAGCACGGTCGACGACGCCGGTCTCGGCGTCAAGTAAGCCCGGATCCCGATGAGTTCCCAGGAGGTGACGACCATGGCCACGACCACGACCCTCGCCAAGGACGCCGACAGCGCCGAAGCGGTCGAGTACGCCGCCCGGATCGAGCACGTCTCGAAGTCCTTCGCCGGGCCGGGCGGGCAGCAGCTCGTCCTCGACGACATCAGCCTCGATGTCGCGCCGGGTGAGTTCGTCACCCTCCTGGGGGCCTCGGGCTGCGGCAAGTCGACGCTGCTGAATCTGGTGGCGGGGCTCGACGAGCCCTCCGTCGGCAGCATCACGACCAACGGGCGCCCGGCTCTGATGTTCCAGGAGCACGCCCTGTTCCCGTGGCTGACCGCGGGCAAGAACATCGAACTCGCCCTCAGGCTCAGGGGAGTTCCGAAGAACGAGCGGCGCGACAGGACCGAGGAGCTGCTCGAACTCGTACGGCTGAAGGGCGCGTACGGCAAGCGGGTGCACGAGCTGTCCGGCGGTATGCGCCAGCGTGTGGCGATGGCCCGCGCGCTCGCTCAGGACAGCCAGATCCTGCTGATGGACGAGCCGTTCGCGGCGCTGGACGCGATCACGCGGGACATGCTGCACGACGAGCTGACCCGGATCTGGAGCGAGACGGGTCTGTCCGTCCTCTTCGTCACGCACAACGTGCGCGAGGCGGTACGGCTCGCGGAGCGCGTGATCCTGCTGTCCTCCCGTCCCGGGCGGATCGCCCGCGAATGGACGGTGGACATTCCGCAGCCGCGGCGCATCGAGGACGCGCCCGTGGCGGAACTGTCCATCGAGATCACCGAAGAACTTCGTGGGGAGATCCGCCGCCATGGCCAGCACTGAGACGAAGCGGACGGACACTGCCGTCAACGACAGCCCCGGCAAGGACAATTACCAGCTGGCCGGTCTGGAGGCGGGGCTCGACGCCCTCGACGTCGGCGTCACCGGTCTCTCCAGCGGCCGGTCCTTCGGGCTGACCTTCAAGCAGAAGGTGCTGCCGCCGCTCATCGCGTTCGCGGTGGTGCTCGTGGTCTGGCAGTCGCTGATCTCGTTCGACATCGTCACCGACCCGACCAAGCTGCCCACTCCCTCGGACGTGTGGGGCGAGGTCAAGAACGCCTGGCTGCAGGGCACGCTGCTCGAATACATCTGGACCAGCGTCTCGCGCGGTCTGCTCGGCTTCCTGTTCGCCCTGGCGATCGGCACCCCGCTGGGTCTGGTGGTGGCGCGCGTGCGGTTCATCCGCGCCGCGATCGGCCCGGTCCTGTCGGGCCTGCAGTCCCTGCCCTCGGTGGCGTGGGTGCCGCCGGCCGTGATCTGGCTGGGTCTGAACAACTCGATGATGTACGCGGTGATCCTGCTCGGCGCCGTCCCGTCGATCGCCAACGGCCTGGTGTCGGGCGTCGACCAGGTGCCGCCGCTGTTCCTGCGCGCCGGCCGCACGATGGGCGCGACGGGCCTGAAGGGCACCTGGCACATCCTCATGCCGGCCGCGCTGCCCGGTTACCTGGCGGGCCTGAAGCAGGGCTGGGCGTTCTCCTGGCGTTCGCTGATGGCGGCGGAGATCATCGCCTCCTCGCCCGACCTGGGCGTGGGCCTGGGCCAGCTGCTGGAGAACGGCCGCAACGCCAGCTCCATGTCGATGGTCTTCCTCGCCATCTTCCTCATCCTGTTCGTCGGTATCGCCATCGACCTGCTGATCTTCAGCCCGGTGGAGCGGTGGGTGCTGCGCAGCCGCGGTCTCCTGGTGAAGAGCTGAGCCGCCCGTCATGAACCAGCCGGTCCTCCTGGTCATCGCCCACGGCAGCCGCGACCCGCGGCACGCCGCCACGGTGCATGCCCTCATCCGGCGGATCAGGGCCCAGCGCCCCGGCCTGCGGGTGGAGACCGGCTTCCTGGACTTCAACATCCCCTCGGTGCAGGGGGTGTTGGAGTCCCTGGCGGCAGAGGGCGTACGTGACGTGGTGGCGCTGCCCCTGCTCCTCACGCGCGCCTTCCACGCGAAGGCGGACATCCCGGCGGTGCTGCGGGAGGCACCGTCGCGGCTGCGCATCCGTCAGGCGGAGGTGCTCGGCCCCTCCCCGCTCCTGACGGCCACGCTCGAACGTCGTCTGTACGAGGCGGGGCTGACCCCCGCCGACAAGTCCTCGACCGGGGTCGTGCTGGCCTCGGCGGGGTCCACGGACCCGGAGGCGATCGCAGTGATCGCTGAAATCGCGCGGGAGTGGCGGCACACCGGTTGGTGCGCCGTGCGGCCTGCGTTCGCCTCCGCATCCCTTCCGCGCACCGAGGACGCGGTGCGCGAACTGCGGGCGCTCGGCTGCGAGCGGGTCGCGGTCGCCCCCTACGTCCTGGCCCCCGGCCGCCTGCCCGACCGCATCGCACGGGGCGCCGCCGAGGCGGACGTACTGGCCGATGTGCTGGGCCCGGCGCCGGAGGTGGCCCGGGTGCTGCTGGAACGCTACGACGAGGCACGGATGCCGGCGCTGGCGGCGGTCGGCGCCTAGCAGCCCCTGTCCTCGACAGGGGCTAACGGCACAGCTGGTCGCCGAGTGCCGTGCGCGCGTACCGCACGATCCGGCCGCTGCGGGTGCGGCTGAGGAGCCCCGCGTCGTAGAGCACGGCGAGATGCTGGCTGACCGCGCCCGGCGTGACGTCGAGGCGGTGGGCGAGCTCGGTGGTGGACGCGGGCTCGGCGAGCAGGAGCAGCAGGCGGGCGCGGGGGCGGCCGAGAAGCCGTACGAG
Organism: Streptomyces sp. NBC_00203; assembly: GCF_045206325.1. Lineage (NCBI taxonomy): Bacteria > Bacillati > Actinomycetota > Actinomycetes > Kitasatosporales > Streptomycetaceae > Streptomyces > Streptomyces sp. NBC_00203. Next base: position 8,293,113 of record NZ_CP108126.1, on the reverse strand, counting down.
GGCACGGTCGGTGACCGGAGGCGGCGTCTCGGAGACGGTGGCGCGGCCGCGGGCGGGGTACGACAGCACGGGCGGCAGTCCGTGATCGACCCAGGTGGCCGCGCCCCGGGCGAACATCGTCGGGGTCAGCACCATGCCGCGGCCCGCGATCCGGATGCCGCCATCGGGCCAGTTGCGGTCGGTGGGGTGGATCAGCCGGACGCCGTCCCCGGTCCAGGTGAGACGACGGTCGAGGCTCGGGAAGAGCACGGCCGCGCCCTGTTCCGCGAGGACCTTCGCGTGGTGGGTGAGGTCGGCCTCCAGGATCGACTGGGCCCGGGGCCACCAGTCGGGGGCCAGACACTCGTGCCAGTAGCCGTCCAGGCAGTCGGCGATCCGCTCCAGCAGTGCGGGCGGATCGGCGAGGCCCCGCACGATGACCTCCGGGACGGCGGGTTCGTACGCGAAGGCCTCCGCGAAGTCGACCCCGAGCCGCCCGGCGGGCGTCGCGCGCAGGGCACGCAGCTCCTCGGCGAAGGCGGGCCGGGCCCGGGTGGGACGCGGCGTCAGGAAGTCGGGGACCCAGCTGCTCACGGTGAGCAGCGCGCCGAGGATCTCGGTGTCCTGCCGTTCGTACGCCGGGCGCAGCCGCCGCAACCAGGGCGCCTGGTACGGGAAGCGCTGCGGGTCGGCCCACGAGCGCAGCGAGAACACCGCCTCCTGGAGCGGGGAGTAGGCGAAGGAGGTGGTCGCGAGGTCGCCGACACCGAAACGGAACTCAATCATTGAGCGTCACGCTAAATGATTGTCGCCGGCGAGTGGATGCCGGGTTGGGTGTGAACATGACCGCTACCGACCAGCTCACGCGGGCGGGCGGGCTGTTGCCCGTCGAGCCCGTATTGCGCCGACTGTCCGTGATCACGCTCTTCAACGCCTTCGGCAATGGGCTGTTCTTCCCGCTGGGCGTCCTGTACTTCACACGGATCGTCGGGCTCGACGCGACGTCGGTGGGCCTCGGGATGACGGTGGCGGGGCTGGCCGGCGTGGCGGCGGGGATTCCGGCGGGGCGGGCGGCGGACCGCTGGGGCGCCCGCCGGGTGTGCGGACTGCTGTGGGCCGGCTGCGGTCTGGCCACGGCCGCGTACGCCCTGGTCACCTCGTACGCGGGCTTCCTGGTCGCCGTGATCTGCGTGACCGCGCTGTTCATGGCGAGTCGGGGTGTCATGGGCGCGGTGTACGCGGACGTGCTGCCCGCCGCGGGCCGGGTCGAGGCCCGCGGCTATCTCCGGATGATCGTCAACGTGGCGATGGCCGTGGGCGGCGCGTGCGGCGCGGTGGCGCTGCAACTCGACACCCGTGCGGCGTACGTCGTCGTCATCCTGCTGAACGCGCTGACCTTCGCGGCACCCGCGCTGATGCTGCGGACGCTGCCGTCGGCCGCAGAGGCCGAGGAAAGTCCCGCCGTCTCCCAGGCCGCCGCCGAGGACCGCTGGCGTGCCGTGCGCGATCTGCCCTATCTGACGGTGACCGTGCTCAACGCCCTCCTGGTGGTGCAGTACACGCTGTCCGAGGTCGGTCTGCCGCTGTGGATCGTGGAACGGACCGAGGCACCGCGCTGGACGGCGGCGCTGCTGATGATCGTGAACTGCGTCCTGGTCGCGCTGCTTCAGGTGCGGGTGGCCCGTCGCACCTCCCAAGTACCCAGTGCCGTACGGGCGATGGGCTGGGCGGGGCTGCTGCTCGCGGCGGCCTGTGCGGTGTACGCGCTGTCGGCGGGCCTCTCTCCCGTGTGGGCGGTGGTCGCGCTGACGGTCGGCGCGGTGATCCAGGTCTTCGCCGAGGTGCTGTCGGCCGCCGGCGGCTGGACCCTCGGCTACGAACTCGCCGACGCCCGCGCCCACGGTGTGTACCAGGGCGTGTTCGGCTCGGGCATGTCCGCGGGCATGATGGTGGGCCCGGCGCTGATCACGGTCACCGCGATCCGGCACGGTACGGCGGGCTGGGCCCTGCTCGCCGTCCTCTTCGCGGTCGCCGGGCTCGCGGTGCGTCCCGCCGCGCGCTGGGCACGGCGGGACACCTGGCGGGGCGAGCCCAACTGACCGTTACGGTCGGGTGGTTGCCGTGACGGTGGCCGCGGGCCCGGTGCCCGCCGCCGTCACGGCCGCGATCGTGACGGTGTACGAGGTGCCCGGCTCCAGTCCGCCGATCACCCGGAACATTCCCTTCGCGGAAGGCTGGGTCACCAGCGCGTCCCGGCCGCTGACGGCGATCGGTTCGCGGCCGTCGGAGACGGTGACGCGGTAGCCGATGACCTTGGCGTCGCCCGTCGCGGTGGGCGGAGTCCACGCCACGGTGGCGGCGGTGGACGCCGTACGCAGCTTGGGACTTGTGGGTGCGCCGGGCAGCACGGTCGCGTTCGTCGGGCTCAGCGGGAGCGAGGCCAGGGACGGAGCGCTCGCACCGTGGGCGTTGCCCGCGGTGACGGTGACCGTGAACGGGCCGCCGGACGACGGGAGTCCACCGATCCGGACGAGGGCTTTGCGCTTGAACTCGGCTGCCGCGACAGCCTGTTCGCCGACCTGCCGGCCCGACGCGTCGTACGCCCGCGCCGTGTACCCGGTCACCGGTGAACCGCCGTCCGCGAAGCTCGGGTTGAAGGTGACGTACAGCGCGTCCGCCCCGGCCGTGCTCGTGCCGACGCGGGAGGGCGGCTCGGGTGCCGAGGGAGCGCCGACAGGACGGTCGAGCAGGCCTTGGTAGGCGGGTTCAAGTCCCGCGTTGTCGAGGATCGCTGACGGTACGTCGGACGGCGAGGCCATGATGGTGTTGCCGCTCGTGACCAGGCCCTTGTTGTCGCCGTCGGACGTACCCTCCTCCCACCAGTTGCCCTTGACCAGGGTCGGGTCGTTGTTGCCGAGGGCGTCGCGGTAGTCGGTGTGCCGGGAGGCGACGTTGGCGTACGACGCGTTGTAGAGGACGTTGCCCTCGACCGTCTCGTAGGTGCAGCCGTTGTCGGTGTAGACGCTCTTGCCGAGGCCCCACTGGTCGTGGATGACGTTGCCGGTGACCTTCTCGCCGTCGGCCATCGAGCTGCCGGTCAGGCCCTGGGTGTAGATGCCGCCGCCGTCGTCGAGCATCTGCATGTAGTCGAAGATCAGGTTGTCGCGGACCGTGTTGTCATGACTGGGGTTCGGGGTCGCCGGGTCGCCGATCTTGTCGGGCCAGCCGCCCCAGCCCATCGAAATCGCGCTGTAGCCGACGTGGTCGATCTGGTTGTGGGCGATGGTGGTGTGCTGGGTGTGGCCGTTGAGGATCGCGACGCCGCCGTGGAACTCACGGGGCAGGCCGTAGAGGTGATTGTCCGTCACCCGCACCCCGGAGGCGGGGGTCTGTCCGTCCACTCCCCCGATCTCCAGGCCGTTGCCGGAGATGTCGGTGAAGACGGTTCCGTTGACCGTCGAGTCCTTCGATCCTGTACCCAACTCCAGTCCGGACGCGCCGAGATGGGCGAAGACGTCGTCGGCGAATTCGATGCGCTGCCCGTAGGTGACGGAGACATTGCCCGGCATCTTGGTCCATGAGGCGAACGGGCAGGTGCCGCCCTCGACGTACTGGCACAGCCCCTGTGTCGCCCAGCCCCGCTCGCCGGTGATGGTGTAACCCGCCTGGATCTCGGAGAACCCCTCGGGGCGGGACGGGGTGAGCCAGGTGGCATAGCTGAACTGCACACCTCGGAAGGCGATGTCGTGGACGGGGGCTCCGGCCGTCCCCTGTCCGTCGATCAGCTTCTCGGCCTGCGCGGCCTCGACATCGGCCCGGGCGAGGTTCTCGCCCTCGCGGGGCAGGTAGTACACGGTCCGCGAGGCCCGGTCGAGGTACCACTCGCCGGGCTGGTCGAGGAGTTCGTAGGCGTTCTCGATATACGTCGCCCTGCCGCTGTTGGTGAGATGGCCGGGGCCGACCATGCTGACGGTGCGGCCGGGGATGTCGGGGAACTCCACCCGCTTGTTGGAGTTGTCCCAGCACGGCTGGACCATCGTGATGGTGGTGCCCTCGGCGGCGGCGATACGGCACCGGGGCTCCGTCCACTGGCCGAGCCCGTTGCGCTCGATGTTCCACAGGGCCTCGCCGCTGGTGTACACGAACTCGGCGTCGGAGGGGTGCTTCCAGTGCGCGAGCGTGTCGGCGGACGCCGTGTAGCCGGTGGCGGTCTGGGTGAGGCCGACGGGAACGGCGCCGCGGGCCCGCTGGGCGCGCACCCCGTCGACGTACAACTGCCGTGTGTCGGTGAGGCCTTGGGGGGCGGGTGCGGACCAGAGGCCGGGTCTGTCCGGGACCTTGCGCCATCCGGAGACCTGGCGGCCGCCACTGATGACCGATTCTCCCGTTCCCTGCCAGATCACCTTGTGGCCGCCGGTTCCCGAGTCGCGGGCGTCCAGGACGAGCGGCTTCGTGCGGCGGTACGTGCCCGACGCGAGGTGGACCGTCAGGTCGCCGCTCAGGTCCGCGACACGGGCGCGGGCCAGGTCGCGGGCGCGTTCCAGGGTGCGTACGGGGTGGCGGGCGGTGCCGTTCGCGTGGTCGTCCCCGGCCGGGGAGACGTAGAGGTCGGAGGTGGCGGCCTCTGCGGAGGAGACGGCGCCTGGAATTCCGAGGGACAGGAGCGTGGAGATCAGAGTGACCAGGGCGACTCTTCGGCGCATGGGCATGTTCCCCTCCCGTGGGATCAGCCGTACCCAACGCCGAGAAAGGTAGGATCTATGGCGTGCCACCGTCAATGAAGGCGGCAAAGAATCACGCAACTCCCTTCCATGAGACCGAGATTCATCCGAGCTGCGTTCAGCGCTCTGACCGCTGTTCAGTCGAAGCGCAGCCCTCCCGTCCGGGTCCGCTTGAGCTCGAACAAGTCCGGGTGCGCGGCGAGGACACGGAAGCTGTCGAAGAGCTCCGCCGCCTTCTCCCCGCGGGGAATGGCGCGCAGCACCGGGCCGAACCACACCGTTCCGTCGACATGGATGGTCGGCGTCCCCACATAGGCGTCGGAGTCGCGCTCCTTGCCCGCGTCATGGCTGCGGCGCACCGCCTCGTCGTACGCGGGGTCGTGGGCCGCTTCGGCCAGCTCGGCCGGCAGTCCGAGCTCGGCGAGGGAGTCGGCGACCACGGCGTCGAAGTCCGCGGCCTCGCGCTCGTGGATGCGGGTGCCGAAGGCCGTGTAGAGGTCGCGCAGCACCTTCTCGCCGTGCTGCTCGGCCGCGGCCACCGCGACCCGGACGGGGCCCATGGACTTGTCGACCAACTCCCGGTACCACGCAGGGAGTTCATTGCCGATGTTGTGCAGGTAGAGGCTCATCGCGTGGAAGCGCAGGTCGAGCGACCGCTCACGCTCGACCTCCAGCATCCAGCGGGAGGTGATCCAGGCGAAGGGGCAGGCGGGGTCGAAGTAGAAATCGACCCGGGTGGGCGCTGTGGTCGTCATGCCGTCGAGGCTAGTCACCCAATGGCATAGAAACACGGTCCAATTCGACCCGGAATCACTGGTCCAATTCGACCGGAATCACTGGTCCGATTCGATCCGGGCCAAGCGCGGGTCCCGGCCGCTGTGGGCGAGGGCGCGCTCGAAGACGGGGGCGTCGTCGGGCACGTCCACCGGGTCGGCGAAGCCGTCGTACTGCCGGTAGAGCGCGCCATGCGTGTCCACCACGTCCAGGACGAGCCGGGCCGCGCCGTCCGAGATCCGGAACTCCTGGCCGGTGGCGGTGGCTACGTCCCAGCCGTGCACCGCCATCTCCTTGACGATCATCGGGGCGAGTTCGGCGGCGGGCATCTTCGCCATCCCCAGATCGACCTCGCCCTCCCACACGGCCGGGTCGTCCCAGGCGGCGACAGCGCGGTCGAGTTGGTCGGCGTAGGCCCGCGCCCAGCCGGGGTCGGCCGTGAAGTCCCGCCCGGTCAGCTCCTCGGAGAGCTGCTTGCGCAGCGCCCGGTGCTCCATGCCGTGCGAGGTGTAGAGGACCCAGTGGTTCACCAGGGTGCGGACGTCCCAGTCCGGGCAGTGCGTGGGACCGGGATCCGCCAGCCGCGCCGCCGTGACACCGCGGGCTACGCGGGCGGCCTCGGCGGCGCATTCCACCATGTACGGGTGCACGTTCTTGTACGCGTTGTTCATGCGTTCCACGCTAGGGACACCGGGCGCGGCCCTCTTGAAGAAACGCGACAGCCTACGAACCGGTCGATTCGGCGGCGGCCGCCACCGCCTCGTCGGCCAGCCGCACCAGCTCCGCCACCGTCATCGACCCCGCCTCCCTGCGCTCGCGCGCGAACGCGTTCGCGAGCCGCTGGAGCAGGTCGTTCAGCGGAGTCGGTACGCCGTGCAGGCGGCCCAGGAGCGCGATCTCGCCATTGAGGTAGTCGGCCTCGATCGTGCCGGTACCCCGGTTGAGGGACTGCCAGGAGGAGCCGGCGGTGCGCTCGGAGCCGTCGAAGGGCTCGAACCGGATCTTGCCGCCACGGGCCTTCTTCTGCTCCTCCTCACCGGCGTACGCGATGCCGGCGGCGTCCAGCACCGCCTCGCCCTCCGCGCGGACGCGCCCGAAGAGCGCGAGGCCCTCGTCGCTGGTGAGCACCCCGGTGACCGCCTCGATCGAGTTCGCGAGATTGCCGAGGAGTTTGGCGTACTGCCACCGGGCCACATCGGGCACGACCGGCGCCTCGAAGCGGGACTTCTCCAGGTCGGCGGCGATACGGCGGGCCGTCTCGTCCGTGCCGTGCGGATGGCGGCCGATGTGCAGGATCCCGGTGAGCGGGGTGCCGGCCGCCGACACGACGCCGGGTTCGACGAAGGTCGCGGGCAGCCAGACGCAGACGCCGTACACCCTGCGGAAGCGGCGCAGCGCGAGGCGCTGGCTCTCCACACCGTTCTGCGCGCACACCAGCGGCAGCCGCTCGGCCGCCGTACCGCCGCCCGCGACCGGGCTCGGCCCCCATGCCTCCAGAGCCGCCTCGCTGTCCTGCGTCTTCACGGCGAGCACCAGCACGTCGTCCGCGTCCAACTCCCCCAGCGCCCGCGGCCCGTCGACCGTGGGCAGCCGGCGCGTGTGCGTCCCCTCGGGGGTCAGGAACCGCAGCCCGTCCGCGCGCAGCGCCTCGTAGTGCGCGCCCCGCGCGACCAGGACCACTTCGTGCCCCGCCTCGGCCAGCCGGCCACCGATGGCGCCGCCGACCGCTCCTGCTCCGATGATGATGTAGCGCATACCCACGAGACTCGCACAGATGGCTGTAGCGGCCACTCACAATCCCGCAATCACTGCGCTCCCGTACGTCCCTGGCCCTCCACAACGGCACGTGCGACGCTGCCCGCCATACGCAAACTGACCTGGCTGTTCGGGGCGTTGTTCCTGGTGCTCACCGGGTTCGGTGCGTGCTCGGCGACGCTTCAGTGGCATCGGGCGGAGCTGATCGACGACGACCCGGTGCGGGTCACCGGGGTGGTCTCCCGGGTCATCGAGCCGACCACCAAGTACCGCAGGGAGCAGATCGCGTACACGGTGGACGGACACCGCCACACCACGGTGCGGAAGCTCGACACCGACCTCAGCCGTGCCGAGCCGGGGCAGAAGGTGTGCCTGGAGGCAGCCCGTACGCACCCCGAGGTCGTCCGGCTGTGCGAGGAGCACTACCCGCAGGGCGACGACATCTTTCCTGTCTACATCCTGGTGACGGTGTTCAGCACGGCGGGTGTGCTGTTCGTCGTCGGATACCGCGTCACCAGCGTACGACAGACAGGACGGGCACGACGGGCAGAAGAGTCCCCACTGGAAACGCCGGCTTGACCTTGCCCCTGGGGCAGACCCGAGGGTCCTCGGCATGGACTTCTACCTGACCCAGAGCGTGTTCAGTGATCCCGGTGACCTCGATGTCGGCGGGCTTCCCCGGGAACCCGGTCAACTCGCCCGTCTCGTACGGGATGTGATCATCCATCGGGGCGAGGGTGAACTCTTCGGGCACGCCATCCCCGAGCGGTGGCTGGCGGAGGACGCCGAGTCGCGGTACGTGACGGAAGTGCTGCGCAGCCTGCGGGAGCGATCCAACCGGCCGCTGACCGAACGGCGGGAGCCGGCCGAGCGGTTCGTCGGAACCTGCCGCGACTTCTCCCTGCTGCTGTGCTCGCTGCTGCGGGCGACGGGCACACCCGCCCGGCTGCGCTGCGGCTTCGCCACCTACTTCACCGAGGGCTTCCACGAGGACCACTGGGTCACCGAGTACCGACTGCCGGACGGCAGTTGGCGGCTCGTGGACGCGCAGATCGCGTATGGCCCGTACGACGTGTCCTTCGATCCGCTGGACGTCCCGAGGGACCATTTCGTCGTGGCCGGGCAGGCGTGGCGGGAGTGCCGGGCCGGGCGGGCCGACCCGGCGACCTTCGGGGTCAGCTGGCTGAAGCACATCAGGGGCCTGTGGTACGTCCGTGCCAGCGTCGGCCACGATCTGGCCGCCCTCAACGGCGTCGAGGTGCTCCCCTGGGACGGCTGGGGCCCCGAGATCCTCGACGACGCCGCCCTCACCGACGACGACATCGCCCTGACCGACGCGGTCGCCGGGGCCCGTACGGACGACGAGCTCCGACGCCTCTACCAGGACCCGCGCCTCACCGTGCCGGACGAGATCCGCTCGTACACGGCCGACGGCGGCGTACGAAACGTCACGCTGCGCCGGAGCCGTACAACGTCCCCTGGTGGAAGTACAGCTGCCACCCCTGTCCGGTGAGCCGCCAAAGTGAACTCCGATGCGCCCGGCGGCCGTTGTCGTCGGTGTCGAAGGTGAGGTGAATGAGGTCGGGGGCGAGCCGTACGCCCTTCATGTGCGCGGTGGCGATGGGACGGCCCCCGGAGTCGTCGTCCGCGGCCAGGGAGGCGATGATCGAGGCGCGGTCCCAGATCCGCCCCGACGCGCCGATCTCGTGGAAGTCGGGGTGCAGCAGCGCACCGACCAGTTCGGGCGAGCGGCGGATCTCCGGGTCCAGCAGGCGCAGTTCGCCCTCGATGGCGGTTTCGACGGCGGCCTCGCGCTCAGGCACGGGTCAGTTCCTCCAGTTTGACGACGGTGTTCCAGTTGCGGCTGGTGGCGACGATGCCCTTGAGAAGCTTGGGCTTCGACAGGTTCTCGGCCAGTTTGGACCGGCCGAGGCCTTCGGGGGCGTACAGGTACAGAACGCGGTCGCCGAGGCGGAACTCCTCGGGGAGGAAGGCCGCCTGGTCGATCGAGGCGAAGCGCTCTGCGTCGACGGGGCCCGAGAAGTACGTGGCGTGCAGCTGTTTGGCCTCCAGTTCGGCGGCCGGGAACGGGCACGCCTCGCGTACGGCCTTCAGATAGGCGTGGTCGCGCACCAGCACGGCGACGGTGAAACCGAAGTGCTTCTCGATGGCCTGCGCGAGCTCCGCGGCGAGCGAGTCCTCGTCGCCGCGGTCGCTGGTGAAGACGGCGTTGCCGCTTTGGAGATACGTGCCTACGCCGCCGTACCCGAGCCCCTCCATCAGGGTGCGCAGCTCGGCCATCGGCACCTTCTTGCTGCCGCCCACGTTGATCCCGCGCAACAGCGCCGCGTACGTCGTCGTCATCCGCACACCTTAGAGCGGCCTTCGTGCCCCGTGGGGGTGGGCACGAAGGCCGCCGCCCGCACCGGAAGTTACCGGCGGGTTGGCACGAAACCCTGGCCGATCGGTCCGCGCAGATCAACACCTACATGAAGCTGTGACTTAATCAACAACCTTTCGAAATAACAAAGCGGGCTCTGCCCGACAGAACGGACACCCCTGATCCACATCCCCGAGAAGTCCCGTTACGTGTAAGGGGCTTCCATCCTCCCCAGTGCGGAGACCCCGGGGTCCCAGCGGACGACTCACGGCCTCGGGGGTTCACCAGGCAGCACGACGAGAGCTTCTTATCCGGGCCATACCTTCATAACGAAAGGTGACGGCAGGGGGCTGTCACCGCACAAAAGGGGGCTAGCCCGTCATGGCGAACGGAGAAATACGGGTGCGGGGCATCGCCGCCCGGGCCGGCGGCTGGAGCGCCCGGCACCGATGGGCGGCCGTCGGAATCTGGGTGCTGTTCGTCGTCCTGGCCACGGGGCTCGGCTCGGCGGCGGGCCGCGTCGACCTCAAGGAGAACGACCAGCTCAAGGGCGAGACGCACACCGCCGCCCAGATCATCAAGGACGCCGACATCACGGAGCCGGCCAGTGAGACCGTCCTGATCCAGACGAAGGACGCGAACACCAAGGCCACGGACGCCGAGTTCCGGGACGCCGTCGCCGCCGTGGTCAAGGGGGTCGAGGGCACCGGCAAGGTCACGGACGTGACATCGCCGTACGACACGAAGACGATCTCGAAGGACGGCCGCAGCGCGCTCGTGCAGTTCGACCTGCGCGGCGACGCGGAGACCGCGGGCGACCGCGTCGAGCCGGTGCTGAACGCCGTCAAGGACGTCCAGAAGGACCACTCGGAGCTGCGGATCGAGGAGATCGGCGGCGCCAGCATGCAGAAGACCTTCTCCGACGCGTTCGGCGACGACTTCAAGAAGGCCGAGTACTCCGCGGTTCCGGTGGCCTTCGGCATTCTGCTGATCGCCTTCGGCGCGCTGGTGGCGGCGCTGCTCCCGGTGGCCCTCGCGATCACCGCGATCATGGCGACGATGGGTCTGATGGGCATCGTCAGCCATCTGCAGCCGATGAGCGACAGTGCCAACTCCGTGATGCTGCTGGTCGGTCTGGCCGTCGGTGTCGACTACTGCCTGTTCTATCTGCGCCGTGAGCGCGAGGAGCGCGAGGCCGGGCGGGACGCCGATGCCGCGCTGCGGATCGCCGCCGCGACCAGTGGCCGCGCGATCATCGTCTCCGGTGTCACCGTGTGCGTGGCGATGGCGGGCATGCTCTTCACCGGGCTCGCCGGGTTCGAGGCGATGGGCCTGGCCTCGCTGATGGTCGTGGCGGTCGCCATGGTCGGGTCGGTCACGGTGCTGCCGGCGCTGCTGTCCCTGCTGGGCGAGCGGGTCGAGAAGGGGCGCATTCCGTTCCTGCGGCGGCGTCGGCGCAAGGGCAACGGGGAGAGCCGGCTCTGGACGGCCGTACTGCGGGGCGTGCTGGCCAAGCCCGCGCTGTCCGTCGTCCTCGCGGCGGGCGCGCTGCTCGCGGTCGCGGCGCCCGCGGTCGGCATGAAGACGCAGAACCTCACGCTGGACCAGGAGTTCGGCAACTCGCTGCCGATCGTGGGCACGTACAACCGGGTCAACGCCTCCTTCCCCGGCGGTTCCGATCCGGCCGAGGTGGTCGTCACGGCGAAGGACATCAACGCGCCGGAGGTCCGGGACGCGCTGGCCGACTTCAAGGCCCGGGCCGTCAGTTCGGGTGCCTCGCGCGGCCCGGTGGAGATCAAGCTGCACGACGCGCAGAACGTCGCCTTCGTGTACGTGCCGCTGGTAGGCGGTTCCGACCAGGACAAGGCCGGAGCGAGCCTGGAGAAGCTGCGCGACGAGGTGCGGCCCGCCACGCTCGGCAAGGTCGACGGGGTCCAGGCGCCGATCACCGGACAGGTCGCGGGTTCGCACGACTTCAACGACCAGTTGATCGGGTCCGTCGTGCCGGTCTTCGCGTTCGTCGTGGTCTTCGCCTTCCTGCTGATGCTCCTGTCGTTCCGCTCGCTGACGGTCGCGATCACCTCGATCGCCCTCAACCTGCTGTCGGTGGGCGCCGCCTACGGCATCCTCGTCGCCGTCTTCCAGCACGGCTGGGGTGCCTCGCTGGTGGGCGCGGAGGGCGTGGGTGCCATCGTCACCTGGCTGCCGCTGTTCCTCTTCGTGATCCTCTTCGGGCTCTCGATGGACTACCACGTGTTCGTGGTCTCGCGGATCCGTGAGGCGCGGCTGCGGGGCCGCTCCACCAAGGAGGCGATCCGGCACGGAGTGGTCACCACGGCCGGTGTCGTCACCAGCGCCGCGATCATCATGGTCGCCGTCTTCGCGATCTTCGGCACGCTGTCCATGCAGTCCATGAAGCAGATGGGTGTGGGCCTGGCCGCCGCGGTACTCATCGACGCGACGATCATCCGGGGTGTGCTGCTGCCCGCCGTGATGGCGCTGCTCGGCGAGCGCAACTGGTATCTGCCGAAGTGGCTGAACCGGCTGCCGGACCTCACGCACGACGAGGCACCGGAGGCCGTGTCCCCGCCGCCGGCGGTGGAGGGCGAGAGGGTCGGTGTGTGACCGCTCGCTGAAGAACAGGTACGTGGCCGGGGCGGCTCGCCCCGGCCATGTCGCTGTCCGCAGGCGCTCAGGCCGCCTTGGTGACCGCCGTGTCGCGCTCGAAGGAGTCGATGGTGCGGGTGAAGTCGCGGGTCGACAGCAACAGCTTGTAGATGATGGCGAGTTCGAAGACGAGGAGCAGCGCGCCGGAGACGAGCGTCGCCTCGATCACCGAGTCGAGGAGAGGGCCGACGATGAACACGCCCATCTGGAACTCGATGCCGCTGATCAGGTGGGGGCGGATGCGATGACGCAGCAGGAAGGACCGTACGCGGAGATAGACGGGAAAGCGACGGCGGAACTCCTGCTGGAGATCGATGACCTGGGCCTGCGGCAGCCCCGCCGTGCCCTCGGAGGCCGCGGCGCGCAGGTCCTGGTCGATGTCCGCCTCGGGGTTGGTGCGCAGCAGGTCCTCCATGAAGGCGACGCCGTCGGCGTTCTCGGCACGCCGGGCCTCCCGCAGTCGGGCCTTGATCTGCTTGCGCATGGTGTGGCGGGTCTTGAAGATCTCGAGCGAGTTGAGATAGCGCAGGCTGTCGAGGAAGACGACCGCGGCGGCCAGCCAGATGTAACGGGTGTCGTCCGTGCGGTGGTACTGCCCGGCCATCAGCGCGACCGCACAGACCATCACCCGCACCCGGTCGAAGATGTAGTCCAGCCAGGCGCCGAACACCGAGCCCTGCCCGGTGAGCCGGGCGACCTTGCCGTCCATGCAGTCCAGCGTGAAGCTCAGGTGGTACACCAACGCCCCTGCGATCAGCCAGCGCCAGTCACCCATCGCGAAGAAGGCCGCGGAGACCAGCCCCAGCAGCAGCGCCGCCCAGGTGATCTGGTTCGGCGTGATCCTGGTCCGCCGTGCGACCAGTCGTACCAGCGGCGTCGCGATCGGGTCGACGAGCAGCACGGTCCACCACGCGTCGCGCTTCTTCTGCGTGATGCGGCGCACCTCGGCGAGGGGCGGGAGATCTCGGCGTATGGATGGCATGAGTCAACTTCCTGGCGTTCGGCTGGAATTAACCTCACGCTAGGAATCTTCTTACCAAACAAACAAGATCCTGCCCGTGCAACCTTCACGAGGGGGTATCGGTCCAACTCCTCGACCAAGTCCATGGCCTTTCCGAGCAGTTCCGGCGTTATCCGAGCGTTACCGAATGACCCGACCGTTATCCAAAGTGCGCCAGAGCTTCACCGCCCGCGTACAACCCTTGCGCGAGAGGAACCGCGGACTCGCTGACAGTCACGGTTCTCCGCCTCGAACGGTCATGCGTCCCTCAGCGCTGACAGCGGGTCAGCACCAGATCCCGTCCTTGACCAGCCGCTTTCTCAGCTCGGCCAGGCCGACGACGATCCATCGCGTCCGTATCGGCTCTTCACCGCCCCGGCCAGCGGCCCGAGTTCCGCGACGCCCTCGGCTCCGATGAAGTGCGTCAGGATGACCGGCAGCGTCGGTTTCTCTGGGGTCTTGAGCAGCACGAGCGCGAAGAAGAACTCGTTCCACGCGCTGATGAACGCGAACAGTGCCGTCGCCACGATGCCCGGCACGAGCAGCGGCGCCGTGATCGAGACCAGCGTCCGCACCCGGCCCACGCCGTCCACCGCGGCCGCCTCCTCCACCTCAAACCAGGCCCGTGGCCGACGAGACGGCGCTCCCCGCTCCGGTCGGGCGCCTGATTCACGGACCGCCTCGTCACGGTCGCCAATGTCATGGAATCGGCGCCTTTGGGCGGTTCGTGACGGTCTGACCGCCCGAGCGGCCCCGTCATGGTCGTGAAGGCGGTGTAAGCCATCACGGCACCGCGCATGCCGTCCGACCTGTGGGAATGCGAGACTGGCCAACGGATGGCGTGAACACGACGCCGTACGCGAGGACTGCGCGGGACCCGCACGAGTGCTGCGCGAGCGAGGACACGGAGGCGAAGGATGGACGAGGCACGGGCGCGGGACGTACTGGCCATGGCGGGTGTGCTGCCGGGGTCGGTACGGGACGCAACGCTCCTCGCCCTGGGCGAGAACGCGGTGTTCGCCGCCGGTGACCTGGTGGTCAAGGTGGGGCGCGACGCCGAACTCCTCGACCGTGCGCGGCGGGAACTGGACATCGCGGCCTGGCTCGCCGACGCGGGCGTCTCCGCGGTGCGCGCCGCCGAGGCCAAGGCGCTGCTGGTGGAGGGTCACCCGGTGACGGTGTGGCACCGGCTGCCCGACTCCGTACGCCCAGCGGAGCCGCGGGATTTGGCCGAACTGCTACGGGTGGTGCACGCACTGCCCTCCCCCTCGTTCGCCCTGCCGCCCCGCGAGCTGCTGGGCGGTGTGGAGCGCTGGCTGCGCCTGGCGGGCGACGCGATCGACCCCGCGGACGCGGCGTATCTGCGGGCCAGGCGCGACGGCTTCGCGGATGCCGCCGCCGCGCTCACCCCGCATCTGCCGCGGGGCCCGATCCACGGCGACGCGCTGCCCCGCAATGTCCATGTCGGCCCCGACGGCCCGGTCCTGGTCGACCTGGAGACCTTCTCCGCCGACCTGCGCGAGCACGACCTGGTGGTCATGGCCCTGTCCCGCGACCGCTACGGGCTCCCGGCCGAGGCGTACGAATCCTTCACCGAGGCATACGGCTGGGATGTCCGCGAGTGGGAGGGCTGCTCCGTGCTGCGGGAAGCGCGCGAGACCGCCAGCTGCGCCTGGGTCGCCCAGCACGCGCCGACCAATCCCAAGGCCCTCGCCGAGTTCGAACGCCGGGTGGCGTCGCTGCGGGACGAGGACGAGACGGTGCGCTGGTATTCCTTCTGACCGTGCGCCGGCCCCGTCGGCCCCCGTCGACCCTGCGCCGGTCCCTACCGGCCCTGCACCGACCCCTGTCGAGCCTGCGCCGGGCCCTGGTCTTCTGAACCGGAAGGCCGGTCAGACCTTCTCGTCCGCCAGGTCCCTCAGCGGCCAGGTCCCGTCCACCACCGCCTCCGCGTCCCCCTTGCGGCGCAGGAAGCTCTGGAAGTCGGCGGCCCACTCGGCGTACCACTCGATCTGGCGGCGGTGCAGCTCCGCCGGGCCGAGAGCCGCGACCTTCGGGTGGCGGCCGGCTATCGCGCAGGCGAGCCGGGCCGCGGCGAGCGCGTCGGCCGAGGCGTCGTGGGCGGACTCCAGCGCCACCCCGTACTCCGTGCAGACCGCTTCGAGGTTGCGCTTGCCCCGGCGATAGCGGTCCACGGAGCGGTCGATCGTGTAGGGGTCGATGACCGGGGCGGGGTCGATGCCGCCGAGCCGCTCGCGCAGCGACGGCAGTCCGTACCTCCGCAGTTCGGCGGAGAGCAGGGTCAGATCGAAGGCCGCGTTGTAGGCGACGACCGGAACGCCCGTCTTCCAGTACCCGACGAGGACCTCCGCGATCGCGTCGGCGACCTGGTCGGCGGGCCTGCCCTCGGCGGCCGCCCGCTCATTGGTGATCCCGTGCACGGCCACCGCGTCCACCGGAATCTCCACGCCCGGATCGGCCAGCCATTCGCGGTGCCCTATCGGCTCTCCGCCCCTGACCTCGATCACGGCACCCGTGACGATGCGCGCCTCGCGCGGATCGGTCCCGGTCGTCTCCAGGTCGAAGCCGATCAGCAGCTCCCGGTGCCAGCCCATGGGCGGCCCCCCTTCTTCGTGGTGCTTTCCCCCAGTGGTCTCCACGATCCCATGAGCCACTGACAATCCGAGGACCGCGTTCCGCTTCCGGAAGAGCCGGGGGGCTCAGGACACAGGACGCGAATCCGCCCAAGCCACCTCGAACTCCTCGCGATAGGTCGGGAAAAGTCCCTCTTCGTCCGTATCACCCGGTTTGACCACTCGGCCGCCGCCGCGCAGGACGAGCACCGGCGCCTCCATGCCGCGCGTGCGGCGCAGATACGACTGCACGACCGCGACACCGTCCGAGCCGTCGCCGTCCACGAGGTAGGCGGTGAAGCGGGGCGTCTCGTCGAAGACCTGGATCTCGAAGGCGCCCGGGTCACGCAGTTTGGACCGCACCCGGCGCATGTGCAGGATGTTCATCTCGACGGCGCGGCTCAACTCCCCGCGCTTGATGCCGAGTTCCCGCTCGCGCCGCTTGACCGCGCTGGAGGCGGGGTTCAGGAACAGCAGCCGTACCCGGCAGCCGGACTCGGCGAGGCGTACGAGCCGCCGTCCGGAGAAGTTCTGCACCAGCAGGTTCAGGCCGATACCGATGGCGTCGAGGCGGCGGGCGCCGCCGAAGAGGTCCTCGGCGGGGAACTGGCGCAGCAGCCGCACGCGGTCCGAGTGCACGCCGACGACGTCCGCGTACCGGTCGCCGACCAGGTCCTCCACGGCGTCGACGGGCAGCCGTCGCGCGGAGGGCACATCGCTGCCGGCGCCGAGTATCTCCAGGAGTTTCGCCGCGGCCCGCTCCGCCTGGCCCAGCACCGCCTCGGACAGGGCCCGGTTGCGGGAGACCACGTTCCGGGTGACTTCCAGCTCGTCCAGGGCGAGTTCGACGTCGCGGCGCTCGTCGAAGTAGGGCTCGAAGCACGGCCAGTGCTGCACCATCAGCTCGCGCAGCTGCGGCAGCGTGAGGAAGCTGAGCACGTTGTCGTCGGCGGGGTCGAGCAAGTACCCCTTGCGGCGGCTGACTTCGCGTACGGCGACCGCGCGCTGCACCCACTCCTGCCCGGCGGGCCCGGCGGCGGCGACCACCCACTCGTCGCCGTGGACGGGTTCGTAGATGGGACGGAGAACAGCGGCCACGACCGCGCGCAGCCGCTGTTCGACCAGGTTCAGCCAGATGTAGGCGCGCCCGGCTCGCTGAGCGCGCGTACGCACCTCGCGCCAGGCGTCGGCACCCCAGTCCAACTCCGGTCCAATGGATCCCATTTCCATCGGCCGCGCCAGGGACACCGCGCCGGGTGGGACATCTGTGGAGTTCCCCTCGTGACCCTCGTCACCAGGAGGCAACTCCAGCCCTCCCGAGCCCACCCGCGCACCGCCTTCCGCTCCCCCGAGCTCTCCCCTACTCAACGATCAAGGAAGGGTACTCCGGGAGCGGTGGGCGGTGCAGCCCGATGGACAGGTCGTTTCTCAACTACCGTTTTCCACATGCCCGTTCTGGTCCGCCAGCTCCGGCGGAGTGAGCGGATTCATAGCGGTGACGTCACGCGGGGCGATGGAGAAGCCCTGCCAGTGGACCGGCATGGGCTGCTGGTCCTCGTCGCGCGCGATGTGGTGGAAGCCCACGTTCACCCAGACCACGGGGTGCGTGAGCGTCTGCCCGCCGACCCACTTGTCGACCGACTTGCCGTGTCCGGCACCGCAGTTGCGCAGGTTGTCGCTGGCGAACTGCTCGCACTTGTTGTACTCGGTGAAGTAGATGTCGTGCTTGGTGAAGGCACGGCCGAGGTACTTGGTGGTCGCGCCCGGGACGATCTCGTACGAACGCGCGTGCTCGTCCTTGTTCTTGCCGGTGTTGCTGACGAGGCGCCACCACCGCGAGTTCTTCGCGTCGCCCGCGAGTTCCTTGGTGATCTTCGTGAGCGTGGTCTTCTTGCTCGGGGCCTCGGCGCCCTGCGCGGGAGGGCTGACCGCGGAGTCGTACTGCTCGACCTTGGCCTTGGAGGAGCCGTCGAGGCCGAAGTTGAGCCGCCAGAAGACGTTGTGGCTGTGGCTGGTGGCGTAGGCCTTGGCGCCCTTGCCTATGGGCCAGCCGCGGCCGTCGCCCGCGTCGTAGTCACCGGGCGAGAGGCTGCCGGTGGCGCCGACGTTCATGTTGAGGGTGCCGTCGTCCTGGAAGCGCCACTCGGTGATGTACTCGTACCAGCCGACCTTGTTGACCGTGTAGATCATCAGGTCCTTGCCCTGCTTCTGGAAGACCTTGTTCCCCGTGTCGGCCTGCATGCGGTAGGCGTGGCCGCGCGAACGGGTCGTGGTGCACAGGCCGTTGACGTTGGCG
The DNA here is from genome assembly GCF_045206325.1 of Streptomyces sp. NBC_00203. NCBI lineage: Bacteria > Bacillati > Actinomycetota > Actinomycetes > Kitasatosporales > Streptomycetaceae > Streptomyces > Streptomyces sp. NBC_00203. Next base: position 8,274,908 of record NZ_CP108126.1, on the reverse strand, counting down.
TGCTGCGGGTCCCAGGCATCGGGGACCTTGACGGTCTTGATGGTGCCGCCGGGGCACTCGCCAGGCGCCATGTCCATCAGGCCCTGGCCGAAGCCGGCGCCCGTGAGGTCGCTGTACTCGACCGAGCCGTCGTCGTAGGGGACGTCGATCTGGGCGAGCTTCGCGCTGGCGAGGACCTTGATCGGCTGGGCCTCGCCGGGGGGCTGGTAGGAGATGTTCTCCAGGACGAGCCCGGCCTCGCTCTCGTAGTGCCAGCACATCCGCCAGGTGGTGCCGGTGGAGAGCTTCTGCTCGATCTTGTACGCCGCGCTGCAGTCGGCGGCCGCCGCGGAGGCGGTCTTGGGCTGGGCGACGGCCGGTCCCGCGGCCGTCGTCGCCCCGGCGGCGAGGGCGAGCGCAGAGAGGCCCACCGCCGTCCGGCTGCGGGCACGGCTGTTTCTGTTGACGCGCATGAAGAAGTGACTCCTTGCGGAAAGCAGGAAAGGGTGGGAGGTCAGACGGAAGGTCGGCGAAGCGGCGCTCAGCCGAGCTTTCCGACCTTGCGGGCGCTCAGGTCGATCACCAGGTCACGGCTGTCGATCCAGGGCCCGTTCTTGACCTTCGGGAAGAGCCGTACGCAGCGGTGCTTGCCGCATGCGTCGAGAACGGCGGGCTGGGCGCCCGACGTCGCCCGGTAGACCATGCTGTTGAGCATCAGCTGGTCGGGCGAGGTCAGTTCCTTGCCGGTGGCGTCCTTGAAGTCCGCCTTCAGGCCCGCGCCGAGCGGGTCGGCGATCAGCAGCTTCGCGGCCTCGGTCATCTCGTCGCGGCTGATGGGCGGCTGGACGTCCCGCTGGGTGCCCGTCTGCTCGACCTTCCCGGTGTCGAGGTTGACGGTCTTGGTGACGAGCGTGTCGTTCTTGTAGTCGTAGAAGGACACGTCGGCACGCCTGGGCGCGTTCGGGTCGTCCAGTTCGTTCGTGTCGGGTTCGGCGAGATTGACGCTGACGCGCTGCGGACCGCGCTTGCCCTCGACGTTCTCACTGGCGCTGAACGACTGCTGGTTCCGCGCGATCTGTTCGACCCGCTTCATCTCGTCGTCGGTCAGCGGGTCACGGCCCTTGCCCTTCTGGCCCTCGGCCGGCGCCTGCTCGACGACACCCGGCTGCGCCGCGGCCTGCCCCTGCTGTCCGGCCTGCTGCGAGGTCCCGGTGCCGCCCTTGGTCCCGCCCGAGTCGTCGGCCCCCGCCGTGCCCGGCAGGGTGATTCCGACCATCACGGCCGTCCCGGCCACCGCGATGGCCGCACCTGCCACCACCTTGCCCAGATGGCGGTGCACTATCTTGCGCACATTTCCCCCTACTCCCCCTATGTCATCAGGAGTCGCTTGAGCCCCACTGGTTCGGCATACGGCGTATGCCTGGTCATCGGGTAAGAGGGACGTAAGTCATAGGAGGTTCCATCACTTTCGGGGAGACTCGGCTCGGAGTCGCCCCCAGGGGCACGGCACTACTGGAAGAGTCGTATCCATGCAGGTCTGGCCTGGAGAGGCATATCCACTCGGTGCCACGTACGACGGTGCCGGTACCAATTTCGCGGTCTTCTCGGAGGCCGCCGACCGTATCGAGCTGTGTCTGCTGCACGACGACGGCTCGGAGACGGCGGTGGAGTTGCGCGAGACCGACGCGTTCGTCCGGCACGCGTATCTGCCGGGGATCATGCCCGGACAGCGGTACGGCTTCCGGGTGCACGGGCGGTACGCGCCCGAGCGCGGGCAGCGCACCAACTCCGCGAAACTGCTCCTCGATCCGTACGCGCGCGCCATCAGCGGCTCGGTCAAATGGGGCGAGGAGGTCTACGGCTATCCCTTCGGAGCCCCCGACAAGCGCAATGACCTGGACTCGGCGCCGCACACCATGTCGGCGGTCGTGGTCAACCCGTACTTCGACTGGGGCGACGACCGGCGCCCGCGCACCGAGTACCACCACACGGTGATCTACGAGGCCCATGTGAAGGGCCTCACGATGCAGCATCCGGCGCTGCCCGACGAGCTGCGCGGCACCTACGCGGCGCTGGCACACCCGGCGATTATCGAACACCTGACGGAACTGGGCGTCACGGCACTGGAGCTGATGCCCGTACACCAGTTCGTGCACGACCACCGTCTGGTGGAGATGGACCTCAGCAACTATTGGGGCTACAACACGATCGGCTTCTTCGCCCCGCACAACGCGTACGCCTCCTGGGGCGACCGCGGGCAGCAGGTCCTGGAGTTCAAGTCGGCGGTCCGGGCACTGCACGAGGCCGGCATCGAGGTCATCCTGGACGTCGTCTACAACCACACGGCCGAGGGCAACCACCTGGGCCCGACGCTGTCCTTCAGGGGCCTCGACAACGCCTCGTACTACCGTCTCGCGGACGACCCGCGCTACTACATGGACACCACGGGGACCGGCAACTCCCTCCTGATGCGCTCCCCGCACGTGCTCCAGCTGATCATGGACTCGCTGCGCTACTGGGTCACCGAAATGCACGTCGACGGCTTCCGCTTCGATCTGGCCGCCACCCTCGCCCGCCAGTTCCACGAGGTGGACCGGCTGTCGTCCTTCTTCGACCTGGTGCAGCAGGACCCGGTGGTCTCCCAGGTGAAGCTGATCGCCGAGCCCTGGGACGTCGGCGAGGGCGGCTACCAGGTGGGCAATTTCCCACCGCTGTGGACCGAGTGGAACGGCAAGTACCGCGACACCGTACGGGACATGTGGCGGGGCGAGCCGCGCACGCTGGCGGAGTTCGCGTCCCGGCTGACCGGCTCCTCGGACCTCTACCAGGACGACGGCCGCCGCCCCCTGGCGTCCATCAACTTCGTGACCTGCCACGACGGCTTCACCCTGCACGACCTCGTCGCGTACAACAACAAACACAACCAGGCCAACGGCGAGGACAACCGCGACGGCGAGAGCCACAACCGGTCCTGGAACTGCGGCGACGAGGGCGACACCGACGACGAGACCGTACTGGCGCTGCGGGCGCGCCAGATGCGCAACTTCATCGCGACGCTGATGCTCTCGCAGGGCGTGCCGATGCTCAGCCACGGCGACGAGTTCGCGCGCACCCAGGGCGGCAACAACAACGCGTACTGCCAGGACAGCGAGCTGGCCTGGGTGCCGTGGCCGGAGGGCGACTGCGAGCTGCTGGACTTCACGCGCGCGATGGTGTGGCTGCGGCGCGACCATCCGGTCTTCCGACGGCGCCGCTTCTTCCACGGACGGCCGGTGCAGGGCACCCACGACGAGCTGTCCGACATCGCCTGGTTCACCCCGGAGGGCAAGGAGATGACCCAGCGCGACTGGGGCTCCGCGCAGGCGCGGGCGCTGTCCGTCTTCCTCAACGGCAACGCGATCTCCGAGCCGGGCCCGCGCGGGGAGCGCATCGCCGACGACTCCTTCCTCCTGATGTTCAACGCCTCACCGAAGCCGCTGGAGTTCCTGGTACCGGTCGACCACGGCCGGCAGTGGCAGGTCGTCGTCGACACGGCCCGCCCGGAGGGAGTGGCTCCGGGGACGGGCGCCAAGGTCGAGGCCGGCGACCGGCTGACGCTGATCGACCGGAGCATGACGGTGCTGCAGCGGCCTGCCTAGGGGGACGTGTTTTCTTGGGGCACGCGCGCGTGGGAATCGTCCTCCGTCTCCGTCTCCGGCTCCGGCTCGGTGTGCACGCGCGCGTGGAGGGTCTTTTCGGTTTCGGTGTACGTCGTCGGGCGCGCCGTCAGCGCGATGGCGCAGGCCAGCGCGGCGACCGCGCTCCCCACCGCGAACGCCGCGCCGGGGCCGTAGGCCTCCGCCAGGCGTCCGGTGACGGCCACGGCGAGGGCCTGGCCTCCGACGATCGCACTCGTCGCGAAGGCCATCGCCTCGGCCAGCCGCGTCGGCGGCACGGCACGCTCGGTGAGCCCGAACACGGTGATCAGGTGCGGGGCGTACGCGACACCGAGGACGGTGACGACGGCGTACAGACTCCACAGGCTGTCCGTCCAGAGCAGCGGCAGTGACAGGACGAGGGCCGCCGCGGTGGCCGCACGCCAGCGCGCTCGGAGCCCGACGCGTGCGGGCACGGCGGCCATCGAGAGCCCCGCGACGGCGCTCATGACCCCCATCGCGGCGTACACGAGCCCGGCCTGGTCCGCCGCTCCCAGCCGCTCGGTGAGCGCGGTGATTCCGGCCTGGCAGGCGCCGAACATGGCGCCTTGGAGCGCGAGGGCGGCGCGCAGGGCGTGGACGGAGCGCGGGATGCGGGGAGGGGCGGGGAGGGCGGCGCGGGGAAGGGCGCGGAGGGCGATGCGGGGGCGTGCGGCATGCACGTGCGCCCGCTTGCGAGCCGTGCGCGCGGGGCTCACGGCAGTGGCCGTGGGGTGCAACGCGAAGCCCGTTCCGCACACGGCCACCAGGAGCGCCGCGGCGCCCAGCGCGTACGCCGGGTGCGCGAGCACCGCCGCGAGCCCCACGAGCGCCGGGCCCAGCACGAAGGAGATCTCGTCCAGGGTGCTTTCGAAGGAGAGGGCGGTACTCACCGTGCGGTCGCCGGTGCCGGTACCGCGGGCCAGGGCGACCACGCGGGCACGGGCCAGCGGACCGATGAGCGGCACGCTCGCTCCGGCGAGGGCGCCGAGCAGGGCGAGGGGCGCCGGGGCCAGATGGGTGAGCGCGCCCGTCACCAGGGCGGCGATCGCGAGGGCGTTGGCGAAGGAGAAGACGAGGACGACGGTGCGCTGGCCATGCCGGTCCGCGAGGCGGCCCACGAGCGGCCCGCAGACGACCTGTCCGACGGCGAGCGCGCCACCGACCAGGCCCGCCGTGCCCAGCGAGCCACTCGTCCGCGCGACGAGCAGCACGCTGCCGAACTGGATCGTGGCGGTGGGCAGCCGTGCGAGGAAGGAGACGACGGGGAGTGCGGCGCCGGTGAGAGCGACGACGCGGCGGTAGGTGCCGAGGGTGCTGTGCGCACCGGGAGACGACGGGGCCGGGGGCGTGTTCGCGCCGCGACGCGCTCCGAGTGTTCCGTTCACGCCGTCGGTCGCGGCCGGCGTGTCGTCGGTGCCGAGGGGCGTATCGCCGACGCTGAGGGGCGCGTCGATTACGGTGTGCGCGTCTTCGTGCGCCTCCTGGGCGCTGTTCGCGCCGTGCGCGCCCCGATTGACACCCTGTCTGTCGCCCCGCCCCGCGCTCCCCATCGTTCGACGTTAGCCACGCGCGCGTGCCCGTATGCATGCGTCGATGACACGAAAGACGGTGGGGCGGGTACGTAGGTTCGCATGACACCTGAGCGTCCCGACCCGGTGATTCCGGACTCGGTGGTCCCCGGCCCGGTGGTTCCCGCCGTGCCGACCGCCACGTACCGGCTGCAGCTGCAGCCGGAGTTCCCCTTCGGGGCCGCCGAGGCGGCCGTGCCGTATCTGGCCTCGCTCGGCGTCTCGCATCTGCACCTGTCGCCCGTCCTGGAGGCCGTCCCGGGCTCCACGCACGGCTATGACGTGGTGGACCACGCGCGCGTGCGGGCCGAACTGGGCGGCGAGGAGGGGCTGCGCTCCCTGGCGCGCACCGCGCGGGAGCACGGCCTGGGCCTCGTCGTGGACATCGTGCCGAACCACATGGCCATGGCCCCGCGCCACAACCGACCCCTGTGGGAGGTGCTGCGCGAGGGCCCCGAGTCGCCCTACGCGCGATGGTTCGACATCGACTGGGACGCCCAGGGCGGCCGACTGCTGCTGCCGGTGCTCGGGGATCGGCTCGGCGCGGAAATCGACGACTTGAAGGTCGACGGCGACATACTGCGCTACTACGACCACGTGTTCCCGCTGCGCGAGGGCACCGCGAAGCTGCCGCTGCCGCAGCTCCTCGACGCGCAGTGGTACCGCCCGGCGTGGTGGCGGCTGGCCCGCACCGAGCTCAACTACCGCCGGTTCTTCAGCATCTCGGAGCTCATCGGAGTGCGCGTCGAGGACCCGGAGGTGTTCACGGCGACCCACGCGAAGATCCTGGAGCTGCTCGACGACGGCGTGGTCGAGGGGCTGCGCATCGACCACCCGGACGGTCTCGCGGACCCGGACGCCTATCTGCGCCGCCTGCACGAAGCGACCGGAGGCCGCTGGACGGTGGTCGAGAAGATCCTCGCGGACGGCGAGCCGCTGCCGGCCGCGTGGCCCGTCGCGGGCACCACCGGCTACGACGCGCTGCGGCACATCGACGGCCTGTTCACGGACCCGGCGGGCGCGGGCGAACTCCTCGGCCAGTACCGGCGGTTCGCGGCCCCGCAGGCCGACCGGGGCGGCCACTGGGGGTCGACGGTGCGCAGGGCGGCGTACAAGGTGGTCACGCACGAGCTGGCCACGGAGATCGACCGCCTCACGCGCGAGGTGAGCGAGCTGTGCGCCACGTCCGCTGACCCGGAGTCGCGCGATCACGCCCCATGGGCCCTGGGCACCGCGCTGCGGGAACTCCTCGTACGTCTTGAGGTGTACCGGCCCTACCCGTCCACCGACGCCTCCCTGGTGGTGACCGAGGAGGCCGCCGACGAGGCCCGGGCGGTCTTCACGGTGCCCGAGGAGGCGCACGCCGTGGATGTCGTACGGGACCTGGTGACCGGGAGGGCCGGTGACGGGCCCGGACACGCTGAGTTCCGGGCCCGGTTCGCGCAGACCTCGTCCGCGCTGCGGGCCAAGTCCGTGGAGGACACGGCGTTCTACCGCTATGTGCCCCTCCTGTCGGCGAACGAGGTGGGCGGCGCCCCGGGCGGTCCGGCCGTGTCCCCGGAGGACTTCCACGCCTACTGCGCGCGCGTGCAGCGCGACTGGCCCGCCACCGGGACCGTCCTGTCGACGCACGACACGAAACGCAGCGCCGACGTACGCGCGGCCCTCTCGGTGCTCACCCAGTGCCCCGAGCGATGGGCCGACGTCCTGGCGGAGGTGACGCGCGACGGCACGGGTGTGCCCGACCCGCAGCTGGCGTGGGCCGCGTGGCAGACGGTATTCGGACTCGGCCCGGCCTCCGAGGAGCGTGTCCAGGGAGCCCTGTTGAAGCACGTCAGGGAGGCTGGACTGCACACCGCGTGGACCGAGCGGAATCCCGCCTACGAGGACACGGTCACGGCGTTCGTCGCCGAAGGTCCGTGCGGGGCGCCTGGACGGCGCGTGACCGACTTCCGGGCCTTCCTGGCGCCTCATGTGCGGGCGAACGTCCTAGGGGCCGCTCTGGTCCATCTGACGATGCCCGGGGTGCCTGACGTCTACCAGGGCACGGAGGGCGAGTACCTCGCGCTGGTGGACCCGGACAACCGGCAGCCGTTCGCGCCTCAGGAGCCGCAGGAGTCACAGGAGACCCAGCAGCACCAGGAGCCGCGAGGGCACCCTTCGGAGAAGGCGGCGCTGACCACGGCCGCGTTGCGACTGCGCGGGCGGCGCCCGGCCGTCTTCGGCGATTCGGCGACGTACGCGCCGCTGTCGGCAATGGGCCTGGGTGCCACGCACTGTGTGGCATTCGTCCGCTCAGGAGAGGTGGTCACGGCCGTCACGCGGATGTCGCTGCGGCTGGCCGACGCCGGCGGCTGGCGCGACACCCGTCTCGTGCTCCCCGAGGGGCGCTGGATCGATGTGCTTTCCCCAGAGCGGGAGTTCACCGGGCACGCACGCGTGGAGGAGCTTTTCGAGCGGTTGCCCGTGGTGCTGCTGGAGCGGGTCAGCGCAGGCGCACCAGCAGGGTCCGGGGCGAGCGGCTGACCAGGCCCTCCGGAGCGGGCCGGAAACCAGGGGACCAGCGGAGGTCGGGCAGGGCGGTCAGCAGGGCGTGCAGACCGTGTTCCGCCGCGAGCCGGGCGAGCGGGGCGCCCGGGCAGAAGTGCCGTCCGCAGCCGTACGCGAGCTCTCCCGGGTCGGCGCGGAAGGCGTCGTAGCGGTCCGGGTCGGCGAACCGTGCCGGGTCACGGCCCGCGGCGCCCAGCAGACACGCCACGGTGGCGCCCTCGGGAATCGGACCCACCGGTTCGACGGCCTGGCGCGCCACGACGTGCAGTGGCGGATCGCGGCGCAGCGACTCGGCCCAGGCACCGGCCGTCAGCGCGGGACGGGCACGGATCACCCCCAACTGGCCCGGGTGGTCGAGCAGATTGGCGAGGAACGACGCCAGCGCCCGTGCGGTCGCCTCGCCGCCCGCGCCCAGCAGCGTCCCGGCCAGCCCCGCCACGGCCTCGTCGGACAGCGGGCGCCCGTCCGCCCGGGCCGTGCACAGCGCGGACAGCAGATCGGCGCCGGGGTGGGCGCGGCGGCGGGCGATGTACGGGCGCAGGAAGGCGTCGAGTTCGGGGTGGTGGCCGCCCAGGTGGTCGAGGCCCGTACGGCACCACGCCTGCACGCGCGCGGTGTCCTCGTAGGGCAGCCCGAGCGCGGCCACGACCGCCGCGGTGGGCAGCCAGTGGCAGAACTCGGCGACGAGATCGGCCTCCCGGCGGGCGGCGAGGCGGCGGGCGAGGACGTACGCCGTGCGTGCGACACCGGCGGTCAGGGCGGCCAGCGCGCGCCCGCGGAACGCCGGGGAGACGAGGGCGCGGTGCGCGCTGTGCGTGCCACCCTCCAGGTGGGTCAGGGTGCGCCCGGGAGGTGGAGCGACGAGCCGCGGGTCCGCGAGCGCGGCGCGCACATCGGCGTACCTGCTGACCAGCCAGGCACCGAACGGCTCGTCGTACACGAGCGGGTGGCGTTCGCGGAGGGTCCGGTACAGCGGGTACGGGTCACGCTCGGTTCCGGGCGCGAGCAGGCTCGGTGGCACCGACGGGCTCACGGGGCACGCGCTCGGGGGCTCGAACCGGCTCAGCGGCGTGAAGGGGGTCTCCGGGGGGAGCGGGCTCGGCGGCTCGGACGGGCTCCGTGTTCCGGTCCCTGGGGGTGCCGCCAGCAGCCGTACGGGCTGCGGTCCCGTCGGCGTGGCAGCGGGCGCGCCTTCGCCGGGAAGGCCGTGAGGACACAGCACCGCCGGCCTCCCACCTCGGATGTGCGCGCAGGACCCGCGCGCGGTTGTTCCCAGCCGACCACCGCGGCCTCCGGCCCGCAGTCCCCGTACACCCGAACGGGTGAAACGGGCGCCACTCCGTGGGACGCCACTCCGTAAGGCCCGTCTCCGTAGAGCCCCTCTCCGTAGAGCCCCTCTCCGTAGAGCCATGAAACGTGCGGACGGGCGCCCAGCTGCTCGACGCCGAGGTCCTGGACGACGCGCGCCGGTCGGCTGCGCGGCCCGTGGCGCATCCCCCGCGCAGCCGACGGAGGCTCCCCCCTCTGACGGTGCACACCCCCCTGCCAGCGGTAAATGCCACATGGCGCCCCCTGGAGCCGCCCCGTCATCTCCTTGACAGTTCACTCAGTCCGTGGAGTACTGCCAAAAGCGACGCAGGGCGGACAAGTCGGGGGTGAGTCTCCTGCCGGAGTTGCGCTACCCCAGTGTGACCGAAATCGTCTCGTCCGCCCGGGCGTTGGCGGCTCACCGACCCGGCCTGTGCGTCCTACGACAAGTGGGCGTCTCACGCGCGGGCAGACCCCTTCACCTGCTGTCCGTCGGCCACGCGCGGCGCGCGGTCCTCGTCGTGGCGGGCGCCCATGCGAACGAACCGACGGGCGGTTCGACCCTGCTGGCCCTGGCCGAACGTGCGCTGCACGAGCGGGAGTTGCGGGACGGGACCTCCTGGCATTTCCTGCTCTGCGCCGACCCCGACGGGGCGAGCCTCCATGTGACGCCGGCGCCGCGCACCCTGCTCGACTACCACCTGGGTTTCTTCCGTCCGGCCGGGCCCGAGCAGCCCGAGTGGTCGCCGTCCGTCCTGCCCCCCGACCGGCTGCCGCCGGAGACCCGCGCCCTGACCCGGGTCATCGACGAACTGCGGCCCTACCTCCAGGTGACGCTGCACGGAACCGATCTGGGCGGCAGCTGGGTGCAGCTGACCAAGGACATCCCGGGGCTCGCCGAGCCGTTCGCCAAGTCCGCAGCGGAGTTGCACATCCCGGTGGAGACGGCCGCGTCGGACGCCGCGGGCTGGCCCGCCTCCGGACCCGGGGTGCATGTCATGCCGGCGCCCGGCTCGGACACGGCGTACCCGAGCATGCCCGACGACGCGCGGCACAGCACCTGGTACCACGCCCACCGGTACGGCGGTCTGACCGCCGTCGTCGAGGTGCCGATGTGGGCCAGCGACCTGGTGGACGATCCGGCGCCGCACCCCGCCCCGACGGCGGCGATGCGGCGCCTGGCGCGCCGACTGCTGCGTGACGCGCTCCAGGTGGAGGCGGTGCTCGCGGAGGCGCTGCCGAGGCTGCCGGGCCCCGACGGGCCGCTCCTGCGGGCCGCCAAGTGGGCGCTGGCACTGGTGCCCGGCCTCGCCGACGACTGGGTCCAGACACCGCCTCCGGACACGACGATGGCGTACGTCGGCAGTGTCGACGCGTTCGGCCGCCGGCTCCCGCTGCGGGCCGCCGCGATGCTGCTGCGTGTCCTTCAGGAGGCCGACGACCGCGAGGCGGCGCGTCTCGAACGCCTCGTGGCCGTCTGGAGCGAGGCCTTCGCGGAACGGTTCCGCGCCCGCTGGGTGCCGCTGGAGCACCAGGTCGAGCACCAGGCCCGCACGGTGGTGGCGGCGGCCCGGCACGCGCGCGACAACGCGGCGTGAGGGCTGTCCCGAGCCTCAGCCCTACAGCGCGAACACCGCCCCCGTCTCGGCTCCCATCACGCAGGAGTTCGAGAACGTGTGGGTGTACTCGACACGGCGGCCGTCCCATACGCCCTGCGCCGAGGCGGTCACCGGGGCGTAGATCATGGGGCACAGGACGTCTGCCCTGGGTGGGATCCGGTCGATGTCGCCCCCGGCGGCACGGAATTCCTCGCAGGCCTCCTCCGCGTGCGCGTGTCCCTGGGGCGGGTCGCAGAGCAGCAGGGTGCCGCGGGTGTCGCTGGACCGGGCGTCGCCGTGGGTGACGGTGAGGTAGAGCCCGTTGCCGGGGATCGACTCCTGGGCCGCCGCGTGGGCCGGGGCCGCACCCGTCGTGAGGAGCGCGACCGAGGCCAGCAGACCGGCACGTAGCGCTCGAAGGGTCTTCGTCATTCCGGGTGCGTTCGTCGATCCGGGTGCGTTCGTCATTCCTGATGCATCGGCACCGCGGCCTCCGAACCCCACCCGGACTCACCCGAACGGGAGCGCATGGGCGCGTGCCGCCCGGCGAGCTCGAACGCGGCGAGCACCACGCGCGCCTGGTACTCGACCTGGCGGGCGACCGGGATCCAGCGCGCCCCGCAGCCGTCGCGGTAGTCGGCGCACCACTCGTCGATGAGCCGGTCGAGCTCCGGCAGCACGCCGTGCGGGTCGTGCCCGGAGCCGGTCACGAGCTGGTGCAGCAGCCCGGCCGTGCGCAGCGCGACCCGGCGTCCCGCGAGGCGCAGCGCCGTCAGGCGGGCCGTGTCGAGCGGGGGCAGGGGGCGCGCGTCGGCGTCGTATGTGTCGGGGTCCCAGGAGTCGGCGAGCCCGGGGCCGACCAGTAAATAGTCGTCGACGGGAGCGAGGAGGCAGGCCACGTCCGGGGAGGTGCCGAGGCCGGGCCGCACGCACGCGAGGATGCCCTCCAGGAGCCGTGTGTCGTGGCGCAGCGTACGGCTGACGGTGCGCAGCATCGCGTCGGCGTCGGCGGGCCGCGCGGGGTCCTCCACGGCCGCGACACCCCACATGGGGGCCTCGACGACGGCCGTCACCGTGCCGTAGGGGTGCGGGTGGAACCAGGTGGACTCGACCGCGGCCTCCGTGATGGCGGCGGCCAGGTCTCCCCTGAGGGGCGGCGGGATGCGGTAGACGGCGGGCCCGAGCATCGGCCAGTACAAGGTGTCGTACGGGCCGAGTTCGCGCGGGATGCCGAGGCGCGCGGCGGTGTGCGCGACGCGCTGGGCGAGCCCGGGCAGCTCGCGGGTCAGCTCGACGAAGGCACCACCGACGTCGACACCGTGCAGGGAGCACTGCAGGAAGGGCCGCAGTTCGTCCTGGAGGTCGAGGAGGGCGCGGGTCTCGGGCAGTACGGCGCCGTCCGCGCCCTCGGGCAGCCATTCGGGCTGTTCCAGGAAGCCGGGCCGGAAGAAGTGCCGGAAGTAGTGGCCGAGGGTGTACGGGCCCGACAGCCAGGCCTCGTTGCGGCGGGCGGCGTCGGGGTCGAGGCAGAGCAGCAGGTTCCAGGTGGCGTCCGCCCCCTCGGTCAACCGGGGGTCGGCGAGCGCCCGTTCGGCGAGGCGCAGGGCCGTGGCGCCGCCGACGGGTTCGTTGGCGTGCGGTCCGGCGACGACGAGGGTCTGGCGGCTGCCGTGTCCGACGGACAGGAGCAAAAGCGGCGTGCCCGCCCGTGAGGTGCCGACGCGGCGCAGCCGGGCGTCCCGCGGACGGCGGGCGACGAGCGCGGCCGCACGGGCTCCCAGTTCGTCCACAGTCGGGTAGCGGAGGAGTGGCGGCAGGGCACACCTCCACCTATGTGGTGCCGTCGGTTCACCTGATGTGCATGGTGTACGCACAGTCAGTCACGGCTCTTGGGGTACGTCAACACCACGGAACGTAAGGGATGTTGACGACGTCGGTGTGTGAAACCCAGGCCAAAGGTCGGTGGGACCGTGGCTCAGTCGGACGCGAGGCGGAACATCATCCGCCCGAAGCCGATCTGGTCGCCGTCCTTGACGACGGCGGCGCCGATGACACGCCGTCCGTTGACCGTGGTGCCATTGGTCGAGCCGAGGTCGCGCAGCATCCACCGTCCGCCCTGCCGGCTGAGCTCGGCGTGCACCCGGGACACCGTCTCGTGGTTGAGCCGCAGTCCGCTGGCGGGGTCGCGGCCGATGCGCAGGGGGTACGGGCTGCCCGGGTGGGGCAGCTGAAGCTTCGGGAGCCGCTCGGCCTGCCAGGCCCTGCGCAGCCGTACGGTGAAGCCGGAGACCGCCTCCACGGTGCCGAACACCAGCTTCGACCAGCGGCCCTCGGTGGGCAGGTCGGCGGTGAGCACGGCGAGTTCGTCCGGCCTGCGGGCGGCGAGCGCCAGTTCCATGCGGCGAATGAACGTGTCGTGCGAGAGGCGGCCGAGGGCGACGCCGTCACGGAGCGACTTGAGCGCCCGGTCGCGCTCCGCGTCGGACAGCCGCGCGGGGTACGTGTGGAACTCGAAAGACGACGTCACGCTCGTGATTGTCGGGCAGCGAGAGCGGGGTGTCCAGAAAACATGGAAACGGCCACTGCGGCCGATCGGACCGCCCCTACCGGCAAACGCGCGGCAAACACGCGGCAAAAGGGTGGATTCGAAAGCGAATTGATCTCCCGTGAAGCACCATGGACGGGCTACGTCACGGTGAGCTGACAAGGGGGAACCGTCTGTGCGGTTCGATGTGTGGGCACCGCGGGCCGACCGGGTGACGCTCCATTGCGCGGGCACCACGCGCGCGTTGGAGCGCGATCCGGAGCGAGCCGGGTGGTGGACGGGCGACGCGGACGCGCAGGACGGGACGCGGTACGGGTTCGCGCTGGACGACGGGCCCGTGCTGCCCGATCCCCGTTCACGGCGGCAGCCGGACGGCCCCGACGGGCTGAGCGCGGTGGCCGACCAGACGCGCCATGCCTGGCGCACCGAATGGGCGGGGCGCCCGCTGCCCGGCGCGGTCCTGTACGAGCTGCACGTGGGGACGTACACACCCGAGGGCACGCTGGACGCGGCCGCCGAGCGGCTCGGCCATCTCGCGGAACTGGGCGTCACACACGTCGAGTTGATGCCGCTGTGCCCGTTCCCTGGGCGGCACGGATGGGGGTACGAGGGTGTGTCGCTGTGGGCGGTGCACGAGCCGTACGGGGGCCCCGAAGCGCTGAAGCGCTTTGTCGACCGGGCGCACGGGCTCGGTCTGGGCGTCGTCCTCGACGTCGTGCACAACCACCTCGGGCCGTCCGGCAACCATCTGCCCGCGTTCGGGCCGTACTTCACGGACACCCATCAGACGCCCTGGGGCTCCGCCGTGAACCTGGACGCGCCCGGTTCGGACGAGGTGCGCGCCTATCTCGTCGGCAGCGCACTGGCGTGGCTGCGCGACTACCGCATCGACGGGCTGCGCCTGGACGCGGTGCACGCGCTGCGCGACACACGCGCGGTGCACTTCCTGGAGGAGCTGTCGACGGCCGTGGACACGCTCGCCGACGATCTCGACCGGCCCCTGTTCCTGATCGCCGAATCGGATCTGAACGACCCTCGGCTCATCACGCCCCGCGAGGAGGGCGGTCTCGGGCTGCACGCCCAGTGGAACGACGACTTCCACCACGCCCTGCACGCCGCGCTGACCGGCGAGGCGCAGGGCTACTACGCGGACTTCGCACGGGCCCCGTTCGCGGCGCTCGCGAAAACGCTGACGTCCGGCTTCTTCCACGACGGCACGTACTCCGGCTTCCGTGGGCGACGTCATGGACGGCCGCTCGACCGCACGCGCGTGTCGGCGCACCGCCTGCTCGGCTACGCCCAGACCCACGACCAGATCGGCAACCGCGCCCAGGGCGACCGGCTCTCGGCCTCCCTCTCCCCCGGGCTGCTGGCCTGCGCCGCCGCGCTCACGCTCACCGCGCCCTTCACGCCGATGCTGTTCATGGGTGAGGAGTGGGCCGCGGGCACGCCCTGGCAGTTCTTCACCGACCACACCGATCCCGAACTCGCGGAGGCCGTACGGCGGGGCAGGCGCCGGGAGTTCGCGGCGCACGGCTGGGCCGAGGAGGACGTCCCCGACCCGCAGGACCCGGCGACCCGGGACCGCTCCTGTCTCGACTGGTCGGAACCCGAAAAGGCACTCCACGCGCGCGTGCTGGCCTGGTACCGCGACCTGATCGCCCTGCGCCACCGCCAGGCCGACCTCTCGGACCCCGATCTCGCGGCGGTCAGGGTCGCCCACGACGCGCAGGCCCGCTGGCTGGCCCTCCGGCGCGGTGACGTCCGGGTGGCCGTCAACCTCTCCAAGGCGAACGCGGCGATCCCCCTCGGCATCCGCCACGCACGCGTGCTGGCCGCCTGGGAGCCGGTCGAAACGCCGGGCGCGGACGGGGTGTTGAACGTGCCGGGCGAGTCGTGTGTGGTGCTGACCCAGGCGTAGGCGTTCGCGTAAACGCTTACGCAAGCGTTTACGGCGCCTCGTCCAGCCCGCCGTCCCGCAGGTCGGTGACCCGCTCCAGCAGGATCGCCTCCCAGGCGCGGCGCAGTTGTGTCTCCAGCAGCGGAACGGGGCTGTCGTCGCGGCCCTGAAGGCGGTCGGCGAGGCGGATCACCGTGTCGCAGCGGGACAGCCACAGGCCGCGCAGACAGGGACGGGCGCTGTACCCGGCGAGCGTGGCGGCGCGTACGGCCGCGGGGGCGCCGACGGCGATCGCGAGCCCGGCGATGTCCTCGGCGGGGTCGCCGATCACCGTGCCGGTCCAGTCGAGGACGCCGCGCACCCGCCCGTCGGCGCTGACCACGAGGTGTTCGCCCTTGAGGCCGTGGTGCACGAGCACCGCGGCGCCGGGCTGTGCGGCGAGCTGGACGGCGGCGGGCGCGGTCAGCTGGGTGAGGCGCGCGGGGTCGAACTCGTCGGCGGCGGCGAGCTCCTCGGCGGCGTGTGCGGCGGCCGTCCGCAGCTCCTCCAGGGAGCGCGGCGCGGCGCGCGGGACGCCGAGCGACTCGGCCTGGCGTACGGGCACTTCGCGCAGTCCGGTGAGCAGTCCCGCGAGGTCGGCCTCGCCGACGGCCGAGACGGCCTGCTCCTCGCCGGAGGCGCCGGGCAGTCTTTTGTCGAGGGTGCAGCTCAGTCCGCTCGCCCATTCGCCCTGCGCGACGCTCACCGGGACCGCGATCCCGATGTGCGGGCGGACCAGGTCGCGCAGGCGCAGTTCGCGGCGCTGGCGTACGGAGGCCTCCCGGTCCTGGGCGAGCCGCAGCACATGGCGCGTGCCGACCCACCAGGTGGAGTGCTCGCCGCCCTCGTGGACGGGACGCACGTCGGGTCCCCCGCCCGCCGCGGCGGCGTCGGCGAGCAGCGAACGGACCAGTCGGCGGACGGTGTCCGCGGTCGGTGTCGGTGCCTGGGTCATGGTCGCGCCCTTGTCGTTCGGGGGCGTGGGCGGAGCTGCTGCCGCACGGTCGGGTCGTGCACGTCAGTCGACGATCACCAGCTCGCGGGAGGTGGTGTTGAGGCGGCGTCCGCCGTCCTCGGTCACCGTCACGATGTCCTCGATGCGCACCCCGAAGCGGCCGGGCAGATAGATGCCGGGCTCCACGGAGAAGCACATTCCGGGGACGAGGGGCTGTCGTTCGCCCTCGATCATGTACGGCGGTTCGTGGGTGGTGACGCCGATGCCGTGCCCGGTGCGGTGGATGAAGTAGTCGCCGTACCCGGCGTCGGTGATGACCGCTCGGGCCGCGCGGTCGACGTCCTGGCAGGTGGCACCGGGCCGCACCGCACGGAAGCCGGCCTCCTGGGCGGCGCGCACGATGTCGTGCACCTTGCGCTCCTCGTCGTCGGGTTCGCCGACGTGGACCGTGCGGGAGGTGTCGGAGCCGTAGCCCTCCTTGAGGCCGCCGAAGTCCAGGACGACCATGTCGCCGCGCTCGATGACACGCTCGTCGGCCTCGTGGTGCGGGTTGGCGCCGTTGGGGCCCGAGGCGACGATGGTGAAGTCGACCTGGGAGTGCCCGAACCGCCGCAGCAGACCGGCGACGTCGGCGGCCACGTCGGTCTCTTTGCGGCCGGCGAAGGGAACCTTCCGGATCTCCTCGAACGTTGCGTCCGCGGCCGCCCCGGCGGCCGCCAACCGCTCCAGTTCCGCCGCGTCCTTCACGGCCCGCAGCATGGGCAGGGCCTCGGTGAGGGCGGTGTAGCGGGTGTCCGGCAGCCGCTTCTGGATGCCGAGCAGGTGCAGGGCCCAGGCGTTGTCGCTGACTCCGAAGCGGCCCGCGCGGTCGAGAAGGGACGCGGCCGCCTCGTACGGGTCCTTGCCGTCCGTCCAGTCGCGCAGCGTCAGCGCGGGCGCGCCGACCGCCTTGGCCGCGTCGGGGGCCTCCAGGGTGGGCACGACGAGGACAGGGTCCTGTCCGGCCCTCAGCACCAGCAGGGTGAGCCGCTCGGTCTCCACGGGCCGATAGCCCGTCAGCCACACCAGGTCGGGCCCGGGCGCGACCAGGACGCCGTCGAGCCCGGCGTCCGCGGCGGCCTCGGCCGCGCGCCGCATACGGGCCTCGTAGTCACCGGCCGTGAAGGGCGCGGGCGTGCCGGTCATGCATGCCTCCGTCTGTCCGGAGTTCCCCAGGGGGCTACGGGCAGCATCCTGCCCTTCCGGTGAGGCACGCGCGAGCCGGTTGCCTCCGCCGCGTCAGCTCTCCAGGGCGAGGCGGGCGCCCAGGAGGAGCAGTACGCCTCCGGAGACCTGCTCCAGTCGTCGGCGGACACCGGTCCGGGACAGTACGGCCTTCATGCGGCCGACGAACCACACGTACAGGCCGTAGTAGCCGACCTCGTAGACCGCCCAGAGCGCGGCGAGGCCGACCATGGCGGGCAGCTGCGGGGCACCCTCCGGCACGAACTGCGGCAGGAAGGACATCGCGAAGATGGCCGCCTTGGGGTTGGCGAGGTTGAGGAGCAGCCCGCCCCGATAGGAGGCCCAGCCGCTCTTCTCCGCGCCCTCCCAGCCACCTCCGTCCACGGCCCCGTGGGAGCGGCGTGCCTGCCGGAGCGTCTGGACGCCGAAGCCGACGAGTACGACGGCGCCCACGATCCGCATGACGTCGTACGCCATCTCGGAGGCGGCGAGCAGTGCGGTGAAGCCGAACGCGGCGACGACGCCCCAGATGAAGACGCCGGTCTCGTTGCCGAGCACGGTCAGAAAGCCGGACCGCCGACTGCGCAGCGACTGCTTGATGATCAGCACGGTGCTCGGGCCGGGCGAGGCCGCGATCAGGGTGCAGGCGCCGAGGAAGGCGAGAAGGGTGCTCAGCATGCGGCCATCGTGGCGTGCCGCCTTTCGTGCGCCAACCCCTTTTCCGATCTAACGGTTGAGTGTTGCCTTACCGTTAACACTAATGCTTGGATAAGCATGTTCCATTAGGGCAACGAGGGGATGAGCATGCTCGTACTGGCGCACATCAGCGACCTTCATCTGGACGGGACCGCGCGGGCCACGGAGCGGGCCGAGCGCGTGCGCGACCGGCTGTGGGAGCTGCCCGGGAAGGTGGACGCGCTGCTGGTGACCGGGGACATCGCGGATCACGGCGCGGAGGCGGAGTACGAGGAGGCGGCCCGCATGCTCGGGCTGCGCGACGGCGGGGCGCCCTTCCCCGTACTCACCTGTCCGGGCAACCACGACAGCCGCGCGCCCTACCGCAAGGCGCTGCTCGGACACCCCGCGGCCGAGGGGCCGGTCAACAGCGTCCATGTCTTCGACGAGGCGGCCGTGCTGATGTGCGACTCGAGCATTCCGGGCCGGGACGAGGGGGAGTTCGACAAGGAGACATACGCCTGGATCGAGGCGACGCTCGACGAACTGGACGGCGGCCTTCCGGCGCTGCTCGCCTTCCACCACCCGCCGGTCGTGCTGCACCACCCGCTGCCGGACGCGTACCAGCTGGGCCAACCGCGTTCCCTGGCCGCGCTGTTGGAGCGCAGGCCGGAGGTTGCCGGGCTCATCACCGGCCACGCGCACACGCCCGCGGCGACCACCTTCGCCGGACGGCCGCTCGTCGTCGGCCCCGGTGTGACGTGGACGCTGCGGCTGCCCTGGGAGGGCGAGGGTGCCGCGGACCGGGATGCTCCTCCTGGGTTCGCGTTCCATGTGCTGGACGACGAGCGACGGTTGACGAGCCACTTCAGGGTCGCCTGAAGGGGCGGCGGAACGGCCTCTAGAAGGGGCTTCCGAGCGTGGGGAACTCCCGCGAGCAAGGAAGCCGCCCTCTCTCAGGTCACGACTCCGGGGACCGCGGACAGTTGCTGACGACCGCCGTTCGCGTGCCGCACGGTGAGGGTGACGGCGCGTCCGGGACGCGCGGCGGCGACCGCCCCCGCCAGGTCGGCGGCCGATGCGATCCGGCTCCCGCCGAAGGCGATCAGGACATCGCCGCGGACCAGGCCCGCGATGTAGCCCGCGCCGGGCACGTGGACACCGACGACGAGTGCGCCCGCGTCCTTGACGGCATCGACGGCCTCGACCCCGAGGGTTGCCCGCACGGGCTCCTCCGAGGGGGTCGGACCGCCCGCGCCGGGCGCCGACTTGGAGTCACCGGCCTGGGGCGCGCCGGAGGTCCGCCCCGGTTTCCCCGCCGCTCCTTGCTCCGCGGCCTGTTTCTGAAGGTCCGCCAGCTTGCTCATGCCGATCACGGTGGCGCCCACGGTGCCGAGTCCGACGCCCGACAGGACCAGCACCGTCCCGACGAAGAGGCTGAACAGCAGAGTCATCAACCGTTTGCCGCGTCTGCGTGCGGCATGCGGGCGCCGGGGGTTGCCGGACGGACGGACGCCGCCGTCCGGCTCCTGACCGGGCATCGGCTTGGGACGCAACGCGGTCTGTTCCATGGGTCGCCTCCGGCAGATGCTCTACGGACCGCCTTCGGCTCTTGCTCTACCCGGCGCCCCGGCGCGCGACGATTCACGAACGAGTGAGACTGTCAAGCGCGTTCGAGAAGTCTGTCCGCCATCGTCGCCGCCGCTCCCCGCAGCGATGCGCCGTGCACCAGCTCGACGCGGTGCACGACACGTGGCGCCACGAGCGGGACGGCCACCGCTCCGGGCACGCCGTCGGCCGCCGTACGCGGCAGCAGGGTCAGACCGTGTCCCGCGGCGGCCAGCGCGGTGAGGGTGCGGAGGTCGGTGCCCTCGTAGCGCAGGGCCGGGCGGAAGCCGCCGCCGCCGTTCGCGGCACGGAGGTGGGCCAGCGGCAGGCCCGCGCCGGGCGCGTCCAGCCAGCGGGCGTCGACCAGGTCGCCGAGGCGAAGTCCCGTGCGCCGGGCGAGCGGATGGGCCCGCGGCAGCAGTACGCAGACCGGCTCCTCGCCCGCGCCGTGCGTGGTCAGCGGCGCCACGTCGGGCAGCCGGAGGGGGTCGCTGGGCGCGGCGAGACCGTCGACGAGGCCCAGGTCCGCGGTTCCGGTGGCGACCGCCGCGGGGATCTCGTCGCGGGCCAGCACGCGCAGGGTCACGCCGGCGGCGGGGAGCGCCGCGAGAGTACGCGGTCCGAGCGCGGTCGGCGCGACGGCGAGCGTCAGCCCGTGCTCGGGTGCCGCCGCCATCCGGGCGACATCGGCGCGGGCCGCGTCCAGGCGCAGCAGCAGCGGTCCCGCGTGTTCGAGGAGCCGCTCGCCCGCCGCGGTCGGTGTGACGGGGCGGCGGGTGAGCAGAGGCGTGCCGAGGTCCTGCTCCAGCGCGGCGATGTGCTGGGACACGGCGGACTGGGTGTAGCCGAGCTCGCGCGCGGCCTCCGAGAAGGACGCGAGCCGCGCCACGGTGACGTACGTACGCAGGAGATGCGGGTCCATGCGCTCCAGGATGCCGCACGTCATCAGCGTTGCTTATCGAGGGTGCAGAAATCATCGTTGGACGTGAACTACGGGGCGCGCCCAGGATGAACGGCATGACCACGAACACCGCGAACGCCTCCATGAACGACGTCACCGCCGGCTCGGCGCGGACCGCCCGGATCGCCCTGGTCGGCGACCGCTCCCCGAACGTCGTCTCGCACACCCGCATCCCGCTTCTGCTCGACGCGCTCGCCACCCGCGACCGAATCGTCCTGGACGCCTACTGGATCCCGTCCGAGGACGCCGAGGACGAGGAGGCGGTACGCGGCTTCGACGCCGTATGGGTGCTGCCCGGCAGCCCGTACCGCAGTGAGGCGGGAGTGCTCACGGCGGCCCGCACCGCACGCGAGGACGGCATCCCGTTCCTCGGCACGTGCGGCGGCTTCCAGCACGCGCTCCTCGAATACGCCCGCAACGTGTGCGGTCTCACGAAGGTCGCGCACGCCGAGAACGACCCCGACGCCGACGACCTCCTCATCGAGCCGCTCACCTGCTCCCTCGTGGGCCACGAGGCCACGGTCGTCGTCGAACCGGGCTCGCTCGCCCAGTCGGTGATCGGCTCCGAGCGGACGGTCGAGCGCTACTTCTGCGCGTACGGGCCCTCCCGCCACCTCGACACCCTGCGCGCGCACGGGCTGCGCTTCAGCGGGCACGACGAGGACGGGCACGTGCGGATCGCCGAACTTCCCGGCCATCCCTTCTACTTGGCCACCCTCTTCCAGCCGGAGCTGTCCGGGGACGGCTCACGTCCGCATCCGATCGTGCGGGCGCTGGCCCGGGCCGCCGTGGCCCACGCGGCCGGTGCGCGACAGAGCCTGCCGGTGTGACCTCGCGACAGCCGCGTCCGGGCGCGAACTCCGCCGTTGTCAGTGGCGGCTGTTACTTTCTGTGACATGACCGATCACGCCCTGCGGCTGCTCCAGGAGAACCCTCACCTGGCCGAACTGGCCGCGTTCCCCTTCAACTTCGACCTGGACCGCGCGGACCACGTCGAGGACGTCAGGCTGGCCTCGGACGGCCCGCTGAAGCCGATAGCGGGGGACGACACGGGCGGTACGTATTTCGTGTGCGCGGACGGTTCCGTGCTGTACGCCGATTCCGAGGGCTCGGCCGGGATCATCGGGGACAGTGTCGACGAGGCGCTGGAGATCCTGGTCGGGCTGCCCGGCTGGCACGACTGCCTGGGGCTCGCGCCGAGCGACGGCGAGGAGAAGATCCTCGCGGAGATCGCCGAGACGGAGGAGGAGATCCGGGAGTACTACGGGATCGACGCCGAGCGGGACGAACTCCGGGCTGCACTGGGCCTGCCCGCGCGCACGCCCGTGGAGCTGATCGGCAGGCTGCACGCCGCGCTGATGCGCACCGAGCCCGAGTTCCTGCTGCTCAACGCGGAGGAGGGCGGGGCCTACGCCCTCCTCGACCGGCACCCCCGCCCGCCGCTGTGGGAGACGGTTCTTCAACCGGGCCGTGCCGATCTGGCGCTGCTGCGAGAAGGTTCGTCGTGGGACGAGGTGGCCCGGGACCGGGGGCGCCGCGCGCTCGCCCTGCGCGCCGCCCAGTACGACCGCCGGGACACCGACCTGGGGCTGCTGCGCCACCTGCTGAAGCACGAGGCGGAGGCGTCGATGACCGACGAACTGCGGCTCGCCGCCGTCCTGGTGGGTCTGCACGGCCTGGCCGAGGACCTGCCGCTGCTGTACGAGGTCCGCGAGACGACGTACGACACCTGGTGCGGTCTCGGCGGCATGCCGGAGCCGGGGGCGGGCGGGGAAGAACTGCGGGAGTGGGCTCTGGGGCTCGACGACTCGCTCTTCGGCACCGACCCTTCGGACGAGCCGCTGTCCACCTGGACCGGCCTCGCCCGGGAGCAGGGCATGACCGAGGTGGCCCGCGCCGTGCTGATCCGCGGACTGGACGAGATCGACCTGCGGGCCTTCGGCAACAGGCCGGCCAGGACGGACAAGTTCGAACTGCGGTCGCTGGCCTACGAGTTCACCGAGCTCGGCGACACCTTCCAGGCACTGCGCGCCTACCGTCTCCACGTACCGCTCCGGAGCAGATGCGACGACAGGGTCTCGGCTCTCCTGACGCTCTCCCGGATGGAGCGGGAGGCGGGCGAATTCCCGGCGGCGGTCCGCGCGTTGAAGAGCCTGCGCGACGCGCTGGCGAAGCCCTGGGACGACACCCTGCCGCACTGGCGGGGCACGCAACTCGGCGCGCGCATCGTCGAGGAGCACCACGAAGTGGCCCGCGCCGCCACGGCCGACGCCACGGCCGACACGACGCTCGCCGAGGACGTCCGCGAGGTCACCCGGGCCGCCGCGGAGATCCTCGCGGAGCTCTCCGAAGCGGCCCGGGCGAGCGTCAGACAGCGGCCGATACCGGAGTCCCCGGCCGGCTGAACGGCAGCGCGGGCACCCTGTCCGGTACGAATCCGTGGGCGCGCCTGGCCAGGTCCGCCGCGCCGTAGCGATGGCAGTCCTGGTGCCACTTCAGGATTCCGGCCAGCCAGTTCTGCAGCTCCACGACATAGCCCTCCATGATCCCGCGCACCTCCTGCGAGAGCTTGAAGTCCTCGTACAGGATGGGCAGTTCATGGGCGGCGACGTGCTGGAACTGCTGCATGCGCTGGGTCATCAGGTCGTGGATGATGCCGAGCGCGGTCGGGTAGTCGCAGCCGAAGAAGTTCTGCACGACGAGGATGCCGTTGTGGACCTCGCCCTCGTATTCGATCTCCTTCTGGTACGAGAAGACGTCGTTCATGAGCATCGCGTAGTCCATCGCCGCGTTCTCCAGCGAGCGGACGGGGCCGCTGCGGTAGACCTCGGGCGGAACCTTTCGGCCGTGGCTCAGACGGCACAGGCTCATGGTGAGCTCGGAGCCGAACGTGGCGCGGCGCATCTCCAGGTAGTCGACGGGGTCGGGGATGCGGTGCTGGATCTGGTTGGACAGCTCCCACAGCCAGCTCTCCGTCATCACATCGACCGCGGCCCGGAACTGTCGTCGCTCGTCCGGGGTCATCCCCGCGGCCGTGCGCTGCCAGAGGTCGATGAGGCCGCGCTCCATGCCGTTGACCGCGACGGGGACCTCCTCGCCGTCGATGGGCATACAGGAAGAGAGGCGCGCGGTGACCAGCCTGGCGGCGGCCAGGTCGCGACGGTTGCCGAAGACGAGCGGGTAGTAGTCGTCGCCGTAGGTGCCCCAGGCCAGCCACTGGGAGCTGACGTCGAGGTCCTCCGGCGTCGCGTCCGGGTGGATGCCCGCCGCGCACAACGGAAGGTCGTAGGCGGCGAGTTTGTCCTCGTCCCAGACGCCCTCCTGGAGCATGCCCATGGCGTGCATCCAGCCGGTGAGACGGTCGCGGGCGCCCGGCAGATGCGGGCTGAGCGTCACCTCGAACGGCATGTAGAAGTCGGGGAGTCGAGAGGGGCCGACCTTCTGGAAGGGAACATGGGTGTACGAACGCAGCCGCTCCGCACCGGCCGCCGAGAGCAGGGCACCGATGTCGACGGCGGACGTGCCGAACGCGGCGACGCCGAAGGGCCGCTCCGCCTCCAGGGCTCCCTCGTTCATATAGCGGCTGGAGCGCAGGTGCCACTCGTGGCCGCCCGACTGCCAGTCCTGCAGGCCCCGGGTGTACGCGGCGACCGCGGTGACCTCGTCCGGGGTGAGGCCCTTCTCCACGGCCAGCGCGGGTACTTCGGTCAGGGCCGTGTGCTCGAACTGGTGGAGCCGCGAGGTGAGGATGTCGTTGACGGTCTCGGCGGCCTCCTGGGTGGTGCAGCCGAAGAAGGTCTCCAGGACGAGGATGCCGTTGCTGAGCTCGCCCTCGTCCTCGACCTCCCGCTGGTAGGAGAAGAGGTCGTTGCGCAGGTGCACACCGTCGGAGAAGGTTTCCATGAGCACCCGCAAGGGCCTGGCTTCGGCGACGGAGGCGGGCACTTCGGAGGTCGCGTACTCGACGAGTCCCGCGGACCAGGGGGCGCCGCCCACCTTGCGGCGCATCTCGATGTACTCGACGGGGTTGGCGATCCGCCCTTCGTTGATGTTGGAGAGCTCCCACAGCGACTCGTTCAGCAGATGCTCGGTGGAGACGGCGAACCGCTCGCGCCACGCCATCGACATCGAGGGCACCGTACGAGCCCACAGATCGGCGAGGCCCGCCTCGACCGGATTCTCCGGCTCCGGCACGGGAGTCGAGAGGTCCAGCGGCATGAAGAGGGGCAGCCGCTCCAGGTAGGCCTTGCCGCCGTCGCGGTCCTGGCTGCGTTTGAAGGTCTCCAGGAAGTGGTCGTCGAAGAAGAAGACCCACACGTACCAGTCGGTGATGAGGGAGAGCGCGGGCCCGTCGCAGTCGGGGTGCGTGTACGCGCACAGCAGTCCGTAGTCGTGCGCGTCGAGGTCGGACTGTTCCCAGATGCCGGAGCCCTCCAGCATGCCCATTCCGCGGGCCCACTCGACGGAATGGGCCCGCGCCTCGTCGAGATGCGGGTTCAGCCGCGCGGGATACGGCATGTAGAAGTGCGGGAGTTCGAACGGCTGCGTCATGGCCGGGGCCCTACCCAGGGCCCTCCGGCGACATCCGCGAGCCGGGACATGATCACACCATCGCGTGAATCGATGCGAAAGGCGCGCGCGAAGGCCGGGTGTAGGGGCAACGGCCGCCGGTTCTTTGGCTGCGGGTGGGTGGGGGCTGGTCGCGCAGTTCCCCGCGCCCCTAAAAGACGGGCCTGTATGTCGGGCGCGGGTGGGTGGGCGTGCGCCTAAAAGATTGCGCAGTTCCCCGCGCCCCTTTTAGGGGCGCGGGGAACTGCGCAATCTTTAGCGGGGGTCTGGGGGCGCAGCCCCCAGGGATGGGACGGGTAGGGGCGGCGGGGGCGAACAAGCGGGCTGCTCAGTCGTCCTCCCCCTTGCCGACCCGCGCCCGCCCGGTCACCGTGGTCGCATGACCTCCTTCGTGCTCCCCCATGAAGTGCACGGCGACGGCGCCCACAAGGTGTTCGCCGTGCACGGCTGGTTCGCCGACCGGTCCGCGTTCGCGGCGGTGCTGCCGGATCTCGACCGCGAGACGTTCCAGTACGCGCTGGTCGATCTGCGCGGCTACGGGGAAGCGAAGGACGCGGTCGGCGCGTACACGACCGCCGAGGCCGCCGCCGATGTCGTCGAGCTGGCTGACCGGCTCGGCTGGGAGCGGTTCTCGGTGATCGGTCACTCGATGGGCGGTGCCGTGGCCCAGCGCCTGCTGGCCCTCGCCCCGGACCGGCTGCGCCGTCTGGTCGGCGTCTCGCCGGTGCCCGCGTCGGGGCTGCCGATGCCCGCGGATCAGTGGGAACTCTTCGCCGACGCCGCGCACAAGCCGGAGAACCGGCGCGCCATCATCGACTTCACGACCGGCAACCGCCGTCCCGCGGTCTGGCTCGACCGGATGGTCACGCGCTCGATCGCCCTGAGCGACGCGAAGGCGTTCCGTGCCTGGCTGGACTCCTGGGCCGGGGAGGACTTCCATGCCGAGGTCGAGGGGGCCGGGGTGCCCGCGCTGGCCGTGACGGGCACGCTGGATCCCGCGCTCTCGGCGGGCCTGATGCGGGAGACCTGGCAGTGCTGGTATCCGGGCGGCGAGGTGCACGAGCTGCTCGGGGCGGGCCACTACGCGATGGACGAGACCCCGCTGGAGTTGATCCGCGTCGTGGAGGCCTTCCTCCGCAATGACGGCGGGCACCAGGGCGAGCGGGCGTGAGCGTCGCACGGCAGACCGCGCCGGCCGTGCCGGACGTCTTCGATCCTCGGCGGTACGCCGACGGGGTCCCCCACGCCGCGTACCGCACGCTCCGTGACCATCACCCGGTCGCCTGGCAGCACGAGCCCGAGGTGCTCGGCTGGCCGGCGGGACCCGGGTTCTGGGCGGTGACCCGGCACGCGGACGTGGTCCGGGTGCTGAAGGACTCGGCCACGTACTCCTCGTATCTCGGAGCGACCCAGATCCGCGATCCCGACCCGGACGATCTGCCGTTCATCCGACGCATGATGCTCAATCAGGACCCTCCGGATCACGGCCGGTTGAGGCGTCTGATCAGCCGGGCGTTCACGCCGCGGCGCGTCGACCACTTCGAGTCGGTCGCGCGCGAGCGGGCCCGTACGCTGCTCGGGCGGGCGGTGGAGAGGGCCCGCGCGGGCGACGGCACCTGCGACCTTGTCGCCACCGTCACCGACGACTACGCCCTGCTGAACCTCGCCGACCTGCTCGGCGTGCCGGAGCGCGACCGGGGGCTGCTGCTGCACTGGACGCAGCGCGTCATCGGCTACCAGGACCCCGACGAGGCGGGCGAACCCGTGCTCGACGGACGTGGCCGGCCCGTCAATCCGCGCTCCCCCGCGATGCTGCGGGACATGTTCGCGTACGCGCGGCAGCTGGCCCTCCACAAGAGGAACCACCCCGGCGACGACGTGCTGACCACCCTCGCCACCGACTCCGAACTCGCCCCCGCCGAGCTGGAGATGTTCTTCTTCCTGCTCACGGTCGCGGGCAACGACACCGTACGCAGCGCGGCGCCCGGCGGCCTGCTGGCACTGGCGGAGCATCCGGACGCGTACGAGGAACTACGCGCGAGCCGCGTCCAACTCGGCACAGCCGTGGATGAGTTGCTGCGATGGCATCCTCCTGTCCTCAGCTTCCGCCGTACGGCGGCCGTCGACACCGAGCTGGCCGGGCAGCGTATCCGCGCGGGCGACAAGGTGGTCGTCTTCCACGCCTCGGCCAACCACGACGAACGCGTCTTCTCCGACCCGCACCGGCTCGACCTGGCCCGGAGCCCGAACCCGCACGTCTCCTTCGGCGACGGCCCGCACGTGTGCCTCGGCGCGCACTTCGCCCGCCTGCAACTCCGGGTGCTGTACGAGGAGACCTTGCGAGCCCTGCCGTCCCTCCGGCCCGCCGGACCTCCCCGCCGTCTCGTCTCGAACTTCATCAACGGCCTTAAGTCACTGCCGCTACAGGTGACTTGAGACCGCGCCGTATTCAGGTCCTGACCTGGATCAGCGCGTGTGTGCCGCTGGTGCGCCAGCGCTGTTCCTCGGCGGCGACGAGTGCGGCCTCGGTGCGGGTGTCGAGGCCGACGATCACGTCCGACTTCAGGGTGCGCAGGGCGGCCACCGGGCCGGGGAAGTACGCGGTGGGGACCGCGAACGGCGTGGTGGCGGGGCGGAGGCGATCGCCGATGAGGCGGCGGTAGTTCAGGTCGCCCTTCATGACGGTCACGTCGGCCGCCGCGAACTCCTGGCGCAGGTCGTCGGGCATGTCGGCGTACGGCAGCGGGGCGCAGGAGAAGGGGTGCGCCCGGAGCGCGAGACGGCCGTCGGCCATGGCCGACCAGAGGCGGTGGCCCGACTCACCTGCCGCTCCCTTCGCGGCGGTCAGGCGGCGCAACGCGTCGATCACGTCCGCCGTCGTGGCGTCCGAGACGTAGTACGGGTACGGCTTCACGTGAAGGACGGCCCGCTCGACGCGGCCGTGGCGGAGCAGGTGGTCGATCAGGAGCAGGTCGGGGATGAGTTCCCGGCCCGCGTTGTCCGCGACCAGGCAGAGGGTGCCGCCGGCGAACATCGAGCGGAGCAACTCGCTGTCGTTCGCGACGAGTTGGAAGTCGGCCTGCTCCCCCACCCCGCCCGCCAGGCTGAAGCCGAGGTCCGCACGGTTGCCCCACAGTGAGCCGTGCAGCAGCGCCTCCTCCTGGTCCTCGGCCGGCCGGAGGGCGAGTTCGTCGAGTGCGGCGAGTTCCTCGTCCGCCTCGGGGGTGTCCAGCTCCGCGAGTTTGAAGGGGCGAAAGGGGTCGATGCCCTTCCACGGTCCCGGGGCGAAGTAGCCTACGGCTTCCAGGAGTTGGCGGTAGAAGTAGCTCTCGGACCACAGGAAGGGCACGTCGAACCAGGAGCGGCCGAAGTACTCCAGCCCCCAGGTCTCCCACTGCTCGCGGTCCTCCGCTTCGGCTCCGAGGGGTTCGATGACGCCCTCGGAGCCGCTCTTCAGCAGGGCGTCGAGCGCGCGGTGCTGTTCGGGGCCGTACGGGAAGGCGTCCCGCACCTTGCGGATGAGCGCCGGATGCCGCTCGGCCAGCACGCTCCAGGGGAACGAACCCACTGTGTTGCTGAGGATCACGCTGGGGTCGCCGGTCTCACTGGACTCGCTGGTCTCGGGCATGCGGCTCACCGTACCGGCTGAGCAGAAGGGGCCGGCCGACGCGATTCCGCGCCGGACGGCCCCTCCCCCCGTAGAGCTCAGCAGGTCGGCTGGGTCAGAAGGTCAGCTTCCAGCTGTTGATCGTGCCGGTGTCCTGCGCGGCCGTGTCCTGGACGCGGAGCTTCCAGGTGCCGTTCGCCGTCTCGCTGGAGGCGTCGACCGTGTACGTGGCACTGACGTTGTCCGCGGAGTCCGAGGTGCTGGAGGACTTCAGGCGGTAGGTCGAACCGTCCGGGGCGACCAGGTCGATCACCAGGTCACCGCGGTAGGTGTGGGTGATGTCGACGCCGACCTGGAGGGTGGAGGGCGCGTTGCCGCTGCGGCCGCTGACCGTGATCGGGGACTCGACGGCGGAGCCGGCGTCCGGGATGGAGACGGCCGCGGTGCTGGAGAAGGTGGTGCCGCCGGTGGAGCCGCCGCTCGTCGCCACCGCCTGGACGGTCTTGGTCGCGTCCGCGAGACCGGCGCCGCAGCCGCCGGAGCACGTGCCGGGCAGGGCACGGGCGTTGGTCTTGATGGCCGACTCGATCTGCGCCGGGGTCAGCGACGGGTTCGCCGACTTCATCAGCGCCACGAGGCCGACGATGTGCGGGGTGGCCATGCTGGTGCCCTGGTAGTACGCGTACGACTCCGTGGACGCGGTCTTCGTGCCGGAGTTGAGCGTGGAGTAGATGCCGTTGGCGGTGGCGGTGCTCATGTCGCCGCCCGGGGCCGAGATGTCCACGATCGAGCCGTAGTTGGAGTACGAGGCCCGGGAGCCGCTGCGGCCGGTCGCGGCGACGGTGATGACGTTGCTGCAGCTCGCCGGGGAGTACTTGGAGGCGTTGTCGTTGTCGTTGCCCGCCGCGACGACGACCGTCGTACCGCGGTTCACGGCGCCGTTGATGGCGGTCTGGGTGGCGGAGGTGCAGGCACCGGAGCCGCCGAGGCTCATGTTGATGACCTTGGCGACGTTGGTGTTGGCCGGGACGCCGGACACCGTGCCGCCGGACGCCCAGGTGATGGCGTCGATGATGTCGGAGTCGTAGCCACCGCACTTGCCGAGGACGCGCAGCGGGGAGATCTTCGCGTTGTACGCGATGCCCGCGACGCCCTTGCTGTTGTTGGTGACGGCGGCGATGGTGCCCGCGACGTGGGTGCCGTGCCAGGAGGAGCTGCTGGAGCCGGTGCCGGTGCCGCACTCGTCGGTCGCGTACCAGTCGCCCGGGTCGGCCGGGTTGCTGTCGCGTCCGTCGCCGTCGACCGAGACCGCCGTGTCGGAGATGAAGTCGTAGCCGCCGACGATGTTCGCGGCGACGTCGGAGTGCGCCACGTAACCGGTGTCGATGACGGCGACGGTCACGCCGCTGCCGGTGGAGGTGGACCAGGCACCCGGGACGCGCATGCCCGCCGTGGACTCGAACAGGTCCCACTGCTTGCTGTACTCGGTGTCGTTCGGGTCCGCCTGCGGCTTGTTCAGCCGGTCGGGGACGACGTACGCGACCTGCGGGTCGGCCTGGTACTGCGCAATGACGTCGGCGACGTCCGCCTTCTTGAGCTCGGCGCCGAGGTCGACCAGGGCGGCACCGGTGCCGAGACGGCGCTGGAAGTCGAGGTCCTCGCCCGCCTTCTTGCCCTTCGCCACGGCGTCGGCGTCGGCGGCCTTGTTGGACTTCGCCTCGGCGGCGCCGGACTTGTAGCCGACGATCAGGCGCTCGGCGGGCGCGGCGGCGGCCTGCGCGGCGGGAGTGACGTCCGCCTTCTCCGTAGAGGTGGAGGTGGGGGCAGCGGGGGACGTGGACGTCTGAGCGGCCACCGTGGTGGTCATTCCGGCCAGCAGGGCGGCGGATATCGCGGCGACGGAGATCAGCTTCCGTCGGGCGTCGCGGGTGGGGGAGAGACGCAAGGGCTTGCCTTTCGGGGCCGGCTCCGGGCAGCGCGGTGCGATGCGGAGCAGCGGTCGATTCGCTTCGTCGTCGAAGCGGCGGGGGGTGCAGAACCAGAAAGCGGCGCGGTGGCCGGCCATGCGCGTACGACCCGGTGAGGGGTTACCTGTGGGTCGGCTGTGCTCGAACGATAGGCAAAGAGCAGGTAAGAGAGATATAGGGGAAACCCTCGATCTGGCTGGTATCCGACCCTCGTATGCGGCCAGTTCGCCGGAAGGTTCCGTTTCGCACCTATCGCGGGGGTGCCGTACGGCACCGCGCCCCCGCTCTGAACGTACGGCCGCGCGGACCCGTACTTCACGGTGCCCCGGGCGAGGAGTACGTCCATGCCGCGCGCGGTGGCTTCCGCCTGACGGCGCTCAGCCATGGCGGCGGAATCCCGATCCGCTTCGCCGACGTACCGAGGAGACCCACCGGATGACCGCCTACCGCACCGCCACCGCGGCCGCTGTCGCCGTGGCGGCTCCGCTGCTCCTCGCGACCTGGGCCGCGGGACCCGCCCAGGCGCACGGCGCGCCGACGTATCCGGTCAGCCGGGTGGCGGCGTGCTCGCCCGAGGGCGGCAGCCTGATCCGGACCGCGGCCTGCAAGGCGGCGATCGCCGCGAACGGCGCGCCCTTCACCGCCTGGGACAACCTCCGGGTGGCCGGCGTCAACGGCAGGGACCGCCAGGTGATCCCCGACGGGCAGTTGTGCAGCGGGGGCCTCGCCGCCTACAAGGGCCTCGACCTCGCCCGCGCGGACTGGCCGTCGACCCGGCTCACTCCCGGCGGCACCTTCACCCTCACGTACAGCTCGACGATTCCGCACACGGGGACCTTCAAGCTGTATCTGACCAAGCCGGGTTACGACCCGGCCCGGCCCCTGAAGTGGTCCGACCTGCCGGCGCAGCCGTTCGCCACGGCCACCGACCCGGCTCTGGTGAACGGCGCCTACCGCATCAAGGCCACGCTGCCGTCCGACCGGACCGGCCGTCAGATGCTCTACACGATCTGGCAGAACTCGAGCACGACGGATACGTACTACTCGTGCTCGGACGTGGTGATGTCGGGCGGGCGCGCGACGCCGACGCCCACACGGCAGGCGGGGACGAGCGCCGAGGGCGCCCAGGAGACGACGGCACCGGCCGAGCAGGAACCCACGCCCACGCCGACGAAGGCTTCGCCGTCACCGACGACCGCCTCGCCGACGCCGGCGACCACGTCACAGGCCGAGGCGACCGCGCCGGATCACCTGGCGCCGGCCGCCGACAGCACATCGGGCGGCAGCAGCGCCGCGCTCCCCCTCATCGCCGGGGGAACCGCGGCGCTGCTTCTCACCGCGGGCGCCGCCGTCTCACTCCGGCGCCGCCGCTGAATCGACCGGGCCCGAAGGCCGAGTTGAACTCAGGCCTCGAATCGGTCAGTTGACGTAGACCGACGGGCTGCCGGACTGGCTGGTGTCCTGTACGGGCGCGTACTTGGCGGTGAAGTAGCCGCTGCTGAAGCACAGGGACGAGCCGGAGGTCTTCGCGAACTGCTGGTTGGTGAAGGCGATGCTGTTGTCCGTGTTGCTCGCCGTGCCGGACAGGCTGGACGCCTGGTAGACGCAGGTGATGCTGCCCAGCAGGGTGCGCAGCTTGACCGTGGTCTGGATGACGGAGCCGGCGGCCGGAGTGACGGTGACGGTGCCGTCGGAGGCCACCGTGGTGGTGTACGGCAGGTTGTCGACCGTGATGCTGGTGACGCCGAGCACGCCGACGACGTTGCTGGTGCAAGTACTGCTGTCGAAGGTGTGCCCGGTGAGCGACTCGGTCGCCGTACCGGGGGCCGCCGGGTTGTCGGTGACGGTGGCGGTGAAGGTCGACGCGGAGCAGGAGACGCCGCTCGTGCCGGTGCTGCTGGAGTAGAGCGTGGCCGCGGTGCCGCTCGCCAGCGAGGCACTGAGGACGTCACCGGTGGCCACGGCGGTTCCGCCGGCGCTGCCGGTGGTGAGCACCGGGGTGTCGGCCGCGGAGGCGGGGACGGTCGCGGACACCGAGAGGGCCGCGACGACGCCGACAAGGGCAAGGAGGGATCGAGTACGCATGGGGGTGCCTCTTCTCCGAAGGGGGGTGTGGGGTGCCTTGACGCAGGTGTGCGTGCGGGACATGCGTGTGCGGGGGTGAACGGAGAGACCGCTGCCGGTCCGTGGCGCCTTCTCCGTGCGCCACGGGCCGGCAGCGACAGCCGGGCGACCGGGCACGGCCCAGGGGGGAAGGCGACCGTGCCGGTGCCGCGGGGTGGGGGGTGGGACGAGGTGGCGCTCCGCGCGTTCAGACGTGTCACGGCATGCCCCGGGAAGGGGTGGGGGCCGGGAGGTGACCTGCGCGTCGCGCAATGGATCCGGCGCCACGGATCCATGGGAAACAAGGGAGAGTTGTAGACCTGATGAATGGTCAACGTCAAGGCGTAGCAAGGAAGTTGAAGGTCAACGCGGCCCTGTCGCCATGCCGTACTCACAGGTGCGACACAACCAACACCCTTTTCCCACAAGTCCCTTGACCCGTGAATGTAACCCCGGGTAACTTCCTCGGCGGCTACTGCTGCGTAACCAGAAAGCCCTTGCCCGAGCCGGGAGAGGCGAGGAGGCGTGCGCGGCAGCCGCTGTCCGCGCCAGGACAACGGGCCACTGGACCCCTACCCGCATCGAACATGCCCAGGGAGCAGACATGGCCTCGTCCTCGGACGCCACGGCGTCCAACGGTTCCAGCCCCGAGACCCCAGAGAACACAGAAAGCGGTTCAGCCGCCGACAGTCCGGACAGACGCGGGCGGGTTCGCCTGCGCCGCGCCGCCGTGATGGCGGTGCCCGCCACCGCGATCGCCGCGGGATTGATGATCCTCACCGCCCAGGGCGCGCTCGGCGTCCAGTTCGCCATCTCCGGCATGCCGTTCACGGTCACCGCAACGGAGCTCAACGGCACGGGCTTCGAGCAGTTCGGCGGCCTCGACAACATGGCGGACGACAGCCCGAACGCCGGCGACACCGGCGGCCAGGTCCTGATCGTCACCTCCGCGATCAAGAGCGCGACGCTCACCAAGCTGTGCCAGAGCGTCGACCTGGGCGGTACGAACCTGCTCATCACGGCGGGCAGTGGAGCGGACAAGGTGGAGGCGAGCCACCTCACCACCGACTCGACGGAGCTGTCGGGCGACGCGTCCTTCGGCAACATCGAGATCGGCAACGACGCCAGCACACTCGACAAGGCCGGAGTCCAGGGCCCCAAGGGAGTGTTCAGCCAGCAGGCCGACACCGTGCACATCGGGAACCTGCGGCAGACCAACTACGCGACCACGGCAGCGGTGTTCAAGCTCCCCGGTCTCAAGCTCCGCTTCAGCGACTCGGGTTGCTGATGTCCTCCGTCCGGAACCTGCGATCCGGTTTCCGGCAGTGGCGCGCGCACCGCCCCTTCTGGGGCGGGCTGCTGCTCACTCTGGCCGGGGCGGAGATCCTCCTCACCGAGAAGGCGTCCCTGAAGGTCGTCATGCACATCGGCATGCAGGGCCTGGCGGGCTATCTGCTCCCCACCCTGATGCTCCTGTGCGGACTGCTGATCCTCTTCAACCCGGCCCAGCGACTCTTCTACTCCCTCCTCGGCATCCTGCTCTCCCTCGGTACCTGGCTCACCTCCAACCTCGGCGGCTTCCTCATCGGCCTCCTGCTCGGAGCCATCGGCAGCTGCCTCACCTTCGGCTGGCTCCCGGACCAGGAACCGCGCCGGCGGCGGTTGCGGTTGCGCCCGCGCCGAACGGCGTAGCGAGACCTGCCTACCGCTCAAGGCGGGCATCGCCTCAAAACTCCTCGCGGCTACTCCGTAGGTGGCCGCGGCGGATACGCGGGGGGCGGTGGCGGGGACTGCCGGGACGCTTGCCCCGGTCGCGCCCTCGCGGCCAGCACCAGGGACAGAATGAGAAATATCAAGGTTGCCAGGGCGAAAAAGAAACCGAGCCAGAGACCGACCCCGATGGAGCCCACACTTATCCCGGTGACTTGCTGATTGAAGTTGATCAGGTCGCCCACGTCGCCGAGCTTCATGATGTAGACCACCAGAAGACAGCTCGCGGGAATCAGAGCCACGGGCTCGTATTTCCGGTCCACCGCCAGAGCCATGAATTCCAGCGCGAGGACGGCGGTCACCATGACGATGATCAGTGCGGGTCCAGCCGCCTGCATCCCTGTACCGAAGGCGTTGGGACTGACGTAGCCCGATATCCAGGGAACGAAGAGCATGAGGAAGCTGAGAAAGGCAGTTACCGCGGAAGCCAGCAACGGCCAGTCGCGGGACACGTCCAGGGAAATATGGAGGCCTTTCCCCTTCGGAGAGGAAGGGGCGGCATAGTGCGTCATGACGATCCTCCTCCGCACCGCCCGCCACCCTCAGGGTCGCAGGGCAGGGTGCACTACCTTCAGACTGCGCGCGTCGCGGAACTTCCGCAATTTCCTTCCGCAATTTCCGAGCACCACACCCCTCACCGACTGGCCTGTACGCGCAGGGGAGTTACCCCCGTACGTGGCGGGAAGTTGCCCTAGTACGCACCGGACGCCCAGGCGGTCTCGCTGAGGCACCGTACCCTCGCGTAGCGTGACGTGCCGTATCGACGTTCGCGGGCCAGGGAGGCTCCTCGTGGGAAATCCAAGTCCCTTAGTGATCGACGCGACCGGGCGCGACATTCACCGAGAAGCCGCCCGTATCCGCGAGGCCGGGCCGGTGACGCGGGTGGCGCTGCCCGGTGGTGTGGAGGCCTGGGCGGTGAGCAGTCCGGAGTTGCTCAAGCGGCTGCTGACCGATCCCCGGGTGTCCAAGGACGCCCGGCAGCACTGGCCCCGGTTCGCCCGCGGAGAGATCACGCCGGAGTGGCCGCTGTTCACCTGGGTCGCCGTACGGAACATGTTCACCACGTACGGCGGCGAGCACAAACGCCTGCGCGTTCTGGTCTCCAAGGCGTTCACCGCACGCCGGACGGCCGCGCTCCAGCCACGTATCGAGGAGATCACCGCGCAGCTGCTGGACCGGATCGAGGAGGCCGGGCGCGGGTCCCGGGCCGTCGATCTGCGCGAGGAGTTCTGCTACCCGCTGCCGATCCAGGTGATCAGTGAGCTGTTCGGCCTGCCCGAGGAGCGGGGACCCGAGCTGCGACGGCTGGTGGACCGCCTCTTCGACACCTCCGCCGACCCGGGTGAGATGACCGCCGCGTACGAGCGGTTGTACGTCGTCCTGGCCGAACTCGTCGCCGCCAAGCGGGAGTCGCCCGGTGACGACCTGACCACCGGCCTGATCGCGGCCCGCGACGAGGAGGGCGACACCCGGCTGAGCGAGCAGGAACTGCTCGACACCCTGGTGCTGATGATCAGCGCGGGGCACGAGACCACGGTCAACCTCATCGACAACGCCGTCCACGCTCTGCTCACCCATCCCGAGCAGCTCGCGGCGGTGCGGGACGGCCGGGCCTCGTGGGAGGACGTGGTCGAGGAGACACTGCGGGTCGACGCGCCGGTCGCCAGCCTGCCGCTGAGGTATGCCGTGGAGGACCTCGACATCGCCGAACTGGGCGGTCCGGAAGGGGCGTTCATCGGCAAGGGCGAGGCCATTCTCGTCGCGTACGCCGCCGCCGGACGCGACCCCGAGCGGCACGGAAAGGACGCCGACCGCTTCGACGTCACCCGCGCCGACAAGGAACACCTCGCCTTCGGCCACGGCGTGCACCACTGCCTCGGCGCCCCGCTGGGCCGCCTGGAGGCCCGGATCGCGCTCCCCGCACTCTTCGAGCGGTTCCCGGACCTCCAACTCGCCGTCCCCCAGGAGGATTTGCGGCCAGTGGACTCCTTCATCTCCAACGGCCACCGCTCCCTCCCTGTGCGGGTCTCCTGATCGCTCGCCCGCCCCCGTCTCAGCACAGCTGTCAGGCGGGCTGCGGAGTCAGCCGGTGCAGGCCCTTGCGGTCGTAGTAGCGGGTCATCGCGAAGCCGAAGAGGAGGGCGAGGGCGGAACCGATCGCGATCATGATCCAGGCGCGGGAGAGACCGGCGTCGGCGCGGGCGTCGAAGAAGAGGATGGCGCGCACTCCGTCGCTGAGCTGCCGCATCGGCTCGAAGATCGACAGGAAGCGGTAGAAGCCGGGGACGGCCTGGAGCGGGACGGTGGCGCCCGACGACGGCAGGCCCAGCACGATGAACACGAACATGGACACCAGCTGCCCGATCCCGCCGAAGGCGGCGTTGATGGCCTGGACGCCCAGGCCGACCGCGAGGCTCGCGCAGTAGGAGTAGATCCACAGCAGCGGCAGATGCGAGGCGTCCATGCCGAGGATCGAGATGGTGGCCAGCATGACCAGCGTGGTCGTGAGCACGGTGATCCCGGCGGTCATGACCATCTTCAGCAGCAGCGTCTGGGTACGGCTGATGGGCACGGTGGGGCGGCGGGTGTGCCAGGGGCCGATCTCGCTGTCCGCGTAGCCGAGGGCGGTGTCCACGCCGGTGCTGATGAGGTTGCCGCCCATGAAGCCGGCCAGCACGAGCAGCAGGGTGTAGTAGAACGCGCTCAGCCCCAGGCCGCTGTGCTCGCCGATGGGGTGGCCGACCGCGGTGATGACCTGGACCGGGTCGGCCAGCAGCAGACGCGTGGTGGAGTCGGCCTGCGCGGCGGCGGGCGCCGCCGTCAGCTGCTTGCCGATGGTCGTGGAGGCCTGCTGGGCGGCCGCCGTGGTGATCCGGCTCGCCAGTGACGAACCCAGGCTGCCCATGCCGGGGTTGGTCAGCACCGTCAGTTTCGGCCGGGTCGTGGCGTTCGCGGTGGTGAGCGCCGCGACGGAGGTGGTGAAGTCCGGGGGAATGACCAGGGCGCCGTAGATCTTGCCGGAGGACAGCTGCGCCTGGACCTGAGCCTGGGTGAGCCGGCGCCAGCCCGCCTTGCCCGAGGGGTCGCCGGAGATGACGGCCTCGGTGACCTGCGTGCCCACGTTCTGCTTCTGGCCGGGCAGCGGTGTGCCCGTGTCGGCGTTGACGATGCCGATGGGCAGATCGTGCAGGTGCTGGTTCGGGTTGACGATGCCGCCCATGTAGAGCAGCGACAGCAGCAGCGCGAGCAGCCCGGTCAGGACGGTGGGCACCAGCCACAGCATCGGGCGGCGCAGGAGCGCGGCGGCGCGAGCCTGGACGGGGGCGTCGCGGTGGGCGTCGTCGCGGTGGTTGCTGTCGGCGTCCATGGTTCTCCATAGGTTCCGGGGCGGCACGGGACCGGCGTATGGGGACGGCCGCTCCCGGACGTCCGGGGACCGCCCACCCGGGTCAGCATGGGGCGTACGGCGGTGAGGCGTTCGGCGACTCGCCGAATCCGCGGTCGCGGGCGACGGGTTCGCGCCTACTTCACACGGCCGAGAACACCACGGCCGTACGGCGCTCCGCGCGGTCGTTGCGCCTGCGCCCGCGCCCTCTCGTACAGCACCGGATCGTGAGTCGAGAAGATCGCCGGGCCGGGATCCCCGCGTCGGTACGGCTCGGCGGGGCGGGCGTGATGGTCGCGGTTCTTCGCGACGCTGGACTTGCGGTGTAAGTCATGTCCGGCGTCTGGCAGGATCGCCCTGACCACGGCATGCGCACAGGCACGCGCACAGGGGAGAGTGACCAGATGAAGGCCCAGGGCACCGGCCGCGGCAGACGGCTCGGCCTGACGCGCGACAAGGTGATCGCCGCGGCGGTGACGATGATCGACCGGGACGGGCCCGACTCCTTCTCGCTGCGGAAGCTCGCCACCGAGCTCGGCGTCGAGGCGATGTCGCTCTACAACCACGTCCCCAACAAGGAGGCGCTGCTCGACGGCGTCGCCGAGGCGCTGCTCGCCGAGGTCGACTTCTCGGCGTCGGACACCGGCCCCTGGCAGGATCGCGTACGGGCGCACGCGACCGCCTTCCGGGCCACCGCGCTCCGGCACCCCAAAGCCTTTCCCCTGGTCCTGACCAGGCCGACGAAGTCACCGGCGGCCCTGGAGACCATCCGCTCCGCACTGGCCGGCTTCACCGACCTCGGACTTCCGCCGGAGGAAGCGGTCCACGCGCTGCGCAGCTACGCCGCGTACATCGTCGGCACGATCATGCGGGAACTGGGCCACGCCATCTCCCTGGGCACCTGGGAACCCGGTCACGCCGAGCAGCGGATGGAGGAGATCACGGCAACGGGCGACCCTCTGCTGGCCGCCGTCGCGCCCTACTTGGCCGTCGGCGACCACGACGCCGAGTTCGACTACGGCATCGAGCTGCTGATCGCCGGGCTGGCGGCCCGGGTGGACGTGCCCGGCGACAGCCGCCCCCGTCAGGCGTAGACGTTCACGCCCGGCCCCGCGGCCGGCAGCAGGGCCACGACCTCCCAGCCGTCGTCGGGGCTCGGGCCGGTGCGCAGTTCGCCGCCGAGCGCGGTGACGCGTTCGGTCAGGCCGACCAGGCCGAAGCCGCCGCCCCGGGCGGCGAGCGGCAGCTGCGTGCCGCCCCGGCCCTTGGGTTGATGCCGCTGACCGATCGCATCATTCTTGTACATATGGTGATATTGCCGGGCGATGCGGGGCGGGAGAGCGCGGCCGGTGACGCCATGGCGGTGGTCGACGCACACGGAGTCGTCACGGGCTGGAGCCAGGGGGCTCGCCTGCTGACGGGATATACGGCGGAGGAGATCACCGGACGGCCGGTGTCGGAGCTGGTGGACGGGGACGCCGACGCGGTCCGGCGGGAGCTGCGGACGTGCGGCGGCGCGGTGGTGACCGTACGGCGTCGGGACGGGCGGCGGACGGAGCTGGCCCTGCGGGTGTGCCCGCTGCGGGGCGCCAAGGGGGAGCCGGGGGGATATGTGATCTCCGCGGCGCCGGACGACGAGCGTCGTGTGCTGGGTGAGCTGGCGTTCCGGCAGGCGTCGATATCGATGTCGATCTTCGACACCGGACAGCGGTATCTGCGGATGAACGACACGGCGTGCCGGATCATGGGCCGGCCGGAGACGGAGTTCACCGGCCGCTTCTTCCCCGACACCGTGGAGGACGCGGAGCACAGCCGAGGCTTCCTGAGCCACCTCCGGCAGGTCGTCGAGACCGGACAACCGGTGCACTACGAGAGCTGGACCCGCGCGCCCTCCGGGATGCGGATGCACGCCTGGAACACCGAGATGTGGCCGCTGCGCGACCCTTCGGGGCAGCTGCTCGGGGTCGCGCTGGCCGCGTTCGACAGCAGCGAGCAGCACGGGGCCAAAGAGCGGCTCGCCCTGCTGAACAAGGCCGCCACCGGCATCGGCACCAAGCTGGACGTGATCCACACCGCCCGGGAGCTGGCAGAACTTGCGGTGCCCCGGCTGGCGGACTTCGTCAGCGTGGACCTGCTGGACTCGGTGCTCCAGGGCGAGGAACCCGCCGTCGGCCCGGTGGGCGACGATCTGGAGCTGCGCCGCGTCGCCCACCACTCCCTCACCGCCGGGGTGCCCGAGGCGGCGATCGGTCTGGGCACCGCGGACGTCTATCCGCCCTCCTCGCCGCCGGCCCGCGCGCTGGCCACCGGCCACGCGGTGCTCACCAGAACCGGCGAGGCGGACCTCGACGACTGGGTCGCACGGCACGACGGCCGCTCCGCCAGACTGCGGGAGAGCGACAACGTCGACTTCTCCCTGATGGCCGTACCGCTGGTGGCACGCGGTACGACGCTCGGGGTGTCGGTCTTCGTACGGCTCCTCACCCCGCAGAGCCCCGACCCCTTCGACCAGGACGACGTGTCGCTCGCACGGGAGCTGGCCGCCCGCGCCGCGGTCTGCGTGGACAACGCCCGCCGCTACACCAAGGAGCACACGACCGCGCTGGCCCTCCAGCGCAGCCTGCTGCCCCAGGCGGTGGCGGGCCAGGCCGCGGTCGAGTTCGCCTCCCGGTACCTTCCGGCGCTGTCCCAGGCGGGCGTCGGCGGCGACTGGTTCGACGTGATCCCGCTGTCCGGCACGCGGGTGGCACTGATCGTCGGAGACGTCGTCGGACACGGCATCCACGCCTCCGTCACGATGGGCCGGCTGCGTACGGCGGTATGGACGCTGGCCGATGTCGACCTGCCCCCGGACGAGCTGCTGACCCACCTGGACGATCTGGTCGAGCACTTGGCGGCCGACGACAGCGGGGTGGGCGCCGAGATCGGCGCGACCTGTCTGTACGCCGTGTACGACCCGGTGTCCCAGCACTGCACGATCGCCTCCGCGGGGCACCCGCCGCCCGTCGTGCTGTTCCCGGACGGAACCGTCGAGGTCGTCGAGGTGAGCGCGGGGCCGATGCTCGGCGTCGGCGGCCTGCCGTTCGAGTCCACCGAGCTGGACGTGCCCGAGGGCGCGGTACTCGCCCTCTACACGGACGGGCTCGTGGAGGCCCGCGACCTCGACGTGGACGCGGGCACCGCCGCACTGTGCGCCGCCCTGGCGGCCCCGGCCAGGAACCTGGAGGACGCCTGCGACAACGTACTCAGGGCTCTTCTCCCGGAGCGCCCCGCCGACGACGTGGCCCTGCTGCTGGCCCGCACCCGCGGCCTGGACACCGGGCAGGTCGCCGTCTGGGACCTGCCCGCCGATCCCGCGGTGGTGGCCACCGCCCGGCAGTACGCCACCGAGCAGCTCACGGCGTGGGGGCTCGACGAGGCCGCCTTCGTCACCGAGCTCGTCGTCAGCGAACTGGTCACCAACGCCATCCGCTACGGCGGCGCCCCCATCCAGCTCCGGCTCATCCGCGACCGCGCCCTCATCTGCGAGGTCTCCGACGCCAGCAGCACCTCGCCACATCTGCGCCGGGCCCGCACCTACGACGAGGGCGGCCGCGGCCTCCTCCTCGTCGCCCAGCTCACCGACCGCTGGGGCACCCGCCCGACCGGCACGGGGAAGACGATCTGGGCCGAGCAGGCGCTTCCCGTCCCGTAGTCACACCGTCAGGTGGTGGCGGTCAGCCGGTCTGTACCGGAGCGTCGGCGAACGCGACGGCCAG
Organism: Streptomyces sp. NBC_00203; assembly: GCF_045206325.1. Classification (NCBI taxonomy): domain Bacteria; kingdom Bacillati; phylum Actinomycetota; class Actinomycetes; order Kitasatosporales; family Streptomycetaceae; genus Streptomyces; species Streptomyces sp. NBC_00203. The sequence goes on along the minus strand of NZ_CP108126.1, from coordinate 8,233,162 downwards.
GTCGGCCTCGATGCGGGCGGCACTCGCGCGGAGGGCGGGCAGCACGGTGTCCCGGGTGTGCTCGGGCGACTCCGGTCCGGCGTGCAGGGCGACGTTCAGGGCACCGACGGCCCGCCCGCTCCGGTCCCTGACCGGTACGGCCAGCGAGCGCAGCCCCGCCTCCAACTCCTGCTCCACCAGGGCGAATCCCTCGCTCGCGGCGCGGTCCAGGGCGGCGCCGAGCGCGGCGGCCGAGGTGAGCGTGTGCGGGGTCAGGGCCTGCGGCGCAAGGGCACCGATCCGTTCCTGCCGGTCCGCCTCGGGCAGATCCGCGAGCAGCACCCGGCCCATGGAGGTGGCGTACGCGGGCAGCCGGGTGCCGGGCGTGATGCGGGCGCTGGTGATCTGCTCGGAGGCCACCCGCGCCACATAGCGGACCTCGGCGCCGTCGAGGACCGCGAGCGACGTCGACTCCCTCACCTGTCCGGCCAGTTCGGCGAGATGGGGCTGGGCGATGTCGGCGAGGGTGAGGGTGGACAGCCGTGCGTAGCCGAGCTCCAGGACGCGCGGGGCCGGCAGGAAACGACGGGCACGCTGCTCCACGTAACCGAGTTGACGCAGCGTCAGCAGATTGCGCCGGGTGCTGGGGTACGACAGCCCGGCGGCCTCGGCGGCCTCGGCGAGGGTGAGTCCGCCGCGCCGCCGGCCGAGCGCGGCGAGTACGGCCAGGCCCCTGGCCAGCGCCTGGAGGAAGGACGGGCCCAGTTCGGGCTTGGCGTCGGTGTAGGCGGGGGCGGCGGGCGACGGGGCTGCCGCGGACGCGGCGCCGTACAGCTCGTCGGCGATCTCCTGGGCGGCGGCGGTCAGCGCGGCCAGGGCGTGCTCGCGCAGTTCGTCGCCTCCGTGGCGGCTGGTGTGCGCCAGCACGCTGATCGCGCACACGGGTCGGCCGTCGGGGTCGCGCACGGGGACCGCCAGTGCGACCAGGCCCGGGGCGACCAGCTGGTCGTCCAGCGCCCAGCCGTTCTCGGCCGCCGCCGAGGTCCAGGCGGCGAAGTCGGCCTCCGTCTGTTCGGGGCCGGGCGCGGTACGGCGCGTGGGGACGGCCGGAAACCCGGTGTCGAGGGGGTCGGCGGCGCGGCGGGCCCGCCAGACGTCGTACGTGTCCGGTTCCCACCCGGTGGCGAGTACGGCGCCGGCCGCGCAGCGCTCGGCGGGCAGCAGGTCGCCGACGCGGAAGCCGAGGGGGATCACCCGGCCCGGCGGGACGGCCTTGCCGACGATGCGTGCGTCGCAGCCGTCCAGGACGATCGCCGAGACCGACTCGTCCAGGATGCGGGTCAGCCGCTCCAGGGCGGGCCGCAGCGCGCGGGACAGGCCGCTCGCGTCCAGGTAGGCGTTGCCGAATTCCATCAGGCGCGGGGCGAGCACGAGTTCGCGCCCCTCGGCCCGCAGATGGCCGAGGTGGGTGAGCGTGGCCGTGACCCGGTCGACGGCCGAACGGGCCAAGCCGGTGGCGCGGGCGAGGTCGCCCGGACGCATCGGGTGCGGGGCGTCGGCCATGATCCGCAGCACGGCCAGGCCGCGCTCAAGGGGGCCGGTGGCTTCCGCTCCGGTGTCCGTCGGCGAAGGGTCCGCAGCCGCCGATGTCCGCGATGCCGCCCCCGTAACGCCCGGCGCCATGGCTTCTCCTCCCGTGCTTCCGCTCCCCGGCGCATGAGGCCGTACCTGTCGTCCGGAGAACGCTACCGGCCATTGACAGCCGTCACGACGATCGCGCAGACTCGGCGCACTCGCTCAATGAATCTAAGTTCACTCAGCGAAAAAATAGTAGCTCGGTGGGGTGCGGGACGCACCCCACCGAGCCCCACCCCTCTCCTTTCTCCTTCACCCCTCCCCTGCCCCCGCTCTTGCCTTGAGGACTCCCATGAGCAATTCCGCCCAGAGCCGCGCGGACCTCGTCCGGCACAGCGCCTACGAGTTCGCGCTGACCACGGTGCTTCTCTTCGTCGTGGTGAGCCTGGTCCGCTGGCTGGCCCTCCCCGGCTCGTCACTGACGATCAGCGATCCGCACACACTGTTCGCCGTCGCGGGAATCGCGGTCGCCGCGCTGATCGCGGCGCTGATGTACTCACCGCCCGGCCGCGCCTCCGGCGGCCACCTGCACCCCGGTGTCACCGTCTTCCTGTGGTCGAGCGGTCTCTTCCCGGCCCGCGCGGTCCTCCCGTACGTGGCCGCGCAGCTCGCCGGATCGGTGGCCGGCACCGCGCTGGCCGGAGCGGTGTGGGGCGAGCCCGTGCGCCAGGTCGGCTACGGCGCCGTGGCGCCCGCGCCCGGGACCAGTGCGGTCGAACTGTTCCTCGTCGAGGGCGCCGCGCTCGCCGCGGTGTTCGTCGCCGTGGTGCTGGTGATGACCAGACCCGCCCTGCGCGGTCTGATCCCGGCGGTCATCGGCATCGGCGTGGGCGTGGTCATCGCGACCCTGGGCACCGTGACCGGGGCGAGCATCAACCCGGCGCGCGCCTTCGGCCCTGCCCTGCTCTCCGGTCACCACGAGCACTTCTGGAACTACATGATCGCGCCGCTGGTCGCCCCGGCACTCGTCGGCCTCGCCCACCGCGCCCTGCTCGCCCGCCGGGCCGCCGCACCCGCGTCCGCGTCCGCGTCCGCCGAGGCGTGAGCCTCCCCCCTTCCCACCTCAGGAGCACCCCGTGTCCACCACCCGAGGACTGATCATCAACGGCCAGGAGGTCCCCGCCTCCTCCGGCCGCACCGCGTCCGACATCAACCCCTGGACCGGCGCCGTCTGCGCCGAGGTCGCCGCCGGCACCCCTGACGACGTACGCCGTGCCGTGGACGCCGCCGACGCCGCGTTCGAGGCGTGGGCCGCGACCAGGCCGGCCGAGCGCCGCCGGATCTTCCTGCGCGCCGCGCAGCTGATGGCCGAGCGCACGGAGGAGATCGTGCGCCTGATGGCCGCCGAGGTCGGCGGCGTCGCGCCCTGGGCCGGGTTCAACGCCCACCTGGCCGCCGACATCCTCCTGGAAGCCGCGGCGGAGGTGAGCCGCCCGACCGGGCAGACCCTCGCCACCAACGCCGACGGCGTCTACTCCGCGCAGGTGCGGGTGCCCAAGGGCGTGATCGCCGCGATCTCGCCGTGGAACGCGCCGGTCATCCTCGGGGTGCGCGCGGTGGCGATGCCGATCGCTATGGGCAACACCGTGGTGATGAAGCCCAGCGAGGACGCGCCGATCGCCTGCGGTCTGCTGATCTCGGACGTGCTGCACGAGGCCGGGCTGCCCGCGGGCGTGCTCAACGTCGTCACCAACGACCGTGCCGACGCCGCCGAGGTGGTCTCCGCGCTGATCGCCGACCCCCGGGTACGGATGGTCAACTTCACCGGTTCCACGGAGGTCGGCCGCACCATCGGCGTCCAGGCCGCCCAGCACCTCAAGCCCGCCGTGCTCGAACTCGGCGGCAAGAACGCCCTGTTGGTCCTGGAGGACGCGGACGTCGACTACGCGGTGGACGCCGCGGTCTTCGGCTCCTTCATGAACGCGGGACAGATCTGTATGTGCGTGGACCGGGTCGTCGTGCACCGCGCGGTCGCCGAGGAGTTCACGGCCAAGTTCGCCGCCCGCGTCCAGGCACTGCCGTACGGCGATCCGGCCGATCCGGGCACGGCGGTCGGCCCGGTCGTCAACGCGGGCGCCGCGCGCCGGGTCGCTGCGCTCGTCGCGGACGCGGTCGCTCAGGGTGCCGAACTGGCCGCGGGTACCGGTGAGATCGAGGAGCCGGGCACGCTGATCCGGCCGGTCGTCCTCACCGGGGTCACCAAGGAGATGAAGGTCTACTACGACGAGATCTTCGGCCCGGCGACCGTGATCCATGTCGTGGACAGCGTCGACGAGGCGGTCGTGCTCGCCAACGACACTCCGTACGGGCTGACCGCGGGTGTCATCACGGAGAACCTGGCGGAGGGGCTGGCGGTCGCCGCCCGCCTGCGTACCGGCATCGTGCATGTCAACGACCAGTCCATCGCGGACGAACCGCAGGCTCCGTTCGGTGGGGTGAAGAGTTCCGGGTACGGGCGCTTCGGTGGGCAGGCGGGGGCCGAGGCGTTCACCGACACGCGGTGGGTGACCGCGCAGGCCGTCGGCCATGCGCACTACCCGATCTGATCGCCCCCGCCGCCCCTACCCGTCCCATCCCGTTCCTGGGGGCTGCGCCCCCAGACCCCCGCTAAAAAGATTGCGCAGTTCCCCGCGCCCCTGAAAAACGGAGGTAGCGCGTCGTCTGCGGGACGGTGAGGGTTGCTCGCGCAGTTCCCCGCGCCCCTAAAAACGGGGGCGGGCGGGGGATCGCGGGGCGAAGCCCCGCGCCTTCAGGGGCGCGGGGAACTCGCTTATGGGCAGCGGGCGTTCGCGTTCCTTGGGGTCCGGCGTGGGCCGACTGTGGGGAACCTGTGGGTTTGCTGATTCTCATCCGGCCCTCAGTGAAGCCTCACCGATGCCCCAGACGCGGGCTGGATGGTCGCTGCCATGAACGAACAGAACGCAGGAGGCGTCCGGCAGCGCTCGGTCGAGATCGTGGTGCCGGTCTACAACGAGGCTCATGTCCTCGCCGACAGCATCGGCCGTCTCCACGCATACCTCGAAGCCTCCTTCCCGTTCCCGTTCCGCATCACCGTCGCGGACAACGCGAGCGCCGACGCCACCTGGCAGACGGCGATCGACCTGACCCACCGGCTGCCCCATGTGCACGCGGTCCACTTGGACGCCAAGGGCCGGGGCCGAGCCCTGAAGCACGTGTGGAGCCAGTCGACCGCGGATGTGGTCGCGTACATGGACGTCGACCTGTCCACCGGCCTTGAGGGCTTCCTCCCCCTGGTCGCTCCCCTGCTCTCCGGCCACAGCGACGTGGCCATCGGCAGCCGGCTGCACCGTCAGTCGGCGGTGGAGCGCGGGCCGAAGCGTGAATTCATCTCCCGCTCCTACAACCTGCTGCTGAAGGCGGGGCTCGCGGCCCGCTTCTCGGACGCGCAGTGCGGGTTCAAGGCCGTACGCACCGACGTGTTCCGGGCGCTCGCCCCGCACATCGAGGACAACGCCTGGTTCTTCGACACCGAACTGCTGGTCCTCGCCCAGCGCAACCGGCTGCGCATCCACGAGGTTCCGGTCGACTGGGTCGACGACCCCGACAGCCGCGTCGACATCGTCCGCACCGCCGTCGACGACCTCTTGGGCATGGGCCGGATGCTGAGGACCACCCTGACCGGCCGCGCTCGGATCGCCGCCGTACCGCGCCGCGGCAGCGTCCCGCAGGTACCGGCCACCCGAAAGACCGCCGAGGTCACGCCTGTTCAGGCGGCCGACGCAAGCACCTCGTCCCGCTCGGATCACTTGGAGTATGCGTCATGACGACCCTCGCCCCGCCGCCCCACCAGGAGGGCTCCCGGCGTTCGCACCGGGCCGCCCCGCCCGCCGACGGCGGTATCGCCGCCCGCGCCCGAAGGGTCTTCACCGGACCCGAGGACGACCCGCGCTGGACCCGCCCGGCCCTGTGGGCGATCGTGCTCCTCGCCACGGCCCTGTACGCCTGGAACCTGTCCTCCATCACCGGCAACACCTTCTACAACGCCGCCGTCTACAGCGGTACCAAGAGCTGGAAGGCGTTCTTCTTCGGCGCCCTGGACTCCGGCAGCTTCATCACCGTCGACAAACCGCCGTTCGCGCTCTGGGTGATGGGCCTGTCGGCCCGCGCCTTCGGCTACGGCACCTGGCAGTTGATGCTGCCGATGGTCGCGGTGGGCACGGGATCCGTGGCCCTGCTGCACCGTCTGGTCAAGCGGGACTTCGGCCCGGTGGCGGCGACGATCGCCGCGCTGGCGCTGGCCCTCACCCCGATCACCGTCGCCATCACCCGCGACACCAACCCCGACCCGATCCTGGTCTTCCTGATGCTGCTCGGCGCGGCCGGCCTGCTGAAGGCCGTCCGTACCGGCCGGCTGATGCCGCTGGTCTGGTCGGCGGTCGCGATCGGCTTCGCGTTCAACACCAAGATGATGCAGGCATACGTCGTCCTGCCGGCCTTCTTCCTGGTCTACCTCTGGGCCGCGCGGGGTTCCGTGGGCCGCCGGATCCGCAACCTCGGCGTCGCCACCGTCGCGCTGGTCGTCTCCAGCGCCTGGTGGATGGTGATCGTCGACCTGATCCCCGCCTCCTCGCGCCCCTACATCGGCGGCTCGACCGACAACACGGTCTGGGATCTGGTCATCGGCTACAACGGCTTCGGCCGCATCTTCGGCGCGAGTTCGTCGGTGGGTTCGGCCGGCAACGGCGCCGGCTTCGGCGGTACGGCGTCCGTCTACCGGCTCTTCAACGAGATCATGGGCGGCCAGATCTCCTGGCTCATCCCCTTCGCGGCCATCGCCCTCGTCGCGGGCCTGATCCTGCGCGGCCGGGCGCCCCGCACCGACGCCAAGCGCGCGGCGCTGATGCTCTGGGGCGGCTGGTTCGTCCTGCACTACCTGACCTTCGCCCTCGCGGAGGGCACCTTCCACCCGTACTACGTCACTGCCATGGCCCCCGGTATCGCGGCCCTGGCCGGTGCGGGTGGCGTGATGCTCTACAAGGCGCTGCGCGAGGGCTCGGCGGCGAAGTGGGGCTGGGTCCTCCCGGCCGCTGTCGCGGCCAGCACGGGCTGGGCGATCGTCCTGCTCCAGCGGGTCTCGGGCTCCGGCACGCTCTACACCGTCGCCGAGGTCGTGGTCGGTGTCGCGGGCGCCTTCTCGGTGCTCGGACTGCTCGCCGGACGGTTCATGAAGCGGCAGCGGCTCCTGGGCTTCGCGGCCCTGGCGGCCGTCGTCGCCCTGCTGGCAGGACCCACCGCGTACTCGCTCTCGGCGGCCACCGGTACCTCCAGCAACGGCACCAACCCGACGGCGGGCCCGAACACCGGTGGCGGCATGGGCGGTACGGGCGGCGGCCCCGGCGGCAGCGGCAGCGGCAGCGGCAGCAAGGGCGCCATGGGCGGAGAGGCACCGACCGGTACCGGCGGCGGCCAGTCCATGGGCGAGCCCCCGTCCGGCAGCGGCTCGTCGTCCACGGCCGAGTCCGGCACCAGGCCGAGCGGCGGCCAGACGGGCAGCAGTGGCGGTGGCGGTGGTCAGATGGGCGGCGGCAGCCAGGTCTCGTCGGACATGATCACGTATCTCAAGAAGCACCAGGACGGCGCCACTTGGCTGCTGGCGGTGGCCACCGACCAGACCGCGTCCTCGATCATCCTGGAGTCCGGACAGCCCGTCATCTCCATGGGCGGCTGGTCCGGCAGCGACAACGCCATGACCCTCGCCAAGCTCAAGAGCCTGGTGAAGTCCGGCAAGCTGCACTACATCATGATCAGCAGCTCCGGCGGGCAGGGCACCAACTCGGAGATCGCCACCTGGGTCGCGAAGCACGGCACGGCCGTCAAGTCCTCGGCGTACAGCACGAGTTCGTCGTCCAGCTCCAGCTCGTCGTCTTCATCTTCGTCTTCGTCCTCCACTTCCTCGTCCTCGTCCTCGTCGAACACCAGCGGCCTCTACCGCCTGGACGCCTCCGACGTCAGCTGACCCCACCGTCCCTCCTACCAGGGCGGGCCGCCGGACTTCCCCACCGGCGGCCCGCCCCTTCGCGTTTACGTGGTGCTCTCCCGGCGGCTCGCGGAAGCGCCCCGGCTCATCGCGAGCACCGCGTCGCGGCGGCTCAGCGCGCCGAGCGGTGAAGGACCGGTCGGAGTGGTGCTGCCGTGGATCCAGGTGGGGCCGTCGGCCAGGTGGTCGAGGGCCTCCTCGGCGACGTCGCCCGGGTCGGCGAGATCGCCGTACACCGTGCCTTCGGCGTCGAACACCCGGCGGAAGGACGGGGTGTCGGTCCTGCCGAGCACGAGTCCGAGGACGTCCACCCCGCTGGTGCGCCACTCCGCCCACAGGCTCTCCGCCAGGATGAGGTCGAACGCCTTGGTGGCTCCGTAGGCGGCGTGTGTGGCGCCGCCCGCCCAGGCCGCGCCCGAGGTCACCAGCACCAGGGCCCCGCGCCCCCGCGCCACCATCGGAGCACCGAAGCGGTGGGCCGCTTCGAGCACGCTGCCGCAGTTGCGGTGGACCAGCTCCAGGTGGGCGTCGAGGTCCTTGTCGAGGAACGCGGCGCCGCGGTCGTCGCCACCGGCGTTGTACACGAAGAGCCCGACCTCCAGGTCGCGGGTCGCGTGCGCGAGTTCCGCCACGGCGCCCTGGGTACTGAGGTCGAGCGCGACCGTGCGGACCTCGACGCCGTGCCGTGCCCGGATGTCGTCGGCGGACGCCTCCAGTACGGGTACCCGCCGCGCCACCAGGACGACGTTGATGCCCCGGGAGGCCATCCCGTGCGCGAACGCGACGCCGACTCCGTCGGACCCGCCGGCGACGATGCCCCACGGTCCGTACGTGCTCGTCATGGCTGTAGCCACGTCGCACTCCTCACTTGTCGTCACTTGTCATCCCGGAGCACCTGCTTCTCGACCGCGTCCGACGACAGGACCGTGCCGATGATCCCGAGGTCGGCTCCCGCGCTCTTCGCGACCTCGCGCACCACGCTGACGTCCTTGCGCATCAGGTCGGCGAGCCGGTCCGCGACCGCGTCGACCGAACCGCCGCGGGCGACGACACCGAGCGCGCGACTGGTGCCGCTGCCATGCGGCAGGGCGCCTAGGATCGCCCGCTCGTCGATGCCCAGCGCGCCCGCGAGGCGCACCGCGTCGATCGCGAGACCCACCTGCGCGACGAAGAGCGCGTTGTTCACGAGCTTGACCCGCTGGCCGTTCCCGGGCGGCCCCACGAACAGGACGGGAGAGGCGTACGTCGCCAACAGCGGTCGTACCGCCTCCAGATGGGCCTCGTCGCCGCCCACCCACAGCGTGAGCCCGCCCTCGGCGATGTCGTGCGGGCCGCCCGAGAGCGCGGCGTCGAGCACCCTGATCCCGAGGTCCGCGCCCGTGGCGGCGAGCAGTTGGGCGGTCGCGGGATCGGAGGTGGTGTGCTGGACGAGTGTCGCCCCCGGTTTCATCGCCGCGAGGGCACCGTCGGGCCCCAGACACACCGACCGCACCTGCGCGTCCCGCAGTACGACGACGAACACCGCGTCGGCGTCGCGCACCGTCTCCCCCACCGTGTCCGCGCAGCTGAGCCCGTCGGCCTCGGCGGCGGCACGGGCCTCTGGGCGGCGCACCAGGACGGTGACCTCGTGACCCGCGGCCGCCAGACGGTCGAGCATCGGCCTGCCCATCCGGCCCGGTCCGATGAATCCGATCCTCACTCTTCCTCCGGACGGTGCGTCGGCGGCGCCAGCATCTCGCGGGGTGCGGCGGTGCCGTCGAGGTTGGCGTTGATCCGCTCGGCGATGCGCCAGCCCTGCGGAGTGCGCTCCCAGCGCCAGGTGTTCGCGGAGACCTGGAACACCCAGAACCGGCCGGCGTCGGCGTCCCAGCGCAGATGCAGCGCGTGGCTGCGGCCGGTCGCACGGTCCCCGTCGACCGCGATGTGCGGCACGGTCAGGACATGGCCGCAGCCGTTGTGGACGACGCTCTGGTGGCCGGCGCCGTGGACCATGCCGACGATGTCGTCCCGGCCCCGCATCCGCAGGTGGGGGATGGCGTCGAAGACGCCGTCGTCGGTCCACAGCGCCGCCGCGGCCTCCCCCGAACCGCTGTCGACGGCGGGCCCGTACTGGGCGACGAGCTGCATGATGTCGACCTGGTCCTCGAGCGCCCGGACCTTGGCTTCGAGTGCCTGGACCCTGGCCGCCAGCGTCTCGGCCGTGGTGCGCGGCTCTTCGGTCTCGCTCATCCGTCATGGTCCCTTCCGAAGGGTGCGGGGGAACGGGGAAACGGGGCCCGCTCACGGCACGACGACGATGCGGGTCGGACCGCCCGCGTCGCGTGCGGCGTCGAGCGCTTCGGGTACCTCGTCGAGCCCCACGGTCCGGCCCAGCATCGGCCCGACATCGAGGCTGCCGGAGCAGACCGGCTCGAACGCCTCGTCCCAGTGGGCCATCGAAGGGCCGCCGCCGAACTGGATGTTGAGGCCCTTCCGCTTGGCCGTCAGCGTGTGCAGGTGGTCGCCCGCGGGCGGACCGCCGACGGAGAAGATCCGGGTGCCGCGCTCGCATCCCTTGATGACCGAGTCGAGGACGCCCGGGACACCGACGCACTCGAACACGACACAGCCCGGCAGACCTGCCCCCGCCAGCAGGTCTTTCATCCCCTCGGCCGGCCCGCGGGCCACATCACGCCACGCCCGGTACGGCGAGATCCCGGCGGGATCGACGACCACGTCGGCCCCCATGGCCAGCGCGGTGTCGCGCCGCGACGCCACGAAGTCGACCGCCACGACCGGGCCCACGCCAAGGCGCTTGAGCCGCGCGATCACCGACAGGCCGATCGCGCCGCAGCCGATGACCAGCGGCATCTCCCGCGTCGTCACCTGAGCGCGCGATGCGGTCGACCAGCCGACCGAGATCGCGTCGGCGACGCACACGATCTCGCTCGGCAGGTCCGAGACGACGACCCGGGTGATGGCCTCGGTCAGCAGGAAGTACTCGCCGAACCCGCCGGGCGACTCGGGATTCTGGCCGATGATCCTGCGGCCACCGGCGATGGTCAGCACGGGCAGGGAGCTCACCCGTGTGCCGACCGGAATCCGGCGTTCGGTGCGGGGGCCGTGGCCGACGACTTCGGCGCAGTACTCGTGGCCCATGACGATGTCGACATCCTGGTCGTAGGTCGACATCCCGCTGTCGTCGTCGGCGCCCGCCTCCGGATGGTCCATGAAGTGGAGGTCCGAGGCACAGATCCCGCAGGCGAGCGACCGGACGAGCAGCTGGCCCGGTCCGGGAACCGGATCGTCGATGACCCGCGCCTCGACCGTTCCGCCCCGCAGTACCGCAGCACGCATCGGCTTCTCCTCTTCGAGAGGCACACCATTCCGGTCCTGGGACTGTAGCGACGCGGCGGGAGTTATAGAAGACCCTCTCCTAAAATGGGCCGCCTGCACCCCTGGTCATTACGATGGCCCCCATGACAGAGCCTCGCCGTCGCCCGGGCCGTCCACGTGACACGAGCATCAATGAACGGGCCCTCGCGGCAACGCGCGAGCTGCTGGTCGGACGCGGCTTCGAGGCGACGACGATCCAGGCCGTGGCCGAGCACTCCGGGGTGCACGCCTCGGCCATCTACCGCCGCTGGCCGTCACGGATCGAGCTGATCGAGGAGGCCACGTTTCCCGGACTCAGCCCGGTGAGCGTCCAGCCGACGGGAGACCTCCGCCGCGATCTGCGCCGGTTCATCCGCGCCTACCTGGCGGCCTTCGGCGCGCCCGCGGCACGCGCTGCGGCGGCCGGACTCCTCGCGCACTATCAGACAGCGGGCCGCGCCCGTCCGCCGGAGATGTACCTGCGGGTGTCGGCGCGGCCGCAGTTCCAGGACATCCTGCGCGCCGCTCCGCCCGGGAGCGTCGACCCCGCTGTGGACCCCGACGACGTCTTCGACCTGCTCCTCGGCGCCGTCCTGACCCGCACCCTCCTCTTCGCGGTCACGGCACGGCACCGCCCCATCGAGCGCACCGTCGAGATGATCCTCCGGCTGCTCCGGCCCCTCGACGCATGAGGTAAGGGCGTGACGCCGCCGGGGTCCCAGAAGTGCGCGCACATGCCATGGTGCAGCGGGCTGCACCATGGAATCGGGAGGCTGGCCCCTCGTGGCGGGGAACGGGCGACGGGATCGTAGTCGACAGCGATCGCAAGAGATCCACGGATCGCAACAGGCCCACGTCTCCCCTTCATAAGGAAACCTCCGTGAAGTCGCTGCTCGCCGCCGTGAAGGCGTTCGTCGCCAACCTTCTGCTCTGGTCGTTCTTCGTGGGCGGACTCGCCGCGAGCTCCGCGTCCGGTGCCGTCCTCGACGGCACCCGGAAGGACGTGGCCACCTATGCCGGTATCGCCGTGTCGCTGCTGGCCGGATCGCGCATCGCGAAGAAGCCGAGGATCAAGGCGTTCCTGTCGACGCCGCCGGTGCTCTGGTTCCTGTTCCTGTTCAACAGCGCCGTCGCCGCGGTCTGTTACCTCACCATGGACGGCGCGAAGGGGATCATGGCCGCCGCCGGCATGGGCCTGGTCTCCCTGGGCGCGGCCGGCGGTCTGATCGCGAACCGTCGGAAGCCTGCCGGACAGCCCACCACATCGCGTTGAGGTTCCCGCACCCGTCGAACGCCTGCCCAAGTCACCGCACAGCCCATCCAGGAGGGGACCCATCCATGGCCGCGAACCGCCGACGTGGACGCCGCAGCGCCACCATCGCCACCACCGTTGCCGCCGTCGCGCTGACCGCCGGACTCGTCACCGGCTGCGACGACGTCGACAACTCACTGGGCTGCCTCCAGAACGCCGACACGATCGCCGACAGCCTCAAGGCCATCCATGAGGCGGGCGTGGACGCGGCGAAGGACCCGACGCGGACCGACGAATCCATCGACACCATCGACAAGAATCTCGACAAGATCGGCGACACGTCGGACAACGACAAGGTCAACAAGGCGGTCGACGACCTCGACAAGGCGATCTCGGACTACAACAAGGCCATTTTGAACGGCGACACGAACCCCGACTCCAGCAAGATCGACGACGCGGCCGACGCATTGAAGAACGTCTGTACGTCGTAACGGGGCCCGGGCGATAACGAGGCCAGGGCCGTGGGCCGGCCGAGTCGCCCACCCGCTGGTGCGGCCTCCACTGCCGGACACCGTGGCGTCACACCGGGCGGGAACGCTTCCAGCGTCCCCACCGCGGAAGGACGACGTGCGCCGTGTCCCTGCTCCCGCTCGACGATCTCCCCACCGCGCCCCCCATCGCGCTCTCCTCCCCCTCCTCCCCCACGGTCGTACGCCTCGCCCGCCCGGCGCTGACCCTGCTCCCGCTCGTGCTGATCGGCGCGTGGGCGGCGGTCGACTGGCCCTCTGTACGCGACGGCGCCGCCCGGCTGGCCGCCGCCGACCCCTGGTGGCTGCTGGCCGGGATCCTGTTCACCGGCCTGGGCTGGGTGGCCGCCGCGTGCGCCCGGCAGGGGGCCCTGCCGGAAAGGCTGCCGCCGGGGCCGCTGCTCGCGTCGCAGTTCGCCGCCGGTGCCGCGAACCACGTACTCCCGGCGAGCATCGGCGCCCATGCCGTCACCCTGCGCTTCCTGCAGAGCCGCGGCGTGCCCCTGGCGCGGGCCACCGCCTCGCTCGCCCTGTACTCGCTGGTCAAGCCGCTGGCGAAGACACTGGTGCTCATCGTCTTCCTCGTGGCCTTCCCGGACATGCTGCGGCTCGGCGAACTCGTCCCTGAACAGTGGACGTTGCTCCTGGCCGCCGGGGGCGTGCTGCTCGGTCCCGCCACCGTGTCCCTGCTCCTGGCGGTCGTACGTCCGCTGCGTGGCCCGGCCCTCGGCCTCGTCCGCACCGCGCTGACGGACGCACGGCTCCTGCACACCCGCCCCAGCCGCGTCCTCGCGCTCTGGGGCGGTGCTGCCGCCGGCCCCCTGCTCCAGGGGAGTGTGATCGCCTCGGTCGGGTTCTCGCTCGGGCTGCCGCTCTCCTGGGCGCAGGTGGTCCTCGCACTGCTCCTCGCCAGTACCGCCGTCGGGGCCGTGCCCGCGCCGGGCGGGATCGGCCCCGTGGACGCGGCACTGGTGTTCACCATGGCCGCGTTCGGCGCACCGATGGACCTGGCCACGGCGACCGTCGTCGGCTACCGCGTCCTCACGGTCTGGGTGCCCCTGCTGCCGGGCACGCTGATGCTCGCGGCCCTCGTCCATCGCAAGGTGCTGTGAGCCGGCATCTGCTCCGGGTGAACCGCGCTCAGGTATGGGCGCGGTTCACCGCCGAGTTGACGGCGGACAGGTGGGCCTCCTCCTCCGTGTCGGCCAGGGCGGCGCCGTACCAGGCGGTGCCGTCGAGGGTGATCCGCACGTAGGCGGCGTACCTGGCGCCGGCGCCGACCGGGTGCCAGTGCGTCTCGGTGACCTCGACCGTCAGGCCCGCGCCGGCGAGAGCGGCCGCGTACGCGCTCGGCACCTCGGGGCCGGAGCCCGTCAGCCGCGTGGCCCTCCCGGCGGCGTGCGCGACCAGGGCGTCCACGGTGACCCCGGGACCACGGGAGATCTCGAACTCCTTGAGAAGCACGGCCGGCTGGGCGCAGTCGAGGTACATCCGCGCGAAGACGGCGCGCAGGTCGGCCGGGGTGAGTTCGGTGCCGTCGCCGTCGGCGATGCGCTGCACCTCGCGCGCGAGTTCCACGCGCATCCCGCGGGGCAGGTCGAGGCCGTACGCCGTCTTGAGGAGGTGGGCCACCCCGCCCTTGCCGGACTGACTGTTGACCCGGACCACCGATTCGTAGCTGCGGCCGATGTCCTTGGGGTCGATGGGGAGATACGGAACGTTCCACGGCACGGCCCGCGCATCGCCCGTCTCGGCGATCCGGCGGTCGGTCGCGGCCAGACCCTTGGCGATGGCGTCCTGGTGGGTGCCGGAGAAGGCGGTGTGCACGAGGTCGCCGCCGTACGGGTGGCGCGGGGGGACGGGGAGCCGCGTCGCGTACTCGGCCGTGCGGCGGATCCCGTCGAGGTCGGAGAGGTCCAGCTGCGGGTCGACGCCCTGGCTGAAGAGGTTGAGGGCCAGCGTCACCAGGCAGACGTTGCCGGTGCGTTCGCCGTTGCCGAAGAGGGTGCCCTCGATGCGGTCGGCGCCGGCGAGGACGGCCAGCTCCGCCGAGGCCACCGCCGTACCGCGGTCGTTGTGCGGGTGCACCGACAGGATGATCCCGTCGCGGCGGTCGAGGTTGCGGTGCATCCACTCGATCTGGTCCGCGAAGACGTTCGGCGAGTCGGTCTCGACCGTCGTCGGCAGGTTCAGGGTGACGGGCCGCTCCGGGCTCGCGTCCCAGAGCGAGGTGACGGCGTCGGAGATGCCCAGCGCGAACTCCGGCTCGGTGACGTTGAACGTCTCCGGGGAGTACTGGAAACGCAGTTGGGTCCCCTTGGCGGCGTCCGCCCTGCGGGCCACGCGCTCGGCCGAGTCCAGCGCCATCCGCCGTACCTCGTCCTGGGTCATGCCGAACACGACGTCGCGCCACAGACAGGCGGTCGCGTGGCACAGGTGCACCATCGCGCGGTCCGCGCCCTCGATGGACTCGAAGGTACGGTCGATGAGTTCGGGGCGGGCCGGCGTGAAGACGGAGATCGTCACGTCGTCGGGGATGCGGTCCTGCTCGATCAGCGTGCGGACGAACGAGAACTCGGCGTCGCCGGCCGAGGGATAGCCGACCTCGATGTCCTTGAACCCCATGCGTACGAGGAGGTCGAACATCCGGCTCTTGCGCTCGACGTCCATGGGGCTGCTCAGCGCCTGGTTCCCGTCGCGCAGGTCGACCGACGCCCACAGCGGCGCTTTGACCAGCGAATTCGACGGCCAGGTACGGCCGGTGGGGTCGGCCTGTGGACGGGCGGGCCGCGCGTACCGCCCGTAGGGCATGGCGGAGCCGCGCTGGGCGTTCCACCACGGCTGGTCCGCGCGGCGCGGACCGAGGGGGGTCCTGAGCCCGGGAACGGTGTGGGGCGACGGTGGCGCTTCGGTCATGTTCCTGCCCTCTCGGTCTGGGTGTGCGGGGTCGGGTGACCGGTCACCGCGGTCACCGGGTACGGCGGACGGGCACCGGTCAGGGGCCGGCCGGAGTGCGTCCGCGGGCGGTGAGGTGGGCGGCCAGGGCGCGGACCGTGGAGTACTTGTAGAGCTCGGCCCAGCGCAGCTCCGGATCGATGCCGGGCAGGCACCGCTGGGCCGACATCGAGTCGCCGCCCAGGGCGAAGAAGTCGGAGTCCCGGCCGACCGGCCCCGTCCGCAGGGTCTCCTGCCACACCGCCGCGATCCGCTGCTCCCATGCGCCGACCGGGAGTTGAGCGGGTTCGGGAGCCCCCGGGAGATCCGCCGCGGGCAGCTCGGGGGCGAGGGCGGTCAGGGCCTTGCGGTCCAGCTTTCCGTTGGCGTTCAGCGGCATCGCGTCCAGGACCCGTACGGATCCCGGCACCATGAACGCCGGGAGCAGCTGGGCCAGATGGGCCCGGAGCTCTTCGGGGCGGGGCGCCTGTCCGGGGTGCGGGACGGCGTAGGCGACCAGCCGGGACCCGCCCGCGGCGGAGGTGACGGCGGCCGCGGCCGCGTCCTTCACCGCCTCGTGGTCGCGCAACACGGCCTCGATCTCGGTCAGTTCCACCCGCAGACCGTGGATCTTCACCTGGAAGTCCTTGCGGCCGAGGAGTTCGATCAGGCCGTCCGGCCGGTGCCGGGCCAGGTCACCGGTCCGGTACAGCCGGTCGCTCACGCCGTCGTACGACCAGTCGAGGAAGCGCTCACCGGTGAGTTCGGGCCGTTCCAGATAGCCGCGGGCCAGGCCGGTGCCCGCCAGGTGGAGTTCGCCCGCGACGCCGGGCGGTACGGGCTGGAGGAAGTCGTCGAGGATGTAGGTGCGCTGGTTGGCCATGGGACGGCCGTAGGGGATGCTCGTCCAGTCGGGGTCCGTCTTCTCCACCTCGTACACCGTGGAGTGGATCGAGGCCTCGGTGGCTCCGCCGAGCGCGATGAACCGCACATGGCCGGTGAACGCCCGGATGCGGTCGGGCAGCCGGACCGGGATCCAGTCGCCGCCGAGCATGATCAGACGCAGCCGGCCGAGCGGGCCGTGGCCGGTGCGCTCCAGATGGTCGGTGAGCAGTTCGAGGAGGGCGGGGGCGGAGTTCCAGACCGTGATGTCCCGTTCGACGAGCAGCCGGGCCCAGTGCGCGACGTCCTTGGCCCGCTCCGGCTCGGGGACGACGACGGTGCCGCCGGCCGCGGTGATGCCCAGGAACTCGTACACCGACATGTCGAAGCTCGGGGAGGACAGGGCGAGGACGCGGTCCTGATCGCCCACCGTGTAACGGGAGTTGAGGTCGGCCAGGTTGTTCACGACCCCGCGGTGGCGCAGGGCGATCGGCTTGGGCTGCCCGGTGGAACCGGAGGTGTGGATGATGTAGCAGAGGTTGTCCGGGCCCGCCGCCGGGACGGGATCGTGCGCGGGGTGCCGGGCCAGGGCGTCCGTGTCCGCGTCGAGGAGGACCAGCGGGCGGGGCGTCTGCGTAGCGGGCAGGGCGGCCGCCCGTACGGTGTCCGTGACCACGACGGCGCAGGACGTGCCGTCGAGCATGGTGGCCAGGCGCTTGGCCGGATAGTTCGGGTCGAGCGGGACGTACGCGCCGCCGGCCTTGAGGATGCCGAGCACACCGGTCAGCAGCGAGGCCGAGCGCTCCAGGCACAGTCCGACCCTGGTGTCGGGGCCGACGCCCGCCTCCCGCAGATGGTGCGCGAGCCGGTTCGCGGACGCGTTGATCTCGCCGTACGTCCACTGCCGTTCGCCCTGGATCAAGGCGACCGCCCCGGGCTCCCGGGCCGCCCGCTCCTCGAACGCGTCGTGCAGACACGCCTTGTCCTGCAGGGGGACGGCGGTGCGGTTCCACTCCACCAGGGTGTGGTGCGTCTGCTCGGCGGTGAGCAGACGCAGCAGGGCGACGAGGCGGTCGGGGGTGCGCGCGGCGTCCGTCGTCAGCGTCACGAGATGGTCGGCCAGGCGCTGGACCGTCTCCCGGTCGAAGAGCCGCTCGTCGTAGCGGAGTTCGGTGGTCCAGCCGTCCGACCGGGGGTGCACCGTGAGGTGGAGCTCGTGGGCGGGGGCTGGGGCGCCGGAAGATCCGGGCGCGTCGGTGCTGTCGGTGCCGTCGGTGATCCGGAGGCCCACCGGAGGCGTGCCCTCTTCCGGTGCGGCGGAGATCGTGACGCGGCCGGCGGCGAGGTCCCCGAGAGTAGGCCGGCCGGTGACCGCGAACCCGGCGAACTCCGGTTCCGTGCCGGGCCGTTCGAGGGCGAGGGCGATACGGTCCTGGCCGGTGAGCCGGTGCAGCAGCGCCGCGACACACGCGGTCAGCGCGTCCTGCGGGGAGACACCGGGCAGGGCCGGCGGCGCGGGCAGCTCGCCACGGAGCAGGGCGGAGGCGAGCGGTTCGTGCCCGGCGCGGCGCGGCCGGTCGGCGGGTACCAGGGCGGGGGGCCAGTTGTCCCTGGCGGCGGTGCGGGGTCCCTCCGTACGGGGCCACGTCTCGGGGGTCACAGGCGTGCTCCTGTCGGTGTCGCGAGGGTGCTCTCCGGGGGCGCGAGGGCGGCCTCGGCGAGCAGGTCGGCGTGCGGCGTCACCGGGGTGGCGGTGCCGGCCCGCGGCAGTGGGTGGCGGGCGCACAGGGCGCGGACCTCGGCGCGCAGCGTCGCGCGGGCGCGGGAGTCGATCCGGTACTCGGTGTCGCTCAGCGCGGTGGTGGCGGCGAGGGCCCGGTGCAGGAGCGCGGCGCACTCGCGCATCCGGTCCGGGCCGAGGCCGCGCTGGGCGAGGATGTTGGTGCCGAGCCGGATGCCGCTGGTGACCAGCGGCTTGCGGGTGTCCCCCGGGATCCGGTTGCGGTTGACGAGGATGCCGCACTCCTCCAGGGCGCGTTCCGCGATCACTCCGGTCAGGCCGGTGCTCCGCAGGTCGATCAGCACCATGTGGTTGTCGGTGCCCCCGGTCAGCACCCGGTGGCCGAGGCGGGACAGTTCCCCGGCGAGCGCGCCGGCGTCGGCCACGATGCGGCGCGTGGTCTCGGCGAACTCCGGCTGTGCCGCCAGCGCGAAGGCGCGGGCCTTGGCGGCGATCGACGCGGGGGCCGGGGTGCCCTGCGACCGCGGGAAGACGGCCCCCTGCATCAGCCGCGCGAGCGGTGTCCTTCCGTCGGGCCCGGGCGTCAGATGCTCGCGCCCGCTGAGGATCAGACCGCCGCGCGGTCCGCCGAGCTGCTTGTAGGTGCTCGTCGTGGTGATGTGCGCGAGGTCGACGGGGCTGGGGTGCTCGCCGGTGGCGACCAGGCCCGCGATGTGGGAGATGTCCGCGACGAGATAGGCCCCGACGGAGTCGGCGACGGCCCGGAACCGGGCGAAGTCCAGGACGCGCGGATAGGCGCTGGCGCCCGCGATCAGCACAGTGGGGCGGTGCTCCGCGGCGAGGTCCGCGAGGCGCGCGTAGTCGATGCGGCCGTGCGCGTCGAGACCGTAGGCGATCGCGCGGTAGTGCCGTCCGCTGACCGAGGCCGGGGAGCCGTGCGTGAGGTGCCCGCCCGCGTCGAGGTCCAGGCCGAGCAGGGTGTCGCCCGGGGACATGAGCGCGGCGAGCACCGCGAGGTTGGCGGAGGAGCACGAGTGCGGCTGGACGTTGGCGTACCGGGCCCCGAACAGCCGCTTGGCGCGCTCCACCGCGAGCCGCTCGACCCCGTCGAAGTTGCCCGCTCCGGGGTGGTAGCGGGCCCCCGGATACCCCTCGGCCGTCACGTTGGACAGGGCCGCCCCGCCGGCGGCGAGCACCGAGGGGTCGGCGATGCTCGCGGACGCGACCATCGCCAGAGTGGTGTTCTGGTCGTGCACCTCCGCGTCGAGGAACCCGGCGAGTTCGGGGTCCGTGTGGCGCAGGGCGGTCATCCCGGTCCGCAGGAGCGCGTCCTGGGCACCCCCAGCCTCCTGCACGTCCTGAGTGTTCTGGGCGTCCTGCGCCGACGCGGCGGCCGGCCGCGTGGTCGTCGTGGGGGTCACAGCTGCTCCTCGATGACGCGCCACAGCTCCGGCATGGCGTCCAGCAGATAGAGGTGACCGCCGGGCAGATGCAGGGCGGTGTACTCCTCGGTGGTGAAGGTCTTCCAGTCGTCCCACTCCTCGACGGGGGCGGCCACGGTGTCCGTGGTCCCGCGCAGCGCGGTGAGCGGCACCGGCAGCGGGTCGAGTCCGCTGGGCTCGTAGGTGCTCAGCAAGCGCGCGTCGGCGCGCAGCACGGGCAGCAACAGGGCACGCAGCTCGGGGTGGTTGAGCGCCTCGAAGCCCCGCTGTCCGTCCAGTTCCAGGCCGGCGACGGCTTCGTCGTCGTTGTCGCTGAGCGGGAGGTAGCCGCGGTGGCGCGGGCTGCGCGAGCCGCTGACGATCAGCCGCCGCGGCAACGGGCCCCCGGTGGCGAGCAGATGACGGACGGTCTCGTAGGCGAGGAGCGCGCCGAAGCTGTGCCCGAAGATCACGAACGGCTCTCCGGCCGCCGCCGCGACGATCCGCTCGGCGGTGCCCGCCGCGGCCTCGGCGAAGTCGTTCCAGCACGCCTTGGTGAACTCCTCCTCGCGGCCCGGGAGTTGAATGGGAACGGCGCGTGCGCGGTCCGAGGCCAGGGCCTTCCAGGGGCGGTACACCCCCGCTCCCGCTCCCGCGTACGGCAGACACATGACCTGTGTCATCGGACCTTCTCCTCAGTCGTCGGTGCGTTCGGGGCCGACGCGACGAGCCGGCGGGTGACGGCCGCCGCGAGGGCGGGCAGCCTGTCGGCCCAGACCCCGTCGGCCGGGGCTTGCAGAACGCCTTCGAGGCGGGCGCCCGGCAGCTCGTTGAGCTGGAACTGGATCTCCGCCTGGGCGCCCAGCGGGTACACGGGAACGGTGTGCATCCGTACCGGTCCCGCCGGATGGAGCGGCCGCTGCCAGCTCTCGTAGGCGAACAGGGCCTGGTGGAGCGGCATCCGGCGGCTCGGCCGCGTCCGGGTGGCGCGTACCGTCTCGTCGTACGGCAGCTCCATGTGCAGGACTCCGTCGGTGAACGTCTCCCACGCCCGGGGCAGCGCGCCGGGCGCGTCGAGGTTCCGCAGCCGCACCGGCAGCGTGGTGAGCAGACAGCCGATCTCGTCGGCCTGGTCCGGGGTGCGCAGGGAGACCGGCGTACCGACGCAGAAGTCGTCCGCGCCGCTGAGTTCGGCGAGCGCCTGCCCGTACGCGGTGAGCAGCACCGCGAACGGCGGGCAGGCGGCGCGCCGGGCGGCGTCCCGCACCGCGGGGCCGAGGCCGTCGGCGAACCGGACGCGATGCGTGCGGACCTCGGCACCGGCGAGTTCGCGCTGCGAGGGGCCGGGGCCTTCGACGGGCAGATCGGGTACGCCGTCGAGTGCGGCACGCCAGTAGGCGACGAGCTCTTCCCTGCGGGCGGCCGACGGCTCCGGCGGGGTGCCGTGCGACCGGGGCGGTGCGGGCGGCTCGGGCTCGCCCGCGACGGTCCGGGCGTAGGCACGGGCCAGGTCGGCCGTGAACACCTCGTGGGACAGGCCGTCGTACGCGATGTGGTGCGTCAGCACATAGAGCGTGGCGGCGGGCACGGTGGCGGTGGCCGTGGCGGTTGCATACGTGTCCGGGGCGCCGTCCGCCTCGGCCGCACCGGGGTCCGGGGCGAGCGCGAGGGCGAGATGGCGGCCGTGGTCCAGGTCGAGCAGGTCCGGGGCGGACAGTGCCCGCTCCGCGTCCCGGAAACCGGCGCCGGGAGCCAGCGGCAGCAGCGGCGGTTCGGCCGCCGCCGGGACGACCGTGCGCAGCAGCCGCCCGCCCTCGGCGGTGAACACCGAGCGCAGCGCGGGGTGGCGCGCGACGACCCGGCGGGCCGCCTCGGTCAGCGCCGCCCGGTCGAGCGGCCCTTCGACCCGTATCGCGCTGAGCACGCGCCAGGCGGGGGAACCCGGCGCGATCCGCTCGGCGAACCAGAACTGGCGCTCGGCCGGCGAGACCGGCCGCGGCTGCGACTGGGGCTCCGGCTGCTGGTACCGGTGCGGCTGCTGCTGCGAAGGGAGTTCGAGTCTCATCGCGTCACCGCACCGTGTATCCGGCGTCGACCGTCACGGTGGTGCCGGTGACATGGCGTGAGGCGTCGCTCGCCAGCCACAGGGCGGCGGCGGCCACGTCCTCGGGGTCGACGAGGGTGTGCATCGGCTGGTCCGCGGTGAACAGCGCCTCGTGCTCCTGGGCGGGGATGTCCAGGGCGCGCGCCACCTCGGAGAGCATCCGGCCGTCCATCGCGGGCTCGTCGCGGATGTTGCCCGGGCAGACCGCGTTGACCCGCACCCGGTGGGAGGCGTAGTCGAGCGCGCTCGCCTTGGTCAGACCGACGAGTCCGTGCTTGGCCGCGACGTACCCGGCGAAGTTGCGGTAGCCGACGAGGCCGGCGGTGGAGGCGATGTTCACGATCGATCCCTGGCGCCGCTCCACCATGGCGGGCGCGAACACCTTGGTCGTGCGCCAGGCCCCGCTCAGGTCGATGTCGAGCATCAACTGCCAGTCCTCCTCGGCCGTTTCGTGCACCGGCCGCCCGGAGGGCGCGACCACGCCCGCGTTGTTGACCAGCAGGTCCGGCGGACCGAAGCGGGCGGTCGCCGTCTCCCGCAGCCGGGTCAGCGCGTCGAGGTCCCGTACGTCGACGGCCGCGGTCAGGACGGCGGCGCCGAGCTTGCCGCACTGCTCGGCGGTGTACGCGAGCTGGCTCTCGGTGCCCAGCGGGTACGGGACCCCGGGGATGTCGGCGCCCGTGTCGAGCAGGACCAAGTCGGCGCCCTCGGCCGCGAAGGCGAGCGCGCAGGCACGTCCGGCCCCGCGGGCGGCTCCGGTGATCACCGCGGTGCGCCCTTCGAGGCGGCCGGTGGGCGGGGCGGGGTGCAGCGGGGTCATCGGGTACGCACCTTTCCCGGGCCGGTGTCCGAGGCCCGGTCCCTCTCAACGGGGCGGTCGGCGGAGGCAGTTGACGTGAGCATCACGGCTCCGTCGGCCTCCTCGGCCGCGCGGGGCCCGTCGGCGGCCGGCCGGACGTCCATGTCCTTGAGTGCGGGCCGGCGCCAGCTCGCCGCGATCAGGACCAGGTAGACGAGGGCGAAGCACAGCATCGGGACACGCAGCCCGGCCAGGTCCACCAGCCAGCCCGCGGTCAGAACGCCGAGCGGGGCCGAGGTGAGGGCCATGGCCCCGGTGAGGCCGAAGACCCGGCCGCGCAGCTCCTCGGGGACGCGTTCGAGCATGACGGTCGACAGCATCGGGTTGAGGGGCCCGCCGGCCACACCGGTGAGGAAACAGATCACCGTGACGCCGACGGCGCCGGGCTGGAGTACGAGCAGCAGCCGCAGCACCGCGACCATCGCGAAGCAGCCGAAGAGGGTGTAGCGGCGGCTGGAGAGGAAGGTCCTGCTGGCGGGCCCGTACAGGAAGGTGCCCACGATCGAGCCGATGCCGACCGCCCCGAGGAACCACCCCATGGCCGCGCTGCTGTGCAGCACGTCCTGCGCGTACACCGGCAGGAACAGCGGGGTGAAGGCGTCGTCGAGGAAGTTGGTGACGACCACGAACGCGGTCATGGCGCCGATCACCGGCATCGTCCGGACCAGTGCCATGCCCTCCCGCAGCTGGCCGAAGAAGCCGAAGCCGCTCTGCGCGGAGCCCTTGTTGGCCTCGCCGCCGGGCACCGCGAACGTCACCAGGGCGGCGGCGATCAGGAAGGTGCCGGCGTCGACGTACATGCCGACGACGGAGTCGGTCGCGGCGACCAGCACACCCGCCAGCGGAGCTCCGGCCACCAGGCCGAGCCGGGGGGCGGCCTGGTACCAGGAGTTGACGCTCTCCAGGCGCGCGCCCGCGTTCTCGGTGACCGGTTTGAGCAGGGTCATCCGGGCCGCGGTCGCGGGTGTCGCCACTACGGTCCGCGCGAAGAGCAGGGCGAGCAGCAGCGGGATGGGCAGGCCCGTGGTCGCGTCGAGCAGTGGCACGAGCAGGACGAGCAGGCCCGCAGCCAGGTCCGACAGCACGCTCAGCCGGCGCCCGCCGAAGCGGTCGACGAGGACGCCGCCGACGGCCCCCGCGAAGATCAGCGGGACCGCGCCGATGAAGCCGGCGAGACCGGTGGTGGCGGTGGAGCCGGTGGTGTGCAGCACGTACAGCGGCACGGTCACCACGGTGATCGCGTTGCCGAACGCCGACAGGTACTGGGCCGTGAGGAGAGCGGCGAGCGGGCTTCGGCGCCCTGCCGGCGCGGTGCGGGCGCCGCTCGCCGTCGTACCGGGCGCCGCGCTCATCGCCGTACCCCCTGCCGGTCGCGGCGCTCGCGGCTGAGCCGCTCGAAGAGGCGTTCCATGGTCTCCTCCATCACTCCTGTCACTCCCGGGACACCGTCCGGATCCTGGGGCTGCTGCGGCGCGTTGAGCAGATCGCGCAGTTCTCGTGCCGCCAGCTCCGCGGTGGCGCGGACCGCCTCGGGGTCCACCGCGTCCGGGTTGTGGAGCCAGCGCAGGACCAGGGCGCCGTCGCGCAGCGCGATCGCCACGTCGACGTCCACCGGGCGTTCGACGTCCTCGTTGCCGGTCGCCGCGGTCTCCGTGGACCGGGTGAAGAGCCCGCCGGTTCCATTCGCCGGATCCGCCAGCTCGCCGACGTAGTTGACGATCACCCGGGGCTCGCCGAGCGCGGCGAACTCCTCGCGCAGCCGGGCGTCCGCGGCACAGCCGAGCAGCCCGAAGGTCTTGCCGGAGTCGGGCACGGCGCGCAGTGCGGCGGCGGTGGCCCGCAGGTCGTCCGCCGCGCTGCCGCCGGTGAGCGGCACCCGGAGGGGGAAGGGCGCCGAGTAGTAGCCGACGGCCCGGTCGGGGTCCCAGCCGGGCAGCGCGGTCAAGGGATCGCGGCCGAGGCCGATCAGCCAGTACGACGCCTGCTCGTCCGGGGCCCAGGGGCGCAGGGCGCGGGCGACGGCGGTCAGCGCCACGGCCTCCAGCGGCCCGTGCCACTCGGCCGGCAGCTCCACCTCCACCTCGAACTGCCGCTCGCCGCCGTACACGTTGGGCCCGTCGAGGCTCCAGCGGTAGGCGCCCGCTCCGGCCAGCTGGGCTCGCCAGTACGCGGCGTGCGGCGCGGGATCGAGGGCCCTGACGGCCGCCGCGTGCTCCGCGTAGCCCGCCTTCTCGCCGGTGAGCGGCTCGCCCCGGTAGGCCCGGGCCAGGTCCGCGATGACGATGCCCCACGACATCCCGTCGATGACGAGGTGGCTCGCGCCGAGCACCACACGGTCCGGGGCGCCGGACGCCCCGGGCAGATGGCTGACCGCGAACAGCACGCCGGCCGCCAGGTCGAAGTCCGCGCGCTGCGCGGCGACGACCCGCTCCGGGTAGGTTCCGGCGGGCTCGGCCGACCAGCGCCAGGCGTCGCCGGGCACGATGCGCGGTCCCAAGTCGCCGCTATCGGCGGTGAGTTGATAGGCGGTGGTGAGCGTCGGGTGGGCGCGCACCACCGCCTTCGCCGCGTCCCGCAGCCGGTCCGCGTCCAGCGGCCCGGCCGCCTCCAGGACGTAGCTGTGGGCGAAGGACTCCACCCGGTCCAGGCCCCGGCCGAGCAGCATCTCCTGCTCGGGGCCGAGCGGACCCGCCGCCGGCACCGGGCCGTCCTGCGGGGCTCCGGCGCGGCGGGCGCCGAGTGTCTCGGCGAGCCGGCCGAGCACCGGGTGGGTGAAGACGTCCTTGAGGGTGGCGGTGAACCCGGCCTCGCGGAGCCGGTGGGCGAGGCGCACGGCGAGCAGGGAGGTGCCGCCGGAGGTGAAGAAGACGTCCTCGGGGGCGGCCCGGTCCGTGCCGAGCACCTCGCACCAGGCGTCGGTGACCCGGCGCAGGTCCTCGCCCGCGGCCCGTCCGGGCTCCGCTCGCGGCCCCGCCTCGGCGGGCGGGGAGAGCAGCGAGACGGGGGGCTGCGCGGGCCGGGGAGCGGGCCTCCGCAGTGGTTCGTCGGGCCGCTCGGCGAACTGCTCGACGATCTGCAGCAGCCGCC
This sequence comes from Streptomyces sp. NBC_00203, assembly GCF_045206325.1. NCBI lineage: Bacteria > Bacillati > Actinomycetota > Actinomycetes > Kitasatosporales > Streptomycetaceae > Streptomyces > Streptomyces sp. NBC_00203. The sequence continues at coordinate 8,207,389 of NZ_CP108126.1, read as the reverse complement.
CGGCGAGCGAGGCGACGGTGGCGCGGTCGAAGAGCGCCGTGCGGTACTCCATGCGCCCGTAGACCACGTCGCCCACCTGCCACCAGGCGGTGGTGAGGTCCATGGTGGAGACGCCCTCGGGCACGGCGTTGGCGTACACCTCGGCGCCGGGCAGCCCCAGGGCCTTGGAGTCGTCGATGTCGAGCTGCACCAGCATGGTCTGAAGCAGCGGATGCCGGGTGGCCGACCGGTCGGGCGCCACGGCTTGGACGATCTCCCCGAAGGGCACCTCACGGTGGTCGGCCACCGCTGCGGCGGCCGCGGCCGTGGCGGTGAGCACGTCGTCCGGGGTGGGGTTCTCGGGCAGCCGGATCCGCAGCGGGATGCTGGTGAGCAGGAACCCGATGAGCGGGGTGGTCTCCGGTTCGCCCCGGGTGGCGGCGGGGATGCCGACGACCAGGTCGCGCAGACCTGTCCGCTCGTACAGCAAGGCGGCGTACGCGGCCGTCATCGCGGTGGCCGGGGTGGTGCGGGCCGCGCGGGCGCGGGCGGCGAAGGCGAGGCCCACTTCCCGGTCGAGGATGAAGCCGTAGTGCTCCCCGGCGTGGTCGGCGGTGTCGGGACTGTGGTCGTAGGGCAGCGCGAGCCGCTCCGGCACCCCGTCCAGGAAGGTCCGCCAGAACTCCCGGTGACGCTCGCCGTGCGGGCCGGCGAAGCGTTCGCGCTGCCAGTGCGCCCAGTCGCCGAACTGCACGGGCAGCTCGGCCACTCGGGGTTCCCGGTCCTCGGACAGCGCCCGGTAGTGCTCCAGGAGTTCGTCGTTGAGGCGTACGTAGGACCACTGGTCGACGAAGGAGTGCGGCATCGTCTCGACGATCTGGTGGTCTCCCTCGGCGACCTTCGCCACGGCGAGCCGCAGGACGGGGTCACGGGCCAGGTCGAAGGGACGGCGCACCTGCCCAGCGATGAACTCCTGGCGGCGCCGCTCGATCCGCTCGTCGGAGTCCTGGGACGGGTCGGCGGCCGACAGGTCGGCGTAGCTGATCTCGGCCCGCCGGTCCTGGTGCACCCGCAGATAGGGCCTGCCGCCCTCGGACTCCGCGTTCGCGCGCAGCAGTTCGTGCCGGAGCACCACCGCGTCCGCGGCCCGGGTGAAGGTGTCCAGGTCGAACGCGCCGGCCACGCGCAGCCCGTACCCGAGGGTGTAGGTGGTGGTTCCGGGGTCCAACTGGTCGAGGATCCACAGGCGTTCCTGGTCCATGCCGAGCGGGAACCGGTCGCGGGGGCCCGGCCTGCGCCGCAGCTGCGGGCCGTCGCGCTCGGCGAGCCGGGCGGTGAGGGCGGCCCGCTGGGCGGGGCTGAGCCGGGCGAGCCGGCCGGCCAGGCGTGACTTGTCGACGGGCGCGCTCACGCGGACACCTCCGGGATCGGGGCCGGCCGGTCCGGCGCGGCGGTCGGAGCCGGTGCCGTGCGCAGGCCGAACAGTGCGGGCAGCGCGGCGAGGACATCGTCGGCGGGCAGGCCGAAGTCGACGAGGCAGCCCACCTCGTCCGCGCCCGCGGCAGCCAGCTCGGCGAGGACACCGCGGGCCTTGGCGGGGGAACCGAGCAGGGAAGGGCCGGTGAGGAAGTCCAGATAGGCGCTCTCCACGAGGACCTCGTCGTCCCCGCCGCCGGTCTGGTTGCGGAAGGACCGCAGATAGGCGTGCATCGCCGGGCGCAGGAAGTCCTCCAGGTCGTCCCGCTCACTGACGTACGCGTGGGCCATGACCACCACGTCGCCCTCGCCGGGGTGTCCGGCGTCCCGCCAGGCCTGCCGGTAGTGGGCGATGTTCTCGCGCAGCGCGGTCATCGTCTGGCCGAGCAGCGCGGTCATCACGCCGTACCCGGCCCGGGCCGCGTCGGTGAAGGTGCGCCTCGTGCCGGTCGCGGTGAGCCAGACAGGCAGCTCGGCCGTGACCGGGCGGGGACGGGTGCGGATCTGCGGGGTGGTGCCCGCGGTGGAGGGGTAGGGCAGGGCGTCGCCGCGCCACAGGGCGCGGATCTCCTCGATGGACCGGAAGGTGGTCTCGCGCCGGTCGGCGTAGTCGGTGCGGGCCAGGACGAAGTCGTCCGGGTGCCAGCCGCTGGCGAAGGAGATCCCGGCCCGGCCGCCGGAGAGGCTGTCCACCAGCGCCCAGTCCTCGGCGACGCGCGCCGGGTGGTGCAGCGGTGCGGCCACACTGCCCGCCCGGATCCCGATGGAGCGGGTACGGGCGGCCACCGCGGCGGCGAGCACCGCCGGGTTGGGGGAGAAACCGCCGAAGTCGACGAAATGGCGTTCCGGCAGCCAGACCGCGTGCAGTCCCGCCTCGTCGGCGCGGGCGGCGGCCTCCAGGACGAACGGGTAGTACGCGGACGCGTCGGCGTGGTCGGCGCTCGCGAAGAAGTACAGGCTGTGGCGCAGCCGCGGGGGCGGCGCGGCGGCCGCCTCCGGCTGCCGTGTCTGCCGGGCCCGCAGGCCCGAGCTGAGCCTGCGGCGTTGTTCGGGGGTGAGCGCGCCGAGGCGCGCGGAGAGGTCACTCATCGTGCTGCCCGCTCTCTGCCTCTATCTCTTCCAGCAGCCGCAGCAGTTCGGCGTCGTCGCGCTGTGCGGCGAGTTCGTCGATCCGGGCGGTGAACCCGGCGAGCGACGAGTGCTCGTACAGGTCCTGAAGGCGCACCTCGACAAGCAGCGCGTCATTGACGACGCTGACCAGCTGGGCGGCGTGCAGGGAGGTGCCGCCGAGGTCGAAGAAGTTGTCCTCGGTGCGCAGGTGGGTGACGCCGAAGGCCTCCGCCCAGATGCGGCGGACGGCGTCGGCGGTGGTTTCCTCGGCGTCCGCGCCGGCGTCACCGGCCGGGAGGTCACCCGGACCGGCCGCTGTGTCCGGCGCCTGGTGCGTCACGTCCTTCGCGGACCAGGCCTGTGCGGAAGAGGCGTACGGATCCGGGGCGCCGCCCGCCGTGGGCTCGTCGGCCGGTGCCGCCACCCAGTGCCGGTCGTCGGCGAAGGGGTAGCCCGGCAGCGGGACGGCCTCGGCGGGCCGGGCCGGGGCGGGCAGCGGATACCCGGCGGTCCACAGCGCGGCGAGCGCGGCCCGCAGCTCCGCGCTCTCGTCGGCCGCGGCACCGCCCTGCGGGGCACGCCCGGCCGCGTCCACGACGAGCGGATCGCGTCCCGCGCCCCGGGCCGCCTGCCGTACGAGCGCGGTCAGGGCGTTCGCGCGGTGCAGCCCGAACACGGCGGCGGGACGGGCGTCGAGGAGGGCGGTGACCGCGTCGGCGAAGCGGACCGGGGAGTCCAACTGCCGTCCCCAGTACGCGGGATCGGTGGCCTCCTGGCCGGTGAGCGGGGTGCCGGTCAGACCGGAGAGGACGGGGACGGCCGGCGCCGACGCGGGGAGCGTGGCGACGAACTCCGTGAACTCCCGCGCTGCCCGGGCCATCATGCGCGAGTGGAAGGCGCGGGTCGCGGGCAGCCGGGTGGTGCGCACCCCGGCCTCGCGGCAGCGCTCCTCGAAGGCGGCGAGCGCCTCCTCGGGGCCTCCGCAGACCGTGTTGTCCGGCCCGTTGAGCAGGCAGACGTCCACGTCGAGTCCGGCCGAGAGCTCCACGGCCAGGCTCTCCCCGGCCCGTACGGCGGCCATCGCCCCCGGCTCCGCGGCGGCCATCAGGCGGCCCCTGCGGACGACGGCGGCGGCCGCGTCCTCGACGGTGAAGACACCGGCGTACGCGGCGGCGGTCAGCTCACCGACACTGTGCCCGAGCAGCAGGCCGGGGCGGATCCCCCGGCGTTCGAGCAGCCGCAGCCCGGACAGCCCGAGCACGAACAGCAGGGGCTGTACGACGGCGGTGTCGAGCAGCCTCGGGTCGCCGGCGGGCCAGTTCCGGGCGTCCCCCAGGTCCGGTCCGTCCGCCGCCCGCACCACGGAGGCGAGTTCGGCCAGGTCGGCCGCGAACTCGGGGTCCGCGTCCGCCAGTCGGGCCCCGGCTCCGGCGAGGTCGATGCCCTGGCCGGGCAGCACGACGCCGAGCAGCGGCTCCGGTTCGGCCCGGCGGCCGCCGCCCTCCTCGGCGAGCGCGGTGAGGGCGGAGCGCAGCCGCTGCCGGGCGGCGGAAGGATCGGCGGGCAGGGTGAGGGCCCAGCGCTCGGGCAGGACCCGGCGGTGGTGCCAGAGGGTTCCGGCGAGCACGTCGAGGGGAACCTCGGCCCCCGGACCGTCCAGCCACGCGGTCAGATCGCGCGCCTTGTGGCGCAGGGCCCGGGAATCGGCCGCGGAGAGCACGACGGTGGACGGGGTGACGTCGGCCGGGGCGCTCGCGGGGGCGGACTCCGGTGCCCGGGTGAGCAGGACATGGCAGTTGGTCCCGCCCAGACCGAACGAGCTCACCCCGGCGGTACGGGGCCGGTCGGCGGGCCAGGCCCGGGCGGTGCGGGGCAGTTCGAAGCGGGGCGACCCCAGGTCCGCGTCCGGGCCGTCGCCCGGCTGTGCGGGCGTCGGGGGCAGCACGCCCGCCTCCACCGCAAGGACAGCCTTGATCAGCCCGATGACTCCGGCGGCGGTGTCGCAGTGGCCGATGTTCGGCTTGACCGATCCCAGGGCGAGAGCGGGCTGTGCGGCCGACTGCCCGTACACCTCGGCGAGAGCGGACAGTTCGACCTGGTCGCCCAGCTGGGTGCCGGTGCCGTGGGTCTCGACGTAGCCCACGTCGCGCGGGTCGAGCCCGGCGGCGGCGAGCGCCTCGCGCAGCACCTCGGCCTGGCCGGTCGGGCTGGGCGCGGTCTGGCTCATCCGGTCGCCGCCGTCGTTGTTGACCGCGCTGCCCAGGAGCAGGGCGCGGGCCCGCTCGCCGGTGTCCGGCAGGTCGGCCGCGCGGCGCAGGACCACGACGCCCGCACCGCTGGACGGCACGGTGCCCGCGCTGCCCCGGGTGAAGGCGCGGCAGCGGCCGTCGGGCGAGGTGATGCCGCCCTCGGTGTACTCGTACGCGGGGTCCTGGCTGGTGTGGACCGTGGCACCGCCCGCGATCGCGATGTCGCACTCGTAGGTGAGCAGGCTGCGGATGGCCTGGTGGACGGCGACCAGGGAGGTCGAACAGGCCGTCTGCACGGTGATGCTGGGGCCGGTCAGGCCGAGCCGGTACGACAGGCCGGTGGCGAGGAAGTCCCGGGAGTTGCCGAGGGCGAGCTGCTCGGGCCCGAGGGCGCGTACGGTCTTCTCGTCCTTGAGCACGTGGTCGCGGAAGTAGGCGTCGGTGCCGCTGCCCACGAACACGCCCACCCGGTCGGCGGTGCGCGTCGTGTCGATGCCCGCGTCCTCCAGGGCGTGCCAGGCCAGTTCGGTCAGCACGCGGTGCTGGGGGTCGGTGGCGGCGGCCTGGGCGGGCAGCATCCCGAACAGCTCGGCGTCGAAACGGTCGTACCGGTCGATCTGGCCCGCGCGCGTCGGCGGCTTCCCCGGAGCACCTGAGCCGGCGGAGTCCGTGCCATCGGAGTCCGTGCCGGCGGCGGCCGGCAGGCTGACCGTGCCGGCGACCAGGGACGCCCAGAACTCCTGCGGCTGCGAACTCCCAGGCACCCGCAGGGACATGCCCACGACGGCGACGGCGTGGTCCGCGGCGCCGGAGCCGGGGCCAGTGCCGTCCGCGTCGTTCACGGTGTGCTGCTCGCTCACGCTTCCTCCTGGGGGTGGCGCCCGGCGGGGGGCGGACCGATGACGGCCGCGAGTCGGCGCGGGGTCGGGTTGCGGAAAATGTCCTTGAGCTGGGAGCCGGTGAAGCCCGTCGAGCGCTGCAGGGCGTTGAGCCGCACGGCGAGCAGCGAATTGCCGCCCATCTCGAAGAAGTTGTCGTCCACGCCCACCGGGACGCCGAGCAACTGCTGCCACACCTCGCACAGTTGATGCGCGGTGTCCGGCGCGTCCGCCGTGCCCCCGGCCCGGGGTGCGGACTGGGCCGATGGTGCGGCGCGACCTGACGGTTCCCCGGCCGGCGGGGCGGGCGCCTGCAAGAGCGAGGGGACGGGCAGCCGGGCCGCGTCGAGTTTTCCGTTGGCGGTCAGCGGCAGCGCGGGCACCACGGTGAGCGTGGCGGGCAGGACGTGCGCGGGCAGCCGCTCGGCGAGCCACTGCCGGATCTCCGCCGTGTCCGCCCGCTGTTCCGGGGTGACCAGATAGGCGTCGATCCGTGCGGCGGCCGCGTCGTGCGCGTCGCGGACGACGGCCGCGGCCGCCGTGACGGCGGGATGGGCGAGCAACGTGCCGCGGATCTCGCCGAGTTCGATGCGGTGGCCGCGGATCTTCACCTGGTCGTCGAGACGCCCCAGATGCTCCAGCTCCCCGTCGGGCAGCAGCCGGCCCCGGTCCCCCGAGCGGTAGAGCAGCTCGTCGGGCCGCTCGGCGAGCCGTCCCCGGACGAAGCGCCCTTCGGTCAGTTCCGGGCGGTTGAGGTACCCGGCGGCCACACCGGCACCGCTGACATGGATCTCCCCGGGAACGCCGGGGGCGGCCGGGCGGCCCTCCTCGTCCAGGACGTACAGCCGCCAGCCCGGCAGCGCCCGGCCCACCGAGCGCGTTCCGTTCAGCGCGTCGGCCCGGGTGAGGGTGCGCCAGGTGCAGTGCACGGTGGTCTCGGTGATGCCGTACATGTTCACCGCCCGGCAGACACGCTCCGGGTAGCGGTCGAACCACGGAAGCAGCAGCGCGGGTTCCAGCGGCTCACCGCCGAAGATCAACAGCCGTACGGACAGCGGGACTTCGGCACTCTCGTCGGCGGCGAGGAGCTGTGCGAAGGCGGAGGGGGTCTGGTTGAGCACCGTGACCCGCTCACGGGCGAGCAGGGCGTGGAACCGCTCGGGGTCGCGGGCGCTCCAGTGCGGTACGACGACCAGCCGTCCGCCGGTCAGCAGGCAGCCCCAGATCTCCCAGACCGAGAAGTCGAAGGCGAAGGAGTGGAAGAAGGACCACGCGTCGCGCTCGTCGAAGGCGAAGCCCTCGGGACCGGCGGTCGCGGCCAGCAGCGCGGTGACGTTGCGGTGCCGCACCACCACGCCCTTGGGGGTGCCCGTCGAGCCCGAGGTGTGGATGACGTAGGCCGCGCGCTCCGGGTCGGCGGCGGGCAGCTCACGGCCCGGGCCCGTGGGGACGGCCGTGGGCGGAAGCAGCGTCAGGCCCGGCGGCAGCAGTGCGGGGTCGCGGTCGGTCACGGCCGTGGCGAGGCCGGTGTCCTCGGCGATGAAGGCCAGCCGGTCCTGGGGATAGCCGGGGTCCAGCGGAACATAGGCGGCACCGGCCTTCAGTACGGCGAGCAGCGCCACGACGAGGTCGAGGCCGCGCTCCAGGCAGACGCCCACCCGGTCGCCGGGCCGCACGTTCCGCTCGGCGAGCGCGAGGGCGAGCGCGGTGGAGCGTTCGTCGAGCTCCTGGTAGGTCAGCCGTTCGTCCTCGCAGACGACCGCGGTGCGGTCGGGCAGCCGGGCGGCCCGGGCGGCGAACAGCGTGGGCAGATCGGCCGCGGGGGCGGTGAAGGGGTTCGCCGAGGGCGCGCCGACCGTCTGCTCGGGCGCACCGGTGGGCCCCTCGGCGGTCAGCAGGCGGGCGCGGGCGGCGGGCGGTAGGACGGAGAGTTCGCCGAGCGGGGTGTGCGGTTGTCCGACCATGGCGGTGAGCGTGGCCTCCAGTTGGCGGCAGAACTGTTCGGCCGCTCCGGCGTCGACCCGGTCGTGCCGGTACCGCAGCAGCCCGCGCACCTCCCCGCCCAGGTCCTGGCGGAGATAGAGGGCGAGCGGGAACTGGGCCGGGCCGAAGCCGGGGTCCGGGAGCGGGTGGGCGGTGAGGTCCGGTGCGGTGATCTCCGGCAGGGTCCGGCAGGGGACCACGACCAGGGACAGTCCGGCGCGGTCGGTGGCGGGCAGCACGGACGACAGCGGCAGATCGGCGTCGCGGTACGCGTCGAGGCAGCGGCGGTGCGCGCGGCGCAGCCAGTCGGCGACGGACAGCTCGTCCGCGAGATCCAGCGGGACCGGCACGGTGGCGTTGAAGTAGCCGACGGTGGAGGCGTGCCGCGGAGTGCGCCGTGACACGGCCGCCCCGAGCACCGGGCGGGTGGTGCCGCTGTTGCGGCCGAGGACCAGGGCCGCGGCGGCGGTCAGCAGGGAGTGCTGGGTGATGCCCAGCTCGGCGGCGAGCTTGGCCGCACCCTCCCAGGTCTCCTCCGGGACGCGCAGGCCCACGGCCTCGTCGGGCGCCGTGCCGGTGGGGGCCGGTCCGCCGGCCGGGGTGCGGGCCCAGTCGAGCGAGCAGGACACCCCGCCCACCAGCTCGGCGCGCAGGGCGGCGGCCCGTTCCTCGCGGGCGGGCGGCAGCTCGTGCCGGCCGTCGGCCCACTCGGCGAAGGACTGGACCGCGGCGGCCTCCTCGCCGGCCAGCAGCCACTGGGCGATGAGTGCCATGGACGTCTCGTCCACCACCAAGTGGTGCGCGGTCAGGACGAGATCGGCGGTACGGGGGGTGTAGCGGACCAGGACGGCATGGAGCAGGGGACCGCGCTCCAGGTCGAACGGGCGCAGCACCTCGCGCCGCAGCCGGGCGCGGGCGAGCGGGCCTTCGGGGTCGACCGGGGCCGTCATCGTGTGGAGTTGCGGAGCCCGCCGCGCGGGGGCGAACAGCAGGGCACCGTCCCGTTCCACGACCCGGGAGGCGAGCAGCGGATGGGCGGTGAGCAGCCGTGCGAACCGGCCGCGCAGCAGCTCCTCGTCGAGGGCGCCGTCGACACGGTGGACGAGCGAGGAGTTGTACGTGGCGGGGAACTCGGCCTGCTGGTCGGCGGCGTAGAGATCGGCCTGGCCGGGGGTCAGCCGGTGCGTGGCCCCGTTTTCCTGGTCTCCCTGGTGCCGCTCAGCCATGGCGGACGGCGCGGACGGCGCCCTGGAGCGCGGCGGCGTCCGGCGCTTCCAGGATGTCCAGATAGTCGATCTCCTCGCCGGTCAGCTCGAAGAGCTGATGGGCGAGAAGCACCGCCTTGAAGGAGTCGCCGCCGTTCTCGATGAACCCCTGGGAGATATCGGCATCCGGCCCGAGAGACTCGTACCACAGGTCCAGAATTCTCTGGGAGAGATCCTGTTCGGCGGATACCTCAGGAGAATCGACGGACGTCCGCTCTTCCGGCATAAGTGCTCACCCATCCCGCTTGTGCGCTCTTTTTGAATTCGGCGAATCGCAGTGGACCGAGCAGGAGCATGGCGACCGGAATCGACCAGCGTCAACGCCTCTTCCTGGGAGTTTGGAGATCCGTTTACTTTTCTGGATGTTATTCACACATAGTTGACGCAAAGCTGACGTGCGACTGATTAGTATCCGCCTGGATTGATGAAACGAGCCGCACGGCGCCAGGTAATTCAGCGGTGCGGGAATGGCATGGACTTTCGGAGGAATCCACATGCAGAAACCCGCGATCCCTGGGCAGCTCCGCTTCTTCACGCTCGACCTGCAGAAGCCGCGGCCCGCCATCGTGCACCGGCTGACCGCGACCGGCCCCGTGGACGGTGACCGGCTGCTCGCCGCCGTGCGCGCGGTGCTGCGCGCCCAGCCCGCGCTGCGCCTCTCCCTGCATCCGGAGCCGGCCGGGCTGATGCAGCGCGTCCATCCGGTGGCCGACGTCCCGGTCGAGGTGCACCGGCTGCCCGCGGACGCCGCGTCGGCCGGGCGGCTGCTGCGCGAGCGGGTCGACGCGCTCGGCGCCCCCTTCGACCACGCGGGCGCTCCCTTGTGCCGGGTCTCCGTGCTGCTCGGCGAGGACAGGGCGCAGCTCCTGTTCGGCGTCCACCACGGGATCTTCGACGACGGCTCCGCCGCCGCGCTCCTCGACGCCCTGACCACCGCGTACGCGCAGGGCCCCGACGCGCTGCCCGACGCCGGGGAGCTGCCGGCCCCGCCGCAGGGTGAACAGGCCGCCGCGCTAAGGGAGTTCTGGACCCGTACTCTCAAGGACGCACCCGCCGACTGCACCCTGCCGCAACTGGTCCCGGGCGCCGACCGGACCCGCGGCTCGGTCACGGCCCAGCTGCCCGCCGCCCTGGTGGCCCTGATGCGCGACCGTGCGAGGGAGACGGGGGCGAGCGTTTTCACGCAGGTGATGGCGTCCCTCGCCTGGGTCGCCGGGTGGTACGCGCGCACCGACGACGTGGTGATCGCCACGGCCAGCGGGGCGGGCCGGGACACCAGCGGGGCATCGGTGATCAACTGCCTGCAGAACACCATCCCCGTCCGTGTCCCGCTGTCCGGCGCCACCACGGAACAGCTCCTCGACCGTACGCTGGAAGCCCTCTTCGACGCGGTCGAGCACTCCGAGCTGCCCCTGGAGGAGATCCTGGCCGCGACCGGCGCCGAACGGCACCCGGACCGCAAGCCCTTCACCCAGCTCATGTGCACGCAGGGCGAGTTGTTCACCGAGGCCGAGAGCGGCGGGCTGCTGTGGCGGATGGACCCGCCCGAGTCGGACCAGGTCGAGTACGACCTGAGCGTGACCCTGCTGCACGGCCCGCAGGGCGAGGAACACCTGGTCGTCGCCCACCCCGTGCAGGCCCTCGACGGGCGGACCGCCGAACGGTTCCTCGCGCATCTCGTCGCCGCCCTTGACGCGCTCACCGCACCGCACTCCGTACCCCTCACCGGACACGACCTGCTGACCGCCGAGGAGCGGGCCGAGCTCGCGGCGCTGACCGGCGCCCCCGTCCCCGGCACCCCGGCACCGGTCCACCGGCTCGTCGAGGAGCAGGCCCGGCGCACCCCGGACGTCACGGCCCTCGTCACCTCCGCCGAACTCCTCGACCACGCCACGCTTGCCGCCCGTGCGGAGCGCCTCGCCGCGGCCCTGATCGCGGCCGGCGTACGGCCCGGCGACCGGGTGGGCGTGTGCCTGGAACGCTCGGCCGGCCTGGTCGTCGCGGTGCTGGCCGCCTGGCGGGCCGGCGCCGCCTATGTGCCGCTCGACCCCGACTATCCGGGTGACCGCCTGCGCTACATGCTGGAGGACTCCGCCCCCGCGGCCGTGATCGCCGAGACCCCCCTGCTGCCCGGGGTGCCGACGCTGGCCCCGGACGCCGAGGCGCCGCTGCCCGCCGCCTGGCCGCAGGTTCCGGCCGACTCACCGGCGTATGTGATGTACACGTCCGGCTCCACGGGACGGCCCAAGGGCACGGTCGTCCGCCACGACAATCTCTGGGCCCTCTTCGCGGGCTTCGACGGCGTGCTCGACGCGATACCCGACGTCGTCCTCGCGGGCACCAGCCTGTCCTTCGACATCTGCCTCATCGAACTGTTCTGGTCCCTGACCCGTGGCTGCGCCGTGCATCTGACCAGCCATCGCACCATGCTCGACGAGGACGTCGTCCCCGACGGCGCGTTCTACCAGTGCACGCCCTCCGCGGCCCGGCTGCACACCTCCTCCCCCGAGGGCCGCCGGCTGCTCGGGCGGCTCGGCGCGCTCGTCGTCGCCGGCGAACCGCTCGACGCGGACCTCGCCGCCGAGCTGGCGGGCCTGGTCCCGGGACCGGTCGTCAACGGGTACGGGCCCACCGAGGCCACCGTCTACACCACGCTGTGGCGGGTACACCCGGACACCCCCGTGCACATCGGCCTGCCCCTGCCCGGGGTGCGCTGCCACGTGGTGGACGCGCACGGCAGGGCCATGCCGCCGGGCTGCCCCGGCGACCTGGTGATCACGGGCACCGGGATCGGCGGCGGATACTGGCGGCGCCCCGAACTCACCGCCGAGCGCTTCCCCGTCCTGCCCTGGGCCGGGGGCGACACCGGCTACCTCAGCGGCGACGTGGTGTCCTTCGCCCCGGGCACAGGGCTGCGGTTCCTGCACCGCGCCGACCAGCAGATCAAGGTCCTCGGACAGCGCGTCGAGACCGGGGAGATCGAGGCCACGCTGCGTCTGCACCCGGGGGTACGGGACGCGGCGGTGGCCGTCCTGCCCGACCGCACCGGGGTCGCCGCCTTCCTCGTCCCCGAGGAGGGTGCCGCGGATCTCGTCCCGCAGGGCGACGCCGCGGCGGAGGCGTTGCCGGTCCCCCTGTCCGCCGCGGCCGCGGCCGGGCTGCGCCGCCACGCGGCCGGCTGGCTGACCGGCGCGATGCTGCCCACCGTCTGGCAGACGGTGGCCGTCCTGCCGAAGTCGCCCAACGGAAAGCTGGACCGGCTGACCCTGGCCGACTGGGCGGCGCGCAGCGCCCCGGCCGCCCCGCGTACGGGCACGCAGGAGCTGTCCGGTTCGGCGGCGAGCGTCGTCCTGGAGGTCTGGGAGCAGGTGCTCGGCGAGCGGGTGACAGACCCGGGCGCCACCTTCTTCCACCTGGGCGGCACCTCCGCCGGGATCATCCGCGTCCTCGCCCTGCTCCAGCCCCGCTACCCGGACCTGCGGCCGGCCGGCCTGTTCCGGCACACCACGGCGCGGGCCCTGGCCGCGCACCTGACGGACCTGACGGACCTGACCCGGGCGGACACGCGGGAGGAGCCGGCGGACACGGCTGACGCCGTGCCCGCCGCACGGACCGACGGCTCCGGGCGCGGGGCACGGCGGGCGCAGGCCCTGGGCCAGTGGACCCCGCGGGCCCGCCGATGACGTATCCGGGGCGAGCGGCCCGCCCGGGACACCGCTCGCGCCGGGCCCCGTACCCCTTCTCCTTTCCCCCTTCTCCCTGGAGCCCCGATGACGCTCACCCTGATGTGCCTGCCCTACGCCGGAGCCGGCGCCGGGCTCTTCCGCCCCTGGCAGGACGATCCCGGGCTGCCGTTCCGCGTGGTGCCGGTCCAACTCCCCGGCCGGGACGAGTGGTTCGTGCGGGAGCCCTGCACGACCATGGCGGAGGCCGCCCGGGAGTGTGCCGAACAGATCAGGGAGGCGGCCGGCAGCGGACCGTACGCGGTGTTCGGGCACAGCTTCGGCGCGCTGCTCGCTCATGAGACGGTCCGGCTGATCGCCGCCGGCGGAGACCGCCTGCCGGTCCGGCTGATCGTCAGCGGGGCCGCCGCTCCCGGTCTGCCCCGCCCCCGGATGGACGGGGACGCGCTCGACGACGAGGCGTTCGTCGCCCGGCTGCGGAGTCTGGTCGGCTACGACCACGAGGCCTGGCACGAGCCGGAGCTGCGCGAGCTGCTGCTGCCCGCGCTCCGCGCCGACCTCGGCATCCAGGACCGTTACGTCCCGGCGCCGGGCGGCCCGCTGCCCGTACCGGTGAGCGTCCTGCGCGGCATCGACGACGACCTCGTCGGCCGCGCCGACGCCGCGCACTGGGACGCGTGCACCACGGAGGGCAGCGAGCTGATCGACCTGCCCGGCGGGCACATGTACTTCAGCGAGGACTGGCCCCTGCTCTGGAAGACCCTCGGCTCCGTACTCCACCGGGAGGCGTGAGACACCCGGGGAGCATCAAGGGAACGTCGGCCATCCCGCTGATCCCCCCAGGCCCGGCACCTGAATGTCTCCGGCCCGGCACCTGATCGGTGCCGGGCCGGAGACGTCCTGTCAGGGTCCGTACGGGGGAAAGGGGGACGACGGCGCCCGCGGACTCAGTCCCGCGCCCCGGCCAGGATCTCGGCCAGCGCCCGCCGGTCCAGCTTCCCGTTGACGTTCAGCGGCAGGCCGTCGAGGTGGGAGAACTTCTGCGGCAGCATGTAGCGCGGCAGGGTCGCGGTGAGGGCCTGCCGCAGCTCGGCGGCGGTCCGCGGCCGCCCGGTGCAGGCGGCTTCGAGCCTCAGCTGGCCGTCCGGTCCCGGCAGCGCGAGCACGGCGGCCTCGACGATGCCGTCCTGCGCGCGCAGAGCCGCCTCCACCTCACCGGTCTCGATCCGCTGCCCCATGATCTTGACCTGCTGGTCGACCCGGCCCTGGTGCACGAGCACCCCGTCCGCGAGCACCCGGACCAGGTCCCCGGTGCGGTACCAGTCCTTCTCACCGGGCACCCCACCCGCCGGCGGGGTACCGGCCACGCCCGAAGCGTCCAGGAACCGTCCCTCGTTGTCGGCCTCGTCCAGATACCCGGCGAACCGCTGCACCCCGCGCACGTACAGCTCGCCCTCCTCGCCCTCGCCGGCCGGCTTCCCGCTCTCGTCGAGCACCAGGGACTCGAGATGGGGGAAGACCGCGCCGATGGGAACGGTGCCGTTCGCCGAGCGCGGCCAGTCCTCGACCCGCTCCGGAAGCCGGTACTGGGTGGTGACGATGGTGACCTCGGTCGGCCCGTAGAGATTCTCGACGACGCTGCGGGACGCCGCCCGCTTCCAGGCCGCGGCCTGCTGGGCGGTCAGCTGCTCCCCGCCGAACAGGCTCCACCGCATGGAGGGCATGGAATCGGCCGCGAGTCCCCCCGTCCGGTCGGCCATGGTGATGACCGAGGGCACGGAGAACCAGTGCGTGATCTCCTCGCGGGCCACGAACCGGGCGGGCTTGGCGAGCTCATGGGCGGGCGGCACCACGAGCGTCGCCGCCGAGCCCCAGGCACCGAACAGCTCGAAGACCGAGGGGTCGAAGGCGAGGCCGATGTTCTGCGCCATGCGGCAGCCGGGTCCCAGTTCGTACCGGTCGATGACGTAGCGCAGGAAGGCCGAGATATTGCGGTGGCTGACCGGGACGCCCTTGGGGGTTCCGGTGGAGCCGGAGGTGAACAGCAGATAGGCGAGACCGTCGTCGTCCGGTACGGCGGCGGACGCGTCCGTCACCCCCGTCAGAACCGTGTCCCGGACGCGGTCCACGCGCAGAGCGGTCAGCCGCTCCTCGGTCATGTGCAGGACCGGCGTCACGGACCAGCCCTCGGGGGCGCCCCTGCCGGTCAGGAACAGATCGAGCGCCGCGTTCTCGGCGATCGTGGCCATCCGCGCGGCGGGAAAGGCCGAGTTGAGCGGGACCACGGCGGCACCCAGGCGCAGTACCGCCAGATAACCCGCGTACGTGCCGACGCCGGGCCTCGTGGCCAGACCCACCCGGCGCGGTGCCCGGCCGCCGCAGGCCGTCAGGATCTCGCCGGCCAGCGCCCCGGCCAGCTCGCGGAGCTCACGGTAGGTCAGCCGCTCACCGTCCACTTCCAGCGCGGTCAGGTCCGGGTACGCCTCGGCGGTCGTGGCGAACCACTCGTACAAGGTGCGGGGTTCGCGGCGCGGGGCGCTCATCGGACACCGGTCCGCGCGTGCCAGGCCAGCAGCACCTCTTGCTCCTTGTCCGGGGCGATGCCGAGGACGGTCTCGCCCTGTTTGTACGGGCCGGTGGCGGGGCCGCGTTCACCGAGCCAGCGCCAGGTGTCGGCGACGGTCTCGGCGAGCGGGCGGCGGCGCAGCCCGGCCGCCTCGGCCTTCGCGGGGACGACCGCCCAGGTGCCGGCCATGGCGGGCTCGTCCGGCGCCCACAAGGGCAGTTCGGTCCACGGTCCGACGCCCTGCTCCAGGAGGAAGTCGTCGTCCGCCCAGACCGGTTCGGCGCCGGAACCGGTCACCTCGGCGCACCGGCCGAGCAGTTCGCCGAAGGTGGCGCCGTCCTTGGGGCCGGTCACCAAGTAGCGGCCGGTGGCGCGCTGTTCGAGCAGGTCCAGGCCGAACGCGGCGACGTCGCGCGCATCGATGAGCTGTACGGGCTGCTCCGGGCGGCCGGGGGCGAGGAACTCCCCGCCGCGGGCGGTCCGCTCCAGCCACCACAGCAGCCGTCCGGTGTTCTCCCAGGGACCGACGATCAGGCCCGGGTTGAGGATCAGGGTGCCGCCGGTGAAGTACTTCTCGACCGCGCGTTCGCAGCCGGCCTTCAGCGCGTTGCCCGGCACCTCGTCCGGTGCGGCGTCGGGCCCGCAGACATGCCGGGGCGCGCTCTCGTCCACCGGGGCGGCGGGCCAGTCGGAGTGGGCGTGGAAGGAGGACACGAACAGATAGGTGTCGGCCCGGCCGCTGAGCGCCCGGGCCGAGTCGCCCACCGGCCGGGGCTGGAAGCCACAGGTGTCGACAACCGCGTCCCAGGGCCCGGCGGCCGCGAGCCGTTCGAGGTCGGCGGGGTTCTCACGGTCTCCCCGCAGGGCCTCCGCGCCGGGCACGTCCGGCCCGGAGCGGCCCCGGTTGAACACCGTCACGGCATGGCCGCGGAGGGTCGCCTCTTCGGCGAACGCCCGCCCCAGGAACACCGATCCACCGAGTATGAGTATGCGCATCGGCTCAGGATCAGCGCGCGCTCCCGGCGCGGGCAACGCACTTTGAGAAGGGCTGACAAAGCCCTGACGCCGAGGCCACACTCGGCCTCGCGCGCAGGGCCCTGGAAGATCCCTCTCAGTCCGCGTCAGGCGTCAGGCGCAACGAGATCGAGTTGATGCAGTACCGCTGATCGGTCGGCGTCGCATACCCCTCCCCCTCGAACACATGCCCAAGATGCGACCCGCACCGCGCGCACCGCACCTCCGTCCGCACCATCCCGAGCGTCCGGTCCTCGATCAGCTCGACCGCGTCGGTGTCCTTCGGGTCGAAGAAGGACGGCCAGCCGCAGTGCGACTCGAACTTCTCCGTGGACGTGAAGAGTTCGGCGCCGCAGGCACGGCAGGAGTAGACGCCCTTGGTCTTGGCGTCGGTGTACTGACCGGTGAAGGCGGGCTCGGTACCCGCCTTCCGCAGCACCGCGTATTCGGCCGGGGTCAGCTCCGCGCGCCACTGCTCGTCCGGCTTTTCGATGTCGTACGACATGAAGCTCAACCCCTTACACAGCTGAGGAAGCTCACAAGAGCTACGGCTACTTGGACAGGCGGGTCAGGATCTCGGGGCCGAGGTCCGTGACGTCGCCCGCGCCCATGGTGAGAACGAGATCACCGGGCTTCGCCATTCCCGCGACCACGGAGGGAACCTCGGACTTGTCGTGGACCGCCGTCACGTCGGCGCCCGCCGCCCGCGCCGCCTCGATGATCAGCTCGCTCGTGACGCCCGGGATCGGGTCCTCACGGGCCGGGTAGATGTCCAGGACGACCGAGGCGTCCGCCAGCGACAGGGCCTCGCCCATCTCCTTGCCCAGCTCCTGCGTGCGGGAGAACAGGTGGGGCTGGAAGACCACGAGGATGCGGCCGGAAGCGCCCGCACGCATGGCCTCCAGGTCCGCCGTCATCTCGGTCGGGTGGTGCGCGTAGGAGTCGATGACCTGGACGCCGGCCTCCTCGCCCTTCAGCTGGAGGCGGCGCTTCACCCCCGTGTAGGAGGCGAGCGCGGGGGCCAGCTGGTCCGCCGGGATGCCGAGCGCCACGCCCGCCGCGAGGGCGGCCACCGCGTTGTGCGCGTAGTGGCGGCCGGGCACGGAGACGGCGAAGGTCAGCTCCGAGCCGTCCAGGAGCACCTTCACCTCGCTCTTCAGACCGTGCGGGACCACGGAGAGCACACGGACATCGGCGTCCGCCGATTCGCCGTACGTCACCACGCGGACGTCGTCGGGCAGGCGCCGCGTCAGCTCGCGCGCGCCCTCGTGGTCGGCCGAGATCACCAGCGTGCCGCCGGGGACGATCTTGCCCGCGAACGTCTCGAAGGACTCGTAGATCTCGTCCATGGAGGCGTAGTTGGCGTGGTGGTCGAGCTCGACGTTGAGGACGATCGCGACCTCGGGCGCGTACTTGTGGAAGCTGCGGTCCGACTCGTCGGCCTCGGCGACGAAGATGTCGCCGTCGCCGTGCAGGGCGTTCGAACCGGGGGCGTCGAGGTCGCCGCCGATCGCGTACGACGGGGACAGGCCCAGGGAGGAGAGCGACACCGCCAGCATCGACGTCGTGGTCGTCTTGCCGTGGGTGCCGGCGACCGCGATCGGGCGCAGGCCGTCCATCAGCCGGGCGAGGGCGTCCGAACGGTGCACGACCGGAATGCCGAGCTCCGCCGCGCGGGCCAGCTCCGGGTTGTCCGCGCGGATCGCCGAGGAGACCACCACGCAGGTGGCGTCGGAGGCGAGGTGGTCGGCCGCGTGCCCGATATGCACCGTCACCCCGAGCGCCCGCAGCGCCTCGGCAGTAGCCGACTCCTTCGCGTCACTCCCCGCCACCTTGGCCCCGCGCTGCGCGAGAATCTTCGCAATACCCGACATCCCGGCGCCGCCGATGCCGATGAAGTGCGGTCGGTCCATGGCGGTAGGAAGGCCGGGTGCCATGCGCGTTTCTCCCAAGATCCAGTACGACGACAAGCGCGCCCAAGTGAAGGCACGCACCCCAAGCCTATTGCGTACAGCAACCAGCCCCAGCAAGGGACGCGTACAGCCGCGCCCCTTAAGGGGCGCGGGGAACTGCGCGACCAGCCACACACAACCCGCACCAACAGACCAGCCCAGCCCCTACGGCGCCCCACAGCCAAGCCCAAAGCCGCAGCGCTCACACCTTGCTGTGCGAGAACAGCTTCAACACCGGCACCCCCACCTTGTGCCGAGCCCGCGAGGCCCAGTCCCGGTGGAAGAACTCCTCCACGTAGTGGGGGTCGGTCAGCACGATGACCTCGTCGGCGTCGATCTCGTCGACCAGGGACCTCAGCGCGTCCAGCGGATGGTCCTCGATGAGCCGGCCCACCGCCTGGCTGCCCGACGCGTGCAGGGCCTCAAGAGACACCTCCAGCGCCTGCCCACCGAGGGCCGCCGCATCCGCACCCTCCGGCGTCTCCCGCTCGCGCGCCGCTTCGTCCAGCTCACCGAGCGCGACGTCGTCGATGGCCCGCAGCAGCCGGTCCGCCTGGTCGCCACGGGGCTGGAGCAGCACGTGGAAGGCGACCGTCTCGTCACCGTGCAAGGTGGTGACGAACTCCACGTCGGCGGACGTCAGGGCCTTCTCGATCATCAATACGCTTGTGAACACGACAGGCGCCCTTCTCCTCCGTGGGCCGTCCGTAGGCCCCTGCGGAAACCATCCTGCCCCGAGACCGCACGGGGTCTGCGAGATTTAGTGTGCCGAGTGGAAGATAAACGGAACGGGGTATTCCGCCGGCTTGTCACGACCGACGGTATCGGGTGTAGAGGAACCCGGCCTCCTCCAGCAGGGACACGAGTTCGAACCGCTTCGGGACCGCGATCGAGGGCCCTCCGGCGATGCGCTGCGCGTCGCCCGCGGTGAGCATGGGGGACACGGTCAGACAGAGCTCGTCGAGCACTCCGGCCGCGACCAGCTGGCCCAGCAGCCGGGGTCCGCCCTCGGTCAGCAGCCGGGTGAAGCCGAGGTCCCCGAGGGCCCGTACGGCGCGGGCGGGGTCCACACCCTTCCCGTCCCCGGCGATCACCACCTGGGCGCCCGCCTTCTCGGCCGCCGCGACCCGCTCCGGAGGGGCCCCTGCGCCTGTCAGCACCAGCGTGGGCACCAGGGGCGAGGTGAAGAGCGGAAGCGAGAAGTCCAGGTCGAGGCTCGCGGTCACCACCGCGATGGCGGGCGCGGGGCCCTGTCCGGCGGCCTCCCGGAGCGCCGCGAAGGCCTCACGCGCGCGTGCCGGGCGGTAACCCTCCTGGCGTACCGTTTCCGCGCCGACGATCACGACATCGGCGAGCGCCCTCAGCACCCCGAAGATCCGCATGTCGGTGTCGCCGGAGATGGGCTGCGAGCGGCCCTCGTGCTGGCCCGCGCCGTCGAGCGTGGACACCATGTTGGCGCGCAGCCAGAGCCCGCCCACCGGGGGGTAGGCGTACACCTCCGCCAGCTCAGGGAGCCCCCACTCGCGGTCCGTCACATCCGCCCCAGGGGCCCCGCCCGAGGCCTGGGCTGCTGTTTCGTACATCACAGGGAACAGGCGTCGCATGACGTGCAGTGTGGCACGGCCCTTAGAGTGGGGAACCGTGTCGTCCTCCACCACCGCCTCCGGGATCGACCCGATAGCCGAAGCGGCCCCGCTGTCCCTGTCCGCCCGCGAGCCGTACGTCCCCGCCGACCGGCTCGTCGCCGAGATGGTGCCACCGCCGCGCTTCGACTCGGTCCGCTTCGCCACGTACATCCCGGACCCGAACCAGCCCAGCCAGACCGAGGCCGTACGCGTCCTCGAAGGCTTCGCGAGCGGTCTCGGCGGGGCGCACGCCATCGGCGGCGGCAAGCGCCGGCTGTTCGGCTTCGGGAAGGCCCCCAAGGCAGCCCCCGCCGGTCCCCGCGGTGTCTACCTGGACGGTGGCTACGGCGTCGGCAAGACCCATCTGCTGGCCTCCCTGTGGCACGCGACCCCGGCGGAGCCCACGCTCAAGGCGTTCGGCACCTTCGTGGAGCTGACGAACCTGGTCGGCGCGCTCGGCTTCCAGAAGACCGTGCAGACGCTGTCGGGCCACCGGCTCCTGTGCATCGACGAGTTCGAGCTGGACGACCCGGGCGACACCGTCCTCGTCTCCACCCTGCTCGGCAAGCTGGTCGACGCGGGTGTCGCGCTCGCGGCGACCTCGAACACACTGCCGGGCAAGCTCGGCGAGGGCCGGTTCGCCGCCGCCGACTTCCTGCGCGAGATCCAGGGCCTGTCCGCGCGCTTCAGGCCGCTGCGCATCGACGGCGAGGACTACCGCCACCGGGGGCTGCCCGAGGCCCCGGCGCCGTTCTCCGACGAGCAGGTCACGAAGGCGGCGTACGCCACCGACGGCGCGTCCCTCGACGACTTCCCGCATCTGCTCGACCACCTGGCGCGCGTCCACCCCAGCCGGTACGGCGCCCTGACGGACGGCGTCCGGGCCGTCTGCCTCACCGACGTCCAGCCGGTCCCGGACCAGTCGACGGCGCTGCGGCTCGTCGTGCTCGCCGACCGGCTGTATGACCGCGAGGTGCCGGTCCTCGCCTCCGGAATGCCCTTCGACAAGCTCTTCAGCGAGGAGATGCTGAACGGCGGCTACCGCAAGAAGTACTTCCGCGCGATATCCCGGCTCACGGCGCTGGCGCGGGACGCGAAGAAGCTCGTGGAGAGCTGATTCAGGCCACTCCCCCTCCCGTTTCAGCTCCTCTTCACAGGTGAAACGCTGAGTTAACCCTGCAAACAACTCGCCACGTTATTCTGTGAGTCGACCTTGAGCGCAGCGGTGGATGAAGTGCCGGAGGGGGCGCATGTTACGTGGCACGACGGCCCGGACCCTGTTCGTGGTACTCGCCGCCGTCCTGATCGCCCTGCAACTCTTCGCTCCCACCGAGTCGTTCGCGTCCGCGCACAAAGGCGAGGTCGCCTCCTGCGCCGAGGCCGAGCATCCGCAGAAGGTGGCCCCGCCGCTGGGTGCCCGCCGGCGGGTCCTTGACGAGGACCTCGTACCGGATTCACCGGCGCGCGCCCTGCTGGCCGGCGATCCCGCGGCCACGTATCCGCCGGCCTCGCTCACCGCCGCGCACCCCTGTACGTCGAGAGCCTCAACGGCCTTGTCTCCCGCGGGACTTCAGGTCTTCCGCTGCTGAGCGGAGCGCGTCCCCCCACGCTCCGTTTCGTAAGCCGACGCGCCCTCATGGCGCGCCAGGAGGAACTGACATGCAGCCTCTCATCGACCATGCCCGCTCCTTCGGCCGGCGGCCCGAGGATTTCGCCTCGCTCGCCCAAGGCCAGTCCCCGCAGGTCCTGTTCGTGACCTGCTCCGACTCCCGGGTCGTCCCGGCCCTGATCACCGGCGCCCGCCCGGGCGAGCTCTTCGAGCTGCGCACCGCGGGCAACATCGTCCCGCCGTACGTCTTTGGCCGGCCGACCTCCGAGGCGGCCACCGTCGAGTACGCGGTGGACGTGCTCGGCGTCACCGAGATCGTGGTCTGCGGCCACTCGCACTGCGGCGCCGTGGGCGCGCTGGTGCGCGGCGAGGACCTGACCGCCGTACCCGCCGTGCGCGACTGGCTCGCGCAGGCCGAAACCCCGTCCGACGCACCGGACGACGACCCGGCCGTCGCCGGGGCGGTGCAGAACCATGTCCTCGCGCAACTGCTCCGGCTCCGTGCGTACCCGTGTGTGCGACGGGCCCTGACGGCAGGTCAACTGCGCCTGCACGGCTGGTACTACGAGGTCCACACCGGCGCCGTACGCGCACACAGCCCCGACACCGACTCCTTCGAGGCGCTGTGAGCCGCGCGATGACCCACTCCCGTCTCACCAGCCAACTCCCCCACCTGCGGCAGGACTTCGCCGCGTCGATCGTGGTGTTCCTCGTCGCCCTGCCGCTGTGCGTGGGCGTCGCCGTCGCCTCCGGCGTTCCGGCCGAACTCGGCCTGGTCACCGGCATCGTGGGCGGTCTCGTCACCGGACTGATGCGCGGCAGCAGCCTCCAGGTGTCGGGCCCGGCCGCGGGGCTGACCGTGCTGGTCTTCGAGGCCGTACGGGAGTACGGTCTCGCCGTCCTCGGGGTCGTGGTGCTCGCTACGGGCGTGCTCCAACTGCTCATGGGCGCTCTGAAGTTGGGGCGCTACTTCCGGGCGATCTCGGTGGCTGTCGTCGAGGGCATGCTGGCCGGGATCGGGCTCGTGCTGATCGCGGGCCAGCTCTACTCGATGGCGGGCCTCAAGGCTCCGGCGTCCGGGCTCGACAAGCTCACCGGGCTGCCGGAGGCGCTCGCCGACGCGGCCCGGAGCACCGAGGCACTGGCCTCGGCCGGGCTCGGGGCGGGCACGGTCGCCGTGCTGGTCCTGTGGAAGCGGCTGCCGCGACGCGTGCGTACGGTGCCGGGGGCGCTCGGCGCGGTCGCGCTGGCCACGCTCGCCACGTCGGCGTTCGGGCTGCCCGTGGCCAAGGTCGAGGTGCGGGGGCTGGTCGGCTCCGTCCAGCTGCCCTCCCTCGACGCCTTCGGCGAGCGGGCGCACGTCGGTGTGCTCGGCACGGTCCTCGCCTTCACCCTGATCGCCTCCGCGGAGTCGCTGTTCAGCGCGGCGGCCGTGGACCGGCTGCACGACGGGCCGCGGACCGAGTACGACAAGGAGCTGATGGCTCAGGGCGCGGGCAACACGGTGTGCGGGCTGCTCGGCGCGCTGCCGATGACCGCCGTGATCGTACGCAGCGCGGCGAACGTCCAGGCGGGCGCGCGGACGAAGGCGTCCCGGGTGCTGCACGGGGTGTGGCTGCTGCTCTTCGCGGCGCTGCTGCCCGCCGCCCTCGGCGTCATTCCGCTGCCCGCCCTCGCCGGCATCCTGGTGCACGCGGGCTGGAAGCTGATCCCGCTGCGCGAGATCGCCGCGCTGTGGCGTGCGCACCGGGGTGAAGCGCTGATCCTCGTCGTCACCGCGGTGTCGATCGTCGCCGTCAGCATGTTCGAGGGCGTCCTCATAGGGCTGGCGCTGGCCGTCGCGAAGACGGCCTGGGAGGCCTCGCACGTCCGCCTGGAGGTCATGGACAAGGGCGCCGGGCCCGTTCAGGCGTATCTCTCGGGCAACGCGACCTTCCTGCGGCTGCCGAAGATACTCGACAGCCTGGAGGCGCTGCCGCAGGACCGGCCGGTCGAGCTGGACCTCTCGGGTCTGCACCACCTCGACCATGCGTGCCGGACCGCGCTGGAAACCTGGTCGGCGCGGCACAGCGCGACAGGGATCGAGCCGGTGAAGGTCACGCCGGGGGCCTGACCTGGGGCCGGGTCCGCCTCATGGCGGGCCCGGCCCTTCGACGTAAAGTGGACATATTAGACATAATGGGCCGCTCGGAAGGGGTCGTCATGCTCGAAGAACTCCTGGTCGCGGGCGTGGCAGCCGGTACCGCAGGGTTGGTGTATCTCGCGGCGGCGGCCCGGGTCATCAAGCAGTACGAGCGCGGCGTGGTCTTCCGGCTGGGACGCGTGATGAGTCTCCCGCGCTCTCCGGGGTTCACCCTGATCGTGCCCTTCGTCGACCGGCTTCGTAAGGTCAACATGCAGATCGTGACGATGCCCGTGCCGGCCCAGGAGGGCATCACGCGGGACAACGTCACCGTCCGGGTCGACGCGGTCGTCTACTTCAAGGTGGTCAACGCCCCGGACGCGGTCATCCAGGTCGAGGACTACCGTTTCGCGGTCTCGCAGATGGCGCAGACCTCGCTGCGGTCCATCATCGGCAAGAGCGACCTCGACGACCTCCTGTCCAATCGCGAGAAGCTCAACCAGGGGCTGGAGCTGATGATCGACAGCCCGGCGATCGGCTGGGGTGTGCAGATCGACCGCGTCGAGATCAAGGACGTATCCCTGCCCGAGACGATGAAGCGGTCGATGGCCCGGCAGGCCGAGGCCGACCGTGAGCGGCGGGCCCGGGTCATCAACGCGGACGCTGAGCTCCAGGCCTCCAAGAAGCTCGCACAGGCCGCCGAAGTGATGTCGGAGCAGCCCGCCGCGCTCCAACTGCGGCTGCTGCAAACCGTGGTGGCGGTCGCTGCCGAGAAGAACTCGACGCTCGTACTCCCGTTCCCCGTTGAGCTGCTGCGATTCCTGGAGCGGGCCCAGGTCCCACCGGGTTCGGCCCAACCGGGTCCGGCGGCGGTCGAACAGGCACCGCACCAGGCAGCCCCCAAGGGCGACGAACACAAGAGCGGCACCCCCGAAGAGAGCGGCACTCCCGAAGAGGAGGACGACGGGAAGGACGAACCCCAGGACACCGGGTGACGCCACGACACAACACGACACAAGACGACACACACGACACAAGCGGTCCCGTGCAGCTCTCGCTGCGCGGGACCGCTGGGGAAGGCACAACCGGCCTTACCGAGACGATTCGCCGTCGATGTTCAAGCGTCAGCGGCCGCCGTGCCCTCCGTTGCCATAACCTCCGTTGCCGTGGCCGTTGCCACCGTTGTCGTGGCCGTTGCCGTAGCCACCGTTGTCACCACGTCCGTTGTCGTACCCACCATGGTCGCCACGGCCGTTGTCACGCCCGTTGTCGTACCCATTGTGGTCGCCGCGTCCGTTGTCGCCGCGTCCGTTGTCGCCGCGGCAGTTGTCGTCGTGACCGCGCCAGCTGTTGCCGTAGTTGCCCCAGCAGTAGTCGGACGAGTTGTGGGAGTCCGAGTGGGAGTCACTGTTGGCGCTGGCGATGCCGGCTCCGCCAAAGGCCAGAGCCAGGGCAGCGAACCCGCCGCCGACCAGCCGGATGATCCTGGATGTCGTAACCCGCATGATCCTTTCCCTTCCAGGGAGCGTGGACGGGCCCGGACCCCGCACAGCGTTCGCGGGGTCCGGTTCATCGACCTTGAAGGGGGGTCCGGTTCATCGACTGTGAAAGTGGCGGGAATTCCCGCCGTCGACTCACGCGCTGTATGCGCGGCATCGGGCCCGCCCGGGCTGCCCAGTGCAGCAGACCCCGCGGCGGAGCATCCGTCCGTCGGACGTTCGACGGCCAGGTGACCGTCGAACGGAATGTTCAGATTGTTCGTCTCTCACCAGGCAAAAGACGGTGCATTTCGTTCAATCCACATCCAAACTAGGCATACGCATACATAGAAGTCAAGCTGAACAGGTACCCCACCGTCGCATCTGGCGAAACCCACGGCACCCTGCGCAACTCCCATTCGCCATGAAGCAATTGACGCCCGTTTCGCGTCGCGCGATCCCGTGCTCGACGCCGGAGAGTGTCCCGGCACGCCGACTACCGATGCGAGCGCATGACCACCACCAACCCGGCGGGCAACACGTGGTGTTGCGACCGGGCGCCCGCGCCCGCCACGCACACATCCACCACTCGCGCCCGCACTCTCGATTCGAACTCCCCTTTCCCATAGCGGAGTTGGGAACGCTCGAAGAAGCCCGCACGGCACGGGAGTTGACCGGACGGGCGCACACCAGACCCGATGACAGACCGGCCCGGCCCGACTCGCCACCGACCCTCCCTCCAGAACCCGCTCCAATTCGTACAACTGATCGACGCACACGCCGCCGATCCGCTCGGCCGGGAGGCCTGAACGCGAGTAGCGGTTCCAAGCCGCCCGGCGCACCATCGAGAGAGACGGCCGGAAGACCTCGGAATCGGCTCCCGCCTCGCCGACCTGCGAGAACGCCGCTGGACTTCGATGAGGAGGCGAGCCGCAAGAAGCGGCCGCTCGCGCGGCCACCTGCCCGCAGAGCGCCGAGGCGGCTCTAGGCGGGTGACTTCGGGACCGGATACGCGCGGCACGTGCACGAGAGGAACAAATAGTCACATTTACGCAGATATCTTCATCGGGTGATCATTCCTGTACGACGATTCGCCGCGACCTGTGCCCTCGGCACCCTCGGCGTCGCGCTCGCCGCATGTGGTGCCCCCGGCACCCCGCACGCCGCCCGCCCGGGGCACCCCGCGTCCGCCAGTGCCGCGCCGTCGCGGCCCCCGACGCTCGCCCCCGGTCCCGCCGGACTGACCCCCGTCTTCAAGAACGGCCCCCGGACGCCGGACAAGACCGTCGCGCTGACCTTCGACGCGGACATGACCGCGGATCAGGGGCCGCGGGCGGCGGCCGGGGAGCACTTCGACAATCCGAAGCTGATCGCCACGCTGCGCGGGTTCAAGGTGCCGGCGACCGTGTTCATGACGGGGCGATGGGCCGACGAGTATCCCGAGGAGGCCAGGGACATCGGGGCGGACCCGCAGTTCGAGGTCGCCAACCACTCGTACAGCCACTACGCCTTCACGGACGACTGCTACGGGCTGCCGACCGTGCCCGAGGACAAGATGCGGGCGGACGTGGAGCGGGCGTACACCGCGTTCAAGAGGGCGGGGGTGCGCCATGCGATGCCGTACTTCCGTTTCCCGGGCGGGTGCTACAACCGGACGGCGCTGCGGGCACTGAGCGCGGTCGGCGTGACCGCCGTGCAGTGGGACGTGGTGAGCGGGGACGCGTTCGCGACGGACGCGGATGCCGTGGCACGGCAGGTCCTTGAGGGCGTACGGCCCGGGTCCGTCGTCGTGATGCACTGCACGCGGAGCGCCGCCCCGGCGACCGAGGAGGCGCTGCGGACGATCATCCCCGAGCTGCGCGAGCAGGGGTACCGGTTCGTGAAGGTGTCCGAGCTGATCGGACGGGCGGAGGGCCGCCACCGCTGAGCGGCTCGGCCGCCCGTCCTACCCTGGAGCCATGAGCGACTACTGCGGCACCGGGGCGGATCCCGCACCGGCACCGGTTTCCTCCCCGGCGGACGGCCCCCCGTTCGCCGAGTGCGTGCTGTGCCGGAAGCCGACGGAGTACCCGGAGTCGCACAAGGGGATCACGCTGTGCCCCGTCTGCGAGTGGCAGGAGGCACAGCGCACCGCCTGCTCAGGCTGACCGGCGCGAGGTGAGCGCGCAGGCACCGGCGATCGCGGCCGCCGTGAGCAGTGCGGCGGCCGCCAGGGGCAGCAGCGGTACGGGGACCGTGCCCGCCTGCGAGCCCGTGATCAGGTCGGTGAGCGCGGCGTGGGCCGGTGAGCCCGTCACCACCAGGGCGAGCAGCGCCGCGAGCAGCATCGCGGGGACCGCGCGGCCCGGTGAGCGCAGCAGCGGCCAGGTCGTGAGCGCGCCGACGGCCGTGCCGAGCAGCGCGCAGACGAGCGCCGCAAGGAGCCCGGCGCCGCCCGCCGCGAGCACCGGCACCCGCTTCTGGTGGTCCGTACTCGTGGGATCGCTGATCACCGTGACGACCAGTGTCGCCGCCGCCCCGATGAGCACGGCCGCGCCGAGCGCGACGGCCAGACAGGCCAGGTGCGCCCGCGCGGGGCCGACCGCCGCGCTCACACAACTGCGGGCCGCGGGCGACTCGTTGGTCGCGCAGATCCGTACCAGCCAGGCGGCGACGGGCAGCACGGCCGCCGCCGCGTAACCGAGCGAGTCGAGCACCGGCTGACCGCTCTGCACACCGATCGCGAGGAACGCCGCGTACAGGATGAACGGCGGCAGCCAGCGCTGGGAGCGCAGGAGCAGGGCGGTCTGGTAGCGGAGGAGGGCGGTCATCGGCGGCTTTCGCTTTCGAGCGGGCGTACGGCGTTGTCGGAGCTCTCGGCGCTGCCGAAGGACTCGGAGCTCTCGGAACATCCGGAGGAGTCCTTCGGGAGTGGCCGGTTCACGCTCACCACATGCCAGGGCGGCCGTTCGCCCAGCAGTGACCTGAGCAGCACGTCGGAGTGCGACTCGGGGACGGTGAAGCGTGTCGTCCCGGGTGCGGTCCGCTCGACGGACGTCGACAGCCCGGCTGCCCGGTCCGGCGGCTCCGCGTCCGGCGGGCCTTCGGCCTCGACGACGACGTGCGGTCCGGTCGCCACCGAAGTGACCTGCTCCGTACGGAGGTTGAGGGACCCCCCGATCACCGCGTAGGTGGCGTCCGGCACCCCCGCCAGACGCCTCGGGTCGTGGTCGACGAAGACCACGGCGGCCCCGGCCGCGGTGCGTTCCGCGACGGCGCGTTCCAGTTCGGCGCGGGCGGCGGTGTCGAGGCCGGTCCAGGCCTCGTCGAGGACGAGGAGGTCGGGATCGGCGAGCAGGGCCTGGGCGACGGCGACCTTCTGGCTGCTGCCCTTGGACAGCTCCGCCATGGGCGTACGGGCGTACGCGGCGGCGCCGAGCCGTTCCAGCCATACGTCGGCGGCGCGGGCGGCGGCCGTACGGGACAGGCCGTGGACCGCGCCGAGGTGGGTGAGGTAACCGGTCGCGGTGAAGGGGAGCGCGGCCGGGAAGCGCTCGGGGACGTATGCCGTGCGCGGGCGCCCGGTGATCCGGCCCTCGGTGGGCGCGTCGATCCCGGCGAGGAGGCGCAACAGGGTTGATTTTCCGGTGCCGTTGGCGCCCTCGACACGGGTCAGCGTGCCTGGAGTCACGGCCAGGTCCACCCCGCGCAGCACCCAGGGTCCACGGATGCCGTAGCGGCGGCCGACCCCCTCCAGCCGTAGCTCACGTTTCATGGCGCCATCCTCGCTCGTCCTCGCGGCTGCCCGGGGAAGAACCGATCTTCCGCCTGGCAGACTGGAGGACGTGACCAGTGATCCCTCCGTTCCCGGCGACAGCCCCTTCCGTTCCGAGCGCACCGCGCGCGACGAGGCACCTCAGTTCGTGCTGCCTCTGGTCGTCCGTATCGAGAAGGCCGCTCCCCCGGCGCGTACCGACGCGCTGGAGACCGCCGCCCGCGCCGTGCTGACCGTCCTCAGCGACGAGCGGTCCCTCGGGGACGGGGAATGGGCGCAGGCGATGCGGGACTGGCAGGACGCGCGGATCCGCAAGGTCGTACGACGGGCGCGGGGCGCCGAGTGGCGGCGGGCCGAGGCGCTGCCCGGGATCACGGTGACCGGGAAGTCCGCCGAGGTACGGGTCTTCCCGCCGGTCCCGCTGGACGGCTGGCCCAAGGACCTGGCCCGGCTCCAGGTCTCCGGCACGGACCTCGACGACCCGGAGCCGCTGCTGGACGCCGACCCGACGGCGCCGGTGCTGTGGCTCAACCCCGACCTCGGCATGTCGGCCGGCAAGACGATGGCGCAGGCGGGTCACGGCGCCCAACTGGCCTGGTGGGACCTGTCCGACGAGGAGCGCGCGGCCTGGCGCGACGAGGGCTTCCCGCTCGCCGTGCGCACCGCCGACCCGGCCCGCTGGCGTGAACTCACCACCTCCGGGCTCCCGTTGGTCCGCGACGCGGGTTTCACGGAGATCGCACCGGGCTCGTGCACGGTGGTCGCGGACCATCCGGCACTGCGCGGCTGACCCCCACACTCCTCACCGACACCGACACCGACACCGACACCCGGCCCCGACACGCCCCGAGCCAAGACGGTCAGGCTGCCGGGGCGAAGTGCCCGATCAGCAGGGACAGGCGGTGGGCGTGGCCCTCGCGGGGCAGGCGTCCGCTGCGCATCAGCGTGACGAGGCCGTGCAGGCCGCTCCAGAAGGTCTCGGTGAGGATGCCCGGGTCGTCGTCGCCCGTGAACGGCTGGACGGCCTGGCACAGCTCGCCGAAGGCGGCCCACAGAGCGGGGGGCGCCTCCGCTGTGGCGAACGGCAGGTCGACGGCGTACGTGAACATCGCGTCGTACAGCGCGGGGCGCCGCTCGCCGAAATCCGCGTAGGCCGCGCCGACCGCGGCGAGGGCCGCACCGGGATCGGGCGCCGACGTGCGGGCCCCGCGCAGCTCCTCCGCGAGCTCGGCGCAGCCCTGCACCGCGACGGCCGCCATGATGGCGTCCTTGCCCTTGAAGTGGCTGTACAGCACGGGCTGGCTGTACTCGATCTCGGCGGCGAGCCGTCGTGTGGTCACCGCGTCCCAGCCCTCGGTCTCGGCCAGTTCCCGCGCGGCCCTGACGATCAGCCGCTCACGCTCCGCTCGTTCGCGCTCTCGGCGCGTCTGGATCGACATGGCCATGATTCTAGCACCGCTAGCTTTCATGTCGACGCTATGCTAGCTTCGCTCTTGCCCCTAGCACTGCTAGCAAGGAGATCCGACATGCTTACTCCCACGGCCTACGGCCTTGCCATCGTGCTCGACCTCTTCGTCCTGTTCATCGGCGCGCGGTTCCTGCTTCAGCCGGTGCCCGCCGCCACCGGCTACGGCGTTCCGGCCAAGCCGCACGGCGACGTCGCCTACCTGGAGATCAAGGGCCTGCGCGACGCCACCTTCGGCGTCATGGGCCTGGCTCTGCTCGCCTTCGCCGGCGCCACCGCCGAGGCGTGGTTCATGCTGATCGTGGCGCTGGCACCGCTCGGCGACACCCTGATAGTGCTGCGCCACGGCGGCACCAAGGCCGTCGCCTTCGGGATCCACTTCGCCACCGCCGTGGTCGTCCTCGTCAGCGCCGCACTGCTCTTCGCGGCCTGAGAGGGCACTCGGGCTAGGCTTTTCCCACAGGCACGGACATGGGGGGCACGATGGCCGGGACCCGACTGGACGGCAGGGTCGAACGCGGCAACCGTACGCGGCAGCTGGTCCTCCGCCGCACCGTCGACATCGCCTCCGTCGAGGGCCTGGAGGCGCTGTCCGTCGGACGTCTCGCCACCGAGCTCCAGCTCAGCAAGAGCGGGGTCTTCGCCCTCTTCGGCTCCAAGCAGGAGCTGCAACTGGCCACGGTGCGGGAGGCGGGGCGCATCTACGTCGAGCAGGTGATCCGGCCCGCGGCCCAGGCCCCGGCCGGGATCGCCCGCGTCCGGCACCTGTGCGAACTCTGGCTGGACTACTCCCAGGGCCGGGTCTTCCCGGGCGGCTGCTTCTTCTACGAGGTCGTCGCCGAGTTCGACGCCCGGCCGGGGCCGGTGCACGACGCGGTGGTCCGCGCCCAGCGGGACTGGACGGACCATGTGGAGCGCACCGTCACCGAGGCCCGCGACCTCGGCGACCTCCGCCCCGACACGGACGCCCCCCAACTCGCCTTCGAACTCATCGCGTTGATGGAGACGGCCAACGCCCTCTCCGTCCTGCGCGACGATACTGTCGCCTACCGCAGGGCCCGCGTCGCGATCACCTCCCGGCTGCGGGCGGCGGCGACGGATCCGTCCCGGGTTCCTGAAGTCTCGTAACACGCACGGCAATTGAGCGGCCCGGCGGTTCGGCGAAACAAGTAGCACGACCGTTCGCTTAGTTTTATGCTCGGTCCATGAGCCACCCAAGGATCCTTCGCTCACGCTGGCAGCCAGGCCCCCAGAGGCACTTCCCCACCGGACCGGCGGTGGTGAGCTTCACCGACTTCACCGCCGACACCTTCCGGCAGTCCTGGTCCGTCGCCCTCGCGGGGCTGCGGCTGCGCGGCACCTGGCCCGACACCCCCGGCGCGATCGGCATGTGGCTGTGGGCCGATCCGATGCGGCGGCGCTCGGGGTCGGTCTCGGTCTGGGCGGACGCGGCGGGGCTCAAGGAGTTCGTCGGCCGGCCCGACCACGTGCGGATCGTGCGCGCGCACCGCGGTCGCGGAGTTCTGCGGTCGGCGGGATGGGAGACCGAGCGCTTCGACGCGGCGGAGGCCTGGGCGTACGCACGTCACCTGATCGACAACGGCGCCTGACGAAGAACGCGTCCGATCGGGCACGTGCCTGACCGGAACAGCGAGGCTGGAGGACACCGAACATGACGAGAACGACCGGACCGGACATCGTCGAGCTCGACCGGATCGCCGTACAGGAGTCGCTCAGGGTCGTGGGGCTGGCACAGGAGGCGGACTGGGAGCGGGACACCCCTTGTGCGGGGTGGACGCTGCGGCGGCTGGTGGCACACATGGCCGCGCAGCACTACGGGTTCGCGGCGGCCGCACGCGGGGCGGGGCGCGAGGCGGCGTATTGGCGGGAGCCGCAGGACATGAGCGATCCGGGGCGGACGTACCGGGGCGCGGTGACGACGGTGCTCGCCGCGTTCGCCGAACCGGGCGTCACGGAGCGGGAGTTCGCGCTGCCTGAACTCGGGGCCGGGTTTCCCGGGCGGGTCGCCGTCGGTTTCCACCTCATCGACTACGTGGTGCACGCGTGGGACGTGGCCGCCGCGCTCGGCGTCGGCATCGGCCTGCCGGGCCATGTCCTCGACGCGGCGCTCGCCGTCGCGCGTCGCGTGCCGACGGATCCGGCGGGCAGGGGGCCGGGCTTCGCGTTCGCGCCGGTCCTCGACGGGCCGGCCGGGCCGGACCCCCTGGACGAGGCGCTGCGGCTGCTGGGACGCGACCCGCAGAAGTGGCCGCCCACGAGCTGAACAGCACGGTCGTCCCGTACGTACCTCCTGGCACTGGCCAAGTAATGGTTCCCAACGACCAGTTGGTTTGCCCCGGGAGGCTCAATTTGCGGCGTATCAACGGCAGCGCCCTCGTCATCGCGGCACTCGTCGCCACCGTCGGAGCGCTCGCGTTCCCCGTGTGGTCGTACGCCGACCGTTCCGGCACGGGCGCGGCGAATGTCGCCGCCGGGACGGTGAACACACGCTGGGGGCCGCTGACCGCCGCGGACCGGGATCTGATCGTCCGGGTGCGGCTGGCCGGGCTGTGGGAGCTGCCGGCCGGGCAGCAGGCCATCGAGCGGGCCCCCACCAAGGCCATCAAGGAAGCGGGCGACCATCTGATCGTCGGGCACACCGACCTCGACAAGCGGGTGCGGATCGTGGCGGCCCAGCTCAATGTCGAGCTGCCGAACCAGCCGAACGCGCAGCAGCAGGGCTGGCTGCAGGAGCTGACGGCGGCGTCGGGCAAGGAATACGAGTACAAGTTCGCGAACCTGCTGCGGTCCGCCCACGGCAAGATCTTTCCGGCGATCGGTGCGGTCCGCAACAGCACCCGCAACACGCTCGTGCGACAGCTGGCCAGCGACGCCAACCTGACCGTGCTCGACCACATCACGATGCTGGAGAAGACCGGGAACGTCGACTTCGACGCCATCGCCGCGGCCGCGGCCGCCACCACGACGGCCAGCCCCACCGGTCCCCCGGCACCGACCATCGGGGCGTCGGCGGCCTCCGCGCCGCCCGTCCAGCCCGGCAACGGCGTGGACGTCTCGTCGAGTCCGTCGGCGCTGCCTACGGCCGGCGCCGACATCAACACCAGCCGGCCGGATCCCAAGGACTCCGACAACGTGCTCCAGTAGCCGCGCTCCAGCAGCCACGCGAAACCTCAAATGTTGCTCTGAACGTCCCCTTCCATGGGTTCGGCCCCGGGTCCCGGGGCCATGACTCCGTCACGCCGGAACACAGGTCCGTCGTAAGGAGACGACACGCAAGGTCTGGTCGGGTCGTAACGGACGAAGAAGACGGGGACGGGGACATGAAGCAGCTGAAGCGGCTGGGGACGGGAATCGGGTGGCGGCCGGAGATCGCCGAGGCCGTGGAGCGCATGCCCGGCATCGACTGGGTCGAGGCCGTGGCCGAGAACGTGTGCCCCGGGCATCTCCCCGAGTCGCTGCTGCGGCTGCGCGAGCGTGGGGTCACCGTGGTGCCGCACGGGGTCTCGCTGGGCCTCGGCGGTGCGGACCGGCCCGACGCGTCCCAGCTCGTCGCGCTCGCCGAGCGGGCCGAGGCGCTGGGCTCGCCGCTGGTCACGGAGCACATCGCGTTCGTGCGGGCCGGGGGTCCCCTCACCGCGTCGCCGCTGCTGGAGGCGGGGCACCTGCTGCCGGTTCCCCGCACCCGGGACGCCCTCGACGTCCTGTGCGAGAACATCCGGATCGCGCAGGACGCCCTGCCCGTTCCCCTCGCGGTGGAGAACATCGCCGCGCTGATCTCCTGGCCCGGCGAGGAGATGACCGAGGGCCAGTTCCTCTACGACCTGGTCGACCGGACCGGCGTACGCCTCCTCATCGACGTCGCCAACCTCCACACGAACCACGTCAACCGGGGCGAGGACCCCGCCAAGGCCCTCGACGAACTCCCGGTCGAAGCCATCGCGTACGTCCATGTCGCAGGCGGCTTCGAACGTGACGGTGTCTGGCACGACAGCCACGCCCACCCCGTCCCCCGGCCCGTCCTCGACATCCTGGCCGACCTCGCCTCCCGCGTGTCCCCACCGGGGGTCCTCCTCGAACGGGACGAGAACTTCCCGGACCCGGGCGAGCTGGAGCGGGAGCTGGGGGCGATCCGGGAGACGCTGGAGAAGGCGGGCGCCGGGGTGACGGTCACCCGGGGAGCCGCTCCGGCAGGGCGCTCCGGCACGGACGGCCCCTTCCCCGAGGCCGGAGAGGCCGGAAGCGCCCGGGGAGCGGCTCCGGCAGGGCGCTCCGGCACGGACGGCCCCTTCCCCGAGGCCGGAGAGGCCGGAAGCGGCACGGACGCGCCGGCCGGTGATGCCACGAACCCTGCCCCCGGTGAGACCGGAGCCCGGCAGCGCCTCGCCCTCGCGCAGGCCGCCCTGCTGTCCGCGCTCGTCGCGGGAACCCCCGTGCCCGAAGGGTTCGACCGGGTACGCCTCGGAGTGCAGGCGCGGGCCCTCGCGGCCAAGCGGGCGGACGTCGTCGCGAAGGTGGCGGCGGAACTGCCGGCGATCCTGGGCGCGGGATACCGGCCGGCGTTTCTCGCGTATGCGCAGGGTCATCCGATGACCGGCGGCTACCGGCGCGACGCCCTCGACTTCGCCGAGCAGCTGCTCCTCGCGGGTCGTCCCGAGGACGCGGAGACGCGGAGCCGGCTGCGCGACTGGTGGCTGGAGCGCTCGGGCCCCGCCCCGCTGTCGCGGCGCCCCACGGCCCGGCTGGCCCGCGCCACCCGCCGGGTGCTGCTGCGCCGCTGAGTACGCGCCTGGCCGACCGGCCCCGCCGCAGAGTGTGCCGGGGTTAACACCGCTCTCTGTGCGACTTCTGTCAGGGAGCGGTTTGCGAGCGTTTCAGATGGTCTGGCGTACGCCCGAAGTACCCCATCCTGCGCGTTCCACCCACCGTCCAAGCCCTTCTCCTCGTACGGCAGTTGCCGTAGCGGCCGCAGTAACATGCCAAGCCGCACCCGAAGCGCACTAGCGTGCGGTGCCGCAACAGGAGGCACCATGCGATCCATCAACCGCACCGGATTGGTCAGTGGAACAGGGCTCATCATCACGGCCCTCACGGCGACGCTCGTCGCGCTGGTCTTTCCGATCTGGTCGTACGCGGACCGCTCCGGCACCGGCCTGGACACGCTGAACGCGCAGACCGTGTCGACCCAGTTCGGTCCGCTGTCGGCGCTGGACCGGGAGTTCATCACCAAGGTCCGCCTCGCCGGACTGTGGGAGCTGCCCGCGGGCCAGCAGGCCCAGGAGCGCGGCACCACCCAGGCCGTACGGGCGGCGGGCGAGCACCTCATCGAGGGTCACACGTTCCTGGACTCCCGTGTCCGCAACGTGGCGGCGCGGCTCGGCCTGGAGCTGCCCAACCAGCCCAATCCGCAGCAGCGTCAGTGGCTGGCCACGCTCGACGCGGCGCACGGCACGGACTACGACCGGAAGTTCGCGAACATCCTGCGCAAGGCCCACGGCAAGGTCTTCTCCGTGGTCGCCCAGGTCCGCGCGAACACCCGCAACTCGCTCGTACGCGATCTCGCCGACGACGCGAACACCACCGTGCTCGACCACATCAAGGTCCTGGAAGCCACCGGATACGTCGACTTCGACGCCCTCGCCCAGGACGCGGCCACCGCGAGCCCGCCGCCCCTCACCAACTCCCCGGCCCCGCCCGGCCCGACGCGGTCGCCGGGTTCGCCGGTCCCGGTGACCCCGGCTGCGGGCTATTCCCTCCCGCCGGCCGCCTCGCGGGCCAATCCCTCCTCAACCCCCTAGCTCCCCTTGGCCGTCCACAGCCACTCAGGGCTCCCCGGACGTCAAGCGGAACGTCACGCACCGACAACACTCCGTCCATATAGTGAACAAACCATGGCGCCCGCCCGGCCGTTCGCATAGAAAAACGCCATGTTCTGGGTCCTTCTCCTGCTCCTGGCCTGGGCCGCGGCCGGCACCTCCTGCACCCGGCTGTGCCTGGCCGCCGTACGCGCGGCGGCCGTCGACGCGGACGCGGCGCGCGGTCACGACCTCACGCTGTACGAGGCGGCGTTCCTGTGCGGCGGCCCCGACCGGGTCGCCGATCTGACGCTGGTATCGATGGCCCGCCAGCGCCGGCTGCTGCTCGCGCACACCGGCTGGGCGACCGTCGTGGACCCGCGCGGGCGCGACGAGATGGAGCGCTCGGTCATAGGGGCCATCGGCCCGGAGGGCCAGTCCCGGATAGCGCCGGTACGGGCGACCACGGCCGCCGCGGACTCGGTACGCCGCCTCGCCGACCACCTGGTCGCGGCGGGCCTCGCCGTGCCCGACGGCGCCCGCACCACCGTCGCGGGCGCGGTCCGCCAGGTGCAGGCCGCCACCGCGGCCGTCCTCGCGCTGGGCGCGGTGGCCGTGCTGCTGCCCGCGCAGACCACCGAGAACGCGGTGCCGGTCGCGGTCTGGTTCCTGCTCCCGCTCATCCTCACGCTGAGCTGCCTCGCCATCGCCCGCATCGAGGTGCACCCCTACACGCGCTGGGCCTCCCCGGCCGGACAGCGGCTGCTGGGCACCCTCGCCCGGTATGGCGACGACACCGGCGACGACCGTACGTACCTCACCTCCATCGCCGTACGCGGCATTCGCGCGATCGGCGAGCCGGACCTGCGCGCGGCCTTCACGCACCGCGACCGCGACCCCGGGCGCGAGGCCGGGGAAAGGGGCTGAGGGGCGCCCCAGGGGGCGCATAGGGGTCATTGGGGCCGACACCGCGGCCCGGTGCTTTACTTCGCCAACCGTCGAACGAAACATCCCTTTTGTCGCTGCCGCGCGCTGAAGGGATTCCCGATGAGAGCTGCCGTCCTATACGGAACCGCAGGGTCCATGATCCTGACCGCCCTCGTCGCCGCCCCGGCGGGCGGCGAACCGATCCGGCCGGAGCCGGCGGGCGCCGCCGAGATGCGCGGCACCGCCGTCGCCGCCGAACGCGCCGCGGCCGCGGGCATCCACTTCGGGAAGTGCTCCAAGGCGCAGCCGATCCCGGGTGATCTCCAGTGCGGCACGGTCACGGTGCCCCTCGACTACGCCCATCCCGACGGCAAGCGGATCAAGCTGACCGTCAGCCGTGTCAAGGCCACCGGCAAGGACGCCAGGAACTCCAAGCGGAAGGTGCCGCGCCAGGGCGCCTTCGTCTACAACCCCGGCGGCCCGGGCGCCTCCAGCATGTTCTTCCCGCTGATCGGCTTCCTCCCCGAGTGGAAGCCGATCGCGGCGGCCTACGACCTCGTCGGCTACGCCCCGCGCGGTGTCGACCGCTCCGCCCCGCTGTCCTGCCAGGACCCGAAGCACTTCGTGAAGGCGCCCTCGCAGTCGCCGACGTATCCCTCGGAGTCGTACAAGAAGGAGCGCATCGCGGAGGCGAAGGCGTACGCGCGCGGCTGCGCCCAGCGCTCGGGCAGCGCCCTGCGCCACTACACGTCGCTCAACAACGCCCGCGACCTGGATGTGCTGCGCGCCGCGCTCGGCGAGCAGAAGCTGACCTTCATGGGCGCCTCGTACGGGACGTACTTCGGCGCCCTCTACGCGACGCTGTTCCCCTCGCACGTACGCCGGATGGTCTTCGACTCGGCGGTGAATCCCGACCCCGACCAGATCTGGTACCGGAACAACCTCGCCCAGTCGGCCGCGTTCGAGGGCCGCTGGGAGGACTTCCGCGCCTGGATCGCCCGGCACGACAAGGTGTACGGGCTCGGCGCCACCCCCGAAGAGGTGCTGCACAGCTACGAGAAGGCGCGGGCGCAGCTGGCCGCGTCGCCCGCGGGCGGCAAGGTGGGGCCGGGCCAGTTGCAGGGCGCGTTCCTGCAGGCCGGGTACTACGACGACTACTGGCCGCAGAGCGCCATGGCGCTGTCCGCCTATCTGAAGGGCGACCCGAAGCCGCTGATCGAGCAGGCCGGTCCGCATCCGGAGGCCGCCGTCGAGCAGGAGAACGGCAGCGCGGTCTACACGGCCGTCGAGTGCAACGACGCGTCCTGGCCCACCGACTGGCGCACCTGGGACCGCGACAACACGCGCCTCGCGCGCAGGGCGCCGTTCGAGACGTGGGACAACGTGTGGATGAACCTGCCGTGCGCGTACTGGCCGGTGCCGCGGCAGGAGCCGCTCGATGTGCGGGCGCTGCCCGGGAAGCTGCCGCCGACCCTGATCCTGGCGGCCGACCGGGACGCGGCGACGCCGTACGACGGGGCCCTGGAGCTGGAGCGGCGGCTGTCGGGCTCGGTCCTGGTGACCGAGAACGGGGCCGGGACGCATGGCATCGGGGGCGGGCCCAACCAGTGCGTCAACGGCTACCTCGACGCGTATGTGCTGGAGGGCCGGCTCCCTGAGCGCAGTGCGGCGTGCGCGCCGCACGCGCAGCCGAAGCCGGCGGCGCCGGGCGGTCGTTCGAAGAGTGCGGAGAGCTCAACAGGCTCAGCAGGCCCGGAAAGCTGGAAGAGCTCATCGCACTCCGAGGACTCGAAGACCGCCCGACAGGCGCCCTGATCAGGCGAGACCCGCGACCAGTTCGGCGATGTCCTTGCGGCGGCCCGTGTAGAACGGGACCTCCTCGCGGACGTGCATACGGGCCTCGGAGGCGCGCAGATGACGCATGAGGTCGACGATGCGGTACAGCTCGTCGGCCTCGAAGGCCAGCAGCCACTCGTAGTCACCGAGGGAGAACGAGGCGACCGTGTTGGCGCGCACGTCCGGGTAGCCGCGGGCCATCTTGCCGTGGTCGGCGAGCATGCGGCGGCGGTCCTCGTCGGGCAGCAGGTACCAGTCGTAGGAGCGCACGAAGGGGTAGACGCTCACATAGTTGCGCGGCGTCTCGTCCGCGAGGAACGCCGGGATGTGCGAGCGGTTGAACTCGGCGGGGCGGTGCAGCGCCATGTTCGACCAGACCGGCTCCAGGGCGCGGCCCAGCTTGGTGCGGCGGAAGAGGTTGTACGCCTCCTGGAGCTGGTCGGCGGTCTCGGCGTGCCACCAGATCATGAGGTCGGCGTCGGCGCGCAGCCCCGACACGTCGTACGTGCCGCGGACGGTGACGTCCTTCGCGGCGAGCTGGTCGAAGAGCTCCTGGACCTCGTCGGCGTAACCGGCGCGGTCTTCGGGCAGCACGTCCTTCAGCTTGAAGACGGACCACAGGGTGTAGCGGATGACCTCGTTGAGGTCCTTGGCCAACTTGCCCTTGTTCGGGATCTTGGCGGGGCCGGTGGTGGGGGCGTCGTCACTCATGGGGCTATTCTCCCGCTCCGCCGTGGAGGCTCTGCACCGGGTTCGCCCTCAGCGCGTCCAGGCCGGTGCCGTCGCCGCCGAGCTGGTCGACCGCGGCGTACGCGCTCGCGATGCACGCGGGGATGCCGACCCCGTCGTACGCCGCGCCGCACACGGCGAGGCCCGGGAGCTTGCCGACGTGTTCGCGGATGCGGGCCACGCGCGCGTGGTGCCCGACGGGGTACTGCGGCAGCCCCTCGTCCCACCGGGTCACCCGGGTCGCGAGGGGCTCGGCGGCCAGGCCGGTCGCTTCCCGCAGATCGTGCCGGGACACCTTCACGAGGTCGGCGTCCTCCCGGCCGAGGATCTCCGTCTCGCCGTACCGCCCGACGGATGTGCGCAGGACGAGCAGGTCAGGGTTCTCCTCGGCGATCCAGCCCCACTTCTGGGAGGCGAAGGTGGACGCCTTGATGGTGTGCCCGTCGACGGGCGGCACCAGGAAACCGCTCCCTTCGGGGAGGGTGATGTCGCCGCGCCGGTAGGCGAGGGTGACCAGCGCCATGGAGGCGTACTCCACGGCGGCCAGCTCCGTCGCGGCGGCGGGTGCCTCGGCGCGCAGCAGCGTGGCGGCCGCCGGGGCGGGCAGGGCGAGGACGACGGCGTCCGCTCGGAGCGCTCGGCCCGCGGCGACGACCTGCCAGCCGACGCCCCCGGCGCGGCGCAGTTCTGTCACCGGGGCGCCGGTGACGATCTCGCCGCCCCGCGCGCGGACCGACTCGGCCACCGTCAGCGGCAGTTGACCGACACCGCCCTCGATGCCCATGAACACCGGGCCGGTCTGCTGGGCCGCGGCCGCCTTCGCCTGGATCTCGCGGACCGCCTCCGTCAGGGAGGTGTGGGTGCGGGCGGCCGCGAAGAGCTGGGGGACGGCCAGGCGCAGGGAGATGCGGTAGGCGTCGCCCGCGTAGACACCGCCGAGGAGGGGCTCGACCAGGCGGTCGACGACCTCGCGGCCGAGGCGGGCCGCCACGTACTCCCCCACCGCCACGTCGTCGCCCACCTCTGTGCGGGGCAGGTCGGCGTCGCGCTCGATGCGGTGCAGGCCCTCGTCGGAGAGGATCCCGGAGAGGGCGGACGCGGTGCCGGGGACGCCCATGACATGGCCCTTGGGCATCGGGCGCAGCGCGCCGCGGGTCCACAGGAAGGCCGTCGCCGTGGCGGGCGGCTGGAGGCGGTCGGCGAGGCCGACCTCGCGGGCGAGGGCCACCGCCTCGGGGCGGCGCGCGAGCATCGACTCGGCGCCGAGGTCGACCCGCGCGCCCTCGATCTCGCCGGGCAGCAGCTTGCCGCCGACGCGGTCCGACGCCTCCAGGACGGTCACGCGCGCGCCGCGGCCCAGCAATCGGTGAGCGGCGGCCAGACCGGCGATCCCGCCCCCGATGACCACGACGTGTCCCGTACCCGTACGAGTCTCCTCTTCGCGCATGCCTCCACCCTCTCAGACCCCACCGACACTCCCCTCAGGAGTCCGGTGTCCCGCACGAGTCCTGACCGTGACCGCATCGGGACCGGATCAGGCCAACGTCCCGGCCCGTCCGGGCGTCGAAGGAGCGTCAGTCGACGCGATCCTCGGGGGTAGGCCCTTATGCGCACACGAAACTCCGCACGCTCCGCACGGCCCGTCCAGGTCCTGGCGGGGACGCTACTCGCCGCCGCCCTGGCGCTGACGGGCTGCAGCGGTGCCAACGACAGCGCGAGCAGCAGCGACGCCGGGGGCGCTGCCGACAAGGCGGCCGCCCAGGACGCCGGGAAGGCCGAACCGGGCGCCGCGGGCAGCAGCCGGGCGAACGGCTCCAAGGCCACCGCTCCGCCCAAGCTGACCGCGAGCCACATCATCCGCACCGCCTCCCTGACCGTGCAGGTCAAGGACGTTCCCAAGGCTCTGGACGACACCCGCACCACGGCCGAGAACGCGGGCGGCTACGTCGGCAACGAGACCACCACCCGCGACGGCAAGGGCCACGAGCGCACGCGCGTCGTGCTGCGCGTGCCCACCGAGCGGTACGACGAGGTACTCGCCGACCTGGAGGGCGCGGGCAAGGTCATCGAGCGGACGGCCAAGGCACAGGACGTCACCGACCAGGTCGTGGACGTGGACAGCCGCATCAAGTCGCAGCGCGCCAGCGTGGCCCGGGTCCGCGAACTCATGGACAAGGCGACCAAGCTCAGCGATGTGGTCACCCTGGAAGGCGAGTTGAGCAGCCGTGAGTCCGACCTGGAGGCGCTGCTCGCCCAGCAGGCGTCCCTGAAGGACCGCACCAGCCTGGCCACCATCACGCTCTCGCTGTCCGAGACCCCGGTGAAGAAGGCCGAGAAGAAGGACGACGACCCGGGCTTCGTGGACGCGGTCACGGGCGGCTGGAACGCCTTCGTCACGATGCTGCGCTGGATCGCCATGGCGCTCGGCGCGGTCCTCCCGTTCGCGGCGGGCGCGGCACTGCTCGTGCTGCTGTGGGTACGTCTCGTACTGCCCCGTCTCTCGCGTCGCGCGGCACCGGCGACGGCCCCCGTTCCGGCGACGACGGGCTCGCTGCCCGCGGCTCCGCCGGTGTCCGGAGAGGGTGGCGAGGAGGACTGAAATGCCGGGCCCCCGTAGCGTGTTCGTATGAGCATGAGCCGTACGGGCGGTAAGGGCGGGGCCAGGGAACGACTGGTCGTGATCGGCGGTGACGCGGCGGGCATGTCCGCCGCGTCACAGGCACGCCGGCTGCGGGGGCCGGACGAGCTGGAGATCGTGGCGTTCGAGCGGGGGCACTTCACCTCCTACTCGGCGTGCGGGATCCCCTACTGGGTGGGCGGTGACGTCCCCGAACGGGACCGGCTGATCGCGCGGACGCCCGAGGAGCACCGGGAGCGCGCCATCGACCTGCGGATGCGGACGGAGGTCACGGAGATCGACGTCGAGGGCGCCCGCGTCCGCTCCCGGGACCTCGAATCCGGGGCCGAGGAGTGGACGTCGTACGACAAACTCGTGATCGCGACCGGCGCACGCCCGATCCGCCCCGACCTGCCGGGCGCCGACGCTCCGGGCGTGCACGGTGTGCAGACCCTGGACGACGGCCAGGCCCTCCTGGACACGCTGGCGGCCACGGAGGGCCGTCGCGCGGTGGTCGTCGGGGCGGGCTACATCGGTGTGGAGATGGCCGAGGCGCTCATCAACCGCGGGTACGAGGTGACGGTCGTCAACCGCGGCAAGGAGCCGATGTCCACGCTCGACCCGGACATGGGCCGCCTGGTGCACACGGCCATGGAGGCCATGGGCATCACCATGGTCGACGACGCCGAGGTCACCAAGATCCTCACCGGTGAGGACGGCAGGGTCCGCGCGATCGCCACGGAGGACGCCGAGTACCCGGCGGACGTGGTGGTCCTCGGCATCGGCGTACGCCCCGAAACGACGCTCGCCAAGGCGGCCGGCCTGCCCCTGGGCGAGCACGGCGGGCTGCTCACCGACCTGGCGATGCGGGTGCGCGGGCACGAGAACATCTGGGCGGGCGGCGACTGCGTCGAGGTGCTCGACCTGGTCTCCGGCCGCGAACGGCACATCGCGCTGGGCACGCACGCCAACAAGCACGGGCAGGTCATCGGCTCCAACGTGGGCGGCGGGTACGCCACGTTCCCCGGTGTCGTCGGCACGGCGGTGAGCAAGGTCTGCGACCTGGAGATCGCCCGCACCGGGCTCCGCGAGAAGGACGCTCGCAGGGCGGGCCTCCAGTTCGAGACCGTCACCATCGAGTCGACCAGCCGCGCCGGCTACTACCCGAACGCCGCCCTCATGACCGTGAAAATGCTCGCCGAACGCCGCACCGGCCGCCTCCTCGGCGTCCAGATCGTCGGCCGCGAGGGCGCCGCGAAACGCGTCGACATCGCCGCGGTGGCCTTGACCGCGGGCATGACGGTGGAACAGATGACAGCTTTGGACCTGGGGTACGCGCCCCCGTTCTCACCGGTCTGGGACCCCGTGCTGGTCGCGGCCCGCAAGGCGGTAGCAAAGGTACGTAAAAACGCCGGGTAACAGGAGCGCCCCAAAGGGGCGCGGGGAACTGCGCGACCAGCCACACACAACCGGCAGCCAACACTCGACCCCAGCCCCCGCGGCGCGATTACGCGGACTCGTGCCCGGCCGTCCCATTGATCCGGTCGATCGCCTGCCGGGCCTGCTCCGCCGGCGGCCGCGCAGGCAACGACGAAACAGACGCCGGCGCCACAACCGCCGGAGGCGCCTGCGCCGGCTTCGCATGAGCCGCCGACCGGGCGGACCGCAACCGATGACTGACGGCTTCGTCCAGCGTCACCGGCCGCTGCATCCGCGCCGCGAGGCGCCCCGCCTCCTGGCCGAGCGCGGCGACGTCCTCCCACGGGAGGTGCAGCACCAGGGCGATTTCCGCCTCGCCGTCGGGCAGGGCATGCATCGGAGGAGTAACTCGGTCGTTCATCGCCTGTGTCCTCACGTCTTCCACGCGTCGCGTCTTCGTCGCGGCGCGGGCGGTTGAGGAGACATACGCACGAGGGGATGTCGGCGTTCAGCGACCGCGTGTCGAGGGCACTAGTTCCTTGTGGTCATCCCCGTCCATGACG
The DNA here is from genome assembly GCF_045206325.1 of Streptomyces sp. NBC_00203. NCBI lineage: Bacteria > Bacillati > Actinomycetota > Actinomycetes > Kitasatosporales > Streptomycetaceae > Streptomyces > Streptomyces sp. NBC_00203. Next base: position 8,163,277 of record NZ_CP108126.1, on the reverse strand, counting down.
TGAACCCGGTACGGCGCACGCCCTATGTGACGTACGCGCTGATCGCCGCGAATGTTCTCGTGTTCCTCTACACCCCCGGCATAGCCGGATCGGTGGCAGGGGACAGCGCCCTCTCGCAGCTGTGCCACCTCCACGCGTTCCTGGACCACTACGCCGCGGTGCCACAGGAGTTGATCCATCATCAGCTGCCCCGGACAGTGCCCACGGGCGAGGTGGGCGCCGGGCCGCAGGGCACCGGCTGTGTGGTCGGCCCGCCGAGCTACGACAAGTCGCCGCCGCTGTCGGTGTTCACGGCGATGTTCCTGCACGGGAGTTGGCTGCATCTGCTGGGCAACATGCTGTTCCTGCTGATCTTCGGCAACAACATCGAGGACCGCATGGGGCATGTGCGGTTCACGCTGTTCTACGTGGCCTGCGGCTACGCGGCCGGATACGGCTTCGCGCTCCTCAACGACACCTCGTCAGACCCGCTGATCGGCGCCTCGGGAGCGATCGCCGGGGTCCTCGGCGCCTATCTGGTGCTCTATCCGAAGGCCAGGGTCTGGGTTCTCGTCCCGTTCCTGGTCTTCCTGCCGCTGCGGCTGCCCGCGTGGATCGTGCTGGGCTTCTGGTTCGTGCTCCAGGCCGTGTACTCGTCCGGCAGCGGAGTCTCGACCGCGGGAACGGTGGCGTACTCGGCGCACGTGGTCGGCTTCCTCGCGGGCATGCTGCTCGCCTGGCCGCTGCGCCCGGGCACCCCGCCCCCACCGGAACCGCGCCGCCTGCTGTGGGGCAGGCAGGCGCGGCACAGTTGGTGAGGCGTCAGCGGGCCGTCCGCTCGTGGACGTACTCCGCGAGCCGGGTCAGCGCGTCCGGGTCGGTGGTCGGCGGGACGCCGTGGCCGAGGTTGAAGACATGGCCTTCGAGACCGGCGGCGGCGTCGAGCACCTCGCGGGTCTTCGTCTCCAAGGCCTCGGTCGAGGAGAACAGGACGGCCGGGTCGAGGTTGCCCTGGAGCGCCTTGCCGGGGCCGACGCGGCGGGCGGCCTCGTCGAGCGGGACACGCCAGTCGACGCCGACCACGTCGGCGCCCGCCTCGCCCATGAGGCCGAGGAGCTCACCGGTGCCGACACCGAAGTGGATGCGCGGGACGCCGTACCCGGCGACGGACTCGAAGACCTTGGTCGACGCCGGCATCACGGAGCGGCGGTAGTCGGCGGGTGCCAGGGCGCCGACCCAGGAGTCGAAGAGCTGGACGGCACTGGCGCCCGCCTCGATCTGCACCTTCAGGAACGCGGAGGTGATCTCGGCGAGTCGGTCGAGCAGGTCGGCCCACAGCTGCGGGTCGCCGTACATGAGCGCCTTGGTGTGCTCGTGGTTCTTGGACGGACCGCCCTCCACGAGGTAGCTCGCGAGGGTGAAAGGCGCGCCCGCGAAACCGATGAGCGGAGTGGAGCCGAGCTCGGCCGTCAGCAGCTTGATCGCCTCGGTGACGTACGACACGTCGTCGGGGGTCAGGTCGCGCAGCTGGGCCAGGTCGGCGCGGGTGCGGATCGGGTTCTCGACGACCGGGCCGACGCCCGGCTTGATGTCGAGGTCGATGCCGATGGCCTTCAGCGGGACCACGATGTCGCTGAAGTAGATCGCCGCGTCCACGTTGTGCCGGCGTACGGGCTGGAGCGTGATCTCGGTGACCAGCTCGGGCCGCATGCACGATTCCAGCATGGGGATGCCCTCGCGCACCTTGAGGTACTCGGGCAGCGAGCGACCGGCCTGCCGCATGAACCACACCGGCGTGTGCGGCACGGGCTCGCGCCTGCACGCCTTGAGGAAGGCGGACTCGTACGTGGCGGTCGGCGGCTGGCCGGAAGGGCCGTGGTTATCACTCACGACGCAAAGTCTCCCACGCCGCACCGACAACCAGGCCCGGGGGCAGCCGCGCCCCGAAAGGGGCGCGGGGCTGTGACATATGCGGCTCCGCCGCGTGGGCGCGAGCAACCCAAGACCACCCGCACCCGCCACAGAGCCGAACCCCCCGGACGATCCGCGAACGACCACCCACAGTCACGGTCACGAACACGACGAAACCAACCCGTTCCCGCCGAACCGCCGGAGGCAGGGGTGTCTCTCCCTGCGCAAAGGCTCCGTTCCCCTTAATCTTCCCCGCATGGCTGCGGCTCAGGGACGACTGTCGGACGGCGCTGGCGGAATGGACGATTCGAAGGAGGGGGACCGCAATGCGATGGAGACGGCTCCACCGCCCTTCCGGACCGCCGTCGACGCACTCAGGGCCGCGCGGCTGCGGCCGGAGATCGAGATCGACCCGACGCGCCCGCCGCAGCGCCTGGCCCCGTACGCGTACGCGCTGGAGGCCGCGGTCGTCGCGGACGACGAGGATCTGGCCGACGGCCGTCTCGTGCTGCTGCACGACCCGGCGGGGCACGACGCCTGGCAGGGCTCCTTCCGCCTGGTGACCCTGGTCCGCGCGGAGCTTGAGCCGGAGATGGCCGCCGACCCGCTGCTCCCCGAGGTCTGCTGGTCATGGCTGACCGGCGCGCTCCAGACCCGTGGTCTGTCGTACGGCGAACCGAGCGGCACCGTCACGCGCGCGAGCTCGCACTACTTCGGCGGCCTCGCGGAGCGCCCGGCCGCCTCCCAGATCGAGATCCGGGCGTCGTGGACGCCGCGTGAGGGCCTGGGCGGCGTTCCGGACACCGCCGCGCACCTCGCGGCATGGTGCGACCTGCTGTGCCAGATCGCCGGGCTCCCGCCGGTGAACCCGGGCGACGCGTCGGTGGTCTCCCTTCCGCAGCGCCGCGGCCCGCAGTCGCGCTGATTCCGCGCCCGATTCCGCCTGGTTCCGCAGGCCCGCCCTGGTTCCGCAGGCCCGCCATGCCCTGCCCACGGTCCCGCCGAACCGGCCGACCGGCACGCCGACTCGCGCACCTCATTACCCGTCCTTACCGGTTCTTTGTCGATACGACCACTTTCGGCCGCGTATCGACGTCGAGCGACTCGGTTCGATCTTCGGATGATCGATCGCGTGTCCGAATTGCACGGATTGTTACTCACCAAATCGTGATCATTCTCTAAAGGAGGACGGGTTTGGTGCCGAAGAGGTCTGTGACCTTGAAAGCACGGTTCGTCCCCGGCTTCATCCCCAGAGCCGGTACCGTCCCGCACCCCAGGAGGCCTGGTGTCCGTTCTCCTCGAGCAGCCCGCAAGCCTGGTCGCCTACCGCCCGAACAAGCCGACCGCCATGGTGGTCGTGGCCGACCCCCGGGTCCGCTCCACCGTCACCCGCCACCTGTGGGCGCTCGGAGTGCGCGACGTCATCGAGGCGTCGTCCGTCGCGGAGGCCCGTCCCCGAATCGGCAACCCGCGCGACATCTGTGTCGCCGATGTCCACCTGCCGGATGGTTCCGGCCTCACCCTCCTTTCCGAGACCAGAGCCGCCGGCTGGCCCAATGGCCTCGCTCTCTCCGCCGCCGACGACATCGGTGCCGTACGCAACGCCCTCGCGGGCGGCGTCAAGGGCTACGTCGTCACCGGCACCCGTACGAACGTCGGCCTCCCCACCCGGCCGGGCGCCGCGCCCATCGGCTCGGCCGCAGCCCGTATGCACCGCCGCCCCCCGGGTGCCCCGAGCCACCCGGGCGGCTACCGCGAGCTGTCCGGCCGTGAGGTCGAGGTGCTCCGCCTGGTCGCGGAGGGCCAGTCGAACAAGGCCATCGGCGTCTCCATGGGCCTGTCCGCACTGACCGTCAAGAGCCACCTCGCCCGCATCGCCCGCAAGCTCGGCACGGGCGACCGCGCCGGGATGGTGGCGGTGGCCCTGCGCACCGGGATCATCCACTGAGCCCACACCGAGTCCACTTGGACCAACCGGGCCCCGTGACCTGTGAGCCCGTCGAAACCACCGATTCCACCGACCCCGCACCCCGTCCCCACCGACCGTGAACCGGATCTTTCACTGACCTGACTGGTTTACGACCCTCAGACGCCCGCCGACGGAACGTTCCGTCGGCGGGCGTTGTCCATACACAGATACCCTTGACAGGTGACCGACGCCCAAGAGACCGCAGCAGACAGCTCACTGCGAACCACCGGAGGCGCCCCTCCGGACGACGTCGAACCGGCGCCGATCCCTTTGCTTGAGCCCCGAGACGGCATTCCGCCCGTGATCGCCGACGAAGCCTCGCTCGCCGAGGTGATCGCCGCCTTCGCCGCCGGATCCGGCCCCGTCGCCGTGGACGCCGAACGCGCGTCCGGGTACCGATACGGCCAGCGCGCCTATCTGGTGCAGCTGCGCCGTGAGGGCGCGGGCACCGCGCTCATCGATCCCGTCGCCTGCCCCGACCTCTCCGGCCTCGGCGAGGCCATCTCCGGAGTCGAGTGGGTGCTGCACGCCGCCACCCAGGACCTGCCCTGTCTCCGCGAGATAGGCATGGTGCCGACGCGGCTCTTCGACACCGAGCTGGCCGGGCGCCTGGCCGGGTTCCCCCGGGTGGGCCTCGGCGCGATGGTCGAGAGCGTGCTCGGCTTCGTACTGGAGAAGGGGCACTCCGCGGTCGACTGGTCGACGCGTCCGCTGCCCGAGCCGTGGCTGCGCTATGCCGCGCTCGACGTGGAGCTGCTCGTCGACCTGCGCGACGCCCTGGAGAAGGAGCTCGACCGGCAGGGCAAGCTGGACTGGGCCCGGCAGGAGTTCGACGCGATCGCGCAGGCCGAGCCCGCGCCGCCGCGCAAGGACCCCTGGCGCCGTACGTCCGGGATGCACAAGGTGCGCCGCCGCCGGCAGATGGCGGTCGTACGGGAGCTGTGGGAGGCCCGGGACCGGATCGCGCAGCGGCGGGACATCTCGCCGGGCAAGGTGCTCGGGGACGCGGCCATTGTGGAGGCCGCGCTCTCTCTTCCGGTCAACGTGGCTGCGCTCGCCGCGCTGAACGGGTTCGGACACCGGATGGGGCGGCGGCAGCTGGAGCAGTGGCAGGCCGCCGTGGATCGCGCGAAGGCGCTGCCGGACTCCGAGCTGCCGCAGCCGGGGCAGCCCGTCACCGGGCCTCCGCCGCCGCGGGCCTGGGCCGACAAGGACCCGGCCGCCGCGGCTCGGCTGTCCGCCGCGCGGGCCGCCGTGTCGGCGCTGGCCGAGGAGCTCAACATGCCTCAGGAGAACCTGATCACTCCGGACACGGTGCGGAGGGTTTGCTGGGAGCCGCCGGGTTCGCTGGACTCGGGGGCCGTGGCTGCCGCGCTTGCCGGGTACGGGGCGCGGGCTTGGCAGGTCGAGCTGGTTGCTCCGGTGCTGGTTGCTGCGCTGGCTGTGAAGGGTGCGTCGGCGCCATAACGGGTTCTGACGTGTGGCGGGTGCGGGTTGTCTGTGGCTGGTCGCGCCCACGCGGCAGAGCCGCATATGTCACAGCCCCGCGCCCCTTACGGGGCGCGTGTTACTTCGTTGCGCCTCTCATGAAGCCGTTGTAGATGAACCTCTGGAGGAACAGGAAGACGATCAAGGTCGGCAGGATGACGAGCACCGCTCCTGCCGAGATCGTCTCCCAGTGGGCTCCGAAAGGGCCTCTGAAGCGGAAGAGCGACGTCGAGATCACGCCAAGATCTTCGGACGGCATGTAGAGGAAGGGGATGTAGAAGTCGTTGTAGACGGTGATCCCCTTCACGATCACGACGGTCGCGATCGCGGGCTTGAGCAGCGGGAGAATGATCTTCCAGTAGATCGTGAAGGTGTTGGCGCCGTCTAGGCGGGCGGACTCGTCCAGGGAGATCGGGATCGACCGGACGAACTGCAGGAAGATGTAGATCGACACGATGTCGGTGCCCATGTAGAGCACGATCGGGGCCCAGCGGGTGTCGAAGAGGCCGAAGCTGTTGACGATCTGGAAGGTCGCCACCTGGGTCGTCACGCCGGGGACCAGGGCGGCGATCAGGAACAGGGCCACCACCAGCTTCTTGAAGCGGAAGGTGAAGCGGTCGATGGCGTAGGCCGTCATCGAGCCGATGAGGACCGTGCCGCCGATGGCGAAGAGCAGGATGAAGGCCGTGTTGCCGAACGCCGAGAGCATCCGGCCGTCCTGGAACGCCGTCACGTAGTTGTGGAAGTTCAGCAGGTTGTCGGGGAGCGTGAGGGCTCCGCTGTCGTCCGCCATCTCCCGCGAGGACTTGAGGGACGTCAGGACGACCACGCCGAGCGGGAGCAGCACGACGACCGCCGCGAGGATCAGCGACAGGTACACGAGGGTGCGGGCCAGCGCGCGGCGCGTCATCCGAGGTCCATCCTGTTGTCGGCGGAGTCAGGAACGAGGCGCCGCTGCAACCAGGTCACCGCCAGGATGATCAGCAGCAGCACGACCGCGGCCGCCGAGGCGAGCCCCGTCTTGTTGAACTGGAAGGCCAGCTTGACCGTCTGGATCACGAAGGTCTCGGTGCCGGTCGCTCCGCCGGTCATGATGTAGGGGATCTCGAAGACCGACAGCGAGCCGGAGATCGAGAGGATCACGGTCAGGCTCAGGACCGGTCTGATGCCGGGCGCGATGATGTACCGGAACTGGTGCCAGCGGCCGGCGCCGTCCAGTTCGGCGGCCTCGTACAACTCCCCCGGGATGGACTGGATCGCGCCCAGGAACAGGACGAAGTTCAGGCCCATGTAGCGCCACACCGAGACGCCGGCGAGGGAGACGTTCGCGGAGGTCGGAGTGCCGAGCCAGGCGTGGTCCGAGTGGTAGCCGAACAGGCCGAGCACCGCGTCGAGGGTGCCGCCGTCCTGGAAGAAGTAGAGGAAGACGAAACCGATCGCCACCCCGTTGATCAGATACGGGAAGAAGAGCACGCCCTTGAAGAAGTTCCGGAAGCGGATGTTGAAGCTGAGGATCGTCGCGAAATAGAGCGCGGCCACGATCTGCACCACGGAGGCGGCCAGGTAGTAGCCGCTGACGAAGAACACCTGGAAGAGGTCTTCCCTGGTGAAGATCTCGGTGTAGTTCTCGACCCCGGTGTAGTGCAGTTCGGGGCTCACTCCGTCCCAGTCGGTGAAGCTGTACGCGATCATGTTGGCGATCGGCGCGTAGGTGAACGTGATGAGCAGGGCGAGCGGGGCGATCAGGAAGAGCCAGGGGGTGAGGCCCCGCCACAGCCGTGCCGTGCGCGGGGGCGGCGCCGGTCGGGGGGCGGCCGGAGCGACCGCCCCCGCGGCCGTGGAGGCCGCCTTCTCGGTGGTGTCCGTCATCAGGGGCCCACGGTCTTCCGGGCGTCGGCCCACTTCTTGGAGAGGTCGCTCAGGAAGCTGTCCAGGCTGCCCTTCCTGGCTCCGCGGGCGAGGTCGACGAGGTTCTGCCGGTACTCGGGCTTGTTGATGCCGACTTCGGACTGGTCGTCGATGGCCTTGACCTCGGCGCCCTTGGCGTCGGAGATCTCGATGAACTTCACGCCCTCGTCCTCGTACGGCTTCAGGACGTCGGGCAGCGGCGCGTCCTTGAGCGGTGAGATCGCCAGGTTGTCCTTGTCGTAGCCGGACTTGTCGGTGAACCAGTCGATCCAGGCGCGAGCCGCTTCCTTGTGCGGGGAGTGGACGTTGACGGCCAGGTTGTAGTCCGGGCCGACCACCGCGCAGAATTTTCCGCCCACTTGGGCCGGGAAGGGCATGAACCCGATGTCGTCCGGATCGATCCCGGCCTGCCGGGCGGCGTCCTGGAACTGGATGATCGCCCAGGTGCCGAGCCACTCCGTGGCGATCTGCCCCTTCGCCAACCGGGGCTTGGACGCCTCCCAGTTGGTGGTCGTCGGGTCCTTCTCGATCAGCCCCTGGTGCACGATGTCGTACAGGAGCGTGTCGCCGACTCTCAGGTCGGCGCCCTTCGCCCAGGGATCGCCTTCGGCCAGCTTGGTGGTCGCCTCGGTGTCGCAGCCGACCGAGCCGTTGACGGCCGTCCACGAGGTCAGCGGCCACTGGGCGGAGAAGTTGGTGTAGTACGGGGTCGCGTCGGTCCGGGACTTGATGGCCTTGAGGTCGGTGAGGAACTCGGCCGGGGTGGTGGGCCACCCGGTGACCCCGGCCTGCTGCCAGACCTTCTTGTTGTAGAGGAAGCCTGGGGTCACACCGATCGGGCTCTGCCCGTAGACCTTGCCGTCGACGGTGGTGAAGTCGGTGAACCGGTACTTCTTGGCGCGTTCGGCCCGGGTGCCGAGGGAGGCGAAGAACCTCGGGTAGTCGGTCTTCTTGATCACGGCGGGGATCAGCAGGACGTCGCCGTAGTTCTCCGTGTTCATCCGGATCTTGGCCTCGGTCTCGTAGTTCGTGAGGGCCTCGAACTCGACCTTGACCTTCGGATACGTCTTGTTGAACGCGGCGGCGTACTTCTTCATCGTGCCGTCCTGCACGAGGTCGGTCCGCTGGGTGAGGACCTTGATGGTCCCGGACACCGTCTTCGGGTCGTCGGGGGCCTTGGCGTCCGCGCCCTGCGACGAGCCTCCGGTCCCGGTGCAGCCCGATGCCAACAGGGCTCCGGCGAGGAGTGTTCCGGCGAGTGTCGTGCGGTGGTTCATCTGCACCAGCTCCGTTCACGTCGGTTGGCTGATTCGGCACTCTGACAGCCGTTGCTAAACCGGTAAAGTCCTTATTCCGCCAACGATTTCGAAATCTTTCGCGGCCTTGGGCATCTTCTGACTCGACCGGTTTAGGGAGTGCGCATGCTGGACGTCACACCGCTCACCGAGGGATGGACCCTGCGGCACGAGGGAGCCGCACTTCCGGCCGCGGTACCGGGCTGTGTGCACACGGATCTGCTGGCGGCCGGGGTCATTCCGGACCCGTTCCTCGGGCGGAACGAAACCGAGGTGGCGTGGGTGGGGCGGCGGGACTGGACGTACGAGATCGACGTACCCGCCTCCTCCGGGCACGAGCAGACCGACCTCGTCTTCGACGGTCTGGACACCGCCGCCGAGATCCGTCTGGGCGGTCCGGACGGTCAACTCCTGGGATCTGTACGGAACATGCACCGCTCGTACCGCTTCGACGTCACCGGCCTGACGGGCCCGCTCTCGGTGCGCTTCACCTCCGCGTACGCCGCGGCCGAGGCGGTGCGGGACCGGCTCGGCGAGCGGCCGAACGCGTATCCCGAGCCCTTCCAGTACCTCAGGAAGATGGCGTGCTCCTTCGGCTGGGACTGGGGGCCGACGCTGGTGACGGCCGGTATCTGGCGTCCGGTACGCCTTGAGCACTGGTCGACGGCGCGGATCGCGCGCGTGCGGCCACTGGTGACCGTCGAACACGGGCTGGGGCGGGTCGAGTTGGCCGTCGAGGTCGAGCGGACCAGGGTCGAGGCCGGCCTCACCGTGGAGGCCCGGGTCGGCGGGGTGCGCGCGAGCGCGGCGGTCGACGGGACCAGCGGGGTCGTACGCCTCGAAGTCCCGGACGCCGAGCTGTGGTGGCCGCGCGGATACGGCGAACAGCCGCTGTACGACGCCGAGTTGACGCTCTCCGACGCACACGGTCCGCTCGATGTCTGGCGGCGCCGGATCGGCTTCCGGACCGTCGAGCTGGACACGTCGGCCGATGACCACGGCACCGGCTTCACCTTCGTCGTGAACGGTGAGCGGCTGTTCGCACGGGGCGTCAACTGGATCCCGGACGACGTCTTTCCGTCCCGCATCACCCGCGAGCGGTATCGCGAACGGCTCACGCGGGCGGCCGGCGCGGGCGTCGATCTCGTACGGATCTGGGGCGGCGGAATCTACGAGAGCGAGGACTTCTACGACGCCTGTGACGAACTGGGGCTGATGGTCTGGCAGGACTTTCCCTTCGCCTGCGCTGCCTATCCGGAGGAGCAGCCGTTGCGCGGCGAGGTGGAGGCCGAGGCGCGCGAGAACGTCGTACGGCTGATGCCGCACCCCTCGCTCGTGCTGTGGAACGGCAACAACGAGAACCTGTGGGGCTTCCGGGACTGGGGCTGGGAGCGGCGGCTGGCCGGGGACTCGTGGGGTGAGGGGTACTACCTGGGGCTACTGCCGCGTGTGGTCGCCGAGTTGGATCCGACGCGGCCGTACACGGCGGGCAGCCCCTGGTCCGGTTCCTGGGACCACCACCCGAACGACCCGGCGCACGGGACTCACCACTCCTGGGAGGTCTGGAACCGCGACGACTACGCCGGCTACCGGCTCCAAGTCCCCCGTTTCGTGGCCGAGTTCGGCTGGCAGGCACCACCCGCGTACGCGACACTGCGGCGCGCGCTGCCCGGCGAGACGCTCGCCCCCGACTCCCCCGGCATGCTGCACCACCAGAAGGCTGACGACGGGAACGGCAAGCTGGAGCGCGGACTCGCCCGGCACTTCCCCGCTCCCCAAGGGGGCTTCTCGGCAGGCGACTTCGACCGGTGGCACTACCTCACCCAGGTCAACCAGGCCCGCGCAGTCGCCGCCGGGATCGAGCACTGGCGCTCGCACTGGCCGGTGTGCGCGGGCACGATCGTCTGGCAGCTCAACGACTGCTGGCCGGTGACGTCCTGGTCCGCGATCGACGGGGACGGGCGGACCAAGCCGCTCTACCACGAGCTGCGCCGGCTGTACGCCGACCGGCTGCTGACGCTGCAACCCCGGGGCGGGGGGCTGGTGTTGGCCGCCGTGAACCAGGCGGCGGACGCGTGGACGCCGTCGCTCGTGCTGCGGCGGATGTCCGTCGACGGAGCCGTCGTGGCCGAGGCGAGCGTCGGGCTGTCGGCCGCCGCGCGTACGGTCGCCGAGGTCCGCGTGGAGCGAGAGCTGGAGCCCGTGGGGCCCAAGGAGTTCCTCGTGGCGGACACGGACGGGCTGCGCGCGCTGCACTTCCCCGTGCCGGACCGCGAAGTCCCTTACCCGAAACCGGAGTTCGACGTGACGGTCGCGCCGGGCGCGGTGACCGTGACGGCCCACACCCTCGTACGGGATCTGCTGTTGCAGGCCGACCGGCTCGACCCCGGCGCCGAGACCGACACCGGGCTGATCACCCTGCTCCCCGGCGAACAGGTCACCATGGGCGTACGCGGCTGGGAGACTCCTGACGCGGCCACCGCCCGGTCCGCCCTGTACTGCGTGGAGCCGACCCGATGACGACAGCGCCGACCCCCCGCGTGACCATCAAGGACGTCGCCGCGCGCGCCGGGGTGTCCAAGGGAGCGGTGTCGCTCGCCTTCAACCACAAGCCGGGGCTCTCCGACGCCACCCGGGACCGGATCTTCGAGGCGGCCCGTGAGCTGGGCTGGGCGCCGAACCTCGCCGCGCGGTCGCTGTCGAACCAGCGGGTGGACGTGGTCGGACTCGCGATCTGCCGGCCGGCGAAGCTGCTGGGGCTCGAACCCTTCTACATGGAGTTCATCTCCGGCGTGGAGAGCGTGCTGACCGAGCATTCATGCTCGCTGCTGCTGCGGCTCGTACGGAATCTGGAGGAGGAGGTCGGGCTCCAGGACGCGTGGTGGAAGGGGAAGCAGGTCAGCGGGTCGATTCTGGTCGACTTCCGGGACGGCGATCCTCGGGTGGCGGCGGTGGAGCGCCTGGGCATGCCCGTCGTCGCGGTCGGGCATCCGTCGCTCACCGGCAGCCTCACCTCCGTGTGGACCGATGACGCGACCGCCGTCACGGAGGCCGTGCGGTATCTCGCGGCGCTCGGGCATCGGAGGATCGCCCGGGTGGGGGGTGCGGCGGCGCTGGGGCATACGTCGATTCGCACGGCCGCGTTCGACGAGGTGGGGCGGGGGCTGGGGCTTGAGGGGGCGTGGCAGGTGGCGACGGATTTCTCGGGGGATGCGGGGGCTCGGGCGACGCGGTCCTTGTTGACCGCGGCGGCTTCTGATCGGCCCAGCGCGATTGTGTACGACAACGACATCATGGCTGTGGCGGGGTTGTCGGTGGCGGCCGAGATGGGGTTGTCGGTGCCGGGGGATGTTTCTTTGCTGGCGTGGGACGACTCGCAGTTGTGCCGGCTGACGCATCCGACGTTGTCCGCGATGAGTCATGACGTGCATGGGTTCGGGGCGGAGGTGGCTCGGACCTTGTTCGGGGTGATCACTGGGGAGGGTGGGGGGTCGCATCCTGTGGCTACGCCTGTGCTTACTCCTCGGGGGTCTACTGCGCCGCCCAGGGGGTGACGGGGGACGTCGTGTGCGGTCTGCGGGCCGTTTGTGGCTTGTCGCGCCCACGCGGCGGAGCCGCATATGTCACAGCCCCGCGCCCCTGACGGGGCGCTGCCGTACAGGGGGGTTTTGATGTGACCTTCGCCGCTCCCGCTCTCGGGACTGGGCAGGGTGGTTACTCGTAAGTAGCATGTGGGGGTGAGCGCGCGCTCAGTCGCGTGTGTCGCGCAGCAGTGCCATCCCGCATCTGGAGGAGAGCCATCGTGCCTCGTACCGTCAGGGACGTCGTCTTCGTCGACGGCGTCCGCACCCCGTTCGGCAAGGCGGGCCCGAAGGGCATCTACCACGAGACCCGCGCCGACGACCTCGTCGTGAAGGCGATCCGGGAGCTGCTGCGCCGCAACCCGGGTCTCGACCCGAAGAAGATCGACGAGGTCGCCATCGCCGCGACCACGCAGATCGGTGACCAGGGCCTGACGCTCGGCCGCACGGCCGGCATCCTGGCCGGGCTGCCGCAGTCGGTCCCCGGCTACTCGATCGACCGCATGTGCGCGGGCGCGCTGACCGCCGTCACCGCCACCGCGGGCTCCATCGCCTTCGGTGCGTACGACGCCGTCATCGCCGGTGGTGTCGAGCACATGGGTCGCCACCCCATGGGTGAGGGCGTGGACCCGAACCCGCGGTTCGTCAGCGAGAAGCTGGTCGACGAGTCCGCCCTGTTCATGGGCATGACCGCCGAGAACCTGCACGACCGCTACCCGCACATCACGAAGCTTCGCGCCGACGAGTACGCCGTGCGCTCGCAGGAGAAGGCCGCCAAGGCGTACGCCAACGGCAAGATCCAGCAGGACCTGGTGCCGATCTCGGTGCGCAACACCAACGCGGAGGTCGGTGAGACCGGCTGGGGCCTCGTCACCGCCGACGAGCCGATGCGCCCGGGTACCACGCTGGAGAACCTGGCCGGTCTGAAGACGCCGTTCCGCGTCCACGGCCGGGTCACCGCCGGTAACGCGGCCGGTCTGAACGACGGCGCCACCGCGTCGATCATCGCGTCCGAGGACTTCGCCCGCGAGAACAACCTGCCGGTCAGGATGCGGCTCGTCTCGTACGCCTTCGCGGGCGTCGAGCCGGAGGTCATGGGTTACGGCCCGATCCCGGCGACGGAGAAGGCGCTGGCGAAGGCCGGTCTCTCCATCGAGGACATCAACCTCTTCGAGATCAACGAGGCCTTCGCCATCCAGGTCCTCGCGTTCCTCGACCACTACGGCATCGCCGACGACGACGCGCGCGTCAACCAGTACGGCGGCGCCATCGCGTACGGCCACCCGCTGGCCTCCTCCGGCGTCCGTCTGATGACGCAGCTGGCCCGCCAGTTCGAGGAGCAGCCGGAGGTCCGTTACGGCCTCACCACCATGTGCGTCGGCTTCGGCATGGGCGCCACGGTGATCTGGGAGAACCCGCACCACAAGGACGCCGGAGGCGACAAGTGAGCACCACCGAACTCCTCAAGGGCGCGGCCGAGCTGTTCCCCGACGAGGTCGTGACCTCGGCGAACGTACGCCACCTCGACCTGCCGTTCGGCGCCGGGCGCTTCGCGCTCATCACGCTGGACAACGGCTTCGACCACACCAAGCCGACCACCTTCGGCCCGGCGTCGCTGGCGAATCTGAACTCCGCCATCGACCAGGTCGAGAAGGAGGCGGCGGCCGGCGAGATCGTCGGTGTCGGCGTCACCGGCAAGCCGTTCATCTTCGCGGTCGGCGCGGACCTCAAGGGCGTCGAGCTGCTGAAGAAGCACGACGACGCGCTCGCCATCGGCAAGGGCGGCCACGAGGTCTTCAAGCGCCTGTCGGGCCTCGCGGTCCCGACCTTCGCGTACTACAACGGTGCGGCGATGGGCGGTGGCGTCGAGGTCGGTCTGCACTGCGCGTACCGCACGGTCTCCAAGGCGCTGCCCGCCTTCTCCCTCCCCGAGGTCTTCCTCGGTCTGGTCCCCGGATGGGGCGGCTGCACGATCCTGCCGAACCTGATCGGTGCGGACAAGGCCGTCTCGGTGATCATCGAGAACTCGCTCAACCAGAACAAGCAGCTCAAGGGCCAGCAGGTCTTCGACCTCGGTATCGCCGACGCGATCTTCGAGGGCGCGGACTTCCTGGAGCAGTCGCTGCTGTGGACGGCTTCCGTCCTCAAGGGTGACGTCACCGTCGAGCGCCCCGAGATCGACCGCGGTGAGGCCTGGGACCAGGCCGTCGCGCGCGGCCGTTTCATCGCCGACAGCAAGGTGCACGGGGCGGCTCCGGCCGCGTACCGCGCCCTGGACATCATCGAGGCGTCCAAGGACGGTGACCTGCAGAAGGGTTACGACGCCGAGGACGTGGCGCTCGCCGACCTGATCATGGGTGGCGAACTGCGCTCCGGCATCTACGCGTTCAACCTGGTCCAGAAGCGCGGCAAGCGCCCCGCGGGCGCCCCGGACAAGTCCCTCGCGCGTCCGGTCACCAAGGTGGGCGTCGTGGGCGCGGGCCTGATGGCCTCGCAGCTCGCCCTGCTCTTCCTGCGCCGCCTCGAAGTGCCGGTCGTCCTCACGGACATCGACCAGGAGCGCGTCGACAAGGGTGTGGGCTACGTCCACGCCGAGATCGACAAGCTGCTGTCGAAGTCCCGCATCAACCAGGACAAGGCCAACCGCCTCAAGGCGCTGGTCACCGGTGTGCTGGACAAGGCCGAGGGCTTCTCCGACGCCGACTTCATCATCGAGGCCGTCTTCGAGGAGATCGGCGTCAAGCAGCAGGTGTTCGCCGAGGTCGAGGCCGTCGCCCCGGCGCACGCGATCCTCGCGACGAACACGTCCTCGCTGTCGGTGACGGAGATGGCGTCGAAGCTGAAGAACCCCGAGCGGGTCGTCGGCTTCCACTTCTTCAACCCGGTCGCGATCCTCCCGCTGCTGGAGATCGTGCGCGGCGAGCAGACGGACGACGCCTCTCTCGCCACGGCGTTCGGTGTCGCCAAGAAGCTGAAGAAGACGGCGGTTCTGGTGAAGGACGCCCCGGCGTTCGTCGTGAACCGCATCCTCACCCGCTTCATGGGCGAGATCCAGAACGTCATCGACGAGGGCACGTCGGTCGAGGTCGCGGAGAAGGCGGTCGAGCCGCTGGGTCTGCCGATGTCGCCGCTGGTGCTCCTCGAACTGGTCGGCCCGGCCATCGGTCTGCACGTCTCCGAGACCCTCAACCGTGCCTTCCCGGACCGCTTCACGGTCTCCCCGAACCTCGCGGCCGTCGTCAAGGCGGGCAAGCGCGGCTTCTACGTGTACGACAGCGGGAAGCCGGAGCTGGACCCCGAGGTCGCGGCGCTGCTGAAGCAGGGCGACGTCGTCCTCACCGAGGAGCAGGTCCGTGACCGCGTCCTGGACGCGGTGGCCCAGGAGATCGGTCTGATGCTCGACGAGGGTGTCGTCGCCGAGGCCCAGGACATCGACCTCTGCCTGATCACCGGTGCCGGCTGGCCCTTCCACCTGGGCGGTATCACTCCGTACCTGGACCGTGAGGGCGTCTCCGAGCGGGTGAACGGGAAGCGGTTCCTGGAGCCGGGCCTGGCTTCCGTCCCCGCGTAAGCGTTCCACTGGGTTCACCGGGTGCCCTGCACGCCTTCTTGGTGTGCAGGGCACCCGGCGTTTTTCGCCCCCGCCGGGGTAGTTCATCGGCTGCGGGCCGGTGGGGGCTGGTCGCGCAGTTCCCCGCGCCCCTGAAGACGCGGGGCTTCGCCCCGCGATCCCCCGCCCACCCCGGTTCGTTCGACTGCGGGTCGGTGGGGGTTCCCCTAAAAGATTGCGCAGTTCCCCGCGCCCCTTAAGGGGCGCGGGGAACTGCGCGAACGGCCCCCACCGGGCCGCAGCCAAAGCACAACCCACGGGGTCTGGGGCGGAGCCCCAGGAGGATGGGACGGGTAGGGGCGGCGGGGGCGAGGAAACCGGGCGTTACGCCGGGCGCCAGGCCTCCAGGGCGAGGCCGGGTTCGTGTTTGCGGTGGGTGAGGAGGAGGGCGCCGGTCTCGGGGGCGAGGCTCGCTGCGACGACGCGGCCGGTGTCGTCCTCCGCGAGGGACACCTGGGCGTCGGCGGGAAGCTGCGGCCCGGACTCCGCCCACCACGCCCCCGCCGACTCCTGCTCCGTCGGATACGCGGCGAAAGCAACCCGCCCACTCGCCGACCGCTGGGCGAGCAACGTGCAGTCGTAGCCATCGAGTTCGCAGCGAACGGCCGAGACGGGACCGGGCCCGGCGGCGGCCAGCAGGGGCACCGGCTTGCTGCCGGAGCGCCAGGCGCAGAGGTCACCCGTCTCGTCGGTGAAGAAGAGGGTGGTGGAGTCGGGGGAAGTGGCGAGGGCGCGGAGAGTGCCCGGGCGTACCGGGGTCTCCAGGGCCTCCTGGAGGACAGGCTGCGCGCCCGGCTCCGCCTGGCGCCAGTGCAGGATGCCGCCCGGGACGGCCGCGTACAGCTCGACGCGCCCGGACTCCCCGGTCACGGCCGCCAAGTCCCCTTGTACGTCACGCCCCTTGAGGTCGCGCCAGGGATCCCAGCCGCCCTTCGCCTTCTGCGCGACCATGCTCACTCCGCCGCCCTTGTTGCGCACGAAGACATGGGCGCGTCCCTCGGCGTCGACCGCGACGGCGGGCGTCCCGGTACGGTCGCCCTTCTTGTCGGGGTGCCCGATCGGATTCCAGTCGAGGGCGGCCAGACGCGGACGGAAGTGCGTGGAGTGGACCAGGCCCGATTCGCCGGTGACGGTCGGGCGCCACGAGACGAGATGGGCGTAGCCGTCGGGGCCCTGGCCCACGGCGAGTACGGGATGCAGGCGTTGGGCGCCGCCCACGGTGCGCGGAGGATCCCAGGGGCCGCCGGGGCCGCGCTCGGCCCGGCAGCGGACGGCGGCCTCCGACAGCAGGTACGCACAGAGCCTGCCGTCGCGGCCGCGTATGAGCCAGTCGCCGTTCACCGGTTCACTTTAGTCGGGGGCGGGCCGGTCGCCGAGGCCCACCCCCGGCCCGCTCACAGACGCTTGGCGCTGCGGAACAGCCCGGCGTAGAAGCCGTTGCCGTCGATGCGCGAGGCGCCGCCCGTGTCACCCATGGTCGGACCGTTGACCTCCTTGCGGCTGGAGATGAAGACGCGGTGGCCGTCGGTGTCCAGCCCCAGGTACAGGGCGACATGGTCGATGTGGTTGCCGGTGCGGTGGTCCATCTTGAAGAACAGCAGGTCGCCGGGTTGCAGGACGTCGATGTTCTTCGGGCGCGTGTACCAGGGGGCGGGGCCCTGCATCTTGATGATGTCGACGCCCACCTTGGAGCGGGCCATGCCGTCGGCGGTGCGCGGCAGGCCGTCGCCCAGGGTGTTCGTGGCCATCAGCGGATAGCGGGCGCGGTAGCCCCAGATCATCCGCATGAATCCGGAGCAGTCCAGGGCCCGGTAGCGCTCCTTGCGCGCCGGCATGGTGGTGCCGCTGCGGAAGGTGTACGAGATGCCGAGGTAGTCGTAGAAGTCGTTCTGCTCCAGACGGTCGACGCCGTCCGCCTTGAACGGGCCGAACACCGCGTCGCCCGCGTACGGGGTGCCTTCGTCGTCCTTCTTGACCGGAGCGCCCTGCACGTACTGGAAGGCGTACGCGAAGATGTCGTCCTCCTGGCTCCCGTAGTTCTGCTTGAACCAGTCCTTGAACCACTTCTCCTTCTCGGCGCCCTTGGTCCACGGCTCGGGCATCAGCCGCACCCAGTCCTCCGTCACCACCTTGGACTTCGTGCTGGCGGGCTCGCTGAAGGTGCGGGAGGGGCCGCGCAGGGTGGCGGTGCGGGCGTTGTCCGTGAAGGTGGCGAGGACCTGGCCCTTGGCGCCGCGCAGCACCGTGCGCTCGGGGTTCTTCAGGCGCTCCCAGCTCTGCTTTCCGCCCTGCTGTCCGGTGTTGGACTCCAGGTTCGGCTCGTCCGTGACGGCCTGCACCGAAGGCGCCTTGGCCTGCTCGTCCTTGCGCAGTTCCACCGTGAGGTAGCCGCTGGCGCCGAGCAGCGCGAGCACGGTCACGGCGTGGACTACGGGACGTTTCTTCTTGGGGGGCATGTGAGTCGACTCCGGTGGTCAGGCGGACGGCATGACGCCGAGGAGGATTCCGGCGGTGAGGACGACATAGGCCATGAGCGTCACCGAGCCGGTGGCCAGCAGGGTGGGACCCTTGGGCTGGCGGACGAGCTGGTAGGCGATCAGGCCGGGCACGATGAAGCCGAGGGTCTGGTTCGCGTACATCAGCGGGAACTCCAGCGACAGGACGATCATCACCGTCGCCTGGAGCGTCACGCCGAGCAGCACGACCGCGGCGAACAGCCGCTTGCCGTACAGGATCACGAACTTCTGCATCAGCAGCGTGCCCACGTACGTCAGCACGGTGACGCCGACCACCATCGCGGCGCGCTGGAGGTCCTCGACGAGGGTCAGCGCCAGCCAGCCCGGGGTGATCATGCCGCCGGGCGAGAGGTTGGTCGTGAGGTAGCAGACCAGCGAGAAGAGCAGCCCGATGGCGATGCCGATCGCGGCGATCTCGGGGGTGAGGACGGAGGGGATCAACGGTGCTGCTCTCCTGGGTTCTGCCACTGCTCAGAGTCGTCGGCGGGGGACGCGGGCGGGATGCGGGGCTCGAACAGGCCACGGGACTGCGGGGGTTCGCGGTGCTGCGGCGGTTCGGGGTGCTGCGGGAGTTCGGGGTGCCGCGGTCGGGGTTCCCGGTGCTGCTGGGGTGCTGCCTGGAACTGCTGAGGCTCCCCCCGGTACTGCTGGGGTTCCCCCTGGTACTGCTGGGGTGCGGCCGGCGCCTGGACGGCGGTCGGCCAGGGCTCTCGGGGGTGCCCGCCCTGCTGGGGCCGCGTGTGTTGCTGGGGGGCGTACGGCTCGGGCGACTGCGGCTGCGGCTGCGGCTGCGGGTACGGCCGCTCCGCGTCGCGCTGCGTCGGGACATGGATGCCGTCGTGCGGCGTGTACCGGGCCTCGTACGCCTCCGGGTACGGCTGGTACGGGTCGAGGTGCGGCGCGTACAACTGCACCGTCTCGACGTGCTGCGGCTGCTGCGGCTGCTGGACCGGCGCCGGTGCGGCACCGGTACCGGCGGGCCGGGTCGGCGCGTCGTCGGGGCTCTCGTCGGCCGGGAGTTCGGCCAGGTGCTCCAGGAGTACCTCGCCCTGGCCGTGGATGTTGCCGATGGCGACGAGTGAGGAGTCGGGGCCGAGGCGGCCGAGGAGCTGCGCCATGAACTCCTCGGGGTCGCGCCGGTCGCCGCCGAGGTCGACGGCGCGGTCGCGGAAGGCGGCCGGGATCGCGTCGATGGCGGACTTGGCCGGGTGGCCGATCACGAAGACCTGCTCGGGGTCGAGCTCGGGGATGATCTCGCCCATCTGGCCGTTGCGTTCGACGCGGTCGGGACGGCAGTTGATGACGACGTTCAGCGGACGGTTGATGGCGCCGAGGTCGAGCAGCTGGTTGATGTTCATCAGCGTCGACTCGGGGTCGTTGGCCGCGAAGACGTTGGCGAAGCGCAGCTTCTTGTCGTCGTGGGTGAGGTACCGCTCGACGGAGAGGACACCGGGGTCCGGCGGGGCGTCGTACATGCCCTGGAGGGCGGTGTGCCGGTCGACGCCGAGGAGGTCGGCGACGGTCAGCGCGATGGCGACGTTCTCCTTGAAGGTGAACCAGCTGAAGCCGCGCAGCTCCTCGTCGCTGACGATCTCCGGGTCGGCGTAGATCAGCTTGCAGTCCCGGGCGTCCGCCTCCTCCTGAAGGATGTGGAAGCGGTCCTTCTCGGCGGTGACGCAGATGCCGCCCTCGGGCATGGACCGGCACAGCGAGCGTGCCACGTCGTCGAGGGTGGGGCCCATCTCGGCGAGGTGGTCCTCACGGACGTTGCACAGCACGCCGATCGTGGAGCGGATCAGCTTGGACTGGTTGATCTCCTGGAGGGCCGGCATGACGGCCATGCACTCGATGACGAGGGCGTCCGGATTGTATGCAGCCGCGCGCCGCACGATGCCGATCTGCTCGACGACGTTGGCGATGCCGAACTTGCGGTAGACCGGCTCCTCCGTGGCGTCGGGGTGGATGAACCGGGCCGCGGTGCCGGTGGTCTTGGCCACCGTCGTCAGCCCGCCGCCGCGCAGGGCGCCCGCGCACAGGCGCGTGATGGACGACTTGCCGCGGATGCCGTTGACGAGCACGCGGGAGGGGATGTGGTCGAGGTTCACGAAGTGGCGCCGCTGTTCGACGATTCCGGCGATCAGCAGGATGGTTCCGCACACCACGAGCACGGTGTAGAGGAAAAGCACAGTGTGGTCCTAGTTCCTTCCGACTCCGGCGGGGGTGCGTGTCCCGCCGTCGCGTCCGCGCCGCTGCCCCTGGAGCTGCTGTCTGATCAGCTCCAGGCTGCGGGCGACGGCGCCGACCTCGTCGTGGTGGCGTGGGTAGAGCACGGTCTTGCGGTCGCCGCCCGCGAGCGTCTCGGCCTGGCGGGCCAGTTCACGCAGCGGGCGTACGACGACGATGTGCAGCCAGCCCAGGCAGGCCGCGGCGGCGGTCAGCCCGAGCAGTCCGGCGAGGACCGTGCGGTTCTGGAGGCTGTACTCGGGGATGGCGAGCCCCGACGCGGGCTGCCAGCTCACGACCTTCCACTGCAGGACCTTGGCCTCGCCGCCGCCGGTGAAGGGCGCCACGGCGGCGACGCGGACGGTACCGCCCCGCTGGACGGTGGCGTACGCGTCCTTCTTGCCGAGCAGCGCGGTGAGGTGGGAGGGCGCCTTCTGGAAGGCGAGGTAGCCGGAGTCGCCGCCGATGACACGGTTCTCGGCGTCGAGGACCCGTACGTCGCCCATGCCCTGGCGGCTGAGCAGCGCGTTCAGGAACTCGATGCGGAACTCGCCGACCACTGCGGCCCCGTCGCGTCCGGGTGCCTCGGCGGTGGCGGTGATGACGGGCTTCTTGCCGCCCTCGCCGGTCACTTCGAGGGACTTCGAGGAGGGGCCCTTGCCGGCCGTGTGGTGGGGGGTGTGGCCGGCCTGGGCGAGGATCTTGCCGTCGGCGCCGAGGACGTACAGCGACTGGTAGCGCTGGTGGTCCTCCAGGGTGCGCTCCAGGACGGTGCGCATGTCGTCGGCCGAAGTGCGGTCGCCGATCAGCGCGGCGACGGCGGAGAGGTCCGCGTGGCCTTCGTTGAGGGCGCGGCGCACCCGGTCGCTGACGGTGGCGGTGCGCGACTTCTGGTCCCGGACGATCTGGTTCGGTACGCGTACGGAGCTGTCGGCGCGGTTGAGCACCAGCATCAGCGGCGCGGACCAGACGAGCAGCAGGACCGCACAGACGGCGAGCAGGGCGCGGGCGCCCAGGCCCTTGCGGGGCGCGGGGCCGTCCGCGTCGACGGGGGCGCCCCGCAACTGCTGGCGGAGCCGCTCCAGGGCGGCCCCGACCCGGGCGGCCTCCCCGGCCTTCGGGACGGTCACCGGGCGCGCCAGGTCGCCGCGGGTGAGGCGGCGGCTCTCCAGGAACAGCCGGATCAGCGGGCGCTGCACGGTGCCGACCAGCAGCATGACGGCGAGTCCGCCGATGAGCAGCAGGGCACCGGCGGCCGCGATGCCGAAGGCCGGCCGGGTCAGCTGTGAGGTGCGTTCCTTGACGTCGACCTGGGTGACGACGGTGAGGCCGAGGCCGCTGGCCACGGTGGACTCGCCGGCGACGGGCGCGGCGAGCGTGGCGTATCCCCCGACGGTGCGCAGGCTCTTGGCCGCGTCTCCGGTCAGATGGCCGCTGACGCCGGTGTAGCCGCCCGAGCCGGGCTTCTTCGAGGTGATCGGATTCTGCCTGCCCTTCTTGGCGGCGACGCCGGCGAAGGACTTCAGCTGCTGCTGGGCGCGCTTGGCGTCGAGGTTGCCGTGGCTGCTGAGCAGCCGCCCGGTGGAATCGACGACGCCGATGGCGCGTCCGCCGGAGAGGCTCACGCCGGGGAAGGTCAGGCTGCTGGAGGCGACCAGGAGCTGCTGCGGCTGTCCCTTCCAGGAGAGCAGGGCGAGGATGACCAGGCGGGTCTGGCCGTTGTCCATGCGCACCATGCGCGGGGCAAGGCCGTCCTTGGCGGAGAGCTTGCTCCGGTCGATCGCGGAGAGCGGCACGCTCTCACCGCGGGCGGCAAGCAGGTCGCCCGACTTGATCTCGACGACGGCGGTGCCGCGCCACTTCTGGTAGACGTCGCCGACCTTGTCCAGGACGGTGTCCGCGGAGACGGGCTGCCCCTCGTTGAAGAGGGTGGCCGTGTTGGTCAGGTCGCTGATCGACTCGTCGAGCGAGGTCCGCAGGGCGACGGCGCCGTCTTCGGCGATGTACTGCTGTGAGGTCAGGACGGCCTTCGGGACAAGGACGTTGTCCGGCTTGCCGAGGGTGAGCGCGGTGATGCCCGCGAGCGTGAGGAGCAGAACGGACAAGACAGCTATGGGTGGACGTATCCCGCCAATCAGGGACATGTCAGCCCTTCGGCGGACCTTGTGTCGCCGCTTCGGACGCGCAGCGGCCAACGGGGGGCTCCTCTCATGCAGTTACAGGTGGTGCGCGCGTGCCACGGGAGACACATCGCACCCCAGAGCGCACAAGAGTGCGACTCGGTCAGTTCAGACCGTTTAATTAAGAAAAGGGTTGCACACGCTCAGGAAACATTGAGGAAACTCTGATTGACATCGATCACATCTGGGCATACGGAGTCTTTGCCTCCCATGCTTCACCCCAGCCCACCGCATTCGGCCCTCCACGCGGGCCCTCGTGATCCCTGTGCTTGCCCTGTGACTATCTTGGGTGCGGCCATGAGAGTGAACGTGAACAGCGCGAAGTCGATCAGCCTGGCGGCGGCGGTCGTGGTGCTCGGCGTGCTCGCGGCCGGGCTCGTCGCGTACGGATTCGGCCGCGCGAACCAGGCGCGCGGGGACGACCCGTCCCCGGACCGGACCGGCGCCACCACTCCCGCGGGCGTCCGCCTGGAACGGCGGATCACCGACTACACCGCCGGGTTCGGCCCCGACACCGGGTACCGCGAGCCGCACCGCTCCGAACGCCAGGCGGTCGCCGACGCCGTGGGCCAGATCCTCGACGGCCACCCCGACCGTGCCCGCACACTGCTCTCCGACATCGACTTCCAGCTGCGTACGCTCACGGACTCCACCACAGGACGCCGGTACGCGGAGCTGTCCGACCGCACGGAGGCGAGCACCGCGCCGCGCGGCTGGGGCCGTGTCTACATCGACCTGTCCGCCCCGGTCCGCTGGTCGGTGCAGGTGCCGCACCCCGTCGCCGACGCGGAGACCGAACGGCTCGGCGCCCGGGTGCTGCTCGGCTCGCCCGGCGGGGTGCTGGTGCTCGCGGGCGCGCACCGCAGGGCCGGGGAGGGCGACGCCGCCGACATGGCGCACCGCCGCGACTCGGTCTTCGACGCCGTGTGCGACGAGTTGGTGGAGCGGGGCCTGCCCGGCATCCAGCTGCACGGCTTCGCCGACGACTCCGTCCCCGGCCACGATGTCGTCGCCTCCACCGGAAAGGGCACGGAGGGCCACGCCGACGGCCGCCGGCTCGCCACCGAGCTCGGCGCGCGGGACTTCTCGGTGTGCCGGGGCTGGGTCCGTTCCTGCCCGCTGGAGGGCCACGACAACGTCCAGGGCCGCAAGGCCGCCGCGGAGCACGTGCCGTTCCTGCACATCGAGTTCGCCCGCTCCGTGCGCGCGGACGACCGGCGCCTCGCCGAAGCGGCGGCCGCCGTGGACACGGTCACCGCACGCTGGACGAAGCGTGCCTGAGCCGGTCCGGCGTACAACCATCTGATCAGCGAGCGGTCTGTTCAGTGGATGTTCGAACGCGAGCGTCCACTGATGCGAAAGTGACGCAGGGGGAACCTGGATGACCACCCGCACCCGCGCCCACACCCGTTCCGCCGCAGCCGTGGCCCTGTCCGCGGCCACGGTTCTCGGTGTGGTCGGGCTGACTCCCGGCGCCGCGACCGCCGCTCCGGCCGCCGCTCCGAGCACCGCCGACAGCACCTCGTCGGACCTCACCTCGGACTTCAACGGTGACGGTCTGCCCGATCTCGCGATCACCGCGCCCACCGCCACGGTCAACGGGCTCAAGCAGGCCGGGGCGGTGACCGTGGTCTACGGCTCCGCCGGCGGATACGACACCACGCACCGCCAGATCATCACGCAGGCGACCGACGGTGTGCCCGGCGACCCGACCGCCGAACGGCGCTGGGGCCACCTCGGCGGCAACGGCGATCTGAACGGCGACGGCCACGACGACCTCCTCATCCGCTACGGCTCCCACTGGACGGTCCTGTGGGGCGGCGCGGACGGGCTGAGCGGCGCCGGCCAACTGCCCGCGGGAGAGGGCGGCGAGGGTACGGCGGCTTCCCCGTGGCTGTTCAACTACCAGGCGGACGTCGGCGACATCGACGGCGACGGCACGGCGGACGTGGCCGCGCCCGCCCAGGCGGACGGCGCGTGGGGCCTGGCCGTGTACTACGGCCCGTTCGACCGCACGGGCACCCCCGCGCGCATCGGGTTCCGCGACACCGTGACGAAGGACGCCGGGTACGCGCCCGGAACCGTACGCGTGGGCGACATGACCGGTGACGGCGTGGCCGACATCGTGACCAGCGGCAGCACGCGGGACTTCGCTTCGGCCGGGCACCTCTACGTGGGCTCGGCGGCGGGTCTCACCGACGCCGGAACCATCAAGGCGACCGGCACGGGCGCGTTCGGCGACCTCGACCACGACGGCTACCAGGACTTCGTCGGCGGGAACGGCGACGCGGGGACGGCCGCGGCGCCCGGCGGCGCCGTCTATGTGACGTACGGCGGCCCGAAGGGCCTCAGCACGACCCGGGCGGCACGGACCATCACGCAGGCCACCGCCGGAGTACCGGGGGTCGACGAGAAGGACGACCGGTTCGGCGACAGCGTCGACCTGGGCGACGCGAACGGCGACGGGTACGCGGACCTGGTCATCGGCACGCCGTTCGAGACCGGCAGCGACGCCGAGGGCACCTTCCGGGCGGGAGCGGTCACCGTGCTGCGTGGCGGTCCGCAGGGTGTCACCACCACGGGGGCGCAGGTGCTCACGCAGAACACCAAGGGCGTGCCGAGTACGTCGGAGGTGCTGGACCACTTCGGTGCGGCGGTGCGGGTGGCCGCGGGTGAGCTGCTGGTCGGCGGGAACGGCGAGGACGGCTGGAAGGGTCGCGTCTGGCGGCTGCCGGCCACCGCCGGGGGCGTCACCGGAACGGGCAGCACCAGCTTCAACCTCGCCGCGCTCTCCGGGCCGTCCGGTGCCGCTCACTTCGGCGAGGACTTCAGCCGCTGAGCCGTGCGATTCTTGGGCCATGGCCGGCCCCTTGCTCGTGATCGTCGACGGTGCGAATGTTGTCGGTTCCGTGCCCGACGGTTGGTGGCGGGACCGGCGTGGAGCCGCGGAGCGCCTCCGTGACCGGCTCGCCCGGGACGGTCTTCCCGGGCGCTCCTCCCCCGTTGAGCTCGTCCTCGTGGTGGAGGGCGCGGCCAAGGGTGTGGAGTCCGTCCCGGGTGTACGCGTCGTCGCCGCGCCCCGCAGCGGCGACGACAAGATCGTGGAACTCGTCGCCTCGGCCGGCGACCGCTCCGTCCTCGTCATCACGGCGGACCGCGAGCTTCGGGGCCGGGTGGGTGAGCTGGGGGCGGAGGTCACGGGGCCACGGGCCGCACGCGGTGACGTGTGAGCCGTTTCCTCGCCCCCGCCGCCCCTACCCGTCCCATCCCCAGGGGCTCCGCCCCTTCGACCCCGGAGGTTGTGCGTCGGCCGCGGGCCGGTGGGGGCTGGTCGCGCAGTTCCCCGCGTCCCTAAAAACAACCCGGGGCGGGCGGGGGATTGCGGGGCGCAGCCCCGCTTTCAGGGGCGCGGGGAACTGCGCGAGCAACCCCCACCGGCCGGCAGCCGACACACCACCCAGGGGGTCTGGGGGCGCAGCCCCCAGGAACGGGATGGGACGGGTAGGGGCGGCGGGGGCGAAGAGAGCCCCTCAGTCACCGCCCGGTGTTCGTGTGTACAGGGTCGCGCCGTCCACCACCCCCGCCTCCTCGTACCCCGCGGCGAGCAGCCGGCGGAGGGACGGGACGCGGTCCGGGGCGTAGGGCTGGTCGGTGGAGTCGTCGATGACGAGGGTGGGCGGGTGGGTGGTCATCTCCTCGCGGAAGACGGGCCAGGCACCCTCGACGGCGTATTTCTCGCCGACTTGGGGACCGTTGCGGCCGCCGCTGTAGTTGGTGAGGAGGCCGGCGGTCAGGTAGCGGCTGGCGGGGGCGCGGTCGGCGAGCCAGTACGTCTCCGGGTGTATACCCCAGATCAGGACCCGGTCACCGGGATCGGTGCGATGGGCGAGCGCGTCCGCGAGGCGCTGCGCGTGAGCGAGTTCGGGGCGCGGCGCGAGCAGTCCCCAGGCCAGGAACAGGGTGCAGCAGCAGGCCGAGGTGAGCAGCGCGGTCACCAGCCGGTCACGGGGCAGGATCTGCAGCGCCGCCGTCGCCAACAGGGCCACCGGCGGGATGAGTTGAAGGTAATAGTGGCCGAAGAAGTGGAAGCCCAGGGTGACCGCCACCGCCGACGAGGCCAGCCACAGCCACAGCTCCGCCGATCCGGTACGGGCGATGCGCAGTACCCGTACGACCGGAGGGATCAGGCCCGCGCAGGCCACCGCCAGAATCGCCGTGTTGGTCAACCCCCGTGCGAGGACATGGAGTTCGGACCCGGTGAAGGAGGCGTACGCGCCCGATCCGGTGACCGTCCAGAACAGGAAACCCGCGGGGTCGGTGAGCAGCGCCGCGCAGAGGATCGGGAGGACGGCCCCGACTCCCAGCCGTACGAGGGCGTTTCGGGGCGGCGTCTCGGACTGCCAGAGCAGCCACACCACCGGCACCAGCACCGCCCCGCCCGTCTGTTTGGCCAGGAACGCACAGGCGACGGCGAGTCCGGCCGCACCCCAGCGGCGCCGGTCCGCGCACCACATCGCCGCGGCCGTGCACGGAAGCATGAAGACCTCGAACGTCGCGGCCTGCGCGTCCTCGGGGTTGAGCCCGATGGAGACCAGCAGATACAGCACGCCCGCCGTGCACCCGGCCGCCCCGCCCCAGCGGCGCCGGGCCAGGGACGCCAGGAGCACGGCGGTCGACAGCTGGGCCAGCACCGCGAGAACCCGCACCGAAGTGAGCGAGCCGGAGCCGCATACCGCGAACGCCGCCTCGTACAGCCACGGCACGAGCGGCGGCTTGCGGTCGACGACCGTCTCGTACAGCTCTCCCCCGTGCGCCAGCATCCGCGCCTGTACGGCGAGATAGCCCTCGTCCGGGTTCCACAGCGGCCGTACGAAGGAGGGGGCGCGGGTGACGCAGGCGAGCACCGTCAGGACGGGCAGGACCCGTCTCCAGTAGCCATGGTCCGATGCCGGCGACTTGACTACGGGGCGTGGTGATTCTCGGAGCTCGGCGAGCATACGGTGCACGCTATCCGGCCCCGCAGTCTCCACCGAAGCGGGACATACGGGGCCGGATCATCAACTGGGCCGATTACTGGGCTTCGTGACTCTGTCCCTTGACCACCTCGTCCGCCGTCGTCTCCTGGTGCCGGCCGAGACGGCTGTGCGAGCGCCCGTACAGGAAGTAGACGACGATGCCGATCACCATCCAGATGACGAACCGGAGCCAGGTCTCGGAGGGCAGGTTCAGCATCAACCACAGTGTGGCGAGGACAGACACGATCGGGAGGAACGGCACCCAGGGCGTACGGAAGGAGCGGTGCAGGTCGGGGCGGGTACGCCGGAGGATGATCACGCCCAGAGCGACCACGACGAAGGCGAAGAGCGTGCCGATGTTCACCAGTTCGGCGAGTTCGCTGAGGCTGGTGAAGCCGGCCAGGATCGCGATGATCACGCCGAGCAGGATCGTCGGCCGGTGGGGGGTCTTGAAGCGGGGGTGGACGTGGGAGAAGAAGCGCGGCAGCAGTCCGTCACGGCTCATCGCGAAGAACACCCGGGTCTGGCCGAGAAGCAGGATCATGCAGACGGTGGTCAGGCCGACGGCGGCGCCGAAGCTGATCACGCCCGCGTACCAGGGGTGCCCGATGGCCTTGAAGGCATCGGCGAGCGGGGCGTCCACGGACAGCTGGGTGTAGTGCTGCATGCCGGTCACCACGATGGCCACGGCGACGTACAGCACGGTGCAGATGAACAGCGAGCCGAGGATGCCGCGCGGCATGTCCCGCTGCGGGTTCTTGGTCTCCTCGGCGGCGGTGGCCACGACGTCGAAGCCGATGAAGGCGAAGAAGACCACGGAGGCGGCGGTGAAGATGCCCATCACACCGAAGTTGGAGGGCGCCCAGCCGAACATCAGCTGGATGAGCGGCGCCTTGAGACTGCCGCCCGCCTCCACCGTCTGGGCCTTCGGGATGAACGGCTTGTAGTTGGCGGAGTCGATGAAGAAGGCGCCCGCGATGATCACAATGAGGACGACGGTCACCTTGATGGCGACGACGACCTCGGTGACCCGCGCGGACAGCTTCATGCCGAGCACGAGGATGCCGGTGAGCACCAGCACCAGGGCCGAGGCGAGGATGTCGAAGCCGAAGCCCGAGGCGCCCTCCCGGCCGCTGAGCGCCACCGGCATGTGCCAGCCCGCGTTGTCCATCAGCGAGCGCACATACCCCGACCAGCCGACGGCGACCACCGCCGTGCCGAGCGCGAACTCCAGGACCAGGTCCCAGCCGATGATCCAGGCGGGCAGCTCGCCGAGCGAGGCGTACGAGAAGGTGTAAGCCGATCCCGCCACCGGGACCGTGGACGCGAACTCCGCGTAGCAGAGGGCCGCCAGACCGCAGACGATGCCCGCCACGACGAACGCGAGGGAGACCGCGGGGCCCGCGTTCTCCTTGGCGACCTTGCCGGTGAGGACGAAGATGCCGGTGCCGATGATGACACCGACGCCGAAGACGGTGAGATCCAGAGCGGACAGCGACTTCTTGAGTGCGTGCTCCGGCTCCTCAGTGTCCAAGATCGACTGTTCGACCTTCTTCGTTCTGAAGAGGGTGCTGCTCACGGGCGTACCTCCCACGCTTGTCGTCCTCGACATGATCGGGAGGGCGGACGCTTCGTACGCCCCGACATGAGTGGGTTCACGCGAATGGGCCGGTTTCTCCACCCGTAGGGGGTGGCGAAACCGGCCCATTGGACCTGCGGGGTACGTCAGTCGCGCGCGGGCTCCACCGAGTCCACGGCCTGCGCGGGGGCCGTGAAGCGGCCGTCGAGCTTGGAGACAAGGCCGGTGACCTGGCGGGCGATGTCCGGTGCGGTCAGGCCGATTTCCGTCATGACCTCGGCGCGGGAGGCGTGGTCGAGGAAGCGCGGCGGGATGCCGAAGTCGCGCAGCGGGACGTCGACGCCCGCGTCGCGCAGGGCCTGCGCGATCGTCGAACCGACACCGCCGACGCGGGAGTTGTCCTCGACGGTGACGACCACGCGGTGCTGCTCGGCGAGCGGGGCCATGGCCTCGTCGACGGGCTTGACC
Source organism: Streptomyces sp. NBC_00203 (assembly GCF_045206325.1). Classification (NCBI taxonomy): domain Bacteria; kingdom Bacillati; phylum Actinomycetota; class Actinomycetes; order Kitasatosporales; family Streptomycetaceae; genus Streptomyces; species Streptomyces sp. NBC_00203. The sequence goes on along the minus strand of NZ_CP108126.1, from coordinate 8,133,555 downwards.
CAGCGTGGGTCGACCACGGTCGTGGTGATGCCCTGCTTGTCGAGGAGGTCGGCGATCTGCAGGCACATCGGCGCGAGCGCGCCGATGGAGACGAGCAGGACGTCGGGCACGTCGGTGCCGGGCGCGCGCAGCACGTCCATGCCGCCGATCCGGCCCACAGCGGGTACCGCCGGGCCGACCGCGCCCTTGGAGAAGCGGACCACGGTCGGCGCGTCGGTCACCTCGACGGCCTCGCGCAGCTGGGCGCGGACCTGGTCGGCGTCGCGCGGCGCGGCGAGCCTGAGGCCCGGGACGACCTGGAGGATCGACATGTCCCACATGCCGTTGTGCGAGGCCCCGTCGGTGCCGGTGACGCCCGCGCGGTCCAGCACGAAGGTGACGCCGCACTTGTGCAGGGCCACGTCCATCAGGACCTGGTCGAAGGCGCGGTTGAGGAAGGTCGCGTAGACGGCGAAGACGGGGTGCAGTCCGCCGGTGGCCAGGCCCGCCGCCGACACGGCGGCGTGCTGCTCGGCGATGCCGACGTCGTAGATGCGGTTCGGGAAGGCGTCCGCGAACTTCTTCAGGCCGACCGGCTGCAGCATCGCCGCGGTGATCGCGACGATGTCCTTCCGCTCCTTGCCGAGCTCGACCATCTCGTCGCCGAAGACGGAGGTCCAGTCGGCGCCCGAGGCCTTGATGGGCAGGCCCGTGTCGGGGTGGATGGGGCCGATGCCGTGGAAGCGGTCCGCCTCGTCCTGGAGGGCGGGCTGGTAGCCGCGGCCCTTCTCGGTGAGGCAGTGCACGATGACCGGGCCGCCGAAGCGCTTGGCGCGGGCGAGCGCCGACTCCAGGGCCTCGATGTCGTGGCCGTCGATCGGGCCGACGTACTTCAGGCCCAGGTCCTCGAACATGCCCTGCGGGGCGATGAAGTCCTTGAGGCCCTTCTTGGCGCCGTGCAGCGTCTCGTAGAGGGGCTTGCCGACGACCGGGGTGCGCTCCAGGAGGTCCTTGCCGCGGGCCAGGAAGCGCTCGTAGCCGTCCGTGGTGCGCAGGGTCGCCAGGTGGTTCGCGAGGCCGCCGATGGTCGGCGCGTACGACCGCTCGTTGTCATTGACGACGATCACCAGGGGGCGGTCCTTGGCGTCGGCGATGTTGTTGAGCGCCTCCCAGGCCATGCCGCCGGTGAGGGCACCGTCACCGATGACGGCGACGACGTGGTCGTTCCTTCCGAGCACCTCGTTCGCCTTCGCCAGGCCGTCGGCCCAGCCGAGGACCGTGGAGGCGTGCGAGTTCTCGATGACGTCGTGCTCGGACTCGGCCTGCGCGGGGTAGCCGGAGAGGCCGCCCTTCATCTTCAGCTTCGAGAAGTCCTGGCGGCCGGTGAGCAGCTTGTGGACGTAGGACTGGTGGCCCGTGTCCCACAGCACCCTGTCCTTGGGTGACTCGAAGACCCGGTGCAGGGCGATGGTGAGCTCCACGACACCGAGGTTGGGGCCGAGGTGGCCGCCGGTCTTGGAGACCGCGTCGACGAGAAAGGTCCTGATCTCGCCGGCCAGCTGGTCCAGCTGCTCCAGGCTGAGCCGGTCCAGATCACGCGGTCCCCTGATGCGGGTCAGCAGCGGCACCCGTGCCTCCTTGCAGTAGAGCTGTTGCCGGGCTAGTCGAGTCTAATGTTCCGCCTTTACGCACGTGGCCCGCCCCTGGCGATCTACGCCACACGAACGGTCGTACGAGTGGGAACACCCGTTCCCCCCGCCCCCGAACATGACTGTGCCCGGCACCGCCATTGGTACCGGGCACAGGTTCAAGAAGGGGCTGCCTGAAGCGGGCCTGCCTTTAGGGGCGCGGGGAACTGCGCGACCAGCCACGACGGACGGTCAGCCGCAATGCCACCGCACCCCCACGGCGCCCGGCGCTACCAGGCCCCCGCGTTATGCGCGCCCCGCAGCCTTCTGCGACTTGCGCGACACCGAGTCGATGACCACGGCACCCAGCAGCACCGCACCGGTGATCATGTACTGGATCGACGTGTTCATGTTCAGCAGGTCAAGACCGGTCTGGATGGACTGGATGACCAGCATGCCCAGCAGGGCCGACCAGACACTGCCCCGTCCACCGAAGAGGCTGGTACCACCGATGACCGCGGCCGCGATGGCCAGCATCAGCGTGTTGCCGCCACCGGCGTTCAGCGTCGCGCTCGCGGTCTGACCGGCGAAGAACATACCGCCGACCGCCGCGAAGCCACCGGAGATGGCGAACACGGTGATACGGACCATGGGCACGCTGATACCGGCCCTGCGGGCCGCCTCGATGCCACCGCCGACCGCGAAGATCTTCCGGCCGTACGTGGTGCGCCGCAGCACGAAGTCGACGACCACCAGGGCCCCGAGGAAGATCACCAGGGCGTTGGACACACCCGCGGCGTTGTTCAGCACGACCGCGGCGGCGAAGGACGCGATGGCGAGCGCGCCGACCCGCACGAGGATCTCGCTGGTGGGCCGGAAGGGCACACCGGCGGCACGGCGCCGGCGCTGCTCGCCGAACGAGCCCACGAGCATGGACAGGACGCCGAGGCCGGCCAGGACGTAGGCGCCGATGACGGCCTGGTCCATGAAGAAGGAGCTCTGGCCGAGGAGGTGCACCGGGCCCGACTCGGACGGGACGTTGATGGTGCCGCTCGAACCGAGCAGCCACAGCATCAGACCGTTCCAGCCGAGGAAGCCGGCCAGTGTCACGACGAAGGCCGGTACACCGATCCTGGCGAAGAACCAGCCCTGGAGGGCGCCGATACCGACACCGGTCAGGACGGCCAGGACCAGGGCCAGCCACGCGTTCACCCCGTGGTTGACCACGAAGACGGCGAACAGTGTGGACGCCAGACCGCTGACCGAGCCGACGGAGAGGTCGATCTCTCCGAGCAGCAGCACGAACACCAGGCCGATGGCCAGCATGCCGGTGGCCGACATGAAGTAGCTGATGTTGGACAGGTTGTCGGCGCTGAGGAAACGGTCATTCTGGAACTGGAAGATCGTCCAGATGATGATCAGACCGACGAAAACCGGCAGCGAGCCCAGCTCGCCGCCCTTCACCTTGCGCTTGAACTCGGTGACGTAGCCCTTCAGACCCTCTTCGCGGACCAGCAGTCGCGGGTCCACGACGGTGACCGGCGCGGCCGTGGGGTCGTCGGCGGGAGCCACCGTGTCCTGCAGCTCCGGCTCGGGGTCGGACTTCGTGACCTTGGACGTGTCGCTCACTTTGCCGCCTCCGTGCTGCGACGCCCCGCACGACGGGTCACGGCGTTGTCCGTGGCTCCCGTGATGGCGGCGATGATCTCTTCGTGGCTGGTGTTCTTCACAGGGAAGGAGCCGTTGTTCTTGCCCAGTCGCAGGACGGCGACGGTGTCCGCGACCGCCTTGACGTCGGCCATGTTGTGGCTGATGAGGATGACGCCGAGGTTGCGCTCACGCAGCCGCTCGACCAGGTCGAGGACCTGCGCGGTCTGCTCGACGCCGAGAGCGGCGGTGGGCTCGTCGAGGATGACGACCTTCGGGTCGCCGATCAGGGCGCGCGCGATGGCGACGACCTGGCGCTGACCACCGGACAGACTCGCGATCGGGATGCGGACGCTCGGGATGCGGATCGACAGAGTGCTCAGCAGCTCGCGGGCCTTCTGCTCCATCGTCACCTCGTCGATGACGCCGCGGCGCAGCAGCTCCCGGCCGAGGTAGAGGTTGCCGACCACATCGAGGTTGTCGCACAGGGCGAGGTCCTGGTAGACCGTCGCGACGCCGAGTCCCTGGGCGTCGTGCGGCTTGTTGATGCTGACCGGCTTGCCCTCCCACTCGATGACGCCCTCATCGATGGGGTGGACACCCGCGATCGTCTTGACCAGGGTGGACTTTCCTGCGCCGTTGTCGCCCACCAGGGCGACCACTTCTCCGGCTTGGACCTCCAGCTCGACGTCGGTGAGTGCCTGGACCGCACCGAATCGCTTGGAGACTCCGCGCAACGCCAGCACGGGCGTAGCGGACACGTGAACCATCTCCTTCGCCGCCTGACCGGCGGGGATGCCGCGCATGTGGGGGGACAGGCGCGGAGGGATGTGCGCAATGCACAAGGTTTACAAGATGAACATGCGCGAATCCGCTGCACTTGGCAACGGTTCCGTCCGACGCCCACCCCGCAGCGGGGTTTGAAGGTGGGGCAGGCGTCGGACAGGTTTCTCGCGGGACCGCCGAGCGGTCCTGACTCGACCTCCTGCTGGAGAAATCGATCTCCAGCAGGACGGTGTCGAGTGATTACTGCAGGCCGGCGGCCTTGCAGGCCTTGGCGTACTCGGAGGTGCAGATGTCGGCGACGGTGTAGAGCTTGTCGGCGATGACCGTGTCCTTGATGTTGGCCTTGGTGACCGACACCGGGGTCAGCAGCTGCGAGGGAACCTTGGTGCCGGAGCCGCTGGTCAGCGTCTGGGTGGCCAGGTCCTTGATGCTCTTGCCCTCGAGCAGGTTGACCGCGAGCTGGGCAGCGGCGTCCGCCTCCGGCTTGAAGGCCTTGTAGACGGTGCTGGACTGCGTGCCCGCGACGATGCGCTGGATGCCCGCGAGCTCCGCGTCCTGACCCGTCAGCGGGATGCCGGAGATGCCGGCGCCCTTGAGGGTGTTGGCGATGCCACCGGCCATGCCGTCGTTGGCGGAGTAGACGCCCGCGATCTTCTTGGCACCGAGCTGGGTGATGGCCGCGGACATCTTCTGCGCGGCGACCGTGTCCTTCCAGAGGCCGGACTGCTCGTAGGCGATGTCGACCTTGCCGTCGAGGACGTTGTGGGCGCCCTTCTTGAACTGACCGGCGTTCGGGTCGGCGTCGTCACCGTTGATCATGACGACCTTGGACTTCGTGGTGGCCTTGGAGCCGAGCGAGTCGAGCAGCGCCTGACCCTGGAGCTCGCCGACCTTCACGTTGTCGAAGGAGACGTACGCGGAGACCGGACCCTGGGCCAGACGGTCGTACGCGACGACCTTGATGCCCTTGTCGACAGCGGTCTGGATCGAGGACTTGATGGCCGCGGAGTCCTGAGCGCTGATCACGAGGACCTTGACGCCCTTGGTGATCATGCTGCTGACCTGCTGGGCCTGCTTGGCGGCGTCACCAGCGGCGTTCGCGTACTCGACCTTGCAGTCGGAGCACAGCTCCTTGACCTTGGCGTCGAACAGCGGGTGGTCGAACTTCTCGTAGCGCGTGGTGACGCTGTCGGGAAGCAGCAGACCGATGGTCTTGCTGTCCGAGCTGCTGCTGTCAGAGCTCTTGTCACCGGCCTTGCCACAGGCGGCCACGGAAAGGGCCATCGAAACCGCGGCGGTACCGATCACGACTCTACGCATCGTTGCGTTCATTGGGGGTGTGCCTCCCTGACAGGGCCGCAACGCTGCGGCCGAGGTGGCTCGAAGTCAACTCGGCCGCACGTAAGACGTCAAGAAGTAAATACTTAACGAGATGGCAACGGCCTCATGCGTTCTCTAAGTGAACGCGGGGGCAGCTGCTGTCAGCGTGCCGTCCAAAAGGGACGCATCGCCCATCTCGCTGAGCGCGAGAGCGAGCGCTCCGAGCACCTCCGCACGGCCCCCAAGTGCCCCGGGGAGGATGGTCAGTTGACGTGCCGCACTGGGGATGGCGTAGCGGCCCACGGACTCCCTGATCGGCCCGAGAACCAGCTCCCCGGCCTCGGCCAGATCGCCGCCAAGGACCACCCGGCTCGGGTTCAGCAAGTTGCAGAGATTTGCGACACCACTTCCGATATGACGGCCGACGTCGGCGATCACGCGACGGCAGCCCGGGTCACCGTCCCGCGCCAGCCGGACGACGCCTTCCATGGTCAGATCGGTGCCGTGGCTGGACTGGAGGAGCGGCAGGACGTAGCGCGCCGCCGCGAAAGTCTCCAGGCAGCCCCGGTTGCCGCAGCGGCAGACGGGGCCGGATTCATCAAGAGTGATGTGGCCGATTTCCCCCGCTGTGCCCCCCGGGCCGCGGTAGATCTTGCCGTTGATCACCAGGCCCGAGCCGACACCGCTGGCGACCTTGATGTAGGCCAGGTCCCTGACCCCGCGCCCGCTGCCCCAGACCATCTCGCCGAGCGCGCCCAGGTTGGCGTCGTTGTCCACGTGTACGGGCACACCGAGCCGCCGCCCCAGCTCCTCGGCGGGTCTCGCCCCGGTCCAGCCCGGCAGGATCGCGGTGGAGCCGAGGGTCCCCGACTCGACGTCGATCGGGCCCGGCACGCCGAGACCCACCCCGGCGATCTTGGAACGGTCGACGCCGGTTGCCGCGATCAGGCGGCTGACCAGCTCTTCCGCCCGGTCGAAGCCCTGCGCCGCGGAGGCGTCCACATCCAGTGGCTCGGACTCCTCGGCCAGCACCTGATGGGCGAGATTCCCGACCGCCACGCGCAGATGGGTGTGCCCGAAGTCGACCCCGATGACAATGCCGGCGTCCCCGCTCAGACTGACGCTGCGGGCCCTGCGACCGCCCGCCGAAGTGGGTGTGACCTCGACCGTTCCGCCGTCCTTGAGCTCTCGGACGATATTGGAAACGGTCGCGGCGGACAGGCCCGTCGTCCTCGCGATCTCCGCCTGCGTGAGCGAACCCGCAAGGCGCACCGCACGCACGACGCGCTCCAGATTGGCTCGGTGCAGCGACGACTGCGACCCCGGAGTCTCCATCGACTCATCCACTCCTGCCCTCAGCCGGACGGCCCCGATGCCGTCCGTGTGATCCGGGTCACGGCATCTGAGCCCGGCCCACTTACAAGTTGTGAACTCCAAGCTCCGCTGAACGGGTTGCCGCAGTCAAGTCCTTGACGGAAATCGGGACCAGCGAGTCATGTTCCATTTCCGTCACCATGCGGACACACGTACGCCACCCCCGGGCCGGAGGTGGCGTACGTGAAAGCGGTGTCGGGGTGCTACTTGACGGTCGCTGAGTGCTACTTGAGGGTCGCCGAGGTGAGGCCCGCCTGGACCTGGCGCTGGAAGGAGAGGTACACGACGAGCATGGGGATCATCGCGATGGTCACGCCCGCGAAGAGGACGGGGAGGTCGGTGGCGTACCCCTGCTGTTGCTGGAGCTGGATGAGGCCCTGGGTGAGCACGTAGCGTTCCGGTTCCGAACTGTTCTGGGGCTGCATCAGCACCGACGGCAGGATGTACTGGTTCCACTGACCCAGCACGTTGAAGATCCCGACGCTCAGCAGGCCGGGCTTGGCCATCGGCAGCATGACCTGGAAGAACGCCCGGGTGTGCGAGGCCCCGTCGAGCACGGCCGCCTCGAAGACCGCCGTGGGCAGTGTGCGGAAGAAGGCGTGCATGAAGAACACGGTGAACGGCATCGAGTAGGCGATGTACACCAGGATCAGACCCTGGTACGTGTTCAACATGTCGAGACGCTTGACCATGAAGAACAGCGGGACGAGGGCGAGGAAGACGGGGAACATGGCCCCGCCGACGAAGAAGTAGTAGATGAGCCGGTTGCCCGGGAACTCGTAGCGGGCCAGCACGTAGGCCGCCATCGAGCCGAAGAGCATGGTCAGCGGGACGGAGAACACCAGCACGATGAGGGTGTTGGTGAAGTAGTCGCCGATGCCCTTGTTCCAGGCCCTGCTGAACACGTCCAGCTGCCAGTTCGAGGGCCAGCCGAGGGCCGAACCACCGATCTGCGCGTCGGTCTTGAAGGAGCTCAGGACCAGCCAGAGCAGCGGCAGGATGATCAGCACGGCCCACAGGACGAGGAAACCGTGCGAGAAGACGTTGAGGGTGAGGCCCTCGCTGCGCCGGTCGCCGGGACGCGGTGGAGCCTTCTTGACCGTCCGCTGGGGAGGTACGCCGTTGCCGTCGACCTTCGTCGGCTCGGTGATGGGTGCGCTCATAGTCGTCTGTCTCCCGCTCAGAACTCGATGCGCTCGCGGCGGGTGGCGCGCAGCGTGACCACGGACAGGACCAGGGTGAGAAGGAGCATGACGACGCCCATGGCGCAGGCGTAACCGCTCTTTCCGAAGTAGAGGAAGTTGCGCATCATGACGTTCGCCATGACGTCGCTGTGGTGGTCGGGGCCGCCGCCGTAACCCGTTCCCTGGGTCATCGTGGAGACGAGGACGAACATGTCCATCGCGATGATGCCGAGATAGACCCAGGCGGTCTGCACCGTTTCCCACAGCAGCGGCAGGGTGACCCGGAAGAAGGTGTGGGTGCGGTTCGCGCCGTCGAGCAGCGCGGCCTCGTAGATGTCCTTCGGGATGGACTGCATGGCGGCGGAGAACAGCACCAGATAGAAGCCGACGCCGTGCCAGACGACCACCGCCATCAGGCACCAGAGCACCAGCTTGGGCTCGTTCATCCACTCGATGGGATTGTTCGCGTCGACCAGGCCCAGTTTGATCAGGACGCCGTTGAGCAGACCGCCGCCGTCGCTGCGGTAGAGCGCTCCGAAGAGCACCGCGACGATCGCCAGCGACAGGACCTGCGGAAAGAAGTAGACGATCTTGTAGAAGCCGGCGCCGGCGACGCCCGACACGCCGCCGGAGCCGCCCCGCCCGCCCGCGTTCACCATGAAGGCGAAGAACAGGGCGAGCAGGATGGTGATCACCGGGATGAACACCAGGAACAGGATGTTGTGCCAGATGGCTCCCATGAACACGTCGTCCTGGAACAACGCCTTGTAATTGTCCAGGCCGACGAAACTGAACCTCTGGGACTGGCCGCTCCAGTCGGTGAAGGAGTAGCCGATGGTCTGTATGTAAGGCCAGATCACGAAGATCAGATACAGCGCCAAAGGTGCGAGGAGAAACCCCGCGACGAACCGGTACTGCCCTTTTCGCATGGCATCCTGCCCCTGGTGTGCCGGGTGTGCGTGACCCTGGTGTTCCGGGTTTTCGAGATCAGTCGCGGTGGTTCTTCTTGGACGCCGGGTCCTTGGCCGCCTTGTCGACTGCCGCCTGGGCCCTCTTCAGCCATTCCTTCGGCTGAATTCGCTTGGCCATCAGCTCGTTGGACGCGTTCTCCAGAGACGTACCCATCTCGCTGTACCAGTTGGGGTACAGGTAGTTGAAGGTATTGTCGCCCGCCGCCTTCGAGGCCTCAACAGTCGACTGCGTACCGGGACGCAGCGTGACGCCGTCGCTGACGCCGTCCTTGAGGATGGTGAGCGAGTTGGCCTTCTGCGCGAAGAGCGTCGACCACTCCTTGGAGAGCATCGAGCGCACGAACTCCTTGGCCTGGGGCAGGTTCGCGGCCTTCGCCGGGATGATGAAGGGCTCGCCGGAGCCGGCCCGGATCGCCTCGAACGGCAGCTTGCTGTCGGGCAGGCTCGGCATCGGCATGAACTTCATGTCGAAGTCGGCCGGGGTCTGCTTGAGCTGCTCGTTCTCCAGCCAGGAACCACAGGTGATGAAGGCGGCCTTGTACTGGTTCCAGCGGGTCTGGGACTCCGTGTGCGTCAGGCCGTTGGTGCCCGGCAGCAGGTAGCCCTTCTCGACGACCTCGTAGATCGCGTCGATGGCCGCCGCGGCCGCGTCGCTGCCGACGAACGCCTTGGGGTCGAGGTTGTCGATCGCCTTCATGGCGTCCAGACCGCCCTTCTTGGCGATCAGGTCCATGATGGCGACGTTGATGTAGTACGGGTACTTGCCCTGGTGGGCAAGGCCGCCGATGCCCTGCGACTTGGCGTCCTTGCAGATGGCGAGGAAGTCGTCCCAGGTCTTCGGAACCTCCCAGCCCTTCTCCTTGAAGAGCTTGCCGGAGTACCACAGACCCCACACCGTGTAGATGTAGTTGAGGGACACGACCTTGCCGCCCTGGAGGCCCGGGTCGAGCGTGCCGGCGATCAGGGTGTCGCGGACCTTCTTGCTCGGGTCGTCGATGGACGGCGCGTCCAGGATCGAGGCCAGGTCGAGGAGCTGACCGCTCTTGTAGAGCACGTCCAGCTTGATCTGCTGGGCGCCGGAGTCGTCGACGACGTCCGGCGGGGTGCCGCCGTTGAAGCGCGGCTGGAGCTTGCCGGTGATCTCCTGGGTGCCGGTGTGGGCGGTGGTGGTGCCCCACTTCTTGTCGAACGCGGCCTCCCACGCCTTGGCGTAGTCGTCGCCGTAACCGCCCTTGAAGACGACGACTTCGAGCTTGCCACCCTTCTTCAGGCCGAAGGGGTTGGTCTTGCTGGTCTTGCCGGTGCCCTTGTCGCCGGAGTTGCTGTCGTCGCCTCCGCCGCTCGCACACGCGGACAGGAAGCTCATCGTGGGAACGGAGATCAGACCGAGCGCCGCTGACCGCTTGATCAGATCGCGGCGGCCGACACCCTCGGTGTTGCTGTTCTCGGCGGAAGTGGATCCCATGCTCAAGTCCTCGCCTTCTCCAGGACTCAGGCGGTGAACCGGATCCTCCCCGGCACCGCGATTAGGTCAAGCTGGGGTTGTACGTGGGGGATTCAGTGGGACGACGCGACGGTAGGTGTATGTGACACCGGTCAGTCGCCTCCCGATTTCCCCCCTGGGTCCTGCCTGTCCACGGCCGTCGAACGACTGAGCAGACGCCGACAGGTATAGTCCACTTCCCGCCAGCGGAGCAAGATCGAATGCAGGTTTGCCGGTGGGTCTTTTCCGAGTTGAGACCTCCCGGAAATATGGGGCACCTGTGCACCACCCCAGCGAAGATCGACAGGGTGCCAACCTCCCGCATTGAACGCAATGCGCAGTTCGTCGCTTCGCATTCACCCCGGATGCCACACTCAACGCCCTTGACATCACTGACAACTTGACCCCCTACTGATCCTTGCGCAGCAAAGTTGACAACGTTGTCCAAGCGCAGGGAGGGTGCTCGCGCATGCAGCACGGAACCCGGTACAGACGGAGTTCTTCTACCCGCCAGAGATGGCTTTCTCCAACGGCGCTGGGGGTGATAGCGCTTTCTCTCCTGGCGGCCTCGCAGGGCGCGGCGATCGCCCTTCCCGCCCAAGCCGCGACCCCCGACCGCGAGTTCGTCTCCTCTTTCGAATCCGGCGATCCCGCACCGGACTGGCTGAATACCGTCGATACTTCACCCGATGGAACAAAGCGGGCCTCCGGTGTCGACGGCGGCTACAGCACCGGCATCCCCGGCAATGTCACCGACCACGTCACGGACGTCCGCGCGAGCGGCGAGAACACCGGTGCGGGCGAGGTGAAGGAGAACCTCGCCGACGGCGAGCCGAGCACCAAGTGGCTGACCTTCGAGCCCACCGGATGGGCGGAGTTCGACCTGGACGCCCCGGTCAAGGCGGTCACGTACGCGCTTACCTCGGCCAACGACCACGACGAGCGCGACCCGAAGGACTGGACCCTCCAGGGCTCCACGGACGGCAAGGACTGGAAGACCCTCGACACACGCTCCGGCGAGTCGTTCGGCGAGCGGTTCCAGACGAAGTCGTACGACATCGCGAGCCCCGTCGAGTACCAGCACTTCCGGCTCGACGTCACCAAGAACAACGGCGGGGACATCCTTCAGCTCGCCGATGTCCAGTTCTCGACGGGCCCGAGCGACGACCCGACGCCCAAGGACATGCTCTCGCTGGTGGACCGCGGCCCGAGCGGCTCGCCCACCGCGAAGGCGGCCGCGGGCTTCACGGGCAAGCGGGCCCTGCGCTACGCCGGTACGCACAAGGCGGACGGCAGGGCGTACTCGTACAACAAGGTCTTCGACGTGAACGTGGCCGTCGGTCGTGACACCGAGCTGTCGTACCGGATCTTCCCGTCCATGGCGGACGGTGACCGGGACTACGACGCCACGAACGTGTCCGTGGACCTGGTCTTCACGGACGGCACCTCGCTGAGCGGCCTGAACCCGACCGACCAGCACGGCTTCGCGCTGACGCCGCAGGGGCAGGGCGCGGCCAAGGCGCTGTACGTCAACCAGTGGAACAACGTGGTCTCGCGGATCGGTTCGGTCGCGGCCGGCCGGACGGTCGACCGGATCGTGCTGGCGTACGACTCGCCGAAGGGGCCCGCGAAGTTCCGTGGCTGGCTGGACGACGTGTCGCTGAAGACGGCCGCTCCGGAGAAGCCCAAGGCGCATCTGTCGGACTACGCGCTGACCACCCGCGGCACCAACTCCAGCGGTGGCTTCTCGCGCGGCAACGACTTCCCGGCGACGGCCGTCCCGCACGGCTTCAACTTCTGGACGCCGGTGACCAACGCGGGCTCGCTGAGCTGGCTCTACGACTACGCCCGCGCGAACAACGCGGACAACCTCCCGACCATCCAGGCGTTCAGCGCCAGCCATGAGCCCAGCCCCTGGATGGGCGACCGGCAGACCTTCCAGGTGATGCCGTCGGCCGCCTCCGGCACCCCGGACACCGGCCGCACCGCCCGCGCGCTCGCCTTCCGGCACGAGAACGAGACCGCGCGCCCCTACTACTACGGGGTGACCTTCGAGAACGGGCTCAAGGCCGAGATGGCGCCGACGGATCACGCGGCGGCGCTGCGCTTCACCTATCCGGGTGAGGACGCGAGCGTGCTCTTCGACAACGTCACCGAGCAGGCCGGTCTGACCCTCGACAAGGAGAACGGGATCGTCACCGGGTACTCGGACGTGAAGTCCGGGCTGTCGACGGGGGCGACGCGGCTGTTCGTGTACGGCGTGTTCGACGCGAAGGTGACAGGCGGGGACTCCGCCGGGGTCAAGGGCTATCTGCGGTTCACGCCGTCCGAGGACCACACCGTCACCCTGCGCCTCGCCACCTCCCTCATCAGCGTCGACCAGGCCAAGGACAACCTCCGCCAGGAGATCCCCGACGGCACGTCCTTCGGGACGGTCAAGGCGCGGGCGCAGCAGCAGTGGGACAAGCTGCTCGGCAAGGTGGAGGTCGAGGGCGCGACACCGGACCAGCTGACGACGCTGTACTCCAGCATGTACCGGCTGTACCTGTACCCCAACTCGGGCTTCGAGAAGGTGGGTTCGAAGGACCAGTACGCGTCGCCGTTCTCGCCGATGCCGGGTCCGGACACCCCCACCCACACCGGCGCGAAGATCGTCGACGGCAAGGTGTACGTCAACAACGGCTTCTGGGACACCTATCGGACGACCTGGCCGGCGTACTCCCTGCTGACACCCAGTCAGGCCGGTGAGATGGTCGACGGGTTCGTGCAGCAGTACAAGGACGGCGGCTGGACCTCGCGCTGGTCCTCCCCCGGGTACGCGGACCTGATGACCGGTACGTCGTCGGACGTGGCGTTCGCCGACGCGTATGTGAAGGGGGTCGACTTCGACGCGGAGTCGGCGTACAAGGCGGCCCTGAAGAACGCGACGGTCGTCCCGCCGACGTCGGGCGTGGGCCGCAAGGGCATGTCGACCTCGCCGTTCCTCGGCTACACGAGCATCGACACCCACGAGGGCCTGTCGTGGGCGCTGGAGGGCTACCTCAACGACTACGGCATCGCGAAGATGGGCCAGGCCCTCTACAAGAAGACCGGCGAGAAGCACTACAAGGAGGAGGCGGAGTACTTCCTCAACCGTGCCCAGGACTATGTGAACCTCTTCGACTCGAAGGCCGGCTTCTTCCAGGGCCGCGACGAGAAGGGCGACTGGCGGGTCGAGTCGTCGGCGTACGACCCGCGTGTCTGGGGCTACGACTACACGGAGACGAACGGCTGGGGCTACGCGTTCACGGCGCCGCAGGACAGCCGGGGTCTGGCCAACCTGTACGGCGGCCGGAGCGGGCTGGCGCAGAAGCTGGACGCGTACTTCTCCACACCCGAGACGGCCTCGCCCGACTTCGTGGGCTCGTACGGCGGGGTCATCCATGAGATGACCGAGGCCCGTGATGTACGGATGGGCATGTACGGGCACTCCAACCAGGTGGCCCACCACGTCACGTACATGTACGACGCGGCGGGACAGCCATGGAAGACCCAGAAGAACGTCCGCGAGGTCCTCTCCCGCCTCTACACCGGCAGCGAGATCGGCCAGGGCTATCACGGCGACGAGGACAACGGCGAGCAGTCGGCCTGGTATCTCTTCTCCTCGCTCGGCTTCTACCCGCTGGTGATGGGCAGCGGCGACTACGCCATCGGCTCACCGCTGTTCACCAAGGCGACGGTCCATCTGGAGAACGGCAAGGACCTGGTGGTCAAGGCCCCGAAGAACAGCGCGAAGAACGTGTACGTGCAGGGCGTGAAGGTCAACGGCAAGAAATGGGCCTCGACTTCACTGCCCCACTCCCTCATCTCCCGTGGCGGAGTACTGGAGTTCGACATGGGCGCCAAGCCGTCCTCGTGGGGCTCCGGCAAGAACGCGGCGCCCGTGTCGATCACCCAGGACGACCAGGTGCCCGCGCCGCGTACGGACGCTCTCAGGGGCGAGGGCGCGCTCTTCGACAACACCTCGGCGACGGACGCGACGGTCACCTCGGTGGACCTGCCGATCTCCGCTGCCACCAAGGGAGTTCAGTACACCCTGACGTCGTCGGACCGCACCAAAGCCCCCACCGGATGGACCCTCCAGGGTTCGTCGGACGGCACACAGTGGACCGACGTCGACCAGCGCTCCGGCGAGTCCTTCACCTGGGACCGGCAGACCCGCGCGTTCACGGTCGCGGACCCGGGCTCGTACGCGCACTACCGTCTGGTCCTCGACGGTGAGGCGACGCTGGCGGAGGTGGAACTGCTGGCCTGACGTACCCCCCATGGGAGAGGGGCGGGCGCGGAGATTCTCCGCGCCCGCCCCGCGTTCGTCGGTGCGGTTCAGCCCACCGCGAGGGTGAAGACGTGCAGGTCCGCGTTGTCCGGCAGCTTCACGCTCTTGATGGTCCTGCCTTGCGGGGCCTGGAAGGGCTTGGTGGCGAAGACGTAGGTCGCGACCGGGTCCTTGTCGGCGCCCGCGACATTGCGGTACGCGGTCTTGGCGACGGTCTCGTTGCCGTACTGAACGGTGCCGCCTCCGCCGCCGACGGTCCAGTCGGTGAAGGAGAGATCTATGGAGTCGGTGGTGCCGTCGGTGTAGGTGACGGTCGCCTTGGTCTGCTGGTCGCCGTTGACCGCGCTGCCGATGAACGACAACTGGGTCGCGGGCGTGGCGAGTTCGATGGTCTGGGCGGTCGCCGAGGCGTTGTCGGGGCGGCCGGTCGGGGAGCCGGGCCAGGTGAAGGTGAGGCCGCCGACGGTGCCCTGCTTGCCGGGCGTGAGGCCCGCGTCGGCGAGAGCCTGGCGGGAATAGCTCCAGCCGCCGCCGTCGTAGTCGGCCTCGTCGTGGTCACCGGAGTCGTCCGAGACACCGGTGTTGTTGTACGCGGCGAGGAGGGAGCCGGGGGCCGCGACGGTGAGGGCCACCGGCTGCTCGTACGACGTGTCGGACGAGGTGACCGTGACCAAGACGTCGTAGAAGCCCTGCTGGGCGTCCTCGCCGGCCGACAGGGTGATCTGCTGGGTGCCGTCGGTCACCGTGCCCTCGGCGGGAGTCGCCGTCACGCCCTCCGGCACGTCCACGTGGAAGCGGACCTCGGGGCCCGCGCCGCCGCTCAGGGCGAGGGCACGGATGTCGAGCTTCGTGCTGCCGCCGGGCGCGAGGGTGGCCGTGGTCGGGCCCACGCCGATCTGGTACGGCTGCTCGCCCTCGCGGAAGGAGGGCGGGGCGGCGGCCTCGGAGCTGCCCCACTGCTGGTCGGGGGTGTCGCTCAGCGTGTAGTCGAGCGTGCCGCCGTCCCGGACGAAGGAGGCCGGGAGCCACGGCCGGTCACTGGTACGGCCGTTGACCTTCAGGGAGTGGATGTACGGGGAGTCGGCTGCCGCGCCCGTCGCCCGGATCTCGATGTCGCCGCCCGGGCGCTCGATCTCCGCCCTTGGGAACAGCGGTGAGGACAAGGTGAGTTCGCTGCGGGAGGGCACCTGGGGATACATGCCGAGGGACGAGAAGACGTACCAGGACGACATCTCGCCGAGGTCGTCGTTGCCGGGGATGCCGCCCGGCTGCGTCGACCACAGCTGCTTCATCGCCGCGCGGACGGTCGCCTGCGTCTTGTAGGGGGCACCCGCGTAGTCGTACAGGTACGGCACGTTGACCGACGGCTCGTTGTCCAGCTCGGACTTGTCGCCGCCGCTGCCGGTGAAGGCCCAGCTGCCGTCCGCCTCGTGGAAGAAGGTGTCGAGGCGGTCGAGGGCCTTGTCGCGGCCGCCCATGGCCGCGAAGAGCCCGGCGGGGTCGTGCTGCACCATCCAGGTGTACTGGGCCGCCGTCCCCTCCACGAAACCGTTGCCGGTGGCCGGGGCGAAGCCGGTGACCCAGCTGCCGTCCTCCTTGCGGTTGGCGATGTAGCCGCCGCTCGGGTCGGCCGCGATGTTGAAGTTGTTCTGCCACCACTGGGAGCGGCGGGCGAACTCGGCGGCGGTCTTCTTCTCCCCTGCCGCCGTGGCCAGTTGGGAGATCGCGAAGTCCGCTCCCGACATCTCCAGGGTCTCGGCGGCGCCGCCCCAGGCGTTGGACACGGACGGCATGTAGTGCTGCTTCAGGTACTTGTCGAGCGACGGCCGCTGGCCCACCGACAGGACCGGCTTGCCCGCCGCGGAGAGGTCCTGTGCGGTCGGCACGGTCGCCGCCGTGACCAGCGAGTCCAGCGCGCCGCGCAGGTCGAAGTCCGTGCCGCCGAAGGCCCGGATGCCCGCGAGCGCGGGTGCCGACGGGTCGCCGTTCATGACGTGCGTGCCGCTCGCGCCGTGCAGCCAGCGGTCCCAGACTCCCCCGTTCTGCCGGGCGAGTTCGAGCAGGGACTGCGCGATGTCCGAGCCGGTGTCCGGGTTGAGGAGGGTGAGCAGCTGGACCTGGGAGCGGTAGACGTCCCAGCCGGAGAAGGTGCCGTACTGCGCCTGGTGGCCGCGGGTGACGACATGGACCTTGTCGTCGGGGCCCCGGTATCTGCGGTCGGCGTCACTGATGACGTTCGGGTGCAGGAGGGCGTGGTAGAGCGCGGTGTAGAAGGTGGCGCGGTCGGTGTCGCTGCCGCCGCCGACCCTGATCGCGCCGAGCCGGTCGCGCCAGGCGCGGTGGGCGGCATCCTGGACCGAGGCGAAGGACCGGGAGGGCGGGTTCTCGGCCGCGAGGTTGGCCTCGGCGCCCGCCCGGCTGACGTACGAGATGCCGACCTTGACGTTCACCGGGTCGGCGCCGGGCTCGAACTCCACATAGCCGCCGGCGCCCTTGCTCGCGACGGGCCGGCCGCCCTGTCCGAATCCGCCGGTGCCGCCGGTGGCCTCCGTGCTGTCCGGGCTCAGCTTGTCGTCCTGCCAGGTGCCGGTCGCCTTGAAGTCGCGGTCGAAGCGGGCGGTGAAGTAGAGGGTGTAGTAGGCGCGTCGGCCCTCCGGGTCGAGGTAGCCGCAGAAGTTCCCGGAGGTGACCGAGCCGGAGACCGTGCGCGTCGCCGGGTCGATGGTGACGGACGAATCCGTGGACCCGACTTCGGAGTTGGCGGTGCGGATCAGCAGCGAGGCGGGCTTGTCGGCGGGGTAGGTGAAGCGGCCCGAGCCCGTGCGCGCGGTCGCCGTCAGGTCGGCGGTCACGCCCGAGGCCAGCCCGGCCTTGTAGTGGCCGGGCTCGGCGGTCTCGTCGGCGTGCGTGAAGTCGGACGCGTACACCGCGTCCTTGGTGTCGCTCGCCGGGGAGGAGGTGACCTCACCGGCGTACGGGAAGAAGGGGATGTCGCCGCTGCCGCCGGCGCAGCCCGTGCCGGACATGTGGGTGAGGCTGAAGCCCCGGATGCGGGTGGCGTCGTACTGGTAGCCGCCGGGCGCGGCGGTGCGGGTGGCGTCCCCGCGGGTGTTCTCGGGGCTCCAGGAGAGCATGCCGAAGGGCGTGACGGCGCCGGGGAAGACATTGCCGCCGTTCTTCGTGCCGATGAGCGGATCGACGTATGTGGTGGGGTCCCGGACGAGGTCCGGTGGTGCGGCGGTCGCGGCGAGCGCCGGGGTGGCGCCGCCGACCGTCAGAGCGACGGCCAGCAGGACGGATGACGGACGGAAACGCATGACGCGGCCCCTCCTCCTTCGGACGGGTCGCGCACCACAGGTCGCACAAGCCGCAGGGACAGTAACGTGCGCCACGGGTACCACGGAAGACCGCCTCCGGCACGGGAGACGCGCCCGGCGCACACCCCCATTGGCGTAGCGCGCGCCCCGTCGAAGGTCAACTGGCTTGACATCGTTGTCCGTTGAGGCGGTAGAGTCATGTACAGACCATTCGACAACGTTGTCGCACACTCTGGTCATCACAAGCCGCACCATCCCGGGCCGGGCCTCCCCCGACCCCGCCCGGGCTCGCGGACCGGGTGAGTACGAACACCCACCCGGTCCGCCCTGAGCCTTGCGCGGTCAACCCACCTGGCAGGGCAGGCTCGTTGAGGGATCGTCACCGGTGCCCTGGACGACGTACCCGAACGTCGCGCTCTTGCCCGGATCCAACGCCCCGTTCCAGTCGGCGTTGTGCACCATCACGTCCTGGCCGTCGTAGGTCGCGTTGCCGTTCCACAGACTGGCGACCGACTGCCCGCCCGGCAGCGTCCAGTCGACCATCCAGCCGAGCATCGGCACGTCACCGGTGTTGGTGACGGTCACCTCGGACTGATAGCCGCCGGGCCAGCTGTTGGTCGTACGACGGGTCGCGGAGCACACTCCGGGCGGGGGCTCGGTCGGGTTGCCCGGGTCGTGAATGCCCGTCACTTCGCCGTTGCCGCCGTCGAAGACGACGTCGGAGCAGGAGTAGAAGGTCTCCGCGCTGTCCGAGCGCTGCCAGACCATGTAGATGATGTGGCGGCCCGACTTGTTCGCGGGAAGCTTGCCGCTCCAGGAGTAGTTGGCCTCGACCGTGCCCGGGGTGCCGTTGAGCGGCGGGTGGTCGACGGTGAGGAACGGCTGGTCCTCCATGTCGTTCCAGGTGAGCGTCTTGGTCGGGTCGAAGCCGTCCTTGGTGATGTAGACGTAGAACCAACCCGGGTGCGCGGCCCAGGCGTTGTACGAGAAGTCGACGGTCGCGCCCGAGGTGAGGTGGGTGAGCGGCCAGTCGTTCCGCGGCAGGTTGAAGCCGGTGAAGTTGGGATTGCCGCCGCTGCACAGCTCGCCGTCCGGGACGAAGCCGCGGGTGCGGCCGGCGCCGTCGGAGCGCAGCACCGAGAACCAGTTGTAGAACGGCGTCGTGCCGCTCACCTGCTGCGCCGCCTTGCAGGCCGGGTTCACGGGTTTGATCTCACCGGTGTCGGTCAGCCCGTCCTGCCAGCACAGGAAGGTGCGGCTGCCGGGCTTCATGGGGGTGCCGTGGGCTGCCGCGGTGCCGCCGGTCGTGACGACCAGGGTGAGGGCCGGAATGACGGCGAGGAGGGAGAGGAGGACGAGGAAGAGAGCTCTGCGGTGCGTGGACCCACGTAATCGCGAATTTGTTGTGCTCATGACATTTACAGGCATGGCGGACAGCCCCTTCGCTCAGTGTCGTGAGGACTCGCGGTGAGGCGGGAGCGGCCCCGTCGGCGGGTTCCGGTCCGCGGGAGATGGGAGCGCTCCCACCCCACTCACTGCGGAAGTTAGCGCGCACCGGAACCCCTGTAAACGCCCGGCGCAGCAACCAGTTCGGACACACGAAGGCCGCGCCCCGGGGTAGGAGGCACGGCCTTCGTCATGACTGAGAAACCAGTGTTACGTCACTGGTGGTGCGGTGAGGTCGGACAGTGCTGTCGAAAGAGCTCCTTCCCGTAGTCGTTTTCGTTGCCGGGCCCGGCTCCGACTGCGGCTCCGTCGGCTCCCCGGTGTCGAGCTCCGTCATCGTCACAGGCTCCCTTCGTCATAGGCACGCCCATGACGGACGACCGCGCGCCGCTGACTCTTCTGGGCGAACCTGAGGCGAAGCTGAAGCCGAGCATGACAAATGGCCGTTGTATTTCCTGTGGGATGCCGCCCCAACTGGGGTTCTCCGGAACCTCGTGCGCGCTCGCTCCCTCTACCTGTGAAAACGACATGAATACGGGCAAGAGGAAAGGGCGGGCCGGTGCGGAGGTCTGAAACGGGTGGCGACGACGAGAGCGGTACCGGCCGCGGCCCGGGGGCCGGTCGCGGCCTGTGGGCGCCCGCGCTGGCGAATCTCCTGATCGGGCTGGTCGCGATCGTCCCGGGGCTGTGCCTGCGCTGGCTGCTGACCAAGTACCCGTCGGTGCACTGCGGCGGCGGCGTCGGCTGCCACGGGGGCACGTCCCACAACGCGCTCGGCATGATCACCGGCGCCGTGCTGGGCCTTGGATTCGTCCTCGGAATGGTGCTGGTGGTGGACATCCTGATGCCCCACCAGGAGGGCGGCCCGGTGGGGTCCTGGCTCGGCATGGCACTGCTGATCCCCGTGCCGTTCGTGGTGGGGCAGGCGATGGGGTGGATCTGAGCATGTACGGAGGCGAGTCGGGGCCGCGCCTGCTGCTGGATCCACTGCCGGCGAGAGCCGCGTGCGGGCGGATGCGAGCGACGCGTTCGGGGAGCCCTCGGCGCTGTTCGGCGGGACCCGTCCCCGGTACGGCAAGACCCTCGGCTGCCTGAGCGAGGACCCGGACCCGGACCAACCGATCGTCGCCTTCCCTCTGCGGAACGGCACGTCCCCCTTCGGCGAGTGGCCGCGGCCTCAGGAGCCCCGGCTGTCGGCCGTGCGCTTCGGAGAGGGGCCGTTCCGCGACACGTTCACGTTCACACCCGAGGGGAGACGGCGGCTTTCCCTCCGACCCCGGCCGCCGGTGTGAGGACTTCGGCCGGGGGCAGCTCGATGGTGAACTCCGTACGGCCCGGGGCGCTTTCCACCCTGATGGTGCCGCCGTGGGCTGTGGTGATGGCCGCGGCGATGGCGAGGCCGAGGCCCGAGCCGCCGTGTTCGGCGGAGGCGCGGGAGCGGGAGGCGTCGGCGCGGGTGAAGCGTTCGAAGACCCTGGGCAGGAGCGAGGGCGGGATGCCGGGGCCGTCGTCGCGCACCCGGATCGTGCAGCGCGTGTCCGTCGCCTCCACCGAGGCCACGACCGTCGTGCCAACAGGTGTGTGCACACGGGCGTTGGCCAACAGGTTGGCCACCACCTGATGGAGTCTGGCCTCGTCACCGACGACCAGCGCCGGGGAGTCCAGGAGCAGCGCCAGCTGCCAGTTGTGGCTGTCGCCCGCGGCCCGCGCGTCCCACACCGCCTCCGCGACGAGCGAGGCGAGGTCCACCTCGGCAGACTGCAAGGGCCGTCCCTCGTCGAGCCGGGCGAGCAGCAGCAGGTCCTCGACCAGTCCCGTCATCCGCGCCGACTCCGCGGAGACGCGCCGCCAGGCCATCGTCGCCTCGATCTTCTCGGTGCCCCGGTTCATCAGCTCCGCGTATCCGGCGATGGACGCGAGCGGCGTACGGAGTTCATGGCTGGCGTCGGCGAGGAAGCGGCGCATGCGTTCCTCGCTGCGGCGCATCTCCTCCTCGCCGCGCTGGCGTTCGGCCAGCGAGGTCTCGACATGGTCGATCATGCGGTTGAGCGCGGCACCGACCTGGCCGGCCTCGCTGCCGGGGTCGGTGTCGCGTTCGGGGACCCGGGTGAGGCCGGTGACCTCGCCGTGCCCCAGCGGGGAGCGGGAGACCTCGACGGCGGTGGCGGCGACACGTCCGAGCGGTCGCAGTTGCCGCCGGATGACGACGGCGCAGACACACCCGGCGGCCGTGAGCCCGGCGGCCGCCACCGCGCCCTCGACCATGACCAGACCGCTGATCATGTCCTGTACGTCGTCCATCGGGAGGGCGGTGAGGACGGGGCGCCCGCCGCCTTCGAGGGCGGTGACCCGGTAGGTGCCCAGGCCCGGGACGGACCGGGTGTGCAGCGAGCCGTCGGCCTCGATGCCGGAGAAGGCGGCGCGCTGGCGGGCGGTGAGAGCCTCCAGTCCGCCGGCGCGGCTGACCACCTCGGCGGCGAGGATGTTCCCTTTCTTGTCGAGCCGGGCGGCGATGGTGCCGATCGGCTGCCCCTGCTCGTTGAGGAATCCCAGGTCCGTCTCGATGGCCGGTCCGATCTGGACCCCGCCCTGGCTGCGCTCGGCGGCGTCGGTGACCCGCTGGTCGAGATTGCCGAGCAGATAGGCGCGTTGGGCGAAGATCGTGGTGAGGGCCATGGCCGCGCAGACGACGACCAGCGCGGCGCTGATGAAGAGCAGCAGCCGCGTCCGCAGGGACCGCCCGCGCAACCGCTGCCGTACGGCCCGTACCCCGGTCATCTCCCGTCCTCCGGCGGCCTGATGGCGTATCCGACGCCGCGCACCGTGTGGATCATCGGCGCCCGCCCCTTGTCGATCTTCCGGCGCAGGCTGGAGATGTACACCTCGACCAGGTTCCCGCCGCCGTCGAAGGAGGTGCTCCAGACGCGGTCCAGGATCTGGGCCTTGCTCAGCACCTGGCGCGGATGGCTCAGCAACAGGCTGAGCAGCTCGAACTCCTTGGCCGTGAGCCGGACGGGACTGCCGTCGCGGTGCACCTCGCGGGTCTCCTCGGCCAGCATGAGATCGCCGAGCACGAGCGCGGACCCGTCGGGCTGCGTCTCCTCGGCACCGGCGCGGCGCAGCAGCCCGCGCAGCCGCAGCACGACCTCCTCCAGGGAGAACGGCTTCGTCACATAGTCGTCCGCGCCCGCGGCGAGCCCATCGATGCGGTGTTCCAGCGCGTCGCGCGCGGTGAGCATGAGCACGGGCAGCCTGGGATTCTCGTACCGCAGCCGCCGCAGCACCTGGAGTCCGTCCAGGTCGGGCAGCATCCCGTCGAGCACGACGGCGTGCGGGGCACAGCCGCGCGCCACGCGCAGCGCGCTCTGCCCGTCGGCCGCCGGATAGGGCCGCCAGCCCGCCTCGGTCACGGCGACGGACAGCAGCTCGGTGAGCCCCGGCTCGTCGTCGACGATCAGCACACGGACGCGGCCGCCATGGACCCCAGAAGTGCCAGACATGTAGCAATCGTGTCCCGGTCCGCTGAGGGAACCCTGTGTTCCACCTGAGCCCTGCCGATGATCTCGGGGGAATGGGGCGGGCGGAGGACGCGGACGAACGGCGAAGGGCCGCACCCCCGTTCACCGGGGATGCGGCCCTCAATCGTCTTGCAACTGCCCTGCCGTACCGCTTAGTTGCGGATCAGGTTGCGCAGCACGTACTGCAGGATGCCGCCGTTGCGGTAGTAGTCCGCCTCACCGGGGGTGTCGATGCGGACGACCGCGTCGAACTCCACGCCGGTGTCGGTGGTGACCTTGACCGTGCCGGGGGTGGTGCCGTCGTTCAGCTCGGTGATGCCGGCGATGGAGAAGGCCTCCTCGCCGGTCAGGCCGAGGGACTCGGCGGACTGGCCCGCCGGGTACTGCAGCGGGATGACGCCCATGCCGATGAGGTTCGAGCGGTGGATGCGCTCGTAGGACTCGGCGATGACGGCCTTGACGCCGAGCAGTGCGGTGCCCTTGGCCGCCCAGTCGCGGGACGAGCCGGAGCCGTACTCCTTGCCGGCCAGGATGACCAGCGGGATGCCCTGCTCGATGTAGTTGCGCGAGGCGTCGTAGATGAACGACACCGGCGCGTCCGCCTGGGTGAAGTCGCGGGTGAAGCCGCCCTCCGTGCCCGGCGCCACCTGGTTGCGCAGGCGGATGTTGGCGAAGGTGCCGCGGATCATGACCTCGTGGTTGCCTCGGCGCGAGCCGTAGGAGTTGAAGTCACGCCGCTCGATGCCGTGCTCGGTGAGGTACTTGCCCGCCGGGGTGTCGGCCTTGATGGCACCGGCCGGGGAGATGTGGTCGGTGGTGACCGAGTCGCCCAGCTTGGCGAGGACACGGGCGCCGGCGATGTCCGAGACCGGGGTGGTCTCCATCGTCATGCCCTCGAAGTACGGGGGCTTGCGGACGTACGTCGACTGCGCGTCCCACTCGAAGGTGTTGCCGGTCGGGATCGGCAGCGCCTGCCACTGGGCGTCGCCCGCGAAGACGTCGGCGTAGGACTTGTTGAACATGTCCTCGCCGATGGCGTTCGCCACGACGTCGTTGACCTCGGCCTCGGAGGGCCAGATGTCGGCCAGGAAGACCGGCTTGCCGTCCTGGTCGGTGCCGAGGGCGTCGCGGGTGATGTCCACCTTCATGGAGCCCGCGAGGGCGTACGCGACGACCAGCGGCGGGGACGCCAGGTAGTTCATCTTGACGTCGGGGTTGATCCGGCCCTCGAAGTTGCGGTTGCCGGAGAGCACCGAGGTCACGGCCAGGTCGTGCTCGTTGACCGCCTTGGAGACCTCCTCCGGCAGCGGGCCGGAGTTGCCGATGCAGGTGGTGCAGCCGTAGCCGACGAGGTTGAAGCCGACCTTGTCGAGGTAGGGGGTGAGCCCCGCCTTGTCGAAGTAGTCGGTGACGACCTTGGAGCCCGGGGCGAGGGTGGTCTTGACCCAGGGCTTGCGGGTCAGGCCCTTCTCCACGGCCTTCTTCGCGACGAGCGCGGCGGCGACCATGACGTACGGGTTCGAGGTGTTGGTGCAGGAGGTGATGGCCGCGACCGTCACCGCGCCGTGGTCGATCTCGTAGGTCGAGCCGTCGGGGGCGGTGACCGTGGTCCGACGGGTCGGTACGCCGTTGGTGGCGGCCGGGGAGTCGGAGGCCGGGAAGGACTCCTTGCCCGCCTCGTCGTCCTCGTCGACGTAGTTGCGGACGTCCTGCGCGAACTGCTGGGAGGCGTTCGCGAGGACGATGCGGTCCTGCGGGCGCTTCGGGCCGGCGATCGACGGGACGACCGTGGAGAGGTCGAGCTCCAGCTTCTCGGAGAAGTCGGGCTCGGCGGCCGGGTCGAGCCAGAGGCCCTGCTCCTTGGCGTACGCCTCGACGAGCGCGAGCTGCTGGGCGTCGCGGCCCGTCAGCTTCAGGTACTTGATGGTCTCGTCGTCGATCGGGAAGATCGCGGCGGTGGAACCGAACTCCGGCGACATGTTGCCGATGGTGGCGCGGTTCGCGAGGGAGGTCGCGGCCACACCCTCGCCGTAGAACTCGACGAACTTGCCGACGACGCCGTGCTTGCGCAGCATCTCGGTGATCGTGAGCACGAGGTCCGTGGCGGTGGTGCCGGGCGTGAGCTCACCGGTGAGCTTGAAGCCGACGACGCGCGGGATGAGCATCGAGACCGGCTGGCCGAGCATCGCGGCCTCGGCCTCGATACCGCCGACGCCCCAGCCCAGGACACCCAGGCCGTTGACCATGGTGGTGTGCGAGTCCGTACCGACGAGGGTGTCGGGGTAGGCCTGCCCGCCGCGCACCATGACGGTACGGGCGAGGTGCTCGATGTTCACCTGGTGGACGATGCCGGTGCCCGGGGGGACGACCTTGAACTCGTCGAAGGCGGTCTGGCCCCAGCGCAGGAACTGGTAGCGCTCGCGGTTGCGGCCGTACTCCAGCTCTACGTTCTGCGCGAACGCGTCGTTGGTGCCGAACTTGTCGGCGATGACGGAGTGGTCGATGACCAGCTCGGCCGGGGCCAGCGGGTTGATCTTCGCCGGGTCGCCGCCGAGCTCCTTGACGGCCTCACGCATGGTGGCGAGGTCGACGACACAGGGCACGCCGGTGAAGTCCTGCATGATCACGCGGGCCGGCGTGAACTGGATCTCCTGGCTGGGCTGGGCCTGCGAGTCCCAGCCGCCGAGGGCCCGGATGTGGTCGGCGGTGATGTTCGCGCCGTCCTCGGTGCGGAGCAGGTTCTCCAGCAGCACCTTCAGGCTGTACGGAAGGCGAGCCGAGCCTTCCACCTTGTCCAGCCGGAAGATCTCGTACGACTCGTCGCCCACCTGCAGCGTGCTGCGGGCGTCGAAGCTGTTCGCCGACACGACAGTCTCCTTCATTGATGTGCGCGTTCCCACCGCATCCTGCCGCCACGACGTCTTGGCCGATCCGCTAAGGTAAGGCTAAGTTAGGTAACCCTTACTGTCAGACCGATGATGCGTGCGGCTGCGGTGCGCCTCGGCAGATATCTCGATGTCGAGATAACTCTAGTACATGGGGGCGGGCTGGTCATGCCCGGCCTCCTCCGGGTGTCCCGTGTCATCGATGAGTTTCGGGGCGCGGCGGGTCGGGGGCGGCGGGGTGAGTTCCTTGGCTGCGGGCCGGTGGGGGCTGGTCGCGCAGTTCCCCGCGCCCCTAAAAGACAAAAGACCGGCGGCGGGCCGGGGGCGACGGGGCGCAGCCCCGAGCCGTCAGGGGCGCGGGGAACTGCGCGACCAGCCCCCACCCACCCGCACCCGACCCACAACCGAACGGGGTCGAAGGGGCAGAGCCCCTGGGGGATGGGACGGGTAGGGGCGGCGGGGGCGAGGAAACCTCCGGGTGTCACAGGCCGCTGTGATGAAGTGGGCACGACAGCGGTGACCAACAACAGGCGGCGTACGCGCGTGACGTACGCGGACGACGTGCGCAGGGGGACGATCCGTGGCGGCGGACTCGACGACAAGCGGCTACGACTACCGGGGCGCCCATCTGCTCGCCCTGCTCCTCGCCGGGGCCGAACCCGGTGAGGCCGGGCGGATGCGGCGGCGACTCGGGGAGGCGGAGCCGCGTTATCTGACCTGGGTCCCACTGCCCGCCGAGGCACGGGCGAACGCGGCCCGGGATCCGGATCCACTGGTGCGGCGCGCGCTGATCAGAGCCGAGGGGGTGACCTCGGACGATCTGGCCGCGCTGCTCGAACGTCCGGATCCGGTCACCGACCGGCAGGTGTACGAGCACGGCTCGGCGCAGCCGTGGATGCGCCGCCTCGTCCTCACGCCGGGCCGCCGCACGGATCCGGCCGCTCTCGCGCCGCTCCGTGAGCGGATCCTCTCCACCCAGCGGGAGTTGCCCGACATCCCGCACTTCGTTGCCGCCGGGGTGGTCAGCGACGCGCCCGAGGTGGTCGAGCACGCGTTGCGCGTCTGCGGTCGGGCGATGACCAGTGCCGAGCAACTCCGAGGTGTGCTGGGCCTGTTGGACCACCCGGATCGGCTGCGGGCCCTGCTCGGCAGCGCGGACGCGCCGCTGCGTCCGGCGGTCGCCGAACAGGCAGGCGCCGCGCTCGGCACCGACGGCGCCGCACTGCGGGCCGCCGTCGCCGCGGCCGAGGGCGCCGAGGGTCTGGTCGCGGGCCTGCGCGCGGGCGAGACCGAGCCGCACTGGCGCCGGACCTTCGAGTGGGACGCGATCGTCTCGGCGCACCTCGCGGATCCGCTGCCCGAGGCCGCCGTACGGTTCCTCGCCCAGCGCCCCGAATGCCCCGAGCCGGTGCTCGCGGAGCTGTACCGCACCCACCCGACGGTCGTGACCGGGGTCGCCCGGCCCTGTGCGGCGCTGGTACGGGCCGCCGCCGGGACCCCGGGCCATCCCGAACTGGTGCGGATCTGCACGGCGTTGAACGCCGACGGAGCCGATCGCTCCGCCGGACCGGACGGCGCCGGCACCGGCACCGACACCCGCACCGACCAAGCCGGCGCCGTCGGCCGCTCGGACGAGCCCGACATCGCCGCCCCTTCGGACGAAGCCCTCTCCTCCCTCTCCTCCCTCTCCTCCCTCATCCTCGACACCGTCACCCCCGCCCGCACCGCCGCCACCGCCCTCGCCGAGCTCGGCTCGTCCGCGCCCCTGCGCGAGTCGCTGCACCGGCAGCTCGGCGCCGACCCGAAGCGCTGGGCCACGCTGCGGACCACCCTGTCCCGGTACAAGGGCACGCTCGCCGCCCTGCTCGCGGCCATCGCCGACGGCGAGGCGCCCGCGGGTTCGGCCAAGCCGCCGGCGCTGACGAAGCCGTACCGCTTTCTGCTGTACGCCGCCGAGCCGGGCGATCTGAGCGGCCTGCTGCCACGGCTGCCCGACGAGCTGCTGACGGCACTGCTCGGCAAGGGCTCGCTGCCGCCGCACGCCCTCGGCACCGCGCTCGCGGCGGGCGATGCGCGCGTGGCGGCCGCCATCGGCGGCAATGTCGCGCTCGGCGTGCGCGAACTGCGCCGGCTCACCGAGCTGGACGAACCGGCCGTCAACGCCGCCGTGTTCCGTCATCAGAAGGTCACGCTCTCGCTGTGCCGCGCGATCGCCTCGGGCGTCCCGCGCACTCCGGGCCGCACCGAGCCCGTCCCGCTCGACGCGGGGCTGCGCGCCGAGCTGCTCGGCGACACCTACAAGCACCGGCGGACGCCGCTCGTCACCAGTGGAGACCCCGAACTCGTCCACCACGCCTGGCGGTTCCTGAGCGAGGACGGGCAGCACTATGCCGTCGTACGGGTCTGGGAGCGCGCCGGGGAGGAGGGGGTGCGCCGGCTGCTCGGCCTGTTCCCGGAAGATGCCGTCACCGCCCATCCCATACTGGAACGGGCCGCCGCCACAGGCGACTTGGGCCGGTTCAGGGAGGATCTCCACCCCTTCGACGACCCGGACACCCTGTGCGGCATCCTCACGGAGCCGCGCGGACGCAACGCCACCCGGCGTCTGGTGTACACGCTCGTCCACGAGCCGTACGCGTACGACTTCACCCGTCTGGCGGCCGCGCACCGCACAGTGCCCTTCCAGCCGGAGCCGCTTGCCGAGCTGCTGCGCCACGAGGACGTCGACGAGGCGGTCCGGGAGGCGCTCACCGTGGTGAACGTCAACCAGTGGCTCGACTCGAAGGACCATGGCGCCGATCCGGTCGAGCTGCTGCGCTCCAAGCCGTACCCGGGGTGGCAGTGGTTCACCCGGGCGGTCGAAGGCGGTTTCGTGGATCCCGAGCGGCTGGTCGACACCGCCCACCCCGCCCACGAGGTGCTGGGGAGCCTGCGGCACTTCGACGACGCCTTGGCCGGGCGGGCACGCCGGTACGCCGCGGAACTCGTACGGGAACACCTGGCGGGCCATCCGGAGGGCTGGGTCGTCGCGCTCGGCCTGGCGGGCACGTACGCCGGGACGCTCGCCGAACTGATCCAGGTGGCCGCGCAGGTGGCGGGGCCCCGGCCCGACACGACGGAGCTGGCCCGCCGCGATGCGGGTGAACTCGCGCGTGTGGCGGCGGAGTTGAAGCCCGTCGCGGCTGCTCCCCGGCTTACGCAGGAGGAAGAGCGCGCCCTGCGGAAGGAGCTGGAGCCCCTGTCCACGCCGGCCGCGGTGCATCTGCTGCGCACGCTCGTGCCGGGCTCGCCCCTGCCCGCCGGCGCCCGGGTCCTGCGCACCCTGGCGGGCGCCGAGCCCTACAGCGTCCCCGGCGTCGAACACCCCGACTGGCTGATCGAGGCCTGCGCCGCCCACAACTCCTCCGACGCCTCCAACTCCTCCGCCACCGGTGAGCCGCTGGTTCCCAAGGAGCGCCGCGGCATCCCGCTCTCCGCGCTGGACAACTACCGGCACGGATTCGTCGCCCCGAGCGAGATGGTCGCCCGCACGCCCGCGCGCGAGATGAATCCCGTGCCCAAGCAGTGGCGTACGCACCACGCGGAGGGGCCGCAGCTGCGGGCCGCCCGCGCCCTGGTCGCCGAGCGGCTCGGCACCGACACCGGGCGCTGGCTGCGCGCCCTGTCGGCGATGAACAACGGCTGGGCCGACCGGACCTTCGACGAGGTGCTCTTTGAGGGCGACGCCGGGAGGGACGCCACCTGCTTCACCCCGCTGGGCGGTCGGCTCCTGCTGCACGCGGACGTCGCCGCCCTGACGGCCGTGATGCCGTTGCTCGGTCCCGACGCGACGGTCGCGCTGACCGAGCACGCGTGCGCGAGCGCCTTCCTGCCGGACGACCTCGTGACGTATCTCTTCGTCTCGGACGACCGGGCCGCGCTGCTCGCCCTCACCCGGTCGTGGCGCGAGCTGTACCGCGACCGGGAGCTGCAACTGCGGCTCCTCGGTCTGGACGACCCCGGCGTCAACGCGGCCCTGTATGGGAACACGTTCAACGGCCCCGCCTCCGTCGCGGTCCGCCGGATGATCCTTTCCCGCCGGCCGCGCGGTCGTGTCGCCGAGGGCCCGGGCGACCTCGTGCCGCTCGCGCCGGAGCTGCGCGAGACGCTCCTGAAGTCGTCGTACCTCGTGACGGGTTCGGAGCACCGGCAGCGCGTTCAGCTCGAAGCCGCCGACCCCGAGATCGTCGAACACGCGCTCGCCTCCTGGGGGAAGCGGCGCCCGCTGCTCGACCATCTGCTCGCCGCACGTGCCTCACTGCGGTACGGCGGCCGGGACCAGCTGCGGTCGCTGGCCGAGCGAGGGCTGCTCAAGCCCGCCGCGGCGAAGTTCGCCGTCAAGGCGCTGGAGTCGGCCGACCCGGACGCCGTGATCGCCGACCGGCTCGACCGCGAGCTGGGGACGGAGCGGCTGGTGACTCGGCTGCGGGCGTGCGTGGAGTACGGCGAGCCGGACCGCGTCCTCGAACTGCCGTACATACGCGATTGGGACGTACTGCTCAAAGCACACGAACAGGAGCCCTTCTCGTCCGCCGTGTGGAGTGCGCTCGGCGATCTGCCGGACGCGCCCGACGCGGTCACGGCGGCGAGCATGACCTGGGAGCGGCTGCGCGACCGCGCCGCCATCGGCCGCGGCCCCGACTGCGCTCGCGCCGCCGTGGCGCACCGCTACCGCGCGGGCAGCCGCGCCACGCGGAGCGCGATGTTCGACTTCCTCGGCGAGCACGGCCTGATCACCGGCGCGGACCTGGTCCATCACGCCTCGGGGGCGGCAGGCGTACTCCACTACCTGGCCGAAGGAGCCGTACGCCGCGAACTCCCCGCCGCCGTGCGCACCTTTATGAGGGAGGCCACCGACGAAGTGGCGGAACTTGCGACAAAACTCCTCAATACCGATGAACCGTCATGGAAGCGTCTCTTCGCGGCACTCACCGGCGATGACCTCAACTGGCTGCGGCCCGGCTGCACCACCACCGTCGCCGCATTGCTGGAGCACAGCGCCCGAACTCCCCTGTGACCGGCCCGTGATGGCCACCGCCTGAGCACCCCCACTCGGAAGGACGCACTCCATTTTTCTTTATCTCACATCCGATATACGGTCGCGCCATGGCAGACGACTACCTCGTACGTATCGGCAAGCTCATCCGTGACGCCCGGCAGCACCGGGGCTGGACACAGTCGCAGCTCGCCGAGGCGCTCGGCACCAGCCAGAGCGCCGTCAATCGCATCGAGCGCGGCAACCAAAACATCAGCCTTGAGATGATCGCCCGAATCGGCGAAGCACTGGACAGCGAAATCGTCTCTCTGGGCTATGCGGGTCCGATGCATCTGCGTGTCGTGGGCGGGCGTCGTCTGTCCGGCTCGATCGACGTCAAGACCAGCAAGAACGCGTGCGTGGCGCTGCTGTGCGCGACGCTCCTCAACAAGGGGCGCACGGTGCTGCGCCGCGTGGCCCGCATCGAAGAGGTGTACCGCCTGCTGGAGGTCCTCGGTTCGATCGGCGTCCGCACCCGGTGGATCAACGACGGGGTCGACCTGGAGATCGTGCCGCCGGGCGAGCTGGAGATGGAGGCGATCGACGCCGAGGCCGCGCGTCGCACGCGGTCCATCATCATGTTCCTCGGCCCGCTGCTGCACCGCATGGACCACTTCAAGCTGCCGTACGCGGGCGGTTGCGACCTGGGGACCAGGACGATCGAGCCGCACATGATCGCGCTGCGCCGGTTCGGGCTCGACATCACCGCCACCGAGGGCCTGTACCACGCCCAGGTGGACCGCTCGGTCGCCCCCGGCCGCCCGATCGTGCTGACCGAGCGCGGCGACACGGTGACCGAGAACGCGCTGCTCGCCGCCGCCCGCCACGACGGCGTGACCGTCATCCGCAACGCCTCCTCCAACTACATGGTCCAGGACCTGTGCTTCTTCCTGGAGGCCCTGGGCGTACGGGTGGAGGGCATCGGCACGACCACGCTCACCGTGCACGGCGTGCCGAACATCGACGTGGACGTGGACTACTCGCCGTCCGAGGACCCGGTCGAGGCGATGAGTCTGCTCGCCGCCGCCGTGGTCACGGAGTCGGAGCTGACGGTGCGCCGGGTGCCGATCGAGTTCCTGGAGATCGAGCTCGCGGTCCTGGAGGAGATGGGCCTCGACCACGACCGCACTCCGGAGTACTTCGCCGACAACGGCCGTACGCGCCTGGTGGACCTGACCGTCCGGCCCTCCAAGCTGGAGGCGCCGATCGACAAGATCCACCCGATGCCGTTCCCGGGCCTGAACATCGACAACGTCCCGTTCTTCGCTGCCATCGCGGCCTCCGCGCAGGGCAAGACGCTGATCCACGACTGGGTCTACGACAACCGCGCGATCTATCTCACGGACCTCAACCGCCTCGGCGGCCGGCTCCAGCTCCTCGACCCGCACCGCGTGCTGGTGGAGGGCCCGACCCGCTGGCGCGCCGCCGAGATGATGTGCCCGCCCGCGCTGCGGCCCGCCGTGGTCGTCCTGCTGGCCATGATGGCGGCCGACGGCACGTCCGTGCTGCGGAACGTGTACGTCATCAACCGGGGCTACGAGGACCTCGCCGAGCGGCTCAACTCGATCGGCGCGCAGATCGAGATCTTCCGGGACATCTGAGCGTCCCTTGCCTGAACGCCGCACCGCTTCTGGCCTGCACGGACAGGGGCGGCGTGCCGTTTCGGAAGGCGCCCGCCACGTAAGACGGCGGCCCCGCACCCGCCGTGGACGGTGGGTGCGGGGCCGTTGGTGGTTGCCTCAGCGAGAGGTGAGTTTCCACAGGTGGTCGGCGGTGCCGTTGTCGGACCACTGCAGGACCTGGGCGCCCGACGACGTGCTCATGCTGTCGACGCCCAGCAGGAGACCGCTGTTGTAGTTGGCGATCTTGTAGTAGCCGTCACGCGCCGGTATGGCCTGCCAGAGATGGTCGGCGGTGCCGTTGTCACCCCAGATCAGGGCCGTACCGCCATCGCTGGTGCTCATGTTGTTGATGCCGAGCAGGAGTCCGCTCTTCTGGTTGACGATCTTGTACAGGCCCGATCCCGCGGCCACCAGCG
Organism: Streptomyces sp. NBC_00203; assembly: GCF_045206325.1. Taxonomy (NCBI): domain Bacteria; kingdom Bacillati; phylum Actinomycetota; class Actinomycetes; order Kitasatosporales; family Streptomycetaceae; genus Streptomyces; species Streptomyces sp. NBC_00203. The sequence goes on along the minus strand of NZ_CP108126.1, from coordinate 8,100,590 downwards.
TCCAGTTCTGGTCGGTGCCGGTGGTGGACGTGGCCTGGACGACCGAGGTGCCCTGAGCGGTGCCCGCGTTCACGGTGTCGAGGGCGAGGCCGCTGTTCTTGTTGGTGATCTGGTAGCGCCCAGCCAGCGATGTCGAGGTACCGCTGGGGGTGACGACCAGGTGGTAGCCGTCGGACGCGTTCATCGTGACGGGCACGGTGATGGAACCGCCGCTGACTGTGTAGTCGGTGTCGGAGATGGTGATCGGGCCGGAAGAGGCAGTGGTTCGGCCGGTGTTGGGCGAGTACTCCAGCTTGACGTGGACCGTGCTGCCGAAGGCCGACAGGGAGCTCAGGCCGTTGACCGTGACGGCGCAGGAGCCGGTGCAGCCGCCGGTGACGACGCTGATCTGGTTGCCCGCGCCGTTGAGGGAGGCGAGACCGTCGATGCCGGTCTGCGCGGGAGGCGTGGTGGTGAGCATGTTCCCGGACATGTCGCCGTACCACTTGTACGTCCAGTAGGAGCCGTTGGGCGAGCCGCCGGTGTCGGTCAGGGTGTCGCCGAGGGTGCCGTAGTGGTTCCAGAAGGCGAGCTCGGCGTCGCGCACGCCGGTCCGTTCGAACTTGGCGGCATAGCCGATGAGGGCACCGGAGTTGCCCATCTCGTCAGGGGTGCCGTACTCCTCGATGTCGATCGGGCGCGGACTGATGCCGAGGCTCGACTCCAGCGATCGGTACGCCGAGACGTGGGCGGCGATGTCCTGGCTGCCCTGCAGTTCGTGCCAGGCGACGACGTCGGGGACCGTGCCGCTCGCCTTGGCGTCGGTGAGGAACGAGCTCATCCAGGACTGGTTCCACACCGAGTAACTCGGCCCCTGGATCGGCGTCGTGGTGTCCTTGGTCCGCACCTCCTTGAACGTTCGCGCCCAACCCGCGTTGAAGGCACCGGCGTTGGTGGTGTCCCAGGTCCAGTCGGGCTCGTTCCACAGCGCGTACGCGCTGATGTTCGTGGCGCTGGAGGACTTCACCGCGGCCACCTGCTTGTCGACCGCCGACAGCCAGTCGCTCCAGCTCACCCACTTGTAGGGGAAGTTCGGGTACCAGTCCGGCATCCGTACGACGACCTTGGCGCCCGCGTTGGCGGCCTTGGAGGCGACGATCAGAGCGTCGCCCGCGGGAGCGGGCTCGCCGTTGGGGAGCTGGCTGCCGCCCGGCGCCATCTGGATGAAGGTGTTGGGCTTCAGGGGCTGCACGAGACTGTCGGCGGGGGTGCTTGTGTTCGCCAGACCGTAGAGGCTGCCCGTGCCGACGTGGGTGACGGACCGCAGGTTCTGCGCGGCGTTGACAACCAGGGTCGTCGACGAGGTGGGGGCGGCCTGGGCGGATGCGCCCGTCAGGACGACGGCGGTGGCGGCCAGGGCCGTGGCCACGGCAGCGGCGGTGGCGCGGCCGAGGGGTGCTCTGAGACGGTGCCGGAGGCTCAGGTATGACATCAGCGGCTCTCCTGAGGAATGGACGGGGACTTGCCGAGTGTGGTGCGGGGGGGGCGGCTCGGGGAGCGGCCGACCGGGTGCGTGGGGACTTGGACCCTGGTCACGGGTGACAGCCCTGCGTGGAGTGCGAGCGGGCACGGCGGAGCTCGGCCCCGCCCGGCGGGTGGGCCGGGGGCGGCGGGCATCGTGGATCAGTCTTTGACCGCGCCCGCGGTGACGCCCGCGGCCACATAGCGCTGGGCGAGGACGAGCAGGACCGCTGCGGGCAGGGACGCGACGACGGCGGTGGCCATGATCGCGTTCCATTCCTGGTTGTTGTTGCCGATGTAGTGGTAGATGCCGAGGGTGATGGGGCGCCAGTCGCCGCCGCCGTCAAGGGTGTTGGCGAAGACGAAGTCGGACCAGGCCCACAGGAAGCTGAAGAGGGAGACGGTGACGAGCGCGTTGCGGCTGACCGGCAGGACGATCGACCAGAAGGTGCGGAAGGTGCCGGCGCCGTCGATGCGGGAGGCGGCGATGAGCTCGCCCGGGATGCCCGACATGAACGCCGTGAAGATCATGACGCCGAAGGGCACGGCGATGGTGGAGTCGGCGATGATCAGTCCCCACCAGGAGTTGAGCAGGCCGAGGTCGAGGAAGATGCCGTAGAAGCCCATCGCCATGACGATGCCGGGGATCATCTGGGCGACCAGCAGGACGAGGCCGAGGAGGCCTCCGCCGCGGGGCCGCAGTTTGGCCAGCGCGAAGCCGGCCGGGGCGGCGAGGACCAGGGTGAGGACGACCGTGCCGAGGCCGATGAGCAGGCTGGTGCCGAGGTAGGGCATCTGGTCGTTCAGAACGGCCCGGTAGCCCTCGAAGGTGGGATGCAACGGGAGCAGGTCGGGCGGGCTCTTGCGCATGTCCTGCTGCGGGGTGAGGGACACGTTGAGCATCCAGTACACCGGGAACAGCATGATGGCGGTGAGCAGGACGCCGATGACGGTGTAGAGGCGCGCGCGCCGGGCGGGGCTGTGGACGGCGGTCATGCTTGCTGCCTCCTCTGGACTCGGATGTACAGCAGCCCGAAGGCGAGGGCGATGAGGATGAGGATGTTGCCGACGGCGGCTCCGGGGCCGAACTTCGGGAGCAGGGTGCCGAACCCGAGTTGGTAGGACCAGGTCGCCAGGGTGGAGGAGGCGTCGCCGGGGCCGCCCTTGGTCATGATCCAGATCAGGTCGAACACCTTCAGCGTGTAGACGAGCCCGAGCAGCAGCGTGATCGCCGAGACCGGGCGCAGCAGCGGGAAGGTGATGCGCCGGAACTGCTGCCAGGTACCGGCCCCGTCCAGGGACGCGGCCTCGTACAGCTCGCCGGGGATGTTCTGCAGACCGCTGTAGAGGATGACCAGGTTGAACGGGATGCCGATCCAGATGTTGGCGATGATCACCGAGGTCAGCGCCCAGTGGGGCGAGTTGAGCCAGTCGACCGGGGCCACGCCCACCAGGTGGAGGGCGTAGTTGAGGACGCCGGACTCGCTGTTGAACATCCACGACCAGGTCGACGCCGACACGATCAGCGGCAGCAGCCACGGGATCAGGAACAGCGCCCTGAGGGTGCCGGCCAGTCGGAAGTGGCGGTTGAAGAAGACGGCGAGGGCGAGCCCGGCAACGTACTGGAACGCGATCGACACGAAGGTGAAGATCATGGTGTGGCGTAGCGCCGGGCCGAACGTGGGATCGTCGAGGACGGTCCTGAAGTTGTCCAGCCCGGAGAACGGCGCGTCGCCCGCCACGAACGACCGGACGGTGTAGTTGCGCAGGCTCAGGTCGAGGTTGCGGTAGAGGGGATAGACGTAGAACGCGGCGAGATAGACGGCCAGGGGCGCGAGGAACGCCAGTGCGGTCAGCCGGCTCTTCCGGCGCTGGCGGCGCCGGAGCGCCAGGGCGTCCGTCCGGTCGTCGGTGCCGGTCACCCCGGACCTGACCGGGGACCGCTGTGAGCGGCGGTCGACGCGGGCGGTGGTCATGCGAACTCCTGGATGCAGGTGGCCTGCCCGGGGCGGTGGCGGTGTCCGGGCGGTTGCGGGTGCCGTGCGGGTGCCGGAGGAAGGGCCCCCGGGTGTGCCGCGAGCACGTCGGGGGTCAGTTCTTACCCTTGCCTGCGGCCGTCTGCGCGGCGTCGAGGGCGGCCTGCGGGCTCTGGCCGCCGGACAGGGCGGCCTGGACGGCGGTCCACATCGGCTGGGAGATGGTCGGGTACTTGGTGCCCAGTCCGCCGCTGGTGCGGCCGCGTGCCGCGGCCACCGCGTCGACCCACGGCTTGAGCTCGGGGTTCGCCTTGACCTGCTTGGCCTGGACCGCCGCGGTGGGGGCCACGTACGCCAGGGTCGTGTCCGTGGCCAGCAGGTTGGCGGAGCTGGTCAGACAGGTGACGATCTTCTTGCTGACGTCGTAGCGCGCGCTGTCCTTCTGCACCGGGACGGTGACGAACTCGCCGCCGGTCGGCACCGGCGCCGACCCGCCGCTCTGCCCCGGGATGCTGATGACGCCGTACTCGAATCCGGCCTTCGCCGCGTTGCCGAGCTGCCAGGTGCCGTTCTCGCTGAACGCGTAGTCGCCGGTGGCGAACTCCTGCCAGCTGGTGGTCTGGGTGTTCTGCAGGACGTCCTTGGGCGCGTACCCTGCGTCGACCCACTGCTTCCACAGGGACAGCGCGGCGACGCCCTTCGCCGAGTTGAGCTTGGTGAGGTCACCACCGGCGCCCCAGAACCACGGCAGGAACTGGAAGCTGCCCTCCTCCGTGTTGATCGCGGAGAACGTGATGCCCTTCTTGCCGGCGCCCTTGACCTTCTTCAGGGCCGCCGTCAGTGAACTCCAGTCCTTGATGGAGGCCGGGTCGACGCCCGCGGCGGAAAGCACCTTCTTGTTGTAGTAGAGAGCGAGCGTGTTGGCGCCGATCGGCACACCGTAGGAGGCGCCGTCGATGGTGCCCGCGCCGAGGATGTTCTGCTGGATCGGCTTCGTGTCCAGGCCGAGGTCGCTCGTCTTGTTGACGATCCCCGCCTCCACCAGCGTGGAGACGACCGGGTTGTCCACGAGCATCACGTCGGGCGCGTTGCCCTGCTGGGCGGCCAGCAGCGCTTTGTTGCCCAGGTCCGTGGTGTCCATGCCGGTGCGCTTGATCTTGACGCCGGCGTCGGTACCGCACTTGGAGACGAGCTTGCCCCACGCCGAGGAAGCGTCGAACTGCGGGTACGGGTCCCAGAAGGTGTACGTCCCGCCGGCGTTGGACCCGGAGGCGGAGGAGTCGGAACCACCGCCGCAGGCGGCGACGGAGGTGAGCGTGCCGAGGGCGGCGATCGCGGCGATCAGGGTGCGGCGGGAGTTTCTCACGGGTGACCTCGTTGTCTTGGGCCGGCTCATGGGGAGCGGTAGGAGAGAGGGAAGAGGGGAAGCAGGGGGGCTCAGGAAGTGGGCAGCCAGACGCGCATGCTGCCGTCCTGGCGGTTGGCCCACGCGTAGTAGGGGATCGCGGTCAGTTCGAGGGGCTCGTCGGCCGGTGGAGCGTCGGCGGTGTCGGCCGTCCGGTACGGCCACCAGCCCGCGTCGGCGATGTGCCGGCGATGCCCGGCGGCCACGACCGTGGTGACGCCGCCGAGCAGGTCGGGGCGGTGCTTCACGGCGAGCGGGCGGGTGGTGTCGAGCACCATGTCGTCCAGGCCGCCGCCGGGGTGGTCGACCCCTTCCAGGCAGTACACGAGCGGTCCGCGCTCGATCGCCACACAGCCGCGTACGGCGTCCACACGCGGGTCCGCGGCGGTGAGGCGGGGCTCAAGGGCGAGTTCGAGGACGACCTGGTCGCCGGGCGCCCAGGTGCGCTCCAGCCGCAGCCAGCCGTCGGTGACGGGCGCGTCTGTCCGGTCGTACACCGTGTCCCCGGCGCGGACCCGATAGTCGCCGCACCACTGCGGGATGCGCAGCGAGAGGGTCCAGGGCCGGTCGGCCGGGGTCTCCTCGACGGTCAGGCCGACCGCGCCGTGCCAGGGGTAGTCGGTCTCGGCGCTCACCACGACCGGGGTCCCGTCGAGGTCGCCGGTGTAGCGCCCGGTGACGTACTGGTGGACCTGCAGGCCGCCGCTGTCACTCGACGCGAGGTAGTGCTCCAAGGAGGCCAGCAGCCGCATGACGTTGGGCGGGCAGCAGGCGCAGCGGAACCAGCGGGTGCGGCGGGCGGACTGGTCGCCGCCGGGGTCGGTGTGCCCGTCGCGGACCTGGAGCGGGTTGACGTACAGCCAGTGCTCGCCGTCGAGAGAGACGCCGGCGAGGAAACCGTTGTACAGGGTGCGCTCGATCAGGTCGGAGTAGCGGGCCTCGCCGGTGAGCAGGGCCATGCGCCAGCTCCACTGGATCGAGGCGATGGCGGCGCAGGTCTCGCAGTAGGCGCGCTCGTTCGGCAGCTCGTACGGGTCGCCGAAGTCCTCCTCGTCGTGGTGGGCGCCGAGCCCGCCGGTGACATGGGTCTTGGTGGTGGTCATCGCCGCCCACAGCCGTTCCGCGACGGCGCGCAGTTCGGTCTCGCCGGTCTCGGTGGCCAGGTCGGCCGCGGCGGCCAGCAGGTACAGCTGGCGAACGGCGTGGCCCTCGACGTTGGTCGCCTCGCGCAGCGGTACGCGGTCCTGGCAGTACGCCTCGCCGCCCAGCAGGCCGTGGCCGAAGCGGTCGACGAAGTAGCCGGCGAGGTCCAGGTAGCGGCGCTCACCCGTCTCCCGGTACAGCTCGACGAGGGCGGTCTCGACCTCGGGGTGGCCGTCGACGCCGTCGATGGGCTTGCCACTGTCCGGCAGGCCGAAGACCGAGTCGATGTGGTCGGCGAACTTCACGGCGACATCGAGGAGTACGCTGCTTCCGGTGGCCCGGTGGTGGGCCACCGCCGCCTGGATCAGGTGCCCGGCGCAGTACAGCTCGTGGCCCCAGCGCAGGTCCCGGTAGCGCTCGCCGCCCTTGAGCAGCTGGAACCACGTGTTCAGGTAGCCGTCGGGCTGCTGTGCGCCGGCGACGAGGGAGACGATGCGCTCTACGTCGGCCGCGAGCGGGCTGTCCTCTTCGGGCGTCTGCTGGGCGAGCTGCCAGCAAGCGGCCTCCAGCCACTTGTACACGTCCGTGTCCACGAACGGGTACGCGCCCTGGAACTCGCCCTCGTCCGTGCCCGCCGCGAGCCGCAGGTTGTGCAGATTCCCCGCCGACTCCAGCAGCCCGGGGCCCTGCGGGATCGAGGTACGCGCGTTCACCTCGCGGCGGGTCTCCCAGAACCCGGCGCGCACCTCGACGGCGGCGGGGGCCAGCGCGGCCCTGGCACCCGGGCCGATACGGACCGGACCCAAGGGGGCGGCTCCCTGTTCGGACGAGGCCGAGGACTGAGTGGAGGGCACGGCGGAACGTGGGCGGGGCATGGCTCTCCGAGGAGTGAGATGGGAAGCGGGTCGGGGGTCCGGCGCACATGGGGTGGTATGGCGTCCCGGGAACGGGAGGCGATGCTCTGTCTCTCGGACCCGCTTGCGCAAACGTTTTTCTGCCGGAAACGTAGAAAGACAACGAGCATGAGTCAAGAGGTACGCACAAGTATCTTCTGCTTGCCTTGTCAGGGGCTGGCCAGCAGGCGCGAACGATGCCAGGATGTACGTCGCCGACGTCATCTAGGAAAAGGGTTGCGCGTGACCGTCGTTCCAGGTTCTCCCCCAACCGGGCGGGCGAAGCTCGCCGACGTTGCCAAGCTGGCCGGCGTCAGTGTCGGGACGGCCTCGAAGGCACTGAACGGCAGCGGCAGGATGCGGCCCGAGACCCGGCAGCGGGTCATGGCCGCCGTGGAGGAGCTCGACTTCCGCCCCAACCAGCATGCGCAGAGCCTGCACACCGGACGCAGCTGGACCGTCGGGCTGATGACGACCGACGGCATCGGCCGCTTCAGCACTCCCGTACTGCTCGGCGCCGAGGACGCGCTCGGTTCCGGAAAGATCTCCGTGCTGCTGTGCGACACCCGCGGTGACTCCATCCGCGAGCAGCACCACCTGCGCAACCTCACGGACCGCCGGGTGGACGGCATCATCGTGACCGGCCGACGCACCGACCCACGGCCGCCACTGAAGGGGATCGACCCGATACCGACGGTCTACGCGCTCTCGCCGTCCACGGACCCGGAGGACATTTCCGTGGTCTCCGACGACCGGAGCGGAGCGCACCTGGCCATCGACCATCTGCTGGCCACCGGCCGCACGCGGATCGCGCACATCACCGGCCCAGCACACCACGCCGCCGCCCGCGACCGCGCCCACCACACCGTCGAGTTGCTCGCACGCTCCTCGCTGGAGCTCGCCACCGGCCGGGTCCACTTCGGCGAGTGGAGCGAGGCTTGGGGGCGCCGGGCCGCCGAAGCGGTCCTGCGTACCGCACCGGACACGGACGCCTTCTTCTGCGGCAACGACCAGATCGCGAGGGGTGTCGCCGACACCCTGCGCGAGAACGGCATGGACGTCCCCGGCCGGGTCGCGATCGTGGGCTACGACAACTGGGACATCATGGCCCTGGCCTGCCGCCCACCCCTCACCACGATCGACACGGACCTCGCCGAGATCGGCCGGCAGGCCGCCCTGCGGCTGCTGGACGCCATCGGTTCCCAGCCGGAGCCCGGCCTGCACACCGTTCCCTGCCGCCTCGTCGTCCGCGAATCCACCTGAGCCGCCGCGTGGCTCGTGCGGGGCCGGACGCGTAAGCCTCGCGGTGGGTCAATGCTCAGTCCCGCTGCCCTCCTGCCGCCGCCACGGGTCGAACGTGCGGGCGCGAACGCGCTGGAGCAGACACACAGGGGCGGGCTCCCGCCGACCGTGGCACGTCGGCTGGGGCCCGCCCCCGAAGGCTGCGGACAGGCCGGTCACACGGGGGCCGTCACGCCCGGTTCGGGGTTGCCGTAGTAGGCGTTGGGGCCGTGTTTGCGGGTGTAGTGCCGGTCCAGCAGATGGCGAGGGGGTGGGGCGGTGGGGGCCAGAGCCATGGTGTGGATCGCGATGTCGGCGACTGCTTCACAGATGATGGCGTGTTCGAGGGACTTGCGCGCCGTGGCGCCCCAGGTGAAGGGTCCGTGGCCCGCGACAAGCGCGCCGGGGACCTCGGCCGCCCTCGTGTCGTCACCGATGAGCAGGTCCACGATGACCTGGCCGGTGTTGTACTCGTAGTCCTTGGCACACTGTTCCGCGGTCAGATCCGGGGTACAGGGCACCGGCCCGTTGAAAGTGTCGGCGTGTGTGGTGCCGAGTACCGGTATCTCCCGGCGGGCCTGCGCGAAGGCGACCGCATGGGTGGAGTGGGTGTGGGTGACACCGCCGATGGACGGGAACGCCAGGTAGAGGCAGCGATGGGTCTCGGTGTCGGTGGAGGGGCGCAGGTCGCCGTCGACGACCGCGCCGTCGGCCAGACGTACCGCCACCAGGTGGCCGACGGTGAGGTCCTCGTAGGGGACCCCGGAGGGCTTGATGACGAACACGCCCGCCTCTCGGTCGACTCCGCTCACATTGCCCCAGGTCAGGGTGGCGAGGCCGACTTGGGGGATCGCGAGGTTCGCCTCCAGTACCTCCTGCCGCAGGCCGTCCCGGACAGCTGTTGTCATCAGTCGTCTCCTTCGTGCTGTCCGTGTGTCACAGGGCCTGGGCGAGCCGGTGGTAGGCGGCGTTCCAGCGCATTTCCTTGGCGAGCTGGCCGGGCGCGGTGCTCTCGTCGATCGTCAGCAGTTCCACGCCCGTCATGGCGGCGAAGTCGGTGAGCGCCTCGATGTCGACCGCCGAGCTGAGCACGGTGTGGTGAGGCGCACCGGCGAGCATCCAGTTCTCGGCCGATTCGGCCAGGGACGGGCGGGGCTGCCACACGGCCCTGGCGACGGGCAGGTGGGGCAGCGGCTGGCTCGACGCGACCACGTCCACGGCGTTGGCGGTCAGCCGGAAGCGATCGCCCAGGTCGGCGAGGCCGACGACCAGTGCGGGGCCGGGAGCGGCGTCGAAGACCAGCCGGACCGGGTCCTCCCGGCCACCGATGGACAGCGCGTGGATCTCGCAGCTGGGGCGGTCCGCGGCCACGGAGGGGCATACTTCCAGCATGTGCGCCCCGAGGACGCGCGGGGTGCCCGGCCCGAGGTGGTAGGTGTAGTCCTCCATGAACGTGGTGCCGCCGGTCTGCCCGAGGCCCATCACCTTCATCGTGCGCAGCAGCGCGGAGGTCTTCCAGTCGCCCTCGCCGCCGAACCCGTAGCCATCGGCCATCAGCCGCTGGACGGCCAGGCCCGGCAGCTGGCGCAACCCGCCCAGGTCCTCGAAGTTGGTGGTGAACGCGGTGAAGCCGCCCTCGTCCAGGAAGGTGCGCAGGCCGATTTCCAGGCGGGCCGCGTACAGCAGCGACTCGTGGCGGATGCCGTCGGGACGCAGGGCAGGGACGACGTCGTACGACTCGACGTAGGTCGCGGCGAGTTCGGCGGTCTCCTTGTCGCCGACCGCGTCGACGACCTTGACCAGATCATTGACCCCGTAGGTGTTCACGGAGTAGCCGAACCGCATCTGGGCCTCGACCTTGTCGCCCTCGGTCACGGCGACGTCCCGCATGTTGTCGCCGAAGCGCGCCAGCCGCAGGGTGCGCGCGGCGTGGCGGCCGGCGGCGGCCCGGGACCACGCCGCGACGCGCCCCAGAACTCGGGAGTCCGTGGCGTGCCCGGCGACGATCTTGCGGGTGACGCCGATCCGTGCCTCGATATGTGCGAACTCGCGGTCTCCGTGGGCGGCCTGGTTGAGGTTCATGAAGTCCATGTCGATGCTCGACCAGGGCAGCGACAGGTTGTACTGGGTGTGCAGGTGGAGCACGGGCCGGTCCAGCGCGCTCAGTCCGGCGATCCACATCTTCGCCGGTGAGAAGGTGTGCATCCAGACGATGACGCCGACGCAGGTGTCGGAGACGCTGGCCTCCTGGCACAGCCGCCTGATCGACTCGGCGTCGGTGAGGACCGGCTTCCACACGATCCGCAGCGGGATCGCGGGGGCCGCGTCGAGTCTCTCGGCTATCTGCTGGGACTGGAAGGCGACCTGGCGCAGGGTGTCGTCGCCGTACAGGCCCTGGCTGCCGGTGAGAAACCAGATCTCCTGGCTGTCGTAGGGCTGTGCTGGTGTCGTCATGGCGGGTACTGCCTTTCAGATCAGGCGGATTGGGGGCGGTCGGTCGCGCCGGGTGCCGGCTGGGCGGACGCCTGGGCGCGGATGCGGCGCAGCCGGTGCATGACCTCGTTGGCCCCGCGGCCGAAGTAGTCGTGGAGCAGCCGGTATTCGGCGTACAGGCGGTCGTAGGCCGCGGCTCGTTCGGGATCGGGCAGATGGACGTCCCGGCGGACATTGCCCATGGCCTGGGCGGCGGCACGGATGTCGGCATAGGCGCCGGCGGCAACCGCGGCATGCATCGCGGCCCCGAGCGCCGGGCCCTGCGCGGAGCCGATGACGCTCAGCGGACGGCGGGTGATGTCGGCGTAGATCTGCATGAGCAGCGCGTTCTTGGTCAGCCCGCCCGCGATGATCAGTTCCGCCACCGGGACGCCGGCTTCCTCGAACGCGTCGATGATCGTGCGCGTGCCGAAGGCGGTCGCCTCCAGCAGGGCGCGGTAGACGTCCTCGGGCCGGGTGGACAGGGTCAGCCCCACCAGCACACCGCTGAGGTCGTGGTCGACCAGGACGGACCGGTTGCCGCTGTGCCAGTCGAGAGCGATCAGGCCGTGCTCGCCCACCTTCTGCTCCGCGGCCAGGGCGGTCAGATGCTCGTGCAACGTCCGCCCCAGGCTTGTGGCGTGCTCCGCGTACTCGGCGGGCACGCCGTTGCGCACGAACCAGGCGAAGATGTCCCCCACTCCGCTCTGACCGGCCTCGTAGCCCCACAGACCCGGCAGAATGCCGCCGTCGACGACACCGCACATACCCGGTACGGCGCCCCACTGGTCGGAACTCATCACATGACAGGTCGACGTGCCCATGATGGCGACCATCTGGCCCGCTTCCACCGCCGTCGCGGCGGGCGCGGTCACATGGGCGTCCACATTGCCCACGCAGACGGTGATGCCCTCGGGCAGGCCCGTCCAGGCAGCGGCCTCAGCGGTCAGCCCTCCGGCCGGCTCCCCCAACTGTCCGATCGGCTGGTCGAGTTTGTCGGTCACGAAACCGGCGAAGCCGGGGTTCAGGGCCGCGAGGTAGTCCGGTGAGGGGTAGGCGCCGTCCTGGAACTGGCCCTTGTAGCCGGCCGTGCAGGCGTTAGGGACGTAGGTGCCGCACAACTGCCAGACGATCCAGTCGGCGACCTCAACCCAGCGCTCGGTCCGGTGATAGATCTCCGGGTCCTCCTCCAGGAGCTGCAGCGCCTTGGCGAACTCCCACTCCGAGGAGATCTTGCCGCCGTACCGCCGCAGCCACGGCTCCTTGCGTTCGGCGGCCAGTGCGTTGATCCGGTCGGCCTGGGCCTGGGCGGCGTGGTGGCGCCACAGCTTGACGTAGGCGTGCGGGCGGGCCGCGTATTCGCTCAGTTCACACAGCGGTGTGCCGTCGGCGAGGACCGGCAGGACCGTACAGGCGGTGAAGTCCGTGCCGATACCCACCACTTGCTCGGGGCGTATACCGGCGCGCGCGAGAGCCTCGGGCACCGCGTGCCGCAGGACGTCGATGTAGTCGGCGGGCACCTGGAGCGCCCAGTCGGGCGGCAGGGGCGTACCGTCGGGCAGTTCCTGGTCGAGAACGGCGTGCCGGTACGGATGCTCAGCCACTCCCAACTCCGCGCCGTCACTGACGCGGACCACCAGAGCCCGTCCCGACAGGGTGCCGAAGTCGACCCCGACGACACAGGGGGCGAGGCTCATCGATTCATCGTGCTCTGCGTGCACAACCGGCCGTCCTTACTGCTCTGGAAAGGGTCTGGGGGCGGTGACCCGATCAGCATCGTTCGATATATCGACCAACGTTCGAAGTACTGACCGTGCGGCACCCTGCTTCGCGAGCGAGGAGAGCCCTGCAGCCTCGCGTTGCACCTATCTGCGACACCGTTGGGAAAATGTTTGCTCACTTCGCTGCGTCATCTTGACCCGTCGGAGCCTCCGCGTAAACCCCCCACACCAACCCCGCGCGAGTGACCAGTCCGATACGGCGCCCCAATCGGCCAAAACCGCCCGTGTGCTGTATAAATGCCGAGGAGGTGATGTCCGTCACGCCGGTGGGTCCAGCGCGTCGGTGAACACAGGGGCACCGACTCGTCCATAGGCGGTGTGAGCGCACCACTCCCCACTGAGAGAGAAAGCCTTTGCTCTCGAACGGTCACCCTGGCGTCCGCCCGCCCGGGCATCGCCTCGCCTCCGCATACCCACACCCTGACGAAGGCGCCAAACCTCACCGGCGCACTCCCCCTCAGCGTGAAGAAAGTGACTGCCATTCACCCGGCGCCCAGGCTTCGGGATCTTCACCGGCCGCGAGGCACTTTCGAGAAGCGTGCGTTGCCATGGCCTCAAGGCGGACCAACGATGCACGAACCGCAACCCCTGTACCCCGCATGGAGCCGAAAGAGGGGCCGCGGACCGTGGGAGTCTCCTGGGACTTCTCTGGGACTTCCGGCCGTGTCAACGGGCATGAGCGTGAAATATCCGAAAGGTCACTCGCGCAGGCCAGCGCCCCGCGACCGGCCATCAGAGCAGGTCCAAGGGCTTGCGGGTCTCATCCGGGACATCTGCCCCCCTCGGGGCCCGCTCGTACGACGAAAGAACGGGCGACCCTGGTCGCCCGAACCCTCCCGCCGCCCAGGTTCAGCGCAGGCCGGGTCGATGCGGTGGGATCCGCCCCTCACCCCGTCGCCGCGGACGCCGGGTTGCCCTGGTGGGTGAAGGCGGCCCAGTGATGGAGGCGGTGGAGGTCGGGGCGGGTGGCCTCGCGGCGGAGGGGGCCGTCCAGGGTGACGGGGAGCTCGCGGTGCGGGTTGAGCATCCACAGCTGGGCGGCGCGCAGGGCATCGGGCGGGGCCAGCGCGCCGGTGGTGAGGTGGTGGTGGAAGACCGCCATCATCACGGCGGTCGGACCGTCACGCACCGCCCAGCGGGACCCCACGACGTCGGCGGCGCCGCCCGTGACCAGCGCGGTGGCAAGGGTCAACGCCTCGTCGTGATGGCGCGTGCTCAGGTCTGTCTCACAGGCGCTGAGCACCACCAACGGGCCGGCGGTGTCCGTCCGCCGGCCGGCGGCGCCGTCGAGGATGCCGGCCACGGTGAGCCGGCCGGCGTCCTGGCTCGCGCCGGGCGGGCCGGCCAGCCACAGCGCTGAGTCGGTGGGGCGCGGTGCGGCGATGGCGTGGCAGGACAGGTGGACCAAGGACGCCGGTGACGCGCCGCCGGGCAGCACGGCGAGCAGTTCCGCAGGCGTGCCCGCGGCGTCCGGTACCTCGCCGGTGGTGACGAACTCGCCGTAACAGAGCGCGTCGGGGTAGCAGGCGGCACGCAGCGCGGCCGTCTCCACCTCGGCCCAGGGGAGGGTCAGTTCCGGGTCGGCGACGAGCACTTGGCGCCCGGCGGCAGGAGGCATCCGCCGCCGGGTGGCCGCGGCCAGGAACTGGGTGCCGGACGGGGCGTAGCTGAGCACGGCCTCCTGGCAGGCGTACCGGTGGCCGTGCCGGCCGAGACCCCGGATGCGCGCGGCGTGCCACGGGACGGCGCCGAGCCGGCCGCAGGGCACCAGCACGATCCGCGGTGGCGGGGCCAGCGGCCACTGGGCCGCCAGTACCGGGCGCACGGCCGAGAGCACCGGGCCCATCACCGCCTTCCAGGCCCAGTCGCACACCGCGGACAGCGCGGCCTGCCACTCCGCCTCGTAGGCGGCCCTCCACGACGGGCTCATGGCCGGGTCGGCGAGCGACCGGGAGCGTTCCGCCGCGGCGAAGAAGTAACGCTCCAGCGGCGGGCAGTCCGAGGCCAGCAACTCCGGCAGGGGAAGTATGGCGGGACCGGCGCCGGGGCGCAGGATCAGCGCGTGGCCAGGGAACGAGCGGCTGGGCAGGGGCGTGCCGGGGATCAGGTAGACCAACGCGTCCGTGCCCGTGGCGGTGAGACCGGCGGTCAGCTCGGCGACGTCCGCGGCGCCCACCAACTGCCGGGTGCTGGGCCCTTGCCCGGCACCGGGGCGGATGCCCAGCGCGGCCAGTGCGCCGCGCCGCAGGCCGCTGGGGATCGGCGGGCCGTCGGCCGACGGGGGCGGTGCGTCGCTGGTCTTCGGCCGCAGCGGGTCCGCGGGGACCTGGGCGCGCCACTGCCGGGCCAGTTCGGGGTGGCCGACGGCGTCGAGGAGCTCGGGGATGCTCCGGGATGCGGCAGCGGCCTGGAGCACCAGGGCACGCCCCCGCTCCAGATCGGCCACCGCGTCGGCCGGCCGGTGGGTGAGGAAGTCGACGAACGCCAGTCGCCGCGACAATAGGGCGCCGTTGAGGGCCGACGACAGGCCATGGTCGGCGCCGATCTGGAGCAGGACGTCGGCGGTCAGTTCGTCCAGCGCCTCGCGGGTGATCTCCACGAACGCCAGCATGTCGTCGCCGGCGCGCGGGCCGCCCCGGGCGGCGCGCATCGTGTGGGCCTCGGCCAGCTTCGTCAGGACGTCCACGCACTGCGTTCGGCCACGCCCCTCGGCGAGCAGAGCGCGGACGCGGGTCAGCTCGGCGATGGCCTCGTCCAGGAGCGCCGGGTCGTCATCGCCGCGCACGACAGCGAGGAGCAGCCGCAGGCCGAGCCTGGCGCGCCGGTCGTACTCCTGCTCGTGGTAGACCTCCGGTTCGTCCAGCTTCCGGCGGATCTCGACGAGATCGCGTTCCAGGAGCTCTCGCTCGGCGGCGACGTCCCGCTCGGCGGTGACCTCTCGCTCGGCGGCGCGGTCTCCCGTCCTGGCCGCTCCGGCCGCTCCGGGCAGACCGCGCCCGGTGGCCTCCTGCGTGTCCGCGCGCAGCTCCTCGAGCCGGCTCAGCCGCTTCGCCAACTCGCCGCGCCAGCTGCTGTCCGGTGGCAGGGCGGCGTACCGGCCACGGAGTTCGTCGATCAGACGCGGCAGCGCCTCGTGGTTTCCGGTGCGCTGCGCGTGGCTCAGTTCACCGTCAGCGGTGGAGAGCGCGAGGCTGAGGCTGAACGGCGCGTCGGGCGGCAGCGAGCCGTCGCGTTCGAGGGTGGCGGCCAGCCCTCGCATGGTGGCCAGGGAGACGTCGGCGTCGTGGAAGCTGCCGCCGTGCGATGCGGCCTGCTCCAGGACCTCTGCCAGCTCCACTTGCAGGGCCAGGGCCCACCAGGAGTCCGCGGGGCTCGCGTCGACCGCCTCCCTGAGCAGGGTGGCGGCGTCCTCCAGGTATCCGGGATCACCGGTTCGGTAGGCCAGCAGCCGGTCGAAGTGTGCGGCGAAGCGCCGCTCGCGGACGCCGAGGTGGGTAACGAAGTCCCGCAGATGGCTGTCGAGATGGGGGACCAGACCCGGCTCCGGGGTGAGGCCGGCCGGCCAGTCGTCGAACGGGTTGCCGCTGGTGCCGCCCGGTTCCGGCGTGGGTCGCTCCGCGGTGGCGAAGTCGACCGATCCGGGCTCCAGGATCTCGGCCGTGACCAGCAGGTAGGCGTGGAGCCGGGCGACCCGGGCCCGCTCGGGTGCGTCCGGTGGCAACGCGCGGAACGCTCGCAGTGCCAGGTCGGCGCCGCCGCGGACGCCGTCGGCGCCGGCTCCGCTGCCGACGGCGGCCCGGCGCAGCAGCGATGCGACTTCCGGGTCCAGCTCCAGGATCTCGGCGTCGTGGCCGCCGGTCTGGGGCTGCAACGCGTTGACCAGCCAGACCAGGACGCGGGTGAACTGCGGCGTGCTGCGTGAGCCGGCCAGGGCCACCAGGCCGCGAACGGCATCGAGCAGCGCGCTCTCGGGGGCGACTGCGTCCTCGGGGGCGACGGTGTCCTGGGCATGGCCGGGTGCGGCCGTGCCCGTGGTCGCTGCCTCGGGAGCCGCAGCGTTGGCAGCCGCCGCTGCCGTCTCCTCCGTTGTGTCGGGATGAGCAGAGCCGGAGGCGAGCATCTGCTCGATGTCCCGCTTGACACTCGCGGTCTGCCGCTGGAACTCCGGGCCGAGCGGGGCCTCGGCGATGCGGTCGACCACGTCCTTGGCCTCGGTGAGATCCCGGAGCAACGACTCGGTCAGCACCCGTTGGTCGGCGGCGGCGAGCAGCGCGTCCAAAAGGGCGGTGCGGGTGCCGTCGGTGCGGGGCAGGGCCCAGGGCGCGAGCAGGAAGATCAGCATCATCCGGGCCTCTACCACCAGCGGGTTGGCCGACGGCCCGATGCGGTCCGCCCACCGCAGGCGCCGTAGCGCTTCCGCCCGCTCATCGGAATCGAACGTCGCGCTTTCCCTCCCCGTCAGGCAGCGCGCCCCGAGCAGGAGGCCCAAGTGCACGAAGACGATGGAGAAATCCTCGTTCTTCCTCGCCAACGCGGCCTCGACATCGGCCAACTGGTCGATCACCGGCCCCAACGTCTCGGCGGACGGCCGGTCCCCCGACACGTTCAGCAGCCGTCGGGCCTCCAGAACGGCGCCGGTCGCCTTCTCCCGCAGCTCCGCCAACCCGGTGCCGTCGTCGCCCTGTCGTGCTTCGCTGACCATCGGCCCCCGCCGTGCGCCTGCCTCGTCCCCGTGCCGTACGGGCCCCTCCGCATCCTGCACCCCACGCGGGCGATTGACCACCATGGCCGCGCCCTGCTCGATACGCTGGCGATCAGGGCAGCCTGGGTCGCCGAGCGGCCCCGCCACGGGTTTCGCGAGGGGGCATCGTGCACGACCACAGGCGAGAGATCGCGGATGCGCTGGCGGACTCGGGGCGCGCCGACCGGGAAACGGCCCTCCACGTACTGGGATCCGCCGCCCGGTGGGCCGCACACGCCCTCGGCAGGCTGAACTCCGCGTCCGATGGCGGCAGTTCGGACGACACCGACGGGGCCGAGGCTCTGGAGACCCTGTTCGCGCTGGACGACGCGCTGGCCGACACCCGTGATCTGGCGGCCAAGGCACTGCCCGAACTGCTGGCGGAGGCCCGGCCGGGCGAGAGTGTGGCACAGGGCACCCGTGACGTGATGAACGAACTCACCGCGGTGACCGAGCGGGTTGCGTCGCAACGGGCGGCTCTGGAAACGCTCGTGGAGCGGGAGGAGGAGCTGCGCCACCGCCTCGCGGAGCACGAGAAGCTGCGACAGGAGGCCGACGAGCTTCGGCGGCTGGAACGGCTGGCGGAGGAACTGGACGGGCTGCAGGCGCAGCGGGAAGTCGTCGACGCGCGGTTGCGGGAGCTGCGCGGCCGGGACCTCGGGGCGGCCGACCGGGAGCTGCGCACCGGGGCCGACGCCCTGCTGCGGCTCACCGAGGAGCAGCTCGCCGTGCTGGAGCCGCGGACCCGGCAGAGCCTGGAGCAGGCCTCGGCAGCGCAGAAGGTGCTGGCGGCCACGGAGGACGAGCTGAGCGAGGTCTCCCACCAACTCACCGCCGACGAGGACCGGCTGGAGCGTATCCAGGAGGAACTGGTGCGCATCCAGGAGGAACAGGGCAAAGTCTTCGTATCCCTGACCCGCTATGCCCAGGCCGACCGGGAGCTGGCGCAGGCCCTGCGCGAGGCCGCCGGTACGGACTCGCGCGGCGCCGTGCCGGGGCGGGGCCTCACCCTGGAGGAGGTGGAGGCCCTCACCCGGACCGTCGAGGAACGGCTCGTCGACGCCGACCGGGCCCTGAGCAGCGTACTGACGCACCGCCAGGGGTCGCAGGAGGACGGCGGGACGAAGGTCACCGGCGCTCAGCCCTGACCGGCGGGCGGATCCGGCACGTCCTCGGGCAGATACTCCGCACCCTTGTCACCCTGATTCCACCGCGCCGCCTTGCGGCCCTCCATGAGATCCAGCAGCCTGCGCACCTCCCGGGCATTGCCGAACGAGGCCCCACGGGCCCGTCGGGTCGCCTCCAGCCACAGCCTGGCGCGTTCCGCGGTCCCGGGGCCGAGGGTGTAGCCGGCCTCGGCAGCCATCCGACGGAGGATCTCCACCAGGTCGTCCAGGGTGTAGCCGGGGAAGGGCACCTCGGTGGTGAACCGTGACCGCAGCCCCGGGTTGAAGTCGAGCAGCCGCTCCATGTCCTCGGAATATCCGGCCGCGATCACGACCAGTCGGCCGCGCCAGTGCTCCATTTCACGCAGCAGGGTGTCCACGGCCTCCGCGCCGAAACCGCCGTGTCCCCCGGTGTCCCGGACCAGGCTGTAGGCCTCGTCGATGAACAGCACGCCGTCCAGCGCCCGTTCGACCGCCTCGCGGACCCTGGGCGCGGTCTGCCCCACGTACGCGGCCACCAGGTCGGTGCGGGTCACCTCCACGACATGCCCCTTGCGCAGCAGCCCCAGTTCGCGGAACAGATCGCCGATCAGCCGGGCCACCGTGGTCTTGCCGGTGCCCGGAGGGCCGGTGAACAGCAGATGGGGCGGGGCGAATGTCT
Source organism: Streptomyces sp. NBC_00203 (assembly GCF_045206325.1). Taxonomy (NCBI): domain Bacteria; kingdom Bacillati; phylum Actinomycetota; class Actinomycetes; order Kitasatosporales; family Streptomycetaceae; genus Streptomyces; species Streptomyces sp. NBC_00203. Next base: position 8,081,571 of record NZ_CP108126.1, on the reverse strand, counting down.
CCGTGCCGCGCTCCTGGCGCATCTTCAGCCGGTTCGCGAGTCCTTCCAGCTCCCTGCGAACCGGCCCGAGGCCGATGTACCGGTCGAGTCCGGCGAGCAGTTCGGCGAGTTCGGGCACCGGGCGCGGCAGGTGGTCCCGGTACTTCTCCGGGATGTCGTCGACGATGACGGGCTGTTCCACGTCCCGTCGCACGCGGACGGCCCACGGGGTGCGGAGCGCGTCGGCGAGGGTGCGCATCTCCCGGGCGTTGCCGAAGCCCTCGTCCCGGGAGCGGTGCATGCCCTCCACGATCTGCCGCAGCGCCTGTGCCGCCTCCTCCCCGGGACGCAGGCCGTGCTTCTCCAGGCGGCCCAGCAGGATCGTGTGAAGGGTGTCGGGGTCGTAGTCGGGGAATTCGACGGTGGTGGGGAACCGGCTCCTGAGGCCGACGTTCGCCTCGACGAACTCCTTCATCTTCTCCGGGTAGCCGGCCGCGACGACCACCAGGCGGCCGCGGTCGTTCTCCATGCGGGCGAGAAGCGTCTGGATGGCCTCCTGGCCGAATCCGTCGCTCTGGTCGCTGAGCGCGTACGCCTCGTCGATGAACAGCACCCCGTCCAGGGCCCGGTCCACCATCGCGTTGGTCTGGATGGCGGTCTGCCCCACGTAACCGGCGACCAGGTCGCCGGCCTTCACCTCCACGCAGTGGCCACGGCTCAGCACTCCCAGGTCCCGGTACATTTCGCCGACCAGCCGGGCCACAGTCGTCTTCCCGGTCCCGGGGTTGCCGGTGAACACCAGGTGCCGGGCGGGCGGTTCATCGACGGTGGCCAGCCCACGCGCACGCAGTTCCTCGGCCGCCTCCGTCTCGTTCCGGATGGCCTCGAAACGGGATATCAGATCCTCCATGCCGGGCATCGCGGCAAGCCGCTCCCAGGGCGTCCGTTCGTCGGACACGGCTCGTCCCACCCACCGCCGGACCGAGTGGTGGCTCAACGACGCCCCGTCCGCCGGCAGTTGTTCAAGGCGTTCACGCCAGACGCGGACCGTCTCGGGCTGGCCGGCCATCGCCCGGACCACCCGGTCCAGGTCCAGCCACTCGACCCGCAGCCCCTTCCGCAGCCGTACCGAGTGCACAAGGCGCTCCAGTTCCGCCGCCTGCGGAAGTTCGACCCGCAACGTGCCGCCGCGGGCGGGCTCGTCCCGCCGTTCCCGCACGAAGGTCTCCAGCTGCGGATAGTGTCCGAGCCCCGCCAGGAGCTCGGACACTCCGTCCAGGGAGGGGTTGCGGAACACGAGGATCCACTGGTTTCCCGCCACGGTGTCGGCCGCCCACTCGGCCATGGCTCCGGCCAGCTGCCGCGGGGCCCGGTTGTGGAGCAGGAACGCGTCCGCGTGCGGGAAGACCACGGCCGTACGGTGTTCCGGGTCGCGGAGATGAGCGGTGAGGGTCATCACGCCGAACGGATCGGAGATCCCGGACGCGGGTGCCGCACCGGCTCCCCGGGCCGGGTCCGGGGCAGGTTCCGCCGCGGAGCGGGGTGCGGCGTCCAGCAGCCGCGTCCCGCCGAGGGGCCCTTGCAGACTGGCGTGTCGCATGGTGCGCGGCCCGCGTCGGCCGGCCGTCTCCGCGGTACGGCGGGCCGGCCGGCGGGACAGATCCCGCGACGCCCTGTCCCGGAAGTAGACCGGGTTGTGCAGCGTGCTGAAGACGATCCGCTCGAACCCGGCGCCACGCAGCACGCGCCAGAGCGCCTGCTCCATCGAGCACACCTGGGCGGTGCTGTCGACGAAGACGTCGCCCACACCGGGCCCGTACAGGACGGTGAAGGGTTCGCCGGTGCGGACGGCCGCCGGGTCCAGCCGTTCTGTCCCCGGCGGACGGGGAGGACGGCTCTGCTTCGTCAGACTCCTGTTCATGTGCCGGGGTCTTCCCTGCCTGGCCGGTGCTGCGGCCGCTCCCCGGAACGGGGGACCGGAGTGCCGTGCTCCGCCTCGGGCGCCGACGCCTCAAGACCGATGGGCACGCCCTGCTCCCGCAGCGCCTGGTAGACCGCGTCCGCCCGGTCCCGAAGCTCGGCCTCGGAGGTGACGTCTTGGTCGTGGGACACCACGCGGATCACGCACTGGTCCGAGTCCTTGCCGGCCTGCTCGATCTCGACCGTGATCTCGTTGCCACTGGCCTCGTTGCGGAGCCGGGCCCGGAACGCTCCCCGCGGATCACCGTCGTCGTACCCGGACTCCTCCTCCACGAGGTCGTAGTAGGCGATCTCGGCGAGTGTGTCGGCCACGACGTCGGCCAGGTTCACCCGCAGCTGCGAGGTGAGCTGGCGCATCCCGGCCCGCTCGACGGCCTCGCCCAGGCTCCGTTCGAGCCGGGGCGCCTCCTCGTCACGCAGGCCGCGCAGGTCCTCCACACCCGTGTGCGGGTCACGGGCCCGGGCGAGCGCCTGACCGGTGTCCTGCCGTACCCGCTCGTACTCGCCCTCGGACCAGTGCACGACATCGAGCAGATAGCCGGCGACGACCTCGGCGTCCGGTCCGACGACCGGGCGCTGCCGGTTCTCCTCGGCCAGCATCTCGACCTGCACCAGGGCCTCGACCGCCTCCTTCTGGGCCAGACAGCGCTCGAACTCCCGCTGCTCGATGTCCACCCGCAGATCGCTCAGCTCGTGGAAGGTCTCCTGCGCCACGGCCAGAGCGGCGTCGAACCGGCCGTCCGCGACGTTCTCCTCGGCCGTGGCGATCCGGTGGCGCAGCCTGTCCAGCCGACCGGGCGCATACCGGTCGTGGGGCAGCTCCCCGTCGACCAGGTCCGCCATGGTGCGGGCGTCCAGCAGCCAGGTCCGTACGGTGGTCTCGGCGCGCGCCCGGTCGTCCTTGAACGCGTCGATCTCCTGGGCGAGCCTGGCCGTCTCGGCGCGACGCTCGGCCCGCTCGGCGGCGAGGGCGCTCTCGGTCTCCTTGCGCTGCTGTTCCAGCCGTTGCCGGGTGTCCTGCTCGATCCGGCCGGCCGTCTCCCGCAGGTCCTGGTGCAGGCGGTCGGCCTGCTCCTGAAGCTTGCGGGTGGTTTCCGCCTCCAGGTCGCGGGTCCGGTCGCTCAGCCTGTCGACCGCCTCCTGCTGGCGGCGCTGGCGGTCCTGCAAGGGGGAGAATGCCCGGTCGATGTCGGCCTGGGTCTGTGTCCGCACATCGGCGAACAGCCGTGGGATGTCCCGCTTGACCTCCCGCAGCTGCCGCGCCCTCTGTTGCAGGCGGTACCACTCCGACTGGTCGACCTGAATGCGTTTCCTGCCGCTCATGACCACCCTTCCTCTCCTGGATTCGGGCTGCTGGTGTCCGCTCCCGACATCCGGGCGCGAACCATGTCGACCGCTGTCTCGAACACCGCGGGGAACCCTTTCGGCGCCACTCCGATGAGCAGCGTCTCCGGGCCGTTGACGGCGATCTCCGCGTCACGGGCCCGGTGCGCGAAGTCGTATCCGCTGTCCGCCAGCCGCCGGGTGAGATGGTGGATCCGCTGGTTGGTGCTGCCGCGCAGGCCGCGCCCGTCGTTCAGCCCGGCCACGTACAGCCCGTCGATCAGTACGTCGACGACGGCGAGCAGGTCAGGTACGCCCTCCGACGGCGGCCTGGCCAGCAGCCGTTCCAGGCGATGGCCGGTGAAGCAGATCACGGAGACGTCCCGGATCTCCCGCGCCTGCCGGACCAGTTCGGCCAGCCCGGCCGCCTGCTGCATCGGCTCGCCTCCCGACAGGGTCAAGCCGGTGACCCGGGGGTCGGCGAGCAGCTCGGCCGCCAGCTCCCCGGGGCCGGCCTGCCGCGCGGGGCGGTCGGGAATCCACTCCGGGGCGACGCACCCGGCGCAGTGGAACGGGCACCCCTGCACCCACACCACCGACCGGACGCCGGGCCCGAGCGCCCGGGTGCCGACGTGTGTGGCCGCCACGTTGAGCAGCGGCTGAGCGGTCATCAGGACCGCCCGGTGCCCGGCGCGACGGCGTCGGCCCCGGAACCGGGACCGGCCGCCGACTCGAGCGGGAGATGGGTGAACGACAGGCCGCCGACCATGGCCTCGCCCCCCGGCTCGCACGTCACCTGGTCCGGCCGTCCGGAAGCGCCGGCCGGCGTGTAGCGGATCAGCAGATCGACCCGGGGCCCCTCGGCCGTCCTGCGACGCCGGCCGTGCACCGTGCCCTGCCCGCCGCGGCGTGGCCGGAACCCCACCCGCCTCCCGGACAGCGCGATCCGGTCCGGGATCTCCACGCCGAACACGGGTACGGCCGTCAGTACCCCGTGCAGCGGAGGCCGGTTGACACTCCGCCACCACAGCCATCCGAGCACCAGGGCCGCCACCAGCGCCGAGAAGACGGCCGGCAGGAAGTACACCGAGCCGACCTCGGCCCGCGCCACCAGGGGATCGCCGGTGACCGCGACCCCGTCCGGAATCTTCAGGTCCACGTCGGGGGCGAGCGCCCGCTGCCACGAGGAGGACACCTGGCCGGACACCCGCAACGCGGCCCTGCCGTCCTCGGTCCGCCGGTAGGGCAGTGCGCCCGCGCCGGGACCCCCGGCCAGTCGGACGGTGTACTTGCGTGACTCGCCCGGTTTCAGGGTCAGTTGCTTCGGCACGCCGGTGACGTCGAGCGGGACACCGTCCGCCGAGACCCGCACACCGCTCACCGTCAGCGGCACGTGCCGGGTGGCCGACCGGAAGGTGACGGAGGCGGTGGCGGAGCCGTCGGTGAGATCGCGGACCCCGGTGTCCGTCCAGGACGCCGTGACGCCCTTCCCTTTGTCCTCGGCGAGCAGCCGCGCCGCCGACCGGGCTCGGGTGCTGTCCCCGGCCCTTCGCAGATAGGCGCTGAGGTCCTGGATGCTGTCCGGACGCAGGACGAGCGTGTTCTCCACGACCTTCCCGAGCAGGTTCACGCCGGTGGCACCGCTGCCCAACGGCAGTGCGTATCCGGCGAGTTCGGTGCGCTCGCCGAGGGCCTTGGCCCGCTTGCGCAGCTTGTCCCAAGGGGCGCCGGACGACTTGGGGTAGTCGGACCCCCGTGGCGGATCGTGTTTGCCGTCGGTCAGCAGGACCACGGAGGCGACGTCCGCGGCGTCCGTCCGTTCGAGTTCGTGCAGGGCCTGGTCCAGAGCGGTCCCGATGTCGGTCGCGCCGGACGGGTTGGGTGCCTTGGGCAGCCGGGAGACGATCTTCGCCGCGTCGCCGGCCGGTCCGATGTAGCGCTCCTCGGGGTGGTTGTCGAAGGTGATGAGGGCGACATGGTCGGCGCGCGTCAGTCCGTCCAGAAAGACGCGCAGGGTGGAACGTACGGTGTTGTAGCGGCCTTTGGCGGCCATCGAGCCGGAGGTGTCCACCAGGACGACGTAGTCGACCGGCTGATCGGCCACGCCGAGTTCCCGGTAGATCTCGTCCCGGGTCGGCGCCGTCCCGGCGGCGTTCGCCGGAACGGCAGTCGCAGTCAGGACGGCCAGCAGGGCGGCTGTGGCCACGGCGGCCCCGCGCCGCAGCGCGGTCACCGCGCGCGGTGACCGGACGGATCGCTTCACGTAGGGGCTCCCTCGCTGTCGGGCGGTGGGTCGGATGGCGAGTCGGAAGGGGAGTCGGGCTGGGGATCGCTCGGCAGGACGCCCAACGGGAACTCCTCGGGCGGGGATTGCGCGAGCATGCCGTCCTCGGCCGGGTGCACGCCGGGGCGGCTCCGGCCGAGCGGTTGCAGGACGAGGCGGGCCGTCCCGTCGACGGCGAGGCGCACGCCGACGTGGAAGCGCGCACCGTCGCCGGACGGAGGGATGGTCACCACGCCGGCCGGAGCGGCGGCGCCGGTCCCGGCCGCGCGGACCACGATCCGGACTTCGCGTCCGCCCGCTCCCTCGGCGGGTCGGGCCGTCCCGTCGGCCCATCCGCCCGTCCCGTCGACAGGTCCGGCCGTTCCTTCGGCCCGTCCACCCGCCCCGTCGGCGGATCCGGTCCGGACCCGCACCCGTTCCCCGCCGGCCTCGGCGAACACGGTGGCACCACCCGGCTCCAGCGTCCCGGGCGGGCTGATCAGCAGTTCCTCGTCCCGGGGTCTGCCGACCACGGTCCGGTGAACGCGTACGGCCACGGCATGCGGATAGCGGTCGGCCGGATCGACGTGTCCGCCGGCGACCAGGGCGGCCCCGAACACCGCGGCCAGAGCGGGGTCCGTCCCGTCGGGCAGCGGGGTCGGCCGGCCCAGACGACCGGTCAGGTGCCGCAGCAGCACCCCGAACCGGGCCTGACTGCCCACCGCGATGACCTGTGTGCGGTACGGGTCCGGGCCGGCGGTCCGGACTCCCGGCAGGCCCGCCAGGGCCCGGTCGACGCCGCCCGTGAACCCGTCCAGTGCGCGGTGCACCATTCCCGCGGTGATCTCCCGGCCGGCCACCGCGAAGACCACCGTGTCGGCGAACCGGTCGGCGCGGTCGGGTCGGGCCGCCATCCGGTCGAGAGGGACCTCGACTCGCCGGGCGTTCTCGCGCATGGCCTGGACCAGCTCCCGCAGCACCTCGGGGTCGTCGTCCGGCAGCCCCGCCCCGGCCAGCACCGCCGCGTCGAACGCGGCACCGTAACCGTCGTCGCCGGGTGCGAACCGGCCGACCCGGGCCACGGTCACCGACCCGCCGACGACGGCGCACTCCGTGACCTCGGCCGCCGAGGCTCCCAGGTCGCACACCAGCAGGCGGGGCGCCGTCCGGGTGCCCGCGTGCCGGAGCAGCGCCAGCACCGCGTGCGGGGTGTCCAGCAGCCGGGGCCGCGGCATCCGGTCGTCCCCGGGCGGCACGGTTCGCTCCTGCGGCGGGACGACCAGCACCACCTGACCGGGCGTACCGCAGTGCTCGCGGTACGCGGTGTACGCCGCCCTCAGCGCCGCCCCGCGGTCACCGCGGACGCCGACGGGGGTGGGCAGTCCCTCTCCGGGCACCGTCCCGGGCAGTTCCTCCACCAACTCCGGTGTCCCGTCCGTACGGACGCGCGCGACCCGGAGGAACCGTGTGCCGGCGTCGACCGCGATGGCGGGCGCGGCGTGAGTCGTCATCGGGATCCCCCGGGCAAATGCCGACTTATCTTCTTGAGGACCCCCCGGCGCTCCGGCGCGGTTCCGGGCGCCGCGTCCGGCGAATCCTGTCGGCCCCGCAGTTCCGTCAGGATCCATTCGTGCCGGGCTTTCTGGATCTCGCTGTGATTCATCAGCTGGTCGCGCAGTTCTCCGTGCCGGTCCCCGCGTGCGACGGCCGCGTACAGTTCCAGCCCCGGGAAGCCCGCCACCCGGCCGTCCATGTGCCAGGCGACCCGCTCCAGGTCGTCCGCTCCCACCTCGAGCGTCCACGCGGCGATCGCGTCCAGCAGCGGTGCGGGAAGAGGCCCGTGTCCATGGGCTTTCAGAACGATCCGGGCCAACTCCTGGTACGGCGCCCGGTCCTGAGCCGCCTTCCGGAAGTCATGGACCGGCCGCAGCCATCCCAGGTCGTACCGCTTCGCCAGTTCCTCCATGAGGTACTCGGGAACCTCGAGATCGTTGAGGGGCCTGCCCCGTCCGGTGAGCCGCCTGTGCAGTTCCTCGCAGAGTTGGGGCAGGAGGCTGTCCGGCAGCGCGCGGCTCAGTTCCTCGATCGCCCACCACGTGTTCCCGGACAACTCCCCGCCCAGAAGTGCCTCGACCGCCACCCTCCTGAGTTCTCCGTCGGACTCGATCCGGCGGATCAGAACAGACACGTAGTCGTGCAGTGCCTCTTCCGCGGTGAGCCGCTCCAGCCGGGGCATTCCCGCCGTGGCTCCGCCTCGGACAGCCGCGCAGAAGAGGTCGGCGTCGGCTGCCACAATCCCGGACGTCTGCGGCTCCCCGACGGGAACCAACTGCTCTACGGCTTCCCTCAGTCCGCGCTCCGTGCGGGCGACCCTCCAGAGCCGCGGCCACATCAGAGCGAGCACCTCCGGCCGCCTCTGCGCCCGGGCGATCTCCAGGGTGATCCGCCCGCCGCCCTCGACGGCCCCGGCGAACTCGGCCGCGTCCGTGGCGGTGGCCAGGTCCAGGGATTCGCCGAGCAGTACGGCCGCGAAGCGCAGCCAGCCAGGGGTCACGTCGGCGGCCATGTCGTCCCGCGCCCGCCGCACCAGGCGGTGGAGCGGTGCCAGGCTGCGGTCCTCGTGGTCCAGCAGGCACCCGAGCCAGGTTTTCCCGACGGCGGACTCGCGGACGAGGAGGCGGTCGGCGCTGTCTGTGTTGCCGCCCCACTCGTTGTCAGCCATGTAGATGAGCGCCCCGGTCCATTCGTGCGTCGGTTCCGGGGCCTCGACCAGGGCGTTGAACAGTTCGTCGAAGCTGCCGGGGCGGTCCGCCTCGACGGTGGCGTGGACGACGCCCAGGTACCGCTTGGCCCGTGCGAAGGACTTGGCCGGAGTTCCGGCGGCCAGCACCTCCCGGACGAGCAGGGACAAGGTGCGCCCGGTCCAGTGCTCCCCCAGCAGGCTCCCCGCGGCCGCGTTGCCGTCGTACGCGCTTCGGACCAGGAAGAAGGTCAGCGCGCCCAGGCGATGTTCGTTCAGGGACTCGGCCGGATACCGTTCCAGGACCCTACGGACGTCCACGAACTCCCCTCCGCCCGACTGGATCTCCTCGACCACGACGTCCATCAGGTCCGCCTCGCGCAGGGTCCTGAGAGCCGCCACGGGGCGTGGTGCCGTGGCCGGTTCGGCGTCCGTCAGCAGATACGCCACGATCTCGGTGGTGTCGCCGGTCTTCGCACGCAGCCTGCGCAGCCCGTGCAGATAGGCCCGGGCTGCCTCGTCCCGCGGCTCACCCGGCGGGCTGCCGCCGAGCACCGCCGTGACCTGCCCCGTCCGTGCCGCGGACGCGAAGAACAGCCTCAGGTCGTGCTGCGACGGTCCGGTCCAGGTCGCGGCGCTGAGCCAGGCCCGGCATCCGTACGGCAGCAGAGAGCAGACCGCGTCGAGCACGCGGACGCGGTCGGTGACGTCCGGCAGTGCCTTGCCCGGACTCGGCGTGATCGCCACCTGCCGGTAGTCGAGCAGCAGCGCCGCCACGCCGGCCGCCCAGTCGAAGCCCAACTGGTCGACCACTTCGGCGAGTTCAGCGGAAGGCGTGTGCGGCACAGCGACGGCCATCGGGACCGCGTCGCCGGGAAGCGCCGGCGGATCCGACAGCAGCGCACGGTCGATCCCGGACCAGGTCAGAGCGGCCCGGCCTGCCTCCGCCCACTCCAGCAGGGTCAGCCTCCAGGTGTAGCTGGGGGCGCCGGTGCCGTCGGTCGACCCGTCCCATGTGGTCTCCACGGAGGCGCAGACGGGTTCCGGATGCGTGTCCGTTCCGCCGAGGAACACCCGCCACGGCAGCCCGCCCTCCGGGTCACGGTCGCCCGGTGCGCCGGTGGCAGAGGCCTTCCAGAGGTAGGTGCTCGCCCGGTCGTCCGGAAGGCTGCTCCGCAGCACCTCGTAGCCCATGGTCTGCCCCGGATACTTGCCCAGCACCGCCCAGTGCGCGGTCAGTCGTTCCTCTCCGAGGCCCTCGTTCACCGCCGCTTCCCCACACGCCAGCCGCCGCCCCGGCCGCGGTCCCGGTGAATCCGGCTCTCCAGGTCGATCAGCGGTTCCAGGACGTTGATCGGCACCGGGGACGTACGGATGCGCAGTGTCCCGTCCACCGCGACCGGTTGCACGTAGTCCCCGTAGTCGAAAACGTGCTGCGGGTTCAGCCGGAAGCCGACGGCGGAGGCCGCGTAGTAGGAGATGCGCCGGGGGTCGAAATGGGCGTACAGGGCGTCGCGTACCAGCCGGGCGTTGGATCCGCGGAACTCGTCGCACATCCACTGGAAGAACTTCTCGCTCTGTTCCTTGGGCACGCGGGGAAGCCGTGAGCCCACCGTGTCCTGGGTGACCCAGCCCGCCTCCACCGCGGGCCGGAAGACGTCCGGGTGGTCGAACTTGGCTATGCAGACGGACACATGGTGCGGAAGCCTGCCGTCGACGAGCTCGCCCTGGTCCCGGACCCTCGCGGCCAGCTGGATCAGCGTCGCCTGGAGATAGGTGAAGCTCTCGGTGGCCTCTTCGGCGTCACCGACCGGGTCGAAGAGATAGATCAGGCCATGGGACCGTGCGAGATGACCGACGAGCTGGGCCTGCTGGGGATGATCGTGCCGGAACACCTCCCCGGCCGCGTCCTGGATCTCCAGCACGAAGTTGGGCCGCCGGCTCCGGAATCCCAGCTTGCCCTTCTCCTCCGGTCCCTGGACGGACCAGGCCATGCCCTGGACACCCATGCTGGCCGGCGGGAAGGCCCGCCGCCGGGTCAGCAGGTCCACGCCCTGGGTGAGGAAGGCGTTGGCCTCCTGCGTCATGCCGGCGATGTTCCAGCTGCCCTCGTTGTGCCGCTGGTACTGCATCGCGGCGATCGGCAGGGCGGTGAGATACGTCGTCTTGCCTGAGCGGGGTGCGCCCCACAGCCCGATTCTTATGCGGTCCGGGGCCGTCCCGTTCACCCGGCCCGCGGACGGAACCGGCACGGCTTCCAGGAGCGGCACCGTATCCGGTACCGGCACGGGCTCCGGGGCATCGCCCGCGCCGGCGAGGGCCTGCCTCGGCGGCGCGCTGGGCGGGAGACCGCCCCCGGCCGGCGCGGTCACAGGGGCCGGCTCCGGACCGCCGGACTCCTTCTTGTTCGGGTTGTAGAGATCGGACATGAACTCTCCTCGTACCGGGGACGCAGGGGCGGAGGGCCGGAGGGAACGCGGGGCGGTGTCACACGAGCGGGTCGGCGAAGGCGAGAGGGCAGTCCGGGCCCTCCACCCCCCAGGGCGGGGCGAGGCTCTGGACCACGGCTGCGGCCGGGTCGGTGCCTGGACGGAAGAAGCCGTCGGCGCCGAGGGTGCTCCAGGCCTCGTCGGCGTACTCTCGGGCCTTGCGGCCCGGAAGGTCCGGGGGCGGCGGCCCGGCTGCGGGATCCGCCCGGGTCATCACCTGGAATGTGTGGAAGTGCAGTAGGTCGAGGGCCGTCCGCCAGTTCGCGCCGTGCGGACAGGCCGGGACGAGGCCCTGCTGGCGGGCCGGCGCGGGCGGACGGCGGGCGACGATCAGGACCACCCTCCGCACGCCTGCAGCGCCCGGGTTCTCGGCAACGCCCAAGCCCTCGGCAGCGAGCCCGGCGACTTTCCACAGCGCGTCCTCCAGGGACGACACGGCGTCCTGCCGCCGCCGGGCGTGCGACCATCCGTCCAGGGCGGCCGGCAACGCGGCGGGCGGCCGCGCGGAGACGGGGGCCTGCATCAGGATGCCCTCCTTGGCCAAGGTGCTCTCGTAGACGGTGTGGTCGTAGTAACCGACGGCTCCGACGCGGATCGCGGTGCCGGCGCGATCCCGCCGGGCCAGCAGGGCGGCGACGTCCCGCACGAAGGTGAGGCGCTCCTCGGTCTCGGCCTGATCGGCGCCGCTGAGCTCGACGGTGAGGAACAGCTCCAGCCGCGGCGGCCGTACGATCCGCCGTGGCAGGGAAGCGAGCAGACCCGGCACGTCGACGGCGGCCGGATTCCGGCGCCCGCCGGGCGTGCGGGCACCGGAGGCGACGGGGGCGACGAGGTCCACCTCCCCCGGTCCGCGCAGGACGAAGGTCAGCCGCGCCGGTTCCAGGGCCGCGACCTCGATCTGATGCATGCTCACGGGCGGAGCACCGGTCCCGTCGGCGGCGGGTACACCGGCCAGCACCGGAAGGTACAGGGCGTCGCGGCCGGTCACTCCGCCGTGCACGGTGACCTCGGCGGTCTCGGTCTCACCGGGGGCGAGCCGAGAGCCTGCGGGAAAAAGCACATGGCTGTGGGGGTGCACGGCGCCGGTGTGACGGTCGGCCCGGGCCAGCAGCAGCGTGTGGTCGGCCAGAAGCGGCAGGGTACGCACGAGACGGCGCACCGCGTCGACGGTCGTACGGCGGTCCGGTATGCCCTCCCTCAACTCCGCACTGCCCGCGTGCAGTTCCACACGGGAGACGCGGGCTTCCCACACGGCGGCGGCCGCGCGCTCCAGCAGCTCCCACCCGGGCGGGGGCCGCAGCAGGACGACCGGGGGGTCGGGAATCGCCGGCAGGCGTGCTTTGAGCCACCCCAGCACGGCGGCGTCGAATTCCATGCGGTCCACGGACGGCAGGGTGCCTATTCCGCCGGCGAGCTGAAAACGGCACACATCCTCGTCAGAATCGAACTCCGGTACGACTAAACGCCATGTCGTGCTTCCGGCGTCGTTCTGCAGCGGGATTCCGGCCTCTCCGATGGTCACCCTGATCACGTGGAGGCCGTCGGCCGTGAATTCCACGAACGACAATTCCTGGAAGTGGCCGTGGTGGAGCTCGTCGAGGAGATCGCCGCGCCCGGACGGAATCCCGAGGTCGGCCGCAGCGACTTCGGGCGGCTTCTTCTCGTCCCGTCCCGGCGGACCTCCCCTGGTCACCTCCGCGACCCGCCCGGCACCCTCCGGACGCCGGGCCGACAGGGCCGCCGCCCGGATGTCCCAGGCGTGCTCGGCCGCCCTGAGCTCGGCCCCGGCGATCTCCAGGTCCCGGGCGGTCAACTCCCCTAATACCGGGCCGTCTTGGAGCTGCCATCCGCACACCGCACAGAAGGCGTTCCACTGATCCGCACAGAAGTCGCTCCGCTGATCCGGGGTCGCACACACCGGGCAGGCGGCCTGCGGATCACAGGCCCCCGTCATCTGTCCACTCCCCCGACTCCCCGCCTCGGTCCGAGCCTTGCCCCGCCCCACCCCGCCCCGCCCTGGAAGGCGCGGATGAGCACCTCACGCAACACCCGTTCCATGGACGCATCATGATGACACGACGCCCTGATCAATTCCCCGGTTCCACAGTTCGCCGACAATCCGTTGACAACCCCGTCCGGGTTCAGCCGCCGGAACTCCATACTCCGATTCCCGTCGTCAATTCACCGCGCGGAGAAGCGGATTGCCCACGTCAATGTGCCGGCCGCCAGACTCCGCGACGTCAAGGGGTCACACCCCATGAACCCACTCATCCATCCTTCCGCTCCGCATCCCCCTCGGGCCCCCGGCATCTCCTCATGCGGAGCGGAAGGACGTCCTTCCATTCCACCGGGTCAGCCGGGCGGGCACCGGTCGCGGGCCGGTCACATCCCGGCCGGGATGCGCTCGACCAGCGCCGCCGCCTCGGGGGTGCGCACCACGAAGTGGACGTCCCACTGCGCCCCGCGCGCCAACTCCGCCTCGACGGCGGCCCATATGGCGGCCAGACTGACGCGGTACGGCAGCCCGCCGCGCCCCGAGCCGAGCAGCGGGAAGCACACCGAGCGCAGCGGCGGCGCGTGGCGGTCGCACTCCTCGGCCAGCAGCGCGAGGGCCCGCGACACGGCCCGGGTCACGTCGGCCGGGAGCACGTCGTAGTCGTTGGTCCCGGCCCGGGGAACGGCGACCGCGGCGTGGTAGATCCGCCGCACACCTTGTCCGGCCAGGGCCCCCGAGCTGGTGGCGGCCACCGTGCCGGGCAGCACCGGGCGTCCCGCGGTCCCCTGCCGGGCCGCCCACTTGCGCAGTTCGTCGTGGACCGGGTCGTCCAGCACATCGCCGGTCACCCCGCGTACGGCGGCCGCACGGCGGAGCGACGCGGCGACCGACGACTTGTACTGCTCGGGGAGCGCGAGGTGGACGTTGGCAGGGGAGACGACCACGTCCACGTCCCGCAGCAGGTCCACGGGGTGCACATGAAGGGTGAGCCTCACCTGTCGGCCGCCGGCCCGGACGTGAACGAACCGGTGTGTACCGACGCCCCACTCGTCCCCTTCGGCGCCGGGCACCCGCGTCTCCTGCGGCACCAGCCGGAGGACGTGCTCGGCGACCTGCCCGAGGACCATCACCTCGTGGTCCTTGCGGAAGCGCTCGACGCTCACGCCGTACACCGAGGCCGCCCGGGCACGACGCGAGGACGCCGGCCAATCCCGGGTGCCCTGCGCAAGACCCAGGGTGTACTCGGCGGCGGTGCGCAGCGTGCCCGCGTCGAGGCGCGACACGGCGAGCCGCAGCAGCGCCTCGACGGCCGCGCCCGGACTCCGGGCCGCGGTCGCGGTCACCGCTTCCGCGGCCGACTCCAGCGCCGGCAGGGCGCGCCCACGCAGCCGGACCAGCCCCGCGCGTCTAACTTCCCTCAGTTCAGAGAGAAGTGACGCCAGGTCAGGAAGGGACGATGCCATGCGTTCACCATGGCATCACGCTTCACCCGCGGACAAGCGGGACCGCCGGCCCGAGGACGTCACTCCCGTCTCGGCCGCGAGATCTCCGACCGCAGCGGTTCGAGGATCTGGTTCGCCTTCTCGATGCCGGCATCGGAGTCGAGGTCCGGAATGCCTCTCTCCGGCAGCACCTCCAGCGGCTCGCCGTCGCCGTGGCCGAGCCGGTCGTGGAAGAGCACCAGGGCGCGCCGGGGCCGGTTGTGCCGGGACTGCCAGATCAGTCCCATGGCGTCGGGTACCTGCGCCCGGATCTCGCTCGCCCAGCGCCTTGCCTGTACGTAGTTCCTCTCGTCCTCCAGGAGCGTGGAGTCCTGGCAGACGGCGGCCAGATCGGGCGCCTCGATCAGGGAGACCAGGTTCAGCTCGCACCTGGTGCGCAGCACGCTCAGCGACCGGCGCCAGACCGCGGCGTAGGGGATGAGCCGCATGCCCGCCGACGGTTCGAACGGCCTGGAACGCAGCACGCTTTCCGCGAGGGCCGTGGTCGCCGTGTCCGCCAGATACAGACAGTGATACGGATCGAGCAGCGTGCCGTCGAAGCGGCTGCCGTCCTTGAACTCGAAGGGGTCCGCGAGTTTCGGGTTGAACTCATTCGGCACGTACTTGGTGCTGTGGACGCGCCACAACTCCGTGCCGGCCGGGATCACATGACGGTTGGGACGCAGTTCCAACGGGGTCATGGGGAAGAGGCCGCTCATCAGTCCCCCTCCACCAGTGCGGTGGCCGCCCCGACCAACTGCTGGTCGGGCAGGCGGCCGAGGAGCGACGCGGGTGTCCCGCCCAGCCAGGTGTTCCCGCTGAACCACCAGGCCGCGGCACCCCGGGGGTCGATGTCCGCGAGGAGAAGACGGTTGACCTCGAGGACCACCTCGTACGGGGTACCGCCGCCCGCAGCGAACTGGAACTCCGGGTAGCGGTCGCCGCCCGGGTCCGACAGCCTGATCAACTCGGGCGGCGGTGCGGCGCCGCCGCAGCGGGCCCGCGCCTCGTCCGCCGAGAGGGCCGGCGCCCGGAGCAACTCGTCCTGTGCGCCGGCTGCGACGCCCTCGGTGCCAGAGGCCGGCGAGGGGCTCGCCAGCGCGGCCATCAGCTCCCGCGCTCCCGCCACGGCCGTCGGCCCGGGCGGCGCCGCGACCAGCCGCACGGCGTCGAGCGCGGTGCGCACCGGATGGCCGTGCGGCAGCGGCAGCAGGGCAAGTTCCACGCCGCGGAGTGCCCTGCGGACCGCCCTGTCGTCGTCGGGCGCCACACCGGCGAGGGCTTCCAGCCTGGCGAGCAGCAGAGCGTACTCCTCGTCGTCGAGCGCCTCGCGGATGGTGACCTGGTGCTCCCCGATCAGGGCGAACAGCCGGTCGGCTGAACTCTCATGACCGTCGTTCATCCGTTCCCCCTCCCTTTCTTCCTCCTGCTTCTCCTGCTTCTCCTGCTTCTCCTGCTGCCCCGGGTGCCCTTGATGAATGAAAGCGGCCCAGAGCGGTATCCGGTCGAGATCCGGTCGCTCCATCTGCCGCAGCAGCTCACCGCGGAGCGAGCCCGGGTTCTCGCGGCGCGGGTCGAGCATCCACAGCTGCGCAGCCCTGAGCGCGTCGACGGGGCTGAGCCCGTCGACGGTCAGGTGGTGGTGGAACACCGCCATCAGCAGCGCCGACGCGCTGTCGTTGGTTGTCCACCGTGATCCGATGGCGTCCCGCGCTCCGCCCGCGAGGAACGCCGTGGTGAGGGTCAGCGCCTCGTCGTGGTCGCGGGTGCTCAGGTCGGTCTGACAGGCACTCAGCACGACCAATGGCCCGTCCTCGGAGGCTCGTTGGGCATCCGGCCGGTCGAGGAGCCGAGTCACCGTCAGCATGCCCGGATCCGGCCCGTCGCCACCGCGCTCGGGGGCGGCGAGGTGCAGGGCCGAGACCGTGGGACGCGTACCCGCCGATCCGTGCGAGGCCACATGGAGCAGCGACGCCCCGTCGGCCAGGAACCCGAGGACGTCGTCGGGTGTGCCGGGGACCAGCTCCTCCTCGGGCAGCTCGAAGATCCCCCCGCACATCCGGGCCTGCCGGTAGAAGGCGTCCCGCAGAGCCATGACCTCGACCTCGGCATACGTCAGGTCCATGGTCGGGTCGGCCAGCAGCACGGGGGCGGCCGCCGGATCCCGCGGCGCGCGTTTCACCGTACGCAGGAACTGACTGCCGGACGCCGCGTAGCTGACCACCACGGTCTGGCAGAGGTAGTCGTGAGGCGCGTCGTCCGGAAAGCGCGCGGCGTGCCAGGGGACGATGCCGAGTCGGCCGCAGGGCACCAGGACGACCCTGAGCGGCCCGTCGTCCCGCTCGCCGTCGGCCGCGAGCCGCTCCTCCACACCGGCGAGGACGGGGCCGAGCACCTGGTAGGCCCAGTCGCAGAGCGCCGCGAGGGCCTCCTCCCATGCCCGTTCGGCGGACGAGTCGTTCCGGTTGCTGTCACACGCCGCGGCATCGCGTACGGCGCTGGCGTCGAGGTAGCGCTCCAGCGGGCCGCTCTCGGCGTCGGACAGGTGCGACCGCACCGCCAGTCCGGCTCCGAGCCCCGGGCCCACCACGATCACCACGCCGGCCTCCGCGTCCTCGCCGGGGACCAGATAGACGAGCGCGTCGGCGCCGCTCTCCGCGACCCCGTCCGCGAGTTCGCTCAGCGTGGGCGCGCCGAGCAGACCGCCCTCCCGCCGGTAGCCGAGGGCTTCGAGGGCCTCACGGCGCAGCGTGCTCAACAACTCGCCGGGGACGCCGCCCTCCTCGGCGGCCTCGGCGCCCTGGTCCGCGCCGACCGCCCGCCACGCCTCGGCGAGATCGTGGTGCCCGCCCGCATCGAGGAGTTCGGGTACGGCGGAGGAGGTGGACGCCGCGTGCAGCACCAGGGCCCGGCCCAGTTCCAGAGCGGCCACGGCCTCGTGCAGCCGTCCCTGCGAGCCCGCCCACAGAGCGGCCTGTACGCCCCTGCTCGCCCCGGAACGGGCCGCCAGCAGTCCGTGCTCCGCACCGGCCTGGAGGAGGACGTCGGCGGCAAGCGTCGCCAGCGCCTCCTTGGCGGCTTCCAGGGCCGTGAAGTCCTTCACGTCCTGGTTGAGGACTCCGCGCTCTCGATAGGCCTTGGCCAGATTCCACAGCGCTTCAGCGGCGATCCGCGGCCCTTTCCCCTTCCGGACGCCGTCCCGGACCCGCTCCAGTTCGTCGATCAGCCGGTCGAGGAGGGGGCGGTCACGAGTGAGGGAGTAGTGCAGGGCGACCGTGAGCGTGGAGGTGTGGAGATCCTCCATCGAGGCGTCCGGAGGCAGGGGAGCGTGGTCGATCACCGGTACCGGACCGCCGGTGAGGCCGGCGCGCAGCAGATCGAGGTCCGGGATGTGCGGCAGGGACATGTCGTCGGCGAACGGGAGACCGCTCTCCTTGACACCGGATATCCCCTTCTCCATGTACGGCAGGGCACGCAGGAGCAGCTCCTTGTCCCCGGTGACGGTGCCGAGCCTGGCGTAGGCCGCACCCAGCGTCGCGAGAACGATGTACCGGAACTGATGGCCCTCGGGGACGGCCCTCTCCAGCGCTTCCGCCTCGTCCACGAGGTCCCGGAGCGCCTGGACGTCCTCCGACTCCCCCGCGTCGAGGACCCTCGCGTACAGCGCCAACGCCCGCCCCACGGCGGCGGGATCCTCAACGCCCGGAGGCAGCGACCCTTCGAGCGTCTCGAAGTGTGCGGTGATCTTCTCCAGGTTGGCGAGGCCGGCCGCCCGGTCCTGGATGGCGCCGCCGACGACGGGACTGATGTTGAGCAGGAGTGCCCTCAGGGCCTCCAGCCCGGAGGTCGGGTCCGGCCCGGGAGGCGGATCCTTCTGTACGGAACTCAGCCTGTGGAGAAGTTCGTTGAGCGCCTGGGGATCGCCGCTGTCGAGCACGTCGCCGAGGCCCTGTGTGGTGGCGTGCACGGCGTCCATGGCGGCGGCGAGCCGACGGATGTCGTCGGGGGTGAGCGGGGGATTCGGCTCCGGATCCGGGGACGGGCCGGGATCCGGGGACGGCTCGGCATCCAGGCTCCTGCCAGGTCCTGAGGCATCCGGTCCCGAGGCGTCCGCCGGCCCGCCCGCAGGACCACCGGCCATGCCGGACAACTGGTCCATCATCTGCCGCAGCTGGTCCGTGTGGGGATCCCCGGCGGGCATCATGCTGGTCAGAAGGTCGGTGAACTCCGCCCCCGGGGGAGTCGAGAAGACCCCCCGCATCCGCCGCAACTCCCCCAGGAACTCCGGCGGCAACGGCAGCTCCAGCACCTCCTCGGTCAGCTCGTCGAGCTCCGTGGCGAAGGTCGTCATCCCGGCGGGTCCCGCCCGTGCGATCCAGTCGACGAAGGCGGAGAGGTCGGGTACCGCCCCGTACCCGCCCTGCTGCGACCGTATCGGCGTAATGATCGACACCAGGAACAAGGCCGCCCATCGCCGGTCCTCCTCGGCCGTCGCGGCTCCCAGTGCCGTCCCGCGGTCCCGCGCCTCCCGCAGCAGCCGCTCCGCGCGCTCGCCGTCCGCGGGCTCACCGCCCCCGGCGGACTGCCGCATGGCCAGCGCACCGCCCAGCCATACGCTCACCGCGCCGCGAAGAGCGGGGTCGTGGTCCAGCAGCCGTGCCAGCTGGTCGAGTTCGGCGATCGAGGCGTCGTACGCCCGAGGCGGCACATCTCTCGCGCCCATGGCGGGGGTCAGCCGCTTGACCCGCTCCGCGGCGTCCGCCGCCCAGGCGCGCAGCCCCTGTACGCCGCCGCTCTCCTCGTCGTGCACCGGCACCCTGCCTCTCCCCCCGAACCTCGACGGCCCTGGGAATCAACGCCACTATGCCGATCCGCCGGCCGCAAGGCGACAAGATCCCGCGCTTCTCCTCCTCAACGCCCCAAATCCGCCCGGGACGCGCCCAGTTCGGCCCTCATCTCGCGCCGGGCCTCCCGCAGCCGGCCCCACAGTGCGTCGAGGTTCTCCTGCACGACGACCGGCGAGTCCCCCGCTCGCGGCACTCCGTCGTCCAGACGCCGCACCATGCCGAACACCGCGCCCAGGTCATGACTGAGGCCGCCCGCGAGTTCGAGCACGCGCTCCGGCACCCGCATCTGAGCCTCCGCGTACACGTCCCGGTGCTGGTCACGCGCCTCGGCCAGCCGCTGCCGCACGGACCGCAGATCCTCGTCGCGGCCCAGCGCGTGCAAGTGGTCGGTGAGCGCGGCCAGATACTGCCGGGCCGACGTGTTGAGCGCCACGTAGCACGACCGCAGCTCCTGGGCCTCGCTGCGCCGCTCCCGCAACCGTTCGGCCCGCTCCCGCTCGCGCTGCCGGCTGCGGTCCGCCGCGCGCTGGGTCAACAGCGCGGACAGCAGCGTCCCGACGACTCCTACCACCGCGACCAGGAGAGCGGTCGTGCTACTGACGTCCACGCGGCCTCCGTCCCTGTTCCGCCACAGCGCCAGCGAAGCAGCGGATCTCTCGCCGTGTGAACCCCCACCCGAAGATCGCCCGATGTTCGGCCCGCCGCCGACCAGCCGGGCGGTCGTGGCCCGGAGCCAGGCACGAGCCGGCGGCGGACCGCTCCTCACCCTCGTGCGTGGACCGTCGCGCCGCGTGCGGAGAGCCGCCGCCCGTTCTCGGGGCGGCGGCTCTCCGCGCGTGTGCTCCCCTGGGCGATGGTGATGTCCTGTTGCTGAGTCGCGTGGAAGGTCGGCAGCGGCAGGCCCGTGCCGCTCAGTTCCATGAGGGTGGCCTCGACGTGGGCGGCGCCGGGGGCGAGGGTGCCGGGCGTGCGCTTCTCCGAGTTGGTCCAGCGGTGTTCCGCGCCGTCGCAGACCGCCGAGGTGCCGCCGATCCCGTGGCGGACCTGCGAGTCGCCCTGCGACACCGAGGAGGACACGAACACGGGCCCGGCGGCGCTCATACAGCGGTAGGTGCCGGAGAGGGTGATGGTTCCGTCGGCCGCGACATAGCCGGTCGGGTCGACGGTCACCTCGTCGTACGGGTCGGACAGGGCGACGGCGGACGGGGCGACGAGCAGCAGCAGTGCGGCGGCGGTGGCCGCGCCGACGGCCTGGCGCATGGACATGGGAGTACCTCCTGGAACGGGGCCTGGAATGGGGCCGGGGTGGGGCCCGGAACGGGCGCTCCAGAGGTACCGGTCCGGCGCCCCGAGGGCGGTGATCATCACCCCTTTGGTGGCGAGTTGGCACCGTCCGTCTTGGGGACGTCCGAGTGTTGTCCGTGTGTTGTCACGCTTCACGACCGGCTGTTCCGATGAGTTCGCCGCGCGCGCATGGTCTAAGCATGCGAGGCGGCGACACAGCCGCCGCCGTCCATCGCATCCGACCTGGAGGTGCGCCATGTGTTCCCACCAGTCTTCGTGCCCGTCCGTGGACCCGGGCGCCGCGCACATCGTGGCGGCCCACCCCGAGCAGGGCTGGAACCTCCTGTGCAACGGCGCGATCGTCTTCGACGACACCGGCGAACTGCGTCCCGACGGCAGCGTGGTCGCTCCGCACCGGGTGTACGCCGAGCAGCTGGCCATCGCCGCCTGAGTCCACGCCGAGCGGTACCGGGAAAGCGCGGGCTCGCCCCGGACCGCTCAGTCCAGCACCGCGAAGCCGTCGAGTTCGACCAGGGCCTGTTCGTCCCAGAGGCGGGCGGCGCCGATGACGGCCATCGCGGGGTAGTCGCGGCCCGCCAACTCGCGCCAGATACGGCCGAGTTCGGGGGCGTTGGCCCGGTAGTCGGCGACGTCCGTGGCGTAGACCGTGACCCGTGCGAGGTCGGCCGGGGTTCCGCCCGCGGCCCGCAGCGCGGTCAGCAGGTTCGTCAGCGCCAGCGCGAACTGCTCGGGCAGCGTCCCGCCGACCACCTTTCCGTCCGTGTCGAGCGCGGTCTGGCCCGCCAGGAAGACGACGCGGGTGCCCGTCGCGACGACGGCGTGGGAGAAGCCGGTGGGCGGGGAGAGCTCGGGCGGGTTGACGCGCTCGGTGCTCATGAGGCCTCCGCCGCTCGTTCGGTCCCTCGGTACAACTCCTTGGCGATGACCGCCCGTTGGACCTCGCTCGCCCCCTCGTAGATCCGGGGTGCGCGGACCTCCCGGTAGAGGTGTTCGAGGAGATGGCCGCGGCGCAGGGCGCGGGCGCCGTGCAGCTGGACTGCCGCGTCGACGACGTACTGGGCCGTCTCGGTGGCCAGCAGCTTCGCCATCGCCGCTCGCCCGGGTACGCCGGGGGCCCCTTCGTCGTACGCCGCCGCTGCCGCGTACACCATCAGGCGGGCCGCCTCCGTGCGCAGCGCCATCTCGGCGACCTGGTGGGCCACCGTCTGCAGGTCCTTCAGCTTGCCGCCGAACGCGTCCCGCCCCGCCGTGTGCGCGAGGGTCGCGTCCAGAGCGGCCTGCGCCATGCCGACCGCGAAGGCGCCCACGCTCGGCCGGAAGAGGTTGAGGGTGTGCATGGCCACCCGGAAGCCGCGGTCCGGTTCCCCGAGCACGTCGTCCGCCGTCACCGGTACGGAGTCGAAGGCGAGGGCTCCGATGGGGTGCGGCGAGAGCATGTCGAGCGGGGTGCCGGTGAGGCCCGGGCGGTCGGCGGGGACGAGGAAGGCGGTGACGCCGCGGGCTCCGGCGCCGGGGGTGGTCCGCGCGAACACGGTGTAGAAGTCGGCCTCGGGCGCGTTGGAGATCCAGCACTTCTCGCCGGTGAGCCGCCAGCCGTCGGGGCCGTCCTCGGCCGCCCCGAGCGCCAGCGCGGCCGCGTCGGAGCCCGCGCCGGGCTCGCTCAGCGCGAAGGCGGCCACCGTGGTGCCGTCGCGGACGCCGGTCAGCCAGCGGTCCCGCTGAGCCCCGGTGCCGTACGCGTGGACCGGATACGCGCCCAGGCCCTGCAGGGCGAGCGCCGTCTCGGCCTCCGTGCAGGTCTGGGCCAGCGACTCGCGCATCAGGCACAGGTCGAGCGCGCCCGAGGTGAACAGGCGGGCGAGCAGGCCGAGTCGGCCGAGTTCGGCGACGAGGGGGCGGTTGACGTGGCCCGGCTCGGCCTTCTCCGCGAGTGGGGCCAGCCGCTCACCGGCCAGCATGCGCAGCTCGGCACACCAGGCGGTCTGTGCCGGATCGAGCGAGAATGCCGTCATTGCCGGTCCTCTCTGCTGCCGGGTTGCGGCTCCAGGCTATCGCGGACCGTTGACTGTCGTCACCAACACGATACGCTCCTGGTGCGAGCCCACCACGACGCCCACGAAGGCAAGGGGGCGAACCGCCATGGACTCCATGGACCCCATGGACAGCTCGGACACCTTGGAGCCGACTACCTCGGCCCACGTCGACACCTTCCCGCGCGATCACCTCCCGCCCCCGGCGCAGTGGCCCGAGCTGCACTTCGATCTGCCCGAGCTGCGCTACCCCGACCGGCTGAACTGCGCCGCCGAGCTCCTCCACCGGACCCGCCCCGAGCGCCCCGTCTTCCGCACCACGTCCGGCGACCTGTGGACGTACGGACAGCTCCGCGACCGTGTCGACCGCATCGCCCATGTGCTCACCACCGAACTGGGCGTCGTCCCCGGCAACCGGGTGCTGCTGCGCGGCCCCACCACACCGTGGCTGGCCGCGTGCTGGCTGGCGGTGCTGAAGGCGGGCGCGGTCGCCGTCACCGTGCTGGCGCAGCAGCGGCCGCACGAGCTGACCACGATGTGCGAGATCGCCCGGGTGACGCACGCGCTGTGCGACGTCCGTTCGGTCGACGACCTGGTCAAGGCGGAGATCCCAGGGCTGCGGGTCACCACGTACGGCGGTGACGCGCCCGACGACCTGCTGCTGCGGATCACCGGCGCGCCGGACGAGCCGTTCGAGGCCGCCGACACGGCCGCCGACGACGTCGCGCTGATCGCGTTCACGTCGGGCACGACCGGCCGGCCCAAAGGCTGTATGCACTTCCACCGTGATGTGTTGGCGATAGCGGACACCTTCTCGAAGCATGTGTTGCAGCCACATGAGGACGATGTCTTCGCGGGCAGTCCCCCGCTGGGTTTCACCTTCGGGCTCGGCGGTCTCGTCGTCTTCCCGATGCGCGCCGGGGCCAGCTCCCTGCTGCTCGAACAGGCGGGCCCCAAGCAGCTGTTGCCGGCGATCGCCGAACATCGCGTCTCCGTGCTGTTCACCGCGCCGACCGCGTACCGGGCGATGCTGGCGGAGCTGGAGGACCACGACACCGGGTCGCTGCGGCGCTGTGTGTCCGCGGGCGAGAACCTGCCCGCCGCGACCTGGCGGGCCTGGCACACCCGCACCGGGCTGCGCATCATCAACGGCATCGGCGCCACCGAGCTGCTGCACATCTTCATTTCCGCCGCCGACGAGCACATCCGCCCCGGCACCACGGGCATCCCGGTACCGGGGTGGCACGCGCGCGTGGTCGACGCCGACGGAGCGCCGGTGCCGGACGGCGAGCCCGGGCTGCTCGCCGTGCGCGGCCCGGTCGGCTGCCGCTATCTCGCCGACCCCCGGCAACGGGACTATGTGCGCGGTGGCTGGAACATCACCGGCGACACCTATGTGCGCGACCCCGACGGCTACTTCCGCTATGTCGCCCGCGCCGACGACATGATCATCTCGGCGGGGTACAACATCGCGGGCCCGGAGGTCGAGGACGCGCTGCTGCGTCACCCGGACGTGGTCGAGACGGCGGTCGTGGGACAGGCGGACGAGTCGCGCGGGCAGGTCGTGGTGGCCTACGCGGTACTGCGGCCCGGTGCGCGCAAGGACACGGAGGCGCTGCGCGCCTTCCTCAAGGCCGAGCTGGCACCCTACAAATGCCCCCGCGAGTTCGTCTTCCTGGACGCGCTGCCGCGCACCGCGACGGGGAAGCTCCAGCGATTCCGGCTGCGGGAGCCGGACGCACCGTCGCCGCCCGCGCCGGAGGGTGACTTGTCCACAGGCGGCGGCCCCAAGTGATCTTCGAGCACTAGAGTGATCAACGTGTCAGAGCAGCACGCCCCCCGGTCCCTCATCGTGACGTTCTACGGCGCGTACGGCCGCTTCATGCCCGGCCCCGTGCCGGTGGCCGAGTTGATCCGGCTTCTCGCCGCGGTCGGCGTCGACGCGCCCTCCGTACGGTCGTCGGTGTCCCGGCTCAAGCGCCGCGGCCTCCTGGAGCCGGCGCGCACGGCGTCCGGCGCGGCCGGGTACGCGCTGTCGCCGGACGCGCGGCAGCTGCTCGACGACGGCGACCGGCGGGTGTACGCGACGGCACCTCCCGAGGACGACGGCTGGGTGCTCGCCGTGTTCTCCGTGCCGGAGTCCGAGCGCCAGAAGCGGCACGTGCTGCGCTCACGGCTCGCCGGTCTCGGCTTCGGGACGGCGGCCCCCGGAGTGTGGCTCGCCCCGGCGCGGCTCTACGAGGAGACGCGGCACACCCTGGAGCGGCTGCGGCTCGATCCGTACGTGGAGCTGTTCCGCGGGGAGCACCTGGGCTTCGCGGCGACGGCGGAAGCGGTCGCGCGCTGGTGGGACCTGGCCGCGATCGCCAAGGAGCACGAGGAGTTCCTCGACCAGCACGCGCCCGTGCTGCACGCCTGGGAGCGGCGCGCGGACACCCCTGACGAACAGGCCTACCGCGACTATCTGCTCGCCCTCGACTCCTGGCGCCACCTCCCGTACGCCGACCCGGGACTGCCCGCCGCGCTACTGCCCCAGGACTGGCCGGGCGCCCGCTCGGCCGCCGTCTTCCGGGCGCTGCACGAGCGGCTGCGGGACGCGGGGGCGGTCTTCGCCGAGCGTCCGGAGGCGGCCTCCCCCTCCAAAGAAACGTGATTTAGGTCACATCAGACAGCGCTAAGAGAACCCTCAGGCTCCTCCGTCCGTCTTCTCAGATTTCTTACCTACGGTCGGGACGCATGAGTCTGATGCGCAATCTGAACCGGGCGCTCACCGCCACCACCGGCCTCCAGGTGCGCAGGGCGGTCCCCGCCGCCCCGCCACAGTCGAAGAAGACGGCCTCGGCGACAAAACCCGCCAAGCGGCCCACGCCGGTATACCGATGTCCCGCCCCGGAGGACCTCGAAACGGACCGGCTGCTGCGGCAGCCGGTCTTCATCATGTCGCCCGTGCGCTCCGGCTCGACCCTGCTGCGGATGCTTCTCAACGCCCACTCGCGGCTGCACTCCCCGCACGAGCTGCACATCCGCCGCTTGGAGGTCGACCACGGCAGCAAGCTCTCGCAGCGCGCCATGAGCGCCCTCGACCTGGAGCGCGGCGACCTGGAACACCTGCTGTGGGACCGGGTCATGCACCGGGAACTGGTCAGGTCCGGCAAGGACTTCATCGTCGAGAAGACGCCGAGCAACGCCTTCGTCCACCGGCGCATCAGTGACTGCTGGCCCGACGCCCGGTTCGTCTTCCTGCTGCGCCACCCCGTCTCCATCGCCCAGTCCTGGCACGAGGGCGACCCCGACAAGCGGTCGTACGACGAGGCCGCCGCCGACGCGCTGCGCTACATGAAGGCCGTCGACAACGCGCGCAAGGACCTCACCGGTGGGCACACCGTGCGCTACGAGGACATCACCGCCGACCCCGAGAAGGAGATGCGGCAGCTGTGCATGTTCCTCGACCTCGACTTCGAGCCGGCCATGCTGGAGTACGGCCGGAAGGACGACACACAGGTCGTCAAGGGCCTCGGTGACTGGCGCGACAAGATCAGGACCGGCAGCGTGCAGGCCGGGCGGGCGCTGCCCACCGAGGACGAGATACCGGAGCTCCTCCGGCCGATGTGCAGGGCGTGGGGTTACAGCTCGTGAAGCCGCACGCCGAGATAGACGAGGTCTGGCCCCGCGACGGGTACATCAGACTCGTCGGACGCATCCACGGCCGCCCCGCCGAGGGCTCGTGGCGGCTGCTCCTCACCCGCCGCGCCCGCACCGACCAGCGCCTTGGATACGCGGCGCGCGTCGACGGCGCCCGCTTCGAGAGCGAGCTGCCCGTCGCCGATCTCGCCGCCACCGACTGTGCCGGCGTCGAGGAGTGGGACATCCATCTCACCGACGGGAATGTCGAGTTGCGCGCCGGACGCCGGCTCGACGACATCTGCGACAAGAAGAAGATCATGGTGTATCCGGAGCAGCGCACACAGGGCCTGAGCGTGCGCCCGTACTACACGGTCAAGGACAACCTCTCCCTGGAGTGCCGTACGGGGGCTGCGGTATGACGGATCGTCAACCCCGCCCGAAGGTGCGCTACTTGCTGCTGCACGCGTACGGTCGCGGCGGCACCATCCGTACGGTGATGAACCAGGCCAACTCCCTGGTGGCCGCGGGCTGGGACGTCGAGCTGGTGAGCGCGGTGCGCCGCCGGGACGACATCCAGTTCCCGCTCGATCCGCGGGTGAAGGTCTCCACGGTCGTCGACCTGCGCGAGAGCGCGTACGTTCCGCCCGGCGGCCTCGTGGGCCGCTGGCGCGACCGCCGCCGCGGCCGGCTCCTGGACCAGCCCGCCAGGCACATCCCGGCGGGCGAGTTCGGCTACCGCTACTTCAACCGGTACGTCGAGGGCCGGCTCATCGCCTACATGCGTACGTTGACCGGCGGCGTCCTCGTCACCACACGGCCCGCGCTGAACTTCCTGGCCGCCGAGCACGCCACAGGCGGTGTGGTCCGGGTCGCGCAGGAGCACATGAACCACGGCACGCACAAACGGGACGTACAGCAGCGCATCCGCGAGACCTACCCGCGCCTCGACGCGGTCGCCGTCCTCACCGAGCGCGACCGTGAGGAGTACGAGGGCCTGCTGCCCGGCACCCGGGTCGTCCGTATCCCCAACGCCGTCCACTCGCTCGACCAGGTGCCCGCCCTCCCCCAGTCGAAGATCGCGGTGGCGGCCGGCCGGCTTTTCCCGCAGAAGGGCTTCGACATGCTGATCCCGGCCTGGGCGAAGCTCGTCGAGTCGTACCCGGACTGGCAGTTGAGGATCTACGGCAGCGGCGAGAAGAAGGCCAAGCTGCGCGCTCTTATCGAGGAACACCACCTCTACAACCACGTGTTCCTGATGGGACACACCGACCGGCTGGACGACGAGCTCGCCAAGGCCTCCTTCTACGTGCTCAGTTCACGTTTCGAAGGACTGCCGATGGTGATGATCGAGGCGATGAGCCACTCCCTGCCGGTGGTGAGCTTCGACTGCCCGACCGGCCCGGCGGACGTACTCACACACGGAGTCGACGGTCTGTTGGTTCCGCCCGAGGACCCGGACGCGCTCGCCGACGCGATGGCCAGGCTGATGGCCGACGAGCGGCTGCGCGCGGCCATGGGTGTCGCCGCCGTCCTCACCGCCGCCTCGTACGGCCCGGATGCCGTCCACCACCGCTGGGAAGCCCTCTTCACCGAACTTCACGAACAAGCGCGCCTGACCGGTGCCGCGAAAGGAACGCACGCATGACCAGCACGTCCAGGGCTCAGGGAGCCACGGTCTGGCTCACCGGGCTGCCGAGCGCGGGCAAGACCACGATCGCCCGCGTCCTCGCCGGCCGACTGCGGTCGGAGGGGCACCGCGTGGAGGTCCTCGACGGTGACGAGATCCGCCGCTTCCTCTCCGCCGGGCTCGGCTTCTCCCGCGAGGACCGCAACACCAACGTGCAGCGCATCGGCCTGGTCGCCGAGGTCCTCGCGCGCAACGGCGTGCTCGCCGTGGTGCCGGTCATCGCGCCGTACGCCGACAGCCGCGAGGCGGTGCGCAAGCGGCACGAGGCGAGCGGGACGCCGTACTTCGAGGTGCATGTCGCCACGCCGGTCGAGGTGTGCAGCGAGCGGGACGTGAAGGGGCTGTACGCACGCCAGGCCGCCGGGCAGCTGAAGGGCCTGACCGGCGTCGACGACCCGTACGAGCCGCCGGTGGACCCGGCACTCACGCTGGAGACGCAGTCGCAGACACCGGAGGAATCGGCCGGGTCGGTGTATTCGGTGCTGGCGGCGAGGGGGCTCGTGTGAGGTCGGCGGTGACCGGGCGGACCTTCGCGCTCTCGCATCTGGACGCGTTGGAGTCCGAGGCGGTGCACATCTTCCGTGAGGTGGCGGGGGAGTTCGAGCGGCCGGTGATCCTGTTCTCCGGCGGCAAGGACTCGATCGTCATGCTGCATCTGGCGCTGAAGGCGTTCACGCCCGCGCCGGTGCCGTTCTCCCTGCTGCATGTGGACACCGGACACAACTTCCCCGAGGTCCTCGAGTACCGGGACCGTGTGGTGGCCGCCCATGGGTTGCGGCTCCATGTGGCCTCCGTCCAGGACTACATCGACCGCGGTGTGCTGCGCGAACGCCCCGACGGCACCCGCAACCCCCTGCAGACCCTCCCGCTGACCGAGAAGATCCAGTCCGAGCGCTTCGACGCCGTGTTCGGCGGCGGCCGCCGGGACGAGGAGAAGGCCCGCGCCAAGGAACGCGTGTTCTCGCTGCGCGACGAGTTCTCCCAGTGGGATCCGCGACGGCAGCGGCCGGAGCTGTGGCAGCTCTACAACGGCCGGCACGCGCCCGGCGAACACGTCCGCGTCTTCCCTCTGTCCAACTGGACCGAGCTGGATGTGTGGCAGTACATCGCCCGCGAGCACATCGAGCTGCCCGAGATCTACTTCGCCCACGAGCGTGAGGTGTTCCAGCGGGGTGGCATGTGGCTGACCGCCGGTGACTGGGGCGGCCCCAAGGCCGGCGAGACCGTCGAGAAGCGGCAGGTGCGGTATCGGACGGTCGGTGACATGTCCTGCACGGGTGCGGTCGATTCGGACGCGAGCACGCTCGACGCCGTGATCACGGAGATCGCCGCCTCCCGGCTGACCGAGCGCGGTGCCACCCGCGCCGACGACAAGCTCTCCGAGGCCGCAATGGAAGACCGCAAGCGCGAGGGGTACTTCTAGCCATGACCGTCATGAAAGCCATGGCCGAGGCCACCATTGACACTCTGCGGTTCGCCACCGCCGGGTCGGTCGACGACGGCAAGTCCACCCTCGTCGGACGCCTGCTGCACGACTCCAAGTCGGTCCTCACCGACCAGCTGGAGGCCGTGGCGCGGGTCTCGCAGAGCCGTGGCCAGGACGCCCCCGACCTCGCGCTGCTCACCGACGGCCTGCGCGCCGAGCGCGAGCAGGGCATCACCATCGACGTGGCCTACCGCTACTTCGCCACGCCCCGCCGCCGGTTCATCCTCGCCGACACGCCCGGCCACGTGCAGTACACCCGCAACATGGTCACCGGCGCGTCCACCGCCGAGCTGGCGATCATCCTCGTCGACGCGCGCAACGGCGTGGTCGAGCAGACCCGCCGGCACGCCGCGATCGCCGCGCTGCTGCGCGTCCCGCGCGTCGTCCTCGCCGTCAACAAGATGGACCTCGTCGGGTACGAGGAGAAGGAGTTCGACCGCATCGTCGAGGACTTCGCGGGCCACGCCGCGGAGTTGGGCCTGCCCGGCTTCACCCCGATCCCGGTCTCCGCGCTGTGCGGCGACAACGTGGTCGACCGCTCTGCGCACATGGACTGGTACGCGGGACCGGCGCTGCTGGAGTTCCTGGAGACGGTTCCGGTCGCCGCCGAGACCGCCGACGCGCCGGCGCGCTTCCCGGTGCAGTACGTGATCCGGCACGACGAAGTCCGCCACTACGCGGGCCAGTTGGTCTCCGGCCAGCTGCGCGTCGGCGACCGTGTCACGGTCCACCCGTCCGGTGAGACCTCCGAGATCATCGGCATCGACGTACTCGGCAACGACGCGGACATGGCGTACGCGCCCCAGTCGCTGACGCTACGCCTGGCCGACCAGCGCGATGTCTCGCGCGGCGACATGATCACCGCCGGTCCCGACGCGCCGGCGCTCACGCAGGACGTCCGGGCGGCCGTCTGCCATCTGGCCGACCGTGCGCTGCGGGTCGGTGACCGGGTGCTGGTCAAGCACACGACGCGGACCGTGAAGGCGATCGTCAAGGACCTGGGTGACGCCCTGGAGCTGACCGCGAACGATCTCGGCAGGATCACCCTGCGCACCGCCGAGCCGCTGGCGCTCGACGACTACGCCGACTCCCGCCGCACGGGCGCGTTCATCCTGGTCGACCCGGCGGACGGTTCGACGCTGACGGCCGGGATGGCCGACCTGTCGTAGCCACTCCCTGTACGTACGGCTACGACTTACGTGTGACGCCCTCAAGTCCCCAGTGAAAGCCGGGGTTTGGGGGCGTCGGTGCGTCCGGTCTGCGGGCGCCGGCTGCCCGCCCGGTAGGGCATCGGCCAGGCGACACCGGGACCCTCGTACCCCTGCTCGGCCGCCGCGTGCAGCGTCCAGTTCGGGTCGTACAGATGCGGCCGGGCGAGCGCGCACAGGTCCGTACGTCCTGCCAGGATCAGGGAGTTGACGTCGTCCCAGGAGGAGATCGCGCCGACGGCGATCACGGGAAGGCCGGTCTCGTGGCGGATCCGGTCCGCGTACGGCGTCTGGTACGACCGCCCGTACTCGGGGTGCTCGTCCGCCACCACCTGGCCCGTCGACACGTCGACCGCGTCGGCGCCGTGCGCGGCGAAGGCCCGCGCGATCTCGACGGCGTCGTCCCCGGTGGTGCCGCCGTCGGCCCAGTCGGTGGCGGAGATACGGACGGTCATGGGCCGTTCCTCGGGCCACACGGCCCGTACGGCGTCGAAGACTTCGAGCGGGAACCGCAACCGCTTCGTGAGCGAGCCGCCGTAGGCGTCGGTGCGCCGATTGGTCAGCGGCGAGAGGAAGCCGGAAAGCAAGTAGCCGTGCGCGCAGTGCAGTTCGAGCAGATCGAAGCCGCAGCGCGCGGCGCGCCAGGCGGCTGCCGTGAACTGCTCGCGCAGATCGGTGAGTTGGGCGCGGGACAGTGCGCGGGGTGGCTGGCTCTCCGGCTTGTACGGGATCGGGGAGGCGGCCACGAGCGGCCAGTTGCCGTCCTCCAATGGCTCGTCGATGCCCTCCCACATCAGCTTCGTCGAACCCTTGCGGCCGGAATGGCCGAGCTGGATGCCGATCGCGGTGCCCGGTGCCTGCCGGTGCACGAAGTCGGTGATCCGCCGCCAGGACTCGGCCTGCCGGGGTGTGTAGAGCCCCGCGCAGCCGGGTGTGATGCGGCCCTCGGGGCTCACGCACACCATCTCGGTCATCACCAGTCCGGCCCCGCCGAGTGCCCGTGCGCCCAGATGGACCAGGTGGAAGTCGCCGGGGACGCCGTCCACGGCCGAGTACATGTCCATGGGCGAGACGACGACGCGGTTGCGCAGCCTCAGGCCGCGCAGTCTCAGCGGCGTGAACATCGGCGGGGTGCCGGGCGGGCAGCCGAACTCGCGCTCGACCGCCGCGGTGAAGTGCGCGTCGCGCAGCCGCAGGTTCTCGTGCGTGACGCGGCGGCTGCGGGTGAGGAGGTTGAAGGCGAACTGGCGGGCGGGCTGGTCGAGATAGCGCCCCAGGTTCTCGAACCACTCCAGGCTGGCGCGCGCCGCCCGCTGCGTGGACGCGACGACCGGGCGCCGCTCCTCCTCGTACGCGAGAAGTGCCTCTTCGAGGCCGGGCCGTTCCTCCAGGCAGGCGGCCAGCGCCAGCGCGTCCTCGACGGCGAGCTTCGTGCCGGAGCCGATGGAGAAGTGGGCGGTGTGGGCGGCGTCGCCGAGGAGGACCAGATTCCCGTGCGACCAGCGGTCGTTGACCACCGTCCGGAAGGTGGTCCAGGCCGAGGCGTTGGACCGCAGCTGCCGCCCGCCGAGCGCGTCCGCGAAGATCTTGCCGCACCGTTCGACGGACTCCTCCTCGTCGAGGTCCGCGAACCCGGCCGCCCGCCAGACCTCTTCGCGCATCTCGATGATGACGGTGGAGGCATCGGCCGCGAAGGGGTAGCCGTGCAGTTGCATCACGCCGTGCTCGGTCTCGGCGATCTCGAAGCGGAAGGCGTCGAAGGCGAAGTCGGCGGCGAGCCAGATGTAACGGCAGCGGTGCTCCTCGACGGACGGCCCGAACACCTCCGCGTACGCCGCGCGCGTGAGGCTGTGCACGCCGTCGGCGGCGACCACGAGGTCGTACGCCGTCATCAGGTCGGCCACCGGCGGGGCCTCGGCGCGGAAGCGCAGCTCGACGCCGAGCGAGTCGCAGCGTTCGTGCAGGATCTCCAGGAGCCGGCGCCGGCCGAGCGCCGCGAAGCCGTGGCCGCCGGAGGTGTGGCGCACTCCGCGGTGCACGATGTCGATGTCGTCCCAGCGTACGAACTCGTCCTGGAGCGCCGCGTACACGGCCGGGTCGGCGTGCTCGATGCCGCCGAGCGTCTCGTCGGAGAGGACCACGCCGAAGCCGAACGTGTCGTCGGGGGCGTTGCGCTCCCAGACGGTGACCTCGCGGCCGGGGTCGAGACGCTTGAGAAGGGCGGCGGCGTAGAGGCCACCGGGTCCGCCACCGATCACCGCGACGCGCATCGCACTCGCACCCACGCGCATCGCCTGCTCACCCACGCGCATCCCGTGCTCACCTCCCCCGCCACTTCGGCGACCGCTTCTCCGTGAAGGCGGCGTGGAACTCGGCGTAGTCCTCGCCGTTCATCAGGAGGGCCTGGGTCGAGGCGTCGAGTTCGACGGAGGCGGCGAGCGGCATGTCCAGTTCGGCGGTGAGCAGGGCCTTGGTCTGGGCGTAGGCGAGGGCCGGGCCCTCGGCGAGGCGGCGGGCCAGCCGCTGGGCGGCCTCGTCGGCGCTGCCCTCGTCGGCGAGTTCACTGATCAGGCCGATCCGCTCGGCCTCGGGCGCGCGCACCGGTTCGCCGAGCATCAGCAGCCGGGTCGCATGGCCCAGGCCGACGACCCGGGGCAGCAGATAGGCCGCGCCCATGTCGCCGCCGGACAGCCCGACGCGGGTGAAGAGGAAGGAGAAGCGGGCGCTCGGGTCGGCCACCCGGAAGTCGGCGGCGAGCGCGAGCACGGCTCCGGCGCCCGCCGCCACCCCGTGCACCGCCGCGATCACCGGGAACGGGCATTCCCGTACGGCCCGGACGACCTGCCCGGTCATCCGGTTGAAGTCGAGGAGCTGGGCGGTGTCCATGGAGAGGGTCGCGCCGATGATCTCGTCGACGTCGCCGCCGGAGCAGAAACCGCGTCCCTCGCCGGCCAGCACCAGGGCGCGGACGGATCGCTCCCGGGACAGCTCGGCGAGCAGATCGCGCAGGTCGGCGTAGGCGCCGAAGGTGAGCGCGTTGAGTTTCTCGGGGCGGGCCAGGGTGACCGTGGCGACCCCGTCGGCGAGCTCGCACCTCAGGTGCTGCCAGTCAGGGGTGCGGGCGGCGGAGCCGGTGAAGGGACTCATGACGTGCGGCCTCCTCGGGCGGGGGCGGCGCTCTGCGACTACCCCTCGAAGCTATCACTCATCTGTGACTGTCGTCATGAGTGCGCGATAGGCCTGTCGCGAAATGACCGTTTCCCGTCACCGAGTCACGGGTCCTCGATAGCCCCGTAACAGCGGGAGCACCTCGCGGGAGACGGACCGTTCACCTGGGTACACAGCCTCATGCCGGGCCGAAGGTCCCGGCGGAACGCCCACCGAACGACCCGGACAGCGCCCGCCGAGCGCCTCTGTCCGGCCGCGCCGTACCATTTCTAAAGTTGAAAGCAGGACAGCCTGCTCATGAACGGACTCGCCTTGCACGACACCCCCGCCCCCGCCTCCTGGCGCATCGCACTGCCGCACACCGTCGCGGCCGTGCC
This sequence comes from Streptomyces sp. NBC_00203, assembly GCF_045206325.1. Lineage (NCBI taxonomy): Bacteria > Bacillati > Actinomycetota > Actinomycetes > Kitasatosporales > Streptomycetaceae > Streptomyces > Streptomyces sp. NBC_00203. Next base: position 8,047,588 of record NZ_CP108126.1, on the reverse strand, counting down.
CGTCGCCCGCGCCCTGGTCCGCACGGCGCTGGCAGAGGTGGAGCACGCGGCGGACAGCGACACCGCTGAGCTGCTCACGGCGGAACTGGTCGCCAACGCCGTGGAGCACGCCGCGGGCGACGGCCCCATAGAGCTGGTCGTGGAGCTGCTGCCGAGCGGCTGCCGGGTCGAGGTGCACGACCCGGACCCGGCGCCGCCCGCCGATCTCACACTCCCCCACCCGGTCGGCCACCCCGACCCCTGGCAGGAGCACGGGCGCGGTCTCCTGCTGATCCGCGCCCTCAGCTCGTCCTGCGGCCACCGGCCCACCGACTCCGGCAAGGCGGTCTGGTTCAGGCTGCCTGTGGTTCCTCCGCAGCGACGGCCCGCCTAGCCCCGGCCTCGGCCAGCCGGGAATGACGGCGCCCGTAGAGGACGTACACGAGGAATCCGGCCGCCAGGAATCCAGGTCGTCCAGCCCGTCTCGTACATCAGATAGAGGCAGAAGCCCACGCCGAGCAGCGGTACGACGGGGTAGAGCGGCACCCGGACGGTGCCGCAGCGCGGGAAGGGCTGGCTCCGGGCCGCCGGTCAGCATAAGGCCTGCTGGGACCGCGTTCAGGCCATCAGGCCAGCGTCGCGACCATGATCGCCTTGATGGTGTGCAGCCGGTTCTCCGCCTGGTCGAAGACGATCGAGTGCGCCGACTCGAAGACCTCGTCGGTGACCTCGAGGGAGTCGAGCCCGTGGGTCTCGTAGATCTCGCGGCCGACCTTGGTGCCCAGGTCATGGAAGGCCGGGAGGCAGTGCAGGAACTTCACGGCCGGGTTGCCGGTGGCGCGCAGGATGTCCATGGTCACCGCGTACGGCGCGAGGGCCGCGATCCGCTCGTCCCAGACCTCCTTGGGCTCGCCCATGGAGACCCAGACGTCGGTCGCGACGAAGTCGGCGCCCCGGACGCCCTCCGCGACGTCCTCGGTGAGGGTGATGACGGCCCCGCTGTCCTCGGCCAGCTCACGCGCCCGGGCGACGACCTCGTCAGCGGGCCAGTACGCCTTGGGCGCGACGATCCGCACGTCCATGCCCAGCAGGGCACCAGTGATCAGGTAGGAGTTGCCCATGTTGAAGCGGGCATCGCCGAGGTACGCGAAGACGACGCCGTCGTTGTAGATGTCTTTGTCGACGTGCTCGGTCATGGTGAGCACGTCCGCGAGCATCTGGGTGGGATGCCAGTCGTCCGTGAGGCCGTTGTAGACGGGCACACCCGCGTACGCCGCGAGCTCCTCGATCGCGGCCTGGCTGTCCCCGCGGTACTCGATCGCGTCGAACATCCGGCCGAGGACGCGCGCGGTGTCCCGCACGGACTCCTTGTGCCCGATCTGCGAGCCGGAGGGGTCGAGGTACGTCGTCGAGGCGCCCTGGTCGGCGGCGGCGACCTCGAACGAGCAGCGCGTTCGGGTCGAGGTCTTCTCGAAGATCAGCGCGACGTTCTTGCCCCGCAGGTACTGGGTCTCGGCCCCGGCCTTCTTGGCCGCCTTCAGCTCGGCGGCCAGCTCGATCAAACCGCGGAACTCACCCTCCGTGAAGTCCAGCTCCTTGAGGAAGTGGCGGCCGGCGAGGGCGGTCGGGACTGTCGCCATGGGGAGCGCTCCAGGGGTACGAGGACGTGGGCGAACAAGGGAACGATTGGAAGTCTATACGATCGCCCACATTTCTATACGGCACCTATTCGGGGACCGGGAGCATCAGCGCCCCGTCAGGGGCGCGGGGCTGTGACATATGCGGCTCCGCCGCGTGGGCGCGACCAGCCCCCACCGGCCGGCACCCGACATCAAGCCCCCACGGCATCCCTCTCCACCGGGCAGCTCATACACCGAGGCCCACCCCTCCCCCGCCCCAGCTCACTCCCAGGAATCTCGATCACCTCGATCCCCTGCTTCCGCAGATGCGTATTGGTCGTCGAGTTCCGCTCATACGCCACGACCACCCCCGGCTCCACCGCAAGGACATTGCACCCGTCGTCCCACTGCTCCCGCTCCGCCGCATGCACATCCTGCGTGGCGGTGAGCACCCGAATCTCGCTCAGCCCCAGCGCCGCGGCGATCGCCCGGTGCATGTGCTCCGGCGGATGGTCGGTGACCTTCAACTCCTTCTCCCCGGCGCCCGGTTCGATGGTGTACGAGCGGAGCATGCCGAGCCCCGCGTACTGCGTGAAGATGTCGCCGTCGACCATCGTCATCACGGTGTCGAGATGCATGAGGGCCCGCCGCTTGGGCATGTCGAGCGCCACGATGGTGCGCGCGGACCCGGCGGCGAACAGCTTGTGCGCGAGCATCTCCACGGCCTGTGGCGTGGTCCGCTCGCTCATGCCGATGAGCACCGCGCCGTTGCCGATGACGAGCACGTCACCGCCCTCGATGGTGGACGGATAGTCGGCCTGCCCCTCCGACCAGAGGTTGAAGGTCTCGTCGCGGAAGAGCGGATGGTGCCGGTAGATCGCCTCGAAGTGCACGGTCTCGCGCTGCCGGGCCGGCCAGCGCATGGCATTGATGGAGACCCCGTCGTAGATCCAGGCGGAGGTGTCCCGGGTGAAGAGGTGGTTGGGCAGCGGCCTGAGCAGGAAGTCGTCGAGGTCCATGACATGGAAGCGCACGGAGGTCGGCTCCTCGTGCGCGTCCAGGAACTCCCGCTTGGTCATGCCGCCGACCAGCACGGACGCCAGTTCCGGGGCGGGCAGGGTCTCGAAGGAGGCTCTCAGATGGTCGGTGGCGAGCGGCCCGTACTCCTTCTCGTCGAAGACGCGGTCCAGGACGAGCGATCTGGCCGCCGGGATCTCCAGGGCCTCGGTGAGCAGATCACCGAAGAGGTGGACAGTGACCCCGCGGTCGCGCAGCACGTCCGCGAACCCGTCGTGCTCCGCGCGCGCCCGGCGCACCCACAGCACATCGTCGAAGAGGAGGGCGTCCTTGTTGCTGGGGGTGAGCCTTTTGAGCTCAAGATCCGGTCGGTGCAGGATGACGCGGCGCAGCCGCCCGGCCTCGGAGTCGACATGGAATCCCATGCCTCCATCCTGACCATCCAAACGCCCGTTCACCCGCTGATCGACCGACCCGGGCCTCTTTCATTTCGTCCCCTTGACGATAAGTGGACCGAACCATTATCGTCTTACTGACGACAACGATGAACGAGGGGTCGCCGGGACCACCCGGCGACAAGGGGGTACTCATGGCCGACATCACCCGGCGTCTCGGCTGGCGCCATCTGCGCGGGGCGCCGACCGCCCATGTACGGCACCACCGTTCGGGCCGCCTGGTGCACGACGGCCCGGGGCTCAGCTTCTGGTACCGCTCCCTGACCGCCGCGCTCTCCGAAGTCCCGGTCGACGACCGCGAGTTGGCCATGACCTTCCATGCCCGTACGTCCGACTTCCAGGACGTGGCGGTGCAGGCGACCGTCACCTACCGGATCAGCGATCCCGCGATCGCGGCCGCGCGCCTCGACTTCTCCATCGACCCCGACACGGGCGCCTGGCGCGGCACCCCCCTGGAGCAGCTGGCGGGGCTGCTGACCGAGACGGCCCAGCAGCACGCGCTGGACGTGCTGGCCCGTACGTCGCTGGCGGCCGCCCTGGTCGACGGCGTCGCGGCGGTACGGGAACGGGTCGCGGGCGGTCTCGACGCCGAACCCCGGCTGCCCGCGACGGGGATCGAGGTGGTGGCCGTACGGGTCGTCGCGTTGCGCCCGGAGCCCGAGGTGGAGCGGGCGCTGCGCACTCCCGCCCGCGAGCTGATCCAGCAGGAGGCGGACAAGGCGACGTACGAACGCCGTGCCGTCGCCGTCGAGCGGGAGCGCGCCATCGCCGAGAACGAACTCGCCAGCCAGATCGAACTCGTCCGGCGCGAGGAGCAGTTGGTCGACCAGCGCGGGACCAACGCGCGGCGCGAGGCGGAGGAGCACGCGGCGGCGGACGCGGTGCGCGCCGGGGCGGAGGCGGCGCGCACGGTGCGCCTCGCGGAGGCGGAGGCCACCCGGTCGCTGCGGCTCGCCGAGGCCGAGGCCACCCGTAAGGTGCGGCTCGCCGGGGCCGAGGCGCAGGCCGCTCGGGAGGTCGGCGAGGCACGGGCCGAGGCGCAGGCGGCCTGGCTGCGGGTCCACGGGGACGCGGACGTCGCCACGCTGCACGCCCTGACCGGCACCCGGCTCGCGGAGAACCTGCCGCGCATCGAGAGCCTGACGGTGTCGCCGGACGTCCTGACAGGCCTGCTCGCCAAGCTGGGCAACGGAGCCTCCGGAGAACCGGCGTGAGTCTCGCCCCGCGGGTCGTCCTCGTCCATCGCACCACGGAGTACGAGGAGTTGGTGGCCCGGCACGGGACACACGGGCAGGCGGCGTTCTTCCTCTCCTCCCGGGGCCGGGACATCGAGGAGGTGGCCGAGCGGCACCGGCGGGCCCGGGAGGCGCTGGCCGAGGTGGTGTCCGCAGTGCCGATGACATGGCGTCAGGCGCGCGTGGAGCGCGGGGACTTGGACCGTTTCCTCTTCGCGCCGGAGGACGTCGTGGTCGTGGTCGGGCAGGACGGACTGGTCGCGAACGTGGCCAAGTACCTGGCGGGGCAGCCGGTGGTGGGAATCGACGCCGACCCCGGGCGCAATCCGGGGGTGCTGGTCCGGCACCGCCCCCGGGACGCGGGCGCACTGCTCGCCTCCGCGCACGGGGGCCGTGCCGACGAGCTGACCATGGTCGAGGCGGTCGCGGACGACACCCAACGGCTGGTCGCGCTCAACGAGATCTACCTGGGAGCCGCGGGCCATCAGACGGCCCGCTATCGACTGGGGCTCGACGAGTACGGGGGTGCCGTCGAGCCCCAGGCCTCCTCCGGTGTCCTCGTGGGCACCGGGACGGGGGCCAGCGGCTGGCTCCGCTCGGTCTGGCAGGAGCGGGGCGGCACCGTGCCGCTGCCGGGCCCCACGGACGAACGCCTCCTCTGGTTCGTCCGCGAGGCCTGGCCGTCACCGGCCACCGGCACCTCACTCGTATCCGGCGAACTCACCGCGTCCGCACAGCTGTCCCTCACCGTGGAGTCGGACCGGCTCATCGCGTTCGGGGACGGGATGGAGGGGGACGCGGTGCAGCTGGTGTGGGGGCAGACGGTGCGGGTGGGGGTGGCGGGGGTTCGGTTGCGGTTGGTGGGGTGACACGACGCGCGCTAAAAGATTGCGCAGTTCCCCGCGCCCCTTAAGGGGCGCGGGGAACTGCGCGACAAGCCCCCACCCACCCGCAGTCAAAGAACGCACCTACGGGGTCTGGGGCGGAGCCCCAGGAACGGATGGGACGGGTAGGGGCGGCGGGGGCGAAAGACTCACAGGCGTGGATCCACCGGCTCCGACTCCAGCGCCAGCACCCCGAACACCGCCTCGTGCACCCGCCACAGCGGCTCACCCTCCGCGAGCCGGTCCAGCGCCTCCAACCCCAGCGCGTACTCCCGGATCGCCAGCGACCGCTTGTGGTTCAGGAAACGCCCCCGCAGCCGCGCGAGGTTCTCCGGACGGGTGTACTCCGGTCCGTAGATGATCCGCAGGTACTCGCGGCCCCGGCACTTGATGCCGGGCTGGACCAAGCGGCCCTGCTCGGTGCGCACCACCGCGCCCACCGGCTTGACGACCATGCCCTCGCCGCCGCGGCCGGTCATCTCCAGCCACCAGTCGATACCGGCCCGCACCGACTCCGGGTCACCGGTGTCGACGTACAGCCGTCGGGTCGTCTGCAGCAGACCGGTCCCGTCGTGCTCCACGAGGCGGTCGAGCAGGGCGAGCTGCTCGTCGTGCGGGAGTCCGGCCAGGCTGCGGCCCTGGACCGCGAGGATCTGGAACGGGGCGAGGCGGACGCCGTCCAGGCCATCCGTCGTCCAGCAGTAGCGCCGGTAGGCGTCGGTGAACGCCGAGGCGTCGGCGGCCCGTTCGCGCTGCCGGGCCAGCAGGCCGGTCACGTCGACACCTCGCGCCGCGGCGCCTTCGAGCGCGGCCAGCGCCCCCGGGAACACGGCCCCGGCGGCGGCGCCGACCGCCGCGTACTGACTGCGCAGCAGCCCGGACGCCTTGAGCGACCACGGCATCAACTCGGCGTCGAGCAGCAGCCAGTCCGTCTCGAGTTCCTTCCACAGTCCCGCCTCGGTCGCGGCGGCCCGCAGCCGGCCGAGGATCTCCTCGGTGACGTCGGCGTCGTCGAAGAAGGGACGGCCGGTGCGCGTGTACAGCGAGCCCGTGGGCCCGTCCACGCCGAACCGCTCGCGCGCCACCCCCGCGTCCCGGCAGACCAGCGCCACCGCCCGCGAGCCCATGTGCTTCTCCTCGCACACGACCCGGGCGACCCCGTCCTCCTTGTACTGCGCGAAGGCCTCGGCCGGGTGCTCCAAGAAGTATCCATCAGCGGCTCCGCCGCGGGCCTCGATGTGCGAGGTCGCGGTGGGCGCCATGGTCGGCGGCAGGTACGGGAGCAGTCGTGGGTCCACGGCGAAGCGGCTCATGACCTCCAGGGCCGCCGCCGCGTTCTCCTCGCGGACCGACACCCGCCCGGCGTGCCGCGTCTCGACGACCCGCCGTCCGTGCACGTCCGCCAGGTCCAGCGGACGGCCCTCGTGGCCGCCGGGCGCCTCGGAGGCCAGCGGCTTCGTCGGCTCGTACCAGACCTGCTCGGCCGGTACGTCGACGAGCTCGCGCTCCGGCCAGCGCAGCGCGGTGAGCTTGCCGCCGAACACGGCACCCGTGTCGAGGCAGATGGTGTTGTTCAGCCAAGTGGCCGTCGGGACCGGGGTGTGGCCGTAGACGACGGCCGCCCTGCCCCGGTAGTCCTCCGCCCACGGGTAGCGCACGGGCAGCCCGAACTCGTCGGTCTCCCCCGTCGTGTCCCCGTACAGCGCGTGCGAGCGCACCCGGCCCGACGTACGGCCGTGGTACTTCTCGGGCAGCCCGGCGTGGCAGACCACCAGCCGACCGCCGTCGAGGACGTAGTGGCTGACGAGCCCGTCGATGAACTCCCGTACCTGTGCCCGGAATTCGTCGCTCTCGTCCGCCATCTGCTCGATGGTCTCGGCGAGGCCGTGCGTGTGCTGGACCTTGCGGCCCTTGAGGTGACGCCCGTACTTGTTCTCGTGGTTGCCGGGCACGCACAGCGCGTCGCCCGAGGTGACCATGGACATCACGCGGCGCAGCACTCCGGGCGAGTCCGGGCCGCGGTCGACGAGGTCGCCGACGAAGACGGCCGTCCGGCCCGCCGGGTGCGCGCCGTCGACGTAACCGAGCTTGCCGAGCAGTGTCTCCAGCTCCGAGGCGCAGCCGTGGATGTCACCGATGATGTCGAACGGGCCGGTGAGGTGGGTCAGGTCGTTGAAGCGCTTCTCGGTGCGGACCTCGGCGCTCTCGATCTCCTCCACGCCCCGCAGGACGTGCACCTTGCGGAAGCCCTCGCGCTCCAAGTGCCGCAGGGAGCGGCGGAGTTCGCGGGTGTGGCGCTGGATGACACGGCGCGGCATGTCGGCGCGGTCGGTGCGGGAGGCGTTGCGCTTGGCGCACACCTCCTCCGGCACGTCCAGCACGATCGCGATGGGCAGCACGTCGTGCTTCTTGGCCAGGTCGATCAGCTGGCGGCGGCTCTCCGGCTGAACATTGGTCGCGTCCACGACGGTTCGCCGGCCGGCCGCGAGCCGCTTGCCCGCGATGTAGTGGAGTACGTCGAAGGCGTCGCCGCTGGCGCTCTGGTCGTTCTCGTCGTCGGCGACGAGGCCGCGGCAGAAGTCGCTGGAGATGACCTCGGTCGGCTTGAAGTGCTTGCGGGCGAAGGTCGACTTGCCCGAGCCCGACGCGCCGATCAGCACCACGAGGGAGAGGTCGGTGACGGGCAGGGTGCGCGCCTTCTTGGTCTCGTCCGTCATGCGGCCTTCTCCTCCTTCGTGGTCGGTGTGGCCGTGCTCAGGGAGAACACGGCCATCTGGGTGGGCGGGCCCACCTCGGGATCGTCGGGTCCGACGGGTACGAACTCCACGTCATAGCCGTGGCGCCCGGCGACCCGCCCGGCCCAGTCCCGGAACTCCTCCCGCGTCCACTCGAAGCGGTGGTCGCCGTGCCGGGAGTGTCCGGCCGGGAGGGTCTCCCAGCGGACGTTGTACTCGACGTTCGGCGTCGTCACGAGGACCGTCCTGGGGCGGGCGGAGCCGAACACCGCGTACTCCAGGGCGGGCAGCCGCGGCAGGTCGAGGTGTTCGACGACCTCGCTGAGCACGGCGGCGTCGTACCCCTTGAGGCGGTTGTCGGTGTAGGCGAGCGAGCCCTGGAAGAGCTGGACGCGCGACGCCTGCCGCTCGCCCATCCGGTCCAGCTTGAGCCGCCGCGAGGCGATGGTGAGCGCGCGCATCGACACATCGACACCGACGATCTCGGTGAACCGCGTGTCCTTGAGCAGCGCCTGCACCAACTGGCCCTGTCCGCAGCCGAGATCGAGGACGCGAGCGGCCCCGGACGCCTTGAGCGCGGTGATGATCGCGTCCCGGCGCTGCACGGCCAGAGGCGCCGGCTTCTCCTCGGCCTCCGTCTCCTCCTCGACGGCGTTGTCGATCTCCTCGACGTCACTGTCGTCGGCCTCGGCGAGCCGCACCAGCTCCAGCCGCTCCATCGCCTCACGGGTCAGCGACCAGCGGCGCGAGAGATACCGGCTGGTGATCAGCTTCTGCTCCGGGTGGTCCGGCAGCCAGCCTTCACCGGCCCGCAGCAGCTTGTCGACCTCGTCGGACGACACCCAGTAGTGCTTGGCGTCGTCGAGCACCGGGAGAAGTACATAGAGGTGGCGCAGGGCCTCGGCGAGCGTGAGCTCCGTCGACTCCAGGACGAGGCGCACATACCGCGAGTCGCCCCACTCGGGGAACTCACTGTCCAGCGCCACGGCCTCGACCGTCACCGTCCAGCCGAGCGGCTCGAACAGAGCCCGTACGAGGTCGGCGCCGCCGCGCGCGGGAAGCGCGGGCACCTCGATCCGGAGGGGCAGCGGCTGCCCGGGCAGGTCCGGCTTCGCGGTGCACTGGCCCTTCATCGCGCTGGAGAACACTCCGCTCAGCGCCACGGCGAGCAGGGACGAGGCCGCGTACGGGCGGTCGTTGACGTACTGCGCGAGCGCGGCGTCGGGCGCGCCGCCGCGCCCCTTGCCCTTGCCGCGCCGCACCAGCGCCACCGGATCGACCTCGAGCAACAGCGCGGCCGTGCACCGCTCGACGGACGCCTCTGGGTACAGGACGTGTGCCGTGCCGTAGGAGGTCGAGAACACCTGCGCCTTGTCGGGATGCTTGTGCAGCAGGAAGCCGAGGTCGGTGGCGGGGCGCTCTGGGGTACCGGTGGTACTGATCGTCAGGAACACAGTGGGTGCCTCGATAGGTCTTCTGAGCTGCGGAAACTCACCGGACTGAAGGTCGCCGCGCACAATGCGTGCGCATGCGCCGCATGCCGGTGAACCACAGCGATGGGAAAGCGCGCCTCGGTGATCACTGCTCCTGGCCTTTCTCAACCTCGTAGCGGTGTGTACGCCGCGCTGCGGTCATCCGCCCGCGCAACGCCCCTCTCCGGCGCGCCTGCACAACGTACAGCGAACGCCCCAGGTGGACCCGGGAATTTTTACCGCGCGGAGTGCGAGGTCAGGTGAGGGAGTGCGAGGTCAGGTGAGTTCGAGGACGCCTCGGCGGACGGCCTCCGCGACCGCCGCCGCCCGGTTGTCGACCTTGAGTTTGCGGTAGACGCGGACGAGATGGGTCTTGATCGTGGCCTCGCTGAGGAACAGGGCCTCGGCGATGGCGCGGTTGCTGCGGCCCTCGGCCATCAGCCGGACGACCTCGATCTCGCGGTCGCTCAAGTCGTGTCGCGGGCTGACCACCTGGCCGACGAGTTCACCGACGATCTCCGGGGCGAGCCCCATGGAACCGGCGGCGGCGGTGCGGACCGCCCGGAAGAGCTCCTCGGGCGGTCCCGCCTTGAGTACGTAGCCGCGGGCGCCCGCCTCCAACGCGCGGACGACGTCGGCCCGTCCGGCATAGCTGGTCAGTATCACCACGGCCACGCGCGGGGCCTGGGCGGCGAGCCGGCGGGTCGCCTCGACGCCGTCGATGCCGTCGCCCGGCCCGGCGAACCGCAGATCCATCAGCGCGACATCCGGCGTCAGCTGGGCGGTCAGGCGGACGGCTTCCTCACCGCTGTGCGCCTCGGCGACCACATCGAGGTCGGGTTCGCCCTCCAGGAGGGCGCGCAGTCCGGCACGTACGACGGCGTGGTCGTCCGCGATCAGGACGCGAAGCGGTTCGACGGTCATCCGGCGGTCGCCGCCGTGGTGACCGGTGTGGTGGGTGCCGTGGGTGCAGTGGGTGTGGTCGGCCGACGCTCGGGGCCGGCCGGCGCGGTGGCGCGGATCCGGGTGCCCCGGCCCGGTCCGCTGCCGACGTCGAGGTCGCCGCCGCATTCGCGCAGGCGTGCCCGGGCGGCGGGCAGGCCCATTCCGCGGTCCGGACGCACGACCGCGCGAACCTCCGCCGGGTCGAAGCCGATTCCGTCGTCACTGATGTCGAGGTCCACCCGGTCCCGGTGCCAGTGGAGGGTGACCAGCACATTCACCGCGCGGGCGTGTTCGCGGACGTTCGCCAGCGTGCTCTGCGCGACGCGGAACAAGGTGGTGGCCGCGTGCTCGTCGAGGACGGGCCGAGCCATTCCGACCGTGCGGAACCGGACCCGGGCCGCGGTCCCGTCCGTCTGGGCGCGGGCGCACAGCAGCCGTAGAGCGCCCTCCAGACCGGCCTCGGCGACGGCCGACGGGGTGAGGTCCCGGATGATCCGCCGGGTCTCGGCGAGGTTGGTGCCCAGCCCGTCGGCGACCGCACGGACGCGGGTGCGCGCCGCGTCCGGCCGCTCCTCCCAGTCGCGCTCGGCGGCCTGGAGCAGCATCAGGCCGCCGGCGAGTTCCTGGGCCAGGGTGTCGTGCAGATCGCGGGCGATACGGGTCCGCTCGGCGAGGACACCGGCCTGGCGCTGCTGCCTGGCCAGGGTGTCCCGCGTGCCGCGCAGTTCCTCCACCAGGCGTTGGCGGACGGCGGCGTCCCGCTGCTGGGACCGGTAGAGGGCGACCGTGCCCCAGATGGCCGTCACGGGGACGAGCACGACCTCCAGGTCGAACCAGCCCGTGGACCGGATCAACGCCCAGACGAGTACGGCGGTGATCACGGCCACCGCGACCAGGGCGGAGCGGCGGCCGAGTACCCGCAGGGCCGCACACGCCAGCGGAACGGCGCACCACACATAGGCGGTCGTCAGCGGTGCCGGGGCGAGGAAGACGAGGTCGCTCCAGAGCACGAGCAGCACCGCGACCCAGGCGTGCCGGCCGACCACGCCGAGCCGGTTCCAGCACGCCGGCCCGCCCGCGTACGCCAGTGCCAGCAGCCCGCTGACGGCGACGATGTCCCAGCACAGCGGTGACCGCAGCTGGGTGAGGCGGACCAAGGCGGCGCCGACCACGAGGAAGAACGCCAGATGCGAGACCTGTTCCAAGGTGGGCCGGCTGCCGCGGATCCTCAGCGGTGATCGGGCGGGAGCGCGGTCGGGCACGGCAGATCCCCTTGGGCGGACTGGTCCGGTCGGGCAGGGTCCCCGAGTCTATCGACCGCCTGTATGACTCATGTGAGGAGTGGGGCTGTTGGTCCATGTGACAGCCCCACAACCCCACAGCTCCACTGGCCGCTAGGCGCCCGGGTGCAGTCCGAGCGAGCCCGGTGTGGGATCGCCCTTCACCTCGCCGAAGTAGAGGGCGAAGGTCTGCTTCCAGCGCTCGACCTGCGCGCGGTCGGCCATGAAGCGGGGGAAGCCGTCGACGTGCGCGTTCGGGTACTCCCAGATCGGCTTCAGGCCGGCGGCGGGCGTGACGTCGGTCCGTACGGACCAGCCGTTGAACGACGACTGCTGCTGGGCGGTGGAGAGTTGCCAGTTCAGGTAGAGCTTGGCGGCCGTAGGGTTCTTGGCCTGCTTGAGGATCGCGGCGCGCTGGCCCCAGGCCATGAAGGGGTGGCCGTCGGCGACGACCCACCTCGCGGGCGAGGACGCCGGTGCGGCCAGCGAGCCTGCCGTGCCGATGCCGATCGTCTTCTGCCCGCCGAAGACCGCTTCCCCCGGGGAGTTGCTGCCCCGGGCGAACCGCACGTCCTGGGCGGCGAGCGCGGCCACCCAGTCCCAGCCGTACTGCTCGGCGTACAGGGTGAAGAGGTAGAGGACCGCGTCGTCGTCGTGCGGATACGACGAGGCGATCTTCCCCTTCCATTTCGGGTCGATCAGATCGAGCGGGGTCCGCGGGGCGTCCGCGCCGGCCGCGGCGACGTCGTACAGAAAGCTGAAGCCGATCGCGCCGATGGCGACCCACGCGCCGTGCGGGTCCTTGAAGGCGTCGTGGACCTTCGCGAAGCCGGCCGGCTTGTAGCGCAGCAGGCGGCCCAGCTCCTTCCAGCGCGTGAAGTCCTGCAACGTCTGGAGCTGTACGACGTCGGGGACGAGGGTGCCGGTCGCGAACTGGTTGTCCACGCGCACGTCGTGGTACTTGCTGTAGTCGACGATCAGCGTCAGGTCGATGTCGGGGAAGCGCTTGCGGAAGGCCGCCTTGGTGGCGTCCTGCTGGGTCGGGGTGTCCCCGCCGGCGTAGATGGCGAGCTTGCCGCCCTCCGCGAGGGCCGCCCGGTACAGCTCGTCGAGCGTCCTCGTCTCCTCCGTCCCGGCGGCCCGCCGGGATGCAGCGGGCGAGGCGGCTGGCGAGGCGGCGGCGGGGGTCGCCGTGGCGCCGAGCGCGCCGAGACCGAGGGCGGCACCGGCTCCGGTGGCAAGAACACGTCGTCTACTGAGGAAGCTGGACACTCCGCGGGGACCTCTCTGCTGGGGGGGTGCTGGGGGTGCGGACATGGGCGGGGACCTGGCGCCATGGCCTGTGGTGAGTCTTTCGCCGCGGAGAGGACGTGCGCGTCGCCCGTACGGAGCGGGGCGCGTGCCAGAGGTGGAAGCCGGGTTCAACCGAACGGTTGAACCGGTGAACCGGTTGAACGGACAGGGGCGGGAACCGGGTTACGGATGTGCCAGCGGTTCAAGGTGGGGCGGTAGTTGTGACCGGTGCATGATGGATACATGGATCTTCGAGTCTTCACAGAACCCCAGCAAGGCGCGACCTACGAGACGCTGCTCCGCGTCGCCAAGGCCGCTGAAGACCTCAATTACGGAGCCTTTTTCCGCTCGGATCATTACTTGCACATGGGATCCGTCAGCGGCCTCCCCGGGCCGACCGACGCATGGATCACGCTCGCCGGTCTCGCCCGTGAGACCAGCCGGATCCGCCTCGGCACCCTGATGACCGCCGGGACCTTCCGGCTGCCCGGTGTCCTCGCGATCCAGGTCGCGCAGGTCGACCAGATGTCGGGCGGGCGCGTGGAACTCGGTCTCGGGTCCGGCTGGTACGAGGCCGAACACGAGGCGTACGGCATTCCGTTCCCCAAGGAGAAGTTCGGCCGGCTGGACGAGCAGCTCGCCATCGTCACGGGCCTGTGGAGCACGCCCGCCGGCGAGCGGTTCTCCTTCGACGGGACGTACTACCAGCTCAAGGACTCGCCCGCGCTGCCGAAGCCGGCTCAGTCGAAGGTGCCCGTCCTCGTCGGCGGTCATGGAGCGAAGCGGACCCCGGCGCTCGCGGCGCGGTACGCGGATGAGTTCAACATCCCCTTCGCTTCGGTCGCGGACACGGAGCAGCAGTTCGCGCGGGTGCGCGCGGCGGCCGAGCAGGCCGGGCGCAAGAGCGACGAGCTGATGTACTCCAACGCGCTCGTGGCCTGTGTCGGGAGGACCGACGCCGAGGTGAAGCGCCGGGCCGATGCCATTGGGCGTGATGTCGAGGAGTTGAAGGCGAACGGGCTTGCGGGGTCGCCCGCGGAGGTCGTCGCGCGGATCGCTCAGTTCGAGGCCGTCGGATCGCAGCGCATGTATCTGCAGATGCTGGACCTGGACGACTTGGATCATCTGGAGTTGATCGCGTCCGAGGTGATGCGCCAGCTCGGGTAGGGGTGGCCCTGGGCCGGCCGGTCAACTCGGTAGGTCCTGGTGGGCGTGGTCGTCCTCGGCCGGGTGAAAATCCGTCAACCCCACATGTGGGGCGGATCCATGACAGTGACTCGGGTCGGTGGTGATCGTTGGCTCGGGCGGAGCCGGACCGCCCAGCACCCGTCGCCGGCGGTCGCCGGGGCGTCAAGCTCGTCAGTGGCCCTCCCCGCGCGGGGGCCGAGGAGGCCGTCGTGTCCCAGGAAGCCGTGCCACAGCAGGGCGCGCCCACACCGCCGAAGGGGCTGCTCCAGCAGATGGAGGAGCTGATGGCTGCGCTGAACGCGGACCTGTCCCAGTTGGACGCGGACCTTTCCGGGTCCCGCCCCACGCTTCCGTCCGGCCTTGACCGCCCCTGACCACAAGCCGGTTCCTCGCCCCCGCCGCCCCTACCCGTCCCATCCCTGAGGGCTGCGCCCCCAGACCCCCTAAAAGATTGCGCAGTTCCCCGCGCCCCTGAAGAGAGTCGGCTGCGGGCCGGTAGGGGGCTGGTCGCGCAGTTCCCCGCGCCCCTAAAAACGAAAGACAAAAGACCGGGGCGAGCCGGGGGCGACGGGGCGCAGCCCCGAGCCGTCAGGGGCGCGGGGAACTGCGCGACCAGCCCCCACCCACCCGCACCCGACACACAACCGAACGGGGTCTGGGGCGGAGCCCCAGGAACGGGATGGGATGGGTAGGGGCGGCGGGGGCGAAAAACCAACCCCCCTACCCGGCCGCCGAATCCCGCTCCACCACCGCCTTCTGATCCCGCACCGCCAGCCGTCTCAGCATCTCGAGTACCCGATCCCGGGACTCGTCCGCCGCATCGATGGCCTCCATGCACTGCCAGTACGTACCCTCGTCATCCGCCGCGCAGGCAATCCCGACAAGGGCGATGCCGACCTCGCCGAGCAGCCCGCCCAGGCAGAGCAGCGCCTCGCGGGCGTCACCCAACTCCGTGAGCTGCGCGGCGCGCAGGGCGCCGATGCCGAGGGTGGGGGCGTCGAGGACACCGCAGCCCCGGCCCGCCAGCTCGGTCAGTCCGAGGGCCTCGCCCCGGAGTTCAGGGGGGCCGGAGACGGCGAGGCGGCTGCCTATCGCCTGGGCGAGGGACTGTGCCTGCCAGGCTTCCGCCATCACCTCCGGAGTGTCACCGCTCTCCGCCAGGGCACGCCTGCTCGCCACGATGAGCCGCATAGCGTCCATGCGCTGCCCCCGTCTGTCCCGACGCGCTGGTCGCACGTCCGCCCGAACTCCCTTGTCCACTACCCAGAGTGAGAGTCCTTGAGACGAAAAGCCAGAGGAAGACCGAAATCTGTGGACACGGAATCGAATGTGGACAGCGCAATGACTCCGGAGAGTGATGGATGGAGGTGATGATGGACGGAGTCGGTGATGGACGGATTCGTCGTCACGGGCCCTCCGGCGCCGGGAACCTCCGCTCGTTCCGGTCGATCTTCGCGTCGAGCGCCGCGAGCGGGTCGATGCCGAGCACCTCGCAGAGCTGGAGCAGATACGCCAGGACGTCCGCGACCTCGTCGGTGACGCGGTGCGCGGTGTCCGCGTCGTCCATGACCCGGGCCGACTCCTCCGGCGTCAACCACTGGAAGATCTCGACCAGTTCGGACGCCTCCACGCTCAGCGCGGCGACCAGGTTCTTGGGGGTGTGATACGGCTGCCAGTTCCGCGCGGCCGCGAACTCGGCCAGTCGGCGCTGCAACTTCGCTACGTCCAGTTCTGTCACGGCTAAAGGTCTACCGCAGGTCTTCCGCAGATCTACCGCTCAAGGTTCACCACCGTGGCACCGGCCACCCCGAGGGCCACCGAGGCGTCGTTCACCGCACCCAGCAGCCGGATGTGCCCGCGCTCGCACATCCGCGCCGCCAGCCGCACCAGCTCCCCCGCCTGCCGGGCGTCCAGGCAGCGGTCGAAGCCGTCGGCCAGGACCGTCAGCGACTGGAGCGCCGCGGGGACCTCCCCCGCCAGGTCCACCTCCAGCACGCCGGGCCCGGTGAGCAGCACCAGGGCCAGCGCGAGATACCGCAACTCGCCGTCTCCGAGCAGCCCGAGGTGCGTACGGACGCCGTCGCCGCGGTCGAGAAGCGCGCGGACCGTGCCGTCGCCGAGCGGTTCGGCCAGCACGTCCGCGACCGGGCCCGCGCATCCGGCCCGGACCGCCGCCACCAGGTGCTGGTAGCGGCGGCCGCACTCCGACCGCGTACGCCACAGGACTTCGGCGAGGTTGTCGCAGCCCCGCAGCAGGCGGCCCGAGCCGAGCGGGGCGGGGGTACGCATGTACTGCGGGCTCGGGTCGCAGGCGTAGACGGACCGCAGCGCGAGCACCATCTGTTCGGCGGCGGCCAGGACTTGGCGTTCGCCGTCCGTGCGGCCCGCGACGCGCAGCGGCAGCAGTGCGGTGCCGAGGCGGTCGTCGGGGAGCGGGACGCGGGTCACCGCGGACGAGCCCGCCGTGTGCCAGGCCGCCTGGACGACCGGGCGGCCCGGATCGCGCAGCGCCGTCTCCAGCAGGGTCTGTCCGCCCGCCGTCAATCGCTCGCCCACGATGCGCAGTTCGGGCTCGGCCTGTACGGCGATGTCGAGCCGTACGGGACCCTCGGGGCCGTCGACCGTGCAGCCGATACGGAAGCCGCGTCTGTGCTGGGCATCGGGCCGGGCCCGTTCCGGTACACAGGTGACCGGGTCGGGGAACACCTCCGCGAGCTCGGCGCCGCTGCCGAGTCGCGCGAGTGCCTCGTAGGCCCGCAGGGCGACGGTCTTGCCGCTGCCGCTCGGGCCGGCGACGAGGGTGAGCGGTCCGAGAGGGAACCGGACGCGGCGATGCGTGGCGAAGGCGGCGAGCCGCAGCTCGGTGAGGCCCGGTCGGTCGGGGCGCGCCTCCGCCACCGCGGGGGCCTCCGGGGATGACACGGTCATATCCGGACGGTAGGCCTCCACCGCCAGGCGAACCGTTCCACCTCGGAGACCTTCCTACGATCGAGGGACCAGCTCCCCTCTCCCGGCCCCCTTCTCCCGGCCTCTTCTCCCGACCTCTTCTCCCGGGAGCCGGACACCGTCTCATCCCGGCAGCCGGAACCCGTCGTACGGCCGCCGGCCCCCGGAAGCCGTCGTACGGCCGCCGGATCCCCTCACGCGATCAGACCCCGGGAACCCCCGCCCCCTCCATCAGCCCCCGTACCTCGGTCCCCGGTGGCGTCAGCAGGAACACGTTCCGGTCCACCCGGTGCATGCCGCTCGCGAGGCCGAAGACCACGCCCGTACTGAAGTCCAGCACCCGCTTGGCGACATCGGTCTCCGCGCCGGTCAGGTCGAGCAGCACGGGGATGCCCGCCATCAGCGTCTCGGCGACATCGCGGGCGTCCGCGAAGATGTTGACCCGCAGGACCACGAAACGGCGGCGGGCCTCGGTCGGGGCCTCGGGTATCGACCGGTGGTCGACCGCCGACGGCCACGCGTCCCGGCCCCGCAACGGAACGACCTGGGCGAGCCCCTCCCACTGTTCATCGGTGACGTCGCGGTTGTTCACCACACCACCCCGTCCTGGCTCGCACTCTTTATCTGCACCGGCCAATTCTTACGCATGGTCACCCGTTCGGCTCAACAGCGACACGGTCCGCGACGCGTTCCGGGGAGCGGCGGCTACGGCAAACTGCGCATAGTCATCCAAACTCATCCCCCTTCACCGCAATCGAGGCCTCCCTCATGAGCCTGAGCATCCGCAACCAGCTTCCCGGCACTGTCATCTCCGTCACTCCGGGCGAGGTGATGGCGACGGTGAAGGTCCGTCTCGGCGGCGGTCAGGAGATCACCGCGGCCGTCACCCTGGAGGCCGTCGAGGACCTGGGCCTGGCCGCGGGGTCCACCGTCCGCGCCCTGGTCAAGTCGACGGAGGTGTCCCTGGCCACCGGCCCGGTGGACGGGGTGAGCATCCGCAACCAGCTGCCGGGCACGGTCACGGACGTCGCCGTCGGCGGCGCGATGGCCCGCGTCAAGGTCACGGTCGCGGGCGGTGAGCTGACCTCCGCGATCACCAAGGACGCCGTCACTGAGCTCGGTCTGGCCGCCGGTGCCCAGGTCGTGGCGCTCATCAAGTCCACCGAGGTGTCACTGTCCAACGCGTGACGCACCAGGTGGGCGGCCGCCCTTCTTACCTGCCTCACACCGGACTCTTCACGTCCTGCCGCGCCCCGCTCACCTGCGGGAATTAGCGTCTGGAGCCGTGTACTTGGCAGAAACCAGGCTGTCGCCCACCGGTCGGCAGGCCCCCTCGAAGGCATCACCCGACGGGGCGCCCGCGCAGTGGCATCCGGACGAGGCGCCCGCCCAGTGGCACCGTGTCCTGACCCTGCTCGCCGACATCAGCCTCTTCATCGGTACGCGGCCCATGTGGACGCAGGCCGCGAGCCACCGTCTCGTCGTGGCCGCGGTCGTCTCGCTCTGTTACGCCTCGATCCTCGTGACGGGCGTCCTGACCCTGGTCGTACGCCGCGGCCGTACGCTGGCGCGGCTCGACCTGTGCGTCCTCGTGACCGCCGTGGCGCTCGCCGTGTGCGGGTGGGTCATGAACCACGGCGGCAGCGACGAGTCGGTCCTCACCACACAGGCCGCCCACGAGTTCCTCGCCGGGCACCAGGTCTACGACCGTCCGTGGCCCTGGCTCTTCGGCCACGGCATCGCCCTCACGGCGACGATGAACGGCGGCTACGACTTCACGTACGGCTATCCGCCACTGCCCCTGATGCTCACCGCGCCGCTGCTCTGGATCGGGCATGGCTCGGCCGCGGCGACGCTGGTCAGCACCGGGTCCTTGATCGTGGGCGCGATCGTGATGTGGCGACTGCTGCCGGTGCCGTGGCGCTCGGCGGCCACGCTGGTCTGCCTCGGCTTCGGTCTGCTGCCGGCGTATGCCCGGCTCGGCTATCCGGCGATCGTCGCCTGCGCCCTGCTCATCCCGGTGGTGGTGGGCTGGCCGCGGATGGGGCGCGGTGGCCGGGGCGACTGGGCGCGGGCGGTGTGTCTGGGCGCGGCCTGCGCGGCCCAGCAACTGCCCTGGTTCCTCGCGCCGTTCCTGCTGGCCGGGGTCTACGCGCTGCGCCGCGGTGAGCTGGGCCCGCGCGCGGCGGCGGCCGCCGTGGGCCGGATCGCCGGCGTGGCCGCGACGACCTGGCTGCTGATCAACGCGTACTTCATCGTGAGCGAACCCAGCTCCTGGGTCTCCGGGATCGCGCTGCCGCTCACGCAGAAGGCGGACGTCCACGGCCAGGGTCTGGTCGGCATCTCGCTCTACTTCACCGACGGCAGCGACCGGCTGGCCTGGTACTCCCACGCGAGTCTGCTGCTGGCCGCGGGTCTGCTGGGCCTCTTCGTCCTGTTCGTGCGGCGGCTGGGGCCGGCGGCGACGGTGCTGCCCTGGTGCGCGTTCTTCGTGGCGACGCGCTCGCAGGACGGCTACTACCTGCTGATGACCCCGCTGTGGCTGGCCGCGGCCGTCACCGCGCCCTGGCAGTCCTTCACCAGCGCGTGGCAGCCCCGCCCCGCCTTCCTGCGCGGCCGGCACAGGCGCGGGGCCCTGGTGGCCGCGGCCGTGCTCCTGATGGTCCCGGCGGCGGCAGCGGCGACCCTGGCCGTGTCGGGGTCACCGCCCCTGCGTATGGACGTCGTCGGGGCACGCCGGGCCACGGGGGCGCTGACCGGACTCACCCTGCGCGTCACCAACCTCGGCGGCGCGGCCCTGAACCCTCACTTCACCCTGACCACGGGCTCGGGCATGAACCGCTACTGGGACGTGGCGGCCGGCCCTGCCACGCTCCCCGCTCATGGCTCGGCGAGTTACGAACTCCGGCCGCCCGACGGGAAGTTCGTCCTCCCCCGCGCGGGCGTCCGGATCCGCGTACGGGCCGTCTCGGCGGCGCCGATGACCCTGTCGAGCACGGACGTCGACCTGTCGGCCCTCGGCCGGTGACCCCGTCGGATCGCTGTCCATACGGCCGTACACCCCAGCTCGTCCTGTCCATCGCCGGCAGCTAGCCGCGCACGTGCAGCCCGAAACCCGTGCGGCCCGCGGGCTCCAGTCCCTCCTTCAGGTGCAGCGAGGGGATCTCGTAGTCACCGAAGTTCTGCCGCCGGAACGCGATCGGCTCGGTCGACTCCAGGGTGAGCAGGCGCTGCTCCCAGGCCTTGGCGACGTCCGGGTAGTCCTCGCCGGTCATCCGGTCGGTGCCGTACAGCACGAACGGCGGCAGCACCTCGATGCCCGGGTAGTAGAGGATGCCGTGCTGGATCGGGAACAGCAGATCGTCGATGGGGCCGTTGATCCCGCGGGCGGCGTAGTGCGACTCCGGGCCGCCGGCGGTCACCGACAGCAGAGCCTTCCTGCCCTTGAGGGTGCCTTCGCCGAAGCGCTCGCCGTACCTGGTGTCGCTGTGCTCGCCGACGCCGTACGCGAAGTGGTAGGTGAACACCCGGTCCACCCAGCCTTTGAGGATCGCGGGCATCGCGTACCACCACAGCGGGAACTGGAAGATGATCGTGTCGGCCCACAGCAGCTTCTCCTGCTCGGCGAGGACGTCCGGGGTGAGCGTCCCGGCGTCGAAGGCCCGGCCCGAGTCCAGGGCGACCTTCAGCGGACTTGAGGCGTCGGGGCCGTAGTCCGCGGCGTCCACGACCGCCTTCCAGTTCATCGCGTACAGATCGCTCACCCGCACCTCGTGCCCGGCGGTCTCCAATGTGGACACCGCGAGGTCCTTCAGCGAGCTGTTGAGCGACTTCGGCTCCGGGTGGGCGTAGACGATCAGCGTCTTCATGGGAACTCCAACTCCTACGGATCGGGTGCCTTCGATACTGGGCGCCGCGGCACCCGGCGTTCAGGGGCGCCTCTTCCGTCGGACTGGACTTCCTGGTAACGGCAGGACCACCTTCACGGGCAACACCGAGGCGATACTGGGGACATGGACGATCTTGCGGGCTTCCTGCGGACCCGGCGTTCCCGGGTCGACCCGGCAGCCGTCGGCATCCCCACCGACAGCCGCCGCCGGGTCGAAGGGCTGCGCCGCGAAGAGGTCGCACACCTGTCCGGAGTCAGCGTCGACTACTACGTACGCCTGGAGCAGGGCCGCGCGACCCAGCCCTCCGAGCAGGTCCTCGACGCGCTCGCCCGCGTTCTCGGCCTCGACGAGACCGAACGCGGGCACCTCTACCGGCTCGCCCGGCAGCGCCGACGCCGCGCGAAGGCGCCGGGCGGGCGGGTCCGGCCGGAGCTGCTGCGCATCCTCGACCTGGTCGCCGACGCACCCGCGCTGATCATGGACCACCGACTGGACGTGCTCGCCGGGAACCGCCTCGCCGGGCTCCTCTACGGCCGGCCGATGCCGGGCCTGAACACCGCCCGGCACCTCTTCCTCGAGGAGGCCGAGCGCGGCCTTTACCTGGACTGGGAGAAATGCACCCTCGACGTGGTCGGGCACCTGCGCCTGGCCGCCGGCAAATACCCCGAGGATCCCCGCCTGGCCTCGCTCATCGGCGAGCTGGCGATGGGCAGCGAGCGCTTCCGCCGCCTCTGGGCCCGCGCGGACGTGCGCGCCCGCACACATGGACGCAAGGCGTACCGGCACCCGCTGGTCGGACAACTGGAACTGCACCAGGAGAACTTCGCGCTACCGGACGAATCAAGCATGGAGCTGCTGGTGCTGTCCGCGGCCCCCGGCAGTCCCGCCGAGGACGGGCTGCGCCTGCTCGCGGGCCTGGGCGCGGACAGCGGTGACGCGCATCCCACGGTGAACGCTCAGAACGCTCAGGTCCGCGAGCAACTCAACGACGCCCACCCACCGCCGGAAACGCCTCACCACTAGTACGCCCAACTGCTGGTACGCCCTACTGCGGTGCCTGGAAGCCGCCGATCCTCTGCTCCAGCAACTCGGCCAGCCGCAGCGGGGTGCGGTCCTCGAACATCGGACCGATGAGCTGCACTCCCACCGGCAGACCCTCGGGGGACCGGCCCGCTGGTACGGCGGTGGCGGGCAGGCCGGGCATGGTGGGCAGACCGGCCCAGACGAGCTGGTCGAGGTACGAGTACTCGACGCCGTCGATGTCGATCCGGCGATTCATCAAGTCGGGGTTGTGGTCGTGCGGGAACGCGGGGGTGGGCGTGATGGGACACACCACGGCGTCGAACTCGGCGAAGAACTGCCGCCAGCCGTGGCGGTGGAGCTCGCGACGGCTGTTCGCCTCGATCCAGTCGCGGTGGGTGAACACCATGGCGCGCAGCCGCGTCGCATCGAGACTCCGGTCGTCCGCGCTCAGTCCGGCGGCGAGGGTCTGCAACTGCTCGTACGTCTCGACGGGAAAACGCGCGACGGAGCTCGAGATCAGCAACTGCGTGTAGACCATCGCGGCTTCGGTCAGATCAGGCAGCAGCGGACTGTGCCGTTCGACGCGGGCGCCGCCGTCGGCAAGCGCGTCGGCCACCCGGTTCACGCCCGCCCGCACAGCGGCCCCGGTCGGAATGAGCGGATGCGTGTCGAGGACCAGGACCCGGAAGTCGCCGAGCCGCTCGTGGCGCGCGGGCGGCAGCGTCAACTCGTGCGCCACACCGAGCGTCAGCGGGTCCGGTCCGGCCATGACGTCGAGCAGGAGCGCCAGGTCGCGGGCGGTGCGCGCCATCGGACCGACGACGGCGAGGTCAAGGTCGGTCGGCAGTGCCGGCGCGGGCGGCGGGACCATACCGCGGTGCGCCGCCAGCCCGAGTGTCGGCTTGTGTGCGTAGACACCGCAGAAGTGTGCGGGGGTGCGCAACGAACCGCCGATGTCGGAGCCGATGGACAGCGCGCCGAATCCGGACGCCAGGGCCGCCGCCGATCCGCCGGAGGATCCGCCCGGCGTGCGACCGTGATCCCACGGGTTCCTGGTGGTGCCGTAGATCTCGTTGAAGCTCTGCACATCTTGCAGCCCCAAGGGCACATTGGTCTTGCCGAGCACCACCGCGCCCGCGGCCTTGAGCCGCGACACCTGCACCGCGTCCTCGGCCGGCATGTAGTCCCGGTGTTGCGGCATGCCCCAGGTCGTGGGCAGCCCGGCGATGTTGTAGGACTCCTTGACCGTCACCGGAATGCCGAGCAGCGGCCGGTCCTCACCGCGGGCGCGCGCCTGGTCGGCACCGCGCGCGGCGGCCCGTGCACGGTCGAAGTCCGGCACACAGATCGCGTTGATCTCCTTGTCGTCCCGCTCGATACGGGCGATCGCCTCGTCGGTCAGTTCCGCCGAGGTCACCTCACCGGCACGCAACACAGCCGCGAGTTCTTCGGCCGACTGAAAATTCCAATCCATGAATCCGACCGTACCGACCTCTCGGACAGGCCATGAAATGCCGCTTCGCACAACGGTTTTGATGTCGCCATGCTCATCAACGCGTAACAACGGGGGCGGACGCGGGCGCGGGTTGGGGAACATCGCGCATGTGGCGGAGCGGGGAGAAGAACACGAACCAGCCGGCCGCCCAGGAACCGATGAACGCCAGCCAGAGCACGGGCCGCACCCCGATCAGTGTGCCGAGTACCCCGCCGAGGATGCTGCCGAGCGGCAGCGTGCCCCACACGACCCAGCGCACGGCCGCGTTCATCCGGCCCATCAGCTCAGGCGGTGTCACCGACTGCCGGTAGCTGAGCTGTGCGACGTTGTAGACCATCCCGGCGAAGTACGCGATGCCCCAGCCCAGCGGGAACAGCAGTACCCCCCAGCCCGGCCAGGCGGCCGCCGCGACGACCTGCGGCGCGCTGAACACCAGCATCGACATCCAGATGATCCGTGCCGAGCCGATCTTCCTGGCGAGCCGGCCGGCGAACACTCCCCCGGCGATCCCGCCGACGGCCGCGCCCGCCATGACCAGCCCGGTCAGTCCGGGACGCACATGCAGCACCCGGACGAGGAAGATCATCGCCAGCGCCGAACTCATGCCGTTGAACAGGTTCGCGGTGCCCGTGCACGCCACGACCCTCCGCAATATCTTGTGCCCGACGACGAATCTCAGTCCCTCGGCGATCTGACTCCGCAGCGTCTCGTCCGCCCGCCGCGCGGGCGGCGGCTCCTCGCGCGCCCTGATTCCGCATATGGAGACGACCGAGACCAGGTAGGAGATCGCGTCGGCCGTCATCGCCCCCGCGGCGCCGAACACCGCCACCAGTCCCCCGCCCAGGCCGGGGCCCCCGAGCTGTGCGAACGCCTGGGTGGTCCCCAGCTTGCCGTTGGCGTCCATCCGGAGATCGGCGCGGATCAGCGACGGCACATAGCTCTGGTAGGAGACGTCGAAGAACACCGTGCACACGCCGGCTGTCACGGCGACGAGGTAGAGCTGCGTCATCGTCAGGGTGCCGAGGGCAGCCACTACCGGGACCGAGCCGATGACCAGCAGGCGGAGAATGTTGCAGATGATCATGATGGAACGTTTGGAGCCGCGGTCCACGAGCGCCCCCGCGGGCAGCGCGATCAGCGCGAACGCCGCCGTGGTGGCGGCGGCCAGCAGCCCGACCTCGAACGTGCTCGCGTCGAGCGCGACGACAGCGACCAGCGGCAGTGCGATCTGGGTGACCGCCGATCCCATCTCACTGACCGTCTGGCCACTCCACAGCAGCATGAAATCCCGCTGACGCCACAGGCTCGGACCATCGGTCTCCGCCCCGACATCCTGCGGATCCTTCGCCACTTCCGCCACAGCACCCACTCCGCTCTCAGACCTACGGCCCGGACCATGCCGCCGATCACCAACACGCCGACATGATGCTCTCGGTTCTCTCCGACCTCTCCCGGCGTCTCGATCGAGCACCGATGCCAGAACCCGGAACTCACCCTCGTCACCCCGCTGTTCCTCATCCAGGTTCCTCATCTGGGCATTCGGTCTGACCTTTGATATGTTTCAGCGATACCGAAGCTGCGGAGGGGTCCATGCTGTGGACTTTGAGCTGAGCGAAGACCAGGAGACCATCCGCAAGGCCGTCGCCGGCCTCTTGCGCGAGTTCGACGACCGGTACTGGATGGAGAAGGACCGGGAGCACGCGTTTCCCGAGGAGTTCTACGCCGCCGTCGCGAACGGCGGCTGGCTCGGCATCACCATTCCCGAGGAGTACGGCGGCCATGGGCTCGGTATCACCGAGGCCTCGCTGCTGCTGGAGGAAGTCGCGCGGTCCGGTGGCGGAATGAACGCCGCCAGCGCCATTCACATGTCGATCTTCGGAATGCACCCCGTCGTGGTGCACGGCTCCGAAGAACTCAAACGCCGGACGCTGCCGCGTATCGCCACCGGCGATCTCCACGTCTGTTTCGGGGTGACCGAGCCGGGAGCCGGACTGGACACCACGAGCATCACCACCTTCGCGCGGCGGGACGGCGACACCTATGTCGTCAACGGCCGCAAGGTGTGGATCTCCAAGGCCATGGAGTCCGAGAAGATCCTTCTCCTGACGCGCACCTCGAAGATCGGTGACGTCGCCAAGAGGACCGACGGAATGACGCTCTTCCTCACCGATCTGGACCGGAGCCGGATCGACGTCCGGCCCATCCCGAAGATGGGGCGCAACGCCATCACCTCGAACGAACTCTTCATCGACGACCTGCGCGTCCCGGTCGAGGACCGCGTCGGCGAAGAGGGCCAGGGGTTCCGGTATCTCCTCGACGGCCTGAATCCGGAACGCATGCTGATCGCCGCGGAGGCACTCGGGCTCGGCAGAGTGGCACTGGACAAGGCCGTCGCCTACGCCAATGAGCGCGTGGTGTTCGGCAGGCCGATCGGCATGAACCAAGCCGTGCAGTTCCCCCTCGCGGACTCGCTGACCCGCCTCGACGCGGCCGAACTGATGCTGCGCAAGGCGACCTGGCTCTACGACAACGGCCGGCCCTGCGGACGCGAGGCGAACACCGCCAAGTACCTCTGCGCGGACGCCGGGTTCACCGCCACGGACCGCGCGCTGCAGACACACGGCGGAATGGGCTACTCCGAGGAGTACAACGTCGCCCGCTATTTCCGCGAGGCCCGTCTGATGCGCATCGCACCGATCAGTCAGGAAATGATCCTGAACTATCTGGGATCACACACTTTGGGAATGCCGAGGAGTTACTGATGGCCGACCATTCCGGGCTGTTCGATCTCACGGGACGATCGGCGTTGGTCACGGGAGCCGCGGGCGGTATCGGCTCGGCGGTCGCCGAGGCGCTCGCCAGGGCCGGAGCCGCAGTCCTCGTGACCGATGTCGACGGGGCGGCGGCCGCCGCCGTCGCCGAAAAGATCTCCGCCACCGGCGTACGGGCGGACAGTGCCGCCCTGGACGTACGGAACCGGGCGGCCGCCGACGCCGCGGCGGCACGGGCGGCCGAACTCACCGGCGGGACCCTGCACATCCTCGTCAACAACGCCGGTGCCGTCGCACCGGACATGTTCGAGAACCTCCAGGAGGAGGCCTTCCGCCGCATGCTCGACGTGCATGTGGTGGGCGCCTTCCACTGCGCGCAGGCGGCCCTGCCGTTCCTGCCGGCCGACGGCACGGGGCGGATCATCAACGTCACGTCGTCGGCCGGCATCGTCGGCACGCTCGGGCAGGTCAACTACTCCGCCGCCAAGGCCGGCATCATCGGCCTGACGAAGTCGCTGGCGCGCGAACTGGCGCGCAGGCAGATCAAGGTGAACGCGCTGGCACCGCTGGCCGCGACCCCGATGACGGAGACCATCCGCACCCACAAGAAGTTCGCGGAGGCGATGCTCGCGCGGATCCCGCTGGGGCGGTGGGCCGAGCCCGAGGAGATCGCCGGGGCCTTCGTCTTCCTGGCGTCGGACGCCGCGTCCTTCATCACCGGTCAGGTACTGCCGGTGGACGGGGGAATGGTCATGTGAAACCCGGGGTGACCATGGGCGCGCGTACCATTCCCGATGATTGAAATGGTTCGGCCAAAGTGGTCAGCCCTGCCGGAGGCCGGGCGCACGACTCAGGGGTACGAGAGATGTCCGGTAGGTCCCATGTCGGCTAGGTCCCATCCGCACTTCGACGCGCTGACCGTTCCGAAGGCCTCGGACGTGCTGGCGTCGGAGGTGCGCGAGCGCATTCTCTCCGGCGAGTTCACCGAGGGCATGGCATTGCCGCCGGAGCGCCAACTGGTCGAGCAGACCGGGCTGAGCCGGGCGACGGTGCGGGAGGCGCTGCGGATCCTGGAGGTCGAGAAGCTCCTCCAGATCAGGCCGGGGCGGGGCGGCGGCGCCTTCGTGCACCGGCCCAATCGCGAATCCGTGGCCAGTACGGTGCAGTTGGTCATCCGGGGGCAGCGGATCCGGCTCGAAGCGCTGCACGAGACGCGCGAGGCGATCGAGCCGACCTGCGCGGCACTGGCGGCGCAGCGCCGCTCGGAGAAGGACCTCGCCGAGTTGGACGCCGCACAGGTCGACCTTGTCGAGGCCGGCGACGACATCCCGCGGTTCCTGCGGGCCAACATCCGCTGGCACAGCGCCGTGGCGCGGGCCAGCGAGAACGAACTCCTCATCGGGTTCATGAGCGCGCTGTCGCAGTCGATCTACGCCGCCACGAACCTCGAACAGTTCATGGACGCGGAGATCCGCGAGGTCACCGCCCGCGCGCACGCGAAGATCACCGAGGCGATCCGCGAGCGGGACGGCGCGGCGGCTATGCGGCGTATGGCGCGGCATGTGTGCGGCTTCGCGGACGCGGCCGCGCGGGTCGACCGGCGGGATCAGGTGGAGCTGTCGGGGCCGCCCGGCGAGTGAGCATCACCCGGGCCCGCATGTAAGTCCGGGCTCGAACGGTCCAGGCCCACATCCAGCCCGAGCCCGAACGAGAACGCCATATTCACATCACGCGAACGCCACTCTTCACTTTTGGTCTGACCTTAAATAGGATCCCGCGGTGGAGAGGGGGTCCCATGGGCGAGCCGAATCCCGTCCTGACCGTGGTGGCCGACGGTGACGTCCGCGTCGTCACGTTGAACAGGCCCGAGCGGCTGAACGGCGTTTCCGAGGAGCTCCACCAGCGGCTGGCCGAGGTCTGGCGCGAGCTCGCGGCGGATCCGAAGGCGCGGGCCGTCGTACTGACCGGCGCGGGCCGTGCGTTCAGCGCGGGCGGCGACTTCGACCATCTGCGACGGCACCACACCGATCCGGACCTGCGGGAGCGCTCCATCCGGCTCGACCGGGCCATCCAGACGGAGATGATCCGGTTCCCGCTGCCCGTTGTCGCGGCGGTCAACGGCCCCGCGGTCGGGCTGGGTTGCAGCCTGGCGCTGGCCTGCGATCTGGTGCTGATGGCCGAGGACGCGTACCTCGCGGATCCCCATGTCTCGGTCGGTCTGGTCGCGGGCGACGGCGGTGTGTCCCTCTGGCCTCTGCTCACGAGCCTGCTCCGCGTGAAGGAGTACCTCTTCACCGGAGACCGCATTCCCGCCGCCACGGCGGTCCAACTGGGCCTGGCCAACCGCACGGTCCCCGCCGCGGACCTCCAGCGCGAGGCCCTCGCCCTGGCCGGACGGCTGGCGGCACAGCCCGCGGAGGCGCTGCGCGCCACCAAGGCGGCGCTCGCCGTGCTGGTGGAGCAGGTGTCGCGGGGCGCCATGGAAGCGGCCCTCATGGCCGAGCGGGCCACCATGACCAGCCCGGACCACATACGGATCATCGACGAGCTGGCGTCCGGAGCCCGCCGGCGGTCGACGGCACCATCCGCGGGCACAGAGGCCAGCCCGGCCACCGCGGCCGGGGAGGACTGACCGTGGAGGCCGAGGAGTTCCTGCTGGTGCGCGATCTGTTCCGCTCGTTCGCCGGGCGCTTCCGCATCGGCTCGGCCGACGAAGTGAAGCCATCGGCGCGAGCGGCCGCGCAGCAGGCGCTCGTGGAGCTGGGCCTCGGCGAACTGCGTCGCTCCACACCGCCGGCCGCGACCGTCCAGGAGTGCGCCCTGCTCGCGGAGGAGCACGGGAGGCAGCCGCTCACCACTTCCCTGCTGGGGACGGTTCTCCTCGCCCCGGAACTCCTCCGCATTGTGGGCGCCGAGCGGCGATCGGACAGCGGCACCACTCCGACGGTCGCGCTCGCCCGCGATCTGCGGTTCCCTCCGGCGGGCACCTCCGAACTGGTCGCCTGGGACTGCGAGGGAGCGGACAGCGCGCTCTGCGTCACCTCCGACGGGGCCGTCACACGCGCCGAGTTGGGGCCCCGAGCACCGAGCGCGGACCTCCTGCGCGGCATCCGGACCGTGGGGTCCCCGCAGCGGATCATCGGACGGCTCGACGCACCGGAGCTTCAGCACTGGCAGGCGTACGCGCTCGTCATGGTGAGCGGTGAACTCGTGGGCGCGGCCCGGGAGTTCGTCGAGCAGAGCGTCGCGTACGCCCGTGAGCGCCGGCAGTACGGGCAGGCCATCGGGGAGTTCCAGGCGGTCCAGCATCTGCTCGCGGACGCGACGGTCGCCCTGGAAGCCTGCGTAAGCGCCACCCGGTATGCCGCCTGGTGCCTCGACAACGAACCCCCGGGCCGCGCCCTGACGGCCGCGCGCGTCGCGAAGGCCGAGGTGAACCGGTCGACCGTGGAGGCGGTCCAGGCCGGTATGCAGGTCTTCGGCGGCATCGCCCAGACCTGGGAGCACATCGCGCACCTCTACCTCCGCAAGGTCCTGCTGGGCGCCACGGTCCTGGCGACCACCGCCGACCTGCTGGTGCCCCTGGCCGAACCGGAGGTCACACGATGACGGACACCCCCGACACCCCCCTGGACTTCGGAGACCCCGCCGACCTGGACCGGCTGCGCCGGGACTTCCGTGCCTGGCTGGCCGGACACCCACTTCCCGAGCGCCAGTCGGACGAGCCACTGCCCGTCTTCCTGCACCGATGGCACCGGCAGCTGCACTCCGGCGGCTGGGTCGGCCTCGACGTTCCCGAGCGCTACGGCGGGCGGGGCCTGAGCGCGCTGCACCAGGTCACGATCAGCGACGAACTCGGGGCCTGCCACGCTCCGGGCATCCCCCGCATCGGCTATCTCGCCCACGCGCTCCTGGAGTTCGCGGACGAGGACCAGCGCCGGCGGTGGCTGCCGCGGATGCTCGCCGGGGACGACGTCTGGTGCCAGGGGTTCAGCGAGCCGGGGGCCGGGTCGGACCTCGCCGGGATGAGCACGCTCGCGACCCGCCACGACGGCCACTACAGCGTCCGAGGGCAGAAGCTCTGGACCAGCTACGCGCAGTACTCCGGCCTCTGTCTGCTGCTGGCCAGGACGGACCGGGGGGCGCCCGCGCACCGGTCGATCACCGCGTTCGCCCTGCCCCTCGACCGTCCGGGCGTGACCGTACGGCCGTTGCGGGCGATGAACGGCGACGACGAGTTCTGCGAGCTGTTCCTCGACGACGTCCGGATCGAGGAGTCCGAGCGGATCGGCGCCGAGGGCGACGGCTGGCCGCTGGCGATGACGACGGTGTCGTACGAGCGCAACGCACTCGACACCGGCCACATCTCGAAGTACGGGCTGCTCGTCGAGCGTCTTCGGCGCGTCGCCCGGGACCGTCGGGGCGAGCTCCCGGACGGGCTGCTCTCCGAGATCGGGCGGTGCTTCGTCGACTACGAGGTCCTCGTCGCGCACGCCCGGCGCCGGACCGCCGAACGGCTCGCCGGGCAGGCCGCAGGGCCCGAGTCGTCCATCGACAAACTCCTGATGACCCGGACCGAACAACGGCTCTACGAGACGGCGCTCAAGGTGTTTCCCGGGGAACTCCACGAAGAGGGCGGGGAACTCTTCGGGGACTACCTCTATTCCAGAGCCGCGTCCGTGTACGGCGGGACCTCGCAGATCCAGCGGAACATCATCGCGAAACGCGTCCTGCACCTGCCGTCACTCTCGAAACCCCCCAACCCTGGAGCGATGTGATGCGCTACGACGACACCTTCCTGAGCATTCCGCACGCCATCAGGATCGCCTCCAGGAGTTTCGGCGACGACACCGCGCTGATCGACGGATCCCGGAGGTGGAGTTTCCGCGAGCTGGAGCGGCAGATGGCCGAGGCGGTGAAAGCAACTGTCGCGCTGGGGGTCGAGCCGGGCGACCGGGTCGGGCTGTGCGCGCCCAACTCGGCGGAGTGGATTTTCGCCGCGCTGGGCATTCAGGGGGCCGGGGGCGTGATCGTGCCCCTGAATACACGGTTCAAGGCGGCGGAAATCTCGTACATTCTGCGGAAATCCGGCGCCAAGGCTCTGATCGCCTCGCCTTTCCTGGGCAACGACTACATCGCCGAGCTGACGAAGACCGACCCCGGACTGCCGGCCCTGCGCAAGACGGTGTCGATTCCCTCGTGGCCGGAATTCCTCCTGGGCGGCCAGGGTGTCTCCACCTCCCTGGTGCACGACCTCATCGGCCGGCTGACCCCGGACGACGTCTCCGACGTGATGTTCACGTCCGGAACCACCGGTCACCCCAAGGGGGTCGTCCTGACGCACGGCCAGTCGCTGCGCGCGTACGGCTGGATGGCCGAGGAATACACCTTCGCCCGTTCCGACAGTTTTCTGATCATTCCGCCGTTCTTCCATTGTTTTGGATACAAGGCGGGCTGGCTCGCCTCCCTGATGCACGGGGTGACGGTCATTCCGATGCCCGTCTTCGACGCCGGTCTCGCGCTCGACATCATCGCCAGAGAAAAGGTCAGCATTCTGCTGGGCCCGCCCACGATCTTCCAGGACCTGATCAGACACCCGGACCGCCCATCGTACGACCTGTCATCGCTGCGGGTTTCCATGACCGGCGGCACCACCATTCCGGAATCACTGATCCGCGCGATGAAGAGTGAGCTGTCCTTCGACATCGTGATGAGCGCGTACGGGCTGACCGAGTCGACCGCGCTGGTGACGACCACCCGGATCGGGGATTCCGAGGAAACCGTCGCCCGCACCACGGGACGGGTCATTCCCGATGTCGAGATAAGGATCGCCGACGATGAAATGTCCGACGCCGGGGGAAAGGGCGCTCCCCCGGGACAGGACGGGGAGGTCCTGGTCCGCGGCTACAACGTCACGCGCGGATACTGGGAGGACCCGGAGGCCACCGCCGCGGCCATCGGTCCGGAGGGCTGGCTGCGCACCGGTGACATCGGGCGGCTCGACGAGGACGGCAATCTGTCGATCGTCGACCGCAAGAAGGACATGTACATCGTCGGCGGATTCAACGCCTATCCGGCGGAGATAGAGAAGTTGCTGCTCGGGCACGAGCTGATCGAACAAGCCGCCGTCATCGGAGTTCCCGACGAACGCCTCGGCGAGGTCGGCTGCGCCTTCGTCGTCGTGAAGCCCGGCCACCACGTCACCAAGAAGGACATCGTCGAGTGGGCGCGCGAGAACATGGCGAACTTCAAGGTCCCGCGCCATGTCCGGTTCAGCGGTCAACTCCCGCGCAACGCGAGCCAGAAGGTACTCAAGGACGAGCTGCGCGCGCGGTTCGTGAGCGGGGGCTGACATGGGAACGACCGGCCCGCTGGCGGGCATCACGGTGGTGGCGTTGGAGCAGGCCGTGTCCGCTCCGATGTGCACGCGCACCCTGGGGGACTTCGGGGCCCGAGTGATCAAGGTGGAGCACCCGGAGGGCGGCGACTTCGCCCGGCACTACGACGACGTGGTGGGCGGCCTCGGGGCGCACTTCGTCTGGGCCAACCGCGGCAAGGAGTCGGTGGCGCTGGACCTGAAGACTCCGGCCGGCATGGCGGCGCTGCACCGGCTGCTCGACCGCGCCGACATCCTGGTGTCCAACCTCGCTCCCGGGGCGACGGCCAAGCTCGGCATCTCCCCGGCCGACCTGGCCGTGAGCCATCCGGAGCTCATCGCGGTGGAGATCGACGGGTACGGTGCGGGCGGCCCGCTCTCCCACAAGCGCGCCTACGACCTGCTAGTCCAGGCGGAGTCGGGAGCGTGCGCGACGACCGGCCGTCCCGGTGCGCCGGCCAAGGCCGGTCCGCCGATCGCGGACGTGTGCAGCGGCCTGTACGCCGCCTTGTCGGTCATGGCGCTGCTCCATGAGAAAGCGCGCGGTCGCAGCGACGGTCCCGCCGCGGTCGCGGTGAGTCTGTTCGACACGATGACGGAGCTGATGGGGTACTCGCTCACCTACACCCGGCACACGGGCGTCGATCAGGAGCCGGTGGGCATGGGGTCGCCCGCCGTGGCACCGTACGGGGCCTACGCCACGGCCGATGGCCACACCGTCGTCCTCGGCACCACCAACGATCGCGAATGGCAGCGGCTGGCGCGCGAGCTGCTCCACCGTCCCGACCTGGCGGACGACGCACGGTTCGCGACCAACTCGGGCCGGGTGGAGCACCGTTCCACCCTGGACGCGGAGATCGGCGCGTGGTGCGCCCGCCATGATCTGGCGCAGGTGCAGGACAGCGCGGACGCCGCCGGGATCGGGAATTCCCGGCTCAACTCCCCGAGCGACGTCCTCGCGCATCCGCAGCTGACGGCCCGCGACCGGTGGCGCCGGGTCGACACACCCGGCGGCCCGGTACCCGCTCTCCTGCCGCCCGCCGTGCTCTCCGGCTACGAGCCGCCGATGGGCGCGATCCCCGCGCTCGGCGAGCACACCGCCGCCGTACTCGCCGAGTTGGGCATCAGCGACGAAGGGGAAGTGCTGTGAGCGACCAGCCCGTTCTGCTCTCCAGCGACATCGGCGGCGTACGCACCCTGACGCTGAACCGGCCGCACCGCAAGAACGCGATCGACGAAGAGCTGTGGACCGCGCTGCGGGACGGGCTCTCGGACGCCGGACGCGATCACACCGTACGAGCGATCGTGCTGACCGGAGCCGGGGGCGCGTTCTGCTCCGGCGCCGACATCTCGAAGGGGGTGAGCAGCGCCCATCCGCTGTACCGCATGCGGACGTTGAGCGAAGTCGCCCTGCTGCTGCACGAGTTGCCGGTTCCCACGATCGCCAAGGTGAGCGGGGTCGCGGTCGGCGCGGGCTGGAATCTCGCGCTGGGCTGCGATCTGGTGGTGGCGACCCCTCAGGCGAGGTTCTCGCAGATCTTCGCGCGGCGCGGGCTGTCGCTGGACTGCGGTGGCTCGTGGCTGTTGCCGAAGCTCGTCGGACTGCAGCAGGCCAAGCGGCTCGCGCTGCTCGCCGAGACGATCGACGCCGAGGAGGCCCGGGCGCTGAACCTGGTGAC
Source organism: Streptomyces sp. NBC_00203 (assembly GCF_045206325.1). Taxonomy (NCBI): domain Bacteria; kingdom Bacillati; phylum Actinomycetota; class Actinomycetes; order Kitasatosporales; family Streptomycetaceae; genus Streptomyces; species Streptomyces sp. NBC_00203. The sequence goes on along the minus strand of NZ_CP108126.1, from coordinate 8,013,306 downwards.
GTGGGTGGTGTCCGCGAAGGAGATCGACGCCTTCGTCGCCGACCTCGGAGCACGGCTGGTGGCGGGCGCCTCGATCGCCCTCGCCCAGAACAAGGCGTTGCTGAACGAGGGCTCCGACCGCACCATGCGCGACGCGCTGGCGGGCGAGGCACGCGCCCAGGCGGTCAACTTCGCCACGGCGGACGTCCCCGAGGCGTACGCGGCGTTCGCCGAGAAACGCGAACCGACGTTCACCGGGCGCTGGGCCGCGCCGAGTGCCCGGGCCGACAACGGAGGCCGTCATGCGTGAAGCGGTGATCGTGGAAGCGGTGCGGACCGCGGTGGGGAGGCGGAACGGTGGGCTGTCCGGCATGCACGCGGCCGACCTCTCCGCCGTCGTACTGGGTGCGCTGGTCGAACGGGCCGGTGTCGATCCGGAGGTCGTCGACGATGTGATCTGGGGATGTGTGTCCCAGGTCGGCGACCAGTCCAGCAACATCGGGCGCTACGCGGTCCTCGCCGCGGGATGGCCCGAGAGCATCCCGGGAACCACGGTCAACCGGGCGTGCGGGTCGAGCCAGCAGGCGCTGGACTTCGCCGCGCACGCCGTCATGTCCGGCGAGCAGGACGTCGTCGTGGCGGGCGGCGTCGAGGTGATGAGCCGGGTCCCGCTCGGGTCCGCGCGGGCCACCGGAATGCCGTACGGGCCCCAAGTCCTCGCCCGTTACCAGGACTTCTCCTTCAACCAGGGACTGTCCGCCGAGAAGATCGCGCAGAAGTGGGGCCTCTCGCGTGCGCGGCTGGACGCGTTCTCGGCGTTCTCCCATGAGCGGGCCGCGGCGGCGCAGGACGCCGGGGTCTTCGACGCGCAGATCGTCCCGGTGGCCGCGGAGGGCACGACGGTCACGGCCGACGAGGGGATCCGGCGCGGGACCAGCGTCGGGAGTCTCTCCTCGCTGAAGCCCGCGTTCGCCGACGACGGGGTGATCCACGCGGGCAACGCCTCCCAGATCTCGGACGGAGCGGCGGCGCTGCTGGTGACGACGCCGGAGAGGGCGCGCGAGCTGGGGCTGACGCCGATCGTGCGCTACCGCGCGGGAGTGGTCACCGGAAGCGACCCGGTGCTCATGCTCACCGGTCCGATCCCGGCGACCGAGAAGGTCCTGCGGAAGGCGGGCATCGCGCTGTCCGACGTCGGGGTCTTCGAGGTCAACGAGGCGTTCGCCCCTGTGCCGTTGGCGTGGCTGGCAGAGACCGGCGCCGACCCGGCGCTGCTCAATCCGCTGGGCGGCGCCATCGCGCTGGGCCACCCGCTCGGCGCGTCGGGTGCCGTCCTGATGACCCGCATGATCCACCACATGCGTGACCGGGGGATCCGCCACGGCCTGCAGACCATGTGCGAGGGCGGCGGCACCGCCAACGCCACCCTCGTCGAACTGATCACGCCCTGAAGCCGAACCGAGCACGCCGTGAAGTCGATGACCACGCCCTGAACCGGAGGCCGTCGTGCGCCGAGAGCTCTTCACCCCCGACCACGAGGCGTTCCGGCGGCTCGTGCGGGACTTCGTGGCGAACGAGGTGGTCCCGCACTACGCCTCGTGGGAGGAGGCCGGGCGACTGCCCCGCCCGCTCTTCGAACAGCTGGGCTCGCTGGGGCTGTTGGGCATGGCCGTCCCCGAGGAGTACGGCGGAGCGGGCCTCGACGACTACCGCTACAACGTCGTACTCCAGGAGGAAGCCGCACGCGCCCTGGTCACGCTCGGCACCGTACGCACCCAACTCGACGTCGTGCTCCCCTACTTCCTCGCCTACGCCGACAAGGAACAGCGCGGGCGCTGGTTCCCCGGTCTCGCGGCCGGCACGCTCCTGACCGCCATCGCCATGACCGAGCCGGGCACGGGTTCCGATCTCGCGGGCATCCGGACCACCGCCGTGCGCGACGGGGACGCGTACGTCCTGAGCGGGGCCAAGACGTTCATCACCGGCGGTCTTCTCGCCGACCTGGTGATCGTGGTGGCGCGGACGTCGACCGATCCCGGCAACCGGCGAGCGGGCCTGACTCTGCTGGTCGTCGAGGACGGTATGCCGGGGTTCACGCGCGGCCGGGTACTGAACAAGATGGGCATCAAGGTCCAGGACACCGTCGAGCTGGCCTTCGACGGCGTACGGGTCCCGGTGGCCAACCGGCTGGGCGAGGAGGGCGCGGCCTTCGGCTACCTCGGTCACAATCTGCCCCAGGAGCGGATGACGGTGGCGGTCGGATCGGTCGCCCAGGCGCGGGCGGCGCTGGACACGACGATCGCGTACGTGAAGGAACGGCAGGTGTTCGGGAAGCCGGTCGCCTCCTTCCAGAACACGAAGTTCGAACTCGCCGCGGTGGCCGCCGAGATCGAGGCCGCGCAGATGATGCTCGACCGTGCCGTGACCGAGCTGGTCGACGGGGAGCTGTCGAGCGCCGACGCCGCGAAGGTCAAGCTGTTCTGCACGGAGATGCAGGCACGGGCCGTGGATCGCTGCCTGCAACTGTTCGGCGGGTACGGCTACATGCTGGAATACCCCATCGCCCGGCTGTACGCGGACGCGCGCATCACCCGGATCTACGCCGGGACCAGCGAGGTCATGAAGGTCATCATCGCCAAATCCCTGGGACTGTGAACACCATGGCGGACTTCTCCAGCGGTTCTTCCACAGGTTCTTCCACTGGCTTCTCCGGCGACTTCGCCCACAGGGCGGGTGCCGCGTTCGTCGCGGGCGGCACGGGCGGCATCGGGGCGGCGATCGTCCGTACGCTGGCCGAGCGGGGCAGTGACGTGGTGCTCACGTATCGCGCGCATCAGGCCGCGGCCGAGTCGCTCGCCGGTGAGGTCAAGGAGTTCGGGCGTCAAGTCCTCACGTTGCGGCTCGACTTGAGCGACGAGTCGGCCACCGCTTCGGCCGTGTCCGAGGCCGCCTCGGCGTTCGGCGGTATCCACACTCTCGTGTACGCGGCGGGCCCGCATGTGCCGATGGTGCATCTGAGCAAGGTCACTCCGAGCCAGTACCGCGCCCAACTCGACGCCGACGCGGGGGCGTTCTTCAATCTGGTCCATCCCGCGCTGCCCCGGCTGCGGGAGAGCCGGGGCAGCATCGTCGCCGTCACCACCGTGGCCACCCGCCGGTTCCCGGTCCGCGACGGGCTCTCCTCGGGCACGAAGGGGGCGGTCGAGGCGGTCGCCCGGGCGCTGGCCGCCGAGGAGGGGCGGTACGGCGTCCGCGTGAACTGTGTCGGCCCCGGCATGCTGACCGACGGCATCGCCGCCCGCCTGATCACTTCCGGCGAACTCGACGAGGCGGCCCTGGAGATCACCCGGCGCAACATCCCGCTGCGCCGCTTCGGCAGCGCGACGGACATCGCCGAGGCGGTCGCGTTCCTGGCCTCGGACCGGGCGGGCTTCATCACCGGGCAGGCGCTGGGGGTGGACGGCGGGTACAGCGTCTAGCCGTCCCGCGGCGTGATCCGGCGTCCGCCGACGAAGGCGGCGCGTACCGTCTCCGCGGACAGCGCGTCGAGCGCCTCCCGCAGGGATACGTGAAGCAGGCACAGGTCGGCCACCGAGCCGACCGTCACCCGCCGTGCGCGGCCCGGGAGTCGGGGATCCCCGGCGAACAGATCCAGCGCCGCCCGGCGACCGATCCCCTCCCCGTCGCCCCGTTCGACGGCCGCCCGCATGACCGCCCAGGGATCGCAGGTCCCGAAGGGCGCGTCCGTGCCGGCGGCTAGCGGAATGCCCGCCTCTGCCAGGGAACGGCAGCGGTAGAGGTGGGCCCTGTCGTCGGGGTCCACGTCGGTCGCGTACTCCCGGCCCCGCTCCAGGGGAAAGTGCGGCTGCGTCACGACGGTCACGCCGAGCCGCTTCAGCCAGGGGATCGTCTCGGCCGGGATCACCGAACCGTGCTCGATGCGGTCGCCGTCGACCGGCCCGGCCTCGTCCAGGGCGAGCAGGGTCACGAGCAACTGCACCCGGGTCACACAGTGCACGGCCACCGCCCGGGGCCGCGCCGCCGCGACCACCGCCGCGAGGTCACCCGGCGCCGGAAGGGTCGTGTCGTCGAGCAGCACCTTCACCGGCGCGCGGCCGACCCCCATCACGACGAGCCGCTGCGGCAGCACCGACAGCAGGTCGAGAAGGCCGTTCTCCGGGTGCGGATCGGCGTTGGTGCATCCCGTGATCCCGTACGCCGCCGCCCGCAGCCCCACGCTCACCAGATCCAGCCGTACGGGCGGGACGAACCCCCTCAGCCGTTCGTCCTCCCGCCAGAACCGTCCATCGGCGCTGTGGACTCCGGCGGCCCGCAACGCGGCACTGTTCCACACCCACAGCGCCCCACCGCGGTGCTGCACCCGCACCGGCCGATCCGGCGCGAACCCGTCCAGCACCCACCGGTCCAGCTCCCCGGCGACACTCTGGTGGTATCCGACCGCCCGCACCCACTCCCCTGGCCCGCCGCTCCGCAGCGCCGCCGCGAACCCGTCCGGGCCACGCACGTCCGCCGGGCCGACCCGCACGGAGGTGGCCTCGGCCGCCAGCGACGCCAGATGTACGTGGTGGTCGTGCAGCCCGGGCAGCAGGGCGCCACCCCGTCCGTCGAGGTCGCTCCGGCCCGCCAACCGGGGCCCGATCTCGGCGACTTGGCCCCCGGTGATCCGTACGTCCACCCGGCCGTGCCCCTCGACCTCCACATCGGTGATCAGCACGTCATCCGCCGTCGGTGAGTGAGGCCGCGCAGGCCGCCATCGAGACGCACAGCAGCTCGCCGCCTCCCTGGGCCAGCGAGCGGGCCGCGGCGCGGGCGGCGAAGACGCCGGTGACCGGGTCGGCGAGCGCGTCGCCCAGGAACGTGGGGGCGCCCTGTGCGTCGAGGCCGGCCAGGCCGCCAGCGACCGCCGCGTCGTCACCGAAGGCGATGCGGTCGTCGTCGCGGCCGTACCCGGTGATGCCGACCCAGACGCGGCCGGGGCGGGCGGCCAGGAACCGCTCGGCGCGCACGCCGAGTCGGCGCAGTGCGCGGGGTCTTGACGCCTCGATGACGACATCGGCCCCGGCGACGACCTCGGCGAGCGCGCCCGAGGCGAAGTCCAGCACGAGGCTCTCGTGGTCCTCGTGCAGCCAGCGGTAGAAGGCGGGCGACCCGCGCCGCGCGCCGTCGGGTCTGGTCGTGCTCTCCACCTTGACCACGTGTGCTCCCGCCCTTCCCAGAAGCCGCGCGCACAGGGGGCCCGCCCACAGGGCCGAGAGGTCGACCACGCGGAGGGTGGCGGGGTCCCGTACGCGCCGCTCGCCGATCCTCTCCGCGTGTACGGGAGCGCGGGTTCCGCGGGCCGAGCCGAGCTCCGCCGCCGCCACCCCGAGCAGCTGTGCGTGCGCGGCGACCTCGGCCGCCTTCACCCGCCGCGCCGCCTCGTGAAGCGTTGCGTGCGGCGCCGCGCCCAGGAGGGCGAGAAGGGCGGGTACGGCCGCGTGGTCGTCGGGGCGGGCCAGGTTGACGGCGGCCCAGCCGTCGGCGGTTTCGAGGAGATGGCATGAGCCGCCGGCCGACGTCCGGTCAGGGAAGCCGAGACCCGCGAGGTGGGCGCGGAGGAACAGGGCGGAGGGCAGGTCGACCGGTACACCGGTGAGGGCGGTGAAGTCCTGCGCGGCGGCGGCGAGCGGGGGAAGGAACGGCTCCAGCGTCGCCATCCAGCCGCCGAGCGCGGCATCGGCGAGAACATCATTCCCCAATGGACAAACGCCCTTCTCTTTTGAGGTGGCCCCAATTTACACTCCGGTCGTGATCCTGGACCCGCCCTTCCTCCTGGTCGATCTGGACCGCGAGGCCCCGCACCGGACGGACTCGGCCGACCAGGTGCGCGTCGGCTTCGCGGCCGAACCGACCGAGGTGGGCGAGGACTTCGATGTCCTGCTCACCGGTGTCCCCGAGGCGCCGCGCCCATGGGTGACCTGCGCCGACCCGTTCACCACCGGCCGCCGGCTGGGGTGGCTCGTCGGCAGACGGCCCGCCGCGTCCGTCGCGCTGGTGCAGGTACTGCGGATGGGCGCCGCCCTGGCCCCGCCCGAGCGGCTGGTGGTCGAATCCCTCGCCTACTCGACGCTCCAGGGCGGGGCCGACTTCGAGGCCTGGCTGGCCGCGGCGCCCGCGCGCACGCCGCGGCCCGCCGACAGCCCCGTACGGCTCCGTCGTGAGGGTGACCGGCTCTCCGTCACCCTGGACCGACCCCGGGCACGGAACGCCATGGACGCCGCAACGCGTGACGCGCTGTGTGAAGCGCTGCGGGTCGCCGTGGCGGACGCGTCGATCGCGCGCGTCGATCTGTACGGCAACGGGCCTTCGTTCTGCAGCGGAGGGGACCTCTCCGAGTTCGGGACCTCCCGGGATCCCGCGCAGGCCCATCTGGTGCGCGTGCACCGCAGTCCCGCCGCCCTGCTCCAGCGGTGCGGTGCGCGCGTCACGGCTCATCTGCACGGCGCGTGTGTCGGTGCGGGCATCGAACTGGCGGCGTTCGCGAACCGCGTTCTCGCCGCGCCCGACACGGTGATCCGGCTGCCCGAGATCGAGATGGGGCTGATTCCGGGCGCCGGGGGCACGGCGAGCCTCCCGGTCCGCATCGGCCGGGAGCGCACCGCGTATCTCGCCCTGACGGGCGACCCGTTGACCGCCGAGAAGGCCCTCGAGTGGGGCCTGGTGGACGAGGTCACCGCGTCCGCCGAAGGGTGACGGTCACTTCCCCGTCCATACCGGCGCCCTGCGTTCCGCGAACGCCCGTGCTCCCTCCGTCGCGTCGGCGCTGCGGAACACCGACGTGACCTCGTCCGGTTCGGCCCAGCGGCGTTGCCGTATCAGCTTCTTGGTCATGGTGACGCCCAGTGGCCCGTTCGCGGCGATCCGTTCGGCCAGGGCCAGCGCCTCCTCCCGTACCCGGTCGGCGGGGACGGCGCGGTTCACCAGACCGATCTGCCAGGCGTACGCGGCCGTGACCGGTTCGCCGGTCAGGCCCATTTCCAGGGCGACCGACAGGGGCACCCGGTCGGCGAGCGTCGTCCCGCCCCCGGCCGCGAACAGGCCCCGCTTGACCTCGGCGATCCCGAGCTTGGCCTCCTCGGCGGCAACGACCAGATCGCAGGCCAGCACCAGTTCGAAGCCGCCGGCGAGCGCGGAGCCGTTCAGCGCCGCGATCACCGGGGTGCCGATGCCCTCCTGGAAGAACCACACCAGGCCGTCGAACTTGCCGCCCTGCGCGAACGCTTTCAGGTCCATGCCGGCGCAGAAGACCGTTCCCGCTCCCGAGAGCACGATCGCCCGCACCCCGGAATCGGCGTCCGCGGAGCGCAGTACGTCCGACAGCTCGTCGATCAGGACGGGGTTGAGGGCGTTGCGCGCCTCGGGCCGGTTCAGGGTCACCACCAGCACGTTGCCGACCCGTTCGGTCAGGATGAGGTCATCTCGTTCCATGGCGGTTCCCTCGGGTCGTGGATCAGTCGGAAGCGGGCAGCGGCTTGGCCGCCTTGAGGGTCATCGGGGCGCCGTCGCAGGTGAGTTCGCCCGTGCCGGAGGAGGTGCAGAGCACTTCGAGGGTCCCGGTGGCGTCGACATAGCGCTTGCCGATGAGCGTGACGTGGGGCGTCTCGCCGGGCGGTGACGGCTGCGCGGAGGACGTCGCGGGAGCCATCGGGCTTCCCCCACAGGCGAGAACGGGCCGCCGCTCGGCGGAGGCGGGTGCCCGCACTACGACAACCCGCGCTCCGCAGACGGTGCTGGCGAGCTGGTCACCGGGGCGCAGCGTCGTTGCCGGTGGGGTCATGGCGGATGTCCCTTTCGAGCAGGCGGTCGGCGAGGAGGTTGAGGTCGTAGGACTGGCGGGCCATCCAGAACCGCAGGAAGCCGGTGAGCGAGTAGCGCAGGAAGAGCGCGGAGCCCACCACGCTCGCCGCGATCCCGCCGAGGCCGAGCGCGAGGCCGTCGCCCTGGACGAGCGGATCGGTGGTCTGGTGGGAGACGAGGTAGCCCGACACCCCGAGCACCAGGCCGAGCACCATCAGGGCCACGCCGAGGCGCAGCCAGAGAACGGCCCTCGCGGCTGCCGGGTCGGGGATTTTCAGTACGGCCAGTTCGCGGACGAAGCGGTCCGCGCGCGGCTCGGTGGTTGTCATGCGGAACTCCCCAGGTAGAGGGCGGACAGTTCGGCGCGCAGGCCGCCGTCGGGGTGGCCCTGCCGCTGGACCCGGCCGCGTACGAGGACGGCCGCGTGGTCGGCGATGTCGAGTACGGCGGCCGCGAACTGCTCGACGACCAGGACGGCCACGCCCTGCCGGGCGATCTCGGAGACCTGCTCGTACAGCCGGGCGACCACCAACGGGGCCAGACCCATGGAGAGTTCGTCGAGGAGCAGTACAGCGGGGTCGGTGGCGAGGCCCCGGGCGAGGGCGAGCATCTGCTGCTCGCCTCCGGAGAGGGTGCCCGCCGGTTGCGAGGAACGCTGTTTCAGGACGGGGAACCGGGCGAACGCGATCTCCTCGATCTCCTCGCGGCTGCGGCCGGTGAAGGTCATCATCAGGAGGTTGTCGCGGACGGACAGGTTGGGGAACACGCCGCGTCCCTCGGGGATCAGACAGACCCCGGCGCGGGCCAGGTCGCGGGGGTCGGCCCCGGTCATGTCCCTTCCCGCGAGACGGAGTTGGCCCGCGGCGACCGGATGGACGCCGGCCGCGACGCGGAGCGTGGTCGTCTTGCCCGCGCCGTTCGGGCCGAGCAGGGCCACGACCTGGCCGGTGGCGACGCTCAGGTCCACCCCGTGCAGAACGGTGATCCGTTCGTGGGCGGCCCGTATGCCGCGCAGTTCGAGAAGCGGGTCCAGGAGCGGCTCGGAACCCGCCCGGGGAGGTCGTTCGGCGCCCGGCTCGGGAAGGGGATCGGAGCCCGCCCCGGGAACGGGATCGGAGCTCGCCCCGGGAAGTGGTTCGGACAGTGCGCTCACGCGTCCCCCAAGTAGGCCGCCAGGACGGTCTCGTCGGCTCGGATCAGCTCGGGCGGGCCGACGGCGATGACCTTGCCGAGGTCGAGTACGTACACCTCGTCGCAGACGCCCATGACGAGGCTCATGTCGTGCTCGACGAGAACGACGGCCGTCCCGTCGGCCGCCAGCGAGCGCAGCAGCGCCGCGAACCGTTCCGTCTCCTCGCCGTCCTGTCCCGCCGCGGGCTCGTCGAGCAGGAGCACCTGGGGGCGGATGGCGAGCGCCCGGCCGACCTCGACCAGGCGGCCGACCCCGGTGGGCAGTGCGTCGGGCGCGGTGTCGGCGATGTCCGTCAGGCCGAGCCTGGCCAGGATCTCCGTCACCGCGCGGTCCGCGCGCCGTCGTTCGGGCCCGAGTTCCGCGGCGACGCGCAGGTTGTCGCGGACGCTGAGCCGGCCGAAGAGCTCCAGCCGCTGGAAGGTGCGGGCCAGTCCGCGCCGGGCCCGCTCCGAGGGGCGCAGCCGGGTGATGTCCCGGCCGTCGAGGAACACCCGCCCCGACGAGGGCCTGCGCAGCCCGGACGCCACGTCGAACAGGGTGCTCTTTCCCGCCCCGTTGGGCCCGATCAGGCCGGTGATCCGGCCCGGTTCGGCGGTCATGGCGACCGAGTCGAGAGCCCGGTTTCCGCCGAAGGAGACCGTCACTCCGCTAATTCGCAGTGACTCCACGGGCCAGCACCTCCCCGTCCTCCGGGCGCCACGCACGCCGTACGCCCCACCACTCGACCGGGATCTCCGGCTCGGCCGAAGGCCTCGTCCGCTCCTGTGCCTGTGCCTGCCGGGCGGCCGCCCAGAGGCGCAGTGCCACCGCTACGACCAGGGCGCCCCACAGGAAGGTCCACCCGCTGATCAGGCCGCCGAGCCGCAGCAGCCATGCCGTCGCGAGCCAGCAGATCAGCGCGGTCAGGGCGATCCGGTCCCGGGCGATGGGCTCCCACTGGCGGCGGAACCGTGACGCGATGCCGTCGGGGTTGTGGCCGAGGCCCATGCCGGCCAGGGCGGGCAGCAGGGCGACCGGGTTCTGCAGCGAGGACGCCACGGTGACCAGCGCGTTCGTCGGCCCGACGAGCGCCGTCCCGGTGAACAGTCCGTTGCCCACTGCGCCGAGGCCGCCGATCACCGCGACCAGGAAGATGGGCAGTCCGGAAATGAGGCTGAACTGCTCGGCGGTGACGGACCGTTGCTGCATGCCGTACAGCGCTCCGCCGAGCCCGGCGATGCCCGAGGCGAGCGCGAAGACGAGCACCTTGGCCGTCAGCAGGTTGCCGCCGAGCGTCGCGTACGCGGCCTCACTGTCGCGCAGGGCGATCAGCCGCCGCCCGAACCGGCCGCGCCGCAGCGCCGCCACGCCGAGCGAGGCGAGGGCGAGACAGACCGCGGCGAACACCATCAGGTCGGTTCCGCTGTCCAGATGGAGGCCGAACAGCCGGGGTCCGGCCACCTCCACGGAGCCCTGGTCGAACAGCGCGACCTTCACACCGAGGACGTGGAACGCGGGCAGGCTGAAGATCCACCGGTCGAGGACGACGGCGAAGGCGGCCGTCCCCAGCGCCAGATACACCCCGGACAGCCGTAGTGCGGGCAGCGCGATCAGCGCCCCGGCCACCGCGGAGACCCCGATCGCGGCGCCGAGCGCCCACAGTTGGCCGTGCGCGCCGAAGTGCGCCCAGACGACCGCGCCGATCCCGGCCATGCTCAGCTGGCACAGTGAGATCTGGCCCGCGTAGCCGGCCAGCGGTACATACGAGAGGGCCACCACGCCGAGCGAGAAGATCGCTCCGTACGTGATGAGGTCGGCTTCGCCGAGCACCGATGCCAGCACCACCCCGAACGCGATCGTCGCCGCGGCGAACACGAGGGTGCCGCGCACCGTCGGTATCGGTACCGGTGCCAGGCGCCGGTCGCGGCCGCGCAGGCGTCGGTGCGGGAACGCGAGCAGTGCGAGGAACAGCAGCAGGGCGGGGGCGGCCAGCCGCAGGCCCGGCAGATAGTCGTTCTGGGGGAGATAGCCGGTCAGAAAGCTCTCCGTGCAGCCGATGACGACGGCTCCGATGAAGGTGAACGGCACGCTGCGCAGTCGCCCGAAGACGGCGGCGGTGTAGGCACTGACGATGAGCAACGAGAGCTGGGCCGCGTCGAGTTGGACGGTCGGCGCGATGAGGATGCCGCCGATCGCGGCCAGTTGGGTGCCGAGGATCCACGCGACCTTGTTGGCCCGTACCGGATCGGCTCCCGTGAGCCCGACCAGCGCCCGGTCGTCGACGGTCGCGCGCATCTCGGCTCCGGCGCGGGTCCGGTAGAGCAGGATCCGCAGGCCCACCGCGACCGCCACCGCGACGGCCATGGTGAGGGCCTGGTGCCAGGTGACGGCGACCGGCCCGATGTGGAAGGGGGCCCGGTCGGCGAAGAACACCGGCAGGGGGCGCGGGACGTTGGGGTCCCAGATCCAGCGGGCGACCCCGATGAGACCGCTCAGCAGCGCGACCGTCATCACCAGCCGTTCGGCCTCACCCAGCGCCTGGACGGGCCGAAGGATCACCCGTTCGACGAAGAGCCCGAAGGCCGGGGCGAGGACGAGCAGCACCACCGCGAGGGCCACCGGGACGGGCCAGCCCCAGCCGACGGTGAACTGCCAGTAGGTGAAAGCCGACAGCATGCCCGCGGCCCCGTGCGCGAAGTTGAACACGCCGGTGGTGGTGTAGGTGAGCACCAGCCCGCTGCCGATGACCGCGTAGATCGCGGCCGTGCTCAGGCCGACGATCCCGAAGGTGAGGAACTGTTCCATGACGCCCCGTCACCCGGTGCCGGTATCGGGCGACATGGAGTCGTAGGCGCATGTGCACAGAGGCGAGGCTTCGCACGGCGCGGCCGAGGCGGCGAACAACAGCCAGGATGGGAAGGGCCGCAGCGTCGGCGGCGACATCTGTTGCAGGGCGTACTTGGCGACCGCCGCCAGGGCGGCAAGCGTTCTCGGCTCGTTCATGGGGGTTTCCTCCACGGCGCTGTCCCCGGGGCGACTGATTGAGTGTCCTCCTCTCTCGTTCTGGAAACTAGCTTCTCAGTAGGAGAGAATCAACCATTCGGACAAAGGCTGGAGGGCCGATGAGCGGACAACGCAGGGGCACCGCGATCGCCATGACCGACGAGGAGAGGGACACCTTTCTGCGCACTCAACCGGTCTGCCGGGTCGCGACCGTCGGACCGGGCGGACATCCCCATGTCAGCGCCCTGTGGTTCGTGTGGGACGGAGCCGCCCTGTGGCTCAACTCGCTCGTCCACAGCCAGCGTTGGGCCGATCTCGACCGCGATCCACGGATCGGCGTGATCGTCGACGAAGGAGGCGCCGACTTCATGCGCCTACGGGGCGTCGAACTGCGGGGAAGCGTCCGCGTGGTCGGCGAGGCGCCGCGCAAGGGCGACCCCTTGGACGAACTCCGGGTACCTGAGCAGCTCTTCGCGGACAAGTACATGGGTGGCGGCACGTTCCGCTACGACGGACGGCACGGCTGGCTCCGGCTCTCCACGGAGAAGGTCGTGAGCTGGGACTTCGCGAAGCTGCGCCGGGACCGTTGACGCCGGGACGACCACCGTGAAAACCTTCCACTCACATTCGAGAATGACATTCTCTCCACCGGGAATCCGACTACGGGGAGCCGACCTTGTCCACTCACCACCCGACGTCCGCTGACGACCTGATGGAGATCCAGCAACTGCTGGCCCGTTACGCGGTGTGCATCACCCGGGGCGACATCGACGGCGTGCTCGCGGTCTTCACTCCCGACGGGACCTACAGCGCGTTCGGGGACACCTATCCGCTCGCCGAGTTCCCGGCGTTGGTCGCCGCCGCGCCCAAGGGGCTCTTCCTCACCGGGACGGCCGCGATCGACCTTGCCGGGGACGGGAACGCCGCGAGCGGCAGTCAGCCGCTGTGCTTCATCGACCACGCCACCCACGCCATGCGGATCGGCTACTACTCCGACAGCTATGTACGGACCGCGGACGGCTGGCGGCTGCGCACGCGAGCGATGACCTTCATCCGTCGCAGCGGAGCGCACGACTCGGGCCGCCCGCACGCCTACGAGCGCTCCGGTCCCGGGGCATGAACGTCACGGAATTCCGCTCGGGCCTGCGCAGCTGGCTCGACGCGCACGACCTCTCCCCCGGCCCCGACCACTCGCTCGACGGCCAGGTCGAGCAGTTGGCCCGGGTCCGTCGCGCGCTCTACGAGGCGGACTGGATGCGGTACGGCTGGCCCGCCGGGGCCGGGGGGCTCGGCGGTCCCGCCGTACTGCGGGCCGTGCTCGGGGAGGAGGTCGCCACCCGCGGCCTGGCCGAGCCCGGCATCTACTCGATGGTCGAGGTCCTCGCGCCGACGATGATCTCGTACGCACCCGCCCAACTGACCGCCGAAATGGTTCCGTTGCTGCTCGGCGGCCGCGAGCAGTGGTGCCAGGGCTTCTCCGAACCCGGCTCCGGCAGCGACCTCGCGTCGCTGACCACCCGCGCCGTCCCCCGGGGCGAGGACTGGGTGGTCACCGGGCAGAAGGTGTGGACGAGCCTGGCGCAGTACGCGGCCCGCTGTGTGCTTCTCACCCGTACCGCGCCGGGCCACGGCGGAATCACCGCCTTCTTCGTCGACATGGACACCCCCGGCATCACCGTCAGACCGCTGCGCACGATGCACGGCGTGGACGAGTTCGCCGAGGTGTTCCTCGACGACGTGGTGGTCCCCGGCGACCGGATGCTGGGCCGCCCCGGCGACGGATGGCGGCTCGCGATGGACCTGCTCCCCCACGAGCGCTCCACCTGCTTCTGGCACCGGATCGCCCATCTCTACACGCGACTTGACCGGCTGCTGGCCGAGAGAACCGAGAGAAAAGTAGGAGCCGCTGGAGGTGTTGAAGGTGTAGGAGGTGTTGGAGGTGTTGGAGGTGTTGGAGGCAAGAGAGTGAGGAAGGGCTCCGGATTCGAGGCCGTCGACGCGGCGGACGACGCCGAACTCGGCGCCGCCTACCTGGCGTTGCACACCATCCGCTGCCGCTCCCACGCGACCCAGCGACGGCTGGCCGACGGGGCCCGGCTCGGCCCGGAGACGTCGGTCGACAAGGTGCTGCTGGCCACGGCGGAGCAGCAACTCTTCGACACTGTACGGGACTTGCTCCCCGGCGTACTGGAGCTGACGGAGTCGCCGTGGCGGGCGGAGTACCTGTACTCGCGGGCGGCCACCATCTACGGCGGCACCGCCGAGATCCAGCGCAACATCATCGCCCGCCCCCTGCTGGACCTGGGGAAGGACTGACGTGGACGCGGCCGAACGGGACCTGCTCGCCGAGACGCTCCGCAAGACGATGACGGCGGCGTCCGGAGCCGCCCTCGACTCGGCGCTGGCCGACCTCGGCTGGGCCGAGCTGCTGACGGAAGTGCCGGACACGGCGGTCCCGCTCACCTTCGGGCTGCTCGGCGAGACGGGTGCGCACGCGCCGCTGCTGAACGACGTACTGCTGCACGCGGCGGGGCGTCCCCTCGGGGGCACGCTGCCGCTGCCGTACGCGGGCGGTGCGTGGGTGGTGTGGGAGCGCACCGACAAGACCGGGGCGACACTCGACGGCGACCCTCCCCCGCACGCCGCGCCGCTCGACGGCGACCTGCCGCTGCGCGGCGTCCCGGACGGGGATCCGGTCCGGCTCGCCGCGGGACGGCGGGCGCTCGGCTGGTGGCTGGTCGGCACGGGGCGGGCGATGCTCGGGCTCGCCCGGGCGCACGTGCTGGACCGGACTCAATTCGGGCGTCCGCTCGCCTCGTTCCAGGCCGTACGGCACCGGTTGGCCGAGACGCTCGTCGCGCTCGACGGCGCCGAGGCGACCCTGGTGGCCGCCGAGGACGACCTCGGCTCCCTGCTCGCCAAGGCGGCGGCGGGACAGGCGGCGCTGACGGCGGCCCGCCACTGCCAGCAAGTGCTCGGCGGCATCGGCTTCACCGCCGAGCACACCCTGCACCGGCACGTCCGGCGCGCTCTCGTACTGGACGGACTGCTCGGCAGCGCACGGGAGTTGACCCGGGAGGCCGGGGCGCTGCTGCGGGAGGCCCGCGAGGCGCCGCGGCTCGTCCAGCTGTGACGTCAGGACCGGCTCTGTGCGCGGCCGCGCATCTCGTTCACCCCGCCGGCGAGCCTCGACCGGGACGCGTCCGCCGACCTCGTCGCACGGCTGCGCGCCTGCCGCTGAACCCGGGACCAGTCGGCCCCGATTCCCGACTCCTCCGCCCTACGCATCTGCCCGACTCACGCCTGGAGATCCCGTGACCGATCTGTGGAGTGACCTGCTCGGCTGCCTCGACCTGCGCGCCGAACCCGGCGACTTTTACGAGGGACGCAACCAACAGCTCAGCTATCACCGGTTGTTCGGCGGGCAGCTACTGGCCCAGTTCGTCCGGGCAGCCTCCCTCACGTGCCCCGGCAAGACGGTCAAGTCGTTGCATGCCGCGTTCCCGCGTGCGGGCCGCACCGAGGAGCCCGTCCGGTACGAGGTGGAGCGTCATCACGAGGGCGGCACCTTCGCGACGCTGACGGTCATCGCCCGGCAGCGGCAGGGGGTCGTGGCCACCGCCTCGGTGTCCCTGCACGCGCACGAGAACGGCCTCGAACGCCAGACCACCGCTCCCGTTCCCTCCGTTCCCGGGGCGGAGCACCGGGTGACGCTCGATCTGCTGCCCTGGGAGACCCGGGCGGTCGCCGAGTTGGACTCCCCGAAGTCGGAACCGCCCGAGTACGAACTCTGGATGCGTACGCCGACGGTGAGCGCGGAACTCGCCCCCGCGCTCACCGCGTACGCGACCGATCTGAGCCTCATCGGCACGGCCCTGCGCCCGCTCGAAGGAATCAGCCAGCACGACGCGGGAACGGCGTTCTCCTCAGCCGTCACCTCGCACTCGCTCTGGTTCCATCGCCCCTTCCGGACCGACGACTGGCTGCTCCTCCACCAGCACAGCCCGCTCCTGGCGCACGGCCGCTGCTTCGGCCGGGGTGACGTGTTCACCGAGGACGGCTCGCTGGTCGCCTCGTACGCGCAGGAGGCGCTGCTCCGCTTCCGGCCGGCGGGCGGCTGAAGCAGAGCGGCGCCCAGGTTCTGCTACGCGCCCGCGACCTCGATCACCGTGGCCGACCCCATGCCGCCTCCCGCGCACATCGCGGCGACGCCGATCCCCCCGCCGCGGCGGCGCAGTTCGTGGACGAGGGTGACCAGCATCCGCGCGCCGGTGGCGGCGACCGGGTGACCGAGTGAGCAGCCGCTGCCGCTCACGTTCACCCGGTCCGGGTCGAGGTCGAGCTGTCGTACGGCCGCGACGGGCACCACGGCGAACGCCTCGTTGATCTCGAAGAGGCCGACGTCGGAGAGCGAGAGTCCCGCGCGCTTGAGGGCCTTGGGAATCACCTTCACCGGCGCGAGCCCCATGTCCGCGGGATCGACGCCGACGGACGCCCACGACCGGACGACGGCCAGCGCCGGCAGGCTCTCCCGGGACGCCGTCGTGTCGCTCGCGACGACCAGGGCGGCCGCGCCGTCGTTGGCACCTCCGGCGTTGCCCGCCGTGATGCTGAATCCCTCGATCTCCGGGTGGAGCGGCTTCAGCGCGGCCAGCCGCTCCGCGCTCGTGTTGCGACGCGGATGCTCATCGACCGAGAAGAGGCCGTGCGGGGTCTCGATCGCCACGATCTCCTCGTCGAAACGGCCTTCGTCGATGGCGCGAACGGCGTTCCGGTGCGAGCGCAGCGCCCACGCGTCCATCTCCTCACGGCTCACGCCCGCGCGGACGGCCGTGTTCCAGCCCACCGTGATCGACATGTCCGTGTTGGGGGCGTCGGGCCGGTCGGGGTGGGTGGGCGACATCCAGGGTTCCCACTCGCCGTCGACCCGCCTGGTCGACTTCGGCGCGGTGGAAGCCGAGTTCACGCCCCCCGCGATGACGAGTTCGTCCATGCCGGCGCGGATGCTCGCGGCCGCGCCCTGGACGGCGGCCAGGCCCGCGGCACAGTGCCGGTTGTGGGCGAGCCCGGGGACCGAGGCGAGCCCGGCGGTGAGCGCGGCGTGCCGGGCGATGACGCCGCCGCCGTACAGTCCCTCGCCGAGGATCACGTCGTCGACCCGGTCGGGGTCCAGACCGGCCGCGGCGGCGCTGACGACATGGTGGGCCAGTTCGAAGGCGGTGGTGTCGCGCAGGGTCCCCTTGAAGGCGGTGCCGATGGGGGTGCGCAGGGCGGACACGAGCACGGCTTCAGGCATGGGTGGTCTCCAACTCGGCCAGCAGGATGCGGCGCAGCAGTTTTCCGGTCTCGGTCTTGGGCAGTTCGGCGCGGAACACGATGGCGTCGGGCGTCTTGGAGGAGCGCAGCCGTTCCTTGACCCACTGCCGGATCTCGGCCGGGTCCCCCTCGCCGACGAGGATGGCGACGATCCGCTGCCCCCACTCGGGGTCGGGCAGTCCGACGACCGCCGCCTCGACGATCCCGGGGTGGGCGAGGAGAACGTCCTCTATCTCGGCGGGAGCGATGTTCTCGCCGCCGCGAATGATGGTGTCGTCGGCGCGGCCCTCGATGAACAGATAGCCGTCGGCATCGAGGCGCCCCCGGTCCCGGGTGGCGAACCAGCCGTCCCCGTCGAGGGCACTGCGGCCCCCGTACTCGCCGGAGATCTGCTCACCCCGTACGAAGACCAGCCCGGTCTCCCCCTCGCCGGCCGGTTGGCCGTCCTCGGTGCGGATCTGGATCTCGACTCCGGGCAGCGCGCGGCCCACCGAGCCGAGCCGGTCCCGTATCGCCGGGTCGTCGGACACCGACGCCTGCCAGTGGTCGTCCGGGCCGAGGACCGCGATCGAGGAGGCCGTCTCGGTCAGTCCGTAGGCGTTGACGAAGCCCGTCTGCGGGAAGATCCGCAGGGCGCGCTCCACCACCCGCCGCGGGGTGCGCGCGCCGCCGTACGCGAGGCTGCGCAGGGCCGGCGCCCCGGCGTCGTCACCACGGACCTCGGCGACGATCCGGGAGAGCATCGTCGGCACCACCAGCGCGTGCGTGATCCGCTCCCGCCGTACGGCCTCCAGCCACTCCCCCGCGCCGAACGCCTCCAGATACACCACCCGGCGCCCGGAGTAGAGGTTCGTCAGCAGGTTCATCAACCCGGCCACGTGGTACGGCGGAACCGCCACCAGCGCCGCGTCGTCCGCCTCCGCCGACGCGAACTCCTGTGTGTTCAGCACATAGGCGAGCAGATGCCGGTGCCGCAGCACGGCCGCCTTGGGCTCGGCGGTCGTGCCGCTCGTATAGAGGAGTACGGCGACGGAGTCCTGGTCCTGTGACGCGTCGAGGGCATCCGGGTCCGGCTCTTCGGGGTGTACGTCGAGGTCTTCAGGTTCTACGCGGTCTTCGAGGTCGTCGACGAGTGCGTCGAGGTCGCCGGGGCGCAGCAGCAGCGCGCCGGGATGGCGGGCCAGGAGAGCGGTCAACTGGTGGGTGCCGAGGCGGTAGTTGACCGGGACGAAGGGAACGCCCGCCAGCGCCGCGCCGAACAGGGCGACGGGGTAGGCGAGATGGTTGGCGCCCAGATAGAGGACGGCCTGGTGCTGCCGGAAACGGTGGGCGGCGGCCCGCGCCCGGTGCAGCAGTTCGGGGGCTGTCAGGGATCGGCCGCCTGTCGTGATCACCGGTCGATCGCCCCGATCGCCGACGGAGGCTGCCATCTCGAGAATCATCGTGATATTCATGAGAATGCTATTCTCATCCACCTAGAGCCCCGCTTGCAAGAGAGGAAAACCTTGATGCAGATCAGTGGGAGTTCCGCGGTCGTCGTCGGTGGGGCGGGAGGCCTGGGCGAGGCCACCGTCCGTCGCCTGCACGCGGCGGGCGCGAAGGTCGTCGTCGCCGATCTCGCCGACGAGAAGGGCAAGGCGCTGGAGCAGGAGTTGGGCGTCCGGTACGTACGGACCGACGCCACCGACGAGGGCGATGTGAAGGCGGCGCTGGCCGAGGCGGAGTCGGCGGGACCGCTGAGGATCTCGGTGGACGCCCACGGCGGCCCGGCGAGCGGCGGACGGCTGGTCGGCAAGGACGGCGAACCCCTGGACCTCGCGGGCTTCAGGACGACGATCGACGTCTATCTGACCGGTGTCTTCAACGTGCTGAGGCTGGCCGCCGCCGCCATGGCCCGGCAGGAGCCGGTCGACGGGGACAGGGGCGTCATCGTCAACACCGCGTCGATCGCCGCGTACGAGGGCCAGATCGGCCAACTCCCCTACGCCGCCGCCAAGGGCGGAGTGGTGAGCATGACCCTCGTCGCCGCCCGCGATCTGTCACCGCTGGGCATCCGCGTCGTCACCATCGCCCCGGGCACGTTCCTGACCCCGGCCTACGGCAAGGCGGGCGACCAACTGGAGGCCTATTGGGGGCCGAAGATCCCGCATCCCCGGCGCATGGGCCGCTCCCCGGAGTACGCGGCGCTCGTCGAGCACATCTGTGAGAACGCCTATCTCAACGGCGAGGTCATACGGCTCGACGGCGCGCTCAGGTTCCCGCCGAAGTGAGCCCCGTGACCGAGACCGGGATGAGCGGCCCGCTGAAGGGGGAAGCCGGCTCGCTGAAAGGGAAAGTGGCGTTCGTCGCCGGCGCGAGCCGCGGCATCGGCAGGACGGTCGCGCTGGCGCTCGCCGAGGCCGGAGCCGCGGTCGCGGTCGCCGCGCGGTCCGAGGAGGAGGGCCGGCTGCCCGGCACGATCCATGCCGTCGCCGACCGCATCGTGGCAGCGGGCGGCCGCGCGCTGGCCGTCCCTTGTGACGTCACCGTCGAGAAGTCGGTCGAGACGGCCGTGGCCGCGACGGCCGAGGAGTTCGGCGGGATCGACATCCTGATCGCCAACGCCGGGGTTCTCTGGCTCGGCCCGGTCGAGTCCACCCCGCTCAAGCGCTGGCAGCTGTGCCTGGACGTCAACCTGACCGGCGTCTTCCTCGTCACCAAGGCCGTCATTCCGTACGTCCGTGAGCGCGGCGGCGGCTCCCTGGTGGCCGTGACGACCGGCGGGGTCGCCATGACCGACCGGGGAGCCAACGCCTACTGGGTCTCCAAGGCCGCGGTCGAGCGCCTCTACCTCGGGCTCGCCGCCGATCTGAGGCCCGACAACATCGCGGTCAACTGCCTGGCCCCGTCACGTGTCGTGCTCACGGAAGGCTGGCGCGCCGGGGGCGGGGGCCGCGACATCCCCCCGGAGATGGTGGAACCGCCGGAGGCGATGGCCAGGGCCGCCGCCCTGCTGGCCGGCCAGAACGCCTCCGGCATCACGGGCACCGTACAGCGCTCGGAATCGCTCGTGTAAGCGGCGGGGGCGGCTACAGCCCGCGCTGCTACACCCCGCGCTTCAGGGCGGCGGCGATGTCGGCGGACACACGCCGTCCTAGCCGTCGCCGACGCCGCCGCCGACGCCGAACTGACCGGCCTTGGGACGGCGTTGGATGCCGCCGAGGCCGAGGCATGCGACCTGCGCGCACGTGAAGTGCTCCTCACGCAGGTGATCGACCTCGCCGTCAGGCGCCGCCCCGCCGGATCGTCAGACTCACTACCGGCCGGACCGTCCGCGCACGGCGGCACACACGCCGCCGTCGACGAGCAGGTCGATCCCGGAGAGGAAACCGGCCTCGGCCGACAACAGGAAGGCCACGGCGGCGGCGACGTCCTCGGCGCGGCCCGTACGGCCGAGCGGTGTCTGCCGTACGAGCGCGTCCATGGACGGATGGCTCGCCGCTTCCTGCTGCCCCTGAGGGGTGTCGATCACGCCGGGCGAGACCGAGCAGATACGGGCGCCGAGCGGCCCGAGCCGCACCGCCTCCCGCCGTACGAAACGGTGCACCCCGTGCTTGGCCCACGTGTACGCCGCACCCGTGTCCTCGACGGACGGCCCGAGGGCGTCGCGGATCCGGTCGAGGAAATCCTCGCCGAGCGGGTCCTCCAGGATCGCGGCGACCGCCGGATCGGCGTCGAGGCCGCCGAGCAGCGGCGCCATCGAGGCGAAGCACACGATGGCCGTCCCGGCCGTGGCGAGCGGGCGCAGCGCCTCGACCAGCAGCGCGGTCCCGACGAGGTCGACGGCGAAGATGCGCCGCCAGTCCGCCATGGTGGGGGAAATACCGGCCGCGTGGGCGACGGCCCGCAGGGCGCCGAGCTCGTCGACCCGGGCGGCGAGCCGGGCGAGGCCCTCGGCGTCGGTGATGTCGAGCACGAACGGCTCGACGACGGCCCCGCCTCCCGTGGCCGACAGTTCCTTGGCCGCCGCGGTCACGGTCGTCTCGTCCCGGTCGACGAGCAGCAACGTGTCCACCATGCCGGTCAGCCGCTCCGCACAGGCCAGGCCCATGCCGCGCCCGGCTCCGGTCGCGATCCCCACGGTCGTCATGCGTTCGTCCCTCCCTCGCCCCAGTACTTCTCCAGCCCCGGCTGTGCCGCCCGGTCGACGAGTTCGACCAGGAAGCCGGTCGTGCCGCGCAGGAAGGCGAACGGAGTGCCGCCGGGCCCCGTGCGTGACGCCTCCATCGCGAATCCATGGCGTACGAGTTCGGCGGAGTCCGCGGCCACGTCGTCGGACCAGTAGCCGGCGTGGTGGATTCCGGTGCCGCCCGCCGGTTCCCAGAGAGTCCCCGGGATACGGCGGACGATCTCCAGCCGGGGTGACGTCCTGGAGTACACGCACCTCATGTCGAGGACGGCGTCGCCGGCCGGCAGCGTCACCGGGACCGGCCCGCCGATCTCCGCGCACCACTCGTAGCCGAACGCGGTGGAGAACTCGGCCAGGGTCGCCTCGAAGTCCCGGGCGACGATGCCGAGATGGAACTGGTCCTCGGCCCTCATGACTCGGTCACCGCCCCTACGGCTGTGGCGGCGCCGTGCTCGCCCAGACGCGGCGGCGGCCGGTAGTCGGGCTCGTATCCCGCCACCCGTACCGGGCTGCCCACCAGCCGGAAGCCGCCGGCCCGCACGACCGCCTCCGGGGTGGCGGTCAGCGATTCGGACAGCGTCCGTACGGCGGCCGCCGGTATCCCCAGGGGGCGCAGCCGTAACTCCCAGCCGGCGGCGGTGTCACCGGCCAGGGCCCGGGTCACCGCGGCGAGCACCTCCGCACGGTGCTCCGCTCGCTCGGCCATCGTCGGGAACCCTTCGATGCCCGCTTCCGCGGCGAAGGACTTCCAGAAGCCGTCGTGCGTGATGAAGAGAGCCAGATGTCCTTCGGCCGTCGGGAAGAGCTGCGCCGGTACGTAGTACGAGTGCGCGCCGAGGGGCAGCCGCCGCGGCTCGACGCCCTCGTTCAGGTAGGCCGATGCCCGGTAGTTGAGCTGAGAGAGCATCACATCCCTTAGGGATACCTCGACTTGGCCGCCGCGACCGGAGACGATCTGGGCGAGCAGGCCGAGGGCCGCGGTCAGCCCGGAGGAGTTGTCGGCCGCGGAGTACCCGGGCAGGGTCGGCGGCCCGGCCGGGTCGCCGGTGAGAGCGGCGACGCCGGTGGCCGCCTGGATCACATAGTCGAAGGCCGGTTCGTCACTGCCGTTCAGGCCGAAGCCGGTGAGCGCGACGCACACGATCCGCTCGTTCCACCGCTTCAGGTCCTCATAGGTGAGCCCGAGCCGGCGGATCACCGACGGCTTCATATTGACCAGCAACGCGTGGGCGCCTGCGACGAGTTCACCCAGCCGGGCCTGCCCCGCGCCCGTCGTGAGGTCGAGGCAGACGCTGCGCTTGCCCCGGTTGAGGCTGGCGAAGTAGGCGTCGCTCACCTGGCGCGAGATGTCGCCGCCCGGCGGTTCGATCTTGGTGACCTCGGCGCCGAGGTCGGCGAGCATCATCGTGGCGTAGGGGCCCGCCAGCAGATGACCGACCTCCAGAACGCGTATGCCCGCCAACGGGCCTGATTTCTCCGGCTGTTGGGACTGCTGGGGCCGCCCGGCGGTCATCGCAGGTCCGCCGCGATGCCGGCGAGCACCTCGCGGGTACGGCGCTTGGAGGCGACCAGTGCGTCGCGGCCCTCCCCGAGGGGCAGCAGCCGTACGGACAGGTCGGTGACCCCGGCGTCCGCGAACCGCCGGAAGCGGTCCGCGATGGCCGTCTCGTCACCGGCCGCGCACAGGTCGCCGATGTCCTTGGCGTCGCCGTAGTCAAGCAGCCGTTGGTAGTTGGGGGAGATCTCCGCCTCCCCGAGAATGCGGTTCGCACGCTCGCGCGCCGCGTCGACCTCCGAGGGCCGGCACAGACAGACCGGGATACCCGCGACGACCCTGGGCGCCGGACGCCCAGCGCCCTCGGCCGCCTTGGTGATACGCGGTACGACATGCTCGGCGACCGCGCGCTCGTCGGCCATCCACAGCACGGTCCCGTCGGCCCGCTCGCCCGCGAGGGCCAGCATGACCGGGCCGAGCGCGGCGAGCAGCACCGGCAGCGGGCTTACCGGGCCGAGGTCGAGCGGGTTGTGCACCGTGAAAGTGGCGTTCTCGACGTCGACCGGGCCCGGTCCGCCGAGGGCTTTGTCCAGCACGTCGAGGTAGTCGCGGGTGAGCCCAGCCGGACGCTCGTACGGCAGGCCGAGCATGTCCCGCACGATCCAGTGGTGCGAGGGCCCGATGCCCAGGGCCAGCCGCCCGCGCGCGGCGGCCTGCGCGGACAGTGCCTGCCGCGCCAGCGCGACCGGATGCTGCGCCTGCAGGGGGACGACGGCCGTGCCCAGCTCGATCCGCGCGGTCCGTGCTCCCATCAGCGCCACGGCCGTCAACGCGTCGAAGTCCGTGGGGATTTGAGGCACCCACGCGGTGTCGAGACCCGCGTTCTCGGCCCAGGTCACATCGTCGATCATCCGCGCAACCTTCCGCGCGGAGTCCCCTCGCTCCGGCCCGATCATCACACCGACGCGCACAATGCCTCCAACTGTTCGAGAGCTACTTCGAGAGCTACTTCGAGAGCGACTTCGACAGCTACTTCGACAGCTGTCCGAGATCCGACAGAGCGCGAACTTCCGCCACGATGGCGTCGAGAGAGGTACCTGTCGGGAAGACCGCGGCGGCGCCCGCGGCCCGCAGCCGGGGCACGTCGGCCGGAGGGACGGTCCCGCCGACGACCACGGCGATGTCGACCGCGTCGGCGGCGCGCAGCCCCTCGATGACACGGGTGGTCAGGGCGAGATGCGCCCCGGACAGGATGCTGAGGCCGACGATGGAGACGTCCTCCTGGATCGCGGTCGCCACGATGGTGTCGACGCGCTGGCGGATCCCGGTGAACACCACCTCGAAGCCCGCGTCGCGCAACGTGCGCGCGACGATCTTGGCGCCGCGGTCATGGCCGTCGAGACCGGGTTTGGCGATGAGGACGCGGGCCGCCTGGCCGGGGGCCGCCATCAGAACACCACCGGCTGCTGGAACTCGCCCCAGACCGCCTTGAGCGCGGCGACCATCTCGCCGACCGTGCAATAGGCCAAGGCGCATTCGATCAGGACGGGCATGAGGTTCTCGGTTCCCTCCGCGGCGCGGGCCAGCTCCGCGAGACGGTCTCGTACGGCTGCGGCGTCGCGGGTGGCCTTCACGTCGGCGAGCCGCTTCAGCTGGCGGTCGCGGCCCTCCGCGTCCAGTTCGTATGTCGCGAGGTCGGGCGGCGGCTCGTCCGAGACGAAACGGTTGACCCCGACGACCGGCCGGGTGCCCGCCTCGACCTCGCGGTGGAGCTGGTAGGCCTCGTCGGCGATGAGTCCTTGCAGATAGCCGTCCTCGATCGCCCGGACCATGCCCCCGTAGCGCTCCAGGTCCTCCATGACCTCGACGATCCGGGCCTCGGTGGCGTCGGTGAGCGCCTCCACGAAGTACGAGCCGCCGAGGGGGTCCGCGACGCGGGCGACGCCGGTCTCGTGGGCGAGGATCTGCTGGGTGCGCAGCGCGAGCGTCGCCGACTCCTCGCTGGGCAGCGCGAAGGGCTCGTCCCACGCAGCCGTGAACATCGACTGGACGCCGCCGAGTACGGAGGCCAGCGCCTCGTACGCCACCCGGACGGTGTTGTTCTGTGCCTGGGGCGCGTACAGGGAGGCACCGCCGGCCACGCAGCCGAAGCGGAACATCGCCGCCCTGTCGGTGCTCGCGCCGTACCTCTCCCGGACGATCGTGGCCCAACGCCTGCGTCCCGCACGGTATTTGGCGATCTCCTCGAAAAAATCGCCGTGCGTGTAGAAGAAGAAGGAGATCTGCGGGGCGAACTGATCGATCGTCATACGGCCACGGGCCAGCACCGTGTCGCAGTAGGTGACCCCGTCGGCGAGGGTGAACGCCATTTCCTGTACGACGTTGGCCCCGGCGTCACGAAAGTGCGAGCCGGCGACCGAGATCGCGTTGAACTTCGGCACCTCGGCCGCGCAGAACTCGATGGTGTCGGCGATGAGCCGCAGGGACGGTTCGGCGGGCCAGATCCAGGTGCCGCGGGAGGCGTACTCCTTGAGAATGTCGTTCTGGATCGTGCCGGTGAGCTTCGCCCTGGGTACGCCTTTGCGTTCGGCGGCGGCCACGTAGAAGGCCAGCAGGATCGCCGCCGTTCCGTTGATGGTGAAGCTGGTGCTGATCCGGTCGAGCGGGATGTCCTCGAAGAGCACCTCGGCGTCGGCGAGGGTGTCGAGGGCGACGCCGACCCGGCCGACCTCCTCGCTCACCTCGGGGTCGTCGGAGTCGTAGCCGCACTGGGTGGGCAGGTCGAGCGCCACCGAGAGTCCCGTTCCGCCCTGCTCCAGGAGGTAGCGGTAGCGGCGGTTGGACTCCTCCGCCGTACCGAATCCGGAGTACTGCCGCAGCGTCCACAGGCGTCCCCGGTAGCCGGTGGCGTAGTTGCCGCGGGTGAAGGGGAACTGGCCGGGGGCGGGCGGCTGCGTGCGCAGGTCCGACGGCCCGTAGACCGGGTTGAGGGGAATGCCGGAGGCGGTCCGGGAGAAGGAGTCCTTCTCCGGAGGCTTCTCCGAGGCTGTCCCGGGCGGCTTCTCCGAGGCTGTCTCCGGGGGCTTCGCTGGAGGCGTCATCGCAACTGGTCCTTCATCACCTTGCCGGTGGCGTTCAACGGCAGCTCTTCGAGGAACTCCACGGACCTGGGCACCTTGAACCCGGCCATCCGCTCCCGGCTCCAGGCGAGCAGGTCCTCGACCGAGAGCGGGCTTCTCCGTACGACGAACGCCTTTCCCACCTGGCCGAGCCGCTCGTCCGGTACACCGATCACGGCGGCCTGCGCGACGGCCGGATGCTTCAGCAGGAAGCCCTCGATCTCGGCCGGATAGGCGTTGAAGCCCCCCACGATGAACATGTCCTTCTTGCGGCCGACGATCCGCAGGTGTCCCCGGTCGTCGAGCGTCCCGAGGTCCCCGGTGTGCAGCCAGCCCTCCTTGTCGACCGTCTCGGCGGTCGCCTCCGGATCGTCCAGGTAGCCGAGCATCACGCTGTATCCGCGCACCAGGACCTCGCCGTCGTCCGCGATGCGGACCTCGACGCCGTCGCAGGGGGTGCCGACCGTCGTCGCGATGTCCTCGAAGGAGTCGCCGGGCCTGGATGCCGTGGCCGTGCCCGCCTCGGTCAGGCCGTAGCCCGTCATGACGGACTGGAAAGGCAGTTCGCTCACGATCCTGCGGACGAGTTCGACCGGGATGTCGGCGGCCCCCGTGACGGCCACCCGCAGGGAGGACAGGTCGCGCCCGCCCCGCGCGGCCAGCAGTGAGTGGTAGAGCGTGGGCGGGCCCGGCAGGACGGTGACCTTCTCGCGCTCCACGAGTTCGAGTACGCGGTCCACGTCGAAGACGGGCACGGGCAGGATGGTCGCGCCGCGGATCAGGGACGCGACGCAGCCCGCCTTGTAGCCGAAGATGTGGAAGAACGGGTTGACGATCAGATAGCGGTCGCCCTCCCGCAGCCCGGCCAGGTCGCACCACTCCGCGTAGAGCCGGAGGGTCTGGGCGTGGGTCATCAGGACGCCCTTGGGCCGGCCGGTCGTCCCGGAGGTGAACACGATGTCACTCACGTCGTCGCCGCTCACCTCGCGCTCGAACGGTGAACCGCTCGTGAGGAAACCGGACTTGAGGTCGATCAGCGGGATGCCCGGCGGGGCCTCGAAGTCCAGGCCGAGAAAGCCCTGTTCGACGAGGACGAGTTTGGCCCCGCTGCGGCGGATGATGTCGTGCGCCTCGTCCGCCTTGAACCGGGTGTTGACCGGGACCAGCACTCCGCCGGCGGTGAGCAGCCCGAAGGCCGCGACGATCCACTCGGCGGAGTTGGGCGCCCAGATCGCCGCCCGGTCGCCCTGCTCGATCCCGGCCGCCGCGAAGGCTCCCGCGGCCACCCGGACCCGGTCGGCCAACTCTGTGAAGGTGAGCCGGAGTTGGCCGTCAACGACCGCTTCGGCGGCGCCGAAGCGGTCGGCGGCGCTCAGCACCATCCGGGGGATGGACTCCCAGGTCATGGGCGGATCAGCCGGGCGAGGTTGCCGCCCATGATCTTGGCCTGGTCCGACTGGCTCATGCCCTGGATCGCGTCGATGTAGCTGACCGGGTCGGCCAGGCCCTCGGGGTGGGGGTAGTCGGAGCCGAACAGCACCCGCTCGACGCCGACGATCCCGGCGAGCTCAGCCATGTCCTCCTCCCAGAACGGGCTGATGTGGATCCTGTTCCTGACCTCTTCGACCGGGTTGCCGAGGAAGCCCTTCGGCTGCTTCTTGTAGACGTCGGTCAGCTGGTCGAGGAGCGGCACCAGCCAGGAAGAGCCGTTCTCGATGACCGAGACCTTGAGTTCCGGGAACCGGAACAGCGCTCCGTGACAGACCCAGGAGGCCACCGCGTCGGTGACGGGCCGCCATTCGCCCAGCATCCGGAAGACCTGCGCCTGGAACGGCGTCATCTCCTGGCTCTTGCCCTCCCAGTCGCCGGCGTACCGGGAGTAGCCGCTGTCGGAGGAGTGCATCGCCACCAGCACCCCGGCTTCTTCGACCCGCTTCCAGAAGGGGTCGAACTCCGGCAGCGCGAAGGACCGCGACCCGCCGTACCCGGGGACCGGGGCGGGCCGGATCAGAATCGCCCGCGCTCCGCGCTCAAGGCACCACTCCAGCTCGGCGATCGCCTTGTCCAGGATCGGCAGGCTGATCACCGGAGTGGTGAAGATCCGGTCCTTGTAGTTGAACTGCCAGGTGTCGTGCAGCCATTGGTTGAGCGAGTGGACGACGACATGGATCAGCTCCGGGTCGTCCCGCATCCGTTCCTCGATGAGGCTGGCCAGCGTCGGGAACATCAGCGTCTGCTGGATCCCCAGGTCGTCCATGAGCTCCATGCGGGGCCCGGGTTCGCGGAACGCGGGTATCGACCGCATCGGCTCACCGAACAGTTCCCGGTGCGACTTGCCCTCCGGGTTGCCGTCCCGGAAGTAGTCCTCCCAGGCTCCGGGCCGGGCGACCACCTCGAACGTGGGGTTGGGGATGTAGTCGCTGATCTGACCGCGGATGGCGATCTTCGTACGGCCTTTCACCTGCACGTACTGGATGGCGCTCGCGAACTGCTTCGGCAGGTACCGGGTGAGCGCGTCCTCCGTCTCATACAGGTGGTTGTCCGCGTCGAAAAGCGGATACGGCAGCGCACGCGATGGCATGAGATCCTCCTTCGCTGATTATGAGAATCCTATTCTCCGTTTGCTCGCACGGCAACGGCCCTGCGGAGAACGAACTTCTGCACCTTCCCGCTCGCGGTGCGCGGGAACGCGTCGACGAAGCGCAGCTCCTCCGGCCACTTCTGCCGGGCGAGACCCGATCGGTCGAGGTGGGCGCGCATCTCGTCGAGGGTGAACCCGGGGTGCCCGGACCGCAGTCGTACGACGGCCACGGCGTGCTCGCCGAGCCGCGCGTCGGGGGCGGCCACGACCGCGGCCTCGGCGACGGCCGGCAGGCCGAGCAGCACCTCCTCGACCTCCAGGGCGCCGATGTTCTCGCCGCCGCGGATGATGATGTCCGACTTGCGGTCGGTGATCGTGAGGTAGCCGTCCCGGTCGATGAGGCCGATGTCGCCGGTGCGGTACCAGCCCTCGTCGTCGAAGGCCCTCTCGGTGAGGGCGGGATTGGTGTAGCCGAGGCAGAGGTCCGGGCCCCGGCTGAGGATCTCGCCGTCGTCGGCAAGGCGGATCTCCACTCCCGGAAGGGCGTTTCCGTCGGTGCAGAGCCGCTTCGCCTCGGGTGCGGTGTGCAAGGAGCCCGTGATGGAAGGGTGTTCCGTGCTGCCGTAGGAGCGGAAGGCCGTGATGCCGAGTCCCGCCAGCCGCCGGGTGACGGCGACCGGGACCGCCGACCCGCCGAGGCCCGCGTACTTCATGCCGGCCAGGTGCCGGGGCGTGAAGTCGGGATGGTCGAGGAGGCTCGTCATGTAGTACACGGCCCCGCCCCCGACGGTGAGCCCGTCGCTCTCCATCAGCTTCAGGGCCTGGCCCGGGTCCCAGGTGTCGGCGAGGTTCACCGGTGAGCCGTCGAGGACGGGTATCAGAAAGGCGTTCACCATGCCGATGAAGTGGCCCACGGGGGCCGCGGTGAGCTGGCTTCCCCGGTCGGGCGGGTAGAGCCCGGCGAGCTGGCGTGTCTCGAAGCCCAGGGTCCGGTGGCTGTGGACGACGCCCTTGGGGTCGCGTGTGGTGCCGGAGGTGAACGCGATCAGGGCGGGCCCCTCCGGGTCCGTCGCGAGGACGCCGGGCAGCGGCTCGTCGGCCAGCAGTTCGTCGAAGTCCCGCCCGACGACACCGACCACGGGCACGTCCGCGCACAGGTCCGCCTGGTGTTCCAGCCGCCCGAACCGCTCGGCGGCGACGAACACCCGGGGCTTGACCGCGCCCAGGATGTAGCCGACTTCCTTGCGCCCGTAGAAGTGGACGATCGGCACCACAACCGCCCCGAGGAACGCGGACGCCCAGAAGACCGCCGCGGCCTCCATCCAGTTGGGCAGCTGGAACGCGACGACGTCACCGGGGCCGACGCCTCGGTCCCGCAGCCCGGCGGCCAGCCTCCGCGCGGTCGTCTCGACCTCCGCGAAGGTCCCCGCCCATGGCCGTACGGCCGAATGCACGCGAAACTCGGTGCCGGGCGCGGCCGCCAGGCCGTGCGCCAGCAGATCTCCGACCGTCTCCCGGGTCCACCAGCCCTCCGCCTCATAGCGCTTGACCAGATCGGCGGGGATCTTTCGCATCGCGAGTACTCCCTCCCTCTGCATGAGAATTGCACTCTCGCAGAAGGAGAAGGTAAATTCCATACATGGTACGAGACCACGGTTTCCACCCGGTCCGGATCAAGCGGATCGTCCAGGAGACACCCGACACGCGCACATATGTGCTCGACGCGCCGTTCCCCTACCGAGCCGGACAGTTCTTGACGGTCAGGGCATGCGGCGCCCTGCGCAGTTACTCGATGTCGAGTTCTCCGGACACCGACAGCGAGTTGATGACCACGGTGAAGCGGGTTCCCGGGGGGCTGGTGTCGAACTGGATGCACGAGCATCTCGAAGCCGGCGACGTGATCGAGACCACCCGCCCCGCCGGGGTGTTCTGTCTGCGGGAGACCTCCACGCCGCTGCTGGCGCTGTGCGGAGGCAGCGGGATCACACCGATCCTGTCGCTCGCCAAGACGGCGCTGGCGACAACGAGCAGGCGGGTGCGCGTCCTTGCGGCCAACCGGGACGCGGACTCGGTCATCTTCGCCGCCGCGCTGGCCGAGTTGGCGGCGCGGCACCCGGACCGCTTCGAGATCCGCCACCACCTGGACGACCTGGGCGGATTCGTCACCGACGCCCAGGTGCGGGACTTCACGGGCGACGACCTGGACGCGGACTTCTACCTCTGCGGGCCCGGACCGTTCATGGAGCTGTCCGAGAACGCCCTTCTCGCCCACGGTGTCGACTCCGGGCAGATCTTCGCCGAGCGCTTCACGCCGACCGCGGACGAGCCGACCGCCGTCGCGAACACCCTTCCCGCGGAGGGGAAAGCGGAGGGGAAAGCAGGGGGGAAGACGGACGGCACCGTCAGCATCGTCCTCGCCGGAAAGCGGCACACCGTCCCGCAGCACCCGGGCGAGACCCTCCTGGAGAGCGCCCGCCGTGCCGGACTCTTCCCGCCTTTCTCCTGCGCGTCGGGCAACTGCGCCACCTGCATCGCCCATGTCACCGAGGGCGAGGCCAAGATGCGCGTCAACAACGCGTTGGACGACGACGAGGTGGCCGAGGGCTGGGTCCTCACCTGCCAGGGCGAACCGGTGACGCCGCACGTCACCGTCGTCTACGAGAACTGAACTCGCTACTCATACGCAAGAACTGAACTCTCAACCGGAGACCGGAGGGGCGCACATGGTAGATCTCGAAGTGGACCAGGGCCTGGCGGTCATCACCATCGACCGCCCGCACGCCCGCAACGCCATCGCTCCGGCCACCATGGGCGAGCTGGACAAGGCCCTCGACGCGGTGGCGGACGCCCGGGCGCTGGTCATCAAGGGCGCGGGCGACAAGGCGTTCGTGTCGGGGGGCGACCTGAAGGAACTGGCCGCGATCCGCACCGAGGACGAGGCGCTGGCCATGGCCCTCAGGATGCGGGGTATCTGCGACCGGCTCGCCTCCTTCCCCGGCCCGGTGATCGCCGCGCTGAACGGTCACGCGTTCGGTGGCGGCGCCGAAGTCGCGGTGTCCGCCGACATCCGCGTCGCCGCCGACGACATCCGGATCGGCTTCAACCAGACGGCCCTGGCGATCATGCCCGCGTGGGGCGGCGCCGAACGGCTCGCCGCACTCGTCGGCAGGGGCCGGGCACTGCTGCTCGCCGGCACCGGAACCGTGCTGGACGCGGCGGAGGCCCAGCGCCTCGGACTGGTGGACCGAGTACTGCCACGGGCCGCCTTCGAGGAGGGCTGGCGTGCGCTGGCCCGCTCGCTCGCCACCCGCCCGGCGCAGGAGATCAAGCGGGTCATGGCGGGAGACCTGACCGCCGAGGAGGCCGCGCGCGCCTTCGCCCGGTTGTGGGTGGCGGACGAGCACTGGCAGGCAGCGGAAAGGGTGATGTCCCGTGGATGACACACGAGTCGAGGCAGGCGCCAACAGGACTGACGTACGCGCCAGTTCAGCCTACGTACGGGCGGGTTCGGCCGACCTGCGAGCGAGTTCGGCCGACATACACGCCGGTTCAGCCGACGCTCGCGCCGCCCGCGAAATCGACGTACGGGCCGAATCGGCGGACGTACAAGGCGACTTGACGCATGTGCGCATCGAGTCGAGTCCGGTCGGTCCCGTCGTGCGGCCGCCGGAGCCCACCGATCTGGTCGTGCTCTATGTGCACGGTGACCGGCATCTGTCGGGGACGCCGGAGTCGGCGCTCGACCTGGCCGAGCGGCTGGCGCTGTGCACGGGAGCGGTCGTCGTCTGCCCCCGATACCGGACGTCGTTCCCGGCGGCGCTCGACGACATCCACGCCGTGTACGGCTCCTGCCAGGCCCGCGGCCCGGTGGCCGTGGCGGGCGAGCGGCTGGGGGCCGGACTCGCGGCCGCCCTGCTGGTCCGGCTGCGGGACATGGGAGCACCGCCGCCGCGCTGCGGGGTGCTCAGTTCGGCGCTGCTCGATCTGACCCTGGAGGCGCCGAGTCTGCTGCTCAACGCGGCCGCCGATCCCACCTTCGACGTCGACGAACTCCGGCTGCGCGCCGCGGCCTACGCCGCCGGCACCGATCCGACCAACCCACTGCTGAGCCCCCTGCACGCCAATCTGCACGGGCTGCCCCCGATCCAGCTGCTGGCGGCGGGCACCGATCCCCTGCTGGACGACTCCCTGGAGTTCGCCGCCCGCGCGGCCCGGTCCGGCGTCACGGTGGACCTGCGGGTACGGCAGGACGCGGCGAGCCTGCGCCCCGAAGTCGTCACGGCCATGGCCGACTTCATACAGGCGTGGAGCCCAGCAGGACAGCCACCACATCCCGTGTGATCTCGGGATAGTCGGACTGCTCGCCGTCCAGCAGCCACTGCTGATGCATCCCGTCGAGCATCACCACCAGGGCCGTCGCCGCGGCGCGCGGGGTGAGGCCGCTGGGCAGGCGGTCGCCGTAGAGCTTGGTGAGGTATTCGGTCGTGTGCTCCTGGATCGCCTGATTGCGGTCGTGGCAGTACTGCTGGGCCTGATCGCTCCCGGCCATCCCCTCGGCGACCAGCACACTGTGTATCTGGGCGAGGCCGGGGTTGAGGTGGTCGTAGGCGACGACCTCGGCGAGCTGGCTCGGGATGTCCTTGTCCGCGTGGTCGGCGGCCAGATGTTCCCGGGCGAGTTCCTCCCTGAGCTCCAGGAGCGCGACGAGAAGCCGCTTCTTGCTGGGGAAGTAGTGCAGCACGCCCTGTCTGGTCAGGCCCGCGCGTTCCGCCACCGCGTCGATCGAGGCCCCTCGGTAGCCGCGCTCGGCGAACACCGCCAGGGCCGCGGCAAGGATCTCCTCGCGCCGGGCCGTCGTCATTCGGCACCCCTTCCGCCACGGACACACCGATGTGACATTACGGTTACCGCGGCGGGCAGGCGACCCTTCGGCCGGTGCGAATCCACTGCTCGAATCGATTGCCCGAACCTGCTCGATTCGATTGCTCGGACGTGCCCGGAACTATTGCCCGGTCAGTTGCCGGTAGGCGGCGGCGAAGGTGCGCAGCTCGCGGGCCACGTCGGGCCCGGCCGGCGTGTAGACGACCTCCCGGAATCCGGCGTCGGCGAGCCGCGAGAGCTGTCGGGCGACGCGTGCCGCGTCACCGACCATGGTCGTGAGGTCGATGTGCTCCAGCAGCCGCCGGTCGCGGTCGGGGAGGTGGGTGACATGGCCGTCGAAGGTCAGCAGATGGCGTTCGCCCTCGGGGGCGAGTGCTTCGAGGGACTCCCGCCAGGCCAGGCCGCCGGGCAGCGCGTCGACCGCCTCGGCGCCGCCCTGGGCGTACGCGTTGTGCCAGTCGACGACCCGCCACGGTCCGATCGCCTCGCGCACCCGGTCGCAGTCCCTCGCCTCGCCGGGGTCGAGCACGGTGCCGGACACGATCATCGCGGCCGAAGGGGTCCTCCCACAGTGGCGCCGAGTCGTAGATCCACGCCCGTTCATAGTCCAACTCCTCGGCGAGTACGACGAGTTCGGCGAAGTCGGGACCGGGTGGCAGCCCGCAGCACAGCTCCAGGTCACACATGCCGAGGTGGCGGCTCGAAGCCGGAGACGATCACGGCGTTGGTGTCGGACGCGACCTGCCGCAGTGGCTTCGCCCGCTCGTACGCGGCCGACTCGTACCAGGCGCGGGCCGCTTCCACCGACGCGAATTTGAGGACGACGGTACGGTCGCCGCGCCAGGCGCCTTCCAGTACTTGCGGCTGTCCGTCGACCGCCAGGACGGAGGCACCGCCCTGGACCATCGACGGACCGGCCGCTCGGCTGTAGGCGTCCATGCCCGCCGGGTCCTTGATGGTCTCGGTCAGGATGACGTACCGCTCCTGGAGACTGAGCATGAGTGATCCCGCTCAGCCGCACACCCCGAACGGTCTTGGGCGTACTGGTCCCCGGCGTACTCAACCCCGGGGCGGCGACACGCATCCCGTGCGCAGTCCGATCCCGGGAGGCCAGTTCCCTGCGCGACCTGGCCATATGGAAACGGCCAGAGGCGACGGGGAGGCCCTGAACCATCACTCCGGTGGAGCAGGGGCCCCGCACACTGGCGCCGTACCCGGCGTCCCAGATCGCACGATCACGTTAACCCGGACGGCCCAGGACGTCGCAAGCCCGCGAGCCGACGATCACACGATCGAGTTACACCGCCCTCGTGCACACTCTCCTGCGAGCAGCTACCAACCCCTTCGGTCCCTCGGGCATCGGTTTCTCCTCAGCTGACCGTGATCGCGCGTTCGGGGCAGCTTCCGGCGGCCTTGCGGACCGTGTCCTCGAACTCGGCGGGGACTTCCGGCGTCAGTACCACGGCGTAACCGTCGTCGGTCAGGTCGAACACCTCGGGACAGAGCGACCAGCACACGCCGTGCCCGCGGCAGCGCTCGTCGTCGACGGTGGCTTTCATCGGGCCGTTCATCGGGCGGACTCCTCGGCGAGCGTGAACTCCAGGTTCAGATGGGTCAGTCCGCGCAGGATGTAGGTCGGCAGATAGCGGTAGGCGCGGGCGTCCGCGGGGCCGTGCACGCGCTCGGAGATCCTGATGTCGGTCGTGCGGTCGAGGATCCGCTCGATGGCGACCCGGGCCTCGGCACGGGCCAGGGGCGCGCCGGGGCAGGTGTGGGGGCCGCGGCCGAACGCGAGGTGATGACGGGCGTTGGCGCGGCCCGCGTCGAACGTTCCCGGGTCCTCGAAGTGGCGCGGGTCGCGGTTCGCGGCGCCGTTGAGCACCATGACCGTGGTGCCGGCGGGGATGTCGACCCCGCCCACCGTGGACGGCACGCGGGAGAGCCGGAAGTCGCCTTTGATGGGGCTCTCCATCCGCAGGGTCTCTTCGATGAAGTTGGGGATGCGGTCACGCTCGGTGCGCAGCAGCTGCTGGAACTCCTGATCCTCGGCCATGACTTTGAGCGCGTTGCTGAGGAGCCGGACGGTGGTCTCCTGCCCGGCCGCGAAGAGGTTGGTGGCGACGCGCGCGACATCGGCGACGTCGGGGGTCGAGCCGTCGGGGAACGTCGCGGTGGCCAGGCCCGTGATGACGTCGTCGCGGGGTGTGCGGCGGCGGTCCTCGGCGTAGGCGGCGAAGCGCTCGTACAGGTATTCCAGCGGCGTGTGTTCCATCGCCTTCTCGGTGCTGCCGACGCCGGGGTCGTCCTGCGGCCGGTGTTCGAGTCCCTCGACGAACTCCTCGCGGTCCTCCTCGGGCACACCGAGCAGATCGGTGATGACGCGCAGGGTGAAGGGACCCGCGAAGCCGCTGATGTAGTCGCCCTCGCCGCCGACGAGGTACGCGTCCAGTTGAGCGTCGGCGAGGTGCCACATGGCCGCCTCGTTCTCCTTGAGGCGCCTGGGTGTGATCAGCCGCATCAGCAGGCCGCGGTGGTCGGTGTGCAGGGGCGGGTCGAGCGTCGGCAGCTGGTCGCTGAACGGGAGCTGGTCCCTGTACCGCTCGATCAGCTCGCTCACGTCGTCGCCTTCGAGCGGGACCGGGAACCCGGGGAAGGGGCCGGTCACCGAGAGACAGGACGAGAACGTCTCGGCGTCGCTGAAGATCTGCACCGCCTCGTCGTACCCGCTCACCATCATCACGTCGTGGTGGCTCTCGCGGTGCACGGGGCACTTTCCGCGCAGGGCCTCGAAGTACGTGTACGGGTCCGCGACGGGTTCGTCGTCCCGGAAGAAGTCGATGTCCTCGAAGTCTTTTCGCACTGGCTGCACGGCTCCCTTCATCACCCTGGCACCGAAGAACGATATCAATGTTCTCTAATTAAGAGAAGGGCATTTCCATATTCAGAGATCAGCGAACTCGCTTGGATCCAGGGTGAGTTGGGAGAGCGGCTGTCCCGGCCCGGTGGTGATCCATGAGGGCGAGGGCGTCGCCGGCGGCCGCCATCAAGGTGCCCGTCGGGGCGCCCGCCGAGCCGGCGAGGTCGGCCAGCAGCCGGACGTCCTTGCGGAGCAGCGGTCCGGCGTGGGAGGCGATGCGGTCGAGGGTGCCGCCCGCCGCGGCGACCCGGCCCAGCGCGAAGCTCGACCCGCTGCCGTGCGCGATGACGGAGGCGAGGCCCGAGGGGTCGACGTCGAGCGTCCGCCCGAGGGCGAGCACATCGGCGGCGGTCGCGAGATGTGCCGTGAACAGGGCGTTGTTGAGGAGCTTGGCGACCTGTCCCGAGCCCAGCGGGCCCATGTGGACGACCGGATCGCCGTATGTCTCGAAGACGCGGCGGCAGAAGGCGACGGTGCCGGACTCGCCCCCGACCATCACCAGCAGGCGCCCCTCGGCCGCCGCTCCCCCGCCCCCGCTCACGGGCGCGTCGATCAGCGTGACGCCGCGGGCCCGGGCGCGGTCGGCGAGCCGGCGGCAGGTGTCGGGGTGGACGGTGCTGTGCACGGCGATCACCCCGCCCTGTCGGAGGCCGGCCAGCACACCGCGGTCCCCGGCGACGACCTCCTCGACATCGGCGTCGTCGACGACGCACACGCACACCAGGTCGCTGGCCGCGGCCAGTTCGGCGGGTGACGCGGCGCGCCGCACGGGCGTGCCGGCGAACGGGGTGAGCGAGGCGGGACGGCGGGCCCACAGTGTCGTCGCGAAGTCCGCGTCGACGATCCGGCGCGCCATGGGCCCGCCCTGACTGCCCAGTCCGATGAATCCGACGCGCATCAGCGGGCCTCCTGCTCGGCCGGTTCGGTCACCGGTGGATCGTCCGAGTCGTCGGTCTCGGCCGGCCCCTCGGTGTCGGGCGTCCCCTCCGGCGCATCGGTCGCCCCCTCCGGCGTATCGGTCGTCGGCTGCGGCGTATCGGTCGTCGGCCGCGGTCGCCAGAACACCGCCAGCAGCCCCGCAGTCGCCCCCACGGCCACCCCGAGCGCGATGCCGCCCCCGGCCCACCCGGTCACCTCGATGTCGCCCGCGTGGTCCAGGGACAGCCGGCCGGGGCCCAGCACGGCCAGTGCCAGTGCGACCACGGCCAGCGTGAGGACGTACTCGTAGCCGTCCTTGAAGACGAAGAAACCGTTCGGCCGGTGCGCGAGGACGCCCGCGACCAGCATCACCGAGATGACCGCCGCGCAGGCGAGCGATGTCAGCAGCCCGGCCACCAGCAGCACGCCCGCGCCCACCTCGGTCAGCACGCTCAGCCACGCCTGAAGCGTCCCGTGCCGCAGCCCGAGCCCGCCCAACCAGCGGGCCGTGCCCTCGATACGGCCGCCGCCCCGCCAGTGGTTGACCCCGTGCGCGATCATGACGCCGCCCAGGACCACCCGCACCAGCAGCAGCGCGACCACGTCGGCGTCGCTCAACTCGCCCTCCCCGGCCGCTGCTCGGCGGCTTCCGCGCGTGCGAGCACGCATTCCTCGACGAACGACAGGACCTTCAGGTGGTACGCCATCGCGGTCAGTCCGATGCTCAAGTTGTGGCCGCCGTCCGCCTGTTGGTCGACGGCGACCCTGGGCGAGGCGGTGAACATGGACGCGATGTCGGCGAGCGCCGAGGGTCCGGTGCGCCACACGCGTTCGTGTTCGCCGAGGCTGAAGTGCACGGGGACGCGTACCCGCGCGGCGAGTTCGGGGAAGGTCTCGATCCAGCTGCGCGCCACGACCCCCTCGTAGGCGGGCGAGGGGGACGAGATACGGGCGCCGCCGACCACGTCCTCGGGATAGAGCCGGGAGGGCTGCCACAGCAGGTCGCGCACCCCGCGCGGCCGGCGCGGGGCGGGATCGGCGCGCAGCGCGTCCCCCAGGATCCCCACCGCGTCATCGTGGTGGTGGCGCCCGGTGCCGGCGAGCTCCACGCCGAGCAGGTCCCGCCCGCGGTCGTCGACCGCCATGCGCAACGCCAGTTCGCAGCCGATGGAATGGGCGAGGACGAAGATTCCGGCCCCACGCGGACGCGCCGCGAGCAGCCGGTCCACCGCCCCGTAGGCGAGGTCGACCCGCCGCTCCACGGTGGTCAGCTCCGCGGCGTGCGGGGCCGAACTGCCGTACCCCGGACGGTCGATGGCGACGACGGTGAACCCGAGCGCCTCACCGGTCCGCAGCAGCGACAGCCGAGGCCGGTCCGGGTAGTCGAAGTACCCCGAGTACGCGGATCCGCCGTGCAGCGCCAGCACCACGGCCCGCGGCTGCCGCGCCTCCCGCAGCAGCGCCGACACGGGGATGCCGTCGACGTCGACAACCCGCGCGACGCTGGTCACGCGTCCGCCCTGAGAAGCAGCACACCGCTGGGGGTGAGCCCCCCGCTGCTGGCCACGGCGACCCGCGCGCCCGGCACCTGTCGCGCACCGGCCTCCCCGCGCAGCTGCGCAACCGCCTCGTGGACCAGGCCCATGCCATGGGTGCGGCCGTGGGAGAGCTGGCCGCCATGGGTGTTGAGCGGCAGCACGCCGTCTCTGGCGATGTTCTTTCCGCCGTCGAGGAAGTCCCTGGCCTCGCCGATCCCGCAGAAGCCCAACGCCTCTATCCAGGAGAGGCAGTTGAAGGTGAAGCCGTCGTAGAGCTGGGCCACGTCGACGTCGGCGGGCTTCAGCGACGTACGCGACCAGAGGTGGGCGGACTGGCCGAGCACCTGCGGTTCGTGGGTGAGCGTGCTCTGGTCCCACTCGATCCGTTCCAGGATCTGGGTGCCGACCGCCTCCACCAGGACGGGCGGCTTGGCCAGGTCCCGTGCCGCGTCCACGGTGGACACGATCACGGCGACCGCTCCGTCGCAGGGCACATCGCAGTCGTACAGCCCGAAGGGTGTGGTGACGGGCCTGGCGTTCAGGTAGTCGTCCATGGTCATCGGTTCGCGGTAGACGGCCGTCGGGTTGAGCTCGGCGTTCGCCCGCTGGTTGAGCGCGATCCAGCCGAGCGTCTCGCGCGTGGTCCCGTAGCGTTGGAAGTGCCGCTGCGCGTTCTGGGCCAGCGTGTGTGCCGCCGAGACGGCGCCGAAGGGCTTCAACCAGCCCGGCGCCGTACGGGAGTTGTCCTGTGGGCGGATCCGGCCGCGCCGTATCAGTTCGGTGTACGTCGCCTCCCAGACCGTACGGAAGCACAGCACATGCCGGGCGAGGCCGCCCGCGACCGCCAGCATCGCGGCGATGAGTGAGCCGCCGGGGCCGAAGGTCTCGCCGCCGCCGTGGTGCCAGGTGGGGCGCACTCCCAGGGCGGCCTCCAGCGCGGTCACGCCTCCTTCGGCGAAGCCGCCGTACGCTCCGGCGCCCGGGTAGGTCGCCAGGCCGTCGATGTCGTCGATCGTCAACCCGGCGTCGGAGATGGCCTGTTCGCATGCCCGCACGGTCAGGGACAGCGGCGGGACCATCAGGCGGCGCCCGATCCGTGAGCTGCCGATGCCGCTGATCGCGACCTTGTCCTCGAACTTCTCGGTGGTGGCCATCGGGCGGACGCGGGGCCGGAGTTGGTCCGGTGCCACCTCGTCCGACGGGAGCGGAGCCGGTGGGCCCTGCTCGGCGGCGGGGCGGAACAGCGGCAGCCAGGTGTTCTCGACCTGCTCGAAGACGACCTCCATCCGCATGCCCAACTCAAGCCGTTCCGGGTCGCATTGGACGGCGTTGGTGGTGAGCCGGACCCGGGGATCCTCCTCGATGGCGACCTGCGCCACCACGTAGGGCGGTGGCAGTCCGGGCAGGCCGAAGCGGTGGTTGACGGTGAATCCGATCAGTGTCGCGAAGCCGGAGACGGCCCGTACGCCGGTCTCGTGTCCGTGGCAGTAGCGGCAGACCGGCTGTGGGGGATGGAGCAGGGCCGCGCAGGATCCGCACTCCGTCAGGCGCAGCCGGCCGTCCGCGCCGGAGGTCCAGAAGAACTCGTTCTCCTCTGTGATCTCCGGCAGCGGACGCCCTGAGGTCTCGTCGCTCATTCGGTGATCCGCGCCTTCGCCTTCCGGACCGTCACCGGCTCGGCGATCCGCTGTTCGTCGCAGACCTTCTGGAGGACCTTCAGCGTCTCGTCGAGCCCGGCGCCGAGCCGGGGTCCGGGGGTGAACGTCGCCGGGAGGTGGCGCATGCCCTGGATGATGCCGATCGTCTCGTAGTGCTCCGCGCCTTCCGGGTCGCACCGGTAGTCCGGCATCCGGTCGAGCACCTGGACGACCATCCGCTTGAACACCGTGCGGGCGACGTTCGAGCCGATGCAGCGGTGGATGCCCAGGCCGAAGCTGCTGTGCCGGTTGGCCGGGCGCCGCATGTCGATGGTGTTCGGGTCCGGGAACACGGCGGGGTCACGGTTGGCCATCGCCCAGGAGAGCCAGAGCCGTTCGCCCTCCTTGAACCGGGTTCCGGCGATCTCGCAGTCCGCCGAGAAGGTGCGTCCGTCGCCGGGGGCGGGTGCGTAGAAGCGCAGGAACTCCTCGGTCGCGGAGTCGAGCAGGGTGTCCCGCTCCCGGCTGAGGCGCTCCCGCTCGGCCGGGTTCTCCCCCAGCCACTCCAGGGAGTGCGCGGTGAGCGCCGTCGTGGTGTCGAAGCCGCCGCCGATCAACAGGGCGAGTACGCCGAGGAGTTCGGAGTCGGGCGGGGTCTTGCCGTTGATCTCCGCGCGGACCAGGGCGTCCACCAGGCCCGGCCTGGGGTTCGCCCGGATCTCCGCGATCGCCATGGCCAGGCCCCGGCCCATGTTCCGGCTCAGCTCGATGACGCGTGGCATGTCGGGCGAGTGGGGCGGGGTGTAGACCGAGGCGTGGGCCGGCTCGTTGTAGACGGTCCAGTCCTTTAGCGGGATGCCCATCATCGCCAGGGTGAGGACGGCCGGCACGATGTTGGCGAGGTCGTCGACGAAGTCGATCCGCCCCTCCTCGATCTTCTCGTCGAGGGCGGCGCGCACCACCTCGTCGATGACCGGGATCCAGCGGCTGATGGCCGCCGGGGAGAGATAGGGGTTGAGCGCCTGCCGGTAGTGGCGCTGTTCCGGCGGGTCCATCTCCAGGAATCCGCCCTGGACCTGCCCCCGCTCGCGGGGCGGCGGGGGGATGGAGATGCCGTGGTAGCCGCGCCGTTCGCCCCGTACGTCGTGGTCGTTGGAGAGGTACTCGGCGGAGCGGGCCAGTTCGAAGACCTCGCGGTTGCCGCTGGCCACCCAGTGGCCGCCGTGGGTGTCGGTCCAGGCGATGGGGCACCGGGACTGCAACTCGTGGGTGGTGTCCTCGAATTGGTGGCGGTACTCGGGGGTGTGCCGGTCGAACTCGACCCTGTGCTTCTTGCGGTCGTCGCCACCCTGCTGGGTGCGATCGTCGCCGCTCACGACGTCGTCCGTGGTCATCCTGCTGTTTCTCCCCTCAGGAGACGAAGATCGCGCGTTCCGGGCAGGACCTGACCGCCTCGATGACCTGGTCCCGCTGGTCGTCCGGAACGTCCTCGTTGATCGCCGACGAGTGACCGTCGATCTCGCTGAGCTCGAAGACCTTCGGAGCCCGCATGGCGCAGAGCGTGTGGCCCTGGCAGCGTTCAGGATCGACTCGTACCTTCACGACGTGCTTCCTTCCTGCATCGGCCGCATCGGCCGCATCGGCTGTGGCTGCTTCGGATCCGTGGTGGCTACTTCAGATCCGCCATGGACTTGCCGACATCGGCGAGGGTCGCGGGCTTGCCGTACGACTTCTTGTACTTGTACGGCTGTTCGTCGCAGCGGTAGGCGCCCTGGTCGGGCTTGAAGTCGGCGGCGGTCCAGCCCTTCGAGGTCGCCTTGACGACGTTGAAGCACGTGGGCGGGTTGGTGGGGCTGGTCAGGTCCGCGGGGGCCTGCAGTCCGCCGCCCGTCCAGGCTTTCTGCTTGACCGTGTTGTCGTACACGCACTTGCGGGTCAGCTCGGCGCAGTCGCTCGCCGCACTGGCG
This sequence comes from Streptomyces sp. NBC_00203, assembly GCF_045206325.1. Lineage (NCBI taxonomy): Bacteria > Bacillati > Actinomycetota > Actinomycetes > Kitasatosporales > Streptomycetaceae > Streptomyces > Streptomyces sp. NBC_00203. Next base: position 7,970,759 of record NZ_CP108126.1, on the reverse strand, counting down.
AACAGCAGCCAGGCGGAGAAGGCGCGCAGCGCGGGCAGGGTGACCTGGGCGCCGGGGGCGTACTTGGCGAACAGGTCGACGACCTTCTTGGTCGCCGGGTTGCCGGAGGCCTGCTCCAGCGGGGAGAAGCCGCTGAGGTCGGCGAAGTTGGTCTGTGTGTCGAGCGCGGTGCCCGCCAGTTTGATGAAGGCGGGGCCGTAGGCGTTGTTGTTGGCGTCGACCCAGTCGAGCTTGTAGCCGGTGTTGGTGAGCGCCTGCTCCAGCTTGGCGAGGCTGGCGAAGTCGCCGTTGAAGATCAGGCCCTTGAGCTTCTTGCTCTTGATGGTCTGCGCGTACGGCGTCCAGTCGGCGACGCCCGCGGCCGGGTAGAGGTCGGTGTAGGTGACCTTGCCGCCCAGCGCGGGCAGCAGTTCCTTCGCCTCGTTGGCGAGGACCTTGGTGGTCGGTATGTCGCCGGAGATGATGCCGATGTGGCCGGCGGAGTCCGGGTACGCCTCCTTGATCAGCCAGGAGTAGTAGCCGGGATAGGACGCGTAGCCGACTCCGGCGGGCAGGGTCTGCACCGAGAGGTCCGCGCCGAAGGCCTCCAACTGGACGGACTGGGCGGGGAATTCAGGGAGCAGGCACTTCAGCCGGTCCTTGACGGCCGTGCCGTCGAAGGCGGTGCCTCCGCCGACGAGTGCGAAGTCCTCCCGGCAGGCCTCGATCATCCGCTGGCGGCCCTCGAAGAGCTTGGCGTCGCGGGTGGTGGGGACGAGCTGGCGTCCGTTGATGCCGCCCGCGTCGTTGCACCAGGAGGTGAACACCTTGGCCGCGTTCACGAACTCCGGGTTCTTGGTGAAGCCCACGTCGCTGAAGACGCCGACCTTGATGTCGGTGGTGGTGACGCCCTGGGACGTGACCGCCTTGGGGCTGCCGTCGTGGCAGACGTTCTTGAGCGTGCCGAAGTCCCCTTGGGCGGCGGAGCCGCCGGGCGCGGACTTGGACGGCACGTCGCTGCTCGACGTGGCGGAGCGGGCGGAACACCCGGCCAGGGCCAGGACGAGCGCGGCGATGAGCAAGCGTCTCATCGGTCCTCCTCGAGCAATCGTTCCCGAAGTGCGGTGATCAGGTGACCGCGCCCGCCGCTTTCAGCTCGCTGATGCGGGTCCAGTCCAGGCCCAGTTCCATGAGGATCTCCTCGGTCTGGGCGGCGAACTCGGGCGCGGGCCTGAGGTGTGGGGCGGCGACGTCGAACTGCACCGGGCTGGCGGCCAGTTCGAGCTCTCCGGCCCGTAACAGGTAGTCGTTCGCCCGGACTTGCGCGTCCGCCCCGACGTGCAGCAGGTCCTGTACGGGGGCCCAGGGCCCGGCGAGGGTGGCGAAGCGCTCCGTCCACTGGGCGAGGGTGCGGGTCGCGAGCACCTCCCGCAGGATCTTGACGGCCTGCTCGGTGTTGGCGGCGATCAGCTCGGCCGTCGCGAAGCGGGGATCGTCGGCCAGCTCCGGCCGGTCGATGTGACGGCAGACGTCGGCCCAGAACTTGCCGGGCTGGAGCATGACGAAGGACAGGTAGTGCCCGTCGGCGGTGGTGTATAGGCCGGAGAGCGGGTTGGTCGGCGAGCCGTGGGTGCCCGGCTTCGGCGCCACCCAGGTCGTGTCGAGGTGCAGGGCCAGTGCGGCGGCCTGGCCCATGGCCCAGACGCCGCTGCCGAGCAGGGAGACGTCCACGACCAATGCTTCGCCGGTGCGCTCGCGGCGGAGCAGGGCCGCCGCGATGCCTCCGGCGAGGTTCGTGCCGGAGATGGTGTCGCCGTAGGCGGGCGCGGGCGGGCTGATCATTCCCTCGACGCCGGGCGGGGTGATGCTGGCGGCGGTTCCGGCGCGGGCCCAGAAGGCCGTCATGTCGTAGCCGCCCCGGTCCGCCTCCGGTCCGCGCGGGCCGAGCGCGCTTCCCCGGGCGTACACGATCGTGGGGTTGAGCGCGCGGATGTCGTCCACGTCGATGCCCAGCCGGGTCCGGGCGCCGGGCAGGAAGCTGGTCAGGAACACGTCGGAGCGGCGGACCAGTTCGTGCAGCACCTCCTTGCCCTCGGGCCGTGCCATGTCGAGGCCGAGACTGCGCTTGCCGCGGTTGGCGTGCTCGATGTTGGGGTTCGGGTCGCCCTCGACGCGGATGGTTCCGGTCTGGCGGAGGCCGCGCTGCGGATCGCCGGTGACGGCGTGCTCGACCTTGATGACGTCCGCGCCCCAGTCGGCGAGCACGGCGCCCGCCGACGGGACGAAGCCGTACATCGCCACTTCGAGGACGCGGATGCCTTCGAGCGGCCTCATGACGGGATCACGGTCGCGAAGGACTTGTACTCCAGGAACTCCTCCAGGCCGGGCACGCCGCTCTCCCGGCCGATCCCCGACTGCTTGTAGCCGCCGAACGGGACGTCGGCCGCGAAGTAGTTGCCGCCGTTGATGCTGAAGGTGCCGGTGCGGATCCGGCGGGCCAGCGCGATGGCCCGCTCCTCGTCGCCGCTCTGCACCCCGCCGGACAGGCCGAAGATCGAGTTGTTGGCGATGCGTACCGCGTCGTCGTCGCCGTCGTACGGAATGACCGCGAGGACCGGCCCGAAGACCTCGTCCTGGGCGATCTCGCTGTCCGGGGCGACATTGCCGAGCAGGGTCGGTGTGTAGAAGAAGCCGGGGTCGACCTTCTTGCCGCCGGTGACCAGCGTGGCGCCCGCCGCTACGGCCCGCTGGACCATGCCGTCGACCTTGTCGCGCTGTCGTTCGCTGATGAGCGGGCCCGCGTAGGTCTTCGGGTCGGTGGGATCGCCGAGGGTGACGCGGCCGAGCCCGGCGGCGACCATCCCCACGATCTCGTCATGGTGCTCCCTGGGCACCAGCAGCCGGGAGGTGAGGGCGCAGCCCTGCCCCGAGTGGGAGCAGATGGTGAAGGCGGCGAACATGGAGGCGGTCGCGAAGTCCGCGTCGTCGAGGATGATCATGGCGGACTTGCCGCCGAGCTCCAGGAAGAGCTTCTTGATCGTGCGGCTGGCCGCTTCCATGATCCGGCGGCCGGTGGCGGTGGAGCCGGTGAAGCTGACCATGTCGACGTCGGGGTGGGTGGTGAGGATCTCGCCGACCTCGACGCGGGAGGAGGACAGGACGTTGACCACGCCGGGCGGGATGTCCGTGTGCTCGGCGATCAGCTCGCCGAGGAACAGCGTGGTCAGCGGGGTGTCCGGTGCGCCCTTGAGGACGACCGTGCAGCCGGCGGCGAGTGAGGGGGCGAGCTTGGCCAGGGCGAGTTGGTTCGGGTAGTTGTACGCGGTGATCCCGGCGACGACCCCGACGGCCTCCTTCTCCACCCAGCGGCGGTGGCGCTGCCCCCGGATCTCGGCCTCGCCGAGTTCCTCGTTCATGGGGTACTTGCGCAACAGGTCGGCGTAGAAGCGGACCAGCTTGACGGGATCGTCGAGCTGGGGGCCGTGGGTGAGCATGCGGGGCGCGCCGACCTCGGCGATGGTCAGCTCGCGCAGCTCCTCCAGGTGGTCGGTCAGCGCTTGGTGCAGCTGGTCGAGACAGCGGATGCGGGTCTGTACGTCGGTCGCCCAGCCGGTGGTGTCGAAGGCGCGGCGGGCGGCCGCGACGGCGGCTTCCGCGTCGGCGGCGGTGGCGTCCGGGGCCTGGTCGAGCACCTCGCCGGTGGCGGGGTTGAGCGAGGAGAAGGTCTGTTCGGTCGCGACGAGTTGTCCGTCGATGAGCAGCCGCTTCACAGCCGTACCGTCCGTCCGTCGTCGAGGGAACGACGTTCTTCGATGAGGGAGTGCCGTCCGTCGTTGAGCGAGAGCGTCACAGCCTCACCACCTGTCCGCCGTCCACGCTGACGACCTGGCCGGTCAGCCAGCGCGCGGCGTCGGAGAGCAGGAACAGGACGGTGGGCGCCAGGTCTTCGGGCGTGCCCATCCGCTTGATGGCCAGGCCCTTGGTCATCGCTTCCTGGAACTCCACCGGAACGATGCTCCGGGTGGCGTCGGTGTCGGTGGGGCCCGGTGCGATCCCGTTGACCCGGATGTTCCTGCCGCCGAGTTCTGCGGCGAGCGAGGCGGTCAGGCTGTTGATCCCGGCCTTCGCGAGCCCGTAGTAGCCGCCGCCCATCCAGGCCGCCGTGGACGACTGGTTGACGATCGCCCCGCCCTCGGTCATGTGCGGGATCACGGCGCGGGTGCAGTGCAGTGCGCCCATCAGGTTCACCTGGAGGAACCGGTTGAGGTAGTCAAGGGGAACCGTGGTGAGGCCGTCGCGCCGCATGCTGTGGAAGATCGCGGCGTTGTTGACGAGGTAGTCGATGCGCCCGAACTCCGCCATCACGGCGGCCGCCATCGCCTCCGCCGACGCCGGGTCGGCCACGTCCACCTTGACGAACAGGGCGGCGTCGCCGATCTCCTTGGCGACGCGTTCGCCCTGTTCCTCGTTGAGTTCGGCGACCACCACGCGTGCGCCCTCGGCGGCCAGCGCCCGGGCGTACTCCTCGCCGATTCCCTGTCCCGCACCGGTGACGATCGCCACCTTGTCCTGGAACCGCATCCTGCCTCCTCGCTCGGATGGGCGGCTTGCTCCAACGTGGCGGAAACTACATTCTCACTTTCCGCAAATCAACCATCCGGACATGAGAATGTCTCCAACGCTGCGAGTTGACCCACTCCAGCCACTCGCGCGACCGAAATCCGGCCTTCCGGCCCGGAGGTCCGGTCTGCACAGCACTTCCGGGCGGACCAGCAGCGAGAATACGCTTCTCGCATCCGGAAGGGAGATTTTCATGATCGAGACGAAGGCGCTGAGCCCGAGCCTTGGAGTTGAGGTCACCGGCGTCGGGGACCGACTCGACGACGAGCTGATCAGCCGCTGCGCGGAGGCGCTGAAGTGGCGCGGCGTCCTGCTGATCCGTGGTCTGCATCTCGACGACGAGGCCCAGTTGGCCTTCAGCCGGAGGCTGGGCGAGGTCGTCAGCCTGCGCGGCAGGGAGATCTTCACCATCTCGCTCGACCCGGCCAGGAACCCGACGGCCGAGTACCTCAAGGGCACCTTTCACTGGCACATCGACGGCACCACCGACGGCGTACCGACGAAGACGACCACACTGACGGCACGTCACGTGGCGGCGACCGGCGGCGGGACGGAGTTCGCCAGTACGTACGCGGCGTACGAGAACCTGCCGACGGCGGACCGCAAGCGGTACGACGACCTGCGGGTGGTGCACAGTCTGGAGGCGGCACAGCGACTGGTGAACCCGGACCCGGACGAGAAGCTGCTCGCGGCCTGGCGCACCATCCCCACGCACGAGACCCCGCTGGTCTGGAGGCGCCGCGACGGCCGGTGCTCGCTCGTCATCGGTGCGACGGCCGACCACATCGTCGGCATGGAACGGGCCGAAAGCCGGGCGCTGCTCGACGAGTTGCTGGCCTGGTGCACCCAGGAGCGCTTCCGCTACGCGCACGACTGGCGGGTCGGCGACTTCGTGATGTGGGACAACACGGGGATGCTGCACCGGGCGCTGCCGTACGACCCTTCCTCGGAGCGGACGCTGCACCGCACCACCGTCGTCGGAGACGAGGCCCTCGTATGAAGACCGCCCTTGTCACCGGTGGTGGTTCCGGTATCGGACTGGCCGTCGCGGAGCGTCTGAAGGCCGACGGCTATCACGTCGCGACGCTCGATCTCCACCCTTCCGGAACGGCGTTCTCGCAGACCGCCGACGTCACCGACCGCGCACAGGTGGACGCGGCGCTGGCCGCCGTCAGGGATCGGCTGGGCCCGGTCACGATCCTGGTCAACGCGGCCGGGATGGATGGCTTCAAGCGCTTCCAGGACCTCACGTTCGCGGCCTGGCAGCGGGTGATCGACGTCAACCTCAACGGCGTCTTCCACTGTGTGCAGGCCGTCCTCCCCGACATGCTGGAGGCCGGCTGGGGGCGCGTCGTCAACATCTCCTCGTCCAGCGCGCAGTCGGGCCAGCAGTTCATGGCGCACTACGTGGCGTCCAAGTCGGCGGTCAACGGTCTGACGAAGGCGTTGGCTCTGGAGCTCGGTCCGGCCGGGATCACCGTCAACGCGGTTCCGCCCGGCTTCATCGACACCCCCATGCTGCGCAAGGCGGAGTCGCGCGAGCTGATCGGGGGGACGGTCGAGGACCACATCCAGCGCACCCCCGTACGCCGGGTCGGCCGCCCGGAGGACATCGCCGCGGCCTGCGCGTTCCTGGTCTCGGAGGAGGCCGGGTACATCACCGGCCAGATCCTGGGCGTGAACGGCGGGCGGAACACGTGAAGCGTCTCTCGCCCCTCCCGCACGCCGAGTGGGACACCGAGGCGCTGGGCGCCTTCGCCCCGGGACACCCGCTGCCGCCCTCCAACGCACTCGGGCTGTTCGCCCAGCACCCCGAACTGGCCAAGGCGTTCCTGACCTTCAACCGATATCTGCTGACCGCCTCGACGCTGCCCAAGCGCACCCGCGAACTGGCCATCCTGCGGGTGGCCTGGCGGCGGCGCTGCCGCTACGAGTGGGCGCAGCACCTGCTGATCGCCCGGCGGGCCGGCGTCACCGACGAGGAGATCGACGAGGTCCGCGCCGGAGCGCCCACGCTGCTCAACAGGGCGGTGGACGAACTCGAAACGGAGTCCTGTCTGTCCGACGCGATCTATCAGGAGCTCGCCGTCGAGCTGGACGGCCGCCGGCTCATGGACCTGGTCTTCACGGTCGGCTCGTACGGCCTGCTGGCCGCTGCCTTCAACACCTTCGAGGTGGAGCTCGATCCCGGACTGCCGGAAGAGAACTTCAATTTCCCTGAGTGAGAATGCTATTCTCACTCAGGAGAAGGGAGTGACCATGCCACACTTCGCCAAACCGGCAGCGGGGAGCTGGACCGAGCAGTACCCCGAGCTGGGCACCGGCCCCGTGAACTACGAGGACTCCATCGATCCCGCGTACTACGAGGCCGAGCGGGAGGCCATCTTCAAGCGGACCTGGCTGAACGTCGGGCGCGTCGAGCTCCTGCCGAAGACCGGCAGCTACTTCACCAAGGAGCTCGCGGTCGCGGACACCTCGCTGATCCTCGTGCGGGGCAAGGACCAGCAGATCCGCGCCTTCCACAACGTCTGCCGGCACCGCGGCAACAAGCTGGTCTGGAACGACTACCCGGCAGAGGAGGTCAAGGGCACCTGCCGCCAGTTCACCTGCAAGTACCACGCCTGGCGGTACGACCTGGCGGGCGACCTCACGTTCATCCAGCAGGAGGAGGAGTTCTTCGGCCTCGACAAGGGCGAGTACGGCCTGAAGTCCGTGCGCTGCGAGATCTGGGAAGGCTTCGTCTTCGTCAATCTCGACCCCGACGCGCAGCCGCTGGCCGAGTACCTCGGCGAGATGGCCAAGGGCCTGGAGGGCTACCCCTTCCACGAGATGACCGAGGTCTTCACCTACAAGGCCGAGGTGGGCAGCAACTGGAAGCTGTTCATCGACGCGTTCGCGGAGTTCTACCACGCGCCCGTCCTGCATCTGAAGCAGGCCGTGAAGGGCGAGGCCGACAAGCTCTTCACCGTCGGCTTCGAGGCGCTGCACTACGAACTGCACAGCCCGCACTCGATGATCTCCTCCTGGGGCGGCATGTCACCCCCGAAGGACCTGAACATGGTCAAGCCGGTCGAACGGGTGCTGCGCAGCGGCCTGTTCGGCCCCTGGGACCGCCCCGACATCGCGGGCCTCGACACACTGCCGGCCGGCCTCAACCCGGCCCGGCACCGGGCGTGGGGCAGTGATTCCTTCGAGTTCTTCCCCAACATGACGCTGCTGGTCTGGGCGCCGGGCTGGTATCTGACGTACCACTACTGGCCGACCGCGGTGGACAAGCACGTCTTCGAGGCGAACCTGTACTTCGCGCCCGCCAGGACGGCGCGCGAGCGGCTGGCCCAGGAGCTCGCGGCGGTGACGTTCAAGGAGTACGCGCTCCAGGACGGCAACACCCTGGAGGCCACCCAGACCATGCTCCAGAGCCGCGCCGTCATGGACTTCCCGCTCAACGACCAGGAGATCCTCCTGCGCCATCTGCACAAGGTGGTCGGGGACTACGTCAAGGAGCATGCCGATGCTGCCGACTGACTTCGCGGCACTGGAGCCGTACGCCGACTGGATCCTGGAGAACGAGCGGGAGCGGTACGCCAAGCGCCTGGCCAGCTCGATGGAGGAGATGCAGGCCTTCTACGACGCGGCTTTCCCGCTGCTGGAGAAGGCCGCAGCGCACCTCGACGAATTCGTGCTCCACGAACTGCCCGAAGCGGAGCGCAATCTGCTGCTCCTGATGTTCTCCCTCGTGAATGTGTCGTTCCCGGTCGAGGTGTGGAAGCAGCCCAGGGTGCCGGACAGCGGCGCCGCCTATCTCGACCTCGTCGTCGAACCCCGGGTCTGAGCGGCATGCTCACGCTCAGAGCCGCGCGTGTGCTTCATGTCGAGACGGGGGAGATCGAGGAGCCGGGGCTGATCGGCGTCGACGGCGACCGCATCACGTACGGCGGCGCCGCCAGGCGCGGCAGCCACGGCGCCGAGGGTGACGTACTGGACCTGGGGGACGTCACCCTGCTCCCCGGCCTGATGGACATGGAGGTCAACCTTCTGATGGGCGGCCGGGGAGAGATCGCGGGCCTCTCCCTCGTCCAGGACGATCCGCCGCTGCGGATGCTCCGCGGGGTGGCCAACGCCCGCCGTACGCTGCGCTCGGGGTTCACCACGGTCAGGAACCTCGGTCTGTTCGTCAAGACCGGCGGGTATCTGCTGGACGTCGCGCTGGCCAAGGCCATCGACGCCGGGTGGATCGACGGCCCCCGTATCGTCCCCGCGGGACACGCCATCACCCCGACCGGCGGCCATCTCGACCCCACGGTTTTCGGCGCGTACGCGCCCGGGATCATGCCTCTGTCCATCGAGGAGGGCGTCGCCAACGGGGTCGACGAGGTGCGCAAGGCCGTCCGGTACCAGATCAAGCACGGGGCACGGCTGATCAAGGTCTGCGCGTCCGGCGGCGTGATGTCGCACACCGGCCTGCCGGGCGCGCAGCACTACTCCGACGAGGAGTTGCGGGCCATCGTGGACGAGGCCCACCGGCGCGGCCTGAAGGTGGCGGCCCACACCCATGGCGCCGACGCGGTCCGGGCAGCCGTGGAGGCCGGGATCGACTGCATCGAGCACGGCTTCCTGCTCGACGACGAGACCATCGAGCTGATGGCCTCGCGCGGCACCTTCCTGGTGCCGACCACCGCGCTGATCGACGGGATGGACATGTCCCATGCCGCGCCCGAACTGCGGGCCAAGGCCGCCGAGATCTTCCCGCACGCCCGGTCCGTGGTCGCCCGGGCGGTCAAGGCGGGCGTCAGGCTGGCGGTCGGCACGGACGCGCCGGCGATCCCGCACGGCCGGGGCGCGCAGGAGCTGGCCGCGCTGGTCGAGCGGGGCATGGAGCCACTGGAGGTGCTCCGGGCGGCGACCGTCAACGCGGCCGAGCTGATCGAGGCGGACGACCGGGGCCGGATCGCCGAGGGGCTGCTCGCGGATCTGATCGCCGTACCGGGCAACCCGCTTGAGGACATGTCGGTGATGGCGGACGTCAGGTTCGTGATGAAGGGGGGCAAGGTCTTCCGGCACGAGTCGCCGTGAGCGGGGTCGAGCGGGGTTGTTTGAAGGGCGGGGCGCTGACTGCGCCCCGCCCTTCAAACAACCCCCGCGCAAGCTCAAGCGACCGCGCTCACTGCGACCTGATGTGGTCCTTCATCTCCTCCAGCCGCGTGAGAATCGGATATCCGCCCACGCTCAACGCGTTCCCGTGCCCGGTCTCATGGATGTCGAACACCGACTGCACGGCCGCGTAGAAGCCCTGTACGTCCAGGGTCTGGTTGACGGCCCGCTTGGCCTGCCGGAGGGCGAAGGGATGCATCTGGGCGATCTGTGCGGCCAACTCCTGGACAGCCTCGTCGAGTTGGTCCAGCGGTACGACCCGGTTGACCATCCCCACCTTCTCCGCCTCCTCGGCGGTGACGGCCCTCCCCGTGAAGAGAATCTCCTTCGCCTTGCGCGCGCCCAGCTCCCAGGTGTGCCCGTGGTACTCCACTCCCCCGATGCCCATGTGCACCACGGGATCGGAGAACTCCGCGTTCTCCGCGGCCACGATCAGATCGCAGGGCCAGCACAGCATCAGCCCGCCCGCGATGCACTTGCCCTGCACCGCGGCGATCGAGGGCTTGGGCACATTGCGCCAGCGCAGCGTGTACTCCAGATACCGGCGCGCCTCGGCGCTGTAGATCCACTCCAGGGTGATCTCCTTCGGGGCCGGCCAGCGGTCCTTCAGGTCGTGTCCGGCGGAGAAGTGCCGCCCGTTGCCCCGCAGCACGATGACCCGTACGTCATCGTCGGCCGCGGCCCGGGTCCAGGCCGCGTCCAGGTCGTCGAGCAGCGCCATGGTCTGGGCGTTGGCGACCTCGGGCCGGTTCAGCGTGATGACCGCCACCCGGTCGCTGACCTCGTACAGGATCTGGTCGTCCATCCGCGTCGTCCTTGTCTGAAGGCTGAAGGCTGAAGGCTGAAGGCTCGGTCATCTCGGCAGGCCGAGGATGCGCTCGGCGATGATGTTGCGCTGGATCTCGGAGGTGCCGCCGGCGATGGTGCCGCCGAAGCTGCGCGCGTACCGCTCGAACCAGCTGGCCGTGAACACCTCCAGGTTCATATGGGTGTACGGGCCTGTCCGCGCGGGATGCAGCAGGGCCTCGGGCCCGTGCGCCTCCAGCGCGTGCAGGTCGGCGGCCTGGCAGGCCTCGGAACCGAACAGCTTGAGCACCGAGATCTCCACCGGGTTCCGGTCGGGGGCGAGCAGCCGGTAGCCGAGGAGCCGCAGGGCCTGGACGTCCATGAGCAGCGTCGCGTACCACTCCTCGTCGCAGGCCGCGTCCTCGATCAGGCCGTCCATGCGCTCGGCGTAGTGCAGCCACAGCAGGGTCCGTTCGTGCCCGAGCGAACCGTTCGCGACCCGCCAGCCCTCGTTGAGGGGGCCGACCAGGTTCTCCTTCGGCACCCGGACGTCGGTGAAGAACACCTCGTTGAAGTCGAGGTCGTCGGGCGCGGCGATCGACCCGAAGGGCCGCCTGACCAGCCCCTCGGAGTCGGTGGGGATCAACAGGACGCTGATCCCCTTGTGTTTGGGGGCTTCGGGATCGGTACGGACGAACGTCAGCAGCACGTCCGCGTCGTGTGCGCCCGAGGTCCACACCTTCTGCCCGTTGACGACGAACTCGTCGCCGTCGAGGACCGCGCGGGTGCGCAGCCCGGCCAGGTCGGACCCCGCTCCGGGCTCGCTCATGCCGAGCGAGGCGGTGATCTCCGCCCGCAGGATGGGCAGAGCCCACCTCGTCTTCTGCTCCTCGGTGCCGAAGCTCAGCAGTGAGGCGGCGATGATGTTGAGGCCCTGCGGGTTGAAGCTGTGGTAGATCCGCCGCCGGGACAACTCCTCCAGGTGGGCGACCACTTGGGGCAGGGTCGCGTTCCGCCCGCCGTACTCGGGCGGCTGGGCGGGCAGCAGCCAGCCCGCGTCGAAGAGCTTTCGCTGCCAGCGCCGGGCCCATTCCGGCACATGAGAACTCGACTTCGGGCGGTCCGTGGCCTCTTCGGTTCCTGGCAGGTTGGCGTCGAGGAAGGCGTTGAACTCGGCGCGGAACGTCTCGATCTCGGGGTCGGGGGCGAGTCTCATACCAGCAGCGCCTTCCTGTGCTCGGACGCCGTGCCGAGGAGCAGATCACCGGACTTGGCCCGTTTGAGATGGATCTGCAGTTCGTTCTCCCACGTGTAGCCCATGGCGCCGAACAGCTGGAATCCGTGCTGGAAGCACACCCGTTGGCAGTCCCCGGCGGCGGCCTTGGCCATGGCGGCGGCCTTGCCGCGGCGCGGGTCGTCCTCGGCGATGGTCAGCGCGGAGAAGTAGGCGAGCACCTTGGCCCGTTCGATGGCGACGTACATGTCGGCGGCCTTGTGCTTGACCGCCTGGAAGGAGCCGATGGGCACGCCGAACTGGTGCCGCTGCTTCACATGCGCGACCACCAGGTCCAGGATGCGACGGCAGCTGCCGACCGTGGAGACAGCCAGTCCCATGAGGGCCAGGTCCGGTACACCGGCGACCAGATCCGGTACGCCGGGGACCAGGCCCGGCGCGTCCACGTGGGCGACATGCAGGGTCGGGTCGAAGACGGAGAGCCGCTCTGCGGGAACGTCCTTCCCGTCCCGCACGACGACGCCCTCAGAGGTGAGAAGCGCGATCTCGTCCGCCCGGTCCGCGTCGAGCACGAACCGCCCCGCTCCGTCGAACACGCCCGTGCCCGAGCCGCGCGGCAGCCGTCCGGCCAGCGGCGCGAACCAGGTGGCGGTGGCGAGGAAGGGGGTCGGATCGGCGGCGTACCCCAGTTCCTCCAGAACGATCGCCAGCTCCACGGGGCCGGCCTCCAGCCAGCCCAACTCCAGGTAGGTGGCCCAGAGTTGCTTCTCGGGCAGCGACCGGGACTTGGCCACCGTCTCGCGGACCATTCTCTGGAGCAGCCGCTGGTCCTCGTCGAACTCAAACTCCACGGGTGACCTCCACAAGTACCTTGCCGAGGGCGCCGCGGCCGAGATCCAGGGCGGTCGCCACGTCGTCGAGCGCGTACACGGCATGGATACGGGGATGGATCGCCCCGTCGGCGAACAGCTGGTGCAGTTCGGCGCGGGCGGTCACGAGCTTCTCCCGGTCGTGGCGTGCCCAGCCGCCGAAGTCGAAGCCGTGGATCGTGACCCCTTTGAGCATCGCCAGGTTGAGCGGGAGACGCGGGATCTCACCGCTCGCGAATCCCACGCTCACAAACCTGCCGCCCCAGCGCATGGCCCGCAGCGCCTGCTCGGAGTGCGGCCCGCCGACCGGGTCGATCACCACGTCGGCCCCACCCAAGTCCCGTATCCCGCACTTGAGTTCGTCGTACGGCAGCACATGGTGGGCGCCCTGTTTGGTGGCGACCGCCCGCTTCTCCTCGGTGGAGGCGACGGCGATCACCTCGGCTCCCAGCAGCGCGGCGAGTTCGACGGCGGCGAGGCCGACTCCGCCCGCCGCGCCGAGCACCGCCACCCGCTCACCGGGCCGCATGCCGGCGACCAGACGCAGCGCGTTGAACGCGGTGGCGTGCGAGACGCCGAAGGCCGCGGCGACGTCCGACGGGATCGCCTCGGGGATGCGGTGCAGGCTGCCCGCCGGGGCGGCCACGCGCTCGGCGAAGGCGCCGACGAACACGGAGCCCATGACCCGTTCGCCCGCGCGGAACCCGTGGCCCGACCGCGCGACCGTACCCACGAACTCACTGCCCGGCGTGAAGGGCGGCTCCGCCCTGACCTGGTACGTCCCCCGGATCACCAGTACGTCGGCGAAGTTCACGGCCGCGAAGCGTACGTCGACGGTCACTTCGCCCCGCGGGTCGGGGATGTCCTCGACGGTCACCGGGCCGCCGAGGGTGTGGCAGCGGGCGGCCCTCATAGCCGGGTCGCCGCGGCCAGTTCGGCCGCCTGGGCCGCCATCGACAGGACCGCGTCCCCGTAGTAGGCCATCTTCGGGTTGCCGCCCTCGCCCTTCACATGGCGGGCGTAGCCGCCCTCCAGCACGATCGCCATCTTGTAGCGGGCCAGGATGATGTAGTAGTCGATCTCGCCGACGTCCTTGCCGCTGACCTTGGAGTAGTGCTCCAGGAGGTCGGCCCGGTCGGGCATGCCGGTGTAGTCGACGTACCCCTTCTGTGTCCGGTCCTCGTCGGCGTCCGGCCAGCCCATGAGCACCCAGCCGAGGTCGAGCAGCGGGTCGCCGACGGTGGACATCTCGAAGTCGACCAGGGCCGCCAGCTCGGCCGGCACCTCGTGACGGAACATCACATTCGCGAACTGGTAGTCGCCGTGGATGATCCCGGGCTCCCAGTGACTGGGCCGGTGCTCGCGCAGCCAGGCGGCGGCCTCGTCCAGGCCCGGTATCTCGCGGAACCGGAACTTCGCCAAGTGCGCCTGCCAGCGGTCCACTTGGCGGTCGTGGAAGCCGTCCGGCCGGCCGAAGCCCTCCAGGCCCTGGGCCCGCCAGTCGACGTTGCCGAGCCGGGCGATGCCCTCCACCAGCGCGTAGGCGAGCGAGGGCCGCAGCGACGGGTCGCTCAGATACGGCTCGGGCCAGCCGTCGGTGTTCATCGGCGACCAGCCGTCGACATGGCCCATCAGGTAGAAGCAGGAGCCGATCACGTCGGTGTCGTCGCAGACGGCGACGGCCTCCGGGTGCGGTACGTCCGTGCCGTTCAGCGCCCTGAGCACGCGGTACTCGCGCAACATGGTCTCGTTGCGCCCCGGCGGAACCTTCTGGGGCGGCTTGCGCAGCACCAGCCGGCGGTCGCCGCGCCGGATCGAGTAGATGTCGTTGGAGGTGCCCCCGGAGATGAGGGACGCCACGACGGGTTCGCCCGGGGCGATGCCCTGGCCGTCCAGCCAGCGGGCGAGCGGCTCGATGTTCACAGGTCCTCCAGCTGCTTGCGGGCCCACTCCTTGCGAGAGGGCAGATGCTGGGTGGGCCAGAGCCCGGGCGCGGGCTCGTAGCCGCGCAGGAGGTCCCGGGCCACCGTGACCTTGTGGACCTCCGACGGTCCGTCGACGACCGACATGACGGCCGCGCCGGTCCACATGTCGCCGAAGGGCATCTCGTTCGACACGCCCAGGGCGCCGTGCAGGTGCATGGAGCGGTAGGCGACGTCGTGCAGCACCTTCGGCGTCAGGAACTTGATGGCGGCGATGTCCTTCCGGACCCGCTTGTAGTCCTGGTACTGGTCGATCTGCCAGGCGGTGTAGAGGACGAAGAGCCGGAACTGCGTCAACTCCGCATAGGAGTCGGCGAGATCGGCCTGGACGAGCTGTTTGTCGGCGAGCCTGCCGCCCTGCGTCTCGCGGGAGAGGGCGCGCTCGGCCATCATGTCGAGCGCCCGCTGGGCCTGTCCGACCACACGCATGGCGTGGTGGACACGTCCGCCGCCCAGCCGCGTCTGGGCGATGGCGAACGCCTGGCCCTCACCGCCGAGCAGCGCGTCGGCGGGCACGCGGGCCCCGTCGTACTCGATCAGCGCGTGCATGCCGTCGTCCGGGCCCTCGCCCATCAGTCCGAGGTTCCGCTCCATGCGGACCCCGGGGGTGTCGCTCGGCACCAGGAACATCGACATGCCCTTGTACGGGCTGACGTCCGGGTTCGTCACCGCCATCACGATGACGAAGCGGGAGGTGCGCGCGTTGGAGGAGAAGAACTTGCGGCCCGTGATGACCCAGTCGTCGCCCTCGCGTACCGCGCGCGTCGTGAACAGCGTCGGGTCGGCGCCGGCCTGCGGCTCGGTCATGGAGAAGCAGGAGAAGCACTCGCCTTCGAGCAGCGGCTGGAGATAGCGCTCCTTCTGCTCGTCCGTGCCGTAGCGGGCGATGATCTCGGCGTTGCCGGTGTCCGGGGCGGCCGTGCCGAAGATGACGGGGGCCCAACTCGACGCGCCGAGGATCTCGTTGATGAGCGCGAGCTTGAGCTGTCCGAAGCCGCGCCCGCCCAGTTCGGGGCCGAGATGCGGGGCCCACAGACCCTGGTCGCGCACCTGCTGTTTGAGCTTGCGGACGACGGGGCCTAGCTCGTCGTCTAGCGGCTGGAAGGCCCGGCCGGGGTAGAGCAGGTCGAGCGGTTCGATGCGTTCGGCGCGGAAGTGTCTGATCCACTCCAGCTTCTCCTCGAACTCCGGCTCTGTGCGAAAGTCCCATCCCATTGCGCGAGAATAACATTCTCACTCAGCGCAAGTAAGGGTCTCGTAACTTGCGGTGCGGGATTCGGTAGGGCGACCCGCCTTATTACCGTTGAAGTGGAGTATCGTTCTGCAAGTGACAGCAGTCCCCGAAGAGCCAGCGTGGCGCCAGCGCGCCGTCGAACGGTCCACCCGTGCCGCCAAGCTCCGCGCGGAGCAACGCGTGCAGCGCTTCCTGGACTCGGCGCAGGAGTTGATCGCCGAGAAGGGAACGACGGACTTCACCGTCCAGGAGGTCGTCGACCGTTCGAAGCAGTCGTTGCGCAGCTTCTACCAGCACTTCGACGGCAAACACGAGCTGCTGCTGGCCCTGTTCGAGGACGCGCTCTCCACATCGGCGGCCGAGATCCGCGAGGCCGCGTCCGGGATGAGCGATCCACTGGAGTCCCTTCGGCTCGCCGTGGACATGCTGTACCGGCAGTCGCACCCGAGCCCCGGTGTGCAGCGCCCGCTGTTCAGCGACTTCGCCCTCCAACTGCTGGTCAAGCACCCGGCCCAGGTGGCCACGGCGCACGTTCCGCTGCTCACGCTCTTCACTGAGCTGATCGAGCAGGCCGCCGAGGCCGGCGTCATCCCCGCCGGAAGGCCCCGCCGCCAGGCCTCGCTGGTCATGCAGACCATCATGTTCGCCGCCCAGGCCCACGGCGTCCCGGCCGACAGCCACTCCCATCCGGTCACCGCCGAGGAGATCTGGCAGTTCTGCCTCGGCGGCATCTCGGGCGTCCCGGCCACGGCGGGCAGGTCGGCCGCCGGCTAGTCCAACTTCCGGACGGCCAGCCGGACTTCCGGACGACCGGTCCAGCTTCCGTACGACCGGACCGGTCCAGCTTCCGCACGACCGGTCAACTTCCGTACGCTGACGTGAAATTCTGCTTCTCTGTGAGCGAGAGTAAGGTTCTCGCTCACGGGGCAGGATCCGAGGGTGACACCAAGACCTTCCTACCGGGTCGTCCAATGGGCCAGCGGAAACATCGGCGCCCGCACCCTGCGCGCGGTCGTCGAGCACCCGCGGCTGACCTTGGCCGGTCTGTATGTGCATACGCCGGCCAAGGCGGGAAGCGACGCCGGAGAGCTGTGCGGGCTGGGCAACGCGACGGGGATCATCGCGACCCGGGACATCGACGAGATCACGGCTCTCGGCGCCGACTGCGTCCTCTACACGCCGCGCGCCTGCGACTTCGACGAGGTGTGCCGACTGCTGGCCTCGGGCGCGAACGTCGTGACCACCCGGGGTGAGTTCCACCGCGCGGACAGCCTCGACCCTGCGGTGCGTGGGCGGGTCGAGGCCGCGTGCGACCGCGGTGGGACCTCGATCCACAGCACCGGAAGCAGCCCCGGATTCATCACGGAGGCTCTGCCGCTGGTACTGACGTCGATCCAGCGGCGGCTCGACGGTCTGACGATCGACGAGTTCGCCGATCTCTCCCGACGCGACTCGCCCGGGCTGCTCTTCGAGGTGATGGGCTTCGGAAAGCCCCCTGCCGAGTTCGACGAACGCCGGTTGTCCGTGGTGCGCGACAGCTTCGGCCCGTCACTGCGTCTCGTCGCCGACACCCTGTCGCTGCGCCTCGACTCGGTGGAGGCGACCGGCGAGGTCGCGACCGCGCCCCGCCCCGTTCACATCGCCGCCGGCGTCCTGCCGACCGGCACCGTGGCCGCACAGCGGATCACGGTCGCGGGCCTGCGCGACGGCCGCCCGGTGCTGCGCTTCCGCGCCCACTGGTACTGCACCACCGATCTCGGCCCCGCATGGGATCTCCGCCCCACCGGCTGGCACGTCACGGTGGACGGCGACGCTCCGCTCGACGTCGACATCCGCTTCCCGGTACCCCTGGACCGGATGGCGGCCACATCGCCCTCGTACACGGCGAACCGCGCTGTCAACGCGGTGCCCTTCGTCTGCGCGGCACCCCCTGGAATCCGTACGACGGCCGACCTGCCCCAGATCGTCGCCGCGCTCGGCCCCTCATAGCCACGCCCGAACGCTCATAGCCACGCCCGGCCCGACACAGTCACGCTCGGACCCTCGCCACCGGCCACCCGCCCCCGACCACCCGAGGCACCTGCCCCGCAGCAGCACCCCGGTTTCCCACAATCCGCGGGCTCCCCGCAGTCCGCGGGCTTCCGGACAGGCGCTGCACTCAGGTTCGCGACACCTTCTCGGACGTGATGTCCACGTCCTCGGCGGAGTAGAAGTCGTCGACCATCCGGTGGAACAGGCGGGCCAGCTGCCGCAGCTCGTCCGAGTCCCAGTCCTTCAGGGCGACCTGCATACCCCGGACGCTCGCCTCGCGGACGCGGTCGATCGCCTCCCGGCCCCTCGGGGTGATCTCGATGCGCTGCGCGCGACGGTCGTCCGGGTCCGGGACCCGGGTCACGTAACCGGCCTTCTGCAGTTGCTGCACCTGGCGGGTGACGTGGGACGCCTCCACGGCCAGCAGATTCGCCAGTTCACCCAGGCGCATCGGCTCGGAATCGGCGATCTGCCGCAGCAGCGCCACGGCCGCGCGCTCCAGCGACACTCCGGCCAGAGCCATCAGGCGGTCGTGCTGCCTGACCCGGCTGGTCAGATAGGAGATGCGATTGAGCGCGCCCTCGATCTCCGTGATGTCGGCCGAGGCCGGGGCGTCTGTCGGCGGTGTGGTGGGCATGGGCCCATCCTAGCAGCTAATTGCCTGACTCAAGTAAATTACCCATTAGTTTGCTTGACTCAAGTAACTCCGACATGTTTGCCTGAGTCAAGCAAGCCACCCACGGCCGTCCTGGCCGTGGGTCCCCAGACCGGGGCCACACAGAGCGGACGTGGCCCCGTCGCGCCGAACCCGTGGGGACGGGGAGCGGCGCAGTCCCGGACCCGGCGATCGGACACCCCCTGCCCGTCGCCGGGTCCGAGGACACCGGCCGACCATGCCTCTCCCCTCTGCACCGGGGCGGACGTCGGCTCAGTGCCCGTGTCACTGCTCATCGGCCCTCCGGGCGCCGATCACCGGCCTGGTGTCCACCGCGAGGCGGAGCTCCCCGCACGCCGCTTCGCACCACGCGAACACCCCGCATGGGACCACCTGAGACGGAAGACAGGACACTCCGATGGGAAGTTACACACGAGCAGGACTGGCCGGCGTGGGCGTCACGTGCGGCGTGCTCCTGCTCGCGGTCAGCGTCGGGAACAACAACGACGGCGACAAGACCACCTCCACCCAGCCCAAGGGCGCGGCAGCCGCCGCGCCACCGAAGGGCCCGTACGTCGCGCTCGGCGACTCGTACACCGCGGGACCGAAAATCCCTTCCCAGACCGGGAAGCCTGCGGGCTGCGAGCGCTCCGACCACAACTACCCCTCGCTGGTCGCCGAGAAGCTGGAGATCGACGCGGCCGACTTCCGCGACATGAGCTGCAGTGGCGCCACCCTCGCCGATCTGTCCGCTCCGCAGCACACCGACAGCGGCGTCAACCCGGCCCAGCTTTCCGCCCTTTCGGACTCGACCCGGCTGGTGACCATCGGCATCGGCGGCAACGACATCGGCTTCAGCTCGCTGGTCAAGAACTGCGTCAAGCAGGGCGCCCTCTACGTCGCGACCGGCAGCGGCAAGTACACCGGGAACGACGCGCCCTGCAAGGGGAAGTACGTCTCCGGCGGCACCGACGAGGTGCGGCAGAAGATCCGGGCGGCGGGAGAACGCCTGGCCGACACGCTGAACGAGGTCAAGCAGCGGGCCCCGAAGGCCCGGGTCTACGTCGTGGGATATCCGTCGATCCTGCCGGACAAGGGCAAGGACTGCGACGACGACATGACGCTCGCACCCGACGACGCGACCTTCCTCAACGACAAGGAACAGCAGCTCAACAGCACACTGCGGCAGCGCGCGGCGGACGCCGGGGCCGGATACGTCGACACGTACACCCCCTCCGCGGGCCGCGACGTCTGCTCGGCGAGGGAGACCCGCTGGACAGAGCCCCTCATCCCGGCAGCCCCGGCCGCCCCCGTCCACCCCAACGAGCGCGGTGAGCGCGGTATGGCCGACGCCGTCCTGCGCACGGTCAAGGGCTCGTAGCGACGAAAGACGACCCAGCGAGACGAAGAGGAAGAGGTACGACATGAGAAGCACAGGTACGGGGCTGGAAGGACGCGGCGTCGTCGTCACCGGAGCGGGCTCGGGCATCGGCCGGGCCACCGCCCTGGAGTTCGCCGAGGAAGGCGCGAAGGTCCTGGTCGCCGATCTGAACGAGGACGCCGCCGAACAGGTCGTCAAGACGATCGAGTACGCGGGAGGCGTCGCCCGCGCGGTCGTCGGCGACCTCAGTGACCCGCAGGTGGTCGAGGAGGTCGTCGCCACGGCCGTGGACACCTTCGGCGGCCTGGACGTGCTGGTGAACAACGCCGGCGTCATGGACCACATGTCGGCGCTCGCCGACACCGGCGACGCCGAGTGGGAGCGCGTCATACGGGTCAACCTGACCGCGCCGTTCCAGCTCACCCGTGCCGCGCTGCCGCACATGCTGGCGGCGGGCAGCGGCTCGATCGTGTTCACCGCCTCCGAGGCCGGCCTGCGGGGCAGCACGGCCGGCGCCGCGTACACCGCCTCCAAGCACGGCATCGTGGGGCTGACCAAGTCCCTCGCCGTGATGTACCGGAACCAGGGCATCCGTACCAACGCCATCGCCCCCGGCCCCACCGCGACCAGAATCCAGGTCGATTCCCAGCCGAAGGCCCACGGCCCGAGCCTCATCGGTCCCTACATCGGCCTCTCCGGCAGGGTGTCCGAACCCGAGGAGCAGGCAGCCGCCATCGTCTTCCTCGCCTCGGACGCCGCCAGCAACATCAACGGCGTCGTCCTGCCGGTCGACTTCGGCTGGTCAGCCGTCTGACTGGCCGTCAAGAACCCCACCCTCCACTACACCTGTACGTCTGCAAGAGAGCGAGCATTCCATGGCCACGATGAAGTCCGTCCAGACCGGCCCCGTCGGCAAGATCGACGTCGTCCACGTCGAGCGGCCGGTGCCCGGCCCGAAGGACGTACTGATGCGGATCCGCGCCTGCGGCATCTGCGGCACCGATGTGACCTTCCTGCACATGGGCGGCATGCCGTCCCGGGGAGCGGCGGGCGGCGAGCTGGTCCCAGTGCCGCTGGGCCACGAGCCGGCCGGTGAGATCGTCGAGGTGGGAGCCGAGGTCACGGACCTGAAGGTCGGCGACCGCGTGGTGGTCAACCCGCAGGACGCGCCGAGCGGAATCATCGGGTGCGGCGGCAAGTTCGGCGGGATGAGCGAGTACCTCCTCATCGAGAACGCCGTCGCCGGCAAGAGCGTCGCGGTCTTCCCCGACACCGTTCCCTTCGACGTCGCCGCGCTCAACGAGCCGATGGCCGTCGCCCGGCACGCCGTCAACCGCTCCGAGGCCAAGCCGTCGGACAAGGTCGTGGTGTTCGGGGCCGGGCCCATCGGCCTGGGCGCCACCATCTGGCTGAAGCTGCGCGGGGTCGAGCACGTGGTCGTCGCCGACGTGATCCCCGAGCGGCTGGAGACGGCGCTGGCCGTCGGCGCGGACGCCGTCATCAACTCCGCCACCGAGGACATCACCGCCCGGCTGACCGAGCTGCACGGCCAGGCCGCCAACGCCCTCGGCCAGCCCCGTGCCGGAACCGACATCTACATCGACGCCGCCGGCGCGCCCGCCGTCTTCAACGCCACCATCGCCGCCGCCCAGTGGGGCGCCAAGATGGTCATGGTCGCCGTACAGAAGAAGTCCGACGCGATCGACCTCGCCGGCATGCTCCGCAGCGAGCTGACCCTCATCGCCTCCCAGGGCTACCCCACGGAGATCTTCGAGGTCACCCAGGAGATCGCCGAGCACCACGAGCGCTTCGCCAAGCTGATCAGCCACCGCATCCCGTTCGCCGAGGCCGAGCGTGCCTTCGAACTCACGCTGACGCCGGGGGCGGCGGAGAAGGTGGTCGTCACCTTCGGCGACGAGGCGTAGTCAGCACCGACGAGGCGTAGTCACCACGCCGTAGAACACCCGCACCACCCCTGTGGCCGTGCCGCACGTCCGAGCGGCGCGGCCACGCCTTTGTCCGCTCCCGTAGGCGGTCGTGTCCTGCTCGGGGACCATGCGCCGGGCCTCGTGTACTGCGTTCTCAGTAGTCCGGATTGTCGGCAGGCGCACGACGACAGGACACCCCCGTCCCCGGGAGCCTGGGGACGTATCCGAGATCAGATGTGGAGATCCCTGCTCGTGGCAACTTTCCTGTATCGACTGGGCCGCCTGGCCTTCCGGCGGCGCTGGTTCGTCGCCCTCATATGGGTGGCGGTGCTCGGTGCGGTCGGTTTCGGCGCGGCCACGGCGCCTGCCGCCCCCGACGCGAGCAACTCGATGCCCGGCATCGAGTCGCAGAAGGCGTTCGACCTGATGGAACAGCGCTTCCCGGGGGCGAAGGCCGACGGAGCGAGCGCCCGGGTCGTCTTCGTCGCTCCCGACGGGCAGAAGGTCACCGCCTCCGAGAACAAGGCTGCCATCGAGAAGTTCGTGTCCGAGGCCGCCGACGGTTCGCAGGTCGCCAGTGCGGTCAGCCCCTTCCAGGCGAAGGCGGTCAGCAAGGACGCCTCCACCGCGTACGCGACCGTCACCTACAAGGTGAAGGCCGACGACCTCACCGACGCCAGCAAGAACTCCCTGAAGGACGCCATCAAGCAGGCCCAGGGTTCGGACCTCACGGTCGAGGTGGGAGGCACCGCGCTGGCGACCCAGCCCGCCGCGGGCGGGTCGGCCGAGGCGATCGGTATCGCCATCGCCGCCCTCGTGCTGCTGATCACCTTCGGTTCGCTGGCCGCCGCTGGGCTGCCGCTACTGACCGCGATCATCGGCGTCGGCGTGTCCATGGCCTCGATCATGGCCCTGGCCAGCGCGCTCGGCCTGTCCTCGACCACCGGCACGCTCGCCAGCATGCTCGGTCTCGCCTGCGGTATCGACTACGCCGTGTTCATCGTCTCCCGCTACCGCGAGGAGCGTGCCAAGGGCCACGCGCCGCAGGAGGCGGCCGGACTCGCCGCGGGCACCGCCGGATCGGCGGTCGTCTTCGCCGGCCTCACCGTGGTCATCGCGCTGGCCGGACTCTCGGTCGTCGGCGTGCCGATGCTGACCAAGATGGGCCTGGCCGCCGCCGGTGCGGTCGCCGTCGGTGTCGTCATCGCGCTGACGCTGGTCCCGGCCCTCCTCGGCTTCTGGCCGAACGCCGTACTGGCCCGCCGTGCCCGCAAGAGCGGCGAGATCAAGGAGGCCGGCGAGCACAACGGCGGCACCCGCTGGGCCCGGTTCGTGCTGCGCCGCCCGGTGCCCGTGCTCATCGCCTCGGTCGTCGGCCTCGGCGCGCTCGCCGTACCGGTGATGGACCTCCAGCTGGGCATGTCCGGAGACGAGGCGAAGTCCACCTCCACCACCGAGCGGCGTGCCTACGACGACCTCGCCAAGGGTTTCGGGCCCGGCTTCAACGGTCCGCTGACCATCGTCGTGGACGCCAAGGGCGCCGATGACGCGAAGGCCGCGGTGGCGACGATAGAGAAGAAGATCGGCGACACCGAGGGAATCGTCTCCGTCTCGGCCGCGCGGTTCAACCAGGACGGCGACACCGCGGTCTTCTCCGCGGTCTCGGCCGAGGCGCCCACCAGCGAGAAGACGAAGGATCTCGTCCAGACCATCCGCGACGACCGTCCGGCCACCGAGGCCTCGACCGGTGCGGAGTTCGAGGTCACCGGCACCACAGCGCTGAACATCGACGTCGCGCAGAAGATGCAGGACGCGCTGATCCCGTACCTCATCGTGGTGGTGAGCCTGGCGATCCTGCTGCTGATGATCGTCTTCCGCTCCATTCTGGTGCCGATCAAGGCGGCCGTCGGCTTCCTCCTGTCGGTGCTCGCGGCCCTCGGCTCGGTCGTCGCGGTCTTCCAGTGGGGCTGGGGCGCCGACCTGCTCGGCGTCGAGTCGACCGGTCCGATCATGAGCATGATGCCGATCTTCCTGGTGGGCATCGTCTTCGGCCTCGCGATGGACTACGAGGTGTTCCTCGTCGCCCGGATGCGGGAGGCGTACGTCCACGGGGACCGGCCCGGGCAGGCGATCGTCACCGGGTTCCGCTACAGCGCCCGGGTCGTGGTGGCCGCCGCGCTGATCATGATGGCCGTGTTCTCGGGCTTCATCGGAGCCGGCGAGTCCATGATCAAGATGATCGGCTTCGGTCTCGCCATCGCCGTCCTCTTCGACGCGTTCGTGGTCCGCATGGCGCTCGTGCCCGCGGTCCTCGCCCTGCTCGGCAAGGCCGCGTGGTGGATGCCGCGCTGGCTGGACAGGATCCTGCCCAAGGTCGACGTGGAGGGCGAGGCGCTCAGCCACCAGTCCTCCACCACCCCCGCGCAGCCGGACCCGGCCGACCTGGAGTCGGCCCGCGTCTGACGACCCCCGCGTCAGACAGTCCCTGCGCCCAGGGGTGCTGTGCGGGACCTTCGCAGCACCCCCGAGGGCCGCCCGTGTCACCACGGGCGGCCCTCATCGGCCGTTCCGCGACATCGGCCGTCCCACGACATCGGCCGTTCCACGACACGGTCCCCATTGGCCCTTCCCGCACCACCGCGCCCACCATGGACGCAGCTCACCCCGACCGGAGAACCGATGATCACCAGCTGGCAGCGGTACAGGGCGGACCATCCCCGTGTGGTCGACGTGATGATCGTCCTGGTGGCGTTCGCCCTCACGCTCTTCGGCTGTGTGATCAGCCTGGAGCCCGCGGGCGAGGAGATCCCGTTGTGGCCCGGCGCGCTCCTGGGGGCCGCCGGCTCCGCGGCCCTGTGGTGGCGCAAGACGCACCCCCGCACGGTCGTCGCGGTGACCGCGGTCGCCGCCAACACCGCCGGGGCCCTGGGCTATCTCCTCACTCCCCTGCTCCTCGCACCGGTCATGAGCGCGCTGTACTGGCTGGCGATGCGCACCAGCCGCAGGACGGGCCGGATCGCCCTCGTCGGCGTCGTCTCCCTGCTGGTGACCACGGCCCTGGTCGACGACCGCTACGCCTACCCGTGGCCCCTCAAGACGCTCGGCCCCGCGTTCTGGGTGCTGGCGCCGGTCGCCTGGGGCACGGCGACCCGGCTGCGCCGCGCCTACCTGGAGGCCGCACACGCCCGCGCCGAGTACGCCGAGCGCACCCGCGAGGAGGAAGCACGGCACCGGGTCGCGGAGGAGCGCATGCGCATCGCGCGCGAACTGCACGACGTCGTCGCCCACCACATGGCCCT
Organism: Streptomyces sp. NBC_00203; assembly: GCF_045206325.1. Classification (NCBI taxonomy): domain Bacteria; kingdom Bacillati; phylum Actinomycetota; class Actinomycetes; order Kitasatosporales; family Streptomycetaceae; genus Streptomyces; species Streptomyces sp. NBC_00203. The sequence goes on along the minus strand of NZ_CP108126.1, from coordinate 7,945,610 downwards.
GGCCAACGCCCTCGCGGGCACCGCCGCGCATCTCGCGCGCACCCACCCCGACCAGGTCCAGCGGATCCTCGACGACCTGGCCGGCACCACGTCCTCGGCGCTACGTGAACTCAAGGCCACCGTCGGCCTGTTGCGGCAGGCGAACGAGCCCGACGCTCCCCTGGAACCGGCCCCCGGCCTCGGCCGGCTCTCCGACCTGACCAGCGCGTTCGCGGCCGCCGGGCTCACGGTCACCGTCACCGTCGAAGGGGAGGAGCAGCCGCTCTCACCGGGGGTGGACCTGACGGCGTACCGGATCGTGCAGGAGGCCCTCACCAACGTCGCCAAGCACGCGGCCGCGAAGACGGCGCGCGTCCGGCTGGCGTACACCCACGACCATGTGACCATCACGGTCAGCGACGACGGGGACGCCGCGGCCCCGGCCGCCCCTTCTCCGAGCGGCGGCTTCGGCCTGATGGGCATGCGGGAGCGCGCCCAGTCGGTCGGCGGCCGCCTTCAGGCGGGACACCGCCCGGAGGGTGGCTTCACTGTCACCACGGAGCTGCCGATCCGCACGTAGCACCGAAGATCCCTGACGTGGAACCCGCGATTGCTGACTCCACCGGTCCCCCAGTCCCTCAAGCCCCGCCCCATCCCAGGGAAGAAGACCGCACCAGATGACCATCCGCGTCCTGCTCGCCGACGACCAGGCCCTCCTGCGGGCCACCTTCCGGATCCTGATCGACTCGTGCGACGACCTGCACGTGGTCGCCGAGGCCACCGACGGCAAGGAAGCGGTCGAACTCGCCCAAGTCCACCACCCCGACGTCGTCCTCATGGACATCCGCATGCCCGGCACCGACGGTCTCACCGCGACCACGGCCATCTGCGCCGACCCGGACCTGTCGGCCACCCGCGTCCTCATCCTCACCACGTTCGAGATCGACGAGTACGTCGCCCAGGCCGTGCGCGCCGGCGCGAGCGGCTTCCTCGGCAAGGACGTCGTCGCCGACGCGCTGCTCGACGGCATCCGCACCGTGGCCTCCGGCGACGCCCTGCTCTCCCCCGCCGCCACCCGCGCCCTCATCACCCGCTTCCTCACCACTCCGGCACCGGGCACCCCGCTGGCGCTCCCCGATTCCCTCGACACCCTCACCGCCCGCGAACGCGAGGTGATGGCCCTGGCGGCGGAGGGCCAGTCCAACACCGAGATCGCCGAGCAACTCGTGGTCAGCCCCTTGACCGTACGCACCCACATCCATCGCGCCATGACGAAGCTCAACGCCCGCGACCGCGCCCAACTCGTCGTCATCGCCTACCAGTCGGGCCTGGTACGCCCCACACCACCCGAGACACCGCAGCCGCCGCACTGATCAGTCACGCGAGGCGACTTCGGCGACGGCCCGTCGATCACCCGGACGGCGCCGGCCGGTGGCGGCCGTGGGCGCGGGGTGCTGGCCTGGCACTCCCGTCCGATGCCCGATACCAATGCCTGTCCGAGGCCCGACCGAGGCCCGTCCGATGAGCCGTGCGAGTTCAGTGGGAGCCGCAGCATGCCCGAGACGCCAGATATGTCAGGGATGTCCGATCCGGGCGATGCCGTCACGGAGACCTTCGCGTTCATGTGCGGAAACTGCGGCGAGTCCTGGGAGCAGACCTTCGAGGTCGTGTTCCTCCCCGACCCGGCCGCGCTCAACCCTCAGGAGTACGTCGACGAGGACGGCAAGGCCATGCGGTCACCGCTGGCCGACGCGGTCTGTCGCGTGTGCGGGAGCCGGAGGGTGCGGGTGATGGCACCCGACCTCGCCGAACGGGCCAAGGCGGCCGAGGACGCGGAACACCCGCACCACAGCCATCACTTGCATCTGCCCCACCGGTCGCATCCGGCGCGGCGGACCGACTCGGAGGACTGACTGGCCTTACGGGCATCGGCACCGGGGCGGGGTCAAGGGGAGTTCACGCGTGCACGGTGTCCGGCTTGTACACGGAGAGCGCCCAGATCACGAAGAGGTCGACGGCGATCACGATGAGGCCCCAGAGGGGCGCGTACGGCAGGAACATGAACTGGAAGATGATGCTCAGCGCGGCGATCAGGATGCCGGTGAGCCGTGCCCACGCCTCTCTCGTGAGGATGCCCCAGCCGGTGACGGCGGTGACGGCGCCCAGCATCACCAGGATCCAGCCCCAGCCAGTGAGGTTGATCCGGTACGTGTAGTCGCCCACGCGGGCGTACACGTCGTCCTTGGCGATGGCGGCGATGCCCTGGAGGATATGGAGGATGCCGTTCATCCCCATCAGGACGCCCGCGAAGGTGACTCCGCCGGCCGCCCAGGCACTCTTGCGCGACGGCGGCGCTCCGGTGCCGGTGCCGGCACCGGTGTCCTGCGGAGTGTCCGACGGCTGCGAGGCATCCTGGCTCATGTTCGACCCCTGCGTGGTGTCGGCGGGTTCCCGCCCGGTGCGGTGAACGCCGAGGCGAGTTCGAGCCTCCGCCCCGGCCTGGCACTCCGCCACGCGGGCTCGGCCGATCGGGTGACGGCCTGCACAGTCCTCTCGCCGTAGGACTTGCGCAGCCCGTTCGCCGCGATGGCCAGGTTGGTCATGAGGGGTGTTTCTCCTTGCTCACAGGCTGCGGGCGGTGATGTCGCCGTAGGCGGTGGTCGCGTGGATGTTCAGGCCGGCGGCGCCGCCGTCGGTGTTCTTGAGCGCGTTGTGGATCCGGCCGTAGCCGGTGCCGGCGTCCAGGGCGGCGGAGACTCCGCGGGCGGCGCCGACCGAGATCTCGCCGTGTTCGGTGCGCAGCGTGACCGTGCCGCGCACGGCCTCGGTGATGTGGAGGTCGCCCTTCTGGGTGCTGATCTCCGCGGGGCCGCCCAGGCGGCCGACCGAGACGTCGCCGGCCTGGAGGGTGAGGCGGGCGCTTGCCGCCTCGTCGAGCTTGACCGTGCCCTGCGCGCTCTCGAAGGCGACGTCGCCGAGCCGTCCGACGCCACGGAACTCGGCGCTGGCCGCCTTCGCCTCGATGCGGGAGCCGGCGGGCAGCTGGACGGTCACCTCGATGGATCCGGAAGCGCCGAGGATCCGGTTCTTCGCCGCCGGGGCCTCGATCCGCAGGACGCCGTCGCCGTATGCGACCTCGATCTGCTCCGCCGCCTTCACGTCGCGGCCCTTCGAGGCGTCCGCGGGCAGAACCTCGACCGTGGTGTCGGCCCGGTCGGCGGCGATGAACCGGATGCGTCCTGCGGGGATGTCGAGGACGGCGGAGACCGGGGAGGGGGTGTCGAACTTCTGCATCGTGCTCTCCTTCTTCTGCAGCGTGCACTCTTCGGCCCGCTGTTTCTGATGATGGAAAAGCTACGTTGCGTTCATAGAGTTGGCAACATAATCGTTGCACGCGATTGCCATCATTGCAGGTAACAGCCATAAAATCGTTGCAATGGTCTTGAGTCTAATGCAACAACCCAACTCCATTCGTTGCAATGAATTGGGAGCGAACGCTATGCTGAAGACACCACGGACCACGAAGGAGACCGCGATGCCGGGAGGCAGGCTCACCCAGCAGGAACGTCAGCAGATCGCGCTGGGACTGGCCGACGGCCTCGCCTACGCGGAGATCGCCAGGCGCCTCGACCGTCCGACCTCGACGATCACGCGCGAGGTGATGCGCAACGGCGGCCCCACCGCCTACCGGGCCGACCTGGCCCATCGCGCCACCGAACATCGCGCCCACCGGCGCAGACAGACCACGCCCCGAGGGCCGGGAGAGGCGCCCCCGCAGCCCCACGGACGCGATGCCGAGGCCGTGCGCGAGTACGAGGAGACGTTCACCACCGTCCTCATGCAATCAGGCGCGCCCAAGATGATGTCCCGGGTCCTGGCCTGCCTCTACACGACCGACGCCGGCAGCCTCACCGCGTCCGAACTCGTCCAGCGCCTCCAGGTCAGCCCGGCGTCCATCTCCAAAGCGATCGCGTTCCTCGAGAGCCAGGGCCTGGTCCGCCGGGAACGCGACGAACAGCGCCGCGAGCGCTACTTCGCCGACGAGGACGTCTGGTACCAGTCGATGATGGCCAGCGCCCGCTCCACCGCCCAGCTCGTCGAGACCGCACGGCAGGGCGTCGGCGTTCTCGGCCCCGGCACCCCGGCCGCCGTCCGCCTCGAGAACATCGCCCGCTTTCTCGACTTCGTCACCGAGAGCATCACCCGCGCCGCGGAGCAGGCCCGCGAAGTCCTCCACACGAAGCCCGAAACGGCGTCGGACGACACTGCCGAGGCAAGTTCAGATCGCTGAAGACCTTCCAGAACCTGGCACCGGAGCCGCGCCGAACGCGCCCGGCGCCGCGCACACCGAAAACGATCCCCCTACGCTCGAAGAACCCGCGAGCCGAGAGGCGACGGAGGTCCCACATGCTTGCGTCCTGGTACGACGAACAAGGCCCCGCAACCGACGTGCTCCGGGTCGGCGAACTCCCCGACCCCCAGCCCGGCCCCGGCGAGGTCCGCGTCCGCGTCACCGTGTCAGGGGTGAACCCCGGCGACACCAAGAAGCGGGGCGGCTGGCTCGGCTCCTCGATGCCCTACCCGCGGGTGATCCCGCACAGCGATGCCGCCGGTGTCATCGACGCCGTCGGCGAAGGGGCCGACGCGCGCCGCGTCGGGCAGCGGGTGTGGGTCTACGGCGCCCAGTCCTACCGCCCCTTCGGCACCGCCGCCCAGTACACCGTCGTACCCGAGGACCTGGCCGTTCCCCTGCCCGACCACCTCAGCGACGAACTCGGCGCCGGCCTCGGCATCCCCGGAGTCACCGCCCACCGCACCGTGTTCGCCGACGGCCCGGTCGACGGAAAACTCGTACTCGTCCACGGCGTCCTCGGCGGTGTCGGCTCACTGGCCGCACAGCTCGCCCGCTGGGGCGGGGCGACGGTGATCGCCACGGTGCGGCACGGCAAGGACCTGGACCGCGTCGATCCCGCCGTCGTCTCCCACGCCCTCGCCCTCGACCAGGGCGACCCGGCGAAGGAGATCCGCGCTCACGCGCCCGACGGCGTCCACCGCGTCATCGAGGTGGCCCTGTCCGACAACGCCGACCTGGACACCGCGGTCCTCGCCCTCGACGGCGTCATCGCCGCCTACGCCACCCGCGCCGACCGCACCGAAATCCCCTTCTGGCCGCTGCTGTTCAACAACGTCACCCTGCGCCTGCTCGGCAGCGACGACTTCCCCGCCGACGCCAAACGCCAGGCCACCCGCGACCTCACCGCCGCGGCAGCGGTCGGCGCCCTCACCGTCGACGTCGGCGACCGCTACCCGCTGGAGGACATCGCCAAGGCCCACGCCCGCGTCGACGCGGGCGGCCGGGGCCGGGTGCTGGTCACCGTCCCCCACTGACGGTCCACCGTCACCGCGCTGCCGGACAGCTCGGCGTCAGGGCGTCTTCACCGTCTTCATCGTGAAGTGCGAGGTGACGTTCTTGATCCGCGGGATGGTCATCACGTGCCGGCTGAGGAACGTCTCGTAGGCGGGCAGGTCGGCGACCGCCACCCGCACGAAGTAGTCCGGGCTGCCGAAGAGCCTTCTCAGCTCGATGACCTCCTCGGCCTGCGCCAGGGTCTGCTCGAAGCGCTCGACCGTCTCCGCGTCCTGCGCTTCGAGGCTGAGGTCGACGAGCACCTCGAAGGAGCGGCCCACGGCGACGGGGTCGATGACGGCCCGGTAGCCGTGGATGACGCCGTCGGTCTCCAGGCGCTGTACGCGCCGCAGGCACGGCCCGGTCGTGAGCCCGACCCGCTGCGCCAGCTCGACGTTGGTCAGCCGCCCGTCCCGCTCCAACTCGGCAATGATTGCCAGATCGATCGCATCCACAGCAGAAGATTGCACCCAGGGCCACCCGGCGAGCAATCTTCGCAACCACATGTCGAGCGTTTTCCGGGACGATGGACAGATGCAGCAAGACGTTCTCACCGGCACAGCGGCGCCGGAACCCCCTCCGGCGGCCCCGTCCGCTCGGCGCCGCCAGATCGCCGAGGGAGTCCGCGACTCCTCCTCCGCCGGCCTCGGGATCTTCCCTCTGGGGATCGCCCTCGGCCTGCTGATCATCCAGGCCGGCCTGCCCTGGTGGCTGGCTCCCGCCCTGTCCCTGGCCGCGTTCGCAGGATCCCTGGAACTGCTGCTGGTGGGCATGATGGCCGCCGTCACGCCGCTGGCCGCGGTCGCGCTGACCGTCCTCGTGGTCAACTTCCGGCACGTCTTCTACGCCTTCTCCTTCCCCCTCCACCTGGTCAAGCACCCGGCCGCGAAGGCGTACGCCGTCTACGCGATGATCGACGAGGCATACGCCGTCAACGCCTCCCTGCCCGAGGCGGAACGCTCGGCGCCCCGGCTGCTGGCCATGCAGATCGCCTGCGAGGCCTACTGGGTCGGCGGCGGCCTGGTCGGGGTCGCGCTCGGCGCCGCGCTGCCCGCACCGGTCAAGGGCCTGGAGTTCGCCCTGTGCGCCCTGTTCACCGTGCTCACCCTGGATGCCTTCCGTTCCCGCAGCGAACTCCCGTCAGTGCTGCTCGCCGGTACCAGTGCCGTGGTCGCGCTCGTACTGACCCCGGGCCTCGCCATGCTCACCGCGCTGCTGCTCTTCGTCGCCCTGCTCCTGGCCCGCCACACGCTCACCGCCCGCCGACCCGCCGTCGCCCAGGAGGCCGCCGATGCCTAGCACCTCGTATCTCATAGCCGTCCTGGCGATCGTCTTCAGCATCACCCTCGCCCTGCGCGCCCTGCCGTTCGCGGTACTGCGCACGCTGCGCGGCTCGGCGATCGTGCGGCAGCTGTCGGTGTGGATGCCGGTCGGCATCCTCGCGATCCTCGCCATGACGGCCCTGCACGGCACGATCACCACCGACCCGCACGCGATGGGGTACGCGCTGCTCGCGGTCGCCGTCACCATCGGCATCCACCTGGCCTTCGGCCGCCGCACGATCCTGAGCGTGGGCATCGGCACCGGCGTGTACGTCGTCCTGCTCAACACCCTGTGACCAGCCCTGAGTTCAGCCCCAAGGAGAGACGTCCGTTGAACACCGGCACCCCGGCCCCCGACAGCTACTACGAGCGCACCGACGAGCACCGCTACAAGCCCACAGCCCACGCGGGCGGGGCCTGGGACACCGACGAACAGCACTTCAGCCCGCTCGGCGGCCTCGTCGTCCACGCCATCGACCGCCATCTGGCCGCGCGGCCGGACACCGGCCTGGTCCTGGCCCGGATCAGCTACGACATCCTCGGGCGTCTCGCCCTCGACGAGTGCGAGATCCGGGTGAACACCATCCGCCCCGGCCGCACCATCGAGCTGATCGAAGCCGTCGTACTCATCGCCGACCGCCCGGTGGTCCAGGCCCGCGCCTGGCTCCTCGCCACCGTCGACACCTCTGCCGTCGCCGGCGGCCCCGACGACCGGCTCACCCCTCCCGAGGACCTCGACTCCTGGCCGATGACCTCGCTGTGGCCCGGCGGTTACATCGCCTCTCTGGACGTCCGCCCGCTCGCACCACCCCGGCCGGGCCGTACGACCGCCTGGATCTCCACCCGCCACACCCTCGTCGCCGGCGAACCCAGCAGCCCGCTCGCGTCCTACCTCGCCCTCGTCGACACCGCCAACGGCATCGCCGTACGCCAGCCGCCCACCGCCTGGATGTACCCCAACGTCGACCTGACCATCCACCTGCACCGCCGGCCCGAAGGCCCCTGGACCGGCCTGGACACCACAGTCACGTTCGGCTCCACCGGCCAGGGCCTCACCAGCACGGTCCTGCACGACCTCGACGGCCCGGTCGGCCACGCCCAGCAGATCCTGACCGTCCGCCCCGTACCGAGCCACATCCCGCAGCGCACATGACGCGCACCGACAACCGGATTCCGACTTGAGCGGGAAACGACCAGGTTCAGGGTCCGCACGGCGCTCCTTCGCTTGAGCGAGATCCGGTGGTCCGGTGGTCCGGTGTCGGTCAGTGGCCGGTGGTGTACTCGACGCACAGCAGCACGTCGCGGATCCCGGTCAGGTCCGGGGCCCGGAACTTCTCCACGGTGAGGACGAAGCTCTGCCCGGGGGTCTTGCCGATCAGCGGGTTGAGCGGTGAGGGCGTCCCGCCGTCCAACGGCGGGCCGTTCGTCCGCGCCGCGTTCGCCACGAACCGCAGGTCGATCTCCTGGCCGGTCGTCTCCGCCCGCAACGTCGCTTCCAGTGGTTCGATGTCCTGCCCGCGGAGAATGAGCAGCAGGTTGGTGATCTTCGCCCCGCTGCCGGAGGGCAGTTGGAGCTCCTTCGCGTCGAACCGCATCGTCGCCGTACGCACCGTATCGGCGAGCTCCTCGAATCCCGCCGGGTCCAGCAGACTCGCGGACGCCAGGATCATTCCGCTCTTCGCCGGAACGGGAGCGGGCGGGACGAGCTTCGCGGAGAAACGCGCCCGCGCGTCCACGGTGATCAGAATGTCGGCCAGTCCCGACAGCCCTTGTGGATTCGCCACCGGAGGCAGCTCCAGTTCCCACTCGGTGTCGATGCCACTGCCTTCGAAAGCGAGCAGCGAATCGTCGGGAAGGCCGTAGATGCCCATGTCGTTCCTGAGCCGGAACTCGGAAATGGGCAGGGCGTCCGGCGGGCGGACCGAGGGGTGGGTGACCTGGGGGTCCGCGGTGGAGATGGCGGACACCCCCAGGTTGCGCAGAATGCCCCGAGGCTGCCCGCGCAGCGCCGCGTCGCTCACGGTGACGGTCACCGCACGGATCCGGTGCCCGAACGTGCCCGGGTAGGCGAGCCGTAGCGGTGTCTCCACGGTTCGGAAAGCACACCGGCCGGTCGCCTTCAACTCGCTGAAGCGCAAGGGGAAGTCACGGGCCAGCGAGAAGGTGTGCTTCACCGGAACGGTCAGATCGAGGCCGGCCAGCCGCGCCGCCTCCAACTGGGCGAGATCGAGCTGGAGTTGGTCCGCCCCGGTGACACCCACGGTGCCGGCCGGGAAGTAGTCGAGCTTCACCAGATTCAGTGCGCGGTCCTGCTCGTAGGCGAGCGCCCGCTCGGCCAACCAGGCGGTCCGGGAGCCCAGTTCGAGATAGCGGCGCAGAATCCGGCGCGAGACGGTCGCGCAGGACACCCAGAAGTCGACGTTGAGCGTCCGGTCGGTGTGGAACTCCAGCAGCGAGTTCGCGAGCGCGGCGTCCGCCTGCGCGATCTGACTCTGGAGACCGGCGATGACCTGCTCACGCTGCTTGCTGTCGAGCTGCGCCTGCGCCAGGGGCAGGGTCTGCTGCTGAAGCGCGGTGAGGGCCGCTCTACGGTCGTTGGCCTCGCTCGCCATGCCGTTCAGGGAGATCACCGACACTACGCCGAAGATCGCGAACCCCGTCAGGACCGAACCGGCCGCACCGGCGCCGAACATGCCGCTGCCGACCATCTCCTCACTCTTCACCGTGCTCACGACACCGGCCGCCGTCGCCGACTTGGTGTCGCCGGGAAGGTCCGTCACCATCCCCTTCACGTGGTCGATGAAATCGCCGACCTGACCGAGAAAGCTGTCGTGGTCCTCGATCTCCCGGCGTTTCGCCTCGATGAGGTCCTTCACCTGCTGGACCTGGCCGACCGCCGCCAGCGTGTTGTTCGCCGAGATCCGCACCTGCTCCGCCGCGATCCCGGTCTGCAGAAGCGCCTTCTGACGGAAGTTGAGCAGCGTCAACTCGTTCTGGATCAGGTCCTCGATCCGGCCCATGGCACGCAGGAGATCCGACTCGGCCGACTTGGCCAGCGCCGCCTGCTCCCGGGCCACGCCCGCGAGCGTCCGGTAGCGCAGCAACGGCACGACGTCCTCGCCGTAGCCGAAGTAGTTCAGCCCGGCCGCGATCTGGAGCAGGCACAGGCGCGCGTGCTGCACCTGCCCCGTGCGGGCCGGGTTCTCCTCCGCCCGCAGGAAACCGGACAAGGCCGTGCCCCACGAAGGCAGGGTCGGCGGCAGCTCACCGTGCAGGAACAGCACCGCCTTGTACAGCTCACGGGCGCGCGCGACGGTGCCGGGCTCATCGGTCCGGTACAGCTGGTCCGCCCATTCCAGCATGGCGTTGCCCCGGCGCAGCCGCGAGAACGTGATCTCCAGAGGGTGGGTCAGCTCGTCCGCCGAGGGAGAGCCGACCTTGGCCGTGTACGGGATGCTGCCGGACGTGAACAGGGTCGGGCTGTCGCTCGGCCCCGTCGGTCCCTGCCTGAAGTCGCTGAAGGGCCGGTCACCGCCGAAGAAGATGTCCGTGTAGACGCCCGTGGTCTCCAGACCGGCGAGACCGACCGGGACCAGCACGCGCGCCTCGATGAACGTGAGGTCGTCACCGTTCCCGGGGATGTTGTAGTGGTAGTGCCCCAGTGCCCCGACGTAGTCACCCGTGGCGACATCGATGTCGCCCCGCAGCGCCGGCATCGCGTAGCAGACGACGCGGGCGATCACCTCGGCCCGCTCCTTGCGGACATCCACATCCGGATGCCCGCTCTCTCCCGCCCAGAAATCGAAGACCTTGTTGTCGTCGTCGTTCACCACGTCGATCGCGGCGGGAGGGCCGAGGAAGCGGGTCGCCACTTCATGCTCCTGGAAGGCGGTCAGATCCTTCCAGTTGTCGACCGGCAGTTGCTTCCTCGCCTGAAGCGCGGCGTTCAGGGACTCCCCGTGGATCAGTCCGGCGAGATCGAACTCGGCCTCGGAGAGCCGGTCCCGGGCGAGCTGGAACTCCAGCCTGCCGAACGCCTTGCAGGCTTCCTGGAACCTCCACAGCATGCGGTAGTACTCCACGTTGTGCTGCCAGCTCAGGCGCCTCGCCGGAGGAAGACTCTGGGCCTGCGGCAGATTGAGCAGCCGCTGCGCACGATCCGGATCGACACCCGTTCCCAGCGGCACGCACGAGGTGACCTGGTACTGGTTCTCCGGAACGAACTCCGGATACTGGCGCACCCATTCCGCATACTGGAGATAGAAGGGCGCGATCCCCTGGAACAGCGGCTCGAATACCGAGTTCGGGTCGGTGCCCTGGAAATCGTCGGCGAAGAATCCGCGGATCGCCGCGATGTTCTCCGCGACTTCGCTGGAAAGGGCGCTGTCCGGACGCGTGAAGTCGAGCCGGTAGCGCAGCCCGAGTTCGGTGCCGCTCAGTCCGGAGAGGGCGATCAGCCGGTCGAGATAGGCGCGCGCGGACTGGCCGGGCGGACGGGGCGGGATGGTGGCGGGGTCGATCCCGAGGCCGTGCCCAGGGCCCGTGGGCGCCACCAGAGCCCGGAGCAGGACCGGGATCAGGATCTCGTTCGCCGGCCGCCGGTCGAGCGAGACGGTGTGGAAGTCCTGGTGGAAGCGGCCGGCCAACTTCTGGTCGTAGTCCGCCTGTCCGGACACCCAGAGATCGCGCAGGTAATCCCGGTATCCGATCAGGTGCTGCGGGTCGGGATCGGGGTCGGGGCCCAGTGCCGGGGTCGCCTGGTTCGCGACCGCGACCGCGACCCTGTACCTGTCCTGCACCGCCAGGACGGCCGCGCCCGGGGTTCCGGCACCGACCAGGGCGGGCGACGCGGGCCAGTCCACCTCGGACAAGGAGGCGAAGACGTCCAGTTTGGAACGGAGTTCGGAGAGCGCGCTGTCCACGGCGCGGAGGACATCGTTGTCGGCATCGTTGTCGGAACCGCTGCCTGCATTGCTGTTTGCATTGCTCTCAGCAACGGCTGCTTCGGAACGCACCTGCGCCGCGTACTCCTGGAAGGCCCGCTCCTCGCGCAGCACTGCCATGGACGGCGGGGCAAGGGCGCTCAACTGGCCGTCCGGGTCGCAGAATGCGACTTCCAGCGCCCTGAGCAGCGCCTGCCGCGAGGTCGGCGACACATCGGAGAAGACCGCGTCCGGACCGTCGTCCTCAAGCGCTCGCGCAAGCCGGTCGAACCTGCACAGGCCGGCCTGGCGCATACGGGTGCCGACGATCTGCCATGTGTCCATTGGAATTTCGGCGGGGGTTCCTGCGGGGATTGCTGCGGGGCTTCCGGTGGAGATTCCCGGTGTGTCGTTCTCGGCGTTCTCGTACGGCATGACTGGATACTCCTTCTGTGGAGGGCATCCGAGCCTCGCCGGATTCAACTCCGGCGTCTCGTAGCGCAGTTAACGCTATCCCCGGACCTCAGACGCAGCCAGCACATTAACTCGTACGAGTGCATGTTTGAATTTTGCACATATTTGACGTCACGCCGGCTCCGACGGGCAGGCTGCGCGCTCACCCCGTTCGACGAACGGAAGGACGATCAGCGAATGCCTCGTGTGGTCCTCGCTGTTGTGCGCGACTGTCCCGGCCAACGCCATGATCACGACATCACCCTGACCGTGGCCACGCATACCTGCCTGACCGTCCCGCGCACCCGAGAGCTGGACGCGGGCAGCAGTCCCGTATGGCCCGTACCCTTCGTGGTGTCTACGGCGTCACATAGCGGGCGCCAAACCACTGGAGGCAACACCACGTGCTGATTGCTCAGCGTCCCTCGTTGACCGAAGAGGTCGTCGACGAATTCCGCTCCCGGTTCGTGATCGAGCCGCTGGAGCCGGGCTTCGGCTACACCCTCGGCAACTCCCTGCGTCGTACGCTCCTCTCCTCGATCCCGGGTGCGGCTGTCACCAGCATCCGGATCGACGGCGTTCTGCACGAGTTCACCACCGTGCCGGGCGTCAAGGAGGACGTCACCGACCTGATCCTCAACATCAAGCAGCTGGTCGTCTCCTCGGAACAGGACGAGCCGGTCGTGATGTACCTGCGCAAGCAGGGCCCGGGTCTGGTCACCGCCGCCGACATCGCGCCCCCGGCCGGTGTCGAGGTGCACAACCCCGACCTCGTCCTCGCCACGCTCAACGGCAAGGGCAAGCTGGAGATGGAGCTGACCGTCGAGCGCGGTCGCGGTTACGTCTCCGCCGTTCAGAACAAGCAGGTCGGTCAGGAGATCGGGCGCATCCCGGTCGACTCGATCTACTCGCCGGTCCTGAAGGTCACCTACAAGGTCGAGGCGACCCGTGTCGAGCAGCGCACCGACTTCGACAAGCTGATCGTCGACGTCGAGACCAAGCAGGCCATGCGTCCCCGTGACGCCATGGCCTCCGCCGGTAAGACGCTGGTCGAGCTGTTCGGTCTGGCCCGTGAGCTCAACATCGACGCCGAGGGCATCGACATGGGCCCGTCCCCGATCGACGCCGCCCTTGCCGCCGATCTGGTCATGCCGATCGAGGAGCTCGACCTCACCGTCCGTTCGTACAACTGCCTCAAGCGCGAGGGCGTCCACTCCGTGGGTGAGCTCGTCGCCCGCTCCGAAGCCGACCTCCTCGACATTCGCAACTTCGGTGCGAAGTCCATCGACGAGGTCAAGGCCAAGCTCGCCGGCATGGGTCTGGGCCTCAAGGACAGCCCGCCCGGATTCGACCCGGCCGCCGCCGCCCTCGGTGTGGACAACGACGCAGACGCGGGCTTCGTGGAGACCGAGCAATACTGAACGCTGCGCTGCGCCGGTCATAGAGACACCGGAGGAGGCCGCCGACTTGCTGCGCAGCCTGAAGGCGATTCAGGCCGAACGGCTGTGGGTCAACCCCGACTGCGCTCTGAAGACCCGCGGCTGGCCCGAGACCCGGCAGTCGCTGGTGAACCTGGTCGCCGCCGCCCGCACCGTCCGCGAAGAAGTCCCCGTGTCCTGACACCGGAACCAGTCGCCCGGGGAGGGTGGCTCCAGCTTCCCTCCCCGGCTCCCAACGCCGGGGAGGGAACGTTGAAACACTGGAGCCCGCACGGCCCCAGCTCCTACTGACTCGGCAAGGTTTCGGTAAAGCCCTCAGCCCACATCACGCACACCACCCGAACCTGCGCAGGTCAGGCGCCCTTTGCCGCAGGCTCCAGGATCGCGACACACTCAACATGGTGCGTCATCGGGAAAAGATCGAACGCCCGCAGCGTCCGCACCTTGTACCCCCCATCCCGGAAGTAGCCCAGATCCCGCGCCAGCGCCGCCGGATCGCAGGCGACGTACGCGATCCGTCGCGCGCTCAGGGACGTCAGGTGCTCGACGGTCTTCTTGCCGGCGCCGGCGCGGGGCGGGTCGAGGACGATGAGGTCGACCTCGGTGATGCCGGTGCGCGGGAGGACGGCCTCGACCTTGCCCTGTTCGATGCGGACGCGGTCGAAGGCGGCGAGGTTGTGCCGGGCGTCCTCGACCGCGCGCTTGCCGGACTCGATGCCGAGGACCGCGCCCTTGTCGCCGAGGCGGTCGGCGAGGGCGCCGGCGAAGAGGCCGACGCCGCAGTACAGGTCGAGCGCCATGTCGCCCTTGCGCGGCAGCAGGCCCTGCATGACGGCCTTGACGAGGGTGTCGGCGGCCATCGGGTGGACCTGCCAGAAGCCGCCGCTGCCGACGCGGTACGTACGGCCGTCGGCCCGCTCGCGTACGAAGGCGCGGCCGTGGACGCGGTGGATGCCGCCGTCGTGCTCGTCGACGCGCATCACGGAGACGGGCTTGTCGAGTTCGACGAGGGGCAGGCGGGCGCCCGGCTTGGGCTCCAGGATCACCATGCGGTCCTGGGATCCCGTGGCGGCGATCGCGTCGACGGAGGCCATGCCGGACCAGTCGCGCTGTTCGATGCCCAGCTCGGTGACGCCCGGCGCGGCGATCATGCAGTGCTCGATCGGCTCGACCTCGTGCGAGCGGTGGCGGCGCAGTCCGGCGTTGCCGTCGGCGTCGACGGCGTACTGGACGCGTGTGCGCCAGGCCGGGACCTCGCCCGCGGGCAGCTTGTCGCCCTCGGCGGGCATCACCGTGCCGTCCCAGCCGGCCTCCTCGGGCGTGAGTCCCGCGAGCCGCTGGAGCTGCTCGGCGATGACCTCGCCCTTGAGGCGGCGCTGCGCGCCCGGCTTGGCGTGCTGCCAGTCGCAGCCACCGCAGCGGCCGGGGCCCGCGTACGGGCAGGGGGCCTCGACGCGGTCCTTCGACGCGTCCAGGATCCGTACGGCGTCCGCGCGCAGGAAGCGCGCGCCCTCCTCGCCCTCCGTCACGCGCGCGACGACGCGCTCGCCGGGCAGGGTGTGCCGGACGAAGAGGACCTGACCCTCGGTCGTACGGGCGATGCAGTGGCCGCCGTGTGCGACGGGGCCGATCTCGACCTCGTACTCCTCCCCCACCAGCGATTTCTTCGGTTCTGCCTGCATGGCGGGGTGACTCCAGTTGAGAAGGGGGTGAGCAAAAGGGGCGAGCGAAGGGGAAACGGCCGGACAACAGCCCACCAGTCTACGTGGACGTTGCCCGGCCGCTCACCACATGGCCGTCAGCTCTTCGAGTTCGAGGACTCCTTCGGGCGCTCTTCCGCGGGCCCCCGGCGCACCGCTCCCGGCGCGTTCCAGTCCTGCCGCTTGCGGGCCCGCAGCTTCGCGGCCTCGGAGGACTCCAGCTGGTAGGGCACGGAGGTCACCATGACGCCCGGGGTGAACAGCAGCCGGCCCTTGAGGCGCAGGGCGCTCTGGTTGTGCAGCAGGTGCTCGTACCAGTGGCCGACCACATACTCGGGGATGATCACGGAGACCGCGTCGCGCGGGGATTCCTTGCGCAGGCCCTTCACGTACTCGATGATCGGCCGCGTGATCTCGCGGTACGGCGAGTCGAGGACCTTCAGCGGTACGTCGATGCCGCGCCGCTCCCACTCCTCGCGCAGGGCCTTGGTCTCGGCCGGGTCGACGTTGACGCTGAGCGCTTCGAGGGTGTCCGAGCGCAGCAGCTTGGCGTAGGCGAGGGCGCGCAGCGTCGGGCGGTGGATCTTGGAGATCAGGACGACGGAGTGCACGCGGGAGGGGCGGACACTGTCGTCGCTCGGCCCCTCAGGGGCGGCGATCTCCTCGGCGACCCGGTCGTAGTGCTTACGGATCGCGCTCATCGTCGCGTAGAAGATCACCATGCCGAGCAGCGCGACCCAGGCTCCGTGCGTGAACTTCGTGACGAGTACGACGACCAGCACCAGGCCCGTGAAGAAGGCGCCGAAGGCGTTGATCGCCCGGGAGCGGACCATGTGGCGCCGCTTGGCCTGGTCCGTCTCGGTGGCCAGGTGGCGGTTCCAGTGGCGGACCATGCCGGTCTGGCTGAGCGTGAAGGAGACGAACACGCCGACGATGTAGAGCTGGATCAGCCGGGTCGAGTCGGCGCCGTAGATGATGACCAGCATGGTCGCCGCGCCCGCCAGCAGCACGATGCCGTTGGAGAAGGCGAGGCGGTCGCCGCGGGTGTGCAGCTGGCGCGGGAGGTAGCGGTCCTGGGCGAGGATCGAGCCGAGCAGCGGGAAGCCGTTGTACGCGGTGTTGGCGGCCAGGAACAGGACCAGCGCGGTGGCGGCGGCCAGCACGATGAACAGGAAGCTGCCCTTGCCGAACACGGCCTCGGCGACCTGGGAGATCACCGGGTTCTGGACGTAGTCGGAGCCGACCGCGAGACCGTTGTGGATCAGGTCGGTGGCCGGGTTCTCGGCCATCCGGACGTTGGTCGCCATGGCCAGGGCGATGATGCCGCAGAACATCGTGACGGCGAGCAGGCCCATCGCGGCGAGCGTGCTCGCGGCGTTCTTCGACTTCGGCTTGCGGAAGGCGGGGACACCGTTGGAGATCGCCTCGACGCCGGTGAGGGCGGCACAGCCGGAGGAGAAGGCGCGCAGGAGCAGGAAGACGAGGGCGAAGCCCGCGAGGCCCTGGTGCTCGGCCTTGATGTGGTAGTCGGCGGTCGGCGCCTTCATGGTGTCGTTCAGGACGAGGCCGCGGAAGGCACCCCACGCGATCATGATGAAGACGCCCGCCACGAAGACGTACGTCGGAATCGCGAAGAGCTTTCCGGACTCCTTGACTCCGCGCAGGTTCATCAGCGTGAGCAGCACGATGACGGCGACCGCGCAGGCCACCTTGTGCTCGACCACGAAGGGGACCGCGGAGCCGAGGTTCTCGATGCCGGAGGCGATGGAGACGGCGACCGTGAGGACGTAGTCGACGAGCAGGGCGCTGGCGACCGTGAGTCCGGCCCGGGGACCGAGGTTGGTGTTGGCCACCTCGTAGTCCCCGCCGCCGCTCGGGTAGGCGTGCACGTTCTGCCGGTAGGAGGCGACCACCGTGAACATCAGCACGACGACCGCGACCGCGATCCAGGGGCTGAAGTGGTAGGCCGACACGCCCGCGATGGACAGGACCAGCAGGACCTCGCCGGGCGCGTACGCCACGGAGGACAGCGGGTCGGAAGCGAAGACAGGGAGTGCGATGCGCTTCGGCAGGAGCGTTTCTCCGAGCCGGTCGCTGCGCAGTGCGCGCCCGATCAGGATCCGTTTGGGCACGTCGGTCAGTTTGGACACGCAGAGGATCGTAAGCGTTCGAACGTGGGGTCGCCCACCTACCTCGCCACATCTGCCCTCCGAGTGAAATCGGGGACGGCTGCGGCTGCGGATTCCGCACCCCCGGAGATCCGCATGCCTATATGACGAAAGCCCTAGTCTGACCGGTTATGGAGGTTCCATGCATGGCACCGCGGAGCTGATCGGCGCCCTGGCCGGACTCGTCGGCCTCGGATTCCTGACCCTCGCGAGCGTTCGCAGCATCACACGTCGCTGATCGTGCACAGGGGTGCCCCCGATGGACCGCGCGTGTGTAGCTTGGGCGGCGGTCTGAGACCCTGTTTAGCCTGAGCCGTAACCATTCACATTCGGAAGGACGGTCGTGCACATCGTCATCATGGGCTGCGGAAGAGTGGGTTCCGCTCTTGCCCAGACCCTGGAGCAACAGGGGCACACGGTCGCCGTGATCGACCAGGACCCCACCGCCTTCCGACGACTGGGCTCCGGGTTCGGCGGCCGTCGTGTCACCGGAGTCGGCTTCGACCAGGACACCCTGCGCGAGGCGGGCATCGAGGAGGCCGGGGCGTTCGCCGCGGTCTCCAGCGGTGACAACTCGAACATCATCGCCGCCCGCGTGGCCCGCGAGATGTTCGGCATCGAGAACGTCGCGGCACGCATCTACGACCCCCGCCGCGCCGAGGTCTACCAGCGCCTCGGCATCCCGACCGTCGCCACCGTCCGCTGGACGGCCGACCAGATGCTGCGCCGGCTGCTGCCCTCGGGCGCCGAGCCGCTGTGGCGCGACCCCACCGGCGGTGTACAGCTCGCCGAGGTGCACACCTCCGCCGGCTGGGTCGGCCACAAGATCAGCCGGCTCCAGGACGAGACGGGCGTGCGCGTGGCCTTCCTCACCCGGCTGGGCGAGGCGATCCTGCCGTCGTCCCAGACGGTGCTGCAGGAGGGCGACCTGGTGCACGTGATGATGCGCACCGACGAGGTGGACAAGGTCGAGGCGTCCTTCGCCAAGGGCCCTGAAGAGGAGGCCGGTCACTGATGAGGGTCGCCATTGCCGGTGCCGGTGCCGTGGGCCGCTCGATCGCGGGCGAGCTCCTGGAGAACGGCCACGAGGTTCTGCTGATCGACAAGGCGCCGACCGCCATCTCGGTCGAGCGCGTCCCGCAGGCGGAGTGGCTGCTCGCCGACGCCTGCGAGATCACTTCCCTGGACGAGGCCGCGCTGCAGCGCTGCAACGTGGCCATCGCGGCCACGGGCGACGACAAGGTCAACCTCGTCGTCTCCCTGCTCGCGAAGACCGAGTACGGGGTCCCGCGGGTCGTCGCCCGCGTCAACAACCCCAAGAACGAGTGGCTGTTCAACGAGGCCTGGGGCGTCGACGTCGCCGTCTCCACCCCGCGACTGATGTCGGCCCTGGTCGAGGAGGCCGTCAGCGTCGGCGACCTCGTCCGGCTGCTGCGCTTCAGCCACGGCGACGCCAACCTCGTCGAGCTGACCCTGCCGCCGGAGTCCGCCCTGGCCGGTACGACGGTCGGCGACGTCGAGTGGCCCGAGGACACCTCCCTGGTGACCATCATCCGTGGCACCCGCGTCCTCACCCCCTCCCGGGAGGACTCCCTGGAGGCGGGCGACGAACTCCTCTTCGTGGCCGCCCAGGCCCGCGAGGAGCAGCTGGAGGACCTGCTGTCGGTGCGCCGCGAGGACGCCACCGGTTAGTCGCTTCCGGTACGACGATGGGGGCGCCCGGAGATCTCCGGGCGCCCCCATCGTCGTACACACGCTTTCCGTGACGCCTCCCGGCGCCGTACAGCCGCAGGCTGTTACGCCTCGCGGCGGTGCCGGGCCGGCGCGCTCTCGCCGCGCTCCTGGGCGAGAGCGGCCTTGCGTTCCTTCTCGGCCTTCTCCTCGGCCTCCATCTCCGCGAACACGTCGATCGGAGCGGGTGCCTTGGCCAGGAAGACCCAGGTGAGCCAGACGGCGAGGAGGAAGGGCGGGATCTTGAGGGCGATCAGGATCCAGCCGAACTTGGTGGTGTCGGCCCACCAGTAGAGCGGGAAGAGCACCGCGCACTTGGCGAGCAGGATCAGGCCCCAGGCCCAACTCGCCTTCGCGTACGCCTTCTTGCGGCCGGGGTTGCGGGTGCGCCAGGAGAGGTTCTCCTTGAAGACCGGGCCGAGGATCAGGCCGATCAGCGGGACACCCACGAGGGTCGTGACGATGTAGGCGACGGCCAGGCCGAGCGTGTAGAGCATGCCCGGCAGGTAGAAGTCCTTCGCGTTGCCCGTCATCATCGCGAAGACCACACCGAACGCGACGCCGAAGACGCCGCTGAAGGCGTGCTTGACGGTGTCGCGCTTCACGAGGCGGACCACGACGAGCAGCAGGGACATCGCGAGGGCGGCGATCGCCGACCAGTGCAGGTCCTTGTTGATCGTGAAGATGGTGACGAAGAGGAGGCCGGGCACCACCGTCTCGACCATGCCCCGCACGCCGCCGAACGCCTCGAAGAGAGCGGCCTCGGTCGCCGCCCTCGAATCGTGCGGGGCGTCTTGGGCGTCTTCGGTCGGCTTGTCGAGTGACGTCACCGGCTACTCCCGTCCGAGCGGTCTGAGTTCGTACTTCGGGTTGAACAGCACCCTACGGCCCCGGCTCATCGAGATGCGGCCCGACGCGATCAGCTTGCGCCCCGGCTCGATCCCGACGATGGAGCGCCGGCCGAGCCAGACCACGTCCAGGGCGGCCGAGCCGTCGAACAGCTCGGCCTCCAGGGCCGGGACACCGGCCCGTGGCCGCAGAGTGACCGTGCGCAAGGTACCAGTAACCGTGACGATCTGTCGGTCGTGGCAGTCGCAGATGCGCGTGCAGCCCGCGGTCTCGGCGTCCTCGCGCAGCTCCTCGGACTCCAGGTCCGTCTGGGACGAGGAGAGCCGGTCTATCATGCGCCGGAACCGGCCCGCCGGCTTTTCGGAACGAGGAACAGCACTCATACCGAAAGCGTACCGGGGCGCACTGACGACGGATGAACGAGAGCGCTCACCTGTGGTCTTTCGCGCACTGATTCCCGAATGCCCGGTGTCGGATTCCCGTATGTCCGGTGTCGGATTGCCGCGTACCTGGTGTCGGATTCCCGTGTGCCCGGCGTCTCGGGCAGAAATCTCCGGGCTACCTCTCGAACCGGTATCCCATCCCCGGCTCCGTCATGAAGTGCCGCGGATGCGACGGGTCCGCCTCCAGCTTGCGGCGCAGCTGTGCCATGTAGACCCGGAGGTAGTTGGTCTCCGTGCCGTACGACGGCCCCCACACCTCCTGGAGCAGCTGTTTCTGGCTGACCAGGCGGCCCGTGTTGCGCACCAGGACCTCCAGGAGGTGCCACTCCGTGGGGGTGAGGCGTACGTCCCTCCCGTCGCGGTTGACCTTCTTCGCCGCCAGGTCGACGGTGAAGTCCTCGGTCTCGACGATCACGTCGTCCTCGTCGCCTCCGGTGGGCTCCGCGCGGCGGACGGCGGCGCGCAGCCGGGCCAGCAGCTCGTCCATGCCGAAGGGTTTGGTGACGTAGTCGTCGGCGCCCGCGTCGAGCGCCTCGACCTTCTCGTCGGAGGAGTGCCGGGCGGACAGCACCAGGATCGGCACCCGGGTCCAGCCGCGCAGCCCCTTGATCACCTCGACGCCGTCCATGTCGGGCAGGCCCAGGTCGAGCACGACGACGTCGGGGTGCCGGGCGGCGGCGAGCTGGAGCGCGGTGGCTCCGTCGGGGGCCGCGTCGACCTCGTACTTGCGTGCCTTCAGGTTGATCACGAGGGCTCGGGTGATCTGCGGCTCGTCGTCGACCACGAGGACCCGGGTCATGAGACCTGCCTTTCCGCTGTTGCTGTTGCCGTGGCGAGGCCGGGAAGGCGCTCCACCGCCCGGACCGTGAGCACCATGGTGAGTCCGCCGCCGGGGGTGTCCTCGGCGTTCAGTGTGCCGCCCATCGACTCGGCGAAGCCGCGGGCGACCGCGAGGCCGAGGCCCACTCCGGCGCCGCGCGGGGCGTCGCCGTAGCGCTGGAAGGGCGCGAAGATGCGGTCCTTGGCCTCGTCCGGGACGCCCGGGCCGCGGTCCACCACCCGCACCTCGACGCGGTCGGCGATGGCGCTCGCGGAGACCAGGACCAGTTCGTCGAGGGGGCTGTACTTGACGGCGTTCTCGACGAGGTTGGCGACCGCGCGCTCCAGCAGCCCCGCGTCGACCGCGACCATCGGCAGGCTCTCCGGGATCTCCAGCTCCACGCTGTCCTCGGGAACGCCGCCGAGCGCCATCGGGACCACCTCGTCGAGGTCGATCTCCCGGATCAGCGGGGTGACCGTGCCGGTCTGGAGGCGGGACATGTCCAGCAGGTTGCCCACCAGGTGGTCGAGGCGGTCGGCGCCGTTCTCGATGCCTTCGAGGAGCTCCGCCTGGTCCTCCTCGGACCAGGCGACGTCGTCGGAGCGCAGCGAGGACACGGAGGCCTTGATCCCGGCCAGCGGGGTGCGCAGGTCGTGGCTGACGGCGGCCAGCAGCGCGGTGCGGATGCGGTTGCCCTCGGCCAGTTCCTTGGCCTGGTCGGCCTCGTGCTGGAGGCGCTGGCGGTCCAGGACCACGGCGGCCTGCGCGGCGAAGGCGGCGAGCACCCGGCGGTCCGAGGCCGGCAGCACCCGGCCGGACAGGGCGAGCGCCATGTGGTCGCCGACCGGCATGTCCACGTCGGCGTCCTCGGGGCGCTTCGAGGGCCCCGGCCCCACACTGCCCGCGCAGGTCCACGGGTCGACGTCGCTCGTCCGCTCCAGCAGCGCGACGGACTCCATCCCGAAGGTCTCCCGGACCCGTTCCAGCAGGGCCTCCAGGCTGGTCTCGCCGCGCAGCACGCTGCCCGCCAGGAAGGAGAGGATCTCCGACTCGGCCCGCAGATGCGCCGCCTGGTGGGTGCGGCGGGCCGCCACGTCCACCACGGACGCCACGGACACGGCGACACCCACGAAGATCGCGATGGCGACGATGTTCTTGGGGTCGGCGATCGTCAGCCGGTGCAGGGGCGGCGTGTAGTAGTAGTTCAGCAGCAGCGAGCCGAAGGCCGCCGAGGCCAGCGCCGGGAAGAGGCCGCCGAGCAGGGCCGCCGCCACCGTCACCGTCAGGAACAGCAGCATGTCGTTGGCGAGGCCGAGGTCGACGGTGTTCAGCAGCAGCGCGAGGATCACCGGGCCGCCCACACCGACCAGCCAGCCCCAGATGCTCCGGGAGCGGCCGAGCCGTGCCCCGCGCGCGACCGGCAGCCCGCGCCCCTTGGCGACCTCGTCATGGGTGACGATGTGGACGTCCAGGTCGGGGCCCGACTCCCGGGCGACCGTGGCGCCGACGCCCGGCCCGAAGACGTACTGCCAGGTCTTGCGGCGCGAGGAGCCGAGCACGATCTGGGTGGCGTTGACGCCGCGCGCGAAGTCCAGGAGGGAGGCCGGTATGTCGTCCCCGACGACATGGTGGAACGTTCCGCCCAGGTCCTCGACCAGCGTGCGCTGGACGGCGAGCTCCTTGGGCGAGGCCGAGGTGAGCCCGTCGCTGCGGGCGATGTAGACGGCCATCACCTCGCCGCCCGCGCCCTTCTCCGCGAGCCGCGCGGCGCGCCGGATCAGCGTGCGCCCCTCCGGCCCGCCCGTCAGCCCCACCACGATCCGCTCCCGCGACCCCCAGATCTTCGAGACCCGGTGCTCACTGCGGTACTCGGTGAGGTACTCGTCGACCCGGTCGGCGACCCAGAGCAGCGCCAGTTCGCGCAGCGCGGTGAGGTTGCCGGGCCGGAAGTAGTTGGACAGGGCCGCGTCGACCTTGTCGGACTTGTAGATGTTGCCGTGCGCCATCCGCCGCCGCAGCGCCTGCGGCGACATGTCGACCAGCTCGATCTGGTCCGCCCGGCGCACCACCTCGTCCGGCACGGTCTCCCGCTGCCGTACGCCCGTTATCGACTCGACGACATCGCCCAGCGACTCCAGATGCTGGATGTTGACCGTCGACACGACGTCGATGCCGGCCGACAGCAGCTCCTCCACGTCCTGCCAGCGCTTGTCGTTGCGCGAGCCGGGGACATTGGTGTGCGCGAGTTCGTCCACCAGGGCGACGGCAGGGGCGCGCTCCAGTACGGCGTCCGCGTCCATCTCGGTGAACACGGACCCCCGGTACTCCAGCTCCTTGCGCGGCACCTGCTCAAGGCCGTGCAGCATCACCTCGGTACGCGCCCGGTTGTGATGCTCCACGAACGCGACCACACAGTCGGTCCCCCGCTCGACACGGCGGTGCGCCTCGGAGAGCATCGCGTACGTCTTGCCGACGCCCGGTGCCGCACCGAGGTAGATCCGAAGCTTGCCGCGTCCCATGGCCCCTATTGTCTTCCTGTCACCGCTGTGTACGCAGCGTCGACCTTACGGCCAATAATCTCGACAAATGGGGCCAGGGGGTCGGCCGGCGCCGTCTTTGACACAACCCTGATGCGCCTCCCTGACGCGCCTGCCTGATGCGCCTGCCGGTGGCGTCAGGCGGAGGCTTCCCTGGGCCGCGGGGGAAGGGCTGAGCCGGTGCGCTGCGTCGCGCGGAGGTCCGGCACCGGGCCCGCGTCGTCCGGGACCAGGGCCTGGAGGTGGGGCTCGGCCGTGACGAGCCAGGCCAGCAGCTGCCGGAGCCGGAGGCGTCGGGGGGCCGTGGTGGCCGGGTCGGTGATGAGTTCGGCCAGCCAGGTCACGGCTGTCCCGGTCTCCCCGGCGGACTGCAGGTCCGACATCAGATGCGGCTCACCGCTCCGGGGAGGCGAAGGGAACCCCAGCACATGCCGCCAGAGCGTCAGCGCGGCGTCACGTTCGCCGAGGGCAGCGAGCTCTCGGGCCAGGATCCGCCGCTGGTCCCAGTACAGCCGACGGTGTGTCATGGCCGTCTCCAACACCCACGGCACCACGGGGTGGCCCTCGTAGCTGAGCAGCAGCCGCAGCCCGCGCAGGACATCGGACACCGCTGCCGTGGGGAGATCGACGAGCTCCCGGGCGAGTTGCCCGACGACGGCGTCCGTCGCCCGGTCCTCGAAGCGCGGCAGCGCGTCCAGAACTCCGTTCAGCCAGTTGGCGTTCGCGCTCAGCATCGGGTGGGCAAACCAGATCTCCTTCAGCCGGACGACCGCGTCGGCTCCGCCCGTTTTGAGCAGCACACGTGCGGCTTCCGCACAGTTTTCCCGGCGCACGTTGGGCGTGCTCAGTGCGAGCTCCGCCATTTCCCCGGCCTGGTCCAGCGCCCCTGCCTCGAAGAGGGCCTGCGCGGCGGGCGGGCGGTCGTACGAGGAGAGAAGATGGCCCCGGTCGAGACGCTGCATGATCTGATCGGCTCCGCCGACGCCGACCGCGGCCAGCCAGGTCGCGACGGCGTTCCCGGTCCCGTATACGCCCCACCGCTCCTCGCCGAAGACTCCGCGCGCCCAGTCGGCCGTGCCGTCGTCATGGGCCAGCGGGACGAGCGCGCGCAGCAGAGCGGCCGGGTGCCAGTAGTAGTGGCCCAGGTCGGCACTGCTGCGCTCCAACGCCGCGGTGATCTCCTCACTCGCCTCGGGCCCACGGGCCTTGACCCACATTTCCGCCGCCCACCGCAGGGCAGCCAGATGAGTCGAATCCGCACCGAGCACCCTGTGTGCGATGCGCGCGGCGGCAACCTCGGCACCGAACTTGTCGAGGACCTTGCCCACGACCCATTGCCGCGCATGGTCGGTATCGGGGAGGGCAAGTACCAACCGCTCCGACTCCGTCACCGCGCGATCCGGGGCCTGGGTCAGCCAGGCCTCGACGGCGCGCTCCACGTCGTTCGTAAACGCCGTCGGGTCCTGGAGTACGCGCCGCGCAAGTTCCTCCGTCTCCTGCACCTGGCCCAGGCAGGCGAGGGCCTCCGCGGCGTGTGACATCTCCACTGAGTTGACGTCGGGCGCCTCAAGAATCTGCCACGCCCGCCTGCGCACGGCCTCCCGGGCGTCCTCCCCGAGGGTGCAGGCAATCCGGGCAGCCCTGCCAAGGAGGCCAAAGACACTGCCGAGTACGAGGCCCAGCAGTTCCTGGGTGACGTCAGCCATCCCGGCCTTGCCGTACGCCTCAACCGCGTAGAGCCGGATGCTCGCATCGAGGAACTCGCAGCGCGCCATGTGCTCCAGCCGCTCCAGCACCCCGGGCTGTCCGCCCAGCGCCCCCAGGACCTGCGCCGCCCGCTCCCGGTACTCATTGTCGACGGCGCACCGCGCCACCACCTCCAGGCGGTCGAACGTCTCCTCCCGGTCCGCCTCGCCGAACCTGACGCCCTCGGCCACGAGGAGCCCGGCCAGCAGGGGCCGTTCGTGACCGCCGACGGCGCCGGTGCGCAGCTGTTCGGCGAGCCGGCCGCCGTCGCAGTCGTCGCGTTCGCCCCAGAGGCAGAACACGAACATGGCCAGCGTGCGTTCGTCGTCCTTGAAGGCGCGCAGGATCCAGTCCTCCGCCTCCGGGAAGGAGGGAGATATCCGCTGCGCGTACGACTGGGCGGCGAAGTACTCGGCGAACGAGTGGTGCAGGAACCGGTAGTCGTCCTCGTCCCTGACGAGCAGGCCGGTGCCCTGGAGGAATTCCCGTACGTCGGCCTCCCAGCCCGTCACGGCCCAGTCTTCCGGCAGGTTGGTCCGCACCCACTCCAGGCCCGCCTCCAGGAGCGACGACTCCCCCTCCAGGCGGCACCTCCCCAGCACCCCGAGGACGTCCCGCTTGCGCTGATTGAGCCACAGGTGCAGCTCACGCCGCCCGGGGTCGTCGCGGTACCGCCGCATCAGCCCCTGCCGTACGGCGCCTTCGCTGCCCGCGCCCCGGGTCAGCAGATGCTCGAAGAACCGCTGGTAGAGGCTGAGCCTGCTGGTCGGCAGCGGATGTGTCGGAGCCGCCGTCGCCGTGACGGCCGCGATGGTGGCGAGCAGCGGATTGCGGACCAGGTCGCGCAGCCGGCCGTCGTCGGTCTCGCCCAGGAAGCGGTCCGCGGCGGTCCGCGCCTGTTCCTTCTCCTGGTACTGCGCCGCGAACCACTTGGCCGCGAAGTCCCGCAGCTCCTCCGTACCGAAGGGCTCCATGCGGTATTCGCCGATCAACGCCCCCCTCAGCGGCGCCAGTTCGGGATCGGACAGCGGGCGGCTGGTGATGAGGAAGCGGTAGTCGCTGTCGGTGCGCGCGTGCTGCGCGATCATCCGGACGACCTCGGCGCGCGACTCACGGTCCGCGATCTCGTCGAGCCCGTCCACCAGGACCATCCAGCGCGCCCCGTGCACGCGCCCCAGGAACAGCCGTGCGTCGGGGTCGGCGACCAGACTGTGGCCGAGCGTGCGGCGTAAGGCCTGGCACAGCACCGTGCTCCATGAACCGGGCTGGTCGACGAGCGTCCTGGCCGCGACCCTGACCGGAATCACCGGTTCGGTCACGGGTGCCTCCAGGCTGGTGTCCTCGCGCAGCCAGATCCGCGAGAGGGTCCACGCCAGATGGCTCGACAGCGTCGACTTCCCGGCGCCGGGCTCTCCGGTGATCAGGAGGTGTTCGTGGCGGGCCAGGGCCTCCGGGACCGGAAGCTGGGCGTCGATGGTCTGCGTCTCGTCCCGCGCGGCGGAGTCCCCCTGCGTCACCGAACCGCCGTCGAGCTGGGTGGAGTTACGGGCAGCGCCCTCCGTGGAGTGCCACTGGGTCCGCATGCTCTGGCGTACGTAGACCGCCGACAGCGGCGGCTCGGCCACACCCAGCATGTCGTACGGCAGCCGCTCCACCGCCTTCGCCTGCGCTTCGAGGAGGTTGCGGACCGCCGGATTCGGCAGCGGCAGCTCCGTCCACTCCGTCAGCCGGGGCGCGGCCGCCTCCCGGCTCTCGGCGCCGGCCCGGTCCAGGGCCTCCTTGGCCTTGATCCACAGCGGGGTGATGTCGTCGGGCTCGCGCTCCAACGCGACGGCGAGCGACCGCAGGACCGGCAGCTTCAGCAGCCTGGTGGCACTGCAGGCGCCGTAGACGACGTTCTTGTGGGCGATCTCCGCGCGGACCACCGCGTTGAGGCTCTCGTAGCCCGCGTCGGCGATCGCTTCGCGGAACCACTCGGCGAGTGCTTCGAGCTCCGGGTACCGCTCCGTGTCGCCCTTCGGCGGACGCCCCCCAGCCATACGTCTCCCTGCACCCCGGCAGCACTTCGGTTTCCCGCGGTTTCCCCAGCGTAGTGGGAAACCCTTGCCTGCTCGGAGAGTTGGGGCAAGCCCGTCGCCGCCCGACACCGAGGAGCACCGCATGACCGCGATCGACCCCTTCGCCTCCCTCACCGCCGCCCTCCTCGCCACGGCACCAGGAGTGCTGGCACTGGCCCGCTCATGGATCCGGCACCGGACCGTGGTGCGGACGGAGGAGGAGAACACGCGCCGCACCCTGATCGCCGTGGAGGGCTCGGATCCGCACCAGCGCGCCGCGGTGGTGCGGGCCAGTGCCGATCTCCACTCGACCGCGTCGACCGCGTCGGCCGCGGAGAAGCCCCCGGGGAGCGGACAGTGATACGCCGGACAGCCCGCCCCAAGGCTCACGTTCAGGGACGCGCACCTCGGGCCGCACCGTCTCAGTGCTCGACGATCTCCCCGTCGCTCAGCTCCAGCACCCGGTCGGCCAGATCCAGCAGGGTCGCGTCGTGGGTGGCGACCAGCGCCGTCACCTGTTCGCTGTGGACGACCGCGCGCAGCAGCTCCATCACGGCGATGCCCGTCTCGGCGTCGAGCTGGCCCGTGGGCTCGTCGGCGATGAGGAGGGAGGGGTTGTTGGCGAGGGCGCGGGCGATGGCCACCCGCTGTTGCTGGCCGCCGGAGAGTTCGCCGGGGCGCTGGGCCGCGTGGTCGGCGAGGCCGACGAGGGAGAGGAGCAGGTCGACGCGTTCCTCGCGCTCGCGCGGATCGGCCCGGCGCAGCCGCAGCGGAACGCCGACGTTCTCGGCGGCGGTGAGGATGGGGATGAGCCCGAAGGACTGGAAGACGAAGCCGATACGGTCGCGGCGCAGTCCCAGGATGCCGTTCTCGTCGAGCGTGGAGAGATCCAGCCCGTCGACGACGATCCTGCCCTCGTCCGGCTCGTCGAGCCCTCCGACGAGGTTGAGAAGCGTGGTCTTGCCGGATCCGGAGCGGCCCTTGAGGGCGACGAGTTCACCGCGCGGTACGTCGAAGGAGACACCGCGCAACGCGTGCACGGCGGCGGCTCCGGTGCCGTACGACCGATGGATGTTCTCGACGCGCACCATGGCGTCCGTGACGACCTGGCTCATGTCCCCTCCCCCGTGGACCGGGCGCCAGTATCACCGCCGGGAGCCCGGTCCTTCAATGGTTCAGCTGGGGTTGTCGCCGTGGGTCAGCGTCTCCCAGGCCACAAACAGGTTGTTGCTGCCGGCCGGGCGGTTCTGCTCGGTCAGGGTCTGGGTGTTGGTCATCGCGATGCCCAGGCGGTTGTGCAGGGCGTTGTAACCGACCTCGGTGACGGGGCCCAGGCCGAGGGTGAGCGAGCCGCCGCACAGCCAGCTCGGCACGGCCGTCCCCAGCTGGTACTTCGACTGGAAGCCGAGCGCCTGCCGCAGCCGCTCGCCGACATCGGTGCCGTAGAGGTCCTGCCCCTGGATCCGGCTGGTCTCGGCGACGTGCGAGATCGCGGAGATGCCGTATCCGGTGTGGGTGAAGTCGCGGCACGTCTCCTGGGTGAGCCCGGTGACGAAGGTGGACTGCCCCTGCCAGTAGGAGACGATCTTCGCCGTGGTGTCGAGGTTCTGGCTCGGCACGGTCTTCGGCACGGAGCCGTCGGAGGAGAGATAGACGTACGCGGCCGTACGCGTCCGGAACTTCGCCATGGCCGTGTCGTACGACGTCTTGTCCTCAAGGAAGACGGAGATGCCGATGGCGGCCTCCATCATCGACAGCTCCCAGTTCCCGTTGGAATTCGAGCCGTTGATGATCTCGGGGAGGTAGACGTTGCGGAGCATCGTGCCGAAGCGGGCGGAGTTGGTCCACGTCCCCGTGTACGTGTACTTGATGATCTCGGCGGCCTTGGGCCAGGAGGAGCCGGCCCAGCCGGTCTGCAGCGGCGCGTTGCTGTTGGTGTGGTCCTTGATGGTGGCCGACCAGGCGTCCATCAGCTCGATGGACTTCTGGGCGTAGCGCGCGTCGCGGGTGATGTACCAGGCGAGGGCGTCGGTGTACGCGGCTATCGCGTCCTCGCGCTCGTCGGTGCAGCCGTAGTTGGGGTTGGAGTACGAGCCGCACTCGACGGTCGCCCGGGGGGTGGCGGTGCGTGTCAGTGAGGCGTACTTGCTCGCCATCATCTGGTCGTACGCGCCCTTCCAGGGCTGGGCGCCGGCGAGGACCTTGGTGCGGGCGAAGTCCAGCTGCCCCTTGGAGACGGTGACTCCGGGGTGCACGAAGGTGGCGGGCGCGGCGTCGGCCTGCTGGGCGCCGGGCCAGGAGAGGAACCCGGCGACCAGGGCGGCGGTCGCGGCGGCGACGGTGGCGAGCAGGGCCGGGCGCCGTCTGCGGCGGTGCGCGGCGGGGGTGTCGGGGGTCTCGGGCATGTGGGGGGCCATCCGTTCTCGTATGTGAACGATGAGCGCGTGTTTGAACGCACGCGATGGCCGGGACCTTAGGTATAGACCAACTGCCCGTCAAGAGGCGGCACATGAGCGGCGCATGAGAAAAGGCGCACGAGGAAGGGCACACGAGAAGGAGCGCATGAGAAAGGGCCGCACCCCACGGGGGGTGCGGCCCACATCCAGACTCAAGCCGAGCGCGGCGCCTAGCGGACCTCGGTGATCTCCGGTCCGCGCTGGAGCTGCCCCATGCCGCCGGAGAAGCGGGAACCGCCCTGATCCTCCTGCTGGACACCTTCGGGCACCATCTGCGCGTCGTTCGGCAGCTTCAGGACGATCGGGTCGCGGGGGGCCATCGGACCCTCGCCACGGACGACGACCGTGTCCCGGAAGATCTGCTCCAGCAGACCCGCGGCCTGCGGCTGCACCGCGCCCTGCCCGGAGATCACTCCGCGCAGGAACCAGCGGGGGCCGTCCACACCGACGAACCGCACGACCTGGAAACCGCCCGTGCCGTCCGGCAGCTGCACCGGCACCTGCGCCCGCAGCTCCCAGCCCAGCGGGCCCTCGACCTCGTCGATGACACCGCCCTGCTGGGTGATCCCGGAGGCGATCTCCTCGCGTACCTCGCCCCAGATGCCCTCGCGCTTGGGAGCGGCGAAGGCCTGGAGCTGCACGGCGCTGTCCTTCAGGACGACGGTGGCCGCGACGATCGCGTCGCCCGCGACCTCGACCCGCAGCTCCATGCCGTCGACTCCGGGCACGAAGAGACCGCCGAGGTCCACCCGTCCCTCGGCCGGATCGCGGACCTCGGAGTCGTCCCAGGGACCATCGGGGCGCGGCTCGGGTTCGAGCCTCACGCGCTCCCGCTCCTCCGACTCGTCCGCCTCAGTGTCGACGTCGTCGACGACCTGCTCGGCCTCGCTCGCCGCGTCCTCGGCGGCACTGCCCTTCTTGCGACGTCCGAACACGTCACTGTCCTTCCCGGTCGGATACGACCGAAGCGTATCGATTCCCACCCGTTGTGCTGTCCACGGCGGCATGACCGCCGGTGGACCCGAAGCCCCCTGCGGCCCGTGCAGAGTCGGGAAGCTCCGCGACCTCCTGGAAGCGGACTTTCTCGACCTGCTGGACGACCAGTTGGGCAATCCGGTCGAAGCGCTCGAACCGCACGGACTCGCGCGGGTCGAGATTCACCACGATCACCTTGATCTCCCCACGGTACCCGGCATCCACCGTCCCCGGGGCATTCACGAGGGCGACACC
This sequence comes from Streptomyces sp. NBC_00203, assembly GCF_045206325.1. Classification (NCBI taxonomy): domain Bacteria; kingdom Bacillati; phylum Actinomycetota; class Actinomycetes; order Kitasatosporales; family Streptomycetaceae; genus Streptomyces; species Streptomyces sp. NBC_00203. The sequence goes on along the minus strand of NZ_CP108126.1, from coordinate 7,914,351 downwards.
GCAGCGGGCGGCGAGCCCGGAACGCGGGTGCACGAAGGCCGCGTACCCCTCGGGCAGCGCGATGGACACTCCCGTGGGCAGAACCGTCCGTTCACCCGGCTTCAGTTCACAGCTCTCGGTGGTGCGCAGATCGGCTCCCGCGTCACCGGGGTGCGCGTACTCGGGAAGCGGGACTTCCGGGTCCACGCGGCGGATCAGCACGTCCACTGGGTTACGGGTCACGGGTTCACCTCGAAAGCGCGGGCGCGCCTGATCTGGTCCGGCTCGCTCATGGCGGCCCGGATCTCCTCCGGGCGGCCGTTGTCGATGAAGTGGTCGACCTTCACCTCGATGAAGAGGGCGTCGGCGCGGACGGCGACGGGTCCGTCGGGACCGCCGATCCGCCCGGTGGCGGTCGAGTAGATCTTCCGGCCGGCCACCGCGGTGACCTCGGCCTCCAGGTGGAGCACGGTGCCGACGGGCACCGGGCGCCGGAAGTCGGTCTCCAGCCGCCCGGTCACGGCGATCGTGCGCAGCAGCCAGTTCAGCGAGCCGAGCGTCTCGTCCAGCGCGGTGGCGAGGACGCCGCCGTGCGCGAGCCCCGGGGCGCCCTGGTGAGCGGGCCGCACGGTGAACTCCGCCGTGATCCGGACCCCCTCCCCCGCGCGGGCCTCCAGATGGAGTCCGTGGGGCTGCTCTCCGCCACACCCGAAACACTGTTCGTAGTGCGCCCCGAGGAGCTCGCCGGGGGCGGGCGCGTCGGGGTGCCGCACCGGCGCGACGGCGTCGGCGGGGGGCGTCAGAGCTGCGGAAGTACCACTCACAGCCGCAGACCTTACCCGCGAGTCCACCATGACTTCGCACCGTGCCAAGCTTGGCTTCATGCAGCTTTCCGCCTCGCCGTACGAAGAACGCCTCACCGCACCCCGCACCTGGTGGCTGGTCTGCTTCCTGGTCGGGATCGCGATGGCCCTGATCTTCCTCCCGTTCGGCACGCTGCCGCTGCTGGGAGCCCTGGTCGGCGGCACCGCGGTCTCGGCGGTCGTGGCCAGCGCCTACGGCTCGATCCGCATCCGTGTCGTCGGCGACTCCCTGATCGCCGGCGAGGCCAAGATCCCCGTCTCGGCCCTCGGTGACGCCGAGATCATGGACCAGGAGGAGGCGCGCGCCTGGCGCACGTACAAGGCCGACCCCCGCGCCTTCATGCTCCTGCGCGCCTACATCCCCACGGCCCTCCGCGTCCAGGTCACGGACCCGGCCGACCCGACGCCGTACCTGTACCTGTCGACGCGGGAGCCGGAGCGGTTGGTGGCGGCGCTGGAAGCGGCGCGAGCGTCGGCGTAAGCCGCACATCGGCGCAAGCCGCGCGGGCACAGCGCTTCTCCGCCGGTCACTGGTTGTCCGCCACGACGGGGACCAGCCGCGACGGCGATGCCCGGCGGTGCCGGACTCGGAGCAACCGACGACGGAATCCGCCCGCGGGGCACCACATCGAGTCGCGGGCGCGGGCCCGCCAGGAGCTCGCCGCCCGGGGAGGTCTCAGCGCTCCAGCTCCCTGGTGATCTCCCCCATCCGCAGCGGATTCGCCGGCTTCTCCAACGGCGGCAGCTCGGGAAGCGCATCCCAGGGCACCTGCATCTTCCGCAGGTCGTTGCGAATGCGCCCCGCGAGGCGTTTGGTGTCGCGGCGGTTCATGACCGCACCGACCGCGGCGCCGACCATGAACGGCATCAGGTTGGGCAGATCCCGGACCACGCGTTTCATGATCTGCTGGCGCAGTTCGCGCTTCATCTGGCCGCCCAGCGCGGCGTTGATCGTCGCGGGCTTCGTCACGTCGATCCCGCGCTCCCCGGACCAGGAGTTCAGATACGCGGTGCTTCGCTGCTTGAGGTTGCCCGGCGGTCGCAGGCCGTAGACCTCATGGAGCTCGGCGATCAGCTTCAGCTCGATCGCGGCTACGCCGGTGATCTCGGTGGCCAGCTCCGTGGGCATGGCGGGCGGCACCGGCAGCATCGCGGCGGCGCCGACCCCGGCACCGACCGTGGACGTCGCGGCGGCCGCGCCCGCGACGAGCTTGTCCGCGAGCTGCTCGGGACCGAGGTCCGGGAACTGCTTGCGAAGGGTCGCGAGGTCCCGTACGGGAATCCGCGGGGCGATATCGATGATCCGGTCGGCGAGGTACGCCAGGCCCGCCCTGGCCAGGCTGCCGCCCTTCTGAACGCCCTTGCGGACGCCCTTCACGACCCCGTCCCGGATCACCACCGCGCGGCGCCTGGCGGCGGGCGCGGGAGTGACGGCGGAAGCCGTCAGGCCGCCTGTGGCGGGCGCCCGCTCGAGCGAGGCTGATCCCGGTTCGGAAGAGCCCCGCTCGTCGTCACGCACGCCTTCAGAGCCGTCTGAGGGCCCTTCGTCCGCTTCCCGTGGGGGGAGGCGGCGCTTCCAAGGTGAGGTCGAGCCAGTCACGGCCGACCCTGCCTCAGTCGCAGTCGCGGCAGATCGGCTGACCGTTCTTCTCGCGGGCCAGCTGGCTGCGGTGGTGCACCAGGAAGCAGCTCATGCAAGTGAACTCATCCTGCTGCTTGGGCAGGACCCGGACGGCCAGCTCCTCGTTCGAGAGGTCGGCTCCGGGCAGCTCGAGGCCTTCTGCGGCCTCGAATTCATCTACGTCGACGGACGAGGTCGACTTGTCGTTCCGGCGAGCCTTCAGTTCTTCAAGGCTGTCCGAGTCGACGTCGTCGTCGGTCTTGCGTGGGGTGTCGTAATCCGTTGCCATGTCGCTCTCCCCCTCTGGGTGTCTGCGGTGTCTCCAGCGCACGTAACGCGTGAGAGGCCGGACTTGTGCCCGACCCGAGGCGGAGATTTTGCCTCACATCAAGGTCTGTTACTCAATCGACACCCAACCGGACTCCTCAAGAGTGATCGGCTTGGATGGCGATGCGGACCGTACACGGTCCTAAGGCCGCACTTCAAAGGCGTCCCACCGTGTACTTCCCGTGATCAAGACCCCCGAAAACCCGGATTTTCCCGGCTTTCCGACAGCATGCATGATCACGGAGAGTGGATGGCCGGAAAATCGCCCTTGTGATCGATCACACACGGGCCTCCCGGATGGGTGACCAGAAAATTCCGCGCAAAGCGAACATCGTCGCGTGTCGGCGACATGGTCTCAGATAGGCAGGGTTACGCGCATCACGAGGCCACCCCCTTCTCGCGGCTCCGCGGTGATGTGACCCCCGTGGGCGCGGGCCACCGACCGGGCGATGGACAGGCCGAGGCCCACACCCTTGTCACTGCCCGTGCGCTCCGTACGCAGCCGCCGGAAAGGCTCGAAAAGATTGTCGATCTCGTACGCGGGAACCACCGGCCCCGTGTTCGAGACCACCAGGACCGCCTGGCCATGCTGGACCTCTGTCCTGACGTCGACCCAGCCCCTCTCCGGCACGTTGTACCGGACGGCGTTCTGGACGAGGTTCAGGGCGATCCGCTCCAGCAGGACGCCATTGCCCTGCACGACCGCCACGGCGCGCTCCCCGCGGATCTTCACGCCCTTGGCCTCGGCCTCGGCGTGCACCTGGTCGACGGCCTGCGAGGCGACCTCGGCGAGGTCCACGGGCTTGCGCTCGACGATCTGGTTGTCGCTGCGGGCGAGCAGCAGCAGGCCCTCCACGAGCTGTTCGCTGCGCTCGTTGGTGGCGAGCAGCGTCTTGCCGAGCTGCTGGAGCTCCATCGGCGCACCGGGGTCGGAGAGGTGCACTTCCAGGAGCGTGCGGTTGATCGCGAGCGGGGTGCGCAGTTCGTGCGAGGCGTTCCCCACGAACCGCTGCTGGGCGGTGAAGGCCCGCTCCAGCCGCTCCAGCATGTCGTCGAAGGTGTCCGCGAGTTCCTTCAGCTCGTCGTCCGGGCCGTCCAGCTCGATCCGCCGGGACAGGTCCGAGCCCGCCACAGCTCGCGCGGTCCGGGTGATCCGGCCGAGCGGCGAGAGCACCCGGCCGGCCATCGCGTAGCCGAAGGCGAACGCGATGATGGCGAGGCCGAGCAGGGCGAGCAGCGAGCGGCTGAGCAGGTTGTCCAGGGCGGCCTGGCGCTGGTGGTCGATGCAGGTGCTGATCGCGGTGTTGAACTCGTCGAGCGACAGGTTGCCCGCCTGGACTGCGGGGCAGTTGTCGCTGTTGACCTTGATCGCGGTGCCGCTGGCGATCTTGAAGAGCGGCTCGGCCCCCGTGTTCAGGGCCTGGGCCGCGAGCAGATAGATGATCGACAGCAGCATGATGCCGGCGATCAGGAACATGCCGCCGTACAGCAGCGTGAGCCGTATCCGGATGGTCGGGCGCAGCCAGGGGAACGGGGGTTCCGGCCTTGGGTCCCAGGTGGGCTTCGGAGGCGCCGTCGGCGGCGCGGGGGTCGTGGCCACGGGTGATCAGATCCGGTAGCCGGAGCCGGGCACGGTGACGATGACGGGGGGCTCGCCGAGCTTGCGGCGCAGGGTCATCACGGTGACGCGTACGACGTTGGTGAACGGGTCCGTGTTCTCGTCCCAGGCCTTCTCCAGGAGCTGCTCGGCGGAGACGACGGCGCCCTCGCTGCGCAGCAGCACCTCCAGGACGGCGAACTCCTTGGGCGCGAGCTGGACCTCCTTGCCGTCGCGGAAGACCTCGCGGCGGTTGGGGTCGAGCTTGATCCCGGCGCGCTCCAGGACGGGGGGCAGCGGCAGGCTCGTACGACGTCCGAGGGCACGCACGCGTGCCGTCAGCTCGCTGAACGCGAAGGGCTTGGGGAGGTAGTCGTCGGCGCCGATCTCCAGGCCCTCGACGCGGTCGCTGACGTCGCCGGACGCGGTGAGCATCAGCACGCGCGTGGGCATGCCGAGCTCGACGACCTTGCGGCAGACGTCGTCGCCGTGCACGAGCGGGAGGTCGCGGTCGAGGACGACCACGTCGTAGTCGTTGACGCCGATGCGCTCCAGGGCGGCCGCACCGTCGTACACGACGTCGACGGCCATGGCCTCCCGGCGCAGTCCGGTGGCCACCGCATCGGCGAGCAGCTGCTCGTCCTCGACGACGAGTACGCGCACGTCGCTTGTCCTTCCTCTGTCCACCCGCGTAGCGCCCTTCAGGGCACCACGCGGGCAGGTCTGTCACGGATGAGGGCTCCATCCTGCCCTTTTCGGCCATAAACCGGCTGTAAGGCGGGTGAGAGGCGCTCGGGACGACGGTCCTGGGCCCCGGGAATGCGAGATTTTCTCGTCGGGTTGAGGTTTCCACGGAAGAGAGCGGGGGGAGGACGGCTTTACACCCCGCGATCACGCTCTGCATGTGGCAAGCCACCTTGTGGTACGTCCAACCGCTTCCGCAGAGCGGGCGTGGGTGTCCGGCACCGTCGCCGCCCAGCCTGGGCAGCGCTGGGCACCCCATCTGTAGACGTGATCGCCCCTTCCGAACGGCACACCCCCGTGCCACCCGACCCACGACCCAGGACGAGGGGGCGCAGCATGGACGCATTCACCGCAGGACTTCTGCAGCGCATAAGGGCGACCGAGACCGACCTGACGCGGGCTCGCGAATCAGGCGACGACTTCCTCGCGGAGGTCGAGCAGGCCGAGCTCGACGACCTGCACCGCCTCGCCGCCGAGCACGGTGTGGAGGTCGGCGCGACGCGCGTCTGATCAGTTCGTACGAGAGCGGGGCCCCGGCATCGATCCAGTGCCGGGGCCCCGCTCCGTTGTGGTGGACGGCGTCAGTCGTGCCAGGCGCCGAAGTCCTCCAGGAGCCGCTGGAGGGGCTCGAAGACGCCCGGTGAGGCAGCCACCGCCAGATCGCCCGCGGGGCGCTCTCCGGGGCGTCCACCGGTCAGGGCGCCCGCCTCACGGGCGATCAGGTCGCCCGCCGCGAGGTCCCAGGGGTTGAGGCCGCGTTCGTAGTAGCCGTCGAGGCGGCCGGCCGCGACGTCGCACAGGTCGACCGCCGCCGATCCGCTGCGCCGGATGTCGCGCACCAGCGGGATCAGCCGCTGGGCGACGTCGGCCTGGTGGGCCTTGACCTCGGTCACATAGTTGAAGCCGGTCGAGACCAGGGCCTGGTCCAGGGGCGGCGACGGGCGGCAGGCCAGCCGACGCTCGCCGACCCAGGCTCCGGTGGCCCGGGCACCACGGCCGCGCACCGCGTGGTACGTCTCGCCGCGCATCGGCGCCGCGACGACTCCGACGACGGTCTCGCCGTCCTGTTCGGCGGCGATGGACACCGCCCAGGTCGGCAGCCCGTACAGGTAGTTGACCGTGCCGTCGAGCGGGTCGATGACCCAGCGGATGCCGCTGGTGCCCTCCATGGCGGCGCCCTCCTCGCCGAGGAAGCCGTCGGCGGGGCGGTGCTGGGAGATCAGGTCGGTGATCAGCTTCTCGGCGGCGATGTCCATCTCGGTGACGACGTCGATCGGGCTGGACTTGGTGGCGGCGACCGCGAGGTCCACCGGGCGTCCGTCCCGCAGCAGCTCACCGGCGCTGCGGGCGGCCTGGTGCGCGAGCTGGAGCAGTTCGGTGTGCAGGGGCTCGATCACGGGGCTCCTCAGGCGTACGGGCTGTCGGCGCCCGCGGCGGCGGGCTTCGGGGCGCGGGCCGGGCAGCAGCCCACCGGGCACAGGTCCGCGCTCGGGCCGAGCGCCCCCAGGGCGCAGGGTGTCACCTGTCGGCCGCTCTCCGTCGCGGCGCGCTCCAGGACGAGTTCACGGATCGCCGCGGCGAGCCGGGGGTCGGCGCCCACGGTGGCCGAGCGGCGCACCGGCAGACCCAGCTCCTCGGCCTTGGCCTTCGCCTCCGTGTCGAGGTCGTACAGGACCTCCATGTGGTCCGAGACGAACCCGATGGGGGCCATCACGACGGCCGGGACCCCGGCGCCGTGCAGCTCCTCCAGGTGGTCGCAGATGTCGGGCTCCAGCCACGGGATGTGCGGGGCTCCGGAACGCGACTGGTAGACGAGCTGCCAGGGGTGCTCGATCCCGGTCTCCTCGCGCACGGCGTCGGCGATCAGCCCGGCGACGTCCAGGTGCTGCCTGACGTACGCGCCGCCGTCTCCGCGGTCCTCGACCGGCCCGGAGGTGTCCGCCGCGGCGTTCGGGATGGAGTGCGTCGTGAAGGCGAGATGCGCGCCCGCGCGTACGTCCTCGGGGAGTTCGGCGAGGGACTTCAGGACGCCCTCGATCATGGGCTCCACGAAGCCGGGGTGGTTGAAGTAATGGCGCAGCTTGTCGATCTTCGGGAGCTGCAGGCCCTCGGCCTCCAGGGTCGCCAGGGCGCCGGCGAGGTCCTCGCGGTACTGGCGGCAGCCCGAGTACGAGGCGTACGCGCTGGTGGCGAGGACGAGGACGCGGCGGCGGCCGTCGGCGACCAGCTCGCGCAGGGTGTCGGTCAGGTACGGCGCCCAGTTGCGGTTGCCCCAGTAGACGGGCAGGTCCAGGCCGTGGTCGGCGAAGTCCTTGCGGAGGGCGTCGAGCAGGGCGCGGTTCTGGTCGTTGATGGGGCTGACCCCGCCGAACAGGAAGTAGTGCTGACCCACTTCCTTGAGCCGTTCCTTGGGGATGCCTCTCCCCCGCGTCACGTTCTCCAGGAACGGGACCACGTCGTCGGGGCCTTCCGGGCCGCCGAACGAGAGCAGGAGCAGGGCGTCGTAGGGGGTGGCATCGAGCGCATCTGGCATGCGTCCGATCCTGCCACCCGGCACTGACAGGCAGGAAACGGCGGGGTGACGGGAGAGCGAGGGCAGGCTCGACGGGGCGAGGGGCAGGCGCGAGGGTCGGGCTCGACAGCGGGCAGGGGCAGGCGCGAGGGTCGGGCTCGACAGCGGGCAGGGGCAGGCGCGAAGGCGGCCTCGAACGCACCGGAGATCGGCGCGAGGGCGCGCAGAGGGGCGTGCGGAGGGCGTGCGTTAGGGTCACCTCACCCGTAAGCTGTATCGGCCAGATTCACGCCTTACCGGAGTTCGGACCGCCCGTGGTGACCGGGCGGCCGGGCCGAGCCGACCGGAGTCCCCCGTGCCCAGCCCCTACCGCGCCCTGTTCGCCGCCCCCGGCTCCAAGGGCTTCTCCGCCGCGGGCTTCCTCGGCCGGATGCCGCTGTCGATGATGGGCATCGGCGTGGTCACGATGATCTCCCAGCTCACCGGACGGTACGGGCTCGCGGGCGCGCTGTCGGCGACCATGGCGCTGGCGGCCGCCGTGATGGGCCCGCAGGTCTCGCGACTGGTGGACCAGTACGGGCAGCGGCGGGTGCTGCGCCCCGTGACACTGTTCGCGCTCGCCGCGGCCGCCGGGCTGCTGCTCGCCGCACACTTCGACCGGCCGGACTGGGTGCTGTTCGTCTGCTCGGCCGGCATCGGCTGTGTCCCGAGCATCGGCGCGATGATCCGGGCCCGCTGGGCGGCCCTCTACCGGGACACCCCGCAACTGCACACCGCGTACTCCTTCGAGTCCGTGGTCGACGAGATCTGTTTCATCTTCGGGCCGATCATCTCCATCGGCCTGTCCACGGTGTGGTTCCCGGAGGCCGGGCCGCTGCTCGCCGCCTGCTTCCTCGCCGCCGGAGTCTTCTGGCTGACCTCCCAGCGCGCCACCGAGCCCGTGCCGCATCCGCGTGAGCAGCACACCGGCGGTTCGGCGCTCCGCGCGGCCGGACTCCAGGTCCTGGTGGCCACGTTCGTGGCGACCGGGGCGATCTTCGGAGCCGTCGACGTGGTCACCGTGGCCTTCGCCGAGGAGCAGGGACACAAGGGCGCCGCGAGCGTCGTCCTCGCGCTCTACGCCGCGGGCTCCTGCGTCGCGGGAGCGGTGTTCGGACTGCTGCACTTCAAGGGGGCGCCCGAACGTCGGTGGCTGCTGGGCATATGCGCGATGGCCGTGAGTATGATCCCCCTCCTACTGGTCGGAAACTTGCCGTTTCTGGCCGTGGCGCTGTTCGTTGCGGGTCTCTCCATCGCTCCCACGATGATCACGACGATGTCCCTCATCGAACAGCACGTACCACGCGCGAAACTGACCGAGGGCATGACCTGGGTGAGCACCGGGCTCGCGGTCGGGGTCGCGCTCGGTTCCTCCGTGGCCGGCTGGGTGATCGACGCCGCCGGTGCGAAGGCCGGGTACGGGGTTCCGGCGGTCTCCGGAGCCGTCGCGGTCGCGGTCGGTTTCCTCGGGTATCGCCGGCTGAGCAGGCCGGTTCCGCAGCGGGAGGGGACCCATGAGCACCACAGTGAGCGGGAAGAGCGGCACGTGGCGTAACTGGGCGGGGAACGTCACCGCCCGTCCCGTACGGGAGGTCGCCCCCGCTTCGGTCGAAGAGCTCTCCGCGGCCGTACGGAAGGCCGCCGACGACGGTCTGAAGGTGAAGGCCGTCGGCACCGGGCACTCCTTCACGGCCGCCGCCGCGACCGACGGCGTATTGATCCGCCCTCAACTGTTGACCGGCATCCGCAAGATTGACCGTGAGGCCGGCACTGTCACTGTTGAGGCGGGCACCCCGCTCAAGCGTCTCAATATGGCTCTCGCGCGCGAGGGACTGTCGCTCACGAACATGGGCGACATCATGGAGCAGACGGTTTCGGGTGCGACCAGCACCGGAACGCACGGCACGGGGCGCGACTCGGCCTCGATCGCCGCGCAGATCAAGGGACTTGAGCTGGTCACCGCGGACGGCTCGCTGCTCACCTGCTCCGAGAAGGAGAATCCCGAGGTCTTCGCGGCGGCCCGGATCGGAATCGGCGCCCTGGGGATCGTCACCGCGATCACCTTCTCCGTAGAGCCCACTTTTCTGCTCACGGCCCGCGAGGAGCCGATGACCTTCGACAAGGTCACCGCCGACTTCGACGAACTCTTCACCGAGAACGAGCACTTCGAGTTCTACTGGTTCCCGCACACCGGCAACTGCAACACCAAGCGCAACAACCGCAGCGCCGGCCCCGAGAAGCCCATCGGGCAGATCAGCGGCTGGATCGAGGACGAGTTCCTCTCCAACGGCGTCTTCCAGGTGGCCAATCTGGTCGGCCGCGCCGTGCCCGCCACCATCCCGACGATCGCGAAGATCTCCAGCCGCGCGCTGTCCGCCCGGACCTACACCGACATTCCCTACAAAGTCTTCACTTCTCCGCGTCGGGTGCGCTTCGTGGAGATGGAGTACGCCGTCCCGCGCGAGGCCCTGGTCGAGACGCTGCGCGAACTGAAGGCCATGGTCGACCGCTCGACCCTGCGGGTCAGCTTCCCCGTCGAGGTGCGCACGGCCCCCGCGGACGACATCACCCTCTCCACCGCGTCCGGGCGGGAGAGCGCCTACATCGCCGTTCACATGTTCAGGGGCACCCCCTATCAGGCGTATTTCACCGCCGCCGAGCGGATCTTCACCGCGCACGAGGGCCGGCCGCACTGGGGCAAGGTGCACACGCGCGACGCGGAGTACTTCTCCAAGGTCTATCCGCGCTTCGGCGAGTTCACGGCGCTGAGGGATCGGCTTGACCCGGATCGGCGCTTTGGGAATGACTACTTGCGGAGGGTTCTGGGGTCGTAGCGGACTCGCTGGGCGTGGGCGTCGGGGTGGTATCCCCGGCCTCCGGGTCCGAGGAGGCGCTGGAACTCGGCGTCGGCGTGGATGTCGTAGCGCCGTCGCCGTCGTCCTGAGCAGCCCCGGAAGCGCTGCTGCCCGAGGACGGCTGCGCGGAGGAGGATCCGGCGGAAGGCGTCGTACCGGTCTCCGACTTCTCCGAGTTGGAGCCGCTCCCCTTGAAGGCGGTGCCGACGGTCGTGCTCTTGCCGTCGCCGCTGAAGCTCTGCCCCGACACCAGTTCGTACGTGGTGATCCCGGCCATCGTGACGCCGAAGACGAGGGCCGCGGCGACCACGGGCCGCTTCCAGCTCCTGACCCGCGCGCGATAGACGGTCGCTTCGGTGAACTCGCCCACGGCGGGCGCCTGCTGGAGCTGGGTCTTCGGCTTGGCCTGCACCGTCACGTCGCGTATCTGTTCGCCGGTGCGCTTGAAGAAGTGCTGGAAGACGGTGCCTCCGCAGGTGGCGATCGCGCTGACCACTCCGGCACCCAGGATCGTCCCGTAGACCCCGAAGTAGGAGGCGAGTTTGGCCGCCAGCACGGCGGCCACCGCGCTGCCCGCGACTTGGGGGACGCTCAGATCCACCCGCTTCTTCTTCGGTTCCTCCTCGCCCTCCTCCTTCTTCCTCGGTTCCTGGTCGGCTTCCGACGTCACACCCATCCCCGGACCTTGCCTGCCTTTCCCGAACATGAATCGACTTCCTGCACTAGGAAGGGACGAACAGGCGAAACGATTCGTTCCATTTCTGGTGATTTCGTGAAGCGCGACACGTTTGATGGGCACGAAAACGACGCATCGGACGGCCAACTACCTCCCCCCACTAGAAGTTGGGCGGCGTGCCGATCCACGCACGTGGCCCGAATGGAGTACTGTTGCGAGCCCTGGATCCGGACTCCCGCCAGGGTGTCCGGGGCCTTGCAGGACCGCCGGGAGGGGGCTCGTTGCACAGGGTGATGGAGTTCGTCACTTAGCGTTGCGAACAGGTAACCGTGCCATAACGGCGATCCCGGGTCCGCGCCCGACACGCCGGGCAACTCGGCAAGGTTGTGGCAGGCTGCACCCGGGCAGGCCACACTCGACTAGCGGAAGCAGCGACGCACGTGACGTCGGCAGGCACCACCCGGGAGGTCCCCATGCCCGAACTGCGTGTCGTGGCCGTCTCTAACGACGGCACACGGCTGGTGCTGAAGGCTGCGGACAGCACGGAATACACGCTTCCGATTGACGAGCGTCTGCGCGCCGCCGTACGCGGCGACCGTCCCCGCCTCGGCCAGATCGAGATCGAGGTGGAGAGCCATCTCCGCCCCCGAGACATCCAGGCACGTATACGTGCCGGCGCCTCCGCGGAGGAAGTCGCCCAGCTCGCCGGGATCCCCGTCGATCGCGTACGCCGCTTCGAGGGCCCCGTGCTCGCCGAGCGCGCCTTCATGGCCGAGCGCGCCAGGAAGACTCCCGTCCGCCGCCCCGGTGAGAACGTCGGACCCCAGCTCGGTGAGGCCGTCCAGGAGCGGCTGCTGATCCGGGGCGCCGACAAGGACACCGTCCAGTGGGACTCGTGGCGCCGCGACGACGGCACCTGGGAAGTACTGCTGGTCTACGTGGTCGCGGGTGAGCCGCACTCGGCGAGCTGGACGTACGACCCGCCACGGCGGCTCGTCCAGGCCGTCGACGACGAGGCGCGTTCGCTGATCGGCGAGTCCGACGACCTCGCGGCGCCCGAGCCGAGCTTCCCGTTCGTGCCGCGGATCGCACGGCTGCCGCGCGACCGTCCACTCGATCGCGCCCTGGACCGGCAGATGGAGCGGCCGAGCATTCCGGCGCCGTCCCCTGAGCCGATCGAGGAGTCCGAACGGGACTCGCTCACCAGCCTCCTGGAGGCGGTGCCCAGCTTCCGGGGCGACATGGTGGTGCCCGAGCGGCCCTCCACCACGGAGCACCCTGCGGCGGAGGAGCCCGCCCCCGAGCCCGAGACGGAGGAGCCCCCGGCTCCCGCCGCCTCGGCCGGTGCCGGTTCCGCCTACGCGGACGTCCTCATGCCCCGCTCCGTCGGCGCGCACCGCGACCGTCTCGTCGGCGCGACGGACCGCCAGGCCGAGGCCGACGGCGTCCGCCCGGGCCGCAGAGCGGCGGTCCCGAGCTGGGACGAGATCGTCTTCGGCACGCGGCGGAAGAAGCAGGACTAGTCGGTTGTACGACGATGGGGCACGCACCAGGCCGGTGCGTGCCCCATCGCTGTTACCGATGGCCGGAGCCTTCGGCGAGTCGCCGTTACTGCGGATCCGGCCCCACCGCGACCGGGCGGCTCCCGTCCTGGGACCACTCCGACCAGGAGCCCGCGTACAGAGCGGCGGGGATGCCGGCGACGGCGAGGGCGAGCACCTCGTGAGCGCCGGAGACACCAGAACCGCAGTAGACGCCGACCTCGGAAGTCCCGGTCGCACCGAGGGACTTGAAGCGGTCGGCCAGTTCGCCGGTGGTCAGGAACTGCCCGTCGTCGGTGACGTTCTCCGTGGTCGGCGCGGAGACCGCCCCGGGGATGTGCCCGCCGACCGGGTCGATCGGCTCGACCTCGCCCCGGTACCGCTCACCGGCCCGGGCGTCGAGCAGCAGCCCGGTGCGGGCGAGCGCCGCCGCCCCGTCCGCGTCGAGCAGCGGCCGGGCACCCGGCGCCGGCACGAAGCTCCCGGGGGCGGGCGTGGGGACCTCCGAGGACACCGGCCCGCTCCAGACGGCGAACCCGCCGTCAAGCACGCGTACCGACGGATGACCCGTATAGCCCAGCAGCCACCAGGCGCGCGCGGCGGCCCAACCCTGACCGCCGTCGTACACAACGACATCGCGGTCCGCCGACACGCCCGCGGCCCGCATCGCCGCACCGAAGAGCTCCGGGTCGGGCAGCGGATGCCGACCCCTCGCACCGGCCGGACCAGCAAGTTCGGAATCCAAATCGACAAAAACGGCCCCAGGAATGTGCGCCTTCTCGTACTCGGCGCGCAGGTTCGGGCCACCCAGCTGCCAGCGGACGTCGAGGAGGACCGGAGGGGTCGGACCCGCCAGGTCGCTCGCGAGTTCGGGTGCGGAGATGATGGCGTTCATGGCCACCATCCTTGCGCATGGGGTGGCCGCGTCGTCCAGGTCCGGCTACTGTGCTCCGCCGGACAGGTCCGATCACGAGGCGTACGGGATCGGGCACATGCTGTACAGCCGATGGACACCACGTGGCAATCGCGCCGAAACGGATGGGAAACGGCACATTGGGCATCCTCCGCTCGTGAGCCGCCGAAGAGCGGCGCGGTCGGGACGCGTGGTGCGACCGGTGGTGCGAACATCGGCACGGGGCGCGCACGCACGCGGCCGCGGCCGCGGTACGCGTGTTCGTAGGCGGAAGGTGACCGGCCACCGCGAGGGGCCGAGAAGAGAGTGACGATGACCGAGGCACGGGGGTCGGCCGGCCTGAACGGCACAACGCACGCTCGGCACGCGCCCGGCACACCCTGCTGGGTGAGTCTGATGGTGCACGGGATGGCCGCGACTCAGGAGTTCTACGGAGCACTGTTCGACTGGGAGTTCCAGCCGGGACCGCAGCAGCTCGGCCCCTATGTGCGGGCCCTCCTGGACGGCCACGAGGTGGCGGGGATCGGCCAGCTGCCGCCCGACCGGCATCTGCCCGTCGCATGGACGCCGTATCTCGCCTCGGACGACGTGGATCTGACCGCCGAGACGGTCCGGCACAGCGGCGGCACCGTGGGCGTCGGTCCTCTCGACGCCGCCGAGGCCGGGCGCCTGGCGATCGCGTCGGACCCGACGGGTGCCGTCTTCGGCATCTGGCAGGCGGCGGCCCACACGGGCACGGGGATCACCGGCGTGCCGGGCACCCCCGCCTGGAACGAGCTCGTGACCCGCGACACCGAGAGCGTCGTCAAGTTCTACCAGGGGGTCTTCGGCTACGAGCAGGAGCCGGTCGTCTCGGCCGACTTCGACTATGTGACCCTGTACGTCGAGGGTCGCCCGGTGGCCGGCATCCACGGCGTCGGACACGGTCTGCCCCGCGACCGCGGCCCGCACTGGATGACGTACTTCGAGGCCGCGGACGTGGACGAGGCCGTCGACCGGGTCACCGAGCTCGGCGGGCACCTCCTCAAGGCCGCCCACGACTCGCCGTACGGGCGGGTGGCGACGGTGGCGGATCCGGAGGGCGCGATGTTCTCGCTGATCCACTCGGCCCGGTGAACGGACGTCAGGCCGAGGCGATCGGCAGCACGTCCGGCGACAGGGCGCCCGCGCGAGCCGTCGCGGCCGTCATCCGGCGGCGGTGGTGCCGGCGGCACAGGACCTCGTAGCCGATGTCCTCCGACTGATTGACGTCGCCTACGACGACCTGGGCGCCCTCGACGACCATATCGCCGCCTATCGTGCGGGCGTTGTGGGTGGCGCGGGCGCCGCACCAGCACAGGGCCTCGACCTGGAGGACCTCGACCCGGTCGGCCAGCTCCACCAGGCGCTGGGAGCCGGGGAAGAGCTTGGAGCGGAAGTCGGTGGTGATGCCGAAGGCGAAGACGTCGATGCCCAGGTCGTCCACCACGCGGGCCAGTTGGTCGATCTGCGCGGGGGCCAGGAACTGGGCCTCGTCCGCGATCACGTAGTCCGCCCGGCCGCCCTGGGAGAGGTGGTCGACGAGGTACCCGTACAGGTCCTGGTCGTCCGCCACCTCGACCGCGTCCGTGACCAGGCCCAGGCGCGAGGAGAGCTTGCCCTCGCCCGCGCGGTCGTCGCGCGTGAAGATCATGCCCTGCAGGCCCCGGGCCGAGCGGTTGTGCTCGATCTGGAGAGCCAGCGTCGACTTCCCGCAGTCCATCGTTCCGGAGAAGAACACCAGCTCGGGCATGGGGAGTTGAGCACCTTTCGGCAACGGAGGACTGGAGGGCGGAAGTTCAGTAGGGCAAGGACTTCAGGCGGGCAAGGACTTCAGGAGCGTACTTGCAGGAGGGGCACGAGCTGCTCGACGGGGGTCATCGAGCCGTGGTTGCCGACCATCGCCGACTCCTTGGGCTCCCGCTCCGTCGCGATGATCAGGACGTCGTCGCGAGCCGCCGCCACGACGTCGCCGATCCGGGCGTACACCCGTTCGTCGACCTGGGGGCCGAACCAGCCCGCCGCGATCGCCTCGTCCCGCGAGGCCACCCAGAACTGCTCGCCGAGCACCTCGCGCCAGCAGGTCAGGACGTCCGCCTCGGCGCCCGGCACCGCGTAGACGTGCCGGGCACGGCCCTCGCCGCCGAGCAGGGCGACGCCGGCGCGCAGCTCCCAGTCCTCGTCGAAGTCGATGCGATGCTGCTCGTCGAAGGGGATGTCGATCATGCCGTGGTCGGCGGTGACGTACAGGGCGGTACGCGGCGGCAGCTGCTCCGCGAGGCGCTGGACCAGGCGGTCGACGTACATGAGCTGGCCGCGCCAGGGGTCCGAGTCGACGCCGAAGCGGTGGCCCTTGCCGTCCACCTCGGCGTAGTACGTGTAGACCAACGAGCGGTCCCCGGCGGCCAGTTGTTCGGCCGCGAGGTCCATGCGCTCCTCGCCGGACAGCCGGCCGTGGAACGTTCCGCCGCTCAGGGCGACCTTCGTCAGCGGGGTGTTCTGGAAGGTCGGGGAGGAGACCTGGGCGGTGTGCACGCCCGCTTCATGAGCGAGCTGGAAGACCGTGGGGTACGGCTGCCAGGCGCGCGGGTCCGTCCACGGGTTCCAGCGGAGCTGGTTCATGAGCTCGCCGGTCCGGGGGTTGCGCGCGGTGTAGCCGGGCAGGCCGTGCGCGCCGGGCGGCAGGCCCGTGCCGACCGAGGCGAGGGAGGTCGCGGTGGTGGCGGGGTAACCCGCGGTGATCGGACGGCCCGTGCCGCCTCGGGAGGACGCCAGGAGCGACGCCATGAAGGGGGCCTCGTCAGGGTGCGCCTTCAGCTGCTCCCAGCCGAGACCGTCTATCAGGAAGACGCAGTTACGGTCGGCCTCGGTCAGCTCGGGTATGGCGGCGGTCATGCCGGGCACGGCCATGCCCGCGGCGAGCGTGGGCAGCAGGTCGGCCAGCGATCCGGCGCCGTACTCGGGGACGGGCGCCGAGTCGACGGCGAGCGGTTCCGGGTGGTCCCAGGTGGGCAGCGCCATCAGCGGGCGACGTCCGCGGTCGCCTCGGAGAGGGACTGCGCGAAGGCGAGGGCCTGGCGGACCGTCTCCGGGCCGTCTCCGGCCTCGCTGACACGCAGGCTGAGGTCGTCCGCCGTCGAGTTGCCCGTGTAGCCGTGGTCCGCCTCGCAGTTGGGGTCGCCGCAGGCGGCGGGCTCCAGGTCGATGCGGGAGACGGCGCCCCAGCCGATGGTCAGGACGACCTCGCGGGGCAGTGTGCCCGGCGTGTACGACTCGGGGTTCGCGACGACACGGCTGACGACGACCGACGAGATACGGCCGAGCTTCACCGACTCGGTGGACGTCGTGGCGTACGGCGTCGGGGACGTGGTGTCCGCGTTCTGCTCGTCGGTGTGGCTCACGATGAAGCGGTTGCCGGTGAGGACGAGCACGGTGACGTGCCGCCGCACCTCGTTCGCGTCGAACGTGGTCTCCTGGTGGACCAGGTACGACCGGATGGTCTCGCCGCCGATCGCGGCCTCCACCGCCTCGGCCACGAGGGCCGGGTAGTAGCCGCTGCGCTCGATCGCCGCTCGCAGCCCCTGGGTCGTCGTACTGGTCTTGGCCATGATGTCCATCCTACGGGGGCCCGCTGACTGCGAGGCACCGCTCGCGGCTGTCTGTCGTGGACGGAACAGAGACGGCACAGGGACGGCACAGATCCGCGGCGGGGTCGGCAGATGGATCGCGGATGGATCCGCGGATGGATCAGGTGCGACTCAGATGACGGGAAGGGTCCGGGGGCCGAGGTCGTCACGGAGGGGCGCGCGTGCCAGCCGTACGGTCGCGCCCAGCACGCTCAGGCCGTGCGGGGCGACCACCACGGGCTCCAGAGACACCGCGACGACCTCCGGGTGGTCGTCGACCAGCCGGGACACGCGCAGCATCAGCTCTTCGAGGGCGGCGGTGTCGACCGGAGCGGAGCCGCGCCAGCCGAACAGGAGCGGCGCCGTCCGGATCGACCGGACCAGCGACGTAGCGTCCCGGTCGGTGACCGGAATCAGCCGGTGCGCGGTGTCCCCGAGCAGCTCGGAGGCGGCCCCGGCCAGCCCGAACGAGAGCACCGCTCCGGCCGCCGGGTCGATGACGGCCCGTACGACCGTGTCGACCCCGCGCGGTGCCATCGCCTGCACGACGGGCCGCAGCTCCTCCGGCTTCCCGAACAGCTCGGTCAACTCCGCGTAGGCCCGCCGCAGTTGCTCCTCGTCGGCCAGATCCAGCCGTACGCCGCCCAGGTCCGCGCGGTGCCGGAGATGCGGGGCGGTGGTCTTGAGGGCCACGGGGTAGCCGACGGCGCCCGCGGCCGCCACGGCGTCGTCCGGCGTGGGCGCGGGCAGGGCACGGCGTACGTCGATGCCGTACCGCCCGAGCAGCACGCAGGTCTCCTCCATGCCGAGGGTCAGCCCCTCGCCCCGCGCGAGCAGCCCGTCGATCTGCCCGGCGGCCCCCTTCTCGTCGATGTCCTCGAACTCGGGCACCTTGCCGGGCTCAGCGGCGTCGCGCCGCCACTGGGCGTATCGGACGGCTTCGGCCAGAGCGCGGACGGCTCGTTCGGCGGCGGGGTAGGCGGGGATGAGACGGGAGTCGGGAGGGGTCGTGCCGGGGGCAGGCGGGACCGTGCCGGGGCCGCGTGGGGTGGCGCCTACGGCGGGCGGAGGTGCCGTTCCCGGTTCGGCTCCGGCCCCCGGTACCGCTCCGGGTGTCGCTCCCGCTGCCCCTGTGGGCAACCGTGCCGATGCAGCTCCCTGTGGTGCGGTACTGGCAGCAGCCGACAACGCCTCCGCCAGCCCGCCCAGCTCGACGTGCACCACAAGCACCGGCTTGGCCGGAGCCGCCGCGGCAGCGGAACGGAGCGCCTGCGCCAGGGCTTCATCGGCAGCCGACGTCTCCCCCACCGCCGGTATGGCGGTCACGACAACGGCATCACACCCGTTGTCGTCCAACGCCCGTGCCAGCGCCTCGCGAAAATCCTCCGCCGACGCCGCCGTCGTCAGATCCAGCGGCGGCAGCGGCCGCAGGCCTTGGGCCAGACACGCGTCGTACGTCAGCAGCCCCAGCGACTCCGAGTTCCCCAGGATCGCCACCCGGGGCCCAAGAGGGAGCGGCTGGCGTGCCAGCAGAAGCCCCGCATCGACGAGCTCGGTGATCGTGTCGACCCGGATCACCCCGGCCTGCCGCAGCAGCGCCGACACGGTGGCGTGCGGCAGCCGCGTGGCCCGAACAGCATGTCCCTGGGGAGCCGCCCCGCCATGGCGCGCCCCCTGGACCACGACGAGCGGCTTGGCCGCGGCCGTGCGCCGTGCGAGGCGGGTGAACTTGCGCGGGTTGCCGATGGATTCGAGGTACATCAGGACGACGTCGGTGTCCGGGTCGTCGTACCAGTACTGGAGCACGTCGTTGCCGGACACGTCCGCCCGGTTCCCGGAGGAGACGAAGGTGGACACACCGGTCACGCCCGTGACACCGCCACCGCGCCGGTGCAGCCGGGACAGCAGGGCGATCCCGATCGCGCCGGACTGGGCGAACAGGCCTATCCGTCCGGGGCGCGGCATCTCCGGGGCGAGCGAGGCGTTGAGCCGCACGCCGGGGGACGTATTGATGACTCCGAAGGCGTTCGGCCCGATGATGCGCATCCCGTACGTACGCGCCTGGCGGACGAGTTCGCGCTGGCGCTCGCGCCCCTCGGGGCCGCTCTCGGCGTACCCGGCGGAGACGACCACGAGCCCCTGTACCCCGTGCTCGCCGCACTCGGCGACGGCCTCGGGGACGTACGGCGCGGGCACGGCGACGACGGCGAGGTCCACGGGCTCGTCGATCTCGCGGATGGAACGGTGGGCCGGGACTCCGTCGAGTTCCTTCTCCTGGACCGCCTTGTTCACCGCGTACAGACGGCCGGTGAATCCGGCAGCGCGGAGGTTGGTGAGGACACTGCGGCCGACCCCGCCGGGTGTGCGGCCCGCGCCGATGACGGCGACCGAGCCCGGCGCGAGCAGCCGCTGCACGGACCGGGCCTCGGCACGCTGCTCCCGCGCGCGCTGCACGGCGAGCGAGCGGTCGGTGGGTTCGAGGTCGAACTCCAGGCGTACGACGCCGTCCTCGAAGTGCCGCTTCTGCTGGTACCCGGCGTCCGTGAACACCTTGATCATCTTGGTGTTGGCGGGCAGCACCTCGGCGGCGAAGCGGCGGATGTCACGCTCGCGCGCCACGGCCGCGATGTGTTCCAGGAGAGCCGAGGCGACGCCGCGGCCCTGGTGGGCGTCCTGCACGAGGAAGGCGACCTCGGCCTCGTCGGCGGGCGCGGAGGCGGGCAGGCCGTCGGCATTAATCCGGTCATAGCGTACGGTGGCGATGAACTCGCCGCCCACTGTGGCCGCGAGACCCACCCTGTCCACAAAGTCGTGGTGCGTGAAGCGGTGGACGTCCTTGGCGGACAGGCGCGGATACGGCGCGAAGAAGCGGTAGTACTTCGACTCGTCGGACACCTGCTCGTAGAAGCTGACCAGACGCTCGGCGTCATCAACGGTGATGGGCCTGATGCGTGCGGTGCCGCCGTCGCGCAGCACCACGTCGGCCTCCCAGTGAGCGGGGTACTCGTGCCGGTCCGACGAGGTCTGCATGGGGCCCAGAGTACGGCTCGCGTCCGACAACGGCGCGAGGCAGTCTGTGGAGGACGGAAGTCGGACCGAGGCCGCGGTCCGACGTCACTCCGGGCGGGACGAAGTGCCGCCCGGGCATGCTTCACGATATGGGACACTGGTCTAGACAACCCTGAACACTGAAGGGCAGCATCACATGGCTGAGCGCCGCGTCAACGTCGGCTGGGCTGAGGGCCTCCACGCCCGTCCCGCCTCCATCTTCGTCCGGGCCGCCACGGCCTCCGGCATCCCCGTGACGATCGCCAAGGCCGACGGCAACCCCGTCAACGCGGCCTCCATGCTCGCGGTCCTCGGACTGGGCGCCCAGGGTGGCGAGGAGATCGTCCTCGCCTCCGACGCCGAGGGTGCGGAAGCCGCCCTCGACCGTCTGGCGAAGCTGGTCGCCGAGGGTCTCGAGGAGCTCCCCGAGACCGTCTGAGCATCACACGCACTGTGCGGCGGAGCCGCGTCACCCCATCCCGGGCGGCGCGGCTCCGCCGCTTTTCGGTCCACCGTCCAGGAATTCTCCGCGCACCGCCCGCACACCTCGCGCCACAGACACGGAAATAGCGCGCACCGGAATTCACGGCACGCGAAAAGAGGGGCAACAGAAATAGACCCCTGCTGAATATCCCTCTTTGTATACGGCGCCCTTGTTAATGCCGCAGGCCCGTCATGTTTACGGGATGTTGCGAAGTCCTCACACGTTCCGGACGATCTCCGCCGCCGGGAAACCGGAGCCGGTGCGCGGCCGAGGCGCGCTCGGTGTGCAGGGCCGTGATCGCCCTGGCCCGCTCGCTGTCGCCGCGCGCGACCGCGTCCACGATGCCGCCGTGCTCCGCCCAGGACTCCGCGGGGTTGGCCGGTGCCTCCACCGCGTACATCCAGGCGATCTTGTGCCGCAGCTGGCTGAGCGTGGAGGTCAGCGCGGGGCTTCCGGAGGCCTGCGCGAGGGTCTCGTGGAACCAGCCGCCCAGCGAGCGCAGATCCTCGCTGTGGCCCCTTCTGGCCCGCTCCTGACCCAGCCTGACCAGGCCTCGGAGCACCTTGAGGTGGGCCTCGGTACGGCGCTGCGCGGCCCGCGCGGCACCCAGCGGCTCAAGGAGCATGCGCATCTCGAGGAGGTCGGAGGCCTCCAGCTCGGTGGGCTCCGCGACGCACGCGCCCGCGTGCCGCCGGGTCACGACGAAGCCCTCGGCCTCCAGCGTGCGCAGCGCCTCGCGCACCGGGACGCGCGAGACGCCGTAGCGACGCGCGAGCAGTTCCTCGGTGAGCCGGCTCCCTCGCTCGTAGACACCCGCGACGATGTCGTCACGGATCGCCGTGCATACCGAGTGCGCCGGAATACGCATGACCGGACCTCCGCTTTAATCCCCGCGAAACGCCATCGATTGACGCTTGTTCAGTGACTCTATTGCAGGGAGCCGGAATTTCCGATGGCAGGCCGGAATCCAGGGATATTTTTTGGACAGACGGCCGTGCGAAACGACGATGCCCCGGCTCGGCGGGCCGGGGCATCGGAAGTGATGGAGATCTGGTGAAGCGGTCGTCAGACGTTCATACCGTCGAACGTCAGACGTTCACGCCATGCGAGCGAAGGTAGGCGACGGGGTCGATGTCCGAGCCGTACTCCGCGGTCGTACGGGCCTCGAAGTGGAGGTGCGGCCCGGTGGTGTTGCCGGTGGCCCCGGAGAGGCCTATCTGCTGGCCCGGGGTGACCGTCTGCCCCACGGAGACGCCGATGGACGACAGGTGGCCGTACATGGTGTACGTGCCGTCGTGCATCTTGATGACGACCTGGTTGCCGTAGGCGCCGCCCCAGCCGGCGGTGACGACCGTGCCGGAGCCTACGGAGTGCACCGAGGTGCCGGACGCGGCATGGAAGTCGACGCCGGTGTGGCTGCCGGAGGACCAGAGGCTGCCGCCGGCCTTGTAGCCGGTGGAGATGTACGAGCCGGTGATCGGCACGACGAACGTGTTGAGGCGCTTGCGCTCGGCGGCACGGGCGGCGCGCTCCTTGGCCTCGCGCTCCTTCTTCGCCTCCGCCGCGGCCTGCTTCCGGGCGGCCTGCTCGGCAGCCTTCTTCGCGGCGGCCTCGTCGGCGGCGTGCTGCTGGGCCGCGGCCTGGGCGTCGATCTTCT
Organism: Streptomyces sp. NBC_00203; assembly: GCF_045206325.1. Lineage (NCBI taxonomy): Bacteria > Bacillati > Actinomycetota > Actinomycetes > Kitasatosporales > Streptomycetaceae > Streptomyces > Streptomyces sp. NBC_00203. The sequence goes on along the minus strand of NZ_CP108126.1, from coordinate 7,891,851 downwards.
CGGCGAGGGAGTCGCCGATGGTGATGACGGGGGTGAGCCCGGTCTGCTCGACGGTGGACTCCGCGGCGAGCGCGGGGGCGGCCAGGGTTCCGATGACACCGGTGGTGGCGAGCGCCGCGACGCCGACGGCGTTCGTGGTCGTGCGCTGCACGCGGCTCGGGCGACGGTGCTTCCCTGTGCCACAGGTGAACGCCATGTAGGGGCTGATCCTTTCCTTCCTTCTCGCCTACCGGGTTAGCTGACGGGTTCGGAGCAGGAAGGTCTCCTACAGACCCCCTCCTGGGAGGGCGTCCGATTCACCCCAGGGACTACGTATGGGTCCCCGGCTCCCCTGGCTCGCGCCGTACGGGGACTCGGCGATGACTGTCCGGTGCCGCGGGCGCGGCGCACTGCCTGACGAACAGCCGCACCGACGCTAATCGGGACATCTTTCAATCGACAAACGGATCACGGCTTTTGTAGCGCATGACACAGGGCAGACAGGCAACCTCCCTACCAATACGGACATCTTGGGAACGAAGTCCGGACAAAAGAAGACCCAGGTGACTCTTCAGTCACCCGGGTCCTCAGGGAGTGGCTCTGTTCCGCTCTGCTCTACTCGGCCCGGACGACGCTCACTTCACCGATTCCGAGGGCTTTGACGGGCTCCTCGATCTGCGCGGCGTCGCCCACGAGGATGGTCACCAGACGGTCCACCGGGAAGGCGTTCACGGCGGCCGCGGTGGCCTCCACGGTGCCGGTCGCGGCGAGCTGCTGATACAGCGTCGCCTGGTAGTCGTCCGGCAGGTACTGCTCGACCTGGTCGGCGAGCGTGCTCGCGACGGCCGCCGCGGTCTCGAACTTGAGGGGCGCCACACCCACCAGGTTCTGCACGGCGACATCGCGCTCGGCGTCCGTCAGGCCCCCGGCTGCGAGGGTGCGCAGCACCTTCCACAGGTCGTCGAGCGCCGGACCGGTGTTCGGGGTGTCCACGGAGCCGCTGATGGCGAGCATCGCGACGCCCGTGCCGTCCGGCGCGGCGCGCAGCACCTGGCCGAACGCCCGCACACCGTAGGTGTATCCCTTTTCCTCGCGCAGGACACGGTCCAGGCGCGAGGTGAGGGTGCCGCCGAGGCAGTACGTGCCGAGCACCTGGGCGGGCCACACGCGGTCGTGCCGGTCGGCGCCGACGCGGCCGATGAGCAGCTGTGTCTGGACGGCGCCGGGCCGGTCCACGATGATCACGCGGCCGGTGTCGTCGGCGCTCACCGGCGGCACGGGACGCGGCTCGGCGGACGAGCCGGTCCAGGAGCCGAGCGTGTCGGCGAGCAGCGCGTCGAGGTCGACACCGGTGAGGTCACCGACGATGACCGCGGTGCCCGTCGCGGGGCGAACGTGCTTCTCGTAGAAGGCCCGTACGGCCGCCGAGTCGATCTTCTGGACGGTCTCCTCGGTGCCCTGGCGCGGGCGCGACATGCGCGCGGTCGCCGGGAACAGCTCCTTGGAGAGCTCCTTGGCGGCGCGGCGGGCCGGGTTGGCCGCCTCGTGCGGGATCTCGTCCAGGCGGTTGCGGACCAGTCGCTCCACCTCGCTGTCCGCGAACGCCGGTGCCCTCAGGGCGTCGGCGAGCAGACCGAGCGCCTTGGGGAGGCGCGAGACGGGGACTTCGAGGGACAGGCGTACGCCGGGGTGGTCGGCGTGTGCGTCGAGGGTGGCGCCGCAGCGCTCCAGCTCGGCGGCGAATTCCTCGGCGGAGTGCTTGTCGGTGCCCTCGGAGAACGAGCGCGCCATGATCGTGGCGATGCCGTCGAGGCCCGCGGGTTCGGCCTCCAGCGGCGCGGCGAGGATCACCTCGACGGCGACGACCTGCTGGCCGGGGCGGTGGCAGCGCAGGACGGTCAGACCGTTGTCGAGCGTGCCGCGCTCGGGCGACGGGAAGGCCCACGGCCTGGCCTCGCCGGCCTGGGGCTGCGGGTGGAAGTCCATGGTGGCGAGCTCGGTCACTTCGCCGCCTCCTCGTCGGTGTCTTCAGCGGCGTCGGTGTCTTCGGCGGTTTCAGCGGTCTCGGCGACGGTCGGTTCGTAGACGAGCACCGCGCGGTTGTCGGGGCGCAGGCGGGCCTTGGCGACCTCCTGGACCTCCTCGGCGGTGACGTCGAGGACGCGCCGCACGGCGGTCAGGGCGAGCTGCGGGTCGCCGAACAGGACGGCGAACCGGCACAGTTCATCGGCGCGGCCAGCGACCGTGCCGAGCCGGTCCAGCCACTCGCGCTCCAACTGGGCCTGGGCGCGCTCCATTTCCTCGGACGTGGGGCCCTCCTCGGCGAACCGGGCGAGCTCCTCGTCGACGGCGGCCTCGATGACCGGGACCTCGACATCGCCGGACGTCTTCACATCCAGCCACCCCAGGGAGGGCGCTCCGGCCAGGCGCAGCAGGCCGAACCCGGCCGCGACGGCGGTGCGGTCGCGGCGTACGAGCCGGTTGTAGAGCCGGGAGGACTCGCCGCCGCCGAGGACGGTGAGCGCCACGTCGGCCGCGTCGGACGCGCGCGTGCCGTCCTCCGGGAGCCGGTAGGCGGCCATCAGGGCACGCGCCGGGACCTCTTCCTCGACGACCTCGCGCAGCTGCTCGCCCATGATGTCGGGCAGCGAGCCGTCACGCGGGGCGGGCTTGCCGTCGTGCCCGGGGATGGAGCCGAAGTACTTCTCGACCCAGGCGAGCGTCTGCTCCGGGTCGATGTCGCCGACGACCGACAGCACCGCGTTGTTGGGCGCGTAGTAGGTGCGGAAGAACGCGCGGGCGTCCTCCAGGGTGGCCGCGTCCAGGTCCGCCATCGACCCGATCGGGGTGTGGTGGTAGGGGTGGCCCTCGGGGTACGCGAGCGCGGTCAGCTTCTCGAACGCGGTTCCGTAGGGCACGTTGTCGTAGCGCTGTCGGCGTTCGTTCTTGACGACGTCCCGCTGGTTCTCCATGGACTCGTCGTCGAGCGCGGCGAGCAGCGAACCCATGCGGTCGGCCTCCAGCCAGAGCGCGAGCTCCAGCTGGTGGGTGGGCATGGTCTCGAAGTAGTTGGTCCGCTCGAAGCTCGTCGTGCCGTTGAGCGAACCGCCCGCGCCCTGGACGAGTTCGAAGTGGCCGTTGCCGTGGACCTGCTTGGAGCCCTGGAACATCAGGTGCTCGAAGAGGTGAGCAAGTCCTGTACGGCCCTTGACCTCGTGGCGCGAGCCGACGTCGTACCAGAGGCACACCGCCGCGACCGGGGTCAGATGGTCCTCGGAGAGCACCACGCGCAGGCCGTTGGCCAGGCGGTGCTCGGTCGCTGTCAGGCCGCCGGAGCCTGCCTCAGCTGTGGCCGTGTGACCCATGGGCATGTACGTCCCTTCGATCGCGGAAACTGCGTAGTTCCTGTCGGTCCTGCCACTGTATGCAAGCGCGCCGACAGGTGGCGAAGTTCCCGCACCTCGTACGCCGAGAGCGAGACTCGCGTACGTCACAGCCGCGTCCCGGCAGACCCTCCGAGGGCCGCTACGGACGGGTCGCGGTCGGCGTTGTCAGTGGGGCGGTCCACAATGGTCCGCGTCAGAACCCGTTCATGCCCCGGCAGAGACTGTGAAGGAGCCGCAGCAGCGATGGCCCGCCGCAGCACGAAGACCCCGCCGCCCGACGACTCGTACGAGGAGAAGATCCTCGACATCGACGTCGTGGACGAAATGCAGGGCTCCTTCCTCGAGTACGCGTACTCGGTCATCTACTCGCGAGCCCTGCCGGACGCGCGCGACGGCCTCAAGCCCGTGCACCGCCGCATCGTCTACCAGATGAACGAGATGGGCCTGCGCCCCGACCGCGGCTATGTGAAGTGCGCCCGCGTCGTCGGCGAGGTCATGGGTAAGCTCCACCCGCACGGCGACGCGTCGATCTACGACGCGCTGGTCCGCCTGGCGCAGCCCTTCTCCATGCGCCTGCCGCTGGTCGACGGCCACGGCAACTTCGGGTCGCTCGGCAACGACGACCCGCCGGCCGCCATGCGTTACACCGAGTGCCGGATGGCCGACGCGACGTCACTGATGACCGAGTCCATCGACGAGGACACGGTCAATTTCACGCCGAACTACGACGGCCAGGAGCAGGAACCGGACGTCCTCCCGGCGGCGTACCCGAACCTGCTGGTCAACGGTTCGTCCGGCATCGCCGTCGGTATGGCGACGAACATGCCGCCGCACAACCTCGGCGAGGTCATCGCCGCCGCCCGCCACCTCATCCGGTACCCGGGCGCCGACCTCGAGACGCTGATGAAGTTCGTCCCGGGCCCCGACCTCCCCACCGGCGGCCGGATCGTCGGCCTCACCGGGATCAGGGACGCGTACGAGTCGGGCCGCGGCACCTTCAAGATCCGCGCCACGGTGTCCGTGGAGGACGTGACGGCGCGCCGCAAAGGTCTGGTCGTCACCGAACTGCCCTTCACCGTCGGCCCGGAGAAGGTGATCGCCAAGATCAAGGACCTGGTCGGCGCCAAGAAGCTGCAGGGCATCGCCGATGTGAAGGACCTCACAGACCGTGCGCACGGGCTGCGTCTGGTCATCGAGATCAAGAACGGCTTCGTGCCGGAAGCGGTCCTGGAGCAGCTCTACAAGCTGACGCCGATGGAGGAGTCCTTCGGCATCAACAACGTGGCCCTGGTGGACGGCCAGCCGCTGACGCTGGGCCTCAAGGAGCTCCTGGAGGTCTACCTCGACCACCGCTTCGACGTCGTGCGCCGCCGCAGCGAGTTCCGCCGCAGCAAGAAGCGCGACCGGCTGCACCTGGTCGAGGGCCTCCTCGTCGCCCTTCTGGACATCGACGAGGTCATCCGCCTCATCCGTTCCAGCGAGAACTCGGCGCAGGCCAAGGAGCGCCTGATCGAGCACTTCTCGCTCTCCGAGATCCAGACGCAGTACATCCTGGACACGCCGCTGCGCCGCCTGACCAAGTTCGACCGCATCGAGCTGGAGTCGGAGCGCGACCGGCTCAACGGCGAGATCGACGAGCTGACCGGCATCCTGGATTCGGACTCCGAGCTGCGCAAGCTGGTCTCCGGCGAACTGGCCGCCGTGGCCAAGAAGTTCGGCACCGACCGGCGCACGGTTCTCCTGGAGTCCGCGGGCACCGTCGCCTCGGCGGTCCCGCTCCAGGTGGCGGACGACCCGTGCCGGGTGCTGCTGTCCTCGACGGGCCTCCTCGCCCGTACGGCCAACGGCGACCCCTTCGGGGAAGTCGAGGACGCCAAGCGCACCAAGCACGACCTGATCGTCTCCGCGGTGCCCGCGACGGCCCGCGGCGAGGTCGGCGCGGTCACATCCTCCGGTCGCCTGCTCCGCCTGAACGTGATCGACCTGCCGCAGCTGCCGGAGACGGCATCGGCGCCCAACCTCTCAGGGGGCGCGCCGATTTCGGAGTTCCTGTCCTCCCTGGAGGCGGACGAGTCGGTGGTCTGTCTGACGACGCTCGACGAGTCGTCGCCCGGCCTGGCGATCGGCACCGAGCAGGGTGTCGTCAAGCGTGTGGTGCCCGACTACCCCTCGAACAAGGAGGAGTTGGAGGTCATCACCCTCAAGGACGGCGACAAGATCGTCGGCGCGGTCGAGCTGCGCACCGGCGAGGAGGACCTGGTCTTCATCACGGACGATGCCCAGTTGCTGCGCTACCAGGCCTCACAGGTCCGCCCGCAGGGCCGCGCGGCGGGCGGCATGGCGGGCATCAAGCTCACCGACGGCGCGAAGGTGATCTCCTTCACGGCGGTCGACCCGGCGGTGGACGCGGTGGTGTTCACGGTGGCGGGCTCGCGCGGCACGCTGGACGACTCCGTCCAGACCACGGCCAAGCTCACCCCGTTCGACCAGTACCCGCGCAAGGGCCGCGCCACGGGCGGCGTGCGCTGCCAGCGGTTCCTGAAGGGCGAGGACTGCCTGTCGCTGGGCTGGGCCGGCCCGGCACCGGCGCGGGCCGCGCAGCGGAACGGCACGCCCGCCGAGCTGCCGGAGATGGACCCGCGCCGGGACGGCTCGGGCGTGTCGCTGGCGAAGACGGTGGCGGTGGTGGCGGGCCCGGTGTAACCCCTGGCCGGCCCGCGGACTCGGGTCAGCCCTCCGGGCTCGGCTCCTGTACGTAGCGCAGGACGCCCCACATGCTGTGCTCGTCGGCGTGTGGGGCGTCCTCTTTGCACGCCTCCAGCTCCTTGGTCAGAGCGGCCAGGTCGATGCCGGAGCCGATCAGGACGAGCTGGGTGAGCCGCGCCTCGGCACGGGCCCAGGGCTCCGGATAGAAGCGCAGGAACCGCCCGACGGCATGCACGGCATACCGGTTGACGCTGTCCTGGACGCCGAAATCGACGTACCCCTTGATGCGGTAGAGCCCCTCGGGCCTGCTGTCGAGGAAGTCCATCAACCGCCGGGGGTCGAGGGGCACTTCGGAGCTGAAGGAGAGGGATTCGTAGGCGGAGTGCAGGTGCTCGTCATGGCTCTGCTGATCGCCATCGTCGTGCCGGTGGAGATCGTCGAAGGACAGCTGCCCGATGCGCTCCTCGCTCGGCCGGCAGTCGAAGAGGAACTCGGGATCGATGCGGCCATAGGTGGCGGGCACGACAGCGGCACGGTCGGCGAGCTCTCGCACGGCGCGGAGCACCCGCTCACCGTCCGCCGCCCTGTCGACCTTGTTGACCACGACAAGGTCGGCGAGTGCGAGATGCCGCTCGATCTCGGGATGCTTCACGCGCGTTGCGTCGAACTCGACGGCGTCGACGACCTCGACGAGCCCGCCGTACACGATCCGCGGATGCTCACTCGCGAGGACCATCCGCACGAGCTCCTGGGGCTCGGCGAGCCCGCTCGCCTCGATGACGATGACGTCGATACCTGCCGAGGGCCGGGCAAGCCGCTCCAGATACTCATCGAGCTCACTGGCGTCGACCGCACAGCACAGACACCCGTTCCCCAGGGAAACGGTGGAATCCCCCAGCGCCCCGGCCACCGCCATGGCATCGATCTCGATCGCGCCGAAGTCGTTGACGACGGCTCCGATCCGACTGCCGCCGCTGTGGTGCAGCAGGTGATTGAGCAGTGTGGTCTTCCCCGACCCGAGGAACCCGGCGAGGACGACAACGGGGATCTGCCCGACCTGGATCGGCCCGATCTGGATCTGCTGCGGACTGGGCTGGCTCAACGGGCGACCTCTTTCACACCGATGCGTACACCGGCTCGCGGACCGGCTCCTGTACGAGGACGGCGCACGCACCGGCACTCGTACGAGGAAAGAATGCCGACCCAGCATACGAGCGGGAGGAATCGCCCCGAAGTGAACGATTGTTAGCGGCGCTCGCGGGGCACACGTTGGACATGGCGCCGGGAAACGCGACCCGCACTTCCCTCCGTGCGCCTCCTCTCCGCCTCCCTGCCGATCAGAGCCGCTCGGCAAAACTGGGAGACGGCAAGCGCGCCGCCCACCGCTCGCCGGTCCGCTCCCTGTCGCCCCGCACCCGACGACCGGCGGACGGTCGCCTGATTCGGGGGTTGACATGGTCACACAGAACTTTGGGATACGGGGGTTGAGTTCTGCCGCAACGGCAGGGCTCGCGGTCGGGATCCTCGTGGTCCTGGCCGCTCAACAGCGACGGTTCGAGGCACTTCGCCTGCGGGTCGCGCAGGTAGAACGGAACGCCGATCGGGACGCGAGGCTTGCGGAGCAACAACGCCTTCAGGCGTATCTGCTCGACAAGGCTCTGGACGATCCGGATCTCGCCGAGGTCCTGAGCACCATCGACGAGGTGGACCCGACCAAGCGGCGTCAGTATCTCTTCGCCAACGCGATGTACACCAACGCCCTGCTCGCCTACCGGGTGGGGGTCGTCAACTGGGAAGAGCTGCATGGGCATCTTCGAGTGATCTGCCAGAGCGCGATCTTTCGAGACTACTGGGACGCGACGCGCCGCCATCGCGCGAGCCTCAAGGACGCTTCGGAGGAAGCCCGAGTAGGTCAGATGGTGGATGCGCTCATCCACGATCTGGATGAGGCAGACACCGAACGGTGGTGGGTCGTAGGCGAACCGCCCGAGGAGTAACGCCAGTCTTCCCACAACGGAAACAATCAAAGGTTTACCCTGGCCCCGCCCGTATCGGGTTAACCTGGCCCCCGGCCTTCGACTGCCCAGCAGTGCGAGGACCGGGGTCCTTCACGTCTAGAGGCGAGGACCAGAACCTTGAAGATCGTGCGCCGCATCGGTGCGTCCCCCCGCGAACGAGGCAGCCTGTCCGGCGAGACCTGCCCCGATATCTTCGAGCTCAGTGACGGCAACTTCGCCGTCATCGGGACCGAAGCCACTGCGGCACTCGATGGTGAGCTTCCCGCCGATGCCGCGCGAGCGGACTACGAGCGGATCGTGATCGTCAGCCGGGAGACGCTCGTGCGCGCGAAAGCCGACATCCCCGACGCGTGAAGGCCGCAGGGCTCCGCATGGACAGACTCGTCAACTGTTGAGGTCCCCCCGGTCACCCCGTTGAGGCTCACCTCCAGAAGACACGCTCTCCCCGCCCGCACCTCCACGCACCGTTCGCGTCCCGCGCACCAACCCCTCCGCCCAGGGACAGACCGAGCAGCCCGGCGCCCACCCGCCCAGCGGCGCTCGACGACAGCTTCGTGAGGTCCGGCACCGATCGGTGCCGGACCTCATGCGTGTCCGGCACCCCTCAGGCCGCTTGCGGCACCGCCACCGGCGCCGCCGGCCCCACATACCGCGCCGCCGGCCGAATGATCTTCGGGTCCTGCGCCTGTTCCAGGATGTTGGCACTCCATCCGACCACACGGGCCGCCGCGAAGGTGGGGGTGAACATCTCGCGGGGCAGGCCGCAGAGTTCCATGACGACGCCGGCGTAGAACTCGACGTTGGTGTGGAGTTCACGGCCGGGCTTGAGCTCGGCCAGTATCGCTTCCACCTGGCGTTCGACCTGGACGGCGAAGTCGACCAACGGGCCGCCGAACCGTTGCGCGATGCCGCGGAGCATGCGCGAACGCGGGTCCTCCGTACGGTAGACGGGGTGCCCGAAGCCCATGATGCGCTCGCCCGCGAGGACGCGATCGCGGATCCACGGGTCGATGCGGTCGGGGGTGCCGATCGCGTCGAGGGTGTCCAGGGCGCGACTGGGGGCGCCACCATGGAGAGGCCCTGAAAGGGCGCCGACCGCGCCCACGAGGCACGCCGCGACGTCCGCGCCCGTCGATGCGATCACCCGGGCTGTGAACGTTGATGCATTGAATCCGTGATCAATGGTGGAAATCAAGTACTGCTCGACCGCACGGGCACATGCGGCATCCGGCTCCGACCCCGTCAACATGTACAGGTAGTTGGCGGCGTACGCGAGGTCCTCCCTCGGCTCCACAGGCTCCAGCCCCTGCCCGAGCCGATACAGCGCGGTGAGCAGCGTCGGTACGGCCGCGGACGCCGCGAGGGTGTCCGCTCGGCGCCGGTCGGCATCGATGTCGTACACGGGCCGGAACCCCAACGAGGCGCCGAACAGCGACAACGCGGTGCGCAGACCGGCGAGCGGTCCCGACATTCCCGTCGCCGCGGCGATCGCGGGCAGCGCGGCGCGCACCTCGTCCGGCAGCCGGCGCAGCCGAGCGGTCCGTGCGGTGAAGGCGGCGAGCTGTGCCGCGTCGGGCAGTTCGCCGTGGGCCAGCAGATGCCAGACGTCCTCGAAGCCGCGGGTCTGCGCGAGTTCGACGGCCGAGTACTGGCGGTAGTGGTAGAAGCCCTCCAGCCCCCTGACGTCACCCAGTTCGGTGTCGGTGACGACGACGCCCGCGAGTCCTCGCGGTACGTCGACAGAGGTGGACGCGGCTCGGTTGATCGGCATGTTTCCTCCCTGGACTTGATTCGACTGTCCATGCTTGACTCATTTCCTGTCAATATTGATTCGATCAATATGCCGATACACGGATACGGTGGCGCCCATGAGGGATCGAGAAGCGGCAACGCCAGGGCTCGAAGGCCGACGGCTCAGCACCAAGGAGACCGCCGAGCTGCTCGGTGTGAAGCCCGAGACCGTGTACGCGTATGTGAGCCGCGGTCAGCTCAGCAGCCGACGCGACCCCGGAGGGCGCGGGAGCACATTCGACGCCAAGGAGGTGGAGTCGCTCGCACGGCGCAACAGGCGGGAGACCGGCGGGAGTTCCAGCACCGGCGGCGAGCTCTCGGTCCGTACCCGCATCACCCTGATCGACAAGGACCGGTACTACTTCCGTGGCGTCGACGCGACCGAACTGGCCGCGCGGTACTCCTACGAAGAGATCGCCGAATGGCTGTGGACCGGAGAGCTGCGGCCCGGCGTCACGTTCACCGCCCCGGAGGCGTCGGTGAACGTCGCCCGCCGTACCGTCGACGCGCTGCCCGAGCACAGCGGCCCGACCGACCGGCTGCGCGTCGCCGCGATCGCCGCCGCGGCCGCCGACCCGCTGCGCTTCGACCTCTCCGAGGACGCCGTCCTCGGCACCGGACGCACCCTGATCCCCACCCTCGTCGCCGCGCTTCCGCCCCTGCGGCACGACCACCGCGACGAGGGCCCGCTGGCCCACCGCCTCTGGGGACGGCTCTCCGGCCGTACGCCCGACGACGCGTCACTGCGCGTACTGGACACGGCACTTGGGCTGCTCGTCGACCACGACCTGGCCGCCTCGACGCTCGCGGTCCGGGTCGCCGCGTCGGCCCGGGCCCACGCGTACGCCGCCGTGTCGGCGGGCCTCGGCGTGCTCGAGGGCCCGCTGCACGGCGCGGCCAGCGGGCTCGCCCACCGGCTGCTCCTTGACGTCCTGGACCTGGGCAGCGCGGCGCCCGTGGTCGCGGACGAGCTGCGCGCCGGGCGCCGTGTTCCCGGACTGGGGCACCGGCTCTACCCCGGCGAGGATCCACGCGCGCGTGCCCTGTTCACCCTCCTGGAGGACATGCCCGGCGCGGCGCCCGCCCTGGCTGCCGCCCGCGACATCGTGACCACGACCGCCCGCCACACGCCCCTGCACGCCAACGTCGACCTGGCGCTCGCCGTCTTCACCGTGTCCTCCGGCATGTCCGCGTCCGCGGGCGAGACGATCTTCGCCATCGCCCGGACGGCGGGCTGGATCGCTCACACCTTGGAGGAGTACGAGGAACGCCCGCTGCGCATGCGCCCGAGCGGCCGATACGTGGGCGAACGACCTCCGCAGCCACTCCCCGGCCCGTTGGGGCGGTAGGCGGGCGCGCGGCCCTCACAGCCACTTCCGGCGGAGTCGGTCGGTACGTGGAAGCGCGCCCAACCCATCCGCTCCCCGTCCGCACGCCCCCACGCCCCGCCGTGCGCCGAGGGCGCCCCAAACGCGCCCCCATCCACGCGATCGGAAGTCGCCCCGGCGCAAGTCAGGTTAGGCTCACCTCTGTGAGTACGTGCACGACGGCGTCGCGGGACCTCGACGAGCCCCTCGCGGGGACCGCCGCCACCGCGAGGACATGGCTGCTGATCGAGCAGCCCGGGCCCTGGGGCGCCAAGGCGCTCACCGAGAGCCACCTGGACCCCGTGCTCGGCCGCGCTCTCGAAGCGGCCGCGGAGGGCACCGGCGTACGGATCGCACTCATCCGCCGCCCCGGACGGCATGCCGACTGCGGCACGCTCGCGGAGCGCCATGTGTATGTAGCCCACACCACTCCGGGAAACGTATGGCTGCACAGCGCCATGACGTCCGACCCCGAGCAGGTGCTCAACCTCGACTTCGCCGCCTTGGGCATGGGTGACCCGCATACCTTCGAGACGGTTCTTCAGGGCCGGCCCCACACAGGGGACCCGCTCGCTCTCGTCTGCACCAACGGCAAGCGCGACCGCTGCTGCGCCCTGCTCGGACGCCCGCTCGCGGCCGAGCTCGCCACCTCCGGGGTGGAGGGCGTCTGGGAGGTCACCCATCTGGGCGGTCACCGCTTCTCGCCCACGCTGCTCGTCCTGCCGTACGGATACGCGTACGGGCGCGCCGAGGCCCACGCCGTCAAGGAAGCCCTCCAGGGCGTCCGGGAGGGCCGCGTGGTCACCGAGGGCTGCCGCGGGCGCTCCGCGTGGGAGCGACCGGGCCAGGCGGCCGAGCTGGCCGTGCGTAAGGCCACGGGGGAGTACGCCGCCGACGCCCTGACCGTGGTCCGTACGGACGGCACCGCGCCGCGCTGGGAGGTCACCGTCGCCCACACCGACGGCCGTCTGTGGCGCGTCAGCGTCGCGCAGGGCGCCTCGCTGCCGCCCCGCCCGGAGAGCTGCGGTTCGGTGCTGGGGTCGCCTGCCCGGATGGACGTGGTGGCGGTGCGGGAGCTGGCGCGGACGGCGCTCGCCGTGCCCTGCTGACGGCGGATCCGGCGTTCATCGGCTGCGTAGCCGTATCCCTCCCGCACGGCTTCCACACCTGACGGTCAGGAGATCCACGCCACACTCCCTACGGCAGGGCTCGCCCGCCCCCGTACCGTCATAGGCATGAGCCCCACTCCCCCCGCACGACGACTGCGCCTCGGTCTGCCGCGGCGGGTGTTCTCGCAGGTGCTGCTGATGCAGGTGGCGATCGCGGCGGGAGTCGCCGTCCTCGCCACCGGACTGTTCCTCGCGCCGCTCAGCGCACAGCTGGACGACCAGGCGATGCGCCGCGCACTCGCGATCGCGCAGACCACCGCGGTCCAGCCGCAGATAGCCGAGGACCTCCGGACCACGCGACCGTCCGTGGACGGGCCCGTGCAGGCCGAGGCCGAGCGGATCCGGAAGGCCAGCGGGGCCGAGTACGTCGTAGTCATGGACATGAAGGGCATCCGCTGGTCGCACCGCGATCCGACGGAGATCGGCAAGCCGGTCTCGACCGACCCGCGCGAGGCCCTGAGCGGCAAGGACGTCATGGAGATCGACACCGGCACGCTGGGCCGCTCGGCCCGCGGCAAGGTGCCCCTGCGCGGCGTCGACGGCGACATCATCGGCGCCGTCTCGGTCGGCATCAAGTACGACAGCGTGCGCGCCCGGCTGATCGACGCCATCCCGGGGCTCTTCGGGTACGCGGGCGGAGCCATGGCCGTCGGTGCGCTGGCCGCGTATCTGATCTCCCGACGGGTGCAGCGGCAGACCCGTGACCTGGCCTTCTCCGACATCTCCGCACTGCTCGCGGAGCGCGAGGCGATGCTGCACGGCATCCGGGAGGGCGTCGTCGCCCTGGACCGCGGCGGCCGCGTTCGCCTCCTCAACGACGAGGCGCAACGGCTGCTCGGCGTCGACGCCGAGGCCATCGGGCAGCCGCTCGACGACGCGCTCGGTCCGGGACGTACGACCGATGTGCTGGCCGGACGCGTCACCGGCACCGATCTGCTTACCGTCCGCGGGCAGCGCGTCCTGGTCGCCAACCGGATGCCCACCGACGACGGGGGTGCCGTCGCCACGCTGCGCGACCGCACGGAGCTGGAGCAGCTCGGCCGCGAGCTCGACTCCACGCGTGGCCTGATCGACGCCCTGCGCGCGCAGGACCACGAGCACGCCAACCGTATGCACACGCTCCTGGGGCTGCTCGAACTGGAGATGTACGACGATGCCGTGGAGTTCGTCGGAGAGGTGGTCGGCGACCACAGGGTCACCGCCGAACAGGTCACCGAGAAGATCCACGATCCGCTGCTCGCCGCCCTGCTGGTCGGCAAGGCGACCGTCGCGGCCGAGCGCGGTGTGGCCCTGTGGATCTCGGACGGAACGATGTTGCCGGACCGGTTGATCGACCCGAGGGGTCTGGTGACCGTCGTCGGGAATCTCGTCGACAACGCCCTCGACGCCGTCGCGGGCACACCGCACGCGCGCGTGGAGGTCGAATTGCGCGCCGAGGGGCGTACCGCCGTACTGCGGGTACGGGACACCGGGCCCGGAATCCCGGAGGAGCGGCGGCAGTTGATCTTCACCGACGGGTGGACCACCAAGAAGCCCCCGGCGCACGGCAAGCGCGGAATAGGCCTCTCCTTGGTACGCCGACTCGCCGAGCGGCAGGGTGGCAGCGCGGAGGTGGCCGAGGCGGACGGCGGGGGCGCGGAGTTCACGGTCGTACTGCCGGAGGCACTGACCGAGCCGGGGCTCGCACCGGAACCGGAGGCGCTGACGGTGCCCGCGCTCGCGCCGGAGCGGCAGGAACCGACCCCACCGGAATCGCGCCTCGCGCCGGAACCCGAACCCCGGCTCGTGCCGATACCGACCCCCTCCCTGGAGACCCCCAGCGCTGTCACGGAAGCCAAGAACGCCACGGACGCCAAGGAGGAGTCGCGATGATCGAGGTCCTGGTCGTGGACGACGACACCCGGGTCGCGCGCGTGAATGCCGCCTACGTGGAGAAGGTTCCGGGCTTCCATGTCGCGGGCGAGGCGCACAGCGCGGCCGAGGCGCTGCGCCGGATGGAGGCGCTGCCCCATCTGGACCTGGTTCTCCTGGACCACTATCTGCCGGACGAGACGGGCCTAGCGGTCGTCCAGGAGATGCGTCGGCGCGGCCACCAGACCGACGTGATCATGGTGACCGCGGCACGTGACATCTCGACCGTCCAGGCGGCGATGCGGCAGGGCGCACTCCAGTACCTGGTCAAGCCGTTCGCCTTCGCGGGCCTGCGCGCCAAACTGGAGGCGTACGCGGATCTGCGCCGCACTCTCGACGGCGGCGGCGAGGCCGAGCAGTCCGAGGTGGACCGGATCTTCGGCGCCCTGTCGGCGAGCGCGGAGCCGGATCTGCCGAAAGGCCACTCCCCCACGACCGCGGAGCTCGTACGCCGCGCCCTGGTGAACGCCGAGGGCCCCCTGTCGGCCCAGGAGATCGCGGAGGTGACCGGACTGAGCCGGCAGACCGCCCAACGCTATCTGAAGCTCCTGGAGCGCACGGGGAGGGCCAGGCTGACCCTCAAATACGGCGACGCGGGCCGCCCGGAGCATCGCTACGTCTGGGCGACCCGCGCCTGAGGGCACGGCCGAGGAAGGCGGGGGAAGCGACCGCGCCCCCGCGCGCGTACGGCTGTCAGGGGAGAACAGCCGTACGCGCGCCGGGGTGACTCAGCCGGTGGCCCTCTTCACGGACTCGTCCGCGATGGCCTGGGCCACGGACTCAGCCTGTGGCCGCCTTCTTCACGAACTCCGTGGTGAACGTCTTGCTCAGGTCCACGTTGGCGTTCTGGATGTTGGGGTTGAACGCCTTGAGGACCTTCTCGACGGTCTCGGGGCCGTCTTGGGGCATCACACCGTCCTCGGTGAACATCGGCAGCGTGCTCTGGATCGCCGAGGCGTAGAGCGTCTTGCTGCCCTGTGAGTAGTCGGCGGGCATCTTGGCCGCGATCTCGGTGGCGGTGTGCGCGGACATCCACTTGAGGGTCTTCACGAAGGCGTTGGCCAGCTTCTGGACCGTCTCCTTGTGGCTGTTCACCCAGTCCGTCTGCATGTAGAGGCTGGACGAGGGGTACGGCCCGCCGAGCGCCTCCTGCGACCCCTGCGGCGTACGCATGTCGATGAGCACCTTGCCGAGGTCCTTCTGCAGGACCGTGGCGACGGTCGGGTCCGTCGTCATGCCGCCGTCGATGGCCCCCTGCTGGAGGGCGGAAATGAACGTCGGTCCGGCGCCGACGGCGACCGGCGTGAACTCGCTGACCTTCACACCGTTCTTGACCGCGAGGTACTTCGTGAGGAAGTCGGTCGAGGAGCCGAGCCCGGTGATGCCGAGCTTCTTGCCCTTGAAGTCCTTGGGCGACGTGATGTCGTCCGCACGCTTCTTGGAGACGATCTCGACCTCGCCGGGCGCCTGCGAGAACTGCACCACGGACTCCACGGACTTGCCCTTGGTCTGCAGATCCAGGGTGTGATCGTAGAAACCGACGGCTCCTTGCACCTGTCCGGAGACCAGGGCCGTCTCGGCCTGAACACCGGCCGGCTCGCTCAGAAGTTGGACATCCAAACCCTCGTCGTTGAAGTAGCCGAGCCGCTGCGTGAGCATCGCGGGCAGGTAGATGACCTTGTCCAGGCCACCGACCATGATCTTGACGTTTTCACCCTTGCCGCCACCCCCGTTGCTGCCGGAGTCGGCCGTCGAGCTGGCGGCGTCGTTGGCGCAGGCGGTGAGCGAGGTGAGGGCGAGCAGACCGGCGGCTGCCAGCGCGGAGTATCTGGCGGTCTTGCGCATGGTGGGTCACGTCCTTGTGAGCTGGTGGGAGGGAGGAGTTGGTGGGTACGACGGGGTCAGCGGTCGGAGTCCGACGGCTTCCACCGGAAGATGCGGCGCTCGGCGAAGGTCAGCAGTCCCTCGGCCAGCAGGGCGACGACCGCGAGGATGACCATCGCGGCGTACACACCAGCCGCGTTGAAGGTGCCCTGCGACTGCGCGACGAGCAGGCCGATGCCCTTGGTGGCACCGATGTACTCGCCGACGATGGCGCCGATGAGCGCGAAGCCGAAGCTGACGTGGAGGCTGGTGAAGATCCACGAGGTGGCGGACGGGATGACGACCTGAAGCGTCACCCGGCGGTCGCTCGCGCCCAGGATCCGGGCGTTGGCCACGAGGTTGCGGTCGACTTCCCGGGCACCCTGGAAGGCGTTGAAGAAGACCGGGAAGAAGACGAGCACCACGGCCGACGCGACCTTGGAGGCCGGTCCGAGCCCGAACCAGATCACGAAGATGGGCGCAAGGATGATCCGGGGTATTGAGTTGAGCACCTTGATGTATGGACCAAAGACATCGGCGAGGAAGGCGATCCGCCCCAGCGCGATGCCGAAGACCACACCGGCGATCACACCGATGACCCAGCCGAGCAGCGCTTCGTGGAGCGTGTACCAGACCTGCTCCCCCAAGGATCCGAGCGCGGTCCCGTGCATCACCCACGTGTAGATCTGGTCCCAGATCTTCGACGGCATCGAGAAGTTGAACGGATCGATGACCTTGGCCCGCGCGAACACCTCCCACAGGCCGAGCACGGTGACCAGGAGCAGTGCGCGGGCGGCGACGACGACGGCCTTGCGTCTGCGGGCGGCACGGGCGCGGGAGTGTGCGCGCCCCTTGTTGCCGGGCTCGGTCATCGTCAGGGCGACAACGGCCTCGGGCATGATGTCAGGCGACATTCGCCGCACCCCTCTCGCGGGTGATGCGGACCTCTTCGCCGAGCGATTCCCAGATCTCGCGGTAGATCTCGATGAACCGCGGCTCCAGGCGCACCGCTTCGACCTTGCGCGGCCGCGGCAGATCGATGTCGAAGACCTGCTTCACCGTGGCGGGTCCCGCGGTCATCACGACGACCCTGTCGGCGAGCGCGATGGACTCCTCCAGGTCGTGGGTGACGAAGACGACCGAGGCGCCCGTGCCTTCCCACAGTTCGAGCAGCTCGTCCGACATCAGGGCCCTGGTCTGTACGTCGAGCGCCGAGAAGGGCTCGTCCATCAGCAGGATCTCGGGGTCGTTGACGAAGGTCGCGGCGAGGGCGACACGCTTGCGCTGGCCGCCGGAGAGCTGGTGCGGATAGCGGTCCTCGAAGGCCGCGAGCCCGACTCGGGCAAGCCATTCACGGGCCTTCCGCTTGGCCTCCGCCTTGGGCACGCCGCGGAAGCGGGGTCCCGCCATCACATTCGACAGGACCGTACGCCAGGGGAAGGTGGCGTCCTGCTGGAAGACGAAGCCGACCTTGTCGCCGACGCCGGCGACCGGCTCGCCGGCGACCAGGACCTCGCCCTCGGTGGGCTCTTCGAGACCGCTCACCAGGGTCAGCGTGGTCGACTTTCCGCAGCCGGTGGGGCCGACGACGGCCACGAACTCGCCACGGCCGATGGTCAGGTCCAGCTCCCTGACCGCCGTGTGCAGACCCCCTGACGGGGTCTTGAAGATCTTGCTCGCGCCCCGCAGCTCGATGGCGGGGCTGGTGTCTGCGCTCATGGCCCGGGACCGTAGATGTGGCCCGGGCCACAGCAGCAGTCTTCTGAGCGCATGGAGTTCTTTTGCCTGCAACAGCCTGTTGTGCTCGTTTTGCTCGCGCTACAAACAGCGGAGCCGAAACACGGGCTTAACGCTCGCCAGGCCTTGAGGGAAAGAGGCCCGATGATTGACGTCCTGGTCGTGGACGACGACTTCCGCGTCGCTGAGATCAACGCGAAGTACGTGGGGAAGGTTCCCGGATTCCGGGTGGCCGCCCGCGCGCACAGTGCTGCCCAGGCCCTGGCCGCCGTCGAGCGCGCGCCCATCGACCTGGTGCTGCTCGACCACTATCTGCCCGACCAGACGGGCCTCGAACTGGTCCACCGGATGCGCGAACGCGGCCATGGCACCGATGTCATCATGATCACCGCGGCCAGTGACGTGGCCACCGTGCAGACGGCGATGCGCCTGGGCGCCCTGCACTATCTGGTCAAGCCGTTCACCTTCGCCGCCCTGCGCACCCGCCTCGACTCGTACGCCGCCCTGCGCCGCACCGTCGACCGGGTGGGCGGCCGTGGCGTGGCCGGTCAGGAGCAGGTCGACCGGATCTTCGGCGCCCTGCGGACCACGCCCGCGCCCTCGTCACCGGGACTGCCCAGCGGTCACTCGGAGCCGACCACGGACCTCATCTGCGATGTACTGCACCGCGCGAGCCACCCGCTGTCGGCCCATGAGGTGGCCGCCGAGACCGGCCTGAGCCGATCCACCGCCCAACGCTATCTGCGCCACCTCGAACAGGCCGGCCGCCTGCGCCTCTCGCTCAAGTACGGGGACACGGGGCGTCCGGAGCATCGGTACGCGTGGGTGGCGCCCTAGAGATCCATGGCGTACGTCGATGGAGGCGCGGCCCCCTGCTGGCTCCGTACGCCCCCTGGAGGCGCCCTCAGGCCCCTCAGACCGCCCCGGCCCCGGTAAGGGCGCGCACCTCGGTCTCGGCGTGCTTGGCCTCGTCCGGCGGCTCCGCCGAGGTGACGGTGCCGAGCCAGCCCGCGAGGAAGCCCAGGGGGATCGAGACGAGCCCCGGGTTCTGCAGCGGGAAGTACTGGAAGTCCACGCTCGGAAACAACGATTCGGGGCTCCCCGACACCACCGGGGACAGCAGCACGAGCCCCAGCGCGGGCACCAGGCCGCCGTATACGGCCCACACCGCGCCTCGCGTCGTGAAAGACCGCCAGAACAGCGAGTACAGCAGCACCGGCAGGTTCGCGGACGCGGCGACCGCGAAGGCGAGGCCGACCAGGAAGGCCACGTTGAGATCGCGGGCCAGCAGCCCGAGGGCGATCGCGACGACACCGATCCCGACGGCCGCCGCCCGCGCCACGGCCACCTCGCTGCGCGGCTTCGCGTGCCGGCGGCGCAGCGACGCGTACAGGTCATGGGCCACGGACGCCGAGGACGCGAGGGTGATTCCGGCGACGACCGCCAGGATGGTGGCGAAGGCGATGGCGGCGACGATCGCGAAGAGAACCGTTCCTCCCGTTGAGTTGGCACCGCCGCCCAGATCGAGCGCGAGCAGCGGAACCGCAGTGTTCCCCGCCGCGTTCGACCCGCGCACCGCGTCCGGGCCGACGACTGCGGCCGCGCCGAAGCCCAGCACGATCGTCATCAGGTAGAAGCCCCCGATGAGCCCGACCGCCCAGACCACCGAGCGCCGCGCGGCCCGCGCGGTCGGCACGGTGTAGAACCGGGACAGGATGTGCGGCAGCCCGGCCGTGCCGAGCACCAGCGCGAGCCCCAGGCTGATGAAGTCGAAGCGCGCCGTCCAGCCCCCGCCGTACTTCAGCCCGGGCGCCAGGAACGCCGCGCCGTGTCCACTGCGCTGCGCCGCCGAACGCAGCAACTGGTTGATGTCTCCGTGGAATCGCACCAGGACGAGCACGGTCAGGGCGATGGCCCCGCCCAGCAGCAGGACGGCCTTGACGATCTGAATCCACGTGGTGGCCCGCATCCCTCCCAGCGACACATAGATCACCATGAGCGCGCCGACGCCGATCACCGTCCAGTTCCGCGCGGCTTCGCTCGTACCCCCGAGAAGCAGCGCGACCAGGCTGCCCGCTCCGACCATCTGCGCCACCAGATACAGAACGGACACGGTCACCGAGGAAGTTCCCACCGCGATCCGCACCGGCCGCTCGCTCATCCGGGCCGCGACCACGTCCGCGAGCGTGAACCGCCCGCAGTTGCGCACCAGTTCGGCCACCAGGAACAGCACCACGAGCCAGGCGACGAGAAACCCCACGACGTACAGCATCCCGTCGTACCCGTAGAGCGAGATGAGCCCCGTGACGCCCAGGAAGGAAGCCGCCGACATGTAGTCGCCGGAGATGGCAAAACCATTCTCCATCGGAGAGAACAGCCGCCCGCCGGCATAGAACTCCTCCGCCGAACCATGGCGGTTGCGGCTCACCCACGTCGTGATCGCCAGCGTCACCGCCACGAACGCGCTGAACAGCAGCAGCGCCAGCGTCTGATGGTTGTCGGTCACCGCTCACCACCTCTGACGTTGCGCGTCAGCTCCTGGGTGTCCCAGCGCAGATCGAGCGCGGCCCGGTCCCTGCGCAGCCGCGCATGCCGCGCGTACGCCCAGGTGAACAGGAACGTCGTGAGGAACTGCCCGAGCCCCGCGAGCAGCGCCACGTTCACAGCGCCTGCCACGGGCCGGGCCATGAACCCGGGCGCCGTCGTCGCGGTCACCACATAGCCCACGTACCAGGTGAAGAACACGGCGACGCCCGGGACCACAAACCTCCGGTAGCGGCTGCGCACTTCCTGGAAGGCCGCGCTGCGCTGCACCTCCAGATAGACGTCGGCCGCACCGCCCGCCCGCCCTTCGTGCTCCGAGCGCGCGGCCGGCACGGCGGGAGCGGGCGCACCCGTGCCGTCCAGCTCACCCCAGCCGGAGGCGAGCGCGTCGTACCAGGGGTCGTCGAACCGGACCTCCCCGGTGTCGCCGCCGTCGTGCTTCTCCACCGAACTCTCCTTGTCCGCGGCCCGTTTCGGCCACGTGCCCAAGGATGGGCAGATCGGGAAGATCCCGGACTCTTCTCTCCGTGCTCTTCACCCCATCAGGTGACTCAGCCGGCCGGTGGCCGTACGAGACCCTTCCCATAGGCGTAACGGACTGCTTGAGCACGGTCCTTCAGCCCCGTCTTGGCGAAGAGGTTGTTGATGTGGGTCTTCACGGTGGCCGTGGAGACATGCAGCTTGCGGGCGATCTCCTGGTTGCTGAGCCCCTCCGCGATCAGCAGAAGCACCTCGGTCTCGCGCGCGGTGATCCCGTCCGGCGCCTCCGGAGGCAGGACCGGTCCGGGTTCCGGCTCCGACAGCCGCTCCAGCAGCCGCCGCTGGATGCTCGGCGAGAGTCCCGCATCCCCGGACAGCACGCTCTCCACCGCCCGTACGATCTCGTCGCCTCCCGCGTCCTTGGTGAGATAGCCGCGAGCCCCCGCTCTGAGCGCGGGAAACAGCGACTCGTCGTCCGCGTACGTCGTGAGCACGACGACCTGCGTCCCAGGGTGCTCGGTGCGGATGCGCCGGGTCGCCTCGACACCGTCACAGCGGGGCATCCGCAGATCCATCAGCACGACGTCCGGGGCGAGTTCGGCGACAAGCGCCACGGCCTCGTTCCCGTCCCCGGCCGCTCCGACGACCTCGATCCCGGGCAGCAGACCCAGCAGCATCACAATGCCCTCACGCACCACGGTCTGGTCGTCCGCCACCACGACCCGCGCCGGCTTCCTGCCCGCCTCCACCGCCTCCGTCATACGGGCACCTTCAGCGTCACCACGAACCCCTCCTCGTCCGGCCCGGCCTCCAACGAGCCACCCAGCAGCTCGGCACGCTCCCGCATGCCCAGCAGACCGTACCCGGCTCCCGAGCTGCTGAGCTCGCCCGGCGTCCCGCCCGAGTCCCGTACGTCCAGCGTCACTTCGTGCACTCCGTAGTCCAGCCGTACATGGACCTTGGCGCCCGGAGCGTGCTTGCGCACGTTCGTCAGGGCCTCCTGCGCGACTCTGCGCACCGCCTGCGAGGCCTCGGCGCGCAGCAGCCGGCGTTCGCCCGTAACGGTGACGTCGGCGCCGTCGGCCGTGGCGACGAGTTCGCTGAGGAAGTCCTCCAGCGGAGACATCTCGCCTCGCAGCGCGGAGAGCGCCTGCCGGGTCTCCGCGAGCCCCTCGCGGGCCATCCCCCGTGCCCCCACGACCCGTTCGAGGATCGTGTCCCGGTCCGCGCCCCGCTCGATGAGCAGCCGGGCCGCCTCCAGGTGCACGAGCTGCGCCGAGAGGCTGTGGGCCAGCACATCGTGGATCTCCCTCGCGATCCTGGCCCGCTCCGCCAGCGCCGCCGACTCCGCCTCGGCCGCGCGCGCGGCGCGCTCCTGGGCCAGGAGCCGCTGCGCGCTCCCCCGCGCCTCCGCGTCGAGGCGCAGCACATACCCGGCCAGGACGAGCCCCCCGGCGGTGGCCGCGGTGGTCAGCCACACGTCGTTGTTGGCCGCCGCGTACCCACTCAGCGCCACAGAGGTGGCAGGCAGCGCCGCCGCGAGAGGCAGCCGCTCGATGGCGCTGACTGCGCACCCGCACCACAGGACGAGAGCCGGTACCCGGAAGCCGACACCCTGCCCCACCGTCGCAATCGCCAGCAGCAGTGCGAGCAACCCCAAGGAGGGCAACAGACGGTGCGCGAGCGTGGTCCGCCAGAAGGCCCACGTGAGAACCGCGCAGAGGACGACCCCGGCAACGCCCGCCGCGGTACCCCAGCCGTGCAGGCCTTTGTCCGTGAAGGTGGTCGCGATGAGAGTGCCGAGGGCTAGGGCGCGCAGCGTCCAGGCAAGCGCGCGCCGGGCCGTGGGCACTCCCTCTCGGGAGAGGGCCTCGCGGGAGGGCCAGCGCGTCCACGCGTTCTCCCTCACACGCGCTCCTTCCACGGGGCCTGAGCCAGGCCGTCACCGTACGCCGGGCTCTGCCCGTTGGCAGGGAGCAGGGACTGCGTACGCCAGACCAGGAGGCCGGAGCGGACCAGCAGGGTGGCCGCGAGAGCGAGCAGCAGAGCCGAGGAGTGCTGGTGCACGCCGAACAGGGCGCCGATGCCGAACAGGCCCACACGCAGGCCTATGCCCACGATCCAGACGGCCACGCTGGCCTTGGTGCTCTTGCTCCACACCGAGCCGTCCGGCGCCGTCCATATCCGCGTGGTCCACGCCCAGCCGGCCCCGGTGGCCAAGCCTATGAACACCTCCGCACCGAGCAGGAGGAACGCCTCCGCGTGATGGTGGGGGTCTATCAATCCGGGCTCGCGCAGCGCCACTACGACCAGGACGGCGGGCACGATCCACCAGCGCCTGTCCGTGCCGATCCTGCGGGTGCGGAACTGGCGCGCGATCACCAGCACGACAACGGCGCAGATCACGAAAGCATTGACGAGCCCGGACATCACGGCCTCCGCGAGCGAGGAAGAGCGGTTTCGGCAGCGGGAGCTGTCGACGCCTTCGACGCTACGGAAAATGGCTGGTCAGCAGATCGGAGCCGGGGTGGATCGTGGGTGGATCCCTGACCGCCCCGACTCTCCACCCACGGGTGGAGCGCCGTGGCCGGGTGACCGCAGCGGTCATCGCCCCCGCCGCCCCTACCCGTCCCATCCCGTTCCTGGGGGCTCCGCCCCCAGACCCCCAAAAGACTGCGCCGTTCCCCGCGCCCCTGAAAAGACCCGGGATGTTTGTCGTCTGCGGGACGGTGGGGGCTGGTCGCGCAGTTCCCCGCGCCCCTAAAAGATCAAGACAACAAGACAAAAGACAGGGGCGGGCCGGGGGGGGGAGTGCTGAGCGCAGCCCCCACCCCACCCGCAGGCGCCAGCGCACGGAAGGGGCAGTGCCAGTACATCGCAAGCCCGTCGCTTACGTGGTTATGGCCAAGTCCCGCCGTGGCAGCAGACGGCAATGCCCACCGGCGACGGGCTTGCGATGTACCGGCACTGCCCCAGCCCACCCACCGGCAGGCGCCCGCCCCGCCAGAACCCCTACGCGTCGATCCGCGACCGATCCAACGTCGCCGCCGAGCTGGAGATGAACTCCTTCCGCGGCGCCACATCGTTCCCCATCAGCAGGTCGAACACCTGCTCGGACGCCTCCAGGTCGGAGATGTTGATCCGACGCAGAGTCCGATAGCGCGGATCCATCGTCGTCTCGGCCAGCTGATCGGCATCCATCTCGCCCAGACCCTTGTAGCGCTGGATCGAGTCCTTGTACCGCACGTTCTTGCGCTGCAGCTCCAGCAGAGTCTCGCGCAGCTCACGGTCCGAGTACGTGTAGACGTACTTGTCCTGGCCCTTCTTCGGCTGGCTGAGCTCGATGCGATGCAGCGGCGGCACCGCCGCGAACACCCGCCCCGCCTCGACCATCGGCCGCATGTACCGCTGGAACAGCGTCAGCAGCAGAATCCGGATGTGCGCACCGTCGACATCGGCGTCGACGAGAAGAATGATCTTCCCGTAACGCGCCGCGTCGATGTCGAAGGTCCGCCCGGACCCGGCTCCTATGACCTGGATGATCGCGCCGCACTCGGCGTTCTTCAGCATGTCCGTCACGGACGCCTTCTGAACGTTGAGGATCTTGCCGCGGATCGGCAGCAGCGCCTGGAACTCGGAGTTCCGGGCGAGCTTGGCCGTACCGAGCGCGGAGTCGCCCTCGACGATGAACAGCTCGCTGCGCTCTACGTCGTCGCTGCGGCAGTCGGCGAGCTTGGCGGGCAGCGAGGAGGACTCAAGGGCGGTCTTCCGGCGCTGCGCGTCCTTGTGCTGGCGGGCAGCGATCCGCGTGCGGGCGGCGGCGACGGCCTTCTCGAGGACGACCCGGGCCTGCGCGGCGGCGTCCCTCTTCGTAGTGGTCAGGAACGCCTTGAGCTCCTTGGACACCACGTTGGTCACGATGCGGCGGGCCGCCGAGGTACCGAGCACCTCCTTGGTCTGCCCCTCGAACTGCGGCTCGGCGAGGCGCACGGTGACGACAACCGTCAGGCCTTCCAGCGCGTCGTCCTTCACGATGTCGTCCTCGGCAACACGGAGCAGCTTCTTGGCCCGCAGCACCTCGTTGACGGTCTTCGTGACGGCCTGCTCGAAGCCCGCGACATGGGTTCCGCCCTTGGGCGTGGCGATGATGTTCACGAACGACCTGAGGGTCGTGTCGTAGCCGGTGCCCCACCGCATCGCGACATCGACGCCGAGCTCACGCGTGACCTCGGTCGGCGTCATCTGCCCATGGGCGTCGAGGACCGGGACCGTCTCCTTGAAGGTGCCCTGCCCGGAGAAGCGGAGGACGTCGCAGACGGGCTTGTCGGTGGCCAGGTACTCGCAGAACTCGCTGATGCCGCCGTCGAAGCGGAAGGACTCCTCGCCCTTGCTACCGCCCTCACCGAGGCCGTACTCGTCGCGGACGACGATGGTCAGGCCCGGCACCAGGAACGCGGTCTGGCGGGCGCGCTGGTGCAGATTCTCCAGGGAGAGCTTGGCGTCCTTGAGGAAGATCTGGCGGTCGGCCCAGTAGCGCACGCGCGTACCGGTGCGGGTCTTAGGGATCCGCTTGAGCTTGCGCAGCCCGCTCGTAGCGTCGAAGGCGGCGTCGGGACCGTCCGCCTTGAACGCTCCCGGGGTACCGCGCCGGAAGCTCACCGCGTGGGTGTTGCCGCTGCGGTCCACCTCGACGTCCAAGCGGGCGGAGAGCGCGTTCACCACGGAGGCGCCCACGCCATGCAGACCGCCGGAGGCCGCGTACGAGCCGCCGCCGAACTTGCCGCCGGCGTGCAGCTTGGTCATCACGACCTCGACGCCGGACATGCCCGTCTTGGGCTCCACGTCGACCGGGATGCCACGGCCGTTGTCCCGCACCTCCACGGAGGCGTCGTCGTGCAGGATTACCTCGATGTGGTCGCAGTAGCCCCCGAGGGCCTCGTCCACGGAGTTGTCGATGATCTCCCACAGGCAGTGCATCAGACCGCGGCTGTCGGTCGACCCGATGTACATGCCCGGGCGCTTGCGCACGGCCTCGAGCCCCTCGAGGACGAGCAGGTGCCGCGCGGTGTAGTTGGAACCGTCCCGGTCTGCTCCGGTCAGCAGCGCTGTGGACGGCACGGACGTCTCGGCGGTCACGCGGTTCGCTCCTCGCTGAATTTCAGGTGGGACCCTTTTGGGTAAGGGCCCGGCTTCGGTCGCCGCTCAGAGGGTACCGAGGCCTGGTAGAGCCGTTGTAACGCCACCCTCGCATGAACTCAGACTAGTCCAGAGTCGCATGGGTGTTCGATCCCTCGATGGAGTGAAGTACATATCACGTTCCCTTCGAGGCATGAACCATTTAGGCTCCGGGCACGTCCTCATGAACAACCGGCAACCCAGCCGGGAGGACTGACCCTGACAGACTGCGCGAACCCGTAAGACACGAAGACACGAAATACGGCTCATTCGCCGCCACCCGGCAGCAGACAGCCGCCCCGGAGAGAAATTTTCGAGGAAAAGCCACGAGCGGGAACGTTTTCGGCCTGGTTGGATGTTGACCCTGGTACGACAGCTCGTCGAGCTAGAGAAGAGGCGACGTGACTACTGTTCTGACCCCCGCGAGCCCGCTGACGGCCGCTGACCGCTGCGACCGTTGCGGCGCCCAGGCATATCTGCGCGTCGTCCTCCTGAGCGGCGGAGAACTGCTCTTCTGCGCCCACCACGGTCGCAAGTTCGAGCCGGAACTCAAGAAGATCGCCGCTGAGATACAGGACGAGACGGAGCGACTGACGTCCGTTCCCGAGAGCGTCAACGACGAAGAACGCTGACACTTCGCATCAACGACGAGCGAGTGCCGGCATCAGGCCGGTGAGCGGGCGGCCACTCTCTGGACACAGGGAGTGGCCGCCCGTACTCATACCGCATCGCCCGTCGTACTCAGCGGCCCACTCGTACGCGTACCGCATCGCCCGTGGCGCTCAGCGAGCACCCGCACGGGTACCGCGTCCATCGCCCTCAGCGGCCCCCACCAAGCGTCCGGACTACGTCCGAGACCCGCGTGTAGACCCCTGGGCTCCCTGCGCGCCCACAGCCGCTGCCCCAGGACACAAGGCCGATGAGCCGCCCCTGGGCGACCAGCGGCCCGCCGCTGTCCCCCTGACAGGCGTCGCGCCCGCCCGCGACCTCTCCGGCGCACAGCATGGACGCCGCCTCGTACGCGCCGTCCGAGCTGCCCGGATAGGCCCGCTCACAGGAGGCGTCAGGGAGCACGTTCACGCGCGCGGCCCGCAGACTGTGGGCGTAGTCGCCACCACCCGTCGTATCACCCCAGCCGTAGACCACGGCGGCCTTACCCGGCTCGTACGCGGAGTCTCTGGAGGGCGCCATACGGATGACCGAGCTGTCGGGAAGCGGAGCGGCGAGCGTGAGCACGCCGAAGTCCCGGGCGTTCGTATTGCCGTCGTAGTTCGGGTTGACCCAGATGTCGCGTACCGGGATCTCCTTGCCGTCGTTCGACAGCAGGTTCCCGCGGCCCGCGATGACCTTCAGGTCACGTACTTGGCGCGGCGGCGCCCCCAGTACGTCCGCGCCCAGGCAGTGGGCCGCGGTCAGAACCGTGGAAGGGCCGATCACCACTCCTCCGCAGAACTGTCCCGCGCGCGTACCCCCGAACCGGTCACGGCTGGACAGCGCCACCGTCCACGGGCTCTCGGAGATCTCGACCGGATAGCCGCCGATGACAACGCTGTCGGTCGCCGCCGGAGCGGGGGACGCGAGCGGTATCAGGGCTGCGGCGGCCGCGAGGGCCAGCACTGAGGCAAAGGGACGGCGCATGCGCGCTCCTCACTCCGGGATGGTCATGGAACACCCAGCGTGATCCAGTACGCGCGGGCACGCACTCCGCACACGAACTGAGGGCCCGGCTCCCCTTCGGGAGTCGGGCCCTCAGCGACGTACGGCCGAGACCTAGTCGAGGTAGTCGCGCAGCACCTGGGAACGCGACGGGTGACGCAGCTTCGACATCGTCTTGGACTCGATCTGGCGGATCCGCTCACGCGTCACGCCGTACACCTTGCCGATCTCGTCGAGGGTCTTCGGCTGACCGTCGGTGAGACCGAAGCGCATCGAGACGACGCCCGCCTCGCGCTCGGACAGGGTGTCGAGAACAGAGTGCAGCTGCTCCTGGAGGAGCGTGAAGCTGACCGCGTCGGCCGGGACGACGGCCTCGGAGTCCTCGATGAGGTCACCGAACTCGCTGTCACCGTCCTCGCCCAGCGGGGTGTGCAGCGAGATGGGCTCGCGGCCGTACTTCTGGACCTCGATGACCTTTTCCGGGGTCATGTCGAGTTCCTTGGCCAGCTCCTCCGGGGTGGGCTCGCGGCCCAGGTCCTGGAGCATCTGGCGCTGCACACGCGCGAGCTTGTTGATGACCTCGACCATGTGCACCGGGATACGGATGGTGCGGGCCTGGTCGGCCATGGCGCGGGTGATCGCCTGACGAATCCACCAGGTGGCGTACGTGGAGAACTTGTAGCCCTTGGTGTAGTCGAACTTCTCGACCGCGCGGATCAGACCGAGGTTGCCCTCCTGGATGAGGTCCAGGAAGAGCATGCCGCGGCCGGTGTAGCGCTTGGCCAGAGAGACCACCAGACGGAGGTTGGCCTCCAGGAGGTGGTTCTTGGCGCGGCGGCCGTCCTCGGCGATGATCTCCAGCTCGCGCTTGAGCTTGGGGGCGAGCTTGTCGGCGTTGGCCAGCTTGTCCTCGGCGAACAGACCGGCCTCGATGCGCTTGGCGAGCTCGACCTCCTGCTCGGCGTTGAGGAGGGGGACCTTACCGATCTGCTTGAGGTAGTCCTTGACGGGGTCGGCGGTGGCGCCTGCCACGGCCACCTGCTGGGCAGGCGCGTCGTCCTCGTCGTCGTCGGAGAGGACGAAGCCCTTGTTCTCGGCCCCTTCCTCCTCCTCTTCGCCGGGCTTACCGGCGCCCGGGATCTCCTCGGTGGCCTCGTCGTCGACGAGCTCGGCGTCGTCCTTCTTGGCGGTGGTCTTCTTGGCCGCCGTCTTCTTGGCGACCGTCTTCTTCGCGACGGCCTTCTTGGCGGTCGTCTTCTTGGCGGCGGGCGTCGTGGACGCGTCCTCAGCCGGATCGCCGGCGACGGACGCTGCCGAGGCGGCGGTGGCGGTGGCCTTCTTGGTGGTCACCGTCTTGGCCGCCACCGTCTTGGTGGCGGTGCGCTTGGCCGGACTCTTCGCTGCGACGCTCTTTCGGGTGCGCTTGGGCTCCGCGGCACTGACCATCAGCGTCACACCCTCTTCCTCGAGGATCTGGTTGAGGCTGCGCAGTACGTTCTTCCACTGAGTGGCCGGAATCTGGTCAGCTTCGAAGGCCCGACGCACGTCATCGCCGGCGATCTGCCCCTCAGCCTTTCCCCGCTCAATGAGCGCCATGACAGAGACGGACTCGGCGATCTCCGGCGGGAGCGTACGGGATGTGCTGGCCGACACGAACAACCTCTCGGAACGTTGGAAAACGGCTTCCGGCCCCATCCATTGTGGACAGGAACCGACGACCGCCGACTTGGGGATGGGCCGACGGCGCGGGCGGGGGCCGGGAAGATGCACAGCGCCGCAAACGGCGTCCGTATTCCCTCCTCGGCTGTCACCTCTTAGGTCATCGCGCTGTTCCGAAGAGCGTTACGCCCAATCTGCGTGGCCCGAGTCACACCCCGTAAGCGCTCAAAAGCGGCCAGATACGGTCAGAGGAGGTCAGCCGGTGGACTCATCGCCGCAGCCGACGGGCTCACCGCCCCTTCGCACCGCCGGACCCCGCCAGGTCCCAGAAGGATCCGACGGGGTCCGACGGGCGATGGTTCGCCGGCCACGCGATGCCAGGAGAGGACACACGCCCCCGACCGCGCCGCCCTCGGTGCGCGGTCAGTGCTCGCGCGGCGCGGGCACCACGCGCTCCACCTCGGGGTGGACGGTGAGAAGTTGCCGCATGGCCGCCTCAGCCCCGGCTCCATCGGCCGCGGCGAGGGCGTCGACGATGCGGGCGTGGTGCGCGATGGAGGCGTCGTTCGGCCGGTCACAGCCTGTGACGGGGCTGCCGGAGACCTGGAGCGCGGCCGACACGATCCCGGCGAGATGCTCCAGCATCCGGTTGCCCGCGAGCTGGATGAGCAGCGAGTGGAACTCGGCGTCGGCCCGCGAGAAGGTGAGCGAGTCACCCTGCGCCATGGCGTGGCCCATGATCTCTACCATGTCGCCGAGCCGCTGCTGGACCTCCTCGCGCCCGTGCCCGGCCGCGAGGCGCGCGGCGAGCGGCTCGATGGTCCAGCGCAGCTCGCTCAGCTCGCGTCGCTGGTCGTCGCGCTGCGGACCGAAGGCCCGCCACTCGATGATGTCCGGGTCGAGCAGGTTCCAGTCGCTGACGGGGCGCACGCGCGTGCCGACGTTCGGGCGGGCGCTGACCAGTCCTTTCGCCTCCAGGACGCGAAGCGACTCGCGGACGACGGTGCGGGAGACCTCGAACCGCTGGCCGATCTCCTCGGGGACGAGCGGGCGGTCCGCGCCCAGGTCGCCGGAGACGATCATCTGGCCCAGCTGCTGGACGAGTTGTCCGTGCAGCCCGCGTCCGCGGCTGCCCGCGGCGCGTCGGCCCACGCGGCCCAGCTCCGGGTCCGCGCTCTCCCACACGGGGACGCCCACACGGTCGGCGCCAGGAGCCTCGGCATAGGGGTAGCGGTCGAGTTCGCCCGGGCCGGCCAGGCCGGAGTCTGCGGAGCGGGCGGCGGTCATCATGGTCTGCGCAAGGGTACTCACGGATCCTTTGTCGGCGCTGGCTCCAACTCCCTTGAGGTCTTTGGTGAAAAGCACACGAAAGGGTGATCGCTCACCCCGTCGCAATTGACGCCTTATCGGAAAGAAATGGGCGTTCTTCGGGGAGTTGTGCGCACGGCGGGAACGGAAGGGCGCGGACGGTCGTCATCGGACCCTGCTCCGCAGGGTCGTGAGCAGATATGCGCAGAGCAGGGCGGTCAGCGACAACATCAGCGCACCGCCCACGGGTTGGGCGAGCACCCGCACCCCGGCCGCCAGATAGCGCTCGCCTCCGAACGGCCACTGCATCAGCACCAGCTCGCGCAGCCTCCAGGGGAACCCTGCCGCGGTCCGCACAGACGGCCCCGCCAAGGCCTTTTGTACGAGCGGTACGACGACGATCGGCACCGCGAGCACCGCGGCGAGCCCGGCGGTCGTGGACCGGAAGATGCCTGCGGCCAGCACGCCCGCCCAGGAGCAACCCACCACGAGACCGATCCAACTGGCGCCCAGCGAAAGCCAGTCCGAGGGAACCTCGGTGAGCTCCCGTCCGTAGACGAGGTAGAGCACTTCGAGGTCGCATCCCAGGGTGAGGAAGGCCAGCATCAGCGCGGTCGTCGAGGCGACGAGGAGTTTGGCGGCGAGCAGCCCCAGCCGGCGGGGGACGGTACCGCGGTCCACGGCCAGGGCGGGGTGGCGGAACTCTTCGCCGAAGGCGATGGCGCCGAGCAGTCCCGCGCCGAGCGCGGCGGGCGGCAAGGGAAGTTCCCGTGGCCACGCGGCCAGGAGACGCGGCTGTGGCGTGTGACCGATTCTGGCCAGGAGTACGGACAGGAGGGCCGAGGTGACGAGAACGGCGGCCGCGGTGAGATAGCCGGTGCCGACTCCGGCGGCGCGCCGCAGTTCGTAGCGCAGGGGACGCAGCGGGCTCGGGGCTTGTCGCACGGCGATGGGCTGCGGCAGCGGAGGCAGGGCGTTCGCGGCCAGCGTCTCGGCCTGGCGCGGCTCGCCGGCCTCATGGGCGTCCGCGTCGCCGGACGGCGTTGCGACGGGCCCCATATCGCCGATCTCGTCGGCGAGTTGGTGTACGAGGATGCCGTGCCGGAAGGCGGTCTCGCCGACGTCGGCGC
Organism: Streptomyces sp. NBC_00203; assembly: GCF_045206325.1. Taxonomy (NCBI): domain Bacteria; kingdom Bacillati; phylum Actinomycetota; class Actinomycetes; order Kitasatosporales; family Streptomycetaceae; genus Streptomyces; species Streptomyces sp. NBC_00203. The sequence goes on along the minus strand of NZ_CP108126.1, from coordinate 7,859,972 downwards.
AGGTGCTGCCGTACACCGAGAGCCGGTTGCCCTCCTCACGTACGACCTCGACGGAGCGCTGTGCGGTGCGGGCCTCCTTGGTCAGCAGGGCGCTGAGCCGGACGGCGTGCGGGCTGCGGACGGCGACCCTGGGGCGGAGCCGGGTGCGCGCGAAGTCCGCGGCCTCCTGGTCGGCGACGAGCCTGCCTTCCTCCAACGTGACGACCTGGTCGGCGGTTCGCGCGGCCTCCTTGGGATCGTCCGTGGTGAACAGCACGGTGCCGCCCTGCGCGGCGTGCGCGCGCAGAATTCCGTGCAGCCAGCGCCCTTCGCGGGCGTCGAGTGCGTCGGCGGGGGCGTCGAGGACAAGGGTGTGCGGGTCGGACAGGAGTGCGCACGCCAGGCCCAGGCGTCGGTCCATGCCGCGCGAGAGCGTGCCCAGGCGTTCGTCCCGGAGGCTGACGAGCCCGACCACTTCGAGCACTTCGTCCGCGCGTCGCACGGGCACGCCTGCGGCGGCGCACAGCATCCGGAGCTGGCTGCGGACCGTCCGCGCCGGATGGCCGGGCACCTCGCCCAGAAGCACGCCGACCTCACGCGACGGATGGGCGATCCGATGCAGCGGGCGGCCTCTGAAGTAGGTGATTCCGCGACCTTGTTGAAGTTCGAGCATGAGCTTCAGCGCCGTCGTCTTGCCTGCGCCCGGCGCTCCGAGGACCGCCGTGACGCGGCCCGCACGCGCCTCGAAGGACACGTCGTCGACGGCGGGCGGAAGCTCCTTGCGAGGGTTGCTGGTCAGTCCGATGGCCTGGATCACTCTCAGCAAGATAGCGCGACATTTCCGGTTTTCCGGGCACCTTGAGGCTCGCCTCGGCAGGCCTCACACCTCCTGCGAGCACACCCCGGCCCTCACCGCCGGTTCCCGCCTCCCCCGCCCTGGTCAGACCTCGGGGCGGAGCATCGGCGGGTTGAGCAGCGTGGCGCCGCCCGCGCGGAAGAGCTGGGCGGGGCGGCCGCCCTGGCGCGTGGTCGTACCGCCCGTGGGCACCAGGAAGCCCGGCGTTCCCGTCACTTTGCGGTGGAAGTTGCGTGGGTCGAGCGCCACGCCCCACACCGCCTCGTACACGCGGCGCAGCTCACCGACAGTGAACTCGGTCGGGCAGAAGGCGGTGGCCAGCGACGAGTACTCGATCTTGGACCGGGCGCGCTCCACGCCGTCCGAGAGGATCTGCGCGTGGTCGAAGGCCAGAGGCGCCGCCTGTTCCCCGTCGCGCCCGTAACCACCCTGCTGCAGCAGCTCCTCGACAGGCGCCCAGCGCGCACTGTTGGCGTCGCCGCCGGCCCGGGGCGCCGGCAGATCAGGAGCAAGCGCGAGGTGGGCGACGCTGACGACGCGCATCCGAGGGTCGCGCTTGGGGTCGCCGTATGTCGCCAGCTGCTCCAGGTGCGCGCCGTTGTCCTGTGCGGGCGCGGACGGGTCGTGGGCGCACAGCCCGGTCTCCTCGACCAGCTCGCGTGCCGCCGCCTGGCCCAGATCCTCGTCGGGCCGCACGAAGCCGCCGGGGAGTGCCCACCGCCCTTGGAACGGCTGCTCGCCCCTCCGTACCGCCAGCGCGCACAGGGCATGGCGGCGCACGGTCAGCACGACCAGGTCCACGGTCACGGCGAAGGGCGGAAAGGCCGACGGGTCGTAGGGCATGCCGCGATCATAGTCGTCTGCCTGACGATAAACACTCCCTTCGTCAGCCGCATCCACGGTTGATCCACGTCCGTCCGGCACGGCGCCCACGGGCTGCCACGGGGCGCCGTCCGTGGACGCTCCCCGCAAGGTCACACCCCCAACTGCAGTCCGTCGGCGGCCTCCTCGACCATGGCGAGGCCGAGCCTGCTGACGCGTACGGAGAAGGGGGCACCCGAGATCCGCAGTCCCGTCAGCCCGATCTCGCCCAGCGGCGCACCGCGGACCGGGCGCAGCGTCACCGTTCCGGCCGGGGCGTCGGGGCGGATCCCGGCCAGGGAGGTGAGCAGCAGCACCCCGGCGGCCGCTGCCGTGGCCGCCGGTCGGCAGGCCGCGGGATGGGGCAGCGGGGCGCTCCCTTCCGTGCGCTGCTCCCCCGCGTACATCTCCGGCAGCCTGTGACCGAAGGCCTCGGCCGCCGCCAGTACGCCCCGCAGGAGCGAGCTCGCCTCCTTCTCGTAGCCCGCGGCGGCCAGCCCCGCGACGGCGATCGCCGTCTCCTGGACGCGCACGGCACCACCGCGATGGCCGAACGGGCTGTACGCCGCCTCCTTGTCCCCCAGGCTGCGCAACCCCCAGCCCGAATCCATGGCCGGACCGCCGAGCAGCCGCGCGAGCTGCTCGGTCTGCACTTTGTCGAGCAGACCGGGGGCCAGTGCCCCGGACCCGAGCAGACCGGTGTCGAGGAGGTGGGCGGTGCCCGATCCGAGGTAAGGCACGAGGCGCCCGTCCGGGGCGCGGGCGGCCGCCGGTCTGCCGCCTCCCCGGTCTTCGAGCCAGAAGTCGTCGCGGAACGCGGTGCGCAGCTCTTGGGCCCACTGCCGCAGCCCCGCGCCACCTGTCCGACCGTGCGCGTCGAGCAGATCCGCGCCCAGGAGTGCCGCCCGGTGGGCGTGCGCCTGTGTCTCGCAGCGCAGCGGCCCGCCGGGGTGTGGGTCGGGCAGATAGTTGCCGTCGCCGACGGTGGTCCGCAGCCACGTGAGGCACCGCTCGGCCGTGGGCAGCAGCTCCTCGACCTCCTGCTGCGCCAGTCCCCAGCGCCGGGCCTCCGCGAGGAGCACGGGGAAGAGCAGGGTCGCCTCTGTCGCGGTGCAGCCCGGTGGCAGGTGCGGCCCCCCGTCCCGGCGCGGGCCGGGAATCAGACCGGACCGCGCTCCCGGTCCGGCGAGTTGCGTGCGGGCGAGAGTTCGCAGGGTGCCCGCGGCGAGGCGGGTACCGAGCGGCAGCGTCATCCGTGCCGCGACAAGCGCCTCCGCCGGTGCCAGGCCGCACCGCCAGGGAGCACCCGCCGCGAGGTGCGGGTCGGACGGGTGCCGCGGGTCGCGCAGCAGCAGCGCCTGGAGGTCCTCCACACAGGTACGCAGGAGTGGCAGGACCCTCGGGTCGTCGCCCGCCGCCCGGGCCGGGGCGAACGGGCTCGCCGCGCCGCGTCCAGCCGCTCTGATGAGTCCCGCACCGTCCGGCCGTACGCGCAGCTCCACGCTCCGCGTGCCGCCCGGCGGCAGTTCGAGCTCCCAGCGGAGCAGTCCCGCGGAGGCCAGGGCGTCGGTGGGCGGCGGGTCGGCGGTGACGGCCGAGTGCCCCGTGGCGCAGGACCACCGCAGGCCGGAGTCGTGGACACTGGCGGGCAGTTCGGGCCCGGCTCGACCCGAGGCGACCGAGCCGAGTTCCGCGAGATCCGTGCCGAGGGCGACCTCGACGGGCAGGTGGAGGGTACGAGGGGCCGCGCTCTGCAGGGTGATCCGCTCGGTGCCGTCCGCGTACCGGGTCCGTTCGACGAGCACGTCCGGATCCGGGCCGGCGTCGGGGGATGCGCGCAGCGTCCCCACGAAGCGGGCTTGGTCGGCCGCCACCATCCGGGCCTGCACAGCGAGCGGTTCCCGGCCCGCGACCCTCACCTGGCAGCGGGAGAGCATACGCCGCCCCGCCCGGTAGAACCCCTCCAGCCCCTGGCCGGTCAACTGCCCCTGCTCCGTGGAGATCGCCAGCCCCGGCAGGGCGACACAGATCAGGGCCGTGTGGGCGGGCGGCAGGTCCACGGTCCGGCGCCGTATGGGAAGCGACGCCTGGGGAGCCATGGGACCGCCCGCCCCCGTGAAGGAGGCCGAGCCGCTGTCCCTTCCCGCGATCGGGGCCGACGGGTCGCCCCGACGCGTGGCGGGCTGCGCGATCCTTCGCAAGGGCGGAAGGTCGCCGTCGGGGGCCGAGGACGGGTTGGGCAAGGGCATGGGGCAGCTTCCTCCGCGCTCGGTGCGCCTTGAGCGCGCTCGGCGCCGGGTGGGGGGCTCCGTAGGGTCGGGGGCGTTGCGGCGGCGCGACCCGGCCATGGGTTCCGCCACTCAGGTGAACGGAGCGGCCCCGCCCGGGGTCACGCCCTCGGCCGGGGAAGCCGACCGAATGGCGGTGGGGTGGCAGGCATGCCACGCGCCCGCTCGGCGGACGCTCGGTGCGCACGCGGAAGCTGACGTCGGCGTTTGGAAGCACGCACCGCTCGACATCCACGGGGCGGAAGTGCCGTTCGCCGTCGGTGCGGCGGGAACGGCGCCCAGCCTCCGCACGGCGAAAGCAGCGGTCCCCAGCGGCTCCGTAGGAGTCGAGCCGCCACGCGACGCCGCGCCCGGACGAACGCTTCCCCCAGGGCACCCCACTCGCCCACCCCTGAGCGAGTCCCCGCACCAGCGCCGGGCACCCGCTCGCCGAACCCGAGCCGCCCCACCCCACCCCCGTCCCCGCACTCACACGTCCTCCCCCGCACCCTGCCGACCGCCGTCCCGGCGCGCCCGTGGCCGACCGCTCGTGCCCTCGGCCGCGCGCCCCGGTCCGTCCCCGGCGGGCGGGACCTCGTCGGTGGGCCTGCGTCGGCGATCGCTCGGTGTCCCGGGGCCGCGGCGGCGATCGCTCGGTGTCCCGGGGCCGCGGCGGCTCGGACGCACTCCGCCGTTCCCTGCCGGGCGCGGCCGGCGTCGGCGCCGGGTGGCAGATCCGGCACCGTGCAGCCGGGGACCGGGTGTCGGTTCTGCCGATGTGAGCGGCGCCGTGAGTTCGGTGGGCTGCTCCAGATCCGCCGGGGCACGGCCGGTGCGCTCCGCGCGCAGGCAGCGGCGGATGGACTCCGGGTCCAGGCCCTCGTTGCACGCCTGGTGCAGGAGGCGGGCGAAGAGGTAGTCGGGATCGGCGCCGAGCGCCATGGCGAGGGCCTCTCGGGCCTCCAGTTCGTCCCCCGTGGACCAGGCGACCCACCCGGCGAGCGTGAGGGGCGCGGCGGCGTGCTCGCGGTAGGGGCCGACGCAGCGGCGGGACAGGGCCCGCCACAGACGCAGGGCCGGGACGGCCTCGTCGCCTTCCATCCACTCCGCGGCGCGGTCACGGGTGGTGCGGTCCTGGAGGCCGAGAATCAGCGTGGCGGCCTCCTCGTGTTCCAGGAGTCCGTCGTCGCGCAGGTCGGCCGGACGTGTGCCGGACACCGGTGGAGCGTCGGCGAGGCGTCCGATGATCCGCCGGGCCAGTTCGAGGGCCTCCTCCGCCACCTCCGCGCGGCTCTCGCCGTCCAGGATCCTCGGGACCAGAGCCATGCTCGCCATGTCGAGCGCGACCTCCTGCTCCTGCGCGGCCGCCGACTCCCAGGGAAGGAGCCTGGCCGTCAGTTCCCGCAGGGATCCGCGTACCTGAAGGCCCGCATAGGTCGCGGCGGCGGCCAGGACGGACGTCCCGGGCAGCCCCATCGACTCGCCCTCCGGCGGACAGCACCCCTGGCCCGGGCAGGTGTACGACCAGAAGCGGCCGTCGGAGATGCAGAGCGCCTCGATCACCGGGACGTCGAGGCGGCCGCATGCCGTGCGCAGCAACTGCGCGAGCGGGCGCAGACGCTCCATGACCTCCCGTCCCGATTCACCGCTGCCCGGTTCCTGGCAGAGGTAGGCGACCATGCTCTCGGGCCGGGAGCCTCTGCGCTCGCTTCCCTTCACAAGCCCCTGCGCCAACTGCTCGGCCACGGACGGCCAGTCCTCCGCGTGGGCGGGGATACCGAGCCGCGCACGGCCGCCGAACCGGCCGCGCCGCTCCCGGTCGTGCAGGGCGACCAGCACGATGCTGTCCTCGGGCCGGTACCCGAGCAAGTAGGGAAGCGCGTCGGCCAGTTCGGCCGGTGTGCGCAGGGTGACCTGATGTTCGCCGCCGGGAACTCCCGCACCTCCGGGAGTGCCCGGCGTGCCGGTGACACCGTGCCCCGCGCACGCGGTGTACTCGCCCTGGCCGGAATGCCCGCCGGGCAGCTCGTGCTCCTCGTCCCGGGACCGACCGCCTGGCCCCCTCTGCCCGTGGCGCTCCCCGCCTCCGCCGTACATGTCATGCCCTTCATGCCCGCCGAGCCCGCAGATGTCCTCGTCGCCGGACCTGCCGGCCGCTTCGTCGTGATTCGTCATGCCGTGACCATCCCGCGGATCACGAAATTCCGCTTCGGCCTGTGGATAACTCCGACCATGACCACGACAGAACTTGTCCACAGTTCGACGGGCACGTTCGCGCGATGTCCGACCCATCGGGTTGCATGGGGCCATGACCAACGAAGACCCGCGACCCACGGCCACCGAAAACCTGCGCAACGCGGTCGACGACGACCTGCGTACCGCGGCCGATGCCGTACTGGCCCGCCTCGTCGGCGCCCGGTCGGGCGAGGCCCGGCTGCGCGAGGACCAGTGGCGCGCCATCGAGGCGCTGGTGGCCGACAAGCGCAGAGCCCTGGTCGTTCAGCGCACGGGCTGGGGCAAGTCCGCGGTGTACTTCGTCGCGACCGCGCTGCTGCGCGAGCGGGGCGCCGGACCCACGGTGATCGTCTCACCGCTGCTCGCGCTCATGCGCAACCAGGTGGAGGCGGCCGCCCGCGCCGGAATCCACGCGCGGACGATCAACTCCTCCAACACGGAGGAGTGGGAGACGATCCAGGCCGAGGTCGCCGCCGGCGAGGTCGACGTTCTCCTGGTGAGCCCGGAGCGGCTCAACAATCCCGACTTCCGCGACCAGGTGCTACCCAAGCTGGCCGCGGCGACCGGCCTGCTCGTGGTCGACGAGGCGCACTGCATCTCCGACTGGGGCCACGACTTCCGGCCGGACTACCGCCGGCTGCGCACGATGCTCGCCGACCTCCCGCCCGGTGTCCCGGTCCTCGCCACCACCGCGACGGCCAACGCGCGCGTGACGGCCGACGTGGCCGAGCAGCTGGGCACCGGAGCCAGCACGGACGCGCTCGTCCTGCGCGGTCCGCTGGACCGGGAGAGCCTGAGCCTCGGCGTGCTGCGGCTGCCCGACGCCGCCCACCGGATGGCCTGGCTGGGCGAGCACCTGAACGACCTGCCGGGCTCGGGCATCATCTATACGCTCACGGTGGCCGCCGCCGAGGAGGTCACCGCGTTCCTTCGCCAGAGCGGGTACACGGTGGCGTCGTACACCGGGAAGACGGAGAACGCGGACCGCCAGCAGGCCGAGGAGGACCTGCTCGCCAACCGCGTCAAGGCCCTGGTCGCCACGTCCGCGCTGGGCATGGGCTTCGACAAGCCCGACCTCGGATTCGTGGTGCACCTGGGCTCGCCCTCCTCCCCCATCGCGTACTACCAGCAGGTGGGGCGCGCGGGCCGCGGTGTGGAACACGCCGAGGTGCTGCTCCTGCCGGGCAAGGAGGACCAGGCGATCTGGGAGTACTTCGCGTCGATCGCCTTCCCTCCGGAGGAGCAGGTGCGCCGCACACTGGACGCCCTGGCCCGGGCCGGCCGGCCGCTCTCGCTCCCCGCCCTCGAGCCGCTCGTGGAGCTGCGCAGGTCCCGTCTGGAGACCATGCTCAAGGTGCTCGACGTGGACGGGGCGGTGCACCGGGTCCAGGGCGGCTGGATCTCCACGGGCACTCCGTGGACGTACGACACCGAGCGCTATGCCTGGGTCGCCAAGCAGCGGGCGGCCGAGCAGCAGGCGATGCGGGACTACGTCACGACGACCGGCTGCCGGATGGAGTTCCTGCGGCGGCAGCTGGACGACGAGGGGGCGACGGCGTGCGGGCGCTGCGACAACTGCGCGGGAGCGCGGTTCGAGGCGTCCGTGTCCCCCGCGGCACTGGAGGCGGCCAACGGCGAGCTCGGCCGTGCGGGCGTCGACGTCGAGCCCCGGAAGATGTGGCCGACGGGGTTGCCCGCGGTCGGCATCGAGCTGAAGGGACGTATCCCGGCCGGCGAACAGGCCGCTCCGGGGCGCGCTTTGGGTCGACTCTCGGACATCGGCTGGGGCAACCGGCTGCGACCGATGCTCGCACCCCAGGCCCCGGACGGACCCGTACCGGACGATGTCTCCAAGGCCGTGGTCGGTGTGCTGACCGACTGGGCGAAGGGACCCGGCGGCTGGGCCTCGGGACAGCCCGACGCGCAGCCGCGCCCGGTCGGCGTGGTGACCGTGGCTTCCCGTACGCGGCCACAGCTGATCCAGTCCCTCGGTGCCCGGATCGCGGAGATCGGCCGGCTGCCGCTGCTGGGGTCCGTGGAATACGTCGGCGAGGCGTCACCGATTTCCCGGAGCAACAGCGCCCAGCGGCTGAAGGCTCTCGACGGGGCGCTGACCGTCCCGCCGGAACTGGCCGCCGCTTTGAAAGAAGCGGGCGGTCCCGTACTGCTCGTGGATGACGCGACGGAGACCGGATGGACACTCGCCGTGGCCGCGCGCATGCTTCGCCGAGCCGGTGCGCAGGGGGTGTTGCCGCTGGTCCTCGCCGTGCAAGCGTGACTCACGCATCGCTGGGCGAAACACTGGGCAGGGATATAGGCGACGCATCGCCTGAAAACGGTCTGTGGCCCCAATTGCTCGTTGCCGCAACCAAGTTCGACAGGAAGAATTGAAGTCCGCTCCCCGCACGGCTCGCCCGTGGTCCGGTAGGGCTCTGCTGCGGCGTGCGCTCCCCCAAGTCCGACCCCGCCCGCAGTGTGGGCGCGTAGCCGAAGGGAGGACCGTGACCTTCGGATTCGCTCCGTCCTCGGCGGCATCCATGTCGACGTCTGCCGACCTGTCCGCCGCTTCCGCCAACCCACTGGCCCGGATGCTCGAACCCGCCGAGTGGGCCTCCGCCGGGATTCCGCTGCTGCGCAATCCCCGGGAGGTCGTCAGCGGACTGCACGCCCGGCACCGGCCCAGGCCCTCGACCGCGGTCGTGGCTGTCCTCGATCCGGACGAGCGGCTGGCGGCGAGTGCCTCATTCATCCGGCGTCCGGCTCCGGCCGACGGCTGGATGTTCCGCAACGCGCTGCTCGCACAGCTGCGCCGGGTCATCCCGCACGACCTGCGGCGCCGCACCCCGGTGCGTACGGCGGTGCTGCTCTACTGCCGTGACGGCGACGCGCGTTGGACGGAGGAGGACGGGGCGTGGATGTGGGGGCTGCGGGACGCCTGCACCCTCCACGGGCTGCGCTGCGGGGCGTACATCACCCTGACGCGTGACGGCTGGCAGGTCCTCGGCGAGGGCCGCGGCGGACGCCGCCCCAACGCGGACTCACCGCCGGAGTTCTTCACGGGCGAGGCGCTGCCACCGCTGCCACGCACCGGAGGCGTCGCGTCGGAGGTACTGCGCCGGGCAGCCGCCCGCTGAGACGCCACCCCTGAGTCGCTGAACCAACCGGTGGAGAGCGCGGACCACGCATCCCACCTGCACGGCCGTGCCCACCGCACACCGGGCAGCCGGGCAGCCGGGCAGCCGGGCAGCCGGGACATGCAAGCGTGAGATGACCCAGCAGTGGTTCAGCGATCGACGGGGCACCGCCACGCAATGGCCCGCTCCAGGGACGTACGACAGACGTACGGCACAGGCGACGGACTACGACACACGCGAGGGGTGTGCGGCAAAACACCACCCCCCTCGTACGGGGATGCGGGACGCGCCACAGGCAGGCCGAAACGCCCGCCGTGCAGGTGCCGCCGCAGCGGCACCCTCAGCGTCCCCCCGAACGGATCCCGGACGGCGTCCGGAACCGGCTCAGACCCCCGCGCCCAGCACCGAGTTGATCTGCTGCGGGTCGCCGCAGACGATCAGCAGGGCGCCGGCCCGGCCGAGGGCCAGTGGCAGCGCGGTGGCGGCGGCAGTGTCGGGACCACCGTTGACGGCGACCACGACCACGGGACGGGACGCGGCCCGGCCCGCCACGGAGGCGTCGGCGTAGAAGACGTCGTCGCCCGAGTCGTGCTGCGCCCAGTACGCGGCCTCGCCGAAGGAGAGCTCGTGCGCGGCCCACGGGTGCGGTTCGCCGGTGGTGATCACCAGCACCTCACCGGGCGCGCGGCCCGACTCCAGCAGCAGGTCGACGGCTTCTTCGGCGGCGTCCAGCGCACCCTCGGCCGAAGCCGGGATCAGCTGGATCTGCGGGGTGGCGGCAGCGGGTGCGGCCGCCGGGGCGGAGGGTCCCGGCGAGGCCGCGACCGGCTCACGCGGGGTGCGTTGGGCCGGCATCGGCCGGACAGGACCCGGACGGCCGGGACGCGGCGGAGCCGCGGGACGGGGGCCGGGTACGGGACGGGGGGTCGGCGCGATGCGGCCACTGGCCGGAGTTGCGCGGGGACCCTGGGCACTCTCGTGAATCTGAGGCTCCTCGGGAATGAGAGGCATGAGCTGATATTTATCAAACGCCGGTGCGACTCGCGTCGGCGGGTGGCACATGAGTGCGAGCGGAACCGTCAGAAATCGAAGCCGAGCTGGCCCTCGATCTCCGGAACGTTTCCGTTCGCCCAGCTGCGGACCTTCTTGAGGTGCCGCCACTGGGGCAGCGCATCAAGATACGCCCACGACAACCGGTGGTACGGGGTGGGGCCCCGCTCCTCCAGCGCGGCCTTGTGGACCGGCGACGGGTACCCGGCGTTGGCCGCAAAACCGAATTCTGCATGGTCGATGCCCAGTTCGGCCATCATTTTGTCGCGCTGAACCTTGGCGATCACCGAAGCCGCCGCGACGGCGACGCAGGACTGATCGCCCTTGATCACCGTACGGACCTGCCAGGGAGCACCGAGATAGTCGTGCTTCCCGTCGAGGATCACCGCGTCGGGACGGACCGGCAGCGCTTCCAGCGCACGCACGGCCGCCAGTCGCAGCGCGGCCGTCATCCCCAGGTCGTCGATCTCCTCCGGAGAGGCATGACCCAGGGCGTACGACGTCACCCACTTCTCCAACTCCGCGGCGAGCGCGGTACGCCGCTTGACGGTCAGCAGCTTGGAGTCGGTGAGCCCTTCCGGCGGACGGCGCAGTCCTGTGACGGCGGCGCAGACGGTGACAGGGCCGGCCCACGCGCCGCGGCCCACCTCGTCGACACCGGCAATGATCTTCGCTCCGGTCGTGGCGCGGAGGGAGCGCTCGACGGTGTGGGTCGGTGGTTCGTACGGCATGGCGACCTCAGCCTACGCCGCCCGAAGGCCCTCGCGACACCCCGGTTTCCCCGAGCGACCGGGGTGCTGGCATCCGGGTCCACCAGGGTGTCCGCGTCGGGGTCCGTCACGGTGTCCGCGTCGGGGCCCGTCAGGGTGTCCGCGGCAGGGTCGACCAGAGCGTCCGCACGAGGGTCGATCAGGCGACCCCCTGCCGGAGCAGCGGGACCATCAACTGGTCGATCATCTCCTCCAGGTCTCGCTCGCTCCATTCGCTCGCGCACACCTTGGAGCGATACATCATCATCGCCGGAATGGCGTCGAAGACGTAGGCGTTCGCGGCGTCGGGACGCACCTCTCCCCTTTCGATTCCACGGTCGATGACCTCTCGCAGCAGATGCATGGTGGGCTCGACGACCCCGCCGAGGATCACCCGGTGAAAGCGCTCGGCCTGAGCCACATCGCATTCGTGAAGCACTGAACGCAGCGCGAATCCGGGCTGCGAGTACATCGCCTCACGCACCCGCCGGCACAGTTCCAGCAGGTCCTCCCGGACACTCCCGAGGTCGGGCGCCTCCTCCGGGCTCGGCAGTCCGGCCTGGAGCGCGTCCGCGACGAGGTCCTCCTTGGACGGCCAGCGGCGGTAGACCGCGGCCTTGCCGGTCTGGGCACGCGCGGCGACGCCTTCCATCGTGAGGCCGTTCCAACCGACCGTGCCGAGCTGTTCCAGCGCGGCGTCGAGGATCGCGCGCTCGAGTACGGCACCGCGTCGGCGCGAGGAGGCCGTCTGAGCGGGGGCGGCCGTCCAACGCGAAGTAACCATCTGACTGTCTCCGTTGTGCAGGGGAGCGGGATTTTCGGGGAGAGAAGAGCGGTCGAGTTGACGCCATGCGGCAGCGACTTCAGTGAACGCTTGCGTTCACTGTCGGGGACTCACTACCGTTGACGCGGCAGTGAACGCGAGCGTTCACTAACGCACTTGTGGGGGACCCATAGTGACAACCTCTCAGTTGATTCAGGACCCAGAGCGCCCGAAGTCGGGAGTGGCCCGCCGGGAGGGGCATCCCGGCATCGCACTCACCGTCATCGCGGCCTGCCAACTCATGGTGGTACTCGACGCGACGATTGTGAACATCGCGCTCCCGCACATTCAAGACGCGCTCAAGTTCAGTACGACCGACCTGACGTGGGTGGTCAGCGCGTACACCCTCACCTTCGGTGGCCTGCTGCTTCTCGGCGCCCGAGCCGGTGACATCCTCGGTCGGCGCCGGGTCTTCATGACCGGCATCCTGCTGTTCACCTTCGCCTCGCTGCTCGGCGGACTCGCCCAGGAACCGTGGCAGTTGCTGGCCGCGCGTGCCCTGCAGGGCGTTGGTGGCGCGATCGCGTCGCCCACTTCGCTGGCGCTCATCACCACCACATTCCCCGAGGGCCCTGAGCGGAACCGGGCGTTCGCCGTCTTCGCCACGGTCTCGGCCGGCGGTGGAGCGATCGGTCTGCTCGCCGGCGGCATGCTCACCGAGTGGCTCGACTGGCGTTGGGTCCTCTTCGTCAACGTACCCATCGGGGTGCTGATCGCCGTACTCACGCCGATGTACATCAGCGAGTCCGAACGCCACCCCGGGCGCTTCGACATCGCGGGTGCGCTCACCTCGACGGCCGGAATGGCGTCCCTGGTGTACGGCTTCATCCGCGCCTCGGAAGACGGTTGGCGGGACAGCGTCACGATCGGGTCGTTCGGCGCGGCCGTGGTGCTGCTGGTGGCCTTCGGGGTCATCGAGAGGCGGGCCAAGGAGCCCATCACACCGCTGAAGATGTTCGCCGACCGCAACCGCTCGGGCACGTATGTGATCATGCTGAGCCTGGCGGCGGCGATGTTCGGCATGTTCTTCTACATCGTGCTCTTCGTGCAGAACGTACTGGGGTACAGCCCGATCTCGGCCGGTGTGGCCTTCCTCCCGGTGACGGTCGCGATCGCGGTCGGCGCGGGTCTGTCGCAGCGGTTCCTGCCGGTGCTCGGCCCCAAGCCGTTCATGCTCGTCGGCTCGACGCTCGTCGCACTCGGGCTCGGCTGGCAGACGTTCATCAGCCCTGACAGCTCGTACGTCGGCGGAGTGCTCGGCCCGATGCTGCTGTTCGGCTTCGGCATGGGCCTGAACTTCGTGACGCTGACGGTCACCGCGGTCTCGGGTGTCGCCCAGCACGAGGCGGGCGCGGCCTCGGGTCTGCTCAATGTCACGCAGCAGGTGGGCGGTTCGCTCGGCCTCTCCATCCTCACCACGGTCTTCGGTTCGGCCAGCCGTGACGAGGCGGAGAAGCAGATGCCCAAGTTCCTGACGGACGGCTCGCCCGAACAGAAGGCGGAATTCGCCAAGACCCACCAGCTGCCCGCTCCTTGGGGTCACCAGGTGCTCGCCGAGGGCATCTCGACGGCCTTCATTCCGGCGGCCGCCATGGCCCTGCTGGCCCTGATCACGGCCGTGCTGGTGATCCGGGTCCGCAAGAGCGACCTGGACGCCCTCGCCGGCACGGCAGGCCCTGCCGGGGGCTGACGACGACACCGCGGAGGCCGGACCGGGTCCGGGAGAACCTGACGGCGAGGGAGGCCGGTCCGGCCATCCGCAGGACGATCGGAGAGCGGCGGGCTCCCTCGGCACCGCCTGTACGTGATGCGCACGACGACCAGGCCGAGCCAGAGCCCCACGGCGTCCCGTCGGCGCACGCCCGTCATGATCCACAGACGGCGTGACGGACAGGGAGCCCCTGGGGCACGGCGCCCCAGGGAGTGCCGCCGACCGTGCTGTGGCAGGCCCGCGGCAGAGACCCAGGCCGCACGCGTCGCCGCCCCTGAGACGGCTGCGGGGACCTCTGCCGGGGTTTCCCCGGATCCCCGACCCTGGGGCCGCCTGAAGCGCCGTACGGCCGCCCTGGGAGCCCCTCGGGCCGTACGCGCCTAGGCGCCGCTCGTCGTACGCCCGTACGCGGGACCCGGCATCCAGTCCGGCAGCCTCTCCGTACGCTCCAGCCACGCACTCGGAGGCGCCCCCGCCTTCGCGGCGGCGACCACGCCGCCCACGATGGCGCAGGTCGTGTCCACGTCGCCGCCGACCTGGGCGGTGGCCCAGAAACCCTCTTCGTAGTCACCAAGGGCCCGGGCGGCCGACCAGAGCGCGAACGGCACGGTGTCGTGGGCCGACGTACGCCGTCCACAGCCCAGTACGGCGGCCACAGTCGCGGTGTCCCCGTAGTCGAGCATGTCCCGGGCGCGCCGCAGCCCGGCTCCGACGGCGCTGCGCGGTACGAGCGCGATGACGCCGTCCAGGAGCGCCTCGGCGCTCGGCGGCCCCGCCGGGTCGGCCGCCAGCGCGGCGGCCGCGGCGACGGCCATGGCGCCGACCACGGCCTCGCGGTGCTGGTGCGTGGGGTACGCCGAGATCTCCGCCTGGTGCGTCGCCTGCTCCGGGTCGTCCGCGTACCAGGCCCCCAAGGGGGCGATCCGCATCGCGGCGCCGTTGCCCCACGAGCCCTGGCCCTTGAAGAGGGCGGATGCCAGCTCGCGCCAGTCGCCACCTTCCCGGATCTGCCGCAGCAGGCGGTTGACCGCGGGCCCGTAGCCCCGGTCGAAGTCGTGGTGCTCGGCGAACGAGTGGGCCAGTTCATCCTGGTCGATGCGGTGGTGCGCGGCCAAAACGGCCACTACGGAGCAGGCCATTTCGGTGTCGTCGGTCCATTGCCAGGAATGGGGCGGCAGCTCACGGCTCTTCAGCAGCGGGTAGTTCGCGGGCACGAAGTACTGCGAGCCCAGCGCGTCTCCCACCGCGAGTCCGCGCAGGCTGGCCAGGGCGCGGTCCAAGCGCCTGTCGGGTGAGGAGTCAGCGGTCATCGCCCTGCCACTCTATCCGGTGACTCCGTACGATTCCGGATCACGCCATTGCTCGAAAGGCCGGTCAAGCGTGTACCTGCCGTCCTCCCCCAGAACGAGCATTCGCGTCTCTCCGTTCCCAGGGTTCGACAGCGATTCGAATTCCGCGACCGTCCAGTGGAACCAGCGCATGCAGAACAGCCGCATGGCCAGGCCGTGGGTCACCAGGAGCACGTTCGGCGGGTGGTCGGGGGCCTCGAAGCTCCGGTACAGGCTCTCCAGGAAGCCGCCCACCCGGTCGTACACGTCGGCACCGGACTCGCCCTGCGCGAAGCGGTAGAAGAAGTGCCCGTACGCGTCGCGGTACGCCTTCTGGAGGCGTACGTCGTCGCGGTCCTGCCAGTTGCCCCAGTCCTGCTCGCGCAGTCGCGGCTCCTCGCGCACCCGTACGAGTTCGGGGTCGAGGTGGAAGGCGCGGAACGTCTGGTGGGTGCGGCGGTACGGGGACACGTAAACGCTTACGCGCTCCCGTCCGAAGATCTCCCGCAGCTGTTTGCCCGTGTCCTCCGCCTGCTGCCACCCCTTCTCGGTGAGCGCCAGAGCGTGGTCGGGCTCGCGTTCGTACACGGTGTCATCGGCATTGCCCGCCGACTCGCCGTGCCGGACAAGGACGATGCGCCGTGGTCGAGCCATGCCAAGACCCTAGATCGTGTGAGGGCCGATCGAGCACTCGTACGGGCTCCATACGGCGTAGGTCACACGGTTCTTGCTCACGGGAACCACCGCGGACGGCCCCCTCAGACCGTCCAGCTGGGCTCCAGTTCCACGATGTCGCCCGCGAGGGCCGCGACGTCGGCCTCGATCTGGGCGCGCAGCGCGAGGCGTTCCACTCGCTCGGCGCGGTACTTGCCGTGCTCCGCGGCCGACTGCCACATGGACAGGATCAGGAACTCATGGCCGGGCGCCTCACCGAACAGGCCCCGCACCATGCCGGGCGAGCCCGCCATCGCGGGGTTCCAGACCTTCTCCTGCATCAGCGCGAAGTGCTCCGCCCGCTCCTCGTGGATCCGGCAGTGGGCCACACGTACCAGGTCGGCGTCCGTGAAGCGCGGCTCGAAGCCGGTTTTCACGTCGAAACGGTGATCGAACAGCTTGACCTGCGAGTCCTTGAAGGTGCCCGACTGCGCGGCGGCGAGCCGGTCGTGGGAGCGGGCCATGAAGGAGTCGTAGAAGGCACGGCTTTCCCAGAAGGCGAAGATGTGCGCGACGCCGGACCGCCCCCGGCTCCATCCCCCGCCCTGTCCCCGGAAACCCGGCTCCCCCAGAAGCCCCGCCCACTTTCGCTGCCCCCGCTCGAAACCGCGGCGGTCGACCACGGTGCAGCGAATCCACTTGACCAGCACCGCGCCATCGTAAGGCCACGGAGCGTGGCGCCGGTCACGCTCCGGCGGAGTACATCCGCGCGAGCGCCCCGGCGCGCGTGGCACGATGGACAACCGGCCCTGATCGCAGGGTAGTTGGGCCAGGCAGCACATGGGGAACGGGGAGGGGAGATCTGGTGAACGGTCTCAACAAGGGAATCCGCAAGGTTGAGTTGGCGGTGAAGTGGGATCCGAGTCCTGTCGGTGAGCCCGCGACCGATCTCGACATCATCGCGGCGACCTATCTGTCGGCCGACCCGAACGAAAAGCCGGTCTACGTAGTGCACTTCGACAGCCGCTCACCGGACGGCACCATCTATCTGAACCGGGACAGCAAGGACGGCAAGGGCTTCGGCTGGGACGAGGTCATGACGCTGGAGCTGGACCGCCTGAACAGCCGCTACGCGCGCGTGGTGGTCGGCGTCCTCATCCAACAGCGCGCCGGCCACAAAACGTTCGTGGGTGTGCTCAATCCGGGCTTTCGCATGCGTGAGGGCTACACCGTCCTGGCGGAGGACAACTTCGGCGACGTCCTGGGAGCGACGGCCGCTACGGTCGGGGAGTTCGTACGCGACGACTCCGAAGAGTGGACTTTCCACCCCGGCATCCACGGCTACGACACGGACCCGGCGACCTTCGCCAGGGTCATGGGCAACCCTTCGGAAGCCTGAAATCGCATTCCCTAGCGACCCCACCGAAACGGGCCTCTCCTTAGGACCGCGATAACGCTGAAGGGCGGCACGGCCGGTGGCCGTGCCGCCCTTCGGGGCTTCAGGTGATTCTCCCCGGGTTGCTGGACATGCGCGTGCCCTGGGCCGGAAAACGGAGAGGGCGGTGGAGCCCGGATATCAGCTCCACCGCCCTGACCAGCTGGTTCATCCGCCTAGCAGGCGTCCGACATCAGCTGCAACCGCTGGTCGACCCGCACCCTTCGCAGATGTAGCAGGAACCGGCCCGCTGCATCTTCGTGCCGCAGGAGAAGCACAGGGGGGCGTCCGCCTGGATGCCCAGCTGCATCTCCACCAGTTCGGCACTGGTGTGGGCCTGCTTCGGGGCGGGCTCGGCCGCCTCGACCTCGGCCTTGGGGGTGGCGACGGCCTTCAGCTCCTGCGCACGGGGCGCGGACTGGGCCAGACCCTCGACGTCGACGTCGACATCGTCGAGAGACGGCTCGTACGAACCGGTCTCCAGGTGACGCTGACGCTCCTCGGCGGAGTGGATGCCGAGCGCGGAGCGCGTCTCGAAGGGCAGGAAGTCCAGCGCCAGGCGACGGAAGATGTAGTCGACGATCGACTGCGCCATCCGCACGTCCGGGTCGTCCGTCATGCCGGCCGGCTCGAAGCGCATGTTCGTGAACTTCGAGACGTACGTCTCCAGAGGCACGCCGTACTGCAGACCCACCGAGACGGCGATCGAGAAGGCGTCCATCATGCCCGCGAGGGTGGAGCCCTGCTTCGACATCTTCAGGAAGACCTCGCCGAGACCGTCGTCCGGGTAGGAGTTGGCGGTCATGTAGCCCTCGGCGCCGCCCACCGTGAAGGAGGTGGTGATGCCGGGACGGCCCTTGGGGAGGCGCTTGCGGACCGGGCGGTACTCGACGACCTTCTCGACCGCGGTACGGATGGTCTCCTCGGCCTTGGCCGTGACCTCGGCCTTCTCCTTCTCCTTGGTCTTCGCGGAGAGGGGCTGGCCGACTTTGCAGTTGTCGCGGTAGATCGCGAGCGCCTTGACGCCCATCTTCCACGCCTCGAAGTAGACCTCTTCGACGTCCTCGACGGTCGCCGTCTCCGGCAGGTTGACCGTCTTGGAGAGCGCGCCGGAGATCCAGGGCTGGATCGCGGCCATCATGCGGACGTGGCCCATCGCGGAGATGGAGCGCTCGCCCATGGCGCAGTCGAAGACCTCGTAGTGCTCGTGCTTGAGGCTCGGCGCGTCGATCACATTGCCGTTCTCGGCGATGTGGGCGACGATCGCCTCGATCTGCTCCTCCTGGTAACCCAGGCGGCGCAGGGCCTGCGGCACGGTGCCGTTGACGATCTGCATCGAGCCGCCGCCGACCAGCTTCTTGAACTTGACCAGCGCGAGGTCGGGCTCAAGGCCGGTGGTGTCGCAGGACATCGCGAGACCGATGGTGCCGGTCGGGGCGATGACCGAGGCCTGCGCGTTGCGGAAGCCGTTCTTCTCACCGAGGTGCAGTACGTCCTGCCAGGCCTCCGTGGCGGCGGCCCAGATCGGCGTGTCCAGGTCGTCCACGCGGACGGCCACGGCGTTGGCGTCGGAGTGCTGCTTCATGACGCGCTGGTGCGGCTGCGCGTTGCGGGCGTAGCCGTCGTAGGCGCCGACGACCGCGGCGAGCTCGGCGGAACGCTTGTACGACGTACCGGTCATCAGCGAGGTGATGGCACCGGCGAGGGCGCGCCCGCCGTCGGAGTCGTAGGCGTGGCCCGTCGCCATCAGGAGGGCGCCGAGGTTGGCGTAACCGATGCCCAGCTGACGGAAGGCGCGGGTGTTCTCGCCGATCTTCTGCGTCGGGAAGTCCGCGAAGCAGATGGAGATGTCCATCGCGGTGATGACCAGCTCGACGACCTTGGCGAAACGCTCGACCTCGAAGGACTGGCGGCCCTTGCCGTCGTCCTTCAGGAACTTCATCAGGTTCAGCGAGGCGAGGTTGCAGGACGTGTTGTCCAGGTGCATGTACTCGCTGCACGGGTTCGAGCCGTTGATGCGGCCGGACTCCGGGCACGTGTGCCACTGGTTGATCGTGTCGTCGTACTGGATGCCCGGGTCGGCGCAGGCCCAGGCGGCCTCGGCCATCTTGCGGAAGAGCGACTTGGCGTCGACCTCCTCGATGACCTCACCGGTCATGCGAGACGTCAGGCCGAACTTGCCGCCCTCCTCGACCGCCTTCATGAACGTGTCGTTCACGCGGACCGAGTTGTTGGCGTTCTGGTACTGGACGGACGTGATGTCGTCGCCGCCCAGGTCCATGTCGAAGCCCGCGTCACGCAGGGCGCGGATCTTCTCCTCCTCCTTGACCTTGGTCTCGATGAAGTCCTCGATGTCGGGGTGGTCGACGTCGAGGATGACCATCTTGGCCGCGCGGCGCGTGGCGCCACCCGACTTGATCGTTCCTGCAGAGGCGTCGGCACCACGCATGAAGGAGACGGGACCCGAGGCGTTGCCACCCGAGGAGAGGAGCTCCTTGGAGGAGCGGATGCGGGAGAGGTTCAGGCCGGCGCCGGAACCGCCCTTGAAGATCATGCCCTCTTCCTTGTACCAGTCGAGGATCGACTCCATGGAGTCGTCGACGGACAGGATGAAGCAGGCGGAGACCTGCTGGGGCTGGGGCGTGCCGACGTTGAACCAGACCGGGCTGTTGAAGCTGAAGATCTGGTGCAGGAGGGCGTACGCGAGCTCGTGCTCGAAGATCTCGGCGTCGGCGGGCGAGGCGAAGTACTTGTAGTCCTCACCGGCCTTCCGGTACGTCTTCACGATGCGGTCGATGAGCTGCCTGAGGCTCACCTCGCGCTGCGGGGTGCCGACAGCACCGCGGAAGTACTTGCTGGTGACGATGTTGACCGCGTTCACCGACCAGAAGCCGGGGAACTCGACGCCACGCTGCTCGAAGTTGATCGAGCCGTCGCGCCAGTTGGTCATGACGACGTCACGGCGCTCCCACTCCACCTCGTCGTACGGGTGCACGCCGGGGGTGGTGTGGATGCGCTCGATGCGCAGTCCCTTGCTGGCCTTGGTTCCGCCCTTGGCGCGGGAACCTCGTGCCGGACCGCTCGCCGTCTCTGTCATGCCGCCTCCCTGTATCGGGCTAAAACGCCCTGAAGTGCCTCGTTCTTCCCGTGGCACGGTGTGTGTCTGATGCTGCGCGCGCCGCTCACGCGGCCCCGCGGAGCAGGTCTGTGGTCGCCACCGACCAGCCGACCCGAGTCGGCCTTCGCGTCAGTCGGCGGCGCTGGCGGGCACGGGGACCTGGACAGCCCCTCCGGACCCGCGGTCGCTTTCCGGGCGCTCCACGTCCGCGACTTCCTCGTCCGCGGCGGGGCGCTGCCTCGTCTCTTCCCTGAGTTCCGTGATGGCGGCCTCGAAGTCCTCGAGCGAGTCGAACGCCCGGTACACGGACGCGAACCGCAGATAGGCGACGAGGTCGAGTTCCTGCAACGGACCGAGTATGGCCAGCCCCACGTCGTGAGTGGTCAGCTCGGCGCTTCCGGTGGCCCGCACCGCCTCCTCGACCCGCTGGCCGAGCTGGGCGAGCGCGTCCTCGGTGACGGGCCGCCCCTGGCATGCCTTGCGCACACCATTGATGACCTTGGTGCGGCTGAAGGGCTCGGTCACGCCGGAGCGCTTGACCACCATCAGCGAACACGTCTCCACGGTCGTGAAACGACGGGAGCAGTCGGGGCACTGGCGGCGCCTGCGGATCGACGTGCCGTCATCGGTCGTACGACTGTCGACGACGCGGCTGTCAGGGTGCCTGCAGAAGGGGCAGTGCATGGCTCCAACCCTCCTTCACAGCACGACTCATAGACCTCGCGAGACCCCTTGGGCCCCTCGAAGCAGCCCCAAGCATAGGCGATGACCGAGGGCCTGAAGACCCGGGGGACCACAACTTCTGGGCTGCTGTTGCAATCCAACCACTAGATGTGGGGATCAGCGCCCAAATTGGCCCACGACGCGCGTGTCGCACGCGTATTGGCATGTGCCGCACGGCCATACCGATCCCGGACACGCGGAGATACCGTGATGGCCGTGCAGACAGGGGGTCGGTACCTGCTTGGCGGGGTGCCGGATGGCAGACTGGGCCGCGGCCCACATGTGCTGGCACGCTCATCGCCCCGGCGGTGAAGAGTACAGCAATGGGTCCTTTTGTCCGCCAGGTGCGTCGCGAGCCATACACCCAGACACATGATCACGTCAGGCAATCCGCGCTTTTTCACTCGAACGTGTGTTTGGCGCAACCTTTCGAAAGCAACTACCGTTGTCCAGCAGGGAGACCATCGAGAGGGGCCGACGTGACCACCACCGCAGACAGTGCCACCATCACTGCCCAGGACCGCTCCCAGGGCCGACTCGAGCCGGTGCATGCGATGAACGAAGCCGTGAATCATGAGGGACCCAAGCGCTCCCTGCCAGGCCGACCTCCAGGCATCCGCGCGGACAGCTCGGGGCTCACAGACCGGCAGCGCCGGGTGATCGAGGTCATCAGGGACTCCGTGCAGCGGCGCGGCTACCCGCCGTCGATGCGCGAGATCGGACAGGCGGTCGGCCTGTCCAGCACCTCCTCGGTCGCGCATCAGCTGATGGCATTGGAGCGCAAGGGCTTTCTGCGCCGCGACCCGCACCGCCCGCGTGCGTACGAGGTCCGGGGCTCCGACCAGTCCTCGGTCCAGCCCACCGACACGGCGGGCAAGCCGGCCGCGTCGTACGTGCCACTCGTCGGCCGTATCGCCGCCGGTGGCCCGATCCTCGCCGAGGAGTCGGTCGAGGACGTCTTCCCCCTCCCCCGCCAGCTGGTCGGTGACGGTGAGCTGTTCGTCCTGAAGGTCGTCGGTGACTCGATGATCGAGGCCGCCATCTGCGACGGGGACTGGGTGACGGTCCGCCGCCAGCCGGTCGCGGAGAACGGCGACATCGTGGCCGCGATGCTGGACGGCGAGGCCACGGTGAAGCGCTTCAAGCGCGAGGACGGGCATGTGTGGCTGCTGCCGCACAACTCCGCGTACCAGCCGATTCCCGGCGACGAGGCGACCATCCTCGGCAAGGTCGTGGCAGTGCTGCGGCGGGTGTAACGACCCGCGAAGGGCGGGACGCACCGCCCCGCCCCTGACCGGGCCCCGGGACCAACTGCGCCGGTTCCGGGGCCCTGCCGCGTCTTCTGCGCCTTCCTGGCGGGGGGCTTTCGGCATGGGGAGTGCGCTTCCGCGGCCGGGGCTTTGGGTGCTGGGGGCTCCCTGGCCGAGGGGTCGGCGTGCGACGCGCCGTGCGCTACCCGGCGGGGCCTTGAACGGGGTGATGCGCTCTCTGGCTGAGGCTTGGGACGTGCGGTTCGCCGCCCTGCGCGCGGCCTGGGCTCACGGGAATTCTGAGCCAGTGTTGCCAGGGGCGCCTGGCAGACCGTGATGACCTGGCTGGGCCGGCGTTGCCCACCGGGCGTGCAACGGAGCGGCCCGTCCCGTGCGAGGGGCGGTGCAGCAACACGTACGGGAACCCTTGAGCGCGGTGCCCGACAGGGGCTGGTGGAGCTGGTGTGCCCAGGCGAAGACGCCGCCGGAAGCACGACCTCCCTCCCAGCACCGGGCCCGTCACCTCACCATCGGCCCGAATACCCTCATACCCTCGCCGTCGACACGGACACTGCGGGCCGCTCCACCCGTGCGGCCTCCGTACGGCCCCGTGACCAGCCCGCCGCCCGTGCGCTCGCCGCCAGGCGCTACGCGTCCTCCGCCTTCCGCGCCGCCTCGTCGATCGCAGCGAGTGACCTGCGGACCTGGTTGCGGTCCGTCGTGTACCAGAAGTCGGGCAAGGACGCCTTCAGATAGCTGCCGTAGCGGGCCGTGGCCAGGCGCTGGTCGAGTACGGCGACCACACCCCGGTCCCCCGTCGCCCGTACCAGGCGGCCGGCGCCCTGGGCCATGAGGAGCGCGGCGTGGGTGGCGGCCACCGCCATGAAGCCATTGCCACCGTTGTCCTCGACCGCCTTCTGGCGGGCGCTCATCAGCGGGTCGTCGGGGCGCGGGAAGGGGATCTTGTCCATGACGACGAGCTGACAGCTGGGGCCCGGGACATCCACGCCCTGCCAGAGCGAGAGCGTGCCGAAGAGGCAGGTCTTGGGATCGGCCGCGAAGTTCTTGATCAGCTCGCCGAGCGTCTCCTCGCCCTGCAGCAGGATCGGGTACTCGGGCATACGCGTCCGCAGCTCCTCGGCCGCGAGCTGGGCCGCCCGCATTGAGGAGAACAGGCCGAGCGTGCGGCCACCGGCGGCCTGGATCAGCTCGGTGAGCTCGTCCAGCATGTCCCCGCGATCGCCGTCCCGCGCGGGGCGCGAAAGGTGCTTGGCGACGTAGAGGATGCCCTGCTTGGGGTAGTCGAAGGGCGAGCCGACGTCGACGCCCTTCCACTGCGGAAGATCCTCGCCCTCTGTGCCCTCCGGGGCGAGCCCCATCGACGCCCCCACGCCGTTGAAGTCGCCGCCGAGCTTCAGCGTCGCGGAGGTCAGGACGACGGACCGGTCGGCGAAGAGCTTCTCCCTGAGGAGCCCGGACACGTTCATGGGAGCCACGCGGAGCGAAGCGCCGAAGCGGTCGTGGCGCTCGTACCAGACGACGTCCCATTCGGAGCCGTTGGTGATGCGCTCCGCCACGTCGTGCACGGTCTCCACCGAGGCCAGGGCCTGCTTGCGTACCGCGTCCTCGTCCTGGACGGACTTGTCGCGTGTGGAACCGAGTGCCGAGATCACCGTACGGGCGGCGTCGCGCAGCGCCATCAAGGCGTACCCGAGGTCCTCCGGGATCTCCTCCAGGCGTCCCGGCAGCGCCAGCTCCATGAGCCGCTCGAAGCCCTCGGCGGCGGTCTGGAGCTGGTCGGCGGCCTTCTCGTTGACGAGCTTCGCGGCGCGCCGGACGGCTCGGTTGACCTGGCCGGGGGTGAGCTCGCCGGTCGCTACACCGGTGACCCGGGAGACCAGCTCATGGGCCTCATCGACGATCAGCACCTCATGCTGCGGGAGGACCGGCGCACCCTCGATGGCGTCGATCGCGAGCAGC
This sequence comes from Streptomyces sp. NBC_00203, assembly GCF_045206325.1. Classification (NCBI taxonomy): domain Bacteria; kingdom Bacillati; phylum Actinomycetota; class Actinomycetes; order Kitasatosporales; family Streptomycetaceae; genus Streptomyces; species Streptomyces sp. NBC_00203. The sequence continues at coordinate 7,835,819 of NZ_CP108126.1, read as the reverse complement.
GCGTGGTTGGTGACGACGACCTCGGCGAGCTTGGCGCGCTCGCGGGCCATCTCGGCGAAGCACTCCGCTCCGTAGGCGCATTTCGTGGCGCCCAGGCACTCCCGGGACGAGACGGACACCTGGGCCCAGGCACGGTCGGAGACACCCGGCGTGAGGTCGTCGCGGTCGCCGGTCTCGGTCTCGTCCGACCACTCCCGCAGCCGCAGCAGGTCCTGGCCCAGCTTGCTGGTGGGCGCGGCCGCCTCGAACTGGTCGAAGAGGCCCTCCTCCTCTTCCTGCGGCACACCCTCGTGCAGGCGGTGCAGGCACAGATAGTTGGAGCGGCCCTTCAGCATCGCGAACTCGGGGCGGCGGCGCAGCAGCGGATGCAGCGCGTCCACGGTGCGCGGCAGGTCACGCTCCACGAGCTGCCGCTGCAGCGCCAGGGTGGCGGTCGCCACGACCACGCGCTCCCCGTGCGCGAGCGCCGGCACCAGGTAGCCGAGCGACTTTCCGGTGCCGGTGCCCGCCTGGACCAGCAGGTGGGAGCTGTCGTCGATGGCGCCCGCGACGGCTTCGGCCATGGTCACCTGGCCAGGGCGCTCCGTACCGCCGACGGCAGTGACGGCAGCATGCAGGAGTTCGGGGAGTGAGGGCTTTGTCATAGCGCTGCCAGCCTACGGGGCGCCACTGACAATCGAGCGATCAAGGTGGGGCCGACGGACGTGATCAAGACGAGTACGGACCCGGTGATCAAGGCTGGTGGAGGGGGTTCGGGACAGTGCCCTGCACGGCGGCGTGCGGGCGCTCGGGGCGGTCGCGGTAGCCATCGAGGTGCAGCCGATTTCGGTTCAGACACAGGCGCTCGATCCGGGGAGTGAGCAGGTCGAACATCTCGTAGCGCTCCTTGAGCTCGGGAAAGCGCGCCTGATGGCGAATGATCTCCGCTCGGACAAGGGACCAGAAAAGGTCCTCCGGAACGCCCAGTTGCTCCTCGCAGAGCGGTGCGAGATAGCGGAACACTCCGATAAAGAGCCCTGAATGAATGAACTGGGTCAGGAACGCGGGCGGCTCGGTGAGCAGCACGTTCCGTACGTCGTCCGGCATGGAGGCATGCTCGGGCAGGGGCTCCGCGCTCACATTGACGTCGTCCACGAAGTCCTTCACCGCGAGCCGGACCGGTACGTCATGGTCGTCGAAGACAACGATCGCGTTTTCTCCATGTGGGCTGAACACAGTGCCGTACCGATAGAGGCAGTGCAGCAGCGGCGGCAGGAGTGCGGCGAAGAGGCGTCGCAACCAGATCTTCGGAGCCAGTCCCGAGCGAGCGACCAGCTGTGCTGTGAAGGCACGGCCCTCCGGGTCGGTGTACAGAAGCGCGGCCAGCGTGCGGGCACGTTCACCGGGGGCCAGATGGCGGGAGACCGGCTCGCGCCAGATCGCTCCGAGTAGCTCCTTGTACTGATAGGGCACTTCTGGGAGGGCGTCGTACACCGGATGTCCGACGGTCACCGAGGCGACCTCGCCGAGCAGAATCACCCCGCAGGTGTCGCGCAGGAACGGGTCGGCGTCGCGCAGGGCGTGCATCCAGGCGGTGACGGCGGGGGCCGCGAGCGTCCGTTCCGTCGGAAGGCCGCGCCACACCAGGGTGTTGAGGACGGACAGCGGGAGCTTCACGGTGTGCCGGTCCGGGCGCGACACGTTGAGGAACGTACGGACCGACTGCTGAGGCAGGCGCAGATCACCGTCCGAGTGCAGCGGCACGATCGTGTCCGCTGCGACGTGGCGCGCGAAGAGAGGCAGCACGACGTCGTCCCACTGCCAGGGGTGCACGGGCAGATAGAGGTACGACTCCGGCGTGAGCCCGCGCGCGCGGAGTAATCCGTCGAACGACTCCCTGGTGGCGGGGGCGAGTTCGCGCGCGTAGAGGTGTGCGGCGGTGTCGAGGCCGGAGACACCTCGATAGGTGGCGAGCGTGGTGTGCACCGCGATCCACGGTAGGGCCGTCGCCCGGCGTGCCTCGGGTGCCCAGACGGCGGCGTCTCGCGCGGAGAAGCCGAGCCGGCCCTTGTTCAGCACGATCCAGGGGTGCCCGGTCTGATGGCCTTCCAGTTCCGCGTATCCCAGGTCGGCCAGCTCGGCCGCCGCGAGGGCGTTGTGGCCGAGGCGCGCGTCGGCGGCCAGGGTGGTGCTCAGCTCACGGATGACATGGCCGAGCGTCGCTCCGTCGAGTTCCAAGGTGCCTCGGGCACGGGTGAGGAAGCCGACCGGGTCGGTGAAGGGCCGGGGCTCCGCCTCTCCCTCAACGAGGGTGAGCGAGTGGGGGTCCACGCGCCAACCGTCGTACGCGGTACGGCGGGCGCGGAAGGACACGATGCCACCGGCGTCCAGGCGGAGGGTGTACGGAGCGCAGCGGCTGTCGGGCGAAGTCGGTTCTTCCTCCAGGTTCGGGACCGAGGCCGGGGGCGCGGACGGGACTGAGGCAGCCGGGGACGGGAGGGGAGCAGGGGCAGGCGCGGAGGCCGGGGTGAGCGTCCCCTCCGGCTCCACCCCCCGCCCCAGGTCCGGCTCCGGCTCCGGCTCCGGCTCCGGCTCCGGCTCCGGCTCCGGCTCCGGCTCCGGCTGGATGATTCCCTCGTACGCGAACTCGCCGATCATCTTGGCGAGCAGGCGGCGGCCGGCCTGCTCCCACCCGTCTTCGCTCAGCTCAGGTGGGTCGTACAGCGTGGGCGACTCTCCGGAGGCCGGGGTGGCGGATGAATTCGGCACGGGGACTCCTCGACAGGGAACCGGATCGGGACGAGCGGTGTACTAAAAGTGACGGCGCTACAACAGATCGCGCAGGGCCCGGTCTCGGACCATGAGGGCTGCCCGCTTGTCGGGCAGATCGACCTCGGCGGAGAACCGGAAGCCGGCGCTCAGGAAAGCGGAGACGGAGGGAGTGTTGCGAAGGTCGGGTTCCGCGACGACGCGAGCGCATGAGGGGCGCTTGTCCAGTACGTGGTCTGCGACGGCTCGGAGCAGGGTGGAGCCGAGGCCTCGCCCACGATGGGCGACACCGCCGATGAGGAGGTGAATTCCGGTGTCGTGCGGTCGGGCGGGGTAGTGGCGAGCCAGGAGATCGAGATCCGCGCGGTAGATCTCCCAGTAGCTCATCGGGCTGCCATCCAGTACCCCGAGGCAGGGGACGCTGCGTCCGTCGCCGTCGAGCTGGAGGCGCAGATGCTCCTCGGCCACGGACTCGGGCCCCGCCAGGTCCCAGAACTCCGCGACGGCAGGGTCGTTCATCCAGCGAGTGATGAGCGGGAGATCGCGCTCGACCCGCACGGGGACAAGGTGGAAGACGCCCACAGGCGTAAGGGTGGGCCCCCAGCCGCCGACGCGGTCCAGCAGGTCGTCGTCGGCCGGGGCGACGGCAGAGGTCTCCGCCATGCCCCGACGGTCTCCCGAGGCTTCCCCCGTGGCTTCGCGCAGGGCCCGGGCCTGTCCCGTGGTGTCGGCCATGGCCTCTCCCGTGACGTCGCCCATGGCGTCACCCGTGGGCCTGCCCTGTGCCCCGGCTTCCGCGGCGAAGAGCGCGATGAGCTCGTCGGGGAGGCGCAGGTCAAGGGTGTCCTCGCTGTCCGTGCTCGCACCGGAGCCCGAGCTGGGACCCGAGCAGGTCCCTGTGTCGGTGCCGAGTTCGGTGACGGGGGCGGTACCGGCGTCGGTGCTCGCATCGGTGGGAGGCACGGCGACGCTCCTCTCAGGAGACGGGGTGGGTCATGTTCCTCAGGAATGAAGGGGGTTGGAGATGGTGACGTAGACGGACTGGGTGTCGACGGGACCGACCAGCTCGTCGAGGCCGTGCAGCCGGGTCAGCAGGTTGGCCTTGCAGCGCAGGACGGGTGAGTCGAGCAGGTGGGCCGGCAGGGATGTGCGCAGCCGGGCCGGACCGGTGGCCACGTCGGAGAGGAAGCGCCGGAAGGCCGCGAGCAACAGCTCTTCGTCGGCGAGGCGTTGGGAGCCGAACGCGCCCACGAGGCCGAGCACGTTGTTGATGGCGAGGTAGTAGGCGAAGCGCTCGTCGGTGACCTCGTCGGAGACGAACGTGTCGCTGTGTTCGCCGATGCCGGGCAGCCGGGCATCGAGTTCCGCGCGCCGTGACTCGCGGAAGTAGTAGCCCTGGTTGTCGCGGTAGCGGCCGCCCTTGGGCCAGCCTTCGGGGTCCAGCAGGAGCAGGGTGTTCTGCTGGTGTGCCTCCAGAGCGATTCCCGCTTCGCTGTCCAGCCAGAGCACGGGGCGTACGACCTGCTCCAGATAGCGCAGGAACCACTCGGTGGCCACGGCGCCGCGCGGGCGGCCGGTGCGTCCGGCGAGACTGGTGACGATCTCGGTGAGCCGGGACCGAATGAGGGGCCGGCCCTGTGCCGGGCTCCCTGCGCCGGGTTGGGCGTGCGGCCGGGGCGAGACCAGTCCCGCGATGCAGCACACGTCGTCCGTCGGGCTGAACGGGTTGTGGCGGATCATCACGTCGAGCCCGGGCACGGGGCTGCCGTCCGGACCATTGACGGCGAGCCAGGCCGGATCGCGGACGATGTCGAAGCCCGGGTGGGCGGCCTGCCACTGCTTGAACAGGCCGCTGCGCAGCAGACGGTGGACCTCCACGCCACGGTGGAGTTCCTTGCGGAGGTTCTCACGACGGGAGTTGGTGATGCGCAGGCCCAGCGACAGCTTCAGCATCGCGGGGGCGCCGGCGCGGTAGACGGTGCGGACCGAGGAGGTGGGGTGCCATGGGGTGCCCTGCGCGCCGAGGTCCTGGAGCAGCCCGGCGTCCAGCAGCGCCGCGGTCTCGGTACGGTGCCGGACCTCGCGCATCTGCCAGGGGTGCAGCGGCAGGGCGGCAGTGAAACCGCCGGGCAACGACAGCCCACCGCCGGCCAGGCGTGCGGTGAGTTGCTCCGCCGAGACGGGACGACCGCGCTCCGTCCACGCCGAGTCGGCTCCCAGCACCGAGGGGGCGACCGCCATCCAGTGCAGGGGGAAGGAGCCGCGCAATTCGGGTGAGTACAGCCGGGCTTCGGCTTCGGAGAGGCCCTCTCGGCCCTTCGGTGTGGGGTGCAGCGGGTGGCCGAACAGGAGCGCCTGCTCGGCGGCGAGGAAGAGGTCGGGATCATCGGCGGGGTGTTCCCTGCGGTCGCGGAGGAACACGGCGGTGCGCCGGACGGAGTCGGCGACGCGGCCGACGAGGTCGGCTCCGTCACCGGCCGGGCCGTGGAGGGCCCGAGGGTCGACGGTGGCGCCTGCCGGGTCGACGCTGGCGGCTGCCGGGGCGACGGCGGTGGCTGCCGATGCGCCCGCAGCCGCTTGCCGTGCAATCAATGCCGCCACGGTGACCGCGTCGGCGGGCGGCGCCTCGTCAGGGGCGTCGGCGAGGTAGGGAAGGCCGAAGCGGTGCCAGCCGGTGGCGGACCAGTAATGGACAGGGACCAGGAGGGTCGTGCCACTGGCGGAGAGGGGGATGCGGAGGGTGCCGTCGTCAGGAGCGGGCAGGTTGTTCTCCCGTACCCAGCACCGCAGCAGGTTCTCGACGGCCGCCGCCTGGGCCGCGGTCTGCGTGTCGGGATGCTCCAACAGATCGGCGGTGGCGCCGCGCAGCCGCTCGGACTCCCGGGCCCCTTCCTTCTGCCGGGGGACCGATTCGGCGCCCGGCACAAGCGGGGTCTGCGTGCCACGGGCCGCTCGCTCGTGGATCTGGGGAGGGCCGTCGGGTACGGGGGTGGCGTTCACGAGAGTTCCTTGGGGGGCGTTCGGGCTCGTGCGGCGACGAACCGGGGCGGTACTGGCGTGCGCTGGGCCTCTGGCGTTCTGGTTGATTTCCGGTGGGGGTGGTGGGTCGGGACGAGATGGCGGTGGTCTGCGCGCGGCGTCTGGACTTCAAGGAGTGAGGGGCACAGCTCCTGGTGGGGTGGTTCGGGTGGAGCTGGCCTGATCCGGGTGGGGGAACAAATGGGCTGAGGCGGTTCGACGCTGCTCGGGCTGGGCCTGGCCGGTCTGCTTGACCGGTCTGGCTCGTCGGTCTGCCTGGCCGGTCTGGCTCGTCGACCTGGCTCGTCGGCCTGGCTGGCCGGTCTGGCTCGTCGGCCCGGCTGGCTGAGCGATAGTGCGATCCCGCGGCCCCAGCTTCGTACGACGGACGCCGAACCCGACACGTCGGCCAACACATCGAGACACGACAGCGCCCCCTCAGCGTTCCCAGCACTACGGCGTCCGTCAGCGCCCCAGTCCCGGTCCGTCACCGCGAAGCCCGCCCTCGCCACGGGGCTCGTCAGCACGGCGAGCCTCGTCGGCACCGCGAGGTCTTTCAGCGCCGCGAGGTGAATCGACACCGCGAGGTCCCTCCCCGCCACGCCCCGAGTCCCCACGCGCCACCGCCCCCACCGCGTCCGCGAGTCGGTCGAGCACCGCGGTCGCCTGTTCGTCGCTGATGGTCAGCGGGGGCAGCAGGCGCACCACGCTTGAATGGCGGCCGCCCAGTTCCACGATCAGGCCGCGGCGGAGGCACTCTCGTTGGACGGCGGCGGCGAGTTCGGGGGCGGCGGGGCGAGGGCCGTCGGCAGCGGGATGCGGGGCCGCCTCGGGGTCGACGAGTTCGACGCCGATCATCAGTCCGCGACCGCGTACGTCGCCGATGCAGGGGAACTCGTCTGCGAGTTTCCGGAGTTGGGCCAGCAAGTGGGCACCCAGAGTCCCGGCGCGCTCAGCGAGACCGTTTTCGCGGACGTACGCGAGGGTCGCCGTGCCCGCCGCCATCGCGAGCTGGTTGCCGCGGAACGTGCCCGCGTGGGCGCCGGGTTGCCAGACGTCGAGGTCGTCGCGGTAGACGACGACGGCGAGCGGCAGGCTGCCGCCGATGGCCTTGGACAGGACCATCACGTCCGGTGTGATCCCACTGTGCTCCACCGCCCAGAAGGCGCCGGTGCGGCCCACTCCGGTCTGGACCTCGTCCGCGATCAGGGGGATGGAGCGCGACGCGGTGATCTCGCGCATCCGGCGCATCCACTCGTCGGGGGCGGGAATCACCCCGCCCTCGCCCTGGACGGGTTCGAGGATCATCCCGGCGGGGCGCGGTACGCCCGACTTGCTGTCGTCGAGCACCGACTCGGTCCAGCGCGCGGCGAGTTCGGCGCCGCGGTCGCCGCCGACGCCGAATGGGCAGCGGTAGTCCTGCGGATAGGGCAGGCGCGCGACACGTACCTCGGTCGCGCCTCCGGATGCTTCGAGCGCCCCCGCGGTCATCCCGTGGTAGGCACCGGTGAACGCGAGCATCCCCGAGCGTCCGGTCGCCGCGCGCACCAGTTTGAACGCGGCCTCGACCGCGTCCGTCCCGGCCGGTCCGCAGAACTGGATCCGCGCGCGGGCGGCGAACTCGGGCGGCAGCGTGCGGAACAACTCGGTGGTGAAGGCGTCCTTCACGGGCGTGGCGAGGTCGAGGACGTGCAGCGGTGCCCCCGAATCGAGGACCTTTCTGATCGCTTCCAGGACCACTGGATGGTTGTGTCCGAGGGCCAAAGTCCCGGCGCCCGAGAGGCAGTCGAGATAGCGGCGCCCGTCGGCGCCCTCGATCGTCAGCCCGCGCGCCCGCACGGGAACGATCGGCAGGGCGCGCGCATAGGTGCGCGCCGCCGACTCGCGCGCCGATTGGCGCCGCAGAATCCCCTCGTGCGCCGCGCGCGCCCCCTCGGACGCTCCCGGAGCCCCCTCCCGCGCCCCCTCAGAAACCCCGGGCGCCCCCATCGGCACCACCGCAGACTCGGTCACGGCCACGACTACAGGTCCTCCCGCTGTCCAGAGGCGAGTTGGCAGGAGGCTCTGAGCGCAGGCGGCAGGTCCCCCGTACGTACCAACGACGCGGCCCGCGCGGGGAAGCGGGTGAGTCGAAGATCGTTGCCGCGACGGAACCGTGAGCGATCCCGGCGGGGTCCACAGCCCTCGCCTCACCCTCGGCAGCAGCCCATATTCAAGTTCATGTTCGTGAACAGAAATCACGTACACGTCTATTGACGCGCTCACGTCACACGGACTTAACTTTCGATGAAAGCGCTTTCCCCACCTGTCACGTTGCCACACCCACAACCGCGGCAGAAAGGGGTCGGCCCCACCCCTGTTCAGACGAAACAACCAACCTGGAGGCGAACGATGCAACTGAGACCAGTCATCGCGACCGTCAGCCTGTTAGCCGGCGCGCTCGTCGCGCTGTCCGGCAACACGGCGCAGGCCGCGTCCACCCGTTACGAGGCCGAGAGCTCCCCGGCGGTCTGCACCGGCACCCTCGACTCCGACTGGGCCGGCTACTCCGGCAGCGGGTTCTGCAACGGCACCAACGCGGTCGGCGCGTACGCGCAGTTCACCGTGAACGCCGCCAGCGCGGGCACGGCGACGCTGAACGTCCGCTTTGCCAACGGGACCACCAGCGCACGGCCCGCGGACATCACCGTGAACGGCTCGACGGCCACGTCGGCGTCGTTCGAGGGCACCGGCGCCTGGTCGACGTGGACGACGAAAACGCTCACGGTCCCGGTGGCCGCGGGCAGCAACACCATCCGGCTCAACCCGACCGGCTCAGCCGGACTGCCGAACGTCGACTACCTCGACGCCGAGGTGTCCGGGGCGGCGGCGGGCACCGTGCTGTACGTGTCCCCGAGCGGCACCGACAGTGCGGCCGGAACGGAGTCGGCCCCGACGACGCTCACCTCGGCGATCAGCCGCATCACTTCCGGCGGCACGATCTACCTGCGGGGCGGGACGTACAGCTACTCGTCGACGGTCACCGTCCCGGCCGGCACGGACGGCACCTCCAGCGCCCGCACCACCCTGTCCGCCTACCCGGGCGAGACCCCGGTGCTGAACTTCTCGGCGCAGAGCGAGAGTTCGTCGAACCGCGGGCTCCAGCTGAACGCCTCGTACTGGCACGTCTACGGCATCGTCGTCGAGCACGCCGGTGACAACGGGATCTACGTCGGCGGCAGCAACAACGTCATCGAGCGCACGGTGACCCGCTACAACCGCGACACGGGGCTGCAGCTCGGCCGGATCTCCTCCAGCACCCCCAGCTCCCAGTGGCCGTCCAACAACCTGATCGTGAGCGCCGAGTCGCACGACAACGCCGACTCCGACGGCGAGGACGCCGACGGCTTCGCCGCGAAGCTCACCACCGGCACCGGGAACGTCTTCCGGTACGACGTCTCCCACAACAACATCGACGACGGCTGGGACCTCTACACCAAGACCGACACGGGTGCCATCGGCCCGGTGACCATCGAGTACTCCCTGTCCTACAACAACGGCACGCTCTCCGACGGCACCGTGAACTCCAACGGCGACCGCAACGGCTACAAGCTCGGCGGCGACGACATCGCGGTCAACCACGTCGTCCAGCACAGCATCGCCTACGGCAACGGCCATCACGGGTTCACCTACAACAGCAACCCCGGCACGATGACCATCTCGAACAACGCCAGCATCGACAACGCGGAGCGCAACTTCTCGTTCGACGCCGGCACTTCGGTGTTCCGGACCAACACCTCGTGCCGGTTCAGCGTCAGCGGCTCGAACGACAAGACCATCGGTGACGCCGACAGCTCGAACCAGTTCTGGACCGGCTCGAACGGGTCCCGCTGCTCCTCGTACTCCGGCGCCCTGGGCTGGTCCTACGCCTCGGACGGCCACCTCGCCGTCACATTCGGCGGCACCGTGGTGACGCCGTAACCGGCCCGGCCCCGTCGAGCGTGCCGGGGCCGGCGATGCCCCTGACCGGCCCGTCCGCCTCGCCCGGACGGGCCGGTCCGCTGTTCCCGCCCTACGCGTCCGCAACTGGACGCAGTTGGTGAGACAGCCCGTAGCGAAACCGTTGCCGTTCCGTCAGATGTCCCCCACAGCGACCGCATAGTCTTTGGTGCCGTTCAGCCGTGCCGAACGAACCGTTCAGCCGTACCCATTGATCCGCTCACGCGTACCGGCCGAACGGCGCCCGCGGTCCCGTACCAAGGGAGCGCTCAGTTCCCATACGCTCAGGGGGAGTTACACCATGCGATCGATACGCCCGCCCTTCGCCGCTCGTCGAGGGAGGAGCGCGCGCCGCAGAACCTCCCCCGTGCTGGCCGCCGTCGGCCTCACCGCGGCGCTGGCGCTGACGGCCACCGCCTGCAACTCGGGCGACGACAAGGCGAGCGGCGGTTCCACCGCGTCCGCCACCCAGAGCGGCGACGACAAGATCAAGATCCCGGACGACATCAAGAACAAGCTCAAGCAGCACGGGATCGACATCGACAAGTGGAAGGACGGCGCCTGGAAGAACTGGAACAAGGACGACTGGCTGCGCGAGGCCGACGACTACATCAACCCGATCATCAAGGGACTGTGGGACCCGGACCGGATGCGCGGCGCCGACGACCCGGACAAGAACAACGGGGTCGACGACAGCGACCTCTCCGGTGACCAGGGCGTCACGGACCCGACTCCGGCCGCCGTGACCGCGCAGGCCGTGAAGACCGCGTACCACGCCAACGTGCCCGAGGCGGGCAAGGTGTTCTTCGACTCCCCCGAGGGCACGATGGTCTGCTCGGCGACGGTGGTCGAGGACCCGGCGCACCCGGGCAAGTCCAACCTCGTGTGGACCGCGGGCCACTGTGTGCACGCCGGCAAGAAGGGCGGCTGGTACCGCAACATCGCCTTCGTGCCGTCGTACAACGATTCCGGCAAGACGGCTGCCCAGCTGGAGAAGGCCGCCCGGACGGAGGTCGCTCCGTACGGCGTCTGGTGGAGCGACTGGGCGCAGACCTCGGACCAGTGGATCGAGCAGGGCGGCTCCACGGGCGGCCAGGGAGCCTCGTACGACTTCGCCGTGCTGCATGTGACTCCGGAGAAGGGCAGTGGCGGCAAGTCCCTTGAGGAGACGGTCGGTTCGGCGCTTCCGGTGAACTTCTCGGCTCCGGCCGTGCCGAAGGTGTCGAGCATCACGGCGACGGGTTACCCGGCGGCGGCACCGTTCGACGGCCAGAAGCTGTACCAGTGCACGGACAAGCCGGGACGGTTGTCCGTCGCGCAGTCCGACCCGACGATGTACCGGATCGGGTGCACGATGACCGGTGGTTCGTCCGGCGGCGGCTGGGTGGCCACGGGTTCGGACGGCAAGCCCGCGCTGGTGTCCAACACCTCGATCGGACCGGTCAAGTCCGGTTGGCTGGCGGGTCCGCGGCTGGGTGATGTGGCCAAGGGTGTGTACGACTCGGTGAGCGGGAAGTTCGCCGGGCAGTGATGCGCAGGACGTAACAGGGATCGGACAGACGGCGGTGGGCCCGCTCATGGGCACGTTCGACGGCCCGCCGCCGTTCGTCCCCGACTGCACGGGCATGGTGGGGGTGTCGCGTTCGAGCGGGGTGCCGCGGCGGGTCCCCCTTCGCCCGACGAGCACATGACACAACGGCACCATCGGGGGTTTCAGCATCATGCGTTCCTCAAGAAGGCGGCGCACCTTCCTCGCCGCCACCGGTCTGGTCGCGGCCTTGACACTGACCGCCACCGCCTGCAACTCGGGTGACGACAAGGCGAGCGATGACTCCCCCGCCTCCTCGTCGCAGAGCGGCGACGACAAGATCAAGATCCCGGACGACATCAAGAACAAGCTCAAAGAGCACGGCATCGACGTCGACCAGTGGGCGAACGGCGGCTGGGAGAACTGGGACAAGGACAAGTGGCTCAGTGAGGCCAAGGACTTCGTCAACCCGGTGATCGAGGGGCTGTGGAAGCCCGAGCGGATGAAGTCCGCCAAGGACCCGGACAAGACGATCTCGGCGAAGGACGCGGCGGCCGACCAGGGCATCAGCGACCCGGATCCGGCGCCGGTCGACGCCAAGGCCGAGAAGACTCCGTACCACGACTACGCCGCTCCGGTCGGGAAGGTCTTCTTCGACTCCCCCGAGGGCTCGATGGTCTGCTCGGGCACGGTCATCAAGGACGTGAACCACCCCGGCAAGTCGAACCTCGTGTGGACCGCCGGCCACTGCGTGCACGCCGGCGGCAGCGGCGGCTGGTACCGCAACATCGCCTTCGTGCCCTCCTACAACGACCAGGGCAAGTCCGAGTCCGAGCTGGGCAGCGCCACGGCGTCGGAGATCGCCCCGTACGGCCAGTGGTGGGCGGACTGGGCCTCCACCTCGAACGAGTGGATCTCGGGCGGCGACGAGACGGGCGGCGCGGGCGCTCCGTACGACTATGCCGTGCTGCACGTGAAGCCGGAGCAGGGCACCAAGTCCCTTGAGGAGACCGTCGGCAACGCACTGGACGTGGACTTCTCCGCACCGTCCGCCCAGGACGTCAGCGCGATGGGCGCCTGGGGCTACCCGGCCGCACCGCCATACAACGGTCTGAACATGTTCAAGTGCGTCGACAAGCCAGGCCGGCTCTCGCTGGACCCGACCCTGCCGACGATGTACCGCATCGGATGCACCATGACCGGCGGTTCGTCAGGCGGCGGCTGGTTCCGAGTCGTCGACGGCGAGACGAAGCTCGTCTCGAACACGTCGATCGGCCCGTCCGACAACACCTGGCTGGCCGGACCGCAGCTGGGCAAGGGCGCCGAGCAGCTCTACGAGACCATGAGTAAGGAGTATGGCGGCCAGTAGGCGCCTCGCGCGTACACACGACGGATGTCCTGTGCGCGTACGCACCATGAAGGCCCGCCCCCTGGGAAAGGGGGCGGGCCTTCATACGGTCTTACGACGGTGTGCGTCCGTCGCTACGGGAGCGCCGGTGTCGGAACGTACGGCGTCAGATCCGCCGCCAGCTCCTCGTGCACCCGCACCTTGAGCAGCGTGCCCTCCGGGGTGTGCTCCTCGGAGATGACCTCGCCCTCGTTGTGCGCGCGGGCGACCAGCTTGCCGTGGGTGTACGGCACGAGCGCCTCGATCTCGACCGAGGGGCGCGGCAGTTCGTTGTCGATGAGCGCGATCAGTTCCGCCATGCCCCGGCCGGTACGGGCCGAGACCGCGATGGACCGCTTCTCGATCCGCAGCAGTCGCTGGAGCACCAGAGGATCGGCCGCGTCCGCCTTGTTGATCACGACGATCTCGGGCACGTTGGTCGCGCCGACGTCCCTGATCACCTCGCGCACGGCGGCCAGCTGCTCCTCCGGCGCCGGGTGCGAGCCGTCCACGACGTGCAGGATCAGGTCGGAGTCGCCGACCTCCTCCATGGTGGAGCGGAACGCCTCGACCAGGTGGTGCGGCAGGTGGCGTACAAACCCGACCGTGTCGGCCAGCGTGTACAGCCGCCCGCTCGGGGTCTCGGCCCGGCGCACGGTCGGGTCGAGGGTCGCGAACAGCGCGTTCTCGACGAGCACGCCCGCGCCTGTGAGGCGGTTGAGCAGGGACGACTTGCCCGCGTTGGTGTATCCGGCGATGGCTACCGAGGGAACCTTGTTGCGACGGCGCTCCTGGCGCTTGATCTCACGGCCGGTCTTCATGTCCGCGATCTCCCGGCGCATCTTCGCCATCTTCTCGCGGATACGGCGCCGGTCCGTCTCGATCTTCGTCTCACCGGGACCACGGGTGGCGAGGCCGCCGCCCTTGCCGCCGCCCATCTGACGGGACAGCGACTGACCCCAGCCTCGCAGCCTCGGCAGCATGTACTGCATCTGCGCGAGCGCGACCTGCGCCTTGCCCTCTCGGGACTTGGCGTGCTGGGCGAAGATGTCGAGGATCAGGGCCGTACGGTCGATGACCTTGACCTTGACGACGTCCTCGAGGTGGATCAGCTGGCCGGGGCTCAGCTCACCGTCGCAGATCACGGTGTCGGCGCCGGTCTCCAGGACGATGTCCCGCAGCTCATTGGCCTTGCCGGAACCGATGTAGGTGGCCGCGTCGGGCTTGTCACGGCGCTGGACGACGCCGTCGAGCACGAGCGCGCCCGCGGTCTCCGCGAGGGCTGCCAGCTCGGCGAGCGAGTTGTCCGCGTCCTGAATGGTCCCCGTGGTCCAGACGCCGACGAGTACGACGCGCTCCAGGCGGAGCTGTCGGTACTCGACCTCGGTGACGTCCTCGAGCTCGGTGGAAAGGCCCGCCACGCGACGCAGGGCCGCACGCTCGGAGCGGTCGAACTGCTCGCCGTCCCGCTCTCCGTCGATCTCGTGGCTCCAGGCGACGTCCTCTTCCATCAGGGCATCGGCCCGAAGACCTTCGGGGTAGTTCTGCGCGAAGCTCTGCGCGTCCTGGGAAGGGGAAGAAGAGGAGGTCATTGGATCCTTACGTCGATGGGGTCAACGGTGCGGCGACGGACGCCGCCCGTCACAGAGAACAACGTCCGAGGCCACCGGGAGATTCCCGGTTTCCGCCGGGCCAACCCCCCGAGGGGCCGCGCCGCCGGCTCGAAGATGGTCGCACGGCACGGCCCGTCTCGTCACGCGACTTATCAGGCGCCCTTACGGGCCTGTGGGGCGTCGCTCTCCCAGTCCGGGTGTCCGGGCATCGGCGGTGTCGTCTTCCCGTACAACCACGCCTGGAAGAATTCGCTCAGATCACGGCCCGCGATGCCGGAGGCGAGGTCCACGTAGTCGGCCGTCGAGGCGACCCCGTCGCGGTGCACGCCCACCCAGGCCCGCTCCAGACGCTCGAACGCGGGGCGCCCGATCTCCTGGCGCAGCGCGTACAGGGCCAGTGCCGCGCCGTCGTAGACGTTCGGCCGGAAGATGCTGATCTTCTGGCCGGGCTTGGGTCCCTTCGGCACAGCGGGCGGCCCTCCTGCGGCTCGCCAGGAGTCGGACGCGCGGTAGGCCGCCTTCATCCGCGCCTCCATGGGCCTGTCCGCCGTCTCCTCCGCATACAGGGCCTCGTACCAGGTGGCGTGCCCCTCGTTGAGCCACAGGTCGGACCAGGTGCGGGGGCTGACGCTGTCGCCGAACCACTGGTGCGACAGCTCGTGCACCATGATCGACTCGACGTACCACTTCGGGTACGCCCGCTCGGTGAAGAACCCTCTCTCGAAGAGAGAGAGTGTTTGTGTCTCCAGCTCGAAGCCTGTCTGCGCCTCGGCCATGAGCAGCCCGTACGTCTCGAACGGGTACCGGCCGACCTTCCCCTCCAGCCAGGCGATCTGGCCGGGGGTCTTCTTGAGCCACGGTTCGAGCATCTTGCGGTCCTTGGTGGGCACGACATCGCGTACGGGCAGACCGTGCGGCCCGCTCCGGTGCAGCACGGTGGAGCGCCCGATGGACACCTGGGCCAGCTCGGTGGCCATGGGGTGCTCGGTGCGGTACGTCCAGGTGGTGGAGCGGCGGGTACGGTCCGCTCCGGCCGGCAGACCGTTGGCGACGGCCGTGTACCCGTTGGGCGCGGTCACGTGGATGGTGAACATCGCCTTGTCTGAGGGGTGGTCGTTGCACGGGAAGACCAGGTGCCCGGCGTCGGCCTGGTTGGCCATCGCGAGCCCGTCCTTGGTCTGCACCCAGCCGCCGTCCTGGCCCTTGGCGGCGACCGGGTCGCTGGTGTGGTGCACGGTGACGCGCATCCAGCTGCCCGTCGGCAGTGGCTCCGCGGGCGTCACGACCAGGTCCTCCCCGGCGCTCGTGAACGCCGCGGGCACCCCATTGACCTCGACCGATCCCACTTTTCCGTGCGCGTAGTCGAGATTGATCCGGTCGAGCCGGGCGGACGTCACGGCGACGATCGTGGTGACGGCCGCGAGCGGTTCGGTGTTGGTGCCGGGATAGGTGAAGGCGAGGTCGTACGACTCGACGTCGTATCCAGGGTTGCCCAGATGCGGGAAGAGGCGGTCGCCGACACCCAGGGGCGTGGCCGGTGAGGGGGCGCTCGCGGCGATCAGACAGACGGAGACCGCCGAGGCGAGCAGCGCCGCCTTGATGCGGCGGGTGCGGGGACGAGGAATGCTTGGGCGGGGGGTGAGCAGCATGGACCACGGCTACCAGCGCTCACCCGTCCCACGGTGACGACTCGCGCCCGGCCCACCCGAACGGGTCGGTACAGAGGCTTTTTGCGCGGCCGCCGGCTGATACCGAGGCTCATGGGGCGGCCGCCGCCTGATGCTGCGCCCGGTTCACGTCGTACACCCCCGGTACGTTGCGCATCGCCCGCATCAGCCCGGGCAGGTGCGCCGCGTCCGGGAGTTGGAGCGTGTACGTGTGGCGCACGCGCTGCTGGCTGGGGGGCTCGACGGTCGCCGAGACGATGGCGACGCCCTCCAGGGCGATGGCTTCGGTGAGGTCGGCGAGCAGATGGGGGCGCCCGAAGGACTCGGCGACCAGAGTGACCCGGCACTCGGTGGTGTCACCCCAGCGCACGCCGACCTCCGCGCGCCCCCCGCTCTTCATGCGCTCCACTCCGGCGCACTGCACGCGGTGCACGGTCACCACACCCCCGCGGACGGCGAAGCCGGTCACCTCGTCGGGCGGTACGGGCGTACAGCAGCCCGCGAGTCGTACGGAAGCGCCGGGCTGGTCGACGACGGCGTTCGCGGAGGGCCGTGCGGCGCGCGCGTCGGCGGCCGGCCGGGGGGTCGCGGCGGGCGCCTCCGGGGTCTCCGTGCCGCTGGGTGAGGGGTGGGCGGCCATCCAGCGCTGGATGGCGATCCGCGCGGCAGCCGTGTGCGCGTGCTCCAGCCACTCTCTGGAGGGCTCGGAGGCGGGGTCCTGCCCCATGAGGAGCTGGACGGTGTCACCGTCCCTCAGGACGGTACTCAGCGTCGCCAGGCGGCCGTTGACGCGGGCACCGATGCAGGCGTGCGCGTCCTCGCCGTACTGCGCGTACGCCGCGTCCACACAACTGGCGCCCTCGGGAAGGCCCAACGAGCCGCCGTCGGCGCGGAAGACGGTGATCTCGCGGTCCTGCGCCAGGTCTTCGCGCAGCGTGGACCAGAACGTGTCCGGGTCCGGGGCGCCTTCCTGCCAGTCGAGGAGGCGGGAGAGCCAGCCGGGGCGGGTGGGGTCGGCGCGCTCGCCGTCGAAGGGGCGCTCCGCGTCGCCGTCCGCTTGCTCCTCCGAAGGAGGAGCGTAGGGATTGCCGAGCGCGATGACCCCGGCCTCGGCGACCTTGTGCATCTGGTGGGTGCGGATGAGGACTTCGGCGACCTCGCCGTCCCCGCGCGCGACGGCCGTGTGCAGCGACTGATACAGGTTGAACTTGGGGACGGCGATGAAGTCCTTGAACTCCGAGACCACCGGGGTGAGGCAGGTGTGCAGTTCGCCGAGCACTCCGTAGCAGTCGGCGTCCTCGTTCACGAGCACCAGGAGCCGTCCGAAGTCGGCGCCGCGCATCGGACCGCGCTTGCGCGACACGCGGTGCACGGAGACGAAGTGCCGTGGCCTTATGAGGACTTCGGCCTGGATCCCGGCGTCACGCAGAACCGTGCGCACCTCATCGGCGATCTCCGTGAGCGGGTCGCCGTCGCGCGCCGCGTTGTCGGCGATCAGCTCCCTGGTGTGCTCGTACTCCTCGGGGTGCAGGATCGCGAAGACGAGGTCTTCCAGCTCGGTCTTGAGCGCCTGGACACCGAGGCGTTCGGCGAGCGGGATCAGGACGTCCCGGGTCACTTTGGCGATGCGCGCCTGTTTCTCGGGGCGCATGACGCCCAGGGTCCGCATGTTGTGCAGCCGGTCGGCGAGTTTGATCGACATCACGCGGACGTCGTTGCCGGTCGCGACCAGCATCTTGCGGAACGTCTCGGGCTCGGCGGCAGCCCCGTAGTCGACCTTCTCCAACTTGGTGACGCCGTCGACCAGGTAGCAGACTTCGTCGCCGAACTCCCTCCGCACCTGATCGAGCGTCACTTCCGTGTCCTCGACGGTGTCGTGGAGCAGGGAGGCGGTCAACGTCGTCGTCTCCGCGCCGAGTTCGGCGAGGATCAGGGTCACGGCGAGCGGGTGCGTGATGTACGGCTCGCCGCTCTTGCGCATCTGGCCGCGGTGCGAGGACTCGGCCAGGACGTACGCCCGGCGCAGCGGCTCCAGGCCGGCGTCGGGGTGGTGGGCGCGGTGGGCCTCGGCCACGTGGCCGATGGCGTCGGGCAGCCGGTCGCGGGCCGCGGGGCCGAGCAGCGCGGCCCGGCCCAGGCGGCGCAGGTCGATCCGGGGACGGCCCTTCCTGCGGTGCGTTGGGGGCACCGCCTGCTCATGGGGGTCCCCCCGCTCGAGCGAAGCCGAGAGCGGGGGAGAGGCCGAGAGCTTGTTGGGGGAGGGCGTTACAGGGCCTGGCGTCGCGGGATTCGTCGCCTCCGCACTCATGGGCACCTCCGGCTGCGTAGACCGGCGGACGGGTGCCCCATGGCGAACACGGCTCAGGGGATGGCATCGATCCCCCGTCCGGGCCGGTGCTTGATGCTACCGAGCCCACCACGCCCGGTTGACCGCCTCTCGCCGAGCGTGAAACGGATCACCCATTCGAGCGAAGGTTCAGGGGTTTACGGTTTCGAACTTTTGGAATGGCCGTGACGTACGGTGCGAGCGCCAGGGCGTTCGGCCGGTGCCCGGCGCAGAAGAGCCGAAAGGTACGGCGCCAGGTCCCACAGAGGTGCGGCGGCGCAAGTTCAGCGCTGCGCGGCGTCGAGCCACTCCGCGTCGATCTCGCCCTCGGCGACGATCACCGCGGGGCCCGTCATCTCGATCTCGCCGTCCGGGCGCTCGGTGATCACCAGGCGTCCGCCGGGCACGTCCACGGTGTACGTCGCAGGGGTGCCGGTCACGGCCGGGTCGGCGTCGTCACGGCGGGCGGCGGCGACGGCCACGGCGCACGCGCCCGTGCCGCATGAGCGGGTCTCTCCGGCACCGCGCTCGTGGACGCGCAGGGCGACGTGGCGCGGGCCCCGGTCGACCACGAACTCGACGTTGACCCCGTCCGGGTACGCCGACGCCGGGCTGAACGGCGGCGGCGTGAACAGGTTGCCCGCCTGCGCGAGGTCTTCCACGAAGGCGACGGCGTGCGGGTTGCCCATGTTGACGTTGCGCGCGGGCCAGCTGTGCTCGCCGACGCTCACGGTGACGTCCCCTTCGGGGAAGAGCGCCTTGCCCATGCCGACGGTGACATCTCCGTCCTTGGAGAGGTGCACGGACTTCACGCCCCCGCGCGTGGCGACGGCGATGTCTCCTTCGGCCACATGCCCGGCACGCTGCAGGTAGTGCGCGAACACACGCACTCCATTGCCGCACATCTCCGCGATCGAGCCGTCGCCGTTGCGGTAGTCCATGAACCACTCGGCCTCGGCTGCCATCGCCTTGGCCTCGGGGTGCGCGGCGGACCGTACGACGTGCAGCAGACCGTCGCCACCGATGCCCGCGCGGCGGTCGCACAGGGCGGCGACGGCGGTCGGGGGCAGGTCGATGACGTTCTCCGGGTCCGGGATGATCACGAAGTCGTTCTCGGTCCCGTGGCCCTTGAGGAAGGCGATCCGCGTGCTCATTCCTCGATCGTAAGGGGTCGGTACGACACTCCGGCCCGCGCGGGGCGATCAGAGCAGACCGGTCACGTGGTGGGGCCTGAGCAGCTGGGCCGCGCTGGGCTCAGCGCAGCCGGGCCACGCGCCCCACGGCGAGCACCGCCACCATCGCGACCACCACGACGTACGCGATCACAATCCGCCAGTCCGGGCGGCGCCCGGAGCCGCGCTGCGGGAAGCCCGGCCAGGTGTAGCCGACCCGGCGGGCGGCCATCATTCCCCAGCCCGCGGCGCACGAGCAGATCAGCAGACCGAGCATGGCGACCACGGCGCCGCCGTCACCGAACTCGAAGGCCAGCGGGAAGGCGAACATCAGCGAACCGATCGCGGCCAGCGTCACGATGGGCGCGAGCTGCCAGATGCGCAGCCTGCGCTGCGGGCGCAGCTCGACCTCCACCTCGGGTCCCGCGGACATCTCGTCGGGCCCCGGCCCGTCGGCGGTCACCCCGCCCGGGGTGTCCTCGGGCCCGTCGGAGCTCAGACGCTCTCCGTCCGGGTCGATGTCGAGGCGCTCCACATCAGGATCGATGCCCGGACGATCTCCGTCCGGATCGGTCCCGTGCTCAGTGTCTCGTGCTGTGTCGCGAGGGCCGGCCTCCATCGCCACGCGCCCTCCCAACTCGGACTTCACTGGTCGATCGAAGCTCGATGATGGCACGGCGTCGGAGGCCGGGATGACGGCCGGAGCGTCCCGATGCCAGGACGTGATCAGGCTGTAACCGGTCGTTCGACCAACGCCAGTGCGAGCTGCGGGAGTTCTGTGAGATCCGCCGCAGCCCCACTGAGCCAATGCACCCGCGGGTCGCGCCGGAACCACGAATCCTGACGGCGCGCGAAGCGCTTGGTGGCGCGCACGGTCTCGGTTCGCGCCTCTTCCTCGGTGCACTCCCCCGCGAGCGCCGCGAGCACCTGCTGATACCCGAGCGCGCGCGATGCCGTGCGCCCCTCGCGCAAGCCGTGCGCCTCCAGCGCGCGCACCTCGTCCACGAGCCCCGCCTCCCACATCCGGTCGACCCGGCGCGCGATGCGCTCGTCGAGCTCGGGACGCGCGACGTCGACGCCGATCTGAAGGGTGTCGTACACCGAGTCGTGGCCCGGGAGGTTGGCGGTGAAGGGTTTGCCGGTGATCTCGATGACTTCGAGGGCGCGGACGATACGGCGGCCGTTGCTGGGCAGGATCGCGTGGGCGGCCTCGGGGTCAGCCGCGGCCAGCCGCGCGTGCAGCGCGCCGGAGCCGCGCAGGGTGAGCTCCTCCTCCAGGCGGGCCCGTACCTCGGGGTCGGTGCCGGGGAACTCCAGATTGTCGACGGCCCCGCGGACGTACAGCCCGGAGCCGCCAACCAGGATCGGCCAGCGGCCCTCGGCGAGCAGCGCGTCGATACGGGCGCGGGCGAGCCGCTGGTACTCGGCGACGCTGGCCGTGACGGTCACGTCCCAGATGTCCAGGAGGTGGTGCGGGATCCCTCCGCGCTCCTCGGGCGTCAGCTTGGCGGTGCCGATGTCCATCCCTCGGTACAACTGCATGGAGTCGGCGTTGACGACCTCGCCGCCGAGACGTTGGGCAAGGAAAACGCCCAGATCGGACTTTCCTGCCGCGGTCGGTCCGACGACTGCGATGACCCTGGGGGCGGGGGGTGCGCTACTCACCGCCCCAGTCTCGCAAACCTCACGGCCTCTCCTCGAACGAGCTACGTGACGCCACGCGTCCGGGGTCGTTGCCTGTTGCGAGGTTCCAGCCGCCGGTTTTCGAGGACCGGTGACCCGGGCGACGCAATGGGACGCACCGGGCAACGCGGGATTTCGCCCTCACGAGTAACGTATGGAGTGGATATGGGCGTTTTTGCACGACTTCTCCGGAGGTCGAAGGCTACGGAGGAGGCGTCAACCGCCGAGGTGCAGGCCGACACACTGACGGCCGAGACCGAGGCGGAGGTGGCGGAAGATGCGAAGGGTTCGTCCCCGGCCGAGAGCGAGGCGCCGGCGGAGGAGACCGCCGAAGCCGCCACCGCGGAGGACGTCGAGATCCCCCAGCAACAGACCGCCGAGAAGGCCGCCGACAATGAGGCCGGCGAGGGCGCCCGCAAGTAACTGGCCCGCGAGGGAAGGTGAACCATGGGTCTCCTGGACAATTTGAAAGCCAAGCTTGCGCCTGCCAAGGACAAGGTCTCTGACCTCGCGCAGCAGCACGGGGACAAGGTCGGTCAGAGTCTCGACAAGGCCGCGAAGGTGGTCGACGAGAAGACCAAGCACAAGTACAGCGACAAGATCCAGACGGGCACGGGCAAGGCGAAGGGCGCCATGGACCGACTCGCGCACAAGGACAGTGGCGGCGCTACGCCTCCGCCGGACGCACCGTCCCCGCCTCCGGCATCCTGAGCGACACACATCGGCGGACGGCCGCGGAGCACTCAGGGCTCCCGGCCGTCCGCCGTGTCCGGGCCCGTAGGACTCCTGAGGGCCGAGTCCGCCGGGAAACCCACGCTCACACCGGTACGGCCACTGACGGCGGAGTCCGCTCGGAGACTCCGGTCACGCTGGTACGGTCACTGACCGCGGAGACAGCCCGGAGACCCCGTACACGCCCGTAACACGCCCGTACGGCCCAGAGAGCGGCGACTTTCTTCAGAAGGCCCGCTAGGACCAGGCCGCCACCAAATACCCCACCCCGTACGGCGCATCGTCGTAGAACAGCGCGCCGCCGAGCCCCGCGCCCTCCGCCGCGCCCGCGAGGACCTGCCAGGGAGCTCGCCCGGAGGCCTTCAGCTCGTGCGCCAGTTCGGTGTCCAGCGACTTGAGGGCCGCCACGTCCGCCGCGCCCAGCGCACGCGCGACCTCCGCGTCGAAACCCGCCGCGCGCTCGTCGAGATAGCCCGGCGCCTTGAGCGTCCGGCACGCGCTGGCGTCGCCCATCACCAGCAGCGCCACCCGCTTGGCCCGCCCGACGATTTCCCCTCCGACTTGGATACACCGCTCAGCCGCGAGAGGTTCCCCCACGCCGAGCCCCTCGACGGGAGCGTCGGACGCTTCGGACCAGCGTGTGCGTTCCAGCAGCCACGCGGCGACGGCGAGCGAGGGAGGCAGCTCACGCTCCGACGTCCCGGGGCTCAGCTGGTCGCCCCCGAGATGTACGTCGAGATCGACGCCGAACCCGCGGAACGAGCCCCGCGTGCCCTGCGGGTGCGGTCCGCGCCCGCTCTGCTCGGCGGGGCCCACGACGACCAGCAGGTCGGGGCGGGAGGCGGCGAGTACGCCGAGCGCGTCCGTGCACGCGGCGCGCGCGGCGTCCAGCTCGGGCGCCGCGCCGGCGGCGACGTCGGGGACAAGCAGCGGCGGACAGGGAAGGACTGCGGCGGCTACAAGCATGATCGGCAGCGTAACCCCGCTGAGCGGCCGAGCGTCACTCCTCAGTCAGCACGTCTCGGTCAGTACGTCTCGGTCAGTACGTCTCCGTCTGCACGTCCGTGAGTTCAGGAACTCAGTCGCAGCCGCACCCACTGGCCGTGGCGACCGGCAGCGGCGCGGGAGCCCCGATCTTCGGCAGCCCCAGCATCACACCCGCCGGCTTCGCGGCCTCCGCGGCATTGCGCTTCTCCCAGGCGTCCCCCGCGCGCGTGCGGCGCACGTTCAGGGCAGTGCCCTCCGCGAGGAGGTGGTGCGGGGCGGCGTACGTGATCTCGACGGTGACCACGTCGCCGGGGCGCACCTCTTCGTCGGGCTTGGTGAAGTGGACCAGGCGGTTGTCGGGGGCGCGGCCGGAGAGGCGGTGCGTGGCGCCGTCCTTGCGGCCCTCGCCCTCGGCGACCATCAGCTCCAGGGTGCGGCCGACCTGCTTCTTGTTCTCGTCCCAGGAGATCTCCTCCTGGAGGGCGACGAGACGCTCGTAGCGCGCCTGGACGACCTCCTTGGGAATCTGCCCCTCCATGGTGGCCGCCGGGGTTCCGGGGCGCTTGGAGTACTGGAACGTGAAAGCCGCCGAGAAGCGGGCCTCGCGGACCGCGTGAAGGGTCTGCTCGAAGTCCTCCTCGGTCTCGCCGGGGAAGCCCACGATGATGTCGGTGGTGATCGCCGCGTCCGGGATGGCGGCCCGCACCTTCTCGATGATCCCCAGGTAGCGGTCCTGGCGGTACGAGCGGCGCATCGCCTTCAGGACCGTGTCCGAGCCGGACTGCATCGGCATGTGCAGCTGCGGCATCACGTTCGGTGTCTCCGCCATGGCGGCGATCACGTCGTCGGTGAAGTCGCGCGGGTGCGGCGAGGTGAAGCGCACGCGCTCCAGACCCTCGATCTGCCCGCAGGCCCGCAGCAGCTTGCTGAAGGCCTCGCGGTCGCCGATGTCGCTGCCGTAAGCGTTGACGTTCTGCCCGAGCAGCGTGATCTCGGAGACGCCCTCGCCGACCAGGGCCTCGATCTCGGCCAGGATGTCGCCGGTCCTGCGGTCCTTCTCCTTGCCGCGCAGCGCCGGGACGATGCAGAAGGTGCAGGTGTTGTTGCAGCCGACCGAGATGGAGACCCAGGCGGCGTAGGCGCTCTCGCGGCGGGTCGGCAGCGTCGACGGGAACGCCTCGAGCGACTCGGCGATCTCGACCTGCGCCTCTTCCTGGACGCGGGCGCGCTCCAGGAGGACCGGCAGCTTGCCGATGTTGTGCGTCCCGAAGACGACGTCCACCCAGGGCGCCTTCTTCACAATGGTGTCGCGGTCCTTCTGCGCGAGGCAGCCGCCGACGGCGATCTGCATCCCGGGGCGCTTCGTCTTCATCGGGGCGAGGCGGCCGAGGTTGCCGTACAGACGGTTGTCGGCGTTCTCCCGTACGGCGCAGGTGTTGAAGACGACGACGTCCGCGTCACCGTCCGAACCCTCGGGCGCGCGCACGTAACCGGCGCCCTCCAGGAGCCCCGAGAGCCGTTCGGAGTCGTGGACGTTCATCTGGCACCCGTAAGTGCGTACTTCGTAAGTCTTGGGTTCCTGAACGTCCACTGCCTGGCTCCGGTCGCTGCTGCTCATGTGACAAGGGTAGGCGGTGCCCGGAGTGGCTCCCGTCGCCCTATGCCCCGGCGGCCCTCCAGCCCTGGCTGCGGAGGATCTCCGAGACGTCCGGGGCACGGTAGTGCTCCCCCTTGAGGACCTTGCCGTCGTCCCTGCGGGCGACCCGGCCGTCGGGGCCCAGCTTCGTCATGTTGGACCGGTGGACCTCGGCGATCACGGCGTCGAGGTCGATCCCGTGGACGAGCGCGGTGCCGTACGCCACGTACACGACGTCGGCCAGCTCGTGCGCCAGCCGGTCCAGCGGGCCGGTGACCGAGACCTCGGCGACTTCCGCGGCCTCCTCGGCGAGCAGCTCGCCACGGTGGGCGGCCAGCTCCGGGGAGACCTCTGTCGGCGTGCTGCGGGCGTCGAGGCCGAAGGCGCGGTGGAATTCACGGACCAGGGAGGCGGGAGAGAGCTGCATCCGACGAGCCTATCGACGGGAGGCCGAGCCCCTGGAGCGCCCGACGGCTTGGGCACCTTGGCCAGGTCAGAAGCCCGCCCTGGTCAGGACCGCCCCCGGGCTGGCAGGATCGCGCGCATGTTCCAGGCACTCCCCCGTATCGGCCGACGCCGCGCGCTGCTCGGCTCGGCGGCCGCTTTCGCGGTCTTCGGGCTGCTGCTGTGGTGGCTGCTGCCGCTGGGCGAGGAGTCCCCGAGCGGGACGATCACCTTCAGTACGGGCAGCCCGACCGGGGTCTACCAGAAGTACGGCAAGCTCCTCAAGGGCGCCATCGCCAAGGACATGCCGCGCCTGGACGTACAGCTGCTGGACAGCGACGGGTCGCAGGAGAACGTCCGGCGTGTGGCGACGGGCAAGGCCGACTTCACCATCGCGGCGGCCGACGCGGTGGAGACGTACATACTGCAGAACAAGCCGGGATCGGGCCGGCTGCGCGGCTGCGCCCGGCTCTACGACGACTATGTGCACCTGGTGGTCCCGCGCTCGTCGTCCGTACGGTCCGTGGCGGACCTACGGGGCAAGAAGGTCGCCGTGGGGCCGAGTGGCTCCGGGGTGCGGCTGATAGCGAACCATGTGCTCCAGGCGGCCGGACTCGACCCCGACAAGGACATCGAGCCGCTGGCCAACGGCATCGCGACCATGCCCGACCTGCTGAAACACCACAAGATCGACGCGTTCTTCTGGTCGGGCGGCCTCCCGACGAGCGCCGTGCTGGAGCTCTCGAAGACGGACGACATCAGGCTGGTGCCGATCGGCAGTGACCTGATCAAGAAGCTGCACGAGCAGGGCGACGCCGCCCGCTACTACCGGGCTGCGGTGATGCCCGCCGATGCCTACCCCAAGGCGCAGCGCGGCTCGTCCGTGCAGACGCTGGCCGTGGCCAACTTCCTGATCACCCGGGAGGACGCGGACGCGAACCTCACCGAGGCGCTCACCCGCACGGTGATCGCCAGCCGCGACCACATCGGCGCCCAGGTGCACGCGGCGCAGCTGGTGGACCTGCGAACGGCGATCTACACGGATCCGCTGCCGCTGCACGAAGGCGCGCGCCGCTACTACCGGTCGATCAAGCCGTAGCCGTTCGCATCGCGTAGCCGTTCACGTGGTGCGGCCCTGCGTATCTCGTAGGCGCTCCCCGGTCCCCGGCGGGCCGCTCAGGTGGCCGGCCCCGACCGCGGCACCGTCACCGTCACCCGCAGGCCGTGCGGCTCGTTGTGGGCGTACGCGATGGAGCCGCCGCCCGCGGAGAGCAGCACGCGTGAGATCGACAGACCGAGGCCCGATCCCTTGATGTTCTGGTGCCCGGTGCTGCGCCAGAAGCGGTCGCCGATGCGGGCCAGGTCCTCGTCGCTGAGGCCGGGGCCGCCGTCGGTGACCACGACGGTCGAGACCTCGCCGTTCGAGGCGACCTTCACCTCGACGCTCTCCCCCTCGGGCGTGAACTTCAACGCGTTGTCGATCACCGCGTCCAGGGCGCTCGACAGCGTGACGGGATCGGCCCAGGCGGTGGTGGCCGGGCAGGTCCCCGCCAGCCGTACACCCTTGCTCTCGGCGAGCGGCTGCCAGGACGACACGCGCTCGGCCGTGAGCGCGCCGATGTCGGTGAGGCACAGGTCCGCCTCGGCGTGCTCGGCGAGCGCCAGGTCGAGGAGGTCGTCGAGGACCTGGGCGAGGCGCTTGCCCTCGGTGCGGACCGAGGCGATCTCCTCATTGCCCTCCGGCAGTTCGAGGGCGAGCAGCTCGATGCGCAGCAGCAGCGCGGAGAGCGGGTTGCGCAGCTGGTGCGAGGCGTCGGCGACGAAGGCGCGCTGCTGCTCCAGCACGTCCTCGACGTTGTCCGCCATCTCGTTGAACGACCGGGCCAGGCGTCTGAGTTCCGGCGGACCGCCGGCGGCCGCGACCCGGGACTTCAGGCGTCCGGTCGCGATGTCGTGGGTGGTGGCGTCGAGGACGCGTACGGGTCTGAGCACCCAGCCGGTGAGGCGCAGCGCGGCACCGAGGGCGAGGAGCATCGCGAACACCTCGCCCGCGCCGATGATCAGCCAGCCGTGCAGGGTCCTCGAACGCATCTGCCCGGTGGGCGAGTCGGTGACGACGACGGCCATGACGTCGCCGTCCCTGATCACCGGGGAGGCCACGACGAGACGGTGGCGCTGCCATGGCCAGACCTGCTGCGGGTCATGGCTGCGACGGCTCAGGCGCGCCTCGTTGAAGGCGTCGCGTCCCTCACCCGTCTTGGGGAGGAGCCAGGCATCCGGCGCGTTGGCCATGGCCGTGCCGTTGCGGTAGAAGACACCGGCCCGGATGCCGTACACGCTGTAGTAGCGGGCGAGTTCCTTGCGCAGGGTCTCGCGGCGCTCGTCGGGGAAGGTTTCCGGGGAAGCGGTCGCCGGGTCGGTGACGAACTGCGCGAGCGCCGCGAAGCGCGCCGTGTCGTCGATGCGGTCGACGACCACCCGTTGCTGCTGAGCCGCCGCGACACTCACGGCGAGCGGAATGCCGAGCGCGAGCAGCACGGCGGCCATCAGGACGATGAGCAGCGGGAGAAGACGTGTGCGCACCCGTGCCCGCTACGACGCCGGGGCGACGAGCCGGTACCCGACGCCGCGTACGGTCTCGATCAGCGCCGGCATACGCAGCTTGGAGCGCAGGGACGCGACATGCACCTCCAGGGTGCGCCCGGTCCCCTCCCAACTGGTGCGCCAGACTTCGCTGATGATCTGTTCCCGGCGGAACACCACTCCGGGCCGCTGGGCCAGCAGCGCGAGAAGGTCGAACTCCTTGCGGGTCAGTTGGACAACCAAACCATGAACGGTGACCTGGCGGTTGGGGAGTTCGATGTGCACAGGACCGAGCCGCAGCGCACTGTCGCCGGCGGCCGAGGCGTCGTCGGCGACGCTGCGCCGGCTGACGGCGTGGATGCGGGCGAGCAGCTCCCCCGTGTCGTAGGGCTTCACTACGTAGTCGTCGGCGCCGAGGTTGAGGCCGTGGATCCGGGAGCGTACGTCGGCGCGCGCGGTGACCATGATCACCGGGGTGCTGGTCCGCTTGCGGATCTTGCCGCAGACCTCGTATCCGTCCTGGTCGGGCAGGCCCAGGTCGAGCAGGACGACCCCGAACCCGTCACTCTCCGGGACCAGCGCCTGCAGGGCCTCCTCGCCGCTGCGGGCGTGCGTGACGTCGAAACCGTGCCGGGCCAGCACCGCGGACAGGGCGGCGGCGACATGGTTGTCGTCCTCGACGAGGAGCAGTCTCATTCCGGCCCCCTCCGGTTCATTGGTCGTACGGTCTCGGCTTGTAGAACGCGGTGCACGCACGCGTGCACCATGGAAGTCACGCCGATGGACAAGGACGGCGTCAAGTGGCTTCGGGTTGCGGAGGGCTTCCGTTACGCAGCCGGTACGCGACCGTGCAGGGCCACTACGACACGTGCCCGATTGCTACCGGATCGTGATGCTCAAGTTCCCCTCAGATGTAATGACGCTGGTCGTAAGGGCTCACTACTGTCCTCCGAAACCGAGGAGGACGGAGCCCAAAAGCGATGACCGAAGTATCGGTGGCCAAGGATGCCGTGGCCGCGACCGAGGAATTGGTCGTCCTGAAGAGCGTCAACAAGCACTTCGGCGCGTTGCACGTGCTCCAGGACATCGACCTGACGATCGCCCGTGGCGAGGTCGTCGTGGTCATCGGGCCCTCCGGGTCCGGGAAGTCCACCCTGTGCCGCACCATCAACCGCCTGGAGACGATCGATTCGGGCGACATCTCGATCGACGGCAAGCCGCTGCCCGAGGAGGGCAAGGCGCTCGCCCGGCTGCGTGCCGACGTGGGCATGGTCTTCCAGTCCTTCAATCTCTTCTCGCACAAGACGGTGCTCGAGAACGTGATGCTGGGTCAGATCAAGGTGCGCAAGGCCGACAAGAAGGCGGCCGAGGAGAAGGCCCGCGCGCTGCTCGACCGCGTCGGTGTCGGCACGCAGGCGGACAAGTACCCCGCGCAGCTGTCGGGCGGCCAGCAGCAGCGCGTCGCGATCGCGCGGGCGCTGGCGATGGGCCCCAAGGTCATGCTCTTCGACGAGCCGACCTCTGCACTGGACCCCGAGATGATCAACGAGGTCCTGGAAGTCATGCAGCAGCTCGCGCGTGACGGCATGACCATGATCGTCGTCACCCATGAGATGGGCTTCGCTCGTTCGGCTGCCAACCGAGTGGTGTTCATGGCCGACGGTCGGATCGTCGAAGAGGCTGTGCCAGACCAGTTCTTCAGCAACCCGCGCAGCGACCGCGCGAAGGACTTCCTGTCGAAGATCCTGCATCACTGACGGCCCCGTCGCGCCCCTGCCGATCCGCGTCACCCGCCCTCGACGGCCCGCACCTCTTCACCACTCAAAGGATGTTCATCATGAAGCTCCGCAAGGTCACCGCCGCTTCGGCCGCTGTGCTCGCCCTCGCGCTGACCGCCACCGCCTGTGGGGGCGACGACAGCAAGGACTCCGGTTCCAGCTCCAGCGGCAGCGGCAAGATCAAGGTCGGCATCAAGTTCGACCAGCCCGGCCTCGGCCTGAAGCAGCCGGACGGTTCCTACGCCGGCTTCGACGTGGACGTGGCAACGTACGTGGCCAAGCAGCTCGGCTACAAGCCCGACCAGATCGAGTGGGTCGAGACCAAGAGCGCCGACCGTGAGAACGCGCTGGCCCGCGGCGACGTGAAGTTCATCGCGGCCACGTACTCGATCACCGACGAGCGCAAGCAGAAGGTCGACTTCGCCGGCCCCTACCTGCTGGCCCACCAGGACCTGCTGGTCAAGAAGGACTCCGACATCTCCAAGGGCACGGACCTCAACGGCAAGAAGCTGTGTTCCGTGACCGGCTCGACCTCGGCGCAGAACGTCCACGACACGATCGCCCCGAAGGCCCAGCTGAAGGAGTACAGCGGCTACTCGGAGTGCATCGCCGCTCTGCAGAGCGGCGTCGTGGACGCCGTGACCACCGACGACTCGATCCTCGCGGGCTTCGCCGCGCAGGACAAGTACAAGGGTCAGTTCAAGCTTGCCGGGCTCAAGCTGAGCAACGAGAACTACGGCGTCGGCGTCAAGAAGGGCGACACCGCGACCGTCACCAAGATCAACACTGCCCTGGAGAAGATGGTCAGCGACGGCTCCTGGAAGAAGGCCGTCGACGCGAACTTCGGTCCGGCCAACTACAAGAACGAGCAGGCCCCGAAGATCGGCGTCATCGTCAAGTAACCCAGGAATCCCCTGTTAACGCAGGGTTCCGCAGGCGCGCGCCGCCGCCCGCCGCGATCACGGCGGCGGCGCGCCGCGTCCGCCTCGTACGCCACACACCCGGAAGCGCGGGAGATCGTGTTCGACTTTCTTGAAGGTTACGACGTCCTCGGGGCGTTCTGGACGACGGTGCAACTCACCGCCCTCTCCGCCGTCGGTTCCCTCGTCCTGGGCACCGTGCTGGCCGCGATGCGCGTCAGTCCGGTCCCGCTCATGCGCGGGTTCGGCACCGCCTATGTGAACATCGTCCGGAACATCCCCCTGACGGTCATCATCGTCTTCAGCTCGCTCGGTCTCGCCGACATCTTCGGTATGACGATGGGCGCGTCCGACGACTTCAAGCTCCAGGGCTTCCGGCTGGCGGTGCTCAGTCTGGTCGTCTATCACGCGGCCTTCGTCTGCGAGGCACTGCGCTCCGGCATCAACACCGTGCCCGTCGGCCAGGCGGAGGCGGCACGCGCCATCGGGCTGAGCTTCAGCCAGAGCCTGCGGCTCATCGTGCTGCCGCAGGCCTTCCGCTCGGTCATCGTCCCGCTGGCCAACGTACTGATCGCGCTGACCAAGAACACGACCGTGGCCGCCGCCATCGGCGTGGCCGAGGCAGCCACCCTGATGAAGACAATGATGGAGAACGAGGCCCAGACGCTGGCCATCGCCGCGGTCTTCGCCCTCGGGTTCGTGGTACTGACCCTGCCCACCGGCCTCTTCCTCGGCTGGCTCGGCAAGCGACTGGCGGTGAAGCGATGAGCTCGGTCCTCTACGACACACCCGGCCCCCGCGCCAAGCGGCGCAATGTGATCTTCTCAGTGGGCTTCTTCGTCCTGCTCGCCCTCTTCCTGTGGTGGATCTGGCGGACGATGGACGACAAGGGCCAGCTGAAGTGGTCCCTTTGGGAGCCGTTCACCACGTCGGACGCCTGGACGACGTATCTGCTGCCGGGCCTCGCCAACACGCTGAAGGCCGCGGCGCTCGCCATGGTCATCGCCCTTCCGCTGGGCGCGCTCTTCGGTATCGCACGCCTGTCCGATCACCGGTGGGTCCGGGCACCGGCCGGTGCGGTGGTCGAGTTCTTCCGGTCGATCCCGGTGCTGCTGCTGATGCTGTTCGCCAACGAGCTCTACGTCCGCTCCACGGACATCCCCAGCGACGAACGGCCCCTGTACGCCGTCGTCACCGGCCTGGTGCTCTACAACGCCTCGGTCCTCGCCGAGGTCGTACGGGCCGGAATCCTGGCCCTCCCCAAGGGGCAGACGGAGGCCGCCTACGCGGTCGGTCTGCGCAAGGGCCAGACAATGACGAGCATCCTGCTCCCGCAGGCCGTCACCGTCATGCTCCCGGCCATCGTCGGCCAGCTCGTCGTCATCGTGAAGGACACAGCGCTGGGCGGCGTCCTGCTGACGTTCCCCGAACTGCTCAACTCGCGCAGCACGCTCGCGGCCAACTACGCCAACGTCATCGCGAGCTTCATCGTGGTGGCGGCCATCTTCATCGTGCTGAACTTCGCCCTCACCAGCTTCGCGAGCTGGCTGGAGGGCAGGCTGCGGCGCGGCAAGAAGAGCACGGGAGCGGTCCTCGGCGCCGATGAAGTGGAGCTCAACCCCGCCGAGGTGAAGGGCACCTTCGGGACCGGTGCCGGCGGCGCCATCCGATGAACAGTCAAGTGACATGAGCCGCACGGAGGCAGTGGCGTGATGGCCGCTGCCTCCGTCACTTGACGCAAGCACCGGCAATGGGTTGCATACGTTCTGTGATCGTGCACCCCGCTCCAACTGCCTGTTCCCGTATGTCCCTCAGGACACCGCTCCGGGCAGGGGGCACCGCGCCGTGGACCCGGTGATCATCGTCGGAGCGGGGCCCGTGGGGCTCACGCTCGCCCTGGCGCTCGCCCGCCAGGAGGTCCCTTCCGTGGTCCTCGACGAGGGCCTGGGCAAGGATGAACAACGGCCCGCGCGGACGGCCGTCCTGCGCGAGGACACGACCGCGCTCGTCGAGCGGCTCACCGGCTTCCCGCTCTCCGAGGCCGGTTTCCGTTGGGCCGGATGGCGGTCGATGCGGCGCAAGCAGGTGATGCGTGAGATCGCGTTCGGCACGCAGGGTTCCGGCGACGCGGGGAGCTCCAGGCGCACGGCCGGCACCAGGGGCGCACAGGGCTCCAGGGACACCCACGTTTCCCGGGACGCGGAAGGCTCCGCGGACGCCGAGGAGTACGCCGCCCCGCTGCACATCGCCCAGCACGCGCTGACCGGCGCCCTGCGCGACGCCATCGTCCACGAGCGGCTGATCAAGGTCGCCGTGAACAGCCGCCTCGACTCCATCGAGCAGGAGACGTCGGGCGTCACCGCCCACACCCGGGGCACCAAGGGCACCTGGTGGCGCGGCAGCTATCTCGTCGGCTGCGACGGACCGCGCTCGACGGTGCGCAAACTCCAGGACATCCGCTTCCCCGGACGTACCGCCGTCGAACGACACGCCGTCGCGGCGCTGCGTACGGAACTTCCGTGGCCCGGCGAGGCGTTGTTGCATCGGATGCCGCCGTGGCGGACGTCGGGCCCCTCGGCCGGGGAGGTGACGGCGCGCCCCCTCGCCGACGACGCGTGGCGCCTGGACTGGCTGCTGCCCCCGGGCAAGGACCTGGTCACGCCCGACCTGCTGTTGGCACGCATCCGGGAGACCCTCGCGGGCTGGAGCGGCGGCTCCACACCCGCGTACGAACTGCTCGACACCGGAGTCCACACCGTCCACCACCGCCTCGCCCGCCGGTGGCGGGCCGGCCGTGTCTTCCTCGCGGGGGACGCCGCACACCTGCTGGGCGCGCTCGGCACCCAGGGCCTGGACGAGGGACTGCGGGACGCGGACAACCTCGCCTGGAAGCTGGCGCTGGCCTGGCACCACGGGCCGCACGAGACGCTGCTGGACAGCTACCAGGTGGAACGGCGCGCCGTCGTCGCCGCCCGGCTGCGCGCCGCCGACCAGGCGTTGCCGCTGCTGCGCGGCGGCGGGGGTCTGCGCTCGTACGTCCCCGGGTCGGCCCGCGGCCACGACACGCTGCTCACGGACGGCCACCTGGGTCGCGGCCCGCTGGGAGCGCCGGGGGCGTACGCCGACTCCCCGCTCGCGCCGCCACACGCCGACTCGGCGGCTCCCGTGGACACCGCGCCCGGAGCCCCGGTCGTCGATGTGCGGGTGACCGCAGAGGACGGCTCGTTCGTACGACTGCGGGAGCGCCTGGGGCGCGGGGTGCTGCTCGTGATGCTGATCGCTCCGGGGACGGGCGTCTGGGAGCGGAAGCACTGGGTGACGGCCGGAATCATGCCCCGGCTCGCGGCCGCCGTGACCGCCCTGCCGCACCCCGCCGAGCTGCTGGTCGCCGAAAGCTATCCAGGCGCGGCCGCCCACACCGTGCTCCTCGTCCGTCCCGACGGCCACCTGGTCACCGCGTTCAGCGGGGTGCGCCCGGCCGACCTGTACGAGGCGGCCGAGGCGACACTGGGCGGACCGGCGAAAGCGGAGGCCACGGCGAGCACGGGCTGAACTTTCTGGTGCGGGCGGAACAGGGGCCGAGCAGGCGACGACGCTCCCACCAGCGGCGACCGGGGCCATCCGAGCCCGGGGTGACGGGTGGGCCGGGTCGCCCGGAATCCGCCCTGTCCGAGTCCGCGTACCGCCGCCCTGACCTGCCCACGAGCCGGGCTGTCGAAGCCCCGCGCCCGGCCGGCCCCAGGCCGTCCACCGCACTCACCGTCACCGAGCGTCCACATGGTGACGGTGAGTTGACCGGCCCGCACCCCCATGGTGTACTCCGGATCGTGACCGACACCTGTGTGCGCCTGTGGCGGAGGGTCCATATGGACCTCGTCCGCTATGCGGGCTGCGTGTGTCGTCCGTCCTGCTGAATTCGCATCCCTCCCTCTTTCGCGCGCCGCCCTTGTGCCGCCGCGCGCCCCACGCGAACCCCCAGGACGGTTACGAGTGTCTGTGTCCCCCTCTGTCTCTGTCTCCGCACCCCCGCAAACTCCCACCCAGGCCGACCTGCTCGACTTCGTACGCCGCACAGCCGCCGACGCCGAGCTGATCGCCTCGCTCCCGCTCGACCCCGAGGGCCGTACCTGGGTGCGCCTCGAAGGCCCGGGCGGCAGCGAGGCCTGGCTCATCGGCTGGCCCCCCGGCACCGGAACCGGCTGGCACGACCACGCCGAATCCGTCGGCGCCTTCCTCACCGCGTCGGGCGAACTCAAGGAGAACTCCCTCGCCGCCCGGCTGCCGGCCGACGGCTGGAAGACCCTGGAACTCGCCGAGGACATCGACCGGGAACGAACGCTGCCGACGGGCAAGGGCCGCTCCTTCGGCCGCCACCATGTGCACGAGGTACTCAACGAGTCCCCTGAGAAGCACGCGATCTCGGTCCACGCCTACTACCCACCGCTCCCGCAGATCCGCCGCTACAGCCGTACGGGCCAGGTGCTGCGCCTGGAGCACGTCGAGCGTCCGGAGGACTGGCAGTGACCACCCGGCGCGTGGGCATCGACGAGTTGCTGGAGCAGGTCCGCGAGGGCCTGGACCGAGTGGAGGTCAAGGACGCGTACGAAGCCGCGCAGGCGGGCGAGGCGCTCCTGGTCGACACCCGCTACGCGGCCCTGCGTGAGCGCGACGGCCTGATCCCCGGCGCCCTCGTCGTCGAGCGCAACGAACTGGAATGGCGGCTCGACCCCCAAGGCAGCCACCGCGCCCCGGAGGCCACGAGCCACGACCTGCGGATCGTCGTGTTCTGCAACGAGGGGTACGCGTCGAGCCTCGCGGCCGTGTCCCTGCGGCAGTTGGGGCTGCACCGGGCGACCGATCTGGTCGGCGGATTCCAGGCCTGGAAGTCGGCCGGGTTCCCGGTGACCGCCGCCTAGGCGGCCGCCGCCCCATGGATTTCCCCGACCGCAGGGAAAGTCCTTCACGTCGTACGTAGTGGTGGGCGCCCCTTGATGTAAGGGGCGCCCACCCTTGCGTACTGCCCCTTACTCCTTGGCCGTGGCCACCGTGACAGGGCGAACCTGCAACGCCACCCGGCCCGGCAGCGCGGAGGCGACGAGGGCGAGCGCACCGGCCACCGCGATGACCGTCACGTACACCAGAGGTGTGACCGCCGGAGCCGCGCTGCCCGTCATGCCGACGCTGAACGCGGTCAGGACGGCGAGCGCGATTCCGCTGCCGAGCGCGGTGGCGAGCAGCAGCACCGACACCGCCTCGGTCCGCAGCATCCGCAGTACCTGCCGACGGGTCGCCCCGGCGAGGCGGAGCATCGCGAACTCGCGGACCCGCTCGGAGACCGACATGGCCAGCGTGTTGACGACGGCGATGGCGGTGAATGCCAGGACCAGTCCCATGGCGAGGTAGTTCACCTCGGCGTTCGCCTGCTGGCGGGCGGCCTGGATCGAGTCCGCGGCGGCCGGCGCGAGGACATGGACCGCCGGGAACTTACGGAGAGTAGTCACGAGTTGTGTCTGTGTACGGGCGGTGGTGACAAGGACGGAGGTGGCTAGAGGGTTGTCCACATGGCGCGCGACCAGGTCATGGGCGAAGGTGAGGTCGCCGAAGCCGAGACCCTTGGCGTAGACGGCGGCGACGGTGAGCGTGACGGGTGTGCCGTCGCCGAGGGTGACCTTCAGTGTGCCGCCGGGCTTCAAGTGGAGCTGGTCCGCTGCGAGTTCACTGACCGCGACGGTGCTGTCCTTGAGGCCGTTCAGGGAGCCCGCCGTGACGTCCGGGTCCCAGGTGCGGGTCAGCCCGGCCGGCGTGACGCCCTGGGCCGCGTACTTGTCGAGGCCCACGCGCACGGTCGTACGGACCACTTCGGTGACGACGTCGTGGCCTGTACGCAACTGCCGCGCGGCCTCGGCCGGGACGCCGGGGCCCTGAGCGGCGAGCACCCAGTCGGCGCGGATGCCCTCGCGCGCCTGCGCCCGGGCCGCGTCGCCGAGCGTCGGCTGGACGAAGAGAACCGTGCAGGTCATACCGATGAGGAGGGTGAGGGGAGTGACGACGGAGGCCATGCGGGCCGCGTTGCCGCGAAGGTTGGCGCGGGCGAGACGGCCGCCGGGACCGGTCAGCCGCAGCGGGCCCGCGAGTACGGCCGCGGCCGCCTTGACCAGCAGGGGGCCGAGCAGTGCCACGGCGGAGGCGAGGACCACAACGGCAAGGAAGGTCACGGGGGTTGAGGCCGGCTCGGTGCGCAGAACGCTGAGCACGACGACGAGGACGGCGCCGCCGGCCATCAGCGCGAGGCCGGCGAGGACGCGTCCCCATGCGGGGCGGGTGCGCTCGACCCGGGCTTCGGCGAGCGCCTCGGCCGGGCGGATCCGGGTGATGCGGCGGGACGAGATACGCGCGGCGGCCCAGGCGCCGAGGAGTGTCGCGGCGACCGCGGCGAACAGCGGGAAGACGCTGACGGTGTGCTGAAGCGTGGCCGGGACGGCGCCCATGGCGACGAACCGGCTGTGCAGCCAGCTGCCCAGCGGCAGCCCCGCGAGTGCGCCGGTCACACCGGCGGCAGCCCCGACAATGAGGGCCTCCCTGCCGAGAAGTGCGCGGATCTGGCCCGGCGTGGCGGCGATGGCGCGCAACAGGGCGAGTTCGCGATGACGCTGCTGCACGGAGAGGGCGAAGGTACCGACGACCACCAGCACGGCCACCAGCAGCGAGGTGCCGCCCATGGCACCGCCCATGCTGACCAGCTTCGTCCGGGCGGCGGCCGCGTCCAGGAACTCGACCGGGCCACGGCCGTCTCCCGCGCTGACCTGCGCGGTGGTGCCGTGCAGTGCCTTGGCGACGGACTGCTTGAGGGCAGCGGTGTCGGTGCCTTGAGCGGGCAGTACGCCGAAGGCGGTGACCTGCCCGGGGTGCGCGGCCAGGCGCCGGGCCTCGGAGGTTGAGAAGAAGAGGGAGGTCTGGTGGCGTACGGCCGTGGCGGGTTCGGCGATCCCGGTGATCCGGTACGTGCGCGGGGACTGCGTCGACTGGACAGTGAGGCGGTCGCCGGCCTTGAGGTGGGCGCGCTCGGCGAAGTGGCGGTCGACGACGAGGTCGCCGTCGGCCTTGGGCGCGGTGCCGGTGATGAGTGTGTACGGGGTCAGCGCGGCGGACTCCCAGGCGTGACCGTAGGCGGGCCGGTCCTTGTCGATGCTCCCGCTGGGTGCCAACGGCTGGGCCAGGAAGGTCAGTTCGGGGATGACTCGACCTACACCGGGAGCCTGGCGCAACCGTGCCGCCAGGTCGCCGGACAGCCAGGCCCGTTCCGCGATGGGCTTGGCCTTGTGCTTGACCTTGGTCTTGCCCTTCTTGTGCTTGACGGTGGTCTGGTGGACGTTCTGATCGGCGGAGACCACGACGGGGGTCGCGGCATAACGTTCACTGCGGATCGTGCCGCGCAGGCCCGTTTCGAGGAGGGTGCCGCAGGCGGTGATGAGAGCGGCCGCGCACATCAGGGCGAGGAAGGCGCCGAGAAAGCCGCCTTTGCGGGCTCGGACGGTCTGCAGGGCGTAGCGCAGCATCATGAGGGGTCGCTCTCTCTTCTGTTGTGGTGTGCGTCGTGGTCCGTGCCGTGGGGCGCCGGGCGGCTCCCTGGCGCTCCGCCAGGGGTCGGGAAGGCGAGGAACCGGGTGAGTACTGTGCGCGCGTCGGGCGGGGTATCGGCTTCCGGGCGCTTGTAGCGGTTGAGGAGCGCGATGTACTCCTCGAAGAACGCGCGGAGTTCGGGCAGCGTCAGCCGGATGCTGCCGCGCGAGTACGGGAAGGCGTCGGCCCAGGAATCCTCGCCCGCGCCTGGCTGGAGCTGCATCTGCTCGAAGAGTTCGAGGTCGGCGGCGTACGCGTGGTGGTTCAACTCGTCCATGACGAGCCGCATCTCGGGATTCTGGCGGCTGCGCGGCGGGAAGCGCCGGTCACCGGGGACGGCCCGCCACCAGCGCTCCCGGCCGTGGCCGTTCGCCTCGGCCTGCTCTTCCACGAAGCCGTATCGGGCGAGTTCGCGCAGGTGGTAGCTGGTGGTTCCGGTGTTGAGTCCCAGCGCCCGGGCGAGCGTCGCCGACGTGGCGGGGCCGTGCACGGTGAGGTGCTGGAGCATGCGCTGCCGCCGGGGCTGCGCGAGGGCCTTGAGCGTGGCGAGGTCGGAGAGCTCGGTGGAGGCGTGCGGCGCCTTCGGGGGTGTTTCCTCTTCTGCGCCGGGTTCCTGTGCCATGCGTACACAGTCGTCTGTGCACAGGTGTCTGTGCATTGCGGCGGCCCGGCGTCTTCAGCCGGGGGTTAACCCCACCCCGGCCAGCGGGAGTTGAGCTGCTCAGCCCATGCGTCCGGGCACACGTCCGGCAGGCGACCAGGCAGGCATCCGGGCATGGGTCCGGGCAGGCATCCGGGCATACGTCCGGGCCCTGAACGCGATCGGCGCCCCCGCGCGTCCACCATGTTCAAGGCCCGGGAT
Source organism: Streptomyces sp. NBC_00203 (assembly GCF_045206325.1). NCBI lineage: Bacteria > Bacillati > Actinomycetota > Actinomycetes > Kitasatosporales > Streptomycetaceae > Streptomyces > Streptomyces sp. NBC_00203. Next base: position 7,797,137 of record NZ_CP108126.1, on the reverse strand, counting down.
CGGGTTGTGTATTGGGGATCGGATTACGGTGCGGCCGGTCAGGGCTCCGGGCCATCCCGGGAACTCTGGGCCAACGCTCTCCGAGCCCTCATGGGGTCAGAACCCCTCGTCCCCGAGTCCCTCCGTGTCCTCGCCCTCTTCCTCCAGCGCCTGGCGGACCACGCGCAGGGCCATGCCTTCGGAGTAGCCCTTGCGGGCGAGCATGCCCGCGAGGCGCCGCAACCGCTTGTCTCGGTCGAGGCCGCGCGTGGAGCGCAGCTTGCGGGCGACCAGCTCGCGCGCGGTCGCCTCCTCCTGCTCGGAGTCGAGCTGCCCGACAGCCTCGTCGATCAGCGTCGAGTCCACGCCCTTGGTCCGCAGCTCCTGGGCGAGAGCCCGCCTGGCCAGACCCCGGCCGTGGTGCCGGGACTCCACCCAGGCGTCCGCGAAGGCACTGTCGTTGATCAGGCCGACCTCCTCGAACCGTGACAGCACCTCGTCCGCCACGTCGTCCGGGATCTCGCGCTTGCGCAGTGCGTCCGCGAGCTGCTTGCGGGTGCGCGGGGTCCCGGTGAGCAGGCGCAGACAGATTGCCCGCGCCCGCTCAGCCGGGTCCCCTGGGGGCTCCCCCTTCTCGGCCCTCGACGAGGAAGGGGCGCCTCCGTCCTGTGGGTCGCCTGACGGCTCACCAAAACCGCCACGCCTGCGACGCCCTCGTCCACCACGCGCTCCACCGTCACCACGCGAGCCGCCGTCGCCACGCCGACCGCCGCCTCGGCGTGAGGCGCCGCCCGGCGAACCGTGACCGCCCGGCTGGCGTTCACCGCGCCGCAAGCCTCCGTCCGGCGAGGCTTCGCCGTCCGGACCGGCGCCCGGATCGCCGCCGTAGAACCCCTCGACGCCACCGTCGGCGCCGTGGAACCCGTCATCGGGGCCGTACGTCCCGCCGTCGTACGCTCCCGCGCCGCCGTACCCCCCGTCACCGTCTCCGGCCGAGCCACTGTCGCCCCCGTGGTACCCCTGCCCTGGCCCTTCGGGGGCGGCAGGGTCGGCGTACTCGGCCCAGTCGGTTCGTCGCGTCATGGACTAGCTCTTGGCCGCCGCGGCCTTGGGCTTGGTCGCCTTGGCCGCCGGAGCGGGCACCGTCTTCGCGGCCTCGCCCGGGGCGGCCGAGACCGCCGCGTCCGCGCCCGGCTCGGTGGTGGGCTCCACGGGACGCACTCCGACGCCCAGCTTCTCCTTGATCTTCTTCTCGATCTCGTTGGCGAGGTCGGGGTTGTCCTTCAGGAAGTTGCGCGCGTTCTCCTTGCCCTGACCGAGCTGGTCGCCCTCGTACGTGTACCAAGCGCCGGCCTTGCGGACGAAGCCGTGCTCCACGCCCATGTCGATCAGGCCGCCCTCGCGGCTGATGCCCTGGCCGTAGAGGATGTCGAACTCGGCCTGCTTGAAGGGCGGCGCGACCTTGTTCTTGACGACCTTGACGCGGGTGCGGTTGCCGACCGCGTCCGTACCGTCCTTCAGCGTTTCGATGCGGCGGATGTCGAGTCGCACCGAGGCGTAGAACTTCAGCGCCCGGCCACCCGTCGTGGTCTCCGGGGAGCCGAACATCACGCCGATCTTCTCGCGGAGCTGGTTGATGAAGATCGCGGTGGTCTTCGACTGGTTGAGCGCGCTGGTGATCTTCCGCAGGGCCTGGCTCATCAGACGGGCCTGCAGACCCACGTGCGAGTCGCCCATCTCGCCCTCGATCTCCGCGCGCGGCACCAGGGCGGCGACGGAGTCGATGACGATGAGGTCGAGCGCGCCGGAGCGGACCAGCATGTCCACGATCTCCAGAGCCTGCTCGCCGTTGTCCGGCTGCGACAGGATCAGGTTGTCGATGTCGACGCCGAGCTTCTTCGCGTACTCGGGGTCGAGGGCGTGCTCGGCGTCGATGAAGGCCACCTGGCCGCCGGCCTTCTGCGCGTTCGCCACGGCGTGCAGGGTCAGGGTCGTCTTACCGGAGGACTCCGGGCCGTACACCTCCACCACTCGGCCGCGCGGCAGGCCGCCGACACCGAGGGCGACGTCGAGCGCGGTCGACCCGGTGGGGATGACCTCGATGGGCTCATTCGGCCGCTCGCCCAGGCGCATCACGGCGCCCTTGCCGAATTGCCGTTCAATTTGTGCGAGTGCGGCGTCCAGCGCCTTCTCGCGGTCGGTTCCTGCCATGGGTTCCACCCGGTTTGCTTGAGTCGATCGCTTCACGTCAAAGACGCTAACGCCTGCCACTGACAATGCGCCCCGACGCCCGTCCGGCCTGTGGATAACTCGGGCACATCTCCATGAAAACCCTGCCGAAATCCCCGTCGAGAGCTCCGCCGGAACTTCCATGAGAATGGATGTTCGATTTTCGTGTCAAGCGCACCACGCGACACCTCCGAGAGTACGTTCGCGGTCTGACAGTGCCCCGGATTTCCCGCCGGTACGGTCCGGTACCGGGCTACTCTCCCGGGCGTACGGCAGGTGCCTTCGGCCGTACGACGACGCCGTGAGGCCTGCTCGCGAGGCTTGGGCCATGGAAACCATGAGGTCCCGGTCCCGGGCACCCTTGAAGCGCACGCCGACACCCTCGAAGCCCACGTTCCGCCCGGCCGAGCGGCTCTGCTATGCGACGGGGGCCCTGCTCGTCCTCTCGGGATGCGTGCATCTGGTGGTCTTCGCCGTCGACGGTGGCCCCTGGGACGGGCCCGTCTCCCGGCGCAAGCCCGTCACCTTCGGGCTCTCCTTCGGGCTGACGCTGATCGCGATCACGTGGGTCACGTCGTATCTGCGCGTCGGGCCGCGGTTGCGCACCACGCTGCTCGTGGTGTTCGCCGCCGACTGTGTCGTGGAAGTGGGCGGGATCACCCTGCAGGCGTGGCGTCGGGTGCCCTCGCATCTCAACACGGAGACCGCCTTCGACACGGCGGTGTCCATGACGCTCGCGGTGGGCGGCGGGGTTCTCGTGATGCTGCTCACCGTGTTCGCGGTGGCCTCGTTCCGGAACCGCCCCGCAGGCCCACTGGGGATGCCGCTCGCGCTGCGCTCCGGGTTCGCGATCCTGCTCGTCGCCCTGCTGACGGGCGCCGCGATGATCGCGCGCGGGGTGATCCTCACCCGGACCGGCCACCAGGAGGCGGCGTACCACTCGACGGCCCCGTTCAAGCCGCTGCACGGGGTGAGCCTGCACGCCGTGCTGGTGCTGCCGGCACTGGCCTGGCTGCTGTCGCGCGCTGCCTGGAGCGACAGGAACAAGCAGCGGGTGATGTACGCGGCGGCCGGCTGCTACGCGGCGGCCGTCGTCGGCGCCGGTGTGTGGGCGGTCCTCACCTGGTGAACAGCCGCCGCACGCGCGCGAGGAAGGTGCCCGAGTCCCGACTGCGGTGGCCCTGCACTCGGGGGTCGTCCGTGACGTCGTAGCGCTTCACGTACGCCCCCAGGAAGGCCTGCAGCGTGGCGACGGCGGGGATGGCGATCAGCGCGCCGACGGCGCCGAGGAGCGCGGTGCCCGCGATGACCGACCCGAAGGCGACCGCGGGGTGGATGTCGACGGTCTTGGAGGTCAGCTTGGGTTGCAGCACATAGTTCTCGAACTGCTGGTAGATCACGACGAAGATGAGCACCCACAGCGCGTACCAGGGGTCGATCGTGAAGGCGATCAGCATCGGCAGGGCGCCCGCGAGATAGGTGCCGATCGTGGGGATGAACTGCGAGACGAGGCCCACCCAGACGGCGAGCACGGGCGCGTAGGGCACGCCCAGGGACTCCAACAGGATGTAGTGCGCTACGCCGGAGATCAGCGCCATCAGACCGCGTGAGTACAGATAGCCGCCGGTCTTGTCGACGGCGATCTCCCACGCACGCAGCACCTCGGCCTGCCGGGCGGGCGGCAGCACCGAGCACAGCGCGCGCCGCAGCCGCGGTCCGTCGGCGGCGAAGTAGAACGAGAACAGCGCGATCGTCAGCAGCTTGAAGAGGCCGCCCAGTACCTGCGCGGACACGTCCAGGACGCCGGTGGCGCTGTTCTGTACGTACTTCCGCAGCCAGTCGGAGTGGACCAGGCTGTCCTGGATGTCCACCCGTCTCAGGTCCGTGTGGAAGTGCGTGTTGATCCAGTTGATGACCGAGTCGAGGTAGTCGGGGAAGCCCTCGACCATCTTGATGATCTGGCCCGCGAGCATCGAGCCGAGCAGCGTGATGAATCCGGCGATCGCGATCATCGCGCCGAAGAAGACGAGGAAGGTGGCCAGTCCCCTGCGCATGCCGCGCGAGGCCATCCAGCTCACCGCGGGTTCTATCGCGAGTGCCAGGAAGAACGCGATGAGAATGTTGATCAGCAGGCTGGTGAGCTGGTGGAACGCCCAACTGCCCAGCTGGAAGACTGCGACGAGCGCGAGCGCGAGCACCATGGCGCGCGGCAGCCAGCGCGGCATGCGCCCGCCGGGCGCGGCTGTGTCCCCGGCCGGGGGGCCGGTGGGCGGCGTCGTGCCGAACGGTGATGCCTGCTGGGCGACCTGTGCGGTCTCGTCTGTCGGGGCCACGGTGCAAGTCTCGCCCACGCCGCCGACAATCGGCCCCCGCCCCCGGATCTTCCCGGTCCGTCAGCGGCTTTCGTACGGAACGTTCATGGTCGCGCACACCACGCGCCACACGTCCTTGGCCTCCCAGCCGGCGTTCAGCGCCTCGTGCACGGTGCGCCCGCCGAGTTCCGTCATCACATGATCGCGCGCGAAGGTATCGGCGTATCCCGCACCGAAGTGCTCCGCCATCCGCTGCCAGAAGACCGTCAACCGCATGACTCCAGTATCCCGCCCCTGAGAGTGGGCCCGAGCCGGGACCGCTTGCCGAGACCGCTTTCCGTCCTACGGTCTGACGCATGGCCGAAACAGGAGCATCCCCACTCCCCCCGACGCCCCCGGCGCACTCGCTCTCACGCGCCGAGCACTTCATCTGGCTCACCGCACGTGTACTGGAGCAGCGCCGCTTTGCGTACCACTTCCTCGGCGGCGGCGCAGACGCGGTGGAGACCGCGCTGGCCGCCTACCGCAACGAGGACGAAGGGTACGGTCACGCGCTCGAACCCGATCTGCGCGGCCCGGTCAGCCAGCCGCTGCACACCGGGCACGCGCTGCGTGTGCTGGACTCGATCGGGCGCTGCGGCGGACAGCGCGTGGAGCGCGTGTGCCGCTATCTGACCTCCGTGTCGACGGCGGACGGCGCACTGCCGGCGATCCATCCCAGCCAACGCGGCTATCCGACGGCTCCCTTCGTCCCGATCGTCGACGACCCGCCGAGCGAACTCCTGGCCACCGGGCCCGTGGTGGGCCTGTTGCACCGCAACGAGGTGTGGCACGCCTGGCTGTTCCGTGCCACCGACTTCTGCTGGCAGGCGGTCGATTCGCTGGAGAAGTCCCATCCGTACGAGATCGAGGCCGCCGTCGTCTTCCTGGACTCCGCCCCCGACCGCCCGCGCGCGGAGGCGACCGCCGACCGTCTGGGCCGCCTGGTGCGCGAGCACCGGCTCGCGGCTCTGGACCCGGAACACCTTGAGTCGTTTCCGGTCGCCCCCGGGTACGCGCCGGGCGAGCACCACTTCCCGCACGACTACGCGAAGACTCCCGAGTCTCTCGCGCGCGCGTGGTTCACCGACGAGGAGATGACGCGCTCGCTCGACCACCTGGCGGACGAACAGGAGGAGGACGGAGGCTGGCCGATCCGCTGGCGTCAGTGGGCGCCGAGCACCGCCCTGGAGTGCCGCCCCATGGTGACGATCGAGGCGTTGCGCACGCTGCGGGCGTACGGACGGTCCATCGGTTGACGTCAGGGGCGCGCGTACGGGCCGTAGGACGGCGTGTCCTGGGTGTCCCTGAGGAGCAGTGCAGCGATCGCCAGGGCCGCCCCTCGGGGCGACGAGAGGTCGATGCCGGACTGTTCCCCGATCTTGGCGAGCCGGTTGTCGACGGTGTTCGGGTGCAGTCCCAGCGCGGTGGCGGTGGCCCGGCGGTCCTGCTGGTGCGCGAGGTGGGTGCGCAGGGTCTCCAGGAGCTCGGGGCGGTCGGCGACCGGGTCGAGCAGGGCGGCGATCTTGTGGCTGCTGGGGTCGGGCCGGGAGAGATGGAACTCCAGAAGGACGTCCTCCAGGCGGTGCAGTCCGGGCGGCAGTCCGCACGCGCGCGTGACACGCAGGATCTCCGTCGCGGTGCGGGCCGCCTCCGGGATGTCCGCGGGCCCCGCGGCCGGCACGTGCGCGACCCTGACCGGTGTCCCCAGGGCCTTGCTGAGCCGCCGGGCGAGGTCGTCCGGCGGCTCGCACTCCTTGGGGACGACGGCACGGCCCAGGCCTGTGTCCAGGAGCGCCGCCACCTCCGTACCGAAGGCGTGGTCCAGGACGGTCTGCGCCCTGCGCTGCCGCCGCCGTTCGCCCACGGGACCCTCGGCCGACACTCCGAGGTCGAGGGCGAGCACCAGGGCGGGCCCCTCCAGGCGCAGCTCGTCCAGGAGTATGTGTCCGGGCTTCAGTACGCCGTCCAGCAGCCCGCGGACCAGCGAGCGGCGCTGGGCGCGGGCGTCGGCCTCCAGAGCGGTGCGCTCGTCGACGTACGTCTCGGCGACCGAGCCCACAACTCTGTGGTGCGACTCCAGGAGGAGGTCGACCAGTTCTATGAGGGCGGCCTCCTCCCCGGGCCGGGCCGTCTCGCGCAGCGCCCGCCACAGCACGTACGCGCCCAGGGAGTGCGTGCGCAGCAGCAGGTGCAGCGGCATCCCCTCCTCGGCGCGCTGAGCGGCCCGCTCGCGGAACAGACGCAGGTCGGCGCGCGCGAGATCCGGGTCGCCCGCGCGGCGCAGGAACAGCCGGATGCCGTGTCGGGCCGTCGCCGCGATCTCCAGGTCCTTCAGATCGTCCGGGAGCTCCGCGTAGCCGGGGAGCGCCTCGAAGGACTCGCGGGTCATCCGCCGGGCCAGTTCGTTGACCCGGGGCTCGCAGCGCAGCGCGAGCGCCCTGGCGGCTGCGGAGAGGGGCACGGCGGGCTCCTGCGGGCGGGCGGCTTGTGACGCGTCACAGTACCCAGGCGGCCTGTGACGTATCGACCGTGTCGCTCCGGAGGGACCCCCGGCCGACCGCGCTGCCTTCGACGCCTTGGAGGGGCTGTCGGCCCACACGCACGCGTGAAGGCCGACAGCGCTGTGCGTCCGGACGTCAGCTCGTCATCGCCCGCACCCCCGCCGTCACCACCACCGCCGCGGCGACCACGAGCAGGAAGGGGGCGCGCAGGATCAGCGCGACGGCCGCCGCGGCGAGTCCCGCGGCCTTCGCGTCCACGACCAGGACGCGCCCGTCGGCGAAGGTCTGCTGGGCCGTGAGAGCGGCGAGAAGGGCGACGGGCAGCAGGGCGGCGAGGCGCCGGACGAGGGGACGTTCCAGTACGCCGGCGGGGATCAGCAGCCCGATGAGTTTGACGGCGTAGCAGCCGACGGCGGTCGCGCCGATGGCGATCCAGATGTTCAACGATCTTCCCTTGGCACGTCGTTGGCGGTCTTCGCGCTGCGGCGTCCCTCTACGTAGAGGACGGCGGGAGCGGCCAGCGCGGCCACCAGTACGGGAACTCCGGCGGGCAGCACGGGCAGCAGACCGAGCCCCAGAAGGACCGCGACACCCGCGACCGTGCGCTCCGTGGTGGTCTTCAGCATCGGCGCGAGCAGCGCCAGGAAGACGGCGGGTCCGGCGGCATCCAGCCCCCACGCGTCGGTGTCGCCGATGGCTTCGGCCCCGACGGCGCCGAGCAGGGTGGTGAGGTTCCACAGCACGTAGAGGGAGAGCCCGGTGACGGTGAAGCCGATGCGGACGCTGCGGCGGGTGGGCTGGGCGAGCGCGACCGCGGTGGTCTCGTCGATGACCCACTGCGCGGCGAACGGTCGCACCGCGCGCGGGAGGGCGAGCAGTTGCGACAGGCGCAGCCCGTAGAAGGCGTTGCGCACCCCGAGGAAGAAGGCGCCCGCGGCCGCCGTGAGCGGGTTGCCCCCGGCCGCGAGCGCGCCCACGAGCGCGAACTGCGAGGCGCCGGTGAACACCAGGAGGCTGAGCGCGCAGGTCTGCAGCAGCGTGAGCCCGCTGCCGGCCGAGGTCACCCCGAAGGCGAACCCGGACAGTCCGACGGCGACCCCGACCCCTAGGGCGTCCCGGACGACGGCGGCGTCGGGTTTTCCGCCTTCTTCACTGCGTATGTCTGCGAGAGCTGTCTGTTCTGCCACGCCCTGGACGGTAGGAGCAGTCGGCCCTCACCGTCTTGTACGTTCTTGCGCTCGCGCTGGTAGGCGCCCGGGGGTACGCCCACGATCCGGGTGAAGTGCCGATTGAGATGCGGCTGGTCGGTGAAGCCGACGGCGACGGCCGCCTCGGCGGGCGCGGAACCGGCGTCCAGGAGGTGGCGGGCCCGGCGTACACGGGCGTCGGTCAGCCAGGTGTGGGGCGGCATGCCGTAGGTGTCCCGGAACGCGCGCAGCAGCGCGAACGGGCTGGTGCCGAGGTCGGCGGCGAGCCGCTCCAGGGAAGGGGGCTCGACCATCCGCTCCTCCAGCACCGCACGCGCGCGTGCGGCGACGCGGGCGCCCGCGGTGTGCACGGCCCGCTGCGGCAGCGGGCCTCCGTTCAGGCGCAGCAGCCGGGTCACGGCGACGCGCAGCAGAGTGTCGGCGGCGAGCGCGTTGCCCTCCTCGGCAGCCCGCAGCACCTGGTGGACCAGGCCCGCCGCGTACGGGTCGTCGAGCACCGGACTCGTGAACCCGGGGGTGCCGCGGATGGTGGTGGTCTCCGCGGCGATCTCGGCCACCAGCTCCGGCGACGGGTACACCGCCCCGTACCGCCAGCCCTCGGGGACACCCGCCCGGCCCGTGTGCGGGGTGTCGGGGTTGACCAGCGCGAGGGCGCCCGGACCCGCGTACTGGTCGCCACCGCCATGGTGGAAGACCTCGACACCGTCGGTGATGGCAGCGATGACGAAGTTCTCGTGGGTATGCCGCACGAAGATCTTTTCGACATAGCTGGCACGCAGCAGATCGACACCGGGCAGTTCCGCGTACTGCCAGTGCCGCGCCCGCTCCCGTCCCGAATCCGCCACACTGCCATTCTCCGCGACCACCACAACGACAGCCGCCCGATGACACCACACCGGACAGCTGCCAACTGCACCCCCACCAGCCGACAGCCGCTGCACGCACCCCTCCCCCACCAGCCGACAGCCGCCCACCGGCGGAAGGGGCCGGGGCGGGGGTGTCCGCCCGCAGCGGCTGGCGCGTCAACACCGGCTCCTTCAAAACGCAACCGATCCCGCGCCAGACCGAGGACGGATACCCCCGCCCCGGCCCCGACCCACCACCCACCGCAGTCGAAATGGGCCCCGACGGCCGCGTTCCCGCAGGTCAGACGGATTGTCAGTGGCCGGGTGCAGGATGGACACATGGTCAGCTCCGCACACCGAGCCCTCGACGGCTTCTCCCCCGCGACCCGCGGCTGGTTCACGGGGGCCTTCTCCGCGCCCACCGCCGCCCAGGCCGGGGCATGGGCGGCCATCGGCGAGGGCTCGGACGTGCTCGTGGTCGCCCCGACCGGCTCCGGCAAGACCCTGGCCGCGTTCCTCGCCGCGCTCGACCAGCTGGCCTCGACCCCGCCGCCGGCGGACCCCAAGAAGCGCTGCCGCGTGCTGTACGTATCACCGCTCAAGGCCCTCGCGGTCGACGTGGAGCGGAATCTGCGCAGCCCACTGACCGGCATCCGACAGGAAGCCGTGCGGCTCGGGCAGCCCGAACCCGAGGTGAGGGTCGGCATCCGCTCCGGCGACACCCCGCCCGCAGAGCGCCGCGCGCTGGCCACACGCCCGCCGGACATTCTGATCACGACCCCCGAGTCACTGTTCCTGATGCTGACGTCAGCCACGCGCGACGCGTTGACAGGCATCGAGACGGTGATCCTGGACGAGGTGCACGCGGTCGCGGGCACCAAGCGCGGCGCCCATCTCGCGCTCACCCTGGAGCGCCTCGACGAGCTGCTGCCCAAGCCCGCCCGCCGCATCGGCCTCTCCGCGACGGTCCGTCCGGTGGACGAGGTCGCGCGCTATCTCTCGCCCCAGCGCAAGGTGGAGATCGTCCAGCCGCCGTCCGGCAAGGAGTTCGACCTCTCCGTGGTCGTCCCGGTGGAGGACCTGGGCGAGTTGGGCGGCTCCCCGGTCGCCGATGGCAAGGAGGGTGCCGAGAAGCCGTCCATCTGGCCGCATGTCGAGGAGCGGATCGCCGATCTCGTCCAGTCCCACCGCTCGACCATCGTGTTCGCCAACTCCCGCCGTCTGGCGGAGCGCCTCTGCAACCGGCTCAACGAGATCGCGTACGAGAGGGCGACCGGCGAGCCCCTTGAGGAGGCTCACGCCCCGGCCCAGCTGATGGGCGGCTCGGGCGCGGCGCAGGGAGCTCCGCCCGTCATCGCCCGCGCCCACCACGGCTCCGTCTCCAAGGAGCAGCGGGCGCTGGTCGAGGAGGACCTGAAGGCGGGCCGCCTGCCCGCGGTGGTCGCCACCTCCAGCCTCGAACTGGGCATCGACATGGGAGCCGTGGACCTCGTCATCCAGGTCGAGTCGCCGCCGTCCGTGGCCTCCGGGCTCCAGCGCGTGGGGCGGGCAGGACACCAGGTGGGCGCGGTCTCCACCGGCGTCGTCTTCCCCAAGTACCGCGGCGACCTCGTCCAGGCCGCGGTGGTCACCGAGCGGATGCGCACGGGTTCCATCGAGTCCCTCCGGGTCCCCGCCAATCCCCTGGACGTGCTGGCACAGCAGCTCGTCGCCATGACCGCGCTCGACACCTGGCAGGTCGACGACCTGCTCGCCACGGTCCGCCGGGCGGCCCCCTTCGCCTCGCTCCCGGAGTCGGCGTTCACCGCCGTGCTCGACATGCTCGCGGGCCGCTATCCGTCCGACGCCTTCGCGGAGCTCAGGCCCCGCGTGGTGTGGGACCGCGTCGCCGGTACGGTCACCGGGCGCCCCGGCGCGCAGCGCCTCGCCGTCACCTCAGGTGGCACCATCCCCGACCGCGGGCTCTTCGGGGTCTTCCTCGCGGGAGCCGACCCCAAGAAGGGCGGCGGCCGGGTCGGCGAGCTCGACGAGGAGATGGTCTACGAGTCCCGTGTGGGCGACGTCTTCACGCTCGGCACGAGCTCCTGGCGCATCGAGGACATCACCCGCGACCGCGTTCTGGTCTCCCCGGCACCCGGTGTCCCGGGCAGGCTGCCCTTCTGGAAGGGCGACCAGCTCGGCCGCCCGCTCGAACTGGGCCGCGCGGTCGGCGCGTTCCTCCGCGAGGTCGGCTCACTCCCCAAGGACGACGCCCGGCTCCGGCTCCTCGCCGCGGGCCTGGACGCCTGGGCAGCCGACAACGTGCTCTCGTACCTCGCCGAACAGCGCGAGGCATGCGGGCACATCCCGGACGACCGGACCATCGTCGTCGAGCGTTTCCGCGACGAGCTGGGCGACTGGCGAGTCGTCGTGCATTCCCCCTTCGGCGCCCAGGTCCACGCCCCCTGGGCCCTCGCTCTCGGCGCCAAGCTCTCCGAGCGGTACGGCATGGACGCCCAGGTGATGCACGCCGACGACGGCATCGTGCTGCGGCTGCCCGACGCCGACATCATGGGCCTCGACCTGCTCGACCAGGCACCTATGAAGGCGGGTACGGAGTACGACGCGGAACAGGCGCCGGTCGGCGCGGCGGACGTCGCCTTCGACAAGGGTGAGGTCAACCAGATCGTCACCGACCAGGTCGGCAGTTCCGCGCTCTTCGCGTCCCGCTTCCGCGAGTGCGCAGCCCGCGCCCTGCTCCTGCCGCGCCGCAACCCCGGCAAGCGCACCCCACTGTGGCAGCAGCGCCAGCGCGCCTCCCAACTCCTCCAGGTGGCCAGCGAGTTCGGCTCGTTCCCCATCGTGTTGGAGGCGGTCCGCGAATGCCTCCAGGACGTCTTCGACGTCCCGGGCCTCACGGAGCTGATGGGCGACATCGAGTCCCGCAAGGTGCGACTCGTCGAAGTCACCACGCCCGAGCCTTCCCCCTTCGCCCGCTCCCTCCTCTTCGGATACGTCGCCCAGTTCCTGTACGAGGGTGACTCACCTCTCGCCGAGCGGCGCGCCGCCGCCCTGTCGCTGGACTCTCGGCTGCTGGCCGAGCTCCTGGGCCAGGCCGAGCTGCGCGAGCTCCTCGACGCCGATGTCCTGGCCGAGCTGGAGCGGGAGCTCCAGTGGCTCACGGAGGACCGTCGCGCCAAGGACGCCGAAAGTGTGGCCGACCTGCTGCGTCTGCTGGGTCCGCTCACCGACGCCGAGCTCGCCGAGCGGGGCGCCGAGCCGCAATGGGCCCAGGAGTTGGCCGCCGCCCGCCGTGCCATCCGGGTCCGCATCGCCGGGGCCGACCACTGGGCGGCGATCGAGGACGCCGGCCGACTTCGCGACGCACTCGGTACGGCGCTGCCCGTCGGCGTCCCAGAGGCATTCACCGAGCCGGTCAAAGACCCGCTCGGCGACCTCCTCGCCCGGTACGCACGCACCCACGGCCCGTTCACCTCGACGACGGCCGCCGCCCGCTTCGGTCTCGGTCCGGCCGTCACGGACGGGGCTTTGCAGCGACTCGCAGCAAGCGGCCGTGTCGTACAAGGGGAGTTCCATCCGGCGGGTATCGGTCAGGAGTGGTGCGACGCGACGGTGCTCCGCAGGCTGCGCCGCCGTTCGCTCGCGGCCCTGCGCCACGAGCTGGAGCCGGTGCCGCCCGCCGCGCTCGCGCAGTTCCTGCCGCAGTGGCAGCACGTGGGCAGCGGGCACGGGCTGCGCGGAATCGACGGACTGGTGCGCGCCATCGAGCAGTTGCAGGGCGCGTCCGTACCCGCATCCGCGCTGGAGAAACTCGTCCTGCCCTCCCGGGTCGCCGGGTACACCCCCGCGATGCTCGACGAGCTCACGGCCGCGGGAGAGGTGGTCTGGGCGGGGGCAGGGTCGCTGCCGGGCAAGGACGGCTGGGTCTCGCTGTATCTGGCGGACGCGGCGCCGCTGCTCCTGCCGGCCCCGCACCCCCTGGAGCCGACCGCGCTCCACCAGTCGATCCTGGACGCCCTCTCCGGGGGCTACGGCCTCTTCTTCCGCCAGATCACCGACCAGGTGCGCGCCACCACGCATCCCGACGTCACCGATCCCCAACTGGCCGACGCCGTCTGGGACCTGGCCTGGTCCGGACGGCTCACGAACGACACGCTCGCGCCGATGCGCTCCCTCCTGGGCTCGGGACGCACCGCCGGGTCCACGGCCCACCGCGCCAAGCGCTCGGTCCCGCGCGGACGCTACGGCTCCCTGACCGGCGCCGCCCGCCCCCAGTCCCGTACGGGCCCGCCGACCGTGGCGGGCCGCTGGTCGCTGCTGCCAGGGCGTGAGCCCGACCCGACGGTGCGCGCCCACGCCCTGGCCCGCACCCTGCTCGACCGGCACGGCTTGGTGACCCGGGGCGCCGTCGCCGCGGAGGGCGTCGAAGGCGGCTTCTCCGCGGTGTACCGCATCCTGTCCGCATTCGAGGACAGCGGCCAGGCACGCCGCGGCTATGTGGTCGAAGGTCTCGGCGCCGCCCAGTTCGCGATGGACGGCGCGGTGGACCGGCTGCGCGCGGCGGCAAACGCGCGGGACCGGGGCGAAGCCCTGTCCGACCCGAACCGCCCGGACGGTTCCCCGGGCGCCTACGGATTCCCTGGCGACCGAAGCCCCACGAACCCTGCCGGCTTCCCCGGCGACCGCGCCTCGGCGCACGCCTCAGGTTTCCCCGGCGGCCAAGCCCCCAAGGACACCTTCGGCTACGCACCCGACCTCGGCCCGGCGAACACCTCCGGCGTCCCGGACGGTTCTGCCTTGCCTGACGACTCCGGATTCCCCGACGGTTCCGCGTTCCCGGACGCCTCCGGCTTCCCGGAAGAACCCGGCTTCACCGACGACCACGGCTTCTCGGCCGACTCGGCCTTCCCGGCCCGCTCCACCCACCCCAACGCCTCCCCCCACCCCCACATCTCCGCCTACCCCAACACCCCAGCCTTCTCGAACAGTCGCTCCCGCCCCCGCACCACCTCGTCAGCCGTTGTCCTGGCCGCCGCCGACCCCGCCAACGCCTACGGCGCGGCCCTTCCCTGGCCCGAGCCCCCGACCGACGCCGGGCACAAGCCGGGCCGAAAGGCGGGCTCCTTGGTCGTGCTCGTCGACGGCGAGCTGACCCTGTACATGGAGCGCGGCGGCAAGACCCTGCTGGCCTGGCCCGCCGACCCGGACAGCTCGGTCACGGAGGACGCGCGGCTGCACACCGCCGCCGAGACCCTCGCCGCAGCGGCCCGCGCGGGCTCGCTCGGCACGGTCACGGTGGAGCGCGTCAACGGCGCCTCCGCTCTGACCTCCCCCTTCGGGACCCTCCTGGAAGGAGCAGGCTTCATCGCGACCCCCCGCGGACTGCGCCTCCGCGCCTGAGTCCCGTACAGACGCCCGACAAGAAGCCCCGCGCACCCTGCAACCCCGCACCCCGCACACCCCACCTCGACGCCCCCGACAAACGCCCCGATCCGTGCCACCTCCCACCCATGCCACCCTGGACCCATGCCCGAAGGAGACACCGTCTGGCAGGCCGCGAGGCGGCTGCACATCGCCCTCGCGGGCAAGGTGCTGACCCGCTCCGACCTGAGGGTTCCCAGGTACGCCACAGCCGACCTCACCGGTCGCACCGTCCGGGATGTCACCCCGCGCGGCAAGCACCTCCTCGCCCGGATCGAGGGCGGAGTGTCCCTGCACTCGCATCTGCGGATGGACGGCTCATGGAAGGTGTACGCGAACGGCCAGCGCTGGAGCGGCGGCCCCACGCATCAGATCCGGGCGATCCTCGGCACCGCGGACCGCACGGCCGTCGGGTACCGCCTCCCCGTACTGGAACTGCTCCGCACCACCGACGAAGGCCGAGCGGTCGGCCATCTCGGTCCCGACCTCCTGGGCCCGGACTGGAACCCGGACAAGGCCCTGGAGAACCTCCTGCGCGACCCGGCCCGCCCGCTCGGCGAGGCCCTGCTCGACCAGCGCAATCTCGCCGGCATCGGCAATGTCTACAAGAGCGAGCTGTGCTTCCTCCTCGGGGTCACTCCCTGGCTCCCCATCGGCGATGTGCCAACTGACCGCGCCGCCCAGCTGCCCGCCCTCGCCAAGAGGCTCCTCGAGGTCAACCGCGACCGGCCCGCCCGCAGCACCACGGGCCGCCGCGACCAGAACCTCTTCGTGTACGGCCGGACACCCCGCCCCTGTCTGCGCTGCCGCACCCCGATCCGTTCGGCGGACCAGGGCGACGGTGCCCGTGAGCGCCCCACCTACTGGTGTCCGACGTGCCAGACGGGGCCCACGCCATCGCCGGGCGCACCCCAACCCCGTACGGGTCCCCGACGTACGACCAATTGACGACCCGTCAGAAACCCTCGTACCGTCCCTTCATGCCCCTCACGGCGTACGACCTCACCGGACGCACCGCATTCGTCACCGGCGCCGCCAGCGGCATCGGCCGCGCCTCCGCCGTCCTGCTTGCGGAGGCGGGAGCCGCCGTCCACTGCGCGGACCGCGACGCGCAGGGCCTGCACGAGACGGCGACCCTGATCAAGAGTCAGGGCGGTACCGCCCACACCCACCCGCTCGACGTCAGCGACCGCGCCCAGCTCCAGCAGGCCGTCGCGTCCTGCGAACGTCTCGACGTCATGGCGGCGGTCGCCGGGATCATGCACAGCAGCCCGGTCCTGGAGACCCGGGACGAGGACCTCGACCGGGTGCTGAGCATCAACTTCAAGGGCGTGCTGTACGCCTGCCAGGAGGCCGCCCGCCTCATGATCGCGAAGAGCGTCCGCGGCAGCATCATCACCATGGCGTCGGGTGCGATAGACACCGGCGGCCCCGGCCTGCTCTGCTACGGCGCGGCGAAGGCGGCCGTCGTGCAGCTGACGAAGACCCTGGCGACCGAGATCGGCCCGCACGGCATCCGCGTCAACGCGGTCGCGCCCGGCTGGATCCGTACCCCGATGACCGACCGTCACGGGGAGGCGCAGGCGCAGACAGAGGCGTTCATGGCGCGACTGTCACCGTTGGGCCGGGTCGGCGAACCGGAGGACATCGCCCACGCCGTACTGCACCTCGCCTCGGACGCCTCGGCGTTCACGACGGGCCAGATCCTCCGCCCCAACGGCGGCGTCGCGATGCCCTGGTAGCCCGCTTCACCCACGCACTACCGCTCCCACCGGCACACGCCGGCGCACGCACACACCAAAGCGCCCCCACTTCATCCCCTGCACGCTTCAAGCCCCCGCACACCCCCCGGCACCCGGCACCCGGACACGCCCCCTGCCACACCCGAGGGGGCGCCTTCCCCTCCCCGAGCGCCCCACCCTCCAGCGCTCCACCCCCGCACACCCGCCTAGCCACGCACCCTCACCTCTGAAGCGCGCCCCCACTCCCTACCGCACGCCCCGCGCACGCCCCCCACCAGTCCCCCGCCGCCGCGACCGCGCCTCCTGCCAGGACTCCCACCACCGATCCGACCCCACGGCGCCCACCGCCCGGGCCTTCGGCACGCAGTGCACCGGCAGCAGGCTCAGCCCCCATCCCCCGGCAGCGACCGCCCCCTCCAGCACCCCGGCATCGGGTACCAGCGCGAGCCGCAGCACGCTCCACCACCACACCGCACCGAGCGCCAGTGCAGCCCCCCAGCGCACTATTCGCCCCGCCATGGTGCCCACCTCCAGCCCGACGCTAGACCGCCGCTCTCACTCCCCGGCAGGGCGCACCAACGGCACACGGGCGCACCTTGGGCAGCACCAGCGGGCGGTCACCCGTTCTCCGCCTGGAACATCCAGTGGTGCTTCTCCAGATCGGCCGTGATCCCGATGAAGATGTCCTGGGTCACCGGATCCGCCTCCCCGGTCGCCGCCACCCGCTCACGCATCCGCGTGATCACCGCGCCCAGCGCGTCCACGAGTGTCTTCACGGCGTCGGTGTCCTTGACCCAGCCCTCGGGCGTCGCGCCGATGCCGCTGCTGACGGCCACGGTCGCGGCCCGGCCGTCCGGCGGGACACCCAGCGTCGAGGCACGTTCCGCCACGGTGTCGGAGTGCAGTCGCGCGGTGTCCACGACCTCGTCGAGCTGGAGATGGACAGAGCGGAAGCGCGGTCCCACCACGTTCCAGTGGACCTGCTTGGCCACAAGGGAGAGGTCCAGCAGGTCCACCAGGGCACCCTGCAGCGCCTCGGCCACGGTCTTCAGGTCCGCGTCGGACAACGGGCTCTTCACGACATACATCCGCATCCTCCGATGACGACAACTACGACGATCGATCACAACGCCTGCAACGCCTGCAACGCCTGCAACGCCTGCAACGCCTGCAACGATCACGATGATCAAGGCGCACAACCGGCGTCCGTCCACCGGCCGGCCCCCGCCGCACCCCTCCACCATGGCCGCCACACCGGATACCGGCAAATGGACCCATATGAGGACACCCGTACAACGCAAAAACCCCGGCCGTACTCCTCCAGGTCTCCCTGGAGAAGCCCCGGCCGGGGCTTCACACGAGCATTCTCAGCTCATGAGCGCGAACTCGTGAACGTCAGGCGGCGACGACGTCGACCGCCTCGGTAGGCGCCTTGATCGTGACCCGTTCCGGTGGCACACCGGTCACCGATACGGAATTGAGCATCGGGCGACGCACCGGTGCGGGCACCGGTTCGGTGGCCGCAGCCGACTGTGCCAGCTCCGCGAGGGCGAGCTCGTCGCTCACTTCCCGCATGAGCTCGGACATCCGTACGTCCAGCGCGTCGCAGATCGCGGAGAGCAGCTCGGAGGATGCCTCCTTCTGCCCCCGCTCCACCTCGGAGAGATAGCCGAGTGAAACTCGGGCGGACGAGGAGACTTCGCGCAGAGTACGGCCCTGGCGCTGGCGCTGCCGACGCAGCACGTCACCCAGCAGGCGACGGAGCAGAATCATCGGTGGCTCCCTCCTCGGACCGCGTAGCCGCATCCTTCACGCCCCACCGTACCGCCTTGCGCCGCGGCCGTGCGGGGAGCGATGTCGTGTTCACTCAGGGCTGCAAACATCAAAACCCCCCGTTCTGTTCCGTATCCTGTGCCCGCTCATTCCCGGTCTGTTCGCCCGCAAGCTCCTTCAGGAGCAGTGCGAGTACGCTCCGTACACTCTCCATACGGATTTCCGCCCGATCGCCGTTCAACCGCAGCGGTATCACTTTCCCGCCACCAGCGGCATGAAAAGATGCTTCGGACGGGCCGTCGACGGCCACGAAAACCGTGCCGACCGGGTGTCCGTCCTGGGGCTCGGGACCGGCGACACCCGTGGTCGCGATCCCCCAGTCGGCACCGAGCGCCTTGCGCACACCCACCGCCATCTGGGCCGCGACCTGCGGATCCACCGCGCCGCGCTCGGCCAGCAGAGTGGCGTCGACACCCAGCAGCTCGTGCTTGAGTTGGGTGGCGTACGCGGTCACGGAACCCCGGAAGGCCTTGGAGGCACCCGGCGTCGCGGTGATCTCCGCCGCCACCAGACCACCGGTGAGCGACTCGGCAACGGCGAGCGTCTCGCCCCTCACCGTGAGTAGTCGCAGCACTTCGGCGGCCGTGGAACTCACCGCTCCGCCTCCTCGGCCGCCGCCTGCCGCTCGGCGATTCCACGCCTGCGCAGCACAATGGCCTGTCTCACATAGTCGAGCCCGGTGACGACCGTCAGGACGACCGCCACGGCCATCACCCAGAACCTCAGGGTGGCCAGCGCCCCCGTCAGCGCCAGGATGTACATCCCGACCGCCGTGCCCTGGGCCAGCGTCTTCAGCTTGCCGCCGCGGCTCGCCGGGATGACCCCGTAACGGATCACCACGAAGCGCAGCAGGGTGATCCCGAGCTCACGCCCGAGGATCACTCCCGTCACCCACCACGGCAGATCGCCGAGCGAGGACAGACAGATCAGCGCCGCGCCCATGATCGCCTTGTCGGCGATGGGGTCGGCGATCTTCCCGAAGTCGGTGACCAGGTTGTACGTGCGCGCCAGATGGCCGTCGAAGATGTCGGTGATCATGGCGACGGCGAAGGCCGCCCAGGCCCACGCGCGCATGGCGGGGTCGTACCCGCCGTCGGCCAGCATCAGCGCCACGAAGCCCGGCACGAGGACGAGCCGGATCATGGTCAGGATGTTGGCGATGTTCCAGAGGCTGGCCTGGTTGACGGCCGCAGCGCCCAGCTTCCCGGCCCGCGCCGGCTTCGAGCCCCCGGGAGCACCGGATGCGCCGGGCGCGCCCGCCGCACCTTTCGCGCTGGGGGAGCTGCCCGCCGCGGATGCCGGGACTCCGGTCATCTGCCCGCCTCCTCAGTACACGGGAGCGCGCCCAGGAGCGGCTCGGCCACCAGGTCGACACCTTCCGTGCCGACCACCTTGGCCTCGACGATACGGCCCACGGTGAGACCCTCGCTGCTCGTGAAGATCACCTGGCCGTCCGTCTCGGGCGCCTGGTGGGCGGCGCGGCCGATCGCGCCCTCCTCGTCGTCGATCGACTCGACGAGCACCTGAACGGTCTCGCCGACGCGCTCCTCGGCACGCTGCGCGACCAGTTCCTCGGCGAGCCGGGACACACGCGCGAGGCGCTCGTCGACCACGTCCTGGTCGAGCTTGTTCTCGTACGTCGCCGCCTCGGTGCCGTCCTCGTCGGAATACCCGAAGACGCCGATCGCGTCGAGGCGCGCGCCCGTGAGGAACCGCTCCAGCTCGGCGAGGTCGGCGTCGGTCTCGCCGGGGAAGCCCACGATGAAGTTGGACCGCACACCGGCCTGCGGGGCCTTGGAGCGGATCGTGTCGAGCAGTTCCAGGAAGCGGTCGGTGTCGCCGAAGCGCCGCATCGAGCGCAGCACGTCGGGTGCGGAGTGCTGGAAGGACAGGTCGAAGTAGGGCGCGATGTCCGGCGTGGAGGTCAGGACGTCGATGAGTCCGGGGCGCATCTCGGCGGGCTGCAGGTAGCTGACCCGCACGCGCTCGATGCCGTCGATCTCGGCCAGCTCGGGCAGCAGGGTCTCCAGGAGGCGGATGTCGCCGAGGTCCTTGCCGTACGAGGTGTTGTTCTCGGAGACCAGCATGACCTCCTTGACGCCCTGCTCGGCGAGCCAGCGCGCCTCGTTCAGTACGTCGCTGGGGCGGCGCGAGATGAAGGAGCCGCGGAAGGACGGGATGGCGCAGAAGGAGCAGCGCCGGTCGCAGCCGGAGGCGAGCTTCACCGAGGCGACCGGGGAGCCGTCCAGGCGGCGGCGCAGGGGCGCGCGGGGGCCTGACTCCGGGGCCACGCCCTCCGGGAGGTCCGTGGGGGCGCCGTGGCCGGGAAGGGCCACTTCCTCGCCGGCGCTCTGCCGCTCGGCCGGGCTGATCGGCAGCAGTTTGCGCCGGTCACGCGGGGTGTGGGAGGCGTGGATGCCGCCGTTCAGGATGGTCTGGAGGCGGTCGGAGATGTCGGCGTAGTCGTCGAAGCCGAGCACGCCGTCGGCCTCGGGCAGCGCTTCGGCGAGCTCCTTGCCGTACCGCTCGGCCATGCAGCCCACCGCCACGACGGCCTGGGTTCTGCCATGCCCCTTGAGGTCATTGGCTTCGAGAAGGGCGTCGACGGAGTCCTTCTTGGCGGCCTCGACGAAGCCACAGGTGTTGACGACGGCGACGTCCGCTTCTTCGGCGTCCTCCACGAGTTGCCAGCCGTCCGCCTCCAAGCGGCCTGCGAGCTCCTCCGAGTCCACCTCGTTACGGGCGCAGCCAAGGGTGACGAGTGCGACGGTACGGCGTTCAGGCATGGGCTCAAGACTACTTCGTCCCGCTGACAGCCCACGTCGACGGGGTTGGCCGATCTTGGCCAACCCCGTACCGGCATACCCCTTCGGACCGTTATTCGCCCTGGGGCCGTTGTCCGGCCTGGGCCGTTACCCGACCTGGGGGTCGCCCTTCGTATACGTGAGGCGCTCGACGGCGCCGGGCTGGAAGTCGTCCTCGATCTTCTTGCCGTTCACGTACAGCTGGATCGCGCCGGCGTCACCGAGGATGAGGTTGATCTTCGCGCTGTCCTGGAAGGTCTTCGAGTCACCCTTCTTGAGCAGCCCGTCGAAGAGCATCCGGCCGTTGTGGTCCTTGGCCGAGATCCAGCTGCGTCCGTCCACGGCGCTGACCTGCACGGTCACCTTGTCCTGCGGGGCGGCCGCGATGGCGCTGTCGGAGGGGTCCGGCTTCGGATCGGCGGGCTTGCTGGTCTCCGACTTGGGCGAGGCCGACGTACTGGTGGTCGGTGTGGACCCCTCGGCGACCTGCGTCTTCGTGTCGTCCCCGCCGCTGCCCTTGACCACGGTGAACCCGACGAAGCCGATCACCGCGACGATCGCGGCGACCATGGCGGCGGTCCAGTTCGGCCCGCGCCGCTCGGGGCGGATACGTTCCGCCTCGAAGAGCGGGGCGGCCGGCGTCGGCGCGGGACGCCCGCCGTGGTCGGCGTCGTACCGGGCGAGCAGCGGGGCGGGATCGAGGCGGACGGCGCGTGCCAGGGTCCGGATGTGACCGCGCGCGTAGACGTCGCCGCCACAGGGGGCGAAGTCGTCCTGCTCGATCGCGTGGATGATGGCGATGCGGACCCGGGTGGCGTTGCTGACGTCGTCGACAGTCAGCCCGGCCTCGATGCGTGCCTGCCGCAGGGCACGGCCGATCGAGAACTGCTCGGCCTCGCGGTCGTCTTCGAACGGACGCTCGTCTTCGGGGGAGTTGCCGTCAGGGGAGTTGCCGATGGACACGGGGGCGCCTTTCGAGCGTGTAGCCACCTGTGCTGGAGGTTCAGTCTAGGGGGGGTACGAAAGGGTGGGGCAACCGGGCGGTGGGACTTTGTACGCCATCAGAATGGCCGGTCATCCTGATGCTGGGACATGTGTGTGTCCCTTCGCTCAACTTGACGTACGCCGAAGGGAAACGGTTGCCCGCCCTTCCCTTACGGGTGAGTCACGTTCGAATATCAACGAACCACCGTCGGACGCCCCGCTCCATGACCGGCCGCCGCGAACCCATCCGCACGGTGCCCGACCTGTCCCGTTTCCTCCGCCGAAGGCTCTACGCTTCAGCTTCCCCGCGAATCACGGCGAGCACTCCATCCAGCTCATCACCCTTCACAAGAACGTCACGCGCCTTGGAACCCTCACTGGGGCCGACGATGCCCCGGGACTCCATGAGGTCCATCAGGCGCCCGGCCTTGGCGAAGCCCACACGCAGCTTGCGCTGGAGCATCGAGGTGGACCCGAACTGCGAGGTGACGACCAGCTCGGCGGCCGCGCACAGCAGGTCGAGGTCGTCGCCGATGTCCTCGTCGATCTCCTTCTTCTGCTTGGTACCCACGGTGACGTCGTCCCGGAAGACCGGCGCCATCTGGTCCTTGCAGTGCTGCACGATCGCCGCGACCTCGTCCTCGGTGACGAAGGCGCCCTGCATACGGGTGGGCTTGTTGGCGCCCATCGGCAGGAACAGCCCGTCGCCCTTGCCGATCAGCTTCTCGGCGCCCGGCTGGTCGAGGATGACCCGGCTGTCGGCGAGCGAGGAGGTGGCGAACGCGAGCCTGGAGGGCACGTTCGCCTTGATCAGGCCGGTGACGACGTCGACGGACGGCCGCTGGGTGGCGAGCACCAGGTGGATGCCGGCCGCGCGCGCGAGCTGCGTGATGCGCACGATCGAGTCCTCGACGTCCCGTGGTGCGACCATCATCAGGTCGGCGAGCTCATCGACGATCACCAGCAGATACGGGTAGGTCTTGAGCTCCCGCTCGCTGCCTTCCGGCGTCTTGAGCTTGCCGTCGCGGATGGCCTGGTTGAAGTCGTCGATGTGCCGGTAGCCGAACGCCGCGAGGTCGTCGTAGCGCAGATCCATCTCCCGTACGACCCACTGCAGCGCCTCGGCGGCCCGCTTCGGGTTGGTGATGATCGGCGTGATCAGGTGCGGAATGCCCTCGTAGGCGGTCAGTTCGACCCGCTTGGGATCGACGAGGACCATGCGGACGTCCTCGGGGGTCGCACGGACCATGACGGACGTAATCAGGCAGTTAATGCATGACGATTTGCCGGAACCGGTGGCTCCGGCGACCAGCACGTGCGGCATCTTCGCCAGGTTGGCCATCACATAGCCGCCCTCGACGTCCTTGCCGAGCGCGACCAGCATCGGGTGGTCGTCCTCGGCGGCATCGGCCAGCCGCAGCACATCCCCCAGGTTGACCATCTCACGGTCGGTGTTCGGGATCTCGATGCCCACCGCGGACTTGCCGGGGATCGGGCTGATGATCCGCACGTCGGGGCTGGCGACGGCGTACGCGATGTTCTTGGTGAGCGCGGTGATCCGCTCGACCTTCACGGCGGGGCCGAGCTCGACCTCGTAGCGCGTGACCGTCGGACCGCGTGTGAAGCCGGTGACCGCGGCGTCGACCTTGAACTCCATGAAGACGTTCTGCAGCGAGGCGACGACCGCGTCGTTGGCGGCGCTGCGCGTCTTGCCGGGGCCGCCGCGCTCCAGGAGGTCGAGCGACGGCAGGGAGTAGGTGATGTCGCCGGAGAGCTGGAGCTGTTCCGCGCGCGGGGGCAGGTCGCGCGGCTCGGCGGGCGCGGCCTTGGTGAGGTCGGGCACGACCGACTCGACCGGCAGGGCCTCCTGCTTGGGCCGCTTGGCGCCCGGGGGGAACTTGGCACGCGCGGCCGGTACGGGTGTCGTCTCCTCGTATCCGTCGCGCTCCACGGTGACGCCCTGCGTCAGGTCGGCGACCAGCGGCGAGGGCGGCATCCCGTGCAGCACGGCTCCGTCGAGCGCGGCTGCGGCGGCCGCGGCGACGTCCACCGCGTCCATCGGCCGGTTCATGTCGGGCTGCTGCACCGCGGGGCGTCTGGGGCGGCTCCGGCGCTTGGTGAGCGCCTCCTGCTCGGCACTGTCGGGGTCGTACTCCTCAGGGGCGCGCGAGCGCCTCCGGGAGCGCGCGGGGAGCGCCTCGCGCCACTGGTCGTCGTAGCGCTCGTCGTCCTCGCCCAGTTCGTCCTCGTCGACGTCGGCGTGGACGACGCCCAATTTCTGGCCGAGCAGCCGCAGCCGCTGCGGAATCGCGTTGACCGGGGTCGCCGTGACGACGAGCAGCCCGAAGATCGTGAGCAGCACAAGGAGCGGTACGGCGAGGACGTCGCCCATCGTGTACGTCAGCGGGGTGGCCGCGCCCCAGCCGATCAGACCGCCGGCGTCCCTTATCGCCTGCATGCCGTCGCTGCGCGCGGGCGCCCCGCACGCGATGTGGACCTGACCGAGGACGCCGATCACGAGCGCGGACAGGCCGATCACGATGCGGCCGTTGGCGTCGGGCTTCTCGGGGTGCCGGATGAGCCGGGCCGCGATGACGCCGAGCAGTATCGGGACGAGCAGGTCGAGGCGGCCGAAGGCACCGGTCACCAGCATCTCGACGAGGTCGCCCACCGGGCCGCGCAGATTGGACCACGTACCCGCCGCGACGATCAGGGACAGGCCGAGCAGCAGGAGCGCGACACCGTCCTTGCGGTGCGCCGGGTCGAGGCCCTTCGCGCCCCGCCCTATGCCGCGGAACATCGCCCCGACGGCGTGCGCGATGCCCAGCCACACGGCGCGTACGAGTTTGTACACGCCCGCGGTCGGGTTGGGCGCCGGCGCGGGAGCGGGCTTCTTCGCCGCGGTCTTCTTGGCGGGGGCCTTCTTCGCCGGAGCCTTCGTCGGAGCGGCCGCCTTCTTCGCGGGCGGCTTCTTGGCTGCGGACTGACGTGAGGCCATGTGTGTGAGGTTACCGGTGGAGACGACAGCGGACACGTGTGCCCAGTGCTTCACCCGTTCGTGTCGCCCTTGCCTGGGACCAAAACTGACGCCTGCTCACTCAGAACGCACGGCTCGGTGGCGCTCAGTTCTGCGACGGCACCGAAGGTGCCCCGCTCCCTGTGCCCGGCTCCAACGCGTCCAGTGCCCTGCGCAACCCCGTGAGTTTGCGTTCGAGATGGGCCGCGGTCGCCACCGCCGCCGCGTCCGCCGAGTCGTCGTCGAGTTGCTTGGACAGCGCCTCGGCCTGTTCCTCAACGGCCGCGAGCCGCGCGGAGAGTTCGGCGAGGAGTCCGGCGGGCTCCTTGGCCTCGCCGAGTGCCGCCTTGCCGCCGCCCTCCAGCTGAAGCCGCAGCAGGGCCGCCTGCTCCCGGAGTTGGCAGTTCTTCATATAGAGCTCGACGAAGACGGAGACCTTCGCGCGCAGCACCCATGGGTCGAACGGCTTGGAGATGTAGTCCACCGCACCCGCCGCGTACCCCCGGAAGGTGTGGTGCGGGCCGTGGTTGATGGCGGTGAGGAAGATGATCGGGATGTCCCGGGTCCGCTCTCGCCGCTTGATGTGCGCGGCGGTTTCGAAACCGTCCATGCCTGGCATCTGGACGTCCAGCAGAATGACCGCGAAGTCGTCCGTGAGCAGCGCTTTGAGCGCTTCCTCCCCGGACGATGCCCGTACCAGTGTCTGATCGAGCGCGGAGAGGATCGCCTCCAGCGCCAGCAGATTCTCCGGCCGGTCATCGACCAGGAGGATCTTGGCCTTCTGCACCATGGCCCGCCCTCCTCGCCCCGGCATGGGGCCTCCCCTGTCCGCAGGACTTGGGGAAGCACCGGGCGCCGCCCCAGGGGACGACTCCCTTGCGCCGCCCGTCCTTGTGCCGGTCATGGTAGCCGCACCCCGCCTGTCGCCACACCCTGTCACCGCGATGTCACTGTGCACGTAGCAGAAACGTAGCGGGAGACCAGAAGGTTCCCCGAATCCCGTACTTCTACACGGCTTCGGCCACAGTCAGTTATGCGCGGTCCGGCCTGCCGCACCGCCGGTTCGGCGTGCACGGCCCGGCGTTCCGGTCACCGACATCGCGTCGCTACCGGACTCGCCGGACAAGAGTCTGTCACCCTTCACGCATCCACTGCTCCATCACAGAGAGCAGGTGATCGGGATCGACCGGTTTCGTCACGTAGTCGGAAGCTCCTGACTCAATTGCCTTCTCCCTGTCGCCCTTCATGGCCTTCGCCGTGAGCGCGATGATCGGCAGCCCGGCGAACTGCGGCATACGCCGAATCGCCGTCGTCGTCGCGTATCCGTCCATCTCGGGCATCATGATGTCCATCAGGACGACCGTCACATCGTCGTGCTGCTCCAGAACTTCGATGCCCTCGCGGCCGTTCTCGGCGTACAGCACCGAAAGGCCGTGCTGCTCAAGGACGCTGGTCAGCGCGAACACATTGCGGATGTCGTCGTCGACGATCAGCACCTTGTCGCCCTCGAACCGGATGCCACGGCGAGGCTGCGGCGCCGCGTCCTGCTGGCCCGGAGCCGCCCACGGCTCCTGAGCCGCGCCCCCGGCGCCGTTCGGCTGGCCCGGCAGCGCGGTTCGCTGGTCGACCGCGGACACCGCCCTGCGTCGCCTCCTGAAGAGCGCGGCGGGCCCGTTCTGGGTCTCCTGGTACGACTTCACCTCGGCGGGGGTCTCGATGCCGACCCCGGACAGCTCGGCCTCAGAGGCCAGCAACTCCCCGGCCTCCAGCGCCGGCGCGAGCTGCCCGTAGCCCTGGGGCGGCAGTTCGCTGGGGTGCAGCGGCAAATACAGCGTGAACGTGGAACCGCGTCCCGGCTCGCTCTGCGCGTGGATCTCGCCGCCCAGCAGCCGCGCGATCTCCCGCGAGATGGACAGCCCCAGACCCGTACCGCCGTACTTCCTGCTTGTCGTGCCGTCCGCCTGCTTGAAGGCCTCGAAAATGACCCGCATCTTGCTGGCCGCGATGCCGATGCCGGTGTCCGTCACGGAGAACGCGATCAGATCGGCGTCCGCGTCCCGCAGTGAACCGGCCTCCAGAAGCTGTTCCCGGATAGCCACCGGAACGTCCGCCCCGGCGGGCCGGATCACCAATTCGACCGCTCCGGAGTCGGTGAACTTCACCGCGTTCGAGAGCAGGTTGCGCAGCACCTGGAGGAGGCGCTGTTCGTCGGTGTGCAGCGTGGCGGGCAGTTCCGGCGAGACCCGTACGGAGAAATCGAGGCCCTTCTCCGCGGTCAGCGGACGGAAAGTGGCCTCTACGTAGTCGACGAGTTGGACCAGCGCGATGCGTGTCGGCGACACGTCCATCTTGCCCGCCTCGACCTTCGACAGATCGAGGATGTCGTTGATCAGCTGGAGCAGGTCGGAGCCCGCGCCATGGATCGTCTCGGCGAACTCGACCTGCTTCGGGGTGAGGTTCGTGTCCGCGTTGTCGGCGAGCAACTTGGCGAGAATCAGCAGGGAGTTGAGCGGTGTGCGCAGCTCGTGCGACATGTTCGCCAGGAACTCGCTCTTGTAGCGCATGGAGACCGCGAGCTGTTCGGCGCGCTCCTCCAGGACCTGCCGGGCCTCTTCGATCTCGGTGTTCTTGACCTCGATGTCCCGGTTCTGCTGGGCCAGCAGCTCGGCCTTCTCCTCCAGCTCCGCGTTGGAGTCCTGGAGCGCCTTCTGCCGGTTCTCCAACTCGGCCGACCGCTCGCGGAGTTGCTCGGTGAGCTCCTGCGACTGCCTGAGCAGCACCTCCGTCTTGGTGTTGACGGAGATCGTGTTCACACTGGTCGCGATCATCTCGGCGATCTGATTCAGGAAGTCCTTCTGGATCTGCGTGAACGGCGTGAACGACGCCAGCTCGATCACGCCGAGCACAGTCCCCTCGAAGAGCACCGGAAGCACGATCACCTGCGCCGGGGGCGCCTCACCGAGCCCCGACGAGATCTTCAGATAGCCGCTCGGCGCGTTCTCCACCAGGATCGTGCGCTTCTCCTGGGCGGCCGTCCCGATCAGCGCCTCACCAGGCCGGAACGACGTCGGCATGGAGCCCATCGAGTAGCCGTACGACCCGAGCATGCGCAGCTCGTACGCGTCCTCGTCCTCGGCGACCGCCTCCTTGCCGTCGACCAGCGGCATGGAGAGGAAGAACGCGCCGTGCTGGGCGGAGACGACAGGTGTCAGCTCGCTCATGATCAGC
The DNA here is from genome assembly GCF_045206325.1 of Streptomyces sp. NBC_00203. NCBI lineage: Bacteria > Bacillati > Actinomycetota > Actinomycetes > Kitasatosporales > Streptomycetaceae > Streptomyces > Streptomyces sp. NBC_00203. The sequence goes on along the minus strand of NZ_CP108126.1, from coordinate 7,768,993 downwards.
GAGGCCACGTCGTCGAGGTCGCGGCGCCCCTGCATCAGGGCGGAGATGCGGGCGAGGTTGCCCTTGAGCCAGTCCTGCTCCTTGTTGGCGATGGTGGTGTCGCGCAGGTTGGCGATCATCTTGTTGATGTAGTCCTGAAGTTCCTGGATCTCGCCGGAGGCGTCCACGTCGATCTTCAGGTTCAGGTCGCCGCGGGTCACCGCGGTCGCCACGCGCGCGATGGCACGCACCTGCCGGGTCAGGTTCCCGGCCATCTCGTTCACCGACTCGGTGAGGTCGCGCCAGGTGCCGTCGACGTCACGCACGCGTGCCTGGCCGCCCAGCTGCCCCTCGGTGCCCACCTCGCGGGCGACTCGGGTGACCTCCTCCGCGAAGGACGAGAGCTGGTCGACCATCGTGTTGATGGTGGTCTTGAGCTCCAGGATCTCGCCGCGCGCGTCAATGTCGATCTTCTTGGTCAGGTCACCCTTGGCGATGGCCGTCGTGACCATCGCGATGTTGCGCACCTGGCCGGTCAGGTTGGACGCCATCCCGTTCACGGACTCGGTGAGGTCCTTCCACGTACCGGACACGCCCGGCACGCGCGCCTGCCCGCCGAGGATGCCGTCCGTGCCCACCTCGCGGGCCACCCGGGTCACCTGGTCCGCGAACGAACTCAGCGTCTTCACCATCGTGTTGACGGTGTCTGCGAGCTGGGCGACCTCGCCGCTCGCCTCGACGGTGACCTTCTTGGTGAGGTCGCCGTTGGCCACCGCCGTCGCGACCTGGGAGATGTTCCGCACCTGACTGGTCAGGTTGTTAGCCATCAGGTTGACGTTGTCGGTCAGGTCCTTCCAGATGCCCGTGACCCCGGGCACCCGCGCCTGACCGCCCAGGTTGCCGTCGGTGCCCACCTCGCGGGCCACCCGGTTCACCTGCTCGGCGAAGTTCGAGAGCTGGTCGACCATCGTGTTGACGGTGGTGACGAGTTCGAGGATCTCGCCCTTCGCGTCGACGGTGATCTTCTTGGACAGATCACCCTTGGCGACCGCGGTGGTCACTTCGGAGATGTTGCGCACCTGGATGGTCAGGTTGTTCGCCATGAAGTTCACGGACTGCGTGAGGTCCTTCCAGGTGCCGGAGACACCCTGCACCTCGGCCTGACCGCCGAGGATGCCCTCGGTGCCCACCTCGCGGGCCACCCGCGTCACCTGGTCCGCGAAGCTCGACAGCTGGTCCACCATCGTGTTGATGGTGTTCTTCAGCTCAAGGATCTCGCCGCGCGCGTCGACATCGATCTTCTGCGACAGGTCGCCTCGGGCCACCGCCGTGGAGACCTGCGCGACGTTGCGCACCTGAGCGGTCAGGTTGCCCGCCATGCTGTTCACGGAGTCCGTCAGGTCACGCCACACACCGGCAACGCCGGGCACCTGCGCCTGACCGCCGAGACGGCCTTCCGTGCCCACCTCGCGGGCCACCCGGGTCACCTGGTCCGCGAAGGCGGAAAGCTGGTCGACCATCGTGTTGATGGTGTTCTTCAGCTCCAGGATCTCGCCGCGCGCGTCGACATCGATCTTCTGCGAGAGATCACCGCGGGCCACCGCCGTGGTGACCTGGGCGATCTGACGTACCTGCGAAGTCAGGTTCCCCGCCATGAAGTTGACGGAGTCGGTGAGTTCCTTCCAGGTGCCGCTCACACCGTCCACGCGGGCCTGACCGCCGAGGCGGCCCTCCGTGCCCACGTCCCGGGCCATCCGCGTCACCTGGTCGGCGAACGACGACAGCTGATCCACCATGGTGTTCACGGTGTTCTTCAGCTGGAGCATCTCGCCGGAGACATCGACCGTGACCTTCTGCGACAGGTCACCGTTGGCGACCGCCGTCGTCACCTGCGCGATGTTGCGCACCTGGCCCGTCAGGTTCTGGAACGCCGTGTTGACGGAGTCGGTGAGGTCCTTCCAGGTACCGGCCACACCCGGGACCTGCGCCTGGCCGCCCAGTTCACCCTCGACACCGACCTCGCGCGCCACACGCGTGACCTCGACACCGAACGACGACAGCTGGTCGACCATCGTGTTGACGGTGTTCTTCAGCTCCAGCATCTCGCCGGCGACCTCGACGCTGACCTTCTGGGAAAGGTCACCGTTGGCCACGGCCGTGGTCACCGCGGCGATGTCGCGCACCTGGATCGTCAGGTTCCGGAAGACCGTGTTGACGGAGTCCGTCAGGTCCTTCCACGTCCCCGCCGCGCCCGGCACGTTCGCCTGCCCTCCGAGCCGCCCCTCGCCGCCGACCTCGTTGGCCACACGCGTGACCTCGTCCGCGAACGTCCGCAGCGTCTCGGTCATCTGGTTGATGGTCTCGGCCAGTTGCGCGACTTCACCGCGCGCGCTGACCGTCACCTTCTGCGACAGATCACCGCTGGCGACCGCCGTCGTCACCTGAGCGATCCCGCGCACCTGAGCCGTGAGGTTGCCGGCCATCAGGTTCACCGAATCGGTGAGGTCCTTCCACACACCGGCCACACCGGGCACCTGCGCCTGGCCGCCCAGCTCGCCCTCGGTGCCCACCTCGCGCGCGACTCGCGTCACCTCGGAGGAGAAGGAGGACAGCTGGTCCACCATCGTGTTGACGGTGTTCTTGAGCTCCAGCATCTCGCCGGCCACGTGAACCGTGACCTTCCGGGACAAGTCACCCTTGGCGACCGCCGTCGTCACCAGAGCGATGTCACGCACCTGGGCCGTCAGCCGGTACGCCATGGTGTTGACCGAATCCGTGAGGTCCTTCCACGAACCGGACATCCCACGCACCCGGGCCTGCCCACCCAGCTTGCCCTCGGTACCCACCTCGCTGGCCACCCGCGTGACCTCGTCGGTGAACGTCGACAGCTGGTCGACCAGATTGTTGACCGTCCGCCCGACCTTGAGGAACTCCCCGCGCAGCGGATGCCCGTTGCCGTCCGGCGCCTGCGCCCGCAGCTCCATACGCGGCGACAAGTCGCCCTCCGCGACCGCGGACAGCACCCGGCCGACCTCGGACACAGGCCGTACGAGATCGTCGACGAGCGCGTTGGAGGCGTCGATCGCCGCCGCCCACGAGCCTTCACAGGCGCCCGTCTCCAGCCGCTCCGTGAGCTTTCCCTCACGCCCGACCATGCGCCGTACACGCGACAGCTCGCCCGTCAGATGCAGATTACGGTCGGCCACTTCATTGAAAACCGCCGCAATCTCGGACATCACGCCGTCGCCGGAAACCGTGAGCCGCTTGCGGAAGTTGCCGTCCCGCATCGACACCAGGGCCACGAGCAGCCGGTTCAGGGCAGCCGTGTCCACCGCCGTGGTGCCATTGCGCGGTGTGCGCCCGTTGTTCAGGGACTGTCCGCCTTTCGCGCGCGTCTTATTGCCCCGCGTCGCTGCGCCAGACTCCACTGTGTCCCTCCCGCAAGGGTCGACCATTAATGCTCGGCGTACTCGGGTACTTCTGCTCTGCGTGCTGGAAGGCGTTCAGCCTGCCCGGACCTTCTCCTGGAGCTTGCCCAGTGTTTCACCCCGGCTGAACCAGGCCATAACAGTTCGGCAGCTTCGCACATCGTCCGCACACCTCTGGGCGGAAACACAGGCGACCGGCATCCGCATGGACGGCGAAGGTAAGTAACCTTGCATGCGGCTGTCCAGCGGCGCCGGTCCCGTCCGGCCTGGGCGGTGGCACGAGCACGAGCGGGCAGGCATCGGAGGGGCGCCGCACCATGACCACCGGACTGCATCCTGGGGGATCGTCCCAGGATCCCCGGCCGACGGGGAACCACGCTCTGCCCCGGCAGGAGCAAGTCGGCCACGGAGCGCTGCACGCCGACAACCGGACGAGGAGTTCTGTGATCACCGCGCGCGCGGCCGCCAGTTTCGAGCCCCTGGGGCGATCCGTCGCGACCGCCCGCTCCTTCGTCCGTGACACCCTCCAGGGCTGGGGCTTCGCCGACGTGGTCGACGACGCCGTGGTCCTCACCAGCGAACTCGTCACCAACGCTGTCGTGCATGCGGGCACCTCCGCGGACGTCCTGTGTCTGCGCAGCGACGACGGCGTACGCATCGAGGTGGCTGACCGCTACCCGGAACGTGAAATTCCACTCCAGGCGACGGCTGTGAACATGGGCAGCCCCGACCGCGAGGGCGGCCGCGGCCTCCAGCTGTGCGCAGCCCTGGCCGGCCGCTGGGGCGTCGAGTACACGCCCACCCACAAGCAGGTCTGGTTCCAGATCGACCTCCCCGAGCGCCCGGTGGGCACCCGCACCGCCGGCCCCTCCCTCCCCGCCGACCTCCTCCCGCTCGCCGACGGCCGCGTCCGCGTCGCGGTCATCCAGATCGACCGCGTCGGCGCCATCAACGCCTGGAACGAGGACGCGGAGGAACTCTTCGGTTACGCCGCCGAGCAGGTCACCGGCAAGCCGCTCACCGACCTCGCGGCCTGGCCGCACACCCCCGGCACCAGCACCGGCATCGTCGAGGCCCTCCAGCTCTCCCGCTGGGAGGGCACTTACGGCATCCGCGCCGCCACCGGCCGCGTCACCCCCGTATACGCATCACACCTTCGGGTACGCGACACGGGCGGCGAACCCTCCACCGTCTGCCTCCTCGTACGCGACCACGAACGCGCCGTCCTGCAGACCCCGTTGCGCGTCTCGGCCACCGACACGACCACCAGCTCCGAAGGCCAGGCCTCCGACCCCTTCGAGGTCTTCATCGGCTCTCCGGCCCCCGACGACCTGGACGGCCTCCTCCAGCGCACGGTGGAGCGCGCCCGCGACATGCTCGACGGCGACTCCGCCTTCCTGCTCCTGGCGACCGACGACGAAACGGAGTTGGAGGTACGAGCCTCGACGGGCCTCCCCTCCGCCCGCCAGCGCTTCGCCCGCGTCCCCGTCGAGGCGGGCCCCGGCCGCTACGGCTCGGCCCGCATGCCCGCCGTGCACGAGGACCTGATGGTGGTCCCCGGCGCCGTCCCGCTGCTGAGCGGCACCGGCATGCGCTCGGTCGTGACGGTCCCACTGAAGGTCGAGGGCCGCCTCACCGGCTCGCTCGGCGTCGCGGCCGAGTCGCCCGGCAGATACTCCAACGAGGAGGCCCTGCGCCTCCAGTTCGCCGCCGACCGCATCGCCCTGGCGGTGGAATCGGCCCGCCTGGGCGAGCTGGAACGCCTGCGCCGCGGCTCCCTGTCCTTCCTCGTCGAGGCCTCCGACCTCCTCGCCGGCACCCTGGACCGCGACCAGACCCTGGCCCTCATGGCCCAGATGACGGTCCCGACCCTGGCCACCTGGTGCGCCGTCTACACAATCGCCGACCAGGCCTCGGACCCGTATCTCTCGTACGTCCTGCACGAGGACGAGGAACGCATCGACGGCCTCAAGGCGTTGCTCTCGAAGATCGCCCCGCCGGACCCGGTCCCCACCCCGGGCGCCCGCGTCTGGTCGGCACCCGCCGAAGCGGCCCACCAGGCGGCCCTGCGCACGTCCATGCGCAGCCTGGGCCTCGGCGCGCCCACTTCGGTGAGTTCCGGCATCGGTACGACACTGGCGACGGCCTCGGCGGTCGGCGGCGAGACGGTCGTACTCCCCCTCGTGGCCCGCAACCGCGTCATCGGCATGCTGACGCTCGGCAAGCCGTCGGACGAACACTTCCGGCAGGAAATCCTGGAACTGGCCGAGGACCTCTCCCGCAGGGCCGCCCTGGCACTCGACAACGCCCGCCTGTACTCGGAGCGCATGGCCATCAGCCAGTCCCTCCAGCGCAGCCTCCTGCCCCCGGAGCTCCCGCACATCGACGGCGTCGAGGTCGAGGTCATCTACCGCGCGGCCGGCGAGGGCAACGAGGTCGGCGGCGACTTCTACGACCTCTTCCCGATCCGCGACGGCGCGTACGGCTTCGCCATCGGCGACGTCTGCGGTACGGGCCCGGAGGCGGCCGCGGTCACGGGCCTGGCCCGGCACGCGCTCAGGCTCCTGGCCCGCGAGGGCTACGGTGGCCCGGCCGTCCTGGAGCGCCTGAACTCCGCGATCCTCGACGAGGGCGCCCGCAGCCGCTTCCTGACGCTCCTGTACGGCGAGTTGTGGCCCCAGGAGGACGGCAGCGCCGTACTGAAGGTGGTCTGCGCCGGCCACCCGCTCCCGCTGCGCCTACGCCAGGACGGCACGGTCGAACCGGCCGCAGAACCGCAGCCGCTGCTCGGCGTCATGGAAGACCTGGAGCTGTACGAGCAGACGATCACCCTTGACCCGGGCGACGTCCTGCTGTGCGTCACGGACGGCGTCACGGAACGCCGCGAGGGCACCCGCATGCTCGGCGACGACGGCCTCACGGACGTCCTCACCACCTGCACGGGCCTGACGGCGGGCGCAGTCGCCGCCCGCATCATGCGCGCGGTCGAGCGCTTCGCCTCCGACGCCCCGTCCGACGACATGGCGATTCTGGCGATGCGCGTTCCCGGTCTTCAGAAGAACTGAGGCCGGGTTTCATCCGGGGTACGAGAAAGGCCCCCGCCTGTAAGGGCGGAGGCCTTTTCTTGCTGGAGCCCCCCAACGGAATCGAACCGTTGACCTTCTCCTTACCATGGAGACGCTCTGCCGACTGAGCTAGGGGGGCCAGTCGCCTTCTCGAGGTTTCCCTCGCGGCAACGAAATAGATCATACCCCGAACAGAGGCGTGCTCCCAACCCGTCCCGCTGAATCCGGCTGAATCAGAAGGCGGGCTGCAGCAATCCGCCCAGCGCGTTGCACGCGGAGACGATCCGATGCATCTCCCGCTTCGTCAACGACGCGTCCACGGGCAGCGCGAGGGTCTCGTCCGCGGCCCGCTCGGTCTCCGGAAGATGCACGTCCCGACGGAACGCGGGCATGCGGTGCACCGGCGTCTTCACCGGCACCCGGCACTCAACTCCCCGAGCCCGTACGGCCCGTGCGAAGGCGTCCCGGTCCGGCCGCCCATTGCCCGGCACCCGCACGACGTACTGCTGGTACGTGTGCCCATCACCGCCGTCCGGCGTCCACACACCGCTGAGCCGCCCGTCCAGATACGCGGCCCGCTCCCTGCGCTGCGCGATCTCGTCGTACGGCGCCTCGGACTCACCCTGCTCCAGCAGCAGGAGGCCGAGCCGCTGCCCAACCTCCCGCAGCCGCACCATGTCTGCCGTCCGCCCGAAGCGGTGTACGACAACCAGAGCCGCCGACCGGGGAGTTACGGCGGACTCGACCGCCCTCGCGTCCAGGCAGTAGGTCGCCGGGTCTATGTCGGCGAAGACGACCGTCGCACCGGCCTGCGTCACGGCCTCGGCGACCTCGACGTTCCCGAACGCCGGCACGATGACCTCGTCACCGGCTCCGACACCCGCGGCCCTGAGCATTGCAGCAGTACCCATGCTGCGGATGTTTGCCGCGCAACGTGAACTGCAAGTGACGCAAAACAAAAAAGAGCTGGTCCCTGAACCGAAGTTCAGGGACCAGCTCTATTAATAATAGTTCGGCGGCGTCCTACTCTCCCACAGGGTCCCCCCTGCAGTACCATCGGCGCTGTGAGGCTTAGCTTCCGGGTTCGGAATGTAACCGGGCGTTTCCCTCACGCTATGACCACCGAAACACTATGAAACTGTCAACCGGAGCCGTGGCATAGCTACGACGGTTGTTCGTGGTTTCAGAACCAACACAGTGGACGCGAGCAACTGAGGACAAGCCCTCGGCCTATTAGTACCAGTCACCTCCACCCGTTACCGGGCTTCCAGATCTGGCCTATCAACCCAGTCGTCTACTGGGAGCCTTACCCTCTCAAGGAGGTGGGAATACTCATCTCGAAGCAGGCTTCCCGCTTAGATGCTTTCAGCGGTTATCCCTCCCGAACGTAGCCAACCAGCCATGCCCTTGGCAGGACAACTGGCACACCAGAGGTTCGTCCGTCCCGGTCCTCTCGTACTAGGGACAGCCCTTCTCAATATTCCTACGCGCACAGCGGATAGGGACCGAACTGTCTCACGACGTTCTAAACCCAGCTCGCGTACCGCTTTAATGGGCGAACAGCCCAACCCTTGGGACCGACTCCAGCCCCAGGATGCGACGAGCCGACATCGAGGTGCCAAACCATCCCGTCGATATGGACTCTTGGGGAAGATCAGCCTGTTATCCCCGGGGTACCTTTTATCCGTTGAGCGACGGCGCTTCCACAAGCCACCGCCGGATCACTAGTCCCGACTTTCGTCCCTGCTCGACCCGTCGGTCTCACAGTCAAGCTCCCTTGTGCACTTACACTCAACACCTGATTACCAACCAGGCTGAGGGAACCTTTGGGCGCCTCCGTTACTCTTTAGGAGGCAACCGCCCCAGTTAAACTACCCATCAGACACTGTCCCTGATCCGGATCACGGACCCAGGTTAGACATCCAGCACGACCAGACTGGTATTTCAACGACGACTCCACAAACACTGGCGTGCCTGCTTCAAAGTCTCCCAGCTATCCTACACAAGCCGAACCGAACACCAATATCAAACTGTAGTAAAGGTCCCGGGGTCTTTCCGTCCTGCTGCGCGAAACGAGCATCTTTACTCGTAGTGCAATTTCACCGGGCCTATGGTTGAGACAGTCGAGAAGTCGTTACGCCATTCGTGCAGGTCGGAACTTACCCGACAAGGAATTTCGCTACCTTAGGATGGTTATAGTTACCACCGCCGTTTACTGGCGCTTAAGTTCTCAGCTTCGCCACCCCGAAGAGTGACTAACCGGTCCCCTTAACGTTCCAGCACCGGGCAGGCGTCAGTCCGTATACATCGCCTTACGGCTTCGCACGGACCTGTGTTTTTAGTAAACAGTCGCTTCTCGCTGGTCTCTGCGGCCACCCCCAGCTCATGAAGTAAATTCAATCACCGGTGATGGCCCCCCTTCTCCCGAAGTTACGGGGGCATTTTGCCGAGTTCCTTAACCATAGTTCACCCGAACGCCTCGGTATTCTCTACCTGACCACCTGAGTCGGTTTAGGGTACGGGCCGCCATGAAACTCGCTAGAGGCTTTTCTCGACAGCATAGGATCATCCACTTCACCACAATCGGCTCGGCATCAGGTCTCAGCCTTAATGTGCGACGGATTTGCCTATCGCACGGCCTACACCCTTACCCCGGGACAACCACCGCCCGGGATGGACTACCTTCCTGCGTCACCCCATCACTCACCTACTGCAGGTCTGGTCCGTCGGCTCCACCACTCCCCTTTGCCCGAAGGCTCCGGGGCGGCTTCACGGACTTAGCATCGCCTGGTTCAATGTTTGACGCTTCACAGCGGGTACCGGAATATCAACCGGTTATCCATCGACTACGCCTGTCGGCCTCGCCTTAGGTCCCGACTTACCCTGGGCAGATCAGCTTGACCCAGGAACCCTTAGTCAATCGGCGCACACGTTTCTCACGTGTGTATCGCTACTCATGCCTGCATTCTCACTCGTGAACCGTCCACCACTGCCTTCCGGCGCGGCTTCACCCGGCACACGACGCTCCCCTACCCATCACAGCGGGCGTTGGCCCTATTGCTGCAATGACACGACTTCGGCGGTACGCTTGAGCCCCGCTACATTGTCGGCGCGGAATCACTAGACCAGTGAGCTATTACGCACTCTTTCAAGGGTGGCTGCTTCTAAGCCAACCTCCTGGTTGTCTCTGCGACTCCACATCCTTTCCCACTTAGCGTACGCTTAGGGGCCTTAGTCGATGCTCTGGGCTGTTTCCCTCTCGACCATGGAGCTTATCCCCCACAGTCTCACTGCCGCGCTCTCACTTACCGGCATTCGGAGTTTGGCTAAGGTCAGTAACCCGGTAGGGCCCATCGCCTATCCAGTGCTCTACCTCCGGCAAGAAACACACGACGCTGCACCTAAATGCATTTCGGGGAGAACCAGCTATCACGGAGTTTGATTGGCCTTTCACCCCTAACCACAGGTCATCCCCCAGGTTTTCAACCCTGGTGGGTTCGGTCCTCCACGACCTCTTACAGCCGCTTCAACCTGCCCATGGCTAGATCACTCCGCTTCGGGTCTTGAGCGCGCTACTGAATCGCCCTATTCGGACTCGCTTTCGCTACGGCTTCCCCACACGGGTTAACCTCGCAACACACCGCAAACTCGCAGGCTCATTCTTCAAAAGGCACGCAGTCACGAGAGTGCATGCAAGCATGCACTCCGACGCTCCCACGGCTTGTAGGCACACGGTTTCAGGTACTATTTCACTCCGCTCCCGCGGTACTTTTCACCATTCCCTCACGGTACTATCCGCTATCGGTCACCAGGGAATATTTAGGCTTAGCGGGTGGTCCCGCCAGATTCACACGGGATTTCTCGGGCCCCGTGCTACTTGGGTGTCTCTCAAACGAGCCGTTGATGTTTCGACTACGGGGGTCTTACCCTCTACGCCGGACCTTTCGCATGTCCTTCGCCTACATCAACGGTTTCTGACTCGCCTCACAGCCGGCAGACTGTGAAAGAGAGATCCCACAACCCCACATGCGCAACCCCTGCCGGGTCTCACACGCATATGGTTTGGCCTCATCCAGTTTCGCTCGCCACTACTCCCGGAATCACGGTTGTTTTCTCTTCCTGCGGGTACTGAGATGTTTCACTTCCCCGCGTTCCCTCCACATACCCTATGTGTTCAGGTATGGGTGACAGCCCATGACGACTGCCGGGTTTCCCCATTCGGAAACCCCCGGATCAAAGCCTGGTTGACGGCTCCCCGGGGACTATCGTGGCCTCCCACGTCCTTCATCGGTTCCTGGTGCCAAGGCATCCACCGTGCGCCCTTAAAAACTTGGCCACAGATGCTCGCGTCCACTGTGCAGTTCTCAAACAACGACCAACCACCCATCACCCCCGGTTACCACCGGAGTTCACTGGGGCCGGCACTGAAGGCAGCCGTAATCGGCCGTACCTTCAGACACCCAACAGCGTGCCCGACACCCTCGCCACTCATGATCAGCTTTCCACGCCCCGAAGGACAGTACTCACAGCCCGAGATGACTGACGGTGCCGAATAATCAACGTTCCACCCATGAGCAACCACCGTCGAACGTGTGCCGACGTAATGGCCCTGGACCACCAAGCAAAGCTCGGCGGCCTAGATGCTCCTTAGAAAGGAGGTGATCCAGCCGCACCTTCCGGTACGGCTACCTTGTTACGACTTCGTCCCAATCGCCAGTCCCACCTTCGACAGCTCCCTCCCACAAGGGGTTGGGCCACCGGCTTCGGGTGTTACCGACTTTCGTGACGTGACGGGCGGTGTGTACAAGGCCCGGGAACGTATTCACCGCAGCAATGCTGATCTGCGATTACTAGCAACTCCGACTTCATGGGGTCGAGTTGCAGACCCCAATCCGAACTGAGACAGGCTTTTTGAGATTCGCTCCGCCTCGCGGCTTCGCAGCTCTTTGTACCTGCCATTGTAGCACGTGTGCAGCCCAAGACATAAGGGGCATGATGACTTGACGTCGTCCCCACCTTCCTCCGAGTTGACCCCGGCAGTCTCCTGTGAGTCCCCATCACCCCGAAGGGCATGCTGGCAACACAGAACAAGGGTTGCGCTCGTTGCGGGACTTAACCCAACATCTCACGACACGAGCTGACGACAGCCATGCACCACCTGTACACCGACCACAAGGGGGCGACCATCTCTGGCCGTTTCCGGTGTATGTCAAGCCTTGGTAAGGTTCTTCGCGTTGCGTCGAATTAAGCCACATGCTCCGCTGCTTGTGCGGGCCCCCGTCAATTCCTTTGAGTTTTAGCCTTGCGGCCGTACTCCCCAGGCGGGGAACTTAATGCGTTAGCTGCGGCACCGACGACGTGGAATGTCGCCAACACCTAGTTCCCACCGTTTACGGCGTGGACTACCAGGGTATCTAATCCTGTTCGCTCCCCACGCTTTCGCTCCTCAGCGTCAGTAATGGCCCAGAGATCCGCCTTCGCCACCGGTGTTCCTCCTGATATCTGCGCATTTCACCGCTACACCAGGAATTCCGATCTCCCCTACCACACTCTAGCTAGCCCGTATCGAATGCAGACCCGGGGTTAAGCCCCGGGCTTTCACACCCGACGTGACAAGCCGCCTACGAGCTCTTTACGCCCAATAATTCCGGACAACGCTTGCGCCCTACGTATTACCGCGGCTGCTGGCACGTAGTTAGCCGGCGCTTCTTCTGCAGGTACCGTCACTTTCGCTTCTTCCCTGCTGAAAGAGGTTTACAACCCGAAGGCCGTCATCCCTCACGCGGCGTCGCTGCATCAGGCTTTCGCCCATTGTGCAATATTCCCCACTGCTGCCTCCCGTAGGAGTCTGGGCCGTGTCTCAGTCCCAGTGTGGCCGGTCGCCCTCTCAGGCCGGCTACCCGTCGTCGCCTTGGTGAGCCACTACCTCACCAACAAGCTGATAGGCCGCGGGCTCATCCTTCACCGCCGGAGCTTTTAACCCCCACCCATGCGGGCAGAAGTATTATCCGGTATTAGACCCCGTTTCCAGGGCTTGTCCCAGAGTGAAGGGCAGATTGCCCACGTGTTACTCACCCGTTCGCCACTAATCCACCCCGAAGGGCTTCATCGTTCGACTTGCATGTGTTAAGCACGCCGCCAGCGTTCGTCCTGAGCCAGGATCAAACTCTCCGTGAATGTTTACCCGTAATCGGGTGGACACCACGAGAGCGGAACCAAGGGGAGGAATAATCCCCTCGGTTCACAGCGTCCTCGCTGTGCGCCTACCGAACATTGTCCGGCAGGACTTTTTCAAAGGAACCTCGTCCCAGCCGATCGGCCGGAGACGGGGTATCAACATATCTGGCGTTGATTTTTGGCACGCTGTTGAGTTCTCAAGGAACGGACGCTTCCTTTGTACTCACCCTCTCGGGCTTTCCTCCGGGCGCTTCCCTTCGGTCTTGCTTTGTTTTTGTTTCGTTCTTGCGTTTCCGACTCTATCAGATCGTTTCCGGTCCGATTTCCCTCGGTGCTTTCCAGGTTTCCGCTTTCGCGTTTCCCTTTCCGGCGGTTCCGACTTTATCAGAGATTCTGAGTCGGAATTTCCGTCCCGCTCGGGGTGGCTCCAGGCACGCGGTTGTGCTGGGTTCCCGTTCAGGTGGAGCCGTAAACGTACTGGAGCGGGGAGCCTCGATGCAAATCGAGGCTCCCCGCTCCGGAGTTGGCGCGTGCCAGGGGTCAGACCTCGACGACGACCGGGAGGATCATCGGACGTCGGCGGTAGTTGTCCGAGACCCACTTGCCCAGCGTGCGGCGGATGAGCTGCTGCATCTGGTGGGGCTCGACGACGCCGTCCTGGGCCGACTTCTCCAGGACGTCCCTGACCTTCGGGATGACGTCCCCGAAGGCGGAGTCGTCGATGCCGGAACCCCGGGCCTGGACGTGCGGGCCGGCGGTGATCTTTCCGGTGCTGGCGTCCATCACCACGAAGACCGAGATGATGCCCTCGTCACCGAGGATCTTGCGGTCCTTGAGCGCGGGCTCGCCGACGTCGCCGACCGAGAGGCCGTCGACGTACACGTATCCCGCCTGGACCTTGCCGGAGATCTTGGCCTTGCCCTCGATGAGGTCGACGACGACGCCGTCCTCGGCGATCACGATGCGGTCGTGCGGGACACCGGTGAGGGCGCCCAGCTCGGCGTTGGCGCGCAGGTGGCGCCATTCGCCGTGGACCGGCATCAGGTTCCGCGGCTTGCAGATGTTATAGAAGTACAGGAGCTCGCCCGCGGAGGCGTGGCCGGAGACGTGCACCTTGGCGTTGCCCTTGTGGACGACGTTCGCGCCCCAGCGGGTCAGGCCGTTGATGACGCGGTAGACCGCGTTCTCGTTGCCGGGGATCAGGGACGACGCCAGGATCACCGTGTCGCCCTGGACGATCCGGATCTGGTGGTCGCGGTTGGCCATCCTCGACAGGGCCGCCATCGGCTCGCCCTGGGAACCCGTGCAGACGAGCACGATCTGGTGGTCCGGGAGGTCGTCCAGCGTCTTGACGTCGACCACCAGGCCCGGCGGGACCTTGAGGTAGCCGAGATCCCGTGCGATGCCCATGTTGCGGACCATCGAGCGGCCGACGAAGGCGACCCGGCGGCCGTACTCATGAGCCGCGTCGAGGATCTGCTGAATGCGGTGGACGTGGCTGGCGAAGCTCGCCACGATGATCCGCTTGTGTGCGCCGGCGAAAACCTGGCGCAGCACGTTCGAGATGTCGCGCTCGGGCGGGACGAAGCCCGGAACCTCTGCGTTCGTGGAGTCCGAGAGAAGGAGGTCGATGCCCTCCTCGCTCAGCCGTGCGAACGCGTGCAGGTCCGTGAGGCGGCGGTCCAGCGGGAGCTGGTCCATCTTGAAGTCGCCGGTGTGGACCACCATGCCCGCAGGCGTGCGGATGGCGACTGCGAGGGCGTCCGGGATGGAGTGGTTGACCGCGACGAACTCGCAGTCGAAGGGGCCGATGCGCTCGCGATGACCCTCGGCCACCTCGAGCGTGTACGGCCGGATGCGGTGCTCCTGGAGCTTCGCCTCGATCAGGGCGAGGGTCAGCTTGGAGCCGATCAGCGGGATGTCCGGCTTCTCGCGGAGAAGGAACGGGACACCGCCGATGTGGTCCTCGTGGCCGTGCGTGAGGACGATGCCCTCGATGTCGTCGAGGCGGTCCCTGATGGACGTGAAGTCCGGCAGGATCAGGTCGATTCCGGGCTGCTCCTCCTCTGGGAAGAGCACTCCGCAGTCGACGATCAACAGGCGACCGCCGTACTCGAAGACGGTCATGTTTCGGCCGATTTCACCGAGGCCGCCGAGCGGGGTGACCCGCAGGCCACCCTTCGGAAGCACCGGCGGTGCGCCGAGTTCAGGATGCGGATGACTCAAAAGACTCTCCTCACCACGCGCGCCACGTACCTGGCAAGGCACGTGGCGCGCGTGACGTTCGTGCAGTAGCAGTTGTCTGTCTGGGGTGCAGGCCGGTGGCCTGCGGGGTCTTACGTATTCAGTTGTGAAGTCTGTGGTTAGAGCTCTACCCCGCCTGCGGCAAGATCGATCTTGAGCTGGGCGGTCTCCTCGGCCGACAGCTCGACCATCGGGGCGCGCAGCGGTCCGGCGGGCAGGCCCTGGAGGGCGAGCGCGGCCTTGGTCGTCATGACGCCCTGGGTGCGGAACATGCCGGTGAAGACGGGGAGCAGCTTCTGGTGGATCTCGGTCGCCTTCTGCACGTCACCCGAGACATACGCGTCGAGCATGGCACGCAGCTCCGGGGTGACGACATGGCCCACGACGGAGACGAAGCCGACCGCGCCCACGGAGAGCAGCGGCAGGTTCAGCATGTCGTCGCCGGAGTACCAGGCGAGGCCGGAGCGGGCGATGGCCCAGCTGGCCCGGCCGAGGTCTCCCTTGGCGTCCTTGTTCGCGACGATACGCGGGTGGTCGGCGAGCCGCACCAGCGTTTCGGTGTTGATCGGTACGCCGCTGCGGCCGGGGATGTCATAGAGCATCACCGGAAGTTCGGTCGCGTCGGCGATGGCCGTGAAGTGCCGGTAGAGGCCCTCCTGCGGGGGCTTGTTGTAGTACGGCGTCACGGTCAGCAGGCCGTGCGCGCCGGTCTTCTCGGCGGCGCGGGCCAGCTCGATGCTGTGGTGGGTGTCGTTCGTACCGACGCCGGCGACGATGTGGGCTCGGTCGCCCACCGCCTCCAGTACGGCTCGTACGAGATCCGATTTCTCCGCGTCGCTGGTGGTCGGGGACTCACCGGTGGTGCCGTTGATGATCAGGCCGTCGTTGCCTGCGTCCACCAGGTGGGTAGCGAGCCGCTGAGCGCCGTCGAGGTCGAGTGCGCCGTCCGCCGTGAAGGGCGTGACCATGGCGGTGAGGACCCGCCCGAAGGGGGTCTGCGGAGTGGAGGTCGGAGCCATGGGTAACACGCTACTCGCTGCTCAACACGTGGTCTGCCCTCGGGGGACACGACAAAGCCCGACAAATGAGGAGCCCGGCACTGCCTGCTCGGGGGTTCAAGCAGTGCCGGGTCCGTTTGATCAGGCTAGATGAACTTCTCGAAATGCCGCAATACGGACACTTCGCTCGGCTGATCCGTACATCAGTGCCGGAAGGCGTGCGGAAGCGCGCTACGGCGCCACGCGCCCGTTGCCGTTGAAGGCCGCGTACGTGAGCGGCATGAGCTTGGCCCACTCCGCTTCCATCTTCTCCCCGACCATCTCGATCTCGCGCTGCGGGAAGGACGGGACTTTGGCCAGCTCATGCTGGGTGCGCAGGCCGAGGAAGTGCATCAGCGAGCGTGCGTTGCACGTGGCGTACATCGAGGAGAAGAGCCCGACCGGCAGGACCGCACGGGCGACCTCGCGGGCTACGCCGGCGGCGAGCATCTCCTGGTACGCCTCGTACGCCTGTCGGTATGAGTCCTCCATCACACGGCCCGTGAGCTCCTGCTGGGCCTGGGTGCCCTCGACGAAGACGTACTTGCCGGGGCGGCCCTCCTGGACCAGCTTGCGGGACTCGTCCGGGACGTAGAAGACGGGCTCGAGCTCCCTGTACCGACCCGATTCCTCGTTGTACGACCAGCCCACGCGGTGCCGCATGAACTCGCGGAAGACGAAGATCGGGGCACTGATGAAGAACGTCATCGAGTTGTGCTCGAAGGGGCTGCCGTGCCGGTCCCGCATCAGGTAGTTGATCAGGCCCTTGGACCGCTCCGGGTCCTTCTTCAGCTCGTCCAGGGACTGCTCCCCGGCGGTGGAGACACGGGCGGCGAACAGTACATCGGCGTCGGACGCCGTGTGCTTGATCAGCTCGACGGTGACATCGCTGCGGAAGCTGGGCTTGAGGTCGTCGGCGGGGGTGTCGGTCACGGTGCGCAGGGTCCTTCCCATCACAGGCTCGGGCGGCGCCCACTCTACGGCCCGGCACTGACAACGGGGCGTTCGGTACCTTGCCGCGACATTCGTCGGCGAACTTCTGCGAATTCGGTGATTCTGGGCACCTCTTGGGGCATTCGCTCGTCTGTATTGGTGACGGTGATTTCGTTCGAGTCGCCGTCACCAGACATCAGGTCCATCGATCCATCGCTACGAGTCTCCAGAGGAGAAGCAGCCCCCATGTTCCGTCGGCGCGAGCCCGTCCCGTTCGCCTTCATCGCCGAAGCCGACCAGTTCCGCAGCAATGTCGCACCGCCGCCCCGCGAGCGTGCGTCTGCCGGACAGATAGCCGGCCGGTGGCTCATAGGGCTCACCGTGGTCGCCGGGCTCGCCGGATCCTTGATCCTCGGCATGCCCGCCCTGTCACAGGATCAGTCACCTGCGAAGACGCAGCATTCCGAGGCGTCCGACGGCCGCTGACCCTTCCGGACCCCCAAGGGTGGTGAGCAGGCACACGTCTCGATAGCCTCACCGGGCACAGCCCATGCATGGATTGAGTGAGGTTCAGTCGTGCCCCTGCCCTTCCTGACGGCGGACCGCGCCTTTGACGAGGCGGCGGACGGTCTCGCGCTGCCGTTCGACGACCGCGACCGCTGGCGGCGTCCCTACCGGCCCGGACCGTGGCGGGTGGGCGCGGCAGCGCTCGTCCTGCTGCTCGCCTCGTACGTGCTCGTCGCCGCGGTGGTCATCGCGCTCACCGGGACCGTGACCGGGGCGGCATCCTGTCTGGCCGGGGCCCTGGCCGCCATACTGTGCGCTCTGCGGCTGTTGCGCGTGGGCGTGTGGGTGAGCGCGCGTGGGCTGCGCCGGGTGGGCTTCTTCCTCACCCGCACGACGCCGTGGGAGCAGGTCGTCGCGGTGCGGACGGTGCAGCAGCCGGTCCGCTGGCTGGGGCTGCCGCGCACCGTTCAGGGGCAGGCGCTGGTCCTCGTACGCAAGGATCGTGCGCCCGACGCCGTGCCGCCGCTGCTGACCACGCACAACGCCGACTTCCTGGCCCGTATGGAGGCCTTCGACCGGGCCGCGGACGCCATCGAGGTGTGGGCGGACGAGTACCGGCGGAGCTGAGGCCCCGTGCGCCTCCCGCGCACAGGAAAGGGGCCGGTCCGCACCACGCGGACCGGCCTCTTTCGTGTCACCGCCGGGCGCCTGCGGCCTTCGGGTTCGTGTCACCGGGGAGGTGTGCTCGGCCCTCAGGCCTCCAGCGGCCTGCCCTCGTGCAGGGCGATGGCCCGCTGCATCGCCTTGCGGGCGCGCGGGGTGTCGCGGGCATCGTGATAGGCGATCGCGAGGCGGAACCAGCTGCGCCAGTCGTCCGGGGCGTCCTCGGTCTCGGCCTTGCGCTTGGCGAAGACCTCGTCGGCGGAGTCACGGTCGATGCGGCCGCCGGTGGTGCGCCTCAACTCGTCGACGGGCAGGCCGCCTTCGGCGTCCAGCTCGGCGGCGAGCCGGTTGGCCTTCCGGACGAACTGGGTGTTCTTCCAGAGGAACCAGATGCCGATGACCGGCAGGATCAGCACCGCGACACCGAAGGTGACGGTGATCAGGGTGCCGTTCTGGATGAGCAGCACGCCCCGGCTGCCGACCAGGACGAAATAGACGACCAGGACGGCGGCCGTGACGGCGTAGGTGATCTTCGCGCGCATGTCTGCCAGCTATCTGTGTCCGTGCCTCGGCTCAGCCGAGGTCCAGGAAGTGTTCCAGGCCGAAGGTGAGGCCCGGCGTGGTCACCACGCGGCGTACGCCGAGCAGGATGCCCGGCATGAAGCTGCTGTGGTGGAGGGAGTCGTGGCGGATGGTGAGGGTCTCGCCCTCGCCACCGAGCAGGACCTCCTGGTGGGCCAGCAGACCGCGCAGGCGGACCGCGTGCACCGGCACCCCGTCGACGTTCGCGCCACGGGCGCCGTCCAGGCCCGTCACCGTGGCGTCGGGCTGCGGGGCGCTGCCCGCTCGCTTCCGGGCCGCCGCGATGAGCTGAGCGGTGCGCGTGGCGGTGCCGCTGGGGGCGTCCACCTTGTTCGGGTGGTGCAGTTCGACGACCTCGACGGACTCGAAGTACGGCGCGGCGACCTCGGCGAACTTCATGGTCAGCACGGCCCCGATGGAGAAGTTGGGCGCGATGAGCACGCCCGTCTCCGGGGAGGCGGCCAGCGAGGTGTTGAGCTGCGCCAGACGCTCGTCGGTCCAGCCCGTCGTACCGACCACCGCGTGGATGCCGTGGCGCACGCAGAAGTCGAGGTTGCCCATGACGGAGGCCGGCGTGGTCAGTTCGACGACGACCTGGGCGCCCGCGTCGACCAGCGTCTCCAGTTTGTCGCCCCGGCCGAGTGCGGCCACCAGCTCCATGTCCTCGGCGGCCTCGACGGCTCGTACCGCCTCGGCTCCGATGCGGCCCTTGGCACCGAGGACCGCCACGCGCAGCTTGCTCATTGCTTCGTTCCTTACAGAGACCTTGCAGAGACCTTGCGGAGAGAGGACTTACGCGACCGCGTCGTGCAGACGCGCCGCCTGCTTGTCCTTGAGCGGGCCGATCACCGACAACGAGGGCCGCTGTCCCAGGATGTCGCGGGCGACCTCGCGGACCTCGTCCGGGGTGACCGAAGCTATCCGGGTCAGCATGTCGTCGACGGACATCTGCTCGCCCCAGCACAGCTCGCTCTTGCCGATACGGTTCATCAGCGCACCGGTGTCCTCCAGGCCGAGGACCGTGGATCCCTGGAGCTGGCCGATGGCGCGGCCGATCTCGTCGTCCGACAGTCCGTGCTCGGCGACCTGGTCGAGCTCGTCACGGCAGAGCTTGAGCACGTCGTGGACCTGGCTGGGACGGCAGCCGGCGTACACGCCGAAGAGGCCGCAGTCGGCGAAGCCCGAGGTGTACGAGTACACGCTGTAGGCCAGGCCGCGCTTCTCGCGGACCTCCTGGAAGAGGCGGGAGGACATGCCGCCGCCGAGGGCGGTGTTCAGGACGCCCAGGGCCCAGCGGCGCTCGTCGGTGCGGGCCAGGCCCGGCATGCCGAGGACGATGTGGGCCTGCTCGGTCTTGCGGCCGAGCAGTTCGACGCGGCCCGCGGTGCGGATCGCGCGGCTGCCGTCGCGCGGGGCGATCGGCTCGGCGACGGCCTCCTTGAAGGCGCCCGCCTTCTCGAAGGCGGCGCGGACCTGGCGTACGACCTTGTTGTGGTCGACGTTGCCCGCGCAGGCCACGACCAGGTGTGTCGGGTCGTAGTGCTTCTTGTAGAAGCGGCGGATGCGGTCGGCGGTGAGGCCGTTGACCGTGTCGACCGTGCCGAGGACGGGGCGGCCGAGGGGGGTGTCGCCGAGCATGGTGTGCGCGAACAGGTCGTGCACACAGTCGCCCGGGTCGTCCTCGGTCATCGCGATCTCTTCGAGGATCGCGCCGCGCTCGACGTTGACGTCCTCCTCGACGATGAGTGAGCCGGTCAGCATGTCGCAGACGACGTCGATGGCGAGCGGCAGGTCGTTGTCGAGCACGCGCGCGTAGTAGCACGTGTACTCCTTCGCCGTGAACGCGTTCATCTCGCCGCCGACCGCGTCGATGGCGGAGGAGATGTCCAGGGCGGACCTGCGCTGCGTGCCCTTGAAGAGCAGGTGCTCCAGGTAGTGCGTCGCGCCGTTCAACGTCGGCGTCTCGTCGCGGGAGCCCACGTGCGCCCAGATGCCGAAGGTGGCGGAGCGGACCGAGGGCAGGGTCTCGGTGACGATGCGCAGGCCGCCTGGGAGGGTGGTCTTGCGGACCGTACCGATGCCGTTCTGGCCCTTGACGAGGGTTTGGGTACGGGCGACGGCCCGCGCCTCCGAAGAGGTGCGGGCCGTCGCCGTGGAGCTACGAGACGTCACTTGTCGGTGTCGTCCTTCTTGTCGTCGTCCTCTTCGCCCTCGATCACGGGGATCAGGGAGAGCTTGCCGCGGGAGTCGATCTCGGCGATCTCGACCTGGACCTTGGCGCCCACACCGAGTACGTCCTCGACGTTCTCCACGCGCTTGCCGCCGGCGAGCTTGCGGATCTGCGAGATGTGCAGCAGACCGTCCTTACCCGGGAGCAGCGACACGAACGCACCGAAGGTCGTCGTCTTCACGACGGTGCCCAGGTAGCGCTCGCCGACCTCCGGCATGGTCGGGTTGGCGATCGAGTTGATCGTGGCGCGCGCGGCCTCGGCCTGCGAACCCTGGGCGGCACCGATGTAGATGGTGCCGTCGTCCTCGATCGTGATGTCGGCGCCGGTGTCCTCCTGGATCTGGTTGATCATCTTGCCCTTGGGGCCGATGACCTCACCGATCTTGTCCACGGGGATCTTGACCGTGATGATCCGCGGGGCGTTGGGGGACATCTCGTCCGGCGTGTCGATCGCTTCCATCATCACGTCGAGGATGTGGAGGCGGGCGTCGCGGGCCTGCTTGAGGGCCGCGGCCAGGACGGAGGCCGGGATGCCGTCCAGCTTGGTGTCGAGCTGGAGCGCGGTCACGAACTCCTTGGTGCCGGCGACCTTGAAGTCCATGTCACCGAACGCGTCCTCCGCACCGAGGATGTCGGTGAGGGCGACGTAGTGCGTCTGGCCGTCGATCTCCTGGGAGATCAGACCCATGGCGATACCGGCGACGGGGGCCTTGAGCGGCACACCGGCGTTCAGCAGCGACATGGTGGAGGCGCAGACCGAGCCCATGGACGTCGAGCCGTTCGAGCCGAGGGCCTCGGACACCTGACGGATCGCGTAGGGGAACTCCTCGCGGGTCGGCAGGACCGGCACGATCGCGCGCTCGGCGAGCGCGCCGTGGCCGATCTCGCGGCGCTTCGGGGAGCCGACGCGGCCGGTCTCACCGACGGAGTACGGCGGGAAGTTGTAGTTGTGCATGTAGCGCTTGCGGGTCACCGGGGAAAGGGTGTCCAGCTGCTGCTCCATACGGAGCATGTTGAGGGTGGTGACGCCCAGGATCTGGGTCTCGCCACGCTCGAACAGCGCCGAGCCGTGCACGCGCGGGATGGCCTCGACCTCGGCGGCCAGCGTACGGATGTCCGTGACGCCGCGGCCGTCGATGCGGACCTTGTCCTTGATGACGCGCTCGCGGACGAGCTTCTTGGTCAGCGCGCGGTAGGCGGCGGAGATCTCCTTCTCGCGGCCCTCGAAGGCCGGGAGGAGCTTCTCGGCGGCGATCTCCTTGACGCGGTCCAGCTCGGCCTCGCGGTCCTGCTTGCCGGCGATGGTGAGCGCCTGGGACAGCTCGCTCTTGACCGCGGCGGTCAGGGCCTCCAGGACGTCGTCCTGGTAGTCGAGGAAGACCGGGAACTCGCCGGTCGGCTTGGCGGCCTTGGCGGCGAGGTCGGCCTGGGCCTTGCAGAGCACCTTGATGAAGGGCTTCGCGGCGTCCAGACCGGCGGCGACGACCTCCTCGGTCGGCGCCTCGGCGCCGCCCGCGACCAGCTGGATGGTTTTGTCGGTGGCCTCGGCCTCGACCATCATGATCGCGACGTCGCCGTCCTCCAGGGCGCGGCCCGCGACGACCATGTCGAAGACGGCGTCCTCGAGTTCGGTGTGCGTCGGGAACGCGACCCACTGGCCGTTGATCAGCGCGACGCGGACGCCGCCGACCGGGCCGGAGAAGGGCAGACCGGCCAGCTGCGTGGACGCGGACGCGGCGTTGATCGCCACGACGTCGTACAGGTGGTCGGGGTTGAGCGCCATGATCGTCGCGACGACCTGGATCTCGTTGCGCAGGCCCTTCTTGAAGGACGGGCGCAGCGGGCGGTCGATGAGGCGACAGGTGAGGATGGCGTCCTCGGAAGGACGGCCCTCGCGGCGGAAGAAGCTGCCGGGGATCTTGCCGGCGGCGTACATCCGCTCCTCGACGTCCACCGTGAGGGGGAAGAAGTCGAGCTGGTCCTTGGGCTTCTTGGAAGCGGTGGTGGCCGACAGCACCATGGTGTCGTCGTCCAGGTACGCCACGGCGGAACCGGCGGCCTGCTTGGCCAGGCGGCCCGTCTCGAAGCGGATGGTGCGGGTGCCGAAGGAACCGTTGTCGATAACGGCCTCGGCGTAGTGGGTCTCGTTCTCCACTAGCGTTTTCTCCTCGTCTTCGTCCCGTCCTGCCCGTGTGGCAGGGGGACGGTGGCGGAGAGGCGCTCCTTCTGGTGCGGGCCGGTCTTCGATCGAAGCACCCGGGTTCGCAATCCCCCGGGGGCCACTACCGAGGACCGGCGGCGGCGAGGTGCGCGTCTCCTCGTTCGTTGTCGTGGCGGTGCCCTACCCGGCGGGTACGGCGTCGTCACGCTGTGTCGTACGTGCTGCGTCCTGCGTATTGCGTTGTGCTACCACAGTACAAAGCGTCAGTGACACTCCGCACGTACAGAGCACGTACAGAGCACCGACAGCAGCACGTACAGCAAAAGGAGCGGCTCCCAAGAAGTGGGAACCGCTCCCTTCACGGCGTCTTACTTGGCGCCCGCCGCACCGCGGCGGATGCCCAGGCGGTCGACCAGCGCACGGAAGCGCTGGATGTCCTTCTTGGCCAGGTACTGCAGCAGCCGGCGGCGCTGACCGACCAGGATCAGCAGACCACGACGGGAGTGGTGGTCGTGCTTGTGGGTCTTGAGGTGCTCGGTCAGGTCCGAGATGCGGCGCGAGAGCATGGCGACCTGGACCTCGGGGGAGCCGGTGTCGCCCTCCTTCTGACCGAACTCGCTGATGATCTGCTTCTTCGTAGCGGCGTCGAGCGACACGCGTACTCCTCGTAGTCTCTGAGTAGCCACCGAGTGCCCCTGGTCCACATCTCAGGGGAGCTTCCGTTACTCGGGAGGCGGGGATCCGCTGGGCGCGGCCTCCAGAGCGGTGAGCTCCAGGGGTGCGTACACAAACGGCCGTCACACAGCGTACCAGCCTGGACGGACGCGTCTGTCCGGGTCTCCGAACCTGCCGAAGGCCACCGACCTGGCCACTAGTGTGACCGCACAGGTCATTCGTACGTGGGGAAGGGGCCGCCGGAACATGGCCGAGGAAACGGACAACGACGTCAAGGCGCGCAAGGAGCGGGAGAAGGACGAGCTCTACGCCCTCGACATCTCGGGCGTCGAATGGCACAGCGCGCCGGGCACGGAGGAGCACGAGGAGCGGGTCGAGATCGCGTATCTGCCCGAGGGCGCGGTGGCCATGCGTTCGTCCCTCGACCCGGACACGGTCCTGCGGTACACGGAGGCCGAGTGGCGGGCCTTCGTGCTGGGGGCCCGGGACGGGGAGTTCGATCTGGAGCCCGCGCCGCACAATGGCGGGCTCGTGGCGGAGTAGGCACGACGGCAGCAGAGACGGCAGCGGAGACCGCAGCAGAGACGGCAGCTGAGCGGGAACGGTGAAGGGCCGACGCGGACAGTTCTCCGCGTCGGCCCTCATTGCGTGTGTCGTGTCAGTGGAAGCTTCCGATGGCCACCGCGGCCAGTACCGGGTCGTCCGGGTGCCCGGAGGGCGCCGAGAGCTGGCGGGGCGCGAAGAACGCCGTGCCGTGTTCGACGAGGATGTCGGACCATTCGGGGGTTTCCAGGCGGGTGGCGTCGTCCGGCATGTTGAAGAAGAGGAACGGCTTCTGCTTGCCCGTGGCGGGATCGATGCTCACGATGGCGGCCGGTCCGACGTTGTCGGAGCTCGGCCGGTAGGCCAGGAGCTTGTCCCCGCTCACCTTCACGGGCCAGAGCGGCTGCAGGGACCGTCCGTCGAACTTCCGCAGGGTCTTGCCCGTCTTCGCGTCGAACCCGGCGATCCAGTTCTCCGGCTGGCCGATGTCGCCGTCCGCCTTGCTCGCGACGAAGATCTTGCCGTCCCCGACGACCATCGCGTAGCAGTTCTCCATCACCCCGAAGTACTCCGTGCCGTCGAACGAGCTGCCGCACATCGGGTCGAAGCGTCCGCCCTGCATGGAGATCGTGGTGGCGTACCGGCCCTGGTCGTCGAGGGTGATCAGGTCGGTCACGCCGTAGTCACCGGCCCCGACGGCGAGCACCGGCGGGTCCGAGGAGGGCATGTAGACGCCCGTGAGCCCGTCCTTGAGCTTGTACGTCCATTGCGGCTTGCCGGTGGCGGGATCGAGCTTCTGCACCCGGTAGGCGTGCGCGGACTCCTCGCCGCAGCGGAGCAGGACAAGAAGGCTGCGGCCGCCCGCGAAGCCCGTGTCCTCGCAGGTGGAGACGGTGGTGCTCTTCCACAGTTGCTTGCCGTCGCTCATGCCGTAGGCCACGGAACCGTTGCCCCACGCCACCGCGACCGTGCCGCGCGCCATGGTCAGGTTCGTGTTCGTCACATACGCGGTCTTCGCGTCCGGCATCGTCGCCGTCCACAGCTTCTTGCCGGTGTCGAGGTCGACGAAGACCACCTCGTCGCACATGCTCTCGTCCTTGGTGCCCTTGCGCTTGGCGGGCTGGACGACGACGGCGGTGCGGCCGTCCGCGGTGACGTGCTTGGTGGTCGCGCAGATGTGGCCGTCCAGCTTGAGGGTCCACGCCGTCTCGCCGTCGGCCAGCTTGAAGCCCATGAGGCGGTTCCTGATGCCCTTGGCGAAGATCTTGTCGGTCGCCCAAGTGCCGGGGGCGTACCGGGTCTCGTCCTTCGGCAGCTTGTCCTCGCTGTACTCGACGAGGAGTTCGCCCTCGGGCGTGCTCGGGAGCTTCTCGACCGTCTCCCTGATCTCTTCGGGGGCTTGCGGAGCAGCCGTCGGCTTGCTGTTCGCCGGGGTGTTGTCGCCGGTCCCGTACATCAGAAGCCATCCGCCCACGCACAGCACCACGACGAGTACGGCGGCGACGGCACCGAACAGTCTTGTGCGGCGCTGTCTTCGGTCGGTGTCCGCCGCCAACGCGGATTGGGTGTACGGAGAAGGGGGCGGGCCGAAGCTCACGCGCGGAAGTCCTCTCGGTGAAGGCCGTTCGGTCTTGGGGGAGCCCCCTACTATGCCCGCTCGTTGATCGTGTACATGCGGGGGGCAACGTGGCTGTCTCGATCGCTTCGTTTGTCCGCTTTGGTGGTCAATAGTGGGCGTGCGTACGCCACTTCTGGGCAGGGTGTGACGTAGCGGGCAGTCGCGGTGGGGTGGACAGGCCTGCCGCAGTGACAGTCATGGTGATTAGGCTGGGACCGGGCGCGACGCCAGAACCCGTGGACGGGTCGGCCGCGTTCCAGGGGGATCCGGGTCAATTCGGACGACCTCGAACGACTTCGGACGACTACGGGCGTCTACGGACGACAGAAGAACGGTCGCCCCGGCACGGCTTGAGGGTGCTCGACCACATCAGGAGGAATTGTGAACAGCGATCGGGACGGGATCCGCGGGGGCTGGGCCACACCCGGCGATGACCAGTCCGACGCGGAGTCCGCCGTCGAGACGACGGGCGAGTTCACCATCGACTACGCGCCGCCTGCTTGGTACACGCAGAACGCGTCGGGGAGTTCAGGGGATTCGGGGAACTCGGCGGATTCGGGGAACTCGGCGGATTCGGAAGTCGGGTCCCCGGAATCCGGGGCGGCGTCGGGGACTTCGGAAGCGGCTGCTCCATCGGAGAGCCCGGCCGCCTCGGCTGCCTCAGCTTCGGAGACGCCAGCCGCTCCGGAGGCTTCGGTTCCGGTCAGCCCCGTGGTGCCTCCCGCGCCTGCGGCCGGCAGTCCCGTCGCGGTGCCCAAGTTGCCGGTGGGCAGCGGGTTCGAACCGGTGGCGGCTACACCAGACGTGACGGAGCCGGAGACTCCGGCCGTGGCGCCGGTCGTAGCGCCGGTCGCCGATGCGGGCAGTCCTACGGCTCTGCCGAACTTTCCCGTGAGTGGGTTTCAGGCCCAGTGGGCCCCTCCGGTCGCGCCGGTCGCGCCGGTCGCCGCTTCCGAAGAGGCGGAGTCCGGGAACGGTGACCTGGAGAGTGGCGCGACCATGCGGATCTCCGCTGTCGCCCTGAAGCGGGAGGTCGCGGAACGGGCGGCTGCGGCTTCGGGGGTTTCGGAGGTTACGGAGGCGCCGGCTGAGCCTGAGGGCGAAGCCGTGGTCGAGTCCGAGTCTGTGGTCGAGGTCGAGGTCGAGTCTGTGGTCGAGGCCGGGGCGCAGTCGGTGGAGGCCTCCTCCGACGGTGATGACGTCGTAGCCGCGGAACAGGAAGAGACCGAGGCTGAAGTGGCCTCCCCCGCCGCAGATTCCGCCGACGAGTTGAGCGATGCCTCCGAGGAGGAGCACATCGCCGACGTCGTGGAGCTGCGCCGCGCGGACGATGTCGACGCGTCCGCCGAGGTCAGCGATGCCGAGCCGCAGGACGACGTCAGCGATGCGGTGCCGCCGCAGGCCGAGGTACACGACTCGGAGCCGGAGGATGCCGAGCCCCAGGGCGACGAGCCTCAGGACGCGGTGCCCGAGGCCGGGTCGGACGAACCCGAGGCCGTGCAGGACGCACCCCCCGCCTGGGCTCCGCCGCCGCTGCCGCAGGGTGGTCTGCCGCCGTTGCCGCCCGCGTATCAGCCCGCGGCGCCCGCTCCCGCGGCTCAGTGGCCCGCCTCCACGGAGCCCGCGGCGGCCGAGCCCGTCCAGGCGCAGATTCCGGCACAGGCTCAGCCGCCGGTGGTGGCGCCGGGCCAGCCGTTCCAGCCGCCCGCGCCGCAGCCGGGCCAGCCCTTCCAACTGCCCGTGCCGCAGCCCGGCCAGCCCTTCCAGCCCCCCGCGCCGCAGCCCGGCCAGCCCTTCCAGCCCCCCGCGCCTCCGGCGTGGCCCTCCTCCCCCAGCGCGCCTGTCTCGACGGATCCGGCTCAGGGGCCCGTGTCATCGCCCCCGCCCGCGTTCGAGAACCCGGTTCCGGCTTCGCCCCAGGCTCCGCACGCGGCACCTTCGGCCCCGGCGGCCGAGGCTCCGGTTCCCGCCCCGCGCACCGACGCTCCGGCACCGGCTCAGGCACGGCAGGGGAGTTACGGCTTCCCGCAGCCTGGTGCTCCGACTCCGGGCCCCACCGCGCAGGACGGCTATGGGTTCCCGCAGCCCGGCACGCCGATGCCGAGCCCCACCGCGCAGGACGGCTACGGATTCCCGCAGCCCAGCGAGCCGGCCCCGACGCAGGCCCCCGTTCCGGCCGCCGAAACACCCGCTCCCGCCCCGCACACCGACGCTCCGGCACCGGCACCGGCACCGCAGGGCAGCTATGGGTTCCCGCACCCCAGCACCCCGGCTCCGAGCCCCACCCCGCAGAGCAGCTACGGATTCCCGCAGCCCAACACCCCTGCACCGACTCCGACCCCTGCCCCTGCCCCGGTCACCCCACCCGCACAGGGCTCCGGTTACGGATTCCCCCAGCAGCAAAGCGCCCCGGCTCCGGCCCCCGTCCAGGCGCAGCCTTCGCCCAACCCCTCTGCTCCGGGGCCCGGTTACGGCTTCCCCCAGCCGGCGACGCCCCCGGCGCCGCAGCCCCCCGTCCCGCAGCAGGGATACGGTTTCCCGCCGCAGGCGCCCAACGCCCCGGCACCGCAGTCGGGTTACGCCTTCCCCCAGCAGCCCCCGGCCCCCGCGCAGGTGCCCCCGCCGTACCCGCAGCAGGCTCAGCCACAGCCGCAAGCGCAGCCGCAGCCGGGCCCCCAGCCCGTGCAGCAGCAGCCCGCGGCTCCCGTCGACCCCCGCACCGGGTCCGCCTGGCCGCAGCCCGTGCAGCACGACCAGCGTCAGCCCATCAACCCCGGTGCCGCCCCGCTCGGGTACACCGCTGCCGTGGAGCTGTCCTCCGACCGGCTGCTCAACAACAAGAAGCAGAAGGCGAAGAGCGGCCGGCCCGCGGCGGGCGGTGGCCGGTTCAAGCTCGGCGGGAAGAAGGAGGAGGCCGAGCGGCAGCGGAAGCTGGACCTGATCCGGACGCCTGTGCTGTCGTGCTACCGGATCGCCGTGATCAGCCTCAAGGGCGGCGTGGGCAAGACGACCACCACCACCGCGCTCGGCGCGACGCTCGCCACCGAGCGGCAGGACAAGATCCTCGCGATCGACGCCAACCCTGACGCCGGTACGCTCGGCCGCCGTGTGCGCCGCGAGACCGGCGCCACCATCCGTGACCTCGTCCAGGCGATCCCGTACCTCAACTCGTACATGGACATCCGGCGGTTCACCTCCCAGGCCCCCTCGGGTCTGGAGATCATCGCCAACGACGTCGACCCTGCCGTGTCCACGACCTTCAACGACGAGGACTACCGGCGCGCGATCGACGTACTGGGCAAGCAGTACCCGATCATCCTGACCGACTCCGGTACGGGTCTGCTGTACAGCGCCATGCGCGGTGTGCTCGACCTCGCCGACCAGCTCATCATCATCTCGACGCCGTCGGTCGACGGTGCGAGCAGCGCCAGTACGACGCTGGACTGGCTGTCGGCGCACGGGTACGCGGATCTGGTCTCGCGGTCCATCACTGTCATCTCCGGAGTGCGCGAGACCGGCAAGATGATCAAGGTGGAGGACATCGTCAGCCACTTCGAGACCCGTTGCCGCGGTGTCGTGGTCGTGCCGTTCGACGAGCACCTGGCCGCGGGTGCCGAGGTCGACCTCGACATGATGCGGCCCAAGGTGCGGGAGGCGTACTTCAACCTCTCCGCGATGGTGGCCGAGGACATCGCACGGCACCAGCAGTCGCACGGGCTGTGGACGAACGACGGCAACCCACCACCGGTGGCCGCCCCGCCGATGCCGGGTCAGCAGTACATGCCGGGTCAGCCGGTTCCCGGGCAGCCCGTTCCTGACCAGGTCCGGCAGCAGCCGCAGCAGCCGCAGCCCGGACAGCCGTACGCCCAGCCGGGACAGCCCTACCCCCAGCAGCCGGGTCAGGCATACCCCCAGCCCGGTCAGGCATACCCCCAGCAGCCGCAGCCTCCGCAGGCGCAGCCCGGGCAGCCGTTCCAGCCGGGGCAGCCCTATCAGCCCCACCCGGGCCAGACTCCTCCTCCGCCGGCACCCCCTCAGCAGTAACCCGATCGGCCCAATCCAAGAGGCTGATTCCCGCCAAGGCCCGCACCGTCCCAAGACGGTGCGGGCCTTCGCGCGTCCAGGTGCGTTTCGAGCCGTCAGGCCTTCACCAGGGGCGCTTCACCGGTATGGACCAATGAGCGAAAAATGGCCGTCAACTCGTTATTTCCGCAGGCCACATGGGGTGCATGCGCCGTTGACGTGCGGAGACCGCCGCTGATAGACACACACATCAACCCCGCCGGCGTCACCCGATCAAGTCGTTCAACCAGCCATCTCTGTGCAAGCGATGACGCGAGGTCACTGACCCATGAACACACAGGATCACCACCACAGAGGGCGCCCGCGCCCCCGTCTCTTCCGACTCATCGCCGCCGCGGGCGCCGCCGCGCTCACCCTCACCGCCGGTCTCGCGACCCCCCTCAACCCGGCGCCTCAGCAGGCTCAGGCCAAGGAGGGCAAGAAGGTCCTCACGGTCGCTGTCGCGCAGAGCGTCGACTCGCTGAGTCCGTTCCTGGCGTCGCGGCTGGTCAGTACGAGCATTCACCGGCTCATGTACGAGTACCTGACCAATTACGACCCGGCGGACAACCACGCGATCCCGGGCCTCGCCACCAAGTGGGAGCCCTCCGCCGACAAGCTGACCTGGACCTACACGATCCGCTCCAACTCCAAGTGGTCGGACGGTCAGCAGGCCACCGCCGAGGACGCGGCGTGGACGTTCAACAAGATGATGACCGACGAGGGCGCGGCGACGGCCAACGGCAGCTTCGTCGCCAACTTCAAGAAGGTCTCGGCTCCCAGCGCCACCCAGCTCGTCATCGAGCTGAAGAAGCCACAGGCCACGATGGCCGCGCTCGATGTGCCGATCGTGCCCAAGCATGTCTGGGAGAAGGTCGGGGACTTCACGAAGTTCAACAACGACAAGAGCTTCCCGATCGTCGGCAACGGGCCGTTCATCCTGACGGACTACAAGGCCGACAGCTACGTCCGCCTCAAGCCCAACAAGAGCTTCTGGCGCGGCGCCCCCAAGTTCGACGAGCTGCTCTTCAAGTACTACAAGGACGGCGACGCGGCCGTCGCGGCGCTGCAGAAGGGCGAGGTGTCCTTCGTCTCCGGTCTGACGCCGGCCCAGTCGGCCGCTCTCAAGACCGAGAACAACATCAAGGTCAACGACGCCCCCGGCCGCCGCTTCTACGCCCTGGCCACCAACCCCGGCGCCCAGGCCAAGAACGGCAAGCACTTCGGTGACGGAGCCGAGTCGCTGCTGAACCAGAAGGTGCGCCAGGCACTGTTCATGGCGATCGACCGGGAGACGCTGATCAACAAGGTCTTCCAGGGCCACGCCGTCGAGGGCGAGGGATACATCCCGCCGCGCTTCTCCACGTACTTCTGGAAGCCGTCGTCGAGCCAGACGCTGTCGTACGACCCGGCGAAGGCGGCCCAACTCCTCGACCAGGCGGGCTACAAGAAGAACGGTGACGGCAAGCGCGTCGAGAAGAACGGCAAGCCGATCAACTACCGGATCCTCTGCCACGCCACCGACCCGAACGACAAGGCGGTCGGACAGTACCTGAAAGAGTGGTTCGGCAAGCTCGGCATCGGTGTCACCCTCAACTGTCTGGACAACGTGACCGACCCCTGGCTGGCGGGCACGTACGACCTGGCGTTCGACGGCTGGTCCGTCAACCCGGACCCCGACTTCGTCCTGTCCATCCACACCTGCGCGGCGCTGCCCGCCACTCCCAAGGACACGGGCGCGACCGACAACTTCGTCTGCGACAAGAAGTACGACGAGCTGTACGACCAGCAGCTCGCCGAGTACGACACCGCCAAGCGGGCGGACATCGTGCAGCAGATGGAGTCGCGGCTGTACGACACCGGGTACATGAACGTCATGGCGTACCCGAACGCGGTCGAGGCCTACCGCACCGACCAGATCAAGTCGATCGAGACGATGCCGAAGGCCGCGGGCAACATCTACGGCCAGGACGGTTACTGGAGCTGGTGGTCGGCGGTTCCGGCGGGGTCCTCCGGTGCGTCCTCCGACGGTTCGAGCTCGACGGGCGTCATCATCGGCATCGTCGCGGGCGTCGTCGTCCTCGCGGGCGCCGGGGTGTTCTTCACGATGCGCCGCCGCTCGACGGCCGAGGACCGTGAGTAGGGCACGCCCACGCTCCCGCCAAGGGGAACCCCATGAACGTACGAGCGAATGAGTAGTTCATGACCGCTGAGGCAACACCCTCGCTGGTCGAGGCGACCGACGGTCCGGCCGAGGCCGGGCCGTCGGTCCGCGGGCCGCGGGCGCGCGGCCGGACCGCGTATCCGCGCTATGTGGCGGGCAAGTTGGGCGGCGCGGCCGTCTCACTGCTCGCCGTCCTCGTCACCAGTTTCTTCCTCTTCCGTCTGATCCCCGGCGACCCGGTCAAGTACATGACGGGCGGCCGCCAGGTGTCTGCCGAGCAACTCGCCAACTACCGCAAGGAGTTCGGGCTCGACCTGCCGATGTGGGAGCAGTTCACCGACTACTGTGGCAAGGCGCTCACCGGCGATCTCGGCACCTCGTACCAGTTCCGCGCCCCCGTCATCGACAAGATCACCGAGGCGCTGCCGAACACCCTGCTGCTCACCGGCACGGCGTTCGTCCTCTACACCGTGCTCGGCATCTTCATCGGCACGCGCTCCGCGTGGCGCAACGGCGGGCTGAGCGACCGGCTCAACACCGGTCTGGCGCTGACCCTTTACTCCATCCCGTCCTTCTGGCTGGGACTGCTGCTCATCATCGTCTTCTCGGTCGGCATGGGCCCGATCCCGGGCCTCTTCCCGACCGGCGGCATGGAGTCGGGGGGCAAGGAGGGCTTCGCGTACGTCATCGATGTCGCCCACCATCTGATCCTTCCGGTGGTGACGCTGGTCGCCGTCGAGTACGGGCAGACTCTGCTCGTCACGCGTTCGGCGCTGCTCGACGAGATGGGCAGCGACTATCTGACCACCGCCCGGGCGAAGGGCCTGCGGGACGATCTCGTGCGGCGGCGCCATGCCGTCCCCAACGCGCTGCTGCCGACCGTCACGCTGATCTTCATCAACCTCGGCCGGACGGTCGCCGGGGTGATCCTCGTCGAGACCGTCTTCTCCTGGCCGGGTCTCGGCGGGCTCTTCTACCAGGCGCTGAGCGTGCCCGATCTGCCGCTGGTGCAGGGGCTGTTCTTCGTCTTCGCGGCGGCGGTGATCGTGATGAACACGCTGGCCGATCTGATCTATCCGCTGCTGGATCCACGGGTGGGCCGATGACCACGACCGAGTCGGACGGGCCGATGACAACCGAAGCAACCACGCAGGTGGCCACGGCCAGTCCGCGCACACTCGCCTGGCAGCGTCGCCGCCACTCCGCCGCCCGCTTCTGGAAGCAGTACCGCACCCACCGGGCGGGCGTCTTCGGGCTCGCCGCCCTCGGCCTGTTCGCGCTCATCGCGCTGACCGCGCCGCTGACCGTCGGCTCCGACGTGCAGAGTGTGACGAACGCGCCGGGCGATCCGATGGAGAGCCCGAGTGCCGAGTTCCCGCTGGGGACGGATCAGTTCGGGCGCAATCTGCTCGGCCTGGTCGTGTGGGGCGCGCGGGTCTCCCTGCTCGTCGGGCTGCTGGCGGCCGTGCTGTCGGTCGCCATCGGGGCGCTCATCGGGATCACCGCGGGACACTTCCGCGGCTGGTACGCCACCGTGATGATGCGGATCACGGACTGGTTCCTGGTCATGCCGACACTGGTCCTCGCCATCGCGCTGGCGACCGTGATGACCCGTTCGCTCGGCACGATCATCCTGGCGATCGGCGTCACGACCTGGCCGACGACGGCCCGGCTGGTGCGCGCGCAGACCCTGGCCGTGGAGTCACGGCCGTACATCGAACGCGCGAAGGCGCTCGGCGGCGGGCACTGGCACATCATGTCCCGGCATGTGCTGCCCAATGTGATGCCGCTGGTGCTGGCGCAGACGACCCTGATCATCTCCTCCGCGATCCTCGCCGAGGCGACGCTCGCGTTCCTCGGGCTCGGCGATCCGACAGTCGTGTCGTGGGGCGGACTGCTCCAGGACGCGCGGGAGGCGGGCGCGGTCAGCGCGGGCAAGTGGTGGTATCTGGTGCCGCCGGGTGTCGCGATCGCGGTGGTGGCGCTGGCCTTCACGCTGTGCGGGCGCGCGGTCGAGTCGGTACTCAACCCCAAGCTGGGGGTGGCACGTTGAGCACTCCGACGTCGAGTCCTCCGGCCAGGCAACGGCTCCTGGAAGTCAGGAACCTCGAAGTGACGTACGCCGGAGGGGCCGCCGCCGTGCGCGGCGTGGACCTCTCGCTCGACGCGGGCCAGAAGCTCGGTATCGCGGGCGAGTCCGGCTGCGGCAAGTCCACGCTGGCGCTCGCGCTGCTGCGACTGCTGCCCGCGGGCACGCGCACGAGCGGGGAGATCCTGCTCGACGGCGAAGACGTGCTGAAGATGAAGTGGGGCCGGGTGCGCGCGGTCCGCTGGGCGGGCGCCTCGATCGTCTTCCAGGGCGCGATGCACTCCCTGAACGCCGTGCACCGCATCGGTGACCAGATCGCCGAGCCGATCCTGCTGCACAAGAAGGCGACCCCGGCGGGCGCGAGGAAGAAGACGGGCGAGCTGCTCGAACACGTCGGCCTGCCCGCCGCCCGCGCGGACGCCTACCCGCACGAACTCTCCGGCGGCCAGCGCCAACGCGTCATGATCGCCATGGCGCTGGCGTGCGACCCCCAGCTCGTCATCGCCGACGAACCGACCACCGCACTCGACGTGATGATCCAGGCGCAGATCCTCCGCCTGATCGAACAGCTCGTCAGCGAGCAGGAGTTGGGCCTCGTCATGATCAGCCACGACCTGGCCGTCCTGGCCGACACCTGCGACCGGCTCGCGGTGATGTACGCGGGGCGCGTGGTCGAGGAAGGGCCCGCCCAGCAGGTGTACGAGAACGCTATGCACCCGTACGGCAAGGCCCTGTCGGCCGCCTTCCCGCGCATCGGCGACACGGCGTCGCGGTTCGCGCCGCGCGGGCTGCCGGGCGATCCGCCGGATCCGTCGGCGCTCCCGGCGGGCTGTACGTTCCATCCCCGGTGTCCGGTGTCGCTGGACGCCTGCGCGACGCAGGACCAGGCACTGCGAGAGGCGGGCGCGGGGCGGTGGGCGGCCTGTGTCCACGTCGGCGCCGCGGTCCCCGATCCGGGCGGCAGCCCGGCGGAAGAAGCCAGGAGCAGCACCCCATGACGACGACAACCCCCGTGCCGACCGCGCCCCTCCTCAGCGCGCAGGGCCTGCACATCGCCTTTCCCGGACGCCACGGCGCGGCCAGGGCCCGGGCCGTCGACGGCGTCGACCTCGACATCCGGCCCGGCGAGATCGTGGCGCTGGTCGGCGAGTCGGGCTGCGGCAAGACGACGCTGGCCCGCTCCCTCCTCGGCCTCGTCCCACCGACCGGCGGCCACGTCACCTTCGACGGCAGGCCGCTCGACTACTCCACGCGTGCTCTCAAGGCCTACCGCAAGCGCGTCCAGCTCGTCCTCCAGGACCCCAGCGGATCGCTCAACCCCCGGCACACCGTGTACGACGCGGTGGCCGAGGGACTGCGCATCCACCGGTACGGCGGCGACGAGCGGGCGGCGGTCGCCGAAGCCCTCTCCCGGGCCGGACTGCGCCCTCCGGAGCGGTTCTTCCTGCGCTACCCGCACGAACTGTCCGGCGGCCAGCGCCAGCGTGTCGTCATCGCGGGCGCGCTCGTCCTGGAGCCCGAACTCATCGTCGCCGACGAGCCGGTGGCCTCCCTCGACGCCTCGGTGCGCGGCGAGATCCTCGCGCTGCTCCTGCGGCTGCGCACCGAACTCGGCCTGTCCGCCCTGGTGGTGACCCACGATCTGGGCCTGGCCTGGAACATCGCGGACCGGGTCGCGGTGATGTACCTCGGCCGGATCGTGGAGACCGGCGAGGTCGAACAGGTCCTGACAGCCCCTCAACACCCGTACACCCAGGCCCTGTTGTCCGTCCTCCCGGAGGCACCGGGCGATCCTGTCGTGCTCTCCGGCGAACCCCCGGACCCCTCCCGCATCCCGTCCGGCTGCCGCTTCCACGCGCGCTGTCAGATCCTCGCGAGCGGGGAGGCGGAGCGGGCGGGCGTGGCGGACGCGTGCCGGGGCCAGGACCTGGAGGTGCTCGGCGGGGGCGGCGGGACGCAGGTGGCGTGCCATTGGGCGCGGGCGACGGCCACTCGGCCATGACGGCGACGGGGGCGGCCGGTGCCTTTCAGCACCGGCCGCCCCCATCCACGTAACCGGGAGAACTACTCCCCGTCGTACGCCTCGATCAGCTCCCGCGACCGCTTCACGTCGTCGGCGATGGCCTCCAGCAGCGCCTCGATGGAGTCGAACTTGGCCATGCCGCGGACGTAGGCGAGGAAGTCGACGGCGACGTGCAGGCCGTACAGGTCGAGGCCGACGCGGTCGATGGCGTACGCCTCGACGGTGCGCTCGGTGCCGTCGAACTGCGGGTTCGTGCCGACGGAGATCGCCGCGGGCATCGCCTCGCCCTCGACGTGCAGCCAGCCGGCGTAGACGCCGTCCGCGGGGATGGCGGTGTGCGGGAGGGTCTCGACGTTGGCCGTCGGGAAGCCGAGCTCGCGGCCGCGCTGGGCGCCGCGTACGACGATGCCCTCGACACGGTGCGGACGCCCGAGGATCTCGCGCGCTCCCTCGACATCGCCCTCGGCGACGAGCCGCCGGGTGAGGGTCGAGGAGAAGGGCTCGCCACCGCCGGCCTCGCCCGACACGTACAGGTCCACGACCTCGACGTCGAAGTCGTAGGTCTCGCCCTGCTCACGCAGGAAGGCGACATTGCCCGCGGCCTTGTGGCCGAAGCGGAAGTTGGGGCCCTCGACGACGGCCTTGGCGTGCAGCTTGTCGACCAGGACCTTCACGACGAAGTCGGCGGGCGACAGCTTCGAGAACTCGGTGGTGAAGGGGAGGATGAGCAGCGCGTCCACACCCAGGTCGGCACAGAGCTCGGCGCGGCGGTGGTGCGGGGCGAGCAGCGGAGGGTGGCTGCCGGGGCGCACGACCTCGCTCGGGTGCGGGTCGAAGGTGACGACCACGGAGGGCACGCCCAGTTCACGGGCGCGGTCCACGGCATGCTTGATGATCAGCTGGTGTCCGCGGTGCACCCCGTCGTAGGAACCGATGGTGACGACGCTGCGCCCCCAGTCCTCGGGGATGTCCTCCAAGCCACGCCAGCGCTGCACTGTGACCGCTCCTTGTCCGAATCCGAACTCGAACCCGTGTCCGTGATTGCCTCATTCGCAGCTCTAAGGGTGCCATGCCGCGTGCGCTCGGCCTGCATCGGCATCGTGGTGTGACGTATCGCGCAGTGCCTCGTCGGGCGATGACGTGTCGCGCGGGGGCGAGGAGCAGGTCAGGCGGGCACCCGCACCCCGGCCAGGTTCTCGATCATGCGGCGGGTGCTCGGGCCGACCACCGCGGCCCACTCCTCGGGCGCGCCGGTCAGCCAGCGGGCCACCAGGGCGGCGAAACCCGGGACTTGGCGGGCCAGGTCGACGAGACCGCGGTCGAAGCCGGTGGCTCCGGCCGGGGTGCGGACGAGGAGGAGGCCCGCGCGGTGCACCAGCTCGCGCGTGGCCTCCTCACCCCTGCGGTCCGCGCCGGCCGCGGCGGCCTTGAGGAGGGTGTCGAGGACGGCCGGGTCCCGCTCGTGCGCGAGCAGCAGATCCAGCAGCTCGCGCCGCAACGGCCGTGACGCGTGGCTGCCCGGCGCCGCGAGGACCGTCACGAGCGCCGCCCGCACCGACGCGGGGCAGCCCTCCAGCAGGCCACTGACCAGTGGAAAGAGCACCGCGCGTGTGGTGGGCCCGTATTCCAGGCGCCGATCCACATAGGCGGCCACATGCGCGGCGGCCTCGGGGCGCAGTTCGACGGCCTCCCGCACCATCGCGGCGACGCTGCGGGCCAGGGCGGGCGTGGTGACGTCGGCGAGGGTGCGCAACACCTCGCCCATGCCGGGGCCCGACTGCCGCAGCCGGGTGCGGAAGGCGGCGAACACCGGGTCCGGGTGGGTGGTGAGCGCGGCGACCAGGGCGCTCGCGGGCAGCTGGGGGTCACCGGCCGTGAACCGCTCCAAGGCCCCCGGCAGATACCGGTCGCGGGTTCGCGGATCCCGTACGAGGAGACCGAGCGCTCCGCCGTGCAGCGTGCAGTCGGCGGGGCGGGCCAGCAGCTCGAGCGCCGCGTAACGCAGCAGCTCCCGGTCGGCCTCGGTCCGCACGAACGGCGCGGCCCGCAACCCGTAGGCCACCGCAGCCACCCGCCGCGCCGGCCGCTCGTCGTGCGCCCACCGGTCCACCGCCCGGCACACGGCCGACGGCTCCTCCTCGGCGAGCACGGCGAGCAACTCGTCGCCGCGCCGGTGCGCACTGGCCACCAGCGCCTCCGCGAGGTCGTCCAGCGCCCGCCGCCGATGCGCGTACAGCAAGGCCTGCGCGGCAGTCGCCACGGTCGCGTGCGGGGTCGCGGGAAGGGGCCGCTCGTCGTCGAACCACTGCGTGAGATGGGGTTGTACGGCGGCAGGGCGGGCGGCGAGGAGCCGGGCCACGGCGTCCAGGTAGCGGGGGACGGCGTCGGCGGCCTCGCTTGCCGCGTCCGCCGCGTACCGTGTCCCGTCCGCGACCACCAGACGCCTCAGCAGGTCGAACCGCTCCGTCTCCGGCAGCGGCAGCGCTTCCCAGAAGCGCGGCCCGAACTCCCCCGGTACGGCCCTGCCCCGCTCCCGCCACCTCACGATCCGCTCGGCGAGCAGCCGCAGCACACCGATGTACGGCGTCGCGTCGGGCACGCGCAGCAGGACGTCCGCGCAGAGGTGGGTGGCCCACCAGGCGGGGTCACCGAGCGGGCCCGGTGCCTTGGGCAGCAGGTCGTCGAGGGCATGGACCAGGTCCTCCAGACGGAGGGCCAGCTCGGCGGTGCCCTGTTGACGGGCCAGGACGAGCAGGGTCTCGACGACGGAGCCGATGCGGTGGCGGGGGACGGGGAGGAGGTGCGCCGGGGAGGAGGTGGCGGCGGACCGGGAGCGCCGGGCCCTTCCCTGCGGCCCCGGAGCCGGCCGCCCCCGGTGGACCAGGGCGTGCAGGGCCGGGTCCAGGTCCAGATGGGAGCCCTGGATCCAGTCGGCGAGTTCCTCGTGGGCGAAGCGGTAGCCGTTGCCGGCGGGCGCGAGGAGGCCCTCGGTGAGGACGGCGGAGGCCCAGCCGGTGGTACCGGTGAGGCAGTGGCCCGGCGCGGGGCCCCACGGGAAGACGGCTTCGAAGGACGCGCGGTCGAGCTCACCCTGCCCGGGGCCCAGACAGCGTCGCGCGGCCTCGTGCACCTGGCCGGAGACCTGGGCGGCGAGCCGCCGTACGACCGTGCCGCGCAGCCCGCCGGCGGCGGCGAGCCGGACCGCGATGCGCAGGCACATCAGGTCCAGGTACGCGGCGAAGACCTCGTCGCGGCCGAGCCGCTCGGCCGGGGCGTCCGGCAGCGCGGCCCGCACCTCGGAGAACAGCCGCAGCGTCAGCGGGTGCCGTGCGTCGGCCTCCGCGAGCGCGTCCTCGGGGATCCCGGCGCGGAACCGGGCCCGCCGGGCCTCCCCCTCGGTCAGATCTCCCAGCCGCACGCAGGACGGCATCAACGGGTCCGATCCGGTCTCGGCCCGGTGCAGCGACTCCGCCGGGAACTCCGCCCCCGCCTGCTCCCAGTACTCGGCCCGGCATCCGACGACGAGCCGCGCCCCGGTCTCCCGCAGCCAGGCGGCCGTCCCCTCGGTCCACTCGGGCAGCCGGTGGGCGAGGGCGGGCGGCATTTCCTCGGGACCGTCGAGGAGGAGCAGGAGCGGCCGCCCCGCGTTCCGCGCCAGCCGGGCCAACCGCTCGGGACCGATGTCGCCCAGTTCACCGTCGTACCTGCCGGGAGGCAGCACATCCGCCTCCGCGGACACCCCGGAGGCCTCGCCCGAAGCCTGCCCCGAGGCCGCCACGATCCGCCCCGCCCGCTCCAGCGCCCGTGTCGCCGCGTCCGCGACGGAGGTGTCGTCGGCGAGGAGGTCGGCGCCGCGCAGCCACAGCACGGGGGCCGGTTCCGCGCCCCGGGTGCGGCGGGCGGCGAGGGCCGCCAGTTCCGTCGTACGGCCGCTGCCGGGTGGGCCGACGAGCCCGAGTACGGTGGCCGTTCCGGTCTCGAAAGCGGTGAACTCCCTGACGACGTCGGCCCGTTCGACCGGTCCGGAGGGCGCGCCGCCGGACCCCACCGACGTGGCAGCGCCCGGCCCGTCCGAGCCGACCGAGGTCGCGGTGAGCTCCAGTACCCCCGCCAGATTGAGATCGGCTCCGTAGGCGGGCACCGTCGCCGCGTTACGGTCCAGCAGCTCGACGAGCGGCCCCTCGACACCCCGCAGGGGGACGGCGAACCCCGCCGCCCGGTACCCGGTGTGCAGCGCGGTGCCGAGCACCCCCACCACCGCTCCGGTCGAGGCGTCGAGGACCGGTCCCCCGGCCGCCCCGCCGCCCAGCCGGAGCGCGTCCACGCCCGCCGTGCCGATCGCCAGCTCCAGGGCGTCGTCCAGGAGATGGAAGCGGTCGGTCGCCGTGTACGTGACGGCGGACGAGCCGAGCACCCGCGCCTCGCGCCAGCCGCCCGCGGCGATCCGTACATACGTGCCGGTCGCGACTCGGTCCCGCACGGTGACGGGGAGCGGGTCGAGGCCGAGACCTTCGGTGCGTACGAGAGCCAGGTCGGCGTCGGGCAGCGGCGTGACCGCATCGGCGCTCACCACGCAGGTGCGGTCGCCGGGGGCGTGCAGGACGAGACAGGCCAGGCCGTCGACCGCCTCGTGGCTGGTGATCACCGTGCCGTGGTGGTCGGCGACGAAGCCCGTGCCGCGCGGGCGCCCCGCCAGGTCGCAGACGCGTACCAGGGCCTCGTCCCGTGCGTCCCGGGTATCGTCCGATGCCTGTCGGCCCCCGGTCCGCGGGCCCCGTCCCGCCATGCTCGAACCTCCCCGCCGTGCTCCTGCTTCGACGGTAGGCGCGGGGTGATCAGCGGGAAAGATCGCGCGGCGAACGCGCCCCCTTCCGCTCCCTTGGTTCACTCCGAGCGCCTGCACGAAGGGGTGAATAGGCGAGGCCGGATGGATACACCCTTGTGTGGGGGAACCGAGGGGGGACCGTGGAGCGGCGGGCACGAAACCCCGTGATCGCCGCTCCACGGGCGGGGCCCGGCAGGACCACCGCACCGCCGTACGCGAGAGACGCGGCGGGAGGACGAAGAACGCGAAGAACGCCGAAGAACGTCAGCCGAACACGGCCAGGCTCTTCGCCTTCCCCTTCTGCTCCTCCACCAGCGCCAGGAACAGTCCCTCGGGGTCGAACACGGCCACGGCACCCTTGCCCGCGTACACGTCGGGCATCTCCAGGCGTACGCCGTTGAGCAGCAGCCGCGCCCGCTTGGCGTCCACGTCCCAGCGCGGGAACGCGGCCGCGGCGGCCTCCGCGATCGGCATCACGGTCAGCTCCTCCTGGAGCTGGTCGAGGGTGCGCGCGGAGTCGAGCTTGTAGGGGCCGACGCGGGTGCGGCGCAGGGCGGTGAGATGACCGCCGACGGCCAGGTCCGCGCCCAGGTCCCGGGCGAGCGCCCGGATGTATGTGCCGGAGGAGCAGACGACGGAGACGACCAGGTCGAGCACCGGCGTGCCGTCCTCGGCGACGGCGTCACGGATGTCGTACACCGCGAACGACGAGACGGTCACCGGGCGGGCCGGGATCTCGAACTCCTCGCCCTCGCGCGCCCGCTTGTACGAGCGCACGCCGTCGATCTTGATGGCGCTGACCTTGGAGGGCACCTGCATGATGCGGCCGGTCAGCTTGGCGATCCCGGCGTCGACGGCGTCCCGCTTGACGCCGGAGGCGTCGGTGGACGAGGTGATGTCACCCTCGGCGTCGTCCGTCAGGGTGTTCTGCCCCAGCCGGATGGTTCCCAGGTACTCCTTCTCGGTGAGCGCGAGGTGCCCGAGGAGCTTGGTCGCCTTCTCGACGCCGAGGACGAGCACGCCCGTCGCCATGGGGTCGAGGGTGCCGGCGTGTCCGACGCGGCGGGTCCTGGCGATCCCGCGCATCTTGGCGACCACGTCGTGCGAAGTGAAGCCCGACGGCTTGTCGACAATGACAAGCCCGTCGGGCGTCTGGTGCTTCTGGGTCATTCTGCGGCGTCGCCGTCCGTCTCGTCGTCGTCTTCCGGCTTCTTGTACGGGTCCGCGTCACCCGCGAAGGAGGCGCCGGCCGAGACCTCGCGCACCTTCGCGTCCGAGGCCCGCGCCTTGTCGAGCAGGTCCTCGATGGTCTTGGCGGTGTCCGGCAGGGCGTCCGCGACGAAGGTCAGCGTCGGCGTGAACTTCACGCCCGCCGCCGCGCCGACCGCCGAGCGGAGCACGCCCTTGGCGCTCTCCAGGCCCGCGGCGGCCGCCGCGCGCTCCTCGTCGTCCCCGTACACCGTGTAGAAGACGGTCGCCTCCCGGAGGTCCCCGGTGACCCGGGTGTCCGTGATGGTGACGTGTGTGCCGAGCCGCGGGTCCTTGATCCCGCGCTGCAGCTTCTGGGCCACCACCTCTCGGATGAGGTCCGCCAGCCTCTTCGCCCGCGCGTTGTCGGCCACTGGTCCGTCTCCTTCTTCGCCTTGCTTGTTTCGTCAGTCTTCGTCTTTGTGGAGCCTGCGCCGTACCGACAGCAGCTCCACCTCCGGTCGCGCCGCGACGAACCGTTCGCACCGGTCCAGTACGTCGGTGAGGTGCTCGGTGTCTCCGGAGACCACCGCGAGGCCGATCTCGGCCCTGCGGTGAAGGTCCTGGTTGCCCGTCTCCGCCACGCTCACCGCGTACTTCCGCTGGAGTTCAGCGACTATCGGCCGGACGAGGGAGCGTTTCTCCTTGAGCGAGTGAACGTCGCCGAGGAGTAGATCGAAGGACAGTGTCCCCACATACATGTGTAACCGGATGTCCCGCCGGTACGGGATAGATGGCCTGCCAATGCACTTGGCAGGGACATCAGAACCGTACATCGAACGGGTGGGGTGCTCGACGGGGTTTTTCGGCTGCGGGCCGGTGGGGGCCGTTCGCGCAGTTCCCCGCGCCCCTTAAGGGGCGCGGGGAACTGCGCAATCTTTTCAAACGGCAAGCTGGCCGACGGTGACAAGTCACCGCCGGCCAGCTCACACAACCGCTTTACGAGCGCGGCTTCTCGCGCATCTCGTACGTCGCGATGACGTCGTCGACCTTGATGTCGTTGAAGTTTCCGAGGTTGATACCACCCTCGAAGCCTTCGCGGATCTCGGTGACGTCGTCCTTGAAGCGACGCAGACCGGAGATGGTGAGGCTCTCCGCGATGACCTTGCCGTCGCGGACGAGTCGAGCCTTCGTGTTGCGCTTG
This sequence comes from Streptomyces sp. NBC_00203, assembly GCF_045206325.1. NCBI lineage: Bacteria > Bacillati > Actinomycetota > Actinomycetes > Kitasatosporales > Streptomycetaceae > Streptomyces > Streptomyces sp. NBC_00203. Next base: position 7,725,596 of record NZ_CP108126.1, on the reverse strand, counting down.
ACCTCGCCCGAGCGGACCAGGACACCGGCGATGTTGCCCAGCTTGGACGACTTGAAGACCTCGCGGATCTCCGCCGTGCCGAGCTCGACCTCCTCGTACTCCGGCTTGAGCATGCCCTTGAGGGCCGCCTCGATCTCCTCGATGGCCTGGTAGATCACCGAGTAGTACCGGACGTCGACGCCCTCGCGCTCCGCCATCTGGGCCGCGCGGCCCGCAGCGCGGACGTTGAAGCCGATGACGATGGCGTCGGAGCCGGTCGCCAGGTCGATGTCCGACTCGGTGACCGCACCCACGCCGCGGTGCAGGACGCGGATGTCGACCTCTTCGCCGACGTCGAGCTGGAGCAGCGAGGACTCGAGAGCCTCCACCGAACCGGACGCGTCGCCCTTGATGATGAGGTTGAGTTCCTGCACCAGACCGGCCTTGAGGGCCTCGTCCAGGTTCTCCAGGGAGAACCGGACACCCCGGCGGGCGAAGTTGGCGTTGCGCTCGCGCGCCGCGCGCTTCTCGGCGATCTGACGCGCCGTGCGGTCCTCGTCGACAACCAGGAAGTTGTCGCCGGCGCCCGGGACGTTGGTGAGACCCAGGACCAGGACGGGGGTCGACGGACCCGCTTCCTCGACGTTGTTGCCGTTGTCGTCGAGCATCGCCCGGACACGGCCGTACGCGTCGCCGACAACCATCGTGTCGCCGATGCGCAGCGTGCCGCGCTGGACCAGGACCGTCGAGACGGCACCGCGGCCACGGTCGAGGTGGGACTCGATCGCAATACCCTGCGCGTCCTGCTCCGGGTTGGCCCGCAGGTCGAGCGAGGCGTCCGCGGTGAGGACCACGGCCTCCAGCAGGGAGTCGATGTGCAGACCCTGCTTGGCGGAGATGTCGACGAACATGGTGTCGCCGCCGTACTCCTCGGCCACCAGACCGAACTCGGTCAGCTGACCGCGCACCTTGACCGGGTCCGCGCCCTCGACGTCGATCTTGTTGACCGCGACCACGATCGGCACACCGGCCGCCTTGGCGTGGTTCAGCGCCTCGATCGTCTGGGGCATCACACCGTCGTTGGCCGCCACCACGAGGATCGCGATGTCGGTCGACTTCGCACCACGGGCACGCATGGCGGTGAACGCCTCGTGACCCGGGGTGTCGATGAAGGTGATCTTGCGCTCTTCGTCGTTGACCTGAGTCGCGACCTGGTACGCACCGATGTGCTGCGTGATACCGCCGGCCTCGCCCGCGACGACGTTCGTCTTGCGGATGGTGTCCAGCAGTCGGGTCTTACCGTGGTCGACGTGACCCATGACAGTCACGACCGGCGGACGCGCGACGAGGAACTCCTCGCCACCCTCGTCCTCGCCGAACTCGATGTCGAAGGACTCGAGCAGCTCGCGGTCCTCCTCCTCGGGGCTGACGATCTCGAGGACGAAGTTCATCTCGTCCGCGAGGAGCTTCAGCGTCTCGTCGGAGACGGACTGCGTGGCAGTGACCATCTCGCCGAGGTTCATCATCACGCCGACGAGCGACGCCGGGTTGGCGCCGATCTTCTCGGCGAAGTCGGTGAGGGACGCACCGCGCGACAGGCGGACGGACTGTCCGTTGCCACGAGGCAGCATCACGCCGCCGACCGACGGGGCCTGCATGGCCTCGTACTCCTGGCGCCTCTGCCGCTTCGACTTGCGACCACGACGCGCGGGACCGCCGGGACGACCGAAGGCGCCCTGCGTGCCACCACGGCCACCCGGACCACCGGGACGACCACCGAAGCCGGGACGGCCACCGCCGCCACCGCCCGGACCACCGGGACGACCGGCGAAGCCGCCACCGCCGCCACCGGGACCGGCCGGACGACCGGCGAAGCCGCCACCGCCGCCACCGGGACGACCGGCGAAGCCGCCGCCACCGGGACGACCGCCGCCGCCACCACCGGGACCACCGGGACGACCGCCGCCGCCACCGGGACCGCGGCCACCGGGGCCACCACCGGGACGGGGGCTGCCCGCAGCGGGACGCTGCGGCATCATGCCGGGGTTCGGACGGTTACCGCCGGGGCCGGGGGCCCCACCGGGACGCGGAGCCTGCGGACGAGGCATGCCGCCGGGGGTCGGACGGGCACCGCCCGGACCGCCCTGCGGACGCGGAGCGCCGCCGGGACCGCCCTGGGGACGGGGAGCACGGTCACCACGGTCCTGACCCGCGCCCTGCGGACGCGGACCGCCCGGGGCACCGGCGCCACCGGGACGCGGGGCGCCGCCCGGACGGGGCGCCTGCGGGCGCGCCATGCCGGTGGAGCCACCAGAGGTGAACGGGTTGTTGCCCGGACGCGGGCCGGCCGGACGAGCGCCGGGACGCGGAGCCTGGCCGCCGGGACGCGGAGCGCCCTGACGGTCGCCGCCGCGCTCGGGACGGTCACCACGGCCCTGGCCACCCTGGCCGGGACCGGCCGGACGGGCACCGGGACGCGGAGCCTGGCCGCCGGGACGCGGAGCGGAGCCCGGACGGGGACCCGCGGCGGGAGCCGCAGGAGCCGACGGGGGCGCCGTGAACTCGGCCGCGACCGGAGCCGGAGCCGCCGGAGCGGGCTTCGGGGCGGGCTTGGGACCCGGACGCGGGCCCGGAGCGGCCGGAGTCACCGGGGTGACCGGAGCCGCCGCGGCGGGCGCCTCGGCCACGGCCGGCTTCGGGGCCGGCGGGCGCGGGGCAGCCGGACGGGCCGCCTGCGCCGGAGAGGGGGCGCCCGGCTTGGCCGGGGCAGCCTTGCGCGCGGGGGCGGGCTTGCCGCCACCGCTGCCCTGCTGGAGGGCGTCAGTCAGCTTGCGTACAACGGGCGCCTCGATCGTCGAGGACGCCGAACGGACGAATTCACCGAGTTCTTGGAGCTTGGCCATGACGACCTTGCTCTCAACCCCGAACTCCTTGGCGAGTTCGTATACCCGGACCTTAGCCACTTCGCTCCTTTTAGGTCCGGGATGCGTCCGGACCGTCGCTACTTCATGGGCGTACTCATCGCGTGCTCATCGAGTGCTCATCGCAATCTCGACCTACTTCCAACTCGCGGGGGGTACCAGGGCCGCACGGGGGTTCCGTACGACGCTTCTTACGGTGTTGCCTGCTCGACGTAGAGGCGCAACGCCGCTGTGTCGAGCGCTCCCGGGGCACGCAGCGCCCGTGGGATCGCCCGGCGGCGGACCGCCAGGTCGAGACAGACCAGGGCGGGGTGCACATAGGCACCCCGGCCGGGCAGCGTACCGCGATGATCGGGGACACATTCACCCTCGACCGCCACGATGCGCAGCAGATCCTTCTTGGCCGCTCGCTCCCGGCACCCCACACAGGTGCGCTCAGGGCATGCGCGGGCTCGCGTCCGGCCAGACACTCTTTAGTCTACCTCCCCGTACCGACCTCACCCCTTTGGGGCAAGAATCGAACGGTTGTTGTCGTGATCTAAGCCACCTGCGGCTCAGATCTATTCCCGCTGCTATTCCCCGGACCGCCGCGAGGGCTCCTCGGACGGCTGCTCGGTGTCCGGACGGATGTCGATCCGCCAGCCCGTGAGGCGGGCGGCGAGGCGGGCGTTCTGCCCTTCCTTGCCGATCGCCAGCGACAGCTGGTAGTCGGGGACCGTCACCCGCGCGGAGCGGGCCGCGAGGTCCACGACCTCGACCTTGGAGACACGGGCCGGGGAGAGCGCGTTCGCGACCATCTCGGCCGGGTCGTCCGACCAGTCGACGATGTCGATCTTCTCGCCGTTCAGCTCGGCCATGACCTGGCGCACGCGCCCGCCCATGGGGCCGATGCAGGCACCCTTGGCGTTCAGGCCGCTGCGGGTCGACCGGACGGCGATCTTCGTACGGTGGCCGGCCTCGCGCGCGATGGCGGCGATCTCGACGGAACCGTCGGCGATCTCCGGCACCTCGAGCGCGAAGAGCTTCTTCACCAGATTGGGGTGCGTACGGGAGAGGGTCACGGACGGACCGCGGACACCCTTCGCCACCCGAACGACGTACGAGCGCAGCCGCAGACCGTGCTCGTAGTTCTCACCCGGGACCTGCTCCTGCACCGGCAGGATGGCCTCCAGCTTGCCGATGTCGACCAGCACGTTCTTGGGGTCGCGCCCCTGCTGGACCACACCGGTGACGATGTCGCCCTCACGTCCGGCGTACTCACCGAGCGTCGCGTCGTCCTCCGCGTCGCGCAGACGCTGGAGGATGACCTGCTTGGCGGTGGTGGCGGCGATCCGGCCGAAGTCCGACGGGGTGTCGTCGAACTCGCGTGCCTCCTGCCCCTCCTCCAGCTCCTGGGGGTCCTCCTTCGCCCACACGGTCACATGGCCGGTCTCCCGGTCGAGCTTCACGCGCGCGTGGCGGCGGCTTCCCTCGGTGCGGTGGTAGGCGATGAGGAGGGCCGACTCGATCGCCTCGACCAGCAGGTCGAAGGAGATCTCCTTCTCCCGCACCAAGCCCCGCAGGGCACTCATGTCGATGTCCACGGCTACGCCTCCTCTGCGTTCTCTTCGTTCTTGTTCTTGCGGTTGAACTCGACCTGGACGCGCGCCTTGGCGATGTCCGCGAAGGCGAGCCGCTTGGCGGTGGGCTTGCGCCCCTTCACGCCCGGCACCTCGACGTCGATACCGTCGTCCTCGACCGTCAGGATGCGCGCGACCAGTTCGCCATCGTCCTCCAGCTGGAACTTCACCAGCCGGTCCGTGGCGCGTACGTAGTGACGGTGCTCCTTGAGCTCGCGCTCGGCACCGGGGGTTCCGACCTCGAGGGTGTACTCACCCGCACCCATCGCGTCCGTCTCGTCGAGCTTCGCCGAGAGCGCGCGGCTCACATCGGCGATCGCGTCCAGGTCGGCACCCTCGTCCGAGTCGACGACGACACGCAGCACGCGCTTGCGCCCGACCGAGTCCACCTCGATCTCCTCGAGATCGAGTCCCTGAGAGCTGACGAGCGGTTCCAGCAGTTCTCGCAGCCTCTCGCTCTGGGTGGTGCTCATCCGGGTGACTCCTCGGCCGCGTGTGCTGTTGTGGGTAGGTCGTGTGTCAGGTCAAAGGGTATCCGGTCGCGGGGGGTGTTGCCGTCCACCGTGACGGGGTGCGGGTGCGTCGCGTTTTCCTCGCCCCCGCCGCCCCTACCCGTCCCATCCCTGGGGGCTCCGCCCCCAGACCCCCAAAAGATTGCGCAGTTCCCCGCGCCCCTGAAGAGAGTCGTCTGCGGGTGGGTGGGGGCTGGTCGCGCAGTTCCCCGCGCCCCTAAAAGCACCGGAGGCGACGGGGCGCAGCCCCGAGCCGTCAGGGGCGCGGGGAACTGCGCAATCTTTTGGCCCAGCCCCCACCCACCCGCAGCCAAAGAACCGGCCCACGGGGTCTGGGGCGGAGCCCCAGAAGGATGGGACGGGTAGGGGCGGCGGGGGCGAAAACCGTGTCCCGGGAGAGGCGCTGGCGAGTGATCGGGTGGGGCGCGGGTACCGTGATCACGGGCGTATCGCCCTCCCTTTCGTACGAGCCCTCCGAGGACGTCTGCCGTGCCGTTCACCCTGCCGTCGCGCACCCCCCCGGGCCCGCGCCGAAGGACCCTGCTCGCATCGGCCGCGGGCACCCTCGTCCTCGCGGGCTGCTCCACCCCTGAGCAGTCCACCGACACCACGGCCGGCAGCACCCCCTCGGCCGCGGACCAGGCACGCGCCCGCGCGGCCCGCGACAGCGAGACCCTGGCCGGCCGCTACACCGCCGTGATCGCCGTGCACCCGGCACTGGCGGAGCGGCTGAGCCCCCTGCACGCGGAGGTCGTACGGCACGCGCAGGCGTTCGGGGGTACGGGGAGCAGCCCGTCGGCATCCCCTTCGGCGACCGCCTCGTCCCCCGCGTCGCCCTCCGCATCGCCCTCCCCTTCGGATTCGGCGTCCGCGTCGGCCGCGTCGGCGCACCCGAGCGCCTCCCCCTCCGTACCGGTTCGGGAGAAGGACGCCCTCAGCGACCTCGCCTCCGCCGAGCGCACCCTCGCGGACGAGCGCACCAAGGCCTTGCTGGAGGTCCCGGGAGAGCTGGCCAGGCTGCTGGCCAGCGTTGCGGCGGCCGGGGCCGCACACGCGTTTTTGCTGACGGAGGGGGCCAAGTGAGCGGGACCAGGGAAACCAAGGGCGCCAGGAGCACCCAGAGCGCCCAGAGCACCAAGCAGGCCCAGAAGGCCGCCGCGGCCAAGGAAGCCGAGCTCAAGGCCCTGCAGGCCGCGCTGGGTGCCGAGCACGCCGTCGTCTACGGGTACGGCGTCGTCGGCGGCAAGATCGGCGCGGGCAGGCGGGACGAGGCGCGGGCGGCGTACGACGCCCACCGGGCGCGCCGGGACGAGCTGGAGCGCGCCGTGCGGGACCTGGACGGCAAGCCCGAGGCCTCGGCGGCGGCGTACGCGTTGCCGTTCGCCGTGAAGGACTCCGGCACGGCCGTACGGTTCGCGGCAGAGCTGGAGGAACGTGTGGCCGGGGTGTACTCCGACCTCGTACGCGCCTCCACGGGCGACCAGCGGCGCACGGCCGCCGAGGCGCTGCGGGAGGCGGCGGTGCGGGCGGTGCGCTGGCGCGGCGAGAGCGTAGCCTTCCCTGGGCTCGCCGAACGGGCGGCCACCCCCTCCGCGTCGGCACCCCCGCAGACGTAACGCGACCTGGAAGGAAACAACTCGCGCATGGCTTTCGAACCGCCGCAGCGCCTCGTGCGGGCACTCGGCGAGACGCAGCACAACGGAGGCGGCGGAGCCGGTGACTGGCTGGACAAGCTGCCCGAGCTGGCCCAACAGGCCGTGGATCTACGCGAGTTGACCGTGGAGCGGGTGCAGGCGCCCGGCGGGCGCAGCAGCCTGGTCGTGCTGGTACGGCTGGTCGGCGGGACGCCCGCCGTGCTGAAGCTGGCTCCCGAGCGGGCCCGTCCGGAGAGCGAACGGGCCGCGCTCGCCCACTGGGACGGACGGGGCGCGGTCCGGCTCCTCAATCCCGGCGACACCCACGGCGTACTGCTGCTGGAGCGGCTGCACCCGGACATGTCCGTGCGGTCGCTGCCCGAGGCGAAGGCACTGCTGGAGGCGGCGGGCACGCTGCGGCGGCTGTGGGTCGAGCCACCCGCCGCCCATGTGTTCGAGACCGTCGCCGAGCGGACCGGCCGGCAGGCCGAGGCGATGCGGGCGAGCGCCGGTGCCGACGCCGAGGTCGGCTCCCTGGTGGAGGCGGCGCTCGCGGCCCGCGACGCGCTGCTCGCCGACCCGCCCGAGGAGCGGCTGCTGCACGGCACCTTCCGGCAGAGCAAGGTGCTCGCCGCCGAGCGGATGCCCTGGCTGGCCGTGGGCCCCGATCCGGTGGTCGGTGAGTGTGCCTTCGACCTGGCCCGGCTGGTCCGCGACCGGGTGGAGGATCTGATCGCCTCGCCCTCGGGTTCGTCGATCACCCGGCGGCGGGTGAAGCGGCTCGCCGAGTCCCTGGAGGTGGACCAGGAGCGGCTGCGGGGCTGGACCCTGTTCCGGGCGGTCGAGTCCGGGGTCCGGGCGCGCCGGGTCGGACGTCCGCAGGACGCGGAGCTGCTGCTGGAGTTCGCGGGCTGGCTCTGACGCCCGCCTCCTTACTGGCTCAACTCCCCTGTGTCGTGGTGAGTTTGAGGGCCAGCACGGGGCAGTCGGCCGCTGCTCTGCGCGCGCGCTTCAGGGCCGTACGAGGGACAGGGCCCCGGTCGAGCACGGGGTAGCCCCACTCGTCGAGCGCGATGTGCTCGGGGAGGAGTTCGGCGCACAGGCCGTGGCCCTGGCAGGCGGTCCAGTCGATGTCGAGCCGCGGATCGGTGTCGGCGGCGGTGACGGTGGCGGCTTTCATGTCAGCTCCGGCTTCCGGGGACGGGCAGCAGGGGGGTGCGGTCGGTCGCCGTGCAGTGACCGCGGGCATGGGCGTCGAGTTCGACGGCGAACGTCGTGAGTGCGCTGCGGACCAGGCGGACCGTGCCGTCGGGGTGGTGGCAGGCGCCGCGGCCCTCCACGAGTCCGGCCCAGCGGGCGACGTCCTCGCGGGCGGTGCCGTGCGGTCCCGGGGACGCCAGGGTCTGGAAGGCCGCGGCGATCCGGGGCAGGCCGTTGAGGCAGGGGCCGCACTGGCCCGCCGATTCGAGGGCCAGATAGCGCAGGACGCGGGCGGTTTCGGCGAGGCCGCAGTGGTCGGCGGGCAGGGCCGCCAGTACGCCCGCGCCGAGGCCGGCCATGCTGAGCGGACGGGTCGCGGCCTCGGCGGCCGGGATCCACGTGCCGTGGTAGCCGCCGATCAGGACCGCGCCGATGCCGTCCAGCGGCAGCAGCCGGTGCAGCGGCATACCGAAAGGCGCCTCCACCACCCGTACCTCGCGGCCCGGCACATGCACCGTGCACAGTGCGCTGCCCGGTTCGGCCGGCGTGCCCGCGGAGCGGAACCAGTCGGCGCCGTAGCGGGCTATCAGAGCGAAGTGGGCGAGCGTCTCCACGTTCTGGACGAGGGTCGGCGCCCGGTGCACACCCTGTTCGCGCACCGGGGGGCGCTGGTGCCGGGGCAGCGCGGCGTGCCCGGAGATGTACTGGGTGAGGGCCGAGGACTGGCCGGAGAGGAAGCGCTTCGGAACGCGTACCGTGCGCACCGGCAGGGGGTCCCGGCGCTCGGTGAGTGCCGTTTCGAGCGGCGTCGCGCCGTCCTCGACCGCGAGGTACGCCTCCCCCGCGCCGACCGCCTCGGCCGCCAACTGCAGCCCGTCCAGGACGAGATGGGGAGACAGCCGCAGCAGCGTCCTGTCCTTCGCGCTCGCGGGCTCACCCTCCGCGCCGTTCGCCACGACGACCGGGGCGCGGCCCGTGCGGCGCCCGGCCTCCGCGACCGCGGCCAGCTTGCGGTACGTGGGGAACGCGGCGCCGCCGCGGCCGGTGAGCCCCGATTCGGCGAGCGTGCGCAGCAGGTGGACCGGGTTGCCGTGGGACAGGGGGCCGTAGCGCTGCTGGTGGGTGGTGAAACCGGCCGGGGTGCCGCCGGGGGCGAGCAGCCGCGGCGGCATGTAGATGTCCGTGAAGGTCATGGTCATGAGCGGGCTCCCTCGGCGGTACGAAGCAGTGCGGACGGGGTGCGCCGGGAGGCGCGGGCCGCCTGGGTGACGCGGATGCCGAACGCCGTGAGGACGGCGGCCACGCAGGAGACCGTCAGCCAGAGCATCCAGGTGGTGCCGGCGTCCGTGCCGATACCGATGCCGTGGATCAGCGCGATCGGCCAGGAGGCGTACGCCAGCCAGTGCACCGCTCGCCAGGTGCGGTGGCCCAGGCGGGCGCGGAGCAGGCTGGTGATCAGAACCGCGAGCAGCAGGTCCAGGGCGACGGTGCCGAGGCCCAGCCAGAGGGGCTGGTAGTCGGAGACGAAGGGGACGACGGCGTCGAGGGTGGTGATGTTGACGTAGCCGTCGGCGATCGCCGCGGTGATGTGCAGGGCGAGGAAGGCGGTGGCGGAGAGGGAGAGGGTGCGGTGGAGGGTCACTGTGCCGAAGCGGGGGAGGCCGGGGAGACGGCCGCGAAGTCTTACCGCTGTGCCGAGCAGGACGACGACCGTGAACAGGACGAGCGAGACCGCGCCGGTGGCTCTGTTGGCGTACCAGAGGATGGAGGAGTCCGTCATGCCGCGGCCCGCGCGGTCGGCGCGGTGCTCACGGTCGGCGCCTTCGGCGCTTGTTCGCCCCCGCCGCCCCTACCCGTCCCATCCCTGGGGGTTGCGCCCCCAGACCCCCGTTCGGCCTGAACGGCCTCGTCCTCAAACGCCGGACGGGCTGAAAATCCCCGCGCCGGCCGCGAAGCGGGCCAGCTGGGCTCGGGCTGGGGCCAGCCCGGGGTCGTGAGGACCGTTCCGTCTCGCGCCACCAGCCTTGCCGGCAGGCCCAGCCTGGTCAGCCAGCGTGTCGCGTTCTTGCCCTTGACCAGGGCCGCTGTGCTCGCCGCGTTGGCGTCGGCGCAGGTGGCCGCCGCGACCGAGACCGTGCGCCACGGCGTCTCGGCGGGCAGGCCCGTGTGCGGGTCGATGATGTGGTGGAGGTCGTGGGTGCCGCGGCGCCAGCGGCGGGCCGTGGTGCCGGAGGTCGCGAGGCCGCCGCTGCGGACGCCGATCGTGGCGTACGAGCCCGGTGCCGGGGTCTCGTCGACCGGGCCCGTGGCGTCCTGGACGCGGATGCGCCAGCCGCCCGCCGGTGGTTCGCCCGCGACGGCCGTGTCGCCGCCGAGGCTCACCAGGACGCCGCACCCCGCCGCATGGGCGAGCATCGCGGCGGCCCTGTCGGCGGCCCACGCCTTGGCCGTGGCGCCCAGATCGAGGCGGACCCCGGCCGGGACGGTGACCGTGCCGGCCGCGCGGTCCAGCCGTACCTGGCGCCAGCCGGGCACCGGACGCACGGTGAGCCGTACGGGGCGGCCGTCCTCCTGAAGCAGCTGGAAGTCACGGTCGTAGCCGAGGGCGTTCATCGCCGAGCCGACGGTCGGGTCGACGGCGCCGTCCGTCGCCTCGGCGGCGCGCAGCGCGACGGCCAGTGCCTCGGCCAGCAGCGGGCTGACCTTGACCGGTCGCCCTTCGGAGCTGTCGAGGGCCGCCAGCTCGGAGTCCGGGCGGAAACGGCTGCACGTGGCGTCGACCTCGGCCAGCTGCCGGGCGAGCAGCAGGTTGCAGGAGTCCAGCAGCGCCGGGTCGGTGACGACCAGCCGGACGCTCGTGCCGAGGGCACGCCAGTCGGCGGCGGCCGTGGGACGGAAAGCCGTGCTCATCACGACGCCCCCGAAGTGGAGTCGGCCGAGCCGCTGCTGCCGGAGGAGGTCAGTCCGTCGGACGACGCCTGGAGGCCCGAGGAGGAGTTCGACGAGGAAGAATCCCCTGAACTCTCTGAGCTCTCCGAGGAGGACGAAGACGACGACGAGTCCGTGTCGCCGCTCGAACCAGAGCCCGTACCCGTGCTCGAACCCGAACTCGAACTCGACGAACCCGTGCTGCCGGACGCCGTCGTGTCGGCGTCCGCGGCCGCCTGCATCGAACCCACCAGGGCGAACACCCCAGCCGCCGCCGCCAGTGTCACCGCCGCTGCCGCGGCCGCCGTACGCCGTGCTCCTCTGCGGACCGCCGCGGCGGCCCCCCGCTCGCTGCCTGTCATGGCTGCTCCCCTCCCGAGTGACGCTCTGTCACGTCCTACGGTCGGGGAGCAGCCTGAGAGAAGTCTGTGAGGCACCCATACGCCTCGGAAGAAGTCTCTGAGAGACGTCTTTAATTGCAGACTTCAAGCACTTCGGCTACGGGAATCTACGACTACTGGGCCGTCAGGCGGGCGATCGCCTCGTCGACGGTCAGTTCCTCGCGCTCGCCGGTGCGGCGGTCCTTGAGCTCCAGGACACCCTCGGCCGAACGGCGGCCGGCCACCAGGATCTGCGGTACGCCGATGAGCTCGGCGTCGGTGAACTTCACGCCCGGGGAGACGCCGGCGCGGTCGTCGACCAGGACCCGGACTCCGGCCGCGGCCAGCTTGTCGGAGACGTCGAGGGCCAGTTCGGTCTGCAGGGCCTTGCCCGCGGCGACCACGTGGACGTCGGCGGGGGCGACCTCCTTGCTCCAGACCAGGCCCTTCTCGTCGGCGTGCTGCTCGGCGAGGGCGGCGACGGCGCGGGAGACACCGATGCCGTAGGAGCCCATGGTCACGCGGACCGGCTTGCCCTGCGGACCGAGGACGTCGAGGCCGAGGGCGTCGGCGTACTTGCGGCCGAGCTGGAAGATGTGGCCGATCTCGATGGCGCGGTCCAGCTTGAGGCCGGTACCGCAGGAGGGGCACGGGTCGCCTTCCTGGACGACCACGGCGTCGACGTACTCGTCGACCTCGAAGTCACGGCCCGCGACGACGTTCTTCGCGTGCAGGCCCTCCTTGTTGGCGCCGGTGATCCAGGCGGTGCCGGGGGCGATGCGCGGGTCGGCGATGTAGCGGACCTTCTCCAGGCCCTGGGGGCCGACGTAACCGCGGACCAGGTCGTCGCGGCCCACGAAGTCCGTGGCGGTGACGAGTTCGACGGGAGCCGGGGCGAAGTGCGCCTCGACCTTGCCCATGTCGACCTCGCGGTCGCCGGGGACGCCGATCGCGACGATCTCGCCGTCCACCTTGATGAGGAGGTTCTTGAGGGTCTCGGAGGCCTGCACGCCCAGGTGCGCGGCGAGCGTCTCGATGGTGGGGGTGTCGGGGGTGGGGATCTCTTCCAGGGCGGGGACGGCCGACCCGTCCACCGGCTGGAGCGCGTACGTGATCGCCTCGGTGTTGGCGGCGTAGTCGCAGTTGGGGCAGTCGGCAAAGGTGTCCTCGCCGGCCGCGGCCGGGGCGAGGAACTCCTCCGACTTGGAGCCGCCCATGGCGCCCGCGGTCGCCGCGCAGATGCGGTAGTCGAGGCCGAGGCGCGCGAAGATCTTCTGGTACGCCTCGCGGTGCAGGGCGTACGACTTCGCCAGACCCTCGTCCTCCAGGTCGAAGGAGTACGAGTCCTTCATCAGGAACTCGCGGCCGCGCAGGATGCCGGCGCGGGGGCGGGCCTCGTCGCGGTACTTGGTCTGGATCTGGTAGAGGATCACGGGCAGGTCCTTGTAGGACGTGCACTGGTCCTTGACCAGGAGGGTGAAGATCTCCTCGTGGGTCGGGCCGAGGAGGTAGTCGCCGCCCTTGCGGTCGTTGAGGCGGAACAGCTCGGGGCCGTACTCCTCCCAGCGGCCGGTCGCCTCGTAGGGCTCCTTCGGCAGCAGCGCGGGGAGCGAGACCTCCTGGGCGCCCATGGCGTCCATCTCCTCGCGGACGATCCGTTCGACATTGGCCAGGACCTTCTTGCCGAGCGGCAGCCAGGACCACACGCCGGCGGCGGTGCGGCGCACATAGCCGGCGCGCACCAGCAGCTTGTGGCTGAGTACCTCGGCGTCCGCCGGGTCGTCGCGCAGTGTCTTGACCATCAACCGGGACATGCGCTGGACCTGGGCCATGATTCTTTACTCCTGCTGCTGAAGGGTGATGGCAGGAGGTTAGCCGGGCGGTACGGGACGGTGGAAATCGGTTAACGGTGGCGCAGGGGCAAAGGGGCGCCCATCACGGCGTACGGCTTGGGGGCGCTGGGGAACACGACCTGTCGGGCCAGGTCCTCGTAGCCGAGGGAGTGGTAGAGGCCGCGGGCCGGGCTGTCCGTGTCGATCGCGGAGAGGATCGAGCGGGGTTCGGCGGCGCTGTCCGTGATGCCGGTGATCAGGGAGCGGCCGATGCCACGGTTCTGGTGGCGCGGGTGGACATGCAGTTCGGTGATCACGAAGGAGTTGTCGAGCCAGCCGTCGTGGCCCCGGCCGCGCAGGTACGGCTCGACGACGGTGGACCACCAGTGCGTACGGTCGTTGGGCATGCCGTAGACGAACCCGACGAGCCGTCCGTCGGCCGTCGTCGCGCCGAGGGAGCGGGCGCCCGGGTAGGTGAGGTGACGCAGAACGATCTGCCGGCGTACGGCGATCTCTTCCGCCCCCAGCCCGAAGGCGATGGCCTGCACGGCGAGCGCCTCGTCGACGCGGGCGGCGAGATCTAGTGGGCCGATGACCACGTCGCCGGGGTTGCGGTGGCCCTGACCGGGGAAGCGCGGCATGCGGGGACTCTACAGGGAGGGTGGGGGTTGTCGTTCTGGTGCGGGTCCGTTGTGGCTGGTCGCGCCCCCTACAGGGGTTGGATCAGAACAGGACGCTCATGAAGGCGCCGATCTCCTGGAAGCCGACCCTGCGATACGTCGACCTGGCCGCCGTGTTGAAGTCGTTGACGTAGAGGCTGACGACCGGGGCCACGTCGGCGAGGGCGTAGCGCAGTACGGCGGCCATGCCGGGGGCGGCCAGGCCTTGTCCCCGGTATTCAGGCGCGACCCAGACGCCCTGGATCTGGCAGGCCCGGGTGGTCGCGGCGCCGATCTCCGCCTTGAAGACGACCTTGCCGTTCTGGTCGAGGCGGGCGAACGAGCGTCCGGAGCCGACGAGTTCGGCCACGCGTGCCTGGTAGAGCAGCCCGCCGTCACCGGCGAGCGGCGAGACGCCGACCTCCTCGGTGAACATGGCCACGCAGGCCGGCATGATCGTCTCCATCTCGTCCTTGCGGATGCGGCGGACGTACGGATCCGGGGCGATGTCGGCGGGCAGCCGGTCGGTGATCATCAGTGGCTGGTGGCCGCGGACCTCGCGGGCGGGGCCCCAGCTCGGTTCGAGCAGCCGCCACAGCTGGGTGGTGGGGTCGGCGGGGCCGACGATCGAGGAGCAGCGGCGGCCGGCTCTTCTGGCCCGGTCGGCGAAGCCGCGCACCGCCCGTGAGGTGGCGCAGATCGGCACCAGGTTGGCGCCGGCGTAGCACAGGGACTGGAGCATGCCGTCCTCGTACCAGCCCCACATCTCGCCGCCGAGCCGCCATGGGTCGAGGCCCGCGATCTGCACCCGGGACGCGACGAACGCGTTCGCGACCGGCTCGCGGTCGAGGACGGCGAGCGCGGCGTCCAGGTCACTCGGTTCGAGGACCCTGGTGGTGGTCTGGGTCAACAACGAGGCGGCTCCATCACTCCTTGCGGGCAACGACAGCGCGTCGCACGCCCTGTTAGCGTCGTCGTGCGCTCGTTCGCGAGCACCGGTCAGGGCTTGACCGTCGCATCACTGCGAGAAGCCCCCTCGGGGCGGAGTCACACGGTCTGCTGATCTCCGTACTTTAACCGGAGATGCCGAGCAGCACCGCACGCAAGGGACCCGGGCGCCACCTCCGGAGGGGCACCCGGGTCCCTTGCGCCACAAGGCGGGTCAGCCGGCGACCGACACCGAAGGCTCGCCGGAGGCAATGCCGTCAGCCTCCATCTGCTCGGCGAGCTTCATCGCTTCCTCGATCAGCGTCTCGACGATCTTCGACTCGGGCACGGTCTTGATGACCTCGCCCTTGACGAAGATCTGTCCCTTGCCGTTGCCGGAGGCGACGCCGAGGTCGGCCTCGCGCGCCTCGCCGGGACCGTTCACCACACAGCCCATGACGGCGACGCGGAGCGGGACCTCCATGCCGTCGAGCCCGGCGGTGACCTCTTCGGCCAGCTTGTACACATCGACCTGGGCACGGCCGCACGACGGGCAGGAGACGATCTCCAGGCGCCGCTGCTTGAGGTTCAGCGACTCCAGGATCTGCATGCCGACCTTGACCTCCTCGGCCGGAGGTGCCGACAGGGAGACGCGGATCGTGTCGCCGATGCCCTCGGAGAGCAGCGCCCCGAAGGCGACGGCCGACTTGATCGTGCCCTGGAAGGCGGGGCCCGCCTCCGTCACACCGAGGTGCAGCGGGTAGTCGCACGCGGCCGCCAGCTGACGGTAGGCGTTGACCATGACCACCGGGTCGTTGTGCTTGACCGAGATCTTGATGTCCCGGAAGTCGTGCTCCTCGAAGAGGGAGGCTTCCCAGAGGGCGGACTCGACGAGCGCCTCGGGGGTCGCCTTGCCGTACT
Source organism: Streptomyces sp. NBC_00203 (assembly GCF_045206325.1). Classification (NCBI taxonomy): domain Bacteria; kingdom Bacillati; phylum Actinomycetota; class Actinomycetes; order Kitasatosporales; family Streptomycetaceae; genus Streptomyces; species Streptomyces sp. NBC_00203. The sequence goes on along the minus strand of NZ_CP108126.1, from coordinate 7,710,084 downwards.
TCTGGAGCAGCCGCCGGTCGAGCGAGCCGGCGTTGACGCCGATCCGGATCGGGGTGCCGGTGTCCTTCGCGGCCCGCGCGATCTCCTTGACCTGGTCGTCGAACTGCTTGATGTTGCCGGGGTTGACGCGGACGGCGGCGCAGCCGGCCTTGATCGCCGCGAAGACGTACTTCGGCTGGAAGTGGATGTCCGCGATGACGGGGATCTGGGACTTGCGGGCGATCGTCGCGAGCGCGTCCGCGTCGTCCTGCGTGGGGCACGCCACCCGCACGATCTGGCAGCCGGACGCGGTCAGCTCGGCGATCTGCTGGAGCGTGGCGCCGATGTCCGACGTACGCGTCGTCGTCATCGACTGCACCGACACCGGTGCGTCTCCACCCACGGCCACGGTTCCGACCTGGATCTGCCGGCTCTTCCGGCGCTCGGCCAGCTTGGTCGGAACGGACGGCATGCCGAGAGAAATCGCAGTCATCTGCTGTGCAACCCCAAGTTGTGGATCAAGGTCCCGGAATCGTGGGCTCCAGGCTTCGAGATTACGGCACGGGCGAACGCCCGAGCACATCACGCCTCTAAACCCACCCAATGGATGGCGGCCGGACACCCAGGGTGCCCGGCCGCCGCGAACAGTGCCTTGCTAGGAGATTTTCACCGGGTTGACCACGTCCGCGATGAGCACCAGAACCGTGAAGCAGACGAAGATTCCGGCCACCACATACGCGATGGGCATCAGCTTCGCCACGTCGAAGGGGCCCGGGTCGGGCCGCTTCAGGACCTTCGCCGTGTTGCGCCGCAGCGACTCCCACAGGGCGCCGGCGATGTGCCCTCCGTCGAGCGGGAGCAGCGGGAGCATGTTGAAGAGGAAGAGGGACAGGTTGAAGCCGGCCACCAGGAGCAGCATCATCGCGACCTGCTGGGAAGCGGGGATGTCCAGCGTGAAGACGTCACCGCCGATGCGGGCCGCGCCGACCACGCCCATCGGGGAGTCGGCCTTGCGGGGGGCGTCCCCGAAGGTCGCGTTCCAGAGGTCGGGGACCTTGCCGGGGAGCGCGACCAGCGACTCGACGCCGTTCTGCATCATGTCGCCCATGCGGTTCACGGACTGCGAGAAGGACTGCTCGACGATGCCGGTGGCGGGTGTGAAGCCGAACCAGCCGGCGTAGACGTAGTCGCCGTCGACATATCCGCCGTTGCCGTCGGTCTTGCTGACCTGGTTCTTGACCAGGTGGGCGGTCAGGTCGACCTGCTCGCCCTTGCGCATCACGGTGACGGTGACGGCCTTGCCGGGGTTGGCGCGGATGTCGGACTGGAGGGTCGACCAGTCGGTGACCGTCTTGCCGTTGAACGCGATGATCTTGTCGCCGTTCTTGAGGCCGGCGGCCTCGGCGGGTGCGACCGGGTCGCTCTTCTTGCACTCGTCGCGGTTCTCGCTGGCCTGGATGACGCAGGGCGACACCGCGCCGACCGTGGTGGTCTGGGTCTGGACGCCGAACGTCATCATCACGCCGAGGAAGATCGCGACGGCCAGGATGAGGTTCATGAAGGGGCCGGCGAACATCACGATCACGCGCTTCCACGGCTTGCGCGTGTAGAAGAGGCGGGACTCGTCGCCGGGCTTGAGCTCCTCGAACGCGGCCGATCTGGCGTCCTCGATCATGCCCCGGAAGGGGGAGGTCGAGCGGGCCTCGATACGGCCGTCCGGGCCGGGCGGGAACATTCCGATCATGCGGATGTAGCCGCCGAGCGGGACCGCCTTCACCCCGTATTCGGTCTCGCCCTTCTTGCGTGACCAGATGGTCGGGCCGAAGCCGACCATGTACTGCGGCACACGGATGCCGAAGAGCTTGGCCGTCGACAGATGTCCCAGCTCGTGCCACGCGATCGAGATGAGCAGGCCGATCACGAAGACGACTATGCCGAGGATCATCATCAGGGTCGTCATGCACGAGCCTCCGCGGTTGTCGTCCGTACCGTCAGTTCACGGGCCCGGGCGCGCGCCCAGGTCTCCGCTTCGAGGACGTTCGCGACGGTCAGGGAAGTTCCCGTATCCGGTGTGCCGTGTTCCTCGACCACCCGTGTGACGGTCTCCATGATCCCGTTGAACGGCAGTGTGCCGTTCAGGAACGCGTCCACGCACTCCTCGTTTGCGGCATTGAACACCGCCGGGGCCGTACCCGCGAGCTGCCCGACGTGCCGGGCGAGCCCGACCGACGGGAACGCGTCGTTGTCGAGCGGGAAGAACTCCCAGCTCGACGCCGTGGTCCAGTCGAACGCGGGGGCCGCGTCCGGGACGCGCTCGGGCCAGCCGAGCCCGATGGCGATCGGCCCGCCCATGTCGGGGGGCGTCGCCTGGGCGATCGTCGATCCGTCCGTGAATTCCACCATCGAGTGGACATACGACTGGGGATGCACGACCACCTCAATGCGGTCGAAGGGAATGTCGTAGAGGAGGTGCGCCTCGATGACTTCCAGTCCCTTGTTGACCAGGGTCGCGGAGTTGATCGTGATGACCGGGCCCATGGCCCAGGTGGGGTGCGCGAGGGCGTCGGTGGGGGTGACGTCCGCCAGCTCCGCCTTCGTACGACCGCGGAAGGGGCCACCGGAGGCGGTCACGACCAGCTTGCGCACATCGGCGCGGGTGCCGGAGGCCAGCGCCTGGAACAGGGCGGCGTGCTCGGAGTCCACGGGGATGATCTGGCCCGGCTTGGCCAGCGCCTTCACCAGCGGGCCGCCGACGATGAGCGACTCCTTGTTGGCGAGCGCGAGGGTGCGGCCCGCCTCCAGGGCGGCGAGGGTCGGGGCGAGACCGATGGAGCCGGTGATGCCGTTGAGCACGGTGTGGCTGTCGGAGGCGGCGAGCTGGGTGGCGGCGTCCGCTCCGGCCAGTATCTCGGGAAGCGTCTCGCCGGGGGCGTACTGCGCCGCGAGGGCCTCGCGCAGCGCCGGTACGACGTCCTCGCGGGCGACGGCGACGGTCCGTACGCGCAGCCGGTGGGCCTGCTCCGCGAGGAGTCCGACCCTGCCGCCGGCGGCGGAGAGCGCGGTGACCCGGAACCGGTCGGGGTTGCGCAGCACGAGGTCGATGGCCTGGGTGCCGATCGAGCCGGTGGAGCCGAGGATCACGACATCCCGGACTCCGTCCACGGGGTCGAAGACAAGATGCGGATCAGCGAGGGGGGCTGGACTGTCGCTCATCCCTCCATTGTGGCCGCAACGCGTCCCCGGCAGGACAGCGCGCCCCCACTTCCTGCCGCAATACCACTTCGGTGTGCCCGGTGGGCCAGAACCCCCCTTCGTGAACCTCCCGTGAAGATCATGTGATAGCACTTCACCACTGGCCGGTGGACGACCGGCCGGGGAACGACACCCTGGGGGGTTTCTTCATGCGGATACGCGCTGCCCTGCCCGCGCTCGCGGGCGCCGTGGTTCTCACGGGCACGTTTCTCAGCACTCCGGCGCAGGCCGCCGGCGGTGTGACGATCTACCACGTCTGGTTCGACAGCCCGGGCTCGGACAACCGCTCCAACACGAGCCTGAACGGCGAGTGGGTGCAGATCAAGAACACCAGTTCGTCGGCGATCTCGATCAAGGGCTGGATCCTGAAGGACGCCTCGAACCACAAGTACACCTTCCCCAATGTGAAGATCGGGGCGGGCAAGACGATGAAGGTGCACACCGGCAAGGGCACCGACACCACGTCGAACAAGTACCAGGACCGCGGCGCCTACGTCTGGAACAACACCAGCGACACCGCCACCCTCACCAAGTCGAGCGGCTCCAAGGTCGACTCGTGCTCGTGGACGACGCACGATCCCAGCGACAAGTACTGCTAGCGACACGTACAGCTAACGCCTGCGCCGACGCTGCTTACAGGCCTTGGTGCGCGCGCGGGGCGGAACGGGGGCGTCCCGCGGCGGCAGGAGTTCGGGCTGGTCCGGCGGCGCGTCGGCCAGGGTGAAGTCACCCTCGACCACGCCCTCGGCGGTGTCCAGCGTCGGTGCGGTGAAGTGGAGGCCGTCGGTACGGCCCGGGCGTTCGAGGGTCTCGGCGCCCGGGGCCGTGGCGTCGAGGTTGAAGACGTAGCCGACGGACTCCTCCTTGATGGCGTCGGTCATCGCGCCGTACATGTCGAAGCCCTCGCGCTCGTACTCGACGATCGGCTCCCGGCCGAGGGTCCAGCGCAGCCCGATGCCGTCGCGCAGGTAGTCCATCTCGTAGAGGTGCTCCCGCCATTTGCGGTCGAGGACGGAGAGGACGACCAGGCGTTCCAGGTCGCGCAGGGCCTCGGCGCCGAGTTCGGCCTCGCGCTGCTCGTACCCGGCGTGAATGTCGGCCGTCACCGCCTCGATCAGGCCGTCGGCGGTGAGGTTCGCGCGGTCTCCGGCCTCCTCCTCCAGGTCCTCGACGGTGATCCCCATCGGGTACAGCTGCTTGAGCGCGCCCCACAGCCGTTCCAGGTCCCATTCCTCGGGGAAGCCTTCGCCGGTCTCCTGCTCGATGTACGCCCGCACTGTGTCGTCCATGAAGTGGACGATCTGTTCGCTCAGGTCCTCGCCCGCGAGGACGCGGCGGCGTTCGGCGTAGATGAGGGTGCGCTGGCGGTTGAGGACCTCGTCGAACTTCAGGACGTCCTTGCGGGACTCGAAGTGCTGCTGCTCCAGCTGGGCCTGGGCGGACGCGATGGCGCGGGTCACCATCTTGTTCTCGATGGGTACGTCGTCGGGGACGTTCGCCATGGCCATCACCCGGTCGACCACGTTGGCGCGGAACAGCCGCATCAGGTCGTCCTGGAGCGAGAGGTAGAAGCGGGAGGCACCGGGGTCGCCCTGGCGGCCGGAGCGGCCGCGCAGCTGGTTGTCGATGCGCCGTGACTCGTGCCGCTCGGTGCCGAGGACGTAGAGGCCGCCGAGTTCCTTGACCTCGTCGTGCTCGGTGGCGGCCGCCGAGGTGATCCGGTCGAGCACCCGCTCCCGCTCCTCGGGCTCCGCGTCCTCGCCGGTCTCCGCCCGTGCCATCGCGTCCGGGTTGCCGCCGAGCATGATGTCGGTGCCGCGGCCCGCCATGTTGGTGGCGACGGTGACCGCTCCCCTGCGCCCGGCCTGCGCGACGATCTGGGCCTCGCGCTGGTGGTTCTTGGCGTTGAGCACCTCGTGCCGGATGCCCTGCTTGCGCAGGCGGGCGGAGAGCACCTCGGACTTCTCGACGGAGGTGGTGCCCACCAGGACCGGCTGGCCCAGCTCGTGCTTCTCGGCGATGTCCGCGAGGATCGCGGCGTATTTCGCCTCCTCGGTGCGGTAGATCTGGTCGGGGTCGTCGCGGCGGACCATCGGCCGGTTCGTGGGGATCGGGACGACGTGCAGCTTGTAGATCTGGTGGAACTCGGCCGCCTCGGTCATGGCGGTGCCGGTCATGCCGGCCAGCTTCTCGTAGAGGCGGAAGAAGTTCTGCAGGGTGATCGTGGCGAGCGTCTGGTTCTCGTCCTTGATCGTCACGCCTTCCTTGGCCTCGATCGCCTGGTGCAGGCCCTCGTTGTAGCGGCGGCCCGCGAGGATGCGGCCGGTGTGCTCGTCGACGATCAGCACCTCGCCGTCCACGACGACGTAGTCCTTGTCCTTCTTGAAGTGCTCCTTGGCCTTGAGGGCGTTGTTGAGGTGGCCGATGAGCGGGGTGTGGTCGGACTCGTAGAGGCTGTCGATGCCGAGCTGGTCCTGGACGTACTCCACTCCCGGGTCCAGGACCGCGACCGTGCGCTTCTTCGGGTCGTACTCGTAGTCGTACTGGGTGCGCAGCTGGGCGAGGCGGTCCTTGTCCGCCGGGGTGGTGAACTGCTCCTCCAGTACGCGCACGCCCTTCATCCGCAGCGCGAACGCGGCGAAGGCCTCGTACCAGTGCGTGGGCTGATCGGCAGGACCGGAGATGATCAGTGGGGTGCGGGCCTCGTCGATGAGGATCGAGTCGGCCTCGTCGACGATCGCGAAGTGGTGCCCCCGCTGGACCAGTTCGTCCTGCGACCACGCCATGTTGTCGCGCAGATAGTCGAAGCCGAACTCGGTGTTGGTGCCGTAGGTGATGTCGCAGGCGTACTGCGCGCGCCGCTCGGCCGGGGTCGACTGGGTCTTGATCACGCCGACGGTCAGCCCCATGAACCGGTACGCGCGCCCCATCCACTCGGCGTCCCGCTCGGCCAGATAGTCGTTGACCGTGACGAGGTGAACTCCTTTGCCGGTCAAGGCGTTCAGATACACGGGCAGCGTGCCGACCAGGGTCTTGCCCTCCCCCGTCTGCATCTCGGCGATGTTGCCGGAGTGGAGCGCCGCGCCGCCCATGATCTGTACGTCGAAGTGGCGCATGCCGAGGACGCGCCGGGCCGCCTCGCGCATCGCGGCGAAGGCCTCCGGCAACAGGTCGTCCAGGCTCTCGCCGCCCGCGTACCGCTCCTTGAACTCCGCGGTGAGCGCGTGGAGTTCCTCGTCGGTCAGCGACGTGAACTCTTCCCCCAGGGAGCCCACCTGTTCGGCGATGCGCTCCAGGCGGCGCAGCATCCTGCCCTCGCCGGCCCGCATGATCCTTCCGGTGAGGGCGTCCAGACCTTTACCTGCCATGGGAATTCCCCCAGAACCGATATCCATCGATTGGCCCGCTGGAGAATCCGGACGCTCTGTTGATTCGCCGGATCCGTGCGGCGTCGAAGGAGGCCACGGGCGGCCTGGGCACCTCGTCGACAAGGGACAACGCGCAGTCGTTCAGCTGCCGCCACGCCTCCCCGCGGGCGCGCGTCAGCTGTACGGAAACTCCGACTCCTTGGCGCATCCGCTGTCCCCGTTCGCCATTCCGTTCATTGTTGACGCACAACTTCCGTGCGGCAAGCGGCAGAATGGCGAACGGGACTGCGGTGAATTCCTGGGGAAAGGGTCAGCGAATGGGTCGGTGGACGTTCTCCTTATTGGCCGGCCCCGGCGTCGCGTCGGCGATCCAGGGTCCCTCGCCGGAGGGGTCGATGACGCCCTGCTCCAGCCATTCGTAGGTGCCCGACAGGACGCCCTTGACCACGTTGCGGTCAACGCCGTCGGTGTTGGTCCACAGGCGGTTGAAGAGCTCGTCGACGCGGATGCGGGACTGACGGCAGAAGGCGTCGGCGAGTTGGTAGGCCTCGCGGCCGTACTCCTCGGTGGTGCGCAGGTGTTCGGCGCGGACGCAGGCCGCGCTCATCGCGAAGAGTTCGGCGCCGATGTCGACGATACGGCCGAGGAAGCCCTGCTTGGTCTCCATGCGGCCCTGCCAGCGGGACATGGCGTAGAAGGTGGAGCGGGCGAGCTTGCGGGCGCTGCGTTCGACGTACCGCAGATGCGGGGACAGGTCCACCTGCTGGTTGAACTCGCCGTACGAGCGCGGGAGCTGGCCGGGGCCCGCCACCAGCTTCGGCAGCCACTTGGCGTAGAAGACACCGGCGTTCGCGCCCGCCTTCGCCTTGTCCGAGAGGGACTTGTCCGGGTCGATCAGGTCGCCCGCGACCGACAGGTGGGCGTCGACGGCCTCGCGGGCGATCAGCAGGTGCATGATCTCCGTCGAGCCCTCGAAGATGCGGTTGATGCGCAGGTCGCGCAGGATCTGCTCGGCGGGGACCGCCCGCTCCCCGCGGGCCGCGAGCGACTCGGCGGTCTCGAAGCCTCGGCCGCCGCGGATCTGGACCAGTTCGTCGGCCATCAGCCAGGCCATCTCGGAGCCGTACAGCTTGGCGAGGGCGGCCTCGATGCGGATGTCGTTGCGGTTCTCGTCGGCCATCTGGGAGGACAGGTCGAGGACGGCCTCCAGGGCGAAGGTCGTGGCCGCGATGAAGGAGATCTTCGCGCCGACCGCCTCGTGGAAGGCGACCGGCTTGCCCCACTGCTCGCGCGCTGCCGACCATTCGCGGGCGATCTTCAGACACCACTTGCCCGCGCCCACGCACATGGCGGGCAGCGAGAGACGGCCGGTGTTGAGGGTGGTCAGGGCGATCTTGAGGCCCGCGCCCTCGGCGCCGATACGGTTCGCGGCCGGTACGCGCACCTGGTGGAAGCGGGTGACGCCGTTCTCCAGGCCGCGCAGGCCCATGAAGGCGTTGCGGTTCTCGACGGTGACGCCCTCGGAGCCGGCCTCCACCACGAACGCCGTGATGCCGCCCTTGTGGCCCTCGGACTTCGGGACGCGCGCCATGACGACGAGGAGGTCTGCGACGACGCCGTTGGTCGTCCAGAGTTTCACTCCATCGAGGACGTAGTCGTCGCCGTCCGGTACGGCGGACGTGGCCAGCCGCGCCGGGTCGGAGCCGACGTCCGGCTCGGTCAGCAGGAAGGCGGAGATGTCGGTGCGGGCGCAGCGCGGCAGGAAGGTGTCCTTCTGCTCCTGGGTGCCGAAGAGCTTCAGCGGCTGCGGTACGCCGATCGACTGATGCGCGGACAGGAGTGCGCCGATCGCGGGGCTCGCGGAGCCGACGAGGGCGAGCGCCTTGTTGTAGTACACCTGCGTCAGACCGAGGCCACCGTACTTGGTGTCGATCTTCATGCCGAAGGCGCCGAGCTCCTTGAGCCCGTTGATGACCTCGTCGGGGATCAGGGCCTCGCGCTCGATACGGGCCGAGTCGATCTTCGTCTCGCAGAAGTCGCGCAGCTTGGCGAGGAACTCCTCGCCGCGCTGCGCGTCCTCGTCGGGCGGGAGCGGGTGCGGGTGGATCAGGTCGAGCCGGAAGCGGCCGAGGAACAGCTCCTTGGCGAAGCTGGGCTTGCGCCAGTCCTGTTCGCGCGCGGCCTCGGCGACCTGTCGGGCCTCACGTTCGGTGACTGTGGGCTGGTGGGGTGTTGCGGACATGAGGCTCACCTCGCCGCGAATAGGGATCTTGGGCTCGTACACCGTTCTTCGTAGCGATCGTTACTGACCGGTGCTACTCGATCGTATTTACCTGATTCCGGAAGACCCCACCAGTCCTCGCGCAGCGTTCGGCCCAATGCGCACCCCCCTGGGGTCAGCCGATGTCCACCGAGTACGACTTCGTGTCGAGCCGGCCGGAGCCGCGGAAGACCTCGCTGCCCGACTCGATGCCGGAGAGGTACTTGTCGTTGCTCAGCAGCTTGCGGCGGACCAGCGCCTGGGTGAAGTCGTTCAGGTCGAGAGAGGTCTTCGTGGTGTTGGTGCGGCGGACGAAGGAGTACACCTTCCAGCCGATGTCGCCCTGGTAGATGTCCCACATGGCGCCGTCGAGGCTGACGCTGCCGTACTTGGTGCCGAGCGGGCCCGCGCCGCCCTGCCGGTTCAGCCAGACCATGATTTCGTCGGTGGGCTGGTCCTGCCAGTCCGCGTTGTTCTTGGCGTGCAGCCACAGGTCGTACGCGACGTTCATGGTGCCCGGACTGGCGCTGACCGAGAAGTCCCAGCTGGTCTTGACCGGCTTGCGGTCGCCGACCCGGATGGGCAGCTCGGTGGCCGCCTTGTCGGCCTTCCAGCCCCAGTGCCAGCCAAGGACCGTACTGGCGTACGACTTGACGTTGTTCTCCTTGCCGGCCTTGCTGGACCAGGTGTAGCTCGTGCCCCAGCCGATGGTGTCACCGGACCGCGAGGTGTCCCAGACGCACTGGGTACCTGTGCCGTCGTCCTGCCCCCAGAGGTTGTTGTTGACGTAGTACTTGCCCATCGTGACGGTGTCGAAGGCGCCACACTTCTTGCTGTCCTCGCCCGCCTGGGCGATCGTGACGGACGCGGCGGCCGCGAGCGCCACCGAGCTCGCGAGGAGCGTCTTCGCCTTCTTGGACAGACGCGGTCGACGGTGTTGCATCGGGGGTCCTTCCGGGGGACGGTCTGTGTACGCCCCTCAGTGGTCACCGCAGGCCCGAGAGGTTGCCATGACGCACTCAAGAATTTAGTTGTCGAAGCGCTTCGACAACCTATGGACACGGATTCTCCACCGAGCTAGTGTCAAGCCACCCTCACTCGCCCTATCCGCAATACGCGCACTGTCGAAGCGCTTCACAAAGCTTGGAGAGCTGGATGGTCACCCTCGCCGAGGTCGCCCAGCACGCCGGAGTCTCGGCGAGCACGGTGAGCTATGTCCTCAGCGGCAAGCGGTCCATCTCCGCGGGCACCCGGCAGCGGGTCGAGCGGAGCATCCAGGAGCTCGGCTACCACCCGAACGCGGGCGCCCGGGCCCTGGCGAGCAGCCGGTCCAACATCATCGCGCTGATGATTCCGCTCCGTACCGACATGTACGTCCCCGTGATGATGGAGATCGCCATCGCGGTGGCGACCAACGCCCGCACCCACGGGTACGACGTGCTGCTGCTCACCGGCGAGGAGGGTCCCGACGCGGTACGCCGGGTCACCGGCAGCGGGCTCGCCGACGCGATGATCCTGATGGACGTCGAACTCGACGACGAGCGACTGCCGTTGCTGCGCGGAACGGACCAGCCGTCCGTGCTCATCGGCCTGCCCGCCGACACCTCCGGACTGACCTGCGTCGACCTCGACTTCGGCGCGACGGGCGCGCTGTGTGCCGAGCATCTGGCGCACCTCGGCCACCGTGACATCGCTGTCATCGGCGAGGCGCCCGCGGTCTACGAACGGCACACCGGTTTCGCCGAGCGCACCCTCGACGGACTGCGGTCCCGCTCAAGGGAGTTGGGCCTGCGCGTGCTGCACCGCCCCTGCGAGGGCGGCTTCGACGCGATGTCCCTGACCCTGGCCCGGGTGTTCGACGAGCGCCCGAGCACCACGGGCTTCGTCGTGCAGAACGAGTCCGCGGTCGAACCGCTGCTCGCGCTGCTGCGCCAGCAGGGCCGCGCCGTCCCCGAGGACGTGTCGGTGATCGCGATCTGCCCGGACCAGGTCGCCACGCAGGCCTCGGTGCGGCTGACCTCGGTCGCCATCCCCGCGCAGGAGATGGGCCGGCACGCCGTGGAGCACCTGATCGCCAAGCTCGAAGGGCACGGCAAGGACGAAGTCGTGCTCATCGCACCCGAGTTGACGGTACGGGCGAGCACGGGCCCGGCGCCGACCGCTTCCTGACTCCCACCCGCTCGCCCGTCACTTCCCCTTCGTCTTCCTCTTCCCCTTCTTCTTCCTGACGCCGTACGCCATCAGGGCGCCCGGCACCCCAACCTGCCCCGGCACTTTCAGAGCCGCGCCGGGTCTGTCGCCACTCCTTCCTTCAGGAGCACCCCACGTGAATCAGCCTGCCGAAAACCAGACCAGTCACAGCACGGTCAGCCTCGCGCAGTCCTCCCCGACCGTCGGCACGTTCCGCGAGCGGGACGGCGCGCTGGAGTGGAGCGGCCGCCAGGAGACCGTCCGTATCGAGCCGTGGGGCCCGGACGCGGTCCGCGTGCGCGCGCGGCTCGGGGGCCCGGTCGTCGAGGACCTCCCCGGCGCGCTCCTCGACGAGCCCGAGGCCACCGAGAGCACCGTCAAACTCCACGACGGCGAAGGCCAGTTGACGGTCGGCGCGCTGACCGTCGAAGTCAGCGCCGAGGGACTCATCCGCTTCCTGAGGACGAGCGACGGGAGTGAACTGCTCGCCGAGGAGCGCGCCCACTTCTGGTGGCCCGGCTCGCGCCTCTACACCCCGGCCGGCAACGGCCACCACCGCCTGGAGCAGCGGTTCGCCGCGTACGAGGGCGAGAAGCTGTACGGCCTCGGGCAGCACCAGCACGGGCTCCTCGACCAGAAGGGCGCGGTCCTGGACCTGGTCCAGCGCAACGCCGAGGTCACCGTCCCGGTGCTCACCTCCAGCCGCGGCTACACCTTCCTGTGGAACAGCCCGGCCATCGGCCGCGTCGAACTCGCGGGCAACGGCACCCGCTGGGTGGCCGACTCGGCCCGCCAGCTCGACTACTGGATCACGGCCGGCAACCCCGCCGACGCCCAGCGCCGCTACAGCGCCGCCACCGGCCGTACGCCCATGCTGCCCGAGTGGGCGGCCGGCTTCTGGCAGTGCAAGCTGCGCTACCGCACCCAGGACGAACTCCTCGAAGTGGCAAGGGAGTACAAGCGCCGCGGCCTCCCGCTGTCCGTCATCGTCTGCGACTTCTTCCACTGGACCCACCTGGGCGAGTGGAAGTTCGACCCGACGGAGTGGCCCGACCCGGCCGCCATGCAGCGGGAGCTCACGGAACTCGGCGTCAAGCTGGTCGTGTCCGTGTGGCCGTCGGTCTCGCCCCTCTCCGAGAACCACCAGCTCATGGAGCAGCGCGGCTACTTCATCGGCACCGAGTACGGTCCGATGGCGCACGCCGACTGGCCCGACAAGGGGGTCGCCTCCACCGTCCAGGTGGCCTTCTACGACGCGACGAACCCCGAGGCGCGCGACTTCCTGTGGTCACGGGTGAAGGACAACTACCTCGACGCGTACGGCATCACGGCCTTCTGGCTGGACGCCTGCGAGCCGGAGCTGAAGCCCGGCTTCCAGGAGAACCTGCGCTATCACGCGGGCCCCGGCCTCGAAGTCGGCAACATGTACCCGCGCGAGAACGCCCGCACCTTCTACGAGGGCATGCTGGCCGCCGGTGAGACCGAGGTCGTCACCCTCAACCGCTCGGCGTGGGCGGGCAGTCAGCGCTACGGCGCCGCCCTGTGGTCCGGCGACATCGGCACGGACTTCGCGACCCTGCGCCGCCAGATAGCCGCCGGCCTCAACACCGCGCTGTCCGGCATCCCCTGGTGGAACACCGACATCGGCGGCTTCCACGGCGGCGACCCGACCGACCCCGCGTACCAGGAGGTCATGGTCCGCTGGTTCCAGTTCGGCGCGCTGTCCCCGCTGATGCGTCTGCACGGCTTCCGCGACCCGGGCATGCCGCTCGGCCCCGACATGACCGGCGGCCCGAACGAGGTCTGGTCCTACGGCGAGAAGGCTGGCGCGATCCTGGAGAAGTACCTGCGGCTTCGCGAGCGCCTGAAGCCGTACGTACTGGACGTCATGCGGGAGGCCCACGAGGAGGGGCTGCCGGTGATGCGCCCGCTGTTCCTGGAGTTCCCGGACGACCAGGCCACCTGGTCGGTGGACGACGCGTACCTCTTCGGCCCGGATCTGCTGGTCGCGCCGGTGCTGACGGCGGGCGCGACGGCCCGTACGGCGTACCTCCCGGCCGGCGCGTACTGGACGGACGCGTGGACCGGTGAGACGTACGAAGGGGGCGCGGCCGTGACCGTCGACGCCCCGCTGGACCGCATCCCGCTGTTCCTGCGGGACGCGGCGCGGCTGCCCGTAGCGGAGTAGCCACGCGGAAAAGGGAAGTGCGGCCGGTCCCGGGGGAGGGACCGGCCGCACTCTCATGCGCGGCTACCGTTCGGCTGCACGGCTACCGTTCGGTCAACTGCTGCTGACCGTCAGGTTGTTGGTGACGAAGTCGAGACCGCCCGAGGACGAGGTGATCTCGAAGCCGAACTGCACGTCACCGATGGTCTCGCTGCTCGACATCCAGCCCTTGGTGTTCGCGATCCACTTCAGGATCGGCAGGATGTTGATGGTGCCGGCCGTGGAGTCCGAGGAGCGCAGGAACGAGAAGACGTCGTTCGCGCCGTTGTTGCCCTTGTAGACGGTCCACGTGTTGCCGTTGAGCGTGAGGGTGCCCTGGGAGGTGCCGAGCGCGCCGACGTTCCCGTTGTAGTTGACCCAGAGCATGGTCTCGTAGTCGTAGTCGGTGTCCCAGATGTCGTACGACGTGTTGTAGTCGCCGGACGACGGAACGGTCACGTTGTACGTGCTGGTGAGGGACGACAGCGACGCGATCGTCTTGCCGACGACCTTCTTGGAGTTGGGGTACGACTTGATGCCGCTCGTGACCGGGTGGTTGGCCCAAACTCCCCAGTTGGTGCCGGAGTTGGCCCAGATGCACTGGCTGCCGGCGCCGGAGCCCCAGATGTTGTTGTAGAGCGTGTACCCGTCGAGGGTGGTGTTGCCCCACTGGTCGCAGGAGCTCCAGACGGCTGCCTGGGCGGGGGCGGAGGCGAGGCCGATGGTCGCACCGAGCGCGAGCGCGGGGGCGATGAGGGCCTTGGTGATCCTGTTCAGAGTGCGACGTGCCATGGTGTCCCTTCCATGGATGGGGGGGATCAGGGGGGTGTTACCGCGGCCCCAGGGTGAGGACGCGGTCTTCGCCGGCGCTCAGGGAGAGCGGTCGCGCGCCGGTGGAAGTCATGAGTTCGATGCGGCAGGTGCGGCCCGGCCGGACCACGGCCGTGGCACCGTCCGGGTTCCACGTGAGGTCGACCTCGGCGCCGAACCTCGTGCGGATACCGCGGAGTTCGCCGCTCGGGTACGCGGCGGGGACCGCGGGCAGGAGGACGAGCCGGTCCGGGGTGGACTGGATCAGCATCTCGATGAGCACGGCCGGGAGCGTGTGGGCGGCGTCCGCGTTGTAGACGTGCCGGTTCGGGTAGTGCCCGCTCATCAGGGAGACGTGGAAGAAGTCCCCGGCCAGGACGTTGTCCAGGGCTCCCGCGACCCGCTCTCCGTCCCTCAGCCGGGCCGCCACCAGGGCGTGGTGGAGGTGGCCGTGCGCGGAGTCGTTCTCGGCGCCGCGCAGTTCGAGCGCGCGATGGGCGGCCGAGGCCAGTTCCGGGGTGTCGTACGGATTGATCTCGTCGAGCGGCCAGACGCCGTAGAGGTGGCTGAGGTGGCGGTGGTCGTAGGTGTCGTCGAGGCCGGGCCAGGCCCACTCGGCCAGCGCGCCCTCGGCGTTGACGCGGTGCGTCGGCAGCCGGTCGGCGAGCGCGCGCCAGCGCTCGGCGTCGGGTCCGGGGTGGTAGTCGGCCGCCGTGCGCAGGGCGTGGCGGGCCGCGGAGAGGTCCATGGCGGCGTTGAGGGTGATCCAGCTCGCGTGGGCGGGACGGTTCTCCGGGGAGTACGACGGCACGATCACGAGGTGTCCGGCGTCGTCGGTCCGGGTGAGGAAGTCCTCGTAGAAGTACGCCACTTCGGCGAGCGCGGCGGCCAGCCGCGGGTCGCGTGCGCCGCGGGTCTCGTCGTGGTCCACAAGCGGCTTCAGGAGCCAGTCGGCGCCGGCGGTCCACGCGTGCAGGGGGTATTCGCGGCTGAGGTGGTAGATGTGCCCGGACTCGCCGTCGGTGTGCGCGGGGGCGACGACTCCCCGTGTGCCGAAGATCGCGCGGGCGTTGTCGCGCCAGTGGGGCAACTGCCCGTGGATCAGGGCGGCATGGGCCTCGGTGACTTCGGGGAGCGCCGCAGCGGCGGCCGACGCGGTCTGGAGATTGAGGTTGGCGTCCGTGGTGAACGCCCCGGACCAGGCGGTGTCCCAGTCGCCGGTCCACAGTCCGGTGAGCCGCGGCGGCAGCGTCCCTGCGGCGGACAGCAGGTGGTAGCGGCCGGCCGCGAAGAGCCGCTCCAGGAGCGCCGGGCTCTTGGGCAGACGGACCAACTCCGAGCCGGGGAGCGCCCGTTCGGTGCCGTCGGCGTGCAGATCGAGGGCGGTTCGGAGGTAGGCGGGGCGGTGGAGGGCGGTGTGGCGGGCGAGGAGGTGGGCGTACGCGGCCTCGGCGGCGTCGGCCTCGGCGGAGGCGCCCGCCTCGGAAGGGGCGCCGGGCAGCAGGGCCCTCAGCTCACGGGCCTCGGCGAGGGCGTCCAGTTCGCCCGTGTGCCGCCGTACGCGGGTGAGCAGGAGCAACGAGCGGGCGCCCTCGACCCGTACTCCGGAGAGCGCGGTACGGGTCCGGCCGCCGGTGACCACGGCGAGGGTGACTCCGGTGTACGCCAGGTCGCTGTCCGGGTAGCGGGCACGCAGGGTCAGCACGGCGCCCTCGGCGGTGAGCACGGCACTGTGTCCCACCGCCAAGTCGCCGGGTGCGCCCGGCAGTCGGTGGTCGAGCGTCACGTCGACGGTGAGGCCGGGTTCGGTGACGTACTGGACCACGACGTCGTCGGCACGTGAGACGAAGACCTCGCTGCGCCACCCACCGTGCTCGGCGCCGACGACTCCGGTGGAGAAGTCGACCTCCCGCCGGTACGCACGCCACTCCGTGGCCGCGCGGCACAGCCGCACCTGGAACGCCGGGTGGAAGGGCTGCACCCACAGCAGCGGCCGCCCGTCGGTGAACTCCTCCCCCGCCGTGACGTCCCCGGCCAGCAACCGGTCCTGTATCTCCGGCAGCCGGTGGGCGAGCGCGGGCGGACGGGCGTCCGCGCTGCCGTTCGGGCGGATCAGGCTGTGATGGTTGACGACAACCCGGTCGTCGTTCGGATCACCGAACACCATGACGCCGTGCGTGCCGTTCCCGCTCAGGAAGGCGTCCTCCCAGCGGGCGGCGGGCATCGACTCCCAGGTGCCGTGAACAGGCTCAGGGACGGGCTCGTACGTGGGCTCGTGCGTGGGCTCCTGAACAGGCGCGTGGACGGGCTCGCTCATGGAGCCGCCTCCAGCACGGCCACCCCGTACCGCCCGAGCTCCACGTCTCCGGTGACGTGCTCGCCGGTCAGCAGGTCGCGATGGCGGCCGGGCACGGGCACGGTGACCGTGTCCCGCCCATGATGGAGCAGGAACAGCAGATCACCGCGGCGTACGGCCTCCACGCCCGCCGGAAGGCCGTCGAGCGGCGGCCGGACGCCCGCACCCTCGGCGATCGAGGCGATCAGCGTCCGCAGCGCGTCGGGCTCGGGCAGGGTGGAGAGGTACCAGGCCCGCCCCTTGCGCAGCACCGCGGGCAGACCGTCGAGCTCGCCGCCCTTGTACGGGACGACGGAGTCGACGTCGTCCGCCGCCTCGATCTCCTCGGACCACAGGGTGCCGCGGAAGCCCTCGGCGTCGGCCTTCTCGTCGGCGTCGAGCGGCCACCACTCGTGGAGCGTCCGGATGCCGAAGAGTTCACGGAGCCGCTCGTCCATGCCGCCGGGGCGCACCCGGTCGTCCTCGTCGGCGACACCGGTGAGGAAGCCGGAGACGAGGGTGCCACCGTCGCGTACGTACGCCACGAGGTTGTCGATCGCCGCGTCGGTCAGGAGATACGACTGCGGTACGACGACGAGCTTGTACGCGGACAGGTCGTGCTCGGGGTGGGCGAAGGACGCGGTGGTGTTCGCCTCCCACAGGGCGCGGTGCCAGGCGCGTACGACGGCCGGGTAGTCGATCTCGGAGGACAGCCGGCCGGCCTGCTGACTCGCCCACCAGGCGTTCCAGTCGAGCAGTACGGCGACATCGCTTCCGCGCACCTGACTGTCTGCCACTTTGGGGCTCAGCAGGGCGAGTTCGGCGCCGATCCGCTTGACCTCCTGGAAGGTGCGGCCTCGCTCCCCCGCGTGGCTGACCATGCCGGAGTGGAACTTCTCCGCGCCCTGCCGGGACTGGCGCCACTGGAAGTAGCAGACGGCGTCGGCGCCGCGGGCCACGGCCTGGAGGGACCAGAGGCGGTTGAGGCCGTGCGGCTTGGGGTGGTTGACGCCGCGCCAGTTGACCGGCCCCGCGGCCTGTTCCATGATCATCCAGGGGCCGCCGCGGGCCTGGGAGCGGGTCATGTCGTGGATCAGCGCGGAGTACTGGCCGCCGAACGGATCGCGCGGGTCCGGATAGATGTCGACCGATACGACATCCTCCCGCTCGGCCCACTCCCAGGCGTCCTGGCCCTGCCAGAACGGCATGAAGTTGCTGGTCACCGGTATGTGCGGGGTGTGCCGGGCGACGATGTCCCGCTCGGCGACGAAGCACTCCATGAGCGCGTCGGAGGTGAAGCGCTTGAAGTCGAGCACCTGGGTGGGGTTGTTCATGTAGTGGGCGTGGCGCGGCGGGAGGACGCCCTCCCAGATGTCGTAGCCCTGGCTCCAGAAGGCCGTGCCCCAGGCGGTGTTGAGGGCGTCGAGTGTCTCGTACTTGTTTTGGAGCCAGCGGCGGAAGGCGGCAGCGGCCGTGTCGCTCCAGTCGAAGGTGCAGTACTCGTTGTTGATGTGCCACATCGTGAGGGCGGGGTGGCCGCCATAGCGGGCGGCGAGGTCCTCGGTGATGGCGGCGGCGTAACGCCGGTAGACGGCGCTGGAGTGGGCGAAGTGCTGGCGGCCGCCCCACCACTCGATCCGGCCGTCCTCGTCGCGGGGCAACGTCTCCGGATGGAGCCGGCCCATCCACGGCGGGGGCGAGGAGGTGGGGGTGGCCAGGACGACGCCGATGCCGTTGTCGTGCAGCAGGTCCATCAGCCGGTCGAGCCAGCCGAACTCCCTTGCCCCTGGGGTGGGTTCGAGCTTGGCCCAGGAGAAGACGCCGACGGTGACGGAGTTGACGCCCGCCTCCTTCATGAGGCGTACGTCCTCATGCCAGGTCTCCTCGGGCCACTGCTCGGGGTTGTAGTCGCCGCCGAAGAGAATGCGGCCGCGGGTGGCGTCGCTCAGGCTCGGTCCCGTGTCGGTGGACGTCAGTCCCTTGTCCGTGGCCGTGGATTCCTTGTCCGTGGGCATCAGACGGACTCCCCGTACTGGATGCCGCGCCCGTTCGTGCCGAGGTACACCCGGCCGTACACGCGCGGGTCGCCGGTGATGACCTCGCCGATCCAGCCCCACTGGTGGGCGTCGTCGTTGATGCGGACCCAGGTCTTGGCCGCGTCGTCGGAGCGGTAGACGGCGGTGATGGTCTCCGTCGCGCCGACCTGGTAGATCGCCGGGTAGTCCGCGCCGTCGGCCGCCTTGCCGAACCCGAGGGTGTACGAGGCCCAGCAGCTGGCGACCTTGGCGAAGCTCGCGCCACCGTCGGTGGACCGGTAGAGCCCGTTCCACTTGACGGAGAGCCACAGGTCACCGGAGCGCCCGGGCGCCGCGACCAGCTTGAACTGGCTGTCGCCGGACGGCAGCCCCTCCGCACGCTTGGTGAAGGAGAGGCCACTGTCAGTGCTGGCGTATAGCGTTCCTGTGTCGGTGTCGTATGCGTAGAAGAGCGTCGGGTCGGCCGGGTCGGCGACCGGCGTGGCGCCCTTCGGGAAGGAGGAGACCTCGGACCAGGTCGCGCCGTTGTCCGTCGAGCGGTGAGCCGCGTACTTCGTGCCGTCCCAGTGCACGAAGGACCACAGCAGCGTACCGCCGTCGGCACTGGTGGCGATCGGCCCCGGTGCGCTCTTGGCGATGTCGGGCTGTCCCGCGAAGGGCGCCCAGGTCTGCCCGCCGTCGTGGGAGTACGCGCCGTTGCCGTTGTCGCCCCAGCCCGCCCGGACGACGTACGACGGCTTGGCCGCGGCCTGCGCGAGTCCCGTCGCCGACCCGAACACGGGGTTCGCCGCCATGCCGCGCGACGGAGACGCCGTGAGCCGCTCGTGGTACATCACGCCGATGTCCCCGAGCCCGCTGAGCAGATGCGCCTCCCCGGCCGGGGGCGAGATCAGCTGGCGCACGGCCGTCTCCTCCAGGCCGCGGATCTGCGGTGCCCAGTTCTTGAGGTCACGGGTGCCGTAGAGGGTCGCGCCGGTCCCGTACACGATGTGCTTCGAGTCGTACGGGTCGACGGCGACCGCCTGGATCCACCAGCCGAACTTGGGCTTGTCGCCACCCCAGTTGAGGAAAGGAGTCTCGGATACGTCGAACACGGCCGCGTCCTTGAGGGACGTCCAGGTACGGCCGCCGTCGGTGGACCGGAAGACGGTGTCGCCGTCGGCCCACCGGCTGTTGGTCGAGACGACGACGGTGCCCGCACGGCAGGCGTCGGTCGCCACGCCCCCGTAGGCGAAGGTGTCCGCCGATCCGTCGGACGTGGTGCCGCCCGGCTTCACGGGGCTCACATCGGTCCACTTGCCGGTGGCGGTGCGCAGCTTGTGCACGCTGCCGTCGGACTGGCCGTTGGGCCCGGGCGCGTTGCCGTACGTCACGTACAGCTCGCGGGTGTGCGTGTCGTACGCGGCGCGGAGCGGGACCTTGGCGGAGGTGCCGGACGGCTGCCCGGGTACGGCCTCCCAGGTCGTGCCGTCGGCCGTGCGGTACAGGTTCGCCGTGCCCGAGGTGCCGTCGCCGTCGCCCCAGCCGGCGTAGACGGTGCGCCCGGCCGCGACCAGGAAGGTGACGCCCTGCCCGGAGGAGCTCGCGGTCGCCGGGAAGCCGCTGACGGCTGCCCACGTGGCACCGCGGTCGGTCGACTTGAGCAGTCCGTCGTGCCGGGTGCCCAGCCACAGGGTGTCGCTGTCGCGCGGGTCGACGAGGAGCCGCTCCCCGGCCCCACGCCCGTCCTCGTTCGCGCCGAGCTTCACCGACAGGTCGGTACGCGTCCAGGTGGCCCCGCGGTCGTCGGAGCGCAGGACCGCGCCGTTGCTCGCCCACGACTGGGCGTAGGTGCCGACGGCGAGGTACAGCCGGTCGGGGTGCGCGGGGTCGACGGCGAGCGCCTCGACGCCGAGGAGGTTCCAGTCGTCCCAGCCCAGGTGGTCGATGAGCGGGGTCCACTGCGCGGTCGCGTTGTCCCAGCGGAAGGCGCCGCCGATATCGGTGCGGGCGTAGACGAGCCCGCGTACGGCCGGGTGGAACAGCACACCGGTGACGAAGCCCGTGCCACCGATGACGGCGTTGCGCCAGCGGTAGGAGGGGGTGGCGGCGGCTTCGGCGGCCTGCGCCTGGGACCCCAGCGCGGGGAGACCGGCGACCGCGGCGACGGCCGCACTCCCGGCAAGGACGGCTCGTCTGCTCAGGCGGGGCGTGCGCATGACATACCTCGTTCTAGGAGGGGAGAGGAGGGGAGCGGCGCCCCATAACGAGCG
Organism: Streptomyces sp. NBC_00203; assembly: GCF_045206325.1. NCBI lineage: Bacteria > Bacillati > Actinomycetota > Actinomycetes > Kitasatosporales > Streptomycetaceae > Streptomyces > Streptomyces sp. NBC_00203. The sequence goes on along the minus strand of NZ_CP108126.1, from coordinate 7,689,396 downwards.
GCGGGGGACAGCGCCCCTTTTAGGGGCGCGGGGCTGTGACATTTGCGGCTCCGCCGCGTGGGCGCGACCAGCCACAACGGACCCGCAGCTCACAGACGACCGGCGTTTTTGAGGCTCACCCCCGCGGAGTGAACCGTTGAGCCCACCGCGACCGACCGCTGATCAGGAGCAAGTCGGCCGCGGTGGAACAGAGGGGGGCCGCAGCGGGCCGGAGGGATAGACGGCTGACGCCAGTCAGCCCTTCACGGCTCCGGTGAGCATGCCCTTCTTGAAGTGCCGCTGGACGAACGGCGACAGGATCGCGACCGGCAGCAGCGCCATCACCATGACGGCCATCTGGATGGCGAGCGGAGACAGCTGCCCGGTATTGATCTGCGTGGCGAGACCGACCGGCCGTTCCTGCTTCTGCACCAGCTGGATCATGACGTTCTGCAGCGGCATCATGTCCTGGTCGGTGAGGTAGATGGAGGCGTTGAACCAGGCACTCCAGTAGCCGACCGCGTAGAAGAGGGAGATCACCGCGAGCACGGCGCGGGAGAGCGGCATCACGATCTTCCACAGGATGCGCCAGTCGCCGGCGCCGTCGATGCGGGCGCTGTCGATGAGTTCGGGCGAGATGCCCATGAAGAACGACCGCAGCACCAGGATGTTGAAGACGCTCACCGCGCTGGGAAGGATCAGCGCTAGATAGGTGTCGGTCAGCCCCAGGGCCTGCACCAGCAGATAGGTCGGGATGAGACCGGCGCCGAAGAACATCGTGGCGAGCAGCAGCATCAGGAACCAGCGGTGGCCGGTCGATCCGACCCGCGAGAGGCCGTACGCGCACAGCACCGAGACCGCCATGCTGAACAGCGTGCCGATCAGGGTCACGCCGAGGCTGACCATGGCGGCGCGCTGGACCTGGCCGCCGCTGAGCAGTTCCTTGTAGGCGACGAAGGTGATGCCCTTGGGGATCACCACCAGGCCGCCGGCCGCGTCGATGGTCTTCCTCGACTGGAGGCTGGTGACGACGACGATCCACAGGGGGAAGAGGATCGCGAAGGCGGCCAGGGTGAGGGCGAGGCCCTTGCCCGCGAGGCCCGGCTTCGACGGCTCCTCCTCCCAGGGCGGGCGGGGCGGTGCCGCCCAGCGGCTCGGCCTGTCGTCGGGCCTGTTGGCGGGCGTGTTCGCGGCTTTGTCGATGACGGCGGTCATTTCTTGTACACCCCCTGCTCACCCATGAGGTGGGCGACCTTGTTGGCGGTCAGCACGAGCCCCAGGCCGACGATGCCCTTGATGAGCCCGGCGGCAGCGGCGTAGCCGAAGTCCTGGTTACGGATGCCGTTCCACCAGACGTAGGTGTCCAGGACGTCGGAGGCGCCGGGGCCCACCGAGTCGCGCTGGAGCAGCAGTTGCTCGAAGCCGACCGTCAGCGCGTCGCCGACACGGAGGACGAGCAGCAGGGCGATCACCGGGCGCAGGGCGGGCAGCGTGATGTGCCACATCCGCCGCCAGCGCCCGGCACCGTCCATGGCGGCGGCCTCGTACAGATCATTCGATACGGAGGACAGGGCCGCGAGGAAGACGATGATGCCCCAGCCCGCGTCCTTCCAGACGCCCTCGGCCGTCACCAGGAACTTGAAGATCCCGGGGTCGGTCATCAGGTCGATGCCCTTGTGCCCGTGCTGGCGCAGGGTCTGCGCGATGATGCCCGCGCCGCCGAAGATCTGCTGGAAGACCGTGACGACGAGGACCCACGAGAAGAAGTGCGGGAGGTACATGATCGCCTGGGCGACCGCCCGGACCCGGGGCCTGACCACGCTGTTGATGAGCAGCGCGAGCAGGATCGGGATCGGGAAGTAGAGCACCAGCTGGAGGGAGAACAGCACGAAGGTGTTCTGCAGCGCGTGCCAGAAGGCCGAGTCCTCGAAGATCCGCTGGAAGTTCTCGAAGCCGACCCAGGGACTCTCGAACATGGCGACGAAACCGTTGTCGCTCAGGTACGGGTCGTAGTCCTGGAAGGCGACGACGTTACCGAGGACCGGTATGTAATTGAAGACGAGGATCAGCGCGATGGCCGGCAGCGTCATCAGGATCAGGGTGCGGTCGCGTCTGAACCGGAGCCGGAAGCTCAGCTTTCCGGCCCGCTTCCCGGCCCGCTTGCCGGCGGCCTTCGCGGCGGCCCCGCCGGGCGAATCCTCGCCCGACCTCTTCTTACTCGTCTTCGCCTCGGCCCTGCTCCGAGGCACCGTGCTGTGGGACACGGCCTTCTCCTTGCCTCAGCCCTGGGTCACTTGGCCGTGGAGCCGTTGTCGTCGAGCAGCTTCTTGTACCAGGCGCGCAGGTCGTCGCCGCCCTTCTTCTTCCAGTCGGACACCGCCTGCTGCATGTCGCTGATCTTCTTGCGGCCGCGGACGATGTCGTCCTCCAGCTGCTCGAAGTCGTTGGCGAGGTTGGTCCACCGGTTGGGCTCGGTGATGGTGAGCCCGTAGAAGGAGGACTTCTTGGTGAAGGCACCCATGCGCTGCTGCCATTCGACCTGGAGCTTGGCGATCTCGGGCAGGTCGGGGTGGGCGAGGTAGGCGGCCGGGTCGCCGGTGTAGTCGTAGGCGCCGTTGACCTCGTTGGTGCCCTTGGTGGTCTTGGTGGGCAGGCCGTTCTTCAGCGTGTAGTCGGTGCCCTCGACGCCGTAGACCGTGAGCATGTACTCCTTGGTGCCGTACGGCGAGGCGCAGTAGTTGGCGAGCGCGAGGAAGTCCTTGATCTGCTGCTTCGACGCCTTCTTGCTGACGAAGGTGAAGATGCCGGCGGGCTGGGTCGCCCAGAGCGTGGGGTCGCCGCCGTCGGGGCCGAAGATGTCGAACGCGCCCATCTCGAAGTCGGCCTTCTGGGTGCGCTGTTCGGCCGTCGAGCCGTACCAGTAGGACAGGTCGCCGTTGAAGACGAGGGACTGGCCGGCGGTGAAGCGGTTGGACGCGTCGCCCTTGACGGCCTTGGCGTCGGGGTGGACGACGTCGGCGTCGTAGAGCTTGCGCATCCACTCCAGGGCTTCGAGGTACTCGTCGGTCTCGATGCGGTTGACCAGCTTGCCGTCCCGCAGGTCCCACCACAGCGCCTTGTCGCTGCCGTTGAGGACGCCGTAGATGTTGAAGGCCGTCCACTTGAGGTCGTCGCAGGCCCACACCTTCGCCTTGGCGTCGGTGGCCTCCTTCGCCCAGGCGATGAACTCGTCGGGCGTCTTGGGGAGGGTGTAGCCCTTCTTCGCGAAGATGTCCTTGCGGTAGAAGGGCGCGATGTTCGTGACGTACGACGCCGGCATCGGGATCGCGCGCAGCTGGCCGCCGAAGATGGAGCGCTGCCAGGCGTCGGTCGGTACGGCCGCGAGGTTCGGGTAGTCCTTGACCTTGTCGCCGGACAGGTAGGGGCCGAGGTCCGCGAACTTGGCGTTGATGGCGCTGGGTATCTTGCCGTTCAGGTTCCAGCCCGGGACGACCACCACGTCCGGGATGTCGCTGGAGGCGAGGATCGCGCCCAGCTTCTCGTCATAGGTGTTGCCGTCCTGGTTCTGCCAGGTCGTCTTGATGCCGATGGCCTCGTTCATGGCGGTGTAGTACGCGTTGTCGTTGGCCGGCGGGCTGCCCCAGAACGGCGACATGATCTTGAGGTCGCCGCCGCCGCCCAGCTTCTTCGGCACGGACGTCTTCAGCGCGTTCAGGTCGATCGCCTGGGTGAACCCCGCCGCCGACCCGTTCTTCGACGGAAGGTCGGGCGTCACGACGCTCGACGCCACGAACGTCGGAAGGATCTTCTGGGCAGCCTTCCCGGAGGTGGTGCCCTCCTTGTTGCCGTCGTTCCCACCGCCGCAGGCGGCGAGTAGCGGCATCCCGCCCGCCACGGCGGCCGCGGCGACCGCCGTGGAGGCGAGGAAGCTTCTCCGGCTGGGAGCGGAGGTGGCGGAGTTCGGCGTCATTGCGTCAACCCTTCATGGCGCACAGCAGGACACCCGGCGGGGGAGCCGTCGGCTGCGGTGTCTTGAGTGGAACTGGCTGAGCTGAAGCGGTCGTCGGAGGATTACGCCCTCCGAGGAGGACCGTTCGTCTGTCGAAGCGCTTCGATGTTGCTGCGAGGTTAAGTGAACGCTCGGGGGTGCACAAGAGTCGATTCCAAGATTCCTCGGAGGTATCGCGTAACAGAGCGGCTCCGCCTGGCACTTGAAATCACGGTGAGGAAACGGAGTTGTTGCGCCGGGGTGTCTTGACACCCACCCCTCGGTCGAATGAGCATCGAAGCGCTTCGAAAGCGCCCCGTCGCTCCACCGCAAAGGGATCACCACGTGACCGCACAAACGCCGCCTACGCCGCCTTTCCGTGATGCGCGGCTGCCGTTCGCGAAGCGCATCGACGACCTGCTGGCGCGGCTCACGCTCGACGAGCGCATCGCGTTCCTGCACCAGTTCGCGCCCGCCGTCGAGCGGCTCGGCGTCGCCGCCTTCCGCACCGGCCAGGAGGCGCTGCACGGCGTGGCCTGGATGGGCCCGGCAACGGTCTTCCCCCAGGCCGTGGGCCTGGGCGCGACCTGGAACGACGACCTCGTACGCCGTGTCGGCGAGGCCGTCTCGGCCGAGACCCGCGCGATGCGCGCCCGCGACGACCGCGTGGGCCTCAACGTCTGGTCCCCCACGGTCAATCTGCTGCGCCACCCGCTCTGGGGCCGCAACGAGGAGGGCTACTCGGAGGACCCGAAGCTCACCTCCGCCATCGCCACCGCGTACACGCGCGGTCTGCGCGGCGACCACCCGGCGTACTGGCGTACGGCGCCGGTCCTCAAGCACTGGCTCGCGCACAACAACGAGACCGACAGGGACACTTCGTCCTCCTCGGTCCGCCCGCGTGTGCTGCACGAGTACGATCTGCGAGCCTTCCGCGAGACGGTCGAGGCGGGCGCGGTGGCCGGTGTGATGCCCGCGTACAACCTGGTCAACGGCCGCCCCAACCACGTCTCGCCCTATCTGCGCGAGCACCTGCGCGCCTGGACCGACCAGGAGCTGCTGGTCTGCTCGGACGCGGGCGCGCCCTCCAACCTGGTCGACTCCGAGCACTACTTCGACACCCACGAGGAGGCCACCGCGGCCGCGATCCTCGCCGGCGTCGACAGCTTCACCGACCACGGCACGGACAGCTCGAAGATCGTCGAACGCGTCCAGGGTGCCCTGGTCCAGGGACTGCTGAGCGAGGCCGACATCGACGAGGCGGTCCGCCGCCAGCTGGCGATCCGCTTCCGGCTGGGCGAGTTCGACCCGCGGCTGGACCCCTACGCGGACATCACGGCCGCCAAGGACTTCGACACCCCGGCCCACCGCGCCCTCGCCCAGGAGGCGGCGGAGCAGGCGATCGTGCTCCTCAAGAACGACGGCCTGCTGCCGCTCTCCGAAGGCGCCCGTATCGCCGTCGTCGGCCTCCTCGCCGACGAGTGCAAGCTCGACTGGTACAGCGGCACGCTCATCCACCGCTCGACCCCCCTGGAGGGCCTGTACGAGCGCTTCGGCGCCGAGCGCGTGGACTTCGCGGAGGGTGTGGACCGGGTACGCCTGAGGACGTCCTACGGCACGTATCTGTCGGTGCCCGCCGTCGGCGAGGCGGGCGACGAGGTGCGCGGCGCCGAGGGCGCGCTGGACCCGGCGCTCCTCGCGGGGCGCACGGACCTGCCCCCGCTGACCGCCGACGCGGCCGGCACCGAACTGGCGCTGATCGACTGGGGCGAGGGTGTACTGACGCTGCGCGCGCCCGACGGCCGCTATCTCTCGGTCGCCGACGACGGCTATGTCCGTGCCTCCGCCGATCAGCCCGGCGGCTGGGTCGTCCAGGAGACGTTCCACCTGGAACCCTCCGAATCCCACGAGAACGGTCACCTCCTCAAGCACGCAGGGACGGGCAGGTACGTTTCTGTCGCCGCCGACGGCGTAAAGGTTGCCGCCGAGAACGCGGAAATCTTCGAGCTGGAGTTCGCCGAGCGCGGGGAGGACGCGGTCGCCCGCGCGGCCGCCTCCGCCGATGTCGTCCTCGTCGTCGCGGGCAACGACCCGCACATCAACGGCCGCGAGACGGAGGACCGCACCACGCTCCGGCTCCCCGCACACCAGGAGCGCCTGCTGCGCGCCGCCCGCGCCGCGAACCCGAACACCGCACTGGTCCTGGTCTCCGCGTACCCGTACGCGGTGGATCCCGGCGACCTCCCGGCCGTGCTCTGGACCGCACACGGCGGCCAGGCGGCGGGCACCGCCCTGGCCCGCGCCCTCGCCGGCGACGTCTCCCCCGCGGGCCGCCTCCCGCAGACCTGGTACGCCACCGACGACGACCTGCCCGACCTCCTCGACTACGACGTCATCGGGGCCCGCCAGACGTATCTGTACTTCGAGGGCACGCCGCTGTTCCCGTTCGGACACGGCTTGTCGTACACGTCGTTCGCATACGCAGATCTTCACATCCAGCAGCGCGCGGGCGCGCTGGCGGTCTCCTTCACCGTCACCAACACCGGCGGGACGGCCGCCGACGAGGTGGCCCAGCTGTACACCCGCGCCGTCGACCCGTCCGTGCCCCGCCCCCGCCGCGAACTGGCGGCGTACCGCCGGGTCCACCTCGCCCCCGGCGCCTCGACGGAACTCACCTTCGAGCTCCCGCTCTCCGCCTTCGAGTTCTGGGACGTGGCACTCGACCGCCCACGCCTGGAGCCGGGCGCGTACGAGCTGCTGGCCGGCGCGTCCAGCGAGGACGTCCGGCTCCGCGCGACGGTCGAACTCGACGGCGAGCCCGGCGCGCCCCGCCCCGTCCGCGAACGCGGCCTGAACGCGGCCGACTTCGACGAGCAGCGGAACATCGTCATCGTCGACCGTACGAAGGTGTCGGGCGACGCGGTGACACCGGTGGACGGCGAGACGGGCGAACTCGTCTTCCGGGGCTGCGAGTTCGGCGACGGCGTCACGGGGATCAGCGTCGAGGCGGCTGGCGAGGGAGTCGTGGAACTTTCCCTGGACGGTGGCCCGTTGATCACGGAGCTGACCCTGAACGGGACGAAGGGACCGTACGACTACACCACGCTCGACGCGGAGATCACCTCCGTCGCCGCCGTGCACGACGTACACCTCAGGCTGCGCGGCCCGCTGCGGCTCGCGCACGTCGGCTTCTCCGGTTGAGGGTCCGGAGAAGCCGGCACAGGGGTCCGGCACCGGAAGGCATCGGTGCCGGGCCCCTTCGAGGAGACCTTAGCTGAAAACGATTGTCACAAGCTACAGCGTCTTTTCGGACAGGCTCGAAGACTCGAATACGCCGACGGCCGGAGCCCCCGCACAGTGGGCTCCGGCCGTCGGCTTGAGTGGGGTCGGGTCAGAGGGCGAGGCCCGTGAGCACCAGCACCCGCTCGTAGGTGTAGTCGTCCATCGCGAACTTCACGCCCTCGCGGCCGACGCCGGACTGCTTCACACCGCCGTACGGCATCTGGTCCGCGCGGTAGGAGGGCACGTCGCCGACCACGACGCCGCCGACCTCGAGCGCGCGGTGGGCGCGGAAGGCGACCTGGAGGTCGTGGGTGAACACGCCCGCCTGGAGGCCGTACTTGGAGGAGTTGACGGCTGCGAAGGCCTCGGCCTCGCCGTCCACCTTCTGCACGGTGAGGACGGGCCCGAAGACCTCCTCGCAGGAGACGGTGACGTCGGCCGGTACGTCGGCGAGGACGGTCGGCGCGTAGGAGGCACCGTCCCGCTTGCCACCGGCGAGCAGCGCGGCACCGGCCTGGACGGCCTCGTCGACCCACGACTCGACGCGCTTGGCGGCGTCCTCGCTGACCAGCGGGCCGACGTCCGTCGTGGCGTCGGACGGGTCACCGGTGACCTGGGCCTCGACGGCGGCGACGATACGGGGCAGCAGGCGCTCGTAGACGGAGGCGTCGGCGATCACGCGCTGCACGGAGATGCAGGACTGGCCGCCCTGGTAGTTGGAGAAGGTCGCGATGCGCGTCGCGGCCCAGTCCAGGTCCTCGTCGCTCGCGAAGTCGGCCAGCACGACGGCCGCGCCGTTGCCGCCCAGCTCCAGGGTGCAGTGCTTGCGCGGCACCGAGTCCATGATCGCGTAACCGACCTTCTCGGACCCGGTGAAGGAGATGACGGGCAGCCGCTCGTCCTGCACGAGGGCGGGCATCCGCTCGTTGGCGACGGGCAGGATGCTCCACGACCCGGCGGGCAGCTCGGTCTCGGCGAGCAGGTCGCCGATGATGAGGCCCGACAGCGGGGTCGCGGGCGCGGGCTTCAGGATGATCGGCGCGCCGGCGGCGATGGCCGGGGCGATCTTGTGGGCGCAGAGGTTCAGCGGGAAGTTGAACGGCGCAATGCCGAGGACGACACCCTTCGGGAACCGCCGGGTGAGGGCGAGCCGCCCCTGGCCGCCGAGGTCGGTGTCGAGGCGCTGTGCCTCGCCGCCGTTGAACCGGCGGGCTTCCTCCGCGGCGAACCGGAACACGGACACCGCACGGCCGACCTCGCCGCGGGCCCACTTGATCGGCTTGCCGTTCTCGGCGGAGATGAGCTGCGCGATCTCCTCGGTGCGCTCGGCCAGGCGCTTGCTCACGTGGTCGAGGGCGGCGGCGCGGACGTGGGCCGGGGTGGCGGCGAACTCGTCCCGTACGGCGTACGCGGCGGCCACGGCCTCCTCGACCTGCGCGTCGGTCGGCACGCTGACCTGGCCGACGAGGCGACCGTCCCACGGCGAGGTGACGTCGAACGTGGTCTCACCGGTGGCCTGGCGGCCGGCGAGCCAGAAAGCGTGGGTGGAGGTCATGTGCGAGTCCGGCCCTTCCGCGTTGGGGGTGTTGTTCGTGGTTTTCCTGTTCAACGGTAGGGCCGCGGCGCCCGTGGGGCGTTTGTCCGAGTCGTAGCAGTCGGTACGGGGGGTACGCCGCTTTGGCCATCCCGGGGGCTCCGCCCCCAGCCCCCTGGGTTGTGTGTCGGCCGCGGGTGGGTGGGGGCTGGTCGCGCAGTTCCCCGCGCCCCTTAAAGGAACCCGGGGTGGACCGGCGTGTTTTTAGGGGCGCGGGGAACTGCGCGACCAGCCCCCACGCACCCGCAGCCGGCCAACAACTCACGGGGTCGAAGGGGCGGAGCCCCTGGGGATGGGACGGGTAGGGGCGGCGGGGGCGAGGAAACCCCTACTCCCCCGCCGCGGAAGTAGCCTTCAGCGCCAGCCAGAGTTCCATGCGCACATCCGGGTCATCCAGCGACCGCCCAAGGATCTCCTCGACCCTCCGCATCCGATACCGAAGCGTGTGCCGATGCACACCAAGATCGGCTGCGGCGGCGTCCCACTGACCGTGCCGGGACAGCCACGCCCGCAACGAGGCCACCAGATCCCCCCGCCCAGTCGCGTCATGCTCGTGCAACGCCCGCAGCAACCCGTCCGCGAACGCCCGCACAGCGTCATCCGCCAGCAACGGCAACACGGACCCCGCGGCCAGCTCCTCATGCTCGACAAGGAACCGCCCCCGCCGCCGAGCCACGGACAACGCCTGCTCGGCCTGCTTGTAGGCGGCCGCCGCGGCGATCGGCCCGGCCGGCGCCGACAGCCCCACCACCAGCTCGTCCTCGTCCCCGGCGGGCTGCTCCCGCACGGCCGCCCGCGCGGCCTCCAGAGCCACCGCGTACTCCCCGCACGCGGAAACCGCCGCACCCCCGTCCACCGCGAGCACGACAAGCCGCTCCCCGTCGGGCACGACCAGCACGGACTCACCGGCGCGCGCGGCGGCGGACTCGACGACCTCGGCGAGCCCGCCGAGCGGGTCACCGTTGGTGTCGGGCACGGCGACGGCGGCAGCGGAGGGTGCCTTCGCGGCCACGCGCGCGTGCCCGTCGGCGTGCGCCCGCGCGGCCGACGCGGACGCCGACTCGGCGAGGATCAGCCGGAACGGAGCGTCCAGCAGCTCCCCGTACAGCTCCCCGGCGACGGTCCTGGCATGGTCGGGCTCCCCGGCGAGCAGCATGCGCAGCACAGCCGCACCGATCCGCTGCTCGGCCGCCTGCAACGACCGCGACCGCTCCGTGGTGAGCGTCAGCAGGGCAATGGCCGAGTGCACGGCGTACCGCTCGGCGGTCCCCAGGGCGGCCGCCGTCCCCACGGCGAGCGCGGCGCGCGGCCGGCGCCCGGTGCCGAGGGAGTGCAGTTCCACCCGGTCTTCCCGGTCTTCGCCGCCCACGACGGAGCTGGCCGGCGCGGGCCGCTCCCGCAGCCGTTCCACGTCCGGCGTGAGCCGCGCGGCCCGCCGCCCCGCCCAGTCGGGCGCGGTGGCGACGACGGCGCCGGACGCGTCGTACAGCGCCGCCCACCCGTCGACCTGCCCGGCGAGCGAGGCGAGCAGCCCCTCGGGCCCGTCGTTCAGCGCCTTCTTGGTGAGCTCGCGCTGCGCGGCGAACCCCGCGGTGACGGCCCGGTACTGATCCGCGGCGATGGCGGCCGAGACGGCCTTGCTGATGGCGAGGAAGGGGGTGCGCCGCGGCACTTCCAGCAGCGGCAGCCCTTCCTCCTCCGCCGCGTCGAGGAGCGCCTTCGGGATCTCGTCGTAGTTGACCCCGACAGCGAAGCCGAGCCCGACCACCCCCGCTCCCACCAGCCGCTTCACATAGCGGCGCATGACCTCGGGATCCTCCGCGTCCAGCTTGAGCGCGGTGATCAGCAGCAGTTCCCCGCCCTCCATGTAGGGCACGGGGTCGGCGAGCTCGCTGACGTGCGCCCAGCGGACGGGCACGTCCAGACGGTCCTCGCCCGCACGCACGGTCAGCTTGAGCGCGGAGTGGTGGACGAGCGAGGCGAGCGTGGGGGGCATGAGGCCTTCATGTCTGTGTGATCTTGGTGATCTTTTGGCCGCGACGTATGAACGACCTGTGTCAATTCTGCCTCACCGTACGGTCACCGGGTGACCTCATGCCCATACGTCCAGCTCAGCCCCGTACATCCGGCCCGTACGTCACGTCCCGCTCAGCCCCGCAGATCCACCAGCAACGGCGGCGCGTGCTCCCCCTTCACATTGGTCAGCGACAGCACCGCGTGCCCCGGCGGCACCCCGTGCGCCAGCTCGGACGCCGACCACCGCTCCCGCTCGACCTGCCGCACGGTGACGGCACGGGCGGTCGGCGCCCGGCCGGTGATCACCCGTCGCAGCACGTGCAGCGCCTTGCCCGCCGGGGTCTCCGCGATGATCTGCCGGTCGGTGACGTCCCGCGCCTCGGTCCACTCCTTGCCCCAGACCTCGGCGAAGTCCTGCCCGTCCCAGGGGGTGAGCCCGGACAGCGCCATACGGCACCCGATGGAGCCGAGCAGCGGGCTGCGCAGCGGCCGGGGCGCGTCGTCGAGCGTGCGGAGCGTGAGCACGGCCCCCGCGTTCCCGGAGCGCAGCCGCTGAATCCCCCGTACGGCCTCGGGTGTGACGACCCCGGTCGCGTCGTCGAGCACCAGACAGGCGAACAGCGACCGGTCCTCCCGCACGGCGACACTCGCCGTGAACTGTGCGAGCACCAGCCGGGCGAGGATCCGTGAGGCGTCGGCGTGCCCGCGCGCGGGCAGGTCGATCCGTACGCGCACCGGATGGTCGAGGGCGCGCAGCGAGAAGGGCCGCGACTGCCCGGAGGTGTCGAAGAATCCGGCGAACGCGGGCCGGTCGAGCAGGGCGACCCGGTCGGCCAGCACGCTGCCGACATCCCCGGGGTGCCCCAACTGCCGCTCCCGCGCGTCGAGTTCCCGTAGCAGCGACTCCTGCCCGGTGTCCTCCAGGGCCTTGCGCAGCGCGCCGAGCGGTCCGGGTGTGCCGTCGAGGAGCTGCCGCAGCTCGGGCACGGACGGGAAGCGGCCGTGGACGGCCTTGAAAGGCCCCAGCAGCTGGGCGAGCACGGTGGTCGACCGGCGGCTGTCGCCTCCGGGGTGCGGATCGGCGAGGTCCCCGACGAGCGCCTCGGCGAGCACGGCCGCGGCTTCGTCGGGGTCGGTGGTCCCGCCGTACAGGTCGAGGTCGTACACGGATTCGGGATTCCCGATCCGTACGACGACGTCGTACGCGTCGACGGGCCCGAGCCCGGCGCCCGCGGCACCCACCACGACGACGGCGGCCCGCCCGGCCAGCGCGTGCAGGCACAGCGACTCGGCGAGCGGCCAGACGACGCCACCGGTCTTGCCGGAGCCGGGAGGCCCGACAGCGAGGAGCGAGGTTCCCAGCAGATCGGGGCCGAGGGCGAGCCCGGTGCCGCGGTAGGCGTACGGATTGCGCGGATCGTCTGCGGTCGTCCCGAGCCGCACCTGTCCGGTGACAAGGTCGTGCCGGGCGAGCCGACCGGGCAGGTCCCGGTCCCCCGAGGGGTGCAGACAGGCGGCGGCCCCGTCCTTCAGCACGGCTCCGGTGAATGTGGCGAGACTGTGCCGCCCGCTCCGTACGCCCTGCCAGGCCCGCGCGATCCGGGCGTGGTCGACATCGCGCATCAGCCCGGCGCGGGCCTCGACGGCGAGCCGTTCGGCGGCGTCACCCGCACCGGCGGCGCGGAGCTCGTTCCACTGCGCGGGGTCGTCCTCGGGGGCGGGCGCGCGCTCACTCACGGGCGCGGCGCGCTGCCAGGCCGGCAGCCCATAACGCCGCCACACTTCCCCCCAACGGCCCAACCGCCCGACCCCGATCATGATGACGAGGGCGATCAGCGTGTAGTAGCCGTACCAGAGGAACGCGTTCCCGACCTGGTCGCCGCTGTGGCGCCAGGAATCGGGCGTGAACAGTTCCAGCGGCAGCACCCACCAGCCGCCCAGATACCCGTTCCAGAGCAGCGACCAGATCAGCCACCCCACCAGGAAGGCGATGACCGCCCCGCTCAGCAGCTGCCGGGCCGGAATCTGCTCGGGCTCCTCCTCCGGCCGCGGCCGGTGCCCGAACCGCCACACCCCGAGCGCCGCCTCGGGCCGCGAAGCACGCACCCACGCCAGAAAGGCGGACCCGTCCGGAAGCGGCGGCATTCCAGGTGCCCGCGCGGGCCGGGGCGGCGCGCCCGGCACCGTGGGCACGCCCGGCGGCACCGCCCTGTCCGACGGCCCCGGCACGTCCGGCGGCCCCGCCGGACGCGGCACAGGATTGGCATGCGTACCCCGCGCGTCCTGCGTCCCGTCGCTGTCCATCGCCCTTGCCCCCTGACCAGCCGCTCCGTGCGTCGTCCGTGGGCCAATCTAGTGCCCCCCGCAGGGCGAGTTCACCGTTCACCGGGCCAGGCCTGCGGCGATACACGGCCGCCGGGCTCCCCGCCGCTCTATGTCCACCGCGGACAAGCGAATTCCGCGACGACTCCCACATGGAGCATGCCGACCCCCCGCCTCCGGCCCTAGCCTGCGAAGAAAGAAGGCAAGCGTCCGAAAACACCCCCGCCCGGAGAACCCCGTCCGCCGGGGCCGTCCGGGGCGCAGGATCAGATCATCAGGGAGCCCCTCATGACCGCACTTCCGCAGGAGCGCCGCGTCGTCACCGCCATCCCCGGCCCGAAGTCGCAGGAGCTGCAGGCCCGCCGTACCGCCGTGGTGGCGGCCGGTGTGGGCTCGGTGCTCCCCGTCTTCACCACGCGCGCCGGCGGCGGCATCATCGAGGACGTCGACGGCAACCGCCTGATCGACTTCGGCTCCGGCATCGCGGTGACGTCCGTCGGCGCCTCCGCCGAGGCCGTCGTACGCCGGGCGAGCGCCCAGCTCCAGGACTTCACCCACACCTGTTTCATGGTCACGCCGTACGAGGGTTACGTCGCCGTCGCCGAGGCGCTGGCCGAGCTCACGCCGGGTGACCACGCCAAGAAGTCGGCCCTGTTCAACTCGGGCGCCGAGGCCGTCGAGAACGCCGTCAAGATCGCCCGTGCGTACACCAAGCGCCAGGCCGTCGTCGTCTTCGACCACGGCTACCACGGCCGTACGAACCTGACGATGGCGCTGACCTCCAAGAACATGCCGTACAAGAACGGCTTCGGCCCGTTCGCGCCCGAGGTCTACCGGGTGCCGGTGGCGTACGGCTACCGCTGGCTGACCGGTCCGGAGAACGCCGGTGCCGAGGCGTCCGCCCAGGCCATCGACATGATCAACAAGCAGATCGGCGCGGACAACGTCGCCGCGATCATCATCGAGCCGCTGCTCGGCGAGGGCGGCTTCATCGAGCCCGCGAAGGGCTTCCTTCCGGCCATCAGCAAGTTCGCCAAGGACAACGGCATCGTCTTCGTCGCGGACGAGATCCAGTCCGGCTTCTGCCGCACCGGCCAGTGGTTCGCCTGCGAGGACGAGGGCATCGTCCCGGACCTGATCACCACCGCCAAGGGCATCGCGGGCGGTCTGCCGCTCGCCGCCGTCACCGGCCGCGCCGAGATCATGGACGCCGCGCACGCGGGCGGCCTGGGCGGCACGTACGGCGGCAACCCGGTGGCCTGCGCGGGTGCGCTCGGCGCCATCGAGACGATGAAGGAGCTCGACCTCAACGCCAAGGCGAAGAACATCGAGACGGTCATGAAGGCCCGCCTCGGTGCCATGGCCGAGAAGTTCGACATCATCGGCGACGTCCGCGGCCGTGGCGCGATGATCGCGATCGAGCTGGTCAAGGACCGCGACACCAAGGAGCCGAACGCCGAGGCCGCCGGCGCGCTCGCCAAGGCCTGCCACCAGGAGGGCCTGCTGGTCCTGACCTGTGGCACCTATGGCAACGTCCTCCGCTTCCTGCCCCCGCTGGTCATCGGCGAGGACCTCCTGAACGAGGGCCTCGACATCATCGAGCAGGCCTTCGCCCGCATCTGACGTCCCACCCGCCCCAGCACCGGAACCGGGCCCGCCGCTCACGCGGATTCCGCTTGGTTCCGGTGGTGGGGCGGCCGTCGTCAGAGCGTGTGAAGAAGGTGTGCGAGGTGCATGACGGGACGCGATTCCGCCTGTCGGAGCCCCACACCCTGCCGTAGGTTCTACCCAGATGAGAGATACACCCCGCCCACAGGGGACTGTGGGTGACACCGGGTCGAGGCCTCCCCAGCTTCGCCCTGGTCGTGCCCTCGCGCACACACCCGGAGCTTCCGGCTCCGGATCTCCTCACCGATCGGACAGTCGCCCGCCCCAAACCCCCCGGGGCGCGCGGCATTCCGATCTGGACGGCCGTCTCGGAACTACCCCCCCTGTTCCGGGGCGGCCGACCTTCCTCCTCCTCGGCCTTCCGGCCCTCCTCTTCGCGCTGATCACCTGGCAGGTCGCGGCCCACGGCCCCCTCGCCCGCGCGGACGAACACCTCAGCCGCTCGCTGGTCCATCCGAGCCGGTTCTACGAACTCCTGGCCGACCTCGGCAACATCACTGTCGCCGTCCCGGTCCTCGCCGTCGCCCTCGCGTACGCCGCCGTCCGCGCCCACCGGGCGGGCACGGACCGCTGGTGGCTGCCGTCCACGGCCGCGGCGGTCCTGATGGCGGCCGTCCCGGCACTGATCGTGCCCCTCAAGGAACTCGTCGCCCGCCCCGGCCCCCCGGTCATGGGCCCGGGCACGGGCTTCTACCCTTCGGGCCACACCGCGGCCGCCGCCATCGCGTACGGCGCCGCGACCCTGCTCCTCCTCCCCTGGCTGCGTACGGGGCACGCCCGCCGGGGGCTGGTCATCATCTGCCTCCTCCTCAACGCCCTCGTCGCCTTCGGCCTGATCCGGCGCGGCTACCACTGGCCACTGGACGTGGTGGCCAGTTGGTGCCTCTGCGCGGTGCTGCTGTCCTCGCTGTGGCTCTTCCTCAGCCGAAGTACCCGTCGAAGTTCTTCTGGAACTCCCAGTTCGAGTACCGGTCCCAGTTGACCGACCACGTCATCAGGCCGCGCAGACCGGGCCAGGTGCCATGGGTCGCGTACGAGCCGCAGTTGATCTTCTTGGTCAGGCAGTCCAGGGCCTTGTCGACCTCGGACGGTGATACGTAGCCGTTGCCCGCGTTCGTCGAGGCCGGCATGCCGATGGCGATCTGGTCGGGGCGCAGTGGCGGGAAGACGTTGTTCGCGTCGCCCGCCACCGGGAAGCCGGTCAGGAGCATGTCGGTCATGGCGATGTGGAAGTCGGCGCCTCCCATGGAGTGGTACTGGTTGTCGAGGCCCATGATCGAGCCGGAGTTGTAGTCCTGGACGTGCAGGAGGGTCAGGTCGTCGCGCAGGGCGTAGATGACCGGGAGGTACGCGCCCGCGCGCGGGTCCTGGCCGCCCCACTTGCCCGTGCCGTAGTACTGGTAGCCGAGCTGGACGAAGAAGGTCTCCGGGGCCATGGTCAGGACGAACTTCGAGCCGTACTTGGCCTTCAGGGTCTTCAGTGCCGAGATGAGGTTGACGATCACCGGTGTGGTCGGGCTCTTGAAGTTGGTGTCGCTCGCGTCCAGGGAGAGCGAGTGGCCCTCGAAGTCGATGTCCAGGCCGTCCAGGCCGTAGGTGTCGATGATCTTCGAGACCGAGGAGACGAAGGTGTCGCGGGCGGCCGTCGTGGTGAGCTGCACCTGGCCGTTCTGGCCGCCGATGGAGATCAGGACCTTCTTGCCCGCCGCCTGCTTCGCCTTGATCGCCGCCTTGAAGTCGGCGTCGCTCTCGACCGTCGGGCACTCGGTGACGGGGCAGCGGGTGAAGCGGATGTCGCCCGAGGTGGTGGAGGTCGGTTCGCCGAAGGCCAGGTCGATGACGTCCCAGCTGTCGGGCACGTCGGCCATGCGGGTGTAGCCGGCGCCGTTCGCGAAGCTGGCATGGAGGTAGCCGACCAGGGCGTGAGTGGGGAGGTCGGTCGAGCCGCCCGAGCCCGCTGACGTCGTCGCGGTCACCGTCGCCGACTTGGCGGACTCGCCCGCGTCGTTCGTCGCGGCGACCTGGAAGGAGTACGCCGTCGAGGGCGAGAGTCCGCTCACCGTTGCCGAAGTCCCGGTGGCTGTCTGGACTTTGACGCCGTCACGGTAGATGGCGTAGCCCGTCGCGCCGGTCACCGCGGACCACGAGAGCGCGACGCTGGAGGAGGTGACCGCGCCGGCCGTCAGGCCGGTGGGCGCGGCCGGGGGCTGGCCCGCGTCGACGCCGGGGCCGGTCAGGGAGACATCGTCGGCGTAGTAGGTGCCGGTGCCGTACCAGCCGTGCGTGTAGATCGTGACCTTGGAGGTGGACGCGCCGGTGCGGAAGGTGGTGGTGAGCTGCTGCCAGTCGGTCGCGGACTGGGTCCAGGTGGAGACGTCGGTCGTGCCGGTGCCGCTCGCGCCGAGGTAGACGTAGCTGCCCCGGACGTAGCCGGAGAGGGTGTACTGGGAGTCGGGTTTGACGGTCACCGTTTGGGAGCACTGCGCGTAGTCGCTGCCGGCCGGGGTCGCCTTCAGCGCGGAACTGCCGCTCCGTACAGGTGAATTGACGGTACTGGCCGCCGTGCAGGTCCAGCTGTCCAGGCCCGATTCGAACCCGCCGTTCTTGGCGAGGTCCGCGTCGGCCGCACGGGCGGCCGACGAGAGCGCGGCAAGGCCGGGTACGGCCAGGACGGTGGCCGTGCACACGGCGAGAAGCCTTCGACGGACGAATGGTCTGTTGCGTCTGACGCGATCCACAACTGCCTCCGGGCATGGGGGAATCAGGAGGGTGGAACGCGCCCAACTTGGTCCAGACCAATTCTGTTGTCAAGACCTGTGCCAGTGACGAGACCTCTGGAACGCACGAGACCGATGACAGATGCCGGGGTCCCGCCCCGCCACGGCTATCGGTCCTCGTTCCCGGCGAGACCCGCCGCCGCCTCATGCATGGCCAGTTCGAGCAGTGCCGGATCGGTGAGCGTGCCCGAGCCGTCCGGCGGGATCAGCCAGCGGACCTCACCGGTCGACCTTCCCGGGTACGGCACCACGATCCACGTACCGCGCCCCGCTGTGCGCACCCCCGTACCGAGCCACCGGGCCGCGGTGCCCGCGGGCACGAAGAAACCCATCCGGGCGTCCCCGAAGTCGACGAGCACGGGCCCGAGTTGGTCGATCACCCGGGTCAGCACGTCGAGCGTCGGATAGCCGAGCTCGCCCGGCAGGATGAGTACGTCCCAGGCCTTGCCCGCCGGCAGCAGCGCCACCCCGAGGGGATTGCGCTCCCACTCCCACCGACAGGCCTCGGGATCCGGGGCTACGGATGCCAGCCACTCGACCGCCGTCTTAGCCCCTGTCATGGCGGAACCTCCCTTTCTCGTGTCGACGCTGGTCGCGCCACAGGGGAGAGGGAGGTTCGGGCCGGGCATTACGCGGGTTCGGCTACTTGTTGGTAGTGAGCCAGGTCACACTGAATGAGCGGGGCGCACGCCTCTGGATCATGTGGATCATGGAACGGCACGCACGCCCCGGTGGGGCCGGCTCAGCTGTCGAAACCGAGCCCCAGCTTGTCCATCGCCTTCAGCCACAGATTGCGCCGGCCGCCGTGCGAGTCCGCCCGCGCCAGCGACCACTTGGTGAGCGCGATGCCGGTCCAGGCGAAGGGCTCGGGCGGGAACGGCAGCGGCTTCTTGCGGACCATTTCGAGCGACGTGCGCTCCGTGGTCTCCCCTGCCAGCAGGTCCAGCATCACGTCGGCACCGAAGCGCGTCGCGCCCACGCCCAGACCCGTGTAGCCCGCCGCGTACGCGACCTTGCCCTGGTGGGCGGTGCCGAAGAACGCCGAGAAGCGCGAGCAGGTGTCGATCGCGCCGCCCCAGGCGTGGCTGAAGCGAAGTCCCTCCAGCTGCGGGAAGCAGGTGAAGAAGTGCCCCGCGAGCTTGGCGTACGTCTCCGGGCGGTCGTCGTACTCGGCGCGCATCCGGCCGCCGTACGGGTAGATCGCGTCGTAGCCGCCCCACAGGATCCGGTTGTCGGCGGACAGCCGGAAGTAGTGGAACTGGTTCGCCGAGTCCCCGAGGCCCTGGCGGTTCTTCCAGCCGATGGACGCCAGCTGGTCGGCGCTGAGCGGCTCGGTCATCAGCGCGTAGTCGTAGACCGGAACGGTGTACGAGCGCACGCGCTTGACCAGGTTCGGGAAGATGTTGGTGCCGAGGGCGACCCGGCGGGCCCGGATCGAGCCGTACGGAGTGCGTACGGCCATGCCGGCGCCGTACGGCTTCAACTGGAGCGCGGGCGTGTGCTCGTACACCCGCACCCCGAGCTCCACGCACGCCCGCTTCAGGCCCCAGGCGAGCTTGGCGGGGTGCAGCATGGCGACGCCGCGGCGGTCGTGCAGCCCGGCGAGGAAGGTTGGTGAGTCGACTTGTTCCCGTACCGCGTCGGTGTCCAGGAACTCGACGCCGTCCGCGAGGCCCTCGCGCTCCAGCTCCTGGTGCCACTCGCGCAGTTCGGCCGCCTGGTGCGGCTCGGTGGCCACGTCGATCTCGCCGCTGCGCTCGAAGTCGCAGTCGAGGGAGTAGCGGGCGACCGCCGCCTCGATCTCGTCGAGGTTGCGGGCGCCCAGCTCCTCCAGCTTCTTGATCTCGTCCGGCCAGCGGGTCAGACCGTTGGCCAGACCGTGGGTGAGGGATGCGGCGCAGAAGCCGCCGTTGCGGCCGGAGGCGGCCCAGCCCACCTCACGGCCTTCGACGAGGACCACGTCACGCCCCGGGTCGCGCTCCTTGGCGATCAGCGCGGTCCACAGTCCGCTGTAGCCGCCGCCGACGACCAGCAGGTCGCATGTCTCGGCACCGGTGAGCGCGGGCTCGGGACGGGGTTTGCCGGGGTCGTCCAGCCAGTAGGACACCGGCTGGGCGTCGGCAAGAGACTTTGTCCAACTGCTCATGGCGCTCGGGGCCATGATTTCAACTCCCTACAGGGTTCTTGCGGTTACGCCTTTTGCTTGTTGCGGCGATTGTTGATGACCATGGAGGTCAGGACGAAGAGTACGGCGATGAGGAACATGGCCGTGCCGATGACATTGATCTGAACGGGTGTTCCGCGCTGTGCCGAACCCCAGACGAACATGGGGAAGGTGACGGTCGAGCCCGCGTTGAAATTGGTGATGATGAAATCGTCGAAGGAGAGCGCGAAGGAAAGCAGCGCGCCCGCGGCGATTCCGGGGGCCGCGATGGGCAGGGTGACCCTGAGGAAGGTCTGCGCGGGACCGGCGTACAGGTCCTGGGCCGCCTGCTCCAGGCGCGGGTCCATCGACATCACACGCGCCTTGACGGCGGTGACGACGAAGCTGAGGCAGAACATGATGTGGGCGATCAGGATCGTCCAGAATCCGAGCTGAGCACCCATGTTGAGGAACAGGGTGAGCAGCGAGGCCGCCATGACGACCTCGGGCATCGCCATCGGCAGGAAGATCAGCGAGTTCACCGCGCCGCGTGCGCGGAAGCGGTAGCGGACCAGCGCGAAGGCGATCATCGTGCCGAGCACCGTGGCGCCGACCGTCGCCCAGAAGGCGATCTGGAGGCTGATGGACAGCGAGCCGCACATGTCGGCGACGCCGCACGGGTCCTTCCACGCGTCTATGGAGAACTGCTGCCATTCGTAGTTGAAGCGCCCCTTCGGTTTGTTGAAGGAGAACACCGTGACGACGACGTTCGGCAGCAGCAGATATCCGAGGGTCAGCAGTCCCGCGATGACGACGAAATGACGCTTGAACCAGTTGACGAAGGCCATTTAAACCAGATCCTCCGTCCCGGACTTGCGGATGTAGAAGGTGACCATGAAGAGGATCGCGGCCATGAGGATGAACGAGAGGGCCGCGGCCGTCGGATAGTCCAGCACCCGCAGGAACTGCGTCTGGATGACGTTTCCGATCATGCGGGTGTCCGTGGAGCCGAGCAGTTCGGCGTTCACGTAGTCACCGGCGGCCGGGATGAAGGTGAGCAGCGTGCCGGAGACGACACCCGGCATCGACAGCGGGAAGGTGACCTTCCGGAAGGTCGTGAACGGCTTGGCGTACAGGTCGCCCGCCGCCTCGTGGAGCCGCCCGTCGATGCGCTCAAGGGAGGTGTAGAGCGGCAGGATCATGAACGGCAGGAAGTTGTACGTCAGACCGCAGACCACCGCGAGCGGTGTGGCCAGGACACGGTCGCCGGAGGTCCAGCCGAGCCAGCTGGTGACGTCCAGGACGTGCAGCGAGTTGAGGGCGCCGACGACCGGGCCGCCGTCCGCGAGGATCGTCTTCCAGGCGAGGGTGCGGATCAGGAAGCTGGTGAAGAACGGAGCGATCACCAGGATCATGATCAGGTTGCGCCAGCGGCCCGCGCGGAAGGCGATGAGATACGCCAGCGGATAGCCCAGCACCAGGCACAGGATCGTCGCGGCCGCCGCGTAGAACACCGAGCGCACGAACTGCGGCCAGTACTCGGACAGCGCGTCCCAGTAGGTCGCGAAGTGCCAGGTGACCTTGTAGCCGTCCTCCAGGGAGCCCGTCTGGATCGACGTGGAGCCCTGGTAGATCATCGGCAGCGCGAAGAAGACGACCAGCCACAGGAGGCCGGGCAGGAGCAGCCAGTACGGCGTCCAGCGGCCCCGCTTGCGCGGCGGCTTCGTCTCCGTCGCGTCGGGGGCGAGAGGCGGGGGCGCCTCGGTGAGCGTCGACATCAGGCGGCCTCTTCCTCGACCGACTCGACACCGGCGTCGATGTCCTGCGCGGCGTCCAGGCCGAAGGTGTGGGCCGGGTTCCAGTGCAGAACGACGTCGGCGCCGGGCACCAGCCGCGAGTCGCGGTCGATGTTCTGGGCGTAGACCTCGAACTCGGGGCAGACGGGGCTGTCGATGACGTACTGCGTGGAGACGCCGATGAAGCTGGAGTCGGCGATCTTGCCGGTGATGCGGTTGCGGCCCGCCGGGATCTCGCCCGCGTCGTCCGCGTGCGTGAGGGAGATCTTCTCCGGGCGGACGCCGACCAGCACCTTGCCGCCGGTGGTCGTCGGCGCGGAACATCGCGCCTGGGGCAGCAGAAGCTTGCCGCCGCCCGCCTTGAGGGCGATCTCGTCGCCGTTCTTCGCGTCGACCTCGGCCTCGATGAGGTTGGAGGTGCCGAGGAAGTTGGCGACGAACGTGGTGTTCGGGTTCTCGTAGAGGTCGGCGGGCGAGCCGAGCTGTTCGACGCGGCCCGCGTTCATCACGGCGACCGTGTCGGCCATGGTCATGGCCTCCTCCTGGTCGTGCGTGACATGGATGAACGTGATGCCGACCTCGGTCTGGATGCGCTTGAGCTCCAGCTGCATCTGGCGGCGCAGCTTGAGGTCGAGGGCGCCGAGCGGCTCGTCGAGGAGCAGCACCTTGGGGTGGTTGATCAGCGCACGGGCGACCGCGACGCGCTGCTGCTGGCCACCGGAGAGCTGGTGCGGCTTCTTGCGGGCCTGCTCACCGAGCTGTACGAGGTCGAGCATCTCCTCGACCTGCTTCTTCACCGACTTGATGCCGCGCCGGCGCAGACCGAAGGCGACGTTCTCGAAGATGTCGAGGTGCGGGAAGAGGGCGTACGACTGGAAGACGGTGTTCACCGGCCGCTTGTACGGCGGCAGGTGCGTGACCTCCTGGTCGCCGAGGAAGACGGTGCCGCCGGAGGGTTCCTCCAGGCCCGCGATCATGCGCAGGGTGGTGGTCTTGCCGCAGCCGGAGGCGCCGAGCAGGGCGAAGAAGGAGCCCTGCGGGACGGTCAGGTCGAGCGGGTGCACGGCGGTGAACGAGCCGTACGTCTTGCTGATTCCGGAGAGGCGGACGTCGCCGCTGCTGTCTGTGGTCATCTTCGTCACGCCCCTGTGAGCTTCGCGAACTTCGATTCGTAGGCCGTCTCTTCCTTCTCGCTCAGCGAGCGGAAGGCATGGGACTTGGCCTGCATGGCCTTGTCGGGAATGATCAGCGGGTTGTCCGCCGCCGACTTGTCGATCTTCGCCAGCTCTTCCTTCACTCCGTCGACGGGACAGACGTAGTTGATGTAGGCGGCGAGCTCCGCGGCCGGACCGGGCTCGTAGTAGTAGTCCATGAGCCGCTCGGCGTTCGTCTTGTGACGTGCCTTGTTGGGGACCAGCATGTTGTCGGACGAGGTCAGGTAGCCGCTGTCCGGGATGATGAAGTCGACGTCCGGGCTGTCCGCCTTGAGCTGGACGACGTCACCGGCCCAGGCGATGCAGGCCGCGAAGTCGCCCTTGGTGATGTCGGCCGTGTAGTCGTTGCCGGAGAAGCGGCGGATCTGGCCGTTGTCGACGGCCTTCTGGAGCCGGGCGATCGCCGCGTCGAAGTCGTCGTCGGTGAACTTCGTCGGGTCCTTGCCCATGTCGAGGAGCGTCATGCCGATGCTGTCGCGCATCTCCGACAGGAAGCCGACGCGGCCCTTGAGCTTGGGGTTGTCGAGCAGGTCGGAGACCGACTTCACCTCGATGCCGTCGAGCGCCTTCTTGTTGTACGCGATGACGGTCGAGATGCCCTGCCACGGGTACGAGTAGGCGCGGCCCGGGTCCCAGTCGGGGCTGCGGAACTGGTCCGACAGGTTGGCGAAGGCGTGCGGCAGGTTGGACGGGTCCAGTTTCTGGGCCCACCCCAGGCGGATCAGCCGGGCCGCCAGCCAGTCGGTGAGGACGATGATGTCGCGGCCGGTGTCCTGGCCCGCGGCGAGCTGCGGCTTTATCTTGCCGAAGAACTCGTTGTTGTCGTTGATGTCCTCGGTGTACTTGACCGAGATGCCGGTCCGCTTGGTGAACGCGTCGAGCGTCGGGTGGTGCTTCCCGCTGTCGTCGACGTCCATGTACTCGGTCCAGTTGGAGAAGTTGATCGTCTTCTCCTTCGCCGAGTGGTCCTCGGCGGAGACGCCGCCCTGGGTCTTGCCGGCCGCGGGTATCCCGCAGCCGCTGAGCGCCCCGAGACCGCCGATGGCGAGCGCGCCGCCCGCGGAGGCGCGCAGCAGCGAACGCCGCGTGAGGGAGGCCCTGCCATTCCTGAAACTGCGCTGCATGGCGGCCAGCGTGGCCGGGGACAGGCGTTCGGGCTCGTACTGCTCCATGCTCTGGTGCCCTTTCGGAAGGATCGCGGCCGTGGTCGCGGCCTGGTCTGCCTTTGGCCGTAGCCGAGCGTCGGCTAGGGCCGGTCCCCGAAGATCGTGCGGTGCCAGTCCTTCCGGGCCACCGCGGTGTTGTCGAACATGACGTGCTTGACCTGCGTGTACTCCTCGAATGAGTAGGCGGACATGTCCTTGCCGAAGCCGGACGCCTTGTAGCCGCCGTGCGGCATCTCGCTGATGATCGGGATGTGATCGTTGACCCAGACGCAGCCCGCCTTGATCTCGCGGGTCGCGCGGTTCGCCCGGTAGACGTCACGGCTCCAGGCGGAGGCGGCGAGTCCGTACGGCGTGTCGTTGGCGAGCGCGATGCCCTCGTCGTCGGTGTCGAAGGGGAGCACGACGAGCACCGGGCCGAAGATCTCGGCCTGCACGATTTCGCTGTCCTGCCCGGCGTCGGCGACGAGCGTGGGCGCATAGTACGCGCCGCTCTTGAGATCACCCTGTGGGGCTTCTCCGCCGGTCACCACGCGCGCGTAGCCGCGGGCCCGGTCGACGAATCCGGCGACGCGGTCGCGCTGGGCGTGCGAGATCAGCGGGCCGAGGTCGGTGTCCGGCGCGAAGGGATCACCCACGCGGACGCTCGCCATCAGGGCGGCGGTCTTCGACACGAACGCTTCGTAGAGAGGCCGCTGCACGTACGCGCGCGTGGCGGCCGTGCAGTCCTGCCCGGTGTTGATGAGTGAACCGGCGACCGCGCCGTTCACGGCGGCGTCCAGGTCCGCGTCGTCGAAGACGAGGAAAGGCGCCTTGCCGCCCAGCTCCAGGTGGAGCCGCTTGACGGTCGAGGTGGCGATCTCGGCGACGCGCTTGCCCACCGCGGTGGACCCGGTGAAGGAGGTCATGGCGACGTCGGGGTGGCCGACGAGGTGCTCCCCGGCCTCCTTGCCCAGCCCCGTGACGATGTTGATGACCCCGTCGGGGATCCCGGCCTCCGTCGCCGCCTCGGCGAACAGGAGCGAGGTGAGCGGGGTCAGCTCGGCGGGCTTCAGGACGATCGTGTTGCCGGCGGCGATGGCCGGGAGGATCTTCCAGGCAGCCATCTGGAGGGGGTAGTTCCAGGGCGCGATGGAGCCGACGACGCCGATGGGCTCACGGCGTACGTACGAGGTGTGGTCGCCGGAGTACTCGCCCGCGGACTGGCCCTGCAGATGCCGGGCCGCGCCCGCGAAGAAGGCGGTGTTGTCGATGGTGCCCGGCACATCGAACTCGCGCGTCAGCTTGAGGGGCTTGCCGCACTGGAGCGACTCCGCCTGGGCGAACTCCTCGGCGCGGTCGGCGAGCACGGCGGCGAAGCGGTGCAGCGCGTCGGAGCGCTCGCCGGGGGTGGCGCCGGCCCAGCCGGGGAAGGCCGCGCGTGCGGCCGCGACGGCGAGGTCGACGTCCGCGGTGCTCGCGAGCTCGTATGTGTAGACCTCGTCGCCGGTGGCGGGGTTCACGACCGCGTGTGTGCGGCCCGAGGTGCCCTTGGTCAGCCGGCCCGCGATGTACTGCGCGCCGTCCGCGAGACGGTCCTGCGCCTGGAAGCGATGGCCCGGATTGTGCATGTCGCTCTCCTCCGCCGCCCTCCCCGTAGCTGTAGGGGTCGGCGTAGCTCCAGCTCGATTTGAGTGCCGATCCTGACAGAGCAAAGGGACTCCAACAAGTGATTCCGTTGTTGCCTTTTGGTTACGCGACGGAATCTGTCGACCAGGTGTCGAGTCCTCCCGGAAAAGGCGGGACGGAATGTCAGTGGTGCGTGCCAGAGTGGCATGCATGGGGAAGATCGATTCTTGGGAAGCGCTGGTCAGTGCGGTCCACTCGGGGGCGAGGGTCAAATACCTGCACTTCTGGGGGCACCGTCCGCGGCCGGACGGTCAGGTGAGCGCGAGCTGTCTCAGCCAGTGGTGGCCGTCACCGTTCGTAGTCGATGAAGTCGAGTACGCGACGGCGGAGCACTGGATGATGGCGTCGAAGGCACGGCTCTTCGGCGACAAGGAAGCGGAGCGGCACGCCATCGACGCGTCCAACCCCGCCCTCGCGAAGAAGGCCGGGCGGCTGGTCCGCGGGTTCGACGACGCCATATGGGAGCGCGAGCGGTTCGGGATCGTGGTCGAGGGCAGCGTCCACAAGTTCGCCGCGCACGCCGATCTGCGGGACTTCCTGCTGGGCACGGGCGAGAGAGTGCTGGTCGAGGCCAGTCCCCTGGACCGTGTCTGGGGCATCGGGCTCGCGGCGGACGACGAGCGCGCGGCGGATCCCGAGCGGTGGCGGGGGCCGAATCTGCTGGGGTTCGCGCTGATGGAGGCGCGGGGGCGGCTCCGCTAGGCCCGTAGTGGAGCAGCAGTAATAAGAAGGAGCGAAAGGGAGCAGCGGTTACCGCTGCTCCCCTACGAGGGACGTGGAGAAGCCGTCGCCGTTGCTCGAATCGCCGTTCCCACTGTCGTCCGGGACCACGATGAGGAAGACGAGCATCCCGATCCCCAGGGCGATACCGACCGCTCCGCAGATGATCCCGGCCAGCGCCTGCCCCGGGTTCGTCGCCTCGCCCCGGCGTGCCTTGCGGCGGCCGATCACGCCGAAGATCACACCGAGGATGCCCAGCACGATCGCGAGCGGCCACAAACAGAACACGACCGCCGCGAGGATGCCGAGCACGAGGCCGGCGGTGCCCATGCCATTGCTCGGCGCGGGCGGCAGCACGGGCCAGCCGTAGCCGGGGACGCCTTGGTAGGCCCCCTGCGCCGGGGCGGGGGCGTACTGCGGGTAGCCGTAGCCGTACGGGAGCGCTCCGGGGCCATCGGGGGCGATGGGCGGCGGGGGGACGGGTTCGCCGGAGGCGGGCTGAGGGTAGGGGGCGCGGGCCTCGGGCGGCGCGAAGGGGTTGCCCCAGGGCTGCGGCTGCGGATGCGGCTGTGGGGCGGGGGTGCCGGGCGAGGGCGGTACGAAGGGCGCGTCGGACGAAGGGGGTGCGAAAGGGTTGTCCCAGGGCTGAGGGCCGGGGGTGCCGGCGCCGGGGACCGCGGTGACCGTGGGCTGGTCGTGCGCGTAGGGAGGCGTGGGCGCGGTGGCCCAGCCGGAGGGGGCCGTTTCCGTGGGGGGAGCCCAGGGGTTCGGCTCGGGGCTCCGGTCGGTGGAGGGCTTGTCCAGGGGGACCTTGGGGACGGGCTGCTCGGGGCGGAGGTCCTGGGCGTGATCGTCTGCGGACTCCGCGGACACGGCGTCCCCCGAATCGACACCTGGCGCAGCGCTCCCCGCAGGCGCCTCGTCGGTCGGCGCGGCCGGAACCCCCTGGTCCGGCGGAGCCCACGTGGCGGCGTCGCGTGGCGCTTCCGGCGTGCCGGCGTCGTCGGACATGCGCAGGGTCCCCTCTGTCGTACGTTCCGTCATGCTACGGCCGTAGGTGCGTGCCGGAGCGATCTCCTCGGCGTCCAGGGCGGCCGTCGGACACGCCCTGCCCGCGCCGCGCGGACCGCCGCCTACGATGATCCCTGAGTCACCGATCAGCCGATCACCCGCGTCCCGCCGACCACGGTCCCGTGACGCCGTTCCGGGGAGGAACCTTGACCGACCAGCACACCGCCCGCGAAGACGCCCGCGATCTGCACGCCTTCATCGCCGGACTGCCCAAGGCCGAACTGCACGTGCACCACGTCGGCTCCGCCTCCCCGCGCATCGTGTCCGCCCTGGCCGCCCGGCACCCCGACTCCGCGGTGCCGACCGACCCCGAGGCCCTCGCGGACTACTTCACGTTCACGGACTTCGCCCACTTCATCCAGGTGTATCTGTCCGTCGTCGACCTCATCCGCACGCCGGAGGACGTACGGCTGCTGACGTACGAGGTCGCGCGGGACATGGCCCGGCAGCAGGTCCGTTACGCCGAGCTGACCATCACCCCGTGGTCCTCCACCCGTCGCGGTATCGACGAGCGCGCCTTCATGGACGCGATCGAGGACGCCCGCAAGGCGGCCGAGGCCGAGCTCGGTGTCGTACTGCGGTGGTGCTTCGACATTCCCGGCGAGGCGGGGCTCGAAGCCGCCGAGGAGACCGTGCGGCTCGCGACCGAGGACCGGCTGCGGCCGGAGGGGCTGGTCTCCTTCGGGCTGGGCGGGCCCGAAATCGGCGTACCGCGGCCGCAGTTCAAGCCGTACTTCGACCGGGCGATCGCGGCCGGACTGCGGTCGGTGCCGCACGCCGGTGAGACGACCGGCCCGGAGACGGTCTGGGACGCGCTGAACGACCTGCGCGCGGAGCGCATCGGGCACGGTACGAGCTCCGCACAGGACCCGAAGCTGCTCGCCCACCTCGCCGAGCACCGCATCGCCCTGGAGGTCTGCCCGACCTCCAACATCGCCACCCGCGCGGTCCGCACCCTCGACGAGCACCCCATAAGGGAGTTCGTGCGGGCCGGGGTGCCCGTCACCATCAACTCCGACGACCCGCCGATGTTCGGCACCGACCTCAACAACGAGTACGCGGTCGCCGCCCGGCTCCTCGACCTCGACGAGCAGGGCCTCGCCGCGCTCGCCAAGAACGCGGTCGAGGCCTCGTTCCTCGACGAGGCCGGCAAGGCGAGGCTCGCCGGGGAGATCGACACGTACGCCTCGACCTGGCTCGCGCCCTGACCCGCCACCACAATGGGCCCATGCGCACCGTGACCGCCGTCGCCCATCGCGGCGCCCCCTACCGCGTCCGCGAGAACACGATCGACTCGCTGCGTTCCGCGCTCCGACTCGGCGCGGACGCGGTCGAGATCGACGTACGCCTGACCCGCGACGGCGTGCCCGTGCTCCTGCACGACGAGACGCTGAAGCGGCTCTGGGAGCAGGACCGGCCGCTGCGCTCGCTCTCCTCGGACGAGGTGCGCGGGCTCACGGCCGGCGGGGTGCCCACGCTGGCCGAGGCCCTCAAGGAGACCGAGGACAGCCGGATCATGGTGGACCTGCCGGGTGCGCCCGACGGTAGGGCCGTGCGCCGGATCGTCGACGTGATCCGCGAATGCGGGGCGGAAGAGCGCGTGTACTACTGCGCGGGCGCCCCGGCCATGCTGGCGGTGCGAGCCGCCGACCCCGCCGCGGAGATCGCGCTGACCTGGACGAGCGTCGCGCCACCGCGGCCGGCGCTGCTCGAAGCCGTACGGCCGCGGTGGCTCAACTACCGCTTCGGGCTGGTCGACCGCGAGCTCGCCGCCCGCGTCCACCGCGACGGCTACCTGCTGTCCGTGTGGACCCCGGACACCCGCCGCTCCATGCGGCGCCTCCTGGACATGGGAGTCGACTCGATCACGACGAATCGCATCGACGCGCTGTGCGCCCTGCGCAAGGGCTGACTGGCGGGCGTCAGCGCTAAGCGGTCTCCCTCGGCGGGGCGATCGCCTGGGCATCCGCCCCCTCCCCCACCCACAGGCCGATCAGCAGCGCCGCCGTCGCCTCCAGCAGTCCCGCCCGCGCCAGCTCCCCCGCGTTGAGGGGCTCGCAGCCCAGGTCGCGCACGAGTCGCCGTACGACGTCGAGCGCGTCCTCGTCGTCGCCGCACAGCGGGACCGCGAGCGGGCGGCCGTCGAAGACCGGTGGGGTCATCCGCCAGACGTCCTCATGGCAGAGGTTGAAGGCCTTGACCACGTGCGCGTCGGGGGCGGCGGCCGCGAGCCGTTCGGCCGCGGACCTGCCTCCCGCCGTTTCCAGGACGAATCCCGGGCCCACCGGATTGACGCAGTCGATCAGCACCCGGTCGCGCAGGGCGCCCCGGAGCCCCGCGACGACCTCGGCAACGGCCGCGTAGGGCAGCGCGATCAGCACCGCGTCCACGCCGAACTCGGCCGCCGCCCGCAGATCGCCACCGCGTCCGCCGAACCGCCCGGCGAGCCCGGCCGCGCGTTCCGCGTCGCGCCCGCCCACGCGGACTTCGTGACCCGCGCGCGCCCACTGTGTGCCGAGCGCGTCCGCCATGCTCCCCGTGCCGAGAATCCCGATCCTCATCAGCCTCGTATCCCTTCTGTCTGTTCTGTCGCCGAATCCAGGACGACAGTAGGAATCCGCTCGGGCACCATTCGGTACGTGACGACCGAAGACTTCCTCGCCGACTGCCGGGCCCGGCTCGCCTTCGATCTGCTGGCCAACACCTGGAACTCCGTTGTGCTGTGGGCCCTGCGGCACGGCCCGGTGCGCCACGGCGAGCTGCGCGAGCTGATCGGCGGGATCAGCCAGAAGGTGCTGACCGAGACGCTGCGGCGGCTGGAGTTCAACGGGCTCGTGCTGCGGCGCGCGTACGGTGGTTCGCCGCCTCGGGTCGAGTACGAACTCACCGGGCTCGGGCGGTCGTTGCTCGACCCCATCGGCGCCTTCGGTGCCTGGGCCTTCGAACACGGCGACGAGGTCATGGCCGCGCAGGAGCGCTACACGCGGGAGCGTTGAGCGACCGTCGCCGGGTCGGTGGGCGTGGAGCGCGTGAGGTACTGCGGTACCGGGGCCGTGTCCTCGCCGTTGTCGCGGACCAGGCCGTAGCGGATGGCGCCCTGGGCCGGGCCGGTCTCGACGTCCTTGTTCGCCTCGTCCCAGCTCGACGGGAAGACGATCAGGCCGTAGTCGGCGCCCCGTTCGTTCACGGTGAGGGTGACGGTGCCGTCGAGGTAGAAGTACTCGTTCTGCCACATCTGCTGGGTGCCGGACGGCAGTACGGCGTATCCGATGTCCGGCCCGCCCATGCCGGTGGCGTAGCCGTCGGGGCTCCCCGCGAGGGCGTCGTCCATGCGGCGGCCACCACCCGACGCCACGTGGAAGAGCTTCCCCTCAAGGCGGGTCCAGGCCGGCATGACCAGCGCCCCGGGCCGGGACTTCGGCGAGATCTGCCAGCGCACCAGGACGTATCCCCTGCCGCTGAGGGTCACACCGTCTCCGCGGTGCTGCATCACGGCCTTCGCGCCGCCGGTGCTGGTGATCCCGGACTCGGTCCGGTGCGGCAGGGCACCGGGCCGCGCGTCCGGATCCGGAGCCCGGTCGACGGCATCGACGACCGTGCCGTACACGTCGGTCCTCGTCGGCGACGGCGAGGACGAGGACGAGGGCGAGGCGGACGGTGTGGCTGCCGGGGTACGCGAAGGGGGACGGGCCGTACTCGCCGCCGTGGGCGCGACGGCTGCCCGCGCGGGCGGTTTGTCCGGGGGCCGCGTCACGACGTAGGCGCCGCCGGCCACGATCGTCGCGCCGGCCGTCACCGCCACGGCGGGCTTGGTGAGGGCGCTGATCACCTTGGCGGACCATCCGACGCCGGTCGCGGCCGCCGCCGTCTTGCCTCCCAGGGCCAGCGAGAGCGTGAAGCCGACCGGCACCGGGACGAGCGCGATCCCGACGAGGAGCCGTTCGGCGGGTACGACCGCCTCGCGCGCCCCTGAGCAGGAGGCGCAGCCCCTGATGTGGCGGGCCAGGCGTTTGCGCCACACCGAGTCGGGGCGCCCGGACCAGCGGGCGGTCACCTCGGGCAGGTCCGGGCAGGACGAGTCGAGCGCCCGGACGATGCCGCGCGCGGTCTCAAGGCGTTCCTTCATGCGCTGGACGCGGACGGCGGCGTGCTGCCGGCTGATGCCGACGGCCGCCGCCAGTTCGCGCCGGGTGAGCTCGCCGGCGACCTCCAGCCACCACAGCGACAGCAGTTGGCGGTCCTCGTCGTCGAGCCAGCGCACCGCCTCCGCGACCTCGCGCCGCTGCCCCTCCAACTGGAGCCGCAATACGGTCAGTTCGGCGAAGTCGGCGGCCTGTTCGCCCGCGCCGTCGTCGAGCGTCTCGGAGGTCCGGCGGCGCGCCCGGTCGCGTATCTGCCGCATCGCGATGGCGACCAGCCAGGACCGGAAACTGTCCGGATCGCGCAGCGAGCCGAGGTTGTCGACGGCGCGCAGCATGGTCTCCTGCACGACGTCGTCGACGTCCGCGTGGCCGTTCAGGGCGCGGCCGACGATGTTGTAGACAAGGGGCAGCCAGCCCGCGACCAGTTCGTCGAGCGCGCGCCGGTCACCGGCCTGTGCGGCCGCGATGGTGGAGCGCCACTCCCGCCCGTCCACGTACGTCCTCTCCATGGTCGCTTCGCCCTCGGAACGTACCTTCTCCGCCATCTCCGTGGCGCACGGGGCCGTATCGCAGGACGGTTCACCTTCGGAGACGGCGGGGGCCCCTCGGCGATAACAGTTTTTCGCGGCCCCCTAGGGGCGACCCTTGCGCCGATGCCGGGGACGGCGCCCTCCCCAGTGACGATCCCGGGGATCTCGTACGGCCGGAGGATGAACATCGACTTCGATCGGCACACCGGTCACTCGATTCATTCGACTCAAGCGATCAACTGATCTCAGGAGTGCTCAATGGCCGTACGCCGCCCCGCAGTTGCCCTCGTCGCCACCCTCGCCCTCGGTCTCGCCGCCGGGCCTGCGCTGAGCGCACCGGCGTTCGCCTCGCCGTCCGCCCAGAAGGCCGCGGTGGCCGCGCGGACGGCCGGACCCGACGCCGAGGCCCTGCGCGCCGCGCTCGCCGGGCTCCCGGACGCGGACGCGACCGCCGCGCTGGTACGGGTCGGGGGCACCGACGGCAGCTGGCGGGGCAGCGCGGGTGTGCACGACCTGGTGAGCGGCGCGAAGGCCGACCCGAACGCCCGTTTCCGTGCCGGTTCCACCACCAAGGTGGTCACCGCGGCTGTTGTGCTCCAGCTCGCGGCGGAGGGCAGGGTCGGCCTGAGCACGCCCGTGCAGCACTACCTGCCCGGACTGCTGCCGACCACCTTCAAGCCCATCACCGTACGGCAGTTGCTGAACCACACCAGCGGGATCCAGGCGGGCGACGGCTTCGGCGACTCCTTCGAGGACGCGTACGCCCACCGCTTCGACACTCTCACGCCGAAGGAGGTCGTCGCCTCTGCGGTGGCGAAGGGGCCGGAGTTCTGCCCGGGCGAGCAGCAGGACTACCTGAACATCAACTACACGATCCTCGGCATGCTGATCGAGAAGGTGACCGGGCACACGTACGCCCAGGAGGCGGAGCACCGGATCTTCCGGCCTGCCGGGATGCGCGACTCGTACTTCCCCGGCACCGACCCGCGCATCCACGGACCGCACAACCACGGCTACCAGGCGGTGAAGCAGGCCGACGGGACGACGAAGTTCGTCGACGTCACCGACTGGAACCAGGCGGACCGCTGGGCGGCGGGCGACATGATCTCCACGACGGCGGACCTGGAACGGCTGATCACCCATCTCTTCCGGGGCGATCTGGTTCCCGGACCGCAGCTGGAGGAGATGTTCACCGTGCCCTCGGGCATCGACGGCGCCGACATGAGCGCCGGGCTCCAGCGCTTCGAGTACGGCGGGAAGGTCTACTGGCTCAAGTCCGGCGCCCGGTACGGCTACAGCGCGGTCGTCGCGGCCACCCGTGACCTGTCCCGCACCCTCGTCTACTCGGTCAACTCCACCGACGCGAAGGGCGAGTCGATGAACCCGGTCGCCCAGCGGATCGCGATGGCGGCTCTCAAGTAGCGGGAACCGGGGCGGGGCCGGGATACGGAGTGAGCGCCTCCAGACGCTTGATCCTCTTCCGTACGACGTACAGGGGGATCACTCCGAAGATCCCGAAGGACATGTCGACGACGGTCCACCAGAAGGGAATCCCGCGGATCGGCCCGCAGATGAGCGCGAGCGGGACGATGCCGGCGCAGGCGATCATGCCGAACTCGACGACCCAGATGTTGCGGACCGGATCGCGGTACGGCCCGTAGAAGGCGACCGCGATCACGAGATGCGCGAACGCCAGCCAGTCCGTGCCGTACAGCACGAAGGGGTAATCGGCGTCGGCGGCGTCGAGCCCGTGGCGTACACGCTCGATCCAGCCCATCAGGGCGGGCAGGTGCTCGGGCACGGACAGGGACCGCAACAGGTCCTCGGTCCAGCGCAGTTCGTGCACCAGGGGAAAGGCCGTGGCGCCGCTGAGCACCAGGCAGACGACGAACAGGACCAGCCACGCGCGAATGCCCTTCAGCAGGGCGGCTCTTTCGCTCATGCCCGGAGCGTACGCCCAGACTTGAACATGTTCAAAACCGTATCCGGTCAGTCCTCCGTACGGGGTTACGGGTCACCACGCGTCCCAGTGCAGCACCTCCTCACGGGAGATGCGGCGGGCCGGGCGGAAGTCGGTGCCGAGGGTGTACGCGACAGGGATGAAGGCCGCCTGCATCACGGTGTCGTACGGGATGCCGAGGACGCGGGCGGCCTCCTTCTCGTGGACGAGGTTGCCGGTCGTCCAGCAGCTGCCGAGGCCTCGGGCGCGGGCCGCGAACGCGAGGCGGCGACCGCGGTGGGGCGGGCGCTGGCGGGTCTGCCGGGAGCTACCGGAACGCCAGGGATGCCAGGACGGTAGGGGTCGGTCGGGAGCTCAGCCGTGTGCCGAGGCGCCCAGGGTCTCGGCACGCTGTGCGAGCCGCTTCAGGGCCGTCTCGCCCCACTTGATATTCGCCTGCTCCAGGGCCATGCCGCCGAGCAGGGTGAGGTAGGGACCGATGCGCTCGACGGTGGAGAGGTACTCCTCCTCGGTGCGTCCGGCGAGCATGCGCTCCTGCGCGCGCCGGTAGCGGGCCAGCTTGGCGGTGGACCGCTCCACGCGCTCGGCGACCCCGGCCCTGACGGCCTCGACGTCGCCGATGTCGACGCACTGCACCTTGACCATCAGCTCGTCCCGGATCGCCGTCGGTCTGCTGGGGACTTCGGCGGTGTAGGCACGCATCGCGTCGAGCCCGGCGTCGGTGAGCGAGAAGAGCCGTTTGTTGGGCCGGCGCTCCTGCTGCACGACGCGAGCGGAGACGAGCCCGTCGCTCTCCATGCGCTCCAGCTCCCGGTAGATCTGCTGGGGCGTGGCCATCCAGAAGTTGGCGACCGAGGCCTCGAACCCCTTCGCGAGGTCGTACCCGGACGCCTCACCCTCCAGAAGCGCGGCCATCACCGCGTTGCGCAGAGCCATTTTCCCAACCTAACACCAGGTTGATTAGTCAAGGAGACGACCATTCGGCGGCCTCTCACCGTGGTCGGCGAGCGTGGCCACCGGGAGCAGAGCGGGCCGCTTGGCCCGTCGGCCGTCGCCGGACGACCGGCCGCGCACCCGGCGGGCGAGCCAGGGCCCCAGGAACGAGCCGGCCCAGCGCAGTTCGGCACCGACGGCCCGCAGGCCATGACGCGCCTCCGGGTCGGGAGGCAGGGGCAGCGTCCAGCTGTCGTCGCTGCCCGGCAGGCCGAGCGCGTCGGCGACCGCGGCCGCGATGCGGGCATGACCGAGCGGACTGGCGTGCAACCGGTCGGCGCTCCACAGCCGGGGATCGGTCATCACGGGGTGCTGGGAGGCTTCGACCACCACCACACCGTGGCGCCGGGCCGCTTCCCGGATGCGGTCGTTGAGCGCGAAGACCCGGTGGGCGACCGGTCGCGCCAGCGGGGTGATCCGGCCCATGTCCGGGAAGGTGAGCGTCACCACGAGGGCGCCCTGTGCGGTGAGCGCGGCGAACATCGCCTCCAGATGGCCGGCCACCTCGTCCAGGTCGACACGGGGCCGCAGCAGATCGTTGACCCCGGCGACGACCGTGGCGAGGTCCGGCCGCAGTGCGAGAGCCGGAGCCAGCTGTTCGGCACGCACCTGTCCGGCGAGCCGCCCCCGTATGGCGAGATTGGCGTACCGGACGTCCGGGCTGTCCCGCGCGATCCGCTCGGCGAGCCGGTCCGCACACCCCCGCAGACCGTGGACGTCATCGCCGTCGCCCAGCCCTTCGGTCTGGCTGTCGCCCAGGGCGACGTACCGAAGGTATGCGTTGACCGTCACGGTCCGACCGCCTCCCCATCTCAACTTGCCCAACGTGATGGGTAGGAAACTACTCCTCTATTCGCATTGTTGTATATGAACCCCCATCACCCCGGGCCGGTCCGGAGTCCTACGGCTCGACGGATCGCGCGCTCGGTGTCGCCGACGGCTCGCGGGTGGGAACGGTGGCGCTGGTTGGAGGCCTGGTCGGGGTCGCAGTGGGGCCTGGGGCCTGGGTCGCCCTGGCGGGTCGGCTGCTGACTGGCTCGGGTGACGCCGACGCCGACGGGGAGGGCGGGGCCGAAGGACTGCTCGCGGGCGGCGGGGCGAGAGGGACCGCAGGAGACGTGGGTGTCTCGGGTGTCGCCAGGCGGAGTGGCAGCGCGACGAGGGCGGCGACGGCGCAGGTCAGGCCGACCCCGGCCGCGGTGCGGAGCAGCCGGCGGCGGGCCGCGCCACGGCGGATCGCTTCGTATCGGCCGTGGGGTGGGCCGAGGTAGTCGGAGGTGGGTCGCAGGATGACGGCGAGAGGGTCGTCGGGTTCGAACTCCGGACCGTCGTCAGAGTGTGTGATCAAGGCTTCTCCCCAGGTGGGCGCGGAGCAGTTCGCGGGCCGCGTGGAGGTCGGCCTTGATGGTTCCTTCCTTGCGCCCGGTCAGCGCGGACACCTCCCGGATCGGCATGTCAGCGTAGTAGTGCAGCAGGATCGGAACGCGCAGTCGTTCCGGCAGCGACTGCACGAGCAGCCGTACCGACGGGTCGGCCTGCTCGGTCGGCGGGCGGACGGCTTCTTCGGTGGTGACACGGCGCACGGCTCTGCGTTCGCGTTCGAGCTTGCGCCAGTGGTCCCGGACGAGGTTGGCGGCGGTGACGTAGAGGAACCCCCGGGGCTCCGCCACGGATGTCCAGCGGGCCCAGAGCCGGGTGAACGCCTCCGAGGCGATCTCATGCGCCGTCTCGTCGTCGTCGACCAGCCGGCGGCACCAGCCGGCCAGGCGCGGGTAGAGGGCGGCGAACAGCTCGGACGCTGCCGTCTCGCGGGACCGTTTCAACACTCTCCATCGTCGTGATGCCAGTGCCGTGAGGGCACTGCCGTGAGGGCACTCGTTGGGGAAAGATCCCGGGCCGTCGGCGTACGTTCCATCGGCCCGGGATCCCCGGGATCCTGAGGGTCGGTCAGGGGCTCGCGGAGCTGAGCGCGGCGAAGACGATCACGTTGTCGAGGTAGCCGTCACCGGTACGGGGGCCGCCGCAGGTGATGAGACGCAGCTCCGGACGGTCCACGTTCCCGTAGACCTCGTCCGCCGGGAAGTCCGCCTTGGCGACCGTCCGTACGGAGTTGACGGCGAATTCCGCCGTCTTGCCGTTCTCCAGGCGCGTCATGATCCGGTCGCCCTTGCGCAGCCGCGCGAGGTGACGGAAGACGCCGTCCCCGTAAGCGCCGACCGTGACATGGGCGAGGATCACCGACGGGCCGGTCTGCCCCGGCGTCGGCGAGTGCCGGTACCAGCCCGCACGGTCGTGCGCCGTGATCGGGGGAACCTGCACGCTGCCGTCCGAGGCCAGCCCCAGCTGGATGACCGGGGTGTCGACCCCGATCGCCGGGATCCGCAGCCTGACCGGGACCGAACGCCCCAGCGCATGCGTCGCCTTGGCGGAGGACCGCGAAGGCGCCGGCGTGCTCCCGGAGGGTGCGGTACCGGCCCGGCCGGCCGCGTGGCCGCCGCAACCCACCAGCGACGAGGCCAGCGCGGCCGTCGCCGCGGCGGCGAAGGCACGCCTGGAGGGCGAGGTCATTCCCCGGTCGCCCGACGACGACGTACGAGAAACACCGCCGCACCGCCGACGGCGAACGCCGCGGCGGCACCCCCTCCGATCAGCCCGCCGTCGGCTCCGGACCGCGTCCCCGTCGACGCCACACCGGTGTCGGGCGCTCCGCTCGGCACGACGGAGACCTGGCTCGACGGGGCTCGGGTCGGTGCGGCGCTCGGGACCGCGGACGGGGCCTCGGACGGGTCCGCGGACGGCGCGGTGGTGGCGCTCGGGACCGGAGACGGGGCGGTGGTGGAGGTCGGGCGGCTCGTGGCGGCCGGACTCGGGGTCGCCCCGTCGGCGTACGCGGGCACCGTGCTCGCCAGCGCGGCGGTGCACGCGAGTGCCATGGCGCTGAGGACAGTTCGGCGCATGAATCGCTCTCTTTCGTCGGTCCGCCCGCCCGGTGACTCGGCGGGCTGGGTTACGGATCGAGCGGAGAGACGAGGGAGCGGCGGAGCAGGTTGTAAAGAGCTGGCAAAGCCGCCGGAAGCCGACGTCTCGCGCGCAGAAAGGGGCCCCGCGCGGGCAGTCGGCGGTGACCTGATTCCGGCCCTGCGCGGGCCAACTCCCCCGGCACAGGCAACCCACAGGTCCCGTTTCCCTTCCTTCGAGGCGTGAGGGGCTCCCGGTACCGACGGGGAGCCCGCGCTCGAAGTGTGAGGAGGGGGACCCTTGAACCGTACCCGGCGAATAGGTGTCACCGCTGTGGCCGTGCTCGCGGCCCTGGCGGGTTCACCGGGACTGGCCCAGGCCCAACAGCCGTCCCAGGCAAAGCCGTTGACGGCGAACGCGGACGGCGCGCTGCCGCCGGGCTGGCGCGTCACCGGGGAGGGTGTCGCGCGTGAGCTGGTCTGGCGGTCGGACAGGGCCGTGCCCATGGGCGACGCCCGTGTCGAGTTCCACGCGGACGGCCGGCTGCTCGGCGCGCCGAAGGCATCCAAGGACGGCCGTACATTCCGGCTCGCCCTCGACGAAGCCACCCCGCTCAAGGACCTTCAAGTCCTGGCGGGCGGGCGCCGGTTGGACGCGCCCGCCGACAACGACACCGGCAAGGGAGGGAAGAACTCCCTGGCGGCCGCACAGCCCCCGGCCCAACTCCCGGCGAACTCCGTGGACCCGGGCAAGCCGGGCTCGTACCGCACGGCCACCGGCGAGTACACCCTCGACCCGGTGAAGCTGCCCGGCTTCGCCCAGCCGGTCGAGATGCGGGCCGTCGTGGTCGCGCCCACCGGCGCCACCGGCAAGCGGCCGCTCGCGCTGTTCCTGCACGGCCGCCACGCCACCTGCTTCAAGCCGGGCGGGTCCGAGGACGACGTGACCGGGCAGTGGCCCTGCCCGGCCGGCACCAAGTCGATCCCGAGCTACAAGGGCTACCTGAAGGACCAGAAACTGCTGGCCTCCCAGGGCTATGTGACGGTGTCGATCTCCGCGAACGGCATCAACGGCCAGGACGGAGACGCCGAGGACGGCGGTGCGCAGGCGCGCTCCTCGCTGGTGCGGCAGCACCTCGCCAAGTGGGCCGGCTGGGCCGCCCACCCGGGCACCGCCCCGGCGGCCGTGCCCGACGCTGCGAAGGCCGACCTGTCCCGCGTCCTGCTCGTCGGCCACTCGCGTGGCGGCGAGGGCGTCAACCGGGCCGCCATGGACAGCCTCTACGCGCCGCCCGCCGCGCAGGACGGTTACCGGGGCCCGGTGCGCTGGAAGATCCGCGGGACCGTCCTCATCGGACCGACGATCTTCGGCCAGAATCCGGTCGCCGACGTGCCGTCCACGACGATCCTCCCCGGCTGCGACGGTGACGTCTCCGACCTCCAGGGCGAGGTGTACGTCGACGGGACGCGCGGGATCAGCCGGGGCACCGCCCTGCACAGCGCCGTCTACGTGGTCGGCGCCAACCACAACTTCTTCAACACCGAGTGGACGCCGGGCAAGTCGGAGGCGCCCTCCTCCGACGACTTCTGGGACGACCCGGAACAGCAGCCCGACCCGGTGTGCTCCACGGGCACCCGCACCCGGCTGACCGCCGACCAGCAGCACCAGGCGGGCGCCACCTACATCGCCGCCGCGGCACGGCTGTTCGTCGGTGGTGACGACCGGGTACGTCCGCTGCTGGACGGATCCGGCAGGCGGGCCCCGTCGGCCGACCCGGCCCGCGTACTGACCCACGCGGTCGGCGCCCGCCGTACGGCCGGGTTCGTGCCCGACGACGGACCGGTGAAGGTGACCGGCGGCAGGCTCTGCTCGGCGATCGACCCCGACCCGGCCGTGGCCTGCCTGAGCCCCGGCGCCAAGGGATCGTCGCCGCACTTCGCGTGGTGGCAGACGGAGAAGGAGGCCGGCCGCAGCGCGGTCGCGCTGAAGTGGTCTTCGCCGGGCACGGCGACAAAGATCCGCCCCGCCACTCCGCTCTCCCTCTCCGGCGCCAAGAGCCTCGCGCTGCGCGTGTTCGTGCCGCCGAACACGACCGGCACCAAGCTGGACGTGGCCGTCACCGACACCTCCGGACGCCGGGCCAAGCTCGGCCGGATCCGGGTCGACGGGCTTCCGGGCACCGAGCGCACCGCCTCCTACTGGGCGCGCGAACTGCGCGTCCCGCTGACCGCGGCCACCCGCGCCGGCCTCGACCTGAAGCACGTCAAGTCCCTTGAACTGACCCCGCGTTCAAGGTCCGGCAAGGCCTGGCTGATGGACGCCTGGGGCTGGGCCGCCGGCACCCCGAAGGTCACGGCGGCGGCGCTGCCGCGCGTCGACATCGGCCGGCTCACCGTCAAGGAGGGCGACTCGGGCACCCGCACCTACCACATCCCGGTCCAGGTCTCCGGACACGGCAGCGGCAAGGTCCGCTTCTCCGTCCTCGACCCGGAGACGGGACAGACCAAGGACAAGCTGGTCACCGTACGGCCCGGCAGCAACGCCATCGACGTACCGGTCGTGGTGAAGGGCAACACGCGCTACGGCTACGACCAGCAGCACGACCTCCTCGCGAAGGCCGTGCACGGCGCCGTCATCGGCTCCTACCAGGGCGGGGTCACCGCGGTGAACGACGACCCCGAACCCGCGGTCACCCTGACGCCGGTCACGGACCGGGTGACCGAGGGAGGGACGCTGACGTGGCGGATCTCCCTCTCCGAGCCCGCCGACGTGGAGATCAGCCAGCCGGTCCAGGTGCTTCCGGTCACCGAGGGCGCCGAGCTGTCCACCAAGGACGTGGACCCGCAGTGGCTGATGGACTACTCCGGTGACGGCCCCGACCCGGAGCGCGCGCTCTCCCAGGCGAACCTGTGGGTGTGGACGAGCATCCCGGCCGGGTCCACCACCACCGACTTCACCGTGCCGACGGTGAAGGACCAGCTGGCCGAGCCGGCCGAGTCGGTACGCGTCGCGCTGACCGACTACGACGCCGAGCCGCTTCCGGGCCACCCGGCACTGACGGGCACGGTGGTCGACGCGCCGTAAACCGGCCTGCGTAGGGGGCATGGACAGGGGGCGTGGACAGGAGTGTCCACGCCCCCTACGTGGTCACACGTGCCGTCACCTTCCCCTACCCCTGCCCCTAAAGCCCAGCGATCGCGTTCCACCGCTTGGCGAACTCCGTACGCTCCCCGGACGTGATGTCACGGGCGATCGCCAGCCGCTTGCGCATCCCGGCGTCGGGGAAGATCAGCGGGTCCTCGGCGAGGGCGGCGGTGTCCTTGTCCTTGGAGGAGGCGAGGATGTCCTGGGCGGCGGGGACCGGGCAGACGTAGTTGACCCAGGCGGCGAGCTCGGCGGCGACCTCGGGCTCGTAGTAGTAGTCGATGAGCTTCTCCGCGTTGGCCTTGTGGCGGGCCAGGTTGGGGATCATCAGCGACTCGGCCCACAGTTCGGCGCCCTCCTCGGGGACGACGAAGTGGATGTCGGGGTTGTCTGCCTGGAGCTGGATCACGTCACCGGAGTACGCCTGACAGGCCAGGACGTCGCCGCTGGAGAGGTCCTTGATGTAGTCGTTGCCCGTGAAGCGCCGGATCTGGCCGCTGTGCACGTGGCTCTCGACCTGGTCGCAGATCTTGTGGAAGTCGTCCGCCGTCCACTTGGTGACGTCGACGCCGTTGCCCTGCATGAGCAGCGCGAACGCCTCGTCCAGGCCGGAAAGCAGGGTGACCCGGCCCTTGAGGTCGTCGGCCCACAGGTCGGAGACGTGTTTGATCTCGCGGCCGACCTTGCGGCGGTTGTACGCGATGCCGGTGATCCCCGACTGCCACGGCACGCTGGACTTGCGGCCGGGGTCGAAGGCGGGTGAGCGGAGCAGCGGGTCGAGGTACTTGGTGACGTTCGGCTGCTTGGCGCGGTCCATCTCCTGGACCCAGCCGAGGCGCACGAAGCGTGCGCACATCCAGTCGCTGATGACGATCAGATCGCGGCCCGTCTGCTGGTGGTTCATCAGGGACGGGCTGATCTTGCCGAAGAACTCGTCGTTGTCGTT
Organism: Streptomyces sp. NBC_00203; assembly: GCF_045206325.1. NCBI lineage: Bacteria > Bacillati > Actinomycetota > Actinomycetes > Kitasatosporales > Streptomycetaceae > Streptomyces > Streptomyces sp. NBC_00203. The sequence continues at coordinate 7,647,322 of NZ_CP108126.1, read as the reverse complement.
GATCTCCTCGACGTAGTCGACGGAGATCCCGGTGCGCTTCTCGAAGCCCTCCAGCGTGGGCCTCTTCGAGGGGTCGTTGTCGTCGGTGTCGATGTACAACGGCCAGTTCGCCCAGGTCAGCCGCTTGTCGCTGGTGGAGAGGTCGGCCCCGGCACGGTCGCCGGGGGACACATACGCGGCGGGCACCCCGCATCCCGCCAGGGCACCGAGCGCGGCGCCACCGCCGAGGGCGCGCAGCAGGGACCGGCGGGACATGGACGAGGTCTTCCGATTCACTGGCACGCGGGCAGCATCCCGCGCCCGGCCCTGGACGGACAATGGACGCTGCGTCGAGCGGTGGCTCCACGACCCGACACCCTGTCGATCAGTTGGTCAGAGGGCTGGTCAGGTCGTACGGGGCGCCATGGCGGCCGGTGCGTCCCGGTCGGCCCGCGTCCCTGTCGCCGGCAGGGTGACCGTCACGCTCAGTCCCCCTTCGGGGCGTGGCCGGGCCGCGACCGAACCGCCGTGCGCGGCGGCGACCGCGGCGACGATGGACAGGCCCAGGCCCAGGCCGTCGCGCCCCCGCCCCCGGACGCGTTCGGCGCCCAGGCGGCGGAACGGCTGGAAGAGCCCGGCCACCTGGTCGGGCGGGATGACGCGACCGCTGTTGGCGATCCGCAGGACGGGCCGGCCGCGGTCCGTCCCGGTCCACAGGCTGACCCAACTACCCTCCTCCCCAAGGTGGTTGTGTCGCACGGCGTTGTCCGCGAGGTTGACCACCAGCCGCTCGATCAGCTGCGGATCCCCGAGCACGGACGCGGAGTTGAGCTCGGCGTCCACGCGCGGTCCGCCGTCGCCCTGCGGCAACCGCTCCCGGACGATCTCCGCCAGGTCCATGAACTCCCGCCGCTGAAGCCCTTGTTGGCTGCGCGCCAGCGTCAGCAGCGCGTCGATGAGCCGTTCCTGCTCCTGCCCCGCGGCCCGCACCCGCAGACACGCGGCCCGCAGGGTGGCCACGGAGGCGTCGGGGTCGGCGAGCGTGACGTCCACGATCGTCTGCTGGAGGGTGAGCGGGGTGCGCAGCTCGTGCGAGGCATTGGCGACGAACCGCTTCTGCGCCTCGAAGGCACCCTCCAGACGCGCCAGTACGTCGTCGAAGGTGTCCGCCATCGCCTTGAGCTCGTCGTCGGGACCGGGCACCGCGAGGCGCTGCCCGAGATTCTCGGCGGAGATGCGCCGGGCGGCGGCGGTCATCGTGCGCAGCGGCGCGAGGACCCGTCCGGCCATCAGCCAGCCGAGGGCCACCGACGCAACCGTCATCACGGCCAGCGCGATGCCCGCCTCGACCAGCAGCTGGTGCAGCTGGTCGGCGCGCAGTGCCTCGGCGTACATCGTGAGCGTCGGCGGATCGGGGCTCGCCGCGCCCCCGTCTCCCGGCAGTCCCGGCCCCTCGTACGAGCTGGTGGTCGACGACGGCTGGAACCGTGACGCCAGGAAATAGGTGAAACCGAGCAGCGCCGCCCCGGCCACCATGAACAGCGCGCTGTAGAGCAGCGTCAGCCGCCACCGGATGCTGCGCGGGCGGCGCGGCGACAGCAGCCGCCTGACCGTCGGCGACGCCAACAGCCCACGCCCGACATGCCGTTGCCGTGTCATCGGATCCGATACCCCGCCCGCTCCACCGTCTCGATCAGCGGCGGCTCCCCCAGCTTGCGGCGCAGCCGGCTCACCGTCACCTTCACGGTCTGGCTGAAGGGATCGGCCGCCTCGTCCCAGGCCCGCTCCAGGAGTTCCTCGGTGGAGACGACGGCGCCCTGTGCGCCGAGGAGGAGTTCCAGTACGGCGAACTCCTTCGGGCTGAGGGCGAGCCCCGAACCGCTGCGGGTCGCCTGCCGTCGCGCCGGGTCGAGGCGCAGCTCTCCCCGGACCAGGACAGGAGGCAGCGCGGGCTGCGCACGCCGCGCCAACGCCCGTATCCGTGCGACGAGTTCGGCGAACGCGAAAGGCTTCGGGAGATAGTCGTCGGCGCCGAGCCCGAGCCCCGCGACCCGGTCGGCCACCGTCCCCGACGCGGTGAGCATCAGTACCCGGGCCCGACTGCCGCCGCCGGCCAGCGTCCGGCACACCTGGTCGCCGTGGATCCCGGGCAGGTCGCGGTCGAGTACGACGACGTCGTAACCGTTGATCTCCGCGCGCTCCAGAGCTGTGGGCCCGTCCAGGGCGAGGTCGACCGCCATGCCCTCCCGGCGCAGCCCGGCGGCCACGGTCTCGGCGAGCTCTTCGTGGTCCTCGACCACCAGCACACGCATGCCGGTCAGTGTGGCGGGCCGGCGGTTACACCGCGGTAAGGGCCGCCGTTCCCGTGCCGTAACCGCCTCGGAGCTTGGGTGGAGTACGTCAGCACGGCTGCCCCACCACCAGGAGGAACCCCATGCCCACTCTGGCCACCCGGCCCCGACGCCTCGCCCTGGCCTGCGCCCTGATCACCGCCGCCACGCTCGGCACGGTCAGCGCGTCCACGGCTTCGGCGTCCGACACGCCTGCCAGGACGACCGCGTCGCCCACGTCGTCCCGGCCCGCCGAGCCGGCCAAGGGAGCGGCTCTGGCGATCGCGTACGAGCCGACCGCGAACGCCCCGGGCGATGTGAACACGGCGAACAAGAACTTCGCCGCCTGCATGCGCGAGCAGGGCCAGAAGTACTTCCCCGGCTTCCACGCCGCGAAGGACAAGGACGGGAGGGCGACCCTGCGGGTGCGCGTCGCCGGGAAGGACTTCGACCCGACGGCCGACGGCTACCAGGACGCGCTGGACGCGTGCGAGTCGATCCTGAAGGCGGTCGGCATCACCTTCCCCGACGCGCCGGACGGTCTGCCCGCGCTGCCCAGTACCCCCGGCAAGGGGGAGCCGCCCGCCTTGCGCCGGCACGTCGAGCCCGGACACCCCGGCAAGCCGGACCTCCCCTCGCTCAGCAGCGTCCCCGAGAACGCCTGACCACCGCGGAGGGGGAACACCGCGGCCCCGGACGGGATCAACTCCCGTCCGGGGCCGCGCGGTTCATGCGGTGATCAGCTGTCCAGCGACGTCATCACGTGCTTGATGCGGGTGTAGTCGTCGAAGCCGTACGCCGACAGGTCCTTGCCGTAGCCGGACTTCTTGAAGCCGCCGTGCGGCATCTCGGCGACCAGCGGGATGTGGGTGTTGATCCACACGCAGCCGAAGTCGAGGTACTTCGACAGGCGCATCGCACGGCCGTGGTCCTTCGTCCAGACCGAGGAGGCGAGGGCGTAGTCGACGCCGTTGGCCCACTCGATGGCCTGGGCCTCGTCCGAGAAGGACTGGACGGTGATGACCGGGCCGAAGACCTCGTTCTGGATGATCTCGTCGTCCTGCTTGAGGCCCGAGACGACGGTCGGGGCGTAGAAGTAGCCCTTCTCGCCGACCTGGTGGCCTCCGGACTCGACCTTCGCGTGGGCGGGCAGCCGCTCGATGAAGCCGGCGACCTGCTTGAGCTGGTTCGGGTTGTTGAGGGGCCCGTACAGGACGTCCTCGTCGTCCGGCTGGCCCGTCTTCGTCTCGGCGGCGGCCTTGGCCAGCGCGGCGACGAACTCGTCGTGGATGGACGCCTGGACGAGGACGCGGGTGGCGGCCGTACAGTCCTGGCCGGCGTTGAAGAAGCCCGCGACTGAGATGTCCTCGACGGCCTTGGCGATGTCGGTGTCCTCGAAGACGACGACCGGGGCCTTGCCGCCCAGCTCCAGGTGGACGCGCTTGACGTCCTTGGACGCCGACTCGGCGACCGAGATGCCCGCGCGCACGGAGCCGGTGATGGAGGCCATCGCCGGGGTCGGGTGCTCGACCATCAGGCGGCCGGTGTCGCGGTCGCCGGTGATGACGTTGAAGACGCCCTTGGGGAGGATGCCGCCGATGATGTCGGCGATCAGGACGGTGGAGGCCGGGGTGGTGTCCGACGGCTTCAGGACGACCGTGTTGCCGGCCGCGAGCGCGGGGGCGAACTTCCACACCGCCATCATCATCGGGTAGTTCCACGGCGCGACCTGGGCGCAGACGCCGATCGGCTCGCGGCGGATGATCGAGGTCATGCCCTCCATGTACTCGCCGGCCGAGCGGCCCTCGAGCATGCGGGCGGCGCCCGCGAAGAAGCGGATCTGGTCCACCATCGGCGGGATTTCCTCGGACCGGGTCAGCCCGATCGGCTTGCCGGTGTTCTCCACCTCGGCCGCGATGAGCTCCTCGGCCCGCTCCTCGAACGCGTCCGCGATCTTCAGGAGGGCCTTCTGACGCTCGGACGGGGTCTGGTCGCGCCAGGCCGGGAAGGCCTCGGCGGCGGCCGCCATCGCGGCGTCGACGTCCGCCTGGCCGGAGAGCGGCGCGGTCGCGTACGCCTCGCCGGTCGCGGGGTTGACCACCTCCGTGGTCCGTCCATCGGCGGCATCGCGGAACTCTCCGCCGATGTAATTGCGCAGACGACGCAGCTCGGTGCTCACTGCCCGGCCCTCCTGTCGGATGTCCAACGAATCAGGTGTCCACTACCTGAGATGCCTGAGGGTCCCACCCTAATCCGTGCCTCCACGTTTTCAACACCCCTGGTCGCCCCAGAACTGCGAAATCCGCAAGACACGTACCCGTAAACAACGAATTTCATCGCTACGGCCTTGCGGAACTGTCGAGACGTCGTGCACAGTGAGCTCGTGGCCAGTCGAAGCGCAGACCCCAGGGACTCCCGCGAGTCCAGGAACGGCAGTCCCCAGCTGGACGCCGTCTCCCTCGCCATCATCGAGCAGCTCCAGCAGGACGGGCGCCGCCCGTACGCCGCTATAGGCAAGGCCGTCGGCCTTTCCGAGGCGGCCGTGCGCCAGCGCGTCCAGAAGCTGCTCGATCAGGGCGTGATGCAGATCGTCGCCGTCACGGACCCGCTCACCGTGGGATTCCGCAGGCAGGCGATGGTGGGCATCAATGTCGAGGGCGACCTCGACCCGGTGGCCGAAGCACTGACTGCCATGTCGGAAGTCGAGTACGTGGTGATGACCGCGGGCTCGTTCGACCTCCTCGTAGAAGTCGTCTGCGAGGACGACGACCACCTGCTGGACGTCATCAACAAACGCATCCGGGCCCTGCCCGGCGTGCGCTCCACCGAGAGCTTCGTCTACCTGAAGCTCAAGAAGCAGACCTACATGTGGGGAACCCGATAGCCGTGAGCACCAAGGACCTCAGCAAGACCGCGTACGACCACCTGTGGATGCACTTCACCCGCATGTCCTCGTACGAGAACGCGCCCGTTCCCACCATCGTCCGTGGTGAGGGCACCTACATCTACGACGACAAGGGCAAGCGCTACCTCGACGGTCTCGCGGGCCTGTTCGTGGTCCAGGCCGGCCACGGCCGCGTGGAGCTGGCCGAGACCGCCTTCAAGCAGGCGCAGGAGCTGGCCTTCTTCCCGATCTGGTCCTACGCCCACCCCAAGGCCGTCGAGCTCGCCGAGCGACTCGCGCACTACGCGCCGGGCGACCTGAACAAGGTGTTCTACTCCACGGGCGGCGGCGAGGCCGTCGAGACCGCGTGGAAGCTGGCGAAGCAGTACCACAAGCTCACCGGCAACCACACGAAGTACAAGGTCATCTCGCGCGCGGTCGCCTACCACGGCACCCCGCAGGGCGCCCTGTCCATCACCGGCCTGCCGGCCCTGAAGGCCCCCTTCGAGCCGCTCGTCCCGGGCGCGCACAAGGTCCCGAACACCAACATCTACCGCGCCCCGATCCACGGCGACGACCCCGAGGCCTTCGGCCGCTGGGCCGCCGACCAGATCGAGCAGGAGATCCTCTTCGAGGGCCCCGAGACCGTCGCGGCCGTCTTCCTGGAGCCGGTGCAGAACGCCGGCGGCTGCTTCCCGCCGCCGCCCGGCTACTTCCAGCGCGTGCGCGAGATCTGCGACCAGTACAACGTGCTGCTCGTCTCCGACGAGGTCATCTGCGCCTTCGGCCGCCTCGGCACGATGTTCGCCTGTGACAAGTTCGACTACATCCCGGACATCATCACCTGCGCCAAGGGCATGACCTCGGGCTACTCCCCGATCGGTGCCACCATCGTCTCGGACCGCATCGCCGAGCCGTTCTACAAGGGCGACAACACCTTCCTGCACGGCTACACCTTCGGCGGGCACCCGGTCTCCGCGGCCGTGGCACTCACCAACCTCGACATCTTCGAGCGCGAGGGCCTCAACCAGCACGTGCTGGACAACGAGGCGAACTTCCTCCAGACGCTGCAGAAGCTGCACGACCTGCCGATCGTCGGCGACGTCCGCGGCAACGGCTTCTTCTACGGCATCGAGCTGGTGAAGGACAAGGCCACCAAGGAGACCTTCACGGACGAGGAGTCGGAGCGCGTGCTCTACGGCTTCGTCTCGAAGAAGCTCTTCGAGTACGGCCTCTACTGCCGCGCCGACGACCGCGGTGACCCGGTCATCCAGCTGTCGCCGCCGCTGATCTCCGACCAGTCGACCTTCGACGAGATCGAGGGGATCATCCGTCAGGTGCTGACGGAGGCGTGGACGAAGCTGTAAACGCCGCGCAACTGATCAGCTGATCAACATCGGCCCCGGTGCCGTCCGTTCGAGTGAGAAACGGCGGCCCGGGGCCGCGTGCTGTCCGGCCTCCCGCCGCCGAATACCTAGCGTGCCCAGTGACCGATCGGCCCTGCCTTCGTTCCCCCGTCCGGGGGACTTGGCTCGGTGAATCAGATCTGAACGAGGTGTACGCGATGGTGGCCCCGCCGGACAACGACGTGCTCTGGGCACGCGCCCTGCACGTCAAGCACAACGGCTCGCCCGCGCTCAGCGGTGTCTCGCTCGGCATCCGCGAGGGCGAGATCCTGGCCGTCGGCGGCCCGCGCGGCAGCGGCAAGACGACCCTGCTCCGATGCCTGTCGGGCCAGCTGCTGCCCCAGCAGGGCGAGGTCTGGTTCAACAGCGCGCCCGTGCACACCATGGGCCCGCTCACCCGCGAACGGCTGCGCCGCAACCGCTTCGGCTGGATCGACCCGGCCCCGGTGCTGGTCCCCGAGCTGAACGCCTGGGAGAACGCGGCGCTGCCCCTGATGCTGCGCGGCTGCGGACGCAGGGCCGCCAAGACCACCGCCCTGGAGTGGCTGGAGCGCCTCGACATCGGCGGCTGCGCCCGCAAGCGCCCGCACGCCCTGCTCCAGGCCGAGCGGCAGCGCGTCGCCATCGCCCGCGCGCTGGTCCCCGCCCCCACCGTGCTCTTCGCCGACGAGCCCACCGCCCCGCTGCACCGCGCCGACCGCGCCCATGTGCTGCGCACGCTCACCACGGCGGCCCGCTCGCACGGCATCACGGTCGTCCTCGCCACGCACGACGCGGACACCGCGGCGCTCGCCGACCGCACGGTGTCGCTGCTCGACGGACGGCGCGTGAACACCGTCCACCTGCCCCCGGTCGCCGAGGCGGAAGGCCGGGCCGCGTGCTCGCTCTCCGTCTAGCGCGCGGGGCCCAGCCCCTCGTCCAGGTCCGCCGGCTCCTGGTCGCCGCCGCCTCGGCGGGCACCGGGTTCCTGCTGCTGTGCACGCTGGGGTACGCGATCGCGCATCCGGACGCCTCGGCCGCCAGCGTCCTGCGCCTTGCCTGGTGTGTCGTCCCGCTCGCCGCCACGGTGTACTTCGCGGTCGCGGTCGCCCGCACCGACCCCGGCACCCGCCCCCGCCCCGGCCTCTCCGCCATCGGCCTCGGGCCGGGCCGCCTGATGGCCGTCGCCGCCGTCACCACGGCTCTGTCCACCACCCTCGGCTCCCTGCTCGCCCTGCTCTTCTTCCTCCATCTGCGCGGCGACCTGACGGGTATGCCGTTCGACGGCGCGGCGGCGGAGTTCCTCGCCGCGGACGAGCCCCTCCCGCTGCCCGCGGCCCTCACCCTGCTGACCCTGGCGCCGGTCGCGGCCTCGATGGCGGTGGCGCTCGTCCTGCGCCCGCACGGCGGAAAGCCACAGGGGGGAACACGGTCGTACGGCCGTACGTGGATCGCGGCGCGGCAGAGCGTGCTGGGCAACGCGGCGGAGCGCGGGACCCGGCGGGGCGGGCGGCACGCGGACCGCGGTCGTGGAACATCCACGGTGGTCGACACGGCCGCCGCGGCCGGTACAGCGGATGCGGCCGAGGGGAGCGCGGACGCGGGTTCCCCCACCGGGCACGACCTCCCCGTGGCCCAGGAGGACACGGCGGCCCCCGACCGCCCCGACTTCCACTGGACGGCGGAGGAGTACGCCTCCGAGGACGCCCGCCGAGACGTGCGCGAGCACTCCGGCGCCCGCGCGGACGTGGTCGAACACGATCACTCCGGTCTCCCGGCCCCGTACGACGGATCCGAGTCGCTCAACGGGTCCGCTCACGCCGGCGAACCCATGCCCGAACCCACCCCCGAGCTGGACCCCCGCCGGCTCCCGCCCCCCGAGTCCACCCCGGGCGGCCTCCCCTGGGGCGCGGCCGCGCTCGCCGCGGGCCTCGCCGTGGAGACGTACGCGAGCCGTTCGGCCTCAGCGGCCCCCGGGCTCGAACTGCCCGGCGGTTTCGTGGGCGGTCCGGCCGGGGTGCTGGTCGGCTGGGTGCTGACGGCGGTCGGCCTGGCGCTGGCGGGGCCGGCGATCACGTATCTGTGCGGGCGGCTGTTGCAGGCCGTACGGCCGGGTGCGCGGCGGCTGCTCGCCGGGCGGGTGCTGCAGACGGAGTCGCGGCGTATCGGGCAGCCGCTGGGTGTGGTGTGCGCGGTGGCGTCGGGCGGGTACGCCATGGCGACGCTGTACACGGGCGCCCGCCCCGACTTCGGCCCGCTGACCACCCTCGGCGCCCTGCTGGTCGCCGGGTGCACGCTGCTGACCCTGGCGACGGCCGCCGTCGAGGCGAAGCAGGCGCGCGCGGACACCACGGCGGCGCTGCTGCGGCTGGGGGCGCCCAGCGCGTTGCTCCGCAGCGCCGCGGCCCTGCGCGTCGGCGCACTGCTCGCCGTGTTCGCCCCGCTGACCTGGGCGGTCGCCGAGCTGGCCGCGCTCCCCCTGGGCCGCTGATCCCCGGACGAACCGATCCGCTGAACCCCGTACGAGAGAGATACGAAAAAGTTCCGCGCCGAGCGATGAGTTCGGCACCGGCCCCCGGTCTATCCCTCCGAACGGCACATCACCGACGGGAGACCCTTACATGTACCAGCAGATGATCTTCGTGAACCTGCCCGTGGCCGACGTCGACACGTCGAAGAAGTTCTTCACGGAGCTCGGCTACACGATCAACCCGCAGTTCACGACGGACGACTGTGCCTGCGTGGTGATCAGCGACACGATCATCGCGATGATGCTGAGCAAGCAGCGCTACGCGGACTTCACGAAGAAGCAGATCGCGGACGCGACGAAGACCAGCGAGGTGCTGCTGTGTCTGAGCGCGGAGAGCCGCGAGAAGGTCGACGAGCTGGTCGACGGCGCGCTCTCGGCGGGCGGCACGGCGACCGGCGAGACGCAGGACCACGGCTTCATGTACGGCCGCGCCTTCGACGACCCGGACGGCCACACCTGGGAGGTCATGTGGATGGACCCGGCGGCGGTCCAGGGCTGATCCCCGCGTGACAACGGCCGAGGCAGCCAGGCGCGCGGTACAGGGGTCCGCGCGCCGGCCTCGGGGCGGCGCGCCTAGGGGGCTTCTGATGGATATCCGTGGGAGAAGGAGCGGCGTTCGGTGCGTGCTCTCGGCGTGCCGGGCGGAAGTCCTCGTAGCGGAGCTACTAGGGCTTTCGTCCGGTGCGGCGAGAGGGCGTGCTGGGCGTCGCGACGCCGCGGAGATCCATCAGAAGCCCCCTAGCATGAACGGGTGCAGCCGACACCCCTTCACGCCTCGCGTGACCGTGAGATCGAGTCCCTCGCCGAGTTCGACGAGGTGGTCTCGGCGGGCGGCTCGCTCGCCCAATTCCGTGTTCAGGCAGTCGATCTGACGGACCGTACGGCGGCGCTGCTGTCGGTGGACACCGCGGGCGCCGTCTTCCTCGGCTGCGCGATGGACCCCGAGGCGGCGGCGAAGGTCAGGGCCGCGGGCGCGCTGGTGTTCCCGCCCGTGCCCGGGCTGCCCTTCGACCCGTACCGGGGCCTGCTCTACTCGCCCGCCGAGCTCTTCGACGCGCTCGACGCCGGCTATGAGGCGACGCCGGACGCCCGCGCGTACGCCTGGTTCCAGCAGACCAAGGCCGACGGGGACGTCTTCGCGTCGATGCTGCGCGCGATCCACGACGACTGCGTCTCGGACGCGCTCGACGAACTCCTCGTCGACGCACGGGTGGTGGGCGTGATGGGCGGCCACGCGATGGCGCGCGCCACCGAGGCGTACGCGGGCGCGGCGCGCCTCGGCCGTGAGCTGGCGCGCGCCGGTTTCACGGTGGCCACCGGCGGCGGCCCGGGCGCGATGGAGGCGGCGAACCTCGGCGCGTACGCGGCCCCCTTCGGCGACGAGATGCTCACCGAGGCCCTGCAACTCCTCGCCAAGGCGCCGTCGTTCACCCCCTCGGTGACGGACTGGGCGAGCGCCGCCTTCGAGGTTCGGGAGCGCTGGCCCGCCGGCGGCCCCTCGGTCGGCATCCCCACCTGGTTCTACGGCCACGAGCCGCCGAACGCCTTCGCCGAACACATCGCCAAGTACTTCGCCAACGCGACCCGCGAGGACGGTCTGCTGGCCCGCTCGAACGCGGGCGTCGTCTTCCTGCCGGGCGCCGCCGGAACCGTACAGGAGATCTTCGACAACGCGACCCCGAACTACTACGAGTCCCGGGGCGAACCCACCCCCATGGTCCTGGTGAACCGGGCGCATTGGACCGAAAAACACCCCACCTGGCCGCTTCTCCAGTCGTTGGCCCGGGAGCGCTCGATGGAGTCCCGAATCGCCCTCGTTGACCGGATCGAGGACGCTCCGGAAGCGCTCAAACGCCTCGGTGGTTAATGAGGAGGCAAAGGCAACGGCCCGGCAGGGCATATGCATTGACAGCCCTTAGGCGGCGCTTATAAACCTGTGAGACTCCTGGGGGTGCTGTTGTCGCAGCGGATGCCACGACAGGGCGCCCCCACTCACCCCCCGCAGTTGCGCAATCTGTGAAGGGCAATCGTGTCCATATCTCGCCGCACCGCACGTTCCGTGCGAATCCTCGGTGTTGCCTCCGCCTCGGCCGCGCTCGCGCTCGGCGTCGCCGGCAACGCACTTGCTTGCAACATCCGTGACTTCTCGGCCGTCGCCTCCTGCGACGACAACGGGAAGGGCATCATCACCGTGACCGACACGGACGCCTCGGGCAAGGAGGCCACCGTCTCGATCTTCCTTGAGTCCAACGGCGCCGACGCGAAGAAGATCGGCGAGCAGACGGTGACCGGCACCGCCAAGGGCGCCATCGTCACGTTCTCGGAGGACTGGGCCCCGAACGCCCAGTACCGCGTCCACATCAAGGCCGGGAACATAGTCGACGAGGACGTCTCGCCGAACGTGACCGCGCCGTCCGAGGCGTGCAAGTCCACGGAAACGCCGAAGCCTTCGGAGACCCCGAAGCCGTCGGAGACCCCCTCCCCCTCGGAGACGCCTTCGGACACGCCGACCCCGTCGGCCTCCGAGAGCACCACCGCTCCCGCGACGACGGGCGAGAACTCCCCGTCCCCGGCGGCCGGTGACTCCAACCTCGCCGAGACCGGTGCGAGCTCCAACACCGGCATGATCGCCGGTATCGCCGGTGCGCTCGTCGTGGTCGGTGGCGGAGCGGTGTTCTTCGGCATGCGCCGCCGTGGCGCGTCGAAGTCCAGCTGACGCACACCCGTACGAAACGTGTGGCCCGCCCCCGAGATGTGGGGGCGGGCCACACGCCTGTGCGGCCGCGCCTACCCGAAGGTCGCGCGCTCCAGCCAGAAGTCCAGCAGCTCCCGCTCCCCCAGTACCTCCAACCGCCCGCCGTCCAGCGGCAGTCGGCGATAGAAGCCCAGCAGTACGTCCGTGAGCGGGCCGCGCAGCGCGACGGTCGCCTTCTCGTGTCCGCGGCGCCAGGTGACGCCCTGCTCGGCGAGCTCGACCACCCACTCGGCGTTCAGCTCCGGGCCGGTGTCGGTGGCGTGCAGATGGATGCTGCGGCCCCGCCCGCGCAGCTCCGCCGCCGCGTCGTGCGGCTGCGTCCGCTGCACGTACTCCACGATCCCCAGCCACTCGTCGATCGCGTCCGCGGCCACCTCGGGGCCGACCTCGTACGGCAGCCCGGCGGCCAGCGTCGCGTCGGCGCGGTGGATCGCCAGCTCGTGCGTCATCCGGCGCGCCCAGAACCCGGAGGTGAGCTCCCCGGCCCACCCCCACACCTTCGTGTCGGGCCCCGCCTCCCGCAGCGCGGCAACGACCGTCTCGCCGGTCTCCGCGAGCCAGGCGTCCAGGGCCGCCGGTTCGCCCTCGCCCTCCGGCCCCTCGCCGAGGTGAACCCCCTCGTCGGGAACCACCTCCTGCGCCCGCGTTCGGACGAGGTACTCCACCCAGCGCAGCGCCCCGCCCGTGTGCCGCACGAGCTGCTCCATCGACCAGTCGGGGCAGGTCGGCACGGTGGCCGACAGATCGGCGCCGTCGCCGGTCACCACATCCCTCAACTGCCGCACCTGAAGCTCGATCTCGTCGCAGTAGCGGTCATGCCCGAGAAGCGTCATGATCCGCACCTTATGCGGCTGAGGGCTCCCCGAGTACGACAATTTCGGCTGCGTCGAACTCCACGCCGACCACGTCACCGGGCTCCGGCGCGTCCCGCAGCGCGCACGCCGCTTCGAGCCGGGGCGCGCCCTCCGGTTGCAGATGTACGGCGACATGGGTGCCCCTGAACGTGCGTGCGGCGACGGTGCAGCGCAGCCCGTCCGACGCGTCCACGAGCCGCACGCCGGCGGGCCGCACGAGGAGGGTGACCGGCCCCTGGGGGGCGTCCTCCGGCATCGGGACCTTCCCCCACGGGGTGTCCGCGGCCTCCCCGCTCACCGTCGCGTCGACCACGTTGTCGAAGCCGAGGAAGCGGGCCACGAACTCGTCGACGGGATGCTGCCAGACCTCAAGTGGCGTACCCGACTGGGCGATCCGTCCGTCGCGCATCACCACGACCCGGTCGGCGAGCGCGAAGGCCTCGCCCTGGTCGTGCGTGACGGCAAGCACGGTCGTGCCCAACTCACCGAAGAGTTCCCGGAGTTCGACGACCAGCCGTTCGCGCAGCGAGCGGTCCAGCTGGCCGAGCGGTTCGTCGAGCATCAGCAGGCGGGGGCGGGGCGCCAGGGCACGGGCGAGCGCGACGCGCTGCTGCTCGCCGCCGGAGAGGGAGGCGACAGCGCGCCCATGAGCCCCCGGAAGCCCGACGAGGTCCAGCAACTCCCGTACCCGCGCGGCCTGTTGGGCCTTCGGCTCCCCGCGCGTCCGCAACCCGAAGGCCACATTGCCGCCCACGTCCCGCTGCGGGAAGAGCTGGTGGTCCTGGAACATCAGACCGACGCCCCGCTTGTGCGCGGGCACCCCCGTCTGGTCGCGTCCGTCCAGTACCACGCGGCCCGCGTCGAGCGGCTGCAATCCGGCCACCGTCCGCAGCAGCGTGGACTTGCCGCTGCCGCTGGGCCCGAGCACACAGACGATCTCGTGCTCGGCGACATCGAGGTCGACGGCGTCGAGCACGGGCCGCCCGCCGAAGCGTACGGTCGCGCCTTCGAGGCTCAGCAGCATCTAGAACTCCCCGGTCCGGTCGGTCCGTGCGCGCTCCAACAGCAGCAGCGCCACCGCACACACCGCCATCAAGATCGTCGAAAGGGCCATCGCCTGGCCGTAGTTGAGGTCACCGGCGCGCCCGAGCAGCCGGGCCACGGCGACCGGCAGCGTCGGGTTGTCGGGCCGCGCGATGAAGACGGTCGCCCCGAACTCGCCGAGCGACACGGCGAAGGCGAACCCGGCCGCGATCAGCAGCGCCCGCCGCACCATGGGCAGATCGACCTCGCGCCACACGCGCCACGGCGACGCCCCGAGCACGGCGGCCGCCTCGCGCAGCCGCCCGTCCACCGCCCGCAGCACGGGCAGCATCGTCCGTACGACGAAGGGGACGCCCACCAGCGCCTGGGCGAGCGGCACCAGGATCCAGGAGGACCGCAGATCCAGTGGCGGCTCGTCGAGCGCGATCAGGAATCCGAAGCCGACGGTCACCGCGGAGACGCCCAGCGGCAGCATCAGCAGCGCGTCGAAGCCTCGTACGAGACGGCCCGTGTTCCGGCGGGTGAGCGCCGCGGCCGCCAGACCGCCGATCAGTACGGCGATGGCGGTGGCGGCGAGCGCGTACTCCAGCGAGTTGCCGATCGCCTCGATCGGCGCGACGAGGAAGATGCCGCCGTCTTCGGAGGTCAGTGCCTTGTAGTACGCGAACCCATAGCCGTCGGGGGTGTCGAAGGAGCGCTGGACGAGCACGCCGAGCGGCAGCACGAGCAGTACGGCGATGGACGCCAGGACTCCGGCGAGCAGCGCCCACTGTCCGGGCCCGCGCGGCCGGCGGGCGGTCGTCTCGGGGGCGACCAGGCGCAGGGCGGTCTCCCGGCGCCGTACGGTCCGGGCGTGCACGGCGAGGATCGCGCCCACCGCCACGAACTGGATGATCGTCAGCACCGCCGCCGTCGCGAGGTCGAAGATCTCCGAGGTCTGCCGGTAGATCTCCACTTCGAGGGTGGAGAAGGTGGGGCCGCCGAGGATCTGCACCACGCCGAAGGAGGTGAAGGTGAAGAGGAAGACCATGAGCGCGGCGGCGGCCACGGCCGGGCTCAGGGCCGGCAGCGTCACCTTGCGCCAGGCCGCGAACCGGGAGAGGCCGAGCATCCGCGCCGCCTCCTCCTGGCGTGGGTCGAGCTGCGACCAGAGCCCGCCGACCGTCCGTACGACGACCGCGTAGTTGAAGAAGACATGCGCGATCAGGATCGCCCACACGGTGGTGTCCAGCCGTACGCCCCACAGCTGGTCCAGCATCCCGCCCCGGCCGACCAGCGCCAGGAACGCCGTACCGACGACGACCGTCGGCAGCACGAAGGGCACCGTCACCACGGCCCGCAGGACGTGCTTGCCCCTGAAATCGAAGCGCGCGAAGACATACGCGCCGGGGAGCGCGATCAGCAGCGTGAGCACCGTCGACGCGAGCGCCTGCCAGGTGGTGAACCACAGGACGTGCCGGATGTCGGACTGCGCGAGCACGTCACCGATCCGCCCGAGCTGCCAGGCCCCGTCGACTTTGAGGCCGCGCGCGACGATCGCGGCGACGGGGTAGGCGAAGAAGACGGCGAAGAACGCGACGGGCAGGGCCATGAGGCCGAGCCGCGTCGCGCTCCCGCGCTTCCTGGGCGCCGCCTTGGCTACTTCAGTACGAGCGAGGTCCACGACTTGACCCACTGGTCACGGTTGGCGGCGATCTTGGCGGGGGCCAGGATCTCGGGGTCCTTGGCCTGCGGGCCGAACTCCGTGAACTCGGCGGGCACCGTGGCGCCCTTGACCACCGGGTACACGAACATGTTCAGCGGCATGTCCTCCTGGAACTCCTTGGTGGCCAGGAAGTCGATGAACGCCTTGCCGCCCTTGGTGTTCTTGGCGTTGCTGAGCAGCCCCGCGTACTCGACCTGGCGGAAGCAGGTGCCGGTCGCGACACCGGTGGGCGCGGTGGTCGGCTTCGGGTCGGCGTAGATGACCTCGGCGGGCGGCGAGGAGGCGTACGAGACGACGAGCGGCCGGTCGGCCTTGGCCTTCTTGCCGCCGGCGGATCCGGAGAACTCGTCGTTGTAGGCCTGCTCCCAGCCGTCGACGACCTTCACACCGTTGGCCTTGAGCTTCTTCCAGTAGTCCTGCCATCCGTCGTCGCCGTACTTGGCGGCGGTGCCGAGCAGGAAGCCGAGGCCGGGCGAGGACGTGGACGCGTTCTCGGTGACGAGCAGGTTCTTGTACTCGGGCTTGATCAGGTCGTCGAAGGACTGCGGCGGCGTCAGCTTGTGCTCACTGAAGTAGGCCTTGTCGTAGTTGACGCAGATGTCGCCGGAGTCGATGGGCGTGACGCGATGCTTGTCCTGGTCGACCCGGTACTCCGGGAGGATCTGGTCCGCGCCCTTGGCCTCGTACGACTGGAACAGCCCGTTGTCGAGCGCCCGCGACAGCAGGGTGTTGTCGACGCCGAAGAAGACGTCGCCCTGCGGGTTGTCCTTGGTGAGGATCGCCTTGTTGACGGCCTGCCCGGCGTCGCCGTCCTTGAGGACCTTGACCGTGTAGCCGGACTGCTTCTCGAAGTCCTTGAGGACGCTCTTGGAGACGGCCCACGAGTCGTGGCTGACAAGCGTGACGGTCTTCGAGTCCGCCGAACCGCTGCTGTCGGACGACCCGCACGCGGAGAGCGTGACGAGGCCCAGGCCGACGACGACGGCCGTGAACGTCTTGGTGGTGCTCACTGAATTCCTCCTGGCTGACCAGGAAGAGACGCGGCCCTGCCCGGGAACCTCTGACGGTTCCCGGGCAGGGCGCAACAGCTCGAGTAATGACCGAACTTCCTACCCAGAATGACCTGGGCAAGGTTCTGAGGGTCTGCGGCCCACCGGTGACCCGGCTGCCGCACTCTCAGCGCTGTGGCGCTCCCCTGTCGGAATATGAAGATGTACCTACGGGGGTCAGACTACCGCTCGGTGGCCGCGAGCTGCCCGCACGCCCCGTCGATCTCCTGGCCGCGGGTGTCCCGGACGGTCACCGGCACCCCGTGGGCCGCGATCGCCTCGACGAACGCCTTCTCGTCCTCGGGCCGCGAGGCGGTCCACTTCGAACCCGGGGTCGGGTTCAGCGGGATGAGGTTGACGTGCACGGGCTTGCCCTTGAGCAGTCGGCCGAGCCGGTCACCGCGCCACGCCTGGTCGTTGATGTCCCGGATGAGGGCGTACTCGATGGAGAGCCGGCGCCCCGACTTCGCGGCGTACTCCCAGCCGGCGTCGAGCACCTCGCGCACCTTCCACCGTGTGTTCACGGGGACGAGGGTGTCGCGCAGCTCGTCGTCCGGCGCGTGCAGCGAGATGGCGAGACGGCACTTGAAGCCCTCGTCGGAGAACCGGTGGATGGCGGGGACCAGCCCGACCGTCGACACGGTGATCCCGCGCTGCGAGAGCCCGAGTCCGTCGGGCTCGGGGTCGGTGAGCGCGCGAATGGAGCCCACGACCCGCTTGTAGTTGGCGAGCGGCTCGCCCATGCCCATGAAGACGATGTTGCTCAGCCGCGCCGGACCACCCGGGATCTCGCCGTCCCTGAGGGCCCGCATCCCGTCCACGATCTGGTGCACGATCTCACCCGTGGAGAGGTTCCGGTCGAGGCCTGCCTGCCCGGTCGCGCAGAACGGGCAGTTCATGCCACACCCGGCCTGCGAGCTGATGCACATGGTCACCCGGTCCGGGTACCGCATCAGCACGGACTCGACGAGCGTGCCGTCGAAGAGCCGCCACAGGGTCTTGCGGGTGGTGTCCTGGTCGGTCGACAGATGCCGTACGACCGTCATCAGCTCCGGAAGCAGCGCCTCCTGGAGCTTGCCGCGCGAGGCGGCCGGGATGTCCGTCCACTCCGCGGGGTCGTGCGCGAACCGCGCGAAGTAGTGCTGGGACAGCTGCTTGGCGCGAAACGGCTTCTCACCGATCTCGGCAACGGCCTCTTTGCGCTCGGCCGGCGTGAGGTCGGCGAGATGCCGCGGCGGCTTCTTGGCTCCGCGGGGTGCGACGAAGGTGAGCTCGCCGGGGACTGGACGTGCCACGATCGGGCATCTCCTCATGACTACAGAGGCCTGGCACCCCGCGCGGGCGGGGACAACGGCAGGGCCATACCCAAGCCAGGAGACCTCACTGGACCACCCCCGCGGTGGCGGGGACGTACGAAAGGGCCCGCAGTCTGATGCCGCGAGCCCTTCCAGAGTACCTGCTGTCCGTCAACCCGAGCCGACGAAGATCACCAGCAGCAGCCACACCACCGGAGCCGTGGGCAGCAGCGAGTCCAGCCGGTCCATGATGCCGCCATGCCCCGGCAGCAGCGTGCCCATGTCCTTGATGCCCAGGTCCCGCTTGATCATGGACTCGCCGAGGTCGCCGAGCGTGGCGCTGGCCGCGACCGCGAGGCCGAGGATCAGGCCCTGCCACCAGGTGCCGTCCTCGATCAGGAACTGCATGCACAGCGCACCCGCCGCCATCGCGAAGCTGACCGCTCCGAACAGGCCCTCGCGGGTCTTGCCGGGGCTGATGCGCGGCGCCAGCTTGTGCTTGCCGAAGCGCCAGCCGATCGCGTACGCGCCCGTGTCGCTGACGACCGTCAGGAGCAGGAACGTCAGGACGCGGCGCGGCCCGTCGTCGGCCGTGAGCATCATGGCGACGAAGGTGGCCAGGAACGGCACGTAGAAGGCCGCGAAGACCCCCGCCGTGACGTCCTTGAGGTAGCCCTCCGGCGGTTCCGTCATCCGCCAGACCAGGACGGCCAGCGCGGTGAGCGCCATCGCGACCCACGCGCCCTCGGCACCCCGGACGTATCCGGCGACGACCATGGCGGCCCCGCCGAGCGCCAGCGGCACGAGAGGCGCCTTGATGCCCTTGCGCTCCTCAAGCCGTGAAGTGAGCTCCCACAGCCCCACCACCACGGCGACCGCTATCACTCCGACGAAGACGGCCTTGACGATGAACAACGACGCGACGATCACCGCACCGAGCCCGACGCCCACTCCTATGGCCGCGCCCAGGTCGCGTCCCGCACTCTTCTTCTGAGGTGCGGGGGCGGGCTGGGGGGTGGCGCTGGGCATGGGCTCCTGCGGGCTCTGCGGAGGGTGCGACGGATCCCCGTAGGGCGCCGCCTGTGCTGTGTTGTCGCTGAACAGGGGGCCGCTCAGCCGAGCGGCCCCCCGGTCGTCATCCTGGTCTCCGCCGTGTGCGGGTACGTCGGGCACGATGGGCATGGGGCGAGTCTGCTGCGCGTCATGCGCATCGTACGTGGGACCCGCCGGGCCTGCCCCCTGGACAGGCCCCTGCTCGGACGGCCCCCAGTACCCGGCTTGTGGCGGCGCCCCCCAGGAAGAGTCGTTCATCAGACCTCGAGCAGCTCCGCTTCCTTGTGCTTCAGGAGCTCGTCCACCTGGGCGGCGTACTTCGCCGTGGTGTCGTCGAGTTCCTTCTCCGCACGGCGGCCCTCGTCCTCACCGACCTCGCCGTCCTTGATCAGCTTGTCGATGGTCTCCTTCGCCTTGCGGCGGACGGAGCGGATCGAGATCTTGGCGTCCTCACCCTTGGTCTTGGCGACCTTGATGAACTCCTTGCGGCGCTCCTGGGTCAGCTCGGGGAACACCACCCGGATGATGTTGCCGTCGTTGCTCGGGTTGACGCCCAGGTCGGAGTCGCGGATCGCCTGCTCGATATTGCGCATCGCGCTCTTGTCGAACGGGGTCACCACGGCCATGCGCGGCTCCGGCACCGAGAACGAGGCCAGCTGGTTGATCGGCGTCAGCGCGCCGTAGTAGTCAGCCACGATCTTGTTGAACATCGCCGGGTGCGCACGGCCGGTGCGGATCGCGGCGAAGTCCTCCTTGGCGACCACGACGGCCTTCTCCATCTTCTCCTCGGCCTCGAGGAGGGTCTCTTCGATCACCACTTGCTCCTGCGTGTCTTGAGTAGGCCCGGCAGCTGTTTCCTCGTCGGGGTCGGCGGCCGGCTGCGTCGCGTCTTATTCCTGCACGGTTCCGGACCGGCAGGACATTGTCCATCCCCCGGTCAGGGTCCGTCCTCGGCGGGGGTTCGTCCCCGCTCCGGGCGGTCCCCGTCAGGCCCGGCCGCTCTGGTCGCCCACGAGTGTGCCGATCTTCTCACCCTTGACGGCCCGTGCGATATTGCCCTCCGCCAGGAGCTCGAAGACCAGGATCGGCAGCTTGTTGTCCCGGCACAGCGTGATGGCGGTCATGTCGGCGACCTTGAGGTCCCGGGTGATGACCTCGCCGTAGCTGAGCCCGTCGAACTTGACGGCCTCGGGGTTGGTCTTCGGGTCGGAGTCGTAGACGCCGTCCACGCCGTTCTTTCCCATCAGCAGGGCCTCGGCGTCGATCTCCAGGGCGCGCTGGGCGGCGGTGGTGTCGGTGGAGAAGTACGGCATGCCCATACCGGCGCCGAAGATGACCACACGGCCCTTCTCCAGGTGGCGCACGGCGCGCAGCGGGATGTACGGCTCGGCGACCTGGCCCATGGTGATGGCGGTCTGGACACGGCTGTCGATGCCCTCCTTCTCCAGGAAGTCCTGGAGGGCGAGGCAGTTCATGACCGTGCCGAGCATGCCCATGTAGTCGGAGCGGGCCCGGTCCATGCCGCGCTGCTGGAGCTCGGCGCCGCGGAAGAAGTTGCCGCCGCCGATGACGACCGCGATCTGGGCACCGCCGCGCACGACGGCCGCGATCTCGCGGGCGATCTTGTGCACCACGTCGGGGTCGACGCCCAGTCCGCCGCCTCCGGCGAACGCCTCGCCGGAAAGCTTCAGCAGAAAGCGTCCGGAGCCTTTGCCGTCGTCGGTCTTCTCGCCCTTGTCGGCCTGGGTGGTGGTCATGGAGATCTCCTCATGGTGCACATACGAAGAAGGCCATTGCCGGTGGGGTGTTGGCTCCCATGCTCGGCAATGGCCTCCTCGTCAGATCTGCTGTCGTCCGGCACACGCGCGTGCGTGCTGCCGGCGTACGCGGACGACTGCTGTCGACCCTATAGGGGTCGCGCGTCGATCGCGGTACGGACTCAGATGCCGACCTTGATGCGCGTGAAGCGCTTCAGGGTGACACCGGCCTCGTCCAGGACCTTCTGAACGGACTTCTTGTTGTCGAGCGCGTACGGCTGGCCCAGGAGGGTGGCCTCCTTGAAGAAGCCGTTGACGCGACCCTCGACGATCTTCGGGAGGGCGGCCTCGGGCTTGCCCTCGGCGCGGGTGGTCTCCTCGGCGACGCGACGCTCGGACTCGACGACGTCGGCCGGAACGTCCTCACGGGAGAGGTACTTCGGCGCGAAGGCGGCGATGTGCTGCGCGATGCCCCTGGCGAGGTCGGCGTCGGCCTTGTCCAGCTCGACCAGAACACCGATCTGCGGGGGCAGGTCGGGCATGGTGCGGTGCATGTACGAGGTGACGTACGCGCCGGAGAACTGGGCGAAGCGGTCCAGGACGATCTTCTCGCCCAGGTTGGCGTTGGCCTCGTCGACGAACGCCTGAACCGTCTTGCCGGCCTCGATCTCGGAGCCGAGCAGGGCGTCCAGGTCGGCCGGGGAGGTCGCGGCGACGTGCTGCGCGATCTGGTTGGCGACGGCCTGGAACTTCTCGCCCTTGGCGACGAAGTCCGTCTCGCACTTCAGCTCGACCAGGACACCGGAGGTGTTGTCGTCAGCGATGATGGAAACCACAGCGCCGTTCTCGGCGGAGCGGCCCTCGCGCTTGGCGACGCCCTTCTGGCCCTTGATGCGCAGCGCCTCGACGGCCTTGTCGACGTTGCCGTCGGCCTCGTCCAGCGCCTTCTTGCAGTCCATCATGCCGGCGCCGGTGAGCTCACGGAGCTTCTTGACGTCGGCGGCGGTGTAGTTCGCCATGATTCCTGGAATCTCTCTCGAAGTCTGAAGATCTACGGGCCGAACGGCGGGGGCTTTGTGAGCCCCCGCCGTCCGTAACCCGAAGGGGTGAGGGGTCAGGCCTGCTCGGCGTCCGCGGCCGGAGCCTCGGCGACGGGGGCCTCGACGACAGCCTCGGCCGGAGCCTCGACAGCGGCCTCGGCCGGAGCCTCAGCGGCGGCCTCGGCCGGAGCCTCAGCGGCGGCCTCGGCGGCGGGGGCCTCGGCCTCGTCGGCCTTCTTCTCGCCCTCGAGCAGGTCGCGCTCCCACGCGGCGAGCGGCTCGCCCGCAGCCTTGTCACCCTCGGCCTTGCCGGCGCCGGAGCGGGCGATGAGGCCCTCGGCGACGGCGTCGGCGATCACGCGGGTGAGCAGGGTGACGGAGCGGATCGCGTCGTCGTTGCCCGGGATCTTGTAGTCGACCTCGTCGGGGTCACAGTTGGTGTCGAGGATGGCGACGACCGGGATGTTGAGCTTCCGGGCCTCGCCGACCGCGATGTGCTCCTTCTTGGTGTCCACGATCCAGACGGCGCTGGGCACCTTCTGCATCTCGCGGATACCACCGAGGGTCTTCTCCAGCTTGGCCTTCTCGCGCGAGAGCACGAGAAGCTCCTTCTTGGTGAGACCCGAAGCGGCGACGTCCTCGAAGTCGATCTGCTCGAGCTCCTTGAGGCGCTGCAGACGCTTGTAGACGGTGGAGAAGTTGGTGAGCATGCCGCCCAGCCAGCGCTGGTTGACGTAGGGCATGCCGACGCGGGTGGCCTGCTCCGCGATGGCCTCCTGCGCCTGCTTCTTCGTGCCGACGAACATGACCGTGCCGCCGTGGGCGACGGTCTCCTTGACGAACTCGTAGGCGCGGTCGATGTACGACAGCGACTGGAGCAGGTCGATGATGTAGATGCCGTTGCGCTCGGTGAAGATGAAGCGCTTCATCTTCGGGTTCCAGCGACGGGTCTGGTGACCGAAGTGGACGCCGCTTTCCAGCAGCTCCCGCATCGTGACGACGGCCATGGCCGTTCTCCTTGGTGTTCTCGGTTGTGCCGCGCGTGCCGGACGGCACTCGCGCCTGACGCCCGCGATGCGCCTTGCCACGAGGGACCGAGGGGCGCTGACACCGGTTTTTGATGACCGGATGTCGGGGCGTGCGAAGTCGACCCGGTGACCCGGATCGCCATGAGAAGTGTACGGGACCCGCGAGGTGCAGGGTGACGCCGCTGTCCACAACCAGCCGGTACTCCACAGATCCCGGCCATGATCCGCCCGATGCGGGACGGTTCTCGCATGCGAGCGAAACGATGTGTGCGTACGTGGCTGGGGCTGCTGCTGGGAATGACGGTGACCGTCCTGGGGGCGCTGACCCCGTCGGCCCTGGCCCGCACGACCGCGGCGGCGGCACCCGCCCCGCCGGGAACCCCGGAACCACCGGGTCCCGATCCGACGGTCCCGGCCGTCGCCCGCACCTGGCCGGTGGGTCTGCGCCCTTTGGTCGTACGAGGCTGGGAGCCTCCGGCGACGGCATACGGCCGCGGCCACCGTGGTGTGGACCTCGCGGCGGCCCCGGGCACCGCGGTACGGGCGGTCGCGCCGGGACGCGTGTCCTTCGCCGGCCGGGTCGCGGGCCGCGGGGTCGTCTCGGTGGAACTGTCGAGCACGGGGACGCCACTACTGCGGACGACGTACGGACCGGTGCGGGCGTCCGTGAAGAAGGGCGACGAGGTACTGACGGGCGAGGTCCTGGGCACCGTGGAACCGGGCACTTCCCACTGCCCGACGTCCTGCCTGCACTGGGGCCTGCTGAGAGGCAGAACCTACCTGGACCCACTGTCCCTGCTCCCACCGTGGCTGCTGCGCAGGGGCCCTTCCCGCTTGCTGCCGGTGACCGAGGGGCGGCTGGCTGGGCGCCCGTAGCTCTGGCTGCGGCCACGGCCGTCCTGGCCCGCACAACTGTGGGCAATCGTGCCGCTGGGGCGGCACGGGTGGGCACAGCGGCACCCCGTGCAGCGCCGGGCCGCGCGACCCACCCCGAGCTCAGCCCAGACACCGGGTGCCCAGCAAACCCGGGCTCAGCCCCGAACGCCTCGCAGAGCCATGGCAACAGCCGCTTCGGTGATCGCCGAAGGATTCTCGGCCGCCCCCAGCTCAATGCGCCGCACGGCCGCATCCACCACGCCCTGGAGAAGCATCGCGGCCAGCCGCGGCTCGGCGTGCCCCATCTCCCCCAGCGCCTCGACGATCATCGCCACGAGCCCGCCGTGGGCGGCACGGATCTTCTCCCGGGCCCCGGCGTCCAGCTCGCTCGCCGAGATGGCGACCACGGCGCGGTGCCGCCGGTCCCCGACCAGCGTCAGCTGCTGCCGGACATAGGCCTCGACCTTGTCCTCCGGAGAGGAGGCCCGCTCCATCGCCGCCGAGACCTCCGCCGCCCAGACGGGAAAGTCGACCTCGCACAGCTCCTGGACGACAGCCGCCCGCGACCGGAAGTACTCGTACACGGAAGACCGCGCGAGCCCCGTGCGCTCGGCGAGAGCCGGGAAGGTCAGCGCCTCCGTCCCGCCCTCGGACAGCAGGGACCGCGCCGCGTCCAGCAGGGCGGCTCGCTGCATCGACCGGTGCTCGGCCACGGAGGCCGCTCGAATCCTTGGCACGTCAACCACTGTACGGACGGACCGCCCCGGACGGCAGCCTCTCCACCCACGCGACCGAGGTAAGTCGCGCCGGAACACCCGCTCGGCAGGGACGATTCAGCGACGCGCCACCGCCGGGCTCAGCGGCCGAAACTCGCCAGTTTGGCGCGCAGCTGGAGCACCGACTTGGTGTGGATCTGACTCACCCGGCTCTCGGTCACCCCCAGCACATTGCCGATCTCCGCGAGCGTGAGCCCCTCGTAGTAGTAGAGCGTGACCACGGTCTTCTCCCGGTCGGGCAGCGTGTTGATCGCCCGCGCCAGGAACCTCCGCAGCTCCCGGCCCTCGGCGACCTCGACCGGATTGTCGGCCGCGGTGTCCTCCAGCGTGTCCATCAGACTCAGCCGGTCACCGCCCTCGCCGCCGACATGCAGCAACTCCTCCAGAGCCACCACGTTCGCCAGCGACAACTGACTGAACACCGCGTGGAGTTCCTCCACCCCGATGCCCATCTCGGAGGCCACCTCGCCCTCCGACGGGGTCCGTCGCAGCCGCGCCTCCAGCGTCGCGTACGCCCGCTCCACGTTGCGCGCCTTCTGCCGCACCGACCGCGGGATCCAGTCCAGCGCCCGCAGTTCGTCGATCATCGCGCCCCGGATCCGGGTGATCGCGTACGTCTCGAACTTGATCTCCCGCTCGATGTCGAACTTCTCGATCGCGTCGATCAGCCCGAACACCCCCGACGACACGAAGTCCGCCTGCTCGACATTGGCCGGCAGACCCACGCTCACCCGTCCCGCGACGTACTTCACCAACGGCGAATAGTGCAGGATCAACTGCTCCCGCAGCCGCTCGTCACCCGTCGCCTTGTACGACCGCCACAGTTCGTCGAGCGTCGAGGGAGCGGGCGGGCGCACGCTGCCGCCGTCGCGGGCGGCTGGCGGGATCGCCGCCCGGTCGGACCCGGAGGTGTGCTGGGGCATTCGTCGCCTTGTGCCGTTCTGCCGTGAACTGGGGGTACCTGGGTGACCTGTCGGTCTGATGTCGAGATTGCCGGTCTGCGTCGGAATCCTCGTGAGCGTAGCGTGACTGGAGAGTCGCAGTGCGCGAAGAACGGGGGATCACCCTCACGCAGAGGCGTTCCCCTCGGCGTCCCTCCGCGTCACGGCGGTCGCGCTGTGTGACCGCCGAGCGACGCCAACTGCGGGAATTCCCAAGGGTGTCGGCGTTCGCCCGGACGGCCGAACACGCTCGGTCAGCGCCGTCCCCGATCATCGCGGACGGAGATCATCGCCTGGCGTGTCAACTTCCAGCCGTCGCCGTGTCGTTCGACGAAACCAAGTGCTCGGAGTTCGTACAGTCTCCCGACCGCGTCGTCCTCGGTGGTGCCCGCGCCCCGGGCGATCTCCTGTGCCCCCGCCAGGCCGCGTGCGGGCAGGGCGGCCAGCACCCGCCCGGCACCCGGGTCCAGCAGGTCGCGCGGCAGCACAGGCCCGCGCCGGTCGGGGGCGAGCTCGCCCATGTCGCCCACCAGTTCGGCGACGTCCGCCGCGTCGGAGACCAGGACCGCCTCCCCGCGCAGCAGTTCGTGCACCCCCGCCGACAGGCCACTCGTGGCGGGGCCCGGCACCCCCATCGTGAACCGCCCGAGCCGCTCCGCCGCCCGAGCCGTGACCAGTGCGCCACTGCGATAGGCCGCCTCGACGACCACGGTCCCCCGGGTGAGCGCCGCGATGACTCTGTTCCTGAGGATGAATCTGCTCGCCGTCGGATGATCACCGGGTGGCAACTCCCCCACCACCAGCCCCTGTTTCGCGATCCTGGTGATCAGCTGGGTGTGCCCGCGCGGGTAGGGCCGGTCGACGCCGCAGGCCAGGACGGCGACAGTGGCGCCGCCCGCGCCGAGGGTGCCCCGGTGCGCGGCACCGTCCACGCCGTACGCACCGCCTGACACCACCACCCAGCCCCGCTCCGCGAGCCCCGCGCCGAGGGTGGCCGCCATGTGGGCGCCGTATTCGGTGCAGGCCCTCGCCCCGACGACGGCGACCGACCGCAGCGCCCATATCCGCAGACTGGGGTGCCCCCGCAGCCACAGCCCGGTGGGCCGGGCGTCCCCCAGATCGTCGAGCTGCGCGGGCCACTCCGGCTCACCGGGGCAGATGAAGCGCACCCCGGCGTCCCGCGCCCTGGCGAGGTCCCGCTCGGGGTCGGCCCGCTCGGCCCGGGCCCGTAACCCCGCCCATCGCTTGTCCGTCACCCCTCGCGGTTGCTCACCGTCCCCGAGCAGCCCCCGGACCGCCTCCGCGGCCCCGACCTCGCGGAGCCAGCGCCCGCAGACCTCGTCTCCCGGTTCGACGACGCGGGTGAGAAAGGCCCGGTGCAGCCGCTCGTCGTCCTGGCTCACGACAGCGCGCCGATCGCCATCGGCACCCCGCGCGGGACCCCGGTGCGCAGTTGCAGCGCGAGGGCGACGTCCGTCGCATCCGGCCGGTCGTGCCCGACGAGGTCGGCGACGGTCCAGGCGACACGCAGTACGCGGTCGAGGCCGCGGGCGGTCAGGACGCCTCGCTCCAGGTTCCGCTCCGCCTCGTCCATCGCGCCCGCCGACGCGTACCACCGGCTGCGCAGCTCCCGCCCCGGCACTTCGCTGTTCGTCCGCCAAGGGGTGCCGGTCAGACGGGCGGTGGCCCGCTCTCTGGCGGCCCACACCCGGGCGGCGACCGTCTCGGTGGTCTCGCCTCGCGCGCCGCGCTCGGTCAGCTGGGAGCGCGTGACCCGGTCCACTTCGACCCTCAGGTCGACCCGGTCGAGCAGCGGCCCGGAGAGCCGGGCCTGATAGCGGCGGATCACAGATGGCGGGCACTCACAGAAATCGTCCCTCAGCGAGAAGCGGCCGCACGGGCAGGGGTTCGCGGCGAGCACCATCAGGAACCTCGCCGGAAACCGCACGACACCCGCGCTGCGCGCGATCACCACATGCCCTGCTTCCAGGGGCTGGCGCAGCGCGTCCAGGGCTTGGCTGCTGAACTCCGGTGTCTCGTCCAAAAAGAGCACTCCCCGGTGGGCGAGCGACACCGCGCCCGGTCGCGCGATGCCCTGGCCGCCTCCGACGAGCGCCTGCATGGTCGCCGAGTGATGCGGGGCGCAGTACGGAGCGGTGTCCACCAGAGGTTTTCCCGGCGGCAACAGGCCCGCGACCGAGTGGACGGCGGTGACCTCCAGGGATTCGCCCCTGCTGAGCCGCGGCAGGATGGCCGGCAGGCGCTCGGCGAGCATCGTCTTGCCCGCTCCCGGCGGCCCTTCCAGGAACAGGTGGTGCCCGCCCGCCGCGGCGACCTCCACGGCGGTCCGCGCCGAGTGCTGACCGACGACGTCGGCGAGGTCATGACCCTGGTCGTGCTGCGCGGCGCCCATGCCGTGCATGCCGGTGGCCGCGCCCGTGCCGGGCATGCGCAGGCCCGCCATCAGCGGATCCGGGCGGCCCTGCTCGTCCGGTTCCTCCTCGGGCACGGGCTCATCGGTGAGCACCGCGATCAGCTGGCGCAGACTGCGGACCCCCAGCACAGAGACCCCCGGCACCAGCGAGGCCTCGGCCGCCGCGCACTCGGGCACCACCACCTGCTCGTATCCCGCGTCCGCCGCGGCCAGCACCGCGGGCAGCACGCCGCGCACCGGCCGTACCCGTCCGTCGAGTCCGAGCTCCCCGATCATCACGATGTCGGAGAGCACCCGGGGATCGATCCGCTCCGAGGCACCGAGCACGGCGCAGGCAACAGCAAGATCGAATCCGCTGCCGCCCTTCGGCACCGACGCCGGACTCAGCCCCACCGTGAGCTTCTTCTGGGGCCACGTCGCGCCGGAGTTCACCACCGCCGCCCGAACCCGGTCCTTGCTCTCCGTCAGGCTCTTGTCGGGGAGACCGACCAGGGTGAAGGCCGCGACGCCGGGCTCCAGGTCGGCCTGGACCTCGACCACCACGCCCTCGACGCCGACCAGGGCCACCGAACACGTACGCGCGAATCCCATCAGGCCACCCCCCGCGCGTGCTCGACCACGGGCGCGCCGCGGTCGGGGAGGAGGACGCCGATCAGGTCGATGCGGACGCCTCCGGGTGGTGCCCCGCCGTGTTCCTGGACCCAGCGTTCGGCCAGGCCTCGCAGCCGCTGGGCCTTGACCGGCGTGACCGCCGCCATCGGGTGCTCGAAGGCGCCCGCCTTGCGGGTCTTGACCTCGCAGACGACCAGCGCATCGCCGTCGCGGGCCACGATGTCGATCTCGCCGGTCCTGCCGCTGCGCCAGTTACGCGCCAGGACCGTCATCCCGGTTTCGGTCAGCCGCCGCGCGGCCAGATCCTCGCCGTACTTGCCGAGTGCACTGCGTGCCTTGGATGTACTCATGTCGGCACCACCTCCGGCGCCAACACTGAGGCCACTTCGACCTGCTATTGGATCTTGGTGGACAAGCGCGTGATTGTGGAAAACTCCGTCACCCACACGAGCGATCGCTGCACGTCATCAGCCGCCCGGCAGCTCCAGATCGCTCTTGTTCAGCTCCTCGATATTCACGTCCTTGAACGTGAGCACCCGTACCTGCTTGACGAAGCGAGCGGGCCGGTACATGTCCCACACCCAGGCGTCCGCCATGGACACCTCGAAAAACACCTCGCCCTGGACCGAGTGCACCTGCATCTCGTAGTCATTGGTGAGGTAGAAGCGCCGTTCGGTCTCGATCACATATTTGAACAGACCGACGACATCGCGGTACTCCCGATAGAGCTTCAGCTCCATCTCGGTCTCGTACTTCTCGAGGTCCTCGGCGCTCATGGCATGTTCCCCTTCAGCCGTGCGTCCCCCTATTGTGCGCCAGCCCCGCGAGCCCCTAGACGATTTCCGTGTCGAGGATCTCGGGTGTGGCCGGGGGACCTTCGTCGAGCACCCTGCGCAGCAGCTCGGCGAGTCTGGTCGGATACACCGTCTCATGTGCCTCGGTCAGTTCCTGGCACGTCCACCAGCGCGCTCCGGCGACACTGCGCCGTTCAAGGTCCGTCAGCCCCGCGGCCACCGTGGCCGTCTGGGTCGTACGGGCCAGGTAGTACCACTCGTCCTGGTCCCAGCGGCGGCCGGCGAACGGGAAGGAACACACGCGCCGCCACAGCACCGGGCCCAGCTCGACCTCGGTGATTCCGGTCTCCTCGGTGAGCTCCCGCAACGCGGCCTGCTCCCGGGTCTCGTCGCCCTCCAGGCCTCCGCCGGGCGTGAACCACCAGTCGTCGGCGGGATCGTCCGGCTCGTGCCCGTGCAGCAGCAGAATGCGTTCTTCGGGGTCGAGCAGCACCACTCGGGCGACCTTCCGCAGCCCTCCCCGGTACTCGTCCTGCTCATACGGCACCTCAGCGGGCACCGGCAGGCTCCGTCCGGGACCGGCCGCGCCGGCCCACGAGCCCCGCGATGGGACCGTACGCCGCGCCGCCCAGGACGAGCACCGCACCGGCGATCACCGCGGCGACCATCAGGCGCAGCGGACCGGGCTGGGAGAGGCTGCCCAGCGTCTCCCAGCCGGACGGCCGCTTGAGCATGCCGTTCATGGGCCAGACGACGGCGTCGACCCTGGCGCTCACCGCATTGCGCGACACCGTGCCGCTGGCCGCGTCCGTGAGGTGGGCGCTGGAGTCCAGCGAGCCCTGGCGTTCGTCACCGAGCAGGAACAGACGTCCCTCGGGAACCTTCACGGTCGGGATGTTCGTGATCTCGGCCAGGCTGCCCTTGGGCAGATACGATTCGTCGATCTGCTTGCCATTGACGGTCAGCTTGCCGTTGGTGCAGCAGGACACCGTGTCACCGCCGACGGCGACCACCCGCTTGACCACGGCCGCGTTGGTGACCCAGGTCTTGTCGCGGAAGACGACGACGTCGCCGCGCCGTACCTCACTGCCGTCGATGCGCTGCGCCAGCACCCGGTCGCCCGCGTCGATCGTCGGCGCCATCGAACTGGTCGGCACGGTGTAGGGCCGGTAGACCACGGCCCCCCAGGCGAACCCTCCGATGAACAGCACAATGCCCAGCGCGACGGCCAGCCCGGACAGCCTCTGTCCGATCCGGCCGCCCGCCGGGTTTTTGCTCGCGCCACCGCTGCGCGGGGCCGTACGTGTAGTGCTCTCGCCACCCATGGGTCCGCACCTTACCCGGGGGTACGGTGCGCGGTCAGCCCTTGGTTTGGATCACGGACACCGCCGGCCACCGGCACCGGAACGCACCCGGCCCACCGGCGCCCGCCGACGCCGGCGGACACCCCGTACGACCGAGGGGCCGGCCGCCCGGACGAATCCGAGCCGACCGGCCCCAAGGGGACGCTTCAGCGCGCTACTTGGACGCCTTCCGCTTCCGGCGTACCAGCACCAGCGGCACCGCGCCCACGAGCGCCACGGACGCCGGCGAGGTGACCGCAGCCGCCGCCTGGTCGCTCAGGCCGTCCTGGCCGAAGGTGTCCGGGACCGGGAGGGTGCCCCAGCGGTTGATGGGCCAGGCCTTCACGATGGCGCGCCCGACGACCTCGCTCACGGGGACCATGCCGTGGTGCTTGTCCGTCTGGTTGTAGCGCGAGTCCCGCGAGTTCTGACGGTGGTCGCCCATCACCCAGATCATGCCCTTGGGCACCTTGACCTTGAACTGGCCGCCGTCTTCGTCCACGCTGCACGGGGTGTTCCCCGGGTACACGTACGGCTCGTTCAACGCCTTGCCGTTGACGGTCAGCGGGCCGGTGCCCTTGCACTGGATGGTGTCGCCGCCGACGCCGATGACCCGCTTGATGAGGTCCTTCTCCTCGGCGGACGGCATCAGGCCGATCCAGCTGAGCACCGTCTGCACGGCGTTCGGGTTGGCCGTGGGCTCGCCCTTCAGCCAGCCGGCGGGGTCGTGGAAGACGACCACCTCGCCGCGCTCCGGCTCGGAGCCGAACCACGGGGTCAGCTTGTCGACCAGGACACGGTCGCCCTGCTGGAGGGTGTTCTGCATCGAGTCCGAGGGGATCGAGAACGCCTGCACCAGGAAGGTCTTGATCAGCAGCGCGAGCACCAGGGCGATGCCGATCAGGATCGGCAGCTCCTTCCAGAAGGAGCGCTGCTTCTTCTTCGGGTCCTGCTCGGTGCGCTCGGTCGTAGCGCTGCCGTCCGCGGACTCACTCCCGGAGCCTGAGGCGTCCTCTACGGCCGGGGCAGCCGCATCGTCGGGCCGCTCCGGCTGCCCTTCGGGACCATCGTGTCCGGACCGTGCGCCGACCGCCACATCCCCCACATCCACTCCTCACTCCGTGCCGCCGCCCGCGCCGTATTCGGCGCAGGCCCACCACTCCCATAACGAGCGGGAGTTCCGCAGGAGTCGGGAGCGGGATCAATCCATCTGGATCCGCAGAGGCCACCCTATGCGACGCACCGAGAGCGGACGTCGACCCTGCGGGCGCGTCGGCGACGGTCGCGTAAGTGCCCGGTTCCTTCAGGCGGATCCAGTGACCGACGGGCCAGGCGATGACCATGGCCCGGCCGACGACGGACTTCTCGGAGACGGTGCCGCTGAACTTGTCGGTGCGGTGGTAGCGGGAGTCGGCGGAGTTGCCCCGGTGGTCACCCAGCACGAACAGACGGCCCTCGGGCACCTTCACCTCGAAGGCGAAGGCCGACGGCTTGTCACCGGCGTAGATGTAGGGCTCGGTCAGCGGCGTGCCGTTGACGGTCACCCGGCCCTGTGTGTCACAGCACTTGACCGTGTCCCCGCCGACGCCGACGACCCGCTTGATGAGGTCCTTCTCGTTGTCGGACGGCAGCAGGCCGATGAAGGTCAGCCCTTCCTTGACCTGCTTGACGACGACGGGGTCGCTCTTCTTCTTGGTCTCCTCGGCGGTGAGCCAGCCCCCGGGGTCCTTGAAGACGACGACGTCACCGCGCTGCGGCTTGGAGCCGAACCAGGGCGTGAGCTTGTCGACCAGGACGCGGTCGCCGATCTGGATCGTGTTCTCCATCGAGCCCGACGGGATCACGAAGGCCTGGACGAGGAAGGTCTTGAGGACCAGGGCTATCAGTACGGCGACGCCGACGAGGAGCGGTATCTCCTTGACCGTCGAGCGCCGCCTGCGCCGCTTGATTTTGCGGGCGAGCTTGCGCCGCTCGACGCGGCTGGGCCGGGCCGCGCCCCCGGAGGCGCGTCGGGTGCCGGTGGGCAGCAGGTTGTCGGCGGCGCTGCTGGAGACCCCGCGTGGTTTGCCGCGGTTACCCATGGACACCGTCCGCGGCGGGCACGCGCGCGTAGGCGTCGGGACGCGTCAGCCGGGTCCAGTGGCCGGCGGGCCAGGCGATCCAGTCGGCTCTGCCGATGACGTCGGAGACGGGGATCATGCCGCCGCCGGGCGAGCCCAGGTGGTCGCGGGAGTCGCTGGAGTCGCCGCGGTGGTCACCGAGGACGAAGAGGGTGCCGTCGGGCACGACGACGTCGAAGGACACCTCGGACGGGCTGTCCCCCGGATACAGAAACGTCGACTCGTCGACCGACCGGCCGTTCACTTCGAGCCTCCCCTCCTTGTCGCAGCAGACCACGTGATCTCCCCCTACACCGACGACGCGCTTGATGTAGTCGGCGTTCCCGAAATAGCCAGTGCCGTCGAACACAACGACATCGCCCCGCCGCGGCTCAGCATCAAAACGGTACGCCAACTTATTTACGAGAACGCGGTCCCCGATCCTCAATCCCGACTCCATGGAGCCGCTGGGAATTTGGAACGGCTGCATCACGAACCTGCTGACGAGCAGCAGAAAAACCAGGCATACCAGCACGGTCAGGGTGATCCGCCCGCCCGGGAGCCAGTCAGCGGCTCTGTCGACCAACGCAAAACGCGACCGACCCTCCTGCCCCTCTGTGTCCGAGATCTCCTCGGATTCGGAAGGGCGGGAGGAGCGGTCGCGCTCCACGGGCTGTGCTTCGGTGTCCATCGGGGCCAGATGTTATCCGGCCCCGCTTTGAACGACCGCGCGAGCTCAGTTGTCGCGCTTCTCCTTGATCTTCGCGGCCTTGCCGCGCAGGTCACGGAGGTAGTACAGCTTCGCGCGACGCACGTCACCGCGGGTGACGAGCTCGATCTTCTCGACGATCGGGGTGTGCACCGGGAAGGTGCGCTCGACGCCGACCGAGAAGGAGACCTTGCGGACCGTGAAGGTCTCGCGGACACCGGCGCCCTGGCGACGGATGACTACGCCCTTGAACTGCTGCACACGGGAGCGGTTGCCCTCGATGACGCGGACGTGGACGTTGACGGTGTCACCCGGGCGGAAGGCCGGGATGTCGCTGCGCAGCGACGCGTTGTCGACGGAGTCGAGCAGGTGAGACATTTCGTCTGCTTTCTTCGCTGATGCCACAGGTCATCAACGGGAGATAGTTTTCCAAGAGGGTGCTGTCGTGTCGGGGCGGGCGTCGTGTCCCCCCGTGGCAGGGGCGCGCGCCGGACGACGTACAACAGCGGTCTATTCTTCCACGGTCTCTGGCCTGCGCCAAAATCGACCATGGGGCGCCCCCTCCGGATCC
Organism: Streptomyces sp. NBC_00203; assembly: GCF_045206325.1. Lineage (NCBI taxonomy): Bacteria > Bacillati > Actinomycetota > Actinomycetes > Kitasatosporales > Streptomycetaceae > Streptomyces > Streptomyces sp. NBC_00203. The sequence goes on along the minus strand of NZ_CP108126.1, from coordinate 7,613,479 downwards.
GGGGCCCAGCCCAGGATCGAGAGCATCTCGCGGTCCTTCTTGTCGAAGGCCGAGGGCTCGCAGCGCTCGATGAGGTCGGGCCGGTTCGCCGTCGTACGGCGCAGGGCCTCGTCGCGGCGCCAGCGGGCGATCTTCCCGTGGTGGCCGCTGAGCAGTACGTCGGGGATCCCGCGGCCGCGCCACGCCGGGGGCTTGGTGTAGACGGGCCCCTCCAGGAGGTTGGCCATGGCCCCGGGGGCGAACGAGTCGTCCCTGTGGGACTCGGCGTTGCCGAGGACACCCGGCAGCAGCCGCGCCACGGCCTCCGTGACGACGAGCACGGCGGCCTCACCGCCGGCGAGTACGTAGTCGCCGATGGACACCTCGTAGACCGGCATCCGGGTGGCGTACTCGTCGATGACGCGGCGGTCGATGCCCTCGTAGCGCGCCGGCGTGAAGACCAGCCAGGGGCGCTCGGAGAGCTCGACGGCGAGTTCCTGGGTGAAGGGGCGCCCACTGGGTGTGGGGACCACCAGGACGGGCCCGTGGGAGCCCGTCTCGTAGCCGTCGGCCAGGAGGGAGTCCAGGGCGTCGCCCCAGGGGTCGGTCTTCATGACCATGCCGGGGCCGCCGCCGTACGGGGTGTCGTCGACCGTGTTGTGGCGGTCGTACGTCCACTCCCGAAGATCATGCACGTGCACATTCAGCTGTCCACGCGCGCGTGCCTTGCCGACCAGCGAGACGTTCAGGGGTTCCAGGTACTCGGGGAAGATCGTGACGACGTCGAGCCGCATTACGCCTCGTCCTCGTCCCGGGAAGAGTCGATCTCGGCCCGGTCGTCGATCAGCCCCGGCGGCGGATCGATGACCGCCCGCTGCTCCTCCAGGTCGATCTCGGTGACGATCTCCTCCACGAAGGGGATCAGCACCTCGGTCCCGTCCGGCCGCTCGACCACGAAGAGGTCCTGCGAGGGCAGGTGCGAGATCTCGGTGATCCGCCCGACCTCGGTGCCGTCGACCGTGACGACGTCCAGGTCCATCAGCTGGTGGTCGTAGTACTCGTCCGGGTCCTCGGGCTTCTCGTCCGGGTCGACCTCGGCGATCAGCAGGGTGTTGCGCAGGGCCTCGGCGGCGTTGCGGTCACGTACGCCTTCGAAGCGCAGCAGCAGACGGCCGCTGTGCACCCGGCCGGTCTCGATGGTCAGCGGACCGGTGGAGGCGGGGTCGGTGGCCAGGACGGCGCCGGGCCCGAGCCTGAGTTCCGGCTCGTCGGTGCGTACCTCGACGGTGACCTCGCCCTTGATGCCGTGGGCGCGGCCGACGCGAGCGACTACCAGCTGCACTGTGCTTGATCTCCTGTCGTGTGCCTACGACTTTGCTTCGTGGACGGCTATGGGCCTTTGTAGTGGACGACTACGGCCTTCGTAGACGACTACGGGCCGGGGACGGCTCGTAAGCCCTCCCCGGCCCGAGCCGGTGCTGCCTGTTACGTCAGCGGACGTGGTCCACGTCGACGAGGTCGACGCGGACACCGCGGCCGCCGATGGCGCCCACGACGGTGCGCAGAGCGCGCGCGGTGCGGCCGTTGCGGCCGATCACCTTGCCGAGGTCGTCGGGGTGAACCCGGACCTCGAGAACGCGCCCGCGGCGCAGGTCACGCGAGGCGACCTGCACATCGTCGGGGTTGTCGACGATGCCCTTCACGAGGTGCTCGAGAGCCTCCTCGAGCATGCTCAGGCCTCGGTCGACTCGGACTCGGCGGCAGCCTCGTCCTTCTTCTCAGCCTTCTTCTTCTGGGTGATGGCCTCACCCTTGCCCTCGTCGTCGCCACCAAGGGCGTCGAACAGCGGGCGCGCGGCCTTCGGCGCGGCCACGAGCAGCGGAGCCGGGGCGGGCAGGCCCTTGAACTTCTGCCAGTCGCCGGTCAGCTTCAGGATCGCGAGAACGGGCTCGGTCGGCTGCGCGCCGACACCCAGCCAGTACTGCGCGCGGTCCGAGTCGACCTCGATGCGCGAGGGGTTCTGTACCGGGTGGTACAGGCCGATCTCCTCGATGGCCCGGCCGTCACGGCGGGTACGGGAGTCGGCGACGACGATGCGGTAGTGAGGCGAACGGATCTTGCCCAGACGCTTCAGCTTGATCTTGACTGCCACGGAAGTGGTGTCTCCTGGTCTTGACGTGGTTGGGCACGGCGAGATGGCCGCGTGGGGTTGCGGTACCCGAGTGCCCGATGGACGCGTCAGCCGGAGGAGAGAGGGGTCCTATGCGGCTGTCGAGTACAGCTAGCCATTGTGCCACATCCTGGCGGGTCGCCTTCACCCGGCAGAGTGCGCCCGCCCATGCCTCATGAGCACCCGGCGCCGGCCCCCGGGCGTCCGTCGCGCCGCCCGGCGCTCACAAGGTGCCGCTGAGTACGGCTGCCACGAGCAGCCGTACTCTCAGCTCGCGCCCGCGCCGACGACCTCGGGGATTCGGAACGGCTTTCCGCACCCCCCACACACGATCGGCGCCTGCGCCAGGACCGACGGCACGACGCGGACATTGCGCCCGCAGTCGCAGACGGCCTTGACGCGGACGCCTCCTCCGGAGGAGCCGTGGCGCGCGGCCGGACCGCGGAAGGAGCGGGCGGTGTCGGCGGCGGTGGCGGCCGAGTGGGCCTTCAACGCGCGCTGCAGCCGCTCGATGGTCGGGCGATAGCGCCGCTTCGCCTCGGGGTTGAGCGTGACCAGGGAGAAGCCACTGCTGGGATGCGGCTCCTCGGGGTGGTCGAGGCCCAGCTCCTCGGCGATCGCGAGGAATCTGCGGTTGTGATAGCGGCCGGCGCGCGAGGTGTCGCGGACTCCGCGGGCGGCGGCGATGCCGTGGACTGCTTCATGAAGCAGTCGCTCGAAAGAGAGTTCGTGCCCGCAGGCGGACGACGACTCTCCGATCAGGGACTCTGGCGCGGCAAGATCGGGCAGTTCGGGGTGGTGCCGCTGAATGTCGGCCCACGCCCCTGCCAGCTCTGCGGCGAGAACAGGTGGTGTCGTGCTCACGTAATGACAACGAGCCGGGGTGCCTCTGTGTTCCTATTCCGGGGCATCCCAAATAATTTGCACGTACCCGTCAGTTGCCGCTGATGCGTCCTGACGAGGGCGGGTGCGCTGATCTGCGGAGAAGCCTCACAGCTCATACCAAGGCGGTACGTAGGGACACGTACGCCCCGGCGCGTAGACGATGTCCGCACGCCGGGGCACCTGTGGTCATCAGATGCGCAAGAGGCGTTTCGGCCGCGCTGAGGCCTACTCAGTAAGCGCGCGCGACGACGGCGACGTTACCGGGTGCGTCGTCGGCGTCGGGTACCGACCCGTCCTCGGCGACCAGACACCGTACGGTCACGGAGTGCTCGGCCAGCTTGGCCTCGCCCTCTTCGCCGAGGTCGGCCCAGGGAAGGCGTGCCCAGCCGCCGGCGGTGGCCGCCTCGACGGCCTCCTCGATCGTCGACACGTCCGACGTACGGGACTCGCGGCGCTCGCGCGACTGCTTCAGAAGCAGCGCCTGGTCCTCTTCGAGGACAGTGGGAAGCAGTCCGGCCAGAGTGTCGATGGCGACGGGCTCCTTGCCCCCGGGGATGCGGCGGGCGAGCATCGCGGTGCCGTTCTCCAGGTCACGGGGGCCGACCTCGATGCGTACGGGTACGCCCTTGAGCTCCCAGTCGACGGCGCGGCGCCCGAAGGGGGTGTCCGTGCGGTCGTCCACCTGGACCCGTACACCCGCCGCCTTCAGTTGATCGCCGATTTCGCGGACCTTGGCCAGAACCGCATCGTCGCCCTTGATCGCGAGGACCACGGCCTGTACGGGGGCGAGCCGGGGTGGCACCCGCAACCCATTGTCATCGCCGTGCGACATGATCAGGCCACCCACCATGCGGGTCGACGTCCCCCAGGAGGTCTGCCAGACGAGCTCCTGCTTGCCGTCCTTGGACAGGTACTGGGTGTGGAAGGCCTTGGCGAAGTTCTGCCCGAGCTCGTGGCTGGTGCCCATCTGGAGGGCCTTGCCGTCGCCCATCATGCCTTCGAGCGTGAGGGTGTTGATGGCGCCGGCGAACCGCTCGCTCGGGGTCTTGCGGCCGAGCACCACGTCAATGCCGAGGACGTTCACCATGAAGTCCTCGTACACCTCCTTGTGGATGTACGCGGCGTAGTCCCGGGCGTCCTCGTACGTGGCGTGGGCGGTGTGGCCCTCCTGCCAGAGGAATTCCGTCGTACGGAGGAACACGCGCGGGCGCATCTCCCAACGGACCACGTTCGCCCACTGGTTGATCAGCAGCGGCAGATCGCGGTAGCTCTGCACCCACTTGGAGAAGGAGGCGTTGATGATCATCTCGGAGGTGGGGCGGACGACGACCGGCTCCTCCAGCTCCTTGCCGCCGCCGTGCGTGACGACCGCGAGCTCGGGGGCGAAGCCCTCGACGTGCTCGGCCTCCTTCGCCAGATACGACTGCGGGATGAAGAGCGGGAAGTACGCGTTCTGGGCGCCTGCCTCCTTGATGCGGGCGTCCATCTCCTGCTGCATCCGCTCCCACAGCCCGTACCCGTACGGCCTGATGACCATGGTGCCGCGCACCGGCCCGTTGTCGGCCAGCTCGGCCTTGTTGATCAGGTCCTGGTACCAGCGCGGGAAATCGTCAGCCTGGGGCGTGAGAACGGGTGCCTTTGCCATGCGGCGATCGTACGGGCCCACGTTGCCGGAATGTGAATTTTCGCGGCGCGCACAGGGAGCGCACAAGCAGGGCGCCGCAACCCCTGGACGCCACGTCGAGCGCGGAGTTTCCTGACATACGGGGGGAGTGCGCACGCACTGCACGGGGGCCAGGGAAACGGGGCACAGCGGCAACTCTCGGCGGATTGGGGCGCTTTCGATGACACCTACGCTCGTGCGGCAGCAGCTACCTCACACGGGGGCGGCGCCCCGGGTGGATCAGTCTGCACGCGCGCGTGACTGGGCCGAGATCCAGGAGCGGATGCTGGTACCGCTCCACGAGGCCGTCTACGAGCGACTCGAAGTGGGCGGCGGGACGCGGCTGCTCGGCCTCGGCTGCGGGTCGGGGCTCGCCCTCCTGATGGCGGCCGCACGTGGTGCGGCGGTCACCGGTGTCGACTCCTCCGCGCCCGAGCGGCTGGCCCTCGCGCGGGAACGGTTGCTGCCGGCCACGTGGGGCACGCGTGCGCGTGCGGACACCCGGCTCGTGGACGGGTCCCCCGCGGATGTGGCCGTCGCGGGGGCGCCGGCGTACAACCTGGTGACCGCGTTCGAGCCGATCGGCTGTGTGGCCCGGGACTCGGACCGGCTCGCGGAACTCCTTGACGCGGCTGCTCCGCTGGCCGAGCGGGGCGCGCCTGTCGTGCTGGTCGGGTGGGGGCCGCCCGAACGTTGCGCCACGTCCGCCGTGTTGCGGGTCGCCACCAAGTTGGCGGATCCGCTGCGGGGGGCGGGGAGTTGGCGGGCCGCCCGCCGTGACGACCTGGAGGAGGTCGCCCACCGGGCCGGACTCCGCCCTGACGGGTCGGGGCGGGTCGCTTGTCCGTTCGGGTACGCCGATGTCGACAGTGCGGTGCGAGGCTTGTTGTCGACGGGTTTCTTCGACCCGGCGGTCGACGCCACGGATGAGGCCCAGGTCGACAAGGAACTCCGGGAGGCGCTCCATCCCCATCTGCGGCGGGACGGGACCGTGTGGATGCCCAACATCTTCCGCTACCTGATCGCCCGCACCCGCTGAACCCCCGAGCGATTCTCGCCCCCGCCGCCCCTACCCGTCCCATCCCTGGGGGCTGCGCCCCCAGACCCCCCTAAAAGATTGCGCAGTTCCCCGCGCCCCTAAAAGGGGCGCGGGGAACTGCGCGACAAGCCCCCACCGGCCCGCAGACGAAACACAACCCACGGGGTCTGGGGCGGAGCCCCAGAAGGATGGGACGGGTAGGGGCGGCGGGGGCGAGGAACCTCTCTACGGCGACCGTTTGACGCCCGCGATCCGGTACGCGTCCGCTTCGTCCAGCGTCTCGTTCGCCAGCAGCGCCTCCGCCAGGGCGTCCAGCTGCCCCCGATGTTCGCGGAGCTTCTCGCAGGCCTCCTCGTAGCACTCGTCGACGATGCGCCGCATCTCGTGGTCGATCGAGTCGAGCGTCGCCGGAGCGGCGGAAAGCCCGTAGGCCTGCTGCGCATCGCTGGGCAGAGCCGAAAGCCGGCCGACGCGTTCGCTCATGCCCCAGCGGGCGACCATGCCGCGCACGATGTTGGTGACCTGTTCAAGGTCGTTCTCGGAACCGGTCGTGACGACCGCGTAGACGACGTGCTCGGCGGCCATGCCTCCCAGGGCGCCGATGATGCGCCCGCGAAGGTACTCCTCCGTGTACGCGTACCGGTCCGCGTCCGGGGTGGAGAGCGTGACGCCGAGGGCACGCCCGCGCGGCACGATGGTGATCTTGCGGACCGGGTCGGCGCCCGGCTGCAGCATGCCGAGGAGGGCGTGACCGCTCTCGTGGTAGGCCGTGCGGCGGCGTTCGTCCTCGGGCATGACCAGGGAGCGTTCGGCGCCCAGCTGCACCTTTTCCAGCGCCTCGGAGAGGTCCGTCTGCGTCACCTGCTCCTGCTTGCGCTTGACGGCGAGGAGGGCGGCCTCGTTGGCGAGGTTGGCGAGTTCCGCACCGGTCATGCCGGGAGTCGTACGGGCCACCTGCGCGAGGTCCACTCCGGAGGACAGCGGAATTTCGCGGGTGTGGATCTCCAGGATCGCCTCGCGGCCGCCTCGGTCGGGCGGCGAGACACTGACGACACGGTCGAAGCGGCCGGGGCGGGTGAGTGCGGGGTCCAGGACGTCGGCCCGGTTGGTCGCCGCGATGACGATCACGCCCTCCGAGCCCGAGAAGCCGTCCATCTCGGTCAGGATCTGGTTCAGCGTCTGCTCGCGCTCGTCGTGGCCGCCCATGCCGGCGCCGCCGCCCCTGGCCCGCCCGATCGTGTCGATCTCGTCGATGAAGATGATGGAGGGGGCCACCTTGCGGGCCTCGGCGAAGAGCTCACGGACCCGGGACGCGCCGACGCCCACGATCATCTCGATGAACTCGGAGGCGGAGGCCGAGAAGAACGGCACGCCCGCCTCGCCCGCGACCGCCCGCGCGAGCAGCGTCTTTCCCGTGCCGGGCGGGCCCGACAGGAGCACGCCGCGCGGCATCTTCGCACCCATCCTGCGGTAGGCGTCCGGGTTCTTGAGGAAGTCCACGACGTCGTTCAGTTCGCCCGCGACCTCGTCGATCCCGGCCACGTCCGCGAAGGTCGTGCGCTTGCCGCCCGGCACCAGTTCGACCGGCTTCGGCGGCGCCTTGCGGCCGAGCATGCCGCCCGCGCCGCCGAGCCCCGTACGCATCCGCCGGGCGATGAAGACCCACAGGACGACCAGCAGAAGCATCGGGGCGAGCGAGAGCAGCACGTTGTAGAGGGTGCTGCGCTGCTGGACCACGGGTGAGGCAGTCACCGTGACGTTGTGCTTGTCCAGGTTCTCCCAGAGCTTGTCGTCCGCGAAGGACGGACGCTGGGTCTTGAACTTGGTGTACTTCCCGTCGCCATCCGGTTTCTCCTGGGCGCTCTTGAGCTGGCCCTGGATGGCGTCACCCTTGGAGTAGATCTTGGTGACGTTGCCGGCGTCGACCTGCTTGCTGAACTCCGTGTAGGAGATCGTCGGCTCGTTGCCCTCGTTGTAGAAGGACAGCACCAGGTTCGCGATGAGGAACACGATCAGGGCGGCGACAGCCAGACTCCACCAGCCGCCGGGCATCCTCCGCCTGCCGGAAGGCGGCGATGTCGGCTCGGGCGGAGTGCCCTCGGTACGCCACGGCTGGTCCGGGTCCTTGCGTGGCGGCGCAGGGTTGCTCATATTCGGACGTTACGACATGAAACGCACACCAGCACCCGCACAGAACGCGTTGGGGGCGCCCCTCCGGCGAGGGGCGCCCCCAACGACGTACGACGCCATCAGTGACGTACGGGAACGCGGTCCTGTACGAGAAGAACCGTCAGCCCATGAACTTCTTGAACTCGTCCGGCAGCTCGAAGTCCTGGCCGCCCTGCTGCGGCAGGCCGAAGGCGTTGCCGCCCTGGGCGCCGGCCTCGCGGCGCTGGGCCTCTTCGATCTCCTGCTGCTTGCGCTTCATCGGGTTGCCGGAGCGCTGCTTGCCCTTGGCCTGCTTGACCTTCTTCTTGGTGCGGCCGGGGCCGCCGCCCATGCCCGGCATCCCGGGCATCCCCGGCATTCCGCCGCCCTGGGCCATGCGGGACATCATCTTGCGGGCCTCGAAGAAGCGCTCGACCAGGCCCTTGACGGCGCTGACCTCGACGCCGGAGCCCTTGGCGATACGGGCGCGGCGCGAACCGTTGATGATCGTCGCGTCCTGGCGCTCGGCCGGGGTCATCGACTTGATGATCGCGGCCGTACGGTCGACGTCCCGCTCGTCCAGGTTGTTGATCTGGTCCTTGATCTGGCCCATGCCCGGGAGCATGCCGAGCAGCTTGCTGATGCTGCCCATCTTCCGGACCTGCTCCATCTGGGCCAGGAAGTCGTCCAGGGTGAAGTCCTGGCCCTTCTTGGACGCCAGCTTGGAGGCCATCTTCTCGGCCTCTTCTTGGCTGAACGTCTTCTCCGCCTGCTCGATCAGGGTGAGCAGGTCACCCATGTCGAGGATGCGGGAGGCCATCCGGTCCGGGTGGAAGGCGTCGAAGTCGTCGAGCTTCTCACCGTTCGACGCGAACATGATCGGCTTGCCGGTGACCGAGGCGATCGACAGGGCCGCACCACCACGGGCGTCACCGTCGAGCTTGGAGAGCACCACGCCGTCGAAACCGACGCCGTCGCGGAAGGCCTCGGCGGTGTTGACCGCGTCCTGGCCGATCATCGCGTCGACGACGAAGAGGATCTCGTCCGGGGAGATGACGTCGCGGATGTCCGCGGCCTGCTGCATCATCTCCTGGTCGATGCCCAGGCGGCCGGCGGTGTCCACGATCACGATGTCGTGGACCTTGGTCTTCGCGAACTCCATGGAGTCCTTGGCGACCTTGACCGGGTCGCCGACGCCGTTGCCCGGCTCGGGGGCGTAGACGGCCACGCCGGCGCGCTCGGCGACGACGCTGAGCTGGTTCACGGCGTTCGGGCGCTGGAGGTCCGCGGCGACCAGCAGCGGCGAGTGGCCCTGGTCCTTGAGCCACTTGCCGAGCTTTCCGGCGAGCGTGGTCTTACCGGCACCCTGGAGACCCGCGAGCATGATCACGGTGGGCGGGTTCTTGGCGAACCTGAGGCGGCGGGTCTCGCCGCCGAGGATCGTGACGAGCTCGTCGTTGACGATCTTCAGGACTTGCTGGGCCGGGTTCAGCGCCTTGGAGACGTCCGAACCGAGCGCGCGCTCCTTGACGTTCTTGATGAAGGTCCGCACGACCGGCAGGGCCACGTCGGCTTCGAGGAGCGCGATACGGATCTCGCGTGCGGTGGCGTCGATGTCAGCTTCGGACAGCCGGCCCTTGCCCCGCAGGTTCTTGAACGTGGCTGAGAGGCGATCGGAGAGAGTATCGAACACGGCGCTCGTCGGTCCTCAGGGGTCGGGGGCGAAGGGAATCGCCCTCCAGGGTATCTGGCCGGGTGCGGTGGGGTCTCCACCGCGTTCGTACGAGACCGGGAGAAGCCCCGGCAACAGGCTGGGGGCGCACGCCGAATCCCGTACGCGGGGCGCTTTGGATCCCGTACGCGAGGCGCCCGCGATCCCGTACGCGCCGGGGGCTCACGCCCTCAGCGTCTCCTCCAGCGCACGCGCCACGGAGGCCGCCTCCTCCCCCGGCAGGGGCGCACCCTTCGTGCCCGTCACGTAGAAGGCGTCCACGGCGTTCGCGCCGAGCGTGGAGACGTGCATGCTGCGCACCCGGACGTTCGCGTCCTCCAGGGCCCGCCCGATGCGGTGCAGCAGGCCGGGGGCGTCGTGGGCGCGGACCTCGATGACCGTGGCGTGGCGGGAGGCGGCCGAGGCGACCGTCACACGCGGCGGCGGCGCGATCGTCCCGCGGCGGCGCGGGTAGGCGGCGTCCCGTTCGGCGAGACGGGCCGTGATGTCGAGCGAGCCGTCGAGGGCGCGGACCAGGTCGGCGCGCAGCCGGGCGGCCTGCGGCAGGGAACCGTACTCGGCGGCGACCCGCCAGTTGAGCAGCAGCACCGATCCTTCGACGCCGTCGGGCAGGTCGAGCGCGCGCAGCTCGGCGGTGCGGACGGTCAGCCGGTGCATCGCGAGGACGCCCGCGACCGCGGGGAGCACGCCGGGCTGGTCGGGCACGGCGATGAGGAGCTCGACGCCCAGCGGCTCGGGGTCGTCCGACGTGGGGCCGGCGTCGGCGTCGACCGATTCGGTCTGGGCGCGCAGCGCCAGTACGGGTCCGCCGGTCCGGAACGCCTCGATCGCGAGCCGCTCCTGCTCGGCCGTGGGCGCCGCGTCCTCGGGCTCTTCGGGGGCGTCCCCGGCGAGCACGGCCGAGACCCGTTTGACCAGGTCGGCGACGAGGGAGCCGCGCCAGGAGGACCAGGCGGCGGGCCCGGTGGCCAGCGCGTCCGCTTCGGTCAGCGCGTGCAGCAGTTCGAGGGTGCCCTGCGAGCCGACGGCCTCGGCGACCGAGCGGACGGTGGCCGGGTCCTCCAGGTCGCGCCGGGTCGCCGTGTCGATGAGCAGCAGATGGTGGCGTACGAGGGTGGCGAGCACCGCCACGTCCGCGCGGTCGAAGCCGATCCGGGCGGCCACGTCCCGCGCGATGATCTCGCCGGCGACGGAGTGGTCGCCGGGCCAGCCCTTGCCGATGTCGTGCAGCAGGGAGGCGATGAGGAGGAGGTCGGGGCGGCCGACACGGCGGGTCAGTTCGGAGGCGCGGACGGCCGTCTCGATGAGGTGGCGGTCGACGGTCCAGATGTGCACGGCGTTGCGCTGCGGGCGGCAGCGCACCCGCTCCCAGTCGGGAAGCAGCCGGGTGATCAGGCCCTCGGCCTCCAGCGCCTCCCAGACCTCGATGGTCGGGCGGCCCGAGCCCAGGAGCGTGACGAGCTGCTCGCGCGCCTCGGCGGGCCAGGGCGTGGGCAGGGGGCGCGCGGCCGCGGCCATGCGCCGTACGGCGTGCAGGGACAGCGGGAGCCCCGCCTGTGCCGCTGCGGCTGCGGCACGGAGGGGGAGTACGTGATCGCGCTCGGGGCGCGCGGCGCGTGCGAGCACTACCTCGCCGTCCATCTCGACCACGCCCTCGGCGAGCGGTGAGCGCTCCGCGGCGGGCTTGGCGCCGCCGCCCAGCATGGCGCGCAGGCGCGGACGCACGGCGCGCGAACGCAACACGCGCCCCACCTCGCGCCACGTCACATCACTGGCGTACGAGACGACGCGTGCTGCCTCGTACACCTGGCGCAGCAGCGTGTCGGCGTCCAGCAGACCCAGTTCCGCGGAGACCTGGTCCTGCTCCTGGAGCGAGAGACGGTCGGTGGCTCGTCCGGTGGTGAGATGCAGCGCGTCACGGACGTCCAGAAGACGTCGCCGCGCGTCGGCGAGGCCCTCGCGGGGCGCGTCCGCGAGCCAGGAGGCGGCGACGGCGCGCAGGGCGGTGGCGTCGCGCAACCCGCCGCGCGCCTCCTTCAGGTCCGGCTCGAGGAGGTACTGCAGCTCGCCCTGGCGCTCGGCGCGCTCGGCGCACAGCTCCTGGAGTTCGGGGAGACGTTTCGGCGCCTGGTTGCGCCAGTCGGCGAGGACGGCCGTACGCAATCCGGCGGTGAGGCCGAGGTCGCCCGCGAGGTGCCGGGCGTCCAGCAGGCCGAGCTGCACCTTGAGGTCCTCGCCCGCGGTCTTGCGGGCCTCGGTGGGCGTACGGACGGAGTGGTCGAGGGCCAGGCCAAGGTCCCAGACGGGGTACCAGATGCGGTCGGCGAGGGCCGCGACCGCGCCGGAGTCGCTGCCGTCGTGCAGGAGCAGCAGGTCGAGGTCGCTGCGCGGGGAGAGTTCACCGCGGCCGTAGCCGCCGACGGCGACGAGGGAGACGCCGCGCAGCCCTTCGGAGCCGGCCGTGAACAGGCCGGTCAGCCAGTCGTCGGTCAGTTCGGCGAGGGCAGCACGGCGCGGCGGCCCGGACCGCGCCCCCTCTTGGAGGAGGCGCAGCCGGGCCGCCGCGTAGCCGCTGGGTCCCGAGTCCTCTGCTTCCGTACGCATGTCCGTACTCGTCACCCAGCGACTCCTGTCTTTCTTCTTCTTTTGAGCGGGTCCGGTTAGAGCGCGTCCGGGCCGCGCTCGCCGGTCCGGACCCGGACAGCCGTCTCGACCGGGATGGACCACACCTTGCCGTCACCGATCTTGCCGGTGCGGGCCGCCTTCACCACGACGTCGATCAGCTGTTCGGCGTCGTCGTCCTCGGCCAGCACCTCGATGCGGATCTTGGGGACCAGGTCGACCGTGTACTCAGCCCCACGGTAGACCTCGGTGTGTCCCCGCTGCCGACCGTAGCCGCTGGCCTCGGTGACCGTCAGACCGTGTACCCCGAAGGCCTGCAGGGCCTCCTTGATCTCGTCGAGCCGGTGGGGCTTCACGACGGCGGTGATGAGCTTCATGCGTCCACCTTCTTCGTCTCAGCGTCCGCGAGGGCCGGGCCGGCGCTGCGGGCCGCGCCGCCGCCGGCGCCGCTGAAGTCGTATGCGGTCTCGGCGTGCTCCGCCTGGTCGATGCCCGCGATCTCCTCGTCCTCGGTGACCCGCATACCGATCGTCTTGTCGATCAGGAAGGCGAGGATCGCGGAGGCGACGAGGGAGTAGGCGAGGACGGCGAAGACACCGGCGCACTGCTTCCACAGCTGGTCGAACGAGTGGTCGCCGTAGAAGACGCCCGTCGCGGTCGACTGGCCCTTGCCGCTGGCGAAGAAGCCGATGAGCAGGGAGCCGATGACACCGCCGACGAGGTGGACGCCGACGACGTCGAGGGAGTCGTCGTAGCCGAACTTGTACTTCAGGCCGACGGCCATGGCGCACACGACACCGGCGATGACACCGACGGCGATCGCGCCGAGCGGGGAGACCGCACCACCGGACGGGGTGATGGCGACCAGACCGGCGACCGCGCCAGAGGCGGCGCCCAGGGTGGTGAACGCGCCGTGGCGGATCTTCTCGTAGGCGAGCCAGGCGAGCATCGCAGCGGCGGTGGCGATCTGCGTGTTGACGAACATCAGCGCGCCGACACCGTCGTCGTTGCCGAGCCACGAGCCGGCGTTGAAGCCGAACCAGCCGAACCACAGCAGACCGCAGCCGAGCATGACCAGCGGGAGGCTGTGCGGGCGCATCGGGTCCTTCTTGAAACCGACGCGCTTACCGATGACGAGGATCACACCGAGCGCCGCGGCACCCGCGTTGATGTGGACCGCCGTACCACCCGCGAAGTCGATCACGCCGAGGTCGAAGGCCCAGCCGCCGGTGCCCCAGACCCAGTGGGCGACCGGGAAGTAGACGACCGTGGCCCACAGCGCGATGAACAGCGACCACGCCGTGAACTTCACGCGGTCCGCGAGGGCGCCGCTTATCAGTGCGGGCGTGATGATGGCGAACATCAGCTGGAAGACCATGAAGACGAAGACCGGGATGGTGTACCCGGGCCACAGCTCGGTCAGACCGATGTTGCTGAGGCCGACCCAGTCCGACGTCCAGCCGATGATCGAGCCGTGGTCGGTGCCGAAGGCGAGGGAGAAGCCGTACAGCACCCACAGGATGGTGATGATCCCCATGCTGATGAAGCTCATCATCAGCATGTTGAGAGTGCTCTTGACGCGGACCATGCCTCCGTAGAAGAAGGCGAGACCGGGCGTCATGATGAGCACCAGGGCGGAACAGATGAGCATGAACCCTGTGTTGGCGGCAGACAGCTTGGGTGCCTCTGCGGCAAGGGTGATGGCTGGTGCCATCGGCGTCTCCTCGTCGTTGGTACGGCCCCGTGCGGGCGAAGCCTGAGTGGGCGTGAGGGGTGGGCCGGTTATGCGCCATGAGATTGGCGCAGCGCGGTTTCCGTCGAAGCCCCTCGATGTTTCGCCGCAGTGACGAAGGCGCCTTGCGTGTTACGCGTCCATGAACTGCCTGATACCGGGCCGGGCGATCGTTATCGTGGCGCAACCTTCTTCGAAGGCAATGAAACCGGCCACGGTCGGTCGTCCGATGACCTGGCATGGGGGAGCCGAGTCGGGCAGTTCGGGACGGCCGGCCGTGGCCGGGGTACTGGGCGGGGGCCGCTTGAGCAGCCGGGGTCAGACCGCTTCGGCGGTCTCGGGCAGGTCGACCAGGAGCTGGTCGGTGAGGTCGATGACCTCGGCGAGGTCACCGAAGTCGCGGGCCGCCGTGTCGACCGTCTTTCGGATACGAGTGTTCACGCGCTCGGAGCGCACCTTCTTGGCGATCGTCATCGCCTCCTTGGCCAGGACCGCACTCCGCTCGGGCTCGCGCTGGAGGAGGTGCACGGTGGCCATGCCGATGAGGTTGAGTGCGTACGAACGCTGGTGTTCCGTGTCCTTGCCGAAGAGGTCTACGGCCTCCTGCATCAGGGGCTCGGCCATGGAGGCGTATGTGGGGCTCCGGCCGGCGACATAGGCCAGGTCGCGGTAGGAGTGTGAGTTCTCGCCGTACAGCTCGGCCCTCGAGAAGAAGCGGATCCAGTCGGGGTCCGGGTCGTCCCACTCGTGTACGTCGGCGAAGGTGTCCTCGGCCATCCGGACGGCTCGCTTGCACTTTCCGGGCTGGCCCATGTTGGCGTAGGCGCGGGCCTCCATCGCATACAGCATCGACTGGGTGCGCGGGCTCGCGCAGTCGCGGCTTCCGTACTGCGCGAGGTGGATGAGTTCCAGGGCGTCGTCGGGGCGCCCGAGGTGGATCATCTGGCGGCTCATGCTGGACAGGACGTACGAGCCGAGCGGCTTGTCGCCCGCTTCCTTGGCGGCGTGCAGGGCGAGCACGAAGTACTTCTGCGCGGTGGGCTGGAGTCCCACGTCGTAGCTCATCCAGCCCGCGAGCTCGGCCAGCTCGGCGGCGACCTTGAAGAGGCGTTTGTTGGTCGCGGCGGGCTGCGGCTCCTGGAGCAGGTCCGTCACTTCGTGCAGTTGCCCGACGACCGCCTTGCGGCGCAGACCGCCGCCGCACTGGGCGTCCCACTGCCGGAACATCACCGTGGTGGACTCCAGGAGGTCCAGCTCGGGCTTGGAGAGCCGGCCGGGCCGGCGCGCGGCGGCCGGGGACTCGGGCTCCTCATGGGGCGCCGGGGGCGACGGCACGAGCCAGCGCTGCATGGGCTCGATGAGGGACGGGCCCGCGGAGAGGGCCAAAGACGTACCGAGGAAGCCGCGGCGCGCCAGCATCAGGTCGCTGCGCGAGTACTCGCTGATCAGCGCCACGGTCTGCGGGCCCGTCCAGGGCAGGTCGACGCCGGACACGGACGGTGACTGGTGGGCGGCGCGCAGGCCGAGATCCTCGACGGCGACGACACAGCCGAACCGCTCGGAGAACAGCTCGGACAGGATCCGCGGGATCGGCTCGCGCGGGTTCTCCCCGTCCAGCCAGCGGCGCACCCGCGAGGTGTCCGTGGAGATGTGGTTGGCCCCCAACTGGCGGGCCCGGCGGTTCACTTGCCGTGCGAGCTCGCCCTTCGACCAGCCGCTGCGCACGAACCACGAGCCGAGCAGCTCATTGGGGCGCTTGTCCGTGCTAGTCGCGGTCGTCCCGCTTCCGCCGTTGCCGCCCACTGGAACGCCCCCATCCCTGAGACCACTTGCACGCTGCGTGCGCCCAAGCCCTATCAGAATGCCGGTAAATACGGCCTCGCGTCCGGCAGTTCTCACCCTTCGAACGGGAAGCCGACTTGCCCTTGGCATACCCACGAGTGCACACGTCCCCAGGACTCGTGTACTCAAAGTAATCCTACGATCACCCGTCCAGCCATGGCGATTGCGGAAACGCCACCATTCGCCACCCCTTCGAATGAACTCCGGGTCGCCTGCGCGCGATTCACTTGACACATGTCGGCCGGGAGTGGGCGGAGCGATGTGCGCCGGGGCGCGCGCAGCCGAGCGCACCACCCGGGGCACCACAAAGCGCCGTCTGGACGGCGCGGCACGGGGAAGTGGGGACACAGAGGGTCACGTTCCGCTTTCCTTACGTAACCACTGGTGCATCGGACCCGTTGGAGGGGGCATGGGCTTCACGATCGGCAGCAGTCGGGGGATGCGCGAAATCCGGCCCGGCTCGCGGCGCCGCGGCCGCTCCTCGGAGTGCACTGCCGTGGCCGAGTTCACCGGGCTGTGGGGCTGGGACGTGGTCCCGGGCGCCCGGGCCGCCGCCGGGGCGTGCTCGTGCGGCAAGGCCGGCTGCCCCACTCCGGGCGCGCATCCGCTGGAGTTCGCTCCGGCGATCCCGGCCGGCGCCACGCTCGACGACGTGACCGAGGCCTGGTCCGAGTTCCCGGGCGCCGCCGTGATGCTGCCGGTCGGCCGCGCCTTCGACGTGATCGAGGTCGCCGAGCCCGCCGGGCGCCGCGCGCTCGTCCGCCTCGAACGGATGGGGCTCCCCCTCGGACCGGTCACGGCCACACCGGACGGCCGCGCCCACTTCTTCGTCGCCCCCGGCTCCGCGGCCGAGCTCCCCGAGCTGCTCTACCGCATGGGCTGGGACGACGCGTCCCTCGACCTGCACGGCCTGGGCCCCGGTACGTGTGTCACGGCCCCGCCCTCCGACCGGGGCGGCCTCGGCCCGGTCCGCTGGCTGCGCTCCCCCGCGCTGGACTCGGCGACGAAGCCGCCGCAGGCACGGCTGCTGCTGGGCACGCTGGCGTACGTGGCGCATCGGTCACGGGCGTAACCCGCACCGCGACGGGCCCGCATGACGAAGCGCCCGCTCCCAACTGCACCTTGGGGGCGGGCGCTTCTTCGGCCACCTACGAATTTTCGCAGGTGAGCACCTACTGTCTGTCTCTAGTGGGTGCTCACTCGCCGATAAGGGCGTCAACGAACGCCTCCGGCTCGAACGGCGCCAGATCGTCCGCGCCCTCGCCCAGACCCACCAGCTTGACCGGCACGCCCAGCTCGCGCTGCACGGCGATGACGATGCCGCCCTTGGCGGTGCCGTCGAGCTTGGTCAGCACGATGCCGGTGATGTCGACGACCTCGGCGAAGACGCGCGCCTGGACCAGGCCGTTCTGGCCGGTGGTCGCGTCGAGCACGAGCAGGATCTCGTCCAGCGGCGCGTGCTTCTCGACGACGCGCTTGACCTTGCCGAGCTCGTCCATGAGGCCGGTCTTGGTGTGGAGCCGGCCCGCGGTGTCGATGAGGACGACGTCGGCGCCCTCCTCGATGCCCTCCTTGACCGCGTCGAAGGCGATCGAGGCGGGGTCACCGCCCTCGGGGCCGCGCACGGTGCGGGCGCCCACGCGGTCGCCCCAGGTCTGCAGCTGGTCGGCGGCGGCGGCGCGGAAGGTGTCGGCGGCACCGAGCACCACGTTCTTGCCGTCGGCGACGAGCACGCGCGCGAGCTTGCCGGTGGTGGTGGTCTTGCCGGTGCCGTTGACGCCGACGACCATCACGATGCCGGGAGTGTCGAGGGGCGAGTCGGTGTTGACCGCGCGGTCGAACTCGGGGACGAGGAGCTGGAGCAGCTCTTCGCGCAGCAGCCCGCGCAGTTCGTCGGGCGTCCGCGTGCCGAGCACCTTCACGCGCTCGCGCAGCCGCTCGACCAGCTCCTGAGTGGGCTGCACGCCCACGTCGGCGGTGAGGAGGGTGTCCTCGATCTCCTCCCAGGTGTCCTCGTCGAGGTGCTCGCGCGAGAGCAGCGTGAGCAGCCCCTTGCCGAGCGCGTTCTGTGAGCGGGAGAGACGGGCGCGCAGGCGTACGAGGCGCCCGGCGGTCGGCTCCGGGATCTCGATCGCGGGAGCCTCGACAACAGGCTCGGGTTCCTCGACGGCGACCGGCGCAGCCGCCGATCCCTCGGGGAGATCCACCTCCTCGATCGTGCGGCGCGGTTCGTCGCGCGGCGTCTCGGCCTCGTCGCCGACGTGCGGCTCGGCCGGAGGGGCGGTGATGTCGGGGGCGACCGGGGGCGGCGGGGGCAGCTGCTTCCGCTTGCGACTGCCGACGACGAGCCCGCCGAGCGCGCCGATCACGACCACGGCGATGACTACAGCAAGGATGACGGTTTCCATAACAACCCCAGTATGGCGTGACCTCCCGCTCGACCGTTCGTTGTCCGCGGATGGCCGCATGTCCTACGGGCCGGGCCGGCCCACCGCCCGACCTCGCGCCGGCCGGGAAGCCCCTAAGGGGCGGAGTCACAACGCGTCCAGTATGCGAAGGGCCGCGTCGGGTGCGCGCAGCGTACCCAGGGCGTGTCACGGCCCATACCGTGGACCGCGACACGCCCTCGCCGCCAACATCAACGTGCCGCTGACCATGGGCGCGGCCCTGGCCGTCTCCTAAGGGCTGGGCGACGATCAACGCGGTGACCGGCCCCTACGCGCTGCTCACCGTCCTCAGCACCCTCTTCGGTATCAGCTGGGTGCCCTCGTCGCCGGACTTCACGCGCTACCTCCCGCGTACGGCGTCGTCCGCGGCGATCGTACGCAACTCCGTCGGCGGCGCCGGCATCGTCGTACTCCCCATGGTCCTGATGGGCGCCGTCATGGCGGTCTCCACGCCGGACCTGGCCTCGGCCGCCGACCCGGTCTCCTTCTCGGCGAGATCCTGCCGCTGTGGATCGCGGTGCCGTACGGCCTCGGCCGGGTGGCGACGATCGTGGTCTTCTTCCTGCTGTACGCCGTTCTGCCGAAGCCCGCGGTGGTCGCACCCGAGCGGCCCGAGCGCGCCAAGGAGTCCGCCGCTATGGCTGTCTGACGTACCGTCAGCTACCGTCCCCCTCCACACACGAAGGGGGGCTTCCCATGCCCGTAACCGTCGTACGCTTCAACCTCGTTGACCCCGACGCCACCCCCGCGTCGCTGAGTGCCCGCTACAAGGCGGCCGTTGAGATGGCCGCGTACGCCGACGACCGCTCCCTCACCACCGTGCAGACCGAGGAGCACCACGGCGTCGCCAACAACTGGCTGCCCTCGCCGTTCGCGTTCGCGGGCGCGGTCTTCGGGGCGACCCGGCACATCGCGGTCACCGTCTCGGCGGTCATCGGCCCGCTGCACGATCCGCTGCGTCTCGCCGAGGACATCGCCGTACTCGATCTGCTCAGCGGCGGACGGCTGGTGACGGTGGCGGGAATCGGCTACCGGCCCGAGGAGTACGCCCTCTTCGACGTCGACTGGAAGCGGCGCGGCAGGCTCCAGGACGAGCTTCTGGAGACGGTGCTGAAGGCGTGGACCGGCGAGGAGTTCACCTACCGGGGCCGTACGGTCCGGGTCACGCCGCGCCCGTTCTCGGACCCGCACCCCCTGCTGCTGGTCGGCGGTTCGTCCAAGGCCGCGGCCCGGCGCGCCGCCCGGCTCGGGCTGCCGTTCTTTCCGAGCGCGCACCTCCCGGAGCTGGAGGCGTACTACAAGGAGCGGCTCATCGAGTACGGCACCGAGGGCTGGACCATGATGCCCGCCGCCGACACCCCGCTGCTGCACATCGCCGAGGACCCGGACCGGGCGTGGGCCGAGTACGGCAAGCACTTCCTGCACGAGGCACGGACGTACGCCTCCTGGCAGTCGGGTGACATCCGCTCGGCGGTGAAGTCGGCGGCCACGACGGTCGAGGAGCTGCGCGCCGAGGGCGTCTACCGGATCCTCACGCCCGACGCGTGCGTGGCGCAGGGCCTGGACAACTACGTGCTGCATCCGCTGTCCGGCGGGATGCCGGTCGACGAGGGCTGGCGCAGCCTGCACCTGTTCTGCGAAAACGTACTGCCCCGGCTCAACGACCCCGAGAATCTCGGAGGCTGAGCCGGGGCGGTACGTCTCTTACGAGTACGAGGAGAGGGGCAGCGGGGACTTGGCCCTTCTCCCCGCGTTTCGGGGAGCCTTGTCTGCGGGCTCCGGAGCGGGACTAGCCCATCTCCTCCAGGGCCTTGCCCTTGGTCTCCTTCACGAACTTGATCACGAAGGGGATGGAGAGCGCGGCGAAGATCGTGTAGATCACGTAGGTCGCGGAGAGGTTCCAGTCGGCCAGCGACGGGAAGCTCGCGGTGATGGCCCAGTTGGCGATCCACTGCGCGGAGGCGGCGACGCCCAGCGCGGCGGCGCGGATGTGGTTCGGGAACATCTCGCCGAGGAAGACCCAGACCACGACGCCCCAGGAGAGGGCGAAGAAGAGGACGAACACGTGGGCGGCGATCAGGGCGACCCAGCCCTGGGTCGCCGGCAGCTTGCCGTCCACCAGGTCGAAGGAGAAGGCCCAGGCCTCGAGGCCGAGACCGATGACCATGCCGACGGAGCCGATGAGCGCGAGCGGCTTACGGCCGATCCGGTCCACGAAGATCATGGCGATCACGGTGCCGATGATGTTGATGATCGACGTGGTGAACGAGTACAGGAACGAGTCCGTCGGGTCGACGCCGACCGACTGCCACAGCGTCGAGGAGTAGTAGAACGCGACATTGATGCCGACGAACTGCTGGAAGACCGAGAGGCCGATACCGACCCAGACGATCGGCTTGAAGAAGAAGCTGCCGCCGAGCAGGTCCTTGAAGGTCGACTTGTGCTCGCTCTTCATGGCGTGCTCGATCTCGACGACGCGGGCGTCCAGATCGATCTTCTCGCCCTCGACCTCCTTGAGCACCTCACGGGCGCGCTCGTCCTTGCCCACGGAGATCAGGAAGCGCGGCGACTCGGGGATCGCGAAGGAGAGCAGACCGTAGAGGACGGCCGGGACGACCATGACACCGAGCATGACCTGCCAGGCTTCGAGGCCCATGACGTCGCCGCGCTGGTCGCCGCCGGCTGCGTTCAGGATGCCCCAGTTGACCAGCTGCGAGATGGCGATGCCGACGACGATCGCGGCCTGCTGGAAGGAGCCGAGACGACCGCGGTAGGCGGCCGGGGAGACCTCGGCGATGTAGGCGGGGCCGATGACGGAGGCCATGCCGATGGCGAAACCGCCGACGATGCGCCAGAAGGCGAGGTCCCACAGCGCGAAGGGCAGCGCGGAACCGACGGCGCTGATCGTGAACAGGACGGCGGAGATCTGCATGCAGCGGATGCGGCCGATGCGGTCGGCTATGCGGCCCGCGGTCGCGGCGCCGATGGCGCAGCCGATCAGCGCGATGGCGATGACCTGCGCCAGCGCCGCCGAGCCGATGTCGTAACGGCTGCGGATCGCTTCGACGGCGCCATTGATCACGGCACTGTCGTAACCGAAGAGGAAGCCGCCCATCGCGGCCGCCGCCGCGATGAAGATGACATGCCCGAGATGTTCGGGGTGAGCCGTCCTGGCTCCTGACTGGGGTGCCTGCGCGGTGCTGGTCACGTGTAACTCCTCGGGCCACCGGCCTCGCTGCCGGGGGTGTGGGGGGCAAGCCCTTCAGTACTGGTTCAAGTGGCGCACACCAACGCGCCGCCCACCACCTGAAGGTAAAAGCAACGTTGCAGAGACTATGCCTTCAAGTTTCGAAGTCAACAGTTCACTTGCTATGAATTTTGGGCACAGGGGTGCCAGTCATGTGTTCATTACTTGAACTCAACGAGAAGCCCAGGTCATGACCGGTGTGGGCTACACGTATCTAGCGGAGCCGCTGACTGATGACCTTCGACACACCGTCGCCCTGCATGGAGACGCCGTACAACGCGTCGGCGACCTCCATCGTGCGCTTCTGGTGCGTGATCACGATCAGCTGCGAGGCCTCCTGGAGCTCCTGCATGATCCGGATCAGCCGCTGCAGGTTGGTGTCGTCCAGCGCCGCCTCGACCTCGTCCATCACATAGAACGGGCTGGGCCGCGCCTTGAAGATGGACACAAGGAGCGCGACGGCGGTGAGGGACCTCTCCCCGCCGGAGAGCAGGGACAGGCGCTTGACCTTCTTGCCCGGAGGCCGGGCCTCGACGTCCACACCCGTGGTGAGCATGTTGTCGGGATCGGTCAGGATCAGCCGCCCCTCCCCGCCCGGGAACAGCCGGCTGAAGACCCCCTCGAACTGCCGGGCCGTGTCCCGGTACGCCTCGGTGAAGACCTGTTCGACGCGCTCGTCGACCTCCTTCACCACCTGAAGCAGGTCGGCGCGCGTCTTCTTGAGGTCCTCCAGCTGCTCGCTGAGGAACTTGTGGCGCTCCTCCAGCGCGGCGAACTCCTCCAGCGCGAGCGGGTTGACCTTGCCGAGCTGCTGATACGCCCGTTCGGCTGACTTGAGCCGCTTCTCCTGCTCGGCGCGGTGGAACGGCCGGGGCTGGTTGCGCGGGTGCTCCGGGTCCTCGGGCAGTTCCTCGCCCTCGGCGGGGAGCGACGGCGGCACGAGCTGGTCGGGACCGTAGTCCGCGACGAGCCCCGCCGGTTCGACACCGAGCTCCTCCAGCGCCTTCGACTCCAGCTGCTCGATGCGCATCCGCTTCTCGGCACCGAGTACCTCGCCGCGGTGCACCGAGTCCGTGAGCTTGTCGAGCTCCGCCTTGAGGTCGCGGCCTTCGTTGCGGGCGGCGACGAGGTCCTGCTCCCTGCGGGCCTTGGCGCTGTCGGCGGCGGCCCGCTCCTCCTCGGCCCGGCTCAGCGAGACCTCGACATGCGCGAGCAACTGGCGTGCGCCGGAGGCGACGGCCTCGGCGACCGCCGCTTCGTGCCGCAGCCGGGCCCGCCGTTGCTCGGCACGCGCGCGTGCCTCACGTTCCGCCCGTGCGGCCCGGTCGAGCCCGTCGGCCCGCCCGGCGAGTCCCTTGACCCGCTCCTCGTGCGTACGCACCTGGAGCCGGGCCTCCATCTCGGTCTGCCGAGCGTTGGCGCCGTCGGCGGCGAGCCGGTCGCGCACGGAGGTGTCGGGCTCCTCCTCGACGGGCATCTCCTCGGCCACGGCGAGTCGCTCGGCCAGCTCCTCGGCCTCCTCGACGGCCCGGTCGAGCGCCTCCTGCGCCCGCGCGGCGGCGGCCGTGCTCCGCTCGGCCTCCCCGGCAGCCCCCCGCGCCTGCCCGGCCAGCCGCCCGAGCTGCTGCGCCACGGACGACTTCTCCCGCTCGGCGGCCCGCCGCCGCTCACCCAACTCCTCGACGAGCGCGGCACGTTCCCCGCGCAGTTCGGTGGCGAGGTGCTGGGCCTCGGTCAACTCCTCACACCGTACGGCGAGCTCTTCGAGCTCGGCCGCCGCCTCGTCCACGGACGCCTGCACTTCGAGCAGACTGGGCGCCCCGGCCGACCCACCGTGCGCGAAGTGCGCGCCGAGCAGGTCTCCCTCGGCGGTGACTGCGGTGAGTTCGGGCCGCGCGTAGACGAGATCCTCGGCGTCTTCGAGGGTGCCCACGACGACGATGCCGCGCAGCAGTCGCCGCACGGCGGGCATGAGCTCGGCGGGGCCTCGAACCAGGTCGGCGGCGTGCGGGGGACCGTCGTGGCGGGCTTGACGGGGTACGGCGCTGGTGGGGGCGTGCGTCTCTCCGCGTGCGCCCGGGCGTGCGTCGCCGGTGGGAGCTTGCGTTTCCACGTCTGCGTCTGCGCGTACGTCGTTGGAGGGGGCGTGCGCATCCTCACCCACGCCCGCGCGTACGTCACCGGGGGCGCCGTACGGGTCCGCTCCCGGGCCCGCGTGCGCGTTCCCCGAGGGGGCGTTCGTTTCCGCGCCCGCGCCCGCGCCCGCGCCCGCACGCACGTCGCTGGAGGGGGCGTGCGCATCCCTTCCAGCGCCGTCCGCCCTGCCAGGGCGCGCTTCCTGGTCCCGTTCCTCCGGCGCGCCCGCCAACAACAGCGCCGCCCGTCCCGCGTCCTGCTTGCGCAGCAGGCGGATGGCGTCGGCCGCCGAGGCGGGGGTGGTGACCGCGATGGCGTCGGCAGCCGCACCGAAGGCGGCGGCCAGGGCGACCTCGAAGCCGGGGGTGACGGAGAGCAGTTCGGCCGCGGGACCCAACAGCCCCGACAGCCGGTCCTTCGCGCCCAGCAGCGCTCCCGTGCCGTCCTTACGGCGCAGCCCGAGGGCGAGGGCCTCGTGGCGGGCCTGGGTGGCGGCGCGTCTGCGTTCCGCCGCCGTGGCCGCCTCGCGGGCCGCCGTCAGGGCGGACTCGGCGTCGGACAGCGCCCGCTTGGCCGCCTCGTGCTGCTCGGTCAGCTCCGCGTCGCCCGCGTCGAGGCCGTCGACCTCGGCCTTCAGCTGCTCGTACTCCTCCTGGGCCGCGACCGCCCGCTCCTGTGCCTCGTCACGGGCGGAGGCGAGCCGGTCGATCTCGGCCTGCGCGGAGGCGGCGCGCGAACGGGCGGCGTTGACCTGGCCGTTGAGGCGGGCGAGGCCCTCGCGGCGGTCCGCGATGGCGCGGGCCACGTCCTTGAGGCGGCGCTCCTCGACAGCGAGCTCCCGCTCCAGTTCGGCGCGGTGCGCGACGGTGTCCTCAAGGGCGTGCTCGGCCGCCTCCAGTGCCGCTTCGAGCTCGGCCTCCTGCTCCCGGATCCGCGCGGCCTCGCGCTCCATGTCCTCGGGCTCACGTCCGCGCCGTTCCTCGGCGGGCACAGAGGTGGCGCTCTTCACGCGCGCGTCGGCCAGCGAGATCGTGCCGCGCACCCGCTCGGCGAGCTGCGAGAGCTCGTACCAAGTCTGCTGGGCGCGCTGGAGGCGCGGCGTGAGCTGCCGCACCTCGTCCTCCAGGAGAGCCTCCCTCTGGAGCGCCTTCTTCAGCTCGGCCTCGGCGGCTTCCTTGCGTTCCTTCAACGCGGCCTCGTCGGCGATCTCGGACTGGAGCGCCCCCCGAAGCCGTACGAGATCGTCGGCGAGCAGGCGCAGACGCGCGTCGCGCAGGTCGGCCTGGATGACGGCGGCGCGGCGGGCGACGGCGGCCTGCCGGCCCAGCGGCTTGAGCTGGCGGCGCAATTCGTCGGTGAGGTCCTGGACGCGGGCCAGGTTCGCCTGCATCGCGTCCAGCTTCCGCAGCGCCTTCTCCTTGCGCTTGCGGTGCTTGAGGACGCCCGCGGCCTCCTCGATGAACGCGCGGCGGCCCATCGGGTCGGCGTGCAGGACGGAGTCGAGCTGGCCCTGGCCGACGATGACGTGCATCTCGCGGCCGATGCCCGAGTCGGACAGCAGCTCCTGGATGTCGAGGAGGCGGCAGGTGTCACCGTTGATCTGGTATTCGCTGCCGCCGTTGCGGAACATGATCCGCGTGATGGTGACCTCGGCGTACTCGATGGGCAGCGCCCCGTCGGAGTTGTCGATGGTCAGCGACACCTCGGCCCGGCCGAGCGGCGGCCGCCCGGTGGTGCCGGCAAAGATGACGTCCTCCATCTTGCCGCCGCGCAGCGACTTGGCCCCCTGCTCGCCCATGACCCAGCTCAGGGCGTCCACGACATTGGACTTGCCCGAGCCATTGGGGCCCACAACACAGGTGATGCCCGGCTCGAACCGCAGCGTGGTCGCCGAGGCGAACGATTTGAACCCGCGCAGGGTCAGGGCCTTGAGGTGCACGCCGCCGGACTCTACCTTTCGTGCCGGTCTCACTCCATGAACGCGCGGTTTCACCCATGAACGTGCAGGGCACACCAGACGTTAAAGAGAGTGGAACAGTGCGCGGGGGAAAGAAAGAAGGGACGCCGAGGAGGCGTCCCTTGCAAATCTGACAACTTAGCGGTTGATACGGGCAGCCCAACCACTGCTGTCGTTGTGCGGTGCAGTGATCAGGTGAGCGCAGGCTCCGCCTGGGGTACGTCGATGCTCTCGAGAAGCGAGTCGTGAGAAGCGGCAGCCGCGAGCGCGTCGTTCTCGGCCTGAATCCGTACGAGCTCGGATTCGAGGTCCTGTACGCGCTGCTGGAGCCGTCGCATCTCGGCAATGAGTCGCGGGTCGGAACCGCCGACGTAACCGAGAAGCGCCTTTGCCATGATGGATGGTCCTCCACACTGAGTGACCGACCGAAGCGGTGTGGGTCGTGAGGGAATCGCACCCGCGATGCTTGACACTGCTGATGTCGTGCTGCTGAGTCGTGCTCGTTCCACATGCCAAACAGCTAAGGTGCGCGGGGCTTTCAGCGTCTCACCAAAAAGTTTGACGGTCAACACGATCACGCCCTGTATTGGCGGGCAACCCGCTGTCGCGCGGCTCTGGAACGGCTGCGCTGCGACTCCTGCGGAACCCTCAGGGCGTAGAGATCATCGTTATCTGCGGAGCCTGCCACGACAAGCCGTTCTTGGCAACCACCAGGTCATTTCTGCTTCTGGCAGGTGCCGGTGGCATGCCATACCGCTTCCGCCTGGGGTATTGCCGCCGTCGCCGTCAGCGAATGGCGAAGCCTTCGTAGATCCCCCGGGGCGTGTCCCAGATCTCAGTGACTCCGTCTACCCGCCCGGGTGTGTCGTCCCCCTGGAGCCAATCGAGCAGGCTCTGGCATTCGGCCCGAGAGCCCTCCGCGACGACCTGGACCCGTCCGTCGTCCAAATTGAGAGCAAAACCACTCAGCCCACCGATCTCCAGCGCCTTGGCCCGCGTGAACCAGCGGAAACCCACGCCCTGCACCCCTCCGCGGACCCAGACAACCAGCCGTGCAACCTCGTTCATGGGTGCACGCTAACCGGACAATGTCTCTCTGAGCACTTCCTCCCCTTGCGGCATGGGGTACCGTCCCGACCCAATGAGTCTCATATGAAACTCACTCTTTCGGGTGAGGTTCGGCTGAGGATCGCTGACCGCAAGATCGAGGAAGGCCCAGGAGATGGGACGCCACCGACGCTCGGCCGCCGGCCGCGCCGCCACAGGCCGCGCCACCGGGGTCACAGATACATACGAGCCCGACACGGACAGCTACGGCCCGGAGAACCTCTACGGCTACGCCGCAGTCGCCGACCTCCCGTCCGCGGCCGCTGCCCGCTCGCACCGCAAGCGGAAGGGCGCGACCCCCGTACGCACGGGCCTGCTCGGCGTCTCCGCGGCGGTGGCGCTGGGCACGGTCGCCGTAGCGGCCGGCGTGCTGCCCGGCAGCGACAACTACTCGCTCGGCGGCGGCAGCAGCAACTCCGACAGCGTGCAGGCCGCGAGCTCCCCCTCCAGCCTGGAAACCCAGCAGGGCGGCACGTCCGGCAGCGCGGACTCTCGCGACGACACGTCGACGAGCCGTGACGCGGACCGCTCCGCCTCGCCCTCGGGGTCGGCCGCTCCCGCGACGTCGGCCGCCGCGCCGTCGGCGACGGCTACGAAGGAGCCCACCACCAAGCCCAGCAAGACCAAGGACCCGAAGGCTCCGAAGCCCTCCAAGACCGCCACGAAGGCGCCGAAGACCACCGCCCCGGTGACGGTCTCCGCCGAGACCGCGGCCGAGGCCGAGGTGCTCAAGCTCGTCAACGAGGAGCGGGCCAAGGTGGGCTGCAGCGCCGTATCGGCGAACAGCGCCCTGTCGGACCTGGCCCAGGCCTTCAGCGAGGACATGGACGCGCGGGACTTCTTCGACCACACCGACCCGAGCGGGCTCAGCCCCTGGGACCGGGCGGCGAAGGCCGGGATCACCAGCCTGGGCGGCGAGAACATAGCCCGCGGCCAGGCCACCGCCGCGGCGGTGATGGAAGCCTGGATGAACAGCCCCGGCCACAAGGCCAACATCCTGAACTGCGACTTCAAGACCCTCGGCGTCGGAGCCCACTTCGGCTCGGGCGGCCCTTGGTGGACGCAGGACTTCGGCTACTAGGCCGAGGGCCGCGCACCTCGGGACAGCTCAACACGGCTCGACACGACTCGAAAAGCGAAGGCCGCGCCCACCCGGAAAGGGTGAGCGCGGCCTTTTCGTGAGCGGCCCTTTTCGAGCGCGGCTCATTCGCAAGCACGTAAACGCTTACGCAAACGTTTACGTAAACGTTTACGTAAACGCTTACGCGGCCACCTCGGCCACAGCCGCCCGCCCCAGCGCGAACACCCGTGCCGTCTCCGCGATCCGGCGGCCGAGGTGCTCGGCGGTGGCGATGTCGGCCTTGTGCACGGCGTCGGGGCCCTCGTCGACGTTGGTCTGGGCGGCAGCGCCGGCGAAAACGCCGAGGCGGTTGAGGTCGTGCTCGGAGGCGGTGCTGCTGTTCCAGCCGGGGTGCAGACCGAGGTTGATCCAGTTCATGCCGTGCTGCGCGGCCAGGATCTGGAAGAACTGCAGGGTGTGCAGCTTGTCACCGCTCTTGGAGCCGGAGTTGGTGAACCCGGCGGCGAGCTTGTCCTTCCAGTCCTGCCCGAACCAGCGCTTCGAGGACGCCTCGGCGAAGACGTGGAAGGCGCCCGAAGCGGTGCCCATGTAGGTCGGGGAGCCGAAGACGATCGCGTCCGAGGCGTCGAGCAGCTCCCACTGCGCGTCGGTGATCTCGTCGACGTTGACCAGGTGGACCTGGGCACCGGCCTCGACGGCACCGGAGCGGACGGCTTCGGCGAGGACGGCGGTGTGGCCGTAGCCGGAGTGGTAGGCGATGGAGATGACGGGGGTGCTCACGCTGGGAACTCCTCAAGGTGGGGACAACAAACCAAAGGAAAGCACTAACTTCTAGTTAGTGCAACCTATCGGTTAGCGCTGCGCCCGAGTATGCTCCTTGTATGGAGACCACCGTGCAGACCGCCGAGAGCGGTGAGTGTCAGGACCTCGCGTACAACGTGTTCGCGCGCAGCTGCCCGTCCCGGGGCACGCTGGAGCACGTCACCGGGCGCTGGGGCGCGCTGACGCTCGGAGCGCTGCACGAGGGCACGTTCCGCTTCAACGAGCTGCGCCGCCGGGTCGACGGCGTCAGCGAGAAGATGCTCTCCCAGACGCTGCACGCGCTGGAGCGCGACGGTCTGGTGCACCGCGAGGCGCAGCCCACCAACCCGCCGCGCGTCGACTACCAGCTGACGCCCCTCGGCCGCGAGGTCTCCGAGCGTCTGCTGACGCTCATCACCTTCGTCGAGGGCCACATGGACAACGTCCTGGAGGCCCGCGAGCGCTACGACGAGACGCGCGAAGACTGACCCTTCCGGACTGAAGACTGACTCTTCCGGACTACGGCAGGACTACGGCGTGACGCGCGGCGCCCTCTGGCACTTCGGGCAGAAGTAGCTGGACCGGTTCATCCAGGCGCGTCGGCGCATCGGCGTCCCGCACCGCCGGCAGGGCTCGCCCTCGCGCCCGTACGCGTCGAGCGAGCGGTCGAAGTAGCCCGACTCCCCGTTGACGTTGACGTACAGGCTGTCGAAGCTCGTGCCGCCGGCGGCGAGGGCGTCGTTCATGACGTCGCGGATGTGGCCGAGGAGTTCGGTGGTGCGCGGCCGGGTCATGGTGCCCGTGGGGCGTTCGTAGTGCAGCTTGGAGCGCCAGAGCGCCTCGTCCGCGTAGATGTTGCCGACCCCGCTGATCAGTGACTGGTCGAGCAGGGCGCGCTTGATCGTCGTACGGCGGGCGCGCAGGGCCGTGTGGAACGCGGCGTCGTCGAAGCGGGGGTCGAGCGGATCGCGTGCGATGTGTGCAATGACGTCCGGGAGTCCGTCGGGGGTGTTCTCGTGCAGGGAGAGTCCGCCGAAGGTGCGCTGGTCGACGAAGCGGAGTTCGGTGCCGAGGGCGTCGTCGAAGCGGACGCGGATGCGCAGGTGCTTCTCGTCCGGGGCGTCCTCCGGCTGTACCAGGAGCTGGCCGCTCATGCCGAGGTGCGCGAGCACGGAGTACGGGGAGTCGTCGAGCGGCAGCCACAGATACTTGCCGCGCCGCATGGCCTCTCCCACGCGCTGTCCGGCCAGGGCCTTCGCGAAGCCTTCGGGCCCCGCCAGATGCCGCCGCACGGCCCGCGGATGCCGTACCTCGACCGTCTTCACGACCCGCCCGCTGACCCAGCGCTCCAGGCCCCGCCGCACGACTTCGACCTCGGGCAACTCGGGCACGGGACTCCTCCGGAGGGGCGGGGGTACAGGGCTTTGCCCGCAGCGTACCGCCGTGGCCTCGGCGCCCATCCTCCGGTACGGCTCCCCCGGTTGCCGCACGCGTCGGCCGTATGCGTGGCGGGGACCGGACCGTCGTTCACGGCCGGCCCGCGTCCGCTGTGCGGCACGAGCCCCTCAACACACGAACCCCGTCGCGGCGCGGGCGCTGCGACGGGGTTCGTGTGTTGGTGAAGGAATCAGGCCGTGGCCGTGTCGCTCGTCGGGGCCGAGGGGGTGTCGGCGGTCCCCTCGGTGGCCTCGGCCGCCTGTTCGGCGGCCTGAGCCGCCTGCTCGGCGGCCTTGGCCGACTTCGCGCGTTCGTCCGCGGCGGAACGGATCGCACGCCACGCGGACTCCGCGGCCTGCTGCTCCGCCTCCTTCTTGCTGCGGCCGGTGCCGGTGCCGTACGAGACGCCTCCGACGCGGGCGGCAGCAGTAAAGGTCTTCTCGTGGTCCGGGCCGGTCTCCGAGACCAGGTACTCGGGCACGCCGAGCCCCTCGGTCGCGGTGAGCTCCTGGAGACTGGTCTTCCAGTCCAGGCCCGCTCCCAGATTCGAGGACTTCTCGATCAGCGGGTCGAAGAGCCGGTGGACGAGCTCGCCCGCCGCGTCCAGACCCTGGTCGAGATAGACCGCGCCGA
Organism: Streptomyces sp. NBC_00203; assembly: GCF_045206325.1. Taxonomy (NCBI): domain Bacteria; kingdom Bacillati; phylum Actinomycetota; class Actinomycetes; order Kitasatosporales; family Streptomycetaceae; genus Streptomyces; species Streptomyces sp. NBC_00203. The sequence continues at coordinate 7,582,821 of NZ_CP108126.1, read as the reverse complement.
TCACCGCTTCAAGGGTGTCGGCGAGGATGGACGCCTTGTCCCGGCCTCCCGTGCCTTCCTCGCCCCGGCCGAGCCGGATGAAGGAGCCGAGTTCGAGCCCGCGGCCCACCTCGGCCAGCGCACGAGAATTGACCACCGCGGCCCGCAACTTGGCCAGCTGGCCTTCGGGCAGGTCGGGGTGGGTGCGGTACAGCGTGTCCGTGACCACGAGGCCGAGCACGGAGTCCCCGAGGAACTCCAGACGCTCGTTGGTCGGCAGACCGCCGTTCTCGTACGCGTAGGAACGGTGGGTCAGCGCACGCACCAGAAGGGCGGACTCGAGCTTGTACCCGAGCCGCCCTTCCAGAAGCGTGTGGGACGAGGCTGTGTTGTCCGCCTTTTTCTTGGCGTTTGAGTCCGCCTTGGCGTCAGACATCAGACCTCTCACCAGCCGCTCAGACCTCGAGGACCTGGCGCTTGTTGTAGGTGCCGCAAGCGGGGCACGCGATGTGCTGCAGCTTGGGCTCGTGGCAGCGCTCGCACGCAACCAGGGTGGGGACCGCAGCCTTCCACTGCGACCGGCGGTGGCGCGTGTTGCTGCGCGACATCTTCCGCTTCGGAACAGCCACGGCTACTTCTCCTGCTTCTCGTCGACGTGCGCTGATGGAAGCGCGCCGCCGCTCAACTCGTCCTTCTCGCCGTCTCCGGATGAACCAGCGAGTCCCTGCAGTGCCGCCCAACGGATGTCGACGGCGTCGTGGTGGTGGTCCGGGTCGTCCGCGAGCCGCACTCCGCATTCGGAGCACAGGCCGGGGCAGTCGTCCTGGCACACCGGCTGCATCGGCAGTGCGAGCACCACCGCATCACGCAGCACGGATTCGAGGTCGAACAAACCGTCCTCGATGAAGAGCCTGTCCTCGTCTTCCTCGGCGTCGTCGACCGGCTCCGCTTTCACGCGGCCCCGGTCGTCGGCGTCAGGGTACGAGAACATCTCCTGGAAGTCCGCTGCGAGCTCCTGCTCAAGCGGCTCCAGACACCTTACGCACTCCCCCTTGGCCTGCGCACGGGCGGTGCCTGTGACAAGCACCCCTTCCATGACCGACTCAAGGCGGAGTTCGAGCTCCACCGGGGCGCCTTCCGGCACTCCGATGACTCCCTGGATCCCGAGATCCTTGGGGGCGTCGATCGTGCGGGTCAAGCGCTGCAGCGCGCCAGGACGCCGCCCCAGCTCGTGTGTGTCGAACACGAGAGGGTTGCGGTGGTCGAGGCGGGTGTTCAGAGCCATTCCTGCTTTCGATCTTCGAAGCTCAAGGGGTTGCCACCCCTTGGTGTTCCGTGGGCAGCGTTGATCGCGGACGTACGCGCGACCGAAGAGCCAGGATACTGGACCTTTCGCTCTCGGCCCAATCCGGTGTGCGCTGCCCATCCCGCGCACCGGCGTGCGCCCCGGCCTCGGGGGCCGCGGCCACCGGAATCAGTGACCGCCGCGCCCTTGCTCGTACGCCCGCAGCTGCTCCGCGCTGATCATGCTGGTGTCGAAGAGGCTGGTCTCGTCGAGGCTGTGCGCCTGCTGATCCATGGCGTGCGCCTGCTGATCCATGGCGTGCGCCTGCGGCTGGGCGTAGGCCTGCTGCCCGCTCTGGTCGTACGCCGGCTGCTGGTCGTACCCCTGCTGCTGCGGGTAGGCGGCGTACGGGTCGGCCTGCTGGTAGCCGTACGCGTCCTGCTGGGCGTACTGCTGCTGATACCCGTATGGATCGGCCTGCTGCTGGTACGCGTAGGCGTCCTGCTGCCCGTACGACGGCTGGGCGGGCACCTCGGGGGTCTGGGCGGGCTGCTCGGGGGCGTCCGAGAGCTCCGCGAGGCCGGCCAGGTAGTCGGAGTCGCTGGTGTGCAGGCCGGGCGTCCCGTCCTCGCCGAAGGCGCTCAGGTCGCCCAGGTCGTCGCTGGCGATCCGGCCGTGCAGCTTCTGCCGGCCGCGGCCGACGGCCTCCAGGGTCTTGGCGAGCACGGCCTCGAAGGCGCCGAGCTTCACGTCGACGTATTCGTCGGCGTTGCGGCGCAGGGTCTCCGGGTCGTGGCTGCGCTCGGGGGCGTCCTCGTCCTCGTATCCCTGCTCGTCGATGCCGGGACCGGTGCCGAGGAGCTTCTCGCGGCCGCGGCCGACGGAGCCGAGGGTCTTGGTGAGGACGACCTCGAAGTTGGCGAGCTTGGAGTCGACGTAGTCGTCGGCCTCCGCGCGGACCTCCTCGGCCTCCTTGCGGGCCTCGGCGAGGATGCGGTCGGCCTCGTTCTGGGAGCGGCGGGCGACCTCGGTGTCGGAGATCAGGGAGCCGCGCTCGGCGTGCGCGGCCTGGATGATCCGCTCGGCCTCCTGACGGGCCTGCTCGACCATTTCCTCGCGGCCGCCGATCAGCTCCTGGGCCTGGGCGAGGGAGCCGGGCAGCGCCTGGCGCACCTCTTCGAGCATCGAGAGCAGCTCGGCGCGGTTGACCACGCACGAGGCCGACATGGGCATGGAGCGGGCGCTGCCGACCGCCCCGACGATCTCATCGAGCTTCTTCTGCACGTCCACCGTGTGCTCGCCACTCTCTACAGCTGTGATGGAGACGGACGGGTCGACTGTACGACCACTCCTGCCCCGCCCGACACCGGGTGACGGACTGTCAGGGGCTCAGCCCTTGCCGAGTCGTTCCTTCAGCGCGTCGAGGACCACCGGTGGCACCAGGTGGGAGATGTCGCCGCCCCACTGGGCGACCTCCTTGACCAGCGAGGAGGAGAGGAAGCTGTAGGTGGGGCTGGTCGGGATGAACAGCGTTTCGACGCCCGAGAGGCCGTTGTTCATCTGGGCCATCTGGAGTTCGTAGTCGAAGTCGCTGACCGCGCGCAGACCCTTGACGATGGCGGGGATGTCGCGCTGCTTGCAGAAGTCGACGAGCAGGCCGTGGTAGGCCTCGACCTGGATATTGCCGTACTCGGCGGTGACCTCGCGGATCAGCTCGATCCGCTCGTCGACGGTGAACAGGCCCTGCTTCGACTGATTGATCATCACCACGACGTGCACGACGTCGTACAGCCTGGAAGCGCGGGCGATGATGTCGAGGTGTCCATTGGTGATGGGGTCGAATGACCCCGGACAGACGGCGCGGCGCAACTGTGGTCCCTCGCTCTCCGGTCCGGTCATCGTGCGTCTTCGCACGTAGAGGCGGCGCGACCGTACCAAAACGTCCCCTCGCCGTAACGACGGGCCCTGATCGCTTCGAAGCCGTCGGGCCAGCCGAATTCGCCGCCTCTGGTGCTGCGCTCCACGGTGACGAGGGCTTCGGCCGCGAGCCAGCCCTGCGAGCGGAGTGTGAGCAGAATCTCCCGAAGATCGTCGTCCGAGACGGCGTACGGAGGGTCGAGGAAGACCAGGTCGTACGGGTCTGCCGGCGCCGGCGTCTGGATGATCTGCTCCGCTTTGCCCGATCTGACCTCGGCGCCGGGGAGACCCAGCGACTTGACGTTCTCGCGGATGACCTTGGCCGCGCGGGCGTCGGCCTCGACGAGCAGCGTGTGTCCGGCGCCGCGGCTGAGCGCCTCCAGGCCGACGGCACCGGAGCCGGCGTACAGGTCGAGCACGCGCTCCCCGTGCAGCGGGCCGCCGAGCAGGGACTGCCAGGTGGAGAAGAGGCCCTCGCGCGCCCGGTCGGAGGTGGGCCGGGTGCCGGTGCCCGGCGGGACGGCTAGGCGGCGTCCGCCCGCCCGGCCGGCAATCACGCGGGTCATGAGGGTCCTTTGCGCTGGGGGTGTGTCGGGCCCAGTCTCTCAGTCCTCGTCTCTTCCCTGCCTCTCAGCCCTTGTCCAGGTACTGCTCCCTCTCCTCGTCGAGAAGGGCGTCCAGGGCGGTGCGCAGGCCGGGGAGCCGCTCCAGCTCCGGGTCGGCGGCGACGACTGCGGCGGCCTCCTCGCGGGCCTCCGCGATGATCTCCTCGTCCTCGATGACGGCGAGCATGCGCAGTGAGGAGCGGACGCCGGACTGGGCCTGGCCGAGGACGTCGCCCTCGCGGCGCTGTTCGAGGTCGATGCGGGAGAGCTCGAAGCCGTCGAGCGTGGACGCCACCGCGGTCAGGCGCTGGCGGGCCGGGCTCGCCTCCGCCATCTCGCTGACCAGGAGGCAGAGTCCGGCGGCGGAGCCTCGGCCGACGCGGCCGCGCAGCTGGTGGAGCTGGGAGACGCCGAACCGGTCGGCGTCCATGATCACCATCGCCGTGGCGTTCGGCACGTTCACCCCGACCTCGATCACGGTCGTCGCGACCAGGACGTCCGTCTCGCCCGCGGCGAAGCGGCGCATCACGGCGTCCTTGTCGTCGGGTTGCATACGGCCGTGCAGGACCTCGACCTTGAGGCCTTGGAGGGGGCCCTTGGCGAGCTGGTCGGCGACGTCGAGGACGGCGAGCGGAGGGCGCTTCTCGGCCTCGTCCTCGGGGGACTTCTTCTTGGTCTTCTTCGGGTCGTCCTCCTCGTCTCCGATGCGGGGGCAGACGACGTAGGCCTGATGGCCGTTCTCCACTTCCTCGCGTACGCGCTCCCACGCGCGCGTGAGGAAGTGCGGTTTGTCGGCGGCCGGGACGACATGGCTGGCGATGGGCGAACGTCCGGCGGGGAGCTGGTCGAGGACCGAGGTCTCCAGGTCGCCGAAGACCGTCATGGCGACGGTGCGCGGAATGGGCGTGGCGGTCATGACCAGGAGGTGCGGGGGCTGCTTGCCCTTGCCTCGCAGGGCGTCGCGCTGCTCGACGCCGAAGCGGTGCTGCTCGTCGACCACGACCAGGCCCAGGTCGTGGAACTGCACCTTGTCCTCGATCAGCGCATGCGTGCCGATGACGATCCCGGACTCACCGGTGACCAGATCGAGCAGCGCCTGCCGCCGCGCCGCCGCGCCCATGGACCCGGTGAGCAGCACGACCTTGGTGGAGTGCTCGGCCCCGCCGAGCATGCCGCCCTCGGCCAGCTCCCCCATCATCTCGGTGATCGACCGGTGGTGCTGCTGGGCGAGCACCTCGGTGGGCGCGAGCATCGCGGCCTGCCCGCCCGCGTCGACGACGGCGAGCATGGCGCGCAGGGCCACCATCGTCTTGCCCGATCCGACCTCTCCCTGGAGGAGCCGGTGCATCGGATGCTCGGTGGCGAGGTCGTCGAAAATCTCCTTGGAGACCTTCTGCTGGCCCTCGGTGAGGGTGAAGGGCAGCTTGGCGTCGAAGGCGGTGAGCAGGCCGTCCGGCTTGGGGGTGCGGGCCACGGCCGGGAGTTGGGCGTCGGCGTGGCGGCGGCGGGCCAGGGCGACCTGGAGGACGAAGGCCTCGTCCCACTTGAGGCGGGCGCGGGCGTCGTGGATGTCGGCCTTGGTGTGCGGGCGGTGGATCTTGAGGAGGGCTTCGGGGAGGGCGACCAGGCCGCGGCCGTCCCGGAGGGAGTCCGGGAGGGGGTCGACGGCTTCCTGGGCGCTCGGCAGCACCGTCTGCACGGACTTGGCGATCTTCCAGGACTCCAGCTTGGCGGTGGCCGGGTAGATCGGGATGAGGGCGCCCGCCCAGGAGTCGACGCTCTCGGCGGCTTCGTCGCTGTCGCCGCGCAGCAGCTCGTACGCCGGATGGGCCAGCTGGAGGCGGTGGTTGAAGACGGAGACCTTGCCGGAGAACATCGCGCGCGTGCCGGGCAGGAGGTCCTTGTGGGGCTTGTGCACGCCGTTGCCGAAGAAGACCAGCTGGAGGCGGCCGCTGCCGTCCGTGATGGTGACTTCGAGGCGCTGGCCCTTGCCTCGGGGTGCCCTGGACGAGGCGAAGGTGTGCAGGCGCGCGTCGGCGACCTGGGCGACCACCGTCACATGCTCGTCCATGGGGAGGTCGGCGAGGTGGGTGAGCTGCCCGCGCTCCTCGTATCTGCGCGGATAGTGGTGCAGCAGATCGCCGACGGTGTGCAGGCCGAGGTGCTCGGCCATCACCTTCGCGGTGGCGGGACCGAGCGCCTTCTTCAGTGGTTCTTCGAGCACGGGCACGAGATCCATTGCACACCACCGCACTGACAATGCCGTATACGTCCTGGAAATCCGCTGGTCAGGCGGGTCGTTCCGGGCCTAGGATGACCCGCTCCGGCCCTCTTCGCGGTCACCGTCCGCCGGGACCGCCCGACCCCGCGCCGTCGCCCGTCCCCCCACCGACCGGCGCAGCGACGATGGACTCCCAGACTTCACAGCCATCACAGGCACCCCAGTCACCTCATACGTTCCAGGTCGACCTGCGCGGTTTGGTGGACCTGCTCTCCCATCATCTCTACTCCAGTCCCAAGGTCTATCTGCGCGAACTGCTGCAGAACGCCGTGGACGCGATCACCGCGCGCCGCGCCGAGCAGCCCCATGCCCCGGCCACCGTGCGCCTGTACGCCGAGGGCGGCGCGCTGCGGGTGGAGGACTCCGGTGTGGGGCTCACCGAGTCCGACGTGCACAACCTCCTCGCGACGATCGGGCGCAGCTCCAAGCGGAACGACGGTCTGGAGTCGGCCCGGTCCGATTTCCTGGGGCAGTTCGGCATCGGGTTGCTGGCGTGTTTCGTCGTCGCCGAGCGCATCCGCGTCGTCAGCCGCAGCGCCCGGACGCCCGACGCGGCGCCCGTGGAGTGGACGGCGGCCGACGACGGCTCGTACACCGTGCGCACGCTGCCGCACGAGGCGCGCACCGAACCGGGCACCACCGTGCACCTGGTGGCGCGCGCCGGGGCCGGCGAGTGGCTGAGCGAGGAGCGGGTCCGGTCGCTGGCTCGGGACTTCGGGTCGCTGCTGCCGTACGACGTGCGCGTCGGCGACGAGGTGATCGCGGACCTTCCGGCGCCCTGGGACCGTCCTTATCCGAGCCCTGCCACCCGAAGGGTGGCGCTGGCACGGCACTGCCACGACCTGTTCGGTTTCACGCCGCTGGACTCGATCGACCTGGACGTGCCGCTCGCCGGGATCCGGGGCGTGGCGTACGTCCTGCCGTCCGCGGTCAGCCCGGCCCAGCGGGCGGGCCACCGCGTGCACCTGAAGGGCATGCTGCTCACCGAGCGGGCCGAACAGCTGCTGCCCGACTGGGCGTTCTTCGTGCGCTGCGTCCTCGACACGGACAGCCTGCGGCCCACCGCGTCACGGGAGTCGCTGTACGAGGACGAGACGCTCGCGGCCGTACGCGAAGCGCTGGGCGAAAGGATTCGCTCCTGGCTGACCGGGCTCGCGGCGGGTGACCCGGAGCGCCTGGAGGCCTTCCTCTCCGTCCACTACCTGGGCGTGAAGTCCCTGGCGCGGCACGACAGGGAAATGCTGCGCACAATGCTGCCGTGGCTGCCCTTCGAGACGACCGACGGGCGGCTGTCCCTGGAGGAGTTCGCGCAGCGGCACCCGGTGGTGCACTTCACGCGGACCGTGGAGGAGTACCGGCAGGTCGCGCCGATCGCCTCCGCGCAGGGCGTCGGGGTGATCAACGGCGGCTACACGTACGACAGCGAGCTGATCGAGGCGCTGCCGTCGGTGCGTCCGGGAACGGTCGTGTCGGAGCTGGACGCCGACACCGTGACGGCGCACCTGGACGCGGTCGACCCGGCCGAGGAACTGGCTCTGTCGGCCTTCCTGGCAGCCGCGCGGGCCAAACTCGACCCCCTGGGCTGCGATGTGGTCCTGCGCGCCTTCCACCCGCTGTCGGTCCCGGCACTGCACCTGGACGACCGGGCGGCCCGCCACGAGCAGGCACGCGCGGAGGCGGAGGAGCAGGCCGACGACCTGTGGGCGGGCATTCTCGGCTCGCTGCGGGGCAGCGCTCCACGCGCGCGTCTGGTCCTCAACCACCTCAACCCGCTGATCCGAAGGATCAGTTCACTCAATGACCCGGAGCTGATAGGCACCGCCACCGAGTCCCTCTACGGGCAAGCCCTCCTCATGGCGCAGCGCCCCCTGCGGCCGGCCGACTCCGCGCTTCTCAACCGCGCGTTCATCGGCCTCCTGGAGTGGGCCACCCACACCGACACCGGGAAGGACGACCGCCGATGAGCCAGGCCATGGACTTCGACACGCTGCGCCAGGCGATGGCGGACAACTACGAGCAGCCGGAGGGGCCCGCCCGCAACGCGCGCGCGGAGCAGCTGCTCGTCGAGGCCGAGAAGCTGAACATCCCGCTCGCCGTCATCGAGGCGCTCGGACACCAGCTGAAGGTCTACAACTACAGCTCCGAGAAGGACAAGATGTTCGTCCCCTTCGCGCGCCTGCTGCGCATGTGGGACGAGCGCCCCGAGGACTTCGACGAGTACGAGATCCATTCGCTGCACTGGGTCTTCAAGTGGATGTCCGCCGGCATGCTCGACCAGCCGCACATTCCGCTCGCTTCCATAGAGAAGTGGCTCGGCGAGATGGAGCACCGCTACCGGCTGGCCGGGCACTCCGAACGGGCCGTGCGCGGCGCCGAGTTCAGCGTCGCCGCCCACCTGGGCGACCTGGAGCGCGCCGAGCGGGCGTACACCGCCTGGCTGGCCGCCGACCGGGACACCATGGCCGACTGCCACGCCTGCGAGCTGCACAGCCAGGGCTGGTGGCGGGCGGTGCGCGGCGCGGACGCCGAGGCGCTGGAGCTGTGGGGACCGGTCCTGGAGGGCGAGTACACCTGCGCCCACGAGCCGCACACCGTCCTCGCCTCCTCCTTGGTGTCCCTGCTGCGCCTGGGGCGCGTGGACGAGGCGCGCGCCCATCACCTGCGGGGCTTCCGGCTGGTGCGCCCCATGGAGAGCATGCGCGGCGCGTACGCGGACCATGTGGAGTTCTGCGCGCTCTCCGGCAACGAGGCGCGCGCCCTGGAGTTGCTCGCCGAGCGGCCCTCCTACTTCACGGACTCCGGGGACCCGCGCAGCAAGCTGGACTTCATGGCCGTCACGGCGCTGCTCATGGACCGGCTGACCGGGCTCGGACTCGGCGACCAGGCGGTGCCCGGTCCCGCCGGGCGCGTGTGGACCTCGGGGGAGCTCGCCGTCCACGCGCGCGGGGAGGCGCTTTCGCTGGCCGCGCGCTTCGACGCGCGCAACGGCACGTCGTACGTCAGCGAGCGAGCCCGCGCGCGCATGGATCAGCCGGCGCTCGTGGACCGGCTCCCGCTGGGCGTGCGCTCCACACGCTCGGCGCGCGCCGGGCTGCGCGCTACGGCGCCCGCGCCTCTGCCGCGCGCCGTCACGGAAGCAGCTGAGGAAGCCGCCGCGGTGGCCTCCAGCGAGCCCGACCTGTCCGCGCTGCTCACCGATGCCCGGCGGCTCTCGGCCCTCCGCAGTCCGGAGGCCGTAGAAGCGTGGGCCGCGGTCTCGCGCGCCGCCGAGGGCCACGAGCTGGATCTCCGTGACCGCGCGGAGATCGCCGACCACGCGGCGATGGAGCGCGGCCCGGAGGGCATCGAGCTCTTCCACCGCGCGGCCGAGCTGTACGCCGAGGCGGGCGACCCCGGCGAGGCGCTGGCGGCCCGCTCCCGCGCCGCGTACATCCACGCGCTGAGCGGCGCGACGGAGGAGGCCCTGACGGCCGCCTCGGAGCTGTACGAGAAGGTGCTCGCCCTCTTCGAGGAAGGCGGGACGGGGGTGTCCCAGACGGCGTCCGTGCTGGTGGGGCGGGCGCGGATCTTGATGCACCGGGTGGATGAGGCGGAGGGCGGCGCCGGGGCCGAGCCCGAGGCGGCAGGCTCGGCGGAGGCCGGGGGCGATGTCGTGGCCGCCGCCGAGGAGGCCGCGCGGGAGTTGCTGGCGCTTGCCGAGCCGCATGTGGCGGACGTCCCGTTGGCCTCGCGGGCGGCGGAGGCGCAGGCGATGCTCGGGGAGCTCGCGGCGCGTTCCGGGGACGCCGAGGAGGCCACGGAACGGCTCTCGCTGGCCGTGGAGACGTTCGTGGCGGCCGGGCTGCCGTGGTTCGCCGTCGAGTACGACTCCCGGCTCGCCGGGATCGCCCTGCGCCTCGGTGACACGGACAGGGCGGAACGGGCGGCGCGCGCGGCGCTGGACCACGCAGGGGCGTACCTGGAACCCATGGGCCAGGCCCAGTTGCACCTCCAGCTCGCCGAAATCCTCGGCACCAGTGGGCAGTTGCGGCCCGCCTCGGAGCACGCCCTGGAGGCCGCGCACTGGGCCGACGAGGCGGGCCAGGCCGGCACGCTCGGCGCCTGGGCCCGGCACCAGCTCGGCGGTTTCCTGCTCCGTCAGGGGCGGTGGGCGGAGGCCGCCGAGGTACTGGAGTCGGCACTGCCCGATCTGACCACCGACATGCACGGTGACGGTGCGATCGTGCAGACGCGGTGGTGGCTCGGCGACTGCCTCACCGAGCTCGGTGAACACCGCGAGGCCGCCGAACACTGGCTGCGGGCCGCCGACATCGCCCAGCACTGGCCCGAGCAGCGCGACCACGCGATGCTCGCGCATCTCGCCGCCGAGGCCCTCGGGCACGCCGGGCTGCCCGGCCAGGCCGACCAGGCGTACGCCCGCGCCGGCGATCTCTGGCGTGGCCTCGGCAACGCCCATGGGCTGGTTCGGGCGCTGCGGGCGCGGGCGTGGGCGGCGGCTCGTACGGACGGGGGGCTCGACGGGGCGCGGGAGTTGATGGGGGCGGCGGTGCGGGAGTGCGAGTCGGCGATCGCGGGCGCGTCCCTCGACTCGGGCTCGCCGGAGGACTCCGACGCGCGTCATCGCCTCGTCGCCGAACTCGGCCACACCTACCGCCAGTTCGGGGATCTCGTGGTCCGTTCCGTGCCCAACGACGCGGAGGGGGCTTCCGCCCGGGCCGCGTTCGAGGAGGCCCTGGGTCACATCACGGAGGCCGTCTCCGTGATCGCCTCCCTCGGGCCGGAGGCGCTGCACTCCAGAACCGGTGCGGAGCTGGCGGCGGGGTGGCTGGAGGCCGACCTGGGGCGTCCTGCCTCGGCGGCGGCGCGGGCCCGAGCGGTTCTGGCGGCGTACGAGGGCTACGAGGAGGCCGCCGGGCCGGACGAGACGGTGCAGGCCCGGCGGGCCGAGGCGAACCAGTTGCTGGAGCTCCGGGAGGAGTGAGGCGGGTGGGGCGGCAGGGTGCGGTTTTCGCCCCCGCCGCCCCTTCCCGTGCCCGTCCCTGGGGGCTGCGCCCCCAGACCCCGCTTTCGGCCGGAAACGCCAGGCTCAGGCGACGCCTATTTCGGTGGAGCCGCAGTCGTGACCGGTGCCGAGGTAGCCGTCGCCGCTGTTGGAATAGTTGCTGTCCATGCCGCCGCAGGCCTGCACCCACACGGTCGCGCCCTCGGGGATGTCCGACCACGGGTGCTTCGTGTCCGTGGTGCCGCATCCGGACGTGTTGTGAATGGTCCGGAAATGCCATCCGCTTCCGGACTTGTACCAGGTCAGCTCGGCCCAGACGGTGCCGCCGTCGCACTGGCTGTCATGGATGCGGAAATCGTCGCCGTTGGACACGAAGTACGCATAACCGTCACCGTTGCTCGCGTCCGAACCGGGCGAGTCCGTGCCTGCGCTGGCGGACGTGGCGGTCCCCAGGAGCAAGCACGCAGCGGCAGCGGCGACAACCGAGAGACGACTCCTGGACTTTGCTGTCATTTCGGAAATTCTCCGATCTGAAGGAAATCAAGGGCGGCTACACACCACTCACCCGAATCAGCGCATTTCGCCGCAGATGACGTGTCCACGCAGACTCTCACGCGGGGTGCGTCGCGATCAAGCCATTTGCAGGGATATGACTGCGGCAACTCCGGCTTGTTCAGGGAGAGTTCATCCAAGGAGCCTTGCGGTCGGCCAGTTGAGGCGCCGGCTACTCCACGCCGATCAGCAGCAGCGCGCCCTGGCGGCCACCCCGGTAGACCATGGTGTCGACGGCGAGCCAGGACTCCCGCACCCGGGCTTCCAGGCGTTCGGCGATGCCGTCGGGGGCCTCGTCGCCGAGGACGAGGGTGACCATTTCGCCGCCGGCGGAGAGCATGCGGTCGAGGACGGTTTCGGCGGTGAGGGTGATGTCGGAGCCGATCACGGCGACATCGCCGTCGATGAGGCCGAGGACGTCGCCGGCCTGGCAGATGCCGGCCATGGTCCAGGACTGCCGCTCGGCGACGGCGACCTCGGCGTAGCGGGTGGCGCCGGCCGCGGACGTCATGGCGACGACGTCCTCGTCGAAACGGCGCTCCGGCTCGTGGACGGCGAGCGCGGCGATGCCCTGCACGGCGGACCGGGTCGGGATCAGCGCGACCCGGACGCCCTCCGTACGGGCCTGCTCGGCAGCGGCGGCGGCGGTGTGGCGCAGTTCGGCGTCGTTGGGCAGGAGCACCACCTCGCGCGCGTGGGCCCGCCGTACGGCCTCGACGAGTTCCCCGCTGGCGGGCGGCTCCCCGGGCCGCGCGAGCACGGTGGTCGCCCCGGCCTCCGTGTACAGCCCGGCCAGGCCCTCGCCGGGCACCACGGCCACGACGGCGCGCTGTGCCCGCTCCCGGGGCGGACGCCCGGCCGCGCCGCCGGTGTGTACGTCCCCGAGCCCGAAGTGCGTGATCCTGATCCGGTACGGCCTCCCGGCCTCGACGCCCGCCTCCACGGCGGCACCCGCGTCGTCCACGTGCACATGGACGTTCCACAGCCCGTCCCCGCCGACCACGACGAGCGAGTCCCCCAGGCTGTCGAGCCGGTGCCGCAACCGGGCCACGGCCGCGTCCTCCGCCTCCAGGAGGTAGATGACCTCGAAGGCGGGGCCGTCTTCCTCCGGCGGCCCTTCCACGCACACATCGGCGTGGACTCCGCCGATGCCCGCGCCGATGACGTCGCTCATGCTCATGGTCTTCTCCACGCGCGCGTGGACCTCCACGGGGGCCGAGAGCACCCCGGGCGCCTCCCCCGTGAACGTCTCCACCAGCGCGGCCAGCACGGCCACCAGTCCCCGTCCGCCCGCGTCGACCACACCGGCGCGCTCCAGGACGGCCAGCTGGCCAGGGGTCGCCGCGAGGGCCGCTCGTGCCCCCTCGTACGCAGCGCGCGCGACCGTGCCGCAGTCGCCCTCGGCGCCGGTGGCCGCGTCGGCGGCGGCCGAGGCGACCGTGAGGACCGTGCCCTCGACGGGGTGGGCGACGGCCTGGCGCGCGGAGTCCGCGGCGTGCCTCAGAGCGAGCCGCAGGCCCTGACCATCGGTGTGAGCCGCCTCACTGTCGTCGGCCAGCACCTGCGCCATGCCGCGCAGCAGCTGCGCGAGGATGGTCCCGGAGTTGCCGCGGGCCCCGATCAGCGCCCCGTGCGCCATCGCCCGCACGGCGTCGGCGAGGGTGGGCCGGCCGGCCTCCGTGGACGCGTTGTCACGCCCCCCAGCGGCCGCGACGGCCGTGCTCAGGTGGTCCGCGGTCGCCGCGCTCCCCTGACCGGCGGCGGCCGCGGTCTCGTAGCCCGCTGTGGCGGCCGTCTCGTAGCCCGCGAAAACGGCCTCGACCGCCGTGGTGGCCGACTCCACCGTCAGATACAGATTCGTCCCGGTGTCTCCGTCGGCCACCGGGTAGACATTGATCGCGTCGATCTCTTCGCGCGCCCGTCCCAGCGCCTCCAGCGCCAGTCCGCACCAGGTGCGCACCGCGAGAGCATCCAATGTCTGCGGCACCTGCGGCACCTGCGCCTCCTTGAGCTGCTGGACGTGGGACGCAGCGTAGACCCAGAATGGGTTACTGCCGGTAGGGGGCCCTGAGGAGGTCAGGGACGGAGCCCGGGGCAGCCATGGTAGTTTCGTTCTCCGGACGCAGTCGTTGTATGCTGCTCCAGTTGCCCGATTCGATCGGGTCTTCCCCCTGGCACCGCCACTCAGATCCTAGATCTCGATTCCGGCATGCCGGGATCAACCGTAAGAGCATCTGAAGTCTTTGGAGTGACCCGTGGCTGCCAACTGCGACGTCTGCGGCAAGGGGCCGGGCTTCGGCAACAACATCTCGCACTCGCACCGCCGTACGCCCCGTCGCTGGAACCCCAACATCCAGCGCGTTCGTACCGTGGTGGGCGGGACGCCGAAGCGCGTGAACGCTTGCACCTCGTGCATCAAGGCCGGCAAGGTCACGCGCTGACAACCGCTAGCGCGCGGCCACTGCTGGTTCGCTTGCACTGAACCGGTCCACCTCACGGTGGGCCGGTTTTTTGCTGCCCTCACGCGCTCACGTAAACGCTTACGTAAGCGTTTACGCGTTAACGCGTTAACGCGCACGCTTACGCGCCCGTCCTGAACCGCCAGCCATGATCCACCGGCCCGATCCCGCCCCCCAGCGCGAACCCGGCCGCGATCGCCCCGGTGACGTACTCCTTGGCCGCTGCCACCGCATCCGGCACGGACTGCCCCTTCGCCAGACCGGAAGCGATCGCGGACGCCAGGGTGCAGCCCGTGCCGTGCGTGTGCCGGTTGTCGTGGCGCGGGGCCCGCAGCCAGTGCTCCTCGGAGCCGTCCGTGAGCAGGTCGACGGCGTCGCCGGGCAGATGACCGCCCTTGATCAGCACCCACTTCGGCCCGCACGACAGCACGGCCGCCGCGGCCCGCCTGAGGTCGCCCTCCGAATCGACCCGTACACCTGTGAGTTGGGCCACCTCGTCGAGGTTGGGTGTCGCCACGGTCGCCACCGGCAGCAGTTTCGTCCGTACGGAGTCCAGCGCGGACGCGGCGAGCAGGGCGTCCCCGTGCTTGGAGATGCCGACCGGGTCGACGACGGCCGGGGCGTCCGTACCCCCGATCAACTCGGCGACCGCCTCGACGAGTTCTGCCGAGGCCAGCATGCCGGTCTTCACGGCCTGGACGCCGATGTCGTCGACGACGCTGCGGTACTGGGCGCGCACCGCGTCCACCGGCAGTTCCCAAGCGCCTTGGACGCCCAGCGAGTTCTGCGCGGTGACGGCGGTGATCACGCTCATGCCGTGCACACCGAGCGCGAGCATCGTCTTCAGGTCGGCCTGGATCCCGGCTCCGCCACCGGAGTCGGAGCCCGCGACCGTCAGGACGGTGGGCGGCGCACTCACGATTCGATGTCCCCGAAGTGGTCCCAGCCGCCCTTGCTCGTCCAGGGCGCCCCGTCCACCGTGACCTGGGGCAGCGCCGACGGGTTGAGCACCTCGCCGATCACCTTCCAGCGGGCGGGCAGCTTCACGTCCGGCGGGAAGGTCGCCACGATCGCGTGGTCCTCGCCGCCGCTGAGCACCCACTGGATGGGGTCGACGCCGACGGCCTGTCCGATGTCGTTCATCTGGGAGGGGATGTCGATGTTTCCGGAGCGGACGTCGATGCGCACCTTGCTCGCCTCGGCGATGTGTCCGAGGTCGGCGATCAGCCCGTCGCTGACGTCCGTCATCGAGGTCGCGCCGAGCCCGGCGGCCGCCGGACCCGCGTGGTACGGCGGTTCGGGCCGCCGGTGGGCCTCGACAAAGGCGCGCGGCGAACGGAAGCCCCGCGAGAGCACCGCGTACCCGGCCGCCGACCAGCCCAGCCAGCCCGTCACGGCGACGACGTCACCGGGCTGGGCCCCACCCCGGGTGACCGGCTCGTGGTTGCGCAGATCGCCGAGCGCGGTGATCGAGACCATGATGGTGTCGCCGCGTACGACATCGCCGCCGACCACGGCCGCGCCCGCGACCTGGCATTCGTCACGCAGCCCGTCCATCAGCTCGGACGGCCAGGTGGCCGGGAGTTCGGCCGGCACGACCAGGCCGAGCAGCAGCGCGGTCGGTACGGCGCCCATGGCGGCGATGTCCGCGAGGTTCTGCGCGGCCGCCTTGCGCCCGACGTCGTACGCGGTGGACCAGTCGCGGCGGAAGTGCCGTCCCTCCAGGAGGATGTCGGTGCTCGCCACGACCCTTCGGTCCGGCGCGGCCACCACCGCGGCGTCGTCGCCGGGGCCGACCCGGACGGCCGGCGTGGTGGTGAGACGTGAGGTGAGCTCTCGGATGAGCCCGAACTCCCCCAACTCGCCCACGGTGCCCTTCATGATCGTAGTGCTCCCTCTGTCGCTACCCGTGCCCGGTCGCGAGCCGTCTCCGTACTCGGTACGGTCGAGTTGACCGTCAACTTGTGCAGTCCGTGCACCCCGGCGCGCAAGCCCCAGCCACCGCGGGTCTCCCCGCGGCGAGCGGCAACGCGATACCGTGGCGTTCCTTTTCCCCACATGATCCTCGTGGCCGCCCTGGAGGTTCCGTGGTACAGGCGTACATCCTGATCCAGACGGAGGTCGGCAAAGCGTCGACCGTCGCCGAAACGATCAGCAAGATCCCGGGGGTGATCCAGGCCGAGGACGTGACAGGACCGTACGACGTGATCGTGCGTGCCCAGGCCGACACGGTCGATGAACTCGGCCGCATGGTGGTCGCGAAGGTCCAGCAAGTGGACGGCATCACCCGCACCCTGACCTGCCCGGTCGTGCACCTCTAGCCCCCGTCTACCCTTGGCCGGTGAACTTCTTCCGTCACCGGCACCCCGTTCTGCTCGGGCTGCCCGCCGTCGCACTGCTGATCACGATTGCGGGCTGCTCCTCAGCAGACGACAACGCCTCGGTCTCGGTTCCGAGCCCGAACGCGAAGGTCACCAAGCTGTGCCAGAACCTGGACGAGGTGCTGCCGCGGAAGGTCGACGGTCTGAGCCGCGAGGATCCCGAGCCCCGGTCCGCGCTGACCGCGGGCTGGGGAAGCCCGGCGATCATACTGCGCTGCGGTGTCGAACGACCCCCGAAGATGATTGACCCCAAAGTGGCCCTCGGCAACGACCCCAAGGCGGCCGGCGGCAACGTGAACGGCGTCGACTGGCTGATGGAGACGCAGGACGACGGGTCGACCCGCCTCACCACCGCGAACCGCAGCGCGTATGTCCAGGTCACGGTACCGAAGAGCGCTGACAACTCCGGCGTGCTCGTCGACCTGGCCGCCTCCATCAAGAAGGCGATCCCCAAGGGGATCGCCAACTGACACGACCGTCGTACGAAGTGCTCAGCGCAGTCCCGTCGAGCGCCGCAGCGCCGCCTGCACCAGGCGGTCCACCAGCTCCGGGTAGCTGACGCCGGTCTCCTGCCACATCCGCGGGTACATGGAGATCGGTGTGAAGCCCGGCATCGTGTTGATCTCGTTGATCACGAACTCGCCGTCCTCGGTGAGGAAGAAGTCCGCGCGGACGAGGCCCTCGCACGAGGCCGCCTCGAAGGCTTCGACGGCCAGTCGCCGCACCTCGGCGGTCTGCTCCGGGGTGAGCGGCGCGGGCACGATCCCGTCGGCCGAGTCGATGTACTTGGCCTCGAAGTCGTAGAAGGCGTGGGACTGCACGGGCGGGATCTCCGCGGGGACGGAGGCGCGCGGGCCGTCCTCGAACTCCAGGACCCCGCACTCGATCTCGCGGCCGCGCAGCAGCGCCTCCACGATGATCTTCGGGTCGTGGCGCTGGGCCTCCGCGATCGCCTCGTCGAGGCCCGAGAGGTCGTCGACCTTGGTGATGCCGAACGAGGACCCCGCGCGCGCGGGCTTCACGAACAGCGGCCAGCCGTGCTCGCCCGCGAAGTCGATGATCTTCTTGCGGGCGGCGGACTCGTCCTGCTGCCACTCGCGCGGCCGGATCACCACGTACGGGCCCACCTTCAGGCCGAACGAGGTGAACACCCGCTTCATGTAGTCCTTGTCCTGGCCGACGGCCGAGGCGAGCACGCCCGAGCCGACGTAGGGGACTCCGGAGAGCTCCAGGAGGCCCTGGAGGGTGCCGTCCTCGCCGTACGGGCCGTGCAGCAGGGGGAAGACGACGTCCACCTCGCCGAGGGCCTTGGGCACGGAACCCGGTTCGCTGTAGACGACTTCGCGGTCGGCGGGGTCGACGGGAAGCACCACGCCGCCCTCGCTCGACTCGGCGAGCTGCTCGACGCTCGGCTGCCGCCGGTCGATGATGGCCATCCGTTCCGGCGCGTCGGCGGTGAGCGCCCAACGGCCGTCCTGGGTGATACCGATCGGCAGGACGTCGTACTTGGTCCGGTCGATGGCGCGCAGGACGGCGCCGGCCGTGACCACGGAGATCCCGTGTTCGGAGCTGCGGCCGCCGAAGACGAGGGCCACACGCGGCTTGCGAGGCGGCTGCTCGGGGCTCTGGGGGAGGTTCTCGGTGCTCATATCGCGTTGAGAGTACCCGGTGGTACGGCGGTGAGTCAGCGCCCCACCGGGGCCGTTGCTCAGCGTCGCACGAGCGGTCGCACAGCGTTGATTCCGGGGCGGTGTACGAGCCTTCGCACCACGCCCGTGCTCAGCGGCGCTCGGGCTTCGCGCTGCGCGACATCAGTTCCTTGACGGCGACCACCGGAGGCTTGCCGTCGTGCACGATGGCGACGACCGTCTCCGTGATGGGCATGTCGACGCCGTGCCTGCGGGCCAGATCCAGCACGGACTCACAGGACTTGACGCCCTCGGCGGTCTGCTTGGTGACCGCGATGGTCTCCTGGAGGGTCATGCCCTTGCCGAGGTTGGTGCCGAAGGTGTGGTTGCGCGACAGCGGCGAGGAGCAGGTGGCCACCAGGTCGCCGAGGCCCGCGAGTCCGGAGAACGTCATCGGGTCGGCACCCATGGCGAGCCCGAGCCGGGTGGTCTCCGCGAGCCCGCGCGTGATGAGCGAGCCCTTGGCGTTGTCGCCGAGGCCCATGCCGTCCGCGATGCCGACGGCGAGACCGATCACGTTCTTGACGGCGCCGCCGAGTTCGGCGCCCACCACGTCGGTGACGGTGTACGGGCGGAAGTACGGCGTGTGGCAGGCGGACTGGAGGCGCTGGGCGACCGCTTCGGAGCGGCAGGCGACCACGGCGGCGGCCGGCATCCGCGCGGCGATCTCACGCGCCAGGTTGGGCCCGGTGACCACGGCGACCCGGTCCGCGCCGACCTTGGCGACGTCCTCGATGACCTCGCTCATCCGCATGGTGGAGCCGAGTTCGACGCCCTTCATGAGGGAGACCAGGACGGTGTCGGGAGCGAGCAGCGGTACCCATTCCGCGAGGTTCCCGCGCAGCGTCTGCGACGGCACCGCGAGGACGGTGAAGTCGGCGTCCGCGGCGGCCTCGGCGGGGTCGGTCGTGGCCCGCAGGTTCTCGGGGAGTTCGACGCCCGGCAGGTAGTCCGGGTTCGTCCGGGTGGAGTTGACCGCCGCGGCGAGTTCGGCGCGACGCCCCCACAGCGTGACGTCGCACCCCGCGTCGGCGAGCACCATGCCGAACGCCGTGCCCCACGATCCGGTCCCGAAGACGGCCGCCTTGACCGGCTTGCTCACGTGCCCTGCCCCTCTTCCTGCTGTGCCTGTGCTTTTTCCTTGGCCGCGGCCCTGCGGCGCTGCGCGATGCGCACCTCGCGCGGGTCGTACGGCTTCTCGGGCGCCCGCTCGCCGCGGATCTGCTCCAGTTGCGCGGTGATGGCGGCCATGATCACCTCGGTGGCCTCCTTCAGGAGGTCCGGGCTCATCTCCTTGTCGTAGAAGCGCGAGAGGTCCACCGGCGGGCCCGCGAGCACGTGGTGGGTCTTGCGCGGAAGGAGGTTGGGCTTCTTGGCGTACGGCGGCAGCAGTTCGTTGGCGCCCCACTGGGCGACCGGAATCACCGGGCACTTGGTCTGCAGCGCGACGCGGGCGGCACCGGTCTTGCCGGTCATCGGCCAGCCGTCGGGATCGCGGGTGAGGGTGCCTTCGGGGTAGAACGCGACGCATTCGCCGCGTTCCACGGCGTCGATCGCGGCCCGGAAGGCGCTCAGCGCGTCGGTGCTCTCACGGTAGACGGGAATCTGTCCGGTGCCGCGCATCGCGGCCCCCACGAATCCCTTCCGGAAAAGGCCCGCCTTCGCCAGGAATCGCGGAACACGCCCGGTGTTGTACTGATAGTGCGCGTACGCGAACGGGTCCACATGCGAATTGTGGTTCACCGCGGTGATAAATCCGCCCTCGACCGGAATGTTCTCCATTCCGCGCCAGTCCCGCTTGATCAGAACCACCAGTGGCGGTTTGCAGAGGACCGCTGCGAAGCGGTACCAGAAGCCGATTCTCCGGCGGGGCACGCGGACACCTTCCTCTAGGGCCTGGGGGGCCGCACAAGTGTCGCCCCAGGCCGCCTGTCTGTCGAGAACACCGTACGCCCCGGCTTCCGGACCGCCAGGGCCGCCGGGTCACAATGGGGCGCGACAAGGGAGGGCGGAACGCTGGTGCGGTGGACGTTGGTCATACCCCTCAAACCTCTGGCGCGCGCCAAGAGCAGGCTGGCGGACACGGCCGCCGACGGACTGCGCCCCGGGCTCGCCCTCGCCTTCGCGCAGGACACCGTGGCGGCCGCGCTGGCCTGCGCCGCGGTCCTGGATGTGGCGGTCGTCACGGCCGACGCCCTGGCCGGCCGGGAGCTGGCCGCACTGGGGGCGCGGATCGTCGCGGACGAGCCGGGAGGGGGCCTGAACGCGGCGCTGGCGCACGGAGTGGGGGCCGTACGCTCCCGAACTCCCGAAATCGCCGTGGCCGCCCTGAACGCCGATCTGCCCGCGTTGCGCTCCGCGGAATTGGGCCGCGTGCTTGATGCCGCCGGTGAATTCCCGCGGGCTTTTCTTCCCGATGCCGCCGCAATCGGTACGACGCTGCTGGCCGCGGGGGCTGGGCGGGAATTGCTGCCCTCTTTCGGTACGGATTCCAGGTTGCGGCATCGCGCTTCGGGTGCCGTGGAACTCCGGCTCGACGCCGTGGATTCCGTACGGCAGGACGTGGACACCGGGGACGATCTGCGGGCGGCGCTGGCGTTGGGGGTGGGGCCTCGGACGGCTGCTGCGGCGGCTCGGTTGCTGATTCCTGGGCAGTAGGAGGCCGGTTTGCCGGCTGCGGGTCCGTTGTGGCTGGTCGCGCCGTTCCCCGCGCCCCTTTCAGGGGCGCTGCAGCCAGCCGGGGTAAGTAGGGTGGCCCTATGCAGGCGACCTCGTACACGTACGACTCCGAGACCCGCAGCGGACAGGTGCTGCTCGACGACGGCACTCCGGTGCCGTTCGACGGGGCGGCGTTCGATGCCGGCGGGCTGCGGCTGCTGCGGCCCGGGCAGCGGGTGCGTATC
This sequence comes from Streptomyces sp. NBC_00203, assembly GCF_045206325.1. NCBI lineage: Bacteria > Bacillati > Actinomycetota > Actinomycetes > Kitasatosporales > Streptomycetaceae > Streptomyces > Streptomyces sp. NBC_00203. The sequence continues at coordinate 7,561,769 of NZ_CP108126.1, read as the reverse complement.
GAGACCGAGGGTGAGGGCGAGGCGCTCCGGATCACCTTGATCACCCTGCAGACCCTCTAGGGGCCACGAAAGGCCCTCCGGAGGCCACGAACACGCCGCGGGCCGGGCTCCCAGTGGGAGCCCGGCCCGGCGCGTGAGTTGCCCCTGCGCCCCTGCTACTTGCGGGCGGTGGCCTTCTTGGCGGTGGTCTTGCGAGCCGTCGACTTCTTGGCGGGGGCCTTCTTGGCCGTCGCCTTCTTCGCCGGGGCCTTCTTGGCGGTCGCCTTCTTGGCGGTGGTCTTCTTCGCCGCGGCCTTCTTGGCGGTCGCCGTGGTCTTCTTGGCGGTCGTCTTCTTGGCGGTCGCCGTCGTCTTCTTCGCGGCGGCGGTCGTCTTCTTCGCGACCGTCTTCTTCGCGACCGTCTTCTTGGCCACGGCCTTCTTGGCGGTGGTGGCCTTCTTGGCCGCGGCCTTCTTGACCGTCGCCGCGGCGCCACCGGTCAGGCTGCCCTTGGGCGCCTTCTTGACGGCGACCTCGCCACCCCGCGGGAGCTTCTTCGAGCCGCTCACCAGGTCCTTGAAGCCCTGGCCGGCACGGAAGCGCGGCACAGAGGTCTTCTTGACCCGAACGCGCTCACCGGTCTGCGGGTTGCGGGCGTAGCGAGCCGGACGGTCGACCTTCTCGAAGGAACCGAAGCCGGTGACCGAGACCCGGTCCCCGCTGACAACTGCACGGACGATGGCGTCCAGTACGGCGTCGACCGCGTCGGCGGCCTGCTGACGCCCGCCGACCTTGTCGGCAATCGCTTCTACGAGCTGCGCCTTGTTCACGTCTTCCCCTTCGGAGACATTGCCCGAACGAATGCGTTCAAGCTTTTTCGCACGTTAGGCAGATATATACCGCAAATCAAACACGAAACGGGCTAATCACCCTTGTGCCGCAACGAACTCGGACTGTCGTGGAGTTCCTCAGCGTTCCTCTTCGAGGAATCGACCCTCGTCGAGGTCGGTGGTGAAGCGCTCCAGACGCCTTGTCGCATCGGCGAGATCGTGCTTGGCCACGGCCGTAATGACCAGCAGCTTCCGGGTCAGCGCCATCCGTACGCCCTCCGGGACTTGCAGTGCACGCACTCTTGTGTGCGCTTCCTTGAGTTGGGCCGCGACTGCCACGTAGAGCTCGAGTTGGCCGTCGTGTTCCATGCACAGATTGTGCCATCTGGGGCGAGTTGTCGCCTGCGCAGGGTCTAACTGCCGTCCCTGGAGGGGGTTCTGAGCACCTCGGCAGGACGCGGGACCGCGATGCGCGTACCCGGGCAACTGCCTTTGCCAGCAGGTGAGTTGGGGACTTCCGAAGGGGTGTTCCGGAGCCGTCCGAGGGCAGACACAGCTGTACCCCCAACCGTCCACGATTGGGGGTACAGAGGGGTGTTGCCGTGGCCGAAATCAGCCTTGCGTCAGACGTGAAGCGTCTTCGGCTTGTGCGACGGCCGCTTGGCCTCGTACGCCGCGATGTCGCCCTCGTTCTGGAGGGTGATGGAGATGTCGTCCAGGCCGTTCAGCAGCCGCCAGCGGGCGTTCTCGTCGAGCTCGAAGGCCGCGGTGATGCCCTCGGCGCGCACCTCGCGGGCCTCCAGGTCGACCGTGATCTCGGCCTCGGGGTCCTGCTCCGTGAGCTCCTGGAGGGCGTCCACGATCTTCTGCTCCAGAACCACCGTGAGCAGGCCGTTCTTGAGCGAGTTACCCCGGAAGATGTCCGCGAAGCGGGAGGAGATGACGGCCTTGAAGCCGTAGTTCTGCAGCGCCCAGACGGCGTGCTCGCGCGAGGAGCCCGTACCGAAGTCGGGACCGGCGACCAGAACCGTGGCGCCCTTGCGCTCAGGCTGGTTGAGGATGAAGTTCTCGTCCTTGCGCCAGGCCTCGAAGAGCCCGTCCTCGAAGCCGTCCCTGGTCACCTTCTTGAGCCAGTGGGCGGGGATGATCTGGTCGGTGTCGACGTTGCTGCGGCGCAGCGGGACGGCCCGGCCGGTGTGCGTGGTGAATGCTTCCATGGCTGATCAGACTCCAGCGGGCGTACGGACGTCGGCGTCGGACAGGTCGGCCGGCGAAGCCAGATGGCCCAGCACGGCGGTGGCGGCGGCGACCTGCGGCGAGACCAGGTGCGTACGGCCGCCCTTGCCCTGCCTGCCCTCGAAGTTGCGGTTGGAGGTGGACGCGGAGCGCTCACCGGGGGCCAGCTGATCGGGGTTCATGCCCAGACACATCGAGCAGCCCGCGTGCCGCCATTCTGCGCCGGCCTCCTTGAAGACCACGTCCAGGCCCTCGGAGACAGCCTGCAGACCGACCCGCGCGGAGCCGGGGACCACCAGCATCCGTACGCCGTCGGCGACTTTGCGGCCCTCGACGATCGCGGCCGCGGCACGCAGGTCCTCGATACGGCCGTTGGTGCACGAACCTACGAAGACGGTGTCGACCTTGATGTCGCGCAGCGGCTCTCCGGCGGTCAACCCCATGTATTCCAGGGCCTTTTCGGCGGCGAAGCGCTCCGAAGCGTCTTCGTACGAAGCGGGATCGGGGACGGACGCCGAAAGCGGCGCGCCCTGGCCGGGGTTGGTGCCCCAGGTGACGAACGGCGACAGGGAGGCGGCGTCGATGACGACCTCCTCGTCGAATTCCGCGTCCTCGTCCGTCTTCAGCGTCTTCCAGTACGCGACGGCGGCATCCCAGTCCTCACCCTCGGGGGCGTGGGCGCGGCCCTTCAGGTACGCGAAGGTGGTCTCGTCGGGGGCGATCATGCCCGCGCGGGCGCCGGCCTCGATCGACATGTTGCAGATGGTCATCCGGGCCTCCATCGAGAGGTTCTCGATGGCGGAGCCGCGGTATTCCAGGATGTAGCCCTGGCCGCCACCCGTACCGATCTTGGCGATGATCGCCAGGATCAGGTCCTTGGCGGTGACGCCGTCGGGCAGATCACCGTCGACCGTGATGGCCATGGTCTTCGGGCGGGCCAGCGGCAGCGTCTGGGTGGCCAGCACATGCTCGACCTGCGAGGTGCCGATGCCGAACGCCAGCGCGCCGAAGGCACCGTGCGTGGAGGTGTGGGAGTCACCGCAGACCACGGTGGTGCCCGGCTGGGTCAGGCCCAGCTGCGGTCCCACCACGTGGACGACGCCCTGCTCGACGTCGCCCAGCGAGTGCAGGCGCACACCGAACTCGGCGGCGTTCTTGCGCAGCGTCTCCAGCTGGACCCGGGAGACCGGGTCCGCGATGGGCTTGTCGATGTCGAGGGTCGGGGTGTTGTGATCCTCGGTGGCGATGGTGAGGTCGAGGCGGCGCACCGGGCGCCCCGCCTGACGCAGACCGTCGAAGGCCTGCGGGCTGGTCACCTCGTGCAGCAGGTGCAGATCGATGAAGAGGAGGTCGGGCTCGCCCTCGGCGCGCCGGACGACATGGTCGTCCCAGACCTTCTCCGCGAGTGTCCTACCCATCGCTTTCCCTCCGGCCGGCCTGTGTGGCGCCGGCCCAACTAGAGATTTCCGGTGCGGCAAACGTTCGTTACCCCTAGTACCGGACGTCGTCCGCCGGGCCCGTTGGTCCGCGGGCCCCTATGCATCCAAGGGTTGCGCGTTTCACGGAAAATTGAACTTGCGTTTCACAGAGTGAGACGCGAGTATCGTTGCATGGACAACAGTAGCGGCGTCGGCGTTCTGGACAAGGCAGCCCTTGTCCTGAGCGCTCTGGAGTCCGGTCCGGCCACCCTCGCGGGACTGGTCGCGGCGACTGGACTGGCACGACCCACGGCACATCGCCTCGCCGTGGCACTTGAACACCACCGCATGGTGGCGCGTGACATGCAGGGCCGTTTCATTCTCGGTCCCCGTCTCGCCGAGCTGGCCGCGGCCGCCGGCGAGGACCGCCTCCTCGCGACGGCGGGCCCGGTGCTCACACACCTGCGTGACATCACGGGCGAGAGCGCGCAGCTCTACCGGCGCCAGGGCGACATGCGCATCTGCGTCGCCGCGGCCGAGCGCCTGTCGGGCCTGCGGGACACGGTCCCGGTCGGCTCCACGCTCACCATGAAGGCCGGCTCCTCGGCCCAGATCCTGATGGCCTGGGAGGAGCCCGAGCGGCTGCACCGGGGCCTCCAGGGCGCCCGCTTCACGGCGACCGCGCTCTCGGGCGTACGGCGCCGGGGCTGGGCCCAGTCGATCGGCGAGCGCGAGCCGGGCGTCGCGTCCGTCTCCGCGCCCGTACGCGGCCCCTCGAACCGTGTGGTGGCCGCCGTCTCCGTCTCCGGGCCGATCGAGCGCCTGACGCGCCACCCGGGCCGGATGCACGCCCAGGCGGTCATCGACGCCGCCGCCCGCCTCTCCGAGGCCCTGCGCCGCACCGGCTGACCGTTCAGGGACACAACGAAGGGGCCTGCCTCAACGCCGCGGCAGGCCCCTTCGTTCCCCCGATCCCCCCGGTCACTTCGCCTCTTCGGCCACCTTCGCCGACCGGTACGCGAACCGGTCCTTGGCCCGTCGGCCCCGCTTCTCCAGCGGCACCTGACCGTGCGCCGCGGCGAGCCCGAAGGCCGGCATGTCGGCGTAGATCGACTCGTACGCCCCCTCCGGCACGATGTAGCTCTCGTGCCACAGCCCGACGTGTCCGCGCGCTTTTCCGGCCCGCTCCTTGCGGTTGATGATCGCCCACGCCTTGTGGTGGAGCATGTCGGGTGAACTCGCGTACGCGTAGAGCTTCTCCTTGGACTCCCAGTACTGGACGACGTAGTACGTCCGCGGGGACGCCGTCATCAGCACATGGGCGAGCAGTCCGCGGCTCTTGTCCTTCTGCAGTTCGCGCAGCATGCGCGGCATCGCGACGAACACCGGCAGCCAGTGGTGCACAGCCCAGAAGTGGTTGACCCGCATACCGATCAGCAGCACGACCGCGTCACCTTCGGCTGCGGCGGTGGTGCGGCCCCGTATCGGTTTCGCGAACATGACGATCCCCCGGATCTCCGATCGGATAGCGGCACTATCCTTCTGGCCAATGCTTGGATAGTGGCACTTCCCAAGTGGGGGCGCAAGACCCCCGAAGAGAGGCGCGAGAGATGCGGCTGGCCGAGTTGAGCGAGCGCAGCGGTGTGTCCATCGCGACGATCAAGTACTACCTGCGCGAAGGGCTGTTGGCGCCGGGCCGCCAGGTGAACGCGACCACGGCCGAGTACGACGAGGAGCATCTGCGCCGGCTGCGGCTGGTGCGCGCGATGATCCAGGTCGGCCGGGTGCCGGTGGCGACGGTCCGCGAGGTGCTCGGGCATGTGGACGACGACTCCCTGGGCCGCTCGATCCGCCTGGGCGCGGCAGTGTGGGCGCTGCCGCAGGTACCGGAGCCGGACGAGGAGGACGAGTACGTCCAGGCCGCGCACCAGGAGGTAACCGCGCTCCTGGACCTGCTCGGCTGGGAGAACGCCAAGCGGCTCACGACCATCTCCCCCGCGTACCGCTCGCTGGTGGTGGCCGTGGCCGCGTTCCGCCGGCTCGGCTACGAATGGGGGGCCGAACAGCTCGCGCCGTACGCCGAGTTGATGCACCGGACGGCCGTCCTCGACCTGGACAACATGGAGACGCATCCGTCGGAGGCGGAGGGGATCGAGTTCGCGATCCTGGGGGCGATCCTCAACGAGCCGGTGCTGCAGGCGATGCACCGGCTGGCCCAGGAGGAGGAGACGACGCGGCGGTACGGCTTCGAGGAGTAGCCGGCGCCGGGCATGACGAAGGCCCCCCACCGAGGTGGAGGGCCTTCACCGTACGTACCCCCGACCGGATTCGAACCGGCGCTACCGCCTTGAGAGGGCGGCGTGCTAGGCCGCTACACAACGGGGGCAAGGATCACGAATGATCCAGCTGGGCTACCAGGACTCGAACCTAGAACAACGGAACCAGAAACCGTCGTGTTGCCAATTACACCATAGCCCAATGATGGTCTAGACCACCGAGTACCCCCGACCGGATTCGAACCGGCGCTACCGCCTTGAGAGGGCGGCGTGCTAGGCCGCTACACAACGGGGGCCCTAGCGATCCTGCATGAGAGTCAGCGGGTGCGACCCGGACTGTCCCCCTGGGAAGGATCTGTACCCCCGACCGGATTCGAACCGGCGCTACCGCCTTGAGAGGGCGGCGTGCTAGGCCGCTACACAACGGGGGCCTTGCAGAGTTGGTTCTCTGCGATGCAGATAAGCTCTGCGAGCTGGCCTACCAGGACTCGAACCTAGACTAACGGAACCAGAAACCGTCGTGCTGCCAATTACACCATAGGCCACTGAAACACAATCCCTTGCGGGGATCTTGTTTTAGCTTGCGCCTCCGGGTTTCCGGACCTTTCGGCCCGCTCTCCGGCGGCGCAGGAAGAACATTACCCGAAGGTGGACGGCGCTCCAAAACGGGTATCCGCGCCGAGGATCGCGGGGAGTTCGGCCAGTGAGGAGATCCGCCGCGGGCCGGCCGGTCCACCGTCGGTGACGGTGTGAGCGCCGCCACGGTCGATCCAGACGGAGAGCAGACCCGCGTCGGCGGCGCCGCGCCCGTCGATCTCCGGATGATCGCCGACGTACGCGACCTGGTGCGGGGGCAGGCCGAGGGCCTCGCAGGCCGCGTGGAAGGCCTCCGCGGCGGGCTTGGAGACGCCGAGTTCGGCGGCGCACAGGACGGCCTCGAAGCGGTCGTGCACGCCCAGGACGCGCAGCTTGCGGTCCTGGACGAGGAGGCTGGAGTTGGACAGCACCGCGTGCCGGTGGGTGGCGACGAGGGCGTCCAGGGCGGGCACTACGTCCGGGAAGAGGGACCAGGCGGCTTCGTAGTGCGCGACATACCGGTCGAACCACGCGTCGGCCTCGGCGTCGCTCAGCGGCTCTCCCAGGAACGCCCTGACGCGGTCCCTGCGTTGCCCCTGCCAGTCCGTCTCCCCCGCCGAGAACCTCGCCCACTGCGCGTCGGTCACCTCCCGCCAGCGCGTGAGGGCCTGCTCCACGGTCTCGTACCCGTCGAGCAGGCCTTCGGCCGCCAGGTGTTCCCGCATTCCGGCCCGGTCCGCGGCCGTGTAGTCGAAGAGGGTGTCGTCCACATCCCAGACCACGGCGCGAATGCTCATGATCCGACCGTAACGCGGTCTCCGGGAGCGCGTCGGCGGATTGGCGGTTGTCACACCGGGACGGCGGCCGGATCCGGGGCGACGAAGAAGTCCGTGACGAAGCAGGTGACCTCGCCGGCCGCCGTGCGGCCGATCCAGGTCGGGTAGACCCCGTCACCCCAGCCCGACGAGAAGGCGACGAGGTTGTGCCCGGTGTCCGGGGCGGTGACGAGATGAGGGCCGGGCGCCCACGTGCTGTTCTCGAAGGCGTCCCACAGCGGCCCTTCGTCGCCCTCGCACTCGGGGAACGAGGCGTCGGCCGCCGCGTCGTAGAAGGCGCCGGTGCCGGCGTCGACTCCGTAGCCGTAGAACTCGTCGTCGCCGAGCTCGGCGAGGTCCTGGCCGGGCCGGACGGCGAGCTCCCAGGTGGCGGTGGGCGCGTCGCGTACGACGAGACGGGCGGCGGCCACGCGCAGGTGGGGATCGCCGGACGGCGTCGCGCCCGGCCGGGAGAGGGTCGCCACCGCCGCCTCGACCCGGTACCGGCCGGGCTCGACGGCGACCGTGAAGGGCTCGTTACCCCCCTGGCCCAGGTAGACGAACGGGTCGCAGGCCACGACGCGGCCGGTGGGCAGCCACAGCTCGCCGCCGTCCGCGATGTGGATCACGCCGGTCTCCCCTGACTCGTACGTGAACGTGCTTCCGGGCGTGAACAGCCAGGTGTGGTCACGAGCGGTCATCGGCATGAGAGGGCGCCTTTCCGGAACTATCTTCAGTCGTCCAGAACCGTAGCCCGTGGCACTGACAACGCCGGGACAACGCCGAAGGGGCGGCAGCCGTCATGGCTGCCGCCCCTCACGCGTGCGTGCGTTACGCGCTCAGCTTCGCCAGCGCCGCGTCGATACGGGCCAGCGTCTTCTCCTTGCCCAGGATCTCCAGGGACTCGAAGAGCGGCAGGCCGACCGTGCGGCCGGTGACGGCGACGCGGACCGGGGCCTGGGCCTTGCCGAGCTTGAGGCCGTGCGCCTCGCCGGCGGCCAGGACGGCCTCCTTGAGGGACTCGGGCGAGGACCAGTCGGCCGTGTCCAGCTTCTCGCGGGCCGTGCGGAGCAGGGCGTCCGAGCCCTCCTTCATGGCCTTCGTCCAGGACGCCTCGTCGACGGCCGGATCCGGCAGGAACAGGAAGTCGACGTTGTCCGTGATCTCGGAGAGGACCTTCATACGGGACTGCGCGTGCGGGGCGATCGCCTGCCACTTGGTCTCGTCGAAGTCCTCCGGCGCCCAGGGGGCGAACGGGGCCCGCAGCCAGGGGGCGCAGCGCTCGGTGAAGTCCTTCACGTCGAGCAGGCGGATGTGGTCGCCGTTGATCGACTCGGCCTTCTTGAGGTCGAAGCGGGCCGGGTTGGGGTTCACGTCCGCGACGTCGAAGGCGGCGACCATCTCGTCGACGGCGAAGATGTCACGGTCCGCCGACAGCGACCAGCCGAGGAGGGACAGGTAGTTGAGCAGGCCCTCGGGAAGGAACCCGCGCTCCCTGTAGAGGTTGAGCGAGGACTCCGGGTCGCGCTTGGAGAGCTTCTTGTTGCCCTCGCCCATGACGTACGGGAGGTGGCCGAAGGCCGGGGTCTCCTTGGCGATGCCCAGCTCGGTCAGCGCCTTGTAGAGGGCGATCTGGCGCGGGGTGGAGGAGAGCAGGTCCTCGCCGCGCAGGACGTGGGTGATCTCCATCAGCGCGTCGTCGACCGGGTTCACCAGGGTGTAGAGCGGTGCGCCGTTCGCACGGACGATGCCGTAGTCCGGCACGTTCTCCGGGAGGTACGTGATCTCGCCGCGGACCAGGTCCGTGAAGGTGATCGTCTCGTCGGGCATCCGGAAGCGGACGATGGGCGCGCGGCCCTCGGCCTCGTACGCGGTCTTCTGCTCGGCGCTCAGCTCGCGGCAGTGGCCGTCGTAGCCGGACGGCTTGCCGGCGGCGCGGGCGGCGTCGCGGCGGGCGTCCAGCTCCTCCGTCGAGCAGTAGCAGTGGTACGCGTGACCGGCGTCCTGGAGCTTCTGCGCGACGTCCTTGTAGAGGTCCATGCGCTGCGACTGGCGGTACGGCGCGTGCGGGCCGCCGATCTCGGGGCCCTCGTCCCAGTCGAAGCCCAGCCAGCGCAGCGAGTCCAGGAGCTGCTCGTACGACTCCTCGGAGTCGCGGGCCGCGTCGGTGTCCTCGATGCGGAAGACGAACGTGCCGCCGGTGTGGCGGGCGTACGCCCAGTTGAACAGGGCCGTGCGGACCAGGCCCACGTGGGGGTTGCCGGTCGGGGACGGACAGAAACGTACGCGGACGTTCGCGTTAGCCACGCTTGATCACCTTGTTGGTGAGAGTGCCGATGCCTTCGATGGTGACGGCGACCTCGTCGCCGACATTCAGGGGGCCGACCCCAGCCGGGGTGCCGGTGAGGATCACGTCGCCGGGGAGCAGCGTCATGGCCTCGGTGATGTTGACGATCAGATCCTCGATGGAGTGGATCATCTCGCTGGTGCGGCCGAGCTGGCGCTGCTGGCCGTTGACCGTGCACTGGATGGTGAGGTCGCTCGGGTCGAGGTCCGTCTCCACCCAGGGGCCGAGCGGGCAGGAGCTGTCGAAGCCCTTGGCCCGGGCCCACTGCTTCTCACGCTTCTGGACGTCGCGCGCGGTGACGTCGTTGGCGCAGGTGTAGCCGAGGATGACGTCCTTGACGCGCTCGCGCGGGACCTCGCGGCACATGCGGCCGATCACCACGGCGAGCTCGGCCTCGTGGTGCAGCTCGTTCGAGAAGGACGGGTACTGGATCTCGTCGCCGGGGCCGATCACGGAGGTCGACGGCTTGAAGAAGGCGAACGGGGCGTCGGGCACCTCGTTGCCGAGCTCCTTGGCGTGCTCCGCGTAGTTGCGGCCGAAGGCCACGACCTTGTTGGGGAGCACCGGCGGCAGCAGCCGGACCTTGTTCAGGGGGACTTTCGTGCCGGAGAGCTCGAAGTCCGCGAACGGGATGCCCTTGATGATGTCGAGGACGAGCTCGTCCGGCTTGTCGCCCTCGACCGCGCCGAAAGCGACGTTGCCGTCGATGGAGAACCTGGCGATGCGCACGGGATCCTTGCGCCCCTCACTGAGCTGGCTGGAGTCTGACGCTCCAGGCTAACGCGGCAAGGGGTGCGCGCCTCGCGTTATATCGACCGGCACGGTGAGTGCGCGGCGGCCGGTCTGCGTACTACCCGGCGTACTACTCGGCGACGAAGGCGGCGACCGGGGCTTCCATCAGGATGGTCCGGCGGGGGTTGGCGGTCTGGGCGGGGAGGTCGAGCGAGTGCTCCGGCTGCTCCGGCGTCTGCAGGGCCTCGGCGTCCTCGAGGTGCGCCAGCGTGGTGCGTCGCGGGTTGGCTATGTTGCGGAACATCATCGTCGTCTTCACTGTTGTTCTCGACCTTGTCGTCGTCGGCGCCGGGCGGGCTCAAAGGCCCCCGCGTCGGCGCGGGTTGTCGGATTCGCCATTCCTGTAAAGCGTCAGGCTAAACATGCGATTCCCTGGCGAAGACGTGAAGAGGCCATGATCGCCATGTGAGTTTCCTCACTTACTAGCAGGCAAACCGGTCAATTCAGGCCCCCAACTCCACCCGACCAAACGGACATTGCTCCACTGAAGCCAACATTCCGCTCCTGATCATGTCGACTGGGACACCCTGTGCACTCCAACACCTCGTACATATATGCCCGTTATGTACGAGTTCACTTTCTACGTCTCGTAACGCACCACTCACAAGCTGTCACGGAGGTCACAGCCTGGTACTCGGCCCTTGTTGGAGATCCGGCACTGTGCTGGAATTCCACGGACCGCCGCGGGATCGAAACCGGCGCGCAGGGGCGCAACGCAGCGCCGAGTGGCGGCGGGAAGGGGGAAGCCTGCGCCGGTCACTCACGACCACCAGGGGGCGCATCTGCGCCCCTGTACGACGCCGACACCGTCCCATCCGTTTCGCGGAGGGGCGCCTGGTCCAGAGGTTGCGACGCTAGTGCAGGGACGTTTCAAGAGGGATGGCAGCGCTTCGGCGGAGCCGGAGCCGCACGGCGGGACTGGCCCGATGGCAGCCGGCTCCTCGCCCCAGCACGCCCAGAACCCGGGACCGGCAGAGGTCGGCGGCAGCGGTGAACACTCCGCACGCTCCGGCGCGAAGGCCAAGGCTCCCGCCACATCGGCCGCGAAGCCGACCGGCCCCACGGGCCCCGGCTCGCGAATAGCGCTGCGCAACTGGCGCATTTCGACGCGCCTGGTCTCGCTGCTCGCGCTCCCCGTGGTCGCCGCGACCTCGCTCGGTGCGCTGCGCATCAACGACAACATGGACAGCATTCAGCAGCTCGACAACATGAAGCTGCTGACCGACATGACCAAGCAGGCGACCGAGCTCGCCGCCGCGCTCCAGAAGGAACGCGACCTGTCGGCGGGTCCGCTCGCGAACGGCGCCAAGGCCACCGACTACACGGTCAAGGGAGTCCGCGACCAGACGGACGCCGCCAAGAGGAACTTCCTCAAGGGCACCCAGGAGATCGAGGACGCCAACGCGAACGGACAGCTGTCCGGTGTCCGCGAGAGCCTGGTCGGCATCGCGTCCGACCTGTACAAGCTCGGCGCCATCCGCAGCGACGCGTACAGCGACCCCAAGAACTCGACGCAGACGGTCGACGCCTACCACCGGCTCGTCACCAACCTGCTCGCGCTCTCGCAGGACATGGCCGAGGCCACCAGCAACCCGGAGATGATCCAGCGCACCCGCGCGCTGTCCGCCTTCTCCTCCGCCAAGGAGTACGCCTCCGTCCAGCAGGCCGTCCTCGCCGCCGCGCTGCCGGAGACCAAGGACACCTTCGGCTCACTGTCGGAGAACGACCGGCAGTACGCGCTCTCCGCCCTGGACAGCCAGGAGTCGGAGATCAGCGGCTTCAAGAGCATTTACGGCGCCGCCGCCGCCACCGAGCTGCTGAAGCCCATCGACAAGGGCAGCAGCCCGACCATCAAGTCGGCCGACGAGTACGCCAGGCGCGTACTGGCCGACTCGGACGGTCTCAAGACGCAGACCAAGCGCTCGTACAAGGACTGGGTCGACGACGACAGCACCAAGATCCAGAAGATGGGGACCATCGAGACCACGCTGCTCGGCGAGATGGAGCAGAAGGCCCGTCAGCTGCGCAACGAGTCCGAGAGCGAAGCGATCATCTCGGGTGCGCTGATCCTCCTCGTCCTCGGTGTCTCGCTCGTCGGCGCCTTCGTCGTGGCCCGCTCCATGATCCGCTCGCTGCGCCGCCTCCAGGACACCGCGACCAAGGTCGCTCAGGACCGGCTGCCCGAGCTGGTCAAGCAGCTGTCGGAGTCGGACCCGCAGGACGTGGACACCTCCGTCGAGTCGGTCGGTGTGCACTCCCGGGACGAGATCGGCCAGGTGGCCGCGGCCTTCGACGACGTGCACCGCGAGGCCGTACGACTGGCCGCCGAGCAGGCCCTCCTGCGAGGCAACGTCAACGCGATGTTCACCAACCTCTCGCGCCGCTCCCAGGGTCTTATCCAGCGTCAGCTCTCGCTCATCTCCGAGCTGGAGTCCCGCGAGGCCGACCCGGACCAGCTGTCGTCCCTGTTCAAGCTCGACCACCTCGCGACCCGCATGCGCCGTAACGGTGAAAACCTTCTGGTTCTCGCCGGTGAAGAGCCCGGCCGCCGCTGGACCCGCCCGGTCCCGCTCGTCGACGTGCTCCGCGCCGCCGCCTCCGAGGTGGAGCAGTACGAGCGCATCGAGCTGGCCTCGGTCCCGACCACCGAGGTCGCCGGCCGGGTCGTCAACGACCTCGTGCACCTGCTCGCCGAGCTGCTCGAGAACGCCACCTCGTTCTCCTCCCCGCAGACCAAGGTCAAGGTCACCGGTCATGCGCTGCCCGACGGCCGTGTGCTGATCGAGATCCACGACACGGGTATCGGCCTCTCCCCCGAGGACCTCGCGGCGATCAACGAGCGGCTCGCCTCGCCGCCCACCGTGGACGTCTCCGTCTCCCGCCGCATGGGCCTCTTCGTGGTCGGTCGTCTGTCGCAGCGCCACGGCATCCGCATTCAGCTCCGGCCGTCCGACTCCGGTGGTACGACCGCGCTCGTCATGCTCCCCGTCGATGTCGCCCAGGGCGGCAAGAAGGTTCCGGGCAAGCCGGGCCAGGGTGCCCCGGGCCTCAGCGGTCCGGCCGCCTCGCAGGCCTCCGCCGGTGCCGCTGCCGCCCGCCGTGGCAACGGCGCGCAGGGCGGTCCCTCGCTCGGTGCCGGTGCCCCCGCCGGTGGTGCCGGACGTATCAGCGCCCCGCCGCAGCGCGGCCAGGTCGGCGCCGGCCAGGGTCCTCGGGCAGCGCTGCCCGGAAGCAACCCGGGTGGTCCCGGACTGCCGGGCGGCAACCAGGGCGGTCGCCCGGGTGCGCCGGGCGGCGCGCGTGGGCCGCAGGGTCCGGGCAATCCGCCGCAGGGCAGGCCGGCTCCGGCCGGTGCCGGTGCCGGTGCCTTCGGGCAGAGCGCGCCGGGTGCCCCGCAGGGCCTCCAGGCCGCCGGAACCGGTGCGCCGCAGGGCTTCGGTGACGGACCCGGCGCACGCCAGGGCGGGTTCGGCGACGGACCCGCAGCGCGTCAGGGCCAGGCCGGCTTCGGTGACAGCGCCCCGGCGGCGCCGCCCGCCCAGCCGCCGTCCGGCGGCAAGGGCAAGGGCAGCCGTCGCAGGCCGCAGCTGCCCGGCCGTGGTGGTGCGCGTGCCGAGCTGCCCGGTGGCAACCCGCAGCAGAGCAGGCCGAGTTGGAGCGACGACAACGCGCTCCCGCCCGTGCCGCGCTCGTCCCTCGACACCCCGCGTGGCCACGAGGAGCCGGACGCCACCTCGCGCATGCCGCGGATCGACGACCGTCAGGGCCCGGGCGCGACGTCCGAGTTCGCCCGTCCCGACTTCGACGCCCCGCGCCCCGGTGCGGGTGCGGGTGCGCCGCAGAACACCGGCCAGAACACCGGGCAGTACGTCCGCCCGGACGTGTTCGGTCCTGGGAACCCGGCTCCGGCCGGCCAGAGCCCGTCCACCACGGGCCAGTTCGCCACCCCCGGCTACGGCGCCTCCCAGGACCCCTCGTCCACGGGCCAGTTCGCCCGGCCGGGCTACGGCCAGGACCCCTCGACCACCGGCCAGTTCGCGACGCCCGGGTACGGCAACCGCCAGGACCCGTCGTCCACCGGCCAGTTCGAGCGGCCGCAGCCGGGCGCCGGGCGGGACAACGCCGACTTCGGCGCTCCCCGCCAGCCCGCTCAGCAGCGCCCGCAGCCGCCGCAGCAACGGCCGGTACGTCCGCAGGAGCCCGAGGCGCTGCCGCCCGCGGGCCCCGGCGACGGACGTACGCCGCTGTACGACACGCTGGAGACCAACTGGTTCCACGGTCAGGCGAACGGCGCCGCGGGCGGCGCTCAGAACAACGGCTCCCAGGGTGCCCCGCAGGCCGCGCAGCAGCAGCCGCAGGCTCCCTCGGCTCCGCAGCAGCGGCCGGCTGCCGCACCGGCCCCTGCCTCCTGGCGCAGCACGCCCAACGACGACCTCGTCCGACAGGCAGAACGCGTCCGTCAACCGTCGGCGGGCGGGGTCACCACCTCAGGCCTGCCGCGCCGCGTCCCGCGAGCCAACCTCGTCGCGGGCACGGCACAGCAGCAACAGCACCAAACCGGTCCGCAGGTCTCGCGTGCGCCTGATGACGTACGCGGCCGGCTGACCAATCTCCGTAGGGGCATTCAGCAGGGTCGACAGGCCGGCAACGGCCAGACCGGCAGCTTCCCCAGCCCCACTCACCAGCAGGAGCGTTAGTTGAGCCCGATGAGCCAGGCGGCACAGAACCTCAACTGGTTGATCACCAACTTCGTGGACAACACCCCCGGGGTGTCCCACACCGTCGTCGTGTCCGCCGACGGGCTCCTTCTGGCGATGTCCGAAGGATTCCCGCGCGACCGCGCCGACCAGCTCGCGGCCGTCGCCTCCGGGCTGACCTCGCTGACCGCCGGGGCCTCCCGGATCTTCGAGGGCGGCACGGTGGCCCAGACCGTCGTCGAGATGGAGCGCGGCTTCCTCTTCCTGATGTCCGTCTCGGACGGATCGTCCCTGGCGGTCCTCTCCCACCCGGAGTGCGACATCGGCCTTGTCGGCTACGAGATGGCGCTGCTCGTCGACCGTGCGGGCGCTGTCCTCACGCCGGACCTGCGCGCCGAGCTCCAAGGCAGTCTGCTCCACTGACGGCCCTGGTTCCACCGACTGCACGAAACCACCGTCCGGCCGTCACAATCCCCCCACCGGCCCCAACAGACGGCACGACTGACCGACTTGCTGTCCCGCCCGGAGGATTCATGACCCCGCCTACCGCCTCTCATGATCCGTACGCACATACGTACGAGGATGAGGGCGACCAGCCGCTGGTACGTCCGTACGCGATGACCGGCGGCCGGACCCGGCCGCGCTACCAGCTCGCCATAGAGGCACTGATCAGCACCACGGCCGACCCGGCGCAGCTGATGGGGCTGCTCCCCGAGCACCAGCGGATCTGCCACCTCTGCCGTGAGGTCAAGTCGGTGGCTGAGGTGTCGGCCCTCCTGTCCATGCCGCTCGGTGTGGCCAGGATCCTCGTCGCGGACCTCGCGGAGGCCGGACTCGTCGCCATTCACCAGCCTGGCGGCGATGAGAACAACGGCGGCGCGCCGGACGTGACTTTGCTCGAAAGGGTGCTCAGTGGACTTCGCAAGCTCTGACGGAGGCCGGGCGACCACCTCCGCGAAGATCGTCGTGGCGGGTGGTTTCGGCGTCGGCAAGACCACATTCGTGGGTGCCGTCTCCGAGATCAACCCGCTGCGCACCGAGGCCGTCATGACGTCCGCTTCCGCGGGCATCGACGACCTCACCCACACCGGGGACAAGACCACCACCACGGTGGCCATGGACTTCGGCCGTATCACCCTCGACCAGGACCTGATCCTGTACCTCTTCGGTACGCCGGGTCAGGACCGTTTCTGGTTCATGTGGGACGACCTGGTCCGCGGTGCCATCGGCGCCGTGGTCCTGGTGGACACCCGCCGTCTCGCCGACTGCTTCCCGGCGGTCGACTACTTCGAGAACAGCGGTCTGCCGTTCGTCATCGCCCTCAACGGCTTCGACGGGCACCAGCCGTACAACCCCGAAGAGGTCCGCGAGGCACTGCAGATCGGTCCGGACGCCCCGATCATCACGACGGACGCCCGGCACCGTGCGGATGCGAAGAGCGCGCTGATCACGCTCGTCGAGCACGCGCTCATGGCACGGCTGCGGTAGCAGCCAAGTCGACAGTTCCATAAGGCAGTTGTCGTAGACGCATTGGAGCCGGCTGTGTCGTTTGACACGGTCGGCCACAGTGTTCATAACGTTTCGACAGAGAATTTCGCTGCCACCGCCACGCATCGCGGTCACCCGGTACCGCTGCGCTCACAAAAGCCCCGCCTTTTGGCGGGGCTCGCTCTTTATGACCGTTTTATCTGGGGCTTACCTCACTCGGAATCATCGGTTCCGAGTGTTTGGAAGGGCGCCACCTGACGTGCTGGAATGCGCTGAACTGCCCAGTAGTCAAGGGCGCTGGAGACACCGCGGCACAACGTAGGTGCCGACGCCGAGAGGTTGTTGGTCGAGTGAGGCGAAGCAAGAACGGTCCCGAGCCGTCGGCACGGGGCAACTTCACCCCGCCGCCGCGCGGAGCGGCGCCCGCACAAGTGACCGGCCCGGAGGCCACGGCGGCGCCCGCGTCGAGCGGCGGTCGTTTTTCCCCGCGCAACTGGCGCGTGCCGACCAGGCTGAACGCGATCCTGCTCATACCCGTGGTCGTCGGCCTCATCATGGGCGGCTTCCAGGTGAAGGGCTCGATCGACACCTGGCAGGAAGCCCAGGACGCCGAGAAGACGGCACGTCTGGTGCAGGCCGCGCTCACGTACGGCGACAAGCTGTACGTCGAGCGAGACGTCACCGCCGCTCCCCTGCTGAAGGGAAGCGCGCAGACCGCCAAGGACAAGGCCACCGTCACCGCGGCCCGCAAAGACACGGACTCGGCGGCCGACGCCTTCGACGAGGCCGCCCAGAACATGCCCAAGACGGAGGGTCTGGAGCGCCGCCTCGCCATCTTCCGCAAGGTCGAGCCCGGTCTGGACTCCCTGCGCAAGATCGCGTACACCGCCAGGCTCACCGGTGTGCAGACCGAAGAGGGCTACACCCAGATCCAGCACCCGCTGATGGAGTTCGCCAACGAGCTCGGTCTGGGCACCGGAAACATCACCAGCTACGGCCGTACGGTCTACGCGATCTCGCTCGCCAAGGGCTCGCTGTCGCTGGAGCGGTCCATCGGCATGCACATGCTGGTCAAGCCCGGTCCGGGCGCCGGCAGCCTCGCCAGCCAGCGGGTCGCCCTCTCCTCGTACGCCTACCTTGAGGCCATCGCCATCGAGGAGTACCTCGGTGGTGGCACCCAGGCCGACTCCGACAAGCTCGACGCCGCCAAGACGAAGATCAAGACGGATCTGACGGCGCAGGCCAAGGCGGCCGCCGCCGCCGACCCGACGTATGTGCCGCCGCCGACGGGGGACACCGCGATGGTCTCGGCCATCGCGACGCTTCGGTCCACGCTCCCGTCCGAACGCGCCGCTCTCGCCGCGAAGGGCACCACCGCGCAGAACTGGTGGGCGGTCAACACCGCCAAGTACAACGCCTACCGCCAGATCGAGTCGGATCTCGCCGACAAGGCCGTGGCCGAGGCCGCGTCCATCTCCGACAGCGCCAAGACCGACGCCTTCATCACCGGTGCCGCCGTCGTGATCGCCCTGCTCGCCGCGTTCATCCTGGCCGGCATGGTGGCCCGCCAGATGAGCCGCTCGATGCGCCAGCTGCGCAACGCGGCCTTCAACGTCGCCGAGCAGCGTCTGCCGATGCTGGTCGACCAGCTCTCGCGTACCGACCCGGGCCGCGTGGACACCCGCGTCCAGCCCATCCCGATCACCACCACGGACGAGATCGGCGAAGTCGCCCGCGCCTTCGACCAGGTCCACCGCGAAGCCGTACGACTCGCCGCCGAGCAGGCCCTCCTGCGAGGCAACATCAACGCGATCTTCACCAACCTCTCGCGCCGCAACCAGTCGCTGATCGAGGGCCAGCTGACCCTGATCACCGACCTGGAGAACAACGAGGCCGACCCGGACCAGCTGGAGAACCTCTTCCGCCTGGACCACCTCGCGACCCGTATGCGCCGCAACGGCGAGAACCTCCTGGTCCTCGCCGGCGAGGAGCCCGGCCGCCGCTGGGACCAGCCGGTCCCGCTGGTCGACGTGCTGCGCGCCGCCTCCTCCGAGGTGGAGCAGTACGAGCGCATCGAGCTCTCCGGCGTCCCGGAGGCCGAGATCCACGGCCGCGCGGTCACCGACCTCGTGCACCTGCTGGCCGAGCTGCTGGAGAACGCGACGACGTTCTCGTCGCCCCAGACCAAGGTCCGCGTCACCGCGACCCGGCTGCCCGACGGCCGCATCATGGTCGAGATCCACGACAAGGGCATCGGCCTCACCGCCGAGGACTTCGCGGACATCAACCACAAGCTGGCCAACCCGCCGACCGTGGACGCCGCGATCTCGCAGCGCATGGGCCTGTTCGTGGTCGGCCGGCTGTCCGACCGGCACGGCATCCGCGTCCAGCTGCGCCCCTCGGGCGAGCAGGCCGGTACGACGTCCCTGGTCATGCTTCCCGACGCGATCACCCACGGTGGTGGCGGCGGCGAACAGCAGCTGCAGCGCGACGAGTTCACCGTCTCGCAGATCATCCCGGAGCAGCAGCAGTCGTTCCAGGGCGAGAACTTCGGGGGCCAGCAGCCGCTGCGTACCGCCGCGGAGCTCGGCTTCGACGACAGCCGCTACGACGTCCCGGACGACATCCGCGAGCTGGACCCCGTGGGCCGCTCCCTGATGCGTGAGGAGCGCCGTGCGGCCCTGGAGGCCCAGACGCACGACCAGGAGGCCATCGAGGGCCCCCAGGGCTACCAGGACGGCTTCGACGCCCAGCAGCCCGCGTACGACAACGGCCGGCCCTCCTACGAGGGTGGCCCCGCGTACGACAACGGCCAGGGTGCGTACCAGGAGCAGCAGGCGTCGTACGACCAGCAGACGGCGTACGACGAACCGCAGCGGCAGTCGTATGACGAGACGTACTTCCCGTCCAGCGGCGGCTACCCGGAGCCCGCTTATGCGGAGCCGGCCCAGGAGGAGCACACGGGAGCCCGGGGCGCCGCCTCGGAGACGTTCTCGGCCTTCGAAGAGCCGTCCCACCAGGACGACTGGCCGAAGCAGGACACGTATCAGGGCGGGTACCGGTCCGGGTACGCTCCGGAAGCGGAATCCCCGCAGGCCGCTGACGCGGGTGAGCAGGACCGCGTAGGCTTCACCCGTCCGGGACCGGCTGCCTCCGCCCCTCACGCGCTGACCGACGCCGGGCTGCCCCGCCGCGGATCCACCGCCGGCGGCAACACCAACGCCAACGGCAACGGCCAGCGCCCCCTCATCCAGGGTGGCCAGGGGGTACAGGCACCGCCCGCGACCACCGCGAGCAACGGCACCGACGACTGGCGTTCGAACAACGACGACCGCTGGCAGCGCGCCGAGCAGCTCAAGAAGCCCAAGGCGGGCGGGGTCACCTCGTCCGGTCTGCCGCGGCGGGTGCCCAAGGCCAACCTGGTCGAGGGAACCGCCGAGCAGACCCCGCAGGGCGGCCCCTCGGTCTCCCGCGCTCCTGAGGACATCCGGGGCAGGCTGAGCAATCTGCGCCGCGGTGTGCAGCAGGGACGCAATGCAGGTAGTGACACGAACGGCCAGGGCTTCGGCCCTGACAGCACCTACAACCAGGAGCGTTAGTGTGAGCCCGATGAGCCAGGCGGCGCAGAACCTGAACTGGTTGATCACCAACTTCGTGGACAACACCCCTGGGGTGTCGCACACGGTGGTGGTCTCCGCCGACGGACTCCTTCTGGCGATGTCCGAAGGCTTTCCCCGTGACCGCGCCGACCAGTTGGCGGCCGTCGCGTCCGGTCTGACCTCGCTGACCGCGGGGGCCTCCCGGATCTTCGAGGGAGGCAGTGTGAACCAGACGGTTGTGGAGATGGAGCGAGGATTCCTCTTCATCATGTCCGTTTCCGATGGTTCGTCACTCGCCGTCCTCGCACACCCGGAGGCGGACATTGGCCTCGTTGGGTACGAGATGGCACTTCTGGTGGACCGTGCGGGTACGGTCCTGACCCCGGACCTTCGAGCAGAGCTCCAGGGGAGCCTTCTCAACTAGCAGACACACGGTGCGTTTTGGCGTCCCGGGGCCGTAAGGTTTCGGGACGCGGTCCCTCAGTGATGGGTGCCCGGCACAGTCGGAGGAGGAGAAAGTGGCAACACCCCCAGGCGGTTCGTCTTCGGGCAACTGGTCGTACGGCCCCGGCCAGGGGCACGGCGGCCAGGGTGACGGTTCGCAGAACCCGAACCGGTACAACTTCCCCTCCGCGCCCAGCCACCGGCAGCAGCCGTACGCGCCCCAGGGCCCCCAGGGCCCCGGTCCGTCGCCGTACGACCAGCCCCCGGCACCGCGCATCCAGCCTGTGCAGCCGCAGCGACGCTCACCCGAGCCGTCGCCCGCGGGATCGTCGAACAACCCCCTGGTGCGCCCGTATGCCATGACGGGCGGCCGCACCAGGCCCCGCTACCAGCTCGCCATCGAGGCGCTGGTGCACACCACCGCGCAGCCGCACCAGATGCAGGGCCAGCTGCCCGAGCATCAGCGGATCTGCAACCTCTGCCGAGAGATCAAGTCGGTCGCCGAAATCTCGGCGCTGCTCACGATCCCCCTCGGCGTGGCCAGGATCCTCGTCGCCGACTTGGCGGAGGCGGGCCTGGTCGCCATTCATCAGCCGGGCGGCGACGAGAGCGCCGGCGGCCAGCCAGCCGTGACTTTGCTCGAAAGGGTGCTCAGTGGACTTCGCAAGCTCTAGCGGAGGGCCTTCCCGCTCCACCACGTCCGCGAAGATCGTGGTGGCGGGCGGCTTCGGCGTGGGCAAGACCACGTTCGTCGGCGCCGTCTCGGAGATCAACCCGCTGCGCACCGAGGCCGTCATGACGTCCGCTTCCGCGGGCATCGACGACCTCACGCACACCGGAGACAAGACGACGACCACCGTCGCCATGGACTTCGGCCGCATCACCCTGGACCAGGACCTGATCCTCTACCTGTTCGGCACCCCCGGTCAGGACCGTTTCTGGTTCATGTGGGACGACCTGGTCCGCGGCGCCATCGGTGCCGTCGTCCTGGTGGACACCCGCCGTCTCGCCGACTGCTTCCCGGCGGTCGACTACTTCGAGAACTCGGGCCTCCCGTTCGTCATCGCCCTCAACGGCTTCGACGGCAACCAGCCGTACAACCCCGAAGAGGTCCGCGAGGCGCTCCAGATCGGTCCGGACGCCCCGATCATCACGACGGACGCCCGCCACCGCGCGGACGCGAAGTCGACGCTGATCACGCTGGTCGAGCACGCGTTGATGGCGCGCCTGCGCTAGCGGCACGGAACTTCCGAGGCAGCGGCCCTCGTTTCTCCCCAGGGAGAAGCGGGGGCCGTTGTCCGTGGGCCACAATGCGTGGGCTCGCATCACCTGGGGAGGGGACCTCATGCTCGCGGAGACGGCGGCGTTACGGCTGGGGACGACCGTGGCGAACACGGCGGCGCAGCTGTGGCTGGGGGGCAAACGGCGGGAGCAGGAGCGCCGGCTGCCGATCGAGGAGCTGGCCCGGGTGAGGGTTCCCGGGGTGAAGTTCCAGCGGAGTGTGAAGCGGCAGTTCGAGCAGATCGCCGACGCGGTGTTCGACCGCGTGGAGCCATTCCTGGAGCACGAGTTCCGGGCACTGGACGAGTCGGGCCGCACGGCCGTGATCGACGCGGTGTGCGACACCTTCGCGCGGGCGGATCTGTTCGGACGAGGCGCTGTTGGCCGCGGACGCCCAGCCGGCTGAACTGATCCGCCGGATCACGGGAACGGTGCGGGCACCGGTCGGTCTGAGCGAGCCGGAAACCCGCCTCTACGAACGGCTCTTCGCCGAGTGCGTCGAGTACTACGTCCGCATCGTGCGAAGCCTTCCGGTCTTCGAGGAACGGGCACTGGCCGAACTGCTGGCCCGGACGGCCACCTTGGGTGGCGAGGTGACACGGATCCTCGAACGCCTCCCGGACCGCTCGCTGTTCGCACCGGACGGCATGGACCAGGACACGGCCTTCCGCCGCCGGTACCTGGAACTCGTCAGCGAGGACCTGGACGAGGTGGAGCTGTTCCGCCGGGCCTCGGACCGGGCGGCGGCGCAGGTACGGCTGTCGGTGGCCTACGTGAGCCTGCGGGCCACGGGCGACGACGGCACCCACCGCCGCCGGACCGCCCGCTCCCTGCCACAGCTGCGGGCCGACATGAGCGACTGGGAGGAGGCGGGCGGCGAGGGCTCCGGCATGCGGGTGGAGGCCGCGCTGGGCGGAGCCGCACGGGTCCTGCTGCGGGGTGAGGCGGGCTCGGGGAAGACGACTCTGCTGCGCTGGCTGGCCGTCACGGCTGCCCGAGGGGCCTTCACGGGAGAGCTTGCGGACTGGAACGGCCTCACGCCGGTCTTCGTCAAGCTCCGCGAGTACAGCGACCGCCCCCTGCCGACGCCGGAGGCGATGCTCGACGGGGTCGCCGCTCCTCTCACCGGCATCATGCCGAGGGGGTGGGTGGAGCGGCAGCTCGACAGCGGCAGAGCACTGCTGCTCATCGACGGCGTGGACGAGCTGCTCGACCGGGAGCGGCGTGCGGTACGGGACTGGCTGCGCACGCTGCTGCGTACGTACGGCGAAGTACGCGTGGTCGTCACCTCACGTCCCGCGGCGGCCGGAGCGGACTGGCTGCGCCGGGAGGACTTCACCACCCTGAATCTCGACCGGATGACACCTCCGGACCTGGCGGCGTTCGTACGGCAGTGGCATCAGGCGGTACGGGAGTTGGGGGACGAGCTTCCCTGCGGGGCCGACGAACTCCCCCGGTACGAACAGTCCTTGCTCACCAGCCTCAAGGACCGGGCGCATCTCCAGTCCCTGGCGGGCACTCCCCTGCTGGCGGCGATGTTGTGCGCCATGCACCTCACCCGGGGCAGCCAACTGCCCCGTGACCGGATGGAGTTGTACCGCAACGCGCTCCACACCCTGGTCCACGACCGGGACGCGGACCGGAACGTGCCGAGCGCGGTGGAGAGCAAGCTCAGTCTCGGGGACAAGCTGGTGGTGCTGCGGGATCTGGCGTGGCGGCTGTCGGACAACAACCGCAGCGAGATCGCGATGGAGCAGGCCGCCGTGCACGTCGGGGCGAAGCTCACTGCGATGCGGCATCTGGACGCCGCCCTGGACGGCAAGCTGGTGCTGGAGCAGCTGCGGGACCGCTCCGGGATGCTCCGCTCCCCCGCCCAGGGGCGCCTGGACTTCGTACACCGGACGTTCCAGGAGTACCTCGCCGCCGAGGAGGCCGCGGAGGAGGACCGGATCGGGAATCTGGTCGGCCGGGCGCATCTGGATCTGTGGCGGGAGACGATCATCATGGTGGCGGGCCATGCCAACGCCCGTCAGCGGGAGGAACTGCTGGGCGGGATCCTCGACCGGGCCGAGGAGGAGCCCCGGCACGCGCGCACGCTGCGGCTGCTGGCGGCTTCCTGTCAGGAGACGCTGCCCTCCGTGTCGGAGGAGCTCGGGGAGCGTCTGGAGGAGGCGGTGGCGCAGCTGCTTCCGGCCCGCCGGAAGACGGACCCGCCCGCACTGGCGGCGGTGGGGCCGAGCCTGCTGCGCAGGATGCCTCGATCGCTCGGCGAGCTTTCGGAGAAGGCCGCCGTGCAGACGGTGCGGACCGTGGCGTTGATCGGGGGTGAGGAGGCGTTGGGGCTGCTGGCCGGGTACGTGGGGGACGAGCGATACGACGTGATCGGTGAACTCGTCCGAGCCTGGGGGTCCTTCGACGCCGAGGCTTACGCCGAGCAGGTTCTGTCGCGACTGCCGCTGGCATTCCGAGATCTCGCGCTCACGCACTCCGCCCAGTGGCGAAGCCTGCACAGGCTGGGACCCATCGGTGGCTTGTCAATCTCCTATCCCTTGGCGGAGTTCGGAGCGCTGTGTGAGTTGCCGCCAGTGACAAGCCTGGCCGTTTTCGAACCACGCGGAGAGGCCGACCTGTCGGTGCTCAGACACCACGCCGACCTGACCTTTTTCGGCCTGATGGGCGAGATACCCCTCAAGCACATCGAAGCACTCGGCGAGCTGCGACATCTGAGGTATCTGTTCCTTGACCTCGGCGGCACGCCTCATCTCGACGGAAGCCTGTGTTTGGCACAGGAAGCTTTCTACGTCTCGATCCAGGGCGTGAGTGAAACCACCGACCTGGCCACCCTCGCCGACTCCCCCGGCCTTAAGCAGGTGGTGCTGTTCACCAAGGACGTTTGCCTGCCTCAAGGCCTGCCCGCAGTGGCCTCGTTGCCCGGGGTGAGCCTGGTGCTCAACGGTATCGACGTCGCCGCCTGGCTGGGGACACCGGGGTTTCTTCCCCCCAAGGTAAAGCAGCTCTCTCTGCACAACTGCCTTCTGCCCGACGACCCCCACGCCCTCGACTTCTCCGGCGTGGACGTCACCTTCGAGTGACCCCAACACCAAAGCCCCGCCCTCCACCAGGAGAACGGGGCTGTCGGCGTCAAAAACCCTCAGTGCCAGCTGTGCGGCGCCCGGAACCCGGGCTCGCGCTCCAGCCGGCGCCAGCCGGCCTTGTGGCGGCCGTGGTGGGCCGGAGCATCAGTGGGGGCGGCGGCGGCACGGGCCAGGAGGATCGCCGTGATGGCGGCGACTTCCTCGGGCTCGGCGTGGCCCTTCTCGACGCGGATGTCAGGGGTGCTCATAGGTTCAGTCTCCGTGAGAGAGGTTTCCGCGGGGCTGCCGCGGAGGATCCGCAGGGTTACTGCGGGGGGTTGCCGTGCTTGCGCGAGGGCAGGTCCGCGTGCTTGGTGTGCAGCATCGCGAGCGACTTGATCAGGACCTCGCGGGTTTCCGCCGGGTCGATGACGTCGTCGACCAGGCCACGCTCCGCCGCGTAGTACGGGTGCATCAGCTCGGCCTTGTACTCCTTGACCATGCGCACCCGCATCGCCTCGGGATCGGCTGCCTCGGCGATCTGACGGCGGAAGATGACGTTGGCGGCACCTTCCGCGCCCATCACGGCGATCTCGTTCGTCGGCCAGGCGTAGGTGAGGTCGGCCCCGATGGACTGGCTGTCCATGACGATGTAGGCACCTCCGTACGCCTTGCGCAGGATGAGCGAGATCCTCGGCACGGTCGCGTTGCAGTAGGCGTAGAGGAGCTTCGCGCCGTGACGGATGATCCCGCCGTGCTCCTGGTCGACGCCCGGGAGGAATCCGGGGACATCCAGGAGGGTGATGATCGGAATGTTAAAAGCGTCACACATCTGGACAAAGCGCGCAGCTTTTTCACTCGCTTCGATGTCCAGGACACCGGCCAGCGTCTGCGGCTGGTTGGCGACGATGCCGACGACCTGGCCGTCCAGACGGGCCAGCGCGCAGATGATGTTGCGGGCCCAGCGCTCGTGGACCTCCAGGTAGTCGCCGTCGTCGACGAGCTCCTCGATGACCTTCGCCATGTCGTACGGGCGGTTGCCGTCCGCGGGGACCAGGTCCAGCAGGATGTCCGAGCGGCGGTCCGCCGGGTCCTCGGACGCGACCTGCGGCGGGTTCTCGCGGTTGTTCTGCGGGAGCATCGACAGGAGGTAGCGCACCTCGGCGATGCAGGTCTCCTCGTCGTCGTACGCGAAGTGGCAGACGCCGCTCGTCTCCGCGTGGACGTCGGCGCCGCCCAGGCCGTTCTGGGTGATCTCCTCGCCCGTCACCGCCTTGACCACGTCCGGCCCGGTGATGAACATCTGCGAGGTCTCGCGGACCATGAACACGAAGTCCGTGAGGGCGGGCGAGTAGGCCGCGCCGCCGGCGCACGGGCCGAGCATGACCGAGATCTGCGGGATGACGCCGGACGCCTTGGTGTTGCGCTGGAAGATGCCGCCGTAGCCGGCGAGGGCGGAGACGCCCTCCTGGATACGGGCGCCGGCGCCGTCGTTCAGGGACACCAGCGGCGCACCGGCCGCGATGGCCATGTCCATGATCTTGTGGATCTTCGTGGCGTGGGCCTCGCCCAGGGCGCCGCCGAAGATGCGGAAGTCGTGCGCGTACACGAAGACCGTACGGCCCTCCACCGTGCCCCAGCCGGTGATGACACCGTCGGTGTACGGCTTCTTGGCCTCCAGGCCGAATCCGGTCGCCCGGTGCCGGCGCAGCTGCTCGACCTCCTGGAACGAGCCCGCGTCCAGCAGCAGCTCGATGCGCTCCCGGGCGGTCAGCTTGCCCTTGGCGTGCTGCGCCTCGGTCGCCTTCTCGCTGGGGCCTCGCAGCGCCTCGGCACGGATCGCGTGCAGTTCGGCCACACGTCCGCGCGCGTCCGTGGGTTCGCCAGCGGAACTTGTGGAGCTTGCGGATCCGGCCTCGTCCAAAACGGTCATGTAGTGACCTTACGAAGTCCACCAAGGAAAGCGAGCCGTCGACTCCGTACAGTCTCCGGCCCGTTTTCCTGGTACCCCTGAACAGAACCACGACCGCATGCAGGCGATCTGACTGCTCAGAGGGCCTCTGGGTTGTAGAGGTCTCACAAAGCAATCAGCTGAGAGTCACCTCACATTGATGAGTGGCGCATGCCATCCCCTGGGTGATACGGACCCTCGGCCGGCCTCCCGGACCAGGCGCCGGTGCGGTCCTCGCGGAGGGTGCGCGCACGGTGCACGGCGAGGGTACCCGCGTCTGCCGGAGGGCGGACGAAGGCAACTCGAAGTAACGTCGTGAACACGCTGCGGATGATGTTGAAACTTGAATGGAATAGGTCTACGGTGCTCCATGTTGACCTCGTTGAAGATTCAACATCCTCAACGCCGCGGCTTCCGGACGAATCCGCGACCCGTCCCTTAGGAGCAACGTCATGGGTATCTTCAGCCGCAAGAGCGACGCCGCCGACGCCACGGCCACGACCGCCGAGGCCGCAGCCGTCAGCCCCGACCTGGCCGCGCTGAGCGGCGACTACACGATCGACCCCTCGCACTCGACGATCGGCTTCGTCGCGCGTCACGCGATGGTGACGAACGTCAAGGGTGGCTTCCAGGAGTTCGACGGCACGCTGCACCTGGACGGCTCGGACCCGTCCAAGTCCACCGCCTCACTCGACGTCAAGATGGAGAGCGTCGAGACCGGTTCCGCCGACCGTGACGGTCACCTGAAGAGCTCCGACTTCTTCAAGACCGACGAGTTTCCGACGATGACGTTCCGCTCCACCAAGGCGGAGGCGCTGGGCGGCGACGACTACCGGATCACCGGTGAGCTGTCGATCATGGGCACCACCAAGCCGCTCTCCATCGACCTGGAGTTCAACGGCGCCGCGAAGGACCCGTTCGGCAACGAGCGCGTCGGTTTCGAGGGCAAGTCCGAGATCCTGCGCTCCGAGTGGGGCCTCACCTGGAACGCGGCGCTGGAGACCGGTGGCGTCCTCGTCTCGGACAAGATCAAGCTGGTCTTCGACATCTCGGCGATCAAGAACGCCGCCTGAGCCTTCCCTTTCGCCGGCACGCCCTGATTCGCCGGCAACCCCTGAGCGCGCCCGCCCTTCGACTCCCCCGTACGAGGAGGGCGGGCGCTCCGGCATGTCCGGACGCCCCTCTAGGTCAATTTCTGCCCTAAAGAATCCCCAGACGTTCTCAGGCGCTCTCAGAAACCCTGGCGAATCTTGTGAGCCCGCCATGGGATCTTGAGTGTTCACAATGAAATTAACAGAATTGTTGACAATGTTTGGCGCGGCAAATTACGTTCGCAACACAAGATCGAGTAGGGCGCCACGTGTAGGCAACGAACCCGCACCGGCGCTGCGGTCCCGGCCAAGGCCCCGACCGTCAGCGCGTTGACTGCACTGGCCTGCATCCACTGCGTGGGCGTCCGGCGCGTATCACTTCGACTCGACGGCTGTTCGGACATGCCGCGAAGGGGAGAGACCTCAGTGAAGCACAGGGCAGTGAAGCGCAGGACCGTCGTCATGGGTATGGGCGCGACCGTCGGAGTCGTGGCAGCCGGCGGCTTCGCCTTGAGCGCGAACGCATCGAGCAAGTCCGGATCGAAGACCTCGGACGCCCTCGCCTTCGACAAGGACGCCTACACCGAGCTGACGACGACCATCACGGACGCCGGCGGCACCGACCACGAGGTGGTCTACCACTTCTGGAAGGCCATCACCTACGTCACCAACCCGGTCGACGAGGCGTACCAGAGCCTGAACGTCAGCGTCCCCGTCAAGATCGACGGCACCGCGGTCGACGCCACCAACGCTCCCATCGTCTTCGCCAACTCGGTGGGCGGCTACATGCCGTCGTCCGTCGCGGACGCCACCGGCGTGGGCGGCGCGAGCATGAGCGGCGGCCCCACGGGCGGCACCGGTACCAGCGCCTCCCCCAGCGCCTCGGCATCCGCCGGCAGCGGCACGGGTGAGGTCCAGTCCGGCGGCAACGCGATGGTGAACGCCCAGGGCGGCATGGTCAACCTCGGCAAGCTGGGCCTCGCGGCCGGTTACGTCGTCGTGGAGCCGGGTGCGCGCGGTCGTACCCTCAAGGACAGCGACGGCATCTACTACGGCACCGCGCCCGCCGCGATCGTCGACCTGAAGGCCGCCGTCCGCTACGTCCGCGCCAACCAGGGCGTCATCCCCGGCGACACCGACCGGATCGTGTCCACGGGCACCAGCGCCGGTGGCGCGCTGTCCTCCCTGCTCGGCGCGTCGGGCGACAGCCCGATCTACGACTCCTACCTCAAGGAGCTCGGCGCCGCCGACGCGTCCGACGCGATCTTCGCGACCGGCGCCTGGTGCCCGATCACCGACCTGGAGCACGCCGACGGCGCCTACGAGTGGAACTGGGGCACCAACGTCACGGCGAGCACCGGCAAGGTCGTCGACCAGACCGTCTCGAAGGACCTGCAGTCGCAGTTCGCCGAGTACCAGGCGTCCCTCAAGCTGCGCGGCCTGAATGGCTTCGGTCAGCTCAACGCCCGCAACTACGACGAGTACATGGTCGAGCAGTACCTGGAGCCGTCGGCCACCACGTACCTTGCGGACCTGTCGGACGCGGACCGCACGACCTACCTCGCCGCCAACACGTTCATCAACTGGGACGGCGAGAAGGCCACCTTCACCTGGGCCGACTTCCTCACCCACGTGGGCGCGCGCAAGAAGACCACGCCGGCCTTCGACGCCTTCGACCTGTCCGCGGGCGAGAACAACGAGTTCGGCGCGGGCACGACCGAGACCCGCCACTTCACGGCGTACGGCGCGAAGAACGACACCACGGGCCTGACCACCAAGCGGGTCGCGAGCGACATCCCCGAGAAGCTCGACCTGATGAACCCGATGTACCACTTCGCCAAGAAGAACCCGGGCCGCTCGAAGCACTGGTGGATCCGCCTCGGCACCAAGGACTCCGACACCTCGCTGACGGTCTCCGCCAACATCGCGGCCGCCGCCGACAACCTCGGCGACGACGTCAACCACCTCTACTACTGGGACGAGGGTCACGGGTCGAACATCGACCCGGCCGACTTCCTCACCTGGATCGCCAAGGTGACGGGCCACAAGAAGCGCGCCGGGAAGTAGCCTCCCGCTCCCTCGACGCGGCGTCCGTTCCTGCCTTCCCGCCTTCCCGCGTTCCCGTCTGCAACGGACGCCGCCGAAAACGACGCCGAGCCCCCGCACATCTGGGGCTCGGCGTCGCGGTGTTGCGGGACGTGCGGGACGTTCGGGACGTGCGTGACGTGCGTGACGTGCGGTGCTCGTATCAGCGGCACCCTGCGGGCTGCGGCCGACCGCCGGCCGGGACGCTCTCGGCAGCCGACAGCCCGGCGGTGTGACGGCGCAGCAGCAGGCAGGCCAGGATTCCGGCGGCCAGCACGGCCAGCGGCAGGACGGCGGCGGTGTGCAGGGTGGCGGTGAAGGCGGCGGCGTAGGTCTTGCCGGTGGCGAGTTCGACGGCGAGGCGGCTCTGCACCAGGGCGCCGACGGCGGCGGCACCGGCCACGGAACCGATCTGGCGGACGGTGTTGTTGACGCCGGAGGCGGCCCCGGCGAGGTGGCGCGGAATGTGCCGCATCGCCTCGGTGGACATGGGGGCGATGATGCAGCCGACGCCAAGACCGGTGACCAGGGTGGCCGGGACGAAGGCGTACCAGGCGGTGGTGGGCGCGGCGGTCAGGGTGATGGCGAGGATCCCGGCGCCGTAGCAGACGAGCCCGGTGAGCAGGACGTACTTGCCGCCGATACGGTCCGCCAGCCGGCCGGCGAAGGGGCCGACGGTCATCGACACCAGCGACGAGGGGGCGAGCACCAGACCGGCCTTGACGGGGCTGAGGTGCAGCACGGACTGCAGATAGAGGTTGAACGGCAGGACCATGCCGAGCATGGCGACGGAGACCAGGCCGACCAGGGCGGTCATCGCGGTGAAGTTGCGGTCCCGGAACAGCGCGAACGGGACGAGCGGTTCGCGGTCCTGGCGGCGCCGCTGGTGCAGGACGAAGCCGGCGCCCAGTGCGGCCCCGGCGCTGAGCAGCGCCCAAATCCCCGCTCCCCACTGGTAGTTCGCGCCTTCCTGGAGGCCGAAGGCCAGACAGAACAGGGCGGCCGTGGACAGCAGGACGCCGGTCAGGTCGAAGCGGTGGGCCCGCGCCGGCCGGATGTCGGGAACCACCAGGAACGTCAGGACGAACGCGGCCACCCCGATCGGCACGTTGACCAGGAAGATCCAGCGCCAGTTCACGGCGGAGACCAGCACACCGCCCAGGGTGGGCCCGGACAGGGTGGCCAGCCCGGCGACCATGCCCCAGATGCCCATGGCGGTGCCGCGGCGCTCGGCCGGGAAGACCGCGACGATGAGGGTCATGGTCTGCGGGGTGAGCAGCGCCGCACCCAGACCCTGCACGACCCGGGCGACGATCAGTGCCGTCGCGGTGGGGGCGAGACCGCAGGCGACGCTGGCGAGCGTGAAGACCACCAGGCCCGCCGCGAACAGCGTCCGGGGCCCGCGCAGATCACCGAGCCGGCCGGCCGTGATGATCAGCACCGACAGCGCCAGGGCGTAGCCGCTGACCACCCACAGGGTCCGGTCGAGCGAGGTGCCGAGGTCGCTCATCAGGTCCAGGATCGCGATGTTCACGATCGTCAGATCCAGCAGGGTCATGAAGAACCCCAGCGAGAGCGTCACCAGAACCGCCCACGGGTTCGCTCGCCACTTCCGCATGGTCGTGCCCCTTCCCTCCGCCCGGCGGTGTCCGGGTGTCTGCCTGAACAGTAATCCATCTTTTTAGATGCATCAATAGTGATGCATCTAGTCTCGATGCATCCATGATCGATGCATCGATCTTGATGTAATCTGGGGGCATGAACGGAGTCGAGCTGTTCCTCCTCGGACGCGCCCTGATGAAGATCGGCGAAGCCGCGATGCCGGAGCCCGAAGGCGGCGCCGGGCGCCACGGCGGCAGCGTGCGGTCCGTCCTCATCGTGGCCAGTGACGTGGCGACCCACCCCGACACCGCCGTGGGCGAGATCGCCGCCCGTACGGGCCTGCCGCAGAGCCAGGTCTCCACCGCCGTCGCCCGCCTCAAGGACACCGGTGCCGTCATCACCGCACCCGACCCGGCCGACCGCCGCCGCCTCCTCGTCCGCCAGGCCCCGCAGGTCTCCGCCCGCGTCGCCGAGGTCAGGGCCACCACCATCGACGACGCCCTCGACGCGGCCCTGGGTGACCGCACTCCCGAGCAGCGCAAGGAGGTCGCCGACGCGCTGGAGGTGCTGGCCCGCCACCTGGCTCCGCGCGATCAGCCTTGACGGTGGCCGATGACCGGGAGGCGTGGGGATGACCCGTCGGGGCCATGACGTCTTGGTGCCGGTACCGGGAGGAGCCACCATGCCGATGCCATCGCCAGTGCCGCGCCCAGTGCGATCGCTTCGAGGCGGGTCAGGAGGAGGCTCTGTGCGTCCTGGCCGTAGTAGCCGAGGAGGAGGGAGAGGGCGGTGGTCATGCCCGCCGCCCAGTACGCGTAGTTGAGCGGGCGCAGCCACAGGGCGAGGGCCAGGACGGCGAACATCAGGACAACGGACGTCCGGCCGGTGATCCCGGCCACGGCCACTCCGGTGGCCAGTACCGTTCCTGCGCAGGCCCCTACGAAGCGTTCGACTCCCTTGCGTACCACGTCGTTTCGGCCTCGGTTGCCGCTCGCCGCCACATACGCCGTGAGGACCATCCACGGCCAGTGCTGGTCGAAGAGCAGCCGTCCGAAGGTGAAGGCCCCGGCGACGGCAGCCGCCATCTGCACGGCCATGCGTGTGCTCGGGCGGGGGCGCAGCCGGGAGGGGCGCCGGGGGCGGTCCGGTGCGGGTTCGGGCCGCCAGGGGCCAAGGCGGTCGGCCGACGCCTGGACCAGCCGGACGCAGCCGCACGCCAGCATCCCGATCAGCGCCGCCCAGCCCCAACTCACCAGCGCGGACTGGTCCTTGGGCGGCAGCGCGGGGCCCGGCACCACGAGCAGGGCGATCAGCGGCAGCGTCATCAGGGTGCCCGCCTTCGTCGCGGCCGGGCCGAAGCGGCGGATCCAGATCGGCAGGGAGATACCGAGGGTGAAGACGGCGGCGCCGGCCGCGTAGTGATCCGCCACGAGGTGGCCGAGCAGGATCGAGACTCCGGCCACGGCGGGCAGCAGCACGAAGGACATGAGCCGCCCGCGGGTGTCCGCGGTCCGCTGGACGCCCGCCAGGGGGAGGGTCAGGGCGACCGCGAGGACGAGGACGTCGGCGTGCAGTCCGGCGGCGCCCTCCAGCCACAGGGCGGCGGCCCAGCAGAGCAGCACGGCCGTCATGGTCAGCGAAGCTTCGTAAGCATTGCGTATGAGTTTGACGGTCACTGCGCAGATGCTACGCCGGTCAGCGCGGTCAAGATAGCCGCAAGTGCGCACAATAGTACGTAGTCGCGTATGATCTCCCCATGGACCAGCTCTCCCGCGCCGCCCACCTCCGCCGCGGCATCATGCGGCTCAACCGCCGGCTGCGGCAGGAGCGGGGCGACGGTGCGCTCACCCCGAATCAGCTGGGGGTGCTCGGGCATCTGCGGCGGCACGGGCCCGCGACACCCGGCGAGGTCGCGGCGGCCGAGCGGCAGCGGCCGCAGTCGCTGACCCGGGTCTTCGCCGAGCTGGAGGCGGACGGGCTGATCGCCCGGGAGCCCGGCACCGCCGACCGGCGCCAGTCCGTGCTCACGCTCACCGCGGAGGGCCGCCGCGCGGTGGAGCGGGACATGGCCGAGCGGGACGTCTGGCTGGCCGCGGCGCTCGGCACGCTGAGCGAGACCGAGCGCGAGGTGCTGCGGCTCGCGGGTGCGCTCATGGACCGGCTCGCGGACGCCGAGGTGTCCGAAGCCGACCGAACCACCGGTCCCGGCAACTGAACCACCGGTCCCGCAACTGAACTACCGGTCCCGGCAACTGAACCACCGGTCCCGTAACTCAGCTACCAGTCCCGGTAATTGAACTACGCGCCCCAATACGGGACTTCCTCTGGTCCTGAAGGGCCGGCACCGGAGCCCCCTCAGAAACCTCCGCCGAAGTCCCCTCCCCCACCGAAGTCGCCGCCTCCGCCGTCCCCGAAGCCGCCGCCGAAGTCGCCGGGGTCGAAGTCGGAGCCCGAGACGTCGCCGCCGTCGTAGCCTCCGGCGCCGAAGTCGCCGTATCCGGAGCCGTAGTCGGCCGCGTACGAGGGGCTGGACATCATGCTGCCCAGCATCGTGCCGACGAGGAGGCCGGGCAGCACGCCGCCGCCGAAGTAGCCGCCCGCCCAGGGGCCGTACGCCGGGCCCGCGTCCCAGTACGGGCGGCGGCCGTAGTCCGTCTCGACCTCGCGGATCGCCGGGTCGGAGCCGTCGGCGAGGCGGGCCTGGTCCGCCGCGCAGACCGGGACCTCCCGGGACGCGCCGCCCACGGGCGTCCAGGTCGCGTCGGTGACGGAGGGGCCGTGGCGCGGGTCGAAGAAGCAGGGGGCGCGGCGCTCGGGGACCGGGCGGCTCTCGCGGCGCGCGGCGAGCACCGCGAGCGAGAAACGGCCGTCCTCCAGGGACTGCGTGACCGCCCGTACGTCCTCGGGGCGCGTGGCCGCGGCCATATACGCCTTCGCCTGCTCGTACGCGTCCAGCCCGCGCTCGTAGTCCGCCCGCATCGCGTCGTCGGCGCCCGCTTCGGCCGGGTGGAAGTCGAGACGGTCGAGTTCCTCACCGAAGGCCGTGATGTCCTCGTCGACCACGACGCGGAGCTTGTCCAGTGCTTCCTGTTGTTCCCGCGCCTTACGGCGGCGGTCTCGGCGTACGAGGGTGTACGCGCCCGCGCCGCCCGCGACGACCACCGCACCGAGCAGGATCAGGGCGCCCGTGGAGACGCCGCTTCCCTTGTCGCCGCCTCCGCTCCAGCTCGCCGGGGCCGAGCCGCCGATGTTGCTGAGCGCGCTGTCCGTGAAGTCGTTCAGCTGGGTGTTCGTGTCGTTCTCGCCCTGGACGCTGGTGACCAGGTTCTGCACGGCGGTGCGGGGCATCACGGCGGAGTCGGCGCGGGCGTCGAAGAGGGTGCCGAGTCTGATGGCGTACAGGCCTGTGATGCCGGTGGAGGTGCGGAGGTTCTGGAAGAGGTTCTGGGTGGGGAAGCCGGCGGGGAGGACTGCGATGAGGATGGGCTTGTTCGCGTGCTCGATCTTCTTGGCCAGGGCGTCCGCGTCCGTGGTGGAGAGCTGGGCTGCGGCGGCGGGGTCGACGTAGACCGGGCTCTTTTTGAGGGCTGCCGCGATGGTGGAGATGTCGGTGGACGCGTGGGCGGTGGGGGCGGGGGTTGCGAGCGCCGCCAGGGCTGCCAGCAGCAGTGCAATCAGCAGGCCTGGGAGTCCTCGGGCGAGTACGGCCTTCATGTCTTCGAAGCTACCCGAAGGTGCGCAAATGTGGACATCGGTGCCGGTATTTCGCCCCCGCCGCCCCTACCCGTCCCATCCCTGGGGGCTGCGCCCCCAGACCCCCGCTTAAAAGATTGCGCAGTTCCCCGCGCCCCTTTTAGGGGCGCGGGGAACTGCGCGAACGGCCCCCACCGGCCCGCACCCGACACACAACCCACGGGGTCTGGGGCGGAGCCCCAGAAGGATGGGACGGGTAGGGGCGGCGGGGGCGACGAACCGTTCTAGGCGGCCCTGTAGGCCTCCGTCAGGCTCGCTATCGCCGAGGCGTAGTGGCCGGTCAGGAGGAGGTGGTCGGCGTTGGCGAAGGGTTTGGTGGTGGTGGGGGTGAGGGTCTGGCCCAGTTTCTGCTGGACGAGGAGGCGGGCCTGGGTCACGGCGGCTCGGCCGGCTTCGGCGGAGCCGGTGCGGTCTGCGGCCTCGGCGGCCTTGGCGAGGGTCTTGAGGGTCGCCGTGCCGCCCGCGGGCACCTTGGTGAGGGTCGTCAGGCCCCAGCCGTACGGGAACTGCGGATCGTACGACGTGTCACCGACGTTGATCGGGAGCTGGGACTCCGACTTCGGCCAGGTGACCGGAAGCTGACCGGTGAACGCCCGCTTGCCGTACAGCACGTCCGCCACTCCGTCGCCCTCCGTTCCCGGCAGCCAGGAGGCGACCAGCGCGTCGATGCCGGCGAGACGGTCGCCGATCAGTTGCGGGCGGCCCGAAACGATCAGCACCGCACACTTCATGGCCGCGCACACCTTGTCGACGGCCGCTTTGTCGGCTGCGGTCAGTTCCAGGTCGTTGCCGTTGCCCACGTCGCCCACGCCCTCGGCGTACGGGGTCTCGCCGACGACCACCACGCCCACGTCGTAGCCGGACGTAGGTGCCGAGGCGTCCTTCGAGTACGTGACGTCACCGCCCGCGCTTCGCATGCCCTCCAGGATCGTCGTGCCCTGGGTGACCGGGCCGGATGCGCCCTGCCACGTGATCGTCCAGCCGCCCGTCTGGTTGCCGAGGTCGTCGGCGTTCGATCCGGCGACGTACACCTTCTGGGACTTCTTCAGCGGCAGGACGCCGCTCGCGTTCTTCAGCAGGACCTGGGACTCGGCCGCCGCCTCGCGGGCCACCGCCCGGTGCGCGGGTGAACCGATTGCCGCCGCCCCACTCGTGTCGGCGTACGGCTTCTCGAAGAGGCCCAGCTTGAACTTCTGGGTGAGGATGCGCGAGACGGCGTCGTTCACCCGGCTCTCGCTCACCCTGCCCGCCTTCACCTCGTCGATCAGGGTCGTACGGAAGTCCTTGTACGCGTACGGGACCATGATCATGTCGAGGCCGGCGTTGACGGACGTACGGACGTCGGACGCGTAGTCGCCGGGGATCTGGTCGATGGCCGCCCAGTCGCTGATGACGAAGCCGTCGAAGCCCATGCGGTCCTTGAGCACGCCGTTGATCATGTCCGCGCGGGCGTGCATCTTCACCGGGCCCTGGCCGTCGCCGAGGATGTCGAGTGAGGAGTAGGACGGCATGACCGAGCCGATGCCGCGGTCGACCGCCGTCTGGTAGGGCGATAGGTGGATCGCCTCCAGCTGCTCCCGGGTGACCTTCGTGATGCCCTGGTCGATGGTGTACGAGCCCGTCGTGGACGAGCCGTACTCCGTGCCGCCGTCGCCGGCGAAGTGTTTGGCGGTGGCGAGCACCTTGTCGTCGTCCTTCAAGTCCTTGCCACTGCGGGCGCCTTGGAGGCCTTGGATGATCGTCTCCATGGACTTGACGAGCGCCGGGTCCTCACCGAAGGACTCGTACGAGCGGCCCCACCGTTCGTCGCGGGTCACACAGAGGCAGGGGGCGAAGTCCCACGGGATGCCGGTGGCGCGGACTTCCGATGCCGTCACCGCGCCTGTCCGCTGGGCTAGTTGGGGGTCGCGGGTCGCGCCGATGCCGATGTTGTGCGGCATGATCGTCGCGCCGGTGAGGTTGTTGTGGCCGTGCACCGCGTCCACGCCGTAGATCAGCGGGATCTGGAACCGTGTTGCCTGCGCCCGGAGTTGGAAGGCGTCGATCATCTTCGCCCAGGCCGCGGGGGTGTTGGGGGTGGGAGTGGAACCGCCGCCGGAGAGGAGCGAGCCGAGGTCGTACGTCGCGATGTCACCCTGCGCCGTCAGCGCGCCGCGCTCGGCCTGGGTCATCTGCCCGGCCTTCTCCTCCAGCGACATCCGCGACACGAGGTCGGCGACCCGCTTCTTGAGCGGCAGTTTCGCGTCCAGGTACGGCAGTCCGTGGGCGTCGATGACGACCTGCGGGGTCTCGGCGGGGGCCTTCGCGCCGGTGACCGTGAGCTTGAGGGGGATCGTCTCGGCCGGTTCGGCGGACTTGTCCTTCAGCGTGGACACCTGGACCGTGCGCGAGGCGCCGGACGCCGTGCCCGCCGGGAAGGTGATCTCGCCCTTGACCGGTGTGTAGTCCTTGCCCGACTCGGCGGTGCCGCCCGCGCTCTCGTACGCGACGGTCACGGGCTCGTCGATCGGGGCGGAGCCGGTGGTGGCGACGGACACCCGCACCGTGGCCGCGCCGCCCTCCTTCACCGGGTAGACGGCGGAGTCCGTGCGGACGCTCGCCCGCAGGGACTGGTCCGCCTTGCCGTACAACTCGACGTCGTCCATGGCGAACTGGCCCTTGACGCCGACCGGGAGCGTGACCGCGTACCCCCACATCCCGGTGAGACCGAGGACTTGGTCGATGCCGCCGACGGGCTGGTAGTCCGTGCGATAGGTGAAGTCGGTGAAGGGGATCTCGATCTGCTTCCAGCCGGTGAAGTCGTCGGTGAAGGACGTCGTCCACAGTTCGGAGGCCTCGCCGTTGGCGCCGCCGTCCTTGATCTCGAACGCGGTCTTCTTGCCGGTGTTCCGGCCGTCCCACCAGAAGCGGATGCCCTTGTGCGCGGACCAGTCGTGGGCGGGCTGGCCGGCGGCGAAGTCGTGGGTGAAGCCGCCGTAGCCGCTGATGTCGTAGGTGCCGGTGAGGACGTTGGCGCCCTCGGGGGCGTCCGACCGTGCGGTCAGGGCGAGTTGGGGCGGGTCGTCGTTGTCGCTGCCCCAGGTGAAGATGCCCTCGGCGGGCTGGCTCGCGAAGGGCACCTCGCCTTCGAAACGGTCGACTGGGACAGGGGCGGGGTCGTCGGCCGCCTGGGACACGGCCGGTGACAGCAGCGCGGCCAACAGGGCGGTGGAGACGAGCAGGGCGGTTCTTGGCATGGACCTTCCCTCGGCTCTCGGGTCTCTGGTTCACTCTGGTTCGCACAGTTCACTCATGACTTAGATCACGCCGTGAGTTAACTAACGGCCCGCAGACCCGTCAAGACGTCTCGTCAGGAAGGGCGACGCTTTCATGTCCAGGAGAACCCCCCGCACGGCCCGGCTGTTGCTGGCCGGACTGCTCTCCGTGGCCGGCCTCACCGCGGCCGTACCCCCCGCGCACGCGGCCGGTGAACAGGTGACCGCCTGGCTCACCACCACCGACGACACCGGCGGGCGCCATGTCGTCCGCGGGCTCCAGGCCCAGACCCCGTTCGCCTTCCAGTCCGGCAGCGGTGGCAGCGGCGAGAACATCACCGTCGACGAGAACACCCGCTATCAGACCTTCACCGGCGGTGGCGCCTCCTTCACCGACACCGCCGCCTGGCTGATGAACAGCAGTGGCGCGCTGAGTCAGGCCACGCGGGACGCGACCATGCGGAAGCTGTTCTCGCCGACGGACGGCATCGGGCTGTCGTTCCTGCGCAATCCGATGGGCGCGTCGGACCTCGCCCGGTACGGGTACACGTACGACGACGTGCCGTCGGGGCAGACGGATCCGAACCTCACACAGTTCTCGATCGCGCACGACCTGGCGGACGTGGTGCCGCTGACGAAGCAGGCGCTCCAGCTGAATCCCGCGCTGACCGTGATGGCCTCACCGTGGACGGCGCCCGCCTGGATGAAGGACAGCGGGCAACTCAACGGCGGCTGGCTCAAGTCGGAGGACTACGGTGCGTACGCCTCGTACTTCGTGAAGTACCTCCAGGCCTACCGGGACCAGGGCGTGCCCGTCTCGTACGTCACCGCGCAGAACGAGCCGACGTGCTGCTCGGGGTACCCCTCGATGAGCTGGAACGCCTCGGGGCTCGCGTACTTCACGAAGAGCGAGCTGCTGCCCAAGCTCCAGGCGGCGGGGCTGTCCACCAAGGTCCTTGCCCACGACTGGAACTGGGACGTGTACGACTCCTACGCGGCGTCGACCGTCGACGACGCGGCGGTCCGCTCGCACCCGAACTTCGGCGGGATCGCCTGGCACGGGTACGGCGGTGACGTCACGAAGCAGACGAGCGTGCACAACCAGTACCCCGGGGTCGACGCCTTCGGCACCGAGCACTCCGGCGGCACCTGGATCGCCAACCAGCAGCGCGAGGACATGCTCAACATCGTGGACTACACCCGGAACTGGGCGAAGTCGGTGACGAAGTGGTCGCTGGCCGTGGACCAGAACATGGGACCGCACAACGGCGGTTGCGGGACCTGTACCGGGCTGATCACCGTGCACAACGGGGACGGGGCGAGCGGGACCGTCGACTACACCGTCGAGTACTACACGATGGGGCATCTGACGAAGTTCGTACGGCCGGGGGCGCAGCGCATCGCGTCCACCGCCAGCTCCTCCGTGCCGAACGTGGCCTGGCGGAATCCTGACGGAAGCAAAGCGCTGATCGCCTACAACGACGCGTCGGCCGCGAAGACCGTGACCATCAACTGGGGTTCACAGCACGCGACTTACTCGCTGCCGGGCAAGACGTCGGCGACGTTCACCTGGTCGGGGACGCAGGCGGGGGGCGGCAGCCAGTCG
Source organism: Streptomyces sp. NBC_00203 (assembly GCF_045206325.1). Classification (NCBI taxonomy): domain Bacteria; kingdom Bacillati; phylum Actinomycetota; class Actinomycetes; order Kitasatosporales; family Streptomycetaceae; genus Streptomyces; species Streptomyces sp. NBC_00203. The sequence goes on along the minus strand of NZ_CP108126.1, from coordinate 7,521,575 downwards.
GGGGCCTTCGTGGGTCTCGCGGGCAAGTGCCTTGATGTGGCCGGGGGTTCGAGCGCGAACGGGACGGCGGTGCAGCTCTATGACTGCAACGGCAGCGCGGCGCAGCAGTGGACCGTACAGGCGGACGGCTCGGTCCAGACGCTCGGCAAGTGCCTGGACGTGACATCCGCGTCGACCGCCGACGGGGCGAAGACGCAGTTGTACGACTGCAATGGGACCGGTGCACAACGGTGGTCGTACAACTCGTCGACAGGTGATGTGGTCAATACGGCGGCCGGCAAGTGCCTCGACGTGACGGACAACTCGTCGGCGAACGGGGCAAGGGCACAGATCTGGTCGTGCAGCGGGGCCGCCAACCAGAAGTGGCACTTGCAGTAGCCACGTCGGCGGAGGGGCGAGGGCATGAGGCGTACGGGGGTGGCCGCGGTGGGTGCGGCCGCGGGGTGTCTGCTGCTGGGCGGGTGCAGCCCGGCACAGCTGTCGCTCGCGGCCGTCCGGCTGGACGGGGACGGCACGCCGGTCGCCACGGTGCGGCTGTGCGACGGCGACCACGGCAGCCGGGCGGAACTGCACAGTTGGCCCACCGACCACCCCGACGCCAGTGAAGCGGACGCCCAGGACAGCGGCTGGGGGCCGAAGATCGGCGAGCGGGTCGAGGTCTCCACGGCGACGTTCCCGCTCTTCTCGCCGCCCGCCGCCTGGCACACGGAGGCGACCGGCCCGCAACGGCTGCGACCCGGCCGCAGCTACGGCCTCGACGTCACCGGCCCCCGATCCGGCTGGTCCCCGTACGACGTCTGGGTCTACTTCACCACCGAGGATCTGAACCGGCTGAAGCCCGGCCAGGTCTGGGCCGACGGCCGTGCGATGAGCCGGGACGCCTTCGAGGACCTTGTCGACGACAAGTGCTGAGGGGGTGCGCGATGACGTGGAGACGACGACGCGAGGCGGCGGTGGCCGGTCCGACGACCCGGATACGGCGACGCGTGGCGGGAGTGGCGAGTGTCGTGGGTGCCCTGGCGCTGTTGAGCGGGTGCGGAGCCGAGCTGCGCCCCTTGGCAGCGGTCTACCTGGACGGGTCCAGCGCCCCGCGGGCGCTGCTGCGGCCGTGCGGCGACGACCTCGTCCAGGGGCTCGGCCTCACCGGCGTGCCGGACACGGCGGACTCCGGCTCCGATTCCGTACGCAACCGCTCCGGCTGGAAGGTCTCCGGCAAGCGGCACGGCTCCGACGCCGACTTCCCGCTCTTCTCGCCGCCACGGCAGTGGCACAGCCGCGCGGCCGGGGAGCAGCGGCTGGTGAAGGCGTACACGTACGAACTCGCCTTCGGGAAGGCCGAGTACAACTACGAGTACACCGGCACGGTCACCTTCCGGCCCGCCGACCTGAACCGGCTCAAGCCCGGCCAGGTCTGGGCCGACGACCGTGCCATGAGCCTCGGCGAGTTCGAGAGACTCGCCGAGGACTCGTGCTGACGCGTCGCCGGGGCTGTTACGCCGCGGGCTCTACCCCGGCCCGCAGCAGCCCGTACGTGTACGCGTCCTCCAGGGCCTGCCAGGACGCGGCGATGACGTTCTCGGCGACGCCCACCGTGGACCACTCGCCCGTGCCGTCCGAGGTGGAGATCAGGACGCGCGTCGTGGACTGGGTGCCGTGCTTGCCCTCGAGGATGCGGACCTTGTAGTCGACGAGCTCCAGCTTGGCGAGCTGGGGGTAGATCTTCTCCAGGGCGACCCGGAGGGCACGGTCGAGGGCGTTGACCGGACCGTTGCCCTCGGCGGTGGCGACGATGCGCTCACCCTTGGCGAAGAGCTTGACCGTGGCCTCGTTGGCGTGGGTGCCGTCGGGGCGGTCCTCGACGATCGCCCGCCAGGACTCCACCTCGAAGTACTTACGGGCCTTGCCCTCGGCCTCCGCGCGGAGCAGGAGCTCGAAGGACGCGTCGGCCGCCTCGAACGTGTAGCCCTGGAGCTCGCGCTCCTTCACGCGTTCCACGACCCGGCCCACCAGCTCGCGGTCGTCGCTGATGTCGATGCCGAGCTCTTTGCCCTTGAGCTCGACGGAGGCGCGGCCCGCCATGTCGGAGACCAGCATCCGCATGGTGTTGCCGACCTGCTCGGGCTCGATGTGCTGGTACAGGGCCGGGTCGACCTTGATCGCGGAGGCGTGCAGGCCCCCCTTGTGGGCGAAGGCGGAGACGCCCACGTACGGCTGGTGCGTGGCGGGGGTGAGGTTGACGACCTCGGCGATCGCGTGCGAGATCCTCGTCATCTCGCGCAGGGCGCCTTCGGGGAGCACCTTCTTGCCGTACTTCAGCTCCAGGGCCGCGACCACCGGGAACAGGTTCGAGTTGCCGACCCGCTCGCCGTAGCCGTTGGCCGTGCACTGCACGTGGGTCGCGCCCGCGTCCACCGCGGCCAGGGTGTTCGCGACCGCGCAGCCCGTGTCGTCCTGGGCGTGGATGCCGAGCCGGGCGCCGGTGTCCGCGAGGACCGTGGCGACGACCGCCTGGACCTGGGCCGGGAGCATGCCGCCGTTCGTGTCGCAGAGCACCACCACGTCGGCGCCCGCCTCCGAGGCCGCGCGGACCACGGCCTTCGCGTACTCCGGGTTCGCGCGGTAGCCGTCGAAGAAGTGCTCGCAGTCGACGAAGACCCGGCGGCCGTGGGAGCGGAGGTAGGACACCGTGTCGCGGACCATCTCCAGGTTCTCTTCGAGGGTGGTCCGCAGGGCGAGTTCCACATGGCGGTCGTGGGACTTCGCCACCAGCGTGATCACCGGGGCGCCGGACTCCAGCAGCCCCTTGACCTGCGGGTCCTCGCTCGCCTTGGCTCCCGCGCGGCGGGTGGAGCCGAACGCCACCAGCTGGGCGTGCTTGAAGTCGATCTCCTGCTGGGCGCGGGCGAAGAACTCGGTGTCGCGCGGGTTGGCGCCGGGCCAGCCGCCCTCGATGAAGCCCACCCCGAAGTCGTCCAGGTGCCGTGCGATGGCCAGCTTGTCCGCCACGGTGAGGTTGATGCCCTCACGCTGCGCGCCGTCGCGCAGGGTCGTGTCGAAGACGTGGAACGAATCGTCGAGCTCGCTGGTTTCGGTCATGGTGTTCGGCTCCTGATGTCGGATCTCGGTCTGTACCGGAATGACCGGCTCCACCGTCCCCCAATACTCCCTCGCGCTCTCTTCCCGGCTTGAGGTGGGCCAGGAAAACGAAAAACCTCTCGCGGGTGCGAGAGGTCTGCGCGCGGGTCGAGGACGACGGTGTCCGCCCGTACGTGGTGGTACGTGGCGGTCACTGCGGACCGGCGCGCCTGCTGCCAATAATCATGGCGAACGAGAGCACGGGGGCAGTCTGGCACATACCGCCCCCGTGCTCACGGGGTGTCTCAGGATGCGAACAGCGCGTGGGTTCAGCGCACGGTGAGGAACACGTCCGAGACCCCGTTGGTGTCCCCCGGCACCAGGTCGTCGGCCGTGGAGCCGAAGACGACGGCACGGCCGTGCCGGGTGACCGCGCCCGGAAGGGCGGTCGCGCCCGCCGGGCCGACGGTGCGGCGTTCGCCGGTGCGCCGGTCGAGCAGCACCAGCCCGTCGTCCTCGGCCAGCAGGACGTGCCGCAAGGTGCTGTCGGCCGCGTCGGCGACCCCGTCGGCGATCCGCTGGACGAGGTCGGTGCGCAGGTCGCGTACGTACGCAGCCGAAGTCCCGTCCTCCGCCAGGGAGTTGAAGAGGACCCGGCTGCCGTCGGAGGAGAGCTGGACGAGACCGGCCGAGGTCCCGGTGTCCACCCGGCGCGTCTCGCCCGTGCCGCGGTCCTTGACGTAGAGCTGGACGACGGCGCCCTGGCCCGTGCGGACGAGCAGGCCGTACGCGACGGTGCGGCCGTCCGCGCTGAGCGAGGCGCCCATGATCATGCCCTCGGGCGGCAGCGGCGAGATCCGCTCGTCGGCGCCGGTGGCCAGGTCGCGGACGTACAGCACGCGGGCGTACTGGTCACCGGCCCGATTGCCGATCGTGTACGCCACCTGCCGGCCGTCGGCGCTGATCGCGGTGGCCTCGCCCAGCTCGTAGGAGGCCGTGTCGGGCAGCTGAGCCGGCCACAGCTGCTGTGTCTCCCCGGTCACACGGTCGTAGACGTACGGCTTCGGGTAGCGGTTGCCGTTGGAGTACGCGACGCGGCGGCCGTTCGCGCTGAGCACCGCGTGCGTGGTGTAGAGCATGTCCTCGGGCACCTGGGTCAGCGTCCCGGTGCGCAGGTCCTTCACATACACGCGGGTGTCGTAGCCGCCCGTGGGGTCCGCCGAGACGAAGACGGCGTACCGGCCGTCGGCGCTGACCGTGCCGCCGGACGACGCGGCCGTGAGCTGGACACCGCCGGTGCCGGTGCTCACCCGCTCGGTTCCCGCCGGCGCGGCGTGGGCGGGGGTCACGGTCAGGGTGAGCGCGGCGGCCAGGGCGGCGGCGCTCCACAGCGACGACGGTCTCATCGGCGCCCCTCCAGTTCCCGTACGAAGATGTCGTCGACCCCGTTGCCGTCGCCGGGGACGAGGTTCGTGGCCGCGGAGGAGAAGGCGGCCCGGCTCCGGCTGAGCGACACCGTGCCCGCGGCGCCGTCCGCCTGGGTGCCGTCGGCGGCGACGCTCACGCGCTCGACGGCGCCCGTCCGCAGGTCCTTGACGAAGACGTCGGCGACGCCGTTCGTGTCGCCGGGGACGAGGTTGGTGGCGCTGGAGACGAAGGCGACGCGGCGGCCGTCCGCGCTCAGAACCGCGCCCTGGCTCGGGCCGTCGGGCGGGGTGCCGTCGGTGGCGGTGCTCACGCGCACGGTGGTCTGCCGGTCGCGGTCGAAGAGAAACACGTCGGTGTAGAAGTTCTTGTCGTCGGGCACAAGCGAACTCACATTGGAGTTGAAGGCCACCAGCCGGCCGTTCGCGCTGATGGATCCGTCCCACGAACTCTGCTTGTAGACGAAGCGGGTGGGCAGGCTCACCTGTTCCGTCGTGCCCTTCACCCGGTCGCGCACATACACGTTCAGGGCGTGGGTGTAGTCGTGCGAGGGGTCCAGCTGGTCCGCCGTGTCGAAGACGACGAACCGGCCGTCCGCACTGAACGAGGTCGCCCCGGAGTCGCTTTCGCCGAGGGTGCCGTCGGTGCGGTACTGGATCAGCTCGGTGCGGCCGGTCCTGCGGTCGAGGACGACCGCGTCGTCCCGGCCGTTGGTGTCGCCGGGCGCGGCGTCCGGGGTCGCGGTGGTGTACGACACGAACCGGCCGTTCGCGCTGATCACGGGCGAGTAGTTGAGCCTGTAGCGGGGCGGTGCGTCCGGGTGGCCGGCGCTGATGCGCTGGGTCCGGTGTGTTCTGCGGTCGTGGAGGTAGATGTCGTCGAGGCCGTTGTCGTCGCCCTTCGCGAGTGCGGCGGTGGTGGCGAAGACGACGTAGCGGCCGTCCGCACTGATCGCGGGGTGGTCGGCCGGGCCCTCGGCGACGCGCTGGGTGCGGCCGGTATGCAGGTCGCGCACGAAGACGTCCGCGACACCGTTCGTGTCCCCGCGCACGAGGTTGCCGGCGGCCGAAGTGAACACCACATAGCGGCCGTCGGCGCTGATCGCGGGCGCGGCGGACGCGCCGTCGCCCTCATGTCCGCCGGTGGCGGTACTGATCCGCTCGACGCGTGGTGCGTGCGGGGCCGCCGTGGTGGTCGGGACGGCGGCTCCGACGAGCCCGACCACCATGGCGGCACCTAAGGACACACGTGCAGCACTGGACATGATTTCCCCCGGAATCCTGTCGACCCCCGGTCCCGCACCGGGGGCTCATCCGGATGCAACCGCACCACGCACCCCGGGTCAATGCGCTCGATTACGTACAACCCGGGCGACTGATCGACCGTCCGCGAACCCCGCAAGCCAACGCCGTCAGCCGAGCGACTCGTCCAGGAACTCCCTTACGTGGGACAGGATCTGGGCACGGTCGGTGCCGCGCAGACCGATCGCCACATGGATGGAGAAGCCGTCGAGCAGGGCGCGCAGCCGGGCGGCGAAACGGTCCGGGTCGACGGCCCGGAACTCGCCGCGCGAGACGCCCTCCGCGATCAGCGCCACCAGGTCGCGGTGCCAGGCGCCCTCGATGGCGACCTGTCGCTCGCGGGCGTCGTCGTCGGCGTTCTGCGAGCGGTTCCAGACCTCCAGCCAGAGCGTCCAGTGCGGGTCGCGGTGGCCGTCGGGGACGTACAGGTCGACGTACGCGTCGAGGCGTTCGCGGGCGGTTCCCCGTGCGGCCAGCAGTCGGCCGCGCTCCCCGCCGAGGCGGCCCTCGCTCCACTCCAGGGTCTGCAGCAGCAGTTCGTCCTTGGAGCGGAAGTAGTAGAGGAGATGGCCGCTGCTCATGCCGACCTCGCGGCCGAGCGCCGCCATGGTGAGTTTCTCCAGACCGCGCTCCGCGATCATGTCCATGGCGGCGGCGAGCACGTCCTCCCGCGGGGGCGCGTTCTTTCGCGCACCGGCCATCGCCCGACTCCCTAGATCTTCGGCTGCTGCTGGGTGATGCAGTGGATGCCTCCGCCGCCCGCGAAGATCGTACGTGCGTCCACCAGTGTCACCGTCCGCTCCGGGAACAGCCGGCGAAAGATCCCGGCCGCGATCTCGTCGCGCGGGTCGTCGAAGCCGCAGAGCACGACGCCGCCGTTGCAGAGGTAGTGGTTGATGTAGGAGTAGTCGGCCCAGTGGCCGTCGGCCTCCAGGACGGTCGGGGCCGGGACCTCGACGACCTCCAGACGGCGGCCACGCGCGTCGGTCTGCGCCTTCAGCAGGCCGATGATCTCCTTGCTGACCTCGTGGTCGGGGTGTGCCGGGTCCTGCTGGGAGTGCGCGACGATCACGCCGGGGCGCGCGAAGGCGGCCACGATGTCGACATGGCCGAGCGTGCCGAATCCGTACGGCGGATAGTCGCCGGTCAGTCCGCGCGGCAGCCAGATCGCCTTGCGGGTGCCGAGCTGGGCGTGGATCTCCGCCTCGACCTGTTCGCGGGTCCAGTCGGGGTTGCGCTCGGGGCCGAGCTGCACGGTCTCGGTGAGCAGCACGGTGCCCTCGCCGTCGACGTGGATCGCACCGCCCTCGTTGATCAGCTTCGAGGCGTACGTACGCGCTCCGGCGAGGTCGGCGACATGCGCACCGATCTTGGAGTCGTACTCCCAGCGGGCCCAGTCCTGGGCGCCCCAGCCGTTGAACGTCCAGTCCACGGCGGCGAGTTCACCCTTCCCGTTGGTGAGGAAGGTGGGGCCGATGTCACGCATCCAGGCGTCGTCGAGTTCGCGTTCGACGGTGTCGATGTCCGGGCCGAGCAGCGCCCGCGCGTCGGCCGACTGCCCCGGCCCGACCACGACCGTGACGGGTTCGAAGCGGCGGATCGTCCGGGCCACCGCCGCCCAGGCCGCCCGCGACTCCGCGAGGTCGTCCGGGTTGTCGAAGGTGGGGTTGGGGCCCGGCCACGCCATCCAGGTGCGCTCGTGCGGGGTCCACTCGGCGGGCATGCGGAAGCCGTCGGCGGCAGCAGACATCGGGGGGTCCTTAGGGGCGGTGAACATCAGAGGAAGTAGAGGCGGTTGAGGGATACGGAGTCGGCGGGCTCGGAGCGCAACGGGTCGCCGTCGAGGGTGACCAGTCCGGTGCGCTGGTCGACATCGACGGCTCCGGTACGGGAGTTGAGCCGCAGGTCGGCGGGGCCGATTCCGCGGGTGCCGCGCACGGCGACCCGTCGGCGGCGCGTCGGCATGCGGTCGTTGCCCTGGTCGAGCGCCGCCTGCGCGACGAAGGCCACCGAGATCTCGGCGGGTGTCGCGCCGTGTGCCCCGAACTGCGGTCCCAGGACAAGGGGTTCACAGGTGTCGGTAGCGGCATTGGGGTCGCCGACGACTCCGTACGCCGGGAAGCCGGACTTCAGCACGAGCTGCGGCTTGGCGCCGAAGTACTCGGGCCGCCAGAGCACGATGTCGGCGAGCTTGCCGACCTCGATGGAGCCGACCTCGTGGGCGAGGCCGTGCGCGATGGCGGGGTTGATGGTGAGCTTGGCCATGTAGCGCAGGACGCGTTCGTTGTCGTGGTCCTCGGGGGCGCCGAGCTCGGCCTTCATCTTTCCGGCCATCGCGAAGGTACGGCGTACGGTCTCGCCCGCGCGGCCCATGCCCTGCGCGTCCGACGAGGTGATGCCGATCGCGCCCAGGTCGTGCAGCACGTCCTCGGCGCCCATCGTGCCGGCCCGGATCCGGTCGCGGGCCATGGCCGCGTCTCCGGGCAGGTCGGTCTTCAGGTCGTGGACGGAGACGATCATCCCGTAGTGCTCGGCGACCGCGTCGCGGCCGAAGGGCAGGGTGGGGTTGGTGGAGGAGCCGATGACGTTCGCAACTCCCGCCATTTTCAGGACATTGGGCACGTGTCCGCCGCCGCAGCCCTCGATGTGGAAGGCGTGGATGGTCCGGCCGTCGAGCACCCTCAGGGTGTCCTCGACCGACAGACATTCATTCAACCCGTCGCTGTGCAGGGCAACTTGGACATCGTGCTCCTCGGCGACACGCAACGCGGTGTCGAGCGCGCGGGTGTGGGCGCCCATGTCCTCGTGGACCTTGAAGCCGCTCGCGCCGCCCTCGGCGAGGGCCTCGACCAAGGGCGCGTCGGAGGACGAAGAACCCCGGCCCAGGAAGCCGATGTTGACCGGCCAGGCGTCGAACGCACTGAAGGCGTGACGCAGCGCCCAGGGGGAGTTGACGCCGACACCCCACACCGGCCCGAACTCCTGGCCGATGATCGTGGTCACGCCGGAGGCGAGCGAGGCCTCCATGATGCGCGGCGACAGCAGGTGGACGTGGGTGTCGACGGCTCCGGCGGTGGCGATCAGCCCCTCGCCCGAGACGATCGAGGTCCCCGTACCGACCACCACGTCCACCCCGTCTAGGGTGTCGGGGTTTCCGGCCCGCCCGATCGCGCAGATCCGTCCCTCGCGAATGCCGATGGAGACCTTGCGGATCCCCTGGACCGCGTCGATCACCACGACATTGCTGATGACGACGTCGCACGTCTCGCGGACGGCGGCGGCCTTGAGGTGCAGCCCGTCACGGGCGGTCTTGCCGAAGCCGGCGAGGAACTCGTCGCCGTACTTCTGGGCGTCGGACTCGACGCGGATGGTCAGCCCCGAGTCGCCGAGGCGGACGCGGTCACCGGCGCGGGGTCCGTGGGTGGCGGCGTAGGCGTAGGGATCGACGCCGCCGGTCATCGGTTCGACGCTGCTCATCGGTCTGCTCCCTGAGAATCGTCTCCGGAAGAATCCGCCCCCTGAGGCTCGGCTCCCTGAGGCTCGGCTCCCAGATATCCGCAGGCGGCGGCCCTGCGCAGGGCCTCTTCCTTCGCTCCGGGCGCGTCCAGCGGCCCGTCGACCAGACCGGCGAACCCGATGGCGATCCGCTCGCCGCCGATCGGCACGAGCCCGACCTCGACGCTCTCCCCCGGCCCGAAGCGCACGGACGACCCGGCGGGCACGGCGAGCCGCCTCCCGTAAGCCATCTCCCGGACGAAGTCGAGGCGCGGATTGGCTTCGAAGAAGTGGAAGTGGGAGGTCACGGAGACGGGCACGGTCGCGGTGTTCGTCACCGTCAGGCGGACGACCGCCCCGGGCTCGGTGTGCACCGGCCCCGGCAGCAGCGCACCCGGGCCCCGCTCCCCCAGGCCGCCCCCGCCGATGGGATCGCTCACCACCGCGAGCCGCGAACCGTCGTCGAAGACGGCCTCGACATGCACCTCGGTGACGACGTCCGCGACGCCCGGCAGGACGTCGTCGGGGCCGAGCACGGAGCGGGCCGCCTCGATGGCCTCGGCGAGCCGGCGCCCGTCGCGGGCGGCCTCGCACACGGTGTCCGCGATGAGCGCGGTCGCCTCCGGCACATTGAGCCGGAGGCCGCGCGCCTTGCGGGCCCGGGCCAGTTCGGCGGCCGAGAACAGCAGCAGCCGGTCACGTTCCGTGGGGGTCAGTCTCACGTCCCGACACCTCCTTGCCTTCCTCGCTTTAGAGCATCACTCTAAACCGAGGATTCATGAAACGGAAACATTGACGGACGACCTTCGAAGACGTCACATTGAACGTCGCTCTAACTCTCGGAGCATCGCTCTCACTCTCAGAGCGTCGCTCAAACTCTCAGGCGGCCGTCGAAGGAGACCAGCCATGCCGATCGAACAGCGCGGAGTCGACACCATCCCGGACGAGGAGCGCACCAGCGGGCCGCGGGATCTGATGTCGATCCTGCTGGGCTCCAACCTCTGCCTGGGGGTGATCATCTTCGGCTGGCTGCCGCCGTCCTTCGGGCTCGACTGGTGGTCGTCGGTGAGCTCGATCGTGGCGGGCACGGTGATCGGCACAGCACTGACGGCGCCGCTCGCCCTGGTGTCACTCCGTACCGCGACGAACCTCTCCACCTCCTCCGGCGCCCAGTTCGGCGTACGGGGACGGCTGGTCGGCTCGGTCGTCGGCCTGCTCCTCGCGCTCGGCTACACCGCGCTGACCGTCTGGATCGGCGGCGATGTGATGGTGAGCGTGCTCGGCCGGCTGTTCGGGCTGCCGGACAACGGCCTGTCGTACGCCGTCGTCTACGGGCTGCTGGCGGCGGCGACGGTGGCGGGCGCGGTGTACGGCTACCGGGTGCTGCTGGCCATGTCCCGCGTCCTGGCGATCGGCATGACGGCCCTGCTCGTCGTCGGCGTGATCGCGTACGCCCCGCACTTCACCACCGCGGCGCTCCCGGAGACCGGCGGCTACCTGCTCGGCTCCTTCTGGCCGACGTGGCTGCTGGCGGCAGTGGCGGCGGGCCTGTCGGGCCCCATCGCCTTCATCACCCTGCTCGGCGACTACACCCGCTACATCTCCCCGTCGCGCCACTCCTCCCGCACGGTCCTGCACGCCACATGGCTGGGCCTGATCGCCGGTCTCCTGGTCCCGCAGCTCTTCGGCACCTTCACGGCGTACGCGGCCCGCGCGGCCCTCGACTACGCGGGCCCGCTGGTCGCCGCGTCCCCCACCTGGTACCTGATCCCGCTGCTGCTGGCCGCCTCCGCGGGCTCGGTCGGCAACGCGGGACTCATGCTCTACTCCATGGGCCTCGACCTCGACGCGATCCTGCCCCGCGCCTCGCGTGCCCGGGCCACTTGCACCGTCGCCGTCGTCGCCACCGTCTGCGTCTTCGTCGGCCACTACGCGTGGGACGCGCAGTCCGCGATGACGTCCTTCGTGCTGCTGCTCACGGCGATCGGCACCCCCTGGGCCGTGATCACCCTCATCGGCTTCGCCCGCTGCCGCGGGGTGTACGACGCCGACGCCCTCCAGGTCTTCAACCGCCATTCCCGGGGCGGGGTCTACTGGTATCGGGCGGGCTGGAACATCCCCGCCACCGTGGCGTGGGTGCTGGGGGCCGCCGTAGGACTGCTGGCCGTGTCCCTGCCGTCGTACGAGGGCCCGCTGCTGTCACTGACCGGCGGCGTGGACTGCAGCTTCCTGCTGTCGGGCGCGGTGGGCGGGGTGGTCTACCTGGCGCTGACGCCCCGGCCGACCTCAGCCCGCCTCAAGGCCGGGAAGGAACCGGCCAGCGCCGAAAGCAGGTTCTAAGACCTCAGCAACCCCACGCTCGCGAGGCTGGCCAGGGCAATCCCCATGCTGGCGGCGAAGACGGTCGCGGCCGTTGGCCAGATATCGGTCAACCGGCTCACCGAACTCCTCCGAATGATCACGGCGGTCAACGCGATCACGAGGGACAGCAAGATTGCCACGGCCAGGGAGAGAGCGGCCACCGCGGACGACGGTTGGGACGGTGCGGCTGACATTCAGCCCACCTCCAGCCCCGGCAGGAACTCGCTCGCGCCAAAAGCGGGCTTGAGGTCGGTGAACCAGGTCGCGCCCTCGTCGTAGGCGGCGAAGAACGGGCGGTCCACCAGCTCGGGATTGCGCGCCTGGATGAGGTGCAGTACGAAGACCTTCTCGCCGGCGACCTCGGCGACGCCGTCCACACAGACCTTGCCGGGCATCGCCGACATGACCGGGCCGCGCACGGTACGGGCGAGGCCGGAGACACGGGCGTAGGCGTCGCGGAAGATCTGGTGGCCGCGGGCCAGCGGCACCCCGAAGTAGCCCTGCGGGCCGGTGTCCCGCTCCACGAACTGGTAGTACGGCACCGCGCCGAGCGTCGTGGTCTCGTCCCACAGCTCGGCCCAGGCGTCCGCGCTGTCGTTGATGCCGGCCACCAGCGGGCCCTGGCAGCGGATCACGGCGCCCGTGTCGCGCACCCGGCGCATCGCGTCGCGCACGACCGGCGGCCGCAGTTCCTGCGGATGCGTGAAGTGGGCCATCAGCGCGAGGTGACGGCCGCTCGCGACGACCTTCTCGAAGAGTCTGAGCAGGTCGTCGGCGTCCCGGTCGGACACGAAGCGGTACGGCCAGAAGGCGAGCGACTTGGTGCCGATGCGGATCGAACGGATCGTGTCGATCTCCAGCAGCGGTTCGACATAGCGGCTCAGTACCTCGGTGCTCATCACCAGCGGATCGCCGCCCGTGATCAGGGCGCTGGTGACCTCCGGGTGCGCGCGCAGATAACCGGTCGTCGCGGCGATGTCGTCGGTCGCGATGCGGAGTTCCGACTCGCCGACGAACTGGGGCCAGCGGAAGCAGTACGTGCAGTACGCGTGGCATGTCTGGCCCTGGCGCGGGAAGATCAGCACCGTCTCGGGGTACTTGTGCTGGAGGCCGGTGAGGCGCTCGCCCTCGTGCACGGGGACGTTGGCGTCGAGCTGGCCCGAGGGGTGCGGGTTGAGTTTCATCCGGATCTCGTGGGCCGCGCGCAGCACGTCGGCCTTCGGCGCGTCCCGGGCGAGCAGGTCCGCCATCCGCCGCAGATCGGGCGCGGGCAGCATCCCGGACTGCGGGAAGGTCAGCCGGAAGATCGGGTCGTCGGGCACGGCCGACCAGTCGATCAACTCGTCGACCACATAGGCGTTCGTACGGAACGGCAGGACCGCGGACACGGCCCGCAGGGCGAGCCGCTCGGCGGGGGGCAGGGACACGCGCTGCAGCAGGCCGTCCAGGTCACGGGGCGTGAAGGCGCGAAATCGGGGGCTCGTGCGTGAAGCGAGGTGGAGCGCTGAACTCATATGTGCCAGGGCCTCTATTCCGTGACCAGGACCGGCGGCCGCAACTCGACGAAGGCGGTCGCCGACGCATCGTACTTCTCCGCGAAGTGCTGCATGAGCAGCGTGTGCAGCTCGCTCTCGTCGTCGATCACGACGAGTTCGTACGCTCCCGGGGCGCCCAAATCCTCACTGAACGCGGAGAGTTGGTCGAGGCGGTGGCGGGCCATGTACGACACGAGATCGTGTCCGGCGACGTACAGGCAGTCGTCGACGTAGACGAAGCGACAGGTGAAGTCCCGTCGCCCGTCCGTCGCGTCGACCAGGGTCACCGGCAGATGGGTGAACCGCTCCATCGACTTGCTCTGCTGCCACAGCTCGTCGAAGCGCTGTTCGACGAAGGCGCCGAGCGGGGAGCGGACGGCGACTTCGAGCTGGACGCCCTCGCCGGAGAGCCGGCCGACGGTGAGGAAGGAGACCAGGGAGCGGTCGTCCCAGCGGTAGAGCGTCACGCCGGGAGAGGTGGAGCACAGCCGCACTTCGAGGAACTGCCGGGCACCCTCGTCGAGCCGCCGGGCGAACCGGTCCAAGGTCCGCAGGTTGCGCATGATGTCGCGGCGGATGTCGGCGCTCTGCTCGCCGAGTTCACGGCCGCGCAGGATGACCGCGAGGGAGTCGGGGTCCAGAAGCAGGATCTGCACGCGGGCGCCCTGTGCGGTGGCGGACTTGATGCCGCGGAAGAGCCGTTCGGAGAACTGCGGGCCGAAGAGGTTGGAGAAGGTGTCGAGCACCTTCACGTTCGACGTCGAGCGGAAGACCTGGGCGCTGAACCACTCGTAGTCGAGGCGGGTGTGCTCGCGGACCCGGCCCTCCTGTGCGCGGCTGATGAGGGGGCCGATGACGAAGACGGTGACGACGACGCCGACGATGTCGGTGCCGAGGTTGAGCGTGAGGTTCTCGCCGTAGTTGTCCATCCCCTTGCTGCGCCACAGCAGCAGCGCCGCGACGGCGGCCAGGAGGACGAGCACCGTGAGGCTCTGGGGGCGGCGCGGCGTGCGTAACGTACGTGCCAGCCAGCGCATCCTCGATATCGGCGACCGTCCGTCCACCTGTGCTCCTCCCCCGGCCGTGTCCGCGCAGGGGACAGCACACGCTCCCCCCGTGGACTCAGTGGATACCCGCCCGACGAAGGCGATACGCGTCGAACGAACTGCCGCCCCTCGTCTGCCTGTTGGAGCCCTGGTGCCGCGGGCCGGCCAATCTCGCCCCCGCCGCCCCTACCCGTCCCATCCCTGGGGGCTGCGCCCCCAGACCCCCCTAAAAAATTGCGCAGTTCCCCGCGCCCCTTTTAGGGGCGCGGGGAACTGCGCGAACGGCCCCCACCGGCCCGCAGCCGACGAACTACCCACGGGGTCGAAGGGGCGGAGCCCCTGGCGGATGGGACGGGTAGGGGCGGCGGGGCGAAGAAACCCGGCCAGGTCAGGCCAGCGGGTGCATCCAGCCGTGCTTGTCCTCGCTGACACCGCGCTGGATGTCGAGCAGCGCCTCGCGCAGCCGCAGCGTGACCTTGCCGGGCTCCCCGCCGGCCTGCTGCCACTCGGCGCCGGTGCGCTTGACGGTGCCGACGGGGGTGATGACGGCGGCGGTGCCGCAGGCGAAGACCTCCGCCAGCGTGCCGTTCTCCGCGTCGCGCTGCCACTGGTCGATGGAGACGCGCCCCTCCTCGGCCTCGTAACCGAGGTCGCGGGCGAGGGTGAGCAGGGAGTCGCGGGTGACGCCCTCCAGGATGGAGCCGGTGAGGGTCGGGGTGACGATCTTGTCGCCGTACACGAAGTACAGGTTCATACCGCCGAGTTCCTCGACCCACTTGCGCTCGACGGCGTCCAGGTAGCAGACCTGGGCGCAGCCCTCGGCGGCGGCCTCGGCCTGGGCGAGCAGCGACGCGGCGTAGTTGCCGCCGGTCTTGGCGTCGCCCATGCCGCCGGGCACGGCGCGGACGTGGTCCTCGGAGACCCAGATGGAGACGGGCTTGACGCCGCCCGGGAAGTAGGCGCCGGCCGGCGAGGCGATGACGAGGAAGAGGTATTCGTTGGCGGGCTTCACGCCCAGGCCGACCTCGGTCGCGATCATGAACGGGCGCAGGTACAGGGACTCCTCGCCGCCATGGGCCGGAACCCAGTCGCGGTCCTGCTGCACGAGCACGTCGCACGCCTCGATGAACGTCTCCACCGGCAGCTCCGGCATGCCGAGGCGGCGGGCGGAGGCCTGGAAGCGCTTGGCGTTCTTGTCGGGGCGGAAGGTGGCGACGGAGCCGTCGGCCTGGCGGTACGCCTTGAGGCCCTCGAAGATCTCCTGCGCGTAGTGCAGGGTCATGTTCGCCGGGTCGAGGGACAGCGGACCGTACGGAACGAGCTGGCCGTCGTGCCAGCCACGGCCCTCCGTCCACTTGATCGTCACCATGTGGTCGGTGAAGTGGCGGCCGAACCCGGGGTTGGCCAGGATCGCCTCGCGCTCCGCGTCGGAGAGCGGACTGGCGGAGGGCTTGAGCTCGATCGTGGGCTGCGTCATGAGTGGTTGTCCTTCACCGGTTGTATGTGACGGGCCGCATTGCTCGGTACTGCACTCGGTACTGCAAGGGAGGCCCAGTGCTAGGACGTCCGAGCATTCCCTCATTCCGCGGCTCCGTGTTCGATTATCGCGCGTACGGGGCTGCGGACGAAAACGGTCTGTTTACGGCCCATGGGATTGCCCACGGGTTGATGGTGGCACCCGGCGAGGGCATAGGAAAAGCCGCCGGGTGCGGCAGCGACCCGGCGGCTTCTACGCGAACGTATGGAGTGGGGGTCCCCCCACGCCCTTAAGGCAGTGGGGGAGGGTCAGCCGGCTACTCGTACAGCCAGGGCGTCGCCGATTTCCTGGGTGGAGCGGGCGGGCTGCCCCACGCGCTCGGCGAGGTCGGCGGCGACGGCGTCCTCGATGCGGGCGGCCTCGGGCTCGTAGCCGAGGTGGCGCAGCAGGAGGGCGACGGACAGGACGGTGGCGCTGGGGTCGGCCTTGCCCTGGCCCGCGATGTCGGGCGCCGAGCCGTGGACCGGCTCGAACATCGACGGGAACTCGCCGCTCGGGTTGATGTTGCCGGAGGCGGCGACGCCGATGCCGCCGGAGACGGCCGCGGCGAGGTCGGTGATGATGTCGCCGAAGAGGTTGTCGGTGACGATCACGTCGAAGCGCGCGGGGTCCGTGACGAGGTAGATCGTCGCGGCGTCCACGTGGATGTAGTCCGTGGTGACCTCGGGGAACTCCTTGGCCACCTGGTTGAAGATGTTCGTCCAGAGGTGGCCCGCGAAGGTCAGCACGTTGTTCTTGTGGACCAGCGTCAGCTTCTTGCGCGGACGGGCCTGGGCACGGGCGAAGGCGTCCCGGACGACACGCTCGACACCGAACGCCGTGTTGACGGAGACCTCGGTGGCGACCTCGTGCGGGGTGCCCTTGCGGATGGTGCCGCCGTTGCCGGTGTACGGGCCCTCGGTGCCCTCGCGGACCACGACGAAGTCGATCTCGGGCTGTCCTGCCAGCGGGGTGGCGACACCCGGGAGGAGCTTCGACGGCCGCAGGTTGACGTGGTGGTCGAAGGCGAAGCGGAGCTTCAGCAGGAAGCCGCGCTCCAGGACGCCGGACGGAACCGAGGGGTCGCCGATCGCGCCGAGCAGGATCGCGTCGTGCTGCTTCAGGGCGTCCAGGTCCGCCTCGGTGAGGGTCTCACCGGTGGCGTGGTACCTCTTGGCGCCGAAGTCGAACTCCTTGGTCTCCAGCTTCACATCCTGCGGAAGGACGGCGGAGAGGACCTTGAGCCCCTGGGCCACGACCTCCTGGCCGATGCCGTCACCAGGGATCACTGCGAGATTGATGCTGCGAGACATGACGGCACCGTACTCCTTGTCCCATGGGATGACACGCTATGTCCGCCATACGGACACGGCGGTGCCGCAGCACGCCTACCCGTCGACGTCCGTTCACCCGTACGTATGGCGGCTGTTGGGACGTACTGGGAAGTTCACCAATATGGACACACCCGACGTCGGTATCCCGCCTCAGCTCGCGCGCCGGATGAGCATGCCGGAGCAGTACGAGTACCTGCGGACGAAGCTCACGCGGCGGCGCGCGCTGGTCACGGCGGGCGCGTTCGCGGGCGGCGGCCTGCTGGCCGGCTGCGCCACGGGCACCAAGAGCCCCTCCCCCTCGTCCGCCACGACGCCGAGCCCCGCCACCAGCCGCGTACCCGGCTCCGTCGTCACGCCCTTCGGCCGTCACCTCACCTTCGGCGCGGACCCGAAGACGCAGATGCGGATCTCCTGGCAGGTGCCGTTCGCGGTCAAGAAGCCGTACGTACGGGTGGGGTTGAAGCCCTGGGGGCTGAGCCGGAAGATCGAGGCCGAGGTCCGCGATCTGCACACGCCGGGGCTGGCGGGGCAGCGGCTCGCGCTGGACCAGTACTACCTGCACGCGGCGCTCGACGGTCTGCGCCCCGGGACGACGTACTACTACGGCGTCGGCCACGAGGGATTCGATCCCGCGTCCCGGGAGCGGCACTCCACGGTCGGCACCTTCCGCACGGCGCCCGCGAGCCCCGAGAAGTTCGTGTTCACCGCCTTCGGCGACCAGGGCGTCACCCCCGACGCGCTCGCCAACGACAAGGTGCTCCTCGGCCGGCAGCCGTCCTTCCATCTGCACGCGGGCGACATCTGCTACGCGGACGTGGTCGGCCTGGGCAAGGACTCGGACGTCTACGACCCCGGCGCCTGGGACCTGTTCCTCAAGCAGACCGAGTCGGTGGCGAAGTCCGTTCCGTGGATGGTGACGACCGGCAACCACGACATGGAGGCCTGGTACTCGCCGAACGGATACGGCGGCCAGTCGGCCCGCTGGTCACTCCCGGACAACGGCTTCGACGCGCGCAACGCGCCGGGCGTCTACTCGTTCACGTACGGCAATGTCGGGATCGTGGCGCTGGACGCGAACGACGTGTCGTACGAGATCCCCGCCAACAAGGGCTACACGGACGGCAGGCAGACGGCCTGGCTCGACAAGCGGCTCGGTGAACTGCGCAAGACGGTCGACTTCGTCGTGGTGTTCTTCCACCACTGCGCCTACTCGACGTCGACGCACGCCTCCGACGGGGGTGTACGGGACGCCTGGCTGCCGCTGTTCGCCAAGCACCAGGTGGACCTGGTGATCAACGGGCACAACCACGTGTACGAGCGGACCGACGCCATCAAGGGCGGCACGGTGGGCAAGCCGGTGCCGGTCGGCGCGTCGACCGATCCCACGCGGGACGGGATCGTGTACGTCACGGCGGGCGGCGCGGGCAAGAGCCTGTACAGGTTCCCCGCCGGGGTCAAGGACAGCTACGAAGGGAAGGTCACCCGCCACGAGTCCGTAGACACCTACCACTGGACGAAGTCGCAGCAGCAGAACAAGGACACCGTGGAGTGGTCGCGGGTGCGATACACCGGCTTCTCCTTCCTCTCGGTGGAGGCGGAGGCCGGCACGTCACCGCGGCTCAAGGTGTCGGCGCTCGCGCAGAGCGGCAAGCGCATCGACTACTTCGAGGTGCGGCGCGGAGCGTGAGCACTCCGAGGTGCGGCGCGGGGCAGGAACCTCGCGCCGCACCCCGTGCGGGTGCGGCTCCCGGTATGGGGTGGGCCCGTCAGCGGACCCATGGGCCTCAGTGGCCCGTCGCGCCGCCGTTGTCCCTGCGGTCGAGGGCGCGCTGGAGCGCGGCGGCGGCGTTCTTGCGGTCGGACTCGCTCGAACGGGAGATGTGACGGACTCGGCGGACGGTCGTCTCGGCCATGATGAATCGACTCCTTGCCTCCGGAGAAGCCCGGGAAGGGCAGCCGGAAGTGGGGTGAGATTTACGAGACGCCGGAAGGGGCGGGGAGCGGTGCCGCAGGGGTTGCCTGCCAAGGGGCTCCGGCTCACGACCGCCATTCGCTTGGTCGAGCGAGACGTTCGGCTCCTACAAAGCTAAGGGAGGAGCGAGCATCTGTCTCCACAATTACTCGGACTTCCTACTATCTGAGACGGTGGATTGGGTCACACCCCTCTGACCTGGGACGACAGTTCGTACGGCGTCACCCGCCGCGGGATGCAGCCGCAGGGCGCCCACCGTCGGCAGCAGGCAGAGAGCGCCGAGCACCACAAACGCGACGGCGTACGCCGAGCGCGGGCCGTCCGTCAGCTCCGCGCCCCCGCGCAGTGCGACCGCGGCGATGGCGACACCCAGGCCCGCAGCCAGTTGATGGGAGGTCGCGAAGAGGGCGTTGGCATCGCGCAGCCGCTCCGGCCGCGTCTCGCTGAACGCGATCGTCGAGTAACCGGTGAGGCCGACCGAGCGGGCCACACCGCCGAGCGCCGCGACGACCGCGATCACCGCGACCGGCGTCGACGCGGTGAACAGCGCGCAGCCCGCGGTCGCCACGGCCAGTCCCAGCGTAGAGACGATCAGCAGCGGCCGGAAACCGAACCGGTTGATCAGATAGGTCGTCGCGGGCTTGATCCCGATGTTGCCCACGAAGACGAAGAGCACGACCGCGCCCGACTTCACCGCGCTCCACCCGAAGACCTCCTGGAAGAGCAGAGGCAGGAGGAAGGGGATGGCGCTGACGACCGCCATGTAGAGCGAGCCGTCGAGCGCCGAGGCCCGGAAGGACGGGACGTCCAGGGTGCGGAGGTTCACCAGCGGGTGCTCGGTGCGCAGCAGATGCCGTACGGCCGCCGCGAGGACGACGACGGCGATCACCCCGGTCACCGCCGCCTCCACCGGGGTGCTCCGGGCCTCGGAGACCAGGTGCGCGGTCCAGGTCAGGGCCGCGAGGCCGGTGCAGGTGAGCAGGACGCCGGTGATGTCGAGCGGCGGCGTCTCCCCCGGCGCGCCCGGCGCGATCAGGCGGCGGGCGACGAGGAGGGCGAGGGCGCCGAGGGGCACGTTCAGGAGGAAGATCCAGTGCCAGGAGGCGTACGTGGTGATCACACCGCCGAGCAGCGGCGCGAGCACCGGGGCGGCGAGCCCGGGCCACACGATGTACGCGACCGCGCGCGGCAGATCCTGCTTGGCGGTGCCGGCGAGGACGACGAGCCGGCCGACCGGCACCATCATCGCGCCGCCCGCGCCCTGGACGACACGCATCGCGACCAGCACGCCGAGGTTGGGCGCGAAGGCGCAGGCCAGGGAGGCGAGGGTGAAGACCGCGATCGCGGCCAGGAAGACACGGCGCGGGCCGAAGCGGGCGGTGAGCCAGCCGGAGAGGGGGATGAGGACGGCGAGGGTGACGAGATAGGCCGTGATGATCAGGCCCACGGAGGCGGGGGTCGTGTGCAGGTCTGCGGCTATCCGCGGAGCGGCGGTGGACACGATCGTGCCGTCCAGCATCTCCATGAAGAAGCAGCCCGCGACCAGGAGCGCGGTACCGCGCTGGCGCGAATCCAACATGGGTCCAGGTTCGGGGTGAATCATTGCTGCACACAAGGTCCGATTGATTCATGGAGAATTGCGTCTCATGCAGCAGTCGTCTCAGTCGCCCGATGGGGCACCCCCACTCCCCGACATGAACCTCCTGCCCGCCCTCGACGCCCTGCTCCGCGCGGGCGGTGTCGCGGGCGCGGCGGCGGAGCTGAACGTGTCCCCCTCGGCGATGAGCCGCACCCTGGGCCGGCTGCGCCGGGTGGTCGGCGACCCCCTCCTCGTACCGTCGGGTCGGGGCCTGACCCTCACCCCGCGCGCGCACGAGATGCAGCCCCGGGTGCAGGCGGCACTCGCGGCCGCGGTGGCGGCGCTACGGCCGCCGCGTGAGGTGGAACTCGCCACCCTGCGACGGGAGTTCAGGATCCGCACCAACGACGGAGTCGCCCTGTCCCTCGGCGCCCCGCTGCTGGCGCTGGCGGCCCGGGAAGCTCCCGGGGTACGGCTGCGGCTGCTGCCGGAGGGCGACGAGGACCCGGCGGACCTGCGCACCCATGTCGACCTGGATGTGGGCGAGTTGCCGGACCCGCTGCCGCACGACGTACGCAGCAGCGCGCTGCACGAACACCGTTATGTGGCCGTCGCGCGCGCCGACGCCGAGTTCGCGCGCGGGCCGCTGACCGCGGCACGGTTCGCCGCGCTGCCGCACATCACGGTGACCCGGCGCGGCCGCACGCACAGCGTGGTCGACGAACGTCTCGCCGAACTCGGCCTGCACCGCGACATCCTGGCCACCGCCCCGACCTACGCCGCCGCCTGCTTCTTCGCCCTCCGCACGGACGCGCTGGCCCTGGTCCCGTCGGAGGTCGCGACCGAGGCGTCCCGCGTGATGCCGCTCGCCGTCCTGGAGATCCCGCTCGACCTGCCGACGGTCGCGTCGGGCCAGGCGTGGCACGTACGGCTGGACACGGATCCGGCGCATCGGTGGCTGCGGGGGGCTCTGGAGCGGGTGGCGGAGGGGGTCGGCGGGGGGAGCGACACTCACATGTGAGAGGGGCTGGGGCGGCGGTCCTGTGGCTGGCTAGGCGGTCGGCCAGACCGTCATGTCCATGGTCGTGAAGGCGAGCTTCGGCACCGCGGTCGACTTCACCTGGATCACGAGCAGTGCGATGTCGCCGGAGGAGTGCTTGACACAGATCTCGGTGCCGGCCGCCGCCGCGGCCAGCGGGAGGCGGTGGCTCTTGGCGCTGTGGAGGAGGAGGCGGCACATATCGAGGGTGGTGCCCGTATCGCCGAAGATCTGGACGAACACGCTGGTGTCGCTGTCCAGCGCGCAGCCGACGTCCTTGCAGTCGAAGCGGATGTCCCCCTTGCGGTCCTCGCGCTGGGCCGGCTCCCCGAAGGACAGTGAGTTCTTCGCGTCCAGCCACTGTCCGGCGTGCGCGACGGGCCGCGGCGACCAGGGCGCGGTCGAGGAGGGGCTCGCCGATGTCCGGCTACCGCTCCCAGAGGCCGGCGCGGAGGCCGATGAGGACGCCGAGGGCCCTGCGGCCCCTGTCCGACCGGGCGTCGAGGAGCCGGCCGCGTCCCGGTGGCGGAGCCGGTCCGCCGCGTCCATGAACCTCCATGCCATGCCCGTCAGCAGCAGCGCACCCGCCGTCACCGCGGCGGTGGCGATCAGCGCGGTACGTCGCCGGCGGGCCCGCGGTTCGTCCGGCCGTGTCGGCGGCTGCGGCGGCGCGAGCAACGGCAGCGTGTGCACCGGCGTGGGATCGGGGACCGGAGACGGAACCCTCAGCTCCGGCCCGGTGACCTCCCGCCAGACGGCCGGCCCCGCGCCCGCGTCGGCGTCCCGGCCCAGCCGCTGTCGGCACCACTCGACGATCTCCGCCGGGGTGGCCCGCTCCTCCGGATCGGCGGCGAGGCAGCGGGCGATCAGCGGACGGAGCTGCGCGGGCAGAACGGACAGGTCAGGTGTCGAGTGCACGATCCGGTACAGCACGGTGGGCGAGGGGCCGTCCCCGTACAGCGGTTCGCCCAGCGCCGCGAACGCCGCGGTCTGGCCGAACGCGAAGACGTCGGTCGCCGCCGTGACCTCACCCGCGGTCGCCTGCTCGGGAGCCATGAACTGGGGTGTGCCGACGGCGGCGCCCGTGGCTGTGTTCGAGGTGAGGTCGGAGGCCAGCGAGATGCCGAAGTCGATCACCCGCGGTCCGTCGGCGGCGAGCAGCACGTTCGACGGCTTCAGGTCCCGGTGCACGATTCCCGCACCATGGATGGCCTGGAGCGCCTCGGCCACCCCAGCCATCAGCCACAGCACCGCCTGAACCGGCAGCGGCCCGCGCCGGGCGACGGCTTCCGCCAGGGAGGGCCCGGGCACGTACAGCGTGGCCAGCCAGGGCGGTATGCCGTCCGCGTCGGCGTCGAGCAACTCGGCGGTGTACGCGCCCCGGACGCGCTGGGCCGCCTTGATCTCCCGGCTGAACCGCCGCCGGAAGGCCGGGTCGTCGGCCAACTCCGGCCGCACCACCTTGATGGCCACCGGTCTGCCACCCTGCGTGTGCGACAGATAGACCCGGCCCATGCCTCCCGCGCCGAGCCGGGCGGCGAGGCGGTAGCCGGCCACGACCGGCGGATCGTCCGCCTGCAGCGGCTGGAACACCTCAGTCGCGTTGTCCATCGGTCCCCGTCCCCCTGCATCCCCTGCTCCGCAGATCCCCTGATCCGATGAGCTGACCAACATCAGCACCCTAAAGGTTGAGCGCCGCTCACCCCACCCGCGGATGCAGCGCCCGCAACTCCCTGATCAGCGCGCGGACGGCGGCCGTCGTGGCGAGTTCCGGCGTGGTCACGTAGCCGATGGAGCGGGTCGGGCGCTCCGGGCCGAGATCGGTGATCTCGGTGGTCAGCGGTGCACTCGTGAGGGACAGCGCGGGCATGATGGCCATTCCGAGACCACTGCTCACCATCGAGAGCACCGCTCCGTCGTCCTCGGCGCGGACCGTGGCACAGGGGATCCAGTCCTGCGCCGCCCACCAAGTGCGGGTGTAGGACGAGCAGTTCTCGGTCCAGTCGACCAGCGGGAGCGAGCGCGGGTCCGGGTGGCCGGCCGGGTGCACCAGGGCGTACGGCTCCTCCAGGAGTACGTCGCCGATCAGTTCCGGCGGCACCGGCGAGCTCGTGCCGAGGGTGGCGATCCCGACGTCCGCTCGGCCCTCGGCCACCTCCCCCGCCGTGCCGGGCCCAACCTCCCGTACGACGCGCACGGTCGGCTCGATCCCGGGGTGCCGGGCCGTCAGCCGTTCCAGCGCGGGCGGCAGCAGATGCAGCGCCGCGCTACGGAAGGCGGCGATGCGCAGCGGTCCGGCGACGGTGTCCCCGCCCTCGGGAGCCGCGCCCGCGCCGCGCGCCTCCGCGACCAGCACGTCCAGCATCCGCAGCACCCGCCGTGCGTGCGCCACCGCCCGCTCCCCCGCGGCCGTGGGGCGCGCCCCTTGCCGCCCGCGTGCGAACAGCACGACGCCCACCTTGCGTTCGATGCCGCGCACCGCGTGCGAAACCGCGGACTGCGTCATGCCGAGCGTGACGGCCGCCGCGGAGAAGCCGCCCTCGCGGGCGACGGCCACCAGGGTCCGCAGCTCCTGCGGGGAGAGGTCGGCCGTGGTCATCGGGGCTTCCGCGGAGAGAGGTCGACCGCGGTCATCGGGGCTCCCGCGGGGCAAGGCCGACTGTCGTCATTCAGGGCTCCTCACCTGCTGCTATGAACACGGCTCATGGAAGCGGCCGTTCCATGAGCCCAACCCTCTCCCCGGCCGCCGCATTCCTTCCTACGGTCCCGTTCCATGAGTTCCCCGAACGCCATCGCGCTCACCGTCCAGCAGACCGCCCGCCCGGTCGGCTTCCCGGCCCCGGACCACTTCCGTTTCGCCGAGTCACCCGTGCCCGAGCCCCTCCCCGGCACGGCTCTCGTCGAGAACCTGTACTGGTCCGTCGACCCCTACCACCGCGAAATGATGGACGGCGACTTCGAGTTGAACGCCCCGCTGGAGGGCCGCACCCTCGGCCGCGTGATCGAGTCCCGGGACCCGGCGCTCCCCGAGGGGGAGATCGTCTTCCACCGCGCGGGCTGGCGTACCCACTCCGTCGTACGCCCGGCGGAGACCAGACGCCTCCCGCACTACGACGGCGTACCACTGTCCGCGTATCTGAGCGTGCTCGGCGGCACCGGTCTGACCGCGTACGTCGGCCTCACCCGGATCGCCCAACTCCGGGAAGGGGACGACCTGTTCGTCTCGGGGGCCGCGGGCGGCGTCGGTACGGCGACCGGACGGTTCGCGCGGCTACTGGGTGCCGGACGGCTGGTCGGCAGCGCGGGCAGCCCGGCGAAGGTGGCGTATCTGAAGGAACACGTCGGTTACGACGAGGCCTTCGACTATCACTCGGGGCCCGTGGCCGACCTGCTGGCCAAGGCCGCCCCGGACGGCATCGACGTCTTCGTCGACAATGTCGGCGGCGGCCAACTCGGCGCGGCCATCGGCGCGTTGCGTGAGCGCGGGCGGGTGGTGCGGGTCGGCACGGTCGGCCAGTACAACACCCCGGACGCGCCGCCGGTCCTCTTCAACCATGCCGACGTCGTGGAGAAGAGCCTGCGGATCGAGGGCTTCCTGGTGCGCGACCACCGTGACGTACAAGAGGAGTTGGACGCGTTCGTCGTACCGCATCTGCTCAGTGGCCGGCTCGCGCTCGACGAGACGGTCGTCGACGGATTCGAGCGGATCGTGGACGCGTTCCTGTCGATGCTGCGCGGCGGCAACACCGGCAAGATGATCGTCAGGAACGCGTCCCTCGGCTGACCGACCGGCCTTCCCTCAGGGGCGACCGGCCATCCCTCGGGTGCGCACGAAGATCGCCGTCAGCGTGTGGCTCTGCTCCTGGAAGGTGACGGCTGTCTCGCCGTGCGCGTTCTCCTCGTCGCCGCCGTACGGCTGCCCGTCGAGCAGCCAGTCCTGGAAGACATAGCCCTTGGCCGGGGTCGCCGTCGCCTCGACGGTGTCGCCGTCCGCGTACGGGCCGGGCTGGGAGAGCTCGACCTTGCCCCTGCCGCCCTCGGTGCGGCCGTCAAGGGTGTGCCGGCAGCGCTCGAAGACGGCGGTGAGCTGCGCGGTTCCCGGTGCGGGGTCGAGGGCGATGTCGTCGTCACCGGCGTACGAGCCGTCCAGCCGCCACTCCGCGAAGTGCCAGCCGGGCGCGGGGACCGCCTCGTACAGCGCGTCGCCGCCCGCGTCGCGGGACTTCTTCGCGGTGGACACCGTGCCGCCGCCCGAGGTCGACGTCGTCACCGTGGACGCGGGGGTGGTGGCCTTCTTGAAGGTGGCCTTCAGGGTGCGGTCGGCCGACAGGGTGAGCTGGATCTTCGTGCTCGTGGAGGTCTGCTTCTTGCCGTCGAGGGTCCAGTGGTCGAAGACGTATCCCGAGCTCGGCTTCGCCGTGAAGTAGATCTTCGAGCCCTGGGTGTACGGGCCCTGCTGCTCCGGGGTGACCGACCCGCCGCCGGTCGGGCTCACCGAAGTGGTGACCCCGCACAGGGAGTTGTCGGTCTTGGCGGCGCGGTAGGCGGCGACGGCCGTGCCGGTCCTGTTGAGGACCAGGGAGGAGTCGGCGGAGCCCGGCTTGGTGGTGGGGACGCCGAGGACCTCGCCGCGGTAGGTCTGCTGGGCGTTGGAGAAACGGTTGATGCGGCCGCAGGCGCCCTTCGTGGCCTTGCGGCAGCCCGACTCGTACGCCATCAGGGAGGACCAGTCGCCCTTCTTCGGGAAGTAGCCGCTGGCGCCGTTGTCCGGCTGGGCCGGCTCGGTGGTCCAGTTGTGGTTGGCGCCGAGGTTGTGGCCCAGCTCGTGCGCGAAGGAGTAGTGCGAGATGGCGCTCTGCGCGGTCACGGTGTAGGCCCAGTCGGCCCACTGCGGGCCTGGGTTCTCGGGCGTGTAGCCGATGCCGCCCGACGCGGTGCCGCTCGCGATGATGCTCACCTGGTCGGCGCCGTATGTGTCGCGCAGCGTGGGCAGTTCGTCGGCGACCTTGTCGCCCGGGTCGCGAACGCGGCGATGGAGGCGCCGGAGACGGTGTCGTACGTCGCGGACACCTTGACGGCGGCGGTGTGCACGAGGTGGACGCGCACCTTGACGCCGCTGGTGGCGAAGGCGTCGTTGGCGAGCGCGACGGCCTTGGCGATCTGCGCCTTGATCTGCTTCTCGCCGCCCGCCTCCGTCCGGGCCTTGGGGGTGTACGCGACGAGCGTGTCGATGACGGCCAGCTTGTCGCTGCCCTTGCACTTGGCCTTGACGGCCGGGTCGGCCTTTGCGGGCGGTCCCGCCACCGGACGGGTGGTCGCCCGGCCGGGTCCGGGCGGCGGGACCGGGCTGTCGTCCTCGTCGGTGAGCGGGCTGATCTCACTGACCGTCACCCGGCCCGCGCCGTCCGGGTCGATGCTGTAGAGGGCGCCGCCCAGCAGGAACTCGGCGCTCAGGTATTCGTTGCCCGGCTTTCCGTCACAGCCGCCCTCCAGCGTGACGATGACCTCCTGGTCGCTGGTGCCCTTGACCTCGCCGTGCCAGACGAGGCGGCCGTCGATCGTCTCGCGGGACTCCTCGGCGGCCTCGACCACCACGTCGTCGAAGAGCGGGAAGCGGGCCTCCCGGCCGGCCTCCGCGGGGCCGCAGATCCGCTCCAGCGCCGCGTCCCGCACCTGCGCGTGCCGCTGGCGGACCACCTCGGCGCCCAGCTCCTCCCCCGGGTCGGCGCCGTCGGCGGACCGGGACTCCGCGGACGGGGCGATCACACTGGCGGCCAGGGCCCGCGCCATCGCGTCGTCCGGGGCCAGGCCGGCCGGCGCGAAGCCGGTGACGCCCAGGACGACGGCACCGAGCGTCATGCCACCCGCCCATCTGATGGCCGCCCGGCCGTCCGTCGTACTGGTCCATCTGGAGCGGGTCATCTCCGCCGCCTTTCCGCGTCTCCCCCCGCCTGTTGATCATGAACAGGAGAAACGTTCCTCAAGGGCGGGGCGGAATCACGGGCATAGGGGCGGAGTCACCCGAGCCGGCGTCGGGGCAGGTCACTTGACGCGACGTCAGCGCGGGCCGCGCCCACGTCACTTGACTCGGCCGCCCCGACGTCAGAGCACGTCGCCGTCGCGCCAGTCGAAGACCAGTTCGTGCGCCGGGTCGAGATGGCCGGCCGAGGCGGGACGCACGAACGTGGCGCCCTCCTCCTCCGCCAGCCGCACGATGCCGTCGGGGCCGAGCGCGCAGATCCGGCCCGGCCAGACCTGCCAGCCCCGGGCCGCGTACAGGCCGGCCCCGTCCTCGCTCGCGGAGAGCGCCCCGAGCGCGTACGCCCCCTCGACGATCCGCTCCAGCTCGGCCAGCACGCGCCCGCCGAGCCCCGTACGGCGCGCGTCGGCCCGTACCCCGACCGCCTCCACGTATCCGGCGCGCAGCGAGCGGCCGCGATGCAGGACACGCCGCTGGATCACCGAACCGTGGGCCGCCAGACCCCGCTCGTCGTGCACGAGCACATGGATGCCGCCGAGCCCGTGGTCCCAGTCCTCGTCACTGAAGCCCCCGTCGAAGGCGTCGTCCAGGAGGTCGCGGACGGCACGAAGGTCGGCGGGGGCGAGGTCCGCCGTGTGGGCTGTACGCAGTCGGATGGCCATCGGCCCAGTATTCACACGGCTCGCGGCGGCAACAGCCCTCGCCCCAAACTGGCATCACTAACCCTTCAATACCACTTGACCGGTTACAGGCAGGCATGTTGAACTGAACCTAACCAGTAAATGAGTTTTCAGAGGTTAGGGGAGCGAGCCGCTCATGACCACCCACGGGGTCCACCACCGCACCACCACCGTCCGCGGCCACGAGATCCACTACCGGGAGGCGGGCCCCGCGGACGCCCCCGTGCTGCTCCTGCTGCACGGCTTCCCCACCAGCTCGCACATGTTCCGCGACCTGATCCCGCTGCTCTCCGACCGCTACCGCCTGATCGCCCCCGATCACCTGGGATTCGGCCGCTCGGCGGCACCGGCGGCCACCGCGTTCCCGTACACCTTCGACCAACTGGCCGAGATCACCGGCGAGTTCAGCGAGCTGCTCGGCCTGAAGGAGTACGCGCTCTACATCCAGGACTACGGCGCCCCGATCGGCCTGCGCCTCGCGCTCGCGCACCCGGAGCGGGTGACTGCGGTCATCACACAGAACGGCAACGCGTACGAGGAGGGGCTGGGCGCCGAGGCCTGGGCACCGGTCCTCGCGCTGATCGCCGAGCGCACGCCCGAGACCGAGGGACCCGTCCGCGAGATCAGCAGCCCCGACGGCATCAAGTGGCAGTACCTGCACGGCGTCGCGGACCCGACGCTCGTCAGCCCCGACGCGTACGAGCACGACGCGGCCCTGATGGCCCGCCCCGGCCAGCCCGAGATCCAGCTCGACCTGATCTCCGACTACGGCTCCAACTTCGCCCTCTACCCGGCCTTCCAGGAGTACTTCCGCACCAGCCAGGTCCCGCTGCTGGCGGTCTGGGGCGGCCACGACGAGATCTTCGTCCCGGCGGGCGCGCTCGCCTTCCGGCGCGACCTCCCGGGGGCGGAGATCCATCTCCTGCCCACCGGCCACTTCGCCCTGGAGACACACGCCGACCAGATCGCACGGCTCATGCGGGACTTCCTCGACCGGCACCTGACGACGGCCCACGGCTGAGCGGCGGATCGCCCACACGACTGATCATCCGCGCGGTATGCGGCATCGGGCTCCGGCAGGGGGAACGAGGAGGTCATGAGCGACAGGACCCAGGCATTCCTCGAGGGCGGCCCGGATGATCTGCCCGAACGGATCGTCCCGATCCCGCCCTCCGGAACAGATGTGAAGATCGAGTTCCGCGGCGGATACGAACACTTCAAGGCGACCCCACGCCACGCGGACACGCGCTCGGGCAGGCTGCTCGTGTACGAGTGGTGGGAGCGCACGGAGTTCCCCGGGTGACGCCACGTCCCCGTACCACCGGTGACGTCGACATGGAAACGGGCCGGGAAGCCTGCTCGGGGGGTCAGGCTTCCCGGCCCGGGTGTGCGGGGGCGTGTCAGCCCATGTGCGGGTAGCCGTAGTCGGTCGGCGGGACCAGCGTCTCCTTGATGGCGCGGGTCAGCGTCCAGCGCATCAGGTTCTGCGGGGCGCCCGCCTTGTCGTTGGTGCCGGAGGCACGGCCGCCGCCGAAGGGCTGCTGGCCGACGACGGCGCCGGTCGACTTGTCGTTGATGTAGAAGTTGCCGGCCGCGTAGCGGAGCTTGTCCATCGTGTACGCCGCCGCCGCGCGGTCGTTCGAGATGACCGCGCCCGTCAGCGCGTAGTCCGAGGCCGACTCCATCTGGGTCAGCATCTCGTCGTACTGGTCGTCCTCGTAGACGTGCACGGCGAGGAACGGACCGAAGTACTCGGTCTTGAAGATCTCGTTCTCCGGGTCCGAGCACTCGACGACGGTCGGGCGCACGAAGTAGCCGACGGAGTCGTCGTACGAGCCGCCCGCGACGATCGTGCAGGTCTCGTCCGCCTTGGCGCGGTCGATGGCCGCCTTGTTCTTGGCGAACGCGCGCTCGTCGATGACCGCGCCGATGAAGTTCGACAGGTCGGTGACGTCACCCATGGTCAGGTAGTCGACCTCGGCCGCGAACTCCTCCTTGAAACCGGAGTTCCAGATGGAGGCCGGGATGTACGCGCGCGAGGTCGCGGAGCACTTCTGGCCCTGGTACTCGAAGGAACCGCGGGTGAGCGCCGTCTTCAGGACCGCGCGGTCGGCCGACGGGTGGGCCACCAGGAAGTCCTTGCCGCCGGTCTCGCCGACCAGGCGCGGGTACGAGCGGTACTTCTCGATGTTGGTGCCGACCGTCTTCCACAGGTACTGGAAGGTCTTGGTCGAACCGGTGAAGTGGATGCCCGCGAGGTCCCGGTGCTCCAGGGCCACCTTGGACACCTCGATGCCGTCACCGGTGACGAGGTTGATGACGCCCTTGGGCAGGCCCGCCTCCTCCAGGAGCTGCATCAGCAGCACGGCGGCGTGGGTCTGCGTCGGGGACGGCTTCCAGACGACGACGTTGCCCATCAGCGCGGGCGCGGTCGGCAGGTTGCCCGCGATCGCCGTGAAGTTGAAGGGCGTGATCGCGTAGACGAAGCCCTCCAGCGGACGGTGGTCGAGGCGGTTCCAGACGCCCGGGGAGTTCGCCGGGGGCTGCTCGGCGAGCAGGTCACGGGCGTACTTGACGTTGAAGCGCCAGAAGTCGACGAGCTCGCACGGGGTGTCGATCTCGGCCTGCTGAGCGGTCTTCGACTGGCCGAGCATGGTGGACGCGGCGAGGGTCTCGCGCCAGGGTCCGGCCAGCAGCTCGGCGGCGCGCAGGATGATCGCGGCGCGGTCGTCGAAGGCCATCGCGCGCCAGGCCGGGGCGGCGGCCAGGGCGGCGTCGACGGCGGCCTGGGCGTCGGCCTGCGTGGCGTTCGCGTAGGTGCCGATGCGGGCCTTGTGGTTGTGCGGCTGCACGACGTCGACACGCTCGCCGCCGCCCATCCGCCGCTCGCCGCCGATGGTCATCGGCAGGTCGATCGGGTTCTCGGCCAGCTCCTTGAGCTTGGCCTCCAGACGGGCGCGCTCGGGAGAGCCGGGGGCGTAGCCGTGCACCGGCTCGTTGACGGGGGTGGGGACCTGGGTCACAGCGTCCATGGGTTCCGTACTCCTTTATGAGCGGGTGGTTCGGACTCAGCCCTTGGTGAGGATCGAACGGGCGAAGAAGAGGAGGTTGGCCGGCTTCTCCGCGAGGCGGCGCATGAAGTAGCCGTACCAGTCGGTGCCGTACGCGGTGTACACGCGCATGCGGTGGCCCTCGGCGGCGAGCCGCAGGTGCTCCTCGCCGCGGATGCCGTAGAGCATCTGGAACTCGTACTCGTCCAGCTTGCGCCCGGCCTTGCGGGCGAGCTCCTGTGCGATGGAGATGAGGCGCGGGTCGTGGGACCCGATCATCGGGTAGCCCTCGCCCTCCATCAGGATCTTCAGGATGCGGACGTACGCCTTGTCGGTCTCGGCCTTCTGCTGGTAGGCGACCTCGGCGGGCTCCTTGTAGGCGCCCTTCACCAGGCGTACGCGGCTGCCGCTGTCGGCGAGGCGGCGGGCGTCGGCCTCGGTGCGGAACAGGTAGGCCTGGATGACGCAGCCGGTCTGCGGGAAGTCCTTCCGCAGCTCCTCATGGATGGCGAACATCGAGTCGAGGGTGGTGTGGTCCTCGGCGTCCAGCGTGACCGTCGTACCGATGGCGGCGGCGGCCTCGACGACCGGGCGGACATTGGCGAGGGCGAGCTCGTGGCCGCCCTCCAGCGCCTGGCCGAACATGGACAGCTTGACGGACATCTCGGCCTTCGTACCGAGGTCCAGCTCCTTGAGGTGCTCGATGAGCTCCAGGTACGCGTCCCGGGCGGCGAAGGCCTGCTCGCGAGTGGTGATGTCCTCGCCGACGACGTCGAGGGTGACTTCGAGGCCCTTGTCGACGGCGTCCTGGACGATCGGGACGACCTGGTCGACGGTCTCGCCGGCGATGAAGCGGGCGACCACCTGCTTGGTGCCGGGGGCCGCCGACACAAAGCGGCGCATCCTGTCGCTGCGCGACGCGGCGAGAATCACGGGACCCAGCACGGGGCACCTCCACAACAAAGCCAGTAGGAGGCCGAATCCCGACGATTCGGGTACGGCACGGAGAACCACCGTGAAACCTAAGGATCCCTCCGATCCTCGGCCATCGACAGCTGTCACGCATCCGTGCCCTGGATCTCAGACATATGTATGAAGGCCTTGCGGAAATGAGGGAGAATGCCCGGGTGAGCGGCGAATACAGAGGCGACTACCAAGAGCTGGTCGATGAGATCTCGGCGCTGCTCGGCGCTCCCGCGACCCTGGAGAACCGGGACTTCGAGCTCATCGCCTTCGGCGCGTACGACAGCGAGGGGGAGCTCGATCCCTCGGACCTCGACCCCGTGCGTACCCGCTCGATCCTCACCCGCCGCTCCACCACGGCGGTCCGCACCTGGTTCGAGGGCTTCGGCATCACCCGCGCCACCGGCCCGGTCCGTATCCCGCCGACCCCGGAGGCGGGGGTGTACCGGGGACGGATCTGTCTCCCCGTACGCCATCGGGGTGTCGTCCTCGGCTACGTCTGGCTGCTCGACGACGACCCCGGCCCCACCGACACCCAGCTGACCGCCGCCATGGAGGTCGCCTCCCGCATCGGCGCCCTGCTCGCGGACGAGGCCCAGGCCGGTGCGGACCTCACCCGCGAGCTGCGCGCCGTCCTCACCGCCGAGCGCGGCTGGCAGCGCGACATGGCGGTCGCCGAACTGCGCACGGCGCTCGGCCCGCGCGGCGACGGCCTGCACACCGTCGTCTGCGTCGCCCCCTGGCCCTCGGCCGACCCGGACGACGCCCCTTCCGCCCGTACGGTGCCGGGGGCGACGGCGCTGTGCACGGTGCCGTGGGGTGCAGCCGGGCAGAGCCTCGCGCTGCTCGTACGGCTCCGCTCGGCGGACGTACTGACTCCGGCGCTGACGGCGGCTTCGCGGTTCGTACGGGAGGCGGAGGGGGCCGGCGCGGGAACGAAGCCGGCGGCCGGGGTCGCCGAGGCCCGTGTCGGCCTGGCCGAGCTGGGCGCCGCCTGGCAGGAGGCGTCCGCCGCGGCGCGAGCGGTGCTGGCCGAGCCGCGCCTCGGTCCGGTCGCCGAGTGGGCGTCCATCGGGCCCTTCCGGCTCCTGACGTCCCTGCCCCCGGAGGCCGCCCACGACCCCGCCGTACGGACCCTGTTGACCCCCGCCCACCGCGAACTCGCCCGCACCGCCGAGGTGTTCCTCGACCGCGCGGGCCAAGCGGGGCGCACGGCAGCCGAGTTGGGCATCCACCGCCAGACGCTCTACTACCGTCTCTCCCGCGTCGAACAGCTCACCGGCCTGGACCTGGACGACGGGGAGGACCGGCTGCTGCTGCACATGGCGTTGAAGGGGGCGCGGCTCTGATCCTCCGGGGCGTAGAAGTGGGGCAGGCCGTGCCGGCGTCGGCGCGGGTGTGGCGGCGCGCGGCCCACAGGCCGTCCCTCTCGATCACCGTCACGGTCCTCACGACGCGTGGCGAACCGCCGGAGTTCCGGGTCCGCCGAGCAGATCGCCGATCGCCGCGATGCCCTCGGCGATCGCCCGCTCCCCCACGTCGCCGAAGCCCAGCACGAGTTGGACCGGTGTGGTCGCGTGCGTGGAGCGGCACGGGCTCATGCCGTAGAGGCCGACGGACCGTTCCCGTGCCGCGATGACGACGGCCTGTTCGTCGGCGGAGGCCGCGAGGTGGGCGACGGCGTGGAACCCCGCGGCGAGGCCGGTGAGCCGGACCTCGGGGGCGTGGGCGGCGAGGGCGGAGACCAGAGCCGTACGCCGGGTCGCGTAGCGCGTGCGCATGCGGCGCAGATGGCGGTCGTAGCGGCCGGACTCGATCAGCTTCGCGAGGGCGAGCTGGTCGAGGGCCGGGGAGCCGCGGTCGGTGAGGCGCTTGGCCTCCGTGAGCGGGGCGGTGAGCACGGGCGGGCAGAGCACCCAGCCGATGCGCAGCGCCGGGGCGAGGGACTTGCTGACGGTGCCGAGGGAGATGACCCGGTCCGCGGCGAGCCCCTGGAGCGCGCCCACGGGCTCGCGGTCGTAGCGGAACTCGGCGTCGTAGTCGTCCTCGATGACGTACGCGTCCCGTCGCATGGCCCACTCGATGAGAGCGAGCCGGCGGTCGGGGGCGAGGACGACTCCGGTGGGCCATTGGTGCGCGGGCGTGACGATCACGGCCCGTGCTCCGGTCGCGTCGAGCGCCCGTACGTCGATGCCGTCGTCGTCGACCGGGACGGGCACCGCCGTGAGTCCGACAGCCTCGGCGGCGGCCGTCGCGGTGGCTGGCCCGCCCGGGTCCTCGTACGCCACGACCCGCACACCGCTCCGCGCCAGGCTGCGCAACGCGAGCCCGAGGCCCTGCGCATAGCCGGAACAGACCACGATCCGCTCGGGGTCGGCCGCGGCGGCACGCACCCGGCGCAGATAGCCGGCGATGACCTCGCGCAGGGCCGAACTGCCGCGCGGATCGCCGTAGTCGAGCTCTGTCGTCGGCATGGCGCGGCCCGCCTCGCGCAGCGCCCAGAGCCAGTCGGCGAGCGGGAAACCGCCCAAGTCCGGTACGCCGTGCCGGAAGTCGGCAATCAGGCGCGGGGCCGCCGGGTGCGCGGAGGGGGGCGCGGGCGGCACATGGGCGCCTGCCGCGACCCGGGTGGCGGAGCCGACGCGCGTCACAAGGTAGCCCTCCGCCTGGAGTTGGGCGTAGCAGTCCTGGACCAGTCCCCTCGACAGGCCGAGCTCGCGGGCGAGTTCACGGGAGGACGGGAGACGTTCGCCGGCGCCCAGCCGACCGGTGCGGATCGCGTCGCGCAGCTGCCGTTCGAGCTGCGCGCGCAACTGCTCACAGCTGCCCCGGTCGACGGACAGGAGCAGTTCGGGCGACAGACCGGCCCACTGCGGAGGCATGGAATTGGAGCTTACCGGCGGTCCGCCCGGTGCCTAGCGTCGTTCCCATGACGACTCCGCCGACTCCGCCGACGCCCCCGACACCTCCGACGCCCCCATCGACCGCGCCGACCGCGCCGGGGCCCGCCGACCGGCCGCCCCTCCTCACCCGCCCGTTGATGCTCCGTTTCGTGAGCCTGATCGGCTCCTCGGTGAGCTTCTTCCTGCTGCTGTCGGTCGTCCCCCGTTACGCGACGGCGTCGGGCGCGGGCCTCGCCACCGGCGCCCTGATGCTCTCCACGGTCCTCGGTGAACTGGCCGCTCCCCGCTTCGTCGCCCGCCGTGGCTACCGCGTCGCGCTGGTCGCCGGGCTCTGCCTGCTCGGCGCGCCCGCGCTCGTCCTGACCGTCTCCCACTCCCTGGTGTGGGTCACGGCGGTCTGCCTGGTCCGCGGCCTGGGTTTCGCGCTTACTCTCGTGGCGGGCGGCGCGCTCACCGCGTCGCTGATCCCTGCCGAGCGCCGCGGCGAGGGTCTGGCACTGGTGGGCCTCGTCTCCGGCGTACCGTCGCTGATCGCCCTGCCGCTGGGCGTGTGGCTCGCCGCGCACGTGGGGTACACGCCCGTCGCCGTGACCGCGGGCGTCGCCGCGCTGGCCGCGATCGCCTCCGTACCGGGCCTGCCGGACCGGGAGTTGACGTCGGGGAAGCCGGTGGGCGTGGTGGCCGGCCTGCGCACCGGGGGCCTGGTCCGCCCTGCCGTGGTGTTCGCGACCACCGCGCTCGCGACCGGGATCATCGTCACCTTCCTGCCGCTCGCCGTCCCCGCCGCGCACACGGGGGTCGTCGCCGTGGCCCTCTTCGTCCAGCCCGCCGCGTCGACCGCGGCCCGCTGGACGGCGGGCCGTCACGCCGACCGGCACGGCTCCGCGCACCTCGTACTGCCCGCCCTGCTCCTCTCCTCCCTCGGCATGCTGATCACGGCGCTGACCTCCAGCCCGGTCGCCGTCCTCGCCGGGGTGACCGTCTTCGGCATCGGCTTCGGCATCGCCCAGAACGCCACGCTGACCCTGATGTACGCACGGGTCCCGGCGTCCGGATACAGCACCGTCACCGCCCTGTGGAACCTCGCGTACGACGGCGGCATGGGCGCCGGCGCGGTCGGCTTCGGCGCGGTCGCCGGGTGGACGGGCTATCCGTCGGCGTTCGCCGCGACGGCCGTACTGATGCTGGTGGCACTGATCCCGGCCTGCCGGGACCGGCGGGCGGGCAGCCCGAGGGAGAATCATTGACCGCCGTACGCCACTTCGCGGACCCCGCGATCGAGACGCGCGAGGGCCGACTCGTACCGGCCTGACGCCTCAGCCGCCCGATTTCTCCGCCGCGTCGATCACCCGCCGCAGCCCCTCGGTCAACTGCTCCGCGGTCGTCGCCGACCCCGCGTCGAAAAGCCACTGCACGCAGAGCCCGTTGAGCAGCGTCTGATAGAAGCCGCCGAGCGAGCGCAGCGTCTCGTCGTCGACGTCGGCCTCGGATCCGCCCATGAGCAAGGGGATGATTCCCCGGCGCCCCTCGTCCGAGGCCTTCACCAAGAGCTCGCG
The DNA here is from genome assembly GCF_045206325.1 of Streptomyces sp. NBC_00203. Lineage (NCBI taxonomy): Bacteria > Bacillati > Actinomycetota > Actinomycetes > Kitasatosporales > Streptomycetaceae > Streptomyces > Streptomyces sp. NBC_00203. The sequence continues at coordinate 7,484,765 of NZ_CP108126.1, read as the reverse complement.
GACCGTGGGCAGCCGGTCGGCGTTGGTGATGACCTCAAAGGTGAGCATCCAGATCGGGCGGGCCTCGACGAAGGACTTGGTGACGTTCGCCCAGACCTCCTGGAAGCGTTCGAGGGAGCCCGGCTCCCCTGCCACGGCGCCCCCGCCGAAGCCTTCGAACGTGTCGCCGACGTTCGAGATCAGATCGACGTACGCCGCCGCGAGCAGCGCGTCCTTCGATCCGTAGTGGTAGCCGATGGACGCCAGGTTCGTCCCGGACTCCTTCACGATGTCGCGCGCCGTCGTGCGCGCGAACCCCTTTTCCAGCAGGCAGCGCTTGGCGCCTTCGAGCAGATCCTCACGGTGTCCCATGCGAGCCAGCGTACCCCCCGATCCATACAACCGTCCCAGACCGACGTCCTAATCAACTGTCTTACACGCTCGTACTAGACAAGCGTTTAAGACGCCCGTACAGTCCCTGCCATGACGAAGAACTCGACGAACCCGACGAGCTCCACCCCCGCACCCGGCGCCCTCGCCGGCCGCCGCGAATGGACCGCCCTCGGCGTCCTGATGCTTCCGCTGCTCCTGGTCTCGATGGACGTCTCGGTCCTCTACTTCGCGATCCCCGCGATCAGCGCGGACCTGGAGCCGAGCGGCACCCAGCAGCTCTGGATCTTCGACATCTACGCGTTCGTGCTCGCCGGTCTGCTGATGACGATGGGTTCGCTCGGCGACCGCATCGGCCGCCGCAAGCTCCTCCTCTTCGGCGCCGCCGCCTTCGGCACCGCCTCGGTGATAGCGGCGTACGCCAACAGCGCCGAGACCCTGATCGCGGCCCGCGCTCTCCTCGGCATCGGCGGCGCGACCCTGATGCCGTCGACGATGGCGATCATCCGGACGATGTTCACGGATCCCGGTCAGCGCGCGAAGGCGATCGGTATGTGGTCCGGCGTCATGACCGGTGGTATCGCGCTCGGTTCGGTGATGAGCGGTGTCCTCGTCGAGTACTTCTGGTGGGGCTCGGTCTTCCTGGTCAACCTGCCCGCGATGGTGCTGCTGCTGGTCCTCGGCCCGATCCTGCTGCCCGAGTCCAAGAATCCGGAGCCCGGCCGCTTCGACCTGCTGAGCGTGCCGCTGTCCATGGCCGCCGTGCTGCCCGTCATCTACGGCGTCAAGGAGATCCCCTCCGAGGGCTGGAACGTCCGCTACGTCGTCTCGATCACCGTCGGCCTGCTCTTCGCCGTCCTCTTCGTCCACCGCCAGCGCACCGCGAAGTCCCCGCTGATCTCCCCGGCCCTGTTCCGCGGCCACGGCTTCGCCCCCGCCGTCGTCCTCAACCTCATCGCTTCCTTCGGGATGCTGGGTTCGGCGTACTTCACCACCCAGTACCTCCAGTCCGTGCTCGGCAAGAGCTCCATGGAGGCCGCGCTGTGGGCGCTGCTCCCCACCGTGCTGGTCGGCGTGGCCGCGCCGGTCGCCGCGCAGCTCGTGCAGAAGGGTGTGCACCGCGCCCACGTCGTCTCCGGCGGCTTCGTCACCGCCGCGTGCGGGTACGGGCTGCTGGCGCTCGCCGGCACCGACTCGATATGGCTGGTCCTGGCCGGCGCGGGCGTCCTCGCCTCGGGAATCGTCACCGTGATGTCCCAGATGATGGACCTGGCGCTGGGCACCGTCCCCGTCGGCAACGCGGGCGCCGCCTCCTCCCTGCTGGAGACGGGCGCGGAGTTCGGCGGCGCCCTGGGCATGGCCGTCCTCGGCTCCATCGGCACCGCGGTCTACCGCCACGACATCCCGTCCGGCGCCCCGGCCGCGGCCCACGAGACCCTCGGCGGCGCCCTGGCCGTCGCCCACCAACTGCCGGGCGACGCGGGCCAGGCGCTGGCGACGGCCGCACGGGAGGCGTTCACCAGCGGTATGCAGGCCGCGGCCATCGCTGGCGTGATCCTGCTGCTGGGCGCGGCGGCCCTGGCCACGGCGACGCTCCGCAAGGTGAACGTCCACGAGACCGAGGCTCCGGAAGCTGCGGAGTCCCTCGTCTGAGAGGGCCGCGTTCTTTCGCCCCCGCCGCCCCTACCCGTCCCATCCCTGGGGGCTGCGCCCCCAGACCCCCGCTCAAAAGATTGCGCAGTTCCCCGCGCCCCTTTTAGGGGCGCGGGGCTGTGTCGATATGCGGCTCCGCCGCGTGGGCGCGAACGGCCCCCACCGGCCCGCAGACGAAGAACCAGGGCGGCCGGGGGTTGCGGGGCGCAGCCCCGCTTCTAGGGGCGCGGGGAACTGCGCGACCAGCCCCCACCGGCCCGCAGCCAACGGACAAGCCCACCCTGTCAGCCCCGCATGCCAGGATGGCCCCCGTGGCACAGACATTCGGTACGCCGTTCATCGGCCGGGAGGACGAACTCGCCCGGCTCACCGGCGTGCTGGAGCGGGCCCGGGCCGGCGACCCCCGCGCCGTCCTGGTCGGGGGCGACGCCGGCGTCGGCAAGACCCGCACGCTGGCGGAGGCCGCCACCCAGGCCGCGGCCACCGGCATGACCGTCCTCACCGGCCACTGCGTGGACCTGGGCGACGTGGGCCTGCCGTACCTGCCGTTCACGGAGATCCTCGGCGTCCTGGCCGCCGACGACCGGTTCGCCCCCGCCTTCGCGGCGCACCCGGCCGTGGACCGCCTCCTCGGCAGCGGCACCGGCACCGCGCCGGACCCCGGCAGCCGGCTGCAACTCTTCGAGGGCATGGCCGGCCTCCTCGCCGACCTCGCCGACATCACCCCGCTCCTGCTGGTCCTCGAAGACCTCCACTGGGCGGACCAGTCCTCCCGGGACCTCCTCCGTTTCCTGCTCAGCCGCGGCCTCCTCCAGCGCCCGCGACCCGGCGCCCCCGCCCGCCGCCTGGCGGTCTTCGCCTCGTACCGCGCGGACGACCTGCACCGCCGCCACCCCCTGCGTCCTCTCCTCGCCGAGCTGATCCGGCTGCCCGCCGTCGACCGGGTGGAGCTGCGGCCGATGGCGGACGCCGAAGTGGCCCGTCTCGTAAGGGCGTTGGGCACGGACCCACTGCCGGACGCCACGGTCCGCCGTATCGTCGACCGCGCCGAGGGCAACGCCTTCTACGCGGAGGAACTGCTCGCCGCCCTGCCCGGCGACTTCGACCCGGCCTCGCCCGCCATGCCGAGCGGCCTGGCCGACGTCCTCCTCATCCGCATCGAGCAGCTCTCCGAGACCGCCCAGCAGGTGCTGCGCACGGCCGCCGTCGCCGGGCGCCGCGTCGAGCACGGCCTGCTGCGTGACGCCGTACAACTGCCGGAGGACGAGCTGGAGTCGGCGCTGCGCGAGGCCGTCGGCCGGCAACTGCTGGTCCCCGACGAAGACGCCGCGTACTCGTTCCGGCACGCCCTCACCCGCGAGGCGGTGTACGCCGATCTGCTGCCCGGCGAGCGGGTCAGACTGCACGGGGCGTTCGCCAAACTCCTTGCCGGGCACGGCCGTTCGGCGGAGCGCGCGGCGGAGCGGGCCCACCACTCGCGCGAGAGTCACGACCTCGCCGACGCGCTCACGGCCTCACTCGAAGCCGCCGACCACGCCCAGCGGGTCGGCGCGCCCGCCGAGGAGCTGCGCCATCTGGAGACTGCACTTGAGCTGTGGCCCTCGGTGGACTCTGCCGCCCGCCCCGAGGACGGCGACTCGGTGACCCTCACCCTGCGCGCCTCCGCTGCCGCCGCGCGCGCCGGCGAGACCCACCGGGCGGTCCACCTCACCCGCGCCGCCCTCGCCAGGGCCGGCTCGGACGCGGACTCCGAACTCGCCGCCCGTGTCCGCTACACGCTCGCGGGCAACCTGCTGCGCATCGACAACCTGGAGGCCGCGTTCACGTACAGCAGCGAGGCGCTCGCCATGATCCCCGCCGACCCCCCGTCGTACACCTGGGTGTGGGCGGCGGCGACCCACGCCATGGCGGCGCGGTACGTGGGGAAGGACGAGGACGCCGCGCGGGTCGCCCGGCAGGCGCTGCGCACCGCCGAGGAGCTCCGGCTGGCCGACGCCCAGGCCGACTTGATGATCTCCCTGGTCGGCCTGGACGCGCACAACCGGCGTACGCCGCAGGGCCGGGACCGGCTGCGGGCGGCCCGCGAGCTGGCCCGGGGCGCCGGCAACATCCCGGTCGAGATGCGCGCGCTCTACAACCTGGCCGTCGGGTGCTACGAATCCGGTGACCTCGACGAGTGCCTGACCTCGCTCTCCGACGGCCTGGACCGCGCCCGCCGCGCCGGTCTCCTCTCCTCGCCGTACGCCCTGGAGCTGCGCTACCTCCAGTCCCTGGTGCTCTACACGCTGGGCCGCTGGGACGAGTGCGCCCGGGCGGCCGCCGCGGACGCCGAACGGCTGCCCGCCGCGGGCGGGTTCGCGACCGGGCCCGCTCTGTATGTCGCCCTGGCGCGCGGCGATGAGGACGCCGCCGACCGCGCCCGCGCCCTCCTCGACGGGCCGTTCGACTGGATGGCCACGGTCGTCGCGGGCATCGCGCTGACCGACGACGCCGCCGTACGAGGGGACGCCGAGGGCGCCGTCGAGTGGATGCGAGGCACCCTCGCGACGATCACCGGCGACACAGCCACCGACCGGCCCGACGTCGGTGTGCGGCTCGCCGCGCTCGCCCTGTCCGCGGTCGCCGACACGGCCGCGGAGCTGCGGCTGACCGGCGACGAGGCGGGGGCGCGCCGCTGGGCCGGCACCGCCACCGAGCTGGTGGAGGTGGCCCGGGCCACGGCGGCCAAGGGCGAGGACGGCTCGCGGCAGGGCCCGGAGGGGCTGGCATGGCTGGCCCGCGCCGAGGCGGAGTGGCTGCGCGCGCGGTCGGGGCCGGACGTGGCGGCCTGGGAGAAGGCCGTCGCCGCGTTCGGGTACGGCGATCCGTACGAGCTCGCGCGCTGCGAGCGGCGGCTGGCCGAGGCGCTGTTGGCCGCGGACCGCCGTGAGGAGGCGGCCGCGCGGGCCCGCGCGGCCCGCGACACCGCCGTGCGCCTCGGCGCGGTGCCGCTGCGCGAGGCCCTGGACGCCCTCATCCGGCGCGGGCGGCTCGACGGGGCGCCGTCCGCTGCGGAGCGGATTCCCCTGCTGACCGCCCGGGAGGGCGATGTCCTGCGGCTGCTCGCCCGGGGGCGGACCAACCGTCAGATCGGCGAGGAGCTGTTCATCACGGGCAAGACGGCGAGCGTACACGTGTCCAACATCCTGGCCAAGCTGGGGGCCGCGAGCCGCACGGAGGCCGTGGCCATCGCCTATCGCGAGGGCCTGGTCGAACCGGGGGCGACAGCGTCCACATGACGTGTCGTACGGGCGTCCACGTGACGTGCCGTACGACCGAGGGCCGGGCCACCCGAAGGTGCCCCGGCCCTCAACTGCCGTACAGGAAGCCGTCGTACAGGACGGCGTCGTACAACGAACCTCAGACGAGGTTCACCGACCGCGCCGACGTGGCGCCGATCTCCTCGGCGACCTCGGACAGGACGGCCTGCGGGACCGTGTCGTCGACGGTGAGGACCGCGAGGGCCTCGCCGCCGGCGGCCGCGCGGGCGACCTGCATGCCGGCGATGTTGATGCCCGCCTCGCCGAAGATGCGGCCGACGGTACCGACGACACCGGGACGGTCCTCGTAGCTCAGCACGACCATGTGGTCGGCCAGGGCCAGGTCCACGTCGTAGTCACCGACCGCGACGATCTTCTGGAGGTGCTTGGGACCGGCGAGCGTGCCGGAGACCGAGACCTCCTGGCCGTCGCTGAGCGTGCCGCGCACGGTGACGACGTTGCGGTGGTCCGGGGACTCGCTCGACGTGGTCAGACGGACCTCGACGCCGCGCTCCTGCGCGAACAGCGGGGCGTTGACGTACGACACCGTCTCGTCGACGACGTCCTCGAAGACGCCCTTGAGCGCGGAGAGTTCGAGCACCTTGACGTCGTGCTGGGTGATCTCGCCGTACACCTCGACGTCGAGGCGGACCGCGACCTCGCCCGCGAGGGCGGTGAAGATGCGGCCGAGCTTCTCGGCGAGCGGCAGGCCCGGCTTGACGTCCTCGGCGATGACGCCGCCCTGGACGTTCACCGCGTCCGGGACCAGCTCACCGGCGAGGGCGAGGCGCACCGAACGGGCGACGGAGATACCGGCCTTCTCCTGCGCCTCGTCCGTGGAGGCGCCGAGGTGCGGGGTGCAGACGACCTCGTCGAGCTCGAAGAGCGGGGAGTCCGTGCAGGGCTCCTTGGAGTACACGTCCAGGCCGGCGCCCGCGACGCGGCCCTCCTTGAGCGCCGAGTACAGCGCCACCTCGTCGACGATCCCGCCACGCGCGGCGTTGACGATCCGCACCGACGGCTTGACCTTGTGCAGCGCCTCGTCGCCGATGAGACCGACCGTCTCGGGGGTCTTCGGCAGGTGCACGGTGATGAAGTCGGAGACCTCGAGCAGCTCGTCGAGCGAGAGGACCTTGACGCCCATCTGCGCGGCGCGCGCGGGCTGTACGTAGGGGTCGTACGCGACGACCTTCATGCCGAACGCCGACATGCGCTGCGCGACCAGGGCGCCGATGCGGCCGAGGCCGACGACACCGAGGGTCTTCTCGGCCAGCTCGACGCCCGTGTACTTCGAGCGCTTCCACTCGCCGTTCTTCAGCGCCGTGTTGGCCTGGGGGATGTGGCGCGCGGTGGCCAGCAGCAGACCGCAGGCCAGCTCGGCCGCGGTCACGATGTTCGAGGTGGGGGCGTTGACGACCATCACGCCGGCCTTGGTGGCGGCGGAGACGTCCACGTTGTCCAGGCCGACGCCGGCTCGTGCGACGACCTTCAGCTTCTTGGCCGCGGCCACGGCCTCGGCGTCGACCTTGGTGGCCGAACGGATCAGGATCGCGTCGACGTCGGCGATCGCGGGCAGCAGTTCGGCGCGGTCCGCGCCGTTGCAGTGCCGGATCTCGAAGTCCGGGCCCAGGGCGTCGACGGTCGCGGGCGACAGCTCTTCAGCGATGAGTACGACAGGTTTCGAGCTCACGTGAGTCCTCACAGGTCCAATGCGGACGGCCGTCCCGACGGCCGCAGGCGGTGGAGGGTTGTCGCGGCCCCTCGGGGTCGCTTGAGCCGCGTGGAAGACGCACGACGCTGTGGGCCTGACGCGTATGTTGTGCAGCAGTGTAGTGGCGTCGCGGTGGTCGTCTTACGCCGCTGCGGAAGGATCACCCGTCCGTGGCTGGACGGGATGGACAACGCCGTGTTCACCGGCGTTACCCGGGGTTCGACGAAGGGGCCGGGGCGTCCTGCCCCGGCCCCCGCGTCGTACGGCTTACGCCTCGTCGTTCACCCACGACATGAGCTTGCGGAGCTCCTTGCCGGTGGTCTCCAGGAGGCTCTTCTCGTCCTGGCTCTTGTACTCGTTGTACTTCTTCAGACCGCCGTGGTACTCGGCCATCCACTCACGGGCGAACGTCCCGTCCTGGATCTCGGCGAGGACCTTCTTCATCTCGGCCTTGGTGGCGTCCGTGATGATCCGCGGGCCCGTGACGTAGTCGCCCCACTCGGCGGTCTCGGAGACCGACCAGCGCATCTTCTCCAGGCCGCCCTCGTACATGAGGTCGACGATGAGCTTCAGCTCGTGGAGGCACTCGAAGTACGCGATCTCCGGCTGGTAGCCGGCCTCGGTCAGCGTCTCGAAGCCCGCCTTGACCAGCGCCGCCGTACCACCGCACAGGACGGCCTGCTCACCGAACAGGTCGGTCTCGGTCTCCTCGGTGAACGTCGTCTTGATGACGCCGGCACGGGTGCCGCCGATGCCCTTGGCGTACGACAGAGCCAGCGGGAACGCGGAACCGGTCGCGTCCTGCTCCACGGCCGCGATGCACGGAACGCCGCGGCCCTCCTCGTACTGGCGGCGGACCAGGTGACCCGGGCCCTTCGGCGCGACCATGCAGACGTCGATGCCGGCCGGGGGCTTGATGAAGCCGAAGCGGATGTTCAGGCCGTGGCCGAAGAACAGCGCGTCGCCGTCCTTCAGGTTGTCCTTGATGGACTCCTCGTAGACCTGCGCCTGGATCGGGTCCGGCACCAGGATCATGATGACGTCGGCCTCGGCGGCGGCCTCCGACGGCGTCACCACGCGCAGGCCCTGCTCCTCGGCCTTCGCCTTGGACTTGGAGCCCTCGTGCAGACCGACGCGGACGTCGACACCCGAGTCGCGCAGCGACAGCGCGTGGGCGTGGCCCTGGCTGCCGTAGCCGATGACCGCGACCTTGCGGCCCTGGATGATGGACAGGTCGGCGTCGTCGTCGTAGAACAGCTCGGCCACTGGGGTTCTCCTTGGTGTGCGGTGTTGCGTCCCACCGTACGGCGGGCGGGGGAAGGGAAGTTTTCGGGTCTCGGTATGCGGGCGGTCGGCGATCACCGACCGCCCCTACCAAGGATCAGGCTGATCGGTCCAGCGCGCGCAGCGACCGGTCCGTGATCGAACGCGCCCCGCGTCCGATCGCGATCGTGCCGGACTGGACGAGCTCCTTGATGCCGAACGGCTCCAGCATCTTGAGCATGGCCTCCAGCTTGTCGCTGCCGCCGGTGGCCTCGATGGTGACGGCCTCCGGGGAGACGTCCACGGTCTTGGCGCGGAACAGCTGGACGATCTCGACGATCTGGGAGCGCGTCTCGTTGTCGGCGCGCACCTTCACCAGAACGAGTTCGCGCTGAACCGCCGAGGACGGCTCCAGCTCGACGATCTTCAGAACGTTGACGAGCTTGTTGAGCTGCTTGGTGACCTGTTCGAGCGGGAGTGCCTCGATCACGTTCACCACGATGGTGATGCGGGAGATCTCGGGGTGCTCGGTGACACCGACCGCGAGCGAGTCGATGTTGAAGCCGCGGCGCGAGAACAGGGCGGTGATCCGGGCGAGGACACCGGGCTTGTTCTCGACCAGGACGGAGAGCGTGTGCTTGGACATGGGTCTCGTTCCTTTTCCTACGGCTCTCAGTCGTCTTCGTTGTCGCCGAAGTCGGGGCGGACGTCCCGGGCGGCCATGATCTCGTCGTTCGAGGTGCCGGCGGCGACCATCGGCCACACCATCGCGTCCTCGTGGACGATGAAGTCGATCACGACCGGGCGGTCGTTGATCGAGTTCGCCTCTTCGATGACCTTGTCGAGGTCGTCCACGGACTCGCAGCGGATCGCGTAGCAGCCCATGGCCTCCGACAGCTTCACGAAGTCGGGGACGCGGGTGCCGGCGCTCGGCTCCTTGCCGGTCGCGTCGGGGCCGGAGTGCAGCACGGTGTTGGAGTAGCGCTGGTTGTAGAAGAGGGTCTGCCACTGGCGGACCATCCCGAGGGCGCCGTTGTTGATGATGGCGACCTTGATCGGGATGTTGTTCAGGGCGCAGGTGGTGAGCTCCTGATTGGTCATCTGGAAGCAGCCGTCACCGTCGATCGCCCAGACCGTACGGTCCGGCTGGCCCGCCTTGGCGCCCATCGCGGCCGGGACCGCGTAGCCCATCGTTCCGGCGCCGCCGGAGTTCAGCCAGGTCGCGGGCTGCTCGTACTGGACGTAGTGCGCGGCCCACATCTGGTGCTGGCCGACGCCCGCCGCGAAGATCGTGCCCTGGGGCGCGAGCTGCCCGATGCGCTCGATGACCTGCTGCGGCGAGAGCGAGCCGTTCTCCGGCTGGTCGTAGCCGAGCGGGTACGTCTCGCGCCAGCGGTTCAGGTCCTTCCACCAGGCGGTGTAGTCGCCGGCGTGACCCTCGCTGTGCTCCTTCTGCACGGCCTGGACCAGGTCGGCGATGACCTCGCGGGCGTCACCGACGATCGGCACGTCGGCGGCGCGGTTCTTGCCGATCTCCGCCGGGTCGATGTCGGCGTGCACGATCTTGGCGAACGGGGCGAAGCTGTCCAGCTTGCCGGTGACACGGTCGTCGAAGCGGGCTCCGAGGGCGACGATCAGGTCGGCCTTCTGCAGCGCGGTGACGGCGGTGACCGCACCGTGCATGCCCGGCATTCCCACGTGCAGCGGGTGGCTGTCGGGGAATGCGCCGAGCGCCATCAGGGTGGTGGTGACGGGCGCTCCGGTGAGTTCTGCGAGGACCTTCAGCTCGGCGGTGGCCTTCGCCTTGAGGACGCCGCCGCCGACGTAGAGGACGGGCCGCTTCGCCTGGGTGATCAGCTTCGCGGCCTCGCGGATCTGCTTGGCGTGCGGCTTGGTCACCGGGCGGTAGCCGGGCAGGTCCTGGGTGGGCGGCCACTGGAAGGTGGTCTGCGCCTGGAGGGCGTCCTTGGCGATGTCGACGAGGACGGGACCCGGGCGGCCGGTGGAGGCGATGTGGAAGGCCTCCGCGATCGTCCGCGGGATGTCCTCGGCCTTGGTCACCAGGAAGTTGTGCTTGGTGATCGGCATGGTGATGCCGACGATGTCCGCCTCCTGGAAGGCGTCCGTGCCGATCGCCTTGGAGGCGACCTGGCCGGTGATCGCGACCATGGGCACGGAGTCCATGTGGGCGTCGGCGATCGGAGTGACCAGGTTGGTGGCACCCGGGCCGCTGGTGGCCATGCACACGCCGACTCTGCCGGTGGCCTGCGCGTAACCGGTGGCCGCGTGACCCGCGCCCTGCTCGTGGCGGACGAGCACGTGCCGCACGCGCTTCGAGTCCATCAGCGGGTCGTAGGCCGGGAGGATCGCACCGCCGGGAATGCCGAATACCGTGTCGGCCCCGACCTCCTCAAGCGAGCGGATGAGGGACTGCGCACCCGTGACGTGCTCGGGGGCGGACTGCTGTCCTCCGGAACGGGGCCGCGGCTGCGGATGGTGGGCCCCGGTGGCCTGCTCGGTCATCGGCATTCTCTTCTCGATGCTGAGGGTTTTTGCGAGTTTTGTGCGGGTGTGCGGTTGTTGCTCGACAGGCACCTGTGCAACAAAAAACCCCTCGTGCCGTGAGGCAAGCGAGGGGAGCGCGCCGGGTGCGGTCGCTGGGTGTTCCGGGTCGGTCCGGTGGTCACCAGCTTCAGCCGACGCGCTTTCCAAGTACGAGAATTCGGGTGCGCATGGCATTGACCCTCCCCCCGGCACGCACTGACTGTCAAGTGGGTGGGACGGGAGTCTCATTATGTGAGCGGAGGGCCGTACCGCCCCCGAAAACTGCGGGCACACCACTCGTATACACCCCTGAGCCGCCGCCCGCGAACGCCGGCTCGACCGGCCCGTGCGGCACCGGATAGTGGCCGGAAGACAGCGCCCGGCGCAGCCGGTACTCGTCCAGCGGCCCGGAGAAGGCCATGCCCTGCCCGTGCGTGCAGCCCATCGCGCGCAGGGCGATGACCTGCTCCGGAAGGTCCACCCCGTCGGCCACGGACTGCAGCCCCAGGTCGGTGGCGATCCGCAGCAGCCCGCTGGTGATCTTGTGCAGCCGGGCGGACTCGACGACCCCCTCGACGAGACTCCTGTCGAGCTTGAGCACGTCGACGGGGAGCCTCCTGAGGGCCGTGATGGCGGCATACCCGCTGCCGAAGCCGTCCAGGGCGACCCGGACGCCGAGCCGCCTGAGCGCGTTCAGCCTGCGCTCCAGCTCGTCCAGGGGGACCCGGGGGTCGGTGTCGGACAGCTCGACGATCAGGGCACCGGAGGGCAGCCCGTGCCGGGTCAGCAGGGCTTCCACGGAGCCGAGGGGCAGCGAGCGGTCCAGCAGCCGCCGGGCGTTCATCCGGACGGCGACGGGCACGGTGACGCCCGCGGCGGCGCGCTGGGCGGCCTGCTCCACGGCTTCTTCGAGCATCCAGCGGCCCAGCTCGGCGGTCTTGTCGCTGTCCTCGGCGACGCGCAGGAACTCGGCTGGTGTGAACAGCACGCCCTGGGAGGAGCGCCAGCGCGCCTGCGAGGTGACCGATACGATCCGGCCGTCTTCCAGCGATACCACGGGCTGGTGCAGCAGCATGAACTCGCCGTCCTGGAGCGCGGAGCGCAGTCTGGTCGCCAGCTCCGCCTTCCGTACGACGTCCTGCTGCATCTGGGGCGCGTACAGCTCGACGCGTCCCTTGCCCGCCGCCTTGGCGCGGTACATGGCCAGGTCGGCGTTGCGCTGCAGCTCACCCGCGCCGAGGCCCGGTTCGGCGAAGGCCACCCCGATGGACGCGGCGACACGGACATCGTTGCCGTCGATGGCGTACGGCTGCGAGAGCCTGACCCTGAGCCGGTCGGCGAGCTCCAGGATGTGGTGTTCGCGCGCGGTGCGGTCGCGGGTGCCGTCGCCGACGATCAGGGCCGCGAACTCGTCGCCGCCGAGGCGGGCGGCGGTGTCGCCGTGCCGCACCGAGTCCTGGAGTCTGCGGGCGGCCTGGACGAGGAGCTCGTCGCCGGCCTGGTGCCCGATCGTGTCGTTGACGGCCTTGAAGCCGTCGAGGTCGATGAAGAGAACGGCCGTGCCGCGGTCGGTGGAGCGGCGGCCGGACAGGGCCTGCTGGACGCGCTGGCTGAACAGCGCGCGGTTGGGCAGGTCGGTGAGCGGGTCGTGCTCGGCGTTGTGCTGCAACTGCGCCTGCAGGCGGACCCGTTCGGTCACGTCACGGCTGTTGAAGATGAGGCCGCCCTGGTGCCGGTTGACGGTGGACTCCACATTGAGCCAGCCGCCGTCGCCCGACCTGAAACGGCACTCGATCCGGGTGGTGGGTTCCTCGGCGTGGCTGGCTGCCAAGAAACGTCGTACTTCGTGAACTACACAGCCAAGGTCTTCGGGGTGGATGAGCGAAGCGAGCTCATTGCCGACGAGTTCGTCGGCGTCGCGTCCGTAGACCCCGGCGGCGGCCGGGCTGACGTACCTCAGGATCCCGTTGGGCGCGGCGATCATGATGACATCGCTGGAGCCCTGCACCAGGGAGCGGAAGTGGTTCTCCTTCTGGGCCAGCTCCTGGGTGAGGGTGATGTTGTCGAGCAGCATGATGCCCTGGCGCACGACGAGGGCGAGGACGACCAGGCCGGCGGTGATGAGCACCACGCGGTCCACGTTGCGCCCGTTGAGGACGTTGTAGAGGATCCCCAACGTGCAGACGGCGGCGGCCAGATAGGGCGTGAGCGCGGCCAGTGATCCGGCGATCGGGCGCGTGGCCGGGTACCGGTTGTGGCCTCCTCCCTGCGGGAGCACGTACGCGTGGCCCCCTTGCTGACCTTCGTGCCGTTGCACTTGCTGTCCGAGCTGCCCTTGCTGTCCGTGCTGTCTGTCTTGGTGCTGGCCCTCTTGGCGCTGCCCCGGGATGTGTTCGTGCACCACGCGCGCGTGCCCGTCGTCGTCCGGCTGCCCATGCCGGGTGCCGACCCAGGGGGCGTACGCGAGGAGCAGCGAGCCGGCGAACCATCCCGCGTCGAGGAGCTGACCGGAGTGGTAGTTGTTGTGCAGGAGGGGCGAGGTGAACAGGGCGTCGCACATCACGGTCAGGGCGAGTGCCCCGATCGCCGTATTCACCGCCGATCTGTTCACCGACGAGCGTCGGAAGTGCAGCGCGAGCACCATGCTGACGAGCGCGATGTCCAGCAGCGGGTACGCCAGCGACAGCGCGGTGTGCGCGACGCTCGGCCCGTCGAACTTCGCGGCCTGGGCGAGCGCGAGGCTCCAGGACAGCGTGAGCAGCGAGCCGCCGATCAGCCAGGCGTCCAGCGCGAGGCACACCCAACCCGCCTTGGTGACGGGCCTCTTGGCGAGCACGAGCAGTCCTACGATGGCGGGTGGCGCGAAGCACAGGAAGAACAGGTCGGCATAGCTCGGGCTGGGCACTGGGCGGTCGAGGACGACCTCGTACCACCCCCACACCAGGTTGCCGAGCGAGGCCATGGCGGAGGAGAGGGCGAACAGCAGCCACGCGGGTCGAAAGCAGCTGCGGCGACTGCGGGCGTAGCGGAAGCAGGAGACCGCCGCGGTTCCGGCGGCGGCGCTCAGCCCGAAGTCACCCATGATCAGCGCGAGGCTCGCGGAGCCCCAGCCGAGCGCGGAACCGACGGCGTATCCCGCGCACACCAGGGCCAGTACGAGTTGCGAGAACAGGCCCGTCCCGCCGAGTGCCGGCCGACGGGTCAGCAGCGCCCCGGGGGAGCTCACCGGGCCCACCCTGTCCGCACCCCGGGGTCCCGCTGGTCCCCGTGCGCTGGGTGCGCATGCCTCCGGCGGCCGCTGTGCCTGCGGTGGTGATGGCCACCGTGGCCACCATGGCCGCTGTGGCCGCGTCTGCGCGTGGCCGCGCGCCAGGGTCGTCGGCGGCCCCGCCGCGTCGGATCGTTGGTCCATAGGCCGTGCATCGCCCGTCGCCCCCCTCGCAGTCTGAAATGTCCGTCCCCGGCGCCGAACGGTGCGCGGCGCAGCCCCTGTCGGGACGATACACCAGTCTCGTCACTCAGGGACATAGTTCCTCTACGCTCCGTGACGACCAGGGAGGATGTCGGTACTGCCCGCATTCGGGGAACTGCGGAGGGTGCTCGAAGCGAACGGTGAGCGGACGAGGCGCGGACGGGACGCGACTCAAGCGCCGGTAGTGAGGACCACGTTGCGCAGCGGCTCCCGGTTCACGAAACGGTTCAACTGGTCCACCAGGAGCCGCTTGGCGCGCGGCAGGAACGCCGAGGTGGGCCCGCCGACATGGGGGCTGATGAGCACGCCGGGCGCGTGCCACAAGGGGTGTCCCTGGGGCAGCGGCTCGGGATCGGTGACGTCGAGGGCCGCGGTGATGCGCCCGTTCTCCAGCTCGGCGAGGAGCGCCTTCGTGTCGACGACGGGGCCGCGGGCGACGTTCACGAGGAGCGCGCCGTCCTTCATCCGGGACAGGAAATCGGCGTTCACCAGGCCACGCGTGCTCTCCGTGAGGGGCGTCGACAGCACCACGACGTCGGCCTCGGGCAGCAGAGAAGGCAGTTCCGTGAGCGGATGCACAGGACCGCGCGCCGTGGTGCGCTCGGAGCGCGCGACGCGCGCCACCCGCGCGAGCTCGAAGGGCGCGAGCCGGTCCTCGATCGCGGACCCGATCGACCCGTACCCGACGATCAGTACGGTCTTGTCGGCCAGCGCCGGATAGAAGCCCGAGCGCCACTCCTGCTTGTCCTGGCCCCGTACGAAACCGGGGATGCCCCGCAGCGAGGCGAGGATCAGGGTGAGGGTGAGCTCGGCGGTGCTCGCCTCGTGCACCCCGCGGGCGTTGCACAACTGCACGCCCGGGCGCAGGAACTTGAGGCTCGGCAGGACGTGGTCGACACCGGCGGACAGGGTCTGCACGGCCCGTACCGATGCCATTTCGGACATCGGCCGCTGCGAGACGGCGGGCGGCTTCATATAGGGCACGACGTAGAACGCGCAGTCGGCCGGATTCGCGGGAAACTGCTGGTCGCCGTCCCAGAAGAGGTAGTTGAGGCCCTCGGGGAGGCCGTCGATCTCGTCGGCGTGAAACGGAAGCCACACATCGGAAGTCATGGTCAGGAGGCTATGCGAAGCACCCGCGCGCGCAGAGGTTAGTTTGGGGGTGCCAGGAAAGGGAGGGTGCGGCCAGGTGGAGCGCAGGACGATCGGGGCGGCGGCGCTCGAGGTGGGGGCGGTCGGGCTCGGATGCATGCCGATGAGCTGGGCGTACACCGGTTCACGGCAGCGCGGTGAGGAGTCCCTGCGCGCGGTGCACACGGCGCTGGACCGGGGTTCGACGCTGCTCGACACGGCCGACATGTACGGCCCCTTCACCAACGAGCTGCTGGTGGGGCGGGTGCTCAAGGAGCGGCGCTCCGAGGCCTTCGTGTCGACCAAGGTCGGCCTGCTGGTGGGCGAGCAGCACATCGTGGCCAATGGGCGCCCCGGCTATGTGAAGCGGGCGTGCGACGCGTCGCTGCGGCGCCTCCAGACGGACGTGATCGACCTCTATCAGCTGCACCGCGCGGACCCGGAGGTTCCGGTCGAGGAGACCTGGGGCGCGATGGCCGACCTCGTGTCGGCCGGAAAAGTGCGGTCGCTCGGACTGTGCGCGGTGGGCGCCCGGTCCGCCCGCCGTTCGGGGGCCCGGCTGCACGACGGAACGATCCGGCAGCTGGAGCGGGTGCAACAGGTCTTCCCGGTGAGCGCCGTGGAGGCGGAGCTGTCGGTGTGGTCGACGGAGGCGCTGGACGCGCTGCTGCCGTGGTGCGCGGCGCGCGGGGTCGGTTTCCTGGCCGCGATGCCGCTCGGCAACGGCTTCCTGACCGGCACGCTGACCCCCGGCGAGGGCTTCGAACCCGACGACGTACGCGCCCGCCACCCCCGCTTCACGGCCGAGATGATGGCCGCGAACCAGCCCATAGTCGTAGGGCTGCGGCGCATCGCCCGGCGGCACGGGGACCACGAGAACGCGGTCACGCCCGCGCAGGTGGCGCTGGCATGGGTCCTGGCGCAGGGTCCGCACGTGGTCCCGGTGCCGGGGGCCAAGCGGGAGCGCTGGGTCACGGAGAACGCGGGGGCGGCCGGCCTGCGGCTGACGGCGGAGGACCTCGCGGAGGTGGCGGGGCTGCCGGGGGCACGGGGATCCTGGGACTGAGAAGGCTCCGGAGGCTGAGGAGAATCCTGAAGTTGAGGAGAATCCCGGGGCTGCGGGGGGATTCGCGGATTGCTTGTCCGTGATCGGGAACCCGCGGATCGCGAGCGGTGTATGAACAGTAGGACCGCCGCGTCGAAGGGACCTTGATGGTGCAACGTCGAGCAGTGACAGCCGTGTTGGCCACGGCCGCGCTCCTGGTGACAGCCGGATGTTCCTCCGGCGACGGGGGAACGTCGGGCGGCGGGAGCGCGTTCCCGAACGCCGGGAGTACGGAGCCGGGGTCGCCCTCCTCCCAGCAGTCCGCGGAGGCGACACCGCCCGCCAAGGGCTCGGTGAAGGTCCTGCGCACCGTCACCGAGGACCTCGACACCCCTTGGGGCCTCGCGCCGCTCCCCGAGGGCGGACTGCTGGTGTCCTCGCGGGACAAGGGGACGATCACCCGGGTCGACGAGAAGACCGGCAAGAAGACAGTGATGGGCGAGGTGCCCGGGGTGGCGCCCGCGGGAGAGGGAGGCCTCCTGGGCATCGCGCTCTCCCCGGACTACGCCTCGGACCACATGGTCTACGCCTACTTCACGACGGCCTCGGACAACCGCATCGTCCGCATGCTGTACGACGAGAAGAAGCCGCCCGGAGAGCAGCTGGGCGCACCGGACACGATCTTCAAGGGCATCCCCAAGGGGATGATCCACAACGGCGGCCGGATCGCGTTCGGCCCGGACAAGATGCTGTACGCGGGTGCGGGTGAGACCGGTGACCGTGAGCTGGCCCAGGACAAGAAGGCGCTGGGCGGCAAGATCCTGCGGATGACACCGGACGGCGAGCCGGCGCCGGGCAATCCCTTCGGCGACTCGGTGGTCTACTCGTACGGGCATCGCAATGTCCAGGGCCTCGCCTGGGACGACAAACAGCGCCTGTGGGCCTCCGAGTTCGGCCAGGACACCTGGGACGAGCTCAACCAGATCAAGCCGGGTGACAACTACGGCTGGCCGGTGGTCGAGGGCAAGAGCGACAACCCCAAGTACCACAACCCGATCGCCCAGTGGCCCACCGACGAGGCCTCCCCCAGCGGCATCGCCTACGCCGAGGGCTCCATATGGATGGCCGGCCTCAAGGGCGAACGCCTGTGGCGCATCCCCCTGAACGGCACGAAGGCCTCCGCCGCCCCCGAGGCCTTCTTGAAGGGCAAGTACGGCCGCCTGCGCACGGTCGTCTCGGCGGGCGGAGACAAGCTCTGGCTGACGACGAGCGAGACGGACGGCCGCGGGAGCCCCGGGAAGGGGGACGACAGGATTCTGGAGGTGGAGGTGAAGTAGGTGCAGAGGTGAAGTAGGCGCGCGGAGCCTCAGGACGCGTCGGGCTCGGACTTGGGCTCACGCGCGGGCTTCGGTTCACGCTCGGACCTGGGCTCACGCTCGGACTCGGGCGCACGCTCGGCCATGGGTTCCTCGGCCGTGCCAGCCCGCTCCTGCCCGGGCTCCGGCTTCGGCATTCGTACGACCACCTTGCCCGAGGACAGGTCTATGGGGCCGCGGCCCGGGTCGCCGTCGTTCAGGTCCACTCGGGTCAGTTCCAGGCGTTTGCGTTCGTCGTTGGTGTGCTTGCGGCCTGGTGCGAAGAGCTCCTCGAACATGTTGAACACGGCGCCTCCCTCGGCCCGGATCCCTTACAGCGTAGGCGTCAGCCCGCCGCCTGGGCAGCGCGGGCCTCCGGTGGGAACAGCCGCAGCCGGTGCGCCAGTGCCGCCGCCTCCCCCCGTCCTGAGACGTCCAGCTTGGCCAGAATGTTCGAGACGTGGACGCTGGCCGTCTTCGGGGAGATGAAGAGTTCCTCGGCGATCTGGCGGTTGCTGCGGCCGGCGGCGACCAGGCGGAGGACATCGCGCTCGCGGCTGGTGAGGCCGAGCGCCGCCGCCGGGTCGACGGGGGCGAGGGTGGACGCTTCGCGGGTGTGGGTCAGGGTCAGGCGGGCCCGCTGGGCGAGCAGGGCGACGGCGTCGGCGAGCGGGCGCGCGCCGAGGTGGTCGGCGGTCGCCCGGGCCAGTCGGAGGAGTTCCGTGGCGCGGTCGCGGTCGTCGTCGTCCGTGCCCGAGGTCAGCAGAGCCTCGGCGAGACGGTGACGGACGCGGGCGAGGTCGTAGGGGCGCTCCAGAGGTTCGAACGCGGTGACCGCCTCGGACCAGTCGTGCGGCGTGGTCACGCCCTCGGCGCGCCGGAGTTCGGCGCGCACCCACTGCTCGTACGCGAGCCAGACGGGCGCGCCGGTGGCCAGTGACTTGGCGGCGGTGCGGATGTGTTCGACGGTCTCGGCGCGGGCCGCTTCGGCGACGGGCAGCCCGCGGGCGTCGGCCTCGGCGGTGGCGGCGGCGCGCAGCAGGGGCCAGGCGTAGCGCTGGGTGCCGGGCGCGAAGCCCATGTCCAGGGCCTGCCGCAGCTCGGCGCGGGCGTCGAGGAGGCGGCCCTCGCCGGCGGCCAGGCCGATCGCTGTGCACATCAGCGGCAGGGAGTGCTGGGGCATGGGGTCGTGGGTGCCGAAGTGGCCGCGGGCGGCGGCCAGTTGGCGTCCGGCCTCGGGGAGGTCACCGAGGGCGAGGGCGAGGCGCGCCAGCCGGGAGGCGCCGAGGCCGGACGCCTTGCCGCTGAGTCCGATGGCCAGCGTGTTCCGTGCGGCCGCAAGGGCCTCGTCCCACTGGCCGAGTGTGTAGAGCGACTCGGAGAGGTTGCCCCAGACCCAGGCCTGGGTGTCCAGCAGGCCGTTCCTGCGGGAGAGTTCGACGCCCTCCCGCAGGACCGTGACGGCCTCGCGGGAGCGGCCGACCGATTCCAGGTTGGACGGGAGGTTGATGTGCAGCCGGCCGACGACATAGGAGGCGCCGGACCGGTTCACCTGCTCCTTGACCTCGTACATCTCCGCGAGTCCCGTCTCGATGTCCCCCGCGTCGACCATGAGGCCGCCGAGCGTGAGCCGGGCGTTCAGCTCGGTGTCGCGGGCGCCCACCATGCGCGCGTACTCCACGGCGCGCTCGGCGGCGGAGAGGGCGCCGGGGCCTGGTTCATGCAGCATGCACCAGGCGGCGACCATGGACAGCACCTCGGCGTGCACCTCGGACGGCGGGAGGCCGCGCACCAGGTCCTGGGCGGTGGCGAGCTCCTTCCAGCCGTCGCCGCGCACCAGCGACTGGGTCAGCCGGGAACGCTGGAGCCAGAACCAGGCGGCGCGCAGCGGGTCGCCCTCGTCCTCCAGGAGGCGCCCCGCCTTCTTGGTGATCTTCAGGGCGCGCTCGCGCTCCCCGCACAGGCGGCCGGCGACGGCGGCCTCGGCCATCAGGTCGACATAGCGCAGGGGTGTGGTGGCGGGGTCGCAGCCGCAGGGCGGATAGACCTCCACGTAGTCGATGGGGCGCAGTTCGGCCCGTACGGCGTCGGGGGCGATGTCCCACAGCTCCATCGCCCGCTCCAGGAGCCGCAGTTGCTCGGAGTGGGCGTGACGGCGGCGGGCCTCGACGGAGGCGTCGAGGACGGCGGGGAGGGCCTTGGCGGCGTCGTGGGCGTGGTACCAGTAGCTGGCGAGGCGGGTGGTCCGCTCGTCGGCCGGTACGAGCGTCGGGTCGGCCTCCAGGGCCTCGGCGTAGCGGCGGTTGAAGCGGGAGCGCTCGCCGGGCAGCAGATCGTCGCTGACGGCCTCGCGGACCAGGGAGTGGCGGAAGCGGTAGCCGTCGCCGCCGGGCGAGGCGAGCAGGATGTTGGCGCCGACGGCGGCCCGCAGCGCCTCGATCAGATCGTCCTCGGCAAGCCGGGCCACGGCGGCCAGCAGCCGGTACTCGACGGTGGAGCCGCCCTCGGCGACGATCCGGGCGACGCGCTGGGCGCTCTCGGGCAGGCCTTCGACGCGTACGAGGAGCAGGTCGCGCAGGGTGTCCGTGAGTCCCGTACGACAGCCCTCGTGGGCGGCGACGGCGAGTTCCTCGACGAAGAAGGCGTTGCCGTCGGAGCGGGCGAAGATCTCGTCGACCTGGGCCGGGTCGGGTTCGTGGGCGAGGATTCCGGCGATCTGGCGGCCGACCTCGGCGCGGCTGAAGCGGCCGAGTTCGATGCGGCGGACCGTGCGGAGGCGGTCGAGCTCGGCGAGCAGGGGCCGCAGCGGGTGGCGGCGGTGGATGTCGTCGGCGCGGTAACTGGCGACGACGACCAGGCGGCCGGTGCGCAGCGTGCGGAAGAGGTAGGCGAGCAGGTGGCGGGTGGAGGCGTCGGCCCAGTGCAGGTCTTCGAGGGCGACGACGACCGTGCGGTCCGCGGCGACGCGCTCCAGGAGACGGGCGGTGAGTTCGAAGAGGCGGGCCATGCCCTCCTCGTCGTACCGCTGTCCCCGGGGTGCTTCGCCCAGCTCGGGCAGCAGCCGGGCCAGTTCCTCCTCCTGGCCGGCGGCCGCGGCGGCGAGTTCGTCGGGGAGGATGCGGCGCAGGGCGCGCAGGGCGGTGGAGAACGGTGCGAAGGGGAGCCCGTCGGCGCCGATCTCGACGCAGCCGCCGGACACGACGACGGCGCCCTCGCGGGCGGCCGCGGTGGCGAACTCCTCCAGCAGGCGGGTCTTTCCGACCCCGGCCTCGCCGCCGAGCAGCAATGCCTGGGGCTCTCCCGCAGCGCTCGACGCCGGCGGGGTACCCCCACCGGCGGCGCGCGCGAGCGCTTCGTTCAACACCCCCAATTCGTCGGTGCGTCCGACGAACACCGGGCTGACGGACCTGGTCTCCACAGGCCCGAGCATCGCACAGGGGTCCGACAGTGCGGCACCGGTTATCGGGAGGGCGGCCGTTGTTCCGGCCTGGCGGCCTTCGTGTTCCAGGAGGCGGCCGACCCCCGTACGGCCGCGCTCCACCGCCACGGGAGGACGGCCGCCGGTGGCGCGGCTGTCCTCCCGTGCCCCGCCGCTCATGCGGCGCGGGCGAACCGGTGCCGGCGGGGACGGCCGCTATGCGACTGCCCCTCCGTGTCGTTCTGCCCGGACTCACGCGCGGCGGCGCGGCGGGCGGCACGGCGGCCGCGGAGGGCCTCCTGCGCCAGTCGGTGGTTCTGGGCCTCGCGGATCAGCTCGGCGGATCGGATCTGGTGAAGCTCGTACTCGAACATCTCGTGCCCCTCGTGATGAGTCGGTTTCGGCCTCGCTCGTTTGCGATGCCTCAACTCTCTTCTCCCAGGGGGGTGCGCCACATCGGGAGAGTTCCGCATCTTGCGCATGCGAAGGGCCTTAGGTCCGGCGCAAGTGTCTTACGCCGGCCCTAAGGCCCCTCAGAAACCCGGGCGGCAGGTGCTCAGGTGGACGGCATGGACATAAGGACGTCGGTGTACTTGAGGACGGCCAGCAGCAGACCGATGATCGCGAGCGAGACACCCGCCCAGGCGACGGACTTGATCCACGGGGCCTGCACGCGGTCGGGGTTCCCGAACGCCGGCCGGGCCAGCACGACGACAGCGACGATCAGGGCCGTCAGCGCGAAGAGGCCGGCG
Organism: Streptomyces sp. NBC_00203; assembly: GCF_045206325.1. Classification (NCBI taxonomy): domain Bacteria; kingdom Bacillati; phylum Actinomycetota; class Actinomycetes; order Kitasatosporales; family Streptomycetaceae; genus Streptomyces; species Streptomyces sp. NBC_00203. Next base: position 7,462,753 of record NZ_CP108126.1, on the reverse strand, counting down.
ACGAACGCGTTGACGTTCCACGAGTCGGCGTAGACCTGCTTGATCTGCGTGGAGACGGAGGCGGTCGACGCGGTCTCCAGCTGCCCGTACAGCGAGTCGCGGGCCTGCCCGACGGTGCCGAGCCAGCTGCCGGTCAGCGAGACCAGGCCCAGGGCGGCCGAGACGACCGCGGCGGCACCCTGGCCGACTCCCGCGGAGGTCTTGTCGGCGGTCGCCTCGGGCTGGTCGTCCCCGTCCTCGTCGTCGTACTCGTCGTCGTCCGGAGCGTCGGCCGAGGCGTCCGCTTCGGTCTCCGTCGCCTCGTCGGCCTTGGTGACAACGGTCTTGGTGACATCCACCGTCTCCTGGTCGCTCTTCGCCTCGGTGCCGGTCTCGACCCCGGCCTCGTCAACAGTCTTGGTTCCCATACCCCGCACGGTACGGACGCTCTCTGAGAAGTCCCTTAATGATCGTTGTGAGCGGCACGCGCGCGTGCCTCACGCCATTCGGGGGCGAGGAGGGACCACACCTCGAGATCGTGCCGTACGCCCCGGTAGGGGTGGCTTTCCCGGCGCACCCCGTCGCGGCTCATGCCCAGCCGGCGGGCCACGTTCAGGCTCGGCTCGTTCCCGGAGGCGGCGATCCACTCGATCCGGTGGATCCCGCGCTCCTCGAAGGCCCAGTCGAGGAGCACCCGCATCGCGCGGGTGACGAGCCCGTGCCCGGTGCCGTCGGGTTCCAGCCAGCACCCGACCTCGCAGTTGCCGCGCTCCGCGTCGAAGTTCAGGAAGAGCACCCCGCCCACGAGCTTCCCGTCCAGCCACAGACCGTGCAGGGATCCGGTGTCGGCGGCGCGCATGTCGGCGTACCTCTGGAGCAGGACCCGCGTGGACGCGACGTCCGTCGCCTTCGCCCCGAAGGGGATGAACTGGCCGATGAACTCCCTGCCCCGGTCCAGGTGCGCGAGGAACTCCTCGGCGTGCCACGGCTCCAGGGGCCGCAGTTCCGCTCCGTCGTCACCCAGAGATATCGCGTACATCCCACTGCCGCTCCCTCGCCAGTACGTCCGCCATCTCGGAGTCCGTCACCGCGGCCAGCCTCTCATGGGCGGCGCGGCATTCGGGCGGCTCGATGCTGATGCGCGGCAGCCGCTGGTCGAGCCAGCGGGGCAGCCACCAGTTGGCGCCGCCCAGCAGGTGCATGAGGGCGGGCACCAGGAGCGTACGCAGGACGAAGGCGTCGAGGGCGACGGCGGAGGCGAGGGCGATGCCGAACATCGCGATGACGCGGTCGCCGCTGAGCACGAAGGCGAGGAAGACCGAGATCATGATGACGGCGGCGGAGTTGATCACGCGGCTGGTCTCGGCGAGGCCGACCCGGACGGCGCGCCGGTTGTCGCCGGTTTCCAGCCACTCCTCGTACATCCGGCTGACCAGGAAGACCTGGTAATCCATGGAGAGCCCGAAGAGGACCGACACCATGATGACGGGCAGGAAGGGCTCGATCGGGCCCGCGCGGCCGAGGCCGAGCAGTTCGCTGCCCCAGCCCCACTGGAAGATCGCGACGACGACTCCGAAGGCGGCGGCCACGGCGGCGATGTTCATCACCGCGGCCTTCAGGGGGATGCCGATCGAACGGAAGGCGAGCAGCAGCAGGATGCAGCCGAGGCCGATCACGACGCCCACGAAGAGCGGGAGTTTGCCGACGATGACGTCCGCGAAGTCGTCGTAGCTGGCCGTCACACCGCCGACGTGCACATCGAGCGCGGTGTCCGCCTCGGCACGCGGCAGGACGTCGGTACGCAGCCTGTTGACGAGGTCACTGGTCTTCTGGGACTGCGGCGCGGACTCCGGGACGATAGTGAGGTATGCGGTGTCGCCGCCGGTGTTGTACGTCACCGGGGTCACCGACGCGACGCCCTTGGTCGCCCGGAGCGTGGCGTCCAGGTTGTCGAGCGCGAGCTTGTCCTCGGCGCCGTCGACCTTGGTGACGAGGGTGAGGGGGCCGTTCACGCCCGGCCCGAAGCCGTCCCCGATCAGGTCGTACGCCTGTCGCGTGGTCGCCGACTTGGGGTCGTTGCCCTGGTCGGAGGTGCCGAGGTGGAGCGAGAGCGTGGGCAGCGCGAGCAGCGCCATGACGACGACGGCGACCGCGCCCAGCAGCTTGGGGTGCCGTTCCACGAAGACGGACCAGCGGGCGGCGAACCCGGTCGGGAGCTCCGGTTCGGGTCCGTGCTCGTGGAGTCTGCGCCGCTCGCGGCGGCTCAACGCGCGGGGACCGATGAAGGAGAGCAGCGCGGGCAGCAGGGTCACGGAGGCCGCGACGGTGAGGACGACGGTCAAGGAGGCGGCGATCGCCACGCCGTTCAGGAAGCCGAGCCGCAGGATGAGCATGCCGAGCAGGGCGATGCAGACGGTGGCGCCCGCGAAGACGACCGCGCGCCCTGTGGTGGCGACGGCGTTCCGCGCGGCCTCGGCCACCGGGAGACCGCGTTTCAGCCCGCGCCGGTGCCGGGTCACGATGAACAGCGCGTAGTCGATGCCGACGCCGAGTCCGATCAGCATGCCGAGCATGGGCGCGAAGTCGGCGACGGTCATGGCGTGTCCGAGGAGCACGATTCCGGCGTACGCCGTGCCGACGCCGACCAGGGCGGTGGCGATGGGCAGCAGGGAGGCGGCGAGCGAGCCGAAGGCGAGGAAGAGGACGACGGCGGCGACGACCACGCCGACGATCTCGGAGAGGTGCCCGCCCGACGGCCCGGTGAGCCCTATCGCGCTGCCGCCCAGCTCCACTTGGAGCCCTTTGGTCTCGGCGGCCTTCGCGGTGTCCACGACGGCCTGCGCGTCGCCCTTGTCGATGTTCTCGGCCTGGTCGTGGAAGGTGATGGTGGCGTAGGCCGTACGTCCGTCGGCGCTGATCCGGCCCGAGCCCTGGCCCTCGTAGGGGCTGACGACGGAGGCCACGCCGGGCAGGGTCGAGATCTTGTCCAGGGCCCGGGTCATGGTCTGTTCGACGTCCGAGGAGCGCACGGTGCCGGGGCTGGTGTGCCAGACGACGGTGTCGCTGTCGCCGCCGAGGCCCGGGAAGCCGTCCCGCAGGAGTTGGGTGGCGCGGCCCGACTCGGTGCCGGGGGCTTCGTAGTCGTTCGAGTACGCGGAGCCCGTGACGGCAGCGGCGGAGGTGACACCGCCGAGGGCGAGAAGCCAGAGCAGAACGACGACCAGGCGGTGCTGCACACACCAACGTGCGAGGGCTGCCACGGACGAGCTCCCTGGGTGTTTTGTGGATCTTTATCGGGAACCGCCCGCAAAGAACGCATGACTTATGCGCCATCACTCTTACAGCCGGAAGTGATCGTTTGCCTCATTCATGGGCTTATTCACATGCGTGCGACCCAACTCACAGGACATTCCCGTGAACTCTGTCGCCCCGCGCGGTATCGCTCAGTCGAACTGGTCGCCCATCGCCATGACCATCACTCCGGCGACCATCAGCCACAGGGCCCGCCTGGTGCGCCCCCGGGACCCGAGCACCGACGCTCCGGCGCACAGGGCGGCCCCCGAGGCGTAGGAGACGGGTATGAGCGCGGTCAGGGAACCGGTGGAGCGCAGCGCCGACGCCGCGAGGCCGACGACGGCCAGCAGCGCTCCCGTCCCGACCGCCGTCCAGCGGGCCCGCCGCGCCTCCTGCGCCGGATCCTCCACGTCATGCGTCTGAAAGTCCTGCGTTGCGGCGTCGCGCGTCTCGGAGTCTGTGCTTCCACCCATGGCGCGGGAGCGTATCGCGCACTCCTGTGCGGCTGTTGACGCACCTAGGGGGATACATCGCAACCGATGTATCCCCCTAGGGAGTAGGAAAACCGTGACCTCAGCCCTCGCTGACGCCCAGCTTCTCCAGGATGAGCTCCTTGACGCGGGCCGCGTCGGCCTGGCCACGGGTGGCCTTCATGACCGCACCGACGAGCGCGCCGACGGCCTGGACCTTGCCGCCGCGGATCTTGTCGGCAATGCCCGGGTTCCCGGCGATGGCCTCGTCGACGGCGGCGGTCAGCGCGCCCTCGTCCGAGACGACCTTCAGACCGCGCTTCTCGACGACCTCGTCCGGGGTGCCTTCTCCCGCGAGAACGCCTTCGATGACCTGGCGGGCCAGCTTGTCGTTCAGATCGCCGGAGGTGACGAGCTCGGCGACCCGGGCGACCTGCGCCGCGGTGATCGGCAGGTCCTCCAGGGCCTTGCCCGACTCGTTGGCGCTACGGGCCAGTTCGCCCATCCACCACTTGCGGGCGGACGCGGCGTCCGCGCCGGCCTCGATCGTGGCGACGATCGGGTCGATGGCACCGGCGTTGAGGATCGACTGCATGTCGTGGGCATTGACGCCCCACTCCTCGCGCAGCCGGTTGCGGCGGGCCAGCGGCTGCTCGGGCAGACCGGCGCGCAGCTCCTCGACCCACTCACGGGACGGGGCGACGGGGACCAGGTCGGGCTCCGGGAAGTACCGGTAGTCCTCGGCCTCCTCCTTCACTCGGCCCGAGGTCGTGGACCCGGTGTCCTCGTGGAAGTGGCGGGTCTCCTGGATGATCGTGCCGCCGGAGTTCAGCACCGCGGCGTGGCGCTGGATCTCGTAGCGGGCCGCACGCTCCACGGAACGCAGCGAGTTGACGTTCTTCGTCTCGGAGCGCGTGCCGAACTTCTCGCGGCCGTGCGGACGCAGCGACAGGTTCACGTCGCAGCGCATCTGGCCCTGCTCCATGCGGGCCTCGGAGACACCGAGCGCCTTGATGAGCTCGCGCAGCTCGGCGACGTACGCCTTGGCGACCTCGGGAGCACGCTCGCCCGCGCCCTCGATCGGCTTGGTGACGATCTCGATGAGCGGGATGCCCGCGCGGTTGTAGTCGAGCAGCGAGTGGGACGCGCCGTGGATACGGCCGGTGGCGCCGCCGACGTGCAGCGACTTACCGGTGTCCTCCTCCATGTGGGCGCGCTCGATCTCCACACGGAAGACCTCGCCGTCCTCCAGCTGGACGTCGAGGTAGCCGTTGAAGGCGATCGGCTCGTCGTACTGGGAGGTCTGGAAGTTCTTCGGCATGTCCGGATAGAAGTAGTTCTTCCGGGCGAAGCGGCACCACTCGGCGATCTCGCAGTGCAGCGCGAGACCGATCTTGATGGCGGACTCGATGCCGATCGCGTTGACGACGGGGAGTGCGCCGGGCATGCCGAGGCAGGTCGGGCAGGTCTGCGAGTTGGGCTCGGCGCCCAGCTCGGTCGAACACCCGCAGAACATCTTGGTCCTGGTGCCGAGTTCGACGTGGACTTCGAGGCCCATGACGGGGTCGTACGACGCCAGCGCGTCCTCGTACGACACCAGGTCGGTCGTGGTGGTCACGGTGAAAACTTCCCTCTCAGCCCAGCAGGACGTCGTCGTCGCCCAACCGCTTCAGCTCGCGGTAGAGGATGGCGAGGCCGGTGACGATGGCGGCGGCGGACACGGCCGCGTCGATGAGGCGCAGCGTGTCGTGTTCGAAGCGGGCCTTCTTGACCTGCTTGGCGACGCTGACGGCCCCGAACGCGGTGGTCGCGATGGACAGGTACGTACCGGACTTGGACTTCTTGAAGCCCTTGGCCTTGGACAGTGCCTTACTCACAACGACGGAGCCTCCTCGAGCAGCGGGTGCCCCCACTTTTCCACGAAGGCGGCCTCGACGGCGGCGCCGACCTTGTACAGCCGGTCGTCCTTCAGCGCCGGGGCGATGATCTGCAGACCGACCGGGAGGTTGTCCTCCGGCGCGAGACCGCAGGGCAGCGACATGGCGGAGTTGCCGGCCAGGTTGGTGGGGATGGTGCACAGGTCCGCGAGGTACATCGCCATCGGGTCGTCGGCGCGCTCGCCGATCGGGAAGGCGGTGGTCGGCGTGGTCGGCGAGACGATGACGTCGACCTTCTCGAACGACTTCTCGAAGTCGCGCGTGATGAGCGTACGGACCTTCTGCGCCGAGCCGTAGTACGCGTCGTAGTAGCCGGAGCTGAGCGCGTACGTGCCGAGCATGATGCGGCGCTTGACCTCGGGGCCGAAGCCCTCCTCACGGGTGAGGGCGGTGACGTCCTCGGCGGAGCGGGTGCCGTCGTCGCCGGTACGCAGGCCGTAGCGCAGGCCGTCGAAGCGGGCGAGGTTGCTCGAACACTCGGACGGGGCGATCAGGTAGTACGCGGAGAGCGCCAGGTCGAAGGACGGGCAGTCCAGCTCGACGATCTCGGCACCGAGGTCCTTGAGCAGCGCGACCGACTCGTCGAAGCGCTGGAGCACACCGGCCTGGTAGCCCTCGCCGCGGAACTGCTTGACGACGCCGACGCGCATGCCCGCCACGCTGCCGTTGCGGGCGGCCTCGACGACCGGCGGGACCGGGGCGTCGATGGAGGTCGAGTCGAGCGGGTCGTGCCCGGCGATGACCTCGTGCAGGAGGGCCGCGTCCAGGACCGTACGGGCGCAGGGGCCGCCCTGGTCGAGGGAGGACGAGAACGCCACCATGCCGAAACGGGAGACCGCGCCGTACGTCGGCTTGACGCCGACCGTGCCGGTGACGGACGCGGGCTGGCGGATGGAGCCGCCCGTGTCGGTGCCGATCGCGAGGGGTGCCTGGAAGGAGGCGAGGGCCGCGCTCGATCCGCCACCGGAGCCGCCGGGGATCTTCGTCAGGTCCCAGGGGTTGCCGGTCGGGCCGTACGCGCTGTTCTCGGTGGAGGACCCCATGGCGAACTCGTCCATGTTGGTCTTGCCGAGGATGACGACGTCGGCGGCCTTCAGCTTCTTGGTGAGGGTCGCGTCGTACGGCGGGATCCAGCCTTCGAGGATCTTCGAACCGACGGTGGTCGGGATCCCCTCGGTGGTGAAGATGTCCTTGAGCGCGAGAGGCACACCGGCGAGCGGGCCGAGCTTCTCGCCCTTGGCGCGCTTCGCGTCGACGGCGCGGGCCTGGGCGAGGGCGCCCTCACGGTCGACGTGCAGGAAGGCGTGCACCTTCTCGTCGACGGCCTCGATCCGGGCGAGGTGGGCCTCGGTGACCTCGACGGCGGTGAGCTCGCCGGCGGCGATCTTGCCGGCGATCTCGGCCGCGGTGAGCTTGATGATGTTGACGTTGGTGTCCGTCATGGTGATTAGTCCTCCCCCAGGATCTGCGGCACCTTGAAACGCTGCTGCTCCTGGGCCGGGGCGCCGGAGAGCGCCTGCTCGGGGGTGAGCGACGGACGGACCTCGTCCGCGCGCATGACGTTCGTCAGCGGCAGCGGATGAGAGGTCGGCGGTACGTCTTGGTCGGCGACCTCGCTGACGCGGGCGACCGCGCCGATGATGTCGTCGAGCTGGCCTGCGAAGTGGTCGAGCTCTTCGCCCTTCAGCTCCAGACGCGCCAGCCGTGCGAGGTGGGCGACCTCCTCGCGCGTGATGCCAGGCATGCAGCGATCCTCTGGGGTGAGTGTGTGTGGTTTGGGCCCAATCCTATGGCGCCGGGGGTGGTGCCTGCGCCCGGGTTTCATCCGGGGGGTCTCCCACCCGCGCACCGCCCGTGACACTTCGCTGCCAAGGTGCGGGTCTCCCGCGGGGGTTCATCACCGTCGGCGGCTCTCCGTAGGGGGTCACACCACCGTCCGAACCCTCCGAACCCAGGGGGTCTGCACCACCGTCCGGACCTGCGGGCCGGTGGGGGCTGGCCGCGCAGTTCCCCGCGCCCCTGAAGGGGCGCCGCCCCTCACGGGCGCGAACGTCTACGGGGCACTACCGCTTGACGAGGGCAGGAAGCCAACGAGGTGCGGACGCCCGCGGTGAGGAACCCCCGCGGGAGAGCTCGACTTGTCCGGTGACCGTCATGGGCGGTGCGCGGGTGGGAGAACAGGCCAGAACCCCCACGCACCCGCGGCCGACAGCGAACCGTCGAGAGTTACTCCGCGGCGGGCAAGGCGGCCCGCGGCCGCTGCCACCCCCGGGACCCACGGGCCAGCAGCCACGCCGTGGCCTCCTCGGGCGGCATCGCGGCGGCCACCAGCCACCCCTGCACAGCGTCACACCCCAGGTCCCGCAACCGCTCCCACGTCTCGTCGTCCTCGACACCCTCCGCGACGACCAGCAGCCCCAGCGAGTGCGCGAGATCGACCGTGCAGCGCACGATCTCCGCGTCCTCGTTGTCCACGGCGAGCCGCGCGACGAACGACCGGTCGATCTTCAGCTCGCTCACCGGCAACCGGCGCAGGTGCACCAGCGACGAGTACCCCGTACCGAAGTCGTCCAGCGACATCTTCACCCCGTGCCCGGTCAGCCCGGCCAGGGTGTCCGCGGCCCGCTGCGGGTCCTCCAGGAGTACGTGTTCCGTTATCTCCAGCTGCAACGACCCCGCAGGGACCCCGTGCCGGGCGAGACGGGCCGCGACCGCTCCGGCGAACCCGGGCGTGTGGACGTCCCGCGGCGAGACATTGACGGCCACCGGCACGTGCAGGCCCTGCGCCCGCCAGCGCGCGACCTGTCCGAGCGCCGTCTCCAGCACGTACTCGGTGAGGTGCGGCATCAGCCCGGACGACTCGGCGATGGCGATGAACTCGTCCGGCGGTACCTTCCCGCGCTCGGGATGCACCCAGCGGACCAGTGCCTCGAGTCCGGCCACCTGTCCGTCGAAGCGGACCTTCGGCTGGTAGTGCAGTTCGACGTCGCCGGCGTCGAGGGCCCGGCGCAGGTCGCCGAGCAGACCGAGCCGGTCCGGGGTGTTGGAGTCCCGCTTGGACTCGTACACCTCCACCCCCGTACGGTCCCGCTTCGCCTGGTACATCGCCACGTCCGCCCGCCGCAGCAGCCCCTCCGCGTCCAGCGCGTGGTCGGGGAAGACGGCGAGCCCGGCGCTGGCCTCCAGGACGAGGGAGAGCCCGTCGAGGTCGAGCGGCGAGCCGAGCGCGGCGACGAGATTGCGGGCGACCCGCGTGGCCGACGTCGTGGAGTCGGCGACCGGCAGTAACACGGCGAACTCGTCGCCGCCGAGCCGCGCGGCCTCCGCCCCGCGCGGCAGCGCCAGCCGCAGCCGGTCGGCTATCTGAAGGAGCAGCCGGTCCCCGGCGAGATGCCCCAACGTGTCATTCACGGAACGGAAACGGTCCATATCTATCAATATCAGGGCAGAACGCGCACCGATGCGCTCGGCATCGTCCAGAGCTGTCCATGTACGTTCCAGCAGCCACTGCCGGTTGGGCAGCCCGGTCAGCGGATCGCGCAGCTGCTCCTCCGCCCGTGCGCGGGCGATCCACAGCGTGGAGTCGAGGGCGATCAGCGGGATGGAGAACAGCGGCAGCAGTATGGGCTGCGCGATGGCGACCACACAGATCAGTGGCGCGATACCGAGCAGTGCGACCGCGACGAGCCCCTGCCTGACCAGCGCCGTACGGGCGACGGTGGGCAGGCCGCCGGTGCGTGGCGCGTGCAGGTACCAGAGCAGGGCGCGGGTGACCGCGAGATACGCGGCGGCGACCAGTGCCACCTCGGGCGCGGCGTAGAGCGTCCAGCTCTCCGGGTTCCAGGGCGTCTCGACGGTGGGGAACCGCCCGAACACGGCGAGGACCAGCGCTCCGGCGCCGATGCCGAGGATGTCGGCCGCGCCGTGCAGCAGGCCTTGGCGCCAGCGGTTGCGGCGCGCGATGCCGACCAGGACGACGACGGTCAGGCTGACCATGCCGGCGGGCACCCAGCCGTACAGCAGCAGGACCGAGAGGGTGAGCGCCGCACCGGAGCCGGTGCCGCCCCACCAGCGGGCCCGGCCGAGGGCGACCAGGTGGCCGACGATGATGCCGGTCAGTACGGCCAGCGACCAGCCGACGGTGCCGGACGGGAAGAGCGCGTGGTCGCCGCTGAACGCCCGGTAGAAGCCGGCGCCCAGGACGAACCCGGCGACCGCGACGACCGCCGCGGGCAGCGCGGGCCAGGACATGTGCCGTTCGGCGTCGTGGCCGGTCGGTCCGGTGGCACGCTCCGCGGTGAGCCTGCCGACGCCGGGAGCGGTGGGTGCCGTGAGGGGTGCGGAGCCCGGTCCGCCCGTGCCGGGGTGTTCCGAAGTCCGCACCGTCCGCAGGCCGGCCAGCCAGGTGCCGGTCATCCGGCGCAGGCGCAGGCGTGAGTCAGGGGCGGCGCTCTCGGTCGGTTCCATTCCCGTCCCTCTCACAGCCGGCGGTGCCCACGCCACGCGGTCCGTTGCCGGCGACAACTGCCAACGGCGCCGCGTCTGAAAACCCTTTCCCCAGACTCTTCAAGAGCAGGGGATGCCCCAGCCGCAGCTGGGCACGGCAGGCGCACACCTCAACAGTAGGCCGCAGAAGGCTTCCACGGGCAGCGGTCGTCGACGGTTGCCCGAATGCGACCCGGCCACCCGTATGCATCTGATATGCGCCGAACGGGTGGCCTTCAACCGCTACTCCTCGATCGGAAGCGCGACTTCCGCTGCCGCGTCCGGCCCTTGTTCGAGCAGGACGGCGAAGCCCTCCTCGTTCAGAACCGGCACCTTCAACTGCATTGCCTTGTCGTACTTCGAACCAGGATTGTCGCCCACCACAACGAAAGCTGTCTTCTTCGAAACAGAACCGGTCACTTTCGCTCCCCGGCTCTGCAGGGCCTCTTTCGCGCCATCCCGCGTGTGGTGTTCGAGCGTGCCAGTGACGACGACCGTGAGCCCTTCGAGCGGACGCGGCCCCTCGTCCTCGCCGGAGCCCTCGTCCTGCATACGAACGCCGGCGGCCCGCCACTTACGGATGATCTCGCCGTGCCAGTCCTCGGCGAACCATTCCTTCAGGGCTTTCGCGACAATCCCGCCCACACCGTCGACCGCGGTCAGCTCCTCCTCCGTGGCCTGCTCGATCCGGTCGATGGAGCGGAACTCGCGCGCCAGCGCCTCCGCCGCGACCGGCCCGACATGACGGATCGACAGACCCGTCAGGATGCGGGCGAGCGGGCGGTCCTTGGCGGCCGCGATGGTGTCCAGCATCGCAAGCGCGTTCTTCTTCGGCTCGCCCTGCTGGTTGGCGAAAACCGTGGCGATCTTCTCCTCGCCGGTCTTCGGGTCGCGCTTGGGCAGGCCGCTGTCCTGATCGAGGACGTACGCCTTGATGGGCAGCAGCCGCTCGATGGTGAGGTCGAAGAGATCACCCTCGTCCACCAGCGGTGGCTCGGCCGGCTCCAGCGGCTTGGTGAGGGCCGCGGCCGCCACGTACCCGAAGTGGTCGATGTCCAGCGCCTTGCGGCCCGCGAGGTAGAAGAGCCGCTCGCGCAACTGGGCCGGGCACGTCCGTGCGTTCGGGCAGCGCAGGTCGATGTCGCCCTCCTTCATCGGCCGCAGCGCCGTACCGCACTCGGGGCACTCGGCGGGCATCACGAACTCCCGCTCGGTGCCGTCGCGCAGGTCGACGACCGGGCCGAGGATCTCCGGGATGACGTCACCAGCCTTGCGCAGCACGACCGTGTCACCGATGAAGACGCCCTTGGCCTTCACCACGTCCTGGTTGTGCAGGGTGGCGAACTCGACCTCCGAGCCGGCGACCGTGACCGGTTCGACCTGTGCGTACGGCGTGACGCGGCCCGTGCGTCCCACGCCGACGCGGATGTTGATCAGCTTGGTGTTGACCTCCTCGGGCGCGTACTTCCAGGCGATCGCCCAGCGCGGCGCGCGCGAGGTGGAGCCGAGCCGTCCCTGGAGAGGGATCTCGTCGAGCTTGACGACCACGCCGTCGATCTCGTGCTCCACGGAGTGCCGGTTCTCCCCGTAGTACGCGATGAACTCCCGTACGCCGTCGAGGTCGTCGACCACCTTGGCGTACTGCGTGGTCGGCAGGCCCCACTCGCTCAGCAGGTCGTATGCCTGGGAGAGGCGGTCGATGTCGAAGCCCTCGCGGGCGCCGATGCCGTGCACGACCATGTGCAGCGGGCGGGTCGCGGTGACGCGCGGGTTCTTCTGGCGCAGCGAACCCGCCGCCGCGTTGCGCGGGTTGGAGAAGGGCTTGTCGCCGGCCGCCACGAGGCGGGCGTTGAGCTCCTCGAACTTCTCCATCGGGAAGTAGACCTCGCCGCGGATCTCCACGAGGTCCGGGATACGGTCGCCCTTCAGGCGGTCCGGAATCTCCGCGATCGTACGGACATTGGGGGTGATGTCCTCACCCGTGCGGCCATCACCGCGGGTCGCCGCGCGGGTGAGGCGGCCGTGCTCGTAGGTGAGGTTGACCGCGAGGCCGTCGACCTTCAGCTCGCACAGGAAGTGGTAGTCGGAGGTGCCCACGTCCTTGGCGACGCGCTCGGCCCAGGTGGCGAGCTGCTCGTCGGTGAACGCGTTGTCGAGGGAGAGCATGCGCTCGCGGTGCTGGACGGAGGTGAACTCCGTCTCGTACGCCCCCGCCACCTTCTGGGTCGGCGAGTCGGGGGTGCGCAGCTCGGGGTGCTCCTCCTCGAGCGCTTCGAGGGAACGCAGCAGCTTGTCGAACTCCGCGTCGCTGACGACGGGAGCGTCGTTCACGTAGTACCGGAAGCGGTGCTCCTCGATCTGCTCAGCGAGCTGCGCGTGCTTCTCCCGTGCCTCGGCGGGTACGGATTGCGAAGCTGAGGCGGTCTCTGCGTGCTTTTCGCCGGCCACCGTGTTGTCCTCCCGTTACTCAGGGTTGTCCGCGAGGGATCTCGCCGCCCGGACGCAGTGGGCGAGTGCCTTGCGCGCGAAGTCGGGGGAAGCCCCCGCGAGTCCGCACGACGGAGTGACCGTGACGGCCTCCGCGAGAAGGCCCGGTTGCAGCCCCAGCCTGCGCCACAGCGTCCTGACACCCATGACGCTACCGGCAGGGTCTGACAACGGGCCGTCCACGCCGGGGACGACACCGGCGAAGAGCCGCGTACCGCCTTCCACGGCTTCCCCGATCGCGTCGTCGTCACGCTCGGTGAGGAGTGAGAAGTCGAACGAGATCGCCGCGGCGCCCGCCCGGCGCAGGAGGGCGAACGGTACGTCCGGTGCGCACGAGTGGACCACGACCGGGCCGCCGTCGTGAACCCCGATGACCTCGCGGAGCGTGGCTTCGACGACCTGCCGGTCCACGGCGCGGTGAGTCCGGTAGCCGCTGGCGGACTTGACCTGCCCGCGCAGCACAGCGATGAGGGAGGGCTCGTCGAGCTGGAGGACGACCTGCGCACCGGGAACGCGCCGCTGAACCTCGTCGAGATGCAGGCGCAGTCCCTCTGCGAGCGATCCGGCGAGATCCCTGCACGCGCCCGCGTCGGCCAGGGCCACCTCGCCGTTCCTCAACTCCAGCGCGGCGGCGAGGGTCCACGGACCGACGGCCTGCACCTTGAGCGGACCCTCGTACCCCTGCGTGAACTCCTCCAGCGCGTCGAGGTCTTCGCCGAGCCACGACCTGGCCCGCCTGGTGTCCCGCCCCGGCCGGTCCCCGAGCCGCCAGCCGCTGGGCTCCACGCGCGCGTACAGCTCGACCAGCATCCCGGCGGTCCGCCCGATCATGTCGGCGCCGGGCCCCCGCGCGGGCAGCTCCGCGAGGAACGGGAAGTCCTCGCAGGACCCCACGACCGTCTTGGCGGCCTCCCGCGCGTCACCGCCGGGCATGGATCCGACACCGGTGGCGGAACCGAACCTGAACTCGCTGTTTTCGCTCACCCCGGAAGCGTACGTAACGCTCCGGGGTGCACCTCAGCGCCCCGGTCGCACCGTCAGATCGTTGACCTCCGCGTCACGCGGCAGATCGAGGGCCATCAGGATCGTGGTCGCCACCGACTCCGGGTCGATCCACTTCGAGGCGTCGTACTGCTTGCCCTCCTGCTGATGGACCTTGGCCTGCATGGGGCTGGCGGTGCGGCCGGGGTAGACGGAGGTGACGCGGACGCCGTTCGTGTGTTCCTCGTGGCGCAGGGAGTCCGCGAGGGCCTTCAGGCCGTGCTTGGAAGCCGCGTACGCGGACCAGTCGGCGTGGGCGTTGAGGCCGGCGCCGGAGTTGACGAAGAGCACGTGGCCCTGGGAGAGGCGGAGTTGGGGCAGGAAGTGGCGGGTCAGCTCGGCGGGGGCGATCAGGTTGACGTTGAGCTGGTGGCGCCAGGCCTTGGGGGTCAGCTCGCCGACCGGGCCCAGGTCGACCACGCCCGCGATGTGCAGGAGGGAGTCGACCCGGTCGGGCAGCGACTGGTGCGAGAACGCCCAGGAGAGCTTGTCGGGGTCCGCCAGGTCGCCGACCAGGGTCCTCGCTCCGGGGAACTCGGCCGCCAGTTCCTTGGCGCGGCCGGCGTCGCGCGCGTGCAGCACGAGTTCGTCCCCGCGCGCGTGGAGGCGGCGGGCGACGGCCGCGCCGATGCCGGAGCCCGCCCCGGTGATCACATGTGTAGCCATGCCCGCCATGCTCGCATCACCGGGTGCCGTGGCTCTCCTCCAGGTAGGCCAGCGCGCCCACCGGCTCCTCCGCGAAGAACACCAGGTCGGCGAGCGGGCGCGGCAGGAAACCCTCGTCCTCCATACGCCGGAACTGCTCCTTCAGGCCGTCGTAGAAGCCTGCCGTGTTGAGCAGCACCACCGGCTTGTCCGTCTTCCCGTGCTTCTTCAGCTCCAGGATCTCGGTCGCCTCGTCGAGCGTCCCCGTTCCACCGACCATGACCACCACCGCGTCGGCCTTCTCCAGGAGCAGCGCCTTGCGCTCGGCGAGGTCCCGGGCGATCACCATCTCGTCGGCGCCCGCGCGGGCCTTGGCCGCCAGGAAGTCCACGGAGACGCCCAGGAGACGCCCGCCGGCCTCTTGCACACCATCGGCGACCACCTTCATCAGACCGACGTCCGAACCGCCCCATACGAGCGTGTGGCCGCCCTTCCCGATCAGCTTCGCGAACTCCCGCGCGGGGCGCGTGTAGCGGTCGTCGAGGTCGGCGGCAGAGAGGAAGACGCAGATATTCATGCCGCCACCGTACGCGGGAAGAACCAGGGCCCCGCGAGCGCTTTTTCAGGTATGGCTGAAGGACACACGATCACCATCGAGCAGGGCACTGAGCACATACGCGTAGTGCACGGCGGCCAGGTGCTGGCGGAGAGCGACCGCCCCCTGGTGCTGCGCGAGACCGGCTGTCCCGTGCGCTACTACCTCCCGGCCGAGGACGTCCGTCTGGACCTGCTGACGCCCTCCGACACCCACACCCACTGCCCCTTCAAGGGCACCGCGTCCTACTGGTCGCTCCCGGACGCGGCCGACCTGGTCTGGTCGTACCCCGACCCCAAACCCGACGTCTCCCCGATCAAGGACCACCTCTGCTTCTACGAAGTAGAAGTGGGGTGACCCGATGAGTTCCGGGTCCGCCGGCGGTCTCCACTGGCATGGACAAGAAGACCATCTCGCGCGACGGCACCCCCATCGCGTACGAACGCTACGGTGACGGCCCGGCGGTCGTCCTGGTCGGTGGCGCCATGTGCACGGGCGCCACACTGGCGCCCCTGGCGTCGGCCCTCTCCGACCGCTTCGGCGCCCTCACGTACGACCGCCGGGGCCGCGGCGGCAGCGGCGACACCGCGCCCTTCGCGGTGGCCCGCGAGGTCGAGGACATCGCCGCCCTGATCGAGGCGTCCGGGGGCAGCGCGGCGCTCTACGGCATCTCGTCGGGCGGCGCGCTGGTCCTGGAGGCGGCGGCCAGTGGGCTGCCGGTCGGCAGGGTCGCCGTCTACGAGACGCCGTTCGCCGTGTACGAGGGCGGCGGCAAGGAGCGCCGGGAGTACACGGAGCGGCTGACCGAGCTCCTGGGCCAGGACCGGCACGGGGACGCCGTCGAGCTGTTCATGGCGCTCGCCGGCACTCCCCCGGAGATGATCGCGGGCGCCCGCCGGTCCCCCGCGTGGCCGGGTATGGAGGCGATCGCGCCCACGCTGGCGTACGACAACGCGGCGATGGGCGACGGCCTGGTGCCCCGCGACCGTCTGGCCTCGCTCACCGTGCCCGTACTGGCCGTCGCCGGCGGGGCGAGCCCCGAGTGGATGCGTGAGGCTGCCCGGACCGTCGCGGACACGGCGCCCGACGGGACGTATCGCACGCTGGACGGCCAGACCCACATGGTGGACCCCCAGGTACTGGCCCCTCTCCTGACGGAGTTCTTCTCGGGGACCACTCTGGGCGGCTAGAGGGAGCTGCGCCGGTCTCCGCCTGCCGACCGGCCGGCGGCGGGGCCGGTCAGACGGTGGCCGTCGCGCGCGTGGTCGTCGCGATCGTCGCCGAGCCCACCACGCGCGTGCCGTCGTACAGGACGATCGCCTGGCCGGGCGCGACCCCGCGGACCGGCTCGGTGAACGCGACCTCCAGCCCGCCGTCGACGAGTTCGGCGGTGACCGTCGTCTCGCCGCCGTGGGCGCGGAGCTGGGCGGTGTACGTGCCCGGACCGGTCGGGGCGGCGCCGCACCAGCGGGGCTTGATGGCCCTCAGTCCGTTCACGTCGAGGGACGCCGCCGGGCCCACCGTCACCGTGTTGTTCACCGGCGAGATGTCCAGGACGTAGCGCGGCTTGCCGTCGTCGGCCGGGGTGCCGATGCGCAGACCCTTGCGCTGGCCGATGGTGAAGCCGAACGCGCCCTCGTGGGTGCCCAGCTTCGCGCCGGACTCGTCGACGATGTCGCCCTCGGACTTGCCGAGGCGGTTCGCGAGGAAGCCCTGGGTGTCGCCGTCCGCGATGAAGCAGATGTCGTGCGAGTCGGGCTTCTTGGCGACGGCCAGGCCCCGGCGCTCGGCCTCGGCGCGGATCTCGTCCTTCGTGGTGACCGTGTCGCCGAGCGGGAACAGCGCGTGGGCGAGCTGGCGGTCGTCGAGGACCCCGAGGACGTACGACTGGTCCTTGGCCATGTCGGACGCGCGGTGCAGTTCGCGCGTGCCGGCGTCGTTCACGATCACCTTGGCGTAGTGGCCCGTGCAGACCGCGTCGAAGCCGAGCGCGAGCGCCTTGTCGAGCAGGGCCGCGAACTTGATCTTCTCGTTGCAGCGCAGGCACGGATTCGGGGTGCGCCCGGCCTCGTACTCGGCGATGAAGTCCTCGACCACGTCCTCGCGGAAGCGCTCGGCGAGGTCCCACACGTAGAAGGGGATGCCGATGACGTCCGCCGCGCGGCGGGCATCGCGCGAGTCCTCGATGGTGCAACAGCCGCGCGCGCCGGTCCGGAACGACTGCGGGTTCGCCGAGAGGGCGAGGTGTACGCCGGTCACGTCGTGGCCTGCTTCCGCCGCGCGGGCGGCGGCTACGGCGGAGTCGACTCCGCCCGACATGGCGGCAAGGACGCGGAGGGGGCGCTGCGAGGTGTCAGTCATAACCCCTCCAGGGTACGGGGCGGCGGGAACCGGAGCCCGCGAGTATCCGTTGAAGATCGCATGGGGGAGAAAAAGGGGAAGCAGGGGAAGCCGCAGAGCCGCAAGGGCAAGGCCGGCGCCAAGGACGCGGACCGGCGGGTGGGGCGCCGGACGCTGCTCATCGGCGGTGCGGCGGCGGCCCTGGGCACGGCCGCCCTGGCACGGGACAAGCTGGGCCACCTGTGGTGGAGGCTGCCGGGCGTGGAGAAGCCCCGGGTGGCGGGTGCGGTCGACTTCCGGGGCGCCCAGTGGGTGGCGGCGTCCGCGGCGAACTGGCGGCGCGCGGACCGGCCCGACGACTACGGCATAGACCGAGTGATCATCCATGTCACCCAGGGCAGCTTCAGGAGCGCGGTGAAGGTCTTCCAGGACCCGGGGCACGGCGCCGCCGCCCACTACGTCGTCCGCAAGGACGGGCACATCACGCAGATGATCCGCGAGCTGGACGTGGCGTTCCACGCGGGGAACCGGGAGTACAACGAACGGAGCGTCGGCATCGAGCACGAGGGCTTCGTGGAGCGCGCCTCGTCGTTCACGGACGCGATGTACGAGGCCTCGGCGCGGCTGACGGCCGGGATATGCGGGCGGTACGACATCCCCGTCGACCGCGATCACATCATCGGGCACGTGGAGGTGCCGGGCACGGACCACACTGATCCCGGGCGGTACTGGGACTGGGACCGGTACATGCGGCTCGTGCGGAAGGCGGGCACCGCTTCCGCCTAGCGATACGACGAGGTCGGGCCCATCGCGTCAGCAAAAGACCCTGTGACGTAGATCACATGTTCTCAATATCGTGAACAATTGATGAGGACCTCCCACCCGATCCGCCCCTCACCCCACACGTGACCTGCGGCACGCCAACTTGGCTTTTATTCAAGGGAGTTGGCGGCTGAGGCCATCCATGGCCCCTCCATAGCCTCCCCGGCTCGCTCCTAACTTCGCCTCAGTCTTTACATAGCCCTTAGGCCAAGGCTCCACGGCCATGACCCACACCACAGATCCCGCTTCCGACGCGGGACAGCAGAGCAAGGGCCCCCACGCGAGAAGCGGCCGGGGCGACAAGGGCGAGCACACCAAGGGGACCAAGGGCCGGGGCGGCAAAGGCCTGCACCGGCGGAAGTTCCTCGGCGGGATGGCCGGGGTCGGACTGGGGGCCGTCGGCGCGGCGGGAGCGGCGTTCTCCCTGCTGACCGGCGGCAACAGCAACAAGGCCGCCGCCGCGGACGGCACCCTGACCATCCCGGACCTGCTGGAGGGCACCACGTCCGACAGCACCACCACCTACACCCTCACGGCGCAGACCGGCACGAGCGAGGTGATCAGCGGCGTCACCAGTACGACGGCCGGCTACAACCAGTCGTTCCTCGGCCCGACCATGAAGTGGACCAGCGGCGACACGGTCCTGCTGAACATCACCAACTCCCTGGGCGACGACACCACCGTCCACTTCCACGGCGCCCATATCCCGGCCGAGATGGACGGCGGCCCGCAGAACGCCTTCGCCGACGGCGTGACCTGGTCCCCCACCTTCGAGGTCAAGGACGAGGCCAAGACCCTCTGGTACCACCCGCACGCCCTGGGCACCACGGCCGAGCAGGTCGTGCACGGACTGGCCGGGATGATCATCGTCGAGGACGACTCGGACACCTCGGCCGCGCTGCCGAGCGAGTACGGCATCGACGACATCCCGATCATCCTGCAGTGTCTGGCGTCCGACAGCAGCGGCGACATCAAGTACGACGTCACGGGCTATCTCAGCTCCGGCCTCAGTTATCCGGTGCTGTGCAACGGCACCAACGTCGACTCGACCACCCTCGGTTTCACCGCCACCAAGACCCGCACCCGGTTCCGTGTCCTCAACGCCTCGCCGGCCGACATCATGACCGTCCAGCGCGGCGACGGCGGCACGCTGACCCAGATCGCCACCGACCAGGGCTACCTCGCCGAGGCCACCGAGGTGACCACCATCCGGCTGGTGGCGGGCGCCCGCGCCGAGTTCGTCCTCGACCTCGAGGACGCGGTCACGCTTCAGGCCGTCGTCACCACCGGCTGGATCCGCGGCGGAAGCGGCACATACGACTTCCTGACCGTGACCCCGGAGGCCTCCGACACACCCGACGACCTGCCGAGCACGCTCAACACCATCACCCGGTACGACACGAGCGACTTCACCGCGCGGACGATCACCCTCGGCCAGGGCACGGGCGGCGCCATGACGATCAACGGCTCCGTGGGCACCAGCATGTCCTCGATGGCGATGATCAGCACCACGCTGGACGCCGAGGAGGTCTGGACGATCACCAACAGCACGCAGCTGGAACACTCCTTCCATCTGCACGACGTGCCGTTCCAGCTGATCGCGATCAACGGTGAGGAACCCACCGGCGTCGACCTCGGCTGGTTCGACACCTTCGAGGTGGTCGGCGGCGGCTCCATCAAGATCGCGATGAAGTTCACCGACTTCACCGACGACACGTACATGTACATGCTCCACTGCCATCTGCTCCAGCACGAGGACGAGGGCATGATGGCCGCCCTCATGGTGACGGACAGCTAGCTGGTGGCGGACGACTAGAGGGTCACGGACGGACGGCCCGGCCTCACGGGACGGCTGCCGCCGGCAGTGGAAGTGCCGGCGGCAGCCGCGTCGAGGGCGGCGCCGGTGGTCGGCCGCGATGACGCTGGGGGTCCGCTCGGACAACTTCCGCCGGGTGAGCAGGCGTTCGCGCGGTGGCGCGACGGTCATGCGGCGGCCCTCCGTCGGCAGGAACGGTGCTGTACGGATTTCCCGCACAGCCCGCAGTGTGCACCAACGGACATCCACTGTCGACAGTTGGCCTCCCTATTCAAAGGGGACCCCTAGATAAGGGCAGAGTGTCGACACTAGAGCCCCGACTGCGGCGCTACGTCAGTCCCGCCGTGCGCGCCCGCTCCACCGCCGGGCCGATCGCCTTCGCCACCGCCTCGACGTCCGCCTCCGTGGAGGTGTGGCCGAGGGAGAAGCGGAGGGTGCCGCGGGCGAGGTCGGGGTCGGTGCCGGTGGCGAGGAGGACGTGGCTGGGCTGGGCCACGCCCGCCGTGCACGCGGAGCCCGTGGAGCACTCGATGCCCTGGGCGTCCAGCAGGAGCAGCAGGGAGTCGCCCTCGCAGCCCGGGAACGTGAAGTGGGCGTTGGCGGGCAGGCGGCCCGCGCCGGCCGGGTCGCCGCCGAGGATCGCGTCGGGCACGGCCTTGCGCACGGCCGCGACCAGGTCGTCGCGCAGGGCGCCGATCTCACGGGCGAACCACTCGCGCTGCTCGGCGGCGAGACGACCCGCGACCGCGAAGGAGGCGATGGCCGGGACGTCGAGCGTGCCGGAGCGGACATGGCGCTCCTGGCCGCCGCCGTGCAGGACGGGTACGGGGCTGTACTCGCGGCCCAGCAACAGCGCGCCGATGCCGTACGGGCCGCCGATCTTGTGGCCCGAGACGGTCATCGCGGCGAGACCCGAGGCGGCGAAGTCGACGGGGACCTGGCCGAAGGCCTGGACGGCGTCGGCGTGCAGCGGGATGCCGGACTCGGCGGCGACGTCGGCCAGTTCACGGACCGGCATGAGTGTGCCGATCTCGTTGTTGGCCCACATGACCGTGGCGAGGGCGACGTCGTCGGGGTTGCGGGCGATGGCCTCGCGCAGGGCGTCCGGGTGGACGCGGCCGCAGGAGTCGACGGGCAGGTACTCGACGGTGGCGCCCTCGTGTTCACCGAGCCAGTGCACGGCGTCGAGGACGGCGTGGTGCTCGACGGGGCTCGCGAGGACGCGGGTGCGGGCCGGGTCGGCGTCTCTGCGGGACCAGTACAGGCCCTTCACCGCGAGGTTGTCGGCCTCGGTGCCGCCGGAGGTGAAGACCACCTCGCTGGGGCGTGCGCCGAGGGCGTCCGCGAGGGTTTCGCGGGCCTCCTCGACCGTCCGCCTGGCCCGGCGGCCGGCGGCGTGGAGGGAGGAGGCGTTGCCCGTGATGCTCAGCTGGGCGGTCAGTGCCTCTACCGCCTCGGGGAGCATGGGGGTGGTCGCGGCGTGGTCGAGGTAAGCCATGGTGGGCCCGATTCTACGGGCCCCCGCTCCGCGGCCTTGGTTCCGGTCCTCAGCCCCGTACGTTCCAGGACATCACGCTGCCGAAAGTCCTAGAAGTTCCAGGACATCGTCGAGTCGAACTGCATGAAAGCGACCAGCACCAGCAGGTCGGCGATGCCCAGGCCGAGGCCCAGGAAGGCACGGCCGCGGCGGGCGGTGCCGCGCCAGAGGGCGACGGAGGCCAGGGCGATGGCGATGGGGCCCAGGAAGACGTTGAGGACGAGCAGGCCGACGAGGCCGAGGATGAAGGCGGCGACGGCCATGCCGTCGGCGTCCCGCACGGCGGCCCGGCGAGCGGGGGTGGCGGGGGCGGCGGGGGCGGCGGGGGCGGGGGTGGTGGCGGTGAGTTCCATGAGGTGGGTCAGCTCCCAACGGTCGGTTGGTGGACGTGGGGCACGAGCGGTCAGTTGGCGGAGGTGTGGCGCCGGCGGGCGTTGCGCTCGCGGACCGCGAAGACGGCGAGCCAGATGCCGATGACGGCGGCGGCGACGAGGGTGACGGGCAGCGGCGCGTGGGCCACGGAGCCCATGACGACACCCAGCAGCAGGAGGGCGGCGACGAGGAACAGCATGAGATGCCTCTCGAAGAAGTCTCGAAGTCCCGTCCCCGGGATCCATGACCTCGACAGTGAGGCCCGATTGTTTCGGGGACTTGACGACTCAGTGAACGGTTGTAGTAACAGTTGTTCACTGACTCTTGAGTCTAGCGCGTCCCCCGGCTTTCCAATTACAGAGAACAGTTGTTAACTGCATGGCATGAGTCACACTCTCGGCATCCGACAGGCCCAGAAGCAGAAGACCCGACAGGCGCTCCTGGACGCGGCGTTGGGACTCCTGGAGGAGCAGAGCCTGAGCAGCCTGGGTCTGCGCGAGGTCACCCGCGCCGTCGGTGTCGCCCCGACCGCCTTCTACCGGCACTTCCGCTCGACGGCGGATCTCGGCGTGGCGCTCGTCGAGGAGGCGCTCGGCAGCCTGCACCCGATGATCGAGGACACGGTGTCCGCGGCCGGGGACAGCGACGAACGCATCGCGCGCGCCGTCGACCTGATCGCCCGCCATGTCGCGACGTACCCGGCGCACGTCCGCTTCATCGCGCGCGAGCGGCACGGCGGTGTCCAGCCGGTGCGGGCGGCGATCAGGGAGCAACTGGCACGGTTCGCCGAGGAGGTGAAGGTCGCGCTGGCCCAACACCCCGAGTCGGCGGGGTGGAGCGACGACGATCTGCTGATGCTCGCGGGTCTGTACGTCGACCACATGCTGATGGCGGCCTCGGCGTTCCTGGAAGCGCTGGAGGGGTCCGATCAGGAGCGGGAGCGGGTGGCCTGCGTGGCGAGCCGCCAGATGCGGCTGATCAGCATCGGCCGCCACAACTGGCTGGGATGACTCACCTGGCTGGGATGGCTCAACTGGCTGGGATGACTCAACCCGCCGGGATGACACACGTGGGCGGCGCGCCCGTTCACCGAGCGCGCCGCCCACCCGCGTACGACCATCGTCCGCGCACGACCAACGTCCGCGTACGACGTCCTGGATCAGCCCTGCTGCTGCGGCTGACCGCTCTGCTGGCCGCCGCCGGGGCCGCCGCCACAGCCGCCCTGGCCGCCGCCCATGCCACCGCCGGGACCGCCGCTCGGCATGCCCGAGGGGTTGCCGGAAGGGGCCTTCCCGGTGGGCATGTTCGACGGGGTGCCGGACTGCGACGGCATCCCGGACGGCGCACCGCTGGGGCGCCCGGACGGGCCCCCGCTCGGCATTCCGGACGGCTGCTGACAGTTCTGGCTGGAGTTGCCGCTGTTCGAGGACGACGACGAGTCGTCCGAGCCGCAGGCCGCCAGCAGGGGCGACAGCGCCAGCAGGGCGACGACGGGGACAAGTCGTGCACGACGGTTCATGAGGGTAACTCCCAGTCAAGTCACGGAGCCGGTTTATGAAGACCGGATGAGCGGGGGGCCAGAGGACCAGATCCACGTAGGGCCACGCTGTGCCGAAGCTGTGGCTAGCTGTGGATCAACGGCCCCCGCCCGGCCTCAACCGCCCCCGTACAAAGCGCTGATGGCGGCGGCCGTCCCCGCCAGCTCCTCCCGTACCTCCGCCGGCGCGAGGACCTCCACCGTGTCCCCGAAGGCCAGCAGGGTGCGGGCCTCGCGGATGGAGCCGAGCGACAGCCGGGCGACGACCCACTCGCTCGTGCCGTCGTCCTCGGGCAACTCCGAGAGGGCGGCGGCGTTGAGGCGCAGGAACATGTCGAGGCGGGAGCGCTGTACCCGAACTGTGACATCGAGGCCGCCCGGGCGCTCCTCCACCTGGCGCCGCAACACCTCCCAGGCGTCGCCGAGTTCGACGCCCGGACGCCGCCGCACCGGGTCCGGCAGCAGGGTGGCCGTGCGCACCCGGTCGGCGCGGAAGAGCTGTGGCTTGCCGCGCCGGTCGGCGACCAGGTACCAGACACCGGCCTTGGAGACGAGCCCGTACGGGTCGACGGTGTACGTGCGCGGCTCGGCGTCCCCGCTGTGCCGGTAGCGCAGACGCAGTCGGCGGTCGGTGAAGACGGCGTCCTGCAACACGTCCAGGTCGACGGCACGTTGTGGCCCGCCCTTCCAGCGCGTCGCGTCGACCAGGACGCGGCGGCTGGTGACCTCGGCGGCCGGCCGGTGCGGCGCGGGCAGCGCGGCCATCACCTTGCGCAGGGCCGAGCCGAGGGCCGCGTCCAGGCCGAGCGCGGCGTGCGCGCCCTGTGCGGCCAGGATGAACAGCGCGCGGGACTCGTCGGCCGTCAGCCCCGTGACGTCCGTACGGAATCCGGCGAGCAGCTCGATGCCGCCGTGCCGCCCGCGCTCGGCGTAGACCGGGACGCCGGAGGCGGACAGGGCCTCGACGTCGCGGTAGATGGTGCGCACCGACACCTCCAGGCGGTCGGCGAGTTCGTGGGCGGGGACGCGGCCACGGGTTTGCAGGAGCAGCAGGATCGAGAGCAGGCGGTCGGACTTCACGACCCCAGGATCGCGCCCGCCGGAAGTCCCGCGCAAATGTTGACGGAAACTGTCAGGTTATGCGGCGAATCTAGGGGCACACCGACACACGGAAGAGGTCAGCCATGAACGCCATGGACCCCCGCCCCCTGTACGCCCGCGCCACCGAGCAGATCGCCGCGCTGGTCGAGACCGTACGGCCGGAGCAGCTCGCCGGCCCGACTCCCTGCGCCGAGTTCGACGTACGGACCCTGCTGTCGCACATGGTCGGCGGCACCCTGCGGATCGCCGTGACCGGTGAGGGCGGCGACGGACTCGCCGTGCACCCCTTCGCGGAGGGCGTCGGGGACGACGGCTGGCCGGCCGCGTACGACGGCGTCCGGACCCGGGTGCTGAAGGCCTGGGCGGACGACGCCCGGCTGGACGCCCTGGTGATGGTGCCGTGGGGCGAGGCGCCCGGCCGCAACGCTCTCGCCGGGTATGTGATGGAGCACGTCACCCACACCTGGGACCTGTCCGAGGCGCTCGGCCGGCCGCTCGAACTCGACCCGGAACTCGCCGGATTCGCGCTCGCCATCGCCCAGCGCGTACTGCCCGAAGGGGAGCGCGAGGACGACGCGGACCTGCCGTTCGGCTCGGTGGTACCGGCCCCCGAAGGAGCCGACGCCTACGGACAGCTGGCGGCCTACCTCGGCCGGCGGCCGCTCAGCCGAGCCTGACCCGCGCACGACGACACCCGGCTGGACGCACCGGTGAGGTGCCGTAGGGCGAGGCGCCCGGCCGCAACGCTCTCGCCGCCACGCGGCGGTAGCCGCATATCGGATACAGCGTGATGGAGCACGTCACCCACACCTGGGACCTGTCCGAGGCGCTCGGCCGGCCGCTCGAACTCGACCCGGAACTCGCCGGATTCGCGCTCGCCATCGCCCAGCGCGTACTGCCCGAAGAGGAGCGCGAGGACGACGCGGACCTGCCGTTCGGCTCGGTGGTACCGGCCCCCGAAGGAGCCGACACCTACGGACAGCTGGCGGCCTACCTCGGCCGGCGGCCGCTCAGCCGAGGCGGGCGCGCGCGAGCTGCCGGGACTGCGCGACCAGCCGGTCCTCGCTGTCCCACACCTCGGCGTCCTCCTCCAGGAAGCCGCCGGCGAGGTTGCGGGTGGTGATCGACACCCGCAGCGGGCCGGGCGCCGGACGGGAGCGCACATGCACCGTCAGTTCGACGGTCGGCACCCAGCCGGACAGGCCGATCTCGAAGGCGGTCGGCGGCAGCGCGTCGACCGCGAGGAGCAGCGAGAGGGGGTCGGCGTCGCGGCCGTCGGCGAGTCCGAACCAGGACCGCATCTCGCCCTTCCCGGACGGCGCGCCGAGCGCCCAGCCCAGCGTCGCCGGGTCGAGCTTGAGGAACAGCCGGTCGGCGATCGCTGAGCTGCCAGGAACGGGAGCGGGAGCGTCCTGCGGGCCGAAGCACTGGTCCATCGGCGGGATCGCCGGCGGTTTCGCCGTCGTACGGACGTCGTCGGGCAGGGTGTCGAGATCGCCGTACGAGGCGAGGACGCGGATCCGCTCGACCTCGCGGCCCTCGGCGTCGTACTGGAAGAGGGAGGCCTGGCCGGTCGACAGGGTCCGGCCGGTGCGGACGACGTCCGTGCGGACGACCGCCGGGCCCGGCTGGGACGCGGTCAGGTAGTGCGCGGAGATCGTGAACGGATCGCTGTGCGGCAGGGCGTCCGCGAGGGCGCGGCCCAGGACGGCCAGCAGATAGCCGCCGTTGACGGCGTTGATGATCGTCCACCCGGCTGAGAGGTCGATGTCATAGACACCGGGTTCGCGCAGGGTGACCGCGGTGTCCCGGTCGAACTCGCTGTCGCCGATCGTGGCCCGTACGGCCTGTACCGAAGCTGCTTCTGGCATACGTGAACGGTACAACAGGAGATTACTAAGCGGTAGCTTTGACTGTTTCGGCCAGATGACATCTCCCAGTAGCCCAGGTGAGGACTCGGCAATTTCCTGGTAAGTGTCCGTTATGACCCGTGACCAATCGCCCTCGTCTCGCCTCTGAACTGACATGAGCCTCACCGGGACGCCGTTCCTCTTCACCGCGATCGCGGTGTTCGCCCTCGCCCTCGTCCTGCCCCTGGCCCTCTGGTCCCGAGTCCGCGGGCCCGCGCCCGTGCGCAGTGCCGCCCGGCTGCTGATGCTGCTGTTCGCCCAGGGCACCGCGATCACCCTCGTCTTCGTCCTCGTCAACAACGCCAACAGCCTGTACGACAACTGGGCGGACCTCCTCGGCACGGGCGACCATGTCCAGCGGGCCGCCGACCTCGGCAAGGACGGCACCGGCGGGATCGCGCTCAAACAGCTGCCGAAGGTCCGGCAGACGTTCACCCAGGCAGACGGTCCCGGTATGCACCAGGCGGGCGGGGTGCGCGTCACCCAGCTCAAGGGCCGGGTGTCGGGGGTGAACGCGGAGGTCTATGTCTGGCTGCCGCCGCAGTACCACGAAGCCGCCTACCGCCACCGGAAGTTCCCCGTCGTGGAGCTGCTGCCGGGCTATCCCGGCTCGGCGAAGGCGTGGTTCGGTTCGCTGAAGGTGCACGAACAGCTGCTGCCGATGATGCGCGACGGCGAGGTCGCGCCGTTCATCCTGGTCGCGCCGCGCACCACGCTGCTGGCCCGTGTGGACACGGGCTGCGCGAACGTCCCGGGCACGGTGAACGCCGACAGCTGGCTCAGCGTCGACGTGCCCAGGATGGTGACGGACAACTTCCGCGCCGAGGCCGCTCCGGACGGCTGGGCGACCGCCGGCTACTCGGCGGGGGCGCACTGCGCGACGAAGCTCGCCGTCGCGCACCCCGACCGCTACCGGGCGGCGGTGAGCCTGTCCGGCTACAACGACCCGATCGGCGAACGGAAGTCGCTCGCCGCGCGGAGCCCGGACTTGCGCCGGCAGAACAACCCCTATCTGCTGCTGCGCGGCTACCGCACCCCGCCCCGCGTCGCGCTCTACCTCTCCGGCGAGTCCGGCGACGGCTACCAGGCGGGCGCGGCGCTCCAGCAGATCGCCAGGCCGCCGACGACCGTGGACGTGCTGCTGCTGCCGCGCAGCGCGGGCGGCCATGACATGGGGCTGTGGCGGCCGCAGATCCCGGAGGTGTTCCGCTGGCTGACCCGGCAGATCGGCGGCAGCGCCACCAAGGGAGCCGCGGGCTCCACCGGATCCACGGAATCCACCAGCACTACGGAATCCACGAGCACTACGGGATTCACCCGCACTACGGGGTCTGCGGGTTCCAGGGGGTCTGCGGGTTCTACGGGGTCTACGGGGTCTCTTCCTCAGTGACCGTCGAACGGCGGTTCCACGCACGCGGCGCTCGCCAGTGGTACCGCATCGCGAGCAGCCTCAGGACGAAAGCGGTGACGACCGCGAGCCCGCTGGTGAACGGGGACAGCGCGTCGTAGCGGATGCACAGCACGACCATCGCGGCGCCCACCATCGCGGGCACCGCGTACAGATCACGGTCCCAGCGCAGCAGCGAGGGCACCTCATTGGCGAGGACGTCGCGCAGCACACCTCCGCCGACCGCCGTGACGAGACCGAGGGCGGCCGACTGGGGCAGGCCGAGCCCGTACTCGTACGCCTTCATGGTGCCCGCGACAGAGAAGAGGCCGAGCCCGGCCGCGTCGAAGACGTTGACGCCCGCCTGGATCCGCTCCACGTGGGGGTGGAGGAAGAAGACCAGCAGGGCGGCGAGCAGCGGGGTGGTGAAGTAGCCGAGGTCGGTGAAGGCGGCCGGGGGCACGGCGCCGATCATCAGGTCCCGGAACAGCCCTCCGCCCAGCGCCGTGACCTCGGCGAGTACGGCGATGCCGAAGACGTCGAAGTTCTTGCGGACGGCCAGCAGCGCGCCGGAGATCGCGAAGACGAAGATCCCCACGAGGTCGAGCACATGCTGGACGGAGGGGCTGAACAGTTCCTGAAGCACCCGTACATTCTCACCCGCCGACGGGCGTGAGCCTTACAAAGCAAGGCCTACGGCAGGCGGTACGACCTACACGGTGGGCTTTCGGGACTGCCGGGCGGGCTACAGCGTCGGCTTGCCGGTCGTGTAGATCCAGGTCTGGAACAGGTCGTCGAGCTGCTGGCCGGAGATCTTCTCGGCGAGTTCGATGAACTCGGCCGTGTTGGCGTTGCCGTACTTGTGCAGCTTCGTCCAGGCGGGCAGCAGCTTGAAGAAGGCGGTGTCGCCGATGCGTTCGCGCAGCATCTGGAGCGTCATCGCGCCGCGCTGGTAGACAGCCGAGGCGAACATCGTGTCGCGCTGCGGGTCGGCGACGGTGATCTGCCAGAAGGCGGCGTCCGCGGGCCGCGCGTTGTAGCCGGCGACGAAGGAGTCGTGCGCCGAGCGGATGCCCTTGTGCTCGGACCAGAGCCACTGGGCGTAGGTCGCGAAGCCCTCGTTGAGCCAGATGTCCTTCCAGCGGTCCACGGAGACGGAGTCGCCGAACCACTGGTGGGCCAGTTCGTGCACGATGGTCGACTCCGAGCGCACGGCGGAGTACGCGGGCTTCGACTGGACCTCCAGCGAGAAACCGGCCTGCGGCATGTCGTCGACGATCGCGCCGGTCTCCTCGAAGGGGTACGGGCCGAAGACCTGCGACCAGTAGTCGGTGGCCTCGGCCGTGACGGCGTACACGTCGACGCTGTTGCTGTTCGCGAGCACCGGGTCGATGGCGACATAGATGGGCGTCCCGGCGGGCGTCGTCCCGGTCTTCACGTCGAACGTGCCGATGGTCGCGGTCGCGAGATAGGTCGCCATGGGCTTGTTCTCGCGCCAGTGCGCGACGGTCTGGCCGTCCTTGTCGTACGTCGATATCAGGCGGCCGTTGGAGACGCCGGTCAGGCCCTTCGGCGCCTTGATCCGGATGTCGTACGTGGCCTTGTCGGACGGGTGGTCGCTGGACGGGAACCAGGTGGAGGCGGCGTTGGGCTCGCAGGCGACGAAGACGCCGTCGGGGGTCTTCATCCAGCCGTAGTCGGAGCCGAAGATGATGGGGCCGCCGAGGGGTTCGGGAACACCGCCGTAGGTGACGGTCACCGTGAAGGTCCGGCCCTTCGACAGCGTGCCGCGCGGGGTGATGTGGATCTCGTCGCCGTCCCGTGTGAACTCGGCGCGTCTGCCGTTCACTTCGACCTTCGTGACATCCAGCTTCTGGAGGTCCAGGTCGAAGGCGGAGAGGTTCTGGGTGGCGCGGGCCGTGATCGTCGTACGGCCGTCGAGGCGGTCGGTGTCCGGGTTGTACGCCACGTCGAGGTCGTAGTGGCGGGCGTCGAAGCCGCCGTTGCCGAGCTGCGGGAAGTACGGGTCTGCGACGCCGTCGGCGCCCGGGGTGGGGGCGGAGGAGGCGGCGATGACGAGGAAAGAGGCCGCCGCGGTCGCGAGGGCCCCTAAACGTGCCGAACGGGAGAGTGCCATGAGCGTCCCTTTCGAGCGTGTTCCGATCAGTTCCGATCAGACAATTCCGATCAGACGGACACGCAGGACTCTGCACTCTCCCGCTCGGGCATGTTCATGACTTTGCCAAGTCGTCATGGCCTACTTGCCGGTTGACTCCTGACGATCGGCATCCGCCTCGGGCTCCGCTTCGGCGTCCGCCGCCGTCTCGGGCTCGGCTTCCGCCTCTGCTTCGGCCGCCGTCTCGGCTTCCGGCTCGGTGGAGGCTTCCTCTTCGGCGGGCGTCTGCGAGACCTCGGCCGGAGCCTCCCCCGACACCTCGGTGGCGTCCACGGCGGCCACCAGCGCCACCGCCTCCTTCGCCGCCGACAGCAGCACGGTGTCCTGCGGAGCCTGGTCCTCGAAGTTCTCGGGGTGGTGGCAGGCGACCTGCTGACCGGGCTTCAGCTCGATGAGCGGGGGCTCGGTGGTCTTGCAGATCTGCGTGGCCTTCCAGCAGCGCGTGTGGAAGCGGCAGCCGCTCGGCGGCGAGATCGGCGAGGGCACGTCGCCGCGGAGCAGGATGCGCTCGCTCTTGGCGCCCCGGCGCTTGGGGTCCGGCACCGGCACGGCCGACATCAGGGCCTTGGTGTACGGGTGCATCGGCGCCTCGTACAGCGAGTTGCGGTCGGCGAGTTCGACGATCTTGCCGAGGTACATCACCGCGATGCGGTCCGAGACATGGCGTACGACGGAGAGGTCGTGCGCGATGATCACGTACGTCAGGCCCAGCTCGGACTGGAGGTCGTCCATCAGGTTCACGACCTGCGCCTGGATCGAGACGTCGAGGGCCGAGACCGGCTCGTCCGCCACGACCAGCTTCGGCTTCAGGGCGAGCGCGCGGGCGATGCCGATGCGCTGGCGCTGGCCGCCGGAGAACTCGTGCGGGTAGCGGTTGTAGTGCTCGGGGCTCAGGCCCACCAGCTCCAGGAGCCGCTGGACCTCCTTCTTCACCCCGCCCTCGGGCTCCACGCCCTGGAGCCGGAACGGCGCCGAGACGATCGAGCCGATGGTGTGCCGCGGGTTCAGCGAACCGTACGGGTCCTGGAAGATCATCTGGATGTCCCGGCGGAGCGGGCGCATCCCTCCCGCGCTGAGCGAGGTGATGTCCTTGCCCTCGAACTCGATGGTGCCGCCGGTCGGGTCCTGGAGCCGGGTGATGACCCGGCCCATGGTCGACTTGCCGCAGCCGGACTCGCCGACGACGCCGAGCGTCTCGCCCTTGCGGACCTCGAAGTCGATGCCGTCGACCGCCTTCACGGCGGCGACCTGGCGCTGAAGGATGCCCTTCCGGATGGGGAAGTGCTTCTTCAGCCCCTGGACCCTGAGCAGGACCTCGCGCTCGTCCGAGCCCTTCGCGGAGTCCGCGCGGTCCTCGGGTGCCGCTGCCTGCTGCGGGATCACCGCGTCGGCGGCGTCCGTCTTCTTCGTCTCACTCACAGCTTCGGCGCAATCTCTTCGGTCCAGATCCGCGTACGGTCCTCCTGCGAGAGGTGGCAGGCAGTGTAGTGCCCGCTGCCGACCAGCTGCAGTTCGGGGCGCACGGTACGGGTGACATCGCCCTTGGGCAGGTCCGCGTACGGGCAGCGCGGGTGGAAGGCGCAGCCCGAGGGGACGTTGATGAGGCTCGGCGGCTGGCCCTTGACCGGGATGAGCCGGTCGGAGGTCTCCCGGTCGATACGCGGCATCGAACCGAGCAGACCCCAGGTGTACGGGTGCTGCGGCTGCTCGAAGATCGCGTCGACGGTGCCGCGCTCCACGCACCGGCCGCCGTACATCACCAGGACCTCGTCGGCGATCTCGGCGACCACACCCAGGTCGTGGGTGATGAGGACGACGGCGGAGCCGAACTCCTTCTGCAGATCCCGGATGAGGTCGAGGATCTGCGCCTGGACGGTGACGTCGAGGGCGGTCGTCGGCTCGTCCGCGATGAGCAGCTCGGGGTTGTTGACGAGCGCCA
The DNA here is from genome assembly GCF_045206325.1 of Streptomyces sp. NBC_00203. Classification (NCBI taxonomy): domain Bacteria; kingdom Bacillati; phylum Actinomycetota; class Actinomycetes; order Kitasatosporales; family Streptomycetaceae; genus Streptomyces; species Streptomyces sp. NBC_00203. Next base: position 7,430,883 of record NZ_CP108126.1, on the reverse strand, counting down.
TGGCGATCATCGCGCGCTGGCGCATACCGCCGGAGAACTCGTGCGGGTAGCTGTCGGCGCGCTTGGCCGGTTCGGGGATGCCGACCCGGTCGAGCATCTCGATGGCCCGCTTGCGCGCGGTCTTCTTGTCGACCTTGTGGTGGACGCGGTACGCCTCCACGATCTGGTTGCCGATCGTGTAGTACGGGTGCATCGCCGAGAGCGGGTCCTGGAAGATCATCGCCATCTCGCGGCCGCGGAGCTTGCGCACCTCGTCCGGGTCGGCGCCCACCAGTTCCTTGCCGTCCAGCCAGATCTCGCCGGACATCTGGACGTTCTTGCCGCGCGCGCCGAGCCGGTGCAGGCCCATGATCGCCAGCGAGGTGACGGACTTGCCGGAGCCCGACTCACCCACGATGGAGAGGGTCTTGCCCTTCTCCAGCGAGAAGCTGAGCCCGTCGACGGACTTGACCAGGCCGTCGTCGGTCGGGAAGTGCACCTTGAGGTCGCGCACTTCGAGGAAGGCGCTCGGGGCGTCCGAGGGCGAGGAAACGGGCTCGCCGACCGCGGCGCCAGTCTTGGACAGTTCGGTCACGAGAGCCTCACCCGCGGGTCGGCGGCGGCGTACAGCACGTCCACCAAAAGATTTGCGATCACGACGAAGAAGGCGGCCAGCAGGGTCACGCCGAGAATCTTGGGCAGGTCGTTGTCGGTGATGCCGGCCACCGCGTACTCGCCGACGCCGTGCAGTGAGAACACGGTCTCGGTGATCACGGCACCGCCGAGCAGCAGACCGAGGTCCATGCCGAAGACGGTGATGATCGGGGTGAGGGCAGCGCGCAGTCCGTGCCGGACCACCACGTTGCGCTCGCGCAGGCCCTTGGCGCGGGCCGTGCGGATGAAGTCCTCGTTCATCGTCTCCAGCATGCCCGAGCGGGTGAGCCGCGCGTAGATGGCGGAGTACAGAAGTGCGAGAGAACACCACGCCGGGAAGAGCGTGTTGGCCCATTGCGCGGGGTTCTCGGTGAACGGAACGTAGGTGCGCCCGAAGATCGGCCACTGGTAGGTGAAGAGCAGGATCGCCAGGTTGCCCGTGAAGAACATGGGCAGCGAGACACCGGCGAGCGCGACGCCCATGAAGGTGCGGTCGAAGAACGAACGCGGCTTCAGCGCGGAGACGACACCGACCGCCACACCCGAGACCAGCCACAGTACGGCGGCACCGGCGGCCAGCGAAGCGGTCACCGGAAGACGGTCGGTGAGCTCCGGCCAGACCGCCTGGTGGGTCTTGAAGGAGTACCCGAAGCACGGCGCGTCACAGTGCACCGTGGTCGGGCCGAGGTCGTAGGTGGCGCCGACCACGATCCCCTTGATGAAGTGCCAGTACTGGACGTAAACGGGCTGGTCCAGACCGAGGTTGTGCTTGACCGCGAGGATGTCGGCCTTCGTCGGGCTCTTACCGATGTACTGCTGCGCCAACTGGTCGGCGGTCTGGCCGGCCATCCGTGGGAGCAGGAAGAAGATGGCGAAGGTGACCGCGGAGACGACCAGCAGCAGGATCACTGCCGCTACCGTCCGACGGAGGATGTACGAGATCACGGGGATCGGCGCTGGTGCCCGCGGGCCGCGAAGCCCGCGGGCACCAATGCCTTCACCTGCCTTCCGGGGCTGCTACTTCTTCGTGGTGCCGATGTTGAGGTAGTCGTACTGACCGCTGAAGGCCGCCGTCGACACCAGGTTGGTGTAGGTCGTCGGACGGGCCAGCAGCACCTTGAAGTAGGTCAGCGGGACGAGGACGGCGTCGTCCATGGTCTGCTTGTCGATCTGGGTGTACAGGCTGTTGCGCGCGGCGGTGTCCTCGGTGCCGATCGCCTTCTCCAGGAGGGCGTTGACATCCTTGTTGTCGTACTGCGACAGGTTGGTGTTACCCGAGTCGCCGATCGCGCTGCCGTTCAGGATCTGCTGCAGGAAGCCGTAGCCGGACGGCCAGTCGGCACCCCACTGCATCATGATCAGACCGATGTTGTTCTTCTCGGTGAACTTCGGGACGCCCGCGTAGTCGGTGAAGTACTTGCCCGACGGGTACTGCTTCAGGCTGGCGTTGATGCCCGCGCTCTTCAGCGAGTTGATGATCGCGGTCGCGGCGGCGATCTCCTGCGGACGGTCGCTGCGCGCGGAGATGTTCGTGCTGATCGACGACTTGCCGCAGGCCTTCAGCTGCTCCTTGGCCTTGGCCGCGTCACCCTTGTTGCCGGCGGACGCGTAGACGTCCGACTTCGCGTAACCGGGGATGTCCGGCGGGAGAACGGTGGAGGCGACGTCACCACGGATCGGGCCGCCCTCGGCGGTCTGCACCGAGACCTTGTCGATCGCGAACTGCACGGCCTTGCGGCACTCGACCTTGTTGAACGGCGCGACCTTGGTGTTGATCGCCATGTAGACGAGACGGCCACCGTAGGTGTTGTCCGTGTTGGCCTTCTTCGCGGCGGAGGTGAGCACCTCAGCCTGCGTCGCGGCCTGGACACCCGTACCACCGAGGTCGATCGCGTCGCCCGCCTGGACGTCCTTGTCGATCGTGTCGGGGTTGACCTTCAGGTTGACGACGATCTTGTTCGGGTACTGCTTGCGCAGCGGGTCGGTCGACGCGTCCCAGTTCTCGTTGCGCACGAGGACGGCCTGCTTGCCCTCGGAGTAGCTCTGGAACTTGTACGAGCCCGAGGACACGATGTTCTTGACGTAGTCGACGCCCGTGTCCTTCGCCTGGGGCACCGGAGCCGTCTGCGGCGCCGCGACCAGGTAGTCGAACTCCTGGAAGGCCGTCTTCAGGTGGAACACGACCGTGGTGTCGTCGGGGGTCTCGATCGACGACAGGCCCTTGGCGCTCTTGTCCTTGTAGGGGCCCTTGTACTTGTCGCCGCCCGCCATGAACTGCTGGAAGTAGTTCGGGCCGAGGGAGAGCACGTCACGCGCGAAGTTGGAGCGCTCGACCGCGTACTTGACGTCCTTCGACGTGATCGCCGAACCGTCCTGGTACTTCAGGCCCGAACGCAGCTTGTACGTCCAGGTCTTGCCGCCGTCGCTCGGGACGCCCTTGCTCGCGGCGAGGTCCGGGACAAGGGTGTTGCCCTTCTCGCCGGCGCCCGGCTGGAACGTCATCAGCGGACGGGCGTACAGCCGGCTGAGGTTGTACATGTACGCGTAGTACGTGTTGCCGGGGTCGAACGAGTCCGGGACGTCGGACAGTTCGTAGGTGACCGTCCCGCCCTTCTTCGTGGAGGCGTTGACGACATCCTTGGTCGCTGCGTTGGCCCCAGCTGATTTGGTGTTGTCATTCTTGTTCGTGTTGTCATCGGCCTTGCTGCAGCCTGCAAGAAGCAGGCTCGCGGAGCCGATGGCCGCAACTGCGGCCAGCGCTGACCTTCGCATGATGGGCGGGTTCCCCTCCATTGTCGGAAACTTGATGGGCTCTCGGAATGCGGCCGGCCTCAGCGGCTGCGCGGGTCGAGAGCGTCGCGGAGACCGTCGCCGAGCAGATTGAACGCCAGCACGGTCACGAAGATGGCGAGACCAGGCACGATCATGTACTGGGGGTCCACCTCGTAATAGGTGACCGCATCCCTGAGCATGCCGCCCCACGACGCCTGCGGGGGCTGGATACCGACCCCGAGGAAGCTGAGGGATGCCTCGAAGAGGATGTTGGTCGGGATGAGCAGCGTCGAGTAGACGATGATCGGGCCGACCAGGTTGGGCAGCAGTTCCCGGAAGATGATGTACGGGCCCTTGGCGCCCATGCCCCGGGAGGCGTCCACGAATTCCCGCTCGCGCAGGGCGAGGGTCTGGCCTCGGACGATCCGGCCCAGGTAGGGCCAGTTGAAGAAGCCGATGACGAAGATCAGCACGCTCAGGTGGAGCGGAAGCCCTTCGAGGCCGAACGCGCCGCCCTGCAGGGTGGCGGAGATGGCGATCGCGAAGAGCAGGAGGGGGAAGGCGAGGAAGGTGTCCATCAGCCGGCTGATGATCGAGTCGACCCGTCCGCCGTAGTAGCCCGCGACGATGCCCAGGATCGCGCCGATCACGTTGGACAGGATCGTGGCCCCGAAGGCGACCACCAGGGACACCCAGGAGCCCTCGAGGACGCGGGTGGCGATGTCACGCCCGAACTTCGGGTCCACACCGAGCGGGTGGTCCCAGCTCATGCCGCCGAAGCTGCCCTTGGGCAGCGAGGTGTTGGGGTCGATCAGATCCTGGTGGAAGGCGTTCGGGTCAAGGCCGAACATCGCCTGGACGGGCCGGGCGAGCACGGCCAGCAGGACGAGCAGCACGACGATGACACCGCCGGCGACCGCCACCTTGTCGCGCTTGAAGCGCGTCCAGGCGATCTGTCCCAGGGAACGGCCCTCGATCTGCCCCTTGTCGACTCCGGCAAGCACGGCCTCTGGCTGTACTTCCGATGCCGCCCCGGTGGTCTCGATCGGTGCGGTCACAGTGACCCGACCCCTCTCGCCGGTGGTGACCGGCCTACGCCTGCCGCTGTCTGCGGCTTGGTTCACTTGCATGCCGGGAGGTGGCCGCAGATGGTGCGGCCTGGTGACCCGGCTTGATCGTTCGACTTGCACTCGCTCACAGGATCGATGACCCCATGTCTGATGGGCGAGTCTTCAGTGCCGCCACGATCACGTGCCAGGCCTGATGGAGAAAGTATGCGCAACCGTGATGCTTGTAGGGGGATTCCGTTATCCGAACAGTGGGTAACGCGAGACGGACGGGGGGCAGTTGGGTCGGAAGGGGCCATGAGGCACCCTTTCCGTCCTTGTCGCCCTCAAACGGGACAACAAGCCCTTACGTCTTCTCGCCCGCAGGTCAGACGGTCGACCGGGCCGCGCCGGATCAGTACGAGCGGGGCTGCGGGTAACCGTAGCCGCCCGCCATCGGTGCCTGTGCCGGGGCCGCGTGCGCTTCGCGGTCGTAGAACGGCCGGGCGTTGGCGCGCAGCCAGATCGCCACCGGGTCGTACTCGTCGGACATCGCGACGGTCGAGACGGGCAGGCCGTCCGGGACCGCGCCGATGGACTGCTGCATCATCGCGCGCACCGAGTCGACGGCAGGCGGCGAAGTGTCGTACACGTCCAGGCCGATGGCCAGGTACGGCGCCCCGAGCGCGGGCTGCACCCAGGCGCGGCGCAGCGAGCGCACGGCGGGGGTGCGGTGCGCGTTCTGCGTGATCAGCGCGTAGAACTGCGGGATCTCGATGCCGGGTTCGGAGAGCCGGAGCGGGCCCGCGGGCTGGCGCTCCAGGCCCGTGGCGATGCGGCGCAGATCCAGCCAGGGGATGCCGACGCCGCCGCCAGCGGCGTGCGGGTTGAGCCAGAGGCCGAAGTGGTCGGGGTAGAGGGTGCGGGCGACGTCGAGGCCGTCGACGACCTCGTACGAACGGTTCCAGCCGCTGGCCGAGAGCTCCTGGGCGGAGGTGACACAGGGCGCGTACCCGAAGCCGTCGACCTCCATGTTCCCGTACTGCGCGTCCGGGGAGCCGGCCTGGCCGTGCCAGAGCAGCATCCAGACCTGGCCGGACGACGGGGTCGCGAGCGCGCGAAGGAGCGCCTCGTAGGCGTCGTAACGCCCGGGCGTCACTTGGCGCAGCATGTGCTCGACCTGTCCGGCCGCCGCCGTGCCAGCGCTCACTTTTTACCGCCCCTTCACGAAAGTCCTGGCCCCGGATATGAAACCAGCTTAGGTTGCTCCGCCGACAGGAGATGCCTAAGAGCTCGGGGCTTGTTGTGTCTTGGGCGGCTGCGGGCTGTCGTGGTTGCTCGCGCCGTTCCTCGCGCCCCTGGTCGGGGCGCTTAGTGGCCGTGTTGGTAGAAGGGCCGTACGTTCGTCCTCAGCCACTCGCCCACCGGGTCCTGGGCCACGTCCAGGAGGACGAGGTTCACCGGCCACTTCACGGCGACGCGGCCGAGCGCGCGGCCGAGCGCCTCCATGGGAAGTGTCCTGAGGTCGCCCTCCCACTGGGACAACTCGACGCCGATGAACATGACCGGGTCGGCGGTCTCGATGGCGGCCAGGCAGCGGCGGGCGGTCAGGACGACGCCGGTCTCGGCGAACTCGGCGGAGGCCGCGGACAGGAAGTCCACCGGGTCCTCCTGCCAGTCGGGCTCGAACAGCCGCACCCGGCCGCCGCTCGCGGGCCCGTCCAGCGGGGTCCGCCCGCCCCGGCACAGCTCGGCGACGGCGAGCGGCGGCAGCGGTACGCCGACGACGCCGTCCGGATTGACCGCGATGCCGACCTGCGGGGGCAGCCCGCGGGCGAACTCCACGGCGGGCGCGATCGTGTACGACATGTGCCCGCCGGTCACCTGGCGGAACTGCTCCTCGGAGCTGAAGACAGGGACGAACGCCTGGCCCTCGATCTCCAGCGTGGGCAGGTCGAGCGGGCCGCTCTGGGGACCGCCGCCGCTGGGCAGGGGCACCCAGACGAAGCTGCGGCCGAGGACCTCGACGATGCGGGCCCCTGCCGAGGGCACGCCGAGGGAGGCCGACAGCACCTCCTCCAGTTCGTTGCCGGGCCATCCGCCGTGCGGATGGGGGTGCGGGTGCTCCGGCGCCGGGAAGTCGGGGAATTCGGGGAAGTCCATCTGTTGTCTACCGCCTGCTGTGAACCTGTGAACCTGTGCTCCGGCTGGCAAGGTTAGTGGGCTTCGTACGCCCGCTCAGCCGCCGAAGTCGATCCGGCGCAGCACGTCCGCCGCCTCCCGGTCGATGAGGACCGCCGAGCCGCAGCCGTCGGGCAGGTCACCCTTCTCCACGGAGCGCAGCAACCGGACGGCCGCGCCGCGGTGGCGTGCGAACGCGTACCGCGAGACGCCGCGGCCGCGCTCGCGCTGACCGTCCAGCGCCGTGCCCGGGGTGACGTCGAGCAGCAGCAGATGCAGTGCGCCGCCCCGGCGCCGGGCCTCGCGGGCGAGCCAGCGGCGCACCCAGGCCTGCGTACCGCAGTCGTGTACGACGACTCCGGTGCCGGAGCGCAGGGCGCGGCGCAGTCCCGCGTAGTGCGCGAGGCGGACCAGGGGGCGGTAGACCGCGTACGGCAGCCAGGCCGCCATCCGGCCGTCCCAGCGGTCGCGGGTGTCCTGGGAGTCGATCCGTGCGCCCGTGACGGCCCGGCGCATCAGGGTCGACTTGCCGCTGCCGGGCAGCCCGGTGACCACGACGAGGTCGGACGCCCCGAAGCGCAGTCCGTGCGGGCTGTGTCCCGCGCGATCCCTGAGGTCGCGGACGACGGCCGTCGGAAGCGGCCCGCAGGCCTCCTGGGCCGGGGCACCGGGCTGCTTGGGCAGCGCGATGCCCGAGGTCGTCGCGTACGCCGTGGTCCTGTTCACCGTGATCGTCCTCCCCTTGGGTCTGGAGTCCCATCCCCGTCGAGTGTAAAGAGAAGGTAATGCGCGGCGCTTCTTGTTTCGGTGATCGGACTGCCACAGGCCGGTTACAGATGCGGACTGCCGTGATCCGACGGCGCGTGCAATGATGTGCCCGCCAACTGCATACCGGCCGCTTGAATCCGCGCGGGAGAGTTCCCAGTGACGTACTGCGTACGTCCTGCTGGGACGCCGAAGGAGCAAGTCCCTCCCTTGAATCTCTCAGGCACCGTTACCGCGCGGGCGAGGCACATCTGAAAAGCGGGCCGCTGACCAGTGGCTCCACCCAAGGTGCAAGTCAGGACCACCGTTTCGCGGGGTCGTGATGAACCTCTCAGGTTCCGATGACAGATGGGGAGGAACGACCTCGCCGTCATGCCTTGGGAGCCCCACCGATGAGCAGCAACGCACCCCGTCATACCGCGCTCGATGCCTTGCATCGTTCGCTCGGCGCGACGATGACCGACTTCGCAGGCTGGGACATGCCCCTGCGCTACGGCTCCGAGCGCGACGAGCACCTCGCCGTCCGTACGAAGGCCGGTCTGTTCGACCTCTCGCACATGGGCGAGATCACCGTCACCGGCCCAGAGGCGGCCGCGCTCCTGAACTACGCGCTGGTCGGCAACATCGCCTCCGTCGGGGTGGGCCGCGCCCGCTACACCATGATCTGCCGGGCTGACGGCGGCATCCTCGACGACCTGATCGTGTACCGGCTCCAGGAGCACGAGTACATGGTCGTCGCCAACGCCTCCAACGCCCAGGTGGTGCTGGACGCGCTGACCGAGCGAGCCGAGGGCTTCGACGCCCTCGTCCGCGACGACCGTGACGCGTACGCGCTGATCGCCGTGCAGGGCCCCGAGTCCCCCGGCATCCTGAAGTCGCTCACCGACGCCGACCTCGACGGCCTGAAGTACTACGCGGGCCTGCCCGGCACCGTCGCGGGCGTCCCGGCCCTCATCGCGCGCACCGGCTACACCGGCGAGGACGGCTTCGAGCTGTTCGTCGCGCCCGCCGACGCCGAGAAGCTGTGGCAGGCGCTGACCGACGCGGGCGCCCCCGTCGGGCTCGCCCCCTGCGGTCTGTCCTGCCGCGACACGCTGCGCCTCGAGGCGGGCATGCCGCTGTACGGGCACGAGCTGAGCACCTCGCTCACCCCCTTCGACGCGGGGCTCGGGCGGGTCGTGAAGTTCGAGAAGGACGGCGACTTCGTGGGGCGTACGGCCCTGGAGGCCGCCTCCGAGCGCGCTGCCGAGAACCCTCCCCGGGTGCTCGTCGGCCTGATCGCCGAGGGCCGCCGCGTCCCGCGCGCCGGGTACCAGGTCGTCGCCGGCGGCACGGTGATCGGCGAGGTCACCTCCGGCGCGCCCTCCCCGACGCTGGGCAAGCCGATCGCGATGGCGTACGTCGACGCCGCGCACAGCGCGCCCGGCACGGCCGGCGTCGGTGTGGACATCCGAGGCAGCCACGAGCCGTACGAGGTCGTGGCTCTGCCGTTCTACAAGCGTCAGAAGTGACACTGGGCGCGTCCGCCCAGCTCACCAACCCTCCCCCCTTCATCAGCACTCCCCCGCGTACAGGAGAATTCAGGCCATGAGCAACCCCCAGCAGCTGCGCTTCAGCAAGGAGCACGAGTGGCTGTCGGTCGCCGAGGACGGCGTCTCGACGGTCGGCATCACCGAGTTCGCGGCCAACGCGCTCGGCGATGTCGTCTATGCCCAGCTTCCGGAGGTCGGCTCCACGGTGACCGCGGGCGAGTCCTGCGGTGAGCTGGAGTCGACCAAGTCGGTCAGCGACCTGTACTCCCCGGTCAACGGCGAGGTCGTCGACGCCAACCAGGACGTGGTCGACGACCCGTCGCTGGTGAACTCCGCGCCCTTCGAGGGCGGCTGGCTGTTCAAGGTACGCATCGCGGACGAGCCGGAAGACCTGATGTCCGCCGACGAGTACACCGCCTTCACCGCCGGCTGAGGAGTTACCGCATGTCGCTTCTGAACACGCCCCTTCATGAACTGGACCCGGACGTCGCCGCCGCCGTCGACGCCGAACTGCACCGCCAGCAGTCCACCCTGGAGATGATCGCCTCGGAGAACTTCGCTCCGGTCGCGGTCATGGAGGCCCAGGGCTCGGTCCTCACCAACAAGTACGCCGAGGGCTACCCCGGCCGCCGCTACTACGGCGGCTGCGAGCACGTCGACGTCGCCGAGCAGATCGCGATCGACCGGGTCAAGGACCTGTTCGGCGCCGAGTACGCCAACGTGCAGCCGCACTCGGGCGCCTCCGCCAACCAGGCCGCGCTGTTCGCGATGGCGCAGCCCGGCGACACCATCCTCGGTCTGGACCTGGCCCACGGCGGCCACCTGACCCACGGGATGCGGCTGAACTTCTCCGGCAAGCAGTTCAACGTGGTCGCGTACCACGTGGACGGGGCCGGCCTGGTCGACATGGCCGAGGTCGAGCGGCTCGCCAAGGAGCACCGGCCCAAGGTGATCATCGCCGGCTGGTCGGCGTACCCGCGGCAGCTCGACTTCGCGGAGTTCCGCAGGATCGCCGACGAGGTCGGCGCGTTCCTGTGGGTCGACATGGCGCACTTCGCGGGCCTGGTCGCGGCCGGTCTCCACCCGAACCCGGTGGAGTACGCGGACGTGGTCACCTCCACCACCCACAAGACGCTGGGCGGCCCGCGCGGCGGCATCATCCTGGCGAAGAAGGAGTTCGCCAAGAAGCTGAACTCCTCGGTCTTCCCCGGCTTCCAGGGTGGTCCGCTGGAGCACGTGATCGCCGCCAAGGCCGTCTCCTTCAAGGTCGCCGCCTCGGACGACTTCAAGGAGCGCCAGCAGCGCACGCTGGACGGCGCGCGGATCCTGGCCGAGCGCCTGGTCCAGGACGACGTGAAGACCGTGGGCGTGGACGTCCTGTCCGGTGGCACCGACGTGCACCTGGTCCTGGTCGACCTGCGCAACTCCGAGCTGGACGGGCAGCAGGCCGAGGACCGCCTCCACGAGGTCGGCATCACGGTCAACCGCAACGCCGTCCCGAACGACCCGCGCCCGCCGATGGTCACCTCCGGCCTGCGCATCGGCACGCCCGCCCTCGCCACCCGCGGCTTCACGGCCGAGGACTTCACCGAGGTCGCGGACGTCATCGCCGAGACGCTGAAGCCGTCCTACGACGCGGAGTCCCTCAAGGCCCGGGTGTCCGCTCTGGCCGACAAGCACCCGCTGTACCCCGGCCTGAAGTAGTTCCGTACGCTTTTTGAGGTACGACCGTTTCGTGCGAGCATCATTACTTCGCACGAACGTCCGGGCACCGCGCACACTGGTGAGGTGAGCGCGGTGCCCCGCCACATGCATCGCCCTCCGCACCACCCGGCAGACAACGGCGTCCGCCGAAACCCCCAAGGAGTCCCCGTGGCCATCTCGGTCTTCGACCTGTTCTCGATCGGTATAGGCCCGTCCAGCTCCCACACGGTGGGCCCGATGCGTGCGGCACGTATGTTCGCCCGGCGGCTGCGCAACGAGGAGCTGCTGGCCCCGGTGGCCTCGGTACGCGCCGAGCTGTACGGCTCCCTGGGCGCAACCGGCCACGGCCACGGCACCCCGAAGGCGGTGCTGCTCGGCCTGGAGGGCGCCTCGCCGCGGACGGTGGACGTGGAAGGGGCCGACGGCCGGGTCGAGGAGATCAAGTCGTCAGGACGCCTGAGGGTGCTCGGCGAGCACGAGATCGACTTCTCCTTCGACGACGACCTGGTCCTGCACCGCCGCAAGGCGCTCCCGTACCACGCGAACGGCATGACGATCTTCGCGTACGACGCCGAGGGCGCCCTGCTCCTGGAGAAGACGTACTACTCGGTCGGCGGCGGCTTCGTCGTCGACGAGGACGCGGTCGGCGAGGACCGCATCAAGCTGGACGACACGATCCTGAAGTACCCCTTCCGCTCGGGCGACGAGCTGCTGCGGCTGACGAAGGAGACCGGTCTCTCGATCTCCGCCCTGATGCTGGAGAACGAGCGCGCCTGGCGCACCGAGGAGGAGATCCGCGAGGGCCTCCTCGCGATCTGGCACGTGATGCAGGCGTGCGTCTCGCGCGGCATGTCCCGCGAGGGCATCCTGCCCGGCGGCCTCAAGGTCCGCCGCCGCGCCGCGGTCTCCGCCCGCCAGCTGCGCGCCGAGGGCGACCCGCTGGCCCACGCGATGGAGTGGATCACGCTCTACGCGATGGCGGTGAACGAGGAGAACGCGGCGGGCGGCCGTGTGGTGACGGCCCCCACGAACGGCGCGGCCGGAATCATCCCGGCGGTCCTGCACTACTACATCAACTTCGTGCCGGGCGCCGACGAGGACGGCGTGGTCCGCTTCCTGCTCGCCGCGGGCGCGATCGGCATGCTCTTCAAGGAGAACGCCTCCATCTCCGGCGCCGAGGTCGGCTGCCAGGGCGAGGTCGGCTCCGCCTGCTCGATGGCCGCCGGCGCCCTCGCCGAGGTCCTCGGCGGCAGCCCCGAACAGGTCGAGAACGCCGCCGAGATCGGCATGGAACACAACCTCGGCCTGACCTGCGACCCGGTCGGCGGCCTCGTCCAGATCCCCTGCATCGAACGCAACGGCATGGCCGCGGTCAAGGCCGTCACGGCGGCCAAGATGGCCATGCGCGGCGACGGCTCCCACAAGGTCTCCCTCGACAAGGTCATCAAGACCATGAAGGAGACGGGCGCCGACATGAGCGTCAAGTACAAGGAGACGGCCCGGGGCGGACTGGCGGTCAACATCATCGAGTGCTGACGCCGTAGGCGGGGCACGGTCGAGCAGTCCAACCCGCTCGACACGTACTGGACGGACGAGGAGTACGGGGATCACCTGCGGGACGTGTACGCGGCCGGGAACATCTCCGCCGCGCAGCCCGGCCCGGCTGTCGCTCCTCGTCGCGGGCGCGTCCGGTGTCGAACGCCCGCCCGAGGGTGGGACGGTCCGGCCGAGGGAAAGCGGAAGCTATCGCACCTCCGCGTACCCCTGCCCCCACGACACCAGGGAGCCCCCCATGTTGCGAGGCATCGACGTCAGCGCGTACCAGTCGTCGGCGTACGACACGGACGGCCTCTCCTTCGTCTTCATCAAGGCGACGGAGGGGCGTTCGTATGTGAACCCCAAGCTCACGGCCCAGGTGAAGACCGCCCGCGACGCCGAATGCGTCGTCGGCTTCTACCACTTCCTCTGGCCCGGCAACATCACCGCGCAGGCCGAGTACTTCCTCGGCAAGACCCCGGAACAGGCGGGCGACCTGCTCGCCGTCGACTGGGAGACGACCGGCGACGGCACCCACGCGAGCAACGCGGAGAAGGACCACTTCATCCGGACGGTGAAGGAACTCCGGCCGGACCACCGGGTCGTCCTCTACACGAACCGGAACTACTGGCTGAACGTCGACACCACCTCGTATGCCGGGGACGGCCTGTGGATCGCCGACTACGTCACGGCGGGCAAGCCGCGCATCAAGGCCAAGTGGCGCTTCCACCAGTACACCGACGACCCGCTGGACAAGGACGTCGCCGACTTCACGAGCAAGGCGAAGCTGGTCGAGTGGGCCGACAACGGCTGACCGCTCCCCGGTCGCGAAGGTCAGGATCCCTGGGACTTTTCCGGGGCGGGCCTTACGATTTCGCTGGTCACTGGCGCGATGACGCCATCAGCGGAGCGGGGAGCAGCACATGGGTGGGACAGTCACGGCGGTCAGCAGCAACGGGACGTACTCGTTCACCAAGCCGAACCGGGAGAGCATCACGCTGCTCGCCGGGCTCGGGGTGGAGGGGGATGTGCACGCCGGGACGACGGTCAAACACCGGTTCCGGATGGAGAAGGATCCGTCGCAGGTGAACCTGCGGCAGGTGCATCTCATACATGAGGAACTCTTCGACGAGCTCCGGGAGTCCGGGTTCGCCGTCGCTCCCGGGGAGCTCGGGGAGAACGTCACCACCCGTGGGGTCGATCTGCTGGGGCTGCCGGTCGGGGCGCTGCTGCACATCGGGGACCAGGCCGTCGTCGAGGTCACCGGGTTGCGGAATCCGTGCGCGCAGATCGACGACTTCCAGAAGGGGCTGCTCAAGCAGGTGGTGGGAAGGGGCGAGAGCGGCGTCGTCTACAAGTCCGGGGTCATGAGTGTCGTGCGCGAAGGCGGGCTGGTGCGGCCCGGCGACTCGGTCAAGGTCGAGTTGCCCGCTGGGCCGCACCAGCCCCTGGAGATCGTCTAGATCCTCAGCCGCGGAAGCCCGCCGGGCGCTCCGGGGAGGCCTCGGCCAGGGCCTTCGTCACCGCGTCGAGGCCTTCCTGGAGGCCGTACACGGGGCTGTCGGGCTGCTGGCGCCAGGAGTCGTCGAGGCCGCCGGCGTCGACGGTGTCGAAGCCGAGGTCGTCGATGAGGGCGCGGACGACGCGCTTGGCGGCCTCGTCGTCCCCGGCGACCGGGACGGCCATGCGGTCGGGGGCACCGGCCGGACGGTGGCGGTCCAGGATGTCCTGGGCGTACGTGCCGTTGAAGGCCTTGATGACCGTGTGACCGATCTGCTGGGCCGTCCAGCGGCTCTCGGTGAGGCCCCCGTCCTCGATCCCGGCGATCCTGCCGTCGCGCTGCTGGGGGTAGTAGTTGCCGGTGTCGATGACGGCGACGCCCTCGGCGGCTCCGTCCAGGAACCCGTCCGGCAGGTCCGGGACCGCCTTCAGGGGGATCGTGACGACCACGACCTCGGCGCCGCGCGCCGCGTCCTCGACCTTGACGGCTGTCGCCCCGGTCTCCTCGGCGAGCGCGGTGAGCGTGTGGGGACCGCGGGAGTTGGCGACGGAGACGTCGTGCCCGAGGGCGGTGAGCCGCCGGGTGAGGTTGCCGCCGATGTTGCCCGCGCCGATGATGCCGATCTTCATGATGGACAGGCCCTTCCAGGGTTGATGCTCCTGATGGAGATCACCAACCCCGGGCCCGCGCTCGCTATTCCGAGGCGTACGGCAATCGGGGCACCGCCGTGGGGGCCTCAGGGTTTCAGGGCCTCAAGGCCTCAAGGCCTCAAGGCCTCAAGGTTTCACCACGATCTTGCCGGTGTGCGTGTTGGACTCCATCAGGCGGTGGGCGTCCCCGATGCGGTCGAGGCCGTCGAAGACCTCGGCGACGACGGGGCGCAGGGTGCCGTCGGCGAGGCCCGCGTTGACGTAGTGCGCGGCGCGGCGACGGGCGTCCGCGGGCCCGGTGACCTCGAAGTCGCTGTAACCGTGGACGGTGAGGGGCCAGTTCATCGGCAGTTCGATCGGGCGCGGGTCCAGCCAGCCGTAGCTGACCAGGGTTCCGTTCGGGACGGCGGCCTCGCCCAGGGCACGGAAGCCGGGGCCGCCGATCGCGTCGAAGACGATGTCGGCGCCCTGCCCGCCGGTCAGCCGCCTGGTCTCCTTGATCACGTCCTCGTGCTCGCTGACGATGACGTGCTCCGCCCCCAGGTCGAGCAGCTGCTGCCGCTTGGCATCGCTGCGGGTGGTGACGATCGGGACGGCGCCACTGCGGCGGGCGACCTGGATCGCGGCGGTGCCGACACCGCTGGACGCCCCGGTGATCAGCACCTGGTCCCCGGGAGCCATGCCCGCGGTCACGGTCAGGGCGCCGTACGCCGTCGTGTACGTGAGCCAGACGGCGGCCGCGGTGACCGCGTCGACCCCGGCGGGCCGCGGGACGAGGGCGCTCTCGGGCAGCAGGATCCGGTCGCCGTACACGCCGTGTTCGCTGAGCTTGAAGTTGGCCGCCGACATCACGAGGTCGCCCGGCGCGAAGTCCGTCACGCCCGCGCCGACCGCCTCGACCTCGCCCGCCGCCTCGTAGCCGTTGCGGGAGCCCGGCAGCGTCGGCTGGTAGAAGTACGCGCCCTTGCGGAAGAGCGCCTCGGCGCGGTTGAGCGCCAGCGCCGCGACCTTGACGAGCACCTCGCCCGGTCCCGGCGCGGGCAGTTCGACCTCCTCGACCGTCAGGACGTCGGGGCCGCCGAGTTCGTGAAAGAGCACTGTACGTGCGGTGGTTGACATGCCGTCGACGCTACGAGGGCCGTGCGAGACGATCCATGTCTGCCGATCTCGATTTCCTGTCCGTACGTCTCGCGGTGGCGAGCGGCGGCTACCGTACGGGCATGGACGTACTCAGCGACGCCATCGCGGCGATGCGCACCGGGCTGCCGCACTCCAAGCGCCATGACAAGTACGCGCCTTGGGGCATGAGCTTCCCGGACTCGGACAGCACCGGGTTCCATGTGGTGTTGCAGGGTTCGGCGTTGCTGATCCCGGCGGAGGGCGAGCCGGTGGCGCTGGGGCCCGGTGATGTGGCGTTCCTGTCCCGGGGCCGCGGCTACGCGCTGGCCAGCGGTCTCGACGTACCCCTGGAGGAGATACGACAGCTGCCGGACGGCTCGTGGCCCGAACTGCCGCCCCCGGTACGGGAGTCGGGCCCGGTCACGGTGATGCTGTGCGGCGCGTACCACCTGGACCGGGGCCGCGCCCACCCGCTGCTCTCGGAGCTGCCGGAGGTCGTGCACCTGCCTTCGCGCATCGGCGCCCACCGCTCGCTGCGGGCGGCGGTCGAACTGCTCGGCATGGAGCTGGAGGAGCGGCAGCCCGGCTCGGACACGATCGTCACGTCCCTGCTCGACACCCTGCTGCTCTACATCCTGCGCGCCTGGTGGCAGACCGAGCGCCATGGCTCCGGGCACCCGACGGGCTGGGCCGCGGCGCTCGCCGACCCGGCCGTCGGGGCCGCGCTGCGCGCCATCCACGGCGATCCGGCGCACCCGTGGACGGTCGAGGAGCTCGGCGTCCACGGCGGCCTCTCCCGCGCGGCTTTCGCCCGCCGCTTCGCCACCCTGGTGGGCGAGCCCCCACTGACGTATCTGACCTGGTGGCGCATGGTCACCGCGGGCCGGCTCCTGCGCGAGGACTCCGTCCCCCTCCGCCTGATCGCCCAACGCACCGGCTACACCTCGGAGTTCGCCTTCGCCAAGGCGTTCAAGCGGGAGTACGGGGTGGCGCCGGGGCAGTACCGCAAGCAGGCGGCTTAGTGTCCGCAGATGCGAAGGGGCGCCCGCCGGATCACCGGTGGGCGCCCCTTCGTAGGTGCTACTTGTTCAGGTGGGCCCAGAACTCGTCGAACGAGAGGACCTTGTCGCCGTTCAGGTCACGGCTGGCGATGATCGCCTCCGCCACCGACTCGGTGACGTTCCAGTCGCCACCCTGGGCGAGGGCGGTCTTGAACTCGGCCGCGGTGATCGAACCGTCACCGTCCGTGTCGATCCGCTCGAACTGCTTACGTGCTTCCTCGATGTCCGCCACCGGTCCGCCCCTTCGTCGTGCATCACTGCGTGCGTTGCTGCCTTGTGTACGGGGGTCAGATTAACTGGCCGACCGCGCCCGCAGTGCGGCGACCACCCAGGCGAACTCCGCACGGTGCGCCGACAGCGGTTCCACGCCGCGGACCAGGGCGTTCAGCTCCCGGAAGCGGGCCATTTCGCTGTGTGCCGCGGACTCGATGCGTTCCAGCACGGCGGCCCGGTCGGCGTTGCCGAGGATTCCGGCCAGCACCTCCTCGGCCTCGGGCGACTCGGGGGCGACGCCCCGCTCCAGCGCCTCGCCGGCGAGCTGCACGAGACGGCTCATGAACCACAGGGAGGTACCGGCCGGCACCTCGGGCCCCCGGTCGGCCGCGTTGAACTCGATCATCTTGCGCATCCGCGCGCGAAAGCCCCGGTCCTGCAAGAGCTCCGCCAGCTCCACCCAGGCGTCCACCTGCTGGGGTGCGGGGTCCTCGGGCAGCTCGGCGAGGCCGAACCGCAGCCGGGTGCGGATGTCGGGGTCCGCGGTGCCGAGTCCCGCGAAGGTCTCCTCCATGAAGTCGTCGGCGATCTGCTTCCGCTCCGCCGCCGACAGCCGCGCCAGTTTGTTCATCAGGGTCATCTCCTCCGCGGTCGAGCCGCGTCGCGCCACGGTCGACAGCACCGCACGGGTCACCTGCAAGGAGCGGATCTGCGCGTCCAGCGCCGCCACATGCGTCGCCGCGACCTCCGCGACCGTCGTCTCGCCCGCCAGCACCTTGCGTACGTCGTCCAGGCCCAGGCCCAGTTCGCGCAGGGTGCGGATCAGCTCCAGGCGGGCGACGGACGCGGCGTCGTACAGGCGGTAGCCGCCCGAGGAGCGGGTCACCGGGGGCAGGGCCCCCTCGTCCGACCAGTACCGGATGGTACGGACGGACAGGCCGGTGCTGCGGGACAGCTCGCCGATGGTGAAAAGTCCGGTGCCGTCTTCGATCATGTCTGCGAGTCTGGGCCTTCCAGTGGGTGGAGACTCAAGCGGCGGGAAACGGTGACGGTCATGGCTGACACCCTGCGGGACATTGTGGACGCGGCGGCCCGTGGAGTCTTTCCTCCGCCCGACGGCCGCACCACCGTCGTACGCCAGCACTCCCCCCGCGACGCCGGTGTCCTGTCCTTCACGGCGCACTCCGTCGTCTTCACCGACGAGGACGAGGGGTGGGTGCGCGAGACGCTGGCCGCCATGGACTGCGACGCGCTCGCGGCGACCATGAACCCACGGTTCCTCGCCGCGCTCATGGAACGCACCGGGCGGTCGAACGACACCATCGACCTGATGAGCGTCGCCGCGCCGCTCCCGGGCGAACCCCCGTTGGCCCTGAGCGAGATCGGCGACCCCGACCATCCCCGGGTAGCCAGTTCCCGCAAGCGGCGCGACGACGTACGGGTGTGGGCCGCGGACGGCGGGGTCCTCGTCCTGGGGCGCGGGATCGCGGGGCGTCTGGAGGCCGCGGTCGAGGTGGAGGAAGGCGTACGGCACCGGGGGCTGGGGCGGGCACTCGCGTCGGCGGCACGGCAGCTGGCCGACGAGCCCGTCTGGGCGCAGGTGGCGCCCGGGAACGCCCGCAGTCTGCGGGCGTTCCAGGCGGCCGGTTACCGTCCCGTCGGAGCGGAGGCGCTGCTCATCGCCCGGTGACCGGGATCAGTGCCAGGGCTCGTAGTTCGGGTTGCTCTCGCAGTCGCTCATGATCTCGGTCTTGGTCTTCTTGTCGACCGGGCAGACGCCGATGATGTACTGGCGCGCGATGCCGCCGGGGAAGGCGACCTCGACCTGGTCGGCCCACTTGTGGGTGTTGCCGATGGTCTGGTTGACGTCCACGCCGCCGGGCGCGTCGATGTAGTAGTTGAAGCCGGACTTGTACCAGGTCTTGTACAGGTCGTGGTCGTACGTCGTCGACACGTACGGCGAGGCCTGGTTGACCAGGACGTACTGCTCGATGTCGTACTGCCCGTTGACGACGTCCTTCGGGTAGAAGCCCTGCTCGAAGACGGTCGCCGGGCCACGGCTGTCGCTGCGGTAGAGCGTGCCGCAGGTCTTGCGCCAGACCGGGTCGGGGGTGATGCGGTCGACGTCCACGCGGCGGTCGGCGGCGGCCTGGACCGGGTCGGCGAACTGGGGACAGGCGGGCGCGGCGGCGGCCTTGATGCCCTTGACGGCCTTGGTGGCCGTCCCCGTGGCGGGAGAGGCGGGGGTCGCGGCGGACGTCGCGAAGACGGCCGCGAGGGAGATGACGGCGGCAGCGGCCCGCCGCCGCAGGCGAGTTGTGATCATGGGGAGCACAATCTCGGTTCCGCGGCGGCGGGTCGTGGATCATCACCCGTACGGCGGCGTGTCCGTCAACCGGGGTTGTCCGACAGGGCTTCTAGCGGAAGATGCCCGTGTGGCCGAGCGAGTAGCGGCCCGGCTGCGGGTACACCGCGAGGCCGTGCGGGCCGTCGCCGACCGGGATGCGGGCGAGCTCGACGCCGGTGCGGGTGTCGATGGCGTACACCTCGGCGTCGTAGCGGCCGGAGAGCCACAGCACCTTGCCGTCGGCGGAGACGCCGCCCATGTCGGGGCTGCCGCCGTCGGGCAGATGCCACTTCTTGGTGAGCCTGTTCTGGGTGAAGTCGAAGATGGAGATCGTGCCTTCGCCGCGGTTGGAGATGTACATCTCGCGCGAGTCGCGGCTGACGTACAGGCCGTGGCAGCCCTTGCCGGTGGGGAGCAGGGTCGGCGTGGTGAACTTGTCGCCGTCCAGGACCCACATGCCGTTGGCCATCATGTCGGCGATGTAGAACTTCTTGCCGTCCGGGGAGATCTTCACGTCCTGCGGCATCGCGCCGTCGAAGGGGAGCTTCTCCTGGCCGATCACCTTCATCTTCTCGGTGTCGACCTTCAGCAGTTCGCCGCTGAACTCGCAGGAGACGATGAAGTAGCGGCCGTCGAGGGAGAAGTCGGCGTGGTTGACGCCGTAGCAGCTGACCGGTTCCGTCTTGACGCGCTTCATCGTGTGCGCGTCACGGAAGACCAGTTCGCGGTCGAGGGAGGCCATCACGATGGCGTACTTGCCGTTGGGCGTGAAATAGAGGTTGTACGGGTCGTGCACCTCGACCGTTCGGCCCGCCCTGCCGGTCTTCGGGTCGATGGGGGTGAGGGTGTTGCCCTTGTCGTTGTTGACCCACAGCGTCTTCATGTCCCAGGAGGGGACGACGTGTTGGGGCTGGGCGCCGACCGGGATCGTCTCGATGACCTCGTACGTCTTCGGGTCGATGACCGAGACGGTGTTGGAGTTGGTGTTGGGGACGTAGACGCGGGAGGGGAAGTCCTTGACCACCGGGGAGAGCCTGTTCGGGCGGTCGGCGGCGTAGACGTCCGTCGGGTCGAGCACGGCGGGCATGCCGGGCAGGCCCTGGACCGGCTTCCTCGTCGTCTTCGTCTTCGGCGGGGCGGGCTGGACGGCGGCGGGCTTGGTGCCGAGGGCCTCGTTCGCGTGGTCCTCGGTCCCACCGCCGCAGCCCGGGAGCGCGGCGAGGGCGGCGAGGGCGGCGCCGGCGATCAGTGCGCGCCTGAGGGGGGTGTGGTGCATCTGCATCAGCTCAGCAGCTCCGTGGTGGTGACCGCGCGCAGGCCGCGGCGGTCGAGTTCTTCCAGGACGGCGGGCAGTGCGGCGACCGTGTCCGCGTACCCGAAGTGCAGGCTCACGATCGATCCGGCGCGGATTTCGCCCATGATGTTGCGGGTGACGGCGGCGGCTCCCGGCGAGGTGAAGTCGAGCGAGTCGACGTCGTAGGAGAGCGTGTGCGGGTAGCCCGCGTCGCGGGCGAGCCGTTCGACCAGGGGTGAGGCGCGGGGCGTGCGGGACGGCCGGAACCAGGTGCCGATCGAGCCGGTGAGCCGCTTGAGGCGGTCCGCGCAGCCCTGGATCTCCGCGACCGCGTCCGCCTCGGACATCGCGTTGATGTCGAGGTGGCGCAGGGTGTGGTTGCCGAGGTCGTGGCCGCCGTCGAGGATGCGGCGGGCGATGTCGGGGTGCTCGTCGAGCCAGGTGCCGACGGCGAGCACGGTGACTCGGGCACCGTTCTTCTCGGCCTCGCCGAGGAGTGCCTTGGCGATGGCGGGGTCGCCCTGGCCGTGGAAGGTGAGGGCTGCTTGGGGGCGGGTGCGGGGGCCGTGGGCGATCACGGCGGGCTGGGCCGGGAAGCGGCGGGGGGTGGGAGCGGGGGGTGTGGTGCGGGGGGACGTGGGCGTGGATGTGGACGTGGTGCCTGTGGCGGGGGGTGCGGGGGCGCTGGGGGGTGCCGGGTGCGCGACGGCGCCTGCCGCGGAGCAGCCGGCGGCGAGCGTCCCCGCGGCGAGCGCGATCCCCGAGCGCAGCGCCGCGCGGCGGTCTGGTGCCGGGCGTGCGACGCGTTCTTCAGACGTGGTCACCCGCACTATTTAAGGGCGAGTTGACCCTAAAAGTGGCGATTGGGCCGAACGGGGGGTGGGTCGGTTCGTCGTTGTGGGTCGGGGCCGTGCCGGTACGTCCAGCCCGTCGCCGGTGGGCATTGCTGCCTGCTGCCACAGCATGAACTTGCCCATAACCACGTATGCGACGGGTTGGACGTACCGACACGGCCCCTTGGGTGCGTCGCCGACTGCGGGTGCGCCGTCGTACCGGGTGAGGGTGGGTGGGGCCCCTGTGCGTCGCCGGATGCGGGCGCGTGTCGGCTGGGGGTGGGCGGTGCCGTGCGTCGAACGGTTCCTGGGGTCGTGTTTTTAGGGGCGCGGGGAACTGCGCGACCAGCCCCCACCGCCCCGCAGACGACGAACAACCTCAGTCCTTTCAGGGGCGCGGGGAACTGCGCAATCTTTTAGGGGGGTCTGGGGGCGCAGCCCCCAGGAACGGGATGGGACGGGTAGGGGCGGCGGGGGCGAGGAACATCCTGGTCGCACCCAGAGGGCCACTTTTGGATCAATCAACCGCGTCTGCGATAGTCAGCGGTGCGACCTCCACCCATTGACCCGGGCCATGGTTGTCGCCGGTGCCGTGGTTCACACCCCAATTCGTTCCACGGTGCCCCCAGGAGCCCCGGCTGCTCAGCGGCCGGGGTTTCCGCGTGTACGGGGGGGGATGGAGAGGGGTGGAGAGGGCGAAGTCAGCGGTCGGCCACTCTCATTTCGAACCAGGTGGTCTTGCCTCGGGGCAGGAGATCCACACCCCAGCGGTCGGAGAGTTTGTCCACGAGGAAGAGGCCTCGGCCGCTCAGGTCGAGTTCCTGGACCGGCATCAGACAGGGGAGACCCCGCGAGGGGTCGCGGACCTCGATACGGATCCAGCCCCGGCGGCGGCGCATCCGGAGTCCGAAGACGCGCGCGCCGGTGTGGCGTACGGCGTTGCCGACGAGCTCCGAGACGAGTAAGACCGCGTCCTCCGTCATCTTCGGCGACAGACCCCAGTGACGCAGGACCACGACCTGCGTGAGCCGCCGCGCGGTGGCCGCGGACTCCGGGCGGGACGGCAACGGCACCTCCGCCTCTGTCGGATTGCCGAACAACTCCAGCGCCTGGAGCGCCCGTTCGTCCTCGACCGCAGGCGTCCAGCGCGCCGCGGTCGCACTCCCGTGCCGCCGCGGCTGTTCGATACCCTCCAGCCCCGCCATGCCCCCATCATGGCCGCCCAGAACGCTCCGCGGGGCCGTTCCGAAGGAATACGCCCCCCGGAACGCCCCATTCCGCACCATCCAGTTGACATATGCCAAAGGCAGTTCGGCGGCTTGGACAGCCCATCTGACCTGGCCGTATTGCTCAGTTGACGGCAATCACCGGACGTCCCCCACAGGGCAGGCTTAAGGTTGCCTTAAGGCTCCCATAAACCGCCCCTTCGGGGGACGCCGGGTAAGACATCGCGTCAACTACAAGTGGATCAGCGGAACTTGGAGAGTGACTTTCAGCTCAGAGGAACCGCTCGCGGCTCAGAGGAACTTCGCCTTTCCCGGGCCCTCCTCCACGAAGCTCCGCATCCCCCGCTCACGGTCCTCCGTCGCGAACAGGCCCGCGAACCAGTTGCGTTCAATGGCGAGTCCGGTCTCGAGGTCCGTCTCCAGGCCCGCGTCGATCGACTCCTTCGCCGCGCGCAACGCGATCGCCGGGCCCTGCGCGAGCTTCGCGGCCCAGGCGTGTGCGGCGGTGTACACCTCGTCGGCCGGGACGACCCGGTCCACCAGGCCGAGCGACAGGGCCTCGTCGGCCTTGACCATGCGGCCGGTGAAGATGAGGTCCTTGGCCTTGGAGGGGCCGATCAGACGGGACAGGCGCTGGGTGCCGCCGGCGCCGGGGATCACGCCGAGCAGGATCTCCGGCTGGCCCAGCTTGGCGTTGTCCGCGGCGATGCGGAAGTCGGCGCACAATGCCAACTCGCAGCCTCCGCCGAGCGCGTAGCCGGTGACGGCGGCGACGACCGGCTTGGGGATACGGGCTACGGCGGTGAAGGAGTCCTGCAGGGCCCGGGACCGTACGACCATCGCGGCGTGGTCCATCGCCTGCATCTCCTTGATGTCCGCGCCCGCCGCGAACACCTTCTCCCCGCCGTACAGCACCACCGCGCGGACGTCCGCCCGGCCGGTGGCCTCCTCGGCGAGCTCCTTGAGCCGGTCCTGGGTGGCGACGTCCAGCGCGTTCATGGGCGGGCGGTCCAGACGGATGGTGCCCACGCCTTCGGCCACTTCGAGATGCACAGTCATGACAGCAGGTTAGTGCGCGTTAACGGGAACGGGCCCGGTGTGCTCAGTCACAGCAGCACACCGGGCCCGTATCCGTATCCGAATCCGAATCCTTATCGGGCAAGCGGGGGATCTAAGCGATCCACTTGTCCCAGGACATGTTCCAGCCGTTGAGGCCGTTGTCCGGGGCGACCGTCTTGTCGTTGGAGTTCTTCACGATCACCACGTCACCGATGATCGAGTTGTCGTAGAACCAGGCCGCCGGCACATCGCTGTCGTAGCCGCCGCGCACATCGCGTACGCCGATGCAGCCGTGACTGGCGTTGTAGTTGCCGAAGGCGCCGCCGCCCCAGTAGTTGCCGTGGATGAAGGTGCCCGAGTTGGTCAGGCGCTGGGCGTGCGGCACGTCCTTGATGTCGTACTCGCCGCCGTAGCCGACCGTCTCGCCGTTCATGCGGGTCACCTTGAGGCGCTCGCTGATGACCATCTGGCCGTTCCAGGTGTCGTAGCCCGGCTTGCCCGTGGTGATCGGGATGGTCTTGAGGACCTTGCCGTCCCGCTTGACGACCATCGTGTGCTTCTTGGCGTCGACGGTGGTGACCTGGCTGCGGCCGATCGTGAAGCTCACGGTCTTGGCCTGCTTGCCGTAGACGCCGGGCCGGCCCTCGACGCCGTCGAGGTTGAAGGTGACAGTGACCTTCGTACCGGCCGCCCAGTACTGCTCGGGACGGAAGTCGAGGCGGTCGTTGCCGAACCAGTGGCCCTGGACGTCGACCGCGGGCTCGGTCTTGAACTTGATGGCCTTCTCGACAGCGTCGGGGTGCGTGATGCCCCGCGTGAAGTGGATTGAGAAGGGCATCCCTACGCCGACCTTGGAGCCGTCGTCAGGCGTGTAGAGGCCGACGAAGGTGTTCTTCGGAGTGAGCGTGGTGAAGGCGGAGTCCTCGGCCGCCTCACGGCCGCCGGAGTCCTTGGCCACCGCGTGGACCTTGTACTTGGTGGCCGAGGCGAGGTGGGTCGAGGGCGTCCAGCTGGCGCCCCCGTCCGTGATCTTGCCCTCGACCGCGTTGCCCTTGGTGTCCTCGACCTTGACCTCGGTCAGCTTGCCCTTGGCGGCGGACACCTTGAGGGCGCCGCTGGTCTTCACATCGGCGGCGCCGTCCTTGGGGGCGATGGTCACCACGGCCTGCGAGGCCTTGGTGTCCGCCGTACTGGAACTGCCGGCACTCTTGCCCTTGCCGTCCCCGGACCCGGTGTCCGAGTCCCCTCCCCCGCCGCAGGCGGTCACGGCGAGCAGCAGGACGCCCAGCAGGAGTGCCAGGATTCCCTTGCCCTTGTGTGTCCGCGCGCCAACCGACGCCCCCGATATCGGTCGCCCGTTCAAAATGGTTCTCCCCTCGCACGGCCTGATCAGGCCCGCACTCCAGCGCGTCCCACGCGCGTATCGCGCTAATTAATCACACGACCTGGAGCGATGGCTCCCCGGGAATGTCACTGTTCAGTCCCAACTTCGGCCGTACGGGGTGCCACTGGAGTGCGTCGTGCGCGTACCCCTATATCGGGCTACTTCACCGCGCCACCCGCTTTCCACTCCTTCCAGCGCATGTTCCACCCGCCGAGCCCGTTGTCGGGAGCGACCTCTTTGTCCTTGCTGTTGACGACCTCGATGACGTCCCCGATGAGGCTGCGGTCAAAGAACCAGCCCGCCGGGGTGTCCGAACTGCCGCCCTTCACGTCCCTCAGGCCCACACAGCCGTGGCTGACGTTGGTATTACCGAAGGCGTCCGGCGCCCAGTAGTTGCCGTGCAGGAAGGTCCCGGAGTCGGTGAGCCGCATCGCGTGGGGGACGTCCGGGATGTTGTACTCGCCGCCGAAGCCGACCGTGCGGCTGTTCATCCGCGTCATCTCCAGCATCTCCATGACGACCATTTTCCCGTTGTACGTCGTCCTCTTGGCAGCGCCCGCCGTGATCGGCACCGTGGCGAGGAGGTCACCGTCGCGGCGTACCTCCATGGTGTGCGCGGCGGCGTCGACGAGCGAGACCTGGCTGCGTCCGACGGTGAACGAGAAGGTCTTGGACTGGAGTCCGTACACCCCCGGTGCCGCCTCGACGTCCCGCAGCCGCAGCGCGACCGTGACCTTCGTCCCCGGCTTCCAGTACTTCCGCGGGCGGAAGTCGAGACGGTCGTTGCCGAACCAGTGCGGGCGGATCTCGACGGCGGGCTTCGCTGTCACCTGGATGGCGCGTTCGACGGCGGCCCGATTCTCGATCTCCCGGTTGAATTCGAGCGAGACGATCATTCCGGTGCCGACAGTGGACCGGTTCTCCGGAGTGACATATCCGATGAACCGCTCACCGGGGACGGCCGTCGTGAACGTCGTGTGCCGTGCCGAGCGCCGCCCGTGCTCGTCGAGAGCCACCACGTCGACGGTGTACTTGGCGGCCAGGGCGAGCCGCGGTTCGTCGGGTTTCCAGGTCAGGCCGTCGTCGGTGATGTGCCCGGGCACCCGGGACTCCTGCGCGTCCTGGGACTTGACGACCTTTACGGATTCCAGCCGCCCATTGGGCACCCGCACCTTGAGCGGCTCGTCGGGGCGTACGCCCTTGCTGGCGTCGCCCGGCGAGACGCGGATGACGTCCTCGGGCGACTGTGGTTTACCGAGCACCTCGTCGATCGGGTTCGAGGTGCAGCCGGAGGCTCCGGCCAGCAGGCCGGCCCAGGTCAGTACGGCGGCCAGCGCGGCCCCTGCGCGCCGCGCGCGCGTCTGTACGTGCTTCACGTGGGGCCCAACGACTGTGCCCCTCTGGGGAAACGTGAGTGCGAGGCACGCTCTGGGCAGAACAGTGGGGAGGACGACGCGATGGGGAGCCGCGGCCGGGACGCCGCATGCCCCTTTTTCGGGTCGTTCCATGAGCCGCGGGAGGCTGAACCGGTGTCTAGCGCACCCGAGCAGGAGGCAGTCCAGGAGGGGCGTGCCGCGGGCGGCGGGCTGCCCGCGCAGTCGGCCGCTCCCGCGCTGAACGGCGCCCGGGCGCCGCACGACGACACCGGAGCCCGGCGGCCGGCAGCGCCCGCCGTGTCCGTGTGGCCGGGCGCCCCGACCCCGCTCGGATCGCGCTTCCGCGTCGGCCCCGACGGCGTCGCGGGCACCAACTTCGCCCTCTGGGCGGGCGGCGCGGAAGCCGTGGACCTGTGTCTCTTCGACGAGCGGGACGGTGAGATCCACGAGACCCGCGTACCGCTCACCGAACTCACCCATGAGATCTGGCACGGCTTCGTCCCCGACGTCCTGCCCGGCCGCCGCTACGGCTACCGCGTGCACGGCCGCTGGGACCCGTGGACCGGCGCCCGCTGGAACCCGGCGAAGCTGCTCCTCGACCCGTACGCCCGTGCCGTCGACGGTGACTTCAGCCTGCCGCCCGAGGTGTACGGGCACGTCCGGGACTGGCCCCAGCAGCAGGTCGCCGACACCGTGCGCGACGACCGGGACTCGGCGCCGTACGTCCCCAAGGGTGTCGTCGTCCACGATGACGACGACTGGTCGGACGACCACCGCCCGAAGACCCCGTGGGCGGACTCGGTGATCTACGAGCTGCACGTGCGTGGTTTCACGCGCCTGCATCCCGGCATTCCGGAGGAGTTGCGGGGTACGTACGCCGGGCTGGCGCATCCGGCCGCGATCGAGCACCTAGTGAAGCTCGGCGTGACCGCCGTGGAGCTGCTGCCGGTGCACCAGTTCGCGCACGAGGACCATCTGCTGCGACGGGGCCTGAAGAACTACTGGGGCTATAACTCGATCGGCTACTTCGCGCCGCACGCCGGATACGCCGCCTCCGGCACGACCGGCCAGCAGGTCGGCGAGTTCAAGCGGATGGTGCGCGCGCTGCACGCCGCGGGGATCGAGGTCATCCTCGACGTGGTCTACAACCACACCGCGGAGGCGGGCGAGTTGGGACCGATGCTGTCGCTGCGCGGCATCGACAACCGGGGCTACTACCGGCTGCAGTCCGATGCCCGCCGGTACGCGGACTACACGGGGTGCGGCAACACCTTGCACGTGGTGCAGCCGCATGTGCTGCGGCTGATCACGGACTCGCTGCGGTACTGGGTGACGGAGATGGGGGTGGACGGTTTCCGCTTCGATCTCGCCGCGGCGCTCGCCCGCTCCATGCACGACGTCGACATGCTGTCGCCGTTCCTCGCCGTCATCGCCCAGGATCCGGTGCTGCGCCGGGTGAAGCTGATCGCGGAGCCCTGGGACGTGGGATCCGGCGGATATCAGGTGGGATCCTTCCCCCCGCTGTGGACGGAGTGGAACGACCGGTACCGGAACGCCGTGCGGGATTTCTGGCGGGGCGCGCTGCCGGACGTTCGGGATCTGGGGTACCGGCTGTCCGGGTCGAGCGACCTCTACGCCTGGGGCGGTCGCCGGCCGTACGCCTCGGTGAATTTCGTGACCGCTCATGACGGGTTCACGCTTCGGGATCTCGTGTCGTACGAGCGCAAGCACAACGAGGCGAACGGGGAGGGGAATCGCGACGGTTCCGACGACAACCGGGCGTGGAACTGCGGGGCGGAGGGGGAGACGGGCGACGAGCGCGTACGGGGGCTGCGGCGCCGGCAGTTGAGGAATCTGCTGACGACGCTGCTGCTCTCCACCGGGGTGCCGATGCTGGTGGCCGGGGACGAGTTCGGGCGGACTCAGCGCGGCAACAACAACGCGTACTGCCAGGACAACGAGATCAGCTGGGTCGACTGGTCGTATCTCGACGATCCCGGGTGGCGGGCGCTGTTCGAGCTGACGTCCCGGCTGATCGCCCTGCGGCATGAGCATCCCGTGCTGCGGCGCCGTGCCTTCTTCTCCGGGCGGGCCCATTCGGCGGACGGTTTGCGGGACTTGGCGTGGTTCACCGCTCGGGGCACGGAGATGACGGAGCGGGACTGGTACGCGCCCGCCGCGACGCTGGGCATGTATCTGTCCGGGCGGGACATCCCTGGGCGGGACGCCCGTGGAGTGCCCGTCGTGGACGACAGCTTCCTCGCCGTGCTGCACGGCGGGGATCGGCCGGTGAGTTTCCTTCTTCCGGGGATGCCTTGGGCCGCGCGGTACGAGGTGGTTGTCGATACGTCTCGGGAGGAGCAGGGGGAGGCTCCGGGGGTGGTGCACCGGGCGGGGGCGGCGGTTACGGTGCCGGCGCGGGCTGTACTGCTGCTCCGGGTGGTGGGGTAAGGGGATTCCTCGCCCCCGCCGCCCCTACCCGTCCCATCCCCCAGGGGCTCCGCCCCTTCGACCCCGGGGGGTTGTGAGCCGGCTGCGGGCGGGTGGGGGCTGGTCCAAAAGATTGCGCAGTTCCCCGCGCCCCTAAAAGGGGCGCGGGGAACTGCGCGAACGGCCCCCACCGGCCCGCAGCCGAACTCTCTTAAGGGGCGCGGGGAACTGCGCAGTCTTTTAGGGGGGTCTGGGGGCGGAGCCCCCAGGTACGGATGGGACGGGTAGGGGCGGCGGGGGCGAGGAACCCGGCGTCCACACCATGGACGGTGGCTTGACCTGCGGGGCTTCTCGCTGGGAGCGTCCATGGTCATGAGGCCCTCCGCTGATCACCCGCGCGCGCTCGTCGCGCTCGTGGAGCGGCGCCACGTCGACCTGTGCCGGCAGTCCAGCGCCATCTGTCGCTGACCGAGCCCGCAGGCTCCTCGCGCCCCCTCTCACTCCTTCTTCCTTCTCCGAGGATCCCCCATGTCCGAAATATCCCGTCGGGCTTTCGGTGGACTGGTCGGTGGCGGTGCCGTGACCGCCGTCGCCGGCACGGCCACCACCGCCGAGGCCACCACCGCCGAAGCCGCCCCCACCGAGCGCCCGTTCCAGGCCCGTACCGCCTCTTCCACATCCGCCCGGCGCCCCAACCTCCTGGTCATCCTGGGTGACGACCTCGGCTGGGCCGACCTCTCCTCGTACGGCGCACCGCACATCAGGACGCCGAACCTGGACCGGCTGGCGCGCCAGGGGGTGCGGTTCACCGACGCGTACTCCGGGTCCGCCACCTGCTCGCCGACCCGGTTCAGCCTGTACACCGGCCGCTATCCGGGCCGTACGAAGGGCGGGCTCGCCGAGCCCATCGCGAACAAGACCCAGGGTCTGGACCCGAACCACCCCACGCTCGCCTCACTGCTGAAGAAGGCGGGCTACTCGACCGCGCTGATCGGCAAGTGGCACTGCGGCTGGCTGCCGGACTACAGCCCCACGAAGTCGGGTTGGGACGAGTTCTTCGGCAACCACGGGGGCGTGCTGGAGTACTTCTCCAAGCTCGGCCAGCTCGGCGACTACGACCTCTACGAGGGGGACGCGACCTACAAGGACCTGCGTTACTACACCGAGGTCCTGACCGAGCGTGCCGTGGAGTACGTCGGCCGGAAGCACGACAAGCCGTGGCTGCTCAACCTCAACTTCACCACCCCGCACTGGCCTTGGCTCAGCGAGGAGGACGCCGAGACCGGTGCCGGGATCGCCGCGAAGATCCGGGCCGCCGGGAGTCAGGCCGAGGTCACCGCCGCGCTCCTGCACAACGACGGCGGCTCGGTGGAGAAGTACACGCAGATGGTGGAGAGCCTGGACGCCGCCGTCGGTGAGGTGCTCACCGCCCTGCGCCGCTCCGGGCAGGAGGAGAACACCGTGGTGTTCTTCGCCAGCGACAACGGCGGTGAGCGCTTCTCCTATCTGTGGCCGCTCAGCGGCGAGAAGGCCTCGCTGCTGGAGGGCGGCATCCGGGTGCCGGCCATCGTGCGCTGGCCGGAGCGGATCGACGGTCACCAGGTCAGTCACGAGCCCAACTTCTCGCCCGACTGGACCGCGACCTTGCTGGAGCTGGGCGGCGCCCGGCCCGACCCGGCGTATCCGCTGGACGGCACCAGCCTCGCGGGCTATCTGCTGCGGGGCGAGGAGCTGCCGGAGCGGGAGCTGTTCTGGCGGGTGCGGGCCAACCGGGCGCTGCGGCGCGGGGACTGGAAGTACTACCAGGACGCGAACGGCAAGGACCATCTCTACGACCTCGCCCGCGACGCCCGTGAACAGGCCGATCTCGCGCCGGACCGGCCGGAGTTGCTCGCCGAGCTGAAGGCGGCCTGGGAGAGGACCGCGGGCGGGCTGCTGCCCTACCCGGCCGCGTAACCGGCCGGTCGCGCGGTCAGCCGAGGATCCCCCGGTCGTACGCCACCGCCACCGCCGCCGCGCGGTCCCTCACGCCCAACTTGGCGTACAGGTGCGTGAGGTGGGTCTTCACCGTGGCCTCGCTGATGAACAGGACGCGGGCGATCTCGCGGTTCGACGTCCCCTTGGCGACCAGGGCCAGCACTTCGCGCTCGCGCGCGGAGAGCGGCTCGTTGCCGGGAGCCTGGGGACTGCGGACCGCGGAGACGAGGCGGGAGGCGACGGCGGGCGACAGCACCGTACGGCCTTCCGCCGCCGCGCGGACGGCGGTGAAGAGTTCGTCGCGCGGGGCGTCCTTGAGGAGGTAGCCGGTCGCGCCTGCCTCGATCGCGGGGAGGGTGTCCGAGTCGGTGTCGTACGTCGTCAGGACCAGCACCTTCGCGCGGGCCGAGCGGCGGGTCAGCTGCGCGATGGCGTCGACCCCGCCGCCGCCGGGCATGCGCAGGTCCATCAGGATCACGTCCGGGTCGAGGGCGGCGGCCCGTTCCACGGCCTCGACGCCGTTGGAGGCCTCGCCCAGGACCCGGAATCCGGGCGCGGACTCGAACATGCCGCGCAGGCCGTCCCGTACGACGGGGTGGTCGTCGACGATCAGCAGGGTGATCGCCTTCCGTGCGGTCGCGTCATCGGTCATCGCGGACCAACGGTA
This sequence comes from Streptomyces sp. NBC_00203, assembly GCF_045206325.1. Taxonomy (NCBI): domain Bacteria; kingdom Bacillati; phylum Actinomycetota; class Actinomycetes; order Kitasatosporales; family Streptomycetaceae; genus Streptomyces; species Streptomyces sp. NBC_00203. The sequence continues at coordinate 7,399,577 of NZ_CP108126.1, read as the reverse complement.
CGCGAGCCGAGACCGCCGTGCCGTGCCCCGGTTCGGCCTCGATCGTGAGGGTGCCGGCGATGCGTTCGGCGCGGGCGCGCATGCCGTCGAGGCCGAAGCCGCCGGTGCGGGTGCGTTCGGGGAGGGCGTCCGGGTCGAAGCCTCGGCCGTCGTCGCGGATGTCGAGGATGACCTCGTCGCCCAGGAAGGAGAGGGTGACACCGAGGCGGGTGGCCCGGGCGTGCCGGGCGGCGTTCGACAGGGCCTCCTGGACGATCCTGAGGAGGGTCGCCGCGAGCTCCTCGTGGAGCTGTTCTGCGGTGCCGGTGACGGTGAACTCGGCGCGTATGCCGGTCCGTTCGGCCCATTCGGCGACCGTCTTCTTCAGCGCCTCCGGCAGACCGTCGTCGGCCAGCGCGACGGGGGCGAGGTTGTGCACCGAGCGGCGGGCCTCGCCGAGGCTGTGGCGGGCGAGGGCGGAGGCGCGTTCGAGGTGGGTGCGGGCGATGGTCAGGTCGGGGGCGTTGGCGACGACTTGGAGCTGGGCGATGATTCCGGTCAGGCCCTGGGCGATCGTGTCGTGGATCTCGGCGGCCAGGCGACGGCGTTCGTCGGCCACGCCTGCTTCCCGTGCCTGGACGAGGAGTTGGGCGTGGAGGGCGGCGTTCTCGTCGAGGGCCTGCTGGAGCGCCGTGTTGGCGTGTTCGAGTTCCGAGATGGTCTCGGCCCGCTCGCGGTAGCGCCGTTCCTCCTGCTCGGTGAGGTGGGCGACCGTCGTCTGCAAGCCGGAGTTGGCGACCAGGAGCGCGGCGAACGCGATCCACTGGGGCCCGCTGTTCGGCGGCAGCCCGCCGGACTGCGCGCCGGCCACGGGGATCGCGCTGGCGAACAGCCCGAGCCGCCGCCACTTGCCCGGGATCAGTTCGTCGGCGTCCATGTAGCCGCTGGCCGCGTAGAACGCGAAGAACGGGTTCAGCCAGGTGAGGGCAAAGGCGATCGCCCAGCGCAGGGCGTAGTAGACGGTCCCGCGGCGGGACGGGGTACCGCGGCCCCGGCGGGGCCCGTGCCACAGCTGGAGCACCACCGCGGCAATGAACAGCGCCCCGAACTCTGACCAGTCGGCGGCGGAAACCGACGGCAGGTCACTGGTCGCGAGCGCGAGGAAGGTGCCCACGACGAGCAGACCGTAGGGGCCCCAGGTGTGGAACTGGTCCCACCGCCGTTCGATCTGACGATCCGCCGCGTCCATGTCTCCAGTCTGCACAGCCCCTCCATCCCCCCAGTCTGCACAGCGCCTCGCCTACTCCCAGCGGAACCAGCGCGAGGCGCCGGCCGTCAGGAGCACCGTCCAGGCCACCAGCACGCCCAGGTGCGCCCAGCCCGGCCAGTCCCCCGCCGCCGCCCGGTTCAGGGCCTCGGCGGCGGCGCCGAACGGGGTGTAGCCGACGATCCGGGCGAGCAGGTCCGGCATGGCCTGCACCGGGATCCACACGCCCGCGCAGAACATCATCGGGAAGAACACCGCCGATCCGATCGCGCCCGCGATCTTCGTCGTACGGGACAGCGCGGAGACCACAGCGCCCAGCGCGAGCGCGGCCAGGATCGCCAGGAGCAGGGCGAGGAGATAGCCGTACGGCTGCTCGGGCAGTCGTACGCCGAAGGCGAGGCGGCCCACGGCGAGGGCGCACAGGGCGGAGGCCAGGGCCGCCGCGCCGTAGACCAGCATCTGCGCGGACAGCAGGGCGGACGGGCGTACCGGAGTGGTGGACATGCGGCGCAGGATGCCGCGCTCGCGGTAGCCGGTGAGGGTCTGCGGCATCGACTGCAGCCCGCCGACGATCATGCCGAGCAGCACGGCCACCGGGACGTACACGTCGATCGTGCGCAGGCCGCCCAGATCGGCCTGGTGGTGGCGGAAGGACGGGATCGATCCCAGGATCACCAGCAGCAGGGTGGGGAACAGCAGGATCCAGAAGAGGGCGCCCGGTTCACGGCGGAAGAGGCGCACTTCGGTGCGCAGGACGGCGGTGTTCATGCGGTGACCTCCGTCAGGTCCAGGAACGCGTCGTCCAACGTGGCGTCGGACACGCGGAGTTGGTGGGCCGTGATGTGGCCCCGGGCGAGCAGCGTGATGACCGCGTTGACGGTCTCGTCGGTGCCGGAGAGTGTGATCCGGCCGTCCTTGTGCTCGACCGCCGCGAGTGCGGGCAGCGCGTTCAGGTCACCCTCGTCCAGCGGGGCGGATGGCGTGAAGCTGATGACGGTGGAGCCCGCTGAACGGCGGATCAGCCCTGACGGGGTGTCCAGGGCGGCCACCCGGCCCTGGTCGATCACGGCGATCCGGTCGCACAGGCGCTGCGCCTCCTCCATGAAGTGCGTGACGAGCAGGACGGTGACCCCGCTCGCCCGGACGTCCTCGATGAGCTGCCAGGTGTCGCGGCGGGAGCGCGGGTCGAGTCCGGTGGTCAGTTCGTCGAGGACGACGACGCGGGGGTTGCCGATGAGGGCGAGCGCGATGAACAGGCGCTGTTTCTGGCCGCCGGAGAGCTTCGCGAAGCGCGTGGTGAACCCCGCGGTCAGGCCGAGGCGTTCGGCGAGGGGCTGCCAGTCGGCGGGGTTCGGATAGAAGGCGGCGTACAGCTCCAGAGCCTCGCGGACGGTGAGTTTGGCCTGGAGCTCGCTCTCCTGGAGCTGGGCGCCGAGGACGCGGGCGACCTGCTCGTGGTCGGCGACGGGGTCGAGGCCGGTGACCCGGACGCGGCCCGCGTCGGGGACGCGCAGGCCCTCGACGCATTCGACGATGGTGGTCTTGCCGGCGCCGTTCGGGCCGAGGATCCCGAAAATCTCGCCCTCCTCGACGGCGAAGGAGACATCGTCGACGACGGCCCGGCCGCCGTAGGACTTGCGTAGTCCGCTGACTTCGATGACTGACATGTTCCGAGGGTCCCGGGGAGACGGCGGGCGGCACATCGGCCATCGCGCTCGAAGCGGCATCAGCCGATCGGTTGATGCGGCGGTACGACCTGCCGATCGACCTGTGATGGGATCGTTGAACGATTCAGGACCGGCCAAAACTCGGTGGGCACTGTCAGTGGTGAACCGTAGGCTCGCCGATGATGCCCACAACAGATGCAGTGACCAAGGATCGAGCCGGAACCGAGGACCGAGCCGACAGCCACCAGCGTGCGGGCCGTTCGACCGTACGCAGCCTGTTGCGCCTGTGGCCGTATGTGCGGCCGGTGCGGGTGCGGCTGTTCGGCGCGGCCTTGGTCGCGGTGGTCGCCTCCTGTACGGGCCTGGTGTTCCCGCTCGTCCTGAAGTGGATGGTGGACGGTCCGGTGGCCGGCCACGATCCGGCGGGCGTCTGGCTCGGGGCGTTGTATCTGCTACTGCTCGGGCTGGCCGAGGCCGGGCTGTTCGGGCTGCGGCGGTGGCTGGTGGCGCGGCCGCTGGCGGGGGTCGAGGCGGCGATGCGGGCGGATCTGTACCGGCATCTGCAGCGCCTCCCGGTCGCCTTCCACGACCGCTGGGCCTCCGGTCAGCTGCTGTCCCGGGGCACCACGGACCTGATGCTGGTGCGCATGTTCCTGGCGTTCCCGCTGACCTTCCTGCTGGTCAACTCTGTGACGATCCTGGTGGGCGTGGCCATCATGCTGGCCCAGGAGTGGACGCTCGGGCTGGTGCTGCTCGCTCCCGCCGTCCCCGTCGTGATCGTCTGCTGGCTCTTCGAGCGGCGCTACTCGGAGGTGGCCCGGCGCTCGCAGGACCAGGTCGGCGATCTGACGACGGTCGTCGAGGAGAGCGTGCTCGGCATCCGCATCATCAAGGGCTTCGGCCGCCATCGCAGCCAGGCCCGCGCCTTCCGCGAGCTGTCCGGGAAGCTGCGCGGCACGGAACTCGTCAAGGCCCGTCTCCTCGCCTCCATCTGGGCCGTCATCGTCACCCTGCCCGAACTCGCCATCGGCGCCGCCCTCGTCCTCGGCACGGTCCAGGTCGCCGACGGCCACCTCTCCGCCGGCACGCTGGTGGCCTTCCTCTCGACGGCCCTCGCGCTGCGCTGGCCCGTCGACTCCATCGGCTTCCTTCTCGCGATGAGCCAGGAGGCGGGGACGGCGACGGAACGGTATTTCGAGGTGATGGACGCGGCTCCTGAGGAACCGGCAGGTTCCAGTGACCCGGCGGAGGTGTCGGCCGGGGGGAGGTTCCGCAGCTCGGCGGTTCGAGGTGCCGCTCTCTTTGGGACGGGTGCCGCCCCAGCGGCACGATTGCCCGCGGCCGGGGCGGCCGGCGGACTCCAGTTCCACTCCGTCCAGTTCCGCTACCCCGACGCCCCCGCGGACGCGACCCCTGTGCTGGAACGCATAGACCTCCACATCCACCCCGGTGAATCGATGGCCCTGGTCGGTGCGACCGGCACCGGGAAGACCACTCTCACCGCGCTCGTCCCCCGCCTCCACGAGGTGACATCCGGCCGCATCACCCTGGACGGCGAGGACATCACCCAGATGTCCAGAGACACGCTGCGCGAACTCGTCGCCGTGGCCTTCGAGGAGCCCACCCTCTTCTCGGCGACGGTCGGCGAGAACGTCCTCATGGGCGCCGAAGACACCGCGGGCGAGCCCGAGTTGGACCGCGCCCTCGCCGTCGCGCAGGCGGACTTCGCGCACGCGCTGCCGCAGGGCACCGCGACACAGGTCGGGGAGCAGGGCCTCAGCCTGTCGGGCGGGCAGCGCCAGCGTCTGGCCCTGGCGAGGGCGGTGGTCGGCCGCCCCCGCTTCCTCGTGCTCGACGACCCGTTGTCGGCCCTGGACGTGCACACGGAGGCCGCGGTCGAGGCCGCCCTGCGCCGGGTGCTCGCGGAGACGTCCGCCCTGATCGTGGCGCACCGCCCGTCCACGGTCCTGCTCGCCGACCGCGTGGCCCTGCTCTCCGGCGGCCGCATCGCCGCGGTCGGCACCCACCACGAACTGCTGCGCACGAACGCCGAGTACGCCCATCTGATGTCGGGTGCAGAGGAGGACGACCGATGACGGCGGCGCCCACGACCACCGCGCCGAACAAGGAACCGGACAAGGAACCGGGCAAGGACCGGACGGGCCGGGAACCCGAGCGGTACACGGACCCCTTCGACCGCGACACGCTGCCCACTCCCCCGGGCGCGACCGCCGCGCTGCTGCGCTCCCTGCTCGCCCCGCTCAGGGCCCGTGTGGTCGTGACCACCGTCCTGCTGCTGCTCCAGCAGGCCGCGGTGCAGGCGGGCCCGTTGCTCGTGGCGTACGCCCTCGACCGCGCCGTACCGGCGTTCCGGCACGACGACCACGGCCCGCTCATCGTGGTGGGCGTCGGGTATCTGCTGTGTTCGCTGGCCTCCGGCGGACTCCAGTACGCCTTCATCATCGCCTCGGCCCGCGTCAACCAGGACGTGCTGCTCGATCTGCGCGGCCGGATCTTCCGCCATGCGCAGGCGCTGAGCATCGACTTCCATGAGCGGTACACCTCGGGCCGGCTGATCTCCCGCTCCACGACGGATGTCGAGTCGTTGCGCGAGCTGCTCAGCGAGGGTCTGCAGGAGCTCGTCACGGTCATCCTGTCGTTCGTCTACATCTCGGCGATGCTGCTCTGGCTGGACCTGGGCCTCGGTGCGGTGGCGGTGGTGTCCTTCGTGCCGCTGTATCTGCTCATCCGCCTCTACCAGCACCGCGCGGGCCGTATCTTCGCCCGGCGGTCGACCGCGATCGCCGCCGTGATCGTGAAGTTCGCGGAGACGATGAACGGCATCCGCCCGGTGCGCGCGTTCCGCCGCGAGGCCGCCAACGACGCGGACTTCCGGGTGCTCAACCAGCGCCACGAGAAGACGAACGGCGACTCGCTGCTGGAGATGGCCCGCTATGTCGTCGGCTCCCGTCTGGTCGCCAACACGGCGGTCGCGGGGATCGTGCTGTGGGGCGCGTACCGGGTGGCCTCGGGGTCGCTGGCGCTGGGTGTGCTTGCCGCCGCGGTGCTCTATCTGCGCCGCCTGTACGACCCGATCGACCGGCTCGGCATGTTCCTCAACTCGTACCAGTCCGCGGCGGCTTCGCTGGAGAAGATCGCGGGCCTGCTGGCCCAGACGCCGTCCGTGCCGGAGCCGTCCGCGCCGAAGCAGCTGCCCGCTCTCGCGTCGGAGCACCCCGGCCGCGAGGTCGTCTTCGACGACGTCCGCTTCGCGTACCGCACCGGCGGCGAGATCCTCCCCTCCTTCTCGCTCACGCTCCCCGCCGGGCAGACGGTGGCCGTCGTCGGCTCGACGGGCGCGGGCAAGTCGACGCTGGCCAAGCTGCTGGCCCGCTTCTACGACCCCTCGGACGGCCGTGTCCTCCTCGACGGTGTGAATCTGCGCGATCTCTCCGTGCCGGAACTGCGGCGCGGTGTGGTGATGGTGACCCAGGAGGCGTTCCTGTTCTCCGGCACGGTCGCCGAGAACATCGCGATCGGCCGCCCGGACGCGTCCCGCGAGGAGATCCAGCAGGCGGCGAAGGCGATCGGCGCCCATGACTTCATCAGCGCCCTGCCCGACGGCTACGACACGGACGTACGCAAACGGGGTGGCCGTATCTCGGCGGGCCAGCGCCAACTGGTCGCGTTCGCACGGGCGTTGCTCGCCGACCCGGCGGTCCTCATCCTCGACGAGGCGACCAGTTCCCTGGACATCCCCGGCGAACGGGCCGTCCAGCGGGCGATGTCGACGGTTCTGCGCGGCCGTACGGCGGTGGTCATCGCGCACCGGCTGTCGACGGTGGAGATCGCCGACCGGGTGCTGGTGATGGAGCACGGCCGGATCGTCGAGGACGGCACACCCGACGAACTCGTCGCGGGCACCGGCAGGTTCGCGGATCTGCACCGGGCATGGCGCGACAGCCTCGTATAGCGGCGGACACGGGCGAGGGGGGCTGAAGATCGATGATCGACGCGTACGAGGATCCGGGGACGCCGGACTGTCGTGGCGGCTGGCGGTATCTGTGGTGGCTGGTCACCCGGCAGGCGGGCCGGTCCGTCGCCGGGGCGCTGATCGCCAGTGTCTGGATGGCGCTTCTGGCGCTGCCGCCGTATCTGCTGTCCCGTGCGATCGACGACGGGCTGGAGCCGGGCGACCAGGCCGCGCTGGCCGGCTGGACCGCCGCCGTGCTGGGCATCGGGGTGTTCAACGCCTGGCTGGGCGTGGTGCGGCACCGGACCATGACCAAGCTCCGGATGGACGCCAACTTCCGTACGGTCAAGGTCGTGGTCGAGCAGTCGGTCCGGCTGGGTGCCGCGCTGTCGCGGCAGGCCGGGGCCGGGGAGGTCGTCACGATCGGGGTCGGTGACGTGCAGACGATCAGTACGTCGCTGACCGCCGTCGGCCCCGGCGTCGCCGCGATCTTCACCTACGCCGTGGTGGCCGCGCTGCTGCTGTCGGTCTCGCTCCAGCTGTCCGTGGTGATCCTGCTCGGAGTGCCGCTGATCGCCGTACTGGTCGGCCCCCTGATGGGGCGGTTGCAGGGCACCGAGACGGGTTACCGCGAGCGGCAGGGAGTGCTGACGGCCCGGATCGCCGACCTCGCGGGCGGCCTGCGTGTCCTCAACGGGCTGGGCGGCAAGGGGCTGTTCGCCGACAGCTTCCGGCGCGACTCGCAGGAGCTGCGGGAACAGGGGTACCGGGTCGGGGCGGTGACCAGCTGGGTCCAGGCGCTGGGCATGGGGCTGCCGAGCCTGTTCCTCGCCGTCGTGACCTGGCTCGCGGCCCGGCTGGCCGCCCAGGGGGACATCACCGTCGGCGAGTTGGTGTCCGTGTACGGGTATGTCGCGGCCCTCGTGCTGCCGGTGGCCTTCTTCATCGAATGCGGCTACCAGCTCAACCGGGGCGTGGTCTCCGCCCGGCGTGTCGCACGGTTCCTGTCCCTGGAGCCCGCCGCCGATCGCGCCGACGCGCTGGACGCGCCCTCGTCCCCGGCGGTGCTGCACGATCCGGAGTCGGGTGTCCGGGTGGTGCCGGGGCGGCTGACCGCGCTGGCCGGTGGCCGTCCCGCGGAGTCCGAGGCCGTGGTCGACCGCCTCGGCAGGTACGCGGAGTCGGCGGTGACCTGGGGCGGCGTACGGCTCGACGAGATCTCCCTGCCGCGGGTGCGCGAGCGGATCCTGGTCGCGGACAACGAGGCCGACCTGTTCGCGGGCTCCCTGCGCGACCTGGTCTCGGGACGCCGGGACCACGACGACGAAGCCATCACCCGGGCGGTGCACGCGGCCGTGGCGGACGACATCGTCCTCGGCCTGCCGGACGGGCTCGACTCGGCCGTCGACGCGCAGGGCCGCAGTCTCTCCGGCGGTCAGCGGCAGCGGGTACGGCTGGTGCGGGCGCTCCTCGCCGACCCCGAGGTGCTGCTCGCGGTCGAGCCCACCTCGGCGCTCGACGCACACACCGAGGCCGCCGTGGCGACCCGGCTGCGCGCGGCGCGCTCCGGCCGCACGACCCTTGTCACCAGCACCTCGCCGCTCCTCCTGGACCGGGCGGACACCGTGTACTTCCTCGTCGACGGCAAGGTCGCGGCGAGCGGCAGCCATCGCGAACTCCTCGACGGGGAGCCGGGATACCGGGCGCTGGTGGCCCGCGACGTGGACTCCGAGGAGGTCGTGCGATGAGCGCGCAGCTGCCGGTCGCCGAGCCCGCCGAGGTGCGCCGGGCGGCGGTGCGGCTGATCCGGGCGGACGGGCGGGCCTTCGCCGCCGTGCTCGGCCTCAACGCGCTGGCCGCCGTGGCCGGTCTGGTCGGCCCCTGGCTGCTCGGGCGGATCATCGACGACGTACGGGCCGGGGGTGGTGTGGACGTCGTGGACCGGCTGGCGCTGGTCATCCTGGTGTGCTCGCTGGCGCAGCTGCTGCTGGCGCGCTGGGCCCGTTATGTGGGGCACCGCTTCGGGGAGCGGACGCTGGCGCGGGTGCGTGAGGAGTTCGTGGAGCGGGCGCTGACGCTGCCGGCCTCGGTCGTGGAGCGGGCGGGCACGGGCGATCTGACCGCGCGCGGCACCGCCGACGTCACCGTCGTGGGCAACACCCTGCGCGACGCGGGACCCGAGCTGCTCATCTCCTCGGCCCAAGCGCTGTTCATCCTCGGCGCGGTCTTCGTCATCGACCCGCTGCTCGGCGGCTGCGGAGTGCTCGGCCTGGTCGGCATCCGGTTCGCCCTGCGCTGGTATCTGCGCCGGGCCCGCACCGGCTATCTCGCCGAGGGCGCCGCCACGTCGGAGGTCGCCGAGATCCTCGCGGCCACCGCGTCCGGCGCCCGCACGATCGAGGCGTTCGGGCTGCGGGAGCGGAGGACCGCCGCGAGCCGGGACGCCCTGGAGACCTCCCGCCAGAAGCGGATGTGGACCCTGTTCCTGCGCAGTGTGTTCTTCCCGGCCGTGGAGATCTCGTACGTCCTTCCCGTGGTCGGCGTGCTCCTGGTGGGCGGCGCGCTGCACGCCCGGGGTGCGATGAGTCTGGGTGCCGAGGTCTCCGCGGCCCTGTATATGCGCCAGCTCGGTGAGCCGCTCGACCAGATCCTGAACCAGGTCGAGCAACTCCAGAGCAGCAGCGCCTCCTTCGCCCGGGTGGAGGGCCTCGGCCGGGCACCGAAGGCGGTTGTGTCCGGCTCCGCCACCCCGGTGGACGACCGCATCGACGTAACCGGTGTGCGCTACTCCTACGACCGCGGGGGCGAGGTGCTGCGCGGGGTCGACCTGACCGTGCGGCCCGGGGAGCGGCTGGCCGTGGTCGGCCCGTCCGGCGCCGGGAAGACCACCCTGAGCAGGCTGCTGGCGGGCGTCGACGCACCGGGCGCCGGCTCGGTGACGGTCGGGCGGGTGCCGATCGTCGCGCTCGACCCCGAGCAGCTGCGCCGGCAGGTCGTCCTGGTCACCCAGGAGCACCATGTGTTCCTGGGCACGGTCCGCGACAACCTGCTGATCGCCGAACCGGCGGCCACGGACGCCCAGTTGTGGGCGGCGCTCGCGGCGGTCGGCGCCGACGACCTGGCCGAGGAGCTGCCGGACGGCCTGGACACCGGACTGGGCCCCGAAGGCTTCCCCGTGGACGGTTCCCGCGCCCAGCAACTCGCCCTGGCCCGGGTGGTCCTGGCGGACCCGCACACCCTGATCCTCGACGAGGCCACCGCACTCCTGGATCCGACGACCGCCCGCCATACGGAGCGCGCGCTGGCCGCCGTACTCGAAGGCCGCACCGTCATCGCCATCGCCCACCGGCTGCACACCGCGCACGACGCCGACCGGGTGGCCGTGATGGAGGACGGCCGGCTGACCGAACTCGGCACGCATGAGCAGCTGGTGGCGGAGGAGGGGGCCTATGCGGCGTTGTGGCATTCGTGGCACGGGGAGCGCGGGCCTTCGGGCGGCTGACCCGCACCGCGTCGGCCGCCTCCCTGGTTGAATGGCCAGCCCGTCCGACGAAGGGGAGACATGGGCCTTGAGACGACCATCGCCGTGGCGGGGTTACTGGTGGGGATCGCGGCGGCGGCGCTCGCCTGGGCGCCCCAGCGGCTGGCGAGCCGGGAAAGGAGCGTCGCCCTGTTCGTCCGGACGCGGAGCCATCTGCGGGGCAGCCGGGCAGAGTTGAGCACGGCGTGCGCCGAGGGCCAGAGGGCGCATCGCGCCGACGGCGAGCTGGTGCTGCTGACCCGGCCCGGCTGGATCCCGACGCGCCCACTCACCCTGGACGCTGTCCGCATGACGCTGCGCGAACTCCGGCCCGATGAGCAACTGGACGGCTGCCGGGAGGACTTGCGCCGGTACTGGCCGCACGGTCCCGGAGCACGGCGCACGGAGACCTACTCGGCCGCGATCGAGGCCTTCGACCGGCCTGGGGTCTGGTTCAACGGCCCGTCCTACCGCCTGCTCGACGTCGCGTCCGCACCGGCCGACCACCCCGAGGGCGGACTCGGTCTCACCTTCGCGCTCGGCCGCTACTTCGACGGCCTGGACACCACCGAGCCGCTTGCCTACGAGGAGGCGCTGCGCCAGCTGAAGGGCGGGGCGAGGCCGTTGCAGGGCCCGATCCGACGGGGCCTCGGCAGTCCTTTCGCGCTGGACAGGAGAGCCGCGCTCCCGGGGGTGAGCACGCTGACGGTCCGGGCCGAGGACGACGACGCGTACTTCTTCATGCACCGGCGCGAGGCCGGCAAGGTCGCCGTGGCCATGGGCACCACACACGTCGCTCCCGCCGGGGAGTTCCAGCCGCACGCCGACGTACTGCCCGTGTGGCGGTCCGACCTCGACCTGTGGCACAACACGATGCGCGAGTACGCCGAGGAGTTCCTGGGCGCCGCCGACGCCACCGGAAGCGGCGGGGTGACCATCGACTACGCGCGCGACGCGCCCTACGCGGACTTCCAACGGGCGGTACGGGAGGGCCGTGCCCGCGTGCGGTTCCTCGGGCTCGGCCTTGATCCGCTGACCTGGAAACCGGAGATCTGCCTGGTCTGCGTGTGGGACGCCCAGGCCTTCGACGAGATCTTCGCGAGCATGGGCGAGCGCAACGAGGAGGGCGTCCTCGTGGTCGGCACCCGGGCCCAGGAGGGCTACCGGGGCATCCCCTTCACCGCCGACAACGTGCTCGGTTACGCCGACCACGCCGGAACCCTGCCGGCGGGCCGGGCGTGTCTGACGCTGGCGTGGCGCTGGCGCCACGAACTGGGGCTGGGCTGAGCGCTTTCGGCGCCCCCTAGGGGTGTGGGGAGAGTCCCGTGCGGTGCCCCTAGGGTCTGTCCCCGATTCCCGTGGCCGGGTCTCGCGGCTACCGTCGTGAGCAGTGGCGGCGCCGCTGGGACCGGTCGGTCTCTCCCGCCGCTTCCGCCCCGAAGGCATGCGTCACGGAGGACCGATGAAGGCGATCGCCCAGGACCGGTACGGCTCTCCGGACGTGCTGGAGGTGCGGGAGTTCGACAAGCCGGAGCCCGTCGGCAGCGAGGTGCTGGTGCGGGTGCACGCGGTGTCGGTCAACGCGTACGACTGGCACCTCATGCGGGGCGATCCGTATCTGGCGCGTCTGTCGTTCGGCGCGGTCCGGCCGAAGGTGCGGATCCGGGGCCGGGACTTCGCGGGGCGGGTGGAAGCGGTCGGCGCGGACGTGCGGCGACTGCGGCCCGGGGACGAGGTGTTCGGCGAGGCCGACGGGGCGTTCGCCGAGTACGTGTGCGCGCCCGACACGGCGGTGTCGGCGAAGCCGGCCGGCCTGACGTTCGAGCAGGCGGCCGCGCTGCCGCTGGCCGGGAACACGGCCCTGATCGGGCTGCGCGACGTGGGGCGGCTGGCGTCGGGGCAGCGCCTCCTGGTCAACGGCGCGTCCGGAGGAGTCGGCACCCTCACCGTGCAGATCGCGAAGTCGTACGGCGCGGAGGTGACCGCGGTGTGCAGCGCGAGGAACGCGGAGCTGGTCCGCTCGCTCGGCGCGGACCGGGTCATCGACTACGCCGAGGAGGACTTCACGCGCGAAGGCCCGCGGTACGACGTCGTGTTCGACCTGGTGGCCAATCGCTCGCTGAGCGACCTGCGCCGCGCGCTGACGCCCACGGGCACGCTCGTGCTGTCCGGCGGCGGCGTGTCCGAGGGCGGCAGCCTCTTCGGCCCGATGAGCCTCACCCTCAGGGGCCAGGCGCTGTCCCGCTTCGTCGACCAACGGGTCCTCACGTTCTTCGCCCAGCCGACCGGGGAGAACCTGGCGGCCCTGCGGGAACTCGCCGAGTCCGGCAAACTCGCCCCGGTCATCGACCGGACGTACGGCTCACTGAGCGAGATACCCGACGCCATCCGGTACATGGAGGACGAGCACACCCGGGCGAAGGTCGTCATCACCGTGTGACCGTCCGCTCCCCCTCACACCGCGTCCGGTCCCCGCTCCCGCGTCCGGATGCGCACCACCTCCTCCACCGGCGTCACCCACACAACCCCTCCGCCCGTACCGCGGGCCCCCGCCGCACGGATGACACGGACAAGATCCGCGGCATCGAAGTCCAGCGTGAGGACATCGAGCCGGAGCCGAGGGCTGAGGTCCACGCGGTACTCGGCGCCGCGATAGATCTCCACGCGGACCCTCTTCGGCGTGTACCCCTGGACTTCGGTCACGGTCACCCCGCGCACCCCGAAGGACTGGAGCGCCCGCATCACGTCAGGCACCCGATGCGGAGGGAGGACCGCGGTGACAAGCTTCACGGGCCCTCAACTCCCCGTCCGTCAGCCGGAGTCCGTATCGCCCGCCGGTTCCTTCTCCGCGGCCTTCTGCGCCACCGCCGCGGCGGCGACCGGCTCCGGAGCCAGCCCCGTCACCGCTGTCTCCGCCGGGTACGCCTCCTCGTCGTGCACCGCGAGATCCCCGCTCTCCAGGACATCGTCGGGGGCGCGCAACTTCACGAACAGGCCAATCGCGCGCAGGATGAGGAAGGTCATCACGGCGTCGTAGACGATGACCGTGCCCGCGGCGCCGGCCTGCTTCCACAGCTGGTCGAGGTTGCCGTACAGCCAGCCGCTGGTGGACCAGGCGGTGGAGCCGTCCTTGTTGAGGTAGACCGCCATCGCCGGGTCGGCGAAGATCCCGACGAGCATGCCGCCCGCGAGGCCCGCGATGCCGTGGGTGTAGACGACGCCGAGCGCGTCGTCGACCTTGTTGAACGGCGGCACCTTGGACAGGTAGTTCCAGGCCAGCCACACAAGCGACGACGCGATGATGCCGATGTAGATCGCGCCGATGCCGGTGACGAATCCGGCCGCCGGGGTGATCGCCACCAGGCCCACGATCATGCCGTTGATCGAGCCCAGGAAGGTCGGCTTGCGCTGCGGGCCCGCGAACATGTCCCACACCACCCAGGTCAGCAGCGCGACCGCGGTACAGAGGTTGGTGTTGAGGACGGCGGCCGCGGCGTTGTGTCCGCCGAAGTACATGTCGCCGCCGTTGAACCCGTTCCAGCCGAGCCACAGGATGCCCGCGCCGACGGCGACCATGGGGAGGTTGTTGGGGACGCCGTGCGCGCGGTCGCGGGCCAGCCGGGGGCCGATGACCGCGGCCGCCACGAACCCCGAGGTGCCGGCGGCGAGATGGATGACGTACCCGCCGGAGTAGTCGAGCGCGCCCGTGGCCGCCCACCAGCCGCCGCCCCAAAGGAGGAAGGCGTTGACCGTGTAGACCAGGGTCGACCAGAGGGGGACGAAGAGCAGCCACGCGCGGATGTTCATCCGGCCGACCACGCTGCCCATGAAGAGCAGCGGTGTGATGGCCGCGAAGGCAAAGTGGAAGTAGGCGAGCGTGGACTGCGGGAAGTGGAAGCTCGGCATCAGGTCATTGCCGTTGACGAGCGGGATGTACGCCTGTGCCTGTTCGCTCGCCGAGCCGACGATGGTGCCCGGGCGGCCCACGAACGCGCCGAGGATGCCGGGCCAGTCGGAGTTCAGGGGTTCACCGAACCCCATCTTGAACTCCCAGAGCACCCAGCCGACGAGCACCAGCGAGAAGCCGGTGAAGGCCATGAACATGGTGTTCACGACCCACTTGCGCTGGACCAGACCGCCGTAGAGGATCGCGATACCGGGGATGCTCATCAGGCCGACCAGGGTGGCCGCGACGAGCTGCCAGGCGTTGTCGCCGGCATCCAGCCAGTTGGGATAGGGGATCACTGCGCCGTCAACTCCCCTCGTGGGAGCGGCAGTCCGGCGGACCGCCGGTGTGCACGGCAGGATCGTGCCGGATCTATTGCGGGTCGGTTCCGGGGGCATGTCGCCCGAGCAAATTTGCCCTCACCCTCAACGGCCTTTTTCTGGCCGGTAGTTGAAGAGTTCGTATAACGAACATGACCAACCGGACAACGGACTGTTTCCGGCCAACTTCTTGATGCGCTCCTGACAGACAGCGCAATCTGCTGCCACTCTTCCCACGGCAAGTTCACAGCAACCCCACAGCCTTACCGCTGTGCCATGCCGTACGACCCCATGCACCTGGTTCCGCGTACCGCCTGTTCTGCCCGGACGGGTCACCCATCGTCCGGTCTCCCCTGGCCGCGCGACCCGCGGCCACGCAGAAGGAGTCAGTGTTGAGTAGCAGTTCTCCCCACAGACGCACCTCCCACATCACCAAGCGCCGTATCTCGGGCGTCGCCCTCGTCGGCGTCGCCGCCCTGTTGACCGCGGCCGTCCAGTCGGGCGCCGCGAGCGCCGCCCCGGAGAAGGCACCTCGGGCGGGCAAGGTCAACCCGGGCGCGGTCGCCCTGAAGCTCACGCCCTCGCAGCGCGCCGAGCTGATACGCGACGCCAACGCCGCCAAGGCGACCACCGCCAAGGACCTGGGCCTCGGGGCCAAGGAGAGCCTGGTGGCCCGCGATGTCATCAAGGACCACGACGGTACCGTCCACACCCGCTACGAGCGGACGTACGACGGACTCCCGGTCCTCGGCGGCGACTTGGTGGTCGACACCGCCAAGTCCGGCAAGACCGGGCACGTCTACAAGGCGACGAAGGCCACCATCAAGGTCACCTCGCTCAAGCCTTCCATCGCCGCCGCCAAGGCGGAGAAGCAGGCCCTGTCCGCCGCCAAGGCCGCCGGTTCGAAGCAGACCGACGCGGACCGCGCGCCCCGCAAGGTGATCTGGGCGGGCAGCGGCACGCCGGTGCTGGCGTACGAGACGGTCGTCGGCGGTCTCCAGGACGACGGCACCCCGAACCAGCTGCACGTCATCACCGACGCGGCCACCGGCAAGAAGCTCTTCGAGTGGCAGGGCATCAAGACCGGTATCGGCAACACCCAGTACAGCGGCCAGGTGACCCTGACGACCACCCAGTCGGGCTCCAACTTCACGCTGAACGACAGCGCGCGCGGCGCCCACAAGACGTACAACCTGAACCACGGGACGTCCGGCACCGGCACGCTGTTCTCCCAGACGAACGACACCTGGGGCAACAGCACCACGTCGAACGCCGCGACCGCCGGCGCCGACGCGCACTACGGCGCCGCCGAGACCTGGGACTTCTACAAGAACACCTTCGGCCGCAGCGGCATCAAGAACAACGGCGTGGGAGCGTACTCGCGCGTCCACTACGGAAACGCGTACGTCAACGCGTTCTGGGACGACACCTGCTTCTGCATGACGTACGGCGACGGGTCCGGCAACGCCGACCCGCTGACCTCGCTGGACGTCGCGGGCCACGAGATGAGCCACGGTGTCACGGCGAACACCGCGGGCCTCAACTACTCGGGTGAGTCCGGCGGTCTGAACGAGGCGACGTCCGACATCTTCGGCACCGGCGTCGAGTTCTACGCCAACAACTCGACCGACGTGGGCGACTACCTCATCGGCGAGAAGATCGACATCAACGGCGACGGCACCCCGCTGCGCTACATGGACAAGCCCAGCAAGGACGGCGGCTCCGCCGACTCCTGGTACTCGGGTGTCGGCAACCTCGACGTGCACTACTCGTCGGGTGTCGCCAACCACTTCTTCTACCTGCTGAGCGAGGGCAGCGGCGCCAAGGTCATCAACGGCGTCAGCTACAACTCGCCGACGTCGGACGGCCTTCCGGTCACCGGCATCGGCCGGGACAAGGCGCTGCAGATCTGGTACCGGGCGCTCACCACCAAGTTCACCTCGACCACCAACTACGCGGCGGCCCGCACCGGCACGCTCGCGGCGGCGGGTGAGCTGTACGGCACCACGAGCGCCGAGTACACGGCCGTGCAGAACGCGTGGGCCGCCGTGAACGTCGGTTCGCGCCCCGGCGGCGGCGGTGGCGGTACGTCGTTCGAGAACACGACCGACGTATCAATTCCGGACAACGGAGCGGCCGTCACGTCGTCGATCACGGTCAGCGGCCGCACCGGCAACGCGCCGTCGAACCTCGCGGTCGCCGTGGACATCATCCACACCTGGCGCGGTGACCTCGTCGTCGATCTGGTGGCCCCGGACGGCTCGGTGTACAACCTGAAGGCCTTCAGCTCCTCCGACTCGGCGGACAATGTCCAGACGACCTACACGGTCAACGCGTCCTCCGAAGTCGCCAACGGTGCCTGGAAGTTGAGGGTCCAGGACAAGGCGGCGCAGGACACCGGCTACATCAACAGCTGGAAACTGACCTTCCCGTAAACCGCATCGGAAGGTCGCACGAAGACAGGGCGCCGTCCCGGAGGTTCAACTCCCCGGGGCGGCGCCCTCTTTGCCTGGTCAGGGGTTTGCTTTGACTTCCCCTTGACGAAGATCGACTCCGTTCGCGCGCCCCCCACTGTTCACCCGATGGTCGATTTTCAGCCAAGGTCTTTATGGGCTCCTGACATGTACGCGCCCCTGATGGCACTCTTCACACCGCACGGCTCACCCGCACCGCAACTTCACAACCCTTCCGTTCGGCTACCCCACGCCGTCCGGTCGCCCCCACATAAGGAGCTTGCGTGACCCCCCTCTACGCGCGTCACAAGCGCACCTCTCTGGCCATCGCCACCGCTGTCGCGGCCGGAGCCCTGCTCGCCACCGGTATGACCACCGGTGCTTCCGCCCAGACCGAAGCAACCCCGGAGGGCAAGACCACGCTCGCCGGCGCACAGGTGCTGCTGTCCCCCGCCGCACGCACCACCCTCATCCAGAAGGCCCAGGCCGCCGCCACGGACACCGCCGGCGAGATAGGCCTCGGCGCCAAGGAGAAGCTGGTCGTCAAGGACGTCATCAAGGACGCCGACGGCACGGTCCACACGCGTTACGAGCGCACGTACAACGGCCTCCCGGTCCTCGGCGGCGACCTCGTCGTCCACGAGACCAAGGCCGGCAAGACCGCCGGTGTCACAAAGGCGACGAAGGCCACCATCAAGGTCGCGTCCCTGAAGCCCGCCATCGCCGCCAACAAGGCGGAGAAGCAGGCTCTGACGGCCGCCAAGGCCGCCGGCTCCGAGAAGACCGCCGCGGACAGCTCCCGCAAGGTCATCTGGGCCGCGGACGGCAAGCCGGTCCTCGCCTACGAGACCGTCGTCGGCGGTCTCCAGGACGACGGCACCCCGAGCCAGCTGCACGTCATCACCGACGCCGCCACCGGCAAGAAGCTGCACGAGTACGAGGGCATCGAGACCGGCACCGGCAAGAGCCTGTACTCGGGCACGGTCACCCTCGGCACCACGCTGTCGGGTTCGACCTACCAGCTGACCGACACCTCGCGCGGCAGCCACAAGACGTACAACAAGAAGCACACCACCACCTCGTCCGCGGGCACGCTGTTCACCGACGCGGACGACACGTGGGGCACCGGCGCGGCCTCCAGCTCCACCACCGACCAGACCGCGGCCGTCGACGCCGCCTACGGCGCGCAGGAGACCTGGGACTTCTACAAGAACACCTTCGGCCGCAGCGGCATCAAGAACGACGGTGTCGCCGCCTACTCCCGCGTCCACTACGGCAACGCGTACGTCAACGCGTTCTGGGACGACAGCTGCTTCTGCATGACGTACGGCGACGGCGACGGCAACGTCAAGCCGCTCACCTCGCTGGACGTGGCCGGTCACGAGATGACGCACGGCGTCACCTCCAACACCGCGGGCCTCGACTACAGCGGTGAGTCCGGCGGCCTGAACGAGGCGACCTCCGACATCATGGGCACCGCGGTCGAGTTCTACGCCGCGAACTCCTCCGACGTCGGCGACTACCTCATCGGCGAGAAGATCGACATCAACGGCGACGGCTCCCCGCTGCGCTACATGGACCAGCCGAGCAAGGACGGCGGCTCGGCCAACTACTGGTCGTCGACGGTCAAGAACCTGGACGTCCACTACTCGTCCGGTCCCGCGAACCACTTCTTCTACCTCCTCTCGGAGGGCAGCGGTTCGAAGACGATCAACGGGGTCACCTACAACTCCCCGACGTACAACAGCTCCACCCTCACCGGCATCGGCCGCGCCAAGGCCATCCAGATCTGGTACAAGGCGCTGACGACGTACATGACGTCGACGACCACCTACTCGGGCGCCCGCACGGCGACCCTGAGCGCGGCGTCGTCGCTGTACGGCTCGACCAGCACGGAGTACGCGGCGGTCAAGGCCGCCTGGACCGCGGTCAACGTGAGCTAGTTCTCGCGCAATTGGCCCGAGGCGGTACCCGGAGAGAGGGCAGCTCCGGGTACCGCCTTACCCTTGCCCCCATGCCCTACACGTACGAGGACGTGGGCGCGACCCGCGAGGACCGCTGCCCCCCGGGCTTCCATCGACTGCATGTGCGCGCCCGGATCGGCGAGGGCGAGGCCGTCTTCCGGCGCGCCTCCGACGCCCTGATGACCTGGGAGCTGCACCGTGCCATGGGCGTCGGCATCACCTGCGACGCGGACAAGGCGGCCCCCGGCGTCGACGTCACGGTCGGCCTCGGTCCGATCAAGGCGCCCTGCCGCGTGGTCTGGACGGCCGAGGAACCCCGCCGCACGGCCTGGGCCTACGGGACGCTTTCCGGCCATCCGGAGTGCGGCGAGGAAGCCTTCGTCGTCGACCGCACCGGCGACGGCACCGTCTGGCTGACGATCACCGCCTTCAGCCGCGCGGCGAAGTGGTACTCCCGCGCGGCCGGACCGGCGACCCGAGGACTCCAGCACGCCTACGCCCAGAGGTGCGGGAAGGTACTGCGCCGGCTGTGCGCGGGCCTGGACGACTAGAGCCTCGCCCCCCTCACCGCATCAGAACCCCCGCCTCCTCCCCCTTCTCCTCCGCCGGCACCGCCACCAGCCCCAGCTCCGCGCCGGACGCCAGCAGACGGTGCGTCGGCAGGATCCGGACCGTGTAGCCGAAGGGGCCCGTGCGGTCCAGGGAGAGCGGGCCCTCGTAGACCCAGCGGCCCTCCAGGTCAGGGCCGCCCGCCGGTTTCAGCGCCACGCACATCGCGTCCGCGATCCGGTCGTCCGCGTCGACGCGCCCTGCGACGGCCTGGACCTCGACATCGTCGGGGGCGAGGTCACCGAGGCCGACGCGGACGTGCAGCGACAGGGTCGTGCCGAGTTCGGCGGACGTCGTGGCGGAGGAGGCCTCGACGTGGTCGACGGTGACCTGGGGCCAGGCGGCGCGGACCCGGGACTTCCAGAAGGCGAGTTCGCGGGCCGTGTCCGCGGTGAGCGAGCGGTGGGCCTGGGCCGCCGGGGCGTAGAGCCGCTCCACGTACTCGCGGACCATCCGGCCCGCCAGCACCTTCGGCCCGAGGTGGGTCAGCGTCTGGCGGACCATCTCGATCCAGCGGTCGGGCAGACCGCCCTGACCCCGCTCGTAGAAACGGGGGGCCACACGCTGTTCGAGGAGCTCGTAGAGGGCCGTGGCCTCCAGGTCGTCGCGGCGGTCGTCGTCGGTCGCCGTGCCGTCCGCCGTCGGGATCGCCCAGCCGAAGTCGGGCTGGAACCATTCGTCCCACCAGCCGTCCAGGACCGACAGATTCAGACAGCCGTTGAGCGCCGCCTTCATGCCGGACGTACCGCAGGCCTCCAGGGGCCGCAGCGGGTTGTTGAGCCAGATGTCGCAGCCGGGGTACAGCTTCTGCGCCATCGCCATCCCGTAGTCCGGCAGGAACACGATCCGGTGGCGGACCCGCGGGTCGTCCGCGAACCGGACCAGCTCCTGGACCAGGCGCTTTCCGCCGTCGTCCGCGGGGTGGGCCTTGCCCGCGACCACGATCTGGACCGGGCGTTCGGCGTGCAGGAGGAGGTCCATGAGGCGGTCACGGTCGCGCAGCATCAGGGTCAGCCGCTTGTACGAGGGGACGCGGCGCGCGAAGCCGATGGTCAGGACGTCGGGGTCCAGCACCCCGTCGATCCAGCCGAGTTCGGCCGTGCCGGCGCCGCGCTGGCGCCAGGACGCGGTCAGCCTCTCCCGTACCTCCACCACCAGCTGCTCCCGCAGCACGCGCCGCAGGTCCCAGATCTCCTGGTCCGCGATGGCGGCCACCGCATCCCAGCGGTCCGAGCCGCCGACCGTCAGCGCGTCCTCGGTGCGCGGCGCGCCGATCTGCCGTGCGCCCAGGCGGAACACCTCCGGCGCGACCCAGGTCGGTGCGTGCACACCGTTGGTCACCGAGGTGATCGGGACCTCTTCCGGGTCGAAGCCCGGCCACAGGCCCGAGAACATCTCCCGGCTGACCTGGCCGTGCAGCAGCGAGACCCCGTTCGCCCGCTGGCCCAGCCGGAGCCCCATCACTGCCATATTGAAGAGGTTCGGCTCGCCGCCGGGGTAGGTCTCCATGCCGAGGCCCAGGATGCGTTCCACGTCGATGCGCGGGAGTTCGGCGTCCGGTCCGAAGTGGCGGGCGACCAGCTCCCGGTCGAAGCGGTCGATTCCGGCCGGGACAGGGGTGTGCGTGGTGAAGACCGTGCCGGCCCTGACCGCCTCCAGCGCGGCCTCGAAGTCCAGCCCCTGGTCGGCGAGTTCGGCGATGCGCTCCAGGCCCAGGAAGCCCGCGTGCCCTTCGTTCGTGTGGAACACCTCGGGCTGTGCGTGGCCGGTGAGACGGCAGTACGTCCGCACCGCGCGCACGCCTCCGATGCCGAGGAGCATCTCCTGCGACAGGCGGTGCTCGCTGCCGCCGCCGTACAGCCGGTCGGTCACCCCGCGTTCGCCGAGGTCGTTCTCCTCGACGTCGGAGTCGAGCATGAGCAGCGGGACCCGGCCGACCTGGGCCAGCCAGATCCGGGCCCGCAGCGCCCGCCCGCCGGGGAGCGCCAGCGAGACCTGGGCCAGGGTGCCGTCGCTCTCGCGCAGGGGAACCAGCGGGAGTTCGTTCGGGTCCAGGACCGGATAGTGCTCCTGCTGCCAGCCGTCGCGGGAGAGGGACTGGCGGAAGTAGCCGTGCCGGTAGAGCAGCCCCACGCCGATCAGCGGGACGCCCAGGTCGCTGGCGGCCTTCAGATGGTCGCCCGCGAGGATGCCGAGGCCCCCGGAGTACTGCGGCAGCGCGGCCGTGATGCCGAACTCGGGTGAGAAGTAGGCGATGGCGGCGGGGAGTTCGGAGGTCTGGGACTGGTACCAGCGGTCGCCGGTCACATAGTCGCGCAGATCGTCGGCGACCAGGGCGAGACGGCGCAGGAAGCCGCCGTCCTCGCCGAGCTCCGCGAGGCGCCCGGTCGACACGCTGCCGAGCAGCCGTACGGGGTCGCCGTCCGACGCGGCCCAGCGCTCCGGGTCGACGGACTGGAAGAGGTCACGGGTCTCGGCATGCCAGGACCAGCGGAGGTTGCGCGCCAGGTCACTGAGCGGGTGAAGGGCTTCGGGGAGTACGGGTCGTACGGTGAATCTGCGGATGGCCTTCACGGGCTTCCACCTTCACGGAGGACGTACGCGGCAGAGGGACGCACGTCCGTGTGCGCCCTGCGTCACCCACGACGGTAGCGGCGCGGGTGCCCTCGCAACACGGCGCATCGGAAGCTCCCTGGGCCCGGGCAGCCGATCGGGCCGACTATGTGACTTCGGCGGGAATTCGCCGCAACCTTCACCTGCACGTCACGGCCGATATGGCCGATTCCGCCCTCCTGGGCGGCCTTGTGGTGCTTCACCCCACACGAGAGGCTCGCCGGGTGGCGTACGGCCGGCACGACAGGGCCCAGGCCGACACCGGCCGGCTCCGGCCTCCGTACGCCGACTCGAGGAGGGGAACTCAAGTCATGGCACAGACGAGAGAGAGGCGTCTGCGCTGGGCGGGGGGCGTCACCGCGGTCGCGACGGCCGCGGTGCTTTCGGCCATCACCCTGCCCGCGCACGCCGCCCCGGAGGGGCAGATACTCGGGGCCGGCGATCCCGGTTCCGTCAGCGGGAGTTACATCGTGACGCTCAAAGGGGGGACACAGGCTCCGTCGTCGGCGGGAAAGAGCATCGCCGAGAAGTACGGGGCGAGAATCAGCCACACCTACGGAACGGCCCTCAACGGCTTCGCCGTGAAGGTCAACGAGAAGCAGGCCCGGCGGCTCGCGGCGGACTCCCGCGTGGCCTCGGTCGTGCAGGACACCCGGGTGGCGCTCGACCACTTCGAGAAGAACCCGCCCTCGTGGGGCCTGGACCGGATCGACCAGCCCGACCTGCCGCTCGACAAGGGCTACACCTGGCCCGAATCGGCGGGCGCCGGCGTGACCACGTACGTCATCGACACCGGTATCCGCATCACGCACAAGGACTTCGGCGGCCGGGCGAGTTACGGCTGGGACTTCGTCGACAACGACAAGACGGCCAAGGACGGCAACGGACACGGCACACACGTCGCCGGAACCATCGTCGGCACCAAGTACGGCGTGGCCAAGAAGGCCAAGGTCGTCGCCGTCCGCGTCCTCGACAACGACGGCTCCGGCACCACCGCGCAGGTCATCGCAGGCATCGACTGGGTGACCAAACACGCGAAGAAACCGGCCGTGGCGAACATGAGCCTCGGCGGGTACGCGAACACACAACTGGACACCGCCGTACGCAACTCCATCGCCTCCGGCGTGACCTACGCGGTGGCGGCGGGCAACGACGGACTTCCCGCCGGTCTGTACTCCCCGGCCCGGGTCACGCAGGCCCTCACGGTCGGCGCGAGCGACAAGACGGACGCACGGGCGAGCTTCTCGAACACCGGTTCCTCGGTCGACCTGTTCGCGCCCGGCGTGGCGATCACCTCGGCGTCGTACGCGAGTGACACGGGGAAGGCGACCTATTCCGGTACGTCGATGGCGAGCCCGCACGTCGCGGGCGCGGCCGCGCTCTATCTGGCCGACCACCCCAAGGCGACACCGGCCCAGGTGGCCAAAGCACTGGTGAAACAGGCGGTTTCGGGCAGGATTTCAGGCGCGGGACTCCTTTCGCCGAACAAGCTCCTGCACGTCGAGAACCCCTAGCGGGTCCCGGGGACACCAACCGGCCTCGACCTCACAGGACGAGGCCGGTCTTGTGTGTAGACATACGCGTGAGTAGTTAACAAAGTGCCGGAATGCCCACCCGCATAGGGTGGGAAGGCTCCTCCGGTACGCCCCGCCGGCCCCATCTCCCGACACCCTCATCCGCCCACCCACGTTGACGCGGACAGGAGCGGTCATGCCCGCAACGCACCACTCGTCCCCCACGTCGCCACCCCCGACGACCACCCCCGACACACCCCCCATACGCAGGGCCGACGCCGGTTCCCGCACCCCGGAGAAACCCTCCGCCGCGACCGGCGCCACCAGCACGGCCGTCACCACCACCGCCACCGTCACCACCACGGCAACCACGTCGTCCACCACGGCGTACGCGTCATCCACTGCGTCCACGGCGTATACGGCGTCCATCGGGCGCATCCCCGTCCTGGACGTCCGCCCGGTCGTCGAGCACGGGCGACGGCCCGCGAAGGCGGTGGCCGGCGAGTGCTTCGAGGTTTCGGCCACGGTCTTCCGCGAGGGCCATGACGCGGTCGCCGCGAACGTCGTCCTGCACGATCCGGACGGCCGCGCCGGCCCCTGGACCCCGATGCGCGAACTGGCCCCCGGCACCGACCGCTGGGGCGCCACGGTGTCCGCGGGGAAGGAGGGCCGCTGGACGTACCGGGTGGAGGCGTGGGGGGATCCGATCTCCACCTGGCGGCACCACGCGGGGATCAAGATCCCGGCGGGCATCGACACGGAGCTGGTCCTGGAGGAGGGCGCACGGCTGCACGAGCGGGCGGCCACCGGGGTGCCGAAGGGCAAGGGCCGCCGGGACACGATCCTCAAGGCCGCCGACGCACTGCGCGACCTCGACCGCCCCGCCGCGGCCCGTCTCGCCGCCGCGCTCACGCCCGAGGTGGACAAGATCCTCGCCCGCCATCCGCTGCGCGAACTCGTCACGTCCTCAGAGCCGTTGACGCTGCTGGTGGAGCGTGAGCGGGCGCTGTACGGCGCGTGGTACGAGTTCTTCCCGCGCTCGGAGAACGGGCAGCCCGAGAGCGGGCTGTCGGAGAACGGGCTGTCGGAGAGCGGGCGGCCGGTCCCGCCGGTGCACGGCACGTTCCGTACGGCCGCCGAACGCCTGCCCGCCATCGCGGAGATGGGCTTCGACGTCGTCTACCTGCCCCCGATCCACCCCATCGGCAGGACCTTCCGCAAGGGCCCCGACAACACCCTGTCCGCGGGCCCGTACGACGTCGGCGTGCCCTGGGCGATCGGCTCCCCGGAGGGCGGGCACGACGCCGTCCACCCGGACCTGGGCACGATCGACGACTTCGACGCGTTCGTACGCCGGGCAGCGCGCGAAGGCCTGGAAGTCGCCCTCGACTTCGCGCTCCAGTGCTCCCCCGACCACCCCTGGGTGGAGAAGCACCCCGAGTGGTTCCACCACCGCCCGGACGGCACGATCGCGTACGCCGAGAACCCGCCGAAGAAGTACCAGGACATCTACCCGATCGCCTTCGACAAGGACATGCCGGGCCTGGTCCGGGAGACGCTG
Source organism: Streptomyces sp. NBC_00203 (assembly GCF_045206325.1). Classification (NCBI taxonomy): domain Bacteria; kingdom Bacillati; phylum Actinomycetota; class Actinomycetes; order Kitasatosporales; family Streptomycetaceae; genus Streptomyces; species Streptomyces sp. NBC_00203. Next base: position 7,374,191 of record NZ_CP108126.1, on the reverse strand, counting down.
CGCGTGCTGCGGTACTGGATGGATCACGGCGTACGGATCTTCCGCGTCGACAATCCACACACCAAGCCGGTGGTGTTCTGGGAGCAGGTGCTGGCGGACATCAGCCGCACCGACCCGGACGTGATCTTCCTGGCGGAGGCGTTCACCCGCCCGGCGATGATGCGCACGCTCGCGGCGGTCGGCTTCCAGCAGTCGTACACCTACTTCACCTGGCGCAACACCAAGGAGGAGCTGACCGACTACCTGACAGAGCTGTCGGGTGAGACGGCCGCGTACATGCGGCCGAACTTCTTCGTCAACACCCCTGACATCCTTCATGAGTTCCTCCAGCAGGGTGGCCGGCCGGCCTTCGAACTGCGGGCGATTCTGGCCGCGACGCTGTCGCCGACCTGGGGGATCTACAGCGGGTATGAACTCTGCGAGAACGCCCCCCTGCGCGCCGGGAGCGAGGAGTATCTGAACTCCGAGAAGTACCAACTGCGGCCGCGGGACTGGGAGTCGGCGGAGCGTGACGGACGTAGCATCGCGCCATTGGTGGGCGCGCTCAACGCGATCAGGCGGCGCAGCCCGGCGCTGCGTCAGTTGCGCGACCTCCATTTCCATCACACGGACAAGGAGGCGGTGATCGCCTACTCGAAGTCTGATCGGAACGCACGCGGTTCGAACACGGTTGTGGTGGTGGCCAACCTCGACCCCCACCACACCCAGGAGGCCACGGTCTCGTTGGACATGCCGCAACTCGGCCTGGACTGGCACGAGTCCGTGCCGGTGCGCGACGAGCTCTCCGGCGAGACCTACCACTGGGGCAGGGCCAACTATGTGCGTCTGGAGCCTGGGCATAGGCCCGCGCACATCCTCACCGTCCTGCGACCGTCCTCACCGCAGATCGGAGGGTCACCCACAACATGATCGTCAACGAGCCCGTCCCGGACACGTTCGAGGACACACCGGCCAAGGACCGCGATCCCGAATGGTTCAAACGCGCTGTCTTCTACGAGGTCCTGGTCCGCTCCTTCCAGGACAGCAACGGGGACGGTGTCGGCGACCTCAAGGGCCTCACCGCGAAGCTGGACTATCTGCAGTGGCTGGGCATCGACTGCCTGTGGCTGCCCCCCTTCTTCAAATCGCCCCTGCGGGACGGCGGGTACGACGTCTCCGACTACACCGCGGTGCTGCCCGAGTTCGGTGACCTGGCGGACTTCGTCGAGTTCGTGGACGCCGCCCATCAGCGCGGCATGCGGGTGATCATCGACTTCGTGATGAACCACACCAGCGACCAGCACCCGTGGTTCCAGGAGTCCCGGTCCAATCCCGACGGCCCGTACGGCGACTACTACGTCTGGGCCGACGACGACAAGCAGTACCAGGACGCCCGCATCATCTTCGTCGACACCGAGGCCTCCAACTGGACCTTCGACCCGGTCCGCAAGCAGTACTTCTGGCACCGGTTCTTCTCGCACCAGCCCGACCTCAACTACGAGAACCCCTCCGTGCAGGAGGAGATCATCTCCGCGCTGCGGTTCTGGCTGGACCTGGGCATCGACGGCTTCCGCCTGGACGCGGTGCCGTACCTCTACCAGGTCGAGGGAACCAACTGCGAAAACCTTCCGGCAACGCACGAGTTCCTCAAGCGGGTGCGCAAGGAGATCGACACGCACTACCCCGACACGGTGCTGCTGGCGGAGGCGAACCAGTGGCCGGAGGACGTGGTCGACTACTTCGGCGACTTCCCCTCGGGCGGCGACGAGTGCCACATGGCGTTCCACTTCCCGGTCATGCCGCGCATCTTCATGGCCGTGCGGCGTGAGTCGCGCTACCCGGTGTCGGAAATCCTCGCGAAGACCCCGGCGATCCCGTCCGGCTGCCAGTGGGGCGTGTTCCTGCGCAACCACGACGAGCTGACCCTGGAAATGGTCACCGACGAGGAACGCGACTACATGTACGCGGAATACGCCAAGGACCCGCGGATGCGCGCCAACATCGGCATCCGCCGCCGCCTGGCCCCACTCCTCGACAACGACCGCAACCAGATCGAACTCTTCACCGCCCTGCTGCTGTCCCTGCCCGGCTCGCCGATCCTCTACTACGGCGACGAGATCGGCATGGGCGACAACATCTGGCTCGGCGACCGCGACGCCGTCCGCACCCCCATGCAGTGGACCCCCGACCGCAACGCCGGGTTCTCCTCCTGCGACCCCGGCCGCCTCTTCCTCCCCACGATCATGGACCCCGTCTACGGCTACCAGGTCACCAACGTCGAGGCGTCGATGTCGTCACCGTCGTCGCTCCTGCACTGGACCCGCCGCATGATCGAGATCCGCAAACAGAACAAGGCCTTCGGCCTCGGCTCCTACACGGAACTCCAGTCCTCCAACCCGGCCGTCATCGCCTTCCTGCGCGAAGCCCCCTCGACAAAGGACGAGGGGGACGACCTCGTCCTGTGCGTCCACAACTTCTCCCGCTTCGCCCAGCCCACCGAACTGGACCTGCGGGCGTTCAGCGGAAGACATCCGGTGGAGCTGATCGGCGGGGTGCGATTCCCGGCCATCGGTGAGCTTCCGTACTTGCTCACGCTCGCGGGTCACGGCTTCTACTGGTTCCGGCTCCGCAAGGACGCCGTCTAGAACCCGGACGGCGGGGCGGTTTCTCCCGCCCCGCCCTGGGCACGCATCACTCACACCCCGACTCGCCCGGTCTCCGGGCCCCTGGGGAAAGGACGCGACGCCATGTCGGAAGCCGCAACCCCCTCTGCCACGGCCCCCGTCGCACGCCCCGAACTGCTCGCGTCCCTCGATCCACTGCTGCGGGAGTGGCTGCCCCGACAGCGCTGGTTCGCGGGCAAAGGGCGTCCGGTGACCGGATTCTCCCTGGTGGCGGCGGTGGAACTACTGCCGCCCACAGCCAAGTTGGGCCTGCTCCATCTGCTCGTACGCGTACACCAGCCGCTCACCCCCGCCCGGGGAGCCACCCCGCACCCCGGGGACTGCTACCAGCTGCTGATCGGCGTACGCGAGGTGCTGCCGCCACGGCTCGCACCCGCGCTGATCGGGCATCTGGAGGAGGGACCGCTGGCCGGCCGCACGGTGTACGAGGCGCTGTACGACCCGCGCCCCGCCGGCGTACTCCTGGAAGCCCTGCGCACCCGGGCCCGCGTCGGCGAGCTGCGCTTCGAGCGTGAGCGGCGCCGGGAGGCCGGGGAACTCCAGGAGATCCGGGAGAACCGGGAGATCCAGGAGATCCGGGGCGATCTGGTGCCACGGGTGGTGACGTCGGAGCAGTCCAACTCGTCCATCGTCTACGGAGATACGTTCATCCTGAAGCTGTTGCGCAGGATCGTGCCGGGGACCAATCCGGATCTGGAGCTTCCGCTGGTGCTGTCCCGGGAGGGCTGTATACGGGTGCCCGCCCCGGTGGCCTGGATGGTCGCGGACCTGGGCGAGGAGAAGACGTACATACTCGGTGTGCTCCAGCCCTTCGTGCAGGGCGCGTCGGACGGCTGGGAGCTGGCGCTGCGCCAACTGGCCAAGGGTGAGGACTTCACCGGCGAGGCGCGGGAACTGGGCCGTGCCACGGCCGAGGTGCACACGGCGCTGGCCGGTGCGCTGCCCACGGCCACGCTCGGCCGCGCGCAGATGGGGCAGCTCGTCGACGGCATGACCGAGCGCCTGGAGGCGGCCGCACAGGCGGTGCCCGCGCTCCGTCCCTACGCTCCCGGCCTGCGCACCGCCTTCGAGGCGCTGGCCGACCTGGCCGCCGAGGGCCACGCCTGGACCGCACAGCGCATCCACGGCGACCTGCACCTCGGCCAGTGCCTGCGCTCCCCCTCCGGGGAGTGGTCGCTCATCGATTTCGAGGGCGAGCCCTCGAAATCGCTCGCCGAACGCCGCATGGCACAGCCTCCGGCACGGGACATCGCGGGCATGCTCCGCTCCTTCGACTACGCGGCCCACTCGCAGCGCCCCCCGGTACCCGACTGGGCGGATGCGTGCCGGGCCGCGTTCTGCACCGGGTACGCCGAGGTCGCCGGCGTCGACCCGCGCACCGACCCCGTACTGCTGCACGCCTACGAGACGGACAAGGCGGTCTACGAAGTCCTGTACGAGGCCCGGCACCGCCCCGACTGGCTGCCGGTGCCGCTCGCGGCCGTACGCCGGCTCGCCGCGTCCCCCTGAACGCCCTTGCCGTTCCCGACCTCACCCTGCCGAGGAGGCCCTGCCCGTGACGCCCCGCCCCCCGTCCGACGACAGTCCGAAGAAGAACGGTGCGACTGGTGAGCCTGGTGAGTCTGGTGCGAAGAAGTCGGCCGCAGTGAAGAAGACGGCGGTGAAGAAGGCCGCCGAGGGGAAGACGACGGCCAAGAAGGCTGCTGCCGGGAAGAAGGCTGCCGCAGGGAAGAAGGCTGCCACGGGGAAGAAGGCCGTGGGTAAGAAGGCTCCGGGGAGCAAGACCACGGCGAGTAACCCTGTTCTAACCCCTGTTCTGGCTCCTGTTCCGGCCCCTGTTTTCGCCGGTGTCGACCCCGGTGACCGGGAGCGGCTGCTCAACGGCACGCATCACAATCCGCACGGGGTGCTGGGAGCCCATCCGGTGCCGGGCGGTGTGGCCTTCCGTGCCTTCCGCCCGTACGCGCTCGGGGTGACTGTCGTGACGGACGACCTGCGCGCCGAGTTGCACGACGACGGGGACGGTTTCTTCTCGGGGCTGCTGCCGCTGCGCGCGGTGCCGGAGTCGTACCGGCTGGTCGTGGCGTACGAGGACACGGAGCAGGAGACCGAGGACGCGTACCGTTTCCTGCCCGCGCTGGGCGAGTTCGATCTGCATCTGCTCGGCGAGGGCCGCCACGAGCAGTTGTGGCGTGCGCTCGGCGCGGAGCCGATGGTGCACCAGGGTGTGCCCGGAACCCGCTTCGCGGTGTGGGCCCCGAACGCACGCGGCGTGCGCCTCGCCGGCAGCTTCAACTTCTGGGACGGCACGGGATATCCGATGCGGTCGCTGGGCTCCTCCGGGGTGTGGGAGCTGTTCGTGCCCGCGATCGGCGAGGGGGAGCTCTACAAGTTCGACATCACCCGCCCGGACGGCACGCACACGCTGCGGGCCGATCCAATGGCCCGGCGCACCGAGGTGCCTCCGGCGACGTCGTCGATCGTCCACGCGTCGCACCACGAGTGGCGGGACGAGGACTGGATGACCGGGAGGGGGGTGCGGGCGGCGCACGAGGCTCCGTTCTCGGTCTACGAGGTGCATCTGGCGTCCTGGCGCCCCGGGCTGACGTATCGCCAACTGGCGGAACAACTACCGGTGTACGTAGGTGACTTGGGCTTCACCCATGTGGAGCTGATGCCGGTGGCCGAGCATCCGTTCGGCGGGTCGTGGGGCTACCAGGTGACGGGCTTCTACGCCCCGACGGCGAGGCTGGGCACCCCGGACGACTTCAAGTACCTGGTGGACGCGCTGCATCGGGCGGGCATCGGCGTCCTGATGGACTGGGTTCCGGCCCACTTCCCGCGCGACGACTGGGCGCTGGCCGAGTTCGACGGCCGACCGCTCTACGAGCACGAGGACCCGCTGCGGGCCGCGCACCCCGACTGGGGCACCTTGGAGTTCGACTACGGACGCCGCGAGGTCCGCAACTTCCTCGTCGCCAACGCCGTGTACTGGTGCGAGGAGTTCCACATCGACGGCCTGCGCGTCGACGCCGTCGCCTCCATGCTCTACCTCGACTACTCCCGCGAGCCGGGCCAATGGGTGCCCAACGAACACGGCGGCCGCGAGAACCTCGACGCGGTCGCCTTCCTCCAGGAGATGAACGCCACCGTGTACCGCCGCAACCCCGGCGTAGTCACGATCGCGGAGGAATCCACGGCCTGGGACGGCGTCACCCGGGCCACGCACCACATCGGCCCGGGCGGCTTCGGGGGTCTGGGCTTCGGGCTGAAATGGAACATGGGGTGGATGCACGACTCGCTGGACTACGTGGCCCATGACCCCATCCATCGCCAGTACCACCACAACGAGATGACGTTCTCGATGGTGTACGCCTACAGCGAGAACTACGTCCTGCCCATCTCCCACGACGAGGTCGTCCACGGCAAACGCTCACTCGTGTCGAAGATGCCCGGCGACTGGTGGCAACAACGCGCCAACACCCGCGCCTACCTGGGCTTCATGTGGGCCCACCCCGGCAAACAACTCCTCTTCATGGGACAGGAATTCGCCCAGGGCGCCGAATGGTCCGAAGCACACGGCCCCGACTGGTGGCTCCTCGACCCCGCCTACGCAGCAGAACCGGACCACCGAGGCATACGCGACCTCGTCCGCGACCTCAACACCCTCTACGCCCGCGAACCCGCCCTCTGGCAACGTGACACCGACCCCACCGGCTTCACCTGGATCGCCGGCGACGCCGCCCAGGACAACGTCTTCGCCTTCCTCCGCCACGACGCCGACGGCACCCCGCTCCTGGCGGTGTCCAACTTCTCCCCCGCGGTCCGCCACGGCTACCGCCTAGGCGTCCCGGAGGACATCCCCGCCTGGCACGAAGTCCTGAACACCGACGCCGCCCGCTACGGCGGCAGCAACGTCCTGAACCAGGACCCGGTCAAACCCGAACCCCACCCCACCCACGGCCGCCCCACCAGCATCCAACTGACCTTGCCACCGCTGTCCACCGTCTGGCTGCGGCCCGCCTGATCGTCCTTCGCCCCCGCCGCCCCTACCCGTCCCATCCCCAGGGGCTCCGCCCCTTCGACCCCGGGGTTGTGTGTCGGGTACAGGTGGGTGGGGGTTGCTCGCGCAGTTCCCCGCGCCCCTGGGGTGGGTGGGGGTGAGGGCTGTGCGTCGAGTGCGGGTGGGTGGGGGCTGGGCGCGCAGGTCCCCGCGCCCCTGAAGGCGCGGGGCTTCGCCCCGATCCCCCGCCCGCCCCGGTTCGTCGGGGGCGGGCGGTGGGAGTTGCTTTTGTCTTTTAGGGGCGCGGGGAACTGCGCGACAAGCCCCCACCGGCCCGCAGCCGACGAACAACCCCCGGGGTCGAAGGGGCGGAGCCCCTGGAGGATGGGACGGGTAGGGGCGGCGGGGGCGAAAACTCCTACGCCGGACCGGACTCCCGAAGCGAATCCGGCAGCTCACCGGTATAGAGCACACCAAGCGCCTGCGTAGCCCGAGTCAGAGCGACATACAGGTCACTCGTCCCGTACAGCGCCGGCTCGACCACCAGCACGGAGTCGAACTCCAGCCCCTTGGCCTGCCGAGGGTCGAGAAGGACGACGGCGCGGGTCAGATCGGGCTCCGATCCCGCCGTAACCCCCTCCAGCCGCACGGCCAGCGCAGCGTGCAGCGCACGAGGCGCGATCACCGCAAGCCGCCCCTCGGCGGGAGCCAGTTCGGCGACGGCCTTGGCGACGGCGCCGGGCAAGTCGTCACCCGCGGCCCGCACCCACGGCCGTACCCCCGTAGACCGCACGGACCGAGGCGGCTCAAACCCTGGCCGCTCCGCCCGCACCACCCCCGCCGCGACATCCATGATCTCGGACGGAGTCCGGTAGTTGACGGCGAGACGCGTGTGATCCCAGCGGTCCTCCACGTACGGGGAGAGGATCTCCTCCCACGATCCCACCCCCGCCGCCTCCGCGGTCTGCGCGGGATCACCCACGAGGGTCATGGAACGCGTGGGACTCCGGCGCATCAGCAGCCGCCAGGCCATGGGCGACAGTTCCTGCGCCTCGTCGACGATGATGTGGCCGAAGGCCCAGGTCCGGTCGGCGGCGGCACGCTCGGCGGCGCTGCGGTGGTCGTCCTCCTCGTGCCGCTCGGCCATCCGTTCGGCGTCGATGATGTTGTGTGCGGAGAGGACCTCGGAGTCCTCCTCGTCCTTGTCCTCGAACTCGTAGGTACGAGAGGCGTAGGAGACGTCCAGGACGCCCTGTGCGTAGGCGACCTGGGTGCGGCGCTCCTGGTCCGCCAGCGCCCTGGCCACCCGGTCGTCCTCGCCGAGCAGCTCGGCGGCCTCGTCGAGGAGCGGCACGTCCGCGGTGGTCCACTCGACGGTGACCGGACGGCGGATCGCCGCCGCGTCCTGGTCCGCGACATAGCCCTCCGGGCCGGCCAGGAAGTCGGCGACCAGCCGCTGCGGTGTCAGCCTCGGCCACAACTGGTCGATCGCGCCCCAGACTTCGGGGTTCTCGGCCAGCTCGTCACGCATCTGTGTGATGTCGCTGGCGTCGAGGAGGTTGGAGCCGTCGAAGGGGTCGGTGCCGATGCGTTCGGCGAGCATGTCGGTGAGGGTGTTGAGGATGTGACCCTCGAAGTACTCGCGCGCCACGTTGTGCGGCAGCTGGGCCTCGCGGGTGCGTTCGCGGGCGACTTGGACGAGCCCGGCGTCGAGCATCAGTATGTCCCGGTCGTGCTCGATCGCGATCACGGGGTCGGGAAGCTCCTGGCGGTCACGGACCACCGAGGCCAGTACCTCGGCCATGTCCGCGCGGCCCTTCACGGCGGCTGCCTCGGGGGTGTCGGCCGCCGTCGCCTTCACACCGGGGAACAGCTCACCGACCGTCGCGAGCAGGACGCCCGTCTCGCCGAGCGAGGGCAGCACCTCGCCGATGTAGCCGAGGAAGGCCGGGTTGGGGCCGACGATGAGGACGGCGCGCTTGGCCAGCAGTTCCCGGTACTCGTAGAGGAGGTACGCGGCCCGGTGCAGGGCGACGGCCGTCTTGCCGGTGCCGGGGCCGCCCTCCACCACCATGACACCCCGGTGCGGGGCGCGGATGATCCGGTCCTGCTCGGCCTGGATGGTCTGCACGATGTCGCTCATGCGGCCGGTGCGCGCGGAGTTGAGCGCGGCGAGCAGCACGGCGTCTCCGGTCGGGTCCTCGTGACCGGTGCGTTCGCGGTCGCCGAGGTCGAGGATCTCGTCGTGCAGATCGGTGACGTGCCGGCCGTCGGTGGTGATGTGCCGGCGGCGGCGCAGGCCCATGGGGGTGTGGCCGGTGGCCAGGTAGAAGGGGCGGGCGACCGGGGCCCGCCAGTCGATGAGGATCGGGGTGTGCTCGGTGTCGTCGGCGCGGATGCCGATCCGGCCGATGTGGTGTTTGACGCCTGTGGTGAGGTCGATGCGGCCGAAGCAGAGCGAACCGTCCACGGCGTTCAGCGCGGCGAGCAGGCCCGAGCGCTCGGCGACCAGGATGTCCCGTTCGAGGCGTGCCTGCATGGGCGTGCTGCCCTGCGCGAGCGCGTTCCCGACGGATGCCTCCGTGACACCGCGCAGGGCGTCCACGCGCGCGTACAACCCGTCGATGAATTCCTGCTCATGGCGCAATTCATCGTCGGGAAATTCTGTGTGTGAGCCCCTGTTTGACAATTCCGCTCCCGCCCGGATATACTGTGGCCAGTGAACTTCTTTGCGACTCAATCCCCTTGAAGTCGCGAACCATTGAATATACGCAAAGAAATCCCCCGAGCGCAATCGCTCAGGGGATTTTTTGTATACCGATGGAACCAATGGGTTGGGTATCGGTGAGGTCAGAGCACGTCGGACAGCTCCTCCAGCAGCCGCCGCTTGGGCCGGGCCCCCACCATCGCCTTCACGGGCTCACCGCCCTGGAACACCATGAACGTGGGCATCGACAGCACCTTGTACGCGTTCGTCGTCTCCGGGTTGGTGTCCACGTCCAGCTGGACCACCTTCAGCCGGTCGCCCTCCTCGGCGGCCAGAGCGCTGAGCACCGGCCCCATCTGCCGGCACGGCGGGCACCAGTCGGCGGTGAACTCCACCAGCACGGGCAGATCCGCCCCGATCACCTCCGTCGCGAAGTCCGCGTCCGTCACCTCGGCCACACCTGCTGCCTTGATCACCGCGTCTGCCCTCCCAGTTCGCATACGGGTTCCGGGCCGCCCGGAACCTCCGCGTCGGCCGCCAGCTCGTCCCGCGCCCGCTCCGCCCGCGCCAGCTGCTCGCCGACCATCGCGCGCACCGACACCAACTCGTCGATCAGCGCGTCGAGCTCGCCGAGCTTGCGGCGGTAGACCGCGAGCGACGCGGGGCACGAGTCGCCCTCCGGGTGCCCGGCCCGCAGACACTCCACGAAGGGCCGCGTCTCCTCCAGGTCGAACCCGAAGTCCTGCAACGTCCTGATCTGCCGCAACAGCCGCAGGTCGTCCTCGTCGTACGTCCGGTACCCGTTCTCGCCCCGCCGCACGGGAAGCAGCCCCCGCGACTCGTAGTAGCGCAGAGTCCGCGTGGTCGTCCCCGCCTGCGCCGCCAGCTCGCCGATTCGCATGCCCTGACGGTAATCCTTGACGCCGACGTCAAGGCAAGCCCGGGGGCCGGACCACCAAGGCCTGTCCCTTTCCGGTCAGGCCGGCGGCAGCAGCGGCTTCCGCTCCACCGGTGACGACAGGACGATCGAGGTCGTCGTACGGCCCAGCGCGGACGTCTGCTCCAGGACGTCCTCCAGGTGGATGGTGTCCTGGACGGCGACCTTGAGGATCCAGCAGTCCTCGCCGACGACGTGGTGGACCTCGATGATCTCGGGGCGGGCCAGCAGCTCCAGGGTCCTGGGGTGCTTCAGGGTGTAGCCGCCGTGCGGGTTGACACGGATGAAGGCCTGGAGGCCGTAGCCGAGGCGGGGCGCGGAGACGTGGGCGCCGTAGCCGGTGATGGCGCCTGCGGACTCCAGGCGGCGGACGCGTTCGGCGACGGCCGCCGGGCTCAGCCGGACGCGGCGGCCCAGCTCGCTGAGCTTGATCCGGCCGTCGCTCTGCAGCTGCTCCAGGATCTGCCGGTCCAGCGCGTCGAAGGCCACCGACGTTTCGTTGGCGGCGGCGCGCAGATGCCGTGGTTCCTTCGGTGCCTCGGCCGGATCTCCCATGACTCCCCCTTCAGAACTCCCGCGTACGTCGGGAGAATTATGACCACAAGGCCGCAGCTCATTGAATGGGATCGGGGGAGGGCGCCATGCCTGAGGTAGCTGTCATCGGCGGAAGCCGGTATTTCGGAAAACGCCTGATAGACCGGCTGATGGCCGCGGGAGACCGGGTCACCGTCATCAATCGCGGCTCGTCGGCACCGCCCGCGGGAGCAATTCACCTCATCGCCGACCGCAATGATGAGAATTCCCTGGAGAAGGCCCTGGGTTCGCGGACTTTCGATGTGGTCATCGACCAGGTCTGCTATACGCCGAGGCAGGCGGAGATCGCGCGACGGGTATTCGCGGGACGCACACGGCGGTACGTCATGACGTCCACCGTCGAGGTGTACGAGTACGAGGACTCGGCGGCCCTCGTGCGCGAGGACGCCGTGGACCCCCGTACCGTCGCCGTCGACCTCGAACTCCCCTGGGACGACCCGGACTTCCTCGACGCGCACTACGGCGAGGGCAAGCGGCAGGCCGAGGCGGTCTTCACGGCCGACCCCGCGTTCCCGTACGTGGCCGTCCGCGTCGCCCACGTCCTGGGCGGGGCCGACGACTTCACCGGCCGCCTCGACCACTACACCGACCGCATCCGCACCGGCGAACCGATCGCCGTCCCCGCCGTGAACCACCCGGCCACGTACATCCATGTCGAGGAGATCGCGGACTTCCTCGCCTGGACGGCGGGTGCCGACTTCACCGGGCCGGTGAACGCCGCCTCCCACGGGGTGCTCACCACCGAGGCGTTGTGCGAGGCCGTTGCCGTGCACGTGCCGGAAGGCAAGACGGTCTTCCAGAGCGTCGAGGTCGGGGAGGCCTCGCCGTTCTCCTTCGCCCGTTCGTACGGGATGGACAACACCCGGGCCACCAAGCTCGGTTTCGCTTTCGGCGAGGCCGGCCAATGGCTCCCCCAGGCCGTGGCCGAGACGCTCGGAAAGGACAACTGACGTGCGGTACAGGCTTCTTGGAGATCTCCGCGTCGGCGCGATCGGCCTCGGCGCGATGCCGCTGTCGATCGAGGGCCACCCGGACGAGGCGCGTGCCCTGGCCACGGTGCACGCCGCCCTCGACGCGGGCGTGACCCTCCTGGACACGGCGGACTCGTACCACCTGCCCGGCGCCGAGCCCGGCCACAACGAACAGCTCGTGGCCCGCGCCCTGGCCACGTACGGCGGTGATACCAGCGAGGTGCTGGTCGCCACGAAGGGCGGGCGCGGCAGACCTGCCGACGGCAGCTGGACGGTGACGGGTACCCCGGCCCATCTGAGGTCGGCGGCGGAGGCTTCCTTGAAGCGGCTCGGCGTGGAGGCGATCGGCCTCTACCAGCTGCACAAGCCCGACCCCGCCGTCCCCTTCGAGGACTCGGTCGGCGCCCTGCGCGAACTCCTCGACGCGGGCAAGATCCGCCTGGCCGGCATCTCCAACACCACCACCGACCAGATCCGCCAGGCCCACGCGATCCTCGGCGACCGTCTGGTCTCCGTCCAGAACCAGTACTCCCCCGAGGTACGGGACAGCGAGCCGGAGCTACGGCTCTGCGCCGAACTGGGCATCGCCTTCCTCCCGTGGAGCCCGCTGGGCGGCATCTCCCGCAGCTCCCTGGACGGTCCGTCGGGCGTGCGGCCTGGCGACCGCTTCGGCGCCTTCCACGAGGTGGCCCACGAGCGTGGCGTCAGCCCCCAACAGATCTGCCTGGCCTGGCTGTTGGCCCGGTCGCCGAACGTCATCCCGATCCCGGGCGCCAGCCGCCCGGAGACCATCCGGGACTCGGCGGGCGCCGCGGACCTGGTCCTGGACGCGGAGGAGCTGGCACGGCTGGACGCGGGGGCCGGGCCCCGGGTCTAGTCGTCGACCCCGTCCCGTGTGGTGGGAGAGTCCTCGGCGTCCCCGTCGGGGTCCCGCACGCCCAGCAGCCGGCGCGTCAACCGGTCCCGGTCGGACAGCAGCTCATCCACCGCGGCCCGGAGGTCGTCCGGCTCCGTCCGCTCGGCCTCCCGTTCGGCCGCGATCAGCACGGCCCGTCGTACGAGCTCCTTGGTGAAGGACGCCGTCGTGCCCGTCGTGCGGGCGACGATCTCGTCGGTGAGGTCCTTGCCGAGGTCGAGGGAGGCGCCGTACAGGGCGAGGAGACGGGCGCGGCCCTCGGCGTCGGGGACGGGGATCTCGACGGCGAGGTCGACGCGGCCGGGGCGTTGGACGAGGGCGGGCTCCAGCAGGTCCGCGCGGTTGGTGGTGAGCAGGAAGGCGACGTCGGCGTCGTCGCCGAGGCCGTCCATCTCGTTGAGCACCTGGAAGAGCAGGGGCTGTTCGCCGCCGCCGTAGTCGCGGGCCTCGGCGATCAGATCGCAGTCCTCCAGGACGACGAGGGCGGGCTGGAGCATACGTGCCAGGGCGCAGGCGGGGCCGATGGCGTCGATGCTCGTCCCGGCCAGCACCACGACCGTGAACTCCGGGAGGTGGGAGAGGAGATAGCGGATCGTGTGGGTCTTGCCGGTGCCGGGCGGGCCGTAGAGGAGAAGGCCGCGGCGCAGGTGCTGGCCCGCGGCGCGCAGGCGTTCGCGGCGGCGCGCCACTCCGACCACCTGGCGCTCCACGCGTTCCAGGAGACCGTCCGGCAGCACGATCTCCTCGCGGGAGAGACCGGGGCGGCGGTGGAAGCGGAACGGGCCCAGGCCGTGGCCGAAGTCGGAGCCCTCGAAGGAGAGGACCTGGCCGCGGAAGATGTTGTGCGCGCGGACCAGCGCGTCGATCTCCGCCAGCAGCCGGTCCGCGAACTCCTTCTCCCGGGCGAGGACTTCGATCTCCACCTTGTTGCGCCCGTACTCGTCCGCCGGGCCGCGCAGCAGCACCGCGAACCGCTCGTCGCCCTCCTGGCCGAGGTAGAACCCGAAGGAGACACAGGCGAGTTCCTGGTCGGGGGAGATCGGCAGATGCGCGTAGTCGACCGCGCCGATCACGAACCGGTTGTAGCGGTCGGCCGATTCGAGGATGTCGCCCAGCGTCAGGTCCCCGTGATGGGAGGAGCCGCGCATGCCGATCAGTTCGTGGGAACGCCCCTCGGCCGCGAACCAGCGCTCCACCGCCAGATGCACATTGGGCAGGTCGTACGAGGGGTACGCGGCCTTGACCACCGGCTGGTCCCCGGGCGCCGTGCCCAGGTGCGCGCGCATCCGCTCGGCGAGATTCCGGCCGTCCGCGACCTGGGGCTTGGGCCGCGCGACCGCGTCGAGGAACTGGCTGAACAACTCGCCGACCTCCTCAAGGGACAGCGGTGAGCCCTGCCCCTCGGCGGCGATCCGGGCCTTGTACTCCGCGTTGCTGATGATCTCGGTCTCGCCCATGCCCGCCTCCGCGCTGTCCGGCCGACCACTCTGGTTCCCCAGCCTGGGACCGAACACGTAGGCCGGTCAAAGTATTTGGGACGGATGTCCCCGAACGTGTGGGCGGACCGTCGGCCTACGCGTGGGCCGCGACCCCCGCCGACTCCTCCACCTCCAGCAGCGACGCGCTCTGCCGCTCCTCCTCGAACGCCTTGCGTCCGCCGCGCAGGCCGAACAGCCGCTTGGCGAGGGCGATGTAGAGCACGGCCAGGATGTTGAGGACCAGGGTGGCGATCTTCAAGTAGCTGACGTGCTCGGTGAGTTCGTAGATCTCCAGGGGCAGGAACGCGGCGGTGGCGACGACCGTGAGGTACTCCGCCCAGCGCTTGGCGTACCAGAGGCCGCCCGCCTCGACGAGTTCGATCAGGGCGTACGCCAGCAGCAGCACGGCCACCAGCATCAGGGTGTTGTGCTTGTAGCCGAAGGTCTTCTGGATGGTGCCGACCACGGGCGAGTGGTCGAGGTCGTAATGGAAGTGCCTGAAGACCGGGCGGAAGACGTCGAGATACTCGTCGAAGAGCCGGCGCACCGAGTCCTGGCTATTGCTGAACTTCCACACGGCGGCCGCCACCAGCACGATGAACACGCCGCGCACGGCCCGCTCGATCGCCAGGAAGCGCAGGATGAACAGATCGCGCAGCACCTTGCCGCGCGGCACCAGCGGAGCCTCGTCCGCCGGGCCGGAACCATGCGGGTCGCCCAGCACGAAGTCACCGCAGCGCAGACAGCGCCACGCCTCGCCCAGGCTCGTCCCGGCACGCAGCCGCGCCCGCAGCTCCGACTCGTTCGGCGCGTACGTCACATGCCCGCGCCGCGCACACGTGCGCCGGTCCCAGTCGATCTTCATGCTCCCGTGTCCTCCGCAGAACGTGCCGTGCCGTGCCGGTCAGTCCGGCACGGCACGGTAGTGCATGTTCTACGAGACGGTGGGCCGAGGGTCGCGGTTCCGGGGTCGGTCAGCGCGTGGCGCTGCCCGCGGGTTCGGACTCTTCGGCTACCGGGGCTACCGGGGCGTCCGGCGCGTCGGCCTCGGGCACGGTCTTGACCTCAACCTCGGCCTCAACCTCGACCAGCACCTCCGCCTCGGCCTCCGCTTCGGCTTCCGGCTCCGCCTCCGCCTCCGCCGTACGGCCGTTCCGCGGCAGCAGCACAGCCACCAGCACCGTCCCCACCCCGAGGATCACCGCACCGATGAGGCTGGTGTGCGCGACCGCGTCCGCGAAGGACGAGCCGACCGCGTCGGCCATCTGGTGGGCGCCGTGGGCGAGTTGGTCGGCCTGCGCCTTCAACTGCGCGGCCTTCTCCACATCCCCCGTCTGCGCGGCCTGCCCGGCGAGCTGCTGGGCCTTGTCGCCGATGCCCTGGGCGACCGCGTACCCCGCGCCCACCGAGTCCTGCGCCGTGGACAGGGCACCCGCCGGAAGCTTGCTGCCCGCGGTCGCGTCCGAGAGGTGCGAGGAGTACGAACTCGCCAGCACCGAACCGAGGATGGCGATGCCGAGCGAGCCGCCGAGCTCCAGGGAGGTGTCGTTCACCGCGCCGCCGACGCCCAGCTCGGACTCGGGGAACGCGCCCATGATGGCGTCCGTGCAGGGCGACAGCGCGAGCCCGATCGCGAGGCCCAGGATGGCCAGGGGCAGGACGAAATCGCCGTACGACGATGAAGCGTCCACCTGGGTGAGCAGTGCGAGCGCCGCCGTGCCGCCGACCATGCCCGCGGTGACCGTGATCTTCATGCCGATGCGCGGGGTGAGGTAGCCGGTGAGCGCCGAGCCGACGAAGACGGCCCCGGCGAGCGGCAGCATGCGCACTCCGGTGTCCAACGCGTCGTATCCAAGGACGAATTGGAGGTGCTGGGTGAGGTAGTAGAAGGCGCCGAAGACAGCCAGGAAGAACAGCGCGACGGCGAGGTTGGAGCCGGCGAAGCGGCGGTTCGCGAAACGGCGTACGTCGATGACCGGGCGGGGGTGGCGCAGCTCCCACACCACGAAGAGCGCGAGGCCGACTCCCGCGACGACCGCGGCGGTCACGGCCTTGACGCCCCAGCCGAAGTGCGGCCCTTCGATGATCATGTAGACCAGCGAGCCGATCCAGACCACGGACAGCAGACCGCCCACGTAATCGATGCGGTGCTGGTGCCCGGCCTTGGACGGCGGTACGAGCACGAGGGCGCCGATGATCGCGAGCGCGGCGATGGGCACGTTGATCAGGAACGTGGAAGACCAGCCGTGGTGCTCCAGGAGCAGGCCCGCGACCAGCGGACCGGCGGCGATGGCGAGTCCGGCGGTGGCGGTCCACAGCACGATCGCCTTGGCCCGCTCCGCGCGCGGGAAGGTCGCGGCGAGCAGGGAGAGCGTGGCGGGCATGATCAGCGCGGCGCCGACGCCCATGACGGCACGGGCCGCGATCACCCCCGTGGAACTGCCGACGAGCGAGCCCGCGACGGCGCCTCCCCCGAAGACCACGAGTCCCAGAATGAGCGCCCCGCGCCGGCTGTACTTGTCGCCGATGGCGCCGAGCAGCAGCATCAGCGCGGCGTACGGGACGGTGTAGCCGTCGATGACCCACTGGAGGTCGGCGCTGGACAGGCCCAGGTCCTGGGTCATGTCCGGGGCCGCGACCGTGAGGGCGGTGTTCGCCATCACGATGATCAGCAGGCTCAGACAGAGGACCAGCAGCGCCCACCAGCGCCGGGCATAGGGCCGGTCCATCCTCTCGACCGGTTCGTTCATGACGAGACGCATGGCTACGGTCGCCCTTCTTCATTCGACGTGTACGGCGGTCGGCGGCCCACACAAGGACTTGCACAGTGGCGTGCAATTGCTCAACCCTGTGCAATGTACGTCGTTGCACAGTGCTGTGCAAATGGAGAGGGTGGAGGCCATGTGGACGGTCGACCGTCCGTCGGCGAAAGGCGGGCAGAATGGCAGCCATGACCACGGGTAACGCCAGCCGCGCGGATGTGAACCGCCGCCGCATCCTCGATGTCGCACTCGCCGAGCTGCTGCGCGACCCCGACGCGTCCATGGACCAGATCGCACGGGCCGCGGGCGTCGTACGGCGCACGGTGTACGGGCACTTCCAGAACCGCGAGGCCCTGGTCGGCGCCCTGACCGACGAGGCGGTCGAAACGGTGGCTGCGGCGCACGCGGCGGGCCGCGAGGGCGTCGAGGACCCGGCGGAGTCACTCGCCCGCTCGACCCTGGCCATCTGGGAGATCGCCGACCGCTACCGGCTGCTGGTCGCGCTCGCGCAGCGCAGTGTCACCATGCAGGGCATCCGCGACCGCCTCGCGCCGGTCCGCGAGGCCTGCGCGGAGATCCTCCGGCGCGGCCTGGAGCAGGGCGTGTTCGAGTCCCCGCTGCCGCCGCGCGCCCTGGCGTACGTACACGAGCAGTCGCTGTTCGCCCTCATGGACGCGGTGAACGACGGCCTGCTGGCAGCGGAAGAGGCGGGCCGCTCCGCCGCGGTCACCATGCTGACCACGGCGGGCGTACCCGCCTCTCGTGCCACCGAGTTGGTGGCGAAGCTGAGCGATTGAGCTTCCTCAGCTGGTTCTTGAGCTAGTTCTTGAGCTGCTTCTTCAGCCGCTTCTTCAGCTGCTTCTTCAGTGATGCACCGAGCGGCCAGGCCTACGGGGGAGTGACCCGGCCGCTCGGCGTCTTGGGGGGCGCGCCCCGTTCAGGGAGGCGCGCCCGGTCAAGGGGGGGGTGCCCCGTAAGGGGCGCGGGGCTTCGAAGGGAGGGCGACGCGCTTAGGCCTTGGCGAGTTCCTTCTCGCCACCCTGCTCAGGAACTTCCGCGACGACGTCCTCGTCATGGTCGTCCAGCAGCGTCTTCTCGTCGAAGGGCAGCTCACCGGCGAGAACCCGGTTCACCCGGTCCTTGTCGATCTCCTTCGTCCACGTGCCGATCAGGACCGTCGCCACCGCGTTGCCCGCGAAGTTCGTCAGGGCGCGCGCCTCGCTCATGAAGCGGTCGATGCCGACGATGAGGCCGACGCCGTCCACCAGGGCGGGCTTGTGCGACTGGAGGCCACCGGCCAGGGTCGCGAGACCCGCGCCGCTGACACCCGCCGCGCCCTTCGAGGCGAGGAGGAGGAAGAGGAGGAGCGGGATCTGCTCCCCGACCGACATCGGGGTGCCCATCGCGTCGGCGATGTAGAGCGACGCCATGGTCATGTAGATCATGGTGCCGTCGAGGTTGAAGGAGTAGCCGGTCGGGACGGTGATGCCGACCACCGGCTTGCTCACGCCCAGGTGCTCCATCTTCGCGATGAGCCGCGGAAGGGCGGACTCGGAGGAGGAGGTGGACAGGATCAGCAGGAACTCACGGCCCAGGTACTTGAAGAACGTGAGGATGTTCAGGCCCGTGACCACGCGCAGCAGCGTGCCGAGGACGATGAAGACGAAGAGGAAGCAGGTGACGTAGAAGCCCAGCATCAGCACGGCGAGGCTCTTGAGCGCGTCCAGACCCGCGGAGCCGGTGACGGCCGCGATGGCGCCGAAGGCACCGATGGGGGCCGCCCACATCACCATGCCGAGGATGCGGAAGACGAGCCGCTGGATGTGCTCGACACCGCGCAGGACCGGCTGGCCGGCCGAGCCCATCGCCTGAAGGGCGAATCCGGCGAGGAGGGCGACGAGGAGGGTCTGCAGGACCTGGCCCTGGGTGAAGGCGGAGACGAAGGTGGTGGGGATGATCGAGAGCACGAAGTCGACCGGCGGCAGCGCCTCGGGCGACACCTGGTCGTGGCCCGTCTGCTTGATCGCGTCCGTCAGCGCGAGGCCCTCGCCCGGGTGCAGGATGTTGCCGACCACCAGACCGATGGTGAGCGCGACCAGGGACATCGCCAGGAAGTAGCCGAGCGCCAGACCGCCGACTGCACCGACCTTGGTGGCCTTCCGTACCGAGCCGATGCCCAGCACGATCGTGCAGAAGATGATCGGCGAGATCATCATCTTGATCAGGTTCACGAAGCCCGTACCGAGCGGCTTGAGCTCGACCGCGAAGTCGGGGGCGATCAGGCCCACGGCGATGCCGAGGATCACGGCGCCGATCACGGCGATGTACAGGTAGTGGGTGCGGTCCCGCTTCACAGCGGGCGCGGCAGGTGCCGTTGTACTGGCCACGGCTGCCCTCCTTGACGACGTCGTCGGCATCATCCGGCGTGCGGCTCACGACCGGCGGAAACCCGGAGTGCGGCTCACGTCCGGGGGGATCCGGGAGGCGTGGACTCCCGGGGGATGCGGTGACTATCTCCCGGCCTGTGAGGGCGGTCACCCTTCCGTTCATTTAGTTCACACTTATATGGAGAGGCAGACTGAACGACATGCGCCTTCCCCGCGTCCCGCGACCCCGCAGCCTGGCCGGCCAGCTCTTCGGCATGCAGGCCGTGCTGATCGCGGTGCTCGTCGCCGGGTACGCGCTCTTCACCTACGTCAGCGACCGCGGCCAGGCCGAGGACGCGGCGGGCCGGCAGGCCACAGCCGTCGCCCGTTCGGTCGCGGACGCCCCCTCGGTGCACGACGCGATCCGCACCGCGAAGCCCACGAAGACCCTCCAGCCGTACGCCCTCCAGGTGCAGAAGGACACCGGCGTGGACTTCGTGACGATCATGAACCCGCAGGGCATCCGCTGGACCCACCCCGACAAGACGCTGATAGGCAAGCACTTCCTCGGCCACATCGGCCCGGCCCTGGAGGGCAAGACCTTCACGGAGACGTACACGGGCTCCCTCGGCGCGTCCGTACGCGCCGTCACCCCGGTCTACGACAACGGCCACATCGTCGGCCTGGTCAGCGCGGGCATCAAGGTCGAGGCGATCACCAAACGCGTCCAGGAGCAGGTGTCGGCCCTCGTCGGGGTCGCGGCGGGCGCCCTGGCGCTGGGCGGCATCGGCACCTACGTCATCAACGCCCGGCTGCGCCGCTCCACGCACGGCCTGAACGCGGCCGAGCTCAGCCGTATGCACGACTACCACCAGGCCGCGCTGCACGCCGTGCGCGAGGGGCTGCTGATGCTGGACGGGCAGTTCCGGGTGGCGCTGATGAACGACGGCGGGCGGGAACTGCTCGGCGTGACGGACGACGTGGTCGGCCGCTCGGTGGCCGAACTCGGGCTGCCCGCACCGCTGACGGGCGCGCTGCTGTCGGCGGAGCCCCGGGTCGACGAGGTGCACCTCACCGCGTCGCGCGTCCTGGTCGTCAACACCTCACCGGTGACCGGCGGCGAACGCAGAGGCACGGTGGTGACCCTGCGCGACGTCACCGAACTCCAGTCCCTGATGGGCGAGTTGGACTCGGAACGAGGCTTCACCCAGGCGCTGCGCTCGCAGGCCCACGAGGCCGCGAACCGCCTGCACACGGTGGTGTCCCTCATCGAGCTGGGCCGCGCCGAGGAAGCCGTCGACTTCGCCACGGCGGAGCTGGAGCTGGCGCAGACCCTCACCGACCAGGTGATCTCGGCGGTCAGCGAACCGGTCCTCGCGGCGCTGCTGCTCGGCAAGGCCGCGCAGGCGAACGAGCGGGGCGTGGAGCTGGTGGTGTCCGACGACAGCGCCATCGACGACGGGCTCCTCCCCGAGAGCCTTCCGGCCCGCGACCTGGTCACCGTCCTCGGCAACCTGATCGACAACGCGGTGGACGCGGCGCAGGGCACGGTGCGCGCGCGGGTCACGGTGACGGCGTTCACCGACGAGTCCGTCCTGGTACTGCGGGTCGCCGACACCGGCGCCGGGGTGGACCCGGCCCACGCCGAGCAGGTCTTCCAGCGCGGCTGGTCCACAAAACCGGCGGGACCCGGCGGTCGCGGCCTGGGCCTCGCCCTCGCCCGGCAGGCGGTGAGGCGCCACGAGGGCACGCTGACCGTACGGGAGGCGACCGGCGGCGGGGCGGAGTTCGAGGTACGGCTGCCGTTGCCTACGGTGTCCTCGGCACCGGCCACGACACCGGCCTCCGCGTCGACCTCCGCGTCGGGCGCGGCGGGGGACGCTGTCGCCGAGCCCGAGCCCACCCCGACCGAGCCGGCCCCGCCCAAGCCTGCCCAGCACGCCTTGCCTGGAGGCGACGTATGACCGATCCCATCCGCGTACTCGTCGTCGAGGACGACCCGGTCGCCGCCGACGCGCACGTCATGTACGTCGGCCGGGTGCCCGGCTTCACGGCGGTCGGCAAGGCCCACACGGGAGCGGAGGCGCGCCGCGCCCTGGACCGTACGCCCGTGGACCTGCTGCTGCTCGACCTGCACCTGCCCGACGTGCACGGGCTCCAGCTCGCCCGCTCCCTGCGCGCCGCCGGGTATCACGCGGACGTGATCGCGGTGACGTCCGCGCGGGACCTGGCGGTCGTACGGGAGGGGGTCTCGCTCGGGGTCGTCCAGTACGTGCTGAAGCCGTTCACCTTCGCCACGTTGCGGGACCGGCTGGTGCGGTACGCCGAGTTCCACGCCTCGGTGGGCGAGGCGAGCGGGCAGGACGAGGTGGATCGGGCGCTGGCGACCTTGCGCGCTCCGGGACCGGCCGCCCTGCCGAAGGGCCTGAGCGCGCCGACCCTGGAACGGGTCACCGTCGCCCTGCGGGACTGTGCGGAGGGCCTCACGGCGGCGGGGGTCGCCGAGGCGGTCGGCATCTCGCGGATCACGGCGCGGCGGTATCTGGAGCATCTGGTGGAGTCGGGGCGGGCGGCTCGGGCTCCGCAGTATGGGCAGGTAGGGAGGCCCGAGTTGCAGTATCGGTGGGTTCGGGGGGTTTGAGCGCGGGTGTTAGGTGGGCGTGGGGGTGTCTGGTGGGGGGTCGTTGAGTTCGGCGGCCCGGGCGCGGGCTTCGGTGGCTCGGTCGGGGGCGTCGGCGCGGGTGAAGGCGTCGGCGGCCCGGAGCCAGTGGGCGCGGGCCTCGGCCGGGCGGCGGGTGTCCTCGTGCGCGAGCGCCAGGTTTACGAGGACCCGGCCCGCGTTGTACCAGTCCTCAAAATCCTCCAAGGTCTCCCGGGCCTTGCCGAACGCCTCGATTGCCTCCCCTGTCCAGCCCACCTCATACAGGGCGTTGCCGAGGTTGATCCAAGCAACGGCCTCCCGGTGGCGGTCCTCCGCGGCCTGGTAGAGGGCGCGGGAGTGGGTGTGGGCCTCGATCGCCTCCCCCACCCGGCCCACCTCCCGCAGGGCGAGGCCGAGGTTGTTCCAAGCACTGGCCTCCCCGTGGCGGTCCTCGGCGGCCTGGTGCAGGTCGCGGGCGCGGGTGTGGGCCTCGATCGCCTCCCCCGTGCGGCCCGCCCCCCGCAGGGCGCCGCCGAGGTTGTTCCACGCCATGGCCTCCAGGCGGCGGTCCTCGACGGCCTGGTACAGGTCACGGGCGCGGGTGTGGGCCTCGATCGCCTCCCCCGCCCGGCCCACCTCACGCAGGGCGCTGCCGAGGTAGCTCCACGCGCCAGCCTCGCCGAGCCTGTTCCCGGCGCGGTGGGTGGCCTGCTGGGCGATACGGGAGATGGTGATCAAGTCGTCGAAGTACCGCCGCCAGTCCAGGTACTGCGCCAGGCACGCGGACAGTCCCACCGCCACCTCCGCGTGCCGCTCCTCCCGCGCCCACTGCGCCGCCGCAACCAGCCCCGCCCGCTCCCCGTCAAGCCACGCCAGCGCCCGCCCCCGATCGTGGAACCGCTCCGGCTCCGGCATCCCCGGCAGCCACCGCAACCGGTCATCAGCCGCAACCGCCCACCGGAAGTAGTACTCCAGCACCCGCTCCCGCGCCGCCTCCCCCTCCCCACTCAACCTCACATCCCCCGCCACCACACCCGCCCCATACGCCCGCACCAGGTCATGCAACCGCCACCGTCCTCGCCCGCTCCCCCGCTCGACGAGGTGGGCCCGGGCCAGTGCCTTCAGGTCTCGTGCCGGAGGGGCATCGGCCCCGATCAGCGCGGCGACGACCTCGTCGCTGGCCTCCGGCCCCGGAGCGAGGGCGAGCAGGCGCAGCAGACGGGCCCGGCCGGGTGGCAGACGGCGGTAGGAGAGGTCGAAGGCGGCGCGGACGCTGCGGTCGCCGTCGTCGAGGTGGGCGAGACGGTCGTGGGACACGGCGAGTTCGTCGACGAGTTCCGTGACCGGCTTCTCCGGGTCCTCCGCCAGCAGCGCGGCCGCGATCTGCAAGGCCAACGGCAAGTGCCCGCAGAGGGCCGCGAGTCGCTCGGCCGCTGTGGCGTCATCCGTGACACGACTGTCGTCGGGGTCGGCGATCCGCAGGGCGAGGTCGAGGAGTTCATACGCGGCCTTGGGCGTGAGCTGGTCCAAGGGGACTAGCCGGGCGCCCAGTTGGGGCAATCGGTCGCGGGACGTGACCAGGACGCGGTGCCGGGCGTCACCCGGTAGCAGAGGGCGCACCTGGTCCGGCGACGAAGCGTTGTCGGCCAGGACCAGCACCGCTCCGTCCTTCCTCGCGCGCTCGGCGAGTACCGAGCGGTAGAGAGCCACACGGTCGTCCATCATGGCGGGGATGTGTTCCGGCGGGACCCCAAGGGCCCGGAGCAGGGACTGGAGGGCTTGGTCGGCGGTGACGGGGTCCTCGTCATAGCCGTGCAGGTCCACGAAGAGCGTCCCGCCCGGGAACCAGTCCCTCTCGCAAGCCAGGTACGCGCTTTGGACGGCGAGCGCGGTCTTCCCGATGCCGCCGAGTCCGGACACGGCGGCGACGAGGACCGTCGTGCAGTCCGGCGACCGGGGTACGGCCGGGTCCAGTGCGCGCAGCAGCGCAGCCGTCTCATCGTCCCGGCCTGTGAAGCCGCCGGGCCGGGGTGGAAGGGAGGCCATGGCCTCGGGCGCGGCGGCACCGGTCACCTGGACATTGATCTGTAAGCCGATCACCTCACGCAGGAACAACCCGCCCCGGAAGTCGGTGTGATCGCCGCGGTACCAGGTGCCGCTGCCCGGCGTGTGCCGCTCCATCGCCGCCACGACGGCACGGGCCACCGTCGGATCGGCGGCGAGCAGCTCCGCCACCTTGTCGCCCCAGGCCCGCACCGCGTCCCGCCGCGAGGGATGGCCCACCGCTGCGGCGAGCGCCTCCGCGGACGCGCCCGCGCCCTGCGCCACAGCCACCGCCAGGTCCTCGACCGCCCGGCGCCCGGCCTCCCCGCCCGCGCCCTCGGCCAAGGCCGCCAGCAACGCCACGTTCATGTGCTCGTCCCGCCCGTCCCGCCCGTCCCACCCGTACCGCCCGTACCGGTCCGCACTGCCGACCCGCTCGGGGCCGATAGTGCGTCAACGGTACGGCGTCAGCCGGGAGTTCGGACCTACCTCGCGTACACCACGACCTGCACCCCGAGCCCCGCCACCGCCAACGCCTCCACCACCGACAGCCCGACGAGCAGCCCGCCGCCGTCCCCGCTCACCCAGAACACCACCAGCGCGGCCAGCGGGACGGCACAGAACGCTGTCAGGTCCACAAGGCACTGAATGACCTTCCTGGACCCGCGCCGCGCGTCGCCACGGTGGGTGGCCTCCCAGCCGAAGGCGGCGAACCCACCGCCGGGATCGGCCAGCGCGGCCAGCTTCGGCCCCAACTCGCCACGCACATACGCCCCGATCGCGGAGATCTTCTCGTCGTTGACGAGGTAGGTCCACCCGAGGACCACGCACACGGGCGGCAGAGCGAGCAGCATGGACGCCTGCCCGGCCTGGGCAGCGGCGGCGATGACGGCGGCCACGACCCCGAGCGTGACGTACAGCAGGTTGTCGCGAAACCCGATCCGCGCCTTCTGCTCGTCCTTGACGCTCTGGTACTCGGCGAGCAACAACTGCCCGACGGTGACGCCCTGTTCCGGCTCCGGCACGCGAGTCCCGCCTCCCCGTCCCCAACACCCCGCTTATGGCGGTGACTTGGCAGTACCTTAAACAGGTGACCGTGCCACAGCCCACCGCAGCCATCGCCGTCATCCTCACGGCGCTCCCGGTGGAGTACGACGCCGTACGCGCCCACCTGACGGATACCGAGGAGCTCGTCCACCCCGACGGAACCCGGGTGGAGCGGGGCAGGCTCGACGGCACGTCCTGGAATGTCGCGATCGCCGAGCTGGGCGAAGGGGCCCTGAACACCGCCGCGCTCACGACGCAGATCGTGGGCTGGCTCGCCCCGGAGGCGTTGTTCTTCGTCGGGGTGGCGGGCGGGCTCAAGGACGACATCGAGATCGGTGACGTCGTGGTCGGTACGAAGGTGTACGCCATCCACGGCGGCAAGCAGACCCCGGAAGGCTTCCAGGCGCGGCCCGAGGTCTGGCACGGCTCGCACCGGCTGGTGCAGGCTGCCCGTTCTGCGCTGCGGGACATGCCTGACGTACGAGCGCACCGCAAGCCGATCGCGGTGGGAGATGTCGTCCTGGCCGACGACAAGTCGGCGCTCGCCGCGCACATCCGGCACCACTACAACGACGCCTGCGCCATCGAGATGGAGGGCTCCGGCGCGGCCCATGCCGCCTACCTGAAGGGCCAGTTGGACACCCTCGTGATCCGGGGCATCAGCGACCGCGCCAACGCCGACAAGCACGCGGCCGACGTCTCCGGCTCGCAGGAACTGGCCGCCAAGCAGGCCGCGGCGGTGGCCGTCGCCGTGCTACGCAAGCACCTCCCGCGCCGCGACTCCGCCGGCGTCCCCGAGCCCCGTGACCCCCAGGAGGGTCCCCTACGAGGCGGTAACGGCGGGGCCACCTACGGCGGCGACCACATCGACTTCAGCGGCGGCACCTTCCACGGGCCCGTCACCGGAAAGTCGGTCGGGAGACGGCGGGACGACCACCCTCGGGACTAAGGGCACCGTCCACGGCCCGGTACCGGTCGCGACGTCCACACTCCCGCCCCGGCCTCTCGGATTCACCGGCCGATCGGCCGAGTTGGGCCGCCTGCTCCCCCATCTCGCACCCGCCGGGATCGAGGAGACCGCGCTCCCCGTCCTCATCTTCGCCGTCACCGGCATGGGCGGCATCGGCAAGACGGCACTCGCGGTCGAGGCGGGCCACCAGGCTCGCACACAGGGCTGGTTCCCCGGCGGGACGCTGTTCGTGGACCTGCGTGGCTACGACGACAACCCGGTCACGGCGGACCAGGCGGTCCTGGCCCTCCTCGACGCGCTCGGCGTACGGGGTCCGGATCTCCCGCCGACGACGGCACGACAGTACGACTCCTACCGCGCCCTCCTCGCCGAGCGGCGGGACCGGATGCTGCTGATCCTGGACAACGCCTCGGCGGCGTCCCAGTTCCTCCCCCTCCTGCCCGGCACGGACCACCACCGCGTACTGATCACCTCCCGGGACCGCCCGTACGCCCTCCCGGTACGCCTCATCGACCTCGAAGCCCTCACTCCGGACGAGTCCGCCGCTCTCGTGACCCGTGCCCTGCACGACGCCGACGAGCGCGACGACCGCCCGTCCCGTGAACCGGCCGCCCTCCGCGAACTGACCGACCTGTGCGGCCACTTGCCCCTCGCCCTCCAGATCGCCGCCTCGATGCTGCGTCTCCGCCGCCACCGTGACATCGCCTCGCTGGTGAGCGAGATCGCGGAGACCGGGGACGCCACGACCGTCCTCGACAACGGCAGCCCGGGCACGGACCTGTACGGCCGCTCACTGGTCCTGCGGCCTGTACTGGAGACTTCGTATCGCCGACTGCCCCCGGACCAGGCACGGTTGCTGCGGCTGCTTGCCCTGGCCCCCGGCACAGAGACGGGAACGGAGGCCATCGCGGCCTTGGCCGACCTCGACGTGCGGGCCGCCCGGTCCCTGCTGGAGGATCTTGCGGCGACCCACTTGGTCACACCGGTATGCGGTGGCGAGGGGCCGGATTCCGCTGTGCGGTGGCGGTTGCATGACCTGGTGCGGGCGTATGGGGCGGGTGTGGTGGCGGGGGATGAGGAGTTGACGGGGGAAGGGGAGGCGGCGCGGGAGCGGGTGCTGGAGTACTACTACCGGTGGGCGGCGGCGGCCGATGTCCGGTTGCGGTGGCTGCCGGGGATGCCGGAGCCGGAGCGGTTCGGGGACCGGGGGCAGGCATTGGCGTGGCTGGACGGGGAGCGGGCGGGGCTGGTGGCGGTGGCGCAGTGGGCGCGGGAGGAGCGGTACGCGGAGGTGACGGTGCGGCTGTCCGCGTGCCTGGCGGAGTACCTGAACTGGCGGCGGTACTTCGACGACAAGATCACGATCTCCGGTGTCGCCCAGCAGGCCGCTCACCGTGCCGGGGACGGGCTCGGCGAGGCCGGTGCGTGGATCAGCCTCGGCAACGCTCAGCGGGAGGTGGGCCGGACGGAGGAGGCCATCGAGGCCCACACCCGCGCCCGCGACCTGTCCCAGGCCGTCGAGGACCGCCAGCGGGAGGCCATCGCGTGGACCGGTCTCGGCCTAGACCTGCGGGAGGTGGGCCGGACGGAGGAGGCGATCGAGGCCCACACCCGCGCCCGCGACCTGTACCAGGCCGCCGAGGACCGCCACCGCGAGGCCGGCGCGTGGAACAACCTCGGCATCACCCTGTGGGAGGTGGGCCGGACGGAGGAGGCCATCGAGGCCCACACCCGCGCCCGCGACCTGTACCAGGCCGCCGAGGACCGCCACCGCGAGGCCGGCGCGTGGAACAACCTCGGCAACGCCCTGGAGAAGGCGGGCCGGACAGGGGAGTCAATCGAGGCGTACGGCAAGGCCCTGGAGACCTACGAGGAGTTTGAGGACTGGTACAACGAGGCCCAGGTCCTCGAAAACCTGGCCATCGCCCACGAGGACGCCCACCACGCTGTCGAGGCCCGCACCCACTGGCTCCAGGCCGCCGACGCCTACACCCGCGCCGACGCCCCCGACCGAGCCACCCACGCCGGCACCCAGGCAGAGCGCCTGAAATAGCCCCGCCCTCACCCCACCCCCACATATCCCCGAGCCCCCCACCCCGGCAGCACCGCCCACATCCGCGTCCCGCCCCCAGGCTCCCGAGCCTCCCCGAACCCCCACTCCCCCTCACACGCCCGCACCACACACCCCAGCACCCGCAGCGCCGCCCGCCGCCGCGCATCGCAGGCGGCGACGAGGCGGGGATGGACGTGCCGGGGGTGTCCGTCGTAAAGGATCACGCGCAACGCGCCCTCCCGGTACCGCAGCGACATATACACCTCGACGTCAGGCGTGAACCGGCAGGCGCACGCGGCCAGTTCGGCCACCACCTGCACGGCCGCATCCGTCATGTCGTCCAGCCCGTGCGTCTGGAGGACGACACGGGTCGCCGCGCGTGCGACGCGGGAACTCGCCGGTCCGGCAGGGAGCGTGAAGCTGTACGCGAGGGTGTCGGGGGACGGCGGCGGTGTCTTCTGCACGTCGGCGGAGAGAGGGCAGGCCGATACGGCAACGGTTGTGGACATGAGCAACTCCCTTGGGTGAGAACGCGGGCAGGCTCGCGCGATGCACTTCCGGCCACGTCGGACCGTAAGCGACTCGTCACCGACTGTAGAGCTTGAAGTAGCACGTGTGCCACATGCTTGCGTGCATTGCCTCCACGAACTGGACCGGTACGTCACTCACGGTGCAAACTGGCCGCGACCAAGCGGGGAGGAAGGTGTCAATGCCGACACGGCCAGCGCCGACGGAGCGTCAGAAGCGCCTGGGCGCAGAGCTGCGCAAGATGCGGCTCGCCGCCGGCCAGACCACGGAGTACGCCGCCGGACTGCTCGGGCTGGACCGTACGAAGGTGTCCAACATGGAGTCGGGCATCCGGGCAACCACTCCCGAACGGATTCGGATACTCGCCGGCAACTACGACTGCGCGGACGAGGCGTACATCGAGGCCCTGGTCGCCATGGCCGATCTGCGCAAGCGGGGCTGGTGGGCCCACTTCAAGGGAGTTCTCCCCCAAGGTCTCCTGGATGTAGCCGAGTTGGAGTGGTTCGCCTCTCGACTGCGCAGTTACCAGACCGTACACATCCCCGGACTACTTCAACTCGGCGAGTACGCCCGCGCCGTCTTCGGCGCCGTGCTCCCCGCGCTACCCCAGTCGGAGGTGGAGGTACGCGTACTACAACGGATGCAGCGGCAACAGGTCCTGGACCGTGACAACCCCGTCGACTACATCGCGTACATCCACGAGTGGGCTCTGCACATGCGGTTCGGCGGACGCCGCGCGACCCGGGAGCAGCTCCTGCACCTGTGCGAGTCGTCCGAGCGCGACAACATCGAGGTGCGCGTCCTCACCGTCGACGCCGGGGCGTTCCCCGGCGCCGGACACGCGGTCCTGTACGCCGACGGCGCCGTACCCCAACTGGACACCGTGCAGTTGGACTCCGCGCATGGCGGTGAGTTCACCCACGCCGAGGCGCAGCTCGCCAAGTACCGGACCCACATGGAATGGTGGCGTGCCCACACACTGGGACCGCAGGAGTCACGCGACCTCATCCACGGCATCGCCCACGAACTGTAAGGACACCCCATGGCCGAGATCACCTGGGAAGAGCCCTTCTGCGGCGAAGGAAACAACTGCTTCCGCATAGGCACCGACCTCGAAGGCAACGCCTACATCGCCCTCGCCGGACAGGAAGACCACTACCTCACCGACACCCGCGAAGCCCTCCGCACCCTCATCCGCGACATCAAGGCAGGAAGGGCCGACCACCTCCTGTAGCCCCGGAGGGACACACGCGCCTAACGCGAGCGGCTAACCCCCGCGGCGTGCGACCGGCAGGCGAGTGATCCCCACAAAGATCACGAACGCCACCAGACTCCCGACGGCGAGAGCGGGATAGTCGGCCCAGTCCGGATCAGCCGGGGCGGGGGTCCCGGCCCATACGAGCCGCGCGGTACCCCACCCGGCCAGCAGCCCCACAACGAAGGCCGGCCACCGATACCGCACCCCGTCGGTCACGTCGTCCGTCAATGCCGACACCGTGCCCACAAAGATCAGCACCACCACCATGTCCCCCCAGCCGACGGCGGCGGCCCCCGCCGCGACGGCGACACACGCAACCCAGACCCGCGCCAGCGGCATGATCGGCGCGACGCCTCGCGAAGCCCCCCGCGGAAGCCAGAAGAACCGGCGCACACGCTCAGCAAACCCAGCAAAACCACGTGCCTTGTCGTCCGACGTCATGTCGCCGCCCCCTGCCGTGATGCACTCGACCGTGATGACGTACTACTCGACCCGCATGAGATGGACTCGCGGCAGTGGTCGATGGTTGCGCGCGCCGCCTTCGCCCCGGACCGACCAAGCCCGGCCAACTCCCGGTCGCTGCAAGGTCATTGACCTGACTAGACCACTCCTCTTACGTTCACCGGGCAGACAACTCGACTCGGCCACAACGACGTAGGCCAGTAGGAGGTCGTGCCCGTGCGCCCCACCGCCGCCCCACTTCTCCTCGCAACGCTGCTCACCGCCACCGCGCTCACCGCGTGCGGATCGGGTTCCGGAAGTGATCCGGACACCGTGAAGATCTCTTTCAAGCAGTCGACGGACAACTCGATCAAGGTCATGGACACCTACCTGGCCGACATCAAGAAACAGTTCGAGAAGGCGAACCCCGGCAAGAAGGTCGAGCTGGTGCCGATCAAGGCCCCGGATTCCGAGTACTACGTCAAACTCCAGCAGATGCTGAGGTCGCCCAAGACGGCCCCCGACCTGGTCTACGAGGACACGTTCCTCATCAACTCGGACATCACCAGCGGGTACTTGAAGCCCCTCGACCCGTACCTCGACAAGTGGCAGGACTGGGGCCGGTTCATCGACACCGCCAAGGCGGCGGCCAAGGCCCAGGACGGGAAGACGTACGGCGTCCCGGACGGGACGGACACCCGGGGGCTCTGGTTCGACAAGGACATTTTCAAGAAGGCGGGCCTGCCCGGTGACTGGCAGCCGAAGACGTGGGACGACGTCCTCGCCGCCGCCCGCACCATCAAGGAGAAGGTCCCAGGCGTCACTCCACTGAACGTCTACACGGGCAAGCCCGCCGGCGAGGCCGCCACCATGCAGGGCTTCGAGATGCTGCTGTACGGGACGGGCGACGGGACCACGGACCCCCTGTACGACACCGCCACCAAGAAGTGGATCGCCGGGAGCCAGGGCTTCAAGGACGCCCTCACCTTCGTGGAGACCGTCTACAAGGAGAAGCTCGGCCTCGACGTCGCCGACGCCCTCGACCCCAACATCCAGACGAGGATCCGCGGTGAGCTGCTGCCCAAGGGCAAGCTCGGAATCAACCTCGACGGCAGCTGGCTCCCGCAGGACTGGCTGAAGGGCGCGGGGCATGAATGGCCCGAGTGGTCGCAGAAGCTGGGCCTCGCCTACATGCCCACCCAGCACGGCCAGGCCCCCGGCAAGGTGAGCATGTCCGGCGGCTGGACCTGGTCGATCCCGGCCAAGGCCCACAACCCCGACCTGGCCTTCAAGTTCATCGAGACGATGCAGACCAAGGCCAACGCCCAGAAGTGGTACGTCGCCAACTCCGGCATCGCGGTCCGCGAAGACGTCGCCGCCGACCCCGCGTATGTGAAGGCGCAGCCCGGCATCAAGTTCTTCACGGATCTGGTCGCGAGCACGCACTACCGGCCCGCGTACCCGGCGTACCCGAAGGTCTCGACCGCCATCCAAGAGGCCATGGAGGGCGTGACGACGGGCGACAGCTCGGTCGGCAAGGCGGCGAGCGGCTACGACGAGGAGCTGAAGACGGCCACCGACAACCAAGTGATCAAGAAGTGAGCGTCGGCACGCGGACGGCGTCCTCCCCGGTTCCCCCGGTCCGCCCGGTGGGCACGAAGATCGCCCCACCCCGCCGGGGAGGCCTCCTGCGCTCCCTCACCCGCACGCTTCCGCTCGCCCCGGCCGTCGTCCTGCTGCTCCTCTTCCTCGCGGGCCCGATCGCCTACTGCGCGTACATCGCCTTCACCGACCTCCAGTTGACGGGCCAGGCCCACTCGTCCTTCGTCGGCCTCGACAACTTCCGTACGGCGTTCAGGGACGACGCGTTCCGCAACGCCGTCTGGCTGACCCTCGTCTTCACGGTGTTGTCATCGCTGGTCGGCCAGAACACGCTGGGACTGGCGCTGGCCTCGCTGATGCAGCGCGCTTCGAAGCCGGTCCGCACGCTGGTCGGCGGGATCGTGATCACGGCGTGGGTCCTGCCGGAGGTGGTCGCGGGCTTCCTGCTGTACGCCTTCTTCCGCCGCGAGGGGACACTGAACGCCATCCTGGACTGGCTCCATCTCCCCTCCCAGAACTGGATGTTCACGCTGCCGATCCTGGCGGTGTCGTTCGCGAATGTCTGGCGGGGCACGGCGTTCTCGATGCTGGTCTACTCGGCGGCCCTGAACGAGATCCCGAAGGAGATCACGGAGGCGGCGGAGGTCGACGGCGCGGGCGGCTGGCGGCGCCTGTGGCACATCACGCTGCCGATGATCAGGCGTTCCATCGGCACGAATCTCATGCTCAACACGCTGCAGACGCTGTCCGTCTTCGGTCTGATCTGGGTGATGACGCGCGGCGGCCCGGGAAATCGCAGCCAGACCCTCCCCCTCTTCATGTACGAACAGGCCTTCCAGAAAAGCATGATCGGGTACGGAACGGCGGTGGCGCTGCTCCTCCTGGTGGTCGGCTCGCTGTTCTCGGTGGTCTATATGCGACTGCTGCGAACGGAGGTGTGAGATGGCCCTGTTGACGCGTGGCACGACATTCACGTCCCGCCGTACAGGGCGGCGCCTGGCGGCGGATGCCGGACTCCTGGTCCTGGCGGCCGCGTTCGCGCTGCCCCTCGCCTGGGTGATCCTGTCGGCCCTGGACGCGCACGCCGACCTGACGGTGAAGGTGCCTGACGGTGTCACCCTCTCCAACTTCGACGCCGTACTGAAGCCGGACATCACCTTCACCCCGATGCTCAACAGCCTGATCCTGTGCGGGGGCGGAACACTGCTGACGGTGGTGTGCGCGGCACTGGCGGCGTATCCCCTGTCGCGATTCCGCTCGCGCCTGAACCGCCCTTTCCTCCTGACGATCCTCTTCGCGACGAGCCTGCCGATCACGGCGATCATGGTGCCGGTGTACGCGCTGTTCGTGCGGGTCAATCTGATCGACACCATGCAGGGCACGATCTTCTTCTTCGCGGCCTCTCAACTTCCCTTCGCCATCTGGCTGATGAAGAACTTCATGGACGGTGTGCCGAAGGAACTGGAGGAGGCGGCCTGGACGGACGGGGCGTCGTCCTTCCAGTCACTGGTACGGATCGTGCTGCCGCTGATGGGGCCGGGCGTGGCCGTGGTGACGGTCTTCTCGTTCGTGATGATGTGGGGGAACTTCTTCGTCCCGTTCATGCTGCTGCTGACACCGGACCAGATGCCGGCGTCCGTGAGCATCAATGAGTTCTTCGGGAATCGGGGAATGGTGGTGTACGGGCAACTGGCGGCGTTCTCGGTCATCTACTCGACGCCGGTACTGCTGCTGTACGTGCTGATCGCCCGGCGGTTGGGG
The DNA here is from genome assembly GCF_045206325.1 of Streptomyces sp. NBC_00203. Classification (NCBI taxonomy): domain Bacteria; kingdom Bacillati; phylum Actinomycetota; class Actinomycetes; order Kitasatosporales; family Streptomycetaceae; genus Streptomyces; species Streptomyces sp. NBC_00203. The sequence goes on along the minus strand of NZ_CP108126.1, from coordinate 7,340,450 downwards.
GGCGGATTCGCGCTGGGCGGCGCGGTCAAGGGGTGACTACTGCGAAAAAAGGGGGACCTGTATGGACAAGCCCACGCACCTGATCGAGTTCGAGACGATGGTGCTCGGGCGGCATCTCAGCCTGACCGGCCCGCGGCCCCGGCGCGGCGGCGGTCTGCTGGACCGCAGCGCGTACACCCTGCTCAGCCGGCTCAGCGTGGAAGGCCCGATGTCCATCGGCGAGCTCAGCGAGGCCTTCAGCCTGGACACGTCCACGCTCAACCGCCAGACCGCGGCCATGCTCCGTTCCGGCCTGGTCGAACGCATTCCGGACCCCGACGGCGGCATCGCCCGCAGGTTCCGTGTCACGAGTGAGGGCGAGCGCAGCCTCGCGGCGGCGCGGGCCGAGAACGTCGGCGGCCTGGAGAAGGTGATGGCGGGCTGGGAGCCGGAGGAGGTCGCCGCGTTGGCCGCGTATCTCAAGCGGTTCAACGTGGATGTGGAGCGCCTGGACGGGCGCCCGTGGCCGAGACCTTGACGCTCGGCGGGCTCTGACCGCGGCGCCACTCGACGCCCTACCTCTCGACGCCCTGCCGCTCACCGCTCATTCACTTCTCACCCGCCTGAGAAGGAACTCATGATCCACACCTTGGTGTGACCATGCCGCTTAACTAGCTTTTACCCGCATGAGCCACAGACCCCTCGCCACCCTGGCGGCCACCGCACTCGCTGCCGGCTGCCTCTGGTTCGCCACGGCCCCGGAAGGCGAGGCGGCAACATCCACGACCCTCGCCGACGGGCTCAACGGCCCCTACCTGTACCTCGGTTGGGGCGACGCACCCTCCCCCACCAAGGTCATGTCGGCCACCGGCATCACCCAGTTCACCCTCGCCTTCATGCTCTCGGACGGGACCTGCACGCCGAAGTGGGACGGTGAGCGCGGACTGAAGGGCGGGACCGACGCGGCCGCCATCAAGGCCATCCGGAAGGCCGGCGGCGACGTCACCGTGTCGTTCGGCGGGGCCGGCGGCGCCAAGCTCGGGGAGAAGTGCGGGTCGGCCGCCGCGCTCGCCGCCTCATATCAGAAGGTCGTCGACGCCTACGACCTCGGCTCGATCGACATCGACATCGAGGGGACCGAGTTCACGAAGTCCTCCGTGCGCAAGCGGGTCGTCGGCGCGCTCAAGACCGTCAAGGCGAAGAATCCCGATCTGAAGGTGTACGTCACCTTCGGCAGTGGGCCCGAGGGGCCGGGCACGGTCGGCACGGACCTGGTTCGGCGTGCTGCCGCCAAGGGGCTGCAGGTCGATGGCTGGGCCGTGATGCCGTTCGACTTCGAGCAGGGGGCGACCGACATGGTGGCGGCGACCAAGTCCGCGGTGACGGGGCTGAAGGATGTGGTCGCCGATGCGTACGGGATCTCTTCGGGGGCCGCGTATCGCGAGGTCGGGTTCTCCACGATGAACGGTGTGACCGACTCGGACGGGGAAACCGTCACGGTCGCCGGCTTCAAGGCGATGGTGACGTACGCGAAGAAGCACCACCTCGCGCGCGTGTCCCTCTGGTCCGTGAACCGCGACCGGTCGTGTGCCGCCGGCAGCGAGGCCGACGAGTGCAGCGGCATCAACCAGTCGAAGTACGCCTTCACAAAAACCCTGGCCACCTACACCGGCTGACACCCCGCCCGGTTTCCTCGCCCCCGCCGCCCCTACCCGTCCCATCCGTACCTGGGGGCTGCGCCCCCAGACCCCCCTAAAAGATTGCGCGGTTCCCCGCGCCCCTTAAAAGGGTGGTTCGTCGGCTGCGGGGCGGTGGGGGTTGCTCGCGCAGTTCCCCGCGCCCCTGAAGGCGCGGGGCTTCGCCCCGCGATCCCCCCGCCCCTTAAGGGGCGCGGGGAACTGCGCGATCTTTTAGCCCAGCCCCCACCCACCCGCACCCGACACACAACGCAACGGGGTCGAAGGGGCAGAGCCCCTGGGGATGGGACGGGTAGGGGCGGCGGGGGCGAAAAACCACGCCCGAACCCGGCCCGCGGCCGGAACCGTATGTTCCTACAATCTGTAATTGTGGCCGAACAGACCGTAGTCACCGCTGCCCCGGACCCATACTTTGTGCGCGTGCAGCGACCGCAAGCCCATCAGCCCACCCCGCCCTTCAACGCCCCCGCCGCCCGCAAACTGCGCGCGGCGCTCGGAATGGGGCCCGAGCACGTCGCGTACGGAATGAGAGCCTCATACGGCCTGCCGTACGTCACACCCGACCTCGTCGCCGCCTGGGAACGCGGCATCACCGCCCCGAGCGGCCCGGAACTCACGGCCCTCGCCGGCGTCCTGTGGTGCTCCCCGGGCGAACTCATCGGCGCCCCCCGCACCCTGCGCGAGCACCGCGTCTCCCGCGGCCTCGCCCCGGAGGACGTCGCCCGCACCGTAGGCCTCGAACTCCTCGCGTACCAGCGAATGGAAGAGTCCGACGAGTGGCGTGGCAACGAACGGCAGTCGGCCACGCTCGCCGACGTCCTCGACCTCTCGCTGCCCGACTTCATCACGGTGACAGGGCGCGACGACAAGCTCGCGGAGCTGCTGCGCAGCGCGATGACGACGCGCTGGCAGGCGTACGTGCGGCCGATCGCCAAGATGGTGCCCCTGGACCGGCACCTCCTGGAGAACGTCCTGGAGGAGATGCACACGGACTACCAGGGGCAGATGGTCGCCACCCTGAGCTGGGGCGGCGGCTCGGCAGCCGCCGACTCCAGCGAGTCCGGCCGGGACTTCCTCGACCGGATCGTCGATCACTTTTGGTCGATGGTCCAAAGAAGCACGTACTAGGGTCTGTTGCGAAAGTGGATCAAGGTCGTGGATGATCAAGCGCCGTGGGGCGTGGAGATCTGACGAATGGCCAGTGGGCTCGGCTGGAGCCGTTGCTGCCGCTGGGCAAGAAGCCGGGGCGGCCGCCGACGTGGACGCGTCGGCAGTTGATTGACGGCATACGCTGGCGGACCAGGACCGGTGCGCCGTGGCGGGACGTTCCGGACCGGTACGGGCCGTGGGACCGGGCCTACGACCTGTTCCGTCGTTGGCAGCGCAACGGCACCTGGAAGCGGATCTTCGAGCAGCTCCAGGCCGAAGCCGACGCGAAGGGCCTCATCACATGGGACGTCAGCGTGGACTCCACCATCGCCCGGGCGCACCAGCACGCCGCCGGGGCGCGTAAAAAGGGGCAGCGCAGAAGGAGTCTCCCGGCGGGGTCGACACCGAGCCCGACGACCACGGCCTCGGGCGTTCGCGCGGCGGATTGACCACCAAGTTGCACCTGGCGGTCGAGCAGGGTCAAAAGCCCCTCTCACTCATCGTCACCGCCGGGCATCGGCATGACAGCCCGCAGTTCCAGCCGGTACTGGAGGCCATACGGGTGCCCCGGATGGGTCGGGGCCGGCCGCGCACCCGGCCGGACAAGGTGCGGGCCGATAAGGCTTACGGCTCCCGAGCGAACCGCGCTTACCTGCGCAGACGTGGCATCGGCTGCACGATCCCGGAGAAAGCTGACCAGGTCCGCAATCGCAAGAAGCTCGGCTCCCGAGGCGGCCGACCGCCGAAGTTCGACAAGGTCGACTATCGCGAGCGACACGCGGTGGAGTGCGGGATCAATCGGCTGAAGAGGCACCGTGCGGTGGCGACGAGATACGACAAGCTGGCCGTCCGCTACGAAGCGACCGTACAGGTCGCTGCCATCAACGAGTGGCTGTGACAAGCCGGAGCGGGGGCAGAAAGTTCCTGGGAAAACCTTTCGAGGACACCACCACTGACCTGCCACCCTGGTGAGATGCTGCTCAAACTGACCGGTTCCAGCTGTTCGGGCAAGACCACGCTCGCTTACCCCGTGAGCGAGCGGCTGGGGCGGCTCGCCGTGCACGACTTCGACGAGCTCGGCGTACCGGAAGGCGCCGATCGCCAGTGGCGAAACCGCATGACCGAGATGTGGGTGCGGCGTGCGCTGGAGTACCAGGCCCGTGGAGTCGACCTCCTGCTGACCGGGCAGTCCCCGCTGGGAGAGGTCCTGGCCAGCCCCTCCGCCCCGTTGCTAGATGGCATCGCGGTCTGTCTGGTCGACGTGTCCGACGAGCTCCGGCGCGGCAGGCTCACCAAGCGCGACTCGGACCGGTGGGACGCTCCGGCGGTTGACGCCTTCCTCGGCTGGGCCGCCTGGCATCGCAAGCACGCTGAGGATCCCCGATACCGACCCGACGCCATCATCGACGACAGCTGGCCCCGTATGGCCTGGCACCGCTGGACCGGGTGGACCGCCGACGATCAGCGATGGTGCACCCACCTGCTCGACACTACGGACCAGCCTGTCGCGGAATCCGTAGATCAGGTTGAGCAATGGGTGACCGAACAGCGCGACACGCTCCGATCCGGCCGTCTCCCCCTGTCGCGGGGCTGGTCAGACCAGACAGCCGCCCGAGCCGACCACGACTCATGATCCACTTTCGCAACAGACCCTAGTACGCGCTAGATACGCACTAGTAGCCGCCTACTAGAAAACCGACTCCGCCTCGTCCATCCGATCCTTTGGCACCGTCTTCAGCTCAGTGACCGCCTCGTGCAGCGGCACCATCATGACGTCCGTGCCCCGCAGCGCCGTCATCTTGCCGAACTCGCCCCGGTGCGCGGCCTCGACCGCGTGCCAGCCGAAGCGGGTGGCGAGTACGCGGTCGTACGCGGTCGGCGTGCCGCCGCGCTGGATGTGGCCGAGGATGACCGGCTTGGCCTCCTTGCCGAGGCGGCGCTCCAGCTCGTACGCGAGGGCCGCGCCGATGCCCTGGAAGCGCTCGTGGCCGAACTGGTCGATCTCGCCGTGGCCGTAGTCCATGGTGCCCTCGGCGGGGTGGGCGCCCTCGGCGACGCAGACGACCGCGAACCTCTTGCCACGGGCGAAGCGCTCCTCGACCATCTTGACCAGGTCGGCCGGGTCGAAGGCGCGCTCGGGCAGGCAGATGCCGTGGGCGCCGGCGGCCATGCCGGACTCCAGGGCGATCCAGCCGGCGTGCCGGCCCATGACCTCGACGACCATCACGCGCTGGTGGGATTCGGCCGTCGTCTTGAGGCGGTCCATGGCCTCCGTGGCCACGCCCACCGCCGTGTCGAAGCCGAAGGTGCGGTCCGTCGAGGAGATGTCGTTGTCGATCGTCTTGGGGACGCCGACGACCGGCAGGCCCGCGTCCGACAGCATGCGCGCGGCGGTCAGCGTGCCCTCGCCGCCGATCGGGATGAGCACGTCGATGCCGAATTCGCGGGCCATGTCCTGCGCGTTCTCGCAGGCCTCGCGGAGCCGGTCGCGCTGGAGGCGGGAAGAGCCGAGAATGGTGCCGCCACGGGCGAGGATGCCGCTGACCGCGTCCAGGTCGAGGGTGCGGTAGTGGCCTTCGAGCAGGCCGGCGTAGCCGTCCTCGAAGCCGACGACCTCGTCCCCGAAGTTGGTGACCGCTCGGTGCACGACCGATCGGATCACTGCGTTCAGGCCCGGGCAGTCGCCGCCTGCGGTGAGAACTCCGATGCGCATCGTGCTGTGTCTCCTGCTCGCTGTTGGTACCGGTGAGCCAATCCGATTGTTTCACGGCCCACAGGGCACCGCCGCTCCCACCCACTCCACCAGGACGTTCTCCCTGGCGGGCGCCGTAGCTACCCGCAGAGGTATTGTCAAGAGGGTTCTGCTCACGTCAGCGGGCCATTTTTCCGAGCCGCAAATCACCACCTCGCGACGAAGACCGACGCAGACAAAGACGAGACGAAACGAAACGGATGGAGCACGCGTGACGCGCAGCGTGTACGTGACCGGGATCGACCGCGGCGACGGCCGCCAGGTCGTCGAGCTGGGGGTCATGGAGCTCCTGACCCGCCAGGTCGACCGGGTGGGGGTGTTCCGTCCGCTCGTGCACGACGGCCCGGACCGCCTCTTCGAGCTGCTGCGCTCCCGCTACCGGCTGGCGCAGGACCCGTCGACGGTGTACGGCATGGACTACCACGAGGCGTCCGCGCTCCAGGCCGAGCAGGGCGCGGACGAGCTGGTCTCCTCGCTGGTGAACCGCTTCCACGCGGTCGCGCGGGACTACGACGTCGTCCTCGTCCTCGGCACCGACTACGCCGACACCCAGTTCCCCGACGAGCTGGCGCTCAACGCACGGCTGGCGAACGAGTTCGGCGCCTCGGTCATCCCGGTCGTCGGCGGCCGGGGCCAGACCGCCGAGTCCGTACGCGCCGAGACGCGCAACGCCTACCGCGCCTACGACGGTCTCGGCTGCGACGTTCTCGCCATGATCGTGAACCGGGTGGCCGCCGCCGACCGCGCCGTAATACTTGAGCGGCTCGACAGCCGTCTTCCCGTGCCCTGTTACGTCCTCCCGGACGAGCCCGCGCTGTCCGCGCCCACCGTCTCGCAGATCACCCAGGCCCTCGGCGGCAAGGTGCTCCTCGGCGACGACGCGGGGCTGGCCCGTGACGCGCTGGACTTCGTCTTCGGTGGCGCGATGCTGCCGAACTTCCTGAACGCGCTGACCCCCGGGTGTCTCGTGGTCACCCCGGGCGACCGCGCCGACCTCGTCGTCGGCTCGCTCGCCGCGCACAGCGCCGGCACTCCCCCGATCGCCGGTGTGCTGCTCACCCTGAACGAGCGGCCCAGCGACGAGATCCTCACCCTCGCGGCCCGCCTCGCGCCGGGCACTCCCGTCGTCTCCGTGGCCGGTAACTCCTTCCCGACCGCGACCGAACTCTTCGGCCTGGAGGGGAAGCTGAACGCGGCCACGCCCCGCAAGGCGGAGACGGCGCTCGGCCTGTTCGAGCGGTATGTGGACACCAGTGACCTGCTGAAGCGGGTGTCCGCGCCGAGCAGTGACCGGGTCACGCCGATGATGTTCGAGCACAAGCTGCTGGAGCAGGCCCGCTCCGACAAGCGCCGTGTCGTCCTCCCCGAGGGCACCGAGGAGCGTGTCCTGCACGCCGCCGAGGTGCTGCTGCGCCGGGGGGTCTGCGACCTGACGCTGCTCGGCCCGGTCGACCAGATCCGCAAGAAGGCCGCCGACCTGGGCATCGACCTCGGCGCCACCCAGCTCATCGACCCGCAGACCTCGCCGCTGCGGGATTCCTTCGCCGAGAAGTACTCCAAGCTGCGCGCCCACAAGGGCGTCACCGTGGAGCTGGCGTACGACGTCGTCGCCGACGTGAACTACTTCGGCACGCTGATGGTGCAGGAGGGCCTCGCCGACGGCATGGTGTCGGGTTCGGTGCACTCCACGGCCGCCACCATCCGGCCCGCCTTCGAGATCATCAAGACCCGGCCGGACTCGAAGATCGTCTCGTCCGTCTTCTTCATGTGCCTCGCCGACAAGGTCCTCGTCTACGGCGACTGCGCCGTGAACCCGGACCCGAACGCCGAGCAGCTCTGCGACATCGCCATCCAGTCGGCCACCACGGCCGAGCAGTTCGGCGTCGAACCGCGGATCGCGATGCTGTCGTACTCGACGGGTACGTCCGGTTCCGGCGCCGACGTCGACAAGGTGCGCGAGGCGACCGAGCTGGTGCGGCTGCGCCGCGGCGATCGGCGGATCGAGGGGCCGATCCAGTACGACGCGGCCGTCGAGCCGTCGGTCGCGGCGACCAAGCTGCCGGACTCGGAGGTCGCAGGGCAGGCGTCCGTGCTGATCTTCCCGGACCTCAACACCGGCAACAACACCTACAAGGCCGTGCAGCGCTCGGCCGGCGCGATCGCGGTCGGTCCGGTTCTGCAGGGTCTGCGCAAGCCCGTCAACGACCTGTCCCGGGGCGCGCTCGTCCAGGACATCGTCAACACCGTCGCCATCACGGCGATCCAGGCCCAGACCTCCGACCAGAAGGCTTTCCAGCAGTGACCGCCACCCGCGCCACCCGCGTCCTCGTACTCAACTCCGGCTCGTCGTCGGTGAAGTACCAGCTGCTCGACATGCGTGACGGCAGCCGGCTGGCCGCGGGCCTCGTCGAGCGGATCGGCGAGGAGACCTCCCGGCTGAAGCACACCCCGCTGACCGGCGGGGAGTCCCGCGAGCAGATCGCCCCCATCGCCGACCACGAGGCCGCCCTCAAGGCCGTCGCGGCGGAGCTGGCCAAGGACGGGCTCGGTCTGGACTCCCCCGAGCTGGCGGCGATCGGCCACCGGGTCGTGCACGGCGGGAAGACCTTCACCGACCCGACCGTCATCGACGACTCCGTGCTCGCCGAGATCGAGCGGCTGATCCCGGTGGCTCCGCTGCACAACCCGGCGAACCTCACGGGCATCCGTACCGCCATGGCGCTGCGCCCCGACCTCCCCCAGGTCGCCGTCTTCGACACCGCCTTCCACACGACGATGCCGGAGTCGGCGGCGCGCTACGCGATCGACGTGAAGACCGCCGACGAGCACCGCATCCGCCGGTACGGCTTCCACGGCACCTCGCACGCCTATGTGTCCCGGGCGACGGCTGAGCTCCTGGGCAAGGCGCCACAGGACGTGAACGTCATCGTGCTGCACCTGGGCAACGGGGCTTCGGCGTCGGCCGTGCGCGGCGGCCGGTGCGTGGACACCTCCATGGGGCTCACACCGCTGGAGGGGCTCGTGATGGGGACCCGCTCCGGTGACATGGATCCCGCGGTCATCTTCCATTTGATGCGTGTTGGCGGGATGTCCACAGACGAGATCGACACTTTGCTCAACAAGAAGAGCGGCCTGATCGGTCTGTGCGGCGACAACGACATGCGGGAGATCCGCCGTCGTGTCGACGAGGGTGACGAGCGGGCGCGGCTCGCCTTCGACATCTACATCCACCGCCTGAAGAAGTACATCGGCGCCTACTACGCGGTCCTCGGCCGGGTGGACGCCATCGCCTTCACCGCCGGAGTGGGCGAGAACGCCGCCCCGGTGCGCGAGGCCGCGATCGCCGGCCTGGAGGAACTGGGTCTCACGGTCGACAGCGACCTGAACGCCGTACGCAGCGACGAGCCGCGGCTCATCTCGCCGCGGTCCGCGCGCGTCGCGGTCGCCGTGGTGCCGACGGACGAGGAACTGGAGATCGCCACACAGACGTATGCGCTGGTCGGAGAGGGCAATGCCGGATCCCGGAGGACGCGATGACTGAGCCCGGAAGGGCAACGCCTGAGCACCTGCCCGCCCATTTGTATCTTCCACCAGACGGAATATTCCGTAGCGAAACAAACCGATAGGATCGCCCCATGCGCCGTTCGAAAATCGTCTGTACTCTCGGCCCCGCGGTCGACTCCCACGAGAAGCTCGTCGCGCTGATCGAAGCCGGCATGAATGTGGCCCGCTTCAACTTCAGCCACGGCACGCACGAAGAGCACCAGGGGCGGTACGACCGCGTCCGGGCCGCCTCGGCCGAGACCGGCAAGGCCATCGGTGTGCTCGCCGACCTCCAGGGCCCGAAGATCCGCCTGGAGACCTTCGCCGAGGGTCCCGTCGAGCTGGAGCGTGGTGACGAGTTCACCATCACCGTCGAGGACGTGCCCGGCGACAAGACCATCTGCGGCACGACCTACAAGGGTCTGCCCGGCGATGTCTCCAAGGGCGACCCGATCCTCATCAACGACGGCAACGTCGAGCTGAAGGTCGTCGAGGTCGACGGTACGCAGGTCAAGACGGTCGTCATCGAGGGCGGCGTGATCTCCGACCACAAGGGCATCAACCTGCCCGGCGCGGCCGTGAACGTGCCCGCGCTGTCGGAGAAGGACGTCGAGGACCTGCGCTTCGCCCTGAGGATGGGCTGCGACATGGTCGCCCTGTCCTTCGTGCGCGACGCCAACGACGTGAACGACGTCCACAAGGTGATGGACGAGGAGGGCCGCCGGGTCCCCGTCATCGCCAAGGTGGAGAAGCCGCAGGCGGTCGAGCACATGGAGGGCGTCGTCGCGGCGTTCGACGCGGTGATGGTGGCCCGTGGCGACCTGGCCGTCGAGTACCCGCTGGAGAAGGTCCCGATGGTGCAGAAGCGCCTCGTGGAGCTGTGCCGCCGCAACGCCAAGCCGGTGATCGTCGCGACCCAGATGATGGAGTCGATGATCACCAACTCCCGTCCGACGCGCGCCGAGGCCTCCGACGTCGCCAACGCGATCCTGGACGGCGCGGACGCGGTCATGCTGTCGGCCGAGTCGAGCGTGGGCGCGTACCCGATCGAGACCGTGAAGACGATGTCGAAGATCGTCGTCGCGGCCGAGGAGGAGCTGCTCTCCAAGGGCCTGCAGCCGCTGGTTCCGGGCAAGAAGCCGCGCACGCAGGGCGGTTCGGTCGCCCGCGCCGCCTGCGAGATCGCCGACTTCCTCGGCGGCAAGGGTCTGGTGGCCTTCACCAAGTCCGGTGACACCGCCCGCCGGCTGTCCCGCTATCGCGCGCTCCAGCCGATCCTGGCCTTCACCACGGACGAGGGCACCCGCAACCAGCTGACGCTCAGCTGGGGCGTCGAGTCCCACGTCGTGCCGTTCGTGAACAGCACCGACGAGATGGTCGACCTGGTCGACCAGGAGCTCCAGAAGCTCAAGCGCTTCAACGACGGCGATGTCGTCGTGATGACCGCGGGTTCGCCCCCCGGCGTCCCCGGCACCACCAACATGGTCCGGGTGCACCACCTGGGCGAGAGCGACCACGCCTGACCCCCGGTCCCCGTACGCCACTGAGGGCGCCCCCTGCGAACAGGGGGCGCCCTCAGTGTATTTGCGGCTCCCGGACGGGTCTGGGGGGCGCTCAGTCCTGGTAGGAGTGCAGCCCGGGGATGGTCAGCGTGCCGCCGAACTGACCGGCCTGGACGACCTTCACCTTGGTGAAGTAGATCAGCGGGATGTTCAGCGGCGGAGGGTTGTCCGGGCTGAACGTGATCGGGATCAGACCGAACAGGTTGCCGGAGATGCTCTCCGTGTACATGATCGTTTCGCCGTCACGGATGGTGGACGTCGAGCCGCTGGCCGCCTGCACGTGGTAGGTCTTGCCGGACTGCTTGTCGTTCACCGTCTGGTGCAGATCGCCGATGTCCGTGCCGTCGGAGATGACGTACTTCAGGACCTTCTTGGTCGATCCGTTGGCCGTCTTCACCTTGACTATGCCCTGGTAGTCGGCGCCCTTGAGCAGCAGGGAGCTGGCGTTCAGGTACCAGGGGTCGTCGGGCAGGGTGACCGGGTTGTCGACGCCGCCCTCGTCGTCGGTCGCGACCGGGCAGTCCGACGCGTCCGTCGTGGAGCTCGCGGAGGGGCTCGGGGACGCGGTGGCCGCGTCGGCCGCCTTCGTCACCGTGTCCGTGGTGTCCGAGGCCGCCTTGGACGCCGTGTCGGTGGTGTCCTTCACGGTGTCCTTGACCGTCTCGGTGACCTTGTCGGTCGTGTCCTTGACGGTGTCGGAGGTGCTGTCGGACGTGTCCTCGCTCGCGCTCGCACTCGCGCTGGCCGTGGCGGACGGCGTGGGGCTGGAGCTCGTCGAGGAGTCGTCGCCGCCCGTGAGGACGTCGGTGATCGCGTCGCCGATGGTGTCCAGCACGTTGCCGCTGCTCGCGGACGCCGAGGGGGTCGCCGTGGACGTACCGCTGTCCGACGACTTGCTCGACGTACTCGCGGAGGACGAGGACGCCGACGGTGTGGGCTCGGCCGTGTCGTCGGAACCTGAATCCGACGAAGAGGACGTGCCCGAGGACGCCGAGGGTGTCGGCGTGGCCTTGTCGGTGGACTCGCTCGCGCTCGGCGAGGCGGAGTCGGAAGCAGAGGCGGAGGCAGAGGGCGACGCCGAGTCCGACGCGTCCGTGCCGTCCACGGCCTCGACGCACGCCTGGTACTCGTCGGCCGTCAGACTCTTGGACGTCGGGTGGTCCTCGGCGTTGGCGAGGGTCGGGGTGAGCCCCATCCCCATGAGGACCGCGGTGGGCATCGCGGCCAGTGCGATCGCCTTGCCGGCCGGCATGTGGAACCTGGTGAACAGCGGCTTCCTCGGGGCCGCGTGCCGCGGCCCGGTTCTCACACGGGACTCGTCCACATCAGTCCCATGGATCGCCTCGTCAGCCGGCACTGTGCCTCCCGTTCGCCCCGTTCGCCGGGCTCGTTCCGTACAGGTCGTTCGGCTCGTCCACGCCGTACACGGCCTCGGGCTGAGCGGCCTCGGCGGCCGGGCTGTCCGGGGTGTTCGCGATGTCCGGGGTGTTCGGGGTGTTCGGGGTGTTCGGGGCGTCCAGCGTCTTCGAGGCGGCGCCCGCGTTCTTGTATCCCGACGCGGACGGATCCGTGTCGGGCTCGCCCGGCACCCAGGCAACCGCCATCGCGCCGCCGATCATGGCGAGCAGGAAGCCCATCAGGAAGCCGCCGAGGTTGGCCACCGGAATGGACACCAGCGCGAGGAGGATCGCCGCGACACCCGCGAAGGTCCGTACGTGCTTCTGGAACCAGAGACTGACGCCCAGCACGCCCAGCAGCACGCCGATGATCAGGGAGCCCGCGCCGGCTGTGGTGGCCATCGCCAGCGTCAGATGGCCGACCTGGAGGTGCGCGTACGGAAAGTAGGCGATGGGGAAACCGCCGAGCAGGATGAACAGTCCGGCCCAGAACGGACGGTTGCCCCTCCAGGCGCGGAAGTTCCGCCGGAACACGGTGAGGTAGTGCTCGTTCTGGCCGGGCGCGGCAGGAGTCTCGGCGCTCATGGAAAACAGCTCCCTGGAACGGCTTTGCTGTGAGAAGTACGCGTAGGAGAAGGACGCGTACGGCGGGAAGGAGCGGGGCGGGCGAGGCAGCCTAGGCTCCCCCGCCCGCCCCTGGAGTGCCTAGTAGCACTCCTTGACGCCCTTGGACAGCGACATCTTCAGGCCGCTGAGCTTGAACGTGCCGGCAGTGGTCGCCCACGCCGTCTGCTTGACATCGGTCAGCGTGGCCGAGTCGGCCTGCTGGGCGAACCCGTAGGGGTTGGCCGTGTCGCCCTTGGAAATGCCCGGACCCTTGCTGGCGTCCTTGGCCGCAACACCGATGTCGATGCCGCGGAACACTGCGTTGGCCTGCAGGTCCTCGATGTCGACGTAAAGGTTCTCGGCCTCGACCGGCGTACCGTCGCCGCCCGCCTTCAGCGTCAGGCTGACAGAGCCGAGCAGCGGGATGTTCGGGGTGACCACCGACTGGCACATGTTGGTCAGCGACGCGGTCTTGAAACCCGAGACGGCGACGGGGTGAGCCGTCTTGGTGCCGTCGAGGTTGTAACCCGAGTCAATGGCCCCGTACTGGACGAAGCCCGTACCGTCGAGCTTGTCCGCCGTCACCTTGAACGACTGACCCGAAACGCTGAACGACGCGGCCAGAGCGCCCTGCGCGAGGGCGACACCTATCGCTGCCGTGGCGGCCACGCTGGGCACCATCACGACCGCGAACCGCTTCCATCTGGTCCCGCCACGCACCTGGGACTCCATATTTCCTCCTTCTCGGACGTACATCTCCTGGCCCTGACTGCCCCATGTCGGCGGCTCAGCCGGGCAGGGATGGGAGAAGTGCTACGTCCTCGGGAAGGAGAGCGCCTGTCCTCGGAGGTGCGAACAACACCCGATTCACTGGCGATCACCCCCGAGCGACAACCACTGGTCGCGCCTGACACACATCACGCACAACCTGCTGGGCAGGCTCTGCCGTTTGGCAAAGACCCCCCTGCCCAAGAGCCGGCGACACAACCATCGGCTCTACTCGGTGGGGACCCAGAAAACCCCTTGACCCGATTGGCTGTCGGAGTAGGGGTAATGGACCGAGCGTCGCCGATCGTGGTGCATTCTCGCCGCCCGCACAAGGGGGTTCGTTACTCGCTAGTAACGGGGGGATAACCGAACAACGACCCGTCGGTATCGGTCGGCGACGCAGGGTGGCGTGACCCCGGGGGGCAAAACGGCCGATCCCTGGACGGAATCCGACAGATCAAGGCCCCAGACTTACTCCAAGTAACAGCGGCCGCGTTTACCAAGATTTGGTAAAGCGCGGCCACATGTCGCTCTGGCGGCCAATCTTTCACCTGGGCATCACAAGCCCCGACGTTTAAGAACAGGTCAGAAGAGCGCCCTGGCCAACGCCCGGCGCGCCGCGGTCACCCGCGGATCATCGGCCCCGACCACCTCGAACAGTTCGAGCAGCCGCAGTCGTACGGCATCACGGTCGTCGCCCGCCGTACGCCCCACCGCGTCGATGAGCCGCCCGAACGCGTCTTCGACATGCCCGCCCACGAGGTCCAGGTCGGCCGCGGCGATCTGCGCCTGTACGTCGCCGGGCTTCTCGGCGGCGTCCTTGCGCACCTGCTGCGGATCGGCGCTCTGCACCCGCTGGAGCAACTCGGCCTGGGCGAGGCCCAGTTTGGCCTCCATGTTGCCCGGGTCGTCGCTCAGTACGTTCTTGTACGCCTGGACGGCACCGCCCAAGTCACCCGCGTCCAGGGCCTGCACGGCGGCTTCGAGGAGCGCGTCGTACGGTCCCGCCGGAATCTCGGGCGCCACCGGGGCGCTGCCGGGCTCGGCATCGGGGTCGACGGTCAGGCCGGTGAGGCCGAAGCGCTGTTCGGCGACCTGCACGAGCTGGTCGAGGGTCCCCCGGATCTGCGCCTCGCCGGCCGCTCCCTGGAAGAGCGGCAGCGCCTGTCCGGCGACGACGGCGAACACCGCCGGAATCCCCTGGACCCCGAACTGCTGCATCAGCATCTGGTTGGCGTCGACGTCGATCTTGGCGAGGACGAAGCGTCCGTTGTACTCGACGGCCAGCCGCTCGAGCACCGGGCTCAGCTGCTTGCAGGGCTCACACCACTCGGCCCAGAAGTCGATGACTACCGGGACCTCGGTGGAGCGCTGCAGGACCTCGTTCTCGAAACCCGCCTCGTCGACGTCGATGACGAGGCTGGCGGGGGATACGGCCCCGCCTCCGCCGCCCTGCCTGGCCGCTTCGGCGCGCGCCTGCTCCGCCTTCGCCTTGGCCTCCTGGGCCGCCTTCACCGCGGCGAGGTCGACGACTCCGCTCATGGACATGTTCCGTGGCTGCATGAGTACATCCTCCCCCTTCCGCGCGCACGTGTGAAAAGCGTGGTGAAAGCCAGGCCAGTTACGTCTTGATCGGTCTCGCTGGGCGCCGGGTCCCCACCTGGCGCCAGTGGTTGTCGCTGCGACTGTGACTGGCGCACATTCCTGTGCACCAGCTTTCGCTACGACCTGTAGCGTAACTGTCTCCGGGCACCGCTGACGCCCCTTCCCCGGTGATCTCCCTCACGGCTTCACAGAAAGGCCGGTTATCGTCACACCTTGGCCGCCCTGGCCGCCGAATGACCTCTGAACGGCCTCGCCACGGCCTCCCCATGACCCCCGCCGTCGCCGGATATGGTCACTGACATGCAGAGCCGCACTTCAGCCCCCCGTACGGGGCGCCCGCGCAGTGCCGCCGCGGACGCCGCGATCCTGGAGGCGACGCGCGCGGCACTGGTCGAACTGGGCTGGTCCAAGCTGACGTTGGGAGACGTGGCGACCCGCGCCGGGGTCGCCAAGACGACCCTCTACCGCCGCTGGGCGGGCAAGAACGAACTCGTGGTCGACGCGGTGGCCGTGCTCTTCGACGAGCTGGAGCTCCCCGACCGGGGCAGTCTGGCCGCCGACATCGAGGGCGTGGTGCTGCAGTTCGCGGCGATTCTGGGCCGTCCGGAGGCGAAGACGGCGCTGATGGCGGTGGTGGCGGAGTCCACCCGCGACGAACCTCTCCGCGAACGCATCCGTACGTCGATCGTCGACCGTCAGAAACGCCTCGTCGTGGAGGGCCGCGCCCGCGCCACCGCCCGCGGCGAACTCCCCTCGGAGTCCGACCCGGCCACCGCCGCCCGCACCGCCGACCTCATCTTCGACATGGTCGCCGGCGCCGTGGTCCATCGCACCCTCGTCAGCGCGGAGCCGGCGGACGAGGAGTGGGTCCGCAGCCTCACCCGAGTACTGCTCCTGGGCCTGACGGGCGCAACAGCCCAGCCCTGACCGGGTCTCTTCGCCCCCGCCGCCCCTACCCGTCCCATCCCGTTCCTGGGGCTCCGCCCCAGACCCCGTAGGCCGGTTCTTTGACTGCGGGTGGGTGGGGGCTGGTCGCGCAGTTCCCCGCGCCCCTGAAGGCGCGGGGCTGCGCCCCGCGATCCCACGCCCGCCCCGGGTCTTTTGTCTTTAGGGGCGCGGGGAACTGCGCGAGCAACCCCCACAGCCCCGCACCCGACGAACAACCCCAGTCTTTTCAGGGGCGCGGGGAACTGCGCAATCTTTTAGGGGGGTCTGGGGGCGCAGCCCCCAGGAACGGATGGGACGGGTAGGGGCGGCGGGGGCGAGGAAAGGCGCTCAGAAGCCCGCCGGCTCCGTGTAGATGCCCCACTCGTCCCGCAGGACGTCACAGATCTCACCCAGCGTCGCCTCGGCCCGCACCGCGTCCAGCATGGGCCCAATCATGTTCGACCCGTCCCGCGCGGCAGCGAGCATCGCATCGAGAGCCCCCCGCACATCCCCCTCGTCCCGCCCCGCCTTACGACCCCCCAGCACCCGCACCTGCTCCCGCTCCACCTCATGACTGACCCGAAGAATCTCCAGATCCCCGGTCACGGACCCATGGTGGACATTGACACCCACCACCCGCTTGTCGCCCTTCTCGAGCGCCCGCTGGTACTGGAACGCCGACTCCGCGATCTCCCCGGTGAACCACCCGTCCTCGATCCCCCGAAGAATCCCGGAGGTGACCGGCCCGATCGGGTGCTGTCCGTCGGGATGCGCCCGCAGCCCCCGCTCCCTGATCTGCTCGAAGATCTTCTCCGCGTCGGCCTCGATCCGGTCGGTGAGCTGCTCCACGTACCAGGAACCACCCAGCGGGTCGGCCACGTTGGCGACGCCGGTCTCCTCCATCAGCACCTGCTGCGTACGCAGGGCGATCTCCGCGGCCTGTTCGGACGGCAGCGCGAGCGTCTCGTCCAGGGCGTTGGTGTGGAGGGAGTTCGTGCCGCCCAGCACCGCCGCGAGCGCCTCCACCGCCGTACGGACGACGTTGTTGTACGGCTGCTGGGCGGTCAGTGAGACACCGGCCGTCTGCGTGTGGAAGCGGAGCCACTGCGCCTTCTCGGACCGGGCGCCGTACACGTCCCGCATCCAGCGGGCCCAGATCCGCCGCGCCGCCCGGAACTTGGCGATCTCCTCGAAGAAGTCGAGGTGCGCGTCGAAGAAGAAGGAGAGACCGGGCGCGAAGACGTCCACGTCGAGTCCGCGCGACAGCCCGAGCTCCACGTACCCGAAACCGTCCGCCAGCGTGTACGCCAGCTCCTGCGCGGCCGTGGAGCCCGCCTCCCGGATGTGGTACCCGGAGACGGACAGCGGCTTGTACGCGGGGATCTTCTCGGCGCAGTGCTCCATCAGGTCCCCGATGAGGCGAAGGTGCGGCTCGGGCTGGAAGAGCCACTCCTTCTGCGCGATGTACTCCTTGAAGATGTCGGTCTGGAGCGTGCCGTTCAGCACGGCGGGGTCGACGCCCTGCCGCTCGGCCGCGACCAGGTACATGCAGAAGACGGGAACGGCCGGACCACTGATGGTCATCGAGGTCGTGACGTCACCCAGCGGGATGTCCTTGAACAGGACCTCCATGTCGGCCGCCGAGTCGATCGCGACCCCGCAGTGCCCGACCTCGCCGAGCGAGCGCGGGTCGTCGGAGTCGCGCCCCATGAGCGTGGGCATGTCGAAGGCCACGGAGAGGCCGCCGCCGCCGTTGGCGAGGATCATCTTGTAGCGCTCGTTGGTCTGCTCGGCGTTGCCGAACCCGGCGAACTGCCGGATGGTCCACGTACGCCCTCGGTAGCCGGTCGGATAGAGGCCGCGGGTGAAGGGGTACTCGCCCGGCCAGCCGATCCGCTCGAAGCCCTCGTACTCGTCCCCGGGCCGCGGCCCGTACACGGGCTCCACGGGGTCACCGGAGAGCGTGGTGAAGTCGGCCTCGCGCTTGCGCGAAGCGTCATAGCGGGCCTGCCAGCGTCGGCGGCCCTCCTCGATGGCGTCAGCGTCCATACCCTCGAATTTACTAGGACGTCCTAGTAAATGTCGATGGCAAACCGCCGTACGTTGCCGTACGGCGGTGAGGTTTACGCCTTGGCGACCGCGGGAGAGCCGTCCGTGACCTTGGACTCCAGCTCGCGGGAGATCTTGCGCTCCACGAAGAAGGCGGCCGTGGGGATCGTCCCGGCCAGCAGCACCCACAGCTGCTTGCCGACCGGCCACTTCGCCTTGGAGCCCAGGTCGAAGGCGAAGATCAGGTACACGACGTACAGCCAGCCGTGCGCGATGGCGACGATGCGGGTGAAGTCCACGGCACCGTCCATGTCGAGCAGGTACTTGGCGATCACGCCGAGGGTCAGCAGGACCAGCAGCACACCGGTGACGTAGGCCATCACGCGGTAGCGGGTCAGCACGCTCTTCTTCATGCGTACGAGCGTAACGGCCCCTTTTGCACGATCTTCGGCCGCCCCCACAAGCCCTCGAAGTGCGGCGCCGCTCGTCCCGTCAGTGGGGCTCTACTCGCCCTCGAAGTCCCGCGCGGCGACCCGCAGCGGCCGCAGCATCGCGAAGATCTCCGCGCACTCCTCGGCGTCGTACGCCCCGAGCCCGAAGTCCATCGCCATCAGGTCACGGGTGGCCGCGTCGCAGACCTCGCGGCCCTTCTCGGTGATGGAGGCGAGCGTGCCGCGCCCGTCGTTGGGGTTGGGCCGCTTGTCGACGAGCCCGGACGTCACCAGCCGGTCGACGGTGTTCGTGACGGACGTCGGGTGCACCATGAGCCGCTCCCCGATCTTGGACATCGGCAGCTCGCCCGCCTTGGAGAAGGTGAGCAGCACCAGCGCCTCGTACCGCGCGAAGGTCAGTCCGTACGGCTTGACGACCGCGTCCACCTCGGCGAGCAGGATCTGGTGCGCGCGCATGATCGAGGTGATCGCGGCCATGGACGGCACGGATCCCCAGCGCTGCTTCCAGTGTTCGTCGGCGCGGGCGATGGGATCGAAGGCAAGACTGAGCGGCTTCGGCACGCGAAAGACCTTACCGGCCGGTCATATCGCGGTCAGCCCCGTCTCGCGTTTCGGTCGCGGACCCCTGCGGGACCGGGGCTTCAGCCCCTTCCGTACGCCGCGCCTCCACCGCCAGGATCAGACAGCAGACGGTGCCGACCACCCCGGCGCCCGCGACCGTCGCCCGCACCCCGGCGAACTCCGCCACGGTCCCCGACAGCGCCATCCCCACCCCCTGCACGGTCATCAGCCCGGCGGTGTTCAAGGTCATGGCCCGCCCGCGCACCTCCTCGGGCACCGCCGCCACGAACCACTGGTCCAGCCCGAGCGAGTACGCCGATCCGGCGCCCGCGAGCAGCAGCAGGACCAGCGACCCGGCGAGCCCGGGCCGCAGCGCGTACCCGGCGTACGGCAGCAACGTGACGCTGACGAGCGGCAGGGCGAGCCGGGTACGGGTCGCGGGCCGCAGCCTCGACCCCGCGTACAGCTCACCCGCGATCGCGCCGACCGGCAGCGCGCACATCAGCAGGCCGAGCCCGGCCGATCCGGTGCCGAGCCCATCGGCGTACGGCGCGGCCAGGGCCTCCGGCGCGACGGCGAACATCGGCGGCACCCAGAACAGCAGGAGCAGCACGCGCACGCGCCGGTCGGCGAGGATCCGCCGGGTGCCGCGGAGCGAGTCCCGCACCAGCGCCTGGCCTCGACGAGCCCGCGCGGGCCGCCGCCGGGTGCCGAACCGCAGCAGCGCGGCGGAGGCCAGGAAGGTGCACACGGTGATGAGCAGCGCACCACGCGGCGGTACGACGCCGAGCAGCACACCGCCGAGCCCGAACCCGGCGAGCAGCGCGCCCTGCGCGACGATCCGCAGCAGGGAGCGGCCCAGCACGAACAGCTCTCCGTCGCCGAGGACATCGGTGAGCGTCGCCGTCCGCGCCCCCTGGAACAACGGGGCGACCATGGCGAGCGCGCAGCGCATGGCCAGCAGCACCGCGATGTGCGCGCCCGGCACCACCATCACGCCCACGCACCCCGCGCACACCAGGTCGCACACCACCAGGACCCGACGGACCGGGAAGCGGTCCGCCAGGCCGGCGAGGAGGGTCCCTCCGATGAGATAGGGGAGGAAGCCGAGCGCGAACGTCAGGGCGCTCATCAGCGGAGAGCCCGTCAGGTCGTAGACGAGGACGGACAGGGCGATCTCACTGACCACGAGCCCGAGGACCGAGAACGCGTGCGCGACGAAGACGGCACGGAACTCGCGTACGGCGAAGAGGGGGCGGTAACCGGTGGTTTCGGGGGCTTGTGGCATGTGCAGCAGGGTGCACGCGCGCTCGCCCGCCGCCGTAGAGTTTCGGCGACAGCCGAATCTTTGCTCTTCAGTCGTCTTCAGTCGTCTTCAGTCGTCTTCGGGCATTCCAGGGGGTGCGTGTGCCGTCGCTTCTGCACTTCGAGGAGGACGACCTCCTCAACTGCCGCTTCGCGGTGTCGCCCCTGTGGGAGACGCAGGAGGCGGTACGCACGCTCAACCGCCCCGCGCGGCACGGCTACCAGGCGCACTGGCTGCGCCGTATCCGCACGGCGGCCGCCGGACTCGACCTCGCGCCCCTGTGGCTCCTGATGCCGCAGACCGGCTACTCCCCCGACTGGCTCGGCCCGCCCCCGATCGGGCCGGCGGCCACCTTCGAGGAGGAGATCGCCGCGGTCCGCGCGGCCGACCCGGAGGCGGCCCGGGAGGAAACCGCGAGGTCGCTCGCGGACACCCCGGGCGCCCTCGAATCGTCCCGGGGCCGGGCCCTGCTGAAGGACCCGGTGCGCATGGTCCAGGAGCTGGCCGACCTGATGGAGACCGCCTGGCACACGCTTCTTGAACCGGACTGGCCGCGGCTGCGTGCCCTGCTGGAGGCGGATGTCGCGTTCCACTCCCGGCGGCTCGCGGAGGTCGGGCTGGGCGGGCTGCTGCCGGAGATCGACCGGCGGTTCGGATGGCAGTCCCACACGCTGGCCATCGAATGGAAGGGCCGGCACGAGCGGGAGCTCGCGGGGCAGGGCCTGGTCCTGATGCCGAGCGTCTTCATCTGGCCGGACGTGGTCAGCTCCTTCGATCCGCCCTGGCAGCCGACCCTCGCCTATCCGGCCCGTGGCATCGGCGGCCTCTGGGCCGAGCCTTCGCACCACACGTCCGACGCTCTCGTACGACTCCTAGGCCGCGGCCGGGCCACCGTCCTCACATCCCTGGACGAACCCGCCACCACGACGGCCCTGTCGCACCGTCTCGGTCTCGCACCGTCCTCGGTGTCGGCCCACCTCACGGCCCTGCGTGACACGGGCCTGCTCATCTCGCGCCGCTACGGACACCAGGTCCTGTACGAGCGCACACCACTGGGGATGGCGCTGGCGTCGGGGGACACCTGACGAGGGTCTTCGCCCCCGCCGCCCCTACCCGTCCCATCCCTGGGGGCTCCGCCCCCAGACCCCCAAAAGATTGCGCAGTTCCCCGCGCCCCTTTTAGGGGCGCGGGGAACTGCGCAATCTTTTGGACCAGACCCCAACCCACCCGCAGCCAACACACAGCCCAACGGGGTCGAAGGGGCAGAGCCCCTGGGGACGGGACGGGTAGGGGCGGCGGGGGCGAAGACCCCACGTGCGTTCAGCGGGTGGTGCGGCGCAGGTGGTGGCGGATGGCTCGTTGGGCGACCGGGCCCAGGGACTCGAGGGCCGTGAGGAGGGCGGTGAGTTGTTCGAGGGACGCGAGGGCGGAGGCGGCCCCGGCCGGGTCGACGCCCTCGTAGAGCTGGATACCGACGAAGGAGGCCGCGACCGCACGGGCGAGCCCCACCGGATCGGCGAATTCACCGAGGGGCGTCGCCGGCAGGACCCGCGTGAGGACCTTCTCGATCTCCGCGATCCAGAGGTCGAGCCCGGCCGCCGTGGCAGGCGCGATACGCGGATGCGTCTGCGCCCCGGCAAGGAGCTGGCCCAGCACGGCGACATACCCCTCCGCCCGCTCGACCTCATGCATCTCCCGCCCGAAGGAGAGAAGTTCGGCAAGGCTCCCGATCTCGGCGAGACGCTCACGGTGGCGAGCGACCCGCCGCTCCGCCCCGTACCGGCACGCCTCCGACAGCAACTCGTCCACGGACCCGAAGTGGTAGAACACCAGCGCCTGATTGACCCCGGCCGTCGCCGCGATCGAACGGGCCGAGGTTTTCGCGATCCCCTGCTCGACGAGCGTCCGCAGCGCCCCCTCAAGCAGCTTCTCCCTGGTCGCCTCACTCACGCCCGCACCTCCTCACGGACCGGCCGCAGACCGGCGCGCACACCGCGCGTACGGATGTCGGTGTACGTCGCCCGGAAGGAGCCCGAGTAGCCGAACAGCGGCCCGAAGTGGCGGTTCACTACGCGGACTTGGATACGGAAGCGGCCCGTGGCGTCGTCGAAGGACTCCCGCACCTCGGCCTCGCCGCCCACGAGTTCGGGCACCCGGACGTCCACGGGGCCCTCACGGAAGCGGTGTTCGCCGGACCGGATCAGCAGGGAGCCGTCGGGTTCGGCGCGGAAGAACAGGTCGCTGGCCAGGTGCTGATGCGTGCCGAGGTAGTCGAGGACGCGGTCGCCCTTGGGGCTCAGCACCATCTGGGCGTCGAAGCGGCGCGAGCGGCCGGGCAGGTCGAAGGTGCGCACGAACGTCACCGTCTCCCGCCCGAAGCCGTCGGCGTACGGCACGTTCTCGATGGTGAAGGGCACGTGCCGACCCGTACGCGGGACCAGGATGTTGCGCGTGGTGCCCAGCGCCAGGAACGGCTTCACGAAGCCGCGCCCGTGCCAGATCCGGTCCATGACACCGCGCCCGGTGCACGCCTCGCCGCTCGACAGGCCGACGGAGAAGCGGCGTTGCAGCTCGGGGTGGAGGCGTTCGAAGTCCGCGCCCATCACCGTACGGAAGATCGAGGTCATCGCTGGAGCTCCAGGGTGGTGAGGAGGCGGGGGGCGCGGGCGTGGGCATGCGGTGTGCGCAGACAGCGGCGGGCCGCCGGGGTGCTCGGCAGCGGCGGTACGAAGAGGGCGGACAGCGCGGCCAGTACGGCGAGCACGGGGGTCGCGAACAGGGCGAGCGGCGCCAGCGGGCCCGCCGCGTCCATGAGCGCCCCGCACACCAGCCCCGAGCAGGCGGCCAGGAGCACGAGGGCGCGGACCGCCATTTCGGCGAGCCAGTTGCGCAGCGCCCGCTCCGGCGTGACGCCCCGTTCCAGCCACAGCCTCAGCCGGTCGAAGGACCAGGCGGTGGCCCAGCCCATGAGGGGGCGGAAGAGCAGCCGGTCGGCCACCGCTCCGGGGCGGCCCCAGCGCGGGCGGTAGTCGTACCCGGTGAGGAAGCGGACGCCGTCGCCGCCCGGGACGTACCGCCAATAGCCGCTGCCCTCGGCGAGCAGCGAGAGCGGATGCGGTGAGGCGAAGCGCAGCGCGGAGGTGCGGGTGCCGTCAGGGCGTTCCTTCTCGCCGGCCGAGACACCGGTGCCCGCGACGGTCAGGAACGGCAGCACGCGCGTGGCGTAGCGGAAGCGCTGCGGCTCGCCCTCCACGCGCGGGAGGTAGTCGATCTCGGTGAAGCGAAGGTCCCAGCGCCGGTGCTGCGCGGGGTCCTGCGTCCGCGCCCACAACTCGTCGAGACCGACGCGTATATGCGCCTCTACGTAGAGCCCCATCCCCGAACCCCCACTTCAGCAACGCTTTTTGAGCGACTGCTCAACCGATCGGAACAGGAGACTACCGAGGTTTGAGCGATCGCTCAAATATCGCGACACGAAAAACCCCGGCCCTGAGGACCGGGGTTTCGCCGTTCCGTCGCGGAGATTCAGGCCGACAGGTGCCGCTCCACCGTCTCCACCTTGGAGGTCAGACCGTCCGTCACACCGGGACGGATGTCGACCTTCAGGACGACCGAGACGCGCGGAGCGCGCTCCTCGACGACGGCGACGGCGCGCTTCACGACGTCCATCACCTCGTCCCACTCACCCTCGATCGAGGTGAACATCGCGTCGGTGCGGTTCGGCAGGCCCGACTCGCGGACGACTCGGACGGCGTCGGCGACGTACTCCCCCACGTCCTCGCCGACGCCCAGCGGCGTCACGGAGAAAGCGACGATCATGACGTCTTCACCACGCCCTCGCGGCGGGCGCGGGACGCGATGACCGCGTTCTCGGCCTCGCGCTTGAGCTTGCGCTCGGCGAAGAAGCCGCCGGTGGGCAGGACGGAGAGGACGAAGTAGAGGAGGCCGGTGCCGGTGCTCCACTTGGTGCGGTTCCAGGCATCCAGCCAGAAGATCACGTACAGGATGAAGAGGACACCGTGGATCGCGCCCATGACGGGCACCGCGTTGAATTCCGTGGTCCGCTTCAGCACCGAGCAGACGAGCAGCAGCAGGAAGGAAACGGCTTCGGGGGCCGAGACCAGACGCAGGCGGCGGAGGGCGGAGGCTGTCTTCAGGTCCACGGGTCACCTTCGGTGGGAGAGACGTCCACAGTTTGTGAACGCACGCACAAGCATCGCCCATTGTGGCAAACGGTCCCCCTAAGGGTGCGCTCAGGGTGTCTGTCCACCTACGGGCCCTGTCCCGCGGAGCGGCCCGGCGGCTACCTTCACTGCGTGGCGATGTTTCGACTTCAAGGCAGCAAGGTGCTGGCCGTCGACATGACCGGGGACGCCGTGAAGGCGAAGAACGGCTCGATGGTCGCGTACGACGGTCAAATGGCCTTCAAGAAGCTGAGCGGTGGCGGTGAGGGGGTACGGGGGATGGTGACCCGGCGCCTCACCGGTGAGCAGATGACGGTGATGGAGGTGAAAGGGCACGGGACCTGCTGGTTCGCGGACCGGGCCTCCGAGATAAACCTCGTCAGTCTCCAGGGGGACAAGCTCTACGTGGAGTCGAGCAATCTGCTCGCGACGGACGCGGGCCTGCGCACGGGCACGTCCTTCACGGGGCTGCGGGGCGCCTCGCAGGGCAACGGGCTGTTCACCACCACCGTCGAGGGGCACGGACAGGCGGCGATCACGTCCGACGGCCCGGCGGTGGTGCTGCGGGTCAGCTCCCAGTACCCGCTGACGGTCGACCCGGGCGCGTACATCGCGCACCAGGGCAATGTGCGGCAGTCCTTCCAGTCCGGTGTGACGTTCCGCACGCTGCTCGGCGAGGGCGGTGGCGAGGCCTTCCAGATCCGCTTCGAGGGCGACGGCCTGGTCTACGTACAGCCCAGTGAGCGCAACACGATCGCGGGGGACGTGTGACATGCCCTTTCGCGAAGTGAACTCGAAGATGGTCGAGGCCACGGTGCTGCCGGGCCAGCGGCTGTTCAGCCAGCGCGGCGCGATGCTCGCCTACAAGGGCGAGGTCTCCTTCACGCCCAACGTCCAGGGTGGCCAGGGCGGTGTGATGTCGATGATCGGCCGCCGCCTGGCGAACGAGGCGACCCCGCTGATGACCGTCGAGGGCTCCGGCACGGTGCTCTTCGGGCACGGCGGCCACCATGTCCAGGTGATCAATCTCACCGGCGACACCTTGTACGTCGAGGCGGACCGGCTGCTCGCCTTCGACGGCACGCTCCAGCAGGGCACGATGTTCCTGGGCTCGCAGGGCGGCGTCATGGGCATGGTGCGCGGCCAGGTGACCGGCCAGGGGCTCTTCACGACCACCCTGAAGGGGCAGGGCGCGGTCGCGGTCATGGCGCACGGGGGTGTTTTCGAGGTCCCGATCACCCCGCAGCGCCCGGTCCACGTCGACCCGCAGGCCTACGTCGCGCACCACGGCGACGTACGGAACAAGCTGTCCACGGCGCTGGGCTGGCGCGACATGGTGGGCCGCGGTTCGGGCGAGGCGTTCCAGCTGGAGCTGAGCGGCAGTGGTGCGGTGTACGTCCAGGCCTCGGAGGAGAAGCTGTGAGCGCGTACGGGACTCCGGGCGGCCCGGTCATCCACGACCCGATGACGCTGCCGGTCGACGACAACGTCAACAACTACACCTTCTGCGTGGAGCTCAAGGGGAGCCAGTGGTTCCTGCAGAAGGGCAAGATGATCGCCTACTACGGGTCGATGCAATTCAACGGCGTCGGACACGGCCGGCTCGACCGTCTCGTCCGTACGTCGTTCCATTCGCCTCTGCACGCGAGCGACTGGGTCGTGGCGGAGGGCTCGGGCAAGATGCTGCTCGCCGACCGGGCCTTCGATGTGAATTCCTACGATCTGGACAACGGCAATCTGACCATTCGCTCGGGCAACTTGCTCGCTTTTCAGCCAAGTCTTGCCCTCAAGCAGTCGATCGTGCCGGGGTTTCTGACCCTGATCGGAACCGGGAAGTTCGTAGCCGCATCTAACGGTCCGGTGGTGTTCATGGAACCCCCGATCCGGGTGGACCCACAGGCCCTGGTCGGCTGGGCCGACTGCCCCTCCCCCTGCCATCACTACGACCACGGGTACATGACAGGTGTAATGGGCGGTCTACGTGCGATGACGGGCCTCGGCGGGGCCTCCGGAGAGGAGCACCAGTTCGAGTTCGTAGGGGCCGGCACGGTGCTGCTCCAGTCCACCGAAACCCTCATGGCCGAGCAGGCCATGGGGGCGGTCCCACGCGAGCCCGGAGTGCCGGGCGCGGGCGGGGTGCCTGGTCACCAGGGGCAGCAAGCCGGCGCACCGCGCCTTCCCGGACAGCTGGGGGACCTCCAGCGTCGCTTCGGGCTGTGAGCGGTAGTCTGCGGAGTGTGACATCGAACGCGTGCGCGCAGTCACACCACCCTCACTAGTTCGCCTTTCAACATTTTAGGTAGACTTCATTTATGGAGACCGAGACGGCCACGCGCTGGCTGACCGATGCGGAGCAGTGCGCCTGGCGCACCCACCTGGAGGTCAACAGGCTGTTGGCCTACCAGCTCGAAAGGGACCTGCAGCCGTTCGGGCTGACCATGAACGACTACGAGATCCTGGTGAACCTCTCCGAGTCGGAGGGCGTACGGATGCGGATGAGTGACCTCGCGTCCGCCACCCTCCAGTCCAAGAGCCGCCTCTCGCACCAGATCACACGCATGGAGAACGCGGATCTGGTGCGCCGCGAGAACTGCGAGTCCGACCGGCGGGGGCTGTATGCCGTGCTCACCGAGCACGGCATGGAGACGATGAAGAAGGTCGCGCCGCATCATGTGGGGTCCGTGCGGAGGCACTTCATCGATCTGGTGTCGCCGGAGGCGTTGGAGGAGCTGCACAAGTCGTTGCGGCCGATCGCTGAGCATCTGCGGGGGCAACGAGGTAAGCCGTAGCGCTCCGCTGGGTTCAGCCGGGAGCTCCGGGCCGTCCGATGTCTGCGGGTTGCCTGTGGCTGGTCGCGCCCACGCGGCGGAGCCGCAAATGCCGCTGCCCCGCGCCCCTGACGGGGCGCGGGGAGCCGGAGTTCGAACAGTGCCCCGCCGATCAGACTCGGGAAGGCTCCTCAGCGTCCTTGGGGGTTTCCCGCGGCACCGACGCCGCGCCCGTACCCCGTGCGGAGATCAGGGCCGCCGTCACGGCCGCCGCCCCCGAGATCGCGAAGCACAGGCCCAGGGACACGTGGCCGACCAGGAAGCCCACCCCGGCGGCGCCGCCCGAACTTCCGGCGTTCACCGCGGTGTTGACCCAGGCGCCCGCCTGGGTGCGGAAGCCGGGCGGGGCCGCCTCGTCGGCGATCAGGTAGGACGTCGTCAGGGCCGGGGCGACGAAGAAGCCCGCGCAGGCCACCGCGACCGTCAGGGTGCCGAGGCCGGGAGCGAGTCCCGCGGCGAGCAGGGCGAGGCCCAGGCCGCCGGCCAGCAGCGGCAGCCGGACCCGTGCGGACGTACGCCAGTTGACGGCGCCGTTGAGCAGGCCGCCCAGCGCGCTGCCCACCGACAGCGCGGCGAGCACCCAGGCCACGACGTCGTCACCGTGATGGCGTTGCTGCGCGAAGGCCATGACCAGCAGGTCGATGGCTCCCAGGGACAGACCGACACCCGCCGCCACGACGACGGACTGCACGAGCGCGCGCCCGCCCCGCAGCCGACGCCCGGAGCGTCCGGCGGACTTCGCCGCGGCCGGGCGTACGCCGGCGACGATCGGTGACAGCACGAACGCGAGGGTTCCGGCCCACACCAGCAGGGCACTGAGCGCGACCCCGGCGGCCGGCGGCGCGAACTGCACCACCACGCCCACCAGCAACGGCCCCGAGACGAAGAGGATCTCCTCCGCGACACCGTCCAGGCTGTACGCCCGCTGCAAGAGCGCCTTGTCCTCGATGACCTCACTCCATACGGCACGCATCGTGGGGCCCAGGGGCGGCGTACAGGCGCCGGCCGCGACGGCCAGCGCGCCGATGCCCGTCACCGGTGCTCCCGGGCGCCAGGCTGCCGCCGCGAAGGCCGCGAGCAGGGTCGCGTAGAGCGAGGCCATCGGGATGAGGGCACGGCGCGGGCCGTACCGGTCGATCAGGGCCGCCCGCGCGGGCGACAGGGCCACGCTCATCGCGCCGAACAGCGCCATGACCGTGCCGGCCACGGCGTACGACCCGGTCGCGCGGGTGACCGTGAGCATCATGGCCAGCGAAACGATGCCGTACGAGAGTCTGCCGATGAGGGCGGTGGTGAAGGTGCGGCGGGTGTGGGCCATGCGGAAGAGCGCGGCGTACGAGGGCCGCGAAGGTGACGCAGACATGTGAAGGTTCCTCAACAGCGAGGCGGAAAAGGGGACGCCTGGGTGCCGCGACGACACAGCCGACTCGCTGTGCATCCGTCGCGGGCCTGGTCGGCCCTACGCCAAGTGAAGGAACATGCGCCCCAACTTACCAGCGCCCAATAAAAGTTGACCAGCGAGTTCCTTCGCCCCCGCCGCCCCTACCCGTCCCATCCCTGGGGGCTGCGCCCCCAGACCCCCGCTAAAAGATTGCGCAGTTCCCCGCGCCCCTTTTAGGGGCGCGGGGAACTGCGCAATCTTTTAGGCGCGCCCCCACCCATCCGCACCCGACACACAACCGAACGGGGTCGAAGGGGCAGAGCCCCTGGGTCAGCCCTCCGTCAGGCCCTCCACCAGGGAGTCCGCGGCGCGGTACGGATCCGTCTCGCCCGCCACGATCCGCTCCGCCAGCGCACTGAGCCGCCGATCCCCGTGCAGGTCACCGATCCGCTGCCGCAGCGCGGTGACCGCGATCGTCTCGACCTCATGGGACGCCCGGGCAAGACGCCGCTCGTGAAGCACCCCGTGCTCCTCCATCCACGCCCGGTGCTTCTCCAGCGCCTCGACCACCTCGTCGATCCCCTCGCCCCGCGCGGCGACCGTCTTGACGATCGGCGGCCGCCAGTCACCGGGGCCACGGGATTCGCCGAGGCCGAGCATGTGGTTCAGCTCACGGGCGGTCGCGTCGGCCCCGTCCCGATCCGCCTTGTTGACGACGTACACGTCGCCGATCTCCAGGATTCCGGCCTTGGCCGCCTGGATGCCGTCGCCCATGCCGGGGGCGAGGAGGACGACGGAGGTGTCCGCCTGGGAGGCGATCTCGACCTCGGACTGGCCGACACCGACCGTCTCCACCAGGACGACATCACAGCCGGCCGCGTCCAGGACCCGGATCGCCTGGGGAGCCGCCCACGCGAGGCCGCCCAGGTGCCCCCGGGTGGCCATCGAGCGGATGTACACCCCCGGATCCGACGCGTGCTCGGACATCCGCACGCGGTCGCCGAGCAGGGCGCCCCCGGAGAACGGTGAGGACGGGTCGACGGCCAGCACCCCGACCCGCTTGCCCTGCCGCCGATACGCCGTCACCAGCGCCGACGTCGAGGTCGACTTGCCGACACCCGGGGACCCGGTGAGCCCGACCACATACGCGTTGCCGGCCAACGGTGCCAGCGCCGCCATGACCTCACGGAGCTGCGGTGCCGCGCCCTCCACCAGGGAGATCAGCCGGGCCACGGCCCGCGGCCGTCCTTCCCTGGCCTGGGCCACCAGCGAGGAGACGTCCTGCATCACAGCTCCGTTCACGAAGTCACGACGGGTCATGAGGGGTCATGCGTGGTCATGAGAGGTCATGAGTCACCAGTGGCGACAAACGCTCTCAGGCCTTCGGTACCCGCACGATCAGCGCGTCACCCTGCCCACCGCCACCGCACAGTGCGGCCGCGCCCACGCCGCCGCCGCGCCGCTTCAGTTCGAGGGCGAGGTGCAGCACGAGACGG
This sequence comes from Streptomyces sp. NBC_00203, assembly GCF_045206325.1. Lineage (NCBI taxonomy): Bacteria > Bacillati > Actinomycetota > Actinomycetes > Kitasatosporales > Streptomycetaceae > Streptomyces > Streptomyces sp. NBC_00203. Next base: position 7,310,208 of record NZ_CP108126.1, on the reverse strand, counting down.
GCGCCCGACATACCGATCGGGTGACCCAGGGCAATGGCGCCGCCGTTGACGTTCACCTTTTCCGTGGACACCCCGAGGTCCTTCATTGACTGGACCGCGACCGCCGCGAAGGCCTCGTTGATCTCGATGAGGTCGAGGTCCGAGACGTCCAGGCCCTCCTTCTTGAGCGCGTGGAGGATCGCGTTGGACGGCTGCGACTGGAGGGAGTTGTCCGGCCCCGCCACGTTGCCGTGCGCGCCGATCTCGGCGATCCACTCCAGGCCCAGCTCCAGCGCCTTGGCCTTGCTCATCACGACCACGGCGGCGGCGCCGTCCGAGATCTGCGACGCCGTACCGGCCGTGATCGTGCCGTCGCGGGTGAAGGCGGGACGCAGCTTGCCGAGCGACTCGGCCGTGGTCTCGCCGCGGATGCCCTCGTCCTTGCTGAAGACGACGGGCTCGCCCTTGCGCTGCGGAATCTCGATGGGAGTGATCTCCGCCTCGAAGATGCCGTTCTTCTGGGCGGCGGCCGCACGCTGGTGGGACAGGGCCGCGATCTCGTCCTGCTCGGGCCGCTGGATCCCCAGCCGGCTGTTGTGCTTCTCCGTCGACTCGCCCATGGCGATGTTCTCGAAGGCGTCCGTCAGACCGTCGTACGCCATGGCGTCGAGCATCTCGATCGCCCCGTACTTGTAGCCCTCACGGGACTTGGGGAGCAGATGCGGCGCGTTCGTCATCGACTCCTGGCCGCCCGCGACCACGACGTCGAACTCGCCCGCGCGGATCAGCTGGTCCGCGAGTGCGATGGCGTCCAGGCCCGACAGACACACCTTGTTGATGGTGAGTGCCGGAACGCTCATCGGGATGCCCGCCTTGACCGCGGCCTGGCGTGCCGGGATCTGCCCTGCCCCGGCCTGGAGCACCTGGCCCATGATCACGTACTGCACCTGGTCGCCACCGATGCCCGCACGGTCGAGGGCGGCCTTGATCGCGAAGCCGCCGAGGTCGGCTCCGGAGAAGGACTTCAGCGAACCCAGCAACCGCCCCATGGGCGTTCGGGCGCCCGCGACGATCACCGAGGTACTGCTGTTCGTTCCAGACATGAGGTGCGATCCCCTTACCGGCTGCACAGCCGAGGAGTGAACGAGGGTTTACTTGAATGTACTGAGCGGTAGGCCACCCGTCATCCGGCCTGGAGTGTGATCGCGCGCACGTTGCGTAACCACCTCCGGAGCGCTGCACTAACTCCATGCTGACGCGAATCGACCACATTGGGATCGCCTGTTTCGACCTCGACAAGACTGTCGAGTTCTACCGTGCGACGTACGGCTTCGAGGTCTTCCACTCCGAGGTCAACGAGGAGCAGGGCGTACGAGAGGCCATGCTCAAGATCAACGAGACGTCCGACGGCGGCGCCTCCTACCTCCAGCTGCTCGAACCCACCCGCGAGGACTCCGCGGTCGGGAAGTGGCTGGCCAAGAACGGTGAGGGGGTGCACCACATCGCCTTCGGCACGGCGGATGTCGACGGCGACGCCGCGGACATCAGGAACAAGGGCGTCCGGGTGCTCTACGACGAGCCCCGGATCGGGTCCATGGGGTCCCGGATCACCTTCCTTCATCCAAAGGATTGCCATGGTGTCCTGACAGAACTGGTCACTTCGGCGGCTGTTGAGTCACCTGAGCACTGACCTCCGTATATCTGGGCCGGTAGGGTTGGGGGCGGCCGTCGCCTTTACACGGGGACGGCCGAGGTCCTGCCGTCTTCCAGCGAGCAGGACCGAGGGCCGGGGTCCAGGTTTCGGGGGACGAGCGTCGGGGCAGCAGCCCATGCTCCGCCGTTGATCTGACACCATTCCCCGGGGGCCCCGTTCGGCGGATGGACGGAGCTCGTTTGGAGTGACTTGCGACCAGGGGACGGATGGGACCGCGCAGTGCGGGGCTACGAACGCCAGGAGCGAGAGCCGGCGGCTGACGTCGACCACCTCTCTCGGTTCGAGGCCGAGATGGAGCGGCTGAAGACCGAGCGGGAGAAGGCCGTCCAGCACGCCGAGGACCTCGGCTATCAGGTCGAGGTGCTGCGCGCCAAGCTGCATGAGGCGCGGCGCAGTCTGGCGACCCGTCCTGCCTATGACGGCGGCGACATCGGTTACCAGGCCGAGCAGCTGCTGCGTAATGCGCAGATCCAGGCCGACCAGCTGCGCGCGGACGCCGAGCGCGAGCTGAGCCAGGCCCGCGCGCAGACGCAGCGCATCCTTCAGGAGCACGCCGAGCAGGCGGCCCGGCTCCAGGCGGAGCTGCACCAGGAGGCGGTCTCCCGGCGCCAGCAGCTCGACCAGGAGCTGGCGGAGCGCCGCCAGACCGTCGAGTCGCACGTCAACGAGAACGTGGCGTGGGCGGAGCAGCTGCGCGCCCGCAGCGAGTCGCAGGCCCGCCGGCTGCTGGAGGAGTCGCGCGCCGAGGCCGACCAGTCGCTGGCCGCCGCCCGCACGGAGGCCGAGCGGGTCGCCGCCGAGGCCCGTCAGCGGCTCACCGCCGACGCCGAGTCGGCCCGCGCGGAGGCCGAGGCACTGCTGCGCCGCGCCCGCACCGACGCCGAGCGGCTGCTGAACGCCGCGTCCACGCAGGCCCAGGAGGCCACCGACCACGCCGAGCAGCTGCGCAGCTCCACGGCGACCGAGTCGGACTCCGCCCGCCGCCAGGCCACCGAGCTGAGCCGGGCCGCCGAGCAGCGCATGACCGAGGCCGAAGGGGCGCTGCGCGAGGCGCGGTCCGCGGCGGACAAGGTCGTCGCGGAGGCGAAGGAGGCCGCGGCCAAGGCCCTGGCGAGCGCCGAGTCGGCGAACGAGCAGCGCACGCGTACGGCGAAGGAGCAGGTCGCCCGGCTGGTCACCGAGGCCAATCAGGAGGCCGAGACCACCAAGGCCGACGCCGAGCAGCTCGTCGAGGACGCCCGCGCCAAGGCCGAGAAGATCGTCGCCGAGGCCGAGGAGAACGCCCGCAGTCTCACCGCCGAGGAGACCGCCTCCCAGCTCGCCAAGGCGGCCCGTACCGCCGAGGACGTGCTGAACAAGGCGTCCGAGGAAGCGAAGAGCACCACCAAGGCCGCCACCGAGGAGGCCGAGCGGATCCGCACCGAGGCGGAGGCCGAGGCGGACCGGCTGCGCGCCGAGGCGCACGACATCGCCGAGCAGCTCAAGGGCACGGCGAAGGACGACACCAAGGAGTACCGGGCCAAGACGGTCGAGCTGCAGGAGGAGGCGCGCCGCTTGCGCGGCGAGGCCGAGCAGCTGCGCGCCGACGCGGTCGCGGAGGGCGAGCGCATCCGCGCCGAGGCCCGGCGCGAGGCCGTCCAGCAGATCGAGGAGGCGGCCAAGACCGCCGAGGAGCTGCTCGCCAAGGCGAAGGCCGACGCGGACGAGCTGCGCCAGACCGCCACGACGGACAGCGAGAAGGTCCGCACCGAGGCCATCGAGCGCGCGACGACGCTGCGCCGGCAGGCCGAGGAGACCCTGGAGCGCACCCGCGCCGAGGCCGAGCGGCATCGCGCGGAGGCGGTCGAGCAGTCCGAGGCGATCAACGCGGAGGCCGAGCGGGCCGCCGAGCAGCTGCGCGAGGACACCGAGCGCGCCATAGCGGCTCGCCAGGCCGAGGCCGCCGACGAGCTGACCCGGCGGCACACGGAGGCCGAGGAGCGCCTCGCCGCCGCCGAGGAGGCACTGACCGACGCGCGTGCGGAGGCCGAGCGCATCCGGCGCGAGGCCGCCGCGGAGACGGAGCGGCTGCGTTCGGAGGCCGCCGAGCGGATCCGTGCGCTCCAGGCGCAGGCCGAGACCGAGGCCGACCGGCTGCGCAACGAAGCCGCGGCGGACGCGTCCGCGTCCCGGGCCGAGGGCGAGACCATCGCCGTACGGCTGCGTTCGGAGGCGGCGGCGGAGGCCGAGCGGCTGAAGTCGGAGGCCCAGGACAGCGCCGACCGGGTTCGGGCGGAGGCGCAGGCCGCGGCCGAACGCCTGGCGACCGAGGGTGCCGAGACGCTGGCCGCCGCCCAGGAGGAGGCCGCCCGGCGCCGTCGCGAGGCCGAGGAACTTCTCGGCTCCGCACGCCAGGAGGCCGACCAGGAGCGCGAGCGGGCCCGCGAGCAGAGCGAGGAGCTGCTGGCTTCCGCGCGCAACCGTGTCGAGGAGGCCCAGGCCGAGGCCGTACGCGTGGTCGAGGAGGCCGACCGGCGCGCGACCGAGATGGTCTCCAACGCCGAGCAGACCGCACAGCAGGTGCGCGACTCCGTGGCGGGGCTGCACGAGCAGGCTCAGGAGGAGATCACCGGTCTCCGCAGCGCCGCCGAGCATGTGGCGGACCGGACGCGGACCGAGGCGCAGGAGGAGGCGGACCGGGTCCGCGCCGACGCCTACGCGGAGCGGGAGCGGGCGTCCGAGGACGCGGCGCGCATCCGGCGGGAGGCGGCCGAGGAGACGGACGCCGCCAAGTCGCTGGCGGAGCGCACGGTTTCGGAGGCGATCGCCGAGTCCGAGCGGCTGCGCTCGGACGCCGCCGCGCACGCCCAGCGGGTCCGCACCGACGCGTCGGACGCCATCGCGAACGCCGAGCAGGACGCCTCACGCACCCGTGCGGACGCCCGGGAGGACGCGAACCGGATCCGTTCGGACGCGGCCACGCAGGCGGACACCCTCATCACCGAGGCGACGTCGGAGGCCGAGCGGCTGGCCCGTGACACCGCCACCGAGGCCGAGCGCGTACGGGCCGAATCCGTGGCCAAGGCCGAGCAGCTCATCTCGGACGCGACGGGCGACGCGGAGCGGCTGCGTGCCGAGGCCGCCGAGACGGTCGGCTCCGCGCAGCAGCACGCCGAGCGGATGCGCAGCGAGGCGGAGCGCGTCAAGGCCGAGGCGGCGGCGGAGGCCGAGCGGCTCACGTCGTCGGCGCGCGAGGAGGCCGAGCACACGCTGGACGAGGCGCGCCAGGAGGCCAACAAGCGGCGTTCCGAGGCGGCCGAGCAGGTCGACACGCTCATCTCGGAGACCGCGTCGGAGGCCGACAAGCTGCTCTCCGAGGCGCAGCAGAGCGCGCAGAAGACGACGGCAGAGGCCGAGTCGCAGGCCGACACGATGGTCGGCGCGGCCCGCAACGAGGCCGAGCGGGTCGTCTCCGAGGCGACCGTGGAGGGCAACTCCCTGGTGGAGCGTGCCCGTACGGACGCGGACGAGCTGCTGGTCGGCGCGCGCCGGGACGCGACGGCGATCAGGGAGCGCGCGGAGGAACTGCGCGACCGCATCACCACGGAGATCGAGGAGCTGCACGAGCGGGCCCGCCGCGAGTCGGCCGAGACGATGAAGAACGCGGGCGACCGGTGCGACGCGCTCATCAAGGCGGCCGAGGACCAGCTCGCCGAGGCCGAGGCGAAGGCGAAGGACCTGATCTCGGAGGCCAGTTCCGAGGCGAGCAAGGTGCGAATCGCCGCCGTCAGGAAGGCCGAGGGTCTCCTCAAGGAGGCCGAGCAGAAGAAGAGCTCGCTCGTCACCGAGGCCGAGCAGATCAGGTCCGAGGCGATCCGCGAGGCGAAGGCGGCGGTCGAGGAGGGCAAGCGGGACCTGGAGGTCCTGGTGCGCCGCCGCGAGGACATCAATGCCGAGATTTCCCGTGTCCAGGACGTCCTGGAGGCGTTGGAGTCCTTTGAGGCCCCGTCCGGGAACAAGGACGGTGGAGTCAAGGCGGGCGCTGCCATCGGCGCACCACGTTCGAGTGGCAAGTCGTCAGAGGGCTAGCCAGAAGCACCGATTCCATGCTTAGCAGGGACCTTTGGCACAGCTTCTGGCAAGCCCTCCGACAGCTAGCCACCCAAAAGGAGTGTCATTCTCCAGATCAAACACGTATCCGCTCGATGACACACCGCTTTGGCCCCTAGGATTCCCCCTATCACCTCACCGGTCTCATTCGACAGGAACCCCATGAGCGACACTTCCCCCTACGGCTTCGAGCTTGTGCGGCGTGGGTACGACCGCGCTCAGGTGGACGAACGCATTTCGAAGCTCGTCTCCGACCGTGACAGCGCTCTGGCCCGTATCACTGCTCTGGAAAAGCGCATCGAGGAGCTCCACCTCGAAACGCAGAACGCCCAGTCCCAGGTAAGCGACGCAGAGCCGTCGTACGCGGGTCTCGGCGCGCGCGTCGAGAAGATCCTCCGCCTCGCCGAGGAGGAGGCGAAGGACCTGCGCGAGGAGGCCCGTCGCGCTTCCGAGCAGCACCGCGAGCTCGCCGAGTCGGCGGCCCAGCAGGTCCGCAACGACGCAGAATCGTTCGCTGCGGACCGCAAGGCCAAGGCGGAGGACGAGGGCGTCCGGATCGTCGAGAAGGCCAAGGCCGACTCTTCCCAGCTGCGCCAGGAGGCGCAGAAGGACGCGCAGCAGAAGCGCGAGGAGGCCGACGCCCTCTTCGAGGAGACCCGCGCCAAGGCCGCGCAGGCCGCCGCCGACTTCGAGACGAACCTCGCCAAGCGCCGCGAGCAGTCGGAGCGCGACCTCGCGTCCCGTCAGGCCAAGGCCGAGAAGCGTCTCGCGGAGATCGAGCACCGCGCGGAGCAGCTCCGCCTGGAGGCCGAGAAGCTGCGCACGGACGCCGAGCGCCGCGCCCGCCAGACGGTGGAGACGGCTCAGCGCCAGGCCGAGGACATCGTGGCCGACGCGAACGCCAAGGCCGACCGCATCCGCTCGGAATCCGAGCGCGAGCTCGCGGCCCTCACCAACCGCCGCGACTCGATCAACGCCCAGCTCACGAACGTCCGCGAGATGCTCGCGACGCTCACGGGCGCCGCGGTGGCCGCCGCCACCACGCCGGCCGAGGACGAGCCGATCTCGCGTGGGGTTCCGGCGCAGCAGTCCCGGTAGTTCCTGGTAGTTCCTGCTCAAGGCTCCGGCCCGCACCCCTCCTCGGGGTGCGGGCCGCTGTCATATCACCGGGTCGGGGAGCGCCCCGTAAGGGGCGCGGGGCTGTGACATATGCGGCTCCGCCGCGTGGGCGCGACAAGCCACAACGGCGCAGCAGTCAGGCACGGCGGCCAAGCGGCACCCCCTCCCCACTCAAGTAGCGCGCCCCATAGGTCCGATTTAGCGTGGCCGCATGATCGAGCTCGAGGGGCTGACCAAGCGGTACGGCGAGAAGGTGGCGGTCAACAACCTCACCTTCACCGTCAGACCGGGCATCGTCACGGGCTTCCTCGGCCCCAACGGCGCGGGAAAGTCCACGACGATGCGGATGATGCTCGGCCTCGACCGCCCCACCGCGGGCGACGTACGGATCGACGGCAAGCACTACGACCACCTCAGGGACCCGCTGAAGTACATCGGCGCCCTCCTCGACGCCAAGGCCATGCACGGCGGACGCAGCGCCGTCAACCACCTCCTCTGCCTCGCACAGAGCAACGGCATCCCGAAGGCGCGGGTGCACGAGGTCCTGGACACGGTCGGTCTGACCCCGGTCGCCAAGAAGAAGGCCAAGGGCTTCTCGCTCGGCATGGGCCAGCGGCTCGGTATCGCGGGCGCGCTGCTCGGCGACCCGCGGATCCTGATGTTCGACGAGCCGGTCAACGGGCTCGACCCCGAGGGCATCCACTGGATCCGCAACCTGATGAAGTCCCTCGCGGCGCAGGGGCGCACGGTATTCGTCTCGTCCCACCTCATGAGCGAGATGGCGCTGACAGCCGACCACCTCGTCGTCATCGGCCAGGGCAGGCTCCTCGCCGACACCTCCATGGCCGACTTCATCGAGCAGAACTCGCGCAGTTACGTCCGTATCCGCTCCCCCCAGCGCGAGCGGCTCCTCGACGTGCTGCACGGCGCGGGCATCACGGTCGTCGAGACGGGCAGCGGTCTGCTCGAAGTCGACGGCGGCAAGCCGGAGCACATCGGTGAGCTGGCCGCGCAGCACCAGATCGTGCTGCACGAGCTGAGTCCCCAGCAGGCCTCCCTGGAGGAGGCGTTCATGCAGCTGACCGCGGAGTCGGTGGAGTACCACGCGCACACGGACGCACCGCTTCCGCAGAGCCCGCCGTCGCAAGGCTCGCATCCGCAGACCGCGTCGGCGGCCCCGCACTGGGGCGACGACTGGAAGAGGGACTGACCATGGCGGCCACCCAGGTCCTCAAGTCCGAGTGGACCAAGATCCGCTCCGTCTCGTCCACCGTGTGGACGCTCAGTCTCGCCGCGGTGGTCACCATCGCTCTCGGCATCCTCATCTCGCTGCTGTCCAGGAACGAGTGGGACAAGCTGAGCGCGGGGGACAAGCTCTCCTTCGACCCGACGTTCATCAGCTTCGCGGGGATGAGCCTCGGCCAGCTCGCGATGATCGTGTTCGGGGTGCTCGTCGTGGGCAACGAGTACAGCACCGGCATGATCCGCACCTCGCTCGCCGCGGTCCCCCAGCGCGGCACGTTCCTCTTCAGCAAGATCGCGGTGGCGGCCGGCCTCGCCCTCGTTGTCGGCATGATCACCAGCTTCATCGCCTTCTCCCTGGGCCAGGCCATGCTCGGCACGCACAAGGCGTCGATCGGCGACCCCGGTGTGCTGCGCGCGGTGATCGGCGGCGGGCTCTATATGACGCTGATCGCCGTCTTCTCGATGGGCGTCGCGGCGATGCTGCGCAGTCCGATGCTCTCGCTCGGCATCCTGATGCCGTTCTTCTTCCTGATCTCCAACATCCTGGGCGCCGTCTCCGCGACCAAGAAGATCGGCCGCTATCTGCCCGACCAGGCCGGCAGCAAGATCATGCGGGTCGTGACCCCGATCAACGACGACACTCCGTACGGTCCCTGGGGCGGCCTCGCGATCATGGTGCTGTGGGTGGCCCTGGCGCTCCTCGGGGGCTACGCGCTGCTCAAGAGGCGGGACGCGTGAGACCGCTCAAGACAGGCGTGTGACCGCTCAGGAAGCGGGAGGCGCGGAGTCCTCCGGCGGGGCGTCGGGCTGGAGTTCGTCGAACTCCCTCCACCCCTTCCACTTGCTCACATGAACGTCGAGATCCGGTTCCACGGACACGAACTTGCCCAACTCAAGATCCGAGTCGTCCAGCTTGAACCAGCGCTCGTCACTGAGCTGCGCTCCGGTCCCCACCGCCTTGGCGGTGAAGCGCACCATGATGCGTACGCCCTGAAGTCCCCGCAGGTCCTTGCCTTGGAGCGAGCCGAGCGGAAGCTCGGGCACCTCGGAGCCGACGGGTATCCACACGGTGAACGGGGCCGCGCGCTCCACGACGGACCACACACGCTCGTCGCACAACCCGCCGTCCTCGCCGAGAATCTTCAGCCGCTGCTTGTACATCACCAGCGTGTCGGCGTGCGGCGACTTCTCCAGGAAGCGCAGATGGGCCTCCGCACGCGCCTCCATCATGACCAGGTTCAGTACGTGGTTGTAGAAGCGTACGGCGATCACCGCTTTGTCACTGCCCTGGTGATCGCGCGCGTAGTTCGGCGAGTCCGACATCGCGGCGAGCGCGATGCTGGCCTTCCTGCGCCAGACGACCGGCCGGACCGTGAACACCTTGATGAGCGCGATTCCCAGAAGGGTCGCCGGGACCAGTGCGCCGGTCAGCGACGCGACGGTCGACAGTACTTCCTGCGCGGTGTTCGCGCCCTCGACGGACAGGCTGTCCGTGCCCACGCAGGCGCGCAGCACCTCCAGGGTCACATCCAGCAACTGACGGGACCACAGGCGCTCCCCCAGGGGCCGGGAGGAGTCCTCCGCCAGCACAAAACCCACCGCGAGCAGCACCGAGAACACCAGAAGAACCGCCAGGGCGAGCAGCAGCAGGGCGGACAGCGTGCGATCCGCTATCCACCAGCGAACAGACTTACGGAATCTGGGATGCGGCCGGTGGCCGCGCCTCGGTAAACGCATCGGTGTCCCCCACCCGGCCCTGCGGCGCCCGATGACAGGTGTCGCGGGTATACGCCGTTGTGGGAGGCTCAGACTGTCGTCCGCCCGACTCCCGGCCAGCTCACAGAAGGGCTTCTCCATGACCGACCGCAGCATCGAAGCACTCGGTTACACCGACGTCCCGGCGCTGCAGCCGCTGACATACCCGGGCCGCGTCATCGACGAACCTGTCCTGCTCTCCGGCAAGGAACTGCTGGCGCTCGGCGTGCAACCGCGGCGCCTGGGCGCCTGGACCGTGCGGAGCGGCGTCGCGTCCGGGGAAGAGACCCTGGACGCGGCTCTGGAGCGGCTCGGCCAGGCATCGGTCGGCGGCCGCTACCCGGTCGTCTCGGTGGGGTCGAACGCCGCACCGGGCCAGGTGAGCCACAAGTTCGACCGCATCGGAGTCCCCGACGAGATGCCGATGATCCCGGTGCGGGTGCGCGGCATCAAGGTGGGGCTCTCCGCCCACATCAGCCCGGCGGGATACGTCGCCGCCGCGCCGTACATGGACCCCGCGGCCGAAACCCCGCTGGTCGTGACCTGGCTGGACGCGGCCCAGCTGAAGGTCGTGGACGACACGGAGTTCCCTGGATACCGTCGGGCGCTGCTGCCGGGCGACGTGTTCCCGATGACCATGCCGTCCGGGGAACGACTGGGCGCCGCGTACATCTACTTCAGCGCCTATGGAGTCCTGGCCGACCCGAAGGGCTCCCCCCGCGCCGGCGGCGGGGACCAGGCCACCCTGCTCAGGGAACTGCTCGCCGACTCCACCGCGCTGCGCGAACTGCTCGGCCCGGACCCCGAGACCTGGGTCCGCCGGGCGGGCTCCGACGAGGCGACGCGGCACCGGGGCACGCGTATCTTCCGAGAGGAGGGCTGGCTCACCGAGCAGCCGGAGTTCCTGCCCTACGAGTCCGACGACTCGGAACTGAAGCTGTACGACGACCTTCCTCCGCGGGACGATTCGCTGCCGAACCGGCTCTGAGGGTTCCGTTTCAAGCCCGACCAGGCACGGCGGGTACCTGACAAAGGTAGGTATGTAGGTAAGAGTCCTTACTCGATCTCTCCCCCGTGTGACCTGCGCAGTTTTACTTTCTCTTGAGTGGAACCGTCAGCGCCCCGATATCCTCCTAACCCTTACGGGGGCGTGCGCCCCGACGTCCTGAACCTTTCGATGGGTGCGGAGCATGATCGAGGCAGTCGGCCTGACGAAGCGCTACGGCGCCAAGACGGCCGTGTACAACCTTTCCTTCCAGGTGCGGCCGGGCGCCGTCACCGGCTTCCTCGGGCCCAACGGCTCGGGCAAGTCGACGACGATGCGGATGATCCTCGGCCTGGACAACCCCTCCTCGGGGCAGGTGACGATCGGCGGCTTCCCGTACCGCAAGCTGCCGAACGCGCCCCGCCAGGTCGGCGCGCTCCTCGACGCCAAGGCCGTGCACGGTGGCCGGCACGCCCGCAACCACCTGCTGTGCCTGGCCCAGCTGTCGGGCATCCCGGCCCGCCGGGTGGACGAGGTGCTCGGTGTCGTCGGGCTCCAGGACGTGGCCAAGAAGCGCTCCAAGGGCTTCTCGCTCGGCATGGGCCAGCGGCTCGGCATCGCCGCCGCGCTCCTCGGCGACCCCCAGGTGCTGCTCTTCGACGAGCCGGTCAACGGCCTCGACCCCGAGGGCATCCTCTGGGTGCGCAACCTGATGAGGTCCCTCGCGGCGGAGGGCCGTACGGTCTTCGTCTCCTCGCACCTGATGAGCGAGATGGCGCTGACCGCCGACCAGCTGATCGTGATCGGCCGCGGCCAGCTGCTCGCCGACATGACCATCAAGGACTTCATCTCGCACAACTCGGCCGACTTCGCCCGGGTCCGCACCCCGGAGACCGAGCCGCAGCAGCGCGAGAAGCTCACGGCCGCGCTGACCGAGGCGGGCGGCCAGGTGCTGCCCGAGCAGGACGGCGCCCTGCGCGTGACGGGTCTGCCGCTCCCCCGCATCAGCGACCTCGCGCACTCCGCCGACGTACGCCTGTGGGAGCTGTCGCCGCACCAGGCCTCGCTGGAGGAGGCGTACATGCGGATGACGCAGGGCGCCGTCGACTACCGCTCGACCATCGACCAGAAGGCCGGGCTCCAGCAGGAGCTGCCGCCGGGCGCCATGCCGCCGCCGCAGCTGCCGGTGGCGGGCCAGGGCCAGCCGGGCTGGTACGCGCCGCCGCCGCCCCAGCAGGGCGGGCAGCCGTTCGCGATGCCGCAGGGACAGCCGGGCCCGTACGGCGCGCCCGCCGCCCCCGCCGCGCCCGGAGCGGGCCAGCCGGGTCCCTACGGCGCTTCGGCCGCCCCCGTGGCTCCCGGTGCCGCGGACGTCAACCCGTACGCCCAGGCCGCGCCCCAGGCCCCCGCACAGCCGCCCGCGGCACCCGCCGCCGCGCCTGCCGCCGCCCCCGACCTGACCAAGCCCGAGGACGCCCGATGAGCACGCCCCAGCCCCCGATGCCGCAGCAGGCCGTCGCTGCCCCCAACTGGCAGGCGGCGCCCGGCACTTCGTACACCTCGCCGATCCCGGTCACCCGCACCCACCTCGGTCACGCGCTCAACTCCGAGTGGACGAAGATCAAGTCGGTGCGCTCCACGATGTGGACGCTCGGCACCTTCCTGCTCCTCGTGATCGGCATCGGCTTCCTGGTCGCCGCGCAGACCACGAACGAGGACTTCACCGACGTCCCGTACACGATCCCGGCCTTCTTCGGGCTGATGCTCGGCCAGATCTGCCTGATCACGCTGGGCGTCCTGGTCGTCTCGTCCGAGTACGGCACGGGCATGATCCGTACGACGTTCACGGCCTCGCCGCAGCGGCACCGGGTGCTCACCGCGAAGCTGATCATCTTCTTCGCGGTGGCGTTCGTCGTGTCGGCGTTCGCGATCGGCTTCGTCGGCCTGATCACCTCGGGGATGCACGGCAGCAGCGGCACCTCGGACGTGCCGTGGGGCGGCACGGTGATCATGGGCTCGCTGTACGTCTCACTGCTCGGCGTCCTCGCGCTCGCGGTGGGCTCGATGCTGCGTCACTCGGCGGGCGCGATCACCACGATGCTCGGTGTGGTGCTGGTGCCCGCGATCATGCCCGCGTTCCTCATGATGTCCGACAGCATGCGCACGATCGGCGAGAAGATGCAGGAGTACAACGCTCCCAACGCCCTCGCCAGGATCTTCCGGCTGGACACCGAGAGCGGCCACGGCGGCGCGCAGCTCGGTCTGCTCGCCGGAGTGACGGCGGCGGCGATCGTCGGCGCGTTCGTGCTGCTGGAGCGCCGGGACGTCTGAGCCCCGCCCTGATTTCCGAAGTCGCCCAGAAGCTGGGCGCGTTGACCGCCTAGAACCTGGGCGCGTTACGGGACCGCTGCACCCGCGAGGTGCGGCGGTCCTTCGCGTTCCAGCAGGCCTTGTGCCAGTGGCGCCGCTCGTCGACGCCCGAGTGCTCCGGCCAGGCCACCACGTGCGGGACACCGGAGGGGATCATCTGGTCGCAGCCGGGGCATCGGTAGGTCTTGCCCTCGGCGCTCGCGCCCGCCACATGGCGCACGCTCCACTCCTCGCCCTGCCAGCTCTCGGTCGACTGCCAGCCGCCATAACGGCCGGACCGCTCCTCGTCCGCACTACTGCCGGACGCACCGGCGGCCTTCGGACGGTTGCGACGCGGGGACACGGGACACCTCACGGAGCTATACAGGGAGCAGGGGCCATCTCCAGCCTACGCGGCGCGCACCGGGGTACGCGTACTCCACCAACCCGTACAGATCCCCCACCGGGCGGCCCAATTCGCAGACAATCCGCAAATCTCCCCGCCAGACCGTGACTTCGGCACGTGTCAGGCGGTTATGCCCGGCGGGGGAGCTCCCTGTCGGAGCCGAGGAAGCAGGAAGTGCGATGCACGTAGGAAGTTTTGTACTGGCGGCCCAGTTCCCCGGACAGGGCCAGGGGGAGGCCCTGCACCGGGCGGTGCGGTCCGCCGAGGTCGCCGAGGAGGCGGGGCTCGACTCGGTATGGCTGGGCGAGCACCACTTCGTGCCGTACGGCACCTGCCCGTCGGCCATCACCCTCGCCGCGTTCCTGCTCGGCCGCACCAGCCGGATCCGGGTCGGCACAGCGGTCAGCGTGCTGCCCACCGTCCACCCCGTGGCACTCGGCGAGCAGGCCGCGCTGCTGCATCTGACGTCCGGCGGACGGTTCTCGCTGGGCGTCGGACGCGGCGGCCCCTGGGTCGACCTGGAGGTCTTCGGTTCGGGACTGGAGGCGTACGAGAAGGGGTTCCCGGAGTCACTCGACCTCCTGGTGCGCTGGCTGCGCGAGCCGTCGGTGCGGGGCACCTCGGAGCGGTTCAGCTTCCGTGAAGTCCCCGTCGTCCCCCGGCCGTCGGAGGCGCTGAGCGGAGCTCCGGGGCCCGAGGTCGTCGTCGCCTGCACCTCACCGGCGAGCGTGCGGCTCGCGGCCGAGCGCGGGCTGCCGATGCTCCTGGGGATGCATGTCGGGGACGAGGAGAAGGCCGAAATGGTCGCGCTGTGGCGGCAGTACGCGCGCGCGGCCCGGCGCCCGGCGGACGAGATCTTCGCGGCGGCCCATGTGTCCGCCGGCGTCTGCCAGATCGCGGACCGCCGCACCGACGCCGTCGAGTCGCTCCTCAAGGCGATGCCGGGCTGGCTGAAGCACGGGCTGGACGCCCATGTGACGGTCGACGGCCGCACCCGCGCGATGCGGGACCCCCTGGCGTACACCGAACTGCTCTGCGGGCTGCACCCGGTGGGCACCCCCCGGCTGTGCGCCGACCGGCTCGCGGCGACCTCGGAGCGGACCGGCATCTCACGCTTCGCCCTGCTCGTCGAGGGCTCGGGAGATCTGGCGGCGACGGAGGAGAACGTACGACGTCTCGGCGCCGAGGTGCTGCCGCACCTCAGGTGACCGCGCGGGGAGCTTGCCGCCCCAGTACAAATGCACCTCCCGCGTACGGAGCGGCAAGCAGTGCTGCGTCACCGCGTCAGCAGTCCCGGAACTCCGGCGACTGGTTCAGCAGCTGGCTGCGGACCGAGGTGAAGCGTGCCAGCGTGTCGTCCACTGAGGCGTCCAGCGGGAACACCGCCACCCGGTGGCAGTTCTGGAAGGCCAGCCGCACTCCGAAGTGCCGCTGCAGTGCGCCGCGTATCGCGTCACTCGCCAGCGCACGCAGCAGCTGGCCACGTGCCTGCTCGTCCGGCGGAGGCGTCTGGTTGTCGGCGAAGTTGCCGCCGTCCACCTTCAGCTGGGCCACCAGGGAGCTGATCATCTCCCATGCGTAGGGCAGGGAGGTCCGGACGCAGTCGACGAATTCAGCTTCGTCGACCTCGCCTCGCTCGGCCTGTTCAAGTAGGGCCGGTGAGACGTCGAGCGACATGGGTACTCCTCTCGCACCCCCAGACCTCGGGGGTTGCCGGACAGGGATAGGGAATTCGCGATATCGAACACGCTGAGTACACGCATCGCGACCTCCCGTTTATACGGTAAGCAACGGACGGTGACGGCACCAGGAGAATGCGCACATAGCGAACTCCCACTAGGCGCACAATCAGCCACCACCGAACAGGGTTCTTCCAGGAAGAAAGGGGCGGGACCGGAGGGCCCTCGGTTGAGGGTGGTGGTGGGAGACGGGCGGGCGAATCGCGTGCACCACCGCCCGTCGAGTAGCGTTGCCGACCATGCGTCTCGTCATTGCCCGCTGTTCCGTGGACTACGCGGGCCGGCTCACCGCCCATCTCCCGTCGGCCCCCCGCCTCATCCTCGTGAAGGCGGACGGCAGCGTCTCGATCCACGCGGACGACCGGGCCTACAAGCCCCTCAACTGGATGTCGCCGCCCTGCACGCTGAAGGAGGGTTCCGGCGACGACGAAGGCACCTGGACCGTCATCAACAAAGCGGGCGAGAAGCTCATCATCACGATGGAGGAGATCCTCCACGACTCCTCGCACGAACTCGGCGTGGACCCCGGCCTGATCAAGGACGGCGTGGAAGCACACCTTCAAGAGCTCCTCGCCGACCGCATCGAGACGCTCGGCGAGGGCTACTCGCTCATCCGCCGCGAGTACATGACGGCCATCGGCCCGGTCGACATCCTGTGCCGGGACGCCGACGGCCAGACCGTCGCCGTGGAGATCAAGCGGCGCGGTGAGATCGACGGCGTGGAGCAACTCACGCGCTATCTGGAGCTGTTGAACCGCGACCCGCACCTCGCGCCGGTCCGCGGCATCTTCGCCGCCCAGGAGATCAAGCCGCAGGCCCGTGTCCTCGCCACCGACCGCGGCATCGGCTGCGCGGTCCTGGACTACGACGCGATGCGCGGCATCGAGGACGACAAGCTGCGGTTGTTCTGACCGCGGGGACGACTACAGCGAGAGGGCCGGGTCCACGTCGTGGACCCGGCCCTCTCGCTTCGTACGGTCAGATCACCGCGCCGCCCGGCGATGTGGCACCGGTGCCGCTCGCCGGAGCGCTGGTGACGCTGCTCTCCGGGGCGCTGGCCGACGTACTCACCGGGGCGCTGCTCGACGCGGGGCCGCTGGCGGTGTCCGACGTCGACGGGGTTGTCGCGGTGGGCGACTCCGTGGGCGTCGGAGTCGTGGGCGTGGGCGACGAAGGGGTCGGCGTACTCGACGGCGGCTTCGTCGTCGACGTCGGAGGCTTGGTCGTCGCCGACTTCGAGGGCGAAGTGGACGGCGACTTCGACGGCGTACCCGACGTGTGCGTGCCGCTCGGGTCGTCGGACGGCGTACTGCCGCCCGTGTCCGTCGGCGTCGGATCGTCCGACGTCCCGTACGTACCGTCGGGACCAGGATCCGTGGGCGTCGCCACGGTACCCGTGTCGGAGTCGCCGCCCTTCTTGGCCTTGTCCGCGCCGAGGCTGTCGTCGTCGCTGCCCTGGCTGGCCGAGGGATTGACGCCGACCTTCTCGGACGGGGTGTCGTTGCTGTGGTCCGAGGTCGCGCCGAGTGTCACCACGGTGCCCAGCACGGCGGCGAGGAGCGCGCCGGCGCCCGCGGCCACCAGGTTGCGCCGGGTGCCGCTCACCAGCCGGCCCGCGACGCCGACGCGCTTGGGCGCGGGGCCACCGGGCTCGGCCCGGTGGGTGACCAGCGTGGTGGGTTCGAAGGGCGGTTCGGCCATCACGAAGGCGGCCGGTACGCCACCGGGGGGCGACGCCGACTCCTCGTGCCGCGCGTCGGGCACCTCCTCCCCCGCCGCCGTGCGCCCGCCGGCCAGGGTGGCTCCGGAGCGGTCGGCGACCAGCGCGAGGGCGCGGCGGCCCGCGACGGTGCCACGCTTGTCGGCGAGGGCGCCGCGCAGCCCGATGGAGGCCTCCAGCTCGGCGCGGGCCCGGTCCAGCTGGCCGCCGCAGAGCGCGAGGATGCCCAACTCGTGGTGGAAGTAGGCCTGTTCGGAGACCTCGCCGGAGAGCCGGGAGGCCTCGGCGCCGGAGCGCAGGCTGCGTTCCCAGGCGCTCCAGTGCAGACCCGCGGCGAACGCGGGCGCGGCCGTGCGGGCCAGCTGTACGGCGACGCTCTCGTCCTGCTCGTCGAGCGGGGCCGTGGTGAGCGGCACCAGGACGGTGAGCGCGGCGAGCAGCGCGTCGGCCTCGGCGCAGACCCGCTCCGGGGTGACCGAGGGGTGCCCGGCCCACCAGGTGTAGTGCCGGGCCGCGGCGAGCGCCTGCTCCTCAAGGCCGTCCGCGTATCCGGCGGCCTCCAGCTGGGCCTGCACGCCGGCGGCGAGCCGGTAGCGGGAGCCGACCGGGGAGACCAGCGCGCAGCTCGCCAGTTCGGCGAGGGCGGCGTCGGCGTGGGTGTCGCCCACGAGCGCGGGCAGGTGCGCCTGGTGCGGCACCTCGCCGCCGAGGGCGACCGCGAAGCGCAGGGTGGCGCGGGCCGAGTCGCTCAGCCGGGAGGCGAGCAGCGCGGCGGGCGCGGCGCCTTCGGCGAGCGACGGCAGCGGTACGTCGTGATCGTCGCCGTCCTCGGCGTCGAAGGGCGCGTCGACGGGGATGTTCTGGAAGACACCGAACTCGTCGACGGCGTTCTCGCTGGCCCGCAGCTGGTCGCGCTGCCGCAGCAGCGCTCCCGCCTGCATGAAGCGCAGGGGCAGGCCCTCGGACTCGAACCAGAGGTCGCCGGCCCAGTTCGACTCGTCCTCGGTGAGGACGCGGCCGACGGCCCGCTCCAGGAGTTCGAGGCCGCCGCTGCGGTCGAGTCCGCCGAGGAACACCTCTTCGAGGAGGGAGTCGGCGGACGGCGCGGCGACGTCGGGCGTCGTGCTGACGAGGAAGGCGCACTCGGGGGTGGCGTCGAGCAGCTCGTCGAGCGCGCTGCCGCCGAACTCCACGTCGTCGAGGACGACGACCGCGCCGATCTCGTGGACGAGCCGGAGCAGTTCGTCCCGTTCCGGGCGGTGCAGGGGTGCGCTGTAGACGGCGGCGAAGAGGTCGTACAGCAGGTCACTCGCCGTGCGCCGGTAGCCGGAGAGGCGTACGACGCCGTCGGGGGCGAGGTCCGCGCAGTCGTCGGCTACGGCGTCGAGGAGGCTGGTGCGGCCCGATCCCGAGGGTCCGGTGAGCCGTACCGAGCGCCCGCGCGCGAGGAGGCGTACGAGCCGCTCGCGCTCCTCCTGACGCTCCAGGAGCGGCAGCCGGGGCTGCGCGGGTCCCGGCGGGACGGGCGGCTGGGCCGTGCGGGCCAGCTCGGCGCGCTCGGCGGCGCTGAACTTCGCCGGGCGCTGCGGCCGCTCGTGCGGCGGGCAGTTCTCTATTTCGCTGCCGTCGACGGGGTTGACCGTCAGCAGGAAGTCGCCCGAGACGAGCTGGACCGTGCGGGCGAGCGCCGGTGTGTGCTGGCTCAGGTCGGTCGTGAGCGGATCGCGAGGCGGGCGCGAGCGAGGCGCCTGGCCGTCGTCGTCATGGCCGTAATCTTCGGGTCCCCGGGTGTTCGGGTCCATGTTCCAAGCCCCCCAAAAGCGTCGTGTGCCGAGCCCCTCCCGGCCTTGCTGCACACCGCGCTGTCGCTTCTGGTCCGGTGCCCGCTCGCAGGGTTTCGGTCGGCGGGCAGCCGAACCCTAAACCTTCGCACAGTATCTATGAACAGTCGGGGTACCGCGCCGTCCGAGACGTCACAGCTTCGTGAGGATTGTGCGCGTGGTGCGTTTCGTACGCCGGTCAGGACGCGTGTACGAGGCCTCACTCCCGGGGTGGTGCAGGTCCCCGGGTCTCACACCCGGGGCAGGGATTCCACTCCGATGCCGCCCTCGATCGCCAGGATCCGGTGCAGCCGGGTGGCGACCAGCAGGCGTTGCATCTGCGGTGGTACGCCGCGCAGCACGAGCCGTCGGCCGCACCGCCCGGCCCGTCGGTGGGCCCCCATGATGACACCGAGTCCGGTGGCGTCCCAGGAGTCCAGTTCGGACAGGTCGAGCACCAGGTCGCCGGCTCCGTCGTCGACGGCCGAGTGCAGGACCGTACGGGCGTCCGCCGCGCTGCGTACGTCGAGGCGGCCCCCGACGACCAGCTCGGCGTGGTCGCCCCTGATGTACATATGCGCTCCCCGAGAGTGCGTCTCGTACTCCGCGTCTGTCTGTTCGCGTTCTGTCTGTCGTTCTGTGTTGCACCGTCTGACTGCCGAAAGGGCGCAGAGGTTGCCGTCTGTAAGCGAACCGATACCGAATTCACCTCATGGAGTGACACTCCAGAGGTGCGTGCGGTTTCAGTGGGTGGTTCAGTGCTTGTAGAAGCCCTGCCCGCTCTTGCGCCCGATGTCACCGGCGTCAACCATCCGGCGCATCAGCTCCGGCGGCGCGAACTTCTCGTCCTGGGTCTCGGTGTAGATGTTGCTCGCGGCGTGCAGCAGGATGTCGACGCCCGTCAGGTCGGCCGTGGCCAGGGGGCCCATGGCGTGACCGAAGCCCAGCTTGCAGGCGAGGTCGATGTCCTCGGCGGTGGCCACGCCGGACTCGTACAGCTTGGTGGCCTCGACGACGAGCGCGGAGATGAGACGGGTGGTCACGAAGCCCGCCACATCGCGGTTGACGACGATGCAGGTCTTGCCGACGGACTCGGCGAACTCCCGCGCGGTGGCGAGCGTTTCGTCGCTCGTCTTGTAGCCGCGGACCAGCTCGACGAGCTGCATCATCGGCACCGGCGAGAAGAAGTGCACGCCGACGACCCGCTCCGGGTGTTCGGTGGCCGCCGCGATCTTGGTGATCGGGATGGCGGAGGTGTTGGAGGCGAGCACGGCGTCCGGGCGGACGATCTTGTCGAGCGCCCGGAAGATCTCGTGCTTGATCTCAAGCTTTTCGAAGACGGCCTCGACGACGATGTCGGCGTCGGCGACCGCGTCCAGGTCGGTGGTGGCGGTGATGCGCGCGAGCGCCTCGTCGGCGTCCGCGGCTTCGAGCCTGCCCTTGCTCACGAACTTGTCGTACGAGGCCCTGATGCCGTCGACGCCACGGGTCAGCGCCTCGTCGGTGACATCGCGCAGGACGACGTCCCAGCCCGCCTGCGCGGAGACCTGAGCGATACCGGACCCCATGAGTCCGGCTCCGATGACGGCGAGCTTCCGTGCCACTCCGACTCCCCTTACACGCTGTTTAGGTACGCCTCTCCGGCGGACACTAGCGCTCGTGAGGGCCTGTGTGACCGGTAAGTAATGCGCGTCACGTCTCATCTGACGGACGTCACACCGGCGCGGGTCATTCCGCCGCCCGTACGGCGTAGTTGAGGACCTTCTCGCTCAACAGCTCCTCCATGTCGTCGAGGAGAACGAGCACTTCGCGTGATACTTCGTCCGGATTTCGGCCGGTCATCATCTCCCGGCCGATGACGGACATCACGGTCTGGTGCACCCAGTTGATCTGACCGGCGATCAGCCCGGGCAGCGGGTCGTCATCGGGCGCGCCGGTCTCCTCGCGCAGGGCCACGTCCAGGTTGTCGAGGATCTCCTGGCCGATCGCCCACAGCCGCGAGCGGAGCGCGGGAGCGTCGTGGATGACCTTCATGAAGCGGGCATAACCGTCCATCAGACCGAGCCGGGGCGAGACCGCCTCGACCTCCTCGCGCAGTTCGCGCAGCACGGCGGCGGCGGCCGACTCGCCCTTCTCCCGGCCGCGCACCCAGCGGGCGAGCCGTTCGACGATTCCCTGGGACCGGTCGAGGAAGAGGTCCTCCTTCGTCGGGAAGTAGTTGTAGACGGTGTTCACGGAGACGTTCGCGGCGTCCGCGACCTCCGCGACCGTCACCGCGTCGAAGCCCCGCTCCAGGAACAGCCCGGTGGCGACATCCGAGATGTACTGCCGGGTCTGCCGCTTCTTCCGCTCCCTGAGTCCCTCAGCCATGCCCGCATCGTAGCTTTCGGTGCACCTCCTGAAATTTTGGAGCCACAGAAATCTTGGTGTCATTGCAAAAATTCATCGCCTCTGTTTTTCTGTACGGCATGGCAATCATCAGTACGGCCGGTCTGGCCCGTACCTTCCAGACGAAGCGCGGCCCGGTGGAGGCGGTGCGCGGTATCGACCTCACCGTGCGGCCGGGCGAGATCCTCGGCTTCCTCGGCCCGAACGGCGCGGGCAAGACGACCACCCTCCGGATGCTCACGACCCTGCTGCCGCCCACCGGCGGCGCGGCCACCGTCGCGGGCCACGACCTCGCCACCGACCCGGCCGGCGTGCGCCGCGCCTGCGGCTATGTCGCCCAGTCGGGCGGCGTCGACCCACACGTGAGCGTGCGGGAGGAGCTGGTCACCCAGGGGCGGCTGTATCGCCTGACGAAGACGCAGGCGGTGGAGCGGGCCGGGGAGCTGGCGCGCGAACTCGACCTCACCGAGGAGTTGGACCGCAGGACCTCGGCACTCTCCGGCGGCCGGCGCCGCCGTCTCGACATCGCGATGGGCCTCACCCATCGGCCACAGGTGCTGTTCCTCGACGAGCCGACGACGGGCCTGGACCCCGGCAGCCGCGCCGACCTGTGGGACCTGGTCCGCCGCCTGCGCGACGACCACGGCACCACGGTCTTCCTGACCACCCACTACCTCGACGAGGCAGACGCGCTCGCCGACCGGCTGGTGATCGTCGACAAGGGCGTGGTCGTCGCCGAGGGCACGCCGAGCGCGCTGAAACTGGCGCACGGCGGCTCGATCGACGCCACGCTCCAGGACACGTTCCTCGCCATCACCGGCCGCGGCCCGACGCCGGCGGACGCCACCCCCGTAGCCGTATAGGACGTACGACGACATGCTTCTGCACGACACCGCCCTGATCTTCGGGCGCTACGCCCGCCAGACCCTGCGCTCCAAGTTCCAGCTCCTCTTCGGCGTCCTGATGCCGCTCCTCTATCTCCTCTTCTTCGGCCCGCTGCTGACCGGCCTCCCGCTCGGCTCGCGGGGCAGCTCCTGGCAGATCCTGGTCCCTGGGCTGCTGCTCCAACTCGGGCTGTTCGGAGCCGCGTTCGCCGGCTTCACGATCATCATCGAGAAGAACCAGGGGATCGTGGAGCGGATGCGGGTCACCCCCGTGAGCCGCCTCGCCCTGCTGCTGGGGCGGGTGCTGCGCGACGCCGCCATCTTCGTCTTCCAGGCGGTACTGCTGGTGCTGGCGGCAGTGGCGATGGGTCTGCGCGCCCCCCTCGCCGGCATCCTGATCGGCTTCGCCTTCGTCGCCCTGCTGACGCTCTCCCTCGCCTCCCTCTCGTACGCCCTGGCCATGAAGGTCCGTACGCCGCAGGAGTTCGGCCCCGCCATCAACGCGCTGACCATGCCGTCCATGCTGCTGTCCGGCCTGATGCTGCCGATGGCGCTGGCCCCCGGCTGGCTGGACGTGCTCTCGCACTTCATGCCGCTGCGCTATCTGGTGGACGCGGTGCGGGACGCATACGTGGGCTCGTACGCCACCGCCCACATGCTGTACGGCGCCCTCGTCGCCCTCGGCTTCACCGCGCTCGCCGTGACGGTGGGCACACGGGTCTTCCGGAAGGCCGGAGCGTAACTACGCTGGGCTCATGGTCAATCTGACGCGCATCTACACCAGGACCGGCGACCAGGGCACCACCGCCCTCGGCGACATGAGCCGGGTCGCCAAGACCGACCTGCGGATCTCGGCGTACGCCGACGCCAATGAGGCGAACGCGGTGATCGGCACGGCGATCGCGCTCGGCGGTCTGGACGAGGAGGTCGTCAAGGTCCTCACCCGCGTCCAGAACGACCTGTTCGACGTCGGTGCCGACCTGTCGACGCCGGTGGTCGAGAACCCGCAGTTCCCGCCCCTGCGGGTGGAACAGTTCTACATCGACAAACTCGAGGCGGACTGCGACCACTTCAACGAACGCCTGGAAAAGCTCCGCTCCTTCATCCTCCCCGGCGGCACCCCCGGCGCGGCGCTGCTGCACCAGGCGTGCACGGTGGTCCGCCGGGCTGAGCGCTCGACGTGGGCGGCGATGGAGGCCCACGGCGAGGTCATGAACCCCCTCACCGCCACCTACCTCAACCGCCTGTCCGACCTGCTGTTCATCCTGGCCCGCACGGCCAACGGCAAGGTCGGGGACGCGCTGTGGGTGCCGGGGGGCGAGCGCTAGTCACCACTGCCGACGGGCACCCCTACGGCTTCCCAGGCGGCGAGGACGGCGCGGTGTTCCTCGCTGTCGTCGCCGTAGCGGGTGACGGCAGCGTCGGCGGTGAGGCGGGCCCAGTCGGCGAAGAGCAGACCCTCACGGATGCCGTCCCCGGTGAGCGCGTCCCACCAGATCCGGCCCGCGCGCTCCCAGGCGTGGCCGCCGAGGGAAACGGCGAGCAGATACAGGGCGCGACCGGGGATTCCGTTGTTGATGTGGACGCCTCCTTGGTCGACCTCGGTGTGCACGTAGTCGTCCATATGGCCGGGCTGCGGGTCCTGGCCGAGCGTCTCGTCGTCGTACGCGGCTCCCGGCTCCTTGAACGAACGCAGTCCTACGCCGTTGATGTCGGGGTTCAGAAGCTCCCTGCCCACCACCCAGTCCGCGTCGGCGGCGCTCTGGCCGAGTGCGTACTGCTTGGCCAGCAGTCCGAATCCGTCGCACACGGCGTTGGCCAGAGCACCGGTCTCACCCTGGAAGTCGAAGAAGCCCACCTCGGCGATGCCGTGCCAGCTCACGCTGGCGACCACGTCGAGCGAGGTGAACCGGGTGAACACCTTGCCGTCTCCGTCCCCGAGGACGGAGACACAGTCGTGCCACGCGCCATAGACGGAGGCGCGCCCGTAGTGGACCACCGCGGCCAGCGGACCGCCCGTAGCGAGCAGGCGGTCGCGCCCGAACACCTCGCACACCAGCCGGTCGGCCGCCACCAGACCGTCGTACGCCTCGTCGACGGCGGGATCTCCGGTGGGCGGCTGCCCCGTCCAGCGAGCCACCGGCAGTGCGTGCAGGGCCTCTTCTCCTCGCGCGTCGAAGACCACGTGCCGGACGAGTTCCGCACCCTCTTCCTCCGAGACCCACTCGACCTGACCGTCCCGGAGTGCGACACCTGGACCGCCGTACATCCGAAGCGGCACCATGCCCCCGCTGAGCCGCTCCAGCAACGGCAGGGAGACCACGCCGGAGCCCAGTCGGGGTGGCGGTGTGCGGTGCATTGACACAGTGCCGTTCAGTCTCGCGGTCCACTCCTGGATCTGCGCCTGGGGCACTTTGGCGACCGCGCCGACCTCCTCGATGGCGTCGACCAGCCGCGCCAGTTCCTGCCGCAGCCACTCCTCGCGCTCCCCCGACGAAAGGGTCTCGTCCGCGATGAACGGGGCCACCTCCAAGGCCTCGTATCCCCGGTGCACCTTCTCGAAGGTGTCCCCGCGGCGC
Source organism: Streptomyces sp. NBC_00203 (assembly GCF_045206325.1). NCBI lineage: Bacteria > Bacillati > Actinomycetota > Actinomycetes > Kitasatosporales > Streptomycetaceae > Streptomyces > Streptomyces sp. NBC_00203. The sequence continues at coordinate 7,285,437 of NZ_CP108126.1, read as the reverse complement.
TGCCGGGCCAGCACCACGCCCTGGCTGTCCCACGCCCTCCGGCTCAGCGTGGGCGCCACCCAATGCCCCGTCTGCCGGAAGTACGCCACCGCCGCGCTGTCCCGCGTCAGCTCCGCGTAGATCAATCGCGCCGCCGTGCGCAGATGGGTTCGCGTCCGCAGCCACGCCGCGCCCCCGGTGGCCAGGCCACCCCCCACCGAACCGATGACCGCCGCCAGCAGCGCACTGTCCATCCCCGCAGGATCCGGTGTACCCCTCACCCCTGACAATCACCCCCTGAACGTATTTCTTCTGCCCCAAGCGGCGGTGCGGGCAAAGGAGTTGGGCGTGTAACAAGTAATGACACGCTGCCGTCTCACTGGTCTGGACCTATTGACCTATGGTCCAGACCTTTCTATTGTCCACCGCACCTCATCAACTCCCCCATCAACTCCCCCGGAGGAGACGCAGGATGCGTTTCAGACACAGAGCTGTCGCAGGGCTCACCACCCTGCTGCTTCCGCTCGCCGCCCTCGTCGGGCTCGCGAGCCCCGCCTCGGCGGCCACCAGCGCCACCGCCACGTACACCAAGAGCTCGGACTGGGGTACGGGCTTCGAAGGCAAGTGGACCGTCACCAACACCGGTACCACCGCCCTCAGTTCCTGGACGATCGAGTGGGACTTCCCCTCCGGTACGTCGGTGACGTCGGCGTGGGACGCGGACGTCACGTCCTCCGGCACTCACTGGACCGCCAAGAACAAGTCCTACAACGGCACCCTCGCGGCAGGCGCCTCCGTCTCCTTCGGCTTCAACGGCGCCGGCTCCGGCTCGCCCTCCAACTGTCTGCTGAACGGCGGCAGTTGTGACGGCGGCACCACCGTCCCCGGCGACAGCGCGCCCTCCGCGCCCGGCACTCCCACCGCCTCCTCGATCACCGACACCTCGGTGAAGCTCGACTGGAGCGCGGCCACCGACGACAACGGCATCAAGAACTACGACGTCCTGCGCGGCGGCACCAAGGTCGCGACCGTGACGACGACCTCGTACACGGACACCGGTCTCACCGCCGGCACCGACTACTCGTACACCGTCCAGGCCCGTGACACCGCCGACCAGACCGGACCGGTCAGCGGCGCGGTCGCCGTGCACACCACCGGCGGCACCACGACCCCGCCGGCCACGAGCGGCGCGGTCAAGCTCGGCTACTTCACCGAGTGGGGCATCTACGGCCGCAACTACAACGTCAAGAACCTGGTGACGTCGGGCTCGGCCGCCAAGATCACGCACATCAACTACGCCTTCGGCAACGTCACCGGCGGCAAGTGCGCGATCGGCGACTCCTATGCCGACTACGACAAGGCGTTCACCGCCGACCAGTCGGTCAGCGGCGTCGCCGACACCTGGGACCAGCCGCTGCGCGGCAACTTCAACCAGCTGCGCGAGCTGAAGGCCAAGTACCCGAACCTCAAGGTGCTGTGGTCCTTCGGCGGCTGGACCTGGTCCGGCGGCTTCGGACAGGCCGCGGCCGACCCCGCCGCCTTCGCCCAGTCCTGCTACGACCTGGTCGAGGACCCCCGCTGGGCCGATGTCTTCGACGGCATCGACATCGACTGGGAGTACCCGAACGCCTGCGGTCTGTCCTGCGACACCAGCGGCTCGGCGGCCTTCAAGAACGTGATGTCCGCGCTGCGCGCCAAGTTCGGCTCCAGCAACCTGGTCACCGCGGCCACCACCGCCGACGGCTCCACCGGCGGCAAGATCGAGGCCGCCGACTACGCGGGCGCCGCACAGTACGTCGACTGGTACAACGTGATGACGTACGACTTCTTCGGTGCCTGGGACGCGACCGGCCCGACCGCCCCGCACTCCCCGCTCACCTCGTACACCGGCATCCCGAAGGCCGGCTTCACCACGGCCGACGCGATGGCCAAGTTCAAGGCGATCGGCGTCCCCGCGAGCAAGCTGCTGATCGGCATCGGCTTCTACGGACGCGGCTGGACCGGCGTCACCCAGGACGCGCCGGGCGGCACCGCCACGGGCCCGGCCGCAGGCACGTACGAGCAGGGCATCGAGGACTACAAGGTCCTCAAGACGTCCTGCCCGTCCACCGGCACCATCGCCGGCACGGCGTACGCGCACTGCGGCACCAACTGGTGGTCGTACGACACTCCGGCCACCATCGGTACGAAGATGGCGTGGGCCAAGACCCAGGGTCTGGGCGGCGCGTTCTTCTGGGAGTTCAGCGGTGACACCACCAGCGGCGAGCTGGTGAGCGCCATCAACAGCGGACTGTCGTAACAGCCGCTAAGAACTACTAAGCAACGTTGACGCGCTGACCGGGCGGGGCTGCTTCCAGCCACGCGAGAAAACCGGTCAGCGCGTCTTCGCTCATCGCCAGCTCAAGGCGTGTCCCGCGGTGGAGACAGACGAGGATGATCGCGTCGGAGAGCAGCGCCAGCTCCTCCTCGCCCTCGGGGGCGCGGCGGCCCGCCACCTCGATCGACGAGCGCTCCAGGGTGCGGCGCGGGCGGGGGGCGTAGGAGAAGACGCGGTACCACTCGATGCGGTCGCCGTTGTAGCGGGCGACCCCGTAGCTCCAGCCTTTGCCGTTGGGGTCGCCTTTCTCGGGGACGTCCCAGCGCAGGCTGCAGTCGAACGTTCCGCCGGAGCGCTGGATCAGCCGGCGGCGGAGGCCGAAGACGAACAGCCCCACCACCACGAGCGCCACTACCAACCCGCACACAGTCAGAGCGAGGACCATCGACACCGACCTCCTCGTCTCCTAGGTAAAGCAGGTAATGAAACGGAAAAAAGCACCCGCATCGCCTCAGCCGCGGCCCGGTCTGGATATCTCCAGTCCCGGCCGCGGCTGAGTCACATCATTCCGTGCGCGCTGGATTCAGCGCGCCGCCACCGCACGCAGGCGGACGTCCGCGCGACGCTCGGCGGAGGCATCGCCCTCCGCCTTCGCGCGCTCGAGCTCCCGCTCCACGCGCTGGACATCGATCTCGTCCGACAGCTCGGCGATCTCGGCCAGCAGTGACAGCTTGTTGTCGGCGAACGAGATGAAACCGCCGTGCACCGCGGCGACGACCGTTCCACCATCACTCGTACGGATGGTCACCGGGCCCGACTCCAGCACACCGAGAAGCGGCTGGTGACCGGGCATGACGCCGATGTCGCCGGACGTGGTACGCGCGACGACCAGGGTGGCCTCGCCGGACCAGACACTGCGGTCCGCGGCGACGAGCTCGACGTGCAGCTCAGCAGCCAAGGTGGGCTCCTCGGGTCACCACCCGGCGTTACTGCCGGGTGTTGGGTCAAAGTCTAGTAGGCGTACGAAGAGGGGCGGGACGCACCCGCCCCTCTTCATGAACACGAAGTTCAGGAGACGCCGAGCTCCTTGGCGTTGGCCTTGAGGTCCTCAATGCCACCGCACAGGAAGAACGCCTGCTCCGGGAAGTGGTCGTACTCACCGTCGATGATCGCGTTGAAGGCCACGATCGACTCGTCCAGCGGGACGTCCGACCCGTCGACGCCGGTGAACTGCTTGGCGACGTGGGTGTTCTGGGACAGGAAGCGCTCCACGCGACGGGCACGGTGGACGGTGAGCTTGTCCTCCTCGCCCAGCTCGTCGATACCGAGGATCGCGATGATGTCCTGAAGGTCCTTGTACTTCTGAAGAACCGACTTGACGCGCATCGCGGCCGCGTAGTGGTCCGCCGCGATGTAGCGGGGGTCCAGGATGCGGGACGTGGAGTCCAGCGGGTCCACGGCCGGGTAGATGCCCTTCTCGGAGATCGGACGGGAGAGAACCGTCGTCGCGTCGAGGTGGGCGAACGTGGTGGCCGGGGCCGGGTCGGTCAGGTCGTCCGCGGGGACGTAGATCGCCTGCATCGAGGTGATCGAGTGACCACGGGTCGAGGTGATGCGCTCCTGGAGGAGACCCATCTCGTCGGCCAGGTTCGGCTGGTAGCCCACCGCGGAGGGCATACGGCCGAGCAGGGTCGAGACCTCGGAACCGGCCTGCGTGAAGCGGAAGATGTTGTCGATGAAGAACAGCACGTCCTGCTTCTGCACATCGCGGAAGTACTCCGCCATGGTCAGACCCGCGAGGGCCACGCGCAGACGGGTGCCCGGGGGCTCGTCCATCTGGCCGAAGACAAGGGCGGTCTTGTCGATGACGCCCGAGTCCGACATCTCCTCGATGAGGTCGTTGCCCTCACGGGTGCGCTCACCGACACCGGCGAACACGGAGACACCGTCGTGGTTGTTGGCGACGCGGTAGATCATCTCCTGGATGAGCACCGTCTTGCCGACGCCGGCACCGCCGAACAGACCGATCTTTCCACCCTTGACGTACGGGGTGAGAAGGTCGATGACCTTGACGCCGGTCTCGAACATCTCGGTCTTCGACTCGAGCTCGTCGAAGCGCGGGGCCTTGCGGTGGATGGTCCAGCGCTCGCCGTCGTACTTCTCGTCGGAGTTCAGCACCTCACCGAGGGTGTTGAACACCTTGCCCTTGGTGAAGTCACCGACCGGGACGGAGATACCCGTTCCGGTGTCGGTGACCGCGGCCTGACGGACCAGACCGTCGGTGGGCTGCATGGAGATCGTGCGGACCACGCCGTCACCCAGGTGCTGGGCGACTTCCAGGGTCAGCGTCTTCTTCTCGCCGGCGTTGGCCGGGTCGGCCACCTCGACGTGAAGGGCGTTGTAGATGTCCGGCATGGCGTCGACGGGGAATTCCACGTCGACGACCGGGCCGATGACCCGGGCGACGCGGCCCGTGGCAACGGCCGTCTCAACTGTCGTCGTCATTACCTGTCACTCCCCGCGGTCGCGTCGGCCAGGGCTGCGGAGCCACCGACGATCTCGCTGATTTCCTGGGTGATTTCGGCCTGGCGGGCCGCGTTGGCAAGGCGGGAGAGCGTGGTGATCAGGTCTCCCGCGTTGTCGGTCGCCGACTTCATCGCGCGGCGGGTGGCGGCGTGCTTGGAGGCAGCCGACTGGAGCAGCGCGTTGTAGATACGGCTCTCGACGTACCGCGGCAGGAGGGCGTCGAGGACGTCCTCCGCCGACGGCTCGAACTCGTACAGCGGAAGGATCTCGCCCTTGGGCGCCTCCTCCGCAACCTCTTCGAGGCGCAGCGGCAGCAGGCGGCCGTCGACCGCCGTCTGCGTCATCATCGAGACGAACTCGGTGTAGACGATGTGGAGTTCGTCCACGCCGCCCTCAGCCGTCTCCTTCTCGATGGCCTCGATCAGCGGACCCGCGACCTTCTTCGCGTCCGCGTAGCTGGGCTCGTCGGTGAAGCCCGACCACGACTCCACGACCTTGCGCTCGCGAAAGTTGTAGTGGGCGAGACCGCGGCGGCCGACGATGTACGTGTCGACCTCCTTGCCCTCGGCCTCAAGGCGGGCGGTCAGCTGCTCCGCCTCCTTGATGGCGTTGGAGTTGAAGGCGCCGGCCAGTCCGCGGTCGCTCGTGAGGAGCAGCACCGCGGAACGGGTCGCCGTCTCCGCCTCCGTGGTCAGCGGGTGCTTGGTGTTCGAGCCGGTGCCGACCGCCGTGACCGCGCGGGTGAGCTCGGTCGCGTACGGCGCGGAGGCCGCCACCTTGCGCTGCGCCTTGACGACGCGCGAGGCGGCGATCATCTCCATCGCCTTGGTGATCTTCTTGGTCGCGGTGACGGACTTGATACGACGCTTGTAGACCCGGAGCTGGGCTCCCATGAGTCAGGTCCCTTCCGTCGTCACTTGGCCGCGGCGGCCGGAGCGTCTTCGCCGAGAAGCTTGCCGTCCGAGGTCTCGAACTGCTTCTTGAAGTCCGCGATGGCGTCCGCGATGGCGGTGAGGGTGTCGTCCGACATCTTCGCGCCCTCCTTGATGGAGGTCATGAGGCCCTGCTCCTTGCGGTGCAGGTACTCCAGGAGCTCCTTCTCGAAGCGGCGGACGTCGGAGACCGGTACGTCGTCCATCTTGCCGGTGGTACCGGCCCACACGGAGACGACCTGGTCCTCGGTCGGCATCGGCTGGTACTGAGGCTGCTTGAGCAGCTCGACCAGACGCTGACCGCGCTCCAGCTGGGACTTCGACGCGGCGTCCAGGTCGGAACCGAAGGCGGCGAACGCCTCCAGCTCACGGTACTGGGCGAGGTCGAGGCGGAGACGGCCGGACACCTGGCGCATCGCCTTGTGCTGGGCGGAGCCACCGACGCGGGAGACCGAGATACCGACGTTCAGGGCCGGACGCTGGCCGGCGTTGAACAGGTCGGACTCCAGGAAGCACTGGCCGTCGGTGATGGAGATGACGTTGGTCGGGATGAACGCCGACACGTCGTTCGCCTTGGTCTCGACGATCGGCAGACCCGTCATCGAACCGGCGCCCATGTCGTCGGAGAGCTTCGCGCAGCGCTCCAGCAGACGGGAGTGCAGGTAGAAGACGTCACCGGGGTAGGCCTCGCGCCCCGGCGGACGGCGCAGCAGCAGGGACACGGCGCGGTAGGCGTCGGCCTGCTTCGAGAGGTCGTCGAAGATGATGAGGACGTGCTTGCCGTCGTACATCCACTGCTGGCCGATGGCCGAACCGGTGTACGGCGCCAGGTACTTGAAGCCGGCCGGGTCGGACGCCGGGGCGGCGACGATGGTCGTGTACTCCAGCGCGCCGGCCTCTTCGAGGGCGCCACGCACGGAGGCGATGGTCGAACCCTTCTGACCGATGGCGACGTAGATGCAGCGGACCTGCTTCTTCGGGTCGCCCGAGCGCCAGTTGTCGCGCTGGTTGATGATCGTGTCGACGGCCAGCGCGGTCTTGCCGGTCTGACGGTCGCCGATGACCAGCTGACGCTGGCCGCGGCCGATCGGGGTCATCGCGTCGACGGCCTTGTAGCCGGTCTCCATCGGCTCGTGCACCGACTTGCGGACCATGACGCCCGGGGCCTGCAGCTCGAGGGCGCGGCGGCCGGTGGTCTCGATCTCGCCGAGGCCGTCGATCGGGTTGCCGAGCGGGTCGACGACGCGGCCGAGGTAGCCCTCGCCCACGGCGACGGACAGCACCTCACCGGTGCGCTGCACCGGCTGGCCCTCCTCGATACCGCTGAACTCGCCGAGGACGACCGCACCGATCTCGCGCTCTTCCAGGTTCAGCGCGAGACCGAGGGTTCCGTCCTCGAACTTCAGCAGCTCGTTCGCCATGGCCGAGGGAAGACCCTCGATCTTGGCGATACCGTCGCCGGCGACGGTGACCGTACCGACCTCCTCGCGCGAGGCCGCGTCCGGCTTGTACGACTGGACAAAGTTCTCCAGCGCGTCCCGGATCTCCTCCGGCCGGATCGTGAGCTCCGCCATCTGGGTTCCCTGCTCTCCTTGTTGGGCCCGAAGTTTCACTTGGGGGGATGGGGACTCCCCCCTAAGAGAGGTGAATCCTCTGCACGGCCCAACGAGGGCCGTATGTACGTACTACGTATTGAGTTGCTGCTAGCCGGCCATGCGGCGGCTGGCGTCTTCAAGCCGGTCCGCGATGGAGCCGTTGATGACCTCGTCGCCCACCTGCACCCGGATCCCGCCGAGGACCTCGGGGTCCACGTCGAGGTTGAGGTGCATCTGACGGCCGTAGAGCTTCGCCAGAGCGGCGCCGAGGCGCTGCTTCTGTCCGTCGCTCAGCGCGACCGCCGAGGTGACCACGGCGACCATGCGGTTGCGGCGCTCGGCGGCGAGCTTGGACAGGGACTCGAGTCCCGCTTCCAGGCTACGTCCACGCGGAGCGGTCACCAGGCGCGTCACCAGACGCTCGGTCGTCACGTTGGCCCGGCCGCCGAGCAGGCTGCGCAGCAGCTCGCTCTTGGCCGCCTTGGTGGCGGCGCGGTCGGTCAGCGCGGCGCGCAGCTCGGTGTTCGAAGAGACGATCCGGCCGAACCGGAACAGCTCGTCCTCGACGTCGTCGAGGGCGCCCGTCCGCTGCGCCGCCGTGAGGTCGGCGGTGGCGGCCAGCTCTTCGATGGAGTCCACCAGGTCACGCGAGCGCGACCAGCGGGAGCGCACCAGACCGGCCACCAGGTCGGCGGTCGACCCGCTGACCTGACCGCCGAACAGGCGACCGGCCAGCTCGGCCTTGGCCTCGCCGGGCTGCGCCGGGTCGGTGAGGACCCGACGCAGCGACACCTCGCGGTCGAGCAGCGCGGTGACGGCGGCCAGCTCGTCGGCGAGCTGCGCCGCGTCCACGGACGTCGAGTCCGTCAGCGCGTCGAGACGCTCACGTGCGGCTGCCAGGGCCTCGCGGCTCGCTCCGTTCATCGCGCGGCCTCGGCCTTCTCCTCAAGGTCCTCAAGGAAACGGTCGATGACGCGGCTCTGCCGGGCGTGGTCCTCAAGGGACTCGCCTACGAGCTTGCCGGCCAGGTCGGTGGCCAGGTGGCCGACGTCCTGACGCAGCGCCTGAGACGCGGCCTTGCGGTCCGCCTCGATCTGCGCGTGACCGGCGGTGATGATTTCCTCACGCTGCCGCTGGCCTTCCGCGCGCATCTCGGCGATGAGCGTGGCGCCCTGCTCCTGCGCCTCCTGGCGCAGCCGCGCGGCCTCGTGACGGGCCTCGGCGAGCTGAGCCTTGTACTGCTCAAGAACGCTCTGGGCCTCGGTCTGAAGGGCCTCGGCCTTCTCGATACCGCCCTCGATGGACTCGCGACGCTGCTCCAGAACCTTGTTGATGTTCGGGAGGAGCTTCTTGGCGAGGAAACCGAAGACGATGACGAAGGCGATCAGGCCGATGACAAGCTCGGGGATCGGCGGGACGAGAGGGTTTTCCTTCTCGGCCGCCAGAATGAGCAGCTGGCTCATGTCAGTGCCTTTCGTCTAGTGGGCTGTCGCTGATCGGGTAGATCAGGTGCCGTAGACGAACGGCATGACCAGACCGATGAGGGCGAGCGCCTCACAGAAGGCGAAGCCGAGGATCTGGTTGGCGCGGATCAGACCGGCAGCCTCAGGCTGACGGGCGAGGGCCTGGGTGCCGTTGCCGAAGATGATGCCGACGCCGACGCCGGGACCGATCGCGGCGAGACCGTAACCGAGCGAACCGAGCGAACCGGAAACGCCTTCAGCAGCAAGGGTCTGGATGGCAGACATGCGGTGTCTTCCTTCTCTTTCATGGATCCGGTGGGGGTTGGCCACCGGACGACTAGGGGATCAGAGGCAGGAGGCTCAGTGGTGCTCGGCGAGCGCGCCCTGGATGAAGGTGCAGGTCAGCAGCACGAACACGTACGCCTGCAGGGCCTGGATGAACAGCTCGAAGGCCGTCATGACGATCACCATGATGAACGAGACACCCGCGTAGGCGATCCCGATGCCGTTGAGCAGGTACCAGCTGGCGATCGTGAAGAGCAGCAGCAGCGTGTGACCGGCGAACATGTTCGCGAAGAGTCGTACGGCGTGCGTGAACGGCCGGACGATCAGGTTCGAGAGGAGCTCGATGAACATGGCCAGCGGGAGAACCGGGCCCAGCGACTTGTCGTAGCCGGTGAAGTTCTTGAACGCGCCGACGAATCCGTGCCGCTTGAACGTCAGCGAGACCCAGGTGATGTAGACGATCGCCGCGAGGACGATGGGGTACGCGATGATCGACGTGACCGGGAACTGGGCGAGCGGAATGATCGACCAGAGGTTCATCATCCAGATGAAGAAGAAGAGCGAGACGACCAGAGGTACGTACTTCTCGCCTTCCTTCTTGCCGATGGTCTCGTAGACGACGCCGCGTCGGACGAAGTCGTAGCCCGCCTCGGCGACCATCTGGAGCTTGCCCGGGACGACCTTCGGCTTGCGGAAGGCGGCCCAGAAGAAGCCGACAACGATGATCGAGCCGAGCAGCGCCAGGAGCATCGTCTTGTTGAAGTACACGTTGCTGTCGCCGTCACCCCACAGGGGCTCGAACAGGAACGAGTGCAGGCCGGGAGCGGGGAAGCCACAGTCGGCGAAGATGTGGCAGTCGGTCTCGAAGGCGAGCACCTGCGTCGGGTCAGCACTCACCGCGGGCTCCTTCAGCGTGGCGCATAGGTACGGCAACCTCGTTGTGTCGGCGCGGCGCACAGCCGCGGTTCGGCACTGGACTGGTGTTACGGATGTGGGGGCGGCTGTGGGGCATCAAGCCTCGCGATTGAGCAGGCGTCAGCTCAGATGCCCGCGCCCGCGATGCCGCAGTTGGCACCGGACGATAGCAGGATCTCTTACGCGCACTTATTCCGGCCCTACCCCTCACGACGAGTGCCCCGTCTTTTCGGGCTTGTCGCCCTTCGAGGAGTCGGGTTCGACGTAAAGGATCTTGGCCTTCATCTGAGCACGCGCCTGTGCGCCGATCCACGCGAGCGTGGTGGCGACGAGCGAGATCGCGAAAGCCTTGGGATTGAACAGCGTCGTGTTCTTGAACGCGGCGACAAAGATGAACAGCAGAAGAATCTGCGCCGTGTAGAGCATGAGGCCCATCGCCTGGAACAGGTGCGGAAGCGATTTGGCGGTGCGCTGCAGTACGTAGAGCCCGATTCCCATGAAGAGGATCACGACCAGCGTCGCGACGATCGCCCCGATGGCTCCCTTGCCGCCCGCGACCACGCCGCTGACGACGGCGGCAATCGCGCCGACGGCAGCTGTGGGCACAGCGGCCTGAAGGAGAATCCGGACGTCATTGGACGGCATGGCGGCAACTCCGCTTGCTAAGGGGGGCGTGTCGTCATGGACGAGCGTAGTCCCGGGCTGAGAGGGAACCTCACGCCAAAGGACCGTCGCACTAGGGTCCTTCGGCTCTGTCCCGGGTTCTCGTGAACGGTATCACAAACTATTTGATGCGGTCTTTACCTAGAAGGTGTGCTCGCTGTCACACATGAGAGTGACGCTGCGCGTCTGTGCGCCCAGAACGCCAAGTTGTCTGGTATTGGGGAGCTTTGCACCCCCACGACTTGGCAACGCGTTAGTCAGATTCTTACCTTGCGTCAGCGCGACGACCCGGCTTTGCGCCGATCCAGGAAGCGCGAACGGGGGCCAATTGCCGTCGCTCCGTTGACTCCTGAGACTCCCGCGGCGACCGGGGCACGGTGTTCGCGGGCCTCCTCCGTCTCCTCCTCGGCCGCCGTCCCGTGTGTGACGGACGGCTCGGCCGCCCCGGCAGTTGCCACGGAGGCGGCCCTGCGCCGGCGGTAGCGCGGCGGCACCAGGTGCTCGGCCCAGCGCGGGGCGCGCGGCGTGAAGCGGGGCAGCAGGAGCAGCACGAGGCCGACCGCGCTGAGCGCCACGATGACGAGCACGCTCCACATGGCACCTGAGTTGACCGAGTACGCGAGGGCGCCGAAGGCGATCGTCGCGCACCAGAAGTACATGATCAGGACCGCCCGGCTGTGCGAGTGGCCGACCTCGAGAAGACGGTGGTGCAGATGGCCGCGATCCGCGGCGAAGGGCGACTGGCCCCGCCAGGTGCGCCGCACGATGGCGAGCACCAGGTCGGCGGCCGGCACCGCGATGATCGTCAGCGGCAGCAGCAGCGGGATGTAGACGGGCACCATCTGGTGCACGGTGTTGCGCTCCGAACCGGAGAACAGGTTCATCGCGTCGGGGTCGACCTGCCCCGTGATGGAGATCGCGCCGGCGGAGAGCACCAGCCCGATGAGCATCGAGCCGGAGTCGCCCATGAAGATCCGCGCGGGATGCATGTTGTGCGGCAGGAAGCCCAGGCACATGCCCATCAGGACCGCCGCGAACAGCGTCGCCGGGGCCGCGGCCTCGATGCCGTACGAGTACCAGATCCGGTAGGCGTACAGGAAGGACGCGGCGGCCGCGATGCACACCATGCCGGCGGCGAGGCCGTCGAGGCCGTCCACGAAGTTCACGGCGTTGATGGTGATCACGACGAGGGCGACGGTGAGGAGGGTGCCCTGCCACTGGGTCAGCGCGACCAGGCCGACACCGGGGATCGGCAGCCACAGGATCGTCAGACCCTGCATGACCATCACACCCGCGGCGATCATCTGACCGCCCAGCTTGATCAGGGCGTCGATCTCGAACTTGTCGTCCAGGACGCCGATCAGCCAGATCAGCGCCGCGCCGGAGAGCAGGGCGCGCGGTTCGTTGGAGTTCGAGAAGACCGCGTTGAGGTTCTTCAGGTGGTCGGCGACCAGCAGGCCCGCGCACAGCCCGAAGAACATCGCGATGCCGCCGAGCCGCGGAGTGGGTTCCCGGTGCACATCGCGCGCACGAATTTCCGGCATGGCTCCGGCCACGATCGCGAACTTGCGTACCGGCCCTGTCAGCAGATACGTCACCGCGGCCGTGATGCAGAGCGTCAGCAGGTATTCACGCACAGGCTTCCCCACAGGTCTCGCTGGCCATCTCAGCCCCACACCCTAGCGATGTGCGCATACGGTTGGGGACTTCCGGGTAGCGACGATGGTTGCACGAGTGGCTGAGCCCGGGGGCGCGCCTGCCCCTCTCTAGCCGGGATAGGGCGGAAATCTTCCGGTCAGCTCCCGCACTTCTTCACGCGCTTGTCTGCCGTCGATGTCGTCCCGCAGCACTCCCGCGAACAGTACGGCGATCCGCTCCATCTCCGCCTCGCCCATGCCCTGGGTGGTGAGCGCCGCCGTACCGAGCCGCAGGCCACGGGCGTCCCCGTGGGGCAGCGCACAGGTGTCGAGGACCATTCCGGCGGCGGCGAGGCGCCCACGGGCGGTGCGTCCGTCGACGCCGAGCGGCGCGGGATCGGCGATCAGCATATGGGTGTCGGTGCCGCCCGTGGTGATCGCGAGCCCCTCCGCCTCCAGCGCCGCCGCCAGCGTCCGCGCATGGGCGACCACCTGATGGGCGTACGCCGTGAAGGCCGGAGTCGCCGCCTCGCCGAAGGCGACGGCCTTGGCGGCGATGGTGTGCATCTGCGCGCCGCCCTGGGTGAACGGGAACACGGCCCGGTCGACCCGCTCGGCCAGCTCGGCGCCGCACAGGATCATTCCGCCGCGCGGCCCGCGCAGCACCTTGTGGGTCGTCGCGCAGACGACATCGGCGTACGGCACCGGATTGGGCGCCGCGCCGCCCGCGACGAGCCCGATGGGGTGGGCGGCGTCCGCGATGAGATAGGCGCCCACCTCGTCGGCGATCTCCCGGAAGGCGGCGTAGTCGATGTGCCGGGGGTAGGAGATGGAGCCGCACACGACGGCCTTGGGCCGGTGCGTGCGCGCGAGGGTCCGCACCTGCTCGTAGTCGATGAGCCCGGTGTCCGCCTCCACCCCGTACCCGACGAAGTCGAACCAGCGTCCGGAGAAGTTCGCGGGCGACCCGTGCGTGAGGTGACCGCCGAAGGGCAGGCCCATCGCCAGTACGGTGTCGCCGGGGCGCAGCAGGGCGGCGTACGCGGCGAGGACGGCCGAAGACCCGGAGTGCGACTGCACATTGGCGTGATCGGCGCCGAAGAGCGACCTCGCCCGGTCGATCGCGACCCGCTCGGCGACGTCGACGATCTCGCATCCGCCGTGGTGCCGGGCGCCCGGATACCCCTCGGCGTACTTGTTCGCCAGCGGCGACCCCAGCGCGGCCAGCACGGCCGGCGAGGTGAAGTTCTCGGCCGCGATCAACTGGAGCGTCGTCGACTGCCGGTCCAGTTCCCCGAGGAGGATCTCGGCGAGCTCGGGGTCCTGTCGACGCAGGACATCCACTTCAAGCGTTTGTGCGACCGGCATGATGGACTCCGGACCTCGGCGGGGACGCGCTACGTCCAATGTAGAACCGGGACCGTTGGGACGCCCGGTGTTACGCCCTGCCGGGTGCCGCGGCCGACACCGCCGGGTGCCGTGTGATCAGAGCCCGGCGGTGGCCTAGGCCCGCGCGCGCACCCCGGTCAGCGCGGTCACCACCGGATCCAGCGCCTCGTTGATCTCGTCCCCGATCGACCGGAAGAACGGCAGCGGCGCCCCGTACGGGTCGTACACCTCGTCCGCCTCCGCCGTGGGGGCCAGGAGCCACCCGCGTAGAGCGGCGGCGGCCCGCACCAGCGCACGCGCGCGTTCGATCACGCCGTCCTCCAGGGGAGGCAGGGTGGCCGGGTCTATCGCTCGTACGAGGCGGGTGAACTCCTTCAGGGTGAAGGTGCGCAGGCCCGCCGAGTGGCCCATGGAGATGACCTGGGCGCGGTGGTCGCGGGTGGCCGTCAGGACCAGGTCGGCGCGGATGACGTGGTCGTCGAGGAGTTCGCGGCCGACGAAGCCGGAGGGGTCCGCGCCGAAGTCGGCGAGGACCGTCTCGGCGTTGGCCTCCATGGGCGCGCCCTCATGGCCCCAGGTGCCCGCGCTCTCCACGATCAGACCGCCCCACAGGGGGTCGCCGAGCCGGTCCGCCAGGGCGTGCCGGGTCAGCCGCTCGGTGATCGGCGAGCGGCACACGTTGCCGGTGCTGACGTGGAGGATGCGGAAGGACCCCCTGGAGAACCCACTGGTCCCCGTGATCCCCGTGCCTATGCCACGCCCCGCGTCAGGGGCTGTCAATTCGCCACCTCGAGGTCGGGTACGACCTTCCGGAGCTCCTCCGCCGACAGTGCCCCCTCGCGCAGCAGCACGGGCACCTTGCCGGTCACGTCGACGATCGAGGACGGCACGATGCCCGGGGTCGGGCCGCCGTCCAGGTAGACCGAGATGGAGTCGCCGAGCATCTCCTGCGCGGCGTCACAGTCCTCGGGAGCCGGGTGGCCCGTGAGGTTCGCGGAGGAGACGGCCATCGGACCGACCTCCGTCAGCAGTTCGATGGCGACCGGGTGCAGCGGCATACGGATGGCTACGGTGCCCCGGGTGTCCCCCAGGTCCCACTGGAGGGACGGCTGGTGCTTGGCGACGAGGGTGAGCGCGCCCGGCCAGAACGCGTCGACGAGCTCCCAGGCCATCTCGGAGAAGTCCGTGACCAGGCCGTGCAACGTGTTCGGGGAGCCGATGAGGACAGGGGTGGGCATGTTGCGGCCCCGGCCCTTGGCCTCCAGGAGGTCGGCGACGGCCTCCGAGGAGAACGCGTCGGCGCCGATGCCGTACACAGTGTCGGTCGGGAGGACCACCAGCTCGCCACGGCGGACGGCGGACGCGGCCTCACGCAGACCGGTGGTGCGGTCGGTCGCGTCATTGGTGTCGTATCGCCGTGCCATTTAGCGGGCCTCCTCGTACACGTACTGCTGGCTGGGGATCACGATGCGCGCGCTCACGGCATCGCCTTGCGTGCGGTCGCGAACCGCGGCCGGTTGTTGAGGTCCGGGTGGTCGGCCGCGTCGGCCCAGCCCCGCTCCTCGGTGAAGATCCACGGCACCTGCCCGCCCTGGGTGTCGGCGTGCTCGATGACGACGACACCGCCCGGGCGCAGCAGCCGGTGCGCGGTGCGCTCGATGCCGCGGATGAGGTCGAGTCCGTCCTCCCCTGAGAACAGGGCGAGTTCGGGATCGTAGTCCCGGGCCTCCGGAGCGACGTACTCCCACTCCGTGAGCGGGATGTACGGCGGGTTGGAGATCACCAGGTCCACTTCGCCGTCGAGGTCGTGGAAGGCGTCCAGAGCGTCTCCCTGGCGCAGGTCGACCCTGGACCCCTCGACGTTCTTGCGCGTCCACTGGAGGGCGTCCTCGGACAGCTCCACGGCGTGCACACGGGAGCGCGGGACCTCCTGCGCGAGGGCGAGCGCGATGGCGCCCGAGCCGGTACAGAGATCGACGATCAGCGGCTCGACGACATCCATCGCGCGGACGGCGTCTATGGCCCAGCCGACGACGGACTCGGTCTCCGGGCGCGGGACGAACACCCCCGGCCCCACCTGGAGTTCCAGGTACCGGAAGTAGGCATGGCCGGTGATGTGCTGGAGCGGCTCGCGGGCCTCGCGGCGCGCGGTCACCTCCCAGTAACGGGCGTCGAAGTCCGTGTCCTTGACGGTGTGCAGCTCGCCCCGCTTCACGCCGTGCACGAAGGCGGCGAGCTCCTCCGCGTCGTTGCGCGGCGAGGGCACGCCGGCGTCGGCCAGCCGCTGGGTGGCCTGGGCCACTTCCGCGAGCAGCAGGTTCACGCTGGTCCTCCGGGGCTGAGCTGTTGTCGTACGGCCTGACAAGTACGGCCTTACGAGGCTGTGTTCGGCTTTACGCGGCCGCGAGCTTGGCGGCCGAGTCGGCGTCGACGCAGGCCTGGATGACCGCGTCGAGGTCCCCGTCGAGCACCTGGTCCAAGTTGTACGCCTTGAAGCCGACGCGGTGGTCCGAGATGCGATTCTCCGGGAAGTTGTACGTACGGATCTTCTCGGAACGGTCGACGGTACGGACCTGGCTGCGACGGGCGTCGGCGGCCTCCCGCTCCGCTTCCTCCTGTGCCGCCGCGAGGAGCCTGGAGCGCAGGATACGCATCGCCTGCTCCTTGTTCTGCAGCTGGCTCTTCTCGTTCTGGCAGGAGGCGACGACTCCGGTGGGAATGTGCGTGATGCGCACCGCGGAGTCGGTCGTGTTGACGGACTGGCCGCCGGGGCCCGACGAACGGTAGACGTCGATGCGCAGGTCGTTCGCGTGGATCTCGACGTCGACCTCTTCGGCCTCGGGCGTGACCAGGACACCGGCCGCGGAGGTGTGGATACGGCCCTGCGACTCGGTCGACGGCACGCGCTGCACGCGGTGCACTCCGCCCTCGTACTTCAGGCGCGCCCAGACGCCCTGGCCGGGCTCGGTGGCACCCTGGCCGCCCTTGGTCTTCACGGCGACCTGAACGTCCTTGTAGCCGCCGAGCTCGGACTCGGTGGCGTCGATGATCTCGGTCTTCCAGCCGGCGCGCTCGGCATAGCGCAGGTACATGCGCAGCAGGTCGCCCGCGAACAGGGCGGACTCGTCGCCGCCGGCGCCCGCCTTGACCTCCAGGATGACGTCCTTTTCGTCGCTGGGGTCGCGCGGGACCAGCAGCAGACGGAGCTTCTCGGTGAGCTCCTCGCGCTGCTTCTCCAGGTCCTTGACCTCGGCGGCGAAGTCGGGGTCGTCGGCCGCGAGCTCCTTCGCGGTCCCGATGTCGTCCCCGGTCTGCTTCCAGGAGCGGTACGTCGCGACGATCGGGGTCAGCTCGGCGTAGCGCTTGTTGAGCTTGCGCGCGTTGGCCTGGTCGGCGTGGACCGACGGGTCAGCGAGCTTCTTCTCCAGATCGGCGTGCTCGCCGATCAGTTCCTCGACCGCCTCGAACATCTCCGGCTCCAATGGACTGTCCCCAGCTCCAGTGTGGGCTCAGGGACGTAGGTAAGACGAATAGGGGCTGCACCGCAAAGCGCCGGTCCCGGCGCCCCCGTGCCGGGGACGCCGAAGACCGGCGCTGTGGGCTCGCTACTTGTTGGCAGCGGCAGCCTTGCCGAAGCGGGCCTCGAAGCGGGCCACACGGCCACCGGTGTCGAGGATCTTCTGCTTGCCCGTGTAGAACGGGTGGCACTCGGAGCAGACCTCGGCACGGATGGTGCCGCTGGAGATCGTGCTACGGGTGGTGAACGACGCGCCACAGGTGCAGCTGACCTGCGTCTCGACGTACTCGGGGTGGATGTCGCGCTTCAAGGTGTCTCCTAGTTTCGGGAGGGCGCCGGGTCGCCACCGCGGATTGCGGGTGCGTGAACCGGAGCCGACGTACCAGTCTGCCAGGACTGGCCGCATCCCCCAAAACCGGGGGCCGCTGCGATCTATTCCCGAGCTCCGTCAAAGGGCTCAGGACGAGCTGACGACGCCCTTCGCCGTGCCCGTGGCCGTGCCCTTGGTGGCCGACTTCGGGATCGCCTGGTCGTTCTTCAGCGCCTTCCAGACCAGCTCGGCCTTGGCGGTGTCGACGAGGACGCGGTTGGCGTTCGCGCTGTCGTACTGGACCGGCATCGTGACCATGTTCATCTTCGACGAGCTGATGCCCTTGAGGCCGTCGGCGAAGGACGCGAGGTCGGTGACCGAGCCGATGTCCGAGTCGGTGGTGATGGCCTTGGTCGCGGTGTTGGCGAGCTTGACCAGCTTCGTCGGGCTGGACAGCACTCCGATGTGCTTGACCTGGTTGACCAGGGCCTTGATGAAGGCCTGCTGGAGCTGGATGCGGCCGAGGTCGGAGCCGTCGCCCACGCCGTGCCGGGTGCGGACCAGGCCGAGCGCCTGCTGGCCGTTGAGCGTGTGCGTGCCGGCCTTCAGGTTCAGATGGCTGTCCGAGTCGGAGATGTCCTTGGTGGTGGTGATCTCCACCCCGCCGAGGTCGTCGATGAGCTTCTCGAAGCCGCTGAAGTCGACCTCGATGTAGTGGTCCATGCGGATACCGGTGATGGACTCGACGGTCTTCACCGCGCAGGCGGCGCCACCGGTGGAGTACGCGGAGTTGAACATCACGCTGGAGGCCGCGTCGTGCGTGACGCCCTTGGTGTCGGTGCAGGAGGGCCGCTCGACGAGGGTGTCGCGGGGTATGGAGACCACGCTGGCCTTCTTGTGGCCCTGGTACACGTGCACGATCATCGCGGTGTCGGAGCGGGCGCTGCCGTCGTCGGTGCCGCCGCCCAGCTTCTTGTTCGTGCCGGAGCGGGTGTCGGAGCCCAGGACCAGGATGTTCTCGGAGCCGTTGTCGACCTTCGTCGGCCGGTCGGTGCCGAGGGCCTGGTTGATGTCGACGCTCTTGAGGTTGCTGTTGAGCTTGAAGTACAGGATCCCGGCGCCCGTGCCGCCGAGCACGACGATGCCCGCGGCGGTCCAGGCCGTGACGAGGAGGGCCTTGCGGCGCG
The DNA here is from genome assembly GCF_045206325.1 of Streptomyces sp. NBC_00203. Taxonomy (NCBI): domain Bacteria; kingdom Bacillati; phylum Actinomycetota; class Actinomycetes; order Kitasatosporales; family Streptomycetaceae; genus Streptomyces; species Streptomyces sp. NBC_00203. The sequence goes on along the minus strand of NZ_CP108126.1, from coordinate 7,266,722 downwards.
CGCTGCGGGCCTTGCGGCGGCGCCCCTTCGCACGGGGGCGAGCGGCGCTCGTGCCGGGCTCCCCCGGTATGCCGGGTTCCGGCGTGCTCTCGGCAGGCATGTGCTCCTCAGTCCCTCTGCGGTCGGATACCCCTGCTTTCAGGGCCAAGCCCGTCTGGTCGTGACACGCACTGCTCCATGGTCACTCCGTACGGTCAGACGGGGAAACTCGGGAAAGGGTTGCACAACGCAGCGTGCCCACCGCGTGGAGCGGTGGGCACGCTGCGTGATCGGTGAATCCGGGGAAACCCCGCTCACCTGCGATTTCAGCCGAAAATGTCGTACTGCTTGAAATCGGTACCGACGGAGACCCTTGTGGCGAAGATCTCGCTGGTCGCCTTGCCGGTGCCCTTGTACAGGTAGAGCGTGCCGCCGGGCGTACGGGCCAGGAAGTCGGCCTTGCCGTCGCCGGTGATGTCACCGACCGCGTCGAAGGCGTTGTAGCCGGTCCAGGCGCTGCGGACCTTGATACGGCTGGAGAAGGCGCCCGTGCCGGACTTGCCGGTGCCCTTGTACAGGTACAGGTCCCCGGTGCTCTTGTTGCGCGCGAGCAGGTCGGCCTTGCCGTCGCCGGTGAAGTCGCCGTGGCCTCGCACGGTGTTGTACTGGTTCCAGCCGGAGCTGACCTGGACCCGCGCCGAGAAGGTGCCGTTGCCCTTGCCCGGGTAGAGCCACAGGACGCCGCCGGAGTCGACCGAGAGCAGGTCGGGCAGGTAGTCGCCGTTGATGTCGCCGGGAGCGATGATGCGGGTGCGGGTCTTCCAGTTGCTGAAGATCTGGTCGGTGGACCAGCTGTCGCTCGCCAACACGTAGTGGGACCAGAAGACGTTGCCGGTGGCGCTGTCGCGGACCACGAGGTCCTCGACGCCGTCCCGGTTCAGATCGGCCTGGAGCACGACGTTGACGCCGTCCCACTTGTCCCACGACTGGCGCGCGCCGAACCCCGTGCCGGTGGAGTCCTTCTCGTAACCCGTCTTGGTGGACGAGTTGCGCACCCACAGGTCGGCCTTGTGGTCACGGCTCAGGTTGCCGTCGTCGACGCGCGGGTACGCGGCACCGACGTACGTGCTGACCTTCGAGAAGACGCCGTACGCGCCCTTCGCGACGCAGTCCTCGACGCCCCAGGAGACGACGCCGACGATCCGGGGGTTGCCGGCCGAGTCCTTCACGATCAGCGGGCCGCCGGAGTCGCCGTTGCACGCCGTGGTGGTGCCGGTGTCGCTGCCGGTCGCCGCGGTGCCCGCGCAGACCATGTGGCCCTCGATGAAGTCGTCCTCACCGAGGACCGACTTCATGGCGGTGTTGCAGGTGCTGTCGGACTTGATCGGCAGCGTGGCCGTCTTCAGCGTCTCGGAGATGTCCTGCGTGGTGGAGCTGGTGCGGCCCCAGCCGTAGAGCGTCGCGTTGGTGCCGGACGCGTACGAGGCGGTGTCGCCGGACGTCGTCATGCGGATCGGCTTGGCCGTGACGGGCCTGTCCAGCGTGATGACCGCGATGTCGTTGTCGACGGTCGTCGCGTTGTACGACGGGTGGTTCCACTGCCGCAGGGGCAGCGAGACGGTGCCGCCGTGCAGGTCGGTGTTGCCGGAGCTGTCACTGGTCGGCAGCTGGGCGGTGCCGGTGAGGACGGCGCCGTACTTGTTCCAGTTGTAGCCCTTGACGCAGTGCGAGGCGGTGAGGATCTTCGTCGGCGACACGACGGAACCGCCGCAGAAGAAGCCGAGGTCGTCGCTCTCGTCGGTGGTGCCCTTGTCGTCGTAGTACCAGAGCTGCGCCATCCACGGGGCCGTGGAGATGGTGGTCGTGGTGCCGCCGATGATCTTCGGGTCGACCGTCGCGGTGCTGGTACCGGCGCTGTTCGTGCCGGCGCTCAGCGACGACTTCTTGGTCGTCTGGCCCGCGGTGTCGTCACCGGCGACGGCGCCCGCGACGCGCTTCTTCAGCTCGGCCAGGGTGGGCGCGGAGATGCTGGGCTTGACGGTCGGCGTCGGCGGCGTGGCGGCGGTGGCGGCGTTCGCGGACGACATCAGGAGCGCGCCGGCGACCGCGGCCGCCAGGCCCGCCGCCGCGACGGGCACGGCGATGCGTATCCGACGTCTGTGACGACCGTTCCCGGACATGGACGTATCCACTCAAGTCCCCCCAGAGACAGGCGAATTCGAAAGATCTTCAAAGATGCGAGGAAGCTTCGAACATGCTGAGAAGCTTCAAAGAACCGCGATCGTACACCTGTCCCGGACAGCACAAAGGGCCGCCCCCGTCACATGCGTGACGGGGGCGGCCCTTTGTCCTTCTTGCCCAGCTGACGTCAGTCGTTGCCGTTGCCCTGGCCCGGCGTCGTCTTCTGGATCTGGAGCAGGAACTCGGCGTTCGACTTCGTCTGCTTCATCTTGTCGAGGAGCAGCTCGATCGCCTGCTGCTGGTCGAGCGCGTGCAGCACACGACGCAGCTTCCAGGTGACGGCGAGCTCGTCGCTGCCGAGCAGGATCTCTTCCTTGCGGGTACCGGACGCGTCGACGTCCACCGCCGGGAAGATGCGCTTGTCGGCGAGCTTCCGGTCGAGCTTGAGCTCCGCGTTGCCGGTGCCCTTGAACTCCTCGAAGATGACCTCGTCCATGCGGGACCCGGTGTCGACGAGCGCGGTCGCGAGGATGGTCAGCGAACCGCCGTCCTCGATGTTGCGCGCGGCACCGAAGAAGCGCTTCGGCGGGTACAGCGCGGTCGAGTCGACACCACCGGACAGGATGCGGCCGGAGGCCGGGGCGGCGAGGTTGTACGCACGGCCCAGACGCGTGATCGAGTCGAGCAGGACGACGACGTCGTGACCCAGCTCCACCAGACGCTTGGCGCGCTCGATGGCGAGCTCGGCGACCGTGGTGTGGTCCTCGGCCGGGCGGTCGAAGGTCGAGGAGATGACCTCGCCCTTGACCGACCGCTGCATGTCGGTGACCTCTTCCGGACGCTCGTCGACCAGGACGACCATCAGGTGGCACTCGGGGTTGTTGTGCGTGATCGCGTTGGCGATCGCCTGCATGATCATGGTCTTGCCGGTCTTCGGCGGGGCCACGATCAGACCGCGCTGGCCCTTACCGATCGGCGCGACGAGGTCGATGATGCGGGTGGTCAGCACGCCCGGGTCGGTCTCCAGACGGAGCCGGTCCTGCGGGTACAGCGGCGTCAGCTTGTTGAACTCCGGGCGTCCACGCCCGGATTCGGGCGCCATGCCGTTCTGGGAGTCGAGGCGGACCAGCGCGTTGAACTTCTCGCGGCGCTCGCCGTCCTTCGGCTGCCGGACCGCGCCGGTGACGTGGTCACCCTTGCGCAGACCGTTCTTGCGGACCTGGGCGAGGGAGACGTACACGTCGTTCGGACCGGGCAGGTAGCCCGACGTCCGGATGAACGCGTAGTTGTCGAGGATGTCGAGGATGCCCGCGACGGGGATCAGGACGTCGTCGTCGGCAAGCTGCGGCTCGCCCGCACCGGCGGCACCGAACTCGTCACGGCCACGACGGCCACGGCGGTCGCGGTAACGCCCACGGCGGCCACGGCGGCCGCCCTCGTCGTCGAAGTCGTCCTGCGGGCCGCTGTCACGCTGCTGACGGTCCTGGCGGTCCTGACGACCGCCGCCGCCCTGCTGCTGCTGCTGACGGTCCTGGCGCTCCTGACGCTGCTGGCCGCCACCCTGGCCGCCCTGCTGCTCGTCGCCCTTGCCGCCACGGCGGTCGCGGTCACGGCCGCCCCGGTCGCGGTCACGGCGGTCGCGGCGGCCCTGACGGCCGTCGCCCTCGGCGTCGCCCTGCGCCTGGACCGGAGTCTCGGCCTTCGGCTCGCTCTTCGCCTCGGCGGTGACCGTCTCGGGGCTGCCGGCCTCGGCGACGGCCCGACGACGGCGACGCTCGCCCGCGGGGGCGTCCTCGCTGGCGGGCTGGCCGGGAATCTCGATCTGCTGCTGGGCCACGGCCGTCTCGGCGGCGGGCTTCGCGGCGGCCTTCTTCTCGGCCGGGGCCGCGGCCTCGTCACCCGTACGAGCCTTCGAGGTGGCCCGGCGCTTCGGCTTGGTCTCGGTGGCGGTCTCGGCCTTGGCCGGAGCACCTCCGCCCGCCTGCGCCTCCTTGATGACCTCGATCAGCTGGCTCTTGCGCATACGCGCGGTGCCCCTGATGCCGAGGCCGGATGCGACCTGCTGCAGCTCGGCCAGCACCATGCCCTCGAGGCCGGTACCGCGGCGCCGCCGGGACCCGGCACCGGTGGCAGGCGCGGAGGCGTCCGTGGCGGGCGCGGCAGCGGTCTCCTCGACACGTGCGCCCATCAGATCGGTGGTGTCGCTCACGAAGGGTCCTTCCCTGGAGCGGACGTCGGCCTGTCTGGCTCGGCGACCGGTTGTGCTGTCCGGATTTGGTCCTCTTTGTATGGACCGTGCCGGGGCGGTTGTCCGCCGAAGCGGCGGAAGACATAACTGGTGATGACGATTCCGGAACCGAGGCACTGAATTGCGGTGTCATCGGCTCGATCACGCCGGTTCCGGAGCCGTGCTCAGCACTGCTCAGCGCATAGCGCCCAATGCATCGCACAAAGCAGTTTGGGAGGCTCCCGGAAGAATGGTTGTCCCGGACGGGGACGTGAAGCACCTCGCCATGGTGGGGTCGGGTGCAGACTTGAGGTTAACACTACCGGATCCAACAAACATTCCCCCTCTCCAAATCCGGCAACCGTGCGCGCTTAATTGACCCCGACGGGTGCGAGCGGAAGCACGCACGCCCCCTGGGCGTCGAGGTCCAGCCGGTTGGCGGCCCAGCCCTGACCTGCGAGATCGGCGATTTTGTCGGCCGACGCCGGGTCCGCCAGGGCGAGGACTGTGGGGCCCGCGCCGGAGATCACCGCGGGGATGCCGTCGGCACGCAGCCGCTCCACGAGGGCCGCACTCTCGGGCATCGCCGGGGCGCGGTACTCCTGGTGCAACCGGTCCTCGGTGGCGGGCAGCAGCAGCTCGGGGCGCCGGGTCAGTGCCTCGACGAGCAGTGCGGCACGGCCCGCGTTGGCGGCGGCGTCGACATGCGGCACGGTGCGCGGCAGCAGTCCGCGCGCGGTCTCGGTGAGAACCGGCTTCCCCGGTACGAAAACCACCGGAACGATGGAATCGGCGGGATCCATCCTGATCGCCCGCGCAGCGCCGGCCTCCATCCAGGAGAGCGTGAAACCGCCGAGCAGACAGGCCGCGACATTGTCGGGGTGTCCCTCGATCTCGGTGGCGAGCTCCAGGAGCGCGGTGTCGTCGAGCTTGGTGTCCCCGCCTATGGTCACGGCACGCGCGGCGACGATTCCGGCGCAGATGGCGGCCGACGAGGAGCCGAGGCCCCGTCCGTGCGGGATGCGGTTGGCGCAGACGATCTCGAGGCCGCGCGGCTGTCCGCCCAGCAGGTCGAAGGCGGTGCGCAGGGAGCGTACGAGGAGATGACTCTCGTCGCGGGGCAGCGTTTCACTGCCCTCACCTGCGATGTCGATGTGCAGCCCGGAGTCGGCCACCCGGACGACCACGTCGTCGTACAGCCCCAGTGACAGGCCGAAGGCGTCGAAGCCCGGCCCGAGATTGGCGCTGGTGGCGGGGACGCGCACCCGGACGGCGGCGGCGCGGAACGCTGGACCGGCCATCGCTCGAAGACTCTCCTTGAGCTGCGTGATGTACGAGATTTTCGATGAACTGCGATGAACTTCGATGAACTCGATGAGATGAACTGCGATGCGTACGAAGACCCGGAGGCCGTAATGACGGCGCGGCACCGCGGCATATGCGGCGGGCGGGTTCGGTACAGCCTATCGAAGGAAGGTTCTGTGGCGACATAGGGCGCACAGGAGGCGCACGATGCGTGTCGTAAGCCCCCTGTGCACCCCCTGTCGGGTTGCCGTAGGGGTGCGCCCCGCGTCAGGCGGTTTCCGTCGGCTTCGGGCGCTTTTCGCCGTCGGCTCCTGGCGGTTTCCGCCTGCCTGTGACCGTGTCCGGCTGCCTCTGGCGGATTCCCGCCAGGCGGCTTTCCGCCAGGGCCGGGCCGCGTGTGGTCCGGCCCTGGCGGATTTCCCACAGCTTTCCGACGGCTTTACGCCAGACCGAGCCGCTCCGCCGCCGTCGCCGCGTCCACGGGGACCGTGACGGGCTGCGGGGCGCCCGCGACGGCCCAGTCGGGGTCCTTGAGGCCGTTGCCGGTCACCGTGCAGACGATCGTCTGGCCCGGGTCGACCTTGCCCTGCTCGGCGGCCTTGAGGAGACCGGCGACGGAAGCGGCGGAGGCGGGCTCGACGAAGACACCCTCCTGCGCGGCCAACAGCCGGTAGGCGCGCAGGATTTCACGGTCCGTCACCTCGTCGATGAGGCCGCCCGACTCGTCCCGCGCGGCCAGCGCGAACTTCCACGAGGCCGGGTTGCCGATGCGGATCGCGGTGGCGATGGTCGACGGGTCCTTGACGATCTCGCCGCGCACGATGGGCGCGGAGCCGGAGGCCTGGAAGCCCCACATGCGCGGGGTCCGCGTGGCGATGCCGTCGGTGGCGTACTCCGTGTAGCCCTTCCAGTACGCGGTGATGTTGCCCGCGTTGCCCACCGGCAGGACGTGGATGTCGGGCGCGTCGCCGAGCATGTCCACGATCTCGAACGCGGCGGTCTTCTGGCCCTCGATGCGCACCGGGTTGACCGAATTGACCAGCGCCACCGGGTAGTTGTCGGACAGCGCGCGCGCCAGCGTCAGACAGTCGTCGAAGTTGCCGTCGACCTGGAGGATCTTCGCGCCGTGGATGAGCGCCTGGCCCATCTTGCCGAGCGCGATCTTGCCCTGCGGGACGAGCACGGCCGAAACCATGCCGGCCCGCACCGCGTACGCGGCGGCGGAGGCGGACGTGTTGCCGGTGGAGGCGCAGATGACCGCCTTCGCGCCCTCCTCCTTGGCCTTGCTGATGGCCATGGTCATACCGCGGTCCTTGAAGGACCCGGTGGGGTTCGCGCCCTCCACCTTGAGGTGGACCTCGCAGCCCGTGCGCTCGGAGAGCACCTGCGCGGGCACGAGCGGCGTACCGCCCTCGCGGAGCGTCACGACCGGCGTGCTGTCGGATACCGGCAGCCGGTCCCGGTACTCCTCGATGATTCCGCGCCACTGGTGGGTCATTGCTGGTTACTCTCCTTCAACCCGCATGATGCTGGCGACACCCCGCACGGTGTCGAGGCTGCGCAGCGCCTCGACGGTCCCGTTCAGGGACGCGTCGGACGCTCGATGGGTGACGACGACGAGAGAGGCCTCGCCGCCCTTCCCCTGCTGACGAACCGTATCGATGGACACACCGTGCTCGGCGAAGACGGTGGCCACCTGGGCGAGAACACCCGGTTTGTCCGCCACATCAAGGCTGATGTGGTAGCGCGTGACGACCTCGCCCATGGACGAGACGGGCAGGGCGGCGTACGCCGACTCGCCGGGCCCGGTCGTGCCGCTGAGCTTGTTGCGGCAGACGGCCACGAGGTCGCCCAGGACGGCGGAGGCGGTGGGAGCGCCGCCGGCGCCCGGCCCGTAGAACATGAGCTGCCCGGAGGCGTCCGACTCGACGAACACGGCGTTGTACGCGCCGCGCACGGAGGCGAGCGGGTGGCTCAGCGGAATCATGGCCGGGTGCACGCGCGCGGTGACCGAGCCCCCGTCCGCGGCCCGCTCACAGATGGCGAGCAGCTTGATGGTGCAGCCCATCTCCTTCGCCGAGGCGAAGTCGGCGGAGGTGACCTCGGTCATGCCCTCGCGGTAGACGTCGTCGAGGCGCACGCGCGTGTGGAAGGCGATTCCGGCGAGGATGGCGGCCTTGGCGGCGGCGTCGAAGCCTTCGACATCGGCGGTCGGGTCGGCCTCGGCGTACCCCAGGGCGGTGGCCTCGTCGAGGGCCTCCTGATACCCGGCGCCGGTGGAGTCCATCTTGTCGAGGATGAAGTTGGTCGTCCCGTTGACGATGCCCATCACCCGGTTGATCTTGTCGCCGGCGAGGGACTCGCGCAGCGGCCGGATCAGCGGGATGGCGCCGGCGACGGCGGCCTCGTAATAGAGGTCCTTGCCGTGCTCCTCGGCGGCGGCGTGCAGGGCCGCGCCGTCCTGGGCGAGGAGCGCCTTGTTGGCGGAGACGACGGAGGCGCCGTGCTCGAAGGCGGTGGTGATGAGCGTACGGGCGGGCTCGATGCCGCCGATGACCTCCACGACCACGTCGATGTCGCCGCGTTTGACGAGCGCGGTGGCGTCGGTGGTGACGAGGTCGGCCGGGATGCCCTCGCGGACCTTGGAGGGCCGCCGGACGGCGACACCGGCCAGCTCGACCGGGGCGCCGATCCTGGCCGCGAGATCGTCGGCGTGCGTCGTCATGATGCGCGCCACCTCTGAGCCGACAACCCCACAGCCCAGCAGCGCCACCTTCAGCGGACGCGTACGCATCATCCGACCTCGTTTCCTCATACCGTCTTCGGTTGGACCAGTCTCACTCACCGGACGGGAGTTTCTATCCTTCGTCCGGATCGTGAGACATCTATTTCATTATTCTGGTAGCCGGACGCAGGAGATCTTCCACCCGAGTCATTCCATGGCTTCCACGGCTTCCATGGCCTCAATAGGTTGGCCCATGGAATGACTCGGGGCATGGCCTATCGGTCAACCGACATCGAGACGCAGGAGGTCCTCCTCCGTCTCACGGCGGACGATCACCCGTGCCTCGCCGTCGTTCACGGCGACGACCGGCGGGCGCAGCGCGTGGTTGTAGTTGCTGGCCATGGAGCGGCAGTACGCACCGGTGGCCGGGACGGCGATGAGGTCGCCCGGGGCCAGGTCGGCGGGCAGGAACGCGTCCTTGACCACGATGTCGCCGCTCTCGCAGTGCTTGCCGACGACGCGGACGAGCATGGGCTCGGCGTCGCTCGTGCGCGACACGAGAGCGACGCTGTACTCGGCGTCGTACAGCGCGGTGCGGATGTTGTCCGACATGCCTCCGTCCACGGAGACGTACGTCCGCAGCCCGTCGAGCGGCTTGATGGTGCCGACCTCGTAGAGCGTGAAGGCGGTCGGTCCGACGATGGCGCGCCCCGGCTCGACGGAGATACGGGGCGTCCGCAGCTTGGCGGCCTCGCACTCACGCGTCACGATCTCGCCCAGCGCCTTGGCGATCTCGTGCGGCTCACGCGGGTCGTCCTCGCTGGTGTACGCGATGCCGAGACCGCCACCGAGGTCGATCTCGGGCAGCTCGACACCGTGCTCGTCACGAACGGCGGCGAGCAGCGACACCACGCGCCGGGCGGCGACTTCGAAGCCCGCCATGTCGAAGATCTGCGACCCGATGTGGCTGTGAATCCCGATGAGTTCGAGCCCGTCGAGGGCGAGCGCCCGCCGCACGGCCTCGGCGGCCTGCCCGTCGGCGAGGGCGATCCCGAACTTCTGGTCCTCGTGCGCGGTGGCGATGAACTCGTGGGTGTGCGCCTCGACGCCGACCGTCACCCGGATCTGCACCCGCTGCCGCTTGCCGAGGGACTGCGCGATGTGGGCGACGCGCACGATCTCCTGGAAGGAGTCGAGGACGATACGCCCGACGCCGGCCTCGATGGCCGTACGAATCTCGGTTTCCGACTTGTTGTTGCCGTGGAAGGCGATCCGGTCGGCAGGCATACCGGCGGACAGGGCGGTGGAGAGCTCGCCACCGGAACACACATCCAGATTGAGCCCTTCCTCGTGCAGCCACCGCACGATGGCCCGCGAGAGGAAGGCCTTACCGGCGTAGAAGACATCGGCGTCGTGCCCGAAGGCGGTACGCCAGGCACGGGCGCGGGCCCGGAAGTCGGCCTCGTCGACGAAGTAGGCGGGAGTGCCGAACTCCTCGGCGAGCCGCGTCACTTCGATCCCCCCGACGCTGACGACTCCCCCCTCCGTACGGCTGACGGTGTGCGCCCAGACCTTCGGATCGAGGGCGTTGAGGTCGGCGGGCGGCGCGGAGTAGTGGCCCTCGTGGAGGACATCGGCGTGACGGGGCCCGGCGGGGTGTGCGGAACGGCTCATTCTTCTCTCACAGATAGTCAGGGGCACTGATGCCGAGCAGGGACAGGCCGCCGGCCAGCACCGTCCCGGCGGCTTCGGCGAGCGCGAGCCGGGCGCGGTGGGCGGCCGAGGGTTTCTCGTCGCCGAGCGGCAGCACGGCGTGCTGAAAGGCGAGGAGGGCGTCGGCGGTGACGACGAGATGCCGGGCGAGCCGGTCGGGGGTGCGGTGGCTCGCGGCGATGCGGAGGGCGTGGGGGTAGTCGCCGAGGGCGGCAAGGAGATCGTGTTCCTGAGACTCAAGCTCCTGAGACTCATGGGATACGTGAGACTCATGGGATACGTGACTGGGGTCGCTGACATATCCAAGTGCGGCGGCGTTGCGGCTGAGGGCCCGGGTGCGGGCGTGGGCGTACCGGACGCGGAAGAGAGGGTTGCTCTCACGCTGGACGAGGTGGTCGGCGGTGATCCGGGGCCGGTCGTGGGGTGCGGGGTGGAGCAGGGCCCAGCGGGCGGCATCGGGGCCGAGCGGCGCGGGATCCTCCGGCGCCGGCACGGGCCGCAGATTCACCGGCTCGGCGTGCCGCACCTCGGCACGGCCGCCCTGGGTGGCGACGATCCGTACGAGGGTGTCGGCGACGACCTCGGCACGGGCGTCGTACGGCACGCGCAGCTCGACGACCTGCCCGGCGAGGACGTCACTGTGCCCGTACCGCGTGCCCTGCGTCAGGACGTGGTGCGCGAGCGCGGCGGGTGCCCCGGCGCCGAGGCTGATGTTCAGGAAGCCGGGCCCGGTGATCGCGACGTCCGCGACACCGGCGGCGCCACTGAGGTGCGGCCGCAGGATCTCGGCGACCTCCAGGGGCCCCCGCCCGGCCGGCCGCGCCAGCTGGAGGGCGATGTTCGTGGCGTAATCCCCACACCCACCCGGCCCCGGCGGCGTCACCACGGCACGCGCGGGCACAGCGACACTCAGCTCCCCGTCATCGACAGCACGACGCACCGCGCGCAGCACGGTACGGGAGAGCTCGACGGGGGTCACGGGACAAGCGTAGGGGAGGAGGGGGGTGGGTAGGCGAGTCGATTTGGGGAGGGTCCGGGATGTGGACGGGGGGTGAGGGCTGGGGTGGGGTTGGAAGCTGGGGTGGCGGATGGGTGGGGGCGCGCGTGGCCGGGGGCGAGGGGCGCCTGGCCGGTGGGGGGGGCGGGCCTACGGGCGTTGCGGGGCCGGGCTGGGCAGGGGGGATGGCGGGCGGGGACGGGCAGGGGTTAGTCGGCGGGGCCAGGCAGAGGGTTGGCGGGCGGAGTCTCGGTGACCTTGGTACTTCTCGGTGACCGTCGCGCTTCTCCGTGGCTGGCGCGGCCGGGGCAGCGACCCGGCGAGGACGGTCAGGCGGGGTCAGTGGCCCGGCGACGATGGTCAGGCCGGGTCGTGGCCCGGCGACGATGGGTCAGTGCCGACGCGGCCGGTCAGTGGCTGGCGCGGCCTGCGCGCTCGGTTTCCTCGACCTCGGTGGCGGCCCCGAAGGCACTCTCGAACGACGGCGAGCCGCCCTCACCGCCCCCCGCGTTGCCGCCACGCCCTCGCCGCTCCATCAACTGCCTGACGATCCGCACGAGTTCGGCAGGTTCGAAAGGCTTGGCGAGAAAGGCATCGACACCCACATCGAGCCCGCTCTCGACCTCGTGCTGAGTGCAGGCGCTCACGATGGCGAGGGGAAGATTCCGGGTCCGGGGATCGGCACGGAGCCTGGCGGCGGTTCGCAGCCCGTCCAGCCGAGGCATGACGACATCGAGCGTCACGACATCGGGCCGCACCTGATGCACGACATCCAGACACTCGGCACCGTCGGCCGCGGTCACGACCTCGAGACCCTCCAGTTCGAGGTTGACCCTGATCAGCTGCCGGATGACCTTGTTGTCGTCCACAACAAGCACCCGACCGGACGCGCCTGGCACAACTCGAGAGTAGGTCCGCACCCACCGCCGCGTCCGGCTTTTCCCCACTTCCACCCCGTGGGGGACGCTCGGTCCGCCCGCTACGGGTCGCCCGGTCCGCCTCGGCCGGCGCGCCCTGCCCGACCCGCGCGAGACGGCCGTTCCACCTTGCGCGGGACGCCCGCCCGCCGTCCGGGACGGCCCCTACACGCTCCCCACGAACCACCCCTCCCCGCACCAAAACCCGTGGCAATCACCCCTGAAAGAGCTGGTAGGGTTCTACCCGTCGCCGCGAACACCGCGCCCGACACGCCCCCGTAGCTCAGGGGATAGAGCAACGGCCTCCGGAGCCGTGTGCGCAGGTTCGAATCCTGCCGGGGGCACAGAGACGCACTGACGTGCGGAGATGTGCCTGAAGAAGCCGTTTGGTAGCCCTAGCCAGAGTGCTAGGCGAACTGCCAAGCGGCTTTTTTCATGCCCAGAAAGACGCTCGCCGGCAGGCTCGCCTAGCCCAGACTCCGCAAGGAGCCAGGATGCCGAGCAGTGCCGAGACGGCTCGAAAGAGCCCGCTCCGCGCAGCGAGCAGGGAGCCGGACGGCTCCCCCACCGCCAGGCCGTCGAAGAGCAAGAGCGCCACCGCTGCCGCGGAACGCGAAGCGATGATCGCCGAGTACGCAGACGCGCTGCGCGCCAGGACCAACAGGAACGGACGCCCGTACGCTCCGCGCACCATCGGCGCGTACCGTGACGCGGCCGTGGCGTTGCACCACTGGATGACGAAGGAACGCATCGAAGGTGACTTCACCGCGTGCGACACCGACACCCTGAACCGCTTCTTCCGCTGGTACCAGCGCACCCACGACCGCAAGCAGCATGAGAGCTTCACCGGCGGCACCAACACGAAGCAGCGCAACCTACGGCACCTGTTCACCTGGCTGGCCGAGGAGTACGACCACCCGCACCCGTGGGACGACAACAAGAGATTGCAGCGATACAGCGTCCCCCAGGACGCGGCCCCGAAGACGCTCAGCGAAGACTTCATAAAGGACGTACTGAAGGTGGCCGGGGGCGGGAGCCCCCGAGTGCGGGACTTCGAGCGCACCCGCGATCACGCGATGATCCGGGCACTCACCGAAGGTGTGCGCGCCGATGAGCTGTTGAGACTCACCATCGACAGCCTGAACCTCGAAGACGGCGTCTTGCGGGTACCTCCCGTCAAGGGCGCCCGTGCGGCCCGTGCCGGCCGCATCGTGCCGTTGCAGCCGAAGACCACGCTTGCACTGCGCCGCTATCTGCGCGCCCGTGAAGGGCATCGTCACGCCGGGGGTGGCTGGCTCTGGCTCGGCACCCGTGGCCGAGGACGCCTGAAGTACAGCGGCCTGTACCGGATGCTCAACCGGCGCTCTGAGCAAGCCGGTTACGGGCATGTCGCGCCGCACATGCACCGCCATACCTGGACTCATGAGCTGCTGTCCGCAGGGGTCTCCCCGGAAGACGTGATGGAAGTAGGCGGCTGGAAAGACCGGAGCATGCTGCGCCGGTACGGCGCCGACATGGCCGCTGATCGCGCTGTGACAGCCGTTCGCCGTCTCGGCGACCGGTACTGACAACAGCCTTCCGCAGCGGCGGCACCTGGCCGCCAGTACTCCCCCATGAACGAAGTGACCCCGGCAGTGCTACCAACACCCCGGGGTCTGACACCGAAGAGGTTCAGTCTTCGATGCAGGTACAGCGTACTAAGCACAGCTCTGGCTTCGTCCAGATCTCCAACGTCATCGCGCGGCACGGCCGCCTCAGCCTCGAAGCTGTGGGCCTGTTGGTCCGGCTTCTCTCTCTACCCACCGGCAGCGGAGCCACTGTCGAGAAGGTTGCAGCCCTCGTTCCCAACGGCCGGCGCTCCGTCGCCAATGCCATGAACGAGTTGGTCGAGGCGGGCTACGTCAAGAGAGCCAAGCTCCAAGACCCCGAAACCGGCCGATGGGTCACGGTCACCACCGTCACGGACACCCCGGAGTCTGCGGGCTCCCCGAGTGACCGCACGCCGACGGTCGGGGATGCGACCGGTCGGGTTGTCGGCGGCTCTCCCATAGGGAGAAAGACGGAGAGCAAGAAAGACACCCAACCCCCGGCCGAGACCCCCGAAGCGGCCGACACGACCCCTGAAAGCCCCGAGAGGGGCGGGGATGGGGAATCCGGCTTCCTTCGTAAGATCCAGCGTGAGACGGCCCGTGAGGCCCGTCGCATCCTGGTGCGGCTCAGCCTGCACAAGAGCTTGTCGCTCTCTGATCAGGAGATTGACCGCCTGGCCCCGAGGGTTGTCCCGTGGCTCCGCGAGGACTACCGGAGTGACGAGATCCTTCAGTGCCTCACGCAGAACCTCCCCGAGCGCGTCGAGTCGGTTCCAGGACTGATCACTCATCGCCTGAAGACCTTCACGCCGGAGCGAACCGCCCCGGCTGTTGCTCAGGCGCCCTCCAGGCCCGTCGAGCGGGCCCACTGCGAAGTCTGTGAGGCTCCGTTCCGTCTCGGCCACCAGGGCGGCGTCTGCCGCTCCTGTGCTGACGAACTCAGCCGCGCTGCCCTGCGTGTGACGCCCAACCACATCGACAGGACGGAGAGCGCGAAGTGAGTAGCAAGGTTCTGTCTGTGAGGCGCACGGCCGCTGTCGAGGCGGCCCTCGCCGAGATCTTGGAACTGTCCGACAGTGCGTCCCCGACCGAAGCGGTGCAGCGGGCGTTGGACTTGTACCGGGTCTGGTTGCGCACTCCGCCCGGTGCAACCGTTGCCACGACTGGTCACACGCGCCGTAAGACGTCGTATGACGAGCCTGCTGGCGCCCGGTCTAGTCGACAACGCGCATAGTCGCCTGAACGCATAGACGCCCATACGCGGCCCCTCGTACCGTCGTTCGCGACGGCCCAACCAGGGCCGCGAGTCTGGGGGTTTCGCTATGGCACGCGAGGAACTGACACGGCTCACCGGCAACGGAAACGGCGAGTGCGGCGAAGACGACTGCCCGAACGTCTACCGCACCGAGCGAGGGACGTTCGTCGTCCAGGGCGACGTGTCCGACGTCTTCAAGCCGCCTACCGGCGAGGGCCTGGTCGAGATCCCCGAGAGAGTTCTTCGGGAGGCTGTCCGTGCTCTTGGATGGTGACGAGTGGCGGGCAAGGTTCCGTGGCATCGAGGCGGAAGCCTGGCGACTGGAGACCTTGCCCCAGTACCTCGTACCGCAGGAAGCCGAGGAGATCGAAGCCTTCCGCGCGGGGAAGCGGATTGACCCGCGCACCTACTCGTCTTCCTACACAGAAGACTTGAAGCGGCTACGGGCCGAGGGGAAACGAAAGGGGCGCGTCCATGTCCTGACGCAGCCTCTCTCCGAGTATCTGAGGTTCGAGTTTTCGCGGTACTACGGCCCTCACGCCCTGGCCGGGGAAGACGTCCGCATCCTCGACGTGACAGGCCGGGGCAACCCCCTTCAGGGCGTCCAAGACTTCTGGCTCTTCGACCGGTCCACGGTCGTGCTCATGCACTACGAGAGCGACGGGACACAGGTCGGTCGGGAGCTGTACGAGGGCGATCCGGCCCCGTTCGTCGAGTACCAGCGGATCGCCGAAGCCGCGGCCGTGCCGTTCCTGGAGTACGTGAAGGAGTGACGTTCGAGCCCGAGCAGCTTGGGCAGACCAGCGAGGAACTGGCCTCGAAGCTGAGAGAACTACGCAAGCAAGCCGGCCTCTCCGGGGTCCGGCTTGCAGCGCGTTGTCACATGTCCCAATCGAAGGTAAGCCGCATCGAGAACGGCAAGGTTCGGCCGTCCCTCGTTGACGTCGAGCAAATCTTGAGAGCACTCGACGCACCGGCGCGCGTCATTGATGAGATCTCGGCTCTCACTCGGATGGCGAACACGGAGTGGCGCAACCTTCGCGAGTTGCGCCGGAAGGGGCTCGGGACGAGACAGGCGGAGTTGAAGGCGCTCGAAGCGTCCTCGACGCACATGCGTTACTTCCTGCTCTCGATGGTTACCGGGCTTCTGGCGACACCTGAATATGTGCGGGCGAGTGTTGCCCACTCGACGGCGGACACAGGGAAAGCCATTGCGGGAAAGCTCGAACGGCAAGCCATCCTTTATGACACAGCAAAGCGGTTCACGTTCGTGCTCACAGAGCAGGCCATTCGGTGGCCTGTCGTATCCCCGTTGGCCCTGGCCGAGCAAATGGACCGACTTTCTTCCTTGTCCTACCTTCCGAACGTACGTCTCGGGTTGCTGCCGGTGGGGGCATCCACGCCTACTACCCCTTTGAACACCTTCACCATCTATGACACTTCGCTCGTCACGATCGAGACTTCGGCCGGAAGTCTCGTCCTAAGGGATAGCCGTGATATCGACAGCTACCTACGCGAGTTCGCCAACTACGAAGAATCCGCACTCTTCGAAGAAGAGGCCAGGGCGAGGCTGTCACAGTGGGCTGCGCAATGCCGATCATGATCTTTAGTCGAGGACGCAAATAGTGCACGAAGCGGTGCACGCGGCGATGCATCATTGACCCCACGGAGAGAAGCCGCGGGGAAGGGTTATCGAATGGCGCAGGTCGTTTCGGAAGAGGAACAGACAACAGACGCGAGCAAGTGGGAATACGTGACCTTCGCTCCGAAGGGCGAAACGTGTCCGGCCTGCCTAAAGAAGATCAGGACTCTCGAACGTGTGCGCCGCGGGTCCATAGAGCGGCAGTCCGGCCCGCCGGTCACGCTCTATCTTCACCTCGAATGCCCGAAGGGATAGCGGGGCCATGTTCTGTCCGCCTGCCCCGTTCATGCCGATCACCATGCGCGCCGAATGGCGCCGCAAGCACCCGCAAGAGGACGCCCTCCCCAAGCATCTGCGGGAGCAGGAGGAAAAGCCCCGGCACGCCAGGGACGGCGAAGAAACACACGCCTAGCGGGTCGGTGAAGCCCCGCCAGTACGCCGATGCTGGTGGGGTCTCAAAGTGCCGGCCGTCCGATCACGGCAGCACAACGCAAAAAGACCCCCGCCGAAGCGGGGGTCTGTCTACGTGAATCAGGTAGCCGAAGCCTTGATCACCACGACCGCCGCGGGAGCGTCAACCGCAAGACCGGCCACACGATAGGTCGCACGGAAAGCCGTCAGATCCTTGTCGAAGCCGAAGTCTTCGGACACAGCCACCCGCACATCGGAACGCACACCGATGTGAATACGAGTCGGGTCGGCGACGATAACCGTCTTAGCGGGCAGATTCGCCGAGACATAGATAGGGAGTCCGAGACCGCGAGACGCGACAGGATCGGTCACCTGTCCGGCGAGGTATCCGCCGTTCGCCCCGTTCTCTCGGGCCTTGCGCAAACCCTTGGCCATGTCCGGACTACTCCAGATGACTGCCGGGGCTGCCCCAGCAGCTTCGATGTCTGAATAGGCATCGATGATGTGGTCCCAGGTGATCTGAGTGTTGCCCACAGAGAGGTTCACGGCCGTGCCCATGCCAGCCTTAGTGAGACCGGCGAGGGAAGCTGTCCCGGTGCCCTGGAACGCGTCCTTATCAACCTGAGTCGCGATGTTGCGAACCATCACGCCACTGATCAGGTTCCGCATCTCAAAGGCAGCATCATCGAGCACTTCGTTCGAAGCGCGGTACAGGTCTGCGTACTTGATCGGAGGGAAGGTCAGACCGGCGAAGGTCGCAGTTCCTTCGCTGATGGCCGCACCCTCAGCAACCACGCCCGGAGTGGTCGAGCTGGTCAGGTTCGGCAGCGTGAACACGCCACCGTCGAAGCGGTGCACGTTGATGCCCGGCACTCGCAGGAAGACGCTCGCCGCACGCAGGTGCTCAACATAGGTGTCGGCAGTCTTCGTGGGAACCGCGTACCCACCAGAGCCAGGAGAGCCCGTATTCAGCAGAGTTCGGAACTCGTTCCCGCTCGGGAGGATCGAGCGCCATGCGTCCGACTCACCGGGGAGCCCGGAACCCCCACCCGGCATAAGCACCCCGCCGGCCTTCTCGGCCAGGGCGCGAACCTCGGCCTCTCGGTCAGCTATCGCACGATCCTCGCGCGCATCAATGGCGCGCATCTCCATGTACTTCAGCGTCTCCGCGATCGAGTCGCGAGTCTCGGTCGCAGACGGACCGTTCTCGCCGTTCACGGCGGCCAGGATCTCAGTACGCGCCATGCGCTCTTCAGCCGGAATGGAATTGATGACGGCCGCGACCTCGCGGGCCGTAAGGCCGCGGTCCTCGGATTCAGCAGCATCAAAAATCTTACGAAGCTCAGGCTTCAAATTCTTCTCCTACGTCGGGGCCAGGTGGTCACCGGGCATGAAAAAGGGCCGCTCCGGCGAATGCCGTGCGACCCAATTGGTTTGGTTACTGGTTGGTGGCGTTCAGTTCGGAAATCCGTACTGCATCCTTCTCAGTTCGGCTCGTTGCTCATAGGCGAGCCGCTGTCGAGCACGCTTCGCCGCATCGCGGCATGTAGCACCACAGAATTTCGGCGGAGCCCCCGGACCGAGATCGCGGGTGAAGACTTCAGCGCATTGCCAGCAAGTCAAATCAACTGTCATTACTTCCTTTCTGAGGAAAGGCCACGACTGCGTGAGGGCATGAGAAAGGGCGCGACCCCCTGGCAGATGAAAGCCAGGAAGCCGCGCCCTACTCGGACCCGGAACCAGCATTTGAAGGAGTGACCATCCCTCGGCCCCGAACGCCTCGCGGCGTGCGGGAGTCGCAGCAACCCCCCGAAGAGGTTCCTACGTAGGTTAAAGACCGGTTAGAAACCGGGTTACATCACGTCCAGCATCCTCATTCGCTCGTACTGCTCATCCGGGGCGAGCGTCCCCGAGCCATCAAGACCACCCGTCAAGAGACAGTCTGCCCATGCATGTTGCTCAGACTCATAGACTTCCCCCCAGGGCGCGAGGAAAGCGCCCTCGGTCTCCAAGGAAGGCACCGACTCCACCGAAGCCGTAGGAGCCTCCCCACGGGCCTTAGCGCGCACTATGCGCTTACGTTCCCGCTCTCGGCCTTTAAGGCACTCAGGCGCCCCACAGGACGCCTTGACGTTCCCATTCCTGGCCCTAGCCAGCATCCGGGTACGGCAGTACGGGCACTTATTCACTATCGATCTCCTGTCTATGGTTGAGGACATCCGTCCCTCGGATGTCCTCAGGCATGTCCCTAGGCATTGCGCGCGAATACGCGCTCTGACGTGTAGATATGCTCCAATCTGTTGCCCACGCTGTCCGATGTCCTCAGGCACGCGCGCGAAGGGAAGGAGGCGGGTGCAGGGAAGGGCGTCGGATCCTTTCGGATCCCCCCTCCCTAGCCGAAAACCCCTTGACGGGGTCAGTACCGTGTACCGCATGGGCTGGTCGCTGGGGTACTTGAAGCCGTGTGAACCTCGACTGCTGGATGCGCTTTTCCTGTCAGCGGGCAGAGCGTTGCACCTAGCTAATTCGTTCGAGTCGAAGTGTCAGTACGTCTTGCGCATGGCGCATCTCGCCGAGGTCTCGCAAGCCGATCCCGTCCTAGGCCTTCAAGAGATGATCGCTAATCTGCCACCGGACAAGATGCTCGGGGGGACACTGCGAGACCTTTCGAATACGCGACTCGGCTCGCGACCCTCCGACTTCGATTTGCTTGACGGGGCCAGGAAGGCCCGCAACTTCATTGCGCACGAAGGTGCCAGCATCGGGAACGTAATGGATGCGAAGCGAGCCACTATCTTGAAGCACTCTATTCGGCTGCGCGAGGCTGTATCCGACCTCGCATCGGGGGACAACGTCGTATCGGCATGGGTCTTCCACATCGAAGAGCCGGACGATTATCTCCCGAGGGACCTGATGGACGCTTACCCAACGATGGTTGACAATTGGGTTTTCAGTCACTTCGGTGGACTGCTCGACCCTCCGGAACCGCCCGACGAAGACGTGCCGCCAGAGGCGGCCGAACCAGCAACGGCCTAGGCCGTTCTATTGCCTCGGCCGTGGTTGCCGGCCGAGCGGGCATTGTTCTACGGCTCCGACTCCTTCTCGGGAGTCGTTCGCTTCTGCCTTGGCCGATAGATACTCCCTAGGCTGACAAGCCGAAGGAGTCTTACTCCAGCTCTTCGCTCTGCTCCGCAGGCTTCGAGCTTTCTACCTTGGCTGGAGCTAGGCCCCGATAGGGAGCCTGGCTCTTTGCCCGCTCTTTCGATCGGCCAAGGGATAGCTACGAGCTTGCGAGTAGCTAACAGACCCCGAAGGGGTCTGTAGTTCTTAGTTACTAGTTACGTCTCACAAACCCGGAAGTTCTGAGACAGCGAAGGTGTAGTTGTGAGACAGCAAGACCGCTGTTATGAAACAGCGGCACTACTGCCCTATCTCACAAACCCCACTCCCGTGAGACAGGATGGCTACACAGGCAAGTAAGGGTTGTTGGCTAGTGCCGCTTGAAGAGCGGCATCATAAGACCCGTACTCCGGTTTCCAACGCTGCCCCCGCTCGACAGCCGGCCAGAAGAACACGGCTTGAGCATCCGGGGACAGGTCATTCCAGGTAGTCGCGTCCGGAGACCTCTCCGGCACAGCCGACATACGCGGCCCAGGATTGGCCACAGGGCGACTTTCGGGAACCCTCCCCTGTTTGGGTACGCGAGACTTACGAGGGGCGGCCTGGGGCGCCCCCTCGTCCTTCTCTCCAGGAATGGAGATCCGATAGACGGTGGCAACGCCCCGCGATCCCTCGCGGGTCACCGCCAGATAGCCAAGGGATACTCCAGAATTCAGCCAACGGCTGGCCTTCGACCGGTCGACACCGGTCGCTTCCTCTATCCGGTCGAGCGAGGGCCGTATTTCCTCACCCCAAGTACCCCAGCGAGTACCAACCGCTATAAGGAATCGCGCAAAATTGGGCCACGCATCTTTGCGAGTGAGCCTATGTGCTTTGAGTAGGTCAATCTCGGGAGGCCCGGCAGTAGCCAAGGCGAAAACCCATTGCCCGTGTCGATTCTTGGCCGCGTCGGAACGATCAGCCATAGTTACTTCACCCCGGCTTCTTCGAACGCGGTAGCGAGCCGCGCAGCCCAGGAATTCATGCCTTCATCGGAGCGAGGATCGGCCTTCACCAAAGTAAGCCACTCCTCTACCGACACCCCCCTAGGCGCCTCGAAATAGGCCCCCTCGAAGAAGATGGTTCGCGCGTTCATAATCCTCCCTGTTACTACACCAAGGCGTAGTGAAGCCCCGCAGCGCCCCATAGGGCGGCCGGGGCCGTCGTCGCCGTATTGGTCTAGGTGTAACCCGACAGGGGTGGCGGAATCAAGGATGGGCCGCCGCATAGCAGAAACACTCTGACGGTTTCAAGTATGGGAGTTGGCATATCATCTATTCCCTGACGGGCACAATGATGATGTTTAAGCGAGGAGAGTGAGAGCGTTTAAACGCCTTCCCTCTTCGGCTGTCTGTCTACGCTTCGCACACGGCTGAAGAGGCCGTGTGTCTTCTGTGTCTTGGGCAAGCGGCTTCGGCGCTGCCGCTGCTCAACAGGGCCGCTCGCGGCCCGTGCTACAGTCCGCACCACCAATCGGCCTCCGGAGCCGTGTGCGCAGGTTCGAATCCTGCCGGGGGCACTCGCCACACAGCCAGCAAGAATGACGCGCTGAGCTGGGCGGATGCCTAGACGAGAGAGCGGGAGTCAGTCTCACTGACTCCCGCTCTTTCTCGTTGCCTCTCACTGTTCGCGCACTATCTGCGATACACGCGACACGCCTCCGACACACTCGTCAGCCGTAGAGCGTGGCAGTATGCCGCGCCAACCGCGACGAGGGCGATGCGATGAACGACGGGTTGGCGGCCCTGCTCGCTGGTGGCTTCGGACTGATCGGCGCTTTGGCTGCGGCCGGCGCCGCTATGTGGGGTGCTCGAACAGGGGCAGTAAAGGGGCTCGAGGCAGCCCGGGCTCAGGTAGCAGGCCAAGAGCTTGCCGAGCATCGCCACTGGGCCCGAGAGCAACGCAGGCTGACCTTGATGGAAACAGTTGATCGACTTACGGACATGGATGCAGCCCTGAGCGTGGCTTGGGTAAAGCTCCTCATGGGCGAGGCACCTACCCCCGAACTACACGATGAGTTTGACGCCAGCCACAGGGCACTCATGCGTTGCACTTTCCGCCTGGGCGTCTGGGGGCCGAACGAGGCACGCGTGGTGAGTCAGGAGATTCATCGATTGGGAAGCCGCGTCCACGATGTGCGGATTCTCTGGGAAGGCGCTCTGCGTTCCGGGAATCCGACAGACTCTCTACAGGAGGACTTCCGGGTTCATAGGGCAACGCTCAACACACCGTGGGCGGATTTCCTCAATCAAGCTGGACGAGTCCTCAGGGAGCCGCTACAAGCCCCCTAGGAGTTGCCCTGTCGATTCCCGGACGGTGCGCCGACGGGAGCAGGATAGGGCGCCAAGTGGACAGTTAAGCCCCAAGGTCATGACCGCTCACTATCTGAACCATGACTCGATGTGACCAGCAAGGCCAGCCACAATCACTGCCACCGCAGCACCGAACAAGGCGAATAGGACACCCTGCCACCAAGCCAACCGGCCGATGCGCTTCTCGCTGCGCATCTGATTTTCCGTCATCATTTCATCCAGAGCCTTGGTCGCTTCCGCGCCAATCGTGGCAAGCCGCTCGCCGCGCTGTATCTGCTTGGTCAGTTCTTCAAGCGCATTCTGCCGGGCGGCGATCTCCTGCTGAAGCGTGGCGATGAGTTTCATTGCGTCCGCAAGGTAGTCAGTGGAGGCTTTGAGCGAGTCGCGGATCCGGTCGATGCGGCCGGTTAGGGATCCCTCTAGCGTCTCCTCGCGCTCCTTAGCGACGCCACGCGCGTACATCCACAGGCTGACAGCAATGGTGACGGCTATGAACAGGCACAAAAGCGCCGTGACAACATCCGTGCTTCGCAGATACCGATAGCCGTCCTCCCTAAGCATTCGATCACGTGCACCGGTGGGGTCACCAACGATGGCGGCGTGAACGTTGCTTACGACTCCCCAGATCAAGAGAGCTTCTACGCAAAGAAACGCGATCCATCCCCAGACAGAGACTGTTCGAATTAATCTTCAAATCCGGGCTATCAAGCTGAGGGGTGCTTGCCTCAGCAGTACAGGCTCCGCGTCAGACGTGGTTGTCATGACGCGGAGCGTAGCGGGAGCATCAGCGGGATGGTAGCGGCATTTACTGAACGCTGAGGAGGAACTCGGCATTAAGGGCGACAGGGGCGCTAAGCGGTTTCCCGCAAGGGGTGTGAGTTATCGGGTGAGGCTCATGATGTTGAGATCTCATGCGCAGCCAACAAGTCACCCGTCAATGAGTCACGGGGAACCTCCAGAGCGATCATTGCTAGAACGCCTCAGGGCGTAATGATCACCGTGCTAAGCCACGTCGCCGTCCTCACGGAGCGCCCTTGCGATCTTCGCGTTCGCGGCTTCCTCGTGACCGTCGATGCAGCCGTGATAGCGGCGGTGGATCACCTCTGGAGAGTTGCCGACCCGCCGGGCTACCTCAGCGATCGGTACACCGGCGTTCAACCACCGCGTGATGCACGCATGCCGCAGGTCGTACGGGCGCCCGGCGAGCGGCGATTCGACGCGGTCCGGCGGGAGAGCGAACAGTCGCGCTTCCTCCCACACGCGCCAGTACGTGGATGAGCCGACGACTCCCCCGCGCTCGTTCCCGAACACGCGCCCTTCCTTGGCGGTCCCGAACTCCTTCAGGTGGGCCCGGAGGATGGCGACCAGGACGGGCGGGATGGGGACCGGGCGGTCGGTGTCGGACTCACGAGCCTTCATCAGGCCCCGGCGGTCGTGCCGTTCCCCGGAGTCGGTCCACTGCTTGCCTGATACGGGGCGCGTCTCCCGCAGCGTCAGCGTGCCCCAACCCTCCTCCGGTAGGTGGCAGTCAGAGAGCCTCAGCCCGACCGCCTCAGCGGGCCTGAGCCCCGCGTAGTACAGGACCCCGTAGAACGCCACCAGGCGGCGCCCGCGGCTGCGGTCCCACGAGCCGACGTACGAGACGGCAGCGAGCAACTGGCGCCCCTGTACGGCGTTCACGAGCACGCGGCGGTCCACCACTCCACCGGACCTCACGCGTTTCCCACGGGCCCCTTGGAGCGGGTTCTCCAGGAGTTCCCCGACGGCAACTGCGTGTTCGAGGGCCGTGTTCAGGGCGCGGCGCCGCCGTCTGTATGTCTCCCCCGCCGCCGGGGTGCCGTCCAGCCGATAGCTGAGGCGGTACACCACGTCCTCGAACACCTCGACGTCCACCAGGTCGGTAACCGGCCTGTCCTCCGTCGTAAGCCACTCGTACGCGGCTTTCAGTTCGGCCGGCGGATCCTCCCCCGCGTTCGCGGGGACGATCCCCCATCGCAAGGCCAACCGCAGGTCCTTGTCGTCAGGAGCGTCGTCCCCGCGCTTCACCATGGCCAGTGCCACAGCCGCGAGCCCGTCCGCCATGCCCTCACGCGTCTTCGCGGCGCTCATCCGCCACCGCCCGGCGACGTACTTCCGGCAGAACTCGAACCACCGCAACGACGGCTCGGCCTCAGCCGCCGTTGCCACCGCTTCAGCCGCCGCGCGGACTTCGGACTCAGGCTGTCCGCTCGCGATCTCGAACGCTTCACCGCGGCGCATGGCCTGCCGGAGCTCCGAGCGTCGGCTTTCGGCGAGTGCCGACGTGGCGAATGTCGCGCTGCTCACCTTCCCGCCTACGACCCAGCGGAGTTGGTACGGACGCGCCTTCCGGTCGACCTTCGTGACCTTCCACAGCCGGACGTCGAGGGAGTACCCCGGCCGGGCCTCCCCGTGGGGGCGGAGAGCCGGGGTGACTTCGGTCGTGCTCACGCGACGTCCTCCCGCTCCGCAAGCCACCGCTCGTATTCCGACCTGCGGATGCGCACGTCGCCGTTCGGCAGCTTGATCGAGCGCGGGCCCTTCCCGAGCTGACGCCACCGGTAGAAGGTCGACGGAGCCACCTTCAGATCAGTGATGACCTCGGCGACGGTCCACTTCTCGTCCAGCGCGCGGGCACTCATACCGCCGTCCCTTCGGCTTCGGTCGACCCGGACAGCCCGGACAGCTCCAATTCCGACTGTCCGGGTTGTTCGTGCTGGTCAGAGGGGTTAACCGGACAGTCGGACAGTGCGGACACCTCCAGGACGCCCTGTGTCCGGGTCTCGGTGTCCGGGTAGTACCGGCCGCTGGCGTCCCTGGTGAGCTGTCCCGCCTCGGCCATGCGGGCGCAGGTTCGGCGGATCGTGTCCATGTCGACGTGCGGCAGCTCGCCTGCCATGTCCCTGGGCTTCGCACCGGGATGGGCACGGACGTACCGGAGGATCGCGGCTCGGGTGTCTCCGACGGTGTGGTCGGTGGCCGGGCCGTCCAGCAAATGCCAGGCTCCGGAGGCAGGTTGGAAGCTGAGGGCGTACTCGGCTTCGTCTACGTCGCGGCCGGTGACGTGCAGGATGCCGTCCGCCTGCCCGCGCGCCCGCTTCAGAACGAGTGTTGCGTCCGCGGCTCCTGCGATGCCGTTGGTGCCGGAGACCTCGGTCAGGAAGTCGTCGGAGCCTGCCTTGCGGACGTGGTGGACCAGGACGACGGCGATGCCGTAGTGGTCCGCAAGGCGCTTCGCGTAGCCGACGGAGACATAGTCCGCGTCGTACGCCGATACGCCCTGCGGGGCCTGCCCGCGCATCTCGGCGAACGCGTCAAGGGCGCATTGCAGTATGGGTGTCCGCCTTGACCGGATTAGGGACTCTCCTGGCCGGGATCGGGGCGTTGGTCGCCGCAATCCGTTGACGGTTTCGCCGGTGCAGCCCGTCACCCCACTGGCCTGCACCTGCCGAACAAGGGAAACCCGGGAGCGTCGCGCTGAGTGTCTGACTGCGTGACAATGTCAGCGGGCAGCGACAGACCAATGTGCGCCCGCGCACTGTTGCAGCAGGCCAGATGCTCACCAGCCCAAGGTCGGGGCGCTACCCAAGTCCTTCGGGATGAAGCATCGCTGAACCCGCCGGCGCGTACCCGGAGGGCAACGCGAACGGATACCGCGCTGTAGTTGGCTGGCGCGAGATCCGAGTTACCCCTCAACAACCGTGCAGTTGCGCGACACGCCTCCGACACACTGCGCGCCAAGCTACCGCCCCTGATTAGCTCCGCAGCAGGTCAGACGGCACGTAGGGCTGAAACAGCGCAATCACTCCGGAGTTGTGTGTCCGGGCCGTCTGTGGGCCGTCGAACGGCGGCCCACAGTGACTGACAACGACCGTGGACGACGGGTCCATCGCAGGTCACCGCCACCCCGCCGCGAGTCATCGAGTGCTGCCTCAGGGTGAACAACTTCCTGCGCAACAAGTCGCCCTCGAGCTCGTCCACTCGACGACGTCTGAGCGCTCCGCCGCCGCCAAAACCAGCTGTACCGACATCCCCCGCTTTGCGCAGAACCACAGCGGAAGCGAACACTACCCATTTGACCTGCGAATCTACGGCGAGGTGCCCGAGGAGCGGGCGCGCGCCGCGCGGGCCTCGGACGGGCAGCTTCCCGAGCTGCTGCCGCTGGTGGACTGAGCGCGGGCCGGGCGGCCGACGGGCCGGACGGGGCCCCTTCCGGAGGGCGGTGGCGCGTGGGGGCCTCGTGCCCTACGACTCGCCACCGCCGCCCGGGGCTGTCCCGAAGGGACGGGTCAGCGCGCCAGCCACGAGCCGAACACGACGCCCTTCTCCAGCGCGCCGAGCGCCTTGGGGCCGAACGACGTGATGCCGGTGACCGTCAGGCCGCCGGCCGCGCCCCGCAGGTGCCAGGCGGCGCCGGAGTCGGCGTAGGTGCCGTCCTCCAGGGGCGCGGTCGCCGTCAGGTCGGCCTTGCCGTCCTTGTTGGTGTCCGACAGCAGGACCTGGCTGCCGAACTTGTCCTCCTTCTCGGAGGCGCCGGGCACGCCGGTCGTGGACTGCTGGAAGGCCTGCGCCCCCGTGCCGGTCAGACCGGTGCGGGAGCCCTTGAGCAGCACCGTGCTCCCCGCGTCCGCGACCGACTCGATGTCCTCGCCGGGGATGCCGACCGCGACGTCCGCGTAGCCGTCGCCGTTCACGTCGCCCGCGCCGATCGAGGAGCCGAACTCGTCGCCCTCCTCGCCGACGCCGGGCACGCCCGCCGTGTCCTGCGTGATCTTCGCGGTGCGGGTCGTCGAAGGCCCGTCCGCGGTGCCGTACTTGATGAGGATCGTGCCCTTCTGGTACGGCATGTCCTCGAAGTTGTTGCCGATGTCGCGGACGATCAGGTCGCCGTAGCCGTCCTTGTCGACGTCCGCGATCGCCCCGCCGACGGAGGCCGCGAGCGGCTTCGGGGTGGTGTTCACGCCGTCCTTGCCGCCGGCCCAGAACTTGCTGCCGTACGCCATCTCCTCGAAGCCGTGGTTGGAGACGATGTCGTCGGCGCCGTCGCCCGTGATGTCGCCCGTGACGAAGCCGCCGGGGCCGAAGGTCCGGCTGGTGGCGACCGCCTGGGTGCTCGCGGCCTTGCCCTCGCGCGTGAAGGGGCCGTAGGAGATGAGCATGCCCTGGTCGTCGTTGTTGGGGTCATCGCTGCGCGGGAAGTCCACCGTGACCAGGTCGCGCTTGCCGTCGCCGTTGAAGTCGCCGGCGGTGACGTGCCCGCCGTTCCAGGGCAGCTCGGCGCTGCCCTGGCCGGACAGGCCGGCGGCGGAGCCCCACAGGACCACGGCCTTGCCGTCGTAGCCGTTGACGACGAGGTCGGTGTACCGGTCGCCGTCGAGGTCGGCGGCGGCCGTCTCCTGGCCGAAGCGTCCGCCGCTCTCCGGGTCGCCGGGCACGCCAGGGGTGGCGCGGCCGAAGGTCTTGGCGTGCGCGGTGTCGGGGCCCGACGCGGAGCCGTAGACGACCGTCACCTGGCCGGGCGTCGTGCCCTCGTAGCCGCCGACCGCGGAGAACACGAGGTCGGCGTACCCGTCGTGGTTGAAGTCGACGAGCGGCGTGCGCGGCGGCACCGGCGCGGCCGAGGCCGAGCCGGCGGCGGCGACGAGCACGAGGGGAGTGGCGAGCGTGGTGACCGCGAGGGCGGCCGTGAGGGAGCGTCGCACTGATCCTCCAGAAGGGAGAAAGACAGAGAAAGACAGGAAAAACAGAAGGCGAGAGAGGGGGAGGGGGTCAGCCGCCGAGCGTGTGGCCGAACTTGGCGTCCTTCTCGGGGGCGCCGAGCTTCACGGGGCTGAGCGTGCCGGCGCCCGTCGTGGTCAGGCCGCTCGCGGAGCCGTAGAGGTTCCACAGGGCGCCCGAGTCGGCGAAGGCACCGTCCTCGCCGGGGGCCGTCGCGGTCAGGTCCGCCTTGCCGTCCTTGTTCAGGTCGGAGAGGCTCACCTGGCGGCCGAAGTCGTCGCCCGACTCGGAGACGCCGGGCACGCCCGCAGTGGACTGGTTGTAGGCGATCGCGCCCTTGCCGGTCATGCCGCCGGCGGCCTTGGACGCGCCCTTGAGCAGGATCACCGCGCCGGTACCGGTGGCGGCGTCGAGGCTCTCGCCGGGAACGCCGACCGCGACCTCCGCCTTGCCGTCGCCGTTCACGTCACCGGCGCTGAGGGACGCGCCGAAGGCGTCGTTCGCCTCACTCGCCCCGGGAACCCCCGCGGTGGCCTGGGTGATGACCTTCTTGCGCGTGTTGCTCGGCCCGGTGGAGCCGCCGTACTGGATGGTGATGCTGCCCGGGGCGGAGTCGATGACCTCGGTGACGGAGCCGATGTCGCGGGTGATCAGGTCGCCGTAGCCGTCGCCGTCGACATCGCCGACGGTGCCGCTGTACGCCGTGCCGAGGGCCTTGGAGGTGTGGCCGACGCCGGTCCTCGACCCCTTCCAGAAGCGGGCCTCGTGCTGCATCTCCTCGAAGCCGTGCGTGGTGACGATGTCGTCGACACCGTCGCCCGTGAGGTCACCGGTGATGAAGGAGCGCAGACCCGAGGGGCCGTCGTCCGTGGTGATGCTGTCCTGGGTGCGCGTCTTGCCGTCGCGGGTGAACGGGCCGTACTGGATCGTCATCCCGGAGACGTCCGGGTCGTCGCTCGGGTCGGAGTTCACGACGAGGTCGCGCTTGCCGTCGCCGTTGAAGTCACCGAGGGCGAACTCGGAGTACCGGTACGGCAGAACGGTGTTCTGGCCGGTAAGGCCGTCCTTGGAGCCCCAGAGCACGGTCGGCTCGCCGTCGTCGCCGCCGCTCGCCACGAGCAGGTCGGTGTACGAGTCGCCGTCGAGGTCACCGGGGAGCGTCTGGACACCGAAGGCGAAGGTGCCCTGGAGGTCGCCGGGGACGCCGGGCGTGGCCCGGCTGATCATCTGGTGGCGCGCCGTTCCGGGCCCGGAGGCGGTGCCGTACACGACCGAGATGTAACCGGCCTTCTCCACACCGCCGACGGTGCCGAAGGGCGCCGCGACCGCGAGGTCGGCGTGTCCGTCGTGGTTGAAGTCGGTCATCGGCGTGCGGGGCGGCACGGGCGCGGCCGACGCCGTGCCGGAGGTGGCGTAGAGCGCGAGGGGGGTCGCGAGCGCGGTGACGGCGATCGCGGCGGTGAGAGTGCGGCGGGGCACTGTGCCTCCTGTGCGGAACGTGTGTGACGTAACGGGAGACGGACCACTTCGAGTGAAGGTTGTACACCGCAGGAACTCCGTTGCGAGATGCGGACGTTCCATCGAGTACGGCGGCCGTTCACCTCGCGACCGCCCAGGCGCGCGACACTGGCCCGCGGAGCGAGGCCAGGGGAGGGGCGGGATGGCGCGGGCGAGGATGTCGATGCAGGAGCTGATCCGGCGCAGGCGGCGGGCGGGCTTCGTGGGCAGACGCGAGGAGCTGCGGGCGTTCCGGGAGAACTTCGACCTGCCGGTGGACGACGACCGCCACCGGTTCCTGTTCCACGTGCACGGCCCGGCGGGCGTCGGCAAGGCCCAGGTCGTGGAAGATCGTCCAGCCCTCGCCGATCAAGACCTCGACCAGCTCCTGATTGCAGCGCTGTTGGCACTTCGTGTGAGTGGCGTGTGAGATTCACCCACACACGATCAGGCGAAGCCGTTTCCACAGGTCAGGTGGGCAAATGATCGTACGAGGGGCAGTGCCCTCCGGAGCCGTGTGCGCAGGTTCGAATCCTGCCGGGGGCACAGAAGCCGGACCAGCGCGATCGACTCGCTGACCAGCCAAAGTGCCAGACATTGAGAGCCGGACCCAGTCCTACTGGGTCCGGCTCTTTGTCGTTGGCTCAGCCTTTGCACCCGCTGTCGTCCCGATAGCCGATCTCGGGATCGTCGGCTTGGCGTCTCTTGCTCGGCAGGCCCTGCACGTACCCGGAACTGTGGCTTCCATCATGGCGCATGTGATCTTGTCCTGGTGAGATCGCCGGATGCTCGGTTTCCTCATCCGTCTCCTGCCGTTCTGGGTCCGCGAGCCCCTGCTCATCGCGGTCGGGTCCGTTCTCGGCGTACGGATCATGTATCTCGCCGTCCGCGATCAGGATCGGGTCGCGGCCGGTCTCGGCGTGGTGTTCCTCGTGTTCACCGCCATACGCGTCCATGCGGTGATCCGGGCCCTGCGCGCACGCCGGAACCCGAGTCCGACAGCCTCCGCAGACGGGGCGGCAGTCGATGCTGCCGCCCAGCCTCAGACCCAGGCCCAGCCCCAGCCCCCTGCCCAGGCCGGAACCGGGCCGCGTCCGAGCCCGCACACTCCGGAGAAGGATCACAACCCATGGAGCCAGGCCGTCGCGGCCGTGGCCGTGTTCGGGGCACTCGCGGCCGCGGTGTGGTTGGGCCCACGCTTCA
The DNA here is from genome assembly GCF_045206325.1 of Streptomyces sp. NBC_00203. Classification (NCBI taxonomy): domain Bacteria; kingdom Bacillati; phylum Actinomycetota; class Actinomycetes; order Kitasatosporales; family Streptomycetaceae; genus Streptomyces; species Streptomyces sp. NBC_00203. The sequence goes on along the minus strand of NZ_CP108126.1, from coordinate 7,235,874 downwards.
TGCCGGCCGACGACAACACACCGCAGCCCGCCTCGTGTTCGGACGGGGCACACGAGGAGCTTCCGAAGGCCTACAAGGGCACGCCCCGGCCTGTGACCGGTGAAGAGCTGTGCAAGGCGCTCAACCGGCCAGACCTGGCCAGGGTCCTTGGAACGCCGGGAGAGACCGCGACCACTGCTTCCGGCACCAACAACACCGCCCCTCTGACTGATGGGAAGGTCGCCCAACCGGAGGGCGAGGTCGCGTTCGACACGTACACCGTGAATGTCTCGGCCACTTACAACAAGCTGTCGATCGACCAGTACGTGAAGCTGATGAAGTTCGGGGAAGAGACGGACATCAAGACGCTTAAGGCTCTCGGTCGGCCCGCGGTCCTCTCCTCGGATCACACCATGAAGATCGAGATCGATCTCGGGAGTGGCGGATCCGGCGGACCGGTCGAACAAGGCCCCCTGGCCAGAACGCTGTCCGTGGCCCTGGACCGTCATGACCGAGGCGGCTACTGCGAGATCACCGTGTGGAGCCAGTCCGGAGCCCTCCCGAACGACAGCGTTCTCCTCGACATCGCCGAGAAGGTTCTTCCGAAGATCCCCGAACGCACTGTCCGATGAGACGCCGAAAACATCTCGGTTATCCCCTGCTCGGGCAAGGGGTTGCACAACGCGCAGTGCCCACCGCGTACGGCGGTGGGCACCGTGCATGACCGTCAACCGGGGGTGAGCCTCGCTCACCTGCGGTTTCAGCCCCAGATGTCGTAGTACTGGAAACCGTTGCCGACCGAGACTCGTGTACTGAAGATCTCGCTCATTCAGAGCGGCTGGAGCCGGGTGCGCAGGAGGCAGAATTCGTTGCCTTCCGGGTCGGCCAGGACGTGCCAGCTCTCGGTGCCTGTCTGGCCGACGTCGGCGGGCCTGGCGCCGAGGGCGAGCAGCCGTTCCAGCTCGGCGTCCTGGTCGCGGTCGGTGGCGTTGACGTCGATGTGCAGGGGGAGCTTCCCGGTCCGCGGGTCGGTGCTGGGGCTGAGGACGAGGGTGGGCTGCGGGCCGCCGAAGCCGGCGTCGGGCGGCCCGATCTCGATGCTTCCGTCGTCCTCCCGGCCGAGTTCGACGTAGCCGAGGACCTCGCTCCAGAATGCGGCGAGCCGGTCGGGGTCGGCGCAGTCGATGACCAGCTCACTGATGCGGCATGCCATGCGCGTCAGTGTACGTAGACCTTCTTGCGGTACTGCGGCGTCACCTTCTGCTGGGTGCAGCCCATGTACTTGACGGTGTGCCAGTTGGCCCGGGGCAGCAGGCCGGTGACCGTGATGGCCTTGAACAGCGTGGATGTGGGCTCGTAGAAGGTCACTTGGGGCTTCCGGCCGGCACCTGGTCCCGGCACAATCACCCGCATGACGATCACTGCGAGCGCGCCGCCGACGCACCGTCATCCGGTGGCCCTCGCACGAGGATTCCTGACGGGCGGCGTGATCGGGACGTCGCTGGCCGCTCTTGTCGTCGGCGTCGTCATCGAGAGCGTGCCGCTGTTCGTCACGGGTCTGGGCCTGCCCGTGGTCTACGGACTGCTCTTCCTCCTCGCCGGTATGCCGCGGCGTGCCCGGGAGGCGGCCGTCGTGCCCCGTACGGCTCTCGCGATGATCGAGAGCCTGGAGGCCGTCGGGGGTGAGTCGAGCGACGTACCGGTGCGGTTCGATCTCACCGTCGCGCCCGAGGACGCGCCGGCGTACCGCGTCGAGATCACGCAGGACATCAACCTCGTCGACCTGCCCGATTACCGGCCGCGCGGCATCCTGGTGGTCCAATATCCGCCGGACCGGCCGTGGCGGGTCAGGATCGTGAAGCGGCCGACGCCGGAATGGGAGGACCGGGCGGCCGGGGCCCGCCTCGACACGGCGCCCGGGTCGGCCATGGTGAGCGGGCCCCCCGAGGGCTGTGCCTTCGGCTTCGTCGCGCTCCTCGGCCTCCTGCTCGGCGCGGCTGCCGTGATCCTGCTGTTCCGCGCGGACCTGTTCGACCAGGACGCCACCGCGCAGCCGCCCTCCTCCTCGAAGCCTTCCGTCTCCTCCACGTCGTCCACGATGGTCGTGTCATCGGGGTCCGGCACGGTCGCCCTCGGCCCGGACCAGTCGTTTCTCGACAAGGGCGAGCTGCGTCGGGCCATCGACACGCTCACCAAGGACAAGGATGCGCGCCGGGCACTCACCGTCGTCGTGCAGGAACGCCTGCTGACGGTGGTGTTCGCTCCCACCGGCACGCAAGCCCCGCGGTTCGACCCGCGTTCCCTGCCCTACGGACGCATCCCCGCCCTGGTCAGGGAGGCCAAGACCACCCTCGGCAGCCACTCCCCGGGGACCTGGCAGCTCACCGCCGACCGCCTCACCGGCTCGCTCACCCTCAGGGTCGGCGTGACCGGCGCCGACGGCACGGCCTCACTGGAGGCGGACGGACGGGGAAAGGTGGTGCGGCGTACCCCGGCACGCTGACCACGGAGCGGACCTGACCGCAGAGCCGAACGACGTGTTCCGTATGACGTTCCCACGTGACAGGAAGAAAGCGCATGGGCTGGCACGAATATCTGGCGTTGTGGTGTGGGGTGTTCGGCACGGTGGCGCTGCTCGGCTACGGGCGGTCGCTGGCCGGGGTGACCCGGGCGCAGCGGACGGTCCGTGTCATGGGCCGGATCGAGCGGATACGGGAGCCCCTGTACGGAAGCTCCGCCAAGGACGGGATAGACGTGGTCGTCTTCTTCCGCGACCCGTCCACCGGGCAGGAGCTCACCGTGACGAACGACGGTGAGCACGGCGAGAGGGTCACCACAGCCTGGACGGGCCGGGAGATCGGCATTCACTACCCGCCCGGGAGACCTCATGACTTCCGGTTCACCAGCGACCTCTGGGGAGGCCGGCACGGACGCGGCTGGCCGAACTTCGCGGTCTTCCTGATCTACGTCGGACTGGTCGTCGTCGCCTCGATCGACTGGGGCTGGCAGTGGTCCCTGTTCGGCTTCGGGGTGCCCTGGACCGTCTCCGGCGTGTTCTACATACCCCAGAACGCACGCGAGGCGAGCCGTCGTATCGACACGCTGACCTCCGCGCCCCCCGTCGAGGGCCGCGTCATCGCCGTACTGAAGGACGTCAGCACCGACGAGGACGGCCACACCTCCACCACTTACACCCCGGTCGCCACCTTCACCACCCACGAGGGCGCCACCGTCACCGCCTACTGCACGTCCAGGCTGCCGGACCCCGCCGCCTCGTACGGCCGCACCCTCACGATCCACTACTCCCCCGACGACCCGGCCGTCTTCACCCCGAACCTCGCGAGCGAACACCGCTCCCGGACGCTGGACATCGCCCTCAGCGTGCTGGCCCTTCTCATCGGAGTGGCGGCGGTCGTCGTGGGAGCGGTCACGCTGTGACACCCACGCCCGAGAGACGGCGTCTGCGGCTGGGTTGCCTCGTGCCACCGCGAGATCGGAGGTCGATTTCCTGGCGGGCGCGCTGAGGGAGTTGCTCGCGCCGCAAAGGTTGCTCTTGCTGGAAGAGTTGCCGGGGAACCCATGGGAAGTGCCGGGAAACGCCTGAGAGCTGATGAGGAGTCACCATGGTTACGACAGTCAGCAGGACCGACGACGTCCGGGCCAGGGCCGAGGCCGCGCTGGCGCGCTGTGGCGTCGAGCTCGGCGCCGTCAAGGGCGATGCCCTGGCCGCTCGTACGCCGATCACCGGTGCGGAGCTGTTCGGGCTGCGTGCCGACACCGTGGAGGGCGTCGATCGGGCCGTCGAGGCCGCGCACGCGGCGTTTCTCGGGTGGCGGAGTGTGCCGGCGCCGGTGCGGGGCGCGCTGGTCAAGCGGTTCGGGGAGCTGCTCGGCGAGCACAAGGAGCAGCTCGCCGACCTGGTCACCGTCGAGGCCGGGAAGATCCGCTCCGAGGCGCTCGGCGAGGTGCAGGAGATGATCGACATCTGCGACTTCGCGGTCGGTCTGTCCCGGCAGCTCTACGGCCGCACCATGCCCTCCGAGCGTCCGGGGCACCGGCTGATGGAGACCTGGCACCCGCTGGGCGTGGTCGGCGTGATCTCCGCGTTCAACTTCCCGGTGGCCGTGTGGGCGTGGAACGCCGCGGTGGCCCTGGTCTGCGGTGACACCGTGGTCTGGAAGCCCTCCGAGCTCACCCCGCTGACCGCGCTGGCCTGTACCGCCCTGCTCGACCGCGCCATCGCCGAGACGGGTGCCCCGGCCCACCTCAATCAGGTCGTGCTCGGTGGGGCCGATATCGGCGAGCGGCTCGTCGACGCGCCGCTGGTGGCGTTGGTGAGTGCGACCGGTTCGACTCGGATGGGGCGTGCGGTGGGGCCCAGGGTGGCCGCCCGGTTCGGCCGCAGCATCCTGGAACTCGGCGGGAACAACGCGGCCGTGGTGACTGCCTCGGCGGACCTCGATCTCACCGTGAACGCCGCCGTGTTCGCCGCCGCGGGCACGGCGGGGCAGCGGTGCACCACGCTGCGCCGGCTGATCGTGCACGACGACGTCGCCGACGCCGTCGTGGAGCGGCTCACCGCCGCCTACGGACGGCTGCCGATCGGCGACCCGTTCCAGGAGTCGACCCTGGTCGGGCCGCTCGTGAGCGAAGCCTCGTACGCCAGGATGCGTTCGGCCCTCGACCGCGCCGTCGAGGAAGGCGGCACCCTGTGCGCGGGCGGCGAACGGCAACTCGCCGAGGCGGCACCGGGCGGCTACTACGTCCGCCCCGCCCTCGTACGCATGCCCGCGCAGACCGCCGTCGTCCGCGAGGAGACCTTCGCGCCCATCCTGTACGTCCTCACCTACCGCGACCTCGACGAGGCGATCCGGCTGCACAACGACGTACCGCAGGGCCTGTCGTCCGGGATCTTCACCGCCGACCAGCACGAGGCCGAACGGTTCCTGGCCGTCGACGGCGCGGACTGCGGGATCGTCAACGTCAACATCGGTACGTCGGGGGCGGAGATCGGCGGCGCGTTCGGCGGCGAGAAGGAGACGGGTGGCGGCCGCGAGTCCGGCTCCGACGCCTGGCGGGCGTACATGCGGCGCGCGACCAACACCGTGAACTACTCGGGGCGGGTGGCGTTGGCGCAGGGGGTGGACTTCTCGCAGTAAAGAGCACGCCTGTCCTGTCCGAGCGGCGCCCTCTCATGCCAAGGGGCCGAACCGAACGTGCCCGAGTTTGATCACTTGGGATATTCAGGGCGGGCGCCTGCCGGGCGAGCACAACAATGCGCGCATGGCCGATGACTGGAAGCAACACCTCGACAAGCTGCACGCGGGGCTGGTCGGGCGGGACGATCCGGCCGCCTGGGTGGCCGAGGCCGATGCTGTGGACGCCTCCCGGCGGTATCCGCACTGCGCGCTGCGCGGACCGGTCTTCGGACTTGCCGCGCAGGACGCCGAAGCCGGCCCGGAGTGGCGGGTGTTGCAGCCGCTGACCAACGGCATGCCGCAGCAGGTCCGGGACGGTCTGAACTCCCTGCTCTGGTTCAGGGCCAAGGACGACACCGACGATCCCGGCGTACGGCGTGAGCTGCTGGCGGCGGTGGCGGTGCTCGAACGCGAGCCGGTGGACGAGTTGAGCGTGCTCGGCGTGCGCTACCGCGTCGTACGCGGCGACGAGTTCGCGCGCAGCGGGCCGGACGGGCTCGAGCCGCCTCGGCCCACCGACCTGGAGCCCGCCGAACCGTCCTGGGAGGGCCGGCATACGACGCCCGAGCGCGATGTGGGGTTCGTCCTCGCGTCCGGCGAGGACGAAGGGCTCATGGCGGGCGCCCTGAAGCTGGCGATGCGGGAGTTCGCGTACACCGGCGCACGGTTTCCCGCCGGAGTGCGCGCGGACTCCGAGCGGGCGATCACGAGCCACCCGGACGTCGTGCTCCTTCCCGTCGGCTTCGGCATCGTGGAACACGGCGCGCTCGGGTGGCAGCAGCGCGGCGCGCTGATGCCGACCCCGCACGACGCCCGGCGGATGCTCTACGACGGGATGAACGAGATGTGGCCTCTGCTGTACGAGTTCGGCGAGGCGAAGCGAGAGCGGTACGCGCGGGCCGCCGAGAAGTTCCGGGCCGCCCGGCACGCCAATGAAGTCCACGTGGACGACAGCCTGTTCAGGATCTGCCGTATCGAACGGATGGCCCGGTTCGGCCCCGACGGGCCGGAGCCGCCCCGCCCCTCCGACCTGGACGACTACGGCCCCATGAAGATGCATCCGACCATGGACGAGGACGGCACGCTCCACCACGAGGAATGAGCGGCGCCCCGCACGACGGATGCGTGCCGAAAGCGTCAGGGACGGTCCCCCGTGGGACCGCCCCTGATCAGGTGTCAGCGAAGCTCAGCCGGTCACGCCTTCGCCCCGGACGTCTCCGGCTCGGAGTCCGGCGCGGTGGCCGACCCCGGCGCGGCGGCGGTCGCCGGGCGTACGGGGATGAGCGAGGCGACGGCCGCCGCCGCGAGGCCCACGCCGCAGCCGATCAGCATGGCGACGCGGAAGCCGCTCTCGGAGGCGAAGGTGTAGGGGCCGAACTTGGTCGTCATCTGGGCCAGCACCACGCCGATCACGGCGGCGGCCACGGAGCTGCCGATGGAGCGCATCAGCGTGTTGAAGCTGTTGGCCGAGGCGGTCTCGGACTGGGGCACCGCACTCATGATGAGGGCCGGCATCGAGCCGTAGGCGAAGCCGACACCCGAGTTGCAGACGATGGTCACGACCAGCAGGCCCCAGGGGGAGCCGGAGCTGATCAGCGGCAGGGAGATGCCGTAGCCGAGGGCGATGACCAGGGCGCCGACGATCAGGGTGACCTTGGGGCCCTTCGCGGCCGACAGCTTGGCGCCGACCGGCGAGATCAGCATCATCATCAGGCCCGCCGGGGCCATCCACAGGCCCATGGCCAGCATCGACTCGCCGAGACCGTAGCCGGTGGCCTCGGGCAGCTGGAGCAGCTGGGGGATCACCAGCGCCTGGGCGTACATCGCGAAGCCGATCAGGATCGAGGCGGCGTTCGTCGTCAGCACCTGCGGGCGGGCGGTCACGCGGAGGTCGACCAGCGGGTCGGTGGTGCGCAGCTCCCACCAGCCCCAGGCCAGCAGCACGATGACGGCGGCGGCGAACAGGCCGAGCGTGATGCCGCTGCCCCAGCCCCAGTCGGCGCCCTTGGAGACGGCGAGGAGCAGACAGATCAGCGCGGTGCCGAGACCCAGCGCGCCCAGGATGTCGAAGCCGCTCGACGCGGTGTTCTCGCGGCCCGCGGGCACGAAGAAGTAGATCAGCGTGCCGACCGCGAGGCTGAGCGCGGCGACGACCCAGAACAGCACCCGCCAGCTGGCGTTCTCGGCGATCGCCGCGGAGAAGGGCAGGCCGAGCGCGCCGCCCACACCCATGGACGCGCTCATCAGCGCGATGGACGTGCCCAGCTTCTCCGCCGGCACCACGTCGCGCAGCAGGCTGATGCCCAGCGGCACCACGCCCATGCCCATGCCCTGGAGACCGCGTCCGGCGATCATCGGGATCACCGAGGAGGACAGGGCGCAGACCACCGAGCCGAGGATGAGCGGGACGAGGGAGGCCAGCAGCATGCGCCTCTTGCCGTACATGTCACCGAGGCGACCGGCGACGGGCGTCATCACGGCGGCCGCCAGCAGCGTGGCGGTGATCACCCACGAGGCGTTCGAGGCGCTGGTGTCCAGCAGGGTCGGCAGTTCCCCGATCAGCGGCACCACCAGGGTCTGCGTGATCGCGGCCACGATGCCCGCGAAGGCGAGGATGCCTACGACCCGGCCGGAGCCGGTCTCGGGCTTGGAACTGTCCACGGGTACTCCCTCAGGGCGGTCAGAGTCATGTGCATCATGCAATTGATGTGCATCATGCACGCCAATTGCATCATACACACGCGTGGTATACCTGACAGATAGGCGGTCTCCCCATGAGGGAAGGGGGTGGCCGACCAGGAGCCGAAGGAACCTCGCGTGGACAAGCCCCTTGATCTGATCGAGTTCGAGACCATGCTGCTCGGGCGGTACATGCACCTGCTGACACCGCGTATGCGGGAGGGCGACCGGCGGCTCGACCGCAGCGCCTACCTGCTGCTCAGCCGCATCCAGGTGGACGGCCCGATGTCCATCGGCCAGCTCAGCGACGCCTTCGGCCTGGACACCTCCACGCTCAACCGGCAGACCGCGGCCATGCTGCGGTCCGGGATCGTCGAGCGCATCCCGGACCCCGAGGGCGGCATCGCCCGCAAGTTCGCCATCACCGCCGAGGGCCAGCGCCGGCTGGCCTCCGACCGCACCGAGAACCTGGACGGCCTGGAGAAGGTGATGGAGAACTGGGCGCCGGAGGAGGTGGCCGAGTTCGCCGTGTATCTCGGCCGCCTGAACCGCGACATCGAGCGCCTGGACGGGCGCCCCTGGCCACGCCGCTGACACTGGCCGCGGCAACGAGACACGAGTTGCGGCAAGGAAAGAAAAGCCCAGGCCCGGCAAACTCGAATTGATCAATTTCCGCAAGGACATCGCACCGGCCGGACTCACTTTCCCGGAGCGGGAATTGGGGCGACGCCTTCCGTGACGTTGCGCACTCAGTGGTGGGGAAACCTAGGCAACTGGCGATTTGTCGTCGACAGTTGAGCCTGGCATTCCCCCCACCCCCCATGCACCGAAGGCTCTCGCCCCATGCGCAATTCGTCCGACGTCCCCGTACAGCCCCACGCCGTAACCGTCGCCGAAGTGATTCCCGGTGATCTTCTCGCCTTCTCGGAACAGGATGTGGCGGAAGGCAAATGGCACGTGGTGATGCACACCCTCCCCGAGACCCCGCACACCATTCGAATAACCTTGCGACCGCCGCTCGGCGGAATTGATCACGACGAGGTATTCGAGCGCGGCCACCGGGTGACCGTGGGCTGCCGGCGGATGGATGTCGCCGGAATTCCCGAGATCGCCCCGGCCGATCTCACGGCGGTGGAATTCCGGGACGGCGACCGCGTCACCTCGCTGCGCGCCGTCGACCCCGGGGCCGTCGAGGAGTCGTACACCCGCAGGTGGGGCCACTGGCACCGGGACCTGGAGAGCCGGGCCGAGGAGCCCGTCTCGGACGCCGGGCTGCGCGAGCGCGTCGCGCACGCGGTGGACCAGGGACATGTCGTACGGCATCTCCCGCGGCCGCGGCGTTCGGTCACCGGCGGCGCCGCGCCCCGACGGGTCGTCGTCACCGGGCTCGGGGCCGTCACCCCGCTCGGGATGGGAGTGGACGAACTCTGGCAGGGGCTGATGGAGGGCCGCTGCGGGATACGGGAGTTGGAGGGCGAGGAGTTCGCCGAGCTGCCCGTACGGGTTGCGGGGAGCGTTCCCGTGGATCCCGCCGGGCTGCTGCCGAGGCAGCAGGCGCGGCGGATGAACCGGGCCGCGCAGTTCGCCGTGCTCGCCGCGCGCGAGGCCTGGCAGGACGGCGGATTCGACGTGGCCGGAACCGTCGAGAGCGGTCTCGCCCCCGAGCGGGTCGGCGTCAGCGTCGGCGCCATCCTCGGCGACGCCTCCGTGCTCGTCGGCGGCGACCGGAAGCTGCGGGACAAGGGGCCGCGTGCCGTGTCGCCCCTGACCACGCCGATGACCGTGCCCTCGCAGGCCGCCTCCCAGGTGTCGCTCGCGCTGCGGATCACCGGCGAGGCCCGCACCGTGACCAGCGCCTGCGCCTCCGGCACCGAGGCCATCGGACAAGCCATCGACCGCATCCGGTACGGGCATGTCGACGTGGCCCTCGCCGGTGGCGCCGAAGCCGTGGTCACCCCGGCGATCATGGCCTCGTTCGCCGCGATGCGCGCGCTGTCCACCCACGAACTGGGGTCCACCACCCCGTCCCGGCCCTTCGCCAAGGACCGCGACGGCTTCGTGAACGGGGAGGGGGCGGGCTTCCTGCTCCTTGAGTCCGAGGAGCACGCGCGGGCCCGCGGCGCACGCGTCTACTGCGAGGCCGCCGGCTGGGGGCTGTCCGCCGACGCCCACCACATGGCCGCGCCCGATCCCTCCGGCAGGGGTGTCGCGCTCGCGCTGCGGCGGGCCGTACGGGACGCGGGCGGCCATGTCGTGGACGTCGTGCATGTCAACGCCCATGCCACCGCCACCGCCGATGGTGACCTCGCCGAGGCGGGTGCGCTGCGCGCGGTGCTCGGTGGGGGCGTGCCGGTGACCGCGCTCAAGGGGCATCTCGGGCATCTGCAGGGTGCGGCGGGGGGTGTGGAGGCTGTCGCCACGGTGCTCACGCTTCACCATGGGCTCATACCGCCGACCATTGGCTGCGAGGACCAGGACGATGCCATCGAGCTCGACGTGGTGACCAAGAGTCCTCGGGCGCTGCCCGCGCTGGGGGATCTCGCCCTCAGTAACTCCTTCGGGTTCGGGGGGCACAACGCGGTGCTGGCGCTTCGACGGACCGGGTGACTTCGGGGCCCTACGGGGTTTTCGCCCCCGCCGCCCCTACCCGTCCCATCCCCAGGGGCTCCGCCCCTTCGACCCCGGGGGTTGTTCGTCGGGTGCGGGCCGGTGGGGGCTTGTCGCGCAGTTCCCCGCGCCCCTAAACGGCTCGGGGCTGCGCCCCGTCGCCGCCGGCCCGCCCCCGGTCTTTTGTCTTTAGGGGCGCGGGGAACTGCGCGACCAGCCCCCACCCACCCGCACCCGACACACAACCGAACGGGGTCAGGCGGACGCGCGCTTTCGTGGGGTGGCCTTCTTTGGGGTGGTTTTCTTGGCGGCGGTCTTCTTGGTGGTCGACTGCTTCGTCGTGGTCTTGGTCGTGGTCTTCTTCGCCGTTGTCTTCTTCGCCGTCGACGTCGACTTCTTGCCGGCGACCTCCTTGGGGGCCGTACGCGCGGACTTGCGGGCCGGGAGGGGGGTGACCTCGGTGGCTTCCTCGCCCGTTTCCTCGCCGCGCGACTCCCTCGCGGTGCGCACGCTCTTCTCCAGGGCGGCCATCAGGTCGAGCACCTTGCCGCCGGTCCGCTCCCCCGCCGGGGCGGCGGGCGCCTCGATGCCGGAGGCCTTGGCGGCGATGAGTTCCTCGACGGCCTCGCGGTAGTCGTCGTGCAGGTCGGCCAGGTCGACCTCGCCGAGGGTGTCCATCAGGGCGTCCGCCAGGTCCAGTTCCTTCTCGCGGACGGTGACGCTCGTGTCCGGGGCGACCTCGTCGGTGGCGCGGATCTCGTCCGGCCAGAGCAGCCCGTGCATGGCGATGACGTCGTCGACCACGCGCAGCATGCCGAGCCGTTCCCGCCCGCGCAGCGCGAACTTCGCGACGGCGACCTTCTGGCTGCGCTTCAGGGCCTCGCGCAGCAGGACGTACGGCTTGGCTGCGGGGACGCCGTTCGCGGACAGGTAGTACGCCGTGTCCATCTGGAGCGGGTCGATCCGGTCGGCCGGCACGAAGGCCACGATCTCGATGGTCCTGGCCGTCGGGATCGGCAGCGAGGACAGGTCCTCGTCCGTGATCGGGATCAGCGTGCCGTCCGCGTCCTCGTACGCCTTGCCGATCTCCGGGGCCGAGACCTCGCGGTCCTCCAGTTCGCAGACCTTGCGGTAGCGGACGCGGCCGCCGTCGTCGAGATGGATCTGGCGGAAGGAGATCGAGTGGCTCTCCGTGGCGTTCACCAGCTTGATGGGGATGCTGACCAGGCCGAACGAGATGGCGCCGTTCCATATGGATCGCACGTGCAGCACCCTTCTGACGCGATTCCGAGTCGATCGGTGAATTGATCACCCTTATCCGGTATCACCCATTTTCATGGGATTCTCATCGTATGACGCCTATCACCGAGGTGGAGGGGCGAAGGCTCGCGCTCAGCAATCTGGAGAAGGTTCTCTATCCGGCCACCGGTTTCACCAAGGGCGAGGTGCTGCACTACTACGCCACGGTGGCGGACGCGCTGCTCCCGCACCTCCGCGACCGGCCCGTCTCCTTCCTCCGCTACCCGGACGGGCCCGACGGGCAGGTCTTCTTCACCAAGAACGTGCCGCCCGGTACGCCCACCTGGGTCAGGACCGCCGAGGTCCCCCGCTCGGAGGGGCCCGCGCGCATGGTCCTGGTCCAGGATCTGGCCTCGCTGATGTGGGCGGCGAACCTCGTGACGGAGTTCCACACGCCGCAGTGGACGATCGACACGCCCGGTGTCGCCGACCGGATGGTGTTCGACCTCGATCCCGGGGCGCCGGCGACGGTGGTCGAGTGCTGTGAGGTGGCGTTGTGGCTGCGGGAGCGGTTGAGGCGGGACGGGATCGAGGCGTACGCGAAGACGTCCGGGGCTAAGGGGTTGCATCTGCTGGCCGCGCTGGAGCCGACTCCGTCGGGCGAGGTCAGTGCGTATGCGAAGGAGCTTGCCGTCGAGGCCGAGCGGGTGTTGTCCGGGCGGGTCACGCATCGTATGACCAAAGAGCTGCGGGCCGGGAAGGTCTTCGTCGACTTCAGCCAGAACGCCGCGCGCAAGACCACGGCGACGCCGTACACCCTCCGGGCTCGGCCCGAGCCCGGCGTCTCCACGCCGGTCACCTGGGACGAGGTCGGCTCCTGTGCCCGTCCGGCCCAACTCCGCTTCCTCGCTCCGGACATCGCGCCCCGCCTCCAGCGCTACGGGGATCTGCTGGCACCCCTGTTCGATCCCGGGCACGCGGGTCCGTTGCCGTGAGCGGGGCTCGCTTTTTTCGCCCCCGCCGCCCCTACCCGTCCCATCCCGTTCCTGGGGGCTGCGCCCCCAGACCCCCCTCAAAGATTGCGCCGTTCCCCGCGCCCCTTAAAAGGGTGGTTCGTCGGCTGCGGGGCGGTGGGGGCCGTTCGCGCAGTTCCCCGCGCCCCTAAGGCGCGGGGCTTCGCCCCGCGATCCCCCGCCCGCCCCCGTCTTTTAGGGGCGCGGGGAACTGCGCAATCTTTTAGCCCAGCCCCCACCCACCCGCACCCGACACACAGCCCCCGGGGTCGAAGGGGCAGAGCCCCTGGGGATGGGACGGGTAGGGGCGGCGGGGGCGAGGAACCGCTCGGCGCCCTCAGACCCGTAGCCACGTATGCCGGTCCCGGGCCATCGCGTGCAGCGCCTCCACGTCCGCCGGTTTCAGGACGCCCCCGAGGCGGGCCAGGGACGCGAGGTCGGTGTCCAGGAGGATGCGGACCCCGCGTGGGGGTGCGAGGACGTCGAGATTGGCGGGGCCGGCCACGGCGAGGACGGGATGGACCTCGGCGGTGAGGGCGTAGGAGGCGCGGTCGGCCTCGGTGCGGACGTGGCGGAGCAGCGGGCGCGGCTCATGGCGGCCGACCGTGACCATCGGGTCGGCCACGAGGACACGCTGCTTACGGGCGTGGAGGGCGCGGAGGGAGAAGAGGCCGCCGGGGCCGATGAGCAGGTGGTGGATGCGGTCGCCGCCGGGGAGCGGGAGGGAGTGGAGGGTGTGCCAGCCCGCGCCCTCCAGTTGGTCGAGGGCTTCGCCGACCGCCTGCTCGGCGGCGAGTGCGCGGCGGCGCGGGTCGGGCCGCAGCCGGTGCGCCGGGCCGGGATCGCGGTCGAGGTCGATGACCAGCGCCTCGCCCGGGCGGTTCGGCGCAAGGTCGTCGTCCGGGTGGAGGGTCAGGCGGGCCAGTTCCGCCGGGGTCGGGACGGGGGGCGGTCCCACCGTCACCGGGCCTGTGAGGAAGGGGCCGAGTGCAGTGAGTACCTCCTCGCGCCGGTCCTCGCTGAGCAGATTGACCCGGGCCGTCTCACGGTCGTACCAGGCGACGTTCCTCCCGTCGGTCAGGCACACGTACAGACGCTCCTGTCCGTGGCGCCAGGTCGGTATGACGCGCAGTCCGTTCATGCACCATCACCCCCGACCATGGGAACAGGCGGGGTGCTCCAGGGGCAAGAAGCCGGTTACCTTTGGGAGGAGTTGGGGGAGTCGGCTGGGAGGCGCCGTTGCGGACCCGCAGGAAGCAACCCGATGTTCCGGCTCCGGACAGCCCGTGGAGCGAGATCGTGCCCGGTCTGTGGATGGGCGGGCACGTGTTCGCGGGACGCCCCGGTGAGCCGGAGTTCGCCGTCGTGAGGGATGAGTTCGACCTGGTCCTGACGCTGTTGCGGCTGCCGGGCCACGGTCCGGACCCGGGCGTCGAGCACCATGTGTGGCCCATCCCGGACGGGCCCCTCGACGGTACGCAGCTCGCGGGCGTCATCCGTCTCGCACGGGCCGCCGACGATGCCCTGGAGGACGGGCGCCGGGTTCTCGTCCGCTGCCATCATGGGTACAACCGTTCGGGACTGGTCGTCGCACACGCGCTCGTCCTCGCGGGGCACACCACCGAGGACGCGATACGGCTGATCCGGACCCGGCGCTCCCCGTGGGCGCTGCACAACGAGCTGTTCGTGGAGTATCTGCGGGCCGGGCTCTCCACGGCCCGCCTTCTGGAGGAACTCGCGGAGCCCTGACGTCACCGCGTCACCCGCTCGCACGAGATCCAGAAGGTGGATAAAAAGAACTTACCTACGAATAAGGTGTACGGGGCGACCGATCGTCCTGGGCTGCGCCTGATCACCTGCGGCGGGCCCCTCGTGGACGGTTCACCGCGCCGACAACATCACTCACCACATCATTCTGGACGCAGGAGTGCCGTGACCCCCAGCCGCCTCGCGCGCGTGCCCCTCGGCGCCGCCGTCACCGCCGTGCTGGTGGCGGTCCTGGCGGGCTGCGGCGACTCCGGCGACCTGCGGGGCGCGGGTGCGACGTCCACCGCCGTCGGCCCGACCAAGCTGTGGCCCCAGCTGCCGCCCGCCTCGACGCCCGCTCTCGACTACGGCGAGGCGGACACCGAGACCGTCAAGGGCATCACCGCTCCGGGCGACGACATCCACAAGGTGGACCCGGTCGCCGTCGTACGCGCCGAGGTGGCCGCGCACCCGGACGAGTACAGCGGCCCGCACGCCATGTACGCGGAGACGGTCCAGCAGCTCAAGGACTGCGGCAAGAAGGGCGCGCTCGGCAAGAAGTGCCCGATCCTCCAGGCGTACTACCGCGATCTCACCGGCGACGGGAAGGACGACCTGGTGCTCGGCATCCGCTTTCCCGAGAACCAGTTGGCGGTGCGCGTGTACACGTTCATGCATCACAAGTTGGTGCAGGTCATGGGTACCTCGGACAGCGTGGTCAGCGTGGAGCTGACGGGCCGCGACGTGATCATCCGCTCCCCCTCGACGCTGCCGGGGTACGAGTTCCGTACGGTCTGGACGTGGGACCCGCACCAGAACGCGATGCTGGCCACGCGCGACGAGATCATCCGCGTCGGCTCCGTGACGCCCACCCCGTCGGCCTCCCCGTCGGCCTCGCCCACGCCCTCGGCCTCCCCCACGCTCTCGCCCTCGGCGAGCGGCTCATGAGAGGGACCCTCCGGCGTCTCCCGCACTGGACCGCCACCCTCACCTGGAAGGCGGCCGCCTTCATCACGGTGATGTGCTGCGGCCTCGCCGCGCTCCTCGGTGTCCTCGTCCATGTCTCGGTGACCGACCAGACCGTCGGTGAGGCCCGCGGCCGGGCGCTCGACCGGCTCACGGACGTGACGGCGAGGTACGAGGCGGGCGACCGGCTGCCGCCGGACGCGGGCGTCGATCTGCCCGGGCTGCCGGCCCCGCTGCGCGCGCTGGCCGCGGCCGGGAAGCGCGGCACGATGGTCGGCGACCAGGACGAGCACCCCACGATGTGGGCGGCCGGACCCGCGAGCGGCGGACGTGCGCTGGCCGTGCAGTACGACTACGCGCAGGGCGCCCACACCATCGACGCCCTGGACCGGGCGATCGTGTGGTCGTCGGCGCTGGCGATCGGCGCGACGCTGCTGGTGGGCTCGTTCGCGGTGACCCGGGTGACGCGGCGGCTGCACGGGACGGCGCAGGTGGCGCGGCGGATCAGCGCGGGCGACCTGGACGCGCGCGTCAACGACCCCCGCGCGCAGGATCCGACGCGCCCGCAGGACGAGGTGGCCGCGGTCGCCGGGGCCCTCGACACCATGGCGTCCTCGTTGCAGAGCAAGCTGCTGAGCGAGCAGCGGTTCACCGCGGACGTGGCGCACGAGCTGCGCACCCCGCTGACCGGGCTGCACGCGGCGGCCGAGCTGCTGCCGCCGGGGCGCCCGACCGAGCTGGTGCGCGACCGGGTGGCCGCGCTGCGCACGCTGACCGAGGACCTGCTGGAGATCTCCCGCCTGGACGCCCGGAGCGAACGCCTCGAACTGGATTCGGAGCAGCTCGCTCCGCTGGCCGAGCGGGTGGTGCGGGCGTCGGGGACCGACACCGAGGTCCGGGTCGTACGGGACGCGCGGGTCGAGACCGACCGGCGCCGGCTGGAGCGGGTGCTCGGGAATCTGGTGGCGAACGCGCACAAGCACGGCGAGGGACCGGTGGTGCTGACGGTCGACGGCCCGGTCGTCACCGTGCGGGACCACGGCGCCGGCTATCCGGAGTACCTCCTGGAGCACGGGCCGCAGCGCTTCCGTACCGAGGGCGGTTCGAAGGGGCACGGACTCGGACTGACGATCGCGCTCGGCCAGTCGGAGGTACTCGGCGCGCGGCTGACGTTCGGCGATGCTGCCGGGGGCGGCGCGCTGGCGACCCTGACGCTCCCTCAGTCCGGTCTCCCCGAAGGACCGTCCGGAGCGCTCTGAACCACCGTCCGAAGGACCCTGGGCGCCTTCGCGTCCCCGATGGCTCAGTGCGACCTGCGCTCACCCGGGACCGCTCCTAATGTGGCGATTAGTCAGGTTTTCGCCCCCTTCCCGGAGGAGCCCCCATGTCCCTGCGGTCCACGTACACCCGTCTCGGTATAGCCCTCGCCGCCGGCAGCCTCGTCGCACTCGCCGGCGCCACCCCCGCCCTCGCCGACGACGAATGGGACCCCGGAACCGGCGACAGCCGCGGCTCGGACAACGGATTCGGTGACGAACGCAGTGATGGCCGCGACTCCGACAACGGGTTCGACAACGACGGCACGGTCAGAGGCCGGGTCGACGTGAACGGCGGGCTGGCCCTGCGCAACTCCCCGCATCGCGGCAGCCGGCTGATCCGGGTCGCGAGGAACGGCGAGATCGTCCACATCTACTGCAAGGCCTGGGGCGAGTCGGTCAACGGCGACTCCCTCTGGTACCTGCTTTCCGACGGCACCTGGGCCTGGGGCCCCGCGCGCTTCATCGAGACCTTCGGCTCTCCCCGCTGGTGCTGAACCGACAGCGCCGACTTCCCCGGCAGATACACCGGATCAGCCCGTTTGTCATCAGATAACGGGACATCAGGTCCCTCGCTTGCTACGTTCCGCACATGAGTCAGCCCGGAATGCCCGGAACGACCGGAACGACCGTGTCGGCGGACCCGTCCACACCCGCTGTACGCCTGCCCAGGCGCCGTGGCATCGAGTTCACCCTCATCGTCCTCGCCGTCCTGCTCTGCGTGTGCGGCTACTGCGCCGTCGGGTTCGCGAAGAACGGCACCGTCCCGCCCGGCGCCGCCGGTTACGGCGCCGGGCTCGGCGTGCTCGCGCTCCTCGCGCACCTCGCGGTACGGCTGCGGGCGCCGTACGCCGATCCGCTGCTGCTCCCCATCGCCGTACTCCTCAACGGCCTTGGCCTGGTGCTGATCTACCGGCTCGACCTGGAGACCCCGGGCGACGAGGCGGCCCCCATCCAGCTCATCTGGTCGACGCTCGGAGTCGCCCTCTTCATCGCGGCCGTGCTCTTCCTGCGCGACCACCGCGTCCTGCAGCGCTACACCTACGTCTCCGTCGTCACCGCCCTGGCGCTGCTGATCCTGCCGATCCTCTTCCCTGCGGTGAACGGCGCCCGCATCTGGATCCGGATCGCCGGATTCTCCATCCAGCCCGGCGAGTTCGCGAAGGTGCTCCTCGCCATCTTCTTCGCCGGATATCTGGCCGCCAACCGCAACGCGCTCGCGTACACGGGCCGCAGTATCTGGAGATTCGAGCGGCTCCAACTGCCCACCGGCCGCGTGCTCGGGCCGATCGTCACGATCTGGCTGCTGAGTGTGCTGGTGCTGGTGCTGGAGCGGGACCTGGGGACATCGCTTCTGTTCTTCGGCCTGTTCGTGATTCTGCTGTACGTCGCCACGGGCCGCACCGGCTGGATCGCGGTCGGGCTGCTGCTGGCCTGTGTGGGGGCGATGGCCGTCGGCCGGCTCGAACCGCACGTCCACAGCCGGGTGCAGGACTGGCTCCACCCCTTCGCGTCGATCGACGCGGGCCAGGGACCCAACCAGATCGCCCAGTCCCTCTTCGCGTTCGCCGCGGGCGGGATGCTCGGCACCGGCCTCGGGCTCGGCCACTCGACCCTCATCGGCTTCGCCGCCAAGTCGGACTTCATCCTGGCGACCGCGGGCGAGGAGCTCGGCCTGGCCGGCCTGTCGGCGATCTTCCTGCTCTACGCCCTTCTCGTGGAGCGCGGCTACCGGGCGGGCCTCGCCCTGCGCGACCCCTTCGGGCGGCTTCTCGCGATCGGCCTCGCGTCGATCGTGGCGCTCCAGGTCTTCGTGATCGCGGGCGGGGTGACCGGCCTGATCCCGCTGACCGGGATGGCGATGCCGTTCCTCGCGCAGGGCGGCTCCTCGGTCGTCACCAACTGGATCATCGTGGCGCTGCTGATCCGGATCAGCGACTCGGCGCGCAGTCAGTACGACGGGACGGCGGCGCCGTGAGTGACCGGGAGGTCTCGCCATGACCAAGTACATCCGCCGGGCCGCAGGGCTGTGTGCCGTGCTGCTGATGGCCCTCCTGGTCAACGCCACCCGCGTCCAGGTCTTCCAGGCCCCGTCGTACGACGACAATCCCGCCAACCGCCGTCAGACGATCGCCCGTTACGGCCAGCCGCGCGGCGACATCGTCGTCGGCGGCCAGACGGTCACCGGCTCCGAGGACACGGGCGAGCAGCTCCGCTTCGAACGGACGTACAAGGACGGCCCGTTGTACGCGCCCGTCACGGGCTTCGCCTCGCAGCTGTACGGCACGACGTTCCTGGAGAACGCCGAGGACGACATCCTCTCCGGCGCCGACCCGATGCTCGCCCCGCTCCCCCTGTGGCACGACATCACGCACGCCGAGAACCCCGGCGGCAAGGTCGTCACCACGATCGACCCGGACGCCCAGGAGGCGGCGTACGAGGGACTCGGCTCGCGCCGGGGCGCGGTCGCCGCGATTCAGCCGGCCACGGGGAAGATCCTCGCCCTGGTCTCGACACCGTCGTACGACCCCGCGGAGCTGTCCGGGACGGGTTCGGCGGTGACGCGGGCGTGGGCGCGGCTGAACGGGGAGGCCGGCAAGCCGATGCTCAACCGGGCGATCCGGCAGACGTATCCGCCGGGGTCGACGTTCAAGGTGGTGACGGCCGCGGCGGCGCTGGAGGCGGGGGTGGTGACGGATCTCGACGAGCCGACCACGTCCCCGAACCCCTACCGGCTGCCCGGCACCACCACACGGCTGACGAACGAGATCGAGGGCTGCGAGGACGCCTCGCTGCGGTACGCCTTCGAGTGGTCCTGCAACACGGTCTTCGCGAAGCTCGGCGTGGACGTGGGCCTCGGCAACATGACGAACACGGCGGCGAACTTCGGCTTCAACGACCGGAAGCTGAGGATTCCGTTCTCGGTCGCGCCCAGCAACTTCGACACCCGGCTCGACAGGGCGCAGCTGGCGCTCTCCTCCATCGGGCAGTTCAACACCCGGGCGACCCCCTTGCAGATGGCGATGATCTCGGCGGCCGTGGCGGGCGGCGGTTCGGTGAAGTCGCCGTACCTGGTGGAGCGGACGACCACGAGGGGCGACAGCACGGTGGCCTCGCACGGTCCGAGCACGCTCCACCAGGCGATGAACCCGTCGACGGCGCTGCGTATGCGTGAGCTGATGACCGACGTCGTGACGGAGGGCACCGGCAGCATCGCCGCCATCCCGGGCGCCACCGTCGGCGGCAAGACCGGCACCGCCCAGCACGGTGTCGACAACTCCGGTATGCCGTACGCCTGGTTCATCTCCTGGGCCCAGGCCGACGACGCGATGGAGCCCGCGGTCGCGGTCGCCGTCGTCGTCGAGGACGCGGCGGCGCGCCGCGGGGACATCAGCGGGGGCGGGGACGCGGCACCGATCGCGAAGGCGGTGATGGAGGTGGTGCTGAACGCGTCATCCGACGCCTTCTCCGACGGTGGCGGTTGACGACTGCTCGACGAGCGCGGTCGGCAGGGCGATGTACGCGGTGACGCCCGCACCCCGGGTGGGGCGCAGCTCGACCTGGGCGCCGAGGCGGGCGGCGAGCGCGCCGACGACGTGGTGGCCGAGGGTGGGCATCCCCTGTGTCCGCGCGGAGCCGGGAACCCGGCGGAGGGTGGGGGCGGCGAGGAAGGAACCGCCGTTGCCGGACAGCAGGGCGTTGACCTGCGTCATCCGTTCCTCGGTCATGCCGATCCCCTGGTCGACGACCGCGAGACAGTACTCGGCGCCGTCCCGCCAGCCGTAGATCTCGACGGGCTGCCTGGGCGGGCTGAACATCAGTGCGTTCTCCACCAACTCGGCGAGCATATGGGAGAGTTCGGCGACGGCGTGGCCGCGGACGCCGCACTGCTCGACGTCCACGGCGGCCACCCGCCGGTACTGCTCGACCTCCGAGACCGCCGACCGCACCACATCGGCGACGGCGACCGTGCCGGGCCAGGAGCGGGCGGGTGACTCCTCACCGGCGAGGACCAGGAGGGACTCGGCGTTACGGCGCATCCGGGTGGCCAGATGGTCGAGCTCGAAGAGTTCGGCGAGGGCGTCCGGGTCGAGTTCCTGGCTCTCCAGGGTGGTGATCAGGCCGAGCTGGCGGCCGAGGAGCGCCTGGTTGCGGCGGCCCAGGCCGGCCAGGGACTCGGTGCTGTTGCGGCGCAGGACGGCCTGTTCGGCGGCGAGGCCGACGGCGGTGCGCTCGACGTTGCGCAGGGCGGCGGCGAGCCGGGTGATCTCCCGCGCGCTGCGGTCCGCCGCCCGGGGTTTCGCCGGTCCGGCCGGCCCGGTGGCGATCGAGATATCCGGCATGTCAGAGGTCTCCGGGGTGTCCGGGCCATTCTCCTGGATGCGTTTGACCGCGACGGGCAGCCTGGTCCCCGCGACGGCGTCCGCCTCGTCGGCGAGGGCACCCAGGGGGCGGGTGATGGAGCGGGCGGAGATGACCGCGAGCGCCGCGGCCACGGCGACGATCAGCGCACCGAGCCCGAGGAAGCCGACGAGCTGCCGGGTGGCCGCGTCGCCGGTCTCGGCGGCACGGGTGCGCACATCGGCACCGACCCGCTTCTGCACGCCGTGCAGATCGTCGACGAGGGTCGTCATGTCGGCCCACCAGCGGGACGGCGGGACGGCGAGGGCCGAGCCGTCGGCACCGCTCTCGGCCTGCCGTTCGTAGGAGGTGACACGGCGTGCGGCGGTCGACTTGAAGGCGGTGTCGAGGGCGGACTCCTGGGTGTGCGTGGCGAGTTGGCGGAACTGGCCGAGTCCGGCGACCCGGGTGGCGCGGATCTCGGTGAAGTCGAGGTACTCGCCGGAGCGGAACCGCTTGGCCGCGAACACGCCGTTGAGGGAGCCGCGTTCGAGGGCGACGGCCTCGGTGGCGCGGGCCAGGGCCTGGAGGGCCTGGACGCCGTCGCCGATACGGCGGTCTCCTTGCGACGCCCCGGCGGACTCGGCGTCGATGAGAGCGGTGACGGCCTTGGTGTAGGAGGTCAGGGTGGCGGTGCGGTCGGCGGTGCCGGAGTCGACGTCGGCACGGAGGGTGGCAAGGTCGGCGAGCGGCAGCTGGGCGTCGCGGAGGGCGGAGGTAGAGGCGCCCGGCAGATCACCGCTCTCCTCGGAGAGTGCCGCTCGCAGTGCGGAGCGGGCGTCGTCGGTTCGTCCCCGCTGCCGCCGCACATCGTCCCGGTAGCCCTCGGCCCCGCCCAATAACCCATTGGTCAGGCCACGTTCGCGCTGGACCTCGCGTACGAGATCCTGCACCCGCAGCAGGACACCTACGTGCGCCTCGGTCGCGCGCGCGGCGGACCAGTCGGCGGCGCGGTCGGCGACGCCGAGTCCCGTCAGGGCGAGGAGCAGGCAGGTCGGGACGGCCAGCACGATGGCCATACGTCCGCGGATGGAGTGCCAGCCGGGAAGGGCCGGAAGGCGAAGGGTGGGAAGGCGAAGGGTGGTCTTTACGTTCCCCGTCATGCTCCGTGACGCTACGGGCGGGTCGGTCAGGGAGCGGTTTCCCCTCCGTAAGACAACGGTTCACAGGTACTCACCCGGGCGGCGGGTGTGCTGTGAGAGACGGACAATGCTCACTTGCTGAGACGGGGCTGGGACCGGTGCGCGTCCCCGACCTATCGTTCGGTCCATGACGCCTCCCGCCGCGTACGAGCTCGCCCAGGCCAACATCGGCCGCCTCAAAGCCCCGCTGGACTCCCCTCAGTTGAAGGACTTCGTCGAGGCACTCGACCCCGTGAACGCCGTCGCGGACGCGGCCGACGGATTCGTCTGGCGCCTCCAGAGCGACTCCGGCAACGCGACGGACGTGCCCGTCCTAGGCGACGACTGGCTGATCATCAACATGTCCACCTGGCGGGACACGAACGCGCTGACGGCGTTCATGTACCAGGGACAGCACCGCGAACTGCTGGCCCGGCGGCGCGAGTGGTTCGAACGCCTGGAGGAGGCGATGACCGTGCTGTGGTGGGTCCCGTCCGGCCACCGCCCCACGGTGACGGAGGCCGAGTCCCGCCTTCTCCATTTGCGCGAACACGGGCCTACGGAGCATGCGTTCACCTTGCGGACGTCGTTCCCTGCGGGGGCGTAGGGGTTTTCTCGCCCCCGCCGCCCCTACCCGTCCCATCCCTGGGGGCTGCGCCCCCAGACCCCCCTCAAAGATTGCGCCGTTCCCCGCGCCCCTGAAAGTCGTCTGCGGGACGGTGGGGGCTGGGCGCGCAGTTCCCCGCGCCCCTGACGGCTCGGGGCTGCGCCCCGTCGCCCCCGGCCCGCCCCGGGTGCTTTTAGGGGCGCGGGGAACTGCGCGACCAGCCCCCACCCACCCGCACCCGACACACAACCGAACGGGGTCTGGGGCGGAGCCCCAGGAGGATGGGACGGGTAGGGGCGGCGGGGGCGAGAACCCTAGGGCTGCGCGCCCCCGTCGATCATTTCGTTCACCTCCGCCACCCGTTCCTCCTCCTCCACCGCGAACCGCTCCGCGTCCAACTGCTCCGCAATCTCCTCGTCCTGGGCCATCAGCAGGTCGAGGTTGGAGTTGCCCATGTCGAAGACACCCATGTCGACGTAGGCCTGCTGGAGGCGTTTGCCCCAGAGGCCGATGTCCTTGACGCAGGGGACGATGCGGCTGAAGAGCAACTGGCGGAAGAGGTGCAGGAATTCGGACTGCTCGCTGTACTCCTCGGCCTCGACCTTCGGGATACCGAAGTTCTCCAGGACTTCGATCCCGCGGAGCCGGTCCCGCATCAAGTAGCAGCCCTCGATGACGAATTCCTCGCGTTCGCGGAGTTCGGCGTCGGAGAGTTGCCGGTAGTAGTCGCGCAGGGCCATGCGGCCGAAGGCGACATGCCTCGCCTCGTCCTGCATCACGTACGCCAAGAGCTGTTTCGGGAGCGGCTTGTCGGTGGTGTCCCTGATCATGCCGAAGGCCGCCAGGGCCAGGCCCTCGATCAGGACCTGCATGCCCAGGTACGGCATGTCCCAGCGGGAGTCACGGAGGGTGTCGCCGAGGAGGGACTGCAGGTTGTCGTTGATCGGGTAGAGCATTCCGATCTTCTCGTGCAGGAAGCGGGAGTAGATCTCGGCGTGGCGGGCCTCGTCCATGGTCTGGGTGGCCGAGTAGAACTTGGCGTCGAGGTCGGGGACCGATTCGACGATGCGCGCCGCGCAGACCATGGCCCCTTGTTCGCCGTGCAGGAACTGGCTGAACTGCCAGGACGCGTAGTGCTTGCGCAGTTCGCCCTTGTCCCGGTCGGTCATCTTCGCCCAGTGCCGGGTCCCGTAGAGGGTCATCGCCTCGTCGGGGGTGCCGAGCGGATCGTACGGGTCCACTTCCAGGTCCCAGTCGATCCGCTTCTGGCCGTCCCACTGCTTGTCCTTGCCCTTCTGGTACAGGGCGAGCAGCCGGTCACGACCGTCGTCGTACTCCCAGCTGAAGCGCGCCGCCCCGGAGGCCGGTACTTGCCAGAGGGGGTCTCCCGAGTCCTTGGCGTACAGCTCATGCGTCGGCATACATCGCAGGCTCACACGGGGTAGACGCGTCGTCAACAAGTCGCGCGCAAGGGATTGACGGTCTTGCTGACAAGCAGTCTCATAAGATGTGACCGCCGGTAACCCTTGCAGATCCCGTACGACGAGGTGGGAACAGTCATGACGACGGTGACGGAAGACGGACGCGAAGGTCTCCGCGAAGGACTCCGCGACGCACTCGGCCTGCTCAAGGACCGTGAGCAGGTGGCCGAACGACTGCTCGACTCTTCCGCCAAGCACTCCTTCGATCCGGACAAGGAGCTGGACTGGGACGCGCCCTTCGAGGAGGGCAAGTGGTTCTGGCCGCCGGAGCTGGTGTCGCTGTACGGCACCCCGATGTGGCGGCGGATGAGCGAGGAGCAGCGGATCGCGCTGTCGCAGCACGAGGCCGCCGCGCTCGCGTCCCTGGGCATCTGGTTCGAGCTCATCCTGATGCAGCTGCTGGTGCGGCACATCTACGACAAGCCGGCCACGAGCGCGCACGTCCGGTACGCGCTGACCGAGATCGAGGACGAGTGCCGGCACTCCAAGATGTTCGCCCGGCTGATCTCGCGGGGCGGGACGCCGTACTACCCGGTGAGCCGGGCACACCTGAACCTCGGGCGGCTCTTCAAGACCATCTCGACCACGCCCGGGTCCTTCACGGCGACGCTGCTCGGTGAGGAGGTTCTGGACTGGATGCAGCGGCTGACGTTTCCGGACGAGCGGGTGCAGACCCTGATACGGGGGGTCACGCGCATTCATGTCGTGGAGGAGGCTCGGCATGTGCGGTACGCGCGGGAGGAGCTGCGGCGGCAGATGCTGACGGCGCCGAGGTGGTCGCAGGAGTTCACCCGGGTCACGTCGGGTGAGTTCGCGCGGGTCTTCTCGGTCGCGTTCATCAATCCCGAGGTCTACACGAATGTCGGGCTCGACAGGCGGGAGGCGGTGGCGCAGGTGAAGGCGAGTGGGCATCGGCGGGATGTGATGCAGAGCGGGGCGAAGCGGTTGACGGATTTCCTGGATGACATCGGGGTGTTGCGGGGGGCGGGGCGGCGGCTGTGGAAGTCGTCGGGGCTGCTGGCCTGAGGGGTTTTCGCCCCCGCCGCCCCTACCCGTCCCATCCCGTTCCTGGGGGCTCCGCCCCCAGACCCCCAAAAGATTGCGCAGTTCCCCGCGCCCCTTTTAGGGGCGCGGGGAACTGCGCAATCTTTTAGACCAGCCCCCACCCACCCGCACCCGACACACAACGCATCCCGGGGTCGAAGGGGCAGAGCCCCTGGAGGATGGGACGGGTAGGGGCGGCGGGGGCGAATACCCGGTTACGCTGCCGATATGACCTCCGAGGCTGCTCCCCGCGCGTACCGACGGCTGAGCGTCGAGGAGCGGCGCAGTCAGCTGCTGGAGGCGGCGCTGTCACTCTTCGCGCAGTGGGTGCCCGAGGAGGTGTCGCTGGACGACGTGGCGGAGGCCGCGGGGGTGTCGCGGCCCCTGGTGTACCGGTACTTCCCGGGCGGGAAGCAGCAGCTGTACGAGGCCGCGCTGCGCTCCGCGGCCGAGGAACTGGAGCACTGCTTCGCGGAGCCCCCGGAGGGACCGCTCACCGAGCGGCTGTCCCGGGCTCTGGACCGGTATCTCGCGTTCGTGGATCAGCACGACGCCGGGTTCAGCGCGCTGCTGCAGGGCGGAAGTGTCATCGAGACGTCCCGGACCACCGCCATAGTGGACGGCGTACGGCGGGCCGCCGCCGAGCACATTCTCGATCATCTGGCGGTCGAGGATCCCGGGCCCCGGCTGCGGATGACGGTGCGGATGTGGATCACCGCCGTGGAGGCCGCCTCGCTGATCTGGCTCGACGAGGACAAGGAACCGCCGCTGGACGAGCTGCGGGACTGGCTCGTCGAGCAGTTCGTGGCGGCGCTCGCGGCGAGCGCGGGACGGGATCCGCAGGCCGCGACGGTGGTGAAGGCCGCACTCGCGCTGGAGACGGCGGACGGGGCCGTGGCGGCGCTGGCCCGCCGGGTGCTGCCGGTGATCGGGGACGCGGCGCGCCTGCTGTGACGGCTGCGACCGTGGGGTTTGTGACACTGGTGCGGTGAAGAGCCAAGACACTCCCTTTGTCGGCGGCCCGCTGGACGGGCGCGTACTGCCGGTCCTGCTCGGGATCACCGGCCATCCGCCGAAGACGTACCGGATCCCGGTGCCGGACGCGGGCGGCGGTCCGCCGACCGTGCTCGTCTACCGGCGTGTGCAGTCCAGCCGGAGCAAGCGCCTCGGGCTGCACCAGGGCTGGAAGTACGAGTACGACCCCGAGGGCAAGCAGGGGCGCGGGCCGGCCTGGCCCTGGTCGAAGCCCGAGGGCCAGGGTGACGCCACGCCGGAGCCCCACGCCGACGAGTGACCTTCTTGGGCCGAAGCGGTCAGCCGGCGCGCGCTCGGGATGCGGTCGCCCGATCCTGCCGGTGCGAGGTGGACCCGCCACCCCGGCACCGGAGGTGATGACGTGTCAGGAAGGCTTCTGCGCCTGGTCTGTACGGCGGCGGTGGCGGCCGGGGCGTTGCTCGCGCCGACGCCCGCGGTGGCCGTCCCGGATCCCGCTCCCGAGGCCGGTGCGGCCGCCGCTGAGCCCGGACAGCGCTCCGTCGCCTCGCTGCTGACGGACCTTCAGCGGCTGTACCGGGACGCCGAGCGCGCCACCGAGAAGTACAACGCGACCGCGGAGAAGCTGAAGAAGCAGCGCGCCCAGGTCACCCGGCTCGACACCGGCCTCGCCAAGGCCCGCCTCTCCCTGCACGACAGCCGTGGCGCCGCGGGGCGGCTCGCCCGGCAGCAGTACCAGAGCAGCGGCGAGATCTCCTCGTACGTACGGCTGCTGCTCGCCCGCGATCCGCAGCACGCCCTCGACGAGGGGCACCTGATCGGGCAGCTGTCGATGGAGCGGGCCGAGACCGTGCAGCGGGTGGCCGGCGGCGAGAAGAGGACCGACGCGCTCGCGCGCGCGGCCCGCAAGGCGCTCGACGATCAACTCACCCTCGCCGACCAGCGGAAGAAGGAGCGGGACGACGTACGAAAGCGGCTCGACGACGTCGAGCGGCTGCTAGCCTCGCTGACCGTCGACCAGCTCGCCGAGCTGGACAGGTTCGAGAAGTCGGGGGCGGCCGAGGCGCAGAAGAAGTTCATGGCCTCGGGCGCCTTGAGCAGCGAGCGGCCGCCCTCCCGCGAGGGCGAGGAAGCCCTCCGGTACGCCGTGGGGCAGATCGGAAAGCCGTACGCCTGGGGTGCGCAGGGCCCGAAGTCGTACGACTGCTCGGGCCTGACCTCACAGGCCTGGCAGCGCGCCGGGCACCCCGTCCCCCGCACCAGCCAGGAACAGTGGGCCGAGCTCCCGAGAATCCCCCTGAGCGAACTGCGCCCCGGGGATCTGGTGGTCTATTTCCCCGAGGCCACCCACGTCGCCCTGTACGCGGGCGACGGGATGGTGGTGCAGGCCCCGAGACCGGGCACGAAGATCAAGGTCTCCCCGATCGCCGCCAACCCGTTGCTGGGTGCCGTACGTCCCGACCCGGCCGGGGAGCCCCTGCGGCGATACACGCCGCCGAAGCTCCCCCAGGGGGCAACAAGCGCCCTGTAAGGGGCGCGGGGCTGTGACATCATGCGGCTCCGCCGCGTGGGCGCGAACGGCCCCCACCGGCCCGCACCCGGATTACGAGATCAGGCCCCGGTAACAGAAGCCAGGTACGCCCCGGCCTTCTCCGGCTCATAGAAGTAGTTCTCGAAGTCCGCCGGATTGTCGAACCCGTTGACGAACCGGTGAGCGACCGGCGGCAGTTGCCCCGCCGCACCGATCAGGTTGAGGACATGCTCCGGCGGCACGCCGAGCATCGCGTTCGTCCACTTGGTGACGTGCTGCGCGGTCTCCCAGTAGCGGTCGAACGTGACCTGCATCCACTCCTCGTCGAAGGGCTTGTCGCCCTGCTCGACGATCGAGGCGAGATACGCGGCGGCGCACTTGGCGGCCGAGTTGGAGCCCTGACCGGTGATCGGGTCGTTCGCCACGACCACGTCGGCGACGCCGAGGACCAGGCCGCCGCCGGGCAGGCGACCGATCGGATTGCGGACCGTGGGCGCGTAGCGCCCCGACAACGTGCCCTGCGCGTCGGTCAGTTCGACCTTCGTGGCCCGCGCGTACTCCCACGGCGTGAACCGCTCCATGAGTTCCAGGGTCAGGGAGAGGTGTTCGGCCGGGTCCTTGACGCCGTTGAAGACGTCGAGCGGGCCGCCGGGTATGCCCTCCCAGAAGAGGATGTCCGCGCGGCCGGACGTGGTGAGCGTCGGCATGATGAACAGCTCGCCGACGCCGGGGACCAGGTTGCAGCGGACCGCGTCGAAGTCCGGGTGTTCCGGGCGCGGGCCCAGACCGTGGACGTAGGAGACCGCCAACGCCCGCTGCGGCTCGCTGTACGGCGAACGGGAGGCGTCACGGCCGAACATGGAGACCAGCTCGCCCTTGCCCGCCGACACCAGCACCAGGTCGTACGCACGGGAGAAGTAGTCCAGGTCGGAGACCGCCGCGCCGTGGATGACCAGCTGGCCGCCGCGCTGCGCGAACGTCTCCATCCAGCCGGCCATCTTCACGCGCTGGTCCACGGACTGGGCGTACCCGTCGAGCTTGCCCACCCAGTCGATCGCCCGCTGCGAGGGGCCCGGGTCGAACGAACCCGGCACGGCGACCGAGATACCGACTCCTTCGATCTTCGGGGCCTGGGACTCCCAGAAGTTCAGCTGGAGATCGCGCTCGTGCTGGAGTGCCGTGTCGAACATGCACTGGGTCGACATGACACGGCCGGTACGGATCTCGTCCGCCGTCCGGTTCGACATCAGGGTGACCTCGTACCCGTGCGACTGGAGTCCGAGGGCGAGCTGGAGACCGGACTGGCCGGCTCCGACGACGAGTATCTTCCGCATGCGCGTCCTAACTCTGCGTACGACTTATTCGGGGCTCACGTCGAGCGCGTGCCCCACCAGCGCGAGCAGGCTCTCGACAACCGAGATCCGGCGCCTGGCGTCCATGATCATGACAGGTATGTGCGGGGGCACCGTGAGGGCCTCGCGTACGTCCTCCGGCTCGAACCGCTCGCTGCCGTCGAAGTGGTTGACGGCGACGACGTACGGCAGCCCGCAGCTCTCGAAGTAGTCGAGTGCCGGGAAGCAGTCCGACAGGCGGCGGGTGTCGGCGAGGACCACCGCGCCGATCGCGCCGCGCACCAGGTCGTCCCACATGAACCAGAACCGCTGCTGGCCCGGCGTACCGAAGAGGTAGAGCACCAGGTCGTCGTCGAGCGTGATGCGGCCGAAGTCCATGGCCACGGTGGTGGTCAGCTTCTCCGGGGTCGCGGTGAGGTCGTCGGTGTCCTCGCTGGCCTGGGTCATCAGCGCCTCCGTCTGGAGGGGCGTGATCTCCGAGACGGCGGTGACGAGGGTGGTCTTGCCGACGCCGAAGCCGCCCGCCACCACGATCTTCGTGGCGATCGGGGCGCGCGTGCGGTCCGTCTGCCAGGCCTGGAGGTTCTCGTCGGTCTCGGGCAGCGGCACGGGGGCCGCGGGTATCGGCGCCGTGGCGGGGAAGGCGGTTCTCGGCGCGCCCTCAGAGACGACGGAGTCCATTCAGCACCCTTTCCAGCAGTGCGCGGTCCGGCTGTCCCGGGCCGTGACCTGTTCCGTACACGCGGATCTTTCCCTGGTCCGCCAGGTCGCTCAGGAGCACGCGGACCACACCGAGCGGCATCCTGAGAAGCGCGGCGATCTCGGCCACCGTCCGCATCCGGCGGCAGAGTTCGACGATGGCCCGCATCTCGGGCATCACCCGGGTTTCGAGGGAACCTTTCGGCAGTTCCTTGCGCTCCTCGGGGGCCTCCAGCGCCGCCACGAACGTCTCCACGAGGAGGACGTGGCCGAAGCGGGTACGGCCGCCGGTCAGCGAGTAGGGGCGTACGCGGGCGGGTTTGCGGTCGCCGCCGCGCACGGGAAGCTTGCTGGGCGTGCTCATCGGCCACTCCCCATCGGTTCGGACTCCAGCGATTTTCGAAGCTCGCTGCGGAGTTCGGGGGTCAGCACATGTCCGGCCCGGCCGACGAAGAGCGCCATGTGGTACGCCACCACGCTCATGTCGCAGTCCGGGGAGCCGTGCACACCGAGCAGCGAGCCGTCGCTGATCGACATGACGAAGAGGCTGCCCTCGTCCATCGCGACCATCGTCTGCTTGACGCCGCCGCCGTCCATCAGCTTGGCGGCGCCGATGGTGAGGCTGCCGATGCCGGAGACGATGGTGGCGAGGTCGGCGGCGGAGCCCTTGGGGCCCGTGGGGCGGTCCGCCTCCGTCTCCGCTCGCGCTTCCGCGTTTCTGCCGGGGTCGGAGGAGAGCAGCAGCAGGCCGTCGGAGGAGACGACCGCGACCGACAGGAGGCCCGGCACCTCCTCGACGAGATTCGTCAACAGCCAGTGCAGATTGCGGGCTTCACTGCTCAGGCCGAAGGTACTGGGCGCGGTCAACTGCTTGCCTCCTCGACGGTGCCCCCCGATGCTTCTACGTCCTGTGCGTTGAGCTGGTGCGGCGCGTTCACTTCCGCCGTCTGCTCGGCGATCTCCGCCTCCACGTCCCGGCGGCCCTCCATCGCGCCCCGGTGGAAACCGCCGAGCCTGCGGCGCAGGGCATCGGCGTCCACGCCGCCCGTGCGCGGTCGCGGAGCGGGCGCGGGCGTGGAGATCTTCGGCGTCCGCTTGGGCAGGCCCTTGTCGGTCAGCCGGGGGCGCTGGTCCGGGACACGTTCGTGGGTGTCGGGGCCGATGGCGTAGGGGTCGGTGCTGGTCTGGGCGGGGAGGTCCGCTTCCGGGGTGGGTGCGGGAGTGGCCTCGGGGGTTTCGGGGGCAGCCCGGGTGGGCTGGGGAGCGGGCTCCGTGAATGGGCGAGCCGCTTCCTCTGCCGGCGGTTCCGATTCCATGAACCCGGGGGCCGCCTCCTCTGCCGGCGGTTCCGTTTCCGTGAACCCGGGGGCCGCCTCTTCCGCCGGAGGCTCCGGGAATGCGTGGGGCGCCTCTTCCGCCGGAAGGTCCGCGAATGCTCGGGGCGCCTCTTCAGCCTGAAGGTCCGGGAGCAGGAGCTCCATCGTGGTCTCGGGCGTCCGCTCCGGCGTCGGCATCGGCATCGGCTCGGGGTCGCGCGGGGCCGGGACGGTCGGGGCGGGCACGGCTGCCTCGGGCTCGAAGGCCGGCTCCGGCTCGGGTGTCGTTTCCCGCTCGGGCTCGGGCGCGGGCTCGGCGGCGGCGTCCCGTACGGCTTCCTCGGCTGCCGCGATCAGCGGGTCCTCGTCCCCTACCGGATCCGACGCCGAGCCCGACGCCGTGAGGGCCGCACGGCCGTACAGGACGTTGGAGTTGGCCTCGGCATTGGCTCCGGGCAACGTCACCGTGGGGACGCCGCCGGCGAGGCGGGTGGCCGTGGGGAGGGTGACGGCGGGTGCGGCGGCGAGCATCGTCTTCGGGAGGACGACCACGGCGGTCACACCGCCCTGCTTCTGCTCGCGCAACTGCACGCGCACACCGTGCCGGTGGGCGAGCCGGGCCACCACGTACAGGCCGAGCCCGAGGCCTTCGCCGCTCTCCAGGTCGTACGCGTCCTCCGGATCGAAGTCCGCGAGCCGGGAGTTGAGCTGACTCATCCGCTCGTCGGTCATGCCGATGCCCTCGTCCTGCACGGAGAGCATCACCTCGCCGCTCTCCAGGAGCCAGCCGGAGACCTCGACGGGGTGATCGGGCGGCGAGAACGACGAGGCGTTCTCCAGGAGTTCGGCCACGAGGTGGCTGATGTCGTCGGCGGCGAAACCGGCGAGGTGCGCGTGCGGCGGCAGCGCGGCGATACGGACCCGCTCGTACCGCTCGATCTCGCTGACCGCGGCCCGTACGACGTCGACGAGCGGGACGGGACTCGCGTGGTGCTGGACGTGTTCGGCGCCCGCGAGGACGAGCAGGTTCTCGCTGTGGCGCCGCATGACGGTCGCGAAGTGGTCGAGCTTGAAGAGGGTGGCGAGGCGGTCCGGGTCCTGCTCCCGCTCCTCCAGGCCCTCGATGACGCCGAGTTGGCGTTCGACGAGGCCGAGGGTGCGCAGCGCCAGGTTGACGAAGGTGCCGTGGATGCTGCCGCGCATCTGCTCCAGATGGGCGGTGGCGTCGGCGAGTTCGGTACGGAGCTTGTCGCGCTCGTCGGCCATCAGCTGGCGCTGGCCGATGAGGTGCTTGCGGTCGCCCTCCAGGGTGGTGATCCGCTCGTGGACCGTGGCGGCGTGCGTGTGCAGCGCGTTGACGGAGCGGACGACCTGGGCGAACTCGTCGTTGCGGCCGGTGAACTTGACCGGTTCCCCGGTGCCCGGGTCGGCGGCGAGGCGGGCCGAGCCGATCCGCAGGACGGCCAGCGGGCGGGTGAGGCTGCGGGCCATGGCCATCGAGACGCCGACCGCGACCAGCAGCAGCGTGCCGATGAGGGCGATCCGGATCTCCAGCGCGGTGACATCGTCGTCCCGCAGCTGTTCGAGAGCCTTGGTGCGGTGGTCGTTGAGGGAGGCCTCGGCGCCGCGCATCAGCTCGATGCGGGCGGACAGGGCCGCGTCCAGCTTCTTGGTGCTGGTGTCGAGCTCGGCGCCGGAGAGCTTCGGCTGGTCGGTGAGGCCCGCGAGGTATTTCTCGGCGGTCGTGACGTCGGGCCCGGTGACCGTGGAGTCGTACGAGGACGTGGCGGTCTTGGGTGCCGTCTCGTGGAAGTCGGCGAGGGCCGCGTCCGAGCGCAGGCGGGCCTGCTGGGCGGCGGCGCTGAGCGCGTCGCGCTGCTGGGTGCCGGCGGCCGTGGAGGTGCTGGTGGTGGTCGCCAGACCGGTGAGCGGGTCGATGACGGTCTGGGTGGTGCGCGGGATGTTGAGGGCCGCGAGGAGCAGTCCGCGGGCGGCGGCGGACTGCTGGACGGCGGAGTCCAGCTCGGCGAGGGCGTGCGCGCCGGAGCCCGCGCGGGGCGGCAGCTGGTCGGCCAGGTCCTCGGCGAGGTCGTGCAGTTCGGTGATGGCGGCGGAGTACGCCTGGTGCGCTTCGAGAGCGGTGCTCTTTCCGGTGAGCGCCGCTCTGCGCAGGGAGGCGATGGAGTCGAGGTCCTTCAGCAGAGTGGCGGGGGCGTCCTCGTCCGCCCGCAACTCCTCGACCTCCCGGTCGACGCGGGCGCCGCGCTGCTCGGAGGGGGCCTTGGCCTTGGGCCGGCCCGCGGCGATGTACGAGGTGACTTCGTCCCGCTCGTCGGCCAGCGAATGCGCGAGGACCAGTGCCTGCTGGGTCCGCTGCGCGAGCGTCACCAGGTTTTGGGAGTCGTTCAGTTGCCCCGACGCGGCCAGCACCGTGGGGGCTCCGGCGCCGGCGATGGCGGCCGCGACGACCGCCACGGCGACGATCAGCCGGTTGCGTACGTGGGCGGGGCGGCCCCGGCCCGCGGAGCCGGCGGCGTCGCCGGTGGAACCGCCCTCAGTCGAGCTGGAGGCCGTCTGCTTGCCTGTGCGCCTCGGCCGCGTCTTCTGCACCGGTGCTCGCATTCCTGACTCGTGTACCCATGGGCCCGGGTGACGTCCCGTCAACGGGGGCGTCCGCCCACCCCCGAGTTTTCGACCTCGCTCAAGCAGTTCACTCAAGCAGGGGACCCCCATCGGCCCCCGACCCTCCCAGTGCCAGTGGGCAGTGGTCCCGCATCATCCGGCCCGCCACCCGAAGGAGTGAACCCCGGACGGGAGTTGGCGGGCAAGTTCCTCTGGCGTGTGCGACGGCCTTGACCGGCGGGCCGGTTGGACGTCGGCGACGCGCTTTGACAGTATTCGCCGCCACGCTCCACCGGAGTCGATCATTCCATGCCAAACCCGGCGCCTGAGCTGCTGGTCCGCACTGGTTCGGCGACCGATGCCAGCCTTTCGTGGACCTTGTGAAGGGCTCGTGCAGACTGGCCGGATGCGCACTGAACTCTTTTCGGAGCCCGGCGACCCGGACCGCCCCAATGAGGACTTCGCATCGGTCGGACTTCCCGCCTCGGGACAGGGGGGTTCCCTGGTCGTCCTGGACGGCGTGACTCCTCCTCGGGGCGACGTCGGCTGTCTGCATTCCGTTGCCTGGTTCTCCGCGCGCCTGGGCGGAGCCCTGACCGAACTGTCCCTTTCCCGCCGGGATCTGACGCTGCCGGAGATCCTGTCCGACGCCATTCGCCGGGTGGCCGACGCCCACGCCGACACCTGTGACCTTTCTCACCCGCGCACACCCCAGGCAACCGTGGTCCTCGCGAGGTGGTCCGCGACCGAGGTCGAGTACTTGGTCCTCTCGGACTCGGCCCTGTTGCTGGAGTCCCCCACGGGCGAGGTGACCCCCGTCCTCGACGACCGCCTCTCCCGCCTCCCCCGCACCTCCCTCACCACGGACGCCATCGCCGACGCGACCGTCCGCAACAAGGAGGGCGGCTTCTTCACCGCCGCGGCCGATCCCTCGGTGGCCGGGCGCGCGGTGACGGGCGTGCTGCCGCGCTCCTCCGTCCGCGCCCTGACCGCCCTCACGGACGGCGCCACCCGCTGGGTGGAGAAGTTCCGGGAGGGCGACTGGACCGACCTGTTCACCCTCGTACGGAAGGAGGGCGGCCAGGCGCTTGTGGAGCGCGTACGGGGGCTGGAGGCGGCGGATGCGGAGGCGCGGGTGCATTTGCGGCGGAGCAAGACGCATGACGATGCGACGGTGGTGTTTGTGACGTTGTGACCGTCAGTGGCCCTCGGCGCCCGGGGTGGGACTGCCGCTGACGGAAGATTGGCCCGTGGGAGTGTTCGAATCCGGGCCGGCCTCGGGAGAGACCCAGACGCCGACCATGGCGGTGGCCAGCGCCGTCGCTGCCGCCACCAGCACAGTGGTCGCCGGGACCGCGGTCGCGGACAGGGAGCGGAAGTTGCGGATCTGTCCCCAGCGCAGACCGGCGGCCCGTACCAGGCGGGCTTCCCAGTACAGGCCCAGCACCAGGAAGACGGCCAGACAGTTGCCGGCGGTGAGGAGGAGCGAGATGCCGAAGCGGCCCGGTTCGAGGTCCTGATACAGGAGCTCGGCGAGCTCGGCGGGAAGAACGACCGCCAGTAGGCACAGCGCCTTGCCGATCGGCGTACCGCCGCGAAGCCAGGAGTAGGCGTAGCCGTAGACGAATCCGTACAGCGACCAGCGCAGGGCGTTGGCCCATACATCGACAATGTCGCTCAGGTCGTAGCCGATCTCCGTCAGCCGGGACGGCAGCGTGTAGAGGAGCCACGGCAGAGTGAGGCCGGTGAGCAGAACGGCGGCCGCCACGCCGTTGCGCCAGGCACTGCGGCCGCCGGAGGTGCCAAGAGCGGCCGCACGCAGGGCCACCGAACGGTGGGGCGCCGTAGCCCGGGCGCCGAGCGCACCGAGCGCATGCCATCGCGTGCTCCACTGCCGGGCGGTGAGGTCCCCCGCGGCGAGAGCCGTACGCGAGGAGCTGAGGAATTCCCGCCGGCCCGCGGCAAGGGTCTCGTCCTTCAGCAGGGCGTGGACGAGACGGTTGTGTGTGGGCGCGCGGGTGCTGTGCAACCGCAGGGCGCGCGATTCCGCCGCCGGTGGCAGCAGCCAGGCGAAGCCGAGGGCGGCGATCCCTACGGCGAAACAGGCTCCGCTCGTCTGCTCATAACTGTCGAACATCGAGAAGCCCAGCCGGGTGAGTTGACTGGCCACCGCCGCGACACCCAGAGCGCCGACGACCGTACGGACGTGCACGGGCCAGACTCCGTGCGCACGGCCCTGCTGCCATGCCAGGAGGAGAGCGCCGCCGAGAACAGTGGTCTCCACGATGACGAGCGGCAGATTGGCAGCCACCGTGGGATAGATCCCCAGGAGTATCCACGGACCGTCCGTCACCTTGGTCCAGGCGTGGCCCACGACATCCGCATCCGGCACAGATAGTGCCCACCACAGGAACAGGACCACTGTGGGAGCCACCCATCGCCCCCACACGAAGGAGGCCAGGACGGGCCAGAGGGCGACGGGCCAGCACCATGAGAGGAACCCCATCACGACCTGGTTCGCCAACTCGGCATCCTGGTCGAAGAGGTTCGGTGAAGCCGCCCACATGTCCGGCAACCCCGTTCCGGGTCCGGCGGCCAGGATGGCCAGCCACACTCCCGCCGCCGCGGTGGCGGCCCAACGGTGGCCCGCCGGTCCCAGCAATCGTCGCCGCAGGACGTGTACCACAAGTCCGGCGGAGGCAGCCGCGACCACGAACGGCACGGCTGCGAGCGCTGATCGAGCTCTCTCCGCGAGCAGGACCACAGGCCACGCGAGCAGGAGACTCGGTAGCAACAGGGGCAGCAACTGCCCTACGCGCGGCGGCCGTCCGCCACTGATCCGAGCCCCGAACGCCGCGAGCAGCAGGGGCAGCACGACCCACCACCAGACGACCAAGGGCATCCCTCGCCCGGCGTACTCCCACCAGCCGTTCCACGGCTGCTCATCTGTTCCCGCCAGCGCGTACATAAACGTCGCACCCGTCAGGGCGCCGCCCGTGACTGCCACTGCCGTCCAACGGGTGCGCGTCGCGAGCGGTGCCCAGCGCCGTACGAACGGCACTGCCAGGGAACAGGTCACAGCCGCCACGGCGAGCAGGAGTCCGGCCGCTTCGCGATTGGGCGAGCGATAACTCTGCAGCACGCTGCCGAGTGTCGCGAGATTGCTCATGCTTCCTGTGCCTGCCGAGCGTGGTGCGCCCAGCGAGACGTACACCTTGCCCTTGGCCGGCAGGATGAGTTCGGCACGGGCGGCGGACTGCCGCAGCGTGGTTCCTCCCTCCACGGCGATGACGGGCTGGTCCGGCGACTCCACGGTGACGTTCCAGTGGTCGTAGAGCCCCTTGTCTCCGAGCAGGCCCTTCTTCACTTTCAGGGTGATGAAGACGTTGGCGGCCGGTCCCCCGGTCGGGGTCTCGCACTGGTCGAAGTTCGTGAGCCACCACCTATCGGCCCTGGCATAGGCGTAGGCCGGCTTCTTCGGGCCGTTTTGCTTGAAAGGCTCTGCGGCTTTGTAGGCACCGAGGGCTGAAGTGGCGCACTCTCCATCACCCGTCGTGATACCGAGTTCCAGGGGCAGCCAGTCGGCGGGGTTCTCGGCGCCTCTGCGCAGGTCGCCGGTCATGGGGTCGTCCGGGTCGAGCACCAGCCGATGCTTCGCCGCGGCGTGCCACTGGTCGGCCTTGGTCCCGGAGCCCTCGACGATCCTGAGCGTCGTCGCCCCGGTACGCCGCGCGCTCCCCTCGGCGCGGTACCGCTTCTCGACCGCGGCCTTGGCCCGTTCGCCGGCCTTCGCGTCGTCCACGTTGTCCTGGGAGTCGGCGGCGGATCCCGCGTGGGGTCCCGCCCCCGCGTAGGCCCGCTCAGCCGTCCGGACCCACTGGAGATGCACGGCCACGGACGCCAGCACCACGACAACGAGCAGCAGGACGCCCCCAACTATCCGGACATACCGTGGAATTGCCCCGCCCACGCGTCACCACCCCGTCCCCCGGAGGCGTCAGAGTAGCCGCCCCCACACTCCTTGGGAGGGGCCTTGCGAAGGCCCTCGCGTTTTGACTTCTGCCTTTACTTCTCCATGCCGAGATTCAGCTGATGCAGCAGCCGCGCCAACTCCGCCACCTCGTCCTGGTCCCAGTGGGCGAGCTGGCTGACATAGCGCGCGCGGCGGGCCTCGCGGACCCGGGTGACTCGGGTGCGGCCCTCCTCCGTGAGGTGGACGAGCCAGGCGCGGCCGTCCGCGGGGTCGGGTTCGCGGGCCACGAGGCCGAGGTCCTCCAGGGCGCGCAGCTGGCGGGACATGGTGGCCTTGCCGACGCCGATGTAGGCGGCGAGTTCCGTGGCGCGCTGGCGGCCGTACTCCTCAAGGCGTACGAGGAGTCCGTACGCGGCGGACTCCAGGTCCGGATGGACCTCGCGGGCCATCTCCCCCTGGTTGGCGCGGGCGCGTCGCAGGAACACGGTCAACTCGCGTTCCAGGGAGAGGAACTCGCGGTCCCCGCCGCCGTGCGCGACAGGCTGGTCCGCACCGTGTCCCGACACGCCGGATTCGACCGGACGTCGGCCGTCGTTCCCGTCCTCGTGCACGTCAGCCCCTCACCCGGTTTCCCGGTCCTGAAAGTTTCCGCCAAAATTCGCCGTTACCGCAGCTCCGACAGTATTTCGCAGGCGTAGACCAACGGCAGCCTCCGGGCCCTCTTCCCACACCGTCTTCCGCGCGCCTAGCTTCTTTACCAGGCAGTTACTGGCATGCGCACGCCATTCCAGGTCGACGAGGACCTGACCCCCCACTACGGCACGCGTGCCCGAGCATTCCCCCCACCGAGCTCCATCGAGCTCCACCAAGCCCTTCGGAGGCACGCACATGCCCGTGCACAGATCCGGAACGGCCCACCGCCTGCGCCCGCTCGCGGTAGGAATTCTGCTCACCGCCTTCTCCCTCCTGTTCACCCTCCCCTCCTCCGCCGCCGACACCCCCGCCCGCGGCTCCGCCCGCATGGGCATGGGCGTCGTCGCCCACGACGGCCAGGGCGGTACGCCGACCACTGGTGACGCCACCCAGACCGAAGGTGTGGACGTGTCCGGCTATCAGGGCAACGTCGCCTGGTCGACCCTGTGGAGCAGCGGGGTCAAGTGGGCCTACACGAAGGCGACCGAGGGCACGTACTACACGAACCCGTACTTCGCCCAGCAGTACAACGGCTCGTACAACATCGGGATGATCCGCGGCTCGTACCACTTCGCCACCCCCGACACCACGAGCGGCGCCACACAGGCCAACTACTTCGTCGACCACGGCGGCGGCTGGTCCGGTGACGGCAAGACGCTGCCCGGCGCGCTCGACATCGAGTGGAACCCGTACGGCGCCTCCTGCTACGGCAAGTCGCAGAGCGCCATGGTCAGCTGGATCAGCAGCTTCCTCACCCAGTACAAGGCGCGCACCGGCCGCGACGCCGTGATCTACACGGCCACCAGCTGGTGGACCGACTGCACCGGCAACTACAGCGGCTTCGCCTCCAGCAACCCGCTGTGGATCGCGCGGTACGCCTCCGATGTGGGCACGCTGCCGGCCGGGTGGTCGTACTACACCATGTGGCAGTACACGTCGTCCGGACCGACCGTCGGCGACCACGACAAGTTCAACGGCGCCCTGGACCGCGTACAGGCACTCGCCAACGGCTGACGGGAAGCGGAAGGCACGCACGTACGGCGAAGGCCCGGGCCTCCCTCACGGGACCCGGGCCTTCCCTTTCCGGTGGGCGTTACGCCGCGACCGGAAACTCCTGCTGCGCACCGTTGGTCGCCGGCGACAGTGCCAGCTCCAGGACCTGGCGGACGTCCGTGACGGCGTGGAGGTCGAGCTTCTCCAGGACCTCGGCCGGGACGTCGTCCAGGTCGGGCTCGTTGCGCTTCGGGATGATGACCGTCGTGACACCCGCGCGGTGCGCGGCGAGCAGCTTCTGCTTCACGCCGCCGATGGGCAGGACACGCCCCGTCAGCGAGACCTCGCCCGTCATCGCCACGTCCGTGCGGACCAGGCGGCCGGACAGGAGCGAGGCCAGCGCCGTCGTCATCGTGACGCCCGCGCTCGGACCGTCCTTCGGGACCGCGCCCGCCGGGAAGTGGATGTGCACACCCCGGTCCTTGAGGTCGCCGACCGGCAGTTCCAGCTCGGCTCCGTGCGAGCGGAGGAAGCTCAGCGCGATCTGCGCCGACTCCTTCATCACGTCACCCAGCTGGCCCGTCAGGGTCAGACCCGCCGCGCCCGTCTCCGGGTCGGCCAGCGACGCCTCCACGAAGAGGACGTCGCCGCCCGCGCCGGTGACCGCGAGCCCGGTGGCGACACCGGGGACGGCCGTACGGCGCTCGGCCGGGTCCTGGGCGGACTCGGGCACGTGGTGCGGCCGCCCGATGAGCCCGCGCAGGTCCGCGTCGGTCACCGTGAACGGCAGCTCCCGCTCACCGAGTTCGTGCTGCGCCGCGACTTTGCGGAGCAGCCGCGCGACGGCCCGCTCCAGGGTGCGTACGCCCGCTTCCCGCGTGTACTCGCCGGCGAGCTTGCGCAGCGCGCTCTCGTCGAGCGTGACCTCGTCCTTCGCCAGACCGGCCCGCTCCAGCTGGCGCGGAAGCAGGTGGTCGCGGGCGATGACGACCTTCTCGTCCTCGGTGTAGCCGTCGAGGCGGACCAGCTCCATACGGTCGAGCAGGGCCTCCGGGATGGCTTCGAGCACGTTGGCCGTGGCCAGGAACACCACGTCGCTGAGGTCGAGTTCGACCTCCAGGTAGTGGTCGCGGAAGGTGTGGTTCTGGGCGGGGTCGAGGACTTCGAGCAGCGCCGCGGCCGGGTCGCCGCGGAAGTCGGAGCCCACCTTGTCGATCTCGTCGAGCAGGACCACCGGGTTCATGGACCCGGCCTCCTTGATGGCGCGGACGATACGGCCGGGCAGTGCGCCGACATACGTACGCCGGTGTCCGCGGATCTCGGCCTCGTCCCGTACGCCACCGAGGGCGACGCGGACGAACTTGCGGCCCATGGCGTGCGCGACGGACTCGCCGAGCGACGTCTTGCCGACACCGGGCGGACCGACCAGCGCGAGCACGGCACCGCCGCGCCGCCCGCCGACCACGCCGAGCCCGCGCTCGGAACGCCGCTTGCGCACGGCGAGGTACTCGGTGATGCGCTCCTTCACGTCCTGGAGACCGGCGTGCTCGGCGTCGAGGATCGCCTGGGCGCCCTGGATGTCGTACTCGTCCTCGGTCCGCTCGTTCCACGGCAGTTCGAGCACGGTGTCGAGCCAGGTCCGGATCCAGCTGCCCTCGGGCGACTGGTCACTGGACCGCTCCAGCTTCTCGACCTCCTTGAGCGCGGCCTCGCGGACCTTCTCGGGGAGGTCGGCGGCCTCGACACGGGAGCGGTAGTCGTCGGACTCCTCACCGTCCGAGGAGTCGCCGTTGAGCTCGCGCAGCTCCTTGCGTACGGCCTCCAGCTGGCGGCGCAGCAGGAACTCGCGCTGCTGCTTGTCGACGCCCTCCTGGACATCCTTCGCGATGGACTCGGCAACATCCTGCTCGGCGAGGTGCTCGCGGAGCTGCTCGGTGGCGAGCTTCAGGCGGGCGACCGGATCGGCGGTCTCCAGCAGCTCCACCTTCTGTTCGATGGACAGGAACGGGGAGTAACCGGAATTGTCGGCAAGGGCGGAAACGTCATCGATCTGCGCAACGCGGTCCACGACCTGCCAGGCGCCGCGCTTGCGCAGCCAGCTGGTGGCGAGGGCCTTGTACTCCTTGACCAGGTCGGCGACCCGGCCGGGCAGCGGGTCGGGCACGGTCTCGGCGACCCGGGTGCCCTCCACCCACAGTGCGGCACCGGGACCGGTCGTCCCCGCGCCGACCTTCACGCGCCCACGCCCGCGGATCAGCGCGCCCGGGTCGCCGTCGGCCAGGCGGCCGACCTGCTCGACGGTGCCGAGCACACCCGTGCCCGCGTAGGTCCCGTCGATGCGTGGCACCAGCAGGACCTGCGGCTTGCCCGGTGTCGAACGGGCGGCGGCCTGGGCGGCCTCCACCGCGGCGCGTACATCGGTGTCGTTCAGATCGAGCGGAACCACCATCCCGGGCAGCACGACCTCGTCGTCGAGTGGCAGCACGGGCAGGGTGAGCGGTGTGGACGTGGATGCCATGATCTCCCCTTAGGCAGTCAAGTTGAGCTATGCCGACTCAATGCACGTGAGCCCTTGATTGTTCCCCCGGGGCTGTTCGCTGTGAGCGATCGCCTCTGTCGGGGTGCGTGTGCGCGCCCGTATCGTCACTCGAGAAGTAAGTAGCTAAATCGCAGAGTGACTATTACATGAGCTACAGGGGGTCGTGATGGACAAGATCGTGCGGGCCTGGGTGGACGG
The DNA here is from genome assembly GCF_045206325.1 of Streptomyces sp. NBC_00203. Lineage (NCBI taxonomy): Bacteria > Bacillati > Actinomycetota > Actinomycetes > Kitasatosporales > Streptomycetaceae > Streptomyces > Streptomyces sp. NBC_00203. The sequence goes on along the minus strand of NZ_CP108126.1, from coordinate 7,193,568 downwards.
GTGGGTCCTCTCGCGCGGGGCGGCTCCCCCGGTGGTCGAGCCGTGGGGGTACACCGTCGACGTGGGGCAGGCGGAGCACGTCACCCGGCATGTCTTCGGCGCGACGAACGACGAGGTCGAGGAGGCGGCGGTCCGGAAGGTCGCGGAGGGGGTGACCGGGGCCGGCGTGTGGCTCAAGGTCTTCGCGGAGCCGTCGACCGTGGGGGCCTGGCTCGGCGAGGGGTGGTGGATCGACCCTGAGCCGGGGTACCTGATGTCGGTGCCCTTGGCCCGCCCGACGGAGGGCGCCGGCACCGAGGGGGCCGCCCCCGACGGCTACCGGCTGCGCACCTGGTCGCGGGGCGGCGTCACCCGAGTCCTGGTCGCGGCGCCGGACGGCTCCTGGGCCGCGCGCGGCCAGATCGCCCCGACCGGCGAGACGGCGGTCGTCGACCAGATCGAGACGGCTGAGCGGCACCGGCGGCGGGGGCTCGGCCGCCTGGTCATGGGCACCCTCGCGCGGGCGGCGGTGGCGCAGGGCGCGGAGACCGGCGTCCTGGCGGGAACGCCGGAGGGGCGGGCGCTGTACGAGTCCCTGGGGTGGCGGGTGGAGGCGGGGCTGACGAGTGCGCGGTTCATGGGGGTGGGGACGGGCGCCGACCACCAGGGGTGACAGGGAGCCGCCGTCCCCGCCACCGGACCCAGTCGCTCAGCTGCCCGAGGAGGTCTCTCGGTCACGTCCCGATGCGCCGGGTGAATTCCTGTGCCAGTTCATCGCCGGCCGCCGCTACCGCGCGGGTGACCAGGGGGCCGAGAAGGAGGCGGTGCACGGTCCCGGCGAACGCGGGCATACGGCGTCCGAACCAGCCCTGGACCTCCTCCATCGTGGCCAGGTCGGGGCGGTCCGCGGTCACCGCTTCTTCCAGCTCGTCCACTCTCACCAGTGCTGCCCGCGTGGCGGTTTCGTCCAGCCCGGCGGCTTCGACCAGCTCGCGCAGGCGGGCGAGGGCGGATGTCAGATCGGGGGCTTCCGCCGGGTCCTCTGTCGGTGCGGTCGGCGCGGTGTGGTGCATCTCGGCGGTGTTGTGGTCGCCGACCGTGATCTGGCCGGAGGCGTCCCGGCCGACGTGGATGTTGACGCTGCCGCCGCCCGTGGGCTGTGCGTGCTGCACGGGTTCTGCTCCTTCTGCCGTGGATGTGGTTAGGGAGGTGGATGTGGCCGACCTGGGGCCGGCGGTTCCTCAGCCCTTGCCGCTCGTCAGCCCTTGCCGCTCGTCAAGATCTCGCACTGTGCGGCTGTCGTGGCTTCGCTGGGATCATTCGCCGTGGTGACACAGACGGCGATCGGCACGTGCTGCGGGTTCTGTGCGTCAGTGCCCTTCTGCCACTTCTCGAACGCGGTGATCCGTTCGTCGGTCATCTTGTAGGTGCATGTGGAGGACCGCGGGCCTTCGTCGCACCCGTACCAGACCGGTGTGTTGTCGTACTGTCGAGGCCCGCCGATCGCCAGGTCCGCGAACGGGTCGGGCCCGTCGATCGTGGCGGACAGCTTGACGCTGTCGCCCTTGGCCAGCTTGTACGGGCCACAGGAGGCGGCTACACCGGTGTCGTGGAAACACTTGCCCGGCGTGCCGGTCACGGTGATCCGCCAGTCGGTGAACAGCGCGACCTCAAGCGGATAGGTCTTGGCCTTCGCGCCCGCCGGGGCCTCGCCACCGCACGCGGCCCGCGCGGCTTCGTCCTTGGCGCTGCTGGTGGAGACGCACACCGTCTTGGCCCGGTCCGCGACGACGGTGCAGGAGGAGGCCGCCGCGCCCTCCTGACAGCCCCAGTAGAGGATCTTCGTGCCTTGCGGCAGCTCTCCCTCCGGGTCGACGGAGACGGGGCCCTTCTCACCCTTGGCCGCCTTGACGACCGTCGTGCAGTCGGTGCCGGAGGCTCCCCGCCGGCATCCCTGCTCCGCCTTTCCGGGCATGGTCACCTGCACGGCGGAGGTGACGACGTGCACCCGCAGCGGCACGGTGTCGCTGCCGTGGTGCAGCCCCAGTACGGTGCCCCCCGCGACCACGGCGGCCAGGCCGCCCCCGATGACGAGCTTGGCGCCCAGGCCCACCTTGGTGGCGGCAGCCTTGGTGCCGTGCGCGGCGGCGTGCTCGGGGGACGGGGCGTGGTGGGGGATGTCCGTCGGCAGGGAACCGGAGTCGCACAGGGTCCTGCCGTGCTCCGCGGCCTTGGCACCGCCGTCGTCGCCGAGCTCGCGCCAGAGAGCCACGGCCAGGGCGAGCGCCACGGCGGCCGTGCGTTTGCCGGTCACCAGGCGGCGGATGCCGTCCTCGTGGGTGAAGTAGGCCAGCAGCCGGCGGTCCCCCGCGCCCTCGGCAGCCGTCTTTCCGCGCTCCAGGATTCGTCCCCAGGCACCCATCCGCAACGAGCGCGCCGTGCCCGGGGCCGCGGCCTTGGCGAGCTGGGCGCCGACCCGTGGCTGCCCCGCCCTCGTGACCGCGTCGACGACCCCGGCGACCAGTTCGGCGTGGTCCGCGAGCTCGGCCGGGCCGCGTTCCGGGGCGATCACCCACCGCCGTAACCGCTCGGCGAGGGCGACCAGCGCCTCCGTACTCGGTCCGGACGCCTCGTCCGCACCGAGTGTCACGCCGGGCGCCGACCGGTATCCGTGCTCCGTCTCCAGGGCCAGTCCCGCGGCCACCAGCCCGTCGCAGACATCGCGGACGGCACCGATGCCGTCCCCGGCGGGAACGCCCCCGGCGGGAACAGCCGTGGACGCCTGGGTCACACCGGCCGCCGAGCCGCCCGGGGCTTCCGGGCCCTCCCGCACCAGCGTCGACAACAGGGCGGGGCCGGCACCTCCGCTCCCGGCCAGGGCCAGGACCCGCGCGACGGCGAGCTCCGGCTCGGTCAAGCGCTCGACGACCAGCGGCAGCAGCTCCGCGAGCTCGCCCGGACGGGGCAGTGGTCCGCCGGCCCGGTCCGCCGCGGCCGCCGCGTTGAGCAGGCGCAGCGGGGTGCCCTCCGTCAGCTGCCACAGTGTCCTGGCGGTCCGCAGCTCGGCCGTGTCCAGGTCGCGGTCCAGCGCGCGCTCCAGCAGTTCGACGCTGTCCGCCGGGCCCAGTCCGCGCAGCCGCTTCGCCGTACCCTCGCCCCACAGCGTGCGGTCCGTGCAGGCCACGAGGTACGTGGCGGCGGGCGCGGCATCCAGCAGTTCGCCCAGCTCCTCGGCCGGGCAGCTCAGGCCGTCCAACAGGAGACGCAACTCCAGCCCGGTCATCAGCTTCCGCAGTTCCGCCCGCCCCGGCCGGTATCCGGGCGCCTCGTAACACGCCTCGAACAGGTCCTGCAGTACGTCCCCGGACTCGCGGCCCGTGGCGTGCAGGTAGACCACCCGCCCGCCGTCCGCGGCCAGCCGGTGGGCCACGCGTCGCAGCAGCGTGCTCTTGCCGATGCCGGCCGCCCCGTAGAGCTGCACCGGGCCGCCCCCGGCCACGGCCCGGACGACATCGGCCGCCTCCTCCTCCCGCCCGATGATGTCCTCGGCAGGTCTGGGCAGCAGCGTCATGTCCTCCCGCGGAACGGGACGAGGCAGCTGTTCCCGCTGGATCAGAGTCACCGACGAGTGCGCACCCGAAAGCTGGATGAGGTGGTGTCCGACGGCTATCTGTCCCGCCACGTCCCGCCCGACCTCGATCCTTACCTCCTCGTCCACGGCCTCTCCGTCCCCTCGACCGGTGGCCGCCCGCATCGGGCGCCCGCTCGAACCAGACAGCCTTGCGGTCCCAGTCCGTGCGGGGCAGAGCGCATGGAAGCGCGCGTCGGCCACTCATTGCCCCGCACACCACCCACGCACGTCGCCGGAAGCGTTTGTTCCTGCCGGAGGGGCCACACCCGGCGGGCGTCCGGCCAGGGATCGCCATGGCTTCGCAGCGGCACTGCTACACGACCGCAACGGCATTCACAGGCAACGCCTGCAAACCGCAAGCGCATTCACAGCCAACGGGGACGGCAAGGCGGGGCGAACGGGAACATGGGGGACGATATGGGCGACGAGCAGCGGGGGCGGCCGGGACGGCGCGGGGTGATCGCCGGGGCCGGGGCCGTGGTGGCGGCGGGCGTCGGCGTGGCCGCGGTCCGGGCGGCGACGGGGGCGGCAGCGGGGCCGAGGGCGAGGCGCCGGTGACGCGCACCGTGGCGCCGGTCGTCAGCCGGGCCCCGGCATCACCGACACCAGCAGCGCCGAGGCGCACGCCGGCCCCCGGCAGCCCCAACATCCTCGTCGTGGTCACCGACGACCAGCCCAAGCAGACCGAGTGGGCGACCCCGCAGACCCTCGACTGGCTCGGCGAACACGGCGTGACCTTCGAGCGGGCGCACGCCAACACCCCGCTCTGCGCGCCGTCGCGGGCGTCGATCATGTCGGGCCGTTACGCCCACAACCACGGCGTCCTCGACACCCGCCACCCCGAGCGCCTCGACCAGAACACCACCGTGCAGCGGCAGTTGCACGAGGCCGGGTACCGCACGGGCCTGTTCGGGAAGTACCTCAACTACTGGCGTACGGGAGTGAATCCGCCGCACTTCGACGAGTGGCTGCTCCAGGAGCCGGTCCGGTACTACAACGGCCACTACAACGACAACGGAACCGTCCGGAACATCCCCGGCTACAACACCACCGTCATCAAGAACCAGACCCTCGCCTTCATGGAGCGGTCCGGGGCGACGAGCGCCCGTGGTTCGCGTATGTCGCCACGCGCGCGGCGCACGAGCTGAACATCCCGGAGAAGAAGTACGAGGGGGTCCAGGTCCCGGAGTGGGAGGGGCGGCCGTCCGTCTTCGAGGACGACAAGAGCGACAAGCCGCCGTTCCTGCGCGGTGGCGCGGCGCGGCACTCGCTCGCCGACGGACAGGCCCTGCGGGCGCGGCAGTTGCGCACCCTGCTGTCCGTCGACGACGCGATGCGGGACTTCCGCGACAAGCTGCGCGCGCTGGGGCAGCTCGACAACACCCTGGTTCTGTACACGAATGACCACGGCCTCCTCTGGGGCGACCACGGCTGGCTGCGCAAGTCGGTGCCGTACCGGCCGAGCCTGGAGGTGCCGTTGTACCTGTCCTGGCCGGCCGGCAAGCTCGGCACGGCCAGGACCGACGACCGGCTCGTCGGCCACATCGACATCGCGCCCACGCTGCTCGACGCGGCCGGGATCAAGCCGGACACCCCGCACGACGGGCACTCGCTGCTCGGCACGTTCGACCGTGATCATCTGCTCGCCGAGTGGTGGTGGAACCGCCAGGACAAGCAGCCGATCCACAGCTGGGCGACGTACATCGGCAAGACCGAGCAGTACACGGAGTACTACCGCCTCCGCCTCGACCGGAACGGCCGGCTGCCCGCCGGAGTCAACAGCGCCGGCTTGGACTCCGGTGGCATGAACTCCGGTGGTACGAACAGCGGCGAGGTCACCTTCCGCGAGTACTACGACCTGCGCGCCGACCCGTACCAGCTCACGAACCGGCTCCACGGGGCAACCGCCGTGCAGGAGCGGCGACTTGGCATCCCGGAGCTGGCCCGGCGCCTCACGGCGGCCCGGAGCGGCTGACCGGCGGGAGCGGTTACGGGGCCGTGGTTCCCAGGCAGGGCGCCGCCGTCCCGTGGTCGGCCTCCGGGACGGCCTCCCGGCCGGCGGTCCGCGACGTGCTGGAGGCACCGCGCGCCGCCCGCCAGCGCCGTACCAGCGGCCATGTCGAGATCCCGATGGCCAGAGACATCAGGTGCCCCCAGTCCGTCATCGGGTCCGCGAAGGTGAGCAGGTCACCGACGAGCATCGCGCCGAAGCCGGTCAGGACCGGCCAGCGCAGCCACGGCGACAGCAGTCCCGCGAGCGCGCCGATGCTCGCGGCGACACCGAAGCTGATGCCGTAGTCGAGGCGGTGCAAGGAGCTGTCGGGCAGATGGCCGGCCAGCACCGAGAGCCCGACCGGCACTTCGGTGGCCAGGGTCGCGACCACATGGCCGAGCAGGAAGACACCGGCCGTCCGCAGCCCGCCTATCCGCCGCTCCAGCGCGGTGAGGACGAGGAGGAACCCGATCGCGTACGGCGAGGTGATGCCGCCCGCGATCCACAGCGCACTCGCGATCAGCACCAGCACCGGGTTCTGTACGAGGTGGGCGACGTCCGTGCTGGATCCCTGGTGCAGCGCGTGCACGACGGAGGGGTCGGCGTGGTCGGCGATGACCGAGGTGACGACGAGGACAGCCGCGTACCCGAACGTGAAGGGGGTCCCGGTGGGGGTGGGGAACAGGCGCCAGGGGCGGACGGCACGGAGCCGGGCGCGGGCGCGCGGGGCGACGGGAACGCCGGTGATGTCCGGAGCCGGTGCCGTCGTCGCCCGTGGGAGGGACCCGGTGACGGAGCCGCCGCGCTGTCGCGGCACCCCGTCCAGCAGGGGCGCACCCGTCTCCGGGTCGGTGAGCGTGACGTCGGCCTGAACGGTGGTGCTCCGGTCCACGGTGAGGCGCTCCTTCCGTTGCACCCCACCCTTCGTGTCCCACGCGTCGCTGTCTATGACCGACGCCACGCACGGGGGTATTCATAGGAATTCCAGAGACAACCTCAGAAGGTCGTCAGACGTCCGCAGTTCGTCAGATGTCCGCGGTTCGTCAGGCGTCCACAGATCCTCAGACGTCCGCGGGAAGTCCCCGTCCGTCGGCGGTGATCGACCGCAGGAGCCGGTCGGCGTACGCGCGGAAGCGTCCGACCATGTCGAAGCCCTTCGGGTCGAGCACCCACTGGACCTGGAGGCCGTCCATGACGGCGGCGGTCTCCTGCGACACCGCCACGATGTCGGTGCCGGGCCTCAGTTCGCCGCTCTCGACGGCCTGCCGCAGCGGGTCGGACATGTGCTCGACGATGTCCGTGTACCGCTGGGTGAAGTACGCGTGCGCCGGGTGTCCGGGGTCGCCGGCCTCGGCGGCGAGGACGTTGAACATGCGTGTCCGGCCGAGCCGTGTGCTGTTGTACTCGGCGAGCCGGACCAGGCACGTGTAGCACTCGACGGCCGTGACGAACTCGTGGGAGAAGAACTTCTCCTTGTCGTTCTCGTCGGCGCGCGCGAGTACCTGCACGAGCAGGTCCTCCTTGCTGCGGAAGTGGTGCAGCAGCCCGCCCTGGGTGATGCCGACGTCCTTGGCGATGCGGGCCAGCGAGGAGGCGTGGAAGCCCCACTGGGCGAAGTGCTCCACGGCGGCGTCGAGGATCCGCGAGCGGCGCTCGTCGCCCACGGCGTACGTACCCCTGCCCGCGGACGCGGCCTTCCGCCCCGGTGACCTCTCGCTCGACCTCTCGTTCTGCGCCATGCCCGCCACCATAGCCCGCGTGCGGAACCCCTTTCCGGGAGCCGCGGACCGACGGTTACACGAGTAAACCAGGGCCCCTTTTCAAGCCATGTGCAGCGTGATTCTGGCCACGTGCACAAAACCTAGTACCTACTCGGTTTTGCTGTTTCCCTAGGGGCGCCGGTGCGGCAAGGAAGCCGCCCACGTCCCCATGGAGAGCCGCCATGGCCGTCACGCCAGACGCCTCGCTCGGTGCCCGCTCGCCCGAGCTCGCCGCGCAGGACACGCCTTCCCCCGAGGCCCCCGCGACCACGGAGAACGCCCCCGCCAAGCTCATCCTCACCCTCGCCTTCGCCCAGTTCGGCGCCTACCTCGCCGTCCTCACCCCGGTGATGGTCACCCTCGCTCTGCGGGTCAGCCAGATCGTCCCGGAGGACGACCGCGGCTCCGCCCTCGGCCAGGTGCTGTCCGTCGGAGCACTGCTCGCGATGCTCGGCAACCCGGTCTTCGGCGCCCTCTCCGACCGCACCACCAGCCGCTTCGGCCGCCGCCGCCCCTGGCTGATCGGCGGCATGGCCGTCGGCGTCGCCGGCCTCATGGTCGTCGCCCTGGGCGGCAACGTGCCGGTACTGATGCTCGGCTGGGCCCTCGCCCAGCTCGGCATCAACGCCACCCTGGCCGCGCTGACCTCCTGCGTCCCGGACCTGATCCCGCCCCAGCAGCAGGCCCGCGTCTCCGGAGTCATCGGCGTCACGACCTCCCTGTCGATGATCGGGGGCTCGGTGCTGGCCCAGGTGTTCAGCGGCTCGATGGCACTCGCCTTCCTGGTGCCCGGCGTCATCGGCCTGGGCGCGGTCGCCCTGCTCGCCGTGACGATGCCGGACCGCCCGGCCCGGACGGATGCCTTCCAGCCGTACAGCGTCAAGGAGTTCGCCCGCAGCTTCTGGGTCAACCCGCGCAGGCACCCCGACTTCGCGTGGAACTTCGCCGGCCGCTTCCTGGTCTTCACGGGCGCCGCCTGCGTCACCAGCTACCAGGTGTACTTCCTGATGGACCGCCTCGGCTACGACGACGACCAGGTCACCCAGAAGGTCCTCGTCGGCACCCTCGTCATGGTCGTCACCACCGTCGTGGGCTCGCTCCTCGGCGGCCAGCTCTCCGACCGCTCCGGCCGCCGCAAGCCGTACGTCCTGGGCTCCTCGCTGATCATGGCGCTCAGCCTGGCGATGATCGCCTCCGCACAGGGCTTCGGGATGTACGTCGCCGCGCTGGCCGTCTTCGGCGCCGGCCAGGGCCTCTACCTCTCCGTGGACATGGCGCTCGCCGCCGCGGTCCTCCCCAACCCCGAGGAGTCCGCCAAGGACATGGGCGTCCTGAACATCGGCAACGCCCTCCCCCAGTCCCTCGTCCCCATGGTCGCCCCCGCCTTCCTCGCGATCGGCGGCGGCGGCAACTACGGCGCGCTGTTCCTCTTCGGCGCGGTCGCCGCCGTGCTGGGCGCCCTCGCCGTCCAGTTCGTCCGCTCCGTCAAGTAGCCCCCCGTATAGCCCTCGTACGAAGGAAGCCAGGAACCCGGGATGACCACGCCCACCTACCGCGATCCGCACCGCCCCGTCGACGAACGCGTCGAGGACCTCCTCGCCCGCATGACGCTGGAGGAGAAGGCGGGCCAGCTCTTCCACACGATGCTCAGCATGGGCCCCGGCGGAACCCTCGCCGAGGAGGGCGTGTTCCTCCAGTGCGGCACCACCGAGCTGGTCGCCGAGCGGCAGTTGACCCACTTCAACCTGATCGGCCAGGGCAGCGCCCGCGAGATGGCCATGTGGGTCAACCGCGTCCAGGGGCTCGCCGCGAGCACCCGGCTCGGCATCCCGCTCACCCTCTCCACCGACCCGCGCCACGCGTTCACCGAAAACCCGGGCGCCTCTTTCCTGGCCGGGGATTTCTCGGCGTGGCCCGAGCCGCTGGGTCTGGCCGCGATCGGGGACGCGAAGCTGGTGGAGCGGTTCGCGGACACGGTCCGCCGCGAGTACCTGGCGGTCGGTTTCCGGGTCGCGCTGCACCCGCAGATCGACCTGGCGACGGAGCCTCGCTGGTCACGGCAGTCGGGCACGTTCGGTTCCAGCGCTGATCTCTCAGGCGAGTTGGTACGGGCGTACATCCGCGGCCTCCAAGGCCCGAAGCTCGGCCCGGAGTCCGTCGCCGCCATGGTCAAGCACTTCCCGGGCGGCGGCCCGCAGAAGGACGGCGAGGACCCGCACTTCCCGCACGGCAAGGAGCAGGTCTACCCGGGCGGCCTGCGCGACTACCACCTGGAACCCTTCAAGGCCGCGATCGAGGCCGGCTGTTCGCAGATGATGCCGTACTACGGCCAGCCCGTCGGCACCGACTGGGAGGAGGTCGGCTTCGGCTTCAACAAGGACGTCCTGACCGGCCTGCTGCGCGAGCGCCTCGGCTTCGAGGGGATCGTCTGCACCGACTGGGGCCTGCTCAACGACGCCGAGATCCTCGGCGAACCGGCCGCCGCCCGCGCCTGGGGCGTCGAACACCTGAGCGTCGCCGAGCGCGCGGCGAAGGCGCTGGACGCGGGCACCGACCAGTTCGGCGGCGAGCAGTGCCCGGAGCTGATCGTGGACCTGGTCCGCTCCGGCCGTGTCTCCGAGGAACGGATCGACGCGTCCGTACGGCGGCTGCTGCGCGAGAAGTTCGTCCTCGGGCTCTTCGAGAACCCGTACGTCGACGTGGACAAGGCCGAGGAGATCGTCGGCGCGAGTGAATTCACCGCCCTTGGCGAGGCCGCCCAGCGCCGCTCCCTCACCGTCCTGACCAACCGCGCCCTGCTGCCGCTGACCGGCCGCCCGAACCTCTACGTCCAGGGCGTGAGCGAGCAGACGGCGGCGGCGTACGGCAATGTCGTCGCCGACCCGGCCGAAGCGGACGTGGCCGTACTGCGGTTGGGCACCCCCTACGAGCAACGGCCCGGCACCTTCGAGTCGTTCTTCCACGCGGGTTCGCTCGCCTTCCCCGAGGAGGAGTTGAAGGAGATCCTGCGGCTGCTCGACACGACGCCCACGCTGGTGTGCGTCAACCTGGAGCGGCCCGCCGTCCTCCCCGAGATCGCGGCGAAGGCGGCCGCCCTGGTCGCCGACTACGGCGCGAGCGACGCGGCCCTTCTCGACGTCGCCTTCGGACGGGTGCGGGCCGAGGGGCGCCTGCCGTTCGAACTGCCGTGCTCCATGGCGGCGGTGGAGGCCTCCCGGCCGGACGTGCCCAACGACACGGTGGATCCGGTGTTCCCCTGCGGGCACGGGATCGAGCTCTGAAGTCGAGGTAAGTCGAAGTAATTCGGGTGCCCGTCCTGGCGAAACTGCCAGGATGGGGGCCATGACTGCCTCGTACGACATTCCTGTAGTCATCGATCGCCGGCAGGGCCCGTACGGCGAGGTCGTGCTGCGGCGCCACGGCGCGCTGTTGCAGATCATCGCCAACGGCTGCTTCCTGATGGACACCTCCGACGGCCGCTCGGAGCGGCTGCTCGTCGACGCCGCGTACGACGCGCTGGACGGGCGCGCGGCGCCGAGCGTGCTGATCGGGGGGCTCGGTGTCGGGTTCTCACTCGTGCACGCCGCCGCGGACCCCCGGTGGGGGCGCATCACGGTGGTCGAGCGCGAACAGGCCGTCATCGACTGGCATCGCGGCGGGCCCCTCGCCGAGCTCTCCGCGGGCGCCCTCGCCGATCCGCGCACGGAGATCGTCGAAGCCGATCTGGTCGCGTACGTCAATGAGACTTGCGACACGTACGACGCGCTGTGTCTCGACATCGACAACGGGCCCGGCTGGACGGTCACCGAGGGCAATCAGGGCCTGTACTCGAAGGCCGGACTGGCAAGCTGCGCAAGGGCGTTGAGGCCCGGCGGGGTACTCGCGGTGTGGTCCGCACAGCCCTCTCCGGAATTTGAAGGAACCTTGCGGAATGCCGGGTTCCAGGGGGTGCGTACCGAAGAGATCCCGGTTGCCCGGGGCGTTCCGGACGTCGTACACCTCGCAGTCAGACCTGGATAGCCGAGGCACGGTGACTGCCCGTACCCTGCTTCCCTGACGCGGATCATTCAAGCGTCAAGCGCAGTCATGGGATCACCCCACGGATTCCGGAAAGCACACCTCAGGGGCGGGCGATGGAGCAGACACACACCTCCCACAACGGCACGGCGGCGACGCCTGGCGCTCAGCGGCGGGTACTGGTGGTCGAGGACGACCCGACAATCGTCGACGCCATCGCGGCCCGCCTGCGCGCCGAGGGATTCCTGGTGCAAACCGCGGGCGACGGCCCGGCCGCCGTCGACACCGCCGAGGCCTGGCAGCCCGATCTGCTGATCCTCGACATCATGCTGCCCGGCTTCGACGGCCTGGAGGTCTGCCGCCGCGTGCAGGCCCAGCGCCCGGTGCCGGTGCTGATGCTCACCGCGCGCGACGACGAGACCGACATGCTGGTCGGGCTCGGCGTCGGCGCCGACGACTACATGACCAAGCCGTTCTCGATGCGTGAGCTGGCCGCCCGCGTGCACGTCCTGCTGCGCCGGGTGGAGCGTGCCGTCGTGGCCGCCTCGACGCCGCGCAGCGGGATCCTGCGGCTCGGCGAGCTGGAGATCGACCACGCACAGCGCCGGGTGCGGGTGCGGAGCGAGGACGTGCACCTCACTCCCACCGAGTTCGACCTGCTGGTCTGCCTCGCGAACACCCCGCGTGCCGTACTCTCGCGCGAACAGCTGCTCGCCGAGGTGTGGGACTGGGCGGACGCCTCCGGTACCCGGACCGTGGACAGCCACATCAAGGCGCTGCGCCGGAAGATCGGCGCCGAGCGGATCCGCACGGTCCACGGCGTGGGCTATGCGCTGGAGACCCCGACTCCCTGAGCCGGGCCTTCGTCGGGACTCTGAGGGGGCTGATGTGATGAGCGGGTTCGGGTCACGCAAGAGCGACAACCCCTGGGGCGGCGTACGCCCCTTCTCGATCAAGACGAAGCTCGGCTTCCTGGTCGTCGTCTCGGTCTTCATCACCACCGGTCTGCTGATGATCGCGGTGCGCACCGAGACGGAGCTCCGCTTCATCACGGTCTTCTCGATGATCGCCACACTGCTGATAACGCAGTTCGTGGCCCATTCGCTCACCGCCCCGCTGGACGAGATGAACGCGGTGGCCCGGTCCATCTCGCACGGCGACTACACGCGCCGGGTGAGCGACAGCCGCCGCGACGAGCTGGGCGACCTGGCCGAGACGATCAACCTCATGGCCGACGAGCTGGAGGCCCAGGACCGTCAGCGCAAGGAGCTCGTGGCGAATGTCTCGCACGAGCTGCGCACCCCCATCGCGGGACTGCGCGCGGTCCTGGAGAACGTCGTGGACGGTGTCTCCGCCGCCGACCCCGAGACGATGCGTACGGCCCTGAAGCAGACGGAGCGGCTCGGACGGCTCGTGGAGACCCTCCTCGACCTGTCCAGGCTCGACAACGGCGTCGTACCGCTGCGCAAGCGGCGTTTCGAGGTCTGGCCCTATCTCTCCGGCGTGCTCAAGGAGGCCAACATGGTCGCCTCCGCGCGCGCGGGCATCGCCTCGGGCTCCGGCAGCCACACCCGCACCGACGTCCATCTGCACCTCGACGTGTCCCCGCCCGAGCTGACGGCGCTCGCGGACCCGGAGCGGATCCACCAGGTCGTCGCCAATCTCATCGACAACGCGGTCAAGCACAGCCCGCCGCACGGCCGGGTGACGGTGAAGGCACGGCGGGGCGCCTACCCGGAGTCGCTGGCCCTGGAGGTCCTGGACGAGGGGCCCGGCATTCCGAAGTCGGAGTGGCACCGGGTCTTCGAGCGGTTCAACCGGGGCGGGGTGCCCTCGCCGCACGGTCCGGGCAGCGACGGCGGTACGGGGCTGGGCCTGGCCATCGCGCGCTGGGCGGTCGATCTGCACGGCGGCCGGATCGGTGTGGCCGAATCCCAGCGGGGTTGCCGGATCCAGGTCATCCTTCCGGGGCTTCCTTCTCTGCCAAGTTGACGTAAAGTTCGGACCGGAGCCACAAGATCCACCGGTGTCGCCACTGGCGGACACGTGTGATCAGGCTCCCATCAGGCAGTGGGCCGCGTGAATCGTGCCGCGACCCCGGATCGACGTACCCATTCCGATGCGGAACCACGCTTGTTTCCCGCCATTTCCACAGCCGAAACACGGTTTCCGATGTGACTTACGCGACGTTGGACGGGCCCGGCCTGACCTTCTCGGCCAGGGAGGCGTAGCCTTTATTCCCGCTGTCCATCACCTTGTGAAGCGGAAGAGGGCGGTTGCCGCCGTGTCGCCACAGTCCCCCAGTAACTCGAGCATCTCGACCGACACCGACCAAGCCGGGAAGAATCCCACGGCTGCGTTCGGCGCCAATGAGTGGCTCGTCGACGAGATCTATCAGCAGTACCTCCAGGACCCGAATTCGGTAGACCGCGCCTGGTGGGACTTCTTCGCCGATTACAAGCCCGGGGCGGCTGCCGCCCCGGCTCCGGCGGGTACTGCGGCCGCGGGGGCCGCAGGGACCACCCCGGCGGCTCCGGCCGCGCCTGCCGCTCCGGCCGCCCCTGTGGCGCCCGTGGCACCCGTGGCTCCCCCGGCTCCGGTTCAGGCCGCTCCTGTGGCCGCAGCGCCGGCTCCTGTGGCCCCGAAGCCCGTCGCCGCCCCGGCTCCCGCGAAGGCCGCTCCGGCCGCCGCCAAGCCGCAGGCCGCGCCCGCGACCCAGGCCCCGGCCGGTCCCGAGTTCGTGACGCTGCGCGGCCCCGCCGCTGCGGTCGCGAAGAACATGAACGCCTCGATCGAGGTGCCGACGGCCACGTCCGTCCGCGCGGTCCCGGTGAAGCTGCTCTTCGACAACCGCATCGTCATCAACAACCACCTGAAGCGCGCCCGGGGCGGGAAGATCTCCTTCACCCACCTCATCGGCTACGCGATGGTGCAGGCCATCAAGGCCATGCCGTCGATGAACTACTCCTTCCAGGAGAAGGACGGCAAGCCGACCCTGGTCAAGCCGGAGCACGTCAACTTCGGCCTCGCCATCGACCTGGTGAAGCCCAACGGCGACCGCCAGCTGGTCGTCGCGGGCATCAAGAAGGCCGAGACGCTGAACTTCTTCGAGTTCTGGCAGGCCTACGAGGACATCGTCCGCCGCGCCCGTGACGGCAAGCTGACGATGGACGACTTCACCGGTGTCACGGTCTCCCTGACCAACCCCGGCGGCCTCGGCACCGTCCACTCGGTCCCGCGCCTGATGCCCGGCCAGTCGGTCATCATGGGCGTCGGGTCCATGGACTACCCGGCGGAGTTCCAGGGCACCTCCCAGGACACCCTGAACAAGCTCGGCATCTCGAAGGTCATGACGCTCACGTCGACCTACGACCACCGGGTGATCCAGGGCGCCGCCTCCGGCGAGTTCCTGCGCATCGTCGCGAACCTGCTGCTCGGCGAGGGCGGTTTCTTCGACGAGATCTTCGAGTCGCTGCGGATTCCGTACGAGCCGGTCCGCTGGCTCAAGGACATCGACGCCAGCCACGACGACGACGTCACGAAGGCCGCCCGGGTCTTCGAGCTGATCCACTCCTACCGGGTCCGCGGCCACGTCATGGCCGACACCGACCCGCTGGAGTACCGCCAGCGCAAGCACCCCGACCTGGACATCACCGAGCACGGGCTCACCCTGTGGGACCTGGAGCGCGAGTTCGCGGTCGGCGGTTTCGCGGGCAAGTCCCTGATGAAGCTGCGCGACATCCTCGGTGTGCTGCGCGACTCGTACTGCCGCACCACCGGCGTCGAGTTCATGCACATCCAGGACCCGAAGCAGCGCAAGTGGATCCAGGACCGGATCGAGCGCTCGCACTCCAAGCCGGAGCGCGAGGAGCAGCTGCGCATCCTGCGCCGGCTGAACGCGGCGGAGGCCTTCGAAACCTTCCTGCAGACGAAGTACGTCGGCCAGAAGCGCTTCAGCCTGGAGGGCGGCGAGTCCGTCATCCCGCTCCTTGACGCGGTCATCGACAGCGCGGCGGAATCCCGTCTCGACGAGGTCGTCATCGGCATGGCCCACCGCGGCCGGCTGAACGTCCTCGCCAACATCGTCGGCAAGTCGTACGCGCAGATCTTCCGCGAGTTCGAGGGCAACCTCGACCCGAAGTCGATGCACGGCTCCGGCGACGTGAAGTACCACCTGGGCGCCACCGGCACCTTCACCGGTCTGGACGGCGAGCAGATCAAGGTCTCGCTGGCCGCCAACCCGTCCCACCTGGAGACGGTCGACCCGGTCATCGAGGGCATCACCCGCGCCAAGCAGGACATCATCAACAAGGGCGGCACGGACTTCACCGTCCTGCCGGTCGCCCTGCACGGTGACGCGGCCTTCGCGGGCCAGGGTGTGGTCGCCGAGACGCTCAACATGTCGCAGCTGCGCGGCTACCGCACGGGCGGCACGGTCCACATCGTCATCAACAACCAGGTCGGCTTCACCGCCGCCCCGGAGTCGTCGCGCTCGTCCATGTACGCCACCGACGTGGCCCGCATGATCGAGGCGCCGATCTTCCACGTGAACGGCGACGACCCCGAGGCCGTCGTCCGCGTCGCGCGCCTGGCCTTCGAGTTCCGCCAGGCGTTCAACAAGGACGTCGTGATCGACCTCATCTGCTACCGCCGTCGCGGTCACAACGAGTCGGACAACCCGGCGTTCACGCAGCCGCTGATGTACGACCTGATCGACAAGAAGCGCTCGGTGCGCAAGCTCTACACCGAGTCCCTGATCGGTCGCGGCGACATCACCCTGGAAGAGGCCGAGCAGGCGCTGCAGGACTTCCAGGGCCAGCTGGAGAAGGTCTTCACCGAGGTCCGCGAGGCCGTCTCGGCGCCGGCCGAGGCACCCGTCCTCGACACCCAGCCGGAGTTCCCGGTCGCCGTGCCGACCGCGGTCTCCCAGGAGGTCGTGAAGCGGATCGCCGAGTCCCAGGTCAACATCCCCGACCACGTCACCGTGCACCCGCGGCTGCTGCCGCAGCTCCAGCGCCGGGCGTCGATGATCGAGGACGACACGATCGACTGGGGCATGGGCGAGACCCTCGCCATCGGCTCGCTGCTGCTTGAGGGCACCCCGGTCCGGCTGTCGGGCCAGGACTCCCGCCGCGGCACCTTCGGCCAGCGCCACGCGGTGCTGATCGACCGGGTCACGGGCGAGGACTACACCCCGCTCCAGTACCTCTCCGACGAGCAGGCCCGCCTGAACGTCTACGACTCGCTGCTCTCCGAGTACGCGGTCATGGGCTTCGAGTACGGCTACTCGCTCGCCCGCCCCGAGTCCCTCGTGATGTGGGAGGCGCAGTTCGGCGACTTCGTCAACGGCGCGCAGACGGTCGTCGACGAGTACATCTCGGCCGCCGAGCAGAAGTGGGGCCAGACGTCCGGCGTCACCCTGCTCCTGCCGCACGGCTACGAGGGCCAGGGCCCGGACCACTCCTCGGCCCGTATCGAGCGCTTCCTCCAGCTGTGCGCGCAGAACAACATGACGGTCGCCCAGCCGACGCTCCCGTCGAACTACTTCCACCTCCTGCGGTGGCAGGTGCACAACCCGCACCACAAGCCGCTGGTGGTCTTCACCCCGAAGTCGATGCTGCGCCTCAAGGCCGCCGCGTCGAAGACGGAGGAGTTCACCACGGGCGCCTTCCGCCCCGTCATCGGCGACGACTCGGTCGACGCCGCGGCGGTCCGCAAGGTCGTCTTCTGCGCCGGCAAGCTGTACTACGACCTTGAGGCCGAGCGGAAGAAGCGCGGTGTCACGGACACGGCCATCATCCGCATCGAGCGCCTGTACCCCCTCGCGGGTGCGGAGCTCCAGGCGGAGATCGCCAAGTACCCGAACGCCGAGAAGTACCTGTGGGCCCAGGAGGAGCCGGCGAACCAGGGCGCGTGGCCCTTCATCGCCCTCAACCTGATCGACCACCTGGACCTGGCGGTCGGCGCCGACATCCCGCACGGCGAGCGCCTGCGCCGCATCTCCCGCCCGGCCGGCTCGTCCCCCGCCGTGGGTTCCGCGAAGCGGCACCAGGCGGAGCAGGAGCAGCTGGTGCGTGAGGTGTTCGAAGCCTGACGGGCTGTCTGTACAGAGTCTGACGGGTTGTACGTACGAAGGGCCCGGCGCCGAGTCATCAGGACTCGGGGCCGGGCCCTTCGGCGTATCCGGAGGCAACCCGCCTTATTTACAGTTAACTTGACTGAACATGACTGCGGCTGTTGAAATTGACCTGTCGGGAAGTCGGTCGAGAAGACAGGACAGCGATGGGGGACGACAGCACAGTCGGCATCATCCTGGCCGGCGGCCGGGGGGAACGGGCGAAGCCCATCACCCTGCAGTCCGCCGACTACATCCGCAGCAAGGCACTCATCCCGTTCGCCGGCAGACCCCTCATCGAGTGGATCGTCGAGACCTGCCGTGACCAGGGCATTCGCTGTTTCTACGTGGTGGCCCAGGGAGCGGAGAACCGCAGCCAGATCAAGCTCGTGCTGGGCCACGGCGAGCGGTACGGCGTCGAGATCGACTACTCACGGGCCCGCTTCGACCAGTACAACGTGGGGTCAGGAGCCGCCACGCTGCACAACCTCGAACAGTGGAACCTCACGGGGTCCGCACTTGTCATGCCGGTTGACTCGCTGTTCGACTTCTCGCTCGACGAGCTGCGCGCCACCCATGAAACGGCCGACGCGGTGGTCACGGTGGCCGCCGTCTCCCGCTCACCCGAGGAGATCGCGGGGAAGTACGGGGTCATGCGGACCACGGCGAACGGGCTGGTGTCCGGCTTCCTGGAGAAGCCCCAACTCACCCGTATCCACGAGGAGTTCCCCCGCACCGGGCCCGCGCGAAGGCCGCACACCCTGCCCACCAACGCCGGGATGTATCTGATCGACTGCGCGCGGCTGCGGCTCGCCGCCCGCACCCCCGAGCTGATCCGCCTCGCCCAGCAGCGCCTGGACTGGGGCCACGATCTGCTGCCCTGGCTGGTCGGGCACGATCAGCGGGTGGCGGTCGGACCCATCGCGCGCCTGGGCGACCTGGGCAGCATCGGCGACTATCTCGGCACGCTCGGGGAGGCCCTGAACGGCCTGTATCCGTACGTGAACCGCGCGCTGGGCGATCCGCTCAGCGCCGATCCGCGGTACTGGATCCACGAGACGAGCCTGCGGACCAAGGACAGCGCGACCGGCACGACCCTCGCCCAGAAGATCGCCGAGGGCAGCGTCGTCCTCGGCCCCGGGGTACGCATCGGCCGCCATGCGGAGATCGGCACCGACGTCCACCTCCGGTACACGGACATCGGCGACGGCGTCGATGTCGCCGAGGGCGCGCGGCTCGACCGGACCGTCGTCGGAGACGGCGCCGTCATCGGCCCGTACGCGCGCATCAGCGACTCGTACGTCGGCCCGATGGCCCAGGTGCAGTCGGACCGCCGCACACCGGTCCGGCTCGAACAGCACACGGCCGTCGGTGACGGCGCGTACCTGTGGCCGGGGACCCGGCTCTCCGGGGTCAGCGTCTATCCGCGGCTGCGTGTGCCCGCCCTGTCCAAGGTGCCCACCGGAACACAACTCACCAGCTCGGACGACATCTTGCAGTGGATATGAAGCCCCGTCACTCGTCAGGAGAGTTCCGTGAAGAGTCCGATCGCCGTCATCGGCGGCACCGGCGGAGTCGGCCGGCTCGTCACGCGCAAGCTGATGGCGCGGGGCGAGACCGTCCGCGTCATCGGCCGCGCCACCCTGCGCGCCCGACGCCATCTGCCGCCCCTCGCCCAGTTCTTCCTGGGTGATGTGCGCGAGCCCGAGACCCTGCGCACCCCGCTGCACGGCTGTGGGGCGGTCGTCTGCGTCATGGAGCCGGGCACCCCGGAATCCGGGGTGGTCAACACGCTCGACACGCTGCTGAGGGGTGCCGTGTCCGGCGGTCCGCGGTTCGTTCTCGTCAGCCGGCCGGACAGCCCGGCGCACACCCAGGAGCGGCTGACCGGACGTCATCCGGCCGACGAGGACGCCGTACGCGCCTCGGGGCTGCCCTACACCGTCGTACGCCCCGGCCTGCGCACCGAACACGACGTCGCCGAGGCCTGCGTCCAGGCACTGTTCGGCGGGCCCGGCACACGGCAGCCCGCGCCGGACCGCGCCCTCGCCTGAGGGCGGGCGAGCAGACGACCGGACGGACCAGAGACCAGAGAGACCGAAGAGACCAGAGGGACCGGCGCCACCGATCATCCGCACATCAGCGAGGCAAATGACCGGGGATGACACTGCATTCCCGTCATGAGACCGGGGAGAGACCATGACCGAGGCGCCGGACATCACCGCAGGACGCCCGCAGCCGCTGGGCAGCACCGTGGACGCGGACGGCGTCAACTTCTCCGTCTTCTCCGAGCACGCGACACGTGTCGACCTGCTGCTCTTCGACCACTGCGACGACCCCGAGCCCTCCCGGACCGTCCAGCTGCACGCGGAGACCCACCGCAGCTTCCACTTCTGGCACTGCCACGTCAGGGGCGTCGGCGCCGGACAGGTCTACGCGTACCGCATGGACGGGCCACGTGACACGAGCAAGTCGGGCACCCGCTTCGACCACCGCAAGGTCCTGCTCGACCCGTACGCCCGCGCCAACATCAACAGCCGCTGGGAGCGTACGTACGCCATC
The DNA here is from genome assembly GCF_045206325.1 of Streptomyces sp. NBC_00203. Lineage (NCBI taxonomy): Bacteria > Bacillati > Actinomycetota > Actinomycetes > Kitasatosporales > Streptomycetaceae > Streptomyces > Streptomyces sp. NBC_00203. The sequence continues at coordinate 7,173,511 of NZ_CP108126.1, read as the reverse complement.
GGTCTGGAGGACAACGTCGCGCACTCCATGCGCAGTCTGGTCGTCGACCTCGACGACTACGACTGGGAGGGCGACCGGCCGCTGCGGCTCCCGATGGCGGACACCGTCCTGTACGAGCTGCATGTGCGCGGCATGACCGCGTCGCCCACCGCGCGGGTGGCGAGCCCCGGCACGTTCTCCGGCGTCGTCGAGAAGATCCCGTACCTCAAGGAACTCGGTATCACCGCGGTCGAGTTACTGCCCGTCTTCGACTTCGACGAGACGCAGATCCTGCGTACCGGGCCGGACGGCAGCAAGCTGCCCAACTACTGGGGCTACGACCCGTACGGCTTCTTCGCCCCGCACACCGGCTACTGCACCTCGCCCCATCTGAACACGCACATCAGCGAGTTCAGGGACATGGTGAAGGCCTTCCACCAGGCGGGCATCGAAGTCATCCTCGACGTCGTCTTCAACCACACGAGCGAGGGCAACGAGTTCGGCCCGACGATCAGCTTCCGCGGCCAGGCCAACGAGGCGTACTACCACCTTTGGCCGCAGGACCGCAGTCACTACATGGACTTCACGGGCTGCGGCAACGCGGTCAACGCCAACCATCCCTTCGTGGCCAAGTTCATCGTCGAGTCCCTGGAGTACTGGGTCACCGAGCACCACGTCGACGGCTTCCGCTTCGACCTCGCCTCGGAGCTCTCCCGCGGCGACAAGGGGTACGAGATGGCCGTGCCGCCCGTCCTGTGGGCGATCGAGCTGTCCAAGGTGCTCGCCGAGACGAAGATCATCGCGGAGCCCTGGGACGGCGGCGGGCTGTACCAGGTGGGCCGCTTCCCCGGGAAGCGCTGGGCGCAGTGGAACGGCCCGTTCCGGGACGACGTACGCCGGTTCGTACGCGGTGACGCCGGGCTCGTCGGGGAGATCGCCAAGCGGCTCGGCGGCTCGGAGGACCTCTTCGGGCCGCAGAACGAACTGCCCACCAACAGCATCAACTTCATCACCTGCCACGACGGCTTCACCCTCAACGACCTGGTGTCGTACGAGCACAAGCACAACTACGCCAACGGCGAGGCCGAGGCCGACGGCGCCAATGAGAACTTCAGCTGGAACTGCGGAGTCGAGGGCCCCAGCGAGGAGCACGACATCGAACGGCTCCGGGTGCGGCAGATCAAGAACCTCATGTCCGTGCTGCTGCTGAGCCGCGGTGTGCCGATGCTGCTGGCCGGCGACGAGTTCCGCAACAGCCAGGGCGGCAACAACAACGCGTACTGCCAGGACAACCCGACGTCCTGGCTGGACTGGGACCAGGCGGAGAAGGAACAGGAGACCAAGGACTTCACCCGCCGCCTCATCCAGCTGCGCGGGCGCTACCGCACCTTCCGCGAACCGCGGTTCTTCAACGGGCACCTCAACACACGGGGGCTGCCCGACGTCACCTGGCACGGCACCCGGCTGGAGCAGCCCGGCTGGGAGGACACCAACGCCCGTGTCCTGGCCTGCACGCTCGGCGGGTTCGAGGACGATCCCGATCTGCATCTGATCCTGAACATGTACCACCTGGGGCTGGACTTCGAGCTGCCCCGGATCCGTGGCCACCGCTGGCACCGCGTCCTGGACACGGCGCAACGGGGACCGCACGACATCCTGCCCGCCGGCAAGGAGAAGCCGGTCGACGGCCACGCGCTGCACGCGCACGGCCGCAGCGTGGTCCTTCTCGCCGCCCTGCCGGAGAAGCCTGAGAAGGACGGCAAGGCCGACAGGAAGGACAGCTCCCGGTGACCGAGGAGGGCGAGGGAGGTGTCGGCCGCCGGAGGTCTACCGTTCCCAGCCGACCTTGGCGAAGTCGATGTCGCCGAGGCCCGGAACCCCGTAGTTGGCGAGGCCCTTGCGCACCGCCATCACCTGGGGGCGCTGATAGAGCTCGACGTCGTGCCCGAGCCGCCAGATCTCGGCGTCGGCCTGGTTGTAGAGCTCGGTGGCACGGGTGCGGTCGAGGGTTCCGGCGGCCTTCTTGAGCAGGCCGTCCAGCTTGGCGTCCGAGACCCGGCCGTAGTTCAGGAAGGCCTGCTCGCCCTTCGGCTGCTGGTAGATCGACACCGTCGACCCGGGATAGGTGAGTCCGGTGAAGCGGAACATCACCATGTCGAAGTTGCCTTTGAACACGTACTTCGAGGCGTAGTCGTTGGCCGGCACCTTGATGATGTCCACGGCGATGCCGGCCTGGGCGAGCATCGTCTGGATGAGCTGCGCGAGGTCCAGGCCCAGGCGGTTGGTCGCGGTGCCCAGCACGAACCTCAGCCGCAACTCCTTGCCGTCCTTGACCCGCGGCTTGCCGTCGCCCTGGCTCTTCCAGCCCGCCCGGTCCAGCAGGCGCCGCGCCTCGTCGAGGTCGTACGTCCCCCACGGCGAGGAGTGGTCGACGTACCCGGGCTGGTTGGTCATGAAGATGTGGTTGCCGAGCAGCGGGACGCCGACGGGCAGCCCCTCGGCGGCGACCTGCGCCAACGCCTCGCGTTTCACCGCCCGTTGGACCGCGTGCCGGACGTCGATGTCCGCCAGGGGACCGGCCACGCCATTGAGGGAGACATGGACCTCGTCCCAGGCGGAACCGGTCCTGATCTCGCTGTTCTTGGCGCCCTTCAGCTTCGCGTAGTCCTCCGTCGTCGCCGCGTTGACCGCGTCGATCTCGCCGTTGAGGTACGCCTGCTGGGCGGCGTCGGGCAGCAGCGTACGGAAGATCACCTTGTCGAGGCGCGGTGGGGTGCCCCACCATCCCGGGTCCGGCACGGCGGTGACGGTCTGCGCCGTGCGGTCGATCGACTCGATCTTGAAGGGGCCCGCGGTGACGGGGACCCGGTTGATCCAGCCCTTGTTGAACTGGTCCGGAGTCGCGGTGGCCGAGGCCGGGAGGAGCGGGGTGAACAGCCGCTGCCAGTCGGCGTACGGGGTGCTGAAGACGACCTTCACCTCGTGCGCGTCCGCGCCCTGGCGTACGTCCTTGATCCGGTCGTATCCGGACGGGTCCGCGATGCCGAACCGGTCGTCGCCGCGTCCGAGCGCCTGCCACTGCGCCGCGAAGTCCCTTACGGAGAGCGGCTTTCCGTCCGACCAGTGCGCCTTCGGGTTCAGATGGTAGGTGACGGTCTGCGGGGAGGTGGAGGTGAGTTCGGCCGAGGTGACGTAGTCCGGGTCGGCCTGCGGGACACCCTTCGCGTCCAGCCGGAAGAGGACGGGTTCCACCAGGCTGTCGATCTGCTCGACCTGGTCGACGGCGCCGTCGGTCTGGTTGAAGTTGTACTGCGTGGCCCACTGCGGGTTCGCGAGGGTGAGGGTGCCGCCCTGCTTCAGCTGGTTCACGGGGCGGGAGTTGATGTCCTGGGAGCCGTACTCGACGGCCTTCGTGGGGGTTCCCCCGTCCGGGTGTGCGCCGCCGGACGACGTACATCCGGAGACCAGCGCCAGCATCACGAGACCGGACGCGACCCAGGACCGCCGCAAACGCGCCACACCAGCTCCCTGATTGACAGAGCGTCAACTATCCGAACTGATCTCCGATTTACGTGCCGAGACCATAGCATTGGCGTGCGTCACGCCGATGAACCGACGACCTTCCTGAGCCATGAGGAGTCACATGGTCAGGCGCCTGTCCCAGCGTCTCATCCACTGCGCGATCCTGCTGCTGGTCTCCACCCTTCTCTCGTACCTCGTCAGTTCCACCGCCCTCAGCCCGCGCGCCTATTTCCAGGACCGCCAGCCGCGCCCGCCCGCGGCCTCCGTCGACCGTGAACTCGCCACGCTGGGACTCGACGACCGCACGCCCGTCGTCGACCGGTTCGCGCACTGGTCCTGGCGGGCCCTCCACGGCGACCTGGGACGCACCATCGACGGCGAGTCGGTCAACGCCGAGTTCGGCCGGCGGGTGGGGGTCTCGGCACGGCTGCTGCTCGTCGGCACACTCGTCGGCACCGGTCTCGGCGTCCTCGCGGGGATCTGGGCCGCCGTGCGCCGGGGCCGGCTCCCGGACCGGGCGCTGACCGTCTTCTGCTTCCTCGTCCTGTCCGTGCCCACCTTCGTGCTGGCGCTGCTCTGCAAGGACGGCGCCCTCCAGCTCAACCAGGCGGTGGGACACACAGTGATCCGCTACACCGGCGAGCGCACCCCCGGCCACACCGGCGGACTGCTGTCCCAACTCCAGGACAGGGCCTCCCACTTGGTGCTCCCCGCGACCACCGTCGCCCTCGGTTCCGTCGCCTCCTACAGCCGCTACCAGCGCGGCGCGACCCTCGACGTCCTCGGCTCCGACCATCTGCGGACGGCCCAGGCCAAGGGGCTCACCCCCGGGCGCGCGCTGCTGCGGCACGGACTGCGGACCTCGCTCATCCCGATGACCACGTTCTTCTCGTTCGGGTTCCTGACCCTGTTCACCGGCTCGGTCTTCGCCGAGCAGATCTTCGGCTGGCCCGGCATGGGCAGCTGGTTCATGGACGCGGCGCAGAAGGGCGACGTCAACTCGGTGGTGGCGGTCAACCTGTTCGCCGCCGTGACGGTGCTGCTCGCCGGCCTGGTCGCCGATCTCCTGCTCGTCGTGCTCGACCCGAGGGTGCGGCGCGGGTGATGCCGGGGCTGCGCGGGCTGGCCCGCTCACCGCGCGCCCTCACCGGGGCGGTGCTGATCCTGGCCCTCTTCCTGCTGGCCTTCGTCGGCCCGCACCTCACCCCGTGGAGCCACACCGACGTCGACTACACCGCACTGCGCGGCGCACCGGGCGCCCGGCACTGGTTCGGCACCAACCGGATCGGCCAGGACGTCTTCGCGCAGACGGTGCGCGGGCTGCAGAAGTCGCTGCTCATCGGGCTCTTCGTCGCCCTGTTCAGTACGGGACTCGCCGCCGCGGTCGGCACCTGCGCGGGCTACTTCGGCGGCTGGACGGACCGGGTCCTGATGTTCCTGGTCGACCTGCTTCTCGTACTCCCCGGCTTCCTGGTCCTGGTCGTCGTCGCGCCGTCGCTGCGCGGGGCGGGCTGGATGGCGTACGTGGGACTGCTCGCCGCGCTCGGCTGGATGCTCACCGCGCGGGCGGTGCGGGCCATGACGCTCTCCCTCAAGGAACGTCCGTACGTCACCGCCGCCCGACACATGGGAGTCGGCCCCTTCCTGATCATCCGGCGCCATCTCCTCCCCCACATGGCGTCGTTCCTCATCACCCACGCCACGATCGCGGTGGCCGGCGCGGTGATCAGCGAGACCGGTCTGTCGTACTTCGGCTTCGGGGTGCAGCCGCCGGACGTGTCCCTGGGCACGCTCATCGCCGACAGTACGGATGTGGCGCTCACCTATCCCTGGATGTTCTTCTTCCCGACCGGGCTGCTGCTCTGCTTCGTCCTCGCCGTGAACCTGGTCGGCGAGGCGCTGCGCGACGCGCTCGACCCGGCGGCCGTCCGGGCGGAGCTGCGCGTATGACCGGGAGCGCGATCCTCGAAGTACGGGACCTGCACGTGTCGTTCCAGGGCGGCCGGCGGACCGCGCCCCTCCCCGTCGTACGCGGCGTGGACCTCACCCTGCGCGCCGGCGAGGTCCTCGGGCTCGTCGGGGAGTCGGGAGCGGGCAAGTCCGTCACCGCACTCTCCGTGCTCGGGCTGCCGCCGCCCGGCGCGGTGGTCAGCGGCTCGGTCCGGCTGCTCGGCACCGAGCTGGTGGGGCTGCCGGTGCGGGAACTCGCGCGGCAGCGCGGGCGCCGGATCGCCATGGTCTTCCAGGATCCGCTCACCGCCTTCACGCCGGTCCGGCGGATCGGGGACCAGATCGGCGAGGCGCTGCGCATCCACCAACGGCCGCGCCCGGGACGCGAGTCGGCACGCCGGCACGCCGTCGAACTCCTGGAGAGCGTGGGGGTGCCCGAGCCGGACCGCGCCGCGCGCGCGTACCCGCACGAACTCTCCGGCGGCCTGCGCCAACGGGCCATGATCGCCATGGCCATCGCCAACCGCCCGGACGTCATCGTCGCCGACGAGCCCACCAGCGCCCTCGACGTCACCGTGCAGGCGCAGGTCCTCGACGCGCTCAAAAAGGCCCGCAAGGCGACCGGCGCCGCGCTCCTCCTGGTCAGCCACGACCTGGGGGTGATCGCGGGAACGGCCGACCGGGTCGCGGTCATGTACGCCGGCCGCATCGTCGAGTCGGCCCCGGTGGACGAGCTCTTCGCCCACCCCCGGATGCCGTACACCCTGGGCCTGATCGGTTCGGTGCCGAGACTCGACGGCGCCGGCACACTCACACCGGTCCCCGGCACCCCGCCCGCCCCCGGCAGGACGGGCCCGGGCTGCTCCTTCGCACCGCGCTGCCCACTGGCGGACGAGGAGTGCGAGCGGGGGGAGCCCCGGTTGGTCGAGCTGGGTGGGTCATCCGCGCCCCGAAAGGCTCCAGCCTCAGCCCCGGCGCCCGTACCCACGCCGACGCCGACGCCGACGCCGACGAGCGTAAGCAGTCGCCCCACAAGCAGGTTCCTGCCCCAACTCCCCTCCCCCCAGGCCCATTTGGCCGCCTGCCTCCACTCCGACGCCCTCGCGAAGTACACCGCGGCCGAGTTGTTCCCCGCGTCCGCGCAAGCCGGCCGGCCCGGGCGTACGGCGGTCGGGGCGGAGCCGGTCCTGCGCATCACGGGTCTCGCCAAGAGCTATCCGCTGCCCCGCCGGTCGGCCGTACGGCCGCGAGGGCGGCGCTCCGCGGACGGCGACGCGCCGCACGCCGTCGAGCGGGTTGATCTCGACATCCGGAAGGGCGAGACGGTCGGGCTGGTCGGGGAGTCGGGGGCCGGCAAGTCCACACTCCTGGCGCAGGTGATCGCGCTCGCGGCGCCCGAGGCGGGCCGGATCGAGGTACTCGGCCACGACACGGCCGCGCTGGGCCGGGCCGAGGTCCGGAGGCTGCGCGGTCGCGTGCAGCTCGTACTGCAGGACCCCATGGCCAGCCTGGATCCGCGGATGACGGTGGGCGCCATCATCGCCGAACCGCTCCAGGCCCAGCGGGCCACCAAGGAGCACATCGACGCGCGTATACCGGAGCTGCTCCGCCAGGTGGGGCTCGACCCCGCCGCCGCCCGACGTCATCCGCACGCTTTCTCCGGCGGCCAGCGGCAGCGCATCGCCATCGCCCGTGCGCTGGCCGTCGAGCCGGACCTGCTGCTCCTGGACGAGCCGGTCTCCGCGCTCGACGTCTCCGTGCAGGCCGGGATCCTCGACCTGCTGCGCCGCCTCAAGCGGGAGCTCGGCCCGGCCTGCCTCTTCGTCTCGCACGATCTCGCGGTGGTCCGGCAGATCGCCGACCGGATGGTGGTGATGTACGGCGGCCGCACGGTCGAGTCGGGGGACGTCACAGAGGTCTTCAGCAGGCCCCGGCACCCTTACACCAAGGCGCTGCTGTCGGCGGTGCCGCTGCCCGACCCCCGCGCGGAACGCACCCGCGAGCGGATCATCCTGCCCGGGGATCCGCCGGGCGCGGGCCGCAGCACCACCGGCTGCGGATTCCGTACGCGCTGCCCGGTGTACCAGGCGTCGGGCCCGCGGGCGCGTGAGCTGTGCGAGCAGGAGACGCCCGAGCCGCTCGGCGCGACCGCGTCCAACCCGCATGTGGCGGCGTGCCACTTCCCGTACGAGGACGACGAAGTGCCCCTCCGACGCCCGCGGGCTTCGAAGGGGCACTCCCTGTTCTCCGACCGGTTCACCGATCCGTCCAGCAATCAGTCCTGCGGCCGGTCCCACGACCCGGAGTCCTGATCCCGGGGTTCACCCTAGGTATCGGGAGATGCCTCGAACGTGACCTGGGTGGAGCACCTCGTCCCGTACGGCGCGCTGTTCCTCGACAGGAGCCGCCACGTCTGCGGCGATCTCAGGGCTGTCCGGCCTGACGTATCACGTGTGGCTGCGCACGACTCCCGTACCGGCACAGTCACCTGCCATCGTCAGGTCACCGAGGAACTTCAGCGCCTCGTCGGCGTAGGCGAGTTCCTTCGGTGGTTGGTACGCCTTAATTTCGGCGCGACCGATTTCCGCTGTCATCAGCAGCAAGCGACGGGGCCATTTTCCGAGGCCGACGGAGTCACGGACGTGGGCGCACTGGACGGACCGGACGAACCAACAGCGACCCCGCAGGCAAGGAGCCCGCCAATGAAAGTCAAGGCCGCGATGAACAAATAGATTTTCCCCCTCATTACCGTACCCTTCGCATCTTCGGCTATTTGACTATCCGAGTCAAGTCTAAATTACTCTCGCAGTCAAGTCTGGATTTAGCAAAGGACGATCTTGTCGCGGAATCGGAATATCGTCATCCACCTGGAAGGCAATCCACCCCTCTCCAGGTGCCCACAATCAGCGACAATTCGACCGCGAGGATCCGTCAACTTGCCTTGACTCGTTGACATATGACAGTTAAACTTGTAACTTGGCCTGTAATCTTGATTGTCATGAACTCCCAGAGGAGTCCAGGTGGATCACACCGAGGCGCAGACACCCACAGGCCTTGGCGAGCGCATGAGGACACTCCGCACAAGGCAGGGACTCAAGCAGCAGGACCTGGCCTCGCAAGAGGTATCGATCAGCTATATCTCTCTGATCGAATCGGGGAAGCGCACTCCCTCGGACGCGGTGCTCGCCACCCTCGCCGGCAAGCTCGGAACCTCCGTCGAATACCTCCGCAGCGGCCGGGACGGACAACAGCTGGGGGAGACACACCTCAAGGTGGCGTTCGGCGAGATGGCGCTGCGCAACGGCGCCAACGGCGAAGCCCTGCAGACCTTCAGCGAAGTCCTGGCCCACCGCGCCGTCCTGGACGCCTCGATGACCCGCCGCGCTCTCATCGGGCAGGCCACCGCACTCGAGAAGCTGGACCGCCTGGAAGCCACGATTCCGATCCTCGAGGACCTGTTCCGCGACCCCGCGCTCGCCGCCGGCTCGGACGACTGGTGCAGGGTCGCCGTCGCCCTGTGCCGCTGCTACCGCAACTCCGGAGACATCGCTGTCAGTATCGAGATCGGTGAGCGTTCCCTCGCCAAACTCGACTCGCTGGGCCTCGATGTGACGATGGACCACATCCAGCTCGGCTCCACGCTCATGGGCTCCTACCACATGCGCGGCGACCTGACCCGGGCCCACCTGCTCGGCGAGCGCCTCATCCCGGCCTCCGAGGCGGAGGGCTCGTACGCCGCCCGAGGCGCCGTCTACTGGAACGCGGGGCTCGTCGCCAACTCCCGGGGAAGGCTGAACGAGGCACTCGCGCTGGTCGAGCGGGCCCTGGCCATGATGGCCGAGGGCGACAACCAGCGCCATCTCGCCATACTCAAGCTGAACTTCGGCTACCTGCTGCTGCAGAGCGAGGTTCCCGATCCCGATCGGGCCAAGGAACTGCTCGAATCCGCGCAGCAGTCCCTGGCCGAGGTCGGCAACGCCGATGAACTCGCCCGTTGCGAGATCGTCCTCGCCGACGTGGAGAAGACGCTCGGCAACTGGACCGAGGCGGTGGCGCATGCCGAGCGTGCGCTGGGGCTCCTCGGCACCGAGCCACGGGTTTCCACCGCGGCCGCGCGAGCGACACTCGCCGAGATCTACTTCCTGCAACAGGAGCCCGAACCGGCCCTCCAGTACCTGCGGGCAGCCGCCCGCCAGCTGCGTCACTTCCCCCCGTCCCGGGAGGCTGCCCTGAACTGGCGCCACATCGGCGACCTGTGGCAGCGCCACGGCGGGGACATCAAGGAAGCCCTCAAGGCCTACGACATGGCGCTCTCCTCGGCCGGTGTGGGCCCCACTCCCGACCTCCAGGGTGACCTTCACGGCTCCCTCGCCCAGGAACGGCGGTAGCCGAGGTCCCCTCCCTTGCCGGAATCGGGCCGCAGCCAGCACACCCCCAGCGGCGGCAGCGTGAGCGCCGCGCTCCAGGCCTGCCCGTGCCAGGCCGTCGCCTCCGCCCGGACGACCCCGCCGTTGCGTACGTCGCTGCCGCCGTACGCGGCGGCGTCGCTGTTGAGTACCTCCCGCCAGGCGCCGCCCTCCGGCAGCCCGACGCGGTACCCGGTGCGGACGACCGGCGAGAAGTTGCAGACGACCACCAGGGGGCGCCCGTCGGCGTCGTAGCGCGCGAACGACAGGACGTTGGCCTCGGCGTGGGAGCCGTCGATCCAGGCGAAGCCGGCCGGCGAGGTGTCGAGTTCCCACAGGGCCGGGGTCCCGGCGTAGATCCGGTTGAGGTCACGCACCAGGGAACGGATGCCCCGGTGGTCGTGGTGCCCCGGCCAGCCCTCGTCCAGTACCCACCACTGCGGTCCCGCGTCATGGTCGAACTCCGCGCCCTGCCCGAACTCCTGTCCCATAAAGAGGAGTTGTTTTCCGGGGTGGGTCCACATGAATGCCAGGCACGCGCGTAGATTCGCCCTCCGCTGCCACCAGTCCCCCGGCATTTTGGCCACCATGGCGCGTTTGCCGTGCACGACTTCGTCGTGGGAGAGCGGGAGCAGATAGTTCTCGCTGTAGGCATAGACCATGGCGAACGTCATGTCGTCGTGGTGATAGGCGCGATGCACCGGGTCGCGTTCCAGATAGTCGAGCGTGTCGTGCATCCAGCCGAGGTTCCACTTCAGGTCGAAGCCGAGTCCGCCGAATCCATCGGGGCCGACCTCGAAAGTGGGCCGGGTCACACCCGGCCATGCGGTGGACTCCTCGGCGATGGTGAGCGCGCCCGGCACCCTGCGGCGGACGGTGTCGGTCAGCTCCTGGAGGAAGGCGACAGCGGCCAGGTTCTCCCTGCCACCTCGCTCGTTGGGGCTCCAACCCCCCTCGGGGCGCGAGTAGTCGAGGTAGAGCATGGAGGCCACCGCGTCCACCCGCAGCGCGTCGATGTGGAACTCGGAGCACCAGTAGACGGCGTTGGCCACCAAGAAATTACGGACCTCTCGGCGGCCGTAGTCGAATTCCAGGGTCCCCCAGTCCGGATGATGTGCGCGGCGCGGGTCGCCGGGTTCGTAAAGGTGCTCTCCGTCGAAACGGGCGAGCGCGAATTCGTCACGCGGGAAATGCGCGGGAACCCAGTCGGCGATCACACCGATACCGGCGGCGTGCAGGGAATCGACCAGATACCGGAAGTCGTCGGGATCCCCCATACGGGCAGTGGGGGCATAGAACCCGGAGACCTGATATCCCCAGGAGCCGCCGAAAGGATGCTCCATCACCGGCATGAACTCCACGTGGGTGAATCCCAAGTCGCTCACATAGCGCGGGAGTTCCCCGGCGAGCTGCCGGTAGGACAGGCCCGGGCGCCACGACGGCAGGTGCACCTCGTACACGGACATCGGGCTCGCCCGGCAGTGCCGGCCGCCACGGTTCGCCATCCACTCCGTGTCCGTCCACTCGTACGTCGAGGTGTGGACGACCGACGCGGTGGCGGGCGGGCACTCGGCGGCGCGGGCCAGCGGGTCGGCCTTCTGGGCCAGTTGTCCCGCCCGGGTGCGGATCTCGTACTTGTACCGGGTGCCGGCGCCGGCACCCGGCACGAACAGCTCCCAGACCCCGCTGGACCCGAGCGAGCGCATCGGGTGCGCGACGCCGTTCCAGCCGTTGAAGTCGCCGATGACACGCACCCCTTGGGCGTGCGGCGCCCAGACGGCGAAGGCGGTGCCCGTGCTGCCGTCCAGGGTCAGGACATGTGCGCCGAGGACCCGCCACAGCTCCTCGTGGCGCCCCTCCGAGATCAGGTGCAGGTCGAGTTCGCCGAGAGTGGGCAGGAACCGGTAGCCGTCGTCGTGCTCCTCCTGCCGCTCCCCGTACGTCACGAGCAGCCGGTACCCGGTCACCTTCTCGCCCGGCAGCGCTCCGGTGAACAACCCACCCGACTGGTGGTCCAGTTCGACCCGCACGCCCTCGTCCGTGACCACCGTGACGGCGCTGGCGAGGGGCCGGAGCACGCGTACGACGACGCCGGAGCCGTCCGCTGCCGCGTGAGCCCCGAGGACCGCGTGCGGGGCATGGTGGGCCCCGGCAAGCAGCCGCTCCAGCTCGGCATCGGCCAGCCGGGCGTCCGGAAGTCCGGGGCCCACGAGGAGGGTTTGAACGTGCGGTGTCTGCAGCAACGGTGGGTTCCTCTCTGTGTGGGTGGTCTTTCGCCCCCGCCGCCCCTACCCGTCCCATCACCAGGGGCTGCGCCCCTTCGACCCCGGGGGGTGGGTTCTTTGGCTGCGGGTGGGTGGGGGCTGGGCGCGCAGTTCCCCGCGCCCCTGAACAACCGCCGGCCCGCCCCGGGTGCTTTTAAGGGGCGCGGGGAACTGCGCGCCCAGCCCCCACCCACCCGCAGACGACACACAACCGAACGGGGTCTGGGGCGGAGCCCCAGGAACGGGATGGGACGGGTAGGGGCGGCGGGGGCGAGAAAGCCGCCCACCTCAGCCCCGCACCGCCGCCAGCCGATGCACGGCCCCGAGCGGGATGCTCAGCCAGTCCGGCCGGTGCCGGGCCTCGTACACAGCCTCGTACACCGCCTTGTCCGCCTCGAACGCCCGCATCGGCACCGGATGACACCACGGATCGGCACCCCCCGCCTCGGCGTAACCGGCAATGAACGCACGGCGGTTGCGCACCATCCAGGCGTCCGCACGCCGGATGTGCCGCAGCCGGAGCCCGGGAGCCGGCTCGCCGGACCGGCGCCGCACGGCGGCGAGCCCGGCCCGCGCGGCGTAGTCGAAGGAGCGCAGCATGCCCGCGACATCCCGCAGGACGTGCTGAGGAGCAGCGCGCTCGGCAGCGGAGCGCTCCGGCTCCCCCTCGAAGTCGATCAGCCGCCAGCCGTCCGCCGTAGGCAGCGCCTGACCGAGATGCAGGTCGCCGTGGACGCGCTGCGCGAAGACGGGGCAGCCGCGTCCGGCGTGGCGTGCGTAGTCGTCGTAGAGCGCGCTGATCCTGGAGCGGTAGCGGTCGAGGGCGGGCACCTCGTCGACGGCCAGGCCGAGACGTCGGTTCATGAGCCGGGCCTCCTCGGCGGCCTCCCCCGGCGTGACCCGGGTCCGAGGGAAGGCGTCGGCGAGCACGGTGTGCACCTCGGCGACGGCCTGGCCGAGGGCGCGTGCCCGCGAGGTGAATCCGCCGGCGGCGGGGACGGTGGTGCCGGTTCCGTCGACGCAGTCGCCGACCTGTCGTACGGCGGTCTCCCAGCCGTCCGCCTCGACGGGCAGGAACTCCTCGAAGAGGCCAAGCACCAGGCCCTCGCCGCCGGGGGCGTCGGTGTACAGCGTCCCGTGCAGTGCGGGTGTGCGGGTGCAATGCCGCTCGGTGAGGGCGCGCAGGGCCTCCACCTCCAGGTGGGGTCCTGGCTCGGGGCGCCGGTAGATCTTGAACAGCAGCCGGTCGCCGTACACCACCGCGCTGTTGCTCTGGTCGGCGGTCAGCAGGCGGGGTACGAGACCGACGGGCAGGGGGTGCGGGGAGGTCGGCTCCAGACGAGGTCCACGAGGTCCGCCGCGCGGCTCCCGCACGGCCAGGGAGCGCAGCAGCACCCCCATCAGCGCGGGGTCCTCCGTCGCCTCGTACACCGTCCAGCCCTGCCAGCGTCCCTCGGGCACGGTGGCGATGGCCGCGCCCGCGAGCCGCTCCGGCAGTTCGGGGCACAGCCCGAGGAACAGCTGGTAGAGCTGCTCGGCGCCGTTCCGGTGCCGGGTGCGGAGCACCGCGTGGACCAGGACGGGCGCGTCGTCGTGGACGACCGAGACCACGACGGGCCGTATGTCGTCCAGGGGACCGCCCGCGTCGCCGTACCAGCGGCGGGTGCGCAGCCAGGGGGTAAGGACCGGCAGCAGCGGTTCGAGCACGGGTTCCGCGACGGCGACACTCATGACGCCTCCCGGGGCCCGAGCGGAACCAGCAGGTGCGCGGGCGCCGCCCCGGGTTCCAGCCGTACGTAGGTGTGGCGGCCCCAGGTGTGGATCTCGCCGGTGAGTTCGTCGCGCACCTTCAGCGAACCGTCCTCGGGCAGGCCGAGCGCGGCCAGGTCGAAGGTGACCGTGGTCTCGGTGGTGTGGTGCGGGTCGAGGTTGACGACGGCGAGGACCGTGTCGGCGGAACCGTCCGGCCGTACCAACTGCTTGGAATAGGCCAGCACTTGGTCGTGGTCGGTGTGGTGGAAGCGCAGGTTGCGCAGTTCCTGGAGGGCCGGGTGGGCGCGGCGCAGCTGGTTGAGGCGGGTGATCAGCTGGGCGATGCTGGTGCCCGCCGCCTCGGCCGCCGCCCAGTCGCGCGGGCGGAGTTCGTACTTCTCGGAGTGCCGGTAGTCCTCGGTGCCCGCCGCCAGGACGTCGTTCTCGCACAGTTCGTACCCTGCGTAGACCCCCCAGGTGGGCGCGAGGGTCGCGGCGAGCACGGCCCGGGTCTCGAAGGCGGGCCTGCCGCCGTCCTGGAGGTAGCCGTGCAGGATGTCCGGGGTGTTGACGAAGAGGTTCGGGCGCAGGAAGTCGGCGCTGTCCAGGGCGAGTTCGCTCGCGTACTCGGTCAGCTCCCGTTTGTCGTTCTTCCAGGTGAAGTAGGTGTACGACTGCTGGAAGCCGGCCTGGGCGAGGGCGTGCACCATGGCGCGGCGGGTGAACGCCTCGGCCAGGAACACCACATCGGGGTCGGTCAGACCGATGTCGCCGATGACCCGCTCCCAGAAGGAGACCGGCTTGGTGTGCGGGTTGTCGACGCGGAAGATGCGTACGCCCTGGTCCATCCAGTGGCGCAGCAGCCGCAGCGTCTCCTCGACCAGGCCTTCGAAGTCCGTCTCGAAGGAGAGGGGATGGATGTCCTCGTACTTCTTCGGCGGGTTCTCGGCGGTGGCGAGGGTGCCGTCCGCGCGCCGGGTGAACCACTCGGGGTGCCGGGTAGTCCAGGGGTGGTCGGGCGAGCACTGCAAGGCGAAGTCGAGGGCGACTTCCAGGCCCAGTTCCCCCGCCCTGGCGACGAACCGGCGGAAGTCGTCCAGGGTGCCGAGGTCCGGGTGCACGGCGTCGTGCCCGCCCTCGGCCGAGCCGATGGCCCAGGGCGAGCCCACGTCGTGGGGCCCGGCGGTGAGCGTGTTGTCCGGGCCCTTGCGGTGGGTGTGCCCGATGGGGTGCACCGGTGGCAGGTACACCACGTCGAACCCCATCGCCGCGAGGGCGGGCAGCCGTCGCGCGGCCGTCTCGAAGGTGCCGCTGACGGGCGGCTCGCCCGGCCGGAGCACCGCGCCCTCCGAGCGCGGGAACATCTCGTACCAGGAGCCGACGAGGGCCCGCCGCCGCTCGACGAGCAGGGGCAACGGCCGGGAGACGGTGACCAGTTCACGCAGTGGATGGCGTTCCAGCGCGGCGACCACCGCACGTCCGGTGGTCGCTTCGAGCCGGCGGGGGGAGGGGCTCGCTTCGTCGCGGAGCGCCCCGGCCACTGCCGTCACCGACTCCCGGCGGTCCTTGTCCGGGATGCCGAGGGCGGCCCGCTCGTGCAGCAGGGCCCCCTCCGCGAGCGTCAGCTCGACATCGACCCCGGCGGGAATCCTCAGATGCGCGTCGCGGCGCCAGGTGGCGACCGGGTCGGCCCAGGCCTCGACGGTGTACGTCCACAGCCCCGGGCGGCCGGGGCCGACGACGACCGTGGCCTCCCAGCGGTCGGCGTCGGCGTCGACGAGGGCCATCGGGGTCCAGGGGCCCCGCCGTCCGGCCGCGTCGTACAGGACCACGTTGGCGCCGACCTCCCCGGCGCCCTCGCGGAAGACGACGGCGCTGATGGTGAGGGTCTCGCCGCGCACCGCCTTGGCGGGCACCGCGCCGCCGCGCACCTGGGGGCGGATGTCCCTGATGGGGATGCGCTCCTCGGTCGTCGGGTGGGCCCGCGACGGCACGACGGCGGTCATGACCGGCTCCTCACCGGTGCGCGGGGTCCTGGGACGGCCGGCCTCTCCTTGTCCGCGATGAGGTCGATGATGGTGCGGGCGAACAGATGGCAGTGCTGGCCGGTGCGCGCGGTCACCAGGTCGTCATGGACGACGACGTCCTCGTCCACGTACTCGCCGCCCATGTTGCGCAGATCGCCGAGCAGGTTGTTGTGGACCACCGCGCGCCGTCCGCGCACCAGGGCGGGCAGCGGTGCGGTCAGCCACATGCCGTGGCAGATGATGCCCTTGACGATGGCCGGGTCCTGGAAGGCGCGGCGCAGGAACGCCGACGCGGGCGGCAGTTCGGCTGGGTCCTCGGTGTAGCGGAGCCGGTCGGAGACCATCCCCGAGGGGACGATCACGGCGGAGAACTCCTTGAGGGCGAACTCGTCGATGTCCTCGAAGGACTCGGAGACTTCGAAGGGCATCCGGTGCTCGTGCCCCTGGAAGGTCATGGAGTCCTGGCCCCAGAGCCGGGACAGGAAGTGGACCTCGGCGCCCTCCTCCGGGAAGCGGAACTGGTAGTAGAGAATCTCGGGCTCGTAGAAGTCGCTCTCCATCAGGACAGCGATCTTGTGGCCGGAAAGCCGCACGGCTATTCCCTCCCCCTGCCGGTGACCAGGTCGATCAGGAACGGACCCTCAGTGCTCAGCGCCTCGGCGACCGCGGCCTGAACCTGGTCGGGCTTGTCGACGCGCACGGCGGGTACGCCGAGCGAGCGGGCGAGGCCGACGAAGTCGATGGCGGGCCGCGAGAGGTCGAAGATCTCCGGCTGCTCGTGGGCGGCGATCGCCTGCGACTTCCAGTACTCCTCGATGTTGAGTTCGAGGAGCTTGTAGCTGCTGTTGTTGCAGATCACGAACTTGGCGCCGATGCCGTGCCGGGCCGCCGTCCACAGCGCCTGGATGGTGTACATGGACCCGCCGTCGCCGGTGAAGCCCACGACCGTACGGTCTGGGAACGCGAGCTGGGCGCCGAGCGCGCCGGGGATGCCGACGCCCAGGGAGCCGCCGCGCGTCTGGAACCAGTGGCCGGGGCGGTTCGGCGGCAGATGCCGTGAGACGTCGGGCGAGGCGGTCAGTGCCTCGTCGAACACCACGGCATCCTCGGGGAGTTGGCGTGCCAGCTCCCGCAGGAAGGCCGTGGTCGGCAGGGCGGTCGGGGCGGTCGTCGCCTCGTCCACCTGCCTGGCCTCTTCGATCTCCCGCGCCCGTTCGACGGACCTGCGCCGCAGCCACTCGAACGCCCGGACCCGGCTCTCCTCGCTCATCCGCGCCTGGAGTGCCGCGGTGAGCCCGGCGAGTGCCCGGCGGGGATCGGCCACCAGGCCCAGGTCCACGGGGAAGTTCTTGGCGATCGCGTCGCTGTCCAGGTCGATGTGGACGACCGGGGTGCCCTCGGCGAAGACGCCGTCGAGGACCGGATAGACCTCGGGCAGCGCGTAGGTCCCCACGATGAGCACGGCGTCGGCCGCCCCGGTGACGCGCCGGCTGGACTCGCCGAACATATGGCCCAACTGACCCGCGTAGGCGGGGTGTTCGGCAGGCAGGTTGACCTCGGCCCAGTCCGCGCCCCACACCTCGGCGCCCCACACCTCCGCCAGTCGCCCAAGCTCCTCCGCGGCCTGGGCGAAGTGGACACCGTCGCCGGCGACGACGATCGGGTGCTCGGCACCGACGAGGAGTTCCGCCGCCCGGTCGAGGGCCGCCGCGTCGGGCGTGCTCCGCGTGACGGGGTACGACGTCGGCACGGCCGCTTCGGTGGTGTCCCGGTCCATCACGTCGGCGGGCAGCACCACCAGGACGGGGCCGTAGGGGGGCGTGCCCGCCACCTTGAACGCGCGGCGCAGGATCCGCAGCGTGGACTCCGGGTCCACCACCCGGGTGGCCCACTTGGTGACCGGCTCCGCCATGCCGACGAGGTCGGCGGCCATCTGCGCCTGCATGGCCTCGTAGCGCAGGCCCGACTCGCCGGCGAGCACGACCAGCGGGGCATGGCCTCGCATGGCCTGGTAGAGCATGCCGATGCCGTTGCCGAGGCCGACGCCGGTGTGCAGCTGGCAGACGGTGGGCGTGCGGGTGGCCCGTGCATGACCGTCCGCCATGCCGACGGCCGTGGCCTCCTGCAGCGCGAGGACGTATTCGAGCTCGGGGAAGTTGCGCAACTCGTCGAGAAAGCCCTGCTCGACCGTGCCGGGGTTGCCGAACATGTACCGGACCCCGTCGGCCCGCAGCTGTTCCAGGATCGCGACCCGCGCGGGCCTGCTGACCATGATGCGTCCACCTCTCGATGTGAACTTCGGTGCGGTGTACGTCAGTTGGCGTGCACGACAGTTGGCGTGCATGTCAGTGGGCGCGCACGTCAGTTGGCGGCCCGGAAGCCCCACTGCCGCAGGCCGTTCTCCAGCACTTCGACGACCTTCTCGCCGGTGAGGTAGGAGTCGGGGGTCGAACGCCCGGTGATGAACGGGTAGTCGACGATGACCGATGTCGTCTTCCCGAAGTTGCCGTGGAAGGCGCCGTCCGGGCCGGTCGCGTCCCGCAGGATGTACTCCAGCGGGTACGGCGGCGGGCCGATCACGAAGTCGGTGCCCATGAAGCCGGTGCCGTCCTTGTAGTCGTACTCGATGCAGTGCCCGGTGACGTGCTTGCCGCGGATGATGGAGACGCGGTCCTCCTGGTCACGGGCGAAGGCCAGCGCGGTCACCCCGTAGCACTCGGCGGCGATCGGCAGGTCGAGCGCGCGGAAGGCGAGGATCAGGTCGTGCACCCGCCAGTTGTTGGCGAGGTCCACGATCGGGCCGCTGCCGCCGACGATGAGCAGCGCGTCGTAGCGGCTCGCGATCTGCTCGCGGATCTGCTCCAGGCGGGTGTTGTACGCCTCCCAGTCGCGCAGGAAGTACGGCTTGCTGCGGTAGGGCCGGTCGGGCAGCCAGGACGACAGGTCGAGCGGGTCGTCGAGGCGGGCCGAGGTGTCGATCGCCCGGACCTTGTCGGCCATCTCGGGCGTCGTGACCGAGCGGCCGAGGGGCGGGTCGATGTAGTCGGGGTCCATGCTCGGCGGCAGGGCCACGGGACGCTTTCCGGTCGGCGTGGCGAAGCTGACGTGATACCCGGCCTTGTCGAAGGTCTCCAGAGGGCCGATCAACTCTTCGCCCCAGTACCCGTATTCGGACAGGACGACGAGGATGCGCTTGCTCATGGGGATGTCCTCTCGTTCGGTTCGGTCCGCGAACCGTCGAACTCATGTCTACGTTCTGGGAGTTCGAAGCGACCAGGAGTGCAAGAGGTGATGGGCCCATATCGGCAAGTGGCCGGAAACACTTCCGTAAATAGGCCATTTGCCCCGCGCGCCGACGAGCCGGACGGAGGTGTACGGCGGCCGGTGCGCGGTTCGGGCGAAGGTCAGCCTGTGTGCGCGCCGACTTGGCGAGGTACGCCCGCCGTTGTGCGGGAGCCCGCTCCGGGCGGCGCCCGCGGCCAAGGATGAAGTCGACTGTGTGCCGACCGAAAGGATCCCCAGCCATGCCCGACACCCCGAGCGCGCACCTGAGCCCCCGCGAGGTCCTGGCCGCCTACCACCAGGCGATCGTCGAGGCGGACCCGGACGCCGTCGCCGAGCTGTACGCGGTCGACGCCGTCCACGAGTTCCCGTTCCTGTTCCCCGGAGTCACCGACTACCACGGCCGTGAGGAGGTCCGGGCCGGCTACCGGGCCGCCTGGGAGCAGAGCCCCGCGCGGACGGAGAAGGTCGTCGAGGTCGCCGTCCACGAGGGCCGGGACCCCGAACTCCTCACCGCGGAGCGGCTCTTCGAGGGGACGATCTCCACGACGGGGAAGACCTTCTCCGTGCCGAGCATCCTGGTCCTGCGGGTCCGGCACGGCCTGATCGTCCACGCGCGCGACTACATGGACGGCCTCGGCACGGCCAAGGCCATGGGCGCCCTGGAATGGGTGGTGAGCGCCCTGGAGTCGGGCGACGAGTAGGCAGCCCCCGCCGGGAAACGTCCGCGCCGGGCGGAACACCGTGGTGTTCCGCCCGGCGCGGACGTATGGACGTGTCTCGTGGACGGGCTAGGAGGTGGCCCCCGTGGCGTGCGGCTCGTCCAGCGAGGGCTCGATGACCTCACGTGCGGGCGCGCTCTGCGCGGCGGAAGAGCCGGCCGCCGATCCGGCCGCGGCCGGTCGCGTACGCGTCGCCAGCCAGCCGACGACCGCGCCCAGGGCGATCAGCGCGGCGGCCACGAGGAAGCCCAGCCGGAAGCCGGCGGTGAGCGCGGAGTCGTCCACCGGGCCGTCGGCGATCCGGTTGGTCCGCCAGGTCGCCACGGAGGCGAGGATGGCGAGACCCAGGGCACCACCGATCTGCTGGCACATGTTGATCATGCCGCCGGCGATACCGGAGCGCTCCGGCTCGACGCCCGAGACGGACGACACCACGAGCGCCGTGAAGGCGAACCCGCTGCCGACCGCGAGCAGGAGTCCCGGCCCGAGGATGCTCTTCAGGAACGATCCGTCCGTCGACAGCTGCGCGAACCACAGGAAGGACGCGGCGGTCAGGCCGAGACCGATGACCAGGACGGTGAAGATGTGCATCCGCCCCATCAGCCGGCCGACGACCACCTGGGAGGTGATCACCTGGCCCACCGCGATCGGCAGGAAGCACAGACCGGCGGCGATCGGGCCGTAGTTCAGCACCCGTTGCACATAGATCGTGACGAAGAAGGTCATCGCCACCGCGCCCGCGGAGAACATCAGCATGATGACGTTCGCGGCGGTGAGCCCGCGCACCTTGAAGATGCTGAAGTCGACGACGGGTTCGGGCACGTTGAGCTCGGTGATCACGAAGACGGTGAGCAGCACCGCGGCGGCGGCCAGCGCGATACCGGCGCGCCCGTCCCAGCCGTGCTCGCCGATCCGCACGAATCCGTAGATCAGCGCCGACAGGCCGGCGGTCACGGTGATCGCGCCCAGCGCGTCGAAGTGCCGTACGTTGCCGCTGCGTTCGGTCTCGGTGAGCAGGCGTACGCCGACCAGCGCGGCGCCGAGCGTCAGGGGCACGTTGATCCAGAAGACCCACTCCCAGCCCAGGGCGTCGGTGATCACACCGCCGAGCACCACGCCGGTCGCACCACCGGCGGCGGCGACGGCGCCCCACAGGCCCATCGCCCTGTTGCGCTCCCGGTCCTCCGGGAAGGTCACGACGACCAGGGAGAGGGCCGCGGGCGACATCAGCGCACCGCCCAGGCCCTGCGCCGCGCGCGCCGCGATGAGCTGGGTACTGGTGTCCGACATTCCGCAGGCGAGGGAGGCGAGGCCGAACAGGGTCAGGCCCGCCAGGAAGATCCTCTTGCGGCCGAACAGGTCGGCCGCCCGCCCGCCCAGGAGCAGGAAGCCGCCGAATGTCAGCATGTAGGCGTCGACAACCCACTGCAGACCGTCCTGGGTGAACCCCAGCGGGGCTTGCATCGACGGCAGTGCGATGTTGACGACGCTGATGTCCAGGATTACCACGAACTGCGCTATGGCCAGCAGGGCGAAGACACCCCAGCGCCGGTCGATTACCGATTTCACGGCTGTCATACGCTCCTCGAATTCTGAACTCTGCCCGGTGGGACGGGGCCGCCTTCCGTTACACCCCCTCGGGCAGCAACGGCTCCACGTTCGGGTCCCAGACGACCGAGATGTTGAAATGCAGGTGCCGGATCTTCAGGAACATCCGGGAATAGAGAGCGACGAACATCTCCGGGCCGCGGGCCGTCGTGATGTCGCCGAGGTCGAAAATGGTGTCCTCGGCCCAGCCGAACTGGCCCAGCAGAGACGCGACCTGGTCCTTCGCGGACCGGTCGTCTCCGCTGACGAAGACATTGTGGTGACCGGAGAGCAGTTTCGGGTTCACCATGATGTCGCAGTTCATGGTGTTGAGGGTCTTCACCACCCGCGCCGACGGATAACGGCGCTGAATGCGTTCGCCGAGGCTGTCGTCGTTGAGAATGCCGAGCGAGGGCGGTTCCGTCTCGCTGGTGATCACCAACGGGTTCGCGACATCCATGATGATCTTGCCGTCCAGGTTGTCCTCACCGGCGGCTTCCAGCACGTCGAGCGAGATGATGCCCCGAGTGGCGTTCACGACGACGGAGCCGAAGGCGGCGGCGTCGGCGAACGTACCGCCGCTCGCCGCCTCACCGTTCTCCTCGACCCACTTCAGCAGACTCTCGTTGTCCGAGGTCCGCGATCCCAGACGCACTTCATGTCCGACTTCCACCAGGCGAGTAGCTATGGCCTTTCCGACCATTCCGGTGCCCAATACGCCGATGCGCATGCTATGCATCCTTCCGGTTGTCCGGCATACGAAGGCGATATCGCCCGCTCCTATTGCTAGCACCGGAAATTCAAGGCCGTCGCCGGTCACGGCGACCGGGCGGGAACTGCGTCAAGTCGTGCCCGGTGCTTCCTGAGGACGCCCGCGCGCGAGGCCGCGACGGGTGGTGCGTCGGCGCACTCCCACGGGGTCCCCAAGGGCCCATCGGGCGGTACGACCTGACACAGTGCCGTCTCCTCCCGCGGCGCTACGCGTGTCGCGGCAGTTCAGCCGCCTAGCATGCGGCCGAGTTCTACTGAGGAGGACAGACATGCTCTATCAACTGCTGGGGCAGACGGGGCTACGGGTGTCCGAACTGTTCCTCGGCGCCATGACGTTCCACGGGCGGGACCGCGACGACACCGCGCACAAGGAATACGCACGCATCGTCGAAACCTACGCACAGGCCGGCGGAAATGTCATCGACACCGCGGTCAATTACGGCGAAGGGGAGAGCGAGGAGATTCTCGGCGAGTTACTCCAGAAGGACCGTGACCGCTTTGTGCTGTCCACCAAGTACACGCTCTACCGTGACGCGTCCGACCCCAATGCCTCCGGAAATCACCGGAAGAATCTGAAACTCTCGCTGGAGACCAGCCTTCGCCGGCTGCGGACCGACTACATCGACCTCTACTGGGTGCACATCTGGGACCGGAACACCCCGCTCGAAGAGACGATGCGCGCCCTCGACGACGTCGTCCGCTCGGGCAAGGTCCTCTACCTCGGTATCTCCGACACCCCCGCCTGGGTGGTGGCGCGGGCCAACACACTGGCCGCACAGCACGGCTGGACTCCCTTCTCGGCGATCCAGGTGCCGTACAACCTGCTCAACCGTGACATCGAGCGCGAGCTGCTGCCCATGGCCGAGGCGACCGGGCTGTCCGTCGCGGGGTGGGGCCCGCTGGCGAGCGGCGCCCTCTCCGGCAAGTACACGCGCCCGAACGGCGGGCCCACGGGCAGGACCCGGATGTCCGCGCAGGACCTCAGCCCGCGCGACCGTGCCGTGGCGGAGGCCGTGGCCGAGGTCGCGGACGAGGTGGGCGCCACGCCCTCGCAGGTGGCGATCGCCTGGACCCGGGCCCGCTCCACGGCCGTCCATCCGATCGTGGGTGTCCGCACCGTCGACCAGCTCACCGACAACCTGGCCGCGACCGGGGTCTCGCTCTCCGCCGAGCAGCTGGCCCGGCTGGAGGCGCCGACCGGGTTCAGCCGCGGCTTCCCGCTGGACTTCATCGACTCCACAGCCCAGTGGGTCTACGGCTCGGTGGGCCCCCGGGTCGTCCCCCGGAGCCGCTGAACACCGGCGGTAGTGCCGCTGACCACACGCGGCGGTGGGCCGGGAGGGATGTCCCTCCCGGCCCACCGTCCGGCCGCCCGCGCCCCGCGAGTGCGGCCGCGCCGCTCAGGCGAAGAACTCGTTGTACTCGGTGGTCCCGGTGCCGAAGATCGATCCACGACCCTCGACGATCTTGCCGTCCCGCCAGCGCATGACGTGCACCACGTCGATGTCGAGCTTGCGCGACGAGTCACCGGCCCGGGTGGCGGTGTTGTGCGTCAGGTCGACGCTGGTGTCGCCCTTGACCAGGGTGTTCGTACGCTCCATGGCGAAGGAGTTGTCGGCGAGCGCGCCCACCTCCCCCATGAAGGCGAGGAAGGTGTCGAGTCCCTGCTTGAGGCCCGAGACCGGAGCCTCGCCCGGGACCAGCCACGTCATGTCGGCATCCCAGTACTTGTCGATCTCGGCACGGTCGCCGCTCGCCAGCGCCTCATAGGCGGCGATCACGCGCGCCTCGTCGAGCCGGTTGGCTATCTGCTGGTTGGAGATGGCCTTGCCGCCGGCCACCATCTCCTGGTCCGCGACGACACCGCCGATGGACCAGGAGCCGGGCTTCACTTCCCGGATGAGGGAGAAGATGTTCGGCTTGGTGATCTCACCGAAGACATTGACGACTACGTCGGCGAGCTTGGTGATGACATCCGACTTCTGCTCGTCGTCGGCGAATCCCTCGACCAGGGTCAGCTCGATGATGGGCATGTGTGTCTCCTGTCTGCGTTCCGACCTATGGGTGCGGGCCTGCTACTTGGCTACTTGGCCCACCTGTCCGGAATGGGGGCGAGGTCGTAGGCGGCCCAGAAGAAGTTGTCGGCCGCGTACTGGTCGCTCATATAGACCTGGACTTCCGCGATACGCCCGTCGCGAATGCGGTAGTGGGTGCAGTTCAGCGCGTCGAGGGTGGCGCCCCGGGACTCTCCGTATCCGCGGTGCACCTCGACCACGGTGTCGTCGCCCCATGCGTCGATCCGAACGATGTCGACCTTGATCCCCGAGTTCACGAGGCCGCCGAAAAAGGCGATGACCTCGTCCGGCCCCTGTTTGACCCCGCCCACCGGATTGCGTCCGGGCAACGTCCACACGAGGTCCGCCGCGAAGACTTCTTCCTTCAGGAGGCTCAGGTCTCCGGTGTTGAAGAGCTCATACATCCGCTCGACCAGCGCCACATTCCGCTTGGCCGGCTCATCTTCGTGCGGCACAGCATCTCCCTTCGGCACTGCGGTGTTCTCCCGTTCAGCAGTGAACGTCCGGAGTCCGCCGTACCGCGACAACTTGAAAGTGCTTGCCCCACACTTCCGGGAGTCCGCGAATACGCGCCGGTGCGGAATTCTCAGGTCGACTGGGGTTCGAAGTCCCAGTAGGGCCGGTTGCGGGAGCGCGCCGAGATGGTGTGGACGTGCTGAGGGCCCAGCGTCGCGGCGAGGTCCGTGAGCGCGCCCTGCTCGACCTCTTCGGCCTGCCGCCGGTCCCTGAGGGCTCGCAAGTCCGCGGCGAGAGCGATGCGTGCCGAGAGTGTCAGCGGATGCGTGCGGCCGAGGACCTCGGTGGCCCGGGCGACCGAGTCCTGGCCGAGCGCGGCGGCCGACTCGGGGTCGCCGACGAGGTTGCGCAGCGCGGCGGCGTTGATGGCGCAGCACAGCGTCCAGGGATGCTTCTCCCCCACCGCGACGGTCATGTCGGCCAGCGACTGCTCGATGACCACATGCGCCTGGTCCCGTTCGCCGACACTGCGCAGGACCAGGGCGTGGTTGGCGCGGACACCGGCGACGAACGGATGACCTGCCGGAAGCATCACCTCGTACCGGGCGGCGACATACTCGCCGAGCTCCCGCGCCTGGTCGATGTCACCGTGCTCCCGGGCGAAACAGCTCATGCTGCCCGCGAAAATCAGTGTCAGCGGGTGTGTCTCGCCCAGCACACGCTCGCCGCGCTCCAGCACACGGGTGAGCAGCGCGCCCGCCGCGGCGCGGTCGCCGCTGCGGTAGTGGCACAGCGCCAGGTTGTGCTCGGCCTGGAGCGTCTGCGGGCTGTCGGCTCCCATCACGAGGCGGTGCTCGCGTACGTTCCTCGTCTGGACCGACTCGGCCTCGCTGTAGCGGCCGACGAGACGCAGATCCGTGGCGAACGAGAGCTCCGAGCTCAGCGTCCACGGATGCCGTTGCCGCAGCAGCATCCGACGTTCCTCCATCGTCCGCCGGTCGATGTCCAGGGCCTCGTGGTACCGGCCGAGCAGTCGGAGCGAGACTCCCCAGTTGTTCTGGGCGCTCAGGGTCCGCGAGTCCTGTTCGCCGAGGAGTTCGCGATAGGTGTCCACAAGCTGCTGGGAGAGTGCCAGCGCCTCGTCGTAGCGGCCGAGACCTCGTAGATCGGCGGCGAGGCCGCCGACCGCTCGCAGTGCATCCAGGTCCTGCGGTCCGCGTTCCGCCCGCAGCTGCGTCACGGCCGAGCGTGTGAGGGCCTCGGTGCGCTGGTAGTCGCCGACCGCGCGCAGCAGGTTGGCGTAGTGGTGAGTCAGCTCCCAGATCCTCGGGTGGCTCTCGCCCAGCAGCGTCCGCCAGGCCTCCAGCGCTCGTCCGCCCAGCTTGATACCTGCGCCGTACTCGCCCGAGAAGTACATGTACCGAAGGCAGTTGAAGAGCAGACCTTGCACAGCCGGGTCCTTGCTCCTCAGCACGTCCGCGTACTTCAGGTGCGGAACGATCTCCGCGTAGCCGGGCCATACCCTGGTGTCGGTGGGACGCCGTGGATCGGCCGCGGCGAGGGCCCGGCGGACCACATTGAGGTACTCGCGGCGGACGTCGTCGGGCATGTCTCTGTGGACGATCTGGTGGACCATGCGGTGGAGGTAGAGGGACTCGCCGGAGGACGCGGCCTCGTCGGTGGCGGTCTCGTGGGACTCCAGGCGGACGACCGAGTACTGGCGGAGCTGGTTGATCGCCTTGTTCCACAACAGCGGGTCCCTCAACAGCCCTGCCAAGGTGGGCGGCAATTCGTCGTGCGGCATCTCCTTCAGCAGGCGTACGGGGATGAAGCCCGGCGCGAAGAAGGTGCACAGGCGGAGCAGGTCGACGGACTCCGGGACGGTGTCGCGGAGCTTGTTCAGCAGTATCGACCAGGCAGTCTGGAAGGCCACCGGGAAGTCGGCGGAGACCTTCACGACGTCCTGGTCGATGCCGCCCTCCAGGAGGGCGATGTACTCCTGGACGGACAGGTCCGAGTCGTTGAGCCAGCCCGCCGTCTGGTCGAGCAGCAGCGGCAGGTCCTCCAGCACTTCGGCGAGCTGGTCGGCCTCGGACTCACTCAGGCGGGGCGCCCGACGACGGATGAAGGCCACCGACTCGCCGCGATCGTAGACCGGCACCTCCAGCAGCCTGCTGTTGTGCTCACTCCACTCGGGATTGCGCGAGGTGATCAGCACATGGCCGGGGCCGGTCGGTACGAGATCCCAGATCTGGTCCGGCTCGTCGGCCCCGTCCAGGATCAGCAGCCAGCGGGCATACGGATCGCCGCGCCGCAGCGAATCCCGCACTGCACGCAGCCGCTCGCCGTACTCGGCGCCCGTCGACAGCCCCAACTGCGGGGCCAGTTCGGCCAGTCGGCGCCGGTAGGTGACCCGCTTCTCCGCGCTGACCCACCACACCACGTCGTACTCGGAACCGAACCGGTACACGTACTCCGACGCGACCTGCGTCTTCCCCACACCCGACATGCCGTGCAGGGTGACCACACCGGCACCTGGCTCAGCACCCTGCAACAGGTGATAGGCATCGTTCAACAACAACTCGCGACCGGTGAAGCGCGTGTTGCGCCGCGGGACGCCGCCCCACACCTCGGGCATGGCCGCCGGGAAACGGGGGCCCCGACGAGTACCCTCGGCGGACTCCGGGAGGGGGTCGGCAGGCAGGTCGAGGCGGTCCAGGACACGGCGCTCGGCCTCCTCGGCCCCCATGTTGGTCAGAGCGACCGGTCTGAGAACCGCGGTCGCGGCCGGCAGGCTGCTCGCCGTCACCAGCACGGCCGCGAAACGGCTCTCGTCCGGGGCGACGACCTCGCGCAGCGCGCTGTTCCACTCGTCGTGGGTGCGCGGGCCCAGCTGGAAGTACCACTCACTGACGATGATCAGGATCCGGCCCTGAGCGAGCATCAGGTCGCGCAGCAGCTCCACGAGCGGCACTTCGGCCGGGGAATCCCAGCGCTGGTACACGACGCGATGGCCACGCCGCTCCAGACGGTCCCCGATCCAGGCCGCCCAGGCCCGGTTGAAACCGGCGAAGCTGATCGTGACGGTCGGTCGTCCGGGCGGAGCGGAGGTCCGCTTCCACGGCCACTTTCTCGGCTGCCGCTGAACTTCCGGGGTGAGCTCCCCCGGATGTTCCTGGACCTCCGGGGCTTGTCCAGGACGTTCCGGGGCCTGCGGAGCCGACCGCTGAGGCGGGGCGGGCGGTGGCGGGGCGGGCGGTGGTGCGGGCGGCGGTTCCCGCACCACCTCCACCTGCCTCGTGCGCCGCACGGCCTCGGAGTCGCGCTCGCGGATCTCCGCGCGCAGTTCCGCCTTGCGGACGGGCACACCCCACTGATTGCTGACGGTCAGCCACAGAGCAGCGGCCCCCGTTTCGCCGCCGGTCGACACCCGGAAGCGGGCCTCTCCGTACGTGCCGCCGAAGCGGTGCAGCACCACGCTCGGTTCGTTCAGGGCCGTACACACAAAGTGCGGAGAGCCGTCGAGGGTGACAAAGAAGGTGAATTCCTCGTCGGGATAGGGCCACGAGGACGGCTCACCGTCCTCCGCCGGGAGCGGACCGCGCAGGTCGACGGTGACGAGGTAATCGGACTCCGTCTCCGCGTGCCGTGGCCACTCGACGACGGGTTCGATCAGGAGGCGGGGTGCATCGCCGGTCACCACCCACCCCCTCCCCGGGCGCCGTACCCCTCGCCCACGGTGAGCCGCACGGTGGTGAGCGGGTGGCCGTAGTAGTGGAACATGAACGCGTACAGCAGCCGCAGAACCCGTTTCTGGCCGAACTTGTCGACCTGCCCGTCATCGTCGCGCACCGTCGGGATGGCTGCCAGTGGGCCGAACTCCGCTACGGCGCGGGCGCGGAAGGCCCGCAGGGTCTCGGTGACCGGACGGTTGGGGTGGGCGGCCACCTCGCCCACCAGGCTCCGAACCAGTACGCGGGCCTCTTGATCACCCACCCGGCCCGCGGCCACGATGCAGCCGCCCGCTCCTTTGCGCAGGAAGAGTTCGGCGAAGCCGCGCAGCGCCTGCTCTCCCTGTCCGCCGTTGCGGACGAAGAGCCCGGAGTGGCAGGCGTTGAGACAGACCAGGGACCGGTCCACGTGCAGGATGCGCATGGTCTGGTCATTGAGTTCGGCCCAGGTACGGCCACCGAGCGAGAGACGGGGGACGGTGTCGCCGTACTCGCCGTGGCAGCCCATGTAGACCAGACCGATGCGGTCGGCGGGGGTGTTGAGCGCCTCCAGGAAGGCGGTCATCCTCAGGTGTATGTGGTGCGCGTAGGGCTTGAAGACGTGGCGGTCGTCGGTCATTTCCTCGTGCAGATAGCCCAGTACCCGACCGTGACAGTCCCCCGTCTCGCGCGGCAGGTCCTGACCGGTGTCCTGCAGGGTCGTCCAGCGGGCCACGACGAGCAGGGCACCCAAGAGTCCGGCCGGCAGCCCGCGTTGCTCATCGGCGGGCACCCAGAACAGCTCCCAGGGGAGTTCGAAGCCCGTGTCGTCCCACACGATGAGGCGGAGCGCGGCACCGTGGTGGTCGCGGATCTTGTTGATCCATGCCGCCAGTTCGAGCTGATTCTCGGACCACAGCTGGATTCCCCGCAGGATCTCGGACGGGAACTCCCCGCCGCGGATCGCGTTGCGGAGACTGATGCCCGGCGCACCCAGGCGGGTCGATCCAGCCGAGACCTCCACCGTGAGGTCACCGCACCAGCCCTTGAGCTCGTAGGCGTCCTGGCCGTCAGCCCGCTCGGCGCGTACGACACTGAGCAGGGCGAAGCCTTGCTCCAGACGGTCGTAGGGTCGGCCCTCGTTCTCTCCGATCCCGGCGGGAGGCCCCTGAGGCGGGTGCAGTCGGGCGTCGGAGGCGGGCTCACGGCGGGACACAGGCTTCAGGTCGGCCATGAGCGCGCGGCGCATCACGGACGTGGCTTGCTCCCTCCAACGAGCCTGGCCTCGCGGTTCACCCCCCACCATGTCCCCCGTCCTCACGCGTTCCGCGTTCCTCGGCCAGGCGGCCCTCGACCACGGTGCCGCCGAGCTTCTCGGCCAGCCGGAACGGCAGGTGTTCGTAGGGTCGGCGGGCCGCGTCGACGACGGCGACGTTCAGCCTCGTGCGGTCCATGGTGCTGAAGCGCGTCGCCGCCTTGAAGGCGTCCTCGACGCCTTCCGCGCCGACCGGTCCCTCCAGCTGTCCGGTGTGACTGGCGCGCAGCGGTACATTGCCGCGGCCGTCCGTGATGACGGCCAGCCAGACCTCCACGAGGCCGTTCCCGTGCTGTCGGAAGGCACGCAGCAGAGCCTGCCTCGCCTGTTCGAGGCCATGAGCGAGGGGAGTGGCCCGGCCTGCCGGACGGTACAGGGCATCGACGATACGAGGGTCGAGGACGCTGCGCGCGGCGAAGGATTCGGCCCTCAGTTCGTCCTTCGCCGTCGCGCCTCCGACCTCGATCACCTGGGCCGCCGCCCGCCCGGCGTACGCCCACTGAAGGAAGGGTGTGAGTGTGTCCTGCCAATCCCAGTCACCTCGGCAGGTGTGGTCGAGGACCAGGACGAGCATGCGTTCGGGGGATGCCGCGCGGACGTTGCTGTGCAGGTCGACGGGCGAGACAGTGAACCCCTCGTGGTGACGGATGCGTTGGTGCACCGCGGCTTCTCGTGCGGTGCGCACATAGGCGAGGTCGCGCAGATCCCGGGCCCTTTGCGTTCCGACGACGACGCCACGCGTCGAGGCCGGACCCGCCGTACGCTGCCATGGGTTGCGCAGGGGAGCGAAGTCCCGCAGCGGCACCGCCTCGTCCTCGGCGTAGGGGCTCGTGCTCTCGTCGAGGCCGGGAACACCGCCGATCCCTTCCGCCGGTTCGGTCTCCAGCAGCTGCTCGGTGGTCGATTCGAAGCGCCGCGTCCCGCCACGCCCCGTCCGGTCGCGGGCGCCACGATGCGGGTCCAGATCGGGGGGCGACGGGGCGACGGGCGGGTGAGCGGGTCCGGATTCCGTAGGGGTACGTTCCGTCGGCTGCGGGGCGGGAAGACCGATCAGCCGGGCCGCCGCGTCGCAGTGTTCCGGCGTGGCGTCCGGCTCTCCGTCCCATGTGGCAAGCGCCCGGGCGAGCCTCAGCAGGGAGAGCGTCCTGCGGTTGCTCGTGTCGGGGTCCAGCAGTTCCTGTACGCGCCTGACGGCGTCGTCGGTGACGACGGCCCGCACGGCTGGTGCGCCCGGGACGCCCGCGGCGGCGGGCCACGCGTGCGGGAGAGCCCCGGGGCCCAGGCCGTCCGCGGGCAGCCGTAGTCCGGCGGCCGGTATCCGGATGGCGAAGCGATCCAGCAGATGAGTACTGAGCCGGCCCGCATCGGCGGATCGGCAGACGGCCAGCCAGCGCGCCAGCGGTCTGCTCGTGCGGCGCAGTCCCGTCTGCTCCACTACGGCGACGTCCGCCCCCAGGAGTTGGACGGCCGCACGCATCCCGGCGACACTCAGCCGCGCGAGGTCCGGCACCACCAGCAGGGGCGGCGCGGCTCCTGGGCCCTCGGCGCCGAGGAGCGGACCGGGCTCGATGGCGAAGGTGATGCCGTCGCGTTCCTGACGCAGCACGGGCCGGGTCCACATGCCTTCGTCACGGCTGTCGGCCCCCAGCATGACGGGCGTGGCCCGCCGGCCCGAGGGACCTCCCAGGAGTTCGGCGAAGACCCGCGCCACCGGGTCGACGAGCTGCGGGTCCAAGTCGAAGAGCAGCACCCCGCTCAGGGCGGGATCGACGGCGGAACAGGCGAGGGCGCGGACCAGCCGCCGCGCGAGGTCTTCCGGTTCCTCGGACGGGGTGGGCACGGCGTCTGCGTCGCGGCGGCTCGGCGGATCGATGGGCATGATGCGGCTCAGGCGGCGTCGAACAGATCCTTGAGCCGGTCCTGGTCGGCCGGCCCCCAGTCGAACGTCCCGCCCGTCACCGACTCGGGCCGGCGGTGCCGGAGGGCCAGGGGGAGCACCCGCCGCACATGGCTGGGCTCGACCCGGCCCGCACCGTCGAGTGCGGCGAGCGCGCGGGCCGCCATGACCGCGACGATCTCACCGCGCTGCCCCACGGCGTGCACCCGAGCGGCAGCGTCCGCGCACAACCTGAGGACGTTCTCGGGAACCTGAGTCCGCGGCACCCTGTCCCTGGCGCGCTCCAGCCGGGCGCGGATCGCCACGTTGTCCTGTTCGGCCTTGGCGCACCAGGCGGACCCCTCCTTGCCGAACTCCTCCTCGAAGTCCATCACTGTACGGATCATCCGGTAGCGGTCGTCGGAGTCCAGTTCGCTCGCGGTGACCATGAGCCCGAAGCGGTCCAGCAACTGCGGCCGCAGCCCGCCCTCTTCCGGGTTCATCGTGCCCACGAGACCGAACGAGAGCTGCTGGTACGTGTCGAGGCCCTCCCGTTGGACGGACAGCACGCCCGTCGAGGCGACGTCGAGGATGATGTTGACGAGGTGGTCGTCCAGGAGGTTCACCTCGTCGACGTAGAGCAGTCCCTTGGCGCCCGCCTCCTCCAGAAGTCCGGGCTGCTCGCGCACCTCACCGCGCATCAGCGCATCGAGATCCCAGCCGCCTATGACCCGGTCGGCGGTCGCGTTGATGGGGAGGGTGACGGGCAGTTCCCCGTGAACCATGAGGGCGAAGGAACGTACGAGAGTGGACTTCGCGGTGCCGCGCGCCCCCGTCATCAGGACACCGCCGATGCGCGGCGTGACGTGGTTGAGCTCCAGCGCCAGCTTCATGTCGTCCTGTCCTACGACACGGCTGTACGGGAGGATCCGCACAGCCCCGGCGTCACGGCTCATGAGGCGGTCCCCTCCTCGCTTCCCGCCGTCCCGGCCGGATCGCTCACCGCTCCTGCCGGCGGGGCGGAGGTCTGCCATTTGCAGGTGATCTGGAGCTGGGCTTCCGCTCCGCTCTTGACGAGCACCGCCAGCCCCGCGTCCACCTTGATGGAAAGCTGCAGCTCGATCTCGTCGGGCCGCAGGTGCTCTTCGAGCTCCCCGAATCGCCGTGCGGCCAGGGCTGCGCAGCGACGCGCCAGGGCGAGTCCGTCGCTGTACGCGTCCTGGGCGGTCTCGACCACGCGCCGGGCAGCTCCGGCCCTGGTCACCTCGTCGCCGTAGACGGCATCGAGGTCGTCGTATCCGGCCGGGGCCAGATCCGTGTTGACTTCGACGGGGATGGGCCCGTCCGCACCCTCCGGGACAGGCCCCACTAAGATCACCACGCGTCCCCCGATACAACTCCCGTGTAGTGCACGTCTGTTGAGAGAGAACTGGGTCATTCCCCGGCGCGCGAGGGGTTATGCGCACCGGGGACCGGGCCTCAGCCACAGGCGGGGAATTCTCAGGTCGACTGGGGTTCGAAGTCCCAGTAGGGCCGGTTGCGGGAGCGCGCCGAGATGGTGTGGACGTGCTGTTCGCCCAGGGTGGCGGCGAGGTCGGAGAGGGCCTCCTGCTCGACCTTCTCGGCCTGCTGGCGGTCCCGCAGGGCGCGCAGGTCGGCGGCGAGGGCGACGCGGGCGGACAGGGTCAGCGGGTGGGTGCGGCCGAGTGCCTCGGTGGCCCGGGCGACCGCCTGCTTGCTGAGCGCGGCCGCCCCCTCGGGGTCGCCGACGAGGTTGCGCAGGGCGGCGGCGTTGATGGCGCAGCTCAGCGTCCAGGGGTGGCGCTCCCCCACCGCCTCGGTCATGTCGGCCAGCGACTGTTCGATGAGGACATGGGCGTGGTCCCGTTCGCCGACGCTGCGCAGCACCAGGGCGTGGTTGGCGCGGACACCGGCGATGTAGGGATGCCCCTCGGCGAGCATCACTTCGTAGCGGGCGACGACGGACTCGCCGAGCTCCCGCGCCTGGTCGATGTCGCCGTGCTCCCGCGCGAAGCAGCTGGTGCTGGTCGCGAACCTCAGCGTCTGCGGGTCCGCCTCGCCCAGCACGCGCTCGCAGCGCTCCAGTACGCGGGCGAGCAGCGGGCCCGCCTTGACACGGTCCCCGCTGCGGTAGTGGCACAGGGCGAGATTGTGCTCGGCGTCCAGGGTCTGCGGCCGGTCCTCACCCATGACGATGCGGTTCTCCCGCACGTTCTTCGTCTGGATCGACGTGGCCTCGGTGTAGCGGCCCATCAGACGCAGGTCCGTGGCGTAGGAGTTCTCCGAGTTGAGCGTCCAGGGATGCCGGGCCCGCAGCAGCAGGCGGCGTGCCTCCATGGTCTGCCGGTCGGCGTTCAGCGCCTCCCCGTAGCGGCCGAGCAGCCGCAGCGACACCGCCAGGTTGTTCTGGGCTCCCTGGGTGCGCGAGTCCTGTTCGCCGAGGAGGCCGCGGTAGGTGACGAGGAGCTGCTGGGAGAGCTCCAGCGCCTCGCCGTAGCGGGCCAGGCCGCGCAGGTCGGCGGCGAGGCCGCCGACCGCGCGCGAGTAGTCCAGGTCGTGCTCGCCGCGCTGCTCCCGCAGATGGTCGACGGCGGCGCGCTCGATCGACTCGGTGCGCTGGTAGTCGCCGACCGCGCGCAGCAGGTTGGCGTAGTGGTGGGTCAGCTCCCAGATCCTGGGGTGGCTCTCGCCGAGCAGCTTCCGCCAGGCCTTCAGGGCGCGTTCGCCGAGCTTGATGCCCGCGCGGTACTCGCCGGAAATGTACATGTAGCGCAGGCAGTTGAAGACCAGCGCCTGCACCGCCGGGTCCTTGCTCTGCAGGACGTCCGCGTACTTCAGATGCGGCACGATCTCCGCGTAGCCGTTCCACAGCCGGGTGTCCGTGGGCCGCCGCGGATCGGCCGCGGCCAGCGCCCGGCGGACCACGTCGATGAACTCGCGGCGGTCCTCGTCGGGCATGTCCTTGCGGACGATCTGGTGGACCATGCGGTGGAGGTAGAGGGACTCACCGGAGGACGTGATCTCGTCGGTGGCGGTCTCGTGGGACTCCAGGCGGACGACCGAGTACTGGCGGAGCTGGTTGATCGCCTTGTTCCACAGGAGCGGGTCGTTGAGCAGCCCCGCGATCTGTTCGGGCAGCTCGTCGTGCGGCATCTCCTTCAGGAGGCGTACGGGGATGAAGCCCGGCGCGAAGAAGGTGCACAGGCGGAGCAGGTCGACGGACTCCGGGACGCTGTCGCGGAGCTTGTTCAGCAGTATCGACCAGGCGGTCTGGAAGGCGACCGGAAAGTCGGCGGAGATCTTGACGACGTCCTGGTCGATGCCGCCCTCCAGGAGGGCGATGTACTCCCGGACGGACAGGTCCGAGTCGTTGAGCCAGCCCGCCGTCTGGTCGAGCAGCAGCGGCAGGTCCTCCAGCGCTTCGGCGAGCTGGTCGGCCTCGGGCTCGCTGAGTCGGGGCGCCCGGCGGCGGATGAAGGCGACCGACTCGTCGCGGTCGTAGACCGGCACTTCCAGCAGCTTGCTGTTGTGCTCGCTCCACTCGGGGTTGCGCGAGGTGATCAGGACATGGCCGGGTCCGGTGGGGAGGAGGTCGTAGATCTGGTCCGGCTCGTCCGCGCCGTCCAGGATCAGCAGCCAGCGGCTGTACGGGTCGCCGCGCCGCAGCGAGTCCCGTACCGCGCGCAGCCGCTCGCCGTACTCGGCGCCTGTCGACAGGCCCAACTGCGGTGCCAGTTCGGCCAGTCGGCGCCGGTAGGTGACCCGCTTCTCCGCGTTGACCCACCACACCACGTCGTACTCGGAGCCGAAGCGGAACACGTACTCCGCGGCGAGCTGTGTCTTGCCCACGCCCGACATGCCGTGCAGGGTGACCACGCCGGCACCCGACTCGGCGCCCTGGAACAGATGGTAGGCGTCGTTCAGCAGGGGCTCGCGGCCGGTGAAACGAGTGTTGCGGCGGGGCACTCCGCCCCACACCTCGGGCATGGCCGCCGGGAAGCGGGGGCCCCGGCG
Source organism: Streptomyces sp. NBC_00203 (assembly GCF_045206325.1). Lineage (NCBI taxonomy): Bacteria > Bacillati > Actinomycetota > Actinomycetes > Kitasatosporales > Streptomycetaceae > Streptomyces > Streptomyces sp. NBC_00203. The sequence continues at coordinate 7,137,782 of NZ_CP108126.1, read as the reverse complement.
GATGCCTTCGGCGGACTCCGGGAGGGGGTCGGCGGGCAGGTCGAGGCGGTCCAGGACGCGCCGCTCGGCCTCGTCGGCGCCCATGTTGTTCAGCTCGACCGCGCCGAGCACGGTGGTGGCGGACGGCACCGGGACGGTGGTGACGGAGACGGCCGCGAAACGGCTCGGGTCGGGGGCGACGACCTCGCGCAGCGCGTTGTTCCACTCGTCGTGGGTGCGCGGGCCCAGCTGGAAGTACCACTCACTGACGATGATCAGGATCCGGCCCTGGGCGAGCGTCAGGTCGCGCAGCAGGTCCACGAGCGGCACTTCGGCCGGGGAATCCCAGCGCTGGTACACGACGCGATGGCCACGCCGCTCCAGACGGTCCCCGATCCAGGCCGCCCAGGCCCGGTTGAAACCGGCGAAGCTGATCGTGACGGTCTGCTTCGCGGCCCCCCTCTCGGTTGGCCCGACCGGCGTACGAGCTCCAGACATGCAGCGGCCTCCCCGCACGTGATTTTAGAACCGGTGCGAGGTCCGGCGAAAGGCACTGACGGCTACCAGTCGCTTGCTCCACGGTTCCTTTTCATCCTGCTCAAGCGACGATCTTGGCGCACCGATCGCCCCGCGTCCGGGAACCCGCGACTTTCGGCGAGGATGGCTCAATCGCGCGGGTGGCGTGGCGCGTTCAGCGGGCGCACAGCGCGTTCGGCGGGCGTGCGTCGCGCTTCCGGTGGGCACGCGCGGGCCTCATTCGCCCGGCGCGTGGCGCTGCGTCCACAGCGCGCGGGAGGCGCGTACGTACGCCTGGGCGCGAGCCGCCTGTCCGCGCGGCGCGGGATGGTCGCCCAGCCGCTCGTACACCGCGACCATCTGGTCGACGAACCGGCGCCCCTGCGCGGTGACATCGCCCGATCCGACGAGGCTCGGCAGGACGGCGCCGACCTGCTCCCGGTAGCGCGCGTGCTGGGCCCAGGCGGCGTCCCGCCGGGCCGGATGGGTGGTGGCGAGGGCGCTGCGCTGGAAGAAGTCCGCCAACGCGAGGTGGGAGTACGCGCCCTGCAACAGGCCGTCGTACGGGCGTGGGTCGGGCCGCCAGGGTGCGAAGTAGCGTGCCCCCGGACCCGCGTGATGGAGCGTGAGCATGTCACTGAGCGCGGCCAGTTTGGTGTGCTGCAGTTCGTGCACCAGGGTGGCCGCGAAGGTCGTGGCGGTGGCCGGGGTGCTGCTGAGGACGGCGCCGAAGGCCTCCCGCCGGGTGCCGCTGCAACTGCCGGTGGTCCGGCCGCCGGGCGTCGAACCGGGTGGCGCGGACAGCGGAACCAGACAGCGCAGCAGCGCGACGGCCTCCGTGAGGCGGTGCTCGCCGCCCAGCCCGAGCACGGACGCGATGCCCGACCACGACTGCAGCCAGCGTTTGCGCTCGGCGTCGTCCAGGGTCACGGGTCCGCTGAGCTCGTGGTGACGGGGACCGCCGCGCGCGGTGCGGTACGGGTCGAGGTCGTCCAGCGGTACGGGGCCGGAGCCGGGCAGCAGCCCGGGCAGGGCGTGCGCGGGTGTCCAGGCGGCGGCCTCGGACCAGGCGCCGATGCCGCCGCTCTGCAGGTGGACGACGACGTCCTTCGCGCCGCGCTGCCGCAAGGTCAGGCTCTGCCGGCGGTGCACGACGTCGACCGGGGCGTCCCCGGGCGCGGCCGTGTGCAGCGCGCCGAGCGAGGGCAGCGTCAGCACTCCGTCGCGCGCGGTCAGCCGTACCGCGAAGGACACCCCGGCCCGGACGGCGGCCACGGCGGCGAGCGCCCCGAAGTGGGCGAGGTCGCGGACCAGTTCGCGGGCCTCCCGCTCGGTGCGCGGACCGGGTTCCCTGCCGAGGCCGCGCAGACAGTGCCGGGCCCAGGGGCCGACGAAGGGGTGCAGGACGAGGGCGCGGACCGGTGAGAGCGGAGGTCCGACACCCGTGCCGGCCGACGGCGTCGGTGCCGGCGAACCGCCGTACCCGGCCGCGGGTGCCGCACCGCTCTCGTCCGCCCAGGCCGCCGGGCGGACGGGCGGCTCCGTCCGGTCCGCCTCCTCCAGCAGCGCCCAGTCCTCCCCGAGCCGGTCCCGGGCGGCGGCGGAGCACACCGCCGGGTCGGCCGCCGCCACGGCGTCGAGCACCGCGCGGAGCAGCAGCAGCCGCCGCGTGTGCTGGTCGCGTACGAGGAGCCCCAGGGTCTCGGGGCCGCCTTCGGTGCGGCCGAGTTCGGTCAGGGCCCGGTCCGGGACCGCCGGAAGGATCACGGGGTGCCTCCTTCGAAAGAGGCGGAGACGGGGGCGACCCCGGCGAGCCTGTCCGCCACATGGCGGATGAAGCGCTGGAGGTCGGCGCAGTAGACGGAAGGGTTGGCGAAGCCGTTGTCGGCCCGGTAGCGGTGGGCGTAGTGGCCGCCGCCGCAGACGGAGAGCAGCGGGCAGGTCCGGCAGCGCGCGGCCAGCGAGGCGGCGCCCGTCTGCCGGGCCACGACACCGGGGTGGCGCAGTGCCTCGTCGAAGCTGTGCCGGAAGACGTCGAGGCCGGTCTCCGCCGCCCCCTCGTAACAGGACTTCAGGGAGTCGACCTGCTCGATCGACCCGTCGGTCTCCACGACCACGGCGTCGAAGGGCGCGAGGCCCAGCGACTCGGTGGCGGCGGGCAGCCCGAACAGCAGCGCGACGCAGGCTTCGAAGAGCCGGACCCGCGTCTCCCGCCGCCCGGCCCCCCACCAGCGGTCGAAGACGGCACAGAGCCAGTCCCCGTACGGGGCATCCGTGCCGCCCCCGTGCGGCGGCGGCGCCGACCAGTTGCCGTGCGGCAGCAGCAGGTCGATCGCCGGTGGCCGCAGGGCCAGCAGGGACTCGTACAGCTCGACCGGGTCCGTCGTGGGGTCGACGACCGTGAGGATCCCGGCGTACGCCTCGGGGAAGCGGTCGGCGATCAGCCGCGCGCCGCGCGAGGCGGCGGGCCAGGACGGGCGCCCGGCGCGGTCGGTGCGCAGCGCGTTGTGCGCGGGCAGGCCGCCGTCCAGGCTGATGCCGACGCGGATGCCGTACCGGGCCAGGACGGCGAGCCGCTGCTCGGTGAGCTGGGTGGCGTTGGTCTGGACGGTGGCGTGGACCGTGCAGGAGTCCGGAACCCGGTCGCGTACGAGAGTGGTGAAGCGGGCGAGCGTGTCCACGCCCGCGAGCAGCGGCTCTCCGCCGTGCAGGACGAGGGAGAGCGCCGTCGTGCCGTGGGCGCGCGCGTGCTCACCGATCCGCGTCGCGGTCCGGTCGAGGACGCCGGGCGGGGCGGCGGCCGGGCGGGTGCGCCAGGTGTGGTCGGGTCCTTCGTAGAGGTAGCAGTAGCGGCAGGCGAGGTTGCAGCGGCCGTGCATCTTGACGATGAACTGCCGGAAGGGAAGGGGCTGTTCTGGCAACCGGACGAAGGTCGCGGAGGTGGCGGAGGTCGCCGGGGTCACCTCTTCAGACACTCCGGCACCCCCATGCTGTTAGGCCCCGTGATCCCACGGTACGGTCCGCGCCACGGCCCCCTGCCCGTACGGGGCGGCATTCCCGGGCGGGGGCCCGACACAAACGCGGCACGATCGAACTTGTCCGGTTCAACGACAAGTCAGACCGGAACTGACGCCTTGCGATGAAGAATTGACCAGTCAGATTGCTCCTTCAGAAGGAGTTGTTGAACCCCCAGAGCATCTCGCTCGGCTGCCCCGCCCGTTCCCGCAGCTCCTCCAGCACCTCGGTCAGCACTGGGTGCTGAACCGTCCTGAGGTCCGCGAGGTCCAGCTCCAGCAGATCCGGCAGCCGCCCCGCGGCGATGTCGGCATTCAGTGCGTCGTCCCGTGCACCCATGTTCTCCCCCTTTTCCCTCACTCCGCCCCGGCGGCCGCCGGGAGGCACTCCCTCACTCCAGCTCGGCCAGCCGCTGCGCCGTCTGCCGGGCCGTCGGCTCGCCCGTGCTCACGGCGCCGTCCGGCAGCCTGGACCACTCGGCCCGTGCGGCCCGGTAGGCCTCGCGTGCGGCACGCGGGCGTGCCGCCGCCTCGTAGGACATACCCCGCCAGTGATGCGCCTGCGCACCCAGCTCCATGGCCTCCTGGCGCCGTCGGTCCGTCTCCGCCTCCTCCTCGGCCGCGCGGGCCGATTCGGCCGCGGCGCGGAAGGCGTCGACCGCCTCGTCGAGCCGCGCGGGCCTGCCCAGGCTCTGGTACGCCTCGAACTGCGCCTGCCCGAGCTCCAGCCGGCAGCGCGCGGCCGTCAGCGGTTCACCGGCCTCCAGCGCCGCGAGCCCGAAGAGGTGCTCGGCCTCCCGCAGATCCACCCGGTCGCCCCGGGCGCGGTAGCGCAGCATCAGGGCGCGGCCGAGCAGCAGCAGGCGGTGCGCCAGCTCGCCGCTGCCCGCGGGGGTTTCGGTACGGCAGTCGCGCAGCACCCGGATGGCCTGGGAGAGCGACTCGCGCGAACCGGGGCCATGGGCCGGCACCGCCCGGCGCAGCAGCGCCTCACCCCATTCGGCGAGGACGTCCGCGTGCGCGGGGGCGTCCCTGGGCACGCCCCGGGAGGCCTGCTCGAACCGTGCGGCGGCGTCCTGGAGTTCGCGCGGGTCGCCCGACTCGGCGTATCGCGCCACGCCGATGCGCCCGGCGCGGACCAACAGCTGGGAGCGCAGGCCCTGTTCACGCGTCAGGCCCAGTGCCTCGTCGACGTGTGCCTGGGCGTCGTCCAGCGCGCCGCCCGACTTCAGGAGCGCGTCGACGAGGTCGAGAAGGATACGGACGCGGGAGGGTTCACCCGCCGTGGGGAGCACCGGCCCGGAGCCGGGTTCCAGGGCGGCGCGCAGGGAGTGCGCGCCCTGTTCGGCGTACAGCCGGGCCTGTTCCTGGTCGGCCGTGGCTCCCGACAGGCGCAGCAGGACGCGGCCGTGGGCCAGCGGGAGTTCGGGCGGGCGCTGCCGCCGGTCGGGCCACGCGTCGGCGAAGGCCTCCAGCATGCCGACCGCACCCTGGAGCAGCGCGCTGTCGCCGCCGAGCCGCCACTGTGCCTCCAGCGCCCGCACCCGCTCCAGGGTGAGCCGCAGGGCTTCCTCCCGGTCGTCCAGGTCGGGCGCGGCGCAGGCCACCGCGTACTCACGGTCGGCGCGTTGCAGCAGGTCGAGCGCGCCGCGCCGGTCGCCGCGGCGCCTGCGGTCGGTGGCGGCGGCGTGCAACACCCGTGCCAGTACGGCTCGTTCGCGCAGTGCCCTGGGGTGGGCGACGGCGCGCTCGGCGGCCGTCTCCGCCTCGCGCAGCAGCTCGGCGCCGCCCTGCACCTCCCACAGCCGCAGCACACAGCTGGCGTACTCGGCCCACAGCGCCGGGTCGGCGCCCGCGGGCCGTTCGTGCTCGGTCGCGCCACGCAGCAGCTGTACGGCGTCGATGAGGTCCTGCACCATGCCGTCGGTGTCGAACTGCCCGACCAGGGAGCGGGCCCGGATCACCGCCGCGTGGGTCGGCCGCTCTTCGGGCGGGTCGTCGCGCCCCCGGCCGGCGACCAGCGCGAACTGTTCCGGCAGCGGCATGAAGCGTTCCAGGACCCGTACGGCGACCTCGGCGAAGGGCTGCGGGACCAGCGTGGCCCCGCCGTTGTCGCCGTTCTCGCCCGGGTATGCGGCACCGGGCGCGTACGGCCGCCCCGAGCCGCCGTCGCCGAGCTGCGCGAGCGCCAGAGCCGGGAAGTTGGGGCCGCCCTTGCCGAAGCGGTACTCGATGTACTCCGAGCAGTGCTTGAGCACCAGCATGGCCTCGTCGCGGCCCAGCGGCGACAGGAGGGCCTCCTGCACGCCGGGCGCGAACTCGTACCACTGGGCGCCGTCCGCCCCGTAGTCCTCCGCCTTGGCGCGCGAGACCAGGCCGCTGAGCAGGACCTCGGCCAGTTCGGAAGGTCCGGAGTCGGGCAGCATGGTGCGCTGGACGAGCTGCATCACGGGGAGGCTGAGGGGCGCCGCCGCCAGATAGCCGGCCAGGCGTCCCGCCGTCTTGGAGGCGTTGGAGCGGAACCGGCTGACCAGTTCGAGCGCGGACAGCCGGCGCCCGGGGCGGGCGGCCGGGGCGGGCGGATGGTTGTGGCGCACCCAGCCGACCGCACCGGCCACGGGCCCGGCGCCCGCCCCGGACAGCAGCCGCGCCCAGGCGCCGAGCGCGGCGGGCTCGGGAGGCAGGACGGGCACGGGAAGCGCACCCGCGTGCGCCTCCGGCGGGGTGCCGGCCGGCAGCCGGACCTTCAGCGTGGCCGCGCCCGCGAGGGCCTCGCCGCGCGTCAGCTCGCCGTACGACACGGGCAGTCGGGTGCGGTTCCACATGCGCTGGGGCAGCGGCTGGATCACGGCGGCGGGGCCCTGCCGGGACAGGTGGTACAGCAGTCGGTGGGCGTGGCCGCTGTGCCACAGGGGGCCCGCGCAGTCGCTGACGAAGAGGGTGATCCGGCGGCCGGTGGGGTCGCTCAGCCGGTCGGCGGAGTGCAGCGGGGCCGCGCGCGGCTCGGGGCTGCGGCTGACGGCGGGCTCTCCGTCCGGGGCCTGGTGCAGATGGCTGACCTCGATGTCCCAGAAGGCGCCCAACTGGCCGAAGACCTGCTCCAGTTCGGCGAACATCCGGTCCCACACCCGCATCGACGAGGAGGCGTCCATCACCAGCTGGAGCGCCGCGTCGGCCCGGGTCACCCCGCGGAACACCGGCAGGACCAGACCGCCCGCCCGGGCACTCAGCTCCGCGGTCGCCGTCTCGTCGAGGGTCGTGCGCAGGGGCGGGGCGCCGGTCCGATACCCCTGCAACGGCCGTAAGGCGCGCTGGAGTTCGAGCGGGGCGGGGAACGCGGGCGCGGCGGGCACCCCGATCGGCAGCACCGTCACCCGGCCCTGCCCGTGGCCGCGTGGCGCGCCGCCCCGCGGCACCGGGTACAGCGCCACACGCCGGTCCGCCGCCCCGTCCCGCTGCGGCGGCCCGGGCCGGTCGCCGGGTGGCACCGGAGCGGCACCCCGCGGATCCGGACGCTCGGGAACCGGGTCACGTCCGGTCACCGGCGCTCCGGACGGCGGCACGCTCCCCCGCCCCGCCTCCTCGCCCTCGGCGGCGTCCGTCGGGCGCGCCCAGCGGGCCAGCCAGAGGGTGTCACAGAGCTGCTCGGCGTCGGGGTCGAGCCCGATCTGCCGCATCCCGGCGATGAGTTCGGCGATCGGGTCACCGCCGGAAGCCGTCTGATGGCTCCCGGAGGGTTCGACGGGACCGGGACCGGGGTCGGGGTCGGAATCGGGCCCGTGGCGCGCCGCGGCGTCAGGCATCAGCGCGTCACCTCGGGCGGTCGAGTCGCTGGATGAGGAGGTCCGCGAGACGGTCGCGACTGGGCGGGGCGGCCGCGTCGGTGAGGTAGATGGCGTTCAACAGCTGGTCCGCGGCGACCAGTTCACTGCGCGAGCGCTCCAGGAAGTGGGTGATGAGATCGTCTCCGGCCCGCGCGGCCTCATCACCGAGATGAGCGCGTACGAAGGTGGCGAGCCGCGTGTGGTCGGGGCGCCCCAGTTCCAGGTGGATGCAGCGGCGCATCAGCGGAGCCGGGAAGTCGCGCTCCCCGTTGCTGGTGAGCACCACGAACGGGAAGGCGCGGCAGCGCACCCGGCCGTCACGCACCCGCGCCTTGGTGCCGTCGGCGGTGAGCACCTCGGCCACGCCGCCGGGCAGCCGGTCGGCGACGCGCTCCAGCTCGGGAATGGCGAACTCGCCCTCCTCCAGCACGTTGAGCAGGTCGTTCGGCAGGTCGATATCGCTCTTGTCCAGCTCGTCGATGAGCAGCACGCGCGGGGTGTCGGACGCCAGCAGCGCGGTGCCGAGGGGGCCGAGCCGGATGTAGCTGCCGATACCCTCGACGGAGCCGGGGGCCCCGGGAGTGGCGGGTTCGGTGCCCTGCGGCGCGGCGATCTGCACGTCCTGGAGCCGGGCGATCGCGTCGTAGTGGTACAGCCCGTCCTGAAGCGTGGACCGGCTGACGATCGGCCAGCGCAGTACGTTGCCCAGACCCAGTTCGTACGCCACCGAGTGCGCGAGCGTGCTCTTGCCCGCACCCGGGCTGCCGGTGACGAGCAGGGGCCGGCGCAGATAGAGCGCCGCGTTGATCATCTCCAGTTCCTCGGCGCCCGGCCGGTGCAGTTCGGCCAGATGCCGGTGCGCGCCCAGCCGCCGGTCCTCGGAACCGTCCGCGCCCCTCCCTGCCGCGTCCCGGCTCGCGAAGTCGCGCCAGGGGGGCGGGGCCGGGAGGCGGTCTATGCCGTCGTGGGGTTCACCGGCACCTCGGTAGATGAGCCACTCGCTGGATTCGGTCATTGCCCAGTCCTCGTCGTCACTCGTCCACCACGGCAGCCGTCCGAACCTGCATCACGGTATCGATCCTCGGGGGGCCTCGTAAGGTCCCAAGACGGGCTCATAACGGGCCACTTGGGCCTCGCACGCGCGCTGTACGGCCGATCGCCGGACGATCCGGTCATGGCGCCTCCAACAGGTCCCCGGTACCGGGCAGCGGCCGGCCCGGATCGTCGTAGAGCAGGGCGATTCCATCGGCCCAGAACGCCTCCGTCCGGCCATCGTGCAGCCCCGCTCTCAACGCGTGGACGAGCTCGGGAAGCCGCACCACGTTGCCCGGGCCCGCCACGGCGTCGCCCACCTGCCGGTGGAACTCCCCGCACACCGCCTCGGGCCGGCCGTGCCAACGCCGCCACAGGGCGACGCCGTAGCCGCCGTGCACGATCCGCACGAGCGCCATCGGGTCGTCCTCGAAGCGCTGGTCGCCATGGCGGCAGAGCACCGGGACCGTCCTGTACGGCAGTCCCCGCAGCACCTCCACGAGCGGGACGGGTATCCGCAATCCGTCGTCGCAGTCCAGGACTTCGGCCTTGGCCTCGTGCTCGTGAATCCACTTCCAGCGGGCCACCCGCTCCTGGGACTCCGCCTCGGCCGCGGGCCGCTCCGCGCCGAACGGCCAGAACTCGCCCTGCTCCAAGGGCTGTTCACGGCCGGCGAAGCGCACATAGACGGGGCGCTGCACGCCGATCGGAGGCTCGACCGGGCCCAACCGCCACTCGTCCACCGCCAGTCCGAGCAGCGGATGGAGCAGCGCGACCTGGAGGGCGGCGGGCCGTCCTGGCTGATCGCAACGGCGGAACGCCTCCGCCAGGGGGGCGGCCAGCGGGCCGGGCAGCTCGGCCAGGGGCGTGCGCTCGGCCTCGTGGAGGCGTTCGACATCTCCGTCGGGCCGTACCACGCAGACCCGCCAGTCGCAGCGGTCCGGCTCCCAGCCCCGCTGTGCGAGTTCGATCAGGGCGGACGGGCCGGGCCCCCGGTCGGGGCCGTGCGTCTGCCGGAGCTTCATACGCACCAAGGAACTCAGGGTCGCCACCGAGACCTGTCCGGAACCCGGCGGGGTGACCGGTGTTCCCGTCGGTGACCCGATCGGCGCCGACGGGGCCGACGGCGCCCCGGAGGCTGTCGCCGCCGCGGGGTCCGGCCCGTCCTCCCCCGGAGCTTCCGCGGGCGGGGTGCCGGGGTCCTGCCGCCGCCGGAGCAGGTCCGTCCACTGCTGCGCGAAGCGGCCACGGTGTGTGGGGTCGATGCCCTCCGCCGCGTTCCGCACCCACTGCCACAACGCCTGCTCCGCACCCCGGGTACCCGGGGTGCCGAAGGGGCGGTCGGCGGACAGCACCAGCATCGTGTAGGCGAGGACGAGGTCCAGCATGGCGCCGTGGTGCGAGCTCTCGTACAGCGCGCCCAGACCGTCACGCCAGCCGCGCGGCGCGGGATGCCGGATCGCGGCCGGGCCGCCGAGAAGCAGTTCGAGGATGTCGAGCAGCACGCGCGTGCTGACAGGTGGCGGAAGGTCGGCGAGCCTGCCGAGCAGCTGGGTCCGCTCCTCCGGGCTGAGGGCGCGTCCGGGCCGCGCGCCGAGCCGGCTCTGGACGTCGGTCCAGGTGCTGCGGGTGGTGTCGGGATGGCGCTGCCGGTCCCGGTGGTAGCGGTCGTGGCCGTGGAAGACGGCCTGGTAGCTGTCGTCGTGCTCGGCCCGCACCGCACTGGCCGGCACCGGCAGGGCACGTAACTGCTCCACCCCCGTGCACGTACCGCCGATCCCCCTGTCCACCTGCGATTTCAGGACGCCGACGACCTCACCGCGTACGGGATCGACCACCGGCCCGCCCGAGACGCCGGGCGGCAGAATGTCGCCGCCCAGCCGGATCTGCTCGTCGTCCGACCAGCCGAGGGTGCCCTGGACCGTGCAGGTCCCGTTCAGCCGGCGGAGCTCGCCGCCGACCACGGACCAGCCGGAGTAGAAGACGACCGGCTCTCCGTGGTACGCCGCCGGGCGCTCGGTGACATAGGCGCAGTCGTGGATCACGGGCTCGCGCAGCCGCACGAGCGCCAGGTCGGGGGCCGGCCAGCTGCCCCATACGGCCCGCTCGACGTGCTCCGGGAGGACGGTCGCGACCTCGCCCGCGACAGCGGATGTACCGCGGCCCGGACCTGTCTCATAGACCACGGTCACCTCGCCCCCCTCCCCGCTCAGTGCCACATGCGCGCAGGTCAGAACCCAGTTGGGGGCGACAAAAAACCCACTCCCGAGGAACGTGCCGGGCTCGTCCAGGGCATACCCGGCCCCCGCGCGATGGATGCGTACGGTCGCCGCCATGGTGAGATCACGCAGCGCACGGTGAGCGTTCTGCGGGCCGCCCGGTGCGCCCCGGGCGTACCCCTCTGTCATGCCCCGCCCCCGACGGAGGAGTCACCGGAGCCGCCGTGCGCCGGGGCGCCGGTCCGCGCGCCGGGCGCCGGATGCGCTGGCACGGTGCCTTCAGGAGGGTCGAGGTCCGGTGGACCGCCGTTCCAGGTGAGCGTGACGGTGATACCGGCCTTGGCCTCACCATCGGCAAGAAGGCCGACCACCTTGCCCGCCTTGGCCGTCAGTTCGATCCCGAACTCGACACTCACCTCGTCGGGCCGCACGGCACGCAAGGGCGCGGCCAGCGAGCGCGCGACACTGGTGATCACCGACTGCAGACTCTCGACCTGCGCCTCGACCCGATCCCCGAACCCGGTGTCCGTGAACGACAGCCCGCCGGAGCCCTCCAGCTCATCGGCCCCCGAGATCCGCGCCCACACCGGCGTCCCGTCCGGCATCTCGATCCGTGCGATCCGGGTCACCTCGTCACCCATGACATCCCCCGTTCCCCCACGCCCCCGTGGTCCCGCCGGCCTTGCAGGCTAGCCGCAGGGGGCCGCCCACGACAGAGGACCTCCGGACACCCCGCGCACCCCGCGCACCCACTTATCCTTTTCCCCAGCGTTCCACTTCACTTTCACCGACGGAGCACCATCCATGTACTTCACCGACCGTGGCATCGAGGAACTGGAGAAGCGGCGCGGCGAGGAAGAGGTCACCTTCGAGTGGCTCGCCGAGCAGCTGCGCACGTTTGTCGACCTCAACCCGGACTTCGAGGTGCCGGTGGAACGGTTGGCGACCTGGCTGGCCCGCCTGGACGACGACGAGGACGAGGACGAGTAGCCCGAGCCCTTCAGGGGCGCGGGGAACTGCGCAGTCTTCTTTTAGGGGCGCGAGGAACTGCGCAATCTTCTGGACCAGCCCCCACCTTTTAGGGGCGCGGGGAACTGCGCAATCTTTCAGACCAGCCCCCACCCACCCGCAGCCGACGAACTACCCAGGGGGGTCTGGGGGCGCAGCCCCCAGGGATGGGACGGGTAGGGGCGGCGGGGGCGTCAATCGAAGGCGCGCAGCCGGTCATACGCGACCCCGAGCGCACCATGGATCGCCAGCAGCACCCCGGCAGCGATCCACCCACCACTACGCCGCCGCACCCCCCACACAACAAGCGGAACCCCGGCAGCCAGCTCAACCGTGGCAAGAACACCAGCCCTCGACCCCCGCACCCAGGCCCCCACCGCACTCCCCTCCACGACATCAAGCTCCGCCCGCACGGCAGCCCGCCACCCCGTCCACTCGACCTGCTCGGCCCCCGGCTGAATCCGCGCCACCTCACGAAGCCGGTCGGCGGACTCACCAGGACTGAGCCCGGCCGGAAGCATCACCCCCGCACGCGTGAGGACAGCGATCAGCCCCCGCAGCCGCGCCCGCGAGTCCGCACCGGGGTCGGCCTTCGTCAACTGCTCCAGAGACTGCATGTCGAGCACGGGATCGAGCCCGAGCCGCGCGGCGAAGGTGCGCATCGCCTCGTCCTCGCCGACGGGGGTACCGTTCGCCAGCCATTCGTAGCCGACGGTGCGGCGGAACCCCGAGGCGAGAGTGAAGCCACTGCGATCGGGGTCCCACCAGAGGGCGAGTACGGGCCACGGGGCACTGACGGCGAGGGCGCCGGCCCAGCCGGTGAGCACGCGGTCGACGGGCTCCACGCCGTGCTGCCAGGGCTTGCCCTCGGGAACCAGCACGCTCCACTCGGGACCGGCCCCGGCGAGCAGCATCCGCTCGCGCAGCAGCTGGGCGGCGGGACCGACGGACTCGGGGTGCGCCCGGCACAGGAGCAGGGCGCCGGGGGCCTTGGCCGGGAGGTCGTCGGAGGGCTCACCGGAGGCAGTCGACATAGTCACACTTTAGGACGATTTGCCCACTTCAATCCCCCCATGATCCCCAGAATGGGTGTCTTGACTTTCGACATCCGCGATATATCGTGATTGATGGAAGACGCGATATGGCGCGTCAAGTTCGGGCTCACGTGGGGGTCCGGCCCGGTCGAGGAGGTCTGCACCATGTCCGAGTGGTCCGTCGCAGAGCCGAAAAAGCTCACCTTCGACGACCCCGTGACGGCGCTGCACGTACGTGTCGTCAATGGAACTGTGAACATCGTGGGCACCGACGAAGGTTCCGCCCGGCTGGAAGTGGCCGATCTGGAGGGCCCGCCACTCCAGGTGACCCAGAAGGACGGCACCCTCACGGTCGCGTATGAGGACCTGCCCTGGAAGGGCTTCCTCAAGTGGCTCGACCGCAAGGGCTGGCGCCGTTCCGTGGTGGTCTCCCTGGCCGTTCCCACCGGCACCCGGGTCGAGGTCGGCGTGGTCGGCGCCGCCGCCGTGGTCTCCGGGATGGACGCACGCGTGGACGTCAAGGGCGTCACCGGCGACACGACACTCGTCCGCGTCGCCGGTCCCGTACAGGTGAACACGGTCTCCGGGAACCTGGAGGCCCAGGCCGTCACCGGCGACCTCCGCTTCAACTCCGTCTCCGGCGACCTGACCGTCGTCGAGGGCTCGGGCTCCTCCGTGCGGGCCGAGTCGGTGACCGGCTCGATGATCGTGGACCTGGACACCACGGGCATCCCGACCGACGTCCAGTTGTCGAACGTCTCGGGCGAGATCGCCATCCGCCTCCCCCACCCGGCGGACGCGGAGGTGGAGGCGAACACCGCGAGCGGCACCGTCTCCAGCGCCTTCGAGGACCTCCGGATCAGCGGGCAGTGGGGCGCCAAGAAGATCACCGGCCGACTGGGCGCGGGCAACGGCAAGTTGAAGGCGATGACCGCCTCCGGCTCCATCGCCCTCCTCCGCAGGCCACCGACGGAGGACGAGCCGTACGACGAAGCCCCCGAACCGCAGGAAGCAGCCGCGACCGACACCCCACGCGACGAACCGACGGCCGAATCGATGGACAAGTCGACCGCTGACTCGACCGCCGACACGACCGAGGCCGCTACCGAGGGCGCGACCGACAGGAAGGTTCTCTGAGATGCCCCCCGTCTTCGCTCATGGACGCCTGCGCCTCTACCTCCTCAAGCTGCTGGACGAGGCGCCGCGCCACGGGTACGAGGTGATCCGGCTCCTGGAGGAGCGCTTCCAGGGTCTGTACGCGCCCTCGGCGGGCACCGTCTACCCCCGGCTGGCCAAGCTGGAGGCCGAGGGACTCGTCACGCACACCACCGAGGGCGGCCGAAAGGTGTACGCGATCACGGACGCGGGCCGCGCCGAACTGGCCGACCGCAGCGGCGAACTGGCCGATCTGGAGCTGGAGATCCGCGAATCCGTGTCGGAGCTCGCCGCCGAGATCCGCGCCGACGTACGCGGCGCGGCGGGCGACCTGCGCCGCGAGATGCGCGCCGCGGCCACGGAGGCCCGGCGGGGCTCCAAGGGCGGCGCCGGGGCGAAGGAACACGAAGCCGCCCCGGGCGAGTTCGGTGGCTTCGAGGACTATCGCGACAAGGAGTCGTGGCGGGCGGCGAAGGAGGAGATGCGGCGCGTCCGGCAGGAGTGGAAGGAACAGGCCCGCCGCGCGAAGGACGAGAGCCGCCGCGCCCGTGACGAGGCCCAGCGTGCCCGCCGCCAGGCCAAGGAAGCCCAGGAGAGGGCCCGCGCCCAGGCCCAGGAGGAAATGCAGCGCATGGCCAAGCGGGTCCAGGACCAGGTCCAGGACCACTTCGCCCGAGGCGACTGGCCGACGGGCGTGCGCGAGGGACTGACCGAACTGGCCAAGGAATTCGGCGACTTCGGAAAGAACTTCGGAAAGGACCTGGGCAAGGACTTCGGCAAGGACTTCGGCTTCGGCCGCACCGCCACGGCAGCCGGTTCGACCGCGGACCCGGAGTACACGGTCACCCCCGAGGACTTCCCCGCCGACTACGAACCCTCCTGGGCCCACGAGGACTCCACCGGCAACCCCGCCCGCGACCTCGACCGCCTCCTGGACCGCTTCCGCGACGACATCCGCGACGCGGCCCGAGACCACGGCGTAACGGAAGACCAACTACGCGAAACCCGCCGCCACTTGTCGACAGCGGCGGCACACATCGGCGTGGCACTGCGCGACACTTCCGGCCGGGGTGGAGCCCCTCGCGCCTCCGGCTGAGGGGAGCGGACACCGGCACCGGCGCGGACACACGCACGGCGGGCCCGGAACCCCGAGCCCGCCACACCTGCCGTACTGCCGTACTGCCGTCAGCCGTCAGCCGTCAGCCGACAGTAAGCACGATCTTCCCGAACTGATCGCCCGTCTCCATCCGTTCGAACCCCTCGCGGGCCCGGTCAAGCGGAAGCACCTCGTCAATGACGGGCCGTACGCCAGTGGCGGCACAGAAGGACAGCAGGTCCTCCAGCTCGTCCTTGGTGCCCATCGTGGAGCCGACGATCTTGAGTTCGAGGAAGAAGACACGGGTCAGCTCGGCATGGGACGGCCGGTCACCGCTGGTCGCACCCGAGATGACCAGCGTGCCGCCGGGCCGCAGGGACTTGATGGAGTGCGACCAGGTGGCGGCACCCACCGTCTCGATGACGGCGTCGACCCGCTGCGGGAGCCGCGCGCCCGACTCGAACGCCTCCACGGCCCCCAGCTCGACGGCCCTCTTCCGCTTGGCCTCGTCGCGACTGGTGGCGAACACCCGCAGCCCGGCGGCCTTCCCGAGCGCGATCGCGGCGGTGGCCACGCCGCCGCCCGCGCCCTGCACGAGAACGGAGTCTCCAGGCCGTACCCCCGCGTTGGTGAACAGCATGCGGTACGCCGTCAGCCAGGCGGTGGGCAGACAGGCGGCTTCTTCGAAGGACAGTTCCTTGGGCTTCGGGAGCACATTCCACGTCGGTACGGAGACCTGCTCGGCGAAGGTGCCCTGGTAGCGCTCGGTGAGAATGGACCGGGGTTCCTTGGGGCCGACCCCGTGGCCGGTCTGTCCGATGACGGAGTGCAGGACGACCTCGTTGCCGTCCTCGTCGATTCCGGCGGCGTCGCAGCCGAGGATCATCGGCAGCTTGTCCTCGGCCAGGCCGACTCCGCGCAGCGACCACAGGTCATGATGGTTGAGTGAGGCGGCCCGTACGTTCACGGTCGTCCAGCCCGGCCTCTTCTCCGGGGCCGGACGCTCCCCCAACTCCAGGCCGTTCAGCGGCTGGTCACGGTCGATTCGGGCGGCATAGGCAGCGAACATGATCCCGACGATAGGCTCCGCCCGCGCCAGACGGAACCAAGTCCCCCTGTGACACACGTCCCCCTCAAAGAAAGGGGTGGTTCGTCGTCTGCGGGCCGGTGGGGGTTGCTCGCGCAGTTCCCCGCGCCCCTAAAAGGGGCGCGGGGAACTGCGCAATCTTTTGGACCAGCCCCCACCCACCCGCACCCGACACACAACCCATCCCGGGGTCGAAGGGGCAGAGCCCCTGGGGATGGGACGGGTAGGGGCGGCGGGGGCGAAAAACCACCCACCCGGCCGCCCCCGAAAGCAAAAAATGGCCCCGCCGGGAAGCAATCCCGGCGGGGCCACAAGAGACACCGCGTCAGAGACACCGCGTCAGCGTCGGGCGACACCCTCGGCCCGAGCAGCCGCAGCCACCGCCGCAGTAACCGCCGGCGCCACCCGCTCATCGAACGGCGAAGGAATCACATAGTCCGCGGCAAGGTCGTCCCCGACCACCGCGGCCAACGCCTCAGCCGCCGCGATCTTCATCCCCTCAGTGATCCGAGAGGCCCGAACCTGCAGCGCCCCCGCGAAGATCCCGGGGAACGCCAGCACGTTGTTGATCTGGTTCGGGAAGTCCGACCGCCCGGTCGCGACGACGGCCGCGTACTTGTGGGCGACGTCGGGATGCACCTCGGGATTCGGGTTGGCCATCGCGAAGACGAAGGCGCCCTCCGCCATCGAAGCCACCGCCGGCTCCGGCACCGTACCGCCGGAGACCCCGATGAAGACGTCGGCGCCGGCGAGGGCCGACTCCAGCGAGCCCGAGAGCCCCGCCTTGTTGGTGATCTCGGCCAGCTCCCGCTTGACGTCCGTCAGGTCGTCCCGGTCCTTGGACACGATGCCCTTGCGGTCCGCGACGGCGACATCCCCGAGCCCCGCCTCCAGCAGGAACTTGGCGATGGCGACGCCGGCCGCACCCGCGCCGGAGATGACCGCGCGCAGGTCGCCCAGCGACCGCCCGGTCAGCTTCGCGGCGTTCCGCAGGGCCGCCAGCGTGACGACCGCGGTCCCGTGCTGGTCGTCGTGGAAGACGGGAATGTCCAGGCGCTCCTGGAGCTGCCGCTCGATCTCGAAGCACCGCGGTGCCGAGATGTCCTCCAGGTTGACGCCTCCGAAGGAGGGCGCGAGCCGGACCACGGTCTCGACGATCTCGTCGACGCCGGTGCAGGCGAGCGCGATCGGCACCGCGTCGACCCCACCGAACTGCTTGAACAGGATGGCCTTGCCTTCCATGACCGGAAGGGAGGCCTCGGGACCGATGTCCCCCAGGCCCAGCACAGCCGTTCCGTCCGTGACCACAGCCACGACGGACGACTTCCACGTGTAGTCGTGGACGAGCTCCGGCTGCTCGGCGATCGCGCTGCACACCTTCGCGACGCCGGGCGTGTACGCCAGGGACAGGTCGTCCTTGTCGCGGACGGGCACGGTGGCCTGCACGGCCATCTTGCCGCCGCGGTGCAGCGCGAATGCCGGATCGAAGGAATCGAGGGGCTCGGCCCCGCCTTCCCGATCCGTACTGCTGTCGCTGCGAGGATTGACGATCTCCGCTGCCACTTTGTTTTACCCCTTAAGTCTTTAATGTTTGAGGGTGACCACTCCTGGTTGAGGGGTGGGCGGGCACCGCGCAAGCCCAGCCGCCGTGGTTGCGTACGGGCGTTTGCGCGACGGGCGCGCCGCACACGCGCCCTGAGCCCCGGATGAGGGGTGTAAAGAACCTTCTTACCGGACGGATGGTGCTGACGACGAGTCCATAACGCCAAGGTCACACGCCGGTGACATGACTCATAGCCGAATATGTGGACAAGTCCACGACTTGCCCACATGTCACCGCAGGTGCGGAGTAGCGGCCGCCCGCATCCTGAGATGCGCCGAAGATCTTCCGGTCGGAAGGAAGGATTCCCGCATAAGGTCCGGCCTTGATGTACCGGCTGGTAGCGGTTCGGGGGTCACCCGTTATCCGATTTTGACATAGCGAGTCCCCTGAATGCCTTGGTCCGAATGGCAAGATGCCGTCATCACACAAGGTCGCGACACCCGAAGGTGTGTGTTCTCGTCGACCTATCGGCTACTCCCTCATCCGCCGGAGGAACCCCAAATGACCGCAGGCACCACCCGTCGTACGACCGCCATGCGCTCCCGGACAGCAGCGGTCGGCGCGATCGCGGTCGCGGGCGCCCTGATCCTCACCGGCTGCGGTGACCAGACGAACGGTGGAGGCAGCAGCTCCACCGAGTCCTCCAAGTCCAACAGCGCTCCCCTCTTCTCCAAGCTTCCGAAGAAGATCCAGGACGCGGGCGTCATCAAGGTCGGCACGAACGCCGAGTACGCCCCGATGGAGTCGACCGAGGGCGGCAAGATCGTCGGCGTCGACCCGGACCTGGCCGACGCGCTCGCCAAGCAGCTCGGCGTGAAGTTCCAGTTCACCTCCGGCTCCTTCGACGGTCTGATCACCGCCGTGAACTCGGGCCGCTACGACATCGCGATGTCGTCCATCACGGACAACAAGCAGCGCCAGGAGGGCCTGGACGACAAGGGCAAGAAGCTCGGCGAGGGCGTCGACTTCGTCGACTACTTCACCGCCGGTACTGCCATCTACGTCAAGAAGGGCAACCCGGAGAAGATCACGGGCATCGAGGACCTCTGTGGCAAGACCGCTGCCGTGCAGCGGGGCACCACCTACGAGCAGGCGCTCAAGGACCAGTCGAAGAAGTGCACGACCGATGGCAAGAAGGCCATCAACATCGAGTCGTTCGACAACGACACCGAGGCCCAGACCCGCGTGAAGTCCGGCGGCGCGGTGGCCGGCATCAACGACTACCCGGTCGCCCTGGACCTGGCCCGCAAGGCCGATGGCGGCAACGCCTACGAGGTGATCAACAAGCAGTACGACGCCGGCCCGTTCGGCATCATCCTCGACAAGCAGAACACCGAGCTGCGTGACGTGCTGAAGGAAGCCGTCGACGCGATCATCAAGGACGGTTCGTACCAGAAGGTCCTTGAGAAGTGGGGCGCGGAGTCCGGCGCGATCGAGCAGTCCGCGATCAACGGCGGCAAGTGAGCCGGCGCACCACTGAAGGGCAGTCACGTGACTGACAATCTCGACAAGTCCCCCGAGGACACCCCGCCTCCGGGAGGCCCGGTCTCCAAGACCTCGGCGTCCGGAACCAACCCGGAGGCCATCAAGGCGATCCCGGTGCCGCACTACGGCCGGTGGGCCAGCGGCATCATCGTCGTCGCGCTTCTCGTCGCGCTCATCTACGCGTTCTCGCAGGGCGACATCCAGTGGCACACGGTCGGTGACCAGCTCTTCGAGTCCAGCGTCGTCAAGGGCGCGGGCCGTACGCTGCTGATCAGCGTGCTCGCCATGATCGTGGGTGTGGTGCTGGGCATCCTCCTCGCGGTGATGCGCCTCTCGAAGAACCCGGTGACCAGCACCGTCGCCTGGCTGTACATCTGGTTCTTCCGCGGCACCCCGGTCTACGTCCAGCTGCTGCTCTGGTTCAACCTGGCGCTGATCTTCCCCGTCCTCAATCTCGGTCCGATCTACAAGAACGAGATGACCGACGTCATGACCCCGTTCATGTGCGCCCTCCTGGGCCTCGGCCTGAACGAGGCCGCGTACATGGCGGAGATCTGCCGCGCCGGCCTGCTGGCCGTCGACGAGGGCCAGACGGAGGCGTCGCACGCCCTGGGCATGAGCCACACCAAGACCCTGCGCCGGATCGTGATCCCGCAGGCGATGCGTGTGATCGTGCCGCCGACCGGCAACGAGTTCATCAACATGCTCAAGACCTCGTCGTTGGTGTACGCGGTCACGTACAACGAGCTGCTGCGCTCCACATCGGCCATCGGTTCCACGTCGTACGCTGTGATGGAGATGCTCTTCGTCGCCTCGATCTGGTACCTGGCCATGACCAGCGTGTTCAGCGTCTTCCAGTACTACCTGGAGCGCTACTACGCGAAGGGTTCCAGCCGGAGTCTGCCGCCGACCGTCTTCCAGAAGATCAGGGCCAACCTGTTCTCGAAGGGCAGCCCGAGGGGAGCCGTGTGATGACCGCGATGGTGAAGTCCGAGGGCGTCCACAAGTCCTTCGGCAGCGTCGAGGTCCTCAAGGGCATCGACCTTCAGGTGAACACCGGCGAGGTG
The DNA here is from genome assembly GCF_045206325.1 of Streptomyces sp. NBC_00203. Lineage (NCBI taxonomy): Bacteria > Bacillati > Actinomycetota > Actinomycetes > Kitasatosporales > Streptomycetaceae > Streptomyces > Streptomyces sp. NBC_00203. Next base: position 7,117,663 of record NZ_CP108126.1, on the reverse strand, counting down.
TTCTGCCTCATCGGCCCGTCCGGCTCCGGCAAGTCGACCTTCCTGCGGTGCATCAACCACCTTGAGAAGATCAACGCCGGTCGCCTGTACGTCGACGGCGAGCTGGTCGGCTACCGCCAGAAGGGCGACAAGCTGTACGAGCTCAAGGACAGCGAGGTCGCGCTGAAGCGCCGGGACATCGGCATGGTCTTCCAGCGCTTCAACCTGTTCCCGCACATGACGGCGCTGGACAACGTCATGGAGGCGCCGGTCCAGGTCAAGGGCGTCAGCAGGGCCCAGGCGCGGGAGCGCGCGGGCCAGCTGCTGGAGCGCGTGGGCCTGGCCGACAAGGCGAAGAACTACCCCTCGCAGCTCTCCGGCGGCCAGCAGCAGCGCGTGGCCATCGCCCGTGCGCTGGCCATGGACCCGAAGCTGATGCTCTTCGACGAGCCGACCTCGGCGCTCGACCCGGAGCTGGTCGGTGACGTCCTCGACGTCATGCGCGACCTCGCCGAGTCGGGTATGACGATGATCGTCGTCACGCACGAGATGGGCTTCGCCCGCGAGGTGGGCGACTCGCTGGTCTTCATGGACGGCGGTGTGGTGGTCGAGTCCGGCAACCCGCGCGACGTCCTGACGGACCCGCAGCACGAGCGGACGAAGTCGTTCCTGTCCAAGGTGCTGTGAGCCTTCTGCGTCACTGATGAAGGGGCGGTACGGGATCTCTCCCGTACCGCCCCTTCTTCATGCCCCGCCCGCTACGGCAGCAGCTTCGGGTTCAGGATCAGCTTGTGCAGCTGATCCCGGGTCAGCGGCGGGGTCTTGAGCAGCGGGCCCAGCTGGCCCTTGCCCAGGAAGCCGCCGGTGTCCCGGACATGCAGGACCCTGCCGTCCGTCAGCTTCAGGACGGCACTGAACGTCGGGCCCCAGGTCGGGTACGAGCCGGCATCCGCTTCGCCCTCCTGCCAGATGCCCAGGAGGTTGCCGTTGGACAGCTTCTGGGAGGTGCAGCCCACCCGCCCGTCCTTGGGGGCGTCCTTGCACGGGTCCTCGATGCCCTTGCCGTCCGACTTGGCCTGAGCCTCCTTGCGGGTGGCCAGAGTCACCGAGATGTATCCGACACCGCCGTCCCGGCCGACGGCGTAGTCACCGTCGTACGGCCCGACAGGCTTGCGCAGCGGGGCCTTCGGCACCTGCTTGACCAGGCGCAGCAGCGAGACCTCGCTGATCTTGCCGGTCCCGTCGGGCAGCAGCTTCTCGAACGTGCCCGCCCTGGTGGTGAAGTCCCCCGCGGTGGGCGCACTGGCCACCCTCGCCCCCTGGCCGTCGCTCATCAGCCCAGGCCCGAGGACCAGACCCGCCGCGACGGTCGCCGCCGCGACGCCCGTGGCCGCCGCGCGCCGCCTCAGCCGTACCCGCGAGGCCTGCGCGAAGACGGCCTCGCTGCCGCGGTTCCCCGGCGCCCGCACGGTGTCCACGGCCCGCCCGAGCAGCTCCTTGACGTGTTCCGCCTCAACTTCCCGCTGATTCAGCTGATTCATACGTATTCCTCCCGCACCGCGGCCCTCAGCGCCGCGAGTCCCCTGGCCGTATGGCTCTTGACCGTGCTCTCCCGCATCCCGAGCAGCTGAGCGGTGGCGGCCACGCTCAGGTCGTCCCAGTAGCGCAGCACCAGCACGGCCCGCTGCCTGGGCGCGAGTTCCGCGAGGGCGGCCCGCACCATGAGTCCGGTGTCGCTGTCGACCGACCGCCCCGCCACGTCCGGCACTTCGCCGTACGCCTGTTCACGCCGCCAGAACCGGCGGCGGGCGGAGATGAAGGTGTTGACCAGCGTTTTGCGCGCGTAGGCCTCGAGGTTGTCGAGGCGTCCGTGCCGGCGCGCGCCGAGGACGACCTTCACCAGGGTCGTCTGAACGAGATCCTCCGCCTCGTCGCGGTTGCCGCACAGCAGATAGGCGCTGCGGAACAGCGCCGTGCGTCTGCCCTCCACGAAGGCGTGCAGAGCGGCTTCCTCGCCGCGCGTCATCCCGCCCCCTTCCCCGGCCCGCGGTCGCGGGCCGTCTCACCCTTCCAGTGCGGCGGGATGCCCGGGGGGTTGCAGAAGAGGCGGTACGGAATTTCCGTACCGCCTCCGAAAACGCGTACCCCCGTGGCTACTTGACGGCGAGCACCAGCGCGTCCGAGGGTGAGCGCCACACCGGACGGGCCTCCCCGAAGCCCTTCTCGCGCAGTACGCGCGCGTGCCAGTCGGCGGACGGCATGTCACCGTCGGCGTGCTCACCGTAGATCTCGAAACGGCGGGCGGTGGGCGCGGCGAGGACGGGGTCCTTCGCGGCCACCTCCCACCATTCGGCCCAGTCGAGGGCGCCGTCCGACTTGGCCTGATCCATGCGGGCGTGGCGCTGGGCGCGCTCGGCCGCGTTGATCCTGGGCGTCGACTCGTCGATCATGTGGTCGGCGTTCATGAAGACACCGCCGTCGCGGACGAGTTCCGCGACCTGACCGTAGAGGGCCGCGAGGGGTTCGCTGTGCAGCCAGTGCAGGGCCGTGGCGGTCAGGACGGCGTCGTACGAGTCGTACGGCAGCAGCGTGGTCCACTGCGGGTCCTTGAGGTCGGCCGTGACGAAGGAGACCCGGTCGTCGCCCTCGAAGGTGCCCTCGGCGATGGTGAGCAGCGCGGGGTCGAGGTCGACGCCGGTGCTGACGGCCTTCGGGAAGCGGGCGAGCAGCCGGGCCGTGATGGTGCCGGTGCCGCAGGCGAGGTCGAGGACGCGCGGCTCGGGCCCGACCAGGGCCTCGACCATGTCGAGCATCACCCGGAAACGCTCCTCGCGGTCCGGCATGTACCACTCCTGCTGCCGGTCCCAGCTCTCCTGCCAGGCGGGCCAGTCGGGTGCGGTCGTGGTGCTCGTTCCGGTCGTCGTGGTCATGGAAGCCCCTTCTTCGCCACGCCTCGTAATACCCTGGAAGCACGATCATCTGTTACCTGACCGCAGTCACGACGATAGAGCGCCCTCGTAAGGACTACAAGTGGAACTGGCCTATTACTCGGATTACGCTGTACGTCTCGTCAACAGCGAGGAGCCGGCCCGGGGCAAGGACTCACTGACCTCGGTCGAGGCCGTCCGCGACCTCTTCGGGGGCAACGCCCAGGCGGCCCGCCGCGCCACGGACGCGGACGTCACCCGCTTCCGTTCCGTACGAGCCCGACTGCGGGCGGTCTTCGAGTCGGCGGACGGCGGCGACGAGACCCTCGCCGTGGACCTGCTGAACTCACTCCTGCTGGAGTTCCCGGTGAGCCCGCAGATCTCCGGGCACGACCACCGGGACGACGACGGGCGCCCCCTGTGGCACATGCACTTGGCGGACCATCCGTCGAACGCGACGGCGGGCTTCGCGGCGATCGCCGCGATGGGTCTCGCCTTCCACCTCACCGAGTACGGCGTCGACCGGCTGGGCCTGTGCCAGGCAGCGCCCTGCCGCAACGCCTACCTGGACACCTCGACGAACCGTTCCCGGCGCTACTGCTCGGACCGCTGCGCGACCCGCGCCAACGTGGCGGCCTACCGCGCCCGCAAGCGCTTGGAGGCGGACCGGTCGGACAGCACGGGCCTGGCGGCCCCGAACACCCACCGCACGACGGCGGCCGGCGAGCGCTGACCGCCCTTCAGGGGCCGGTACCGGAACCGCACCTTCGCGAGGACGAGTTCCTCGGGCACGGTTCCGTAGTCAGTGCTGTCGCCCCCGGCGAACGCGTTGTCCCCGAGCACCCACCAGCCCCCGTCCCGCCGCTCGGCGACCCGCTTCACGACCAGCAGATCCTGCTGGAACGGATGCCGCAGCACGACCACGTCCCCGGGCCGGACCCGTGCCCCCCACTGCACGACGAGCCGATCCCCGTGCTGGAGCGTGGGCACCATGGACGGTCCCGTCACCTCGGCCGCCCCAAACGGCAAGACGGCCCTCCCACGCTCGGTCTCCTGCGACAGCTCCGGCATCACCGGCACCTCCCCGGTCCTATCCTCCACGAGTCCCAGTTTCACCCTGGACTTTTGTCCTAAGCCCATGGGGGCACTCGCGAAAAGACGTCTCCTACGGAGTAATGTCCCACCTGAGAAGACGATCACGAGGAAGGACAGCTCAATGCTCTCCCGCCTGTTTGCCCCCAAGGTCAAGGTCAGCGCACACTGCGACCTGCCCTGCGGTGTGTACGACCCGGCCCAGGCCCGCATCGAGGCGGAGTCGGTGAAGGCCGTCCAGGAAAAGATGGCCGGCAACGACGACCCGCACTTCCAGGCTCGCGCCACGGTCATCAAGGAGCAGCGCGCCGAGCTCGCCAAGCACCACGTCTCGGTGCTCTGGAGCGACTACTTCAAGCCCCCGCACTTCGAGAAGTACCCGGAGCTGCACCAGCTGGTCAACGACGCCCTGAAGGCCCTCTCGGCCGCCAAGGCGTCCACGGACCCGGCGACGGGCCAGAAGGCGCTGGACTACATCGCCCAGATCGACAAGATCTTCTGGGAGACCAAGAAGGCCTGATCTTCGATCATGCCGCTTGACCTGCGATTTTTTCGGTCGCCTGGTCTACCTGCCCGCACCCGGTCCGCAGGCCGCCGAACTCGGCGTCCCTGACGGTCCGGGTGCGGTCTTGTTCTCCCTGCCAGGTGCGGACAAATGGATCCGCTTGGGCAGCAGGATCGGGGTGGCGAGCAGGAGAACGCCGGACATGGTGATCGCGGCGAGCGGGCCGGTGAGGGTGGCGAGAACGCCCCAGATCACCATCAGGGCAGCTTGCAGGAGTTTGCTGATGGCACTCCACGTACTGAGGACTTGGGCGGTGAGATCCGCGGGAGTCCGTCGCAGGCGTTCTGTCGCGTAGATCGGATTGAAGACGCCCATGCTGGTGATCAGCAGGCCCTCGACGATGATCACGGTGAGGAGTCCGGGGATACCGGGACGGACGAACGTGAGGCCGAGCGGGAAGAGCGATCGCAGCCAGCCGGAGACGATCATGACCCGGTGCCGGCCGTAGCGGGTCACGAGGCGCGCGGAGAGGCGGGCGCCCACGAAGCCGCCGAGTGCCGGAATGCCGAAGGCAAGACCGTATTGCCAGGCCGGGAAGTGGTACTGGCCTAGCAGGAGGACGGACAGGAGCGGGGCGGTGGCCATGATGAGGCCGCTGACCAGGATTGAGTTGAGGAACAGGCGCCTCAGTGCGCGGTCGCGGAGGATGAACCGCCAGCCGCCGAGAAGGTCGGCCCCGCGCGATCTGGTGGCCCGGTCGCGGGGTGCCGCGACGTCGACTCCGCGGATGCGGAGGACCCCGAGCGCGGACAGCAGGTAGCTGAGGGCGTCGGCCATGACCGTGACGACCGGGCCGAGCAACCCTATGAGCGCACCGCCGAGGGGCGGGCCCACCGCGGTCGCCACCCAGCTCGTGCCCTCGAATCTCCCGTTCGCCACCAGGAGGTGGTCGCCAGGGACGAGATGCTTCAGATACGCGCCGGACGCGGCACTGAAGGCGATGCCCGCGGTCCCGGAGATCACCGAGACGACCAGTAGCTGGCCGTAGGAAAGCAGGCCGAGGACGTACGCGATCGGGACACTCGCCATCGCGGCGAACCGGATCAGGTCCATCGCGATCATCACCGGACGCTTGGCCCGGTGCTCGACCCACGGCCCGAGCGAGAACGCGACCATCGCCGCGACGGCGAGCCCGGCCGCCTCCAGGAGCGACACGGCGAACGCCGGCGAGTGCAGGACTCGAACCGCGATCAGCGGGAACGCGCCGAAGGCGATCCATGTGCCGTATGTACTGACGGCGTAGGCCGACCACAGCCAACCGAAACCGCGCCCCAACCGCACGCGCATGCGACTCCCTAGCGACAACCGATGTTCGGGTCTCCACATCACACCGGCCGCACCGTCACGGGATCAAACAACCGGCTCCCGGGCGAGCCACAACCATCAGTTGGGCACGTTTACGCTGGATCAATGGATACCGAGGCGGTGCGATCGTTCGTCCGCGCGGCCGAGCTCGGACAGTTGCAGCACGCGGCCGACGAGCTCGGCGTCACGCAACAGGCCGTGTCGAAGCGGATCGCAGCCCTTGAGCGCGAACTCGACGTCCGGTTGTTCACCCGCACCGCCCGAGGGGTCGAGCTGACACTCGACGGCCAGGCCTTCCTCCCGCACGCCCGGAGCATCGTCACGGGCGTCGATCGCGCCGTCACCGCGATCAGACCGGGCTCGCGGGCCCTTCGGATCGACGTTCTCGGCCTGCGATCCGCGCAGGCCGTCGTCCTGCACGACTATTGGCGGTCGCATCCCGAAACCGACCTCGACGTGGTGACCCTCAGGGTCAACGACCCGCGCCTGGCGGTCGCCGCCGTCCAGGCAGGCGAGATCGACGCCTCGTTCCGCTCGGTCACCGACCCGGCCACACTGCCGCGCGACGTGCGGATGATCCACGCGTTCCACTCCCCGCTGGAACTCCTCGTCGGCCCGCGGCACCCGCTCGCCTCCGCACGGACACTGACACCGTCCCAGCTGCGCCGGCACCGGATCTGGGTGCCGGGTATCGCGCCGCGAAGCGAATGGGCGGAGTTCTACGATCAGCTGGCCACCGCCTTCGACCTCCGCATCGACGCCGCGGGCCCGAACTTCGGCAACGAGGTACTCCTCGACATCCTCGCGGACTCCGCGGACGTGGCAACCTTCGTTGGTTCGCGCGACCGGTACATCTGGCCGACCAACCACGACCTGCGCCGCATCCCGATCGTGAATCCGACGCTCGCGTACCCGCTCTCGCTCATCCTCCCCCGAGCGAATCCACACCCAGGACTCCGGGCGATCATCAACCACTTCGGAAGCCTGGCACCGCTCCCCCAGACGGCCTGGCTCCCCTCCTGGGCGACGACACCGCGCCACGGCGACGAAACCATCGAACCCACGCGACGCTGACGGCCGCTTCCAGCAGAGCGAGCACCGGTGCGCTGGTGTCAGGGACGGCTGTCAGTGGCCCGTGCCATTCTTGTGTGGTGACCCTGGAGGACCTCGTCCGGCTGCGCCGGGCCCGCGACCGTATGGACCGTGAGTACGCGGAGCCGCTGGACATGGCCACGCTCGCGCGCAGCGCGCTGATGTCGCCGGGCCACTTCCAGCGGAGTTTCCGCGCGGCCTTCGGCGAGACGCCGTACACCTATCTCATGACCCGCAGGATCGAGCGCGCCAAGGCCCTGCTGCGCCGCGGCGACATGACGGTCACGGAGGTGTGCTTCGCCGTGGGGTGTACGTCGCTCGGCTCCTTCAGCTCCCGCTTCACGGAACTGGTCGGCGAGACCCCGAGCGCGTACCGGGCCCGCCCGCACGACCACGGCGCCCCCATCCCGTCCTGCATAGCCCGGCATCTGACCCGTCCGGCCCGCCACCGCAACCCGGAAGCGGAACCGGGGACGCGCCTCTAGGGTGAGCACCATGGACGTGAAACTCTCCCAGTGCTTCATCGCCGTCGACGACCACGACAAAGCGCTCGCGTTCTACCAGGACGTGCTGGGCCTGGAGGTCCGCAACGACGTCGGGTTCGAGGGGATGCGCTGGGTGACGGTCGGCTCGCCGCTCCAGCCGGACGTGGAGATCGTCCTGGAGCCCCCGGGGGCGAACCCGGACGCCTCTCCCGCGGACCGGCAGGCCATGGCCGAGCTGCTGGCCAAGGGCATGCTGCGCGGCGTCATCTTCACCACCGCCGACTGCGACGCCCTCTTCGAACGCGTCCGCGCCTCCGGCGCCGAAGTCCTCCAGGAACCCATGGACCAGCCCTACGGCGTCCGCGACTGCGCCTTCCGCGACCCGGCGGGCAACATGCTGCGCTTCAACCAGCCCTCCGGCGGCTGACCGCGCCGCGGACGGCCTCCGCCTCCCCCGGTGCGCCGGAACTACCATCGGCTGATCACCACCACCGGGAGCCACCCATGCCGTCCGCACGTCCTCGCATCCTCTACGTCAGTGACCTGGCCTATCCGGCCAAGGGGCGCCGGTACTGCGACGAGGACATCTTCCTCACCTCACGGCTGCGCGAGGAGTTCGACGTCGCCGTGTGCCATCCGCTGGACGCGGCCGCGCTGATGGACGGCTTCGACGTGGTGGTCGTACGCAACAGCGGGCCGGTGCTGAACTACCAGGCGGAGTACGACGCGTTCCGCGAGCGCGCGGTCGCGGCCGGTGTGCGCGTGTACAACCAGCTGTCGGGCAAGGGCGACATGGCGGGGAAGCACTACCTGCTGGAGCTGACCGCCGCCGGTTACCCGGTCATTCCCACGGTCGACCGCGCGGAGGACCTGGGGCTGCTGCCCGAGGCGGACCAATACGTGGTGAAGCCGAAGCTGGGAGCGGACTCGATCGGCCTGGAGTTCGTGCCCCGCGCGCGGCTCACCGAGCTGGCGTACGGCGATGTCCTGGTCCAGCCGCGCATCGACTTCCGCTACGAGGTGTCCTTCTACTTCGTCGACCACACCTTCCAGTACGCCCTGTACGCGCCCCGCCCGGACGAGCGGTGGGCCCTGGAGCCGTACGACCCGACCGACGAGGACCTGGAGTTCGCGCGGCGGTTCGTCGACTGGAACGACATCGCGTACGGGATCCAGCGCGTGGACGCCTGCCGGGCGCCGAGCGGTGAGCTGCTCCTCGTAGAGCTGGAGGACCTCAACCCGTATCTGTCCCTGGACGTCCTCTCCCCCGGCGTGCGGGACGCCTTCGTCGCGGGCGTGAAAACCTCGTTGCGCGGACTGATCGGGCAGGAGACGGTACGAGCCGTACCGACCGTCTGACTGGGAGCGCCCCCGATGACCGCTGAACCGATCCGGTGGACCTACGCCTTCATCGACCGCCCCATCAAGGAGTTCGGCCCTGCCACCGACTTCTGGACTGCGGTCACGGGGACGCGACTGTCCGAACCCCGCGGCGACCAGGGCGAGTTCGTGACCCTGCTGCACGACGGCGCCGACGCGTGCGTGAAGGCACAGGGTGTCGGGGCGGGCGACGGCGGCGCGCATCTCGACCTCGCCGTCGAGGACGTACCGGCGCTGGTGGAGTCGGCGCTGCGGCTGGGCGCCGAGGTCGTCGCCGACCACGAGGGGTGGGCCGTACTGCGGTCCCCCGGCGGTCAGTTGTTCTGCGCGGTGCCCTGGCACGGAGAGTCGACGCGGCCGCCCGTCGTCGAGGGACCGAGCGGCGCGACCAGCCGGCTCGACCAGGTGAGCATCGACCTGGCACCGTCCGTGTACGACACCGAGATCACCTTCTGGAGCGAGCTCACCGGCTGGGCGTCCCACCCCGGCGCGCTCCCGGAGTTCCACCTGGTCAAGCCCCCCGCCGCACTCCCCTTCCGCATCCTCCTGCAACGCCTCGACACCGACCGCCCCACCTCGGCGCACCTCGACATCGCCTGCTCGGACATCGAGGCGGTTCGGGCCAGGCACGAAGACCTGGGCGCCGCGCTGGTCAACCACGGCGCGCGCTGGGCGGTGATGCGGGACCCGGCGGGCGGCACGTACTGCCTGACGCCTCGGGATCCCGGGACGGGCAGCCTCCGCTAGGGCCTGTCCGGCGGATCAGGTCTAGGGACGGTGGCGAATGAAGCAGAGACCGTCCTCCCCCTTCTTGATGCTCGGGCAAGAGGACGGCAGGTCGTCCAGGCGCAGGAGTGGGGCCGGGGAATCCTTGTTCTCCTCGTTCTCCTCCCAGCCGGACGGCCGCTGCGGCTCGGCCGAGTCCTGGAGCCAGAGGGTGAGGCCGCCGCCCACGACCACGGTGACCGTCCACACCGCCAGCACCCATCGCCATAACCGGCGCCGTCCCCCCGCCGCCATCACTCCGACGTCACCCCGCCCTGGTCCCAGTTCTCCACGTCCACGACCGCGTCCACCGGAATCGGCCCGTAGATGTGCGGGAACTCCTCGCCCCCGGGCTTCATCGCCTCGAACCGCACCGGCACCCCGACCCGTTCGGCGTCGATGACGAGGACCACCAGGTCCAGGTCGTCGGGGCCGGTGGAGGAGCCGTACAAGAAGGCGGCCACGCCCGCGAGTTGGTGACGCAGGGAGCAGTGGATGAAGCCCTCCTCCTGGAGGGTGCGGCCACGGGTGGACATCTCGTAGGTGCCGGACGCGCGGGCCGCGTCCCAGAGGGAGCGTTCGGTGAGGTGCAGCAGAGGTTCGGACATAGCGCGAACGCTACGGCTTCAGGCGTGCGGCCCGCGCGTGCAAATAGCGTTGTTCGGGGAGGCTGAGCGTCTTGCGGGCCGCCGACTCGTAGGCCGCCCGGGCCGCCGCCGTGTCGCCGGCGCGTTCCAGCAGGTGCGCGCGGACCGCGTCCAGTCGGTGTCCGGCCACCGGCTCGTCCTCCAGCGGGCCGAGTTCGGCCAGCCCGGCCCGTGGCCCGTGCACCATGGCCACCGCCACCGCCCGGTTGAGGCGTTCGACGGGGCCCGGGACCAGGCGGACCAGCACGTCGTACAGGCCGAGCATCTCGCGCCAGTCGGTCTCCGCCGCCGAGGGCGCCTCGTCGTGCACGGCGGCGATGGCGGCACGCAGCTGGTAGGGACCCGCCCGCCCCCGCGACAGCGCCGCCGTCACCAGCGCCACGCCCTCCTCGACCGCCGCCTTGTCCCACAGGCCGCGGTCCTGCTCGTCGAGCGGCACCAGCTCGCCGTGCGGGCCGGTCCGCGCGGAGCGCCGGGCGTCGGTCAGCAGCATCAGCGCCAGTAGGCCCGTCACTTCGAGGTCCTCGGGCAGCAGCCGGTGGACCATACGGGTCAGCCGGATCGCCTCCCCCGCGAGTTCGGCCCGCTGGAGCGCCGCTCCGGACGTGGCCGTATAGCCCTCGTTGAAGATCAGGTACAGGGTGTGGAGGACGGCGGGCAGCCGCTCCTCCCAGTGGTCCGGGCGCCCGAAGGACACCCCTTTGACGCGCTGCTTGGCCCGGCTGATCCGCTGGGCCATCGTCGCCTCGGGCACGAGATACGCCCGCGCGATCTCTGCGGTGGTCAGACCGCCGACGGCCCGCAGGGTGAGCGCGATCTGCGCGGGCGGGGTCAGCTCCGGCCGGCAGCAGAGGAAGAGGAGGGACAGCGTGTCGTCCTCCGACGGCGCACGGCCCGCCCCCGGCGGCGGCGCCGTGAAGGCGTCCCGGGGCGTGAGCGCCGCCACCCGCTCCTCCCGCAGCCGCCGCGCCTCCTCCGCCCGCAGGGAGTCCACGAGCCGCCGCGCGGCGACCTTGATCAGCCAGCCGCGCGGATTGTCGGGCACGCCCTTGAGGGGCCACTGCCCGGCCGCCGCGAGCAGCGCCTCCTGTACGGCGTCCTCGGCGGCGTCGAAGTGCCCGTACCGGCGTACGAGCGCGCCGAGGACCTGCGGCGCGTGCAGGCGCAGCAGGTCCTCGACCTCGGTCGTGCCTCTCATACTGCTCAGACGTCCGCGCAGATGTCTCCGGCGCCGTCCAGGATGGGCCGGATGACCACCGGGTAGTCGGTGAGCCCCTCGGGGCCGGGGCACCGGGCGACGCGCTCGGCGATCTCGGTGACCCGCTCCAGGCTCGCGCACTCCAGGACCCAGTAGCCGGCCATCAGCTCCTTGGTCTCGCTGTACGGCCCGTCGGTGATCACGGCCTTGCCGTCCTGCCCGAGGGCGACCAGCCGGGTCCGCACGGGCTCGGCCAGCCCCTGCCCGTCGACCAGCTCCCCGGACTCGGCGAGGTCGTCGTTGATCGCGCCCATGTAGGCGTACATGGCCTGCAGTTCCTGCTCGCTCCAGGCCGGGGCCTGCGCGGACGCCTTGCCGCGCATGCCTTCGTAGTCGGCCTGTGTGCCCTGCACCATCACGAGGTACTTCATGAGTCCGCTCCTTCGCTTCCTCGGCTCGGACCGCCCGTACCGGGCGGCTCTCACAGGGGACGTCGGAGCCGGACCGCGTTTCTCTACACGGCCGCGCGTACTCCGTCAGGATTTCTCCGTGGGGGCGGGCTCCTCCGGCCGCTCACGGGGCACGTACTCGGCCTCGCCGGCGTACGCCTCACACTTCGGGTTCCAGCAGGGGCCGGCCACCCACCGGGGGACCCACGCGCCCAGCGTCTTGTAGCGCTGCACAACCGTGGCGACCGGCTGCCCGCAAGCTGGACAGACATGCTCATCGGTGCCCATGCCTTCAGAGTAGGGCGGCAGAGGGTTCAGCGCTTCCTGCGATACGTCCGCACGAGCCACGTCCACCGGCGCTCAGGGGGTGTCTTCCTGCCCCGCCCTCGGCTCGCGCCACATGGGCCACATCTGCGGGCCGTCCGGCAGGTCGAGCGGACGCTCGACAAGGCCGAAGCCGAGACGCTCGTACAGCTTGCGGCTGCGGGCGTTGCTCGCCTCCAGATACGCGGGCAGATCCTCGCGGTCGCAGCGGTCCAGGACCGACTGGATGAGCGCGGTGCCGAGCCCCTCGCCCTGGCGCTCCGGTGCCACGGCGATCATCCACAAATACTCGTGGGCGCGGCCCACAGGGTGAATGTCCGCGGTCAGCCGCCCGATCAGCTCAACACGCTCATTGTCCGGATCGACGGCCTCCCGCAACTGCACGGGCCCGTCGACGTCCGCGTGCTCCTCAGCGGGAACGGCCAGCCACAGCGCACACGCCGTCCCGTCCTCGGTCAGGTCGACGCGCCCCTCCGCCAGCACGACATCGAGAAAGGCTGCCATCAGCTTGTGGTGCGTCGCCCGCCGATGCCCCTCGTCCGGAAAGACCCACCCACTCACCGGATCCCCCTGAAAGGCCTCATCCAGCAGCCGCACAACCAGCTCTCTGTCGCCTTCGTCCGCCGCCCGGATCACCACACCCATGCCCCGCCCCTTCACCTCAACTGACGTTGATCGTATGGCGGTTGGCAGCCTAGCTGGGCGGCCCAGCCGAATCGGGGTCTGGGGGCGCAGCCCCCGGAAGGAGCGCGGGGGCGACGGGGCGCAGCCCCGAGCCGTCAGGGGCGCGGGGAACTGCGCGACAAGCCCCCACCCACCCGCACCCGACCCACAACCCGACCGGGGTCGAAGGGGCAGAGCCCCTGGGGGATGGGACGGGTAGGGGCGGCGGGGGCGAAAAGAACGGGCCCCGCACACCGTGGGGATGTGCGGGACCCGCCCAGCCGAAGCCCGATGCCGTACGGAGGTCAGGTGCCGTACGGTCCCGAAGCCCCGGGGTCTACAACCGCCCAACCGACGGAGTCAGTTGCTGCGCCGCGTCACAAACTCCGCCAGCGCAAGCAGCCCACCCGCCGATTCCGGATCGGGAACCGCCCGGGCCAGCTCATGCATCGCCCGTGACATACGATCCGCCGCCTGAACCTGCGCCCAGTCGCGACCACCCGCCCGCTCAACAGCCAGCACGGTGCGCTCCAGCTCCCCCGCGTCCCCTCCTTCGCAGGGCACCCCGTACAACTCGGCGAGTTCGGTCGCCGCCGCGGTGCCCGAGGCAAGCGCGGCGACCACGGGCAGCGACTTCTTGCGGGCGATGAGATCCGCCCCGGCCGGCTTGCCGGTGCGGCTTGGGTCCCCCCAGATCCCGATCACGTCGTCGATCAGCTGGAACGCGAGCCCGGCCTCCCGGCCGAACGCGTCGAGGGCCTCGACGTCCGCATCCCCCGCCCCCGCGTACAGCGCCCCGAGCGCGCAGGCGCAGCCGAGCAGCGCGCCCGTCTTCGCCTCGGCCATGGCGAGCACCTCGTCGAGGGTGACCTCGTGGGGGCCCATCCTCTCCATGGCCGTGTCCGCGTGCTGCCCCGCGCACAGCTCGACGACACAGGCCGCGAGCCGGGCGGCGGCCGCCGAGGACGCCGGATGCGGGTCCTCGGCGAGCAGCCGCTGGGCCAGCGCCTGCAAGGCGTCCCCGGCGAGGATCGCGTCGGCGTCGCCGAACACGGTCCACGCGGTGGGGCGGTGCCTGCGGGTGGTGTCGCGGTCCATGACGTCGTCGTGCAGCAGGGTGAAGTTGTGGATCAACTCCACGGCGGCGGCCGCCCGTACGGCCGTCGATTGCTGTCCGCCGAGCGCCCGGACGGCAGTCAGGACGAGCGCGGGCCGGATCGCCTTGCCCGCGTTGCCCGCCGCGGGAGTGCCGTCCGCGTGCTCCCAGCCGAAGTGGTAGAGCGCGATCCGGCGCATCGAGCCGGGCAGTGAATCGATGGCCCTGCGCAGCTCGGGGTCGACGGACTCCCGGGCGCGCTCCAGGATCCCCGCCGCTTCCTGCCCTCCCCCGTTGTCGGCTTCGCTCGTCGAGCGGGGGGACCCCCACCTTGGGCTTGCCGGCCCCTGCCTTTCCCTGGGCTCCATGGACCTCCCGATGGGGCTCCGCCCTTTCAGGACCTCGGTCGGGCTCTGCGTGGTCTCCGTCATGAACTCAGTCCCCGGACGGTGGCGCTTCCGCGGCCGCTGGGCGCGTACCCCCTCGATGTACCCGCCCCGAAGGGCGGGAACACGGCGACCACCGGCTCGCGGAAGGTCACCGTCACCGCCAGCGGCCGATCTCGACGTTCTCCAGGATGCCGAGGGCGTCCGGCACGAGCACCGCGGCCGAGTAGTACGCCGTCACCAGGTAGGAGATGATCGCCTGTTCGTTGATGCCCATGAAGCGCACCGACAGGCTCGGCTCGATCTCGTCCGGGATGCCCGCCTGCTGGAGCCCGATCACGCCCTGCTCGGCCTCGCCGGTACGCATGGCGATGATCGAGGTCGTACGGGTGTCGCTGACCGGGATCTTGTTGCACGGGTAGATCGGGACTCCGCGCCAGGTCGGGATGCGGTTGCCCGCGATCTCGACGCTCTCGGGGACGAGTCCGCGCTTGTTGCACTCGCGGCCGAACGCGGAGATCGCGCGCGGGTGGGCGAGGAACAGCTTGGTGCCGCGCCTGCGGCTGAGCAGTTCGTCGAGGTCGTCGGGGCTGGGCACACCGTCGTGCGGCTGGAGCCGCTGGTCGTACTCGCAGTTGTTGAGCAGTCCGAACTCCCGGTTGTTGATGAGCTCGTGCTCCTGGCGCTCCTTCAACGCCTCGACGGTGAGCCGCAACTGCTGCTCGGTCTGGTTCATGGGCTGGTTGTAGAGGTCGGCCACGCGCGTGTGCAGGCGCAGTACGGTCTGGGCGATGCTCAGTTCGTACTCGCGCGGCGCGGCGTCGTAGTCGACGAAGGTGCCGGGGATGTCCGGCTCTCCGGTGTGGCCGGCCGCGAGGTCGATCTCCTTCTCGCCGTACTTGTTGGCGCGCTGCTCCGGAATCGCCCGCAGCGCCGTGAGGTGGTCGCGCAGGGACTCGGCGCGCTCCGCGACCTGCTCAAGGTCGTTGCGGGGCAGCGTCAGCACGGTGCACGCGGTGACCGCGCGGGCCGTGTACTCCCAGATGGCTTCCGGATCGATGAGCGCCTGCTCCCCGAAGTACGCGCCGTCGGCGAGGGTGCCGAGCACCGCGTCGTCCCCGTAAGGACCCGTGCCGATCTTCTCGACCTTGCCATGTGCGAGCAGGAACACCTCGTCGGCCTGGCTGCCGAACGAGGCGAGCACGTCCCCCGGTGCGAACTCCCGCTGCTGGCAGCGCTGGGCGAGTTCGCCGAGCACCTCCTGATCCTCGTACGACCGCAGTACGGACAGCTCGCCGAGCTCCGCAGGGATGACCTGGACGCGGTCCCCGGTCTTCACGAACGTCACGCGGCCGTCGCCCACGGAGTAACTGAGCCGCCGGTTCACGCGGTACGTGCCACCCTGCACGTTCACCCACGGAAGCATGCGCAGCAGCCAGCGGGAGCTGATCTCCTGCATCTGGGGTGCGGACTTGGTGGTGGTGGCCAGGTTCCGCGCGGCGGATGTGCCGAGACTCTGCTGCGGCCTGCCCTGCTCCGCGCGGACCTCTTCGCCTACCGACATGAAAATTGCCCTCCCAGTCGTGCGCTGATTCGCGGGATCAGCCTTCCATCACGGAGCGTGCCGGTGCTATTACACGAATGAGCGGGAATGGATCAACTGGGAGTGGGCACAGGACGACGTTCTGTCGACCTGCCGAACGCCCGTGCCATGGCTGACCGACCCGTCGAACGACGCGGGCGGGAACTCCAAGATCCGGCCATCCGTTTGATCCCACGACGGACAACGACAGCGGACAGCGACTACGGACAACGACAGGAGACGTCAGTGGCAGGCTTCCTGGACCGTGCCAAAGAGCAGGCGCAGCGCGGCCTCACGCAGGGCAAGCAGAAGATCGACGAGGTGCAGGCGCAGCGCGCCGGCGGCGACCTCCTCAAGAAGCTGGGCGCCGCGTACTACGCGGAGCGGCGGGGCACCGGCTCCCCCGAGGCGACACAACAGGCCCTACAGGCCTTGGAGAGCCACATAGCGACGCACGGGGACACGTTCCTCCACTCCTGACCGCTTCCTCCCCTCCTGTCCGGATCGGCTCGCACGCTGTGCGAACGAGTAGGCCCGGGCGCCCGGTTGCGGGTACAGCTGCGGTACGAGACGGCCACGAGAGGTGGCCGGCGCGCAGCACGAAGGAGGCGGTCATGGCCCCACCCATGTCCGCGGGCATTTTCCTGGACCGGCTCAGGGAGGCAGGCATCACCGTCGTCGAAGTCGGCGACTGGGAGCATCACAACCGCAATCACAAGGGCCCCTGGGGTCCGGTGTACGGCGTGATGATCCACCACACGGTGACCTCGGGCAGCGAGCGCACCGTCGAGATCTGCCGTGAGGGTTACACGGACCTGCCCGGACCGCTGTGCCACGGCGTCATCACCAAGGACGGCGTCCTCCACATCGTCGGCTACGGCCGGGCCAACCACGCGGGCCTGGGCGACGACGACGTCCTGCGCGCGGTGATCGCGGAGAAGGCTCTCCCGCACGACAACGAGGCGAACACCGACGGCAACCGCCACTTCTACGGCTTCGAGTGCGAGAACCTCGGCGACGGCGAGGACCCCTGGCCCGAGGCACAGCTGGAGACCATCGAGAAGGTCTCCGCGGCGATCTGCCGCCATCACGGCTGGACGGAACGCTCGGTCATCGGCCACCTCGAATGGCAGCCCGGAAAGGTGGACCCGAGAGGATTCACGATGGACTCCCTGCGGGAGCGCGTCCGCGACCGTCTGAAGTGACGAGAGCGGGCATCCGTGGCGTGCTCCTGTAGCGGGCATCCGTAGCGGTCATCCGTAGCGTGCCCCTGGGGCGGGCATCCGGCGCGCACCCGTAAGCGCCCACCCCCCGGACGAATGTCCGACAATGGTGGGGTGACCAGCCCTGACGTCCCCGACGTCCCCGAAGCGCTCGGCCCGGCCGGCCTGCGGCCGCGACTTCCGTCGCCGCTGCGGGAGGCCGCGGACGAGCGCTTCGCGCGCCTCGGCGTCCGGCTGCTGCTCAAGCGGGACGATCTGATCCACCCGGAGCTGGTCGGCAACAAGTGGCGGAAGCTCACCCCGAACCTGGAGGCGGCGGCGGGCCGCACGGTGGTCACCTTCGGCGGGGCCTACTCGAACCATCTGCGCGCCACGGCCGCCGCGGGCCGCCTCCTCGGCCTGTCCACCCTCGGCGTGATCCGCGGCCAGGAGCTGGCCGGGCGCCCCCTCAACCCCTCGCTCGCCCGCTGCGCGGCGGACGGCATGCGACTGCACTTCGTCGACAGATCGACGTACCGCCGCAAAGCGGAACCGGAGACGCTGGCCGGGATCCTGCGTGCGGTGGGCGCCGAGGACGCGTACGTCGTGCCCGAGGGCGGCAGCAACTCCCTTGCCGTACGCGGCTGTCAGGGGCTCGGCGCGGAGCTGCGCGGCCACGCCGACATCGTCGCCCTCGCCTGCGGCACCGGCGGCACCCTCGCGGGCCTGGCCGCCGGACTCGCCCCCGACCAGCGCGCCCTCGGCATTCCCGTCCTCAAGGGCGGCTTCCTGAGCGCCGACATACAGGCCCTCCAGCAGGCCGCCTTCGGCGCCCGTCGCGGCACCTGGTCCCTCGACGACCGCTTCCACTTCGGCGGCTACGCCCGCACCACCCCCGAACTCGAAGCCTTCGCCGAGGACTTCGAGCACCGCCACGGGCTGCCCGTCGAACGTCTCTATGTCGCCAAGATGCTGTACGGACTTGTCGCCCTCGCGGAGGAGGGCGCGTTCCCGCGCGGGACGACGGTGGCGGCGGTGATCACGGGAGCGCCGCTCTCCTGAAGCGGTGCCCTCCTGGAGCGCCGCTCTCCTGAAGGGGCGCTCTCCTGAAGGGACGCTGTCCCCAAGCGGCTCTCAGGCCGCCTCCCGATACGCCGCCGCCTCCTCCAGGTCCAGTCGGCGCAGCAGCGTGCGCAGCATCTCGTCGTCGATGTAGCGGTGGTCCCGGAGCTTGACGAAGACCTCGCGCTCGGCGCCGATCATCTCGCGGGAGAGCCGCCGGTAGGTGTCGTCGGCGGTCTCGCCGGTCACCGGGTTGACCGCGCCGAGGCGCTCCCAGACGGCGTTGCGGCGCCGCTCCAGGACCGTGCGCAGGCGCTCGGCGAGGGGCGGGGGCAGGGCGTTGCGCTCGTCGGTGAGGAGTTCGTCGAGGCGTTCTTCGGCGACCCTGGAGGCCTGCGCCTGGGCGTTGGCCTCGGCGAGCGTCTCGGCCTGCTGGTCGCGTCCCGGCAGCTTCAGCAGATGGATCAGCGGGGGCAGTGTCAGCCCCTGCACGACCAGGGTCCCGATGACCGTCGTGAAGGTCAGGAAGAGGATCAGATTGCGATCGGGAAAGGCCCCGCCGCCGTGCACGGTGAGCGGGATGGAGAAGGCGATGGCGAGCGAGACCACACCTCGCATGCCGGCCCAGCTGATGATGAACGGCCCCTTCCAGGTGGGGTCCGGCTCGCGCTCCCGGATCCGCGCCGACAGCAGACGCGGCAGAAACGTCGCCGGATACACCCACACGAACCGGGTCGCGACCACCACGAGGAAGAGGGCCACCGCGTACCAGGCGGCACGACCGCCCGAGTACTCCCCAAGCCCCTTGAGGACGACCGGCAGTTGCAGTCCGATCAGTGCGAACACCGCCGACTCCAGGACGAAGGCGACCATCTTCCACACCGCCTCCTCCTGCAGCCGGGTCGCGAAGTCCACCTCCCAGGAACGGTGTCCGAGGTAGAGCGCGACGACCACCACCGCGAGCACCCCGGAGGCGTTCAGCTGCTCGGCGATCCCGTACGCGACAAAGGGAATCAGCAGGGAGAGGGTGTTCTGGAGAAGCGCCTCCTTCATGTGGGTGCGCAGCCAGTGGATGGGGATCATCAGGACGAGCCCGACGAGCACACCGCCGACCGCCGCGAGCAGGAACTCGCGGATGCCGCCCGCCCAGGTCGCGCCCTCGCCGACCGCCGCGGCGAGCGCCACCTTGTAGGCGGTGATCGCGGTCGCGTCGTTCACCAGGGACTCGCCCTGAAGGATCGTGGTGATCCGCGAGGGCAGCCCCACCCGGCGCGCCACCGCCGTCGCCGCGACCGCGTCCGGCGGCGCCACCACCGCGCCCAGGACCAGCGCCGCGGGCAGCGGCAGGCTCGGCACGATCAGATACGCGGCCCATCCGACCACGAGGGTCGCGAAGAGGACGTACCCGACCGACAACAGCGCGACGGGCCGCAGTTGCGCCCGCAGATCGAGGTACGAGCTGTCGGTGGCCGCCGTGTACAGCAGCGGGGGCAGCACCAGCGGGAGCACGACCTCGGGATCGAGTTCATACGCGGGCACCCCGGGGACGTACGAGATCAGCAGGCCCGCGGCGACGAGCAGCAGCGGTGCGGGGACCGGGGTGCGGCGGGCGGCCCCGGCGACCGCCGCACTGCCCGCGACCAGCAACAGCAGTGGCAAAACGTGCATCGTCTTCCGCCCGCCCTCGTTTTCGCGCGGCTTCCCGCACACCCGACGTAACCTGGCAATCATGAAACAGTGCACGCACGCCGACGCGCTGCCGCACCCCGAACCCGAGCCCCTGAGCGAGACCTGTGTGGAGTGCCTGGCGGCGGGCACGCACCCGGTGCAGCTTCGCCTGTGTCTGGAGTGCGGGCACCTGGGTTGCTGCGACTCCTCTCCGCTGCGTCATGCGACGGAGCACTTCAAGGACACCGGACACCCGGTCATGCGCACCTTCGAGCCCGGGGAGAGTTGGCGCTGGTGCTTCGTCGACCACGTACTCGTATGACGCATGCACGCGTATGACGCGTCGACGGTATCCGGCGGCGGCATACTGAAGAGGACCCGTGGATCACGTACGCGTGCGACCCTCGATCCGGACGGTTCGACCGTCTGACGCCTGGGTACGTCAACCCGGCGCGCGCTCTTCCTATTTGGGCCCGCAGACCCCTAGCCACTGTCCGTACTCATAGGCTTACTATGAGTGACAGCAAGGGACGGGGTCCCCGGGACAGGAAACTTCAGAGCGCGGTAGCGTCACCGCTGAACCACGTAGCGCGTTACCCCGGGGGGCGACCCTCGGCCCCGTAAGAGCTCGAAAGAGCTTGTACCACCATGGAGGTGAGGGTGTCCCAGATCGCAGGCGAGCCCGCGACGAAGGACTTCGTGGAAGTCCGGCTGCCGGCCGCGGGTGCCTACCTGTCGGTGCTGCGCACGGCCACGGCCGGGCTTGCGGCCCGTTTGGACTTCACCCTCGACGAGATCGAGGACCTGCGCATCGCGGTCGACGAGGCCTGCGCGATCCTGCTGCAACAGGCCGTGCCCGGCTCGGTGCTCAGCTGTGTCTTCCGGCTCATCGACGACTCGCTGGAGGTCACGGTCTCGGCCCCGACCACGGACGGTCACGCCCCCGCCAGGGACACCTTCGCGTGGACCGTCCTCTCGGCTCTCGCAGGCAAGGTCGACTCGACCGTCGCCGAGGACAAGACCGTTTACATCAGCCTCTACAAACAGCGCGGCGCGGGACCCGGGTCGGCGTGAGGAACGGGGACGGGCCGGTGCGGGACGAAGAGCGCGGCACACGGGAGCTTCCCGCCGAGCGCGTCGACGGCCTCGGCGGGCCGCGGCGCACGGCGGACGGCGTCGACGGCATCCCCGAGCAGGCCCGGCCGCACCCGGAGGACAGCACATCCTCGGCGGCCGCCGAAGCGTCTTCAGAGGCAGCGCCGGTCGACGAGGACGAACGGGAGAAGCTCTCCGGCCAGAGCGACGGGCAACGGGATCCGGAGGGTGCCGCGCTGAGCACGTCCTCGGAAGGGCGGCGGCTGGTGACGGGCGGGACTATGAGCGAGCACGAGCGACACGACAAGCCAGGGGCGCAGAGCGTGCAGGGCGCGCAGCACGGGCCGAGCGCCCAGCACATCCGGCACGACCCGCAGGACCGCAGCGGGGCGCGGGCGATGTTCATCGAGCTGCGCAAGCTGAAGGAGGGCAGCGCCGAGTACGCGGAGCTGCGCAACCAGCTGGTCCGCATGCACCTCCCGCTCGTCGAGCATCTCGCGCGCCGCTTCCGCAACCGCGGCGAGCCGCTGGACGACCTCACCCAGGTCGCCACCATCGGCCTGATCAAGTCGGTCGACCGCTTCGATCCGGAGCGCGGCGTCGAGTTCTCGACGTACGCGACCCCGACCGTCGTCGGCGAGATCAAGCGGCACTTCCGGGACAAGGGCTGGGCGGTGCGGGTACCGCGCCGTCTTCAGGAGCTGCGGCTGGCGCTCACCACGGCGACCGCGGAGCTCTCGCAGCTGCACGGCCGCTCCCCGACCGTCCATGAGCTGGCCGAGAAGCTGGGGATCTCGGAGGAGGAGGTCCTGGAGGGTCTGGAGTCCGCCAACGCGTACTCCACGCTGTCCTTGGACGTCCCCGACACGGACGACGAGTCCCCGGCCGTCGCGGACACCCTCGGCGCCGAGGACGAGGCCCTGGAGGGCGTCGAGTACCGCGAGTCCCTCAAGCCGCTCCTGGAGGATCTGCCGCCGCGAGAGAAGCGGATCCTGCTACTCCGCTTCTTCGGCAACATGACGCAGTCGCAGATCGCGCAGGAGGTCGGCATCTCGCAGATGCACGTGTCGCGACTGCTGGCCCGCACGCTGGCCCAGCTGCGCGAGAAGCTGCTCGTGGAGGAGTAGGACCGATTGCTGTCGGTTACTTCTGATCCTGCACGTCGCCGCCGGGCCCTCGGATTCCGAGGGCCCGCGTCGTTGCCGGGTTCACGAGCAGTACCAGGGCCGCGACCGCGACGACAGCCAGGGCGATGCCGGCGGGGATAGCGATGCTGTCGGCCTGGAGCAGGTTGTAGGCCACCGGCAGCGCCATGATCTGGGTGATGACGGCCGGGCCCCGGCTCCAGCCGCGGCGCAGCAGCAGGCCGCGCGCGGCCAGCAGCGGCAGCAGGGCGAGCACGATCAGCGTGACACCGCCCGTGACGGCCTGCCGACGGTCGTCGGGGGCACCCGTGAGGCCGAGGACGAGGATGTAGACGCCGCCGGCGACGAGCGCGAGCCCCTCCAGCGCGGCCAGCGCCGCCGCGGCGGTCAGCCGCCCGGGGCGGGGTACTGCGGCGGGGGCGTCGGGGGTGGGATTCTGCTCAGGGCTCACCCCCGAAGAGTAGCCGTCGGCCACCGGCGGCCGATGGGCCCGGGGGCCGCCTCCGGGCGGCGGGGACGCCGGGGCACGTTCCGGAGCCGGCCGCTCCGCGTGCGCAGCGTCACGCCCGAGCTCTTACCTGATCCCTACCTCGGCCTGGGATCAGTACCACCCAGTAGGTACGCTGCATCTCATGCGTGCACTTCTCGTGGTCAATCCGGCAGCAACCACCACAAGTGCGCGTACGCGTGACGTACTGATCCACGCACTGGCCAGCGAGATGAAGCTGGAGGCGGTCACCACCGAGTACCGCGGGCACGCCCGGGACCTCGGCCGGCAGGCCGCGGAGAGCAAGGACATCGACCTGGTCGTGGCCCTCGGCGGCGACGGCACGGTCAACGAGGTCGTGAACGGCCTGCTCCACCACGGCCCCGACCCGGAGCGCCTGCCCCGCCTCGCCGTGGTCCCCGGCGGCTCCACCAACGTCTTCGCGCGCGCTCTCGGCCTGCCCAACGACGCCGTGGAGGCCACCGGCGCCCTGCTGGACGCGCTGCGCGAGGAGCGCGAGCGCACGATCGGCCTCGGCCTCGCCGCGGGCACACCCGGCACGGAGGACGAAGCCGTGCCCTCCCGCTGGTTCACCTTCTGCGCCGGCCTCGGCTTCGACGCGGGCGTGATCGGCCGGGTCGAACAGCAGCGCGAGCGCGGCCGGCGCTCCACGCATGCGCTGTATCTCCGCCAAGCGGTACGCCAGTTTTTGGACGAACCTCACCGCCGGCACGGAACGATCACGCTGGAGCGCCCCGGCGCGGACCCGGTCACCGATCTGGTCCTGTCCATAATCTGCAACACCTCGCCGTGGACGTTTCTCGGCAATCGTCCGGTGTACGCCTCACCTAAGGCCTCGTTCGATACCGGACTCGACGTACTCGGTCTCAGCCGCATGTCGACGCCCGCGGTTGCCCGGTATGCCACGCAGTTGCTCACTTCGTCCCCCGAGCGCGGACCCCATGGCAAGCATGCGGTGTCCCTGCACGATCTGACGGACTTCACCTTGCATTCGAAGGTGCCGCTCCCCCTTCAGATGGACGGTGACCACCTCGGACTGCGCACCAGCGTGACGTTCACAGGCGTACGCCGTGCACTGCGTGTGATTGTGTGAGCGGAAGGGCCCAAAGTCCTTTCACTCGAACGTTTAGACCAGGGTCCACCCCATGGAAGTACGGCTGTGACCTAGTCGACACCGAGGAATCAAAAAAAACTTTCCAGAAGGGGTTGTATCCGCCGCTGAGGTTTGCGAGTCTCTACGTGGCGATCGGGACGGCCCGCAACATCGGCCCCACAGAGAGCCAGAACCCCTCCTCAAATCACAGGACCACGTCAGGTCATCTGACAGTCGGCCCTTCACTTGTTGAGGGATTCGTGAAAGCGTTCACATTCACAAGCAACTTGCATGTAATACCAAGGAGAGGTAGCAGCCATGGACTGGCGTCACAACGCCGTTTGCCGCGAGGAAGACCCCGAGCTCTTCTTCCCCATCGGCAACACCGGTCCTGCGCTGCTGCAGATCGAGGAAGCCAAGGCCGTCTGCCGCCGCTGCCCCGTCATGGAGCAGTGTCTGCAGTGGGCGCTCGAGTCCGGCCAGGACTCCGGCGTCTGGGGTGGCCTCAGCGAGGACGAGCGCCGTGCCATGAAGCGTCGCGCCGCCCGCAACCGGGCCCGTCAGGCCACCGCCTGACACCCCACCCCGCACGAGCCTGAGCTTGGCGGCGCGTACAGCGAGTACGCATCTCCCGCCCCCGAGCCGCAGCGCGCAGTACCCCCGATGCGCATAGCAACGTGAGCGTGAGCCCCGGACCACCAAGTGGTCCGGGGCTCATTGCTGTTTGCGTCCGCGTGGATTACCTGTGCATGTCTGTGGATTACTTGTGGGCGCCGGCCGCGTACGGGTGCCGATTACTTGTGAGCCAGCACCGGGATGTCCAGGATCACCTGGGTCCCGCGCTCCGGAGCCGCCACCATGTCGAAGGTGCCGCCCAACTCGCCCTCCACCAGCGTCCGTACGATCTGCAGACCGAGGTTGCCCGAGCGGTGCGGATCGAATCCTTCCGGAAGTCCGACGCCGTCGTCCTGGACGGTGACCAGGAGGCGGGCGTCCTTGGTGGTGCCGCCGCGCACCGCGGAGACCTCGACGGTGCCCCGGTCGCCCTCACGGAAGCCGTGCTCCAGGGCGTTCTGCAGGATCTCCGTGAGGACCATGGAGAGCGGGGTCGCGACCTCGGCGTCCAGGATGCCGAAACGGCCGGTGCGCCGGCCGGTGACCTTGCCGGGCGAGATCTCGGCGACCATGGCGAGCACCCGGTCGGCGATCTCGTCGAACTCCACGCGCTCGTCCAGGTTCTGGGAGAGCGTCTCGTGCACGATCGCGATCGAACCGACCCGGCGTACGGCTTCCTCCAGGGCCTCCCGGCCCTTGTCCGAGTCGATGCGCCGGGCCTGGAGCCGCAGCAGGGCCGCCACCGTCTGGAGGTTGTTCTTCACCCGGTGATGAATCTCCCGGATGGTCGCGTCCTTGGTGATCAACTCACGCTCGCGGCGGCGCAGTTCGGTGACGTCGCGCAGCAGCACCAGTGAACCCACGCGGGTGCCCTTGGGCTTGAGCGGGATCGCGCGCAGCTGGATCACGCCGTCACCGCTCTCGATCTCGAACTCGCGGGGCGCCCAGCCGCTGGCGACCTTGGACAGCGCCTCGTCCACCGGGCCGCGCGACGGGGCGAGTTCGGCGGTGGTCACGCCGAGGTTGTGGCCCACGAGGTCGGCGGCGAGGCCGAGGCGGTGGTACGCCGACAGCGCGTTCGGAGAGGCGTACTGGACGATGCCGTCCGCGTCGAGGCGGATCAGTCCGTCGCCCACCCGCGGCGAGGCGTCCATGTCGACCTGCTGGTTCGGGAACGGGAAGGAGCCCGCCGCGATCATCTGGGCGAGGTCGGAGGCGCTCTGGAGGTACGTCAGCTCAAGGCGGCTCGGCGTACGCACGGTGAGCAGGTTGGTGTTGCGCGCGATGACCCCGAGGACGCGCCCCTCACGTCGTACGGGAATGGACTCGACCCGTACCGGAACCTCCTCGCGCCACTCCGGGTCGCCCTCGCGCACGATCCGGCCCTCGTCGAGCGCGGCATCCAGCATGGGGCGGCGGCCGCGCGGCACGAGGTGGCCGACCATGTCGTCCTGGTACGAGGTGGGGCCGGTGTTGGGCCGCATCTGAGCCACGGACACATAGCGGGTGCCGTCGCGCGTGGGCACCCACAGGACGAGGTCGGCGAAGGAGAGGTCGGAGAGCAGCTGCCACTCCGAGACCAGCAGATGCAGCCACTCGAGATCGGAGTCACCGAGAGCGGTGTGCTGGCGTACGAGGTCGTTCATGGAGGGCACGTGTGCGAGCGTACCCGGCGGATACGACAGGCCCCGAAATCAGCCACTCGCACGGGTCCCGCGGAGGCTTCGCACGGGCCCGGAAACACCCGCGGGCCGCGGCGCCTGGGAGGGACCCTCAACCCTCCCGGCACCGCAGCCCGGAGCAACAACGGCCGCGGGGTGTGCGGTCCCGATGGCCGAAGAGAGGAGCCGGAGCAGTCAGGGCAGAGAGCGCCGGTTCCTCGGTCCGCCTTCCTGTGCGGGGAAGACGGAGGCTTGTTCAGTTACTCAAGCATTGCGATACCCGAGCATTGTGGACTAGACCATGGTCCTGCGTCCACGCATCATCTGTCCATGCACCGGGGGATGTTTATTGTTGTCGGCTTATCCAACATCCAACAGCATCCATCACGCAGACTAACCCGCTTCGGTTCATGAACGGGCCGGATTGACGGATGAACGGACCGGATCGGCGGCGGAGCGGGGCCAGACAGCCATGGCGAGTTCCGCCAGCGCCTCCAGTTCTTCTCGGGTGGCGCCGTCGCGGGCCTGCTGGGACATGCCCTGGATGACCGCCCCGGTGTACCGGGCGAGGGCCGCCGCGTCAGTGTCCGCGGGCAGCTCACCTGCGGCGATCCCCGCCTTTATACGGCTCTCGAAGACGGCGATGTTGGCATTGCGCCGCTCGCGCAGGGACTCCTCGACCTCGGGCGAGCTGCAGTTGGTGGCCGCGTGGATGACCAGGCAGCCGTGCGGGTGGCCCGGGTCGGTGTACTCGACGGCCGCCTCGCGCAGCATCCGCTCGACCGCGCCGCGGGCGGTGGGCTCCTCGGCCAGCGCGCGCTCGCCGAACGAGCCGTACTTCGTGCCGTACTCGCGGACCACCTCGTCGAAGAGCGACCGCTTGTCACCGAACGCCGCGTACAGGCTCGGGGCGCCGATGCCCATGACGCGGGTGAGGTCGGAGACGGAGGTCGCCTCGTACCCGTGCTCCCAGAACGCGAGGATCGCCTTCTCCAGCGCGGTCTCACGGTCGAAGGAACGGGGACGGCCGCGCTGCTTGGTCAGGACCCTGGCGTCCTCGGGTGCGGCGGTCCCCGGCTCGGTCTGCTGCCTGCTCACCATGGGATGGATTTTATAGCGGCTGCTAGAGAAACGTCGGTGGGCTGTTGTACGGTTTTTCTGTAGCGACCACTAGTGAAATGCGAAGGGGGCGTCGGCATGGGCGTGCTCACCGGCAGGACGGCACTCGTCACGGGCGGCGGCAGGGGCATCGGGCGGGGCATCGCCGAGCGGCTCGGACGGGACGGGGCGCGGGTGGCCGTGCACTACGGCAGCAATGAGGCGGCCGCGAAGGAGACGGTCGCCGCGATCGAGGCGGCGGGCGGATCGGCGTTCGCGATCGGGGTGGAGCTCGGGCTGCCGGGCGACGCGGAGGCCCTGTGGGAGTCCTTCGACCGGCAGGCGGACGGGCTGGACATCCTGGTGAACAACGCGGGGATCGGTACGTCGCGTTCGTTCGACGAGATCGACGAGACGGAGTACGACAAGGTGTTCGCGGTGAACGTGAGGGCACCGCACTTCATCACCCGGCTCGGCGCCTCCCGCCTGCGGGACGGCGGGCGCGTCATCAACATCTCCTCGGGCCTCGCCCGCAACGCCGTGATGCCGGACAAGATGGCGTACGCGATGACGAAGGGCGCCCTGGACGTCTTCACCCGGGACCTGTCCAAGGTGCTGGGCCCCCGGGGGATCACCGTGAACTCGGTGGCCCCGGGCATCATCGACACCGACAACACCGCCGAGTTCCTGCACGGGACCGAGGACGGATGGGCGCAGGCCTCCGCGATATCGGCGCTGGGCCGGGTGGGGGCGCCGGCGGATGTGGCGGACGTGGTGGCGTTCCTGGCGTCGGACGACGGGCGGTGGATCACGGGGAGCTGGGTGGACGCGACGGGGGGTTCGCTCATGTGAGGCGGGCGCCTTCAGTGGCCCGGGCGCCATCGCGGGGGCTTAGGGCGACGACAGGGAGGGGCTCTGCTAGATTGGTCTATACCACATGTGTCCCTTTTAGGGTTCCAGTGAGTCCCCTGAGTCCTTGAGTCCCTGAGTCCCTCTCCAGATCGGCAGGCCCAGCGTGGAAGTTGTCATCGTCCCGGACGCCAAGGCGGGCGGCGAGCTGATCGCCGAGGCCATGGCGGAGCTGCTCCGACGCAAGCCCGACGCCCTGCTCGGCGTGGCCACCGGCTCGACTCCGCTGCCCATCTACCAGGCGCTGACGGCCAAGGTGAGCTCCGGCGCCGTGGACACCTCGGGCGCGCGGATCGCTCAGCTCGACGAATACGTGGGGCTGCCGGCCGAGCATCCCGAGTCGTACCGGTCGGTGCTGCGGCGCGAAGTGCTTGAGCCGCTGGGGCTGGGCATGGACGCGTTCATCGGCCCGGACGGCACCGCGGAGGACGTGCGGGCCGCGTGCGAGGCGTACGACAAGGCGCTCGCGGAGGCCGGCGGCGTCGATCTCCAGTTGCTCGGGATCGGGACGGACGGGCACATCGGGTTCAACGAGCCGTGCTCCTCGCTCGCCTCGCGGACCCGCATCAAGACGCTGACCGAGCAGACCCGGGTGGACAACGCGCGGTTCTTCGAGGGCGACATCGAGCAGGTGCCGCACCACGTCATCACCCAGGGCATCGGCACGATCCTGGAGGCACGGCACCTGGTGCTGCTCGCCACAGGCGAGGGCAAGGCGGACGCGGTGGCCGCGACGGTCGAGGGGCCGGTGGCCGCTGTGTGCCCGGCGTCGGCGTTGCAGCTCCACCCGCACGCGACCGTCGTCGTCGACGAGGCGGCGGCCTCCAAGCTGAAGCTCGCGGACTACTTCCGGCACACGTTCGCCAACAAGCCGGACTGGCAGGGGATTTAGCGGCACGGGCACAGATCGCCATGGTCGCAGAGCGTCACGGGCACAGATCGCCATGGTCGCAGAGCGTCACGGGCAGAGATCGTCACGGACGCAGAGCGACCACACGAAGGTGCCGGGCCTCCCCCAGGGAGGCCCGGCACCTTTTCGTTCAGGCGGTCAGGCGGTCAGGTGATCGCTGCCGCGCTACTCCCCCGCGATGACCTCCGCCGCCGCCCGGCCGCACACGCGTGCCGCGCCATGGGTGGCGATGTGCAGGGTGCCCCGGGGCGGGGACTGCGGTACGCCCATCT
Organism: Streptomyces sp. NBC_00203; assembly: GCF_045206325.1. Classification (NCBI taxonomy): domain Bacteria; kingdom Bacillati; phylum Actinomycetota; class Actinomycetes; order Kitasatosporales; family Streptomycetaceae; genus Streptomyces; species Streptomyces sp. NBC_00203. Next base: position 7,088,490 of record NZ_CP108126.1, on the reverse strand, counting down.
CGACCACGACGGTGTCGGGGCGGGCGGCGAGCAGGGTGTCGAGGGCGGCTGCCATCCAGGGGTGGCGGTGTTCGTCGCGGACGACGGCGACGATCCGGCGGGTGCCCGCGGCGGCGAGGGCCAGGGCGCCCGCGCTCTCGCCGGTGAAGCTGCCGGTTTCCGTGCCGGGGAGCAGTCGGGCCAGTTCCGCCGCCACGCCCCAGGGGGTCTCGTCACCGACGGCAATGTTCGCGACCGGGGTGAGCGCGGCGACGTACGGGGCCTCGGTGAGCGGGGCGTACGTCTCGGCGTGGGTCACCGTGAGCGCGCGACGGGCGGCGACCAGACCGACGTCGGCACGATCACCCGCACCCGCACCCGCACTCGTCCCCGCAGCTGCACTCGCACCCACGCCTACCGCTGTCCAACGTGCCAGCGCCCGTACCCGGTTCGCCGCGTCCGCGAGGCGTTCCTCGGGGAGTTCGCCGGTGCGGACGGCTGAGACGAGGGCGTCGCGGAGGCGGCGTACCGTGTCGTCGTCCGCGAGGCCACCGCCCACGCAGATCGCGTCCGCGCCGGCCGCGATGGCGAGGACGCTGCCCCGCTCGATGCCGTACGTCGCGGCGATGGCCTGCATCTCCATGCCGTCGGTGACGATGAGACCGTCGTAGCCGAGTTCCTCGCGGAGCAGGCCCGTGAGGATGCGGCGGGAGAGGGTGGCCGGGCGGTCGGGGTCCAGCGCCGGGACGAGGATGTGCGCGCTCATCACGGCGCGCGTCCCCGCGGCGATCGCGGCGCGGAACGGGGCGAGTTCGCGGGACTCCAGTACCGACAGATCGGCGTCGATGCGCGGCAGCGCGTGGTGCGAGTCGACGGCCGTGTCGCCGTGCCCCGGGAAGTGCTTGGTGCAGGCGGCGACCCCCGCGGACTGGAGTCCGGTGACGTAGGCGGCCGTGTGCCGGGCCACCAGGTCGGTGTCGGCGCCGAAGGACCGTACGCCGATGACGGGGTTGTCGGGGTTGGAGTTCACGTCGGCGGACGGGGCCCAGTTGAGGTTGACGCCGCAGGCGGCGAGGCGGCGGCCCAGTTCGGCGGCCACCTCCTCCGTCAGCGAGATGTCGTCCACCGCTCCCAGCGCGTGATTGCCGGGGAACGAGGACCCCGTACGCACCTCCAGGCGGGTGACGTCACCGCCCTCCTCGTCGATCGCGACGAGCACGTCGTCGCGTTCGGCGCGCAACTGGGCCGTCAGGGCGGCGAGTTGCTCGGGCGAGTCGATGTTGCGGCCGAACAGGCCGACCGAGGCGAGGCCTTCACCGAGGCGGCGGAGCAGCCAATCGGGGGCCGTGGTTCCGGTGAAACCGGGTTGGAGGACGGTGAGCGCGTCACGCGTGATGGTGTCCGTCCCACTGGCGAGTGTCGTCATCGGGTGGCGTTATCCCTTCACGGCGCCCGCGGTCAGCCCCGCGGCCATCTTGCGCTGGACGATGAGGAACAGGACGACGATCGGCACGGCCATCATCGTGGAACCGGCCATCATCGGGGCGTACTCGGTGCCGTGCTTGGTGGTGAAGTTGCCGAGCCAGACGGTGGCGGTCTGGTTCTTCTGGCTCAACAGCATGAGGGCGTAGAGGTATTCGTTCCACGCCTGGATGAAGCCGTACACGGACGTGGCGACCATGCCGGGTGCCAGCAGCGGGAAGACCACGCGGACGAAGGCGCCCGTGCGGCTGCAGCCGTCGACCATCGCCGCCTCCTCCAGCTCCTTCGGGATGTTGACGATGAAGCCGCGCAGCGTCCACACCGTGAAGGGGAGGATGAAGGTCAGATACGTGATGATCAGACCGGAGAGCTTGTCGTACTGGTCGAGGTCGTTCAGCAGCAGGAAGATCGGGATGATCATGGCGACCAGCGGGACCATCTGGACCGCCAGGATGCCGACGATCACGATCTTCCGGCCGCGGAAGGCGAAGCGGGAGATGGCCAGCGCGGCCAGCAGCCCCACCACCATGCCGATCACGACCACCGACAGGGACACGATCAGGCTGCGGCCCACCGGGCCCCAGAAGTCGGCGATGTCCAGCGCGCGGCGGAAGTTGTCGAGCGTCACCGCCGTGGGGAACAGGCTCGGATCCGAGTCGATGGCGTCCTTGGCCGGCTTGAAGGCCGTGTTGAACATCCAGTAGACGGGGAAACCCGCGGTGACGAAGACGAGCAGGCCGAGCAGGTTCCAGCCGAGCTTGGACTTGCGGGGTCCGGAGGACTTGCGGGGTCCGGAGGACGTACGCCCCGAGGTGGTGATCGCGCTCACTCGACCTCTCCGATCTTCAGCATCTGACGCATGTACACGGCGACCACGCCCAGCAGCAGGAGCACGGTCAGCAGGGCGATCGCCGATCCCTGCGCGTAGTCGTTGACCACGAACGCACGGTCGTACGAGTACGTGGTGAGCAGCTGGAACTCGGCCTCCGGGTGGCCGCCCCGCATCACGAAGACCTGGGGGAAGACGCCCATGTCCCAGATGACGGAGAGGGTCGTGAGCATCACGATGATCGGCTTGAGGATCGGCAGCGTCACGTAACGGAAGACGCCCCAGGCGCCAGCCCCGTCGAGGCGCGCCGCCTCCTCCAGCTCCGCCGGCACCTGGGTGAGCCCCGCGCTGAGCGTGATGACGACGAACGGCACCGCGCCCCACACCACCAGGAGCATGATCACGGCCAGGCCCTGGGTGCCGCTGGCGAACCAGTTGTGGCCGACCATGTCGACGCCCGGCAACTTGCTGAGCAGCGCGTTGAAGACGCCGTAGTCGGAGTCGAAGAGCCACTTGAAGACCGTGGTGGCCACGATGATGGGCATGCCCCAGCTGGCCACGAGCACGACGTTGATGAGTGTCTTCACCCAGCCGGAGACCCGCTGGAGGAGCAGCGCGATCAGCATGCCGATGACCATCGTGAAGATGACGGAGCCGCCCGCGAAGACGATCGTCCGGACGACCACCGCCCAGAACTCGCTGTCCCCCAGCACCTTGCTGAAGTTGTCGAAGCCGACCGACTCGGCCGGCTGGAAGCCCCAGAGCTGGGACTGCCCGAACTTCTGGAAGGACAGCGTGACCAGACGGACCAGCGGATAGCCGAGGACCAGCGCGAGAATCAGCAGACAAGGGGCGAGCAGGGCCCAGGGGACGGCTGCCCCGCCGTTCGTCCGCTTTCTCCGTGGCTGCTCCCGCGCGGCCGATGGTGGTGGCGACTGCCGCGCAGGCGGCACTTTGGCAGTGGTCGTTTCAGCGGCACTCATCCGCGCGCTCCTCAGCGGTACCTCAGGTCGTACGGGTCGTACGGGAAGCAAGTCCCGCCCGCGACCGGGTCGTACGGGAGGCTCACCCCCCGGTCGTACGGGGAGCAGGGCCCCGCGCCTCCGCGAGGGAGGACCGACGGGGCCCTGCTCTCAGGTCACTTGGTGTTGATGACCTTGTCGATCGCGGCGTCCGCATCCTTCGCGGCGTCCGCGACCGACTTCTTGCCGGTGCCGATGTTCTGCAGCATGGTCTGCAGGACCTGGGCCTTCTCGACCTGGCCCCAGCCCGGTGCCATCGGGACGAACCAGTTGGACTCGGCCGCCGTGGCCGGGACCACCGTCGCCGGGTCGTTCTTCAGGGTGGCGAGGTCGGTCTTGTTGTTGGGCAGGTTGCCCTTGCCCATCAGGCCCTTCTGGCCCTTGGCGCCGGTGAACGCGTTGATCCACTCGGCGGCGACGACCTGCGCCTTGGACTTCACCGGTACGGCGAGGTCGGAGCCGCCGAGGAAGACGGGGAGGTTCTTCCCGGACGGGCCGGGCATCACGAAGTTCTCGAGGTTGCCCTTGAGCTTGCCGGTCTTGTCGTTCTTCGGGTCCTCGGAGGTCGCGCCCTCCCAGGCCGCGCCGAAGATCATTTCGGACTTGCCCTGGCCGTAGACGATGTAACGGTCGGACTCGTCCTTGGTCTTGTCGCCGTGCATGTACTTGTCGACGACGTTCTTGAACTCGGTGAGGCCCTTGATGGACTCGGGCGAGGAGAGGTTGGCCTTCCACTGGCCGCCGTCTTCCTTCGCGATGGAGCCGCCGGCGTCGTAGACGAAGGACATGGCCGCGTACCAGTCACGGGTGGGCTGGTACCAGGCGCTGAACTTGTCACCCTCCTTCTTCTGGATCTTGTCCAGGGCGGAGGTGAGCTCCTTGTACGTCTTCGGGGCGGACTTCACGCCGACCGAAGCGGCGAGGTCCTTGCGCCAGTTGCCGACGCGGCCACCGGCGTAGTACGGGACGCCGTAGGTCTTGCCGTCGTAGGTGACCGAGGCCTTGAGGCCGTCGAGCCAGGCGTCCGACTGCTCGAACTTCGAGGCGTCGAGGGGAGCGAAGGCGCCCTTGACCATGTAGCCGAGCATCTCGGTGTTGCCCATCTCGACCACGTCGGGGGCCTTGTCGGTGGCGAGGACCGCGTCGAGCTTGGTGTTCTTGTCCGGCCAGCCGTAGTACTCGTGGTTGATCTTGATTCCGGGGTGCTTCGCCTTGATCGCCGTGTCGGCGGCCTTGACCAGCTCGGGCCAGTTGTTCTGCGCGTCGACGGTGAGCCAGACGGTCAGCTCCTTGGCGTCCGCACCCTTGTCCGACCCCCCGGACTTGTCGTCACTCCCGCACGCCGCGATGGAGACCATCATGCCCGCGATACCGATCGCGGCTATGAGCTTGCGCTTCACGCCACCCTCCTCAGGGATGCCATAAACCCCCCTGCTCCCTGCGGTGACATACGACGCGTACCGCCCGTGGGGCCGGGACTGGACCAATGGTGTAGACCAGTACGGGGAGCTTGGCCTAGACCTAGAGGGGTGTCAAGGCGTTCACAGGCACTCCGACCGTCCGTTATGGGACCTACATATGAAAGGACCTTTAATTAGGTAAGTGGCATAACGGACAGCCCAGTTCGCGCACCATGTGCGACGCGCCTCCGCGCGGTGGACTAGACCAACGGGTACGGCGACGGTATATAGAGGGGATCACGGAGCGTGCGGGGGGACACTCGCACACGAAGCCGTGCCACGATGTGAGCCGTGGCCGATGGGGATGTCGGTCGCTTCGGCATCCGGAGCCGGGAAGGCAGAGCATGAGCACCGACGTCAGCAGTGCGGAGAACGAGGGTGGGGCGCCCATCCGTACCGCGCGCGTGCCCAAGTACTACCGCCTGAAGAAGCACCTGCTCGACATGACGGAGACACTGCCGCCCGGCACGCCGGTACCGCCCGAGCGCACCCTCGCCGCCGAGTTCGACACCTCGCGCACCACCGTGCGGCAGGCCCTTCAGGAACTGGTCGTCGAGGGCCGCCTGGAGCGCATCCAGGGCAAGGGCACCTTCGTGGCCAAGCCCAAGGTCTCCCAGGCACTGCAGCTCACCTCGTACACCGAGGACATGCGCGCCCAGGGCCTCGAACCCACCTCGCAGCTCCTGGACATCGGCTACATCACCGCCGACGAGACCCTCGCCGGGCTGCTCGACATCTCGGCCGGCGGCCGGGTGCTGCGCATCGAGCGGCTGCGCCTCGCGAGCGGCGAGCCGATGGCCATCGAGACGACCCACCTGTCCGCCAAGCGCTTCCCCGCGCTGCGCAGGTCTCTCGTCAAGTACACCTCCCTCTACACCGCGCTCGCCGAGGTGTACGACGTCCATCTCGCCGAGGCCGAGGAGACCATCGAGACCTCGCTGGCCACCCCGCGCGAGGCCGGACTGCTCGGCACCGACGTCGGCCTGCCCATGCTGATGCTCTCCCGGCACTCGCTGGACAGGCAGGGCGAGCCGGTGGAGTGGGTGCGCTCGGTGTACCGGGGCGACCGGTACAAGTTCGTGGCGAGGCTCAAGCGCCCGCAGGACTAGGGGGCCTCTGGTGGGCCGCCTTACTCAAGTGCCCTCAGAAATAAGCCACTTGAGGTAGTGCACGTGGTGTAGCGCAGCTCCTCTTCCTGCTCTACGGTCCTCCCGTCACCCATGGACGGGAGGACGACCCGTGCGCACCGAAAGCCCTGGAACAGCATCCGCTCGCAAGGCAACTCCCCGCACCATCGTCATCTGGACCCTCGTCGCGCTGGTCGGCGCCGCGGGCTGGTCCGTGCTCGCGCTCGCCCGCGGCGAGAACGTCTCGGCCGCCTGGATGGTGGCCGCGGCCCTCGGCTCGTACGCCATCGCCTATCGCTTCTACGCGAAGTTCATCGCGTACAAGGTGCTCAAGGTCGACAAGACCCGGGCCACCCCCGCGGAGCGGCTGAACAACGGCATCGACTTCCACCCGACGGACCGGCGCGTGCTGCTCGGTCACCACTTCGCGGCGATCGCGGGCGCGGGCCCGCTGGTCGGACCCGTACTGGCCGCGCAGATGGGCTACTTGCCCGGCACCATCTGGATCATCGTCGGCGTGATCTTCGCGGGCGCGGTCCAGGACATGGTGGTGCTGTTCTTCTCCACCCGCCGGGACGGCCGCTCGCTCGGGCAGATGGCCCGCGAGGAGATCGGCCCGTTCGGCGGCGCCGCGGCCCTGCTCGCCACCTTCGCCATCATGATCATCCTGCTCGGCGTGCTCGCGCTGGTGATCGTGAACGCGCTGGCGCAGTCGCCGTGGGGCACCTTCTCGATCGGGATGACCATCCCGATCGCCCTGCTCATGGGCTTCTACCTGCGGGTACTGCGGCCGGGACGCGTCGCCGAGGTGTCGCTGATCGGCGTCGCGCTCCTCCTGCTCGCCCTCGTCGCCGGACGCTGGGTCGCCGAGTCGTCCTGGGCCGGCGCCTTCACCCTCGCCCCCTCCACCCTGGTGATCTGGCTGGTGGCGTACGGCTTCATCGCATCCATTCTCCCGGTCTGGATGCTCCTCGCCCCCCGCGACTACCTCTCCACCTTCATGAAGATCGGCACCATCGCGCTGCTCGCGCTGGGCGTCGTGATCGCGCTGCCGACGCTGAAGATGGACGCGGTCACCGACTTCGCCCGGCACGGCAACGGGCCGGTCTTCGCGGGCTCGCTCTTCCCCTTCGTCTTCATCACGATCGCCTGTGGTGCGCTCTCTGGCTTCCACTCGCTGATCGCGTCCGGCACGACACCCAAGATGATCCAGAAGGAGACGCAGGTCCGGATGATCGGGTACGGCTCCATGCTGATGGAGTCGTCGGTCGCGATCATGGCCCTCGTCGCCGCGTGCATCATCGACCCGGGCCTGTACTTCGCGATGAACGCGCCGGCCGGAGTCATCGGCACCACGGTCGAGTCGGCGTCGCACGCGGTCGCGGGCTTCGGCTACACGATCTCCCCGGCGGACCTCGCGAAAGCCGCCCACCAGGTCGAGGAGCAGACCCTGCTCTCCCGCACCGGCGGAGCGCCCACCCTCGCCGTCGGCGTCTCGGAGATCTTCTCCAAGGTCACCGGGGGAGGTCTGCGCGCCTTCTGGTATCACTTCGCGATCATGTTCGAGGCCCTGTTCATCCTGACCGCACTCGACGCGGGCACCCGCGTGGGGCGGTTCATGCTCCAGGACATGCTGGGCAACGTCTACCGCCCCTTCAAGAACGTCAGCTGGAAACCCGGACTCGTCATCACCAGCGCCATCGTGTCCGCCCTGTGGGGCTATTTCCTCTGGGTCGGCGTCCATGAACCGCTCGGCGGCATCAACCAGCTCTTCCCGATCTTCGGCATCTCCAACCAGCTGCTCGCGGCGGTCGCCCTGGCCGTCTGCACGACCCTGCTCGTGAAGTCGGGCCGCCTCAAGTGGGCCTGGATCACTGGTGTTCCACTCCTCTGGGACGCCACGGTCACCCTCACGGCCAGCTACCAGAAGGTGTTCTCCAGCGACCCGCGCGTGGGCTTCTTCAAGCAGCGCTCGGTCTACCAGGACGGCATCGACGCGGGAAAGGTCCTGCCACCCGCCAAGAGCATGGACGACATGCACACCGTCGTCACCAACTCCACGGTGGACGGCATTCTTTCGGCCATTCTTGCCGTCCTCGTCGTCGTCGTGATCGCGGACGCGGCCCGGGTGTGCGTCCGGCACATACGCCGCCCGGCACTGTCCACGCTCAGCGAGGCGCCGTACGTGGAGTCGAGGATCGTCGCTCCGGCCGGGCTGATCCCGACCAGGGAGGAGAAGACGGAGCAGACGGAGGAGGCGGAGCGCGATGCGGTCGGCGCTGAAACGGGCGGTTAGCCGCGCGGGAAGGGGAATACGCGGAATTCGCTGGTACGTGAGGGAGTTGACCGACGAATCCGCCTACGACCGCCATGTCACCCACCTACGGAAGGACGATCCGGACACACCCGTACCCTCGCGCCGCGAGTTCGAACGATGGCGGACGGACCGTCAGGAGCGGGACCCACGCCAGGGGTTCCGCTGCTGCTGAGGCCAACACCGGCCGCCTACACGAACCCTCCACATCCGCTATGCGGACGGGGGTTCCATAAAGGCGGAACCGTCGCCTAGATTGCCTGCGCGTTACACAGGTGATCAGTGAGGGGACGGAGCCGCCGTATGTCAGATGTGCCTGAAGTGAAGCCACCGGTGGTGACGCCGGTCCGTGTAGTGATCGCCCTCTGTCTGTTCGCACCGTTCGTGGCGATGCTGTGGGTCGGCTCGTACGCGAAGACGGACCCGGCCTTCATAGGCATCCCGTTCTTCTACTGGTACCAGATGCTCTGGGTGATCATCTCGACCGCCCTCACGATGACCGCGTACCAGCTGTGGCAGCGTGACCAGCGGGCCCGCGCCGCCGCGAAGGACGGTGTCGAAGCATGAAGGACGGCGTGAACGGCGTGGCACTCGCCGTCTTCATCTTCTTCTTCCTGGCCGTCACGGTCATGGGCTTCCTGGCCGCGCGCTGGCGCAAGGCGGACGACGAGCACAGCCTCGACGAATGGGGCCTGGGCGGGCGGTCGTTCGGCACCTGGATCACCTGGTTCCTGCTCGGCGGCGACCTCTACACGGCGTACACCTTCGTCGCCGTACCGGCCGCCATCTACGCGGCGGGCGCGGCCGGCTTCTTCGCGGTCCCGTACACAATCCTGGTCTACCCCCTGATCTTCACCTTCCTCCCCCGCCTGTGGTCGGTCTCCCACAAGCACGGATACGTGACGACGTCGGACTTCGTGCGCGGCCGCTTCGGCTCCAAGGGCCTGTCCCTCGCCGTGGCCGTCACCGGCATCCTGGCCACCATGCCGTACATCGCGCTCCAACTGGTCGGCATCCAGGCCGTGCTGGACGTGATGGGCGTAGGCGGCGGCGAGAACACGAACTGGTTCGTGAAGGACCTCCCGCTCCTCATCGCCTTCGGCGTGCTGGCGGCCTACACCTACTCCTCGGGCCTGCGCGCCCCGGCGCTGATCGCGTTCGTGAAGGACACCCTGATCTACATCGTGATCGCGGTGGCCATCATCTACATCCCGATCAAGCTGGGCGGCTTCGACGAGATCTTCAAGGCGGCGAACGACAAGTACACGGCGGCGGGCGCCGGCGGAATCGTCCCCGCCGAGGCGAACCAGTGGACGTACGCCACCCTCGCCCTGGGCTCAGCACTCGCGCTCTTCATGTACCCGCACTCGATCACGGCGACGCTGTCGAGCCGCAGCCGCAACGTCATCCGCCGCAACACCACGATCCTCCCGCTCTACTCCCTGATGCTGGGCCTGCTGGCCCTCCTCGGCTTCATGGCGATCGCGGCCGGGGTGAAGGTCACGAACGGCCAGCTCGCCATCCCCCAGCTCTTCGAGACCATGTTCCCGGACTGGTTCGCGGGCGTGGCCTTCGCCGCGATCGGCATCGGCGCGCTCGTGCCCGCGGCGATCATGTCCATCGCCGCCGCGAACCTCTTCACCCGCAACATCTACAAGGACTTCATCAAGCCGGACGCGACCCCGCAGCAGGAGACCAAGGTCTCCAAGCTGGTCTCGCTCCTGGTGAAGGTGGGCGCGCTGGTCTTCGTCCTGACGATGGACAAGACCGTCGCGATCAACTTCCAGCTCCTCGGCGGCATCTGGATCCTCCAGACGTTCCCGGCCCTGGTGGGCGGCCTGTTCACCCGCTGGTTCCACCGCTGGGCACTCCTCGCCGGCTGGGCCGTGGGCATGCTCTACGGCACGCTCGCCGCGTACGGGATCGCCTCCCCCACCCAGGATCACTTCGGCGGCAACTCGAAGGAGATCCCCGGCATCGGGGAGATCGGCTACATCGGCTTCACGGCGTTCGTCCTCAACGTGGTCGTGACCGTCGTCCTCACCTTCGCCTTCCGGGCCTTCAACGCCCCCGACGGCGTGGACGAGACGTCCCCGGAGGACTACACGGCGGACGCGGACGCCCCGAACGCCGCGGCGAAGCTGCCGGCGGCAACAGCGGAGGCGACCCACTAGCTTCCCGCTGAAAATTGCGCAGTTCCCCGCGCCCCTTTTAGGGGTGCGGGGAACTGCGCAATCTTTTACCCGCAGCCGAAGTAGCACTCCCCGACACCGACGCGACACAACATGTGGTGGTGCTCCCGCAGCCCGGCACAAGATGTATGCTCATGCTCGCTGTCGCCGCAGGGGAATCCGGTGCGAATCCGGAACTGTCCCGCAACGGTGTACTTGTGTGTGTTCGCGTATCTGCGCGCACATACTCGCGTCAGTCCGAGGACCTGCCGACAGCGCGCCCCGGCCACCCGGCCCGGGCGCCGACGACGTCCGGGCCTCGCGGAATGGGCCGGTGGACGCGACGCCGTGCGCGCTCGTGTGCCCCGCCGCTTTCCCCTGGCCCCGTGCCGAGCGAGGGAGAGCCCCAAGTGACCATCGCGCCAGCCGATCCGGCTTCAGTTTCCGTGCCGCAGGCCCCGGTGCAGGCCCCGGTGGAGAACGACGGTCCCGGTACCACGCTGCTGCGTACCCTGACCGACCTCACCGCCGACCTCCCCGACGCCGACCCCGGCCGGGTCGCCGCCGCCGCGCTGCGCGGCCGCTCCGCCCGCGCGGACGACACGGAACTGCGCGAACTGGCCACGGAGGCCGCCGCGGGCCTCATCTCCGAGGACCCCGCCTACTCGAAGCTGGCGGCCAGGCTGCTGACGATCAGCATCGCGGCCGAGGCCGCCTCCCAGGGCGTCACGACCTTCTCCGAGTCGATCACCACGGGCCACCGCGAGGGCCTGATCGCCGACCGCACCGCCGAGTTCGTCCGGCTGCACACGGCTCGTCTCGACGCCCTGATCGACACCGAAGGCGACGACCGCTTCGGCTACTTCGGCCTGCGCACCCTGCACAGCCGCTACCTCCTGCGGCACCCCATCACCCGCAAGGTCGTCGAGACGCCCCAGCACTTCATGCTCCGTGTGGCATCGGGCCTCGCCGAGGACGACACCACCAGGGCCCTCGACGAAGTAGCGGCGCTCTACAGCCTGATGAGCCGCCTCGACTACCTCCCCTCCTCCCCCACGCTCTTCAACTCCGGCACCCGGCACCCCCAGATGTCGTCCTGCTACCTCCTCGACTCCCCGCTGGACGAGCTGGACTCCATCTACGACCGCTACCACCAGGTCGCCCGCCTCTCGAAGCACGCGGGCGGCATCGGCCTGTCGTACTCCCGTATCCGTTCGCGCGGTTCGCTGATCCGCGGCACGAACGGGCACTCCAACGGCATCGTCCCGTTCCTGAAGACCCTCGACGCCTCGGTCGCCGCCGTGAACCAGGGCGGCCGGCGCAAGGGCGCGGCCGCGGTCTACCTGGAGACCTGGCACTCCGACATCGAGGAGTTCCTGGAGCTGCGCGACAACACCGGCGAGGACGCCCGCCGTACGCACAACCTGAACCTCGCGCACTGGATCCCGGACGAGTTCATGCGCCGGGTGAATGAGGACGGCGTCTGGTCCCTCTTCTCCCCGGCCGACGTGCCCGAGCTGGTCGACCTGTGGGGCGACGCGTTCGACGCCGCGTACCGCAAGGCGGAGGAGGCGGGCCTCGCCAAGAAGACCATCCCGGCCCGCGACCTGTACGGCCGCATGATGCGCACCCTCGCGCAGACCGGCAACGGCTGGATGACCTTCAAGGACGCCGCCAACCGCACCGCCAACCAGACGGCGGAGCCGGGCCACACCGTCCACTCCTCGAACCTGTGCACCGAGATCCTGGAGGTCACGGACGACGGCGAGACGGCGGTCTGCAACCTGGGCTCGGTGAACCTGGGCGCGTTCGTCGACACGGCGGCCGGCGACATCGACTGGGACCGCCTGGACGAGACGGTCCGCACGGCCGTCACCTTCCTCGACCGCGTCGTCGACATCAACTTCTATCCGACCGAGCAGGCGGGCCGCTCCAACGCGAAGTGGCGCCCGGTCGGCCTCGGCGCGATGGGCCTCCAGGACGTCTTCTTCAAGCTGCGCGTCCCCTTCGACTCCCCCGAGGCCAAGGCCCTCTCCACCCGTATCGCCGAGCGCATCATGCTCGCCGCGTACGAGGCCTCCGCGGACCTCGCCGAGCGGGGCGGCCCGCTCCCGGCCTGGGAGAAGACCCGTACGGCCCGCGGAGTCCTCCACCCCGACCACTTCGACGTGGAACTCACCTGGCCGGAGCGCTGGACGGCCCTGCGGGAACGTATCGCCGCGGTCGGCATGCGCAACTCGCTCCTCCTCGCCATCGCCCCCACCGCCACCATCGCGTCGATCGCGGGCGTGTACGAGTGCATCGAGCCGCAGGTCTCGAACCTCTTCAAGCGCGAGACGCTCTCCGGCGAGTTCCTCCAGGTCAACTCCTACCTGGTGGCCGAGCTGAAGAAGCTCGGCGTGTGGGACGCGCAGACCCGGGAGGCGCTGCGCGAGTCCAACGGCTCGGTGCAGGGCTTCACTTGGGTGCCGCAGGACGTCCGCGACCTGTACCGCACGGCCTGGGAGATCCCGCAGCGCGGCCTCATCGACATGGCCGCCGCCCGCACCCCGTTCCTCGACCAGGCCCAGTCGCTGAACCTGTTCCTGGAGACGCCGACCATCGGCAAGCTCTCCTCGATGTACGCCTACGCCTGGAAGTCGGGCCTGAAGACGACGTACTACCTGCGCTCGCGCCCGGCGACCCGCATCGCCCGCGCCGCCCAGGCGCAGACGCAGCCCGAGAAGACCATCCCCGTCCAGCAGGCGGCCGACCCCGACGCCGTCGCCTGCTCCCTTGAGAACCCCGAGTCCTGCGAGGCGTGCCAGTAATGACCAGCGAGAACAAGAACCTGCTCGACCCGGGCTTCGAACTCACCCTCCGCCCCATGCGCTACCCCGACTTCTACGAGCGCTACCGGGACGCGATCAAGAACACCTGGACCGTCGAGGAGGTCGACCTCCACTCGGACGTCGCCGACCTCGCGAAGCTCTCGCAGGGCGAGCAGCACATGATCGGACGGCTGGTCGCGTTCTTCGCGACGGGCGACTCGATCGTGGCGAACAACCTCGTGCTGACGCTGTACAAGCACATCAACTCCCCCGAGGCGCGCCTGTATCTCTCCCGGCAGCTCTTCGAAGAAGCGGTCCACGTCCAGTTCTATCTGACCCTGCTGGACACCTATCTCCCCGACCCGGACGACCGCGCCGCCGCCTTCGACGCCGTCGAGAACATCCCCTCCATCCGCGAGAAGGCCGAGTTCTGCTTCAAGTGGATCAACGAGGTCGAGAAGCTGGACCGCCTGGAGACCCAGGCCGACCGCCGCCGCTTCCTGCTCAACCTGATCTGCTTCGCCGCGTGCATCGAGGGCCTCTTCTTCTACGGCGCCTTCGCGTACGTCTACTGGTTCCGCAGCCGGGGTCTGCTGCACGGCCTGGCGACGGGGACGAATTGGGTTTTCCGTGACGAAAGCTGCCACATGGACGCGGCGTTCGCGTTCGTCGACACCGTACGGAAGGAAGAGCCCGACCTTTTCGATGAGGAACTCGGCCGACAGATCACCGACATGATCAAGGAAGCGGTTGCGGCGGAACTCCAGTTCGGTCGCGATCTCTGCGGCGAAGGCTTGCCCGGCATGAACACCGAGTCGATGCGCCAGTACCTCGAGTGCGTCGCCGACCAGCGCCTGGTACGCCTCGGCCTGGCACCGGTCTACGGCTCCGAGAACCCCTTCTCCTTCATGGAGCTCCAGGGTGTTCAGGAGCTGACCAACTTCTTCGAGCGGCGCCCGTCCGCGTACCAGGTCGCGGTGGAGGGCACGGTCGACCTCGACGAGGACTTCTAGACCGCCCGTCCCACAGGGACTCTGACGGCGCATCACCGACGACGCCGGGCCGCATGTGCGGCCCGGCGTCGTCGCGTCCCGCCCATGAGGCGGCTATGCGCCGTCCATGGAGCAGCCATGGGGCGGCAAAGTTCTTCCGGCACGCCTGTTCGCACGCCATCGGACGGGGCTACGTTCTGGCCGTCCCGCCGCGTCACGTACACAACGGCGTCACAGGACGATCGAAGTGTCATGCCCACGACAGCCCAGAACGGTCCATGGCGGCTGCTCCGCTGTCTCGACGCTACGCGCGTCACGGGCCTGCCACTTGTGCGCCGAGAACCCCACTCCCGGCCATGGAGTCGTGTACGGCCCCACCCAGGCCTTCGCGGCACCGGCCTCAACCGATGGAGGCAGCACCCCCCATGCGCGAGATACCCCCGAACAGACCCGCCCGGAGCCTGCGAAGACTTCTGACCGCCGCGCTCCCGGCCCTCGCCCTCGGCGTCGCCGGATTCGCCGCGGCCCCGCCCGCGGACGCGCAGCCGGCGCCCGCCGCGCACGTCTCCCGGACCAGTCAGAACGCGAAGGCCCTCACCGATCCCGCCCGGCAGGCGGTCCACTCGACGGGCAAAGCCGGCCAGAAGGTCGCGACCAAGCACCTGTGCGCCGAGACCGCCAAGCCCGGCCAGATGTCCTGCTTCGCGCAGCGGCGTACCGACATCGCGCAGAAGCTGGCCGCCGCCGTCTCCCCGAACGCGGCCGCCGCGGTGTCCGGCCTCAGCCCGGCCAACCTGCACAGCGCCTACAACCTGCCCTCGACCGGCGGCTCCGGCCTGACCGTCGCCGTGGTCGACGCGTACAACGACCCCAACGCCGAGTCGGACCTGGCGACTTACCGTTCGCAGTTCGGCCTGTCGGCCTGCACCAAGGCCAACGGCTGCTTCAAGCAGGTCAGCCAGACCGGCTCGACCAGCTCCCTGCCGACGAACGACACCGGCTGGGCGGGCGAGGAAGCGCTCGACATCGACATGGTCAGCGCGGTCTGCCCGAACTGCAACATCATCCTCGTCGAGGCCAACTCGGCCACCGACTCGGACCTCGGCACCGCCGAGAACGAGGCCGTGACCCTGGGCGCGAAGTTCGTCTCCAACAGCTGGGGCGGTGACGAGTCCTCCTCCCAGACCAGCGAGGACACCTCGTACTTCAAGCACCCGGGCGTCGCCATCACCGTCTCCTCGGGTGACTCGGGCTACGGCGCCGAGTACCCGGCCACGTCCCAGTACGTGACCGCCGTCGGCGGCACCGCGCTCTCCACCTCCTCCACCACCCGCGGCTGGAGCGAGTCGGTCTGGAAGACCAGCAGCACCGAGGGCACCGGCTCGGGCTGCTCCGCGTACGACGCCAAGCCGAGCTGGCAGACCGACACCGGCTGCACCAAGCGGATGGAGTCCGACGTCTCCGCGGTCGCCGACCCCGCCACCGGCGTGGCCGTCTACGACACCTACGGCGGCTCCGGCTGGGCCGTCTACGGCGGTACGAGTGCCTCGGCGCCGATCATCGCGGGTGTGTACGCCCTCGCGGGCACCCCGGGCTCCAGCGACTACCCGGCGAAGTACCCGTACTCGCACACCTCCAACCTGTACGACGTGACCAGCGGAAACAACGGCTCCTGCTCCACCTCGTACTTTTGCACCGCGGCCACCGGCTACGACGGCCCGACCGGCTGGGGCACCCCCAACGGCACCGCCGCCTTCACCTCGGGCACCAGCACCGGCAACACGGTGACCGTCACCAACCCGGGCAGCCAGTCCACCGCCACCGGCGGCTCGGTCAGCCTGCAGATCTCGGCCAGCGACAGCGCGGGCGCGACCCTCACCTACAGCGCGAGCGGCCTGCCGACCGGGCTGTCCATCAGCAGCTCCACCGGCCTGATCTCCGGCACCGCGAGCACGGCGGGCACCTACAGCACCACCGTCACCGCGACCGACAGCACGGGCGCCTCCGGCTCGGCCTCCTTCACCTGGACCGTCAGCACCTCCGGCGGCGGCACCTGCACCTCGGCGCAGCTGCTCGGCAACCCGGGCTTCGAGTCGGGCAACATCACATGGACCGCCACCAGCGGTGTCATCACCAGCTCCA
Organism: Streptomyces sp. NBC_00203; assembly: GCF_045206325.1. Taxonomy (NCBI): domain Bacteria; kingdom Bacillati; phylum Actinomycetota; class Actinomycetes; order Kitasatosporales; family Streptomycetaceae; genus Streptomyces; species Streptomyces sp. NBC_00203. The sequence continues at coordinate 7,072,162 of NZ_CP108126.1, read as the reverse complement.
GCAGTGAGGCCGCCCACGCCGGCTCGTACAAGGCCTGGCTGGACGGCTACGGCTCGACGCACACCGACACGCTCTCCCAGTCGGTGACCATCCCGTCCGGCTGCAAGGCCAGCTTCACCTTCTACCTGCACATCGACACGGCGGAGACGACCACCAGCAGCCAGTACGACAAGCTGACGGTCACCGCCGGATCGACCACTCTGGCGACGTACTCGAACCTCAACGCCGCCTCGGGCTACGCCCAGAAGACGTTCGACCTGTCCTCGTTCGCCGGGTCCACCGTCACCCTGAAGTTCAGCGGTGTCGAGGACTCCTCGCTCCAGACCAGCTTCGTCGTCGACGACACCGCCGTCACGACCAGCTGACGCACGAAGGCCCTGGCCGCCACGGCGGTCAGGGCCTTTCCGCGCCCGGAAGAGGATCCAGAAAAGGGATCGAGAAAAAGGATCACGACGGGATCCTGATCGGCGGGTGGCACGTCCAAGCCGCAAGGAGGCCCCCCATGCGCTTGCACCGTACGATCCACCGCCGGACCCTCGCCCTCGCGGTGGCACCCCTCGCCGCCGTAACGCTTCTTCTCGCGGGCTGCGGCACCCAGAGCGGGGGCGACGCGGGCGGCAGCGGCACCGTGTCGCCGTCCCCCACGACGTCCCACAAGGGCTGTACGGAGGCGAAGGCGGAGCTCGGCGCCGCCGACACCGGCCACACCTTCTGCCTGACGACGGGCGAGGTGCTCCGCATCAGCCTCGACGGCACGACCAGCAAGCCCTGGTCACCGGTCAAGGCCGACGGTGGCGGCCTAGCAGCCACCAACAGCGGCATCGTCCTTCAGGCGGGCGACGCGTCCGCCGCCTTCAAGGCGGTCTCTGCCGGTACGGCCCACCTGACGTCGTCCCGTCCGCTGTGCCCCAGCGACCCGGCCCGGATCTCGTGCAAAGGCCTTCAGGAGTGGACGGTCACCGTGGTGGTCACGAAGCCCTAGCTGACGGTCGACGCGCCGCTCGCGGGCCAGGCCGACCAGCGCCGGCAGAGCCAGGACCACGAAGATCCCGAGGACGGTCAGTAGTCCGACGATGGTGTCGTGGTGGTTCATCAGCGTCTCCATGAACACCACTGTCGCGCCGATGACTCCTTACCGGCAGTGGCAGGACTGCCGCACACCCTCGAATTACTGCCACTTCCGAGGCACACTGGAGAACATGCTGAAGAACGTGGCCGCAGTGCTGCTCGACGGTGTGCATCCCTTCGAACTCGGCGTCGTCTGCGAGGTGTTCGGCCTCGACCGCAGCGACGAGGGGCTGCCCGTGTACGACTTCGCGATCGCCTCGGCCGAGGGCCCGACCCTCGGCACCCATGTCTCCGGGTTCACCGTCTCCACCCCGCACGGCCTCGACCGGCTCGACGAGGCCGACCTCGTCGTCGTGCCGGCCGGGGACACCTACGCCGTGCGCGACTACCCGCCCGCACTGCTCGACACGCTGCGCCGCGCCGTCGAGCGCGGCGCCCGGGTGCTCAGCGTCTGCTCCGGCGCCTTCGTGCTGGGCGCGGCCGGGCTGCTCGACGGGCGGCGCTGCGCGGTGCACTGGCATCACGCGGAGGCGCTCGCCCGGCAGTATCCGCGGGCGATCGTCGAGCCGGACGTGCTGTACGTCGACGAGGACCCGGTGATCACCTCGGCGGGCACCGCGGCCGGAATCGACGCCTGTCTGCACCTGGTGCGCAAGGAGCACGGCCCGGAGGTCGCCAACGCCATCGCCCGCCGCATGGTCGTACCGCCGCACCGCGACGGCGGCCAGGCCCAGTACATCGAGCGCCCGTTGCCCCGCTCCCCCTGCGACACGGTCGGCGAGGTGCTGGTGTGGATGCAGCAGCACCTCGACGAGGAGGTGACCGTCGAGCAGCTCGCGGCCCGCGCCCATATGTCCCCGCGCACTTTCGCGCGCCGTTTCCAGCAGGAGACCGGCACCACGCCGTATCGCTGGATCCTGCGTCAACGGGTGCTGCTGGCCCAGGAGTTGCTGGAGTCCTCGGACGAGACGATGGACGCGGTCGCGGGCCGCACCGGGTTCGGGAACGCGGCCGCGCTGCGCCATCAGTTCGTCCGGAGTCTGGGGACGACCCCGCAGGCGTACCGGCGCACGTTCAGGGGCCCGCGGGCTGCCTGAACGCGCGCCAGTAGACGCGCGGGGCCAGGGCCTTTCCGGCGCGGCATGCCGGAGAGGTGCTAGCGGGGCACTGCCTTGAGCAGCAGTTCGTGCGGCCGCAGGGTGATGCCGACATGGGGCGCGTCGTTGGAGCCGGACGCCTGCTCGAAGCGCCACCTGGACGCCACGGTCGCCGTGATCAGGCTGAGCTGGGCCATCGAGAAGTGGTCACTCGGGCACTTCCGGTTGCCCACGCTGAACGGGCGCATCGCGTACTTCGCCAGGTCCTTGGACCGTTCCGGAAGCCAGCGGTCGGGGTCGAAATCCAGGTGCTGCTGGTACGACCGGGGATCGCGCTGGATCGCGTACGGGCTGTAGACGATGTCGGCACCGGCCGGAATGCGATAGCCGCCCAGGTCGGTTTCGGTCACCGCGCGCCGCGTCAATATCCAAACGGCGGGGCGCAAACGCAGCGTCTCGACGACGACATTGTTCGTGTGCGACAGCCTCCGGACGTCGTCGAATCCGACGGGCCGGCCGCCCGTGACGGATTCGACCTCCTTGCTCACCTTGTCCGCCTGTTCCGGGTGTTCGGTGAGTGCTTGCAGGAGCCACATGATCGTGGACGCGATGGTTTCGCTGCCGGGGGTGAGTATCGCGACGACTTGGTCGTGGATCTCCTGTTCGTCGATGGGGGCGCCGTTGTCGTCCTTCGCTTCCAGCAATGCCGTCAGCAAATCGTCCGGCTTTTGACCAGATGCCCGCCGCTCGTCGATGATCTCGTCGACGATGTCATGCAAATCGGCCAATGCGCGGTCGAATTGGCGGTGGGACGGAAGCGGCAGCCGATAGAGCGGCCCGGCCGGGATGACCATGCGCCGGTACATGCCGCGGAACACGTCGCCGAGCGCGATGCTCAGCCGCTCGGCCCGCTCGTCCATGAACTGGCCGCGCAGCAGACAGCGGGACGCGATGCGGACGGCGACGCGGAACGACTCCGACGTGCAGTCGATCGTCTTCCCCGGCACCATGCGCGCCGCGAACGCGCGCGCCTCCTCCTCCATGATCGACCCGTACTCGTGGATGACGTCGGCCCGGAACGCGGGCTGGATCGTCCGCCGCTGGCGCCGGTGCAGCGGCCCGTTGGCCGTCGCGACGCCCTTCTTGCCGAGCAGCCCTTCGAGGGACTCCCACAGCGGGCCGCCGATCTCGTAGTCGGGGCTGAGCGCCAGCGCTCCGGTGAGCTCGGGGGTGGTGACGGCGTACACCGTCTTGGGGCCCAGCTTGAGCCGGACGACGTCGCCGTGGTCGCGCAGCTGGGCCAGGAAGCCCAGCGGGTCGCGGACCAGTTTCCAGCCGTGTCCGAGGCCGGGTATTCCGCCCCCCGCGAGGGGCGGGGTGGACAGCGGCTCCAGCACCTGAGGCGCCTCGGGACGTACAGACTCGACGGTCATTTCTCACCTGCCGCTTCATTGTTGACGTACGGGGGTGTGGCGCGGTCGTCCCAGTTGTCGACCATGTACCGGCCCGACTCGTGGTGGAACCAGTACACGGAGCTGAACCAGTTCCGCATATTGCCGAGGCACGCCGTCACGGCGACGCTCGCCGCATTTCCCCGCACTGTCCCGTCCGCGAGGGTGTCGGCGAGCCGTAATACGTCCAGTTCGGCGACGAGGAATTCGTTGATGCATTCCTCGACCCGTCGTCGTACTTCTACGACGGATTCTTCGAGAGTCAGCCCTTCATGGTGAATGAGACTGATTCCGAGATTGTGGAATTCGTCGCCCGCTATTTCCTTGGGTAGCGAGCACAGATCGTTGTACCAGGCGGCGAATTCCTGGCTGAGCAGTGCCGCCCTCCGATATGCGGGGTGATTCCGTACCATGGCGGGGAGTTCATAGCCCGCGCTCGGTTCCAGCAGGTCGGTCCAGATCCAGTGCGCGAACGTCAGCCGGCGGAGTTCGAGATACTCCTCGACTGTGGGGACGGTGCCGGAGGAACGGTTCCGGAATTCCCGGTCGTACGCTTCGATCACCGCGTGGAAGTGGAGCGCGAACCGCTCGTTCCACTTCTTGTTGAGGAACGAGTACAGGCGCACCATGCTGTCCGCGAACGCCGCGACCAGGGGATCCCGGTGGCGCAGATGGTCCCGGGGGGAGTCGAGGGCCGCGTGCAACTGGAACCTGAGCCTCCGCCAGGCGTCCGTCCGGCCGTGGATGACATCGCGGTCGTGGCGGTCGTCCCAGACGAAGAACCACGCACTGAAGTCCGCTATCGCCTGCATGACCTCGTCGGGGGCGCCAATGTAGTAGCCCGCCATGAGGTCGGTGTAGCACAGGCCGTCGGCATATTCCTCGACCTTGTCCGCCGGCATGAGCCGCTTTTCGAGCAGCCAGGCCCTGGTCTTCTCCTGGAGCCTGGGCCAATACGGGTGCAGTTGACGGGGAAACGCTGCCTCGATCACCGGGAGAGAGAGCGCCGGTGGTACCGCGACCGCTGTCGGTGTCGATGAAGTGCTCTGTGAGAAAGCATGCACGAACAAACCCCTCTCAGCCGCCTGTTGGCGCTACACCCCTCCCGCTGTGCCGGGCGTGCGCCGTTGCGTACCCCCGCACTTCCCATTCAGCACCACAACTGACCGTTCTGGGAACGGATTTGCATCGTTCACTACCCCATGGTGCCGAGAATCTCCCCTCGTATGACTGAATATGGATCACTAGAGGAGCACAAGGGATCGAACGTGCGACGTACACACGAACGGCGCCTGGTCAGGAGGTACCTGTCCAGACGCCGTACGAGGAGATCAACGAACGGGACTCACGAGAGATCGAGAACCCCACCGGTCATTTTCTGTCACAGCCGTGCGTGACAACGGCCGCTGTGCTACGTCAGTCGTTCGCGACGATCGCGTAGCGGGGCTCGTTCTCGGCCATCTGCCGCAGCGCGTCCTTGCGCTCGCGCTTGGAGAGCCGGTCGATGTACAGGTAGCCGTACAGGTGGTCCGTCTCGTGCTGGAGGCAGCGCGCGAAGTAGCCGGTGCCGCGCACCTTGATCGGGTTGCCCTTCTCGTCCTGCCCGGTGACCTCGGCGTAGTCGGGGCGGGCCAGCGGCGCGTACGCCGTCGGCACCGAGAGGCAGCCCTCGTTGCTGTCGTCCAGGCGACGCTGCTCGGCGGGCAGCTCGACGAGCACGGGGTTGCAGACGACGCCCACGTGCTGCTTGCCCTCGTCGTCCATGCAGTCGTAGACGAAGACCTTCAGGTCGACGCCGATCTGGTTCGCGGCCAGGCCCACGCCCTCGGCGGTGCGCTGGCTGGCGAACATGTCGGCGACCAGCTGGTCCAGCTCGTCCCCGAACTCGGTGACGTCCTTGCACTCCTTGTGCAGCACCGGGTTCCCGACGACCGTGATCGGCCGCGAGGTCCCACGCTCACGGTAGGCCGCCTCACGCTCCTCGCCGTCCTCGGTGTCGATGACGAAGCCCTCGTCGTCCACGGGGAGCACGCCCACGTGCTGCTGATCGGTGTCCTGCTGCGCCATGACCGACGTACGCCTTCCTCGAAACCAGGGGTGTGGTGCTCATACAGGGTACGGGGACCGACCGGCGCCCTTCAGACGTGCGGTGGGGCAGCCGCGCCCCGAAAGGGGCGCGGGGCTGTGTCCATATGCGGCTCCGCCGCGTGGGCGCGACAAGCCCCCACCGGCCCACAGCGAACCCACAGCCCTCAGCAGACCTCTTCCAAATCCCGCCAGTCCCGGGAATCCGGACTGTCGGCAACCCACCCGTCCAACAACCCCCGCACCAGCCCAGCCGGCGCAGCCACCCCACACTCCCGCTCAGGCACCCACAGCTGCCCATCCGTACGGTGCCCCAGCGGCCCAGGATGCCCGGGCTCACTGTGGTCATGGGGATCCAGATGCTCACCGTCACCCTCATCGGACGGCATCCGCGACTCGGAACACATCCGGCACAGCAACCGCACCGACGAAGACCAGTCCTCCGCGGCGAACCCGGCATCGGCGGCCAGCTGCTCCAGCGCGTCCCGGTCGTCCTCGGTGGCCGCCTCAAGGAGGACCACCCAGGTAGGCACCGGTGACGGCGCCCACAGCTCGATCTCGTCGAACACGGGATAGGCGTGCCCGGCCGCGGTCGTCCGCTCCCCGTGGGGCACCCCGTCGTGCAGCACGACCTCGCCCCAGCGCCGCCCGGACGACGGCAGCGGAATGGACAGCACCTCGACGCGGGCGGGATCCAGCCTGCGCCCCCACACCACCTCGGCCTCACCCTCCGGAGACAGCCGTACGGCCGCACTGCCCAGGTCCATGCCCACCGGCTCCCCGGGGACGGCGGCGCCGCCGGGCACCCGCAGCCCGTACGCCTGCCAGGCGCGCCGGGCCAGTGGCCAGTCCTGCAAGGCGGTGGCCGCGATGCCCACGTTCCACCAGTCAGGTGCGCCGGTCTCCCGGTCGAGCAGCGCGACGGCCCGGAGACCGGCCGCCCGGGCCTGCTCCCAGTCGTGCCGGAACTTGTGCAGCAGGGCCAGGTTGAACCAGGACTCGGACAGCCACGGCTCCAGGTCCGCGGCGCGCGTCAGCAGCGCTCCCGCGTCCTCGTACCGGCCGTCGCCGATCAGCGTGAACGCACGGTCGGTGGCCTGCCGCCATGAGGCGGAGGGCCGGTGTCGTCCCTTGCCGAAGATCCTCACGATTCCCGCCTGCCAGTTCCTTACGATTCCCGCCTGCCGGTCCTTTGAAGAGTCCCTTGAAGACAGCGCAGCCCCGGGCTGGCCCGTGCCCCCGAACACCCTCTTCCTCGCATCCAACCACGTACCGTCGGACGGGCGCTCATTACCCATGGGTTACCCAGCCTGGGGCAGGGTAAGGCCACCCCGCAACAGCACCCTGGCCAGCGACTCCACGACCTCCGGCTGATAGTCGCGGGCGGTGGCCAGGCGCAGCTTCTCCAGTGCGGTCAGGGTCCCTCCCGGCCCTGCTTCCCGGGCCAGCTCCTCGTATGCGTTCACGGCCCGGACGATCCGCGCGGTGACCGGCTGCTCCCGGTACGGGTCCGCCTGCCGCTCCACCACCACGGCGACCTCGGCATCCACCCCGGTCTGGCGTACGACGGCGCCGCCGAGGAGGGCTATCCGCCGCTGTTCGTCGGCGGCGAGCGCGGAGGTGGCCCCGGCGGGGACGGGATCGACAAGGCTGAGCTGCCCGATGTCGTGCATCAGTGCCGCGTACTCCAGAACGGTCAGATCGGGCTCGGAGAGGCCCAGCTCCCGCCCGACGGCCCTGCTGAGGGCGGCCACCCGTCGCGCGTGCCCCGCCGGCGTGTATCCGGCGATCTCGGTCGCCCGCGCGAGTGAGGCGATGGTCTGCCGATAGGTGACGCGCACGGCCGCGTACCGCCGGAAGGACAGCTGGGTGAGCAGCAGGGGCAGCGAGAACACCGGCAGCGCCCACAGCCCTACGACCGCCACGGCGAGCGACATCACGGCCCCGGTCGCACACACGGCCGACCCGATGCCGAGCGTGGCCCGCAGCTCGTCCCACAGCAGCGGCCCGAACGGCCACCGGGTGCGCGCGTGCGCCAGCGCCGCCGCGAGCACGGCGTCGCACAGCGCGGTGAGCACGAGCAGCGCGATCAGCAGCAGCGCGTACGCCGGGCCGCCCCACTCCAGCAACCGGCCCTGGTTGTAGAGCGGTTGGAAGCAGACAGCGGCGAAGGCGACGGTGAGAACGCGCCGGGTGAGGTGGTCGACGGTCGGCCCCCGTCCCCTGGCCACATGCGGCACACATCCCAGCAGGGCCGCCGCGGCGACGACCGCGACGACCTGGAGAACCCCGTGATGGGTGGGCCGTCCGGCCTGCTCCCCGAGCAGCGCGTACGACAGTGCCGCCGCGGCCCCGAGCGGAGCCGACTCCCGCTCTTCGGCACCGGACCAGCGGCTGAGTTCGCCGACCGTGATGAGGATGCCGAAGGCGAGGGCGGTACCGCGTTCGTCGAGGCCGTGCCAGAGGGTGTCGGCGAGGGCGACGAGGGTGAGGAGGAGGGTGAGGGAACGGACGAGGGTGAGGGGGACGGAGAGACCTGCCTGCCACTGAACACGGCCGGACCGGATGACGAACCGGGAGGTGAGGGCACTCATGGAGCCCTCCGCCCGACGGATTTTTGTAGGTCCCCTTGTAGCGTGCTGGAAACGGGTGGAGTGGGCGGGTAAAGATCGGCGGTAACGGCGGGATGCCAGCCGTATCGGTCCAAGGCCCGCACAAGGGCCCCCACCATCCCCGGATCGAACTGCGCCCCCGCACACCGCTCAAGCTCCTCCACGGCCACATCGACAGGCCGAGCCCGTCGATAAGACCGCGTGGACGTCATGGCGTCGAACGCGTCGGCGACAGCCACCACCCGCGCGAACTCCGGAATCTGCGCCCCCACCAGCCCGTACGGATACCCGCTGCCGTCCAGTCGCTCATGGTGGTGCAGGATCGCCGACCGCGCCTCCCCCAGAAAACCGATGCCGCGCACCATCTCGTGCCCGTACTCGGGATGCAGCTCGATGACCCGCCGTTCCTCGGGCGTCAGCGGCCCGTCCTTGCGCAACAACCGCGTGGGCACACCGAGTTTGCCCACGTCGTGCAGGATCCCGGCGAACCGCAGCACTTCCACGCGCTCGTCGTCCATGCCGAGTTCCCGCGCGATCATCATCGACGCCTGCCCGACCCGCTCGCTGTGCCCGCGGGTGTACCCGTCCTTGATGTCGACGGCCTGGACGAGCGCGCGAATCGTGGCCTGGTGGGCGGCCCGCTCCCGGTGGTACTGCGCGAACACCCACGAGGACACGTACATCGGCAACAGCACGAGCAACGCGGCGACAGGCCCGTACGGACTGCGCCACAGCACCGCCATCATCAGCCCCGCGAGCCCGTGCACGGCGACGGGTGCGAGGGAGCGGGCGAAAAGCCCGCGCCAGGCGCCGCGCACCGGCACCCGGTCGGCGAGCGCCAGGATCCCCCCGTCGAGGACGGTCAGCACGAGGCAGAACGTGAGCACTCCGGCGCCGGCGGGCACGAGCGCGTACGGGAAGTGGGGGGCGACCACCGCGTCCCGGCCGCCCAGCGCCCAGTGCACCCGGGAGGTCGCCCAGATCGCGACGGCGAGCTGGGCCGCGCGCCAGACCCGGCGCAGCCACCGCGGCCGTTGTTCGACCCGGGCGAGCAGCGCCCCCGGCAGCGCGACGAGCGCGGCGGCGGGAGGCGGCAGCAGAAAGGCGCCGGCCAGCAGCACGGGGAGGAAGGTGCCCATGCCCTTCGGGGCGTCACGGGCGTCCCGGCCGGGCGCGCCCGCTCCCCTCGTTCCACGCGGCAGCGTGATCCGCTCGCACCCGGCGTACAGCACGGCGAGCAGCGCGACGACCCACCACGGAACGTGGAGGTGCGGCAGGGGGGCCATGCAGGCCAGGGCGGCGAGGACGACACAGGCCACGTACACACGGGCCCACGCCGGAACCGACCCCATCCTCGTCCCCTCCCCGACTTCAGGCTCCGGAGCCTAGAACGGCGGGGGCGGCACGGGGACGGGTATGGCTGAATCCGCGGGCTCAGAGCCCGCGGATTAGCACGTTCGGGTGATAAACGGACGATCTTCGTCCGGGCGGTCTTACGACTCGCCGGGTGTCTTACGGCCCGCCCGGGTGTCTTACGACTCCTGGGGCGTCGCCGTCACATCGTGCTCCGGCACGACCTGCCCGGAGCGGATCAGATCGATACGGCCCATGACCTTGGCGCGCAGATCGGTCGGCACGTCGTCCTGGCCGCAGCAGCGCTTGACCAGCTTCTTCACGGCCTGCTCCAGGCCGTACTTCTCGAGGCAGGGGGAGCACTCCTCGAAGTGCACCTCGAACTTGGTGCAGTCCGCGTCCGGCATCTCATGGTCGAGGAACTCGTAAAGGTGGTCGAGTACCTCACTGCAATCCGTCTCGTGCGGCTCTCCGCAGCTCATGAGCCCGAGCCTTTCGCTTCGTTCGACTCTCCGGCACCGGCCGGAACCAGCCCGCGGTCACGCGCGTAGTCCTCGAGCATGCCGCGCAGTTGACGGCGGCCCCGGTGCAGCCGGGACATCACCGTACCGATGGGTGTCCCCATGATGTCCGCGATCTCCTTGTACGCAAAGCCCTCTACGTCGGCGAGATAGACCGCGATGCGGAATTCCTCGGGGATCGCCTGCAGCGCCTGCTTCACGTCCGAGTCGGGCAGGTGGTCGAGCGCCTGCGACTCGGCGGAGCGCAGACCCGTCGACATGTGCGACTCGGCGCGCGCGAGCTGCCAGTCCTCGATCTCCTCGGCCGCGGAGCGCTGGGGTTCACGCTGCTTCTTGCGGTACGAGTTGATGAAGGTGTTGGTGAGAATGCGGTACAGCCATGCCTTGAGGTTGGTGCCCTCGCGGAACTGGTGGAAGGACGCGTACGCCTTGGCATACGTCTCCTGCACCAGGTCCTCGGCGTCGGCCGGGTTGCGCGTCATGCGCAGGGCGGCCGAGTACATCTGGTCGAGGAATTCGAGCGCGTCCCGCTCGAAGCGCGCGGTGCGCTCGGCGGACGACTCCGTGCTCGTGCCCTGGCCCTCGGGCTGCTCCGCCTGGCCGTGATCGGTCCCTGCGTCGGTCCCAGGTACCGGACCCACCTCCTCCAGCGTTGTCGTGAGACCGAGACCGGTCCCACTGGAATCGGAGGATAGACGAACATCAGGCCCACCCGCCGCCCGAATAGGGGCGTTCTTGCCTGCGTGCAGCACCGTCCAGTCCAGGTCAGCGCGGCTGCTGCGGCTCGGGCAGATGGTCGAACCCATGCGGCGGACTTCCTCTCGTACGAACGGTCCAGCACGGTCCGTGCTGTCTGCTCGGCACAACAGTCGTCCGTCAGGCAACATTCCCGGGGGTCACCCGAGTGACGCGGTCCACTGCACGACACCGTCCGTGATGATCTTCAGCGCGTCGGTCTGATCGAGCGGCGCCCGCTTCGGGACGGCGAAGCCATGATCGCCGTACGGCACCTCGATCAGCTCGTACGAGCCCTTCGGGAACTCCTCCGGCTTCCCGAACGGATCGTTGCCGCCCTGGACGACGAGTGTGGGCACCCCGGAGCCGAGCAGCTCGTCGGCGCGGGACTTCTCGGGCTTGCCCGGCGGGTGCAGCGGGAAGCCGAGCGCGAGCACGGCGGCGGCGCCGAGCTCCGTCGCCGTACGGCAGGCGACGCGGGCACCGGCGCTGCGACCGCCGGAGACGACGGGCAGCCCGGGCTTCGCCAGCACCGGCCACACCCCCCGCCACCCCACGTCCAGCGTCTTCGGCGCGGGCGCCACCTTCTTGCCGGCCACCCGCCAGGGCTGCTCGACGAGCGCGACGCTCACCCCCTGGCCGGGCAGCACCTCCGCCAGCGCCTGAAGGTCCCGCGCCTCGATGCCACCGCCCGCACCATGGCTGAGGGCGAGGACGAGCCGCGCCTTCCTCGCCCGGTGCCAGGTGACGCGGGCGGTACCGGCGTCCGTCTCGACGCTCTCCGTCGTGTCATTCGTCACGTCATTCGTCACGTCAGAAGAGTGTGCCCTCTTCGGGCCCCTCCAGCTCCTTCAGCAGCTCCGGCCCGTTGTTGCGGACGTTGCTGACCGCCGTGGAGACGGGGTACGCGCGCATCAGCCCGGCGGGCGGCGCCGCGAGCAGCTCGCGCAGGCCGTCGGCGTCGGTGCGGGCCGGGTCGAGCCAGGCGTCCCAGCGGTCCGGGGTGAGCATCAGGGGCATCCGGGGGTGGATGTCGGCCAGGGCGTGCGGGCCCTCGGCGGGCGCGATCGCGAGCGGCGAGGTCTCCGCCTCGGTCGTGATGACCGAGCACGTCACCCACCACGCCTGCGGATGGTCGTCGGGGAGCGTCTTGTCGCGCCAGAACTCGTACAGCCCGGCCATCGCGAAGACCGAACCGTCCGCCGGAGTCACGAAGTACGGCTGCTTGCGCGGGCGCTTCTTCCTGCCCTCGACCTCCAGATCGCGCTCGGCGGCGCCGGTGACCCACTCGTAGTAGCCGTCCGCGGGGAGGATGCAGCGCCGGGCGGTGAAGGCGCGACGGTACGAGGGCTTCTCGTGCACGGTCTCGGCGCGTGCGTTGATCATCCGGGCGCCGCCCTCGGGCGTCTTGGCCCAGGACGGGACGAGCCCCCACTTGAGCTTGCGCAGCTGGCGAACCGGGCTCGGGTCTTCGGCGTCCTTAACGGGACGGTCCAGGACCGCGTAGACCTCCTTGGTCGGGGCCACGTTGAAATCGGGTGCCAGGGTCTCCTCGGGTTCCCACTTCTCGATCTCAAAGATTCCTGCGAGATCCTCGGGCCTACGACTCGATGCATACCGTCCGCACATACGTGCCACACTGCCAGATTCCGCGCGACCCGAGGGAGCCCAAGCCGACAATGGACAGCACCGCATCCACCTCGCTGGCCTCCCTCTGGGACCAGGTCTCCGGCACCCAGCCGGACCCCGATCTGTGGGTGGTGATCGCCACAATCGTCGCGGCGCTGGCGGTGATCGTCCCGCACGGTGTCTGGCGCGTCTCCCGCAACGCCATCACCATCGCCCACGAGGGCGGCCACGGTCTGGTCGCGCTGCTCACCGGACGCAGTCTCAGCGGCATCCGGCTGCACTCCGACACCAGCGGCCTCACGGTCAGCCGCGGCAAGCCCACCGGCCTCGGCATGATCCTCACCGCCGCCGCGGGCTACACCGCTCCGCCACTGCTCGGCCTCGGCGGCGCGGCGCTGCTCGGCGCGGGCCGCATCACCCTGCTGCTGTGGCTGGCCACGGCCCTGCTCGTCGCCATGCTGGTGATGATCCGCAACGCGTACGGCGCACTCACCGTGGTCCTCACCGGCGGCATGTTCCTGCTGGTGTCCTGGCTCGCCGGCCCCCAGGTCCAGGCCGCCTTCGCCTACGCCGTGGTGTGGTTCCTCCTGCTCGGCGGCGTCCGCCCGGCCTTCGAACTCCAGGCCAAGCGCAGCCGGGGCGGCGCGGGCGACTCGGACGCGGACCAGCTGTCACGACTGACACACGTCCCGGCGGGCCTGTGGCTGTTCCTTTTCCACGCAGTGTCACTGTGTTCGCTGATAGGCGGCGGCCGCTGGCTGCTGCAGGTCTGACTGTCGAGACCCCGCTTCAGGGACGCGCCCCTGTCTTTTAGGGGCGCGGGGAACTGCGCGACCAGCCACAACGCACCCGCAGCCACATAACGACCCGCATTCAACGGCCAGACCCAGCGCAGCGAGCCGCGGAGCGAACCCCCACTAAAGTGGAGCCCATGACCGCGAACCCCGCCCACACCGCCCTCTGGCCCGCCCCGCACGCAAGCGGAGCCGTCGACGCGACGGTCCACGTGCCGGGGTCCAAGTCGGTCACCAACCGCGCCCTCGTCCTCGCCGCGCTGGCCTCGGAGCCGGGCTGGCTGCGCCGCCCGCTGCGCTCCCGCGACACGCTGCTGATGGCGGGCGCGCTGCGCGCGATGGGCGTCGGCATCGAGGAGACGGTGGCGTCCAGCTCCACGGTCGCCGCGGGCCCGGACGCCTCGGGCGAGGCCTGGCGGGTCATCCCCTCGGGCCTGCACGGCCCGGCCGCGGTCGACGTCGGCAACGCCGGCACCGTGATGCGCTTCCTGCCCCCGGTCGCCGCCCTCGCGGACGGCCCCATCCGCTTCGACGGCGACCCGCGGTCGTACGAGCGCCCGCTGAACGGCGTGATCGACGCGCTGCGCCTGCTCGGCGCCCGGATCGATGACGACAGCCGTGGCGCGCTGCCGCTGACCGTGCACGGCGGCGGCGCCCTGGACGGCGGCCCGGTGGAGATCGACGCCTCGTCCTCCTCGCAGTTCGTGTCGGCCCTGCTCCTCTCCGGCCCGCGCTTCAACCAGGGCGTCGAGGTCCGCCACATCGGTTCGGCGCTCCCCTCGATGCCGCACATCCGGATGACGGTCGACATGCTGCGCGCAGTCGGCGCCCAGGTGGACACCCCGGAGTCGGGCGGCGAGCCGAACGTCTGGCGGGTCACGCCGGGCGCCCTGCTCGGCCGCGACCTGATCATCGAGCCGGACCTGTCGAACGCGCAGCCGTTCCTCGCGGCGGCGCTGGTGACCGGCGGCACGGTCGTCATCCCGGACTGGCCCGCGCGCACCACCCAGCCCGGTGACAAGCTGCGGGAGATCTTCACCGAGATGGGCGGTTCCTGCGAACTGACCGACAGCGGCCTGGAGTTCACCGGTTCGGGCGCCATCCACGGCATCGACGTGGACCTGAGCGAGGTCGGCGAGCTGACCCCGGGCATCGCGGCGGTCGCCGCCCTCGCGGACTCCCCCTCGACCCTGCGGGGCGTGGCCCATCTGCGCCTGCACGAGACGGACCGGCTGGCCGCGCTCACCAAGGAGATCAACGAGCTCGGCGGTGACGTCACCGAGACCGCCGACGGCCTGCACATCCGCCCGCGCCCGCTGCACGGCGGCGTCTTCCACACGTACGACGACCACCGCATGGCCACGGCCGGCGCGATCATCGGGCTGGCGGTGGAAGGCGTGCGGATCGAGAACGTGGCGACGACGGCGAAGACCCTGCCGGACTTCCCGGACATGTGGACCGGAATGCTCGGGAACTGACGGGCGGACCGGGATCATGCGCCGTTACGGCAAGCACACCGACGAGGACGACATCCGCCAGCGCCCCAACCGCAAGGGCAACCGGCCTCGTACGAACATCCGCCCCAAGCACGAGGAGGCGGTCGAGGGCATGGTCGTCACCGTCGACCGGGGCCGTCTGACCTGCCTCGTCGAGGATCGCCTCGTGATGGCGATGAAGGCCCGCGAGCTGGGCCGCAAGGCCGCGATCGTCGGCGACCATGTCGCCATCGTCGGCGACCTGTCCGGCGAGAAGGACACCCTCGCCCGCATCGTCCGCATCGAGCCGCGCACCTCGGTCCTGCGCCGCACGGCCGACGACGACGATCCGTACGAGCGCGTGGTCGTCGCCAACGCCGACCAGCTCGCCATCGTCACCGCCCTCGCGGACCCCGAGCCGCGCCCGCGCCTGATCGACCGGTGCCTGGTCGCCGCGTACGACGGCGGCCTCACCCCGCTCCTGGTCCTCACCAAGTCGGACCTGGCCTCCCCGGACGAACTCCTGGAGCTGTACGGGGCGTTGGGCGTCCCCTATGTCGTGACCAGCCGCGAGGAGCTGGAGAGCGGCGAAGCGATCGAGCGCGTACGCAAGCAGTTGGACGGCAAGATCACGGCGTTCGTCGGCCACTCGGGTGTGGGCAAGACGACCCTGGTCAACGCGCTCGTATCGCTGGAGCGGCGGCGCAGCACCGGAGTCGTCAACGCCGTCACCGGGCGCGGTCGGCACACCACCACGTCGGCACGCGCGATCCCGCTGCCCGGCGAGTCCGGCTGGGTCATCGACACCCCGGGCGTCCGCTCCTTCGGCCTGCACCACGTGGACCCGTCCCGTGTCATCAAGGCCTTCCCCGACCTCGAACCCGGCACCGAGGGTTGTCCGCGCGCGTGCAGCCACGACGAGCCGGACTGCGCCCTGGACCAGTGGGTGGCGGACGGTCACGCGGACCCGCAGCGGCTGTACTCCCTGCGCAGGCTGCTGGCCACGCGCGAGCGCAAGGAAGGTGACTGATCCCCGCGGGAGGGAGGCCTCCCTCCGCGTCCTGACCTCCGCGTTGTTTGCGTACGCGGCCCGTCGGTAAGTGCTTCTCCGGTCGGTAAATGCATAATCACACCAAGCCGGCTCCAAGCCAGAAAAGCCAGACGAAGCAGTCGACGTGCGGACGCGGGAGGTCAAGACATGGCGTGGCTGCTGGTCGTTGTGGCGGGGCTCCTCGAAACCGGCTTCGCCGTCTGTCTGAAGCTCTCGCACGGCTTCACCAGATTCTGGCCGACGGTCGCGTTCTGCGTCTTCGCGCTCGGCAGCTTCGGCCTGCTGACCCTCGCGCTCAGGAAGCTCGACGTCGGCCCGGCGTACGCGGTGTGGACCGGCATCGGCGCGGCGGGCACGGCCATCTACGGCATGATCTTCCTCGGCGACCTGGTCTCGACGCTCAAGATCGTCTCGATCAGCTTCGTCATCATCGGGGTCATCGGCCTCCAGCTGTCGGGCTCGGCCCACTAGGGCCTGTCCGGCGAACTCCCTAGATCACCTCCCGTACCCGCGGGAAGTGGCAGGCCGCACCGTCCCCTTCGAGGACGGGCACATCGTGGGCGCACCGCTTGCGCTCCTCCTCGGCGAGTTCGGCGTACAGCGGGCAGCGCGCCCGGAACCGGCACCCCTCGTGCCGCTCGGTCGGGCTCGGCGGGTCCCCGGCCAGCAGGATCCGTGTGCGCTGCCGCTCCCGCTCGCGCTCCGGATCGGGCAGCGGTACGGCGGACAGCAGGGCCTGGGTGTACGGGTGCCGGGGCCGCTCGAAGACCTCCTGGACCGGCCCGGACTCCACGGTCCGCCCGAGGTAGACGACGCTGACCCGGTCCGCGATGTGCCGGACGACGGACAGGTCGTGCGAGACGAAGAGATAGGCGAGCCCGAGCTCCGCCTTCAGCCGGTCCAGCAGTTCAAGGACACCCGCCTGCACGGAGACGTCGAGCGCCGACACCGGTTCGTCGAGCACGAGCAGCTCCGGCTCGACCGACAGCGCCCGCGCGATACCGACCCGCTGGCGCTGACCGCCGGAGAACTCGTGCGGGAAGCGTTCCGCGTGCCCCGGTTCGAGCCCGACCTGGGTGAGCAGTTCGGGCACGCGCCGGGCGACGGTGGCCCGGTCCGCGCCCTGGGTGCGCAGCGGCTCGGCGATGATGTCGCCGACCGGCATGCGCGGGTCGAGGGAGGCCATCGGGTCCTGGAAGACGATCTGCACACGCCTGCGGACCGCCTTCACCTCCTCCTTGGTCAGGTCCCCGATCCGCTGCCCGAACAGCTCGATGGATCCGCCCTCGGGGGCGGCGAGTTCGAGCAGCTCGAACAGGGTCGTCGACTTCCCGGACCCCGACTCCCCGACAAGGGCCAGGGTCTCCCCGCGCCGGATGTCGAGGTCGACGCCGTCGACGGCGTACACGCTCCCGACCCGCCGCTTGAAGGCGCCGCCCTTGAGCAGGGGGAAGGTCTTGGTGAGCCCGCGCACCTTCAACACGGGTTCACCGGCGGGGACTTCTGCCCGGGGCCGCGCGTCGTCCAGCCGGGGCACGGCGCCGAGGAGCTTCTGCGTGTACGGCTCCTGGGGCCGCCCGAAGACCTGGACCGCTGTCCCCGCCTCGACCACCCGCCCCTCGTGCATGACGGCCACCCGGTCCGCCATCCCGGCGATCACTCCGAGGTCATGGCTGACCAGCAGCAGCGCGGCGCCGGTCTCCCGCTGGGCGGTGCGCAGCACGTCGAGCACCTGGGCCTGGATGGTGACGTCGAGAGCGGTGGTCGGTTCGTCGGCGAGGATGATGTCCGGCTCGTTGGCCATCGCCATGGCGATCATCGCGCGCTGGCGCATTCCGCCGGAGAACTCGTGCGGGAAGGCCCGCGCCCGGGACGCGGGAATGCCGACGAGGTCGAGCAGTTCGCCCGCGCGTTCCCGGGCGCGTTCCCGGGACACGTCCTGATGGGCTTGTACGGCCTCCGCGATCTGTTCGCCGATCCGGTACACGGGCGTGAAGGCGGACAGCGGATCCTGGAAGACCATCGAGATCCGCCGGCCCCGGATCCGGGTCAACTCCCGTTCACCGGCGCCGATCAGCTCCTGTCCGTCGAGCCGTACGGACCCTCGTACGGCCGCGTTGTCCGGCAGCAGCCCGAGAACGGCGAGCGCGGTGGCGGACTTCCCCGACCCCGACTCGCCCACCAGGCCGAGGACTTCGCCCCGCGCCAGCGAGAAGCCGACGTCACGGACGGCGGGCCTGCCGTCGAAGTCGACGTCGAGACGGGCCACTTCGAGCACCGGCCGGGTCACCGCCTCGCCCCCTTCTTCCGTGGACGGCTGCGCGCGGTCGGGTCCAGCGCGTCCCGCAGCCCGTCCCCCACCAGGTTCACCGCCAGGACGAACACGACCAGCAGCCCGGCCGCGTAGAAGAACATCCAGGGGTACGTCACTGCCGCCCCGGTCCCGGAGGCGATGAGCGTCCCCAGTGAGACGTCCGGCGCCTGCACCCCGAACCCGAAGTACGACAGCGCGGTCTCGCTCATCACGGCCCCGCCCACCGCGATGGTCGCGTCGATGATCAGGAAGGAGGCGACGTTCGGCAGCACATGCCGCCAGATGATCCGGAACGGCCCGACCCCCATGAACCGCGCCGCTCGCACGAATTCCCGCTCCTTCAGGGACAGCGTCATGGACCGCACCACCCGCGCGGTGATCATCCACCCGAACACGGCGAGCAGGCCCACGAACGCGAACCAGCCGCCACTGCGCAGCCGCGGCGAGATGATCGCGATGATGAGGAAGGACGGGAAGACGAGGAGCAGGTCCACGAAGAACATCAGCGCCCGGTCGGCCCACCCGCCGAAGTACCCGGCACACGCACCGACGAGCGAGGCGAGCCCGGTGGAGAAGACGGCGACCAGCAACCCGATGAGCAAGGACTTCTGAAGCCCCCGCACGGTCTGCGCGAACACGTCCTGCCCGATCCGGTTGGTCCCCCACCAGTGCTCGGCGCTGGGCCCCGACCGCAGCGCGGTGTAGTCGATGTGGCTGTACGACCACGGGGTGACGTACGGTCCGACGAAGGCCAGCAGGAACAGCAGCACGAGGACGACGGCTCCGGCGAGCGCGCCCCGGTTGCGCAGGAAGCGGCGCAGCACGACGGACCCGCGGCCCACCGGACGTACCACCGCGGCAGTGATCGTGGTCATGACGCCTGCCGGATACGCGGGTCGAGGGCGGCGTGCAGCACGTCGGCGAGGAAGCCGGACAGCAGCACGGTCACGGCGGCGAACACATTGACGGCGACGACGGAGTTGACGTCGTTCTTGCCGATCGAGGAGACGAACCACTCCCCCATCCCGTGCCAGCCGAAGATCGTCTCCGTGAAGGTGGCACCGGTGAACAGCGCCAGGAAGCCGTACGAGAAATACGTCGACATCGGGATGAGCGCCGTCCGCAGCCCGTGCTTGAGCAGCACCGTCCGGCGGCCGAGCCCCTTGGCCCGCGCCGTGCGCAGATAGTCGGACCCGAGGACGTCGAGCATGGTGTTGCGCTGATACCGGCTGTAACTGGCGATGGCGAACAGCGCGACGGACAGCGTCGGCAACAGCAGATGCACGGCCCGGTCCTTGAGCACGGCCCAGAACCCGCCCCCCAGCCCCGGGCTCTTCTCCCCCGTGAACTGGATGAGATCCGTCCCCGTCGTCTGGTTGAACCAGATGGCGCCGGTCTTGAGCAGAATCGCCAGCAGGAACACGGGGGTCGACAGCAGCGCGAACGACGCGAGCGTCACGGCCCGGTCGCTGAAGCGGTACTGGCGCACGGCGGTCCAGGCCCCGACCAGCACACCGGCGACCGTACCGAGCACGGTCCCCGCGAGCAGCAGCCGCAGGCTGACGCCGATGCGCCGCCCGAACTCCGCGTTCACGGACGTGTCGTCGATCGTCCTCCCCAGATCACCGCGCACCGCGTGCCCCGCCCAGCGCAGAAAGCGGGTGAGCAGCGGCTCGTGGTCGTTCACCCCGATCTCGGTCAGATGGTGATCGACCGCGCTCGCGGAGACGGGTGGCTGCCGGCCCTCGTAGTACTCGCGCGGGTCGAGCGCGAACGAGGCCAGCAGATAGGAGAGGCAGACGGCGGCCAGCAGCAGGACGGCGTAGTAGCCGAGGCGTTTGGCCAGATAGGCAGGCACATCACGCATCCTTCCGCCCCACTGTTGCACCACTATGAAGAGAACATGACAGCAGTCCAGAACGGCTCCCCCGACTGCCGTAGCCGTTCTACGTTCGGCGCATTCACCGATGACCACCGGCTCCCGCCGGACCCCGCAGGAGCCCCCGGGGACACCCCTCCTGGGCCCCATGGGGACATCCCACAAAGGACACCGACATGCGCAGAACCCCCGCCGGGGCCCTGGTCGCCGCCACCGCGGCCGCCGCGTTGCTGGTGAGCGGCTGCGGCTCGTCCGGCGACGACAAGCCCCAGGCACAGAAGAGCGCCGCCCCGGCCGGCAGCCAGCAGATCAACGCCCACCCGCTCGCCGACATCCAGCAGGGCGGCACCCTCAAGCTCGCGATCTCCCAGTGGATCGCGGACTTCAACCGCTACACCGCCAACGGCAACCAGGGCGACGCCGCCTCGATCAACGAACTCGTCGAACCCAGCCTCTTCACCGCCGACGCACGCGGCGAGGTCCACCCCAGCACGGACTTCCTGCTCTCCGCCGCGGTGACCTCCACCAGCCCCCAGACCGTCGTATACAAGCTGAACCCCAAAGCCAAGTGGTCCGACGGGAAACAGCTGAGCTGGCGCGACTTCAACGCGCTCTGGAAGGCCACCAACGGCACGAACAAGGACTACGAGGCAGCCAACACCTCCGGCTACGACCAGATCAGCGCGGTCGAACAGGGCGCCGACGCCCACCAGGTGAAGATCACCTTCTCCTCCCCGTACGCCGACTGGAAGCGCCTCTTCGACCCCCTCCTCCCCGCCGCGGGCATCGACACCCCCGCCAAGTTCAACAAGGGCTGGACGGAGAAGATCCCGGTCACAGGCGCAGCCTTCAAGATCTCCTCGTACGACAAAACGGCCCAGACGATCACCGCGGTCCCGGACCCCAACTGGTGGGGCACGAAGCCCAAGCTGGACTCGGTCGTCTTCCGCGCACTGGACTACACGGCCTGGACGGACGCGTACCTCAACAAGGAGATCGACTACGCCTCCGCGATCCTCCCCGAGGACTACAAGCGCCTGGCGAAGGCCGCCGACACGGACATCCGCACCGGCGCCCGCTGGGACGAGGTCCACATCACCCTCAACGGCGCCCGCGGCCCGCTCAAGGACGTCAAGGTCCGCCAGGCGATCCAGCACGCCATCGACCGCAAGTCCATCGCCACTGCCTTCGGCAAGGACCTCCCGGTCCAGCTGAAGACGTACGGCAGCCACTTCTTCATGCCCAACCAGGCGGGCTACCAGGACAACTCCGGTACGTACGGCACCTACGACGTGACGGCGGCCGGCAAACTCCTCGACGAGGCCGGCTGGAAGCTCAAGGGCGACACCCGCGCCAAGAACGGCAAGCAGCTCGCCCTCACCTACACCCTCAGCGCGGGCAGCACGTCGGCCCAGGAGGACCAGGCCGAGCTGATCCAGGCACAGCTGGCCGCGATCGGTATCAAGGTCTCCATCAAGAAGGTCCCCACGAACGACTACTTCTCCAAGTACGTCACCATCGGCAACTTCGACCTGGTCAGCTTCCGCTGGGTCGACCAGACCTTCCGCTCCGAGGCGTACCCGATCTACCGCCAGACGTCCGGCAAGAACCTGTACGAGAACTACGGCTCGGTCGGCTCCCCGGCCATCGACGCCCTCCTCAAGAAGGCGGGCGAGACCACAGACACCACCGAACAGGCCAAGCTCTACAACGAGGCCGACACCAAGATCTGGGCCCTCGGCCACTCCATCCCGCTCTACCAGCGCCCCCAGGTCCTGGCAGTCCGCTCGAACCTCGCCAACTACGGCGCGGGCGGACTGGCGGACGACGACTTCACCAAGGTCGGCTGGCTCAAGAAGAAGTAACCCTCTACACGCCGAGCCGGTGGGACGGGGTCAACGCGGCCTTCACCAGATCCGTGACCCCGCCCTCACCGGGCGGCGCCGACACACAGGACAAGGCGATACGCGCGACAAGCTCGCAGGAGCGGACCAGCTCGGACGTGTCCGCCTTGGAGCCGAAGAGCGCGGCAGCGGCCCGGTCCCGTACCAGCGCCACGAAGTCGGAGGGCGAGGGCAACGGCCCGTCGGCCCGTCGCTGCGCGGGCACCGCGGAAGACGAAGGCACCGCCGACAACGTCGGCGAGGGCAGCCGCTCACTCCAGCACCCCGTCAGCATCGCCCTCACCAAGACGTTGCTCCGCGCGGCCGACGCGGTCCACTCAGCGGTGGCGACCAGCCGCTCCCGCGCATCCGCATGAGCGGCCAGGGCCCGGTCGACCCCCGCGAGATAGCCATCGGCCTCCCGCCGCACAAGGGCACGCGCGAGCCCCTCCTTACTCCCGAACTCGTTGTAGAGCGTCTGACGTGACACTCCGGCCACGGCGGCCACATCGACCATCCGTACGGCAGACCAAGCACGACGCACGAGCGCCGTATATGCGGCGTCCAAGAGGGATTCCCGCGCTGCAGGCATCATCGCCTCCCTGGGGCGAGCGGCTCTGCAGCTCAGATTTGACGCGCGCAGAGGCACTGTCAAGGGTTCGCGGCGGCCCCAAGGGGCGCAAACAACGGCTCGCACGCACCCAATCCGGAACGCAAGCCCCCGACAACAGGTGCCCGCGAACGGCGAGAAGGGGCCGGGGCGGAGGTGTCCGCCCGCAGCGGATGGCGCGTCAACGCCGGTTCCTCGGAACCCAACCGATTCCGTGCCAGACCGAGGACGGATACCTCCGACCCGGCCCCGCCCCACAACGATCCGCAGGCGAACCCACGACGGCCCGCAGGCGAACCGACAACGATCCGCGCGCGAACCCAAGACGGCCCGCAGCCGAAAACGGTGAGCAGCAGCCAAAACCCGGAACCGAAACGGGGCGGAACCGAAACCGGGATGATCCCGGGCCCCTGTGGCCCGATCCCAGAACGGGCAGATACGGTTCGCTCATGCCCGACTACCACGATGACCTGCGTCTCGCCCACGTCCTCGCGGACGCCGCCGACGCCGCGACGATGGCCCGGTTCAAGGCACTCGACCTGAAGGTCGAGACCAAGCCGGACATGACGCCGGTGAGCGAGGCGGACAAGGCCGCCGAGGAGCTCATCCGCGGCCAGCTCCAGCGGGCGAGGCCACGCGACGCGATCCTCGGCGAGGAGTACGGCATCGAGGGCACGGGCCCCCGCCGCTGGGTCATCGACCCGATCGACGGCACCAAGAACTACGTACGCGGCGTCCCCGTCTGGGCCACGCTGATCTCCCTGATGGAGGCGGGCGAGGGCGGCTACCAGCCCGTCGTCGGCGTGGTCTCGGCGCCCGCCCTGGGCCGCCGCTGGTGGGCCGCGAAGGGCCACGGCGCGTTCACCGGCCGCAGCCTCACCTCGGCCTCGCGCCTCCAGGTCTCCAAGGTCTCCCGCATGGCCGACGCGTCCTTCGCGTACTCGTCCCTGTCCGGCTGGGAGGACCAGGGCCGCCTCGACGGCTTCCTCGACCTCACGAAGGCCGTCTGGCGCACCCGCGGATACGGCGACTTCTGGCCGTACATGATGGTCGCCGAGGGCTCGGTGGACATCTGCGCGGAGCCCGAGCTCTCGCTCTGGGACATGGCGGCGACCGCGATCGTGGTGACCGAGGCGGGCGGCTCCTTCACCGGCCTGGACGGCCGCCCGGGCCCGCACAGCGGCAACGCGGCCGCGTCGAACGGCATCCTCCACGACGAACTGCTGGGTTACCTGAACCAGCGGTACTGAGCTGGGGTTCCCGGGGCACCTCCGGGCGCCCCCGAACTCACCGCACGCGCCCCCTTGTTGACCCTCCCTTTAACTGCGACTCTGAGAGTCCCCCCACTTGTGAACTTGTGAATCCGTGCGCAAGCCCACCCCGTGGGACAAGCCCATCGGATTCGTAGGAGGTGGCTCCGTCCATGCTCGTCCGCGACGCCATGAGCACGGTGGTCCTCACCATCGGCCCGGCACACACCCTCCGCCAGGCGGCCCGCCTGATGTCCGCACGCCGCGTAGGCGCGGCCGTCGTCCACGACGAGGACTCCAGCGGCCTCGGAATCATCACCGAGCGCGACATCCTCAACTCACTCGCCCTGGGCCAGAACCCGGACACCGAGACCGCAGGCACCCACACCACCACCGACGTCGTCTTCGCCGCACCCGCCTGGACCTTGGATGAGGCCGCGACGGCGATGTCGCACGGCGGCTTCCGCCATCTGATCGTGCTCGACGGCAACGGCCCGGTCGGCATCGTCTCGGTCCGCGACATCATCCGCTGCTGGGCCCCGGTACGGCAGCACGTACCGGCGTAGACCCTCCGCACACCCACACCCACACCCACGTGCGAGCGGGCCGGACCCCAAAAGGGAACCGGCCCGCCGGCCACGACAAGCGTTCCAGTGCTGTTTGTCAGCCGCGCAGGGCCTGGACCGCGGCGTCCAGCCGCTTGCCGAAGTCGCCGTCCGCCCGGCGGAAGTTGTCGATCGCGCGCTCGGCGATGTCGTCACGGGAGACCTTGGCGATGAAGCCCGCCAGGTTCTCGATCAGACGCCCCTTCTCGTCCTCGGACATCAGCCGGTAGAGGTTGCCCGCCTGCACGAAGTCGTCGTCCTCGGAGTGGACGGGGGCGGCGATGTCACCGGTGTATCCGGTGACCGCGACCGGCTGCCACAGCGGCCTGCCCGTCTCGAAGGGACCGCCGAAGCTGTTGGGCTCGTAGTTCTTCGCACCCTTGTGGCGCCCGTCGTACAGG
The DNA here is from genome assembly GCF_045206325.1 of Streptomyces sp. NBC_00203. Taxonomy (NCBI): domain Bacteria; kingdom Bacillati; phylum Actinomycetota; class Actinomycetes; order Kitasatosporales; family Streptomycetaceae; genus Streptomyces; species Streptomyces sp. NBC_00203. Next base: position 7,047,349 of record NZ_CP108126.1, on the reverse strand, counting down.
AAGCCGTCACGCGAGTTGGTGCGCGCCTCGGTGGCGTGCGGCCGGTTCACCGGCAGGTGGTCGGCGTTGATGCCGACGCGGTAGCGGTGGGCGTCGCCATAGGCGAAGAGCCGCCCCTGGAGCATCTTGTCGGGCGAGGGCCCGATACCCGGTACGAAGTGAGCGGGCGAGAAGATGCTCTGCTCGACCTCGGCGAAGACGTTCTCCGGGTTGCGGTTGAGCTCGAGCTTCCCGATCTCGACCGGCGGGTAGTCCTCGTGCGGCCACACCTTGGTGAGGTCGAACGGGTTGAAGCGGTACGTGGCCGCCTCGGCCGCCGGCATGATCTGCACCTGCACGGTCCAGGACGGGAAGTCACCGCGTTCGATGGCCTCGCGCAGGTCGCGCTGGTGGGAGTCGGGGTCCTCACCGGCGAGCTTGTTGGCCTCGTCCTGGGTGAGGTTCTTGATGCCCTGGTCGGTCTTGAAGTGGTACTTGACCCAGAAGACCTCGCCGGCCTCGTTGTTCCACTGGTACGTGTGCGAGCCGTACCCGTTGAGGTGGCGATACGAGGCGGGAATCCCGCGGTCACCGAAGAGCCAGGTCACCTGATGCGTGGACTCGGGGGACAGCCCCCAGAAATCCCACACGTTGTCGGCTTCCTGCGACCCGGTGTACGGGTCGCGCTTCTGCGTGTGGATGAAGTCGGGGAACTTGATGGCGTCCTTGATGAAGAACACCGGGGTGTTGTTGCCGACGAGGTCGTAGTTGCCCTCCTCGGTGTAGAACTTCAGCGCCCAGCCGCGGGGGTCGCGCACGGCGTCGGCGGAGCCGAGGTTGCCGGCGACGGTCGAGAAGCGCAGGAAGGTCTCGGTCTGCTTGCCGACCTCGGAGAGGAACGCGGCACGGGTCCACTGCGAGACGTCACGGGTCAGCGTGAAGGTGCCGTACGCACCGGCGCCCCGTGCGTGCACGACCCGCTCCGGAATGCGCTCACGGTTGAAGTGCGCGAGCTTCTCCAGCAGCAGCTGGTCCTGAACGAGGACGGGCCCGCCGACGCCCGCGGTCTCGCTGTTCTGGTTGTCGGCCACCGGCGCGCCGGCCTCCGTCGTAAGCGGTCCCTGCGTCACGTGCGCCTCCTGCGTCATTCCTGCCCAGTCCTGCCCATCACCCAATATCGAACTAGATCCTACAATGGACAATATCTAAGTCAAGTGGACTTCCAAATTCACACCTGTTCGGGATCTGGTCACCTTGCTGTTAGGCTGGTCTGTATGAGTGACCTGTTGGAACGACTGCGCGGACGCGGATGGCGAATGACCGCGCAGCGGCGTGTCGTGGCCGAGGTCCTCGACGGCGATCACGTCCATCTGACGGCCGACGAGGTGCATGCCCGGGCCGTCGTCAAGCTGCCCGAGATCTCCCGGGCGACCGTCTACAACACGCTGGGTGAGCTGGTCTCGCTCGGCGAGGTGCTGGAAGTCGCCACGGACAAGCGCGCCAAGCGCTACGACCCGAACGCGCACCGCCCGCACCACCACCTGGTCTGCGCCCAGTGCGGCGCGATCCGCGACGTCCACCCGAGCGGCAACCCCCTCGCCGACCTCCCGGACTCGGAGCGCTTCGGCTTCACGGTCTCGGACGTCGAAATGACGTACCGCGGCGTCTGCCCGAACTGCGCGGCGGCCTAAAAACTCCACGAAAGCCCCGGCACCTGAGGGTGCCGGGGCTTTTCGCTACCACCGAACGCCAACAAACACCGAAGGCCCGGATCCATGATCAGGATCCGGGCCTTCGGTTTCAGTAGCGGGGACAGGATTTGAACCTGCGACCTCTGGGTTATGAGCCCAGCGAGCTACCGAGCTGCTCCACCCCGCGTCGACAAACTGAACACTACGTCAACCGTGTGGACCAGCGCAAATCCCTTACCTCCGCCGTTCAGACCGACAGCGGGGTCTGGGGGCGCAGCCCCCAGAAAGGGGCGCGAGGAACTGCGCGACCAGCCCCCACCCACCCGCACCCAACACACAACCGAACGGGGTCTGGGGCGGAGCCCCAGGAACGGGATGGGACGGGTAGGGGCGGCGGGGGCGAAACCCTTTCCACGCCAGCCCCCACCCCAGAGCCACCGTCACGCAGACAGCTCCTCCCGCAGAGCGTCCCGCAACCGAGCCGCCCGCTCAGAAACCTCCGCAGGCCCAAGAGAAACGGCCCGGTCAGCCCACCGCTTCCCCTCCGCCAACTCCCCCCGCCGCGCATACACAAGCGCCAGCCGAAGCGCCGCCCGCCCATGCCCCGCATCGGCGGCCCGAGCCCACCACAGCGCCGCCTCAGGCTCACTCCCCTCCCGAGCCAGCAGCAGCCCGAGATTGAACGCCCCGTTCCGAGACCCGGCCTCCGCGGCCTCCCGGTACCACCGAGCCGCCTCCACCACATCGCCCCGCGCAGCGGCCAGCATCCCGACCCGCACCTGCGCCCGCCGATGCCCCTGGGACGCCGCCCGCTCGTACCACTCCTCGCACTCGCTCTTCTCCTGCGCCGGCTCCCCCAGCTCATGCGCGGGCGACGGCGGCCGCCGGGCATCAAGCACCGCCGCAAGCCGGTACGCGGCCTCGGCACTGCCACCCCCCGCCGCACACCGCAGATGCCGCTCAGCCCCTCGCTCGTCCCCCTCCCGCAACCGGGCGATGGCGACCTGAAGCGCCGCCTCGGTGTGCCCGTCGGCGGCGGCCCGCTCGTACCACCGCAGCGCGGCCGCGTCGTCCTCCTCGGTCCCCCGCCCGGCATGCAGGATCCCGAGATTGAAAGCGGCGTCGACGCTCCCCGCCTCCGCGGCCTTGGAGAACCACGGCTGGGCCCCGGCCGAGTCCCCGACCTGAAGCAGCAGAATGGCCAGCGCGTTCGCCGCCTCCCGGTGCCCCGCGTACGCGGCCCGCCGGTACCACTGCTCGGCCTGCGCGGTCCGCCCCTGCTCGGCGCAGAGCAGCCCGAGGTTGTACGCCCCGTTCACATCGCCCGCGTCCATCGCGGCCCGGTACCACCGCTCCGCGGTCTGCGTCTCACCGCGCTCGGCGTGCAGCGCTCCCAGCGCGTTGGCGGCGTTCCCGTCACCGTCCTGCGCGGCCCGCAGCCACCACACGGCCGCGCTCTCGGTGTCCCCCGCGTCCCGCAGCAGGAATCCGAGCGCACAAGCGGCACGCGCCTCCCCGTCCTTGGCGGACGTGAGATACCAGCGCCCGGCCTCTCTCAGCTCACCGCGCTTCTCCAGAATCGCCCCGAGATGCAGCGCGGCCCGCCGGTGCCCGCGCGCGGCGGCCTGCCGGTACCACTGCTCGGCGTCTTCGCCGGCGGCACCGATCACTCCGATGACACCGTTGTCGCCGCCGATCTCGCCCGCGTCCACGGCCTTGCGATCAAGCGCACGCGCCAGCCGGTAGGCGGCCTCACGGTGCCCGCGCTCGGCGGCGGCCCGCATCCACTGCTCGGCGCCCACGTCACTGCGGTGCTCCAGCAGATCGGCGAGCGCGTACGCGCCGAGGGCGTGCCCCTGCTCGGCGGACTGGCGCAGCCAGTACTCGGCGGCGGGCTCGTCGCCGCGCTCGCGGTGGTGGCGCCCGAGCGCGTGCGCGGCGGCCGCGGAGCCCGCGACGGCGGCGATCCGCCACCATCCGGCGGCGTCGTCGGCGTACCCGCGCTGGTGCAGGAGGACACCCAGGTTGTTGGCGGCGGCGCGATCGCCTTCGGCGGTCGCAGCGCGCAGCTGAGGCTCGGCTCCGTCGAGATCACCGCGGCGCAGCAGCATGGCTCCGAGGACGCTCATCGCCTCGACGTCGCCGGCTTCGGCGGCGAGCCGCTGGCGTGCTTCCTCGGCAGCCTCGCCGGTTTCGTCCCGGTCGGAAGGCTGCGTGAAATCCGCAGGCCGCGCAAAGTCGGCAGACTGCGCAAACCGCCCTGTATCCAACAGAGTTGCCTTGTCCCCCATAACGTCCATCGTCGCACCACCTGCAACCTGGGTACACCTGGTATACCGCAGCCAGTGAGGTCACTTCAGCGTTTTGTCGACATGCCCACAGAGAGACAAGTCAAACACAGATTTCCCAACTCCCCCCGCATGGCGCAGCACTTCACAAGAGTCGCCAGGTCACCACGGGCGCCTCGGCGCGGCGTTCGCACACCCCGAGAGCCCAGAGACACACCTCAAGAACCCGCAGACGCACCCCTGGGCCCCGGACACACACACCGAAGGCCCCGGACACACACGTCGAAGGCCCGGATCCATGATCAGGATCCGGGCCTTCGACTTCAGTAGCGGGGACAGGATTTGAACCTGCGACCTCTGGGTTATGAGCCCAGCGAGCTACCGAGCTGCTCCACCCCGCGCCGTTGTGTTGCAACCGTACCACGGCGCGGGGGTGCCCCTGACTCAGCCGCTGCCGGAGCTCTTGTCGCTGCTCGGGCTGCTACTGGGAGTACTGCTGGGACTACTGCTGGGACTGCTCTTGTCGCTGCTCTTGCTACCGCCGCTGCCACTGCTGCCGCTGGTCTTGTCGGCCTTGGCCTGCGCCTCCTCGGCCCGCTTCAGCGCGTCCTCAAGATCCTTCTGTGCCACGCCGTACGCCTTCCAGTCGCCCTTCTTCAGGGCTTCCTGGCCCTGATCGAAGGCCTTCTGGGCGTCGTTCAGCGCCTGTTGGACCGTCGGATTGCTCGACGTGGGCGGAGTCGTGGTCCCCTCGCCCGGTGGCTGGGCGGTCGAACCGTCCTCTCCCAAGACCTTGTTGAGCGCCGCGTCGAGCGTGTTCTCGAAGGCGGTCTTGCCTCCGTAGGTCACCAGCACCTTGCGCAGCAGTGGGTACTTCAGCTGATTGCCGCGTACGTAGACGGGCTCCACGTAGAGCAGTCCTCCGTCGAGCGGGATCGTCATCAGATTGCCGTACTCGATGTCCGAGTCGCCGCCCTTGAGGAGTCTGATCGACTCGGCGATGTCCTGTTCGGAGTTGAACTGGCTCTGGACCTGTTTAGGCCCGTCGACGGGTTCGCTTGTCGGCAGTTTCAGGATTCTGATCTTGCCGTAATCGCTGGTGCCCGCCTCGGCGTTGACCGACATGAAGGCGCTCAGGTTGTCGCGGCCGTTCGGCGTGAACGTCGTCGTCAGCGAGAACGTCTGGGCCTTCTGGTCGGGCATCTTCATGCTCAGGTAGTACGGCGGCACCGCGTTGCCCGACTTGTTGGTCGGGTCGTCCGGGACCTGCCACACCTCGCTGCCGCTGAGGAACGTCTGCGCGTCCTTCACGTGGTAGCGGGTGAGCAGCTCGCGCTGGACCTTGAACAGGTCCTGCGGGTACCGCAGATGGTCCATGAGCGACTGCGAGATCGCGGTCTTCGGCTGCACCGTGTTCGGGAACGCCTTCATCCAGGTCTTGAGGACCGGGTCCTTGGTGTCCCACTGGTAGAGCTTGACCTCGCCGGTGTACGCGTCGACGGTCGCCTTCACCGAGTTGCGGATGTAGTTGACCTGGTTCTGCTGCGCCACCACCGCGCGCTGGTTGTTCGTCGCGGTGAGCGAGTCGGCGGTCGTGTCGCCCAGGGTGGTGCGGGAGGCGTACGGGTAGCCGTTGGTCGTCGTGTAGGCATCGACGATCCACTGGATCTTCCCGTCCACCACGGCCGGGTAGGCGTCGCCGTCGATGGTCAGCCAGGGGGCCACCGCCTCGACGCGGTCCTTGGGGGTGCGGTTGTAGAGGATCCGGGAACCCTCGCCGATCGCGCCCGAGTAGAGGATCTGCGGCTCACCGAACGCCACGGCGTACGCGGCCCGGTTGATCGGGCTGGAGAGGCTTATCCCGCTCTTGCCCTTGTAGCTGGTGGTCTTCTCACCGTTGTCGTCGGAGTAGTCGATCTCCTTCTGGGGACCGCCGACGATCGAGTACTGGGTGGTCTTCTCGCCGTAGTAGACCCGCTGCTCGTACGTCCCCAGGTCGCCGTTGGACGGCAGGTCGGACTCGGTGAACACGGGCCGGCCGCCGGAGGTCGCCGTGGTGCCCTTGGCGGCGACGACGCCGTATCCGTGGGTGTAGCGGAAGTGGTCGTTGATCCAGTTGTTCTTCGGAATGCCGTTGAGGTTCAGCTCGCGCAGACCGATGACCGTGTCCTGGTCCTTGCCGTCCTTGCTGTACCGGTCGACGTCCAGATTGGTCGGGAACGCGTAGTAGTTCTTCATCTGCTGCAGCTGCTGGAACGTCGGCGAGACGATGTTCGGGTCCAGCAGACGGATGCTCGCCGTGGTGTCGGCGTCCTCGCGCAGCTTGGTCTTGTCCTTCGTGTCGCTGGTGCCCGCGTACTCCGAGACCTGGGTACCGTCGATCCCGTACGCCTCGCGGGTCGCCTTCAGGTTCTTCTCGACGTACGGCGCTTCCTTGGCCTGCTCGTTCGGCTGGACCTGGAACTTCTGCACGATCGCCGGGTACAGGCCGCCGATGAGGATCGCCGAGAGCACCATCAGGCCGAAGCCGATGACGGGCAGCTGCCAGGTGCGCCGCCACAGGGTGGCGAAGAACAGGAGCGCGCAGATGACGGCGATGCAGAACAGGATCGTCTTGGCGGGCAGATACGCGTGGGCGTCGACGTATCTGAGGCCCGTCCAGTTGCCGGTCGCCTTGAAGTCGCTGGACTTCACCGCGAGTCCGTACCGGTCGAGCCAGTAGGCGACCGCCTTCAGCGCGACGAAGATGCCGAGGAGCACAGAGAGATGACCGGTGGCCGCAGCCGTGGCACGCGCCCCCGGGCTGGTGACCCGCAGCCCGCCGTACAGGTAGTGCGTGAGCGCGGCGGCGATCAGCGAGAGCACCGCGGCGGCGAAGCCGAAGCCGAGCAGGAAGCGGTACCAGGGCAGGTCGAAGGCGTAGAACTTGACGTCGAGGTGGAACTGGGGGTCCTTCTGGTGGAAGGGAACCCCGTTCACCCACATCAGCCACGTACGCCACTGGCCCGAGGCTGATGCGCCGGCGATCAGCCCGACCAGGGAGGTGATGGCGAGCAGCAGCCACTTCTTGTAGGGCGCGATGCCCATCCGGTACCGGTCGAGGCTCTGCTGCTCCATCGACATGGCGCTCAGCGGCGGGCGCAGCCGGTGAGCCAGCCAGATGTTCACGCCGACCGAGGCCGCCATCAGCAGGCCGAAGACGAAGAAGAGTCCGATCTTGGTCCACAGAGTGGTGGTGAAGACGGACGAATAGTGAACCGACCGGTACCAGAGCCAGTCCGTCCAGAACCCCGCGAACATGACGAAGGCCATGGCCAGCACGGCCAGTACGCCCAGCGTCATGAGCAGGGTCCGGACACGCCGGGACGGTCGGCCCACTCTGATCCGTGGCCCCGTCGGGCCTCCGCCGCGGTCCGGCATCTGGAAAGCCAAGGTGCGCACCTCGAAGTCGCTGTTGATCCGTCAGGCCCCCGTGATGGTGGACCGTCCGCAAGGCTCCGTGATCGTGGAGCCTCATCTATGCAACTTACTCACGCTTTACTCGGTTCCCGGTTCCGGGTACTAACGAGGCAGGATTGTGACCATGTCCAACACTCCCATGGCAGCGAGCCCGCTCACCCGGGCCGTACTCGAGATCGACGAGTACGCCTCCGGCCTCGGCTGGGACCAGCCCGCTCGCCTCTTCGCCCTCGTAGACACCGCGCGACTGCGGGCCCAGGAACCCGGCCTCGCGGCCCAGCTCGGCCTGCAGGACGAGCCGGAGACCACCGGTCTCACCCCCATCGAGCAGGACGAGATCCCTGCCGACAAGCCGCTGGACGAGTTCCTCGGCACCATCGCCTGGCCGGACGCCGTGGTCGGCTGCGCGCTCACGGTGGAGCGGCTGATGCTGCCGCCGTCCGCGGAGGCGTCCGTCCCGGCGGGCCTGAGCGGCAAGAAGCTCACCAAGTGGGTCGCCGAGCACCCCGCCCGCCAGGAGGTCCGCATGACGGTCGGCGTCCTGCGCGACGGTACCCGCGACTCGGCGCTCCGCCTGCGCGAGAAGGACGCGCCGACGGAGGTGCTCACGGGGTCGAACCTGGTGCCGGGCCTGGCCGAGGCACTGTCGACGACGTTCGCGGACTGATCTCTCGTACAAGGCTTTCTTCTACGTCGATGGGGGCGCACCCGGTGTCGGGTGCGCCCCCATCGACGTACGAGCTCGGAGCCGGCGCGGTCAGCCCTTGGTGGTGCACTTCGGGAGGTCGGCCGTCTTGCCCGAGCTGATGTCCTTGAGGGCGCTCATCGCGTCGTCGATGGTGTTGACCTTGACGAGCGTGAGCCCGTCGGGGGTGTCCTTCGCGGCGGCCGCGCAGTTGTCCTTGGGCGTCAGGAAGTACTGGGCGCCCTTCTCGCGCGCGCCGACCGTCTTCATCTCGATGCCACCGATGGGGCCGACCTTGCCGTCGTCGTCGATGGTGCCGGTGCCGGCCACGAACTTGCCGCCGGTGAGGTTCCCCGGGGTGATCTTGTCCACGATGCCGAGCGCGAACATAAGGCCCGCGCTCGGTCCGCCGACATCGGCGAGCTTGATGTCGATGGTGAACGGGAACGTGTGATCGGTGCCGGCCGAGATCCCGACGATCGCCCGATCAGTACCGCTGTCGTCGGACTTCGTCGTCGTGATGGTCACGTCCTTGGTCGCGGTCGCCGTCTTGTTCTCCTTCTCGGCGGCGGCCTGCTCCTTGGCGGGCACGATCGTGAAGACGACCTTGTCGCCCGGCTTGTGCTTGGTGACCAGCTTCGCGACGTCGTCGGGCGCCTTCACCGTCGTACCGTCGACGGCCTTGATGACGTCTCCGGCATGCAGCCTGCCTTCGGACGGGGAGTCCTTGAGCACGGTGGAGACGATCACCCAGGACTTCACCGGGACGTCCAGCTCCTTCAGAGCGGCCACCTTGGCGCTCTCCTGGGACTGGCTGAACTCCTCGGCGTTCTCCTGCGTCGACTGCTCCTCGGTCTTGCCGTCCGGGTAGAGCGTGTCGTGCGGCACGACCTTGTTGTCGTGCGCGAGCCACCCATAGACCGCCTCGACAAGATTCATGTTGTAGTCGGCGCTGGTGACCCGGACCGTGGTCATGTTCAGGTGCCCGGTGGCCGGATACGTCTTGTGCCCGGTGATCTGCAGCACCGGCTCGCCGTCGTGATCGCCCAGCGTGTTCACCGTGGGGCCCGGTGACATCTCCGAGTAGGGCACTTTGATGAACACTCCCGCGCACAGGAGCGCGATCAGGATCAGAGTGGAGGCGAGCATCGTCGCGGTGCGGCGTGGCATGGAACGACAGTACGGGACGGTGCTGTCAGCGCACCCTCGGGGCCGTCCGTACGGGGTCGGCCGGGACCCTGCGTACGGGACCGGAGCCCGTAGGCCTCAGACGGCGTCGGAGTGGGACTTCTCCCTCACCTGGGCCCTCTCCATGGCCTCGGCCTTCTCCATGGCTTCACGGAAGCGCGTGTAGCCCGCGAGCTCGACGCCGTCTCCCGCCGCCTTGCGATTCCGGCCGGCCCAACTGCCCCACAGTCCGGCACCGATCGCAGCCATGAGCGGAATCAGCAACCAGGCAAGCGCCGCCATGTCGACCTCCCAACCCCATGAGCGACCGCAACTGACTGATCAGCAGATTAACCATCCGCATTGTTAACGCTCGCGGCAGGGCCCTGGTTACGCAACCGGAAGGCGGGTGCGGCTCAACAAGCGCCGACCCACTCCTCCGTACCGTCGGAGAACTTCTGGTGCTTCCAGATGGGCACTTCGTGCTTCAGGTCATCGATGAGCTTGCGACAGGCTTCGAACGCCTCACCCCGATGCGGGCACGAAACAGCGACGACGACCGCGAGATCCCCGACGGCCAGCTCACCCACACGGTGAACAGCGGCCAACGCCCGCACCGGATACTCGGCGACCACCTTCTCGGCGATCCGCCGCATCTCGGCCTCGGCACTGGGATGACACGAATATCCGAGCTCATCGACGTCAGCGCCCCCGTCGTGATTCCGCACACTCCCCACGAACAGCGCGGTCCCCCCGGCGGCGTCGTCCCCCACCGCCTTGAACACCTCGTCCAGCGAGAGCGGCGTCTCACGAATGCCGATCAACTTGATCGCGTCCTGCGCCGCCTGCTCACCGGGATGGTCGTTCATGGGTGCCATGAACCCATCGTGCCCCACCCCACTGACAACAGGAAATAGACCTTTCCCCCGGCACGGACACGTAGACCTTTGGAGCCTCCTACAACGAGCCCGTTCAGGCCGAAGCGGGGGCGACGGGGCGCAGCCCCGAGCCTTCAGGGGCGCGGGGAACTGCGCGACCAGCCCCCACCGTCCCGCAGCCAAAACACAACCGAACGGGGTCGAAGGGGCGGAGCCCCTGGGCGATGGGACGGGTAGGGGCGGCGGGGGCGAAAACCCCTGTCCGGCCCAACCCGCACTCAGATCCGCCGCCGAGCCTTCCGAGCCCGCCGAACCACCGCAGCCGCACCCAGCAGAGCCACCGTCGCCCCCGCAGCCCCCGCCGCAGTCGCATCCTTCCGCCCCAGCCGCCGCCCAGCCACCGTATGCCGCCCGGCAACCTCCTCCAGCAGCTCCGCCAGAACCTCCTCATTGGTCCACTGCGGCCGCCACCCGGCGTCATGCAGCCGGCTCCCACTCACCACCCAGGGATACATCGTGTACGCCAGATCCCCGGCGGGCGAAGGAGTGAGCCCAATCCGGTGAAGCCGAGCCGCGGCCCCGAGAGCGACCGCGGACGGCAGCTCCATCCGCCGAATCCCGCTCAGCTCCTCGACCTCCTCCTGCTCCAGCCACCCGTCGCACCCGACGGCCAGCTCCCCCTCCACCTTCTCGACGACGGCGTACTCCAGAGCACTGCACAGATCCTCGACGTGGCAGAACTGCCAGGCGGGCCGGGACCCCGCCACCACCAGCAGCCGAGGCGACTCGAAATACCTGGTCAGAGCGGTATCGGTACCCCCGACGAGCACACCGGGCCGCACAACGGTGACATTAAGTCCCGGATGGGCCCGCGGCGCGCGGCGCGCCAGCCGCTCGATCTCCAGCAGGTCACCGACCCCGGTGGCCTCGGCCGTCGCCCGCAATTCGGCGTCTTCGGAGAGGGGCAGTTCGTTGTCGGGCAGCGCCCCGTAGACCATGGCCGAGGTGCACAGCACCACCCGGTGGACCCCGGCCGCGGCGGCGGCGGTGAGCACGGTCTGGGTCCCCCGGACGTTGTACGCCGTCCGGGCCGCCGCGTCCGTCTCCAGGTCGAGATCGAGCGCCAGATGCACCACGACATCGGCCCCGCGCAGCTTCTCGGCGATCGCGGGGTCCCGCACATCCAGGATGTGCCATGTCGCGTCCGCGCACTCGCCACGCCGCTCGTCGATGGCGATGACCTGCTTGATCTCCTCGCTGGCGGCCAGCCGCTCGGTGAGCAGCGCGCCCACGCCCGACGCGGCGCCGGTGACCGCGACGACGGGCCCGCGCGGGAGCGAGCTGGTTGAGTGGTTTCGCGCTGCGCGAACCTGCGGATCTGGGGAACTCACCGGGCGTCTCCAGCGGTTGTCTTCAGTAACGGACGCGCGTGACGCGTACGTACCAGGTGGCATCCATCCTGCCGCAGGCCAAGAGTCGGCGAAGCACCGAGGCCCAATCGGGCTGTGGTGTCTACGCTGGGTGGTGTTGTCGGGCAGTCGCCGTCGGAACGAACCGGCGGCCTTACCAGCCGAGGAATCCCGTGAGTGACACCCCATTCGGATTCGGCCTTCCGCCGGAGGAGCCGGAGAACGGCGACGAGGGCAAGGAGAAGGACCAGCAGAGCGGTGGTGGTCAGGGACCGTTCGGTTTCGGGCTGCCCGGAGCCGGTGGTCCCGGAGCCGACAATCCGCTCGCAGCCATGTTCGGTTCCATGAACCCCAATGACCTGGGCGCCGCGTTCCAGCAGCTGGGCCAGATGCTCTCGTACGAGGGCGGTCCGGTGAACTGGGACATGGCCAAGCAGATCGCCCGCCAGACGGTCTCCCAGGGCACCCCTGACGGCACCAAGGACGCGAGCGTCGGTCCCGCCGAGCGCACCGCGGTCGAGCAGGCCGTGCGTCTGGCCGACCTGTGGCTGGACGACGCGACGTCTCTGCCGTCCGGCGCCGGCTCCGCCGTGGCGTGGAGCCGCGCGGAGTGGGTCGAGGCGACCCTTCCCGTGTGGAAGGAGCTCGTCGACCCGGTCGCCGAGCGCGTCGGCGCGGCCATGGGCGACGTCCTGCCGGAGGAGATGCAGGCCATGGCGGGCCCGCTCATCGGCATGATGCGCTCCATGGGCGGCGCCATGTTCGGTACGCAGATCGGGCAGGCCGTGGGCGTGCTCGCGGGCGAGGTCGTCGGCTCGACCGACATCGGCCTGCCGCTCGGCCCGGCCGGCAAGGCCGCGCTGCTGCCGCTGAACATCGAGTCGTTCGGCAAAGACCTGGGCGTCCCCCAGGAGGAGGTGCGGCTCTACCTCGCCCTGCGCGAGGCCGCCCACCAGCGCCTCTTCGCCCACGTGCCGTGGCTGCGCTCGCATCTGTTCGGCGCGGTCGAGGGCTACGCGCGCGGGATCAAGGTCGACACCGCGAAGCTGGAGGACGTGGTCGGCCAGTTCGACCCGCAGAACCCGGAGGAGCTGCAGCAGGCACTCCAGCAGGGCATGTTCCAGCCGGAGGACACGCCGGAGCAGAAGGCCGCCCTGGCCCGCCTGGAGACGGCTCTCGCGCTCGTCGAGGGCTGGGTGGACGCGGTGGTCCACGCGGCCGCCAAGCCGCGCCTGTCGTCCGCGGACGCGCTGCGCGAGACGCTGCGCCGCCGCCGCGCCACGGGCGGTCCCGCAGAGCAGACCTTCGCCACGCTGATCGGCCTGGAGCTGCGCCCGCGCCGGCTGCGGGACGCCTCGCGCCTGTGGGCCTCGCTCACCGACGCGCGCGGTGTCGACGGCCGTGACGGCCTGTGGGCTCACCCGGACATGCTGCCGACCGCGTCCGACCTGGACGACCCGGACGGCTTCGTGCACCGCGAGCAGCTGGACTTCTCCGAGATCGACAAGATGCTCGGCGAGGCGGCGAGCGGCTCCGGTTCCGCCGAGAAGCCGAACCTCACGAAGGACGACTCCCCCAAGGACGACGACAAGGGCGACGACACCGAGTGAGCCTCCACGACGACGCGGTCCTCGTACTGAAGAGCTACGAGGACCAGGAAGAGCTGCGCCAGGTCTACCTGGAGCACCTCTCGGAGCACTCCGACGGCACCTGGAAGTCCTGCACGTCCGGGCATGTCACGGCGAGCGCGCTGGTGATCGACCCGGAGCGCGGCCGCGTCCTGCTGACGCTGCACCGCAAGCTCCGGATGTGGCTGCAGATGGGCGGCCACTGCGAGCCGGACGACGCGACGCTGGCCGCGGCGGCCCTGCGCGAGGCGACCGAGGAGTCCGGGATCCCGGGCCTGACGCTGCTGCCGGGCGGTCCTGTACGTCTGGACCGGCACGCCATCCCGGCGCCGTGCAACTGGCATCTGGACGTCCAGTACGCCGCGCTGGCCCCGGCCGACGCCGTGGAGGCCATCAGCGACGAGTCCCTCGACCTGCGCTGGTTCGGCTACGGCGAGGTCGCGGAGGTGGCGGACGCCTCGGTCGTAAGGCTGTTGGAGGCCACCCGCGCCAGGCTCTGAACGTGTGTAAGGGGTGACCGCAATTGCGGTCACCCCTTACCTGTGCTGCCGCGCCCCGAAAGGGGCGCGGGGAACTGCGCGACCAGCCACAGCCGACCCGCAGTCTTGTACGACGGCAGTCTTGTACGGCGGCGCTTCCCGCGGAGCGGTCAGCTCCAGACGTTGCCCTGGTTCTGCGCGTGCGCACCCTGCTGGCCCATGCCGTACTGCGCACGCAGCCCCTGGCCGATCACGGCGTTCTGCGGCGGCAGCAGCTCACTGGGCTGGATGAGCGCGAACCCGTTGCCCATGAAGCTCAGCTCCCAGCCCTCACCGGTGTTGCCACGGCGCCGCCACACCCCGGAGGAGTGCGTCTGGGCCTGCATCTGCACTCGCAGGCTGGTGGACCACGCGACGATCGCGTCGGCATCGCAGTTGACGTACCGGTCCGGCGTGACCTGCATCAGCAGCGGCATCCCGGAGGTCATCAGCGCGACCTTGCCACGACCGGTGATGTTGAGCTGGTACTTGCCGGAGCCGGAGATGCCGTACTGACTGTCGACGGCGATGGCCTCGTAGTGCAGCCCGGAGTCCATCGCCAGGACGTAACTGCTGTCGACGGTGAGACCGTCCTGGTCCACCTCCACGACGTGCACGTGCTGGCCGAGGTTGGCGAGGTAGACCGTCCCCTGCCCGTGACAGCGCATCAGGTCGAGGCCCTCACCGGTGTACGCACGCGTGCGCTGCTGGCTGTTGTTCTGGAACTCGGCGTCGAACTCGACGAGACCCTGGTACGCGACCATCGTGCCCTTGCGGGCGAGGATGTCGTCGTGGCCCTCCAGGACGACGCGCAGCATCTGCGAGTTCTGCAGGCTGTAGCGCTCCTGGGTCTGCTGCTCGTTGTAGCCGAAAAGCGGGCTTTGCATGGTGTCCTGCTCCCCCTCAGCCCCGGATCCGGAGGCGGTCGGTGCTGTCCTCGCTGGGCTGGACGACGACGATGCCCTGCCCGGAGAACGCCATCTGGTACGCCTCACCGCTGCCGCGTCCGATCAGCGACTGCGCCTTGAAGCTGCGCTTGCCCTTCACCTTGAGGTTCGGGGACCAGGCGACGAGCGCGTCCGGGTCGACGTACGTCTCGTCCTCACCACCGCCGCAGTCGACGACGATCGGCTTGCCCCGGGAGGTCAGCGCGACCCAGCCCTGGCCGGAGATCTTGGTGTTCCAGAGCCCCTGTCCGGCGAACTTGGCGAGCCCTTTCACCCGCTCGACGCCCCACGTGAGGTGCGCGTCGAAGGCGAGCAGGTTCGTCGCGTTGACGGAAATCGCGTCCCCATTGAGGTTGATGACGACGACGTTCGCCCCGTAGTCGGCGAGGTAGAGCAGGCCGTCACCGGAGCACTTCATCAGGGGCGCGCCCTCGCCGGTGACCCAGTCGCGCGCGATCTGGCGTACGGCGGGCGGGTTGGGCTCGTACTGGACGAACCCTTCGTAGGCGACCATCGACCCCACGCGCGCGAGGAGGTCGCTTCCGGTCTGCATGGCGACCTTCAGCATGTGATTGCCGTGGTTCTCCATGCGGGTGGTGACGGGTGCCGGGGCGAAGCCCGAGAGTGGCTGGTTCATGACGGGCTCCCTCAGACCTCGTACGGCTGGACGACGACAAAACTGCCGGGCGCGGCGCGGAACTGGAGGTTCACGCTCTCGCCGGTGTCGCCGGGATAGGCGTTCCGGCGCATCCGCACCTGGCTGGAGACGATCACCTGTGCGGCCGCGGACCAGGCGACGACCGCGTTGCAGTCGGCGAAGGTCGTGGGCGTCACGGGCAGCACGACGGGGGCACCGTGGGTCTTCACGACGATGGTGCCGGTCCCCTGGAACTGCATCGTGAACAGGGCGCCTCCGGGAATGCCGTGTCCCTCGATACGGCGCACCTCGTACTGGAGCGACTCGTCGAAGGCGAGCACGTTCTCCGCGGAGACACAGATCGCGTCGCCCTGGAGCTCGATGGGGTGCACATGGGTGGAGTTCTCGGCGAGGAACACCTGGCCCTGGCCGGTACAGCGCATCAGCTGCATCTCCTGGCCGGTCGAGTTGCCCACGATCCGGCCGGCGAATCCGGCGCCCTTGTAGCTGAAGTCGACCTTGCCCTGGTAGAGCACCATGCTGCCCTGGCGGGCCAGCACGGGCTGACCACCGATGCCGAGGTCGACCCTGATGAGCTTCTTGTTCTGCTGGGTCCACCGCTGGCCGGTGGGCGTCTCCTTGAAGGCCCCCAGCGCGGCGGCCACACCGGCACCGCCCTGCGGGGCGCCCTGGGGAGCACCGTACGGGGAGGGCGCACCGGGCTGGCCCCGGAACTGTCCGGGCGCCTGACCCGGGACCTGGCCGTACTGCGGCTGCTGGCCGTAACCGGGGGGCGCGGGAGGCGCCTGCTGGCCATAACCAGGAGGCGCGGGAGGCGCCTGCTGACCGTAACCGGGAGGCGCGGTCGGTGCCTGCTGGCCGTAACCGGGAGGCATCGGAGCCGTCTGGCCGGGAGGCTGCTGGCCGTAGCCCGGCGGCGGCCCGGGTGGACCGGGCGGCTGCGCGTACGGCGCGGGGCCCGGCGGATGCACGGTGCCGCCCGGCGGAGTGTGCAGGGGCGCGATGATGGTCGGCGCGGCGTGCACCGAGGGCGCGGGCGCCGGCGCGACGGGGGGCGTGGCTCCCGGGGGCGGCGCGAAGCCCTGCGCGGCGGGCTGCGGCGCGGGGGCCGGAGCCGGGGCGGGCACGGGTGCCGGGGCCGGAGCGGCCGGGCCGCCGAACGCGGGCGGCGCGGTGGCCTGGGCCGGCGGGGCGAAGGACGGCGCGGCACCGGCCTGCGGCTGCTGCGCGGTGGGCTGCTCCTCGGCGACCTCGCCGCCGAAGTTCTTGAGCAGCGCCTCGAGGCCGCCGTCGAAGCCCTGTCCCACGGCGGCGAACCGCCAGACGTCCTTCAGGTAGAAGTCGCCCAGCATCACGGCACGTTCCGTGGAGAACTCCGCGCCGCTGAACGAGTACCGGGCCACCTCCTCGCCGCCCGCGACGACACGGAGGTATCCGGGAGCGATCTGCGACATCTGTCCGGCGCCGTCGATGGTCGCCGTGAACGACAGTTTGTGGATCTGCGCCGGGATCCGGTCGAGCGTGACGCGGAAGGACTCCGTGTCGCCCGACTGGGCGCCGAGGAGCTGGATCGACTCCTCCGGGGTCTTCGGCTGGTTGAAGAAGACGAAGTACTGGTCGTCCGACAGCCGTTCGTCGGCGTCAAGACCGAAGCAACTGATGTCGAAGGTCAGTCCGGGGCCGGTGATCTGCACACCTACGTACAGATCGGTGCCCGCGGTGAGGTCACTGATCTTGGCCTTGTGGCCGCGTTGGAATTCCCTGGCCATGCGTAACGACCGTCCCCCATCCCGATGCGAGTGCGTCGCGTCAGGCTAACGGCAAACCCTGGGAGTGGACGAAGCCGGTACAGACCCGGTACACAATCGCCCTCTCGTCGAGGGGCCGACCCTCGCTACTCGTCGCGGGCGGCGGGCAGATGGGGCAGCCGATCGGCGGCGACCACCCCTTCGAGGTAGCCGCGAGCACGCTCGGTACGCGGATACGCCTCGAGCAGCCGCCAGAAGCGCGGCCCGTGTCCGGGCACCAACAGGTGGGCCAGTTCGTGGACGAGGACGTAGTCGACGACGTACTCGGGCATGCCCTGCAACCGGTGCGACAGACGGATGCTGCCCTCGGACGGGGTGCACGAGCCCCAGCGCGTGTTCTGGTTGGTGACCCAGCGCACCGAAGTGGGCCGGGCCCGGCCGTCGAAGTACTGGCCCGACAAACGCTCCGCCCGTTCGGCCAGCTCGGCGTCGCCGAGCACCCTTTTGTTCTCCTGGGCGGCCAGTTTGTCGAGCATGACGGTCACCCAGCGCTGCTCCTCCGCCTCGGACATCCGGGCGGGGATGAGCACGACGGTGCGATCGCCCTCGCGGTACGCGGAGACCGTTCTGCGCCGTCGCGCGCTCCTGCGGACCTCGATCGCGCTCGCCCCCGAGCCGCTTGGCGGCGGGCTCGTCGTGCTGCGCTGTGGTTTTCCGGCGCGGTGCAGTGGGTCGGCGGGCACGCCCCGACGTTACCCGCTGCACACGGGGGAAGTCCCGCCCCCGGGACGGTTCGATGCCGATCCGCACTCCGTGCGCTTGATTTGTACGACGAACGGTGCCACCTGTGGACAACTTTCGGCACCGATCGGCCCGGACGGGCATGCTGGCATTCGGTCGGCGGAGCAGGACGCACCCCGCCGACACATGGGGACGTTCTACGGGCTACGGGGGTAGGTCATGCATCCGATGGTGAAGCCCGCGCTGCGGCGCGGCTGGCGGGATCTCAACACCGTGCAGTTCGGGATGGCACCCGCGCACGCCATGGTGCTGGGCCCGATGGACACGGCGACGGGCAGTTTCCTCGACCTGCTCGACGGCACACGCGGACTGCCGCACCTACGCGAAGAGGGACGCAAGATGGGGCTGCCCGACGGCCATGTCGACGGGCTGGTGGAACGGCTGGCCCGGTCCGGCCTGCTGGACGACTCGACCGGAGGTGGCCCGGCCGCGGACGCCTTGCGCAGGAAGAAGGAGGTCCTGGACCGGCTGCTCCCCGACCTCGCCTCCCTCTCCCTCGTCGCACCCGAACCGGGCGACGCCATCAAACGCCTGGCCGCCCGCCGCTCACTGCGCGTACAGGTGAGGGGCGCGGGTCGGGTGGGAGTGATCCTTGCCTCACTGCTCGCGGGCGCGGGCGTGGGCGAGATCGATGTGCGCGACATCGGCTGCGTCGAGCCGTGGGATGTGGCACCGGGCGGGCTGCCCGCCGACTCCATCGGTGAGCGCAGGGAGGAGGCCGCCCGCCGGGCGGTGCGCCGAGCCGCACCCGACCGTCCGCCCCGGACATCCTCGAAGGAGAAGAAGGAGAACGAGGAAGAGAAGGGGGCGGAGAACGGGGCGGTGCGGGGGCTGTCGCTGGTGATCCTCACTCCCCGGGACGGTCTCGCGGTCCACGCGCCCGATCCAGCCGCCGCCGAAGCCCTGATCGCCTCGGGGACGCCACATCTCTACGCGGGTGTCGTCGAAGGCACCGGCGTGGTCGGCCCCTTGGTCCTGCCCGGCGACACCGGCTGCGCGGGCTGTCTGGACGAGGGACGCGCCGACCGGGATCCGACATGGCCTCGTCTGGTCGCACAGTGGCGCTCAGGGCAGCAGCGCCGGGTACCCGCGTGCGACCTCACTCTGGCGGCCGCCGTAGCCGGAGTGGCCGCGGGTCACGCACTTGCCTTCCTGGACGGCGAATTGCCCTCCAGCGCGGGGGCACGCTGGGAGGCGTCGGTCCCGGGCTTCGACTGGCACGCCAGACCCGTCTGGGCGCATCCGGCATGCCCGTGCGGCACGGCGGAGAAAGGTAAGGGGGAGCGGGCCTCGGAGGACGGCGGGCCGCACGCGACAATGGCGGGGCAACAGCCGTACGCGGCACGGCTGTCTGGGACTTGGAGGGCTCATGTCTGATCTTCCCCGGAAGGCGGTCACCCGTACCGCCAAACTCGCCGCGCTACCGCTCGGCTTCGCCGGGCGGGCGACCTGGGGGCTCGGCAAACGGATCGGCGGGAAGTCGGCGGAGATCGTGGGCCGCGAGCTCCAGCAGCGCACGGCGGAGCAGCTGTTCAAGGTGCTGGGCGAGCTCAAGGGCGGCGCCATGAAGTTCGGGCAGGCGATGTCCGTCTTCGAGTCGGCGCTGCCCGAGGAGGTCGCGGGGCCGTATCGCGCGGCCCTGACGAAGCTCCAGGAAGCCGCGCCTCCCATGCCGACACGCACCGTCCACTCGGTGCTGGAGGAGCGGCTCGGCGAGGACTGGTCCGAGCTGTTCGTGGAGTTCGAGGACAAGCCGTCCGCGGCGGCCTCGATCGGCCAGGTCCACCGGGCGGTGTGGCATGACGGGCGCGAGGTCGCCGTCAAGGTGCAGTACCCCGGGGCGGGCGAGGCCCTGCTGTCCGATCTGACCCAGCTCAGCCGATTCGCCAGACTTCTCGGCCCTCTGATCCCCGGTATGGACATCAAGCCGCTCATCGCGGAACTGCGCGACCGGGTGTCCGAGGAGCTCGACTACGGACTGGAGGCGCAGGCCCAGAAGGCGCATGCGGAGGAGTTCGCGGGCGACCCGGATGTCCTTGTACCGGCGGTGGTCCACCAGTGCGACCAGGTCCTGGTGACCGAATGGATCGACGGGATACCGCTGTCGGAAGTGATCGCCGACGGAACCCAGGAGCAGCGGGACCGCGCCGGCCAGCTGCTGGCCCGCTTCCTCTTCTCGGGCCCCGCCCGCACCGGCCTGCTGCACGCCGATCCGCACCCGGGCAACTTCCGTCTCCTGCCGGACGAGAAGAACGGCTGGCGTCTGGGCGTCCTGGACTTCGGCACGGTCGACCGCCTGCCCGGCGGTCTGCCCCTGCCGATCGGCGACTCCCTCCGCATGACCCTCGACGGCGAGGCGGAGGCGGTCTACGAGCTGCTCTGCGAGGAGGGCTTCGTCAAGGAGTCCATAGACCTCGAACCGGACGCGGTCCTGGACTACCTCCTGCCGATCATCGAACCGGCCCAGGCCGACGAGTTCACCTTCACCCGCGGCTGGATGCGCAGCCAGGCCGCCCGAGTGGCCGACCCCCGCTCCCCCGCCCACCAACTGGGCAAACGGCTCAACCTGCCCCCGGCCTACCTCCTGATACACCGCGTGACCCTGAGCACCATTGGCGTCCTGTGCCAACTCGGCGCGACGGTCCGCCTGCGCGACGAACTGGAGGAGTGGTTGCCGGGGTTCGTGCCCGACGAGGAGCTGCTGGATGAGGAGGATGCGGCGGCGGAGGCGTGAGCGGGCCTACCACCACGCCGAGTCCAGGCGGCCCTCGATCGCTCTGAGGTTGGTGCGGGCGCAGTTGTCGCAGAAGTAGTTGCGGGTGCCGTTCTCGACGGAACAGGTCCAGGTCAGCTGGGGACCGTCAGCCGGGGTGCCGCAGCGGGCGCACACGATGTGCTGGGCCTCGCCCGCCTCGGGCCGCGGTGCGGAGCCGGTGCTGTCACTGTCCCCGGGAAGACTCGTCACTCGGCGACGATATCGCCGTGATCGGCGGTTCGCCCGGCACAACGCACCGCGGGGGCCGGTCCGTTCGGACCGGCCCCCGCGGGGAATCACTGCCTGCTAGGGCTGCGACTGCCGTCGGCTACTGCATGACCGCCATGGCCAACGCGCGCCGGGCTCGCATCGAGGCGCGCTCGGCCCGGCGCTGCATGCGGCGGGCGGTCGCCAGGCGCACGGCCCGACGTTCCTGCTCAGCCTGGTGCAGTCGCTCGTGCATATGCGCACGAGCCAGGGCTTCTGGGATGAGTTGCATCTCTCGGGTCCTGTTCTGACGCGAGTCGTTCGCGCCGGTGGTGGTGAAGTCTGGGATCGCGGAGCCTGCGGGCTCGCCGGCGGACGGCTTCATCGGGGCCTGCTTCTTGGGGTCGTTCGTCAGGGGGCGGTCGATCGTTCCTCGGGCGTTCATGCCGCAACCGGGTTCTTGCGCGGGCGGCCACGCGGCCGCTTGCGGGCCACGACAACTCCCTGGACGAAGAGCTCGCCGCCCCAGACGCCCCAGGGCTCACGCCGCTCCTTGGCGCCGGCGAGGCAGGCCTCCATCAGCGGGCAGGTGCGGCAGAGGGACTTGGCGTACTCGACATCGGCCGGCGACTCGGCGAAGAAGACCTCCGGGTCGTAGGAACGGCAGGGGACGGGTACGCCGAGGTTCTCGATGGCGTCGTCGAGCGCGGTGAGCGCAGTGAGCGGGATCAAGGTGGAGTCCTCCGTGAGGCCGGGCGGGGGGATCGTTTCGGAAGGCGGTACGGACGGGGCGTGCGCTTCGAGTTGCACGGTTCGTCTTCCTCGTCTGGTCGTGCCGGCCGGGTTGGCCGGTTGGCGGCTGGTACCGGGTTCTTTTCTTGTCCCGAGGCCCCTTCGCTCTGCCGTCCCCGGTCGGGGACAAACAGAAGGGCCGCGGATCCCGGGTGGGGTTCCGCGGCCCTGAAGGCGCCGGCCTGATCGAGAATCAGGCTGGATCACTCCAGGGTTCAGGCCCACGGAAGGCCCACATCGTGTGGTGCTGCTTCGTCTGCTTCAGGGATCCGGCACCGGCTGCCGCAAAGGCATAGGCGTGCGCCTCTGCCCCTACTGCCGCTTCCAGTGCCTGGGTCGGTCGCTCATTGCGCTCACGGATGGGAAGACCCGAGAGAGACACGGAGGACGCCGGCCGGACGGCAGGAATGCCGGACAGACCGGTGCCCAGGTTCGAGACGCCGAGCAGGCACGTGGAGACGACAGAGCGATCGGTCATTTTGACGGTGCTGATGGAGCTGGTGTTGATGCTGATCACTGGAATCGCCTCCTCTCGGCGTCTATGGGGACCGGGGTGAACCAGTCCGACGGTTATTAAGTACAGCACGGAACCAGGGCCTTGGAGAAGGCCGCCGCTTCCGTGTTAAGAACCTATGGGGATTGCTGGGGCATGCGCAAACTATTTTTTCGACGAGTTTGTATCAGTCACCTTCGTCGTCTCCTCCAAGCTCTTGACCTGCACAGATGGCCAGAACGTCAGCTCCGAAGCGGTTGAGCTTGCGCACGCCGACCCCGGGGATCCGCGCGAGCTCACCCTCGTCGTCGGGCACGGTCTCGGCGATCGCCATCAGTGTCTTGTCGGTGAAGACGCAGAACGCGGGCTGCCCGCTGCGCTGCGCCTGCACCGCCCGCCACTCACGCAACCGCTCGTAGAGACCCTCGTCCATGTCGGAGGGGCAGTCCTCACAGCGCATCAGTTTCATCTCGCCGGCGTCGGTGAGGGTACGACCGCAGACCCGGCAGCGGGCCGGGGTCCGACTCGTGCGCCGTACCGCCGTGCCACCGCTGCTTCCGACACCGCGCTCGACGCCTCCCGTACCGCCACCGCTGCTCCGTCCCGCGGTGGCGACGGAGCCCGGGCGCAGCCCGTCGAGGAAGCGGCTGGGCCGGCGGTTGGCTCTGCCACCGGGTGAGCGGGACAGCGCCCAGGAGACGAAGAGGTGCTCTCTGGCCCGGGTGACACCGACGTACAGGAGGCGGCGCTCCTCCTCGATCTGTTCGTCGGTCTTTGCGTAGGTGATCGGCATCATGCCCTCGGCGACACCGACCAGGAACACGACGTCCCACTCCAGTCCCTTGGCGGAGTGGAGGGAGGCGAGGGTGACGCCCTGCACGGTCGGAGCATGCTGGGCACTGGCCCGCTCGTCGAGCTCCGCGACCAGGTCGCTGAGGGTGGCGCCCGCCTTGGCGGCGGCGAAGTCCTGCGCGAGGGACACGAGGGCGGCCAGCGACTCCCAGCGCTCTCGGACCGCGCCGGAGCCTGCGGGGGGCTGGCTGGTCCACCCTTCGCCGGACAGCACGGCACGGACCTGTGAGGGCAGGTCGACGGCGTCGTCGAGCAGCGAGTCGTTGCCCCCGAAGCGTGCGGCGGCGCGCAGGGCGGCGCCCGCCTTGCGCACCTCCGGGCGGTCGAAGAACCGCTCGGCGCCGCGCAGCTGGTAGGGCACTCCCGCGTCGGCGAGGGCCTGTTCGTAGATCTCGGACTGGGAGTTCGTACGGAAGAGGATCGCGATCTCGCCCGCGGGGACGCCGGAGGCGATGAAGTCACGGATGCGGCGGGCGGCGCCTTCGGCCTCGGCGGGCTCGTCCGTGTACTCGGCGTAGACGGGCTCGGGGCCCGGGGCGCGCTGGGAGATCAGCTCCAGGCGGTGCTCGGCGGCGCGTCCGCGGGCCTGGGCGAGCAGGCCGTTGGCGAGGTGGACGACCTGGGGCGAGGAGCGGTAGTCGCGGACGAGCTTGACGACTGTGGCTCCGGGGTGGCGGATGCGGAAGTCGAGAAGGTGGTCGGGAGTTGCACCGGTGAACGAATAGATCGTCTGGCTGGCGTCGCCGACGACGCAGAGGCTGTCGCGCTCGCCGAGCCACAGTTCCAGTAGGCGCTGCTGGAGCGGGCTGACGTCCTGGTACTCGTCGACCACGAAGTGCTGGTACTGGGAGCGGACCTGCTCCGCGATGTCGTGACGGTCCTGGAGGATCGCGACCGTCAGCAGCAGGACGTCCTCGAAGTCGATGACCGCGCGGTCGCGCTTGAGGTCCTCGTACGTCCCATACAGCTGGGCGATCTCGGCCGGGGCGCGGGGGACTTCGCGGCCGGCCTTGGCGGCGGCGGCCGCGTAGTCGGCGGGGATGGTCTGGGTGACCTTGGACCACTCGATCTCCGCCGTGACGTCCCGCAGTTCCCCCCGGTCGAGGCGGATGCGGCAGGCGGCCGCCGCGTCGGCGACGAGCTGGATCTTGCGGTCGACGAGCCGGGGCAGGCTTCCACCGACTGCTTTCGGCCAGAAGTACTGGAGCTGGCGCAGCGCGGCGGAGTGGAAGGTGCGGGCCTGGACGCCGCCGGCGCCGAGCTGGCGGAGGCGGCCTCGCATCTCGCCCGCGGCGCGGTTGGTGAAGGTGACGGCCAGCACACTGGAGGGCTGCAGGATCCCGGCGCGCACCCCGTAGGCGATGCGGTGCGTGATCGCCCGCGTCTTGCCCGTACCGGCGCCGGCCAGCACGCACACCGGACCGTGCAGGGCGGTGGCGACCTCGCGCTGCTCGGGGTCGAGCCCGTCGAGCACCGCGTCGGCCGTGTCCGGAACCTGCGGGAAGAGGGTGGAGTGCGTTGCTGCTGTCACCCCGCCATGCTGCCAGGTCGCCGGAGACGGATGAGCCGGTTGTCCACAGGGAGGCCCTCGCAGTCGTACTAATGCGGCAGGCATCACGTCCTGCGGGACACCTCCGGATACCCCCTACGGGAATGGGGGCCAGGTCACATACGTTCCACTGGCAGCGACCACGCACCCCGAAGCCGTGAAGGAGCGCAAACGACATGCAGGGCACTGTGACGATGTACAGCACCACGTGGTGCGGCTACTGCCGTCGGCTGAAGAGCCAGATGGACCGCGAGGGCATCACGTACAACGAGATCAACATCGAGCAGGACCCGCAGTCCGCGGCGTTCGTGGAGAAGGCGAACGGCGGAAACCAGACGGTTCCCACCGTTCTCTTCCCGGACGGTTCGACGCTCACGAACCCTTCGCTGGCTCAGGTGAAGCAGAAGATCGGCGTCTGACGGACGTCAGGCCACTGCCCGCGTCGGCAGGGGCTTGCCGTACCAGAGCTCGATGAGGCGGGCCGCGATCGAGATTCCGTAGGGAGGCAGCACCTCCCCGGACTCGAAGGCGGCCCGCAGGTCTTCTCGGGAGAACCAGCGGGCCTCGTGGATTTCCTCGC
This sequence comes from Streptomyces sp. NBC_00203, assembly GCF_045206325.1. Lineage (NCBI taxonomy): Bacteria > Bacillati > Actinomycetota > Actinomycetes > Kitasatosporales > Streptomycetaceae > Streptomyces > Streptomyces sp. NBC_00203. The sequence goes on along the minus strand of NZ_CP108126.1, from coordinate 7,022,265 downwards.
CGTCGACGTTGATCTCGGACGAGGTCGCTCGGGCCATGAAGCCCAGCATGAGGCTGGAGGGGAAGGGCCACGGCTGGCTGGCCACGTACTCGACCTCGCCGACCGTGACGCCCGCCTCCTCGAAGACCTCGCGGCGCACGGACTGCTCGATGGACTCGCCGGGCTCGACAAAGCCGGCGAGCGTGGAGAAGCGGCCTTCGGGCCAGTGCACCTGGCGGCCGAGCAGGATGCGGTCCTCGTCGTCCGTGACCGCCATGATCACGGCCGGGTCGGTGCGCGGGTAGTGCTCGGCGCCGCAGGCGGGGCAGCGGCGGATGTGCCCGGCGGCCGCGATGACCGTGCGCTCGCCGCAGCGCGAGCAGAAGCGGTGCAGTCGCTGCCAGTTCTCCAGGGCGACCGCGTGCACCATCAGGCCCGCGTCACGGGGAGACAGCAGCAGTCCGGCCTCGCGCAGACCCGCCGGGCGTGCGGACTGGTCGATGCGGCCGGGAAGCGCGTCCTTCTGGAGTGCGAAATAGCTCACACCGTCGTCGTCCGTGCCCAGGAAGTAGCGGTGCGCCTCGGTGAGCGGGGCCTCGAAGGAGGGGGTCATCACGAGTTCGGTGGTGCCGTCCGCCGTCTCGTCGATGAGCACCTGACCGCCGGAGACCACGAAGACACGGGTCGTGGGGTGGCTCCAGGCCGCCGCGAGCCAGGCCTCGTCGAGCCGGTGGTGGGCGGCCCGGTCGATGCCGCTCGGGGCGGTGAGCGAGATGGGACGTTCGGCGGTGCGGTCGGTCCAGGTGGTCACGGGTGCTTCCAACTCCCCCGGTGGAACGGTTATTTCGGCGGGCGGTTCAGCAGGACGTACGGCAGGGCGGGTGCGCGGGGCGCTCTTCAGGGCGTGAAACGGCTTCTTCAGTGTGCCTCGCGCCAGTTCTCGGCCAGATCGCCCCACAGGTAGGCGGTGGTTTCGACGCCCTTCATGAGGAGATCGAGTTCGACCTTCTCGTTGGGGGCGTGCCAGCCGTCGGAGGGGACGGAGATGCCCAGGAAGAGCACCGGGGCGCCGAGGACTTCCTGGAGGTCGGCGGCGGGTCCCGAGCCGCCCTCGCGGGTGAAGCGGATCGGCTGCTCGAAGGCGCGGCTCATGGCGCGTGCAACGGACTGCAGGGCCGGGTGGTCCAGGGGGGTGAGACACGGGCGCGTGGCCGCTCCGAACGTGATCTCGTGCCGGATGCCCGCGGGCAGCTGCTCGGCGGCCCAGGCGCGTACGGCCTTCTCGATGTGGTCCGGATCCTGGCCGGCGACCAGCCGGAAGGAGAGCTTCACCATGGCCGAGGACGGGATGATCGTCTTGCTGCCGGGGCCCTGGTAGCCGCCGCCGATGCCGTTGACCTCGGCGGTCGGACGGGCCCAGATGCGCTCCAGGGTGGTGTGTCCGGCCTCTCCGTGGGTGGCCGTCGACTTGGCCGTGCGCAGCCACCGCTCCTCGTCGAAGGGCAGCTCGGCGAAGAGCTCGCGCTCCGGGTCGGTGAGTTCGGTGATGCCTTCGTAGAAGCCGGGTACGGCCACGCGCGCGTGTTCGTCGTGCAGCGCGGCGACCAGGCGGGCGGCGGCGGTCGCCGGGTTGGGCACGGCGCCGCCGAAGGAGCCGGAGTGGATGTCCTGCTCGGGGCCGTGCAGCTCGATCTCGCACTCGGCGAGGCCACGCATGCCGGTGCACACCGTGGGGGTGTCCTCGGACCACATGCCGGTGTCGGAGACGATCACGGCGTCGGCGGCGAGCCGCTGCGCCCGCTCTTCGACGAGGTCACGGAAGTGCGGCGAGCCGGACTCCTCCTCGCCCTCGATCAGCAGCTTGAGGTGTACGGCCGGGGCGGTGCGCCCGGTGGCGGCGAGGTGGGCGCGGACCCCGAGTGTGTGAAAGAACACCTGGCCCTTGTCGTCGGCGGCCCCGCGCGCGTGGAGCCGGTTTCCGCGGATCACCGGCTCGAAGGGCTCGGTGTCCCAGCCGTCCTCGAGGGCGGCGGGCTGCACGTCGTGGTGCCCGTAGACGAGGACCGTCGGGGCTTCCGGGTCGTTGGAGGGCCACTCGGCGAAGACGGCCGGCGCGCCCGCGGTCGCCCAGACCTCCGTGGTCGGGAAACCGGTCTCCCGGAGCTTGGCGGCAAGCCAGTCGGCGCTGCGCGCCACGTCCGCGGCGTGGTCGGGCTGGGCCGACACCGAGGGGATGCGCAGCCACTCCGCGAGGTCGTCGAGGAAGGCCGTGCGGTGGTTCTGGATGTACGTGCGGACGGTGCTGACGGCGTTGTCAACGGGCTTGCTCATGCTTATGAGCCTATCCGCCCACAGAGGCGTGTTCGTCCGGCGGTTCCTCCGGAGCCTGTTCCTGTGGGCCCGCTGGGTCTTCGATGAGCAGCCTCTCCAGTGCGGCACGGTCCGGGAGGCCGTCCGGTCGCACGACCTCGCCGCTGCGGACGTACAGGAACGCCGCCTTGACGGACTCCAGGGGCACACCTTGCTGCTCGGCCCAGGCGAGGCGGTAGAGCGCGAGCTGGAGGGGGTCGGCGGTGCGCCCGCGGCTGGTCTTCCAGTCGACGATCTCGTACGTCGTCCCGTCGCCCTCGCCTTCCCTGTAGACGGCGTCGATACGGCCGCGTACGACGCGACCGGCGATGGCGAGCTGGAAGGGCGTCTCGACGCGATGGGGAGTTCGGTGCGCGTACGCAGTGCGTTCGAAGGCGTCCTTGAGGACCTCCAGGTCGCGCTCGTCGGCGATCTCGGCCTCGCTGCCGGGCAGCTCCTCCGGCTCCAGCATGGGCAGCCGCAGCTCTTCGAAGCGGGACTCCACCCAGGCGTGGAAGCGGGTGCCCTGGCGCGCGGCGGGCTGCGGGGGGCGCGGCATGGGGCGTGCCAGCTCCTGCGCGAAGCCGTCCGGGTCGGCGGCCAGGCGCAGCAGCTGCGACGCGGTGAGCGACGACGGCAGGGGTACGTCCGTGACGCTCGCGCGGGCGCGCAGGAGCTCTCCGGTCAGGGCGTCCAGATCGCGGTCCCAGGAGGCGAGGGTGCGGGCTTCTTCCGGGGTGAGGTCCGCTTCGGCGGGGTGCCGGCGTGCGTGCGGGATCGTCGGCCCCGGCAGGTCGCCGTCCGGCTTTCCCGCGAGCGGCACGCGCGCGTGGTGCACCGATACGGGGCGCGTCGGCCGGGCCGTGGTCCACGCGTCCCAGTCGGAGGAGTCGTCGTCGGGGAAGTCCGACGACTCGACGTGGTCCGGGAAGCCGTCCTCGTCGTAGGGCGGTTCGTCGTCCTCCGGAGGAGGTGGCCATTCCGGGTCGTCGAAGGAGGCCGGGTCGTGGGCGGCCCCGGTTCGGCCCCCCTCGGCCCCGGGGTGGGCCTCCTCGTGCGACGCCACCCGCTCCAGGTGGGCGAGTACGGTCTCCGCGGCCGCGCGGCGGCGGGCGAGTGCCGCGTCGTCGAGCGGGAGCGGCCACGCGTGGTCGGCGGCTGCCTCGTGCAGGGCGGGGTTCTCCTCGTCCTCCGCGGGTTCGTCCGCCCAGACCTCGATCTCGCCGTGTCCCGCCGCGCAGTGCTCGTACAGGGCGTGCAGGAAGTCCGAGGGGCCGCGCGGCCGCTTCTGGGAGGGGCCCCACCAGTGGCCGGAGCCGAGCAGCAGCGAGCGGGGGCGGGTGAAGGTGACATAGCCGAGACGGAGTTCCTCGGTGTGCTGGTGGTCCTTCATGGCCTCGTGGAAGGCCTTGATCCCCTTGGCGTCCCAGGCGTCGATGTCGGGAAGTGTGTCGGCGTCGCCGCGCAGCTCGTGCGGCAGGACTTTGCCCTGGGCGGTCCATTTCTCGCGGCCCTGGCTGCTGGGGAAGGTGCCGTTGACGAGGCCGGGGGCCGCTACGACGTCCCACTCCAGGCCCTTGGACTTGTGCGCCGTCAGGACCTTGACGGTGTTCTCGCCGCCGGGCAGGGCGTTGTCGAGGCCCTTCTCGTACTGCGCGGCGGTGCGCAGGAAGCCGAGGAAGGCGAGCAGGGTCGCCTCGCCGTCCCCCGCGGCGAAGGACGCGGCGATGTCCAGGAAGTTCGACAGGGTCTCGCGTCGGCGGGCGGCCAGGGCGTGCGGGGACGCGGACAGCTCGACCTCCAGGCCCGTGACGGCGAGCACCCGGTGCAGGACGTCCATCAGGGGGTCGGCGAGCGAGCGGCGCAGGTCGCGCAGCTCGGCGGCGAGCCGCGCGAACCGCACCCGTGCGTCCGGCGAGAAGGGCAGCCCGTCGTCGTCCCCTTCGGCCTCGATGGGCAGCTCCAGGAACGTGTCGAGGGCGTCCGCGAGCGATATCACCTCGGCCGGGTCGACCCCCTCGACGGCTGCAGCGAGCCGGCGGTCCGGGTCGTCGTCGGCCCCCACGCGCGCGTGGGACACGAGAAGGCGGGCACGCCGCCCCAGGAGGGCGAGGTCGCGCGGGCCGATCCGCCAGCGCGGGCCGGTGAGCAGGCGGACGAGGGAGGCGTTGGCGCCGGGGTCCTGGAGGACCTCGCAGACGGCGACGAGGTCGGCGACCTCGGGGAGGTGCAGCAGCCCGGAGAGGCCCACCACCTCGACGGGGATGTCGCGGGCGACGAGCGCGCCCTGGATCTCGGCGAAGTCGGTGGCCGTACGGCACAGGACCGCGATCTCGCCGGGCGCCTTTCCGGTGCGTACGAGATGGGCGATGGAGTCGGCGAGCCAGTCGATCTCCTCGGCATGGGTGCGCAGCAGCGCGCAGCGGACCAGTCCGTCGCGCTCGGCCCCGGGGGCCGGGCGAAGGGCCTCCACGCCCGCGTGCATGGCGCGCAGGGGCTCCGCGAGGCCGTTGGCGAGGTCGAGGAGGCGGCCGCCACTGCGACGGTTCTCGCTGAGCGCCTGGCGGCTCGCGAGGCGGCCGTCGGGGTGCGCGAAGTGCTCGGGGAAGTCGTCGAGGTTGGCGACGGAAGCGCCGCGCCAGCCGTAGATGGCCTGGCAGGGGTCGCCGACCGCGGTCACGGGATGGCCGGTGCCGCCGCCGAAGAGTCCGGCGAGCAGGACGCGTTGGGCGACCGAAGTGTCCTGGTACTCGTCCAGCAGCACCACGCGGAACTCGTCGCGCAGGATCTCTCCGACTTCGGGGCGGGTGCGGGCCAGGGTGGCCGAGAGGGCGATCTGGTCGCCGAAATCGAGGAGGTCGCGCTCACGCTTGGCCGCCCGGTAGCGGCCCACCAGCTCGGCGAGCTCGCGCCGGGCCGCGGCGGCCTCGGGGACCTTGCGCAGATCGGCGTTGGTCAGTCTGGCGCCCTCCAGGGAGCGCAGCAGCTCCGCGTCGTACGCGCGCAGGTCCTCGGGGCGTACGAGGTGTTCGGCGAGCTCGGAGTCGAGCGTGAGGAGGTCGCCGACCAGGTCGGGAAAGGAGCGGGTCAGCGCCGGGTACGGTCCCGGGGCTTCGCGCAGCACGCGTGCGGCGAGCTGGTAGCGGGTGGCGTCGGCGAGCAGGCGGGACGTCGGTTCGAGTCCGATGCGCAGCCCGTGGTCGGTCAGCAGCCGGCCCGCGAAGGCGTGGTACGTGGAGATGACGGGCTCGCCCGGCGGGTTGTCCGGGTCGATGACATCCGGATCCGTGACGCCCGCCTTGATGAGCGCCTTGCGGACGCGCTCGGCGAGTTCGCCGGCCGCCTTGTTGGTGAACGTCAGGCCGAGGACCTGCTCGGGGGCGACCTGTCCGGTGCCGACCAGCCACACCACGCGCGCGGCCATCACCGTGGTCTTGCCCGAACCGGCTCCGGCCACGATCACCTGCGGGGCGGGCGGTGCGGTGATGCAGGCCGTCTGCTCCGGGGTGAACGGGATGCCGAGGAGCTCCTTGAGCTGCTCGGGATCGGTGATACGGGCGGGCACGTCAGAGAGGCTAGCCGCGCCCACTGACAGCGGGGGCCACATCGGCCGCCGGGGCAAAAGAACCGCTGGTCAGCACACGTGGTGCCGTACGTCACTCGCCTCCGTGGCGTCCTCTGGGGAAACCTCACTCGGCGGCCGGCGCCCTTCGGGACCCGTCACTCGACCACGTGCCGCCCCTCAGGCCGAGCGCTGCACGACGCGCGGAACGCGCAGTGTGTGCAGTGTTGTCCCGCGGTCGGGGAGAACCGTTCGTCGAGGACCTTGCCGGCTGCGGTGGCCAGGAGGTCGCCGACCCACTCGCCCTCCAGCGGCGCCTGGGCCTGCACCTTGGGCAGGGTCTCGCCGCCGTTCTTCTTCGCGGCGCCCTGGCGCAGCTGGACGAGTTCGGCGCCGCCCGGCTCGGGGCGTACGCCCTCGAAGGCGTCGTCGACGGCGCCTTCGCGGACGGCGAGCTGGTAGACGGCGAGCTGCGGGTGGTGTGTCACCTCGGCGGCGCTCGGCGCCTGTTTGCCGGTCTTGAAGTCGACCACGTAGGCGCGGCCTTCGGTGTCCGCCTCGACGCGGTCCATGGAGCCGCGGATGCGTACCTCGTAGGAGCCCGCTTCAAGGGTCACGTCGAAGTCGTGCTCGCTGGCCACCGGCGTACGCCCGGTGCGGGCTCCACTGGAGTCGACATGCCACTTCAGGAAGCGTTCGAGCGCCACGCGCGCGTGCTCCTTCTCCTGAGCCGACTTCCAGGGCGCGTCGAAGGCGAGGGCGTTCCACACGGAGTCGAGGCGCTCCATGAGGACGGCGAGGTCGGCGGGGGTGTGTCCGGACGCGACCTCGTCGGCGAGGACGTGCACCACGTTGCCGAAGCCCTGGGCGACCGTCGCGGGCGCGTCGGCCTTCACCTCGCGGCCCAGGAACCACTGCAGGGCGCAGGTGTTGGCGAGCTGGTCGAGGGCGCTTCCGGAGAGCACGACGGGCTGGTCGCGGTTGCGCAGCGGGACCTTGCTCTCGGTCGGCTCGTACATGCCCCACCAGCGGTACGGGTGCGCGGAGGGGACCAGAGGGCGACCGTCCTCGTCGGCGAGTGCGGCCAGGCGGGCGAGGCGGCGGGCCGCGGCCTGTCGAAGGGGGTCCGAGACGCGCGGGTCGACGGTCGTGGCGCGCAGCTCGGCGACCAGCGCGGCGACGGACAGGGGGCGGCGGGGACGGCCGGTCACGTCCTTGGGTTCGACACCGAGTTCGGTGAGGAAGCGGGAGGGCTGGTCGCCGTCGTCGGCGGGGGCCTTCACGGCGGTGACGACGAGGCGTTCACGCGCGCGCGTGGCGGCCACGTAGAACAAACGGCGCTCTTCGGAGAGGAGCGCTCCGGGCGTGAGTGGTTCGGCGAGCCCGTCGCGCCCGATGCGGTCCGCTTCCAGCAGGGAGCCGCGGCGGCGCAGATCCGGCCACAGGCCCTCCTGGACGCCCGCGACGACGACAAGGCGCCACTCCAGGCCCTTGGAACGGTGCGCGGTCATCAGGCGTACGGCGTCGGGGCGTACGGCCCTGCGGGTGAGGGTGTCGGCGGCGATGTCCTCCGCCTCGATCTCCTCCAGGAAGTTGAGGGCGCCACGGCCCCCGGTGCGCTCCTCGGCGCGCGCCGCGGTCGCGAACAGCGCGCACACGGCGTCGAGGTCCCGGTCGGCGTTGCGCCCGGCCGCACCACCGCGCCGTGCGGCCCGCTCCAGGCGCTGCGGCCAGGGTGTGCCCTCCCACAGGTCCCAGAGCGCCTCCTCGGCCGTCCCGCCGCCCGCGAGGCGCTCCCGCGCCTTGCGCAGCAGCGCGCCGAGGCGCTGGGCTCCCCGGGCGTACGCCGGGTCGTGCGCGACGAGCCGCTCCGGCTCGGCCAGCGCGCGGGCGAGCAGGGCGTCGGACGGCGGCGGTACGAGGTTGCCGGCGGCGCGCTCCTCCTCGCGCAGCGCGCGGCCCAGGCGCCGCAGGTCGGCGGCGTCCATGCTCGCGAGGGGCGAGGCGAGGAGCGTGAGCGCGGTTTCGGTGTCGAGCCAGGGCGCGCCCTGCGAGTCAGCGTCTTCAGGTACATCGGCGTCTTCGCGTACGTCGCCTACATCTGCGTCTTCACGTACGTCGATGTCTTCGGATGCGTCTGCGTCGTCACGTACATCGGTGTCTTCAGGGACATCGACAGCTACGTCGCTGTCGGCACCGTAGGTCACGTCCGCACCGGACTCTGCCCGCGCCACCGCCCGCAACGCCGTCAACAGTGGCGTGACCGCCGGCTCGTGGCGCAGCGGCAGATCGTCGCCGTCGATGTCGAGCGGCACGCCAGCCGCGGTGAGCGCCCGTCGGATCGTCGGGATCGTGCGGGAGCCCGCGCGCACCAGGACGGCCATGTCGCCCCAGGGGACGCCGTCCTCCAGGTGGGCGCGGCGCAGGATGTCCGCGATGTTGTCGAGCTCTGTGCCGGACGTCGGGTACGTGTAGACCTCGGCGCCGCCCCCGTCTCGTACCGGGGACAGCTCGCGGTGGGCGCGCACCTTCTCCGCCGGGAGGCGGGTCAGCGGCATCCGCTGGGTGAGCAGGCGGGTGGCGGCCAGCAGGGCGGCTCCCGAGCGGCGGGACGTCCTGAGTACCTCGACCGGCGCCCGACGGCCGTCCGCGCGCGGGAAGGCGTCGGGGAATTCCAGGATGCCGTTCACATCTGCGCCCCGGAAGGCGTAGATCGACTGGTCGGGGTCGCCGAAGGCGACCAGCGTGCGCCCGCCGCCCGCGAGGGCGCGCAGCAGCCGCACCTGCGCGGGGTCGGTGTCCTGGTACTCGTCCACGTAGACGGCGTCGTACTGGGCGGCGAGGCGCTCGGCGACGCCCGGGCGCCGGGCGAGGAGCACCGCGCGGTGGACGAGTTCCGCGTAGTCGAGCACTCCTTGCATGTCGAGGACGTCGAGGTACTCGGCGAGGAAGGCCGCCGCCGCACCCCAGTCGGGGCGGCCGATGCGCCGGGCGAAGGCATCCAGGGCGTCGGGGCTCAGGCCCAGTTCACGGCTGCGGGCGAGGACGGCGCGGACCTCGTCGGCGAAACCGCGGGTGGTCAGGCAGGCGCGCAGTTCGTCGGGCCAGCGCACATGAGCGAGGCCGAGTCGCTCCAGGTCGGGCTGGCCCGCGAGCAGCTCGCGCACCGCCACGTCCTGCTCGGGACCGGACAGCAGCCTCATCGGCTCCACGAACAGGTCGCTGTCCTGGTGGGCGCGGACCAGGGCGTAGCAGAAGGAGTGGAAGGTGGTGGCCTGGGGCGCGCGGGCGGCCCCTATGCGCAGCGCCATACGGTCGCGCAGTTCGACGGCCGCCCTTCTGCTGAACGTGAGCACCAGGACCCGCTCCGGGTCGCCGTCCCGTGCGATCCGGGCGGCCACGGACTCGACGAGCGTGGTCGTCTTGCCGGTGCCCGGACCTGCGAGAACGAGCAGCGGGCCGCTCCCGTGGTCAACCACCGCGCGCTGCCCTGCGTCCAGACGAGGGGGATCCACCCGGGCCGGCGGCGTACGCACCAGTCGGTACGCGCCGCGGGTCCCCTGGCGCACCTGGGGGTGCGTCAGGCGCCTGGTGGAAGAGGAGGAGCTCACGTGGTTCGCCGGTCCTGGTGGTTGTGCAATCTGTCACTGCCGGCGCTGAGCGCCGACGTGGAGGCATGGTGGTCGGGTGACGGGTGGGTGGACCATCGCGCCTGGAGGGCGGTGGCCGCGAGGTGAGGGGGCTGCGCGCCGACGACGCTACGCCGGTGAGCTTCGTGGATGGAGGGCTTCCCCTTCTTCCCTCACACCACGTGCGTCCCTCGCTCCACGAACGTACGGCATGTCACGGATGTGCCTCGTTTCCCTCGTACGGGCCACATGTTCCCCTTCCGCCCGTCCGATGCCGGAAGCTGTCAGGTGTGACCTTCCGCGCGCTCGCCGCCGTCCCATCGCGCCCGTCTCATGTCGACGCGCGGCAGATGCCCCTCGGAGGCTCTGCTCGCCTCCTTCAGAGGCGTGCCCTCGTCGCGGTAGTGAGCCAGCGCCCGCAGTTCGTGGCCGGGGAGCAGCACGCCGTCCGCGCGTATGACACGCCACCACGGAACCGCTCCTCCGTAGAGGGCCATCACACGGCCCACCTGGCGCGGTCCGCCCTCCTCCAGCCATTCGGCGACGTCGCCGTACGTCATCACGCGCCCGGGCGGGATCAGCTCGGCGACCTCAAGGACCCGCTCCGCGTACTCCGGCAGGGCATCCGCCGAAAGGCTCTCCTCGCTCATCCGACCCATCCTGCCCCACCCCACCGACAATGTGACTCGGTGACGACTGTGCGTATCCCTCGCCCCGCGGCGACGCTTGGGGCAGACTGTGCGCCCCCGCGTTTGCACCCTGATGCCCCCGTGTGTCGGTGGGGCATGCCACCATCGTGCGGGCGGTGACTGGTGATACGAGACCAAGAAGAGACGATGAGGCAGCAGGGCGTGCACCCCGAAGACGCGGAGAGCACCTCCGAGGCCTCGTCACGCCCGGACACCGGCGGCGTCGACGAGAGAGACGAGAAGGACACAGCCGAGAAGGCGAACGAATCCGCGTCCAAGACGGCCGAAGAGACCGCTCCTCAGACGTACGAAAAAGAGAAGCAGCAGGTCAAGCAGGGCACCGACTGCGCCGACGAAGCCCACACCGACGAGGTCGAGGGCGACGAACCGCTGCTTCCCGCGCGCGTGCACCGTCCGTCCGACCTGATGCGGCTCCTGGTCGGCTTCCTCGCGATCGTCCTGCTCCTCGCCATCGCCGCGTTCGCGCACGGCACCACCTCCGGGCTCGAACAGGACATCAACAAGGGCACGGGCCAGGCACCCGATCTGCTGATCAAGATCGCGGGGCTGGCGTCCAGCATCGCGATCCTTCTGGTGCCCGTTGCCTTCGCTATCGAGCGGCTGATCAAGCGGGACGGGCTGCGCATCGCCGACGGCGTCCTCGCCGCGGTCCTGGCGCACGGGGTGACACTCGCCACGGACCTCTGGGTCGCGAAGGCCGCCCCGGACTCCATCCAGGAGGCCCTCACCCAGCCCTCGCCGGGTGACATCCACGCCCTCACCGATCCCGTGCACGGCTATCTCGCACCGGTCATCGCGTACATGACGGCCGTCGGCATGTCCCGCAGACCACGCTGGCGCGCGGTGCTCTGGGTGGTGCTGCTCCTCGACGCCTTCTCCATGCTGGTCACCGGCTATACGACACCGTTCTCGATCATCCTGACGGTGCTGATCGGCTGGACCGTCGCGTACGGGACGCTGTACGCGGTCGGCTCGCCGAACGTACGGCCCACCGGGCGGACGCTGATGGCGGGCCTGCGGCATGTCGGCTTCCACCCGGTGAGCGCGGCCCGCGAGGAGGCACCGGAGGCCACGGAGAACGGCGACCGCGGCCGGCGCTACTTCGTCACCCTGGAGGACGGCCCGCCGCTCGACGTCACGGTGGTCGACCGCGAGCAGCAGGCACAGGGCTTCTTCTACCGCGTGTGGCGCCGGCTGACGCTGCGCGGCATCACCACGCGCCGCAGCCTCCAGTCGCTGCGCCAGGCCCTTGAGCAGGAGGCGCTCCTCGCGTACGCGGCCATCGCGGCCGGGGCCAACGCTCCCAAACTGATCGCGACCTCGGAACTCGGCCCGGACGCCGTGATGCTCGTCTACGAGCACACCGGTGGCCACACCCTCGACTCGCTGCCCGACGAGCTCATCACCGACGATCTGCTGCGCGACACCTGGCACCAGGTGCAGGCACTCCAGTCGCGGCGCATCGCACACCGCAGACTCTCTGGTGACGCGATTTTGGTGGATCGTTCCGGCACGGTGATCCTCACCGATCTGCGGGGCGGCGAGATCGCGGCCGGCGATCTGCTGCTACGCATGGACATCGCCCAGCTGGTCACCACGCTCGGGCTTCGTGTGGGCGCGCAGCGCGCGGTGGCCTCGGCGGTCGGCGTGCTCGGCCCGGATGCCGTCGCCGACTGTCTGCCGCTGCTGCAGCCGATCGCGCTGACGCGCGCCACGCGCGCGACGCTGCGGAAATTGGCCAGGGAGCGCGCGCACCGCGAGCGCGAGGCGGTCCTGGAGGCCTCCCGGCAGGACAAGCTCGCCCGCGCCGAGGAAGCCAAGGAAGCCACCGCTCCCGTACTGGAAAAGCCCGGCAAGAAGGCGGTGCGCGCCGAACAGCGGGCCGAGAAGCGGGCGATCGACGAGGCTCTGGACGAGGCGCGCGAGGAGGATCTGCTCACCCAGATCCGTCACCAGGTGCTGCTGATCAGGCCGCAGGCACCGGTCGAACCCGCCCGCCTGGAGCGTGTCCGGCCGCGCACGCTGATCAGTTTCATCGCCGGCGCGATCGGCGCGTACTTCCTGCTGACGCAGCTCACCCACATCGAGTTCGGGACCCTCTTCGACAACGCCGAGTGGGGCTGGGTCGCCGCGGCCGTGCTGTTCTCGGCACTGAGCTACTTCGCGGCGGCGATGAGCCTGCTCGGCTTCGTGCCCGAGCGGGTGCCGTTCATGCGGACCGTGGCGGCGCAGGTCGCCGGCTCGTTCGTGAAGATCGTGGCACCCGCCGCGGTCGGCGGTGTCGCCCTCAACACGCGCTTCCTGCAGCGCGGCGGCGTGCGACCGGGGCTCGCGGTGGCGAGCGTCGGCGCGTCACAGCTGTTCGGGCTCGGCTGCCACATCCTGATGCTGCTGTCCTTCGGCTATCTGACCGGCACCGAGAAGACGCCGTCCCTGTCGCCGTCCCGCACGGTCATCGCGGGTCTGCTGACGGTCGCGGTACTGGTGCTCGTGGTGACGTCGGTGCCGTTCCTGCGCAAATTCGTCGTCACGCGCGTGAGGTCGCTGTTCGCCGGTGTGGTGCCGCGCATGCTCGACGTTTTGCAGCGGCCGCAGAAGCTGGTCACCGGCATCGGCGGCATGCTGCTGCTGACCGCCTGCTTCGTGATGTGTCTGGACGCGTCGATCCGCGCGTTCGGCCACGAGGAGACCACCACGCTCAGCCTCGCCAGCGTCGCCGTCGTCTTCCTCGCCGGTAACGCGCTGGGCTCGGCGGCGCCCACCCCCGGAGGCGTCGGTGCGGTCGAGGCGACCCTGACCGTCGGTCTGATCGCCGTCGGTCTCCCCAAGGAGGTCGCCGCGCCCGCGGTGCTGCTGTACCGGCTGCTGACCCTGTGGATTCCGGTGCTGCCGGGATGGCTGTTCTTCAACCACCTGACGCGCAAGGGCGCGCTCTAGGCCGGCGTACGGGCCTGCTCGTACGCCCCTCGGCATGTCCCGCGCGGACGGTCCTGTACGCCCCACGGCGGGCCCTCACCCGCACGGCTCGCGCCCCGAGCGCCTCGCCTCACACGCCCGCAGGATGGGGTCATGCCGAACCCTCCCCAGCTGCGCGCCGCTGCCCTGACCGTCACCGCCGTCCTGCTGTCCTCCTTGATGACGGGTTGCAGCGACGGCTCCAAGGACGAGGATCTGACGGCCCAGAAGCTGAACTGGAAGGAGTGCCCGGCGCCGTCCGAGTCCGAGGGCGGCGGCAACGCCCCCTCACCCCTGCCGGGCGGTGCGGAGTGGCAGTGCGCCACCTTGAAGGCGCCCCTCGACTGGGCCGATCCCAAGGGCCGCACGATCGGGCTCGCGCTGATCCGGGCGAAGACGAGCGGTGACCAGAGCAAGCGCATCGGCTCGCTCCTCTTCAACTTCGGCGGCCCGGGCGGCTCGGGCGTCACCACACTGCCCGCCTTCGGCGAGGACTACGCCGCCCTGCGCACCCGCTACGACCTGGTGAGCTTCGACCCGCGCGGGGTCGGCCGCAGCACCGGCGTGAAGTGCGAGGACGACAGTCAGCTCGACGAGTACTTCCAGCAGGACGCCACCCCGGACGACACCGCCGAGCAGCAGACGCTCCTGACGAACACCAAGACGTTCAACGCGGCCTGCGAAAAGCACTCCGGCAAGACGCTCCCCCACGTACGCACCACCGACGCGGCCCGCGACATGGATCTGATGCGGCAGGTACTCGGCGACGACAAACTGCACTACTTCGGCATCTCGTACGGCACCGAACTCGGCGGCGTCTACGCCCACTTGTTCCCCAAGAACGTGGGACGCGCGGTCTTCGACGCGGTCGTCGACCCGACACAGAACCCCGAGCAGAGCTCACTCGGGCAGGCCAAGGGCTTCCAGCTCGCGCTCGACAACTTCGCCGACGACTGCACCTCGAAAAGGGACCCCTGCCCGATCGGCGACACCCCGCAGGACGTCAAGGACCGCATCGCCACCCTCCTGAAGGACCTCGACAGCAAGCCGATCCCCGGCGTCTTCCCCCGCGAGCTCACCCAGACCGCTGCGACCAACGGCATCGCGCAGGCCCTGTACTCCAAGGACTTCTGGGAGTACCTGACGGAGGGCCTGCAACAGGCGTACGACGGTGACGGCAGGGTGCTGATGCTGCTCTCGGACTCGATGAACGGGCGCAGCGAGAACGGCCAGTACAGCAACATCACCGCGGCGAACGTCTCCATCAACTGCGCGGACGACAAGCCGCGTTACACCTCCGACTACGTGGAGTCGAAGCTTCCGGAGTTCCGGGCCGCCTCGCCGCTGTTCGGTGACTATCTGGCCTGGGGCATGGTCAGCTGCACCGACTGGGCCGTGGCGGGCGCCGCCGACCACCCGGACGTCGGCGCCGCTGGTGCGGCCCCGATCCTCGTCGTCGGGAACACCGGCGACCCGGCCACGCCGTACGAGGGTGCGAAGAAGATGGTGGACGCGCTGGGCAAGGGAGTCGGCGTCGAGCTGACGTACAAGGGCCAGGGGCACGGGGCGTACGACAGCAAGAACAAGTGCGTGCAAGGCGCCGTGAACGGCTATCTGCTGGAGGGGACCGTACCGTCGGCCGGAACCGTCTGCTCTTAGAAAACCGCAGGTCAAAGAGTTATCCACAGGGCTCGGCGGTCGCTGAGCGCTGACGCCTAATATGGCTTGCAGGTGATCCGCGACTTCGGGCGGATCACGGGCGAGGGGGAGCTCATGACACGTTTCGCACGGTGGACAGCCGCGGCCGCCGCCGCGTTGCTGGTGGCGGGCTGCGGCAGCGGCTCGTCGGGGGACGGCAAGGACGAGGGAAAGAACAGCGATACGCCGTCGGCCGCCGCGCCGTCTTCCGGCACGGCCTCGGGACTGCCCGCCTCACTCACCTCGCAGAAGCTCGACTGGGGCCGCTGCAAAGGCACTTCGGACTCCCCCGCGCCAGGCAGCGGCTGGCAGTGCGCGACGCTCAAGGTGCCGCTGGACTACGCGAAGCCGGAAGGCGGGACGATCGGCCTCACCCTGATCCGCTCGAAGGCGACCGGCGGCCAGAGCAAGCGCATCGGCTCCCTTCTGTTCAACTTCGGCGGCCCCGGTGGCTCGGGCGTCTCCACGATGCCCGCGTACGAGAGTGTCGTCGGCCAGCTGCACGAGCGGTACGACCTGGTGAGCTGGGACCCGCGCGGCGTGGCCGCCAGCGAGGGCGTGCGCTGCCGCAGCGACAAGGCGATCCAGGCCGCCGAGTCGGTGGACGCCACACCCGACGACGCGGCTGAGGAAGCGGCCTACTTCAAGGACGCCGCCGACTTCGGCAAGGGCTGCGAGAAGGCCGCCGGGAAGCTGCTGTCACACGTCTCGACGACGGACACGGCCCGCGACATGGACCTGATGCGCCAAGTCCTCGGCGACCGGAAGATGCACTACTTCGGCATCTCGTACGGCACCGAACTCGGCGGGGTGTACGCCCACTTGTTCCCCAAGAACGTGGGACGCCTGGTGCTGGACGCCGTCGTCGACCCGAGCGCCGACACGGTCGGCCACGCCAAGAACCAGACCCTGGGCTTCCAGCGCGCCCTGGACGACTACCTCAAGTCCACGGGCCAGGACCCGAAGCAGGGCTCCCAGAAGATCGTGGACCTGCTTAACCGGATCGACACGAAGCCGCTGCCGACGGCCGGCGGGCGCAAGCTCACTCAGACGCTCGCGCTCACCGGCATCGTCCTGCCGCTGTACAGCGAGGAGGGCTGGCCGCGCCTGACCAGCGCCCTCAAGGCGGCCGAGGACGGAGACGGTTCGGAGCTGCTGGATCTCGCCGACGGCTACAACGACCGTGACTCCTCGGGGCACTACGGCACGACGACGCATTCACAACGGGTCATATCGTGCTTGGACGACAAGCAGCGGCCGACGCCCGCGGAGACGAAGAAGCTGCTGCCCGAGTTCGAGAAGATCTCGCCCGTGTTCGGGGACTTCATGGGCTGGGACACGGCGGGCTGGTGCCACGACTGGCCGGTGGCCGGTCAGTACGACAACCCGGAGGTCAGCGCCCCGGGAGCCGAACCCGTCCTGGTCGTCGGCAACACCGGGGACCCTGCGACGCCGTACGAGGGCGCCCGCAAGATGGCCGACGAGCTGGGCAAGGGCGTCGGCGTGGAGCTCACCTGGAAGGGCGAGGGCCATGGGGCGTACGGGAGTGGGAGCGACTGCGTCGACTCGACCGTGAACAGCTATCTGCTGGACGGGACGGTGCCGAAGGACGGCAAGGTCTGCGCGTCGTAGCCCCTGCGGGCCGGCGGCACCCGCCCCGGCCCTCGCGGGTCGCGCCGCGGACAGCGGAAAGGGGCCCGGCACACCGAGTGCCGAGCCCCTTCACCGAAGAAGGCGTACGCCTAGTACACCGGCTTGTCCGGCTCGATCTGGTGGACCCAGCCGATCACGCCGCCGCCGACGTGCACGGCGTCCGAGAAGCCCGCGGACTTCAGGACGGCGAGGACCTCCGCACTGCGGACACCCGTCTTGCAGTGCAGGACGATCTTCTTGTCCTGCGGAAGAGTCTCCAGGGCGGTGCCCATGAGGAACTCGTTCTTCGGGATCAGCTTGGCGCCGGGGATCGAGACGATCTCGTACTCGTTGATCTCGCGGACGTCGATGATCTCGATGTTCTCGCCGTCGTCGATCCACTCCTTGAGCTGCTTGGGAGTGATCGTCGAACCGGCGGCCGCCTCCTGGGCCTCCTCCGACACGACGCCGCAGAAGGCCTCGTAGTCGATGAGCTCGGTGACGGTGGGGTTCTCGCCGCAGACCGCGCAGTTCGGGTCCTTGCGGACCTTGACCTGGCGGTACTGCATCTCCAGGGCGTCGTAGATCATCAGGCGGCCGACGAGCGGCTCACCGATGCCCGCGAGGAGCTTGATCGCCTCGTTGACCTGGATGGAGCCGATGGAGGCGCAGAGCACACCCAGGACGCCGCCCTCGGCGCAGGAGGGGACCATGCCCGGCGGCGGGGGCTCCGGGTAGAGGCAGCGGTAGCAGGGGCCGTGCTCGGACCAGAAGACCGAGGCCTGGCCGTCGAAGCGGTAGATCGAGCCCCAGACGTACGGCTTGTTCAGCAGCACGGCCGCGTCGTTGACCAGGTATCGGGTCGCGAAGTTGTCCGTGCCGTCGACGATCAGGTCGTACTGGCTGAAGATGTCCATCACGTTCTCGGCCTCGAGCCGCTCTTCGTGCAGGACAACGTTCACGTACGGGTTGATGCCCAGCACGGAGTCGCGCGCCGACGCGGCCTTGGAGCGGCCGATGTCCGCCTGGCTGTGGATGATCTGGCGCTGCAGGTTCGACTCGTCGACCTCGTCGAACTCCACAATGCCGAGCGTGCCCACGCCCGCGGCGGCCAGGTACATCAGCGCCGGCGATCCGAGGCCGCCGGCGCCCACACACAGCACCTTGGCGTTCTTCAGCCGCTTCTGCCCGTCCATGCCCACATCGGGGATGATCAGGTGGCGGGAGTACCTGCGGACCTCGTCTACGGTGAGCTCAGAAGCTGGCTCGACCAGGGGTGGCAGCGACACGGGGACTCCGTTGGTCGGTCAATCACTACAGTTGTTCTCCCCGTAACACTGCCACGCCCTTCTTCATTCCGAGACACCCGTTCCGATCCGCGAGACGAATTCGTCCCAGTAGCCGGGCATCGTCGCCCAGGGGTCGGCCCGGCCGCCCTGGTCCGTGCGGTCGGTGAAGTAGATCGTCGAGGCGCCCTGCCAGCGGGCGATGCGCAGCGCCTCGTCCAGATGACCGCGCGGCACACTGTGTACGAAGTGGCAGAAGCGCTCGGGCGGATAGTCGGCGGTCCACTCGGCGACCTGCGACCAGCGGTAGTCGCTCCAGGAGCCGGAGAACGTCACCAACTGGTCGGCGCTCTCGGCATACCCGGGGTAGGGGTGGCCGCCGTGACCCAGCACGATGTGCGCGTCGTCGAGGAGCCCGCGGAGCGTGGTGACCGTGCGGCGGACCTCGGGGAGCGCGGCGCGCTCGGTGGGGCAGCGGTCGAGGAGGAATCCGTCGACCCGGTACCAGTCGAGATAGCGGTGGGCGTCGGAGATCAGCTCGCCGAAGCTGCGCGCGCCATAGGTGGTGTCCAGATGCCCGAGGATCCGGACCCCCGCGTTGCGCAGCCGTCCCGCGGCCTCCAGGCAGTGCGGGTCGGGGCGCGTGCCGGGGCCCTTGGCCACGTTCAGGACGACCCAGTGCAAGGGGGTGCCGGGGCGGGTCAGCTCGCCCCACTCCACGGGAGCGACAAGGGGGTGCGCATAACCGGGGATGCCGAACCCGAGGCCTAAGTCAGTGCTGGCAGTGCCTGCTGCGGTGCTGGTCAGATACGGCATGCCGCCTCCATCCAGATGTCGGCGAGGGATTCCTCGAGGTTGATCCGGGGCCGCCAGCCGAGCCGGTCGCGCGCGGTGCGCACATCGGCCTGCTGCCAGCTGCCGCAGCCGTCCGGGTAGGGGTAGGCGACCGGGGCGGCGTGGTCCGGTTCGCTGCGGGGGTGGCCGATGGCTGACCTCATGGGTCCGGGCGGGCCGTCGAGTTCGTGCAGGGCGCCGCCGTAACCGGCCACGCGGGCGAGGACGGCGGCGGCGTCGCGGAGGCGCACGGCGCGGCCCGAGCCGATGTTGATCACGCCTTGCGCGGCGGAGAGCGAGGCGGCGTGGACGGCTCGGGCGACATCGCGGACGTCGATGAAGTCGCGTTGGACGCCGAGTCCGCCGAGTTTGAGTTCGCCGTCGCCGGACTGCATGGCACGGCGCAGGGCCTCGGCGAGACGGCCGAGCGGGGATCCGGCGGGGGTGCCGGGACCGGCGGGTGAGAAGACGCGGAGCACGACGGCGTCCAGGCCGGAGCCGAGGACCAGTTCGGTGGCGGCGAGCTTGCTCACACCGTACGGGCCGCCCGGGCGCGGCACGGCGTCCTCGGCTGTGGAGGAGCCGGGCTGGCTGGGCCCGTACTCGGCGCCGCAGCCGATCTGGACGAGCCGTGCCCCACAGCCGCTGCGGCGCAGGGCCTCGCAGACTGTGGCGACGGCGACGGTGTTGTGCCGGGTCAGTTCGCGGGCGCCGCCGCGGGTGGCGCCCGCGCAGTTGATGACGACTCCGGGGTGTACCGCGTCCAGGAAGCGGGTGAGCGCGCCGGGGCTGCCCGAGGCGAGGTCGAACCGTACGTCGGCGTCGTCGCCCCGGCCGAGCGCGGTGAGCTGCACGGCCGGGTCGGCGAGCAGGCGGTCGGCGACGAAACGGCCGAGGTATCCGTTGGCTCCGATCAGCAGGACCCTCATCGGGCGGCTCCCGGGGCGGACTCTCCGGTTCGGGAGGTGATCATCTGGCGTTCTCCTTCGAGGTGATGCCGTAGGTCGGGGAGAGGGCCCGCGGTGTCGGCCCCGCGGGAGTAAGGGGCCCGTGCCCGGGGTGCTGCCCCGGGCGCCGGGCGCGGCTCACGGTGGCGGGGGACGCCGTGGGTCGGGTTTCGGGTCGCCGTCCACGGCACCTGAGGCCATGGGTCCGGAACGTCGGGCTGCTCGCCCTGGAGTTGAAGCGGCTTGCCCTGGACCTGAGGCCGTGCGGCCTCGGCTCGATGGCGTGCGACCCAGGCTTGAGGCCGTGCGACCTGGACCGGCCGGGCGTGTGGACCACGGCTCCGGCCGATGGGCGCGCCGAGGCCCGGATCGGTCGGGGAGCCGGCGCTCCGATCGGTCCGTGGGCTGGGGTTCGGTGCGCGGCTCATGTCGCCCCGCAGGGCAGGGCGTGGGCCGAGGCCCGGGTCAGAGTGCGCGTCGAGTGGACGAGGAGGACGAGGGTGCCCGCGCCGCACACCAGGGCCGGTACGGCGCCCGGTCCCCAGGCGTCGACGACGGTGTCGACGGGGGTGGCCAGGAACGAGCAGCCGGGGAGGCGGCCCGCGAAGACCGTGGCGAGGGCGGTCGCCTCGGCAGCGCCCGCGACGGCGAGCACGACGGCCGGGGCGTGGGTGAAGCCGCGCGCTGTCAGCAGCCGGGCGAGCAGGAGCAGCGCGCCGAGAGCGCCGGCTCCGGCGTACGCGGTGGGCTCGCCCAGTGCCGCTCCGCACAGCGCGAGCAGCGCGCCGAGGGCACACAGGAACAGGCCGAACGCCCCGAGGAGCAGGGGCTGTACGGAGGAGGCGAACTCCTCCAGGCCACGGCTCGCGGTCAGCCTGCGGCTCGCGCGTACCGCGAAGAGGTGGGCGCACCAGGCTGCCGGGGCGCAGGCCAGGGCGAGGGCCAGCAGGGGTGCGGTGGCCAACGGCCAGGGGCCGTCGGGACCGCCGTCGAGGCCGGCGCTCAGCAGTCCGTCGCCGAGGAGGGCGTACGCGATGAGCCAGCACGTCCACGCGCGCGTGGCGCTCGTGGTGCGGTGGCCGGTGCTCAGAGGGCCGCGGCGGAGGGCGACACGCAGGCCGAGCGCCACGGCGAGGGCACCGACCGCGGCGACCGCGAGGCGCGGCTGTCCGTCGGTGAACCGCAGCCCGGCCACGGCCATCGCGCAGAGGGCGCCCGGCAGCAGAGCGAGCGCCGCCCAGTCGGCGCGCGCGCCGGGGCGCGCCGAGGTCACCGCGCGGGGCGCGGGCTCCCCGTCGCGGGGCACGCGCGCGTACATCTCCTCGGCGAGCGAGAACACGTCCCGGTGCCGGAACCGCGTGGCGGTCCGGTCGGTCACCCCGTGTGCCTCCAGGCCCGCCGCGATCTCCAGCGGGTCCACGGCCCGTTCGCAGAGCTCACGGTGCCGGTGCATCAGAGCTTTCACGGGGTCCACGACACCGCGCCGCCCGGTGGCCGTGGCCTTGCGCGCGCCGTCAGCACCTCCCGTGCCACCACCCGCGCCCACGCCACTCCCGACGCCCAGGCGGTCCCCGGCGCCCAAGCCGCGCGCGCCGCTCCCCGCACCCAGGCCGCGCACGCCGTCCCCCGCGCCCAGGTCATCGTCACCACTCGTGCCGGCGCGCGCCGCGCTCTCGCGCGCCCCACGGGATGCGAAGAGCCCCGCACGAGGGCCGGCAGAGTCTCCAGCTGTCTCACCGAAGCTGCCGGAGCCGCCCGCGGTCTCGTCGGCGCCGGCTGCCCCTTCCCGCCCTTCCCGCGCACTCCCCGCCCGTACGTCCATCTCCCTCACCCCCGAGACAAGCCACTCCTCCGACTGCTGGTCCCAGGCCCCGGGGCTCGCCGGTGTTCCGGGTCGGTCCAGTTGGCCCAGGTCGTCCAGCCCGTTCAGGCCGCCCGGTTCACTCATCACGCGCCCTCCCCTGCGGGCACGGGAACCGTCGCCCGTACCGGCGCACCGGCCGCCCAGCGCGGACGGCCCGAGGCCATGAGGCGGGTCTCGGCCCAGCGGCCGGGCACGTGGGCCTCGGCAGGGACTCCGAAGGGCAACGGCTCGCCCTCGTCGTCCACGACCACCCGCCGCACGGGAGAGTGCGAGACGATCTCCAGGTAAATGCCGTGAAATGCCGCGACGTTCTGCTCGACAGTGAAGAGTTCGAGGGCGCGTGCGCGGCCGGCCGCGCCCAGGCGCTCACGGCGCTCGGGGTCGCGCAGCAGCGATACGCACGCCTCGGCGAGCGCCCGCGGATTGCGCGGCGGCACGACGAGGCCCGTACCGCCGATGACTTCGACGACCGCGCCCACGTCCGTGGAGACCGTGGCGCGGCCGCAGAACATGGCCTCGACGAGGCTGATGGGGAAGCCCTCGATGACGCTGGACAGGACGATCACCGCTCCGGAGGCGTATGCCTCCGCGAGGCTCGGGACCTCCGGGCCGCCGATCTCCTCGAAGGACACCGGGTTGTCGCCGACCGCGTGCACGCCGTCCGCCTCGTCGGGGAAGAGCTGCGCGGCCAACGCCCTGCAGTGGGAGAGGTAGGTCGCGCCATCCGGCCCGTCGGCGGGCGCGCCGACGATCCGCAACCGGGTCTTCGGTTCCTCCTTGCGGATCTCCGCGAAGGAGTGCAGCAACGAGATCAGGTCCTTGGCCGGTTCGATGCGGCCGACCCACACGAGCGTGTCCGGGTCCGCGCACCCGCTGCCCTCCGCGCTCTCCCCCACCTCGGCGAAGCGGGACGCCTCCATGCCGGGATAGACGGTGCGCAGTTTGGCGCGGTCGGCACCGCAGCGCTCCTGCCAGCGGCGGGCGTGTGTGTTGCCTGGCGTGATGAGGGCGGCAGCGCGGTAGACCTCGGCGGCGAGCCTGCCGTGGAACGCGGCGAGCAGCGCCCGTACGGCGGGGGGCTCCCCGACGGAAGCGGAGGCCAGGTAGTGCGCCCGTAGCTGGACCCCGTACTCCGTGACCAGCAGCGGCACTCCGGAGAAGTGCCGGGCGAGGAGGCCGGGCAGCGCCGCCGCGCCGCCGGCCGCGGCGTGGCACAGATCGACCGAGTCGAGCCCGTCGTCCTCGTACCAGTCGAGTGAGAGGGGGCGCAGGGCTCGTTCGATGTGGGCGGCGACGGCGAGCAGGTCGGGCACGCGCGCCGTGCGCGCGGTGCGGAGTGCGCCGGGCGCGCGACAGGCGCGCTCCAGGGCGCGCACGGCGCCCTCGGAGCGCAGGGCGCCGACCAGGCCGCCCTCGTCCCGGGCGAGTTCGGCGAGCCCGTACAGCGCGTTGCCGAAACGGTCCGCCTCAACACCGTCGGAAGCCGCCGAGCCGCCGGCCGTTCCCGAGCCCACGGTCGCCGCCGGCCCCCCGCACACCGCCGCGGCCAGTTCCCCGTAAGCGTCCGCGAACCGTCGGCGCGCCCGCCGCCCGTAGACCACGCCGTCGTCCTCGGCCGTCCACAGCGGTGCCGTCCGCACCCGGCTGACCTGCGGCGGCAGCTGGATCCAGCCCTCGTCCTCCTGCCGCTCGCTGCGGCTGAGCGCGTAGATGTCGAACTCATGCTGCCCGAGCCCGCGCACGAGCCGGTCGCACCAGAGCCTGGCGTCACCGCTCACATACGGATAGCCACCCTCCGTCAGCAGTCCGATGCGCACGAGTCCACCCCCGATCTCCCGTCTGGGGAGCCGCCGTTGACCCGGCGGCTCGCAGCGGGACGAACGTATGCGGACATGACGGTGGCGCGACGGACGGTTGTCCATCGCGCCACCAAAAGGGGTGAACGGTCGTAACTTTCCCGTACGGACCGCGTTCCGTCGCGCTAAGGGATCAAGCAGTTACGTTTCGTTAGACCGAGGCCGACCCTCCACCTCACGCCGGGGCCAGCTCCCTGCGGGCGGTGCGGCGCCGTGCCGCGACCTCCGGGTCGAGTGCCGGTACGGCGGCCAGCAGCTGCCTCGTGTACGGGTCCCGCGGGGACTCGTAGACCTCGTCGGCAGGCCCGTACTCGACGATCCGCCCGCGCCGCATCACGGCCACCCTGTCGCTGACCTGGCGTACGACCGCGAGATCGTGCGCCACGAACACCAGCGCGAGCCCGAGTTCCCGCTGCAACTCGCCGAGCAGGGCGACCACCTGGGCCTGAGTCGTGACGTCGAGCGCGGAGACCGGCTCGTCGCACACGATGACGCGCGGTTCGGCGGCGAGTGCGCGCGCGATGCCGACGCGCTGGCGCTGCCCTCCGCTGAACTCGTGCGGGTAACGGCCGTAGTGCGCCGCGTCGAGCCCCACGCGCTCCAGCAACTCCCGCACGCGCCCCCTGATCCGCCCCTCGCCAAGCTCCCCGCACGCCCGCAACGGGTCGGCGATGGACTCGCCGATGCTGCGACGGGGGTTGAGGGAGGAGACCGGGTCCTGGAAGACCATCTGCACGGAGGGGCTCACACCGGACTGCGCGCGCCCCTCGTACCGGACCGCGCCGGTCGTGGGCTCCAGGAGCCCCACGAGCATCCGGCCCAGCGTCGTCTTCCCGCTGCCGCTCTCCCCCACGATGCCGAGGGTCTCGCCCCGGTGAATGGCCAGCGACACGTCGTCCACGGCCGTGAACCGCCGCTTGCTGCGCCCGAATTCACGCCGTAGATCCACCGCTTCGAGAACGACCTCGTCCGACACGGGTGCGTCGCCTTCCGAGCGGCGCGGCGCGTCCACGCGCGGGACCGCACCCAGCAGCTCCTGTGTGTACGTCTCCCGCGGCGCGCCCAGGACGGCCGCGACCGGCCCGTGTTCGACCGCGCGCCCGTGGCGCATGACGAGGATCTCGTCCACGCTCTCGGCGGCGACCCCGACGTCATGTGTGACCAGCAGCAGGCCCATCCCGGTCTCCTCGCGCAGGGTTTGCAGGAGGTCGAGGATCTGGGCCTGGACGGTCACGTCGAGGGCGGTGGTCGGCTCGTCGGCGATCAGCAGCTCCGGCTCGCAGGCCAGGGCCATGGCGATGAGGGCGCGTTGGCGCATGCCGCCGCTGAACTCGTGCGGGCGGGAGCGTGACCTGCGCGCGGCGTCCGGGATGCCGACACGGTCGAGCACCTCGACCGCACGCACGCGTGCGGCTCGCCGGGACGCCTTCACGTGCACCCGGTACACCTCGGCGATCTGGTCGCCGACCGCGTAGTACGGGTCGAGGGACGACAGCGGGTCCTGGAAGACCATGGCGGCCTTCCCGCCGCGCAGCCCCCGCAGCGCGTCGTCGGAGGCCGCCCGCACGTCCACGCCGGCCACGCGCACCGCACCACCCACGCGCGCCCCCGTACCCCGGTGCAGGCCCAGCAGGGCGGACGCCACCGTCGACTTGCCCGAGCCGGACTCACCGACCAGCCCGAGTGCGGCGCCCTTCTCCAGGGTGAAGGAGAGCCCGTCGACGGCGCGCAGATCACCGAACTCGACCGAGAGGTCCGTCACTTCGACCAACGGCGCCGAAGGGGAGTCGCTCATGTCAGTACCACCCGTCGGTCGGCCACCGCGTACAGCACGTCCGCGACGGCGTTGGCCAGGACCACGAAGAAGCCGGTGACCAGGACCATGCCGACGACCACCGGCAGGTCGACGACGCTCACCGCGTGCACGAGTTCGCGCCCGAGACCGGGCAGCCCGAACATCGTCTCCGTGAGGACGGCACCGCCGATCGCCGACCCGAAGTCGTTGGCGTTCAGCGCGATGACCGGCGCGACGGCGCCCCGCAGGGCGTGCCGCCCGATGATCGCGCGCTCCCCCACGCCGTACGCGCGGAAGGTGCGCACATGGTCCTCGGCGAGCGTCTCCAGCATCGAGGCCCTCGTCAGGCGGGCGTACTTGGCGGCCTCGATCAACGCGAGGGACAGCCAGGGCAGCAGCAGGTTCCACGCCCACTGCTCGGGGTCCTCGGTGAAGGGCACGTACTGCGGGAACGGCAGCCATTGCAGCTGCCCACACACAATGATCATCAGCACCAGGCCGATGACGAAGACGGGCGTGGCCGTGCCGGCGAGCGTGATGCCGGTCAGCACCCGCTCGCTGATCCGGCCGCGCCGCCACGCGGACAGCACACCGGTGCCGACGCCGATGACGAGCCACAGCACCATCGCGCCGAACACCAGTGACAGGGTGACGGGCAGCTTCGCCCAGATCAGCTGGGTGACCTGCTGGTCGCTCTGGTACGAGAGGCCGAGGCAGGGTGCGCCGCAGTGCTGCACCGACGTACCCGTCGAGTAGTCCTGGCCGGCGAAGATGCCCTCCAGGAAGTGCCAGTAGCGCAGGTACAGCGGGTCGTCGAGTTTCAGCTGCTCGGTGACCTGGTGCACTTGGGCGGGCGAGCAGCGCGGGCCGCAGGTGATCTGCGCGACGTTGCCGGGGGCGACGTAGAAGACGAGGTAGATGATCACGGAGATCGCGAGCAGGGTGACGACGGCACCGACCAGGCGCCGTACGGCGAAGCCCAGGAACCCGCTGCCGCCCAGGGAACCGGTCAACCCCTTGAACCCGCTCCACGCCTTGGAGCTGCTCACCCCCTTGAAGCCGCTCCACGCCTTGGAGCCGCTCAACCCCTTGAAGCCGCTCATGCCTTGGCCTCCCGCTTGCGTCCCGTGCCGACGCGCAGCCGTGAGGCCGCGCGCGGGTCGAGGGCCGTGCGCACGCCGTCCCCGAGGACGGTCAGTGCCAGCACGGTGAGGAACAGCGCACCCGCCGGCAGCAGCAGGTACTGCGGCGCCGCCTGGTACCAGACGTCGGCCGCGGTGAGCATCTGTCCCCAGGACGGGGTGGGCGGCTTCACGCCGACGCCGAGGAAGCTGAGCGCCGCCTCGACGGTGATGTTCGTGGGGACGAGCAGGGCCGCGTACGTGATGACGGGTGCGGCCAGCGCGGGCAGCAGTTCGCGGCGGGCGACCCGCCAGGAACCCCAGCCGCTGAGCCGGGCGGCAGCCACGTAGTCGAGCTCCTTGAGCGTCAACGTGTGGGCGCGCACGATCTTCGCGGTCGAGCCCCAGGCCACCAGGCCGATGATGAGCGCGACCAGGACGGGCCGCGGAAAGCTGCTGGGGACGATCGCGAGCAGCGCCAGCGACATGATCATCAACGGCATGGCGATGATGATGTCCGTGACACGGCTCAACAGTTGATCAACCCATCGATTGCCCAGGCCGGCCGCGACACCGACCACGATCCCGATGAAGACCTGCACCAGCGTGGCCGCGAACGCGACTCCCAGGGAGACCCGGGCGCCGTACAGGAGCCGGGCGAAGAGGTCGCGGCCCGTCTGCGGTTCGACGCCGAGCCAGTGGTCCCCGCTGATGCCGCCGAGCGAGCCGACCGGCACGCCGCCGCGCGCGGAGTCGACGAGCCCCGGATGGTAGGTGGTCGGATCCTGGCCCTCGATCGCCGTGAACAGCGGTGCGGCGAGCGCGACCAGGACGAGCAGCGCGACGACGCCCGCCGCGACGAGAGCGGCGCGCTGCGCACGCAGCCGCCGCCAGAACTGACGAGCCCCCGAGGCCCCCGGCGCGGACGCGGTGTCCGTGCCGGGGGCCTGAGAGGCGACGATTGCCTCGCTCACGGTGCTACTTCACCGCGGCCTGGGAGATGTCCAGCACGCCGGTCCAGTCGCTGATCACGATGTTCTTGACGGCGCTGCCGTACAGGCGCTTGTAGACCGGGTGGAACAGGGGCACGGTCAGGGCCTGCTCGCCGATCTTCTTGTCCAGTGCACCCCAGCGCTTGGCGGCCTCGTCAAGATCGGTCAACTTGTTGATCGCGTCAATCTCGGCATTGACCGCCTTGTCATTGAGGAAGCCGGTGTTGAAGTTGGCGCCGTCCTTGACGATCTGCCGTCCGTCGAAGATCGGGGCCAGGAAGGGGCCGCCCGAGGGCCAGTCGGCACCCCAGTGGGCGAGGAAGAAGCCCGGCTCGGTCTTGACGCTGTGGATCTTGTCCTTGTAGTCGTTGATCTCCAGGCCCTGGAGCTTGACGGTGATCCCGGCCTTCTTGAGCGCGTCCTGGATCGCGGTCGCGATCTCCGGGCTGGTCTCGAAGTCCTTGTCGTTGGAATGCGTGAGCGTGATGGTGAGCCCGTTCTGGTAACCGGCCTCCTTCAGCAGCTCCTTCGCCTTCTCCGAGTTGCCGGACTTGCCCGCCGGGAAGAGGTCGTACGGCGTGTAGCCGAAGGACTTCTGGTTCGGCAGATAGGTGGTCGCGGCCTCGGCCAGCGAGGACCCGCCGGCCGCGTTGATCACCGACGTACGGTCGATGGCGTACGAGATCGCCTGCCGCACCTTCGGATTGTTGAACGGCTTCACCTTCGGGTTGAAGGCGATGTAGTTGGTGTAGCCGAAGTGTCCGGTGCCGACGCGTGAGGCGAGTTCCTTGTCACCGGAGACCTTGGCGAGCTCGGCAGGCCCCAGGTTGGTGTCCGTCGTCACGGCCGTGGCGTCCGCTCCCTGAG
Source organism: Streptomyces sp. NBC_00203 (assembly GCF_045206325.1). Taxonomy (NCBI): domain Bacteria; kingdom Bacillati; phylum Actinomycetota; class Actinomycetes; order Kitasatosporales; family Streptomycetaceae; genus Streptomyces; species Streptomyces sp. NBC_00203. Next base: position 6,994,189 of record NZ_CP108126.1, on the reverse strand, counting down.
ACGCGGACAGCCGCTGGTTGATCACGGACGAGTCCAGACCCGACCGCACGTCGATCTTGTCCGGGTAGGCCTTGCGCTCCGCGTCGGTCGACGCGGACCAGTACGTGTTGCGCTCCAGGGTGAGCCGCTCACCGTCGTTCTCGTTCTTGACGACCTTGTAGGGGCCCGAGGAGACCGGGTGCTCCTCGTACTTCGTGCCGTTGTCCTTGGCCTTCGGGACCGGCGCGAACTGCGTCTGCGTGGCGAGGTAGGGGAACTCGCCCTCGGGCTTGTTGAGATGGAAGACGATGGTCAGGTCGTCCGGCGTCTCGATCGAGTCGAGGCCCTTCTTGTCCTTGTACGGGCCCTGGTAGTCGGCGCCGCCGATCAGCCAGTCCCTCAAGTAGGGTGCGCCGCCGGAGAGTTCGGCGGCGAAGGAGCGCTCGATGCCGTACTTGATGTCGGCGGAGGTGATCGCGCTGCCGTCCTCGTACTTGAGGCCCTTCTTCAGGGTGTACGTCCACACGGTCGCGTTCTTGCTCGGGCGGCCGGTGTCCGTGGCGAGGTCGGGGACGACCTCGGCGCCGGCGGCCCCGCTCTCGCGGTTGCGCGTGGTGAGCGTACGGAAGACGAGGGAGGGGACGTTGCCGCCGCCGGAGGTGTAGAGGCGCGCCGGGTCGAAGTCCTCCTGCGGGTTGGCGTTGAGGACCGTCAGCGTGCCTCCCTTCCGCGGCTTGGAGTCGCCACCGGCGCCCTTGGCATCGTTGTCCTTCGGCCCGCAGGCGGCGGCACCCGCTGCCACGACCAGGCTGACGGACACCGCGGCCACGCGGCGCGCTATGAGGGACGGTTGACGCATCGGAAGACGACCTCTCGAATGGTGAGACGGATTGACGCAGAGTGAGACGGATGAGAGCAGAGCTCGCCCAAGGCGTCAGGCGTCGACATCCGACCGGAGAGAGACCGACGTGATCGGCGACAGAGACCGGTGGAATCCACGAGAGATCCGCACGCCGGCACACGGCGAACGGACAACACGGAAGAAATCGAAGACAGCGACGCACTCGCCAGGGGCGGGCGTCAGCAACAGTGAATATCGGCCACGCAGAGCGCGGTCACGCCGAGCAGCGCCAGCTCAATGGCGGCGCGGGCGGAGACGTGACGAGGCGACATGCGGAAAAATATGAACGAACTTTCGGCGCATGTCAACGTGACCTGTGGGGCGTCTGTCAACTCCCGGGATACGGCCAGGGGTTGGCCAGGCAGTGGATCCCGTCGTGGTCGAGGAACTTGGTCTGCTGCTGCATGACGGGGGCGAGTTCGCCGTCCTTGTCGCAGGTGACGTGCCCGTATCCGAGACGGTGGCCGACCTCGTGGTTGATCAGCATCTGCCGGTACGCGTGAATCTTGTCACCGTAGGTCTTGGAGCCCTGTGCCCAGCGGTACGCGTTGATCATGACGCGCTCGGTCGACGCCGAGTCGCACGACACGTTGTCCTCCGTCGTGTCGAGCCCCGACTTGGCGCACCAGGTGGCGGTGGTGCCCGGGCTCGCGAGCGTGATCACGAAGTCGGGCTTGCCGGAAGAGATCCGCTCGAAGGTGCGACCACCGTTGTGGGCCCAACTCCGGTCGTCGTTCAGGGTCTTCTGCACGGCCTGCGCGAAGAGGGCGCCGTCGAGACCGAGGCCCTGCTCCACGTCGACGCGATAGGTGTACTTGCGGCCCTTGCCCGGCGCCTTGTCGAAGCCGGGGACCGCGTCGAACTTCCCCGACCCCTTGAGCTTCGCGCCGAGCGCGTACTTCTTGCCCATCTTCTGGTCGTACGTCAGTGTCGTCGCGGCCGTCGCACTCGGTGTCCCCGACTGGGTCGGCCGGTCGTCCCCGCGCGAGGCGGAGTCGCCGGTCTCCCGGTCACTGCCGCCTGCGGACTGCGCACGCACAGCGGCGTCCTCCCGCCCGGTGGCGACCTGTCCGGCCACGACGACGGCCAGCACGGTGGTGACGGCGGCCGCCGCGATCCCGGTGAACGCCCGCCCCTTGCCGCCCTTGCCCTTCGCCGGCTCCTCGACCTCCGGCAGCGGCTTCTCGCCGGCCTCCGTGTCCCAGTCGGTGACGGGACCGTAGAGGTCGGCGCGATCCGGTGCGGTGTCGCGGAACGCCGAGTCACGGAGTGCCGTGTCGCGGCGCGCGAAGACGTCGTCGTCCTCGTCGAGCTCGAAGGCGTCGACGTAGGACTGCCGGGGACCCGGCACGGTCTCCTGGCGCTGACGGGGGATCCGGGGCCCGGGAGGGGCACCCGGGGGCGCCCCCCGAGGCACACCACCGGCCCTGAACTCGCCCCAGCCACCGCCCGGTTCACGCTGCTCGGGATGACCACCACGCACACGAGGGACGCCATGGGCGGGAGTCCCGTCGGGAAGACGGGGCACACCATGGGCGGGAGTCCCGTCAGCGAAACGGGGCACCCCGTGGGCCGGAGTCCCGTCCGGGAAACGCGGGACCCCATGCGCCGGAGTCCCGTCCGCGAAACGCGGCACACCGCGCGCGGGAGTGCCATCGGCCATACGCGGGATGCCGTGCGCCGGTGTCCCGTCGGCGAAACGCGGCACACCATGCGCGGGAGTCCCGTCCGGGAAACGCGGCACACCATGCGCCGGAGTCCCGTCCGGGAAACGCGGCACCCCCCGAGACGGAGCCCCGCCCACCGGCGGATACGGCCCCAGGGCGCCCTGCGGACCCTGCGGGCTCTGCGGACCCTGGGGGCTCTGCGGACCCTGGGGGCTCTGCGGACCCTGGGGGCTCTGCGGACCCTGGGCGCCCGCGGGCGGAGCAGCCGCGCGACGCGAGCGAGTGGGTTCCGGCGCCGGAGCCGCGCCCGGTGCGGGAACCCTGGGTATCTCCGAGGTGTCGGTCTTGCCGGCCCGCCCCCGACGACTGTGACGTCCCACGCCCCGCCTCAGCTCCCCGCGCCGACGGCGGCCGACGAGGTCAACTCGTCGGTGTCCGCGAGGAGTTCACGGAACGCCGCGGCCACCACGTCCGGGTACTCCATCATCGCGACGTGCCCCGCCTCCGGCAGCGACAGCAGCCGGGAGTCACGGAAGGAGCGGGCCGCGCGCTGCGCCATGCGGTAGCCGACGAGCTGGTCGCGGCCGCCGTAGACGAGGAGCGTCGGCGCGAGCACCCGCTCGGCCTGGCGCCACAGTCCGTGCTGGCCGCCCAGCGTGTACGCGTCCACGAGGCCGCGCGACGAGCGCGTCATGGCGTCCCAGAAGTAGGGGAGGGCGAGCCGCCGCTCCAGCTCCTCGACCGCGTCGCGGAACGCCTCGGGCGTCACCCTGTTGGGGTTGCCGTAACAGAGCGCCATCACCCCGCGGACGCGCTGCTCGGCGCTCCACTCCTTGGTGAGCCTGGTGAACAGCCGCGCCACGCCGGGCACCGAGAGCAGCGCGGTCGGCCACGCGGTGCGCTGCGCCCGGATCTCCGGCAGCGCGGGCGAGACCAGCGTGAGCGTACGGACGAGATCGGGGCGTACGGCCGCGACGCGTGTCGCGACGGCACCGCCCAGCGAATTCCCGAAGAGGTGCACGGGTCCGCGCGAGGCCGCGTCGAGATAACGGATGACCGCGCGCGCGTGCCCCGTGACCGAATAGTTCCCGTCGTCCGGCGGCGGCGAGTCGCCGAAGCCGGGCAGGTCGAGGGCCTCGCTGTCCACGAGCCCGTCGAGCTGCGTCATCAGCGCGGACCAGTTCTGCGAGGAACCGCCCAGGCCGTGCACGTACAACGCGGGCGGCAGTCCGGCACGCGCCGGCGGTCTCGACCGCACCGTCAGTGAGATCCCCGGCAGCCCCACCGATCGCAGCCGCTCCCCCGCCGCGACCCTGACGGCACTGGCCTTCGGCGTGACGGTGGTGGCCAGCGCGGGCGGCAGCTCGGTCGAAGACATGTGGTTATGTTACGAGACGATCACGCAGTGGTTCATGTGTTCGCCGTCACAAGTGGTGACCGGATCGCATAGCGCCTGGATCGCGTGTCTCCTAGGCTTCAGACGAGGGCACTCGTCGTACATCAGGAGCGCACTCGCACCGCTCGGGAAGAGGAACCATGACACTCGATCCGACAGACCCCGAGACCTTCAACGACCAGTTCCGGGACATCCTCGCCACGGAGGCTCCCGAAGCCGACGCCGCCGAGCAGGTCACCGAGCTGGACCCGGCCGACGAGGACGATCCGCAGCCCGTCGGCGACCCCTTCAACGCCAACGAGGCGGACATCGCCGAGCAGGCCAGGGTCGTACGCATCAACGAGGACGACTACCGGTGATCAACGGGAACGCACACCAGTGACAAACGAGGGCGACTGCCGGTGCCGGGACACCGCTGACCAGGGCAGTCGGGGCGGCGCAGCGCCCACCTCGCACCGTTCGGAATGGTTTGCACCCCTATCGCCCGCGTCCGGTCCGTGAAATTCTGCGCTCGCACCGCGCACACCAGGGTTACCGAAAAGTACGATGGCCGCGCGGCGCACACCGCATGTGGACAATTTTGGGAGGCGGCGTGACAGCCATCGAGCAGACAGAGGCAGCACGCCCGCGGGGCACTCGCCTGCCGCGCCGTGCCCGACGCAACCAGCTCCTCGGCGCCGCCCAGGAAGTATTCGTTGCGCAGGGGTATCACTCGGCCGCCATGGACGACATCGCCGAGCGCGCGGGCGTCAGCAAGCCGGTTCTCTACCAGCACTTCCCGGGCAAGCTCGACCTGTACCTCGCCCTGCTCGACCAGCACTGCGAGTCCCTGCTCCAGGCGGTGCGCACGGCGCTCGCCTCGACCTCCGACAACAAGCTGCGCGTCCGCGCGACGATGGACGCCTACTTCGCGTACGTCGAGGACGACGGCGGCGCCTTCCGGCTGGTCTTCGAGTCGGACCTGACCAACGAGCCCGCGGTCCGCGAGCGCGTCGACAAGGTGACGCACCAGTGCGCCGAGGCGATCTGCGAGGTCATCGCGGAGGACACCGGCCTCTCGCGCGCCGAGTCGATGCTCCTGGCCTCCGGCCTCGGCGGCCTGGCCCAGGTGGTGGCCCGCTCCTGGCTGCACAGCGACCGCAGCGTCCCGCGCGACCAGGCGGTCCAGCTGCTGACCTCGCTGGCCTGGCGGGGCATCGCGGGCTTCCCGCTGCACGGCACGGACAACCACTGACGACGGCGCGGATCACCGCGGACGTACGAGGGACAGGTCACCGGCACATCGCTGACCGCCACTTTGTTCCCACCCACTGTTCGCTCCTGGCGTTCTCGGGCGGAGCGTGTACGTCCCCTCACCGGGCTAATGTGTGCTGCGTACGGCGCGTACGAACGCGCACATGACTGACCGTCGGAGGGACAAAGCCGTGGAGGTCAAGATCGGCGTGCAGCACGCGCCCCGCGAGATCGTTCTGGAGAGCGGTCAGACCCCGGAAGAGGTCGAGCGCGCGGTGTCCGAGGCGCTGGCAGGCAAGTCGCAGCTGCTGAGCCTCGTGGACGACCACGGCCGCAAGGTCCTGGTTCCGGCCGACCGCCTGGCGTACGTGGAGCTCGGCGAGCCCACTCAGCGCAAGGTGGGATTCAGCGCGCTGTAGTTCGGCGAGCGGAAGCTCGAAGGGGCCCGGTGACCATGTCACCGGGCCCCTTCGCATGCCTGCCGTCCGTCCGGCCAGTCGGCGGGTCGGACGCCTGCCGGATGCCTGGCCGGATGCCGCGCTCGTACACAGATGGAGTACAGATCGGGCACAGAGGAGGATTGCATTCCGCACGTCACGGGTAAGACCGGCTACGACCGATTTGCACCGGCCGTGCGGGAGGGACCCCCACCATGTTCTTGGAAGCTCTCGGCTCCGCGATGCTCGGTCTCGCGCTGGCGTGGGCGGCGGCGTACCGCCTCCCCCACCGGCTTCCGGCCCGCAACCTGGTCCTGTCGACCGGTGTGGCCGGAGGCCTGTTCGGCGCCTTCCTGACCCACACCGCGCTGGGATCCGGCCACTTCCTGGTGATCATGCTCGGCGCGGCGGCGGTCGCCGCGGCGCTGCTGTCTCTGCTGCTCCGCCCGGCGGAGCGATTTCGCCGCCGCTCGGCGACGGCGTAGCCCGTTCCGCAAGCCCCGTGACTGAGGCGCCCCGTGACTGAGGCGTCCCGTGCCTGAGGCGCCCCGTGCCTGAGGCGCCCCATAAGGGGCGCGGGGCTGTGGCATTGAGCGGCTCCGCCGCGTGGGCGCGATCAGCCCACCACGACCCGCACGTACGAACTCCCCGCGGGAGCTCAGGCCGCCAAGCCCAGCGCAGCCATCCGCTTGGTGTGCGCCTCGGTGATCCGCGAGAACATCCGGCCGACCTCCGCGAGGTCGAAGCCGTCCGCGACGCCGCCCACGAGCATCGTCGACAGGGCATCGCGGTCGGCGACCACGCGCTGCGACTGGGACAGGGCCTCGCCCATCAGACGGCGCGCCCACAGGGCGAGCCGGCCGCCCACACGCGGGTCCGCGTCGATCGCGGCACGCACCTTCTCGATGGCGAAGCCGGCGTGCCCGGTGTCGTCGAGAACCGCGAGGACGAGCCCGCGGGTGTCCGAGTCGAGCCGCGCGGCGACCTCGCGGTAGAAGTCACTGGCGATGGAGTCGCCTACGTACGCCTTGACGAGCCCTTCCAGCCAGTCCGAGGGGGCCGTCTGCTTGTGGAAGCCGTCGAGCGCGGCGACGAACGGCTCCATCGCCTGCGTCGGCTCCGCGCCGACCGCCGCGAGCCGGTCCCGCAGCCGCTCGAAGTGGTGGAACTCGGCCGACGCCATCTTCGCCAGCTCCGCCTTGTCGCTGAGCGTGGGCGCCAGCTTGGCGTCCTCCGCGAGCCGCTCGAACGCCGCGAGCTCGCCGTACGCGAGCGCTCCGAGCAGGTCCACGACCGCGGCGCGGTACTGGGGGTCGGCGGAGGCCGTGTCCCAGTCCTGGGCGGCGACTCCGGTGGCCGCGGGAGCGGTGTCGTCGGGGGCCTCGGCGGGGGTGTCAGCGGCGTTGTCAGGCGTCGTCATGAAGCGCACAATAGCCCGCTCACCGCAACAGGGAAGTCCCTGGTCAATCAGTGTGACGACCACTACGTGACCAAATCGGCCATCGCATATGCGCGATTCCGGGGTATGGTGGTAATGCGCCCGGCGAGTATTCGACGGGCCGCACGAATGAGGATGCCCGGTCGGTGGCCCGATCGGCTCCGACCCGACAGCCCTCCTCGTCCGTACGGCACATTGCGTACAGACGATACGGAGGGACCCTCAGCGGTACGAGCGCTCGAGCGTCGGCAGTGGTCCCATGCCACCCGGCCCGCTGGTCAAGAGCGGCCGACGTCCCCCCGGCACGGTCCCGACACGACCCCCGCGCTCGCCTCGCACCGCGTACACAGAAGAGGCAGCACCCTGACTACGACTTTCCGCGATCTCGGCATCCTTCCCGAGACGGCCGAGGCCCTTGAGGCCGTCGGCATCATCAGTCCCTTCCCCATCCAGGAGATGACGCTCCCCGTTGCCCTGTCGGGCACCGACGTCATCGGCCAGGCCAAGACCGGCACCGGCAAGACGCTGGGCTTCGGCCTCCCGCTCCTTGAGCGCGTCACCGTTCCCGCGGACGTCGAGGCGGGCCGGGCCCAGCCCGAGCAGCTCACCGACGCCCCGCAGGCCCTCGTCGTCGTCCCGACGCGCGAGCTGTGCACCCAGGTGACGAACGACCTGCTGACCGCGGGCAAGGTCCGCAACGTACGCGTTCTCGCCATTTACGGCGGCCGGGCGTACGAGCCTCAGGTCGAGGCCCTCAAGAAGGGCGTCGACGTCATCGTCGGCACCCCGGGCCGACTGCTGGACCTCGCGGGCCAGAAGAAGCTCAACCTCAAGCACATCAAGGCACTTGTCCTCGACGAGGCCGACGAGATGCTCGACCTGGGCTTCCTGCCCGACGTCGAGAAGATCATGAACATGCTGCCGGCCCGCCGTCAGACGATGCTGTTCTCGGCGACCATGCCGGGCGCGGTCATCGGTCTTGCGCGCCGTTACATGTCGCAGCCCACGCACATCCGCGCCACGTCGCCGGACGACGAGGGCGCGACCGTGCGCAACACCGCGCAGTTCATCTACCGCGCGCACAACATGGACAAGCCCGAGCTGGTCGCGCGGATACTGCAGGCCGACGGCCGTGGCCTGGCCATGGTCTTCTGCCGCACCAAGCGCACGGCCGCCGACCTCGCCGACCAGCTCCAGCAGCGCGGCTTCGCCTCCGGCGCGGTCCACGGCGACCTCGGCCAGGGCGCCCGCGAGCAGGCGCTGCGCGCGTTCCGCAACGGCAAGGTCGACGTCCTCGTCTGCACCGACGTCGCCGCCCGCGGCATCGACGTCGAGGGTGTCACCCACGTCATCAACTACCAGTCCCCCGAGGACGAGAAGACGTACCTGCACCGCATCGGCCGTACGGGTCGCGCGGGCGCCAAGGGCATCGCGATCACCCTCGTCGACTGGGACGACATCCCGCGCTGGCAGCTCATCAACAAGGCGCTGGAGCTCAACTTCAACGACCCGCCGGAGACGTACTCCACGTCCCCGCACCTCTTCGAAGAGCTGAGCATTCCCGTCGGCACGAAGGGCGTCCTCCCGCGTTCCGAGCGCACCCGCGCCGGGCTCGCGGCCGAGAAGGTCGAGGACCTCGGCGAGACCGGTGGCCGTGGCGGTCCGCGCGGTCGCGGTGGCCGTTCGTCGGCACCGTCCGCACCGCCCGCCGAGCGTGAGCGCCCGGAGCGTACGCCCCGTCGCCGCCGTCGTACGCGCAACGGAGCGCCGATGGACGAGACGTCCGGGTCTCCGGCTCCGGAGGCGACGACCGAGTCCGCCTCCGCCGAGGGCAACGAGACCGTCGAGGCCCGTACGCCGCGGCGTCGTCGCCGTGCGCGCAACGGGGCGGCGGACGCGGTCGCGAGCGCGGCGGTCGTCGAGCCGACGGTGACTCCGGTGGCCGAGGCCACGGAAGCCTCCGTGGCGACGGCCGAGAGTGTCACCGACGAGTCGGCCAAGCCGCGTCGTCGGCGGACGCGCAAGGTTGCCGAGGCCGTCGTCGAGACGGTCGAGACGGTGGCTGCCGCCCCCGTGGAGACCGCCGAGACCGTGGTTGAGGCTCCGGCCAAGCCGCGTCGCCGTACCCGTAAGGCAGCGGAGGCCGTCGTCGAGACGGTTGAGGCTGCTGAGGCGGTTGTCGAGGCCGAGGTGGAGGCCAAGCCGCGTCGTACGCGGGCCAAGGCCACGACCGCCGCCGTTGCCGCTGTGGACACCGCCGAGGCCGTCGAGGCCGAGGCCGCGGAAGCCAAGCCTGTGCGACGCCGGACCCGCAAGGCCGCCGTCGCCGCCGAGCCCGAGATTCCGGCGCAGGCCGTCGCCGAGGAGGCCGCGGCCGAGGCCAAGCCGGTGCGTCGTCGCACCCGCAAGGCCGCCGAGGCTGTCGTCGACACGGCCGAGGGTGTCGCTGAGGCTCCGGTCAAGGCGCGGCGTACTCGTAAGGCTGCGGTGGCTGTTGCCGACGTGGCTGAGGAGGTCGCTGAGGCTCCGGTGAAGCCGCGACGTACTCGGGCCAAGGCCGCCGTCGCTGTGGACACCGCCGAGGCTGCCGAGGCTGAGGTCGCGGAAGCCAAGCCTGTGCGGCGCCGGACCCGCAAGGCCGTCGCCGCCGCCGAGCTGGAGATTCCGGCGCAGGCCGTGGCCGAGGAGGCCGAGGCCAAGCCGGTGCGTCGTCGGACCCGCAAGGCTGCGGTGGCTGCCGTGGAGCCTGCGGAGAGCTGATTCCCTGCCTGACCCTGATGGCCCGGTCCCACTTTCCGGTGGGGCCGGGCCATCGGTTTTCGCCCCCGCCGCCCCTACCCGTCCCATCCCCCAGGGGCTCCGCCCCTTCGACCCCGGGGGGTGGGTTCGTTGGCTGCGGGCCGGTGGGGGCTGGTCGCGCAGTTCCCCGCGCCCCTAAAGACACAAAGACAAAAGACCGGGGGCGAGCCGTTAGGGGCGCGGGGAACTGCGCGAGCAACCCCCACCGGCCGGCAGCCGGCGAACTACCCCCGTCGTTCAGGGGCGCGGGGAACTGCGCAATCTTTTGGGGGTCTGGGGGCGGAGCCCCCATGAACGGGATGGGACGGGTAGGGGCGGCGGGGGCGAGGAAACGCTCCGCCCTATAGCCTCTGGGACATGAGTAGGCCCCCCACCTTCGTCCCGCCCGCCGGAGTCCGTGCCCGTCGGCTGTCGACCGCCCGTGGCGAGTTCGCCGTGCTGGACGCGGAGCCGAAGGGACCGCCGAAGGGCACCGCGTTGTTGCTGCCGGGGTTCACCGGGAGCAAGGAGGACTTCATCGCGCTGCACGAGCCGTTGGCGGCGGCGGGGTATCGGACGGTGGCCGTGGACGGACGCGGCCAGTTCGAGACCGAGGGGCCGAAGGACGACGAAGCGGCGTACGCGCAGGACGAGTTGGCGCGGGACGTGCTGGCACAGGCCGCCGCCGTCGGTACGCCCGTGCACCTCGTGGGGCACTCCCTCGGCGGCCTGATCTCCCGCGCCGCCGTGCTGATCGACCCGTCGCCCTTCCTCTCACTCACTCTGATGGCCTCGGGCCCCGCCCAGATCTCCAGCACCCAGCAGCAGCGCGTCAAGCTGCTGCGGGACGCGCTCGCCGTGATGAGCATGTCCGAGGTGTGGGACGCGATCCAGGCGATGGAGACGCCGGAGGAGACCGAGACCGGCGGGCTCGACTCGGGGCTCGACGACCGCGCCGACCTGCGGCGCCGCTGGCTGGGCAACAGCCCCGCCCAGCTCATCGCCACCGGCCGCCAGTTGTGCACCGAACCCGACCGCGTCGCCGAACTGGCCGCCGTCCCGCTGCCGAAGCATGTACTCTCCGGCGAGTACGACGACACCTGGCCGGTGGCCCTGCTGGACGAGATGGCCGTACGGCTGGAGGCCCGGCGCACGCTCATAGCGCAAGCAGAGCACTCTCCCAACACGGATCAGCCGCTGGAGACGGCCCGCGCCTTCGCCGACTTCTGGGACGGCGTGGCCGGCTGGGGGACCGGGCGACCAGGCAGCTCAGGCGACTAGTACTGCGCCTGCAAGTGCTCCCAGAAGCCGTCCCGGAGCGCCCGGCGCAGATCCGCCTGTCCCCGCAGGGAGTACTGGAGCAGCCCCTCGGCCTCGACCAGCAGATCCTGGTCGACCGAGCCGGGGAGGTAGGGGTGCCCGGGCAGCAGTTCCACGAGCGATTCGCGCCCCCGTGCGGCCAGCCACTTCGCGGCGATCTGCGCGCCCACGAAGCGCACGTCCTCCCGTGTGGGCCGGGCCGCGGCCGTCGCGTCGTAGGAGAGGCCGGTCCGCCGTGACACGTACGGCTTGAAGAAGTCGAGGTCGAAGGTCCGCTGGCTGTCGACCTCCCAGAGCAGCGGCTCGGCCTGATTGCGGCCCTCGGGCGCCTCGATGCCCCACAGGTGGACCCGCGCGCCGTACCCCTGCGCCGCCTCGACCGCCGACACCAGGTCCTCGTCGCCGCCGAGCAGCGCGGCGTCGCTGATGGCGCGGTGCCGGGCGAGGGACTCCAGGTCGGAGCGGATGAGCGAATCGACGCCTTTTTGCTGGTTGTTGGCGTTGAGGTTGCCCAACCGGACCTTCACGTCGGGGAGTTCGGCGATCGCCTGCTGTTCCGCGGTGTGGATGCGGCGCCGTGCGCCGTCGTACCAGTAGACGCGCAGCAGCCGGCTGTCCGCGAAGATCGTGCGGGCCCGGTCGATGAGCGCCTCGATGAGGCCTTCGGTGTCCAGGTCGAAGGAGCGGCGGTCCTCCGTCCCGGCGACCAGCCGCCCCGCCGCCGCGTACAGATATCCGGCGTCGACGAAGATCGCATGGGTCGAGGGCGTCTTCGCCACCTCGGCGAGCATGCGATGCAGCAGCTCGTTCGTGCGGTCGATGCGGGCGCCGAGCGCCGCGAGGTCGTCGTTCATCACTTCCATTGTCCCGGCGGTCACGCTGCGAACACAACTGGCCCCGTTCAGTCTCCGCCACATCACTTACCACTGGGTAATTAGGTTCTCGAAAAATTTCCTTAGCGTAGGGAATGTTTGTAACACGCACCCCGTTGACTACCTATGGAAGCGGAGGCACCGACGCCTCGCGCAGCCACCACCAGTAGTTCTCCTCAGGAGGATGACCAGACGAAGGGAGAAGCCCATGCGCTTCGAAATCATGCGACTCGACGATGTCGACGGCACGCCCGTGGACAGCACCGTTGTAGACGCCGCCTCCGTCAACCGGATCGTTCAGCAGGCCGCCGCCATCGGGCAGCGACTGTGGATCCGCCCGGCCGACTCGTCCGCCTCATAACAGCGCGGACTTATACGCAGACTTCGGACTGATCTGGCTCTGACTTGCAGAGTCGGACTCCGGATTCATACTTCAGAGCCCCGCACGGCTACGGATGCCGTGCGGGGCTCTGCGTGTGTCCATGGGGGGCGGTCAGCTGCTCTGGATCACCTGCGTGACCCCGTTGATGATCTGCTGCACGGCGATCGCGGAGAGCATCATGCCCGCGAGGCGGGTCACCAGCACCACACCGCCGTCCTTGATGACGCGGATGATCAGCAGCGAGTAGCGCATGACCACCCACAGCACGACGTGGATGGCGAGGATCGCGGTCCACACCGACACCTGGGTGGCGACCGTGTCGGCCTTCTGCACCGCCAGGATCACGGACACGATCGCGCCCGGGCCCGCGAGCAGCGGCATGCCCAGCGGTACGAGGGCGACGTTGACGTCCTTGGTCTGCTTCGGCTCGTCCGTCTTGCCGGTCAGCAGGTCGAGGGCGATCAGCAGGAGCAGCAGCCCGCCCGCGATCATCAGCGCGGGCACGGAGACATGCAGGTAGTTCAGGATCTGGTGCCCGAGCAGTCCGAAGACGACGATCACGCCACCCGCCACACAGACGGCCTGGAAGGCCATCCGCTTCTGCACCTTGGCGGGGCGTCCGGCGGTGAGGGCGAGGAAGATCGGGGTGATCCCGGGGGGATCCATGATGACGAAAAGGGTGAGGAACAGGGAGCCGAAGACGGCGACGTCGAACACGGTGAATGGCCTTGCGGAGGATGGTGAAAGCGGGGGTTACCGCTGTGGGCAGGCGATCGGCGCGCGCGGCGGGACAGGCGCGGCAGAACGCGGGAGAAGCCGCGGACCATGGCGGAGCATGGCGGAACGCGGCGGAACGAAGGGCACGTCCCGGATCCGGGACGTGCGCGGCAGAAGTAAATAGGCGGTAGCGGTACTGGGTACCGCTACTAGGCGCGCGGGGCTCCGCCGGCGCCCGGAACCGGGAACGCCCCGGTGGCCCGCCGGGTGATCTCCCCGTACACCTCGGGGTCGGTCGTGTACTCCCCGAGCACGCACGTCTTGCGGCTGCCGTGGTAGTCGGAGGATCCCGTGGTGAGCAGCCCCAGGTCGGCCGCGAGTCCGCGCAGCCGCGCCCGGGTGGCCGGCTCGTGGTCCATGTGGTCGACCTCGATGCCGTCGAGCCCGGCGGCGGACAGCTCCGCTATCGCGGACTCGGGCACGGTCTGCCCCCGCTTGGCGGCGGCCGGGTGCGCGAAGACGGCGACGCCGCCCGCGCCCTTGATCAGCCGGACGGCCTCGAACGGGTCGGTCTCGTGCTTGGGGACATAGGCGCGGCCGCCGTCGGCCAGCCACTCCTCGGTGAACGCGTCGGAGACGCTGTCCACGACGCCCAGGTCGACCAGCGCGGACGCGACATGCGGCCGCCCCACGGATCCGTCACCCGCGATGCGCGCCACCTGCTCCCAGGTGATCGGCACGCCGAGTTCCTGGAGCTTGGCGATCATGCCCCGGGCGCGCGGCACGCGGTCGTCCCGCACCAGCTCGCGCTCGGCGAGCAGCGTGGGCTCGTCGGGGTCGAACAGGTAGGCCAGCATGTGCATGCTGATGCCGTCGATACGGCAGGAGAGCTCGGCGCCGGTGACGAGGGTGAGCCCCTCGGGCAGCGCGTCGATCGCCTCGGCGTATCCGCGGGTGGTGTCGTGGTCGGTCAGCGCGACGACGTCCAGACCGGCGGCGGCAGCGTTCCGCACCAGCTCGGCCGGGGTGTCCGTACCGTCGGAAGCGGTGGAGTGGGCGTGCAGATCGATGCGCACTACGCGGACTCCAGGCGGTGACGGAACGGAAGGGACCGTTCAAGGATAACGGGAATCCGAAGCTCCCCTGTCACACCCTCAACCGCTGAGTGCCCCCTACGAGATCTCTGTGGGCGCCCCGTGAGCACCCAGTAAGGGGCGCCCACACCGCCCAACCCAGCGGAGCGCTACGGCTCAAGAATCCGCGGCGACAACGCCCCGCACGGGAGCAGATCCACCTCCGCCCCCGCGTCCCGCAGATCCGTCAGCACCAGCTCGTCGTACATCAGCAGCCCGGACTGCTCGGGCCACACGACCGCCCACAGCCACAGCCCGAGCGCCTCGCCCGCGAAGACGGCGCGGTCGTCGGGGGTGCCGGCGACATGCCAGAGCGGGGTCGGACGGCCGGCCGCGAGGACCTTCGCCTGGGGCGGTTTCTCGACACTCATGTACGGGCCGGGGTCGGGCCCGTCGAGGCCCGCGTACCGCGCGCCGAGGCCGACGCCGAGCTCCTCGGCAACGAGGATCAGCTCCCCTATGCCGCCGAGCGGGCCGGGACCCGAGCAGGCGACGGCGGTCGCGCGCCCGCCGCTGCGGTCGTCACCGGCGAACGTCGCACCGGTGAACAGCCAGCCGACCGGCAGCGGCCACGGCATCCACACCGGTACCCGGGCGTGATGCACGACCACACCGAGGGCCTCGACGCTGGGCGGGATCACGGGCTGCAGCGGATGCACGTTCCCGTGCACATCGCACTGCCAGGAGTCGGCAAAGAGGCCGGGAGCCCTGACCCGGCCACCACACTTCGGGCAACTGGGTTCGCCCCTCATAGGGCCCAACGGTCCTCCCCGTCCTGCGCCGCGTCAAGGACGATCACCCGTCCGGCGTGTGCCTGTCACGTCGCAAAACTAGATGGCACTTGCATTAATTAGGTCAGCTAACTTATTATGTGCATACGGCAACGATCTCGTCGAGGACTGCGAGGACCACGCATGCGCACCACTACAGGAGTCAGTACAGGAGGGCCGACCGAAGCCGACCCGTTCGAGGACGGAGCCGCCGGAGCCGGCAGCATCCTGCGTCAGCCGAAGGCCGTCTGGGCGACCGCCGGGGCGTCCGTCGTCGCCTTCATGGGCATCGGGCTGGTCGACCCGATCCTGCCGTCCATCGCCAAGGGCCTGGACGCCACATCGAGCCAGGTCTCGCTGCTCTTCACCTCGTACTTCCTGATCACCGCCGTCGCGATGCTGGTGACCGGCTTCGTCTCCAGCCGCATCGGCGGCAAGAAGACCCTGCTGCTCGGCCTCGCGCTCGTCGTGGTCTTCGCGGGGCTCGCGGGCACCTCAGGCTCGGTCGGCGAACTCGTCGGCTTCCGGGCCGGCTGGGGCCTCGGCAACGCCCTCTTCGTCTCGACCGCCCTCGCGGTCATCGTCGGCGCGGCGGCCGGCGGCAGCGCCGCGGCGATCCTGCTGTACGAGTCGGCGCTCGGCCTCGGCATGGCGTGCGGGCCGCTGCTGGGCGCACTGCTCGGTGACGCCAGCTGGCGCTACCCGTTCTTCGGCACCGCCTTCCTGATGGCGGTCGGCTTCCTGTGCATCACGGTGTTCCTGAAGGAGCAGCCGAGGCCCGCGAAGAAGACGTCCCTGCTCGACCCGCTCAAGGCGCTCGGCCACGGCGGACTCGCCTCGGCGGCCGTCTCGTCGTTCTTCTACAACTACACGTTCTTCACCGTGCTGGCCTTCACCCCGTTCGTGCTGAACATGACCCCGTACAAGTCGGGTGCCGTGTTCTTCGCGTGGGGTGTGCTGCTGGCGGTCTTCTCGGTGCTCGTGGCCCCGCGTCTGCAAGCGCGGTTCGGCTCGCTCAAGGTGCTCGGCGGTTCGCTGGTGCTGCTCGCCGCCGACGTCCTCGTGCTCGGGTACGGCAGCCACACCACCGCCGTCGTCTGCACGATCCTGTCCGGTGCGTTCATCGGCGTGAACAACACGGTCTACACCGAGCTGGCGCTGGGCGTGTCGGACGCACCGCGTCCGGTGGCGAGCGCCGGGTACAACTTCGTGCGCTGGTTCGCGGCCGCGGCGGCGCCCTACTTCGCGCCGAAGATCGAGGAGTGGAGCAACATCCACATCCCGTTCGTGGTCGCGGCGGTCACGGCCGTCCTCGGTGCGGTGGTGGTCTTCGTACGACGGAACGCGCTCACGCACGACGCCGAGGAGCTTCAGCCCCGGCACGCCACCGAGGACAGTGTCGCCGTGTTCGCCAACTGACCCGTTCCGGCCGGGGTTCTGAGCCCCGCTCAGTCCAGGGGAACGGACTTGCGCAAGGGATCGCGCAGGTCCGTTCCGCCGTTCAGCCAGCGCTCCCGGAGGGCGCTCGCACCGTGCACACGCTTCCACGCCGCCTCGTTGGGTGTCATCGGGAGCAGCGGCAGGAAACGTACGGGATCGGCGGGGGCGTCCAGCTCCAGGTCCTCCACCAGGCCGCCGGACTCCGCGACCAGGACGGAGGTGAACGGCGCGCCGGGCCACAGGGGTTCGCCCACGTCCAGCGAGGCGCCCGAAGCCACCACCAGGCCCTCGACCTGCGGGGACGCGCCCAGCACGGCGAGCGGCCTGAGCACCTTGTCGGTGTCGACGACGCCCGCGCGCACCGAGAGGATCAGCTCGGCGCGCGGACCCTTCACCGGGTCGGCGAGGACCACCGTGGGGTCCGCCATCGGCTGGGCGGACATGCCGAGCGTCGCGTAGCGGACGATGTCGCCCTCTGTGAAGCGCAACACTTCGATGCGGTCGGTGCCGAGAAAGGTGACCGCGGCCCGCGCGTCGGGTTCGCCCAGCGCGGAGCGCAAACGGGCCTCGACCAGAGGAAGAACATCTGCCATGCGCCGAGCATAGGCTGCGTCAATTCCCAAGGAGCGCACCGCACCCCGCGGTCAACAACGGGCAAAGCGGCGGCTTGACGCTTCAGTGCGCTGATAGTCTTGGCCGCTGGTCGGGGCAGCACGCAGAAGCGTCGCTCTCAAGCTCCGACGCACTGAGACTGATCTGGCTCCCCTTTGGAGGGAGACGGACTCCCCTTCGGGGGATGGCTCGTCCCTCAAGGGGGACCGACCGGAGGAGGTGGGGCTGCAATGGACCGAAGTCGACCGTGCAGTACCACCCGCTCTTCCGGTCGCTGAGTTCTGTAGCTGGTTCCGCTTCTTGGGTCTTGCTGGCTACTGCCTCCCGCAAACGTGTGCATACGTGTCAGCGTTGTCCCGGTGCACCACGGAAGAGCGCTTCGTTTCCGCCTGATCTGTCTGATCTGAATCAGTAGCGAAGCTGCCACCGCGACGGTGCGGTGCTCCCCGCTTTGTGGACGTACCAAACATCCGCAGTCAGGACGTCCCCATTCCGGGTAGTTTCAACCGTCGCCGGCCGCCTCCGTTGCGAGAAGGAGCCTGCCATGTCGATGATCCGTGACCTGCGTGCCGCGGTCCGCCCCCGCCCCTCGCTGCGCAGCAAGGACAGCGGCTCGTACGACACCACCCGTGACCCCGGGACCCCGTCGGCCGTGGTCGACTGCGCCGTCTACCGGGACGGCGCCCGCGTCGAGACCCGCGAGCCGCTGACGCCGCACGAGGCGATGCGTCAGGTGCACCGCGACGGCGGCTTCGTGTGGATCGGTCTGCATGAGCCGACCGAGGCCGAATTCGCCGGTATCGCCCGGGAGTTCGGGCTGCACCCGCTGGCCGTCGAGGACGCCGTCCAGGCCCACCAGCGGCCCAAGCTGGAGCGCTACGACGACTCCCTGTTCACCGTCTTCAAGACCATCCACTATGTGGAGCACGACCAACTGACGGCCACCAGCGAGGTGGTGGAGACCGGCGAGGTCATGTGCTTCACCGGACGGGACTTCTTCATCACCGTCCGGCACGGCGGGCAGGGCTCGCTGCGGGCGCTGCGCCACCGGCTCCAGGACGACCCGGAGCTGCTCGCCAAGGGCCCCTCCGCCGTGCTGCACGCGATCGCCGACCACGTCGTCGACGGGTACATCGCGGTCGCGGACGCCGTGCAGGACGACATCGACGAGGTCGAGACCGAGGTGTTCTCGCCGGGCCGCAAGGGCACGCCGCGCGGCACCGACGCCGGACAGATCTACCAACTCAAGCGTGAGGTACTGGAGTTCAAGCGGGCGGTGTCGCCGCTGCTGCGCCCCATGCAGCTGCTGAGCGAGCGGCCGATGCGGCTGATCGACCCCGACATCCAGAAGTACTTCCGGGATGTCGCCGACCACCTCGCCCGGGTGCAGGAGCAGGTCCTCGGCTTCGACGAGCTGCTCAACTCCATCCTCCAGGCCAACCTCGCCCAGGCCTCCGTCGCGCAGAACGAGGACATGCGCAAGATCACGTCCTGGGCCGCGATCATCGCCGTACCGACGATGGTCTGTGGCGTCTACGGCATGAACTTCAAGTACATGCCGGAGCTGCACGCGCGCTACGGCTACCCGGTCGTCATGGGCATCACGGTCGGCCTCTGTCTCTCGATCCACCGCATCCTGAAGCGCAACGGCTGGCTGTGAACGCGGGCTGGATAGTCTTGGCCGTATGACGGAACAGCTGCTCGACCAGGCCCTCGTCGAGGAGGCCACGAAGAAGTCCGGGCTGATCTGGGTACGGGGCGCCGGGGAACCGACGGCCGGCACCCAGGGGCGGGAGCTGCCCTCGCGCGCCCTGTGGCACGTGTGGCACGACGGCGCGGCCTGTCTGGTCGGGGACGGGCCCGGCGAGCAGCCGCTGCCCGGTCTGGTCGACGGGGGCGGCGCGGTCGTCACCGTACGCAGCAAGGACAAGGGCGGACGTCTTGTCTCCTGGTCCGCGAAGGTCGTGGAGCTGACCCCCGCCTCTCCGGAGTGGGAGGCCGCCGTCGCCGAGCTCAAGGGCAAGCGTCTGAACGCCCCCGACGGCGAGGCCATGCCCGAGCGCTGGGCCCGTGAGTGCCGGGTGCTGCGCCTGGAGCCGTCGGGCGCCATCGCCGAACTGCCCGACGGTTCGCTCGCCGAGCCGCCGCTGCCGACCCCGGCGACGACCCGGCAGCCGATCCCGGCGGCCCTGCCCCGTCTCCTCTTCAAGAAGAAGCGCAAGCGCCACTGAGGCGGCTACGGCCGTCTAGGACGCGGGCAGCTGCTTGCCATAGTCCACCGTCTCCTTCTTGCCGGGCTCCTCCAGGGCGAAGTCCTTGCCCCAGTCGGTGAGCCGGAGGGTTCCGGCGTTGCCCGCGCGGACCAGCAGGAGGGGGTACGGGGTTCCCTTCAGGGAGACGTCGAGGGAGCCGCCGGAGCCCTTGCCGGCGGTGATGCGGATGGTGCGGACGCCGGACTGCTCGTGATGGCCGTCCATGGCGAGGCTGCCGTGCAGGGTCAGCAGGCCGTCCAGGAGGACGTCCTTGTCGGTGAAGCCGCTGAAGCGCTTGTAGGCGGGGTCCCCGGTCGGGACCTTCACATACATGCCCTCCAGCTTCTTGGCGGCGGCGGTGTCCGCCGAGCTGCTGTCACTCTTGCCGTCCTGGTGGGTCCAGAACTCGGCGTTGGCCTTCAGGAAAAGGTGCTCGCCGACCCGCAGCAGCCGGAAGGTCGCCCCCTTCGAGGTCACCGAGCCGGAGCCGCCGTCGGATTTGAGGCGCATGTCGAGGGTGTACGTGGTCCCGTTGGTCACGACGGTTCCGGAGAGCCGTACCGTGTCCGCGGCCTCGGCCGCCTTCTTCGTCTTCGCCTGGATGGTGGCGGCGGGCAGCTTCCCCACCCCGTTGGTGCCCGCGTCCGGATCCTCGCTACTACTGCACCCCGTCAGCCCCGTCCCCGTCACGACCAGTGCGCACATCGCGCTCACCAGTGCGGCCCTGCGGGTTCGGCCCTGGGGAATTGCAGTCACAGGTGGGGCTGCCTTTCGTGCGGGGGTCCTTGGCGGCGTACGGCAGCGTACCGGTGCTGCCCGCGCCCGGCGGAGGCAGTCCGTCCGGACCGCTCACCAGGGCGTATCCGACCGGGACGGGCTAGCCTGAAGCCCACCCGAGCGGACAGGCCAGGACACGGCAGGACAGAACGGAACGGAGGCGCGGGCATGGCCGCAGGCGCCCCCCGGATCTTCGTCTCGCACCTCGCCGGTGTCGCCGTCTTCGACCCGAACGGCGACCAGGTGGGCCGCGTGCGGGACCTCGTCGCCATGCTGCGCGTCCGGCGGCAGCCGCCCCGGCTGCTCGGCCTCGTCGTCGAGCTGTCCACGCGCCGCCGGATCTTCCTGCCCATGACCCGGGTGACCGGCATCGCGTCCGGCCAGGTCATCACCACCGGCGTATTGAACGTGCGCAGGTTCGAGCAGCGGCCCACCGAACGGCTCGTCTTCGGCGAACTGCTCGACCGGCGCGTCCACCTCGTCGAGACGGACGAGGAGGTGACCGTGCTCGACGTGTCGGTCCAGCAGCTGCCGGCCCGCAGGGACTGGGAGATCGGCAAGGTCTTCGTGCGCAAGGGGCGCGCCGGGACCTTCCGGCGCGCCAAGGGCGAGACCCTGACCGTCAGCTGGTCCGCCGTCACCGGGTTCTCGCTGGAGGAGCACGGACAGGGCGCCGAAAGCCTGCTCGCCACCTTCGAGCAGCTGCGCCCGGCCGACCTCGCGAACGTACTGCACCACCTCTCCCCGAAACGGCGCGGAGAGGTCGCCGCCGCGCTCGACGACGACCGCCTCGCCGACGTCCTCGAAGAACTCCCCGAGGACGATCAGATCGAGATCCTCGGCAAGCTCAAGGAGGAGCGCGCGGCCGACGTCCTGGAGGCGATGGACCCGGACGACGCGGCCGACCTGCTCGCCGAGCTGCCCGCCGAGGACGTGGAGCGGCTGCTGACGCTGATGCAGCCCGACGAGGCGGCCGACGTACGCCGGCTGATGGCGTACGAGGAGAAGACCGCCGGTGGCCTCATGACCACCGAGCCGATCGTGCTGCGGCCCGACGCGACGGTCGCCGACGCGCTCGCCCGGGTCCGCAACCCCGACCTCTCCCCCGCGCTCGCCGCCCAGGTGTACGTGTGCCGCCCGCCGGACGAGACACCGACCGGCAAGTACCTGGGCACCGTCCACTTCCAGCGGCTCCTGCGCGACCCGCCGTTCACGCTGGTCGGCTCGCTCGTCGACGACGACCTCCAGCCGCTGGACCCGGAGGCCGCGCTGCCCGTCGTGGCCGGCTTCTTCGCGACGTACGACATGGTCGCGGCGCCCGTCGTCGACGAGAGCGGCTCGCTGCTCGGCGCGGTGACCGTGGACGACGTACTGGACCACATGCTGCCCGAGGACTGGCGCGAGACGGAGTTCCACCTCGAGGAGGAGGCTCCCCATGGCGCCTGAGCGCGACGGGCGGGAGGGGCGGGACGGCCGCGAGCGGGTGGGCGGGCGCGCCGACGCCCGCGAACGGGCCGCCACCGGGGCCACCGCGACCACCCGGCCGCGCACCCGGCTCGACCAGCCGATGCCGCCCCGGCGCAGGCTGGTGCCCGAGTGGGACCCGGAGGCCTTCGGGCGGCTGTCGGAGCGGATCGCCCGCTTCCTGGGCACCGGACGGTTCATCGTCTGGATGACGGTCGTCATCATCCTGTGGGTGGTGTGGAACATCTTCGCGCCGGGCGACCTGCGCTTCGACAACTACCCGTTCATCTTCCTGACGCTGATGCTGTCGCTCCAGGCCTCCTACGCCGCCCCGCTGATCCTGCTCGCGCAGAACCGCCAGGACGACCGTGACCGGGTCAATCTCGAACAGGACCGCAAGCAGAACGAGCGGTCCATCGCGGACACCGAGTACCTCACCCGCGAGATCGCCTCGCTGCGCGTCGGCCTCGGCGAGGTCGCCACCCGCGACTGGATCCGCTCCGAGTTGCAGGATCTGGTCAAGGAGATGGAGGAGCACCGCCGCGACGGTCAGGTCGTATTCCCGACAGTTCCGACAGAACGCCCACGGGGACGTGACGTAGAAGACCGCTGACGGGGCTTTCCGGGCCCCCCGCCGGGCGCCGTACCATCGTCCTATGGCTACGGAAGACGCGGTGCGCGAAGCACTGGCGACGGTGAACGACCCCGAGATCTCGCGACCCATCACCGAGCTGGGGATGGTCAAATCGGTGGAGATCGGTGCGGATGGTGCGGTCGCGGTCACCGTGTATCTGACCGTCACCGGCTGCCCGATGCGCGAGACCATCACGAAGAACGTGACGGAGGCGGTCTCGAAGGTAGAGGGCGTCACGCGCGTCGACGTGACCCTGGACGTGATGAGCGACGAGCAGCGCAAGGAACTGGCGACCGCGCTGCGCGGCGGCCAGGCCGAGCGCGAGGTGCCCTTCGCCAAGCCGGGCTCCCTCACGCGCGTGTACGCGGTCGCCTCCGGCAAGGGCGGCGTCGGCAAGTCCTCGGTGACCGTGAACCTGGCGGCGGCGATGGCGGCTGACGGCCTCAAGGTCGGTGTCGTCGACGCCGACATCTACGGCCACTCGGTGCCCCGCATGCTCGGCGCGGACGGCCATCCGACCCAGGTCGAGAACATGATCATGCCGCCGTCCGCGCACGGCGTGAAGGTCATCTCCATCGGCATGTTCACCCCGGGCAACGCCCCGGTGGTCTGGCGCGGCCCGATGCTCCACCGCGCCCTCCAGCAGTTCCTGGCGGACGTGTACTGGGGCGACCTGGACGTGCTCCTGCTCGACCTTCCGCCGGGCACGGGCGACATCGCGATCTCGGTGGCCCAGCTGGTCCCGAACGCCGAGATCCTCGTCGTCACGACCCCCCAGCAGGCCGCCGCGGAGGTCGCCGAGCGCGCGGGCTCCATCGCCGTCCAGACCCACCAGAAGATCGTCGGCGTGGTCGAGAACATGTCCGGCCTGCCCTGCCCGCACTGCGACGAGATGGTCGACGTCTTCGGCACGGGCGGCGGCCAGACCGTCGCCGACGGCCTCACCCGCACCACCGGCGCCACCGTCCCGGTCCTCGGCTCCATCCCCATCGACGTCCGCCTCCGCGAGGGCGGCGACGAGGGCAAGCCGATCGTCCTGACGGACCCGGACTCCCCGGCCGGCTCCGCCCTCCGCGCCATCGCCGGCAAACTGGGCGGCCGCGCCCGGGGCCTGTCGGGCATGTCGCTGGGCATCACCCCGAGGAACAAGTTCTAGACGCCGGGTGAGCGGCGCCCCGTAAGGGGCGCGGGGAACTGCGCGCCCAGCCCCCACCGGCCCGCAGCCGACGAACAACCCGCAGCTCAACGGCCTCGCACAACGAAGGGGGCGCCATCCACCAAGACGGCGCCCCCTCCCCCGTTGCCCGCCGCCTAGGCGTACGCGCCGATGTCCTTGATCATGGCGAACCCCAACCCGTACGCACTCATCCCCCGCCCATAAGCGCCCACATGGACGCCCTCCTGCGTGGACCCCGCGAGAACCCACCCGAACTCGGACTCGCGGTAGTGGAAGGGCGTGGGGACACCGTCCACGGGAAGGGACAGCGAGGACCAGTCCGCGCCGTCCAGGTCGTCCGCCAGGACCCACGCGGTCTCGGTCTGCTGGTCCAGCCAGTCGTCCCGCAGGGTGTGGTCCATCTGGCCGGGCCAGGTGAAGGCCAGCAGCCCCACACCGGCCAGCCAGGCCGCGGAGGACACCGAGGTGGCCTCCAGCAGACCCGTACCGTCCGCGCTGCGGCGTACGGGGTTGGCCGCGACGGTGACGACCACCGCGAAGCGTTCCTTGTCCTCGGTCGACTCACCGCGCACCGAGGGCTCGTCGCCGTGCCCGATCGAACCGTGCTCGACGGCACCGTCCGCCGAGGTACCTACCTGCATCAGCCAGCGCGGCCCCGTGAAGGCCTCGTCGAGGCCGTACCAAGGGAAGGGCGCCAGCAGGTAGCCGTCGACCGTGCGCCGGGCGGAGGGGACCTGTTGTCCGCCCTCCGCGGCCGGCGCCTGCGCGCCTACCCGACTTGTCGTCTCCATCTGCCCGGACGCCTCCTCGCTCTCGTCGGACCGGGCGGCCCGCCCCCCTCGGGCGTCCTTATCGGTCCGCACAACAACTGGGCAGCATAGCCACACCGCTCCGAGCAGCAGCGAAACCGCCCGGCGCGTGGGACGCGAACGCGCCGGAATTCAGGCCGCGCGGGGCAGCGAGAGGCACGGATCCCGCACCGCGGGGTACGGCTCAGATGACGTCGTACGGCTTCGGAGGCGCCGTACGACGGGGAGAGGGCGCCGTACGGCTCAGGTGGCGTCGGCGTCGTAGGGCGGGCGCTCGTCCGGGTCGAGCTTCTCGCGCTTCTTCGTCATGTCGACGGAGCCGCCGGTCGAACCCGTGGTGGAGGAGGACGAAGAAGAGGGCGACGACGAGGTGTCGGACTCGCGGCCGTGGACCGCGTCCGTGACCTCGGCCATCTCCTTCTTCAGGTCGAAGCCGTTGCGGATCTCCTTGAGCCCCAGCTCGTCGTTGTCCAGCTGCTTGCGGATGAACGTCTTGGGGTTGAGGTCCTCGAACTCGAAGTCCTTGAACCCCGGGCCGAGTTCGTCGCGGATGTCCGCCTTGGCGCTCTCCGAGAACTCGCGGATCTTGCGGATGGTGCGCGTGACGTCCTGGATCATCTTCGGGAGCTTCTCCGGGCCGAAGACGAGCACGGCGAGGACAACGAGCGTCACCAGCTCGAGTGGTCCTATGTCATTGAACACCTGGTAGCTCCTTGCGATGTCCTCGGTCCGCGGCCCTCGGGAGTCTTCCGTGGTCCGGGCCGGGTCCAACGGTACCCGTCGATCCTGTCCGTCCGGAACTGTCCAGGGGCTTCCGAGTTCCTGTACGTGGGTGGTTTTCCGTGATGTTTGCCGTCCGGAGCTGGGAGATTGCGCCCAGCTGTGAAGTTCGTGTCAGTCGCCGTCGGCGGAGCCGAGGACCAGGGTGACCTTCTTTTCCGTGCCGCCCCGCCGGAGGGTCAGCTGGAGCCGGTCGCCGGGGCGGTGGGCGCGGGTCTTCACGATGAGTTCCTCGCCCGAGTGGACGCGCTCGCCGTCGACCTCGGTGATGATGTCGCCCGCCTTGATGCCCGCCTCGGCGCCGGGACCGCCGGCGGTGACCGGCGGACCGCCGCCGTTGCCCTTGGCGCCGACCCGGGCGCCGTCGCCCGTGTAGTCCATGTCGAGTGTGACCCCGATCACGGGGTGGGTGGCCTTGCCGGTGTTGATGAGCTCCTCGGCGACGCGCTTGCCCTGGTTGATGGGGATGGCGAAGCCGAGCCCGATGGAGCCGGCCTGCCCGCTCTCCAGATCCGACCCGCTGTCGGCGGAGCGGATGGCGCTGTTGATGCCGATGACCCGGGCCTTGGAGTCCAGGAGGGGCCCGCCGGAGTTGCCGGGGTTGATAGGCGCGTCGGTCTGCAGGGCGTCGACGTACGAGACGTCACTCCCGTCGCCTTTCTCCCCGCCCGCCGTGATGGGCCGCTCCTTGGCGCTGATGATGCCGGAGGTGACCGTGTTGGCCAGGTCGAAGGGGGCGCCGATGGCGACGACGGGGTCGCCCACCTGGACGTTGTCGGAGTTGCCGAGCGGCATGGGTTCGAGCCCGCTGACACCCGACACCTTCACGACGGCGAGGTCGTACCCGCTGTCGTGCCCGACGACCGAGGCCTTGGCGGTCTCGCCGCCGCTGAACGTCACGGATATCTCGCCGCCGCTTCCGGCCGGTTCGATCACGTGGTTGTTGGTGAGGATGTGCCCCTGGCTGTCGAGCACGAAGCCGGTGCCGGTGCCTTCCTCCTGGGACCCGCGCACATGCAGGGTGACGACGCTGGGCAGCGCGTGCGCGGCGATCCCCGCCACGCTGTCCCGAGCCCGCCCCGGCGCCTCCTTGGCGGCCTGCGGCAGCTCGACGTCGCCCATCCCCCCGTTCCGCTCCAGATACGCCCCTACGGCGCCCCCCACGCCCCCGGACACCAGCGCCAGCACCACGGCCCCGAGCACCAGCCCCTTCCGCGCCCGCGTACGCCGCTGCGCCACGCTCGCCACGACCGCGCCGTTCTGCTGGAGGGGGCCCGGGGTGGCCCAGGGGTCGTAGTTCTGCCAGGGGTTGCGGGGCTGGGGGCTGTGTACGGGGGTTTCGTGGGGGGTGGCTGCGTACGGGGCCGGGGCCGGGGCCGGAGGCACATGGGTGCCGAGTCCGGTGGTCTGCTGCGCCGCACCGGCCTGGGCCGGGGCATCGAAGAGCGGGGCCTGGGCCGGTGTGCCTGCCGGGACGTGTGTCCCGTGCGCGGGCGTGGCCGCCGGGTGCTGGACCGGCGGGGCGGGCGCCCAGGGGCCGGGCTGACCGTACGGCGGGGTGCCGTAGGGGTCGGGGTCGTGCAGGGGCTTGGGGCGGTCGGAGCGCTCGGTGCGGTCGGCGGGGGCGTCGGCGTACGCGCTCGCGTCTTCCGCGACCTGCGTCGGCGCCGAAGGCGCACTCCCCAACTGAACCGTCGCAGGGCGCTCCAGCTCGAAGTCTCCGTTGGCCTCGCCCGAAGCCGGGCCCGTCGCGGGGCGCGCCAGCTCGAAGTCGCCCGCGGACGCACCCTCGGGTGCGCCCATGCCCGGGGTGCCCGAAGGGCCCGGTTCCCTGAGGTGATCCGTGGTGGTGTCGGGCCCCGTGCCCTGCGCACGGGGCCGGCTCCACCACTTCGCCTTCGTGGGCTTCCCCTCGTTCATGCTCTCCCCACACCTGGCCCGCGGCACAACTCGCCGACGGTTGTTGCAGATTGTCGACTCCGCGTCCGGGATTCCTCCCGCGGACGCGGCCCACCCTGGATTCAACCAGGTTCACGGGCCGCCGCGCAGAGGGCGGGGTCAGCGGACGGTACGGGAGGAGGGGGAGGTGGGGGACGGGGAGGAAGAGGGGGACGGGGTGGCGGCGGGGGCGGCCAGCAGGCCCGGAGTCGTGACATCCGGGGCCTCGGACCACGAGGTCAGCGCGAGCGGCTGGGCATCGGTGAGCGGACGTATGAGCGGGGACATCGCGGCGGCACCGGCGACCACCGGTGTCGTCAGTGTGTGCATGGCGTCCTGGACGCCACCCGCCGGAGCGGGGACTCCGGGCAGCAGCGGCGCGGACACCTCGGTCGGCGCCACGGGACCGTCGCCGAGCGCCCGCTCGCCCTGGGCGAGCAGCGGCCCGACGGACCGGCGACGCTGCGACTCGGGGGATGTGGAGGCCCCCGTGCCCTGCGAACGCATCGGCGTCACATTGCTTCCGGTGCCGGCACCGCCGCGCGCGTCCGCGGTGTCGCCCGGCACTCCGGTCGACACCCCGCCGAGCGCGACCGCGGCCAGCGACACCGCACCGGCGGCGGCGAAGGCGAACCGCAGCCCGCGCGAGGCCGATCGCTCGGCCTCGTGACGGCTGACGTCATGGATGCGGAAGCCGCTCCCCGGGGAGGGCGGCAGTACGTTGGCGTGCGGTCCGGCGGGGACGTACCCGAAGGGTTCGCCTCTCACCCCGAAGATTCCGGTGACGCCGGGGCCGGCCGAGCCGCCGGGGAGGGTGCCGCCGAATCCTCCCCCGCCCAGCGGCGAACCACCGCCGTCGGAGTCGCCTCCCCCGGGAAGCCCCTGGAGTCGGGCCAGGAAGCTCTCCGAGGGCGGCGGAGGGGCCATTTCCGCGAACACGTTCTTCAGTCGGCGCTGGGCGTCCGCCTCGGCCTTGCACTTCGCACAGGTGACGAGGTGGGCCAGGACGCGGTCACGCGACTCATGACCGAGCTCTCCGTCCACGAGGGCGGAGAGTCGGTCGCCGAGGTGCTGCTCAGTGATGGGCCGCTCGGCAGAGTTGGGCCGGGATCCACTCACGCGGTCGCGCCCCCTCCCCCCAGCACGGGTACACGGACCGCGAACGAGCGGCGCTCGGCGCGGGCCTCGGGAGACCGGTGGGCCAGGGCCTTGCGCAGCTGGGAGCGGCCGCGGTGGATCCGGCTGCGGACCGTGCCGAGCTTGACGCCCAGGGTCGCGGCGATCTCCTCGTACGACAGTCCTTCGATGTCGCACAGGACGACGGCGGCGCGGAACTCGGGCGCGAGGGTGTCCAGCGCCTGCTGGACGTCCGCGTCGAAGTGCGCGTCGTTGAAGACCTGCTGCGGGGACGGCTCACGGCTGGGCAGGCGCTCGGCCGCGTCGTCACCGAGGGCGTCGAAGCGGATGCGCTGCTTGCGGCGCACCATGTCCAGGAAGAGGTTCGTGGTGATGCGGTGCAGCCAGCCCTCGAAGGTGCCGGGCGTGTACGTGGACAGCGAGCGGAAGACGCGGACGAAGACTTCCTGGGTGAGGTCCTCGGCGTCGTGCTGGTTGCCCGTCAGGCGGTAGGCGAGACGGTAGACCCTGCCGCTGTGCGTGCTGACGATCTCCTCCCAGGTGGGCGGAGTCCACGCCTGCGACTCCGCGTCGGTGGTGAACGTCGCGGTCTGCGCTGGGGCAGCAGCATGGAACTTGTCAGCGATCTCGGTCACGGATTTCGGCTCACCCGCCGATCTGAGCAGGCGCCGCAGCACCCCGCCTCGATCCACAGGCGCAGCCGCACCTCCCCTGTCGGCTCTGGTGGTGTCCAGTGGAGCCCCTACCATAGCCACCTCGCCCGTTAGCTCCGGATAAGCGGTTTTACGAGAATTTGATACACGCTCATATGGTCGCGTCAGCACTTGCTCACCGCCCCGCACCGCGCCCTGCCCCACGTACTGATCCATCCTCTTCCCCCGCTCTGTTTCCCCACCCCTCTAAACGCCTGGTCCCATCTGCGGGTTCCCGGCACCAACGGATACAGTCACGCCCAGGCAACCGCGGGGACAGGAGAGGGTCATTACCGGCAACCGGCAGACGAGCTGGGCGTTCGCCGACGCCTTTGTCGCCGAGGACGAAGCACTGCGCTGGGCCCGGGACCGGGCCCGGGAGGCAGGGCTGCGCTCGGTGTCGCCCGGCACGGGCGCCGCGCTGCGGTTGCTCGCCGCCACCGTGGACGCGAAATCGGTCGCGGAGATCGGGACCGGGACCGGCGTCTCCGGGATTCATCTGCTGCACGGCATGCGGCCGGACGGGGTACTGACCACCGTGGATCCGGAGCCGGAGCGCCAGCAGTTCGCCCGCCAGGCCTTCCGCGCGGCCGGTTTCGCCAGCAACCGCGCCCGTTTCATCCCCGGTCGCGCGCTGGACGTCCTGCCCCGGCTCGCGGACGCGGGCTACGACCTCGTCTTCTGCGACGGCGACCGTCTGGAGTGCCTGGACTATCTCGCTGAATCGTTGCGCCTGCTGCGACCGGGCGGGCTCGTGGTCTTCGAGGGCGTCTTCGCGGACGGCCGCACGGTGGACTCGGGCCCGCAGCCCGCGGAGGTCGGCCGGCTGCGCGAACTGCTGCGCGCGGTGCGCGAGAGCCAGGAGCTGGTGCCCTCGCTGCTGCCGGTGGGCGACGGTCTGCTGTGCGCGGTCAAGCGCTGACCCAGGCCGCCTTACATGGGGTCTGACCTGTACCGATGATGCGGGGTACGTCGATGACGTACCCCTGACACACCACTGCCCCGGCACCGAATACGATGCCGGGGCAGCTGAAAGGTATGGTCGCGTTCCGCGTCAGCCGACGACCTTCTTGAGGGCGTCGCCGAGCGCGTCAGCCTCGTCAGGGGTCAGCTCGACGACGAGCCGACCGCCGCCTTCGAGCGGAACGCGCATGACGATGCCCCGCCCCTCCTTGGTCACCTCGAGCGGGCCATCGCCCGTCCGCGGCTTCATGGCCGCCATGCTCGTTCCCCTTCCTGAAACCAGCTCATCGTCGCCGACGGCCCCTTGAAGGGCACGCACGTCCCCTCATAGGACACACGTCACCGGCATCGAACACATTGCTTCCAGGCCATTATCCCGCATCTCAGGACCCGATGACCAACATCAGTCGGCATCGCTTGCGCAACGCGCTTGAGCAAAACCACTCAATTCGGCGATGTGACTGCGATACTGCGCCGCCGCATCGACCTCCCCGGCACGGAATTCTTTGACGCAGGTCACATGTGGGGCCCGCGCCACCGCCGGTGATCTCCGCCATGCTGTCATCGGACACAGACGTACCGGCCGGTACGACGGAGCCGCACACCGGAGGGGACCCATCATGGCCGACACCGTGCTCTACGAGGTGAGCGACGGACTCGCGACGATCACGCTGAACCGCCCCGAGGCGATGAACGCGATGAACATCGCGACCAAGGTCGCCTTCCGGGACGCGGCACAGGCGGCCGCCGCCGACGGGGATGTACGGGCGATCCTGCTGACCGCCGCCGGTGACCGGGCGTTCTGTGTCGGACAGGACCTCAAGGAGCACATCGGGCTGCTGGCCGCCGACAAGCAGTCGGGGTCGGGCCACACGATGAGCACCGTGCGCGAGCACTACAACCCCATCGTGCGGGCCCTGACCGGGGCCGCGAAGCCCGTGGTCGCCGCGGTGAACGGCGTCGCGGCCGGAGCGGGCTTCGGCTTCGCGCTCGCCGCCGACTACCGGATCGTGGCGGACACGGCTGCCTTCAACACGTCGTTCGCCGGGGTGGCGCTGACCGCCGACTCGGGCATCTCGTGGACGCTGCCGCGGGTCATCGGCCCGAGCCGGGCCGCCGATCTGCTGCTGTTTCCGCGCAGCATCACCGCGCAGGAGGCGTACGACCTCGGCATCGCGAACCGGCTTGTTCCCTCGGCCGAGCTGCGCGGGGAGGCGGAGAAGGTGGCGCGCGCGCTGGCCTCGGGGCCGACGGTCTCGTATGCCGCGCTGAAGGAGTCCTTGGCGTACGGGATCACTCATTCTCTGGACGAGACGCTGGAGAAGGAGGACGAGTTGCAGGCGCGGGCCGGGGCGTCCGAGGACCACACGATCGCTGTGCAGGCGTTCGTCAACAAGGAGAAGCCCAAGTATCTGGGGAGGTGACGGCTGGTGGGGAACTGCGGGTTCGTATGCGGCTGGTCGCGCCCACGCGGCGGAGCCGCATAGTGTCACAGCCCCGCGCTCCTAAAGACTGCGCGCAGCGCAGTCTTCCAAGTGGTCGTTGACCAAGCCGCAGGCCTGCATCAAGGCGTAGGCCGTTGTCGGGCCCACGAAGCGGATGCCGCGTTTCTTCAGCGTCTTGGAGAGGGCGGTCGACTCGTCGGTGACGGCCGGGACGTCGGAAAGCCTCTTCGGGGCGGGGCGGGCGGCGGGGTCGGGAGCGAAGGACCAGATCAGTTCGTCGAGCTCGCCCGGGGTCCAGTCGGCCAGCACGCGTGCGTTGGCGACGGTCGCCTCGATCTTGGCCCGGTTGCGGATGATGCCCGGGTCGGTGAGCAGGCGCTCCTTGTCGGCGTCCGTGAAGGTCGCGACCTTGGCGATCTCGAAGCCGGCGAAGGCGGTGCGGAAGCCCGAACGGCGGCGCAGGATGGTGATCCAGGACAGGCCCGACTGGAAGGCCTCCAGGCAGAGCCGCTCGTACAGCGCGTCGTCGCCGTGGACGGGGCGGCCCCACTCCTCGTCGTGGTACGCCACGTAGTCCTCGGTCGACAGCGCCCAGGGGCAGCGCAGCGCGCCGTCCGGGCCGGCGAGCGCGTCGCTCACTGGTGGTCCTCCTCGGCGTGCTTCCGCAGCGAGGTGGTGGCCGTGGCCGCCCTGGCGCCGGCGAGCGCGGTCTCCAGGTCGACGATCCGGGCGTCGCGCTCGGCGATCTCGGCGCCGAGACGGCCGAGCGCGTCGTCGACGTCCGCCATGCGGTAGCCCCGCAGGGCGAGGGGGAAGCGCAGCGCCTCCACGTCGCCCCGGTTCACCGGCCGGTCGTAGGGCAGGGGGTCCGCCAGCCGCTCGGGCACGGCCTCGGGAAGGGGGGCGCTCTCGCCGCCGCCCACCACGGACAGTGTCACCGCGGCGACCACGACGGCGAGCGCGACGACCAGGAACAAGAACATGAACATCGCTGAGGTCCCCACGCTCTGGTGCCGACGCGTTTTCACGCCGGCGCGAAAGTACTGAAGCTAGTGAAGCAACTGAAGCTGTCTGACGGGTACTGAAGCTGTCCGGCTCTGAAACCGCCAGGGTCCGATCGTGCCATGCGAGTCTGACAGTTAAGGTCGCAGGCGGCTTATCAGCGGGATTTACTGGGAGAGGTCACAGGGGATGCTCAGGCTGGGCAGGCACGAATTCGACCCGCGCGAGCCGGTGATCATGGCGATCGTGAACCGGACCCCGGACTCCTTCTACGACCAGGGGGCCACCTTCCGCGACGAGCCCGCCCTCGCCCGTGTGGAGCAGGCGGTGTCGGAGGGTGCCGCCATCATCGACATCGGTGGGGTCAAGGCCGGGCCGGGGGAAGAGGTGTCCGCCGAGGAGGAGGCACGGCGGACGGTCGGTTTCGTCGCCGAGGTGCGGCGGCGCTTCCCCGACGTGATCATCAGCGTCGACACCTGGCGGCACGAGGTCGGTGAGGCGGTCTGCGAGGCCGGAGCGGATCTGCTCAACGACGCGTGGGGCGGGGTCGATCCGCGGCTCGCGGAAGTGGCCGCGCGGTACGGGGTGGGGCTGGTGTGCACCCACGCCGGTGAGTCCGAGCCGCGGACGCGTCCGCATCGGGTCGCGTACGACGATGTCATGGCCGACATCTTGCGGGTGACGCTCGGGCTGGCCGAGCGGGCGGTGTCGTTGGGCGTGCCCCGGGAGTCCGTGTTGATCGACCCCGGGCACGACTTCGGGAAGAACACCCGGCACAGTCTGGAGGCGACGCGGCGGCTGGGGGAGATGGTGGCTACGGGGTGGCCTGTGCTGGTCTCCCTCTCCAACAAGGACTTTGTCGGCGAGACGCTCGACAAGCCGGTGAAGGAGCGGGTGGTGGGGACCCTGGCGACGACCGCCGTCTCCATGTGGCTCGGGGCCCAGGTCTACCGCGTCCACGAGGTCGCGGAGACCCGTCAGGTCCTCGACATGGTGACGTCCATCGCGGGCCACCGCCCACCTGCAGTAGCCCGCCGGGGCCTGGCGTAGCGAGTCTCTCGCCCCCGCCGCCCCTACCCGTCCCATCCCGTTCCTGGGGGCTGCGCCCCCAGACCCCCGCTAAAAGATTGCGCAGTTCCCCGCGCCCCTTGAAGACGGGGTGGTTCGTCGGCTACGGGTGGGTGGGGGTTGCTCGCGCAGTTCCCCGCGCCCCTGAAAGACCCGGGGCGGGCGTGGGATCGCGGGGCGCAGCCCCGCGCCTTCAGGGGCGCGGGGAACTGCGCGACCAGCCCCCACGCACCCGCAGCCAAAGAACCGGCCTAGGGGGTCTGGGGCGGAGCCCCAGAAGGATGGGACGGGTAGGGGCGGCGGGGGCGAGGAAAGGCCTGTCGGTTAGCGGCCCGCCTCCTTCGAGACCAGGGCCACCGCCTCCTCCACCTCATCGGTGAGGTGGAACAGGAGCAGGTCCTTCTCGGAGGCCTTGCCCTGGGCGATGAGGGTGTTCTTGAGCCACTCGACGAGGCCGCCCCAGTACGCCGTGCCGAAGAGGACGATCGGGAAGCGGGTGACCTTCTGGGTCTGGACGAGGGTGAGGGCCTCGAAGAGTTCGTCGAGGGTTCCGAGGCCGCCGGGCAGAACCACGAAACCCTGCGCGTACTTCACGAACATCATCTTCCGGACGAAGAAGTAGCGGAAGTTGAGGCCGATGTCGACGTACGGGTTGAGGCCTTGCTCGAAGGGCAGCTCGATGCCGAGGCCGACGGAGATGCCCTTCGCCTCGCAGGCACCCTTGTTGGCGGCCTCCATGGCGCCGGGGCCACCGCCGGTGATGACGGCGAAGCCGGCTTCGACCAGGCCTCGGCCGAGGGCGACTCCGGCCTCGTACTCGGGCGAGTCCACCGGCGTACGCGCCGAGCCGAACACGCTGATCGCGGGCGGGAGTTCGGCCAGCGTGCCGAAGCCCTCGATGAACTCCGACTGGATGCGCAGGACCCGCCAGGGGTCGGTGTGCACCCAGTCGGAAGGCCCGCCCGCGTCCAGCAACCGCTGATCCGTGGTGCTCGACTGCACCTGGTCCCGCCTGCGCAGCACGGGCCCCAGTCGCTGCTCCTCCGGTGGCCGCTTCTTGCCCTCGGGGTTGCCAGTAGCCATGTGCGCTCCCTCCGCTTGCGGTCGTTCCACCCCAGCGTAGATCTACGCGGGTTACGGAGGGGGGACGTAAGGATGTCCGCCATGAACCGCCCGGAGATACGGCTCAGTCGGTCAGCCAACCGCGCAGCCGCTCCTCGGCCTCCGGGATCAGCGACGCCTTGACCCGCTCGTCCACCTTGTGGGCCAGAATCGGGTTGCCCGGGCTGTAGTTCACCGCGGGCACTCCGAGCGCGCTGAAGCGGGCGACGTCCGTCCAGCCGAACTTGGGGCGGGCCTCGCCGCCGACGGCGGCCAGGAAGGCCGCGGCGGCGGGGTGGGTCAGGCCGGGGCGGGCCCCGCCGGAGTGGTCGTCGACGATGAACTCGTCCACACCGCAGTCCGCGAAGTAGTCGCGGACGAAGGCCTCCGCCTCCTCCTCGCTACGGTCCGGCGCGTAACGGAAGTTGACGACGACCGTGCAGGCGTCGGGGATGACGTTGGTGGCCACGCCGCCCTCGATGCGGACGGCGTTGAGGCCCTCGTGGAACTGGAGGCCGTCGACGACCGGCGTGCGCGGCTCGTAGGCGGCGAGCCTGGCCAGGATCGGAGCGGCCGCGTGGATCGCGTTGGAGCCCATCCACGCGCGCGCGGAGTGCGCGCGCTCCCCCTTGGTCTTCAGGAACACCCGGAGCGTGCCCTGGCAGCCGCCCTCGACCTGGCCGTCCGTCGGCTCCAGGAGGATCGCGAAGTCGCCCTCCAGCCAGTCGGGGTGGGCCTCGGCCACATGCTTCAGGCCGTTCAGATGGGCCGCCACCTCTTCGTTGTCGTAGAAGACGAAGGTGAGGTCGCGGTTGGGTTCGGGGACCGTGGCCGCGATGCGCAGCTGCACGGCGACGCCGGACTTCATGTCGCAGGTGCCGCATCCCCACAGCACGCCGTCCTCGTCGAGGCGGGAGGGAACGTTGTCGGCGATCGGGACCGTGTCGATGTGGCCGGCGAGGATGACGCGCTCGGCGCGGCCCAGGTTCGTACGCGCCACGACGTTGTTGCCGTACCGGTCGACCGTCAGGTGCGGCAGGGCCCGCAGGGCGGTCTCGATGGCGTCCGCGAGCGGCTTCTCGTTGCCGCTCGCGGAGGGGAAGTCGACGAGCCGCGCGGTCAGCTCGGCAGCGTCGAGGGCGAGGTCAAGCGGGGTGTCGGCCATGCTGTCGACCCTAGCGCCCCGGGCCATCCCGTCTCGTCCGTGGCCTGACGCCCAGGGCCGCCCTCCCGTTGTCCACAGCCCCACAGTCCGCCGACAGAGGCCTCCAGTACCTTGTACGACGTGTCAGAGCCGTCCCCCACTCCCGTCCGGCGTGGCCGCCTCCTGCGTTTCGGAGCGGCCGTCGTAGTCCTGCTCGCGGTCGCGGGCTATCTCACCGTGCAGTACCTCACGGGAGGCACGGGCGCACCGAGATGCGAGGTCGTCTCCGGCAAGGGCGACGGGGCCTCGTACGAGTTCACGCCGGAGCAGGCGGTGAACGCGGCGACGATCTCGGCGGTCGGCACCTCCCGCGACCTGCCCGAGCGCGCCGTCACCATCGCCCTCGCGACCGCACTCCAGGAGTCGGGGCTGCGCAACATCCAGCACGGCGACCGTGACTCGCTCGGCCTCTTCCAGCAGCGGCCGTCGCAGGGCTGGGGCACGAAGAAGCAGATCATGGACCCGACGTACGCGGCGGGCATCTTCTACGAGCACTTGGCCAAGGTGTCCGGCTATACGAAGCTGCCACTGACCGTCGCCGCGCAGCGCGTGCAGCGCAGCGGCTATCCGGAGGCGTACGCGAAGCACGAGCCGGACGCCACGCTGCTCGCCGCCGCTCTGACCGGCCGCGCGGCGGCCACGCTGACCTGTGAGGGGCGCCCGGACGCGACCCCGGCCGGCGGAGCGGACTCGGTGCGCGCGGCGCTCGTACGGGACTTCGGGCGTGACGTGCTCCAGGACGCCGGGGCCGTGGTGAGCGCCGAGGGCACCTCCGCCTCGCCGTCCGCCACCGCTACCTCGGCCTCCTCGGGCTCCTCCACCGGCGGGAGCCGCACGGTGACCGTCCCCGTGCGCAAGGAGGCCAACGCCAAGCGCGGCGTGCGGCAGCGCGGCTGGGAGCTGGCGCACTGGGCCGTGGCCAACTCGTCCGCGCTGCACATCGAACGGGTGTTGTACGCGGGGCGGGAGTGGACCGCCGGGAACACCGACAGCGCGTGGCGCACGTCCGACACGAAGGGAAGCTCGGCCGCGGGGAAGTCCGCCGCCGAGGTCCGAATCGTCACTGGGCAGTAGTACGGGCCCTCACCCTTTGGGGGGAGCCGCGTCACGCGGAGTCGACGATGTGCGCAGGTTTTCGCGCACTCACTCCCGCATCCGCCGAATCCCTTGAAAACAAAGGGCCATAAGGATTCGACAGTTCCGACTGGATCCCTTTTGCCCGTTTTTATCCGCAGCTGATAATGCGACGCATTGCCAACTCTTTACATCGGGCCACCGCAACCTTCGTGGGCTTCGAGCGGTAGTCACTGCGTCCGAGCCCGGAACGATCAACCGGGGGACGGTCGGCAGCCAGTCGGTCCACTCCTGAGCGCGGTCGGACACTTCACCGTTCTCTCCCGTCTAAGGAGCATCATGTCCCTCCCCCTGACCCGCCGGATCGCCCGTGCCGCGCTGCTCGTCGCAGCGGGAGCGGCTGCCGGGGTCGGTGCGGCCGGCTCCGCCAGCGCGGCGGCCGAACTGCCGGCCACCCCCAACCTCGGCGGACTGACCGCCCTGGACGGTGCGCAGGTCGGCAACACGGTCGACGGTGCGACTCAGAACGTCACCGGGCTCGCGGGCACAGCCGGTGGCGACGCGGTCAAGAAGGCGGTGCCGGCCGCGGGCAAGACCGGTGGCAAGGTCGCCAAGACGGCGACGCCGACCGCGCAGAAGGTGGCCGGGGATACGGCTGGGCAGGCCGGGGGTCTGCTCGGTAACACCGCGAAGACGACCGGTGGTCTTCCGACGGACACGGTGACCAAGGGGGGCCTCCCCACGGACCAGGTGACCAAGGGTGGTCTCCCGACGAAGCAGCTGCCGCTGAAGGGGCTGCCGCTCGGCTAGCCGCCGGGTTCTGTGTGGGCGAGGGGTCCAGGGAGTTCCCTGGACCCCTCGCGTATGCCGGTTTGTCAGGTGCGGGTCGTCCTGGGCTGGTCGCGCCCACGCGGCGGAGCCGCACAATGTCACAGCCCCGCGCCCCCGACGTGGCGCTCTCTACGCCAGGCGCTCTACCGCCGCCGCCACGCGCTCGTCCGTTGCCGTCAGGGCCACGCGGACGAAGTTCTCGCCCGCCTCGCCGTAGAAGTCGCCCGGGGCGACGAGGATGCCGAGGTTCGCGAGGTGGGACACCGTGGCCCAGCAGGACTCGTCGCGGGTGGCCCACAGGTAGAGGCTGGCCTCGCTGTGCTCGATGCGGAAGCCGTGCTTCAGGAGGGCGTCGCGGAGGGCGGTGCGGCGGGCGGCGTAGCGCTCGCGCTGTTCGCGGACGTGGGTGTCGTCCGAGAGGGCGGCGACCGCGGCGGCCTGGGTCGGTGCGGACGTCATCATGCCGCCGTGCTTGCGGATCTGGAGGAGGTCGCCGAGGACGGCGGGGTCGCCCGCGAGGAACGCGGCGCGGTAGCCGGCCAGGTTCGAGCGCTTCGAGAGCGAGTGGACCGAGACGATCCCCTCGTACGAGCCGCCGTTCACGTCCGGGTGCATGACCGAGACCGGGTCGGCCTCCCAGCCCAGCTCGATGTAGCACTCGTCGGAGAAGAGCAGGATGCCGTGCTCGCGGGCCCACGCCACGGTCCGGGTGAGCTCGTCCTTCGAGAGGACCCGGCCCGTCGGGTTGGACGGGGAGTTCAGCCACAGGAGCTTCACGTCCGTCGGGTCCAGCTCCGTCGGGTCGTCGTAGACGACGTAGTCCGCGCGGGCCAGGCGTGCGCCGACCTCGTACGT
Organism: Streptomyces sp. NBC_00203; assembly: GCF_045206325.1. Lineage (NCBI taxonomy): Bacteria > Bacillati > Actinomycetota > Actinomycetes > Kitasatosporales > Streptomycetaceae > Streptomyces > Streptomyces sp. NBC_00203. The sequence continues at coordinate 6,955,911 of NZ_CP108126.1, read as the reverse complement.
CGGGTACGCCAGACGCGGGTAGGCGACCTTGTCGCCGGGGCCGAGGCCCAGCTGGGTGGGCAGCCAGGCGACGAGTTCCTTGGAGCCGACGATCGGGAGTATGTGGCGGTGGGTGATGTCCCGCGCGCCGAGCCGTCGCTCCACCCAGCCCGTGATCGCGTCCCGCAGCTCGGGCGTGCCCCACACCGTGGGATAGCCCGGCGAGTCCGCGGCCGCGACCAGAGCTTTCTGGATCAGCTCGGGCACCGGGTCGACCGGGGTGCCGACGGACAGGTCGACGATGCCACCCGGGTGAGCGGCGGCCGTCGCCTTGTAGGGCTCCAGCTTGTCCCAGGGGAAGGTGGGAAGCCGGTCGGAGACTGCGGACACGGGATCTGGCTCACTTTCTCTGTACTCGCCGGTACGGCAAACGCCTCGGTCCCGTAAGCCGATCGGAGCGATCAGGCCGTACGGGACCGAGGCGGCGCGTATGTGTGCGGGCCGCTTACTGGTTCTGCGGCGGCAGCGCTGCGATGAAGGGGTGGTCGCGCTCGATCAGGCCGAGCTTGCTGGCGCCGCCGGGCGAGCCGAGCTCGTCGAAGAACTCGACGTTCGCCTTGTAGTAGTCCTTCCACTCTTCCGGAGTGTCGTCTTCGTAGAAGATCGCCTCGACCGGGCACACCGGCTCACAGGCTCCACAGTCGACGCATTCGTCCGGGTGGATGTACAAGGACCGGGAGCCCTCGTAGATGCAGTCGACCGGGCACTCCTCGATGCACGCCTTGTCCTTGACGTCGACACAAGGCTGCGCGATGACGTAGGTCACGCTGTCGTTCCTCCTCGATAGGGCGCTGGCGGGCCTTCGTAGGCTCCCGCCGCCTGGCGCGCGGGAGCGCGGCGTCGTCGATGCCCGCCCCTAGTATCTCCGTTCTTGGGCATGATCCGAACAGGAGGGGTGAACTGACCTGTGGAAATCTCTGCCGGCGGCCGCCTTGAGGTCCGTATCACCGCTGCTGACGTGGGCAAACGTGTCTCTGTTCGGCGGATGATCGAAGATGTCGCCGAGGGTGAGAAGTTCACCGACACGGTCGGTGTTCTCACATCATGGGACAACGGTGTGTTGCAGATCACACGGCGGACCGGTGAGCGTGTCCAGATCGCGGAATCCTTGCTGGTCGCGGGCAAGGTCGTACCGTCCGCTCCGGCGCGTCGGCGGGGCCCGGCGGCCTCGTACGAGGAGCTGGCGCGGGTCTCGGCGCGGGCCTGGCGGCCGGTGGAGAGCGAGCGGCTCGGCGAGTGGGAGCTGAGGGCGGCCTCCGGGTTCACCCGGCGCGCCAACTCCGTCCTGCCGATCGGCGACCCCGGCGTGCCGCTGGACGAGGCGCTGACCCGCGTACGGGACTGGTACGCCGCCCGTGACCTGCCCGCGTACATCCAGACCGCGACCGGGGCGGAGGGCACGCAGGAGCTGCTGTGCGCGGAGCTGGAGGCGCGCGGCTGGGTACGTGAGGTGACGGCCGAGCTGTGGATCGGCTCGCTCGCGCCGGTCGGGGACCGGGAGGCGCCGGGGGTCGTGCTCTCCCGCGAGGCGGACGACGCGTGGCTGGGCCGGTACCAGCGGAAGGGGCTGAGCGACGTGGCCCTGAAGGTGCTGGGCAGCGGGCCCTCGGTGTGGTTCGCGACGGTGCCCGGTACGGAGGGGGAGCCTCCGGCCGCGATCGGACGCTGTGTGGTGGACGGCCGCTGGGCCGGTTTCGCCGCCGTCGAGGTCGGCCCCGCCCACCGCCGCCAGGGCCTCGCCACCACCGTCATGGCCGCCCTGGCCCGCCGGGCCCTGGGCGAGGGCGCCTCGGCGGCCTGGCTCCAGGTGGAGGATGACAACACGGGGGCGCGGGCGCTGTACGCGGGGATGGGCTTCGGGGCTCATCACGCGTACCACCACTACCGGTGGGTCCCGGACGCCGGCGCCGCCTCCGGGACGGCGGATGGCGGTTTCGGGGCCGGCGACCCGTATCGATCGGCGTGAAGGGGCACGAGCCAGCTATGCGTGTCCCTCAGCCACCGGAACCGGACGGCGCCGCCGAGGTGCGGCGGCGGTTCTCCGACGAGGCGCGGGCCGAGCGGCCCGATCTGGCGGTGCTGTGTCTGCTGGTCGGGGCCGCGGCGGACGGCACGCTGGACGAGGCCGGGATGGACGCGGCGCAGATCGAGCTGGACCGGCTGGCCGGGCAGTTGCCGTTCCGCCCGGGCGGGCCGCGGTCCTGGGCGGTCGCGCTCGCCGAACTGCTCGGCGGGCGCTGCGGTTTCCGGGGGACGCCCGGCGACTACCAGCGGCTGGAGTCCTCTCTCCTGCACGAGGTGCTGCGGCGGCGGCGTGGGCTGCCCATCCTGCTCTCCGTGGTGTGGATGGAGGTCGCTCGGCGGGCCGGTGCGCCGGTGTACGGGGTCGCTCTGCCCGGGCATTTCGTCGTCGGCTTCGGGCCCACCGAGCAGCAGGTGCTCGCCGATCCCTTCGACGGGGGGCGCGTGCTGACCGGCTCCGACGCGGAGCTGCTCGTCGCGGGGGCGACCGGTGCTCCGCTCGACCCGTCGATGCTGTCTCCCGCCGATCCGCTCGATGTCGTGCTGCGCATCCTGAACAACATCCGTGCCTGGGCCGCCACCCGTCCCGAGCGGTCGGATGTGGCGCTGTGGGCCGTCGAGTTGTCCCTGCTGCTGCCGTCGCACCCGGCGCGGCTGCGCTACGAACGCGCCCAACTGCTCGTCCAGCGCGGTGACTTCCTCTCGGGTGCCGCCGAACTCGACGCGTACGCCGACATAGTGGCCGCCGTCGACGAACCGGCCGCCACCCGAGTACGCCAACAGGCCCACGCCGCCCGAGCCATGCTCAACTGACAACCTTTCCTCGCCCCCGCCGCCCCTACCCGTCCCATCCCTGGGGGCTGCGCCCCCAGACCCCCGCTAAAAGATTGCGCAGTTCCCCGCGCCCCTTTTAGGGGCGCGGGGAACTGCGCAATCTTTTGGACCAGCCACCACCCACCCGCAGCCGACACACATCCGAACGGGGTTGAAGGGGCGGAGCCCCTGGGGATGGGACGGGTAGGGGCGGCGGGGGCGAGGAACGTCGGGGCGGCTACAGCCAGCCCTTCTCCCGCGCTGTGCGGACCGCTTCCGCTCGGTTGCGGACGGCCAGTTTTTGGATGGCGGTGGAGAGGTAGTTGCGGACGGTGCCCTGGGAGAGGTGGAGGGCGGTGGCCAGTTCGGCGTTGGTGGAGCCGTCGGCCGCCGCGCGGAGGACCTCGCGTTCGCGGTCGGTGAGGGGGTTGGCTCCCTCGGCGAGGGCGGCGGCCGCGAGGGTGGGGTCGATGACCCGTTCGCCGGCCAGTACCTTCCGTACGGCTTCGGCGAGTTGGGCGGCCGGCGCGTCCTTGACGAGGAAGGCGGCGGCGCCGGCCTCCATCGCGCTGCGCAGATAACCGGGACGGCCGAAGGTCGTGAGGATGACCAGCTTGAGGCCGGGGAACTCCTTGTGGAGTTCGGCCGCCGCCTCGATACCCGTCTGCCCCGGCATCTCGATGTCGAGGAGCGCCACGTCGACGTCGTGCTCGCGCGCCGCGGCCAGCACCTCGTCCCCGCGCGCCACCTGGGCGACCACCTCGATGTCCGGTTCGAGGCCCAGCAGCGCGGCCAGCGCCTCGCGGACCATCGACTGGTCCTCGGCGAGCAGGACCTTGATCGTGCGGCTCATGCCCCGGATCCTACGGGGTGGCCGGACGGCTTGGCCGGGGCTCCCGTCGGTACTCGGGCGGTCAAGCGGAACCCGTGCCGCACCTTCCCCGCCTCCAGCGATCCGCCCGCCTTCTCCAGCCGTTCGGTCAGCCCGTTCAGGCCGTTCCCCGGGGTGCCGGAGCCGCCCGAACCGGAACCGTCGTCCTCCACGGACAGTTCGAGCACGAGCCCGTCGAGCGTCTGGCGTCGGACGAGCTCCACCGCGCAGCGCCGGGCCCCGCTGTGCCGTACGACATTGGTGATCGCCTCGCGCAGCGCCCAGGCCAGCGCGGACTCGCTCTCCTCGGGGACGCCGTCGAGGTCCGGTTCGGCCGGCAGGTCGGCGGTGACGCCCGCCGCGGTCAACGCGACCTGGGCGCCCGCGAGTTCGCCGGCCAGCCGGGGCCGCCGGTAGCCGGTGACCGCCTCGCGGACGTCGACGAGGGCCTGGCGGCTGACCTGTTCGATGTCGGCGACCTGCTGGGCCGCCTTGTCGGGGTGGTCGGGGAGCATCCGGCCGGCCAGTTCGCTCTTCAGCGTGATCAGCGAGAGGGAGTGGCCGAGGAGGTCGTGCAGGTCCCTGGCCAGGCGCAAGCGCTCCTCGTTCGCGGCGAGTTGGGCGACGGTCGCCCGCGCCTTGCGCAACTCCACCGTCGTACGCACCAGTTGCCGTACGCCCGTCATCGCGTAACCGATGAGGACGACAAGGAGGACGAGGTTGCGCGCGTCCCCCTCGCCGCCGTGCAGGCCGACGAGCAGCATCACGGCGGCGGTCAGCGGGATCGTCCAGTACGCCACGCGGAGCGAGAACGTCGTGCCGCAGGCGACGGAGACGTACACGAACAGGCCCAGCCAGGACGGGCCGAGGGTGAGGCTCAGCACGACGGCGAGGGCGCCGAGGGCGATGACCAGGCCGGCGACGACCGCGGTGGCGGTGAACGCCCTGCCCATGTTCCGGAAGACCAGCGTCAGATAGATCCCGACGAAGACCGTCAGGCCCAGCCAGCCGGCCACCGTGGCGGCGGTCGTGTGGTGACCGGACACCAGGTCGTGGACCGGCGAGCTGAGGAACACCAGCCAGATGACGATCCAGATCGCCTTGCGCAGTGCCTCGCGGATGTTGCGGGGGGACTCCCCCATCCGCATCAGCGGCACCGGCCGGGTCTCGTCGGGCAGCGGGGCTTCCGTCATGGCGTTCACGCCTTCAGCGTGTCCTTCCGGTACAGCCAGGCCGCGCCGCCCGCGAAGAGAGCGAAGTAGACGGCGAGGATGGCGAGGTCCTTCGCGTGCGGGGCGTCGCCCAGTTCGATGGCCTGCCCGAGGGCAGCGTACGCGTGCGTGGGCAGCCACTTCGCGATGTTCTGCAACCAGTCGGGGAAGGTCGTGCTGGGCATCCACAGGCCGCCGAGCATCGACAGACCGAAGTACGTGATCATCGTGATCGGACGGACCGCGTCACCGGTGGCGAGGTAGCCGATGGCCACGCCGAGCGCGGCAAAGATGAGGGAACCCGCCCAGATGGCGCCGGTGAGCGCGAGCCACTGCCAGGCGTCCAGGTGGACGTCCTTCACGGTCGCGGCGACCAGGAAGACGATGACGATGGACGGCAGGCTGACGACGGCGGCGCTCGCGGTCTTGGCGAGGACGTAGCCGCGCCCGGGCAGGGTGGTCAGCCTGAGCTGCCGCACCCAGCCGCTCTCGCGCTCCTTGGCGATGCGCTCGCTGTTGCCCATCAGGACGGCGGTCAGGGCGCCGAAGGAGGCCATCGAGACCATCGTGTACGTCGGTACGGTGAGGCCGGTGCCGTCGACCTTGGTGGTGCTGTCGGCGTTGCCCGCGATCAGCAGGAACAGGGCCGAGGGGTAGATCACCGAGAAGAACAGGAACTTGCGGTTGCGCAGGGCGCGGGTGAGTTCCAGCTTGATCAGGCTGTTCATGACTGCTTGGCCTCCTCGGCCTCCGTGATGGCGACGAAGGCCTGCTCCAGGCCGAGTCCGGCCACTTCGAGATTGCGGGGGTAGACGCCGAGCCCGTACACCGCGTGGACGGTCGCGTCGGCGTCGGAGGACTGGATGCGGACCGTCTGACCGGATACGTCGACGGACGTCAGGAAGGGCAGTGCGCGCAGCGCGGCCTCGTCGATCGGGCCCTCCAGGTCGAAAGCGATGCGGCGGGCGCCGGCCTTCGCCTTGATCTCGGCGGCGGTGCCGTCGGCCAGCAGGCGTCCCCGGTGCAGGACCAGCACGCGGTCCGCGATCGCGTCGGCCTCCTCCAGGTAGTGCGTGGCGAACAGGACCGTGCGGCCCTGGTCGGCCTGCTCGCGCATGGTGGCCCAGAAGGCCTGGCGGGCGGAGACGTCCATCCCCGTGGTGGGCTCGTCGAGGACGATCAGATCGCTGTCGCCGGCCGTGGCGAGGGCGAAGCGGACGCGCTGTTCCTGGCCGCCGGAGAGCTTGTTGACCTTGCGGTCGGCGATCTGGGTGATACCGGCGCGGGCCAGCACGTCGATGGCGCGGTACGGCTTGGGGTGCAGGTCGCAGGCGAGCTTCACCAGCTCGGCGACCGTGACCTCGTCCATCAGGCCGCCGCTCTGCAGCATGGCGCCCACCCGGCCGCGGACGATCGCCTCGCGCGGGCTGGTGCCGAAGACGCTGACCGTGCCGCTGTCGGCGTGCTTGAGGCCGAGGAGCAGGTCCAGCGTGGTCGACTTGCCCGCGCCGTTGGGACCCAGCAGGGCGACCGTCTCGCCCGGGTGCAGGTCGAGCGTCAGCCCGTCCACGGCCCGGACGCTCCCGTAGCTCTTGGTCACCGAGGCGAACCCGACCACCGAGGTGGCGGCCCCCGTGGTGCCCGTGGTCCGTGTAGTCGTTGTCATGTGCTCCATCGTGGCGGCGGAGGGGGTGCGCCCGGCAGTGCGGCGTGTCCTGACTCCCGGATGACAGATGTCATACGCCGACGCCCCCCACGCGCGGCTACCCCTTCGCCCGCAGCAGCTCCAGCGCGTCCGCCACCGACCGCAGGAAGGCCGCGGCCGCGGTGCCGCTGCACGGGAGTTCCGGGTTCCACGGCTCCACCACCGCCGTGGCGGTGAGCGCGCGCCAGCCCGGCAGGGCCTCCAACTCCCGCCCGGTCACGGCGTTCCCGCGGTTGTCGGCCAGGACGAGATCGGGCGCGAACGCGGCGGCCGCCTCCCATGTGGTCGTGGACCAGTTCACGCCGCCCGCGCCCGGGTCGGTCAACTCCACGCCCAGGTCCGCCAGATGGCGCAGTTCCGGCCAGGTCCGGGGCCGCGCCAGATGCACCTGTGCGGGCCCGGCGGCCGACAGCGCGAGCACCCGCTGCGGGCTCGCGGCGGCTCGTACGGCTTCTTCCGCGGCTGCCAACTCGCCCGGCTGCCGTGCCGGTTCGCCGTCCAGCGCCTGGGCCAGTTCGGCGAAGCGGGCGAGGATACGCGGGAGGCCGGTGTCGCCGCCCACCGCGAGGGCCAGCACGGGAACGCCCACCGCCGCGGCGACATCGGCGGCGACGGCGTACGGATGCTCGCGGTCGTACGTGACGTCGACGATCAGGTCGGGCCGTACCGACCGCAGCGCCATCTCGTCGAGTGCCTTGCCCGCGCCCAGGTAGGGCACGTCGGCCAGCGCCCCCGACTTGGCCGGGTCGGGCTGGTCCCCGTCGTGGCCGGATCCGTACACCCCGGCGGGCCGCACCCCGAGGTCCCAGAGCCCGGCTCCCGCCCGTACGTAGGCGGCGACCCGCTCGGGTCGCCCGTCGGTCCGTACGGTGACTCCGCGATCGTCCGTGAACTCCCACCCCATGCGGCTCACCCGCCCCTTCGACACCCGCTCGCCCTGGCCCGCTCGATGCCACGCTCCATCGGATCTTGGCGTACGACAAGAGGGCGCCCGGCCATGGAATCCATGGCCGGGCGCCCTCCCGAAAGCGCGTTCGCTAGCTGGGGTTGGTGGAGATGGTCACGATGCGGTCGGCGGCCGTCTTGCCGAGCAGTGCCTGGCCGAGGGCCGAGGCCACGTCCTGCGGGCTCACGGCCTTCTTACTGCCGTCGCCCTTGGTGATCGTGACGCCCGTGAAGGCGCCGCCGTACAGCTTCTTGAGGGTGACGAGGTCGTAGTGCTGGACGAGCTTGCCGTCGACCGCCTGCACGCTCAGGAACTGCCAGATGGAGTTCTGCGGGCTGAAGGAGATCGTGTGCACGGCGTCCGTGCGGACCGTGACGTTCGCGGACATCGCCGGCTTGGCGAAGGCCTTCATCATCCGGTCGACCTCGGTCTTCGAGATCGTCGGCTGCCGGGTCGTGGTGGCGACCTTCACTGGCGCGGTCGTACCGGTCTCCACCTGGGCGCGGTACGCGTCCACGACGGCCTGCGTCGAGGCGTTGACGTCGATGCCCTTGCCCGCCTTGCCGTACACGGCGACGGCCTTGCCCGCCACGAACTTGATCGTGCCGTCGCTCGCCGATCCGGAGCCGCCCGCGACGCCCCCAAGGGCCGCCTGGAGCTTCTCCTCGTCGACCGGCATCTCGGGCTCGACGACGCGTTCCTGGCCGAACAGCGAGCCGATCACCGACACGGGGTTGTAGTCGCTGCCCGCGGCGGCGCGGACGGTGGCCTGGGTGTCGAACTGGAGCCCGGCCTGGTCCGGCTTGAGCGAGACGGTGTCGCCGTCGACCGACAGCTTGAGCGCCTTGTTCGTACTGCTGCTGAAGGCGTCGTCGAGCTTCTTGACGGCCTCGTCGCGGGTGCCGCCGCCGATGTCGACGCCGAGCACGGTGGTGCCCTTGGGCACGTCCGAGTGGTTCATCAGGAGCCCGGCGCCGTAGGCACCGCCGCCGATGACGACCACGCCGGCGACCAGCAGCGTCAGCTTGCTGCGGCCCTTCTTCTTCTTGGCCGGCTTCGACGAGGCCGCGGGCTGCTGGACCGGCTCGGGCAGCTTCGGCGGGGTGTGCGGCAGCGGGCCGTCGGTGTGCGCGCCCGGCCCGAACGGGGAGTTCTGGGCGGGCGGTACGACGGGGATACCGCTGGTCAGGGTGTGGCCGGAGACATTGTCCCCGGGGCCGCCGTAGCCGCCTGCGCCCGGCTCGGGTGCGGGCTTCTGCGGCGTGAGGATCGCGGTGTCGTCACTGAGACCGCCGCTGAGACCGCCCCGCGGGGTGACATGGGTGCCCGGACCGCCAGGACCGCTCATGCTGCCCGGACCGCTCATGCCGCCCGGACCACCGGGACCGCCGCCGGGATATCCGGCACCCGGGCCCGCGGCCAGGCTGCCGGGTGCCACGCCCGGACCGGTCGGCGGCACCAGCGGGCCGTCCCCGGTGACCGGACCACCCGTCGGGCCCGCGGGCCCGCCCTCGGAGAAGTACGGCAGGTCGTCACGGCGCCGTTCGCCGCCGTTGCCGGAGCCGGCGGGCGACCCGGCGGAGGATCCCACGGCGGGGAAGGAGCCCGTGCTGCTCAGCGCCGCGGAGACGTCGAAGGAGCCGGTGCCGCCGCCATGGCCCGGGGCCACGGGTCCGGCGCCGGTGGCACCGGGCAGCCCGGCACCGTTCGTACCGCCGCCGCCGGGGCGGGGCCCGTTCGCGCCACCGGGCCGGGCACCACCGGGGGCACCCAGCGGACCGGCACCGTTCGCGGAGCTCGGGCGCGCACCGCCCGGGGCACCAGGACGTCCGCCCTGTGTCCCTGGGGAGCCGGCCGCGCCCGCGGGGCCCGAACCGCCCGGCAGGCCCGCACCGTTGGTGGAGCCGCCTCCCGGCCCGCCCTTGGGCGCACCGGACTTGCGCGGCGCGAACCAGTCGCTCGTCTTGTCCTCGGCCGTGGCGGGCGCCCCGGCGGGGCCGTCCGCGGACGGGGCCGTGGAGGGTGAGGTGGCCGTCGCGGTGGCCGCGCCTATGGGCGAACTCACGCCCGGCGACGCCTCCGCGCCGTTGCCCAGGCTGTCGGCACCCTCGGCGGACACGGCGGACCCGTCCGCGTCTGCGACCGGCGTGCGGACGACGACGGGCGGGATGGGCCGCGACCCGGGGATGTTGATCCGGATCCGGGTCGTCAGCGTGGTCTCGGTCTTGCGCTCCTCCGGCGGGTTGCCGGTGGCCGAACGGCCCGCGTCGGCGCCGCTTTCGGAAGCCATGGGGGTCCCGTACGGCGGCGTCCCCGACGGGTACGCGGCTCCACCGCGCCCGTTGGGCCCGGAGGACGAACTGTCAGTTTCACGACTCAAGGCAGGTTCTCCCGGTTGGCTCCGCCGCCCGTTTACTCGACCTCATCTCGGGCAGCTCGGCGGCGCGCACCACCATACTGGCCGTGTCCGGCGCGCAAACCTCGCCCGCCAAGGAAACCCCCACGGGACCCGCACCTGTTGGATACGGCGAAGTGGTACGTCACTTGCCAAGTCGGACGTCGGAGCGGTCCGGTTGCCGCCCTTGTCCAAGGGTGGCGCACATCACAGCAACTGCCATCCCGCCGAGCAGGAAGAGGTAGGAAACGACTCCCGCGCCGAAGAGGAAGTCTCCCTCCGGGCGGCTGGCGGTGAGCAGCACGACGGCGACCATCCAGCCGGCCGCGGGCGCGACGGCCCCGGCCCGCGTGCCGGTCGCCCGCGCACCGCCCAGGAAGAGCCCGGCCGCGCCCGCGATCGCGAGCAGCAACCCGCCCGGGAACCAGCCGGATTGCACCAGCGCCCCGGCGGCCCCGACCACCACGCCGAGTACGAAGAGCCCCAGGTAGGCGGCGATCCGCCCGCCCGAGGGCCGGGTCAGGGGCTGGGCGAGCATGTTCCCGCCGCCGTTCGTGCTCATCACAGGGACACCCCTTCGAACAGGTCCGTCTCGGGCGCCGCCCCGCCGCGCGCGCCGCTCTCGCCCCGGTCTGCGCGTACCAACTCGTAGTACTCGGTGGTGAAGATCGGCTGCGCGAGCTCGTTGGAGAGCGCGAAGTACGGCTCGGCCACCTCGATCTGCGTGGCGTGCGCGCGCATCGCGGCGGTCTTGGCGGCGGCGTACGCGGTGCCGTCGATCTCGGTGGTGATGACCGACTCGTCGACCACGCCGGGTACGTCGTCGATGGCGGCGGCTTCGCCGAAGGGCAGCTCGGGGAGGGCCTCGCGCAGGCGCGCGAACGCTTCCTCGGCGACCGTGCGCGGCACCCGGTTCCAGTAGATCTTGGCGATCGGCTGCCCCGCGTCGGCGGCCAGCTCGGCGGCGCGCATGGCGACGCGGTGGGCCTGGATGTGGTCGGGGTGGCCGTAGCCGCCGTCGGGGTCGTAGGTGACGAGGACCTGGGGGCGCACCTCGCGGATCACCGCCATGAGGTCCGCGGCGGCCGCGTCGACGTCGGCGGCCCAGAAGGCGCCCGCGCGGTGGTTCTGCTCCAGGCCCATCATCCCGGAGTCGCGGTAGCGCCCGGGGCCGCCGAGGAACCGGTGGTCGGTGACGCCCAGCTCCTTCATGGCGGCGCTCAGCTCACCTGTCCGGTACGGGCCGAGCCCGCCCTCGCGGTGGGGCTCCAGATGCGCGAGCTCGGGCGGGATGACCTCGCCCTCCTCGCCGAGGGTGCAGGTCACCAGCGTCACATGGGCGCCCTCGGCCGCGTACTTGGCCATGGTCGCGCCATTGTTGATCGACTCGTCGTCCGGGTGCGCGTGCACCAGGAGCAGACGCCGGTCGGGCAGTTCCGTCATGGAACCACCCTACGAGGCCGCCGCTCAGAACTTGATGCTGCCGATCATCCCCGCGATGTTGGTGGTCAGCTCGCTGATGGTGGGGGCGACCGTCGAGGAGGCGAGATAGAAGCCCAACAGGACACACACGACCGCGTGCCCGCCCTTCAGTCCTGACTTCTTGATCAGGAGAAAGACGATGATCGCCAGCAGCACCACCGCCGAAATCGAGAGTGCCACGGCGGCTCACCTCCAATGGTCCCAGGGACTTGGGGTCCGGTATGGGGGGGGTCGGTCACGGGTCGGTAAATCCATACAACAGCCAGCAGGTTGATACCCACACAGCGCTAGTGATCATAACTATCCGTACGCGCGCATCGATCGGCGCACGGCCGCACAAGGGGGCGCATGGCCAATATGGTCGGGGCATGACGACCGAGCCCCTCTCCTTCCCGCGCCGGTACGCCCGCACGCAGCGGTTCACCTCCGGCGCGCCGCGTGCGTTCACCGTGTCTCCCGACGGTTCCCGAGTCGTGTTCCTGCGGTCCGGCTCCGGTACGGACCGCGCCCATCAGCTGTGGGTTCTCGATGTGGCCGAGGGCGCGGAGCGCGTCGCGGCCGACCCGGCGGCGCTGCTCGGCGGCGCCACCGAGCATCTGCCGCCGGAGGAGCGGGCGCGCCGCGAGCGCAGCCGGGAGGGCGGTGCCGGGATCGTCGGCTACGCCACCGACACGGCGGTCGAGTTGGCCTCTTTCGCCTTGTCAGGGCGGCTTTTCACGGCGGAGCTGCGGGCCGGCACGGCACGTGAACTCCGCGTCCCCGGACCGGTGATCGACCCGCGCCCCTCGCCCGACGGACGGCTCGTCGCATACGTCGCCGGGGGCGCCCTGCGGGTCGTCGGCGCCGAGGGTGGGGACGACCGGGCGCTCGCGGAGCCGGAGCCCGCCGCGGATCCGGCGTCGGTTTCCTATGGATTGGCTGAGTTCATCGCGGCCGAGGAGATGGGGCGTTCGCGCGGCTTCTGGTGGTCGCCGGAGAGCGACCGGCTGCTCGTCGCGCGGGTCGACGACACGCCCGTGCAGCGTTGGTGGATCTCCGACCCTGCGCGTCCGGAGAGCGATCCGCAGCGGGTCGCGTACCCGGTGGCAGGCAGCGCCAACGCGGACGTACGGCTCTTCGTCATCGCCCTCGACGGGGTGCGCACGGAGGTTGTGTGGGACCGCGCGCGCTACCCGTATCTGGCGCATGTGCACTGGTCAGCGGCGGGTGCGCCGCTGATTCTGGTGCAGGCCCGGGACCAGCGCAGCCAGCTGTTCCTGGCGGTGAACCCGGACACCGGGGCGACCCGGATGGTACACGCGGACGAAGATCCACAATGGCTGGATCTTTTCGCCGGCGTGCCGTGCTGGAGCCCCGGCGGGCAGCTGGTGCGGATCGCCGACGAGGGCGGCGCCCGGGTCCTCGCCTTCGGTGAACGCCCGCTGACGGGACCGCAGTTGCATGTGCGCGCGGTGCTCGACGTCTCGGACGACGATGTGCTGATCGCGGCGTCGGCCGGCGAGGCCGCGGCGGCCCCGGAGACCGGCGAGGTGCATGTGTACCGCGTCAACGAGCTCGGCATCGAGCGCGTCTCTCACGAGCCCGGCGTGCACTCGGCGGTGCGCGCCGGGGGCGTGACCGTGCTCGTCTCGTCGGTGCTCGACCGGCCGGGCGCCCAGGTGCAGGTGCTGCGGGAGGGGAAGCAGACGGCGACCGTACCGTCGTACGCCGAAAATCCCGGTTTGTCCCCGCGCGTGACGCTCACGCAGGGGGGCGCACGGAAAATCCCATGCGCCGTGCTTATGCCTACTGACTACGACGGCGACAATCCCCTACCGGTCCTCATGGACCCCTACGGCGGTCCGCACGGCCCCCGGGTGCTGGCCGCGCACAACGCGCACCTCACCTCGCAGTGGTTCGCCGACCAGGGCTTCGCGGTGATCGTCGCCGACGGACGGGGCACCCCCGGCCGCTCCCCCGCCTGGGAGAAGGCGGTCCGCGACGACTTCACGCTCTCCCTCGACGACCAGGTCGACGCGCTGCACGGCCTCGCCGGGACCTTCCCGCTGGACCTCTCCCGGGTGGCGATCCGCGGCTGGTCCTACGGAGGCTGGCTCGCGGGGCTCGCCGTGCTGCGCCGCCCCGACGTCTTCCACGCGGGCATCGCGGGCGCCCCGGTCGCGGACTGGCGGCTGTACGACACCCACTACACGGAGCGGTACCTCGGTGACCCGGCGGCGGCCCCGGCGACGTACGCGAAGAGTTCACTGATCACCGACGACGGGCTCTCCGCGCCCGCCGAGCCGCACCGGCCGCTGATGATCGTGCACGGCCTCGCCGACGACAACGTGGTCGTGGCGCACGCCCTGCGGCTCTCCTCGGCGCTGCTGGCCGCCGGCCGCCCGCACGAGGTGCTGCCGCTGTCCGGCGTCACGCACATGACCCCACAGGAGCAGGTCGCCGAGAATCTGCTGCTGCTCCAGGTGGACTTCCTGAAGCGGTCACTGGGCCTGGCCTAGCCGGAACAGCAACGGACCGGGGCGACATGGCGCGCCCCGGTCCGTTTACGGCACCCGCACGGCCGTACGTTGTTCAGATTGACGCGTCCGTATATCGAGATCGGGTCGGCTAAGTTGCCTGCGTGTTAACGCAGTTGGTGCACATTTGTACGGCTATTTCACCCCGTCAGCATGATCGTCTGGCGGCTCCTCCGGCGGTACCACCTGCTTCTCCTCCGCGAAGTGACAGGCCGAGTCGTGCGCGGCCGGGCCCTCGGTGAGCCGGAACTCCGCGGGCACCGCGAGCAGCGGCACCTCCAGCGTGCACCGCTCCTGCGCCTTCCAGCAGCGGGTGCGGAAGCGGCATCCGGAGGGGATGTTCGCCGGAGAGGGCACATCGCCGGTGAGGATGATCCGCTCCCGGTGCTCCCTGGCCTCCGGGTCGGGCACGGGCACGGCGGAGAGCAGCGCCTGGGTGTAGGGGTGCGTCGGGTGGTCGTAGATCTCGGCGTCCTTGCCGGTCTCCACGATCCGCCCGAGGTACATCACGCCGACCCGGTCGGAGATGTGCCGCACGATCGACAGGTCGTGCGCGATGAAGACGAAACTCAGGTGGAACTCGTCCTGGAGCCGGTCCAGCAGGTTGATCACCTGGGCCTGCACGGAGACGTCAAGCGCGGAGACCGGCTCGTCGGCGACGATGATCTCGGGGCGCAGCGCCAGCCCGCGCGCGATGCCGATGCGCTGGCGCTGGCCGCCGGAGAACTGGTGCGGGTAGCGGTTGATGTACTCCGGGTTGAGCCCGACCACGTCGAGCAGGTCCTGGACCTTCTGCCGGCGGGCGCCCTTGGGCGCGACCTCGGGATGGATCTCGTACGGCTCCCCGATGATGTCGCCGACGGTCATGCGCGGGTTGAGCGAGGTGTACGGATCCTGGAAGACCATCTGGATGTTGCGGCGCACGGCCTTGAGGGCCTTGGCGGACAGCCGGGTGATGTCCTCGCCCTTGTACTTGATCGTCCCGGCGGTCGGCTTCTCCAGGTTGACCAGCATCTTGGCGACCGTGGACTTGCCGCAGCCGGACTCGCCGACGATGCCGAGGGTCTCACCGCGGTCGAGATGGAAGTCGACGCCGTCGACGGCCTTGACCGCGCCGATCTGCTTCTTGAAGAGGATGCCCTGGGTGAGGGGGTAGTGCTTGACCAGGCCGCTGACCTCGAGAATCGTCTCAGACATCGGACTCTCCCCCCGCGTTCGCGCCCCCGTCGCCGGCGCCCCGGTCGCTCGCGGCATCGAGCGTCTCCCTCCAGAAGAAGCAGGCGCTCCTGCGGACCCCTTCCGGACCGTCCACCTCCGCGAGCGGCGGCACCTCGCTCCGGCAGATGTCCTGGGCCATCGGGCAGCGCGGGTTGAAGGCGCAGCCCGGCGGGATGCGCATCAGGTTCGGCGGCAGGCCCTTGATCGCGTAGAGCTCCTTGCCCTTCTGGTCGAGCCGCGGGATCGACTCCAGGAGCCCCTTCGTATAGGGGTGCGCCGGGGCTTTGTAGATGTCGTGGACCGGCGCCGACTCGACGATCCGGCCCGCGTACATCACCGCGATGTGGTCGGCGACGTCCGCGACCACGCCGAGGTCGTGGGTGATGAGGATGAGCCCCATGTGGAGCTCGCGCTGCAACTCGGCGAGGAGGTCCATGACCTGGGCCTGGACGGTGACGTCGAGCGCGGTGGTCGGTTCGTCGGCGATGATCAGCGCGGGTTCGAGTGCCAGCGCCATGGCGATCATGATGCGCTGGCGCATGCCGCCGGAGAACTGGTGCGGATAGTCGCGCACCCGGTCGGCGGCGGCCGGGATCCGTACCCGGTCCATCAGCTCGATCGCCTTGGCCCGGGCGTCCTTCCTCGACATCCCGCGGTGCACGGTGAACATCTCGCCGAGCTGGTCGCCGACGCTGAGCACGGGGTTCAGGGAGGAGAGAGCGTCCTGGAAGATCATTGCCATCTCGGCGCCGCGCACCTTGCGCCGCTCCTCCTCCTTGAGCTTCAGCAGGTCCTTGCCCTGGAAGAGGATCTCGCCGCCGGTGATCTTGCCTGGCGGCATGTCGAGGATGCCCATCACGGCCTGCGCGGTCACCGACTTGCCGGAGCCGGACTCGCCGAGCACAGCGAGCGTCTCGCCCTCGTCCACGCTGTAGTTGACGCCGTTGACGGCCTTGGCGACCCCGTCCCTGGTTCGGAACTCCACGTGCAGATCGCGCACTTCGAGCAGCACCGCGGTCACCTCAGCTTCGGGTCGAGGGCGTCGCGCACCGCGTCGCCGAGCATGATGAACGCCAGGACGGTGATCGCGAGGGCGCCGGCGGGCCACAGCAGCATGTGCGGGGCCTGCCGGATGTAGGCGGACGCCGAGGAGATGTCGATGCCCCAGCTGACCGTCGGCGGCTTCAGACCGACGCCGAGGTAGGACAGCGTCGCCTCCAGCGAGATGTACGTGCCGAGCGCGATGGTGGCGACGACGATGACCGGCGCGACGGCGTTGGGCGTGATGTGCCGCAGCATCAGCCGGGAGTTGGAGGCGCCGAGGGCGCGGGCGGCCTGGACGTAGTCGTTGTGCTTGGTGGTGATGACGGAGCCGCGGGCGATGCGGGAGATCTGCGGCCAGCCGAGCAGCACCATGAACCCGATGACCGGCCAGATCGTATTGCTGGTCACCACGGAGAGGAGGACCAGACCGCCGAGGACCACGGGGATCGCGAAGAAGATGTCGGTGATGCGGGACAGGAACGAGTCCCCCAGCCCGCCGAAGAACCCGGCGAGCATGCCGAGCACCGAGCCGAGGATCGCGACACCGAGGGTGGCGCAGACGCCGACGCTGATCGAGACGCGGGTCCCGTACACCGTCCGCGTGTAGACGTCGCAGCCCTGGCCGTCGAAGCCGAAGGGGTGTCCGGGCTGCGAGCCCTCCTGGGCCTTGGCGAGGTCGCACTTGAGCGGGTTCCCGGAGGCGATCAGGGAGGGCCAGAGGGAGATGACGACCAGGAAGAGGATGACGAGCCCGGAGAGGATGAAGACGGGGTTGCGCCGCAGGTCGCGCCAGGCGTCGGACCAGAGCGATCGCGGCTTCTCGTGCGGACCCGTGCCTTCCGGTCCGCCGGGGGTCTTCTCCAGGGTCTCCGCCTCGCTGGTCCCGAGGTCCATGGTGCCCCCAAAGCCGGTCGGTGCGATGGCGAGGTCGTCCGGGGGAGGCCCCACCGGCCTCTCAGGCACCCCAGGACCACTGGATCCCCCAGGCCCCCCAGGCCCCCCAGGCCCGTCCGGCTCGTACGGGTCGTACGGCGGCTGCTCAGGCATAGCGGATCCTCGGGTCGAGTACGGCGTAGAGGAGGTCGACGAGCAGGTTGGCGACCAGGAAGACGAGGACGAGGATGGTCACGAAGCCGACCACGGTCTGGGTGTTCTGCCGGAGGATCCCCTGGTAGAGCTGGAAGCCGACGCCGTGGATGTTGAAGATCCGCTCGGTGACGATCGCGCCGCCCATCAGCGCGCCGATGTCGGTGCCGATGAAGGTGACGACGGGGATCAGCGAGTTGCGCAGCAGATGCTTGGTGGTCACCCGGCGCCGGGGCAGGCCCTTGGCGATGGCGGTACGGACGTAGTCGGACCGTCTGTTCTCCGCGATGGAGGTCCGGGTCAGCCGGGTCACGTAGGCGAGGGAGACCGAGGCCAGCACCAGGCCCGGCACGATCAGTTCGCCGAAGGTGGCATCCCCGGAGACCGAGGGTTCGATCCAGTGCCATTTGACGCCGAGCACCAGCTGGAGCAGCAGACCGGTGACGAAGATCGGCACCGAGATGACGACCAGGGTGAGCAGCAGCACGCCCGTGTCGACCGGCCGGCCGCGGCGCAGCCCGGTGATGACGCCCAGCGTGATCCCGATGACGATCTCGAAGAGGATCGCGACGATCGTCAGCCGGATGGTGATCGGGAAGGCGGAGGCCATCAGCTCGGTGACCGGCTGCCCGTTGAAGGCGGTGCCGAAGTCGCCGGTGAAGATGTGGCCCAGGTAGGTGAGGTACTGCTGCCACACGGGCTTGTCGAGGCCGAACTCCTTGCGCAGCTGGGCGGCCGTCGCGGGGTCGCACTGCTTGTCGCCGCACAGGCCCGCGATGGGGTCGCCCATCACGTTCACCATCAGGAAGATCAGCAGTGTGGCGCCGATGAAGACCGGGATCATCTGCAGCAGACGCCGGATTACGTACCGTCCCATGAGGGCTCCGGAGGTAGTACGGGGCGAGCGCCGGGGTTCTTCTCAGAAGAAGCGCGCTCGCCCCGTGGACGTTTCAGCTGACCTTGATCTCGTTGTAGACGGGAACGCTGAACTGGTTGAGCGCCACGTTGGAGATGTTCTCCGAGTAGCCGGCGCTGCCGTTCTGGTACCAGAGCGGGATGGCGGCCATGTTGTCCCGGACGACCCCTTCGGCCTGCTGGAAGAGCTTGATGGCCTTGGCCGTGTCGGTCTCCGCGTTCGCCTGGTCGACGAGGTTGTCGAAGTCCGCGTTGGACCACTTGCCGTCGTTGGAGGAGGCGTTCGTGTAGTAGAGCGGCTGCAGGAAGTTCTGGATCAGCGGGTAGTCCATCTGCCAGCCGGCCCGGAACGGGCCGGGCATCTTGTGCTGGCCGATCTGGTTGCGGAAGTCGGCGAAGGTGCCGATCGGGTTGCCGACGCAGGCCTTGTCGTTGCCGAGCGCGTTGTTGATGGAGTTGCAGACGGCGTCGACCCACTCCTTGTGTGAGCCGGTGTCCGCGTTGTACGAGAGCTTGATCTGTCCGCCGGGCAGACCGCCGCCCTCCTCGACCAGCTTCTTGGCCTCGGTCGGGTTGTACTTGCAGGAGTCGCCGCACAGCCCGTCCTGGAAGCCGCCGTCCGTACCGAGCACCGGTGAGGTCCAGTCGGTGGCCGGGGTGCGGGTCTTCTGGAAGATCGTGTCGGTGATCTGCGCGCGGTTGATCGCCATGGACAGACCCTGGCGGACCTTCACCGCCCCGCTGGTGTCCCACTTCTTGTCATAGAACGGGAAAGCCAGCGTCTGGATGATGCCGGCCGGTGTATTGATGTAGCGATCGCCCAGGTCGCTCTTCACGTTCTTCAGCTGAGAGGCGGGCACGTCGTCGACGAGGTCGAGGTTGCCGGCCAGCAGGTCGGTGTAGGCGGTGTTGTTGTCGGTGTAGACCTTGAGGGTCACGCCGCCGTTCTGCGCCTTGTCGTCGCCGGGGTAGCCGTCCCACTTCTTGAGGGCCATCTCCGAGCCCTTGGTGTACGAGTCGATGGTGTACGGGCCGTTGCCGACGGGCTTCTTGACCCAGGCCGCGTGGTCGTCGAAGAACGCGGTGGGCAGCGGCGCGTAGGCCACATAGCCGAGGGTGTCGGGGAACGTCGAGAACTTCTGGTTGAGCTTGACGGTGAAGGTGTTCGTGCCGGTCACCGCGAGCCCGGAGAGGGTGTCGGCGGTCTGCTGGCTGCCGTCCTCCGGGTGGACCTTGTCGTAGCCCTCGATGTACCCGAAGAAGTACGCGTTCTTCTGGTTGTTCTTGAGACTGGCCCCGTAGTTCCACGCGTCGACGAAGGACTTCGCGGTGACGGCCTCGCCGTTGCTGAACTTCCAGCCGTCCTTGACGGTGATGGTGAAGTTCTGCGAGTCCGAGGTGTCGATCTTGTCGGCCAGCATGTCCTCGGCCGCGCCGGTCTTGGCGTCGTACCGCTTCAGACCGCGGAAGATCATGTCGAGGACCTTGCCGCCCTGCACCTCATTGGTGTTGGCCGGCTCCAGCGGGTTCTGCGGGTCGCCCCAGGAGGAAGTGAGTACCCCGGAGCCGTTGCCACCACCGCCGCCGCCCCCTCCGCCTCCGCAGGCGGTTGCCGCGAGGGCTACCGCCGCCGCGCATGCGGCCCATCTGGCGTGCGTGGCTCCACGCATGGAGTGCCTCCTCAAGAGTGCGCTATGCCTTTAGCGCCCAATATCGGCGCATACAGGGCACATCGCACATTCACCCCACCCTTCCGGGTGGCGGTACCACCCGGATGCATCCGGCCGCATCCGGAAGCGGGCACTCCGGATGATCAATGCAATGGATCTTCGTCCTTCGATGCGGAACCGTTGGATTTCGTGCACCAGATGTACGCATTCCGAGACTCCGGCGTCCGCTTATCGAACTCCTTGCCCGTTTCGCGCAGTTGGCCCGATTCTGGACACGGAACGGCCACAGTGCGCTACACGCGTAGTTACGCTAAGGTCAAGTCCAGGCAAAGAAGGTAAAGAGAAACCCAAGGGGGTCGAGAATTTATTGACCTTGAATGAATTGCGTTGAAAAAGTCCGGCGTAGCCCGTAGGGAGCGCCCTGCGGAGCCCTTGACGTCCTTCGGGCCTGGAGCACCATGACCCCCCCTACTCCTTCCGCGGCCGCCCCGCTTGAGGTGACCGACGAGACCGAGAAAACCTCGGCTCCGTCTTCCACCCCCAAGGGCTCGGAGAGTCGCTCCCCTGGACGACTCGCCTGGAAGCGGTTCAAACGCGACCGCACGGGCGTCATATCGGCCTACATCGTGATCTTCTTCTTCGCGATCGCGATCTGCGCCCCGCTGATATCGAAGCTGTACGGCAAGGACCCGTACACCACGTACGCGAGCCAGCGGCCGGAACTCCTCGACGCCTTCTCCTACCCCTCGGGTCCGAACGGCGGGATGAGCTCGGAGTTCTGGTTCGGCATCGAGCCGCAGCTGGGCCGGGACGTCTTCACGTACCTGCTGTACGGCATCCGGACCTCACTGGGCCTCGCCGTGGCCGCCACCCTGCTGACCACCGTCGTCGGCGTGATCATCGGCATCACCGCGGGCTACCTGGGCGGCAAGACCGACTACTTCGTCGGCCGGATCATCGACATCGTGCTGTCGTTCCCGTCCACGCTGTTCTTCATCGCCTTCATGCCGGTGGTGTACGGGCTGTTCGTCGCCCCTGACGACAACATCCCCACCTCCCTGCGGGCCGTCTCCCTGATCCTCGTCCTCTCCGCCTTCGGCTGGGCCTCCATCGCCCGACTGCTGCGCGGCCAGGTACTCGGTCTGCGTGAGCGGGAGTACATCGAGGCGGCCAAGGTCACCGGCGCCTCCCCGCGGCGGATCGTGTTCAAGGAACTGCTGCCCAACCTGTGGACGCCGATCATCATCCAGTCCACGCTCATGCTGCCGGCCTACGTGACCGCGGAAGCGGGTCTGTCCTTCCTCGGCGTCGGCATCATCGACCCCACTCCGGACTGGGGCGTCATGATCCAGCGCGGCGCCCAGTTCTACACCGAGGACCTCACCTTCATGCTCTTCCCGGGCCTCTCGATGGTGATCTTCGTCCTCGCCTTCAACCTGCTCGGCGACTCGGTGCGCGACGCGCTCGACCCGAAGTCCAAGCGGTAGCCACCACGTTCCACCCGGCCCGTTCAGTGTCGTCCGGCCGGCTTCATCCGTCCCGATCGTCCATATAAGGCAGGCTTATCCATGTCTTTCTCCCGTAGAAACTTCCTGATCGCGACCGGCGTGGTCGCGGCCTCGTCGTCGCTCCTGACCGCCTGTGGCGGCGGCAGCGACAACAAGTCGACCCGCAAGGTCCCCAAGGTCAGCGGTTCCAAGACCCAGGAGATCCCGGTCGGCACCAAGGCCGACTCGACCGGCCCTGCGCCGGAGGTCACGGGAGCGGTCAAGGGCGGGACGATCTACTCGCTCGACCAGTTCGACATGGACCACCTGGACCCGGCGCAGATCTACGTCTCCACCGAGGGCGCCATCACCGTCCCGATCCTGCGTGGCCTCACCGGCTACAAGATCGACGACAAGGGCGGCGCCACCCTGGTCGGCGACGCGGCCACGGACGCGGGCACGATGAAGGACGGCGGCAAGACCTGGACCTTCACCCTGAAGGACGGTCTGAAGTGGGAGGACGGCACGGACATCTCCGAGGCCGACCTGCGCCACACCTTCGAGCGCCTCTTCGCCACATTCGTCACCGAGGGTCCCCGCTACGTCCAGCAGTGGCTGGTCGGCGGCGACAAGTACAAGGGCCCCTACGGCGGCAAGTCCCTGGACTCCATCGCGGTCGACGGCAAGACCATCACGTTCAGCCTCACCGAGGCGCGCACCGACTTCAACTTCACGCTGGCCATGCGTGCTTACTCCCTGGTGAACAAGAAGCACGACACCAAGGAGAAGTACGACAAGAAGCCCTTCTCCTGCGGCCCGTACAAGATCGGCGCCCGCAGCATCGGCAAGTCGCTCACCTACGTGCGCAACGAGCACTGGGACCCGAAGACCGACTCGATCCGCAACAACTACCCGGACAAGTACGTCTTCCAGTTCGGCTTCGAGCCGCTGGCCTCGACCGACCGCTACGTCGCGGACTCGGGCAACGACCAGTACGCGATGTCGATCTTCAACGAGGTCGCCCCGGAGCGCATCGCCTCGGTCCTGACCAACGCCAAGCTCAAGAAGCGCGTCCTCACCGAGGTCGACACGGTCACCTACTACTGGCCGATCAACACGACCCGCATCACGGACGTCAAGGTCCGTCAGGCCATCAACTGGGCCTGGCCGCACCAGCAGCTGCAGACGATCCGCGGCGGCGCCTCCACCAGCGAGCTGGCCTCCACCATCCTCTCGCCGGTGACCCCGGGCTACCAGAAGTTCGACCTGTACGGCGTGACCACGAAGCCGGGCGGCGACGCTGCCAAGGCCAAGGCCCTGCTGAAGGAAGCCGGCAAGGAGGGCCAGAAGCTGGTCATCGCCTACCAGGCCTCGGACAACGCGCAGAAGCAGGCCGTCGCGATCAAGAACGCTCTGGAGGCGGCCGGCTTCACGGTCGTCAACAAGCAGGTCGACAAGTCGACCTTCTACACCCAGATCGGCAAGATCGACAACGACTACGACCTGTTCGCCGCCGGCTGGAGCCCGGACTGGCCGAACGGTTACTCGGTCTTCTTCCCGTGCTGGAGCGGCAAGAACATCGGCGACGGCCGCAGCAACTACGCCCAGCTGAACGACCCGACGATCAACAAGGCGATCGACGCGGCCGCCAAGATCACGGACGTCGCCGCGGCCAACAAGGCCTGGGGCAACATCGACCGCCAGATCATGGAGACGGCCGCCGTGATCCCGGACTACCACTCCATCCGCAACTGGATGCACGGTTCCAAGGTCGGAAACGTCATCTACGACAGCGGCAACACCTGCGTCGCGCTCTGCAAGCTCTACGCGATGAGCTAAGCCGTACGACCCTGGGGGCGGCCGTTCGCCCGGCCGCCCCCTCCGGCTCCTCCTCCTTTCACGCCCCCGGCGACGGCGCCCCGTCCGGAAAGTCACGCCCCCCATGTCCCGCTTCCTCATTCGCCGAGTCCTCGGCGCACTGGTCATCCTGCTGATCATCAGCGCCATCACCTTCTGGCTCTTCTACGCCATCCCGCGTGACCCGGCGATGATGTCCTGCGGCAAGAACTGCACGCCCGACATGCTCGCGCAGATCCGGCACAACCTGGGCATCGACCACCCGATCCCGGTGCAGTACTGGGACTGGCTCAAGGGTGTCTTCGTCGGACGCGACTACGGGAGCTTCGGGAACTGCAACGCCCCCTGCCTCGGCTACTCCTTCGCCAACCGCGAGCCCGTCCTCGGCACGATCCTGGACCGCCTGCCGACGACCCTCTCGCTCGCCCTCGGCGCGGCCGTCGTCTTCCTGATCTTCGGCGTCGGCGCGGGCATGCTCGCCGCCCTCAAGCAGGGCAAGTTCCTGGACAAGTTCGCCAGCTCGGCCTCGCTCTTCGGCTCCTCGCTGCAGATCTACTTCGTCGGCTACATCGCGATGTTCTTCTTCGTCTCGAAGCTGGGCCTGTTCGCGCAGCCGTCGTACACGCCGCTCACCGAGGACCCGGTCGCCTGGTTCTCCGGACTGCTGCTGCCCTGGCTGACCCTGGCGATCATCTTCACCGCCAACTACACCCGTATGACCCGCTCCCAGCTGGTCGAGCAGCTCAGCGAGGACTACGTCCGCACCGCCCGCGCCAAGGGCCTGTCCCGTGCGAACGTCTTCTTCCGGTTCGCCTGGCGCGGTGCGATGGGCCCGATCGTCACGGTCTTCGGCATCGACCTGGGCACCCTGGTCGGCGGCGCGATCATCACCGAGTCGACCTTCAGCATGCAGGGCGTCGGCCGCCTCGCGGTGGACTCCGTGGTCAAGAGCGACCTGCCCATGCTGCTCGGCGTCACCGTCCTGTCGGCCGGCGCGATCGTGCTCGCCAACATCGCCGTGGACGCCGTCTACGCCCTCATCGACCCGCGGATCCGGCTCGCCTGACCCCGGGCACCCCGCCCCCGACAGCTACCCCCGGCATCACCCCCCTCAGGAGCGTCCCCGTGACGAGCACCGATCAGCAGCCCTTCCTGTCCGTCAGGGATCTGAAGGTCCACTTCTCCACCGAAGACGGCGTCGTCAAGGCCGTCGACGGTCTCACCTTCGACCTGGCCAAGGGCAAGACGCTCGGCATCGTGGGCGAGTCGGGCTCGGGCAAGTCCGTCACGAACCTGACGATCCTCGGCCTGCACGACCGCGACCGCACCGCCATCGACGGCGAGATCCTGCTCGACGGCAAGGAGCTGCTGACCGCCTCCGAGCGGGAGATGGAGCAGCTGCGCGGCAACAAGATGTCGATGATCTTCCAGGACGCGCTGGCCTCGCTGTCGCCGTACCACACCATCGGCAAGCAGATCGGTGAGACGTACCGCAAGCACACCGGCGCCTCCAAGAAGGAGGCCCGGGAGCGGGCGATCGAGATGCTCAAGCGCGTCGGCATCCCGCAGCCGGACGTCCGTGTGGACGACTACCCGCACCAGTTCTCCGGCGGTATGCGCCAGCGCGCGATGATCGCGATGGCGCTGGTCTGCGACCCGGAGCTGCTGATCGCGGACGAGCCGACGACGGCGCTCGACGTGACGGTGCAGGCCCAGATCATGGACCTGCTGAAGGACCTCCAGCAGGAGTTCGGCACGGCGATCATCTTCATCACCCACGACCTGGGTGTCATCGCCGACATCGCGGACGACGTGCTGGTGATGTACGGCGGCCGGTGCGTGGAGCGCGGCACCAAGAAGGAGGTGCTGCGCGAGCCGCAGCACCCGTACACCTGGGGTCTGCTGGGCTCGATGCCGACCCTGGACGGTCCGGTGGACGTACCGCTGAACCCGATCCCCGGATCGCCTCCGTCGCTGCTGAACCCGCCGACCGGCTGCCGCTTCCACCCGCGGTGCACCTTCACGGAGAAGATCGAGGGCGGTCTCTGCTCCACCGAGCAGCCGCTGCTGACGATCACGGACGGGCGCGGTGCCGCCTGTCACCTCACGGCGGACCAGCGCCACGAGTTCTTCGCCGACTACGCCGCGACCCGGTCGCACTGACGTAACTGAGACGGGATTTCACGATCATGAGCAACACGAACCCCCTCCTGGACGTCACCGGACTGACCAAGCACTTCCCGGTGATGGGAGGCTTCCCCTTCAAGCGGAAGATCGGCGCGGTCCAGGCCGTGGACGGCCTCGACTTCCAGGTCGCCGAGGGCGAGAGCCTGGGCCTGGTCGGCGAGTCCGGCTGCGGCAAGTCGACGACGGGCCGGCTGATCACGCGCCTCCTGGAGCCGACCGGCGGCAAGATCAGCTACCGCGGCCAGGACATCACGCACGCGGGCCGCAAGCAGCTGGCGCCGATCCGCTCCGAGATCCAGATGATCTTCCAGGACCCGTACGCGTCGCTGAACCCGCGCCAGACGGTCGGCAAGATCATCTCGGGCCCGATGGAGATCAACGGGATCAACCCGCCCGGCGGCCAGGAGAACCGCGTACGCGAACTCCTGGAGACGGTCGGCCTCAACCCCGAGCACTACAACCGCTTCCCGCACGAGTTCTCCGGCGGTCAGCGCCAGCGCATCGGCGTGGCACGGGCGTTGGCGCTCTCGCCGAAGCTGATCGTGGCGGACGAGCCGGTCTCCGCGCTGGACGTCTCCATCCAGGCGCAGGTCGTGAACCTCCTCCAGGACCTCCAGCGGGACCTGGGCATCGCGTTCGTCTTCATCGCCCACGACCTCGCCATCGTCCGCCACTTCTCTCAGCGCGTGGCGGTCATGTACCTCGGCAAGATCGTGGAGATCGCCAACCGCGAGGACCTGTACGAGAACCCGCGCCACCCCTACACGCGCGCGCTGCTGTCCGCCGTCCCCGAGGCCACGGCGGACGACGTCCCGGCCCGCGAGCGCATCCTGCTCACCGGCGACGTGCCCTCCCCGCTCAACCCGCCGTCGGGCTGCCGCTTCCGCACCCGCTGCTGGAAGGCGACGGAGAAGTGCGCGACGGAGGCTCCGCCGCTGGTCCAGGTCGAGGGCAACAAGGACGGCCATCTGACGGCCTGCCACTACCCGGAGACTACGGCGGACCTGGCGCTGCCGGCGGCCCGCAAGTCTCTGTAGGACCCCCGGCGACGCCCTGACACACCCCAATTCGTCGGGGCGCCGCCGCACGGGACCGACCTTCGACGGCCCATTGACCCGAGCCCACGAACGTCCGGTTCCCGGGGAACGAAGGCCCGTGCACCCTGGAGGGGAGCACGGGCCTTCGCCTTGGCCGGGGCACAGGGCATCGCTCTCGCTACCCCACCCCGGCTACGTCTGCGAGAACGGCCCCGAGATCGAGCACCCGCCGATCGGCCGCATGCGGCGCCGGGACGCGGTCGTCATCCCCGAGGACGTGCTCGACGAAGAGGGCTTCGCCGTCGATGCGACTCAGGTGCTGGCTGTCGTCGAGATCGTCTCCCCATCCAGCTCCAGCTCCCCCACCACCTGATCCCCGCTCGTCTCCCCCGTACGCCGGAACCCGAGCCGCAGATAGAACTCCTCGGGTCCACCCTCGCCCTCACCCCAGGTCACGGTGACCCGGGACTGGTTGCCGCGGCTGCGGATCTCCTCGCAGACGGACTCGACGGCGAACCGGCCGTAGCCGCGGCCCTGCCGGCCGTCGGCGATGTTCAGGCGCCAGAGACCCGAGCGGGGGCGGTCGTCGGGGTTGTGGGGGTCGAAGCGGATGTCGAAGAAGGCCATCACGAACCCGACGAGTTCCTCGCCGTCGAAGATCAGGCGGGGCCAGGCGGTCTCGGGGTGCACATAGGCCTCGGCCAGTGACTTCACCACCGGGGACACGAACGGTTCCTGCTCCGGCCGCACCTTCAGCGCGATCGCCGCGTCGACGTTGT
The DNA here is from genome assembly GCF_045206325.1 of Streptomyces sp. NBC_00203. Taxonomy (NCBI): domain Bacteria; kingdom Bacillati; phylum Actinomycetota; class Actinomycetes; order Kitasatosporales; family Streptomycetaceae; genus Streptomyces; species Streptomyces sp. NBC_00203. Next base: position 6,928,631 of record NZ_CP108126.1, on the reverse strand, counting down.
CCGGCGTCACCCTCTCCAGGCGCAGACCGGCCACCACTAACCCAACTCCCCGCGCTCCACGCAGAATTCATTGCCTTCCGGGTCCGCCAGGACGACCCACCCGCCACCGTCCGGACGCGTGTGATCCGCGATCTGCCGGGCACCGAGCCCGAGCGCCCGCTCGACCTCGGCCGCGCGGGTGCGTCCGTGCGGCTGGAGGTCGAGGTGGACGCGGTTCTTGGCCGCCTTCTCCTCCGGGACGTGCACGAAGAGGAGGGTCGGCCCGCCGGACGGGTCCACGATCACCGCCTCCGGGTCACCGGGCTTGTCGTCGTCGGCGAGCGGCCGGCCGAGCAACTCGCTCCAGAACAGCCCGAGATCGTACGGGTCGCCGGTGCAGTCGAAGGTGAGGGTGCGGATAGTGGGGTTCAACGGTCCTTGTTCTCCCATGTTCTAGGATCCGGTCCGGCCGTCGGCCAGTTCGCGCAGGATGTCGAGGTGACCGTTGTGGCGGGCCGTCTCCTCGATGAGGTGGAGGAGGATCCAGCGCAGGTCGACATTGCGGCCGTCGCGGATGGGGCGCTCGGCCTTGTCGTCCAGGGAGTGCCCGGCGACCAACTCGCGGTAGCGGGCGGCCTGTTCCTCGTAGTCGGACAGGAGGTCGGCCAGCGGGATGTCGACAGCGATACGCATCTCGCGGTCGGGGTCCTCGTCCGTCCAGGGCCCCTCGTCCTCCTCGCCGAGGAACACCACCTGGAACCAGGAGTACTCGACCCAGCGAAGGTGGCTGATCAGCCCGCAGAGGGTCATCAGCGGGGAGCCCGGCAGCGGGGCCTTGCGGGCGTTCTCCGGGGAGACGCCCTCGCACTTGGCGCGCGCCGTGGCACGGGCGTAGTCGAGGAAGGTGGTCAGCTGGGTGCGTTCGTCCCAGGCGGAAGGCGTGTCGGTTCGAGTCATCGGGGTGAAGCATCCCCGGCCGTCCGTTCGATGTCGAGCGAATAAGAACCCGCCCGCGGTACGGGGTTGTCGGCGCCCGCGCATGCGGACCAGACTGTCGCGCCATGGCCCTCCACCTGCGCGGAACCGTCCTGCCCGACGGCGCCGTACGCGACCTCTGGACACTCGGCGACCGGATCACCTTCCAGCGCCCCGCCGCCCCCGCCGACACCGTCGCCGACGGCGGTTTCCTGCTCCCGGGCCTGGTCGACGTACACACGCACCCGGGGGCCGCCGACGACTCCCTCGTCTTCGACCCGGACGTCCTCGCCGAGCAGATCGCCGCCCACCGCGACGCGGGGATCACGGCCCTGCGCTTCCCCGGGCTGCTGGGCGAGGTGCCCACGGCGCTGCGGGACGCGCCGGACTCGCCGCGCATGATCACGGCGGGGCGCTGGCTGGCCTGGGCGGGGCTCTCGAAGAGCGCCGGGTTCCACACGGTGACCGATGACCTCGTCGCCATGGCGGTGGCGGAGGCGAAGGCCCACGACGGGTGGTGCAAGCTCATGGGCGACTGGGACTTCGAGGCGGCGCCGGTGCCCTGCGAGCTGCTGCGCGCGGTCGTCGACGGCGTGCACGCGGCGGGCGGTCGGGTCGCCGTGCACTGCCAGTCGGCGGAGGGTGTGCTGGGCGCGGCGCGCGCCGGTGTCGACTCGATCGAGCACGGGATGGGCATGCCCGAGGAGTGCGTGGGGCTGATGGCCGCGCACGGGACCTCGTACGTCCCCACCCTCACCGCCTTCGCCCGCAGCGCACCCCGCATCAAGGACAACGCCCGGGGCCGGCTCTGGCACGAGGGCCACCGCACGATGATCCGCCGTGTCCGCGAGGCGTACGACGCCGGTGTCACCGTCCTCGCCGGCACGGACTCCGCGCCGTTCGGCAACGTCGCCACCGAGGTCGAACACCTCATCGCGGCCGGACTCCCGCCCGAGACCGCGGTCGGCGCCGCCAGCTGGACCGCTCGCACCTTCCTGGGCCTGCCCACCCTGACGGAGGGCGCCCACGCCGACATCACGGTCTACGACGCCGACCCCCGCCTGGAGCCCGGCACCCTGCGCCACCCCCGGCGCATCGTGCTGCGCGGCCGGATCGTCCGTTGACACCGCGTCACTCGTACCGCGTCACTCGTCCCTCGCCACCAGCTCCACCTCGAACCCGTCCGCGTTCTCCAGATACGCGGCGCAGTGCTCGGTCCCGCCCGCGTACGGATGCCGGTCCGGGAACAGCAGCGTCCAGCCGTACGCCGGCGCCTCCTCGACCAGCGCGTCGAGCCGGGCGCGGCTCGCGACATGGAAGGCGAGGTGGTTGAGGCCGGGGCGCAGACGGTCGTGCCGGTCACCGGTCAGCGCGGGCGACTGCTCGACCACGAGGTAGGTTTTCCCCAGACGCCAGCTGCGGCCGTCCGGCCAGTCCTGGTACGGGACGCACCCGAGCCCCTCCAGCAGCCAGCCCCACCCCTCCACCGCCCGTCCCAGGTCCGGCACCCACAGCTCGATGTGGTGCAGCATCGGCGCTCCCCTCGGCTTCGTACCGTCAGGGTGTCAGAGGCCTCGGCCCGGTCGCGGACCCTTCGGGTTCTCGGGCGGCCTCGCCGTGGGCATGCCCGGGGGGTGGGTCGGGGCCGTGCCGGTACGTCCAGCGCGTCGCCGGTGGGCATTACTGCCTGCTTCCACAGCATGAACTTGCCCATAACCACGTAAGCGACGGGCTGGACGTACCGACACGGCCCCTTCCTTGCGTCGCCGACTGCGGGTGCGCCGCGGTATCGGCTGGGGGTGGGCGGCCTCGACGGCGTCGGCGACCAGGCCCGCCGGCGGGGCTGGTTCGGCTCGGCCAAGGCGGTGCCGTCGCGGCGGTAGACCGTCACCGAGTCCGCCAGCCGCTCCTCGTCGATGACGCGGGCGCCGGCGAGGACACCGGGGAAGGAGCGGTCGGGGTTCTCGATGAACCGGGCTCCGCCCTGTGCCTTGCGGCTTCGCCGATCGCCGTCTCGACCCAGGCCCTGGCGTCGTGATGGGTGTAGAAGCCGGCGGTGGTGTCGTCCGCGCGCAGCAGCTCGGGCCTGCTCGGGCTCGGGCATGTGCGGGATCACTCCTCCGACGGGTGCACGGAGGTCAGTTCACGGGCCGCCTCGCTCAGCGAGGGGAAACAGGCGTGGGCGCGGGCGAGTTCGGCGGGGCTGTGCGTGGAGGCCACGGCGTACACGGTGCAGCCGGCCGCGAGGCCCGCCTCGATGCCCGCGGGCGAGTCCTCGACCACCACGCACCGGGCCGGGTCGACGGCGAGCCGCGCGGCAGCGGTGAGATACCCCTCCGGCGAGGGCTTGCCCTCGGAGACGTCCTCGGCGCAGACCCGCACCTGAGGCACCGGCAGTCCCGTACGGGCGAGGCGGGCCGCCGTGGGGGTCGCGCGGCTGGAGGTGACGACGGCCCACAAGTGCGGTGGCAGGGCGTGCAGCAGAGGGGCGGCGCCGTCGAAGGCCCGGAAGCCGGGCTCCTCGGCGGCCATCAGCCGGTCCAGCACCCGGTGTTCCTCGACGGGGTCGAGATCCGGGGCGACCGTGCGCAGTGTGTCCGTCCGGCGCCTGCCCTGCGTGGCCCGCCAGACGGCCTCGGGGTCCAGGCCGTGCAGCCGCGCCCAGGCCCGCCAGACCCGGCCGTGCGCGTCCGCGGTGTCGATCAGTACGCCGTCCACGTCGAAGAGCACCGGCGTCACCGACCCGACATCGAGATGGTCGCTCCTCAACTGCCCCTCCTTTCCCCGTAGTTGTCAGTTCTTACCGACTGTACGATTCCGACGCTCGCGCCGTGTTGAACGGTTGCGCGGTCTCTCGGCCCGTCCGATCGCCGTGGGCCGCGGCGGCGCGACCCGACGTGCCTTCTTCCCGAACTCCTTCCTGAATTCCTTCCCGAATTCCTTCCCGATCATGGGTTCGAGCGGGCCCGCGGGCTGAGAGACTGCTGCGATGGCTGATCGTTCGTTCAGTGAAGTCCCGCTCGCCGCCCTGTACGACGCCCTCAATCCATGGGGTCCGAGCGACGACTTCTACCTGGACCTGGTGATGTCCGCGCGTTCCGTGCTCGATGTCGGGTGCGGGACGGGGCGGCTGTTGGGGCGGGCCCGGGAGGCCGGGCACCAGGGGCGGCTGTGCGGGCTGGATCCCGCCGCGGCCATGCTGGTGCGGGCGCGGCGCCGGGAAGGCGCCGTCGAGTGGGTGCTCGGGGATCTCGCCTGCGCCCGTTGGCAGCGGGAGTTCGACCTCGTCGTCATGACCGGGCACGCTTTTCAAGTGCTCGTCGGGAACGAGGAGTTGCGCATGTCTCTCGGCTCCGTGCGGGACGCCCTCAGCGACGAAGGGCGGTTCGTCTTCGAGACGCGGAACCCCGCCGCCCACGCCTGGGAGTCCTGGACCCCGGAGCGCGTGCGCGAAGTGACCGACGCGCACGGCGAAGTCGTACGGGTCTGGCACGACGTCGAGTCGCCCGTGCTCGGAGACCGCGTGACGTTCACCGAGACCTTCGACCACCCGGCGTGGCAGCGACCGCGGGTCAGTCGCAGCACCCTGCGGTTCCTGGGCCCCGATGCCTTGTCCGGGTTCCTCGGCGAGGCCGGGCTCGTCGTGCGGGAGCAGTTCGGGGACTGGGGGCGGGGGCCGCTCACCCCCTCCGCCCCCGAAATCGTCACCGTGGCCCAGCGGCAGCTCACCCGATGACCACCACGCGTGCCCACGCGGGCGGCGTGTCCGGTTCGTAGTCGGGGTCGTCCTCGCCGTCCGACGGGTCGTCCCGCCGCCGAGGGAACAGACCCACCACCGTCCGGCACGGTGGTCGCGTCTCCGGCCAGGGTGTCTGGCCGTCGGTCAGGACCACGATGACGTCGGGGCGGGGCCGCGCCCGGAGGGCTTTGGCGAAGCCCGTGCGGAGATCCGTACCCCCGCCGCCCAGCAGGGGGATGCCCTCGGCACGGCACAGCGGGTGCGCGATGCGGGCCGCCGCGTCGCACGGCACCACGGTGATCAGGTCACGGCGGCCGCCCACGGCACGGGAGATCGCGGAGACCTCCAGGAGCGCGCTGCCCAGTTCGGCGTCACTGACCGACCCGGAAGTGTCGATGACGACGGAGACCCGGGGCGGCCTGCGGCGGAGGCTCGGCAGGACGACGCCGGGTACGCCGGCCGAGCGCCGCGACGGCCGGCCGTAGATGTAGTCCTCGCCCGCGCCGGGTCCGGAGGCCGCCGAGCGGACCGCCGCCCCCAGCAACTCCCGCCACGGCTGCGGCGGGTGGAACGCGTCCTCCGCCCACCGCTGCCACGCCTTCGGGGTCTTCCCCGGACGGGCGGTGATGCCCTGCGCCACCCGGAACCGCACGGCGTCCCGCTCCTGCGCGCTGAGGCCGTGCGCGCCGTCCGCTCCGAGGTCCCACTCCCGTTCCAGTCCATCCGCGCCACTGCCGCAGTCCAGCCAGGCGAGGCTCTGCGTATGCGGCCCGAGCCGGAACTGGCGCAGATAGTCCTCCATGAGCTCCCCCGCGGACAGCCCCAAAGACCCCGGCTGGACCGCGCCTTCGGGCCGGACCAGCCCGTCGCCGAACACGTCGTCGTTGATCTCGCAGTCCGCGGCGATGTTCATCCGCAGCCGCTCCGCCGGACCGGTCAGCCCGTGCTGCCGCGCGAACCGGTCGCTGCGCCCGTGGTGGTCGCGCAGCAGGTGCGACACCTCGTGCACCCATACGCCGGCCAGTTCCTCCACCGGCGTCCGGTCCACGAACACCGGCGACACATAGCAGCGCCAGTGCCGGTCGACCGCCATCGTCGGCACCCGCCGCGACTCCACGGTGTGCAGGGCGAACAGGGCCGTCGCCAAGTAGGGCCGGGCGCGGGCGGCTTGAAGCCGGGCGGCGAAGAGTTTGTCGAGGTCCAGGGTCCCCGGTGCACCCGGAGGCATCGGTGCGCGCGGAGTCATTGGTGCGTGCGGAGTCATCGGCACATCCGCAGTCATCGGTGCGTCCTCGGCCATCGGCACATCCGCGGTCATCGGTAGGTCCCCGATCATCGGCCGGCCTTCGCGGCGACGGCGGCGGCGCGGGCCGCCACTCGGTCTGCCGCGTGGTCCGCCCGCCGGGACACGGACACCGCTCCGGCGAGCCGCTCGATCGATGCCGGAACGTCCCAGTCCTCCAGTCGCAGCGAGGCGAGTGTGGTCGCGGGGACGACCACCAGGTCCGGGGCTCCGGTCTCCACCGCCCGGACCAGGAGCGCCCACGCCGCGTCCCAGCGGGACTTCTCCGGGCGCCTCCGGACGGCCGCCACCACCCCGTCGAGCACGGCTTGGCGCAGATCCCCCCGCTCGGGCAGGGCGGCACCGGCCGGGTCGGCGAGCAGTGTCTCGGGGTCCGGGAGGTCCATCCGGTCCAGGCTTGCCAGCAGTTCCAGCCCCGGGCCGTCCCCCACAGTGCCCCTGACCAGCAGGGAAAGCACTTCGCGGGAGGAGCCGGCCGCGGTCGCGAAGGCGATCAGACTCAGGGTCATCTCCCAGCTCCGGGGTGACGGCCAGGGGCCACCCCGGCGCGTCTCACTGCTGGGCAGTTGGTGCACCAGTTTGGGGCGGCCGGTGAGGAGCCCGCACACGGCACGACGAGCGAAGTCCACGGCCTCCGGCAGCCTCGCCGGGTCAAGTCGCGGCAGTGTGGCCCGGGGCCAGGTCCCGCCGAGGCCGCGTACGACGACTTCGTGGTCGTGGGTCCACTGGAGATGGACGAACCGGTTGGCCAGCGGCGGGCTCAGCTCCCAGCCGTCGGCCGCCGAGGACCGCGGATTTGCGGCGGCCACGATCCGGACGCCCGGCGGCAGTCGCAGGGCACCGATCCGCCGCTCCAGCACGAGGCGGAGCAGGGCGGCTTGAACCGCCGGTGGCGCGGTGGACAGCTCGTCCAGGAACAGCAGCCCCCGGCCGGCCCGCACCAGTCGTACGGCCCAGTCCGGCGGGGCCATCGGGACGCCCTGTTCCGCGGGGTCGTCGCCGACGATGGGCAGCCCGGAGAAGTCGGACGGCTCGTGCACACTGGCGATCACCGTGGTCAGCGGAAGGTCCAGCGCCTCGGCGAGCTGTGTCAGGGCCGCGGTCTTGCCGATCCCCGGCTCACCCCACAGAAGCACGGGCAGGTCGGCGGCCACGGCCAGAGTCAGGGCCTCCAGCTGGATGTCGGGGCGCGGTTCTGTGGTGGCGTCACGCAGCAGGGTCAACAGCTCGGCGGCGACGTCGAGTTGGGGGGTGTGGACCTGGTCGAAGGCGGCGTCGGAGGGGGTGTCGGCAGCGACGTACGGGGTGCAAGTGGTCATGTTTCATCACCTTTGGTTTCGTAGTGGGCCAAGTCGGCCCAGGGGACGGCCAAGTGGGCGCGGGGACAAACGTCCCCCGGTCGGCGAGAGCGCGGTCGGCGAGAGCCGGATCAGCGAGAGCCGGGTCAGCGAGGGGACATGTGGCGCGGGTGCGTGCGGTGGCCGGGAGGACGGCTCGTCCCCGGGGTGAGACGGCCGGATCGCGGGCCGGGTCCGACCAGGCCCGCCCTGAACAGTCCGTAGGTGATCCGCCGCAGCGCGGCGGCCTCCAGTTCGTCCCGCAGAGCGCCGCCGCGCAGCACCGCGTCGGGGCCCAGCAGGCCTTCGACGACGGCCAGCGCACCGGCAGTGTCGCCGTGGTGCAGGCGTTCGCGGACACCGGTGAGGCAGTCCGGACGGCGGTGCGCCTCGTCGATGGCCCGCAGGCACGGAAGCGGCGTACCGGTCAGTGCGACCAGCAGTTCCTCGCGGCGGATCTCGTCCGGGTCGTGGTCCAGTGGCGCCAGTACCCCGTCGACCAGGGCGATCCGGTGCTGGGCTCCCCGGCACTCCACAATGCGCGGTTGTCCCGCCCGGTCCGCCCGGTCCGCAGTCCAGGAGGAACCGGCCGGCGAACGATCCGGTACGAGCGCCGAGGCGACCAGCGGGTGCAGCTGACCGGCCTCGATCGCGCCGGTGCGGATCAGTTCCAGGTCGGGCAGCACCCAGGTCGCGGCGTCGGGCAGCACCGGCAGCGCGGAGAAGGTGCCGTCCGTGGGCGCCGCCGCGATCCGCAGGGCGGGCGGCCCGAGGCCGTCCCCGTCCGCGGCCAGGTCCAGGAGCAGCCGGTGCCGGCCCCCGAACCGCACGGCGACGGCACCGGCCGTCCGCCCCTCGGCGCGGAGCAGGATCCCCGCCTCGGCCGCCCATCGGTCGACGGCACAGCTGCGCCCCCGCGGCACCAACCCGAGCGGGTTCGGGTCCGCGGAACGGCCGTCGGCGGGCGGTCGGTCGGCCCCGGAGCGGACCCGCAGCTCATCGGCCCTGCGCGCGTCCCACAAGTGGCGGTGCAGGTCGAGGCGGAACCTCGGGCTGGGATGGGGATGCGGATGCGGATGCCGGTCGATGCCTGCCCCGAAGGCGGATCCGTCGAGGGAGCCGTCCCACAGCGCGAGGCTGATCCGCTGCCCGCCGTCCGCCCAGGCCGGCGGAGTCCGGACCACGAGGTGCACCGGGCACGCACCCTCGCGCCCCGCGGCGTCGTACTCGTAGTCGTACCGAGCCAGAGCGATGGTCAGCCCGGGCCGCAGCAGCCCGTCAGGAGCGATCCTCGGCATGTGCCAGCGCAGCAGGTCGGGAGCCAAGTGGCGCAGATCGGCCCGGACTTGGGCCGTGAGGTCGTGGCCATGAGTGCGCGCCACGGAACGCAGGTTGAAATCGACGTCGATGCCTGCGGCGGCACACGCCCCCGCCCAGTCACCGGCAGAGCGGCGGGCGGTCGCAGTCTCGATCATGGACGGCGGCACGGCGAACTCTCGCACGCGCGGCCAGAAGGAAAGGCGCCAGTAGGAAAGGGAGGAGTCCCCGTACGCGGTCTGAGTGAGCATCAGCACTCACCTTGCGTGGACGGGGCCCCCAATCTCTGAACAGAGGGAGTCATCATCGCGGGGAGCATAGCCTCCCTGACCGCGATCTGTCAGGTGCGTTCGGTGGCAGTGCCACCCAGGACCCGGCTTCGGCGGGACGCTGATGCCGGGTCCAGGTGGTGCCCTAAACGGGTCCGACGAAGTCCGGTGCGGTACGGCAGCGCCCTGAAGGGGCGCGGGGCTGTGTCGACATGCGGCTCCGCCGCGATGGGGGTCCCCCCGCTCGAGCGAAGCCGAGAGTGGGGGAGCGACCAGCCACGACGGGCCCGCGGACGACGCACCGGATTTCCAGCGGAGCGCTTAGTCGTCGTTGCCCTCCAGCGCCGCCAGCGCCGGGTCCAGCACGATGTCCTCGGCCCGCGCCTCGATCGTCGGGTCCTCGGGGAAGTGACAGGCCGTCAAATGCCCCTCGGCGTTGCCCGACAGCCGGATCAGTGGCGGTTCCTCCTGCGCGCACTTGTCCTGCGCCTTCCAGCAGCGCGTACGGAAGCGGCAGCCGGAGGGCGGCGAGATCGGGGACGGCACGTCGCCCTGGAGGCGGATGCGTTCCTTCTTCTCGGCGTCGATGTCCGCGTCGGGAACGGCCGACATCAGCGCGTGGGTGTAGGGGTGGCGCGGTCCGGTGTACAGCGACGTACGGTCGGCGATCTCCACGATCTTGCCGAGGTACATGACCGCCACGCGCTGCGAGAAGTGGCGGACGATGGCGAGGTCGTGGGCGATGAAGACGAACGCGATGCCCATCTCCCGCTGGACCTCCTGGAGCAGGTTGACCACCTGCGCCTGGATGGAGACGTCGAGCGCGGAGACCGGTTCGTCCGCCACGATCAGCTTCGGCGAGAGCGCCAATGCCCGTGCCACACCGATGCGTTGACGCTGACCGCCGGAGAACTCGTGCGGGAAGCGGTTGTAGTGCTCGGGGTTGAGGCCGACCGTCTCCAGGAGTTCGCGTACGCGGGCCTCGCGGCCGCCGGGCGGATTGACGCCGTTGATCTCCATCGGGGAGGAGATGATGGTGCCGACCGTCTGGCGGGGGTTCAGCGAGGCGTACGGGTCCTGGAAGATCATCTGGATCTCGGAGCGGATCGGGGCCAGCTGGCGCCGGGTGGAGCGGCTGATGTCCTTGCCCTGGTACGAGATCGTGCCCTGCGTGGGCTCCAGGAGACGGGTCAGCAGCCGTCCCGTCGTGGACTTGCCGCAGCCCGACTCGCCGACCAGGCCCAGGCTTTCACCGGGGAAGACGTCGAAGGAGACGCCGTCCACGGCCTGCACGTCACCGATTGTGCGGCGGATCGGGAAGCCTCCCTTCACCGGGAAGTACTTCTTCAGGTCGCGCACCCGCATCAGCGGTTCGGCCGGGTCCGCGTCCCGCTGCCCGGGGATCACGTCGGCCGCGACCGCGGTCTTCTCGTCGCTCACAGCGTCGCTCACAGTCAGTCCCCTCAGCCCAGCCTGGGCCGAATCGTTTCGGTGAAGATGCGGCTCTTCTGGTCCGGCGTGAGATGGCAGGCGGCGCCGCGCCCCACCGGCAGTTCGGGCCGGATGTCCACACACCGGTCGGAGCCCTCGACCTCGCTCCGGAAGGCGCACCGCGGATGGAACGGGCATCCCGAGGGAGGGTTCAGCAGCGACGGGGGTGTGCCCGGAATGGGGGTCAGCGGCTCGTCCACGTCCGCCGACAGGCGCGGCATGGAGGCCAGCAGGCCCCAGGTGTACGGGTGTTGCGGACTCTTGAGCACCTCGCGGACCGTGCCGCGCTCCACCGCCCGGCCCGCGTACATCACGAGCAGGTCGTCCGCCATGTTGGCGACCACACCGAGGTCATGGGTGATCATGATGATCGCGGAGCCGAACTCCTGCTGGAGGTCCTTCAGCAGGTCCAGGATCTGCGCCTGGACGGTGACGTCGAGGGCCGTCGTCGGCTCGTCGGCGATCAGCAGGTCCGGGTTGCAGACCAGGGACATCGCGATCATCGCGCGCTGACGCATACCGCCGGAGAACTGGTGGGGATAGTCGTCCACGCGCTGTTGGGGGTGCGGGATGCCGACCTTCCCCAGCATCTCGATGGCCCGGTCCCGCGCCTCCTTCTTGGACGCCCCGGTGTGCTTGCGGAACGGCTCGCCGATCTGCCGGCCCACGGTGTGGTACGGCGACAGCGCGGTCAGCGCGTCCTGGAAGATCATCGCCATCTTGTTGCCGCGCAGCCGCTCCAGCTCGGTCTCGGTGGCGGTGATGAGTTCCTTGCCGTCGAGGACGATCTCGCCCTCGATCGTGGTGTTCAGCGGGGAGTGCAGGCCCAGGATGGTCAGGTTGGTGACGGACTTCCCGGACCCGGACTCGCCGACGATGCCGAGTGTCGTACCGCGTTCCAGGTCGAAGGAGAGCCCGTCGACCGCCTTGACGACGCCGTCCTCCGTGGAGAACCGCACCTGAAGGTCGCGGACCGAGAGGAACGCGTCGGAGCCGGCCGGCGCCGCGCCGTCCTCGGGCTTGGTGAGTGTGGTCACTGAGAGGTCTCCTCAAGCACTAGGACAGCCGCACACGCGGGTCGATCACGGCGTACAGGGCATCCACGATCACGTTGAGCAGCAGGATGAACGCGGCGCTGAAGAGCATCACGCCCATGAGTTTCGGCAGGTCCTTGCCGACGACCGAGTCCACGGCGAGCCGGCCGATGCCCGCGAGGCCGAAGGTGAACTCGGTGACGACGGCGCCGCCGAGCAGCGCGGAGAGGTCCATGCCGAGGATGGTGAGGATCGGGATCAGCGAGCCGCGCCAGGCGTACCGGAAGAAGACGTATCTGCCGGTCATGCCCTTCGCGCGGGCCGCGCGCACATGTTCCTCCTGGAGCTGCTCGATCATCGTCGAGCGCGCCATGCGCGTGTAGTTGGCGGTGAAGATCACGGACATGACGACCCAGGGGATCAGCAGTCCCATGAACCACTGCGCCGGATTCTCCGTGAACGGCACGTACTTGGGCTTGTCCAGCCAGCCGGTGCTGTAGACGAAGATGCCGAGCATGATCGGGCCGAGGAAGTAGATCTGGAACGAGCTCAGCACCAGCGAGATGGAGCTGAAGACCTTGTCGAGCCAGGTTCCCCGGTAGCGGGCGGCGATCATGCCGGTGCCGAGGCCGACGATGAGGAAGACGATCAGGCCGCCGATGGTGAGGGACAGCGTCAGCGGGAAGCGGTCCATGATCGTGTCCCAGACCATCTGCTGGTCACGGAAGGAGACACCGAAGCAGGGGGCCGGGCAGTGGCCCACGGCGAAGTCCCGTCCGACGAAGATGCCGGAGAGGAACTTCCAGTACTGCACCGGGATCGACTCGTCGAGCCCCAGGTTCTTGTGGATGATCGCCAGCGCGTCCGGTGTGCAGTTCTTGCCGCACGCGAGGGTGGCCGGGTCCTGGGGGATCGCGTAGTACATGAAGAACGTGAAGGCGCTGATCAGCAGGAGGATGAGCATCGCGCCGAACGTCCGGCGAAGGATGAATCGAAGCATGGCGGAACGCTGCTCTCAGGACGGCGGCCAGGGACAGGAGCGCCCGGGGCGCACTCGCTGGAGTGCGCCCCGGGAGGGTGGTCAGCTCTTGAGGAAGACCCGGGTCGGGTCGGTGTAGCTCGTCACCGTGGAGTAGCGCAGGCCGCCCACGTTGGTGCCGGCGATCTGGAACACCTTGGTGTAGTAGATCGGCGACGCCGGGTTGACCTTCTCGCTGATGTACTGGTTGAGCGCGGTCCAGGCCTTGGTGGCCTCGGCGGTGTCCGTGATCTTCTGGATGCGGACGATCTCCGAGTTCACGTGGTCGTCGTTGATGTGCGAGTAGTTCGACGCGCCGTCCTGGATCTGCGTGCCGTCGTACAGCGGCGGGAAGACGGTGGAGGCGGAGGACCAGTCCTGGCCCCAGCCGGTCATGTAGATGTCGAAGCCGTTGTCGACCTTGCCGATCTGCTCGTACCAGGTGGCGGCGTCGACTTCCTTCTTCTGGACGTCGAGACCGATCTTGCCGAGGGCGTTCTCGACGAGCACGGCCTGCTGCTGGCGGACCGGGATGTTGGCGTAGGCGTAGACGATCTTCTTGCCCTTGGCGCCGGCTTCCTCGATCAGCTTCTTGGCCTTGGCGATGTCACCGTTGGGGTGCTTGGCCCGGCCGAACGGGTCGTAGTCCTTCTGGTAGCCCGGAGTGGTGGGCGACATCAGGCTGTTGGCGACCTCACCGCCATACGCGCCACCGTCCGCCTTGTACACCGCGGTGGACGGCATGGCGTAGGTGATCGCGTCGCGGATCTTCTTGTCCTTGAGGCGGTCCATGTTGAAGTTCATCTGCCACACGTACGGGGCGTAGCCCTGGATCGTGCGCTTCATCGCCGCCGGGTCGGAGACCACCTTCTGCACCTGGGTGGTGGCGACCTGACCGGTCATCATGATGGCGTTCTTGGCGTCGCCGCGGTCGGCGAGGATCGTCTTGGTCTGGTCCTCGTCGTCGTGGTTGATGTCGATGTTGAAGCCGTCGACGTACTGGTGACGCATGGCGTCCGTCTTCGCGTCCCAGTTGGTGTTCTTGACCAGCTTGACGCTCTTGCCGGCCTTGAACTCCGAGACCTTGTACGGGCCGATGGCGACGGGCTTGGTGTCGTACTTGGCCTTGGTGTCCGTCTTCTCGGGGACGACGGAGTAGCCGGCCATGGCCAGCGCCTGCGGCAGGTCGGGCTGCGCGGCCGAGAAGTGGAAGACGACCGTCTTGTCGTCCGGGGTCGCGAGGACGGTGTCCGGCAGGTGCTTGCCCTTGAACGGACCCGTGTAGGCCTTGCGGTACGTGGTGCCGGCACCGGACAGCCACTGCTGGATGTAGGACGGACCGTCGGTGATGAACGGGTCGTAGAGCCGCTCGAAGGTGTGCCGGATGTCGTTCGCGTCGATCACATGACCGGTCTCGTCCTTCACGCCGTCCTTCAGCGTGTACGTCCACGTCTTGCCGCCGTCCGACATCTTGCCGGCGTCGGTCGCGAGGTCACCGATCACGGTGAGGCCGCCCTTGGCGTCCTCCTTGTACGTGGTCAGGCCGCGGAAGATGAGCTTGGAGAGCAGGCCGGCGTCGCTGACGTAGATCTGGCCCGGGTCGAGGTGCGAGAAGTCGTCCTCCTCGTACACCTGTACCGTGCCGCCGGGCTTGGCGCCCGTGACCTCTTCGGCAGGCCCCGTCGAGTCCGCCGCGGTGCCGATCTTGACCGCGGCGGACTGGGCCGCGGCCTCCTTCTTGTCCTTGCTCTTGTTCGTGGAGTTGCCGTTGTCACTGCTGCTGCAGCCTGCCAGCGCGAGGGCGCCGGCCGCGACCGCGACGACGGCGGTCCGCGCTCTGCGGGAACTGAGGATGCTCATGGAGTCGAGTCCACCTGCCTGTGAGTTGTGATCAGTGATCCACTGGTGCTGCTTGGCAGTGCACGGCCGGTCGTCGCCGGCTCCCGGGTGGCAGCGACACCCCCCGTACTCGGAGTCAGCGGCCCGTCTTGGGATCGAAGGCGTCCCGGACCGAGTCACCGAGGAGGTTGAACGCCACGACGAAGACGACCATGGCGACACCCGGGAAGAACATGTAGACCGGGTCCTGTTCGTAGATGTCCGACCCGATGGCGAACATCCGGCCCCAGTCGGGGGTCGGTTCGGTGTAGCCGACACCGACGAAGGAGAGAAACGCGACCGACAGAATGGTGCTGGGCAGCATGTACGTGCCCTGCACCAGGATCGGTGTGACGAGGTTGGGCAGCAGTTCCTTGCGGATGATCCGCCACGGCGAGGCGCCCGCGACCTTCGCGGCCTCCACGAACTCCCGCTCGCGCAGCGAGAGCGTGACCGCCCGGATGAGCCGGGCGAGGCCCATCCAGCCGAGGAACCACAGGACTCCGATGATCGCGAGCGCGTGGATGTAGGTGGGCGTCTCCTCGTCAGGAGCGACGAACGCCACGGTGATCACCGGCATCGCCGCGATCATGAACAGCTGCTGCGGGAAGGCGAGCAGGAAGTCCGTGAGCCGGCCGAGCCAGTAGTCGACCTTGCCGCCGAAGTAGCCGCCGACCAGCCCGATCAGCACCCCCATGAAGACCATCGCGATCGTCGCCGCGAGCGCCGTGTACAGCGAGGTGCGCATGCCGTACAGGAGCTGCATGAACACATCGCGCCCCAGGGTGGGTTCGATCCCGAACCAGTACTCCGAGGTGATGCCGCCGTTGGGACCCGACGGCATGTTGAAGTCGTTCAGGAGCAGCGGGTTGTCCTGCCCGTAGAGCGTGTACGGGTTCTTGCCGTACAGCTTCGAGATCAGCGGAGCGAGGGCGGCGATCAGGAAGAAGAAGATCACGATGTACGCGGAGACGACACCGCTGCGGTCGCGCTTGAACCGGCGCCACATCAGCTGGCCGGGCGATCGGCCCTCCAGCAGCTCCGGCTCGGCGGAACGCTTCTGCTTCGTCTGCTCGTCGACCTCGGTGGAGGCTTCCGCGCCCTCGATCTCGATCGGACTCGTCATGGTTCGTCCATTTCATGGGTACGCCGATTCCGCGGCCGCCACAGGGTGTGGGCGGCCACGTTCGGACCATGCGGATCAGGAGAGACGTATGCCTAGCGGTCGCTGTGCGCCAGGGCGCGGCGTGCGACAACTCGCAGGTGAACACGCGTAGTTGGCATCTGGTGCCTCCTCATGACTCAACCGGTGCACGGACAGGAGGGGCCTCTGATTGACCTCCGACACCCCTGACGGAGGGTCAAACACCCCACTGTGCTCGTGAGTCGGCGCTGTCCCCACAGCGCATGACCCATTGACCCGAGCGTTACGCGGCTAACTATCTGACATGAGCCAGATACCGACCACTGCCTTTAGGTCTCGGTTCCATCACAGCTCACGCGTACATCTTCCAAAATCTGGACAAAATGATCTGAGGGAGAAGCCCGCGAAACGGACGTGTTACATGCGTATCGGGCGGGAGGTTCCGCATTTCGGACACGAGGTGCGGAGAAAACGGGTTGAAAAAAGCCCGGGTGCCCCCATCAATGGGGGCACCCGGGCTCAGCCGGCCGATTGCTCAGCCGTTACTGCACAGTCGATCAGCCGTGCTTGGCGCGGCTGGCGGTGCGACCGCGCTCCTTCTGGTCGAGGACGACCTTGCGGATGCGAACGGCCTCCGGGGTCACCTCGACGCACTCGTCGTCGCGGCAGAACTCGAGCGACTGCTCCAGGGAGAGCTTGCGCGGCGGGACGATCGCCTCGAACGAGTCGGCGGCGGCGGACCGCATGTTGGTGAGCTTCTTCTCCTTGGTGATGTTCACGTCCATGTCGTCGGCGCGGGAGTTCTCGCCGACGATCATGCCCTCGTACACCTCGGTGCCGGGGTCGGTGAACAGCACGCCGCGCTCCTGGAGGTTCGTCATCGCGAACGCGGTGACGGCGCCCGCGCGGTCGGCGACCAGCGAACCGTTGTTACGGGTCGTCAGCGTGCCGAACCACGGCTCGTGGCCCTCGTGGATGGAGTGGGCGATGCCCGTTCCGCGCGTACCGGTCAGGAACTCGGTCCGGAAGCCGATGAGGCCGCGGGAGGGAACGACGAACTCCAGGCGGACCCAGCCCGAGCCGTGGTTGGACATGTTGTCCATGCGGCCCTTGCGGACGCCCATGAGCTGCGTGACCGCGCCCATGTGCTCCTCGGGCACGTCGATCGTCATGCGCTCGACCGGCTCATGGGTCTTGCCGTCGATCTGCTGCGTGACGACCTGCGGCTTGCCGATCGTCAGCTCGAAGCCCTCGCGGCGCATCTGCTCGACCAGGATGGCGAGCGCGAGCTCACCACGGCCCTGGACCTCCCAGGCGTCCGGGCGCTCGGTGTCGAGCACACGCAGGGAGACGTTACCGACCAGCTCGCGGTCGAGGCGGTCCTTGACCTGGCGGGCGGTGACCTTGCGGTCCTTGTCCTTGACCGCGGCCTTGGCGTCCGCGCCCTTGCCCGTGCCACCACGGCCGACCAGCGGCGAGGTGTTCGTACCGATCGTCATCGAGATCGCCGGCTCGTCGACCGTGATCAGCGGCAGCGCGATCGGGTTCTCGGGGTCGGCCAGAGTCTCGCCGATCATGATGTCCGGGATACCGGCGACGGCGCAGATGTCACCGGGGCCGGCCACCTCGGCGGGCTTGCGGGTGAGCGCCTCGGTCATCAGCAGCTCGGTGATGCGCACGTTGGACATCGTGCCGTCGCGCTTGATCCACGTGACGGTCTGGCCCTTGCGCAGCTCGCCCTGCTCGACGCGGAGCAGCGCGATACGGCCGAGGAAGTTGTCGGCGTCCAGGTTCGTCACGTGGGCCTGGAGCGGCACGGACTCGTCGTACGACGGGGCCGGGACGGACTCCAGGATCGTGGTGAAGAACGGCTCCAGGCTGTCGCTGTCGGCCGGGACGGTGCCGTCCTCCGGCTTGGTCAGCGAGGCCACGCCGTCACGCGCACACGCGTAGACGATCGGGAACTCGATCTGCTCCTCGTCGGCGTCGAGGTCGAGGAAGAGGTCGTACGCCTCGTTCACGACCTCGTCGATGCGCGAGTCCGGGCGGTCCGTCTTGTTGATGCACAGGATGACGGGCAGGCGGGCCTGCAGCGCCTTGCGCAGCACGAAGCGGGTCTGGGGCAGCGGGCCCTCGGAGGCGTCGACGAGGAGGACGACCGCGTCCACCATCGACAGACCGCGCTCGACCTCGCCGCCGAAGTCGGCGTGGCCGGGGGTGTCGATGATGTTGATGGTGACGACGTCGCCGCCAGCCTTGGGGTGGTACTTCACGGCCGTGTTCTTGGCCAGGATCGTGATGCCCTTCTCACGCTCCAGGTCGTTGCTGTCCATCATGCGGTCGTCGAGCGACTCGGCGGCGTGCGCGGCGAAGGCACCGGCCTGCTTGAGCATGGCATCGACCAGGGTGGTCTTGCCATGGTCGACGTGGGCGACGATGGCGACGTTGCGGATGTCGTGGCGCGTGGCCATATTGAGGCGCTTCTCCCGGAGTGAGTGGACGGCCTCCGCAGCGCGGGGCCTGCCGGGCTGAACACGCCACGGCCTTACCCCATGGTACGTGGCCGCTGCCGCTGTGGCTCGACGGGGCGGAATGGGGGCGGACCGGGGCGGTTCTCACAGTGCGGGCAGTGGGGGCTGAGCGCGCAGTTCCCCGCGCCCCTGAAGGGGCGCGGCCCCTTCAGGGGGCGCTCGGGGCCGCCGACGGGTTCGCGTCCTTCTTCAGGAAGCCCATGTCCTCGTAGATCGGGGTCTGGAAGCCGAAGGCGCCGGTGTTGGCGAGGTTGGTGCGGGCGGCGGTGAGCTGGGGGCGCTGGTAGAGGGGGATCGAGCCGGCGGCGGCCCAGATCCGGGCGTCGGCCTTGCGGACGAGGGCGCGCTCCTCGTCCTCGTCGAGCGTGGAAATAGCCTGGTCGAAGAGCTGGTCGACCTGGTCGGTGCCGACGCGGGTGTAGTTCTGCTCGACGCTCAGGGAGCCGTCGGCGGCCGGCACCGGCTTGGCGAAGATCGGGCGGGCGTCGGTGGCCGGGAAGGCGGAGGCGGGCCACGAGTACAGCGCCAGGTCGTACTGGCCCGAGGCGATGTGGTCCTTGAAGTAGCTGTCGTCCGAAACCTTGTTCAGTTCTGTACGGATGCCGATGCGCTGGAGCATCTGCGCGATGCGGTCGGCGACGGCGCGCAGCGGCTCCGCGCCGGTGCCGGAGGGCAGGACGAAGCGGAGCGTCAGGGGCTTGCCGTCCTTGGCGAGCGCATTGGCCGCGGCGCCCGCCGGAGCGGCCGTGCCCTTGGGCGCGTACGCCCCCGGTGCCCCGCCCTGGCGGGAGTACTGCTTCCCGTCGAGGTGCTTGCCGGCCTGCTCGTCCGCGTGCTGCCCGGAGTGCTTCTTCCTGTGCTGCCCGGTGTGGTCCTTGGGGTCCTTCTTCTTCTCCCGGTCGGCCTCGCCGGGCTTGTTGTCCTCGCCGACGATGTACTGCCCGTCCTTGCCGGTGCCGTCCCCGGAGTCCGCCTTGCTGCCCGGGGAGCCGGCCGCCTTGCCCCGGGACCCGGCCGCCTTGTCCGGCTTCTGCTCCGTGACCGGCCCGCCGGGCACCCATCCGGCGTCGGTGAGCAGCGCCTGGGCCTCGGCGGTGTCCTGGCCGCCGAGGGCGCCGCTGTTGTCGGCGTACGCCTGCTGGCCGGAGAGGGCGAGGTGGCTGCCGACCGGCACGGCGGGCAGGCCCAGCGGCTTGAGGACCACCTGGGCGAGCTCCTGGCGGTCGAGGGCGCGGGCCACGGCGCGGCGGACGCGTTCGTCGGCGAGCGGGCCCTCGGAGCCGTTGAGGGCGAGCTGGGTGTAGACGGGTTCGAGGGACTTGCGGACCACGAAACCGCTCAGGGCCGACTGCTGGCCCGCGTACTTCGCGATGGCCTTGCGCCGCTTCTTGCGGGCCTGGGTCTCCTCGTCGGAGGCGTTCTCGTCGGAGCCGTACGCGCGGGCCCAGGAGCGCAGCGCCTTTGCGGGTGTGATCGTCGCGCCGGGGCCCTGGAGGGGGGTGCTGCCCTTGTCCTGGCCGGCGAGCGTGATCCGCTCGGCCTCGGAGGGGGCGATGTCGGCCAGGTCCAGTCTGCCGGCGGCGAGCGCGGTGGTCCGCTCGGCGCGGGGGACGGCGACCAGGTCGATCTCGGCGAGCTTGGTGGGGCGGCCCCACCAGCGCGGGTTGCGGGTGAGGCGGACCTCGCCGT
This sequence comes from Streptomyces sp. NBC_00203, assembly GCF_045206325.1. Lineage (NCBI taxonomy): Bacteria > Bacillati > Actinomycetota > Actinomycetes > Kitasatosporales > Streptomycetaceae > Streptomyces > Streptomyces sp. NBC_00203. Next base: position 6,908,927 of record NZ_CP108126.1, on the reverse strand, counting down.
CCTTGCGGTTCACCTTCTTCAGCGCGAAGGGTCCCGCGGTGACCTTCAGTTTCCTTCGCGCCCCGTCGTTGAAGGTGTCCGGGGTGCCCATGACGTCCTTCGGGTACAGCGGCGAGAACAGCGACTTCCAGTCGGCGTAGGGCCGGCTGAAGGTGACGCGGACCTCCAGGTTGTTCTTCCCGCGCTCGATCTTCTCGATGCGGTCGTAGCCGGCGTTGCGGGCCGTCCAGTAGGCGCTGTCCTTGCCGGACAGGGCGCGCCACTGGGCGGCGAAGTCGGCGGCGCCGATCTCGCGTCCGTCGCTCCAGACCGCCTGCTGGTTGAGCTTGTACAGCACGACCTGCCTGGGCTCGGTCTCGACGACCTTCGCGGACTCCAGGTAGTCGGGGTTGATCTGCGGTCGCCCGTTCCGGTCGAGCCGGTACATCGCCGGCAGTACGGCGCCGACGACCCGCGAGGTCGCGGAGTCGGCGTCGGCCTGGAACGTGTTCAGGGTCTCCGGCACGGCGTCCACGGCCCAGTGCAGGGTGCCGCCGTCGGCGACCAGGTCGCGGGAGGCGGGCGCGATGTCCTGCCCGGCGACGGGCTGGCCCGCCGCGTCCTCCGAGCTGCACGCGCTGAGGGCGGGTACCGCGAGCGCGCCAGCGGTGAGGAACGCGACCGAGCGCATCACCGCGCGCAGTCCGACGCCGTCGTGGGACATCACTGCAACCTCCGGGACGAGCCGCTCCGTGGGTGAACAGGGGTTCTGATCACATTTGGCGGTATATTTGCGGATATATGGAGCTGATCAGATCTACGGACCCACTGAAGAGGAAAGGGTTCGCCTGTCAGTGGCGACACGCGAGGAGTGAGGGCAAGCCCACCCGTGCGGCGCAACGCCGGCCGGCTCGCTTCGGCCCGTCCGACGTCTGAGGACACGGCCGTTGAGGCCGAATCCGGGGTCCGGGGGCGCAATCCCCAGGGGCCGGCGCCCCCAGCGCACGCCCGCCAATTGGTGCACGTCCCTTCACACCGGCAGGTGTGACGCGCAACACTCGCAGGCGCATGAACGTTGCCACCCAGGGGCCCGACGGCCCGCGGAAGTGAGGTCACGTCATGTCCGTGCAAGACGACCTGATGTCAGTGCAGCGCTGCCTCGACGACCTGAACCGGTCAGTGGGCCGCCTGGAACAGGAGATCGGCAGCGGCGGGCTCGAGATGCGCCGCGTCCGTACCGACGCCGACCATCTGCGCGAGAGCGTCGCGCTGCTGCGTGAGACGGCCCCCGGTGCCACCTCGCCACAGCGCCCCGACCTCGTGCGCATCCCCGACACCCCGTACGACGACGCCTTGTGGACGGACTCGGACGACGAGGGTCTCGGCGCCCGCGACCGGCACGCCCCCTGACCCGACCCCGACCGGAGCTCTCCCTTGGCCACTGGTACGGAACCCCATCTGAACAGCGGCGGTGTACACACCGGTACGCGCGCCGCGATCGCCTCCCCGCATCTGCGGACCGACCGGTGGTGGCTGGCCCCCGCCGCCACCGCCGCCGGTCTGCTGGCGTTCGTCATCTACTCGACGTGGCGGGCGTTCGCCGACGCGCACTACTACGCCGCACCGTATGTCTCGCCGTTCTACTCGCCCTGTCTGGCGGAGCGGTGCGGGACGATGCACGCCGGCCCCAACGCCGATCTCTTCGGCAGCTGGTGGGCCATCTCCCCGGCGGTCATCATCCTGATCTTCCCGCTCGGCTTCCGCCTGACCTGCTACTACTACCGCAAGGCCTACTACCGCGGCTTCTGGATGTCACCCCCGGCCTGCGCGGTGCCTGAGCCGCACAAGAAGTACTCCGGCGAGACCCGCTTCCCGCTGATCCTGCAGAACATCCACCGGTACTTCTTCTACGCGGCCATCGTCGTCGCGGGGATCCTCACGTACGACACGGTGCTCTCCTTCCGCGACGAGCACTACCGCTGGGGCCACATGGGCCTGGGCACCCTGGTGTTCCTGGTCAACATCACGCTGATCTGGGCGTACACCCTCTCCTGCCACTCCTGCCGGCACATCGTCGGCGGGAAACTGAAGCACTTCTCCAAGCATCCGGTGCGCTACCGGATGTGGCAGTGGGTCGGGAAGCTGAATGCCCATCACATGCTGCTCGCCTGGGCGTCGTTGGTGAGTGTGGCACTCGCCGACTTCTACGTGTATCTGGTCGCGTCCGGCGCCTTCGACGATCCGCGCTTCTTCTAGATGAGTGGGGCCTTTTGATGTCCGTGGTCGACCGGCAGGAGTGGGACGTCGTCGTGGTCGGTGCCGGGGGCGCCGGACTGCGCGCCGCCATCGAGGCGCGCGAACGGGGCGCCCGTACGGCCGTGATCTGCAAGTCGCTGTTCGGCAAGGCGCACACGGTGATGGCCGAGGGCGGCATCGCCGCGGCGATGGCCAACGTCAACTCCCACGACAACTGGCAGGTCCACTTCCGCGACACCATGCGCGGCGGGAAGTTCCTCAACCAGTGGCGGATGGCCGAGCTGCACGCCCAGGAAGCCCCCGACCGCGTATGGGAGCTGGAGACCTGGGGTGCCCTCTTCGACCGTACGAAGGACGGGCGGATCTCACAGCGCAACTTCGGCGGACACGAGTATCCGCGGCTCGCGCACGTCGGCGACCGGACCGGGCTAGAACTGATCCGGACCCTCCAGCAGAAGATCGTGTCGCTCCAGCAGGAGGACATGAAGGAGACCGGTGACTACGAGAGCCGGCTCAAGGTGTTCCAGGAGTGCACCGTCACCCGGGTCCTGAAGGACGGCAGTCGCGTCTCCGGGGTGTTCTGCTACGAGCGCGAGTCCGGCCGTTTCTTCACCCTCGAAGCACCCTCCGTCGTGATCTCCACGGGCGGTATCGGCAAGTCCTTCAAGGTGACGTCGAACTCGTGGGAGTACACGGGCGACGGGCACGCCCTCGCGCTGCTGGCCGGAGCTCCGCTGCTGAACATGGAGTTCGTGCAGTTCCACCCGACGGGCATGGTCTGGCCGCCGTCGGTGAAGGGCATCCTCGTCACCGAGTCGGTGCGCGGCGACGGCGGAGTGCTCAGGAACTCCGACGGCAAGCGGTTCATGTTCGATTACATCCCGGACGTCTTCAAGGAGAAGTACGCGCAGTCCGAGGAGGAGGGCGACCGCTGGTACGAAGACCCGGACCACAACCGCCGCCCCCCTGAACTGCTGCCCCGCGACGAGGTGGCCAGGGCCATCAACTCCGAGGTGAAGGCGGGCCGCGGCTCCCCGCACGGCGGCGTCTTCCTGGACGTCTCCACCCGTATGCCGGCCGAGGTGATCCGGCGCCGGCTGCCGTCCATGTACCACCAGTTCAAGGAGCTGGCGGACGTCGACATCACGGCGGAGGCCATGGAGGTCGGCCCCACCTGCCACTACGTCATGGGCGGTATCGCGGTCGAGTCGGACACGGCGGCGGCACGCGGCGTCCCCGGGCTCTTCGCGGCCGGCGAGGTCGCAGGCGGCATGCACGGCTCCAACCGGCTCGGCGGCAACTCCCTCTCCGACCTGCTGGTCTTCGGGCGGCGGGCGGGGCTGCACGCGGCGGAGTACGCGGCCGGGCTCGGCGGGGCCCGCCCCGCCGTGGACGACATCCAGGTCGACACGGCCGCCGCGGAGGCGCTGCGGCCCTTCTCGGCCGAGGGACCCGAACCGGGCCAGGAGAACGGGCGCCCGCCCGAGAACCCGTACACCCTCCACCAGGAACTCCAGCAGGCGATGAACGACCTGGTCGGCATCATCCGCCGCGAGGCGGAGATGGAGCAGGCGCTGGAGAAGCTCGCGGACCTGCGGCTCCGGGCGCGCCGGGCGGGCGTGGAGGGCCACCGGCAGTTCAACCCCGGCTGGCATCTCGCCCTCGACCTGCGGAACATGCTGCTGGTCAGCGAGTGCGTGGCGCGGGCGGCCCTGGAGCGTACGGAGTCCCGTGGCGGCCACACCCGCGAGGACCACCCGGCGATGGAGCGGTCCTGGCGCCGGATCAACCTGCTGTGCCAACTGACCGACCCGACGGGCGGGTTGGCGGCCACCGACCCCGTGGCGGGCCAGATCGACCTCGTACGCGAGACCACCGAACCCATTCGCCCCGACCTGCTCGCCCTCTTCGAGAAGGAGGAGCTGGTCAAGTACCTCGCCGAAGAGGAGCTGTACGAGTGAGCAGCTATGAGGCCCGCTTCAAGGTGTGGCGCGGGGACATCAAGGGCGGCGGCCTGAAGGACTTCGCGGTGGAGGTGAACGACGGTGAGGTGGTGCTGGACATCATCCACCGGCTCCAGGCGACCCAGGCCCCCGACCTGGCCGTGCGCTGGAACTGCAAGGCGGGCAAGTGCGGTTCGTGTTCGGCGGAGATCAACGGGCGGCCGCGGCTGATGTGCATGACACGGATGTCGGTGTTCACGCGGGAGGAGACGATCACCGTCACACCGCTGCGCGCCTTCCCCGTCGTACGCGATCTCGTCACGGACGTGGGCTTCAACTACGCCAAGGCGAGGGAGGTACCCGCCTTCGTCCCCCCTGCCGACCTGGGTCCCGGCGAGTACCGAATGCGGCAGGAGGACGTGGACCGGTCGCAGGAGTTCCGCAAGTGCATCGAGTGCTTCCTGTGCCAGGACACCTGCCATGTCGTCCGCGACCACGAGGAGAACAAACCGGCGTTCGCCGGGCCGCGCTTCCTCATGCGGGTCGCCGAGCTGGACATGCATCCGCTGGACGCGGCGGCGGAGTCGGGCCTGGACCGCAAGCGCACCGCGCAGGACGAACACGGCCTCGGCTACTGCAACATCACCAAGTGCTGCACGGAGGTCTGCCCCGAAGGCATCAAGATCACGGACAACGCCCTGATTCCCTTGAAGGAAAGGGCGGTCGACCGCAAGTACGACCCGCTGGTGTGGCTGGGGTCGAAGATCAGGCGGCGGGACCGGGAGTCGTAGCGGGGCCGGAGCGGCGGCGGTCGCGCATCGCGCGCTGCCGCATGACGACGCTGGTGATGATCCCGGCACCGCACGCGAGCGAGGCGGCGAACTGGACGGGGCCGGGACCGAACAGGGCCAGGGCCAGCGGCTGCAGCCCGAGGGACGCCGTCACCACCAGCGTCGCCCGGCCCCACAGCCGCGCTCTGACGACCCGGCCGCGCGCCCGCCTCGGCAGCCAGCCGGTGCGTACGGCGGCGATCCCGGCGGCGGCGCCCAGCCCCAGGAGCACGCCCGCGGCGAGGCCCAGCGCCAGGTGCCAGTCCGGGTTCATCGGCTTGCGGGACCTACGGGACGGCCGGGGCGCTGCCCGGCCACCTGAAGCACCGTGCCCACGAGGAAAAGGGCCAGCCCGGTCATCGCGTAGGGCGTCATGTCGGCGTCGGGCCCGCGGAACGGCCCGAGGAACATGAACAGGGACATGCCGACGGCCGACAGCACCGAGCCGTAGCCCCACACCTTGGCCCGCAGCACGCGGCGGCGGGCCCACGGCGGCAACCAGCCGGTCGCGATCGCGGCGATCCCGAACCCCGCGAGGGCCGTCACGGCCAGCACGGCGAACCCCACCAGATACCAGTGCATCTGTCCCCCAACCTCCGGTGCGCGCCGAGCACGGTGCGCGTCCAGATCATGGCACGCGCGAACTCGGGTTCTCCAGACACATGACCGTCTGTTGAAGGTTGTACTCGTAGTGGTCCCGGAAGCGCAGCCTCATCGGACCCATCCTTCGCGGTACGCCGTCCAGTCTGACTCCTTCGCGGCGAAGTCGACGTACAGGGCGACGCCGAAGTGTTCGCGGCGGCGGTCCGTGCGGGAGAGGCCGAGACGGGTGCCGCGTACGGCCGCCGCGACCGTCTCGGCGGACCCGTGGTGGCTCATGTCGTCCTCGTGGAAGAAGGGCAGCCCCATCAGCAAGTCGGTTGATTTCGGGGTGACTTCGAGGGCGAGGGAGGTCTGCTGGGCGACATAGCCGCCGTACAGGCTCTCCAGTGGCATGGCCGTGTCGTACGACATGACCGCGATCTGGTCGACGCGGCGGGCGACCTGGCCGAAGTAGGACTGGGACCACCACTTGGGGTGTCCGGTGAGGGCGCCGCGGACGGAGTTGGCCACCGGGAGCGGGTCGATCTGGTGGGCGGCGACGGAGAGGGGGACGCCGCGGGCCTTGGTGACCCGGTGCAGGTCGTCGAGGAGGGAGAGGTAGTCGCGGTTGCCCGAGTGGAGGGGTTCCAGGTCGAAGTGGACGCCGTCGAAGCCGGCCGCGAGGATCTGGCGGGTGGAGCGCACGACGGCGGCCCGGGTCGCGTCCCGCTCCAGCCGTAGCCCGACCGGCCCCTCGCTCGCCAGCTCGTCACCGAGCCAGGCCTGGACCCGCACGCCGTCCAGCTGACGGTGCACGGCCGCGATCAGCCAGCCCGCCGACGGGTACGCCGTCGCGGGCAACGTCCCGTCGTGCTCCAGCGGGCCCGCGTGCACGTACAGATCCCGGATCCCGGTACTCCGCAGCCGCGCCGCCAGCGCCTTGAAGTCCGCGTCCCCCTTCCGCCCGTCCACCCAGGCATGCCCCAGCCAGATCGCGTCACGGTTCCTGGTCTGCGTACCGGGCGCCAGGTCTCCGGCGTAGTTCACCCGGAGGGCGATCCCGGCGGCGAGGGTCGGGAGGAGAAGGACGAGGAGGAGCGTGAGGGCGACGCGTTTGGGCCAACGGAGGTAGCGGTGACGCCAGGTCCGGGCGAGGCGCCCGACGCGGGCGGGGGTGGCGGGGCGCGGGGGGTTCTCGGGGGCGTTCGGGGGCGGTGCGGGGGCGTCTGCCTGCGCTTCGGGGCTGCCTGAGAGCTCCGCGGGGTTGCCGGTCGGCGCTTCGGGGCGACCTGGCAGCTCCGCAGGGTTGCCGGTCGGCGCTTCGGGGCGGCCTGGCAGCTCCGCAGGGTTGCCGGTCGGCGCTTCGGGGCGACCGGCCGACTGCGCGCCATCGCTTGTCGACACTTCGGGGGCACCCGCCGACGGTGCGGGGGCGCCCGTCCGGTCCCCTCCGGCCGTGCCTGCGGCCTCAGGGTCGGCGGCCTCCGGGTCGGGCCGGTGCTCTCCGGCCGTGCCGTGCTCGCCCGCGCTCTCCGCCCGCGCTGTTCCCGCGTCGGCCGCCGCTTCGGCCTGGGCCGCGTGGGACTCCGATCCCGATCCCGATCCCGGGCTTCCCGCGCGGTCCTCCGCCTCGGATTCCGTCCGTCCCGTATCCATCCCCCGCACCCCTCCCGTACGCCCCCGTATCCCCCGTACCTTAGGCGTCCCCACCTCGGCGTACCCCGGTCGCGTCGGCGTGCAAGCGGTCATACGCTCCCAAATGTGACGTCGCCCCAGACCCGGAACCGGTCGCGCCGAGCCACGTCCCACATAGCCGTGCGGGTGGCGCATGCCGTGCTCGGGGGGCTGGTGGCGGTGGGGTGGCTGGTGCTGCCCCTGGCTAAGGCGGGGAGCGGGGGTCCGGCGACCCTCGCGCGGAACGTGCGGGTCACCGAGGAGGCGGGGGCGCAGGAGGCCGCGGGCGGCCCGGGCCAGGACGGGACGGCCACCGGAGATCTCGTACTGCCCCTCGTCGCGGTGGGCGCCGCGGCGGCACTGGCGGCGTACGGGTACGGGCGGCGCAAGCGGCGGGCGAGGACGCGTACGACACCGGGCGGCAGCTTCCGCCACGCCGCGCCGATACCGGTCCATGAACTCGACGGGAACGCCCGGAAGTTACTGGTCGCCACCGACGACTGCGTCCGGACCAGCGCCGAGGAACTCGGCTGTGCCACCGCCCAGTTCGGAGACGAAGCCGTCAAGCCGTACGCGCAGGCCCTGGCGTACGCGAGGTCCGAGCTGGCGGAGGCCTTCCGGCTGCGGCAGCGGCTCGACGACGCGCCCCCTGCGGACAGCCGGGGCATGCTGGAGGAGATCGTCCTTCGCTGCACGGAGGCGGGGCGGCGGCTGGACTCGGAGGCGGCCGGGTTCGACCAGCTGCGCGCCCTGGAGCGGAACGCGGCGACCGCGCTGGAGTACGCGGAGACCCGCTTCCGTGAGCTCGCCGCACGCACCCCGGCCACGGAGACGACGCTCGGCGACCTCCACAAGCGGTACACCCCCTCCGCGTCCCTCCCGGTCATGGGCCACGCCGAACAGGCCAAGGACCGGCTCGTGTTCGCCACGATCCATCTCAACCAGGCGCGGCAGTCCCTCGACCGGGGCGACGTCGGCAAGGCCACCGCGTATCTGCGCGCGGCGGAGGGTGCCGTCGACCAGGCGGGCGTCCTCGTGAACGGTGTCGACCGGCTGGCAGGCGAACTGGCCTCGGCCGCCGGGCAGTTGCCCGCCGCGCTCACCGGAGTGGAGGCCGGTCTCGCGGAGGCCCGCCGCCGGCTGGTGACCGTCGGTGTCGGTGCGCTGCCCGGGCATGTCGCACACGCCGAGGCGCTCCTCGCCGACGTACGCCGGTTGACGGCGGCCGGGCCGTACGACCCCCTGGACGTCCTGCGGCTCGTTGCCGAGGCGGGCACGGTGCTCGCCTCGACGTCCGCCGGCGCCCCTTCGTCCGAGGGCGCCGGCGGCCTCCTCGACCACGCTCTCCTGCCCGCCCGCGGTGCGGTCGCCGTCGCGGGGGGATTCATCACGACGCATCGGGGGGCGGTGGGGTGCGAGGCGCGTACGCGGTTGGCGGAGGCGGAACGTCATGTCGCCCTGGCGCCTCTCCTCCTCGAAGTCCAGCGGGCCGATGTTCTCGCCCGTCAGGCGCGGGAGCTTGCCGAGCGGGATGTGCGGGCCTTCGGCAATCCGTACGGGGGGTATGAGGGGGCCGGAGTGGGGGGTGCCGTGCTGGGCGGGATCCTCCTCGGTGCCGGAGGCGGCCCCGCGAGCTTCGGTGGCCCTCGAACACGACCACGCCGGGCAACGCCCCCCACCTGACCCGACGACGAGTTTTCGCCCCCGCCGCCCCTACCCGTCCCATCCTTCTGGGGCTCCGCCCCAGACCCCGTAGGCCGGTTCTTTGGCTGCGGGTGGGTGGGGGCTTGTCGCGCCCCGCGGCGGAGCCGCAAATGTCACAGCCCCGCGCCCCTTAAGGGGCGCGGGGAACTGCGCAATCTTTTAGCGGGGGTCTGGGGGCGCAGCCCCCAGGGATGGGACGGGTAGGGGCGGCGGGGGCGAGGAACCGTTCGGCTCAGAACAGGCTCAGCAACGCCTCCGCCGGATCCGGCAGCCCCGTCTCCCCGTCCGGCAGCGGGAGTTCGAACCACACCGTCTTGCCCCGCGGGGTCCGTCGGGAGCCCCACGCCGCGGACAGCAGGCCCACGAGCTGCAACCCCCGCCCACCCTCGTCGGTGTCACGCGCCCTCCGTCGCCGCGGCTGAACAAGCCCCGCGTCCCAGACCTCGCAGACGAGCATCCGGTCGAGAAGGAGCCGAAGCCTGATCTCGCCCTCGCCGTAGCGCAACGCGTTGGTCACCAGCTCGCTGACCAGGAGCTCCGCCGTGTCGACGAGGGGCTCCAGGCCCCAGGACACCAGCTGCGTACGGGCGTATTCGCGGGCGCGCCCAACGCTGCGCGGCTCGCGCGGCAGGGTCCAGTCGCCGACGGAATCGGCGGGCAGCCCCTGGACACGTGCCATCAGCAGGGCGATGTCGTCCTCGCCATGGTGGGTGTCGAGGGTGTTGAGGACGTGGTCGCAGACGTCCTCCAGGGGGCTGGAGGGATCGGTGAGGGCACCCACGAAGGCTTGCAGGCCTTCGTCGAGGGGATGGTCGCGGGATTCGACCAGTCCATCCGTGTAGAGCGCCAACAGTGAACCTTCGGGTAGTTCGACCTCCACCTCCTCGAAGGGCTCGCCGCCCACCCCGAGCGGCATCCCCGGCGGCACGTCGAGCATCAGCGCGCTCTCGCCGGGCTCCACCAGCACCGGCGGCAGATGGCCCGCGTTGGCGAAGGTGCAGCGTCTGGTCACCGCGTCGTAGACCGCGTACACACAGGTCGCGAGGTACACCTCCGACAGATCCGCGTCGCGCGGCTGCCGGGCCGCGCGGGTGGCCTGCTGGACCCCGCCGGGGGTGCCGAGACCGCGCGCGATCTCGTCCAGCGCGGAGAGGACTTCGGCGGGTTCGAGGTCGAGCAGGGCCAGCGTCCGTACGGCCGTACGGAGTTCACCCATCGCCACCGCGGCGCGCAGGCCGCGGCCCATCACGTCGCCCACCACCAACGCCGTGCGGTGGCCGGGCAGTTCGATGACGTCGAACCAGTCGCCGCCCACCTCCGTCGCCGCGTTGCCCGGCAGGTAGCGGCAGGCGATGTCCAGGCCGGAGGCCTCCGGGTCGCCCGGTGGGAGGAGGGAGCGTTGCAGGATCAGCGCGCGCTCGTGCTCGCGGCGGTAGAGGCGCGCGTTGTCGATACAGACGGCGGCTCGTGCGGCCAGTTCCACCGCGAGCGCGCGGTCGCGTTCGCCGAACGGCTCGCTGCCCTTCGTACGGGAGAACTGGGCGAGCCCGACGACGGTGTCGTGGGCGACCATCGGGACCGCGAGGGTGGACTGGATGAGGCCGCCCTCTTCGGCGGGGATGTGCTGGGGCCGTGCGGTGCGCAGGGCGTCCGCGCAGGGCGAGTTGAACGGGTAGTGGTGGACCGCGCCCACGGCCACCGGTGCCGGTCCGCCGACGAAGGGCGCGTCGGAGACAGCGCTCGCGAAGGCGACCCGGCGGAGTTCGGCGCTGCCGTCGGCCAGGCCCGGCGGGGTCTCGTCGCCGGCCAGCAGGCCCTGGTAGAGGTCCACCGTGGCCAGGTCGCAGAAGCCGGGGACCACCACGTCGAGCAGTTCGCGTGCGGTGGTCTCCAGGTCGAGGGAGTTGCCTATGCGGGCGCCCGCCTCGTTCAGAAGGGCGAGATTGCGCCGGGCCGCGGCCGCCTCACGGGCTGCGGCGCGGCGGGAGGTGATGTCGGTTCCGAGCCAGGCGATACCGATGGGGCGGCCGCTGCCGCTGTGCACACGGTAGAGGTTGACGGACCAGTGGCGGCGTTCGTCGGAGCCGGGCAGATACCCGGTGACGTGCATGTCCGTGATGGAGTCGCCGGTCTCCAGGACGCGGCGCAGGGTGGCGGAGACACGCTCGGCCTCCGAGCGCGGCAGATAGTCGTGAACTCCCTTGCCACGGTGGTCGTCGACGCCGCCGCCGAAAATCGAGGCGAACCGCTGGTTGGCGCGCCGGACCCGCAGATCCGTGTCGATCAGCAGGAAGCCGAACGGAGATTGACCGAAAATCGACTGCGAGGCGGCGAGGTCCGTCTCGATCCGGCGCAGGGTGCGGACATCCACGACGATGCATACGGCGGCCCGCTCACCGTCCTCCGTAGTGGTGGGCATCACATAGACCTCGGCGAGCCCCTCGGCGCCCTCGCCACCGCCCTCGGGGGCCGGCATCCGGAAGGGGACCACACCGGTCCACTCGCGCCCGTCCAGGATCTCCGCCATCTTGCGCTGCCCGAACTCACGCCGGTCGGGGGCGACGAACGCCTCGATGGGGTCCATGCCGACAGCGCGCTCGGGGGAGATGCCGAAGAGCTGCTCGGCTCGCAGACTCCACTGGTCGACGAGCCCGTCGGCGCCGATGGAGAACGAGGCGACCTTGATGTAGTCGTAGATCGAACCGGGCGGACTGCTCTGCCACATCACGTCGCCCGTGGCCGCCCCACCTGTTCCCTCGCCGGGCACCGTGCGCGCGGAATCGCCCGCCGCCTCAGCCCTCGCGCGGTCCGACGGGTCCTCGGACTCCGTGGCCTTCGCTGGTATCTCGCTCACGCGAACCGTCCCCTCCAGCTCACCGCGTCCGGCACCGGTCACCGGGGGCGGCTGCCCGCAGTATCCAGCACTACGGCGCCGCACAACACGGTGTTCACGATCACAGCACGGTCCCGATGGTTTTTGGACCGGCCGCGACATACTCCCAGTCTTCTAACCAGGTGGCGCCCCGTCGAATCAAAGAGTCCCGTCGGCACCAGTGGCCTGAACCAGTCGGTCGCGCGCCCCCCGGCCGACGAGCCGTCAACCAGGCACCGCCAGCTCGAACCAGACTGTCTTTCCGCCGCCTCCAGGACGGGTGCCCCAGCGCCGGGACGAGCTGGCCACGAGCTGGAGTCCGCGGCCGCTCTCGTCGTCGGCGGCGGCGGTCCGTTCGCGCGGCGGATCCGGCAACGGGTCGGAGACCTCCACCAGCAGGGCGTCCGGCACCCCGGCGGGAAGCACCAGTCGTACGCCGATGGGGCCCGTGGCATGCCGAAGGGAGTTCGTCACCAGCTCGCTGACCAGCAGCGCGGCGATGTCACCGAGGGAATCCAGCTCCCAGGTGCGCAGCTGGCCCCTGACGACGGCACGAGCGGTGCGGACGGCACCTGGCTCCGCGGGAAAGGTCCACTCGGCGCAGTCGCCTTCGGTGTCGATCACGCCGATCACTTCCCAGGCCAGGAACCCATGTCCGGTTTCGTGGGGTTAATGGGCACATACCCGATATCCGGGATGCCTTACCGCACACGAAGGCGCACTGTGGCACGAACGGCGTACGCAACCTTCAACCCGGCCCGCCCCTACGCCCCGCCAGACCTCCGTGCGCCCCTGACGCCCCTGACCCCCTGGGCTGTGTTTTGGCTGCGGGTGGGTGGGGGCTGGTCGCGCAGTTCCCCGCGCCCCTATAAAACCCGGGGCGGGCGTGGGATTGCGGGGCGCAGCCCCGCTCTTCAGGGGCGCGGGGCTGTGACATCTGCGGCTCCGCCGCGGGGCGCGACCAGCCCCCGCCCACCCGCAGACAAACGAACAACCCCTACCCGCCAGCCTCGCCAAGCCGCCCGCAGGGCTCCCGCACCGAGCGGCTACTCCCCCGCGTCCAGCCTCAGCAGCGCACCTTTCACCGCCGGTACGTCCTGGTCCAGCCAGTCCACGTCCCAGATCTCGTCGGGGGTGAGCCACCGCAGTTCGTCGTGGTCCTCCAGCGGCCTCGGTTCGGCGGAGCCAGAGCGCAGCCGCGCGGTCCACACCCGCAGGACGTACCCCGGCTTCAGGGGCCACTCGCCGGGGACCCGCTCCAGGGGCTCCGCCTCGACGCCGAGTTCCTCGCGCAGCTCCCGCACGAGGGCATGCTCGGGGGTCTCCCCCGGCTCGACCTTGCCGCCCGGCAGCTCCCAGCGTCCGGCCAGCTCGGGAGGCGCGCTGCGGCGGGCGGCGAGCAGGCGTCCGCCGCTCAGCAGGGCGGCTCCGACCACCACGATCCGTTCGGTCATGCGCCGGAGCCTACGGGAGCCCCGCGGCCCCGTGGATCACTTGCTTCCGTTCTGCAGGTTCTGGCCGCCCTGGCCGTTCTGCCCGATCCGTTCGACCCAGTACAGCTGCTTGTGCCCGCGATGGTCGAGGCTGTCCGCGATCTTCTGGGCCTCGGCGCGGGTCGCATACCTGCCCACGCGATAGCGATTGCCGTTGTCGTCCTGTCGTATGACGAGCCAGGGAAGAGTGATCGTGCCGTCGTTCATCGCGCCCCTCCACTTCCCGCCCCGGGCCCCCGCCCTACCCCGCCCTCTAAGGAAACCGCAATCCGCATATGCCCGAGCCTACGCCTAACCTTTACGCAGCGAATACGACTTTTCACAAAGAGGTACGCAACCAGCCAGGAGCGGAGGCTTCGTACGCCATCGAACGCGCTGTCGACCGCTCTCCGTGCGCCCCTCGAGCAGCGCGAAGTCCGGCGCGGGCCGGGCACTTGAGAAAGGCCAGATTCCAACCGGGTTCACGCGCGGTCCACTTGGGCACCAACGGTGCCGCCGCCCCGGCTACCGGCGGTTACTTCACCGGGGGTTACTTCACCGGCAGGTGATAGGCGATCCGGTACCGGTCCGCCGGTACGACGACGTCGGCCGTCTCGACCGGGCGTCCCGACGCGTAGAAGGTCCGTTGGATGACGACGACGACATGCCCGGGTACGCCGCCCAGTGCGAGGAGTTCCTCGGCGAGGCCTGGGCGCGCTCCCACTTCCTCCGTGACGTTGTCCACGATCACGTCGATGGCCGCCATGCGCTCGACGACGCCCATGCCGCCGAGCGGACCCTCCTCGGGGAGCATCACCGGCGTACGGCCGGTGACGGCGAGGGGCTCCCAGGACGTGGAGAGCATCATGGCCTCGCCCCCGTCCCGGTAGACGTAGTTCGTGCACATCACGCGGTCGCCGGGCTGGAGGGACAGGCGCTCGGCGATCGCGCCGCTCGCCTCGACCTGCCTGCTGCGCGACTCCCAGGTGCCGCGCGCGGAGATGTCCGCCTGCTCCTGACGGAACGGCGTCGCACCACTGTCCGGCCGGTACCCGGAGCGGGCCACCCGGCGCGGCACCGGGCGCTCCCGCACATAGGTGCCCGACCCGGAGCGGCCCTCGACCAGCCCCTCGGCCATCAGCACCTTGCGCGCCTCCAGGGCGACCGTGTCCGAGACGCCGTACTCCTCGCGGATCCTGGCCTGGGACGGAAGGCGGGTGTGCGGTGGCAGCGAACCGTCGACGATCTTCTTGCGGAGATCGCCCGCGACGCGCAGGTACGCCGGCTGCTCACCGAATGTCACTTAGCCGCTCCCATCAGGTTGTACAGACAGCAACAGCGTGGCAACCGTGGGTTGTGCCATGCAAGCGAAGGCCAGAGAATCACTCGATGTGATGACATGTGACCCCCGGGGGCTTTACGCAGGCACTTTCTCCCCGCTATGGCCGCCGTCACACCTCCACGCCGGTGCCGCCTTCGCCGCCGCTCTCGCCGCCGCCGTTCTCGTCGTACGCGGGCGGCGTCGTGGCGAGCCCCAGAGCCTTGCGTGTGGTGACCGTCTTCTTGGGGTCGATGAGTTTCATGCCCTTCTCGTAGTGGGCGTAGAAGGTGTCCGCGTCCTTCGCCTTCGCCGCCTGCGCCCACTCTTTCTGGGACAGCTCCATGTCCTTGACCAGGGCCGCGACCTGCTTCCTGGCGGCGGGAGCGAACGTGTGGCGGCGCAGCGCGCCCGCCTGTTCCGTGAGCGTGTCCGACATCTTGGTCGCCCACTTCTTGTGCCCCGGCAGATCGTCCTCGACGTACTCCTCGTCGGGCGCCGCGTCCATCGCGGCGTTGATGCCGTGCGCGGCTTCCAGATACGCGAGTTGGTCCACGTCGAGGGTCGTGCCGTCGTTGCGCAACGAGCCGCTCAGGCTGCCCTTCGCGTCCGTGTTCCCGAACAGACAGGTGACCTCGCGGTCACCGAGGCGCCAGCTCTGCGAGGTCGGCGTGAAGTAGTACACGTCGACGTTCTCCGGGACGGCCCAGGCGTCCATCGCGTACGTGTCCGCCAGCGCGTAGCACTTCTTGTCGGCTTCGTCGGTGACCGCGCTGTCGCCCGGGTAACCGCCGCCGCTCATCTTGAAGTCGGCGAACACCTCGGCGTCATGCTTGCCCGCGCACGGCACCTTGTCGACGTCGTACGCCACGCCCTCCAGCGAGCCGCCCGGCGCGTCGAAGCACTCGCCCTTCCTGAGCGAGAAGGCGGAGTCCGAGCTCCCCGAGTCGTTCGCCGCGTCCCGGAAGCCGTCCCAGAAGTCGCGGGCGCCGCCGGTGGCGAACATGACCGCGACCAGCACGACACCGATCGACGACATGACCATGCCGCCCACCGCCATCCCCTTGCCGCGCTCGCCCCGCTTCTTGATCTGCGCGAGCGCGACGATCCCGAGCACCAGCCCGACGGCGGGCAGGAAGCAAAGGATGCCGAGCACGAGCGCGGCGATCGCGAGGCCGTTGACGGGCGCCGGGCTGTTGTACGGGGAGTAGCCCTGGCCCCAGGGCTGGTACGGCGCCGGATAGGGCGCCGGATAGGGCGTCTGCTGCGGGTACGGATACGCGCCCGGCGGCACCCCCGGAGCGGTCGGCGGCGTCCCTGGAGGGGGGTACTGACCCTCGGGCTGCTGCGGCCCGGGCGGCGGGGGTATGGCCACGAGTACCTTGCTCCTAGTCCCAGCTGGGCTGTGCAGAACTGACGTACGACTTCCGTACGGATTCCGTACGACTGCGCGCATCGTAAACGCGACACGGGCGGGGGCGTCATGGGGGTCACGGAGACAACCGTTCGGGCGGTCAACGGCCGGCCGGCCGTGTCGCCGCTGTTCCACGAGGACGTGATCGAGGAGCCCGCCACAAAGCAGTAAGAACCGCATCTAACCTGCGCACATGACACCGCTGCCGGATTGTTTCTGCCCCACGGACGGCACCCGCGTCCCGGCCGGCTCGCTCGCCTGGTGCTGTCCGGTCTGTCGCGGCCCGCTCGACCTGGACTTCGCGCCGACGCCCGCGTCCCTCAAGTCCCTTTCCGGGCGGGTGAATTCACTCTGGCGGTACGCGGAGTGCCTGCCGCTGGCGTCGCCCTCCGTCAGCCTGGGCGAAGGCCGCACCCCGCTGGTCCCCCTCCGGGACGGCATCTCCGCGAAGCTCGACTTCCTCATGCCGACGCTGTCGTTCAAGGACCGCGGGGCGGTGCTGCTGGCCGAACTCGCCCTGCGGCTGAAGCCCCGCCAGGTGCTCGCCGACAGCAGCGGCAACGCGGGCACGGCGATCGCCGCGTACTGTGCGCGGGCCGCGCTGCCGTGCACGGTGTACGTCCCCGAGGGCACCTCGCCGAAGAAGCTGGAGCAGATCGAGGCGCACGGGGCGCGGTTGCATGTGATCGGGGGTGACCGTGAGGCGACGGCTGCGGCCGCGCGGTCGGCGGCCGACGAGGAGGGCGTCTTCTACGCCTCGCACGTCTTCAACCCGTACTTCCTGCACGGGACGAAGACCTACGTCCACGAACTCTGGGAGGACCTCGGCGGACGCCTCCCCGACGTCATCGTCGTCCCCGTCGGCAACGGCACGCTGCTTCTCGGCGCCGCGCTCGCCGTGGCCGAACTGCACTCGGCCGGCTTCATCGACCGGCGGCCAGCCCTCTACGCCGTCCAGTCCGCGGCGGTCGCTCCGCTGGCCCGCGCCTGGGCCGAGGGCGCGGACGACCTCGTGGGCGTCACGCCCATGGCGCCCACCTTCGCCGAGGGCATCGCGATTGCGCGGCCGGCGCGGGCTCGGCAGATTTTGCGGGCGGTACGGGAGTCCGGGGGCACGTTTCTGACGGTGACGGAGGACCAGATTCGCCATGCGCAGGCGGATTTGGCGTCTCGGGGGTTGTACGTGGAGTCGACGGGGGTGGCTTGTTGGGCGGCTGTTCGGGAGGGGGTGCTTGGGGGGCGGTCGGGGGTGGTGCCGTTGTGCGGAGCGGGGGTCAAGACGGGGTTGGCGCGGGCGTAGGGTTTTCGCCCCCGCCGCCCCTACCCGTCCCATCCCGTTCCTGGGGGCTGCGCCCCCAGACCCCGTAGGGCGGTTCTTTGGCTGCGGGTGGGTGGGGGCTGGTCCAAACGAACGCCGTCGCGGCCACCGCCCTGCGCGCCGCGACCCGTGCGGCGGCGCTCCTCGCCGTGCCCGCCCCCGCCCAACTGGGCTGCCGTCGCGGGCGGGTTGCGCATGCCGTACGACCCGGAGCGCAAGGTCTTCCTCCAGTACGCGGGCTACGACGGCTCCCAGATCAAGCAGGCGGACGCGGTCCTGCTGATCTACCCGCTGGAGTGGCCGATGCCCGCCGGCGCCGCGTCCGCGACCCTCGACTACTACACCGGGCGCACCGACCCGGACGGCCCGGCCATGACCGACTCCGTCCACGCCATCGACGCGGCCGCGATCGGCGAGCCGGGCTGCGCCGCGTACACCTTCCTGCAGCGCGCCTACCGTCCCTTCTCCCGGGGCCCGTTCGCCCTCTTCTCGGAGGCCCGCGGCGGCAAGGCGGGCGCGGGTGACGCCCTCGCGGGCTCCCCCGCCCAGGACTTCCTCACCGGCAAGGGCGGCTTCCTGCAGATCTTCACGCACGGCCTGACCGGTCTGCGCCTGCGCGAGAACGCCCTGCACCTCGATCCGGTGCTCCCGCCCCAACTGGCGGACGGCGGCGTGCGGCTGTCGGGGCTGCGGTGGCGCGGACGGACGTACGACATCCACATCGGCCGTACGACCACGACGGTCCGCCTGCGATCCGGCGCACCCTTCACCCTGGAGACTCCCACGGGGCCCGTGCGGCTCACCGGCACCGCCACCCTCAGGACCCGCCGTCCCGACCTCACCCCGACCACCGACCTCGCCCGCTGCCGGCCGGCGACCGCCACCTCGTCGGAGCCGGGCCTCTACCCGGAGGCAGCCGTGGACGGCAGCCCGGCCACGACCTGGTCGCCGTCGGCCGAACGCGCCTCCCTGACCGTCGACTTGGGTCGCGGCGCGCAGGTCGGCTCGGTCGAGCCGACGTGGACGAAGCAACCGGCGTCGTACACGGTGGAGGTCTCGGCGGACGGGCGGGGCTGGCACGCTCCGGACGGCACGGCGGTGCGGTTCGTGTGCGTCACCGTGCGGGGGCCGGCCGCGCTCGCCGAGCTCGACGTGCGGCGCTGATCAGGCCTGGGGCCGTTCCTTTTCGAGGAGCGCGACGCACCGGCCCAGCAGGCCGACCAGCGCGTCGCGCTCCTCGTCCGTGAACTCGGCGGCGAGGGCGCGTTCGACCCGTACGGCGCGGGCGTCCGCGTCGGCCATGACGGTGCGGCCCGCGTCGGTGAGGCGGGTTTCGAGGACGTTCCGGTGCCATTCGTGCGGGGTGCGCTCGATGAGGCCACGGTCCTGGAGGTTCTTCAGGACCGTGTTCATGGTCGGGGGCGTGACCACGCAGAGGCGGGCCAGGGCGGCGGCCGAGATACCGGGGTTCGCGCTGAGGTGGAGCAGCGCCGAGTACTGGGGGACGGTCACGCCCGCCGGTTTCAGGACCGCGGCCTTGGTCGCGTTGAGAGCCTGCTCGGCCCGCTTGAGGTGGGAGCCGAGGCGCTCGGACACGGGCATGGACGTCATTTCCGCATGGTAGCGGCGGTCTGCGCGGCGCACTGTATGGGCTGTACGACGATGAGCCCCCACTCGCTCGTAAATACATTGACGATGATTAGAGCTCTAACTTAAGTTCGTACTCGTCCTTGATGTGCGAGAAGCCGACCGAGAGGCACCGTCGTGTCCCGTTCGATCCAGCGCCGCTCCTTCCTGACCGCCGCCGCCGTGACCGTCACGGCGGCCGTCGTGGGTGCTCCGCCCGCGACCGCCACACCCCGCACCTCCGTCTCCACCGCCTTCGAGCTCCCGGGCGACCGCGTCTACCCCGAGGGCATCGCGGCGGACCCGCGTACCGGCGACCTGTACGTGGGCTCGTACGCCACCGGCGCCGTCTACCGGGCCGTGCCCGGCCGCCGTACGGCCGAGGTCTTCCTGCCCGCGGGCGCGGACGGCCGGACCACCGCCAACGGTCTGAAGGCCGACCGGGCCGGCCGCCTCTGGGTGATCGACTCGACGTCCGGGGTCGACGTGTACGACGTGCGCACCCGCGCCCTGCTGGCCCGTTTCGACGTACCCGGTGACGCGCCGCACCTCGTCAACGACCTCGCGATCACCGCGGACGGCAGCGCATATCTGACGGACAGCCTGCGGGGAGTCGTCTACCGGGTGACACCGGCCGAGCTGACGCGGGCGACCGCACGCGGGGGCCGCGCCGTACTCAGCACGGCCTACGACCTGAGCGGTGTCGTGGCCCCGCATCCGTCCGGCGCCTTCACCCTGAACGGCATCGTCGCCGCGGACCGCTTCCTGCTCACCGTCGACATGACCGGGGGCGGCCTCTACCGGATCGACCTCGCCACCGCTGACGTACGCCAAGTCACCTTGTCCGGCGGCGACTTGGTGAACGGTGACGGCCTGGAGCTCGTCGGCGGCACGCTGTGGGCCGCTCTCAACAGGACCAATACGATCACCCGTTGGCGGCTGTCGGCGGACGGCACCTCGGCCCGGCTGGAGCGGAGCTTCACCGACACCGCGCTCCAGATCCCGACGACGCTCGTCCGCCGCAACGGCCGTACCCTCGTCGTCCGTTCCCAGTTCGACAAGGGCGGGCCGATGGGGCCGGGGACTCCCGAGACGCCGTTCACCGTGGCGTGGGTGCACGGGATCTGAGGCGCGCTCAGCCCTGGGCGGCCAGCCGCCGCTGTTCCTCCTCCACGATGCGGCGGGCGAGCGAGCCGTCCGAGACGTCGACCGCGTCCGGGGTCGCCTCCGCCATGTCGCTGCGGCGGGCGTAGGTGTCGAAGAGCCGGTCCTTGTTCCGCAGGATGCGCAGCAGCCGGTCGTCCACGCTGTCCGGGGCGAGGAGGCGGTGCACCTGGACCGGGCGGACCTGGCCCATGCGATGGGCGCGGGCCACGGCCTGATGCTCCAGGGTCGGCTTGACCTGTGGCTCGCACAGGACGACCACGGACGCCGCCTGCAGATTGAGGCCGACGCCGCCGGCCTCGATCTGGCAGAGCAGCACCGCGTGCCCGTCGGCCGCCGCGAACTCGTCGACGAGACGCTGCCGTTGGGCGGCGGGCACGGCGCCTGATATCGGCCCGAACACGCGCCTCGCCCGGTCCTTGCGGGCAGGGGTGCCCAGGGCTTCCTGAACGGTGGCGAGCACATCGCGGAAGTACGAGAACACCACCACCTTCAGTCCGTTCTCGGCCGCCTCGGACACCAGCTCGCGCAGCCGCTGGAGCTTCGCGGACCGCTCCGCGTCGGCGTACGCGGCCCTGCGCATCGCCATGAAGTTCCCGGCCTCGACCGCCTTCCGGTAGGCCGCCTGGTCGGCCGCGCTGAACTCCTCCCACTCGTCGACCTGGAGCAGCGCGGGGAGTTCGGTGAGGACCTCCCGCTGGTTGCGGCGCAGATAGGCGGGGGCGACGGAGGCGCGGAAGGCGTGCGGGCCGGCGACCGCGGTGCCATGGTGGATCGTGGGCACGAGGGCGGGCTGGAGGTAGCGGACGAGGGTGCGGAACTCCTCGACGCGGTTCTCCATGGGCGTACCCGTGAGGAAGAGGACCCGGTCACAGCGGTCGGTCCAGGCGGCGACGGCCCTGGAGCGACGGGTGTCCGGGTTCTTCACGTAGTGGGCCTCGTCGACGACCAGCATTCCGGGTGCCGGGTCGCCGGAGATCCCGGGCTCGGTGCCGTTCGCCTTGGACAGGCCGTTCCCGTTCGCCTTGAACAGACCGTTTCCGTTCGGCGTGGACAGGCCGTTCCCGATCGCCTCGGACAGGCCGTTTCCGTTCGGCGTGGGCAGGGTGTGCAGTACGTCGTACGTGGTGATCGCGACGCCGCCGCACTCGCGCCACTCGGCGTACGCGTCCTGCCGGTCGGCGCCGTGCACCGGCAGGGCGCGCAGGGTGCTGCGCGAGCGGATCTCGCGGGTCCAGTTGATCAGCACGCTGGCCGGGCACACCACCAGGAAGTGGCTGTGCCCCTCCGCCGCGAGGTGGGCGAGCACGGCGATGGCCTGCACCGTCTTGCCGAGCCCCATCTCGTCACCGAGGACGACCCGGCGCTGGGCCAGGGCGAATCGGGCGCCGAAGGACTGGTAGCCGCGCAGCGAGACCCGGCGGTGGGTGTCGTCGAGGGACTGCCCATGGACCCGTTCGGCGACCTCCGACGGAAGGAAGCCCTCGGCGGCCTCGACGTCCGCCCGGTGCTCGGAGATCTCGGCGAGCTGGCTGTAGTACTCCGTGGAGCGCAGCTCGAAGTCGACCCAGGCCTCGATGTCGGAGGCCGGTTCGCGCAGCAGGTCCGTGGAAGCCTGCGCGAGCAGCAGGCGTACGTCACGGGTGGCCGCGTCGGCCGTCAGCTCGCGGATGCCGACGACCGCCGTGAACGCGCTCTGCCGCCGGTGCCGCCGGGTGAACGCCATCCGCAGCCATCCGGCGGTGGGACGGGCCTCGGGCAGCAGCGCGCCGAGCCGCTCGTCGAGCCGCTGGGCGGCGTCCACCGCCCGCCGCAGTTCGGGCCCGGCTTCGACAAGTCTGCGCAGCGCGACGACCAGGGCGGTGGTACGGGGTTCGGGCCGGTCCACATCCAGGCGCACGGAGACGGTCTCCTCGACCGCGCGGGCGATCTGGCGCGCGGCGGCGAGCGCCTGGTCGGCGGTCTGGGCACCGACCCCCGGGATCTGCCGCAGTTCGTAGCGGCTCGCCTCGTACACCGCGCGCACCGAGCCGAGCCCGGCCGCCTCGACGGCCCCGAGGCGCAGCCGCCCCTCGGTGACGTCCTTCAGCCGCGCGACGGGGATGGACTCCAGCTCCTGGGCGACGAGTTCGGCCTGGAGCGGCGCCAGTGCCGTACGCACCGCTTCGAGGGCGCGGGTGTGATCGGCGAGCACGGTGCGTGCGGCCTCGTGCAGCCGCGCGCCTTCCGTGAGCAGCTGCCTCGCCTTTCGCCCGACCGGGGCCTGTCCGGCCTGCGGTTGCCCTCCCGCCCCCGCCACACCCGCCATGACACCCCTCATGCGCCGTCCGCACCGCACCGATGCGCGCATCCTTCCACGCGGCACTGACAGTCGACGGCGGAGTGATCTTTGATGCCGGAAGTCACGCAGTCAAAGCTTTACCAGGAGTAGATTGTTCTGCTCATTTTGCTCATGATAGACAGAAAAGGATCTTGATCTACGGGGTATACGACGTACACGGGGGATAGGGTTGGAAACCATCCGAGTTCCCAGCGAAACAGCGCGCGCTCAACATCATGAGTTCGCCAACTGCCTGCACACCATCGCGGGTCTGCTGGAAATGGGAATGTACGAAAGGGCGAGCGAGTTCATCGCGGAAGTGACGCGGGCCCGGACCACCCGCATCACATTGCAGGCCCAGCGGCTGCGCGAACCGCTGCTCAGCGCGCTCCTGGTCGGCAAGAGCGCGGTCGCCGCGGAGCGGGGCGTGGCCCTGCGGATCGGCCCGAACTGCCATCTGCCGCACCGCGCGCTCGTGCCGCACGACCTGATGATGGTGCTGGGCAATCTGATCGACAACGCGCTGGACGCGGTCGCCGCCCACCCCACCCCTGAGCCGCGCGTCGACGTCGACGTGTGGGCGGAGGGCGACAGCGCGGTGCTGCGGGTCGGCGACAACGGGCCCGGCGTTCCGGCCGGGGCGCGCGAGCTGATGTTCCTGGAGGGCTGGTCCACGAAGGAGCCCCGCGGCGGCCGGGGCGCGGGACTCGCCCAGGTGCGACGGATATCCGACCGGTACGAGGGCACCACGAACGTGACCGAACGCGCGGGCAGCGGCGCCGTGTTCACCGTACGACTGCCCCGGGCGCTCGGCCCCGGGGAGAGGACCGTGCGGTGATCAACGTACTCATCGTGGACGACGACTTCCACGTGGCCGAGATCAACGCCGCGTATGTCTCCCGGGTCCCGGGCTTCCGGGTGGCCGGGCGCGCCCACTCGGCCGGCGAGGCGCTGGCCGCGATCGAGCGGGGCGGCGTCGACCTGTTACTCCTCGACCAGTACCTGCCCGACGAGACGGGACTGCGCCTGGTGCAGCGGCTGCGGCAGCAGGACCGGCCGATTGACGTGATCATGGTGTCGGCGGCCCGGGACGCCGCGTCCGTGCGCGCGGCGCAGCGTTCGGGAGTCCTGCAGTACCTGGTGAAGCCGTTCGGCTTTCCCGCCCTGCGCCGCAAACTGGAGGGCTACGCCACCCTGCACGGCATGTTCGAGGCGGCGGACGAACTGGAGCAGGAGGGCATGGACAGCGTCTTCGGCGCGCAGACCGCGTCGGCCGTGCCCGTCTCCGCGTCCACGGGGTTCTCCGGGCCGACCTCCGAGCTGATCCGCCAGATTCTGCGCGAGGCACAGGAGCCGCTCTCGGCGCAGGAGGTGGCCGAGCAGGCCGGGGTGAGCCGGTCCACCGCGCAGCGCTACCTCAAGCACATGGAGAAGCGGGGCAGCGTCCTGCTCACCCTCAAATACGGGGCCGCGGGCCGCCCCGAACACCACTACGGACTGCGCGTGAGCGTCCCGACCGCACGCTGACCGGGCGGTCCCGGCCGTGCGGCGTCCCGGCATTCGCAAAACAAGCAGAATGGGATTTCCGCACGGAAATCGCAGTGTGCGCGAAAACGCGACGCCCCCGGCCGGCTGGTCTACGGTCTTTCCCGAGCCGCACATCGTGAGCGGACGGGGGCAGGAATACTTCAACATGCAACGGAATCCCCGTTGTTAACGAACTTCCCATTCCCTATTCCGCTCACCTTTCCATCAGCAGGGTTCGCTCGGCATTCGAGCTCGGGACGGAGTGGGATGAAACTGACCGCGAGCGGTCGCAGGCTGGCCACGGCCGCGCTCGTGCAGTCACTCGGCATCGGGCTCTTCATGGCGAGCTCCATGGCGTTCTACACGCGGCAGGTCGGACTCACTCCCAACCAGGTGGCCGCGGGGCTCGCCACCGCGGGCGGAATCGCCCTGGCGGTGTCGTTGTACGGCGGTGTGCTCGCCGACCGCTACGGGGCACGGCGGGTGCTCGCCGGCGTCTACGTGGGCCGCGGGGTCTGCTGCGGGTCGTACGCCTTCGTCACCTCCTTCTGGCAGTTCATGGCGGTGACCCTGTGCGCCGTGGCCTGCGACCGGGCCGGGCCGCCGGTGCTCCAGGCCCTGGTCGCGAGCGCTCTGCCCGAACAGCAGGAGCGCACCAGGCTGCTCGCCGTCGTCAACGTCGTCCGCAACTGCGGGCTCGGCGTCGGCGCGATGGCGGCCGGCGCCGCTCTGACCTTCGACACGGCAACCGCCTACCGGATCACCCTGGGCGTGATCGCCTGCGCGTTCTTCGGCGGAGCGGTCCTGGTGCTGCGGGTACCGGAGAAGGCGCCGACGGCCCGGGCGGAGAAGACACGCGGGCGACCGGTGGTCCCAGACTCCCGCTATCTGGCACTGACCGGGCTCAACTTCCTGCTGTCGTTCTTCGACGCGCTGCTGCTGGTCGCCATGCCCGTGTGGGTGCTGGACCACACGGACGCGCCCCGGGCCACGGTGTCGGTGCTCTTCGCCGCGAACACCGTGCTCGTGGTGGTGCTGCAGATCCCGGTCAGCCGGTTCGCCGACGGTCTGCGCCGCACCAGCCGCATGCTGACCTGGACCGGCGCGGTGCTGGCGGTCGGCAGTCTGTGCTTCGCCGCGTCCGGCGCCTCGCCCGGCTGGACCTCGGTGGCCTGGCTGGCCGCGGCGGTGGTCGCGCTGTCCCTCGGCGAGGTCATCGCCAACTCGGCGGTGTGGGACCTGTCGATCGCTCTCGCCCCGCCCGAGGTACGCGGACGCTATCTGTCGGTCTTCAACCTGAGCGTGAACGGCCAGCGGGTCCTCGGGCCCCTCGTCGTCACCGGTCTGCTGCTCGGCTCCGGTACCGCCGGCTGGATCGCCGCGGCCGTGGTCTTCGTGGCAGCCGGCGTCACCGCCGAGCGGGTCGCGCTGACCGCGGGCGCACGCGTGGAAGCCCCGGCCCAGGCACCAGCCGAGGCCTGACGGCGGGCGAAGCGCCGGACACGCGAGCGAACCGACCGGACCGACCGGGAACACCGCCCCCGTCCGTGACCCGGCAGCCGCCCTCCACCGACCCGGCGGCAGGCCGGGAGCTCACCCCTGCCCCCGCACACACCACGGAACAGGAACTCATGACCACCACCGCCTCGAACCGACCTCTCGGTACAGGCTTCCTGCAGCATGCGGCGGCCCGTCCCGACGACATCGCACTGACCCTGGGCCGCCGCGCGTACACGTATGGCGAGGCCGCGTCCGTCGCCCGGCGCTGGGCGGCACGGCTCGTCGAGGCGTGCGGCGGACGGCCCCGACGCGTCGGCGTCTTCGCGTACCGCAGCGAGGCCGGGTACTTCGGCACACTCGCGGCACTGTGCGCGGGCGCCGCGTTCGTACCGCTGAACCGGAAGTTCCCGATCGCCCGCACCCGCGCCATGCTGGAGCGTGCCGACCTGGACGCCCTGATCGTCGACGACGCGTCCGCCGCCCAACTCCCCGAACTGCTCTCCGGGCTGGAGCGGCGGCCCGCGCTGCTGCTGCCGGGCGACGGGACCTGGGACGGCCCGGCGGGCGGCCCGGTCCTGCGCGCCGCCGACCTCGCCGCGGCGCCCGAGCTGCGCGAACCGCCCGAGGCAGCCCCCGACGACCTGGCCTACCTGCTGTTCACCTCGGGCAGCACCGGCACCCCCAAGGGCGTGCCCATCACCCACGCGAACGTCCGGGCGTTCCTGGACACCAACCAGGACCGGTACGGCATCACCCCGGACGACCGGTTCTCCCAGACCTTCGACCAGACCTTCGACCTGTCCGTGTTCGACCTGTTCATGGCGTGGGAGCACGGGGCGCGGGTGTGCGCCATGGAGCCGATCGAGCTCCTCGCGCCCTTCAAGTACCTGGAGCGCAACGGGATCACGGTGTGGTTCTCGGTGCCGTCGGTGGCGGCCGTGATGCGCCGGCGCGGTGTCCTCGCCCCGGGCACGATGCCGTCCCTGCGCTGGAGCCTCTTCTGCGGGGAGGCACTGCCCCGCGCCTCCGCGGAGGCCTGGCAGGCCGCGGCCCCCGGCTCGGTCGTCGAGAACCTGTACGGTCCGACGGAACTCACCATCGCCTGCTCCGTGCACCGCTGGGAGCCGGCGACCAGTCCGGCGGAGTGCGTCCACGACAACGTGCCGATCGGACAGCTCTACCCGGGCCTGCACGGCCTGATCGTGGACCAGGAGCTGGCGCCGGTCGCCCCCGGGGAGACCGGGGAGCTGTGCGTCGCCGGTCCCCAGACCACACCCGGGTACTGGCAGGCCCCGCATCTGACCGCCGAACGGTTCTTCGAGCACGCCGGCCGCACCTACTACCGGACCGGCGACCTGGTGCGCCGCCAGGGAGACGGGCTGGTCTGCCTCGGCCGCAACGACCAGCAGGTGAAGGTCGGCGGACACCGTGTCGAACTGGGCGAGATCGAGGCCGTGCTGCGCCGGCACGGCTGCACGGACGCCGTCTGTCTGATGTGGCCGGACGAGGCCACGATCACCGCGGTCGTCACCGGTGCCGACGACCTGTCGGCCCTGTCCGACGCGGCGGCTGCCGCGCTGCCGGTCTACATGGTGCCGAAGTCCGTGCACACGGTCGACGAGCTGCCGGTCAACGCCAACGGCAAGGTCGACCGCGGCGCGCTGCGCCAATGGCTCGACTCCCGGACCGCCGCCGTCGCCTGACCCCCGCCGTCACCCCGCGCCCGTTGCCGGGCGCCCACCACTACCGAGCACCGCCGGAGAGGAAACATGAGCAGCGTCGACCAGCTGATCGCCCGCACGCTGGGGATCGCGCCGGAACGGGTCACCCCCGGCCTGGAATACCAGTCGATCAAGGAGTGGGACTCCCTCGGCCACGTCTCGCTGATGGTCGCCCTGGAGAAGGCCTACGGCGTGCCCGTCGACGACGAACTCACGCTGGAGCTGCGAACCGTGGCCGCCATCCGCGCGTTCGCGGAGGCCGACGGCCACGCAGCGACCGACGCGGCGGCCCGGCCCGGCACTTCTGTCGCTCCCGCCGCGTCCGCCGCTCCCGCCGGGGAACACACCACGGTCACCGTCCACCGGGGCCTGGAGGGCGTGGTCTTCGACCGCACCTCCGTCACCCGGATCGACGGCGCGGAGGGCGCCCTCGAATACCGCGGCTACAGCATCCACGACCTGGCCGGCCGGGCCTCCTTCGAGGAGGTCGCCCATCTCCTCGTACGCGGCGACCTCCCGGACGAGCCGGCCCGGGAGGCGTTCGCCAAGGAGCTCCGGGCCCAGCGTGAACTGCCCACGCCCGTGGTCGAGTTGGCCCGCTCGCTCGCGCACGCCCATCCGATGGAGGCGTTGCGCACCCTGGTCTCCGCACTCGGCTCGTTCGGCCCGGCGCGCGACACGACGGCCGACGAGACGTACGGCGAGGCACTCGCGGCCGGAACAGCCCTGATCGCCCGAGTGCCGATGCTGGTCGCCGCCCACCACGCCTTCCGCAGCGGGCGGGAGTTCACGGTGCCGGCCGACGAGACCTCGTACGCCGAAGCCTTCCTGACCGCGCTGCTCGGCGAGCGGCCCTCCCCCGCGGCCGTGCGGTTCGTCGACAAGGGGTTCATCGTCCACGCCGACCACAGCGCCAACGCCTCGGCGTTCACCGCGCGCATCGCCGTCGGCTGCCGGTCCGGGATGACGGCCGCGCTCACCGCGGCCGTCGCCGCGTTCGCGGGCTCGGTGCACGGCGGGGCCGCGGAGCGGGCGGTGCGCCTGATCGACGAGGTGGGCGAGCCCGGCAACGCGGAGCGCTATGTCGCCGAACTCCAGGGCCGGGGCCGCCCGGTGATGGGCTTCGGCCACCGGGTCTACCGCACGGAGGATCCCCGGGTCCGCCATCTGCGGGCCACCGTCGTGGAGTTGAGCGACGAGCGCGGGGACCGGCGCGGACTGGACATCCTGGACGCGGTCGCCGCCGCGATGCGCCCCTACGGCCGGCACGGCGTGGCACCCAACGTCGACCTGTACGCGGGGCTCGCCTACCGGCTGCTCGGGCTGCCCGACGACCTGGCGGTGCCCCTGTTCGTGATCGGCCGGACCGCGGGCTGGGTCGCCCAGTCGCTCGAACAGCACGCCAACAACGTACTGATCAGGCCGCTGCTCGACTATGTGGGGCCGCGCGGCCTGGTGTACCCGGGAGCGGCCGGGTGAGCGGTCATCTGCTGCTCGTCGGGGGCGCGGAGCCGCAGCACGCCACGGCACACCGGCTGGGGGCACGGCTGACCCTGCTCGCGGACGTGTCCGACGTACGGCGGCTCGGCGACCTGTCGCGCTACGAGCGGATCGTCGCCGTACCCGGTACCGCCCGTGTCGAGGAGTGGACGGCGGCGGCACGCACGGTGCACGCGCACGACCCGGTGGACGCCGTCGGCGGTTTCGCCGAAGAGGCCCAGGAGCACGCGGCGGCCGTCGCGGACGGGCTCGGGCTGCGCTTCCACCCGGCCGACGTCGTACGGCGGAGCCGGCACCGGCCGCTGATGCGTGACCGGTTGCGGGAGGCGGGCCTGGACGGCACCGCGGCGAGCGAGGTGCGGGACACCGCGGACGTGGCGGCGTTCGCCGCGGTGCACGGGTTCCCGCTCGTGCTCAAACCGGTCGAGGGCACGGGCGGCACCGGCGTCCGTGTCGTCCGTTCGGCGGCCGGTCTCCCGGACGCGCTGCCGCCCGGGAGCCGGATGATGGCCGAGGAGTACCTGGACGGCGCGGAGTTCGGCGTCCAGGCGTTCTCCGAGCGGGGTCTGCACCGGATCGTGTCCGTCGCGCAGGCCTTCGTCGACCCGGTGACGGGGGTGCGGACCGGGCACTGTCTGCCGGCCTCGATCGACGACGGACTGCGCGCGGCGTTCGAGGAGTACGTGCCCCTGGTGCTGGACGCGCTGGGCGTCGAGGACGGCCCCACCCACACGAAGATCGTCGCGACGCCCGCCGGTCCCCGCGTGGTCGGGACGCACCTGCGGCCCGGCGGCGACCGGATCGTCGAACTGGCCGGGCTGGCCCTCGGGCTGGACCTCGACGAGCTCTGGGTGCGCCAGGTGTGCGGCGAACGGGTGCTGGACGAGGTACGGCCACGGGCGATCCGCACGGCCGCCGTCCGCTTCGTCACACCGCGCGCCCCCGGACTGCTGGAGCGCTGCTACGGCGCGGAGGAGGCCACCGCCCTCGACGGTGTGGAGGCCGTCCACTGGCTGCGGGAGCCCGGCTCGCTCCTCACCGCCGGGCACACCGCCGACAGCAGCGGCGCCTGTGTCGTCACCACCGGCGACAGCGGACAGCAGGCGGTGGCCCGAAGCCTGGCGGCGGCGGCACGGCTGCGGTTCGTGGTGGTGTGCGCCGGATGACCGGGACAACGGAACGGAAGCGGTGAGCTGGTGCACGACGAAGAGCACGGCGACGAACACGGCGACGAACACCGCGACGAGAGAGAAAGACTGTTCATGATCAGCAGTGGGCGGCTCGCGGGCCGCGAGGCCACGTGGTACGACCTGCCCGCCTTCGCCGCGGGCGCCGGATTCGCCCTGGCCGACGTGCCGTACAGCGGCCGGGTGCTGCTGGAGTCGCTGCTGCGCGACGGCGAGCCCGAGACGGCCGCGGTGCTGGGCAAGCGGCTGGCCGCCGGTCGGACACCGGACGTGGAGATGGTGTTCCGCCCGGCCCGGATCCTGATGCAGGACTACACCGGCATCCCCCTGCTCGTGGACCTGGCGGCGCTGCGCGACCAGGTGTCCCGGCCCGGACGGGTCAACCCGGCGCTGCCCGTCGACGTGGTGGTCGACCACTCGGTCCAGACGGACTGGGCGGGCCGGCCGGACGCCCTGGCCCTCAACGAGGCGCTGGAGTGGGACCGCAACCGCGAGCGGTACACGTTCCTGAAGTGGGCCGAGTCGGCGTTCGACGGACTGCGCGTGATCCCGCCGGGCCGCGGCATCGTCCACCAGGTGAATCTGGAGCGGCTGGCGACGGTGGTGGCACAGGGCCCCGACGGCCTGCTCCGCCCCGACACCGTGATCGGCACCGACAGCCACACCACCATGGTCAACGGCCTCGGTGTGCTGGGCTGGGGTGTGGGCGGCCTGGAGGCGGAGACCCTGATGCTCGGCCTGGCGCAGCCGATGCGCGTCCCGCCCCTCGTCGGCGTCCGGCTCACCGGCTCCCCGCTGCCGGGGACCTCCCCCACCGACGTCGTCCTCGCCCTCACCCGCCGGCTGCGCGAGGAGAACGTGCGGGGACTGCTGCTGGAGTTCACCGGTCCCGGCGTGGCCGCGCTCACCGCCGCCGACCGCTGCACCATCGCCAACATGGCACCCGAGTACGGAGCCATGAGCGCCTTCTTCCCGGTGGACGGCGAAACCCTGCGCTATCTGCGGCAGACCGGGCGCTCCGAGGACGACGTCCGGCTCGTCGCCGAGTACTGCCGCGCGCAGGGGCTGTTCGCGGACGACGCAGACGCTGTCGGCACAGACGCCGACGGTACGGACAAGGCCGGCCCGGGACCGCGCTTCGGGCGGGTCATCGACTTCGACCTCGGCTCGGTAGGCACCGGTCTCGCCGGCCCGAGCCGTCCGGACCAGCACATCTCCCTGGCCGAACTCCCCGGCTCCTTCGCGGACCTGACCTCCCGTCCGTCCCGGACCGCGAACGGGCTGAGCGACGGCGACATCGTCATCGCGTCGATCACCTCCTGCACCAGCACCTCCAACCCGAAGGCCATGCTGGCGGCCGGTCTGCTGGCCCGCCGGGCCGTGGAGCGCGGTCTCACCGTGCCCGCCCACGTCCGCACCAGCCTGTCCCCCGGCTCGCGTACCGTCACCCACTACCTTCGCGCCGCCGGCCTGCTCGCCGACCTGGAGAAGCTGGGCTTCCATGTCGCCGGCTACGGCTGCATGACCTGCAACGGCGGCAGCGGACCACTGGCCGACGGAGTCGGCGAGACGGTGGAGCACGCGGATCTGACGGTGTGCGCGGTCCTCAGCGGCAACCGCAACTTCGAGGCCCGGGTGCATGCCCAGGCGCGGGCCGGCTATCTGGCCTCCCCCGCGCTAGTGGTCGCCCTGGCCCTGACGGGCCACGTCCGCGCCGACCTGGAGACGGAGCCCCTGGGCACGGACCGCGACGGCAAGCCCGTACACCTGCGCGACCTGTGGCCGGACGCCGCCGAACTCGCGGCGCTGGAGGCGGAGTACGTCACCCCGGAGGTGTTCGCGGCCGAGACCGCGAGCACCGGCGACACGACGGCCGCGCCCGCCGGAGCACCAGCCGGTGACCACTGGAGCGCGCTCCCCGCGTCCGGCTCGGACGTCTTCCCCTGGGACCGGGCGTCCACCTACATCCGCCCGCCCGCCTACGTCGGCGCGCGCCCTCGTTCCGGCCCGCTCACCGGCGCCCGGGTGCTGCTCGCCCTCGGCGACGACGTCAGCACCGACCACATCTCCCCCGTGGGCGCCATCCGCGCCGACTCTCCGGCCGGACGGCATCTGCGCGAGCACGGGGTGCGGGACTTCAACTCGTACGGGTCACGCCGCGGCAACCACGAGGTGATGGCGCGCGGCACCTTCGCCAACCCACGCCTCGTCAACCGGCTGCTCGGTGACGGGGACGGCGGCGGGCAGACCCTGCATCTGCCGAGCGGCGAGCGGCTGCCGGTCTACGACGCGGCCGAGCGGTACGCCGCCGACGGCACCTCCTTGATCGTGCTCGCCGGCCGCAGTTACGGCATGGGCTCGTCGCGCGACTGGGCGGCGAAGGGACCGTGGCTGCTCGGAGTGCGCGCGGTGCTCGCGGAGAGCTTCGAACGCATCCACCGCGCCAATCTCTGCGCCATGGGCATCCTGCCCCTGCTGCTGCCCGAGGGCGCGTCCTGGCCCTCGCTCGGGCTGACCGGCCGGGAGGAGTTCGACCTCTCCCTGGACCGGGCCCGGCAGAGCGGCCTGGTCGACGTTCGCGCGAAGGGCGTCACGTTCACCGCCCGCGCCGATGTGCACTCCGCGGGCGAGTGGGACGTCCTGCTGGCCGGCGGCACCATGCCCTATCTGCTGGGCCGCCTCGCCCCGGCGGCCGGGCCGGACGCCGCACCGGAGCAGGCCCGGTGAGCGTCCGTCTGCTGCACGAACTGGGCCTGTCGCCGGCGGCCGAGGCACTCACCGAGCGCGGCGGTGTGTTCGCTCCGGTCCACCTCGGCACCCGTGATGTGCGCGTGGGTACGCTGCTCGACGCGGTGCACGCCGAACCGGGTCTGCTGCCGCCGCGCAGCGGCCACCTGGGCAACTGGGAGGACATCGCGCTGGGCCGGTCCGGCCCGATGGACTTCAACACCGCAGTCTGTGGCGGCGGCCACGGCTTCCCGCTCATCTACGGCTTCACCCAGACCGAGGCCGAGGAGGCGGGCGGCGACGACGTCTATCTGCCCGGTTCGCTGGTCGAAGGGGGCCGGCGCCGGCCGCTGCCGCTGCACACCTGGGACGGGCGGGCCTTCGTCCGCCGGGACCGCTCCCGCCCGCTGTTCTGCCCCCTGGTGCGGGCCGACGTGGACGGCGAGCTGACTCCGCTGGTCGAGGTGCACTGGCGGCGGATGCGCGCGCTCACCGGATACCGCTTCGAGCTGGAGGCGACCCGGCTGCTGGCACACGCTCCGCTGGTGGCCGACATGCTCTGCGTCCTGCTCGCGGAGGCGGGCCACAAGGAGAACCCGCGCCGGGCGTTCGCCGAGCTGATCAGCCACGCGGCCCGGCTCGACGGCCGGGTGGGGCGCTGCGAACTGCGCCCCGACGGCACGGGCTACCTGCTCGACGGCCACCGGTTCGGCTCCGCCCGCGAGCTCGCCGAGGCCGCCCTCCTGCCCCTGCGGGCGCTGACCGAACCCCGCTGGTTCTTCGACACGTTGAGCGCGCTCCCGCCGGTGCTTCCGGTGATGTCGCACCTGTTGACGACCGTGCTGTCGGCGCTGTTCGGCGTGGACTATCCCGACGTACGGCAGCCTGCGGACGTACCGGAGCCGGTGACGGCGGTTTCGCGGGCGCCCGGTCTCACGGACGGCGGTTTCCGGGTCCATCTGCACTGGGGGGCCCGGGCGATGGCCGGCTGTCCGCCGCGCCGCGGCGGCTACTTCGGCCGCAAGTCCACCGCCCGTGCGATGCGCGGCATCACGGGCCCGCTGGTGCGGGACTTCGCCGAGGCGCACCCGCTGTGCTTCGTCCTGCTGCCCGCCCCCGTCTTCATGCTCTGCCCGCCCGGCACCTCGGCCGGGGACGCGGAGGTGCTGGCGGGCCTGTTCAAGACCACCCTGTCCGCGCCCGGCGACCAGGCCTACGAGACGGCGCTGGGCTGGCTGGCCGGGCACCGGGACGGCCTGTCCGCGTATCTGCTCGACCGGTTCCGGGACGGCAGCGGAGTGCCGCACGACGGAGCGAGCCGCGAACCGGCCGTTCCGGTCGAGCCGGACGGCTTCCGCGAACTGACCCTGCGTCAGGCCTCCGCACTGGTCGCGGCCTTCGAGGAGGCACTGGCATGACGGACACGAAGCCGCGGAACGGAGCCGGGACAGCGATGCGAGCCGGGCACCGCCGGATCGAGATCACCCTGAGCGAGCCCTTCGCCAGCAACACCGGCGTGACCACGCACGTACGCCAGAGCGTGCTGCGCCTGGACTGGTCGGGGCTGACCGGATACGGGGCGGCGCTCGCCGCCGATCCCGCCGAACTGGACGCCTGCGCACCGCTGCTCGCCGACGCGACACCGTACGACCTGCGCCGGGTCCTCGACGCGCTGCGCACCGCCGGGGTGCGGCCGGCCGTCGCCGCGGCGGTCGATCTCGCGCTGCACGACCTGCTCGGCAAGGCCGCCGGCCAGCCCCTGCACCGGATGCTGGGGCTCGCCGGACTGCCGCTCGCCCCGAGCGCACTGTCCATCGGCGCCGGAAGCGACGATGAACTCCGGCGCAAGGGAGTGGAGTTCGGTGCCTGGCCGATCCTGAAACTCAAGCTGACACCGGACGACGACGGCAGCCGCGCCGGAGTGCTCCGCTCGGTCTACGGCGGCCGCATCTGGGTCGACGGCAACGGCTCCTGGAGCCCGGAGCGGGCCGTGCAGGTGGCCCACGAGCTGGCCCGGCACGGAGTCGAGCTGCTCGAACAGCCCGTCGCCCGGGGGAATCCGGCCGGCCTGGGCCATGTGCACCGCGCCTCGCCGATACCGGTGGTCGCCGACGAGGACTGCGTGCTGCCCGAGGACGTACTGCCGCTGCGCGGCCGGGCATCGGCCGTGAACATCAAGCTCACCAAGTGCGGCGGACTGCGCGCCGCGCACGACATGATCACGCTGGCCCGGCAGGCCGGCCTGGGCGTGATGCTGGGCTGCAAGACCGAGAGCGCCCTCGGGGTGACGGCGATGGCCCAACTGGCGCCGCTCGCCGACCATCTGGACCTCGACGGCCATCTCGACCTGCTCGACGACCCGTTCTCCGGCGTGGTGATCGACCGGGGCAGAATCGTGCTGCCGGACGCCCCCGGCCTTGGCGCCCAGGCCGTCCACGCCGACGACATTCCGTAAGGAGAACCGACATGCAATTCCGCTGCGCCGTACTCGACGACTTCCAGAACGTCGCCACCGCCTTCGCCGACTGGTCACCGGTGAGCGACCGGGTCGAGGTCGTCACCTTCACGGAGCACTTCGCGACCGAGGACGAACTCGCCGAGGCCATCACCGACTTCGACTTCGTGGTCACGCTGCGGGAGCGGGTGCCCTTCCCGGCCTCGCTGCTGAACCGCCTGCCCCGGCTGAAGCTGCTGATCGCCGCGGGCATGCGCAACTCCGTGATCGACTACGCGGCGGCGCGGGCGAACGGCGTCACCGTGTGCGGCACCCAGAGCTCCTCGACCCCGCCGGTCGAGCTGACCTGGGCCCTGCTCCTCGGTCTCGCCCGCGGCCTCGTCCAGGAGAGCGGGGCCCTGCGCGACGGCGGCCCCTGGCAGTCCACCGTCGGCGCCGATCTGCACGGCCGCCGGCTCGGCCTGCTCGGCCTGGGCCGTATCGGCGGCCTGGTGGCTCGGGTCGGGCTCGCCTTCGGCATGGAGGTCACCGCCTGGAGCCAGAACCTCACCAAGGAGCGCGCGGACGAGGTCGGGGTCCAGCTGGCCGCTTCCAAGGAGGAGTTGCTCGCGGACAGCGACTTCGTCTCCGTGCACCTGAAGCTCGGCGACCGGACCCGCGGCCTGATCGGCGCCGCCGAGCTGGACCTCTTCAAGCCGACCGCCTACCTCGTCAACACCTCACGGGCCGCGATCGTCGACCAGGACGCGCTGCTCGCCGCACTGCACGAGGGCCGGATCGCCGGCGCCGGCATCGACGTCTTCGACGTAGAGCCCCTGCCCGCCGGGCACCCGATGCGCACCGCCCCGCGCCTGCTCGCCACCCCGCACCTCGGCTATGTGTCCCGGGCCAACTACGAGCGCTACTACGGCCAGGCCGTCGAGGACATCCAGGCCTACCTCGCCGGCGAGCCCGTACGGATCCTCGGCTGACGATCCGCCGCGGATCCCACCCGGCTACTCACCGTCCCACCGCGTCCCACCGTCCTACGTCCGATCGGAGACCACCACCGTGAGCGCGCACCGCCGTCTCATGAAACTCGGCGCCTTCCTCCCCGCGCCCGGCCACCATGTCGCCGCCTGGCGGCACCCCAACGCACGCCCCGACGGAGGCCTGGACTTCGACTACTACCGCTCGTTGGTGCAGACCGCCGAACGAGGCAAGTTCGACATGGTCTTCCTCTCGGACGGCGCCGGGGTACGCACCACCTACCGGGACGCCGAGGAGCTGAGCCGGCAGGGCCGCATGGTCCACTTCGAGCCGCTGACCCTGCTGTCCGCCCTCGCCGTGCACACCACGCACATAGGGCTCACGGCCACCGCCTCCACGACGTACAACGAACCCTTCAACATCGCGCGGAAGTTCGCCTCGCTGGACTTCCTGAGCTCCGGCCGCTCGGGCTGGAACGTGGTCACCTCGGTCACCGACGCCGAGGCCCAGAACTTCAACCTGGACAAGCAGCCGGACCACGCCGCCCGCTACCGGCGGGCCCGTGAGTTCATGGACGTGGTCACCGGGCTGTGGGACAGCTGGGAGGACGACGCGTTCTCGTACGACAAGGAGTCGGGCCGCTTCTTCGACCCGGCCAAGCTGCACATCCTGCACCACAAGGGCGAGCACTTCTCGGTGCGCGGCCCGCTCAACGTCGCCCGCCCGCCGCAGGGTTACCCGGTGATCGTGCAGGCCGGTTCCTCCGCCGACGGCCAGGACTTCGCCGGCCGCTGGGCCGAGGTGGTGTTCACGGCGCAGCAGACGCTGGACCAGGCGCAGACGTTCTACCGGGGCATGAAGAAGCAGGTCGCCGAGCACGGCCGGAACCCGGACGACGTGAAGATCCTGCCCGGCGCGTTCATCGTGGTCGGCCGCACCCGGGCGGAGGCCGAGGACAAGTACGCCGTCTTGCAGGACCTGGTCGACCCGGTGGTCGGGCTCGGGCTGCTGACCGGTCAGCTGGGCGACGTCGACATCTCCGGATACCCGCTGGACGGCCCGCTGCCCGAACTGCCGCCCACGGAGGGCTCCACCAGTAAGCAGCAGCTGATCTACGAGCAGGCCAGGCGGGAGGGGCTGACCATCCGCGAGCTGTGTCTGTCGGTGGCGGCCGGGCGCGGCCACCGGTTCCTGCTCGGGACTCCCGAGTCCATCGCGGACGAGCTGGAGGACTGGTTCGTCAACGAGGCCGCCGACGGCTTCAACATCATGCCCGACTATCTGCCGGACGGCCTCGACGCCATCGTCGATCTGCTGGTGCCGGAGCTCCAGCGGCGCGGACTGTTCCGTACCGAGTACGAGGGCACCAGCCTGCGCGCCAACCTGGGCCTGCCCCGGCCCGCCTTCGCCTCCGCCCGCCGTGCGGCAGAGGTGCGGGCGTGACCGTCGAGGGAGCGGCCCTGCGCTCGGCGCTGCGCGCGCACGCCTCCGGGGTGGCGGTGCTGACCGCCGCCGGCACCGCGGGGCCGGCCGGAGTGACCATCACGTCCTTCACCTCGGTCAGCGCCGATCCGGCCCTCGTCTCCTTCTGCCTGGCCGAGACCTCGTCCACCTGGGCCAGGATCCAGGACTGCGAGTGGTTCGGGATCCAGGTGCTGAGCGCCGAACAGGCGGACGTCGCCGAGCGGTTCGCCGCCTCCGGCACCGACCGGTTCGCGGCGCCCACCCGCTGGCACACCGGTCCGCAGGGCGTTCCGCTGCTCGACGACTGTCTGGCCTGGCTGGTCTGCTCCCGCCGCGAACGGCTCCGGCTCGGCGACCACCACATGGTGGTCGCCGCCGTCGAGCACGCCCTGGCCGGGGCGCCGGGCGACGCCCTGGTGCACCTGCGCGGTGCCGTACGCCCCGTGGCCGCGCCCCGCGCGTCCCTCGTTCCCTGAGGAAAACCCCGACCGCTCCGCCGGCCCCACGGGCCGGAACTCCCGTCCAAGGATGCCCCCGACATGCCCAAGGTCCTTCTGTACTCCCGCCAGCCGTTGACCAAGCGCCCCCTTCAGCACTGGCTGGACAACGCCGCCGACACCGTCGTCCTGGTCACCACGCACAAGGCGGTGGCCGGTTCGGAGGACGTGCTCGCCGAGCACTTCCCCGAGCACCGGCTGGTGGACGACTACTACGCGTGGTCCACCGAGCTCGTCGCCGAGGAGGCGGCCCGGACGTACGGTGTCGGGCTGGTGGCGAGCACCAGCGAGGACGACGTACTGCGGGCGGCCCGGCTGCGTGATCGCCTGGGCGTTCCGGGACAGGACACCGCCGGCGCCACCGCCTACCGGGACAAGGTGGTCATGAAGCGGCTGCTGCGGGACGCCGGACTGCGCGTGCCGTCGTTCGCCGCGGTCGACGGCCCGCTGGACCTGCTCGACTTCCTCGACGCCGAGGACGGCCCCGTGGTCGTGAAACCGCGGACCGGGGCCGGCGCCGAGGGCGTGAGCATCCTGCGCGGCCCGGCGGACCTGGACGCGTTCCTGGCCAGGCAGAGCACCTCCGAGGTGCCCTTCCTGCCGGGCCAGTGGATGGCCGAGGGCTTCGTCCACGGCGACTTCTTCCACGTGGACGGCATCATGCGGGACGGCCGGGTGCTGCACTGCTGGCCGTCCCAGTACAACAGCGGAGTCGCCGAGCACCTCCAGGGCCAGACCCAGCTCAGCAGCGTGCTGCTCGGCGCGGACGACGACCGTACCCCCCTGCTGCGCGGGCTGGCCCACGAGGTCGTCGCCGCGTTGCCGCCCGCCGCGCAGCCGCTCGCCTTCCACCTGGAGGCATGGCTCGGCGCCGACGGCAGCCCCGTCGTGTGCGAGATCGCCAGCCGGGCGGGCGGCGCTCTGATCGCCGAGGCCTACGAGCGGTCCTTCGGCGTCCACCTGGCCAAGGAGGGGCTGCGCGCCCAGTGCGGCAGCGCGCTCACCCTCACCGACCAGCCCGCCGGGCCCGAATCCCTCACCGGCTGGGTTCTCTTCCCGCCCGGCCACGGCAGGTTCGCCCCGCCCGCCGAACCGTGCCCGGTGCCCGGCGTGGACCTCACCGTGCGCCTGGAACCCGGCACCGAGTGCACGGGCCTGGAGTACGCGACCCACTCGGCGGCCGACGCCCTCGTCACCGCCGACACCCCCCAGGAGGTCCGCAAGCGCCTCGCCCTCCTGACGGAGTGGTGGCACCTGCACACGAACTGGGACTAGACGTCGCAGCGGAACGCTGACGAATGCTCCCAGTTCTGGCGGGTGGACGCCGGTCACACATACGGGATCTCCGGCACCGGCCCGGACTGGGAGCTCGGCTGGTCGGCGACAACATCTTCGTCGCCGTCACGCCACATACGCCGCACCCTTCGACGACCCCGTTGCGCGCGCGATCCCTTGACGTGCCCCTGGCAAGGTGGGTTCATGGGAGCGCTCCCATGTTTCTTCTGACGCTCAGGTCTCTTGGCGCTCATGGCGCTCACTCTTTGGAGGCGCAGTGAGAACAGCAAGAAGCACGACACGAACGAGCCCCGTCACCGCTCTGCTGACCGGGCTGATCACCCTCCTGGGACTCATCGTCCTCGGCACCGTCGGCCCGACCCCGGCCCAGGCGCAGTCACAGTCACAGTCAGCGCAGCAGTCCCCGTCACCCGGCGCCCTCGCCGCCGGCCTCCACATCAGCGACGGCCGCCTGCTCGAAGGCAACGGCAACGAATTCATCATGCGTGGCGTCAATCACGCCCACACCTGGTACCAGGGCAAGACGACGCAGTCGCTGGCCGACATCAAGGCGCTGGGCGCCAACACGGTCCGCGTCGTCCTCGCCGACGGCCACCGCTGGAGCGCGAACAGCGCGGCGGACGTGGCCAACGTCATCTCACAGTGCAAGGCCAACCGGCTCATCTGCGTGCTGGAGGTGCATGACACCACCGGCTACGGCGAGGACACCGCGGCCGGCACGCTCGACGAGGCGGCCGACTACTGGATCGGCCTGAAGGACGTGCTGGCCGGGCAAGAGAACTACATCGTGATCAACATCGGCAACGAGCCCTGGGGCAACACGAATCCTGAAGGCTGGACCGCCCCCACCATCGCCGCGGTCAAGAAGCTGCGCGACGCCGGGCTCGCGCACACGATCATGGTGGACGCGCCCAACTGGGGCCAGGACTGGCAGGGCGTCATGCGCGCCAACGCCCAGTCCGTGTACGACGCCGACCCCACCGGCAACCTGATCTTCTCGATCCACATGTACAGCGTCTTCGACACGGCCCAGGAGATCACCGACTACCTGAACGCCTTCGTCAACGCCAAACTGCCCATCCTCATCGGCGAGTTCGGAGGCCCTGCCGACCAGTACGGCGACCCGGACGAGGACACCATGATGGCCACGGCCCAGCAGCTCAAGCTCGGCTATCTGGCCTGGTCCTGGAGCGGCAACACCGACCCGATCCTCGACCTGGCGATCAACTTCGATCCCACGCAGCTCAGTTCCTGGGGCCAGCGTGTCTTCAACGGCGCCAACGGCATCGCCCAGACCGCCAAGGAAGCCACCGTCTACTCCGGCGGCAGCTCGGGCGACACCCAGGCCCCGACCACCCCCGGCACCCCGACCGCCTCCTCCGTGACGGCCACCTCCGCCACCCTCACCTGGACCGCCGCCACCGACGACGTCGGCGTCACCGGCTACGACATCGTCCGCGTCAGCGGCAGCTCCGAGACCAAGATCGCCACCTCCACCTCCACCACCAACACCGTCACCGTGCCCGGCCTCACCGCCGACACCACGTACACGTTCGCCGTCTACGCCCACGACGCCGCCGGAAACCGCTCGGCCCGCTCGGCCACGGTGAACGTCACCACCGGCAGCACTCCCAGCGGGAGCTGCTCGGTCGGCTACCGCATCGTGGGCGAGTGGCCGGGCGGCTTCCAAGGCGAGATCAGCATCGGCAACACCGGCACCACCGCCATCATCGGCTGGAAGCTCGCCTTCACCTTCGCCGACGGCCAGACCGTCACGAACATGTGGGGAGGTACGCCCACACAGAGCGGCGGCACCGTCAGCGTCACCCCCGCCTCCTACACCTCCACCATTCCCGCCGGCGGCTCGGTCACCGTGGGCTTCATCGCCGGCAAAGGCTCCACCAACACCGCCCCGACCACCTTCACCCTCAGCGGTGCCACCTGCGCCACCGCCTGATCCGGCCGACCCGGCTGGCTGGCTGGCTGGCTGGCTGGCTGGCGGAGGCGAGTGCCCCGCCGGTGGTCGCTTCCGGCGGGTTCTCGGCCGACTCGGGCTGATCGACACACACGACCGCGGAGCCGGCCGGCCCGGCCGGCCGTGGACGGGTCGGCCGGCTCCGCGTCCGGTCACTCCTTGGCGGCGGCGAGGGCTGCCAGTTCGCGGTCGACCGCGATCTGGTGCGCCTCGGCGTCCTCACGCGCCCTCTTCGGGCTCCAGCGACCCGCCATCACGAAGACGAAGGGCAGGAAGAGCACCTGGCCGCCGACGCAGATCCACCACCAGTTGCGCCACTCGCCGGGTCCGTCCTTCGACGCCTTCTGGACCTTGGCGCCGTACTCCTGCAGCAGCTTCAGCTGCGGCGCCGCCTTCTGCACGACGCCCAGGTTCTCCGCGCCGACCTCCTTGACGGCGCGGGCGCCCAGCGCGGGCGGCACCGTGGTCGGCGTGTACTTGTTCAGCTCGGCGAAGAGCTGAGGGTGCGCGTTGACAATGGCCAGCGCGGGCGCCGCCTGCACCGAGGCGGCCTTGACCTCGGCGCCGTGCTCCACGAGCGGGGTCACTGACGTGACCAGCACCGGGATGAAGGCCGCGGAGACGGCGACCACGATGCGCACCGTCCAGCCCCACACCGCCAGGCCCGCCGCGGTCGCCGCCGGGTTGTGCTTCTCCACGGTCTCGGTGAAGCTCGCCATCCAGGGTGCGTAGGCGATGCCGCTGAAGACGCCGATGCCGATGAACAGCCAGGCGAAGGTGTAGTAGTCGGTCGTCAGGTGAGTGGCGCGGGTGGCGAAGATCGCGGTCACCACGACGGAGCCGACCGCGCCGACGATCATGAAGGGTTTGCGCACCTTCAGCCGGTCCGAGAGCAGGCCGACCAGGACCAGGGCAATGGCGTTCGCCCCCCAGTACCAGTTGGCCAGCGCGTTGGTGCGCTGCTCGCTGTAGCCGAAGGTGGTCGCGAAGTAGACGACGAAGTTGCCGACCGCCGCGTAGTACAGCAGCAGGAACACGGCGATGGCGAAGGCCGAGCCCAGCACGTCCAGGCGCATCATCTGCCGCCACTCGCCGCGGCGCACCGCCTCGGTGTCCAGCCCCTTGGCGCGCGCCTCGACCAGCGCCCGGTCCCGCAGCGACACCATGGTCTGGTCGCGCAACGCCGGGGACAGCTCGCGCAGCGCGAAGATCGCGACGACGAAGACGACGAACCCGGCGATCGCCGAATAACGCAGCTCGTCCTGCCAGGTGGCGCTGTCGAGGGTGTTGCTGGTGACGGTGGTGACCACCAGAGAGCCGATGACCGGGCCCATCGTCCAGTACCCCATCGCGGTGGCACGGCCGAGCTGCGGGGAGAAGTCCCTGATCAGCGCGGGGGTGGCGACCAGCACGATGCCCTCGATGAAGCTGACGAGCGCGAAGAGCACCAGATAGGCGGTCTTGTTCGCCGCGTTCGGCAGCCCGAAGAAGACCAGCAGCGCGGCGATCAGCAACCCGTAGACCACCAGATTCGCCCGGCCCCAGCGATCCGCCAGACCGGCCACGAGCGAGGCGAAGGCCCCG
Source organism: Streptomyces sp. NBC_00203 (assembly GCF_045206325.1). Classification (NCBI taxonomy): domain Bacteria; kingdom Bacillati; phylum Actinomycetota; class Actinomycetes; order Kitasatosporales; family Streptomycetaceae; genus Streptomyces; species Streptomyces sp. NBC_00203. Next base: position 6,866,053 of record NZ_CP108126.1, on the reverse strand, counting down.
ATGGCGTTGCCGATCACCGAGACCCAGACGAAGTAGCGGTACGTCATGTCGAAGTGCGTGATGATCGACGTCGCCACCGCGTACTGGATGTACAGCATGTAGTAGAGGACGACGGTGGTGATGACCACGATCGCGAGATACGTCATACGGCGACCGGTGGGCGGGTAGTCCGCCAGATCTCGGCGGTACAGCCAGGTCAGCGGGGTGCGGGCGTCCACGGCGGGCGCATCGGGCGCGGGTCTGTCGGCGTCGAACGCCGTCGGAGTGGCGGACATACGGCTCCTCCTGGGGATACGCGGAAACCGGGTGTTTGCGTCGGTTCGACGGGGGACAAAGTGCGCCCGGCTCCGAGAGCGTGGCCAGAGGCTAGTACCGACTAGTCGGTATGCCTAGGGGTCTGCACGAGGTCCTTCTGGTCACGTTCGACGGGCACCACCCCAGCGCGGGAAGCAGCAAGGGGCCGACTCCCGAAAGAGTCGACCCCTTGACACCTACGAACTCGACGAACGACCTAGCTCAAAGCAATGAACCGGTCACACGTTGAAGCGGAACTCCACCACGTCCCCGTCCTGCATGACGTAGTCCTTGCCCTCCATGCGGGCCTTGCCCTTGGCGCGGGCCTCGGCGACGGAGCCCGTCTCGACGAGGTCCGCGAAGGAGATGACCTCGGCCTTGATGAAGCCCTTCTGGAAGTCGGTGTGGATGACACCGGCGGCCTCGGGGGCGGTCGCGCCCTTCTTGATGGTCCAGGCGCGGGATTCCTTGGGGCCGGCCGTCAGGTACGTCTGGAGGCCGAGGGTGTTGAAGCCGACGCGGGCCAGGGTCGTCATGCCGGGCTCCTCGACGCCGACCGACTCCAGGAGCTCCATGGCTTCCTCCTCGTCGAGCTCGGCGAGGTCCGCCTCCAGCTTGGCATTGAGGAAGATCGCCTCTGCGGGGGCGACCAGGGCGCTCTGCTCGGCCTTGAAGGCGTCGTCGACCAGCTCGTCCTCGTCCACGTTGAAGACGTACAGGAACGGCTTGGTGGTGAGCAGGTGCAGGTCGTGCAGGAGTTCCTCGTTGCCGGAGCCCTGGACGATGCCCGCGGAGAAGAGCGTGTCGCCCCTCTCCAGGATCGCCTGCGCCGCCTCGACCGCCGCGACCTTCGGGCCGATGTCCTTCTTGATGCGCGATTCCCGCTGGAGGCGCGGCAGGACCTTCTCGATCGTCTGGAGGTCCGCGAGGATCAGCTCGGTGTTGATCGTCTCGATGTCGTCCTTGGGCGAGACCTTGCCGTCGACGTGCACGACGTTCTCGTCCTTGAAGGCACGGATGACCTGGCAGATGGCGTCGGACTCGCGGATGTTCGCGAGGAACTTGTTGCCCAGGCCCTCGCCCTCGGACGCGCCCTTCACGATGCCCGCGATGTCGACGAAGTCGACGGTGGCGGGGAGGATCTTCTGCGAGCCGAAGATCTCGGCCAGCTTCGTCAGCCGCGCGTCGGGGACGCCGACCACGCCCACGTTCGGCTCGATCGTGGCGAACGGGTAGTTGGCCGCGAGCACGTCGTTCTTGGTCAGGGCGTTGAACATGGTCGACTTGCCGACATTGGGCAGACCGACGATTCCGATCGTGAGCGACACGTTGCGACTTCCCGTACGTGAGGATGTTGAGGATGTGAGGACTGGGGCTGCGCGGCCCGGGTCCTTCATGGCTGCCATGACCGGTGACCGGCATGGCTGATGCGCGGGCCGATCCACCAGTCTACGGCGTGCCCGGGCCCGCACCGGCGACGTATCGAACGCATGGCCAAGGTCTGCCTATCGGCGTGTCTCGGCGTGTCTGAAGGGCTATTCGACACATAAAACGACCTAAGTTGGTCCAGTGGAGCAACACAGGACGCGTCCCTCTCAGTACCGACCGCGACGCGGCATGCCCGTTCCGGAACAAGCCGGGCGGGGCTCGGACGGCGATGTGCGGCGGGGCGCCCCTGCGGCTCGGCGGCCCGCGCCGCCGCTGGTCCAGGCGGTGCGGAGGATGCCCAACCCCCGGCTCACCGGGCTGGGCAGCGGGCTGTTCTGCGGTGCGTCGATGTTCGCGCTCGGCTGTCTCGACCAGTTGCTGTTCGGGGCTTCGCCGACGGTGTACGGGGTGCTGTTCCTGCCGGTGTGCGCGCTGACCGCGGTGTGGGTGCGGCGGGGGGACCTGGTGACCGCGCCCGTCGTCGTACCGATCGCTTTCGCCTTCGGGCTGCTGCCGGTCGCCGACGACAGCGGGGGCGGGGTCGGCGGCCGCGCGATGGGGCTGGTCACCGCGCTCGCCCTGCAGGCGGGGTGGTTGTACGGGGGGACGCTGGTCGCGGGTCTGATCGTGACCGTCCGCAAGGTGCGGCTGATGAGCCGCCGGGCCGCCCAGCGACGCGCCCAGGCCGCCGCCGCGCGGCGGGATCTCCCGCCCGGCCGTGCGTCCCGGTCGGCCGGATAGCCCGAGTCCGGCGGACAGCCCGACTCCGGGACGACAGCCGACGAGCCGGGACGGCGGTCGGCGAGCCGGGGCACCCGGCGGACGGCGACTTCCCCGCACTCCACTCCCGAAGCGCGGCCCTACGTCGCCGACTTCGCCGCTCTCATCGCCGCTCCCACGATCCCCGCGTTGTTCTGCAGCTGCGCCGGGACGATCTCCGCCTTGATGTCCTCGATGAGGTGCAGGAATCGGTCGGACTTGCGGCTGACTCCGCCGCCGATGATGAAGAGCTCCGGGGAGAAGAGCATCTCGACGTGGGCGAGGTACTTCTGCACGCGGTGCGCCCAGCGCTCCCAGGTGAGCTCGTGGTCCTCCTTGGCCTTGGTGGAGGCGCGCTTCTCGGCCTCGTGGCCGGACAGCTCCAGATGGCCCAGTTCCGTGTTCGGGACGAGGACGCCGTCGTGGAAGAGGGCGCTGCCGATGCCCGTGCCGAAGGTGAGGAGGATGACCGTGCCCTGACGGTCGCGTCCGGCACCGAACTGCATCTCGGCGACGCCCGCCGCGTCCGCGTCGTTCAGCACGGTCACCGGGAGGCCTCCCAGCCGCTCGCCGAGCAGGGCGCGCGCGTCGGTGTCGATCCAGGCCTTGTCGACATTGGCAGCCGTACGGATGGTGGCGCCGCCGGTGACCACACCGGGGAAGGTGATCCCGATCGGGCCCGTCCAGCCGAAGTGACCGACGACCTCCTTCACGCCGTCGGCCACCGCGTCGGGCGTCGCCGGCTGCGGGGTGAGCACTTTGTAGCGCTCCTCTGCCAAGTCGCCGCGGTCCAGGTCCACGGGAGCGCCCTTGATCCCTGAACCGCCGATGTCCACACCGAAGATCTGCATGGCCCTACGTTACGTCGTACGACTGACAGTCACTTCTCGGGCTCGGGTGCCGCACGGCCCCCGGGACCTCACTTCTCGCCGGTGCGCTCCGCGACCAGTGCCGCAGCCTCCGCGCGCAGATCGCGGCGCAGCTCCTTCGGCAGCGAGAAGGTGATGGACTCCTCGGCCGCCTTGACGATCTCGACGTCCTCGAAACCGCGCTGCGACAGCCACTCCAGGACCTGCTCGACCAGGATCTCCGGGACGGACGCACCCGAGGTGACGCCGACCGTCGTCACGCCGTCCAGCCACGCCTCCTCGATCTCGTCGGCGAAGTCCACGAGGAACGCGGCGCGCGCGCCCGCGAGCTTGGCGACCTCGACGAGGCGTACGGAGTTGGAGGAGTTCTTCGAGCCGACCACGATGACGAGGTCCGCTTCCTCGCCCATCTGCTTCACGGCCAGCTGACGGTTCTGCGTGGCGTAGCAGATGTCGTCGCTCGGCGGGGAGATGAGCTGCGGGAACTTCTCCTTCAGCGCGTCGACCGTCTCCATGGTCTCGTCGACCGACAGCGTGGTCTGGGAGAGCCAGACGACCCTGGAGGGGTCGCGGACCTCGACCTTGGCGACGTCCCCGGGGCCGTCCACGAGGGTGATGTGGTCGGGCGCCTCGCCGGAGGTGCCGATGACCTCCTCGTGGCCCTCGTGCCCGATCAGGAGGATGTCGAAGTCCTCGTTCGCGAACCGGACCGCTTCCTTGTGCACCTTGGTGACCAGCGGGCAGGTCGCGTCGATGGTGGCGAGCTTGCCCTCGGCGGCCTCGTCGTGGACGACCGGGGCGACGCCGTGCGCCGAGAACATGACGATGGACCCCTCGGGGACCTCCGCCGTGCGCTCGACGAAGATCGCGCCCTTCTTCTCCAGGGTCTGCACGACGTACTTGTTGTGAACGATCTCGTGCCGGACATAGATCGGGGCCCCGTACTGCTCAAGGGCCTTCTCGACGGCGATCACGGCACGGTCCACGCCCGCGCAGTAGCCCCGGGGGGCGGCGAGCAGGACACGGCGGCCAGGCGAAGCAGTCATGCACCCCATCGTAAGGCCGCGCCCGGCGGGTCAAAGATCGCCTCCTTGGGGACACTGTGAGGAGCCGGGCGGGGAGCTGGGAGGGGTGGGGCCAGGCGCGACCCTCGGGAGGCACGATGTCCGGCACGGAGCCCGCAGTGGACACAGCCCGCACAGCCGACCCGGAACACGGACTGCGGCGCAGCCTCGGCTTCCGGGATCTGGTCGTCTACGGGCTGCTGTTCATCGCCCCCATGGCGCCGGTCGGTGTCTTCGGGACCCTCGACGCCAAGTCGCACGGGGCGGTGGCGCTGGTCTACGTCGTCGCCACGGTCGCCATGGCTTTCACCGCTTTCAGCTACGCCCAGATGGTTCGCGTGGTCCCTCAGGCGGGTTCGGTGTTCGCCTACGCGCGCGTGGGTCTTGGACGAGGGGCCGGATTCGTCGCCGGGTGGATGGCGATGCTGGACTATCTGCTCATCCCGGCGGTGGCGTACCTCTTCTCGGGGATCGCCATGAACTCCCTGGTGCCGGACGTCTCCCGGTGGGTGTGGACGGCGCTCGCGGTCGTCATCACGACACTCCTGAACCTCTGGGGCGTACGGGCAGCCGCCCGGGTCGGCTTCCTGGTGCTCGCCATGGAAATCGTGGTCCTTCTTGTCTTCATCGTGTCGGCGACCGTCATGCTCGCGCGCGACGGGGCCCACCGCGACTGGCTGTCCCCGCTGTCCGGCGACGGCACGCAGGGCGCGTTCGCGCTGTCGGCGGTGATCGGCGGCGTCTCGGTCGCCGTGCTGTCGTATCTGGGCTTCGACGCGATCGCCACGTTCGCGGAGGAGGTCACGGGGGGCTCGGAGAAGGTGGCCCGGGCGGTCCTGTTCTGTCTGGCGCTGGCGGGTGTGCTGTTCGTCGCCCAGACGTATCTGGTGGCGCTGCTGGAGCCGCTGTCGTCCGCGCAACTCGCCGCCGATCCCGGAAAGCAGGGGTCGGCTTTCTACGACGCCGTGGACTCCTCGGTCGGTTCGTGGCTGCACAACCTGGTGGCGGTGAGCAAGGCGATCGGTGCGGCGTTCGCGGCGCTCGCCGGGCAGGCCGCGGCGGGGCGTCTCGTCTTCGCGATGGCCCGCGACCGGCGGCTGCCGCGGGCGCTGGCGCGGACCGACTCCGGGGTGCCGCGGGCCGCACTGCTGTGCGCGGCTGTCATCACGCTGGTCGCCGCGGTGTGGGCCGCGCGGCGCGACGACGGCCTCGACAAGCTGGTGTCGGTCGTCGACATCGGTGCGCTGACCGCGTTCACGTTGCTGCACGCGAGCGTGGTGGGCTGGTTCGCGGTACGGCGGCTGGGCGGGCCGGTGGTGTGGTGGCGGCATGTGCTGATCCCCGTCGTCGGCGCCGCGATCACTGTCGCGGTGATCGTCGAGGCGTCGGGCACGGCCCAGCTGGTGGGCGCGATCTGGCTGGCGGTGGGGCTGGCGGTGCTCATCGCGCAGCGGGAGCGGGACATGCCGCAGTCGTGAGCGAGGCGGACGCCTGCCTGCGGCCCAGCCAGACCGCGGAGGCGAGGTGCACCACGGCGCTCACGCCGCCCCCGATGGCCATGCCGGGCACGCCCGAGGTCAGACCCATCACCATGTCGCCGGCCTGAGCGGCGGCGCTGACCGCGAGCAGCGGGACCAGGTGGCGTCGGTGCCTGCCGCCCAGGGAGACGAACACCGCGGCGGTGAGCGGGAGTTGACGTACGGCGATGCCCTCGGCGTAGAGCCGCAGGCCGTCCTGCGCCGTGCTGCCGTCCGGCAGGACCAAGGTCGGATCGACGACGCCCACCAGGGAGGCGATGGCCGAGGTGGCGACCAGGGCGGCGTTGGCGGCGAGAACCCACTTCTGCGAGCGGGACGTGTTCATCGGCATTTCCATGCACTCCTCGAATCATTCGAGCTCTGAACGATATGGAGAAGTTAGCATTTTCGACGTGAACGATGTCAAGGGCTCTCCCTCCCAGGAACCCGACCCCGAGGCACTGACCGGCACCCTCACCTTCCGGCTCGGCACCGTCGGCGCCCTGGTCGGCGCCCGTTTCACGGCAGCCGTCGAGGACCTCGGAGTGAAGCCCAAGCACGTGGGGCTGCTCTCCGTGCTCAGCTCCGGAGCGCCCGCGTCGCAGCAGGACGCCGCCCGGACGATGGGCGTCGTGCCCAGCCTGGTGGTGACACTCGCCGACCAGCTCGAAGGCCTGGGCGCCATCGAGCGCGTACGCGATCCGGACGACCGGCGCCGTCACCGGCTCGGACTGACCGAGGAGGGACACGCGCTGCTGGCCGAGTGCACGGCACGCGCGCGTGCCCTCGACGCGGAGCTCACGGCGGGACTGAGCGCGGCGGAACGCGGCGCACTCGCCCGCGCGATGGGTGTACTGGCCCGCGACGCCGGGCTCCCGTAACCCGTGCGGGAGTGCGGGCGCTGTCGGTGGCGGCCGTTACGCTCGGGCGCATGGCTCTCAACACGTCCGCGGACGCTCCGCTGCCCGTCGGCGAGGTGTCGCGGCTCATCGGGGGATGGATCGACCGGCTCGGCGCGGTGTGGGTCGAGGGGCAGATCACCGAGCTGTCGCGGCGCCCGGGCGCGGGCGTCGTCTTTCTGACGCTGCGCGACCCGTCGTACAACATCTCCGTGAGCGTGACCTGCTACCGGCAGGTGTTCGACGCGGTGGCCGACGTGGTGACCGAGGGCGCGCGCGTGGTCGTCCACGCCAAGCCCGAGTGGTACGCACCGCGGGGTCAGCTGTCGCTGCGGGCCACCGAGATCAAGCCGGTGGGGGTCGGGGAACTCCTCGCCCGTCTTGAGCAGTTGAAGAAGTCACTGGCCGGCGAGGGGCTGTTCGCCGCCGATCGCAAGAAGCCGCTGCCCTTCCTGCCCCAGCTGATCGGGCTGGTGTGCGGCCGGGCGTCCGCGGCCGAGCGGGACGTGCTGGAGAACGCGCGGCACCGCTGGCCGGCCGTCCGCTTCGAGGTCCGCAATGTCGCCGTGCAGGGCGTGCACGCGGTGCCGCAGGTCGTGCAGGCCGTGAAAGAGCTGGACGCGCGGGACGATGTCGACGTGATCATCGTGGCGCGGGGCGGCGGCAGCGTGGAGGACCTGCTGCCGTTCTCCGACGAGCAGCTCGTACGAGCCGTGGCCGCGTGCCGTACGCCCGTCGTGTCGGCCATCGGGCACGAGCCCGACAACCCGCTGCTCGACCACGTGGCCGACCTGCGCGCGTCCACACCGACCGACGCCGCCAAGAAGGTCGTGCCGGACGTCGGCGAGGAGTACGAACGGGTGCGGTTCCTGCGGGACCGGGCGCGGCGCAGCGTCCAGTCCTTCATCGAGCGGGAGGAGCGCGGCCTCGCGCATGCGCTGGCCCGCCCCTCGATAGAGGATCCGCACCGCATGGTCGACGAGCGTGCGGACCAGGTCGCCGCCCTGCTGGACCGCGGCCGGCGCACCCTCGGGCACCTGCTCGACCGCGCCGACTCGGAGCTGACGCACACCCACGCGCGCGTGGTGGCCCTCTCCCCCGCGGCGACCCTCCAGCGGGGGTACGCGGTGCTGCAGAAGAGCGACGGTCACGTGGTCCGGGGGCCGGACGAGGTGGCGGCCGGCGAGGAGTTGCGGGCGCGGGTCGCCGAGGGTGAATTCACGGTACGAGTCGATGCATAGGGTGGGCGCATGACCAGCAAGGTGGACGAGTCGCTCGGGTACGAGCAGGCGCGGGACGAGCTCATCGAGGTCGTACGCCGTCTGGAGGCGGGCGGTACGAGCCTGGAGGAGTCCCTCGCACTCTGGGAGCGGGGCGAGGAGCTGGCGAAGGTGTGCCGGCGGTGGCTGGAGGGCGCGCGCAAGCGGCTGGACGCGGCGCTCGCGGAAGAGGAAGAAGAGACCGGGGGCGGCTCGGCCGGCTCCGAGTAGAGCAAGGCCGGCCGGCTCCGGGCGGGGCCGGACACGAGCAAGCCGGTTCTTGAAAGTTGAAGCACGTGTGAAGTGGATCACGTTGCGCGACTTTTGGTTGAAGCTTAAACCTTCCTGTCGTACTGTCGAGACCTCAAGCCGATCCCCCCGGATCCCCGCTCGTCCCGAGAAGGTTCTTCATGTCTCTCGTCCTTGACCCCACCGCCCAGGACCTGCTGTTCCGCGAGGCCCGCACCGCGAACACGTTCACCGACGAGCCGGTGACCGACGAGCAGGTGCAGGCGATCTACGACCTGGTCAAGTACGGCCCGACCGCCTTCAACCAGTCGCCGCTGCGCATCACCCTGGTCCGCTCCGCCGAGGCCCGCGAGCGCCTGGTGAAGCACATGGCCGAGGGCAACCAGCCGAAGACCGCCACCGCCCCGCTGGTCGCGATCCTCTCCGCGGACAACGAGTTCCACGAGGAGCTCCCGACCCTCTTCCCGCACTTCCCGGCCGCCAAGGACCTCTTCTTCTCCGAGCGTCCGGCCCGTGAGGGTGCCGCCTCCCTGAACGCCGCCCTCCAGGCCGCCTACTTCATCATCGGCGTCCGCGCCGCCGGCCTCGCCGCCGGCCCGATGACCGGCCTCGACTTCGCGGGCGTCCAGAAGGAGTTCCTGGACGGCGACCACACCCCGCTGATGGTCGTCAACATCGGCAAGCCGGGCGAGGACGCCTGGTTCCCGCGCTCCCCGCGCCTGGCGTTCGACGAGGTCGTCACCACCGTCTGATCCCGCGCGAGCGACCAGCACGAACGCATACGAGAAGGGCCCCCGGCAATGACGCCGGGGGCCCTTCTCGTACGTACGCACCAAGGCGTACGCCCGCTGCAAGCTCAGGACGTCTTCAAGGCCTCGGCCATCTTCGCCAGCTGGCCGAACGACGCCGTTCCGGTCACCACCGTCGTGGAGCCCTTGCTCTTGAGCACGAGAGCGTCGTAGCGACCCCCCGTATACCGCTGCCACGTCTGGTCGCCGATGCGCTGGGTGACCTTCGTCTCCTCGGCGCCCTGGCTGGCCGTGTCGATGAACACGGCCGGCTTCTGCGTGGACTGCTCGATCGCCACATACTGGCCGTCCGGGGCATGGAAGCCCAGGTGCCAGGTGTCGAACGCCGAGCCGTCGTACCGCACCGACGTCGCCTTCCAGGTCTCGGGCAGGCCCTCGGGCGCCGCCACGGGATAACTCGCCGCGCGGCGCGCCGTGAGCAGCTCGACCCGGTAGTCGACGCGCTTGAGGGGAGGCTCCGAGTCGTCGTGCGGGATGAAGATGTAGATGATGCCCGCCATGAGCCCGATGAGGGCCAAGGAGAGGATCATGTCCCGGACCGACTGCTTGCCTTTCGTACCTGCCACGGACCTATCGTCGCAGGTGCCCCGGCCTGCTCATCCGTAGGGTCCCCTGCTCATTTTGTCGGCCTAACGATAGAGTCGGGACTATCACCCTCATCCGGCCGTCGTCGTATCAGAAAGGTGCGTCTCGATGACCGAGAATCATCAGTTGCCGTCCGAACTCGAAGTCCCGTCGGAAGCCCCCGACCGAAATCTGGCCCTGGAACTGGTCCGCGTCACCGAGGCCGCCGCGATGGCCGCGGGCCGCTGGGTCGGCCGCGGCGACAAGAACGGCGCCGACGGCGCCGCCGTCCGGGCCATGCGGACCCTCGTCTCCACCGTCTCGATGAACGGCGTCGTCGTCATCGGTGAGGGCGAGAAGGACGAGGCCCCGATGCTCTTCAACGGTGAGCGCGTGGGCGACGGGACCGGTCCGGAGTGCGACATCGCCGTCGACCCGATCGACGGCACCACGCTCACCGCCAAGGGCATGAGCAACGCGATCGCCGTGCTCGCCGCCGCCGACCGCGGCACCATGTTCGACCCGTCCGCGGTCTTCTACATGGACAAGCTGGTCACCGGCCCGGAGGCCGCCGACTTCGTCGACATCAACGCGCCCGTCTCCGTGAACATCCGGCGGGTCGCCAAGGCCAAGCGCTCCACGCCCGAGGACGTCACGGTCGTCATCCTCGACCGGCCGCGTCACGACGGGATCATCAAGGAGATCCGGGAGACCGGCGCGCGCATCAAGCTGATCACCGACGGCGATGTCGCCGGTTCGATCCTGGCCCTGCGCGAGGGCACCGGCATCGACCTGCTGCTCGGCATCGGCGGCACGCCCGAGGGCATCATCTCGGCCTGTGCGGTCAAGTGCCTCGGCGGCACCATCCAGGGCAAGCTGTGGCCCAAGGACGACGAGGAGCGGCAGCGGGCCATCGACGCCGGTCACGATCTGGACCGCGTGCTGACCACGAACGACCTGGTCTCCGGCGACAACGTGTTCTTCGTCGCCACCGGGATCACCGATGGTGAGTTGTTGCGTGGGGTGCGGTATCGGGCGGAGACCGCCACGACTGAGTCGATCGTCATGCGGTCGAAGTCCGGGACGGTGCGGCAGATCACGTCGGAGCACCGGCTGAGCAAGCTGCGGGCCTATAGCGCGATTGACTTCGACCGGGCCAAGTAACTCCGTCGGCTGCGCTGGGCGCCTGCAGGCCGTGGGTAGCTGCGGGTAGTTCGTGGCTGGTCGCGCAGTTCCTCGCGCCCCTAAAGGGGCGCCTGAAGGGACGCATGTCTGAAGGAGCTCTTGCCTGAAGAGTGGCTACGGAAAGAGGGGCGCCCCCTGTGCGGAGGGGGCGCCCCTCTTTGCGTGCTGGGTGGTTAGCCGGCTGCCGCTATCGTCCCCCGGGTGGCCTTCTGGAGTTCGAGGTCGCGGCGGCGGCGCCTGGCGAGGACCACTCGGCGTTCGGCGGCTGTGAGGCCGCCCCAGACTCCGTACGGCTCGGGTTGCAGCAGCGCGTGTTCGCGGCACTCGACCATCACCGGGCAGCGGGCGCAAACGCGCTTCGCCGCCTCCTCACGGGAGAGTCGGGCCGCGGTGGGTTCCTTGGAAGGGGCGAAGAACAGGCCGGCTTCGTCTCGCCGGCACACGGCCTCCGTGTGCCATGGCGCTTCCTGATCCCTGTCCCGCACTGGCGCCCGCGGGGCCGGAACGGCAGCTACCTGCAGGGACTGATGCGGCGGTTGCAGCACGGTCTACTCCTGACGACGGCTTCGCGAGCGTGCCGGGCACCGCGGAAAGTTCCACAGCGCCCTCCAAGAGACGATGCAGCAAGGCCTACCCGCTGTGCGCGAGCCTATGCACTGAGTTCCGAAGCCCGGTCATTCTCGTACGCGGCAAGGCTCGTACAACTGGACCAATTCGCTGGCGGCGCCGCCGAATTCACAAGCGTCAACGGTCCAGGTGTTTGCGCAAACCCCGGTCCACCCGGTCGGCCACACGCTCGGTCACGCGGCCCGTCATCCGGTCGAGAATGTCCGCGATCAGCTTGCCGCGCTTGGGCGCCGCCTCGACATTTCCGAGTACAGCGAGTCCGTCGACGTAGACGACCGGTGCGTGGGGATCGGCCGAATCCAGCGTGGCCACTTCGAAGTTGCCCAGCACCGCTCCGCCGTTGCCGCGCAGCGAGACGTTCTCCGGGACCCGGATCTCCACGTTGCCGAAGACCGAGATCGCCTTGATCACGACGTGCTGGTACTCGAAGATCGCCTCACTGAGGTCTATCTCGATATTGCCGAAGACCGAGTACGCGTGAATACGGCGCCCGGCGCGCCAGCGGCCCTTGCGGGCGGCCGAGCTGAAGACCGCCACCACGTTCTCGTCGGCCTCCACCGGGATCGAGCCCGCGGTGGGACGGTTGGGCGCGGAGGTGTAGGCGGAGGTCGCGCGGCCCGGGTGGGCGGCGGGCAGGTCGCGTATGAACTGGTCGAGTTCGCCCACCGTCTTCGTGGCCAGCACCCCCTCCACCCGCTCGGAGTGTTCCTCGGCGGTGAGGCGCCCCTCGGCGAGCGCCTCGCGCAGGATGTCGGCGATCCGGTCACGGTCGGCGTCCGAGGCGCGCAGCTCGGTCGGCTCCGCCGCCAGGGTGGCGGTCGGCTGCGCCGACGTGGGCGCGGTCGGGTCGGGGCGCTTCTGAAGGTCCACGAAAGCAGCGTACCCAAACGCGATAGATCGCGACTACCCCTTCTCGCGACCTGTGGAAAACACGTCGTACGTGCGTCCGATGTTCGAACTGAGCCTTACCTCACAGGCTCGGTGTCCGTGCCAGGTTCTACGCTGGTGGACGCTGCCAATGGAGGCACGCCGTCGTCTGCCGAGTGAGGAATGGGCTAGATGCCTGAGTTCGCGTACACCGATCTGCTCCCCCAGGGAGAGGACACCACCCCCTACCGGCTGGTGACCTCCGAGGGTGTCTCCACCTTCGAGGCCGACGGGCGCACGTTCCTCAAGGTCGAGCCGGAGGCGCTGCGCAAGCTCGCCGCGGAGGCCATCCATGACATCCAGCACTATCTGCGGCCCGCCCACCTGGCCCAGCTGCGGCGCATCATCGACGACCCCGAGGCGTCGAGCAACGACAAGTTCGTGGCGCTGGACCTCCTGAAGAACGCGAACATCGCGGCCGCGGGCGTCCTCCCCATGTGCCAGGACACCGGCACGGCCATCGTCATGGGCAAGCGCGGGCAGAACGTGCTCACGGAGGGCGGCGACGAGTCGGCCCTGAGCCGTGGCATCTACGACGCCTACAAGAACCTCAACCTGCGCTACTCGCAGATGGCTCCCCTCACCATGTGGGAGGAGAAGAACACCGGCTCGAACCTGCCGGCGCAGATCGAGCTGTACGCGACCGACGGCGGCGCCTACAAGTTCCTCTTCATGGCCAAGGGCGGCGGGTCCGCGAACAAGAGCTTCCTGTACCAGGAGACGAAGGCCGTTCTGAACGAGGCCTCCATGATGAAGTTCCTGGAGGAGAAGATCCGCTCGCTCGGTACGGCCGCCTGCCCGCCGTACCACCTGGCGATCGTCGTCGGCGGTACGTCCGCCGAGTACGCCCTGAAGACCGCGAAGTACGCCTCCGCGCACTACCTGGACGAGATCCCGGCCGAGGGCTCCGAGCTGGGCCACGGCTTCCGGGACAAGGAGCTGGAGGAGAAGGTCTTCGAGCTCACCCAGAAGATCGGGATCGGCGCGCAGTTCGGCGGCAAGTACTTCTGCCACGACGTACGGGTCGTCCGGCTGCCGCGGCACGGCGCCTCCTGCCCCGTCGCGATCGCCGTGTCCTGCTCCGCCGACCGGCAGGCCGTCGCGAAGATCACCGCCGAGGGTGTGTTCCTGGAGCAGCTGGAGACCGACCCCGCGCGCTTCCTCCCCGACACCACGGACGAGCACCTCGACGAGGCGGGGGACGTCGTGCGCATCGACCTCAACCAGCCGATGGACGACATCCTCGCCGAGCTGACCAAGTACCCGGTCAAGACCCGGCTCTCGCTCTCCGGCCCGCTTGTCGTGGCCCGTGACATCGCGCACGCCAAGATCAAGGAGCGGCTGGACGCGGGCGAGGAGATGCCGCAGTACCTGAAGGACCACCCGGTGTACTACGCCGGTCCGGCGAAGACGCCCGAGGGGTACGCGTCCGGTTCCTTCGGGCCGACGACCGCCGGCCGTATGGACTCCTACGTCGAGCAGTTCCAGGCGGCGGGGGGTTCCAAGGTGATGCTGGCGAAGGGGAACCGGTCGGCGCAGGTCACCAACGCGTGTGACGCGCACGGGGGCTTCTATCTCGGCTCCATCGGCGGGCCCGCCGCGCGGCTCGCCCAGGACTGCATCAAGAAGGTCGAGGTCGTCGAGTACGAGGAGCTCGGCATGGAGGCCGTCTGGAAGATCGAGGTCGAGGACTTCCCGGCGTTCGTCGTCGTCGACGACAAGGGCAACGACTTCTTCCAGGACCCGGCGCCGGCGCCGACGTTCACGTCGATTCCGGTGCGTGGGCCCGGGCTGGCGTAGTCCCTTCGGGGCGCCCGGGGATGGTTTCTCGCCCCCGCCGCCCCTACCCGTCCCATCCCTTCCTGGGGGCTGCGCCCCCAGACCCCCGCTAAAAGACTGCGCAGTTCCCCGCGCCCCTCAACAGTCGGCTGCGGGCCGGTGGGGGCTGGTCGCGCAGTTCCCCGCGCCCCTAAAAAACCGCCGGCCCGCCCCAGGTGCTCTTAAGGGGCGCGGGGAACTGCGCGAACGGCCCCCACCGGCCCGCAGCCGGCAAACAACCTGGTGATGGCGTCGCATCCCGGGACGGCTCCGCGCTGTCCCACTTCGTCCCAGGAACGAGCGGGACAGCATCTTTGTGCGCTTTGCCGGAAAAGCTCCGTGCTGACTGGATCACAGCCTGTGATCCGAAGGTCAACTCGGAGGGAAGTCCCATGATTCGACGCACACTGCGCAACGGCCTGGTGGCCGCGATCGCGGCTGTCGCCATCTTCCCGGCGGCGGCCGTCGCCTCCGCCGGACCGGCTCCGCACGCTCCCGGCTGGAGCACCACGCCCCCGCAGACCTCGACGCCGAGCTGGTACCCGACCGCCCCGCAGTCCGCCGTTCCCGGCCGGCCCGGTGCGCAGCACAGCAAGCCGAAGACCCACGTCCGGCACCACGCGAAGGCCCACACCCGGCACCACTCGGCAAGCCACCTGCGCCACCACGCCCGGCACCACGTGACCACGCACGCCCGGCACCGCGTGATGACGCACACCTGGGGTCGTGTGGCGACCCACCACCTGCGGCTGAACGTCCGGTCCGGTCCGGGTACCGGTTACCGGGTCATCGGCTCGCAGCCCATCGGCCGCGTCGTGGCCATCTCCTGCAAGAGGCAGGGTTCCAGCGTCCTGGGCAACCAGCGCTGGTTCAAGCTCGCCCACCACAAGGGTTACGTCTCCGCCCGCTATGTGAGGAACCGCAGCGCCGTTCGCTGGTGCTGAGGAGCGCTCCGCCGCTCATGACACCCGGTGCCTCCTGACGGGGCGGGGCAGCCCCCGTCAGGAGGCACCACCGGGCGCGCCACTGGACGTACGACCCGTCGATCAGCCGATCACACCGCCTCCCCGCGGCGAAACAGCAGGTCAACTCCCCTTCATATTCCGGCGATCGTGGTGTGGCCCGGCGTCGCACGCGGGAACACATCAGGGCGGTCACCCCGGCACGGCGAGGGAGCAAGATGGAGAGCCACGTGACGGTCAAGAGGCAGCCGCTGCCCGACTCGTCGGACGACGCAGGGCAGCTCCTGGTGGAGCGGCTGCGCACCCTCAAGCAGCGGACGGGGCTGAGTCTGGCCGCGCTGGCCACCGCCACCCCGTTCAGCAAGTCGACCTGGCACCGCTATCTGAACGGCGACCAGTTCCCGCCGCGCCAGGCGGTCGAGGCGCTCGGCCGACTCGCGGACACCGACCCCGGCCCGCTGCTCTCCCTGTGGGACGCCGCGGTCCGGGCCCAGGCCAGGGCGGCGACCGCGCCGCGGCAGCAGCCGCCGAGCACGGTCGCACCCGTACTGCCGGCCCCGGCACCCGCACCCGTCCGCGCCCGGCGGCTGCGCCGTGTCCGGCAGCCGAACCGGGCCGTTGTCGCCCTCGCCGCGGTGGCCGCCACGGTGGCGGTCACCGCCGGCGCGGCGGACATCATCGACCCCGACGAGGCGGCGGCCCCCCGGGCGGCGGCGTCCTGCCACGGCAGCAGCTGCCAGGGGGAGTTCCCGACCTCCGAGACCTGCGGCCGTGACGCGCGTACGGAGAGCACCGTCACCAAGGCCGCCCAAGTGGTGCTGCTGCGCTTCTCCCCGTCCTGCGCCACGGTCTGGTCCGAGGTGCGCACCCGGGCCGGCGGCGCGCGGGAGATCTCGATCAGGTCGGGTCAGGACGAGCTGTCCGCCACCTACCCGGGCGACAAGTCGGACGGCTACAGCAGCCCGATGCTGGCCGCGTCGAACCCGAGCGGAGCACAGGCGTGCGCCAAGGTCGGCGGGAAGCCCGCGTGCACCGGCCTGTTCGGCGTTCCGCGGCGCTGACCGCCGGGCCTTGCGGGCCGACGCACGGGGACACTCCGTTTCCGTCGTCTGCCGCGGGAACACGGGACCCGTCGGCGATGCTGTCACCAGTGGAGGTGTCGTCCATGGCAGATGGCCAGGCTGAAGTCCCGTTCCGCATCGAGCACGACTCCATGGGTGAGGTCAGGGTGCCCGCGGACGCGAAGTGGCGGGCCCAGACGCAACGGGCGGTGGAGAACTTCCCGATCTCCGGACAGCACCTGGAGCGCGCCCACATCGAGGCCCTCGCCCGCATCAAGGCGGCCGCCGCGAAGGTGAACGGCGAGCTGGGTGTGATCGGCAAGGATGTCGCGGAGGCGATCCAGGAGGCGGCCGGTGAGGTCGCCGAGGGGCGCTGGGACACGCACTTCCCGGTCGACGTCTTCCAGACGGGATCCGGCACGTCCTCCAATATGAACACCAACGAGGTCATCGCCACGCTCGCGACCGAGCGGCTCGGCAGGGACGTACATCCCAATGACCATGTGAACGCGTCGCAGTCGTCGAACGACGTCTTCCCCTCCTCGATCCACATCGCCGCCACCGCCGCCGTCACCCGTGATCTCGTCCCCGCGCTGGAGCACCTCGCGGCCTCGCTCGCGCGCAAGTCCGAGGAGTTCGCCGATGTCGTGAAGTCCGGGCGTACGCATCTCATGGACGCGACGCCGGTGACGCTGGGACAGGAGTTCGGGGGGTACGCGGCCCAGGTGCGGTACGGGGTCGAGCGGCTGAACGCCTCGCTGCCCCGGCTCGCCGAACTGCCCCTCGGGGGGACGGCCGTGGGGACCGGGATCAACACTCCGCCCGGGTTCTCCGCCGCCGTCATCGCGGAAGTGGCCCGGGACACCGGACTGCCGCTCACCGAAGCCCGCGACCACTTCGAGGCGCAGGGAGCGCGCGACGGCATCGTCGAGACCAGCGGGCAGCTCAGGACCATCGCCGTCGGACTGACGAAGATCGCGAACGACCTGCGGTGGATGGCTTCCGGGCCGCGCACCGGACTGGCCGAGATCAGCCTCCCGGATCTTCAGCCGGGGTCCTCGATCATGCCGGGGAAGGTGAATCCGGTCATCCCCGAGGCCGTGCTCATGGTCGCCGCCCAGGTGATCGGGAACGACGCCACCGTCGCCACGGCCGGAGCGGCCGGCAACTTCGAACTCAACGTCATGCTGCCCGTCATCGCGAAGAACGTCCTGGAGTCCGTCCGGCTGCTCGCCAATGTCTCGCGGCTGCTCGCCGACCGCACCGTCGACGGGATCGTCGCGCACCGCGAACGGGCCCGCGAGTACGCCGAGTCGTCGCCGTCCGTGGTGACGCCGCTCAACAAGTACATCGGGTACGAGGAGGCCGCCAAGGTCGCCAAGAAGGCGCTGGCGGAGCGGAAGACGATTCGCCAAGTCGTCCTGGAGTCGGGGTACGTGGAGCGGGGCGATCTGACCCTTGAGCAGCTGGACGAGGCGCTGGATGTCCTGCGGATGACGCATCCGTAACACCCTCCCTCTCCCGAGAAACGCCTGATGACGCCCCCGTAACGTCCTGTGCCGGGTGGCGAGAACCGTGACGCGCGCCGCAGCGTCGTATGCCCGGGGCACCTAATATCTGGTCATGGCAGACGGTGGAGCGGTGAGACGAGTGGAAGCGGACGGGTCGACGGCGCGCTGGGCCCCAGGGAGTCAGATCCTGTGGCGGTACCGGGAGAACGCCGGCGAGCACGTCCACATCTGCCGCCCCGTGACCGTCGTACGGGACGACGACGAGCTGCTCGCGGTGTGGCTGGCCCCGGGCACGGAGTGTGTGAAGCCGGTCCTCGCCGACGGTACGCCCGTGCACGGGGAGCCGCTGGAGTCGCGCTACACCAAGCCGCGCACGGTGCAGCACGGCCGCTGGTTCGGCACCGGTGTACTGAAGTTGGCGCGGCCCGGCGATCCCTGGTCGGTGTGGCTGTTCTGGGAGCCGGGCTGGCGTTTCAAGAACTGGTACGTGAACCTTGAGGCGCCGCTGGCCCGTTGGGAGGGCGGGGTGGACTCCGAGGATCACTTCCTGGACATCTCCGTGCACCCGGACCGGACTTGGCACTGGCTCGACGAGGACGAGTTCGCCATGGCGCAGCGGGCCGGTCTGATGGATGCTCAACTGGCCGCACGGGTAAGGGAAGCGGGATGGTCGGCGGTGGACGCGGTCCGTGCCTGGGGCGCGCCGTTCTCGGACGGCTGGCAGCACTGGCGCCCGGATCCTTCGTGGCCGGTTCCCGCTCTGCCGGATGACTGGGACCGTACGCCCGCGCACGTGTCCTCATGAGACCCTTGATGCGCCCCCGTGGTACAACCGTAGGATCGTCTTCCGCGTCAAATTCAATCAAGGCCGGTGCGCAGCACCGTCGTTGAGGGGTGGCGGTCGGGTGACGGGAGGGCGCGCGGCAGCAACAACTCCCGCAGTATGAGCCGGGCTTGACCATACGTCACCGAGGGGCGGCAGGACGTGAGCGAGGGGTACGAGAGCCACGGCGGTACGGCCCGCAGACGGCCGGGCAGGCCGCGCGGGCTCGCCACGGCGACGGCGTTCCGGTCGGCGCGAGCCGTACCCGGCCCTGACGACGCGCAGATTCCGTTCCCGGGGCACACATTCCGGGTATCGGGGCTGCGGGACGAACTGTGCGCACGGCGCGCAGCCCCGGACGGATGGATTCGACACGCGTGACGGAGCACCCCACCTCGCACGAGCGCCGGCAGCCCGGCGCCGGCCGGACGCCCGCCCCCGCGGACCCTCGCGGGGCGCTCCTGCGTACCCCGGAGCAGCCGTCCCTCACGCCGGGAACCGCCGCGTTACCCGTTCAGGCACGCAACGGCGACGCCCCGGCCGGGCCGGGTACGGCCGTGCCCTGCGCCAAGGGCTCCGCCGACACAGGTGCGGGCTCGCCCTCGCCCTCCGGCACCGGCGCGCCCACACCGCCGCCCGCCTCCCCCGGCCCCGAGCACTCCCAGCCTTCGGCCGCCGAGCCCGATCCGCACCGCCCGCGCCCCACGTCCGAGGCCATCCCGGCCCAGCCGGCCGCCGAGCAGGACCGGCCTGCGCGGAGCGGCGGCAAGGAGCGGCGCACCGGGCAGGGGCAGCTGCCGCAGGGCGGTCCGATGCCGATGCGGCGCGACGGCGACCGGCTGCGCTTCGTGGGCGCCGCGACCCGGCGGATCGCCCGGGGCATCGACCTCGACGAGATCGTGATGGGCCTGTGCCGGGCCACCGTGCCCACCTTCTCGGACGCGATCCTCGTCTATCTGCGCGACCCGCTGCCGGTCGGCGACGAGCGGCCCACCGGGCCCCTCGTGCTGCGGCTGCGACGCACCGACCGGATCCCCGAGGACCGGGACACCGACGGCGGCTTCATGCCCGCGCTGCGGCCCGAGCCCAGCGAACTGCAGGCGATGACGGCCGAGTTGTGCGAGGTGCGCCCCGGTGGCGCCCTCGCCGAGGTGCTGCGCGGTGTGCGGCCGGTGTTCGCGGACGCGCCCGCCGCCCGGGCCGCGCTGCCCGAGCTGCTCGGCGACGACCTGGTCGTGCCGGGCGGGCAGCGCGCGATCCTGGCGCCGCTGCGCGGCCGCCGCCGGGTGATCGGCGCGGCGCTGTTCCTGCGCCGCCCGGAGCGCCTCGCCTTCGAGGCCGACGATCTGCTGGTCGCCGCCCAGCTCGCCACGCACAGCGCGCTCGGCATCGACAAGGCGGTGCTGTACGGGCGTGAGGCGTACATCGCCGACGAGTTGCAGCGCACGATGCTGCCCGAGACGCTGCCGCGGCCGACGGGTGTGCGGCTCGCCAGCCGTTACCTTCCGGCCGCCGAGACCGCGCGCGTCGGCGGCGACTGGTACGACGCGATCCCGCTGCCGGGCAGCCGCGTCGCCCTCGTCGTCGGTGACGTGATGGGCCACTCCATGACGTCGGCGGCCATCATGGGCCAGCTGCGGACGACCGCGCAGACCCTCGCCGGGCTCGATCTGCCGCCGCAGGAGGTGCTGCACCACCTCGACGAGCAGGCGCAGCGGCTCGGCACCGACCGCATGGCGACGTGCCTGTACGCCGTCTACGACCCGGTCTCGCACCGCATCACCATCGCCAACGCGGGGCATCCGCCGCCGGTCCTGCTGCACCTGGGCGGGCGGGCCGAGGTGCTGCGGGTGCCGCCGGGTGCCCCCATCGGCGTCGGCGGCGTCGACTTCGAGGCCGTAGAACTGGACGCACCCGCCGGAGCCACCCTGCTCCTCTACACCGACGGGCTCGTCGAGTCCCGCCTGCGCGACGTGTGGACCGGGATAGAGCAGCTGCGGGAGAAGCTCGCCGCGACCGCCGCGCTGACCGGACCCGACCATCCGCCGCCGCTCGAAGCGCTGTGCGACGAGGTGCTCGACATGCTCGGCCCGGGCGACCGGGACGACGACATCGCGCTGCTCGCCGCGCGCTTCGACGGGATCGCGCCGAGCGATGTCGCGTACTGGTTCCTCGAGCCGGAGGACGCCGCCCCCGGGCGGGCCCGTCGGCTGGCCCGGCGCGCGTTGTCCCGCTGGGGCCTGGAGGACATGACCGACTCCGTGGAACTGCTGGTCAGCGAGGTCGTGACGAACGCCGTCCGCTATGCGTCCCGCCCGGTCACACTGCGGCTGCTGCGCACGGACGTCCTGCGCTGCGAGGTCGGCGACGACGTACCGCAACTGCCGCGGCTGCGGCAGGCGCGCGCCACGGACGAGGGCGGACGCGGGCTCTATCTGGTGAACAAACTGGCCAGACGGTGGGGCGCGACGCGGCTGAGCACGGGCAAGGTGGTCTGGTTCGAGCTGAACCGGGGCTGAGCGCGGCGCCGTGCGAGCCGTGCGCGCTCGATGGATGAGGATGGGTAAGACAGAGACGCAGACGCCAAGGGCGCCCGGTGGATCACCGGGCGCCCTTGGCGTGCACTACTGACCATGTACTACTGCCCATGTACTACTGACTGTTCGGATCCAGTGGGTTGTCCGGGATCCCGTCGGTCGGCGTCGCCGTCGCGGTCGTCGGCTTCGTGGTGGTCGGCTCGGTCGTCGTCGGCTCGTCCGTCGGGGTCGGCGGGCTGGAGGTCGTCGGCGGCTCGGTGGTCGGTTCCTCGGTGGTCGGGGACGACGTCGGGGTGCTGCTCCGCGTCCGCGTGGGCGTGGGCGTCAGGGTGGTGGGCTGCACCGCCGCGCCCGACGTGGTGTTCAGGTCGAACTTGGTGACCTTGCCCATCGCGCCGAAGGTGTACTCCGCCCAGATCTGGGCCGGGAAGCCACCACCGTTGACACGGCCGCTCTCCGCCACGAGGCCCGTGGCGCCCTTCATCGACACCTGCTGGCCCGCCTTGCTGGTCCCGACCGCACCCTCGCCGAACAGACCGACCGACGTGACCAGGTTCGGCGTGTAGCCGGTGAACCAGGCCGACTTGTTGTTGTCGGACGTACCCGTCTTACCGGCGACCTGCTGGCCGTCGCGGGCCGGGTTGTCCCGCACGGAGACCCGGGCCGTACCGTCGTCGACCACGCCGGTCAGCACCGAGGTGACCGTGTCGGCCGCCTCTTCGCTGATGACCTGGTCGCCGATCGCGTCCGGGATCTTGACGTTACGGTCCTTGTGCTCGACCTTCGCCAGGATGGCAGGGGTGACCTTCTTGCCATGGTTGTCGAGCGTCGCGTACACGCCGGCCATCTGCAGCGGGCTCGCGCCCATGGAACCGAGGGTCTGCGCGGGCACCGACTCCAGCTTCTCGGTGTCCATGCCGAGCTTGCCCGCGACCTTGAGGACCTCGTCCATGCCGACGTCGACGCCCATCTGCGCGAAGACGGAGTTGATGGACTTGTTCACCGCGGTCTGGACGGTGACGTTGCCGTAGCTGCGCTCGTCCTCGTTCGGCGGCGCGAAGGCGATGTCACTGCCCACGACTGGACGACGGTTCGTACCGTCGTAGACCGTGTTCGCCGTGATCGTCTTGCCGCTCTGCTTCTTGGCCTGCTCGTCGAGGGCCGCCGCGAAGATCAGGGGCTTGAAGGTCGACGCGACCTGGTAGTCGACGCGGGTCGCGTTGTTCCTGTAGTGGTCGAGGTAGCTCTTACCGCCGTACATCGCCAGGACCTTGCCCGTCTTGGGGTCGACGGAGACGGCACCGGCCTGGATGTCGCCGTCGACCTTGCGCTTCTTCGGGTCCAGCTTGCTGGTCAGCTGCGCCTTGACGGTCTTCTCCAGCAGCGCCTGCTTCTTCTTGTCGATGTTGAGCGTGATGGTCCAGCCGCCCGCGTCGACCATGTTCTGGGCGTCGTCCAGGCTGGTGGCGGTGCCCTGGTCGACGAGCTGCTTCGCCAGTGCGCTGTCGGCCGCCTTCACCAGGTAGCCGGTCTGGCCCTCCATACCGGGCGCGCCCTTGGGGGCCTTCGGCTCCGGGAACTTCATGGCCGCGCGCTTGGCGGAGTCCAGCCAGCCCTCCTCGACCATGTTGTCGAGGGTGTAGGCCCAGCGGGCCTTGACCAGTCGCTTGCCGGTGTCCGTGGCGACCGCCCAGTCGTACTGGCTCGGGGCCTGGAGCAGCGAGGCGAGGTACGCGCCCTGCTCGACACTGAGTTCGCTCGCGTCCACGCGGTAGTACGCCTGGGCCGCGGCCTGGATGCCGTACGCGCCCTCGCCGTAGTAGCTGGTGTTGATGTAGCCCGCGAGGATGTCGTCCTTGGACGTCTGGCGGTCCACCTTCAACGAGATGACCAGTTCCTTCAGCTTGCGCGTGACGGTCTGGTCCTGGTTGAGGTAGTAGTTCTTGACGTACTGCTGGGTGATCGTCGAACCACCCTGCTTGCCCTTGCCGGAGAGGGTGTTGATCAGACCGCGGGCCGTGCCCTTGAGGTCGACGCCCGCGTCCTTGTAGAACGACTTGTTCTCGGCGGCGACGAAGGTCTTCTGGACGTCCTTGGGCACCTTGTCCAGGTCCACGATCTCGCGGTTGACGGTGCCGGTGCGGGCGAGCAGTTTGCCGTCGCTGTACTGGTAGATGTTGCTCTGCTGCCGGGCGGCCGCGTTGCCCTTGGGTATGTCGACGACCATGTAGAGCACGATGAAGGCGCCCATGCCGAGCAGGCAGCAGCCGAGGAACGTCCCGAGGATCGTCTTCCAGTTGACGAACCTGCGTATACCGCTGCGGCGGCCGGCCTTCTTGCCCCCGGCAGTCGCTCCGGCCGCCGGTCCGGAGGCCACTCCGGACGCCGCTCCAGTCGCCGCTCCGGACGAGCGCTTGGGCGCCGCGCGGCGGCCCTGCGCCTGCCGCGCTCGTCTCTCTTCCGCTCGTCCCATGGGTCGATCCGCTCCGCTTCACTCTCGTGTGGCACACAGGTTCGTCGCTCAGGTCAGCTCAGAAAGCTAACACCGCGCGCTATGACAAAGGGCCGCCGATCCGGTCTTTTCCGGACGTGACAATCAGCACGCACTGCGCACCTGCCCCAACGAAACCGACGAGCGAGAGGGGTGGAAGGTTGCCGGGATGCGGAAAGTGATCGCGCTTGGGTTTCCTCGCCCCCGCCGCCCCTACCCGTCCCATCCCCAGGGGCTCTGCCCTTCGACCCCGGGATGGGTTGTGTGTCGGGTGCGGGTGGGTGGGGGCTGGTCCAAAAGATTGCGCAGTTCCCCGCGCCCCTAAAAGACAAAAGCACCCGGGGCGGGCGGGGGATCGCGGGGCGAAGCCCCGCGCCTTCAGGGGCGCGGGGAACTGCGCGAGCAACCCCCACCGACCCGCAGACGAACTCTCTTAAGGGGCGCGGGGAACTGCGCAATCTTTTAGGGGGGTCTGGGGGCGCAGCCCCCAGGGATGGGACGGGTAGGGGCGGCGGGGGCGAAAGACCCGGTGACAGAACCGTGACAATCGGGGTTGACCTGCGGAAGGGCGGCCTCGCTGGCCGACCTATGCGCAGCGGGTATACACGCCATGTATACGCCGTGTGTAGAGTGCTCCGCATGTCCATCGGTCACACGCTCCTAGGGCTCCTGGAGTCCGGGCCCCGTCACGGTTACGACCTGAAGCGGGCCTTCGACGAAAAGTTCGGTCATGATCGGCCGCTGCACTACGGCCAGGTCTACTCGACGATGTCGCGGCTGCTCAAGAACGGGCTCGTCGAGGTCGACGGGATAGAGGCGGGCGGCGGGCCCGAGCGCAAGCGGTACGCGATCACCGAGGCCGGGATCACCGACGTACAGCGCTGGCTCGCGACGCCGGAGAAGCCCGAACCGTATCTGCAGTCGACCCTCTACACGAAGGTCGTCCTCGCACTGCTCACGCACCGCAACGCGAGCGAGATCGTCGACACGCAACGCTCGGAGCACCTCCGCATGATGCGCATCCTGACCGACCGCAAGCGCAAGGGCGACCTCGCCGACCAGCTGATCTGCGACCACGCCCTGTTCCACCTGGAGGCCGACCTGCGCTGGCTGGAGCTCACCGCCGCGCGTCTCGACAAGCTCGCCGAGGCGGTGACGGCCCGATGACGTCGATGGCTCCTCCCCCCGGTTCCCTGCTCGCC
This sequence comes from Streptomyces sp. NBC_00203, assembly GCF_045206325.1. NCBI lineage: Bacteria > Bacillati > Actinomycetota > Actinomycetes > Kitasatosporales > Streptomycetaceae > Streptomyces > Streptomyces sp. NBC_00203. The sequence goes on along the minus strand of NZ_CP108126.1, from coordinate 6,841,198 downwards.
GCCAGTGAGCTGCGCAAGACGTACGGGCCGACGAGCGCCCTGGACGGCGCCGAGTTCTCCATCCACCCCGGTGAGGTCGTCGCCGTGATGGGCCCCTCCGGCTCGGGCAAGTCGACGCTGCTGCACTGCCTCGCCGGAATCGTGACGCCCGACTCGGGCTCGATCACGTACAACGGCCGTGAGATGGCGACCATGAACGACGCGCAGCGCAGTGCGTTGCGGCGCTCCGAGTTCGGGTTCGTCTTCCAGTTCGGGCAGCTCGTTCCCGAGTTGACCTGCGTCGAGAATGTCGCACTGCCGCTGCGGCTGAACGGGAAGGGGCGCAAGGAGGCCGAGCGCACCGCCCTGTCGTGGATGCAGCAGCTGGAGGTCGACGATCTCAAGGGCAAGCGGCCCGGTGAGGTCTCCGGCGGCCAGGGGCAGCGCGTGGCCGTGGCCCGTTCGCTGGTCACCAGCCCGCGCGTGCTGTTCGCGGACGAGCCGACCGGCGCGCTCGACTCGCTCAACGGCGAGCGGGTGATGCAGCTGCTGACCGACGCGGCCCGTTCGACCAACGCCGCCGTCGTGCTCGTCACGCACGAGGCGCGGGTCGCCGCGTACTCGGACCGCGAGATCGTCGTACGGGACGGCAAGTCGCGCGACATGGAGCGGATCGTATGAGTGCACGGCAGTGGACCCGTGACCTCGGCATGGGTGCCAAGTTCGCGGTGACCGGCGGCCGTGAGGCCTGGGTTCGCGTCCTGCTCACGGCCGTCGGGGTCGGCCTCGGGGTGGCGCTGCTGCTGCTCACCACGGCGATACCCAACGCCTTGACGAACCGGAGCGACCGCGAACGCTCCCGCAACGACATGACGTACACCTCGGTGGTCCACAAGAAGTCGGACCGTACGCTGCTCGTCGGCACCGCGGACACCACCTACCGCGAACAGGACGTGCGCGGGCGGGTGTTGGAGCCCGAAGGCGCGCAGGCGCCCCTGCCGCCCGGGGTGAAGAAGTTCCCCGCGGTCGGCGAGATGGTGGTCTCGCCCGCCCTCGACCGGCTGCTGAACTCCTCCGGCGGCAAGCTGCTGCGCGAGCGGCTGCCCTACCGCGTCACCGGGACGATCGCCGACGCCGGCCTCACCGACCCGCACGAACTCGCCTTCTACGCGGGCATCAAGGATCTGAAGGCGACCACGCAGACGACCGGCCGGATCGAGCGCATCGACTCGTTCGGGTCCAGGAACCAGTCCGGGGAGGCGATGGACCCCGTCCTGCTCCTGCTCGTGCTGATCGTCTTCGTGGTGCTGCTGATGCCGGTCGGTGTCTTCATCGCCGCGGCCGTGCGCTTCGGCGGCGAGCGGCGCGACCGCAGGCTGGCGGCGCTCCGGCTGGTCGGCGCGGACGGGCGGATGACCCGGCGGATCGCGGCCGGTGAGGCGCTGGCCGGAGCGGTGGTCGGGCTGGTGTTCGGCGCCGCGTTCTTCCTGATCGGGCGGCAAGTCGCCGGAATGATCACCTTGTTCAGGATGAGCGTGTTCCCCAGCGACCTCAATCCGGCGCCCGCGCTGGCGGCCCTGGTCGCCGTGGCCGTACCGGCCGCCGCCGTCGCCGTGACGCTCTTCGCGCTCCGCGGTGTCGTCATCGAGCCGCTCGGGGTGGTCCGCACGGCCCGGCCCTCGCGCCGCAGGCTGTGGTGGCGGCTGCTGCTGCCGCTGGGCGGCCTCGCGATGCTCTACCCGATGATCGGGCAGGGGCGCACCAACGGGGACTTCAACCAGTACCTGGTCATCGGCGGCGTCATGCTGCTCCTCGTCGGCATCACCGCGCTGCTGCCCTGGGTCGTCGAGGCGGTCGTCAACCGGCTGCACTCCGGCGGAGTGGCCTGGCAACTGGCCATCCGCAGGCTCCAGTTGAGCAGTGGCTCCGCGGCCCGCATGGTCAACGGCATCGCGGTGGCGGTGGCCGGCGCGATCGCCCTGCAGATGCTGTTCGCCGGGGTCGACGACGACTACACCAAGGTGAGCAAGAACGACCTGTCGCGTGCGCAGATGTCGGTCACGGTCCCGGACGGGGTCCCGATGAGCGGGGTCGTCCAGCAGATGTCCGGGACGAAGGGCGTCACGCACACGACGGCGCTGTTCAGGGGCGAGATGGGCGACGGGCGCAATGAGCCCGAGCGCCAGGCGACCATGACCGTCGGCGACTGCGCGGCCCTGCGCGAGGCGGCCAAGCTGCCCTCCTGCAAGGACGGCGACATCTTCGCCGTGGAGAACGCCAGGTGGGACTCGAACACGTCGAACATGGACGAGCCCGGCACCAAGCTCTACATCGACCCGTCGTACGGCACCTCCGTCAAGGGCAAGGAACTCGCCTGGACGGTGCCGAAGAGCATCAGGACGGCGGACTCGCGCGAGGACCCGTCGGGCGACGAGCGCGGGGGCTTCCTCTTCACACCCGGCGCGCTGCCCGAGAAGGCCGAGTCGACCCTGACCGGGACCGTCTTCCTCCAGCTCGACGAGTCGGTGCCGGACGTGCGTGAGTACGTACGCAACAGCGCGGCGAAGGTCGACCCGCTCGCGGACCCCAGCACCTGGACCGCGACCACGCAGTCCGCGCGCTTCACCTCCATCCGCACCGGCCTGTCCGTCGGCGCGGCCTGCGTCCTGATCCTCATCGGCGCGAGCCTCCTGGTCTCCCAGCTGGAGCAGCTGCGCGAGCGCAAGAAGCTGCTCTCGTCGCTGGTCGCCTTCGGCACCCGGCGCCGCACGCTGAGCCTGTCCGTGCTCTGGCAGACCGCGATCCCGATCGCGCTGGGCCTGCTGCTGGCGTCGATCGTCGGCCTGACCCTGGGCACGGTCCTGCTGAAGATGACCAGCACCTCGGTGAGCGTGGACTGGACGAGCGCGCTGTCGATGACGGGCATCGGCGCGGGGGTCGTGGTGCTGGTGACGCTGCTCAGCCTGCCGCCGCTGATCCGCCTGATGCGGCCGGACGGACTGCGTACCGAGTAGCCGGAGCCGGCCGGACACGTGGGGCGGCTCCTTCCCCGGGCGGGGAGGGAGCCGCCACGTCACGCCCGGCCTCGCTCAGACCGTGTACTCCCGCGCCACCCGCCTGACCTGGGCGAACAGCATGCCCACGTTCACCGACTTGCGACAGACGACCACCGCGACGACATCCTGGTGGTCGTTCATGCGCACGAACAGGTGGGTCAGGTTGTCGCTGTTCACCAGGATCTCCTGGAAGAAGTGCTGATCGCTGCTGACGCCGCGGCGCTCCTTGAAGACGTCCTCGATCATCGCGACCGTACGCCCCTGGAACAGGTCGAGGGTCGCGCCCGCGAGCAGGTCCAGGACCTCGGGCGGGTGGTTGTCCACGGTCTCGTAGGCCAGCAGCATTCCGGTCGCCATGTCGACCGCGCCCGAGGCCACACAGTCCGGTGCGTCAGTGCGCAGCGCCTTGACCAGGCTCAGGACCTGATCCGAGAACCCCGGTGTCATCCGCTTCGTCGCCATTCCGTCAGGCCCCTTCGGACGCGGTGAGGATCGTTCCGATGCGTCCCAGCGCGGGCCGGGTCTCCTCGTGCAGCCGGTCGAGGTCGATGCCCTCGTCGCCCAGGACCACCATCAACGCGGTGTCGCCGACCGCGTAGAAGGCGGCGCAGCCCTGGCTCCCGTATGTCACCGTCTGCCGGAACGTGCCGCGGCCCGTGGCCTCGGCCGCGCGCCGGGCGATGCCCATGCCCGCGGCGGCGATCGCGGCGAGTCCCTCCGGGTCGATGGTGTCCGCGGTGTCCGCCGCGATGAGCAGTCCGTCGGCTGCCGCCACCGCCGTGTCGGTAATTCCGGTCACCTGCTCCCGCAGGCCTCTCATTTCCATCGCCAGTGCCTCGTGATCCATGTGCTGAACTCCCTGATGCCTGATCGCACTTGTTCGTTCTCGCGCAGAAGAGCGCTGATCCACTTCGCGGTTCCCCGGAAACGTCAGGTACCGGAATCCGGGGTCCAGATCCGGTGACGCAGACGGAAGAACCCTTTCCAACTCGCCCCGGCTCTTTCCGGGGCGAGAGTTTCGGTGATCCCGCTCGCCCCGGGTTTACGCCGGGGCAGCTCGGAGGGAGTGGGGGGTGGTGGCGTGGTGGGGGCGTCGGACCGGGCGATGGCGGGGGCCTCGGACCGGGCGGTGGTGGGGGCCTCGGCCTCGGACCGACGGGTGAGAGTCGCGTCCGCGCCCTTGGCGGCGCCGGCCGCAGCCGTGGTGGCGTCGCCCCCCGCGCCGACCGCGGAGGCCAGCGCCGAGATCACCTCGGGAGCCAGGCGGGGGGTCCGTCCTGCGGGCCGGAGGACAGAATCCTCTGGCTCCTCCTTGGGCTCCGCGGGTTCCCTGCGCTCCTCGGGCTCCCCGGGCTCCTCGGGCTCCTCGGGCTCCACGAGTAACTCGATCTCCGCGATCTCCTCGCGTTCCCCGGCCTCCCTCTTGGAGAGGGACCGCCCCTCGGCGCCGTCCGCCTCGGGCGGCTCCCCTGCCGGTCCCGTGCCGCGATCCGCCGGACGGGGCGCGGACGGTGGCCGGCGCTGCAAGGCGCCCGTGGGCGGGAGGTGGACAGTGATCGGGGCGCTCGGACCGGTCTCGTCCGTCGGTTCCAGGAGGCCCTCGCCGATCATGCGGGCCATGCCGACCGTCACGGTGTAGACCGCTCGGCCGGTCGCGAAGGCGATGTCGCGGGCGGTGCGCCGGCCGTCGGCGTGCGCCAGTAACTCCCGTTGCGCGGCGGAGAGTCGGAGGCACCGGAGGTCCGACCCGGGTATGGGCGCGGGCCGTTCACGGTCGGGGCGTACGGGGTACGGCAGTGCGGCGACGGCGGCCAGCTTGCGGGCCGCTTCCTGCAGCAGCCGCCCCGGCGCCTCCCCCACGGCGATCGGCGCGAACGGCTGGGACACGGCGAGCCGTTCGCAGTCGTCCACCCGACCCGCGACGACGGCGAAGGCGGCGTCCTGGAGCGCCATCATGCAGACGACCCTGAGCTGGGCGGCCCCCGCGTAGCCGTGCGCGACCAGTTCGGTCTCCGGCCAGCGCTTGCCCTCGCCCTCCCGGAGCAGTTCCGCCCACTGCTCACCGCCGATCCGGCCGGTGCGCAGCATCCGTGCCTCGGGTCCCGGGGCACCGGGGCTCTCGACGGCGACAACCAGTCCGTCACGGAAGTGGAAGACTCCCCCGGGCTTCCCGGAAATCCGCAGCCCCCCGGTCACCTTCTCGCGATGGCACTCGTCCAGCGCGCGTGACAGCAGGTCGTATCCGACCCGGCCAAGGGAATCCCGACTGGTCGACATCACTCCCCTTGAGCCTCTGGAGCCTCGTACAGACGCCTGATGCGTCACACTGAGGGGGTATGTGTATCAGTCCGGGCGCATATTTCAGCGAGAGTCGCACTACCTGACGGAAGTTGAATTCTCCCGCCATTCCAGGGGCTTCATCGGTCGCCCAAATGACCGACTGTGCAAGCCAGTTGAGGCGGTTCAGGCCTCGGGTCCCCACACCCGTACGGGCAGCGGACGCAGGGCCTCGCGCAACGCCGCGGCCAACTCCTCATACTCCGCCCCGCGCGCCGCGCCGGAGCGCATCGCCAGCGCAATGCGCCGCGTGGGCGCCGGATCCGCGAAGTATCCGGTGAGGAGCTGGTTGCTGCGGGTCGTCTCGACCTTGACGGCGGTACGCGGGAGGAGGGTCACGCCGAGGCCGCCGGCGACGAGTTGGACGAGGGTGGAGAGACCGGCGGCGGTGGTGGTGACGGGCGCGTCCGCGCGTCCGGCCTCCCGGCAGATGTCCAGGGCCTGGTCCCGCAGGCAGTGCCCCTCGTCGAGCAGGAGGAGGTTGAGCTCGCGCAGGGCTTCCCGGGGAATCCCCTCCCGGCCCCCGAGCCAGTGGTCCAGCGGCGTGACCAGCACGAAGTCCTCGTCGAACAGCGGGAGTTCGACGACGCCGGGCATACCGAGCGGCACGGCGAGGAGGAGCAGGTCGAGGCGGCCGACGGACAGGCCCTCCAGCAGAGTGGCCGTCTGCTCCTCGTGGACCTGGAGGTCGAGGTCCGGGTAGCGGTCGTGGACGAGCTTGAGGACGGTGGGCAGGAGGTAGGGCGCGACGGTGGGGATGACACCGAGGCGGAGGGCGCCGGTGAACGGCGCGCGGACGGCTTCGGCTTCCTCCATGAGCGCGCCGACCGCCGTCAGCACGGCCTTCGCCCGTACGGCGAGACGCTCACCGGCGGGTGAGAGCAGCACCTTGCGGGTCGTACGCTCCAGCAGGGTCACGCCGAGGGTCTCCTCCAGCGTCGAGACCGCGCCGGACAGCGCGGGCTGGCTCATGCCGATCGCGGCGGCAGCGTCACGGAAGTGCAGATGCTCGGCCACGGCCGCGAAGGCGCGCAGCTGGGCGAGGCTGGGCTGACGCCGGCCGTTCCCCTTGGAGCTCGCCTTGCCGATGGGGCTGGCCATGGCCGCACCTCTACTCATAGTCACTGATAATCGAGTCCGATCAACAAGACCGAGTGTAGCTATTTCCCTAATCAATGCAGCCTGTGCCAACATCAGCGGCGTCCAACCCATGGGAAACGCCCCCAAAAAGGGTGATCCCTCGCTACAAGGAGAGCGTGTGCTCACTGTTGGTGACCAGTTCCCCCCGTTCGATCTGACTGCCTGTGTCTCGCTGGAGAAGGGCAAGGAGTTCGAGCAGATCAACCACAAGACCTACGAGGGCAAGTGGAAGATCGTCTTTGCGTGGCCCAAGGACTTCACCTTCGTGTGCCCGACCGAGATCGCGGCGTTCGGCAAGCTGAACGACGAGTTCGCCGACCGTGACGCCCAGGTGCTCGGCTTCTCCGGCGACTCCGAGTTCGTGCACCACGCCTGGCGCAAGGACCACGACGACCTGCGTGACCTGCCCTTCCCGATGCTGGCCGACTCGAAGCACGAGCTCATGCGGGACCTCGGCATCGAGGGCGAGGACGGCTTCGCCAAGCGTGCCGTGTTCATCGTCGACCAGAACAACGAGATCCAGTTCTCCATGGTGACCGCCGGCTCCGTCGGCCGTAACCCCAAGGAGGTCCTGCGGGTCCTGGACGCCCTGCAGACGGACGAGCTGTGCCCGTGCAACTGGACCAAGGGCGAGACCACCCTCGACCCGGTCGCGCTGCTGGCGGGTGAGTAACCCTCCATGTCCCTCGACGAACTGAAGTCCGCCGTACCGGACTACGCGAAGGACCTGCGCCTCAACCTGGGCTCGGTCATCGGCAACTCCGACCTTCCGCCGCAGCAGCTGTGGGGGACGGTGCTCGCCTGCGCGATCGCTTCGCGCTCTCCGCGGGTGCTGCGCGAGCTGGAGCCGGAGGCGAAGGCTCAGTTGTCGCCCGAGGCGTACACGGCCGCCAAGTCGGCCGCCGCGATCATGGCGTTGAACAACGTCTTCTACCGGACGCGGCATCTGCTGTCCGATCCGGAGTACGGGACGCTGCGGGCTGGTCTGCGGATGAACGTCATCGGCAACCCGGGTGTGGAGAAGGTCGACTTCGAGCTGTGGTCGCTGGCCGTTTCCGCGGTGAACGGGTGTGGGCAGTGTCTTGACTCCCATGAGCAGGTGCTGCGCAAGGCGGGTGTCGACCGGGAGACCATCCAGGAGGCGTTCAAGATCGCGTCGGTGATCCAGGCGGTCGGGACGACGCTGGACGCCGAGGCGATCCTCGCCGAGTAGCGGTTTTCGCCCCCGCCGCCCCTACCCGTCCCATCCCGTTCCTGGGGCTCCGCCCCAGACCCCGTGGGTTGTGTGTCGAGTGCGGGTGGGTGGGGGGCTGGGCTAAACGATTGCGCAGTTCCCCGCGCCCCTAAAAGACAAAAGCACCCGGGGCGGGCCGGGGGGATCGCGGGGCGAAGCCCCGCGCCTTCAGGGGCGCGGGGAACTGCGCAATCTTTTAGCGGGGTCTGGGGGCGCAGCCCCCAGGGATGGGACGGGTAGGGGCGGCGGGGGCGAGGAAACCCGGGCTACGGACGGTGGGTCGGGGACGCGTCCAGGGCCGTGGCGCCGCGGGGCTCCGGTGCCTGGCGGAGGCCGGCCTCGCGGGCGTAGGAACGCAGATAGACGACCACCGTGTTGGTGACGGCGACCAGCGGAACCGCCACCACCGCACCGCCGATCCCGGCGATCATCCCGCCCGCGGCGACGGACAGAACCACAGCCAAGGGATGCACTCGCACCGCACGCCCAAGGATGAACGGCTGCAGGATGTGCCCCTCGATCTGCTGCACCGCGAGGACCACGACCAGCGTCATCACCGCCGTGAACACGCCCTGCGTGACGAGCGCGACCACCACCGCCAGCGCACCGGAAATCACCGCACCCACCAGCGGAATGAACGCGCCGAGGAAGATGAAGACGGCCAGCGGAACGGCCATGGGGACTTCGAGGAAGTAGATGCCCAGGCCGATGAAGATCGCGTCGATCAGAGCGACTATCACCGTGCCCCGCACATACGCCGTCAGCGTCCGCCACGCCCGCGGCCCCGCCCCCGCGACCCCCTGCCGGGCAGCGGCCGGAACGAGCTTGAGCGTCCACTCCCAGATCCGCTTGCCGTCGTAGAGAAGGAAGAGGGTCGAGAACATCGTGAGGAGGATGCCGGTCAGGGCTTCCACGATGACCGTCACGCCCTCCAGGCCGGCCGACGTGATCTGATCCGTGTTCGCGCCGATCGCGGCGCGCAGATTCTTGGCGATCTCGTTGATCTGCTTGTCCGTCACATGGAACGGGCTGTTGAGGAGCCACTTGCGCAACTCGTCGATGCCGTCCTGGATTTGGTTGGAGAGGTTGTCGATATTCTCCTGGACCTGCCAGACCACGAACCAGCCGACCAGCCCCATGATGACGAAGCCGAGGATCGCGGTGAGCGCGGTGGCGAGCCCGCGCGGCACCCCGTAACGCGTCAGACGGGCCACCGTCGGCTGCAGCAGCGCGGTGATGAGCAGCGCGGCCACGAAGGCCAGCACCACCAGTTGTACGGCGCTGATGACCCGCATCAACACCCAGACGGTGCCTGCGAGTACGAGCAGCCGCCAGCCGGCCTCGGCCGCGACCCGCACACCCCACGGTACGGCGAGGGCGGGATCGGGACGCTCGGCCGTCCGGACGGGGTCGTGCGCGACGGAAGGGGTGGGCGCGTCCTCGGGAAGACTCCCGGAACGGCTCTCGGGACGAAGGTCGGAAAGGCTTTCGGAACGACGGTCGGGGCGACTGTCGGAATGACCGTCAACCGCAGACGCGGACGCGGAGGCAGACACGGACGCCGACGCGGACGGCATCGATGTCCCCTCGGAGTCGAGAGGCCCCTGCGACTCCATCTCCACCTCGGCGCGGCGCTCGTCCAACCGCTCCCCCAGCTCGGTCAGTCCGGCGCCCAGCCGGCCGAGCCACCCTGGCACTCGCGACATGATCCGTCCTTTTCCCCCGTTGCTCCCCACCACTCCCCCCTGGAGTCGTCGGGTCCGACCGTACATGGCCGAAGCCCCTCACCCTAGGACGGGGAGGGGCTTCAGAAGGTTGAGCGGCCGGCGTACGGCGTGGGGCTCAGTACCAGCTGTTGGCCTGCCAGAACGACCAGGCCTGACAAGGGCTGCCGTACCGGCTGTTCATGTAGTTGAGGCCCCACTTGATCTGGGTGGCCGGGTTCGTCTGCCAGTCGGAGCCGACGGACGACATCTTGGAGCCGGGCAGGGCCTGGAAGAGACCATAGGCGCCGGAGGAGGCGTTGACCGCCTTGTAGTTCCAGCTCGACTCGTGGTTCACGATGTTGCTGAAGCAGGCGAACTGGCCGCTCGGCACCATCTGGCGAGCCATCGCCTGGATCTGCGCGACGCTGTACGAGGACTGCACGGAGAAGCTGGAGGCGTCACGCGTCGCGGAGCGGCTGGCCGCTTCCTCGGCCGCCTTGCGCGCCTTGGCTTCCTTCTCGGCCTTCTCCGCGGCCTTCTGCTTCGCGACAGCGTCGTCGGCCGCCTGCTTGCGGGCAGCCTCCTCCGCGTCCTTCTTGGCGCTCGCGTCCGCGGCGATGGCCTGTGCGTCGGCCTGCTGCGTCAGGGACGCGGTCTGCACCTGGGCCTGCTGGCCCGCAGGTATGTCCGCGAGGAGGGTTGAGTCACTTGCCGTCGCCTCAGCGTCGTTCGGCTGGGCAGTGCTGCCCGAGGCAACTCCGACGACACTTCCGACGGCGGTGACCGCGGTGGCCGAGGCCACTGCGAATCCCCGGACCGAAATCCGGCTCACACGGTTTCCTTCCAGCATCGCCCGCTGTAGGTGACCCTCGCGGACGCAATCGTGCCCCTTGGCGCTGGCCTCCCAACTGCGGGGTCACGGGAGGCGCGGGCCCGGTGGGCAACTCCCGCGAGGGGAGCGCCGCGTGGTGCTCGGGCGGCATACGACGGCTTTATGGAGTTCTGAGGTTCCTGTGGTGCCATACCGCTGGGGGTACAGGTGTGTCGTATGCGGGGCCTGACAGGAGTGAGACTCTGCCGTAACCCGGCGCCGCAAGGCAATTCTCATGTACGTGTGAAAGCTCACACCTCGTTTGCCTCAGCTGTTTTCCGGAAACGAGCGTGCAGCGAGACGCCGCCCGGCTAGGCTCTTCGCCTTTTGCCGGACGGCGCCAACTAGCGTGTATCCGCCACCCTTTGAACAGGTGGGGTGAGTGGGGTCAGATCTGACCGTCCTCCAGCATTTCGGTCACAAGGGCGGCAATCTGGGACCTCTCGGACCGATTGAGGGTGACGTGCGCGAAGAGCGGGTGGCCCTTCAACTTCTCCACCACGGCGACGACTCCGTCATATCGGCCGACGCGCAGATTGTCCCTTTGTGCCACGTCATGGGTGAGAACAACCCGTGAATTGGCGCCGATTCGGGACAGAACGGTCAGCAGCACATTCCTTTCCAGTGACTGTGCCTCGTCCACGATCACGAAGGCGTCGTGGAGGGAGCGGCCGCGGATGTGGGTGAGCGGCAGGACCTCCAGCATGCCGCGCGCGGTGACCTCTTCGATGACCTCGCGGCTGGTGACCGCGGAGAGCGTGTCGAAGACCGCCTGCGCCCAGGGGCTCATCTTCTCGGACTCGGAGCCGGGCAGATAGCCGAGTTCCTGGCCGCCCACCGCGTACAGCGGCCGGAAGACCATCACCTTCTGGTGCTGACGCCGTTCGAGCACGGCCTCCAGGCCCGCGCAGAGCGCGAGCGCCGACTTGCCGGTGCCGGCCCGGCCGCCCATCGACACGATCCCGATGTCGGGGTCGAGCAGCAGATCCAGCGCGATGCGCTGTTCCGCGCTGCGGCCCTTGATGCCGAAGGCCTCCCGGTCACCGCGTACGAGACGGATGTTGCCCTCGGACGTCACACGCCCGAGCGCCTTGCCGCGTTCCGACTGGATCGTCAGGCCGGTGTGCACCGGCAGGTCGGACGCCTCGGGGACATAGGCGTGGCCCACGTCGAAGAGGACGTCCACCTGCTCGCCCGAGAGGGTCAGTTCGGACATTCCGGTCCAGCCGGAGGAGCCCGTGATGGCGAGTTCGGCGCGGTACTCCTCGGCGAGGAGTCCGACCGACGAGGCCTTGATCCTGAGCGGCAGGTCCTTCGACACGACTGTGACGTCGTACCCCTCGGCCTGCAGGTTGCGGGCGACCGCGAGGATGCGGGAGTCGTTGTCCCCCAGGCGGTAGCCGCTGGGCAGCACGCTGGGGTCCGAGTGATTGAGCTCGACGCGTACGGTCCCGCCGAGGTCCCCGATCGGGATGGGGGCATCGAGGCGGCCGAACCGCACCCGGAATTCGTCGAGCAGGCGCAGTGCCTGCCGGGCGAAGTAGCCGAGTTCGGGATGGTGCCGCTTGGCCTCCAACTCCGTGACCACGACGATCGGCAGCACTACTTCGTGCTCGTCGAAGCGGTTCAGGGCGTTGGGGTCGGCCAGCAGGACGCTGGTGTCGAGAACATAGGTGCGCCGGTCTGGCATACGGCGCTTTGTGCTGGTCACCACGGAAGGACGTACCCCCTCGGATGAGGTCGGGGAGCGACGGAGAGGAGCTGGACCGGTCCTGGCCGCAATGCGCGGGCCGAGAACCGGCCCTCCGTCTCGTCCGTACTGACCGCACGGTCGGGCTGGTGCAAAGGGCCTCCCGGGCGGACGGCCCCGTGCCGTCCGCTGAGATCCGACGCCCGTGGTTCGGGCATCGACCTGGAAGGCTTATGCCCTCGAACAGGCCACGCCATGCCACGGCATATGACGGCGCGTTCGTTAACTCCTGATGACGTACGGTCCCGGGGTGCCGGTGGGATCAGCCACCGTAACGGCGGTGTCGCGCCGCGTAGTCGCGCAGGGCACGCAGGAAGTCGACCTTCCGGAACGCCGGCCAGAAGACTTCGCAGAAGTAGTACTCGGAGTGGGCCGTCTGCCAGAGCATGAATCCGGACAGCCGCTGCTCGCCGCTGGTACGGATCACGAGGTCGGGATCGGGCTGGTCGCCGGTGTAGAGGTGCTTGCCGATGAGGTCGACGTCGACGGTGTCGGCGAGGTCCTCGATCGAGGTGCCCTTCTCATGGGCGTCGAGGAGCATCGAGCGGACGGCGTCGGCGATCTCCTGGCGGCCGCCGTAGCCGATGGCGACGTTGACGAGTATCCCGTCCACGTGCGCGGTGGACTCCTCGGCCTCCTTGAGGACCGTCTGCATCTGCGCGGGCAGGATGTCCGGCGTGCCCACGTGGTGCACCCGCCAGCGGCCGTCGGCGGCGAGCGTGCGGACGACGCCCTCGATGATGCCGAGCAGCGGGACGAGCTCTTCCGCCGGGCGGTCGAAGTTGTCCGTGGACAACAGCCACAGGGTGACGACCTCGACATCGGTCTCGGAGCACCAGCCGAGGAACTCCTCGATCTTCTCGCCGCCGGCCTGGTGTCCCTGGACGGTGGTGGAGCCCGCGGCCTTCGCCCAGCGCCGGTTGCCGTCCATGATGACCCCGATGTGCTTGGGCACCTGGTCGTGGTCGAGGTGGCCTTCCACCCTGCGTGCATAGAACCTGACCAGCAGACGGCGCAGGTTGTCGCGCAAGGTCACGTGTTGTCAGCCCCTCCGTGCGGATCAGACAGGCGCCGCAGAGGGCAGTCCCTGTCCGTATGGCGGTCCCCCCGGGGCGAAGCCTACCCCCGGAAAACTGGGGCGTTGCTATGGGGTGTCAGTGGCCTGTCGTAGTTTCGTGTGCATGAACGACATGCCTGTATACCGCGCCACAACGGAGCGGTACGACTCGATGGAATACCGGCGGACGGGCCGCAGCGGTCTCAAACTGCCCGCCGTCTCGCTCGGCCTGTGGCACAACTTCGGCGACGACCGCTCCCTGGACTCCCAGCGCGCGATCCTGCGCCGCGCCTTCGACCTGGGCGTCACGCACTTCGACCTGGCGAACAACTACGGCCCGCCGCCCGGCTCCGCGGAGCTCAACTTCGGCAAGCTGCTGAAGCAGGACTTCGCGCCGTACCGGGATGAACTGCTCATCTCGACCAAGGCGGGCTACCTCATGCACCCCGGCCCGTACGGCGAATGGGGCTCCCGCAAGTACCTGCTGTCGTCCCTGGACGCCTCGCTGAAGCGGATGGGCGTCGACTACGTCGACATCTTCTACTCGCACCGCTTCGACCCGCACACTCCGCTGGAGGAGACGATGGGCGCGCTCGCGTCCGCCGTCCAGCAGGGCAAGGCGCTGTACGTGGGCGTGTCGTCGTACAGCAGCGAGCAGACCGCCGAGGCTGCGCGGATCCTCACCGAGATGGGTGTACGTCCGCTGATCCACCAGCCCTCGTACTCGATGATCAACCGCTGGACCGAGGACGACGCCCTGCTCGACACGCTGGAGGCGGCCGGCATGGGCTGCATCTCCTTCGTGCCGCTCGCGCAGGGCCTGCTGACGGGCAAGTACCTCAAGGGCATCCCGCAGGGTTCGCGCGCCACACAGGGCAAGTCGCTGGACCCGGACCTGCTGAGCGACGAGGTCGTACGGCGGCTGAACGGGCTGAACGACATCGCGGCCCGCCGCGGCCAGTCCCTCGCGCAGCTCGCGCTCACCTGGGTGCTGCGGGACGAGCGGATGACCTCCGCGCTCATCGGCGCGTCCAGCGTGTCGCAGCTGGAGGAGAACGTGGCGGCGCTGGCGGCGCCGAAGCTCACGGACGAGGAGCTGAAGGAGATCGACACGTTCGCGGTGTCGACGCCGGGCACGAACATCTGGGCCGCTCGGAGCTGAGACCCGCCGGTGACACGGCCATGACCACCGGCCGCCGGTCGGCGCTGAGTCACCGGGGCCGGTGCCGGTCGGGGCCCGTGGGGCTGGGGGGCGCACGGGGGCGCCCGTCGGGCCACCACGTGCGGGCAGAAAAAACGGGCCGGTCCGTGGGGGGGAGACGGACCGGCCCGAGGGGGGGTTTCCACCATAACCCTTCGTAAGTGATGCTGCGTGCATCGGCGTGCCACAACTACTCTCCGGAGTCACCCGACAACGCCCCGACGGGCGCGGAAGCCCCGATTCAGGGCCTGATCATGGCTGAATCACAGCTAATTCAAAGGGAATCGCGGAGGATCCGGGGAGATCTGATGGGTTTGCGCCCGATTGTGTTTTCCTCGCCGACTCGCCCGGACGTACTCCAGGCGGGTGACGCGCGCGCCGAACGCACGCTTGACGCCGCCGCTAACTTCGCAGCCATGGCCACGTTCACCACTCCCGGAACGCCCGATCCGGTGCCGCTGGAAGTCGCCGGCTCGGCGCGCGCCCGGCGGCTCGGGCTGCTGGGCCGCGACGGAATCGAGGGGGCGCTGCTGCTGGAACCGGCGAGCTCGGTGCACACCCTGGGGATGCGGTTCGCGATCGACGTCGCCTATCTGGACCGGAAGTCGCGGGTCCTGGCGGTGCGGACGATGCGTCCGGGCCGGGTGGGACTGCCGCGCCCGCGGGCCCGCCGGGTCCTGGAGGCGGAGGCCGGGGCGATGGAGCGCTGGGGTGTGCGGCGCGGGGTGCGGGTGACAGTCCACGACGCGTGACGCCGCGTCAGAAAACGGACGCAGCACCGCGCAGCCCCCTCCACTGCGCGGTGCCACACGCGCAGCTTTGCTCACGCGAATTACCTTGGTCTGAACTTACGCGAGGCGAACAGCCCAGGCGAGTGGCTCTCGATAACGATGTGGAAACCCTGTGGAGATGTGTGCCGTGATGCCTGGCGCACGTCCGTCATGCGGACAGTCATCTCACGCAAAGGGCGCCCCATTGGGGTGTTTTCGGTCAATCGTTCCGTGGCTTGCTCGCCTCGATCAGGAAGCGGGCGCTGTGGGCGACGAACGGGCCCTTCGCCTCGATCCGCTCGTGCAGGGCGCGGAGCTGGGGACGGTACTCGTCGACGGTGAAGCCGGGGACCATCCAGATCACCTTGCGCAGGAAGTGGACGACGGCTCCGATGTCGTGGAACTCGATGCGGAGCCGCGCCGAGCGGAGGTCGACGACGTCGAGCCCGGCGGCTTCGGCTGCGGCGCGGGCGCGGTCGGGGTGGCGGCCGTTCCTGGCCTCCTCCGGCTGCGGGCCCAGGAAGTACTCCACGAGCTCGAAGACGCTGGCCGGGCCGACCTGCTGGGAGAAGTAGCGGTCGCCGGGGCGCAGCACGCGGGCGACCTCGTCCCAGTAGGTGTGGACGGGGTGCCGACTGGTGACCAGGTCGAAGGCCTCGTCCGCGAACGGCAGCGGCGCGTCCTCCGGGGAGGCGACGACCACGGCGCCGCGCGGGTGGAGCAGGGCGGTGGCCTTCGCGACGTTCGGCGGCCAGCCCTCGGTGGCGACGGTGAGCGCAGGCAACCGCGGGGCGGAGTCGAGGACTTCACCGCCGCCGGTCTGGATGTCGAGCGCGGCGGACGCGCGGGCCAGCCGCTCCCCCATCGCCCGCGCGTACCCCCACGAGGGCCGCTCCTCGGTGGCCCGGCCCTCGAACCACGAGAAGTCCCAGCCGTCGACGGACACGGCCTCGGCTTCGGCGACGAGGTCTTCGAAGGTGCGGGTGGTGACCATGGGCGGATCTTCTCAACTCACGCCGAGGGGAGGCGAGGCGTTTTCCCCCGGCGGGTGCTGTCGGTGCCCGCTGCTACGTTCCGCCCATGACGACGAATCCAGGGGGTGTCCGGGTGCCGTACACCGGGGGCGAGAAGGAGATTCTGCACGCGAGCCTCGACCGGCATCGGGACGCGGTGCTGTGGAAGCTGGACGGCCTCGACGACGAACAGGTACGACGGGTGATGACCCCGTCGGGCACGAACCTGCTGGGCCTGGTGAAGCATCTCGCGTCCGTCGAGTACAGCTGGTTCTGCTCGACCTTCGGCAGGGAGGTCGAGCCGCTGTGGTTCGACCCGTTCACCGGGGAGGACATGAGCGCGGGGCCCGGCGAGACGACGGCCCGGATCGTCGAGTTCTACGGCCGCGCCCGCACCGCCGCCGACCGCACCATCTCCGAACTGTCGCTCGACGACCTGGGCACGGCGTGGAACGGCAGGACGGTCTCCCTGCGCTGGGTCCTGGTCCACATGGTCGAGGAGACGGCGCGGCACGCGGGACACATGGACATCGTGCGGGAGCTGATCGACGGAGGGACGGGGGATCACCGGCCCGGGTGATCGGGTCCGGGTCGTCCAGGCAGCCGGTGCTCGGGTCGCTGGGGCAGATACGGGAACACCAGGCGGTACGCGGCCTCCGCCGTGGGGGCGTCGAGGAGACCGTCGACCGTCAGGCACCGCCGTGCCAGCGCGGCCGAGCCGTCACCGCCCTGGTTGCCGAGCTCGGGCGGGGAGTGGAGCGCGGCCCAGATGTTCATCAGCAGCACGCTGAACGCGGCGAGCGGGGCGTCGGCGGGGCCCTCACGGCGGGCCCAGCGCGCGCCGATCTGCCCTCCGACGCGCGGGACGTCCTCGATGCCCGTCCAGTACGCGTCCGGGGCGGCGTACAGGACATGGCGGACGTGGGTGTGGATGAGGGCGCTGCTGCACAACAGGCAGGGTTCGAGAGTGGTGTAGAGCCGGTGGTTCTCGTAGCGGCGGCCGGCGGGCAGCTGTGCGAGGGCGTTGATCTCGGCGTGGGCGATCGCGGTGCCGACCAGTTGGCCGGGCGGGGCGGTGGATTCCTGGCTGCGGTTGCGTCCGGTCGCGACGACCTCGCCGTCCCCGTCGAGGAGTACGGCACCGATGGGGCGGCTGCCGGCGCGGAAGGCCTCCCAGGCGAGGTCGAAGGGGAGGCGCCAGGGGGCGGGGAGGGCAGGCGTGGTCATGGGTGGAGTGGGTTGAGTGGGTTGAGTACGAGCATGACGTGCTCGTCGTCCCCATGGTGCACCGTCCCCGAGCGCTCGAAGCCGTGCCGTTCCAGGAGGCGTATCGAGGCGGTGTTGCCGGTGAACACCTCGGCGTACAGGGGCCGGTTCTTCTCGGCGGGCAGATAGAGGGCGAGGGCCCGGGTGGCGATGCCGCGGCCCCAGTAGGGGCGGCCGAACCAGTACCCGAGGAAGCGCTGCCCGTCCTCCCACCAGGCGACGATGTTCCCGGCCGGTTCGCCGTCGACGGTGACCGTCTGCACGAAGCCGGTGCTGTTGCCGAGGACCCGCGTGACCCAGTGGGTCATGAAGGCCTCGCGTTCCCGGGAGGGGAACCTCGAACGCCGCACCGCCTCCGCGTCCAGCTGCTGCTGGTAGAACGGCTCCAGGTCGGCTTCGGCCACATCCCTCAGACGTACGTCCTCATCCATGCTCACCGAGTCTGGCACCGCCCACTGACACTCACCGTCCACCAGCGTCAGGGGACCAGTGGACGCACCTCTTCAGCCACGAACCGTACGAACCGCTCGGGATCCGGTTCGTCGGCGGTGGGCTGGAGGACGACGGTGTCGGCGCCGGCGTCCACGAGGCGCTGGACGGCCTTGGCGACGGCGCCCGCGTCACCGGCGACCCCGTGCTCCGGGACCGGATCCTCCCCGTTGGCCTCGATCTCGGCGCGCAGCCGGGCGGCGGCGCCGGGCCCGGTGGCGGTGTGGAGGTAGACGACCACGCGATGCCGGTCGGCCCTGCCCGCTGCCTTCCGCCCCTCGTCGATGAGTCGGCGGGCCCGCCGTACCCCCTCGGGCGCGGTGGAGGCGGTGAGGATGGTGCCGTCGGCGGCTTCGCCGGAGAGCCGGAGCGTACGGGGCCCGGTGGCGCCGGTGAGGACCTCGGGAGCCCCGGCCGGCGGCCAGTCGAGGGCGACGCCGTCGAGCTTCACGTACCGCCCGCTGACGGTGACCCGCTCGCCCCGCAGCAGCGCGCGCAACGCGTCGAGGTGCTCGCGCAGCAACGTCACGGGCGACTCGGCCCGCGCCCCGACCTGCCCCATCCAGTCCTGTACGCCGTGGCCCACGCCCACGACGGCCCGCCCAGGGAACAGCCGGTGCAGCGTGGCGGCCTCCATCGCGGTGATGGCGACGTTGCGCAGCGGAACGGGCAGGAGTCCCACCCCGACCTTCAGCCGTTCGGTCCAGGCGAGCGCGGCCGCCGCGGCGGAGATCCCCCCTTCGAGGAAGCAGTCCTCCCACAGCCACAGCTCTTCGAGGCCTGAGTCCTCCGCCGCACGCGCGAGGGCACGCAGTCGCTCGGGAGGCAGTTGGGGCCGGAACACAACGCCGAGAGCAGTCATACGGCCTTCCTATCGACCTACCGCCCGCGGGACAACTCCATTACGCCTCAGCCGCGTTCACTCCTCAGCCCCGCTGTCGGCACGCGCGTACCGCAGCTGCGCGACACCGTTGCCGAAGACCCGGGCCTCGACGAGCCGGAGCCGGTTCAGGGCGTCCGCCTCCGGGAAGAGCGGCTTGCCACGTCCGATCAGCACGGGATGGACGTACACCCAGAACTCGTCGATGAGATCGTGCCGCATGAACTCGGCGGCGAGATCGGCCCCGCCGAGCCCCAGATCCCCGCCGGGCTGCTCCTTCAGGGCCCGGATCTCCTCGGGCACGACCTCCCGCACGATGGTGGTGTGCCCATCGGCGTGGTGCAGCGTCCGCGAGAACACCACCTTGGGGATGTTCCGCCAGATCTCGGCGAACTCGACCACCTCGGGCGTGCTCTCCGGGTCCTTGTCGGCCGTCGGCCAGTACCCGGCCAGCAGCTCGTACGTCACCCGGCCCTGCATCAGGGCGCCCATTTTCCGGATCTCCCTGTTGAAGTGTCCGTGCAGTTCGGCGTCGACCTGATGCCAGTCGATCTCGCGGTTCGGGCCTTCGATGTATCCGTCGAGGGACACCGACATCATCAGGATGATCTTTCGCATGACGGACCTCGCCGATGTCGTCTCGTAGGCAGGGGCACACAAGGGTGTGCCCAGTCAACCAGGATCCGGCGGACCGGCCGAAGGGATACGCTGGGGACCACTGCGCTGTTCGTGTGAAGTTCCGTGCGTGGGGGGAAAGTTGAGCGAGCACGACGTCGAGCCCGGCGGCGGGACAGCCGTGACGGACACACGGGCCGTCCCACTGGTCTCCCGGCAGTAGCCGCGGTCCGGCCCCCGATGGCACGAAAGAGAGCGCTCCTGATCGGAGCGAGCGACTACGACGCGCCCGGGATCGCGCCCCTGCCCTTCATCCCGGACGACATGGCCGCACTCGGCGAGGCGCTCGAACGGCGCGGCTTCGAAGTGAGCGTCCCGAGACCCAAGCGGCAGGTCGGCACCACCTTCGTCAATGTCGAGATGGGCCGTTTCCTCAGGAGGGCCCGGGCCGGCGACTCACTGCTCGCCTGTCTCAGCGGCCATGGCGTGCACGCCGAGGGACAGGACTACTTCGTTCCCGAGGACGCGCATCTGGAGCTAGAACCCTTCGAGCAGGGCTGTGTCGCCATCGACTGGAAGCGTGACCTGGAGAGATCGCTCGCCGAACACATCGTGATCCTGGTCGACGCCTGCCGGGAGGGAATCGAGCGGGACTCCCAGGGCCTCACGGGCCTCACGAGCTGGGGACGCCGCAAGGTCGACCGTGAGCTGCGGCGCAAGGTCGCATACGTGTACGCCTGCTCCCCCGGCCAGCTGGCCCGGTTCGTGACTCCGGGCGACCAGGTCCGCGACGGAGTCGACTGCGGCACCCGGCCCGGCGAGTCCTTCAGCCTCTTCTCGCGTGCGGTGCGGGACGTTCTGCTGCGCCACCCGGGCGCGCTGGACCTGGGCGGCTTCAAGGAGAACGTCCAGGACCGCATCGAGGATCTGCACCGCGGCTACGGCAAGATGAGCCATCTGCAGCAGTTGCGCGTGGTGGTGTACGCGGCCGGGGACCAGGGCGAGTTCCCGATCGTCGACCCGCTGCCCGGCGCCGGGGCCGAGCCCGTGCCGCACCCCTCGCCGGGTGCCTCCGCCGGGCCCGTGGCTGCCGCGGCCGTGGTGTCCGACACCATGTCCGCCGTCGCCGAGCCCGAGGTGGAACCGGGTGTCCGGCTCGCCCGGGCCCTCTACCGGTTCCAGCTCCACCACGAGACGGAGCCGCTGCTCGACTTCGCCGCCACGGGTCCGGCCCGTGACGTCGTACAGCTGGCGGACGTGGTGCCCGCGCCGGTCCGGGAACAGATCTGGGACGCGTGCGCGCTGCTCCGGTCCGGGCCCGCGTGGTGCGAGCTGCGGCGGGCGCTGCGTCGTGCCGGGCGCCCCGAAACCGAACAGCGCGTCCTTGAGACCGGGTTGCGGAGCCGTCGTCCGGACGAGCTGTTTCTCGGCATGGCCTCGGACGACGTGCACGACGTACTGACCCGCGTCGCAAGGACGTACGACGCACGCGCCACCGTGGAGCTGGTGGAGAGCCTTCATGGCCGTGGCCTCGGACATGAGGCCGGGCAGCTTCTATACGCGGTCGTACGGGAAGCGACCGACGCATTGCCTCCCCTGCTGGCGGCGTTGCGGTCGGCCGGGCTGATGCGCGGTGCGGAGCGGGTGCTGACGCACTGCGGCCTGCACCATCCGGCGCGGCTGCTGCCCGGCCTGGCGGCCGCGCTGGAGGCCGCGGGAAGCGGCACGGCCGATCGCGGGCGCCTGTTGACCGCGATCGCCGCCCGGCCGACGGCCGGTCTCCTGCGCTGCCTGGCGGACCTGCGGGCCGGCGACCGCGACGAGGACGCCCGCGCGGTACTGGCCCTTGCGGCGGCCCGGGGCCCGGCCGAGGTGGCCCGGCTGGTTCAGGCCCTGCTCGACAGCGGCGCCGACTCGGACGCGGCTCTCGTCCTCGACACCGCGGCCGGATGCCTTTCCGTGCCCCGGCTGACCGACCTCGTACGCCTGTTGCACCAGGACGCGTCCGACGGTGCCGCCGCCTCGCTCGTCCTGCTACAAGCCGCGGTCCGGCGGCGCGGGTTCACGGACTTCGTCCGGCTGGTCCGCGAACTCGCCGCCCGGTGGCTGGACCGGGAGGCCAGGACGGCGCTCGCCCTGTGGACCAGACTCCGCCCGCCGGACGAACTGCCCCCGCTGGTCACGGCGTTGTCCAGGAGCGGCCACGACGTCGAGGCGGGGCATCTGCTGGCCACGGTCGCCACACGTCGTTCACCGCGGACGGTGGCCACCGCGTTCGCGGCCCTGCGTCGCGCGGAGCTGCCCTCGCAGGCGAGGCGGCTGGTCGCGCTGGTCCTTGGCCAACGGCCGGACGACGATCTGCCCGCGGTGCTCCAGGCCCTGTGTGAAGCCGGGGCCGGGACCGAGATCCACAGTTCGGTGTCAGCCGTGGTCTCGGACCCGTACCGGTCGGCCTTCGACGTGGTGCCCGTACTCCTGGCCGTCTTCGACGCCGGTCTGGACTGCGCCGCGGTGACGGAGTCGGCCGCACTGCGGCGTCCCGCGGCCGACCTGCCGCTGCTGCTGCGGGCGCTGCGCCCTCGCCCGGCGGACCTCATTCGCGAACTGGTGCCCGATGGCCAGGTGGACAGGCCGCTCGAATGGCTACGACGCTTCGTGGCGACGAAGCGCTCCCACGAAGAGCTGGCCGAGCTGATCCTGACCCTGGAGGCCACCGGGGATGCCGCGGAGTCGCGGGAATTGCTCCACATCGCAGCCGGAAGCCGGCCCTCCGCTGACCTTCACTCCATGATCGGCACGCTCCACGAGAACGAGGCGACCGAGGCCGCGGAGACCCTGCGGAATGCCGCCGCCCACAGTCTTCCGGCCGGGCAGCTGAGTGCCCTCGTCGTGTCCCTGGTGCGGAACGGTCAGACCCGGGACGTGGACGCCCTGCTCCCCCTGGTGAGCGAACAGCGCCCGGTCGACGTAGTGGTCTCCCTCGTCGGCGAACTGAACGCCGCCGGAACCCCGAAGACCGCCGAACACCTCGCCCTGCACGCGGTCGAACTGCGTCCACTGGAAGACATCGCGGCCCTGGTCACGTCCTTGCGCACGGCGGGGCTCGACATCGTCGCCGACCGCGCGCTCGCCGCTCTCGGAAGATGGCGCCCGTCGGCCCAGACCATCGACGCGGTACGCGCGCTGCGTGAGGGCCGGAGAGACGATATGCCGGAGCTCCTGCGCGGCGCCGTCCTGTCCAGGAAGGCCGGAGCGGTGCGCCAGCTGATGCAGGAGCTGCGCGAAGCGGGACTCACCGACGAAGCACGGCTGACCGTCATCGTCGCCGCGGAGACCTGCGATCCGGACTCCCTGGGCAGGCTCATGGGGAAGCTGAACGGTGCCGGTCTCCGTGACGACGCTCTGCTCGCCGCGGACGTCGCGGCCGAGTTCCGGCCGATCGCCGACGTGACGGACCTCCTGTACGTCCTGTTCGGCTTCGGCCTCCAGGACGCCGCCCACAGATTGCTCTTCACCGCGACCCGCAGTCGTGGCGCCGCCGATCTGATCCTCCTGCTGAGTCGGCTGAACGACGAGAGCGCTCCACGAGGCTGGGCCCTGGACAGCGTGGCACAGCGCAGCCCGGTCGCGACCATGGCCAAGGTCGTGCAGACACTGCTCGCACGAGGTCGTGCCGAGGACGCCAGAAGGATCCTGTTCACGGCCTTCGACGCCCGCCCGCCCACCGGTCTGCCCGCACTGCTCCGCAGACTCGGTATGACGGAAAACGGGCCCGCCTCGGAATACGAGCCCGCCTCCGCACGCGGGTCCGCCTCCGAACACGGGTCCGCCTCCGCACACGGGCCCGTCTCCGAGCTGACCGCCTCCGCGTGGAAGGCATTCGAATCGGTGCTGTCGCGTCGATCCCTGACCGTGGCCATGGAGTGGGAGCACGTCCTGTACGACGCCCGTCTGGACGAAGCCGCCTCCGTGGTCCTCTCGCACGCGGCCCAGCGGCCGGCGAAGGAACTGACGAGAGTCCTCAAGGCGTCGGAGTCCGGCAAGTGGGAGGCGGGTGCGCGGCGTCTGCTGGATGGGGTCGCCCAGACCGGCCGTTTGGGCCAGGTGCTGGAAGAGTGGCGCGCCAATGCTTCCCTGGTCGACTTCCAGAACGCGCTGGACCAGGCCGCCCCGTACCTGCCCCTGGGGACGCTGGCCATGGACTCAACTGAGCGCCTGGACGCGGTGGGCCGCCCGTTGCGGCTGCAGGTCTGGGCCATGCGGCGCTGCCCCGTCGAGGAGCTGGTGTCGGCCCTGACGGAGGCCGTACGGAATTCGTACCACCTGAAGCCGGGCATGCTGGAGCTGCTCGCCGAGCACCGGCAGCCCGGTGACGTAGTGCGCCTGGTGGACGAGCTCCTCGCCGCGGGACTCGCCGGGCAGGCGCAGAGCCTCCTCACCGACATCGGGCTCCAGTACCCACCGCAGGCGGTGGCCGCCCTGATGCAGGAGCTGGACACGGCGCAGGCGCGCGAAGACATCGGTCACGTCATCGCCGGAATCGCCACGGCCGAGGTCAAGGTCGGACGGACGCCGGCCCACGTAATCCTGGAACTGCACCGGCGCGGACTGTTCTCGTATGACGACAAGATCCTGAACGCTGTCGCCGAAGCTCCCGGCAATCACGGCCGGTTGCCAGGGTATGCGCGTGACCTGTTCGTGGTGGGACTCTCGGCCGAGGCGGATCTGACCGTGACCCGGTACCTCGAGCGATGTCCCGACAGCAAGCTGGTGGCCGCCTTCAAGGAGGTGGGCGCGCCTGGCCTGCCACGCCTCTGGGTCTCCCGGCACGCGCATTTCGTGGCCGCGACGCGAACATTGCCGGTCATCCGCGAGGTCCTGCTCGCCTTGTGCGCGGAGGGCCATTTCGGCTGGGCGTCCAGGCTCATGTTCTCGGTCAGGCAGCTTCGCTCCGCCCAAGAAGCGGCCGAACTCGACATGGCCCTCGCGGCCTCCGGCCATCGCACCCAACTGGACAACGCGGGCACACCGAACGTGACGCCCGATGTCCCCCGCCGCCGTGCCTTCAACAAGTTTCGGCGAGGCGACTGAGCTAGCCCGGCCTCAGCTCTGGGTCCCGGACGACTCCCCGCTCGACGCTCCGCGCGGGAACGTCACCTCCACCCGGCGGTTCTTCCTGCGGCCCTGTTCCGAGGTGTTGTCGGCGATGGGGTAGTCCTCGCTGTAGCCGCGTACCTCGAAGGTGATGTCCGTCGAGCCGAGGGCGGAGGCCAGTTGGTCGTGGACCGCCTCCGCGCGCTTCTTGGAGAGGGTCAGGCCATGGGCGTACGAGCCGAGGTTGTCGGTGAAGCCGAAGACTCGGACGGTCGTCGCGTTCTGGGCCTTGATCTCGTCCGCGATCGCCTGGATACGGGAACGGGCGTCCGGGTTCAGCTTCGAGCTGTCCTTGGGGAAAAGCACCTCTGCTTGCAGCGCGAACGTCACGTCCGAGTTGGTGTCCTCGCGGCGCTCCTCACCGCCCAGGTCCTCCACCACCGACTTGATGTCCAGGACCTTGGCGGGGGCGAGGGTGGCGCCGTCGGCGAGTTTGAGGCCGGGGCTGGTGGCGTCGACTTCCGGGGGCGGGGATGTCGTCACGCTGCCCGGGGGTGCGCTCGGGTCGTCGTCCGCGTACGCCGGGGCGCCGGGGAAGCCGAGGGTGAGCAGTACGACTACGGCTGTGAGCGTTGTCGTGGTGGTGCGGCGGGGTAGGGCCATGGGTCAGCCCTCGGAGATTTCGATGGAGGCGGGGGGCATGGAGCCGACTTGGAAGTCGACCTTGGTGGTGTCGGAGGGGGGCGCTGGGAACTGGGCGAACCACTGAGCGGTCGCGCCCTGGCGGACGCCGCCGGTGAACTGCGTGCACAGGCAGCGGCCCGAGGTGTCCCGGAGGATGAAGTACCTCTTCTTGCCCTTCTGGTCGATCAGGCTGGCGCCGGCGATGGAGGCGCCGTTCTTGGACAACTCGCGCTCATCGCCCCGCCAATTCGCCGCGATCCAGGTGTTGTCCGTGTTGTTCGTGACCGTTCCCTCGACGGTCACGAAGCCTCCCTCGTCGCGCTTGGCGGACGTGACCGTGAGCGTCAGACCGTTCTCGCCCTTGACCTCGGCGAGCACCGTGTCGGACTCCGGCGCCTTTGACTCCGACTTGCCGCCATCGCTACTGCTCTGCGTGGCAGCCGACGGAGTCGATGCTCCCTTGTCGGAGTTCCCGTCGTCTCCCCCACCGCAGCCGGCCACCGTGAGGAGCAGCCCAGTCGTGATCGCCACCGCGCTCAGCGCCCTACGGCCCTTCATGGTGTGCCGAAAGTCCATCAGTACGGCTTCCTCTCACTCGGCCAGATGCACGGAGAACAGCACGGACGCATCCGGAAGGTCGTCCGGGTTGAAGTCTCCGGGGTCGATGTTCACGATCTCGCCGTCGCAATCGAGTTCGACGGGCTTCTTGGGATCCGCGTTCAGATCGAAATCACAGCGCGGCTGGATGACGGCTATGGCATGGGCCTTCGCCTGCATGCCCTCCGTGCCGGGAATGATCGAGTCGCCGACCGTGTAGTTGGTCTGGATGTCGGCCTGATACCCGGGATAGCCGTTCCTCATGACGGGCTGTACGCCCTGGAGGGTCGAGTCGTTCTCAGCGGCCAGCTGCTGAGCCGCGGCAGCCGTCCCCGCCCCCGCGGGGTCCTGCTTGCCGTCGAGCCAGTCCAGCCAGTTGTTGTCCTGGCCGATGGCGACTTGCAGGCCGTCCACCAGCTCGTCACGGGCGTCCTGTGCCGCCGCCAACGCCGCAGCGTCCGCCGCGGATTGAGCTCCATTGCGGGCGGACGCTGCTTGGGCGAACGCGAAGAAGGCGAACGCGGCGAAGAGCAGAATCCCCGTCAGCCAGATGTAGATCGGGAGGGTCTGCCCTCGGTCGCTCCGCAGTCCTACGAAGGTCAGCCGCCGATCACGTCCTGGACCGCGTTGAGGATCGCTGTGGAGATCAGGCCGTCCAATCCGAGGCTGTCGATCAACGTGAAGATCCCCGCAATGATGATCATCAGGCCCGCATACTCCACGAACCCCGCCCCCGCGTCCCGCCCACGCCCCCGCATCCGAGAGACAACGGTCCGCCTCCACCCACTGAACCCGCTCATCGTCACAGCCCTCCCACCCGACGCCACCACCAACCCGAGCACCGTACGTGAGAACACCCTCACTCCGGGTGGGCCCAGGGACCCAACTTCTCGTTCCCGTAGGCGGAGTCACCAGCTCCACCCCTCGCGGGCCGTGCCCAGCCAGTGGGCGATCGCTTCGCTGCGTGAGGAACTGTGCAGCTTTGCGAAGATGCGGTTGATGTGGTTCTTGACGGTCTTCTCGCTGATGAAGCAGGTGGCGGCGATTTGGCGGTTGTTCATGCCGGCCGCGATGAGGTCCATCACCTCCACCTCCCTTGAACTCAGGCCGAAGTCGGGCTGATTGGGGGCGCGGCGGTGGAGTCCCGCCGCGTGTACGGGTCGAGCCTTTGACGACTGTGCCATAAATGGTTGCAGATGCGAAGCACTTTCGTTCGGTTCGTGCGAAACTCCGAGTGAATTCATGACAGTTGGCCGCCCGTGGCGCAGGGCGCGCACCGCCGTGATCAGTTCGGGGGCCGTGAACTCGCCGTGGACCAGGTAGCCGGACGCACCTCGGCGCAACGCCTCCGCCACGACCTCGGGTTCGCGGCTGTACGTCAGCATCATCACGGGGGCCAGGCGGGCCAGTTCGGGCAGTGCGGTCAGGCCGTCGGTGCCGGGCATGCGGACGTCCAAGAGGACGACGTCCGGGGTGAGGCGGGTGGCCGAGGCCAGAGCTTCCTCGCCGTCCGCCGCCGCCGCGACTACCTCGATGTCCGGGTGGCCGCCGAGCAGCGCGGTCAGGCCGGCCCGGACGACCGGGTTGTCGTCGGCCACGAGTACACGCAGGGGCGGGCCGGTAAGTGCCTGGTCAGGCATGTGCGGCCTCCTCTTGGGGGGTGTGGGGAGTGGGGGGAGCCGAGGGTGCGCGGGGGTGGGTCAGGGGGACCGAGACGGCTACCTCGGCGCCGCCTTGGGGGGACGCGTTCAGGTGGATGTGTCCGCCCAGGGAGGCGGCTCGTTCCGTCATGCCCAGCAGGCCGAAGTGGCCGGTTTTCGTCGCCTCGGTCGGGGTCACCGCGGGTGGGAGGCCCACGCCGTCGTCCTGGACCCGCACCGTGAACTCGGTGTCGGAGACGTTCAGTTCCACCGTGACCTGTGTCGCACTTGCGTGGCGGTGCGCGTTTTCCAGGGCCTCCGACACGATCGCCAGGACGTGGTGGGCCGTGGTGCGGGGGAGGGCGGGTGTGGGCGAGTCGTCCTGGTGGATCAGAGTCGTGGGGAGGTGGGTGCGGGACTCGAACTCCGCCGCACGGAGCGCCAGTTCGGAGAGCACATCCCCGTGGGGGGTGGTGAGGTCCGTGTGGCGGCGTAGGTCCGAGAGGAGAGCGCGGGACTCCGTTGCCGCTCTGCGCGCCGCGCCCGCCACCACCGTCGCCTGGCGTTTGAGCGTGTGCGGGTCCGACGCGTCCGCCGACGCGGCCAGCGCCTCCGCCGCCAGGGCCAGGCCGTGCAGCGTCTTCGCCACCGAGTCGTGCATCTCGCGGGCCAGGCGGGCCCGTTCGGACTCCACGGCCTCCGCGACGGCCAGCCGGGAGTTCGCCTCGGACAGGGCCTGGCTGGCCGTGCCGAAGCGGAACATCAGGTTGCGGAGGGTTACGCCGATGATGCCGGCGCCGATGCAGAAGCCCGCGATGAGGAGGGTGTTCGCGCCTGCCCCTGGGCGGTGGGCCCACGCCCTGAACACCGTCAGGAGGACGATCAGCTGTATGCCGGTGAAGACTCCGGAGCCTCGCCAGCCGTACAGCAGGCCCGCGAGGAGGGGGGTGCAGACCGTCGCGTAGGCGAGGGGGGATGCGGGGGACGCCGTCAGGAGCAGGATCCCGCCGAAGGTCAGGTCCACCGCCATCAGGGTCGGGTGGGCGAGGAGGCGGGGGCCGAAGCGGTCCCAGTCCCTGAGCATGGCGTACGAGCCCATGACGCCGAGTACGGCCGCGGCGAGGACCGCGTAGCGGGGTGGGCCGTCCGTCGCGTTCGACATCGCGAAGGGGGCGCCTATCGCTACGGCGGCGAGGCGGACGGCGAAAGCTTGGCGGCAGAGGGCCTGGAGGGCGTTCAGCTGGAGCCTGACGCCGCCCGGGGCCGGGGCGTCGTCCTCCAGGTAGCCGCCGCTGCCCTTGGGCCAAGCCGCGCCTGCGCCTGCTTCCCGGCGCCCGGCGTGGTGGTTGCCCTCGGGGGTGGTGCGCTTACCGGCGCTTGCCGGGTGCCGCTCTCTTTGGGACGGGCGCTGCCCCAGCGGCACGACCGCCCACAGCTGGGACGGCTTCAGCCGCATGATGGCCCGCAGCTGGGTCGACCGCCACGCCCTCATCATCATCGGCCCAGGATCGAGCCGAAGTTCGTCCCCGAGCCCAGGAACATTCCCGTCGCGATCAGGATCATCGTGGCCGGGAGCATGAAGACGAGGGTCACCATGGTCGCCTTGGGGATGGTCTTGGCGGCGCGGCGGCGGGCGTTCTGGGCGTCCGTTCGGCGCATGTCCGTGGCCAGTTGGATGAGGGTCTCGGCGATCGGGGAGCCAAGTTCCTCGCCCTGTTGCAGGGCCGACACGAACTGGGCCACCTGCTCGGAGGAGTTGCGCTTGCGGAGCTCGTCGAAGGCCTGGCGGCGGCTGACGCCCATGTCCATCTGGCGGAGGGTGATGCGCAGTTCGTCCGCCCAGGGGCCCTCGTACTTCTCGGCGACCCGGTCCAGGGCCTGGCGGAAGCCGAGGCCCGCCGAGACCACGACCGCCAGCACGTCCAGGAAGTCCGGCAGCGTACGGTCGATGACCTCCTTGCGTTCCCGGACGGCCTGCCAGATGGCGGCGTCGGCGGCGAGCAGGCCGAAGGCAAACGCCAGGGCAGAGAAGAGGAGTTGGCCGTTGGAGAGGAAGATCAGGGCCAGTACGACGCCGAAGACGCCGTACACCGCGCGGCGGGCGGCGTAGCGGTTCAGCGTCAGCCCGCCGGGGTTGCCCGCCATGTCGATGCGGCGGCGTTTGGCGTCCACGTTGCGGGGGCCCATCAGGCGCAGGACCGTGGGAGCGAAGCGCATGCCCAGGCGGTCGACGGCCGAGTCCGCCTTGGAGACGCGGGATCCGCCGACCTCCAGGGCGAGCTGGAGGTCGCTGGGGAGTTTGGCGTCGGCGCGGATCATGCGGATGCCCAGGAGGACGCCCGCGACAGCCGCGCCCATCAGGACGGCGAGCAGCAACGGCAGCAACGTAACCCCTCCCTCATACTTCGATCTTGCCGAGCCGGCGGATGACGAAGAAGCCGACGGTGTAGAGGCCTAGGGCCAGCAGGACCAGGCCCTGGCCGAGCGGGGAGCCGGTGACGCGGGCCAGGGCTCCCTCGTTCGAGGAGTTGATCAGCACCAGGGAGCCGATGCCCAGGAACGGGACCGTGAAGGCCGTCGCGTTCACCTCGGAGAGCATCGTGCGGACCTCGCGGCGGGTCTCCTTGCGGTCTTCCAGCGTCTGGGTGAGATTGCGGAGCGAACTCACCACCGAGCCGCCCGCCTTGTTGGCCAGGACGAGGGTCGTGACGAGGACGATCAGCTCGCGGGACGGAAGGCGTTCGGAGAGTTCGGCGAGGGCGTCGTCCACGGTGCGGCCCAGGGTCAACTGGTCGGCCACATGGGCCAGTTCCTCGCCCGCCGGGGCCTCCAGCTCCTCCGCCGCCATGGCGAGGGCCGTCCGCAGGGCCAGTCCCGCCGCCGTCGCGTTCGCCAGCAGGCGGGCCACGTCCGGGAGTTGGCTGATGAACGCCTCGATGCGTTTCTGGCGCTGCCAGTTGAGGAAGATGGCCGCGCTCCAGACGCCCAGGATCCCGGCGATCGGGCCGAAGAAGGGGGCCAGCGTCGCGGCCGCGATCAGCCACAGCGCCACGACCACCGCCGCGACGTAGGTGAAGAACTCCCCCGCCGTCACGTCGAGTCCCGTCGCCGACAGCCGCAGATGGATCGTGCGGCCGAGGCGGGTGCGCCGAAGTCGGCGGTCGATGCCCGCGAAGCGGCGTACGCGGCCGGCCGCCGTGCGCAGGGGTCCGCCGCCGGAGAGGCGGTCGACGAGGGCCTGGCGCTGGGCACGCCCCGAGGCGTACGCGTGGACGCCCGCGACGGCGAGTGTGCCGCCGAGGACGGTGGCGCCCAGGGCGAGGAGGGCCGGGTTGTTCATGGCTGCCTCCCTTCTGAGGTGAGGGGATCGGAGGTGAGAGGCTCAGTAGCCGGGTACGTCATCCGATGGCCTGCCTCGTGTCGAGTACGTCGATGGCCTCCGCGACGCCGAAGGCGGGCGGCAGCGGCTCGTTGGCGACGTACAGCTTCTCCGCGATCTGGCGTGGGACGGGAAGGTGCTCGAAGTGGCCGCGGACGACACGGTCCGGGCCGACGGGGCGGGGCACGAAGCGGGTGACGGGCGTGACGCGGAACTGTTCGCGGCCGTGCGAGACGAGCAGCGCGATCTCCGTGACCTTGCGGGAGCCGTCGGCGTGCCGGGAGAGCTGGACGACCACGTCGACCGCGGAGTTGATCTGGTCCTTGAGGGCCTCGAAGGGGATCTGAACCTCGGACATCGAGCCGAGGGTCTGGAGCCGCATCAGGGCGTCCTCGGCGGAGTTCGAGTGGACGGTGGCCAGAGAGCCGTCGTGGCCGGTCGACATCGCCTGGAGCATGTCGAGGGTCTCGCCGCCGCGGACCTCACCGACGATGATGCGGTCGGGGCGCATGCGCAGGGAGTTGCGGACCAGGTCGCGGATGGTGATCTGGCCCTTGCCCTCCACGTTCGGGGGGCGGGATTCCAGGCGGATGACGTGCTCCTGCTGGAGCTGGAGTTCGGCCGAGTCCTCGATGGTGATGATGCGTTCGTGGGACGGGATGAGCCCGGAGAGGGCGTTGAGGAGCGTCGTCTTACCGGAGCCCGTTCCGCCGCTGACGATGACGTTGAAGCGGGCCCGTACGAAGGCCGCGAGGAGCATGAGCATCTGCTCGTCGAGGGAGCCGAGGCCGATGAGCTCGGGGAGCGTGTACGCCCTGGGGAAGCGGCGGATCGTGAGGGTCGGGCCGGTGAGCGCGAGCGGCGGGATGATGACATTGACGCGCTCGCCGGTGGGGAGGCGGGCGTCGACCATCGGGTTCGACTCGTCGACGCGGCGGTTGACCGTCGAGACGATGCGTTCGATGGTCTGCATGAGCTGTTCGTTGGAGGCGAAGCGCAGGGGGAGCTGTTCCACGCGGCCGGCTCGCTCCACGAAGATCGAGTCCGGCCCGTTGACCATGATCTCGGTGATCGACGCGTCGGCGAGGAGGGGTTCGAGGACGCCGAGCCCGAGGGCTTCGTCCACGACCCTGCGGATCAGCTGGGAGCGTTCCGCGGAGGAGAGGACCGGGCCCTCGCGGCTGATGATGTGGCCGAGGACGCGCTCCAGGCGTACGCGGCGTTCGGCTGCCGCCAGGCTGGACATCTCGGCGAGGTCGATCTCTTCGAGAAGCTTCGCGCGGTAGACGGCGACGAGATGGCCGTCCTCACGGGCGGGGCCCGACTCGTCGGGGGTGGCTATGCGGGAACGCAGGCTCATGGCTTCGGCTCCTCCCGGTCAGTCGTCGGTGGGCATGGTGGCGTGGCGGGTCACGGTGTAGGGGCCGAAGAGGGGGATGACGGAGGGGACTGTGACGGTGACCGTCGCGGTGGTGACGTCCGCGCCTTCGGGAGCCGACACGGCCGGGTCGAGCCAGCCGCTCACCGCCGCCTGTCCGGCCGTCGCGCCGTCGCCGCCCTGCGAGGCGACCCGTGCGGCGGCTCGCGCTCCGGAGCCCGCCTGATTGATGCCGTAGCCCACCAGGCCGAGCTGGATCGCGGCCATTCCGATGACCAGCAGGATGGGCAGGAACCCGGCGAACTCCAGGATGGAGACGCCCCGGTCGTCCAGCCGGCGGGACCGGCTGGACCGGTGCGACTGGCTGGACCGCCTTCGGCGGAGTGTCGGCAGGATCATCCGCCGTCCCCCTCCAACGCCGCCCCCGCTTCCCCACTCACATGCCACCCCGCGTCGAACCCCGGGAAGAACAGCGGTACGTCCACCTCGACGCTGGCCTTCATCACGGAACCCGCGGCACCGCAGTTGATCGTGGCGCCCTTCCAGGCGCCGGGCAGGTGCTTGTCCCCCGCCGACGCGCACGCGCCCGCGACGTCGCCGTCGACGGCGTACGCCGCTGTGGCCGCGCGGGCCGCCTCGTCCGCCGCGTTTCCGGCCAACGAGTACGTGTAGCCGTACAGCACGCACTGCCAGAGGATCGACATCACGACCAGGAGCAGCGGGAACATGCCCGCGAATTCGAGGGTCACCGCTCCCCGGTCGCCTCCCCGGCGGCGCAACGCCAGGGCTCCCCGGTCCGACGAGGCCTTACGACGGCGGCCGCCGCCCCCGCCTTCCGGGGCGACCACGAGTCCCAGCTCGCCCGCCAGCGCCCACAGCGCCTGTTTCACCGTCGAGCGGGTGTCGAGGTCCTGGAGGCGGCCCGCGTCCACGACGGACTGGAGTTCCTTGAAGGCGGCGGGGACCGCGGAGCGGGCGACCTTGGTGCCGGTGACGCGTTCGACGAGGGAGGGCTGGATCTCCGTACCCCGTGCGAAACGGTTCACGACGGTCGTCGTCTCCTCCGCCTTGCGGATCTGGAGGCGGTCCCACATGCGGACCATGCGTTTGGCGGCGCGGACGGCGACGACGTCCGGGGTGACGAGGAGGAGCGCCTGGTCGGCCATCTCCACGGCGGCGGCGGTAGCGGAGTTCATCTGGGAGCCGCAGTCGACGACCACCACGTCGTGGCGGGAGCGCAGGGCGGCCAGGACCTGGCGGGCCACCCGGTCGGTGACCTCCTCGCCGCGTTCGCCCTCGCCGGGGGCCAGCAGCAGGCCGATGCCGCTGTCGTGGGTGTAGACGGCGTCCTGGAGCACCCGGGGGTTGATGTCGCTGATGCCCGCGAGGTCGGCGATGGACCTGCGGAACTGCACGTCGAGGTACGACGCGACGTCCCCGGACTGGAGGTCGAGGTCCACCAGTGCCACCGAGCGGCCGGACGCCCCTGCCGCCAGGGCGAGTTGGACCGCGGTCACCGTCGCGCCGACGCCGCCCTTCGCGCCGGTCACCGTGACGACGGTGCCGCCGGGGCCCGCGTACAGCTCGGGCGTGCCGCTGCCGAGGTGGCGGCGCATGCCGAGGGACCACGCGGCGGCGGCCTGGACGCGTTCGGCGAGGGCGTCGTAGCCCAGGGGCAGGCCGATGATGCCGCGGGCGCCGGAGTCCATGGCGCCGGTGAGGACGCCGGTGCTGGTGTCGGCGGTGATGAGGACGACACCGACCGCCGGGAAGCGCATCACCAGGTCGCGGATCAGGTCCAACGCCGGTACCGGGCCTATGCGTTCATGGACCAGGACCACCTCGGGCAGCTCGTCCAGGGACTCGGCGGCCAGTCTCGCCAGTGTGTCCAGCAGTGCCGTCGAGTCGGGGACGGGCGGGGCCGGTTCGGCGTCGGCGAGCTGGCTCAGCAGGGTGGTGAGCGCGCGGGCCGAGTCGATGTCGCCGACGGCGGGGAGGATGCGGATGGTCATCGGCACAGCCCCGTACGCGTCGGCCCCGTACGCGGCCATCGGCACCGCCCCGTAGGCGTGGACCTCATGCGCGGCCTCCTACTTGTCCTCGTCGAGGGTGTACGTACGGTCGCCGGGTGCGACGGCCGTGTCGGAGCCGCCCGCGACCAGGGCGAGCCGGACGTGTTCGGCGAACGACTCGGCGTACGCCACGCGTTGGGCGTCGGCGGTGTCGAGCGCGAAGGTGATGGGGACGGCCTGGTTGGCGCTGTTGCGTCGGTCGGAGCTGGACTGGCCGGGGTCGAGCGCGGTGAGCTTGCCGACGTCGATGACGCGGGCGTTCTCGACGATGACCTTGGACTGGTCGGTGCCCTTGTTGTTCTCGGCCTTGAAGGTGGCGTAGATGTTGACCCGCGAACCGGGGTTGATCTTGCCCGCGACACCCGTCGCCGCGTCGATCATGATCGCGATCTCCTGCTGCCCCGCGGCCAGTTCGGGCCGGTCCACGATCATGTCGGTCTGCAGCAGGGAGCCCTTCTCCAGCTGGGTGACCGCGATCTTGCCGCGGATCTGGGAGAGGCTGGTGACGGCGGTGGACGACAGCCAGCGCTTGGGCATCGAGATCTTCTCGAACTGGTCGGCCGACAGCTCCTTGTAGGGCGCGATGTCGCCCTTCAGGCGGTACGCCGCCACCTCCGGGCCGACCTTGGAGTTCACGTCACGGATCACCGAGAGCACTCCGGCGAAGGCGCCCAGGGCGCACAGGGCCGAGAGGACCAGCAGGATGACGCCGCGGCGCTGGCGTGAGTTCATGACGCGGACAACCTCGTTCGTGGGGCGGGGACGGCGGGGTCGAGCGGTCGTGCCTGGTGTTGTTCAGCTGTGCGTAGGTGACCTATGTGGCGCCTCGGGGCAGGGCGCGTACTGAGGAGACTGCCCGGGTGGCGGTGGCCGGAAGCTCGTTCGACGACGGTGGTGGCGGAAGGGGCGCGGCACAGAACCCGCAGCGGTCACCGATGAGTTCGAGGCCGCACCAGTGGCACTCCTCCCGCCGGACGGACGAGACGAGCTGGTAGAGGACCGAGACGTCGTACAGCCCCGCGGCGAACTCGGCGATCCGTGACGTGCCCCACCAGCGGGCCGACTCCTCCGGGAGCGGGACGGTCGCAACTCCCTGGGCCCGCCAGGCGGGCGCGAGCTCGGCGGTGACCCAGTCGGAGGGCGGCTGGCCCGCGGCGACGAGCAGCCGGGTGCCGAACTCGGGCCCGGGCAGCTCCTCCTGTCCGACCTTGATGAGCTGAGGTCGCGGATTGGCCAGTACGGCGAACTGGGCGCCCGGCACCCAGGACTTGGCGTGGGACTTCAGGGACACCGGGACCCGGTCGAGCTTGGCGACCGAGCCGAGCAGGGCGCCGGCGTAGATGTAGTGGGCGAGCAGCCGGGCGGAGGACGCGAGCACCCCGGGGCTGAAGTCGCAGACGGACAGTTGCCGCAACTGCTGGGCGAGCAGGGCGAGTCCGAGCGGCGGAAGGTCGATGCCGAGCAGGGCGATGCGGTCGCTCTCCAGGACGGAGCGGACGGTGTGCAGCCGCCGCGTCACGTCACCGGAGACGGAGGACGGATAGAGCGAGATGACGTACCCGTGCTGCTCGATGAGCGCGTGCATCCCGGTGAGGGAGCTTTCGAGGGTGTCGAGCGGCTGGACGACCGCCGGCGGGGTCTGCCGGTCATGCGGTGGGAGCACCAGGTCGGGACTGGTGACGGCTATCGCGGTCGGCACGCTGCACACACCCCGTTCGCTGCGGCGGGGTGGTCAACCACCGCCTCAGATCGCCCCTGTTTCGCCATGGACCGTCACAGATGGCCACAGATCGTCACTGTGACGTCCTCTTGCATCAGCACCATATCCACGGCATGCCCCGCTCAACACCGAATCTCCGAGATCAACTCACGGAAGGTGGGGGCGTGATCAACGGAGAGTGAGGCGAATATGCCACAACTCGGCACTCCGAAAAGGAGGTTGAGGGCTCAAGAGGTCTTGACAACCCAATTGGTCTGGACCAACTTGTACTTCCAACGGTGGCCACCGTTCCGTATCCCTCCCCTCCCCTCCCCCACCTCTCCCACCTCCCGGAGGACCAGTGGACCGCGTCACACGTATGCCCAAACGGAGATGGGCCGGAGCCCTCGCCGCCATCGTCACCGCATCCGTCCTCTCCCTCACCGGCCTGGCGGGCCAGGCCCAGGCCGCGGACATCAACAACGCCAAGAACGGCGGCTACGAGTCGGGCCTGAGCAACTGGACGTGTTCCGCGAGCAGCGGTACGACCGTCTCCTCACCGGTGCACGGCGGCTCGGCCGCGCTGAAGGCCACGCCCGCCGGGCAGGACAACGCCCAGTGCACCCAGTCCGTCGCCGTCAAGGCCAACTCGACGTACACGCTGAGCGCCTGGGTGCAGGGCGGGTACGCCTACCTCGGCGTGACGGGCACGGGCACGACGGACGTGTCGACCTGGACGCCCGACTCCTCCTCCTGGAAGCAGCTGACGACCACCTTCACCACGGGCGCGTCGACGACCTCGGTGACGGTGTACACGCACGGCTGGTACGCGCAGGCCGCCTACTACGCGGACGACCTGTCGGTGTACGGCCCCGACGGCGGCGGTGGCACCGACCCGGCCCCGACCGTCCCCGCGACCCCGGCCGGTCTGGCCGTCTCCTCCACGACGTCGTCGTCCGTCTCGCTCTCCTGGAGCACGGTCTCGGGCGCGACCGGCTACAACGTCTACCAGGGCGGCACCAAGGTCCAGTCGGTGACGGGGACTTCGGCGACGGTCACCGGTCTGACCGCCTCGACCTCGTACTCCTTCCAGGTCACGGCGACCAACTCGGCCGGTGAGTCGGCGAAGTCGTCGGCGGTCACCGGCACGACGACCGCGTCCAGCGGTGGTGGCGGCGGAACGGTTCCCGCGCACGCCGTGACCGGCTACTGGCAGAACTTCAACAATGGCGCGACGGTCCAGACGATCGCCGCCGTGCAGTCCCAGTACGACATCATCGCGGTGGCCTTCGCGGACGCGACCTCGACACCCGGCGCCGTGAGCTTCACCCTCGACTCGGCCGGGCTCGGCGGCTACACCGTCGACCAGTTCAAGGCGGACATCAAGGCCAAGCAGGCCGCCGGCAAGAAGGTCATCATCTCCATCGGCGGCCAGAACGGCACAGTGTCGGTGAGCGACTCGGCGTCCGCGACGAACTTCGCCAACTCCGTCTACTCCCTGATGCAGACGTACGGATTCGACGGCGTCGACATCGACCTGGAGAACGGCCTCAACGCGACGTACATGTCACAGGCCCTGCGGTCCCTGTCCTCGAAGGCCGGGTCGTCCCTCGTCATCACGATGGCCCCGCAGACCATCGACATGCAGTCCACGTCGAACACGTACTTCCAGACGGCCCTGAACATCAAGGACATCCTCACCGTCGTCAACATGCAGTACTACAACAGCGGTTCGATGCTCGGCTGCGACGGCAAGGTGTACTCGCAGGGCTCGGTCGACTTCCTGACCGCCCTCGCCTGCATCCAGCTGGAGGGCGGCCTCGACCCGTCCCAGGTGGGCCTCGGCCTCCCCGCCTCCACCAGCGGCGCGGGCAGCGGCTACGTCTCCCCGACGATCGTCAACAACGCCCTCGACTGCCTCGCCAAGGGCACCAACTGCGGCTCCTTCAAGCCGTCCAAGACCTACCCGACCCTGCGCGGCGCGATGACCTGGTCGACGAACTGGGACGCGTCGGCGGGCAACGCCTGGTCGAACTCGGTGGGTCCGCACGTGCACGCGCTGTAGGCACAGGGACAGCCTTCGGCATGGCATAGGCATCGGACAGCTCCTCCTTCACCCCGCTCCTCGCATCCGCGGCGAGCGGGGTGAAACATTTCCGGGGGGCCGGCGCATCTATGAAGTGACGACGGTGGCCGTGGCGCGGGGCGGGGGGACGCATGAGGCAGATCCGTGCGGACGGGTATCCGGAGTTCGCGGCGGCCCGCGCCGGACATCTGTACCGCTCGGCCTGTCTGCTCACCGGCGGCGACACCCATCTGGCGGAGGATCTCGTCCAGGAGGCACTGGGGCGGATGTACGTCAGCTGGGGGCGGGTGTCCCGCAGCGACAACCCGGCGGCGTACGCGCAGACCGTGCTCACCCGTACCTTCCTCGCCCATCAGCGGCTGCGCAGCAGCAAGGAGCGGGCGACCGACGTGCTTCCGGACGTCCCCGACCCGGGCAGCGCCGCCCGTGACACGCCCCTGCGGCTCACCCTGGTCGAGGCGCTGCGCCGGCTGCCGGCCAAGGACCGGGCCGTGGTCGTCCTGCGCTACTGGGAGGACCGCAGCATCGAGGAGACGGCCGACGCCCTGCACACCAGCTCGGCCGCCGTCCGCACCCGCTGCGTCCGCGCGCTGGCCAAGCTGCGGGTCCTGCTGGGCGACAGCCTCAGCGAACACGCGACGCCCTGATCGCTACCGCTCTGCTTCCCGTCTTCTCCTTGCCTTCTTCCCGCTCCCCCTCCGGCCTTCTGAAACGGTGGTTTGCCATGCATGTCGACGACTCCCCCGCCGAGGACTCCCGCTTCGAGGACCAACTCGGCGAAGCCCTGCGTCACGCGGGCGACGGCTTCGAGACCGACCGGCGGGCGCTGGCCACCGCTGGGGAGGCACGCGGCCGAAGGCTCCGGCTGCGGCGCCGGATGGCGGTCACCGGAAGTGTGGCCGGGCTCGCCCTGGTGGGAGTGGGCGGGGCGCTGCTGGTGCCCGGGGCGGACGGCGGGGAAGGGCGGGCTGCCGCGGGCCCGCCGAAGGTACGGTCCGGCGTCGACGCCGGCACTGACGCCGACGCCGACGCGACCGGGGTGTCGGGTCCGGAGCTCCTCAAGATCCTCAAAGGGCTGCTCCCCGAGGGTGAGTTCAGCAAGGAGGAGACCCGCCCGACCGACGCCCCCGTCGGCCCGTACATCCATCTCGTCTACGACGACGGCCGCGGAAAGGCTGCCATCGAGGTCGGACTGGGCCGGATCGACCTGAGCGGCAAGGCCGAGGAGTTGACCACCTGCCCGGACAAGAACCTGGTGGCGTACGACTCCTGCACGACGGACCGACTCACCGACGGCTCCACGCTCATGATCTACCAGGGGTACGAATACCCGGACCACCGCGAGGACACCAAGACCTGGTACGCCCAGCTCGTCACCCCGCAGGGGCAGCAGATCAGCGTGAACGAGTGGAACGCCGCCGCGGAGAAGGGCTCGCCCGTCACCAGGTCCAACCCCCCGCTGTCACCGGCCCAGTTGAAGACCGTGGTCACGGCCAAGGCATGGCGCACGGCCGTCGACACCATCCCCGAGAGCCCGAAGGACACCCTGATGCCGAACGAGCGCCCTCAAGCCGACGGCAAGGCGGTCGAGTCCGCTCTCGTCGCGCTGCTCCCCAAGAGCGTCCAGGTGAAGGCGAAGGGCAGCCAGGAGAGCGAGTACGCCTACGTGGTCGTCGACGACGGCAAGGGCCGGAGCATGGTCCAGATCAACGTGCAGTCCGACATGTCCGACGTCGAGGACCAGCTCTTCGGCTCCGACGCGGAGACCCTGGCCGACGGCACCAAGGTCACGACACGCCAGGAGCCCGGCGAGAAGGGCGGCTCGGGGGTCGTGATGTGGACCGTCGACACCATCAGGACCGACGGTATGCGGGTGGTCGTCAGCGCCTTCAACGCCGGCAGCCAGGAGACCGACGCGACCCGCACCACCCCCGCGCTGACCATGAAGGAGCTGAGGACGATCGCGGTCAGCGGGAAGTGGCGGACGCTGCTGAAGTGACCGATGGCTGCCGTAGGCAGGACAACGTCACGCTCTCACCGACAGCCGTGAAGCCCTCCGCACTCTCATCCTCGACATCAAGGCGGGCAAGGCCGACCACCTGCTCTGAGGGCTTCTGGAAGGGCTCCTAGAAGAACTCCGACCACGGCTGGTCCCAGATCTGCTTCACGCACAGGACCAGGAAGAGCAGTCCGGCGACGGCGAGCATGACGTTGCTCAGCGTCCCGTTGCGCCATTCGCGCGGCGTGCGGGAGGAGTTGAGGAGCCAGATCAGGGTGAGGGCGAGGAAGGGGAGGAAGGCCGCGCCCAGGACGCCGTACAGGATGACCAGGCGGAACGGCTGGCCCTGGAAGAGGAGGACGATGGGCGGGAAGGTCAGCCAGAGGAGGTAGGCGCGGAAGGGCCAGGACTTCTCGCGCGCACCCGAGGCGACCTCCTCGCCCGTGGCCCGGCCCCGCGACCGATAGCGCTCCACGAAGTCGGCGAACATCAGGCTCACGCCGTGCCAGACGCCGATGAGTGAGGTGAAGGAGGTCGCGAAGAAGCCGATCAGGAAGAACTTGGCGGTCGCCGTGCCGTACTCCGCCTCCAGGATGTCGCCGAGCTGGATGAGGCCCTGGTCGCCGCTCGCGATCGCCACGTTCGCGGAGTGGAGCAGCTCCGCGCCGACGAAGAGCATGGCGATGACGAAGATGCCGGTGGTGGCGTACGCGACACGGTTGTCGAGCCGCATCACCTTCATCCAGCCGGTGTTCGTCCAGCCCTTCGCGTTGACCCAATAGCCGTACGCGGCAAGGGTGATGGTGCCGCCGACCCCGCCGATCAGGCCGAGCGTGTTGAGGACCGCGTCCTTCTCGTCGGGGAGGACGGGGAGCAGACCCGCGAAGGCGTGGCCGAGGTTCGGGGTGACGCGGATCGCCAGATAGACCGTGACCACGAACATCACGCCCACCAGCACGGTCATGACCTTCTCGAAGACCTCGTACTTGTTGAACCAGACGAAGACGAGGCCGACCAGCCCGCAGATGACCGCCCACGGCTTGATCGACCAGTCGGCCGGGAAGACGTCGGGGAACAGCGCCTGGAGCGGCAGCGCGCTCGACGACATCGCCGCCGCGCCGTAGACGAAGCCCCAGACGACCACGTAGACGACGAAGAAGTACGTCGTCCACCGGCCCAGGCTCGCCCAGCCGTCGAAGAGAGTGCGTCCGGTGGACAGATGCCAGCGGCCGGCTGCCTCGGCCAGCGAGATCTTGACGACGCAGCCGACGACGGCGGCCCAGAGCAGGGTGTATCCGAAGTTGCTGCCCGCGATGAGTGTTGCGACGAGGTCACCGGCGCCGACGCCGGTCGCGGCGACGACGATGCCGGGGCCGATGTACTTCCAACTGGACTTACGAGGGCGGGAGATGGCCTCACCTGACAC
This sequence comes from Streptomyces sp. NBC_00203, assembly GCF_045206325.1. Lineage (NCBI taxonomy): Bacteria > Bacillati > Actinomycetota > Actinomycetes > Kitasatosporales > Streptomycetaceae > Streptomyces > Streptomyces sp. NBC_00203. The sequence goes on along the minus strand of NZ_CP108126.1, from coordinate 6,799,780 downwards.
TGACTGCCCGGACTTCCCAGTGGTCTCCGTCATGCGGTTCAAGAAAGCGTAAAGGGCAGGGCGGCACAAGCGCGCATGCCGCCGCCCGGCCGATTTTCGGCCGGATCCCGCCATCGGCTCTTTGTCGCGTCTTGACCTGCTCATGCCATGGCCTCACGATGAGCGCCACACCCGCACCAGGCACGTCGCCATGAACCACCCCCCGCTCCACTCCCCACATTCCGGAGATCCCGGAATTCCTGGAGAAACAAGGAGACTTCATGCGACTTCGCATACGCGGCAGCGGCAACGGCAGCCCCGACGGCAAAGGCAGAAGCGGGCGGCGCACCGCCGCTCTCGCCGTCCTCGCGGCCCTCGCCCTCGCGGCTCCCCTCACCGCCACGGCCACCGACGCCACGGCGAGCGGAGTGAAGGCCCCCGCACCCTCGTCCGACGACATCAAGCAGTACGAGATCCACCAGAGCACAACTCCCCTGACCCGTACGGCGATCCAGCAGGCCGGGGTCACCGTGGACGAGGCCGACGAGGAGACCGTCGTCGTCTCCGGTCGTGCCGACCAGATCAAGAAGCTGCGCCAACAGGGCTATGACGTCTCGCTGTTGGGCTCGGCACCGAACCGGGCGAGCAGCGCCGACGACGTACGGATCCTCGACTTCCCGACGGCGGACTCGAAGTACCACAACTACGCCGAGATGAACACGGAGATCGACCAGCGTCTCGCGGCGTACCCGAGCATCATGAGCAAGAAGGTGATCGGCAAGTCCTACCAGGGCCGGGACATCGTCGCCATCAAGGTCAGCGACAACGTCGCGACCGACGAGGCCGAGCCCGAGGTCCTCCTCACCTTCCACCAGCACGCCCGTGAGCACATGACCGTCGAGATGGCGCTGTACCTGCTGCGCGAACTCGGCGCGGGCTACGGCTCCGACTCCCGCGTCACCAGCATGGTGAACAACCGCGAGATCTGGATCGTCCCGGACCTCAACCCCGACGGCGGCGAGTACGACATCGCGACGGGCTCGTACCGCTCGTGGCGCAAGAACCGTCAGCCCAACTCCGGTTCCTCGTACGTCGGTACGGACCTCAACAGGAACTGGAACTACAAGTGGGGCTGCTGCGGCGGTTCCTCGGGCTCCACGTCCTCCGAGACCTACCGCGGCACGTCCGCCGAGTCGGCGCCCGAGGTGAAGGTGGTCGCGGACTTCGTGCGCAGCCGGGTCGTCGGCGGCGCGCAGCAGATCAAGGCCGGGATCGACTTCCACACCTACAGCGAGCTCGTGCTGTGGCCCTTCGGGTACACCACCGCCGACACCGCGACCGGCATGACCGCGGACGACGCCGCCGCGTTCAAGGCCGTCGGCCAGAAGATGGCCGCCAGCAACGGGTACACCCCCGAGCAGTCCAGCGACCTGTACATCACCGACGGCTCGATCGACGACTATCTCTGGGGCTCCCAGAAGATCTTCGACTACACCTTCGAGATGTACCCGACGTCCAGCTCCGGCGGCGGCTTCTACCCGCCCGACGAGGTCATCGAGCGGGAGACCTCACGGAACCGGGATGCGGTGCTGCAGCTGCTGGAGAACGCGGACTGCATGTACCGGTCCATCGGTAAGGCGGCCCAGTACTGCAGTTAGGACTGGGGTGAATCGGTAGTCGGGGAACTGCGGGCCGGTTGTGCCTGGTCGCGCAGTTCCCCGCGCCCCTTACGGGGCGCCTTCTTCCACGGCTTCCTCGTCCGCCACGGCTTCCTCGTCCGCCACGTCTTCGTCGAAGTAGGCGTCCAGGACCGCGTCCAGCTGGTTCTCCCACTCCTGGAAGCGGGAGCGGGACTTGGCCTCGATCTCGATCGGGTACCAGCGGCGGTCCGGCGTGTGCACCGTGATGGTGAACCGCTTCCCGAAGCGCGGGGACTCCGTCTCGACGGCGCCGATCTCCTCCCAGCGGAACTCCGCCGCCTGGTCGTCCAGACGCAGGTGTACGCCGCTGTGGTCGGCCTTGATCGAGGCGCGCCGGTCGGAGGCCTCGAAGACGGGACCGTCGGGGTCGGGGTCAGCCTCGGCCTCAGACTCCGACTCCGACTCCGACTCAGAAGCCGAATCCGGCGCGGCTTCCTCCGAAGCCTCCGTCTCGGCTTCCTCCGAGTGCTCCGCCTCGGTCTCCTCGGCCTCCTCGGTCTCCGCGGCTTCCTCGGCCACGGTGTCCTCCACCGCGTCCTTCGGCTCCGCGGGCGCGGGTGACGTGAGCCCGGGGATGTACGCCGGGTTCACCGCGGCGGCGTCCAGGGGCTGGCTCTTCGAACCTATGCGCTGCTCCACAGCGGGCAGTATGGTCGACGATCCTGTGTCGGGAACAGTCGGCCCCGCACCTCATCCGGCACAGGGACCCCACAGGCGAGGTCCGTTGACCGATGTGGTCCTTATTTGTCCAGGTAGTAGCCGAGGACGAGATCGAGGCCGGCCATCCAGTCGTCGCGAACACCGCGGCTCGGCGCCTTGATCTCACAGACGAACGGCTCCTGGCTCTCGTACAGCCTCAGCTCGACCCGCAGGCCCTTGCCGAACCCGAAGGCGGTGGAGACCACGGCGCCGATCTCGTCCCAGGCGAAGTCGGCCTGGGCCTCGCCGACCTCCAGGGTGACCCCGTTCTCGTCGACGGCCACGGAGTTCCGCTGGTCCGCGGCGCCGAAGAACGGCGCGGGCGCACCAGGGGGCGGAGCGTCCGCGAATCCCCCCGGCGGCGTGGCGGGACGCGGCGGGACTCCCACCGGCGCGGGTACGGGCGGCCGGGCGTCCTGTGGTGTCGGGGGTTCCGGGGGAGCCGCGCCGTCCGGGACGAACAGGTCCAGCAGCGCGTCCGGAACGGGGCGCGCCGCCGGTTCCTTCAGCAGGCAGGCGGCCACCGCGTCGCGCAGCCCCGCCGGGACCGTCGACACATCCGCCGGCTCGTGCACGGACCGGTACATCAGCCCCATGGGCGTGCCCTCGCCGAAAGCGCGCCCGCGCGCCGCCGCGACCAGGATCGCTCCGAGGGCGAAGATGTCGGCGGCACCGGTGACGTCGTCACCCAAGGCCTGTTCGGGGGCGAGGAAGCCGGGCGTTCCGAAGGCGTATCCCGTGGCCGTCAGCCGGGTGTTCTCCACGGCCCGGGCGATGCCGAAGTCGAGGACGCGGGGTCCGTCCTCCGCCATGATGATGTTGCCCGGCTTGAGGTCGCGGTGGACGATGCCGCAGGCGTGGATGGCCTGGAGGGCCTCGGCGAGCGCGGCGCCGAGAGACCTCAACTCCCCTTCCCCCATGGGCCCTTGACTGGCCAGCAGGGCGGCGAGCGTGGGCCCGGGGACGTAGGCCGTGGCCATCCACGGTGGGCTGGCGTCCGGGTCGGCGTCCACGACCGGCGCGGTGTGGAAGCCGTTGACCCGGCGCGCGGCGTCGATCTCCGCACGGAAGCGGGCCCGGAAGGAGGCGTCGGCGGCGAGTTCCTCCCGCGCCACCTTCACCGCGAGCGGGCGGCCCGAGCGGGTCCGGGCCAGGAAGACGGTGCCCATGCCACCCGCGCCCAGTTCGCGCTCGACGGTGTACGGACCGATGCGTGCGGCGGCCACCCTCAACTCCCCCTGCCCTGCCTGCGAGAGGGTCACCATACTGCTGGTCAGGCGTGACAGGGGGAGCGGAGGGACGGGGCCCTAGACGAACAGGCTCAGCACCGCCGCGACCGCGAAGCCCACCACCGACAACACCGTCTCCAGGACGGTCCAGGTCTTGAGGGTGTCGCGCTCGCTGATGCCGAAGTACTTGGCGACCATCCAGAACCCGCCGTCATTGACGTGCGAGGCGAAGATCGAGCCCGCCGAGATCGCCATGATGACGAGGGCGACGAAGGCCTGGGAGTGATGGCCCTCGGCGAGCAGGGGCGCCACGATGCCGGCCGTGGTGACGATCGCGACCGTCGCCGAGCCCTGGGCGACCCGCAGGACCACGGAGATCAGGTACGAGAGGACGATCACCGGGAGGCCGACGTCGTTGAAGGTGTCCGAGAGGGCCTGGGCGACACCGCTGGCCTTCAGTACGGCACCGAAGATGCCGCCCGCGCCGACCACGAGCAGGATGTTGCCGACCGGCTTCAACGACGAAGTCGACACCGTCTCAAGGGACTTGCGGGACCAGCCGCGCCGGATGCCGAGCAGGTAGTACGCGAGCAGCAGCGCGATCGTGAGGGCGACGAAGGGGCTGCCGAAGAACTCGATGACCGAACGGCCCGTGGAGGGGTCGAGGGCGATCGAGGAGAAGGTGGCGGCCAGGATCAGCACCAGCGGCGTACCGATGATGCCGAGAACCGTGCCGAGCGGTACGGGCTTCTCGCGGGGCTCGACGCCTGCCTCGCGCTGCTCGTTGATGACGGCAAGCTTCGCCTCGGCGGCGGCCTCGACCATGTCCTGCGGTACGGCGACGAAGATCCGCTTGCCGACCCACGCGGCGTAGACCCAGGCGGCGAGCACGGCGGGGATGCCGCAGACGATGCCCATGAGGATGACCCAGCCGAGCTGCACGTGGAGCAGTCCCGCGGCGGCGACCGGGCCCGGGTGCGGCGGCAGGAAGGCGTGGGTCATCGACAGGCCGGCCAGCAGCGGCAGGCAGTAGAGCAGGATCGACTTGCCGGAGCGCTTGGCGGCGGCGTACACGATCGGTGCGAGGACGAAGATGCCGACGTCGAAGAAGACCGGGATACCGAAGATCAGGCCGGTCAGGCCCATCGCGAGCGGGGCGCGCTTCTCGCCGAAGAGGTTGAGCAGCCGGGACGCCAACACCTCGGCGCCGCCGCTGACTTCGAGGATCGCGCCGAGCATGGTGCCCAGGCCGATGATGATCGCGACATGGCCGAGGATGCCGCCCATGCCGGTTTCGATGACGGAGACGGCGGTGGAGCGCTGGACCGTGCCGAAGAGTTCGGTGACCGGGAGTCCGGCCGCGAGGCCGACGGCTATGGAGACGGCGAGCAGCGCGACGAACGGCTGGAGTCTGGCCTTGATGATCAGGACCAGGAGCAACGCGATACCGAGGGCGGCGACCGTGAGGAGCCCGGCGGTGCCGTCGATGAGGAGGAGCAGGCCGCCGGTGTGGGGTGGGGTCTCGGGGGTGGCCGGTGCTGTTGCTGCGAGCGGATACGACGAGGACAAGGGGGACCTCTGTTTCGTAAGTCCATGGGGCTTTCGGGCAGGGGGAATCGCGGAACGGCGCCCCAGGGATGACAAGGGATGTCAGGTGAGAGGCGCCGCACCGTGATGACGTACGGAGTGCGGGAATTGAAGGAGCGTCAGCTCAGCGGATGACCAGTGATGTCAGCCAGTGACCTCAGCCGAGTACGGCGAGCGCGTCGATCTCGATGAGGAGGCCGGCCGGCAGTCCGACGTAGACCGTCGTGCGGGCGGCGGGGGGCGCGGTGAGGCCCTGCTCCTCGAAGTAGGTGTTGTAGATCTGGTTCATCTCGGCGAAGTGGTCGACGTCCGTGAGGTAGACGCGGATCATCATCGCGTCGTCCCAGGTGGCGCCGCCCTCTTCGAGGATCGCCCGGACATTGGCGAGGGTCTGGAGGGTCTGCTCGCGCAGCGTCGGACCGGCGGGCGTGGGCGGCTTGCCCTCCTCCGCGGGGAGGAAGCCGACCTGTCCGGCGACCTGGAGGATGTTCCCCTTCTTCACGCCGTGCGAGAACTTGGCGGGCGGAGTGGTGTGGGTCTTGGGCGTGAGCGCGATCTTGTCCGTCATGGTGTGCTCATTTCTTCGGGTCTTCCTTCGTGGGGGACTTGCCGGAGTAGTCGCGGCTGATGGCGTCCGCCGTGCGGCGCACCAGCGGGAGCAGCGTGAGGAGTTCCTCGGCGGTGACGACGACGTTGGGCGCGGAGACCGACATGGCGGCGGCGACGCGTCCGTCGGCGCCGCGGATGGGGGCGGCGACGCAGTTGATGGACTCCTCGTGGCCACCCAGGTCGGTGGCCCAGCCCTGTTCGCGCACCGTCGCCAGCTCCTTGAGGAAGGCGGGGGCGTTGGGGATCGAACGGGCCGTGTACATGGGGTAGTCGAGCTTCTCGGCGAGCACGCGGCGCTCGGCCTCGGTCAGATCGGCGAGCAGCAGCTTCGCCACCGCCGCGACGGTGATGGCGACCGGCTTCCCGATCCGCGAGTACATCCGCACCGGATACCGGCTCTCCACCTTGTCGATGTAGAGGACCTCGTTCTCCTCGTACACCGCGAGGTGGACGGTGTGCCCGCACTGCTCATTGAGGCGTACGAGGTGGGGGTGGGCGATCTCCCGGACGTCCAGGTTCTCGACGGCCTCCTGGGCGAGGGCGAAGAGGCGGGCGCCGAGGCGGTACCGCTGGTCGGACTGGCGGTAGACGAGGCCGTGCTCGTGGAGGGTGCGCAGGAGGCGGAGCGCCGTGGACTTGTGGACGCCGAGGCGGTCGGCGACCTGCCCGAGGTCGGCGGGCCCCTCGGCGAGCAGCGGCAGGATGCTCAGCGCTCGGTCGACGGTCTGGCTCATGGCGTACGTACCTCCTCGTCGGCCCGCGTGACGGCTTCGGTCCAGCCGGGGCCGAGTCGAAGTCTCCCCCACGCGTCCTCGTCCAGGGCGGCCAGCCGGTCGGCGTGGTCGCGGGCGGGAGGCTCGGCGAGGTCACCGGGCACGGTGAGGGCGGCGGCGGCCATCAAGTGCCCGTGCCGCAGCCGGTCCCTGGCGGGCAGCCCCCGCAGGGTGGCGGAGAGGAACCCGGCGGCGAAGGCGTCGCCGGCGCCGACCGGGGCCACGACGTCGGCGTGCAGGGCGGGGGCGAAGGTGACCGTGTCGCCGTCGAAGAGGGTGGCACCCCGGGACCCCTGCTTCACGACCAGGGCTCGGGGTTCGGGCAGCGCGGCGCGGATGTCGGCCGGGCCGCCGGTGACCCCCCACGCCGCTTCGGCCTCGTCCTCGCCGACGAACACGATGTCGGCGCCGCGCGCGAGGTCGAGCAGGACGTGCGGTCCCGCGGTGTCCCGCCACAGCCCCGGGCGGTGGTTGACGTCGAAGGAGACCAGCGGGCGGCCGGGCCGGCGTTCGGTGAGCTCGCGCATCAGGGCGAGGCAGTCGTCGGAGAGCGCGGCGGTGATCCCGGACAGGTGCAGCACGCGTCCCGCGCGGACGGTGTCCAGGTCCACGTTCTCCACCGCCATAGCGGAGGCGGCCGACCCGGCCCGGTAGTACGCGACCTCGTGGGCGCCGGTCGCCCGGTCGCCCGCCGTGCGGAAGTAGATGCCCGTCGGGCGCGCCGGGTCCCGTCGCACGGCGGAGGTGTCGACGCCGTACGCGGCGATCGCCTCGACTAGGTGGTCGCCGAACCCGTCGGCGCCGACCCGGCCGACCCACCGCACGGTGTGCCCGGCCGAGGCGAGCACGCACGCCACGTTCGACTCCGCCCCGCCGATCCCCCGCTCGAACGACGGCACGTCGGCGAGGCGCCCCGGGCGGGACGGCAGGAACGTGACCATGGACTCGCCGAGCGCGACGACATCAAGCGTGCCGACATCGACAAAGTTGGGGGTCACGATGGCTGGGGCTCCTCGCTCTCGCGGTCAACGGCACCGTTGACCCTGCGTTGGCTGGGATGTTAGACAGCAGTAAGCGACATACGCAATGACCGTTGCAGACAGTGCAACGCACGCCAACAACGCACGGGCAGCACACCTCATAGCCACGCACTTCATCGCCACGCACCTCATCGCCACGCACTTCACCAAGGAGGCCCCATGGGCGCCGACACCGCCGCAGCACAGCTGGCCGCTCTCACGGCGGACCGCGTCGACCACCGCTTCAAGGGCCTCCCCCTGGACGCCGAGGGCCTCACCGTCGGCGAGCTGGCCGCCCAGCGCCGCAACCTCTTCACGGACGGCTTCACCACCCCCGTTCTCGCTCTCTCCGCCGAGCGTCTGACGCACAACCTCGAACTGATGGAGACGTACGCGGCCCGCCACGGCCTCGCCTTCGCCCCGCACGGCAAGACCTCGATGGCCCCGCAGCTGTTCTGGAGGCAGATCGAGCACGGCGCCTGGGGCATCACGCTCGCGGTCCCCCACCAGGTGCGCGTGGCGAGGCGGTTCGGGATCGACCGGATCTTCCTCGCCAACGAGCTCGTCGACACGGCGGCCCTGCGCTGGATCGCCGCCGAGCTGACGGCGGACGAGAACTTCCGCTTCATCTGTTACGTCGACTCCGTACGCGGCGTCGAGCTGATGGACGCCGCGCTGCGCGGGACCTCCCGCCCCGTGGACGTCGTCGTCGAACTCGCCGCCGGTGAGGGCGCCCGCACCGGCGTCCGTACGGAGGCGGAGTGCGCGGCGGTCGCGGACGCGGTGGGCGCGACGCGGACGCTTCGCCTGGTCGGCGTGGCGGGCTACGAGGGCGAGGTCCCGGAGGCGACCCCCGAGCGCGTCCACGGCTGGCTGCGCCGCCTGACCTCCCTGGCGGCGGACTTCGACAAGGCGGGCCGGTTCACCGGCCTGGAGGAGATCGTGGTCAGCGCGGGCGGCAGCGCCTGGTTCGACGCGGTCGCCGACGTCTTCGCGGAGATCACCGAACTCTCCGTCCCCGTACTGAAGTTGCTGCGCTCCGGCGCGTACGTCTCGCACGACGACGGCCACTACCGCAAGATCACTCCCTTCATCCGTGTCCCGGAGGAGGGCGCCCTCCACCCCGCCTTCCGGCTCTGGGCCCAGGTCGTCTCCCGCCCCTCCCCCGAGCAGGCCTTCGCCAACGCGGGCAAGCGGGACGCGGCGTACGACCTGGACCTGCCGTTCGCCCAGGTCCTCCGCCGGGAGGGCGCCGAACGCCCCGCGACCGGCGTCACCGTCACCGGCCTCTCCGACCAGCACGCCTGGCTCGGCACCACCGAGGAGGCGAACCTCCAGGTCGGCGACTGGCTCGGCATGGGCCTCTCCCACCCGTGCACGTCCTTCGACAAGTGGCAGCTGATTCCCGTGGCCGAGGCGGACGGCACGGTCGTGGACTACATCCGCACGTTCTTCTAGGAGGCCTGGCGTGGAAGAGCTCGTCATCCGTGACGCGGACGTCGTGGACGGTTCCGGCGCACCCTCGTACCGCGCCGATGTGGTGGTCGACGGCGGCAGGATCGTCTCGATCGTCAAGGAGGCCGCGGCGGCGGGCTGCCAACGCCCCACCGCGCGCCGGGAGCTGGACGCCGAAGGCCTCGTGCTCGCCCCCGGTTTCATCGACATGCACGCGCACAGCGACCTCGCACTGCTGAGGGACCCGGACCACAGCGCGAAGGCGGCGCAGGGGGTGACCCTCGAAGTCCTCGGCCAGGACGGCCTGTCGTACGCACCGGTGGACGACCGTACGCTCGCCGAGGTCCGCAGGGCGATCACCGGCTGGAACGGCGACGGCGACGACATCGACTTCAGCTGGCGGTCGGTCGGGGAGTACCTGGACCGCCTCGACCACGGCTTCGACGGCGAGGGCATCGCCGTGAACGCCGCGTATCTCATCCCCCAGGGGACGGTCAGGATGCTCGCCGTGGGCTGGGAGGACCGCGAGGCGACGCCCCAGGAGCTGGACCGGATGCGGCAGTTGGTCGCGGACGGCCTGCGGGAGGGCGCCGTCGGCATGTCGTCCGGGCTGACGTACACCCCCGGGATGTACGCCAAGGACGCCGAACTCACCGAGCTGTGCAGAGTGGTCGCCGCACACGGCGGCTACTACTGCCCGCACCACCGCTCGTACGGGGCGGGCGCCCTGGAGGCGTACGAGGAGATGGTGGCCCTCACCCGCGAGGCCGGCTGCCCGCTCCACCTCGCCCACGCCACCATGAACTTCGGCGTGAACAAGGGGAAGGCCCCGGACCTGCTCACCCTCCTGGACAAGGCGCTGGCGGAGGGCGCGGACATCACCCTCGACACCTATCCCTACACCCCCGGCTGCACGACCCTCGTGGCGATGCTGCCGAGCTGGGCGGGCGAGGGCGGCCCGGAGGCGATCCTGGCCCGCCTGAAGGACGACACGACGGCCGACCGGATCCGGCACCACATGGAGGTCGTCGGCGCGGACGGCTGTCACGGCGTGCCCATCGAGTGGGACACGATCGAGATCTCGGGCGTCGGCGACGCGGCGCTCGCGCCCTACGTCGGCAGGACGGTCCGGCACTCCGCCGACCTGCGCGGCGAGGCCCCCTGGGCCACCGCCCGCCGCCTGCTCATCGAGGACGGCCTGGGCCCGACGATCCTCCAGCACGTGGGCCACGAGGAGAACGTCCGGCAGATCATGCGCCACCGGGTGCACACGGGCGGCTCCGACGGCATCCTGCGGGGCGCCAAACCGCATCCCCGGGCGTACGGCACCTTCCCGCGGTATCTCGGCCGGTACGTACGGGAGTTGGGCGTCCTCTCGCTGGAGGAGTGCGTCGCCCATCTCACCGGCCGCCCCGCCGCCCGGCTGCGGCTGCCCGACCGCGGCCTGGTCCGCGAGGGCTACCGCGCCGATCTGGTCCTCTTCGACCCGGCCACGGTCGCCGCGGGTGCGACCTTCGAGGCGCCGCGCACGCTCCCGGCCGGGATCCCACACGTCATCGTCGACGGCCGCTTCGTGATCGAGGACGGGCGCAGGACGGACGTACTGGCGGGGCGGGCGGTCCGCCGGACTCCCCGGTGACCGCCCGCCGCCGCACAGGAGTTACGGCTTGGGCAGGGTGCACCCGCTCGCGCTCAGGTTGAGCACGTTGCCGGTCGTGAAGCAGGCCGGGATCTGGTAGGTCTCCTCGGCGTAGTTGATGCCCTGGTGGATGGTGACGTTGCCGCTCGCGTCCACCTCACAGGGGTTGTTCACGGTGCAGGTCTCGCCGTCCTCGTTGCCGGTGTTGTTGACGGCGACGACCTTGCCGGTGGACTGGTCGATGACGGGCGAGCCCGAGGTGCCGCCGATGGTGTTGCAGGCGGAGGTGTAGCGGACCGAGTCCTTCCAGGTCCAGTCGCCCTCCTTGAGGCGGTATACGAACCCGTCGATGTTGCAGTTGTAGAGCCGCTTCCAGTAGCCGGAGGCGACGGTGATGGCGGTGCCGGCGGTCGGGTGCGTGTCCTGCACGGTCAGCGGGCTGATGCCGTACGAGCTCTTGATCGTCGCGTAGGTGCTGGTGAGCTGGTAGATCGTGACGTCCGTGTCGGTCATCGTCGAGTACGCGACCTTGCTGGCGCGCAGCGTGGCGACCCGGGTGCCGGCCGAGTTGAGCAGGCCGAAGGTACGGCTGGACGACTGGCCGACGATCACCTCACCGGGGTCCGGGAAGCCGGTCTCCAGGCAGTGACCGTTGGAGAGCACGAGCGCCGGGGCGGTGTCCAGGGAGTTCGGGAAGCGTATGACGGAGCCGGAGCAGTTGCTGAGCGCGACGGTCCCGGCGAGGTTGACGGCCTGGAGAGTCGGCGCCGCCGCCTTGGTGTCCGCCTTGACCGCGGATGCCGACGCGGACGTCGATACCGACGCCGACTCGGGAGCGGGTGCCGCGACCGCGGGTGACGCGCCCGCTCCGGCGATCACCAGAGCGAAGAGCGCGGCAACGAGAGGCTTTCTCATGTGGGGGTCCCCTCTTGCGACTTGGGTGACAGGAGATCTTCCGGTCACCTTCTGTTTTGTCATGCGCATTGTGAGGGGAGGGGGATTGAGGGGCAAGGAGTTGTTTTTGGCCTAGGGGGCGGCTTGTTCGAGTGCCACGAGTGCCCTGCCGGCGAACTGAAAGACCATCGGCCCGGCCGCGGGGAACCGGCGGCTACTTGGGTCGCTTGGTGGATCCCTGGCCGTGGCCGTTGGAGTTGCCCGGGCCGGTCCCGGTCGTGGCGGTCGCGGAGGCGGTCGCCGGAGCCGTGGACGCGGGGGCCGTCGAGGCGCTCGCGGACGGGGACGCACTCGAGGAGGCGGAAGCGGCGCCCGCGCTCGCGGACACGCCGGTCGACGCGGTGGGCGACGGGTTCGCCGAGGAGGCTCCCGCGGTCGAGGCGGAACCCTCCGTGGGCGCGGCGGCCCCCGTGGCGAGTCGCGGGGGCGATGCCGTCCGCCCGGTCGCACCACCCGACCCCTTGGACGACCCGGAGTCGAACGCCCCCGAGATCAGGACGGCGAGAAGGACGACGCACGCCGCCCCGCCGGCCACGGCGAGCCGGCGCAGCAGCCGGGCACGGCGCCGACGCAGCAGCCGCTCGTGGCGGCCCGAGGTGTCGCCCGACGGCTCGCCGGGGAGGATCTCGTACCCGCCAGGGACGGCTTCCTGCTCGATGGTGTCGTCGCCGTCACCACCCTCGACGCCGTCTTCGTAGCCCTTCTGCCAGCCGTGCGCCTCGGCCGGGTCCATGTACGACTCATAGGCCGGGGACGCCTCGCCGTCGCCCTGCGGGAGGTACACCCTCGGCGGGGCGTCGGGTTCGCCGTGCTGCCTGGACATGGGCGCGCATTGTAGAGACCGCAAGGGCTTGCGGCGTAGCGAGCAGACAAAGCCGACCAAACCGGCACGTCTCACGTGGTGAAAAACACGCCCCGCCGAGCGTTACGCGGCCGTAAGCTCACGGACATGCAGGTGATCCAGTCCACGAAGCTCGCCAACGTCTGCTACGAGATCCGGGGTCCGGTTCTTGAGGAGGCGATGCGGCTTGAGGCGGCCGGACACCGCATCCTCAAGCTCAACACGGGCAACCCGGCCGCCTTCGGTTTCGAGTGCCCGCCCGAGATCCTTGAGGACATCCTCCGCAACGTCTCGTCGGCGCACGGCTACGGCGACGCGAAGGGCCTGCTCGCGGCCCGCCGGGCAGTGGTCATGCACAACCAGACCCTCGGCATCGAGACGGACGTCGAGCACGTCTTCATCGGCAACGGCGTCTCCGAGCTCATCGTCATGGCGATGCAGGGCCTGCTGGACGACGGCGACGAGGTGCTCGTACCGTCGCCGGACTATCCGCTGTGGACCGCCGCCGTGTCGCTCTCCGGCGGTACGGCCGTCCACTACCGCTGCGACGAGCAGTCCGACTGGATGCCCGACCTCGCGGACGTGGAGCGGAAGGTCACCGACCGCACCAAGGCCATCGTGATCATCAACCCGAACAATCCGACGGGTGCGGTGTACGACGACGCCATGCTGCGCGGGCTGACCGACATCGCCCGCCGCCACAACCTGCTGGTCTGCTCCGACGAGATCTACGACAAGATCCTTTACGACGGCGCCACGCACACGTCGACCGCCGCGATCGCCCCCGACCTGCTCACTCTCACCTTCAACGGCATGTCGAAGGCGTACCGGGTGGCGGGCTACCGGGTCGGCTGGATGGCGATCTCCGGCCCGCGCGCGCACGCGGACTCCTATATCGAGGGCCTGACGATCCTCGCGAACATGCGGCTGTGCGCGAACATGCCGGGCCAGCACGGGGTGGTCGCCGCGCTCAGCGGGCGCCAGACGATCAACGACCTGGTGCTGCCGGGCGGGCGGCTGAAGGAGCAGCGGGATGTCGCCTACGAGCTGCTGACGCAGATCCCGGGCGTGAGCTGTGTGAAGCCGAAGGGGGCGCTGTACCTCTTCCCGCGCCTGGACCCGAAGGTCTTCAAGATCAAGGACGACCGGCGGATGGTCCTCGACCTGCTGCGCCGCGAGAAGATCATGGTCGTCCAGGGGACGGGCTTCAACTGGCCCGATGCGGACCACTTCCGGGTGGTCACGCTGCCGACGGTCGGGGATCTGACCGACGCGGTGACCCGGATCGGGAACTTCCTGGACGGCTACAGCCAGCCGTGACCCTCACCCTGTGTGCGCGGGACGGCCAGTTTTGCGACCAGGCTCAACTTTAGACGAAATCTAAGCTAGGATGGTTTCCTGTCAGCACAGGAGGCCATCCCATGTACGAACCGATCCGCACCAAGTCGGTCCACACGATGGCCGGCACCGCCCCCTCCGACTTCCCCCACCGGTCGCGCGAGGAGGAGCTGGACATCCAGCTCGCCGGCCACCTCGCGGCGCTGCTCGCCGTGACGGACGAGATCCGCTCGCTCGCGCCCTCCCCCGCGCTGGACGCGGCCGCCGAGCGGCTCGCGCAGCAGGTGGCCCGGCTGCGGGAGGGCGTCACCCCGGTCCGTTCCCCGGCCGCCGCCCACGAGCCGCAGCTCGTGACTCTCCACCAGCGCGCACACGCCCTCGCCGGCCGCGCCCTCGTCGTCGCGGCGTCCCGCGCGGACACGGCGGCCGCGATTCTGGCGGCCGAGCAGATGGACGCCCACGCGTCCGCCGCCGGCTCCCGCGCCCTCGCGTCCCACTGAGCCCACGGCTCCCCCGTACGGCCCCGGTCCGCGCGCACTTTAAGCGTCGCGCGGACCGGGTGCCACAGCACTGCGTTCGCTTGACCAGAGGGCTCCCGTTTCAATCCTGACAGCGACTCAGTTCCCGCCCCCCTGGACCGCGATGATCACCAGGATCACCAGCACCGCGATCAGCAGGGCGACCTTCAGCGCCTTGGACCACGCCCCGCCCGTCGCCCCCTGCGGCGGCACGTCCGGCACGGGCACCGGTACCGGCCCGTTGAACACGTCGTGCCCCGTCACCGCCGCCCGCGTGCACCACGGGCAGGACATCAGATGGGAGCCGTACGCGTGCAGCGGGCGGTTCTGGCAGACCCGTACGAGGGAGCGCTCCTTGTTGAGGGCGCGCAGCCAGGCCTCCGCCGGGGGGCGGGCGGCGGGGGCGTGCACGCCGGGGCCGAAGGCGGCGCGGGCCAGGGTGAGGAGTTCGGGGGGCAGCACGGAGGGGTCGATGGTGCCGCGCGGGATGACGACCCGCTCGGGGCGGACGACGTAGGAGCAGCTGGCGGCGATGTTGTCCTTGACGGTCGACTCGGAGGCGCTGTCGTGCGGGACGCCGCCGAAGGGGTGGTTGCCCGCGGTCAGCAGCTGGTAGACGAGGACGGCGAGGGCGAAGTCGTCGGTGGCGCGGGTGGCGGGGCCGCCGGCCTGGCGCTCGGGGGACGAGTAGTCGGTGGTGTGCATCAGACAGGGGAAGAGTTCCCCGGACACCGGGTCGTTGAAGGCGATCGAGTCGCAGTCGAGGAAGGTGACGAAGCCGTTGGCGTCGACGACCACGTTGCTGCTGGAGAAGTCGCCGATGACGAGGTTGTCGTAGTGCATACGGGCGGTCATGAACGCGAGGTTCCAGGCGACGCCGAGCAGGAAGCGCCAGTCGGCCCGGTCGGCGAAGAGCTTGAGGCGCTGGGCGCGGGTGAACAGGCCGATCAGCTGGACGTGGTGGGGTTCGCCGAAGCGGCGCATGGCGTAGCCGAGGAACTCCCCCTGCGGGCCGCGGGCGATGGCGGTGGGCCAGGCCAGTTCGGGCGGCTGGGAGACGTCGGTGGGGCGCGCGGCCAGCGGTGACATGGTCAGCATCCGCATCAGCCGCCGCTCCTGTTCGAGGCCCGGCGGTTCGCGGTAGAGCTTGACGACGATCGTCTCGTCGCCGACGACCGGGAAGACGGCCGCCTGGCCGCCGCCCTTGAGCGGAAGCTCCGCGAGGGTGACGGGCTTGCCGTCCAGGAACACCGTGAGGCCGGTCATGGCCGCGCCTTGCGCACGGCCCGCAGCAGGGTCTTGTCGTCGGCGTTCAGGGCGGTGAGGCGGTCCGACCTCAGCAGGGTCGCGAGACCCTCGTGGGCGTTGTCGGTCACGGGTCCGGGAGCGTCGAGGGAGCGGAACACGGCGTCGACGAAGGAGGTGTTCGGGGACAGCGCGCCTCCCCCGGCAGGGTTGGGCGCGGCACGGTTGAGCGCGGCCTGCACGAGTCCGTCGGTGGACAGCAGCACCCCGTCGATCCCGTCGTCGGACACACAGTCGGTGTGTATCCAGCGGGCCGCGTCCGTCGAGGTGAGGAAGACCGTCTCGTTGCTGTACTCGCTGGCCGCCCGCGTCTGCGGCAGCAGATGGAACTGCCGCTCCCCGTCCTCCACACCCGCCCGGAGTACGACGAAGCCGTCGCCCACGGTGAGATGGCCCAGCCAGCCCGGGGCGAGCACCACGACGGTGAGCGTGGTCGCGAAGTCCGCGGCGTCGGCCCCGGTCCGGTCCAGGAACACCTTGCTGACGTCGTGGAAGGCGTCTTCGAGCAGCTCGTGCACGGCCTCACCGGGATGGCAGTCCGCCGCGGCGGCCGCCCGGCGGGCGAAGTGCTCCGCGGCCAGCTCCACCGCGAGCCGCGAACCCTCCTCGGAACGCGGCCTGCTGCCCGCCCCGTCCGCCACCGCGAGGACCGCCACGGACGGCGACGCCGTGTACGCGCAGGCGTCCTGGCAGGGCAGTCCCTGGCGGCGGTGGCGATAGCCCTCGACGCTCATGCCGTGGATCCGCCACGGTGACTCCAGCTTTTCCGCTCCGGCCATTGGTCAGGATTCCCATTCGGTCATCGGTCAGGATTCCCAGGCCGGGCGCTGGGTCTTGAACTGGCTGAAGATCTTCTCGAAGACCTCGTCGCCCGCGCCCTTCTGCTCGGCGTTCGCGCTCGCGGACATCATCTGGAGCAGCTCGCGGAACGGGAATCCCTGCAACCGGGCGTTGAACTTCGGCGCGAACGCCTGGAGCACCTGTTCGCCCATGTCGGTGATGCCGCCGACGCCTATCGCGTACAGCCGGAAGCGGCGGGCGCGCTGCTCGTCGGCGAGGACCGGGATCAACCGGTGCCAGGAGTCGGTGAGATGGCCGGTTCCGTCGGTCGGCAGACCATCGGTGACCAGGCAGATCTGCGGCCGGTAGTACTGGAGTCCGGAGGCGCGCAGTTCGGCCTTGCGGGCCGCGACGATGTGCATCGACAGCTCCAGCGCCTCCGTCATCAGCGTCACGCCGGCGGCGGTCAGCTGCGGCGGCTGGAAGGTGTGTGCGGGCACGAAGGGGCTCACCGGGGCGCGCGGGGCGAGGAGTTGGGGTCCGCGCCAGGCGACGACGCCCTGGCCGCCGAAGGTGACCACGGCGACCTCGACGCTGTAGCTGAGGCTGACGTCGTCGTGCAGCTCCCGGGTCCACTCCATCAGCGCGTTGTTGAGCGCCTGGATGGGCTGTCCCGCCATGGAGCTCGACGTGTCGAGACAGAGCACGAGCGGCAGACGCTGCGCGTTGTTCTCGAACTCGATGTCGGCGTACTCCGCCGGCAGCGTGGGCGGGTATTCGCTGTGCATCTCTGTTTCTCCTGGTCTCAGGGCAGTTCAGGGCGTCTCGGGGCTCACACAGCACCCTCTAGGGCCGGGTGCCTTTGGCGTGCCGTCCGGTGGTCGGCGGGAACGCGTACAGGACGTCGGAGTCCCGCTCGCGCGCGTCGGTGACGTCGACGAGTCCGCCGGGAGCCGGTGGCGGCCGCCCGGGCTCCGCCCACACCGCCCGGTACAGCACGCGGTCCAGCTCGACATAGCCCTGCGGGTGCAGTTCGGTGCGTACGACGGCGGAGCGCGCCGGCCCCGGTACGTTGCCGACCCGCCGCCCGTACCGGGGTGTCGGCGTCACCCTGAGGCGGGTGGTCGTCTCGTCGGGCGCATGGGCGCGCGCAGTGGTGACGGGCACGGCGCCGACGCCCGGCGCGGCGAGCGCGCGGCGGGACAGAGTGCCCACCGCGCGGGAGGAACGGCGGATCAGGAACAGGAGGGCGGCGAGCAGGAGGACGAGCACGACGCACAGGCCGGCGAGGATCTGGGTGGCGCGGTCGAGGCCCTTGCCGGAAGAGGTGTCGCCGGGTGGCGGGGAGGAGGGGGGCTTGGTGGACGCCGGGGGCGAGGAGTGGGTGTTGCCGTTGCCATTGCCATTGCCATTGCCATTGCCGTTGCCGTTGCCGTTGCCATTGCCGTTGCTGCCTTCGGCGGCGATGGAGTACGCGTGGAGGGGCCGGTAGCTGCCCGGGTTCGCGGCGATGAGCTCACTGCCCGGCAGCGGGCCGGTGGCGAGCCGGGTGCACAGGTCCTTGGGATTCTTCGGGGTCCTGGGGCAGGCGTTGACGCTCTGCAGATCCTTCACGGCCTCGGGCGGCAGCTTGGCGATCTGTGCGTTCTCGGCCACCCAGCCGGTCTTCGCCAGCAGGAGCAGCACCGTCCCGCCCTCACCGGTACTCGCGCCCGCCGGCACCTCGACGACGAGGTTGTCGCGCTTGTTCCAGACGGTGCGCTCGACGTCCCTGCGGTTCTGACGGTCCCGCGCATCGCTGTCGAACTGCACCTGGCCGTCGAGCGTGACATGAACGGCACCCTTGTCGATCGACTTGGACCAGCATTGGAGCCGCTCCTTGAAGGTGTTGCCGCACAAGTCGTCGGCCGCCGCCACCGCCCCCGCGGAAGCTATCGCGACCGCCATTCCGAAAAGCACCGTGAGACACAGCGAACGTCGCATGGGCAACCCCCCGTGGCCTAAAGGCACACCCCCGTGGCCTTGAAAGGCACTCGCCCATAGTGGGGGCAACCGGCGTGCGCCCGGAAGGGGTTCGGGGCACACGACGGGTTTCACTTCTACAACTTGAAAACCTGATGGCAGCGGATGAACATCTGTCGCGCCCGTTCCACCCAATCACTGGCCAAAGCATCGAAATCCGCTTGTGTCATACGGCAGGTCAGCGGGAGATCGCAGACCCCGGCGAGACAAGGTCGTGGTCCTCGTACGTCCCATACGGACAGCATGGGATTCAGTTGTTCGGTATTCCATGCGTTCGACGCCGCTGCGGCGACGGCCAGTTGATCCTGGCGCAGATAATGGCCGTCGGTCGCAAAGGCGACAAGAAGCCGTTTGGTGGTCATGAATCTCACCGTGACCATCCGTCCCGTTTCCTCGAGATCGAATTGCATGGACACGGAAACGGTGTCGGTCACGGTGTGGTAATTCCGCCGGCCGACCCAGTTCTGCACCAACTGCCGCCAGTGCGTTCCTACTTCGAGGATCTCGTGGCCCCGCCCGCCGAGGGAGCCCCGGCTGGGAACGGACTCAGGCGTCGCCACGGCCCACCGCCTCGGCGACCATCGCATCGGTCAGCCCGGCGTCCAGCAGCGCCTGGGCGTGCAGCAGCAGACAGGAGGGCACGGACTCGCTGACGCCCTGCTTGCGGCGGTTCGCCAGCTCATGGGTGCGCACCTTGATGCTGTGGGCCACGGTGGGCGGCGGCCAGGACGCCGACTTGGGGGTCTGCTCCAGCAACTCGGCGAGCAGCTCGGCCAGTTGGGGCCGGTCCTCCGGACGCTTGGCCAGACAGTGGGCGATCAGGTCCCGCATTGCCTCGGGTACGCCGTCGAGTTCGGGCGCGGCGAGGACGACCCGGTAGCGCACGGCCTCCCCGCTGCCGTGCGGCGCGCGGCCCGTGAGGGCGTACACCAGGACTCCGCCGAGGGAGAAGACGTCGCTCGGCGGGCCCGCCTGTGCTCCCTTGATCTGCTCGGGGGACATGAACGGCGGGGTGCCGACCACGATGCCGGCCTGGGTGAGTCCGGGGGCGCCGTCGACGCGGGAGATCCCGAAGTCGATGACGCGGGGTCCGTCGGAGGCGAGGAGCACGTTCGCCGGTTTCAGGTCCCGGTGCACCACGCGGGCCGCGTGGATGGCCTGGAGCGCCTCGACCAGGCCCGCGCCGAGCCTTCGTACCTGCGGCTCGGGGAGCGGGCCGTCGGTGCGGACGGCTTCGGCGAGCGACGGTCCGGGCACGTACATGGTGGCCAGCCAGGGCAGGTCGGCCTCGGTGTCGGCGTCGATCACGGCCGCGGTGTACGCGCCGCTGACCACCCGCGCTGCGGCGACCTCGCGCGCGAAGCGCTCTCTGAACTCGCCCTCCGCCGCGAGCTCGGGTCGCACCACCTTCACCGCGACCTCGCGTCCGGCCGGCGAACGGCCGAGATACACCCATCCCATGCCACCGGAGCCCAGCCGCCCCACGATGCGGTACGGGCCGATCTTCATGGGGTCACTGACGGGTGTCCGCACCCCGCTCACCTCGTTTCGGGGGTTCGTTGCAGGATGTCCCGAGTGTCCCGCGAAATGCCGTGCGCGGCAGAGGTGATGGCGGAAATGAGGAGCGGGATTACGTTCGCCCGCACCCCTGAAGGGGCGCGGGGAACTGCGCGAGCGACCAGTTGACCGTCAGGTCCTACGCATCCGGGTCCCAGGCTATGAGCAGGTCGAAGTGACGTCGGTCGCCGTCGAGCTTCAGGGAGTCCACCGGGATGCGGCCGTACAAGGCCAGAACCAGCTCACTTGCCGTGCCCCGGAGGCAGGCGTCGGCCCCGTCCGGGTCCTCGAC
This sequence comes from Streptomyces sp. NBC_00203, assembly GCF_045206325.1. Lineage (NCBI taxonomy): Bacteria > Bacillati > Actinomycetota > Actinomycetes > Kitasatosporales > Streptomycetaceae > Streptomyces > Streptomyces sp. NBC_00203. The sequence goes on along the minus strand of NZ_CP108126.1, from coordinate 6,779,484 downwards.
GGCAGCGGTGGCGGGCATCGTGGTGGCCCGTACGCCGTCGGCGGAGAGCGAGAGGCGCCAGGCTCGGCCCTCGGTGGCGTGGTAGTCGACGGCACAGGGCTCGTACGGCCAGGTGTACGGCCCCGCGCAGCAGGTGGACAGGAATTCGTCGACACCGTCGAGTGCCGCCTCGTCCGGCAGCGGCTGCGGGGAACCCAGGGCGGTCTGGGCGTCATAGGTGTGCACCGCGGCCTCCTGGACCTGGTGCCGGGCGACGGCACCGCTGGTCTGCGGCGACTGCGACCCGCCCCACCACGTCCAGCAGCCGCGATCCGGGCCGGACTCCCGCAGTGCGCTCAGCAACTGCTGCGTGGACTCGGCCGACCAGGCCAGCAGGGCCTCGCGCTCCCGGGGCAGGTCGGCACCTGCACCTCAAGGCTGGGCGCGGCGGCGGCCAAGGCCCGGAACGCGACCGACCGTTCGTCGTAGCGGCGCGATCTTTCCAGCGGCGCCCCTTTTGTCGCCCCCGCCGCCCCTACCCGTCCCATCCCCAGGGGCTCTGCCCCTTCGACCCCGTTCGGTTGTGTGATGGCTGCGGGTGGGTGGGGGCTGGTCCAAAAGATTGCGCAGTTCCCCGCGCCCCTTTTAGGGGCGCGGGGAACTGCGCAATCTTTTAGGGGGGTCTGGGGGCGCAGCCCCCAGGGATGGGACGGGTAGGGGCGGCGGGGGCGAGAAACCTCCCGGCGCCCACGTCACCGCGGCCGGTCGTGATGACGTCGCAGGTCAGGGCAAGTCTGACCGGCCGCGGAGTTTGGTCGGGCCTAGCCCAGGCGCTGCACCAGCGCGCGGTACTCGTCCCACAGCTCCGTCGGCGTGTGATCGCCGAAGGTGTTGAGGTGCTCGGGCACCAGCGCGGCCTCCTCCCGCCACACGTCCTTGTCGACCGTGAGGAGGAAGTCCAGGTCGGACTCGGACAGTTCGAGACCCTTGGTGTCGAGGGCACCCTTGGCCGGCAGGATGCCGATCGGGGTCTCGACGCCCTCGGCACGGCCGTCCAGACGGTCCACGATCCACTTCAGGACGCGGCTGTTCTCACCGAAGCCCGGCCACACGAACTTGCCCGCGTCGTTCTTGCGGAACCAGTTCACGTAGTAGATCTTCGGGAGCTTCGCCTGGTCCTTGTCCTTGGCAACGTCGATCCAGTGACCCATGTAGTCGCCCATGTTGTAGCCGCAGAACGGCAGCATGGCGAACGGGTCGCGGCGCAGCTCGCCGACCTTGCCCTCGGCGGCGGCGGTCTTCTCGGAGGCGACGTTCGCCCCGAGGAAGACACCGTGGTTCCAGTCGAAGGACTCGGTCACCAGCGGGACCGCGGTGGCACGACGGCCGCCGAAGAGGATCGCCGAGATCGGCACGCCCTTGGGGTCCTCCCACTCGGGCGCGATGATCGGGCACTGCGAGGCGGGGACGGTGAAGCGGGCGTTGGGGTGCGCGGCGGGCGTACCGGACTCCGGCGTCCAGTCGTTGCCCTTCCAGTCGGTCAGGTGGGCCGGAGTCTCCTCCGTCATGCCCTCCCACCAGATGTCGTTGTCGTCGGTCAGCGCGACGTTGGTGAAGACGGAGTTGCCCCACAGCGTCTTCATCGCGTTGGCGTTGGTGTGCTCACCGGTGCCGGGCGCGACGCCGAAGAAACCGGCCTCGGGGTTGATCGCGTACAGCTGGTCGTCCTCGCCGAACCGCATCCACGCGATGTCGTCACCGATCGTCTCGACGGTCCAGCCGGAGATGGTGGGCTCCAGCATGGCGAGGTTCGTCTTGCCGCAGGCGCTCGGGAAGGCGGCGGCGACGTACTTCGACTGACCCTGCGGCGGCGTGAGCTTGAGGATCAGCATGTGCTCGGCGAGCCAGCCCTCGTCGCGCGCCATGACGGAGGCGATGCGCAGGGCGTAGCACTTCTTGCCGAGCAGCGCGTTGCCGCCGTAGCCCGAGCCGTAGGACCAGATCTCGCGGGACTCGGGGAAGTGCGAGATGTACTTCGTGGAGTTGCACGGCCACGGCACATCCGCCTCGCCCTCGGCCAGCGGCGCTCCGAGCGTGTGCACGGCACGCACGAAGAAGCCGTCGGTGCCGAGCTCGTCGAGGACGGGCTGTCCCATGCGGGTCATGGTGCGCATGGACACGGCGACGTAGGCGGAGTCGGTGATCTCGACGCCTATCGCGGAGAGGTCCGAGCCGAGGGGGCCCATGCAGAACGGGACGACGTACATCGTCCGGCCCTTCATCGAGCCGCGGAAGACACCCTGCTCACCGGCGAAGATCTCCCGCATCTCGGCGGGGGCCTTCCAGTGGTTGGTCGGGCCCGCGTCCTCTTCCTTCTCGGAGCAGATGAACGTCCGGTCCTCGACCCGCGCGACATCGGTCGGGTCGGAAGCGGCGTAGTACGAGTTGGGGCGCTTGATCGGATCGAGCTTCTTGAAGGTGCCCTTGAGGACGAGCTCCTCGCTCAGTCGCTCGTATTCGGCCTCGGATCCATCACACCAGACCACGCTGTCTGGCTGGGTCAGTTCGACGATCTCGTTGACCCACGAGATCAGTTCCTTGTGCTGGGTGGGGACCGTAGTGGGAGCCGCGATGTCGCGCGCCACGATTGCTCCTAAATGAAGGGTTTTATTGTTGTGCCCCGTGGGGGCCGTGACCCGGATGCTTCACGAAGGTTGATCTCTGGCGCTCATCCGGTGCCAACCGCACTCATATGATCATCCGACGGGTCCGCCCATATGTCCAGAGGGCTTCACAGCTGAGCGGAGTGAGCATCACCACGTGTATCCGTGATTCTTTGCGTCCACGTTGGGTTCAGCTGAAGGATTCTTTGCGTGAGCGCCGCCTTGCGCGACACTCGTGAGAGCATGGCCACTCTTGGCTGTTCAGTGCGCCGTACTGACACGTAACTTACGGTTCCGTAGGTAGGATTCCGCCTATGACTGCGCCCGTCCCCGACGCGCCCACGGACTCGCCGGCCGCCGGCCACGGTCCCGACGCGCTCTCCCAGCCGCATCCGGTCAAGCCCAAGCTCCGCGGCTGGCTGCATCTCGGCATGTTCCCGGCCGCGCTCATCTCCGGCCTGGTGCTCACCGCGCTCACGCCCTCGACCCGCGGCCGCATCGCGTGCGGGATCTTCGCCCTGACGGCCTGCCTGCTGTTCGGGGTGAGCGCGCTCTACCACCGCGGCAACTGGAGCCCGCGCATGGACGGCGTACTGCGCAGACTCGACCACGCGAACATCTTCCTGATCATCGCGGGCACCTACACCCCGCTGACGATGCTGCTGCTCCCGGGCGCCAAGGGACAGTGGCTCCTGTGGAGCATCTGGGCCGCGGCGGCCGCCGGCATCGCCTTCCGGGTGTTCTGGGTCGGCGCCCCGCGCTGGCTCTACACCCCCTGCTACATCGCGATGGGCTGGGCGGCCGTCTTCTTCCTCCCGGACTTCATGCGCACGGGCGGCATCGCCGTCCTCGTCCTGGTGATCGTCGGCGGTCTGCTCTACAGCGCGGGCGGTGTGATCTACGGGATCAAGCGCCCCAACCCGTCACCGAGCTGGTTCGGCTTCCACGAGGTCTTCCACTCCCTCACCCTCGCGGCGTTCGTCGTGCACTACGTCGGGATCTCGCTGGTGGCCTACCAGCACGGGTAACCCCCTCCCACCAGCTTCTTTCCAGGGTCGCGGCTTACGAGCCGCGGCCCTTTGCCATGTCTTGAAAGTGTCTCCCCATTGACAGGCACCATCTTTTGAGAGCTACTCTCATTTCATGGTTACTGTCACTCAGGACGATGCCGTACGGCGCGACCCCCGCCGCTGGTGGGCCCTCGGGGCCCTGGTCGCGAGCATGCTCACGCTCGGATTCGACACGACGATCCTCAACGTGGCCCTGCCGACGATGGCGGGCCAGCTCGGCGCCACCACCGGCCAGCAGCAGTGGATGGCGGACGCGTATGTGATCGTCTTCGCGGCCCTCATGCTCCCGGCGGGACTGCTCGGCGACCGGTTCGGGCGGCGGCGGATGCTGGTCGTCGGACTCGGCGTCTTCCTCGCCGGTTCCGTGATGGGCTCCCTGGCCGGCGACGTGAACTGGGTCATCGCGGCCCGCACGGTGATGGGCCTCGGCGCCGCGCTGGTCATGCCGCTCGCCCTGTCCGTGCTGCCCTCGCTCTTCGGACCCGACGAGCGCACCAAGGCCGTCGGCATCATCTCCGCCGCCTCGTCGCTCGGTCTGCCGCTCGGCCCGATCATCGGCGGCTGGCTGCTCAACCACTTCTGGTGGGGCTCGGTCTTCCTGGTCAACGTCCCGATGGCCGCGATCGGCATCGCCGCCTGCGTCTTCCTGCTGCCCGAGACCCGCGACCCCGCCTCCCCCAAGGTCGACATCCTCTCCACCGCGCTCACCGCGGCCGGGCTCGGCGCCCTCATCTACGCGATCATCGAGGCACCCGGCCGCGGCTGGGGCGACCCGCTGATCGTGGGCATGCTCGGCGCGGCCGTGGTCCTGATCGCCGCCCTGGTGCTGCGCGAGCGGCGCGTGGAACGCCCCATGCTCGACATGACACTGCTCAGCCACCGCGGGTTCCTGTTCAACACACTCGCGGCGACCCTGGTGATGTTCGTCCTGTCCGGCCTGCTGTTCGTGCTGCCGCCGTACCTCCAGGCGGTGCTCGGCAACGACGCCCTCGGCACCGGCGTCAGGCTGCTGCCCATGATGGGCGGTCTGATCGTCGCGGCCAGGGCCGCCCAGCCGGTCGTCGCCCGGTTCGGTTCCCGTGCGGTGGTCAGCGCGGGACTGGTGGTGCTGGCCTTCGCCGCGCTGCTCGGCAGCCGTACGACGGTCGACTCGGGCTACGGCTTCACCGCGCTGTGGCTGTCGATCACCGGCTTCGGCTTCGGTTTCTCGGTCGTCCCCGCGATGGACGGCGCCCTCGGCGCCCTGCCCCGCGACCGGGCGGGCAGCGGCTCCGGGCTCCTCATGACGACGCGCCAGGTCGGCAGCGCGGTCGGCATCGCCCTCCTCGGCAGCCTGCTGGCGAGCACCTTCCGCGACCGCCTCGACGTCACCGGTCTGCCCGCGAAGGCGGCCGACACCGCCGGGGAGTCCGTGGTCGCGGCGCACATCGTCGCCCAGAAGGCGGGCTCGGCCGATCTCGTGGCCTCCGCGAACAGCGCGTACGTCCACGGCATGAGCCTGGTCCTGCTGGTGTGCGGCATCGCGGCCCTCGTCACCGCCCTGCTGGCCGCCGCGTTCCTCCCCAACACTCCACTCACGCATGTCACGAAGGAGGACGAGGACCCGGCCATGGCCACTGTTCCGGCGGATGCCGGAGAATGAGCGTCATGACGGCCGCACGAACCTCCGCCCCCGCCGACCGCCCCCAGCTGGGACTCCGCGAGCGGAAGAAGATCAAGACCCGCGAGGCGATCCGCACCGCGACCTACGCACTGGTCATGGAGCAGGGGTACGACGCGACGACGATCGAGCAGATCGCCGAGCGCGCCGAGGTGTCGCCGTCGACCGTCTTCCGCTACTTCCCGACCAAGGAGGACATCGTCCTCACGGACGAGTACGACCCGCTCATCATGGAGGAGGTGCGGGCCCGGCCCGCCGACGAGCCCTGGCCGGACACCATCCGGTATGTGATGCGGAAGGCCGCCCAGGTCGGCATCGAGGAGGACGTCGAGGTGGCCCGGCTGCGGACCCAGCTGCTGGCCGAGGTCCCGGCGGTGCGCTCGCGGATGATGGAGAGCATGTCGGTCACCGGCAGCATGCTCTGCCAGGCCATCGGCGAGCGCACCGGCCGGGACCCGGAGAGCCTGGAGGTGCGGGTCTACGCGATGTCCTTCATCGGCGGCCTGATGGAGACCTCCTTGTACTGGGCCGAGAACGGCCACCAGGACGACTTCCTGACCCTCATCGACCGCACCATGGACGTCCTGGAACACGGCCTCCCCACCGAAAAGCCCTGAGGCAGGGGCCCTGCCCCGTGGCATCCTGACCCGGTGAACGGTGTGAACGGACCCGAGATCCAAGTCGACTTCGCCCCCGAGCTGACGGTGTTCGTCCCGAACGACCGCCGCCGGGGCGCCACCGCCCTCGTCACCGACGGCGTCTCGACCCTCGGCCATGTCGTCGAGTCGCTGGGCGTCCCGCTGACGGAGGCCGGCGCCCTGTTCGTGGACGGCCGCCAGGTGCCGTTCTCGCACATCCCGGCGGCCGGCGAGTCGGTGGAGGTGCGCGCGGTCGAGCGCCCTCAGCAGGTACCCGGCGCCCCGCTCCGCTTCCTCCTCGACGTCCACCTCGGCACCCTCGCCCGCCGGCTGCGGCTGCTGGGCGTCGACACGGCGTACGAGTCGACGGACATCGGCGACCCGGCCCTCTCCGCCCGCTCGGCGGCCGAGCGGCGCGTCATGCTCAGCCGCGACCGCGGACTGCTGCGCCGCCGCGAGCTGTGGGCGGGCGCGTTCGTCTACAGCACCCGGCCCGACGACCAACTCCGCGACGTACTGGGCCGGTTCGCGCCCGAACTGAAGCCCTGGACGCGCTGCACGGCGTGCAACGGCCTGCTCGGGGAGGCCACGAAGGAGCAGGTCGCGGGCCAGTTGGAGGGCGGCACACAGCGGTCGTACGACGTGTTCGCCCAGTGCGGGGACTGCGGGCGCGCGTACTGGAAGGGCGCGCACCACGACCGCCTTGAGGCCATCGTGGAGCACGCCCTAGCCGAGTTCGGGAGCTGACTCAGGTACAGGCCGTACCAGCACCAGTCAGCAGCCCCTTGACGGTTACTGACGCTTCACCAGATCCTTCGCCCCGCAGGCCAGTCCGTCCTTGCTGGGGTTGAGGCCCAGGGGATCGTCCTTGCCGTTGACCTTCAGGCGCCCGTAGTCGTTCTTCTTCAGCCAGGTGCAGCGGGAGGCCGTCGTCTTCTTCACGCCGTCCGGGAAGACGGTCGGCACGCAGACGTTGACCGTCCCGTAGTGGCGGTCGCAGCCGGAGATCGTGGTGCTCACCTTCTGCCCGGCGCGCTTCTTGCCCGCCTTCGTGACCGTGCCCTCCAGGGAGTCGGCGAAGGAGTGGACATGCGCCGACGCGGTGTCCGTGGCCAGCGCGGACGGGCCCTGGAGGTGCACCCACTTGGCCACCGACGGCACACCGTTGGCATCGACCGCGAAGAGCATGTACCAGCCGGGCGGTGCCAGGTTGGGGTTGCTCGTCACGTTCAGGTCGACGTTGTTGCCGTCGACGGACAGCGGCAGATCGACGTACCGCTGGTTCGGGTCGGAGGAGTGTGTCACCGCGGCGGGCCGGATCAGCTCCGCCTTCACGATGGGCCGGTCGACCGTGATCCGCTGCGTGTCCCCGTACACCCACTCGTTGTCGATCACCGAAGTGATCGTCGGGCGGGTGCCCTTGAGCAGGTAGGGCGGGGTGTAGATGGACACGTTGTGGTTCCAGGTGCCGTTGCCCGGGTTGTCGCCGGTCGCCATCACCCGGCCGTCGGGCAGCAGGAACGCGGAGGAGTGGTAGCCGCGGGCCTCCGGGTCGGCGGTCACCGGGTCGAACGTCGAGGACGCCGGGTCGAAGATCGACGCCTCGTGGACGGGGTTGGCGCGGTTGTGCAGAGCGCCGCCCGTCTCCAGGACCTTGCCGTCGGGCAGCAGTACGGCGGAGACGTACATCTTGCCCTGGTTGCCGGTCTCGGCCACCTGGCCGTTGCCCAGGTCCACCGTGCCCTGCGGGATCTGCGGGCCGACGGTGTACGCGGGGTTCGCGGCCTTGAGGTCGATGATGTCGGTCAGCCGGTTGGCGTCCGGGTTGGAGTCGATGTTGCCGCCGCCGATCGTCAGGACCTTCTGGTCCTGGGCCGGGGGCAGCAGCACGCTGGCGGACTGGTCGCGTTCGTCCTTGTTCTGGAGTCCTGGGATCGCCGTCGTGGTGTTGGCGTCGTAGTCGTAGATCGCCGAACCGGTGCCCGGGGTGCCGTTGCCGAAGACATGGCTGCCCGAGTAGAAGAGCCGGCCGTCCTGCATCAGGATCATCGACGGGTACAGACCCCAGTACGACCAGGTCTGGTTGACCTTCCACAGCGGGAGCCACTGCTGCTCCGAGGCCGACCAGCGCTCGGCGGTCACCGAACCGGTGGAGTCCTCGCGCAGCCCGCCGAACGAGATGATGTCACCGTTGCCCAGCTCGGTGGCGGACGGATACCAGTGGCCGTCGTTCAGGTCGTTGGTCTTGCTGTACGTCTCGGTGACCGGGTCGAAGATGTACGAGTCCTTGTACCCCTCGTACCCGTGCCCGCCCGCGACCGGGAACGCCTTGTTGCCGCTCATCACCAGCACCCGACCGTCGGCGAGCTGGACGTGACCGGAGCAGAACATGTCCTTGGGCGTGGGGATCGTCTTGTACGTGCCGTTCGCCGGGTCGTAGACCGCGCTGGTGAACGTGCCCGCGTTGAAGTTCTCCTCGCTGTTGCCGGACCCGGCGATCAGCAGGACCTTGCCGTTGTTGAGGACGACCGAGTGCATGGAGCGGACCGGGTTCTGCGTGGGCAGAACCGTCCACTTGCCGTTGGCGCACTCGTCGGCCGTGCCGGTGCAACTGGCCGGCGGGATCGGGTCGGAGACCTGCTCCATCGTGTAGTCGTCGGTGGTCGCGGAGCCCGTGCCGTACACCGAGACACCCCAGGTGATGCGGTCCGTGCCCGCCGGAACGGCAGGGGTCCGGACGCTCGCCCGGGTGTAACTGCCCGCCATGTCCAGGGTCTTGAGGTCGGTCCAGTACTGCCAGCCGGCCGTCGTGTCGTGCCGGAAGAGTGTGACGGCGGCGTCGGGAGTCGTCGTCTTGTACCAGAGCCCGAGGTCGTACTGCTTGCCCGCGGTGACCGTCGGCGCGCAGCTGGCGGACTCCGTGATCAGCGCCTTGCGGTCGCCGTCGGCGCGCCGGGTCAGCGAGACCTTCATGGCCTTGCCGCCGGAGTGGGCGTCGGCGACGGTCGAGAAGGTGAAGTCGTTGTCGCCCCAGCCCGACTTCTCCCAGCAGTACGGCATGTCGTCGCTGCCGGCGGTCTCGAAGCCGGGGTTGGTGACGAGGTTGGCGGCGGACGCGGGCTGCGGCGAGACGAGCAGCAGTCCGGCGGCCAGGCCCGCCACGGCCAGGAGTGAGGTTCTCCGCCTTGGTCGTACCCGGTATCTCACGCGGTTCTCCTTGTTGTGCGGCCGCGGCTCTCGCCCGCGTGCTTGCCGCTGCGGCGCGGCAGATAGACCAGCGCTTCGGTCCCCGCGAAGCGCAGGACGAAGGTCGTCACCAGGGCCAGTGCGGTGGCGGAGAGTGCGCCCATCCCGAAGCGGTCGACGAAGAGCGCGATCAGCGGGATGCGCAGCACCAGATCGGCGTTGGCGAGCAGCGCGAACCGGCCGGCACGGTCCCACCAGTGCCGGTGCCCCCGGCGTTCGCGGAAGAGGAGATGCTCGATGAGCAGGAAGTTCCAGGCCACCCCGAGCTGGTTGGCGAGGATCTCCGCCGGTACGTAGTGCAGGCCGGCGGCGGTGAGCGCGTACAGGCCGAGCAGGTTCGGTACGAAGCCGGTGGCGCCGATCAGTCCGAAGACCACCATGCGGGCGACCGGCGAGGCGGTGCGCAGCCCGACGAGGTGGCGCAGGAACCGGAAGCCTTCCTGCGCGGTCGACTTGGACTCGCCCGCGAACCGGTCCTGGAAGACGAAGGGCACCTCGGTGACCTGGCGGGGGCGGCTGCGCACGGCGAGTTCGAGGAGGATCTTGTAGCCGAGCGGCTGGAGGACGTCCGCGGTGACCGCGCTGCGGCGGATCGCGAAGAACCCGCTCATCGGGTCGCTGATGCCGCGCAGCTTGCGCGGGAAGAGCGTCTTGGTCAGCCAGGTCGCGCCGCGCGAGACGGCGATGCGGTAGCCGCCCGCGAGCCCTTCGCGGCTGCCGCCCTTGATGTAGCGGCTGGCGACGACGAGCCCGGCGTGCGCGCGCTCACCGGAGGCGACCAACTCCGGTACCAGGGACGGCGGATGCTGGCAGTCGCCGTCCATGACGACGATCCAGTCGGAGCTCGCCGCCTTCAGCCCCTCCACGACCGCGCCGCCGAGCCCGCCCACGGGTTCGTCGCGGTGCAGCACGGTGACGGGGAACGGGCAGTCCTGCGCCGCCTGGGAGATCACCTCAGGGGTGTCGTCCGTGGAGTCGTCCACGAAGACGACCTCGCAGGGCAGCCGGGACGGCACCGACTCCGTGATCTGGTGCAGCAGCTCGCGGATGTTCGCGGACTCGTTGAACGTCGGTACGACGATGGTGACCGCGCCGGGTTCGGGGACCTCGGCGGCGCGTATGGCCGGATCACCCAGTTCGTCCGGGACAGTGCTCTCGAAGCTCTCGAAGCTGTTCATCGACTGCCTCCGGAACTGGACGTGGTGGTGGTGTCGTTGATGTGCCGGATCTCGATGCGGTCCGCGCCCTTGCCGAAGGTGGCGACCGGCGTCGAGTGCTCGATCGCCGCCTTCACGTTGGGCAGGTCGACCGCGTCGCGCCGTACCGTCGGGGAGGCGACGACGTAGTCGAGGTCGCGCCAGCCGCGCGGCATCGTCTTGGTCACCGCGGGGTCGAGGTCGGCCTTGTAGAACCAGATGACGCCGAGGCCGGGCCGGTATCCGTCGTGGACGAGGTCGAGCCAGAGCGCGTCGTCGACGAGGACCCGGGTGCTCCTGGGGTCCTTCACCTCGGTCTTCAGCCACGCGGAGGCCGCCCGGTAGGGGGCGTTGGCGTCGGTGGTCACGGCGGTGTGGTCGCCGTCGTACCAGCGGGGCACGACATAGGCGCCCGCCGCCACGACGAGTACGGCCGCCAGCCCGCGGCGCGACCAGGTGACGTACGTCTTCTCCTGCTCGCTCCGCCACCTGCGCAGCACCGCGTGCGCGACGCTGGCGGTGCCGCCGGCGAGGACGAGGGCGAGGAACGGCAGCGCCTGGATGACGTACATCGCGGGCAGGTAGCCGCTCGGCCGCAGTGCCACCAGGGCGAGGATCGCTACGGTGAGCGCGGGTCCGGCGAGGGCGCGCGCGGTCACCGACCAGCGCCAGGTGACCAGGAGCAGCAGGGCGCCGGCGAGGCCGCCGAGGGGCAGCACGCGGTCGTAGTACAGCCAGGAGTGCAGGACGCCGTACGAGCCGGTGCCCTGGTCGAGGATGAATCCGGAGCCGGGGCGGCTCATCTGGTAGGCGATGCCGTCCCACAGCGACACATGGCCGGAGCCCGGGAACAACTCGCCCTTGAGCAGGGCGAAGAGCGGATACGCCATGCCGATCAGGGCGCAGGCCGTGATGGCTCCGGTGAGCGCGAACTTGCGGGTGTCACGGTGGCCGTGGCGCCACATGGTGACCAGCAGCGCGGGCAGGATGACGAGCATCGTCTCCTTGGTGAGCACGGCCGCGGCGGCCGCGATGCCCGCACCGAAGTGGTGCCAGAGATGACGGCTCGGCGAGGCCGCCAGGCAGAACGCCAGCAGCGTCCACATCACCGCGATGTTGTCCAGGAAGATCTCGCGCTGGAGGACGACCGACAGCGGCGAGAGCCCGAAGAGCAGCATCGCGAGCCCGGCCGCCCACTGCGGCAGCGAGAGACGGCGTGCGAGGACGTAGACGAGGACCGCGCTGACGGCGCTGATCAGCAGCATCGCGACCCGCATCGAGCCGACGGTCATCAGCGACGGGCTGAGGTGCGCGGGGATCCAGGTCAGCACGGCTATCTGGATCCAGCCGAGCGGCGGGTGGTCGTACCAGTACGTGTAGTGGGCCATGCCCTTGCCCTGCTGCACGGCCCACGCCTGCGCGAGATAGGTGCCCTCGTCGTCGCTGAGGGTGGGGTAGTCGGCGATGTTCCAGCCCTGGACGACGAGGATCGCCGCGAGGAGCACCGCGCACAGGATCAGATCCGAGCGCGAACTGCGAAAACGCAAGCCCGGAGTGGGGTTGGGGATGATTTTGGGCGCACGGGGCCGCTGCGCGGGGACCGTGGTGGTGGTCGCCGCGGGAAGAGTGGAGGTCACGCAGGAACGTCCTCTCGGATCACTTCGGTGAGATGCGCGCCGACATGACTGGTCAACTCCCAGTCACTGCGCCCCCGTTGCTCGCGCCATACGGCACGCACGGCCGCGCCCGCCAGCAGCACCTGGTAGAAGGGACCGCCGGCAATGAGCTTCAGGTAGTGGATGAAGCGGACTCGAAGCCCGTACTGCTTGCCGAAGTCATGCAGTCCGACGAGCTCGAAGACGAAGGTGACCAGGGCGGTCACGGCCGGCAGGAACGTGATGAACGCGACGCCGACGGGCACGTCGAGGAAGAGCGCGATGGCCACGTTGAGCGGGATGACCACACCGGAGACGGCCTGGAGGTACGGCGTCATCAGCGTGTAGCGGGCGAGCAACCGCTGGCCGAAACCGGGCAGTTGCTTCCAGTCCTTCTTCCGGTAGACCTGGAGGAAGCCCTGGTTCCACCGGGTGCGCTGCTTCATCAGCGACATCAGGCTGCCCGGGGTCTCCTCCCGGGTCACCATGTCGGAGTCGTACGCGACGACGACCTTCTTGCCGACGCTGGAGAGCCGCACACCCAGGTCGCAGTCCTCGGCGAGGCAGTTGGGGTCCCAGCCGTCGGCTTCCCGCAGGACGTTCGTCCGTACGAAGACGGTGTTGCCGCCGAGCGGGATGAACCCTTTCTGCGCGTGCAGATGCAGCCGGGAGCGGAACCAGAAGAAGTACTCCAGGCAGTTGCGCAGGCTGTACCAGCTGGAGTTGAAGTTGATGAGCTGGACACCGCCCTGGACGACGTCGGCGTCCGTGGTGCGGAACGCGTGGTCGACGTGGGCGAGCAGCTCGGGATGGACCTGGTCCTCGGCGTCGAAGACCCCGACCACATCGCCGCGGCAGTGCGGCAGGGCCGTGTTCATGGCCTTCGGCTTGTTCTTCTTCTCGTGGTGGTCGACGACGACACGGACGCGCGGGTCGCGCTCCTCGGCGCTCCGGGCCACCGCGGTGGTCTCCGGGTCGTCGTGGCCGACGATCACGATGATCTCGAAGTCGGTGTGGCTGGATTCCAGCAGCCGCTGGATGGTGTGGTCGAGCACGGCCTGCTCGTGCCGCGCGGGCAGCAGCAGCGAGAAGGACAGGCTCTCCCCGCCGTCCGGACTGCTGAACCGGGTGGAAGCGAGCACCTCGGGCGTACGCCACGCGTGCATCTGCCACCACAAGGTGAAGGCGGCCATCCAGAACAAGGCCAGCGAAACGGCAGCGATGAAGACAGACGTGAGCAACAGATCCCCCCAGATCCCCAAAAGCCCCCAGTCGCGACAGTGGGTCACACCTGTCGCGTCACGGTGCAGAGACTATGGTTGAACTGTGAAGCGCACGGGTTGTCCTGGTGAAGAGCGTGTTTCATCACACTCGGTCGAGTAACTGAACAATCTGAACACTGGTGGCGTTTGGCCCGGTTGGGGGAGGGCCGTTTCAGCCGCTCAGCGCCGTGCCGAGCCTGTCGGGATCGGTCGTCGGGGTGTCACAAGTGAAGTTACGGCAGACATACGCGGCCGGTTTCCCGTTCACCAACGGTCGGCCGGAAAGCAGCGGCAGCTCATCACTCTCCGGCGCTCCCACGGCCACGACGGCACCCGGCGCGGTGGCCAGAAGTGCCGTACGGTGCAGGGCCTTTGTGGCCGGATCATCGCCCGGCCCCACGATCGCGACCTCACGCGGTCCGTCCAGGAGCGCCTCGGCCACCGCCAGACCCCAGCCGATGAACCGGGGCGCGCGCGGCCCGAGCGCCTTCACCACGCCCAACGCCCGCTCGGCGGCGGTGCGATGGGGCCCGGCGCCGGTCTGGGCGGCATAGCTCAGCAGCGCCCCGGCCGCCGCGCTCCAGCCGGAGGGCGTGGCGTTGTCCGTCGGATCCTGCGGCCGGCGGATCAACTGCTCGGCGTCGGCGGCCGTGTCGAACAGCGCGCCCGACTCGGAATCCGTGAACTGCACGATCACGTGGTCGAGCAGGAACCCGGCGAATTCCAGCCAGACCCCCTCCCCCGTGACGGACGCGAGCGCCAGGAACCCCTCGGCGACATCCGCGTAGTCCTCCAACACCCCCGCGTTCGCGCCGACTTGACCGTCCTTGCTGGTACGGGACAGCCGTGCGCGATCGTCCATGTGCAGGCGTACGAGGAGGTCGGCGGCGCCGATCGCGGCGTCCACGAGGTCGGGGCGCTCGAAGTAGGCGCCGGTCTCCGCCAGGGCGGCGACGGCGAGCCCGTTCCAGGCGGCGACCACCTTGTCGTCGCGGCCGGGGGCGGGCCGCTCGGCACGCGCGGCGAGCAGCCGGGTGTGGATCGAGGCGATCCGGCCGGCGTCGAAAACGCCTTCGTGCTGCGGAAGTTGAAGAACGGAGGCCCCTTCTTCGAAGGTGCCCTCCGGCGTCACCCCGAAGTAATGGGCGGCGAGCCCGCCGTCCTCCTCGCCGAGCACGTCGCGGAGCTGCTCGGGCGTCCACACGTAGTACGCGCCCTCGACATGCCTGCCGGTCCCGTCGTCGCTGTCGGCGTCGAGGGCCGAGGCGAACCCGCCCTCGTTGGTTCGGAGTTCACGCACCATGAAGTCCGCGGTTTCCAGGGCGACGCGGCGGGCGAGCTCGGAGCCGGTGGCGCGCCAGAGGTGCGCGTACACCCTGCACAGCAGGGCGTTGTCGTACAGCATCTTCTCGAAGTGCGGTACGACCCACTCGCGGTCGACGGAGTAGCGGGCGAAGCCACCGCCGAGCTGGTCGTAGAGGCCGCCGCGCGCCATCCGCTCGCAGGTGTCGGCGGCCATCTGGAGGGCGCCCTCGGAGCCGGTCCGCGCGTGGTGGCGCAGCAGGAACTCGATCACCATGGACGGCGGGAACTTGGGCGCCCCGCCGAATCCGCCGCGCGAGGCGTCGTACTCCCGGGTGAGCCCGAGCAGCGCTCCGGCGAGCTCCTCCTCGCCGGGCACCTGGTCGTCCCCGAAACTCATCTCCCGCTCGGCGAGATCCCGCACGATCTTCCCCGCGACCTCGGCGACCTCGTCCCGCCGGCCGGTCCAGGCGCCATGCACGCCCTCCAGGACCTGCGGGAAGGAGGGCATGCCGTGGCGGGGCTCGGGCGGGAAGTACGTACCGAAGTAGAAGGGCTCGGCTTCCGGCGTGAGGAACACGGTCATGGGCCAGCCGCCCTGCCCGGTCGCCGCCTGCACGGCCTCCATGTAGACGGCGTCGACGTCCGGGCGTTCCTCGCGGTCGACCTTGACGTTGACGAAGTGCTCGTTCATGAACGCCGCCGTCTCGGCGTCCTCAAAGCTCTCGTGGGCCATGACGTGGCACCAGTGGCACGCGCTGTAACCGACCGACAGCAGGACGGGTACATCACGGCGCCGAGCCTCCTCGAACGCCTCGGGCACCCAGGGCCACCAATCGACCGGATTCTCCGCGTGCTGAAGCAGATAAGGCGAGGTCACATCAGCCAACCGGTTCATGGCGCCCAGCTTCTCACGACGCACGGCCGCGGCTCAGGAAGGTGCACTCCGATCCCCCGTCGACCGAACCCTCCGGCCACTCCCGGGTGGACTTGAAATAGGCAGGCATCCTGCTTATCTTTGTCAGGCAGCCTGCGCATTAGCATCGGGATCTCCCCGGCAGGCCACCCCCGCCACAGAGGTCCCGGAGGTCCCGGAGGAAGGAACCGCGCCATGCCCCTCGCCGGTGACACCCACGCTCCGGAGCGGGCGGCCGAGGCCGGAGCGCCCCATGGCAATCCCTTCGGCGCACGCTTTGTGGCGCCGCTGTACCTGGGGGCCGCGCTCAATCCGGTCAACAGCTCGATCATCGCGACGGCACTGGTCTCCATCGCCGCGGCCCTGCGCATCCCCGTCGGGGACACCGCGATCCTGATCTCCAGCCTCTATCTCACCAGTGCACTGGCCCAGCCGGCCGCCGGGCGCCTCGCCGAGGTGTTCGGGCCCCGGCGGATCTTCGTCGCCGGTATCGCGCTGGTGCTCGTGGCCGGGATCGTCGGCTCGCTGGCCCACTCGCTGACAGCGCTGATCGTGGCCCGGGTACTGATCGGCGCGGGCACCTCGGCGGGTTACCCGGCGGCGATGCTGCTGATCCGCCGCCGCGCCGAACAGGCCGGGCACGAGGCCCCGCCGCGCGGGGTGCTCGGCGGTCTGTCGATCACCGGTGCCGCCACCGTCGCCATCGGTCCCGCCATCGGCGGACTGCTGATCGGCTGGTCGGGCTGGCGCACCGCTTTCTGGATCAACATCCCGGTCGCGGCCGTCGCCCTGATCCTGGCGCGGGCCGGGATCGCGCGGGACCCCGACCCGGTGCGCTTCGGCTCGCTGCGCGCCTTCGCGTCCCGCATCGACCTGCTGGGCATGCTGGGCTTCGGCGGCTCGCTCACCGCGCTGATGATCTTCCTCTCCGCGCTGCCGCACTTCGACCGGCCCGCGCTCGCCGCCGCCCTGGTCCTCGCCGTGGCCCTGGTCGGCTGGGAGCTGCGCGCCGCCCAGCCCTTCCTCGACGTACGCCTGCTCGTCACCAACGGGGCCCTGACCCGCACCTATCTGCGCAACGGCCTGACCCTGATGGGCACGTACGTGATCCTGTACGGGCTCACGCAGTGGCTGGAGGTGGCCCGCGGCCTTTCCGCCTACCAGGCCGGGCTCGCGCTGATGCCGATGGGCGCGCTGACCGCCCTGGCCGCCCGGGTGGTGTCGCGGCGGGCGGGGGTGCGGCTGCCGCTGACCGCCTGCGCTGTTCTGCTGCTCGTCGGCGCGGTGGCCGCGCTGTTCCTGGACAGCGGCACCCCGATGGCGGTGGTCGTCTGCGTCACCGCGGTCTTCGGCCTGACCTCCGGCGCCGGAACAGTCGCCAACCAGAGCGTCCTCTACCAGGAGGCCCCCGCCAACGCGCTGGGCACCGCCTCCGGACTGCTGCGCACCTTCGGCTACCTCGGGTCCATCGCCTCAGCGGCGATCACCGGCACCGCCTTCCACAGCGGCGTGGACGACAGCGGCCTGCACCTCATCGCGTGGGTGCTGGTCGCGATCTCCGCCCTCGTCCTCATCATGACCGTCCTTGACCGCCAGTTGGCCGGGGCCGACCGGCAGCACACGAACTGAACCCACGCCGCCCGGAGCCCGACCCCGGGCGCCGGCCCATCCAGAGACCCCCCACACAGCACAGAAAGCCGATCCACCGACATGACCACTGGTACGCACACCACCCCCACCATCGACCCGGCCCGCACCGCACTGCTGCTGATGGACTTCCAGCCCCTCGTGCTCGGCGCCGTGCCCGACCCGGAGGGCGTGCTCGCCCGCGCGGGCGAGGCACTGGCCTGGGCCCGCGCCCACGGTGCGCACGTCGTCTTCGTACGCGTCGCGCTCACGGAGGAGGACGCCGCCGCCGTGCCCGCCCACAACAAGACGTTCTCCCAGGCCGCCGCGGCCGGGTACCTCACCGACGGCACCCCTGCGACGGCGGTGCACGAGTCCCTGAAGGCCGAGGAGGGCGATCTGACCGTGCGCAAGATACGGATCAGCGCCTTCGCGGGCGACACCGATCTGCGCGCCGAGCTCCGCGCCCGGAACGTGGACACCCTGGTACTCGCCGGGCTCTCCACCGGCGGCGTGGTGCTGACGACCCTGCGGCAGGCGGCCGACGAGGACTACCGCCTGTTCCTCCTGGCCGACGCCACCGCCGACCCCGACCCGGAGGTGCACCAGGTCCTCGTGGAGAAGGTCTTCCCGAGCCAGGCCGAGATCATCAGCACCGCGGACCTCGCCGCCCTGAGCGCGGCAGGACGCCAAGGGCACTCACGCTAAGGAGTCTCGTAGTCGGCCAGGCGATTCATGATCTCGGCGGCCTTGTCGAGCGACCGACGCTCGGGGGCTCTGAGCGCGGTCCCGATCACGCCGGCCAGCCATGCCTCACGGGCCGCCGGGATCCGCTCGGTCAGCGCCCGTCCGGCGGGGGTCGCGCTCACCAGGGACTTGCGCCCGTCGTTCGGGTCCTTGGCGGTGGTGACCAGCGCACCGTCGCGCAGAGCGGTCACGGTCTCCGCCATCGACTGGCGCCGTACGTGCTCGGCCTGCGCGAGCTCGCTCACCGTCATCGGACCGTCCGTCACGACCCGGTGCAGCGTGGTCAGATGCGACCAGTTCCACGGCAGGTCGTCGATCGGCGCCTCGGTGCGCAGCCGCGCCCGCAGCCGCGTCATCGCCCGCATCAGCTCGACGGCGGTGTCCTGCGGCGGGACCGGTTCGCTGCTCACCACGTCAGCATAGGTCAGGCGGCATCCGTCCTGACCAGGGACGGAAGGCATCGGGGTGCGGAGATGACAGCGGCCTTCGGACCGCGCTCACCCACGCCTACACGCAGTTGTCGGCGTCCCGGGCCTCGCCCGCGGACGCCCACCAGGCGGGTGCGCACGTCACGGCGGCGTCGACGAGGTCCTCCCGGGTGACGTCCGGGTCACTGAGCCACGCCTTGACGGCTCCGGCGAAACCGTGCGCCAGGAACTGCGCGACCACCTGGTGGTGGCCTGTGCCGGGAACGCCGGGAAGACCGCGGTCTGCGCCGCGCGCCAGGTAGGCCAGGGCGTAGTCGTTGAAGTGGCGCACCAGCGCGTCGTAGACACCGCGGTCCGCGGGGTCGCCGAGGGCGTGCCGGTAGAGGTCCCCGAACCGCTCGACGTGGTCGGCCACCTCCGAGACGGCCAGACGCAGGAGTTCCAGGCCCGGGTACCCCTCGGCGCGGCGCCGGTCCTCCCGCCGGTGCCCGGTCTCCAGGTCGGCGTCGAGCACCTCGATGAGCGGATCCAACACGGTGCCGTAGCGGTTGTAGAAGGTCGCCCGGGTCACGCCCGCGCGCTCGGCCAGGTCGGCGACCGTGATCTGGGAGACGGGCCGTTGCGAGGCGAGTTCGACGACGGCCTGCCGCAGGGCGCCGGTGGTCCGCGTGATGCGCGGGTCGGTGCGCTCACTGACCACTACGGCCTCCACGTGTCCGCCCACAGCTCGATCCTTGCGTCCAGGAAAGCCGCAGAAGAGTGCAATATGCCATAAACGCGTCTAATATACACATGTCAATGAGATGTGAGGCCGAGGTGCCCACCCCGGCCCGTTACGCGAGGAGAAGCCATGGAAAGGCAAGCACTGGGCAGCCAGGGCCTGACGGTAGGCACCCAAGGCCTGGGCTGCATGGGCATGAGCGTCTTCTACGGCGCCACCGACGAGACGGAGTCGCTGGCCACCATCGACCGTGCGCTGGAACTCGGCGTCACTTTGCTGGACACCGCCGAGAGCTACGGCCCGTTCGTCAACGAGCAGCTGGTCGGCAAGGCGGTGGCCGGGCGCCGGGATGCCGTCGTCCTCGCCACGAAGACGGGCGTGGAGATCACCGATGACGGCGAGGTACGCGACCTCAATGGCCGGCCGGACTACATACGCCGCGCGCTCGACCGGTCGCTGCGGCACCTGGACAGCGACTACGTCGACCTCTACTACCTGCACCGCATCGACCCCAAGGTGCCGATCGAGGAAACCGTCGGCGCGCTGGCCGAGCTGGTCGCCGAGGGCAAGGTCCGGCACATCGGCGTGTGCGAGGCGTCCGCGGAGACGATCCGGCGCGCCCATGCCGTGCACCCGCTCGCCGCGGTGCAGACCGAGTACTCGCTCTTCGAGCGCGACATCGAGCACAACGGAGTGCGCGACACCCTCTCGGAACTGGGGATCGGTCTGGTCGCCTACTCCCCGCTGGGGCGCGGCTTCCTGTCCGGCTCGATCACCAGCCCCGACGACTTCGCCGAGGACGACTGGCGCCGGACCGACCCCCGCTTCCAGGGCGAGAACTTCGACCGCAACCTCGATGTCGTCCGCGAGGTCCGCCGCATCGCCGCCGGCAAGGACGTCACGCCCTCCCAGCTGGCACTCGCCTGGGTCCAGCACCAGGGCGCGGTCGCCATCCCCGGCACCAAGCGCCGCCGCTACCTGGAGGAGAACGTCGCCGCGACCGAGGTGACTCTCACCGCCGACGACATCGCCGCGATCGAGGCGGTCGCCCCGCACGGCGCGGTCACCGGCGACCGCTACGCACCCGAGTTCATGGGGACGCTCAACGGCTGAG
The DNA here is from genome assembly GCF_045206325.1 of Streptomyces sp. NBC_00203. Taxonomy (NCBI): domain Bacteria; kingdom Bacillati; phylum Actinomycetota; class Actinomycetes; order Kitasatosporales; family Streptomycetaceae; genus Streptomyces; species Streptomyces sp. NBC_00203. The sequence continues at coordinate 6,759,261 of NZ_CP108126.1, read as the reverse complement.
GGCCGGTCGGCGCCTCACGGGTTCCCGTCGCGGGGCCGGCCCACTTCACGCATGTCATTCGGTTCATTCAGTTCAAGTTCATTCGGTTCAGGAGACTCACCTCATGTCCGCACCTCAGACGCCCCACACGTTCGGGGCAAGCACAACCGCCGCCGAAGTGATCGACGGCGTCGACCTGCGCGGCCGCCGGGCCGTGGTGACCGGAGCCAGTTCCGGAATCGGGGTGGAGACGGCCCGGGCGCTCGCCGCGGCGGGCGCCGACGTCACGCTGGCCGTGCGGGACACCGAAGCGGGTGCCCGCGTGGCGGAGCGCCTGGAGAAGGAACTGCCGCCCGCCTCAGGACAGTTGACGGTGGGGCGGCTCGACCTGGCCGACCGGTCGACGGTCGCGGCGTTCGTGGCGGCCTGGCAAGGCCCGTTGCACATCCTGGTCAACAATGCCGGAGTGATGGCCCCGCCGGAACTCACCCGCACATCTGACGGCCGGGAAACGCAGTTCGGCGTCAACCACCTGGGCCACTTCGCCCTCGCCACCGGCCTCCACCCGGCACTCGCGGCGGCGGACGGCGCACGGATCGTCTCGGTGAGTTCCATCGGCCACCTCTTCTCACCGGTCGTCTTCGACGACCTGGACTACCGCTTCCGTCCCTACGACCCCTGGACCTCCTACGGTCAGTCGAAGACCGCCAACGCCCTGTTCGCCGTCGGTGCCGCCGAACGCTGGGCCGACGACGGCATCACCGCCAACGCGCTGATGCCGGGCAACATCGCGGACACGTCCCTCGCCCGGCACATGGACATGCAGCAGGTGGCCGACTTCATCGCCTCGGGCGAACTCGCGCTGCCACCCCAGAAGACGGTGGAGCAGGGCGCCGCGACCTCGGTGCTGCTGGCCGCCTCGCCGACGGTGGAAGGCATCACCGGCCGCTATTTCGAGGACTGTGCGCAGTCCCGGCCCGTCACCGAGCGAGCCGGTGCCGTCGCCGGCGTCGCGCCGTACGCCCTGGACCCGGGGAACGCGGCCCGGCTGTGGGCCGTATCCGAGGCGTTCGTCCGCTAGCCGATCTACCCTGCGCGCATGGCCTCGCGACACGAGCAGTGGGCCCGGCTGCGCCGTCAGCTGTGGCAGCCTCCGCGCGCCCATGGCGAGCAGCCGCGCGAGCGGGTGGTCGGCCCGCTCGAACTGTTCTACGACCTGGTGGTGGTCGTGCTGGTCGCCCAGGCTGCCCACCACTTGGCCGGGCACCTGACCTGGCACGGGCTGGGTGAGTTCGCCGCGGTGTTCGCGCTGGTGTGGATCGCCTGGTTCAACGGCACCCTCCACCACGAACTGCACGGGCGCGAGGATGCTCGCGGCCGGATCATGTTCCTGCTGCAGATCCTGGTACTCGTGCCGCTGGGTGCGTTCATCCCCGAGGCGGGTGGCGCACGCGGAGTCGCGTTCGCCGTGGCCGCGGGGGTGCTGTTCGCCGTGCTGGCGGTGCTGTGGCTGCTGGCCGCACGCGGTGACAGCCCCGAATTCCGCCGCCCCAGCACGCTGTTCGTGACCGGGACGGCAGTCTCCGCGGTCCTCCTGGCCGCGAGCGCCGCCCTGCCCGCAGGCGTCCGCGTGCTGACGTGGGGCCTTTGGGCCGTCGTCTACCTGGTGGGGTTCGCGGTCATGGTCGGTACGGCCACCCCGGTACAGGCGGTCGCTCTCAGCGTGACCGACGCGCTCACCGAACGGTTCGGGCTGTTCATCATCATCGTGCTCGGCGAGACCGTGACCGGAGTGGTCGACGGACTGACCCACGAGCCGACCAACGCGCTCACCCTCGCCGTCGGACTCGTCGCCGTCGTCGTCGGCTTCGGTGCCTGGTGGACGTACTTCGACTTCGCCGGACACCGGCGGCCCAGGCCCACCCGCGCGAGCACCGTGCAGTGGATGCTGATCCACTTGCCGCTCATGGCCGCGATGGCCGCCATGGGGGCCGCGATGGTCGGCCTCGTCGAGCACGCCCACGACAGCAGGACCCCCGCCGCCACGGCCTGGGTGCTCTGCGGGGGCGCGGCGGTCGTGCTCTGCGCGACGACGGTGCTCGCGACCTCCCTGCGCGTCTGGCGCCCGGACCGCGGGCTCTACCGGCCGCTGGCCCGCACCTGTGTCGCCATGGCCGTCGTGTGTGCGGGAGTCGGTGCCGCACGCCCGGCTCCACTCGTTCTCGGCCTCGCCCTCGTCCTCCTTTTCGGCGTCCCCTGGGGACTCGCCGTCGCCTACCGCCTGTCTCACGAAGAGGGCTCCGCCGCCGAGGAAGTGCCAGGGGCTGCGGAACATCAGGACGACAACCGGCGCTAGGACTTACCCGCGTTCCGCGCAATTTCGCGGCCCGGGACGGGGATCGAAGGCCGCCCTCATGGGCCGGTCGGCTCACTCCCCCGCTCCGCCACGGCCTCCGGGACGGCATAGAAGCGCAGGTACACCTGGCGTGCCCCTTCGGGGGCGTCTTCACGAGGGTGGCCGTACCGGTCCAGGAGCGCGCGGTACTCGCGTACGAAGTCGACGAGTTCGTCCCTGGTCATCCAGTTGCCGGAGCGCTGGACCTGGGACCACCCCTCGGGCCCCGCGTACTCCTTGTGGGCCCGGAGATAGAGCTCGGTGTCCATCTCGATCTTCAGGCGTGCCACGCCCTCGGCGGCGGCGTACTCCTCGGGGCGCATCGTGGCCGGATCGGGTGCGGTGTGGCTGAACGGGAGGGCCCGCCACCAGCGTTCACGGCCGCCCGACTTCTCCGGGATCTCCTCGATGAGGTGCTGCTCGGCGAGCTTGCGCAGGTGGTAGCTGGTCGTGCCGGAGCTCTCGCCGAGCTCCCTGGCGAGCACGGTGGAGTTCGCCTCGCCGTGCCGGCCCAGGTAGTCGAGGATGCGGCGGCGCAGGGGGTTGCCGAGGGACTTGTACAGGGCGGTGCGTTCGAGGCTGGTCAGCTCGGGGTCGGGCATGCGACCAGTATCCCCGGCCCGCTTCCTTCCGCAGAATGAGTTCTGCAAAATTTCCTTTGCAGAATTTCCTCTGCGGTTCTATCGTGGAGGCATGCGAACGAATCGTGCCGGAACGAATCGCGCCGGGATGCGGACCAAGTGGGCTCTCGTGCTGCTCGGCGCCACCGCCGTGGCGCTCGTGCCGTGGATGGTGCTCCTCGTCCGTACGCTCCCGGCGAGCGCCGAGGTGCGGAACTGGCAGGTGGCCTGGGTGGGACTCGACGTGCTGATGGCCGCGGGCTGCGCGGCCACCGCCGCGCTGGGCCTGCGCGGCAGTCCGCACGCCCGGCTGACCGCGTCGGCGACGGCCTCGGTCGCGGTGCTCGACGCCTGGTTCGACATAACCACCGCGCAGCCGGGCGCCCCTCTCGTCCAGGCCCTGGCCTGCGCGGTGGCGGAGGCGGCGCTCGCCTGCGCGTGCGTGTTCCTCGCGCTGTCCAAGGGGCACGCGGTGCGTGAATGACCGGGGCGGCCCTGCCCGAATGATCGCCGGGCCTCTCGCCTTCGCGTCCCGCACGAAGGACACTCATAGGCAAGGGAGTTGCTGCCGGAGGGGGACGTGACATGCGGGACAGCCATCGGGCGGAGGCCGAGCGGCTGTTGGCCCGGGCCGTGGAGGAAGAGGTACGGCGCTCGGGAGGACGCTTCGACGGGGCCGTGCTGCTGTCGAGGGCGCGGGCCGCGCTCGACGCCATGGGAGAGACGGCCGCCGAGGAGTACGGGGCATATACGCGGGCCCTCGACGAGGCGGAGGCGGGACGGCTGACGTTCGGACAGCGCTACGCCCGGGAGGGCGCCGGAACGTCCTTACTGGTCACGGCCGTTGCGGCAGTCGCGGCCGTCGTCGCGGACCTGGCGCTCGATACGGGCGCGGGGACGGCGTTCTGCGCGGGCGCCACGGTGGCGGTGGCGGGCGCGGCGGCCACCGTGCTCAAGGTGACGGCCTCGCACCTGCCGGCCGCGAGCCGCCGCGCCGGTGCCCTGGGCCAGCCCGGCGGCGCCGAGCAGTTGCGCCTGCAGTGGCTGACAGCGCTGGAGGTGCGGGGCATCCGCCCGTTCCTCGACCAGCAGCGGGTGCTCAGCGCCTCCACGGGCGCGAAGCAGGGTGCGCCCCAGCTGCGGCGCACCGACAAGAGCGCGGCGGCGCGGCGGCGCAGTGTCCTGGAGCAGTCTTTCGGCCAACTTCCCGAGCCGGAAGGCCCGTTCACGGGCCGCCGGGCCGAGATGTCGCGGGTCGCGCAGTGGGTGCACGCGGCACGGGCGAGCACGGAGTCGAAGCCGACGGTCGTCGTGCTGCACGGCGCGCCCGGCTCCGGCCGCAGCACGCTGGCGATCCGGGCGGCGCACGATCTCAAGGACCAGTTCCGGGGCGCGTGCGTGGTGGACCTGCGGGGCGACAGCCCGGACGACCCGCCGCTGACCACCCGCGACGCACTGCTCCACCTCCTCAACCGCCTCGGCGCACCCCGCGAACAGCTCCTCTTCCGCGAGCGTTCCTCCCAGGACCAGCAGGTCAGGCGACTGAGCGAGCTGTACCACCAGCATCTGACCGGGCTGCCGGTCACGATCGTCCTCGACGACGCGTCGGACGCCGAGCAGGTACGGGTGCTCGTCCCCGAGCGCTCCGAGAGCCTGGTCCTGGTCACCGCCCGCAAACCGCTCGACCTGCCCGCCGACCTCCCCGCCTGGGTGCACCAGATGCCCGTCGAGGCGTTGGACGCGGGGGGCGCCGAGGAGCTGCTGAACGCGTCGGCGCAGGACGCCTCGGGTCCCTACGACGCCGAATCCTCCGACCGCGTACGGGAGTTGTGCGGCGGACTGCCCCTGGCCCTGCGCATCGCGGGCTCCTCCCTCGGCCCCCGTACCCCGCGCCAACTGGCCTCCGACCTGGCGGCGTACGGCCCGGTGGAACCGGTCGAGCGAGTCCTCTGGCTGCGCTACACGGACCAGTCGGACATGGCACGACGGCTCCTGCGCCGCCTGGCCCTCGCCGGCCGCGCCTCCCTGGGCACGGCCGCGGCGGCGTCCTTGCTTGCCACGGACGAGCCGGAGGCCACCCGCCACCTCACCGCCCTCTCCCGGGCGGGCCTCATCGACCACGTCCGCGGCAGCCGCTACCGCCTGCACGATCTCGTACGGGCCTTCGCCGGCGCCCGCCTCCTGGACGAGGAGGAGCCGTCCGAGCGTACGGCGGCACAGGAACGCCTGATCGTGAACTACGCGGAGCTGGCGGACTCGGTGATCCGCCTGGTGGACGGCAAGACGTCGACACGCGCGGATCAGTTTGGGCCGCACGGCTTCACGTCTCTGGATGCCGCGCTCCGCTGGCTGGACGACGAGTCGAGCTTCATCACGGCGGCACTGCGGCAGGCGGAAGGCGTCAACCAGGCAGCCGTACTGAACCTGCTGGGCGCCCTGTGCGACTACTGCCTCCTGCGCGGCGACCTCTACCGCCTGGGCGAGATCAGCGAGCTGACGCAGGCCGTCGACCAGGGCCTGCTGGTCCGCTCGGTCCAGTGGCGCACGGGCATCGCGGCCCGCCAGCTGGGCGAACTGGACAAGGCCCGCACGACCCTCACCTCGGTGGTGGACCTCTACTTCGAGGCCCACCACGACGCGGGCGCGGCAAGGGCGCTGTGCTCCCTGGGCATCACCCTCCACCACCAGGGAAACCTCACCGAGGCGGCGGCCAAACTCCAGGAGGCCATGGACCTCCAGGCCTCCCCCGACCTCGCGGCCGACCGCGCCTGGACGATGCACGCGCTGGCGGCGGTCGAGCGGGACCGCTCCCGGCTCGCCCGGGCCCTGGAACTCCTCACCCAGGCCCTGGTCCTGCACCGCGAGGGCGAGTCCGTGCACGGCGAGGCCTGGGCCCACTTCCAGCTCGGCCAGCTGGGCCTGCGCATGGGCGACGTACCGCGCGCCGAACGCGAACTGCGCGAGGCCCTCGACCTGTACGGCCGCACCCGCGACGCCCGCGGCGAGGCCTGGGCCCTCACCCAGCTGGCCCGCGCCCGCCTCGTCGACGGCGACCCGTCCACCGCGGTCGCCGGCCTGCGCCAGGCGGCCTCCCGTCACCGCGAGAACGAGGACGCGCGCGGGGAGGCATGGACGGTCTACTACCTGGGCCAGGCCTTGGAGGAGACGGGCAACCTGGACCAGGCGGTGCGCGAACTGGAGCGCTCCAGGACCATGTTCTCGCGCATGCGCGACGTCTACGGCTTGGCGTGCGCCCGCCACCACTCGGCCCGCGTCACCCGCGACCAACGCGCGGCCCAGACCGGCTCCTTGCGCAACTCGGGCTTCGCCCGCCAGCTCCTCGTCGACGCCCGCGCCGACTTCCAGCGCATCGGCGTCGCCCACGGCGAGGCATGGACCTGCCTGGAGCTCGCGGTCGTGGACGCCGGAAACGCCCGTACCCAACAGGCCCTGACCCTCTGCGAGGAGGCGATCGCCCTCTTCACGTCGTACGGCGACCACCGGGGCGAGGACTGGGCCAAGTTCCTGAGGTGCACGCTCCTGCCGTACGCCGCCCCGGGCGGCTACGAGGTCGGCGCGGCGGTCGCCCAGGAGGAACTCGCCCAGCTCTCCCGCACCGGCCATGCGTCCCGGGACGCGAAGCTGGACGACTACATCGAGGCGTATCAGCTGTTGCTGGAGCGGGGGGTGGACCTGGACGCCGGGTGGCAGGCCTGGCGGTTGGGGATGGTGCCGGGGCGGCATGCCCGGGATGTTATGGGGGTGGCGGTGAGCACGGCTCGGTAGGGCGTACGGGGATGTTCGGGGACGAGGGGGATCCGGTGGTGCTGGTCGGGCGGTCGCGCGAACTGGCCGGTGTGCGAAGGCAGTTGGCAGGTGGTCGCCCCCTGGTGGTGACCGGGGAGCCCGGCATGGGCAAGTCCGCGTTTCTCGGCGTGCTCGCGCGGCAGCTCGCCGAGGAGCGAGGACTTCCGGTGCACCGCGTGCGCGTCGCGGACTTCGGGCTCCGTTCCGATGTCACGCTGCTGCGGTTGTTGGGGGCATGTGGTGAGGCCGGTTCGAGGGCTCTCGCCGAGGTGGTCGGACACGTTCCGGCGATGGTTCCGAACGCGGTCGTCCATGTCTGTCGGCAGCTGTTCCTCGCCCACCCCGCGGTCGTTGTCGTGGACGGAGTCCCCACGGGCACCGCGGCGGATCGCCTGCTCGCCGACCTGGTCAGCGCCTTCTCCAGGACGCTGTCGTTCCTTCTGGTGGGCTCGGCGGACGCCCGGCCACCTCAAGGCGCGCAGGTGGCGCTCTGTCACCTGCGCCCGCTGGACCGAGCCGACGCCTCGGCGCTCATCCTCGAGACAGCAGGGAGCCGTGGCCCGACAGCCGTGGCGGAACTCCCCGAAGAGCTGGTGGAGGCCGCGAGCGGCAATCCTCTGCTCGCCCGGGTCGTGGGAGCCCAGCTGGCGGCCGCGATGGAGAGTGGGCGTCTCCCCACTGTCTTCCGGTTACCGGCCCCCACGTGGATGAGCGATGAGGCGAGGGGGCTTCTCGACTCCCTGGCCGCCCTGGGCGCCGAGGAGTTGCCCGCGGATCTCGTGCACACGCTAGGGGACCGGCCCGCCACGGCAGTCCGGGAGCTGTGCCGTTACGAACTGCTTCACCCGACCGGCGAGGGGACCCTCCGGCTGCACCCCCTGATCCGTTCGCTCGTCGTACGGGACTGGAGCGACGCCGAACTAGATGGCAGGGCGGCCGATGCCGCACAGGCACTCGTCGACGCCGCGGAGGAGAACCCCGCCGCGTTCGGCGACCATCCGGCCGCCTTCGTCGGCCTTGTCGATCGTGCGATCGTGGCAAACGAATTCGTCGATCCTCTGGCGGACCAACTGGCCCAACGCGGCCGACTCGCCGAATTGCTGGTGCTCCGGCAGGTCCTGTGGGCCAGGACGGGAGAAGTGACCCTGGAGGTGCCCCTCGCCGTCGCCACGCGGGAATCCGGACAGCCGGAGCTGGCGGCGGCACTCCTCGGAGCGCACGCGCCCGAGGGCGACGCCCTCCTGGAACAGGCCGTCACCGCCTGTCAAAGAGGCCTCCTCGCAGAGGCCGACCACCACCTCTCCACCCTCCCCTCCGGCCGGGGCGCCGACGCCTGGACCCTCCTCACCCGCGCCACCGTGCACTGCGACCGAGGCGACCTGCGCGCCGCCGGACCGCTACTCAGGCGTGCCGTGGAGGCCCACCAGGTCGCGGGCGACCGGCGCGGCGAGGCATGGACCGTGTTCCAGTACGGGCGGCTGTGCCTGCTGCGCGGCGAGGTCGAGGACGCGGAGAAGCTCCTGTACTCCGCGCGGGAGGCGTTCCACGCGGTCGGTGAGGCACGGGGCGTGGCCTGGGCCGGCACAGAACTCGGGCGGCTGTCACTCCAGTTGGGCCTCACCGGCCCGGAGGATCTCGTCGAGGAGGCTCGCTTCCTGCACGAGGCAGAAGGCGACCGTCGTGGTGCGGCATGGGCCGACCTGTGGTGGGTTCTCGCCAAGGTGGACCGGTTCGGATCCACGTGGAAGAACCTTTTCCCTGCCGTGACACAGCATTTCCGCGACGTGTCCGACCGACTCGGCCAGGCCTGGGCGCTGCACCACCACGCCCTGACCCTCGCCCGGGAGACCGGGACGGACGAAGGCCGGAATGAAGCCGACCTGCTGTTCGACGAGGCCACCCAGCTCTTCGAAGCCGCCGACTGCCCCCACGGCAGGGCCTGGACCCTGCTGGAGCGCGCCCTCCACGACCCCTCCCACCGGTTCCTGAACCACCGATGGGCGGGTGACGTCCGGGACTCGTTCCGCGTCATCGGCGACGAGGCGGGCGAGGCCTGGGTCGACCTCGCCGAGTCGGCGATCGGCACGGCGCCACCGTACGAACTGGCCCGCCGCTGTCCCCCCGCCCTGCTGGACGCCGTGGAGTGGACCGAGGACGGCGATCTGCTCATCCCCCGCGCCGCCCGCTACACCCAGCCCGAACCCCGCCCCGGCACCTACCACCCGGATGCCGCCAGGTCCCACGTCCGCTTGACCCTCCTCGACGACATCCCCGCCCCGGACACCGCCTCCCGTATCGCCCTCAAGGTCGTTCCCGGCGTCCACCATCCGTGGTCCACCGGCCCCCTCCCCCCGCTCACCGCCCGCGCCGTCCCCCTCACGCACGCCGACATCGAGCCCCTCCACGCCATCAGCACCGAAGCCGCGGAGTTCCGCTTCACCCCGCACCGCCCCGGCCGCCACCGCATCCGCTTCACCCTCGCCGACCAGGCCACCGGGACCGTCCTGCAACAGGTGGAGACGGAGATCGACGTGATCGCGTCGTCCAGCCCGGTCCCGCGGATGACGGCTCCCGAACCCGCGCGGAGGGCCTGAGCCCCATGGCGCGCGAACTTCCCACCCGGGTGGTCCAGGACCCGAGCCACGGCTTCACCCGGCACCCGGCTGCCTCCGTCCGCCACCCGGACCTGGTCCTCGCCCTCGACGCGTACGCCGACGACCACATAAGGGCCCGGCTGTACGGCCCGGCCACTCCCCCGTCCCCGACCGAGCACGCGCTGAAGCTGAACGTGAAGCCCGCCTCGGTGACCGCCGCCGCGGCGGACCTGAGGGCGCTGTGGAAGCGGGAACTGGTCGACTTCCAGCCCGTGGACGAGCACGGCATCCCCGTCGCCGACCGCCCCCGGTTCCCGTACGCCACCTGCCCGGATCTCACCGCGGAGCCCAGGGAGGAACGGCGCGAGATCCTCGACGAGCTGGCCCGGCAGGGCGCCTACCTGCTGTACGGCGAGCTCCTCGGCGACGGCGGTCCGGGCACTCGGCGCTTCCGCGACATCCTGACGAGCGCGCTGAGCCGCGAAGAGCCGCTGCGCATCCGCGTCGACTCCAACCTGTTCCTGCCGTGGCCGATGCTCTGTCTGCCGGAGGACCCCGACGGCCCGGACGACGTCTTCCGCCGCTTCCTCGGCTACCGGCACCAGATCGAACAGACCGGCAGCTCGTGCCCGTGTTTCGCGGACGACGAGTCCGCGCTGCCGCCCCCCGTACCGGTGGTGAGCCTGAACCACGACAAGGGCATCGATCCGGAGGGTGTCACCAGAGCCGCCGACGTCGAGACCCCCCTCACCACGGACACCACTCCCGTCGAACGCACCCTGCGCAAACAGCTGCTGGACGCCTTTCGATCGGATGGGCTCGATGAGCAGTTGATGTACTTCTGGTGCCACGGACACTTCCGGAGCGCCCCCGACGACAACTCCCCCTCGTTCGTGGTGCAGTTGAGCGACCACAAGGACATCAACGCCCGCACCCTCCTGGCTCAGCGTGCGACCGCCGACCCGCTGCTCTCCCACCGCCCCCTGGTCCTGCTCAACGCCTGCTACGCGGGGCTGCCCGGCTCCGCCGAGCTGGTTCACCTGGGGGGCGCCCTCATCGGAGCGGGCGCGGGCGGCGTGCTGGGGCCCCAGATCGAGATGCCGCAGATGTTCGCCGCCGAGTACGCGTACGCGTACGTCAAGCGCTATCTCGGCGGCCAGGAAACCGCCGGCGAGATCGCCCACGCACTGGCCCGGCACTTCGCCGACACCTGGAGCAACCCGCTCGGCTTCGCCTACACCCTGCACTGCGGCATGGACAACAGACTGGAGCGGACCACCCTATGAACGCCATGGCGGCCGGGGTGCGCGCCCTCGACGGCCACGCCTTCGACGTCCACACCTTCGACCTCGATGAGTCCGGCTGGCCGCTACGGCCCACTCGGTCGGGCCCGCGCCCGGTGCCCGCCGCACAGCTCGACGCGTACTTCGCCCAGAAGCTCACCCCGCCGCCATGGGCCAGCGACATCGTCGTGTACGTCCATGGCTGGCAGACCTCCCGGGATTCGGCGCTGGAAGCCGTACGCGACCTGCTCGGCCTTGTCTCGCGGCAGTACGACGGGCGCCGCGACATCTATCCGCGGCTCGACGCTCCGGGGCGACCGTTCGTCCCGTGGCCGGTCCTGGTTCGCTGGCCGTCCCGCTCTCTGCCGTCGCTAGGTGGCTATCGGCGCATCCGGGACCGCGCCCACGCCATGTCCACCGGCGGCGGCCATGCCGCGGGGGTCATCGGGCAACTGCTCGGCTATCTGGACACCCGTCGGGCGGATCCGGCGGCCGCTCCTGTCCTGGCGAACCGCGGCGGCCAGTACCTGCACTTGGTGGGGCACTCGTTCGGCTGCCGATTCCTGTGCGAGGCGGTTCAGTGGGCGGCGAACCGGCGAGACGGCACCACGCTCGGCTGGTCCACTCCGCAGCCGCCCGGCCGCCCGTTCACGGTCGACTCGATGCTGCTCCTGCAGATGGCCAGCCCCCGCGACGCCTTCGCGTCGACGTTCACCGCCCTCGCCGAGGCCCCCCTGCGCGGCCCCGTCGTGGCGACCTACTCCCAGCACGACCGCGCCACCGGCTTCTGGCATCTGCGCGCCGAGAAGCGGGCGGGCATCGGGTACGCGGGGATCGGCACCGCGCCCGCGCCGGTGTCCGCCATCACGATGCGGGGCGTCGAGGAGCCGTATCCGCACGACGTCCTCGACCACCGCTTCGTCAGCGTCGACGCGAGCGAGGTGTACGTCCGCGGCAGCGGCCCGGCGGGCGCGCACTCCGACCATCTGCGGCCGGAGTCCGCGCACCTGCTGCTGTCACTGGCGGACCACTCGCGCTGAGGCACGCCGAAGGCGTGCGCACGAACGAACGGCTCGCACGAACGAGCCGTTCGTCGCCCGGTGGCTCAGCCCTTCGCGGGTGAGGCCTTCCCGCCGGAGGCGGAGGCCGAGGCCGAGGCCGAGGCCGAGGCGGGACCGGAGCCCGCGCCGGCGCCCTTGCCGGAGGCCGCCGCGTCGTTCTCGGGGTCCTCCTCGAAGGTGACCTTGCCCATGTGCTTGCTCATGGACTTCATCAGGCCCCATACCGCCAGGGCCATCACCGCGAAAACGATGAAGCCGAGGACGCCGGGGGTGACCTTGTTCTGGTCGACCTCCTTGGCGAGGGGGACGAGGTGCGTCAGTGCCAGGCTTGCGCTCATGTCAGGCATTGTCGCGGATGCCCGCAAAGAGGTCGTCCTCGGGGAGGGAGGTATCGACGAGGGACTTCACGAGCTCGTACTCCTCGGTCGGCCAGACCTCCTTCTGGACCTCCATGGGGACCTTGAACCAGCCGCCCTCGGGGTCGATCTGCGTGGCGTGCGCGATCAGCGCCTTGTCGCGAATCTCGTAGAACTCGGCGCACGGGATGTGTGTGGTCAGCGTGCGCTCGGTGCGCTCGAACTCCGACCAGCGCTTCAGCCACTCCCCGTACGGCGACTCCAGGCCGCGGTCCAGCATGGCGTTGTGCAGCGCCTCGGTGCGCGGGCGGTTGAAGCCCTGGTTGTAGTAGAGCTTCTGCGGCTGGTACGCCTGGCCGAACTCCGACTCCGGGTACTTCTCACGGTCCGTCGCGCCCTCGAACGCCACCATCGAGATCTTGTGGGTCATGATGTGGTCGGGGTGCGGATAACCACCGTTCTCGTCGTACGTGGTGATCACGTGCGGGCGGAACGAGCGGATCTGCCTGACCAGCTCACCGGCCGCCTTGTCCACGTCCTCAAGGGCGAAGCAGCCCTCGGGGAGCGGCGGCAGCGGGTCGCCCTCGGGCAGGCCGGAGTCCACGAAGCCGAGCCACTCCTGCTTGACGCCGAGGATCTCGCGGGCCTCGTCCATCTCCTTCTTGCGTACCTCGTGGATGTGCTCCTCGATGTACTTGTCGCCCTGAAGCTTCGGATTGAGGATGGAGCCGCGCTCCCCGCCCGTGCAGGTCACGACCAGCACGTCCACCCCCTCGGACACGTACTTCGCCATGGTGGCCGCGCCCTTGCTCGACTCGTCGTCGGGGTGGGCGTGCACGGCCATCAGTCGCAGCTGGTCAGTCAAGACTCAATCCTCAGTAAGTCGGCCAGTCGGCAAGTCGGCGCCCGGCGTTAATCGGCTTGATGGGCGGCTTCTATAGTGACGGAATCGGGGGGCGAATAATTCCGGGGTCCTGCCTCGTGGACCTCGCGGAGAGGACGATCATGAGTACGGTGCAACTGCCCGAGGGCCGGTACGGCCGCTCCGCGGACGAACGCGCCGACCGCAAGCTCAAGGTCGTCGGCAGTGTGCTGGGAGTGGCCCTGCTCGTACTGGTGGGCTGGTTCGCCTACTACTACGTCGGCGGCAACAAGATCAGCGCCGAGGTGATCACCTTCAAGGCCGTCTCCGACAGCGCGGTCGAGGCGCACCTGGAGGTGCGCAAGGACACGGATGCGAGCGGCTACTGCACGGTCCGCTCCCAGAGTGCCGACGGCACCGAGGTGGGCCGCGCGGACTTCCGCTTCGACCAGCACTCCTCTCGTATCGACAAGGTGGTTACCCTGCGTACGACGGCCCGGGGCTCCACGGCGGAGCTGCTCGGCTGCCATGCGGACTGAGCGGAACCGAACAGACACGGAACGGGAACGGACACGGGCTGACATCACCCTCAGCACCTAGCCCCTGACCTGCATTGACGTAATTCTGATGTCTTATGTCCTCCCCTCCGAGCCACTGAATTGTTAGGCTCGTGGTTTCGCCCACCCGTGAAGGAACATTCTTCTGGGTAGGGCGATGCTTTGTATTCCCAGTACCTACGAGGAGCACCTGTGACCCAGACCAGTGAGAGCGTCACCTGGCTGACCCAGGAGGCGTACAACCAGCTCAGGGCCGAGCTGGAGTACCTGTCTGGTCCCGCGCGCACGGAGATCGCCGGCAAGATCGCGGCCGCGCGCGAAGAGGGCGACCTGCGCGAGAACGGCGGGTACCACGCGGCCAAGGAAGAGCAGGGCAAGCAGGAGCTCCGTGTGCGCCAGCTGACCCAGCTCCTGGAGAACGCCAAGGTCGGCGAGGCTCCCGCGGCGGACGGCATGGTCGCGCCGGGCATGGTCGTCACCATCGCCTTCGACGGCGACGAGGACGACACCTTGGACTTCCTGCTGGCCTCGCGCGAGTACGCCAGCTCCGACATCGAGACGTACTCCCCGCAGTCCCCGCTGGGCTCCGGTGTGAACGGCAAGAAGGTCGGCGAGGACGCCCAGTACGAACTGCCGAACGGCAAGTTCGCCTCGGTGAAGATCCTCAAGGCCGAGCCGTACCAGGGCTGAGCCCAGGACCAGCGACTACGACGGTGCCCCCGGCCGCGCGGCCGGGGGCACCGTCATGCCCAGGTCACGATCGGCCGGTCATCGCCCTCACGCCGTCGCCGAGCGGTACTTGCGCACCGCCAGCGTCCTGAATATCACGACGATCAGGACCGAGTAGATCACCGAGGCCCAGATCGAGTGCTGCATGGGCCAGGCGTCCGACTTCGACTGGCCCGGGTTGGCGAAGAGCACACGGGAGGCCTGCACCGTGGCACTGAACGGGTTCCAGTCCGCGATGTGCCGCAGCCATGGCGTCATGTTGCTGGAGTCCACGAACGCGTTCGAGATGAACGTGACCGGGAAGAGCCAGATCAGTCCGCCGGACGTGGCCGCCTCGGGCGTACGGACGGAGAGGCCGATCAGCGCACCGATCCAGGTGAACGCGTACCCCAGCAGGAGCAGCAGGCCGAAGGCGCCGAGAACCTTGCCCGCGTTGGTGTCGCCGTCGGAGCCCACGCGCCAGCCGACCAGCAGGGCGACCACGGCGAGCACCAGCAGGGTCAGCGCGGTCTGCACGAGGTCCGCGAGTGTGCGCCCGGTCAGCACCGCGCCGCGCGCCATGGGCAGCGAGCGGAAGCGGTCGATGAGGCCCTTGTGCATGTCGTCGGCGATGCCCGCGCCGGCGCCCGCGGTGGCGAAGGTGACGGTCTGCGCGAAGATGCCGGCCATCAGGAAGTTGCGGTAGTCGGTGGGGCTGGTGCTGCCGCCGATCTGCATGGAGCCGCCGAAGACATAGCTGAACAGCACCACGAACATGATCGGCTGGATCAGTCCGAAGATCACCATCTCCGGGATCCGGGACATCCTGATCAGATTGCGCTTGGCGACGACCAGCGAGTCGCGGATGGACTGGCTGAACGGGTTCGAGGGCGCCGCGATCTGCACGGCGTCGGTCACGGCACTCACTTGCCGGCCTCCTTCTGGCGCTTGGGACCCTTGCTGCCGCCCGCCGCTCCGTTGCCCTCTTCCCGCTCCTCGGCCATATGGCCCGTGAGCGAGAGGAAGACGTCGTCCAGGGTGGGGCGGCGCAGGCCGATGTCGTCGATCTCGATGCCGCGGGTGTCCAGTTCGCGGATGACCTCCGCGAGGAGCTTCGCGCCGCCGGTGACGGGCACGGTGAGCTTGCGGGTGTGCTCCTCGACCGTGGTCTCGCCCTTGCCGAAGCCGCGCAACACCTCGGAAGCCGTCTCCATGTGCTCGCGCTCGTGCACGACGACCTCGACACGCTCGCCGCCGGTCTGCGCCTTGAGCTGGTCGGCGGTGCCGCGGGCTATGACGCGGCCGTGGTCGACCACGCAGATGTCGTGGGCGAGGTGGTCGGCCTCTTCCAGGTACTGGGTGGTCAGCAGCAGCGTCGTACCGCCGGAGACCAGCTGCTTGATGACGTCCCACAGCTGCTGGCGGTTGCGGGGGTCGAGGCCGGTCGTCGGCTCGTCCATGAACATCACCGGGGGCGAGACGACCAGGGCGGCCGCCAGGTCGAGCCGGCGGCGCATACCGCCCGAGTACGTCTTCGCGGTGCGGTCGGCGGCGTCGGCGAGGTTGAACTGCTCCAGGAGTTCGTCCGCCCGCACCTTCGCGGCCTTCGCCTTCATCTGGTAGAGCTGGCCGACCATTTGCAGGTTCTCGCGGCCGGTCAGGTACTCGTCGACCGCGGCGAACTGTCCGGAGAGGCCGACCCTGCGCCGGACCGCGTCGGGGTGTTTGAGTACGTCGATGCCCGCGACGACCGCCGTGCCGCTGTCGGGGCGCAACAGGGTCGTCAGACAGCGGACCGCGGTCGTCTTTCCCGCGCCGTTCGGCCCGAGCAGGCCCAGAACGGTGCCTTCCGGGACATCGAGATCGACGCCGTCCAGAGCCTTTACGTCACCGAAGGTCTTCACCAGGCCTTCGGCATAGATGGCGCCTGGCATGTGAGTTCTCCACGTCGTTGGGGATTTTCACGAAATGAGCAGCAAGAGACACACCGTAACGCGATGTATCGCGTCGCTCAACAGATTTTTCCACCCGGGACTGACAGTGGCCCTGACGCGGCCCTGACCTCAGTCGATGACCGTGTAACCCGCCTCGCGCAGCGCCAGGTTCACCTCGGCGCAGTGCTCGGGCCCCTTCGTCTCCAGGTGCAGCTCGACCTCCACCTCCGTGAGTCCGAGCCGTGGATCGGTCCGTACGTGGCTCACATCGAGGACGTTAGCGTCCGCCACTGACAACACCCCGAGAAGTGTGGCCAGGGCGCCGGGACGGTCGGTCAGCCGCAGCGTCACCGCCAGGTAGCGGCCACCCGCCGCCATGCCGTGCCGCAGGATGCGCTGCATCAGCAACGGGTCCACGTTCCCGCCCGACAGCAGGGCCACCACCGGGCCCTCGAAGGCCCCGGGCTCGCGCAGCAGCGCCGCGACGGGGCTCGCGCCGGCCGGTTCGACGACCAGCTTCGCGCGCTCCAGACAGAGCAGCAGCGCGCTGGACAGATTGTCCTCGGAGACCGTGCGCACCTCGTCCACCAGCTCCTCGACAAGGCGGAACGGCACATCGCCCGGCCGTCCGACCTTGATGCCGTCGGCCATCGTCGCCGGGTTCTTGATCGACACCGGGCGCCCGGCCGCCAGCGACGGCGGGTACGCCGCCGCGCCTTCCGCCTGCACACCGACGATCCGTACGTCCGGACGCAGCGACTTCACCGCGAGCGCGACTCCCGCGGCCAGCCCGCCGCCGCCGATCCCGACAACGATCGTGCGCACCTCGGGGCACTGCTCCAGGATCTCCAGACCGACCGTGCCCTGGCCCGCGATGATGTCGGGGTGGTCGAAGGGGTGGATGAACACCGCGCCCGTCTCGGCCGCGTACTCCTGCGCGGCGGCCAGCGTCTCGTCGACCACCTGTCCGTGCAGCCTCACCTCGGCGCCGTAGTCGCGCGTGGCCGCGACCTTCGGCAGCGGGGCGCCGGTGGGCATGAACACCGTGGAGCGCACGCCGAGCAGCGCGGAGGCCAGGGCGACGCCCTGCGCGTGGTTTCCGGCGCTCGCGGCGACGACACCCGCGGCGCGCTCCTCGGGAAGCAGCCCCGCGATCCGCACATACGCGCCGCGCAGCTTGAACGAACCCGTGCGCTGGAGGTTCTCGCACTTGAAGTGGACCGGTGCGCCCACCAGCTGGGTCAGATACCTGCTGCCCTCCATCGCGGTCACCCGCGCCACACCCGTGAGCATCTTCTGCGCGCCACGTACGTCGTCGAGAGTCACGCTGGGAAAGGAGTCAGCCGTGCTGTAGCTCATGACCACCAGTCTCGCAGTTCACGCGGGTCCCCTCCTGGTGTGACCACGCTCCGAGACCGGTTTGCGCAGCCCCGGTACGACCCGCCTCCCGGCCGCGTACCCTGTCCCCCAACCCAGCTCCCCACGCATGAATTGAGCCCCCGGCCATGCCCACAACACCAGAAATGTCGATGGACATGACGACCGTCGGTGACACCGGTCTCCTGGACACGCTTCAGCACGAGGTAGCGGTATTCGCCCGCCGTGCCGAACAGACCCGGCTCGGCGGGGTGGGGCAGGTGCGCAACTCCATGGACCGCGCCGCGTACCTGCTGCTCAACCGCCTCGACAAGGAAGGCCCGATGGGCGTCAAGGCGCTCGCCGCGAGCATGGGCATCGACTCCTCGACGGTCACCCGGCAGGTGGCCCCGCTGGTCGACACCGGGCTCGTCAAGCGCACGTCGCACCCCGAGGACGGGCGCGCGGTGGTGCTCCAGCTGTCGCCGCGCGGGCAGTCCCGGCTCGACGAAGTGCGCTCCTCCAGGCGTCAGTTGATGGCCGAGCTGACACACGACTGGGCGCCGGAGGAGCGCGAGGCGTTCTGCACGCTCCTCACGCGCTTCAACAGCGCGCTTTCCGCCCGCCAGGCCGCGCAGGGCATGCCGGTGTCGGAGCCGGAGCCGGAGCCGACTTCCTGAACTTCCGCGGGGCACTTCACCGTGTCCGCGGTCTCCACGCGCGTGAGGGTGATTTCCCAGGGTTCGCCGGGCGCGCGGGTGACTTCATGGCTTCACGCGCGGGTGGGTGATTTCCAGGGTCCCCGCGCACGTAGGTCGTCCGGCGCGGGCGGGGCGTGGCGCGGCCGCGGCTCGCTGCCGGTTCTGCACGCGCACGGAGATCTTCCCGAGGCCTCCACGCGCGCGTGAACCCTCCCCCTGCTCCCCACTTCCTCCCCTTACGCGCGTGCATGTGCGTCGGACTCTTGACCGGAAGGCGGCGCCTGGCCTCATATGAGACCGGGTCCTTGTCGTACGTGGTGCGGCATGTCGTACGCGGCCGGGGCTCCGTTTCCCTCAGGGTCGCCCTCAGACGGGAGGCGCGGTGCGAGAACGGCATGCGTCCCAAGGCGCCCGCCGGGCCCGGGAGTTCGAGGCGTTCGTCGCGGGCGCGGCCGGGCGGCTGCTGCATGCCGCCACGCTGCTCACGGCGGAGCCCCGGGACGCCAACCCGCGTGCCCGGCGCCTGCTGACGCTGGCCCTCGCCCACACGTACGCCTCCTGGGACCGGCTGCGCGGCGAGGACCCGTACGACTGCGCGCGCCAGCAGCTGGCGGTCCGCTTCGCGCGCGCGGCCTGGCACCAGTACGGGAGCTTCGGGCGGCTCAGGTTCCGTCCCTCCGCCGACACCGTCCTGGCACGGCTCACACCCCAGGAGCGGCTGATTCTGGTCCTCAGGCTGTACGAGGGGGTCGCCGAGGAACAGACGGCGGCCCTGCTCGGGCTCCCCACGGAACGGGTCAGTGCGATCTGCGCCCGCGCGATGGCGACGCTGCTGCACCCGCCGCGGGGCCCGGCACCGACCAGGGTGGAGGTGGCACCCTCATGACTGTGCCGACTGTGCCCTCTCGGGGGACACCCCCCGGACCCCCGTCAGCGGAAACAAGCCGGACCGCTTGTCCGGCGCGCCCGGTGCGCCCGTTGCGAGGTGATCTTCCGTGAACCGGCCCGAGCGCGAGGCGGCCGTACGGCGGATGCTGGAGCAGGCGCCGCCCCCGGTGCCGCCCGACCTGTACGCGGACGTCGTACGCCGTGGCGGGCGCATGCTGCGCCGCAGGACGGTGGCCCGGCGTCTGATGTGGCTGCTGCTGTTCGCCGCGGCCGTCGCCTTCATCGTCTGGGCGTCGGTGGCCCGTCCGTGGGTGGAGCCGCCGTCGGAGACGACTCCACCGCTGACGGGCTGGTAGGCCTGCCAGCCGGCCTGCCTGCCTCCTGATGCCTAGCCGAGGGCCTGCTGGAGGTCCTGGAGCAGGTCGTCGACGTTCTCGATGCCCACGGAGAGGCGTACGAGATCGGCCGGGACCTCCAGGGCGGAACCGGCGACGGACGCGTGCGTCATGCGCCCGGGGTGCTCGATCAGGGATTCCACGCCGCCCAGAGACTCGCCGAGCGTGAACACCTTGGCGCGGTTGCAGACCTCGACGGCCGCCTCCTCGCCGCCCTCGACCTGGAAGGAGATCATGCCGCCGAACGCCTTCATCTGCTTGGCGGCGACCTCGTGACCCGGGTGCTCCGGGAGGCCCGGGTAGAGAACGCGCGTCACGCGCGCGTGCCGGGTGAGCATCTCGGCGACCTTGCCGGCGTTCTCGCTGTGCCGGTCCATGCGCACGGAGAGCGTCTTGGTGCCGCGCAGCACCAGCCAGGAGTCGAAGGGCCCGGCGACCGCGCCCATCGCGTTCTGGTGGTACGCCAGCTCCTCGCCGAGCTCCTGGTCGCCGACGATCAGGGCGCCGCCCACGACGTCCGAGTGGCCGCCCATGTACTTGGTCAGGGAGTGCACGACGACGTCCGCGCCGAGCGCGAGCGGCTGCTGGAGGTAGGGGGTCGCGAAGGTGTTGTCGACGACGAGCTTGGCGCCCGCCTCGCGCGCGATCTGCGCGACCGCGGCGATGTCGGTGATGCCGAGGAGGGGGTTGGAGGGCGTCTCGACCCAGACCGCCTTGGTCTTCGGGGTGAGGGCGGCTCGTACGGAGTCGGGGTCGCTGGTGTCGGCCACGGACCACTCCACGCCCCACCGGGAGACGACCTTCGCGAAGAGGCGGAACGTGCCGCCGTACGCGTCGTTGGGGATCACCACGTGATCGCCGGGGCTGAGCAGCGTACGCAACAGGCAGTCCTCGGCCGCCAGTCCGGACGCGAACGCGAGGCCGCGGCGGCCGCCCTCCAGGGCGGCGAGGTTCTCTTCCAGGGCGGTCCTGGTGGGGTTGGCGCTGCGGCTGTACTCGTAGCCGCCGCGCAGCCCTCCGACGCCGTCCTGCTTGTAGGTCGAGACCTGGTAGATCGGCGGGACGACCGCGCCGGTGAGGGGATCGGCGGTGTTGCCCGCGTGGATCGCGAGGGTCTCGAAGTGCTGACTGATGTGCCTGTCGCTCATGGGTCCCGAGCGTAGTGCGCCCGCGCGGTTGATGACGTCCTACGCCCTTCGCAAGGGCCTCGGGCCCGCCGGAACCGGCCGGAGTCCGACCGGGTTCGCCAATTGTCGGACCCGTCTGGTTCGCTTGAGGCATGGAGATTCTCTGGGTCCTGATGGCGCTGGCCATGTTCAGCCTGGTTCTGCTGCCGGTGCTGATGCGCAGGCGCGCCGGAATACAGCAGGTCGCGCCCAGCGACCCGGACGCCGCGGACCCGGCGAACTACGGGTTCCTGCGGCAGGAGGAGCTGGACATCCGCATGCCGGGCCCGGACCACGACCTGCTGGACGTGCTGGACCTGGTGCAGCGCACACAGGACTACCGCTCCGCCTCGCAGCTGCTCGCGGGCACGGAAGTGGAGGGCGAGCGGCGCTGGCAGCGTGTGCAGGCCTTCGCGGGCGCCGCGTCGCTGGAGCTCCAGCAGCGCCCCGGCGGGGTCAGCGAGACGCCGGGCGGGCAGTGGCTGCGGGTGTGGCGGGCCGAGAAGCCCAAGGACGCGGGCAGCGCGGCGGTGCACGCGGAGTTCCTGGTACAGCAGGCGTGGCGTACGTCGACGCCGGGGACGGACGAGTTCCGGATCATCATGGAGGAGGCGCGGGCGGCGTGCGGAGAGGCGGCCCTCCTCTCCCCCGGTGACCCGGTCCCGTACATCATCGAACTGTCGGTGGCCCGCGGACTCGCCTACCCCCAGCCGGAGTTCGAGAAGCTCTGGCTGAAGATCCTGGACCGCGCGCCGTCCCACATGGGAGCGCACCTGGCGGCCCTGCACTACTGGTGCGAGAAGTGGCACGGCACGCGGGAGGTGGCGAACTCCTTCGCGGAGGCGGCGGCAGCGCGCGCCCCCCAAGGCTCCCTCCTCGCCGCGATGCCCCTCTTCGCGGTCTTCGAGCACCTCCCCGAGGTGAACCTGGTCCGCAGCTTCTACCAGAGCGAGGTCGTGACGAAGGCGGTCCACGGCGCGCTCTTCGCGGTCCACGCGGCCCGCCCGGACGACCCGATGCTGGCGCATGTCCGCCACCTCCTGGTCTTCTTCCTCGTCCGCGGCGAGCGCTGGTCGGAGGCGATGAACCAGCTGGTGCACGTGGACGGCCACGTGGGCGCACTGCCCTGGACCCTCACCGCCGACCCGGCGGCCGACTACGCGATATACCGGGCGCTGGCGGTGGCGGGGTACGAGGCGAACGGTGGGAGCCCGGCGACGCTGTCGCACTGAGGCAGGGCGCCCGCGCCCCCAAGCCGCTGGAATTTCGGCCACCAGGCAGCCCGCACTCCGGCCACCGGGCCGTCGGAATTCCGGCCGGGGTTCATACGTTGAACAGCACGGACCCCACCCCCCGGCCCCGTGCCCCAGTAACCCCCGTGGAGACCGCATGTTCCTGCACAGCCGTACACCGCAGCTCCCGACCCCCGAGCAGGCTCTGCGCGGCCGCCCCGAGCCGACCTTCACGGTCCCCGACCGCCACACGGTCCTCGGCACCCCGCTCCTCGGCCCCTACCCCGAGGGCCTGGAGATCGCCGACTTCGGCATGGGCTGCTTCTGGGGCGCCGAGCGCAAGTTCTGGCAGCTCCCGGCGGGCGTGTACACGACCCTGGTCGGCTACCAGGGCGGCTTCACCGAGCACCCCACGTACGAAGAGGCCTGCTCGGGCCTGACCGGCCACACGGAGGCGGTCCGCGTGGTCTACGACCCGTCCGTGGTGTCGTACGAGCGGCTCCTCCAGGTCTTCTGGGAGTCCCACAACCCGACCCAGGGCTTCCGCCAGGGCAACGACGTGGGCACCCAGTACCGCTCCGCCATCTACACCCACACCCCGGCCCAGGCCGCGACGGCGGCCGCCTCCCGCGAGGCCTACCAGAAGGTCCTCACGGGCTCGGGCTACGGCACGATCACGACGGAGCTGCTCCCCGCGGAGGGGCGCACCTTCTATCCGGCGGAGGGGTACCACCAGCAGTACCTCGACAAGAATCCGGCGGGGTACTGCGGGATCGGCGGGACGGGCGTTTCGTGCCCGATCGGCGTGGCGCCCGCCGACGGATGACAGGCGCGAGGTCGTCCGAGGTCGACGCCCTGGACCGTCGTCCCACTCCGGAGGACCGCGCCGCTGTCGGTCTGCTCGACCTGCAATGACTTCAGGTCGAGCGGGCTGGTGACGCAACACCGTCGGCCAAGTCCCGCTGTCCGAGTAGGAAATGACACCAGCGGTACCCGACGACGGTGGAAAATCGATGGCCGCCTGAACGGGGCCGACCTCACGCTGTACGCCATGGAAGAACCGCAACGCAGGATCCGCGCGGCCCACGCGGAATCCACGATCACTGTCTACCAGGCGTACTCCCCGGAGATCGGCCTGCCCGCCGTCCGCGAGGGCCGTTTCCCCGCCGCGTGGAAACGGGACAGGATGACGTGGATCAAGCCGTCGTTCCTGTGGATGATGTACCGCTGCGGCTGGGGCACGAAGGCAGGTCAGGAGACCGTCCTGGCCGTGGAGATCACCCGCGACGGCTTCGAGTGGGCGCTGCGCCACGCGTGCCTGTCGAGCTACGTCCACGGAGTACACCCCGACCGAGCCGCCTGGCAGCGCCAGTTGAAGCGCGCGCCCGCTCGCGTCCAATGGGACCCCGAACGGGACCTGCACCTGCGGCCCCTGCCGTACCGGTCCCTGCAACTCGGCCTCTCGGGTGAGGCTGCGCGACGCTACGCGGACGAGTGGACGGTCGCCATCCGCGACGTCACCCCGCTCGCCCACGAGGTCCACGCCCTCGTCAGCGGCGGCGACCTGGACTCCGCCGCCCGACTGCTGCCCCAGGAACGCCCCTACCCCCTTGGAGACGAACTCGTTGCCCACCTGAGGGGATGACGGACCGCTTCAGGTGCACGCTGCCAAGCTCCCGCTGGCCGGTCGTGTGGGGGCGGGGTGCCGGAGGCATCGGAGCAGTAGCCGAACCGGCCCGAGCACAGCCCGACCGGCCGTGGCACCGATCGCCATTGCCGCGGTGCCACGGCCGGATCGTCTTGCTGAGGCAGCGAACGCGGCCACCCCATTCGATGCACGCCGAGCGTCGCCATGCCACTCCTGCCGGACTGCCGGGCCGAGAGAAGCGGGAGGGTCGCGAACGGAGACCGCGGGGAGGAACATCGGAGTCATGTAGGCAAGGTGGTGGCTATGGCGATGCCGTCGATGCATTTCAGCGAGAGTCCGGAGGATCCGTTCGCCCTCAGGCGTGGCGCCTCGGCGGTGCTCGACGATCAAGGCACCGTGGTCGGCTGGAGCGCACGTGCACAGGAATTGCTGGGCTATCCGGCCAAGGAAGTGATCGGACGGGCGTGGCAGGACCTCCTGGTGGACGCCCTTGACCTGCCTGTCGTGCGGTCCGTCGTCGTGGACGCCATGAGGACGGGGGGCTGGTTCGGGGTCCTGCCCGTCCGACACCGCGACGGACGGCGGGTGGAGATGGGTTTCCGGGCCCGCGCGGTCACTCGGGGCGGGGACGGTCAGGAGTGGGTTCTGGTCGGAGCCCCCGCCGCGGAGGTCATTGCCTGGCAGCGGGACCGTGCGCTGCTGGACGGCCTCTACCGCCGGTCCCCGATCGGTCTGGTCACTTACGGCCCGGACAGCAGAGTGATTCGGGTCAACCGCGCGGTCGAGAAGGCAAGCGGTGTCCCGGCCGAGGCGCCGGTGGGCCGTCGCCCTCGCGAATTCATGATCGACGAGGACGCGGGGCCGACCGAGGAGCGGGTCCGGCACGTCCTGGAGACCGGCGAGCCGTTGATCTTCACGGAGCAGTCGGCCCGGGCACGCCATGATCCGGGCCGGGAGCGGATCGTGTCCGTCTCGGCGTTCCGGATGGAAGACCCCTCGGGCCGGATTCTCGGCGTGGCCGAGACGATCGAGGACGTGACCGACCGCCACCGGGCCCAACGCAGGCTCGCCCTGCTGAATGAGGCAAGCGCCCGGATCGGAACCTCACTGGACGTGACACAGACCGCCCGGGAACTGGCCGAGGTGGCCGTCCACGGCCTGGCCGACTACTGCTCGGTGGATCTCCTCAAGCCGGTGACACTGGGTGACGACCCGGTTCCCGGTGCGTCAGGTCCGCTGCTCCGAGCTGCCCTCTCACCCCCAGAACACCGCGTCCCGTTCCAGGAAGGCGATGTGGTCCCGCTGCTTCCGGAATCTCCGCAGGCGCGGTGCCTGTTCGAGCGTCGCCCGATTTGTGAAGGACTGCTGTCCCTCCGCCCCGAGTGGTACGCCATGGACCGGCGGCGGGTCGAGATCGCCTTGGGTCTCGGAGTTCATTCGCTGATCGCGGCGCCCCTGGTTGCGCGCGGTCTGGTACTGGGCGTAGTGAGCCTGTGGCGATCGCGCCATTCGGAGCCTTTTGAGGACGACGATGCCGCCGTGGCCCAGGAGCTTTCCTCGCGTGCGGCCGTCTGCATAGACAACGCGCGCCGCTTCACCCAGCAGCAGAGCGCCGCCCTGACTCTGCAGCGCAGTCTGCTGCCGAGCGCGGCGTCCGACCTGCCGGCCGTCGAGGTGGCCTGCCGATACCTCCCAG
The DNA here is from genome assembly GCF_045206325.1 of Streptomyces sp. NBC_00203. Taxonomy (NCBI): domain Bacteria; kingdom Bacillati; phylum Actinomycetota; class Actinomycetes; order Kitasatosporales; family Streptomycetaceae; genus Streptomyces; species Streptomyces sp. NBC_00203. Next base: position 6,734,023 of record NZ_CP108126.1, on the reverse strand, counting down.
CGAGCGGTGAACCGGGCATCGGCGGTGACTGGTTCGACGTGATCCCGCTGTCAGGGGCCCGGGTCGCCCTCGTTGTGGGAGACGTGGTCGGCCACGGGATCCACGCTGCGGCCTCGATGGGCCGCCTGCGCGCCGCCGTGCGCACCCTGGCCAGCCTCGACCTGGAACCGGACGAGGTGGTGGCGCGGCTGGACGATCTGGTCAGTCTGCTGGCCACCGAGCTGGAGGCGAACACCGGCGGCAATGGGTCGATGATCGAGCAGATGCTGGGGGCCACCTGCGTCTACGCGGTCTACGATCCGGTCTCCCGGCACTGCTCCCTGGCGCGTGCCGGCCACCCGGCGCCGATGGTGACCACGCCGGACGGCCAGGTGACCGTGCTCGACCTGCCCGCAGGCCCACCGCTCGGACTGGGCGGACTGCCGTTCGAGACGTACGACCTCGACCTCCCCGAGGGAAGCCTGCTCACGCTCTACACCAACGGTCTTCTGGAGGCGCGCAACGGCGACATCGACGCCGCGCTGGAGCACCTGCACGAATGTCTCGCCCACTCCGCCGATCCCCTGGACAGCACCTGCCATGCCGTGGTCGAAGCGCTGCTGCCCAAGGAGCACCTCCCCATCGACGACATCGCGCTGCTCATCGCCCGTACCCGGGTGCTGCCCCCACAGAATGTCGCCACATGGCAGCTGCCCCTGGAAGCAACCTCCGCTGCCCGTGCCAGGGAGCTGACCACGGCGAAACTGACCGAATGGGGGCTGTCGGAACTGGCCTTCACCACCGAGCTGGTCGCCAGCGAGCTCGTCACCAACGCCTACCGGTACGCGGCCGGCCCCGTCACTCTGCGCCTCATCCGTACGCACTGCCTGATCTGTGAGGTGTCCGACACCAGCCACACTTCCCCTCACCTTCGACGGGCCCTCAGCACGGACGAGGGCGGCCGCGGGCTCTTCCTGGTCGCGCAGGTCACGGAGCGGTGGGGCACCCGCTACACCCACGACGGCAAGACCGTTTGGACGGAGCAGCCTCTGCCGAACGCATGACCCGCGACGACGGCGTGTCTGTGCCGGGTGGCTCCCACTCCCGCTGCCGAAGAGGTGACTCGCGTTCCTGTTGCCCAGGAACGCCCCGTCCGGCGCCCCCAACCACTTCCGCCGGCACTCCCCCTCTAGGGTGCGGGAATGATCTCGCAGACCTATCTCTCCGAACTGTTCTCGCTGGACGGACGCGTCGCCGTGGTGACCGGTGGCAGTTCCGGTATCGGCCGGGCCATCGCCGGGGCCCTGGCGCGTGCGGGGGCGAGTGTCGTGGTCGTGGCGCGCAAGGAGGCGGAGCTGACGGCGACGGTCGCTGAGTTGACGACGGACGGCTGTCGGGCGGCCTGGGTGAGCGCCGATCTGAGCACGCGTGACGGCGTGCGTACGGCGGCCGAGGAGGCAGCCGGGGCATTCGGGGAGCCCGACATCCTCGTCAACTCCGCCGGTATCAACTTGCGTCCGCCCATGGGTGAGTTGGGCGACGAGGTGTGGGACACCACGATGGCGGTGAACCTGGAGGCGCCCTACCTGCTGGGACAGCGGTTCGGGCCCGGTATGGCCGAACGGGGCTTCGGGCGGATCATCCACATCACCTCCCAGCAGGCGCATCGGGCGTTCGTCCAGAGCGGCGCCTACGGTGTCTCCAAGGGGGCGCTGGAGTCGCTGGCCCGTTCGCAGGCCGAGGCCTGGTCGCCCTACGGCGTCACCTGCAACACGCTGGTGCCGGGGTTCGTGATGACGCCGCTCAACGCACGACTGTCGACCGACCCGGAGAAGGTGGCGGCGCTGGCCGCGCGCACGATGGTCGGCCGCAATGGTCTGGCCGAGGATTTCGAGGGCGCGGCGGTGTTCCTGGCGAGCCGCGCCTCCGCCTACGTCACCGGACAGTCCATCTTCGTTGACGGCGGCTTCTCCGTTCACTGAGCCCGCGACCGGAGACGGCTCCCGACCCCCTGGTCCCACGCCCCGCCGACATGCGACTAAGGTAAGCCTTGCCTTAGTCGCTGATCGGAATGGTTGGTCGGAGTGGTTGTGCGCGCGTTGAGGTGGAAGGCCGTTCTGGCCGTGTCCGTCGTCGGAGGAATGGTGGTCGGCTGCTCGGCGGGCGCTGACAACGATGCCAAGGAGGCGGGCGGCGGAGGGTCGCGCAATCTCGTCGCCGGGGCCTCGGAGGGGCCGTCCGCCGCGCCGAGTGCCCTCGCGAAGGGGATGGGGTCGGACACCGACGCGGACGGGAAGTTCCCGCGCACCGTCGGGCACTTCGAGGGCTCGACCGAGGTCAAGGCGGCGCCGAAGCGGATCGCCGTGCTCAGCACCGGCCAGTTGGACGACCTGCTGTCCCTGGGCGTCGTACCGGCCGCCACCACGCGCGCCGACAACGCGGGGCTCGTGCCGGACTATCTCCAGGACGCCTTCCCGACGTACAAGAAGGCGCTCGCGAAGATGACCGACGCGGGGACCCGTACCGCGCCGAATCTGGAGAGCCTGGCCGCCGCCAAGCCTGATCTCATCCTCGCCAACGACTCGCTCGGCGATCTCTACCCGAAGCTCAAGAAGATCGCCCCGACCGTCATCACCGCCGGCAACGGCATCAACTGGAAGCGGGACCTGCTGCTCGTCGGCGACGCCATCGGCAAGGACGGCCAGGCGCGGGAGATGCTCGACGACATCACCGGCGACGCCGCCGAGCGGGGCAGGAGTCTCGGCGATACCGCCGTCTCCATGGTGCGGTTCACGCCAGGCCGCACGCGGATGTTCGGCGTCTCGTCCTTCACCGGGTCCCTCGCCTTCGACATGGGGCTCGGCCGGCCCAAGTCGCAGCGGTTCAAGGCGATTTCGCAGGACATCGGCGCGGAGAGCATCGATGTCGCCGACGGGGACTGGATCTTCTACTCGGTGCAGGGCGACGCGTCCAGGACCGACGCCGGGAGCGTGCTCGCCGGACCGCTGTGGAAGTCGATGAAGGCCGTCAAGGCCGGGCACGCGGTGAAGGTCGACGACGACCCGTGGTACCTGAACGCCGGTCCGACCGCCGCACGGCTCGTCATCAAGCAGCTCGCGGACACCCTGGGCACGTGACCGGTCGTACGACGGCCGCCCGGCGCACCGCCTGGCTCACCGCCGCTCTCCTCCTCACGGTCACGGCCGTGGCCCTCAGCCTCGCCGTCGGCACCCGGCCCGTCCCGCCGTCCGCCGTCCTCGACGCCCTGGTGCACGGCGGCGGTACGCCGGACGCCCTGGTCGTACGGTCGTTGCGGGTGCCGCGCACCGCGATCGGGCTGACGGCCGGGGCCGCGCTCGGGCTCGCCGGGGCGGCACTTCAGGCGGTCAGCCGCAATCCGCTCGCCGATCCGGGGATCCTCGGGCTGAGCCAGGGCGCGGCGGCCGGTGTCGTGTGCGCGATCGCGCTCGGGCTCGCGAACGGCTTCGCCGGGTACGTCTGGTACGCCTTCGCCGGTGCCGTCGTCGCCGCGTGTGTCGTGTACGCCATCGCCTCGCGCGGGCGCGGCGGCGCCTCCCCGGTGAAGCTGGCGCTCGCCGGGACCGCGCTGTCGGCGATGACGGCGGGGGCCACGACCGTCGTACTGACGTCGAGTTCCGCCACGCTGGACCAGTTCCGTTTCTGGCAGGTGGGCGCGCTCGGCGGACGCGACGCGGGAACGGTGGGGCGGATGCTCCCCTTCCTCCTCGCGGGCGCGCTCCTCGTGCTGGCCTGCGCCCGCGGCCTGGACGCGCTCGCGCTGGGCGACGACACCGCACGGGCGCTGGGCCACCGGGTCGCGCTCGTACGGGGCTGCGCGGCGCTCGGCGCGACCGTGCTCACGGCGTCGGCGGTCGCCGCCGCGGGCCCCATCGCGTTCATCGGCCTCGCCGTACCCCATCTGGCCCGCCGCCTCGTCTCCGGCGGCCACCGCTGGACCCTCCCGCTCTCCGCCCTCCTCGGCGCGGCCCTGCTGCTCGCGGCGGATGTCGCCGGGCGCGTGGTCCGCGCGCCCGCGGAGGTCCCGGCCGGGGTGATGACCGCGCTGGTGGGGGTTCCGGTGCTGGTCGTGCTCGTACGGCGCAAGGGGACGGTCGCGTGACGGCGGCAGCCACCGGAGTGAGCGCGGGATCCGGAGTGAGCGCGGGATCCGGGGTGAGCGCGTGACCACCACCGCGCCCGGCCGCCCGCGCCCGGCGGGACTCTCCGTACTCCGCTTCCGCGGCCTCTCCCTCCTCCTGCACCGGCGCTCCGCCGCCGTCGCCGCCGTCCTCGTGCTCCTCCTCGCGGGCGTCATGCTGCTCTCGGCGTGCGCCGGCCAGTCGTACGTCCCACCGGGCGAGGTCTGGCGGGTGCTGCGCGGCCACGGAGGCCCGTACGACCTGGTCGTCGGGGAGCTGCGGGTGCCGCGGATCGTGCTCGGCGCGCTGGTCGGCGCCGCGCTCGGGCTGTCCGGGGCGCTGGTGCAGACCGTGACGCGCAACCCGCTGGCCAGCCCGGACGTCATCGGCGTCGGGCACGGGGCCGCCGCGGCCACCGTCCTCGCGCTCGCCACCGGCACGGTCGCCTCCCCCGGCGCGCTGCCGGCCGTCGCGGTCACCGGCGGGCTCGTGGCCGCCGCGCTGGTGTATGTGCTGGCCTGGCGGCACGGGATGCAGCCGAGCCGGTTCGTGCTGACCGGAGTCGGCATCGGCGTCGCGCTCTCCGCGGTCGTCCAGCTCTACCTCACCGAGAGCGAACTGGCCGCCGCCGAGCAGCTCAAACTGTGGCTGGCCGGCAGCCTGAACGGGCGGGGCTGGGAACAGGCCGGGCCCCTCGGCCTGGTGCTCCTGCTCGCGCTCCCCGCCCTGGTGTGGGCGAACCGGGCGATGCGGCCGCTGGGCCTGGACGCCGACACGGCCGCCGCGCTCGGTGTCCGCGTGCACCGCGCCCAACTCGGCCTGACCGTCCTGGGCGTGGTGCTCGCCGCGACCGCGACAGGCGCGGCGGGCCCGATCGGCTTCGTCGCCCTCACCGGCCCCCAACTGGCCCGCCGCCTCACCCGCACCCCTCAACTGCCGCTCATCGCCTCGGCGTTGACGGGAGCGGTCGTCGTGGTCGCCGCCGACCTGGTGGCCCGCACCCTGATCCCGCCACTGGAGATTCCGGTCGGGGCGCTCACCTCCCTGGTGGGCGGCCCTTATCTGCTGTGGCTGCTGGGACGCTCGGGCAGGCGCTGACCGGCCGTACGGGCAGTACGGGCCCTGGAAACGCCGACGGCGCCGACCGGTCGTACGACCGGTCGGCGCCGTCCACGCCAGAAGTACTAGCCAGATCGTTGCGATGTCACTAGATCGTGGCGGTGTCGATCACGAAGCGGTAGCGGACGTCGCTCGCCAGCACCCGCTCGTACGCGTCGTTGATCTCGGACGCGCCGATCAGCTCGATCTCGGCGCCCAAGCCGTGCGCGGCGCAGAAGTCGAGCATCTCCTGGGTCTCCTGGATGCCGCCGATGCCGGAGCCCGCGAGGGTCTTGCGGCCGCCGATCACCGAGAAGAGGTTGAGGGAGACGGGCTCCTCGGGCGCGCCCACGTTCACGAAGGCGCCGTCGGTCCTGAGCAGGGACAGGTAGGCGTCCAGGTCGAGCGGGGCGGACACGGTCGACAGGATCAGGTCGAAGGTGCCGCGCAGTTCCTTGAAGGTCTCCGGGTCGCTGGTGGCGTAGTAGTGGTCGGCGCCCAGCTTCAGCCCGTCGTCCTTCTTGCGCAGGGACTGCGACAGGACGGTCACCTCGGCACCCAGCGCGTGCGCGATCTTGACGCCCATGTGGCCGAGACCGCCCATGCCGAGGACGGCGACCTTCTTGCCGGGGCCGGCGTTCCAGTGCTTGAGCGGGGAGTACGTGGTGATGCCGGCGCAGAGCAGCGGTGCGGCCACGTCGAGGGAGAGGCCGTCGGGGATGCGGACGGTGAAGTTCTCGTCGACGACGATCTTCTCGGAGTAGCCGCCGTAGGTGGGCTCGCCGTCCTTGCCGACCGAGTTGTACGTACCGACGTTGCCGCCGGTGCAGTACTGCTCCAGGCCCGCCTTGCAGTTCTCGCACTCGCGGCAGGAGTCGACCAGGCAGCCGACGCCCACGCGGTCGCCGGCCTTGAACCTGGTGACGCCGGGGCCGACCTCGGAGACGATGCCGGCGATCTCGTGGCCCGGCACCATCGGGAAGATGGCCTCGCCCCAGCCCTCGCGGGCCTGGTGGATGTCGGAGTGGCAGATACCGGCGAACTTGATGTCGATCAGGACGTCGAACTCGCCGACCTCGCGACGCTCGATGGTGGTGCGCTCCAGCGGAGCCTTGGCGGCGGGAGCGGCGTACGCAGCAACAGTGGTCATGCCGGGGGTTCTCCTCAGGAGTGGTCTGTGCTGTGCCCGGCTGCCTTCGGCCGGGCACGGCGTTCAGCCTGCCCCAGTTCACAGGGTTCACCCAGGCCACGGCTCTGCGTACGTCCGCTGGTCCTACTACTGATGGGGTCAGGCTTCTCTGCGTACGACCATGAATACTGGACGTATGGATGAACTGCCCTCCCAGGGCCCCGCGGGCGAGCCCGGGCTGCCGCTGGACCGGCGTGCCGAGCTCAGCGAGTTCCTGCGCACCCGCCGGGCCCGGCTGAAGCCGGAGGACGTGGGGCTGCCGGACTTCGGGCGGCACCGCCGGGTGCCCGGGCTGCGCCGCGAGGAGCTGGCGCAGCTGGCGGGGGTGTCCGTCGCGTACTACACGCGCCTTGAGCAGGGGAACGGGCGGAACGTGTCGGCGGAGGTGCTGGACGCGATCGCCCGCGCGCTGCGGCTCTCCGACGCCGAGCACGCGCATCTCACCCACCTCGCGAAGCCCAAGCAGCACAAGAAGAAGCAGACTGCTCGGCCGCAGCAGGTACGGGGTGCCTTGCGGCAGCTGCTGGACACGTTGGACGGGGTCCCCGCGTACATCACCGGGCGGCGGTCGGACATCCTCGTGTGGAACCGGATGGCCGCGGCCGTGTTCGGGGACTGGTCGGAGCTGCCGCCGCAGGAGCGGAACTGGGCGCGGATGGTGTTTCTCAAGCCCGAGTATCGCGATCTGTTTGTGGACTGGGAGCAGAAGGCGATCGACATCGTGTGTGTGTTGCGGATGGACGCGGGGTGCCATCCGGACGATCCTCGGCTGTCCGCGCTGGTGGGGGAGCTGTCCGTGAAGAGTGAGGACTTTCGGCGGTTGTGGGCGACGCATGACGTGAAGGAGAAGAGCCATGGGGTGAAGCGGTTGCGGCATCCCCTGGTGGGTGACCTCGCGCTCCAGTTCGAGTCGTTCCGGCTGACCGACGACAGCGAGCTGGCCCTGATCACGTATCACGCCGAGCCGGGCTCCGCCTCGGCGGACGCCCTCCGCCTGCTCGCCAGCTGGGGCACGGACGCGACCCGCGCCGGCGCGACGTCCCCTCAGTAGGGTTCCTTCGCCCCCGCCGCCCCTACCCGTCCCATCCTTCTGGGGCTCCGCCCCAGACCCCGTGGGTTGTGTGTCGGGTGCGGGTGGGTGGGGGCGCGCCTAAAAGCTCGCGCAGTTCCCCGCGCCCCTAAAAGGGGCGCGGGGAACTGCGCGAGCAACCCCCACCGGCCCGCAGCCGACTGTTAAGGGGCGCGGGGAACGGCGCAATCTTTTAGGGGGGTCTGGGGGCGCAGCCCCCAGCAACGGGATGGGACGGGTAGGGGCGGCGGGGGCGAAAACCGCCTCACGGCTGGTACGGCGGTGCTGCCCCCCACGTCCACCGCGGCACCGGCTGCTCCCCCGGAGCCACCGCGTCCGGGCCGGAGAAGTAGACAGCCAGCCGCGTACCCCACTCCACGTACGCGACGAACGCCGAGCGGAACTCGGCGTCGGTGGGGAGGCCGGCGTCGTCGGCCGCGTCTTGGAGCAGGTTCACCCAGCGGCGGCGCTGGACCTCAGTGATGCCCTTGCCCATGTGCTTGGCGACCATGTGGCCGTGACCCCCCTGCGACTCGGAGTACGCGGCGGGGCCACCGAATACCTCACCGAGCCAGAGCGCGACATGCACGGCGTGTTCGGGGGCCAGGTCGGCGAAGAGGGGCGCGAGGAGGTCGTCCTTGAGGACCCTGTCGTAGAACGCCGATGTCAGCCGTGTGAAGGCCTCGGCGCCGCCCGCCCAGGCGTAGAGGGTGGGGACGGAGGCGCCCGTGCCACGCACCGTCGTCGGCTTGTAGTGGCGCATCTCCTCGATGTTGCCGATGTAGGGGCGGATCTCGGCGAGGAAGTCGGGGAAGAGCGGCGACTTCCGGAAGCCCTCCAGATGGTCCTCGGTCGAGGTCCACGTGATCCGCAGGGTGAAGTGCTCGAAGTCCTCCTCGCAGCGCGCGAGTTCGTAGTCGACGCACTGCGGGGCCGCGGCGAGCTGGGCGGCGGCCCGGGTGTAGGCGGCGAGGAACTCCGCCGACTGCTGCTCGGGAATCCGGTACCGGATGTATTCGACAGTCGAAACGGTCATGGCCCCAACCAAACACGGACGGCCCGCCGGAAGCTTTCCTTCCGACGGGCCGTTCGCTATGGGCTCACTACCTGTACTGGCTCACTTCCCGTAGTACGCGTTGTAGATAGAGATCGTCGACTTGTTCCCCTTCTTGTCGGCGATCTTGGCGTGGAACGAGATGCCCTTGCCCTTCGCCGGGTTCTTGAAGGTGATCTTGCCGTTCTTGACGTCGAGCTTGGTCCACGTCTGGCCGTAGTCGTACGACACGTACACGGCCAGGGACTTGAGGTTGGTGCCCGCGGCCGCGCCCTGGACGGTCACCGGGATGGTGACCTTCTTGTCGGCGGGGCCGCGGCTGTCCAGGCCGAGGGACGCGCCGAAGCGGGCCGTGGAGATGGGCAGCTTCGCGTCGTCGACCTTCTTGGAGTGGAACGTCCAGCTCGCGTCGATCCGTGTGGAGGCCGCGGCCACCTTCACGGAACGCTTGATGGACGTGGTCAGCTTGTACGCCGCGTCCGCGTCCGGCACCTTGAACTGGCCGCTGCCGTCCAGCGCGTCATCGGTCTCGGCGATCTTGGTGCCGTTGCGGTACAGGGTCGTCTTGACCGAGCTGTAGACGGACGAACCGGCGTGCGACTGGCCGTCGGCGAACACCGGCAGATAGCCGTAGATGTACTTGCCGTTGCGGTAGATGCCGTAGAGGCTGCTGAGCTTCGGGCCGAAGACGCCGGTGTTGAACGTCTTCGTGTAGCTGTCGCCCGCCTTGAAGGTCTGCGGCTCGCCCAGGGTGTAGAAGGCCTCGCTGATCGGGAAGCCGTCGGCGTCCTTGCCGCCGTACTGCTCGAAGTCGAGGCTCCACTGGACCTTGTCACCGGTGGACACATGCAGCGTGCGGGTGCCCGGCAGCTTCTGCTCGACGGCGACCCCGAAGGAGAAGTCGTCGGGCAGGTAGCCGTACGCGCTCACGGCGCCCGTCTTGCCGGAGGCCGCGGCCCCCAGGTTGGTCTTGACCGTGGCCAGTTCGCTCGCCTTGTAGTGCTTGACGTGCGCGCCCTGCAGCTTGGTGACCTTGCCGCCGGTGAACACGTCGTACTCGGAGTCGTCGCCCTTGGCCCACATACCCGACCAGCTCTGGGAGAGGCCGGAGGTGACCGCGGGGCCGACGTGCGCCACCCGCAGGGCCGCGAAGGAGTCCAGGCCCAGGCCCATACCGATGCCGGCGGGGTCGTACATGTAGGAGACCATCGCCGACAGCGGCTTCGCCCCGGCGTCCGGCACCGTGATGTCGGCGGACTTGGCGGTGCGCTGGTCGATGGTCACCGTCTGGTTCTTGGTGACGGTCAGCTTGGGCTGGACGAGCCAGTCCACTCCGCCGTCGACCGAGGTGAGGTCCTTGACCAGCTGGGAGTTGAGGATGTAGGTGCCCTTGGGCACGCGGATGGTCTCGGTGCTCGCGGTGCCCTGCGAGAAGTAGTCCCGCCCGTTGCCGAGCCCCGAGTAGGCGTAGAGGTCGGTGAGGTGGATGGGCTGCTCACCGTCTCGCACGAGGTACTTCAGCTTGACGTCGTACGACTCCACCTCGCGCTGCACCGCGGCCGCGGTCCGCACCGACTGGCCGCCGCCCGTGGCCGTCACGTACGCCGAGTACGCGCCGTCCGTGGTGCCGCCCAGCTTGGTGTTGACGGTGACGTCCACCGAGGCCTTGCCGCCCGCCGGGACCTTCACCGTCTTCGCGCCGAGCGTGAAGAAGCCCGAAGGAGCCGCCTGGCCCTTGGGGTTGGTGGCGGTCGCCGAGAGAGTCAGCGTGACATCGGTCTTGCCGAGGTTGCGGTAGGTGAGCTGCTTGGTCGCCGGCTTGTCGTCGGTGTGCGGCCACTGCTGGATGCCGAAGCTCACCGAGTTCGGGTCGGCGATCACGGACTGCTTGATCGCCTTGTCGACGGCGATCCGGCCGGAACCCTGCTGGAACGGCGTGTACTTGCCGCCCTTGGCGGAGCCGGTCAGCGCGCCCTTGAGCTCGGCGAACGTCCAGTCCGGGTGCTCCTGCTTGAGGATCGCCGCCGCCCCCGCGACATGCGGGGTCGCCATCGACGTACCGGAGATCGTCAGATAGCCCGGGGGCTTCTCGCCGACTTCCTGGTCGATGAGGCTGCCCGGGGCCGCGGCCGCCGTGATGTCCACGCCGGGTGCGGTCACGTCGGGCTTGATGGCGCCGTCGAGGCCGGGGCCGCGGCTGGAGAAGGAGGCCAGCTTGTCGTTGTCGTCGACGGCGCCGACGGTGAGCGCGTCGGCCGCGCTGCCCGGGGAGCCGATCGTCTGCTCGCCGAAGTCGCCGTCGTTGCCGGCGGCGATCGCGAAGAGGATGCCCTTCTCCTCGGAGAGCTTGTTGACCTCGGCTTCCAGCGGGTCGATCTCCGGGGTGTCGCCGCCGCCCAGGCTGAGGTTGACGACGTCGGCGCCCTGGTCGGCGGCCCACTCCATGCCCGCGAGGATGGAGGAGTCGTCGCCGTAGCCGTCGTCGCTGAGGACCTTGCCGCTCAGGATCTTCGCGCCGGGCGCGACACCCTTGTACTTGCCGCCCGACTTCGCACCCGTGCCCGCCGCGATCGAGGCGACGTGCGTGCCGTGGCCGAACTTGTCGGTCGCGTCGGCGGAGGTGGAGAAGTTCTTGGCCGCGATCACCTGGTCCTTGAGGTCCGGGTGGGTCGCGTCGACACCGGTGTCGAGGACGGCGATCTTGACGCCCTTGCCGTCGTAACCGGCCGCCCACGCCTTCGGGGCGCCGATCTGCGGCACCGACTTGTCGAGGCTCGCCTTGCGGACGCCGTCCAGCCAGACGTGCGCGATGCCGGAGGCCGTACTGCCGCCGTTGGTGACCGCCGACCAGAGCTCCGCCGCGTCCTGCTTCGGAGTGAGCACCGCGTCCGCGTTCAGCGACTTCAGGGTCCGGCGGAGCGTGCCCGCCTCGCGGACGTCGGCCTTGGCGGCCGTCGCGGCTCCCTTGTAGCCGACGATCAGTTTCAGGCCCTGCTTCTGGGCCTTGCGGGTCGCCGCCTTGTTCAGCTCGGTGACGTCGAACAGCCGCTGGTCGAGCTTGCCGGTGGCTATCAGTCGCTGGGCGTCGGCCGGCACCACGAGGGTGTGGCCGTCCGCCTTGCGGACCATCACGGGTATGTGGGCGCGGCCCTTGGCGCGCTCGATGGCGACGACGCGGCCCTTCGCGTCGACGGCCACCCGGTCACCGGTGATCAGCGTGATGTGGTGCCGGGCCGTGAGCCCCGCCGCCTTGGCCGCGGAAGCGCTGCTCGCACGCTCTGCCTTCGCCGACGCCGGGCTGGTCATTCCCGCCGCCAGAGCCACGGCAGCCGCCGTGGCGATGGTCGCCGCGCACGCCCTTTTCACTTGTCTGCGCAAGTCTCCCCCTGAGATGAGGTCCGGGCGAATTCCCCATTCGTCCGGCCGGGGGGACGTCCCGTACGCATGCGCGTACACCCCCCGGAATACGCAAGTATGCCCGGGGGGTGATCGGCCGCTCAATAGAGAGGTGGCAGTGAAGAGTTGACGGAGTTGTTCCGCTACGCTCCCGCGCTCCCCCTTTTGTACTCCTTTATGCTCCCGCGTTCTCCTTGACGGTGATCTTGCCCTTGCGGATCGTCGCAAGCCTCGGGGCCTTCTTCGCGATCGCGGAATCGTGCGTGACCATGATGAAAGTGAGCCCGTGCTCCTTCCACATGGCTTCCAGTACGTCCATGATCTCGTCGCGCATGGACTCGTCGAGGTTGCCGGTCGGCTCGTCGGCGAGCAGCACCTTCGGCTGCTTGACCAGGGCGCGGGCGATGGCGACACGCTGCTGCTGGCCGCCGGAGAGCTCGGCGGGCAGATGCCCGAGGCGCTCGGCCAGGCCCACCGACTCCAGCGCGGCGGCGGCCCGTTCGCGCCGTTCCTTCGCCTTCACCTTGAGGGGTACGAGGGCGGTCTCCACGTTCTCCTGCGCGGTGAGCGTGGGAATCAGGTTGAAGCTCTGAAAGACGAAACCGATGTTCTCACTGCGCACTTTGGTGAGCTTCGCCTCGGAAAGCTTCGCCATGTCCGTGCCGTCGAGTTCGACACTGCCCGCGGTGGGACGGTCGAGCCCGCCGAGCATCTGGAGAAGGGTCGATTTTCCGCCACCGGTGGGACCCTGGATGACGAGCCGGTCGCCGTCCCCGATGGTCAGATCGATACCGGCGAGCGCGTCGACCGTATCCTTGCCCCGCATATAGCGCTTGGTGACGCCTCTGAGTTCGTACATCGTGCAACTCCTGTTTTACGGAAGGGGGCTGGGCTTATTCGACGCGGCGCAGGGCGTCCGCGGGCCGCAGCCGGGAGGCACGCCAGCCGCCGAAGGCACCGGCGATCAGACCGCCCGCGACAGCGAGGGCGACCGCGACGGCGATGGTGTTGAGGCTGACGGGCGCGGTGAGCGCGACGTCGAGGGCCTTGGACGCGGTCTGCCGTGCGGGACCGCCGAAGCCGCCGCCACCGCCGGGACCGCCGGCCGCGCCGCCGCCCGAACTCCCCACCTGAGCCGACAGGGTCGGGCTGATCGAGGTGACGACATAGGCGCCCGCGAGGCCGAGCCCGATACCGAGGGCGCCGCCGACCAGACCGTTCACGATGGCTTCACCGACGACCTGGCCGGTCACCCGGCGCGACTTCCAGCCGAGCGCCTTGAGGGTGCCGAACTCGCGCACACGGCGGGAGACGGCCGAGGAGGTGAGCAGACCGGCCACCAGGAACGCGGCCACGAGCACCGCGATCGACAGCCACTTGCCGACGTTCGAGGCGAGGCTGGAGGCGGTCGACAGGGAACCCGAGACGGTGTCCGCGAGGTCCGCGGAGGTCGTCACGGTCGTACCCGAGATGTTCTTCTGGATGGTGCTCTTGACGCTGCTGATCTGCTGCGAGTCGGACGCCTTGACGTAGATCGTGGTGACCTTGTTCTTGGAGTCACTGATCGTCTGGGCCTGCTTGAGCGGGATGTAGAGGTTGGCCGCCGCGTCACCGCTGTCCGGCGTCGCGATGCCGATGACCTTGTACTTGACGCTCTTGATGGTGACGGTGCTGCCGAGCTTGAGCTTCTTCTCCTTGGCGTACGACTTGTCGGCGACGACGACCTTGGCGTTGGTCTCCGACGTCTTGAACGTACGACCGCTGGTGATCTTCGACGAGGTCAGCGGGCCGAGGGCCGGCTTGGTGACATCGGTGCCGTAGACCGAGTAGTTGTTGACGTCGAAGTTGGCGCCGCCGCCCTCGACGCGGCCCTGCGGGGACTGCTGGGCGTTGGGCTGGCCCTGCCCGCCGCCCTGCTGGTTGTTGCCGCCGCTGTTCTGGTCCTGCTGGAACTGGCCCCGCGTGAACGAGCCGTTGACCTTGATGACCTGGAGGCTCAGCCCGCCGACGGAGTCCGCGACGCCCTTCTGGGTGTTGACCTTGGTGACGGTCGAGGAGGCCAGGGTCTGGAAGCCCTGGACCATGACGCGGTCGCTGCTCTGCTCCGAGTCGTCGCCGTTGTCCTGCGCGTCGAAGTTGAAGCGCGGGCGGTCGCTGCTGCTCGCGGCGGGTGCCGCGGCCTTGGTGACCGTCATGTCGGTACCCAGTCCGTACAGCGACTGGAGCACCTTGCCCTGGGCTTTCTCCATGCCCGAGGACACGGAACTGACCACGATGACCAGGGCGATGCCCAGGGCGAGCCCGGAGGCGACGACGAGGGCCGCCTTTCTGCGGCGGCGCAGTTCGCGCCTCAGGTAGGTGAAGAACATGGGCCGCAAGCTAGGTACGGCGCGTGATGATGGGATAAGGCCGAAATAAGAGAACGATGAGAAGGCTGTGGTTTACCGGTTGATTGAACTGTGCGCAGCCTCGGAATGCTGTGCTCCGCATAGCAATCCACACAAACGCGACGGCGGCGGCCCCCCGTGAAGGGGACCGCCGCCGTCGGAAGCGAGGCTGATGCGGGGGTGAAGCGGGGCTGATGCGGGGGTGAAGCCGGACTGATGCGGGATCAGACCTCCGAACCGGCCTTCCATGCCGCCCAGTCCAGGTTCCAGCCGTTGAGGCCGTTGTCCGGAGCGATGGTCTTGTCGCCGGTGTTCTTGACGACCACGACGTCACCGATCAGCGAGTGGCTGTAGAACCACGCGGCAGGTGTGTTGGGGTCGTTGGCGCCCTTGGTGTCGGACAGGCCGACACAGCCGTGGCTGGTGTTCACCGCGCCGAAGATGGACTTCGCGCCCCAGTAGTTGCCGTGGATGAAGGTGCCGGAGTTCGACAGACGCATGGCGTGCGGTACGTCCTTGATGTCGTACTCGCCCTTGCCGTCGTCGTCGGTGAAGCCGACCGTCGCGCCGTTCATCCGGGTCTCCTTGAACTTCTCGGAGATCACCATCTGGCCCTCGTACGTCGTGTTCTCGGGCGAACCGGCGGAGATCGGGATGGTCTTGATGGTCTTGCCGTCCTGGGTGACCTTCATCGTCTTGGTCTTGGCGTCGATGATGGATACCTGGTTGCGGCCGATCTTGAAGGTGACCGTCTTCTGCTGCACGCCATAGACCCCGCTCGCGCCCTCGACACCGTCGAGGTTGAGCTTGAGGGTGACGGTGGAGCCGCCGGTCCAGTAGTCGTCGGGGCGGAAGTCCAGGCGGTTGGCGCTGAACCAGTGGCCGACGACCTCCTGGCCGCTGGTGGAGGAGACGGTGATCCCCTTCTGCACGGCGGCCTTGTTGGTGATCGCCTTGTCGAAGTTGATCGAGACCGGCATGCCGACGCCGACGGTGGAGCCGTCCTCCGGCGTGAAATTGCCTATGAAGCTGTTGGCCGGGGAGACCGTGGTGAACGAGGCGTTCTCGTGGGCGGTGCGGCCCGCGGAGTCGGTGGCCTCGGCGGCGACCTTGTACGTGGTGGCGCGGTCGAGCTGGGCGGAGGGCTTCCAGCTCTTCTTGTCGGCGGATATCTGACCGGCGACGGCGGTGCCGGCCGCGGTCTTCATGCTGACGGACGTGAGCGTGCCCTTGCTCACGGTGACCGCCGCGGCGTTGTTGATGGAGGCGTTGTCGGAGCCGTCCTTGGGCGTGATCTTGATCTGGGCCTCGGAGGCCTTCTTGGCCGCGGCCTCGTCGACCTTGGCCTGCGACGTGCTGTCGCCGCCGTCCGAGCCACTGGCCTTGGCGTCGCCTCCGCTGCACGCAGAGAGCACCAGCACCCCGCCGAGCAGTGCGGACGCGGCCATCAGGCCCTTGCGCCGCTTACTGTCCGTCATCACACGCTTCTCCATCGTCGCCGAATCCCCAAAAGAGCACGAGAGCCCCGTAAGAACAATCAACGCTACGACCGTTTCGTCCCGTTCCACATCCCTTGGATGTGTGGGGCACACCACGTCCAGACAGGTGGACCGAGCGGTGCGGAGGTGGTCAGTGCGTCTCCTGAGACGACGAAACCCCGGACGGAGGTTGCCGCCCGGGGTCACGATTCCCCCAAGCCGCGTCAGCCGAGTACGTCTTCCTCGTCGTCCTCGTCAGCATCATCCTCGTCGAGATCCCAATCCGGCGAATCGGGGTCGTAGTCAATGGGCTCGCTGCTCCAGGAGGCCTGCGCGAGCTCGATCCCCGGCACCTCGCTGACCAGGTCGAACGGATCGACGAGATAGGCGAGAGCCTCGGCAGTGTCTTCCGTCACTGCATTCTCGGCGTGCGTCCGTTCGTCGACGGGCATGCCCGTGTCGTCGGCGATCCGGCGCAGCGCGGCCTTGGTGACGGAGTCGGCGTCGTCGACTTCCAGCACCAGTTCGACACGAAGCCGTACAAACTGTGATGTCTCAGGAGTACTCATGGGACGGAGCGTACGACCCACAGGTTGCGCGACTTTCCCACGACCCGCGCCTTTCATTAGCATCGCCCCACACGGCCAATTCGCCAGCGCCACAAGGGGATCGATATTTCGTGTCCGCCGCACGTCGATCGTTGTTGACCGCCACCGCAGCGGGGACCCTCCTGGGGGCCCTGTGGTTCGTCCCGAGCGCCAACGCGACCCAGGACGAACCCAGCCCGAGCGTCTCGGCGTCGACTTCCACGACCACCGCGAATACCTCGACTTCCGGGACGACGACCACCAACGCGGTCCAGGCGTCAACGGAGTCGAGCACGGAGTCGGGTGGCGATGACACTCAGCTCGCTGACACCGGAAGCGTCGACACGACGCCGTACGTCGTCGGCGGCACCCTCTTCCTCGGCCTGGGCGCAGGGTTCGTGACCTATTCGGTGCGCCGGGAGCGCACGATGGCCTACTGAGGTCGGTACGCCCGACCCGGAATACCCAGAATCCACGGGGAACCCATGCGTGACCTGACCGAGCTGACCGATGTCGAGGAACCTGCCTGGCCGCTGCTGTCCGAGGCACTCGCCTCCAGCGGGGTGTCCATGGAGGTGCTGCCCGGCGACCCGGCCCAGGGCCGCTCGACCCTGCACCAGCTGCAGATCACCGCGCGCTCCTGGCTGGGCGGCATGGTGCTCAACTGCGGTGGGGTGGTGCTGGACAGCGGGTGGCTGCGGATCTACGGCAGCCCGGGCGCCGGTGTGCCGACGGGGCTGCCGGGCGGGGTGACGGGCCTGCCGAGCCTCGCCGAGGTCAACGGGTTCCCCGAGCGGCTCGATCCGGCCTGGCGGCCCTTCAACGGGCTTGTGGTCGGGCATGACGTGCTCGGCGGGGTCTTCGTGCTGAACGGGGCCGACCCCGAGGCGGCGGGCCGTCCCGGACGTCCTGGCGAGATGGTGTACTTCGCGCCGGACTCGCTGCGGTGGGATGCCCTTGAGGTGGGCCATGGAGCCTGGCTCAACTGGCTTCTCACCGAGGGTACGGAGGCGTTCTACGACACCCTGCGGTGGCCCGGGTGGCGGGGCGAGTCCGGTGCGCTGACGGGGAGGCAGGGGTTGTCGGTCGTGCCGTTCCTGTGGTCGGCGGAGGCTCGGCGGGACCTTCACTCGACGAGTCGGCGGGCGGTGCCGCTTGCGGAACTCCTGAGTCTGCACCGGGATTTCGCGTTGAAGCTGGACTCGGTGGATCCCGGGTTTTTCGGCAACCTGTGACGGGGCGGCCGTGATGGGTCGTTTGTTGGCCGCGGGTGATTCGTGGCTGGTCGCGCCCACGCGGCGGAGCCGCACATGTCACAGCCCCGCGCCCCTTATCGGGGCGCCACCGGCCCGTTGAGAGCCTGCGGGTCGTTTGTGGCTGGGCGCGCCCACGCGGCGGAGCCGCACATGTCGACGCCCCGCGCCCCTTACGGGGCGCGGGGCGTCTCCGGATCCGCTTAAGCCGCCCGGCGCCTGCGGCTCGCTGCGCCGGTGTCGCTGCGGCGGGCGTTGGTGCCGCCGGTGGTGCTGGAGCGGCGGGCCGCGGTGCCGCCGTTCGTCGTGGCGGCCGGGTTCGCGCCGCGACGGGACCGCTGCTGCTGACGGCCCTGGGACTCCGTGCCGCCGCCCGTGCCCGTGCCCGAGACCGATGGGCGCCTGGCGCCGCCGCCGGTCGCGCGGCGGGGCTTGCTGGTGCGCTTCGGCTGTTCGGCGGGCTGGGGGACCTCGATGACGACCGCGACGCCGGAGGGCTCGCGGGCGCCGGTGATGCGGGTGAGTTCCTCGTCACTGGACTTGACGCGGGCGGTGCGCGGGGTGATGCCGGCGTCCGCCATGAGGCGGGTCATCTCGCGCTTCTGCTCGGGCAGTACGAGGGTGACGACGCTGCCGGACTCACCGGCGCGGGCGGTACGGCCGCCGCGGTGCAGGTAGTCCTTGTGGTCGGTCGGCGGGTCGACGTTGACCACGAGGTCGAGGTCGTCGATGTGGATGCCGCGGGCCGCCACGTTGGTGGCCACCAGCGCGGTGACCTGACCGGTCTTGAACTGGTCGAGGGTGCGGTTGCGCTGCGGCTGGCTGCGCCCGCCGTGCAGCGCGGACGCCCGTACGCCGTTGGCGAGGAGCCGCTTGGTGAAGCGGTCGGCGCCGCGCTTGGTGTCGACGAAGAGGATGACGCGGCCGTCGCGGGCCGCGATCCGCAGGGCGACGGCCTTCTTGTCGGTCTCGTCGGCGACATGCAGCACGTGGTGCTCCATGGTGGTCACCGCGCCCGCGGAGGGGTCGACCGAGTGGACCACGGGGTCCGTCAGGAACATCCGCACGAGACGGTCGATGTTCTTGTCGAGCGTCGCCGAGAACAGCAGTCGCTGACCGCCCGGTTCGACCTGCTGGAGCAGCGCCACGACCTGCGGCATGAAGCCCATGTCGGCCATCTGGTCGGCCTCGTCGAGCACCGTGATCGCGACCTGGTCGAGGCGGCAGTCGCCCCGCTCGATGAGGTCCTTGAGCCGCCCGGGGGTGGCCACCAGCACCTCGGCGCCGCGGCGCAGCGTGCCGGACTGCCGGCTGATCGACATACCGCCGACGGCCGTGGCCACGCGCAGGTTCACGGCGGTCGCGTACGGCGTCAGCGCGTCGTTGACCTGCTGCGCGAGCTCACGGGTGGGGACCAGGACGAGGGCGAGCGGCGCCTTGGAGTCGGCGCGGCGGCCCGCGGTGCGCGCCAGCAGGGCGAGCCCGAAGGCGAGCGTCTTGCCGGAGCCGGTGCGGCCCCGGCCGAGAACGTCGCGCCCGGCAAGGGAGTTGGGCAGGGTCGCGCCCTGGATCGGGAAGGGCTCGGTGACACCCTGGGCGGCGAGGGTCTTCGTCAGCGCGGCGGGCATGTCCAGCGCGTCGAAGGACTCGACGGCGGGCAGCGCGGGCGTGATGGTCTCGGGCAGCGAGAACTCCTGCGGCGGCGCGACCTTGCGGGCACCGCCCTTGCCGGCGCCCCGGCCGGTGTTCCGGCCCGCGCTCCTCGCGGAGCCGCCGGTCTTCGCGGAGCCGCCGGTCTGGGCGCCGCGCGCGTTTGCCGGCCGCTTACGGACGGGACGTTCGGATCGAGTCATGCTGGATCTGGATTTCCTTCCTGGGCCCCACGGACTGCACGCACAGCGCTCACCACATTCATGAGCAGTCACAGCACGAGCCGGGGCCCGCACCCGAAGGTGCGGGGCCCCGGCTCTGGAAAAGCGCGTCCCCGAAATCAGGCGGGGATGATGTTCTCCGCCTGCAGGCCCTTCTGGCCCTGGGCGACGTCGAACGAGACCTTCTGGCCCTCCAGCAGCTCACGGAAGCCGGAGCTGGCGATGTTGGAGTAGTGGGCGAAGACGTCGGGGCCGCCGCCGTCCTGCTCGATGAAGCCGAAGCCCTTTTCCGCGTTGAACCACTTCACGGTGCCAGTAGCCATAGTTTTTCTCCTGAATAGGTGAGGGTCCCATCCGGAGATGCACCGGGAAAGCCGGAGATGCCGGTAAAACAAAACGCGCCTGCGGAGGATTCCGATCAGGCGCACAAAGTAAATGGGTACCAAAAACGTATCAATGAGACAGTAGCACACTCCGGGCCGCCGCTGTGACAGCGGCGGCCCGGAAGTGCTCCGGTCAGGCCAGCGGTCCGGTCACCGGCTCCACCGCCGCGACCACGTGGCCGCCGCGCACGAAGGCGTCCGCCGCCTCCAGGTCCGGGGAGAGGAAGCGGTCCGGGCCGGGGCCTTGGACGCCGGCCGCGCGGACGGCGTCGATGACCGCCTGCGACGCCGGGGCGGGGGTCAGGCCCTCGCGCAGCTCGATCGCGCGGGTGGCGGCGTACAGCTCGATGGCGACGATCCGGGTGAGGTTGTCCACGGCGGTACGCAGCTTGCGCGCGGCCGACCACCCCATCGACACGTGGTCCTCCTGCATCGCGGAGGAGGGGATGGAGTCCGCGGACGCCGGTACGGCGAGCCGCTTCATCTCGCTGACCAGCGCGGCCTGCGTGTACTGGGCGATCATCAGGCCCGAGTCGACGCCGGCGTCGTCCGCGAGGAACGGCGGCAGGCCGTGCGAGCGGTTCTTGTCGAGCAGCCGGTCGGTGCGGCGCTCGGCGATGGAGCCGAGGTCGGCGGCGGCGATGGCGAGGAAGTCGAGGACGTACGCGACCGGGGCGCCGTGGAAGTTGCCGTTGGACTCGACGCGGCCGTCGGGGAGGACGACCGGGTTGTCGACGGCGGAGGCGAGTTCGCGCTCGGCGACCGTGCGCGCGTGGGCGAGGGTGTCGCGGCCGGCGCCGGCGACCTGCGGGGCGCAGCGCACGGAGTAGGCGTCCTGGACGCGCGGGGCGCCGTCCTGGTGGTGCCCGGTGAGCTCCGAACCCTTCAGCACGGCCAGCATGTTGGCGGCCGCCGCTCCCTGCCCGGGGTGCGGGCGGATGGCGTGCAGCTCGGGGGCGAGGACCTTGTCCGTCCCGAGGAGGGCTTCGAGGGAGAGCGCGGCCGTCACATCGGCGGACTTGTAGAGCATCTCCAGGTCGGCGAGGGCCATGACCAGCATGCCGAGCATGCCGTCGGTGCCGTTGAGAAGGGCGAGGCCCTCCTTCTCGCGGAGCTCGACGGGCGCGATGCCGGCCTCGGCGAGCAGCTCGCCCGCGGGCCGTACGACACCGTCCGGACCCTCGGCATCGCCCTCGCCCATGAGCGTGAGCGCACAGTGGGACAGCGGCGCCAGGTCGCCGGAGCAGCCGAGGGAGCCGTACTCGTGGACGACCGGGGTGATCCCGGCGTTGAGGATGTCCGCCATGGTCTGCGCGACCTCGGGCCGCACGCCCGTGTGCCCCGAGCAGACGGTCTTGAGCCGCAGGAACATCAGCGCGCGGACAACCTCGCGCTCGACGCGCGGGCCCATCCCGGCGGCGTGCGAGCGGACGATGTTGCGCTGCAGCTGGGCGCGCAGCTCCGGGCTGATGTGCCGGCTCGCGAGCGCGCCGAAACCGGTGGAGACGCCGTAGACGGGCTCCGGCTTGGCCGCCAGCGCGTCCACGATCTCGCGGGCCGCGGCGAGGGCCGCCACCGCCTCGTCGGAGAGTTCGATCCGGGCGCCGTCGCGCGCCACGGCGAGAACGTCGGACGCGGTCACCCCGGACGTCCCCACCACCACAGTGTGCATATCCATATTCAGGAGCGTACGCAGTGAATTCGATGATGTCACTAGCGGGTGGCCGGTTTACCCCTTACTTCGACGTACGTCACACAGGGCGCCCCCTCCGCGTCCGACGTCCCTCACGGGCGGCGCTCATGCCGTCCCCGGAAGCGGCGGCGCTCCCCTTCCGTGGGCGACGGCGCGTCCGCGAGGCGTACGACCGGGTCGTCGGGGCCCTCGCGCCCGGCGACCACGGGCTTCGCCGCGCGCACGGCCTTGGCCCGGTACTGCGCGGCGTCGGCCAGCCGGAACAGCCGGCGGGCGGACCGCACGGGCCCGATCGGATCCTCGGTCGAGGCGACCCCGCACGCCACGCCTTCCCCCAGCTCCAACTCGGCGGCACGGCGGCAGAGTTCATCGGCGATACGGACGACCTCGTCCGCCGCCGGGCCCACCGCCAGCAGACAGAACTCGTCGCCGCCGAGGCGTGCGGCGAGGGTGCCCGGGAGCATGGCCCCGCACAGGGACAGCACCGACCCGAACCGTTCGAGCAGCCGATCACCCACCGCGTGCCCTTGGGTGTCGTTGACGCGCTTGAGCCCGTTGAGGTCGCAGACGACGAGACTGACGACGACCGCGTCCTCCTTGTGCCGCTCGACGGCCTCGTCGAGGCGCACGTCCACGGCACGCCGGTTGGCGAGCCCGGTGAGCGCGTCGGTGAACGCCAGCCGCCGCGCCTCCTCCAGCCGCTCGGTCTGGGCGATCCCGGCCGCGACCACGGAGGCGAGAACGGTCGCGAAGTCGGCGTCGCCCCGGTCGAAGACGGGAACGCCTGCCGGCCGGGCCACATACAGCTCGCCCCACGCACGACCGTGCAGCACGATCGGCGCGACGACACAGCAGCCGCGCCCGCGGCGGCGCAGCGCGGCGACACGCTGATGGCAGTACCCGGCGCCGCCTCCCGCCGGGCCGTCCGCCGTCTCCACCCAAGCGTTGGGCTCACCGCCGCCCGCCCACCGCTCGTGCAGAAACTCGGTGATCTCCGGGAACTGGTGCACCGGGTAGGCCTCCCCGTCGGGGAACTCGTCCTCGTCCGGGGCCCGCTCGCCGACATTGGCGAGCACCCGCAGCCGGCCCAGTTCGCGCTCCCACACGGAGAGCGCGGCGAAGCTTCCGGCCAGCGCATGGCACGCGCCGAGCGCGGCGGCCCGCCACGACTCGCGCGGGGTGTGCGCCGCCGCCATCCCCTGCGACAGCTCCACCACAGCCCTCAGCCGCCTGTCCTCACCCATCACTCCAGGCTAGGTAAAACTGTGGCATTTCGGGACATTGATGCGGCGAACAGGGGTCCGAGGCGGTGGTTCGGGTGAGGTTGCGTGTCGACTGCGGGTGAGTGGGGGCTGGCCGCGCAGTTCCCCGCGCCCCTAACGGCGCGGGGCTGCGCCCCGCGATCCCCCGCCCGCCCCGGGTTTTTAGGGGCGCGGGGAACTGCGCGAGCAACCCCCACCGGCCCGCAGCCGACTGTTGAGGGGCGCGGGGAACGGCGCAATCTTTCAGGGGGGTCTGGGGGCGCAGCCCCCAGGGATGGGACGGGTAGGGGCGGCGGGGGCGAGAAACGCCTACTCCCCCGGCCACCGCGGCACACGCTTCTCGTTGAACGCCGCCACACCCTCCGCCCGGTCCCCCGAGAAGGCCACGGAACGCCAGGCGGCATCCTCGACCTCAAGCCCCGCACGCAGATCGAGCCCCTGCCCAAGCCGCAGCGCACGCTTGGCCGCCCGCAACCCGACGGGCGAGTTCGCGGCGATGCGGGCACCGAGCGCGAGGGCTTCAGCCCGGTCCTCGCCCTCCGCCACCAGCTCGTCCACAAGGCCCAACTCCCGCGCCTCGGCGGCCTCCAGACGCCGCGCCGAGAAGATGAGCTCGGCCGCACGCGCGGCACCGACCCGGCGGGGCAGCAGCTGCGTACCGCCCCCACCGGGGATCACCCCGACGGACACCTCGGGCAGCCCGACGACCGCCGTACGGTCGGCCACGATCAGGTCGCACGACAGCGCCAGCTCGAACCCGCCGCCCAGCGCGAAGCCGTGCACGGCGGCGACGGTCGGCATCGGCAGCTCCAGGACACCGGTGTACGCGGCCCGCGCCACCGGCCGCTGCCGCACCAGGTCGGCGTCGGTGAAGGAGTTGCGCTCCTTCAGGTCGGCGCCGACGCAGAAGGCACGCTCGTGGGTGGAGGTCAGCACGACCACCCGTACGTCACGGTCGGCGGCGAGCGCCTCGCAGGCGGCGGCGATCGACCGGGCCATGTCCGTGGACACCGCGTTCATGGCCTTGGGCCGGTCGAGGGCGAGCTCCGCGACGTACTCGTGCCGCCGTACGGCGACGAACTCCCCGAACCGCCGCTCGTCCCCTTGCTCCGCCATGACACCCTCCCGATGACTGGTTAACGCGGGTTAACTTCCGACGCCTCCGATCATCGCAGCCGACGCCGCCCGACGAAACCCGTCCCCTCGCCCCGCACCTCCCCGTTCGGGTGACATCCCGCCCAACTCCGCTCCGCCACCCCCAAACCGCACATAACCTGCGCACCGCCACAACGCGTTCGGGGGGCGCGGGCACATTGGGGAGGGACGACCATGACGAACCGACAGACGACGCAGGCCACGAAGACCCGGCCGGAGCCGCGACGCACACCCCCAAGGGAGGCGTCGGCGGAGCCCAAGGCGGTGGACGGCACATGGGCGGATCTCATGACGACCGGCAACGACCGACTCGCCGGACCGACCGGCAGCGGCAGCGAGGGACTCGCCGCTCCGACCGGCGGGGGCGCATGGGCCGGCCCGGCGACGGAGGCGTCGCCGTCCACGAGCGGGGCAGCCGCCTACGACGGAGCGGCGAGGCGCCGCACACCGAGCAGGCCTGCGCCTACGCCCGCCACGTCCACCGAATCCGCCACATCCGCCACATCCGCCGAGCGCACTCCCGCAAGCGGTCCGGCCCCCGCTCCCCTCTGGCAGCGCCCGGTCAGGGGGCGGCATCGCAGGCCCCGGCCGCGGCGGGTGCTGTTCGCCGTGGGTGGACTCGCGCTCGCCGCCGGGGTGTTGAGCCTCGTACGGATGACGCCGGAGTCGATGATCGGGGGTGGGGGGAGCGCGGAGGCCGAGCCGACCGGGGCGACCGTCACGGACGCGGCCGGCGACGCCGTCACCACCGTCGAGGCCCTGCCCTCCGCCGCACATCCGGTGGCCGCCACGGCGACGGCGGTCATGGGCGGGGCCGGCTCGACGCCGACGCCGGGCGTGAGCCTCGCACCGACGTCGTCTCCGACGACCACGGGGCCCGCGTCGATCCCGTCGGCTCGCGGGAGCGCCCCCGCGGCCCCCGCACCGGACGCGACGGGCATTCCCACCGCTCCCATGGCCACGCCACCGCCCCCGGCCGCGACCACTCCCGCCGCGACGCAGCCCGCCCCCGGCGCGACCACCCACGCCCCGGCCCCGGGACCTGGCGCGCCGGGCGTGTGCGTACCGATCGTCGGGATCTGCGTGAACGACCTGACGGCGCCGCTGGGCTTCCGCTAGAGGGCTGGACGGATGGACGGCTGGAAAACCTGGGCAGACGGCAGGAAGACCTAGGCCTCGGCGTCCCTGCGGGCGAGCAGCCAGGGTTCGATCACGCCGAGGCCGCGGACCGGGCGCTGCCACATCGGCTGGAGGGCGAAGCGGTAGGAGGGCGGTTCCTCGCCCTCCTTCTCCGCGGCGGCCGCGGCTTCGGCGGCCTCCGCCTCGGAGGCGGGGGCGTCACCGGTGCGGATCAGCTCCTCCGCGAAGGCGCCGTCCACCAGGACCGCGTCGCGTGGCGCTATCGAGGTGAGGCGGCTCGCCAGGTTCACGGTCGTACCGAACACATCACCCATTCGAGTGGTCACCGTGCCGAAGGCGATGCCGACGCGCAGCTCCGGCATCGTCTCGTCGTTCGCCATGGTCTCGATGAGACGCAGCGCGATCTCGGCGGCGATACCGGCGTCGTCCGCCGAGTACAGGACCTCGTCGCCCAGGGTCTTGATGAGGCGGCCCCCGTGCGCGGCCACCAGGTCCGCCGCCGTGGTCTCGAAGGCCTCTACGAGTTCGCCGAGCTCCTCTTCCTCCATGCGGCGGGTCAGCCGCGTGAACCCGACCAGGTCCGCGAAGCCGACGGCGAGACGGCGGTCGACCATTTCGGCGTCGTCCGCCGCCTGTACGACGCGTCCGGTCGCGGCGGCGAGCTGGCGCCGCCAGACGTAGACGAGGAACTCCTCCAGCTCGGGCAGGAGCAGCTCGATCAGGGGGTACGTCACCTCGGTGCGCGTCATTCCCGGTTCCGGGGGCTCGGTCAGCCCCTCCAGGAACGAATCGATCTGCCACTCGGCCAGGCGGGCGGTGGTCTGGCCGGTGGAACGCGCCACCTGCACGGCCATGGCCTCGCTCAGCAGGCCCGCCTCGACGAGACCGGCGAGGCGGCGCAGGGCGAGGACGTCCGCTTCCGTCAGCGCCTTGGCCTGGCCGATGTCGGCGAAGCCCATGGCGCGCCAGAAGCGGGAGGCCAGTTCCATGGAGACGCCTGCGCTGCGGGCGGCCTGGAACGGGGTGTAGCGGCGTTCGGCGCCGAGGATGAGCCCTTCCAGGCGGAGTGCCAGGGGGTCTTCTTCGGAGTCCGGGTCGGGGTGTGCGTCCAGACGGGCGTTCGTGTCGTGCCGGGGGTCGGGGCGGCGTTCGTAACGGCTGTCCGGGCCGGGGTCGGACCGTACGTCCGGTCGGGTGGGGGTCTCGTCCGTGACCGACCCGGCGGTACGGGGCGACTCGCCGTCGGGGGCGGGGTGGGAACCCGTGTCGGAGCCGGTGTCGTCGACGGTCACGCCTGCTGCCCTTCCGATCTGCCGCGGTCAGGTATCGACCGCGGTCAACTCTACGGCAGGTGTGCGCTGGCTCACTCCTGACGCCTGCACCCGAGGCAACCAGGTTCTTTCGCCCCCGCCGCCCCTACCCGTCCCATCCCGTTCCTGGGGGCTGCGCCCCCAGCCCCCCAAAAGATTGCGCAGTTCCCCGCGCCCCTGAAGAGAGTCGTCTGCGGGACGGTGGGGGCTGGTCGCGCAGTTCCCCGCGCCCCTGAAGAGAGTCGTCTGCGGGACGGTGGGGGCTGGTCGCGCAGTTCCCCGCGCCCCTGAAGAGAGTCGTCTGCGGGACGGTGGGGGCTGGTCGCGCAGTTCCCCGCGCCCCTGAAGGCTCGGGGCTGCGCCCCTTCGCCCCCGGCCCGCCCCGGGTGCTTTTAGGGGCGCGGGGAACTGCGCGACCAGCCCCCACCCACCCGCAGCCAGAACACAACAGAACCGGGTCTGGGGCGGAGCCCCAGGAACGGGATGGGGGTTACGCCGGGCGGAGGTGGATCACGTCGCCCGCGCCCACCGGCTGCTGTACGCCCTCCTCCGTGGCGATGACCAGGCGCCCGGAACCGTCCACGGCCACCGCCTCCCCCGTGATGGACCCCCCGCCGGGCAGCTCGGCCCGGACAGCGCGGCCGAGCGTCGCGCACCCGGCGGCGTAGGTGTCCTGGAGGCCGGATGCGACGGGATCGCCCCCGGCGGCGCGCCAGCGCTCGTACCACTGCTCCAGGGAGCGGAGCACGGCACGCAGCACGGTGTCACGGTCAGTGGTCGCCGCCCCCGCGAGCGCCAGCGACCCCGCCCCGGGCACAGGGAGCTCGTCCTCGCGGAGCGTGACGTTGATGCCGATGCCGACCACCACCGCGTCGGTGCCCGCCCGCTCCGCGAGGATGCCGCCGGCCTTCCGTTCCTCCCCGCCCACGGTCACCAGCAGGTCATTGGGCCACTTGAGTGCCGTGTCGACGCCGGCGGCGCGCGAGAGCCCCGTCGCGACGGCCACGCCGGTGAGGAGCGGCAGCCAGCCCCAGCGCTCGACGGGGACCTGGGTCGGCTTGAGCAGGACGGAGAAGAAGAGGCCGGAGCGGGCGGGCGCCGTCCACTGGCGGTCCAGCCGGCCGCGCCCGGCGTTCTGTTCCTCGGCGACGAAGACGACGCCTTCGTCGGCGTTCTGCTCCGTGGCCAGGGCGACCAGGTCGGAGTTGGTGGACCCGGTGCGCTGCACCACGTCGACATCGCGCCAGAGCCCGTCCTCGCGGACCAGCGCCCTGCGCAAGGAGGCCGCGTTCAGCGGCGGACGGTCCAGGTCGGACCAGCGATTGTCGTTCGCGTCTGAAGCATCTCGCGGCGTCATGCAACCCACCCTAGGTGTGGTAAACGCCGCACTGCCGAACAGTAGGCACGCCACTACGCTACGGATGAGTAGCAAGCCCCCAGCAAGCCCCCCCCTTCTGAGCACCTCACCCTCACGTCCCCTTAGATCAGGCAGGGAGCCGCATCCCGATGTCCGAGCCGGAACAGCTGCAACACCCCGACATCCACACCACCGCGGGCAAGCTCGCGGACTTGCAGCGCCGCATCCAAGAAGCGACGCACGCCGGCTCGGAGCGCGCCGTCGAAAAGCAGCACGCCAAGGGCAAGTTGACGGCCCGTGAGCGCATCGAGCTGCTGATGGACGAAGGGTCCTTCGTCGAGTTCGACGAGTTCGCACAGCACCGGTCGACCGACTTCGGGCTGGAGAACAACCGCCCGTACGGCGACGGTGTCGTCACCGGCTACGGCACGGTCGACGGCCGCCCCGTCGCCGTGTTCTCGCAGGATTTCACCGTCTTCGGCGGCGCCCTCGGCGAGGTCTTCGGCCAGAAGATCATGAAGGTGATGGACTTCGCGCTGAAGACCGGCTGTCCGGTCATCGGTATCAACGACTCCGGTGGCGCCCGTATCCAGGAGGGCGTCAGCGCCCTCGGGATGTACGGGGAGATCTTCCGCCGGAACACCCATGCGTCCGGCGTGATTCCGCAGATCTCGCTCGTCGTCGGGCCCTGCGCGGGCGGCGCCGTGTACTCCCCCGCGATCACCGACTTCACGGTCATGGTCGACCAGACCTCGCACATGTTCATTACCGGCCCGGACGTCATCAAGACGGTCACCGGCGAGGACGTCGGCTTCGAGGAGCTGGGCGGGGCCAGGACCCACAACTCCGTCTCCGGCGTGGCGCATCACATGGCCGGGGACGAGAAGGACGCCATCGAGTACGTCAAGCAGTTGCTGTCGTACCTGCCGTCCAACAACCTCAGCGAGCCCCCGGTGTTCCCGGAGGAGGCGGACCTCACCCTCACCGACGAGGACCGCGAGCTGGACACGATCGTGCCGGACAGCGCGAACCAGCCGTACGACATGCACACGGTGATCGAACACATCCTGGACGACGCCGAGTTCTTCGAGACGCAGGCGCTGTTCGCGCCGAACATCCTCACCGGCTTCGGACGGGTCGAGGGTCACCCCGTCGGCATCGTCGCCAACCAGCCGATGCAGTTCGCCGGTTGCCTCGACATCGACGCCTCCGAGAAGGCGGCCCGCTTCGTGCGGACCTGCGACGCCTTCAACGTTCCCGTCATCACCTTCGTGGACGTGCCCGGCTTCCTCCCGGGCGTCGACCAGGAGCACACCGGCATCATCCGCCGCGGCGCCAAGCTGATCTACGCGTACGCCGAGGCCACCGTCCCCCTCATCACCGTCATCACCCGCAAGGCGTTCGGCGGCGCGTACGACGTCATGGGCTCCAAGCACCTCGGCGCCGACCTCAACCTGGCCTGGCCGACGGCCCAGATCGCGGTGATGGGCGCACAGGGCGCGGTGAACATCCTGCACCGCCGCACCATCGCGGCGACTCCTGCGGAGGACCAGGAGGCGACCCGGGCCCGGCTGATCCAGGAGTACGAGGACACGCTGCTGAACCCGTACACGGCGGCCGAGCGCGGCTACATCGACGGCGTGATCATGCCGTCCCAGACTCGCTCCCACGTCGTCCGGGGTCTGCGTCAGCTGCGTACGAAGCGGGAATCACTGCCTCCGAAGAAGCACGGCAACATCCCGCTGTAGACCCCTGTAGACCCGGATCCTGGGAGCAGACATGACGATCAAGGTCGTACGGGGCAATCCGACCCCGGAGGAGCTGGCCGCCGCACTGGCGGTGGTCAGGGCGCGCGCCGCGACGGCGGTCTCCACCCCGTCCGGCGCGCCGCACGAGCCGGACGCCTGGGCGGACCCGGCCAGGGTGGCCATGAGCCGCGTACCGGCCCCGGGCCCGAAGGCCTGGAGCCGCACGTACTGGCCCGGCTAGAGCAGTTCCGCTGAAACGGTTGCGCTGAAGCGGTTGCGCTGAAGCAGTCGCGCTAGAGCAGTTCCGCCAGGACTTCGGCCATCACCGCGTACCCCGAGTCGTTCGGGTGCAGGTGATCGCCGAAGTCGTACGCCGGGTGCAGCCGGTCCGGGTCTCCCGGATCGGCCAGCACGCGGTTGAGGTCCACCACGGCGTCCCACTCCCCCGAGCCGCGGATCCACTCGTTCACCTCGTGGCTCACCTTCGCCGCGTGCTCGCCCCCGTGGTCGGAGCCGCCGAAGGGCAGCAGGGTGGACCCGATCACGCGTAGCCCCCTCGCGCGCGCCTGCCGTATCAACTCCCGGTAGCCGTCGATGAGTTCATCGGCCTCCAGCACCGGCGCGGGCTTGTACGTCGGCTGTTCGTCCGTCTCGCTGAAGCCGATGTCGTTGAGGCCCTGGAGCACCACGAGCGTGTCCACGCCGGGGTGGTCGAGGACGTCGCGCCCTAGGCGGTGGACGCCCTTCTCGCCGTACCAGGCCGAGTCGTTGAGCAGCAGATTCCCGCCGATGCCCGTATTGAGCACGGGCCGCCCGGTGCGTTCGGCGAGCGCGTCGGACCAGCGGCGGTTCGCGCCCGGGGTCGAGCCGAAGCCGTCGGTGAGAGAGTCCCCGAAGAGCGCCACGGCGTCCGTACGGCCGCCCGTGTCGACCTCGACGGCCGAGAGGACGTACCAGGACTCGGTGGTCTCACCGAAGCCCCGCCCGTCGATGTCGTCGAGGCGGTTCCCCTCCCCCCGGTAGCTGGTCGCGAAGGCCTGCGCGTGGAAGGTCGCGGGCCCGGTGGCGGTGTCGAAGTGGAGGGTGACGGTCACCGACTCCAGGGATTCCAGGGCGAGTTCGACCGGGTCACTGACGACGAGCCCGCGCGCCGGGATCTCGGCATGGGCGGCCCCCTCGAAGGTGAGCCGCCGCACCGAGTCCGCCTCGACGGCAGCGCCTTCTCTCGTACGGGCCACGGTGGCGCCCGCGATCCGCAGCGGCGAGGTGCCGTACGTGTGGGAGAGCCGGACACGGAGCCGGTCGCCGCCCGCGGTGAGGCGGACGACCTGGCGCAGCGACTGGCGCCAGAAGCCCTCGCGCGACCAGTTGGGGGTGAAGCCTTCGCTGGGGAGCTGGGGCGATGCGGTCCAGGCGGTGGTGAACACGGCAGTTCCCTCCCTAAAAGGGACCAGGGTTCCTTTAGCTGACCTCATGACCGTAGCAGGCGCACGGGCACTAAAGAAACCTCAGACCCATTTACACGGGACGTACGCAAGTTGAGTACGCGTACTCAGGCGCGCGACCCCCTCGCCGCCGCACGATCGAAGACATGCTGTGGTCCGACCCGGAGAACGAGCCCCCCAAGGAACTCCGCGACATGCAGGACATGTTGCGGCGCCTGGGCGTTCTCATGGCGCTGGCCATGGTGCTCGCGATGATCGTGCTCGGCGTCATGTGAGCCGGTGGCACGTGTCGGGTGAACCGGCGGTACGACGGGGGCCGATCGGCGCCGATACCCTGACCGCATGACCGATCAGCCGCGCCGCCGTCTCGTGCTCGCCTCGCAGTCCCCCGCCCGGCTCAACCTGCTGCGGCAGGCCGGACTCGCCCCCGAGGTGATCGTGAGCGGGGTCGACGAGGACGCCGTGACCGCGCCCACCCCCGCCGAACTGGCGCTCGCGCTGGCCGAGGCGAAGGCCTCCGTCGTGGCGGCGAAGCCCGAGGTCCAGGGCGCACTGGTGATCGGCTGCGACTCGGTCCTCGACCTGGACGGGGAGGCACTCGGCAAGCCCGCCGACGCGGAGGAGGCCACCGCCCGCTGGAAGTCGATGCGCGGCCGGGCGGGCACGCTGCAGACGGGCCACTGCGTCTACGACACGGCGGCCAAGCGCTATGTCGCCGCGGTCGCCTCCACAGTGGTCCGCTTCGGCGACCCGACCGACGCCGAGATCGCCGCGTACGTCGCCTCGGGCGAACCCCTCTACGTGGCGGGCGCGTTCACCCTCGACGGCCGCTCGGCCCCGTTCATCGAGGGCATCGACGGCGACCACGGCAACGTCATCGGGATCTCGCTGCCGCTGGTGCGCCGTCTGCTGGCCGAACTGGGCGTCGGCATCACGGACTTGTGGACGCCGCCGGAGAAGTGATCAGGAGAGGCGATCAGGACGCCGACGGGGCCGGCGGAGCGGCGATCGGGGCTCCGCCTCCGGTGTCGCCGTTCTTGCCGCCCTCGGGGTCCTCGCCGTCCCCGGGCGCGGCGTCGGCGGGACCGGCGGCCTCCCGGCGGTCGTACGCCATCAGCGTGAACACGATCAGCCCGAGCACCACCATCATGAAGGCGAACGCGCCCCAGCCCACCAGGCCCACCGTGAACGCGCCGAGCAGGCCGTGCACCACGGCGGCGCTGATGAGCAGGACGCGGCCGAAGAGACCCGGGGCGCGGTCGCGCAGGGCGACCAGCAGGGCAACCAGGCCGCACGCCGCGAAGTAGAGGCCGAAGACCACCCCCCCGGCCTTCGACGACACGGACATCATGTCCGAGTCGAGGCCGGCCATGGACATGTCCTGGCGGTCGACGACCACGCCGAGGAACCAGTTCAGCAACCCGATGCCGAGCGCCTCCACGAAGAGCACGATCGCCGCCACCCACGCCACCGGTCTGCGTACCACCGGTCCCCACCCACTTCCGAGTGCCGTTACCCCAAGTACGTTCGAGACATCCCGAACGCTACTAACGGGTAAAGCGCGGGACAAGTGTTCTGCCGAGGGCAAAGAATCATTGGGCCATTCGTAGGGACTCCACAAAGAAACGTTGTGGGGCGCAGCACGGAGGGACAGAGACCTTGACCACATCGGAGGGCTAGGGTTCAGGGAAGGATTCCTGCGTGCCGTGGTGCGACAAGGGATTTTGAGGGTCCGGCGAGCCTCGCATCACGCTCCGTGTGGGCAAGCTCACCACTGGGGACGGGTCGAAAGGTCGTGTCGGCAGTCCCTAAACTCGGCTTGTTTCAAGGAGGGAGCCATCGTGCGCAAGGTGCTCATCGCCAACCGTGGCGAAATCGCTGTCCGCGTGGCCCGGGCGTGCCGGGATGCCGGGATCGCGAGCGTTGCCGTGTATGCGGAACCGGACCGGGACGCTCTGCATGTCCGTGCGGCGGACGAGGCGTTCGCGTTGGGCGGTGACACCCCGGCCACCAGTTACCTGGACATCGCCAAGGTGCTGCAGGCCGCCAAGGATGCGGGGGCGGACGCCATCCATCCCGGGTACGGCTTCCTGTCCGAGAACGCCGACTTCGCCCAGGCCGTTCTCGACGCCGGACTGATCTGGATCGGCCCGCCCCCGCAGGCCATCCGTGACCTGGGGGACAAGGTCGCCGCCCGGCACATCGCCCAGCGCGCCGGCGCCCCGCTGGTCGCCGGCACCCCCGACCCGGTCTCCGGCGCGGAGGAAGTCGTCGCGTTCGCCGAGCAGCACGGCCTGCCCATCGCGATCAAGGCCGCGTTCGGCGGTGGCGGGCGCGGTCTGAAGGTCGCCCGCACCCTGGAAGAGGTCCCCGAGCTGTATGAGTCGGCGGTCCGCGAGGCGGTTGCCGCGTTCGGCCGGGGCGAGTGCTTCGTCGAGCGTTACCTCGACAAGCCCCGGCACGTGGAGACCCAGTGCCTGGCCGACTCCCACGGCAATGTGGTGGTCGTCTCCACCCGTGACTGCTCGCTGCAGCGCCGCCACCAGAAGCTGGTCGAGGAGGCGCCCGCGCCGTTCCTGTCGGATGCGCAGGTGGAGGAGCTGTACGCGTCCTCCAAGGCGATCCTGAAGGAGGCCGGCTACGTCGGCGCGGGCACCGTGGAGTTCCTCGTCGGCATGGACGGCACGATCTCCTTCCTGGAGGTCAACACCCGTCTGCAGGTCGAGCACCCCGTCACCGAGGAAGTCGCCGGACTCGACCTGGTCCGCGAGATGTTCCGCATCGCCGACGGCGAGGCTCTCGGCTACGGCGACCCCGAACTGCGCGGCCACTCCTTCGAGTTCCGCATCAACGGCGAAGACCCCGGCCGCGGCTTCCTGCCCGCCCCCGGCACCGTCACCACCTTCGCCCCGCCCTCCGGGCCGGGCGTCCGTTTGGACGCGGGTGTGGAGTCCGGCAGTGTGATCGGCCCGGCCTGGGACTCCCTGCTCGCCAAGCTGATCGTCACCGGCGCCACCCGCGAGCAGGCCCTCCAGCGCGCCGCCCGCGCCCTGGAGGAGTTCCAGGTCGAGGGCATGGCCACCGCCATCCCCTTCCACCGCGCGGTCGTCACCGACCCCGCCTTCGCCCCCGAACTGGGCGGCTCGGACGCGCCGTTCACGGTCCACACCCGCTGGATCGAGACCGAGTTCGTCAACGAGATCCCCGCCTTCACGACCTCCACCGACACCGAGGCCGAGGAGGAGCCGGGCCGCGAGACCGTCGTCGTCGAGGTCGGCGGCAAGCGCCTGGAAGTCTCCCTGCCCGTCTCGCTGGGCATGTCGCTGGCCCGCACCGGGCTTGCCGCCGGTGCCAAGCCCAAGCGCCGCGCCGCCAAGAAGTCCGGCCCGGTCGCCTCCGGCGACACCCTCGCCTCCCCGATGCAGGGCACCATCGTCAAGGTCGCCGTCGAGGAAGGCCAGGAAGTCAACGAAGGCGACCTGATCGTCGTCCTGGAAGCCATGAAGATGGAACAGCCGCTCAACGCGCACCGCTCCGGCACCATCAAGGGCCTGAGCGCGGAAGTCGGCGCCTCCGTCACCTCCGGCGCCGCGATCTGCGAAATCAAGGACTGATCGCTCAGTTCTCTGTGTGACACCCGAAGCGCCCGGCGGACTGGAGCAGTCAGTCCGCCGGGCGCTTCGTTCTTCCCCCGTCCCCCGTGGCTATGCGGTACGCACCCAGCCGGTGCCCTGCCGGATGATGACCAGGCCCGCCACCCCGAAGGCGATGCCCATCATCACGAAGGAGAGGACGGTGACGGGCATGATGCCGCCCGCGTAACCGACGACGTTGAGCGGCATCGACAGGATCAGCACCCAGGCCGCCCAGGGTGCGATCACCCGGCCCCGCAGCAGCGCCACCCCGAGCAGGATCGCGCCCACGACATGCGCGAGCACGAAGTAGAGGGTCGGCACACCGACCACCGGCAGCTCGAACGTGCCGTCCCCGATCTTGGCCAGCACCGACTGGCTCACGCCCTTGTCGAGCCCGCCGAGCGCGACCACGTCCAGCGACGGCGTCACGGAGATCGCCAGCATTCCGGTACCGAGCAGGAGCATCCCCCACAGCCCGAGCTTCGGCGAGTACCGCATGGCCAGCAGCCCCACGACGACCGTGCCGGCCACGAGGGCGATCGTCCCCAGTACCCAGCCCCAGACGGTGAGTTCGGTGATCGACCGGTGGTTGGCGATCTGGTTGATCATCTCCTTGTTGGAGTCGGCGGTCCCGTACGGAACGAGCGCTATGGCCACGGCGAACAGCAGCGGGCCGAGCGCCGCCGTGACCGCCATGATCCTGCGGCCTGTCGTGGCCCCCGAAGCGGTGGTTTCGGCAACGGTATGTGCGCGTGACGGCGTCGCGGTCATCGGAGTCCCCCTTGGCAGACCGCCCCTGGTCGGGACGTCCTGCCCCCAGTGAAGCGACCGGACCTGGCCGATGACCATCCGTCAATTCTGACCGGTCGCGACATGTCGTGTCCTCGCGTGCCGGGGGGCGGGCCGCGTCAGGGCCGTTGCCTGCGGTCAGTCGTCGAGCAGCCCCAGGTCCCTGCCGCGCCGCAGCAGCGCCGCCGTGTGCCCGGCCTCCAGCTTCCGGTGCAGGGACGCGATATAGCCGCGTACGGTCGCCGCCGAGAGCCCCATCCTGTTCGCCGCCTCCGTGGCCGTACGGCCGCTGTCGAGGTGCACCAGGGTCCGGTGCTCCTGCTCGGTCACGCCGAACAGCCGGGCGGCGGCGCGCCCTTGGGCGAGGTCGCGGAGCAGCAGGAGTGTGGGGAGCCCGGGCGCGGTCGCGGAGAGGGGCCGTACCTCGACATGGCGTACGGCGAAGGGCACGGTCCCGGTGACGCGGGGGTCCTCGCGTACGAGGGGCAGCAGGGCGGCGGCGGCCGCGTTGAGGGCGTACGGGTGTCCGTGCTCGTCGAGGGCGGCGACGCCGCGGCCCTGGCTGCCGACCAGTTCCAGGGCGACGGCGGAGAGGGCGATCAGGCGTTTGCGCTCGGCCAGGTGGCGTTCCGCCGCCGCGAGTTGGAGCTGCGCGAAGCCGAGGAGGTCGCGTTCCCTCTCGTTGAAGTCGCTGCCGCCGCGGGCGAGGGCGTACCCCTTGACGATCGTCGTGTCCGAGCCGCCCGAGGCGACGAGGTGCCGGCGCATCCCGAAGGGCCGGAAGTCCAGGTTGAAGCAGTGGGTGCGCTGCCACTGCCGGTCCCCGGCCACGTCGCTGACCTTCCAGGCCTCGGGGGTCGGTGTCTGGAGCATGACCTCGGTCAGCGGGTGGTCCAGGGGATGGTTGTAGATCACCATCGGGTCCTCGTGGAAGGAGCCCTCGGGGTGGGAGAGGGCGGCGAGGCCCGTGGTCAGGGAGTCGGCCGAGAGCCGGTACCACTGGCCCGCGTCGCAGGGGATCAGTTCCATCAGCGCCAGCAGCGCGCGCTCCCGCAACTCCTCGACAGATCCGGCCTCTTCGGCCTCCCGGACGAGCCGCAGCACGCGGCGCCCGTCCGCACCGCTGATCTCCATGCACACTCTCCCGGCGCTGCTCCCGCCAAGGGACGTACCAGACCAAGATACGGCTTTTCCCCAGCCCGGGAAGGCCGTTCGGCAGCCCCCGACGGCACGGTGAACCGCGGCCGCGAGGCAGGAGAGAACAGGTGAAAGCCATGGTGGGCGCGACCGCGCGGGAGAGAGCGGGGGCGCCCGGGCCCCCGGAGAGCCCCGCGGCGCGACGCGTCCTACGTGCCGACGTCCGGCGCAACCCCTCGCGGAACGCCGAGCGACGGTTCGGGCCTCGCGTGGTGCGGCAGCCGGGTGCGCGAGGCGGGCGCTGTACGCCCCGACACATGTCGGCGGCCACGACGACAGAGCCTCAGCGGCTCCGGCGAAGTCCGGTGCGGTACAGCAGCGCCCTGAAGGGGCGCGGGGCTGTGTCGACATGCGGCTCCGCCGCACGGGCTCGACCAGCCACGACGGGCCCGCGGACGACGCACCGGATTTCCAGCGGAGCGCTCAGCGGCGGCGGAGGTCCGCCACCCGTGCGCGCTCGCCCTGGGGCTGTTCGCCCAGGACCGTCGCGCTGCGCAGCTGGGGTCCCGCGCCCGGTACCACCTGGCCGCGGCGCGGCCCGGGGAGCGGTACGTCCCGGCGTGGCTGGCGCCCCGCCGGGACGGGATCGCCTCCCGCGCCGCCGGATGCGGATGACCCGGCCACCGCGATCTGTACGCCCTGGTCCGCCAGGGCCTGCAGTTCGGTGACCGCGCGGTCGTCGTGCGGGGGTGGCTCGTCCGTGACCAGGCGGGTGATCAAGTCGGTCGGCACCGTCTGGAACATGGTGTCCGTGCCGAGCTTGGTGTGGTCGGCGAGGACGACGACCTCCGCGGCGGCCTGCACCAACGCGCGGTCGACCGAGGCCGACAGCATGTTGGACGTGGAGAGCCCGCGCTCGGCGGTGAGCCCACTGCCCGACAGGAAGGCCCGGGAGACGCGCAGCCCCTGGAGGGACTGCTCGGCGCCGGAGCCGACCAGGGCGTAGTTGGAACCGCGCAGGGTGCCGCCGGTCATCACGACTTCGACCCGGTTGGCATGGGCCAGCGCCTGTGCCACCAGAAGGGAGTTGGTGACGACGGTCAGCCCGGGCACCCGCGCGAGCCGGCGAGCCAGCTCCTGCGTGGTGGTGCCCGCCCCCACCACAATGGCCTCGCCCTCTTCGACGAGACCCGCGGCGAGATCGGCGATGGCCGTCTTCTCGGCGGTCGCGAGATGCGATTTCTGCGGAAAGCCGGACTCCCGCGTAAACCCGCCCGGCAATACCGCACCGCCATGCCGGCGGTCGAGGAGTCCTTCTGCCTCCAGTGCGCGCACGTCCCGCCGTACGGTCACTTCGGAGGTCTGGACGACGCGGGCGAGCTCACGGAGCGACACGGCTCCATTCGCTCGCACCATTTCGAGGATCAATTGGCGACGTTCTGCAGCGAACACGAAACTGACAGTAACCCCAACGACCGTCTGCTTTCAGCAGTTTGCGCCGAATAACAGAAGTTGTTCGCATGGCAGGGCACGGAGTGGTATACGCGCCTACTCGCGCCGCCTATGCCGTACGAATGGTCGACAACTCCCTGTGACCAGCGGAGAGTCGCCGGAAACCGTCAGCCTTCGCCCGTGGCCTTCCGGGTGTGCAACTGCCGGGCGACCTCGGCGATCGAGCCCGACAGGGAGGGATACACGGTGAACGCGTTCGCGATCTGTTCGACCGTCAGATTGTTGTCGACCGCGATCGAGATCGGATGGATCAGTTCCGAAGCGCGCGGGGAGACGACCACGCCACCCACGACGATGCCGGTGCCGGGGCGGCAGAAGATCTTGACGAAGCCGTCACGGATGCCCTGCATCTTGGCGCGCGGGTTGCGCAGCAGCGGCAGCTTGACGACCCGGGCGTCGATCTTGCCCGCGTCGACGTCGGCCTGCGAGTAGCCGACGGTGGCGATCTCGGGGTCGGTGAAGACGTTCGAGGAGACCGTCTTGAGGTTCAGCGGGGCCACCGCGTCGCCCAGGAAGTGGTACATGGCGATACGTCCCTGCATCGCCGCGACGGACGCGAGGGCGAAGACACCGGTCACGTCACCGGCGGCGTACACACCCGGAGCGGTGGTCCTGGACACCTTGTCGGTCCAGATGTGACCGGAGTCCCTGACCTTGACCCCGGCCTCCTCCAGGCCCATCCCGCTGCTGTTCGGGATGGCGCCGACGGCCATCAGACAGTGCGAACCGGAGATGACCCGGCCGTCGGACAGCGTGACCTCGACGCGGTCGCCGACCCGCTTGGCGGAGTCGGCGCGGGAGCGGGCCATGACGTTCATGCCGCGGCGCCGGAAGACGTCCTCCAGGACGGCGGCGGCGTCCGGGTCCTCGCCGGGCAGCACGCGGTCGCGGGACGAGACGAGGGTCACCTTCGACCCGAGCGCCTGGTAGGCACCGGCGAACTCGGCACCGGTGACACCGGAACCGACGACGATGAGCTCCTCGGGCAGTTCATCGAGGTCGTAGACCTGGGTCCAGTTCAGGATCCGCTCGCCGTCGGGCTGCGCGTCGGGCAGCTCACGCGGGTGACCGCCGGTCGCGATGAGCACGGCGTCGGCGGTGAGAGTCTCCTCGGTGCCGTCCACGGCCCGAACGACGACCTTGCGCGAGCCGTCCAGGCCCTGCATGCCTTCGAGCCGGCCGCGACCGCGCAGGACGCGCGCGCCGGCCCGGGTCACGGAGGCCGTGATGTCGTGCGACTGCGCGAGCGCGAGCCGCTTCACACGCCGGTTGACCTTCCCGAGGTCGACCCCGACCACCCGGGCGGCCTGCTCCATGGGAGGGGTGTCGTCGGCGACGATGATCCCCAGTTCCTCGTACGACGAGTCGAAGGTGGTCATCACCTCGGCCGTAGCGATAAGGGTCTTCGACGGCACGCAGTCGGTGAGCACCGACGCCCCGCCCAGACCGTCGCAGTCGACGACGGTCACCTCCGCGCCGAGCTGCGCGGCGACCAGCGCCGCCTCGTACCCGCCGGGTCCGCCACCAATGATCACGATCCGAGTCACGTACTCCATTGTCCCGCACGCTTCAAGGTGCTTCCGCCCAGGGGGGCACCGCGCGTGCATCCGAGCTCCTTCTGTTACGCAAGAGGCGTACGTGTCGCTGCCGTACCCTCGACCCCATGTCGCTCTACGCCGCGTACGCCGGCAATCTCGACCCGCGGCTCATGACACGCCGCGCTCCCCACTCGCCGCTGCGCGCCACCGGCTGGCTGAACGGCTGGCGGCTGACCTTCGGGGGCGAGCACATGGGCTGGGAGGGCGCGCTCGTGACGATCGTCGAGGCACCGCGCTCCCAGGTCTTCGTGACGCTGTACGACATCGCGCCCCTGGACGAGGACTCCATGGACCGCTGGGAGGGTGTGGGCCTCGACATCTACCGCCGGATGCGCGTACGCGTGCACACGCTGGAGGGGGAGGAGCCGGCGTGGGTGTACGTACTCAACGGGTACGAGGGGGGACTGCCCTCCGCGCGGTACCTCGGTGAGATCGCGGACGCGGCGGAGTCGGCGGGAGCGCCGCACGACTATGTGATGGAGCTGCGCAAGCGCCCCTGCTGAAATCTCCGGCGCAGTGGCGCCCCGGGAATCCTCCGTCTCCAACCAAGGGTCCCCTTTGTTGGAAACGACAAGACAACGATCGCAAGACCGTGAGCTCTGTCATCTACGCGCGTAGGCCTGGACCAGCTACCCTCATGCGCGTGAACGCATCTCTTCTTCCGGACGACATCCAGGGCGACCCCTACGCCGCCGCCGACGCCGCCGCCTCGCGCCTGCGCGAACTCACGGGCGCCGAGACCCACGACGTCGCCCTCGTGATGGGCTCCGGCTGGGCGCCGGCCGTGGACGCGCTCG
Organism: Streptomyces sp. NBC_00203; assembly: GCF_045206325.1. Lineage (NCBI taxonomy): Bacteria > Bacillati > Actinomycetota > Actinomycetes > Kitasatosporales > Streptomycetaceae > Streptomyces > Streptomyces sp. NBC_00203. The sequence goes on along the minus strand of NZ_CP108126.1, from coordinate 6,693,541 downwards.
GCTCCCCCGACGCCGAGTTCCAGGTCACCGAGCTGCCCGGGTTCCCCCCGCCGGCGGTGGAGGGCCACGGCGGCAAGGTCCGCTCGTACAAGATCGGCGACAAGCGGGCCCTGGTCTTCCTGGGCCGCACCCACTACTACGAGGGCCGCGGGGTCGCCGCCGTCGCGCACGGCGTGCGTACCGCCGTCGCCGCGGGCTGCAAGACCATCGTGCTGACCAACGGCTGCGGCGGTCTGCGCGAGGGCATGCGCCCCGGGCAGCCGGTGCTGATCAGCGACCACATCAACCTGACGGCCACGTCGCCGATCGTCGGCGCGAACTTCGTGGACCTGACGGACCTCTACTCCCCTCGCCTGCGCGCCCTGTGCAAGGAGATCGACAGGTCGCTGGAGGAGGGCGTGTACGCGCAGTTCCCCGGCCCGCACTACGAGACGCCGGCCGAGATCCGGATGGCGCGGGTCATCGGGGCGGACCTCGTCGGGATGTCGACCACGCTTGAGGCCATCGCCGCGCGTGAGGCCGGTGCCGAGGTGCTCGGTATCTCCCTCGTCACCAACCTCGCCGCCGGCATGACGGGCGAGCCCCTCAACCACGAGGAAGTCCTCCAGGCCGGCCGCGACTCCGCCGCCCGCATGGGCGAACTCCTGACCAAGGTCCTGGACCGCCTGTAGGACTTTCCTCGCCCCGTCCCTGGGGGCTGCGCCCCCAGACCCCCCTAAAAGATTGCGCAGTTCCCCGCGCCCCTTTTAGGGGCGCGGGGAACTGCGCGAACGGCCCCCACCGGCCCGCAGACGAAACACAACCCCCGGGGTCGAAGGGGCGGAGCCCCTGGGGGATGGGACGGGTAGGGGCGGCGGGGGCGAGGAAAACCGGGTACACAGCAACGTACGAACGAAGAGAGAGGTGCACCCGAGGTGCAGGACGAACTCATCGCACGGGCCAAGGCGTGGCTGGCCGAGGACCCCGACGCGGAAACCCGTGACGAACTCGCCAAGCTCATCGACGCCGAGGCCCTGCCCGAGCTCGCCGCCCGCTTCAGCGGCACCCTCCAGTTCGGCACCGCCGGCCTGAGAGGCGAACTCGGCGCGGGCCCCATGCGCATGAACCGCTCCGTCGTCATCCGCGCCGCCGCCGGCCTCGCCGCGTACCTGAAGAGCAAGGGCGAGACGAACGGCCTCGTCGTCATCGGCTACGACGCCCGCCACAAGTCCGCGGACTTCGCCCGCGACACCGCGGCCGTGATGACCGGCGCCGGCCTCAGGGCAGCCGTACTCCCCCGCCCGCTCCCCACCCCCGTCCTCGCCTACGCCATAAGGCACCTCGGCGCGGCGGCCGGCGTGGAGGTCACCGCCAGCCACAACCCGCCCCGCGACAACGGCTACAAGGTCTACCTCGGCGACGGTTCGCAGATCGTGCCCCCGGCGGACGCCGAGATCGCGGCGGAGATCGACGCGGTGCGCGCACTCGCCGACGTACCCCGCCCGGACTCCGGCTGGGACACCCTCGACGAGGGCGTCCTGGAGGCCTACCTGGCCCGTACGGACGCCGTGCTGGCGCGGGGCTCCGCCCGCACCGCCCGCACCGTCTACACGGCGATGCACGGCGTCGGCAAGGACGTGCTGCTCGCGGCCTTCGCCCGGGCCGGGTTCCCCGCCCCCGTCCTCGTCGCCGAACAGGCCGAACCGGACCCGGACTTCCCCACCGTCGCCTTCCCCAACCCGGAAGAGCCGGGCGCGATGGACCTCGCCTTCGCGAAGGCCCGCGAGACCGGCCCGGACCTGATCATCGCCAACGACCCGGACGCCGACCGCTGCGCCGTGGCCGTCAAGGCGGGCGCCGACTGGCGGATGCTGCGCGGCGACGAGGTCGGCGCGCTGCTCGCCGAGCACCTGGTCCGGCGGGGCGCGCGCGGCACGTTCGCCGAGTCGATCGTGTCCTCCTCCCTGCTCGGCCGGATCGCCGGGAAGGCGGGGCTGCCGTACGAGGAGACCCTCACCGGCTTCAAGTGGATCGCCCGCGTGGAGGGTCTGCGGTACGGGTACGAGGAGGCGCTGGGCTACTGCGTCGACCCGGACGGCGTACGCGACAAGGACGGCATCACCGCCGCCCTCCTCATCACCGAGCTCGCCTCCGAACTCAAGGAGCAGGGGCGCACGCTCCTGGACCTCCTCGACGACATCGCCGTCGAGTACGGCCTGCACGCCACCGACCAGCTCTCGGTCCGCGTCGAGGACCTGTCGGTCATCGCGAACGCCATGCGGCGGCTGCGCGAACAGCCGCCCACCGAGCTCGCGGGTCTGGCGATCACGAAGTCCGAGGACCTGACCAAGGGCACGGACAAGCTCCCGCCGACGGACGGTCTGCGCTACACGCTGGACGGCGCCCGCGTCATCGTCCGCCCGAGCGGCACGGAGCCGAAGCTGAAGTGCTACCTGGAGGTCGTGGTGCCCGTGGGCACGCACGACGACCTCCCGGCGGCCCACGCGAAGGCCACCGAGCTGCTGACGGCGATCAAGCGGGACCTGTCGGCCGCGGCCGGCATCTGACACCGCTGGCACCGCCCGGGTGGGCCCGTCACCGTCGAGCAGACAGTGACGGGCCCACCCGCAGCGAACCCCTTCCCGCCGCCCTTACGGGTGATTTCCGCACGGCAGTTGACGCAGCGCTCCCGTGCGCGACCGCGTGACCGAGGAACGGTTACCGGTAGCGCACACCGAGTCCCAGGAGCTGCCGCGTGCCCTCGACCGCTTCCCGGCCGACATCCGCCCCACATCGGAACGCCCCGGGCGGACTCGTCCCGAACATCCGGCGCCCGCCGCGGGACGCCACCCGCGCCGCCAGACTCCTGGCCCATCTGCGCCGCGCGGCCCCCGCGCTCCTGGCCTACGCGGCCGTACGCGTCACCGGCCTGCTGCTGCTCGCCCTGTGGGCCCACCGGCAGCACCACGGCCTCTGGCCGATCCTGGCGACGGAGTGGGACGCGGGCTGGTACCTGGGCATCGCCGAACACGGCTACACGCACCGCCTGGGCACCGCCTACGACGCGAACAACCTCGCCTTCTTCCCGCTCTATCCCTTCCTGGTCAAGGCGGTCGCGGTGCTGACGCCGGGCACCCGGGCGACGACGGGCCTGGTGATCGCGGTCGCGAGCTCGTTCCTCGCCGCGTGGGGGATCCACTCGGTGGGCAGCCATCTGCACGGCCGCCGTGTGGGCGTGCTGCTGACCGTCCTGTGGGCGGCGCTCCCGGTGGGCCTGGTCGAGTGGATGGGCTACACGGAGTCCCTGTTCACGGCGTTCGCCGCGTGGGCGCTGTACGCGGTGCTCACCGGCCGCTGGCTGTGGGCGGGTTCCCTGGCCGCGGTGTCGGGGCTGACCCGCCCGACGGGCATCGCGCTGGCCGCCGCGGTCACCGTGACGGCCCTGCTCTCCCTCCGCCGCGGCTTCTCGGCACGCGCCCTCGCGGCCGCCGCCCTCGCCCCGGCGGGCTGGCTCGTCTACGTCGGCTGGGTGGGCCTGCGCCTGGGCCGCTGGGACGGCTACTTCGCCGTACAGCGGCTGTGGCACAACGAGTGGGACGGCGGTGTGGAGACCGTGCGCCGGCTGCGGGAGGTCCTGGCGGACGACTCGACGCCCGAGCTGTTCCTGGTGATGGTGACCGTGACCCTGCTCGCGTCGATGGCGCTGTACGTCCTGTCCGTGTGGGACCGCCAGCCGCTCCCCCTGCTCGTCTTCACCGGGGTCCTGCTCCTGATCGTCCTGGGCAGCGGCGGCGTGTACTTCCCTCGCGCCCGCTTCCTCCTCCCCGGCTTCCCGCTGCTGCTCCCGGCGGCCCTGCACCTCGCCCGCGCCTCCCGGCGCCTGCGGACACTCGCCCTCACGGCTGCGGTACTGGGCTCGGCGTACTGCAGCGCGTACATGCTTCTGGTGTGGCCCAGCGCGCCCTGACGACGGGAGCAGTCCCCGGCCGCCTGGCTACGGGAGCAGGACGAGCAGCGCCACCCAGCCGAGTCCGGCCACCACGGCCACCGGCCACAACGGCCGGCCCAGCTCCCGCTCACCGCTGTCGCCGGCCGGCCGCAGCGCCGGGTCCTGCCACATGGCGGTGATCTGGGCGGCCGCCTTCTCGTACGGGTGGATCAGGCCCAGCTTCCGCTCCAGCCAGGGCCAGCGGGGGCCGAAGGCCGACCACTCCGGGAAGGTGGCGCGGTGGCTGTCGATCTTCAGGTGGTTGCGCTTGCACTGGACGATCCGTATGTGGTCCCAGGCGATGTGGTGCGTGCGGCGCAGCCCGTTGAACCACAGCCCCGCGCCGTCCGCGGTGATGCGCCAGGCGACCCATGGGGGCAGCATCCAGACGCCGAAGGCGCCGAGCGCGACGCCGATCGCGTACCGCCACAGTCCGGTCTCGCCCCAGAAGAAGTGCGCGCCCCACACGACGATGGCGGCGGCGGACAGCCAGTCCGGCCAGCCCGCGCGCCAGCGCCGTACCGGCTCGGCACTCTCCCGCACCGCCGCGCTCGCCGCCGCACTCCGCTCCTCGTACGCGGCATCGCGCGCCGCGAGGGCCTTCTCCTTGGCGGTACGACGGCGCACGGCCGCCTCCGAGAGGGGCCGCACGACTCCGGTCGACCACTCGACGACCGGGGGCTCGCCCGGTTCCTCGGCAGCGCTGACGACGAGGACCTCGGCGCTGTCGTAAGGGACTCCGTAGAGGAGGGCTTCGCGGAGGGGCCCGGGGGCCGGGTCGTCGTCTTCGAGCTCGTCGAGGAGTCTTTCCAGCTCCTCGTCGTCCATGTCGTCGTCATGATCGTGATCGTCGGTGGACTCGCGCAGCGGGACGACGAAGAGCGGTCGCCGTGCCTTCCAGTCGTCGGCGGCGTACACCTCCGTGCAGACGTCCTCGTTGTCGCGGATCCGTACGCGCAGCACGGGCACGGGCATGCGGCGGAGGAGCCTGGCCCTACGGCGGCCCAGCAGGCCGGAGAGGACGACGGTCAGCCCCAGACCGAGGACGAAGCAGCCCCCCATCCGCACGACCTGCCGGTGCTGGGCGGCGTCCGGCAGGCCCGAGAGCGCGAGCACGACGGCGCCGAGCACGGCCAGCAGGAGCCCGGCCCACAGCAGGAACATCCCGCGCTCCAGCGGCTTGGCCGCGCCCGGCAGCGGGGCGGTCACGCCGTCGGCCGCGTTCAGGGCCGCGTGGCGCTGCCGCGTCCTGGACCGCAGCCGTACGAGGGCGGACGCCCAGGACAGGGCCAGCGCCGCAGCCAGCGGAATCGCCCACGGGAGCCCGGGCCGCTCGGCCGCCAGGACGACGGCCAGGGCGGGCGCCGAGACGAGAACGACCTCCGGCAGCTGCATCATCCACACCACATGGAGTGCGAGCAGCGCGGCCAGGTACGGGGACATGTCCGCGCCGAACAGCCAGAGGAAGGCCGAGGCCGAGGCGACGAGGGGCACGCTCAGGAGGTGGACCGACAGGACGCGTATCGGCACCCAGCGCGGCGGCAGCGCCTGTGTCCACCGCCGGGCCGACTCGCCGTCCCAGGAACGGCAGCCGTCGGGAACGGCGGAGGCGGGCAGCCGCAGCGGCCCCTCAAGACTCGTGCTCATCGATGCGTCGCTTCCCAGACAGGCGGGCGGGAGGTGTGGTGGTGCCCCCGTTAATTAGCCGAGAAGCCTGTGAATCGTACGAGGAATCGTGCGAGGGGCCCCGGTCAGCCCACCGCCAGCAGGATGGCCAGCAGGACCGCTCCCGCGGCCGCGGGCGCCATGACCTCGTACGCCCATCGCACACTGACCTCGCCCTGCGCGCTCTCCTCGGAGGCCCTGGCCTCGGCCAGGTGACGCAGGTCGTCCATGATCTGGTCGGTCTGGGCGCGGGTCGACGCGGCGGAGCCGGGGGTCGAACGGCCGAACGAGGACGCGCGGCCGCCGCCGCCCGGGCCCGCCGTGGCGCCGCGCGCCTGCTGCTTGGCCACCTTCTTGCGGGCGCGCAGCGAGACGGGCACCGCCCACAGCTGGTACTTCCTGCCGGAGGTGTCGACGACCTCGTTGGTGTAGCTCGAGCGCAGGGAGGCGACCTGGCCCCAGGGCAGCACGATGACGCGGAACGGGTTGCGGATACGCAGCCGGTCCTCGTTCGCGTAGACCGCGGGGCGCAGGGTGAAGGCGGACACCAGCGGGACGACGAGGATCAGCGCGGCGAGTGCCAGCCAGGGGGTGCGGCCGTGCCCCGAGGCCAGCGCGTCGATGCCGAGCCAGCCCGCGATGACGAGCAGCAGTGCGCCGCCCGCGATACCGGCGGGCGACCGGTAGATCCGGTCCTTCGACTCGGGTCGCGAGGCGTCCGGTACGGGTGACTGGTGATCCGGGGTGGTCATGGCCCCGATTCTGCCGGACGCCTGCGGCGGGCTCCTTCTGGGGCTCCGCCCCAGACCCCGTGAGCCGGTTCGTCGGGTGCGGGTGGGTGGGGGTTGCTCGCGCAGTTCCCCGCGCCCCTTAAGGGGCGCGGGGAACTGCGCAATCTTTTAGGCGCGCCCCCACCCACCCGCAGCCAAAGAACCCATCCCACCCCCGGGGCTGTACAGCCGCTACGCGCGTAGATATGCTCGGCTGGTGACCATGCCCACCACTGCACCCGCTGCACCCGCACTCACGGACGTGACCGCGTCCGACAGCACGCTGCGCCGCTTCCTCCACGGGCTTCCCGGCGTAGACGCGGTCGGCCTGGAGGCGCGCGCCGCCTCGCTCGGTACCCGTTCCATCAAGACCACCGCGAAGGCGTACGCCATCGACCTCGCCATCTCGATGGTCGACCTGACGACGCTGGAAGGCGCGGACACCCCGGGCAAGGTCCGGGCGCTCGGCGCCAAGGCGGTCCACCCGGACCCGACCGACCGCACGACGCCCAGCACGGCCGCGGTCTGTGTCTATCCCGACATGGTCGCCACCGCCAAGGCCGCCGTCGCCGGCTCCGGCGTGAAGGTCGCCTCCGTCGCCACCGCGTTCCCGGCCGGCCGCGCCGCGCTGGACGTGAAGCTGGCCGACGTGCGCGACGCCGTCGCCGCGGGCGCCGACGAGATCGACATGGTCATCGACCGCGGGGCGTTCCTCGCGGGCAACTACATGAAGGTGTACGACGAGATCGTCGCCGTGAAGCAGGCCTCCGGGGCGGCGCGCCTCAAGGTCATCTTCGAGACCGGTGAGCTGTCCACGTACGACAACATCCGGCGGGCCTCCTGGCTCGGCATGCTGGCCGGTGCGGACTTCATCAAGACCTCGACCGGAAAGGTCGCCGTCAACGCGACCCCGGCCAACACGCTCCTCATGCTGGAAGCGGTCCGCGACTTCCGCGCCCAGACCGGCATCCAGGTCGGCGTGAAGCCGGCCGGCGGCATCCGCACCACCAAGGACGCCATCAAGTTCCTGGTCGTGGTGAACGAGACGGCGGGCGAGGACTGGCTGGACAACCACTGGTTCCGCTTCGGCGCGTCCTCGCTCCTCAACGACCTGCTGATGCAGCGTCAGAAGCTGGCCACCGGCCGCTACTCCGGCCCCGACTACGTGACGGTGGACTGATCCATCATGGCTTCCGCATTTGAGTACGCACCGGCGCCCGAGTCCCGCTCCGTCGTCGACATCGCCCCCTCCTACGGGCTCTTCATCGACGGCGAGTTCACCGAGGCCGCCGACGGCAAGGTCTTCAAGACCGTCTCCCCCTCCACCGAAGAGGTCCTCTCCGAGGTCGCCCAGGCGGGCGCCGAGGACGTCGACCGCGCCGTCAAGGCCGCCCGCAAGGCCTTCGAGAAGTGGTCGGCGCTGCCCGGCTCCGAGCGCGCCAAGTACCTGTTCCGCATCGCCCGGATCATCCAGGAGCGCTCCCGCGAGCTCGCCGTCCTGGAGACCCTGGACAACGGCAAGCCCATCAAGGAGACGAGGGACGCCGACCTCCCCCTCGTCGCCGCGCACTTCTTCTACTACGCGGGCTGGGCCGACAAGCTCGACCACGCCGGCTTCGGTGCCAACCCGCGGCCCCTCGGCGTCGCGGGCCAGGTCATCCCCTGGAACTTCCCCCTGCTGATGCTGGCGTGGAAGATCGCCCCGGCCCTGGCCACCGGCAACACGGTCGTCCTCAAGCCCGCCGAGACGACCCCCCTCTCCGCCCTGTTCTTCGCGGACATCTGCCGCCAGGCCGGCCTCCCCAAGGGCGTCGTCAACATCCTTCCGGGATACGGCGACACGGGCGCCGCGCTCGTCGAGCACCCCGACGTCAACAAGGTCGCCTTCACCGGCTCCACGGCCGTCGGCAAGGCGATCGCCCGCCAGGTGGCCGGCACCCACAAGAAGGTCACCCTCGAACTCGGCGGCAAGGGCGCGAACATCGTCTTCGACGACGCCCCCATCGACCAGGCGGTGGAGGGGATCGTCACCGGGATCTTCTTCAACCAGGGCCAGGTCTGCTGCGCGGGCAGCCGCCTCCTCGTACAGGAGTCGATCCAGGACGAGTTGCTGGACTCGCTCAAGCGGCGGCTCTCGACCCTCCGCCTCGGCGACCCGCTCGACAAGAACACGGACATCGGCGCGATCAACTCCGCCGAGCAGCTGTCCCGTATCACCTCGCTCGTCGAGGCGGGCGAGGCCGAGGGCGCCGAGCGCTGGTCCCCGGCCTGCGAACTCCCCTCCTCCGGCTACTGGTTCGCCCCGACGCTCTTCACGAACGTCACCCAGGCACACACCATCGCCCGCGACGAGATCTTCGGCCCGGTGCTGTCCGTCCTCAGCTTCCGTACGCCGGACGAGGCCGTCGCCAAGGCCAACAACAGCCAGTACGGCCTCTCGGCGGGCATCTGGACCGAGAAGGGCTCCCGGATCCTGGCCGTCGCGAGCAAGCTCCGCGCGGGCGTCATCTGGTCCAACACGTTCAACAAGTTCGACCCGACCTCGCCGTTCGGCGGTTACAAGGAGTCGGGCTTCGGCCGCGAGGGCGGTCGCCACGGCCTGGAGGCGTACCTCGATGTCTGAGAAGTCCGAGCAGCAGCGTCTGAGCGTCTTCAAGACCTACAAGCTGTACGTCGGGGGCAAGTTCCCCCGCAGCGAGAGCGGCCGGGTGTACGAGGTGAGCGACTCCAAGGGCAAGTGGCTGGCCAACGCGCCCCTCTCCTCCCGCAAGGACGCCCGTGACGCGGTCGTCGCCGCCCGCAAGGCGTTCGGCGGCTGGTCCGGCGCGACGGCGTACAACCGCGGCCAGATCCTCTACCGCATCGCCGAGATGCTGGAGGGCCGCAAGGACCAGTTCGCACGGGAGGTCGCGGACGCGGAAGGCCTGTCCAAGTCCAAGGCTGCCGCTGTCGTCGACGCCGCGATCGACCGCTGGGTCTGGTACGCGGGCTGGACCGACAAGATCGCCCAGGTGGTCGGGGGAGGCAACCCGGTCGCGGGCCCGTTCTTCAACCTGTCCTCCCCGGAGCCGACGGGCGTCGTCACCGTCCTCGCCCCCCAGGAGTCGTCGTTCCTGGGGCTGATCTCGGTGATCGCCCCCGTGATCGCCACCGGCAACACGGTGATCGTGATCGCGAGCGAGAAGTCCCCGCTCCCGGCGCTCTCCCTCGGTGAGGTGCTGGCGACCTCCGACCTGCCCGGCGGAGTCGTCAACGTCCTGTCCGGCAAAACGGCGGAGATCGCGTCCCCGCTGGCCGCACACCAGGACGTCAACGCGATCGACCTCGCCGGCGCCGACGACGTACTGGCGAAGGAGCTGGAGATCGCGGCGGCCGACAACCTGAAGCGCGTTCTCCGTCCACAGCCTGTGGATTATTCGGAGACCCCCGGCATCGAGCGCCTCACGGCCTTCCTCGAGACGAAGACGGTCTGGCACCCGACGGGTTCCCTGGGCGCTTCCGGGTCGTCCTACTGAGGTTTCGGGGCCCCGATCAGTGTCCCCGGGGCCCCGTTCACGGGAGAGCCGCGCTTCCCCTCCGTCCAGGGGGAGCGCGGCTCTCTCATGTCACCGTCCGGTTCAGTGCAGCAGCCCCGTCGCCTGCCCCAGCACCGGAATGCTGCCGATCGACTGCGCCTGCGCGACCGGGCCGGTCAACGCCTGCGAGGTGAGCGGCTTGAAGTCGGCGAGCTGGGTGCCGACGCCGTTGTCGAGCGGGTCGACCCCGGTGCCCGCCAGCGGATTGGGCTTGAGGGCCTCGATCGGACCGGTGACGTAACCCACCGTGCCGGTGAGGGCCTGGAGGCCCGCCTGCGGGTCGATCTTGCCCAGCGAGGTGGGCCGGGTGCGCATGACGTCCACGACGGGGTCCGTGTCCGCGACGGCCGGTGCGGCCGCGGCCGCACCGGCAGCGACCACACCGACCGCGGCGGCGATACGCGCGGTCGTGCGGGCCATGGTGGTCAGCTGGGCTGCGTGTCGCGCCATCAGGTTTTCCTCTTCGGGGTCTTCGGGATCTTCGGGGTCTTCGGGTCTTTGGGATCCATGGGGAGCCGAGAGCAACTGGAGTGACACGCAGAGTAGTTGAACCGGCCCGACTTCAGGGCCGTCCGGGCGGCGGATTCGCCTGTGCGGGTCAACAGACATATCAGCGCCAGTCCCAGGGGAGGGGATAATGTCCTGGACGCGTCCGATGCGTGGCGAAACCAGGTCGATTCACAGAAGGTACAGAGAATTGGGTTCCCATCCCCCGATACCCACCCGCGTGGTGCTGCTCTGCGGCCCCTCCGGCTCTGGAAAGTCCCTTCTCGCGGCCGATTCCGGGCTGCCCGTGCTCCGCCTCGACGACTTCTACAAGGAGGGCACGGACCCGACGCTGCCGCAGGTGGAGGACAGCGCGGACATCGACTGGGACCACCCGCTGTCCTGGGACGCCGACACGGCGGTCGCCGCGATCGAGGAGCTGTGCCGTACGGGGCGTACGACCATCCCCGTGTACGACATCTCGCTGAGCGCCCGTACCGGCACGGAGTCGCTGCGCATCGAGCGGACCCCGCTGTTCATCGCGGAGGGCATCTTCGCCGCCGAGATCGTCGAGCGCTGCCGCGAGTTGGGGGTGCTGGCCGACGCGCTGTGCCTGTCACGCGGCCCGGTCACCACATTCCGCCGCCGCTTCCTGCGGGATCTGAAGGAGGGCCGCAAGTCGGTGCCCTTCCTGCTACGCCGCGGCTGGCGCCTGATGCGCGCCGAGCGCTCCATCGTGGCCCGTCAGGCCTCCCTGGGCGCCCACCCCTGCGACAAGGGCGAGGCCCTGGGCCGCCTGACCGCGGCGGCCGCCGGACGCCGCGCGGCTCCGCGCACCACGGCGGCGTAACCAGGTAGGCGGACAACGCGAAAGGTCCAGGCAGACCCCCCGTCCGCCTGGACCTTTCTCGTTTCCCCCGTGCTCCCCCGAAGTCCCCCGTGACCCCGTTGGTTCCCCCCGGTACTGCTCCCCCGTACTAGCTGTACTGCTGGTACTGCTGGTACTGCATTCCCCTTGTTTCCCCGTTCCCCCCAGACCTTCAGGCGACAAGCTCCCCGAAGGACTCCTCCTCGTCACGGCCGAAGCTGAGGACCTCGTCCTCGCGCATCCGGCGCAACGACCGCCAGATGCTCGACTTCACCGTGCCGACACTGATGTCGAGGATCTCCGCGATCTCCGGGTCGGTGCGGCCCTCGTAGTAACGGAGGACCAGCATCGTGCGCTGGAGTTCGGGCAGCCGGGCCAGCGCCTGCCACAGCACGGCGCGCAGCTCGGTGCCGCGCATCGCGTCCGTGTCACCGGGCGTCTCCGGCAGTTCCTCGGTCGGGTACTCGTTCAGCTTGCGGCGGCGCCACGCGCTGATGTGCAGATTGGTCATGGTGCGGCGGAGGTAGCCCCCGACCGCGGCCTTGTCGCTGATCCGGTCCCAGGCCTTGTACGTCGAGAACAGCGCGCTCTGCAGCAGGTCCTCGGCCTCGAAGCGGTCACCGGTCAGGTGGTAGGCGGTTGCGTACAGGGAGGCGCGGCGCTCCTGGACGTAGGCGGTGAACTCCGCCTCCGACACCGAGCGACGCTCCCCCGTGACCTCCCCGTACGCGGCTCCCCCGTGAGCCCGGTCCCCCGTACCGTTTTCCCCCGTGCGTGCGTCAACCACCGTCATGTACGCGGTGTGCTGACGCCCGGCGCCGCGAGCGCACCCCCGCCCGCTCACGGCACCGGACTTCTCCGTGCCCCGGGTGACGTCGTGGAGCCGCGTGACAACTGCAACTGCGCTAGTGCTGGTGCTGTGCAGCGTGTTCATCTCGCGCCCCCCGTCGTGGAGTCCCGGTTCTTCGGTTCGTACCGCTTGTCCTGCTTGTTGTTCTGCTTGTTCAGCGGTGCTTCCCTGCTTGTGTCGAAAAGCTTGCCCGGGCCACTTCATGGCCGTGTCCGCCGACTGTCACAGACCTGTCACAGGGCCCATCCGCAGGCGCGCCACAGCGCGATCACAGAGAAGAGCGATACGACTACGCAGATGACCACTCGGGGGCCTACTTCCCCGCGGGAGAGGCCTTCCTTCTGTGCGGGAGATGGGTGGGAGCGCTCCAACGGTCGATACCCGGCCATGACATGGGCCAGAATGACGTCCGTGCCTTCCCTGTTGCTGATCGAGGACGACGACGCCATCCGGACGGCCCTGGAGCTCTCACTGACGCGCCAGGGACACCGCGTGGCCACCGCTGCCACCGGTGAGGACGGTCTGAAGCTGTTGCGCGAGCAGCGGCCCGATCTGATCGTCCTCGACGTGATGCTGCCCGGCATCGACGGATTCGAGGTGTGCCGGCGCATCCGGCGCACCGACCAGCTGCCGATCATTCTGCTGACCGCGCGCAGCGACGACATCGACGTCGTGGTCGGGCTTGAGTCCGGCGCCGACGACTATGTCGTCAAGCCCGTGCAGGGCCGGGTGCTCGACGCCCGGATCCGTGCCGTGCTGCGGCGTGGTGAGCGCGAGGCGAACGACTCGGCGACGTTCGGTTCGCTGGTCATCGACCGTGCCGCGATGACGGTCACCAAGAACGGCGAGGATCTGCAACTGACGCCCACCGAGCTGCGGTTGCTCCTGGAGCTGAGCCGCCGGCCCGGACAGGCGCTGTCCCGCCAGCAGTTGCTGCGTCTGGTGTGGGAGCACGACTACCTCGGCGACTCGCGTCTGGTGGACGCGTGTGTGCAGCGCCTGCGCGCGAAGGTCGAGGACGTGCCGTCCTCGCCCACCCTCATCCGCACGGTGCGCGGAGTCGGCTACCGGCTGGACAATCCTCAGTGACCAAACCGCAGGACAAGCTCCGCGGCTGGGCCGCGGCGCGCAAGGCGATCCTGTCCGGTCTGCGCTTCACCAGCCTGCGACTGCGGCTGGTCGTGGTGTTCGGACTCGTCGCCCTCACGGCCGCCGTCTCGGCGTCGGGCATCGCGTACTGGCTCAACCGCGAGGCCGTGCTGACGCGTACGCAGGACGCGGTGCTGCGCGACTTCCAGCAGGAGATGCGCAACCACGCGAGCATGCTGCCGGAGAATCCCGCACAGGACGAACTCCAGCGCACGGCCGGTCAGATGGCCAACAGCAGCCAGCGCTTCAGCGTGCTCCTGGTCGCCCAGGACACCAACGGCAAGACCGTCGTAGGCAACTCCGCGCTGGACACCTTCACGCTGGAGGACGTACCCAAGTCCCTCCAGAAGGCGGTGAACAGGAAGCAGCCGCTCTCCTCGAACAACAAGTCGGCGTACCACCTGTACTGGCAGCGGATCACCGACCACGACAAGCCGTACCTGGTGGGCGGCGCGAAGGTGATCGGCGGCACGACGACCGGTTACATGCTCAAGTCCCTGGAGCCGGAGGCCAAAGACCTCAACTCCCTGGCCTGGTCGCTCGGTATCGCGACCGGCCTCGCCCTGATCGGCTCGGCACTGCTCGCACAGGCCGCCGCGACCACGGTCCTCAAGCCGGTCCACCGCCTGGGCATCGCGGCCCGCCGCCTCGGCGAGGGCAAGCTGGACACCCGGCTGCGCGTATCGGGTACTGACGAACTCGCCGACCTCTCCCGTACGTTCAACCACACGGCGGAGGCTCTTGAGAAACGCGTGGACGACATGAGCGCGAGGGACGAGGCATCCCGTCGCTTCGTCGCCGACATGTCGCACGAACTCCGTACGCCACTGACCGCGATCACCGCCGTGACGGAGATCCTGGAAGAGGAACTGGACGCGGAGACCGGCAGCGTCGACCCGATGATCGAACCGGCCGTACGCCTGGTCGTCAGCGAGACCCGCCGCCTCAACGACCTGGTCGAGAACCTGATGGAGGTCACCCGCTTCGACGCGGGCACCGCCCGTCTCGTCCTCGACGACGTGGACATCGCCGACCAGATCACCGCGTGCATCGACGCGCGCGCCTGGCTGGACGCGGTGGACCTGGACGCCGAGCGCGGCGTCATGGTGCGCCTCGACCCGCGCCGCCTCGACGTGATCCTGGCGAACCTGATCGGCAACGCGCTCAAGCACGGCGGTTCGCCGGTACGGGTCTCGGTGCGCAAGGAGGCCGACGCCCTGGTGATCGAGGTCCAGGACCACGGTCCCGGCATCCCCGAGGACGTCCTCCCGCACGTCTTCGACCGCTTCTACAAGGCGAGCGCGTCGCGCCCCCGCTCCGAGGGCAGCGGCCTGGGCCTGTCCATCGCCCTGGAGAACGCGCACATCCACGGCGGCGAGATCACGGCGGCGAACTCGCCGAAGGGGGGCGCGGTCTTCACGCTGCGGCTGCCTCAGGACGCGTCGGAACTGATCGCCGACGACGCGCGCGACGAGAACGGGAACGGGAACTGCACGGGGGGCACCGCCGGATGACCATCGCACGACCCCTCCGTCCCCTCCGTCTACGGGGCGTACGGCCCTGGCTGGCCGTCCCGCTGCTCGCCGTGCTGCTCGCGGGCTGCGGCATCCGTTCCACCCAGGTACCGACGGACTTCGGCCCGGCGCCCTCCCTCGTCCCCTGCGCCCTCTCGGGCCCGGACATCTCCACCCAGTCCTCCCGGGGCGTTCCCGTCCAGGTCTTCCTGCTGTGTTCCGGGCAGCTCGTGACCGTCGACCGCTCGGTGCGTATTCCGGACGGTACGGCGGAGGCGGCGCGGCGGGTTCTGGTGGCTCAGGGGCTTCTCGACGAGCTCGCCGAGACGCCCTCCGCCACGGAGCGGCAGGGTGGGTACACGACGAACGTGCGTGGCGGCATGACGGTCAGCGGGCCCATCGACAAGGACCCCGAGGACACCCTCCGGCTGAGCACCCAGCCCGAGAACCTCACGTCCGCCGCCCTGGCCCAGATCATCTGCACCTTCTCCGACTCCGCCGCGGCCCGCGACGACGGCTCCGTCATCCTCGGCGGCCCCGCCCCGTCCCCCCTCCGCAGCTACGAGTGCACCCCCGAGGTCCGCTCCGCCCCCGCCACGAAGTCCCCACCATCAACGTCGGTGGACGGCTCGTAACCCGTCCTATCGGTTGTGTGTCGGCTGCGGGTGGGTGGGGGCTGATCCAAAAGATTGCGCAGTTCCCCGCGCCCCAAGAAGGGGCGCGGGGAACTGCGCAATCTTTTCAGCGGGGGTCTGGGGGCGCAGAACGCTGTCAGTGGGCCAGGGCCGGGTTGCGGCGGGACTGGGCCCGGGCCGCGTGGGAGCCGAACACCGTGATGGACACGACGCCGAGGACCGCGAGCAGACCGAGCGTCACCGTGCCCGCCCAGCCCCCCGAGTGGAACGCCACCGCACCGAGCGTGCTGCCGGCGCTGGACCCGACGTAGTACGCCGACTGATACAGCGCCGACGCCTGCGCCCGCCCCTCCTGCGCGGTGTGACTCACCGAGGAAGAAGCGACCGCGTGCCCCGCGAAGAAGCCCGCGGTGATCAGGACCAGACCGAGCAGGACCAGAATCAGCGAGTCGGCCAGCGAGAGGAGCAGGCCCGAGGTCGTCGTGCCGCCCGCCAGGTAGAGGGAGCCGCGGCGGCCCAGGCGGGCGACCAGCCTGCCCGCCGTCGACGCCGACACCGTACCGACGAGATAGACCAGGAAGACCGAGCCGATGATGCCCTGGGGGAGCGAGAACGGGGCCTCGGTCAGCCGGTAGCCGATGACCGTGTAGACCCCGCCGAACACCGTCATGAACAGCGCACCGATCGCGTACAGCCGGCACAGCAGCGGATTCGCGAGGTGGCCGCGGACCGTCCGGGCCAGCACCCGCGGCCGCAACGAGCCCGGCGTGAAGTGCCGGGGCGCCGGGAGGAGAAGCCGGAAGGCCACCGCGCAAGCCACCGCGATCAGCCCGATCGTGCCGACGGCCACCCGCCAGCCCCACTCCTGAGCGACCCAGCCGGTGATGACCCGACCGCTCATCCCGCCGACGCTGTTGCCCGCGACGAAGAGACCGATCGCCGTGATCAGGGCCTTGGGGCGGACCTCCTCCGCCAGATACGCCGTCGCCGACGCCGGAAGCCCGGCCAGCGCCGCGCCCTGCACCGCCCGCAGCGCGACCAGCGCGCCGATCGACGGGGCGAAGGGGACCAGCAGACCGACCGTCACGGCGATCACCAGGGACGCCGTCATCAACGTACGCCGTCCGAAACGCTCCGACAGCGCGCTCATCGGGAGGACGAAGAGCGCCAGCGCACCCGTCGCGGCCGACACCGTCCAGCTCGCCTCGCTCGCGCTGACCCCGAAGTCCGAGGAAACGAGCGGCAGGAGGGCCTGCGTGGAGTAGAGGAGCGCGAAGGTCGCGACACCCGCGAGGAAGAGGGCGAAACTCATCCGGCGGTAGCCGGGCCCGCCCGGGGCCATACGGGAGTCGGCATCGCTGACGGCGGCGGAAGCGGCGGTGGAAACGGACGGGACGGCGCCCACGGTGGTGGACGCCTCGGTACTGGCGGAAGGCATGTCTCGAACCTAAGGACCCCGCCGCTCATCCGTCCAATGCATGGAATCGCCATAATCGTTCCCATGGTGCATCAGCAGAGGTCAGAAGCTCACCTGTCACCGTCCAGTGACACAGAAGACATTGTCGCGGTGCTCGCCCCGCGCCTCGCGTACTTCGCCGGCGTCGCCCGCACCGAGCACGTCACCCGGGCCGCGCAGGAGATGCAGGTCCCGCAGTCCACGCTGTCGCGGGCCATGGTCCGCCTCGAACAGGACCTGGGCGTCGACCTGTTCGCGCGCAGAGGGCGGACCGTCTCGCTCACGGCCGCGGGGCGGACGTTCCTCTCCTCCGTCGAGCGTGCCCTCGCCGAGATCGAGCGTGCCGCCGACGAGGTACGCGCCGACGCCGACCCGGCCACCGGCAAGGTCGCGTTCGGCTTTCTGCACACCATGGGTTCGGAGACCGTCCCCGGCCTGATCCGCGCCTTCCGCGCCGATCACCCCCGGGTCCGCTTCAGCCTCGTCCAGAACTACGGCGAGGCGATGCTGGAGCGACTCCGCTCGGGCGAGTTGGACCTGTGTCTCACCTCGCCCGTGCCGGACGCGCCCGACCTGGTGGGCCGCCGCCTCGACGAGCAGAAACTCCGCCTCGTCGTACCGGCCGACCACCGCCTCGCCGCCCGCAAACGCATCCGCCTGGCCGAAGCCGCCGACGAGACCTTCGTGACCCTGGAACCCGGCTACGGCATGCGCCGCATCACCGACGACCTCTGCCAGGAGGCAGGCTTCAAGCCCCGCATCGCCTTCGAGGGCGAGGAGGCCGAGACCCTGCGAGGCCTCGTGGCCGCCGGCCTCGGAGTCGCCCTCCTACCCCCGCCTGCCGTCGCCCGCCCAGGAGTTGTGGAGCTCACGGTCACCGCCCCGAGAGCGGTACGCGAGATCGGCGTGGCCTGGCTGGACGGCCACCCGGACACCCCGCCAGTAGCGGCTTTCAAGAAGTTCCTGCTGTCGAGAAGGGGCCACTTGCTACCCGACTGAGCGGCAGGTCTTTCAGGGGCGCGGGGAACTGCGCGCCCAGCCCCCACACACCCGCACCCGACCCACAACCTATCGACGCAAAGCCTTCCCGAACCCAGAAGCAAGCGGCATCCGCAACCCCAACGGCGGCGGCGCAGCCAACGCATCCTCCAAAGGGCGCGACAAGCTGCGCCCGAACAACGTGCCCATCACGAAGTCCTCCGCCAGCGCATGCACTTCGCCCCGGTGCTGGTACAACCCATGTCCGTCGGAGTGAACCTCGAACCGGCAGATGTCCCGGTTCGCCTTCTTCGCCCGCGCCGCGAGCCGGAAGGACAACTCCGGGTCGGTGCGCTCGTCGTTCGTGCCGTGCACGATGAGCACTCGTCGCCCGGCCAGCTGTTTCACCGGTTCGGGTGGCGCCGCCATGTCCTCCTCGGGCAGCCAAGGGGCCAGCGCCAGTACGGAGTTGACGGCCGTGTGACCGCCCGCGCGCAGCGCCGCCCGGCCGCCCATGTCCACTCCGGCCAGGCATACCGGAACGTCTCCGTAGCGGCGTACGACCTCGTCGGCCGCCCAGGACGCGTCGCGCGCCAGGTGCGCCTCACTGCCGTTCCAGCCCCGGAACCGGTAGTGCACCACGTGGGTGACCAGGCCGTCCGCGTGTCCCGCGCGGGTGAGGCGGCGTCCCAACGTGCGTACAGAGGCGGTTGCCATCATGGGGGACGGTCTTCGGGCGGAGGTCTCCTCGCCGCCCGGGAGCAGCAGAACCACTCCGTTGACCGTCGTCGGCTCCGGGCCGAGCGCCCTCCCAAGCCGGGCCCTGCGAACCGGCGTCGCTTGCTGTGCCATGACAGAACAGTGTCAGAAGCGTCGGTGTACGCCACCCGTCCGCACGGTCACCGTTACATATCGACGGATCCGTCCAACAGGAGATCTACGCGCGTAGGGCGTACAGTGCGAAAATGACGAGCCAGATCCCGAACACCCCGAGCTCGGAACAGATCCGCCGGGCACCCAAGGTCCTGCTGCACGATCACCTCGACGGGGGCCTGCGCCCCGGGACGATCGTCGAACTCGCCCAGGAAACCGGCTACTCCGGCCTCCCCGAGACCGATCCCGACAAGCTCGGCATCTGGTTCCGTGAGGCCGCGGACTCCGGTTCCCTGGAGCGGTACCTGGAGACCTTCGCCCACACCTGTGCCGTCATGCAGACCCGTGACGCCCTCGTCCGGGTCGCCGCCGAGTGCGCCGAGGACCTCGCCGAGGACGGTGTCGTCTACGCCGAGGTCCGGTACGCCCCCGAGCAGCATCTGGAAGCCGGGCTCACCCTCGAAGAGGTCGTCGAGGCGGTCAACGAGGGCTTCAGGGAAGGGGAACGGCGGGCCCGGGAGAGCGGCCGCCGGATCCGGATCGGTGCGCTGCTCACCGCCATGCGGCACGCGGCGCGCGCCCTGGAGATCGCGGAACTCGCCAACCGGTACCGGGATTTGGGTGTCGTCGGCTTCGACATCGCCGGTGCCGAGGCCGGCTTCCCGCCCACCCGGCACCTCGACGCGTTCGAGTACCTCAAGCGCGAGAACAACCACTTCACCATCCACGCCGGTGAGGCCTTCGGGCTGCCGTCCATCTGGCAGGCGCTCCAGTGGTGCGGCGCCGACCGGCTCGGCCACGGCGTACGGATCATCGACGACATCCAGGTCCTCGAGGACGGCTCGGTGAAGCTCGGCCGGCTCGCCTCGTACGTGCGCGACAAGCGCATCCCGCTGGAGCTGTGCCCCAGCTCGAACCTCCAGACCGGCGCCGCCGACTCCTACGCCGCCCATCCGATCGGACTGCTGCGACGGCTGCATTTCCGGGCGACCGTGAATACGGATAATCGGCTCATGTCGGGGACCAGTATGAGTCGCGAATTCGAGCACCTTGTCGAGGCATTCGATTACACGCTCGACGACATGCAGTGGTTCTCGGTCAATGCTATGAAGTCAGCATTCATTCCTTTCGATGAACGACTGGCGATGATCAATGACGTCATCAAGCCTGGATATGCCGAGCTGAAGTCCGAATGGCTGTTCCAGCAGACCGCTTCCACCAGCGGTCCTGTGGGGGATCACGCCTGATCGGAGGGGTCGGGAAGCGGTCGGGTCTTCACTCATTCTCCATGACTCCGCCGCTTTTTGATGTTTGCGGAGGGTGGCTTTGCATGTTTACGGTTTTGGACCGCTCACCTCCCCGTCTCTCGGATCCAAGGACGCATTCAAAATGAAGCAGTCTGCTGCCAAGACCCTCGGTGTCGCCGCTCTCGGTGCCGCCTTCGCCGCTGTTGGCGCGGGTGCCGCGAACGCGGCGCCGGCTGTGCCGGACACCGCCACGGCGCTGGACACCGTCACCCACACGCTGCCGGCGGAGAACGTCGCCAAGGCGCTGCCGGGTGCCGGTGAGGCGCTCGCCCAGGGCCAGGGCGCGCTCGGCGCGGGTGTGGCCGCGGCCCAGCCGGTCGCCGCGAAGGTGCTCGCCAACGGGCCGACCGCGCCCGTGGCCGGGCTGCTCGGCGGGCTGCCGCCGCAGGGGCTGCCGACGCACGGTCTGCCGGTGAACGGGCTGCCGCTCGGCTGAGGCCGCCGTCTGCACGAACGCCGGTGGGGCGCACCCTGGTCGGGGTGCGCCCCACCGGCGCGTTCAGCTGCGGGAGCCGTGCCTCACCAGGCCGTGCGGGCCTTGTCTTCGGACGGGAACAGGATCCACAGGGCTATGTACAGCAGGAACTGCGGGCCCGGGAGCAGGCAGGAGATCACGAAGATCACGCGCATCGTGGTCGCGGAGATGCCGAAGCGCCGTGCCAGCGCTGCGCACACTCCGCCGATCATGCGGCCGTTGGTGGGGCGGGCAAGGGCGGTCATGGTGGCTCCTTCGCGAACCGTGGTTGAAGGCCGGTGAGTCCGGCTTCGATGTCTTCAACGCTACGGGGACGAAGTGGGTCAAGCGTCGCTCTACGGTGCGATCCCGACCCTGGGAATCGTCGGGGTCCGACCCTGAGCCGCGTCCTCCCGGGGGAGGGCCGCGCGGCGTCGGGTCTCGGCCCGGCGGCGTAGCCCGGCCCTGAGGGCGGGCACGATCGCCAGGTGTGCGAGGGCCACGCCGACCGTGTTGAGCAGCAGTGAGTCGACGTCCACCACCTGGCCGGGGACACCGGTCTGCAGGAGCTCGATGCCCAGTGAGAGCAGGGCGCCCGCGGCGACCGTGCGGAGGAGGGAGCCGAGGGGGGAGGCGGTGAGCTTGCCGCCCGCCATGGGGAGCAGGACGCCCAGCGGGGCGAGGAGGCCCAGGCCCTCTGCGATGCGGCGGGCCGCCTCCTGTGGGCCCAGCGCGAGGTCGGCTCTGATGCCGGCGAACGGCCGCAGGTTGGCGGCGCTCACCCAGGGGACGTCCAGGGGGCGCAGTGTGATCCAGGCGACGAGCGCGAGGTGTGCGACGAGGAGGACACCTCCTGCCACACGGACGCGGGTCACGGCGCTGCCGCCGTCTGAGCCTTGACGCTGCACGCCCCCCAAGACGCGGGCTCCGGCACGATCGGTTCCGGCTGGGCGTTTTTCGCCCCCGCCGCCCCTACCCGTCCCATCCGTTCCTGGGGGCTGTGCCCCCAGACCCCCAAAAGATTGCGCAGTTCCCCGCGCCCCTTTTAGGGGCGCGGGGCTGTGACATTTGCGGCTCCGCCGCGGGGCGCGACAAGCCCCCACCGGCCCGCAGACGAAACACAACCCACGGGGTCTGGGGCGGAGCCCCAGAAGGATGGGACGGGTAGGGGCGGCGGGGGCGCGGGAACTGGTCGGCCACAACCGTCTGACCTGCGGGTTTTGTTAGTCGGGGGGCCATTGTCAGTGGGCTGCGGTAGCTTCCGGAGTGTTGGCGTGAAGGCGGAAAGAGCCACAGGGGTGGGTTGGCTATGAGCGACGGTACGGCGACGACGACAGACCTGGATGTGCGCCTGGAGAAGCACCGGGTCGAGCTGACGGGGTACTGCTACCGGATGCTCGGCTCGTCCTTCGAGGCCGAGGACGCGGTGCAGGACACGATGGTCCGCGCCTGGCGCAGCTACGACAAGTTCGAGGGCCGCTCGTCCATGCGGTCCTGGCTGTACCGGATCGCGACGAACGTGTGTCTGGACATGTTGAACGCGGGCAACAAGAGGGCCCGCCCCATGGACCTCACCGCTCCCTCCCCACTGGCCCAGGCCGCCCTCACCCCCCGCCCGGACAACACCTGGCTGGAGCCGATGCCCGACGCCCGCGTGCTGCCCACGGTCACCGACCCGGCCGAGGCCGCGATCGCGAAGGAGTCGGTGCGCCTCGCCTTCATGGCCGCCCTGCAGCAGCTGCCGCCCAAGCAGCGGGCCGTGCTCATCCTCCGCGAAGTCCTCGCCTGGAAGGCGAGCGAGGTGGCCGAGCTGCTCGGCACCTCGGTCGCGTCGGTGAACAGTGCGCTGCAGCGGGCCCGCGCCACCCTCGCGGAGAGCGACGGCGCGGAGGCCGCCACCTCCGACCCGCTCGACGAGGAGCAGCAGAAGCTCCTGGAGCGCTATGTCGCCGCGTTCGAGGGGTACGACATGACGGCGCTGACCGCGCTGCTCCACGAGGACGCGATCATGACGATGCCGCCGTTCGACCTGTGGCTGCGCGGCACGGACGACATCACCGGCTTCATGACGACACTCGGCGCCGCCTGCGAGGGCTCCCGCCTGGTGCCGGTCGAGGTCAACGGCCTGCCGGGCTTCGCCCAGTACAAGCCGGACGAGGAAGCGGGCGAGGAAGCGGGCGGCTACGTCCCGTGGTCCGTCCAGGTGCTGGAGATCTCAAAGGGGCGCA
This sequence comes from Streptomyces sp. NBC_00203, assembly GCF_045206325.1. Lineage (NCBI taxonomy): Bacteria > Bacillati > Actinomycetota > Actinomycetes > Kitasatosporales > Streptomycetaceae > Streptomyces > Streptomyces sp. NBC_00203. The sequence continues at coordinate 6,670,766 of NZ_CP108126.1, read as the reverse complement.
TCGCCGGGTTCCACTTCTTCCTGGACACCGCCCGCTGGTTCCCGCTCTTCGGCCTGCCCCTCCGGCTCGAAGCGGAGACCGACCAGGTCCAGTAGGGCGCGCAGGGCCGGGTCCGGGTTCCGCAGGCGTATCCGGCCTCCGGCCCTCCGCGCCGCCAGCTCCAGTCTCGCCAGTACGTCGACTGCGGCGAGACCGGGCGGCCCGATCCCCGCGACATCGCAGACGACGAACCCGGCCCCGGTCGACTCCAGCCGCGCCCGCACGTCGTCACAGAGCCGCGGTACCTCGTCACGGGTGACGGGTCCGGGCAGTACGAGCACGAGTACGTCGGGTGTCGTGGCGTCCACAGTCAGTAGACCGGCCAGGGGCGCGGAACTCATCGGGGGCGCGGCCGGAGCCCGTACAGGATCACCGGTCCCTCCCGAATCACCAGTCCCTCCCGAATCACCAGTCCCCCCCCAGGATCACCAGGATCACATTGACCTGCGCCCTGCCCGCCCGGTTGGGTTGGGTGTATGCCCCACGAATCAGTGCCTCCCGCGATACCTGACGGCTTCAGGCCCGCCCAGGACGAGGAGGCTCCGTGCAGGGCGTGCTGACCGGCTTCGCCGTCATCGCCGTCGTCATCGGGGTCGGTTACGTCATCGGGCGGCGCGGCTATCTCGGGGACAACGGGCGGGAGGTGCTGACGAAGCTCGCCTTCCATGTGGCGTCGCCCGCGCTGCTGTTCACGACGCTCGCACAGGCCGACCTGTCGGTGATCTTCTCCAGCCGGCTCCTGGTCACCGCGATGAGTACGGCTGCGGCGGCCGGGGTCTTCGTCGCGGTGGGTGTCGTACGCGGCTGGGGCGTGGGGCGGACGACGATCGGCGCGCTGTGCTCCAGTTACGTCAACTCGGGCAACCTGGGCATCCCGATCGCCGTGTATGTGCTCGGTGACGCCTCGCTGGTGGCGCCCGTGCTGCTGTTTCAGCAGATCATGGTCACGCCCATCGCCCTCACCGTCCTCGACCTGTCCACGAAGGGTGAGAGGCGTCCGCTGTGGCAGCGGCTGATCACGCCGCTGCGCAATCCCATCGCCGTCGGCTCGCTCAGCGGGGTCGCGGTATCGGCGACCGGTCTGACCGTACCCGGGCCGATCCTCGACCCGCTCAAGCTGATCGGGGGCATGTCGGTGCCCGCGGTGCTGCTCGCGTTCGGCATCTCGCTGTGCGGCAGCAGCCTGCCGGGGCGCGGCTCCGACCGGTACCCGGTGCTGCTCTCCGTCGTGCTGAAGTCGGTGGGCCAGCCGCTGGCCGCCTGGGCGCTGGCCGTCGGCGTGTTCGGGCTGCGGGATGCGCCCCTGCTCGACGTCGTGGTCACCTCGGCCCTGCCCGCCGCGCAGAACCTGTTCACGTACGCCTCGCGTTACCGGGTCGGCGAGACCCTGGCCCGGGAGTCGATCCTGCTGTCGACGATGCTGGCCGTGCCCGTGCTGGTGGTCATCGCGGCCGTGCTGGGGTGATCGCGTCGCGAACGCGCGAGGGACCGGCGCCGTGAAAGCGCCGGTCCCTGTCATAAGTCATGCGTCATGCCGCGTCCGTACGGCTCAGGCGATTCGGTCCAGCACGATCGGGCTCGCCTTGAAGTCCGTGCCCGCGGCCGCGATGTCGTACGAGCCCTCAACCGACTGGAGGGCGTACTCGAAGCGCTCCGGGGTGTCCGTGTGGAGGGTGAGGAGGGGCTGGCCCGCCGTCACCGTGTCGCCCGGCTTGGCGTGCAGTTCGACGCCCGCTCCGGCCTGCACCGGGTCCTCCTTGCGGGCGCGTCCGGCGCCGAGGCGCCAGGCGGCGATGCCGATGTCGTACGCGTCGAGGCGGGTCAGGACACCCGACGACGAAGCCGTCACCACGTGCTGCTCGCGCGCGGTGGGGAGTTCGGCGTCCGGGTCGCCGCCCTGCGCGGCGATCATGCGGCGCCACACGTCCATCGCGGAGCCGTCGGCGAGTGCCTTCGCCGGGTCGGCGTCCTTCACGCCCGCCGCGTCGAGCATTTCGCGCGCGAGGGCGATGGTGAGGTCGACGACGTCGGAGGGGCCGCCGCCCGCCAGTACCTCGACGGACTCCCGTACTTCGAGGGCATTGCCGGCCGTCAGGCCCAGCGGGGTCGACATGTCGGTGAGCAGCGCGACCGTCTTCACGCCGTGGTCCGTGCCCAGGCCCACCATCGTGGAGGCCAGTTCACGGGCGTCCTCGATGGTCTTCATGAAGGCGCCGGTGCCGACCTTCACGTCCAGGACCAGGGAGCCCGTACCCTCGGCGATCTTCTTGGACATGATGGAGGAGGCGATCAGCGGGATCGCCTCGACCGTGCCGGTGACGTCCCGGAGCGCGTACAGCTTCTTGTCCGCGGGGGCCAGGCCGTCGCCCGCCGCGCAGATCACCGCGCCCGTGGTGTCGAGGACGTGCAGCATCTCCTCGTTCGACAGGAGCGCTCGCCAGCCGGGGATCGACTCCAGCTTGTCCAGCGTGCCGCCGGTGTGGCCGAGGCCGCGGCCCGACAGCTGCGGGACCGCCGCGCCGCAGGCGGCCACGAGGGGCGCCAGCGGGAGGGTGATCTTGTCGCCGACGCCGCCCGTGGAGTGCTTGTCGGCGGTCGGGCGGGACAGGGACGAGAAGTCCATGCGCTCGCCGGAGGCGATCATCGCGGCGGTCCAGCGGGCGATCTCACGGCGGTTCATGCCGTTGAGCAGGATCGCCATGTTGAGGGCGGCCATCTGGTAGTCGGCGACCTCGCCGCGGGTGTACGCGTCGATGACCCAGTCGATCTGCTCGTCGCTGAGTTCAGCACGGTCCCGCTTGGCGCGGATGACGGAGACAGCGTCCATGGCCATGGCTTTCCTTCCGAAAGATGAGCGGCCCCTCCCTGACATCAGTCGATCAGGAGGGGCCGCACGGCGTTACTTGGTGAGATGGTCCGGCCCGAAGGCCTGCGGCAGCATCTCGGAGAGCGGCAGGATCCCGGCCGGGGTCTCCAGGAGCAGGTCGGGGCCGCCGAACTCGAAGAGCAGCTGGCGGCAGCGTCCGCACGGGACGAGGATCTCGCCCCGTCCGTCGACGCAGGTGAAGTGCGTCAGACGGCCGCCCCCGGTGTTCTGCAGCTGGGAGACCAGGCCGCACTCGGCGCACAGCCCGAGCCCGTACGAGGCGTTCTCGACGTTGCAGCCGGAGACGGTCCGGCCGTCGTCGACGAGGGCCGCGACGCCGACCGGGTACTGCGAGTACGGGGCGTACGCGCGGGACATGGCCGCACGCGCCACCTCCCTCAGCGCCTCCCAGTCGACGGTCGCGGAAACCGCGCCGGCGGACGTCACTTGCCCTGTCCCTTCCGGTACGGCAGACCGTCGGCCTTCGGCATCCGCAGATGCTGTGCGGACAGCGAGAGGACGAGGAGGGTCACGACGTACGGCGTGGCGCTCACGAACTGCTGCGGGACCTCGTCGGTGGTGAGGTACCAGACGAACATCAGCGCCGAGACCGCGGCCGTGATCAGCGCCGGGACGGTCCGCTTCTTCCACAGCAGGTAGGCCACGCCGAAGACCAGCAGGATCGCCAGCAGCAGGATCAGCGCGTGCACGTTGGTGGCGCCGCCGCGCAGGTTGAGGCTGTCGGTGTAGCCGAACAGGCCCGCGCCGAGGGCGAGGCCGCCCGGCATCCAGTTGCCGAAGATCATCGCGGCGAGACCGATGTAACCGCGGCCCGCGGTCTGGCCGTCCAGGTACACGTTCGACGCCACGATCGACAGGAAGGCACCGCCGAGGCCGGCGAAGCCGCCCGAGATGATCACGGCCATGTACTTGTACTTGTAGACGTTCACGCCGAGGGACTCGGCGGCCACCGGGTTCTCACCGCAGGAGCGCAGGCGCAGGCCGAAGGACGTGCGCCACAGCACCCACCAGGTGGCGGGGACCAGGGCCACCGCGACGACGGTGAGCGGCGACAGGTCGGTGACCAGTCCGCCGAGCAGGCCCGCGATGTCCGAGACCAGGAACCAGTGCTTCTGGTTGAGCGTGTCCAGCCAGCTGGACAGCCCCGGGATGTCGAAGGTGCCGAGCGAGTCGATCGGCGGGGACTGCTTGGAGGAGCCCTGTGGTGCGTTCTCGAAGGTGAACTTGGAGAGGTAGCGGGTGGTGCCGAGCGCCAGGATGTTGATGGCCACACCGGAGACGATGTGGTTGACGTTGAAGGTCACGGTGGCGATGGCGTGCAGGACGGCGCCCAGGGCACCGCCGATGATGCCGAAGGCGACACCGGTCCACGGGCCCCACTGGTAGCCCGCCCAGGCACCGAACCAGGTGCCGAGGATCATCATGCCCTCAAGGCCGATGTTGACGACGCCCGCGCGCTCGGACCACAGACCGCCGAGGCCCGCGAGGCCGATCGGCACCGCGAGACGCAGCGCCGTGGACATCTGTCCGGTGGAGGTGATGCCGTCGGCGCCGGTGATCAGGCGGACGATCGACGTCAGGATCAGTACACCCGCGATGATCAGCAGGAGTACCGGGAGCGAGAATCGGCGGCTGCCCTTGCCGGGCTGCTGCGCCTGCGGCTTGGCGACGGTCGCGGTGCTCATCGGGCAGCCACCTCCTTCGTGGAGTTGTTGTTGGCGGCGGCCGCGGCCAGTTCCTCACCGACCCGCTTCTGCTGTCGGCGCAGGCCCCAGACGCGTACGGCCTCGTACGAGATGACGACCGCGAAGACGATCAGGCCCTGCATGATCGTGGCGATCTCCTTGTCGTACGCCACCGGGGTCGCGTAGTCGAGGGCGGGAGACGCCTTGTCGAGGAAGGCCCACAGGAGGGCGGCGAGCGCGATGCCGCCCGGGTTGTTGCGGCCCAGCAGCGCGATGCCGATGGCGACGAAGCCGAGGCCGGCCGGGAAGCTCAGGCTGTAGGTGTGCGCGTCGCCCAGGAGCAGCGGCAGGCCCGAGAAGCCCGCGACCGCGCCGGAGATCAGCATCGCGGTGAGCACCATGCGCTTGGCGTCGACGCCGGAGGCCGCGGCGGCGGACTCGGAAGCGCCGGTGGCGCGCAGGTCGAAGCCGAACCGGGTGCGGTTGAGGGCGATCCAGAACAGGACTCCCGCGAGGATCGCGATGAAGACCATGCCGTAGAGCTCGCCGACGTCCGCGCCGAGGTTGATGCCGGGGAACCAGCCGGACTTCTTCATGATGCCGGTCGTGTTGTTGTTGCCGACCTGCTGGCCCCAGATGTTCTCGGCGGTGAGGTAGCCGATGAGGCTGGTGGCGATCGCGTTGAGCATGATCGTCGAGACGACCTCGCTCACACCGCGGGTGACCTTCAGGACGCCCGCGATACCGGCCCAGAAGGCGCCGGTGGCCATCGCGACGATCATCAGCACGGGGATCTGGAGGAAGCCCGGCAGCGCGATGTGCGCGCCGACCACCGCGGTCATCATCGCGCCGAGGCGGTACTGGCCGTCGACGCCGATGTTGAACAGGTTCATGCGGAAGCCGATGGCCACGCCGAGTGCGGCGATGTAGTACATCGACGCCTGGTTGACGATCAGCACCTGGACGTCGGAGTACGTCGCCTGCTGAAGCATGAGGGCGTACGGCTCGAACGGGTTCTTGCCCGAGGCGAGCAGCACGACCGAGGTCAGTGCGATCGCCGCGACGAGGGCGATGACCGGGCCGGCCACCGCGAGGAGCACCCGCTCCTTGTCGAACTTCTTCATCGGGCCTCGTCCTCCGGGGCGGCGCTTTCCGCTACGTGCTCCAGGTGTCCGGAGGCGGCACCGGTCATGGCCGAGCCGAGTTCCTCCGGGGTGATGGTCGCCGGGTCGGCGTCCGCCACGAGCCTGCCGTTGTAGATCACCCGGAGGGTGTCCGACAGGCCGATCAGCTCGTCCAGGTCGGCCGAGATCAGCAGAACGGCCAGGCCTTCGCGGCGGGCCTCGCGGATCTGGTCCCAGATCGCGGCCTGCGCGCCGACGTCCACACCGCGGGTGGGGTGGGCGGCGATCAGGAACTTCGGGTTGTGGCTCATCTCGCGGCCGACGATCAGCTTCTGCTGGTTGCCACCGGACAGGGAGGCGGCGGTGACGTCGATGCCGGGCGTACGGACGTCGTACTCCTCGACGATCCGGCGCGTGTCCTCCTGGGCGCCCTTGATGTCGAGCCAGACGCCCTTCGCGTTGGGCTTCTCGGTGACGTGACCGAGGATGCGGTTCTCCCAGAGCGGGGCTTCCAGCAGCAGGCCGTGGCGGTGGCGGTCCTCGGGGATGTAGCCGATGCCCTGCTCGCGGCGCTTGCGGGTGGCCCAGCCGGTGATGTCCTCGCCGAGGAAGGAGACGGAGCCGGAGTCGGCGTGCTTGAGGCCGATCAGCGCGTCGATGAGTTCGGTCTGGCCGTTGCCCTCGACGCCGGCGATGCCCATGACCTCGCCCGCGTGGATGGTGAAGGTGACGTCGTCGAGGACGCGCTTCACGGTGGCGGCGGTCTCGGCCGTGGCCTCCGTGAGCAGACCGCTGGATGCCGGCTCGTCGAACTCGCCGAGGGAGGCGCCGCCGCTCGCGTAGGCGGTGAGGGCCTCGACCTGGATGACGGGCTTGTCCGTGACCGTCGACTCGGCGGTCTCCGGAGTGGGCAGTTCGCTGCCGACCATCATCTCGGCGAGCTGGCGCGGGGTGGTCTTGGAGGGGACGGCCGTACCCACCGTCGTACCGCGCCGGATGACCGTGATCTCGTCGGCGACCGACAGGACCTCGCCCAGCTTGTGCGAGATGAAGATGACGGCGAGGCCCTCGGACTTGAGCTCGCGCAGGTTGTCGAAGAGTGCGTCGACCTCTTGCGGTACGAGTACGGCGGTGGGCTCGTCCAGGATCAGGGTGCGGGCACCGCGGAAGAGGACCTTGAGGATCTCCACGCGCTGACGCTCGGCGACACCGAGGTTCTCGACCAGGACGTCCGGGCGGACGTTCAGCCCGTACCGGTCGGAGATCTCCTTGATCTTCTTCCGGGCGCCGCCACCGATGCCGTGCAGCTTCTCGCTGCCGAGCACCACGTTCTCCAGCACCGTGAGGTTGTCCGCGAGCATGAAGTGCTGGTGGACCATGCCGATGCCGCGCACGATGGCGTCGCCGGGCGAGGAGAAGGTGACCTGCTCGCCTTCGATGACGATCGTGCCCTCGTCCGGCTTCTGCATGCCGTAGAGGATCTTCATCAGCGTCGACTTGCCCGCACCGTTCTCGCCGACGAGGGCGTGGACGGTGCCTTTCCGGACACTGAGGTGGATGTCGTGGTTGGCCACCACACCGGGGAAACGCTTGGTGATCCCCGCCAGCTCGACCGCGGTCGACTGCGCGGTGAGCGGAGGGCTGCTGGACGCGTCGATGGCGCACTCTCCTTGGAAAAGGGGCCTATCTACGCGCGTAGCGCCCCTGCTTTAAATAGTGCTCGGACTGGCCGAGCCTGATCCGACTCGATCCGATCCGAGCATTCTGCCGCGCGAACGGGGCGCGGGGAGTCATCCTCCCCACACCCCGTTCCGTGGCCGTAACGCTGCCATTACAGCGTTGCCCTTGGCCATGGTTTCGACGTCTGGTTATCACCTGGTGATGCGCTGGGTGCCGCGCCTGGTGACATCCCCCTGACCCTGGCCGGAGTCAAGGTCTCCTTCAGGAGGTCTTGACCGTGATGGAGCCGTCCTTGATGCCCGCCTCGGCCTTCTTCAGCGCGGCCTGGAGGTCGGCGTTGTTCTTGAAGACCGGGTTCGAGTCGGCCAGGCCGACACCGCCGGTGGCGAGGCTCGCGCGGACCACACCGGTCTCGGGCTTGCCGTCCTTCACGGACTTGGCGAGGTTGTAGACCGCGCCGGCGACGTCCTTGGTGGCCGAGGTCAGGATGTAGTCCTTGTACTTGGCCAGCGCGTCCTGCTTGTACTGGTCGGAGTCGACACCGATCGCCCAGATCTTGTGCTCGGCGGCCGTCTGGATGACGCCCTGGCCGGAGAGGCCGGCGGCGGCGTAGACGACGTCGGCGCCCTTCTCGATCTGACCCTCGGCGGCGTCCTTGCCCTTGTCCGGGCTGGAGAAGCCACCCTCCTGAGCCGTCTCGGTCAGGTACTGCTTCTCGATCTGGATCTTCGGGTTGACCGACTTGGCACCCTGGACGAAGCCCGCCTCGAACTTGTGGATCAGCGGGATGTTCACGCCGCCGATGAAGCCGATGTGGTCCTTCTTGGTGGCCTTGGCCGCGGCCACGCCCGCCAGGTAGGAGGCCTGCTCCTCGTGGAAGACCATGTCGGCGACGTTCGACGCCTTGTCCTGCTCGTCGTCGATGACGCCGAAGGTGATCTTCGGGTACTTGGCCGCGACCTCCTTGACGGCCGGCGCGTAGACGTAGCCGACGCCGATCACCGGGTTGTAGCCCGCCTTGGCGAGGTTCTCCAGGCGCTGCACCTTGTCCGCGTTGGACTCGCCGTCCTGCGGCTCGATGTCACGGCTGGTGTACTTGAACTCCGTGTCGGCCTTCTCGATACCCGCGAACGCGGCGTCGTTGAAGGACTGGTCGCCCTTGCCGCCGATGTCGTAGGCGAGGCCGATGCCCTTGGCACCGCTGCCGCTCGACGAGGTCGAGGCATCGGTGGACGAGCCGCCACAGGCGGAGAGGGCAACAGCGAGGGATGCGGTTGCAACGCCCGCAACCGCGATTCGGGACACCCGGCGCATGGAACGTGACTCCTTTGTGCAAGCGCCCAAACCAGGCGCTGGTTCCGCCGCAGCGTAACGCGCGTAGACCAGACGGAAAACCCCTTCTGTCCGGTCCGTTATCGAGCTGTGGCCACAGACTGCCCACAGCGTACGGACAGTGGGCGGGGGCTTGCGGGAAGCAAGGGGGGTGTTCCTGGGGCTGCGTCCCGGCTGCGGGTGAGTGGGGGCTTGTCGCGCAGTTCCCCGCGCCCCTGAAAGACGGGGGCGGGCGGGGGTCGTTCGTTTGACTGCGGGACGGTGGGGGCTGGGCGCGCAGTTCCCCGCGCCCCTGAAAGACGGGGGCGGGCGGGGGTCGTTCGTTTGACTGCGGGACGGTGGGGGCTGGGCGCGCAGTTCCCCGCGCCCCTGAAGGCTCGGGGCTGCGCCCCGTCGCCCGCCCCCCGCGGTGGGCGGGGACGCACACCCTAGGGGCGGCCGTCCACGATGCCGGGGCCGGGACGAGCCCTGCGAACCCGTTGTTCGGCGAGCTGTACGGCCGCGAGTGCGGGGGTGATCCGGTGGGTGCGGGCCTTGTGGAAGACCTGGCGGAGCGTGGCCGCGATGTCGTGGATGCGCTCGGTCAGGCGTTCCTCGGGTTCCTGGCGCAGTTCGACGCCGGTGGCGTGGATGACTCCTCCGGAGCTGACGACCACGTCCGGCGCCCAGAGGATGCCTCGGGCCGCGAGGAGGCGGGCGGTGGCCGGTTCGTCGAGTTGGTTGTTGGCGGGGCCGGCAACGGCGGCGCACCGCAGCAGCGGCACCGTGCGGGCGGTCAGCAGGCCGCCGAGCGCGGCCGGCACGAGGATGTCGACCTCCGTCGCGAGGGCGTCATCCGGATCCACCCAGGTCGCGCCCAGCTCCTCGGCCAGGCCGCGTGTGGCCGGGTCGACGTCGGTCACGACGAGCCGCGCGCCGGCCCGGTCCAGCAGCCGGGCCACATGGGCGCCCACCGCACCGAGGCCGATCACCCCGAACGTCCGGCCGGCGAGCTCCGGTGAGCCGAAGGCCTCGTCGGCCACCGCGCCCAGTGCCGCGAGGGTGCCGCGCGCGGTGTGGAGGGAGGAGTCGCCGCTGCCGCCGTGCTCGACGGGCCGGCAGCAGACGTGTGCGGTGCGTTCGCCGATCACAGACATGTCGGCCGGGCTGCTTCCGACGTCCGGGCCGGCGATGTAGCGGCCGCCGAGCGATTCGATCACGTCGCCGAGGTCGTGGAGCAGCGCCGTACGCTCCGCACCGGCCGGCCGGGCCGCGGTCGGGAGGGCGACGACTGTCTTCGCGCCGCCGTGTTCCAGGCCGGCCAGCGCGTTCTTCTCGGTCATCGCCGCCGCCAGCCGCAGCGCGTCCGCGACCGGGGCGGCCGGGTCGGCGTAGTGAGCGATCCGGCACCCGCCGGCTGCCGGGCCGAGAGCAGTGGAGTGGATCGCGACAGTGATCGCCAGGCCGCTGCGGCTACCGCGTACGACCTGCACCAACTCGTGTGAAGGATTCGGGATGTTGGGGGACAGAGCTTGCTCAAGTGCGGCTGTCATGGCGTGAAGCTAGCCGTTCCGGCAGAGCTCGCGGCTGTCCGCCGAAGAGAATTCGGTACGGGGGCCATACTCGCCGCATGGACGAACTTGATTCGGCGATCGTCCGGCATCTGCAGCGCGATGCGCGGCAGACCAACCGCGACCTCGCCCGTACCCTCGGCATCGCCCCGTCGACCTGCCTCGAACGCATCCGCGCGCTGCGCGCCCGCGGGGTCATCACCGGCTATCACGCCGCGGTCGACCCGGCCGCCCTGAACCGCCACGTCCAGGCCCTCATCCACTTCCAGATCCGCCCCCTCAGCCGGGCGGTCATCGAGGCGTTCAAGGCGTATGCCGCCGGCCTGCCCGAGGTCAGCACGGTCTACGTCGTCACCGGCGGCGACGACATGATCGTGCACGTCTCGGTACCCAGCGTGGACTACCTCCACGGCTTCCTCATGGACAAGTTCACCGAGCGCCGCGAAGTCGTCGGATTCCGTACCTCCGTGATCTACCAGCACACCCACAATCAGGTGCTCGCCCCGCTCACACCTTGACCCGCGGGGTCCGGGGCGGACGCACGCGGCCGCGGGAGTGAAGCTCTGGCTTCACTCCCGCGGCCGTGTGGCTGGTGCTCAGGCGGTCACCTGGTGTTGGTCACTTGGTGTTGACGGTGATCTTGCCGTCGATGATGTCCTGCTTGGCCTTGTCGACCGCGGCGACGACGTCGGTCATGGCCTTGTACTTCGGGTTGGTGTCCGCGAAGCCGACACCGTCGTTGGCGAGACCGCCGCGGACCACACCGGTCTTCGGCTTGCCCTCGTACACGGACTTCACGAGGTCATAGACCGCGCCACCGACGTTCTTCAGCGCCGAACCGAGGATGTAGTCCTTGTACTTGGCGAGCGCCGACTGCGAGTACTGGTCGGAGTCGACACCGATCGCCCAGACCTTCTTGCCCGCAGCCTCGGAGATCACGCCCTGGCCGGAGAGACCGGCCGCGTGGTAGAGAACGTCGGCGCCGGCCTCGATCTGACCGGCCGCCGCGTCCTTGCCCTTGTCGGGGCTGGAGAAGCCACCCTCCTGAGCCGTCTCGGTCAGGTACTGCTTCTCGATCTGGATCTTCGGGTTGACCGACTTGGCACCCTGGACGAAGCCCGCCTCGAACTTGTGGATCAGCGGGATGTTCACACCGCCGATGAAGCCGATGTGGTCCTTCTTGGTGACCTTGGCCGCGGCCACGCCCGCCAGGTAGGAGGCCTGCTCCTCGTGGAAGACCATGTCGGCGACGTTCGACGCCTTGTCCTGCTCGTCGTCGATGATGCCGAAGGTGACCTTCGGGTACTTCGCCGCGACCTCCTTGACGGCCGGCGCGTAGACGAAGCCGACACCGATCACCGGGTTGTAGCCCGCCTTGGCGAGCTGCTCCAGGCGCTGCACCTTGTCCGCGTTCGACTCGCCGTCCTGCGGCTCGATGTCACGGCCGCCGATCTTGAACTCCGTCTCAGCCTTCTGGAAACCGGCGTACGCGGCGTCGTTGAAGGACTGGTCGCCCTTGCCGCCGATGTCGTACGCGAGGCCGATGCCCTTGCCCGTGTACTTGCCGGAGCTGTCGGAGGAGGTGGAACCTCCACTGTCCTTGCTGGTGCCGCAGCCGGCCGCGGCGAGAGCGACGACCGCTGCGGTCACCGCGACTTGGGAGAACCTGGTCCTCCGAGAGATCAGACGCACAACAAGCACCCTTCATCCCCACGGCACCGTCACCGGACCGCATCCCCAATTCGCCGTCACCGCAGCGATTTCGGCGCACAGTAACGCGCGTAGACGGGGAGGGGAACGGGGTTTCTCCGGGCCGTTATCGAACCGTGCCGCCACCGGGTTACGTTTGCGCGCCACCGGTTACGGACCAGTGACGCAAGTGGACGAAGAGGTACCAATCGGGGCATCAATCAAGCCACCGATCGGTATCCTCCCGGCCACCTCACGCACACGACGTGGCGTACGGCCGCTCAGCCCGCCGCGTCCAGCAGGGCTGCCGCCGTGAACATCTCGACCCCCACCGTGATGGCGTACTCGTCCGCGTCGAAGTCACCCCGGTGCAGGTCACGGGTGGTGCGGTCGCCCGGTGTGCGCACACCGAGGCGGGCCATCGCGCCGGGCACATGCTCCAGGTACCAGGAGAAGTCCTCGCCGCCGAGGCTCTGCTCGGTGTCCTCGATGGAGTGCGCGCCGCGCCGGGCGGTCATGGCGTCGCGGAGGAGGTCCGTGACGGCCGGGTCGTTGACGACCGGCGGGACGCCCCGGATGTAGTTGATCTCGGACTTGGCGCGGTAGAGATTCGCGATCTCGTCGATCGCCGCGTGCACCAGGTCCGGTGCGGCCCGCCAGGCGTCGAGGTCCAGGCAGCGTACGGTCCCGGACAGCTCGGCGTGCTGCGGGATGACATTGCAGGCGTGCCCCGACTCGATCCGTCCCCAGGTGACCGCGAGGCCGCTGCGGGCGTCGACACGCCGGGCGACCAGCGCCGGTACGTCGGTGACGACGCGCGCGGCGGCGGTGACGAGGTCGGTGGTGAGGTGGGGGCGCGCGGTGTGACCGCCCGCGCCGTCGAGCGAGACTTCGAGCCGGTCGCACGCCGAGGTGATGGCGCCGTGCCGCAGACCGATGCGCCCCGCGTCCACCTTCGGGTCGCAGTGCACGCCGACGATCCGCCCGACGCCGTCGAGGACACCCGACTCGATCGCGTCGGGGGCGCCGCCGGGCAGCACCTCCTCCGCCGGCTGGAAGATCAGCCGTACGGGACGCTTCAGCTGCCCCTCGCGGTGCAGCTCGGCGAGGACGAGCCCGGCGCCGAGGACGACCGCGGTGTGGATGTCGTGGCCGCAGGCGTGAGCGCGGTCGGGCACGGTCGAGCGGTAGGCGCACTCGGTCTTCGTGTCCGGGATGGGCAGTGCGTCGATGTCGGCGCGCAGCGCGAGCATGGGCCGTGCGCCGTCCCGGTCGCCGATGTCACAGATGAGGCCGGTCCCGGTGTCCAGGACGCGCGGCTCAAGGCCCGCCTGCTCCAGGCGCGCCTTGAGCGCCGCCGTGGTGCGGAACTCCTGGTTGCCGAGCTCCGGGTGCATGTGCAAGTCACGGCGGAACGCCACGAGTTCGGCGCGCAGTGCCTCGGGCAGCGCGCCGGGGAGCGACGGTTCCCTGGGGAGATCGGCCTCGGACTCTCGGGACATCAGTTGGTTCACCCTCTGAAGGGTAGGGCGACGGGGCGGCCAACTAACCCACGATCAACAAAAGTTCAGCCCGTTAGGGGAAGAAAATATGGCCGCGCGGCGCATAGGTATATGCGGGGATGGGTACACTCGCCCGCTCTTTTCGGGCGATGGATCTTGAACCGGTCCGCCGGGGATTGCCCACGGATCACGATCACGGATCACGCATCACGGATCCGCACGGTGAACGCCCGGAATGCCCGATCCCATTCCCGGACGCCATGTCCACCGTGTACTACTCCATGTCCACCGTCTCACAGCACACCCGCTGGATTCCGGAACCATCACCGCCATGCGGCTGTTTCGACACGGACCGTGATCTGCGGTTCGTGGACGGGCACTCTTCGGCCATGAACGTATGCGGGTGCGGCGCGGGCCATATCGCCTGGATGCTGGCGAGGTTCGGACTGATCAGGCTGGCGGCACTGGTGTTCGCGGTGCTCGTCGTGATGATCATGGCGGGCTGGGCGCTGGGGTGGGGCGTGTGGACGGTGCGGCTGCTGCGGCGTCGGAACGAGGTGGACGAGGGCGAGAGCCAGGGCCTCGCGGGGTTCGCCTGGCACGACGACGAGCCGTAGCCGCCACCCGGCAGACGTCTCGTCGGCCTAAGCCGTGCTCACCGCCGACAGCCGGGTCACGTCCCGCGCCGTTCCCGTGACGCCCGAGAGGAACCCCTGCGCCCGCGGTGAGGCGTTTTCGGTCAGCCAGGTCGGGTCGATGTCGCAGACGGCGACGCGGACCTCGGTGCCGACCAGGGCCAGCGGGAGGGTGTGGACGACCGTCGAGGGGAAGCTCAGGATCGTACGGCCGATGGGGCCGCGGCGGGCGATCAGTTCCAGGGGCAGGTCGGGGCGGACGATTTCGAGGCCCGTCTCGGCGGCCAGCCGGTGCAGCTTGTCGGTGCTCTCGCGGCGGTGGGCGAAGTAGCGGGTCGCGCCGTGCGCCCCCGCGAGGCTCTTGACCGCCGCCAGGTAGCGGTCCGGGTCGACCACGCCCGTCTCGACGAGCGAGGTGCCGACCAGGTCGGCGCCCTTGGTGATGCGGGGCGGGCCGAAGCGGGCGCGGGTCCAGGAGAAGTCGTTGGCGGTGATGCGGACGCCGTCCGGGGCCGAGTCGATCGGCATGGAGGAGAAGACCTCCACGCTGCGGCGGCCGCTCGGGGTGAGACGGCGGCGGGCCGAGGCCGAGACCGGCGCGAAGAGCACGTCGCGCGCACCGGGGCGGCCACCGCGCCGGTGCCAGCGCACCAGACGCTCACCGCGGGCGAGCTGGGCGACGAACTCCATCGTCGCCGTGCCGTCGTCGACGACGACCAGGTCCTGAGCCTTGGTGATCGTCAGCAGGAGCTGTACGTAGCGGGAGAACGGGTCCCCCATGACGATGCGCCGGGCCTTGCGGAGCAGCGGGGCCAGTCCCCCGATGGTGTGGAAGGGGGCCGTGGTGCCGCCGCGCGCCTCCTCCCAGCGGACCTGGTGACCCTCGTCGCGGGCCAGTTCCGCCATACGGCGCAGCTGGCCGCGGGTCATCGGGTCGTTCGGCGAGAGGACGACGAGGGTGAACCCCGCGCCGGGCGCCGGGGCGGCCGTCCCGGAGGGCCCCGCGCCGGACGCCGGCTCGGGAGCCCCGGAGGGCTCCGCGCCGGGCGCCGTCGCACCGTGGGCGTGTGTGTGCGCCCACTCCAGCACGTTCAGGAGCTGTACCGGACTCTCGACGAAGGCGAGAGTGTGGGAGCCGGCGGAACCGGCGCGGGGGCTCATCGACGTACGACCGTCCCGTCGTAAGGAATTCAGGGCGTTCAGACCGCGACCGGCTCGCCCGCGGCCGCGGCGATCTCCGCCTCGGCGACGACGCCCGTGACGCGGCGCAACTTCTTCATGGGGCCGAGCTCGGACTCGTAGACCTTCTTGACACCGTCACCGAGGGAGGCCTCGATGGTGCGGATGTCGCGGACCAGGCGGGTCAGACCCTGCGGCTCGACCGAGGCGGCCTGGTCGGAGCCCCACATGGCGCGGTCGAGGGTGATGTGACGCTCGACGAAGGTGGCGCCGAGGGCGACCGCGGCGAGCGTGGTCTGCAGGCCCGTCTCGTGGCCGGAGTAGCCGATCGGAACGTTCGGGTACTCGGCCTGGAGGGTGTTGATGACGCGGAGGTTCAGCTCGTCCGCCTTCGCCGGGTACGTCGAGGTGGCGTGGCAGAGCAGGATGTTGTCCGAGCCGAGGACCTCGACCGCGTGGCGGATCTGCTTCGGGGTCGACATGCCGGTGGAGAGGATGACCGTGCGGCCGGTGGCGCGGAGCGAGCGCAGGAGCTCGTCGTCCGTGAGGGACGCGGACGCGACCTTGTGGGCCGGGACGTCGAACTTCTCCAGGAAGGCGACGGCCTCGGTGTCCCACGGGGAGGCGAACCAGTCGATCCCCTTCTCCTTGGAGTACTCGTCGATCTGGCGGTACTCGTCCTCACCGAACTCCACACGGTGGCGGTAGTCGATGTAGGTCATCCGGCCCCAGGGGGTGTCGCGCTCGATGTCCCACTGGTCGCGCGGGGTGCAGATCTCCGGGGTGCGCTTCTGGAACTTGACGGCGTCGCAGCCGGCCTCGGCGGCGGCGTCGATCAGCTTGAAGGCGTTCTCGAGCTCGCCGTTGTGGTTGATGCCGATCTCGCCGACGACGTAGACGGGGTGGCCGGGGCCGGCGGTCTTCGAACCGAACGTGCGCAGACGGGAGTTGGTGCTCATGGCGGGGAAGTTCCTTACTTGTCGAGGGAGTCGAGAGAAGGGCCGAGGATCCAGCTGGCGATCTCTCGGATCGCGCCGTCGCCACCGGGGACAGTGGTGACCGCGCGTGCGGCGCCGCGCACGACGTCGTGGGCGCTCGCGACCGCCACGGGCCAGCCCACGAGGGCGAAGCACGGGAGGTCGTTGACGTCGTTGCCGACGTAGAGCACGCGCTCAGGCGCGATGCCCTGCTCCTCGCACCACTGCTTCAGTGCGAGGTCCTTGCGGTCGATGCCGTGCAGGACCGGGAGCTTGAGCTTCCGGGCCCGGGCGGCGACCACCGGGTTCTGTTCCGAGGACAGGATCAGCATCGTCAGCCCGCTCTTGCGGAGGGCGGCGATACCGAGCCCGTCTCCGCGGTGCACGGAGACGAACTCCCGTCCCTCGGAGTCGATCAGCACCCTGTCGTCGGTCTGGGTGCCGTCGAAGTCGAGGACGACCGCGTCGATGTCTTCGGCGGTCGGGAGGGTGCCGGGCCGGTGCGCGTCGAAGAGCGGCGCGAGGGCGCGGGCACGGGCGAGGTCGTGCGGGTCGTCGATCTCCAGCACGCGGGCCGGGTCGGTGCGCACCAGCTCCGTACGCCCGAAGAAGCGGTGCCGGTGCTCGCGCAGGCCCGCGGCGTCCATGGCGTACGCGGCGCCGGTCTCCAGGAGGTCCTGGGGGCGGTCCTGGCGGCGCGGGCGGAACGACTTGTCGTGGTTGACGCCGTAACCACCGTCGGTGGCGGTGGAGTTGGCGACCTTGGTGGAGCCCCCGACCTCGGCGGTGCGCGCGGTGTCGACGACCGCCGGGTCGTCGTCCGCGTCCCGCCAGATGAAGCCGTGGAACGGCGCCACCGTCAGCGCGGTGTCCGCGCCGTTCTCCACGACCGCGCCGGCGACCCCGTCGATGTCCTCGCGGACGATGAACGGGCTGGTGCACTGGACGAGCAGGACCACGTCGACCGCGGAGCCGTGCAGCGCCTCGTGGGCGTCCATGGCGTGCAGGACGGCGGCCTCGGAGGTGGCGGTGTCGCCGGCGATGGCGGCGGGCCGCAGCACGACCTCGGCGCCGGCCTCGCGGGCGGCGGCGGCGATCGCCTGGTCGTCCGTGGAGACCACGACGTCCGTGACGAGCCGGGTGGCACGGCACTCGCGCACCGCGCGGGCCACCAGCGGCACACCGCCGACGGGGAGGAGGTTCTTCGCGGGCACGCCCTTGGAGCCGCCGCGCGCGGGGATCACCGCGAGCACGCGGCGCACCGGCGCCGCTTGGCCCGCTTCCGGGTTGGTCATGCGCTGTTCTCCTTGACGAGGAAGACGAGAAAGGCGTGGGGGGCGTGGGCTTCCGGAGGTGCCGGGTCCCTGGGCGGCGGCGCTCACAGCTCTCCCATCCGCCGGATCACCGGCGCCACGCGCTGGACGCCGTGGCGGTAGGCGCCGCGGGCCGCCCGGCGCACGATCTGCCGTACGGGGCTGGGCTCCTTGTCCGCCGCGGGCGCGCCGGGCAGCGGGCTGCCGTCCGGGCCGAGGTGATGGCGGGCGAGGATGCCGGGCAGATAGCCGGACGCGGTGACGGGCGTGTAGTAGGGGGCGAGGGCCGGGAGCCCGGGCGCTTCCAGCAGTTCGCTGATGCGGAACCGCGCCACGTCGAAGGCCGTCTCGTACGACCCGTCGGCGGCGACGCCCTGCCGGGCCACCCACGCCGCGTCGGACACCGGCCGGTACCCCTCGTCGAGCTGGTCCCAGGAGGCGAGGCAGCCGGAGCCCACGAAGTGGTGGTTGCCGAGCGCCTCGCGCACCCCGAGGTCGCTCAGGACGACGGTGGGGATACGGCGGTGCAGGGACTCCAGGGCCGCCGTGGAGCTGATGGTGACCAGCAGGTCGGTGCGGTCGAGGACCTCGCCCATGTGCCCGTACACCAGGCGGAAGTTGGCGGGCGGGTCGGCCTTCTGCACCAGCTTCTGGTAGGGCAGCTCCTCGATGTGCGTGGTGTGTTCGCCCGGCTTGGAGCGCAGCTTCAGCAGGACCTCGCGGTCCGGGTGCAGCCGTGCGTGCTGGATCAGCCGGTTCAGCAGGTACGTGCGGTCCTTGCGGCTCTCCGGTACGGAGGGCTGGGCGGCGAAGACGACCGTGTACGGGTCGTGCCCCCCGGCGGGGTACGCCGTGCCGCCCAGGAAGGGCAGCGCGACCTCGGTCACCGACTCGGCGTCGGCGCCGACCCCCTCGTACACGGTCCGGAAACGGTCCGCGTCCTGGCGGGAGTTGGCGAGGACGAGGTCCGCGCCGTGCCGCAGCAGCAGCCCGTCGGCGAGCTTCTCGTAGACGACGCCGACATAGCCGGTGACGACCACGGGCCGCTTCGTCCGCCCGTCCCAGGCGCGGGCCAGCCCGTGCAGCATCGCCTGGACGGCACCGCCGACGAGGGCGAGGACCAGAACGTCGTACTGCTCCTTCGCCATGTCGCGCAGGAATTCGACGGCGGTGACCTCGCGGAGGGAATCCGCGCGGACGCCGACTTCTTCGAGCTGGCGGGCGGTGGGGGTGGCACGGCCGCGCAGGAGGTATCCGTCGAGGTGGATGTCCGATTCGGTGGGAGAAATGCGGTTCGCGGTGAGCGAGCCCCATTTCCACCGGGTATCAGAGTCCGCCAGGACGGCGACCCGCAGGGACTTCGTGGTACTTGCTGGCACGTCCAAGACGCTAGAAAGCGATGTGGAGTTGCGGCCCAACCTGAATGCAACAAAGGGTTAACAGCACATCGACGAATGGCGAATCGGGCCGCTTACGCACAGGAAAAAAGCCTGGTTCACAGCTTCGCCACGCGCCGTTCACCTCGCATCAAGCCGCCGGTCAAGACGAATGCCGGGCCGCCGCCTAACGTCACATGGGTGGTCAAGCTCTCCGTCATCGTGCCGTTCTACAACGTGCAGCAATACGCGCCCGACACTCTGAAGAGCCTGCGTGCGAACGCGCGGGCGGACTTCGAATTCATTCTCGTCGACGACTGTTCGCGCGACGAGACACCGGACATCCTCGCGCGCGCGGAGCGCGAGCTCCCGGGCGCGGTGTATGTCAGACATGAGAAGAACGGAGGACTGGCGACCGCGCGCAACACGGGCATCGACGCGGCACGCGGCGACTACCTCACGTTCCTCGACGGGGACGACTGGCTCGCCCCCGGCTATTACGAGCAACTCCTGGCCTCCATCGAGGACTTGGGCTGCGACTTCGTCCGTACGGACCATGTCCAGTGCACCGCCCGCGCCCGCACCATCCACCGTGTTCCGCAGGGCCGGCGGGGTGTGGTGATGAATCCGCGCGACGCGATCCTGCCCGCCGACCGGTCCACCTCCGTCGACTACGCCTACGCCTGGGCGGGCATCTACCACCGCCGGCTGGTCGACCGCGGACTGCTGCACTTCACCCACGGACTCCGTACGGCCGAGGACCGGCCGTGGATCTGGAAACTGCACCGCGAGGCGGAATCCTTCGCCACGGTGGGGCTGCTCGGCGTGTTCTACCGGCGTGGCGTAGCCTCCTCTCTCACCCAGATCGGCGACGTACGTCAGCTCGATTTCATTCGCGCGTTCGATCAGGTCGTGGCGGAAACCGCCGAAGATCGTGACGCGGAAAAACTCCTGCCCAAAGCCGTGCGCACATATTGCGCGATTATTTCCCATCACCTGGGATCCATCGAAAGGTTCGAGCCAGCGGTGGCACGGAAACTCAAGTCCATGAGCGCCGTCGCCCTGCGGCGTATGCCGCAGGACGTGCTCGACGATGCCCTCGACTCGATGGACATCCAGCGCGCCACCCGGCTGCGCCGGCTGCGCCGCCGTCCCGCCGCCACGGGGGTGGCCGCGTGACCACCCAGATCTTCCTGGCGTCCACGCTGTACGGAACGGCCACGCTCGCCGCCGCCCTGGACACCGAGTGTTTCGCGCCCGCCGGCCGGCGCATCCTGCTCGTCTCCAACAATGCGGCGACACCCGAGACGACGTCCGGCGTGGACGAGATGCCCGGCTTCGAGCAGCTGCGCGGCCGCTTCGACGACGTGATCTCCTGGAACGAGACCATCTCCCCCTTCCACCCCGGCGGTTGGGCCCCGCGGCTCGACGACGTGCCCCTGTGGGAGCGGCATCTGCGGCTCGCCTGGAACCTGGGCGACGACGACATCGAGCTGGCCGTCGAGTCGATCCAGGTGAACCCGGCGCTCGGCGTCGCGCAGATCTTCACCGGCGCGCCCGTCACCGTCTACGCGGACGGCCTGATGAGCTACGGCCCCACCCGCAACAAGATCGACCCGCTGGTCGGCACCCGGGTGACCCGCCTGCTCCACCTGGACCTGGTCCCCGGCCTCACGCCCCTGCTCCTCACGGAGTTCGACGTCGAGCCGGAGATCGTGCCGACGGACGCGTTCGTGAAGGTGCTCGCCGAACTCGTGGACACCGGCGACGCGTTGCCCGCCATCGACGAACCGGCGCTCCTCCTCGGCCAGTACCTCTCCGCGCTGGACATCCTCACCGCCGAGGAGGAGGAGAACCTCCACGTACGGATGCTGAAGGGCGCCCTCGCGCTAGGCCACACCCGCGTGGTGTTCAAGCCGCACCCCTCGGCCCCGGCCCGCTGGTCGCGCCTGCTGGAGAAGGAGGCCGAGAAGCTCGGCGCCGACCTCACGGTGCTCGACACCCCGGTCCTCGCCGAGGTGCTCTACCAGCGGATGCGCCCCGCCCTGGTCGTCGGCTGCTTCTCCACCGCGCTGCTCACGGCGTCCGCGCTGTACGGCCTCCCCGTCGCCCGCATCGGCACCGGGTCGCTCCTCGACCGCCTCACGCCGTACGAGAACAGCAACCGCATCCCCGTGACGATCGTGGACGCCCTGCTGCCCGAGCTGACGGACGAGTCGGCGGTGACCGAGCAGCGGCACGGCATGGATGTCACGGCCCTCACCCGACTCGTACGCGCCGTCGGGTTCGCCATGCAGCCGAAGATCTACCCGGACCTGCGCAAGGCCGCCGAGGACTATCTGACACACCATCTGAACCAGCACACCTGGCGGTACTTCAAGCGTCGCCGCCTCACCTCGCTGGCACTGCCCGGCGCGGTCCCCGCGCAGCTCGCCTTCATCCCGCGCAACGCGACGGTCCGCCGAGTGGCGCGCCGCGCACGGTCGTTGAAGCGGGCGGCACTCGGATGACCGCCTCAGCTTCCGCTTCCACCTCGGCGGAAGCGCCGCTCGCACCGGTCGGAGACGCCGTCGGCGTCCCGCCCCGGATAATCCCCCGGGCGCACGCGCCACGCCTGCGTGCGCTCGACGGGCTGCGGCTCATCGCCGCGCTGATGGTCGCCGCGTACCACTACGGCGGCCGGGACGGCGAGGTCGCACAGGCGTGGGGCAGTTCCGCGAGGCACCAATTTCCGCTGCTGCACTCGTACTTCGCGTACGGCTGCCTGGGCGTCCAGGTCTTCTTCGTGATCAGCGGGTTCGTGATCTGCATGAGCGGCTGGGGCCGGCCCCTGCGCTCGTTCTTCGCCTCCCGCGCCTCCCGTCTGCTGCCCGCCTACTGGGCGGCGATCATCATCGTGATGGCGGTGTTCGCGCTGCCCGTGGTCGCGTACAAGACGGTCTCGCCGAGCGACGCGCTGGTGAACCTGACGATGCTCCAGCAACCCCTGGGCGTGGACCGGGTGCTGGGCGTCTGCTGGACCCTCTGGGCGGAGGTCCGCTTCTACGCCCTCTTCGCCCTGTGCGTCGTCCTGCCGGGCGCCAACCGGCAGCGGGTCATCCTGTTTTGCGCGGGCTGGACACTGGCGGCGGCGATCGCGCAGGCCGCGAACGAGCCGCTCCTGAATATCGTCCTGATGCCGGAGTACGCCGCGTACTTCATCGGCGGCGTCGGCCTCTACCTGATCCACCGCAATCGGCGGGACGCGTACGCCTGGGGCATCGTGGGCGTGAGCTGGCTGATCGGCCAGCACTACGCGGTGGTGAAGCTGTGGCACGCCCCGAACCCGGACTTCTTCTCCTACCGCACGTCGTACGGCATCATCCTGGTCGTCACGTTCGGCTATCTGGCGGTGGCGGCCATCGCGCTCGGCTGGCTGAACTGGGCCAACTGGCGCTGGCTGTCGGTCGCGGGCGCCCTCACGTACCCCTTCTACCTGGTCCATGAACACCTGGGCTGGGTCGCCATAAAGGCCTACCACCAGACCCTGGGCATCCCGTCGTACGGCACCTTTCTGGCCACGGTCGCCACCATGCTGCTGCTGGCCTGGCTGCTGAACCGGTACGTGGAGAACCGACTGACACCGAAGATCCGCTCGGCGCTGTCGCCTCCGCGCTGACGCCCGCCGCGCTCAGAGGGCGGTGTTGAGACAGACCCTGTTCAGGAAGTGCGCCTGCGCGCAATCGCGGAACTTCTTGGCATCGCTCTCTGGGTCCTCCTTTGTCACCGAGTCGGTGAGCAGTTTCACCACATCGCCGATGACCCCTATGCCGAGCGTGTAGCCGAAGGCCTTGACTGCTCCTCGCCCCACCTTTGCGGCGCAGCCTTCCTTGTACTTGAGGCATGTCTCCAGCGCCGTGACCGCGCCTGCCACGGGACTGCACAGCGTGGCGACGACGATGCGGCCGAGGTCCAAGCCGCCTTCGACGGAGGCGAGTCGGGGACTCTTGCGCGAGGCGACCAGCTCGACCGAGGACTTGCGGTAGCCGTCACTCGGGCACACGACAGGGCGGTATTCCGCCCTCGGGCGCGACTCCATGCCGGCCTTCAGCTGGATCGCCAAGTGCTTGGTGCTCTTCCCCTGCCGGGTCAGCCGCGTCCACGTGCCCAGGGCCCACTCCTTGTCGACGTAGCCCGGGCAGACGAAGTCGACGGACGACTTCTTCTCCGCCTTGTCCGGCAGGAAGACCGTCTTCACGCGTGGCATGTACGTGATCTCGCGTGGCATCGTGATGTCGAGCCCGTATGCCTTGGTCACGACCTCACCGGACTTGTCGGTCGCCACATCGATGAGGCTCTTCGCCGGCTTCCGCAGGGAGGACTTCTTCGGCGGCGGCCATCCCTCGAGCGGGCCGGTCCGCACAAGCGAGGACCAGTCGAAGCCGTGGAGACTCTGTTCCGTCCGCAGCGTCAGCTCCCCATTCCGGGGCGGCTTCGGCTCGCCCGAACCCTCGATCCTCCGCAGATGTTCCATGTGGGACTCCCCTGTGCCGGTTGCGCGCCATCTTCAGACTGCTGGAGCCGCGGCGCTCCACGCCAGTGGCGGGGAGCCCCGGGTCTAGGAAATCCCGTACCGCCTCTCGATGCCCGCCACTACAAGCAGCAGGCCCTCCTCGAACCCCTCGTCGTACCCCTGGAAGATCTCGGCGCCCGCGGCCGCGGTGAGGGGGAACTCGGCCATGCGTGCGGCGCGTTCGTCGACGTCGTAGCCGTCCCGGCGCTCGCCCGGGAGTGGCTCGACGCCTTGTTCCTCGGTGACGAAGCCCAGCGTGTACATGAAGGCGGTCGTGGTCGCGCGGACCGCCTGGGTGAGGGTGAAGCCAGCCTCCGTGAAGAGGCGCAGGGTCCGCTCCATCTCGACGGCGTGCAGGGTGCCGGTGAAGCGTGAGCCGCTGAAGACCTTGGCGCCGTCGCGGTAGCTCAGCAGCGCGGTGCGCAGTCCGCGGCCGGACGTCAGGAGCCGTTCCTGCCAGGTGGTGTCGAGGGCGGGCTCCCCGTCCGCGACCATCCGCCGGTACATCTCCGTCGCCATCTCGTCGAGCAGCGCCTGCTTGTCCTTGAAGTGCCAGTACAGAGCCGGTGCCTTGACGTCCAGCTCCTTGGCGATGGCGCGCAGGGTCAGACCCTCCAGGCCGACCTCGTTCAGCAGCTTCAGGGCGGTGTCCGCGACCCGTTTGCGGTCGAGGGGCGCTCGTCGTTCCGTACTCACACTTGACAGCTTAACAGCGTTAAGGGCACGCTCATGGGCGACGGCACTTAACAGCGTTAAGGAGATTGGGCGATGACAGTGGACACGGACGTCCTGATCGTCGGCGCGGGCCCGACCGGCCTCGCCCTCGGCATCGACCTGGCCCGGCGCGGGGTGGCCGCGCTCGTCGTGGAGCGGGCCGACAGGCTCTTCCCCGGGTCGCGCGGCAAGGGGATCCAGCCGCGCACGATGGAGGTCTTCGACGACCTCGGGGTGCTGGGCGCGATCCGCGCGGCGGGCGGCGACTACCCGGTCGGGATGATCTGGCAGGACGGCGAGCGGGTCGGTGAGCACCAGATGTTCGACCCGGCCGAGGCCGGCGACGACTCGCCGTACACGCAGCCGTGGATGGTGCCGCAGTGGCGTACGCAGGAGATCCTGTTCGCGCGGCTGACGGAGCTCGGAGGGCGGGTCGAGTTCGGGCGGGAGGTCGTCGGTCTCACGCAGGACGAGGACGCTGTGACCGTGGAGTTCGCCTCCGGCGCCCCCGTCCGCGCCCGGTACGCCGTCGCCGCCGACGGGGGCCGCTCGGCGGTGCGCCGCGCGCTCGGGATCGGTATGACCGGGGAGGCCGATATGACCATGGCCCCGAACCCGATGCTGGTGGCGGACGTCCGGATCACCGGGCTCGACCGCGACAACTGGCATGTCTTCCCGCCGTCCGACGGCGAGGGCTTCCTCGCGATCTGCCCACTGGCGGGGACGGCGGACTTCCAGGTCGCGGCCCAGTTCGCGGAGGGTACGGACGTCGACCTCTCCCTCGACGGCATCCGCAAGACCGTCGCCGCCCGCTCTCACCTGTCCCCCGACGCCGTGACGGAGGTGCGCTGGGCCTCGGACTTCCGGCCGCGGGCCGCGCTGGCGGACCGCTTCCGCGCCGGGCGGGTGTTCCTCGCCGGGGACGCGGCGCACGTCCACTCCCCCGCAGGGGGCCAGGGCCTCAACACCAGCGTCCAGGATGCGTACAACCTCGGCTGGAAGCTCGGCGCGGTGCTGCGCGACGGGGCTCCCGAGTCCCTCCTCGACTCCTACGAGGAGGAGCGGCTGCCCGTCGCCGCGGACATGCTCGGCCTCTCCACCCGGGTCCACCGGGGCGAGGCCCGCCGCGGCGCGGCCACGCGGCAGCTCGGCCTCGGCTACCGGGGTTCCTCACTCGCGGTGGAGACCCGTGCGGGCCTGCCGGAGGCCGCGCTCCAGGCGGGCGATCGCACACCCGACGGCACCCACGACGGCGTACGCCTCTTCGATACGTTCCGGGGGCCGCACTGGACGCTGCTGACGGTCGGCACGGGCTCGGGCACAAGCTCGGGCGCGGACGCGGACGCGAGCCTGCCGTCGCTCTCCGCCGTCCGCACACTGCGGATTCCCTCGCGGGAGGCGTACGGAAGCGGGGTCTTCCTCGTACGACCGGACGGTTACGTCGGCTGGGCGGGCGTGACGACGGAGGGGCTGACGGAGTACGCGACGGGCGTCGGTCTCCGCCACACCCTGCCCGGCTAGGCGGCGCTCGCGAGCGTGAGCTTCACGGCGAAGCCGAGGAAGAGGGCGCCCGCGGCGGTCGTGGCCCCCGCGGAGAGGCGCTTGCGCCTGCGGAAGGCCGCCGCCAGCCTCGTACCGCTGAATATCAGCGCGGTCAGGTACAGGAAGCTCGCGAGCTGGGCGAAGGCGCCGAGGACGACGAAGGAGAGGGCCGGGTAGGCATACCCCGGGTCCACGAACTGCACGAAGAAGGCGACGAAGAACAGGATCGCCTTCGGGTTGAACAGGCTGATCACGAAGGCGCGCCGGTAGGGCCGCTCCTCGGCGGCCGCCTCGGACTCCACGGCCTCCGCGACCCGCTCCCGCCGGGTCCGCCACATCCCCCACGCGGCCCGCAGCATCCCGACCGCCAGCCACGTCAGATACCCGGCACCGGCGTACTTCACGATCCCGAACAGCACGGCGTTCGCCTGCAACAGCGAGGCGACTCCGGCCGCGGAGAGGGTCATCAGCACGGTGTCCCCGCACCAGACGCCGGCGGCGGCCGTATACCCGGCCCGCACACCCCGGCGGGCGGCGACGGACAGCACATAGAGGGAGTTCGGTCCGGGGAGCAGGACTATCAGGACGAGGCCTGCGAGATAGGTGGGGAGATCAATGACACCGAGCATGAAAGCGAGTGTCGCACGGGGGTACGACACTCCGGCTTCGGGTCAGTCGTCACCGTCGAGGAGGGTGTCCACGGAGAGGCCGAGGGTGACACCGACGGGCTTGGGGACGGGCACGGTCTGCCCTCGCTTGAAGCGCTGAGGGTCGGGGTACTTGCCGTCGGCCGGGTTCTGGTAGAGGAGCACCTCGTCGTGCTTGCGGTCAGCGACGAGGTAGACGGGGATGTTGGCCCGAGCATAGATATCGAGCTTAGTGGCCGTGTCGTTGGTCCAGTTGGATGAAGTCACTTCCAGTACCAGGCGGAAGACGTGCGGCGCGTAGCAGTTCTTCTCGACGAGAGCGTCCTTGTAGTCGGAGTCGACGACGGAGAAGTCCGGCACCGCATAGTCATCAGGCCCGGTCGGCAGCCACAAACCGATGCCTTGCACGTACCTGAGCCCTGCCTGCCTGGCCTTGACTCTCAGGAACTCCTCGATGAGCCAGGTCAACGTCTCCTGATGCGGGCCGTCCGGCGGCGGTGTCACAACAATGCTCCCGTTGAGGATCTCCACCCGGTGCCCGGGCAGCTCCTCCCAGAGCCGGTCGGCAGCTTCGGCAAGCGACGACTCATGCAGCATCACGGCCACGGCACCCTCCTTTTGGGAACACCCTCCACGAGCGTAACCGGGGACGTGCAGTTTCCGCCCTGGATCACCATTCGGACGAATCACCCAGCTCAGAACGCATCGCTCGGCACATAAGTCCCCCAAACCCCCCGCAACGCATTGCACACCTCGCCCACCGTCGCCCGGGCCCGCAGCGCGTCCTTCATCGGGTACAGGACGTTGTCCGTGCCCTCCGCCGCCTTCGTCAGGTCGGCCAGCGCGGCGTCCACCGCCGACTGGTCCCGCTCCGCGCGCAGCTTCGCGAGGCGTTCGGCCTGCTGGGCCTCGATGGCCGGGTCGACGCGGAGGGGCTCGTACGGCTCCTCCTCGTCGAGCTGGAAGCGGTTGACGCCCACGACCACCCGCTCGCCGGAGTCGGTCTCCTGGGCGATGCGGTAGGCGCTGCGCTCGATCTCGGACTTCTGGAAGCCGTGCTCGATGGCGTTGACCGCGCCGCCCAACTCCTCGACCCTGTCCATGAGTTCGACGGTCGCCGCCTCTACGTCGTCGGTCATCTTCTCGATGACATAGGAGCCCGCGAAGGGGTCCACGGTGGCGGTGACATCGGTCTCGTAGGCCAGGACCTGCTGGGTACGGAGGGCCAGGCGGGCGCTCTTGTCCGTCGGGAGCGCGATCGCCTCGTCGAAGGAGTTGGTGTGCAGGGACTGCGTGCCACCGAGCACCGCTCCCAGGCCCTGGACGGCGACGCGCACCAGGTTCACCTCGGGCTGCTGCGCCGTCAGCTGCACGCCCGCCGTCTGCGTGTGGAAGCGCAGCATCAGCGACTTGGGGTTCTTGGCGCCGAACTCGTCCTTCATCACCCGGGCCCAGATGCGGCGGGCCGCGCGGAACTTGGCGACCTCCTCCAGGATCGTCGTACGGGCGACGAAGAAGAAGGAGAGGCGGGGGGCGAAGTCGTCGACGTCCATCCCGGCCGCTACCGCCGTCCGCACGTACTCGATGCCGTCGGCGAGCGTGAACGCGATCTCCTGCGCGGGGGACGCGCCCGCCTCCGCCATGTGGTAGCCGGAGATCGAGATCGTGTTCCACTTCGGGATCTCGGTCTTGCAGTACTTGAAGATGTCCGCGATCAGACGGAGGGAGGGCTTGGGCGGGAAGATGTACGTGCCCCGCGCGATGTACTCCTTGAGTACGTCGTTCTGGATCGTGCCCGTCAGCTGGTCCGCCGGGACGCCCTGCTCCTCGCCGACCAGTTGGTACATCAGCAGGAGCAGCGCCGCGGGCGCGTTGATCGTCATCGACGTCGAGACCTTGTCCAGCGGAATCCCGCCGAACAGGATCCGCATGTCCTCGACCGAGTCGATCGCCACGCCGACCTTGCCGACCTCACCGTGCGCGATGGCGGCATCGGAGTCGTGGCCCATCTGGGTGGGCAGGTCGAAGGCGACCGACAGACCCATCGTGCCGTTGGCGATCAGCTGCTTGTAGCGGGCGTTCGACTCCACGGCCGTACCGAAGCCGGCGTACTGGCGCATCGTCCACGGACGGCCCGTGTACATCGACGGGTAGACGCCGCGGGTGAAGGGGTACGAGCCCGGCGCGCCCAGCTTCTCAGCCGGGTCCCAGCCCTCCAGGGTCTCCGGCCCGTAGACCGGCTCGATCGGCAGACCGGACTCGGATTCGCGCGCCATTGCTGTGCCTCCCACTCAAGCTACTCACCAGTAGGTTCCGACCCTCGCGACGGACTGTAGCGGCGGCCGTGTGCCGGGTGGAGTGGCCCATGCTGGGACCTTGCTCACAGACCGGTTCACGGACCTGTTCCGCGGACCTGTTCACTGTTTCGCTCTCCACCATGCCGCCTGGTTCGCAACCGGTCACGCCCGGGGAGCATCTCAGGTGACACAACGGCACAACGGGGGTCCGGATGCGTACGACAGGTACTACGGCAGGTATGAAGAGATCGCTGGCCGCCCTCGCGGTTCTCGCCGCGGTGACCGGCTGCACGGCTCAGGCCGTGGACGCCGATGGGAAGACTCCGCCGGCCGTGCGGACCGGCGGTTCGACCAGCCCCACGCCCACGACGACGGCCAAGGACAAGGGCAAGGACAACAAGCCCGCCCCCGCCAAGGTCCTGTGGTCCTCCGGCGACAAGGGCGCGGACGTCCGCGAGGTACAGGCCCGGCTGCACCAGGTCGCCTGGCTCATCACCGCGCCGACCGGGACGTACGACTCCGCGACGGCCTCCGCCGTGAAGGGCTTCCAGGGCAAGCGCGGGCTGCCGCAGACCGGCGAACTGGACGCCGTCACCTGGGAGCGGCTGAAGAAGATGACGCACAAGCCGGCCCAGTGGGAGCTGTACCCCTACGGCGGGCAGCCGGCCGCGCAGCCGGACCCGCGCTGTATGACGGGCCGCGTGCTGTGCGTCAGCAAGACGAGCCGCACGCTGCGCTGGATGATCGACGGGAAGACGGTCTCGACGATGGACGTGCGGTTCGGCTCGCAGTACACGCCGACCCGCGAAGGTGTGTTCAGCGTCTACTTCAAGTCGCGCTACCACGTGTCGACGATCTACCACACGTCCATGCCGTACGCGATGTTCTTCAGCGGCGGCCAGGCGGTCCACTTCTCCTCGGACTTCGCGGCCCGCGGCTACTACGGCGCCTCGCACGGCTGCGTCAACGTACGGGACGAGGGGAAGATCGCGGCGCTGTTCGCGCAGGTCCGCACGGGGGACAAGGTCGTCGTCTACTGGTGACGGACCCGGCGCGGGGCGGAGAAGGAGAGCGGAGCGGGAGAGTGGGGCGCGGGCGGGACCGGGGGAACGTGTCCCGCCCGCGCCAATGTGCACCGAGCCATGGGTACGGGGGGAACCCCGGCTCAGTGCGACGGCCGATGACCAGTCGGCTCACCCCTTACTGCGTCACGGCGGCCGAAAACGTCACACCCGGGCCGAAGAAAGTTCCAAGAAATACGAAACCGCAGGTCAGAGGCGTGCCAGAGAGAGGTAGGAGACAGGTCGGAGAGGTGTGTGCGCGGCTCAGTGGCCGGTGAGCAGCGCCAGTGCGCTGTACGTCGGGGACGGCGTCGGAGTCGCGACCGTCTTCCTCGGCAGCAGCGGGCTCAGGGCCGACACTGAGGGCGACGGGGTGAGGATGCCGCCGTTGCCGAGGTGGTCGTTGCCGCCCGGCAGTATGTGGTTGCCGTCGCCATCACCACCCTGGTCCCCCTGGTCCCCTTGATCGCCCTGGTCCGAGCCCTGCCCCGACCCCTGGTTGCCGCCGTTCCCGTCCCCGTTGCCGTTCTGGCCGTCGCCGGAGCCGCCTTCGGTCTGCGCCAGGATGCCGTTGCAGTACGACTTCACCCGGCTGCCGCCGCCCGCGGCGTCCTCCAGGACGCGCCGGTGGTCGGCGGCCAGGTCCTTGCCCTCGAGGACGTTGCGGCAGTACGAACGGGTCCTGGTCCACCACGCGGCCGAGCGATCCGAGTCCCCCGTCCTGCCCGAGCCCGGCTGCCCGCTCGCGGCGGTGCCACCGGATGCCCCGTCGCTCGCGGAGCCGTTGTCGGCCGGGCCGCTCGTGCTGCCGTCGGGCGTCGGGGACTGGGAGCCGTCGGTCCCGGAGGCTCCGGGCGACGGCGAGACGAGCGGTCGTTCCGGTGTCCCGGCGGCCGTGACCGAGGCAGCGGGGCCCGGCCTGTCGTTACGGAACGGAGTCGGCAGCACTCCGGTTCCGGCCGCGACGGCGACCCCGCCGATCATCCCGGCGGCCAGCGCCGCGGCGATCCCGAAGCGCGCGGGGCGACCCCAACGGGCCCGGCGGCCACCCGGCGCCGGGCGTCCGAGACGTACCAGACCGGCGTCGGAGGCATGGGCGGCGGGACGCGTCAGACCGCGCCGGCCGAGCTGCGCCTGCTCGCCGTTCCTGCCCGTGCGCGCCTTGCGGAATTCGGCCAACGCGGCGGCCTCGCCGGGGAGTTCGGTGCTGCTCAGAGCCGTTTCGGCAGCCAGTGCACCAAGGGCGTCGGCGAGTCGGTCCGCCTGGTCGCGGGTGTCGGCGTCGACGGCTTCCAGCGGCTCTCCGCGCAACAAACGCTCCGCGGCTTCGCGGTCCAGCCACCTGTACTGCTCGTCGGCCATCACATGTCCTTCTGCGTCCGCGAACGCGTATGCGTCACACCCGCGGACGTCACCGCGCGTAGGCGCGATCCTCTTTGTGGGGGAACGGCGCCGAGTGCGCCGGCGGATTCCGGATCCTCGCCGAGCAGCTCCGCGAGCCGCTTCAGACCTCGGTGCGCAGCCGTGCGGACCGCGCCGGGGCGCTTGCCGAGGGTCTCGGCCGCGGTCTTGGCGTCGAGGCCGACGACGACGCGGAGCACGACGGCCTCCGCCTGGTCCTGCGGGAGCTGGGCGATGAGCGAGAGGGTGCTGCCGGTGGCCAGCGCCTCTATCGCCTCACCCGCGGTGTCGGACTCGGCGGCCTTGCCGGTCAGTTCGGTCTCGTCGCCGCCGATCGCGGGGCGGCGCCCGCGCATCCGTATGTGGTCGAGGGCGCGGTTGCGGGCGATCCGGGCGGCCCAGCCGCGGAACCGGTCCGCGTCGCCGCTGAACCGCTCCAGGTCACGGGCGATCTGCAGCCAGGCCTCGGAGGTGACGTCCTCCGCGTCCGGGTCGCCGACCAGCGTCCGTACGTATCCGAGCAGCCGTGGGTGCACCGCGCGGTACACAGTCCGGAACGCGGTCTCGTCCCCGTCCTGTGCAGCAAGTACCGCGGCGGTCAGCTCCGCGTCGTCCCCCAGCACCCGCGCGCGCCTCTCCCTGCGCCTAAGCCGGCGCCGCTTTCGCGGACCGGGTCCTCGCCGCCGTGGTTGGTCAATCGATGGTTGCGGTCCCGAGAGACCGCAAGTGGTTGCGGTGGTCATGCATCTTCCGCACCCGGCGCGAATGGCACGTTACGACGTGAAACCGCTCCCCGTCCATGTCCGTACAACATGCAACTACCTCGTGACGGAGCGAGGTGTGACACAAAACGCAGCCGTGGCGCTGTAGAGAGTACGGGCCGCCGCGCGGCCCGTGCCGCGCGACGGCCGGGGCCTCTCCTGTGGGGGGTGGCGGCCCCGGCCGTTGCCATCGGCGAGGAAGGGCGGGCGTACGTCGGGTACGCCGACGGGCCCCGAAGGTTCCCGAAGGGCCCTCGAAACTCTCCGCGCTTCGACTTCTTCTCTACTGCTTGCCCCTGGACTTCGACGGCTTCGGCGTCGGTGACGACGGCGAGGTGGCCGCGGACGTGGCGGCCGGGCTCGGCGCGCTGTCCGCCTTCTTCGTTTTCGTGTCCGTGGGCTCGGTGTCCTCGCCCAACTGCTCGGCGCAGTACGCCGCGACGTTGTCCTCGCCGCCCGCGGCGGTGATCAGCCGCTGCCAGGCCGTCGAGTTCAGGGCACTGCCCCGGCCCTTGACGTTCTCGTACGCGCGGCAGTGGGCCGCGGTGTCCTGGGCCTGGGAGGGACGGGTGGAAGGGTCGGCCTGCGCCGGGGCGGAGGAACCGGAGACCGCGGGCCCCGTGGGCTCGACGGCGGACCGGTCTGGGGCGCTGCTGGACGGCTGGGTCCTGCTCCCGCCCCGGTCGTCCGTGTCCTCGTCGGACGACGAACCGATGGCCGCGACGGCGACCCCGCCCAGCGTCACGCTCGCCAGCAGCACGGCGAACGTGGCCTTCAGCGAGCGGCCCACCCGCCGCTGCTCGCGCGGCCGCCAGTCGTCCCGCCGCCGGGTGCGCGCGGCGTGCGCGCCGCCGTCCCGCGCGGTACGGAAGGCCGCGACGGCCTGCGCCTCGGCGTCGGCGTCGTGCGCCCCGCCGCGCATCACGGCGGCGAGCAGCACCTCCAGGGCGGGCTCTTCGCTCGCGGAACCCGACGGGCGCGCGACCCGACGGCCGGAGTTCCCGCCGTCGCTGTCTCGTTCACCCATGTCCGGTTCCCTCTCTGCCCGACGGCTTCCTGCCGTTCGACGACTTCTTGCCGCTCATCCCGACTCCCCCAGCGTCTGGGGTCCTTCATCCGTCACACCCTCGGCGCGGAGCAGCCGCGCGAGGCTCTTCAGGCCGCGGTGGGAGGCGGTGCGTACCGCGCCCGGGCGTTTGCCCAGCACCCGCGCCGCCGCCGGCCCGTCGAGGCCGACCACGACGCGGAGCAGCACGGCCTCGGCCTGGTCGCGCGGCAACCGTGAGACCAGCTCCAGGGCGTACTCCGTGGAGAGGGTCTCCAGCGCCTGGTCGTGCGTGCTGTGCGTGCCGGGCAGCTCCAGTACGTCCTGTTCGATCGCGGTCCCCCGGGGCCGTACCTTCAGCCGCCGAAGATGGTCCAGCGCCCGGTGCCGGGCGATGGTCGCGGTCCAGCCGCGGAATCCGGCGCCGTCCCCGCGGAACCGGCCCAGATCCCGCGCGATCTCCAGCCACGCGTCGGACGCCACGTCCTCCGCGTCGTCGCCGACGATTCCGCGCAGATACCCGAGCAGTCCGGGCTGCACGATCCGGTACGCGACCGCGAAGGCGGCCTCGTCCCCCTCCTGCGCCCGCGCGACGGCCACGCCCAGCTCCCCGTCGTACGCCTGCACGCGGCGGGGTTCCCCTCCCTGGCCCAACACTGTCCTCGTTCGCACCGAGTTCGCCCGAAATCAACACCGATCGACACGGTCTGCCGTGTCGCCGCCCCCGTGGTCATCAGCGTCGGGCCTCACAGAAATGTCACAGTGCATCAGATGCCCTTGCCGCCTCACGCGGACCGGCTCTCACAGGCGGGCCGCGGGGCCATTCGCCCGTGCAGTTGCAGATACAAGGTCCGTACGGACTCCAGCTCGCCCGCCTCGAAGCGCTTCACGACCTTGCCGAGCGGGTTCCACGCGCGCCCATCGGGCATCCGTACGCCGACGGGCTGGCCGAACAGCTCCCGCTGACCGGCGTCGAAATCGACCCACTGGGCCCCGGCGCGCCGCACGAGCACCTCGCCGGCGTAGGCGCCGAGCCCGAACAGCACGTGCTGGACGCTGCCGCGGTCGGGGCCTCCCTTCCGCAGGCCGTCGACGATGAAGTCGACCACCCGCAGGCTGTTCACGGAGTAGTCCAGCGGCAGCCGGTTGCGCGCGGTGGCCTGCCGCACGAACAGCTCCGCATGCCGTCGCATCCGCAGCTCGGCCGGTACCTGTTCCGCCATGAGTCCCCACCCCCCTGGTCGCCGTGCGTCCGGGGCGCGGTCACGTCCCGGTCCACCCGTCCCAGCGGACCAAGGACGTGGGACATCACATGCGGCTGGAGTGACATGTGACACGCGACGAGTTTCCCGAGTTCGTACAACCATTCGCCCAACTCAAGCGCCTCCCCACTCCTCCCAAGGGAGTTCGAATGGAAGTACGACAACGCGGCTACAGCGGCGCGCTTCCGGGCCAGTACGGGTACTACGGCACCGGCAGCGACACCGTCCTCGCCTCGCAGCAGTACGCCGGCGGGCAGGCACCGCGTTCGTCGGCCTGGCCGGGGAGTGGCTGCTCACGTCCTACCGGCCGCCGTACGGGACGACTCCGGGCCCCGGCGGACCGCTGCTGGCCACTCCGCTGGAGGGTGGCGCCCCGAGCACGCTGCTGGAGTCCACCGAGCCGCAGATCGCGCAGGTTCCGGACGGTGGGGCGGTCGTCGTGGGCGCGTCGGCCGACGGCACGTGGACCGCGCAACGCGTCACGGTGGCGCCGAGGGGGAAGCTCGCGCTTCAGGGGCAGACGCCGGCGCCGTAACCCGTACGCCGGACCCCCTTCCGGAGCCGGTGGTCAGCTCTTGCTCTCCACCGGTTCCGGCACGGCGGCCGCCCGCGCCTCCGGCACCGGCACCCGGTGCGCGTCCACCACGAGCGCGGCGATCAGCGCCGCCAGCAGCAGCGAGCCCATGGCCCACCAGGTGGCGACGTTGAAGCCGTGGACGGCGGCGCGGGAGGCGAGGGCGCGGCGGTCGGTGCCGGGCCCGGCGTGCGCGGTCGCGTAGCGGGTCGTCACGCTCGCGGCGATCGTGTTCAGCAGCGCCGTACCGATCGAACCGCCCACCTGCTGGGCGGTGTTGAAGGTGGCGGAGGCCGCGCCCGAGTCCCGCGGGGCGACGCTTCCGGTGGCCAGGGAGACGCACGTCATCATCGCGGTGCCCATGCCGAGGCCGAGCATCAGCATGCCGGGCAGGACGTGGGAGGCGTACGCGGGCCCCACGCCGACCTGCGCGATGATCGCCAGCGCGCCGGCGGCCAGCAGCAGTCCGGGGACGATCAGGGTGCGCGGCGGGACCCGGTTGAGCAGCCGGGCCGCGATCTGCGTCGAGCCGGTGATCATGCCGACGGTGATGGGGAGATAGGCGAGCCCGGTCTTCAGGGGCGAGTAGCCGAGAACGCGCTGGAAGTAGTACGTGAGGAAGAGGAAGACGCCGAACATCCCGATCGTGACGAAGAGGATGGTCAGGAACGCCCCCACGCGCTGCCGGTCCTTCACCACCGACATCGGCAGCAGCGGCACCCGTGCCCGGGTCTGCCACAGTGCGAAGAGGCCGAGCAGGACGACCCCGGCGGCGAGCAGCCCGAGGACCAGAGCGTCGCCCCAACTCCGCGACTCCGCTTCGGAGAAGCCGTACACCAGCGAGAGCATTCCGGCCGAGCCGAGCAGCGCGCCCGGCACGTCGAGGCGCGCGTCCTCGCGGCGGCCGCCGCTGTCGAGCAGCACCCACGCTCCGGCGAACGCGACGATCGCGATCGGGACGTTGACGTACAGGCACCAGCGCCAGTCCAGGTACTCGGTGAGGAGGCCGCCCGCGAGCAGCCCGATCGCCGCGCCCGCGCCGACGATCGCGCCGAACACACCGAAGGCCTTGCCGCGTTCCCTGGGATCGGTGAACGTCGTGGTGAGCAGCGCCAGGGCGGCGGGGGCGAGCAGCGCCGCGAAGACGCCCTGGAGGGCGCGGGCCCCGAACAGCATCCCGGAGCCGGTCGCCGCGCCGCCCAGCGCGGACGCGGCGGCGAAGCCCAACAGCCCGGTCATGAAGGCGAGTTTGCGCCCGGCGAGATCGCCGACCCGGCCGCCGAGCAGCAGCAGTCCGCCGAAGGCCAGCGTGTAGGCGGTGATGACCCACTGGCGGTTCCCGTCCGACATGTTCAAGTCGGTCTGGGCGGACGGCAGGGCGATGTTCACGATGGTCATGTCGAGGATGACCATCAGCTGCGCGAGCGCGATGACGACCAGCGCCCACCAACGGCGGTTCTCGGCCACGAGGCCTCCCGAGTCCGGCGATTGCCCCCATGTTCACTCCGGGGCCCACCGTTTGGGAACGGTCGCGTACCTTAAGAGCCGGTAATTTCGGCCAAGGACGGTCAGCGCATGGCCTCCCGGCACAGCAACCGCAGCGAACCGTCACCCGCGTAACAGCGGCGGGCCTCCTCCACCGGGTCCCACAGGCGTCCGTCGGGGGTGCGCAGCCAGTGCTCGCCGCCGGTTTCCCACCACTCCGCACCCGTGTGCCGCGCGACGACCTCACCGGCGTACGCGCCGAATCCGCGCAGCACGGTCCCGACGGCGTCGTACGGCGCCCCGTCCCGGCGTATCTCCTCGATCATCCGGTCGAGGCGCCACAGGCTCTGCGCCGAGTAGTCGAGGCGCAGCCGGGCGCCCTCACGCATCGTCGCGACCGCGTCCGCGGCCCAGCGCACGGGCTTGGTCGCGGCTGAGGGTCTGGTTGCTTGAGTTGCGTTCACACTCGGAAGAGCGCGCTCAGGGCGGGATTCGTCACGCGTCACAGGAGTGTTCGCGACACCGGCTCAGGACCGCCATCTCCCTCCCAGGACGCTCACAGGAACCCCTCAGCCCATCTGGTTTACGCCTTCCCCCGCGCCCTCCGGGACACCACGGCCCGCAGCACCCGCCGCCCCTCCGTCGACACGTCCAGGGCCGGCCTGAGTCCGCCCGCGCCGCGGCCCGCGAGCAGCTCCAGGATGGTGACCTGGCGGCGCAGTTCGGCGGCGACGAGCGGCGACATGCCGTCCGTACGCCCCTCGCGACGGGCCGTCACACAGGACTCGGCGTCGTCGGCGTGGTCCAGGTGCCGGTGGACCTGGAGGGCGGCGACGGAACAGGCGTCGGCCCACAGGCGCAGTTCGGCAGCAGTGGGCTCGGCGGGGACCGCGTCGAGCATGCGGCGGGTGAGTACGGCTGCCTTGTCCTCGTCGGTCACGGCCGGCTCGGGGACGTCGGCGTCCAGCTTGGCGCGCGCCTGCTCCAGGCGTTCGCCCCACGGGTCCCCTTCCGCCAGGCTCGCCCACAGGGGCCGCAGGATGTCGTCGTCACCGCCCAGCAGAGGTACGCACCGATCCAAACAAGCCAGACCGCTCGCCGCCAGACCTCGCTCGTCTGCCTGAGCGATCAGTTCCACCAGGCTCATCGCGCCTCCCTCAAAATGCCTCGACAGGGCGCCTGTTTCTAACGGAGCCCGCACTTCCCCTTACTGCGTGCAACGGACCAGGAGTGTCACAGCGGCACCACACCGAGCCGGTCGAGCAGCCTGAAGAAGAGGTTTTCGGCCAACGGGTCGGGGTCCGCGTTCAGCACGTCGAGGAGGGGCTGGGCGGTGACGGTGTGCCCGGCTTCGGCGGCCCAGGCGACGGCCCGGTCGGCGGCGTCGGCCGGTTCGAGGAAGTAGTCGTCGACGCCGAGCTCGTCCTCGCCGCCGACGTACCCGGCCATCGCCTCCCGCGCCAGACACGCCGTCCACACACCGCTGTGCGGCGCGGCCGCCTCGACGGCCACGCAGTCGCTGTCCATGACGTACCCGAAGAGCGCGGGCGCGCCGGTCTCCCGGGCGAGCGTGCTCATCTTCCCGATGTCACCGTCGCCGCCCGGGTACTCCCACACCTGCCACCCGTCGGGCGCCACGGTGCGCCGCACCATGCCCCGCGCGCCCGCCAGCGCGTCCAGCTCCGCGAGCGGCCGCTCGCTTCTGCCCACGACGTAGTACCCCCAGTAGCCCATCCCGGTCCCCCCGGTGTCTCGGTTCGGCGGCTCGCGCCGAATACACCACAGGGGTGCGGGAGTTGGCCAGGGAAACGGACGAATCGGTCCGCGCCGGACGGTCGGAGGGTCGGACAGTCAGGGGCTCAGGCGGCCGGGCGGCCCGGCGGGAGCGGCGGCTCGCGTCACACGCCGACGGGAAGCGGGCCCTCGTACGCCTTCTGGTTCTGCATCCGGGTCAGCCGCAGCACGACGAGGATCGCGAGCACGGCGGCCACGATGTCGATGACGTCGGCGAACATGACCTGCCTGACGGCGTCGTGGATCTCCTGGGCCGTGTCGGCGTTGCGGTACTCGGTGAACCCGGCCCGGCCGGCGAGCAGCCCGACGACCCACGCCGTCCACCAGCCATTGACCAGCCCGTGCGAGCCCCGGCTGCCATGAGGGCCGCTCGCGTCCCAGATGTCCAGCATGACCCGGCGCGGCCGCCACAGGTTCAGCACCGGCACGAACCAGCCCCAGATCACCCAGCCCCGCGACGTGCTGTGCCCGAGCGGATTGAACACCTCGGCGTTGACGCGCACCCGCTGGAACCAGATCAGGTAGACGACGATGGCCGCCACAAGGGCGGCCGACTGCACGTACCCGGCCGCGGAGTAGAACGCGTCCGCGTGGTCGGCCCGCCGCTGCAGGTCGGCGGAGATGCCGCCGTCCGCGAGGGCACCCGACACGTCGGACATCGTGAGATCCGCCCAGATCGCGAGCACGTCGGAGGCTATGACCACGCCGAGCATGACGGCCGCGGCCCGCCCGAGCCCCACCGGTGAGCGCAGCCAGGCGGGGCCGTGCGGCGAGGCGAAGTGGGAGAACACGGGCTGAGGAGACACAGGCTGAGGAGAAACGGGCTGCGGCGGCATGGTCATGGGAACCCCCCGGACTACAGGCACGAGGGATCGCGGAAGACCTCGTACGGACACAAGAAGCCGGGCGTTCCCCTCCCCAGGGGTCACGCCCGGCCTACGAACAAGTATCCGGAAGATACGTTTCCAGTCGCCCGTACGTCCAGCGTGTCTCAGCCCAGCAGGTCCGCGAGCCCCCTGAACTCCGCCCAGGACATCGCCGGCTTGCGCGGATCCCACAGCTTCTGCACCGTCGCACGCAGCGGCATACGGATCCCCGCCGCCACCTGGTCCTGGGTCTGCGCGCCCGAGAGATCGCACCAGACGGCGAAGGTCCCGCCGAGGATCTGCCCGTCGTACTTCGCGGGGACCGCCGCCGTGCCGCGCAGGACGAGCGGGGTCCACTGCTCGTAGATGCGCTGCCCGGTCGGATAGACGAAGGTCTGCGGCTGCCCGAGGACGTAATAGAGGAACTCGTCGTTGTAGTTGATGAGCTTGCGCCCCGCGCTCAGATACTCGACCGGCTGCCGGGCCCCGATCTCCTTGCCCGTCCAGTACGCCACTTGAAGAGCGCCGTCGGCCTGGACCGTGCCCCCGCGGAAGAACCCGTCGTTCCACGCCCGCGGGGTCCGGTCGTGCCCGCGCACCACGGCGGCGCGGTCGTTGAGCCAGCCGGTCGCCAGGTCGGCGACGGTCGCGCCGGCGCCGTAGGTGTTCTTGGCCGCGGTGGCCAGCTGCGGGAACGACGCCTGCGGGTTCGCCACCGTCAGCGCCTGGTACTCGTCGCCGCCGATATGCCAGTAGGCGCCGGGAAACAGCTGCGCGTACTCGTCGAGCAGGTCGTCGATCAGGTCCGCGGCTGCGGGCTTGGAGATGTCGACGGCCCCGCGCGTGGCCACCCCCGACACATTGCGCAACTGGAGGTCGGGGTGCGCGGCGATGACGGCGCCCAGATGGCCGGGCGAGTCGATCTCGGGGACGACGGTGATGTGCCGGGCGGCCGCCAAGGCGATGATCCTGCGGACCTCCGCCTTGCTGAGATGCACCTGCGACACGATCTCGGGGTGCGTGTCCGACTGGATACGGAAGCCCTGGTCGTCGGAGAAGTGCAGCCCGAGCTGGTTGAACTTCAGGTCGCCCAGCTCCCGGACCCGGTCCTCGATCCAGGCCGCCGTGAAGTGCTTGCGCGCGATGTCGAGCATGAACCCGCGCTGCGGCTTGGCGGGCCGGTCGTGCACGACGCCCTCGGACGCCGTACCGCCGCCGTGCACCTCCTGCTTGAGGGTGCGCGTGCCGTAGAAGACGCCCGCGTCGGCGGGGGCGGTGATGGTGACCCGCCGGTTCTTGACGGTCAGGGTGTACGACTCCGGTCCCGCGGTCCCGTCGTCGAGGCCCAGCTCGACATCGCCGTCCCTGGCATCCGTCTGCCCCGCGTACGTCAGCTTGAGCTCCCCGGCGAGCAGCCGCCCCTCGTCGGCGAGGCCCGCGTCGTCCACGACCACGCGGGCACCGGCCGCGGGGCGCCAGCCGGGACCCCGGGCCGGGGTGTGCTGACGTACGGCGGGAATGGTGCGCGGGGTCTTGGACAGCGGGTACGTCCGGGTCGGCGAGGGGGAGGGCGAGGGCGTGGCCTTGGGTGAGCCGGCGGGCGAGGTCGCCGACGTGGCGGCCGACGGCACCCGCGCACCCGCCGGCGCGCCGTCGTCGCCGGAGGGCCACACCGCGACGGCCACCGCGGCGGCAGCCCCCGCCACAGCCACGCCCGCCACGGCCACCACCGCCCACGGCCTCCGCCGCCCTGCCGCCCGCCGCCTTCCCGTGCTCACCGCATCACGCCCCTGACTTCGCCGTTCGAGGTCCACTTCAGGTCGTACATGTGCCGCACAGCTGCCGCACATCCCTCGGCGAACCTAAGCCCCCGTCCCCACCTTCACCGTCCACCACACGTTCCGAAACTCTCCCGTGCGGGTGAAATTCGGGCATCCGTCGGACAGCTCCTGACACTCCTCGATAGCGTGAGCGGCACAACTCTCACTTCTTCCCCTGCCGAATCACACGTACCGAGTCCGCGAGATGCTCATCAAGACGTCACCGGATCCGGATCCCACATCCCACCGCCGAGGACCCACGCTGCCTTCGCACCGTCTCCCACGCCTCCCCGGCCAGGTCGCCCTCCCCGAGCAGAAGAGCGCGGCGCCGTCCCCGGCCCGCCTGGAGCGGTTCAACTCCGCGCCCGCCGACGCGGTCGCGCGCACCCTCCTCACCTGCTGCCGCAGCCTGCGCTGGGCCCACCGCCTGACCGACCACCGGCCCTACCCGGACCTGGACGCGCTGCTCGCCGCGGCCGACGAGGCGGCGTACGACCTGACCCCCGCCGATGTCGCCGACGCGCTGGCCGGCGAGTCCCTCACGCTGCTCCCGGACGGCGCGTACTCCGCCGCCCACACCGCACTGAGCGCCGCGCACGCCGCGTACGAAAGCCGCTTCGGGCATGTGTTCGTGATCTGCCTGGACGACTTCGCCCCGGCGGAAGCCCTGGACCAGGTACTCGCCGGCATCCGATCACGATTGACAAACGATCCGGAGGAGGAACGGATCATCACGAGGGAGGAGCTGCGCCGCTTGGCAAGGGGCCGCCTGTCCCGTCTGGTGAGGCGCGCTTACGCGCCCCTTTAGGGGCGCGGGGCCGTGACATGTGCGGCTCCGCCGCGTGGGCGCGACCAGCCCCCACCAACCCGCACCCGACACTCAACCGCGCCCGTAATAGCCCGAACGTGCCTGATTGATTGCCAGTTTGATCACATAGATAGGGCCGCTGTAAGCGTTCCGACAACTCGTCGCTACGATGGCCAGGGCCGGTGGACCGTACCCGGCCGGGCCCGTCCGACACCGAAGCCGGCGCGGCCCCAATCCCCGCTCCCGGAGGGTTTTCCGTGCCGGCTGGAACGCTGTACCGCGGCCGGGAAGGAATGTGGTCCTGGGTGGCTCATCGAGTCACCGGCGTCCTCATCTTCTTCTTCCTGTTCGTACACGTGCTGGACACCGCTCTCGTCCGTGTCTCCCCCGAGGACTACGACAAGGTCGTGTCCACGTACAAGACGCCGATCGTCGCGCTGCTGGAGTACGGCCTCGTCGCCGCCATCCTCTTCCACGCGCTCAACGGCCTGCGTGTCATCGCTGTCGACTTCTGGTCGAAGGGCCCGCGCTACCAGAAGCAGATGCTCTGGTCCGTCGTCGGTATCTGGGTCGTGCTGATGGTCGGGTCCCTGTACCCCGTCCTCGGTCACGCATTCCGCGAAGTCTTCGGGAGCTGACGCAGATGTCCACCACTGAAACCGCCGCTTCCGGCATCGGTCCCGTCGAGGGCGCGGGCGCGTTCTCGACGTACGACGTCGACAACCCGGCGCCCCTCATCGAGGCCCCGCGCAAGCGCACCAAGAAGACCCCGAAGTCGACCCGGGGCAACTTCGAGATGTACGCCTGGCTCTTCATGCGCCTGTCCGGCGTCGTCCTGGTCGTCCTGGTCCTCGGCCACCTGCTCATCCAGCTCTTCCTCGACGGCGGCGTCTCCAAGATCGGCTTCGCCTTCGTGGCCGGCCGCTGGGCGTCCCCCTGGTGGCAGGCCTGGGACCTCGCGATGCTGTGGCTCGCCATGCTGCACGGCGCCAACGGCCTGCGTACGGTCATCAACGACTACGCGGAGCGCGCGAACACGCGCCTGTGGCTGAAGGGCCTGCTGTACACCGCCACGGTGTTCACGATTCTGCTGGGCACGCTGGTGATCTTCACCTTCGACCCGAACATCCGCTAGGCACGGGGCTGAGGCAACCACTCATGAAGATCCACAAGTACGACACCGTCATCGTCGGCGCCGGCGGCGCCGGCATGCGCGCCGCCATCGAGGCGACGAAGCGCAGCCGCACCGCCGTGCTGACGAAGCTCTACCCCACCCGCTCCCACACGGGCGCCGCGCAGGGCGGCATGGCCGCCGCGCTGGCCAACGTGGAGGAGGACAACTGGGAGTGGCACACCTTCGACACCGTCAAGGGCGGTGACTACCTGGTCGACCAGGACGCCGCCGAGATCCTGGCGAAGGAGGCCATCGACTCGGTCCTCGACCTGGAGAAGATGGGCCTTCCCTTCAACCGGACGCCCGACGGGACGATCGACCAGCGCCGTTTCGGCGGTCACTCCCGCAACCACGGCGAGGCCCCGGTCCGCCGGTCCTGCTACGCCGCGGACCGCACCGGCCACATGATCCTCCAGACGCTGTACCAGAACTGCGTCAAAGAGGGTGTGGAGTTCTACAACGAGTTCTACGTCCTCGACCAGCTCATCACCGAGGTCGACGGCGTCAAGAAGTCGGCGGGCGTCGTCGCGTACGAGCTCGCGACCGGCGAGATCCACGTCTTCCAGGCGAAGGCCGTGATCTACGCGTCCGGCGGCACCGGCAAGTTCTTCAAGGTGACGTCCAACGCGCACACGCTGACGGGTGACGGCCAGGCGGCGGTCTACCGTCGCGGGCTGCCGCTGGAGGACATGGAGTTCTTCCAGTTCCACCCGACCGGCATCTGGCGCATGGGCATCCTGCTGACGGAGGGCGCCCGCGGTGAGGGCGGCATCCTCCGCAACAAGGACGGCGAGCGCTTCATGGAGAAGTACGCGCCGGTCATGAAGGACCTCGCGTCCCGTGACGTCGTGTCCCGCTCCATCTACACGGAGATCCGTGAGGGCCGCGGCTGCGGTCCCGAGGGCGACCACGTCTACCTCGACCTCACGCACCTCCCGCCGGAGCAGCTGGACGCCAAGCTCCCGGACATCACGGAGTTCGCGCGCACCTACCTCGGCATCGAGCCCTACACGGACCCGATCCCGATCCAGCCCACCGCGCACTACGCGATGGGCGGCATCCCGACGAACGTCCAGGGTGAGGTGCTGTCGGACAACACGACGGTGGTCCCCGGCCTGTACGCCGCCGGTGAGGTCGCCTGTGTGTCGGTCCACGGCGCCAACCGCCTGGGCACGAACTCCCTCCTGGACATCAACGTCTTCGGACGTCGTGCGGGCATCGCGGCCGCCGAGTACTCGGCGAAGGCCGACTACGTCGAGCTGCCCGAGGACCCGGCGTCGCAGGTCGTCTCGCAGGTCGAGCACCTGCGCAACTCCACCGGCACCGAGCGGGTCGCCGCGATCCGCCTGGAGCTGCAGGAGTGCATGGACGCCAACGTCATGGTGTTCCGCACCGAGCAGACGATCAAGACGGCGGTCGAGAAGATCGCGGAGCTGCGCGAGCGCTACCGGAACGTCTCGATCCAGGACAAGGGCAAGCGGTTCAACACGGACCTCCTTGAGGCCATCGAGCTAGGCAACCTGCTCGACCTGGCCGAGGTCATGGCGGTCTCGGCGCTCGCCCGCAAGGAGTCCCGCGGCGGTCACTACCGCGAGGACTACCCGACCCGCGACGACGTCAACTTCATGCGCCACACCATGGCGTACCGCGAGGTCGGCGACGACGGCACCGAGTC
Organism: Streptomyces sp. NBC_00203; assembly: GCF_045206325.1. Lineage (NCBI taxonomy): Bacteria > Bacillati > Actinomycetota > Actinomycetes > Kitasatosporales > Streptomycetaceae > Streptomyces > Streptomyces sp. NBC_00203. Next base: position 6,626,320 of record NZ_CP108126.1, on the reverse strand, counting down.
CATCCGTCTCGACTACAAGCCGGTCGTCCAGACCCGCTACCAGCCGATGGAGCGTAAGTACTGATGGCTACCCCGACTCTGGACAAGGAAGACGCGAAGCCCGAGGCGGGCTTCGCCGACTCCCCGTACATCACGGTCACCTTCCGCATCCGCCGCTTCAACTCCGAAGTCTCGGCGGAGGCGGCCTGGGAAGACTTCCAGCTGGAGATCGACCCCAAGGAGCGTGTCCTCGACGCCCTCCACAAGATCAAGTGGGACCAGGACGGCACTCTGACGTTCCGTCGCTCCTGCGCGCACGGCATCTGCGGCTCGGACGCCATGCGGATCAACGGCAAGAACCGCCTTGCCTGCAAGACGCTGATCAAGGACCTCAGCCCTGAGAAGCCGATCACGGTCGAGGCCATCAAGGGCCTGACGGTCCTGAAGGACCTCGTGGTCGACATGGACCCGTTCTTCCAGGCGTACCGCGACGTCATGCCCTTCCTCATCACGAAGGACACGAACGAGCCGACGCGCGAGCGTCTCCAGACGGCCGAGGACCGCGAGCGCTTCGACGACACCACGAAGTGCATCCTCTGCGCGGCGTGCACGTCCTCGTGCCCGGTCTTCTGGAACGACGGCCAGTACTTCGGCCCGGCCGCCATCGTCAACGCCCACCGCTTCATCTTCGACAGCCGTGACGAAGCCGGTGAGCAGCGCCTGGAGATCCTGAACGACAAGGACGGCGTGTGGCGCTGCCGCACGACGTTCAACTGCACGGACGCCTGCCCTCGCGGTATCGAGGTCACGAAGGCGATCCAGGAAGTGAAGAGGGCGCTGATCACTCGGCGCTTCTGACCTCTCTTCCTGCTGTACGTCGCTGTGGGCCCCGTTTCCCTTTGGGAGCGGGGCCCTCGGGCGTTCCTTGCCACGATCGGGTGAAGCGGATCGCTCACGATTCCTAGGGGCTTCCGGCCTACGATGATGGTCTCGACAAACAGCCCACGGGAGGCACGTGATGTCCGCAGCACCCGTCGAGCAGCCGCACGGCGAACGGTCGCTGATCGCGGAGGCGAATCGCATCATGGATCGCCTGCCGGGCCGCCGCGTCGAGATCATCGGAGGCCTGATCCTCGTGACGCCATCCCCCGACGTCGCTCACGCGAGGGCGCTGAAGAAGGTGACTCGTCCTTTCGAGGCAGCTGGTCTCGATGAGGACGAGACCGAGGTGCTCCAAGCCGTTGGCGTCTGGTTGCCGGACGGCGCAGAGGACTATGCGATCCCCGATCTTTGCGTTGTCGAAGCAGACATCGAAGAACACCTGATCGAGAACAACTGCTACGACCCCGTGGTCTTCCGCCTGGTCCTGGAGGTCACTTCCAGCAACTGGAAGGCAGATCTCCGCACCAAGGTCATCGCTTACGCCCAGGCCAAGATCCCCGTCTACGTGATCGTCGACCGCAAGCACCAGCGCCTCCACGTCCTCACCGAGCCGACGCGGGACGAGTACGCCACCCACCGCATCCACGCCCCCGGCGAGGTGGTCACCCTCCCCGACTCCATCGGTGCCAAAGTCACCCTCGACGTGACCGAGATCCTCGAAGCAGGTCGACCGAAGCAGACCTCCTGATCACAGCTGACTCAGAATCGTCGGGTCAGTGATCTTCGTGTCGGCCGCCAGCATCATCGCCTTGCTCAGGATCACAGCCAGCATCCGATCCCCCTCGAACGGCAGATAACCGGCCCCCGGCACGCCGCCGCTCGCCTTCGGCACGATGCACAGGTACTGGTCGTTCGGGCTCATCAGGATGTTGCCCGAGCCGAGGTGGATCTTGTACGTGTGGCGCTCGCCCTTCACATGCAGGAAGCGTCCTTCGAGCGTGCAGCGGTCGGCTATCGCGAGCCGGGGTATCAGGCGGTCGAGGAGCACGCGCCGCGTCTCGGCACTCTGGTTCAGCTCGCCGAAGCCGTACGACGTCCAGTACTCCTGGAAGCGCCCGCCGGGCCCACCGTCCTGCCAGGTCGGATCGTTGCCCACGCTCGCGACTCCGACGAACAGGTCGACGTCACGCAGGACTTCGGAGAGGGCGAGGGGCGGGATCTCGGTGAGGGGCAGGGGTTCGACCGGGTCCTCCCCGTTCCGCAGCCACATGCTGTACTCGCCGCCGTAGCAGTGCGCCGAGTTCTCCGGAGCGTCGATGGGATAGAACCGCACCTGGTCGGTGCGCAGCCGCAGATAGCTGCCGGACTCGGTGGTGTCGACGCCGTAGTCATCGCCGTCGCCCTCGATCCAGTACTCGGCGCGCAGGCCCCACTGGGGCAGCTCGCGGGTGGCCGGCGGCGCCGAGTCGTCCACGCACAGCCGGAGCTTGTTGCGCCAGCCCCTGACCGCGGCGAGGGAGTGGAACTGGTGCTGGCGCAGGATGTGCGCCGCGAACCGGTTGGAGTACGTGCCCGTGGTGCGCTCGGCGTCGGTGAGCAGATACACCTCGCGGTGGGCCTGCTTGAAGGGCTGGGTGACGGCGTGCCGCTCCAGCCAGTCGCGCCAGGCGACGATCTCGGCGGGTTCGCGGCCGACGGGATGCCAGAGCTCCACCTCCGCACCGGAGTTCACCGGGGCGTCGGTGAGGGTGCGCAGCTCACCGTCGGCGAACCCCACGCTCGTACCGTCGACGGTCCACAGGAGGCGGCGGGCGAGCGTGCCGACCAGCGGATGGTCCAGGTAACGCTCGCGCCAGGTGCCATACGCCCAGGTCCGCCGCGCGAGGAACTGCCGGTCGAGCCGCTCGCTCTGCGCCGACAGCATCTTGTCGATGTCCTTGACCGCAGCCTTGAGCTCCTTCAGCTCATCGGCGTGGTCACGCTTCACGGCGACGGGAACGCTCTTGACGGCCTTCCCGGCCGAGCTGCGCCAGCTCAGCACCACTCTGGGGCCCTGCACCTCGACCAGGGCGGTGATCTCCCCGAACCGGTGCTCGGCCCGGCCGACGTCGGTGAGGCCGTAGGCGGGGACGGCCAGTTCCTCGATCTCCTCGCGGCTCAGCCCGAGAGCGGTGGCCCGCGCCTCCAGGGCGCCGTCGAGCAGCTTCGCCGTGTTCTTGTACGTCACCCGGGTGGCCAGCCGCGCCAGTTCGGCGAGGGCGGACTCGCTGTCGACGCGGGAAAGGGCGATGACCCCGGCGTTGGCGACCTTGGGGTTGCGAGGGCCGAGTCCCGCGACCTTCTTGAGGGAGGTCTCGACGAGCACGCCGAGCGCTCGGGCGGTATCGGGATGCGGCGGGAGCAGGGAGACCAGCCAGGCAAGACCGCGCAGGGCGTTGGCGTTGTAGGGGTCGTAGGCGTTGTTGATGTCCGGCTCGTACGTCTGGCGGTCCAACGGGAACGTCCGGGGGCGGCCGACGAGGGCGAGCCAGGGCAGCACGGTCGCGCGGACACGGTCGGCGCCGAGGGTGTCGACAAGGGCGAGGGCCTGCTTGTCCCACTTGGCGGTGGGCTTGGAGGCGGTGGCCGTGGTGGCGTGGGCGAGCAGGGCTTGCCACGGGTCGTCCGGTCCGGTGATCTGCTCCATGGCGTGCTCGGCCCACTCCTCGCCGACGTTGAGAACGGGATCGGTGAGCTTCTTTGCCAGGGCGGGGAGGGTGTCGGAGCGATAGGCGTCCAGGGCGGTGCGCCGGAAGACAGCCACGACCGCCGGGGCGAGAGGGCGGCCGGCGGCAAGCTCTGCCTCCGCCAAGACGTCGAGCCGCGCCGCGTACCAGAAGGAGTGCTGTCGGCCGAGGGCGTCGAGCTCCTTCAGCCGCTCCACGGACAGCATGTCGTCGGGAAGATCGCGTGAAATGATGCCGAGCAGCGTCAGTACGTTGCGCCGGGCCTCGGACTTCTCGCCGACCGAGTGAAACCGTTCGGCCAGGGCGCCGCCGAGGCGCATGCGCTCCTCCACGGACAGGCCCCGCAGGATGTCGAGGATCTCGGTCCAACCACCGCCCCAGTAGCCGTTGTTGGACACCGCGGCCTTCAGCGCCTCGTCGGCGACCTCCCCCATATTGCCGACATCAACCTGGTTCCGGATCCTCTGCGTGTGCGAGCGAGGGGTCCCCATCATCCACCCACCAGCGCGACAAGCTTCAGAAACGTGACCTCGGTCCCCAGCACCAGCTCGATCTCCTCATCGAGCTCGGTCACTTGCCGGTCCCCGACAAGCACCAGGAACCCATTACCGGCGAAAGCCTTGAGCGCCAGCTCGGTCTGGACCTCCGGATCTATCCGTCGCGGCGTCCGCAACGCGTACCCGTTCAGCACACGCTCGGCGTCCCTGGGCTGCACGAGTCCCTGGAACACCCCCGGCGTACGCGCGTTGTACTCGGCGACCTCCTGGAAGACCCGCCGCCGGATCAACTCGCGCAACGCGAGCCGCTCCTCAGCGATCTCGATCCCCCAGCCCGCGCCACGGTCCCCACTGGTCGTCTCGTCGACGAACGTCACCATTCCCATGCCGAAGACAGTACGAGCCACCACTGACAATCGATCAGCACGCCCGGATCCACCCTTCCGCCTTCCGCCTTCCGCCTTCCGCCTTCCGCCTTCCGCCTTCCGCCTTCCGCCTTCCGCCTTCCGCCTTCCGCCTTCCGCCTTATCGTTCGGACATGAGCAACTCCCGTGCGGCGGCGGTCCTCACCACCCCCGACCTCACCGAAGCGCTGCGCGCCATACGCACCCTCCTGGACATCGCCGACCTCCACCACGCGGAGGTCGACTTCGAGGCCGTGATCCACTCGCCGGAGGTCCTGGCGCGGATACATCACGTACTCCCCGACCTCGAATGGTGGGCGTCGGCCGGAAAGGAACACGGCTCGTCGGAGGCGGGCGACGACCCGGCGGCCTGCCTGCCCGTCCGGGTCAACGACTGGTGCAACCCCCTGGACGTGGCCGAACCCTTCATCGCCGCGTTGGGCCCGAGCCCCGCAGCCATCCGCTGGGACCTGAACGCCTGGCCCGAAGTTCCCGAGGCAGGCCTGGAGTACATTTCCCAGAAGTACGCGTACCTGACCCTCGCGCTGAACTCCCGAGACATCTACCAGGACGAACCGTCCAACGACCACACGGTCTACGTCCACGTACCGAGCGAGGACCACACGGCCCACATCGAGTGGCTGGCCGACCGGGTGGGCGGCCGCTACACGGGCAGGCTGGAGATATCACCGCTCTGAGCCCCGGGTCCCGGGTCCCGGGTCCCGTCCAGGCACGCGCGGTACAACTGGAGTTCCGTCGGGTTCCTCAAGATATGCGGTGGCCGCATCGGCGCAAGTGCGCGGGACGATCCCATGAGCGCCCGAGGTTCTCGTACATACGGGCAGATTGCCGTGAGCGAAACCAGGACCTTGCCCGTTCATGCGGGAATCCGGAAGCCGCTGCTCAGGCGATCCATCCCTCACCATGTCGGTGACGGTCCAACCCCACAGCTGAGAACTCGTCCTCTCCGGCGCTCGCAACGACGCCCAGCCGTCGAAGTGCCTGTGAGATAGCGCTGCCGGCTGGTGGCAAAGGCTCGCCCTCCTTCACATGGAGCGGACCCAGCACGATGGTGCCGCCATCCCACACGGCAGCCTGTTGTTCGCCCACACCGCCGAAGTACTCGGCTTCCACGTAGGCCACCGGCCCAGCGGTCGACCAGTCAGCGAGAGTCTTCTCGAACCCTCCCGGCAGCCGCCAGAACCCCAAAGCGCCCGTGTCGCTGCCGTCCGCTACGGAATCGAAAAGCGCGTCTGTCATCGGCATCAGCGACAGGCTCTGTCCGAGCGACGCCAGCCGAGCAGCGGGCAGATCCCGCGAAGCGGCGCGCAGCACCTCGCCGCCGGCGATCACAGCTTGCAGGTCATAGGCCATCGCAACGCCCCCTCCACCGATCGGAGGCCCCATCTTGGCGCACCCGCCGAAGCCGAACCTCGGCGGTACCCCCGCCAAACAACTGTGGGATCCCAGTGAGGTTGTCTCGTGATCTTGCAGTGACCAGGTGCGGGACAACTTCGCCGGGACGGACGCGGGAGCTTGTCCGGGTGAATCTGGCCGTGGCGGTCCTGCGGGAGAATTCCCAAGGTTTCTGGTCGGGCAGGTGAAGGTGTCATCGATCATCGCGGAGCGACTGGGGATTGCGGCTGCGGAGCGGTGTCAGCGGCAGCCGTCGCAGGCTCGGACAGGGCGCTGCGGCGATGCTCGGATCGGGTGAACAGGTAAGCCGACGCCAAGGCGGCCAGACTCGCGATGGCCAGGAGGAGGATCCGGTAGTCCACCACTGCAATCAGTGCTGCGCCCACGGCGATCGCGATTGTTTGCGGGGTGGAGAGCGCCAGGCCGAGTGCCGCGTCCGTCCTGCCCATCAGCTCTGGCGGTGTGCGCCGCTGGAAGAGCGTCATGATGCCGACGTTGATCCACGGCAGGCTTGAGCCGATGAGCGCGGAGCCCGCTAGAGCGGCTGGCGTCGACGAGGCGGTCTGCAGCAGGAACCCGACCGTGGAGCTGGCCAAGGCAAGGGCGACGAGGAGGCCTTCGCTCAGGCGCCGCATCAGGGCGGCTGCCGTGATTCCGGCGGCGACCGCGCCTGCTCCCTGGGCGAAGATGAGGACCCCCAGGAAGGCGTCTGGACGGTGCAGTCCGTCGCTCACCACGGCGAAGAGGGCTGTCTCCGAGAACCCGAAGGCGATCGCGGTCAGCGCGCCGGCCATGGCCAGTTGCCGCAGGGCAGGGGTGGCGCGGATGTGGCGGGCGCCGGCGGCCGCCTCGGCGAACCAATGTTGCTTGGATGGCGTTGGCTGCTCCTCGTTCACGCGCAGGGCGAGCAGCGTGGCGACGGCAACGAGGAATGTCACCGCGTCGCCGATGATTACTGGTGTCGCGCCGAACGTGGCGAGCAGTCCGGCGCCGAGGAGGGGAGTGAGCAGTCTCAGCCCCCACTGGGCTGTCTGCATGGCGCTGTTGGCGTCCCCCAGGAGTTCCTCGGGCACCATGGTCTGCAGCAGGGCCGTCTGCGCCGGGCCGAGGACGCCGGCCGACAGGCCGTAGCCGAACATCACGACGTAGATCAGCCATACCTGGCTCTGGTCGTGGACCGGCAGCAGGAGCACGACCAGAGCCGCGGTGGCCAGGTTGGTAGCGATCAGCAGAGGTCGTCGGCGCATCCGGTCGGCGAGAGCGCCTCCGACCGGCCCGCCCAGGGTGCCCAACGCGAACATGAAGATCGACAGGCCGGCGGCCGAGGCACTCCCGGTGAGCATCTTGATCCAGATCCCCAGGGCGAGCCAGAGTGCCGAGTCGCCGAAGGTCGACAGGGTCTGCCCGGCTATGTAGAGCCGGGCGTTGCGGTGTGCTAACAGGCGTCGCATCTGCTCAGGCCTCCGGCTTGGTTGCGTCGAGCGGGAAGGCGAACAGGAGCATTTCGACCGGCAGGCTCTCGGGCGGGCGGCGCGAGGGATCCTCCAGGCGGTCCCGGTATCGGTCGAGGACCTCTAGGACGTCGGCGAGCAGTTGCTGAGCCTCCTCCGGCGTCACGTAGGCGAGGTTCTCGTTCCCGCTGGTCACCTGCAGCCAGGGGCCTTCGAAGCGGGACCGGCGGGCGTTCACCATGCTGGCCCGGTTGAGCCACGTCTCCCACAGCAACTGCGCCAACGCTTCGGACGCATGGGACATCTCCGCATCGCCCTGGTCGGTGTCCACCGAGAAGCCGATGTGCTTGAGGCGCCAGGGTCTGCGCCGCCCGGGTGCCTCGCCGGCCTCCTCGACAAAGCCGTACTTGGCCAAGGTCCGCAGATGGAATGCACAGTTCGTCGGCGACTCCCCGATCACCTCGGCTGCCTCCGTCGCGGTGAGCGGTTCGCGTTGGACGAGCGCCTCCAAAAGCGCGAGCCGAGTCGGATGGGCAACCGCCCTCATCGCCTTGGGATCCGTGAGTTGACGGAGCGGACGCGCGTCACCCCTGGAACGCTCGGGGCGCTGCTGGGACTCTTCAGAAGACATGTTTCGAAACAGTAGGCTCGAAACAATCCTTTCGACAAGACTTCTGGAGGTGCCAATCGCCTTTCAACTCAAGCTCGTTGGCGCCAGACAGATGCCCTGGGCACGGGTCAGGATCCGCACTCGCCGGGAGCACGGGGTCGCCAGCAGACCAGCATGCAGAGGTGGAGGTGGACCGCACCGTCAAGGTGGTTGGCTACATCGGTTTGGGCGGCGACACGTGCAACTGACGATTACCGATCGCGTCTGGGTCGTGGTCTTCTGCTTGAGGGGTTCGTAGGGTCTGACCCCCGAGGCCGCCGTGGGGGCGCCGGTGGAACTCCTCGGCGTCGATGCGGTGCGAGCCTTCACGACGCTGTGCAGCCATGAGGGACTCCGCCACACCCGGCTCCATGACCTCAGGCACTCGGCGGCGACACTCCCCCTCGAACGAGGTGTCGAACGCAGCGCCGTCAAGGAACTCCTCAGTCGGTAGCGCACTGCGCAGGTCACCTCGATCCGCGAGGGCGGATTTCCTGGAATTTGCGGGTCATGACAGGCCCAAGATGAGCAATGAGCTCACATCCCGGGTCGCCAGGGTGCGGCAAATACCAAAGGAAAGAGGTGCAGATCACCTCGTTCACCTCGGGGATTCCTCTACAAAATTGCTCTTCCAGAAAGACAAGAACAGATCGCCAATCCAAAGCGTCCGGACCCTGCGCTACGAAGGAATTCACTACATCCTGCACGACATCTCAAAAGAAGACGTGTGGCAGCACTCCGTCCTCATTGAACACATGGGCACCATATGAATCCTCGAGAATCGGAAACCTGGATACCAGATCTTCCACCAACTGCACGTCACCGCTCACGTGCACAGCCCCAGACCAACGCAGACGCCCAGACCCCTGCACCTTCCGGCATGAGCATCATCAATAGCAGCGATCAGACTATTTGCCACTTCCATATCACGCACCGCTCTCACCACGACCACCTATTGACCGAGCTTCGAAGCTGCGTTGTACTGGCGATGTGATTCCTTCCCTCAACTCGCGCTCCACCGAGGGCTTCATGGTTGGCTGCGACAATTGCCGACCCGTCGCCAATCAAGTTGGGATTTCCGGAACCGTGGAACAGGGCATTGACGAGATTCAACAGGTTGGCATTATCATCTATGCGGCTCCCTCTACCTGCTTTTTCGCAGGTCAAGCGTAGTTTGCTGGTCCGGTGAAGTCTGTGGGTGTCCGTGGTCGTGCGGGGTTGTTGCTGTCAGCTACTGCCGTCAGCCGGTTCAGCCGAGGTACGGCTTCTCGCGCTGTTCCAGGAAGTGCTGGAGCCTGAGCCGTTGGGTGTGGTGCATCGGCAACTGCTCGATCTCTTCCGCCGGCACGAACCGGAGCTCGGTGGACTCGTCGGAGATCTCCAACCGGCCGCCGGTGATGCGGGCGGTGAAGCAGACGTTGAACTGGCGGCGGACCTCGCCGTCGGTGTAGGCGATGATGTGTTTCGGGTCGGTGTAGGTGCCGACCAGGCCCGTGATCTCCACGTCCAAGCCGGTCTCCTCCTTGACCTCGCGGACGGCCGTGCCTGGCAGGGAGTCAGTCAGATCCATGCCGCCACCGGGCAGCGCCCACAGGTCGTTGTCACGGCGGCGCTGGAGGAGGATGCGCCCGTGGTCGTCGGTGACGACGGCGGAGGCGGCGACGACCATGCTGTTCGGCTTGGGGGCGTTCGGGTCGTCGTGGTACTCGGTTCGCGCCACGGTCAGCCGTCCTCTCGTACAGGCGTCGCCGTCGCCCACACCGCGTCGAAGCTCTCGGCGTAGGTGTCGAACATGCCGCTCTCCTGGTGCCGGCGAAGATGCCACACGGGGGCGGCGTAGGCGTTGACGCCCCAGGTGTGTGCGTTGACGAGTTGCTGGTCGTCGGCGCGGTAGAGGGAGTTGTAGAGCGTGGTGGCGTGGGTGCGGACTTCGATGCCGGGGGTGCCGGCGAGCGGCCTGTAGTGCATGAGCGCGAGGCGGCAGCGGGATTCGATGCCGTGGCCGAACCGCTCCTCCTGGCCGCGGGCTTGGACGTTGTCGCTGTCTGCGTCCCCGATCGCGATGCGGACGGTGCAGCCTTCGGCGGCGCGTTCGGTGAGGAGTTCGTTCAGTCGTGGGTACGCCTCGTGGAGGAAGACGGCCGCGTATACGAGGATGTCGATCCGTTCCCGGGCCTGGGCCAAGAGGTCTGCGAACGTCGAGACGGGGATGTCGGCCCGCTGGTCGTAGAGCGCGACCAGTTCGGGGCTGATGGCGCGGGCGGGGCGGGCTTGGGGAGCGCCGGCCAGGGTGCGTGCACGTCTTCTCCCAGGGCTTTGGCCGCCTGTAGGGCTGTGGCACGGCGTGGGGTGCGCCCGAGGTTCACCCAGCGCTCGACCGACTTGGGGTCGATCTCGACCTCCTTGGCGAGGGCGGCGTACGTCCAGCCTCCGGCCGCCATGACGGCTCGTAGTCTCTCGTTCGGCACGAGTCTCCCCTTTCGTCTCGGGACGGCACCAGGGACGTTCTACACAGTGCAGGACGTCCTGGAGTGGGGTTTGGTGGAGGTTCCTTCGTCCCGGTGACCGGCGTGAGGATCGGTGCCGACCCTGCGCCACCGATACGCCCGGGGGCACGGTCCACGCCGCCGAGGAGTGCCAACGTGCGAAAGAGCGCCACCCTATGTGTTCCCGCCCTACGACTGGACGCCCGGTCGCTGATCGCCTCGCCGGGGTGGTCACGATGACGGTCCGCAACCCTGATGCGGTCGAGCAAACTGCCTCGCCCGGTGTGGGCGCCGTGGTGGTCGACCGTCGGAACGGCCGGGCGGGCGTGACGATGGGGCACGTGGGGCCGTACGTGCAGCTTCGGCCGCCGCGCGGTGGCCGGGAGTGGGACGTACCGCCCGAGGACGTACGTCCGCTGCCCCGGCCGAGGAGTTGAGCGCCAAGGTGGCGGTGGCCAACCGGAGGTGGGGACGGTGACCCCTCGCTCGGTCCTGCGCTACGAGACCTGGACTCTCCAGCCCGACCGCGAGCCGGACGCGGAGCCGGTCCTGTACGCGATGCAGTGCGCCGTGGACGGAGAGACATCGCCGACAAGCGAGGACTTCGCCGAACCGCAGAACTGGGTGCTGCGTCACTGCGGCCAGAACCCGTCCCACCACACCTACCGGGAGATCATCACCCGGCCCTGGCGAGCCTGGCGGCAGACGTGACCCGCCCCGCCCGTCCAAGCGCCGCACCGCGCTGACCTACCCAACTCGCGTCCCTGCCGGGCGCGGCCGATCGAGGCTCCCCCGTCCTCGTCAGCCCCGGCAGGGGCGGTCTTCGCCTGCGTGCAGTGCTCATGACCATGGGGTTCTACCCTCAGGCTTACAGCCAGGAAGCCCTTTTCGCCATCGGCTGAGGGCGTGATGCGGGGGCCGGCCACGCCCTGTGGCCGGCCCCCCGCAAAGGCTCCTACGCGGGCTCCGAACCGCCGCGCCGCCGATTGATGGCCGTCAGGTCGATCTCGATCTCGAAGGGGACGGTGACCTTGAGGCGGTCGTGGAAGATGCCCGTGAGGCCGTACGACTTGGTGGCCGGGTCGAGTTCGTAGACGTAGACGACGGGGAGGCCCTTGTCGTCGTCCTCCTCCACCCTCCAGAAGTGCTCGACTCCGGCGGCGGCGTACTTGCGCGGTTTGACTTCTCGGTCGCGTTCGCGGGAGTCGGGTGAGACTACTTCGACAGCGAGGACGATGTCCTCTGGCTTGTACCAGGTTTGCTTCGGCCCCGTGTTCGCCTCCACCAGGAAGACCAAGACGTCCGGCTCGGGACGATTCTTGGTGTCCAACTTGATCGCCATCTCCCGCATGACATCAAGATGGTCAGGGGCCTGCTCCAGAAGACTGTTCTCCAGCAGACGCATGCAACGTCCGTGGAAGGCGGTCTGCGGACTCACGAAAACGAGACTCCCGTCGATCAACTCCGTGTGCGGCGGGAGGCCCGGAATCCGGTCTAGGTCGTCCGCGGTCCAGCCCTCGGGGGGCGGGATCGGCCAGCGGTACGCCGACTCGTCGTCGAGGCCGTTCTCGGATGCGGCGCTCATCAGTGCTCCCATGGGACGGAGTCTCGCCTGTCGATTCAGCGTACCCAGGGGGAATGAGAGGCGCTTCACCTCAACGGGTGATCACATGTTCGGCCCGCGGTCAGTCCCTCCTCATCCCCTTCCGGTCCGCACCTAACCTGACGACATGTCAGATGACGTGTCATACGAGCTGCTCGGGTTCGACAACGTGCTCCTGTCCGTCGGGGATCTCAACGAGGGCGTGACCTTCTACGAGCGGGCCGGCTTCCCCGTGGCGTTCCGGCTCGACGAGGCCGGGATCGCCCTGTTGAAGGTGGGCAAGGAGACGCCCGGCGTGCTGCTGCGGCTGGACGAGGAGTTGAGTCACCGGCCGCCGCCGTGGGCCTCGCCGCGGGTGTGGCTGGAGGTGCGGGACGCGCGGGCCGCGGCGGACGCCCTCGCCGCGGTGGGCGTTCAGCCTCTCGACGAACCCTTCCCCGTCGCCACCGGGTGGACCGTCGAGATCGCCGACCCCTGGGGCAACGTCATCGGCCTCACCGACTACAGCAAGCGGCCCGAACTGGGCCGCGCCGCACGGGCGTAGGCGTGACCCAAGTCGCCACCCAAGTCGCCACCCAAGAGGCAAGACCAGACGCGGCCAAGACGTGACCCGAGACGTGACCCAAGACACCCACCACCAACTTGAACGTGTTCAAACACAGGTCTACATTCCTTCCTGACAGCGTTTTGAACGCGTTCAAGAAGGGGTGGGGACATGGACCTCACAGTCGTCGCGTACGTCATCTATCTGCTGGTCAGCATCGCGCTGACCATCTGGGTGGCGCGCACGCTGAGCCACAACGGGCGGATCTTCCTGGCCGATGTGCTGCACGGCAACGAGAAGCTCGCCGAAGCCGTCAACCACCTGCTGGTGGTGGGCTTCTACCTCGTCAACCTGGGCTTCGTCGCGCTCTATCTGAACCAGGACCAGGAGATCGCCAACGCCCGCGAGATCTTCGAGGCCCTGTCGACCAAGCTCGGCGTGGTGCTGCTCGTGCTCGGGGTCATGCACCTGGGGAACGTGTACGTGCTCAACAAGATCCGGCGGCGGGGCGTGATGGAGCGGGAGCAGCTGCCGCCCGTCGCGCCGACCGACTGGATCGCACCCGCGGCCGGGGCGTGAGTCCGGTGGCCGGCGCCTCAGCCACCCGGGACCGGGACGCCGCGCGCGTCCCGGTCCTCGGGCTCACCGTGCTCTACGACGCGCAGTGCTCGCTGTGCACCTTCCTGCGGGGCTGGCTCGCGAAGCAGCCGCAACTGGTGCCGCTCCGGCTGGTACCCGCCGGGTCCGACGAGGCGCGGGCGCTCTTTCCCTCGCTCGATCACCGGGCCACCCTCGAGGACATCACCGTCGTGGGGGACGGAGGGCAGGTCTACCGTGGCGCCGCCGCCTGGGTCGTCACCCTCTGGGCATTGCGCGAACACCGGCCGCTCGCCCATCGGCTGAGCACCCCGGCCGGCGCACGTTTCGCGAAGGGTGCCATGCTCACCGCCGCCAAGTGGCGCGAGACCCAGTCCCGCGAGGGCTGGGGCGGGGGCGTCTATCAGCGGGGCGACGGCTGGGTGTACGACCCGAGCTCGGGATGGACGTACCAACCTCCTGCCTGCGACAGCGGCACCTGCTCCACTCGTTAGGCTCGTCCCCGTGCCAGCACCGAAAGACAGTCCCGCTCACCACAGCCGCGCTCAGGACGGTCCCGGCCCGGACGGCCCCGGCCCGGACGGTCCCGGTCAGGACAGTCCCGGTCAGGACAGTCCCGCTACGGCCCCCGCCAAGAGCCCGGCCAAGAGCGAGCAGACCCGTGCCCTGATCCTGGAGACGGCGCTGCGGCTGTTCCAGGAGCGGGGCTACGACAAGACGACCATGCGGGCCATCGCCCAGGAGGCCGGGGTCTCCGTCGGCAACGCGTACTACTACTTCGCCGGCAAGGAGCACCTGATCCAGGGCTTCTACGACCGGCTCGCCACCGAGCACCAGGTGGCGATCCGGGAGGTGCTGGACCGCGAGACGGACCTGGAGGCCCGGCTGGGCGGGGTGCTGAAGGTGTGGCTGGACATCGCCACGCCGTACCACGAGTTCGCGGTGCAGTTCTTCAAGAACGCCGCCGACCCGGACAGCCCGCTCAGCCCCTTCTCCGCCGAGTCGGAGCACGCGCGCGTGGAGGCCATCAGCGTCCACCGGGAGGTGCTGGCGGGGGCGAAGACCAAGGTGCCCGAGGAACTCCGCGACACACTGCCCGAGTTGATGTGGCTCTCGCAGATGGGCCTTGTCCTGTACTGGATCTTCGACCGGACCGAGGGGCGCGAGCGCAGCTACCGGCTCGCCGAGCGCGGCGCACGCCTCACCGCGCGCGGCGTCTCCCTCGCCCGCTTCCGTATCCTGCGGCCCCTGGTCCACGAGGTGCACGAGCTGTTCACGGACTTCCTGCCGGGGATGACGAACGCTCTGCCCGACCCGGCGAAGAAGGCCACGACCGCCAAGACCGCTAAGACCTCGAAGACGGCCAAGACGGCCAAGACGGCCAAGAAGAAGGCTTAGGGGCGCCCGCCCGGCGGACGCCCCTCGCATCCCCGGCCGGCCTCAGTTGACCGCGTCCACCTCCCCCTCCGCCAACTCCACGTCGTACACCAGTGGTTCATCGGTCACGACCACATGCCGGGCCCGGGCCCCATACGTGTCAGCCGTCGCCGCCAGCAGATACGTCCCCGGCTCCGGCACCGAGACGATGTACGAGCCGTCGGCCAGCGACGTCACCCGGTCCAGCTGGCGGCCGCCGGCGGAGAGCAGGGTGAGGACCGCGCCGTCGACCGGCGCACCCTCCGGGTCGCGGACGAAGCCGTGCACCACCGTCGCGCCGCCCGCGGGGGCGGCCTCCTCGGACGCCGATTCGCGTGGCTCCACGGCCAGATGCGGCAACCGCTTCTCCAGCCCGGCCGGCAGCCACCAGTTGGACTTGCCGAGCAGATGCATCGCGGCCGGCACCAGGGCCGTACGGAGGATGAACGCGTCCAGGGCGACCGCGGCCGCCAGGCCGACGCCCGCCATCGCGGCGCCCGAGTCGCCGCTCAGGACGAAGGCCAGGAAGACGCAGACCATGATCAGGGCGGCGGAGTTGATGACGCGGCTGGTCTCCGCGAGGCCGACTCGGACGGCACGCGCGTTGTCCTTGGTGTGCACCCACTCCTCGTGCATCCGGCTCACCAGGAACACCTGGTAGTCCATCGAGAGGCCGAAGAGGAGGGACAGCATGATGACGGGCAGGAAGGAGTTGATCGGCCCTTCCTTGCCGAGGCCGAGCAGGTCGAGGCCCCAGCCCCACTGGAAGATCGCGACGAGTACGCCGAACGACGCGGCTGCGGCGATCAGGTTCATCAGCGCGGCCGTCAGCGGCACCACGAGGGAGCGGAAGGCGACCATCAGAAGCAGGAAGCCCAGGCCGATGATCGTGGCGACGAAGTAGGGCAGCCGGTCACCGGTGATGGACGAGAAGTCCTTGGAGACGGCCGTCACGCCACCGACGTGGGCCTGCGCCCCCGCGTCCGGGATCACCCGGTCCCGCAGCCTGTCGATGAGCTGGTCGGTCTTCTCCGACTGCGGCGAGGTCGTCGGCACCACCTGGATCACCGTCACGCCCCGCGCGGGCGGCAGCGCGGCGACCCGGGCCACTCCGGCCGTGTCGCCGATGTCCTTCACCAGCGCGGAGGTGTCGCCGCCGGACGTGACCACCTGAAGGGGGCCGTTGAAACCGGGCCCGAAGCCCTCGGCCAGCAGGTCGTACGCCTTCCTGGTCGTCGTCGAGGCGTCGTCGTTGCCCTGGTCGGTGGCGCCGAGCCGCAGCCCGAGGACGGGCAGCGCGAGGACCGCCATGACGGCCAGGGCGAGGAGGGCGATCGTCCGCGGACGCCGCTGGACGCCCGCCGACCAGCGTGCCGCGGCGCCGCTCGTCCGCTCCTTCTCGGGCCCGTTGGCCGCCAGCTTGCGCCGCTGGCGGCGGCTGAGCACCCGGGTGCCGAGGAGGCCGAGCAGCGCCGGCAGCAGGGTGATCGCCGCGAGCACGCTGAAGATGACGGTGAGCGAGGTGCCGATGACCACGCCGTCCAGGAAGCGCAGGTTCGTCACGAGCATCCCGGCGAGCGCGATGCACACCGTGCCGCCCGCGAACAGCACGGCCCGCCCCGAGGTGTTGAGGGCGACGACCGCCGACTCCTCCGGCGCCATGCCGCGCAGGATGCCGCGCCGGTGCCGGGTGACGATGAACAGCGCGTAGTCGATGCCGACGCCGAGGCCGATCAGCGTGGCCAGCAGCGGCGCCAGGTCGGGCACGGACGTGACATGGCTGATCAGCTGCGTGGAGAACAGACCGGTGCCGACGCCGAAGATGGCGATGCCGATCGGGAGCAGCATCGCGAAGAGGGATCCGAAGGCGAGGAACAGGACGACCGCCGCGGCCAGGATGCCGATCATCTCCGCGAGGCCGGTGGGCGGTTCCTGCACCTTCTGGATCGCCTGACCGCCCAACTCGACCTGGAGACCGTTGCGTTCGGCGTTCTGCGCGGTGTCGACGACCTTCTGCACCAGGTCCTTGGGTACGGTGTTGGCCTGGTCGGCGAAGGTGATCTGGGCGTACGCGATCTTCCCGTCGGAGCTGATCTGCGCCGCGCCCTGCTCGCCCGAGTACGGGCTGGTGACGCCGCCGACGCCCGTCATCTTCCCGATCTCTTCGAGCGCGGGCTGGATCCGGGACCGTACGGACTGGTCGCGGACCGTTCCCCCGTCGACCTTCCACACCACCGTGTCGGTGTCCCCCGCGCTGTCCGGGAACGCCTTCTCCATCAGGTCGTACGCGCGCTTGGAGTCCGTGTTCGGAAGGGAGAAGTCGGTCGCGTAGTCCGTGCCCGCGGTGGACGCCGCGAAGCCCAGTCCGAACAGCGCCCCCACCCACAGCAACAGGACCACCAGCCGGTGCCGATAGCACCACCGTGCCAATGTCGCCACGCTCAACGCTCCTTCAGTCGGTCGGTTGGTCCCCCAGGTCCTGGAGCAACCATCGACCGAGCCCCGTGCGCGGCGACACGGCCCGCACATGACTCTCAAGGAACTCCAAAGCGAGAGCGCCCCATGTCGGGGCAGGTGTACGGATACTGGGGACATGACCGCTCACGAGGGGGCCACCGTCCTCGTCGTCGAGGACGAGCCGAGCATCGCGGACGTCCTCGCCATCGCCCTGCGCTACCACCGTTTCGAGGTGATGACCGCGGGCACCGTCCGCCAGGCGCTCACGCTCGCCGAGCGCACCCGCCCCGACGCGGCGCTGCTCGACGTGATGCTGCCGGACGGCGACGGCCGGGCGCTCGGCCATGAACTGCGGGAGCGACAGCCGGACTTGGCGATCGTCTTCCTCACCGCGCGGGACGCGCCCGCCGAGATCGTGGGCGCGCTCGGCTTCGGCGACGACTACATCACCAAGCCGTTCAACATCGACGAGGTCGTCGCCCGGATCACGGCCGTCCTGCGCCGCACCCGCCCCGACGACGTCCTGCCGCAGCGACCGCCCCTGCGCTACGGCGACCTGGAGCTGGACGAGACGACGTACTGCGTCCACCGCGCGGGCCGTACGGTCGAGCTCACCCCCACCGAGTACGCCCTGCTGCGCTTCCTGGTCCGCAACGGCGGACGGATCGTGCCCAAGGAGCAACTCCTGCGCCACGTATGGCAGTACGAGCACCCCGCCGAGTCGACCGTCGTGGAGACGTACATCAGCTATCTGCGGCGCAAGCTCGAACCGCTGGGACCGCCGGTGATACAGACCCGGCGGGGCGTCGGATACGGGCTCACATGAGGATTTCGGTACGCAGGGACGGCGCGGCCCGCGACACCGTCCCGGCGGAGGCGGGTATGAAGACCGGGACCCGCCGGAGGCCGCGGCTCCGGCTCCCGCGCTGCCGGCACGGCATCCACTCGCTGCGCGGCGGCCTGACGCTCGCGAACGTGGGGCTGCTGGCCCTGGGCATCGTCATGGCGACCGCGGTGAGCCTGATGGGCATGCGGCACTATCTGGTCGACCAGGTCGACACGGAACTGATCAAGACACGGGACTCGCTGGGCGCCTCACGGCTCACCATGCGGCAGATCGACTCACTGAGCGCGGTGGCGTTCGTACGCGACCGGCTCGTTCCCTCCGCGGACGAGTCACCGAGGCCGGACTCGATCTTCGCGGCGGTCGACCGGAACGGAAAGGCCGTCACCATCGGCGGCTTCGGCGGCTTCAAGCCGACCAGCAGCCAGCTCGCCCTGGCGGACGCGGTGGACGACCCGCACGCCCTCGTCGCCGACCGCGACCCGCACGACGTGACGGTGCACGGCGCCTCCTACCGGGCGACCGGAGCACGGTTCGCCGACGGAACATACGTCCTGCTCGCCACCTCGACCGACGGGCTGCACAAGGGCATAGCGAAGGCGCTCAAGCTCGATCTGGCCTTCGGCACCCTGCTGTTGGCGCTGCTGGCCTGCCTGACGATGTTCAGCGTGCGCCGCCGGATGCGGCCGCTGGAGGCCATGGTGGAGACCTCGTCGGCGATCGCCGAGGGGGATCTGACCCGGCGCGTGCCCTCCAGCCATCATCCGACCCAGGAGGTCGAACAGCTGCGGCTCGCCCTCAACTCCATGCTCCACCAGGTCGAGTCGGCGTACCGGACGCGCGAGCGCAGCGCGGCCCAGCTGCGCCGGTTCGTCGGGGACGCCTCGCACGAGCTGCGCACACCGCTGTCGGCGATACGCGGCTATCTCCAGCTCTACGAGAAGGGCATGCTGACCGATCCCGCCGAGCGCAGGCGGGCCTGGGACCGGATGAACGCGGAGGCCGACCGCATGGGCCGGCTCGTGGACGAGCTGCTGACCCTGGCCCGGCTCGACCAGCGCCCCGAACTCCGCTTCAGGAACGTCGACTTGAGCCGACTGGTACGGGACGCGGCCGCGGATCTGCGGGCCCAGCAGCCGGGGCGCCCGGTGACCGTGGGCGCCGAAGGCACGCTGCTGCTGCACGCCGACGAGTCGGGGCTGCGGCAGGTACTCGGCAACCTCGTGGGCAACGTACGCACCCACACGCCCGCCGAAGTGCCGGTGCGGCTCGGTCTGGAGCGCGCGGACGGCGTCGTACGGCTGTGTGTCGCGGACGAGGGTCCCGGGCTCGCGGAGGACGACGCGGCGCGTATCTTCGACCGGTTCTTCCGGGCGGGCGGCGGCGCGGGCAGCGGGCTCGGCATGGCGATCGTGCAGGGCGTGGTGACGGCGCACGGGGGCAAGGTGGCGGTGCGGACGGCGCCGGGCGAGGGGCTGGCGGTCACGGTGACGCTCCCGGCGCGCTGACGCCCCCTTTCCAGCCCCGTGACCTGCTAGAACGGTCTTGGGACGGACTTGGGCAGAAGCAGACCCGGAGGATTGAACACCGGCCGCCACGGCGCCGTACAGCACAGGTGAAGGCGGCCCCGACCTCCCCAGCCTGGTCCGCCGTGCCACCACCGGGCTTCGCACGGAAGGACCGCCGGGTTGTCGTTCAACACGAGCTCTCGACAGCTGCCGAACACGGACGAGAAGCCTCCGGGGGAGGGTCCCGCGCCGGAGCCTTCGCCGGAGCCATTGCCGGAGGCCACCGCGGAGACGTCCACCCCGGGCGCCAGTGCGACGGCCCCGGCCGAACCCCTCGCAGATGACGGCGAGACCCCGGCCGAGGCTGCCTCCGGTGACAGCGAGACCCCGGCCGAGGCCACCGCGACCGCCGCCGAAGCTGAAGCCCCCGCCGAAGCCACCGCCACCGAAGGTGAAGCCCCCGCCGCACTCGCCTCCGCCGAAGCCGAAGCCCCGGCCGCCGCCTCGGATGACGCCGAAGCCCCGGCCGCAGCCTCGGATGACAGCGAAGCTCCGGCCGAAGTCACCGAAGACCCGGCCGAAGCCACCCCGGACCCCGCGCCGGCCCCCGCGCCCACCCGAGGCCGGCGGCGCTGGCACGGCTGGCGCGAAAGGTACCCCGTCGCGGCCCGCACCCTCGCGTGGACCACCACCGCCCTGGCCGCCGCGCTCGTGCTGTTCGCGCTGCTCATGCCGAGCAGGATCGGCACCTTCCGGCCCGCCGAGTTCTTCCGTATCCCGGTGGAGGCGATCTTCGGCGCCGCCGTACTGATCGTCCTGCCGCGCAAGCCGCGGATCGCCGTGGCGGCGCTCGGCGGGCTGTGCCTCGGCGCGCTGACGGTCCTGAACTTCCTCGACATCGGCTTCAACGAATACCTCGGGCGCGGATTCAACGTCGTCCTCGACTGGACGCTGTTCAGCGACGCGCAGGCGTACCTCCAGGACACGATGGGCAAGAACGGCGCGCTCGGCATCGTGGTGCTGGTCGTGGTCCTCGTGATCGCGATGCTCGTC
Source organism: Streptomyces sp. NBC_00203 (assembly GCF_045206325.1). Taxonomy (NCBI): domain Bacteria; kingdom Bacillati; phylum Actinomycetota; class Actinomycetes; order Kitasatosporales; family Streptomycetaceae; genus Streptomyces; species Streptomyces sp. NBC_00203. The sequence goes on along the minus strand of NZ_CP108126.1, from coordinate 6,605,808 downwards.
CTCATGACGCTGTCGGTCGTCCGGCTGGGCAACCTGGTGGCCCGGAACACCGAACTGGCGACGCGTACGACGCTGGTGATGGCCATCGTCTGGGTCACCTGCGCGGCGCTCGGCGTGCAGTTCTCCGGCGTACCGATCGCCGCCGAGCACACGACGCTGGTCGTCCAGGACCGTGCCATGCGGGTGCGGAACACCCTTCGCGACGAGGCGGCGTTCGCGAAGGTCGCCAAGAAGGACGCGTTCGCCAACACCCCGCCGGACCAGCTGCTGACGGGGCTGCGCGGCAAGGACATGATGATCACGTTCATCGAGAGCTACGGCCGCAGCGCGATCGAGGACCCGGTCATGGCGCCGGGCGTCGACGCGACCCTCACCGCCGAGAACGAGAAGCTGACCAAGGCCGGGTTCGCGGCGAAGAGCGGCTGGCTGACGTCGGCGACGTACGGCGGAAGCAGCTGGCTGGGTCACTCCACGTTCCTGTCGGGCCTGTGGATCAACAACCAGCAGCGCTACCGCACCGTGACCGCGGGCAACCACCTGACCCTCCCCGGCGCCTTCAAGAAGACGGGCGCCTGGGACACGGTCGGCATCATGCCGGGTGTGCAGAAGGCCTGGCCGGAGCAGAACTTCTACGGCATCGACAAGGTCTACGACTCCCGCGATCTCGGCTACAAGGGACCGAAGTTCAGCTGGTCGACCATGCCCGACCAGTACGCGCTGACCGCGTTCGAGCGGCTGGAGCACAGCAAGAAGCACGACAAGCCGCTGATGTCGACGATCATCCTGACCTCCAGCCACCAGCCCTGGGCACCGATCCCCAAGACGGTCCCCCAGGACCAGGTCGGCGACGGCTCGGTCTACGACGCCATCGAGAAGGCCGGCAAGAGGCCCGCGGACATCATCACCGACTCCACCAAGTCCAAGGAGGAGTACGGCAAGTCCATCCAGTACTCGGTGACCAGCCTCATCGACTACCTGGTGAAGTACGGCAACAAGAACACCGTGCTGATCTTCCTCGGCGACCACCAGCCGATCGCCCGGGTCAGCGGCAACAACGCCAGCCGTGATGTGCCGGTGTCGATCGTCGCCAAGGACCCGAAGGTCCTCGACAAGATCGCCGACTGGAACTGGACGGACGGCCTGCGGCCCGATCACAACGCCCCGGTCTGGAAGATGAGCGCGTTCCGCGACCGCTTCCTGACGGTGTACGGCTCCACACCGCACCCGTAGCAGCCTCTTAGGAGGATCCGGTGGCGGCGACCAGCGCCCACACCGTCTTCCCGTACCGCCCCCGGTTCCACACCCCCCACGCCACGGCGATGTTCTCCACGAGCTGGAGCCCGCGGCCGGTCTCCTCCCAGTCGGCGACCGGCCGCAGACGGGGCTCGGCGGTGCCCTCGTCGGAGACCTCGATGAAGCAGGAGCCGTCGGCGAGGGCGGTCACCGCGACCTCGAACTCCCGCTCAAGCAGGGGTCCGTGGCGCACGGCATTGGTCGCCAGTTCGGAGACGAGAAGCACGACATCGGCAAGGGCCGGATCGTCGGAGCTGTGACCCCAGTCGGTCAGATGGTCCCGTACCCGGCGCCGGGCGAGACCGACGGACGCCGGATGCCTGGGCAGCCGGAATGAGTTACGTCTCACCACGTCTGCTCCTCACCCCGCACACACCTCCGACACATGGTGCTGCGTTGGGCGAGAGCGCGATGTCACTGGGGTGGGTGTCCGCCCCGCGGGATCACGTCAGTTGTCATATCCAGCTCAGCCGCCAGAGGCGGAAGACACCGGTCCCGTCCGACAGATACTGACCGCCCCCGACGTCCTCACTGCTGAGTACATACTCCTTGCGCTGCCACAGGGGAATCAGCGGAACATCCTGAGCCACGACTTCCTGCAACTGCCGGAAGGAGTCGGTCGCGAGGCTGCGGTCCTCGTCCTGCTGAGTGTCCAGAATCAGCCGGTCGACGGCCTTGCTGCTGTAGCCGTTCTTCATGCTGTTGCCGGTGCCGACGAGCGGGGCGCTGAAGGTGTCCGGGTCGGGATAGTCGGCGACCCAGCCGACGGCCCACGCGTCCAGCTTGCCCTCGGCGTACCGCTTCTGGAAGGCGGTCCACTCGTAGCCCTTGGTCGCCACCTTGAACAGCCCGCTCGCCTCCAGCTGCCGCTTGAGCTCGGCGGCCTCCTGCGCCGCGGCGCCCCGTCCTTCCGCGTACCCGTAGGTGAACCGCACCGGAAGCGACACCCCGGCCTCGGTCAGCAGCGCCCGCGCCTTCTTGGCGTCCGGCTTCGGGTAGTCGTCGAAGAACGACGTCGCGTGCCCCGTGATGCCCGCCGGAATCAGCCCGTACAACGGATCGGTCGTCCCCTTGTACGTCTGGCTGACCAGTTCCTCGCGGTTGATGAGCGCGGCGATGGCCTGCCGCACCCGCCGGTCGTGCAGCGGCGCGTTCGCCCGCACATTGAGGACGAGGTTGCGGGTCTCGGCGCTGTCGACCTCCGTGACCCGCTGATTCGGGTCGCTCGGCGAGAGTCCGGCGAGCAGCGCGGGAGGCAGCTGACGGGCGGCGACATCGAACTTCTTCGCCTTCCAGCCGGCTTCCAGCGCCTCCGAGTCGGCGTAGTAGCGCAGCACGATGGGCCGGCCGGTCTCCTTGACGGCGCCCTCGTAGTGCGGGTTGGGCGCGAGGACGGCCCGCTTGTTCTTCGTATACGTCTTCAGTACGTACAGTCCGGTGCCGTCGGCGCCGGTGTCGGTGTCGGTACGCAGGGCACGCTTGGGGTAGCGGGTGTGGTCGACGATCGAACCGGCGCCGGTGGCCACCTTGAACGGGAAGGTGGCGTCGGGCGAGGACAGATGGAAGGTGACCGTGAGGCCCCTCGCGTCGACCGAGCCGAGCGTGGCGAGGAGGGACGCCGGTCCCACCTCGTCGTTGATGCGCTTCACCCGCTCGAAGGAGAACTTCACGTCCTCGGCGGTCATCTTGCGCCCACTCGGAAACGTGAGGTCGTCCCGTAACGTACAGCGATAGGTACGCAGGCCAGTGCCCACGAAGCCGCAGCTCTTCGCCGCGTCCGGCACGGGGGCCGCGCCGCCCGGCTCGAACGTCAGCAGCGACTGGAACACATTGCTGAACAGCGCCCATGATCCGGCGTCGTACGCGCCCGCCGGGTCGAGCGACGTGACGGCGTCCGTCGTGCCGACCGTGATCGTCTTGCCGCTGTTCTCCTGCGCGGGCAGCAACTGCCAGCCGCCCACACCCACGCCCGCCAGCACAAGCAGCGTCGCGAGAATCCGTATGCGAACCGATCGCATCGGTGCCCCTCCCCAGGCCCACCGCACGTCACTCCCCTAGTGACGCGGATCACCTAACCACAGGAGTTTCAGGTGGGGGAAGAGCTTCCGGAAGAGTGGTCCGAGGCGATCGAAACGATCATTTCAAGCCTGTTTCACAGCTAATCCTCAGGCTTCTCCGAAGGTCGTCTCCACAACCCTCACCAGCCGTCGGCCCTCTGTCGCACCCATCAGGCAGGATGGGCGCCATGACCGAGATCCACACCCCCCGTCTCCTCCTCCGCCGCTGGTACGACGACGACCTCGCACCTATGGCGGACATCAACGCGGACCCCCAGGTCATGCGCTGGATCGACGACGGCTCGCTCCGCGACCTGGACCAGACGGCGGAGGACATCGAGCGCTGGGAAGAGGAATGGGACGAGGAGGGCTTCGGCCTCTTCGCCGTGGAACTGCTGGCCTCCGGCGAGCTGGCCGGCGTCGTGGGCCTGTCCGTGCCCGAGTTCCTGCCGGAGGTCCTGCCCGCCGTGGCGATCAGCTGGCGGCTCGGCTCACCGTTCTGGGGCCAGGGCTACGCGTCCGAAGCCGCCCAGGCCACGCTGGAGTTCGCGCTCCAGGACCGTGGCCTCGACCGCGTCATCAGCATCAGCCGGATGGGCGACGACGCCTCCGAGAACATCATCCGCAAGCTCGGCATGAAGCCGGAACGCGAGACGGCACACCCGGTGTACGGCTTTCCGCTGCACGTCCACACCATCGACCTCACCGAGTACGAGGCGTGAACCCGGCCCAGTCCCCCACGCTCAGGCTTCCCTGGAGGCCAGCTCCACGACGGTGATGTCCGAGGGGGCACCCACCCGCGTCGGCGGCCCCCAGGCCCCCGCACCCCGGGAGACGTACAACTGGGTGTCCCCGTACCGCTCCAGCCCCGCGAGCGTCGGATTGGCGGCCGCGGCGATGAAATTCCCCGGCCACAACTGCCCGCCATGGGTGTGCCCCGACAGCTGAAGATCGACCCCGTACCGCACGGCCTCATGAATCTGCACAGGCTGATGCGCGAGAAGCACGCACGCGCGTGAGGCATCCCGATCCCCCAGGGCTTTCCCGAAGTCGGGCCCCTGCCCCTCACTCTCTCCCTGTACGTCATTCACGCCGGCGAGATCGAATCCGGCCACCTCGGTACGCGCGTTCTCCAGAGGCTGGATCCCCAGCTCCCGCACTTCCCGGACCCATTGCGCGGCCCCGGAGAAATACTCGTGATTACCGGTCACGAAGAACGCCCCGTGCCGCGCCCGAAGCTGAGCGAGAGGCGCGGCCGCCGGTCCCAGATCCTTCACGCTGCCGTCGACCAGATCCCCGACCACGGCGATGAGATCGGGCTGCGTCGAGTTAATGGTGTCAACGACCTTCTGCGCGAAGCCACGCCCGAGCACAGGCCCCAGATGAATGTCACTGACAACAGCGATCCGGAACCCATGAGCAGAGCGCGGCAACTTGGCCAGCGGCACGGTGACCCGCTTCACCCGAGGCCCCCGCAGAACCCCGTACGTCCCGTACCCCACAGTCCCCACGGCGGCAGCCGCAGCGGCCCCACCCACCACCCGGGAGACGAAGAGCCGCCGGGAGGATCCCTCCGTCGACGGGAGAGGCCGGGACGCTCCCTCCGCCGACGGGAGCGGCCGGGAGGAACCCTCCGCCGATGGGAGACGGCCCGCACCCGCCAATCCGACCGGAGGGGCCGTGCCGGGGTGTCCGCCCGCAGCGGATGGCGCGTCAACGCCGGCTCCTTGAAGGCCGACCGATTCCGCGCCAGACCGAGGACGGATACCCCGGCGCGGCCCCGCCCCCACCACAACGGCGGGCGCGGCACCCCCACTCACCGCACGCCGCTCGACAACCCGCGCACGCCGCTCGACAACCCACCGCACGACCGGCCGTACGAGCTCCCCCACCACCAGCGCCAGCACCAGATAGATCGCCAGCGCCATCCACAGAAACCCGGGCCAGGCCAGCACCCGCTGAACCCAGAACGGCGCCCCACCGCGCTCACTCGCGACAGCGCCGAACATCAACAGCGGCCCGGCGGCAAAAACCACCGCACCCGCCCGCCGGACCACCCCCGGCCCGGCCGTCGTGTCCCGCACCAGCCGCCGCCAGGCATACCAGTGCAGCCCCCCGAGCACGGCCAGCGCAGCTACGCCCGCCAGCACGAAAACGATGACCATGGCGCCGTATCCCCCGCTATGACGTCTGGCGCAAAGCGCGCACCCCGCGCAACCCGATCCACCCGACGACCGTCCCCAACACAAAGGAGACGACGGCGAGCGTCAGATGCACCCAGAGGTACGCCGTCGGACTGCCCGCGTCGTCGAACGCGAGCCCGCTGCCGTCCTTGAACAAATTCTTGATGAAAGTGACCCAAATGACCCAGCTCCACACCCCGAAGGCGAGCAGGAACCAGGACACGGGGCGGCTGAGCTTCATGGGTTCAGTATCGCCGTCGCCTACCGGGACCCGGCGCCGGGGTGTGGAGGGCGAGGGGACTCCCCGAAAGGCTGATGGGACTTCCCGACCCGATCCCTGTACTTTCTCGACCGTGCCCGCCACCAAAAAGACCGTCAAGCGATCCTTGCTGGTCACTTCCGCCACCCTGTTGGCCCTTTCGCTCACCGCGCCCGTACCCGCGTTCGCGGACGCGAGCCCCACAGCGACAGCGACCCCGACCACGACCCCGTCGGCCACACCCCCGGCGAACATGTCGACCGTCGGCGGCGAACGGCTCGGCGAGGCCGGAACCCAGGTGACCCTCGGCGCCGGCGCCCCCGTACTGCCCAAGGACCTCACCGCACGCTCCTGGATCGTCTCGGACGCGGAGTCCGGCGACATCCTGGCCGCCCACAACGCGCACTGGCGGCTGCCCCCGGCGAGCACCCTGAAGATGCTGTTCGCCGACACCCTGCTGCCGAAGTTCCCGAAGAGCACCGAGCACAAGGTGGCCTCCTCCGACCTGGCGGGCATCGGCGCGGGCTCCAGCATGGTGGGCATAAAGGAGGACGAGACCTACACGGTCCACGACCTGTGGCTCGGCGTCTTCCTGCGCTCCGGCAACGACGCCGTACATGTGCTGTCCGCGATGAACAAGGGCGTCGACCAGACGGTCAAGGACATGCAGGCGCATGCCGAGGAGCTCCAGGCCCTCGACACGCACGTGGTCAGCCCGGACGGCTACGACGCGAAGGGCCAGGTGTCGTCGGCGTACGACCTGACGCTGTTCGCCCGCTCCGGGCTGCAGAAGAAGGACTTCCGGGAGTACTGCTCGACGGTGCGGGCGAAGTTCCCGGGCGAGAGCACGAAAAACAAGAAGGGCAAGAAGACCCGGGAGTCCTTCGAGATCCAGAACACCAACCGCCTGCTGACGGGCGACAGCGACATCTCCACCTACCAGGGCATCGCGGGCGTCAAGAACGGCAACACCACCAACGCGGGCGCCACCTTCACCGGCGTCGCCGAACGCGACGGCAAGGTGCTGCTCGTCACGGTCATGAACCCGGAGAAGAACGAGCACAACGAGGTCTACAAGGAGACCGCGCGGCTCTTCGACTGGGGCTTCAAGGCCGCGGGCAAGGTCGAGCCGGTGGGTGAGCTGGTGCCGCCGAAGGGCGTGGAGACGAGCGCGCAGCCGGGCGCGAAGCCGTCGGGCGGTTCGGGCAAGGACAACGCGTCCACGAAGCCGGTGGCCGCCGCCTCCGACGCGCAGGGCGGTTCGAGCGGCATCGGCATCGCGCTGGCCATCACCGGCGGACTCCTCGTGCTGCTGGCGGCCGGCGCCTTCCTGATCAACCGCCGGTGGCCGCTGCCGGATCTGATGCGCCGCCGCCGCTGACGGCGGCGGGCTCCTCGTCGCCCTGCGCCCGCGGCCGCGGCTGCGTCGCCGTCCAGGCGGCGCAGTACAGCAGCAGCTTCGCGGTGAAGTTGATCCACAGCAGCAGTGCGATCGGCACCCCGAAGGCGCCGTACATGCTCTTCGACGCGACGCCCCTCATATAGCCACTGAGCAGCAGCTTGAGCAGCTCGAACCCGGCGGCGCCGATCAGCGCGGCGACGATCAGCCGACGCCGCGCCGGCTGGACGCCGGGCAGCAGGGTGAGGACGTACAGCAGGATCAGGAAGTCGGCGAGTACGGCGACGGTGAACGCGGCGGCCCGCAGCAGCACGCTCCCCCAGCCGTTCTCGTCGATGCCGAGCTCCCGGGCCGTCCAGCCGACCGTCGTGGACGCGACGGTGGAGACCGCGATGGTGAGGAGCACGGCGCCGCCGAGTCCGACGAGTACGCCGGCGTCCTTGACCTTGCGCAGGAGGGCGTTCTCCTCGCTGTCGGGCAGCTCCCAGACCGCGCGCAGACACTCCCGCATCGAGCCGACCCAGCCGATGCCGGTGACCAGCAGGACGGCGCCCGCGATGAGACCGATCGTGGCGGCGTTCTGGACGAGGCCGTTGATGTCCAGCTGGTCGGAGATGCCCGGCACCTGCTCGGCGAGCTTGTCCTGGAGGTCCTTCTGCTGGCTGCTGCTCAGCGTGGCGGCCGCGATCGCTGCGGCGACGGTCAGGAGCGGGAAGAGCGCCACGAAGCTGATGAAGGTCATCGCCGCCGCGAGCCGGGTCCACTTCACCCGGTCCAGACGCTCGTACGACTGCCACGCGTGCGTGGCCATCAGGCGGGCGACGAGGGGGCCCACTCCGGGAAGCTTCTTCAGCCAGTCCATGATCCGACTCTGCCCTCGCCCCGACCACCTCGAACGCCTCGAACTCCTCGGAAGACCAATGTCCGGGTACCCCAAAAACGCAGGACAGTGGCGAGCGCCATTCCGATTCCGGCGCCGGAGACCGTGTCCGCGCGCTGCGAGGTGAACCCGAGGCCGTAGTGGCTGAGGGCGATGCACAGCAACTGGACGAGGGCGCCCGCGATGTTCACCGCGAAGAAGATCACGTACTGGCGCGGGCCCCGTGTGGTCGTGTGCCGGTAGGTGCCGAGCGCGTTGCCCGCGTATGCCACCGAACACCCCGCCACGAAGCTCAGCGCCTTCGCGGTGAGCGGGTCGAGGCCCACTGGTCCGCGCAGCCACACGAAGAGGCCGAGGTCGGCGGCGTAGGCGAGGATTCCGGCGGTGGCGAAGCCGAGGAGTTCCCGGGCGAGCGGACTCCGGGCGAACCGGCTGCGGGCGAACGGGCTCCGGGCGAGCGGGCTGCGCGAAACCGGTTGCCGGGCAACCGGTTCCTGGGCCGCCGCCCCTGGGGCAACCGGTTTCTGGGCGACGCTCACCAGTTCGCCACCGCGAGCCCGTACATCGCCAGCCACACCAGCCCGATGAGCGCGAGCGCGCGGTCGCGCAGGACCACGTCCTCGGGCTCGCCCGCGGTGCCCCGGTCGGCGAAGACGGCGTACCGCAGGATGGCCAGGATGAAGGCGACCATCGACAACTGCCGCCAGGGCAGCACGCCGGTGCTGGGCACACCGCCCTCCTCCAGGGCCCACAGGCAGTAGCCGAGGACGGAGACCCCGGCGGCCAGCTGCCAGACGAAGCGCAGGTAGCCGGTGGTGTACTCGGTGAGCAACGCGCGCGTGGCGCCCGCTTTCCCGGCCATCTGCACGGCCTCGGAGTAACGCTTCGCCGAGACCATGAACAGCGCCCCGAAGCCGGTGGTGATCAGGAACCAGCGCGAGAGCGGGATGCCGAGGGCGAGACCGCCGATCATCGCGCGCATCAGGAACCCGGTCGTGACGACGACGAGGTCGACGACCAGGACGTGCTTCAGGCTGACGCAGTACGCCAGTTGCATGCCGATGTACGCGGTGAGCAGCGCGGCGACGGCCGGCGAGCAGAACCAGGCGGCGGCGGTGGGCGCGAGGAGCGCGAGGGCGCCCCCGACGGCGTACGCGACCGGGACGGGCACCTGGCCGGCGGCGACCGGGCGGTGGCGCTTGACCGGATGGGCGCGGTCGGCGGCGGCGTCCCGGGCGTCGTTGATCAGATACACGGCGGAGGCGCAGGCCGTGAACAGCGCGAAGACGAGTGCCAGTTGGGTGAGCGCGTTCCGGGCGAAGAGCTGGCCCGCGGCGGCGGGTGCGGCCACGACCAGCACGTTCTTCACCCACTGGCGGGGGCGCGCGGTCCTGACCAGGCCACGGACCAGGCCGGTGAGGCTCACCGCGGGCGCGGGAGCGGCCGGTGTGCGCTCCAGGAGTGCCGTGCGCTCAGTCATGGCCGACCCCGATCCAGCGGGCGCCCAGGCGGGCCGTGAGGGCGCCCAGGGCGGCGCCCGCGGCGACGTCCGAGGGGTAGTGGACGCCGACGACCATCCGCGAGACGCACATCGCGGCGGCGAGCGGGGGGACGACGTGCACGCCGAGCGCGCCGTACGCGACCGCGGCGGCCGCCGCCGAGGTGGCGTGCGAACTCGGGAAGGAGTGCTGTCCGGCCGTGCGCACCAGCGGCACCACGTGCGCGGGGCGCGGACGGCGCACGATCCGTTTCACCGCCATGCTCGCGAGATGCGCGGTGGTGGTGAGCGCCGTAGCGCGCAACCACGCTCCGCGCCGTTCACGGTCGACGGCCGCCCCGGCGAGCCCCGCCGCGACCCACAGTGCGCCGTGCTCCCCGCTCCAGGACAGGGCGCGCGCGGCAGCCGCGACGCGCGGATCCGTGCCCCACTCGTGGAGGGCCGACAGCAGTCGGCGATCCATGTCTTCAAGTTGGCGGTCCATGCCATCAAGTCGGTGGCCGACGTCGCCAAGCCGTCGGTCCATGCCGTCATGGTCGTCAATGTCGTCCATGTGATCTCACTCTTCTAGGGAGCGGTCGCAGAATTACGGCAATCTATGACGACATCCCATTAATCACCCATTTCGGTGAGGACCCGTGAGGGCCGGTTAGATTGCGACGTTATGCACCCTTACCGGCGCTACGGTCACGGTCATGCCTGCCGACGCCGTCTCCGTCACCGGTTGGGGCCGCACCGCCCCGACCACCGCCCGTCTGGTCCGCCCGCGCACCTACGAGGAGGCGGTGGCCGCCGTCCGGGAGTGCGGGACGCGTGGAGGCATCCCCCGGGGGCTCGGCCGGGCCTACGGGGACGCCGCGCAGAACGCGGGCGGGGCCGTGCTCGACATGACGGGCCTCGACCGGATCCACGCGATCGACGCGGACGGCGGAACCGTGCTGTGCGACGCGGGCGTCTCACTGCACCGGCTGATGGAAGTGCTGCTGCCGCTGGGCTGGTTCGTGCCGGTCACCCCCGGGACCCGCTATGTGACCGTCGGCGGCGCGATCGGCGCGGACATCCACGGCAAGAACCACCATGTGTCGGGCTCGTTCGCCCGGCACGTCCTCTCCTTCGAGCTGCTGACGGCGGACGGCGGGATCCGCACGGTCGGCCGCGGCACGCCCCTCTTCGACGCCACGGCGGGCGGCATGGGCCTGACCGGCGTGATCCTCACGGCGACCGTCCGGCTCCAGCCCGTCGAGACCTCCCTGATGTCCGTCGACACGGAACGCGCGGCGGACCTGGACGACTTGATGGCCCGCCTCACCGCCACGGACCACCACTACCGGTACTCGGTCGCCTGGATCGACCTGCTCGCGCGCGGGGCGTCGATGGGGCGCTCGGTGCTGACCCGCGGGGAGCACGCCTCTTTGGACGCGCTGCCGCCACGCGCGCGTAGACACCCCTTGGTGTTCCGCCCCGCGCAGTTCCCGTCCGCGCCCGCCTTCGTGCCGGAGGGGCTCCTGGGGCGTGCGACCGTGGGCCTCTTCAATGAGCTCTGGTACCGAAAGGCACCACGCGCGCGTGCCGGTGAACTGCAGAAGATCTCCACCTTCTTCCACCCCCTCGACGGGGTGCCGCACTGGAACCGGATCTACGGGCGGGGCGGCTTCGTCCAGTACCAGTTCGTCGTCGGCTACGGGCAGGAGGAGGCGCTCAGGCGGATCGTCGGAAAGATCTCGCAGCACCGCTGCCCGTCCTTCCTCGCCGTCCTGAAGCGCTTCGGAGAGGGCGATCCGGGCTGGCTGTCCTTCCCGATGCCCGGCTGGACCCTCGCCCTGGACATCCCCGCGAACCTGCCAGGCCTCGGCACCTTCCTCGACGAGCTGGACACGGAGGTGGCGGGGGCCGACGGCCGGGTGTACCTCGCCAAGGACGCGCGGCTGCGGCCCGAGCTGCTGGCCGAGATGTATCCGCGACTCGGCGAATTCCGTTCCCTGCGGCAGGAGTTGGACCCCCGGGGAGTCTTCACCTCGGACCTGTCCCGCCGCCTCGGTCTGTAGTCGGCTCCAGGAGCTGTCGTGAAGTCGGCTCCACGAGCCCTTATGAAGGAGGAGCTGTCATGAAGGACGCCTTCGGTATCCCCCAGTCCCTGCTGATCCTCGGCGGCACGTCCGAGATCGCGCTGGCCACCGCGCGCCGCCTGATCGTCCGGCGCACCCGCACGGTGTGGCTCGCGGGACGCCCGTCGCCCGCCCTGGAGCGTGCCGCCGAGCAGCTGCGCGAGATGGGCGCGGACGCCCGTACCGTCCCCTTCGACGCCCTCGACTCCGAGTCCCACGAGACCGTGCTCGGCAAGGTCTTCGCCGAGGGCGACATCGACATGGTGCTGCTGGCGTTCGGGGTGCTCGGCGACCAGGCACAGGACGAGAAGGAGCCCCTGAAGGCCGTACGGGTCGCGCAGACCAACTACACGGGCGCGGTGTCCGCCGGCCTGGTGTGCGCGCGGGCGCTCCAGACACAGGGCCACGGCTCCCTGGTGGTGCTCTCCTCGGTCGCCGGCGAGCGGGCCCGCCGCTCCAACTTCATCTACGGCTCCAGCAAGGCGGGCCTGGACGCCTTCGCCCAGGGCCTCGGCGACGCGCTGCACGGCACGGGCGTGCACGTGATGGTCGTACGCCCCGGATTCGTCCGTACGAAGATGACGGCGGGCCTGCCGCAGGCACCGCTGGCCACCACCCCGGAGGCGGTCGCGACGGCCGTGGAGACGGGGCTGCGCCGCCGGTCGGAAACGGTGTGGGCGCCAGGGTCGCTGCGGCTGGTGATGTCGGCGCTGCGGCACGTACCGCGACCGTTGTTCCGCCGGCTGCCGATCTGACGTACGTACCGCGGACGGGGTCGTACGGAAGGATCGAGTCGGCGGTCGCACGAACAGCCGCGCAGACGGCAGTACGCACGGACCGCGCAGACGGTCGTCCTAGAGAGCCGGCAGTGTGGTGCCCCGCTCGGGCGCGCCCGCCTGTGGGGGCACCACGGCGCCGCCGAAGGCGAACTCGAGAAGCTTGCGCCAGACCCCGTCCGCGCCCTGCTCGTAGAGCGCGAATCCGGTGCACGGCCACTCGGCCTCGTACGCGGACAGCTCCTCGTAGGCGCGGTCCATCGCCTCGTCGTCGATGCCGTGCGCCACGGTGACGTGCGGGTGGTACGGGAAGTGCAGCTCGCGCGCGACGGGACCGGACGCGTCCCGGACCTGCTTCTGCAGCCAGGTGCAGGCCTCGGCGCCCTCGACGACCTGGACGTACACGACGGGCGACAGTGGGCGGAAGGTGCCCGTGCCGGACAGCCGCATCGGGAAGGGGCGCCCGGTGGCCGCGACCTCGACGAGATGCGCCTCGATCGCCGGCAGTGCCGAGTCGTCGACCTCCGTCGGCGGCAGCAGGGTGACGTGCGTGGGGATGCCGGAAGCCGCGGGGTCGCCGAAGCCCGCGCGCCGCTCCTGGAGCAGGCTGCCGTGAGGCTCCGGGACCGCGATCGACACGCCGATCGTTACGGTCCCCACGTCGTCTCCTGTCGTTGATCGATGGTGCGGTGGTGCGGTGTTTCCGCGCGGGCAGGGGTGGCTGCCCGGTCTGTTCGGCTTTCGACTGTACGGCGGTGCGGCCCGTTGTCGGCTGCCGTACGAGTGTCGCGCTCGTCTCGTACTGAATGCCGAACGGGCTGTGGTAGGGGCTGCCGCACCGCTGCCGTACGACAGCGTGTCGGCTGTCAGTACGGCAGTGGTCTCGGCGGTCAGTGCTTGGCGGGCAGGAAGCCGACCTTGTCGTAGGTCTGGGAGAGCGTCTCCGCGGCGACGGCACGCGCCTTCTCGGCGCCCTTGGCCAGGATCGAGTCGAGCGTCTCCGGGTCGTCCAGATACTGCTGGGTGCGCTCCCGGAACGGCGTCACGAAGTCGACCATGACCTCGGCGAGGTCCGTCTTGAGCGCACCGTAGCCCTTGCCGGTGTACTTCTGCTCCAGTTCCGGGATACCGGTTCCGGTGAGGGTCGAGTAGATGGTCAGCAGGTTGCTGATACCCGGTTTCTCCGCCGCGTCATACCTGATGACGGTGTCCGTGTCGGTGACCGCGCTCTTGACCTTCTTGGCGGTCGTCTTCGGATCGTCGAGCAGGTTGATGAGGCCCTTCGGAGTCGACGCCGACTTGCTCATCTTGATCGACGGGTCCTGGAGATCGAAGATCTTCGCCGTCTCCTTGAGGATGTACGGCTTCGGGATCGTGAACGTCTGGCCGAAGCGGCCGTTGAAACGCTCGGCGAGGTCGCGCGTGAGCTCGATGTGCTGGCGCTGATCCTCACCGACCGGGACCTCGTTGGCCTGGTACAGCAGGATGTCCGCGACCTGCAGGATCGGATACGTGAAGAGGCCCACGGAGGCGCGGTCGGCGCCCTGCCTGGCGGACTTGTCCTTGAACTGGGTCATGCGGCTCGCCTCACCGAAGCCGGTGAGGCAGTTCATGACCCAGGCGAGCTGGGCGTGCTCGGGGACGTGACTCTGCACGAACAGCGTGCAGCGCTCCGGGTCGAGACCGGCGGCCAGCAGCTGCGCGGTGGCGAGCCTGGTGTTGGCGCGCAGGTCCGCGGGGTCCTGCGGAAGGGTGATCGCGTGCAGGTCGACGACCATGTAGAACGCGTCGTGGGACTCCTGCAGAGCCACCCACTGGCGGACGGCGCCGAGGTAGTTGCCGAGGTGGAACGAGCCTGCTGTGGGCTGGATTCCGGAGAGCACGCGGGGACGATCAGAGGCCATGCTCACCATTCTCTCAGGTGCGGGGGCCCGGTCCGGAACTGGTCGGAAAGAGATGTGACAGAGGTGGGAACCGATCGGCCTCGGGCGGTGTAGCAAGAGTGTGAGGACGCGGGAGGGGGGCCGCATCGTCGTCGACGAGGCCGTGGTGATCGCACGCGTACGCGCCGGTGAGCCGGAGGCGTACGCGGAGCTGGTCCGTGCTCATACGGGCATCGCGATCAGGGCGGCCAGGGCGCTCGGGGCAGGTGCGGACGCGGAGGACGTGGTGCAGCAGGCCTTCATCAAGGCGTACTGCTCGCTGGGGCGCTTTCGGGACGGCGCGGCGTTCAAGCCGTGGCTGCTCTCGATCGTCGCCAATGAGACGAGGAACACAGTGCGGACGGCGGTGCGCCAGCGGACGCTGGCCGGCCGGGAGGCCGCGTTCGCCGAGGCGGAGCCGCTGATACCGGAATCGGCGGACCCGGCGGTCGCGGCGCTGGAGATAGAGCGCCGCGCGGCACTGCTGACCGCCCTGGAGCAGTTGAGCGAGGAGCACCGCCTCGTCGTCACGTACCGCTATCTCCTGGAGATGGACGAACCGGAGACGGCCCAGGCCCTGGGCTGGCCACGCGGCACGGTGAAATCCCGCCTCAACCGCGCCCTGCGCAAGCTGGGCCGCCTGCTGCCGGGCTTCGAGCCCGGGGAGCATCAGGAATCCCGGGAAGGAGGTGATGAGCATGAGTGAGTCGTACGAGGGCGGGGGCACGGGAGACGCGGAGGGCACGGAGGGCACGGAGCCTTCCGGTGACCGGGGCCGGCGTGCTCGTGAGGGCGTCTCCCGGCTGCCGGCGGAGTTGCGGGCGCTCGGGCGGTCGCTGGACCGGGCCGGGGCGGCCGGGAGCGAGTCGATGGTCGAGCGGGTGCTGGAGCAGATACTCGCCGAGCGGCTCCCTGCGCCGGTGCCCGAGCCGCCGGGACCCGGCGAGCGGCTGCGGTCGGTGCGCCGCTGGGCGCGGCTGCGCTGGCGCGCGCTGACCGCGGGCCTGTGTGGTGTGCTGATGGTCCTCGTGCTCACGCCTCCGGTGCGCGCCGCGGTCGTCGACTGGTTCGGCTTCGGCGGGGTCGAGGTGCGGTACGACCCGTCGGCGGTGCCCTCGTCCGGAGCCCGGGTGCAGGGGTGCGGCCCTTCGCTGACACTGGCGCAGGCCGGGCGGCGGGCCGGGTTCGCGCCCCTCGTGCCCGACGCCCTCGGGGTGCCGGACGCGGTGACGGTGACGCGCGAGCCGAAGGGGCGGCTCCTGATGAGTCTGTGCTGGCGCGGGGATGGGCATGGGCACACGGTCCGGCTGGACGAGTATCCGGCGAGCCTCGACGTCGGCTTCTCCAAGACGGTGCGGGAACCGCCGCAATGGGTGCCGCTGGGGGAAGCCGAGGACTACGGCAACCAGGCGCTCTGGTTTCCGAAGCCGCATCTGCTGAGCTTCTGGCTCATCGACGCGCACGGCGACCGCTTCACCCGCTCCGAGCGGACCGCGGGGCCCACGCTGCTGTGGATGCACGGGGGTGACGTGACCCTCCGCCTTGAGGGGGTGGCGTCGAAAGCGCGGGCGGTGGAGATAGCGAAGTCGCTGAACTAGCAGGGACTTCGGTCGCCGAAGCAGCGGGAATTTTGGTCGGTGCGGAATGGGAACCCCGGCGGGTCGAGCGGTGTACCAGAAGTGACACACGGCGTGCGGGCGAACCGCACGTGGATCGACCGGCCGACTGGGGGTTCGGATGAACAGGCTTCGTGAACTGCTCGCAGCGATGGGGGCGTTGGCGGTGGCCTTCGCGGCGGTGCTGCTGGGCGCACCGTCCGCGATGGCCGGCGGCCCGACGAGTGTGCTGGTGGTCTCGCCGGAGAGCGCGGAGAGCACGGCGTTGTACTACTCGGACGAGGAGTACGGGAAGTTGATGCGCCTGCTGGGCGATCCGAGCTCGGGTACACGCGAGGAGCCACCGGGGCTGGGCGTGGGCAGCGGCCGGCAGATCAATGTCACGTGGCTGATGCACGACGTGTCGCCCTGGCGCGTCGACCGCGTCTACCCGGACACGCCGGGAAGCAAGGAGGTCTGGATACACACGGCGACCCAGGTGCCGCAGTCGATGAACGGCTACTGGCACAGGGCCGGGCAACCGGCCCAGGTGCGGGCCCTGTTCAAGAAGCTCGGCGTGATGGGCAAGTCGTCGGGTGAGGGTCCCGGGGCCATTTACCCGGCGCCCTGGCAGACCACGGAGGACACCTCCACCGTGCCTGCACCCACGCCCACACCGGCCGAGCGGCTCCGCACCACGACCGCGGCGACGACCGATGACGGCACCGACTGGTGGTGGGCAATACCGGGGGCGGCGGCCGGAGCCGTGCTGGCCCTGTTGTTGCGGCCCCTGGTCGCCGGGGTGCCGGGGGCTCAGTTTCTGGGCCGGCGCGAGGGCGAGGCGGAGCCTCGGCAGGAGTTGCGGGACGAATGACGGGACACAGAGGGACAGAGGGCCAGAGAGACGCCGGAATGCAGCGACACGGTGATGCAGGGACACGGACGCGGGAGGGGGACGGATGGGGATCCGGGTCAGACAGGTGGATGTTCGGCTGGCAGTGCTCGCCGTGGTGGTGCTGACCGTGCTCGGCGCGTCTCGGGCGCAGGCGTCGGAGCAGGACGCTCGGCGTGACATGCCGGATCTGGCCCTGGTCGTGGCCGGTGACTCGGGGCGGACGGTCGCCCTGCACTCCGGTGGAGAGGACTTCGTGCGGCTCTGGCGATTGCTGGCACCCATGTACACGGGGACGGAGAGAGTGCCCACGGCCTGGGAGGCCGGCCGCTTCCCGAAGGTTCGGGCCACGGTGGTCTGGGGGCTGACCGGTGTCGGAGGCTGGCCGCAGACCAGCAGACCGCCCGGCGGCGATGTCGCCATCGAGCGCCAGGACCAGGTGTTCCTCGCGGCGGACGGCACGCCCTGGGTGCGGTCGGATCCTTCGCCCGACGTGGAGGACGACGACATCCGCTGGCATCGCGCGCCGCGCTCGGTGTTCGACGAGTTGGCGCGGCGCGGGGAACTGTTCGGCTCCGCGAGCGATTCGGGGACGGCCGGGGAGCAGGGTCTGACGGACGGAGCGGGGTGGGCGATGTCCGGGCTCGCCATGGGCCTGGTGATCGGCGCCGGCGGCACTCTACTGATACGCCGCGCGGCGGCCCGGCATGAGACTGCCGGACCGCCGCGGGAACCACGACAGGAGCTGATCGACCTGTAGGGAGCCGAGAAGCCGAGCGCCTGGGAGCCCGAGGATCCAAGAACCTCTGGACACCCCAAGGCACCTCAGGAGTCGAGGGCCTGGCGAGCGGTCCCCGGTGGGGTGCGTCAGCCGAGGTCGATCTCCGGGTAGAGCGGGAAGCCGGTGAGCAGGTCGGTGGCGCGGTGGGCGATCTCGTCCGAGATCTTCGGGTCCAGGACGTGCTGGGCCTTGGACGGGCTGCCCTTGGCGGTCCTGCCGGGCTCGGCGGCGGTGAGGACACGGTCGATCAGGCCGGCGATCTCGTCCATCTCGGTCGTGCCCAGACCACGGGTGGTCAGCGCGGGCGTGCCGATGCGGATGCCGGAGGTGTACCAGGCGCCGTTGGGGTCGGCGGGAATGGCGTTGCGGTTGGTGACGATGCCCGAGTCGAGCAGTGCGGACTCGGCCTGGCGGCCGGTGAGGCCGTAGGAGGAGGCGACGTCGATCAGGTTGAGGTGGTTGTCGGTGCCGCCGGTGACCAGGGTGGCGCCGCGGCGCATCAGTCCCTCGGCGAGGGCGCGGGAGTTGTCGACGACGGCTTGGGCGTAGTCGCGGAACTCGGGGCGGCGGGCCTCGGCGAGCGCGACGGCCTTGGCGGCCATGACATGCGGGAGGGGGCCACCGAGGACCATCGGGCAGCCGCGGTCGACCTGCTCGGCGAGGGTCTCGTCGCAGAGCACCATGCCGCCGCGCGGGCCGCGGAGCGACTTGTGCGTGGTGGTGGTGACGATCTGGGCGTGCGGGACCGGGTCGAAGTCGCCGGTGAGGACCTTGCCGGCGACGAGACCGGCGAAGTGGGCCATGTCGACCATGAGGGTCGCGCCGACCTCGTCGGCGATCTCCCGCATGATGCGGAAGTTCACCAGGCGGGGGTAGGCGGAGTAGCCGGCGACGATGATCAGCGGCTTGAAATCACGGGCGGAGGTGCGCAGGGCCTCGTAGTCGATGAGGCCGGTGGTGGGGTCGGTGCCGTAGGAGCGCTGGTCGAACATCTTGCCGGAGATGTTCGGGCGGAAGCCGTGGGTGAGGTGGCCGCCGGCGTCCAGGGACATGCCGAGCATGCGCTGGTTGCCGAGGTCGCGGCGGAGCTGGGCCCAGTCGGCCTCGGTGAGGTCGTTGACGTTGCGGACGCCGGCTCGCTCCAGGGCGGGGGCCTCGACGCGCTGGGCGAGGACGGCCCAGAAGGCGACCAGGTTGGCGTCGATGCCGGAGTGCGGCTGGGCGTAGGCGTGCTCGGCGCCGAAGAGTTCGCGGGCGTGCTCGGCGGCGAGGGCCTCGACGATGTCGACGTTGCGACAGCCGGCGTAGAAGCGGCGGCCGACGGTGCCTTCGGCGTACTTGTCGCTGAACCAGTTGCCCATGGCCAGGAGGGTCGCCGGGGAGGCGTAGTTCTCGGACGCGATCAGCTTCAGCATGTCGCGCTGGTCGGCGATTTCCTGGCTGATGGCGTCGGCGACGCGGGGCTCCACGGCCCGGATCACTTCGAGGGCGCTGCGGAAGGCGGTGGACTCGGTGGAAAGGGGCTCTGGCATGACGGCCTCCGGACGTGGCGTTCAGCGTTCACGGGTCGGCCCAGGCGCACGGCACACAGTTGCAGGGGCCGCTCCCCGATGGTCGGTCCCATCCCAGCGCGCCAGTCACGGCCCCGCCGTCAGCCTACCGGGCGCGCCGGATCGCCGGGTTCCCCAGTCCACCATGCGAGCGACGATAGGAAATAGGCCACAAACGCACCCACCACTCCCCTGGTGCCGCTCGTCAAGGAACGGAGATCCCGTGACTGCTACGGAGACGACGGAGGCGTTCATCGCCTCGGCCGAGGCGCACAGCGCGCACAACTACCACCCGCTGCCGGTCGTCGTGGCGACGGCGGACGGGGCCTGGATGACAGATGTCGAGGGGCGCCGTTTCCTCGACCTGCTGGCCGGATACTCGGCGCTGAATTTCGGACACGGCAACCGGCGGCTGATCGACGCGGCGAAAGCGCAGCTGGAGCGGGTGACGCTGACGTCGCGGGCGTTCCATCACGACCGGTTCGCGGACTTCTGCCGGGAGCTGGCGTCGCTGTGCGGCAAGGACATGGTGCTGCCGATGAACACGGGCGCGGAGGCGGTGGAGACCGCGGTGAAGACGGCCCGGAAGTGGGGGTACCGGGTCAAGGGCGTCCCGGACGGGAGAGCGAGGATCGTCGTGGCGAGCGACAACTTCCACGGCCGTACGACGACGATCATCAGCTTCTCCACGGACCCGGAGGCACGGGCGGACTTCGGGCCGTACACGCCGGGCTTCGACATCGTGCCGTACGGGGATCTGGCGGCGGTGCGGGAGGCGGTCACCGAGGAGACGGTCGCCGTGTTGTTGGAGCCGATCCAGGGCGAGGCGGGGGTGCTGGTGCCGCCGCCCGGATATCTGGCGGGGGTGCGGGAGCTGACCCGCGAGCGGAACGTCCTGTTCATCGCCGACGAGATCCAGTCGGGGCTCGGCAGGACGGGGAAGACCTTCGCGTGTGAGCACGAGGGGGTCGTGCCGGATGTGTATGTGCTGGGCAAGGCGCTGGGAGGAGGGGTCGTACCCGTGTCGGCGGTGGTGGCCGACCGGGACGTGCTCGGGGTGTTCCGGCCCGGGGAGCACGGGTCGACGTTCGGGGGGAATCCGCTGGCCTGTGCGGTGGCGCTGGAGGTGATCGCGATGCTGCGGTCGGGCGAGTACCAGCGGCGGGCCGCGGAGCTCGGTGAGCATCTGCACCACGAGCTGGGTCTGCTGGCAAGCACGGGCCATGTCACGGAGGTGCGCGGGCGCGGGCTGTGGGCGGGCGTCGACATCGCTCCGGCGTACGGCTCGGGCCGGGAGATCTCCGAGAAGCTGATGGACCGGGGCGTCCTCGTCAAGGACACCCACGGTGTCACGATCCGGATCGCTCCGCCCCTGGTCATCAGCAAGGAGGACCTGGACTGGGGGCTCGCCCAACTCCGGGACGTACTGGGGGCCTAGGCCCTCGGATGCCGGACCCGGTGGCTAAAGGATCACGTGCGGCAGGAAGCGGGCGTACTCGTCGGTGATCAGGCCGGAGGACTCGCGGATGCCGAGGCCCGCCGACTCGTCCTCGACGACCCAGGCGCCGAGGACGACACGGTTGCCGTCGAAGGAGGGAAGGGGCGCCAACTCCTGGTAGCAGCAGGGCTCTTCGACGGGTGCCGCAGAGGCGGCGCCCGGCTCGTGGACCGTCACCCCGGCGCCCTCGCGGCCGAGGAGTGGCTTGGAGACGTATCCCTTGGTGGAGGCCAGTTCGCGTGGGCCGTCGAGGTAGGCCGGGAGGAGGTTCGGGTGGTCCGGGTAGAGCTCCCAGAGGATGGCGAGGAGGGCCTTGTTGGAGAGGAGCATCTTCCAGGCGGGCTCGATCCACAGGGTGCTGCCCGTGCCGCCGCCGTTGTCGAGGGTGTCCAGGACGTGGTCGGCGAAGCGGTCGGTGGTGAGCCACTCCCAGGGGTAGAGCTTGAAGCAGCTGCGGATGAAGCGGAGTTGGTTGTCGACGAAGCGGCCGGAGAGGGGGTCCCAGCCGATCTCCTCCATCGAGATCCAGTCGGTGTCGAGGCCGGCCTGTTCGGCGGTCTCCTTGAGATAGGCGACCGTCATCAGGTCCTCGCCGAGTTCGTCGGCGGCGGAGTGCGCGAAGTAGAGGGGGCTGCCGGGTGGCAGGAGGGCGGCCTGCTTCTTCCAGGTGGCGACGAGGCGTTCGTGGAGGGAGTTCCACTGGTCGGCGCCCGGGAAGCGGTCCTCCATCCAGAACCACTGGGGCGACGCGGCCTCGACCAGCGATGTGGGGGTGTCGGCGTTGTACTCAAGGAGTTTCGCGGGGCCCGTGCCGTCGTAGCGGAGATCGAAACGGCCGTAGACGGAGGGGAGTTCGGCACGGCGGTGCCAGGCCTCGGCGACGAGTTCCGCGACGCGCGGTTCGGTGATGCCGAGGTCGGCGAAGCGGTGCGCGCTGACGATGTGCTCGGCCGCCGCCAGGCACATGCGGTGCAGTTCCTCGACGACCTCCTCCAGCGCCTCCACCTCGGGGAGCGAGAAGACGTAGTACGCGCTCTCGTCCCAGTAGGGGCGCAGGGAGTCGTCGGGGTAGCGGGTGAGCGGGTAGATGAGGCCCTGTTCCTCGACGGTCTGCTGCCAGCCGGGGCGGGGGGTGATGGTGCGGCGTTCCATGGCGTACGGGTCCGATCGCGTCCTGGGCTTACGGGTCCGGGGACGTCCTGGGGTTACAGGTCCGGGGCGTCGTGGGGTCAGCCGCCCGAGCTGCCCTTGCCGCTGCCGAAGCCGCCGCGGTCGACGCTCTTGTGGGTGCCGCCGGAGCTGCCGGATCCCTTGCTGGGCTTGGTGAAGGAGCCGCCGTCGACCCAGCCGCTCTTCTTCTTGCCGCCGTAGTACCAGGCGCCGTTGACTGACGTCTTGGTGGACTTGCAGTTCTTGTCGGCGACGGTCTTGTAGCCCTTGGTGAGGTTGTAGCTGTCGCGGTCGACGCAGCGCTTGTCGGCGTCCGAGGAGCAGGCGGTGAGCGCCGCCGCGAGGAGTCCCATGCCGCCGAGGACGACCGTGCCCGAGCGCAGCTGCCGTCGAGTGTCCGCCATGTCCGTTCCCCCGTCGATCAGTTCAGTTCAGTTGCGATTGGTGTGGAGATTGGTGTGTTGAGATCGGTTCAGCGCGGTTCAGCTCATGTCAGTTCATTCGCTTACCGCAGGCGATCACATTAGAGATCGCTTTCGGCAGGTGCGCAGTGGCCCCCCGCGATACACCGTCCCCTACAGTCACTTCGTGCTCTTTGGAATGATGTGCGCCCTTGGTGCGTCGGTCTGTTTCGGTACGGCGACGGTGTTGCAGGCGATGGCCGCGCGCGCGGCGGCCGACAGCGGGACGGGCGGCGACGCGGCGCTGCTGCTGCGGGCACTGCGGCAGTGGCGGTATCTGGCGGGGCTCGCACTGGACGGGGTCGGGTTTCTGCTGCAGATCGCCGCGCTGCGGTCCATTCCTATCTACGCGGTCGGGGCGGCGCTCGCCGCGAGTCTCGCGGTGACCGCGGTGGTTGCCTCGCGGCTGCTGAAGGTGCGGCTGAGCCGGGTCGAGTGGGGTGCGGTGGGGGTGGTGTGCGCCGGGCTCGGGATGCTGGGGCTGGCGTCCGGCACGGAAGGGGAACGGGCCGGGTCCACGGAGTTGAAGTACGCGATGTTGGCGACCGCGGTCGCCGTGCTGCTGCTGAGCTTCGTGGGTGGGCGGTTGCCCGAGCGGGGGCGGCCGCTTGCGCTGGGGCTGGGGGCCGGGTTCGGGTTCGGGGTGGTCGAGGTGTCGGTGCGGCTCATTGACGACCTTGATCCGGGGGCGTTGCTGGGTAATCCGGCGACGTATGCGCTGCTGATCGGTGGAGGGGCGGCGTTCTTGCTGCTTACCTCGGCGTTGCAGCGGGGGTCGGTGACGACGGCTACCGCCGGGTTGGTCATCGGGGAGACCATTGGGCCTGCGCTGGTGGGGGTGGTGTGGCTGGGGGACCGTACGCGGGAGGGGCTGGAGTGGCTGGCGGTTCTTGGGTTTGTGGTGGCTGTGGTGGGGGCGTTGGCGTTGGCACGGTTCGGGGAGGCGCCAGGCGAGGGGACGTGAGGTTTCTTCGCCCCCGCCGCCCCTACCCGTCCCATCCCTGGGGGCTGCGCCCCCAGACCCCCCTAAAAGATTGCGCAGTTCCCCGCGCCCCTGAAAAGACTGGGGTTGTTCGTCGGGTGCGGGGCGGTGGGGGTTGCTCGCGCAGTTCCCCGCGCCCCTAAACAACCGCCGGCCCGCCCCGGGTGCCTTTAAGGGGCGCGGGGAACTGCGCGACCAGCCCCCACCCACCCGCAGCCAAAACACAACCCACGGGGTCTGGGGCGGAGCCCCAGGAACGGGATGGGACGGGTAGGGGCGGCGGGGGCGAGAAACGCCGCGGGGTCAAGGGAGTGTTCGGCACAAGGCGTCCAGGGCTCCCGACCAGGCGTGGTCCGGTGGTGTGCCGTAGCCGACCACCAGGGCGTCGAGGGAGTCGGGGACGGCGTCGGGGTGTCGGTAGCGGGAGAGGCCTTCGAGGGACAGGCCCTGCCAGGCCGCCGCCCGCACCACCGACTGTTCGGTACCCGCGGGAAGTTGGAGGACCGCGTGGAGCCCGGCCGCGATACCCGTGGCGTGAACGGCGGGCGCACGCGCGGCGAGGGCGGCCACGAGGGCGTCCCGGCGACGGCGGTAGCGGAGCCGGGCGGCACGGACGTGGCGGTCGTACGCGCCGGACGTGATGAATTCGGCGAGGGTCAGCTGATCCAGGGCCCCGGTGGACCACCCTCCCCCGCCCTTCAGTGACGCGACCTCGGCCGCGAGCGACGTCGGCAGCACCAGCCAGCCCAGCCGCAGCCCGGGTGCCAGGGACTTACTGGCGGTGCCCAGGTAGACCACGCGGTCGGGGTCCAGGCCCTGGAGCGCTCCGACCGGCTGACGGTCGTAGCGGAACTCGCCGTCGTAGTCGTCCTCCAGGATCAGCCCACCGGTACGCCGGGCCCAGTCCACGACGGCGGCCCGGCGGTCCGGATGGAGCGGCACCCCCATGGGGAACTGGTGCGCGGGGGTCAGCAGGACCGCTCGCAGGCCCGCCAAGTCGCCCGGGCGCGTGCCGAGTTCATCGAAAGGGAGCGGCGTCGTACGCAACCCCGAGCGGTGCAGCAGGTTCCAGTGGACGTCCAGCCCGTACGACTCCACCGCGAGGGACCGCAGCCCCCGCGCCCGCAGCACCGCGCCGAGCAGCGTCAGCCCGTCCGAGATGCCGGAGCAGATCACGATGCGGTCCGGGTCGGCCCGTACGCCCCGGGCCCGGGAGAGGTAGCCCGCGAGGGCGGCGCGCAGTTCGGGGCGGCCGCGCGGATCGCCGTAGCCGAGGGCATCGTACGGCGCGGCGGTCAGCGCGCGGCGGGCCGACTTGAGCCACGCGGTGCGCGGGAAGGAGGCAAGGTCCGGGCTGCCCGGGACGAGGCTGTACGCGGGGAGCCCCTGCTCGCGTCTGCTGCGCGGCGCCGCCTCCGGGACCGGCCGCACGACCGTCCGCTCGGCCACGCTCGTGCCCGAGCCCTGGCGCGCGGTGAGCCAGCCCTCGGCGACGAGATCGGCGTACGCGTCGGCGACCGTGTTGCGGGCGATGCCCAGGTCGGCGGCGAGCGAGCGGGAGGACGGAAGGCGGGTTCCGGGCGCCAGCCGCCCGCTGCGCACCGCCTCACGGAGCGCGTCCGTCAGCCCTTTGCGGACGCCGGAGCCGGACCCGGACCCGGACCCGGACCCGGTCAGCTCAAGATGGAAGTCGACCCCGTCGGCCCCGTCGGCCCCCAAAGTGGCCCAAGTATCTGCCATGGAAATGGACCATACCCCTGGGCTATTCCGCTCCTAGAGTCGATCACATGACCACCCACACCGACGAGGGCACGAAGACCGACGAGACCGACAAGACCGCGAAGTACGCCCCCGAGCACAGCCCCCGTCTGCCATGGGCCAAGCTCGCCCCCGACGTCTACAAGGCGATGATCAAGCTCGACGCGGCGGCCCGGCGGGGCGTGGACCCCGTACTCCTGGAGCTGGTGAGGATCCGCGCCTCGCAGCTCAACCACTGCGCGTTCTGCCTCGACATGCACACCAAGGACGCGCTCGCGGCGGGTGAGAGCGTCGAGCGGATCGTGCAGCTCAGCGCGTGGGAGGAGTCGAAGCACTTCTACACGGAGCAGGAGCTCGCGGCGCTCGCGCTGACCGAGGCGGTCACGGTCCTGACGGACGGTTTCGTGCCGGACGCGGTGTACGAGCAGGCCGCCGAGCACTTCGAGGAGGCCGAGCTGGCCCAGCTGATCGCCGCGATCACGGTGATCAACGCGTGGAACCGGTTCGGCGTGACCTGCCGTCTGGTGCCCGGGCACTACCGGGCCGGGCAGTACAAGTGACGGCCACCCAGGGCACGGAGCGCACGGAACCCACGGAGCGCACGGAACCCACGGAGCGCACGAAGCGCACGAAGCGCACGACTCACCTGGACGCCGGGGTGCGGACCGCGATGCAGGGGCTCAGTGCCGCCGCGAAGAAGGGGCTCGGGGACCCGGCTCTCGCCGAGCTGGTCATGATCCGCGCCTCGCAGGTCAACCACTGCGCGTTCTGCCTCGACATGCATCTGGAGCTCGCCCGCAAGCACGGGGTCGACGAGGACCGGATCCAGCTCCTCGACGCCTGGGAGGAGGCCGAGGGCATCTACAGCGAGCGCGAGCGGGCGGCGTTCGCGCTGACCGAGGCCGTCACCGTGCTCACGGACGGCTTCGTGCCGGACGAGGTGTACGAGCGCGCGGCCCAGCATTTCGACGACGCCCAACTCGCCCATCTCATCGGGCTGATCACCGTCATCAACGGATGGAATCGGCTGATGGTCACCCGACGGATCGCCCCGGGAAGCACGGAATGGTGAACACGGGAGAACGCGGAATGGTGACCACGGATCGCGCCGGGGCGCGCGCCGCGGTGAGCAAGGCCGAGACGTTCCGCGCGCTGCACCGGGGCCGCATCCCGGGCGACCCGCTGGTCCTGCCCGGACCCTGGGACGCCGCGAGCGCACAGGTGTTCGCGGACGCCGGGTTCCCGGCACTCGCCACGCCCAGCGCGGGGGTCGCCGCCTCGCTCGGGTACGAGGACGGGGCCACGCCCGCCGACGAGATGTTCGCGGCGGTCGCGCGGATCGTCCGGGCCGTCGACGTGCCCGTGTCCGCGGACGTCGAGGGTGGGTACGGGCTCGCCCCCAAGGAGCTGGTGGAGCGGCTCCTTGAGACCGGGGCGGTGGGCTGCAACCTTGAGGACTCCAACGGGGGTGTCCTCAAGGTTGCGGCCCAGCACGCCGACTGGCTGGCCGAGGTGCGGTCCGCCGCCGGTGACCAGCTCTTCGTCAACGCCCGTATCGACGTCTTCGAGTACGGGGACTCGAACCCGGAGCGGGTGATCGAGCGGGCCGCGCTGTACGTCGCCGCCGGCGCCGACTGCGTCTATCCGATCGGCGCCCCGGTCGGCGTACTCCCCCTCCTGCGGTCGGGGATCCAGGGGCCGATCAACGTGTTCGCCCGGCCCCACAGCCCCTCACCCGCCGAACAGCTCAGCGGGCAGCTCGCCGGACACCTCGCCGAGCTCGGTGAGCGAGGTGCCACGCGGATCACGTTCGGGCCGGGTTTGCAGCGCCGGGCCACGCATGCGCTGCGGGAGATCGCCGGACACCTCATGGACGCCTCCCAATCCTTTGACTAAAGTCAAAGGAATATGGAGCCAGTGTCAGCGAACCATGTGAAGGCCCTTCGCCGGTTCAATCGCTACTTCACCCGGCGCATCGGAGTCCTCGACGACCACTACCTCGGCCAGGACCGGCCCCTCGGCGAGGCACGGCTGCTGTTCGAGATCGGGGACGACGGAGCCTCGCTGCGGGAACTGCGGAGCCGACTCGGCCTGGACGCCGGGTACTTGAGCCGGATGATCCGGGCGCTGGAGGCGCAGGGGCTCGTACGGGTGCGTGTGCATCCCACCGACAGCCGGCTGCGGATCGCGGAGCTCACACCGGCCGGGCTTGTCGAGGTCAAGGAGCAGAACCGGCGGGCCAACGCGCTGGCCGAAGGACTGCTGAGCGGTCTCGACGCGGGCCGCCGCGAGGAACTCACCGCCGCCGTGGCCGTTGCCGAGCGGCTGCTGCGGCTGGCCTCGATCACCGTCGAGCTCGTCGACGGCGCCTCCCGAGACGCGCGCGACTGCCTCGCCGCGTACGCCGCCGACATCGACGAACGGTTCCCGGAAGGCTTCGACCCCGCCGCCCTCGTACGGCCCCATGAGGTGTCGGGGGACGCGGGTGCCTTCCTGGTCGCGTACGAGGAAGGGCGCCCCGTGGGCTGCGGGGCACTGCGCCGCCTCGAACCCGGTGTGGGCGAGATCCGGCATGTGTGGGTGCACCCAGCGGCCCGGCGGCTGGGCCTCGCGCGGCGGATCCTCGACGGCCTTGAGCGACAGGCCGTCGAGCGCGGGTGCGAGGTCGTACGGCTCGACACACACGCCGCACTCAGGGAGGCGCAGGCCATGTACCGGGCGTCGGGATACACCGAGATCCCGCGCTACGACGACAACGTCTACGCCGCCCACTGGTTCGAGAAGCGGCTCCTCGACGTGACGCGCTGACGTGCTGATGGCCTGACGGGCTGACGGGCTGACGGGCTGACGGGCTGACGGGGGACGCACTGATGCCCGGGCGGCGGAAGCCACCCGGGCATCAGGCACACGATGAGCCGGATCAGATGGTGAGTCGGCTCAGGTCATGAGTTGGCTCAGATGAGGCCGAGGCTGCGGACCGCCTCGCGCTCCTCCTCGAGCTCCTTCACCGACGCGTCGATGCGGGTGCGGGAGAACTCGTTGATGTCCAGGCCCTGGACGATCTCGTACTGGCCGTCCTTCGTGGTGACGGGGAACGAGGAGATGAGCCCCTCCGGAACGCCGTACGAACCGTCCGACGGGATACCCATGGAGGTCCAGTCACCCTCGGCGGTGCCGTTGACCCAGGTGTAGACGTGGTCGATGGCGGCGTTGGCGGCCGACGCGGCGGAGGACGCGCCACGGGCCTCGATGATCGCGGCGCCGCGCTTGGCGACGGTCGGGATGAAGTCCTCGGCCAGCCACTTCTCGTCGTTCACGGTCTCGGCGGCGTTCTTGCCGGCGACCGTGGCGTGGAAGATGTCCGGGTACTGGGTGGCCGAGTGGTTGCCCCAGATCGTCAGGCGCTGGATGTCGGCGACCGTGGTGCCCGTCTTCTTCGCGAGCTGGGTCAGCGCGCGGTTGTGGTCGAGGCGGGTCATGGCGGTGAAGCGCTCGGCCGGTACGTCCGGGGCGGCGGCCTGGGCGATCAGCGCGTTGGTGTTGGCCGGGTTGCCGACGACGAGGATCTTGACGTCGTCCGCGGCGTTGTCGTTGATGGCCTTGCCCTGCGGCTTGAAGATGCCGCCGTTGGCGGACAGCAGGTCGCCGCGCTCCATGCCCTTGGTACGGGGGCGGGCGCCGACGAGGAGGCCGACGTTCGTGCCGTCGAAGGCGACGTTCGGGTCGTCCGTGATGTCGATGCCCGCGAGGAGCGGGAAGGCGCAGTCGTCGAGCTCCATCGCGGTGCCCTCGGCGGCCTTCAGCGCCGGCGTGATCTCCAGGAGGCGCAGCTTGACCGGCACGTCCGCGCCGAGCAGCTGGCCGGAGGCGATGCGGAAGAGCAGGGCGTAACCGATCTGGCCGGCCGCGCCGGTGACGGTGACGTTCACGGGAGTGCGGGTCATGGCGTTCTCCGTATGACAGCTGGCGGTGGGGCGTCCCTGCCCCGGGTGCAGGATCTTCCCCTGCGGCCGCCGCAATGATCGATCAAAGGTACCGATGATCGATCTCTCGGCGTCAAGAGAGATCCGCCGTCAGGCTATCGCGCATCCGGGACCCCCGGCGTCCGGGTCCGTGTGGCCCACCCCACAGAACCCCCCGGGAGGACCTTTTTCGCCCCCGCCGCCCCTACCCGACCCATCCCTTCCTGGGGGCTGCGCCCCCAGACCCCCCTAAAAGATTGCGCAGTTCCCCGCGCCCCTCAACAGTCGGCTGCGGGTGGGTGGGGGCTGGTCGCGCAGTTCCCCGCGCCCCTAAAAGAGCGGGGGCGAGCCGTTAGGGGCGCGGGGAACTGCGCGACCAGGCCCCACCGGCCCGCAGCCGAACGAACCGGGGTGGTCGGGGAATCGCGGGGCGCAGCCCCGCGCCCTCAGGGGCGCGGGGAACTGCGCAATCTTTGAACGCGTGCCCCGCCAACCACTACTTCGTGCAGCCCTTCTGGCCCGACTTCAGCGTCGCGCACGCCGTTGCGTCGCCGGCGTCCTTGACCGCGACCATGGGGGTGTACGCGTCGGTGTCCGTGTCGACCGCCCCGGTCTGCTTGGCGGCGGTGCCGGAGGACACCTCGACCCGGTCGCCGGGCGCGGCCTGGGTGATGCGGGCCCAGGCGGCACCGCAGGTCTTGCTGTAGCGCACTTCCACGAGGGTCGTACCGACGGTGACGCTGGTGGTGGTCTTGGCCAACTCCCCACCGCAGCCCATGTTCTCCGGGTCCTTGCCCGTGCAGTCCGCGCCGCTGCACTTCACCCCGGCCGGCAGGTCGGGGTTGGTGCTGGCGGAGGTCGTGGGCGTCGTGGGCGTGTGGGTCGCGTTCTTCTTGTCGCCGCCGCTGGTGAGGTAGACGGCCACGGCTATCACCACGAGCGCCCCGACGATCCCGGCGAGGAACATCGTGAGTCGCCGCCCCCGACGCGCCCCGCCCCCGCTCCCCGCACCACCCGGCCGGGCGTCCTGCGGCGGACCCCCCGCCGGCCGAACCGGCCCGACCGGCGCCGCAGGACCGAACTGCCCGGCCCCGTCGGACGGCGTGGCGACGGCCCCCCAACTGCCGCTCCGCCCGGCCCCACCGGACGAAGACCCACCGGACGAGGAGCCACCGGACGAGGACCCGCCGTAACCGGAGCCGGAGCCGGCACCGGAACCGCCGCGCGAGCCACCCCCGTACGACGAAGCCCCGTATGACGACGACTCCCCCGCGTCGGGCCCGGACGGCTGCGCCGGCACGGACGGCGCCGACGGCGGGAACGTCGGGGCCACTCCGGCGGGCCCGGCGACCCCGGGCATCGCGGTCGCACTGCCGCTCTTGCGGGCGGCCTGCTGCCCGTTGCTCCCCTTCGCCGGAGTCGGCCCGAACTCCCCGAGGGCGGCGCGCGCCTGGGAGATCCGGATCGCTTCCATGGTCATGTCGTGGCGCATCTCCGAGCGGCTCCAGGCACGCTCGGCCAGCTCCCACATGGTCGTCAGATGGATGGGATTGGTCCCGGTCACCTCGGCCAGGGCGACGATCGCACCCTTGGGCGCGAGCAGCCGACCGTTGAGGTAACGCTCCCAGGACGTCTTGCTGTAGCCCGTGCGGTCGGCCACGGCGGCGATGCTCAGCCCGCTCCGGTCGACGAGTCGGCGCAGCTGACTGGCGAACTCCCTGACCTGCGGATCGAGTTCATCCGGCAAGGCCCTCCAACGAGGCATTGCTTCTCCCCCCTCATTGCATTCCCCCCGTACGTGCCTGACTGTTCTCCCCGCGCGTGGCGCCCCTCCGCCGAGTCCCCGTTCTGGCTACCCACAGGGATGCACTCGGCCAGGATCTCAGTTCCCGGGATGGGGGCGCACGGGAGCATTCGGGCCGGGGCATGCACCGTTGCACGCCCGCTGGACTGCGGTCCAGTGTCCCACCGGCATCGTGTACGACCGGTCGAACCTCTGACCTCCGCACGGGACGTACCGGACCGTCCCGATTGACCACGTTATCCCGGCTGTTGTGATGGATCAGTGCAAATCCTTGAACTTGTCAAGACATCGACACAACGGGAACACACGAACGTCCTCAGGAACCACGGGAGTGATCAGCTCACCCGAGGGTGACGGCCCCGGCGAGGGCGACGAGGAGAAGAGCGAGCAGGAACAGAGCGGCGTAGAGAAGCAGACGCCCCGTGGCGGGCTTGGGCTCCGGAACCTCGGGCACGTCCCACCAAGGAAGCGTGGGGTCGTCCTCGTACATATCAGGGATGGGCTCACCGAAGGAAGGACGGGCGGAGGGAAGGGCAGAAGGACGGGCGGAGGAACCGACCGAAGGGTCGACAGGCGGGTCGACCGGCGCATCGGCGGACGGGTCGCCGGACGAGTCGCCGGACAGGTCGCCGGACGGGCCCACGCTCACCGGCACCCGCGGCCACACCCGCACCGCCAACTCCCAGCGCACGCCGAACCGTTCGGTGTCCGCGCCCCCGAGACCCGCGACCCGGCAGAGCGCGACGACCGCCTGCCGGGGCGGCGGCTGGGTCGCGTTGAGGTAGCGCTGCCAGGAGGACTTGCTGTACGCGGTGCGCGCGCCGAGGGCGACCAGGCTGAGGCCGGTGCTGTCCTTGAGCCGCCGCAACTGCTCGACGAAGTGGCGTACCTCCGTCGGAAGTTGCTCCGGCAGCGGCTGCCACGCACTCATCGATGACCTCCCTCGGCGTTCTCTCAGCGGAGGGACGACACCGAGGCATGGACGGTTCCCCAGGGGCGATGGACTGGGTCAGGGTCGGCACGCACCCGGTTCCCGTCGCACGGCGCGGACTCCGTAGCGGAATGGTCACTTCCGTGCCACAGCGAACTGACAGATATTGAACAGCCTGTTCCCGTGCACAAGTGTTGGCCCTGGGCGGAACACCCGCCCGATCGCGGCCCGTCCTTACTCGGGGGAGGGGACGGGCCGCATCCATGTCCGGCCCAAGGCGCAGCCCGCAGCGCGCGGCGCGCGCCGCTCAGGGCTCTAGCGCTCTAGCGCTCAGCGCACCGTGAAGTGCAGCGTGTCGTCCAGGAACGGGATCTCCAGCAACGGATTGGGCTGCGCCATCAACGCGAGCAGCACGATGGCCACGCCCAGCACGCCGTACGTGAGCATGTCGGTGAAGCGGGAGCGGACCGCCAGCATGCCCACGTCGGGCAGTATCCAGCGCATCACGGCGCCGGCCAGCAGCGCGGCGCCGATCAGGATCGTGCCGACCCGGAACACATCGAGCGCGGTCAGCAGCAGACCGAGCCCGACGGCCGACAGCACGGTGAGGATGGGCCACTGGCGCGCGGGCGCCGGGGCGTCCCCGGGCGCCGCCCGGCCGCCGCCCTCGGGCCGCGCCGTGTCCCTGGTGAACAGCGGGAAGCGTCGCGTGGTGCGCCGCGGCTTCCCCTCGGCGTCGGGCGCGCTGACGGCGTCCAGCGCGGTGGGCTCGTCGCCGGACGCGCTCACGGAGTCCCGTACGGCCGACTCGGCATCCCGCAGGGTCGCCTCGGCGTCCCGCGTCTCACCATTCTTGGAGCCGCCCTCAGCCGACACTGCGCTCCGCCGCTTCCACCACGTTGACGAGCAGCTGGGCGCGGGTCATCGGGCCGACACCGCCGGGGTTCGGGGAGATCCACGCGGCGACCTCGGCGACGTCCGGGTGGACGTCACCGACGATCTTGCCCTCGGCGCTGCGCGAGACACCGACGTCGAGGACGGCGGCGCCCGGCTTCACGTCCTCGGCGCGGATGAGGTGCGCGGAGCCCGCCGCGGCCACGATGATGTCGGCGCGCTTGAGGTGGGCGGAGAGGTCACGGGTGCCGGTGTGGCACTGGGTCACCGTGGCGTTCTCGCTGCGCCGGGTGAGCAGCAGCGGCATCGGGCGCCCGATGGTCACGCCACGGCCGACGACCACGACCTCGGCGCCCTTGATCTCCACGCCGTAGCGACGCAGGAGGGTGAGGACACCGTTGGGCGTGCAGGGCAGCGGGGCCGGCTCGTTCAGCACGAGACGGCCGAGGTTCATCGGGTGCAGTCCGTCCGCGTCCTTGTCCGGGTCCATCAGCTCCAGGATGCGGTTCTCGTCGATGCCCTTGGGGAGCGGCAGCTGGACGATGTAGCCGGTGCAGGCGGGGTCCTCGTTCAGCTCGCGGACCACCGCCTCGATCTCCTCCTGCGTGGCGGTCGCGGGCAGTTCACGCTGGATGGAGGCGATACCGACCTGAGCGCAGTCGCGGTGCTTGCCGGCGACGTACTTCTGGCTGCCGGGGTCGTCACCGACCAGGACGGTCCCCAGGCCGGGCGTGACGCCCTTCTCCTTCAGGGCCGCCACGCGGGCGGTCAGATCGGACTTGATCGCGGCTGCGGTGGCCTTGCCATCGAGAATCTGGGCGGTCATGGCCCCATCCTCCCGGATGACCCGGCCCTGGTTCCAATCAGGCCCCCCAACCCGTATCCGGCCATGATCAGTGATGTTGCACTTGCACAACACATAAGGAATGCGGCTGGACAAGTAAGAGTCGGCTAAAGAACGATGAGCAGACAGTGCCGCGGGCAGTACCGGGGGGACGGACCGCTCTGTAGAAATTCCTCCGAACCGTGCCGCGTCGTCCCCGCACCAGGCAACGGAGGAAAACCCGCCATGAGTTTCGGCGACCCGAACAACCCTTACGGGCAGCCGCCCCAGCAGCCCCCCGCCGCTCCGCCGGCCGCTCCCGGTTACGGCTACCCCGCCGCTCCGCCCGGCGTACCCCCGCAGGGCTACGGCTATGCACAGCAGTCGGCGTACCCCGGCTACCCCGGCGGCAACCAGATGCTTCAGCAGTCGATGCCGGGACTTCTGATGACGGCCCGCGTCTTCCTCTTCATCATCTCGGTGCCGCAGATCATCGCAGCGCTGTTCTGGTTCTACCTCGCCGCCTTCGCGAACGACGTGTCGGACAGCGCGGACGACTACGGGTTCACCAACGTGGGCAACGGCGGTCACATGGCCGCCGGGGTCTTCGTCGTGATCGCTCTGCTCGCCGCCGGCCTCGCGACCCTCTCCATCACGCTCGGCGTGAAGTTCAGCAAGGGCGGTCAGGGCGTCCGCATCACCACCGTCGTCTACGGTGCGCTCGGCGGCATCGTCGGCCTGATCGCGCTCTTCGCCGGCCTGGACTCCGGACTCGCGTCCGCAGTCATCCTGCCGCTGATCTGGGTCGTCTTCGCCACCGTCATCACGGCTGCGCCGGTCGTCTCCAGCGGCACCGCCTGGTTCGCGCGCCCGCGCTACTGAACACACCGCGCCGACCGCTCCGTTCACACCCAGGGCCGTGCCCCCTGTACGAGGGGGCACGGCCCTGGTGCGTCACGTGCGCGACATCTAGCGGGTGGGTCAGTGGAAGAAGTGGCGGGTGCCCGTGAAGTACATCGTGACGCCCGCCTTCTTCGCGGCCTCCACGACCAGCTCGTCACGGACCGAACCGCCGGGCTGGACCACGGCCTTGACGCCCGCCTCGGCGAGAATCTCGAAGCCGTCGGGGAACGGGAAGAACGCGTCCGAGGCGGCGTAGGAGTCACGGGCACGCTCGGCGCCCGCCCGCTCGACCGCGAGCTTCGCGGAGTCGACGCGGTTGACCTGGCCCATGCCGACGCCGACCGAGGCGCCGTCCTTGGCGAGGAGAATCGCGTTGGACTTGACGGCACGGCAGGCCCGCCAGGCGAAGGCCAGCTCGTCGAGCTCGCCCTCGTTCAGGGCTTCGCCGGTCGCGAGGGTCCAGCTCTGCGGGTTGTCGCCGTCGGCCTGGAGGCGGTCGGTGACCTGGAGCAGCGCGCCGCCGTCGATCTGCTTGACCTCGACCGGGTTCGCGGGCGCCTTGTGGGCGCGCAGCACGCGGATGTTCTTCTTCTTGGTGAGGGCTTCGAGGGCGCCGTCCTCGTACTCGGGCGCGACGATGACCTCGGTGAAGATCTCGGAGACCTGCTCCGCCATCTCCCTCGTCACCGGCCGGTTGACGGCGATGACACCCCCGAACGCGGACAGCGGGTCACAGGCGTGCGCCTTGCGGTGCGCCTCGGCGACGTTCGACGCGACCGCGATCCCGCACGGGTTGGCGTGCTTGATGATCGCGACGCAGGGGTCCTCGTGGTCGTACGCGGCACGGCGCGCGGCGTCCGTGTCCGTGTAGTTGTTGTACGACATCTCCTTGCCGTGCAGCTGCTCGGCCTCGGCCAGGCCGCCCGTGCCGTCGACGTAGAGCGCGGCGCCCTGGTGCGGGTTCTCGCCGTAGCGCAGGGTGTTCTTGCGCTCGTAGGTGTGGCCGAGGAAGTCGGGGAAACCACTCTCGTCGGCGGCCGCGTAGTCGTCCGCGAACCAGGAGGCGACGGCCACGTCGTACGCGGCGGTGTGCTGGAAGGCCTCGGCGGCCAGCCGCTTGCGGGTGCGCAGGTCGAAGCCGCCGGTCCTGACGGCGGCGAGGACGCCGCCGTACCGCGCCGGGCTGGTGACGACGGCCACGGACGGGTGGTTCTTGGCGGCGGCACGGACCATCGAAGGACCGCCGATGTCGATCTGCTCGACGCACTCGTCGGGCGACGCGCCCGAGGCGACGGTCTCGCGGAACGGGTAGAGGTTGACGACGACGAGGTCGAACGGCTCGACGCCGAGCTCGGCGAGCTGCTGACGGTGGCTGTCGAGCCGCAGGTCGGCGAGGATGCCCGCGTGGACCTTCGGGTGCAGGGTCTTGACGCGGCCGTCCAGGCACTCGGGGAAGCCGGTCAGCTCCTCGACCTTGGTGACGGGGACGCCGGTCGCGGCGATCTTCGCGGCGGTGGACCCGGTGGAGACGAGCTCGACACCGGCTTCGTGCAGCCCGCGAGCCAGGTCCTCCAGCCCGGTCTTGTCGTAGACGCTGACGAGCGCGCGACGAATGGCCCGCTGGTTGCTCTCGGCCGTGACAGTGATGTCGGCGGTCACTGGATAACTACCTTTCGTCCCTCAATGCGATAGCCGTTGCGGGCGAGCCGCCCCACGACATCGACGAGCAGCCTTCGCTCGACTTCCTTGATGCGCTCGTGCAGAGCGCTCTCGTCGTCCTCGTCCCGGATCTCCACCACGCCCTGAGCGATGATCGGTCCGGTGTCGACGCCGTCGTCGACGAAGTGGACGGTGCATCCGGTGACCCGCGCGCCGTACGCGAGCGCGTCGCGTACGCCGTGGGCCCCCGGGAAACTGGGCAACAGGGCGGGATGCGTGTTGACGAACCGCCCCCCGAACCTGGCGAGGAATTCCTTCCCCACGATCTTCATGAACCCGGCGGAGACGACGAGATCGGGCTCGTGGGCGGCGACGGCCTCGGTGAGCGCGCGGTCCCACTCGTCCCTGCTGTCGTAGTCCTTGACGCGTCGCACGAAGGTGGCGAGCCCGGCCCGCTCGGCACGCGCGAGCCCTTCGATGCCTTCGCGATCGGCGCCCACGGCCACGATCTCGGCCCCGTAGCCCTCGGGTCCGTCCTCCGCGATGGCATCGAGCAATGCCTGCAGATTCGTACCTGATCCGGAGACCAGCACGACGAGGCGCTTGGTCTTGGCCACGGCGGGGCCCTTTCTCGGGGGAGCGTTTGTACGGTCGTACGAATGCTTCGCGCCCCGGGATACGGGGAAGTCTACGAACCGGCCGACCGTCAGCAACGATACCGGCACACCGGGCGGCCCCCACGGGACGGGGGCGTGGCCGGAAGGTAGCGTCTGGGGAGGATCCACCCGGGAACACCGTCCAGCACGGGGAACGCCCTGCGTGCGCGGGACGTTGACCCTGGACGGGTACGCACGCTCGGGGCGCGGGCCCTGGGAAGGAATACCTGGGGCGCGAGCCCTGGGCAGGAATCCCCGGGGCGCGATTCCGGGGCACGTTGCCCGGGGTGCGAGCCCTGGGTATGACGCTCAGGGTGTGAGCCCGGAGTGCAGAAGCTCGGGGCGCGCGTCGCGAGCACGATGCTGTGTGGACACGCCGCCCGCCAGAACCACCAAGGGGAAGACGCACACCTGATGCCGGACCGCAGTCTCCGACTCCCTCCGCTCCTGCTGCGCGAGCAGCGCCCTTCGCCTACCCCGCCGCGGTCGAGCGGGGACGTGCCGGCGGGCGGGAACGGCTCCGCAGGCGGACGTGGCCCCGTGGGCGGAAACGGCTCGGCGGGTGGAAACGGTTCCTCGGGCGGGACGGGCCCCGACGCTCCCGACTCGGACGACAATCCGTTCGCGCCGCCGCCCGAGGGGACTCCCGACCGGCCGTGGCAGCCGAGACGGCCCGCGAGCGGGCAGGGTGCGGACGAGAACGGCGGGGCCGGCCAGAACGGGCAGTCCCCGTGGGGCAGCCAGTGGAGCGACCGGCAGCCCGGGCCTTCGACCGGCGGCCGTTTCGGTGACCGGCCGGGGGCTCCGCAGGGTCCGAGCGGTCCGGGTGGTCCGGAAGGGTCCGGCGGTGGTCCGGGCGGGCCGGGGACCGGGATGCGCTGGGACCCGACGGACCCGGCGCAGCGACGTGCGCGCTATGCCCTGCTTTCCGGCATGTGGGCGTTCTTCTTCGCCCTCTTCAACTGGCCGTATGTGGCGTTGCTGCTCGGTGCGCTCGCTCTGTACTGGGGCGGCAGTGCGCTCCGGGCCAAGCCCCGTACTCCGGACCCGGACGCCCCGGCGCCCGATCCGAATGTG
Source organism: Streptomyces sp. NBC_00203 (assembly GCF_045206325.1). Lineage (NCBI taxonomy): Bacteria > Bacillati > Actinomycetota > Actinomycetes > Kitasatosporales > Streptomycetaceae > Streptomyces > Streptomyces sp. NBC_00203. The sequence goes on along the minus strand of NZ_CP108126.1, from coordinate 6,568,040 downwards.
CGTCCCCAGACGACCGCCGCGGTGAGCGGGCTTGTCACCGCGTCGCTCGCCATCGTCATGGTCGCGGCGACCTTCACCGCGCACCTCGTCTACAGCGACTACTACTCCTGTACGAATGACGCTCTCACGAACGCGGCGAAGCAGTCCTGCAACGACCTCCTGCCGAAGGAGCTGCGCGGCTTGCTGGGGACGCAGGGCTGATCCCGTTCCTGGGGCTCCGCCCCAGACCCCGTAGGTGCGTTCTTTGGCTGCGGGTGAGTGGGGGCTGGTCGCGCAGTTCCCCGCGCCCCTAACGGCTCGGGGCTGCGCCCCATCGCCCCCGGCCCGCCCTGGTTCGTTCGGCTGCGGGCGGTTGGGGGCTGGCCCAAAAGATTGCGCAGTTCCCCGCGCCCCTTTTAGGGGCGCGGGGAACTGCGCAATCCTTTAGCGGGGGTCTGGGGGCGCAGCCCCCAGGGATGGGACGGGTAGGGGCGGCGGGGGCGAGGAACTCACCCAGGACCACCTCAGGTCGGATCCGTTGGCTGCGGAGGAGTGGAGGCCTCCTTCAGGGCCGCCCAGCGGGCCTCGCGGGAGGCGTCCTCACGCCAGGGGGAAACCGTGGGGTCGGCGGGGAGGAATTCGTACGGTTCGAAGGGGTCAAGCAGGGGGTCCGGCCCCTCGGCAAGAGGCTGCGCGGCAACCGGCGGCGGCGTTGACGGCAGACCGGCCCCCCGCGAGGGCCGCGCCAAAGGACCCCGCACCCCTCCGCCCCAAGCTTCCCGAAGCCTCCACCCCCGCACCCCCACCGCCACAGGAACCCCCACCACCCCCGTCCACACCACCGTCGCAGCCCCCACCTGCCACCACACCGGCCCGAAATGAGCCAGCGCAGCCACCCCCAACGGCCCCCCGGCCCACGCGGCGAGCAGCGCGAGCGCGACGCCGCACAACCCGGCGGCCAGCGCGACCGCGGCAACCGTCCGCCGCCGGGACCAAGCCGCGTCCCGTCCCGCGGCCCCACCCCCGGGCACGGCCGCAGCCGCCGCGAACCACGCCACCGTCACCCCCGCGGCCACCGGCACCACCCCGCTCGCCCAACTCAACGGCACCCCCGGCACCGCCGCCAGCAGCGGAAACGCGGGCAGCAGCGGCCCCGGCGCGGACGCCGACAGTGGCCCCGCGACATGCCCCGCACCCAGCACGACCCCGGGCCCGAGCCCGTACGCCGCCCCCCACACCGCCGCGTTCGGCACCAGGGCCAGGCAGAGCAGCAGGACGGCGAATCGCCCCGACCACACCTCGGTGAGCTGGAGGAACGAGTCGCGAGCCGTCCCCCCGTGCCACACCAACGACACGGCCACCAGCAAGGCCCCTCCCCCGACCAGCGCCGCCGCCCCGGCCCCGGCGGCCCGCACCGCACCCCCGAGGAGCCGGGCGTCTGCCCCGGCAACGAAACGACGTACGCCGGAGAGCAGACGCAGCGGCGGGGCCTCGGCGAACCGCCCGACCCACGCCGGCATCGGCCCCCGCGGACGCCCGTACGCCGTCCACACCCCCGCCCCGGCCGCGCCCGCGGCAAGCAGCGGCAGGCATACGGCGGTCCACACCCAGGAGGGGCGCAGCGCGCCGCCCGAGGCGTACAGCGCGGCGGCCGCTCCGACGGACAGATAGCCCGCGACGGCCCCGGCCCACGCGGTGCGCGGCGGCGCCTCGGATTCGGCGTCGGCCGCGTCGCGCGCCGCCCGGTGCAGCAGCCACACCGGGAGCACGAGCAGGAGCAGCGGCGTCACGCCCACCGGCATGGGCAGGCCCGACAACGTATCGGTGCGGATCAGCTCCACCCCGTGGGCGAGGAGCCAGAGGGCCGCGGCCACGTGCAGCGCTCCGCCCGGTCCGCTGTCCGGGTACGGCGAGCTGATCCACAGCACCATGACGAGGACGGCGAACGAGCCGAGTCCGAGCCCCGCCGCGAGGGCGCCACCCAGGAAGCTGGCGGCCAGTCCGGGGGATCGGTCGCGCATCCGGGTGAGCAGGGGCGACAACGACAGCCTGCGGTCGGTCATTTGGGTCACGACCGTCATGCTCCCAACGACACGCGCTTTCTCGTCGTAACAGGCGAACTACGGATGTGTCGCTCAATATGCAGCTATGTACTTTTTCGTACGAGGGGGCGCCCTGTGGGGTGCGACATGACGCGGAGCCCCGCTACCCCGATGCCGGCCCCCCATGAGCGCCGTCGTCTGCGCGAGGCCAAGTCGCTGACCCAGGCCGACGTCGCCGCCCGGGTGGGCGTCACCCGCGAGACGGTGCGTTCGTGGGAGACCGGCCGTACGACACCGCGCGGCAGCACACGGGAAGCGTACGCAAAGCTGCTGACCGAGCCCGCGCGCACGGGTGCCGAGGTGACCGTTCGTCACGAGCAGGCCGTTCCCGCGCTGGTGGGCGCCGGCGCGACACCTCACGCCGATCACCCCGAGCGCACCGATCACGCCGAACGCGCCGATGGCGCCCATCGCGCCGAGGAGCAGCCGCCCGAGGACGTGGAATCCGCGCTCCCGGTGCCTTCGCTGACGCCCACTCAGGCCTTCGACGCCCTGTACGCGTTCTGCGCCCCCGCCCTCGTACGGCAGACGTATCTGCTCACCGGGCGGCGTGAGCTGGCACGGGAGTCCGTGGAGAAGGCCTTTCAACTGGCCTGGCACCGCTGGCCCGAGGTGGCCGTGGACCGGGATCCGGCCGGGTGGGTGCGGGCGACGGCGTACGAGTACGCGCTCTCCCCCTGGCACCGGATGCGCCTGCGGCACCGGCACCCGGAGGCGCCGCCCGCGGGCGCCTCCGACCGCGCGCTGCTCGACGTACTCCTGAAGCTGCCTCCCGTGTACCGGCGAACGCTGCTGCTGTACGACGGGGTCGGGCTCGATCTGCCGGAGACCGCGGCCGAGACGGAGGCGAGCACGCCTGCGGCGGCCAACCGGCTGCTGCACGCGCGTGCGGCCGTCGCGGCGCGCCTGCCGGAGCTGGCGGTGCCTCAGGAGCTGCACCGGCGGCTCGCCGAACTCGCGAGCATCGAGCGGCTGCGGGCGGCGAAGCCCCGCACGGTCCGCTGGGGCGGCGAACGTCGCGCCCGGCACTGGACCCGCGCGGCCATCGCCTTCACGGTCCTCCTCATCGGCGCCACGACGCTGACGCTCCGGACGGCCCCGGACCACTACGAGGCGCCGCTGGCCCCGGGCGAGACGGTGGCGGGCGTACCCCCTCGGGCCGGCCCGGGCCCCTTGTCCCACGCGGAGCTGAAACTCCACGCGAAGCTGAAGTCGGAGACGGTCAACGGCCCGGAAAGGCTGGTCCCGGAGAACCGCTGAGGCCGCTGACGCCGCTCAGACTGCTGAGGCCGCTGAGGCCCGTACCGGTGCTTCTGTGGGCCAACGCCGGTGGGCCCGCACCCCAACAAGGGGTGCGGGCCCACCGGCGTTCAGCTGAAGCACGCTCACAGCGCGCTAAGAAGTTCAGCCCGCGAGGATCTCGCGCGCCAGCTTCGCCGTCTCGGTCGGCGTCTTGCCGACCTTGACGCCGGCGGCCTCGAGGGCCTCCTTCTTCGCGGCGGCCGTGCCGGAGGAGCCGGAGACGATGGCGCCGGCGTGGCCCATGGTCTTGCCCTCGGGCGCGGTGAAGCCGGCGACGTAGCCGACGACCGGCTTCGTCACGTTCTTCGCGATGAAGTCCGCCGCACGCTCCTCGGCGTCGCCGCCGATCTCACCGATCATGACGATCAGGTCGGTGTCGGGGTCGGCCTCGAACGCGGCGAGCGCGTCGATGTGCGTCGTACCGATGACCGGGTCGCCACCGATGCCGACGGCCGACGAGAAGCCGATGTCACGGAGCTCGTACATCATCTGGTACGTCAGCGTGCCGGACTTCGAGACCAGGCCGATGCGGCCCGGCTTCGTGATGTCGCCCGGGATGATGCCGGCGTTGGACTGGCCCGGGGTGATGAGACCGGGGCAGTTCGGGCCGATGATGCGGGTCTTGTTGCCCTTCGACTGCGCGTACGCCCAGAAGGCGGCGGAGTCGTGGACGGCGATGCCCTCGGTGATGACGACCGCGAGGGGGATCTCCGCGTCGATCGCCTCGACGACGGCGGCCTTGGCGAAGGCCGGCGGCACGAAGAGGACGGACACGTTGGCACCCGTCTTCTCGATCGCCTCGGCGACCGTGCCGAAGACCGCGATCTCGGTGCCGTCGACGTCGACCGTCGTGCCCGCCTTGCGCGGGTTGACGCCACCGACGATGTTCGTGCCGTCGGCCAGCATGAGCTTGGTGTGCTTCATGCCCGTGGCACCGGTCATGCCCTGGACGATGACCTTGCTGTCCTTGTTGAGGAAGATAGCCATGGCTTGGTTTTCCCTCGTCCCTTACTTGGCCGCGGCCAGCTCGGCGGCCTTGTCGGCCGCGCCGTCCATGGTGTCCACGCGCTGCACGAGCGGGTGGTTGGCGTCCGACAGGATCTTGCGACCCAGCTCGGCGTTGTTGCCGTCCAGACGCACGACCAGCGGCTTGGTGACTTCCTCGCCCTTGTCCTTGAGCAGCTGGAGCGCCTGGACGATGCCGTTGGCGACCTCGTCACAGGCGGTGATGCCACCGAAGACGTTGACGAACACGGACTTGACGTCCGGGTCGCCGAGGATGATCTCCAGGCCGTTCGCCATGACCGCGGCGGAGGCGCCGCCGCCGATGTCGAGGAAGTTGGCCGGCTTCACGCCGCCGTGGTTCTCACCGGCGTACGCGACGACGTCGAGGGTGCTCATGACGAGACCCGCGCCGTTGCCGATGATGCCGACCTCGCCGTCGAGCTTGACGTAGTTGAGGTTCTTGGCCTTGGCCGCCGCCTCGAGCGGGTTGGCGGCGGCGTGGTCGACCAGCGCCTCGTGGTCCGGCTGACGGAACTCGGCGTTCTCGTCCAGGGACACCTTGCCGTCAAGGGCGATGACCTTGCCGGAGGCGACCTTGGCCAGCGGGTTGACCTCGACGAGGAGGGCGTCCTCCTTGATGAAGGTGTCCCACAGCGTCACCAGGATCTCGGCGACCTGCTCGGCCACCTCGGCCGGGAACTTCGCCTGGGCGGCGATCTCACGGGCCTTCTCGATGCTCACGCCTTCGTTGGCGTCCACCGGGACCTTCGCGAGGGCCTCGGGGTTCTCCTCCGCGACGACCTCGATCTCCACGCCGCCCTGGACGGACGCCATGGCGAGGAAGGTGCGGTTGGTGCGGTCGAGGAGGTACGAGACGTAGTACTCCTCGACGATCTCGGGCGCGGTCTCGGCGATCATCACCTTGTTGACCGTGTGGCCCTTGATGTCCATGCCGAGGATGTCCGTCGCGCGGGCGACGGCCTCGTCCGGGGTGGCGGCGAGCTTCACGCCACCGGCCTTTCCACGGCCACCGACCTTCACCTGGGCCTTGACGACGGACTTGCCGCCAAGACGCTCGGTCGCCTCGCGGGCTGCCTCAGGCGTGTCAATGACTTCACCGGCCAGCACCGGTACACCGTGCTTGGCGAAGAGGTCCCTCGCCTGGTACTCGAACAGGTCCACGCGCGTCCGTCCCTATCAGTGATCTCGCGGTTCGTTGGATGCGTGGGCGTGCCGCGAAGGGCAACGTGACGTCCGCTGTCACAAGGGTGGCGCACACGGTGTCCGAGCGCGCGGCATGTCCGTCTCGCAGGTTATCGCCGCTGGCCGCGCACCCCTAAATCGCATCTCACAGATGAGCGGTGATACCTGTCACAGAGCGGGCCTCACCAGGCTGGGGTTGACCTGGTGAGGCCCCTCGAACGGCCCCGAAGGGGCCCAGGGCGGGCGGTCCCCACCCCAATGGGGACCACCCGGCCCTTCCGTGAGGTCTCGGCCGGACGGACCGATGGGTTTCGGCCGTCCGGGTGTGTGACCCCGCGGAGTCGGTCGTGTGCCGTGCGACGGCTTCGCCGGTCGTCGTCGTAAGTCGTCGTACGGCCAGGGGGGTGGGCGTCAGATGCTGTACGTGCCGTACTGGGCGCCGTGCAGGTAGCTCGGCGCGACCGACTGGGCCACCCCCTGGACGCCGGTGCCGGCGTTGCCCGCGAGGGGGCCGCCGGTCGCCTCGACGGTTCCGGTCAGGTCCTGCGTGAACGGGGAGACCTGGCCGACGGCACCGTGAGCGAACGGGTCGACCTCGCCCACGACTCCGCCCGCGAACGGCTGGACGTCGCCGGCCACGCCGTACGCCAGGTTGTTGGCGCTGTGGCCGACGCCGTACGTGACGGGCTGGACCTGATCCACCACGGTCTGCACGACGGGCTGCACCGCGCCGGCCACGCCGCCGGCGAAGGGCTGCACCTGGTCGGTCACGCCGTGCGCGAAGGGGCCGACCTGGCCCGTGACCCCGTACGCGAGCGTCCCCGCGTCGCCCACGACACCGCCCGCGAAGGGCTGGACGTCACCGGCCACGCCGTACGCCAGTGCGCCCGCGTCCCCGACGGCCTGCCCGGCGACCGGGACGACACCGTGCACGGCGGTGGCGGCGACGGGCGGCAGGACGGCGGCGACGGTGTCGTCGGCGACCTGCCCGACGAGGCCTCCGGCGAACGGCCGCACGTCACCGACTGCGCCGTACGCCAGTGCCGTCACGTTTCCGACGGCGTGGTCCACGACCGGGGTGACGCCGTGGACGGCGGTGGTGGCGACCGGCGGCAGGACGGCGGCGGCGGTCTCGTCGACGACCGGGATCGCGAGGCCGGTGGCGGTGCCGACGGCGCCCTGGACCTGGGCGGGGGCTCCGGTGACGGTCCTGCGGGCGCCGGTCACCGTGTCGCCCGCCGTGTTTCCTGCCGTGGCGACGGTCTGCTGGACCTTGGTCCGCGCGGCGGACGGCACGGCGGCCGCGGTGCGCTGGGCGGCCGCGAGCCTGCTCTGCGCCCCGGCGAGGGCCTCCTCCAGCTCCGGCGCGAAGGCCCCGAGCGGGCCGAACAGGTAGTCGATCTCGTCCTGCGGGGCGCTGACGTCGGCGACGGTCTCCCGGGCCTTGCCGGTGCCGTGCTCCGCGGTCGCGGCGACGGCGGCCTTGGCCTGCGAGAGAGGGGTGACGGAGGGGACCTCGGCGTCGACGTAGCGGCGGGCGTGGTCGGCGGTCTTCGTGGCCGCGGTCTTCACCGGCGCGGCCTTCCGGGCGGTGGACGCGACGGTGGTGGCCGTCGACTGCGCGTTGGCGGCGGTGCCCGTGACGGTCGAGGTCGCGCCGTCGACGGCCGAGCCGTCGGTGACGCCGTCGGTGACGCCGGAGACCGTGCTCTGCACGTCGTTCGTCACGTTCCCGACGACTCCGTCGACGGTGTCGGTGACCGCGCCGACGGTGTCGGTCACGTCGACACTCACGTCGGAAGTGGACAGGGACGACGCGGGCAGCTCGTCCGCGCTGGCGACGGCGGAGCCGAGCGCCCACGCGCCGGTGACACCGGCGGCTATGACGATGGAACGGCGGATGTTCTTGTTCATGGGTACGTCAGATCCTTCGGGATTCCGAGAGTTCGGGACATTCCGGGAATTCGCGGTGCTTTCTGGCGAATTCCGGGGCATCCGTCCGGGGATCGGAGAGGTGTCCGGACGGCGGGCAGACCTGTTCCGCCCCCGCGCGGCAGGTCGTTCAGCGGGGGAAGGGCTGCCCTAGCCGGGGAAAACGGGAATGTCCCGGTACCTGTCCCGGGTCTCGGCCGCGGTCATCACCGCGGAGGCGCCGGGCGCGAGCCGCAGCGGCGCCCGGTGGTCAGAAGTGACGGCATGCGGATCGCCGTGCCGCGGCGCACCGTCGCCGACCGCGGCCTGGTTGACCAGTGCGCCGGTCGGGTCGCCAGGGGGCGCCTGGCGGGCGGGGGCCTGTCCAGCCCGTACGCCGTCGTGATCGCGGCGCACGTCGACACCGGCACCGGTGTCCGTGCGAACGCCGCTCGGCCCGTACGCGGGGGTGGCCTCCACGGCTGCGCGCCGCCCCGCACCGCGTTCGGCCGCCGCGGCGTGCGACTGCCCCGTCGCTCCGGCCGGCCCCTGCGGCACCGAACCACCGGCGGCGGGCGGAGTCTGTCCGCCCGTGCCCGGGAGCGCGGGCAGGCCCGGCAGGTCTGACGGATCCGGGAGCCCGGGCAGGGACGGCAGCATCTCGGGCGGGTTCTCCGGCAGCCCGTCGGTGACCGTCTCCACCAGATCACCGACGGGCCGTACGACATGCCGGACGGTGTCGGTGACGTGCTTGGCGGTGTCGGTGACAGGCACAACGGTGCTCAACGCGGCAGAACCGTCCTCAGGGACCGAAGTCCCCTTCTCGACGGAACTCGTCACCGAGCTCTTCACCGAGCTCTTCACCGACTGAACCACCTGCGCCGGAGTCGTCGGCACCACCCCGTCGGCGGCGTGCGCCTGCTCCCCGCAGAGGAATCCGAGCGCGAACAACCCGCCCACCAGCACCACCACTTGCAGCGCACGCCGTCCCGCCGCCGTACGCATCACGCGCAGAGCGGCACCGGGCAGTGCGGCTGACAGGGTCAAGGGGGTGGGTCCTCCCGTGCGAAGGCGGGTGAGGGCGGGTAAGGGCGGGGGATGGTGCACGACGGCGGGTGAGGGTTGCCGGGTGAAGGCTCTGAGGCCGCGTCGATCCTCGCACGGGGCTCCCGAGGTTGCGCAAGTCCCCTGTTACCGATGGGTATTCATGTCCGGGTTTGCCGTTCCTCTCACCTGGTGTCCGGTATCGGCAGCGGACGCTTCTCGATCGCCGCCGCCATCACCTCGGGAAACAGATCGGGCGTACAGGCGAACGCCGGTGCGTCCAGGGCCGCGAGCGCCGCCGCGTGCTCACGGTCGTACGCGGGCGCCCCCTCGTCGGACAGCGCCAGCAGCGTCACGAACTGCACCCCGGACGCCTTCATCGCCGCGACCCGCTTCAGCATCTCGTTCCGTATGCCCCCTTCGTAGAGGTCGCTGATGAGCACGACCACCGTGTCGGCGGGCCGGGTGATCTGCGACTGGCAGTACGCCAGCGCCCTGTTGATGTCCGTGCCGCCGCCGAGCTGGGTGCCGAAGAGGACGTCGACCGGGTCGTCGAGCTGGTCGGTGAGGTCGACGACCGCCGTGTCGAAGACCACGAGCCGGGTGGAGATGGACCGCATCGACGCGAGGACGGCGCCGAACACGGAGGCGTAGACGACGGACGCCGCCATCGATCCCGACTGGTCGATGCAGAGGATGACCTCCTTCTTCACGGACTGCGAGGCGCGCCCGTACCCGATCAGCCGCTCGGGCACGATCGTGCGGTACTCGGGCAGGTAGTGCTTCAGGTTCGCCGCGATCGTGCGGTTCCAGTCGATGTCGTGGTGGCGGGGTCTGCTGATCCGGGCGCTGCGGTCCAGGGCGCCGGTGAGTGTGGCCCGGGTGCGGGTGGCGAGCCGCTTCTCCAGATCCTCGACGACCTTGCGCACGACGGCCCGCGCGGTCTCCTTCGTCGTCTCCGGCATGGCCTTGTTGAGGGAGAGGAGCGTGCCCACCAGGTGGACGTCGGCCTCCACCGCCTCCAGCATCTCGGGCTCCAGCAGCAAGGTGGACAGCCCGAGCCGGTCGATGGCGTCGCGCTGCATGACCTGGACGACGGACGACGGGAAGTACGTCCGGATGTCCCCGAGCCAGCGCGCGACCGAGGGCGCCGACGCCCCGAGCCCCGCCGAACGGTCCCGCCCCGGCTGCCCCTTGCCCCCCTTCCCGTACAGCGCGCCGAGCGCCCCGTCCATCGCGGCGTCCTGCCCGGCGAGCACGCATCCGGTGCCGTCCGCCTCGTCACCGCCGAGCACGAGACGCCAGCGCCGGAGCCGCTCGTCGCGCACATCGGCCGTACGGGCCGTGCCCGGCGCGTCCACCGGCGCTGCGGTCATCGGGCCACCTCCACAAGGTTGTTGTCGGCGTTGTCGTCGGCGTTGTTCTCGGCGTTGTTCTCGTCAGCGTCGCTGTCCTCGGAGTCGCCGTCGTCGGTCTCGTCCAGCCCCAGCAGCAGGCTCAGCACGGGCAGTACGGCGTCCGCGCGCTCGCGGTCGAGGTCGGGGGCGAACCCGGGTATCCCGGAGGTGGCGGCCGCGGTGCGCCCCGGGGCTCCCGGCCCACGCCTGACGAGCTCGCCCAGCGTCCTGCGCACGCCCGCCTCGTATGCCGAGAACGTCCGCCGCAGCAGCGGCAGCACATCCGTGAACGCTTCCGCCGGCACCCCGGTCAGCCATGCGTCCACCAGGCCGAGCAACCGCTCGTCGTGCACCAGCAGCATCCCGCCGCCGGAGCCGCCCCCGACGAAGCCCTCGATCCACGCGGCCGCGTCCCCGGGCGCCGTCCCCGGCGACAGCACAAGGCCCATGAGCCGCGCGGCCTCGTCCTGCGCCAACTCGCCCTCGTCCAGCAGCAGTCGTACGGCCCGCCCGCGGATCACCCCCGGCACGGTGTCACGCCCGGCCAGCACCCGGAGCACGGAGTGCCAGCGGCCGCGTATACCGCGGGACGCCGGTCCGTCGCCGGACGGCTGTACGCCACCGGGTGACGTCGTGGACGTCTCCCCCAGGAGTCCCACGGCCCCCTGCACCGCGTCCACATGGCCGCGCATGTCCTCGGCGGCCTCGGAGTCGAGGGCCGCGCAGGCCGGGGGGAGGCCGACGAAGATCCGCTCGGCGAGGCCCACCGCGACGCCGGTCAGGGCGTGGGTGTCCGTGCCGCGCACATCGCCGTACCGCAGGGAGCGGACCAGGGCGGGCAGGGCCTGGGCGAGGTGGCCGACGTCCGCGTCAAGGGCGGCTCTGTCGGCGAGGACCCGCATCACCACCGGCAAGGCGTCCGGGAGTTCGGCGAGCAGACAGCGCTCGGCGAGTGCCGTGACATCGGCCAGCGAGGGCGCGGCGACGGCGTCCGACTCGGTCTTGGCCGTCGCGGCGGCGAGTACCGTCGTGCCCCATACGCCGGCCTCGGCGACCCGCACCGACAGCTCCGGCTCCCAGCGCAGCCGCCAGGTCTCCCGGAAGGTGCCGGTACTGCTCCGCGACGCGGAGGGCTCGCCCCACTCGACGCCGAGGAGCCGCAGCCGGTGCAGCAGCCTGCTGCGCTCGGCGTCGGTCTCCTTGCGCAGGTCGAGCTCCAGCTCCCGCTCCAGCGCCTCCGGTTTGAGCCGCAGCCGGCGCTGGAGCCGCGCCAGGTCGCGCTGCAACGGCACCGCGGGGGCGGACTCCGGCACCTCCCCCAGCACATCGCCCACCACGAGCCGGTCCCGCACGAGGGCCAGCGGCACGTCCGAGCCCTCGCACATCACGGCCCGTACGGCATCGGTGGTCTCGGTCAGTCCCGGCAGCGGGCGGCCGCGCATCGCGGCGAGCGTGTCGGCCAGCCGCACCGCCTCGATGACATGCGCGGACGACACCATCCGGTCCTCGTCGCGCAGCAGCCGGGCCACCTTGGTCATCCAGCGCTCGACGGGGCGGTCGGGGGCGGCGAACAGATGCCCGTACCAACCCGGCGAGTCGATGCCCGCGCCGTACCCACTGATCCGGGCCAGCCGGCGGTGCGTCCAGGGCACCCACGTCATGTCGGCCTTCGCCTTGGGCAGCCCCTTGAGCAGCGCCCGGTCGGCGCCGGCCGTGGTCTTCTGCCGTAGCGCGGGCACGTGCCAGGCCCCGCACACCACGGCCACCTCGTCGCCGAACTCCCGCTGCGCCGCCCTCAGCTGGAGCCGCATGTGCGCCTCCCGGACCAGGTCCCGGTCGTGTCCCCCGACCCCGTACGCCTCCCGCAGCGCCCCCATCGCCTCCTCGAGCACGGCGAACGGCGCGAACGGATCGCTCCCCGCCCCGCTTCGGTGCTCGACCACGTCCTCCCACCAGCGCTCGGGATCGTCGTAGCCGGCCGTCTCGGCGAGTACACCGAGGGGGTCGATCCGCACTGCCTCGTCCGCGGACAGATCGGGCTCGTCAGCGGGCAGGCCGGGTTCGCCGGGGGGCCGGTCGGGTTCGGGCGGCGGCTCCTCCTTGCCCCACGCCAGCGTGTGGGTCGCCGGAAGGTCGATGAAGCGAGCCGGCAGCCCGTGGTCCAGGGCCCACCGGATCGCCACCCACTCCGGTGAGAACTCGGCCAGCGGCCAGAAGGCGGAGCGGCCGGGCTCGTCCACGACATGGGCGAGGAGGGCGACCGGGGGCCGCATCTCCTTGTCGGCGGCGAGCGGGATGAGTGCGTCCGCCTCCGGGGGTCCCTCGATCAGCACGACCCGGGGAGCGGCCGCCTCCAACGCGGCCCGTACCGCCCGCGCCGACCCGGGGCCGTGATGCCGCACCCCCAGCAGCAACGGCCCCGCGGTGAAGACCGTCATGCGCTCACCTCCCGGCAGGCCCGGTAGAAGTCCTTCCAGCCGTCCCGCTCGCGGACGACCGCCTCCAGGTACTCCTGCCAGATGACGCGGTCGGCCGCCGGATCGCGGACGACGGCGCCGAGAATTCCGGCCGCGACGTCGCTCGCCCGCAGGACGCCGTCGCCGAAGTGGGCGGCCAGGGCGAGGCCGTTGGTGACGACCGAGATGGCCTCGGCGGTGGACAGGGTGCCGCTGGGCGACTTCAGCTTCGTACGCCCGTCGGCCGTGATCCCGTCCCGCAGCTCGCGGAAGACGGTGACGACGCGGCGGATCTCGTCGGTGCCGTCGGGCGCGGCGGGCAGGTCGAGGGAGCGGCCGATCTGGTCGACGCGGCGCGAGACGATGTCGACCTCGGCGTCGGCGCTCTCCGGCAGCGGGAGCACCACCGTGTTGAAGCGGCGGCGCAGCGCGCTCGACAGTTCGTTGACCCCGCGGTCGCGGTCGTTGGCCGTGGCGATCAGGTTGAAGCCGCGGACGGCCTGCACTTCCGAGCCCAACTCCGGTATCGGCAGCGTCTTTTCCGACAGGATCGTGATGAGCGTGTCCTGTACGTCGGCCGGGATGCGCGTCAGCTCCTCGACGCGGGCCGTCATGCCCTCGGCCATGGCGCGCATGACGGGGCTGGGCACGAGCGCGTCCCGGCTGGGTCCGTGCGCGAGCAGCTGCGCGTAGTTCCAGCCGTACCGGATCGCCTCCTCCGGCGTGCCGGCCGTGCCCTGCACGAGCAGCGTCGAGTCGCCGCTGACCGCGGCGGCCAGGTGCTCGGAAACCCAGGTCTTGGCGGTGCCGGGCACGCCGAGGAGGAGCAGCGCCCGGTCGGTGGCGAGCGTGGTGACGGCGACCTCGACGATGCGGCGCGGTCCCACGTACTTGGGAGTGATCACCGTGCCGTCCGGCAGGGTGCCGCCGAGCAGATAGGTCGCGACCGCCCACGGCGACAGCCGCCAGCGGGCCGGGCGGGGCCGGTCGTCCTGCGCTGCCAGCGCGGCGAGTTCGGCGGCGAAGGCATGCTCGGCGTGCGGTCGCAGCGCCTCGCCCGTCTCGTCCGCGGTCGCTCCCGCACGCTCTCCCGCGCGCTCTCCCGCAGGCATATCGACGGACGTCGGTTCAACGGACACGGACATGGCTCGGTCCCCCTCCAGCTCGGCCGGTTCGGATCTGGTACCACCGTGCACCACGCCACTGACAATGCGCTCTGACCTGCACAAACATGCTCGCGAGGGCCGATTGTCAGTGGCGGGATCTACCTTCGATGACATGACTCAGCAGGCGGTGCGCTGGACGGCGGATCAGGTGCTGGCACTGGCGCCTGACGCCGCGTCACGCAAGGCGGGGAGCAAACTCGGCGCGGCCGGACCGTGGTCCGAGGCAGGCAGTTCTGACGAGGGGACGGTGTGGGGACTGTGCAGGGGAAGTGGCAGCAAGCCGTATCAGACGGTCATCGACATCGCGGACTCCACCGGGCCCGCTTACAAGTGCAGTTGCCCCAGCCGCAAGTTCCCGTGCAAGCACGCGCTGGGGCTGCTGCTGCTCTGGGCGGGCGCGGACGGCTCGGTGCCGCCGGGGCAGGCGCCGGACTGGGCGGAGCAGTGGATAGAGGGGAGAAAGAAGCGCGCACAGGAGAGGACGACGGCGGGCGGGGCATCTGGAGCCGCGCCGTCGGGTGACCCGGAGGCGGCCCGGCGCAGGGCGGAGCGGCGGGCCGAGCGGATCACCGCGGGGGCGGCGGAGCTGGAGCAGCGGCTGGCGGATCTGCTGCGCGGCGGCCTCGCCTCGGCCGAGCGGGAGGGGTACGGGCTGTGGGAGGAGGCGGCGGCCCGGATGGTCGACGCACAGGCACCCGGTCTGGCCGCGCGGGTGAGGGAATTGGGGGCGATCCCGTCGTCCGGTCCGGGCTGGCCGGTGCGACTGCTGGAGGAGTGCGCGCTGCTCCACCTCCTCGACCAGGGCTGGCTGCGACGCGAGCGGCTGCCGGACGGCCTTGCCGCGACGGTCCGTTCACGGGTCGGACTGTCCGGCTCGGCGGACGGCCCGCCGCTGCGGGACCGCTGGCTGGTCCTCGCCCAGTACGACACGGCGGACGCCCGTCTCACGACGCGCAGAATCTGGCTGCACGGCACGGAGTCCGACCGCACGGTCCTGCTCCTCTCCTACGGCGCGGCCGGCCGCGCACCGGAGCTGACGCTGCCCGTGGGGCTGGCCTTCGAGGCGGAGGTGTCCTCGTACCCTGGCGCCGGACAGCTGCGGGCCGCGCTGGGCGAGCAGTTCACGCCTCCCGCACCCGCGGCGATACGGCCACCGGGGCTGACCACACCCCAGGCTGCCGCCCGCTACGGAGAGGCTCTGCGGGCCGACCCCTGGCTGGACTCCTGCCCGGTCACCCTGGACCGGGTCGTCCCCACCCCGGACGGCGACACCTGGCAACTCGCCGATGCCGAGGGCGGCTTGGCCCTCCCCCTCACGCACTCCGCCCTATCCCGCCCCGACCTGTGGCGGCTCGTCGCTCTCTCCGGCGGCGCCCCCGTCACAGTCTTCGGCGAGTGCGGCCACCGCGGCTTCACTCCACTGACGGCCTGGCCGGAGGGCGCGGGGGAAGCGGTGGCGCTGTGCTGACCAACGCGGGCGCCCTGGGGGGCCTGGGCGTCCTATGCAGCCCGGGCACCCCGGGCACCCGCGGCGTATCCGTGATCACCACATCCGTGGCTACTACCTCCGTGCCCATCACATCCGCGACCACCACTTCCGCACCTATCACCTCCGTGATCACCAACCCCGCGCCTATCACCTCCGTGGCCACCAACCCCGCGCCCGCCAACCCCGCGCCCATCACCTCCGCGCCAACCAACTCCGTACGGAAAGGACGCTCATGAACACGACCTCGGCCTCCGCGGGCGCGCCCGCCGGCGGCTCCTGGGAGGAGCTCGTCACCGTGGCGTTGCTCGGGACCGAGCGGCGTACGCCTCCGGGGTGGGGGCCGGGGCGGGAGGCCCCGGTGGCGTTGCTGGACGCGGCCGCGGTGGAGACGCTGCGGCGGCGGGCCGGGGTGCGGCCCGCCCGGGCGGCGGCCCGTCCGGAGCCGGCGGCGCGGGATCCCCGGCCGGCCCTGCCACCCGCGGCGGCCCGCAGGCTGGCGATGCTGCTGGCGGACCGGCCCGGCGCGGGAGGCGGTGGCCGCCGGGGGACGGCGCCGGACCTCATGGAGCTGCTCCCCCAGTGGCTCACGCTCGCGAACGCGCGCGGATTCGCGGCACCCCCGCAGGCCCTGCCCGCGCTGCTCGACGCGGCCCGGGGACGTACGGATCTACGGCCGGCGGCCCTGGCCTTCGCGGGGCCACGGGCGTTCTGGCTGGCGCGGCTGAACCAGGAGTGGCGGTTCGCGCTGCGCTCCGCACCGGGCGGCGGGGCCGCGCTGCCGGGACCGGAGGAGGCCGAGCGCGTACAACAGCTGTGGCAGGAGGGGCTTTTCGCCGAGCGGGTCGCGCTGCTCTCGGCGATACGGGCCAAGGAACCCGACGCCGCACGCGAGTTGCTCACCACGACCTGGGCGACGGAGCGGGCCGAGGACCGGCTGATGTTCCTCGACTCGCTGCGGTCGGGGCTGTGCGCGGCGGACGAGCCGTTCCTGGAACGGGCGCTGACCGACCGGAGCCGCAATGTACGGGCGACGGCGGCGGAGTTGCTGTCCGCGCTGCCGGGTTCCGCGCTCGCCGCGCGGATGGCGGCCCGGGCCGGTTCGTGCGTGGCCGTCGACCGCATGCGGGGCACGCCCATGATCGTCGTCGAGGCACCGCACGAGTGCGACGCGGGCATGGAGCGGGACGGTGTGGCGCCGAAGCCTCCGGCGGGGCGGGGCGAACGGTCCTGGTGGCTGGGCCAGTTGGTCGAAGCAGCGCCGCTCGGGACGTGGCCGGGTCGGCTCGGGGGCCGTACGCCGGAGGAGATCGTGGCATTGCCCGTGGCGGACGACTGGCAGGGCGAGTTGCATGCCGCGTGGTGTCGGGCGGCGGTGCGGCAGCGTGATCCCGGGTGGTCCAGGGCGCTCCTCGGGGCACCCTCCGCGCCGGAGGCCGGCGGGCCGGGGGCGGTGTCCCTTGCTGAGCGGTCGAAGCTGCTGGCCACGTTGGGGGCCGGGGAGCGGGCCGAGTGGGTGGCGGGGTTCATCGGTACGCATGGGTTGTCCGAGGCGTTTCAGTTGCTCGGAGTGTGTGCGGTTCCCTGGGCGGGGCCTTTGGGGCGGGCCGTGGTCGACGCGCTCGATATCGCGCGGGATGCCGGGAGTTATCCGTGGAGCTTCAGTGGGGT
Source organism: Streptomyces sp. NBC_00203 (assembly GCF_045206325.1). Classification (NCBI taxonomy): domain Bacteria; kingdom Bacillati; phylum Actinomycetota; class Actinomycetes; order Kitasatosporales; family Streptomycetaceae; genus Streptomyces; species Streptomyces sp. NBC_00203. The sequence continues at coordinate 6,551,318 of NZ_CP108126.1, read as the reverse complement.
GATGGGGTTGGCCGAGCGGTGCCTCGATCCGGGGGAGGCTGTGCGGCTCGATGGGCTGACCTCTGTGCCCGACGAGTCGGAGAACACCGCGCCAGGAGCCGGCAGCTACTGGGCCGAGGCCTTCCAACGCCTCGTCACCACACTGCGCTTGCGCGCGACCATGGCATCAGAGCTCGCGGCGCCATGAGGCGGTTTTCGCCCCCGCCGCCCCTACCCGTCCCATCCGTCTGGGGCTCCGCCCCAGACCCCGTAGGCCGGTTCTTCGGCTGCGGGTGGGTGGGGGCTTGTCGCGCAGTTCCCCGCGCCCCTTAAGGGGCGCGGGGAACTGCGCAATCTCTTCAGCGGGGGTCTGGGGGCGCAGCCCCCAGGGATGGGACGGCCCGCGCCCCGCCGGAGGCGCTACGCGCCTGCGGGCTGCCTGACATTCGCCCGCACCCAGTCCACGATCGACACAGTCGTCGCCCCGGGCGTGAAGATCTCCGCGACGCCCTTCTCCTTGAGGGGCGCGATGTCCGCCTCAGGGATGATGCCGCCGCCGAAGACCTTGATGTCCTCCGCGTCGCGCTCCTTGAGGAGCTCGATGACGGCCGCGAAGAGCGTGTTGTGGGCGCCGGAGAGGATCGAGAGACCGATCGCGTCGGCGTCCTCCTGGATCGCGGTGTCGACGATCTGCTCGGGGGTCTGATGGAGGCCGGTGTAGATGACCTCCATACCGGCGTCGCGCAGCGCCCGCGCGATCACCTTGGCCCCCCGATCGTGGCCGTCGAGCCCCGGCTTGGCCACCACCACGCGGATCGGACCGGCTGCCACACCCATCACTGCCTCCATGAACCGACTACATCAACCTGTACCGACTACCGACACATGGCCACTGACAACTGACTACCGACTACCGACCGCTAGCGACCGGCTACGGACCGCCAAGAGGCGACTACGAACCGCTAACTACCGACTACTGATTGCCAACTACCGAATACCGATACGTATCGCATATTTCGCCGCCCACTACACCGGATACACCACCCAGCACAGGCATCCCGCACCAAACCCGCCGGGGAAGTGAACGAACGTTATCGCCAGCATCCCGCAACCGGCAGTTTCGCGGTGGAGACCGAGGGGGAAATCACACACTGGGACAAGTTAGCCGCGCATGCTCCACATCCTGCGGCACACGTGCCGCAGGGATCTGTGGCACAGGGGCCACAACCGGAGCCTGCGCAAGGAGAGCCGCGACCAGGTGGCCGCACCACCGCACCGTCAGCGGGACACCGTGGTGGTGGGGCACAACGGCAACGGCACGACAGCGGGGAGCCACGCCGGCACGAGGACGATGGAACTTGGAACTGCGGAACGACGGAACGACGGGAATCCGCGACGGTCGCGCCCCTCGTACCGTCGCGCCACCCATCGCACCCCTCACACCCCCCGGCAGGGAAACCCCGTAGCGTAACCGGCACCTCACACGCCGCACACGCACCGTCGGCCACCGCCGTCACCGCCACCGTGGCTTTCCACGAGGGCACACGGGGGACAGAGCGGTCCTCCGCGTGCCGACTGGAGGTCGGCCATGAAGGTCACCCGGGCGACGTCGCCCTTTCTCCCCCTCTGTCAGCGGCTGCTCCCGAGCAGACTGGCCGGACTGGCCGGACTCTCGGTGACCCTCCTGAAGGCAACGGCCCTGGAACTCGCGATCCTCGCCGGGCACCTCCTCCTCTACCCCTCGGGCATCACCCCGGAGCGCCGCACCGCCCCCGCCCTCCCGTCGCCCGACGCCGCCCGGCTGCCCACCGAGGCCAAGCCCCCGGTCGTCCTGCTGCACGGTTTCATCGACAACCGCTCGGTCTTCGTCCTGCTGCGCCGCAACCTCGCCCAGCACGGCAGGCAGCACGTCGAGTCGCTCAACTACTCACCGCTGACCTGCGACATCCGTACCGCCGCGGAACTGCTCGGCCGCCACATAGAGGAGATATGTGAGCGCACCGGTCACGACCAGGTGGACATCGTCGGACACAGCCTCGGCGGACTGATCGCGCGCTACTACGTGCAGTGCCTCGGCGGAGACCTCCATGTACGCACCCTCGTCACGCTCGGCACCCCGCACTCGGGCACCCGTGTCGCCCCGTTGATGAACGCGCACCCGATCGTCCGCCAGATGCGCCCGGGTTCCGAGGTCATCGAGGAACTGCGCCGGCCCGCACCGGGCTGCCGTACGCACTTCGTCAGCTTCTGGAGCGATCTCGACCATCTGATGGACCCGCTGGAGACGGCCTGCGTCGACCACCCGGACCTGCTCGCGCAGAACGTGCGCGTGAGCGGAGTCGGCCATCTCGCCCTGCCCGTGCATCCCGCCGTGGCGGCAGGGATACGGCAGGCGCTCGACATGGAGGAGCCAGGAGTCGGCTCCGCCACCCGCTCCGGCACCCAGACCGACGGCCTGACAGTGGCGTAACAGGCGCCATACAGCCGCCCAACACCCTCTTGGCTTCGAACACTCTTCGAACGTCAGGCCAAAGCCGTGCCTGCCCTCCCCCGAAACACGGCCGAATGCCCGTTTCCTGCGCGAGGGAAACCTGCCGAAGATTGTCCCGCCCGCGTACCGCCGGGTACAGTCACCGCACTGCTCTGCCAGCCGCACTGCTCTACCAGCCCCTGTTGTCGAGGCGAAAGAGAAGTTGGTGAACGACCGTCACCCGTCGGGGACCGCAACTCCCCCGGCTCCGGCTTCCGATGCCGCCTCGGCGCTCTACGCGTCGTACGGCGGGCAGGAAGTCCAGTACGGCGACTTCACCACCTACGACGGCTACACCACCACCGGTTTTGACACCGGCGCGGGCGCCACGGGCAGTTACGCGACCACGAGCTTCGCGACCGACCCCCTCTTCGGCGACATGACGGGCCAGGGCGGCGGCACGGGTTCGTACGACGCCACGCAGTGGAGCACCGGCAGTCACCAGACGTTGAACTACGACCCGTACGCCGCACAGCACCAGGCCGCGTACGACACCGGCAGCTACGAAACGACCACGTGGGCGACCGGTTACCAGCAGCTCGCCGACATCCCCGCGCAGCATCCGGGCCCCGACACCTCGGGCCAGTGGGACGCGACCGCCTGGCTCCAGACCGATCAGCCGCTCGACCACACCCAGCAGTGGAGCGCGCCGTCCCAGGAGACGGGCGCGTACGACGCGACGCAGTGGAACACCGTCGGCGGCCACGACACTTACGAGTCGTACGACCACACACAGCCCGACGCGTACGAGCACCAGCACCAGCACCCGCAGGCCGACGCGTACGAACAGCAGCATCCGCAGGCCGAGTCGTATGAGCACCAGGCCGAGCCGCTCGCGCCCGAGTCCTTCGACCAGCAGGCGACCTCCACGTTCGAGCAGCTCCCGTACGAACAACCCGCCGCCGCGGACGACGAGTTCGAGACCTCCGCCGACACGGACGACACCGGCGACGAGTACGAGACGCCGCTGCTCGACGACATGGAAGAGGTCACCCCGGCCCCGCGCGCCGCTTCGCGGTCCGCCTCCCGCTCCCGTCGCCGTACTCCCGCGAAACGTTCCGCTCTGCTGACCGTCGCAGTGCCCTCGGCTTGTGTGATGGGCGTCGCCGGGATCGCCGCGGCCTCCGTCGGCAGCATCGGCGGAAGCGACAGCAAGGACACCTCGGCCAGCGCGGCCGACGCGACCTCGGTGAAACCGTCCGCCGCCAACAACAAGTTGGACACCCAGCTGCAGAGTCTCTCCGCGGGCGCGGACGACTTCGCCGACCGGGCCAGCCGGACGCAGGAACGTATCGACCTCAAGGCCCAGCAGGCAGCCGAGAAGCAGAAGGCGGCGGCGGAAGCCGCCCGCAAGGAGCGACTGCGGCCGAAGTTCGCGCTGCCGGTCACGCAGAAGGGGCTCAGCGCCTACTTCGGCCAGGCGGGCATCAACTGGATGTCCGTGCACACGGGCATCGACTTCCCGGTCTCGTACGGTACGACGGTGATGGCCGCGACCGACGGGACCGTCCGCACGCAGTGGAACAGTGCGTACGGGAACATGGCGATCGTCACCGCCAAGGACGGCACGGAGACCTGGTACTGCCACCTCTCCAGCTACAAGGTCGCGTCGGGCACGACCGTCAAGGCCGGTGACCCCATCGCCTTCTCCGGGAACTCCGGCAACTCCACCGGTCCGCACCTGCACTTCGAGGTCCGCCCGGCCGGCGGCTCGGCGATCGACCCGCTGCCGTGGCTGCGCAGCCACGGCCTGGACCCGACGTAACAACCCTCGAACCCCCGCGACGTAACAACCCCTGGCATACAACCGGGGTCATCGCCTGCGCCTGGGACCCGGCGTAACAACTGCCGGGCCCCGCCCACGCCTACCGCCCTACAGCTTCTCCACCGGCGCGTACCGCAGCAGCAGCCGCTTCGGCTTCGGCTCCCCGAAGTCGACCGTCGCCTCCGCGTTCGCGCCCGTCCCCTTCACGCCGACGACGGTTCCGAGGCCGAACTGGTCGTGTGTGACGCGGTCCCCGACCGCCAGCGAGACCACCGGCTTCTCGGAGGCACCGCGGCGCGTCGCGAACCCGGAGGCCCCCGAGGCGGCGGACCGCGAGCGCGAGGACGACAGGGACGCCGCGATGCCCGAGGCCGGACCCGACGACACGGGAGCCATGGCACCCGTGCGCTTCCAGTCCAGGTGGGCCTCCGGGATCTCCTCCAGGAAGCGCGACGGCGGGTTGTACGAGGGCTGCCCCCACGCGCTGCGCATGGACGACCGGGTGAGATACAGCCGTTCCCGCGCGCGCGTGATGCCGACGTACGCCAGGCGCCGCTCCTCCTCCAGTTCCTTGACCTGTCCCAGCGCACGCATGTGCGGGAAGACGCCGTCCTCCATGCCGGTCAGGAAGACCACGGGGAATTCGAGGCCCTTGGCGGTGTGCAGGGTCATCAGGGTGATGACGCCGTTGCCGTCGTCCTCGTCCGGGATCTGGTCGGAGTCGGCGACGAGCGCGACCCGCTCCAGGAACGCGGCGAGCCCGACGGGCGCCGCGGTCTCGCCCGCTGCCTCGCCCTCGCCGGACTCCTGCTCGAACTCCAGGGCCACGGCGGCGAGTTCCTGGAGGTTCTCGATACGGGTCTCGTCCTGCGGGTCGGTCGAGGCCTGCAACTCGGCGAGATAGCCGGTGCGTTCGAGGACCGCCTCCAGCACGGTGGCCGGGCCGGCGCCCGATTCCACGATCGTACGGAGGTCCTCCATGAGCGTGTTGAACCTCTTGACCGCGTTCGTCGAGCGCGCCGCCATCCCGTACGCCTCGTCGACGCGGCGCAGGGCCTGCGCGAAGCTGATCTTCTCGCGCTGCGACAGTGCGTCGATCATCGCCTCGGCGCGGTCGCCGATGCCGCGCTTGGGGACGTTGAGGATGCGGCGCAGCGGGACGGAGTCCTCCGGGTTCGACAGCACGCGCAGATACGCGAGGACGTCCCGGACCTCCTTGCGTTCGTAGAAGCGGACACCGCCGACGACCTTGTAGGGCAGGCCGACGCGGATGAAGATCTCTTCGAAGACGCGGGACTGCGCGTTCGTACGGTAGAAGACGGCGACGTCGCCCGCCTTGGCCTCGCCCGCGTCGGTGAGACGGTCTATCTCGTCGGCGACGAACTGTGCCTCGTCGTGCTCGGTGTCGGCGACATAGCCCGTGATGTTCGAACCGGCGCCCGCGTTGGTCCACAGGTTCTTGGGGCGGCGGGACTCGTTGCGCTCGATGACCGCGTTGGCGGCGGACAGGATCGTCTGCGTGGAGCGGTAGTTCTGCTCCAGCAGGATCGTCGTCGCGTCCGAGTAGTCCTCCTCGAACTGGAGGATGTTGCGGATGGTCGCGCCGCGGAAGGCGTAGATCGACTGGTCGGCGTCGCCCACGACGCACAGCTCGCCGGGGTCGCTGTCGGCGGGCCCCACCAGCTCCCTGACCAGGGCGTACTGCGCGTGGTTGGTGTCCTGGTACTCGTCGACCATGACGTGGCGGAAGCGGCGGCGGTAGTGCTCGGCGACGTCCGGGAAGGCGCGGAGCAGATTGACCGTCGTCATGATCAGGTCGTCGAAGTCGAGCGCGTTGGCCTCGCGCAGCCGCGACTGGTACATCGCGTAGGCCTGGGCGAGGGTCTTCTCGAAGCCGTCGGCGGCCTGGGCCGCGAAGTCCTCCTCGTCGATCAGCTCGTTCTTCAGGTTCGAGATCTTGGCGCTGAACGACTTCGGCGGGAAGCGCTTGGGGTCGAGGTCCAGGTCGCGGCAGACCAGGGCCATCAGACGCTTGCTGTCGGCGGCGTCGTAGATCGAGAACGAGGAGGTGAAGCCGAGCTTCTTGCTCTCGCGGCGCAGGATCCGCACGCACGCGCTGTGGAAGGTCATCACCCACATCGCACCCGCGCGGGGGCCGACGAGGTGCTCGACGCGCTCCTTCATCTCGCCCGCGGCCTTGTTCGTGAAGGTGATCGCGAGGATCTGGCCGGGGTGGACATTGCGCTCGGCCAGCAGATACGCGATCCGGTGCGTGAGCACACGGGTCTTGCCGGAGCCCGCGCCGGCCACGATGAGCAGCGGGGAGCCGGAGTGCACCACGGCCGCCCGCTGGTTCTCGTTCAGCCCGTCCAGCAGCGCCGCCGCGTCCACGGCGGGCCGGGGCGCGCCGTCGCGGTAGTACGCGTCCCGGTCCGGCGGCACGTCGAACTTCCCGCCGAACAGATCGTCCGGAACGGGTTCCGGTACGTGATCGTCCTCGGGCGGCGGCGGGGGTTCTTCCTCGTGGGCCCGTGAGGGCTTGAGGTCCGCCAGGAAGCTGTCATCAAAGAGGCTGCTCATCGCTCTCCGAGTCTAGGCCGCCCCACTGACAGCCCGCCGCCACCCTGAAAACTCGACCGGAAGTCGTGACGCGGCTCAGAAGCCCAGGATCTTCCGGAGCCGGTCGCCCGGCACCCTCTCACCCTCCAGACCCGGTCCGTCACGGTCGGCGACGATCGTCGCCTTGCCGGGCACCCCGGCTTCGGCGACGTACGGCTGCCCGCTGTCGCACGAGAGCCGACGCGGCATCCGACCGTGACCGATTGCAAGCTAACGCCCGGAGCGGGGCGGACGTCACCACTCCCGACAAGTCGCCATAGATCACTCCGAATTGACCGCGCGGGGTGACGCCCAGGGCAAAGGTCACGAAAATGTATCGGGCATATCGCACATCAACCTTCACACGGGCCACACGAGTTGGCTAGCGTGCCGGGCAGGCCGCTCGACCCGCACCGGCGAACATCGCCGGGCCGTGCGGCCTCCGCCGAGTTCGGCGCGCCCTCGCGGCAGCCGGAGCCGGGGACCCAACCGACCTTGGGGTGAATCGGTCCACCTGCCTTGTGGGGCAAGGACCGTAGGGCAAACCTTCCGGAACCACCCGCCCGAACCCGACAGCTAACTCGGTAGGCGGATGACGGAAGGAGTCGCCTCTCTTGGCGTCGCATCGCACACCGCGTCCTACGGGTACGCGCGTAGCAGGCATACGGACCCCCGCCGCCCTGGCGACGGCGGCGCTCACCTCGGTGGCCCTGCTCTCCCAGACGGCGAACGCCGCGCCCTCGGCCGAGCCCAGGCCGAGCCTCGAAGAAGTCGAGAAGAAGGTCAACGACCTTTACCACCAGGCCGAGACGGCCACCGAGAAGTACAACGCGGCGAAGGAGAAGACCTCCAAGCAGCGCAAGAAGGTCGACACGCTCCTCGACGACGTCGCCAAGCGCACCGAGAAGCTCAACACCTCGCGCGAGGAGCTGGGTTCGTTCGCGGCGGCGCAGTACCGCACCGGGGCCTCCGCCCCCGACACCGCGACCCTCCTGCTCGCCGACGACCCGCAGGACTACTTCGACCAGACCCAGCTGATGAGCCGTCTGACCACCCGCCAGAAGGCGGCCGTCGACGACTACATCACGGAGCAGGCCGCCACGACGAAGAAGCGCGCGGAGGCCTCCAAGAGCCTGCAGACGCTGACCACCTCGCAGAGCGCGCTCAAGACGTCCAAGGCAGACGTCCAGAAGAAGCTCTCCGCGGCCCGCGAACTGCTCTCGGACCTGACCGCCGAGGAGAAGGCGCGGCTCGCGGCGATCGAGAAGAAGAAGCAGGAGGAGGCCGACCGCAAGGCGGCCGCGCTGGCACAGCAGCAGGCAGCCGCGGAGAAGGCGGCGGCCGAGAAGGCGGCCCAGCAGGAGTCGTCGTCGAGCACCTCGACCGGTTCGTCGAGCTCGACCACCACGGACTCCTCGTACGCCACCAAGGCCGCCAAGGCCATCGCCTTCGCCCGCGCCCAGATCGGCAAGCCGTACGTCTGGGGCGCGACGGGCCCCGGCTCGTACGACTGCTCCGGACTCACCCAGGCCGCCTGGAAGGCCGCCGGCGTCACACTGCCGCGCGTCACAACCGACCAGGTGAACGCGGGCACGACGGTCTCCCTCTCCGACGCCCAGCCCGGTGACCTGGTCTTCTTCTACGACGACGTCAGCCACGTGGGTCTCTACATCGGCAACGGCATGATGATCCACGCGCCGAAGCCGGGTGCGTACGTCCGCGAGGAGTCGATCTACTACGCCGGGACCTCGATCATCCACAGCGTGGTGCGTCCGGCGTAACGCGTTCCTGCGGGGCACGCGCGCGTGAGGCTTGTCATCCGCCACGCGCGCGCGTGGCCCGCGGGCAACCGGCCCGAAGATCCCTAGCATCGGGCCCATGCCAGCAGCCGTCTCCCCGCTCCGCACCTGGTGGGCCCAGCGACCGCCCGCCGCCGGTGCCGCCGTCATGGCCACCGGCATCATCTCGGTCGGGCTGCATCTGACCGGCTACGAGACCCTGTCCCGTATCGCGCTGGCCCTGGCGTCCGCCGGCTGGCTCGCGCTCGCCGCGGACTTCGTCGTCCGGCTGCTGCGCGAGCGGGAGCGGTGGGTGGAGGAGGCGGGCACACCGGCCGGGCTCACCGCCGTCGCGGCGACCACCGTGCTCGGTACGGGGCTGTCCGCACTGGGGTGGCAGGGGCCGGCCGAGGCCCTGCTCGCACTGTCGGCCGTCCTCTGGCCGGTGCTGCTCCTCAACGTCATGCGGCACTGGAAGCGCCGTATGACGGGAGTCGTGTTCCTCGTGTGCGTGGCCACGCAGGGGCTCGCGGTGCTGGGCGCCACGCTCGCCGCGGCCGTGGGCCCGGAGTGGCTCGCGCATACGGCGCTGGTGCTGTTCTGGCTCGGGATCGCCCTCTACGGGGTGGCGCTCGCGCACTTCGACCTCCGGGAGGTGGCCCGGGGCGCCGGGGACCACTGGATCGCGGGCGGCGCGCTCGCCATCTCGGCGCTGGCCGGGGCCAAGCTCATCACCGCGCACCACGTGAACCCGTACCTGTGGAACAACGACGACCAGCGCGTCCTGCGCGCCGTGACCGTCGCGCTGCTGGTGCTCGACCTCTTCTGGTACTGCGTCCTCGTCGTCGCGGAGCTGGTGTGGCGTAGACCCCGGCACGACGTACGACGCTGGGCGTCCGTCTTCCCGATGGGGATGACGGCGGTGGCGGCCCTGTCGGTCGCGACCGCCCTCGACATCCCCTGGCTCAAGGGGCCCGGGCAGGTGCTGCTGTGGATCGCGGTGGCGGGGTGGCTGGCCGTCGCGGCGGGAGCCGTGCGGTCGTCCGCCGTGGCCGTCAGGTCCAGAGCACCGCGATGAAGATGTTCGCGGTGGTCAGCAGCCCGACGAGCCCGAAGAGGCCCTTGTCCACCTTCTCGTCGTCCCGCTTCACATAGACGAGCCCGAGGATCACGATCAGCAGGGCCAGCTTCACGCCGATCTTGATGGTGTTGACCGTGTTGTCGTCGGCCTGGTTGAGGCCGACCAGCACGACGCCCGTGACCAGCATGGTCAGCGCGCCATGCAGCATCGCGGGGACGAAGCGAGCGGTGCCCTGGCCCATCGCCTTCATCTGGGTGAGGAAGCCGCCGAGAAGCGAGGCGATGCCGATGATGTGCAGGCCGACGAAGAGATGGATGAGTACGTCCATGAGGCCGGAGCCTAATCGGAGGCCCAAGTCCCTCTTGTCACCGGCCCACCCCTTGTAACCCCTAGCACCCGGGCAACCCCGGTTTTCCCGGATTCGCCGCATCGGTCATCGCACCGCGTGAAGTCGGCGACGCCAGGCGGGGATCACGGTCACATACGGTCACTGACCGATCCAGTGGCGACAGTTCCGTACATGGCGTTACCAACGCCTCACTCCCAGGTTTAGCGTCCTCCACCAGGTGACCGGCTCCCCAACGCCGCCCGGGCCAGGGGCGGCAGCCGGCCACCACCGCCGAGAAGGTCCGGCGGCGGCTCGCTCCCCCTGTGTGGGCCGCCGCCGGACGCGTTACCGCTGACCGCGCTCCCCTCGCGGTCGTACCGAAGGATGTGGCCCTCGTGGCAGCGCACCGCAAGCCGAGACCGCGCTCGCTCGGTGGAAACACGGCCCGCACAGCCGCCACGATCGCCCTCGCGGGCGCGGCGACGGCGACCGGCTTCGACGGGACCGGGCACGCCGATCCGCAGCTGTCTCCGGCGCAGGTGAAGGCCAAGGTCGACAAGTTGTACGAGGATGCGGAGGTCGCCACCGAGAAGTACAACGGCGCCAAGGAGAAGGCCGACAAGGCGGAGGAGCGGCTGAACACGCTGCGCGACGAGGCCGCGCGCAAGGAGGACCGGCTCAACTCGGCGCGAGACGCCCTGGGTTCGATAGCGGCGGCGCAGTACCGCAGCGGCGGCCTCGACCCCGCACTGCAGCTCGCGCTCTCCGACGATCCCGACCAGTACCTGGACGGGGCCGCGTTCGCCGAGCGGGCGGGCAGCCGGCAGGCGGCGGCCGTGGGCCGCGTACGCAAGCAGCTGCGGGAGATCGAGCAGTTGCGCGGCGCCGCGCACGTGGAACTCGCCTCGCTCAAGTCGCGGCAGGCCGAGCTGAAGCGGCACAAGAAGACGATCAACGGAAAACTCGACGCGGCACGGCTGCTGTTGTCCCAGCTCAGCCCCGATCAGCGCGCGCGGCTCGGGGAGACCGGCGGAGCCGGCGGCGTCGACGGCGCTGGGCAGCGCGCCTCGCGCTCGTCGTCCCGAGACCTGGACCCGGTGTCGTCGTCCGGTACCGTCGCGGCCCCCAACTCCCGTGCGGCGGCGGCCATTTCCTACGCCTACGCGAAGCTCGGCAGCCCCTATGTCTGGGGCGCCACGGGCCCCGACGCATTCGACTGCTCGGGCCTCGCCCAGGCCGCGTACCGCTCGGCGGGCATCTCGCTGCCCCGGACGACCTACGCCCAGATCAACGCGGGACGCCGTGTCTCGCGCTCCGAACTCCTCCCGGGCGACCTGGTGTTCTTCTACTCCGGCATCAGTCACGTCGGCATCTACGTGGGCAACGGCATGATGATCCACGCCCCGAACCCGACGGCGCCGGTACGCGTGGCGCCGATCGACGAGATGCCGTTCGCGGGGGCCACTCGGGTGGTGTGAGCGACTAGACGAGCCGTCGAGCCGTGGCCCAGCGGGTCAGCTCGTGCCGGTTCGAGAGCTGGAGCTTCCTGAGGACCGCCGAGACATGGGACTCCACCGTCTTGACGGAGATGAACAGCTGCTTGGCGATCTCCTTGTACGCGTACCCGCGGGCGATGAGGCGCAGGACCTCGCGCTCGCGCTGGGTGAGGCGGTCGAGGTCCTCGTCTACGGGCGGGGCGTCGGTCGAGGCGAACGCGTCCAGGACGAACCCGGCGAGGCGGGGTGAGAAGACCGCGTCGCCGTCCTGGACACGGAAGACGGAGTCCACGAGGTCCGTGCCGGTGATCGTCTTGGTGACGTACCCCCGGGCGCCGCCGCGGATGACCCCGATGACGTCCTCTGCCGCGTCCGACACGGACAGCGCGAGGAAGCGGACCGGCTGCTCGGCGTCGGCCATCAACGGGGCACAGCGGCGCAGCACTTCGACACCGCCGCCGCCCGGAAGATGGACGTCGAGCAGGACGACCTCGGGCCGGGTGGCCGTGATGACCGTGACCGCCTGGTCGACGTCGGCTGCCTCGCCGACCACCTCGACGCCGGTCCGCTCGGTCTGCCCGATCTCGGCCTGCACGCCCGTACGGAACATTCGGTGGTCGTCGACGAGCACGACGCGCACCCGACGCCCGCCCCCGGCCGGATCGGCCGCGCCCGCGGCCTCTCCGGATGCGGCGGCCGAAGGGGTCTCCTCAGCAGAACTGCCGGACTCCACAGGCCCGTTCGCGTCACTCATGACGTCTTCGCCCTCTCCATCTCCAGCTCGACCTCGGTGCCGCCGTCCGGCACCGCGCGCAGTCGCGCCGTGCCGCCGTTGCGCTCCATGCGGCCGATGATCGATTCTCTAACGCCCATGCGGTCGGCGGGTATCGCGTCGAAGTCGAAGCCGGGGCCGCGGTCGCGGACGGACACGAAGACCGTCCTGCCCTCGACTTCGGCGTAGACCTGTACGGCGCCGCCCTCGCCACCGTACTTGGCCGCGTTCACCATCGCTTCCCGCGCGGCCTGCATCTGTGCGGTCAGGCCGTCGTCGAGCGGGCAGTCGCCGACGATGACGACCTCGATGGGGACGCCGTGCTTGTCCTCAACCTCGGCGGCATGCCGCCGGACGGCCTCGGCGAGGGTGTCGGGCTCGTCGGCCTCGTCCTTGCCCGTGCCCTCCGGTTTGTAGAGCCAGGCGCGCAGGTCGCGCTCCTGGGCTCGGGCCAGCCGCCGTACCTCGTTGCCATTGTCCGCGTTGCGCTGGATCAGGGTCAGGGTGTGCAGAACGGAGTCGTGGACATGGGCGGCGACCTCGGCCCGCTCCTGGGCGCGGATACGCATGAGGCGCTCCTCGGAGAGGTCCTGGGTCATGCGGACGAGGTAGGGGCCTGCGAGGAGCGCTATGCCGACGAGCACGGCCAGCGCCGCCTGTAGGACGGAGCCGAGGTGGGCGGCGGAGCCCTGGAGGACGAATATCCCGGAGACGCCCGCGGTGACCAGCAGCACGCCCGCGGCGGAACGCAGCAGCGTGATCGTACGGCGGCGGCGGCCGACCTCCACCCAGCGGGCCCGCCGCGCGTTGTCCGCCTGGCGCCAGACCAGGGCGACGCCCGCGCCGACGAGAACGGTCGGCCAGAGATAGGCCTTCGCCCCGCCCCCGAGATTCACATTGCCGACGAAGACCATGGCCACGACGACCATGAGGAGCAGCGCGACGATCTGGCCCTTGTCGGGCTTGCGGGCCACGAGTCTGCGGCGGCCGTCCGGAGCGGTCTCGGTGGTGAAGGCCGGCGTACGCCCGGAGCCGACGCCGCCGACGCCGAGCGGCACGAAGAACCAGAACGCGGCATACAGCAGCGCCCCCAGCCCGTCCGCCATGAACAGTCCGGCGAACACGAGCCGCACCCAGATCACCGGCAGCCCGAGATGCCCGGCGAGCCCTCGCGCCACGCCCCCGAGCCAGCGTCCGTCGCTGCTGCGGTAGAGCTTGCGCGGGGGCCGCGGGTCGTCGAGGGGCATGACTGCGGCTTCCGGCATGCCATCGATGTTCACACGCCCGGCGGGCCCGGGCATCAGGGTCGACCCCCGAGACGCCCCTGATCTTCGAAATCCGGCGAGGGATCCGCGGGGGGAAACCGACGATCGGCAGTTCCCCTCCCCGCCTCCGCCCCCCTCCACCCCCATCAGGGCCGATATCAGGGTTCGGCCAGGGTCATCCCGACTGCCGTCACGCCTTCCCGCCCGTCACCATGGACGCATGACAGATCAGCAGCACGCGGCAGCGGAGCCGGACCCCGGCCCCGGCCCGGGCGCCCCACCGCCGGGCACCGGGCCGCGGGACGCCGTGCCGCCCGCACCGGGCCCTGCCGAAGGTGCCCAAGGTGAGGAGCCGCGCGCGCACGAGGACCCGGCCGAGCCCTCCGCCCCGCTCCAGCCCGACGTCCCGCGCAAGTTCCGGCGCGACCGTCGGCAGAAGATCCTGGGCGGGGTGTGCGCCGGTCTCGGCCGGCAGTGCGACATGGACCCGGTGATCTTCCGGATCGTCCTCGCGGTGCTCGCCGCGACCGGCGGCATCGGCCTCATCTTCTACGGCTTCGTGTGGCTGTTCGTCCCGTACGACGACGAGGAGGAGAACGAGGTACGCAAGCTGCTCACCGGCCGTGTGGACGGCCAGGCACTGACGGCCGTTCTCTTCGCGCTCGTCGGCTGCGGAGTGTTCCTCTCCATGCTCAACAACGGCGGGGTGCTGACCTTCGCCGTCGTCCTCTCCCTCCTCCTGGCGGGCGCGGGGTACTGGTCGCAGCAGCGCGGCACCCCCGACCCCGACCCGCTCGCCGCCCAGGCCGTCGCCGACGCCCCGCCCGAGGCGCAGGCGCCGCCCGTCCCCGCCTCCTACCCCTCCTGGTGGCGCGACCCGATCGTCAAGGACGGATCGCATGTGGGCGGCACCGGCTATCTGTGGGGCCCGAAGGACGCGCGGGACCGGGATGTCGCGGCAGCGGTCAACATCGCCCGCGGCACGACCCGCCCGGACATACGCACCACCCGCGAGCCGAAGCCGCGCGGCCCCCGCTGGATCGGCGGCCGGGTCTTCCTGTTCGCGCTCCTCGCGGGCGGCCTCGGCACCGGTCTCACCTGGAACGACCACGCGCTCGGCACCAGCCTGCAGACCGGCCTGGCCTGCGCGCTGATCGTGTTCGGCCTGGGCATAGCGATCAGCTCGTTCCTGGGACGCACGGGCGCGGGCTCGATCTTCCTCGCCGTGCTCACGGCGGCCCTGCTCGCCGCCTCCGCGGCCCTCCCGAAGGACATCAGCACCCACTGGATACGGACGGAGTGGACGCCCACGGCCACGGCCGACGTACAGAAGAGCTACGACCTCGGCACGGGCGTCGGCACCCTGGACCTCACCCACCTGAACCTCGCCAAGGGCCAGAAGGTGAAGACGAACGCGGAGGTGGGTGCGGGCCGGCTGAAGGTGATCATCCCCAACGACGCGACCGTGAAGCTGAACATCGAGGTGGGCGTCGGAGACATCCAGCTGCCGGGCGACGGCAAGAAGGACGTGGACGTGGAACCGGGCAAGCACAAGCAGGTGACCCTGTCGCCCACGACAGGCGACAAGAACGGCGGCACCCTCGAGCTCGACCTCCAGGTCGGCGTGGGACAGGCGGAGGTGACCCGTGCTACGTCATGAGTTCCAGCCGGGAAAGCTGATCGCGGGCTTCTTCCTCACCCTCACGGGCGTCATCTACGCCGGTGACGCGGGGGACGCCTGGGACACCCCGTGGTTCGTGGTGATCCCCGTCGTCACGGGCGGCCTCTGTCTGGCAGGCGCGGTGGCACTCGTCACCCACGCCGTCCGCAGACGCCGCGCCGAACCCAGCCGGTCCGACGTCAGCGTCTAGGGCCTGATCCGCCGGACAGGCCCTAGCGATAGCCCCCGGCGCGCTGCCCGCGCCGGGCTCGCAGGGCCGCGTCCAGGGAGAAGACCGAGGCACCCGCGAGGACGAGCGGGAGCCATGCCATCAGATAGGCGAGGTCATTGCCGTAGTAGTACGGGTCGGAGGCCCAGCTCACCGTCAGCCACAGGCTGAGGGAGATGAGTGCTCCGCCCAGTGCGGCGAGGCGGGCCAGCAGGCCGAGCAGGGTGCCGATGCCGACGGCCAGTTCGCCGAGGGCGATGGCGTAGCCGAAGCCGACGGGGCTCTTCAGGGCCAGGTCGACCAGCGCCGGGATCGCGGAGGAGTCGCGCACGCTGCGCATCAGGTCCCCGATCGAGCCCGATCCCGAGTCGTGCATGAAGGTGCTGTTGGTGAGTTTGTCCAGGCCGGCGTAGATGAAGGTGACGCCGAGGAAGACGCGGAGGGGTAGCAGGGCGTAGCGGGTGGCGGTGTCCCGCCAGTCCCGCCTCTCGTCGAGGTAGGGCGAGTGAGTATCCGTCCGCATACCGTGAGTCATCGCTCTCCGCCGCCTCTCACCCGCGTGCCGTTGACCCCTCAAACAGACCATACGTACGACAGCCGACCTCCGCTCAATCCTCGGAGCCCGTTTTTTCCTGGCTTCGGCCCAACCAAAGACGTTCTTCGCCCCCGCCGCCCCTACCCGTCCCATCCCTTCCCGGGGGCTCCGCCCCCAGACCCCCAAAAGATTGCGCAGTTCCCCGCGCCCCTGAAATGACCGGGGTTGTTCGTCGTCTGCGGGGCAGTGGGGGCTGGTCGCGCAGTTCCCCGCGCCCCTAAAAGCAAAGGCGCGGGGCTGCGCCCCACGATCCCCCAGGAACCGTTCGCCACACGGAACCGCACCCGCAGTCGGCGACGCACGCCCACCCCCCACCCGATATGGCGGCGCAGTCGGCGACGCACCCAAGGGGCCGTGCCGGTACGTCCAGCCCGTCGCTTACGTGGTTATGGGCAAGTTCATGCTGTGGAAGCAGGCAGCAATGCCCACCGGCGACGGGCTGGATGTACCGGCACGGTCCCGACCCCCAACGCCACCGAACCGAACCCACCGAACCGCCCCACCCGGCACCTCAGTCCGTCACATCGATCACGCACCGGTTCGTCTCGACCCCGGCCGCCGTGACCACCTGCACCTCCACCCGCCCCGGCTCCACATCCACCGGCACAGGCACCGTCAGCACCGCATCCGTAGGGTTGCTGAACCCCCCGGCCACCGGCACCAACGGCACATGCACATGCACCGCCCCGATCCGGACCACCATCCGCGACAACCGGTCGGCCGTCGTCGCGCCGGGCGGCACGAACCCGGCGCCCCGGATCTCGATGTCGTCGCCGGTGCGGATCGGCGCGTCCAGGTCCCCCGCCTCGCGGGAGCGGACGACGGAGAGGATCACAGGACGCCCGCCCTCGGCGTACTTCCCGGCGAGGTACGTCGCGGCCGACACCAGCACCAGCAGCGCCAGCCCCCACGGCAGATCCGGCAGCTGCGAGGGCCGCCGGGCCAGCCGTACCGCCGCGAAGACAAGGGCGACGGCGCAGATCACGACGTACTGGATGTCGGCGAAGCTGCCCCGCCCGGAGTCGTCGGTCAGCAGATCGGCGGCGCGCGGCCGGTCCGCGCGTACCTTCTGCAGCCGCTGCCCCAGCACCCGCAGCCCCACCACCCGCCGCACCAGCACCGCGATCCCGCACACCACGGCGACGACGGTCACCACACCGGCACCCCGGGCGAGTTCGAGCCCCGCGATCAGCTCGTCGCGCGAGCGATGCGCGGAGGCCGCCGCGAGCTGCCCGACCAGCACGAGCACCGCGTACACCACGAACAGGACCCATCCGGCGGCCACCGCGCGGGAGGTGGAGAGCCGGTTGTCCTCGCCGATGACCGGGGCGAGGGCACCACCACGGGCCCGGTGCAGCCAGGCCGCCCCGGTCAGCAGTCCGGCCAGGACCAGCCCGGCGAGCAGCCCGGCCGTCCGCGCGGCCGTCCACCCCGCCCCGATCGCGGTGAGCGCCTGCACCAGGAGCAGGGCCACAGCGCCGCCCCAGACGGCGCACGCGGTGTACCGCCAGAGCCGCCCCAGCCACGCCTCGCCGTCGACCCGCCCGCGCTCGGCGACGAGGTCCGCGGACTGTGTCAGCTCGTCGGAGACCCACTGCCGGGACGCGGACGCCGAGTGCGCGACGCCGGCGGGCAGCCCCTGTCCGGACGCCAACTCGTCGCGTTTCGCGAGGAATTCGGCGACGGCACGCCGGTGCCCCGCACGTGCCCCGTGCGGGCAGTCCCCGCAGGTGCAGCCACCCTCGTGCGCACCCTGGCCCCCGCCCAGCCCCGCGCCCAGCCCGGCACCGCGCCCCTCGCCGTGTCTCGCCTCCTGCACCGCCACGCCCACTGCCGCCTTCCCCGCGCCAGAAAACACCGTGCGGCCAGACGTTCCGTACGCCTGACTGCCGTACAACTGCCTTACAACTGCCTCGCGATGACAGCGAATTGTGCCGTACGAATCACCGCCCGCATCCGCCAGGTCTGGTCAGGCGGGTGAAGTGCGGTTACCCCGTGTTGACCCGGCTGCGAGAATTTCCCTATGGCCGAGATCATCCAGCGCGACGGGACCTGGGCCTTCGACGGCAGCACGGTCAGGATCACGCCGGGACTCCATCGCTCCGTGCCGCTGTTCCGGCAGACGTACGGAGAGATCGCCATCCCCCTGGAGGCGGTTTCAGGCATCGTCTACGAACCCGAACGCAAGCGCGGCCGCCTGCGCCTCAGACTCCGCGAGGGCGCCGACCCGCTGCTGCAGGCGACCGGCGGCCGGCTGCCCGAGTCGGCGGACCCCTACAAACTCCACGTCGACATCGACCGTTCCGGGGTCGCCGAGTACGTCGCCGAGGAGATCCGCCGCGCGCTGCTCCTGGACCAGATCCCCAAGGAACCCGCGAAGACCTACCTCCTCGCCGGGCCACCCGTCCCCGTGTCCGTCCGTTCCAGCGACGGCACGGTCTCGTTCGACGGCGCGCAGGTGCGGATCGACTGGGCGGACACCTCCGACCGGGTCAAGCGGGCGACGGGGCCGCGGATCATCGCCGTGGGCGACCTCGTACAGGTCGAGTGGCTGCCCAACTCCGGTTACGAGGACGGCTTTCTGCGCTTTGTGACGCGCGAGACGGTGTTCTCCAAACTGCCGCCCGAGAAGGACCCGTACGCCCTCGACCTGTGGGGCAGCGCCCGCCGCGACCTCCTCACGGCGCTGGTCGCCGCCGCGGTGACCGCGCGCCTGCCGCATCCGTCCATCCGCACCGGCGAGTACGTGGACCGCCCCCAACTCGCCTCCGCCGTACCACCGCAGTCCGACCATCACGACGTACTCCTGCGCCGTCTGCGGGAGTTGGGTGAGCTGCACCGCGACGGTGTACTGACGGACGAGGAGTTCGCGGCGACGAAGGCGGCGGTGCTCCGAGGCTTCTAACTGAGGAGGTCGGGCTCACTGCGGCTGATGTCCTGCCACAGCGGCTGGTAGTTGATCCACGCCACCAGGTCGCCGCCGAGCTGTTCGCGGGTCGCGACCGCCTGCTTGTGGTCGATGAGGATCGGTCGCCCGGCGGCCTGCGCGGTGAGCTGGACCTGGCTCGACCGCTCCATGGACAGGAACCACCAGGCGGCGGCGTCCACGGAGTCGCCGACCGTCAGCAGCCCATGGTTGCGCAGCACCAGCGCCTTGTGGGTGTCGAGCGCGGAGGCGATCCGGCGGCCCTCCTCGGCGTCGACGGCGACGCCGCTGTACGCGTCGTACAGCGCGTGGTCCTCGTAGAAGGCGCAGCTCTCCTGGGTGATCGGGTCGAGCAGGTCGCCGAGCGCGGACAGGGCGCGGCCGTGCACGGAGTGGCAGTGGGCGACGGCGACGACATCGGGCCGGGCGGCGTGCACCTGGGCGTGCACGGTGAACGCCGCCTGGTTCACGTGGTAGCGGCCCTCGATCACCTGCCCGTCCTCGTTGGCCATGACCAGGTCGCTCACGGTGACGTGCTTGAACGGCATCCCGAAGGGGTTCACCCAGAAGCAGTCGCTGTACTCGGGGTCGCGCGCCGTGATGTGCCCGGAGACCCCGTCCTCGAATCCGAGCCGCCCGAAGAGCCGCAGCGCTCCGGCCAGCCGTTCCTTGCGATGCCGCCGTTCGTCCTCCGGCGACTCGTGCATCGGCGGCATGGCGAACCGCAGCTGATCGGTGGGCAGGGGCAGCGGCGGGGTGGGCCCGTGCATGTGTCCTCCAGCACTGGCGGATTCGGTACGGAGCGGAAGTTACCCCCGGTCAGCGCAGGAGAACAGAGCAGTTCGGTGAAGAGATGAGCACAACCGTGGCCAGGGGTCACTTGTCTGCCTGGATGAATCGATGCCTGCGACGACCCGGTGAAACCCTGGAGGCACGCATGAACCGCGCAGAGCGGCGGATCCTCGCCCTGCTCCGCCAGCTCGCGGAGCGGGACTTCGTCGTCCTCAGCGATGTCGGCGGCTCCCCGCGCCGGCTCGCCGTGCTCGCGTACGTCGCCGAGCAGCACGGATTCCGGTACGCGGAGGCGCACGGGGTGGGCCGGGCGCTACAGATCCACCTCGTACGCACCGAGCACGCCGACACGCGACCGCCGGACTCCGCCTCGGTCCCCGGACTGCGCCCCGGCACCCTCAGACCGCTGCCGGAGGCGGCACCGGCGGTCCGGCTGTTCAGGGATCGGATCGAGCTCGACGCCATGGCCGGCAGTCTGAGCGTGCGGTCCCGGGCGGCGATCGTGACCGGCGGCTCCGCCGTCGTCTCGCTGTGCTTTCTCGCCGCCGGCTGGCAGGCGACACTCATCGCCTTCTTCGGCGCGGACGCCTGGTTCATGGGCTTCCTGTACCTGGACGTCGTCCGCCGCCGCAGGATCGCGCGCCGCGTCCAGGCGGCAGTCCCGATGTCCGGCTGACCAGGGCCAAAGAAACCAGACAGAAGATGTCGGGTATCCGCGCCACACTCCCCGTATGACGTCGAACTGGGCAGCCTTCACCACCGCCGAACCGGACCTCGCCAAGAAGGTCGAGGACCGCTTCGGAAGCTTCACCCACCACACGCTCGCGACCCTCCGCAAGGACGGTTCGCCGCGGACCACCGGCCTCGAAGTCCGTTTCCTGCACGGCGAGCTCTGGCTCGGCATGATGCCGAACTCTCTCAAGGCGCTCGACCTGCGCCGAGACCCGCGCTTCGCGCTCCAGGCCAACCCGGGGCCGGGCACGGAGATGGCGGGAGGCGATGTCCGGATCAGCGGGCGGGCGATCGAGGTCGAGGACTCCGCAGCGAAGGCCGCGTACGTGAAAGAGGTGGAACCGCCGGAGCCGTTCCACCTCTTCCGCACCGAGCTGACGGAGGTCGTACGGACCTACGTCGAGGACGACACGTATCTGGTCGCCGAAATCTGGAAGCCAGGAGAGCCGGTGCGCGCTCTCAGGCGGAAGTGAGCCGGGGCGTCACTCCCACTCGATGGTGCCCGGCGGCTTCGACGTCACGTCGAGGACGACCCGGTTGACGTCCGCGACCTCGTTCGTGATCCGCGTCGAGATCTTGGCGAGCACCTCGTACGGCAGCCGCGACCAGTCGGCCGTCATGGCGTCCTCACTCGACACCGGACGCAGCACGATCGGGTGGCCGTACGTCCGGCCGTCGCCCTGGACGCCCACGCTGCGGACGTCCGCGAGCAGGACCACCGGGCACTGCCAGATGTCACGGTCGAGACCGGCGGCCGTCAGCTCCTCGCGGGCGATGGCGTCGGCCTCGCGGAGCAGGTCGAGCCGCTCCTTCGTCACTTCACCGACGATGCGGATGCCGAGGCCGGGGCCCGGGAAGGGCTGGCGCTGGACGATCTCGTCCGGCAGGCCCAGCTCCTGGCCGACCATCCGGACCTCGTCCTTGAACAGCTTCCGCAGCGGCTCGACGAGCTCGAACTCGAGGTCCTCGGGGAGGCCGCCCACGTTGTGGTGGGACTTGATGTTGGCGGTGCCGGTGCCGCCACCGGACTCGACCACGTCCGGGTAGAGGGTGCCCTGGACGAGGAAGGCGACGTCCTCGCCCTCCGCGGCCTCGGCGATGATCTCCGCCTGCGCCTGCTCGAAGACCCGGATGAACTCGCGGCCGATGATCTTCCGCTTCTCCTCGGGGTCGGAGACCCCGGCCAGCGCGGTGAGGAAGCGCTCCTCCGCGTCCACGACCTTCAGCTGTACGCCGGTCGCGGCCACGAAGTCCTTCTCGACCTGCTCGCTCTCGCCCTTGCGCATCAGACCGTGGTCGACGTACACGCAGGTGAGCTGGGAGCCGATGGCCTTGGCGACGAGGGCGGCGGCGACGGCGGAGTCCACGCCGCCGGAGAGGCCGCAGATGGCGCGCTTGGTGCCGACCTGCTCGCGGATGAGGGCGACCTGCTCGTCGATGACGTTGCCGGTGGTCCAGTTGGGCTTGAGGCCCGCACCCCGGTACAGGAAGTGCTCCAGCACCTGCTGGCCGTGCGTGGAGTGCATGACCTCGGGGTGGTACTGGACCCCGTACAGCTTCTTCTCGTCGTTCTCGAAGGCCGCGACCGGGACGACGTCCGTGGAGGCCGTGACGGTGAAGCCCTCGGGGGCGGCGGAGCAGGCGTCGCCGTGCGACATCCACACCGGCTGCTCGTCCGGGGTGCCCTCGAAGAGGGTGGAGGACGACTTGGAGACATGCAGCGGCGTACGGCCGTACTCGCGGGCGCCCGTGTTGTCGACGGTGCCGCCGAGGGTCGTCGCCATCAGCTGGAAGCCGTAGCACATGCCGAAGACGGGGACGCCGGACTCGAAGAGCTCGCGGTCGAGGCGGGGGGCGCCCTCCGCGTACACCGACGAGGGGCCGCCGGAGAGGATGATCGCCGCCGGGTTCTTGGCGAGCATCTCCGCGACCGGCGTGGTGCTCGGCACGATCTCGCTGTACACCCGGGCCTCGCGGACTCGGCGGGCGATGAGCTGGGCGTACTGCGCACCGAAGTCGACGACCAGGACGGTGTCGGGGGTGGCGGCAGCGGGGGTCGCTGATGACACGGGTTGCCTTCCGGCGGTGAGCGAGGGGTCTGTGTTGCCGATTCTACCGGGGGCCGGCACGGACCTGCCTACGCCGGGCTTTTTCGCCCCCGCCGCCCCTACCCCTCCCATCCCGTACCTGGGGGCTGCGCCCCCAGACCCCCCGGGGTAGTTCGTCGGCTGCGGGCCGGCGGGGGTTGCTCGCGCAGTTCCCCGCGCCCCTATAAGGGGCGCGGGGAACTGCGCAATCTTTTAGCCCAGCCCCCACCCACCCGCACCCGACACACAACCCATCCCGGCACCCGAGTCTCACCATCCGAACCAACCTGGTCCCGGCACGCCCACCCGGGCATACTGCCCTCATGCTCACGCACACGACCTTCCTGTTTACCTATGGCAACCGGCCCACCGGCTGCCATGGTCGTGCTGCTTGAGCAACTGACAAGCGACTTCCCAGGCGCCCCGGGCCGACAAGGCCCGGGGCGTCTGCCGTTTCCGGGCCCTGCCGCTCCGGGGCACCCCTTCCGAGAAACCAGAGGAGCCCCACCATGGCCGACGTACTCGACAAGACCGGCGCCCGCACCGACGAGGCCGCCGACGTGATCACCGGCGCCCGCGAACGCATCGACGCGCTCGACGACCGCATCATCGGCCTCGTACAGGAACGGATGGCCGTCTCGGCGGTGATCCAGAAGGCCCGGATCGAGTCCGGCGGCCGCCGCGTGAACCTCTCCCGCGAGATGGAGGTCCTCGGCCACTTCAGCGACGCGCTGGGCAAGCCGGGCACCGCGCTGGCGATGACGCTGCTGGAGCTGTGCCGCGGCCGCATCTGAACCCCGTACGGAACGTGCACGGCGTACGCACGTACGCATCCCGTCTCACCCATACGGCGCGTGACCGGGCCCCCGCGGGCTTCGTTGGTCCCGGTGTCCGTGTCAGCCAGGGGCGGGCCCGAAAGAACCACGCGTGGCTGGCTCCGCTGGAGCGATGAGACGTACGGATCGTGCTGTGCGTCGTGGGACCTCGCTCCAGGGTTGTGACCGGACGGCAGGGGACAGCAGCCCGGTCACACAAGAGAACGGCCGGCTCCGGGGACGCCCGGGGCCGACCGGCGGAATCTGTTCAGAGGTGGTCGCGACGGTTGCGGAGGCCGTCGCCCATCCAGCACGATGCGAGAACAGCCCCAAGTTCACTGCCAATGGTCGACACCACGTGCGCGCCCCCCATGCGCCGGGGCGCACGACCGGAGGCCACCCGAACCAGCGGCGCAACCCCCCGGCGCCGCTCCCAGGCACCGGCGCTGCCCTGACGTCGGTGCTGACGAAAGAAGGGCCCCGCAGATCCGTCCTGCGGGGCCCTTCGTCATGCGCTCGCTCGCCCTCGCTCGCCCTCGCTCGCCCTCGCTCCTCGCCGAACGGTTCAGGTGCGGGACACCGTGCCGCAGGTCCCGGAATGCTGAATGTCGCGGCTCCGGTCGTACGGGTCGGTGGTCGGACCGGTCGGGGCCGCTCCGGTGGGGGCGGCCGAGGGGAAGTGCGGGTGCAGGAAGCCGTCGTAGACGGCGCAGGCCGAGTTGGCGAGATTCTCGTCGTATCGGGCGACCGCCAACTTGCCGGGAGTGACCCGGTACTTCGTCGGGTCGGAGACCTCCAGGTCGAGGACGCGACGCACGATGGTGCGGGTCACCTCGGTCGAACCGCCGTCAGAGGCCTGGTCCGAGCTCTGGTCGGCGGGGGCCACCGGATAGACGAAGGTGTAGTCGACGTGGATGGCGACGGACGCGTGCTCGCCCGCCTTGAACGTCATACGGCCGCGGGTCTTGACCACATCGCCGACCAGCCGCGTCTCCTCGGGATCGAACCGGCTGAACAGCGACAGCGGATCATGCCCCTTGCCCGGCTCGCGCAGCCAGCTCCGCGCATCGTCGAGCATCTTGGGCTGCTTCGGGTCGAGCGTGCCGAGTGCGGCCTCGGGGCGTTCGCCGCGCAGGGTCGCGGGGTTGAGGTTCGCGTCGACGAGAAGGGTCTTCGTCTGTCGCAGGGCGGTGGCCACCTGGGCCCGCGTGAGTGAACCGACCGGCTTGGCCTCGGGTACGACGATGCCGGCCGCGCCGTCGGCCCAGCGCTCGGCGGGTGATCCGGCGAACGGCCTGTCCAGGGTGGGTGTGTCGGGCGCCATGGAGGAGGGCGCCGCGGTCGGGGGCGCGGTTTCGTCGGGCAGCGCGGCGGCGGCCGTGGGCCCGTCGGACGACATGCCGAAGGGATCGCCGGGCAGCAGTGACGGCTTCATCGCCACCACCGCGACGGCTGCCGCGAGCGGTACGCCGATGATCGCCCACAGGCGGCGGCGCCGGGCCGCGCGACCGTTCGTTTCACGCCATGCGGGGGCCGCCCGCCAGCCCTCCGGCTGAGCGCCCCGCGCTTCCTCCTGCCGCAGCCGCTCGGTCACCATGCGCGCCCGCGCGGACGGCTCTTTCGGAGCCGACGTGCGGATGTCGCGTTCGGTGTCGCGCGCGAAGCGCTCCCAAACATCGTCAGGGACAGAGGGCTGCTCGGGCTGCTTGTCAGACACGAGGAACATTTCTAAGTGGATCGAAAGCCCTTGCACAAGCAGCACTTGGGTGTGACTCAGCCCACATAAAAATTCTGTGAGAGGACGGACAACCATTTGCAGCCATCACGGGTCACACCTGCTGAACCATCGGCCACACCCGCGCCCCACACGCGGAGGCCTCACACACACTCGAGCGCCGCGATTCCGCGGTGCACCTGGACTTCCGAGGTCTTCATGAAGCTTCGCCGTGCCATGGCCGTCGCGGCCGCGACGGCTGCCATAGCTCCGCTGGCGCTGCTGTCGGCGCCGGCCGCGTTCGCCGACGAGACGGCCACCCCGGTCGCGAGTGCGTCCGCGCCCGAGTCCGAGTCTCCGAGCGAGTCGCCGTCGCCGACCGCGGCCGAGACCACCCCCGAGGCGACCGCCTCCGCGTCCGTGTCCGAGTCCGCGAGCGAGACCGCTCCGGCCCCGAGCGACTCCGCGAGCGCGAGCGCGTCCGCCTCCGCCTCCACCCCGGCGCCGAGCACCTCCGCGCCCGAGGAGTCCGAGTCGCCGGACCCGGAGCCCTCCGAGTGCGAGGACTCCAAGGTCGACGTGTCCATCACGGGTCTGCCCGGCAAGATCGCGGCGGGCAGCGGCTGGCACAAGTTCTCCCTGAACGTGCTCAACAACTCCGACTCCACCCTGAGCGACCTCGGCTTCTTCGCCGGCGCGTCCTCCGACCAGGCGGGCGAGGACCTCTTCCAGAGCAAGAAGGTCCAGCTCCAGGCCTACAACCCGGACGACAAGGTCTGGGAGGACGTCGACTCCGAGGGTTACGCGGTCGGCTTCGTCGGCTACACCGACGAGCTCAAGCCCGACTACGAGGTCGACATCCCGCTCCGTATCAACGTGAAGTCCAGCGCCCCGGTCGGCGCCGGCTTCTCCCTCGGCGCCAGCATCTACGGCGACGCCGACGCGGAGTGCACGGGCTACGGCGAGGTCGCGTACAAGTTCCAGATCGTCGCCGCCGGTACGGACACCGACGGCACCAAGCCGCAGGAAGGCGGCAAGGCCCCGGTCTCGGACAAGCCCGCCGACAAGGGCAACACGCCGGAGGTCGACGGCAGCCTCGCCGAGACCGGCTCCAGCTCCGGCCTGCCGCTGATCGGCCTCACCGGCGGTCTCGCCGTCGTCGCCGGTGCCGGTGCGGTGTTCGTCGTTCGTCGCCGCAAGTCGGGTGACGCGACCGCGTAAGGCGGCCGGACACAGTCCACGCAGGCATCACGCCTCGTAAGAGAAGAAGGACCTGCGCTCGGAGGGGGGCGCAGGTCCTTCTTTGTTTGTCCGTACGAAAACTAAGAGGTGTCGCGGGGTTACGACTTCGGCGGCACCGTCGGCATCCCCAGGAACGGCAGCTTCAGTGCGCCGAAGGCGTCCGCGGGGACGGCGGGGTGCTGTGGCTCGACCGGGGCGAGGCGCTCGTACGCCGCGCCGGGCGCCGGGCGCGGGTCGGCCTCGCCCTTGTTGGGCCAGTACGACATCGCGCGCTCGGCCTGGGCGGTGATCGTGAGCGACGGGTTGACGCCGAGGTTGGCGGAGACCGCGGCGCCGTCGACGACGGAGATGCCCGGGTGGCCGTACAGCCGGTGGTACGGGTCGATGACCCCGTCCTCGGCACTGGCACCGATCGGGCAGCCGCCCAGGAAGTGCGCGGTCAGCGGCGTACCCATCAGCTCACCGACGTTGCTCCCCGCGAAGCCGTTGATCTCGGCGGCGATCGCGGAGGCGGCCTCCGAAGCGGCCCTGATCTGCTTCGGGTTGGGGGCGCCATGGCCCTGACGTGCCGTCAGCAGACCCTTCCCCGCACCCTTCGGCTTCAGATAGGTGGTCAGGGAGTTGTCGAGCGACTGCATGACCAGCCCGATGATGGTCCGCTCGGACCACTTGCGGTTGGAGAGCGAGCGGAGCACCAGCATCGGATGCCTCGCGGCGTTGGCCAGCCAGCCCACCACCCTCGACGAGCCCTCGGCGTACGGGACTTGGAGGATGGACAGGCCACCCATCGAGTTGGATCCCTTGCCGTAGCGGACCGGCTCGATGTGGGTGTTCTCGTCGGGGTGGATCGAGGACGTGATGGCGACTCCGCGCGTGAAGTCGACCTTCGGCTCACCGGTGACCTTGCGGTAGCGGCGGTTGTCGGTCTGGGCGCCCACGAGGGCCTCGGAGTTGGTGCGGGTGAGCTCGCCCAACTTGCTTGATATATACGGAAGTTGACCGCCTGCCTTCATGCGGTGCAGCAGCGTCTGGGTGCCGTACGTACCGGCGGCGATGACGACCCTGCGCGCCTTGAAGGTCCGCCCGGCGCCCTTGCGCTTCTCGTCCGTGGGGAGGGTCTGGACCGCGTACCCGCCCTGCGAGTCGTCGGTGACGGACACGACGGTCGTCATGGGATGGACGACGGCGCCCGCCTTCTCGGCGAGGTGGAGATAGTTCTCGTTGAGCGTGTTCTTCGCGCCGTGGCGGCAGCCGGTCATGCACTCGCCGCACTCGGTGCAGGCCTTGCGGGCGGGTCCGGCACCACCGAAGTACGGGTCGGCGACCTCCTCGCCGGCCTTGGCCTTCGCGCTCCCGTCGGCGTCCTCCCCGTCCCCGAAGAAGACGCCCACCGGCGCCATGTGGAAGGTGTCGCCGACGCCCATCCGCTCGGCAGCCGCCTTGAGATGGACGTCCGACGGCGTCATGGTCGGGTTGAGCCGCACGCCCAGCATGCGCCGGGCCTGGTCGTAGTACGGCTTCAACTCCCCTTCCCAGTCGGTGATGTCCTTCCACTGCGGGTCCTCGAAGAAGGGCTTCGGCGGTACGTAGAGGGTGTTGGCGTAGTTCAGGGAACCGCCGCCGACGCCGGCGCCCGCCAGCACCATCACATTGCCCAGCAGATGGATGCGCTGGATGCCGTACATGCCGAGCTTCGGGGCCCAGAGGTAGTTCTTGATGTCCCAGGAGTTCTTGGGCAGCGTGTCACGGGTGAAGCGGCGGCCCGCTTCGAGGACGCCGACGCGGTAGCCCTTCTCCGTCAGCCGCAGGGCGGTGACGGAGCCGCCGAAGCCGGAGCCGACGACGATGACGTCATAGTCGTAGGCCGCTTCGGGGGCCGCTTCATGGGCTGCCTCGCGCGGGCCTTCGTGCGGGCCTTCGTCCGGCTGACTCTGGACAGAGTTCTCCTGTGACACGTGCTGCTCTCCTCGTTGAGAACTGTTTGCGGCCTAGCGCAGACGGAATGCCTTCATGACCTTGAGGCTTCGGCTCATGAAGGCCGCGTACCCCTCGTCGTCCATGCCGAGCGACGGCGCCATCGGCAGCAGCCGCTGCTGGGCGACGGTCTGCGCCTCGGTGTATTTGAGGATGCCCTCGGAGCCGTGCCGGCGGCCGAGGCCGGAGTCCTTCATGCCGCCCATGGGCGACTGGACGCTGCCGTACGCGGGCGCGTACCCCTCGTTGACGTTCACCGTCCCGGTGCGCAGCCGGGCCGCGACGGCGCGTCCCCTCCGCCCGTCCTTGGTCCAGACGGACGAATTGAGGCCGTACGACGTGGAGTTGGCGAGTTCGACGACCTCGTCCTCGGTCTTGAACCGGTAGAGGGAGACGACGGGCCCGAAGGTCTCCTCGGCGCAGACGGCCATGGGGGCTTCGACGCCGTCGAGGATCGTGGGCTCGAAGAAGTACGGCCCGATGTCCGGGCGGGCCACGCCACCCGCAAGCACCTTGGCCCCCTTCGCCACGGCCTCCTCCACATGCCGCGTCACGGTCTCCAGCTGCCGCTCCCCGACGAGCGAGCCCATGTCGGCGCCGTACGCGAGCGACGTGCCGAGCCGCATGGCCTTGGTGCGGGCGGCGAACCGCTCCGCGAACGCGTCGGCGATCGACTCGTGGACGTACAACCGCTCGATGGAGATGCAGAGTTGACCGGCGGAGGAGAAGCACGCGCGGACGGCGCCCGCGGCGGCCTTGTCGATGTCGGCGTCCTCAAGGACCACCATGGCGTTCTTGCCGCCGAGTTCGAGGGAGACGCCGACGAGTCGGGCGGCGGCGCCCTGCGCGACCTCGCGCCCGGTCCGGGTGGACCCGGTGAAGGAGACGTAGTCGGCGTGCTTGACGACCTCGGGGCCGACAACAGGCCCGTCCCCGATGACGACTTGGAACACCTCGGCGGGCAGCCCGGCCTCGATGAGCAGGTCGCGCGCCCAGAGGGCGGTGAGGCACGTCTCGGTGTCGGGCTTCATCACGACGGCGTTGCCGGCGACGAAGGCGGGCAGCGCGTCGCCGACGGACAGTTCGAGCGGGTAGTTCCAGGGCGCGATCTGGCCGACGACCCCGCGCGGGTGGCGCAGCTCGGTGACCTTGGTGAGGGTCGGGACGGCGCCGGTGTGCCGCTTGGGACGGAGGTACGAGGGTGCCTTGCGCCCGTAGTGCCGCGCGGCGACGACCACGGCCTGCACTTCCTCGTGCGCGTGCAGCCGCGCCTTGCCGGTCTCCAGCTGGATGAGGTCCAGCACCTCGGCCTGGCGGGCGAGCACGAGGTCGTGGAAGCGGAGGAGTACGGCGGCGCGCTGCCGCACCGGGGTGGCGCCCCAGGCGACCTGGGCGGCGCGGGCCCGCTCGAAGGCCTTGGCCACGTCCTCGGGGGTGGACTCGGGCAGATCGGCCAGCTTCTCGCCGGTGAACGGCGTGTGGTTGGCGGTCCGCCCGGAACCGACGACACCCTTGGTGAGCTGCGCGACCAGCTCGGGGGTGACCACGTCGACGGCGGTTCGGGCGCCGGCGGGGGCGGCGGCCAGCGGGTTGGTGCCGACCTTGGCGGCAGCGCCGGTGGTGGCGTCCGCGTCGTCCACGACATCCGTGGCGTCCGTGCCGGGGGCGTCCGTACCGGCGTCTTCCTTGGCCTGCTCCGCGGCCTGCGAGTCCGTCATGAGCCGCAGGGTATGCCCGACCGGCGGCTTTGGGTACCCGTCGGTAATCGGCTTTCACCGACCGCACACACGGCGCCAGTGATCGCTGGCAACGAATGCGCTGATCAGGCCGTTGTTCGCCCGACGATCACGGGTTGATCACTCCTGGACATCCTTCTCGGCGTTCTTCCTGGCCTCCTGCTGGGCCTCACCGTCCGGGCGGGCGGCGAAACCGGAGGTGTCGAGCTCGAAGTCGAAGGGTGCGGGTACGTGGAGGGGCTTCCCGTTTCCAGCTCCTCGACGATCCGGAGCATCTCCTCAAAGGCTCCGGTTGAAGGACTGCCCATGGCTGCCGCCCGCCGCCCGGCGGCCCTCACGCCGCAGCCATACGGTCGGCAGCCGGCGCCTCGACCTCGCACCACAACAGCTTCCCGCCCCGCCCGAAGAGGTCGTCGCCGAGCGGGTAGCCACCCCATGCGTCCGCGTAGTGGCATACGAGGAACAGTCCACGTCCGCCGCCCGCCTCGGCCGGGACGGGGTGCAGCGGGCCCGGGCGCTTGTCGAAGGGGGGCGGGATGTGCGGGTTGGCGTCCCAGACGCTCAGCCTCAGGCGGGCGCCGCCGAGGGCTCGGAGGCGGAGGGTCGCGGGGCCGGTGGAGTGGCGGTAGGCGTTCGTGACGAGTTCGGAGGTCAACAGTTCGGCGGTGTCGGCGAGTTGGGTCATGCCGTGCCCGGCGAGGACGGCCCGGAGGGTGGCGCGGGCGATGCGCGGGGCGAGTCGGTCGTGCGGCAACTGGAGGGCGTACGCCCAAGATGCGGACGCATCGGACTTCGGCGGGGATACGGTGACCATGAACGCCTCCTGCGGTGGGGGGATTTGGGTTCGCTCTACTGGCCCGGCTGGGCGGTGGCATGTCGCGTGCGTGCGGATGGGCTGCGCGGTGCGCTTCCGGCTTACCGGTGGGGCCAGTTGGGCGGCTTGGGACTCACCGTAGACTGCGAATGCTGAAGGTTTTGCAGAGCACAGCAAAACCTTCAGATATTTACCTCGTGTGAGTGACCACCACGCCAGGTGTACGGAACGGAGCGAGGACATGGCACCGAGGAGCGCACCGTCAGCGCGCCGCCTCCGCATCGGCGTCGAGCTGCGCCGGCTGCGCGAACGTGCCGGTATGACTGCGGCAGAGGCGGCTCGCGCCCTGGGCACGACTCAAGGCCAGATGAGCAACATCGAGGCCAACCGATTCGGCGTGAGCGCCGACCGCGTGCGCACCCTCGCCCACATCTACGACTGCACCGACCAGCCGCTGATCGACGCCCTCGCGGACATGGCCGCCGACCGCACGCGCGGCTGGTGGGAGGAGTACCGCGACACCCTGCCCTCGCCCCACCTGGACGTGGCCGAGATGGAACACCACGCCACCGCGCTGCGCGTCGCCCAGGTCATCAACATTCCCGGCCTGCTCCAGACACCCGACCACGCCCGCGCCCTCTTCGGCGAAGCCGTCCCGGCGCTACGCCCTCACGAGATCGAACACCGCGTCTCGCACCGCATCAAGCGCCAGGTCGTCCTCTTCCAAGACCATCCGGTGCCGTACACCGCGATCATCCACGAGGCCGCCCTGCGCATGCAGTTCGGTGGCCGCGAGGTGACCCGAGGCCAGCTCCGCCACCTCATCGAGATCAGCGAACAACCGCACGTCACCCTTCGCGTCATCCCTTTCGACGGAACCTCGTTCCCGACCGCAGGTCACGGACTCGACTACGCACACGGCCCGGTAACCGCCCTTGACACCGCGCAGTTGGATACGAGCCACGGCAGCGAACTTATCGACGCCGCAGGGAAGTTGGAGACGTACCGACTGGTCCTGGACCGCATGGAACGGGCGACCCTCAAGCCCACAGCATCCCGAGACCTCATCCGCCGCATCGCCAAGGACACCTGAGGAACTGACACCCCGTGACCGAACTCAACTGGCAGAAGTCCACCTACAGCGAGTCGGGGGCCTCCTGCGTCTACCTCGCCACCACCCCCGCCGGAACGATCCTCCTCCGCGAAAGCGACGAACCGGAGGTCGTCCTCACCACCGGCCTACGCCAGATCGACGCCCTGATAGCCACCTTGCGGGACTCGGATCAGGGCCAGTAGGAGAGCAGGTCCCCTTTACTCATCAGCCGGACGGAATCGGCGCGACCGTCACCTGGCCGTCCATCAGGCACTCGATGAGGAGCGGGCCGCCCAGCGGGTAGACCCAGAAGTGGGGCTCCATGCTCAGGAGTTTGCGCGCGTGGCGTACCGCCGCCTCCGCCGGAATGGTCACCGTCGGGACCCTGAGGTCTCCCCAGAAGACGGCGACGCGCCTGCCTTCCGACACGTAGGGGGTGAGCAGATCCGCCGCGATCTTCGCCCAGTCGTCCTCGTCGTCCCAGCTTCGCCGCTCGTCGTACACGGCCGAGTCCCAGTCGAGACCGGCGCTCACGGTGGGCGGAAACCTGTTCAGGCTCAGGGCCTCCAGCTCACGGCTCTCGGCGTGGTCCAGTTTCACGACCTGGCTACCGTCGTCGTCGTTCGGGTCGTTCATGAAGCCCGGGAGGTTGCCCGGGCGGCTTCCGTAGGTCATACGACGCCATCCCTCCTACTGGTGGCCTACTGGGCCACTGGCGCAGTCACAGTCACGTACGCGCCGCACGACTCGACATCCACGTCCGGCCGCACGAGCCGCGAGGCGAACTCCCCCGGCGGGACACCGCGGCACACGAAGACGAAGTGCTGGGCGATCGCCGGTCTGTCGTCCCGGGAGTCGCCGTCGGCGTCCACCGCGGAGTTGGCGCGGGCGGCGGCCTGGCAGAGAACGGAGACGAAGAGCGGCAGGTGGTCGACGTCGAGCAGGAGGTCGGCGTTGTCGACGACGACCGCGATGTCACGGTTCCCGTGCCAGGAGCCGTGCAGGTCGTCCAGGCAGTCGACCAGGGCGTCCCAGTTGTGGCCGAAGTAGCCGGGGAACTCTAGCGAGCGGGCGAAGGCCAGGAACAGGCTCTCGGGGGTCGTCAGTTCCTCCGCGGGCAGGTGAACGACCAGACCTCCCCGCTGCCACTCCAGTACGGCCAACTGCCGCGCCAGCGCCACGTCACCCTCCGGGGCGAAGACAACCCACGGCTCCTCACGACGAGTGAGCTCGAACGGACTCCGGCCAGGATCGTCCAGGCGCGCCACAGGGCCCTCCTCTATGCCGAGTTGGCGAGAGCTGGACCTTAACAACCGTTACCAGCCCCACCGTTCGTCGCCCGTGAGCTCACAGCTCATCCACAGGCCATGTGGCGCGGATCCGGTCAAGCCGGGCGTCAGGATTTTAAGAACTTGACGTTCCCTTGACCTGAGCCTCATAGTCCCTTCACCTCACGAGCATCGAAGGAACCTCCTTAAAAATGAAGAGATTCGCGCTGTCGCGCACCGGTATCGCAGTGGCCGCCTCGGCCCTCTCGCTCGCCCTGGCCGCCGGCTGCTCCGACAGCGGATCCGACTCGGGCGACAGCGACAAGGCCGGCGGCTCCGACAAGTCGACGGCCGCCGCGAAGGCCCTGAGCGCCACCGAGCTGAAGAGCCGGATCATCGCGACGGGTGACGTCGACGGTTACAAGGTCGGAGCGGCGGACCAGACCGCCGGATTCGCGTCCTCCAAGGAGGACGTCGCGGTCGTGGACGAGAAGTGCGAGCCGCTCGCGTACGTCCTCACCGGTTTCGCGCCCGGCGACTCGGCCGCGTTCGTCAACCGCATGGTCTCGCAGCAGGCCGCCTCGCCCAGCGCGTCCTCCACCAAGAGCATGGAGGACATGACGGACGAGGAGTTCGAGGAGGCGATGAAGAACATCACCGGCGCCCTCGGGCAGACGGTGACGATCGTTTCGCTCTCGTCGTACGAGGGTGAGGGCGCCCAGAAGACCATGTCCTCGGTCTCCGACGCGATCAAGGGATGCGCGAGCGGGTTCACGGCCACGCCGAAGGGCGGCGCGAAGGACGACACCGAGAAGTTCACCAAGGTCGAGGCCGAGAAGGCGTCCGGGACCGGCGACGAGTCACTGGCGTTCGCGGTGACCGGCGACGCGGACGGTGACGACGTCGTCGTGCACTGCGAAGTCGTACGCCATGGCAGCACGATCGCCACGTACTACGCCTTCAGCCTGGCGGCCTTCTCCGGCGAGGACGGCGCCGGCGACTACGAAATCCCCGCCGACGTCATCAAGGCCCAGGCCGCCAAGCTCGCCTGAGCCTCCGCGAACAGCCCCTCATCTCACAACTTGTCGATGTCCAAGTTCGCGATCGCCGTCCTGGCGACTTCACGGCCCCGTGCCGTGAAGTCGCCCTGGCCCGGGTAGCTGATCGTGAGCTTGTACATGTCGCCCGCCTTGGACTCGTAGTAGAAGATCTTCAGCTCGCGGGGGCGGGGGTTCTGGCTGTCGGTGGTCGTGTAGGTCACCGTGTTCTCGGCGGACTTGTTGTTCTTGTACGTCGTGTTGTCGTCCGGCGTCGTCTTCGGGTTCTCGGGCATGCCGAGGTCGTACTCGCCGTCAGCCTTGAACGTGTCGTTGTCGGCGTACATTTCGGCCGCCGCGGAGTCCTTGATGGCCTTGTTGGTGTCCTCGGACTTCTTGGCGAGGGTCAGGCCGATCCAGATGCTGCTGCTCGGGTCGGTGTACGTGACCCAGTGCCCCTTGTCCGTCGACCGGTCCGGCGTGGAGAGCTTGTAGGACGCGGGCGCCGACAGCGTCGCGGCGACATCCTGCACGTGGTGCTTCTTCCAGCCGTCCGGCAGTGGTCCCGCGAACGGGTTCGCGATCACCAGGTACGCCGCCACCGCCGCCGCGACGACCGACGCGCCAATACCGAACAGCGCCTTGCGGCCCACCCAGACGCCCTTGCCGCTCCGCCCCGCGAGCTGCACTGCCGTCTGCTGCCCCTCCATCCGCACGACCTGCGTAGGCGCCGGCGCGGGTGGCTTCGCGGCGTCCTCCAGGAGGCTGCGGACCTGGCCCGCGCCGGGGCGGCGGGAGGGGTCCTTGTCCAGGAGGCCGTTGATGACCTCGGCGAGCGGTCCGCCGGCCGAACCGGGGGGCGCGGGCGTGGAGTTGAGGACCGACTGGAGGGTGGCGGGCGTGTTGCTGCGGCGGAAGGGTGACACGCCTTCGGTGGCCGTGTAGAGCACCACGCCGAGCGACCAGAGGTCGGATGCCGGGCCCGGGCGCTGGCCCAGCACCCGCTCCGGGGCGATGTATTCGGGTGAGCCGACGAAGCCGCCGGTGTCCGTCAGGTTCGTCTCGCCCTCGATCTGGGCGATGCCGAAGTCGGTGAGGACGACGCGGTCGTGGCGGCCGAGCAGGACGTTGTCGGGCTTGACGTCACGGTGCAGGATGCCCGCCGCATGCGCGGCCTCCAGCGCGCCGAGCACCTCCAGAGCGACACGCGCGGCCTCGCGCACGCCGAGCGTGCCCTCCTGGAGGGCGTCGCCGAGCGAGCGGCCCCGCACCAGCTCCATGACGATCCAGGGCTGTCCGTCGACGACGGCGACGTCGTGGACGTTCACGACCGCCGGGTGGTCGAGCCGCGCCGCCGCCCGCGCCTCGCGGCGCATCCGCTCGAAGGCGTTGGCGCGTTCGCGCTCGGGAAGATGGTCCGGAACGCGCGGCTCCTTGACGGCGACCTCACGGTCCACCGTCTCGTCCTTGGCCCGCCAGACCGTGCCCATGCCACCGTGGCCGAGCTTGGAGAGAAGCCGGTAGCGCCCGGCGATCAACCGCCCTGCGCCCGGCTCCTGAGCGTCCGCCGGGGCATCCGTCTGGGCATCCGTCCGCGCCTGCTGCTGCGGTACGACCTGAGTGGGGGCGGCATACGGATTCCCCGGGTACGGGACCGCGGGAGGCTGTCCGGGACCACCCGGCTGCTGCCCCGGCACCGCCGGACGCGGCGGTTGCAGACCAAAACTCGTTGGCTCGTCGGACCCGTAAGGGACTCCCCCGTTGCTGCTCATGAGTCCATCTCTATCGCGGCAGGCGCTCCGTCATCCAGCCCCATTCCTTCGTGGTCACACACCCGTGACGCACCTCGCCGCTTATGCGGTTTTTATGTACGTACGAATTTTATGTGCGTACGAAGGTGTCCACCGCCACGTCGAAGTACTCCTTCGCCTCCGTCACCTTCCCGACGGGCGCCGACACCCACACGTCGTACATCCGGCCGCCCTCCTCCCAGCAGAGGTCGTACGTGTGTCGCGCGCCCTCCGCCTTGGTGAAGCCGTTCCAGGTGAACTCCCAGAGCGCGGCGGTCTCTCCGTTGTGCGTGGTCTGCGTGACCGTGCCGTCGCGGTAACCCGGGTTCGTGGACGGGCCCTTGGCGTCAGCCCGCTGCATGACACCGAGCGGGCCGCCCGTCTCGGGATCGGTCACTTTGATGCCGAGGCGGAAGGTCTGCCCCGGTGACATGTAGAAGACCCGCTCACCTTGCGGATCCCGTGTGAAGTCCTTGGGCACGGCGAGCGAGAACCCGTACGGGTCGTCGGCGACGCGGTAACCCGAGGGCGCCGTACGCGCGGTGGAGGTCGGAGTCTGCTGCCGGGTCACGGTGACGGTGGGCCCGGGGCTCGCGGATGTCGAGGAGGACCCCGACGCACCTCCCGCCGTAGCCCTGGACGTAGACGTAGATGACGTAGACCTGGACGAAGACGAAGACGTGCTCGGCGGGGACGGCGTACCGCCCCCGCCCCCGCCGTCGTTCATCAGCAGCGCCGCGGCCGAGACGCCCGCCCCGGCCATCGCGGCGACCAGCGCGGCGGCGACGAGGATGCCGCGCGTGGAGTGCTTCGCGGATCGTTCCTCCACCGTGGCGGGCGAGGACGAGGGCGAGGACGAGGCCGACTGCGACTGCGGTGCGGGCTTCCGCTTCGGTACGTCCCGCTGTGTGGGCGTGTACGGGGTCAGCAGCCGTGGCGTACGGCCCGTGTCCCGGAAGGCGCGCAGCATGCGCTCCGCCTCCGCCGCGTCGAGCCGCCGTTCGGGGTCGCGCTCCAACAGCCCCCGTACGACGGGCAGCAGCGGCGTGGCCTGGGCGGGTGGACGAATCTCATCGACGACGACGGCGTGCAGAATGCCGCCCAACGAGTCGCGGTGGAACGGTGATTCGCCGCTCAGCACCGTGCACAGCAGCGCGCCGAGCGACCACAGGTCGGACTCGGGGCCCGTCCTGACCCCGGACATCCGCTCGGGTGCGGTGTACTCGGGCGAGCCGACGAACGCCCCGCTCTCGGTGAGCGTGGTCGCGCCCGCGACCTGGGCGATGCCGAAGTCGGTGAGGACCACGCGGTCGGTGCCGGCCTCCATCAGGACGTTGGCGGGCTTGAGGTCCCGGTGCAGGACGCCCGCGTCGTGCGCGCGGCGCAGCGCGCCGAGGAGGCCGATGCCGATGCGGGCGGCCTCCCGCGCGTCGACCGGACCGTCGGCGGAGATCCGCTCGGCCAGCGAGCCCCCGTCGATCAGCTCCATCACGATGTACGGCCGTTCGTCATCGACGACCACGTCGTGCACGACGATGATGTGCGGGTGCTGCAGTTGCGCGACGGCGCGGGCCTCGCGCAGGGTGCGGTCCCGTTGCTGCCGGGCCTCGTCCTCCGAGAGCGAGTCGTCGACCGCGAGTTCCTTCACCGCGACCCGGCGGCCGAGCAGTTGGTCGGTGGCGCGCCACACGACGCCCATGCCGCCCCGCCCGATCCTGGCCTCCAGCCGGTACCGGCCCGCGATCACACGGACGTTCTCCCCCTCGGTCCCCATGGGCCCCATCATGCCGCACCGGACGGATACCCTCCGGGCCTCGGCTTTTCGGTGGCTGTTATCCGGCCTTACCCGGCCTGGGGACGCCAGCCGCGCAGTATCGCGTCGAACTGCTGACGCGCGGTGTCCCAGTCCGCCGCCGGCGCCGACATGTAGATCGCGTACTCGACGCCGTCCCGCGCGAGATACGTCTGCTCGATGGCCCGGCGTGGCCCCGGGAACGGCGTCTGCTTCGGCAGCGCGGTCCAGGTGAAATCCCACAGCGAACCGTGGCAGTCCCGGAAGGTGTTGGCCTGGAGGCTCACCCGCTGGTACTCGCTCAGCTTCGTCAACTGCTGCTCCAGGTCCAGCTGGTGCATGTACGGGTTGTCGAAGTCGGGCGAGTCGTCCACCGCGATGCGGACGAAGTGCTCGCCGCCGTCGGGCGTGTAGTCGACCTGGGTGCCGTTGGCCTGCCGCTCCCAGCCCTTGGGCAGAGCGAGGCTGAAGCCCTCGACGTCGTCGACCCGGTGCCAGTTGTCGGGGACGGCACCGGCGGGCGTCTGCGTCGCGCTCTTCCCACCCGTCCCGGCCGTCCCACCCGAGCTGCCCTTTCCGCCCACGGTGCCGGTCGACACTGTGGTGTCCTTGCGCCAACCGTCCGCGTACCGCATGGCCGCGGCGCTGCCACCCCCGACGAGCGCGGCCATGACGATCACGAGGGCGGCCGTGCGGCCCCGGCGCCGCTTCCTGGGCGCGGCGGAGGCGGGCGCGGGCAGCGGCTGGTGCAGGGTCACGACCGGGGTGGCCTGGGGCGGGCGTACGGATGCGGTCGCCGCGTCGCCTCCACCACCGCCCTCCATGTGCTGCGTCGGCACATACGCCTGCGCGGCCTTCGGGCGTCGCCCCTCCGCCGCCTCGGCGAGCATCTGCTCGGCCTCCGACGCGCTGGGGCGCTGAGCGGGATCCTTGCGCAGCAGCGCCGTGATGACGGGCTCCAGCGGGCCGGCCTGTCGCGGCGGCGCGGGCTCCTCGTCGACCACGGCCTGCATGGTGGTCAGCGGCGAGGTACGCCGGAACGGCGACCGCCCCTCCACCGCCGTGTACAGCGTGGCTCCGAGCGCCCACAGGTCGGAGGCGGGCCCCGGGTCGTGGCCGCGCACCCGCTCGGGCGCCAGATAGTCGACCGAGCCGACGATCTCGCCGGTGCGCGTGATCGTCGTATCGCCCTCGACCTGCGCGATCCCGAAGTCGGTGAGCAGCACGCGCCGATCGGCGGAGAGAAGTACGTTCCCGGGTTTCACATCACGGTGCAGGACGCCGGCGGCGTGCGCGGCCCGCAGCGCGCGCAGCACCCACAGCCCGATCCGCGCCGCCTCGACCGGTTCAATACGCTCCCGCTCCTTGACCTCGTCGGCCAGCGAGTTGCCCTCGACCAGCTCCATGACGATCCACGGCCGGTTGTCGTGCTCCAGGACGTCGTGCACGGTGACGACGGCCGAGTGGTTGATCCGTGCGGCGGCCCGCGCCTCGGCGTGGGTACGCGCGAGCAGCCGGGCCAGGTCGCTCTCGGCGACATACAGCGCGGCGGTCAGCTCCTTGACCGCGACCGCGCGGTGCAGCACCTCGTCGTGCGCGCGCCACACCCGGCCCATGCCACCGCTGCCGATGATGTCGGCAAGCCGGTAGCGGCCCGCGAGGAGCAGGCCCTGCATCTGATTCACGTTTTCCCCGCAATGTTCTTGACAGGGGTCAGAGTAAGGAGCGGCGCCCCGCAGAGGGAACCGGCGCGGTCGTACGGAGACCGCACTGTGACGGTTCTCCCTTCCGGGTACGGGAGGGAACCGTTCGGCGTTCAGGGCCACATGGGCCGGGTGAGGGGCTGAGGCCGGTTCAGCCGGTCACCTGATACGTCGCCGACGCCTGCTCGTACAGCCGTGTCACCTCGTCCCGTTCGGCCTCCGGGCCGCGCACCTGCACCACGTGGTAGCGCCCGCCGATGACGATCGCGAGGTTGCGCACATAGAGCGAGCGTCCCGCGGAGTCCTGCCAGGTGAACTGCCCCTCGGCCATGGTCCGTCCGCCCACCTCGATCCGCCGCATCCCACTGGACGTGGCCCAGGTCGAGTCCCGGAACGGCTGCAGCTCCTTCTCGCTCTCCCGCTGGTACGTCATCGGGTCGCTGCCGTACGTCGACGTGCTGTCGCGGCCGGGTACGACGATGAGCTCGAAGTCCCCGTGGGAGTACACGACCTGGCCGCTGCCGTTCTTCGGCGTACGGTCCCAGCCGTCGGCCACCGCGACGCTGAAGCCCTCGGCGTCCTTGCGGAGCTTGAACCCCTGGGCGACATCGGGGTCGCCGGTCTGCGACTTCGTCGAACTGGACGACCCCGAGGGGCTCTTGTCCGCGCCGGGCGAGGTCTGGTCCGGCCGTGGCTCACTGCTCGCCTTGCCGTCCCCGCTGGTGTCGGGGGCGGGGCTGACACCTCCGGCGGCGCCCGTCCGCTCGCCGTCCGTACCGCTGCCATTGCCGCTGCTCGACTCGGCCTTCGGCATGAAGACCATGGCGTACGTGATCGCCGCGGCCAGCAGGAGCAGGACGAGCAGGAGCAGATTCCGGCCCAGGCGGCGGGGCTTGGCCGATCTCGTCGCCTTGGCCTGCCTGGCCGGCCTGTCCTGCTTGGCGCGCTTGTGGCGGGCGTGCGGGCTGGTCGCGGGCAGCCCGACGCGGCGCCTGCGGACGAGCTCGCCCCGGCGCCGTACGATCGGCAGCCGGCTCGGGTCGACGGGGGGCGCGGCGACGACATGCGCGCCCGCCTCGGGCTCCGGCGCGGACCGTACGAGGGAACGCAGCCAGCCGCGCAACTCCTCGAAGTCGAGCCGCTCGGTGGGGTCCTGGCGCAGCAGTGACTCCACGACGGGCCGCAGCGGCCCGCACTCCTCGGCGAACGCGGGCGGCTCCGCGCACACCAGCTGCACCAGCTCGGCGGTGTTCTCCTCCGGATAGGGCGCGTGCCCCTGCACGGCCCGGAAGAGCAGCGCCCCCAGCGCCCACAGGTCGGTCCGGGGCCCGATCGGCGCCGCCAGCTGCCAGTTCTCGTGCACCGGCCCGGCCTGCTCCGGCGCCCACCGCTCGGTCACCGGCCCCACCACAGCCATCCGCGCCTGCCGGGCCCGCTCCGCGGCGAGCGCGGTGCTGGGCCCCCGGCGCGGCGGCGCACCGGCGACGAGCTCGTCCCAACGACCGCCCTGGCCATGGGCATTGGGGGCGGTATGGGGAGCTTGGTGGGTTTGAGGCGTTTGGGGGTGGTGGGAAGCTCGGGTGAAGTCGGGCTCTCGGCTGTAGTCGGGCTCTCGGCTGTTGTCGGGTGTGCGGGCGGGAGCCTGGGCGCCAGGTCCGCCGCCACGCCCGGTGGGGGAGGACTGCTGCCCGGGCGCGAGCGCGGGAGTGCCGTACCCAGCGGCCGCAGCGCCGTTCGCGCCTCCGGGAAGCGCCGCGCGCCCCTGGCCGTTGCCATCGCCGACGGTGCCGGTACGCGGCTGGGCGCCATGCCAGCTGGCGCCGCCCCCCACTCCGTACGGGTCGGCTATCTGGCCGGGGGGTGCCGAGGCGGCGGACTGTCCGGGCGTCCCGGCCTGTTCGGACTGCGCCGAGGGCCGGGGCGCGGGCAGCGCGACCTGGTTGCCCCGTTGTTCTTCCTGCACGCGGGCAGCGGCACGCGCCCCGGCGCGGTACGCGGCGATGGCCCCGGCGCGCGCCGCGCGAACGTCGGCCTCAGCACCCCCCGCGCCCCCCGCGCTCCCTGTCCCGCCCGATCCGCCCGCTTCGAGCGCACGCCGACCTGCACCGGGCGCACCGCCCGCGGGCGTACCCGGTACGGGCGTCCCCTGCTCCGCCCGAGCCTCGATCGCGGCCCGCCGCGCGGCTTCGGGGTCGGCGCCTGGCGAACCTCCGCCGCCGAACCCGACCCCACCGGAACCACGTACACCGGAACCGCTGGACCCGCCGAGCGCACCAGGCACAGCCCCACCGGTGCCGGCGCCGGCGCCGCGCTGGGCACCGCCCACGCCGGGCGAACCGCCGTTCCCCGCCCGCCCGGTGTGTCCACCGGAACCGGACCCGGACCCGGAACCAGCCCCGGGCTCAGCCTCCACGTCCTCCCGCACCGGTACCGGGTCGTACCCGCACAGCGCCTCTTCCGCGGCCCCCGCCGCCAGCCCGGTCAGCATGACGCGGCCGTCGTCGCAGACGAGCACGGTGCGCGCGGTGATGTTCCGGTGCACCCAGCCGTGTGCGTGCAGCACTCGCAGCGCGGTGAGGACGTCGGAGGCGACCTCGGCGGCCCGATAGGGGCTCAGCGGCTTCTCGGCGAGCAGCGCGGCCAGCGGCCTCGCGGGCACCAACTCGCTCACTATCCACAGCGACCCGCCCTCGGCGAACACGTCGAAGACCTGGTCGAGCCGGGGATGGTCGGGGATCTGCGCGGCGGCCTGAGCGGCCTCGATCGCCCGCCGAACGGCCGGTTCGGTGGGCCGTCGCGTGGTCCGCGCGGACGCCCGTCGCACCCCGCCGTCCCGTGGCACGAACCCCTCGGGCAGCCCGTCCGCGTCGAGTACCTCGGCCTCGACGACCTCCGGCAACGGCACCTGCCGTACCAGGACTTCCTGCCCGCTGTAGGTGTCGAAGGCCCGGGACTCGGCGAGTTCGTACTCGTCGGACGGCGGGAGCGGCAGGCGGTAGCGGTCGGCGAGTACCCGTCCCGCATAGTCGTCCACGATGCCTCCCCCGGCCGACCGGTTGGTCAATTCCGTTCGCCTTGCGTCCCGTTACGGCTTCGTACGGTCCGCAACCACTCACGATACGTGCCGGAGGCAACCCGCAAAGTGGGGATTGCGAGATCTCACGGCCACCATGCGTGGCGGAACGTCACACCGGCGAGCGGTACGTCACGACTTCGGCTGGAACGTCGTGGTGAATGTCTTCCATGTGTCCTTGCGCAGCTCACTGTCCCACTTGGCCGCTTTAGCCGTGTACATCAGCGCGTATCCCTGATGGGAGTTGACGACGAACCCGCGGTCGATCGACCGGTACTTCGTGCCGCTCTCCGTGTAGGTGAACTCCCAGTCGGCCGTGTTCCAGCCGCGGTATTCCACCTTCTCTATGCGCACCCGCTTGTACTGCGAGCGCGTCATGTACCGCTCCTGGTTCTTCCAGTCCGCGACGGGGTCGTCCTTGGGCGTCGTCGTCCAGCCGACCAGAAGCTTCTGCCCGTCGGGGCCGGTGAACCGGGCTCCCGCGCTGCCCGTGGACTCGTACTTCCACCCCTTCGGCAGCCCGATCGAGAACCCCTGCCCGCCCTTGTACGTCGTCACCGCGGTGGAGCCCGACGAGCCCGACTCCTTGCCGCCGCTGTCCGTCCCGCTCGACGCGCTCGCACTGGCGCTCGCGCCCGACGTGGCGTTCGCGGTCTCCTCCAGGCCGGAACCCGCGGTGGAGCCCGTCTTGGCACCGCTGTCCGTGTGGTCGCCGCCGCTGCCGCTGCTGTCCTTGCCGCCGCTTCCCGCGGTCGCCCCGCTGGAGGCGGACGCCTTGGTGTCGCCGCTCTTGCCGCCCTTCGACCCGTTGTCGTCCCCGCCACCGAGCGTGAGCGCCAGCACGGTCCCGAGCACGGCCAGCACCACGACCAGCGCGATGATCACCAACGTCCGCTTCGGCACCACATCCGTCAACGGCGCCCGGGGCACCGGCCGCGGCGGCCGCTCCGGAGCCACCGGCCACCCGGATCCCGAGGCCCGCCCGGCCGACCCACCAGCACCCACGGAACCCGCGGCACCAGCAGCAGCACCAGCTGTGCCCGCCGAACTGGAGTTCACCGACGTACTGTCACGAACCCCCGCCTTCCCGGAGGAAGCCGCACCGGCACCGGAACCCGTCCCCGCGGCAGCCGCACCAGCACCAGCGCCAGCGCCAGCGCCGGAAGCCTTCCGCAACCCGGGCGACACAGGCGGTGCGGGCGGCGCGGGCGGCACCGGCGCCGAAGGCGACGCAGCCGTGGACACACCGGACACACCGGCACCCGCACCCGCGGAAGCCGCCCCGTCGCCCGCCGCCGACCCGGAACCCTCCGTGCCGACAGCCTTCGCGCGCGCCGTCGCCGCCGCGGTGGCCGCCGCCGTGGCAGCCCCGGCCGCCGAGGCGGCCTTCCGCACGGAACGCAGCGCCCCGCGAAAACGATCCGCCGCCTCTTCGCCCCGCTTGACCCCGGAACCGCCCGAACTCCCCTTGCCCCGGCCCTCGTCGGGCACCGGCGGCAACGCCACGACCTTGGTCGCGTCCGCCGGCTCCGGCACCGTCTCCCGGGGCTCGGGCGCGTTCAGCACCTTGTTGAGCATCGCCCGGGCGCCCGCGTCGTCGAGCCGCTGCTCGGGGTCCTTGGCGAGCAGCCCGTAAATCACGTTCTCCAGCGGCCCCGC
The DNA here is from genome assembly GCF_045206325.1 of Streptomyces sp. NBC_00203. NCBI lineage: Bacteria > Bacillati > Actinomycetota > Actinomycetes > Kitasatosporales > Streptomycetaceae > Streptomyces > Streptomyces sp. NBC_00203. The sequence continues at coordinate 6,506,995 of NZ_CP108126.1, read as the reverse complement.
GTTCTTCGGCTGCTCCACCGGCTCGGTCATCACCGCGGTGAGCGTCGCGATCGCGGAACCCTTGTCGTACGGAGGCACGCCCTCCACCGACGCGTACAGCAGCCCGCCCAGCGACCACAGGTCGGCCGCGGGACCGGGCTTGTGCCCGCGCGCCCGCTCCGGCGAGATGTACGAGGGCGCGCCGACGAGCATGCCCGTCGAGGTGATGGACGGGTCGCCCTCGACCTGGGCGATACCGAAGTCGGTCAGCACCACCCGGCCGTCGTCGGACATCAGCACGTTGGACGGCTTCACGTCCCGGTGCAGGATGCCCTCACGGTGCGCCGAACGCAGCACGTCGAGTATCGCCAGGCCGACCTCGGCGGCGCGCTTCGGCGTGAGCAGGCCGTCCTCGCGGATGACCTCGGCGAGCGACTTGCCCTCGACGAGCTCCATCACGATCCACGGCCGGTTGTCCTCGTCGACCACGTCGAAGACCGTCACCGCGCCGTTGTTGCGGACCCGCGCGATCGCCTTGGCCTCGCGCAGCGTGCGCGTGATCAGCCGCCGCTTCTCGTCCTCGTCGATGCTCGACGGGAACCGCAGCTCCTTCACGGCGACCGTGCGGCCCAGGGTTTCGTCCTTGGCCCGCCACACCGTGCCCATGCCGCCGCGGCCGAGAACATCCCCCAACCGGTATCGCCCGGCGAGGAGACGTTCGCTCTTGTCCTGACGGGATGCTCCCGCCCGCTCCGCCTCCGACATGCGTCCCCTCATGCAACCCGCCCTGACAGAGCCTCCATTGTCCCTCACCCGACAAGTACTCAACGCCCAGGGGCCCCCTCACGCCCCGACCGCCCGGCGTCCACACAGCTCCGTCCCACATGATGGGCCGGAACAAGGAAGGACCGCCGATGCCTGCGACCAGGACACCTCGGACACTTCTGGCCATACCTGTGTCCCTGGCGCTGCTCGGCCTGGCCCCGAGCGGTCTTCTGATCCTGACCCCGTCCCCCCTCACCTCCCCCGTCTCCGCGACCCCAACGGCCTCACCAGCCCTCACATCCCCGGCGACAGACGCTGCCCTCGCCCTCCTCGTCACCCGCGGCAAGGCCCCGGCCGCGGCCATGCTGGCCGGTGACGACTCCGGCTCACGCTTCGCCCGCGCCGGATCCGGAATCGCCCGCTCCGACCACTTCCGCGCGGGCAGCATGACCAAGACGTTCATCGCGACGGTGGTCCTGCAACTCGCCGCCGAGCACCGGCTGTCCCTGTCCGACTCCGTGGACGATCACCTCCCGGGCCTGGTGCGCGGCGCGGGCAACGACGGCCGCCGGCTGACGTTGCGCGCCCTGCTCACCCACACCAGCGGCCTGTACGACTTCACCGCGGACACCAAGGGCCTGGTCCCCGTCACCCCGCTTCAGGCCGTACGCATCGCACTCACCCACCCCCCGGCCGACCGCGGCCGCTTCGCCTACTCCAACACCAACTACGTAGTGCTCGGCATGGTCGTCGAGCAGGTCACCGGTCACTCGTACGCCACCGAGGCCGAGCGCCGGATCATCGCTCCTCTCCGTCTGACCGGCACCTCCTTCCCGGGTGCCCGCACCTCGCTGCCCTCGCCGCACGGTCGCTCGTACACCGCCGACGGCTTGGACGTCACTGAGCTCGACCCGCGCGTGGCCGGCGCGGCGGGTGAGCTGGTCAGCACGCTCGCCGACCTCAACCGCTTCTACTCCGCCCTGCTGGGCGGCGACCTGCTGCCCTCGCACTGGCTGCGCGAGATGCTCAACACCCGTACCGCACAGGGCGAGTACGGCATGGGGCTGTTCCCCGTGAAGCTGCCGTGCGGGACCACGGTGTGGGGGCACAACGGCCGGATCTCCGGCAGCTACGTGCGCACCGCGGCCACCGTCGACGGTCGTCGTGTCCTCACCTTCCGGGTGAACACGGATGCGATGGCAGACCCCGACCTCGAACCCGCGCTGCTCGCTGCCGAGTTCTGCCCCCGCACCTCGTAGAACGTGCGGGTTCCGAACGAAGATCCCGGAACGCGACACTCGTTCGGGTGACATCCCGCCGGGCGGCCCGGCGGGATGTGCCGAGCGGGTCCTGTCGGCGCACCCGTCGACACGACCCATCGGCAGGGCCCCTCGACAGGGCCCGTGGCGCACCTCGCCGGCGCACGCCATCCAGCCCGTGGCACCGCACCCCACGGATCTCCGGATCTACGGATCTACAGCGGCACGATGTCCGGCGCTCCCAGCCGCGCCGCGTCCGCCGTCAGGTCGTCCGGCTGGCGCTGGGACTCCCGCTCGGCCTCGACCCGCTTCTCGTAGTGCTCCACCTCGCGCTCGATCTGGTCCTTGTCCCAGCCGAGGACCGGTGCCATCAGCTCGGCGGCGTCGCGGGCGCTGCGCGTGCCGCGGTCGAAGGTCTCGATCGAGATGCGGGTGCGCCGGGTCAGCACGTCGTCCAGGTGGCGGGCGCCCTCGTGCGAGGCGGCGTAGACGATCTCGGCCTTGAGGTAGTCGTCGGCGGCCGGCAGGGGCTCGCCCAGGGACGGGGTCTCGGTGATGAGGTCGAAGAGCTCCTCGGCGAGCGCCCCGTATCGGTTCAACAGGTGCTCCACGCGCACCACATGGATCCCGGTGCGCTGCGCGATCCGCGCTCGCGCGTTCCACAGCGCCCGGTAGCCCTCGGCGCCCAGGAGCGGGATGTCCTCGGTGACGCACTCGGCGACCCGCTGGTCGAGGCCGTGCACCGCCTCGTCCACCGCGTCCTTGGCCATCACCCGGTAGGTCGTGTACTTGCCGCCCGCCACGACCACGAGCCCCGGCACCGGATGGGCCACGGTGTGCTCGCGCGACAGCTTGCTGGTGGCGTCCGACTCGCCGGCGAGCAGCGGCCGCAGCCCCGCGTAGACGCCCTGTACGTCGTCGCGGGTGAGCGGCACCGAGAGCACCGAGTTCACATGCTCCAGCAGATAGTCGATGTCCGCGCTGGACGCCGCCGGGTGGGCCTTGTCGAGGTCCCAGTCGGTGTCGGTGGTGCCGATGATCCAGTGGCGTCCCCAGGGGATCACGAACAGCACGGACTTCTCGGTGCGCAGGATCAGACCTGTGGAGGAGTTGATCCGGTCCTTCGGTACGACCAGGTGGATGCCCTTGGACGCCCGGACGTGGAACTGCCCGCGCTCTCCCACCATCCCTTGGGTGTCGTCGGTCCACACGCCGGTGGCGTTGACGACCTGCTTGGCGCGGATCTCGTACTCCCCGCCGCCTTCGACATCCTGCACCCTTGCGCCGACAACGCGTTCGCCCTCGCGCAGGAATCCGGTCACGCGCGCGCGGTTGGCGACCTTCGCGCCGTACGCGGCCGCCGTACGCACCAGGGTCGCCACATAACGGGCGTCGTCCATCTGTGCGTCGTAGTACTGCAAGGCGCCGACCAGCGCGTCCTTCTTCAACGCGGGGGCGACGCGCAGGGCGTGGCCGCGGGTCAGGTGACGGTGTGTGGGCAGTCCTCGGCCGTGGCCGCTCGAAATCGACATGGCGTCGTAGAGGGCGACGCCCGAGCCCGCGTACAGCCGCTCCCAGCCCTTGTGCTGGAGCGGGTAGAGGAACGGGACGGGCTTCACCAGGTGCGGTGCTAGCCGTTCGAGGAGCAGACCGCGCTCCTTCAGGGCCTCGCGCACCAGTGCGAAGTCGAGCATCTCCAGATAGCGCAGTCCTCCGTGGATCAGCTTGCTGGACCTGCTCGACGTGCCCGACGCCCAGTCACGCGCCTCGACCAGGCCCGTGGACAGGCCGCGTGTCACGGCGTCGAGTGCGGTACCCGCGCCGACCACGCCCGCGCCGACGACCAGCACATCCAGTTCGTGCTCGGCCAATCCCGCCAGTGACTCGGCGCGCTCCGCCGGCCCCAGTGTCGCTGTCCTCACCGCTGCCTCCCGCTATATGTCGCGTTGGCCGCACCTGTCGGGCGACGCCCGGCTCACATCCCCCATGCCCAAAGTCTGACCTCCTAGCCCGACATCGGCCACCGCCCGCCCGCAGCCTGTGGACAACTCTCGGCGACTCGCTAGGAATCACGGCCGAACAATCCAGCAAATCGGTCATATTTACTCCTAGTCTGACATTGCGCTCGCCCATCCTGTCCACAGGGCTTGCGCACCTGTCCCGCTTCGGTTACTGGGAAGGACGGCCCACGCCATGCCCGCAGATCTCGCCGTCATCGGACTCGGTCATCTCGGCCTGCCGCTGGCCCAGGCCGCCGTCGCCGCCGGCATCCCCACGCTCGGCTACAAAACAGGGCCGGAAGGCGGCTCCCTCACGCCCGCCGAACTGCGCCGGATGCTCTCGGGGGGCTTCCGGCCCGCCGGCAACCCGGCCGAGCTCGGCCGCGTACGCACCGCGGTCATCTGCGCACCGACCCCACGGGGCGCCGACGGCGGCCTCGACCTCAGCCAGGTGGAGGCCGCCGCCCGCACCCTGGCCGCGCAGCTGCGCCCGCACACCACGGTGATCCTGGAATCACCCGTGCACCCCGGCACCACGGAGGAATTCCTCCGCCCGCTCCTCGAAGAGGGCTCCAGGCTGCGCGCGGGGCGTGATTTCCACCTGGCGTACTCACCCAGTCGGGTAGATCCCGGCAACCGCGACTTCGGTCCCGCCAACACACCGAAGGTCATCGGCGGTCTGACCCCCGCGTGCACCGAGTCGGCCGCCGCCTTCTACGGGCGCCTCACCGACAAGGTGGTACGCGCGCGTGGACCACGCGAAGCGGAAACGGTGCAGCTCCTGGAGACCAACTACCGGCACGTCAACATCGCCCTCGTCAACGAGATGGCCGTGCTCTGCCACGACCTGGGCGTCGACCTGTGGGACGTCATCCGCTGCGCCGAGACCAAGCCGTTCGGCTTCCAGGCGTTCCGGCCGGGCCCCGGTGTGGGCGGTCACGGCATCCCCCAGGACCTGACCGGCCACACGACCCGCTCACTCCGGATGGTCGAACTGGCCCAGCAGGTCAACAGCCACATGCCGCAGTACGTCATCCAGCGCGCCGCCACGCTCCTCAACGAGCACGGGAAATCGGCCCGCGCCGCGCGCGTGCTCCTCCTCGGCGTCACCTACAAGCCCGATCTCGCCGACCAGCAGGGCACCCCCGCCCACGAGATCGCGCTGCGCCTGATGGAACTCGGCGCGTCCGTCAGCTACCACGACCCGCACGTCCCGGCCTGGAGTGTCCTCGGGCGCCCCGTCCCGCGCGCGGACTCCCTCTACGAGGCCGCGGCCGACGCCGACCTCACGATCCTGCTCCAGCAGCACCGCACGTACGACCTTCAAGGACTGTCCGTGAAGGCCCAGCTGCTGCTGGACACCCGGGGGGCGACCCCGACCGGGGCGGCGCACCGGCTCTGACCTCCCCGAAATCTCCTCACGGGCTGTCACTCCGGCCTGCTAATGTGCGGCAGCTCTCGCACACAAGTGCGCCCGCGTCCCGGGCGCCCTCAGATGTGCGCTCACGTCCCTGGCGCACATCTCAAGTGCGCACACATTCCCTGGGGGGAACCACATGAGTCAGTCGACTCCGCCGCCGTCCGGTCCACCGGTCGACAACCCGTACGCGGGCCAGAACCCGTACGCCGGCCAGCCCGGCCAGCCGCCCGCCCCGGAGCAGGGTGCCGACAAGGCCGGCATCCCGCAGCAGGGCGCCCCGCTGGGCGCGCCCCAGCCCGGCTTCCCGATGGCCCCCGTCGCCCCGGCCGCTCCGGTGCGCAACAACCTCGGGCTCGGCCTCGCCGCCGCCGTCGGTGCCGCCCTGGTCGCGGCGGGCGTCTACGGCGCCATCATCGGCCTCACCAAGCACGAGATCGGCTGGGCCGCCGTCGGCGTCGGCTTCCTGATCGGCCTCGCCGCGGGCCGCTTCGGCGGCCGCAACCCGATCCTGCCGATCGTCAGCGTGGTGCTGTCCGTCGGCTCGGTCTACCTCGGCCAGCTGGTCGGCGAGGCCATGATCGGCTCCAAGGAGGTCGGCATCGGCTTCAACGAGCTGTTCTTCGACCACTTCGACGTGGTCCAGGAAGCCTGGAAGGCCGAGGCCGACCCGCTGACCTTCGTCTTCTTCGCGATCGCCGCGTACGTGGCGTTCTCGAGCGCCCGCAAGGCCGGTCAGTAGCCGGAAACGGCATGAGAAAGGGCCCGTCCACCATGTGGTGGACGGGCCCTTCGTGCGCTACGAACTTTCGCGCCTACGAGCTGTCGTACGAACTAGCGCTTGTGCTGGGAGTCCGCGACCGTCACCTCGACGCGCTGGAACTCCTTGAGCTCGCTGTAGCCGGTGGTGGCCATGGCGCGGCGGAGGGCGCCGAAGAAGTTCATGGAACCGTCGGGGGTGTGCGAGGGGCCCGTGAGGACCTCCTCGATCGTGCCGACGGTGCCGAGGTCGACCTTCTTGCCGCGCGGCAGCTCTTCGTTGACCGCCTCCATGCCCCAGTGGTGGCCCTTGCCGGGCGCATCCGTGGCACGGGCCAGCGGGGAGCCCATCATCACGGAGTCGGCACCGCAGGCGATGGCCTTGGGGAGGTCGCCGGACCAGCCGACGCCGCCGTCGGCGATCACGTGCACGTACCGGCCGCCGGACTCGTCCATGTAGTCGCGGCGGGCCGCGGCCACGTCCGCGACGGCGGTGGCCATCGGGACCTGAATCCCCAGCACGTTGCGCGTGGTGTGCGCGGCGCCGCCGCCGAAGCCGACGAGGACACCGGCCGCGCCGGTGCGCATCAGGTGCAGGGCCGCGGTGTACGTGGCGCAGCCGCCGACGATCACCGGGACGTCCAGCTCGTAGATGAACTGCTTCAGGTTCAGCGGCTCGGAAGCGCCCGAGACATGCTCGGCCGACACCGTCGTACCGCGGATGACGAAGATGTCCACGCCCGCGTCCACGACGGCCTTGGAGAACTGCGCCGTGCGCTGCGGGGACAGGGCCGCGGCGGTGACGACGCCGGAGTCGCGCACCTCCTTGATGCGCTGCCCGATCAGCTCTTCCTTGATGGGAGCCGCGTAGATCTCCTGGAGGCGGCGGGTCGCGGCGTCCACGTCCAGCTCGGCGATCTCGTCGAGCAGCGGCTGCGGGTCCTCGTACCTCGTCCACAGGCCTTCGAGGTTGAGGACGCCCAGGCCGCCCAGCTCGCCGATGCGGATCGCGGTGGCCGGGGAGACGACCGAGTCCATCGGGGCGGCCAGGAACGGCAGCTCGAAGCGGTAGGCGTCGATCTGCCAGGCGATCGAGACCTCCTTCGGGTCTCGCGTACGGCGGCTCGGGACGACGGCGATGTCGTCGAAGGCATACGCCCGGCGGCCGCGCTTGCCGCGCCCGATCTCGATCTCAGTCACGTGTGTGGCCTTTCCCTCTTCGCTTCTGCGCCTCCCAGTATCCCCGACGCCTACGACAAGGGCGGCCCCGGAGCCTCCGGGACCGCCCTCAAGTACATGTACGGCTAGTCGTTACGGCTGTAGTTCGGCGCCTCGACCGTCATCTGGATGTCGTGCGGGTGGCTCTCCTTGAGGCCCGCCGAGGTGATCCGGACGAACCGGCCCTTGGACTCCATCTCGTCGATGGTGGCCGCGCCCACGTACCCCATGGTCTGGCGCAGACCGCCGACGAGCTGGTGCAGCACGTTGGCCAGCGGGCCGCGGTAGGGCACCTGTCCCTCGATGCCCTCGGGCACGAGCTTGTCGTCGGACGCCACCTCCGCCTGGAAGTAGCGGTCCTTCGAGTACGACCTGCCCTGACCCCGGGACTGCATGGCGCCGAGGGAGCCCATGCCGCGGTACGACTTGAACTGCTTGCCGTTGATGAAGAGCAGCTCGCCGGGCGACTCCTCACAGCCCGCCAGGAGGCTGCCGAGCATCACCGTGTCGGCACCGGCGGCCAGCGCCTTGCCGATGTCGCCGGAGTACTGCAGACCACCGTCGCCGATCACCGGGACACCCGCGGCGCGGGCCGCGAGGGCCGCTTCGTAGATGGCGGTGACCTGCGGGACGCCGATGCCGGCGACCACACGGGTGGTACAGATCGAGCCGGGCCCCACGCCGACCTTGACGCCGTCGACACCGGCGTCGATCAGCGCCTGGGCGCCGTCACGCGTGGCGACGTTGCCGCCGATCACGTCGACGCCCACGCTCGACTTGATCTTCGCCATCCAGTTGAGGGCGTTGCTGTTGTGCCCGTGCGAGGTGTCGACGATCAGGAAGTCCACCCCGGCCTCGGCCAGCGCCTGAGCGCGCTCCAGGGCCTCGGGGCTGGCGCCGACGGCGGCACCCACCAGCAGGCGGCCCTCGGCGTCCTTCGCGGCGTTCGGGTACTTCTCGGCCTTCACGAAGTCCTTGACCGTGATGAGGCCCTTGAGGACACCCGCGTCGTCGACCAGCGGAAGCTTCTCGATCTTGTGGCGGCGCAGCAGCTGCATGGCGTCCGAGCCGGAGATGCCGACCTTGCCGGTGACCAGCGGCATCGGCGTCATGACCTCACGCACCTGGCGCGAACGGTCGGTCTCGAAGGCCATGTCACGGTTGGTGACGATGCCGAGCAGCTTGCCGCCGGCGTCGGTGACGGGGACGCCGCTGATGCGGAACTTGGCACACAGCGCGTCGGCCTCGGTCAGCGTCGCGTCCGGGTGCACCGTGATCGGGTCGGTGACCATGCCGGACTCGGAGCGCTTCACCAGGTCGACCTGGTTGACCTGATCCTCGATGGAGAGGTTGCGGTGCAGTACACCGACGCCTCCCTGCCGGGCCATGGCGATCGCCATGCGCGACTCGGTCACCTTGTCCATCGCCGCGGAGAGCAGCGGGATGTTCACACGTACGTTGCGGGAGATACGGGACGAGGTGTCGACCGCGTTGGGCAGCACTTCGGAGGCGCCCGGCAGCAGCAGCACGTCGTCGTAGGTCAGCCCGAGTGTCGCGAATTTGGCGGGCACTCCGTCGACGTTGGCAGTCATGACACCTTCCCCATATGGCCTTGATCGGTGCGGATGTCCATGCTAACGGGAAGCACGGCTCTCCCATTCCACGGTTGAGGGTGTGATTGGGCTTCGTATGTTCGTACGTGGCTGGTGTCATCCCTGTTCAGCCGCTTGCCGGGGAGGCTCCGGGATGCCGTTGCGGCGGAGAGGAGCGGAGAAGAAAAAAGCTGCCCCGCGGCGGAAGGAAACCCGGCCCCGACAGAGGGAAACCTCCCCGCGCCCCTGAATGCGTCTGCGGGCCGGTGGGGGCTGGTCGCGCAGTTCCCCGCGCCCCTGAAAGCAGGGCCGCACCCCGGGTTCTTTTTGGGGAACCCCACCCACCCGCAGCCAAAGAACCGGCCCAGGGCGGCCGAGACACAGCCACCCCGGCAGAAGAAATTCCTACTGCTCCGCCAGCGCCCGCAAGCGGCTCAGCGCCCTGTGCTGTGCCACCCGTACGGCCCCTGGTGACATTCCCAACATCTGGCCCGTCTCCTCGGCCGTGAGGCCCACCGCGATGCGCAGCAACAGCAGCTCGCGCTGGTTGTCGGGGAGGTTGGCCAGGAGTTTCTTGGCCCATTCGGCGTCGCTGCTGAGGAGGGCACGCTCCTCGGGGCCGAGCGAGTCGTCCGGGCGCTCGGGCATCTCGTCCGAGGGGACGGCCGTCGAGCCGGGGTGGCGCATCGCGGCGCGTTGCAGGTCAGCGACCTTGTGCGCGGCGATGGCGAAGACGAACGCCTCGAAGGGACGCCCGGTGTCCTTGTAGCGCGGCAGCGCCAGGAGCACCGCGACGCAGACCTCCTGCGCCAGGTCCTCCACGAAGTGCCGCGCGTCGCCCGGAAGTCGGGACAGACGGGTGCGGCAGTAGCGCAGAGCCAGCGGATGTACATGGGCGAGCAGGTCGTGTGTGGCCTGCTCGTCGCCGTCGACCGCGCGATGGACGAGCGCACCGATCACCGTCGTCCCGTCGTCGCGCATCGGTCCATGGTGCCTGGGCGTCGTCCGATCCGTGGCACCGCGTCCGTAGTTGTGCACCGAAGCGTTATGAGCAGGTGCGCCGGAACTCATCTCCTGCGCCCTCCCCTTCCGCTCGACCGACTCGTCCCCAAGAGACTCCACACCTCAAGGATGCGGCATCCGCCGGGAAACCGGGATCGGGCACCGAAGAGACTCGCCCTGAGGGCCCGGCCCCACCCGCCATGAGGCGGGCAGGGGCTACTACCGTCATACCCTCGAGGCGGCTCACCTAGCGAACCAGACCCCACCGGAAACCGAGCGCCACGGCGTGCGCGCGGTCCGAGGCGCCGAGCTTCTTGAACAGCCGCCGGGCGTGGGTCTTGACGGTGTCCTCGGAGAGGAACAGCTCACGGCCGATCTCCGCGTTGGAGCGGCCGTGACTCATGCCTTCCAGCACCTGGATCTCACGCGCGGTGAGCGTGGGCGCGGCACCCATCTCGGCCGAGCGCAGTCTGCGCGGGGCGAGCCGCCAGGTGGGGTCGGCGAGTGCCTGCGTCACGGTCGCCCGCAGCTCCGCGCGGGAGGCGTCCTTGTGCAGATAGCCGCGGGCACCGGCGGCGACGGCGAGCGCCACGCCGTCCAGGTCCTCGGCGACGGTGAGCATGATGATGCGCGCACCGGGGTCGGCGGACAGCAGCCGCCTGACCGTCTCCACGCCGCCCAGTCCGGGCATGCGTACGTCCATCAGAATCAGGTCCGAACGGTCGGCACCCCAGCGGCGGAGGACTTCCTCGCCGTTGGCCGCCGTCGTCACACGCTCGACGCCGGGCACGGTCGCGACCGCGCGGCGGAGCGCCTCTCGGGCAAGCGGGGAGTCGTCGCAGACGAGGACGGATGTCATGGCCGCCCTCCGCAGCTGATGCGCGTCACCTTGAGCCTCCAGGCTGGGTACGAATCGTCACCTGTGCGGTTGACACTCGCCGGCGGATACTGCCGCCTGCCCGAGCGCTTGTTCCTTCAACCGCATCCGCACTCTCAACGATGGTCACTCGAAAGAGTTACGGGGCAGTCGGTCATCTTCGGCACTCTACGTGAGGGTGCGGACACGGTGCAGACATGCACAACGGACCCTCAATGTTTCATCACAACCTATGCCCCATTTAGCCCGATTTCTTCCCCTTTGCTGGTGTCTGCGGCTAGATTCGCAATGAGTCATATTTTCATCTCCTTAGATCGTAGATGTACGGTCGGTGGGCACAGAGCAGCCCAGAACGGCAACAAGGGGACACGCAATGGCAGATTTCTCCCGCCTTCCCGGTCCGAACGCGGACCTCTGGGACTGGCAGCTTCTCGCGGCCTGCCGCGGGGTCGACAGCTCGCTCTTCTTCCACCCGGAGGGCGAGCGCGGTGCGGCACGGAGCGCTCGTGAGAACTCGGCCAAAGAGGTCTGCATGAGATGCCCGGTACGCGCGGAGTGCGCGGCGCACGCACTGGCGGTGCGTGAGCCGTACGGCGTGTGGGGCGGACTGACCGAGGACGAGCGCGAAGAACTCATGGGTCGGGCGCGCAACCGGCTGGTCTCGGCGGCGGCCACCGGAAGCGGTCACGCTTCGAACAACTGAAGGAACGTTTCTGCACGGTGGGCACGCGCACGCGTGCCCCTATTTTCCCCGCTACCGCCCTTTCCCGCCTTCCCCGTACCGCCTTTCCCGGCTACCGCGCCGCGGCCCGGGCCAGCCGGTCCAGCGTTGCCGCCACCGCCGGCACCTGGGCCAGATCAGGCAGCGTGAGCGCGACGATCTCCCGTCGCACCGGGGGCTCCACCGTCACCGTGCGTGCCCCCTTGGGACGTACGGACTCGATGGCGAGCTCCGGCAGGACGGCCACCCCCAGACCCGCGCCGACGAGGCCGACCACGGCCGGGTAGTCGTCGGTGGCGAAGTCGATACGGGGCTCGAAGCCCGCGCTGCGGCAGACCTCGATCAGCTGTCCGCGGCAGCGCGGGCACCCGGCGATCCACGGCTCTCCGGCGAACTCGCCGATCGCGACCGACTCCGCCCGGGCGAGGCGGTGCCCCTCGGGCACGAGCCCGACGAGCCGGTCCGTCAGCAGCGGCCGTACGACCAGGTCGTCCCACTCCTCGGCGCCGGCCGCTCCCTCGTACCGGAAGGCGAGCGCGATGTCGCAGTCGCCGGCCCGGAGCTTCTCGACGGACTCGGGCGGCTCGGCCTCCTCCAGGGAGACACGGGTGCCGGGGTGCGCGGCGCGCAGCGCGGCGAGGGCCGTCGGGACGAGCGTGGAGCTGCCGCTGGGGAAGGAGACGAGCCGGACCCGGCCCGCGCGCAGGCCCGCGATCGCGGCGACCTCCTCCTCGGCGGCCGTGAGCCCGGAAAGGATGCCCGCCGCGTGCCGGACCAGTGCCTCACCCGCCTGGGTCAGGCGCATCTCGCGCCCTGTGCGGATCAGCAGCGGTGTGCCGACGGACGACTCCAGTGCCTTCATCTGCTGGCTGACGGCGGGCTGGGTGCAGCCCAGCTCGCGCCCCGCCGCCGAGAAGGAGCCGGTGGTGGCGACGGCGCGCAGCACGCGGAGATGACGGGCCTCGATCATGCGTCGAGCATAAGCGAGTCTTGGGGGTGTCGCCGAATATTGCGTCGCCGCTTTGACCGCCATCGCCTAGCGTTGTTGTCATGAAGCTTCTGTCGCTGAATCTGGGCCGTGCGCGGGCCGTCGAGTACACGGACCAGCCGGAGGGCGTGACCGGCATCGACAAGCAGCCCGTGGACGGGCCCGTCCGGGTGACCGCGCCCGGGCCCAAGGGGGTCGGCGCGAGCGGCCTCGCCGGGGACGCGGTGTGCGACATGCGGCATCACGGCGGGGACCACCAGGCCGTGTACGCGGTGGCGCGCGAGGACCTCGACGACTGGGAGCGCGAGCTCGGCCGCACGCTGCCGAACGGCGTGTTCGGCGAGAACCTCACGACGCAGGGGCTCGATGTGTCCGGCGCGCGGATCGGCGAGCGCTGGCGCGTCGGCTCCGAGGTCGTCCTGGAGGTCACCTGCGGGCGCATCCCCTGCCTCACCTTCCAGGGGCACGTCGGGGAGAGGGGCTGGGTGAAGCGCTTCACCCAGAAGGGCGCGCCCGGCGCGTATCTGCGGGTGGTCGAGCCCGGCGAGATCCGCTCCGGCGACCCGATCGAGATCGTGCACCGGCCTGGTCACGACGTCACGGTCGCCCTCCAGTTCCGCGCCGTCACGACCGAACGGGAGCTGCTGCCAAGGCTGTTGGCGGCGGCCGAGGCGCTGCATCCGGAGTCGCTGGAGACGGCGGAGAAGTACGTGGCGAAGTACGCGGGCTAGGCCCCTGAAAACCAGGGTGCGCGGAACTCGTGGAGCTTGGCCGGGCGTTGGGTGGCGGGGGGCGCCGGACGCCTGGCCAGGTCACTAACCTTGCGCCATGACAACGGCTCTGATTACGGGATCGACCGCGGGAATCGGCGCGGCCTTCGCGCGGCGTCTGGCGGCTGATGGGCACAACCTCGTCCTGGTGGCGCGCGATACGAAGCGACTGCGCGAGCAGGCCACCGAACTGCACGACCGGCACGGCATCGAGGCGGAGGTGCTGACGGCGGATCTGGCGACCGACGACGGCATCGAAGCGGTGGCCGGGCGACTGGGCGACCGCAAGAACCCCGTCGACCTGCTGGTCAACAACGCGGGCTTCGGCAACAAGGGCCGCTACCTCGACGTATCGATGGCCGACGAGCTGAAGATGCTCAAGGTGCACTGCGAGGCGGTGCTCCGGCTGACGTCGGCGGCGACCGAGTCGATGCGGGAGCGCGGCCGGGGCGGGGTCGTCAATGTCGCGTCGGTGGCCGCGTTCGTGCCACGGGGTACGTACGGGGCGTCCAAGGCGTGGGTCGTGCAGTTCACGCAGGGCGCGGCCAGGGATCTGGCGGGCAGCGGCGTACGGCTGATGGCGCTGGCCCCCGGTTTCGTGCGCACCGAGTTCCACCAGCGGGCCGGGATGGGCACGGACAACATCCCGAACTGGATGTGGCTCGACGCGGACAAGCTGGTCGCGGCGGCGCTCGCGGATCTGGCCCGCGGCAAGTCGCTGTCGATCCCCGACCCGCGCTACAAGGCACTGATGGGTGTGGTGAAGCTGGCCCCGCGGTCGCTGCTGGGCGGGATCACGTCGAAGACGGGGCGGAAGTACGGCCCTCAGTGACGGTGGACGTACGGCTCTGAGAAAGGGCCGCCGTTCAATAGGTGGTGTCGTCCCTCCGGTGGGAAAATGAGGGTGTTCAACCGGACCCAGGGGGCCGGAGGTGGCGCCATGACATTCGTACAGCTCATCGACTGCAAGACCAGCCGGTTCGACGAGATGAACCAGCTGATGGACACATGGGTCGAACAGACCAAGGGCAAGCGGACCGCGACGCACAACGTGATCGGCAAGGACCGGTCCGACGCGACCCACTACATAGAGATCGTGGAGTTCCCGTCGTACGAAGACGCGATGCTGAACTCGAATCTTCCCGAGACGGACCGGATCTTCCAGGAGATGGTGGCTCTCTGCGACGAGATGCCGACATTCACGGACCTGGACGTGGTCCGCGACGAGCAGTTGTACTCGGCCAACATCCGCAAGTTCTTCGAGACGATAGCTCTCAAGGGTGAGCTGTCACCGCTCAACGACCTGATCGCGGAGAACTACCACGACCACGATCCCGCCAACGAGCAGGACACCATCGGGCTCGACGCGATACGGCGCGAGATCGGGATGTGGCGGGGCGCGTTCGACTTCACGTTCACCATCGACGACCAGGTCACCGAGGCCGATCGCGTCTGCACGCGCTGGACCTGGAACGGCACCCACACGGGCGACTTCCGCGGGATCGCGGCGACCGGCAAGCAGGTCACCATGACCGGCACGACCGTCTTCCGGTGCCAGGACGACGGCAAGATCGCCGAGGGCTGGTGGCAGTACGACCAGCTGGGGCTGATGGGCCAGCTCGGCGTTCTGGACCAGCTTGAACTCTGACGGACCCCAGTGACTCCGCCGGACTCCGGAAACTCTGACGGACTCAGAAACTCCGACGGACTCAGGCGACTCCGCAGCACGAAGGCCCGGCTCCCCCACCAGGGGGACCGGGCCTTCGGTATCAGCTACGAGCTGTCAGCAGCGAGCTGTCAGCTACGAACCTCAGTGGGAGTGGCCGTGACCGTGGCCGTGACCGGCCTCGGCCTCTTCCTCGGCCGGCTTCTCGACGACCAGGGTCTCGGTCGTGAGGAGCAGGGAGGCGATGGAGGCGGCGTTCTCCAGGGCGGAGCGGGTGACCTTGACCGGGTCGATGACGCCGGCCTTGACCAGGTCGCCGTACTCGCCGGTGGCGGCGTTGAAGCCCTGGCCCTTGTCGAGCTCGGCGACCTTGGAGGTGATGACGTAACCCTCCAGGCCGGCGTTCTCGGCGATCCAGCGCAGCGGCTCGACGGCGGCCTTGCGGACCACCGCGACACCCGTGGCCTCGTCGCCGGTCTTGCCGAGGTTGCCCTCGAGGACCTTGACGGCGTGGACGAGCGCGGAGCCACCACCGGAGACGATGCCCTCCTCGACCGCGGCGCGGGTCGCGGAGATGGCGTCCTCCAGACGGTGCTTCTTCTCCTTGAGCTCCACCTCGGTGGCGGCGCCGACCTTGATCACGCACACGCCGCCGGCCAGCTTCGCGAGGCGCTCCTGGAGCTTCTCGCGGTCCCAGTCGGAGTCGGTGTTCTCGATCTCGGCCTTGATCTGGTTGACGCGGCCGAGGACGGCCTCGTGGTCGCCGCCACCGTCGACGACCGTGGTGTCGTCCTTGGTGACGGTCACGCGGCGGGCGGTGCCCAGCACGTCCAGGCCGACCTGGTCGAGCTTGAGGCCGACCTCCTCGGCGATGACCTGACCGCCGGTGAGGGTGGCGAGGTCGCCCAGCATCGCCTTGCGGCGGTCACCGAAGCCGGGGGCCTTCACGGCGACGGCGTTGAACGTGCCGCGGATCTTGTTCACGACCAGGGTCGACAGGGCCTCGCCCTCGACGTCCTCGGCGATGATCAGCAGCGGCTTGGAGGCGTTGGACTGGATGACCTTCTCCAGCAGCGGCAGCAGGTCCTGGATGGAGCTGATCTTGCCCTGGTGGATGAGGATGTACGGGTCGTCGAGGACGGCTTCCATACGCTCCTGGTCGGAGACCATGTACGGCGACAGGTAGCCCTTGTCGAAGGCCATGCCCTCGGTGAAGTCCAGCTCCAGACCGAAGGTGTTGGACTCCTCGACGGTGATGACACCGTCCTTGCCGACCTTGTCCATCGCCTCGGCGATGAGCTCGCCGACCTGCGGGTCCTGGGCGGACAGACCGGCGACGGCGGCGATGTCGGCCTTGTCGTCGATCGGGCGGGCGGTCGCGAGGAGCTCGTCCGACACGGCCTTGACGGCGGCGTCGATGCCCTTCTTCAGGGCGGCCGGGGAGGCACCCGCGGCGACGTTGCGCAGGCCCTCGCGGACGAGCGCCTGGGCCAGCACGGTGGCGGTGGTCGTACCGTCACCCGCGATGTCGTTGGTCTTGGTCGCCACCTCCTTCACCAGCTGGGCGCCGAGGTTCTCGTACGGGTCGTCGAGCTCGACCTCGCGGGCGATGGTGACGCCGTCGTTGGTGATGGTGGGAGCGCCGAACTTCTTGTCGATGACGACGTTGCGGCCCTTGGGGCCGATCGTCACCTTGACCGTGTCGGCAAGCTTGTTGACGCCGCGCTCGAGGGCGCGACGGGCGTCCTCGTCGAACTTCAGGATCTTCGCCATGGGAGCGATTCAGCCCTCTCGAAACTCTGGAAAACTGGGGAGAACGAACTGCGCCCCCAGCACCCGGCTTCTTAGGTCGCGGGGGCCAGGGGCGCAGTTCATTGCAAAACTGAGGTGAATTACTTCTCGATGATCGCGAGCACGTCGCGAGCCGAGAGGACGAGGTACTCCTCGCCGTTGTACTTCACCTCGGTGCCGCCGTACTTGCTGTACAGCACGACGTCGCCGACGGTGACGTCGAGCGGAAGACGGTTACCGTCCTCGAAACGGCCCGGGCCCACGGCAAGGACGACGCCCTCCTGGGGCTTCTCCTTCGCGGTGTCCGGGATGACCAGGCCAGAGGCCGTGGTCTGCTCGGCGTCGAGCGGCTGGACCACAATGCGGTCCTCGAGCGGCTTGATGGCAACCTTGGAGCTGGCGGTCGTCACGATCCGACCTCCCCCTTCGGAGATCTCACGGGGTTAACTGTCTGAGGTGGCGACCAGGTCGATCCGTCGTCGCGGGTGCCGGACCTGCCCGTCGCTATTGGCACTCTCCAGTGGGGAGTGCCAGACCTGAGACTATGACTGCGATTAGCACTCGGTCAAGCGGAGTGCCAAAGGCCTCCGGCGTGGCGTGGGGTTCTGGGAGCCGTGCGTGGGTGTGGGCGTGCCCTGGGGGCTGCGCCCCCAGACCCCCCTTATCGGCCTGAACGGCCTTGTCCTCAAACGCCGGACGGGCTGAATAGTGCTGGCCCGCGCTGAAGTGACACCGGCCGCGCTGAAGTATCGGCAGCCGTCCTCACATAGCTACAGATAGCTCTCCAGGCGTGCCGGGGTGAAGCCCTCCGCCTGGATGCGCTTGAGGAGCCTGAGTGTCGCGTCCGTGAGGTTGGGTTCTCTGAAGCCGGAGA
This sequence comes from Streptomyces sp. NBC_00203, assembly GCF_045206325.1. Taxonomy (NCBI): domain Bacteria; kingdom Bacillati; phylum Actinomycetota; class Actinomycetes; order Kitasatosporales; family Streptomycetaceae; genus Streptomyces; species Streptomyces sp. NBC_00203. The sequence goes on along the minus strand of NZ_CP108126.1, from coordinate 6,489,317 downwards.
GGATGTCGCCGGGCCGCAGCGGGTGGGCGTCGGCCGGGCGGCCGAGGACGACCGCCGCGACCCCGCAGTCGGCGGCGGCACGAAGGGTGGTGGTGTCGTAGGTGCCGTACGGGGGACGCAGCAGCCGGGGCCGGATGCCGAAGCGCTGTTTGAGCTTGTCCTGCTGGCCGCAGATCTCGGCGCGCTGGCCGGCGTAGGGCAGGCCGCGCAGGGAGGCGTGGTCGAGGGTGTGGTTCTGCACGCTGGCGCCGACCTCGCCCAGCTGCGCGAAGTGCCCGTACCCCGGCCCGACGACACTGTTCGTGAGGAACATGCTGACCGGCAGCCGCAGTTCACGGACCATGTCGACGAACCGGGGATCGCGTTCGGCACCGTCGTCGTAGGTGAGGAAGACGACCTTGTCGCGGGTCCGGACGTGGTCCACGACGGGCGGCAGCCCCGGGCCCGCGGTGCGCGCGGTGGTCCTGGCGGGTGGTTTCGGCGGCCGGGCGAGCGGGGCGGCGAGCCCCCAGCGGCGGTACGCCGACGGGTGCGGCCGTACCTTCTGCGCCGCCTTCTTGCCCAGCCGTTCGATCGGGTCGACGGACTGGGCGCAGCCGGTGAGCAGCGCGGCCGCGAGCAGCCCGGCGGCCAGGGCGCGCACCCGGTGCCTCACAGGTAGTCCTCCAGGCGGGCCACCGCGTACCCCTTGGCCGTCACTTTCTTCATGAAGCGGCGGACCATGTCGGGCATGGTGCCCTTCCAGTCGTTCCGGCCCCTGAAATGGCTGAGGACGATGTCGCCGGGGTGCAGGTCGCGGTCCCACTCGCGGTACTCCCAGTGGTCGACGAAGACTTCCTCGTCCCAGATTGGCGCGTACTTGATGCCGCAGGCCTTCGCGGCGCGCAGGGTGTCCCCGTTGTAGTTGCCGTACGGGGGCCGGAAGACCGTCGGGCGCCTGCCGAACTGCTTCCTCATCACGCGCTGCATGCCGCAGATCTCGTCCTTCTGCTCCGCGTAGGAGAGTCCGGGCAGGTAGGGGTGGGTCAGCGTGTGGTTGTTGAGGGTGATGCCCCGGTCGCGCATCTTGCGGAAGTACCGGTAGTTGTCCTTGACCAGGTAGTTGCTGAGGAACGCGGTGTACGGGATCTTCAGCTCGCTCATCATCCGCAGGAACCGCGGGTCCTTCTCCGCGCCGTCGTCGATGGTGAGGAATACGACCCTGTTCTTGGTGGGGATGGTCGTGAAGACCGGGGGCAGCCCCAGCTCCTCCTGGCCGTCGACCTCGAACCCCTTGCGCGCCTTGATCACCGGCTTCCTGGCGGGTGCGGGCGGGGCCGTCAGCGGCGTCTCGGCCAGCCCCCAGCGCTTGGCCGCGGCGACCCGCTGGGCCTGCGCGAGGCGGAGCTTGGAGGCGTACGCGTCGAGGGCGCGGGCGGGGGGTGCCTTCAGCGGCTGCTGACCATGGGCCGGCCACACACCGCCGGAGCCGTCTTCCGCACAGCCGGAGACGACGGCGGTGAGGGCGAGCAGGGCGATTCCACCGCGAAGACCCATCCACTTCGCCCCATTTTTATAATTTTGTCGCACTGGTCGCATGATGCGGGATCCTCCCAGGCCATGGCCCCTGCGGGGCCCCGACACCGCGGCCGGAAGCGCGCCGTCCACCGACTGGCCCACAATGGCCCGGTGAACGACGTCTCCTTCGCCTCCCTCCTCACCCCCGAGGGCCGCGCCCTGCTCGACGAGGTGCGCGGCACCGAACCGGCACAGGAGCTGGCCGTCGCCACCCGGCTGCGCCGCGAGCACCCGGCCGAGCTGGTCTCGGCGGCGCTCGGACAGGCGCGGCTGCGGCAGCGGGCGGTGGCGAAGTTCGGGGCCGAGGACGCGGAGCGGATGTACTTCACCCCGAACGGGGTCGAGCAGTCGACCCGTACGACGGTCGCGACGCACCGCGCGAGGCGATTCGAGGAGCTGGGCGTCCGCTCGGTCGCCGACCTCTGCTGCGGCATCGGCGGCGACGCGATCGCGCTGGCCCGCGCCGGGATCCGCGTCCTCGCCGTCGACCGCGACCCGCTGACCGCGGTGGTCGCCCGCGCGAACGCCGACGCCCTCGGCCTCGCCGACCTCATCGAGGTGCGCGAGGCGGATGTCACCGAGGTGGACACGGCGCCGTACGACGCGGTCTTCGTGGACCCCGCGCGGCGCGGCGGACGTGGCCGGATCTTCGACCCGGAGGCGTACTCGCCGCCACTGTCCTGGGCGATCGGGACGGCGCTCGCGGCACCCCTGGCCGCCCTGAAGATCGCCCCCGGCATCCCCCACGAGGCGATCCCCGCCGAGGCGGAGGCCGAGTGGATCTCCGACAGCGGCGACGTGAAGGAGGCCGTGCTGTGGTTCGGCACGGAGCCGGGCCTGGTGCGGGCCACACTGCTGCCGGGCCCGCGGGTGCTGCGCGGGCGGGGGCTGCCGGATCCCGCCGTGCGACCGGTCGGACGTTATCTGTACGAGCCCGACGGCGCCGCAATTCGCGCGCATCTGGTCGCGGAGGTGGCCGAGGAGCTGGGGGGCGGGCTGGTCGACGAGACGATCGCGTACGTCACCGCGGACGAGCTACGGCCGACGCCGTATGCCACCGCGTACGAGATCACCGACCAACTGCCCTTCGGTGTGAAGAAGTTGAAGGCGCTGCTGCGGGAGCGGGGGGTCGGCGTGCTGACGGTGAAGAAGCGGGGGTCGGCCGTCGAGCCGGAGGAGCTGCGGCGGAAGGTGAAGCCCCAGGGGCCGCATGCGGCGACCGTGTTCCTGACGCGGGTGGCGGGTGCCCCGACCATGCTGGTGGGGGCGCCCGCCACGCCGTCTACTGGGGGTGGACCGTCTTGAGGCGCCCTCGTCGGTGCTCGCCGTGATCGGGTAGGAGGAGTACGACGACGGCCACTTGGAGAAGTGGGCGTGGCTCAGCCGCACTCCCGGGCCCGGGCGAGCAGCAGTGCCCGCTCGCGCTCGTTCCGCGCCAGCGAGGCCGCGCGTGCGAACTCCGCCCGCGCCTCCGCCGTACGCCCCAGCCGGGCCAGCAGGTCCCCGCGCACGCTGGGCAGCAAGTGGTAGTCGCGCAGGGCGGGTTCGGTGGCGAGACCGTCGACGAGGGCGAGGGCGGGTTCCGGGCCTTCCGCCATCGAGACGGCGACCGCGCGGTTCAGCTCGACGACCGGGGAAGGGGAGCGGGCCGCCAGCAGCCCGTACAGGGTGGCGATCTGCGCCCAGTCCGTGTCCTCGTACGCGTACGCCTGCGCGTGGCACGCGGCGATGGCGGCCTGGAGGGCGTACGGGCCGGGGCCTGCCGTGGCGACGGCGTTGGAGCGGCCCAGCGCGGCGAAGCCCCGGCGGATGAGCAGGCGGTTCCAGCGGCGGCGGTTCTGGTCCTTGAGGAGCACCGGTTCGCCCAAGGGGCCGGTGCGGGCGGCCGCGCGGGACTCCTGGAGCTCCAACAGGGCGGCCAGCCCGTGCACTTCGGGCTCCTTGGGCATCAACTCGGCGAGCACCCGGGCCAGTCGCAGCGCGTCCTCGCACAGGGCGGGGCGCAGCAGGTCGTCGCCCGCGGTGGCGGCGTAACCCTCGTTGAAGATCAGGTAGATGACTTCGAGGACCGACCCGAGCCGGGCTTCGCGCTCCGGGCCGTACGGGACCTCGAAGGCGACCCCCTTCGTCGCCAGCGTCCGCTTGGCGCGCACGATGCGCTGGGCGATCGTCGCCTCGGGGGCGAGGAAGGCGCGGGCGATCTCGGGGGTGGTCAGGCCGCCCAGCAGCCGCAGGGTGAGCGCGATGCGGGCCTCGGCGGACAGAACGGGGTGGCAGGCGGTGAAGACGAGCCGCAGCAGGTCGTCGTCGATGTCGTCCGGGTCGGCGGGCTCCTCGAACGGGGTGGTCGTGTCCAGGTCCCGCCCGATCTCCTCCAGCTTGCGCGCGTACCGTTCCCGGCGGCGTACGAGGTCGATCGCGCGGTGCTTGGCGGTGGCCATCAGCCAGGCACCCGGGTTCTCCGGCACGCCATCCCGCGGCCACTGCTCAAGCGCCGCGACCAGGGCGTCCTGCGCGAGCTCCTCGGCGATACCGACGTCACGGACGATCCTGGCGACGCCGGCGATGATGCGGGGCGACTCGATGCGGAAGATCGTCTCGACGGCGTCGCCGGTGCCGGAGGTGGTGGCATCGGCCGCGGTGGCCTCGGCCGGGTCGGTACCGGCCAGGTCGGCGTCGGCCGGGGTGACGGTGGGCTGTGGTTCCACAACCCACCATCAGACACCCGCCGGGCCGTGAGGCCAAGCCGCGACTCAGCCCTCCGCGATCTCCCGCACCTCGCAGGTCACCGTCCAGTGCTCCTCGTGCACCTTCAGGAACCGCTTGGTCCACTCGATGGCCTCGGCCATGTCCTTGCACTGCATGAGCGCGTAGCCGCCGACGACCTCCTTGGACTCGGTGAAGGGCCCGTCGGTGACGGACAGCTGCCCGGCCTCCCAGTGCACCCGCTTGCCCTGGGCGGACGGCGTCAGCCCGTCGGTGGCGAGCATGACGCCCGCCTTGGTGATCTCCTCGAGCAGCTCGCCCATCCGCTGCATGAGCTCGGGGCTGGGGCCCTCGGCGGGGGCGGTGGCCTCGTCGATCTGGACCAGCGACAGGTAGCGCGGCATGGTGACTCCTCGTGTTTCGTGTGTCTCGTGTGTTCCGGAGGCGGGGCTTCTTCCTGCCTCTCACCCATGCGTCGATCGGGAGACGCTGCTTTCGACACTGTCTCCGGAATTCTTTGAGATTTCTTCCGCGGAGTGCGGGCGAAGTACCTCACAAGGTCACGACAGGTCGTCGATCTTCCACAGGCGTACGGTGCCGTCGGCTCCGGCGGTGGCCAGTCGGCGTCCGTCCTGGCTGAAGTCCATGGCCAGGACCGAGTCGTCGTGGCCGGTCAGCTTCCTTCCCTTGTACGGGTCGGAGGTCCCGCCGGTGTGCCAGAGCTGTACGTCTCCCCCGTAGAAGTCGGCGACGGCCAGGAGCCGTCCGGTCGGATGGAACACCCCGGTCCGCGCCGCCCCCAGCTGGAAGGGCCGGGTGCCCCAGCCGCCGGGACGGCGCCGCCACAGCTCTCCTCCCTTGGGGCCGAACAGGGCGAGGCTGTCGTCGGAGCGGCTGACGGCGAGACCGGCGCCGTAATCGTGGTTGAACAAGAAGTCGTCGCTGACTTTCCAGAGATCCGACTTCAGCGGCAGGGCCTCGGGCTTCCCGAACCCTGGCGCCGGACTCCGCCAGATCCCGCCCCTGTCATCCATGAGCGCCAGACTGCCGTTCGTGAAGAAGTCCAGCGCCGTGACTTGCCTGCTGCCACGGCCGACATTGTCTAAGACATCATCCAAGTCGACTGTCGTGAAAAAGGTGTACGTGCCTTCGGGGGATTTCTTCCACACCCCCGTCCACGACGATTCGCCGCAGGCCAGATAGTGCCGCGCGCGGTGGAAGGCCACGATGTCGAACGAGAAATCCCCGCTGAGACTGTCTTGGACGAGCTTGCTGCCCGTTGACCTGGCACGGTGCGGATCTCGGATTTCCGCCCCTCCCTGACTGCCCATCACAAGGAGGCTGCCGTCCGTGGGGAATGCCAGCGCGTACCCGCCGACAGAGTTTTCGGGTAACGCCTCACGCACAACTTCCGGCGGCTGGTCGGTGTGCCCGCTCCAGCGCCACACCGACCGGTCTCCGACCAGATAGGCGAGTTCACGGCCTCGCCCCGGCTCCATCGCCACCCGCAGGACCGCCCGGCGCTTCGGCTCCGCAAGTACCTCGACGCTTTCGTCCCTGCGCCCGCTGATCGCCTTCGCCGAGCCCGCGAGCGCCACCCCGACTCCCGCCGCCAGCACCACCCGCCGACGCACGGCCCGCCGCGCCGCCGCCCGCACCTGCTGCTCGTCGGCGTACGTCGGCTCCCCCGCCAGCGTCTCCTGCAGCCGGATGTGCCGGAACTGGTAGACCCCGCCCGACTGTCGCAGCAGCTCACGCCGCCGGGCGTCGGCAAGGAACGCCATCAGCCGCCACGGCAGCCTGCCGCGTGCCGCGAGGTAGACCCTGGCCACGAGGAAGCGGGGCCAGGCCCGGCCCATGAGGACGAGCAGGGCGACGAACGTCCCCGGGAGCAGCATGGCGATCCCCACCTCCGAGCCCCAGTTGCCGAACGTTCCCGACAACTCATCCCAGCGGTCCGCGGCGAGCTCCCCGGCGGCGTTGCGGGCCGGCCAACCCGACCAGTGGGTGAGCACGCGCAGCAGGAGGTCCCCGGACACCACCCCCGCGTACCAGCCGAGCAGGCCCAGCAGCCCGACCACGAGACCGGCGACCGCAGCACTGAGCAGCGACGAACGACGGTCCTGTGCCAGTGAGTTCACGGGGCTGACCTGCGTCGCGCGCAGCGGGGGCGCGTCCAGCCAGTTGCGCGCCGCGAGTGCCAGCCCCACGACGACGGCGAGTGCGGCCGAGGTGGTGACCGCCTCGACGTACAGCTCGGTGGCCCTGGGCATCCCGCGCCCGCCGGGGGTGTCGATGACGCGTTTGGCGGTGAAGCCGAGGAGCAGGGGGACCACGGACACCAGCGCCAGCAGCGCCCCGCTGCGGAACCCGCTCAGCAGCCGCACCGTAGACCCGCGCAACGACCAGGTGAGCCGGCCGGGCGGTCGGGCTCCGGAGGTGTACCAGACAAGGGAGTTGAAGAGAGCGAAGGCGCCGCCGACGCACAGGGTCACGACGATGGCGGTACTTCTGTCGTCCGGCTGGATGCTCTGGGTCGCCGACATCCACACGACGGCGGCCAGCACGAGCACGACACCGAGCCCGAGTCCCGTGACCGGGCCCGCCCACGGCGACAGCAGCCGACCGCTCATCAGCCACCAGGCCAGATCCCGTTCCCGCCGGTCGTGCAGATAGCAGGCCAGGAACGTCAGCCAGCGCCGGGCCTGTTCAGCGGTCCATGGATCTCGCGCCGCCTCCTCCTCCGTCAGGTGCGGGTCCGGCGCGTACGCCGCGTCGACCAGCCCATGCGTGAGGTGGTCCTCCACCGCGTACGTGCAGTCGAAGCGGTCACGGTCCAGCAGCTCCCCCGGCTGCCCGCCGCCTCTTTGATAGACGAGCCGTGCCGACGTCACCATGAGCGGCGTCGACAGCGCGGCCGCGACCGGACTGTCCGGCTCCGCGCGCAGTCGGGCGAAGACGGGTTCCCAGTCGACGTCCGCCGGCCAGTCCACCTCCCTCAGATACCCGACGACGTCCTCGGGTGGCAGCGGCGAGACCTCCACCACCGCGGCCCTGCGCAGAGTCGGCGCGCCTCCACGGATCAGGTCCTCGTACTCCGTGGCACGGCAGGTCACCACGATGGGGCGCTCGCCGCCGATCGCCTGGTTGATGCCGCGGATGGCACTGCGTCGCGCGGACTCGGGAATCTCATCGAGGGCGTCGAGGACGGGCAGCAGCAGCCCGTGCGCGAGAAGCGCGCGCGGGATCTCCGCGCGGCCGTTGTAGTACGGCTGCGCCAGGGTGCGGACGATCCAGTCGTCCAGCCGTTCACGCACCGGGTCCCAGGAAGAGACCGGCAGGAGCACCGGGGCGGGCCCGCCGGGCTCCCGGACGCCGAGGAGGCCGAGCGTGAGCAGGATCGCCAGGACGGTCTTGCCCGAGCCCGGCTCGCCGATGGCGACCAGACGGCGGTTGGGAACCTGGGCGTAGCCTGCGGCGAGTCGACTGATCACCTCGTCGAAGCGGCCGTCCAGCCGGCCGTCCAGGCGGATGCGCAGCACCCTGGCGTTCGCCGCTCCGGCCCCGGGCGTGTCGACGACGTCCCTGCTCGTCGTCGTCCACGTGAGCGGCAGCACCCGCGGGTCCCGCAACTGCCGTGCCTGCGCCTCCTCCAGCCACTGTTCGCGGAGCCGGAGGGCGAGGTCGTCGGCGAGGGCGGCCGGGTCGGGGCGGGGTGGCTCCTGGCGGAAGAAGTCCAGCAGCGCGAGGAGCAGCGAAGCGATCCCGACGAACAGCCCGCAGACCGTGGCCAGATTCCCGACCACCGACCTGTCCAGCAGCATCCACACCGCGGTACCGACGCACACCACCGCCACAGCGGCAAGGATCGAGCGGCGCACCACACGGCGCCGTGAGTCTCGTGAGGGCCCTGAAAGCACTCCGGCATGGTGCCCGGCCGAATCACCCCGAACCGCGCCGCACACCCTCGCTCCCCCGTCGTGCGCTGTGTGATTCGTGAAACGCCTGTGCGGGCAGGCGAGTTGGGATGTCACCCTCTTCCTTTATCTTCATGATCTTCATGTCACCAAGAGCAAGGGGAGCGTTCATGCGCAGGCACAGCAGGGCGACGGGGGTCGCGGTGACGGGGTTGGCGGTCGCGGCGGTGCTCAGTGGCTGTGACTCCTCGGCGGGTCCGGCACCGGTGTGGAGGGCGACGGGAAGGGGAGCGGGGGAGGAAAGGCCGCCGCCGCGCCCGAGTTGAAGGTGCCCGCCGGGTTCGACGCCGGCAAGGGCTGGGCCGTCAAGGAGTCGGAGGGGCTGACGTCGCCGGTCGTCGCGCCGGGCGGTGACGTCGTGCTGTTCGTACGGCAGGACAGCGACGCGAACACCGCCACCGTGGTCGCCCGCGATCTGGCGACCGGTGCCGTGCGCTGGAGCGGCACGCCGTGGAAGATGCCGGTGTCGGACGGCGGCGGCATCAACTCCGCCGCGCTCTCGGTGACCAGCGAGAACGGGAAGGCGTACGCGGTCCTCGACGCGTACGGCACCAGCGGGGACGACGGGGTGAACAAGGCCACGGCGGTGGCCCGGACCGCCGCCTACGCGGTCGACTCGTCCGGCGACGCGGTGGTGCCGGTGAAGGAGTCCGAGGTCGAGGGGGCCACGCGGCTGGGCGCCATGCAGGACGACGGCACCATGGTTTTCGGGACCAACCCGGATCCCACGGCCGTCGATGTGGTCTCCGGTGCGGTGACGGCGTACCCGGACACCAAGCTCAAGGCCCCCACCGACGCCAAGGGCTGCTACGAGGGCTTCTCCAACTGTGACGTCAATCCCGAGCTCGTCGCCGTCACGCCGTACGGGCCCCTCGTGAACGGCGTCTTCACCTACTGGCGGGGCGGCGACGGCGGTTGGTACAGCGAGAACGACCGGCCCGCCGGGGTCAGCACGGACAGCGACGCGGAGGCGGTCGTCAGGCTGTACGCGGGCGGCAGGACCCTCTCCACCTGGGAGACCAAGGGACAGCCCGGTTCGGCCGGCGAGCTGCTGTGGACCGTGCAGGACACCAAGTCCGGGGCGCTGGAGGCGTCGGTCACCTGCGAGAACCGTTACGACGGCAACGACGCGCAGAACAAGAATCCGTACCGGCTGTCCGCCAACGGCCAGTACCTCGTCAATGACGTCGTCGCCTTCGACCTGAAGGCCAAGAAGGGCTACTGCGTGGGGGCGAGCGCCGCGCGCAACCGCATCCCGCTGGCCTCCGTCGACAACACGGGCACGGCGTACGGCTTCGCCACGAAGACCGACAGCGTCGGCTCGGTCACCCTCACCGCGGCGAGCCTCTCGCTCACCACCGGCAAGGCCTCGCCGCTGCCCAAGGGCACCCTCGTCCCGGCCCAGATCGGCGCGGACGCGGCGTTGTTCGACGACTCCAGCTATGCGGACGGGCAGCTCCCGGACGGATACACCGCGGTGTTCGTACCGCGGAGCTGAGGAGGCCCGGGACCACCCGCCCCCACATCCGTTACCCGATCTCGAAGCCGAACTGCGCCTTCGTGTAGGGCGCCCCGATCGTCTTCCCGCCGAACACGAGCGCCGCGTCCGGCACGATCCCGGTCGGGCGGCCGCGCAGCGACCAGACCGCGCCGTTGCCGTTGTTCTCGCTCGAGCCGCTCGCGGCCAGGTCGGCGTAGCCGTTGCCGTTGATGTCGAGCAGCTGGAGGCCGTAGCCGAAGTCGTCGCCGGCCTCGTTCGTGCCGGGGATGCCGACGGTGTTCTGGCTGATGAACTGGGCGCCGGTGGCGGTGAGGCCGGAGCGGCTGCCGTGCAGGAGGGTGACGGCGCCGGCGCACTGGGCCTCGCCCAGGCTCTCGCAGGGGGCGGCGGTGGCGGCGGCCGCACCGTCGGCCGTGCCCAGCGAGCCGACCCCCAGGGCGACAAGGCCCACCGCCAGCGGTCCTGCCCAACGAGCACGCGAACGCAGGGAAAATATCGGAGAACCCTCCCATTACGGCTACATGGTCACCGCACGAGACTCTCCGGCTCAGGGTTTGGTTGTATCGAAGTCAGGTTCACGGACGCCGAGTTCACGCAAGCTCGGTTCACGGACGCTCACTTCAGCGAGGCCCACAGATCGCTCGCCTCCGGCTCGTTCGCCACCACCCGGTTGGGGTCCGAGGGCGCCGTCACCACCGGCATCATGACCGTCTTGACCTCGTCGGACGACAGCCCCTTGAGGCTCTGGCCGAGCTTCATCAGCTCGCCCAGCGAGTCCAGGCCCGTATCGGTCGTGAGGCTTCCGGTCACCGCGTCCGCGACCTTGTACAGCTTGGTGGGATTGGTGAGGAGATCCGTCGAGGAGATCTGCTTCAACAGCGCCTTCACCAGCTTCTGTTGGAGACCTATGCGCCCCAGGTCGCTGCCGTCGCCTATGCCGTGGCGGGTGCGGGCCAGCGCCAGCGCCTTGGTGCCGTTCAGGTGGTGTTCGCCGGCCTTCAGGTGCAGATGGCTCTTGTCGTCGTCGATGTCCTCGTCCGTGGTGACGGTGACGCCGCCGAGCGCGTCGACGAGCTTCGCGAAACCGGAGAAGTCGATCTCGATGTAGTGGTCCATACGGACGTTGGTCATCGATTCGACCGTCTTCACCGCGCAGACCGGACCGCCCACCGAATAGGCGCTGTTGAACATCGCGTTGTACGCCACCGATGTCGTCCCGCCCGACGACGTGGGGCACGACGGGCGGTTCACCAGGGTGTCCCGGGGAATGCTCACCACGGTCGCCTTGGTGCGGCCCTCGTCGATGTGGACGACCATCGCCGTGTCCGAGCGGGCGCCGGAGCTGTTGCCGCCGCCGAGCTTGGCGTTCGCCTTGCCGCTGCGGGAGTCGGAGCCGAGGACGAGGATGTTCACGGCGCCGCTGGGCAGCGGAGCGGCGGAGGCCGAGGCGGACGCGGTCGGTGTCGTCACCGACTTCGCCGGACGGTCGTCGCCGAGCGCGCTGTTGATGTCGACGCTCTTGATGTTGTGGTTCAGATGCCAGTACGCCCAGCCCGCCCCCGCGGCGGAGAGGACGAGGGCGCCGGCGAGCACGACGCCGGCGGCCTTCAGCAGGCCGGACCGCCGGCCGCCGCGTCTCGCGGCGCCCTCTTTGTCATCCCCGTGCTCGTCTTCAGAAGTCACGCGGAGGAACGTAAGTCCGAATTATTACGAGCAGGAACCACTTCTCGGGTTTCCTTCGGAAAATCTCACACTTCTCAGGCGGACCTCAGCCCAGCGTCACTGTCGGCACCGGATTGCTGCCGCTCCATGACGCGTTGAACCCGAACGTCACCGATCCGCCGTCCGCGACCGTCCCGTTGTAGGAGGCGTTGACGCAGCTCACGGCCGCACCCGATGGTGTACAGGTCGCGTTCCAGGCCTGCGTGATCTGCTGGCCCGCGCCATAGGTCCAGCTCACCTTCCACGACGACAGCGCGGCCCCGGAGCAGGCGATCTTCACCTGGCCCGTGAACCCGGTGTTCCACTGGTTCGTGACGCTGTACGTCGCCGTGCACGCGCCCGTCGTCGGAGGGGTGGTCGTCCCGCCGAGCGAGGTCGCGATCGCGTAGTACGCCGGTTTCGGCGCGTAGTTCTCGTCGTACGGTGTCGCCGCGCCGTATCCCGAGAAGACGTCCGGGATCCAGGAGTCGGAGTCCGTGAAGCCCCAGACGGTGACGCCGTAGCACCGGGACACGGCCACGCACGCGTCGAACACGGCCTTGTAGTCGGCGGCCTGCTGCGCCAGCTTCGTGCTGTCGGACGGGAGTTGCATCCGGATGTCCAGCTCGGTGATCGCGACGTCGACGCCGAGGTCGGCGAAGCGCTGGATGTTCTGCTGGAGCGTGGACGGCACCTGGCCGAGGATGAGGTGGGCCTGGAGGCCGACCCCGTCGATGGGGACGCCGCGGTCCTTCAGCGACTTGACCAGGTTGTAGAGGGCGGTGCTCTTCGCGTTGACGCCCTCGACGTTGTAGTCGTTGATGTAGAGCTTGGCGCTCGGGTCGGCCGCGTGGGCCCAGGTCAGGGCGTTGGCGATGTAGTCGGCGCCGAGGCCGTTGTACCAGAGGGTCGAGCGGTAGGTGCCGTCCTCGTTGAAGGGCTCGTTGACCACGTCCCAGGCGGCCAGCTTGCCTTTGTAGCGGGTGACTTCGGTGGTGATGTGGTCCTGGAGCAGGGTGCTCAGTTCGGCGGACGTCCAGGTGCCGTTCGTCAGCCAGCTCGGGTTCTGGCTGTGCCAGACCAGGGTGTGGCCGCGCACCTGCTGGTTGTGGGCCTGTGCGAAGGCGACGATCTGGTCGGCCTCGGCCCAGTTGAAGGTGCCCCGGGTGGGCTCGACGGAGCCCCATTTCATGGCGTTGCCCGGGGTCAGCGAGTTGAACTGGGCCCCGGCGATGTCGCCGTACGTCCCGGTGAGCTTGGAGCCGGTGACGGCGGTGCCGATGACCTTGCCCTTGGCGGCGGCGAGGTCGCGGAGCGGGGTGTCCGCGGCGTGCGCCGTCGTCCCGGCCGCGAGCAGGGCGCCCACGGCCGCGGCGCCGGTGAGCAGGGCGGTGAGGCGCGAGCGTAACGAGGTTCTGGGGGTTCGCGGGCGTAACGAGGTTCCGGGAGTTCTGGGGGTTCTGGAGGTTCTCATTGCGGGTGCCTCCGAAAGTTTCGGTCGTGCAACCGATTGACTTCGGAGCAGTGTGGGACCGCTCCCACGCCTCGTCAAGACATCCGTCACGGCCGTATCCCCACGCCCCTACGCCGGCGGCGCGCCGGTGCTGCTGCGCACCACGAGGCTTGTGGCCAGTTCTACTCTTGTCGCCGCCGACGCCCCCTGCTCACGCCCCAGTTCGAGCACCAGCCGTGCCGCCGCCTCCGCCATCTCAGTGAGCGGCTGCCGTACGGTCGTCAGCGGCGGCCCGACCCAGCGCGCCACCGGCAGATCGTCGAACCCGACGACGCTGAGGTCCTCGGGAACGCGCAGCCCCAGCTCGCGCGCGGCCTCGTACAGGCCGAGCGCCTGGAGGTCGTTGCCCGCGAAGACGGCGGTGGGCCGGTCGGGCATGCGCAGCAGTTCGAGCCCCGCCCGGTATCCGCTCTCGTGGTGGAAGTTGCCCGGCCGGATCAGCGCCGGGTCGACCGGCAGCCCCGCCGTCTCCAGCGCGGCGCGATAGCCGTCGACCCGGGCACGGCTGCACATCATCCGCGAAGGCCCGCTGATCGCGCCGATCCGGGTGTGCCCCAGCTCGACGAGATGGCGGGTCGCGGCCAGCCCTCCGTGCCAGTTGGTGGCGCCGATCGACGGCACGTCGTCGCCGGGGTCGCCGGCCGGGTCCATCACCACGAACGGGATGGACCTGCTGGTCAGCAGCGCCCGTCCGGACTCGTCGAGCCCGGACAGCACGAGGATCACCCCGTACGGGCGGCGCGCGGCGACCTGGTCGGCCCAGGTGCGGCCGGGGGTCAGCCGCCCCGCGCTCTCGGAGAGGACCACGCTCAGCCCCTCGTCCCGGGCGACGTTCTCGACGCCCCGGATCACCTCCATCGCCCAGGCGCTCTCCAGCTCATGGAAGACCAGGTCGATGAGGGGTGACCGGGTCGCCTCGGCCCTGCGCCGCCGGTAGCCGTACGAGCGCAGCAGCTCCTCGACGCGGGTGCGGGTCGCCGGGGCCACGTCGGCGCGGCCGTTGAGCACCTTCGAAACAGTCGGAGCCGATACGCCGGCCTCGCGGGCGATCTCGGCGAGCGTCGCGGTCTGCGTCGACCGTGCGGTCAGCGGCTTCGAGGGGTTCATGAGCGCGATCGTAGCCTCGCGCACCGTCGCGTCGAACCCCCTTTTGACGCCATACACCTCCCGGAAATTTCGACCGGCGGTGCGAAAGGTTCGACCCTCACTTCACCCGCACCTCGCATCGCATCCGCCGCCCGGGCCCCACCACCCGCTCGGGCCCGGTCAGCGTCACCGGCACCGCGTACCGCACGTCGCCGTCGGCACTGGAGACCGCCAACCGCAGTTCCAGCGCCCCCGGTTCGACGATCCGGTCGCCGTCGGGTCCGGTGTACGCGGCCAGGTCCGCCGGGACCGTGAAGTGCGCCTCCGCCGACGCCCCCGCCTCCAGCGGCACCCGCGCGTAGCCGATCAGCCGGGCCACCGGTCGCGCCACCTTGCCGACCGGGTCGTGCAGATAGAGCTGGACGACCTCCGTACCGGCCCGCTCCCCCGTGTTGCGGACGGTCAGCCGCAGCGTCGTCTCGCCGTCCGTCGCGAACGCGGCGTCGTCGACCGTCGGCTCCTGCCAGGCGTACGACGTGTAGGACAGCCCGTGCCCGAACGGGAACAACGGCGTCGGGTCGAGGGTGCTCGCCCCGCCGCGCTGCCCGAGCGGCGGGGCGAGATACGTCCACGGCTGTCCGGCGGGGTCGCGCGGCACGCTCACCGGAAGCCGCCCCGACGGGTTGACCCGCCCCGACAGGATCCCGGCCAGCGCGGGCCCGCCCTCCTGGCCGGCGAAGAACGCCTGCACCACCGCCGCGCACCGGTCCGCCCAGCGCCCGAGCGCGTAGGGGCGCCCGGAGAGCAGCACCAGCACGACCGGCGTCCCGGAGGCCAGCGCCTTGTCCACCAACTCCGCCTGTCCGTCGGGCAGTTCGAGGTCGGCCGCGTCGCAGCCCTCGCCCGACGTGCCGCGTCCGAACAGCCCCGAGCGGTCGCCGACCGCGACCACGCACACGTCCGCCGCCACCGGATCGTCCGTGAACTCCGTGTCCGGCAGCTCCGTGCGCAGCGCCTCGAGCAGCGTCGGCACGGCGACCCCCGTCTCCACCTCGGGGTGGTCCAGGAGGACATGGCGCGGGAAGGTGTAGCAGCCGAGCATGGCCGCCGGGTCGTCGGCGAGCGGACCGAGTACGGCGATCCGCCGCACCCCGGGCGCCAGCGGCAACGTACCGCCGTTGGCCAGCAGGACCACCGACTCCTCCGCCAACTGCCGTGCCAGCTCCCGCATATGGGGCGGATCGAGATCTACGGGAGCCTCGGCGGCGGGCGGCGCCCAGTGGGGGTCCAGCAGCCCCAGCTCGCACTTCTGCGTCAGCACGCGCAGCGCGGCCCGGTCGACGAACTCCTCGTCGAGGGGCCCGGCGCCGTAGCAGCGCACCGCCGGGAGCTCCACGTCCACGCCCGCCGCGAGCGCGAGCGCGGCCGCCCCCGCCGGGGAGTCGGTGAGCCCGTGCGCCGACTCCAGGAAGGACACCCCGAAGTAGTCGGCGACGACCGTGCCGGTGAACTCCCATTCGTCCCGTAGGAGTTGAGTGAGGAGCCGGGGATGGGCGTGGGCGGGCAGCCCGTCGAGGTCGTTGTACGCCGCCATCACCGAGCGGGCGCCGCCCTCCCGTACGGCCATCTCGAACGGCGGCAGGATGACGTCCGCCAGTTCGCGCGGGCCGAGCGAGGCGGGCGCGTGGTTGCGGGCGCCGCGCGAGGCCGAGTACCCGGCGAAGTGCTTGAGCGTGGCGACGATGCCCGCCGACTCCAGGCCCTGCACATAGGCGGTGCCGACGGTCGCCACGAGGTAGGGGTCCTCGCCGATCGACTCCTCCGTGCGGCCCCAGCGGGGATCCCGTACGACGTCGAGGACGGGGGCCAGTCCCTGGTGGATGCCGACCGAGCGCATCGAGGCGCCGATCGCCGACGCCATCTCCTTCACCAGGGCCGGGTCGAAGCTCGCGCCCCAGGCGAGCGGCGTCGGGAAGATGGTCGCCTGCCAGGCCGTGAAGCCGGTGAGGCACTCCTCGTGGGCGAGGGCGGGCAGCCGGAAGCGGTTGGCGGAGCGGACGCGTTCCTGGAGGGAGGCGAGGCGGGCGGCGCCCTCGGCGGGGTCGACCGGCGCGGTGCCGAAGGGGCGGGTCAACTGGCCGAGGCCGTGCGGGAGCAGCGCGGTCAGGTCGATGTCCTCGGACAGGGCGTGCTGGAGCGGCGCCATGTCACCGCCCGGGGTCTCGTTCGAGCCGGGCCAGACGCTGTAGAGCTGGGCGATCTTCTCCTGCGGGGTCATCCGGGCGAGCAGATCGGCGGCGCGGACGCCTGCGGGCAGAGCGGGGTCCTGCCAGGGGTGGATCATGTAACTCCTCACATCTGTAAGGGAATCCGGGGCATCGGTGGTGCCCCTGGTGCCGCTCAGCCCTTCGTCGCGCCGAGCGTGATGCCGCCGATCAGCTGTCGTTCGGCCACCGCGTAGAAGGCCAGGGCGGGGGCCATGGCGAGCACCAGATAGGCGAAGATGCGGGCCACGTCGGAGGCGTACTGGCCCTGGAACTGCTGGATGCCGACAGGGACCGTCCACCAGGTGGGTTCGCTGAAGACCAGCAGCGGCAGCAGGAAGTTGTTCCAACTGCCCACGATGGCGAGGACGGAGACCGTGCCGAGCGCCGGGCGGGCCAGCGGCAGCAGGATGCGCCAGAAGAAACCGAAGGAGGAGCAGCCGTCGAGGGTCGCCGCTTCCTCCAGCTCGCCGGGGATCTCCCGGAAGAAGCCGCGCAGGATGACGATCGTCATGGGCAGCCCGAAGGCCGCCTGCGGCAGGATCACGCCCCACGGGTTGTCGAGCAGCCCGAAGGTGCGCAGCAGGATGAACAGCGGCAGGATCGCCACCGCGAACGGGAACATCAGCCCCATGGTGAAGACGGTGAACAGCAACTCCCGTCCCCGGAAGGCGAATCGGGCGAGCGCGTAGGCGGCGAGCGCCGACGCCCCGACCGTCAGGACGGCCGTCGCCACCGCGATCACGGTGCTGCTGCCGACGGCCCGCCAGAAGGAGCCCGAGCCGAGCAGTGACGTGTAGTTCGAGGTCACCCACGGGTCCGGCAGCCCGAAGGTGTTGCTGGAGAGCTGCTCGGTCGACTTGAAACCGGAGATGAGGGCGTACAGCAGCGGCGTCACCATGACCGCGGCG
The DNA here is from genome assembly GCF_045206325.1 of Streptomyces sp. NBC_00203. Classification (NCBI taxonomy): domain Bacteria; kingdom Bacillati; phylum Actinomycetota; class Actinomycetes; order Kitasatosporales; family Streptomycetaceae; genus Streptomyces; species Streptomyces sp. NBC_00203. The sequence continues at coordinate 6,472,101 of NZ_CP108126.1, read as the reverse complement.
ACCACCCAGAGGATCACGTATACGGGCAGGGTGCGCAGCCGCCGACGGCGTACGACGCTCTTGGGGACGCTCTGCGACGGGACACTCGGCGACGCGCTCATCGGTTGGCTCGCATGCTGGTGATGGCTCCTTCGGTGTCGCGGCGCAGCACGAAACGCTGGTAGGCGAGGGCGAAGACGAGGCTGATCAGGAACATCGCCACGCTGATGGCGCTGGCGTAGCCCATCTGGTAGCGCTTGAAGCCGTACTGGAACATGCTGATGACCATGGTTTCGGAGTGATGGTCGGGCCCGCCCGTGGAGATCACCCACACCAGGTCGAAGAGCTGGATGGCACCGATCACGGACAGGAACACACTGATCCGCAGCGTCGGCGCGAGCAGCGGCAGCGTGATGTGCCGGAAGCGCTGCCAGGCGCCGGCTCCGTCGATGCGCGCCGCCTCGTGCAGTTCGGCCGGGATGCCCTGGAGTCCGGCCAGGTAGAGCATCATGTGGAAGCCGAAGTACTTCCAGGTCATGACGAGGAAGAGGGTCGGCAGGACGGTGTTCTGTCCCGCGAACCAGAGTCCGCCCACGCCGTCGAGTCCCACCGCGCCGAGGACCTTGTCGGCGAGACCGTCGTCCGGCGCGAAGATCATGCTGAACAGCACGCCGGTGATGACCTCGGACAGCACATACGGCGCGAAGAACAGCATCCGGTAGACGGCCCGGCCGCGCAGCCGCTGGTTGAGCAGCACGGCCATGGCCAGCGCGAACGGTAGCTGGAGGACGATCGAGAAGGCGACCAGCAGAAGGCCGCGCCACAGGTCGCCGAGGAACACCGGGTCGTCCAGGAGCCGGGTGTAGTTGGCGAAGCCCACGGAGTCCGAAGGCGACCCGAACCCGCCCCAGTTGAAGAAGCTGATGTAGAACGCGTAGCCCATCGGGACGAGCACGAGCAGCCCGAACAGGACGAGCGCCGGGACCGTGAAGACGAAGGCCCCGAACCAGTCGCGTACGCGGCGCGCGGTGGAACGGCGGGCCGCCGGGCCGGATGAACCGGCCGCTGGGCCGCGAGACTTGCCGACGCCCGGCGCGGACGTCGATGCCGCCGAACTCGTCGAAGTCGTCGATGTCGTCGAGTGCGTCATCGGCGGCCGCTAGCTCTTCTCGCTCTTCGCGACCGACGTGACCGAACGGGCGACCTGTTCGGGCGACTTGGAGCCCGCGATGAGTGCGGCGACGCTGTCGTTGATCTCCTGGCCGACGGCGGGGGCGTACGCCTGGTCGAGGTAGAGCTGGAAGCCGGTGGCCGTGTTCAGCGCGTCGGACACGGCGGTGAGGTTGGGGTCGGTCAGGGCCGAGCGCACGTCCTTGGACACCGGTATCAGGCCGGTCTCCTTGACGAGCTTCGCGGCGAACTCCTTCTCGGCGAAGAACTTCAGGAACTCCACCGCCGCGTCCGGCGCGCCCTTGCGCACCGCGTGGCCGCCGCCCCCGCCGAACACCTCGGTGAGCGCGCCCTTTCCGCCCTCCACGGAGGGGAAGGAGAAGAAGCCGAGGTCGTCGCCGAGCCCCTTCCCCGAGTCCTTCTCGACGATCGGCGCCCATTGGCCCATCAGCTCCATGGCCGCCTTGCCGTTGCCCATCGCGGCCGCCTCGCCGTTGGGCGTGGAGTAGGCCGCACCGAGAAACCCTTTCTGGAAGGGTTCGAGGGCGACGAGGTCCTTGAGATGCTGACCGGCCGTGACGAACCCTTCGCCGGTGAAGTCGGCGTCGGTGGCGGCCTTCTGCATCGCGTCGAGCCCGGCGACACGCATCGACAGATACGCCCAGTAGTACATGCCGGGCCACTTCTCCTTGCCGGCCAGGGCGATGGGCGTGATGCCCGCGCTCTTGAGCGCCTTGATGGCGTCGAGGTAGCCGGCCCAAGTCGTGGGCGGGGTGTCGATCCCGGCCTTCTTGAAGAGCGCCTTGTTGTACCAGAAACCGACCATGCCGATGTCGAACGGAACCGCGTACAACTTCTTGTCGAACTGGTAGGCCGTCAGCGTGGCGGGCACGTAGTCCTTCGTCCAGGAGGAGACCTTGTCCGTCAGGTCCTCGACCAGGCCCGCGTCGATCTGCTGCTTGAGGACGCCGCCGCCCCAGGTGTGAAAGATGTCCGGCAGCTTCCCCGAGGCGATCTGCGCGGTCATCTTCGACTTGTACGCCTCGTTCTCCAACGTGACGATCTTGATCTTCACGTCGGGGTGCGCGGCCTCGAACTCCTTGGCGCGCTGAGCCCACAGCTTCTTCGCGGGCTGGGTGGTGGTGATGTTCCACCACTCGACGGTGGTCTTGCCCGAGCTGTTCCCACTGCCGGACGAGCCGCACGCGCTCAGGGCTGCCGCGCCGAGGCCGGTGGCCGCGGTCGCCGCCAGGAACCTCCGGCGGTTGAGGGGGGTGTAGGTGTTGCCCAACGCTCGCATCGCGCGCACCTTCCGGAAGAGGGCCGAAAATTATCGGTGGAGTGCGCTCGGAAATTACGGGTGTGCGTCGGGTATGTCAACGCTCCTGACAAATATCGGTGGTTCGTTGACTGCGGGTGGGTGGGGGCTGGTCGCGCAGTTCCCCGCGCCCCTTAAGGGGCGCGGGGAACTGCGCAATCTTTTAGGGGCGCGGGGAACTGCGCGACCAGCCCCCACCGGCCCGCAGGCGACGAACCACCTCAGACGGCCCGCACAGCCGTACTCGCCCGCACAACCAACTCGGTGGCCAGCTCCACCCGAGGAGACGCCGGCTCCTCCCCCAGCGCGAGCCGCAACACCGTTCGCGTCGCCAGCTTCCCCATGTCCGCCAGCGGCTGCCGCACGGTCGTGAGCGGTGGCGCGGACCACCGCACCTCGGGCAGGTCGTCGAACCCCACCACGCTCATGTCCTCCGGCACACGCAACCCCCGCCGCCGCAACGCCTCGATCGCCCCCAGCGCCATCTGGTCACTCGCGGCGAACACCGCGGTGGGCGGTTCCCCCAGGTCGAGCAGGGTGTTGCAGCCGTCGAACCCCGCCTGGTGATAGAAGTCGCCCGGCACGATCAGGGCGTCGTCGACATCGACACCGGCCCCCTCCAGCGCCGCCCGGTACCCATCGAGCCGCGCCCGCGAGCACAGCAACCGCACCGGCCCGGCGATGAAGCCGATCCGGCGGTGGCCGAGGCCGAGCAGATGCTCCGTCGCGGCCATGCCGCCCGCCCAGTTGGTGGCGCCGACGGTGGGCGCGTCCAGGGACGGCGACCCCGCCGGGTCGATGACGACGAGCGGTACACCGAGGCGCCGCAGCTCCTCGTGCAGCCGGGGTTCGAGGACGGAGGTCACGAGGATCACGCCGTCCGAGGCGCGGGCGCGCAGATTGGTCATCCACTGCCGGGCCGAGCCCGAGGCGCCGTGGATCGCGGAGACCACCGTGCCCACGCCCGAGGCGTGCGCGACCTCCTCGACGCCCCGGATGATCTCCACGGCCCAGGGGCTGTCGAGATCGTTGAAGACCAGGTCGATGAGGGCGGCCCGGTCGCCAGGCGCGGACGATTTGCGCTGGTAGCCGTGGTGCCGCAGCAGGTCCTCGACCCGGGCCCGGGTCTCCGGCGACACATCGGAGCGGCCGTTGACGACACGCGACACGGTGGGCACCGAGACCCCGGCCTGCCGGGCGATCTCGGTGATCGTCACCTTGTTCTTGATGCTCTCCCGGGCCACTGTGCCCACCTCCGTCGACATGTCCAAGACTCCCCCTACCGTGCCGCCCGCACCAGCGAAACTTTGCAGGAGTCTTCCGGAAAAGCGAGCTCGGCGTGAAGCCCGGCCGGGAACGACGGCGTCAGGAGACCGACTCGAACCGCCACCGATGGACCGCCCGGGTCACCAACTCCGCGCCCGGCTCGGGAAGTTCGGGCAGCTCGGCGTCGTACGCCGCGTCCCACCAGGTGATGACGAGCACGCGGTCCTGAGGAGCCCGGAAGAGTTCCCGGCGCAGCGGCGGGACCGCGAGCTCCTGCGCCCGCGCCCAGGCAAGCAGTTCCTCGCCCCGCCCGGGGACGGCCCGCGCCTCCCACATCAGCGCGACGGTCACGAGTACAAATTCTCCTTCGAGACCTCGTGCACATGGTCGTGCCCCTGCCCATGCCCCTGTGCATGCCCGTGTCCCGGCACATGCGGGTCCGTCACCGGCAGCGAGGAGTCCGCGGACAGATCCCAGTCGGAGGCGGCCCGGTTCCGCGCCACCATCTCCGCGCCGAGGGCCGCGACCATCGCACCGTTGTCCGTGCACAACTTCGGCCTCGGCACCCGCAGCCGGATCCCGGCGGCCTCGCAGCGCTCCTGGGCGAGCACGCGCAGCCGGGAGTTGGCGGCCACGCCGCCGCCGATCATGAGGTGGTCGACGCCCTGGTCCTTGCAGGCCCGTACGGCCTTGCGGGTGAGCACGTCCACCACGGCCTCCTGGAAGGACGCGGCCACATCGCGCACCGGCACCTCCTCCCCCGCCGCCCGCTTGGCCTCGATCCAGCGGGCCACGGCGGTCTTCAGACCGGAGAAGGAGAAGTCGTACGCCGCGTCGCGCGGCCCGGTGAGCCCGCGCGGGAACGCGATCGCCTTCGGGTCGCCCTCCTTCGCGTACCGGTCGATGACCGGGCCGCCCGGGAAGCCGAGGTTCAGCACGCGGGCGATCTTGTCGAACGCCTCGCCCGCCGCGTCGTCGATGGTCGCGCCCATCGGCCGTACGTCGGAGGTGATGTCCGTGGACAGGAGCAGCGAGGAGTGCCCGCCCGACACGAGGAGGGCCATCGTCGGCTCCGGCAGCGCGCCGTGCTCCAGCTGGTCCACGCAGATGTGGGAGGCGAGGTGGTTGACCCCGTACAGCGGCTTGCCCAGCGCGTACGCGTACGCCTTCGCCGCGGAGACCCCGACGAGCAGCGCACCGGCGAGCCCGGGCCCGGCGGTGACCGCGATCCCGTCCAGGTCCTTCGCGCTCACCCCCGCTTCCTTCAGCGCCCGGTCGATGGTCGGCACCATCGCTTCCAGGTGGGCGCGGGAGGCGACCTCGGGCACGACCCCGCCGAAGCGCGCGTGCTCGTCGACGCTGGAGGCGATCGCGTCCGCGAGCAGGGTGTGGCCGCGGACGATGCCGACGCCGGTCTCGTCGCAGGAGGTCTCGATGCCGAGGACGAGCGGTTCGTCAGCCATTGCTCTCTGTGCTCTCTGTTCCTTGTACTGAAGTCGATGGGTCGGTCAGGCGCATCACCAGGGCATCGATGTTCCCTGGCTGGTAGTAGCCGCGCCGGAAGCCGATGGGCTCGAAGCCGAAGCGCTCGTACAGCTTCTGCGCGCGGACGTTGTCCACGCGGCATTCGAGCATCACCTCGGCGCACTCGAACGCGGTCGCCGCCCGCAGCAGCTCGGTGAGCAGCCGGGCGCCGAGCCCCGTGCCCCACTGTTCGCGGCGTACGGCGATGGTCTGTACGTCACCCAGGTCCCCGGCGGCGGCGAGTCCGGCGTACCCGACGAGCCGCTCCCCCTCGGTGGCCACGACATACCGTCGTGTCGCCTCCGCCCCGCGTGCGTGGGCCAGCTCGGACCAGAACATCCCCCGCGACCAGGCGTCCTCGGGGAAGAGGTCCTTCTCCAGCTCCAGTACGGGATCGATGTCCCACCAGCGCATCTCGCGCAGCTCGGCGGTCACTTGGGGGTGACCACCTTGTAGTTCTTGGGGACCTGGGCGTCCGGGCGGCGCAGATAGAGCGGCCGGGGGGCCTCCAGCTCCTCGCCCGCGGCGAGCTTCTCCGCGGCGAGGGAGGCGAGCGCGGCGGCCGCGACGTGCTCGGGCTCGCGGGCGTCGGGGAAGGCGTCGGGGTAGAGCAGCGCGCCCGCGCCGACGGCGGGCAGTCCCGCCACGGCGTCGGCGATCTCGGCGGGCCGGTCCACGGCGGGCTCCGACACGCGCGTACGGCGGTCGGCGTACCGCGCCCAGTAGACCTCCTTGCGCCGTGCGTCCGTGGCGACGACGAAGGGGCCCTCGACCTCGGCGGCGTAGGCGAGCCCGTCAAGGGTGCACAGGCCGTGCACGGGCACCCCGAGCACGAGCCCGAAGGTGTCGGCGGTCATGAGGCCGACACGCAGCCCCGTGTACGGGCCGGGGCCGACGCCGACGACGATGCCGGTGACGGCGTCCAGCTTGAGGCCTGCGTCGGCGAGCACCCGGTCGACGGCCGGCAGCAGCAGCTCTCCGTGCCGGCGCGCGTCCACCTGGCTCGACGAGGCGATGACGGACGTGCCGTCGTGCAGGGCGACGGTCACGGCGGGGGTGGCGGTATCCAGAGCGAGCAAGAGCACGCAAACAGCCTACGGCGCCCGAGCCGGACGTACGGCCGCCCGGGAGTGCCGCGCCCCGGCTGCTACCGTCAACAGCAAGGACGTACGCAGTACGAGAGGTGGGCACAAAAGGTGGCTAGGAGCAGCTCGGGAATCGTGGCCGGGCTCACCGTGGCGGCCGTCGCCGCAGTCAGCTTCCTCGCCTACCAGGCGTCCGCGAGCGTGCCGGACACCCTGGGCAAGCCGCGCGCGAGCGCCTCGCCCAAGGCATCCGTCTCGAAGGCCCCCCGGGACAAGAAGAACCCGGCGGCACTGCCCACCCAGTCCGGCACGGGCGAGCGGGTCGTCTACTCCACCGACGACGACCGCGTATGGCTGGTCGGCGCGGACAACAAGGTCCAGCACACCTTCAAGATCACCCCGGGCACGATCGACCCGGCCGTCGGCACCTACGCCGTCACCACCCGCTCCAACGCGGTCACCGGATCGGATGGCACGCAGATCGAGCACGTCGTCCGTTTCACCCTGGTCGACGGCATCGCCATCGGCTTCAGCGCGGCGGTGAACGGCTCCACGGCCTCCCCCGACTCCACCAAGAAACTCGGCGGCATCCGCGAGTCCCGCAAGAACGGCACCGCGATGTGGGAGTTCGCGACAATCGGCGTAAAGGTCGAGGTCATCCAGTAGCAGCGCCCCTTTAGGGGCGCGGGGAACTGCGCAGTCTTTTAGGGGCGCGGGGAACTGCGCAACCTTTTTGGGGCGCGGGGAACTGCGCAACCTTTTTGGGGGCGCGGGGAACTGCGCAATCTTTTAGGGGCGCGGGGAACTGCGCGACCAGCCCCCACCGGGCCCGCAGACAAAAACGGCGCCCCCAGCGGAGCGCTCACGCAGCCTTGCGGGGCTCCTCAACCGCCGCCGCCTCCGCCAGAGGCGCACGCGGCGGCAAGGACACCGCGTCGGCCGCCGCACACGACGCCAACAGCTCCCGCATCGACACCCCAGCCACCACACCCGCAACCGGCGGAGCCACCGGCACGTCAGGACGTTCTGAAGCCGACATGGACGCCTCCTGCGGTCTTCGGGGGCAAGCGTGGTTAGGTAGACCTAACTACGGACTGATGTCCATGTGAACACGGCCGGGACACCGAACGCAATATCTTGCCGACGTCTTGTCGGAACGTTAAGCAAAACTACGAACGGCAGACGCGCCGGCGCGGTGACAACGGTGCCGGTCAGGCCGAGAGCACGCTCAGGTCGACCGTCACCCAGCGCTCCCCCAGACCGGTGACCGTCACATGCCGTACCTCGTCCGTGGTGTCCCCGACGGCCCGGTGGATCACCACGTGCAGCCGGTCGTCGGTCAGCTCCTCGACCTTGCCCTCGCCCCACTCGACGACGATCACCGAGTCGGAGAGCGAGACGTCGAGGTCAAGGTCCTCCATCTCGTCGAGCCCGCCGCCGAGGCGGTACGCGTCCACGTGGACGAGCGGCGGACCGCCCCCGAGGGAGGGGTGCACGCGGGCGATGACGAAGGTCGGGGAGGTGACCGCGCCGCGCACGCCGAGCCCCTCGCCGAGCCCCCGGGTCAGCGTGGTCTTGCCCGCGCCCAGCTCCCCGTTCAGCATCACGAGGTCGCCCGCGCGGAGCAGCTTGGCGAGCCGGCGGCCCAACTCCCGCATCTGTTCGGGGGAGTTGACGGTAATCTGCGCGTTGACCCCGTCCTGCGCGGGCTCAGCCTGGTTGTGCGCTGCTGCTGGTGCTTCCATAGCCACCCACGGTAGCTCCTGCCGGGACGGCTCCCGCGCGCATGAGGAGGTCGGCGAGACGGTCTATGACGACCTCGGGGTGCTCCAGCATGACGAGGTGCCCGGCGTCGGCGACGAGCACCAGCTCGGCGTCCGGCAGCAGGTCGGCGATGGCCTCGCTGTGCTCGCTCGGGGTCACCAGGTCCTTGACCCCGGCGAGGACGAGGACGGGCAGGTCGGCGAAGTGGGTGAGCGCCGCGGTCTTGTCGTGCTCGGTGAACGCCGGGTAGAACTCGGCGACCACGTCGATCGGGGTGCCCTCGATCATCCGCTCGGCGAACCGCTCGACGGCCGGGTCGACGTCCCGGGTGGCGAACGAGTACCGCTTGATGACCCCGGCGAACAGGTCGGCGGTGGCCCGCCGCCCCCGCTCCACCAGGGCGGCCTGCTGCCCGAGCGCCCGCAGTACGCCGGGGAGCACGCGCCGCACCGCGTTGACGCCCGCGACGGGCAGCCCGAAGTTGACCTCGCCGAGTCGCCCCGACGACGTACCGACGAGGGCGACGGCGACGACCCGGTCGCGGATCAGCTCGGGGTACTGGTCGGCGAGGGCCATGACGGTCATCCCGCCCATCGAATGGCCCACGAGCACGATGGGGCCCTCGGGCACGGCCGCGTCTATGACGGCCTTCAGGTCGCGGCCGAGCTGGTCGATGGTGACCGGCGTCCCGTCCTTGAGCTGGGCGACGCCCCGCCCGGACCGCCCGTGGCTGCGCTGGTCCCAGTGGACGGTGCGCACGACACCGCGCAGCGCGGCGCGCTGGAAGTGCCAGGAGTCCTGGTTGAGGCAGTAGCCGTGGCTGAAGACGACGGTGACGGGGGCCGGCGCCTTGCGGCCGAAGAGCCGGCGACGGCGCGGGGCGAGGGGGGCCTCCGGCTCCGCGTCGTCGACCTCGTAGTAAAGCTCGGTGCCGTCGTCGGCGTACGCCTTGCCGGGGGTGCCGCGCAGCGCGCCGTAAGGGCCCGTGGAGTCGAGCGCGAGGAGGGCCTTCCTGCGCATGCCGCGGCCGACCGTGAGGCGCTCTATGGCGACTCCGGCGGCGGCGCCCGCTGCCACGACGCCTATCGCGGCGCCGGCGACACCGGCCCTGCGCCAGTTCCCGGCGGAGGCGGCGACCGCCGAGGCCGCACTCGCGACGGCCTCCGCGCTGCTCTCGCTCACGTCCCGCTCCTCTTCGCTTCGCTGTCAGCTCTTCGCCGGGGTCTGCTCGGTTATTGGGTACTACCCGTCTTGTTCCTCGTTCACATTCACGTAGACGCGGGGAACGCGGGTTCCGATCCGGGTGACGATTTCGTAAGCGATCGTGCCCGCCGCCCGGGCCCAGTCCTCGGCGGTCGGCTCGCCGCGGTCGCCCGGCCCGAACAGGACCGCCTCCGTCCCGGCCGGGGGCTCGTCCCCGCCCAGATCGACGACGAACTGGTCCATCGCGACCCGGCCCGCGACCGTACGCCACTTGCCGCCGACCAGGACGGGTCCGGTGCCGGAGGCGTGGCGTGGGATGCCGTCCGCGTAGCCGACGGGCACGAGGCCGAGGGTGGTGTCGCCGGGCGTCGTGTAGTGATGCCCGTAGCTGACGCCGTGGCCGCCGGGGACGTGCTTCACCAGCGCGAGCGACGCGCTCAGCGTCATCACCGGGCGCAGCCCGAAGTCGGCCGGGGTGCCGAGCTCGGGGCTGGGCGAGATGCCGTAGACCGCGATGCCGGTGCGTATGAGGTCGAAGTGGCTCTCGGGGAGGGTCAGCGTGGCGGGCGAGTTGGCGATGTGCCGCACCTCGGGGCGGACGCCCTGCTCCTCGGCGTACGCCACCATCTCGCGGAAGCGGGTGAGTTGGGCCTGGATGGAGGGGTGTCCGGGCTCGTCGGCGCAGGCGAAGTGCGACCAGAGGCCGGTGACGGTGATGAGCCCGCGGGCCTCGGCGTTCAGGGCCTCGCCGACGAGCTCAGGCCAGTCGTCGGGCTGGCAGCCGTTGCGCCCGAGGCCCGTGTCGGCCTTGAGCTGGACGCGGGCGGGCGCGCCGACCGTCCGAGCGGCTGCCACGACCTCCCGCAGGGCCCACATCCCGCTGACCGAGACGTCGAGGTCGGCCTCGATGGCCTGTGCCCACGGCCCGCCCGGTGTCCAGAGCCAGCACATGATCCGCCCCGGCAGTCCGGCCGCCCGCAGCGCGAGGGCCTCCTCGGGGGTGGCGGTGCCGAGCCAGGTGGCGCCGGCCTCGCGCGCCGCTCGGGCACACGGCACCGCCCCGTGGCCGTACGCGTCGGACTTGACCACGGCCATCAGGGCCGCGGACGGCGCGTGGGCGCGCAGGGTCCGCACGTTGGCCCGCAGGGCTGCCAGGTCGATCTCGGCGCGGGCGCGCAGGGGTGCTGTCTCGTTCATCGCGCCCCCAGTGTCTCAGAGGGGCCTGACAGCACCCCGGCGCCGGTACGGATAGGACCCCGTAGGACCTCGGAGGACCTCGTACGGACCTCGTCTGGCCGTCCGCGGCATCAGGTGCCGGCTCTACGGCCCCACACGTAGACGTGGTCGCCCGTCTTGAGGACGCTCCACAACGTGCGGGCGTCGGCGAGCCGCAGATTGACGCAGCCCCACGAGCCGTTGGGGTTGTAGATGCTGCCGTAGATGGCGTGGAATGCCTGTCCGCCGCTGAAGAACTGGCTGTACGGCATGGGGCTGTTGTAGAGGGTCGACCAGTGGTTCTTGTGCTTCCAGTAGATCTTGAACCAGCCGGTACGGGTCCGGTACCCGGCCCGCCCGCTGCGCATCGGCACCGGCGCCCACACGACCTTCTTCCCCTTCTGCACCCAGGTGAGCTGCCGTGCCAGGTCCACGCAGGCGATCCGGTACGACCGCACGGGACACTTTCCGGCGGCGTTCGGGTTCTTCATCGCGGAGAGCAGCTGCATGTGGGCCCAGGTGACGGGTCCGGCGAAGCCGATGGTCGGCTTGATCTTGTACCGCGTCTGGAACGCACGGATGGCAAGACAATCGGCAGCGGACTGTTTCCCGTCCACCTTCAACTTCAGCCACCGCTCGACCTGCCGCTGATACGGTCCCGTCCGCTTGCTGCATGTCACCGCCGTGCCTGCGGCGGCGTCGCTGAGCGGTACGTATTCGATGAGCGTGTCCGTGCCGGCTGGGGCGTTGCGCGGCTCGACGGCATCCTCTGCGGCGGTGGGTGTGTACACCTTGGGTGCGAGCATCTGGTCCGGCGTATCGATCTGCCACGGCTGATGCGGACCCGGCGCCACGCCCGGCACCAGCTCGCTCCCCGGTCCGGGAGCGGGCGGCCCACCCACGGCCAAGGCACTCTCCCCGGGCAACACCGCCAGCAGCGCCAGCAGCACCGCCGCACTCCGACCCCACCACACCATTCGTCTGATCATCATGCGACCACCCAACGCACCCCCTCCCCTTCCCCGAGTGAGCCGCGCGGAAGGGGTCCCCCATTCGCCCGGACGGTTCTCTCGCCCCCGCCGCCCCTACCCGTCCCATCCCGTTCCTGGGGCTCCGCCCCAGACCCCGTTCGGTTGTGTGTCGGGTGCGGGTGGGTGGGGGCTGGTCGCGCAGTTCCCCGCGCTTCTAAAAGCACCCGGGGCGGGCCGGGGGCGACGGGGCGCAGCCCCGAGCCGTTAGGGGCGCGGGGAACTGCGCGACCAGCCCCCACCGTCCCGCAGCCGACTTTCAGGGGCGCGGGGAACGGCGCAATCTTTCGGGGGTCTGGGGGCGCAGCCCCCAGGAACGGGATGGGACGGGTAGGGGCGGCGGGGGCGAAAACCCCCGGTGGGCGTCAGTCGCGGATGTCCCGCCACGCGTCCGGGATGGCCGAAGCCACGTCATGGGCCCCCGCAGGCGCCCCGTCGGCCGCGAACCGCCCCGCAAGCCCGTGAACGTACGCAGCAACACTCCCCGCATCCACCGCGGACAACCCCGCCGCCAACAACGACCCCGCAAGCCCCGACAACACGTCCCCACTCCCCGCGGTCGCCAGCCAAGCCGTCCCCGTCGAATTCACCCGCACGACCCCACCCCCCGCATCAGCCACCAACGTCGTCGCCCCCTTGAGCAACACCGTCGCCCCATAAAGCCCCGCAAGCTCCCGCACAGAAGCAAGCCGAGCCCCCTCCACCACCGCACGCGAAACCCCGAGCAACGCCGCCGCCTCCCCGGCATGCGGAGTCATCAGCGTGGGCGCACTCCGCGCCCGCACGGACCCCCGCTCCGCGAGCCGCAACCCGTCCGCGTCCACCAGCACCGGCACCTCCGCGGCCAGCACCTCGGCGACCGCCGACGCGTCGTCCCCGGCCCCGGGCCCCACGACCCACGCCTGGACCCGCCCCGCCTTGTGGGGCCCCTTGTCGGAAACCAGCGTCTCGGGGAAGGCGGCGATCACCGCGTCCCCGGCGGGCCCCACGTACCGCACGGCCCCCGCCCCACCCCGCAGCGCACCGGACACGGCGAGCACCGCCGCCCCGGGGTAGCGCGCGGACCCGGCGGCGATCCCGACGACACCGCGCCTGTACTTGTCGCTCGCCGCCCCCGGCACCGGCAGCCGCGCCGCGACATCCGCGTGCTGGAGCGCCTCCAGCTCTGCCTGGTCCGGCAGTTCGAGACCGATGTCGACGAGGCGTACGGAACCGGCGTACTCACGCGCCGGATCGATGAGCAGCCCCGGCTTGTGCGTGCCGAAGGTGACGGTCAGGTCGGCACGGACCGCCGCGCCGAGGACCTCCCCGGTGTCCGCCTCAACGCCGCTCGGCAGGTCGACGGCGACCACGGCGGCACGGGAGTCCGCGGCGAGCTCGGCCAGTCGCGCCGCGTCCGGCCGCAGCCCGCCCTTGCCGCCGATCCCGACGATGCCGTCGACGACGAGGTCGGCACGGCGGACGATCTGCTCGGCGGCACCGGGGGCGACCAGCGTGCCGCCCGCGCGCCGCAACGCGTCCAGCCCCCCGGCATGCGTCCGTTCGGGGGTGAGCAGTACGGCGGTGACACCGGCCCCGCGCCGGGCCAGCCGGGCCCCCGCGTACAGCGCGTCGCCCCCGTTGTCGCCGCTGCCGATCAGCAGCACGATCCGGCTGCCGTACACCCGCCCCAGCACATCGGCACAGGCCGCGGCCAGTCCGGCGGCGGCGCGCTGCATCAACGCCCCTTCGGGGAGCCGCGCCATCAGCTCCCGCTCGGCCGCCCTTACCGTCTCCACGCTGTAGGCAGTACGCATAGGCCCGAGTCTCGCATCAGCGCCCCGCGAGGGGCGCGGGGAACGGCGCGAGCAACCACGGACATACGGACATCCCGCGGCCGACGAACCACCCGCGACGAGCGATTCCCCCAGGGCAGCGGCTACCCCTCCGCCACCACCACCGCCGAAGCCACCCCCGCGTCATGGCTCAGCGACACATGCCACGACCGCACGCCCAGTTCGGCCGCCCGCGCCGCCACCGTGCCCTTCACCCGCAGCCGCGGCTGCCCGCTGTCCTCGACGTAGACCTCGGCGTCGGTCCAGTGCAGACCGGCCGGGGCGCCGAGCGCCTTGGCGAGCGCCTCCTTCGCGGCGAACCGGGCGGCCAGCGACGCGATACCTCTCCGCTCCCCGCTCGGCAGATGCAACTCCTGCTCCACAAAGACCCGTTCGGCCAGTCCGGGTGTGCGCTCCAGCGACGCCCGGAACCGGTCGATCTCGGCCACGTCGATACCGACCCCGATGATGCTCATGCCTCGCAGCCTATGGGGCGCGGCACGGGCCCCGGTCCAGCCGCCGGGAATGTCTCACCCCCCTGCTAGCCTGCGGCGACTTCATATCGAGCGCACAGGCACGGGGGGCCTGCCGGTGCGTGACACTTCCAAGTACGCCATGGGGGCGGAGGCATGACCAGCACAACCGGCGGCGTGAGCGGAGCACCAGGGATATCCGCGCCGCCTCGTTTCGATCCGTTCGACACCCTGCCCGAACTCGTCCCGCTGCGCACCGCGGCGGCGCACGGCGACTGGGCCGCCACGGCGGCGTTCTTCGCGGGCCTCGGCACGGAGGCGCAGCGGTCCTTCGCGGCGGGCCTGCTGGCCGACACCGACGGAGTGGAGCGGTATCTGGAGCAGGCCGTGGCCGCCCTGCCCGGCGACCCGCTGCCCCGTACGCTGCTCGCCGACCGGTATCTGCACATCGGCTGGGACATCCGCAGCGGCGCCCGGGCGCAGCATGTGTCGCGGGACCAGTTCGACCGGTTCCACGAGTGGCTGCGGCGGGCCGAGCAGCTGCTGATCGAGGTGTGCGCGGAGCACCCCTCGTACGCGCACGCCTGGACGGTGCGCCTGACCACCGCGCGCGGTCTGGAGCTCGGGCAGGCCGAGGCCCGGCGCCGCTACGACCGGCTGGCCGCCCACCACCCGCACCACTACCCGGCGCAGATGCAGCTGCTGCAGAACCTGTGCCCCAAGTGGAGCGGCTCCTGGGATGCGGCGCACGGCTTCGCCCGCGAGTGTGCGGCAGCGGCCCCGGACGGCTCGCACTCCGGTGCCCTGGTGGCCATCGCGCATCTGGAGCACTGGCTGGAGCTCCTGGGTGACGGAGGCATGGAGGCCGCCGCGTACATGCGGGGCGTGCCCGTCCGTGACGATCTGCGGTTCGCGGCCCAGGTGTCCGTGCTGCACAAGGACTACCGGCCCGGCTTCCACGGCATCGGCGCGCACAGCGCGTTCGCCCTCGCCTTCTCGCTCGGCGGCCACCACCAGGACGCGATCCCGCATTTCCTCGAACTCGAGGACCGGGCCGCCGAGTTCCCGTGGCAGTACACGCCCGACCCGGCGGCCGCCTTCGTCAAGTACCGCAAGGCCGCACTGTCGGCGGCCTGGGGGGAGTCGCGATGACCACCGAAGTCACCAACCCCGTAGCCAAGTTGGCGGGGCTCGTCGGCCACACCACCACCCAGGGCATCCCCACGCTCTACACGCCCAAGCAGGGCGAGATCACCGCCGGGCTCTTCTTCCGCGTGGGCCGCGCCGACGAGACCCTGGCCACGGCCGGCATCACCCATCTCGTCGAGCATCTCGCGCTGCACCGGCTGGGCCTGTCCGACCTGCACTACAACGGCGCGACGGCGAACGCGTACACCCTCTTCCACGTCACGGGCAGCGAGGACGAGGTGGTCGCCTACCTCAACAGCGTCTGCGCGGCCCTGCGCGACCTGCCGCTGGACCGGCTGGAGACCGAGAAGGAGATCCTGCGGACGGAGGCGGCCGGCCGCGGTGGCGGGCCCAGCCACCAGATGCCGCTGTGGCGTTACGGCGCCCAGAGCTACGGCCTGTCCAGCTACAGCGAGCTGGGCACCTGGCGGCTGACCCCGGACGAGGTGCGGCACTGGGCGCAGACGCGTTTCACCCGGGACAACGCGGTGCTGTGGATCACCAGCGACTCCGTGCCGGAGGGACTCGATCTGACGCTGCCCGCCGGTACACGCCTCCCGGCGCCCGCCGCCTCGAACGCGCTGCCGGTCACCCCCGCCTACATCCACGGCGACGACGGCCACGTCGTCTTCAACGCGGTGCTGCCCCGTTCCACCGCGGGCGCCGTCCTCGCCGACGTCCTGGGCCGCGCCCTCTTCCAGGACCTGCGCCAGGAGGGCGGCTACTCGTACTCGGCCGAGGCCGACTACACCCCGCGCGACGCCGACTGCGCCACCCTGACGGCGTACGCCGACGCGCTGCCCAAGAAGCAGGACGCGGTGGTCGGCGGCTTCGTCGACGTCCTCGCGCGGCTGCGCGCGGGCCGCATCGAGCAGGCCGAGCTCGACTCGGCACGCACCAAGGCCCTGAAGATGTACGACACCCCGGAACTCGCCGCCGTGTCACTGCCCTCGTACGCCCTCAGCCTGCTCCTCGGCCATCCCATCCTCAGCCCGGACGAGCACCGGGCCGAGCTGCGCGCGCTGACCGTCGAGGATCTGCGCGAGGCGGCCCGCGAGATGTGGTCGACCGGGCTGCTCCAGGTACCGGGCCGGGGCGCCGACTGGGCGGGGTTCTTCCTCGCCCCGCAGTACTCGACGCACGCGCTGACCGGTACCCGGCACCGTTCGCTGGAGGACGAGCACGTCACGCTGACGATCGGGGCGGAGGGGGTGTCCCTGACGACGCCGCGCGGCCCGGTCACCGTTCGGTACGACGCCTGCGCGGCGATGGCCGCCCGCCCGGACGGAGCCCGCACGCTGACCGGGTACGACGGCTTCTCGGTCACCATCGAGCCGACCCTCTACAAGAGCGTGACGCCCGAGCGGATCGCGGCGGTGGACGCGGCCGTACCGCCCGCGGCGGTGGTGCGGATGCCGCAGCGGGACCCGTCCCGCATCCCACAACCCGAGGCACGCACGCCCGCCCCCAGCTCCCAGGGCAAGGCGCACTGGGGCTGGACGCTCGCGCTCTGGCTCGTCGGCTCGGTGGCCGCGGTGTGGGGCCTGCTCAGCGTGCTCGTCACCCTCGACGAGGCCGGTGCGGCAAACCCTGACTCCGCGGCCATCATCGGGGTGTGGGTGATGGAGCTGCCGTGCCTCTTCCTGACGTGGCGGCTGTACCGCCGCCGCAGGCGCGGCTGATCCCGCCCTACCTACTGGACGTCGACACCTACTGGACGTCGACGAAATCGCCGGTCGCCTTCTTGGAGCCGGTGGTGGTGGTCCCGGCGAAGGCGAAGCGGTAGTAGCCGTCGACGCCGGCCGTGGTGGTGGTCGTCAGGGTGCCGGTGCTGCTGGACGTGACCGTCTTGAGGGTGGTGTACGTGTCGCTTCCCTTCTTGCGGAACTGCAGCAGCACCGGCTGGGTCGAGTAGCCCGCGTACCGCCCCGTGGTCCAGTTGGCGCGGCTCAGCTTGCCGGTGACCGTGATGGTCTTGCCCTTCTTCACCGGCTCCGGGGAGGCGTTGACGGTCAGCGTGGCGGCGCGCTTGAGCTTGGTGGTGGTGACGTCGTCGTTGTAGCTGGCGTTCGCGTAGAGGTCCCAGGCGCCGAGGAACAGTTTCCAGGTGCCCGCGACGCCGTTGCCGTCCGCGAAGTCGTGCGCGGGGTCGATGTTGAAGACGGCCTTGCAGCTGTAGACGCCCTGCTGGGTCGTCGATTCCGTGCAGGTGGCGTCGTCGTCCGTCCCCAGCGAGCCGGTGATGTCGTCCACGTTCGAGCTGTCGGTGCCCTGCCACAGGAAGGCCTCGGTGAGGGCGATGCCGCTCTCGTTGGTGGCGGTGTACGTGACGGTGACGGACTTCTTGGCGGTCACGCCGAGGACGATGTCCTTGCCGCCGTTGATGACCGCGTCCGAGAACTTGGTGGCACCCAGCGAGTCCTTCGGCGACACGGTCTTCGAGGTCTTCGAGGCGAAGGATCTGAGCTTCGTCGCCCCGTCCGCACGCTCCGACGCCTGCGCGACGGCCGGAAGGGCGAGCGCGGAAAGAACGACGGCGCTGGAAAGAACGACGGCAGCAGCGCGTATACGCATGGAATCCCCCACAGTGAAGAGGTCGAGAGGCCCGGCCGAACTCTCCCCCCGGCCAGGCCTGTTGAGACCTGGCATCGTACATACGGACCACTGTGGGATTGGCAGTTGTGTGCCACGCATCACCTCGGAAGGGCCTGGTCGCGGCTGCCCGGGCCGGCACAGAACCGCCAATCACTCACCCGCTACGCCGCGGCCAGCTCGCACCACACGTACTTGCCCCGCAGGCCCAGCCTGGACAGCGGCTGCCACCCCCACAGGTCCGAACACGCCCTGACCAGTGCCAGCCCCCGCCCCTCCTCCGCCTCACCCAGCCGCTCCAGCTTCCCCGGCGGTTCGGGCGGCTCGGGGTCGGCGTCCCACGCCCCGATCCGCAGGACGCCCGCCGACCAGCGGACGCGGAGAGCGGCGGGTCCCTTGGTGTGGCGTACGGCGTTGGACACCAGCTCCGCTGCGAGGAGCTCCGCGGTGTCGACCAGTCCGATCAGGCCGTGCATGGTGAGGATCAGGCGGACGGTGCGGCGGCTGACGGTGACGGCTCGGAGGTCGTTGGGGATGTAGAGGGAGTACTCCCAGGAGGCGTCGGGTTCGTTTTCGGGCATGCGGCAACTCCGGTTCGGTGGTGGGGGTTTCGGAGATCTACGGGTGGCGGGCGGTGGCATGGCCGCAGCCGTCATGGCAGGACGGGGCGGTGCGCTTCCGGGGTCCCGGTGTTCCGCAGAGTGTGCGTCGCGTCACCGACGGTAGATCTAAATCTAGAGATACGGCAAGCCGATCGCGTAATCTGACGCCGAACGAGTCGCGCCCGTAGGCGCGTTGAACCTAGGAGCAGTCGAGAGCTTTGAGGCGCGAACCAACGGCACGCCAGCTGCGTCTGGCGACTGAACTGCGCAGACTCCGCGAGGCGGCAGACCTCAACGCCCGCCAGGCGGCAGCACTACTCGGGGTGAGCCCCGCCCAGATCACTCACATCGAGTCCGGACTCGCGGGCGTGAGCGAGAAGCGGCTTCGCCGCCTTGCGTCCCACTACGCCTGCGCGGACAACGAGTTCATCGACGCCTTGGTCGCAATGGCAACCGATCGCACACGCGGCTGGTGGGAGGAGTACCGGGGTCTGATCCCAACTTCGTTCCTGGACCTTTCAGAGCTCGATCACCACGCCACGTCCTGGCGCGAGATCGCCATCCTGTACGTGCCGGGCTTGCTGCAAACGCAGGACTACGCCCGTGCAGTCTTTTCATCCAGGGTGCCCGAACTCACCCGAGACGAGCTGGAATTGCGCGTCCGCCACCGCATGGCCCGCCGAGTAATCACCGAGCGCCCCTCCCCCATCCCGTACGAATCGGTGATTCACGAGGCGGCACTGCGCATCAGAGTCGGCGACCGATCAGCCGCACGGGCTCAGTTCACCCGGATCCTGGAACTCACCGAAGCCGACCACATCACCGTGCGTGTCATCCCCTTCGACCTCGACGACTTCGCCAGGGCCGGAAGCACCATGACGTACGTCGGCGGCCCTGTCCCCAAGTTGGACACGGTCGTGCGCGACGTGCCCCACGGCTCAGGCTTCGTCGATTCCGAGGCCCAACTCAGCGCCTTTCGAACGCGCTTCCGTAAGGTGGAGGACGTATCACTCGACCCCACAAGGTCACGTGACTTCATCAACAGGCTGGCGAAAGAGCTGTGAGGCACCCCATGGCCATCCCTGACAACTGGCGGAAGTCGTCCTACTCCGGCGGCGACGACGGCAACAACTGCGTGGAGATCGCGAACCGCGACACCTGCATAGCCGTACGCGACTCCAAGACCCCGGCCAGGGCCACCCTCACCTTCCCAACCAGGGCTTTCACCACCTTCGTCGAGGCTTTGAAGGACACCCTCGACAACTGGCGGAAGTCGTCCTACTCAGGCCCCGACGATGGCAACGAGTGCGTGGCGATAGCCAACTCCCCCACCCACGTCGCCGTCCGCGACTCCAAGACCCCGGCCAGGACCCCCCTCACCTTCCCGACCGGAGCCTTCACCCCCTTCATCACAGCCCTAAAAACTCACTCCACCGTCACCGACTTCGCCAGGTTCCGAGGCTGATCCACCTCGTTCCCCCGAGCCGTAGCCAGCTCACAGGCGAACACCTGCAACGGAACGGTGGCCACCAGCGGCTGAAGCAACGTCGGCGTGGCCGGGATCCGGATCAGATGGTCGGCGTAGGGAACGACCGCCTCGTCGCCTTCCTCCGCGATGACGATGGTGCGCGCACCCCGCGCCCGGATCTCCTGGATGTTGGACACGATCTTGTCGTGGAGGACGGACCGCCCGCGGGGTGACGGCACCACGACCACGACCGGCAGGTCGTCCTCGATCAGCGCGATCGGCCCGTGCTTCAACTCGCCCGCCGCGAAGCCCTCGGCGTGCATGTAGGCCAGCTCCTTGAGCTTCAGGGCTCCCTCCAGCGCCACCGGGTAGCCCACGTGCCGCCCCAGGAACAGCACAGTGTTCTTGTCGGCGAGGGAACGCGCCAGCTCCCGTACCGGCTCCATGGTCTCCAGGACCCGCTCGACCTCGCCGGAGATGTGGGACAGGTCCCGGATCACGGCCAGGATCTCGTCACCCCACTTGGTGCCGCGCACCTGGCCCAGGTACAGGGCGACCAGATAGCAGGCGACCAGCTGGGTCAGGAACGCCTTGGTCGAGGCGACGGCGACCTCCGGGCCCGCGTGGGTGTAGAGGACCGCGTCCGACTCGCGCGGGATGGTCGAGCCGTTCGTGTTGCAGATCGCCAGCACCTTGGAGCCCTGCTCGCGGGCGTGCCGCAGGGCCATCAGCGTGTCCATGGTCTCGCCGGACTGGGAGATGGCGATCACGAGTGACCGGGTGTCGAGAATCGGGTCCCGGTAGCGGAACTCGCTCGCGAGCTCCACCTCGCACGGGATCCGCGTCCAGTGCTCGATGGCGTACTTGGCGATCAGCCCGGCGTGGAAGGCGGTCCCGCAGGCCACGATGACGACCTTGTCGATCTCGCGCAGCTCATGGACCGGGATCCGCACCTCGTCCAGCTTCAGCAGGCCGGACGTGTCGATGCGCCCCAGCAGCGTGTCGGCGACCGCCTTGGGCTGCTCGGCGATCTCCTTGAGCATGAAGTAGTCGTAGCCGCCCTTTTCGGCCGCCGAGACGTCCCAGTCCACGTGGAACGAGCGCACGTCGGCGGGCCGGCCGTCGAAGCCGGTGACCGTCACGCCGTCCCGGCGCAGCTCCACCACCTGGTCCTGGCCCAGCTCGATCGCGGAGCGCGTGTGGGCGATGAACGCGGCGACGTCCGAGGCGAGAAAGGCCTCGCCCTCTCCGACGCCGACCACGAGCGGCGAGTTCCGGCGCGCCCCGACCACCACGTCCGGATCGTCGGCATGCACCGCGACCAGCGTGAACGCGCCCTCCAGCCGCCGGCACACCAGCCGCATCGCCTCCGCGAGGTCCGCGCACGAGGAGAACTCCTCGGCGAGCAGATGCGCGACCACCTCGGTGTCCGTCTCGGAGGCCAGCTCGTGCCCGCGCTCGGCCAACTCGGCGCGCAGCAGGGCGAAGTTCTCGATGATGCCGTTGTGGACGACGGCGACCCGGCCCGCGTTGTCCAGATGCGGATGCGCGTTCGCATCGGTGGGGCCCCCGTGGGTGGCCCAGCGGGTGTGTCCGATGCCCGTCGTCCCGGTCGGCAGCGGCCGGTCGACGAGCTCCTTCTCCAGGTTGACGAGCTTGCCGGCCTTCTTCGCGGCGGCGAGCCCCCCGTCCGCCGGCACGGCGACACCCGCCGAGTCGTATCCCCGGTACTCCAGTCGCTTCAGTCCGGCCATCACCACGTCAAGCGCCGACTGCGACCCCACGTATCCCACGATTCCGCACATGGCCCGCAGCCTACGGTCCAAGGCCCGCCCGAATCCGGCACCTCGTGCCCGATATCGGAAATTCCAGCCGCCCTCGGCAGAGGCCGCCAGGTACCCCGCGGGTACCCCGCGTGACGGACCCCACGCCCCATCCCGTCCATACTCCCGTAACAATGGACTGTGATCTCTCCGGTCTCCCCGTTGCAGCGGAGCGCCCACCGGCCCAAGCCGGAGGCGACTCCCTACGTCGACCTCACCCGTGCCGAGTGGAGCGCGCTGCGCGAAAAGACGCCGCTCCCGCTGAACGCCGAGGAGGTCGAGAAGCTGCGCGGTCTGGGCGATGTCATCGACCTCGACGAGGTGCGGGACATCTATCTGCCGCTGTCCAGACTGCTCAATCTGTACGTCGGTGCCACCGACGGGCTCAGAGGCGCCCTGAACACGTTTCTCGGGGAGAAGGGCTCCCAGGCCGGTACCCCGTTCGTCATAGGGGTCGCCGGGTCCGTGGCCGTCGGCAAGTCCACCGTCGCCCGCCTCCTCCAGGCCCTGCTCTCGCGCTGGCCCGAGCACCCGCGCGTCGAGCGGGTCACCACGGACGGCTTCCTGCTCCCCACCAATGAGCTGGAGGCGCGCGGCCTGATGTCGCGCAAGGGTTTCCCCGAGTCGTACGACCGCCGCGCCCTGACCCGGTTCGTCGCCGACATCAAGGCGGGCAAGGACGAGGTGACGGCACCCGTCTACTCGCACCTCATCTACGACATCGTGCCCGACCAGAAGCTCACGGTCCGCCGCCCCGACATCCTCATCGTCGAGGGCCTGAACGTGCTCCAGCCCGCCCTGCCCGGCAAGGACGGCCGCACCCGCGTCGGCCTCGCGGACTACTTCGACTTCAGCGTGTACGTCGACGCCCGCGCCGAGGACATCGAGGCCTGGTACCTCAACCGCTTCCGCAAGCTGCGCGCGACCGCCTTCCAGAAGCCCGACTCGTACTTCCGCAGGTACACCCAGGTCTCCGAGGAGGAGGCCCTCGACTACGCCCGCACGACCTGGCGGACCATCAACAAGCCGAACCTGCTGGAGAACGTGGCCCCGACGCGCGGCCGGGCGACCCTCGTCGTGCGCAAGGGCCCGGACCACAAGGTGCAGCGGCTGAGCCTGCGCAAGCTGTAATCCCGTACGACTATTCTGCGCCCATGCTGCACCTGCGCCTGATCACGCCCGCCGACCGCACCGATGACGTCGTACGGCTCATCGAGAAGACGGTCGGCACCACTCACCTCGTGGTCCTGCCGGGCGCGGCCCGCAACCCGGCCGGGGACGTCGTGATGTGCGACGTCGCGCGCGAGGCGGGCGACGAACTCATCGGTGGTCTCAGGGAGTTGGAGCTCGACAAGACCGGTTCGATCGCCGTCGAGGACATCGACCTGTCGCTGTCGAAGCGCGCCGACAAGGCGGAGGCCGAGGCGCCGGGCGAGGGCGCGGACGCGGTGCTGTGGGAGCACCTGGCGGACGCCTCGCACGAGGAGTCGACGCTCAGCGTCACCTATGTGGCGCTCCTGGCGGTCGCGACGATGCTCGCGGCCTGCGGTGTGATGCTCGACAACGCGATCCTGATCGTCGGCGCGATGGCCGTGGGCCCGGAGTTCGGCCCGCTCGCGGGCATCTCCACGGCCCTGGTGCGGCGGGCCCCGCACCTGGTGTGGCGCTCACTGTGGGCGCTGCTCGCCGGTTTCGCGGTGGCGATGGTGCTGACGGCGGGCTTCAGCTGGCTGCTGGACGCGCTCGGACTCTTCGAGAAGTCCATGGTGGAGGCGCCCCGTCCGAACACCGCCTTCATCTGGAAGCCCGACTGGATGTCCTTCGTCGTGGCCTTCCTCGCGGGCATCGCGGGCACCCTGTCCCTCACCTCCGCGAAGTCCGGCGCCCTGATCGGCGTGGCAATCTCAGTGACAACCGTCCCAGCCGCCGCAAACGCCGCCGTAGCCCTCAGCTACACGGACTACTCCCAAATGTGGGGCTCCACTTGGCAACTCCTGGCCAACCTGGGCGGCATCGTCCTGGCGGGCACCCTCACCCTGCTGGCCCAGAAATGGTTCTGGGCCAAACAACGCGACACCGCGCCCCTTTAAACGCCGGGAACTGGGCGCCCCTTAAGGGGCGCGGGGAACTGCGCGACAAGCCACGACGCTCCCGCAGCCCGCAACGAACAGATCCCCCACCCCCTACCCGGAGGCCCCCGCACTACCCCAGCGCAGACTTCACCGCATCAGCCAACCGCCCAGCCACAGACCGCGCATGGTCAATATCCGCAGCCTCGACCATGACCCGAACCAGCGGCTCGGTCCCAGAAGACCGCAGCAACACCCGCCCCGTAGACCCAAGTTCCCGCTCGGCGTCAGCCACCGCCGAAGCCAGCTCGGCAGACGTCCCCACCCGCGACTTGTCGACGTCAGGCACATTGATCAGCACCTGCGGCAGCCGCTCCATGACGGACGCGAGGTCCTGGAGCGTACGCCCGGTCTGAGCGACCCGCGCCGCCAGCAGCAGCCCCGTCAGCGTGCCGTCACCGGTGGTGGCGTGGTCGAGAATGATCACGTGCCCGGACTGCTCGCCGCCGAGCGCGTAGCCGTGCTCCTTCATCTCCTCCAGGACGTAACGGTCACCGACCGCGGTCTGGATGACGGAGACTCCCTCGCGCTCCATGGCCAGCTTGAAGCCCAGATTGGACATGACAGTCGCGACAACGGTGTCGGAGCGCAGTGCGGAACGCTCCCGCATCGCCAGCGCGAGTACGGCCATGATCTGGTCGCCGTCGATCTCGGCACCCGTGTGGTCCACGGCGAGGCAGCGGTCGGCGTCGCCGTCGTGCGCGATGCCGAGGTCGGCGCCGTGCTCCAGGACGGCGGCCTTGAGGAGGCCGAGGTGGGTGGAGCCGCAGCCGTCGTTGATGTTCAGGCCGTCGGGCTCCGCGCCGATCGTGATGATCTCGGCACCGGCGCGCGAGAAGGCCTCGGGCGACACCCGGGCGGCGGCGCCGTGCGCCTCGTCGAGGACGATCTTCAGACCGTCGAGACGGTTCGGGAGCACGCCGATGAGGTGGGCGACGTACTGGTCGAACCCTTCGGTGTAGGAGCGCACGCGCCCGACGCCCGAGCCGGTGGGCCGGTCCCAGGGAGCGCCGGTGCGGTGCTCGTCGTAGACGGCCTCGATCCGGTCCTCCAGCTCGTCGTCGAGCTTGTGCCCGCCGCGTGCGAGGAACTTGACGCCGTTGTCCGGCATGGCGTTGTGGCTGGCCGAGAGCATCACGCCGAGGTCGGCGCCGAGCACGCCGGTGAGATACGCCACCGCCGGGGTGGGCAGCACACCGACCCGCAGGACGTCCACGCCCGCGCTGGCCAGGCCCGCGACCACGGCGGCCTCCAGGAACTCCCCGGACGCGCGCGGGTCCCGCCCGACCACGGCGACCGGCCGGTGGCCCTCGAACGAGCCCGCCTCGGCCAGTACGTGCGCCGCCGCCACGGAGAGCCCGAGCGCGAGCTCGGCCGTCAGATCCGCGTTGGCGACACCGCGCACGCCGTCCGTGCCGAAGAGTCGTCCCACTTGTCCTCCTGAGGAAGCTTCAGAGTTCGGAAGTCATCCGATCACACGAGCCTTTGAGCACCTTGTGCCGTTATACGCCCATGACTGTGATAAACGAACGCCCCGGCGGCACTGTGGCGTGCCGCCGGGGCGATCGGACGTACTACGCGTACTGCGACGCGTACGAGCAGGCAGCGAAGATTAACGCTTGCTGTACTGCGGGGCCTTGCGGGCCTTCTTGAGACCGGCCTTCTTGCGCTCGACCGCACGGTCGTCGCGCTTGAGGAAGCCGGCCTTCTTGAGGGCGCCGCGGTTGTTGTCCACGTCGGCCTCGTTCAGGGCGCGGGCCACGCCGAGGCGCAGGGCACCGGCCTGACCGGAGACGCCGCCACCCGAGATGCGGGCGATGACGTCGTAGCGGCCGTCGAGCTCGAGCACCTTGAAGGGCTCGTTGACTTCCTGCTGGTGCACCTTGTTGGGGAAGTAGTCCTCAAGGGTGCGACCGTTGATCTTCCACTTGCCGGTGCCCGGGACGATCCGGACGCGGGCGATGGCGTTCTTGCGACGGCCCAGGCCGGCGGCCGGCTGCGGGTCGCCGAAGCGGCCCGCGAGCGACTCGGAGGTGTACTCGCCCTCGACGGGCACCTCGGACTCGCTGGTGTAGCTCTCGATGTCGACAAGCTCGGTCTCAGTCTCTTCGACCGGCTGCTCAACGGTGGTCTCGGCCACGATGCTCCTCAGATTCTTTTCTGTCTTTGGGGGTGTGGCCGGAACTACTGCGCGACCTGGGTGATCTCGAACGGCACCGGCTGCTGGGCAGCGTGGGGGTGCTGGTCGCCCGAGTAGACCTTCAGCTTCGAGAGCACCTGACGGCCCAGGGTGTTCTTGGGGATCATGCCCTTGATGGCCTTCTCGACGGCCTTCTCGGGGTTCTTGGCCAGCAGCTCGTCGTAACGGACGGAGCGCAGACCACCCGGGTAGCCGGAGTGGCGGTAAGCCATCTTCTGGGTCTTCTTGTTGCCGGACAGGTGCACCTTGTCCGCGTTGATGATGATGACGAAGTCACCAGCGTCGACGTGGGGGGCAAAAATCGGCTTGTGCTTGCCCCGCAGGATGTTCGCGGCAGTGGTCGCGAGACGACCCAGGACGACATCCTGGGCGTCGATGACGTACCACTGGCGAGTGATGTCGCCGGGCTTGGGGCTGAACGTACGCACGGTCGTAGCCTTCGCTTCTTCAGTGAGTGGGTCCTGACATGGCCACCACGGACGATCACGACAGCCCTGACCGCATGGCGGTGACGCATACCGCACGCTGGTCGCTGGTCATCGGCCCCGGTGGACCGGTGTAAGGGCCCCTCACGTGAGAATGAGCAAGCCAATACACATAACGAACTGCGAGCTTACCCGCGCTGCCCCGTACGGGTCAAAACGCGGGCCTCGCGGTCCGTGACTGGCCTGGGTGCCGCTGCGGGTCCGTCCGGCGCCGGGCGCCGGGCTGTCGCCACCGCGGCGGCCAGTACACAAAGGGTAAGGCAGTCCCGGAAGGCCCGGCGCGTCACCGGCTCCAGCCAGGGCCAGCTGAAGCCCGGAACCTGCGGCAGCAGGGCGAGCCAGAACCAGGGGCTACGGGCCACCGAACCCGGGTGCGGCACACCCGCGAGGAGCAGCGGCAGGACGACGAGCAGATAGTGGTCGTACGACGGCCGGGACACCAGGAACGCCGAGAGCATCAGCGTCGCGGCGGTCTCGACGAGCCGCAGCGGCCCGGGATCGGCACGGTTCCAGCGCCGGTACGCACACCAGACCCCCGCGCCGGCGGCCGCGAGGGCGAGCGAGGCCGCCGCCCCCTGCGGCACCCCGAGCCGGGTCAGCACCGCCCCCGGCGACGCCTCGTACTGCCGTACGAAATTGTCGTGCCCCCGCAGCAGGAACGGCAGCGTCCGTGTGACGAATCCCGCAGGGTCGGGCATCAGCAGGGCCGCCCCGCCGGAGACCACCGCCGGGACCAGCACCAGGGCGGCCAGCCCCCGCCACCGCCGGGCGAGGACGAAGAGCAGCGCCATCGGTGCGAGCAGCGGCTTCAGGACGATCGCGGTACCGATCACCGCCCCCGCCAGGACCCATCGCCCGCGCACCGCGCACAGCAGCCCCAGCGGCAGCGCGGCCGCCGCCGTCACGGTCCAGTTGCCGAGCGTCACCAGATGGCCGAAGGGCGCGAAGCCCAGCGCGAGTGCGGTCAGGCCGAGCACGGCGAAGCGGCTGCGCCAGGAGATCTCATGGACCCGGAGCGCGCAGGCCCAGCCCGCCACCAGCAGCGCGGTCACCGTCAGCGGGACCAGCACCCGCAGTGCGGACAGCGGCAGCAGCGCCTGCGGGACGGCCGCGAGCACCGCGCCGGGCAGATAGAGGAAGTGCGGGTCGGCGTAGGGCGAGCCCCCGTCCAGCCAGGTCCGGGCGGCCCGGACGACGATCGCGTTGTCCATCCCGCCGTCCGAGGTGGCGCGCGCGACGTTCACCACCCGCAGGCACAGCACCGCGGCCAGCACCGCACACGCGTGCCGGGGAGCGCGGCGCACCAACCACCCGGAGATATCGCTTTTATCCGTATCCATGCAGGTCACGCTAGGGGCTCAGGTGCGCTGTGAAGCGGAACGGCACCCCCCGACGCCCGTCTAAGATGCGGCGCATGAGTTATGGGCAGGGTGGGCAGGGGCAGCCCCCGTGGGATCCCTGGAAGCCGGGTTCTCAGCAGCCTCAGTGGGGCGGCCAGAACGCCGATCGGACTCCTGACTGGGCGGCACTCGCCGAGGCGTCCGAGTCACGCAACAAGCGCCGCAGAGTGCTGTTCATCGGCGGCGGAGCGCTCGCCACGGTCGCGGTCGGCGCGGCCGTCGCCGTGGCCGTCGTGTCCGCGAACGGGGACACCCAGGCCTCGAACCAGCCCTCCAACCTGCCGGCGACCGCGACCATCCCGAGCGAGACCACCGCTCCGGCCCCGTCGTTCGCGCCGACCTCGGCCCCTCCCCCGCTGGATCCGAAGGACTTCATATCCAGCGCGGAGAAGGACACGGCGGCGCTCAGCCCGGACATCCTCTTCCCCGGTACGCAGCTCACGATGGGTGACCGCGTCTACCGCAAGGGCCCGACGGCCGACACGACGAAGTGCGCCTCGGCCGTGAAGGGCAGCCTCCCGGCCGTCCTCACCAAGAACGACTGCACGCGCGTCCTGCGCGTCACCTACACCAGGGACGGCGTCGCGGTGACGGTCGGCGTGGCCGTCTTCGACACCGAGGCCCAGGCGACCAAGGCCAAGGGCGACGCGGACAAGAAGAGCATCATCAACTCGCTGTCCGGCAACGGCGTCAAGTCCTTCTGCGACGCGGCGGTCTGCCGCTCGACCACCAACTCCTACGGCCGTTACGCCTACTTCACGCTCGCCGGCTTCACCAACGGCAAGGACGTGACGACCAAGGACACCAAGGTCTTCACGACCGGCGACGACCTCGCCGAGTTCGCCTTCCGGCAGATCCGCCGGCGGGGCGAGGCCCAGGCGTCGGCGGCGGCCAACGAGTAACCGGCCACCGCCGACGCGGGAGCCCGCTACTTGTGCTTCAGCCGCAGCCGGATCGGCACGACCGCCGACTCCAGCTGCGTACGCAGTGTCATCTTGGAGACCCCCTCGGTCCGCTCCTCGAAGCGGATCGGGATCTCCACCGCGCTGTGTCCGGCGCGTACGGCCTTGTACTTGAGTTCGACCTGGAAGCTGTAGCCCGCGCTGTCCAGCGTGGCCAGGTCGACATCGCGCAGGGTCGCCGCCGACCACAGGTTGAACCCGGCGGTGATGTCCCGGATCTTGGTGCCGAGCACGGCGCGCGCGTACCCGTTCGCGAAGCGCGAGAGCAGCACCCGGTGCGCGCCCCAGTCCTCGTCGAGCGAGCCGCCCTCGACGTACCGGCTGCCGATGACGAGCCCCACGCGGGTGGCCACGGCGGTGCCGAGCATCCGGGGCACGGCGTCCACGGGGTGGCTGCCGTCGGCGTCCATCTGCACCACGTACTCGGCGCCCTCGTCGAGGGCGGCGCTCATCCCGGCCGTGTACGCCCGCCCCAGACCGTCCTTCTCGGTCCGGTGCAGCACGCTCATCCGGCGCCGTCCGTCGGCGTTGTACTTCTCGGCGAGCTCGTCGGCGATCCGCCCGGTGCCGTCCGGACTGGAGTCGTCCACGATCTTCAAGTGGAGCCCGGCGAGCGGCAGTTGAAGGACCGCCTCAGCCATCCGGGGCAGATTCGCGGCCTCGTTGTACGTCGGCATCACCACGGTGACCGGCACCCCGGCGTAGCTCTCGTCCGTCATCTCTGTGTTCCCTCCCCAAATGAGCCCTCCCCATAGGGCCCCTCACCAGCGGGCGCGGGCTTTCCCAGCGCCCGGAACTGCCAGCCCGCCGCGGTCCAGCGGTCCGCGTCGAGCACCCCCCTGCCGTCCACGATCCGCGGACGGGAGACCAGCGAAGCGAGCCGCCCGGGGTCCAGCGCACGGAACTGCGGCCACTCGGTCAGATGCAGCACGAGGTCGGCCCCGCGCAGCGCCTCCTCGGCCGAGACCGCGTACCCGAGGAGCGGAAACGCCTTGCGGGCGTTGTCCATCGCCTCGGGGTCGTAGACCGTGACGTCGGCACCGTCGAGTTTCAGCCGTGCGGCCACGTTCAGCGCGGGCGAGTCGCGGATGTCGTCCGAGTCCGGCTTGAAGGCGGCGCCCAGGACGGCGATCCGCGCGCCCAGCACCCCGCCTCCGCACAGCTCGCGCGCCAGCGCGACCACCTTGTCCCGGCGCCGCATGTTGATCGCGTCGACCTCGCGCAGGAAGTCGAGCGAGACGCCCAGTTCGCCGGCGCGGTGCGCGAAGGCGCGGATGTCCTTGGGCAGACAGCCGCCGCCGAAGCCGACACCGGCG
Organism: Streptomyces sp. NBC_00203; assembly: GCF_045206325.1. Lineage (NCBI taxonomy): Bacteria > Bacillati > Actinomycetota > Actinomycetes > Kitasatosporales > Streptomycetaceae > Streptomyces > Streptomyces sp. NBC_00203. The sequence goes on along the minus strand of NZ_CP108126.1, from coordinate 6,442,097 downwards.
CGCAGGAACTTGCCGCCGATCCGCTCGTCGTGCCCCAGGGCCTCGGCCAGTACGGAGACATCACCGCCCGCGGCCTCGCACACCTCCGCCATCGCGTTGATGAACGAGATCTTCGTGGCGAGGAAGGCGTTGGCCGCCGTCTTGACCAGCTCGGCGGTCGGGAAGTCGGCGGTGACCAGCGGGGTCCCGGCGGCGAGGACGGGGGCGTACACCTCCCGGAGGATCGATTCCGCCCGCTCCGACTCGACCCCGAACACCAGCCGGTCCGGCCGCAGCGTGTCCTGAACGGCGAAGCCCTCGCGCAGGAACTCCGGGTTCCAGGCGACCTCCACGGCGTGCGCGTCCGCGAGCCGCCGGGCGGTCCCCACGGGCACGGTGGACTTCCCGACGAGCAGCGCGTCCTCGGACGCGTGCCCGGCGATCGCCGCGAACGCCGCGTCCACGTACGTGAGGTCGGCACCCTCGGAGTCCTTGCGCTGCGGGGTCCCGACACACACGAAGTGCACCTGTCCGAAAGCCGCCGCCTCCTCACAGGAGGTCGTGAAGCGCAGCCGCCCCGAGGCGAGGTGCTTCCGCACGAGCTCGCCGAGCCCGGGCTCGTGGAACGGCACCCGCCCGGCGGCCAGCGCGGCCACCTTGTCGGGGTCGACGTCGACACCGAGCACGTCGTGGCCGAGCTCCGCCATACAGGCGGCGTGGGTGGCACCGAGATAGCCGGTGCCTATGACTGTGAGCCGCATACGGGCGGCCTCCTTACCTTTCATGCTGTCGACCACCGCTACTTGCGCTCCAGCACCTGCACGACGACGTGGTTCAGCTTCACCGTGCGCGTGGCCTTGAAGTCCTTCTCGATCGCCGCGGCCTTCTTCTTGTCCGCGCCGGTCAGCAGCGGCCGGCCGTCGCTGATCGTCGACACCAGCCAGAGCCGGTCGACACCCTTGAGACAGCGGGCCGGGCGCTTGCACTCGCTCGCGCCGTACGAGCCGTTCTGCTGCGGGGTCCACTCCATGAGCACGTCCTTGGGGGCCTTGCGGTCCCGCAGTTCGTACGCGATGGCGCGGCGCTCGGACATCCCGCCGTTGAAGATCATTCCGTCGCCGGGTTTCTCGCCGGACGCGATCGCGTTCGCCGCCGCCGCGTAGTCCGGCTCCATGGGCAGGTCCTTCTTGGCGACACCGATCGCGGGCCACGCCACGAAGGCGTACCCGGCGGCGACGGCCGCCACCAGCAGCCCGCCGACCGCCTTCGCCGCGGCGCCCGGCCGGTTCTCGGGGTCGAGCCGCCCCGCGAGCCGGGTGACCGCGGCGGCGACCAGCAGGGTCCACGCCGGGATGATGAAGAGGAGATAGCGCGGCAGGAACAGGTGCAGCTGATCGGCGGTCAGGAAGGTGAGCACGGGCGGCAGGACCGCCCAGGTGCCGAGCAACAGCGCGTAACGACGGGCCGCCAGCAGCCCGAGCAGGCCGAGGCCCATCACGGCCCCGCCGGTGATCCACGAACCGAACAGGTCCTTCGGAAAGTCGATCAGGTCCTCGGTCGTGGGGTTGTTCCAGGCGATCTGCCCGCTCTGCCCGGACCCCTGCGCCACCATCGGCATGGTGATGGACAGACCGAGCAGCGCCGCGCCCGCGAAGGCGTAGTGCGCGATCCGGTCGCCGCGCTTCTTCGCCAGGACGACCAGGCCCAGATGCCCGGCGAGCACGGACATCGAGACCAGGTGACCGAATCCGGTCGCCGCGATCGCGAGTGCATACAGGGTCCAGTCCCGCAGGCTCGGCTTCTCCAGAGCACGCAGCAGGAGCAGCGTGGCGAGCAACGCGAAGAGCGTCGCGAAGGCGTACGGCCGCGACTCCTGCCCGTACCGGGTGATCGCCGGGACCACCGCGAACAGCAGCCCGGCCAGCAGCCCGGTCCGCACGGCGAACATCCGCCGCCCGAGGAGCCCGACCAGACCGGCTGAGACTCCCATGGCCAGCGCACCCGGCAACCGCAGCGCGGCCGGCGAGTCACCGGCCACCGCGATCCACAGGTGCATGCCCGCGTAGTACGGCGTGAAGACGACGTCGATGTTGTCGATCAGCCGCCCGAGGAAGTGCCACGACAGTGAGGACGCCCACCAGGTGGCGTGCTCGTCGCGCCACAGCTGACGCTTGCCGAGGCCGGGCAGCACACAGGCGAGCGCGACCAGCGCGGGCAGCGCGAAGACGAGCAGCGCGGAGCCCTTCCCGCCGCGGTCGGCACGACGTCTGGCCGCGCGCCCTTCCGTGGCCTCCGGCTCCGCATGCGGAGCCTGTGCGTACGCCGTCATTGCTTCACCCAGATCCGGTACGGCGCCCGCCCGCCGGCGCTGTCCTTGTCGGCCGGCCGCAGCACGGCGAGCAGGCGGTAGTGCGCGTTGCCGCGCAGCACGTCGGGCACGGAGGCGGCCCGCAGCACGATCGCGTCGTACGAGCCCTTCTTCACGGCGGAGGTCAGCGCGGCCCCGCGCCCGGCCCGGTGCCACTGGCCCGGGTCGGTCTTCGCGCGCAGGTAGTACGCGGAGATCTCGGGCTCGTCGGTGAGGTAGCTGCCCTTGCCGTCCGCGACCTCGCGCAGCGCGCCGATCATTGCGGCCGAGTCCGGCGGCCGGTACAGCTCCTGGGTCTGCGCCATACCCACGACCAGCGCGGCGACGTAGAGCATGATGCCGATCTGCGGGTAGCGGAAGTGCGCGCCCATCATCCGGGAGATGCCTAGGCCCGCCATCGGCACCGCGAAGAGCAGACCGAAGCCGACGTGGATGTGCAGCGAGCTGCCGTTGCCCAGGTAGGCCTGGTAGAGCGGGGCGAGCAGCGCCGTGGCGCACATCGTCAGGCCCAGCGCGGACCGGCGGACCGTGCCCGGCGCGGAGCTCTCGGACCAGGGCATCTCGCCCATCCGGGCCCGGCGGGCGAAGCCGACGGCGCCGATCACGGCCACCAGCAGGACGACCCCGCCCCACTCGGCGCTCTCCTTGAGCAGACTCGTCGCGCTGTCGGTGTCGTGCACGTTCCAGCCGCCCGGCGTGCCGTTCAGCTGGACGCCCACGAAGCACAGGACCCCGGTGGCCGCCGCGAAGAACGCCCCGCGCACGAAGGCGCCCGCCCCGCGGAAACGGTAGGCGGTCAGCACAGCGAGCACCGTCAGCGACGGCAGGTACAGCGCCGCCGAGTACGCGGCGAACGGCGCGAGCGCCGCGAAGGGCGTCGCCACCAACACGGCCGCGGGGCTCGACTGCCGGGTCCTGGCCAGCAGCCACAGGGCCGCGGCGAGCAGGAACAGCGACAGGGAGTGCAGCGAGGCGTACCGGCCGGTGAAGGCGGTCGACTGCAGTACGGAATACATCGCGGCGGCCGCGAGACCAGCCCGCGCGTTGAAGAGCAGTCTGGTCGCACCGAACAGCAGGGCCGTCGCGCCCAGCGCCCAGGCCAGGCTCAGCGTCCGGACACCGGTCAGCCCAAGGTCGGCCAGCGGCCCCGAGAAGGTGCCGTCGGACAGCAGGAACTTCGCCTCCTGCGGGAAGGCGCTGCCGTCCAGCCGGAAGGACAGCCCCGCCTGCACCAGCAGGATCAGCACCAGCACACCGCGGCTGATCCACGCCGAGCGGCTGTTGTCGACCGACCAGGCGGAGACGGGGACCTCGGGCAGCACATAGCCGGGTTCGGGCTCGGGTTCCGGTGCGAGGACCGTGTAGTGCGGGACGTAGTAGTCGGCGTCGGACTCGGGCTCGTCGGCGGGGGCTTGCGGGGCGCTGTACGGGGGGTACTGCTGCTGCCAGGCGCCCGGGTGGCCCGGGTGCGGCTGGGTCGGCTGCTGGGTGGACTGCTGATACCCCGGCTGCGGCTGGCCCGACTGTCGCGGAAACGATTCCTGACTTTCCTGAACATGCGGGACCTGCGAGGCCTGCGACGCCTGCTGCTGCCAGTACTGCTGCTCGTACTGCTGGCGCGCGTACTCCTGCTGGCGCGCGTACTCCTGCTGCCGCTCGTACTCCTGCTGCTGCTCATTGCTCATGACCGCGGCACCTCGAATCCGAAGGCGTCGTCGGCGATCAGGCGCTTGAACTCGGCCAGGGCCAGCGGGCTGCTCTGGATGCGCCAGTCGGCCCGCTTGGTGATGTTGAACCAGAGGAAGCCGAGGACGTCGTCGTTGTCCTCCACCCCGCCGAGCAACCCACGCACATCGGCGCGCCGCCGCTCCCCGGGCTCCGCCGCGGTCTCGCTGATCAGCACCGGCTTGTCGGTGAACGTGGCCACCTGTCGCCGGGTGGGCCCGTACAGGGTGTCGAAGGTGTGGGCACCGGACGTCGTCCAGTAACCGACGATCCCGACCCAGTCGACGTACGCGTCACCGGGCCAGTACCAGTTCAGCTTCACGGACGGGACAGGGTTGATGACGTTGGGGCTCCACACCCAGATGACGTTGGTGGCGCCGACCTCCTGGAAGAGGTTGTGGATGTGCTGCCACGCCATCACGAAGGTCGCGGCCTTGGTGTCCTTGGTCCCCCACGGGTACCAGTGGCCGTTCATCTCGTGCCCGAAGCTGATCGCGACGGGCACGTTCGTCTTACGGACGCTCGCCGCGTACTTCCTGATGTACGAGTCCTGCGAACCGTCCGCGATCTTGGCGAGGCTGGGCTTGAACGGCTCCCACGAGACGTACAGCATCCCGCCGTCCTCGAAGACGTTCTTCGCACCCTCGGCGTTGAAGCCGTCGCCCCACGACGAGTACGACCCGACCAGGTTCGGCTGCTTTCCGACGGTCTTGGCGAAGGCGTCCACGGGCTTCATCGAGCTGGGCGCGCCGTCCACGGCGACCCCGAAGTACTTCTTGGCGGGGTGCAGCAGCTTCTTCACGTCGTACGGCAGTTGCGGTGCTCGCGTCGAGGAGGCACCGGCGGACGGCTCACGGGCGGCGTCGGCCGCGGGGTCGCTGTCGCCCCCGAGCAGGCCGCAGCCGGAGACCCCCGCGAGGGCCATGAGCACCAGGGCCAGCGGGAGCAGCGTTTTGCGGATCATGCGGTGTCACCTACGGTCTGGAGCTCCGGGGCCTGCGCCTCGGTGTGATGCTCCTTGGGCTGGATCAGCGCGCGGGCAACCACCAGCGCGTAGAACAGCCCGGAGGACAGGACGAGGGCGAAGTCCGGCGGATAGCCGGTGAACAGCCGGTACACGGCGGCGCCTACCCAGACCACGGCCGTACCGCCGCTCCAGAGCCACAGTCCCAGCCAGAACCGCCGGGTCTTGTTCTTCTTCGCGCCCTTGGACCCGGTCGGCTGCCAGCCCATGCGCTGCTTGCGCAGGATGTCCCAGATGGCGAAGACATGCGCCCAGCCGTACATCATCCGCGCCGACCAGGCCTCGAGCCGGTACGGCGACTTGTGCCACATCGGGAAGATCATGGTCGTGTAGACGATGCTGGGCAGTACCCACACCAGGTGCTTGACCTGGAGCATCTCGGGGCTGGTGAGCAGCAGGAGGATCGGCACGAGCGGCGCCACGAAGGTGAACAGCGCGGTGTGGATGTAGTAGAAGAACCCGGACATGTAGCAGAGCCGGCTGGAGAACCGGATCGGCGCGTCCCAGAACTTCTTGCTGCCGAGCAGCGACATCGAGCCCGAGCACCAGCGGTACTGCTGGTTGAAGAAGGCCCCGGCCGTGTCCGGGCACACCCCGGTCGACAGCGCGACGGGCACGTACTTCAGGTCCCAGCCGAGTCCGCGCAGGTCGAAGCCGGTATGCACGTCCTCGGAGTGCTCGATCAGCGTCGTACCGCCGTTGGTGTCGAGCGCGGCCCGCCGGTAGATGGCACACGAGCCGACGCATATCGCACCGTCGCTCCCCTGCCGTGACACCTGCACGGAACGGTAGAAGAGCTCCTGTACGGCGCCCGCACCCCGCTCGATCCAGTTCTGCGAGTCGAGCACCCGGAAGTACTGCGGCGACTGGATGATGCCGACGCGCTCGTCCGTCTCCATGTACGGCAGCAGCTCCTCCAGGAGGTCGGAGCGCGGCGTGAAGTCGGCGTCGAGGATGAGGATGTACTTGCCGTCCGACTGTCCGAAGCCGTAGTGCAGATTGCCGGCTTTCTTGAACCAGCCGCGGTTCTCCCGAGTGCCGTAGCGGAACCCGAAATCGGCGGCCATCGCGGCCAGTTCCGGGCTCGCCCCGTCGTCGAGCACGAAGGGCACGCACCGCCCGGGATACCGGTCGGCCAACTGCCGTACGTGCGTCCAGGTGTTGTGCAGCACCTCGATGGGCTCGCCACACACCGGCAGGAAGACATCGACGGTCGGGTAGACCGCCGGCCGCCAGCCGCGCACCAGTTCCTGGTGGTACCTGAAGTCGAAGTCCCTGGTGAAACCGTTCACCTTCAGCGACACCAGGTAATAGACCACCGTGAAGGCGAGCGGCGGCGCGAAGATCCACATGAGGGGACTGGCCTGCGCCAGCGCCACCTGACTGACGGTCAGGCAGCCGAAGCTGACGACCGACGCCAGCGTCAGCACCCACAGGCGCCGCTTCACGTACGAATACTTCTCCGCATGCGAGGGCGGCGCGGGCAGCAGCCCGAGCGGTGCTTCGGCAGCACCACGCCGTCCTCCGTGCCGTGCGGCCCTGCGCCCCCCGGCGCCGGCCGCTCCAGACATGCGGGCAGAGTCAGTTGATGACATTCCCACCCTCCGGGCCGATGGCCCGTGTTACCCCCACCCCAAACGGCCTCGCATCGAACGCGAGACCGAGAGACGAAAGGCTATCCGAGAGGTAAGAATGATGTAAGGGTCATCTAGTGACTTACGCCAGGTAAGTCCCGACATGGGACTAATCTGCGTGGAAATTATAGGTAACTAACAGGTTTCACATCAGGCACACCGGTTGCGCACGCGCCCTTTATCCCGGGGCCCACCAATCATTCGACGCTCAGCAGCAGCCCGCCCCAGGCAACGTCCGCTTATTCCGCGCCTCCTTGTTCCGCGCGGCCAGCAACTCGTCCGCCGGATAGCCGACTTCCTCCAGCGTCAGCCCGTGCGGCCGTACGACATGCACGGCCGAATCCCGTACGCCGGCGCCCAGCACCTTCCCGGGCCAGTCCGGCCCGCGGTGCCCGTCCCCCACGAACAGCAGGGCCCCGATCAGCGACCGCACCATGTTGTGGCAGAAGGCATCGGCGCGCACGGTCGCAGTGATGATGCCGTCCTCACCCCGCACCAGGCTCAGCTCCTGGAGCGTACGAATGGTCGTGGCGCCCTCGCGCTTCTTGCAGTAGGCGGCGAAGTCGTGCTCTCCGACGAGCCGTTGGGCGGCCTCGTTCATGGCATCGACGTCAAGTGGCCAGTCGTGCCAGAGGATGTGATTGCGCAGCAGCGGATCCACTCCCCCGGCGCTGTCCGTCACCCGGTACGCATACCGCCGCCAGACCGCGGAGAACCGCGCGTTGAACCCGCTGGGGGCTTCCCTCAGCGACCAGATCCGCACGTCCTTCGGCAGCCGCCCGGCCAGCCGCTTGAGCAGCTTCTCCTCGTGCTCGGCCCACAGCTCCTCGGGCAGATCGACATGCGCCACCTGCCCGCGCGCGTGCACACCGGCGTCGGTGCGCCCGGCGACGGTCAGCTCGTACGTGGTGTCCTTCGACCGGGTGACCGTCCGCAGCGCGTCCTCGATCTCCCCCTGTACGGTCCTGCGCCCGCTGGCCTGCTTGGCCCACCCGGAGAACGCGGTCCCGTCGTACGACAGATCCATCCGCACCCGCACGAAACCGGGCTGTGCTTCGTCACTCACACCTAGATCCTCTCAGCACCGCAACCACTTCATTCAGATACGCGAAAGCGGGCCCGCCCCCGAAGGGACGGACCCGCTCACAGCAAGGCAGTGCCTCAGGCGTCCTTCGACTCCTCGGCGGGAGCCTCAGCGGCGTCCTCGACCTTGGCGTCCTCGACGACCTCGGCCGGAGCCTCAGCCTTGACCTCGGCGTCCTTGGCGGCACGCTTGGTGGCCGCCTCGGCCTCACCGGTGGCCTGCTGGGCCACGGTCAGGGCCTCCACCAGCTCGATGACAGCCATGGGCGCGTTGTCGCCACGACGGTTACCGATCTTGGTGATACGGGTGTAGCCACCCGGGCGGTTCTCGTAGCGGGGGCCGATCTCGGTGAAGAGCGTGTGCACGATGCTCTTGTCCGTGATCACCGCGAGCACCTGACGGCGGTTGTGAAGGTCACCCTTCTTCGCCTTGGTGACCAGACGCTCCGCGTACGGGCGCAGGCGACGGGCCTTCGCCTCGGTGGTGGTGATGCGGCCGTGCTCGAAGAGCGACTTCGCGAGGTTCGCGAGGAGCAGCTTCTCGTGCGCGGCGCTGCCGCCCATACGGGCACCCTTGGTGGGCTTCGGCATGGTGTTTCTCCTAGGTGTCTGCCCCGGCCGTATCAGGTACCGAGGTCAGTGTCCGAGCGGGCGATCACCCGTCGGAGACCCGCGCCCCGTAAGGGGCGCGGGGAACTGCGCGACCAGCCACAACGGCCCCGCAGCCGAATTTCGACCGTATCGCGGAGCGACTAGTACTGCTCGGTCTCGACGAACCCGGCATCCGCGTCGTCGTCGGCACCAAAGGCGTCGGCGGCAGCGGTCGGGTCGAATCCGGGCGGGCTGTCCTTGAGGGCCAGGCCCATGCCGGCCAGCTTCGCCTTGACCTCGTCGATCGACTTCGCACCGAAGTTGCGAATGTCGAGCAGGTCGGCCTCGGAGCGGGCAACGAGCTCACCCACGGAGTGGATGCCCTCACGCTTGAGGCAGTTGTAAGAGCGGACCGTGAGCTCCAGCTCCTCGATCGGCAGCGCCAGGTCGGCGGCGAGGGCGGCGTCCGTGGGGGACGGGCCCATGTCGATGCCCTCGGCGTCGATGTTGAGCTCGCGGGCGAGGCCGAAGAGCTCGACCAGCGTCTTGCCCGCGGACGCCATGGCGTCACGGGGACGCATGGCCTGCTTGGTCTCGACGTCGACGATCAGCTTGTCGAAGTCGGTGCGCTGCTCGACACGGGTCGCCTCGACCTTGTAGGTGACCTTGAGAACCGGCGAGTAGATCGAGTCGACCGGGATGCGCCCGATCTCCTGACCGACCTGCTTGTTCTGAACGGCGGAGACGTAACCGCGACCGCGCTCGACGGTCAGCTCCATCTCCAGCTTGCCCTTGCCGTTGAGCGTGGCGAGGACGAGGTCGGGGTTGTGCACCTCGACACCGGCCGGGGGCGCGATGTCGGCGGCGGTGACCAGACCCGGGCCCTGCTTGCGCAGGTACATCACGACCGGCTCGTCGTGCTCCGAGGAGACGACCAGCTGCTTGATGTTGAGGATCAGGTCGGTGACGTCCTCCTTGACGCCCGGCACGGTGGTGAACTCGTGCAGAACGCCGTCGATCCGGATGCTGGTGACAGCCGCACCGGGGATCGAGGAGAGGAGCGTGCGACGCAGGGAGTTGCCGAGGGTGTAGCCGAAGCCCGGCTCCAGCGGCTCGATCACGAACCGGGAGCGGAATTCGTCGACGACCTCTTCGGTCAACGAGGGACGCTGAGCGATCAGCATGAAGTGAATCCTTCAGTCATGGACACCCACTATTTGATGCCCTTGAGTACTGCAAGGGTACGGGCGATACGGCCCCTTTGCGGAGCCGTACCGCCCGAAAACCTCAAACCACCAGCCGGCGGCCGTGCGTCAGACGCGGCGGCGCTTGGGCGGACGGCAGCCGTTGTGCGGCGTGGGGGTGACGTCCTGGATCGAACCGACCTCGAGGCCCGTGGCCTGGAGGGAGCGGATCGCGGTCTCACGGCCGGAGCCGGGACCCTTGACGAAGACGTCAACCTTGCGCATGCCGTGCTCCTGCGCGCGGCGGGCGGCCGACTCGGCGGCCATCTGCGCGGCGAAGGGGGTGGACTTGCGCGAGCCCTTGAAGCCGACGTGGCCGGCGGAGGCCCAGGAGATCACGTTGCCCGAGGGGTCCGTGATCGAGACGATCGTGTTGTTGAACGTGCTCTTGATGTGCGCGTGCCCGTGAGCGACGTTCTTCTTTTCCTTGCGGCGCACCTTCTTGGCAGCGCCCTGACGACCCTTGGGGGGCATCTATTACTCCTACGGGGAGGTGGTCGGTCCTACAGCGAAGACCGCTGGTGAAGCGTTGTCCGCTGAGGACTACTTCTTGCCCGGCTTCTTCTTACCGGCGATGGCGCGACGCGGGCCCTTGCGGGTACGAGCGTTCGTGCTGGTGCGCTGACCGTGGACGGGCAGACCACGACGGTGGCGCAGACCCTGGTAGCAGCCGATCTCAACCTTGCGGCGGATGTCGGCCTGAACCTCGCGACGGAGGTCACCCTCGGTCTTGAAGTTGGCGTCCACGTACTCGCGGATCCGGACCAGCTCCTCCTCGGAGAGGTCACGAACGCGGGTGTCGGGGTTGACGCCGGTCTCGGCCAGCGTCTTCTGCGAGAGGGTCCGGCCGATGCCGAACACGTAGGTGAGGGCGACCTCCACACGCTTTTCACGCGGGATGTCAACACCGGAAACGCGTGCCATTCAATGGCTCCAGTTGTCGTTCGGAGGTCTTCCGCAGAACCGAATCCCGCCCGCCGTCGTCTCCCCTTCGGAAGATTCGGTACGAACCGGGTCCCCGGCCTCCGACCGGGGGTGTCAGGCCTGATGAGAATCAGCCCTGGATTCTGCGTATGAACATGTACTGCTTGCGTCGCGCGAAGTATCTGCGGGTGCAGAAGGTGCGGTCGTGCGTCAGCCCTGGCGCTGCTTGTGGCGCGGGTTTTCGCAAATGACCATGACCCGGCCGTGACGGCGGATCACCCTGCACTTGTCGCAGATCTTCTTGACGCTCGGCTTGACCTTCATTAGGTGAGGTTCTCCGGGTCAGTGCCACCCCCCGTGCCCCGGAACCGGGAACACGGAGTAAAGGCAAGATCTACTTGTACCGGTAGACGATCCGGCCACGCGTCAGGTCGTACGGAGACAGCTCCACCACGACCCGGTCGTCAGGGAGGATGCGGATGTAGTGCATACGCATCTTGCCGCTGATGTGTGCCAGAACCTGGTGGCCGTTCTGGAGCTCAACCTTGAACATGGCGTTCGGAAGAGACTCGACGACAGTGCCCTCGATCTCGATGGCACCTTGCTTCTTGGCCACGCTTCGCCCTTCGAATCGACTACCTTGATCGACTTCGCACGAGTGCATGCAGACATGCGGGTGCACGAGAGCCGACGAGTCAGTCTACGTCAGGGCCCTCGGAAAGACGAATCGAGAAAGAATGCCCTGCTATGGAGATCATTAAGCCAGCGGGTCCGGCGCAGCGGTGATCCCGTACTCGGCGAGCTTGGCCTTGCCACCATCGGGAGCGGTCAGAACCAGCGGGCCCTCCGCCGTCAGGGCAACCGAGTGCTCCCAGTGCGAGGACCAGGTGCCGTCGGTCGTGATGACCGTCCAGTCGACCGATCCCCGACGCCCCTCTCGCGGGCTCGGCGCCAGAGGCGCCTCACAAGCTTCGAGCGGCTGCGCCGGCCTCCGACCGGCGGTCGCGGCGAGGGCCGTCTTCACGCGAGCGGATCCGGGGCGGCAGTGATCCCGTACTCCGCCAGCTTGGCCTTGCCGCCATCAGGCGCCGTCAGAACCAGCGGGCCCTCCGCCGTCAGGGCAACCGAGTGCTCCCAGTGCGAGGACCAGGTGCCGTCGGTCGTGATGACCGTCCAGTCGTCCTCAAGCACATCGGTCTTCGGGGTGCCCAGGGACACCATCGGCTCGATGGCGAGGCAGAAGCCGGGGACCAGCTTCGGGCCCTTGCCCCGCTTGCGCTCGACGTAGTTCAGGAGATGCGGGTCCATGTGCATCTCGGTGCCGATGCCGTGGCCGCCGTAGTCCTCGATGATCCCGTACTTGCCGCCACCGGGCTTCGGCTGGCGGCGGATGTACGTCTCGATGGCGCGGGAGACGTCGACCAGGCGGTTGCCGAGCTTCATGGCCGCGATGCCGGCCCACATCGACTCCTCGGTCACCCGGGAGAGCTCGATCAGCTCCGGAGCGTGACCGGAGCCCACGAACGCGGTGTAAGCGGCATCACCGTGCCAGCCGTCCACGATCGCGCCGGCGTCGATGGAGATGATGTCGCCGTCCTTCAGAACGGTCTTCTCGTCCGGGATGCCATGGACGACGACCTCGTTGGCCGACGTGCAGATGGTGGCGGGGAACCCGCCGTACCCCAAGAAGTTCGACTTCGCCCCGTGCTCGGCGAGCACCTTCCGGGCGACCTCGTCCAGATCCTTCGTCGTCGCCCCCGGCACGGCCGCCTCACGCGTCGCCGCGTGGATGGCAGCGACGACCAGCCCCGCCTCGCGCATTTTGGCGATCTGCTCGGGGGTCTTGATCTGCACCATGTCGGCTGCGGCCTTTCTGGACCGGAGAGTACGGACGACATCAACGATACGGGTGACAGCACCGGCTCCGCGGCCCGGCCGCCTACAACAGAAGCGCAGGGACGACAGCCACCACGCACAGGCAGCCGCTGACGGCGCCAAGGGGCCGGGGCGGGGGTGTCCGCCCGCAGCGGCTGGCGCGTCAACGCCGAGCTCTTGAAACCCCACCGATTCCGCGCCAGACCGAGGACGGATACCCCCCGCCCCGGCCCCGACCCACACGAACCGGGAGCGACACCCACCCCACACCTCGGCCGCGGCACCCACCAGGGGTACCGCGGCCGAAGGAACGTACAACCTGCGTCAGACCGCCTACGCGGCCTGGCGGGACAGCGCCTCCATCGCGCGCGCCGTGACCTCTTCCACCTTGCCGAGCGCCAGGATCGTGACCACCAGGCCCTGGGCCTTGTAGTAGTCGATGATCGGCTCGGTCTGCGTGTGGTAGACCTCAAGACGCGTGCGGACGGTGTCCTCGGAGTCGTCGTCCCGCTGGTACAGCTCGCCGCCGCAGACGTCGCAGACGCCTTCGGTCTTGGCCGGCTTGTACGTCACGTGGAAGACGTGCGCCGAGTCGTTGCGGCAGATGCGGCGGCCGGCGATACGCCTGACCACCTCGTCCTCGGGGACCTCCAGGTCCAGAACCCCGTCCAGCTTCATGCCCTCGGCACTGAGCATCTCGTCCAGCGCCTCGGCCTGCGAGACGTTGCGCGGGAAGCCGTCGAGCAGGAAGCCGTGCTCCGCGTCGGGCTGCTCCATGCGGTCCTTGGCCATCGCGATGGTGACCTCGTCCGGCACCAGCTCGCCCTTGTCCATGTAGGACTTCGCCAGTTTGCCGAGTTCCGTCTGCTGGCTGATGTTGGCGCGGAAGAGGTCGCCCGTGGAGATGTGCGGGATCGACAGGTTCTTGGCGAGGAACGCGGCCTGCGTTCCCTTGCCGGCACCGGGCGGCCCGACGAGGACGATTCGCATCAGCGGAGGAACCCTTCGTAATTGCGCTGCTGAAGCTGGCTCTCGATCTGCTTCACCGTCTCCAGACCGACACCCACGATGATCAGGATGCTGGTACCACCGAACGGGAAGTTCTGGCTTGCCCCGAAGCCAACCAACGCCATCGTCGGTACGAGAGCGATCAGACCCAGATACAGCGAACCCGGCCAGGTGATCCGGTTGAGTACGTAGCTGAGGTACTCAGCGGTCGGTCGGCCAGCCCGGATACCCGGGATGAAGCCACCATACTTCTTCATGTTGTCGGCGACTTCCTCGGGGTTGAAGGAGATCGCCACATAGAAGAACGCGAAGAACACGATCAGCAAAAAGTACAAGCTGAGGTAAATCGGGTGGTTGCTCTTGGTCAGATTCTGCTCAACCCAGGTTTTCCAACCGGAAGTGTCCTTGGAGAACTGAGCGATCAGCGCCGGGATGTAGAGCAGCGACGACGCGAAGATGACGGGAATCACACCCGCCTGATTCACCTTCAATGGGATGTAGGTGGACGTACCGCCGTAGGACCGACGGCCGATCATGCGCTTCGCGTACTGGACGGGAATGCGGCGCTGAGCCTGCTCGACGAAGACCACCAGGCCGACCATGACGAACCCGACGGCGATGGTCGCGCCGAACTCGATCCAGCCGCCGGCCAGCGAACCCTGCTCCTTGATGGCCCACAGCGCGGACGGGAACGTCGCGGCGATCGAGATGAACATCAGGATCGACATGCCGTTGCCGATGCCGCGGTCGGTGATGAGCTCGCCGAGCCACATGACGACACACGTACCGGCGGTCATGGTGACGACCATGACGACGGTCTGGAAGATCGACTGGTCGGGGACGATCTGGTTGCCCACGGGGCAGCTGCTGAAGAGCGCGCCGCTGCGCGCGGTCGCGACCAGGCCGGTGCCCTGGAGGATGGCCAGCGCCACCGTCAGATAACGCGTGTACTGCGTGATCTTCGCGGTGCCTGCCTGGCCCTCCTTCTTGAGGGCTTCGAGGCGCGGGATCACCACGGTCAGCAGCTGCAGAATGATGCTCGCCGTGATGTACGGCATGATGCCGAGCGCGAAGATCGTGATCTGCAGCAGCGCGCCACCACTGAACATGTTGACCAGACCGAACAGACCCTGGTTGCCCTTCGACGCCGCGTCGATACAGGTCTGGACGTTCTTGTAGGCCACGCCAGGGATCGGGATGTGGGTACCGACCCGGTAGACCACGATGATGGCGAGCGTGAAGAGCAGCTTCTTGCGCAGGTCGGGCGTCCTGAACGCCCGGGCGAACGCGGTGAGCACGGTGCCTCCTGCGACCCCCGCGCTACTGCGTCAGAGGTGACGGTCTTGAGGTTCGACGGATAAGGGACAGCTAACCAACAGTCAAAGGCCGCCAGGAGTTCCCTTGGGTCACCCTGGACGAAAATTTGCAGTGCAGGCCACCTTACCGGCGACACTGCCCCCCTTGGAACGACCAACCGGGGATGCCCCTTTTGTGGGGCATCCCCGGTCGGGATCGCTCATGTCATCGAGACGTCTGAAATCAGACGAGCTCGGTGACGGTACCGCCGGCGGCGGTGATCTTCTCCTTGGCGGAGCCGGAGACGGCGTCGACCGTCACCTGCAGCGCCACGGAGATCTCGCCCTGGCCGAGGACCTTGACGAGGCTGTTCTTGCGAACGGCGCCCTTGGCGACCAGGCCCTCAACGGTGACCTCGCCACCCTCGGGGTACAGCGAGGCGAGCTTGTCCAGGTTCACGACCTGGAACTCGACCTTGAAGGGGTTCTTGAAGCCCTTGAGCTTCGGGAGACGCATGTGGAGGGGCATCTGGCCACCCTCGAAGCGCTCCGGAACCTGGTAACGAGCCTTCGTGCCCTTGGTACCACGACCGGCCGTCTTACCCTTCGACGCCTCACCGCGACCCACACGGGTCTTCGCGGTCTTGGCGCCCGGGGCGGGACGGAGGTTGTGGATCTTGAGCGGGTTGTTCTCCGCCATGATCAGTCGACCTCCTCAACCGTCACGAGGTGGCGGACGGTGTGCACCATTCCGCGGAACTCGGGGCGGTCCTCCTTGACGACCACGTCGTTCAGGCGCTTGAGCCCGAGCGAACGCAGGGTGTCGCGGTGGTTCTGCTTGCTGCCGATGTACGACTTCGTCTGCGTGATCTTGAGCTGAGCCATGATTACGCACCCGCTCCCGCACGCGCACGCAGCAGAGCCGCGGGGGCGACGTCCTCGAGGGGCAGACCACGGCGAGCCGCGATCTCCTCGGGACGCTGCAGGCCCTTGAGGGCCGCCACGGTCGCGTGCACGATGTTGATCGCGTTGGACGAGCCGAGCGACTTCGACAGGATGTCGTGAACGCCGGCGCACTCGAGCACCGCACGCACCGGGCCACCGGCGATAACGCCGGTACCGGGGGAAGCAGGCTTGAGCAGGACGACGCCCGCGGCCTTCTCGCCCGTGATCGGGTGCGGGATGGTGCCCTGGATACGGGGGACCTTGAAGAAGTGCTTCTTGGCCTCTTCAACACCCTTGGCGATCGCGGCCGGCACCTCCTTGGCCTTGCCGTAACCGACACCCACGGTGCCGTCACCATCGCCCACCACGACCAGCGCGGTGAAGCTGAAGCGACGACCACCCTTTACAACCTTGGCGACGCGGTTGATCGCGACAACGCGCTCAACATACGCGGTCTTCTCGGCAGCAGCGCCGCCGTCACGGCCCTTCCGGTCCCGCCGCTCGCCGCCACCGGCACCGCTTCCACGGCGCTGGGGTCCAGCCATTGGATTACCTCTCTCTGTTTCCGCTAGCTACGGAAGCGGCTCAGAACTTGAGTCCGGCTTCGCGGGCGGCGTCCGCCAGGGCGGCGATGCGCCCGGCGTACTGGTTGCCACCACGGTCGAATACGACAGCCTCGACACCGGCGGCCTTGGCGCGCTCGGCGACCAGGGCGCCGACCGACTTGGCCTGCGCGGACTTGTCGCCCTCGCTACCGCGGACCGTCGTGTCCAGGGTCGACGCCGACGCCAGGGTGTGACCCTTAACGTCGTCGATGACCTGGGCCACGATGTGACGGTTCGAGCGCGTCACGACCAGGCGCGGACGCTCAGCCGTACCCGAGATGTGCTTACGGATCCGGATGTGACGACGCTTGATGGCAGCACGCTTGTAAGCGTCGCCCTTAGCAATCTTGACACCGTATGCCATGGCTTACTTACCCGCCTTTCCGACCTTGCGGCGGATGACTTCGCCTTCGTACTTGACGCCCTTGGCCTTGTACGGGTCGGGCTTGCGCAGCTTGCGGATGTTGGCCGCAACCTCTCCGACCTTCTGCTTGTCGATGCCCTCGACCGAGAACCGCGTCGGGTTCTCGACCTTGAAGGAGATCCCCTCGGGGGCCTCGACAGTGATCGAGTGGCTGTAGCCGAGCGAGAACTCCAGGTTGGAGCCCTTCGCCAGGACGCGGTAACCGACACCGCTGATCTCGAGCTTCTTCACGTAACCCTGGGTCACGCCGGTGATCATGTTCGCCACCAGCGTGCGGGACAGGCCGTGCAGGGCCTTGTTCTGACGCTCGTCGTTCGGGCGGGTGACGTTCAGAACGCCGTCCTCACCCTTGGCGACCTCGATCGGCGCCGCGACGGTGTGGGAGAGGGTGCCCTTGGGGCCCTTCACCGAGACCGTACGGCCGTCGATGGTGACGTCCACGCCGGCGGGAACCGTGATGGGGAGCTTGCCAATACGCGACATAGCTTCTTCCGTTCCCTTCCGCTACCAGACGTAGGCGAGAACTTCTCCGCCTACGCCCTTCTTGCCGGCCTGCTTGTCGGTGAGGAGACCGTGCGACGTGGAGATGATCGCCACGCCGAGGCCGCCCAGCACCTTGGGCAGGGAGGTGGACTTCGCGTAAACCCGGAGACCGGGCTTGGAGATCCGCTTGATGCCCGCGATGGAGCGCTCACGGTTCGGGCCGAACTTCAGCTCGAGGACGAGGTTCTTGCCGACCTCGGCGTCCTCGACCTTCCAGCCCGTGATGAAGCCCTCCTGCTGGAGGATCTCCGCGATGTGCGACTTGATCTTGCTGTGCGGCATTCCCACGGTGTCGTGGTACGCCGAGTTCGCGTTACGCAGACGCGTAAGCATGTCTGCGATCGGATCAGTCATGGTCATGAATTGGCCTTCGGCCTCTCTCGCCGGGGTTTCCTGTATGCGCCATCCCTCTCCCCACTCAGTGGCGGGACGGGTGCGGTGCGGGGACCTACGGCGTAGTAAGTCGATTGGGGCGGCAGGCGCCCAACCCTCCTAGCCTAAGCCATGGAGAGCAGGGCACCTGACCGAACCCTTTGCTTACCGAGAGCCCTGGAATCCCTGAAAAGCGGGGACTACCAGGAGCTCTTGGTCACGCCCGGCAGCTCGCCACGGTGAGCCATCTCACGAAGGCAGACGCGGCACAGGCCGAACTTGCGGTACACGGAGTGCGGACGGCCGCAGCGCTGGCAGCGCGTGTAGCCACGAACGCCGAACTTGGGCTTACGAGCAGCCTTGGCAATCAGAGCCTTCTTCGCCATCTCGCTTACGCCTCCTTGAAGGGGAAGCCGAGGTGACGGAGAAGGGCGCGGCCCTCAGCGTCGTTGGTCGCCGTGGTCACCACGGTGATGTCCATGCCCCGGGTACGGTCGATCTTGTCCTGGTCGATCTCGTGGAACATGACCTGCTCCGTGAGACCGAAGGTGTAGTTGCCACGGCCGTCGAACTGCTTGGGGGACAGACCACGGAAGTCGCGGATGCGCGGCAGCGCGAGCGACAGGGTGCGGTCCAGGAACTCCCACATGCGGTCGCCACGGAGCGTGACGTGGGCACCGATCGGCTGACCCTCACGCAGCTTGAACTGCGCGATGGACTTGCGGGCCTTGGTGACGGCCGGCTTCTGACCGGTGATCGTGGTCAGGTCACGGACGGCACCGTCCATGAGCTTCGAGTCACGGGCGGCGTCTCCGACACCCATGTTGACCACGATCTTGACGAGACCGGGAACCTGCATGACGTTCTCGTACGAGAACTCCTCAAGCAGCTTGCCCGCGATCTCCTCGCGGTACTTCGTCTTGAGACGCGGAGTGGTGGTGGTAGCCATCAGATGTCCTCACCCGTCCGCTTGGCAACGCGGATCTTGTTGCCCTCGTCGTCGAAGCGGTAACCGACACGCGTGACGACCTTGTTGCCGTCCTTCTCCACGACGAGCTGAACGTTGCTCACGTGAATCGGGGCCTCGGTCGTGACGATGCCACCGGCCTGCGAACCCTTGGCGGTCGGGCCGGCCTTGGTGTGCTTCTTGACCCGGTTGACACCCTCGACCAGGACGCGCTCGTCGCGCGGGTAAGCGGCAATGACCTTGCCCTGCTTGCCCTTGTCCTTGCCGGTGATGACCTGAACCGTGTCACCCTTCTTGATCTTCATGCTTACAGCACCTCCGGCGCGAGCGAGATGATCTTCATGAACTTCTTCTCGCGCAGCTCACGGCCGACAGGGCCGAAGATACGGGTGCCACGAGGGTCGCCGTCGTTCTTGAGAATGACAGCGGCGTTCTCGTCGAAGCGGATGTACGAGCCGTCCGGACGGCGGCGCTCCTTGACGGTGCGAACGATGACCGCCTTGATGACGTCACCCTTCTTCACATTGCCGCCGGGGATCGCGTCCTTGACGGTGGCGACGATGACGTCACCGATGCCCGCGTAGCGGCGACCGGAGCCACCGAGCACACGGATGCAAAGGATTTCCTTCGCACCAGTGTTGTCGGCGACACGCAGTCGCGACTCCTGCTGGATCACGTCTATCTCCTGATTGTCTGCCGGTTCCCGGGGCGGGGTGCCTTACGGCGCCCCGCCCCGAGCCTGGCGGAACGAACCTGAGGGATACCCCTCAGGTAATTACTTGGCCTTCTCGAGGATCTCGACGATGCGCCAGCGCTTCGTCGAGGACAGCGGACGCGTCTCCATGAGGAGGACGCGGTCGCCGACGCCGGCGGCGTTCTGCTCGTCGTGGGCCTTGAGCTTGCTGGTACGGCGGATGACCTTGCCGTACAGCGCGTGCTTCACGCGGTCCTCGACGGCGACGACGACGGTCTTGTCCATCTTGTCGCTGACGACGAGACCCTCACGGGTCTTGCGGAAGCCACGGGCCTCAGCGGTCTCAGTCACGTTGCTCTCACTCATCAGGCGCTCTCCACCGTTTCGATGCCCAGCTCGCGCTCACGCATCAGGGTGTAGATCCGCGCGATGTCCTTGCGGACGGCCTTGAGCCGACCGTGGTTCTCGAGCTGACCGGTCGCCGCCTGGAAGCGGAGGTTGAACAGCTCTTCCTTGGCTTCGCGGAGCTTCGCAAGAAGCTCCTCGTCACCCAGTTCGCGCAGCTCGGACGCCTTGGTACCGGCCGACATCACGCTTCACCTGCCTCGCGCTTGACGATCCGGCACTTCATCGGCAGCTTGTGGGCTGCGCGAGTGAGGGCCTCACGGGCGATCTTCTCGTTGGGGTAGGACAGTTCGAACATGACCCGGCCCGGGTGCACGTTCGCGATCCACCACTCGGGAGAACCCTTACCGGAACCCATGCGGGTCTCGGCAGGCTTCTTCGTGAGCGGGCGGTCCGGGTAGATGTTGATCCAGACCTTGCCGCCACGCTTGATGTGGCGGGTCATCGCGATACGCGCGGCCTCGATCTGGCGGTTCGTCACGTACGCCGGCGTGAGGGCCTGAATGCCGTACTCGCCGAACGCAACCGTCGTACCGCCCTTGGCCTGACCACGGCGCTTCGGGTGGTGCTGCTTGCGGTGCTTGACCCTACGGGGGATCAGCATGTCGGTCAGGCCTCCGTTCCGGTGCTCTCAGCCGGAGCGGCAGCCGCCGGAGCCTCGGCCTTGGGGGCCTCGGCAGCGGGAGCCTGCTGCGGCTTGCGACCGCGACCGCCACGCTCGCCACCGCGGCCACCACGGCCGGCCGGGCGGTCAGCGCCGCCACGGGCCGGGCGGTTGCCGGCGCGGGCAGCGGCGTTCTCGGCGCGGACCTCGGCGATGTTCTTGACGTCGCCCTTGTAGATCCAGACCTTCACACCGATACGGCCGAAGGTCGTCTTGGCCTCGAAGAAGCCGTAGTCGACGTTCGCACGGAGCGTGTGCAGGGGCACACGACCCTCGCGGTAGAACTCCGAGCGGGACATCTCGGCGCCGCCGAGACGGCCACCACACTGGATCTTGATGCCCTTGGCGCCGGCCTTCATCGTGCCCTGCATGCTCTTACGCATGGCGCGACGGAAGGAGACGCGGGAGGACAGCTGCTCGGCAACGGCCTGAGCAACCAGCTGAGCGTCGGTCTCGGGGTTCTTGACCTCGAGGATGTTCAGCTGGACCTGCTTGCCCGTGAGCTTCTCGAGGTCACCGCGGATGCGGTCGGCCTCGGCGCCACGGCGGCCGATGACGATGCCGGGACGCGCGGTGTGGATGTCCACCCGCACGCGGTCACGGGTGCGCTCGATCTCAACCTTCGAGATGCCGGCGCGCTCCATGCCGGACGTCATCATCCGACGGATGGCGACGTCTTCCTTGACGTAGTCCTTGTACAGCTTGTCGGCGTACCAACGGGACTTGAAGTCCGTGGTGATGCCGAGCCGGAACCCATGCGGGTTAACCTTCTGGCCCATTACCGGGTTCCTTCCTTGCTGCTGACGACCACGGTGATGTGGCTGGTCCGCTTGCGGATCCGGTAGGCACGGCCCTGGGCGCGCGGACGGAACCGCTTCAGGGTCGGACCCTCGTCGACGTACGCCTCAGAGATGACGAGGCTGCCGGCGTCGGTGTGGTCGTAGTTGTGCGCGGCGTTGGCGATGGCGCTGTCAAGCACCTTGCCAACGGGCACGCTCGCGGCCTGCGGGGCGAAACGCAGGACCGCCTGAGCCTCCGTGGCATCCATGCCACGGATAAGGTCCACCACGCGGCGGGCCTTCATGGGCGTAACGCGGATGTACCGCGCCTGGGCCCTGGCTTCCATGGTTGTCCTTCCAGTGTCTGTCATGGTCGATTCCACCCCGCGTTAGCGGCGCTTCGACTTCCGGTCGTCCTTGACGTGACCCCGGAAGGTGCGCGTCGGCGAGAACTCGCCGAGCTTGTGGCCGACCATCGACTCGGTGACAAACACCGGGATGTGGATCTTGCCGTTGTGCACCGCGATCGTGTGACCGAGCATGGCCGGGATGATCATCGAGCGACGGGACCAGGTCTTGATGACGTTCTTGGTACCGGCTTCGTTCTGTACGTCCACCTTCTTTACGAGGTGTCCGTCGACGAAGGGTCCCTTCTTGAGACTGCGCGGCATCTAAACCCGCTCCTAGCGCTTCTTGTTCGTCTTGCGGCGGCGGACGATGTACTTGTTCGAAGCCTTCTTCGGCGAACGAGTACGACCCTCCTTCTGACCCCACGGGGAGACCGGGTGGCGACCACCGGAGGTCTTGCCCTCACCACCACCGTGCGGGTGGTCAACCGGGTTCATCGCCACACCGCGGACGGTCGGGCGAACGCCCAGCCAGCGCTTGCGGCCGGCCTTACCCCAGTTGATGTTGCTCTGCTCGGCGTTGCCGACCTCGCCGACCGTGGCGCGGCAGCGCTGGTCGACCAGGCGGATCTCACCGGAGGGCATGCGGAGGTGGGCCATGGTGCCCTCCTTCGCGAGCAGCTGCACCGAGGCACCGGCGGAGCGGGCGAACTTGGCGCCGCCACCGGGACGGATCTCGATCGCGTGGATCGTGGTACCGACCGGGATGTTGCGGAGCGCCAGGTTGTTGCCCGGCTTGATGTCGGCCCCAGGACCGTTCTCGACGCGGTCACCCTGCGACAGGTTGCGGGGGGCGAGGATGTAGCGCTTCTCGCCGTCCGCGTAGTGCAGCAGCGCGATGCGCGCGGTGCGGTTGGGGTCGTACTCGATGTGCGCGACCTTCGCCGGCACGCCGTCCTTGTCGTGACGACGGAAGTCGATCACTCGGTAGGCGCGCTTGTGGCCACCACCCTGGTGGCGCACGGTCACACGACCGGAATTGTTACGGCCGCCCTTGCTGTGCAGCGGGCGAACCAGCGACTTCTCCGGCGTGGACCGCGTGACCTCGACGAAGTCGGCGACGCTGGAGCCACGACGGCCCGGCGTAGTCGGCTTGTACTTGCGGATTCCCATTTCTCAGTCCTCGTCCGATATTCGGACCAGGGCGCTCCGTTAGGAGGCCTGGCCGAAGATGTCGATACGGTCGCCCTCAGCGAGGGTCACGATCGCGCGCTTGCTGTCAGCACGCTTGCCGAAGCCCGTCTTGGTCCGCTTGCGCTTGCCCTGACGGTTGATCGTGTTCACTCCGGTGACCTTGACCGAGAAGACCGCCTGGACGGCCTGCTTGATCTGGGTCTTGTTGGCCCGCGGGTCCACGACGAAGGTGTACTTGCCCTCGTCGAGAAGCGCGTAGCTCTTCTCGGAGACGACCGGCTTGAGGAGGACGTCACGGGGATCCGTGAAGCTCTTGCTCAGCGGCGTCTCTACGGTGTTCTTGCCCTCGGTCTCGTGGCGCTTCGCCTTGGCGACGCGTGCGACCTTCTTGGCCTTGGCGGCCTTCGAGGCAATGCTCGGGTGACGCGTAGCCATCAGGCTTCGCTCCCTTCGGTGTCAGCGGCCTGGGGGCCAGACACGAAGGACTCGAAAGCGGCCTGGGTGAAGACCACGTCGTCCGAGACGAGAACGTCGTACGTGTTCAGCTGGCCCGGCTCCAGGATGTGGACCTGGGGCAGGTTGCGCGCGGAGAGCAGCGCGGCCTCGTCGGAGCGCTCGATGACCAGGAGCACGTTCTTGCGCTCCGAGATCTTGCCGAGGAAGCTCTTCGCGGCCTTGGTGGAGATGGTCTCGCCCTCGATCACGCCGGTGATGACGTGGATGCGAGCGTTGCGGGCCCGGTCGGTGAGGGCGTGGCGCAGGGCCGCGGCCTTCATCTTCTTCGGGGTCCGCTGCGAGTAGTCACGCGGCGTGGGGCCGTGGACGACGCCACCGCCGGCGAACTGCGGCGCACGGGTCGAACCCTGGCGCGCGCGGCCGGTGCCCTTCTGGCGGTAAGGCTTCCTACCGCCACCGCGGACCTCGCCACGACGCTTGACCTTGTGCGTGCCCTGACGGGCAGCGGCCAGCTGCGCAACGACGACCTGGTGAAGCAGCGGGATGCTGATCTTCTCTACATCGAAGATCTCGGCCGGGAGCTCAACGGTCCCAGCGGTGTCGCCGGAGGGCGACAGAATGTCAATGGTGCTCATAGTCCTTAGGCCCCCTTGACCGCGGTGCGGACCAGGACGAGGCCGCCGTTCGGACCAGGAACCGCGCCCTTGATAAGGAGCAGGCCCTTCTCCGCGTCAACGGCGTGAACGGTCAGGTTCTGGGTGGTGACCCGCTCGTTGCCCATGCGACCCGCCATGCGGAGGCCCTTGAACACGCGGCCCGGGGTGGCGCAGCCACCGATGGAGCCGGGAGAGCGGTGCTTGCGCTGGGTGCCGTGACCGGCGCCGAGGCCCTTGAAGTTGTGACGCTTCATGACACCGGCGAAGCCCTTGCCCTTGCTCTTGCCGGTCACGTCCACCTTGACGCCGGCCTCGAAGGTCTCGGCGGTGATCTCCTGGCCGAGGGTGTACTCGCTGGCGTCAGCGGTACGGATCTCGACGAGGTGACGACGGGGGGTGACGTCGGCCTTGGCGAAGTGGCCCTTGAGGGGCTTGTTCACCTTGCGAGGGTCGATCTCGCCGAAGGCGATCTGGACCGACTCGTAGCCGTCGGTGTCGTTCGTGCGGACCTGGGTAACGACATTGGGCCCGGCCTTGACGACAGTCACGGGAACAACACGGTTGTTCTCGTCCCAAACCTGCGTCATACCGAGCTTCTCGCCCAGGATGCCCTTGATCTGCTTAGCCATTCTCAGATCACCGATCCCTAGAGCTTGATCTCGATGTCGACACCGGCCGGGAGGTCGAGTCGCATCAGAGAGTCAACGGTCTTGGGCGTCGGGTCGAGAATGTCGATCAGGCGCTTGTGCGTGCGCATCTCGAAGTGCTCGCGCGAGTCCTTGTACTTGTGCGGCGACTTGATGACGCAGTACACGTTCTTCTCAGTGGGCAGCGGCACCGGGCCTGCAACCGACGCACCAGTGCGGGTCACCGTCTCGACGATCTTCTTCGCCGAGGAGTCGATGACCTCGTGGTCGTAGGCCTTGAGCCGGATGCGGATCTTCTGTCCCGCCATGGCTACTCAGTAGTCCTTTGTCTAGTGAAAACGCTCTGGAACCCGGGGGTTCGCGTCCTGTCCTCCGACCCACGCGGTCGGGTGTGTCGCGCTCCTGCCGCACAGATATCCGTTACGGATTTCCCTGCGAGGGACGCGGCTCGCCCGAAAGCAACCGCTGGACCGGGGGCAAAACACCCACCGGGTGCCTGGCCTGCACCCCGCTGACACTTCCCGGAAGATTCCCGTACGTCCGCCCCAGCGCTGCCTTACGGCAGTTGAGGCGACGAGTACTGTGGGACTCGCTTCCGGTCCTCCCGACGGGAGGCGCGCAGCATCGGCACTCGACCGAGCAACTCCGACAGTCTGCCATATGCGACAGGGGCCTGGCCAATCGAGCCGAGGATCGTACCCCGAAGGTGACGCACGTCAAACCCTGTCCGCCGCGCGTCGGCGCGGGGTGCTCAGCGCAGCGAGGGGTGCAGCTCCTCGCGCACGGCCCATACGTCCGGCCCGCCATCCGTGCCGCTGCCCGACAGGATCGCGGCGCCGAAGAAGGTCAGGAAGCCCGACAGCGCGGCCAGCCCCGCCGCGGCGAGCACCGGCACCAGGCCGAGCAGGTACGGAACGGTGGCGAGCAGCGCGGCCAGGAGGACCGACAGGAACCCACGGTACGCGGCCGTGAACCGGGAGGGCCGCGGCGCGGGCACGGCCGCGCGGCCCGGCTCGGTGCTGTGTACGGCGGCGAGACCCGGCTCGGTGTCGCCCGCGCCGGCGGCTTCGCCGCGCAGCCAGGGCCGCCAGTCCTCCTCGTACATGCACCCCCACACCACATGCCCGCTGTCGGTGACGAACGCGGCGGGGAGGATCATCCGCCGGTCGGTGGCCGCGATCTCCTTCCACCGGGTGTGCCAGCACAGCCATCCCTCGTGCCCGGCCAGCTGGGATGCGGCCTGGGAGAGGTGCTTCTCCCCCGTGGCGATCTTGAAGTTGACGCCCTCCATCGCCCTCAGCCGCGCCGGCCGGGCATCGCCCGCGCCGTCCGCCTCCAGTTCCAGCCAGCGCGAGACGGAGACGTCGGTCTTGCCGACGCCGGTGCGGGCGGGGCTGCGGTAGTTCTCCTGGACGGCGCCGGCGTTCCGTACCCGTACGGCATGGACGCGCCCCGCGGCGGCGTCCTCCCGCAACAGCCGCTGGGCGGCGCCGAGTTGCCTGCCGAGCAGGCCGATGCCGTACAGGGAGCCGACGACGGCGTAGAGCAGGGTGAGGGCGCACAGGGCGCTCGCGGCCAGCGACCCGCTCTTGCCGTAGTCGGTGCCGTACGCGACCCGCGCGGCGGCGTACGGCGCCCACATGAGCAGATAGGCCCCGGCGACGTATCCCCAGTCCCGCCGGATGGGCCCGAGCGCGGCGGGCACCCCGGCCGGCGCCCCCGCCGCCACCAGCACCTCCACCGGCGGAGCCGCGCGCACGGCGAGCACCCAGCCACCGGCGAGGACAGCGGCCAGACCGAGCGGGACCAGGGCGTCCAGCCGCGGCGTCCCGGCCGCGTACCGCGCGACCCCGAGCACCATCCCGACCGCGGCACACACCAGCGCGGCGCCCCCGAGGGCTCTGGCGAACGGAGTGGATCTACGCATACGGGCTCCCCCTGACCGTGGCGTGAACATGCCGTGAGGCATTCAGGGGGAGACGGTACGACCGGAGGCTGTGCTTCCGCGGGGGGGGTGATGATCACGGCATGGCAACGGTGCGGGGGCGGTGACGGCGGGTGGATACGGCGGGCGGTCACGGCGGGTGGCAGTCCCGCCGGGCGTCACAGGGGCCGGCGCGGGCTACCGGCTCAGGAGCAGCGGCCGCGCAGGGCCTTCCAGGCGTCACTGACCGCGTACGCGGACTCCAGCCGCCAGGTCTCCAGCTTGTCCTGCACCTTCGACACGACCTTCCAGCACTTGAGCCACAGCGGCAGCTGCCGGAACGGCACGTAGTCGAGGGTGTCGTTGACGGCGTTCACGGCGATGCTCATGCGACCGGGGCCCTCTGCCCGCAGCGCGGCGTACAGCTCCGGCGTCAGCTCACCGTTGAGCCGCGCCGCGATGCCCGCCGCGGTGAACGCGAAGCCGCGCTGTGCGACGTCCGGCAACTGCATCGCGCGGACAATCCGCGGCGAGGCCTCGGTCAGAGAGCAGTTGAAGGCCAGCCCGATCGCGGCGGAGCCCAGTGGGCCCTCGCCGCGTTCGTACGCCGCGTCCCACTCGACGGGGTCGTCGAAGCGCAGCAGGCTCTCGTCGCCGTCCCAGTTCCACCCGGACACCATGTTCGCCTCTCCCGATGTCAGCTGCGTCGGCGCAGGGCCCGCCATACGTCTTCAACCGTTTCCCCGGACCGCAGCCACCAGCTCTCCAGCTTGTTGCGCACAGTCACAAGCACCCACCGCCGCTTGAACCACGGCGGCAGCTTCCGAAACGGTACGAACCCCAGCGTGTCTCTGATGGGGTGCTCGGCGACACCGCCGGGCCCCTCGGCTCGCAGGGCCGCGAACAGCTCCGGGGTCAACTCCCCATTGAGCCGGGCCGCGTGCCCCGCTGCGGTGAACGCGAACCCCCGCTGACCGGCGTCCGGCAGCTGCATCGCCCTGACAATCCGGGGCGACGCGTCCTCCAGCGAACAGTTGAAGGCCAACCCGATCACTGCCGTACCGAGATGCTGCTCACCACGCTCGAACGCGGCGTCCCAATCGGCGGGATCGTCGATGCCCAGCAGACCCTCGCCGCTTTCCCAGTTGTATGCGGACGTCATAGCGGACTCCCATTTGCAAATCGGCGGCCATACGGCACATCGGCCCTCACTGCTCAGTCCCAGGGCTCGCGCACCGGCTTGCGCTTCCACCACTCCCCGAGCTCGGCCTCGGGCTTCCCCTTCGTCGGACGTACCCAGGGGCGCAGCGAGCGTTCTGGGTCAGGGGTGCTCGCTGTGCGGAAGCGTGCGTCCAGCCGTGCCAGCAGTCGTCCCAGGGCACCTTCGCGCAGCTTCGCGGGGAGAGCCTGCATCAACTCCTCCAGCGTGTCCCGGGAGTCGAGGTCGTTGTCGTAGGCGCTGATGGGATAGAAGTCCTCGCTCGACCAGCCCGGTTCCATCCGGCACACCACGCGTTCCCAGGAGGCGAAGCGGTCCGCCACCGAGTAGACGGGAGCCGTCATCTTCTCCCGCAGCTGCGGCGCGACCCGCGACCGCTCCAACTCCAGCCGCTCCGCGTCCCGGTCGGCGATCGCCTCAAGGGCCCGCTCGGGCAACTCGGCCCACACGGCCCTGGTTTCCGGCGCTGCCCAGAAGACGTCGCACGGTGCACGCTTCCTGCCCCGCCGTGCCCGGCCGCGCTCCGCTTCGCCCGCCAACCCATTCACACCTTCAGCTGTTTCGGGAAGTACTCGTAGCCGTCATCGGGCTGCTCCCGGCGTGTTGGTCATCAGGTCCTCCAAGTGCTCCGGGACGTCGCACGTCACGTGTGTACAACTGGGCCACCGGCATGAGCGGTGTCGGGTCCGTGTCGACTAGCCAGGGCGCATGCCGTCCTCGCTTGAGCGAGCGGAGGGTCTCGAATTCCTCGTCTGTCGGCCCTTCGGGCTGACCAGGCGCCGGCTGCCTGCTCCACACCTCGGCAAGGATCTTCCGACGCAGACGGACATCGCTGAGGCGCTCGCCGAACCGCCGCCCTCTCCCTGCCGACGGATCCCCGGGCCGACAACGAGGTCGAGCCATCGGGGTGGTACGACAGGAGGTCCTCAGGATTCTTCCGTCATAGCTTGAGACGCACTCCAGTGGTGCAAGCGGATCAATCGCCTAGCTCGTCCGGGAGAGTCCATACCGGCGAGTCCCTGGGCGGCGCAGGACGGACCGGCAGCTGTTCGAAGTCGATGCCCGCGTCCGCGTCCGCGTCCCCGGTCGGGAGCCTGTACTCGTCGTCGGGGAGGTAGTACACACCGTAGGCCCAGAACTCCGGGAACTCATGGGTCATGAGGTTCTGTTCGAGAACGCTCATCTCTTTCTGCCCATACCTCTCATTGATCCTGGCAACAGCCTCGGCCCGAGAGATCCCGCAGTGCTCCACCAGCACGTCCACCATTTCCCGAAAGTACTCGAGCATCCCCTCGTCGAGAGGGATAAGGAATTCTTCGGTACTCATGAGCTCGGCCCCCACCACGCGATGAACTGTGGCCCACCACCCGCAGGCCCCACCGGCGCAGCACGGCTGCCGCTCTGTCCGAATCGCCGGCCCTCTGCTCATGCATCCGCCAAGTCTCAGCCAGGCGGGGGCCGTTCACCAGAACGCGTCAGCGTCAGCTCTGCGAGGCGTACGGCAGGAAGGCCGCCCATGTGGTGGGGGTGACCGTGAGGCAGGGGCCTTGGGGGTTCTTGGAGTCGCGGAGGTGGATGGTGGTGGGGGTGGGGGCTATCTCGACGCAGTCGTTGCCGTTGCTGCTGTCGCTGTAGCTGCTCTTGAACCACGCCAGCGCCACTTCGACGCAGTCGCCGGGTTCGCTGCTGTCGCTATAGCTGCTCTTGAACCAGCGGAGTTCCGGGGCGGTCATTGTTCTCCCAGCACTTGCTCGATGAAGGCCAGCGACTCCCTCGGGGTGAGAGCCTGGGCCCGGATCATGCCATACCGCAGTTCAAGGATCCGCAGGTCTTTGGGGTCCGAGACCGGGCGGCCGCTGAACGCGCCTTCGGAACGCCCGACCGCCGTGCCGTCGCCATACTTCAGCACCTGGATCAGACCCTGCATTCCGGCGTGATCCTCTCGATCGGTCGGCATGACTTGAAGGGAGACGTTCCTCAACTGCCCCACCTCCATTAGGTGTTCGAGCTGGCGGCGTAACACCATCTTCCCTCCGATCGGGCGCCGCAGCGTCACCTCCTCCTGGATAAAGCTGAGCGCGGGAGCAGGTGACCGCTCAAAGATCGCCTTCCGGCCCATGCGCGCTGCTGTCTCTCGCTCAACCTCACTCGCCGAGAGCGCGGGCTGACGCGTCTCGAACAGCGCCTGCGCGTACTCCGGCGTCTGCAACAACCCATGGATGTTGTGGTTGCCATACATCAGCAGCTCGACCGCACGCTCCTCCAGCAACTTCAGCGCTCGCACCTTCTTCGGATACCGAGCCTTCTCCATGTCCTCCTTGCAGGCCTTGAGATGCCCACCCGCGTTCAGCACCTCATCCGCCCGCTCCAGAAAGTCCGCCCGAGGAATCCGCGCCCCTCGCTCCACCTTCCGGACCTGATCCTCCCCGTACCCGATGGCCCGCCCGAAGTCGGCGACCCGCATCCCCGCCGCCTCCCGCCAGAGCCTCACCTGCCGCCCCGTCGACTCCACCACCGGAGCGATCTCGTCCTCCGGGCTGACATCCCACCCTGGCTCGTCCGTTCCCTCGCCACTCATCGCCACCCACCTCCAACGCGCAGCCGTACCCGTACGACCCCCAGGACAGCCAAGACAGAACCGGACAACGGCAGGACAGTCACCGTACGCACAGGCATCATCACTGCTCAGCGTAGGCAGCTTCGGCCACGCTGAGTCACATGAACGCCGAAACCACCGTCGCCGCACGCGAGTTCA
Source organism: Streptomyces sp. NBC_00203 (assembly GCF_045206325.1). Classification (NCBI taxonomy): domain Bacteria; kingdom Bacillati; phylum Actinomycetota; class Actinomycetes; order Kitasatosporales; family Streptomycetaceae; genus Streptomyces; species Streptomyces sp. NBC_00203. The sequence continues at coordinate 6,411,751 of NZ_CP108126.1, read as the reverse complement.
CCGTCCAGCTCTCCGCCACGCCGCGCGGCGCCCGGCTGGCCCGACTGCTGGCTACGGAGCAACTCCGTGAGTGGGGACTTCCGTCCGAGGAGGCGGCCCAGGTCGTGCCGAGCTGGCGGCGAACGCCGCGACGCATGGGCGCGTATCCGGAAGGGACTTCCACCTCGCGGTTACGGCGACGGAGAGCGCCCTCCGTGTCGAGGTGACCGACACACGGGGTGACCGACTCCCCGAGGCTCAACGGGCATTCTCCGAGGGCGAGTCCGGGCGCGGGCTTGTGCTGGTCGAGGCGCTGGCGGATCGCTGGGGCGTGACGTCCGGCCCGGCGCCCCGCAAGACGGTCTGGGCCGAGCTGCTCCTCGTACCGGAAGTACCGGAAGTACCGGAAGGGGCTCTCACCGGGACGCGGTCCGGCACGTCCCGGTGAACCGGGAAGCGGTCGGTCGCGACATCAAAGTCTTTCAATCCCCCAGGGAGAAAAACCCTCCCAACCCCACCAGCCTCCCGTCACTCGCAAGGGTGACGATCACCAACTCGGCTGGATTTTCTGCCCGTTGGCACGCATATGCTCACGACCACAACCGCAGACATGCGACGGCCCCCGGCCGGGACTGGCATCCCGATCGAGGGCCTGACCACCGAGGAAGTAGGAGCTTCCCGATGGATACGCAGAACCCTAGCGCGCCCCCGTGCGCCCAGGCCCGGATTCCGCGGGGCGTCACCCACATCAACGTCCGCCACACCACCCGCTACACGGTCATCGGCAACCACCTCGCCCAGCACCGCGAGTTGAGCCTCACCGCGATCGGCCTCGCCGTCCACATCCAGTCGCTGCCCGCCGAGGCCCGCGTGGACATCAAGACGCTGGCCGCCCGTTTCCCCGAGGGCGAGACGAGGATCGCGGCGGCCCTGCGGGAGCTGGAGGCGCACGGCTATCTGTCCCGCACGCGGGAGCGGTTGCCGAGCGGGCGGGTGGTGACGCACACGGTGTCGTACAACCAGCCGAGGGGGCTCCACAACCCGGCCACTCGGCCCGCTCCGGAACCCCGGCCCGCTTCCCCGCCAAGGTCCGCACCCGTCCCCGTACGGCATGCCCCCGAGGCTCTGCCGCAGGCGGCACCCCCACCGAAGCCCGCGCTCCCCGTACCGCACAGCCTCGACATGGACGGCCACCGCACGGCCACCGCGCTCCTCGCCGGGCTGCACCGCGACGACCCCCGCCTCCTGCTCCCCGAGCGCGACGTACACCGCCTCGCCCCGGCCGTCACCGCCTGGCTGGAGCGCGGCGCCGCCCCCGAAGCCGTACGCCGCACTCTGACGGCGAGCCTCCCTCGCGAGCCCCTGCACCACCCGGCGGCCCTGTTGGCCCACCGCCTCACGGAACTGCTGCCTCCACCCCTGCCCGCGGCTCCAGTGGTCTTACGCCCGCAGCCCCTCCAGAACTGCGAGGGCTGCGACCGCGCTTTCCGCGCCCCAGCCCCTGGACGCTGCCGCGACTGCCGGCCCCGAGTTCCCGCAGCCGCCTGACGGGCAACGTCAGCCCCACGAAAGGTTCCCGACAGCACTATGGTCAGTTCCCCGCATGAGGCGATGCACAGGATCTTCCAACAGGACCCCGGCGTCTTTGTCCGCGCCGCCAGAGCACTCGGGGTGCCGTTCGCCGACCCCGTCTCCACCTCGCCCTTACCGACGGACCTCACCGAGAACCGTCCTCTCGAGCGGCGCGTCGACACACTGCTGCGCATCGACACCGCCGACTCGGGCAGCTTCGTGCTCGCCGTTGAGGCACAGGGGAAGAGAGACCCGGACAAGCCCGCGAGCTGGGCGTACTACCTTGCCTACCTGTACGCGAAGTATCAGTTGCCTCCGGTCCTGGTCGTCGTCTGCCGTGACAGAGGCACGGCCGCCTGGGCCGCCCGGCACGTGCAGATCGGCCCTCCCCAGTGGCCCTCACTCACTCTGCGGCCACTCGTCCTGGGGCCGGACAACGTCCCCGTCATCGACACCCCCGACGAAGTCGCCCGCGACATCCCTCTGGCGGTTCTGTCAGCGGTCTTGCACCACAGCGATCCGGAGGGCGGTGCCATACTGAAGGCACTGGCAGTCGCCCTGAAGGACCTGAAGGAACGCGACGAGAACAGCGCGGACATCTTCATCGAACTCATCGCACAGGGCCTGGGCAAAGCTCCGGGCGCAGATCTGTGGAGGCACCTCATGGCCGTCGACCTCTCCTTCTTCCAGTCCCCTCTGGCCGAGGAAATCCGGGATGAAGGCAGGGCCGAAGGAAGGGCCGGAGCCATACTGCGAGTCCTGGACCGCCGTGGGATCGACGTCTCGGACGAGGACCGTGAGCGCATCGCGTCCTGCGACGACCTCGACATGCTGGACCGCTGGCTGGATCGGGCCATCACCGCCACATCGGCGTCCGAGGTCTTCGTGGAGGACTGAGCCCCGACCTCCGTCTGGAGCACTCCCCCGCGACAGCTCACGCCCCGCGCCCGATGGTGGTTTCTTGGCTCATCGCGGAGCGCGGGCCCGGGACTCCTGCCGCTTTCTGCGAGCCGGCTCCGCGAGCCCAGACGCTTCGACGATCGCTCTGAGTACCGAGACGGCTACGGAGATCTCGAAGAAATCGCCGACCATGTAGTGGAAGTCACGGAACTCCACCGCGCAGACCGCACCGAGCGCACCGCAGTAGAGCGCGGCCCAGAACCCTCGCCATCTGCGCATCGGGTAGATGACCAACGGTACGAACGGCCATACGTACGAAGTGGCCATGAGTGCCACCGCCAGTGCGACGACTATGACAGTCACGCGTCTTCGGCCTTTCGCATCACAGGGCTCCGGTCCCCACGAGGATCCAGACCGTGACCAGCACGGCGGGGAGGAAGATGAGGCCGCTCGCGAATACGAGTCCCATTTTCCACGAGTTCCTGTCGGCGATTTTCACGCACAGCAGGGTCATGGGGGTCAGGTACAGGAACAGCGGGACGAATATGAACAGGAATCCCGCTCCCACGACGCACCTTTCTGTCTCACCGAGGCATTGCCCGCAACGGACACAGGGGGCCGGGCCTGTGGCCCGGCCCCCTGTCATTCAATCATCCGTGGTCACTGCGTCAGGTTGGTCGTGAACTTGACGCTCGAATCGTCACAGTGGACGACGCTCGACGGCCGGTTTCCGGGACCGTCGCCGAAGACCGGGACAGGTGCGTCCACGCTCCACGGGTTACCGCCGCTTCCTCTGTGGAAGGCATCGCAGCTGGCGAACCCATTGCCGTTGGGAGCGCTGGCGGGGAAGTTGGAGAAGTTCTTCCAGTCCCCCACGTGCACCCGGCCGCCGGCCGGACGGCCGAGGTCGTCCGACATCTTTCCGTCGATGTAGACGTAGAGATCGGGCATGTAGCTCTGCCACACGAGGCCATTGCTCGGATCCGCGTCATTGTTCGCCTGCAGGTGCGTCGGCTTCACGGAGCCGTCCGCGCAGAACGCTGCGGCGATGTCGTGCCAGATCGGCGGCGCGTTGCCGATCATGCTGCCCCACATGTTGTTGTTCCACTCGCCGGAGTTCTTGAAGAACATCGAGTAGATGTCCCCCGCCGCCCGGCGCACCGAGAAGTTGGTGTCAGGGCTGGCGTTGACCTTGTCGAGCCAGGCCTTGACGTTGTCGTTGATGGACTTGTGGCCGACCATGGCGCGGTATCCGTGGACGCCTCCACCCACGGCACGGAAGTCCACGCAGGTGTTGTCCGAGTTCAGACGCGCGCCCCTGAAGTGCGGGAAGTACGCCTGCCCCGGCGTGTCCCCGTCCACGAGCGGATCCGCGGTGTAGGTACGCCCGTACTCCAGGGCGTCGGGGGTCGTGTAGGTCAGGTCGGGGGCAGCGATGTGGTAGTCCGCCGAGATCGCCTTGATCAGCTGGGTGACGAAGACGGGCAGGTGGGCGTTGCCGACCCGGGCGTCGTAGCTCGCGCTCTCGCTGCCCGGGATGATGTGTCCCGTGTCGTCCTTCACGAACGTCACGTCGACATCGCTCTTGATCTTGTAGCTGTTCGCGTCCTGGTACGCCTGGTCAGGAGAGGCCGACGGGTTCGGACGGATGTTGGACATGCCCATCCACATCGGAATGGACATCGACGGCACCGATCCGTCGGCGTTCGGCGTGTACCCGCCGGCCTTGACGTCCTGGTACCACTGTTTGCCCGCGTCATAGGTCTTGGGACCCACGCACTCGTCCTTGTTCGCTTCGTCCGTGCACCGGGGCCACCCCGTCAGCCCCTCCGACGACACGGAGTTGCTGGCGGCGCCATCCCACAGCGGGCCGCCGTCCGTCCCGTGGGAGAGCTCGGTCGCCCAGTCGTAGAGCGACTTCTCCGACCGGATGGGCGTGTTGAGTTCGGTGACCGGCCAGTTGGAGTTGAGCTCCTGGTTGGGGTCGAAGACCGAGGCCGCGGTCAGGGTGCGGTGGACGAACGTGCCCTTCACCGGCTGGAAGGCGATGGCGCCGTAGGCGACGTCCTTGTCCGCGGACCCGGTGGGCGAGTAGTTGGACAGGGAAACGGTCGGGGTGCTGTTGAACTTGAAGGCACCCAGCGAGACCCACTTGTTGTTGTTGCCGTCCTGGTTGACATACCGGTCGTAGGGACCGCCGACGGCACCGCTGATCTCGTAGTGGGCGCGCTTCTCCTGCGCTCCGGTGTCGGGGACGTGCACCCAGACCTGGGCGAGGTCGAAGCTACCGTTCGGGATCCACGTGCCGCGGACCGTCAGCGGGCCGGAGGTGGTGCCGCCCAGATGGTCGGTGTCGCGGCTGTGCGCGTACCAGAAGTGACCGCCGTAGCCGCCGCCTATCTGGTGCAGGTCGGCCTTGGCCTCGTACTGTCCCTGGACGTCCGCGTAGAACGTGAAGCGGAAGGTGCCGTCGGATTTGACCGCGCCGCAGTCGCTCCAGGTCGGGGTGCCGTTCGGTACGGAGGCGACGACCGTGGCGCCCGACGGGGCCCCGCTGCACACAGGGGTGCCGTTCTTCAGCCGGTAGCCGCGGCCCGGCTCTGCCACGAGCGACTGGTACTTGATGTTCTCGTTGCCGCAGGTACTGGAGCAGTCGTCCTTCCACGTCGCGTTCGACTGGTTCCACCAGTACTTCTTGTAGCAGTCGGCGTCCGGGCAGTCCGGGGGACTGCTCGGGTCACAGTTGTTGTTGCTGTTGCAGAAGGTGCTCTTGGACGGGGAGACCCAGGAACGCTGGATGTTGTTGATCCACCAGGCGGGGCGGAAGCCCACCGAGGAGAACCCGGACTCGCCCGCCCAGTCCTGGCGCCCGGAGGTGGCGTAGGAGAATCCGGTGTCCGTGGACCAGGCGGCCCAGCCCATCACCTTCTCCTCGTACGGCCAGTCCTGCGGGTGTGCCGCGTCGTGGTTGGCGTTGGAGTCGACGGTGGTGTCCATGAACGGGTTGTCGTTCTTGTACACGGGGTTGGCCGGGTTGTTGTACCAGCCCAGGCCCCACGAGGCGCCGGAAGCACCGGGCGGGTTGAAACCGAGGTTGTAGTTCCAGACGGCGGTGAACCAGTTCTCCACCTTCGACGGGTCGTCGTTGTTGACGGTGACCGTCTGCCCGGCCTTGTGCACCTCGTTCCACTTGTCGGCGAGGATCTTCATCGACGCGGCGATGTTGCTCGCGTAGTCGACAGCGACGATCTTCTGCTTCGCCGGGGAGAGCGCCGTCTCGTGGTCCTTCTCGTGGCCTGCCATGCGCATGCCGTCGGTGACCTGGCCCACGCCGTAGCCGCAGTCGGACTTGTCCCAGTGGATGTTCCAGAAGTCGGCGACCGTGCCGCCGGTCTTGTGGCCGTAGTAGCCGTCCACCGCGGCGAGCGGGCTGCCCATCTGGCCCGGGACCGCGCCGGATTCGGCCTGCCACAGGTTCGATTCCTGGGACAGGATGCCGAGCAGGACGTTGACCGGGATCTGGGCGCCGGTCTTGCCGTCCAGCGTCGGCCGGGGGAAGAGGCCCTGCGGGTCGACGGTTCCGAGACCGGCCTGGTCGCGGTAGCCGCCCTGCCGGATCCACCCGGAGGTGAGGTTGCCGCGTACGGCCATGTCGGCGGCCCACTCGACCTGGTTCGAGGTCGGCTGGAGCGCCTGCGCGCTGACGTCGTTGCGGGAGATCGAGCACCAGCGGTCCGGGTCGGTCGGCTCGTGCGCCGGGTCCGAGGCCGTGGCGGTGGTGGTGAGGGCTGTGCGTTCCATCTGGGTGCTCAGCCCACCCGGCGCGGTCTCCGTGACCGGCTTGGTGCTGCCGCCAAGGGCGGGCGAGGGCTCCTCGGTACCCGCCGCCGTCTGCGGCGCCACCTGCTGGGTCACCTCGGTGCCCGTGGTGGTGGCGGTGGAGGTGATGGTGGTCGGCGCCGTCTTCGCCAACGTCTTCGGCGGTACGGCGGACTCGGCCGCCGCCTTGCCGTGCTCGGTCTGCGAGGCCTTGGTGAAGCCGCGGCCGGCGTTTGCGATGCGTTCCAGGCCGGCCCTCATGCCGGGCATGAGCACGGGGTCGACGGCGAGCCGGCCCTGCGTGGAGACATCGGAGTCGGCGGGCGCGTCGAGCCGGGTGATGCCCGTGCCCTTCGTGTGCACGACACCGGTCGTCTTCCCGGTCAGAAACGCCTTGCCGGGAGCGCCGGGGGCGAGGTCGAGCGCGCCGGGAGCGCCGGAGGCGACCGTGGCCGGCCTGCCGTGACCGCGCCAGATCTTCGCCGTGTGCTTCTTGTTGCCGCGCTCGACGAAGGCGATTTCCTTGCCACGGGCGTCGAGCGGCCGGATGTCGAAGGCGACCGCGTCGACGGACGTCACCTTGCTGGTCTTCCCGGCCTTGCTCTTGCCGGTGTCGCCGAGTCGCACCAGATCGCGGCCGATCGCGCCGATGGCACCGCCGGTGACCGGCGCGGCCGAGGTGACCTCGCCGTGCACCGATGCCTGGGTCAGCTGCTTGCCCGCCGTGTTCACGGTGACCACACGGGTCTTCACCGCGGCCGGGTCGTTCATGTCCCGGTACGCGGTGAAGGCGGCCGTGTGGGCGGAGGTGTTACAGGTCGGGTCGAAGTACGCCAGCGAGGCGGTGAACCCGAGCTTGGTGACCGCGCCCGTGCTGGTGTTGACGATCGCCGTGAATGCCCCGCCCTGGAACAGGTCGGGCTTGTTCGTGAAGGTACGCGGCGCGTAGACGACGGCCGCGTGGTCCCGGTCCATCAGGCACTGGTTGCCGATCCAGGAATCGGCCGGCATCCCGGGCTCGGCAAGGATCGCGGCGGTCTTCCACGCGTACGCTTCCTTCGAGTCCGCCACGAGAATGTGCAGGCCGTCGGCGTCGGCGGCGGCCGTGACGGCCCGGTCGGGCGAGGACTTCCACCCGGTGCCGAGCTTCTTGCCTGGATCCTTGACCCGGCCGGATCCTGACGGACCCGGGGTTGCGGAGGCCGAGCCGGGTTGCGTGTTGTGGCCGGACCTGGGTTGCGAGTCGGTTCCGGCGTCCGGCGCACCGAACGCCGGAGCGGCACTCAGCAGGCCACCGCTCAACGCGGTGCACGCCGCTATGACGACCAAAGGTCTATGAAGTTTTCGCCTGGGTCTCAAGGCTGAAGTTCCCCGATTTACTTGAGAGTTCGGATCCGCGATGCCGCCCGCCGGGTCAGGGCGGGCAGCCGGTCGGGCGGTCAGGCGCAGTCGGACGAGCTGCTGTCGACGGCGAAGACGTAGCCGCCCTTCCAGTTGACGAGGTTGGAGGTGCCCGCGTCGTTCTTCATCAGCGCGGAGATGCCGACACAGCGGCCTCCGGTCGCGAGGGTGCTGCTGTACACCGGACCCGCGTACTCCGAGAAGGTGCCGTGGTCACGGTCACCGGCCGCCTTGTTGTCACCCGGCCACATCTGCAGGTCCATGTAGTTGGCGGCGCCGCCCGTGTTGTTGTCGAGGATCGCGCAGGCGCTGTTGCCCTTCATGTAGAAGAAGAGCGTCGCGTAGCGCGTGGTGGCGTTGGGCAGCGCCTTGGCGTCGGTGAACTCGTACCCGGTGCCGCAGACCGTCGCGGAAGCGGCGGCCGCCGGGGTGCTCGGCACGGCGACTCCCATCGCGGCGACGGCTGAGGCGGCTACGGCGAGGCGAGTCAGGTTCCTACTGAATGCAGACATAAGTCCCCCTGGAATTAGTCGTGTTACGGAGCATCTCCACGGCGGGACGAGGACTGGCCTCCCCGTTCAAATCCCCGTTCGAATGAAGACGTCGGGACTGTAGCCACCCAGACTCTTCACAGGCAACGCATAAAATCCTGCGCGCCGGACAGGGGCAACGCCTGAAAGTAGCGAACTCGTTGTAGCCCGATCGGATTTCACTCAAAATTTCAACATGCGCCCCGTTTGGGTAGCTACTCTCCGCGACCTTTGCATGTGCAGTGACGTGCACCACAACATGCAACGACTCAAACCCCGCACCGAACAAAGAGATACCTCGCCCATGGCATCAACCACAGGCGAGCAAAGTTCAGTTGACGAGGAGTCAGACCTCGGAGGCGCGGCCATTGAACGCACCGTTGGATCGTCCGACCGCTTTGCCCCCGCTCGGGCGCCGCCAAAGGCGCCCAAACCGCCGTCGCTCCACGTGAGTTCACCGTCCAGCTCTCCGCCACAGCGTGGTGCCCGGCTGGCTCGGCTGTCGGCGATTGAGCAACTCCGGGCGTGGGGGCTGCCATTCGAGGACGCGGCACACGTCGTCGCGGAGTTGGCGGCCAACGCGGCGACGCATGGGCGCGTCCGGGAAGGGACTTCCACCTCAGCCTTACGGCGACGGAGAGCGTCCTCCGCATCGAGGTGAACGATTCACGGGGTGACCGACTCCCCGTACCGCACACCCCCGACCTGGACAGCCACCGCACGGCCACCGCGCTCCTCGCCAGCCTGCACCGCGACGACCCCCGCCTCCTTCTCCCCGAGCGCGAAGTCCACCACCTCGCCCCGGCCGTCACCGCCTGGCTGGAGCGCGGCGCCGCCCCCGAAGCCGTACGCCGCACTCGGACGGCGAGCTTCCCTCGCGAACCCCTGCACCACCCGGCGGCCCTGCTGGCCCACCGCCTCACGGAACTCCTGCCTCCGCCCCTGCCCGCGGCTCCAGTGCTCACCCGCCGGCCCCACTCCAGAACTGCGACGGCTGCGACCGCGCCTTCCGCGCCCCAGCCCCTGGACGCTGCCGCGACTGCCGGCCCCGAGTCCCCGCTTCGTGGAGGACTGAGCCCCGACCTCCGTCTGGAGCACTCCCCCGCGACAGCTCACGCCCCGCGCCCGATGGTGGACCCATGGCAGAAGAGACCATCACCCTGGCCGAGCCGCCCCTTCCGCCCGTTCATGACTGGCCCGTCGGGCATCTGGACGGGACCGAGTTCGAGCCGGTGCTCGCGGAGCTGATGAAGGAAGGGCCGCTGACGCGGATCCGGCTTTCTCATGGGGAGGAGAAGTGGGCGTGGCTGGCGACGCGGTACGACGACGTGAAGATGATCACGAACGATCCGCGGTTCAGCCGCCGTGAGGCCTCCGTGCGGCAGTTCACCCGGCTGGCGCCGCACTTCGCGCCCCGGCCCGGGGCGCTGGCGTGGGCCGACCAGCCCGACCACAACCGGCTGCGCCGCGCCGCCTCGACCGCGTACACGGTGAGCGCGGTGAAGCGACTGCGCTCCCGCGCCCAGGAGATCCTCGACGAGCTGGTCGACGCCATGGTGCAGGACGGGCCGCCCGCCGACCTGGTGGAGCGGGTCCTCGAACCGTTCCCGATCTCCGTCGTCTGCGAGATCATGGGCGTGCCCGCCGACGAACGGCAGAAGGTGCACACCTGGACGCGGGAGATCATCTCCATCGCGGGCGGCGCCGAGGCCTCCGAGCGCGCCAAGAAGAACCTGTTCGGGTGGATCACGCAGGCCATCCGCGACCGGCAGGACGGCGACGGGGACGACGTCCTGTCATTGCTCAGCGGCGCGGTGAAGAGCGGTGAGCTCAAGGAGGAGGAGGCGGTCAGCGTCGCCGGCCCGCTCCAGATCGGCGGCGAGGCGCTCACCAACAACAGCGGCCAGATGTTCTACCTCCTGCTGACCCGGCCCGACCTGATGGAACGCATGCGCAACGACCCCGCAGCGCGCCCCGCGGCCATCGAGGAGCTCCTGCGCTACATCCCGCACCGCGCCGCCGTCGGCCTGCCCCGCGTGGCCCTGGAGGACGTCGTGATCCAGGGCATCCGCATCCGCGCGGGCGAACCGGTCTACGTCTCCTACCTGGCCGCCAACCGCGATCCGGACGTCTTCCCCGACCCCGACCGCATCGACTTCGACCGGGACGCCGGCGCACATGTGGCGTTCGGCAACGGGGCGCACTACTGCACGGGCGCCGTCCTGTGCCGTATGGGTATCGAGATGCTGTTCGACACCCTGTTGCCACGCTGCCCGGACCTCCGCCTCGCCGTGCCCGCCGACGAGGTCCCCTTCCGGCAGCGCACCATGATCCGCGGCCCCCTCTCCCTGCCGATCGCCTGGTGACCGGTCTCACCGACCAGCTGCCAAGCCCTCCCGCACCGCCGCGTACGCCGGCTTCGTCACGAAGTCCTCGTCCATCAGGGTCGCCGCGCCCTGCCCCGCGAAGACGCCCGGCACCCACGAGTACTTGTCGGTGTAGCCCCAGACGGTGAAGGACGTGCAGCTACGGGTGGAGAGGCAGGCGTCCAGCAGACCGCGGAAGTACGTCGCCTGGGTCGCCAGCTTCTCGGCGTCCACGGGCAGGACCATCCGCACGTCCACCTCCGTGAAGGCCGTCTGCATGCCCAGGCCGGCGAAGCGGGCGAGGTTGTCGGAGACATCGCCCGGGAAGCCGTACTGAATGCCCAAGTGGCCCTGGATGCCGAACCCTTGCACCGGTACGCCCTCGGCGCGCAGCCGGCTCGCCAGCTCGTAGTACGCCGTCGACTTCGCGTTGATCCCCTCGACGTTGTAGTCGTTCAGGAAGAGCTTCGCCTTCGGGTCGGCCGCGTGAGCCCAGCGGAAGGCGTCGGCTATGTACGACGGGCCGAGCTGCTGGAGCCAGATCGAGTTCCGCAGGGTGCCGTCGTCGTTGAAGACCTCGTTCACCACGTCCCACTGGTAGATCTTGCCTTTGAAGTGCTTCACCTCGGTGGTGATGTGGTCGTGCAGAATCCCTCTCAGTTCCGCCGCGCCGATCGATCCGTCCGCGACCCCCGTCGTCAGCCAGCCCGGCAGCTGGTTGTGCCAGAGCAGGGTGTGCCCGCGTACGGCCTGGCCGTGGTCCCGCGCGAAGCGCACCAGCGCGTCCGCCTGCGACCAGTCGTACGTCCCGCGCTGGGGTTCGACCGACTCCCATTTCATGACGTTCTCGGCCGTCACCGAGCTGAACTCGCGGGCGGTCGTACGGCGGTACGTGGTGTCGTCGGCCAGCGCCGTCATGTTCACGGCGGTGCCGATCCGGATGTCCGCCCGGTCGGCGAGTGCCCGGAGCGGGGCGGGCTGCGAGGAGTGCGCCGACGCCGACTGCGCGACGCCCGTGACCAGCAGAGCGGCGCCCATCAGGGCGAGTGCGGGCATGCGGAGGTTCTTCATGTGCGGTCCTTTCCGTAGGTACGGCGATGGGGGTGCGGGTCGGTCGTCAGCCGACGCGGTGGCTCTCCGGCGGACCCAGGTACGTCGGTGTCAGCCCGCCGGTGTCGATCACCAGGCGCTGGAGCACCACGGTCGGGTCGACCGTCCAGAACGTCAGGCGGTGCACGCCGGGCGCCGTGATCGTGTGCCTCGTCGACGTCGCGTTCACGTTGTCCGAGGTGTGGCGCGCCCACTGCTTGTTCATCAGGCCGTCGTCCGCGCCGGTGACCGCGTGGATGTCGACCGTCTGCGGCTCGGCGTCGTCGAAGGAGAGCGCGTAGCGCAGGCCACCGGTCGCGAGCGCCGGGTTGCGCGGGGACACGTACGCCCAGACGGTCACCGCACCCGGCGTCAGTACGCTCACCTCGTACTCCAGGCGGGGCGAGGCCGCACGCCCCGGAGCCTGACGGGCCGCCGTGACCGGGAACGGTGTCATCCCCGCCCCCGTACGGCCGATCCGTTCGATCCGCTGCCAGGTGCCCACGGCCCGCGTGTAATGGTCCGCGTCCACCGCGACATACCCGCCCGCCTCCACGAATCCCCGCAGGCCACGCGGCGACGGATGTTCGGCGATCACCGGTACGGCTACCGCGGCATCCGCGCCGCGCACGGTGATCTCCGCCTCCGTACGGCCCAGGGGCGCCCGCGACCAGTCCGCTTTCACCACGGCCCGCACCTGGTCCGAGACCCTCCCCCGCGGGCGGTCCACGGTGATCCACGGCACCGACACCTCGATCCGGTAGTCGAAGGCGTCACGGCCCCGGTTGAACACCTCGATGTACGACGCCGGGCCCGTCCGGTACGGGTTCAGCACGACCGTCTCGTCCAGGGAGCCGTCGACGGCCACCCCCAGCTCGGCCGCGTCCGGAAGCGAGATGCGCCGCACGGCGGGGAACAGCACATCGGGCAGTGCCACGTTGTTCAGCTCCGGCTGCTGCCACCCCGCGTTCGCCCCGTACCGCTCCACATCCCCGTAGTCGATGTGCGGCTGCGTCTGGAAGCCACGCCATTTCCCGCCCGCCACCTGGGAGTTGAAGCGCTCGGCAAGGGCCAGGTCCTTCGCCAGGCCGGCCTCCGCCGCTGCCGCCAGGCCGTTCGTCGCCGCCCGGCCCTGCTCGGCGTACCGCAGGTTCGTGAACTCCGCCTCCCGCAGCTCGTACAGGTTCGCCGTCGCCAGCACCTCGTACCCGACCAGCTCGAACCACGCGTCCTGCGCCGACTCCGGCAGCCGCCGCGCGATCCGCCCGGCCCGCGCCGCCAGCTCCCGCCACTCGTCCGTCACCCGCTCCAGCTCGCGCCCGTAGAAGGGGGTGGCCCGGTCGTCGTACACGATGTCCGAACCGCTCCCCGTGATACGGCGGTTGAGCAGCTCGGGCTTCCGTCGCGACTGGAGTTGCCCGTATGTCGCCAGTACGTCCGCGATCTCCGAGGCCTGCGCCGGGCCGAAGTTCTGCCGGGCGTACCGGCGTTCCCACTCGCCGAGCGACGACAGGTCCCAACGGTCCGGATTCCAGGCGTAGTCGAGGAAGAACTCGGTGGGCAGCTCATTGCCCTTGAGGTCTCCCACATTCGTGACCCACAGCCCGTGGTTCCCGTACGCGACGGCCTGGTGGAGCTGGTCCCACAGGTTCGGGAGGGAGGTGGTGTCCACCCACTTGTAGTTGCGGCCGGCCCCGACGTAGTCGAAGTGGTAGTACAGGCCGTAGCCGCCGGTCCGCGCGGGCTCGGCCGGGTCGGGATGCTTGCGGATGTTGCCCCAGTTGTCGTCGGTGAGGACGACCGTGACGTCGTCCGGCGCCCTGAGCCCGCGGTCCCAGTAGCGCTGGACCTCCTTGTAGAGCGTCCACACCTGCGGGACCGAGGCCGGATCACGGCCGGTGACCTCGGCGATGATCTCCCGCTGCGCGTCGATGATCTCCCGCATCAGCTCGACGCCGTCACCGTCCGGCAGGCTCGTGTCGCCGTTGCCGCGCATGCCCAGCGTGACGACGCCCTCGAAGTCCTGGTCGGCCATCCGCCGGATGCCCTCGCGCCAGTACGCCTTGATCGCGTCGGCGTTGCGGCGGAACGACCACTCCCCCGTACCGCCGTACGGGTCGTGTCCCGGCGTCACGACGGCTCCCCCGCTGTCGCGCACGGCGGGTACCGCGTGCCGGTTCCACTCCTCGATGCCCCGCATCATGGGCGCCTCGTGAGACGTGCCCATGACAATGCCGTACTCCTTGGCGCGGGCATGGTTCTGCGGGTCGTCCTCGGCGAAGGCGCGGCCCCACACCGCCGGCCACAGGTAGTTCGCCTTCAGGCGCAGCAGCACCTCGAAGACCTTGGCGTAGAAGTCCGCGGTGAAGCCGCCGTCGTGGCCGGGGGCCTTGCCGGGGCCGAAGTACGCGGGCGCCCAGGTGCCCAGCGCCGGGTTCTCGTCGTTGACGAAGATCCCGCGGTACTTCACCACCGGCGTGCCCTGGGTGTGCCGCCCCGGCAGCACGTAGAGCGCGTCACGGTGGACCGGGCGTACGTCGTCCCACCAGTACCAGGGCGAGACCCCGATGCCGTACGAGACGTCGTACGCACCGAAGATCGTCCCGCGCGGGTCGCTGCCCGCGACGACGAAGGCCCGGTCGACCCCGGGCATCGGCCGCTCCACGACGGTCTGCAGCGAGGTCTCCCACTTCCCCCGCACCCCTGTGACGTCCAGCTTCCCGGAGGCGACGAGCCCGTCGATCAGCGGGCTGCGCCCGATCGTCCCGACCAGGACGACCTCACGCGCCATCGCGTCACCGGGCCGCACGCCCGTCACCCGTTCGATGTCGTCCCGGAGATCCCCCGCTACCCGTACGACTCCGGGGTGATCCTCCGGGGAGACCACCACCGGGGCACCCACGAGCGAGAAGGCCCCACCGGTGAAGGAGATGTACGCGCCGGGGTCGGTGGCCCGCGGCCCCGAGTCCGCCGCCCACGCCACCCCCGACAGCACCGGCAACCCGGCGATCCCGGCACCGAGAACGGTTCTGCGGCTGACGTCTCCAGACATGCCTCACCCCTCGCCCCGACGGCGTACGAATTTGCTCAGCGGCATGACAAATAGTGGAGGGAGGGTCACGTGGGGGGAATGGGTCGTCGGCGTCGAATAGTTTCGGAGCACCCTCGGGGCACCCCGCACGCGGGCATGGCAAAGGGGCCCGTACGACCGAAGTCGTACGGGCCCCTTCAGGAGCTCTAAGGAGCTACCAGGCAGTCAAGCCAACAAGAAACTACTTGTTGATCTTGGTGACCTGGCCGGCGCCCACGGTCCGGCCACCCTCACGGATGGCGAACTTCAGGCCCTCTTCCATGGCGACGGGCTGGATGAGCGTAACGGTCATCTCAGTGTTGTCGCCCGGCATGACCATCTCCGTGCCCTCGGGGAGGGTCACAACACCGGTCACGTCAGTCGTACGGAAGTAGAACTGCGGACGGTAGTTGTTGAAGAACGGCGTGTGGCGGCCACCCTCGTCCTTGGACAGGATGTAGGCCTGGGCCTCGAACTCGGTGTGCGGCGTGACCGAACCGGGCTTGATGATGACCTGGCCGCGCTCGACGTCCTCGCGCTTGATGCCACGGAGGAGCAGACCGACGTTCTCACCGGCCTGGCCCTCGTCGAGCAGCTTGCGGAACATCTCGATGCCGGTGACCGTGGTGGTGGTCTTCTCCTGCTTGATGCCGATGATGTCAACGGTCTCGTTGACCTTCAGGACACCACGCTCGATACGGCCGGTGACGACCGTACCGCGACCGGTGATCGTGAAGACGTCCTCGACGGGCATGAGGAACGGCTTGTCGACGTCACGCTCGGGGGTCGGGATCGCCTCGTCGACGGCGGCCATCAGGTCGAGGACCGTCTGGCCCCACTCCTTGTCGCCCTCGAGCGCCTTGAGCGCCGAGACCTTGACGACCGGCAGGTCGTCGCCCGGGAACTCGTACTCGGAGAGGAGCTCACGGACCTCGAGCTCGACGAGCTCCAGGATCTCCTCGTCGTCCACCATGTCGGCCTTGTTCAGGGCGACAACGATGTAGGGAACGCCGACCTGGCGGGCCAGGAGCACGTGCTCCTTGGTCTGCGGCATCGGGCCGTCGGTGGCGGCGACCACGAGGATGGCGCCGTCCATCTGCGCCGCACCCGTGATCATGTTCTTGATGTAGTCCGCGTGACCGGGGCAGTCGACGTGGGCGTAGTGACGCGTCTCGGTCTGGTACTCGACGTGCGCGATCGAGATCGTGATACCGCGCTGGCGCTCCTCAGGAGCCTTGTCGATCTGGTCGAAGGCCGAGGCCTCGTTCAGGTCCGGGTACGCGTCGTGCAGCACCTTGGTAATGGCGGCCGTGAGGGTCGTCTTACCGTGGTCGATGTGACCGATGGTGCCGATGTTGACGTGCGGCTTAGTCCGCTCGAACTTTGCCTTCGCCACTGGGTCCTCCTGCGGAGTGGTTCTGGTACGCCTTACTCATCGGCGCCAGGTGATCTTTGCTGGGATGCCGCCCGCCGGGGTTTTCCCTCCCGGGTCATCCCCGGCGGTCGGTGTCAAGCCTAAAGCGTGTAAACGGGGTGTGTTACTCGCCCTTGGCCTTCGCGATGATCTCCTCGGCGACGTTCCGGGGAACCTCGGCGTAGGAGTCGAACTGCATCGAGTAGCTTGCGCGACCCGAGGTCTTGCTGCGGAGGTCGCCGACGTAGCCGAACATCTCCGAGAGCGGCACCAGACCCTTGACGATCCGGGCACCCATCCGCTCCTCCATGGCCTGGATCTGGCCACGACGGGAGTTGATGTCGCCGATGACCTCACCCATGTAGTCCTCGGGCGTGGTGACCTCGACGGCCATCATCGGCTCAAGAAGCACGGGAGAAGCCTTGCGCGCGGCCTCCTTGAAGGCCTGCGAACCGGCGATCTTGAACGCGAGCTCGGAGGAGTCGACCTCGTGGTAGCCACCGTCGAGAAGAGTGACGCGGACGCCCGTCATCTCGTAGCCCGCCAGGATGCCGAACTGCATGGCCTCCTGCGCACCCGCGTCGACCGAAGGGATGTACTCCCTCGGGATGCGGCCACCGGTGACCTTGTTCACGAACTCGTACGCCGGACCGTCGGTCTCGGTGATCGGCTCGATCGCGATCTGCACCTTGGCGAACTGACCGGTACCACCGGTCTGCTTCTTGTGGGTGTAGTCGTGACGCTCGACGGCCTTGCGGATCGTCTCACGGTACGCGACCTGCGGCTTGCCGACGTTGGCCTCGACCCTGAACTCGCGCTTCATACGGTCGACCAGCACCTCAAGGTGCAGCTCGCCCATACCGCCGAGGATGGTCTGGCCCGTCTCCTCGTCCGAGTGAACGTGGAAGGAGGGGTCCTCCTCCGCGAGACGCTGGATGGCTACACCCAGCTTCTCCTGGTCACCCTTGGACTTGGGCTCGATGGCGACCTGGATGACCGGCGCCGGGAAGTCCATGGACTCCAGGATCACCGGGTTCTTGTCATCGCAGAGCGTCTCACCGGTCGTGGTCTGCTTCAGACCCATGACGGCGACGATGTCGCCGGCGCCCACCGCCTCGATCTCCTCACGCTTGTTCGCGTGCATGCGGTAGATCTTGCCGATGCGCTCCTTCTTGCCCTTGACGGAGTTCAGCACGGCGGTGCCGGTCTCCAGGCGGCCCGAGTACACCCGGACGAAGGTGAGCTTGCCCAGGTGCGGGTCGCTCATGATCTTGAACGCGAGCGCGGACAGCGGCTCGTCCACGGACGGCTTGCGCTTGACCACGACCTCGGAGTCCTTCACGTCGTGGCCCTCGATGGCCTCGACGTCAAGCGGGGTCGGGAGGTAGCGCACGACCGCGTCGAGCAGGGGCTGGACGCCCTTGTTCTTGAACGCGGTGCCACAGAACACCGGGGTGACCGTGACGTCGTTGGACTTGCCGGACGCGATGGTGACGCGACGGATCGCGGCGTACAGCTGCTCCTCGGTGGGCTCCTGGCCCTCCAGGAACAGCTCCATGATCTCGTCGTCGTGCTCCGCGACGGTCTCGACCAGCTTGCCGCGGTACTCCTCGGCAGCCTCAGCGTGCGTGGCGGGGATGTCGACGACGTCGTACATCTCGCCCTTCGCCGCCTCGGCGGACCACACGAGCGCCTTCATGCGGACCAGGTCCACAACGCCCTTGAAGTCCATCTCGGCACCGATCGGCAGCTGCATGATGATCGGAACGGCGCCAAGCCGGTCCTTGATCATGTCCACGCAGCGGTGGAACTCGGCGCCGGTGCGGTCCAGCTTGTTCACGAAGCAGATGCGCGGCACGCCGTAACGGTCGGCCTGACGCCACACCGTCTCGGATTGCGGCTCAACACCGGCGACACCGTCGAACACGGTGACGGCACCGTCGAGGACGCGGAGCGAACGCTCCACCTCGACCGTGAAGTCCACGTGACCCGGGGTGTCGATGATGTTGATGGTGTAGTCGTTGTCCTCAAGCGGCCAGTGACAGGTGGTGGCAGCAGAGGTGATCGTGATGCCACGCTCCTGCTCCTGCTCCATCCAGTCCATGGTGGCAGCGCCGTCGTGGACTTCACCGATCTTGTAGCTGACGCCGGTGTAGAAGAGGATCCGCTCGGTGGTGGTCGTCTTGCCCGCGTCGATGTGGGCCATGATCCCGATGTTGCGGACCCTGGCCAGGTCAAGTGAAGTGGTAGCCATAAGGCTTCGGTCTTCTCTCGGTCTCGATGGGGGTAGCGACTACCAGCGGTAGTGCGCGAAGGCCTTGTTGGACTCGGCCATCTTGTGGGTGTCCTCGCGCTTCTTCACAGCGGCACCAAGGCCGTTGGACGCGTCGAGAAGCTCGTTGAGCAGACGCTCGGTCATCGTCTTCTCGCGACGGGCGCGGGAGTAACCGACGAGCCAGCGCAGCGCGAGCGTGTTGGCGCGACCGGGCTTGACCTCGATCGGAACCTGGTACGTCGCACCGCCGACTCGGCGGGACTTGACCTCGAGGGTCGGCTTGATGTTCTCCAGAGCGCGCTTGAGCGTGATGACCGGGTCGTTGCCGGTCTTCTCGCGCAGGCCCTCCATGGCGCCGTAGACGATGCGCTCGGCGGTGGAGCGCTTGCCGTTCAGCAGCACCTTGTTGATCAGGGAGGTCACCAGAGGGGAACCGTAGACCGGGTCGATGATGACCGGGCGCTTCGGGGCGGGGCCCTTACGAGGCATTTCTACTTCTCCTTCTTGGCGCCGTAGCGGCTGCGGGCCTGCTTGCGGTTCTTGACACCCTGCGTGTCAAGCGAACCTCGGATGATCTTGTAGCGAACACCCGGCAGGTCCTTCACACGGCCACCACGCACGAGCACGATGGAGTGCTCCTGCAGGTTGTGTCCCTCACCCGGAATGTAAGCGGTGACTTCGATCCCGCTGGTCAGGCGCACACGCGCGACCTTACGCAGGGCCGAGTTCGGCTTCTTCGGGGTGGTCGTGAACACACGCGTGCAGACGCCGCGACGCTGGGGCGAACCCTCAAGTGCGGGCGTCTTGTTCTTCTCGACCTTGTCCTGCCGGCCCTTCCGGACCAGCTGCTGGATCGTAGGCACTACTTCTCCGGTTTCTGTGTGCCGATGGTGAAGCTAACCTGGAACGTCGCCGACCCACGCGGTCGGGTGTGTCGAAGCTGCAGACTCCCGCCGCGAGGCGGAAAGAGCGCAGAATACGGTGGCCGCCTACGGCTCCCCCTGTGCGGTTGAAGGCACGCACGGGAGCCAGGGCACACCCCAGGCACAAGGTCTGAGCGTACCTACCTCACGGACTTCGGTCAAAACAAATGCCGTGGGGCCCGACACGCCGGACTTGTCACGCTTCTCTTCGGCCGTTGCAGCCGGTCACTCTGTGAATATGTGCGGTTTCGCGGCGCTGACTATGAACCGTTCAGTACGTTGATCGATCGCGGGGATGAGGGACGGGGGACGGGGGACTTCATGACGGCCGCACACTTACCCGGGGACGAAGGCCTGGACGACCGGGTGCCGTTCCTGGCCCGCCTGGAGAGCGAGGACCGCTCCGCGCTGCTCTCCCTCGGCCACGAGCTCTCCTACGCCCCCCGCATGGTGCTCCTGCACCAGAGCGAGCCGTCCTCGCACGTACTGATCGTCACGCACGGCTGGACGAAGGTGACCGCGGCGGCCGCCAACGGTTACGAGGCGCTGCTCGCGCTGCGCGGCCCCGGCGACATCATCGGCGAGTCGGCGGCACTGACGGGCCGCCCCCGCTCGGCCACGGTCACCGCCCTGGAACCCGTCCGCACTGTCGCAGTCGTCCGCGAACACTTCACGGCCTTCCTCGCCCGCTCCCCCGCCGTTTCCTTCGCCCTCCTCGGCCTCACCTCCGACCGGACGCGCGCCGCCGACCGCCGCCGCCTGGAATTCGCCTCCATGAGCGTCCGCGAACGCTTCGCCGCCCTCCTCCTCGACCTCGCCCGCACCAACGGCCGCCGCACCGCCGAGGGCATCGAACTCTCCGTCCCCCTGAGCAAGCAGGAGCTGGCGGGGTCGGTGGGGGCGTCGCGGGAGATGGTCCAACGGTTGCTGAAGGAGTTGCGCGAGCGGGGGGCGGTCGTGACGGGGCGCCGGGCGATGGTGATCGTACGGATGGATGTACTACGCCAGATCGCCCGCGGCTGAGCCGTTCTCCGCCCCCCGCCGTTCGGTTGTGTGTCGGCTGCGGGTGGGTGGGGGCTGGTCTAAAAGATTGCGCAGTTCCCCGCGCCCCTAAGGCGCGGGGCTGCGCCCCGTGATCCCCCGCCCGCCCCGGTTCGTAGGCTGCGGGTGGGTGGGGGTTGCTCGCGCAGTTCCCCGCGCCCCTTAAGGGGCGCGGGGAACTGCGCAATCTTTTAGCGGGGGTCTGGGGGCGCAGGCCCCAGGGATGGGACGGGTAGGGGCGGCGGGGGCGAAGAACCGTGGCTCAAGTGACGCCCGCCGGGTTCTGTGCACCCCGTCACACTTCAAGTGGGAAATCCGCCCTCACACATCGCCCCCCGTGGCCGCCACCCTGCTTGCCAGGCAAGGCCCCCACCGAAAGGCGACCATGACCGACCCCGTGAGCCGGACCATCCTTCTGCTCGACATCGAGAAGTACAGCGACCGGGACGACGTCGAACAGGCCTATCTGCGGCGGATGTTGTACGACATCACCGACCGCACCCTGGAAAGCGCAGGCATCGACGAACGCCTGAGGCTCCGCGCCGACCGCGGCGACTCCGTGATGGAACTGATCGACGCCAACGCCTCGGTCACCGCCCTCCTCCGAGCCCTCCTCACCGAGGTCCCCGTCCAGCTGCGCGCGGTCAACCGCATGGCATCCAGCTCCGCCCAGATCCGCCTGCGCGGCGTCGTCGCCACGGGCTACGTCGCCATCGACGACCACGACGGCTGGGTCGGCTCCGACCTGAACCACGCCTGCCGCCTCCTCGACGCCCAGCTGCTGCGCGCGGCCCTGCGCGAGCGGGCGGACGACTTCGCCCTGTGCGTCTCGGAGGGCGTGCACACGGGGATCGTGCGCCACGGCCACCCAGGCATCCCGGCGGAAGACTTCCACCCGGTGACGGTGGACAGCAAGAACGGTGCGCTGCGGGCCTGGCTGCACGGCCCGGTACCGCACGGCGCCGACGAGCACAGCGGGACGCGCGGCACCGACGACCACAGTGAAAAGGGGGGAGCCCCGGCGCCGGGTGACTCGGGGGAGAGCCCGGCGCCGGGCGCGGAACCGCCCGCTTCCCCCGGACCTGCCGGCCCCGCCGGTTCCGCCAGTCCCGCCACCCCTCCCGGCGGCGTCGTCATCCAGTTCAACGGCGGCTCCCCCACCTTCGGCGGCAGCCTCGTCGGCGGCGACCAGCACGGCGTCTCCGGCGGCCAGGTCACCGGAGACGTACACCTGGGCGGGTCCGGGGGTGAGTCGGCGTGACGGTGCCCCCGCCCGCGGCGCCGGCCCCCGACGACGTACCACCGGCAGAGCCGAGAGAGCCGCACCGAACCGCCGAACCGCACCACGCCGACGGCGGCGACCACGGAAACGACCACGGCGAGGAGCCCGTGGAGCGGACCCAGGAGGCCCGGGCCGCGCAGCGCGAACTCGTCGCGCACACCCCGGGGTTCATCCTCGGCGAGGCCGCGTCCTTCGGCGGCAGCCTGGTCGGCGGCGACCAGCACGGCGTCTCCGGCGGTGTCGCCCGTGATGTGTTCATGGGCGGCAAGACGGAGATCCACCACCACGGCCCGGCTGCCTCGGCGGCCTACGCCTCCGGAGAGATCCCCGCACAGCAGCTCGACGCGCTGGCCGCGGTCTTCGTCGAGACCCCGGCGTTCACGGCCGCCCTGGCCCGGCTGCGCGAGGAACGCGTCCTCGTCCTCGCGGGCGCCCACTCCAGCGGCCGGTACGCGGCCGCCCGCATGCTGCTGCGCCGCCTGGGCGTCCCCGCCGTGCACGCCCTCTCCTCGGAGACGAGCCCCGCGGCCCTGGCCACCCACCTCTCCGCGCCGGGCGGCCATGTCCTGCGCGACCTGCCGCTGAGCCGCAATCGGCCGCTGCGGGACACCCAGCTGCTCGCGGCCCGCGACCAGCTCAAGAAGGTCGACGGGTATCTGGTGGTGACCGTCGAGAACACCCCGTTCCTGCTGGGAGTCACTCCGTCGCGCTGGGAGGCACCGGAGGCGGCGGCCGTGCTGCGCGCACACCTGACCGGCCACCGGGACATCGACGGTCTCCTCGCCCTCTCGCCCGTGCGCGACTTCCTCTCCCGCGGCGCCCACCGTCCCGCCGAGGCCGCCAAGTTCGCGGCGGAGGTGGCCGGCTACGACGGCAGCGAGGAAGCGGCGGCACGGCTCGCGGACTTCGGGCAGGCCGCGGTCGAGCAGCAGTGCCGGGAGTGGCTGAGCGACCCCGAAGCCACCCTGCGGGACAAGGCGTTCCTCATCTCGCTCGCCGTCTTCGACCAGGCCCCGTACGTCCTCGCCGCCGAACTCGCCGACAAGCTGTTCGTGCACTTCCAGCGCTTGCAGCACCCCGAACAGCCGCCGGAGATCCCGGTGTTCGGGCTGGCCGCCGAGACGCGCCTGGAGCGGGCGCGGGCCGCGGGGGAAGTGCGCGACGAGGCGACCGAATGGGGCGCGGTTCCGCAGTTCACGGCGTACTTCCGCAAGGAGAACACCCCGCGCGTCCTGCTCACCGAGGTGTGGACGGGCCATCCGTCGGCCCGGCCCGCGCTGGTCGCCTGGCTGAAGGAGCTGGCCCGCGACGGCCGCCCGGTCGTCCGGACCAGGGCCGCCGCGGCCACCGCGCTGCTCGCCCGTGCCGACCTGCCTTCGGCGGTGGCGCTGCTGATCGACGGCTGGGCCGTCTCCAAGGCCTTCGGCCCCCGGGTCACCGCGGCGAACACGCTCACGCTCGCCCAGCTCCTCGACGCGCCTGTCGTGCTGCGCCTGCTCACCCAGTGGTGCACGGACTCCCACTGGGCCCGCCGCTGGACCGCGATCCGCGCCTTCGGACTGCTCACACCGCTCCGCCCCGACCTCGCGGGGCCCGCACTGAGCGCGCTCGCCGCCCGGGCCCGCGCCGGGGGCAGCAGCCAGGCCGAGGCGGACAACCTGATCGATTCGACGGCCCTGCTGCTCTCCGTGGGCGTCCGGCGCGGC
This sequence comes from Streptomyces sp. NBC_00203, assembly GCF_045206325.1. Lineage (NCBI taxonomy): Bacteria > Bacillati > Actinomycetota > Actinomycetes > Kitasatosporales > Streptomycetaceae > Streptomyces > Streptomyces sp. NBC_00203. The sequence continues at coordinate 6,388,384 of NZ_CP108126.1, read as the reverse complement.
GAGATGCTCTCCGAGCTGGTGCGGCTGCTCCACCACGACACGGCCTCGGTCCGCGCGCTCGCGCTCGCCGCGTTCGTCCGTGCCTGCGACAACGACGAGGAGGACGCGCTCGTCGAGTGGTACGCCACCACGGGCATGTACGAGCCGGACTCGGCCCGCGACCTCGCCACCCTCTGGCGCACCGCGCTCGGCGACCGCACACACACCCGCGGGGCCCTGAACGCCCTGCACACCTGGGTGCACACCGCCGGACGCCGGGCGGACGCGGCCAACGCCCTGGAGTTCCTGCTGCCCGCGCTGGTCGTGACGGCGGACGACCACAAGCGCCTCAGCCACGAACTGCTCAACCTGCGCGCCCCGGACGGCGGCCCGCGCCCACCGATCGCCGACCGGCTGCTCGGCGTACTGATCCCCTCCACCACAGATCCAGATCCATCGAGGAGTTGAACCATGGCGGAGTTCCGCCGTCAGCCGGAGTGGCAGCAGGACGCCAACCGGCACAGCACACTGAGAGACCCCGTGCTGACCGTGAAGCCCATCTCGCGCTTCGACTACACCGCCCGGCGCCAGATGACCGCGATCGACCACGCGCTCGTCTTCGTCACCGCCAAGGGCTCGTACGACGTCTACATCCCGCCGCACCGGCCGAGCCGCTCGGACGCGGCGACCCGCCGCTACACCTCGGTGTACGAGGTGGACATGGGTAGCCACCCGGTGCAGCTGGACCTGGAACTGCCCAGCGACGACGACGCGTTCTCCTTCGGCGCCACGGCCGATCTGACCTGGCGGGTGGCGGATCCGATCGCGTACGTGGCGAGCGGTGAGCGTGACGTGCCCACGAGGCTGACCCGTGAACTCCACCAGTTCGCGCGGCCGGTCAGCCGCCGCTTCCCCATCGAGGACAGCCCGTCCGCCGAGCGCGCGGTCCAACAGGCCGTCGAGACAGGCGGTTTCGCGGCCGGCATCGGCCTCGCCGTGACCTGTGTCGTACGCCTTCGACTGGACGACGAGGCGATCGCGCACCGCAAGCGGCAGCGGAGTCTGCGCTACGAGTCCGAAATGCTCGACCCCGAGCACGAGTTCCGGCTGCGTCAGGCCCGGCAGCAGTACGAGCTGGAGGCCCTGCGCCAGCAGCAGAACCACCAGCTGATCACCGAGAAGATCAACTTCTACCAGTACCACCTCCAGCACGGCGGCGTCGGCGCCTGGGCCCTGCACCTCGCCCAGCACCCCGAGGACACCCAGCTGGTCGTCGGCTCCATCCAGAGAGACCAACTGTCCATCATCAAGACCCAGTTGGAACTGATCGCCGGGGACACCCTGGAGGACTTCCAGAGAGCCGAGTCCGCCCGCTCGACCCTGCGCGCCGTCAACGACCTGATCCAGCAGCAGACATCGCCGGCGCAGGACGGCGGCCAGGCGGCGCTGCCCGCGGGGGCGACACCCGGACAGCCGTACGTACCGCCGCAGCCGCCGTATCCGGGCCAGCCGTCCCACCCCGGCCAGCCGCCACAGCCCGGCGCACAGCCGTACGCGCCTCAGCCTCCCTACTCCGGTCAGCCTCCGTACGCCGGCCAGCCCCCGTACGCCGGTCAGGCCGCGCCGCCTCCCGCCCCTCCGCAGCAGCCGTACAGCCCGGCACCGCAGGACCGGCCACCGGCACCGCCGTACGCCCAGCAGCAGCCGCCAGGTGCCCCGTACGGCCCGTCGCAGCCGCCCAGCGCCCCCTACGCACCGCCGCCGCCGTACGCCGCCGCGGGCCCCGCCCCCGTCGTGCCCCCGGCCCCCGGCACGGGCGAGGCCGCCGCCGCCGACGTACCGCCGCAGGACTCCCCCGAAGCGGGGTCCGCGTGACCACCCCTGGCACCCTGCCCGCGACCGGTGGCGCCCGTACCGCCGAGCGGCTGCTCACCGAGTTGCGCGGCGAGATCGCCCGGGCCGACAGCAAGGCGTCCGTGCTGGTGGCGGCGCTCGGGATGACGGCGGGAGTGTTCAGCGGGCTGCTGGCCGGGCGGGACTGGACGCCGAGGGAACTGACCTGGGCCGGGACCGCCCTGTGGTGGGCCGGGGCCGCCGCTCTGGCGCTCTCCCTGTTCGCGCTGCTCCTCGCCGTACTCCCCCGCTACCGCCGCGGCTCCTGGGCGCCCGGCCAGCCGCTGTGCTACTTCGGCGACATCCAACAGGCCGTACGCGAGGGCCAGTTGGCCACCGCGCTCGCCGACACCGACCGCGACCCCGCCGCCGGACTCACGGCGGCGCTCACCGAGACCAGCCGTATCGCCGCCCGCAAGCACCAGTGGATCCGCACCGGCCTGATCGCCTTCTGCGCCGGCACGGCCCTGCTGCCCACCGCCCTGCTCATCGGCTGACGTCCCCAGACAGGAAGACCCGAAGGAGCCCCATGTCCCAGCCACCAGAACCGGCGTCCCCGGAGCCCCAGTACCCGGGCACGGCCACACCGCCGCCCGAGTACCCCGGCGCCTCCGCTCCCCCGCCCCAGTACCCGGGAGCCGGCACTCCCCCGCCCTCATACCCGGGAGCCGCGACCCCGCCGCAGTACCCCGGCGCCGCGACCCCGCCCCCGTACCCGTACCCAGGTGCCCCGGCCGCTCCCCCGTCCTACCCGCAGGCCACCCCCGCGCCGCCCCAGTACCCGACGGCTCCTCCCGCCTACCCCGGCGCGCCCCCGCAGCACCCGGGAGCCGCGGCTCCGTACCCCGGCCCCGCCCCGCAGTACCCCGCCCAGGCCCCGCAGCCGGCCCCCTTCGTGCCGCGGCCGGCCGTCGCGCCCGACGACCTCGACTACCGCCACGAGGGCTCCCGCGTCCACGTGGCGGCTCATCAGCGGGGTGCCGACGCCACGGCGATAGGGCAGCTGGCGACGCAGATCCCGGGTTTCCTGGTGAGCTTCGCCGTGGTCGCGGCGGTCGCGGTGCCCCTGTTCGGCTCGGTGGTGGGATGGCTGGTCGTGGTGGCCTGGCTGGCCTCCGGGGCCCTCGTCTTCCACCGGCCCACCGAGCTGCTGTTCGCCCGGCGCGTGATCAAGCTGCGGGCGCCGCTGGCGGAGGAGCGGGCGCGCCTGGAGCCGATCTGGCGCGAGGTCACCGCCCGCGCGGGCATCGAGGCCGACACGTACGAACTGATGGTGGAGAACAGCGACGACCTCAACGCGTCCGCGGTCGCCGGCCATGTCGTCAGCGTCACCACCTACTCGCTGAACCGGATCCCGAGCAGCAACCTCGCCGCCGTACTCGCCCATGAACTCGGTCACCACACCGGCGGTCACGCCTGGTCCGGGCTGCTCGGCTACTGGTACTCGCTGCCCGGCCGGATCGCCTGGGCGCTGACCCGGGGGCTCGCCCGGATCGCGCTCGCCGTCGCCAGTGTCTTCTCGCTGGCCGCGACCGGGATCCTGGTCCTCTTCATGGGGATGTTCGTGGTCGCGGGGTTCATCGTCGCCTGGTACATCACCATCCCCCTCGTCATCGCGCCCTACCTGCTCGCCTACGCCGGCCGCCTCGGCGAGCTGCGCGCCGACCAGCAGGCCGCGGCCCTCGGTTTCGCGACCGAGATGGCCCAGGTCCTGCACCACTTCCAGGCCGAGGAGGACGCGGCGAAGGCGTACGCCGCCGCGCAGGGCAAGAAGCTCAAGGAGCCGGGCGGGCTGGCCAAGCTCCTGACCAGCCACCCGGACAACTACACCCGGCTGCGCGCCCTGGAGCCGTACCTGCAACTGCCGCGCTGAGGCCGGCGAACGCCGAAGGGCGGCCACCCCGACTGGGGTGACCGCCCTTCGTACCTCCTACTGCTTACTGCCTACCGCTCACTGGTTGTACGGACCGTAGTCGTAGTCCTCCAGCGGGACGGCCTGGCCGGAGCCCGTGCCGAACGGCGAGTAGTCGATGTCGTCGTAGCCGACGGCCGAGTACATCGCGGCCTTGGCTTCCTCGGTCGGCTCGACCCGGATGTTGCGGTAGCGGGACAGACCCGTACCGGCCGGGATGAGCTTACCGATGATGACGTTCTCCTTGAGGCCGATCAGGGAGTCGGACTTGGCGTTGATCGCCGCGTCCGTCAGAACCCTGGTCGTCTCCTGGAAGGACGCCGCCGACAGCCACGACTCGGTCGCCAGCGAGGCCTTGGTGATACCCATCAGCTGCGGACGGCCGGAGGCCGGGTGGCCGCCTTCCTGGACCACACGACGGTTCTCGGTCTCGAACTTCGAACGCTCGACCAGCTCGCCGGGCAGCAGCTCCGCGTCGCCCGACTCGATGATCGTCACACGGCGCAGCATCTGCCGGATGATGATCTCGATGTGCTTGTCGTGGATCGACACACCCTGCGAGTTGTAGACCTTCTGGACTTCGCCGACCAGGTGGACCTGGACCGCGCGCTGACCGAGGATCCGCAGCACGTCGTGCGGGTTGGTCGCACCGAAGGTGAGCTTCTGGCCCACCTCGACGTGGTCGCCCTCGTGCACCATGACCTTGGCACGCTTCGAGATCGGGAACGCCGTCTCGTCGCTGCCGTCGTCCGGGGTGACGACGATCTTCTTGGTCTTCTCGGTCTCCTCGATACGGATGCGGCCGGCCGCCTCCGAGATCGGGGCGACACCCTTGGGCGTACGAGCCTCGAAGAGCTCGACGACACGGGGCAGACCCTGGGTGATGTCGTCACCGGCCACACCACCGGTGTGGAAGGTACGCATCGTCAGCTGCGTGCCGGGCTCACCGATGGACTGGGCGGCGATGATGCCGACCGCCTCACCGATGTCGACCAGCTTGCCGGTGGCCAGCGAACGGCCGTAGCACATGGCGCAGGTACCGACGGCGGACTCGCAGGTCAGGACCGAGCGGGTCTTGACCTCCTCGATGCCGTACTTGACGAGCTCGTCGATGAGGACGTCGCCGAGGTCGGTGTTGGCCGGGGCCAGCACCTTGCCGTCGACGGTGATGTCCTCGGCCAGCGCACGTGCGTACACGCTGGTCTCGACGTTCTCCGCCTTGCGCAGGACACCGTCCGCGCCGCGCTCCGCGATGTGCAGCTTGAGGCCACGGTCGGTGCCGCAGTCCTCCTCGCGGATGATGACGTCCTGGGAGACGTCGACCAGACGACGGGTGAGGTAACCCGAGTCGGCGGTACGGAGGGCCGTGTCCGCCAGACCCTTACGAGCACCGTGCGTCGAGATGAAGTACTCCAGCACCGACAGGCCCTCACGGAAGGAGGCCTTGATCGGACGCGGGATCGTCTCGTTCTTGGCGTTCGACACCAGACCACGCATACCGGCGATCTGACGCATCTGCATCATGTTTCCTCGGGCACCCGAGTCAACCATCATGAAGATGGGGTTCGTCTTCGGGAAGTTCGCGTTCATCGCCTCGGCAACCTCGTTGGTCGCCTTGGTCCAGATCGCGATGAGTTCCTGCGTGCGCTCGTCCTTGGTGATCAGACCGCGCTCGTACTGCTTCTGGACCTTCTCGTCCTGAGCCTCGTAGCCCTTGACGATCTCCTTCTTCGCCTCGGGGACGACGATGTCGGAGATGGCCACGGTGACGCCGGAGCGGGTGCCCCAGTAGAAGCCCGCCGCCTTCAGGTTGTCGAGCGTCGCCGCCACGATGACCTTGGGGTAGCGCTCGGCCAGGTCGTTGACGATCTCGCCGAGCTGCTTCTTGCCCACCGAGTAGTCGACGAACGGGTAGTCCTCGGGCAGCAGCTCGTTGAAGAGCGCACGGCCCAGAGTCGTACGGAGGCGGAAGGTGTCACCCTGCTGCCACTCCGGCTCGCCCTCTTCGCGCGCCGGCGGGGTCCAGCCGCGCGGCGGGATGGTGCCCACCGGGAAGCGGATGTCGACGGCCGACTGGAGCGCGAGCTCGCCGGCGTCGAACGCCATCGTCGCCTCGGCGGTGGAGCCGAACGCACGGCCCTCGCCCTTGACGTCGCGGAGTTCACCGTCGGTGGTGAGGAAGAACAGACCAAGAACCATGTCCTGGGTCGGCATGGTGACGGGGCGACCGTCAGCCGGCTTCAGGATGTTGTTCGAGGACAGCATCAGGATGCGGGCCTCGGCCTGCGCCTCCGCGGAGAGCGGCAGGTGCACGGCCATCTGGTCACCGTCGAAGTCCGCGTTGAACGCGGTGCAGACGAGCGGGTGGATCTGGATGGCCTTGCCCTCGACCAGCTGCGGCTCGAAGGCCTGGATGCCGAGGCGGTGCAGCGTGGGCGCACGGTTCAGCAGAACCGGGTGCTCGGCGATGACCTCTTCGAGGACGTCGTAGACGACCGTGCGGCCGCGCTCGACCATCCGCTTGGCGCTCTTGATGTTCTGCGCGTGGTTCAGGTCGACCAGGCGCTTCATCACGAACGGCTTGAAGAGCTCCAGCGCCATGGCCTTGGGCAGACCACACTGGTGCAGCTTCAGCTGCGGACCGACGACGATCACGGAACGCGCGGAGTAGTCCACACGCTTGCCGAGCAGGTTCTGACGGAATCGACCCTGCTTGCCCTTGAGCATGTCGGACAGCGACTTCAGCGGACGGTTGCCGGGGCCCGTGACCGGGCGACCACGACGGCCGTTGTCGAAGAGCGCGTCGACGGCCTCCTGAAGCATGCGCTTCTCGTTGTTCACGATGATCTCGGGGGCACCGAGGTCAAGGAGTCGCTTGAGGCGGTTGTTGCGGTTGATCACACGGCGGTACAGGTCGTTCAGGTCGGAGGTCGCGAAGCGGCCACCGTCCAGCTGCACCATCGGGCGAAGGTCCGGCGGGATGACCGGGACGCAGTCGAGGACCATGCCCTTGGGGCTGTTGGAGGTCTGCAGGAAGGCAGACACGACCTTCAGCCGCTTCAGCGCACGGGTCTTCTTCTGGCCCTTGCCGGTGCGGATGATCTCGCGGAGGCGCTCGGCCTCCTCCTCCAGGTCGAAGGACTCCAGGCGCTTCTGCAGCGCCGCAGCACCCATCGAACCGTCGAAGTACGTGCCGAAGCGGTCACGCAGCTCGCGGTAGAGGAGCTCGTCGCCCTCCAGGTCCTGGACCTTGAGGTTCTTGAAGCGGGTCCACACCTCGTCGAGACGGTCGATCTCGCGCTGCGCACGGTCACGCAGCTGCTTCATCTCACGCTCGGCACCTTCGCGCACCTTGCGGCGTACGTCGGCCTTGGCGCCCTCGGCCTCAAGCTCGGCCAGGTCGGTCTCGAGCTTCTTGGCGCGGGCTTCGAGGTCGGAGTCGCGACGGTTCTCGATCTGCTGACGCTCGACGGAGACGTGCGCCTCCAGCGAGGGCAGGTCACGGGTGCGGCGCTCGTCGTCGACGTACGTGATCATGTACGCCGCGAAGTAGATGACCTTCTCGAGGTCCTTCGGGGCGAGGTCGAGCAGGTAGCCCAGCCGCGACGGAACGCCCTTGAAGTACCAGATGTGGGTGACAGGAGCGGCCAGCTCGATGTGGCCCATCCGCTCACGACGCACCTTGGCGCGAGTGACCTCGACGCCACAGCGCTCACAGATGATGCCCTTGAAGCGGACGCGCTTGTACTTGCCGCAGTAGCACTCCCAGTCCCGGGTCGGACCGAAGATCTTCTCGCAGAAGAGTCCGTCCTTTTCGGGCTTGAGGGTGCGGTAGTTGATGGTCTCGGGCTTCTTGACCTCGCCGTGGCTCCACTGACGGATGTCGTCAGCGGTGGCCAGACCGATCCGGAGCTCATCGAAGAAGTTGACGTCGAGCACTATGCGTCAATCCCTCTCAGGGTTGTAAGTCTTAGGGGTCTGATACGGGGGTCCTGGGGCCGGCGGGCCTTCGTCACCTTTTCCACAGGTGGTCGAAGGCCCGTCGGACTCCCGTCAGACCTCTTCGACGCTGCTCGGCTCGCGCCGGGACAGGTCGATGCCGAGCTCCTCCGCCGCGCGGAAGACGTCCTCGTCGGTGTCACGCATTTCGATGGACATACCGTCGCTGGACAGCACCTCCACGTTGAGGCAGAGAGACTGCATCTCCTTGATGAGCACCTTGAAGGACTCGGGGATGCCGGGCTCGGGGATGTTCTCGCCCTTGACGATGGCCTCGTAGACCTTCACGCGGCCGGTCACGTCGTCGGACTTGATGGTCAGCAGCTCCTGGAGGGCGTACGCGGCGCCATAAGCCTCCAGCGCCCACACCTCCATCTCACCGAAGCGCTGGCCACCGAACTGGGCCTTACCACCCAGCGGCTGCTGGGTGATCATCGAGTACGGACCGGTCGACCGGGCGTGCAGCTTGTCGTCGACCAGGTGGTGGAGCTTGAGGATGTACATGTAGCCGACCGAGACCGGCTCCGGGAACGGCTCGCCGGAGCGGCCGTCGAACAGCGGCGCCTTGCCGGTCGGGAGGACCATGCGCGAGCCGTCGCGGTTCGGGATGGTGTGCTGCAGCAGACCCGCGAGCTCGTCCTCACGCGCACCGTCGAAGACGGGGGTGGCGACGTTGGTGCCCGGGGCGACCACGTCGGCCTCGATGGCCTGCAGGCGCTGCGCCCAGTCGTCGGCGAGGCCGGAGACGTCCCAGCCGCGGCTGGCGAGCCAGCCGAGGTGGATCTCCAGAACCTGTCCCGGGTTCATTCGGGACGGCACACCGAGCGGGTTGAGGATGATGTCGACCGGAGTTCCGTCCTCGAGGAACGGCATGTCCTCGATAGGAAGGATCTTCGAAATAACACCCTTGTTGCCGTGGCGGCCGGCGAGCTTGTCACCGTCCGTGATCTTGCGCTTCTGCGCCACGTAGACACGAACCAGCTGGTTCACGCCCGGCGGCAGCTCGTCGCCCTCTTCACGGTCGAAGACGCGGACGCCGATGACCTTGCCGATCTCGCCGTGCGGCACCTTCAGCGAGGTGTCGCGCACCTCGCGCGCCTTCTCACCGAAGATCGCGCGGAGCAGGCGCTCCTCCGGGGTCAGCTCGGTCTCACCCTTGGGCGTGACCTTGCCGACCAGGATGTCGCCGGCGACGACCTCGGCACCGATGCGGATGATGCCGCGCTCGTCGAGGTCGGCGAGGACCTCTTCGGAGACGTTCGGGATGTCCCGGGTGATCTCCTCGGGGCCGAGCTTGGTGTCACGGGCGTCGACCTCGTGCTCCTCGATGTGGATCGAGGAGAGGACGTCGTCCTGCACGAGGCGCTGCGACAGGATGATCGCGTCCTCGTAGTTGTGACCCTCCCACGGCATGAACGCCACGAGCAGGTTCTTGCCGAGCGCCATCTCGCCGTTCTCGGTCGCCGGACCGTCGGCCAGAACCTGGCCGGCGATGACCCGGGCGCCCTCGTCCACGACAACCTTCTGGTTGACGGAGGTGCCCTGGTTCGAGCGGGAGAACTTGTGCAGGCGGTACGTGGTGTACGTGCCGTCGTCGTTGGCGGTGGTGACGTAGTCCGCGGAGACCTCCTGGACCACACCGTCCTTCTCCGACTTGAGTACGTCGCCGGCGTCGACGGCGCAGCGGTACTCCATGCCGGTGCCGACGAGCGGCGCCTCGGACTTAATCAGCGGCACGGCCTGACGCATCATGTTCGCGCCCATGAGGGCACGGTTGGCGTCGTCGTGCTCGAGGAACGGGATCATGGCGGTCGCGACCGACACCATCTGGCGCGGCGAGACATCCATGTAGTCGACGTCGTCGCCCGGGATGTAGTCGATCTCGCCGCCACGGCGGCGGACCAGGACGCGGGACTCCTCGAAGCGCATGTCCTCGGAGAGGATCGCGTTCGCCTGGGCGATGACGAATCGGTCCTCTTCGTCGGCCGTCAGGTAGTCGACGTCGTCGGTGACGACGCCTTCGACGACCTTGCGGTACGGCGTCTCGACGAAGCCGAACGCGTTGACCCGGCCGTACGAGGCGAGCGAACCGATCAGGCCGATGTTCGGGCCTTCAGGCGTCTCGATCGGGCACATGCGGCCGTAGTGCGACGGGTGCACGTCACGGACCTCGAAGCCGGCCCGCTCACGGGAGAGACCACCCGGGCCAAGCGCCGACAGACGGCGCTTGTGGGTGAGACCCGACAGCGGGTTGTTCTGGTCCATGAACTGCGACAGCTGGCTGGTGCCGAAGAACTCCTTGATGGAGGCGACGACCGGCCGGATGTTGATCAGGGTCTGCGGCGTGATCGCCTCGACGTCCTGAGTCGTCATGCGCTCGCGGACGACGCGCTCCATACGAGCCAGACCCGTGCGGACCTGGTTCTGGATGAGCTCGCCGACGTTGCGCAGACGACGGTTGCCGAAGTGGTCGATGTCGTCGGTCTCGACGACGATCGAAGCGCCGTTGTCACCAACGGTCTCGGTCTCACCGGCGTGCAGCTTCACCAGGTACTTGATCGACGAGATGATGTCCTCGACGGTCAGGATCCCGGCGTCCAGCGGCGCTTCGCTGCCGAGCTTCTTGTTCACCTTGTAGCGGCCGACCTTCGCGAGGTCGTAGCGCTTCGGGTTGAAGTAGAGGTTCTCGAGCAGCGTCTGCGCAGCCTCACGGGTCGGGGGCTCGCCCGGACGCAGCTTGCGGTAGATGTCGAGCAGCGCGTCGTCCTGGCCCTGGGTGTGGTCCTTCTCCAGGGTGGCGCGCATGGACTCGTACTCGCCGAACTCCTCGAGGATCTGCTCGGTGGTCCAACCAAGAGCCTTCAGGAGAACGGTGACGGACTGCTTGCGCTTGCGGTCGATGCGGACACCGACCATGTCGCGCTTGTCGATCTCCATCTCCAGCCAGGCACCCCGGGACGGGATGACCTTCGTGGAGAAGATGTCCTTGTCGGACGTCTTGTCGATGGAGGAGTCGAAGTAGACACCCGGCGAGCGGACGAGCTGCGACACCACGACACGCTCGGTGCCGTTGATGACGAAGGTGCCCTTGTTGGTCATGAGCGGGAAGTCGCCCATGAAGACCGTCTGGGACTTGATCTCGCCGGTCTCGTTGTTGGTGAACTCGGCGGTGACGAAGAGCGGCGCGGAGTACGTGAAGTCACGGTCCTTGCACTCGTCGATGGAGTTCTTCGGAGGCTCAAAGCGGTGGTCGCGGAAGGTCAGCGACATCGACCCGGAGAAGTCCTCGATCGGAGAGATCTCCTCGAAGATCTCTTCCAGACCGGACTTCGTGGGGACGTCCTGTCCACTGTCCAGAGCCGCCTCGACACGAGCCTTCCACGCGGCGTTGCCGAGCAGCCAGTCGAAGCTCTCGGTTTGCAGCGCAAGAAGGTTCGGAACCTCGAGGGGCTCCTTGATCTTTGCAAAGGAGATGCGCAGCGGGGCGGTGCTGGCGCCGTTGTTCATATTCGCGGTCGAGGCAGTGCGCGAGGCGGCCAAGAGGGGGTCCTTCCGAGGGCTCGGACTCACTACGCGCGTACCGGCCCCCCACTGGGACACAGAGACAGGCCGTTCCTGATTCAGCCGGATAAGGCCAGGTCAGGGATGATCAAGTCATCGGTGTCAAGCGAGGGCATGCCCCTGGTGACGGGCAGGAGGCAGCTAACAGGCAGCGCAAAGGGTCAGTGTAGCCACAAGGCCCACTGATGTCCAGTCCCGGTTTTTTGAGACCCTCGTTGTTCTCAACACCTGCGGCAAGCCACGCCCTCAATGCACATCGATACTGCCCTCTTCGCCGTCGATCCATGCCTCGGATCCGGATCGTTGTGACGACGCGTCCTGAGAATTGCGCGCTGCGTGCGGTTCGTCAAGGCCCCCCATGCCTTGAGCAAGTGCTGCGATCGTCACGTGCCGCCTGTCTTGCAACCCGTCCTGCAGCCCGTCACGGGCGGCTGGAGACACGAACGAAGATCACCATACTCGTCGCGACCGACAGCGCAAGGCAGCCGCTACGGGGACCCCTGGAACGCCGAAGAGCGACCACCCAGATGGGTGATCGCTCTTCAGTGCGTCAGCGTTACAGCGCTACTTGAGCGGCTGTGTCAGCCCGCGAGAGGAGTCGTGACGACTCGTCGGGTCACTTGACCTCGACGGAGGCGCCGGCGCCCTTGAGGGACTCGGCAGCCTTCTCGGCGGCCTCCTTGGCGACCTTCTCGAGGACCGGCTTCGGAGCGCCGTCGACGAGGTCCTTGGCCTCCTTCAGACCCAGCGAGGTCAGCTCACGCACGACCTTGATGACCTGGATCTTCTTCTCGCCGGCACCCGTGAGGATGACGTCGAACTCGTCCTGCTCCTCAGCGGCCTCGGCCGGGGCGCCGGCAACGGCGGGACCCGCAACGGCGACCGCGGCGGCGGCGGTGACGTCGAACTTCTCCTCGAAGGCCTTCACGAACTCGGCGAGCTCGATGAGGGTGAGGTTCTCGAACTGCTCGAGCAGCTCTTCCTGGGACAGCTTCGCCATGATGGCGTCCTTCCACTAATTCGGCAGGTGCCGGATGTACTGGTGAGGCGGGCGTACGTTCGGCCCGCTACGACCGTCGCCTCAGGCGGCGGTCAATGCGCGAGCCGAATTACTCGGCACCGCCCTGCTCGGCCTGCTTGGCACGAAGCGCCTCCGCGGTGCGGACGAACTTCGAGGGGAGCGCCTGGAAGAGCGAGGCAGTCTGGGACTGCTTGCCCTTGAACGCACCGGCCAGCTTGCTGAGCAGAACCTCGCGGGACTCGAGGTCCGCAAGCTTCTTGATCTCGTCGGCGGACAGCGCCTTGCCGTCAAGGACACCGCCCTTGATGACGAGGTTCGGGTTGTCCTTGGCGAAGTCACGAAGACCCTTCGCCGACGTCACCGGGTCACCGGTGATGAAGGCGACCGCCGTCGGACCGTTGAACAGGTCGTCGAGCGTGGAGATCCCGGCCTCGTTGGCCGCGATCTTGGTCAGCGTGTTCTTCACCACGGCGTACTGGGCGTCTTCACCGAGCGAACGACGCAGCGTCTTGAGCTGCGCCACGGTGAGACCCCGGTACTCGGTCAGCACAGCGGCGTTCGAGCTACGGAACTGGTCCGCGAGCTCGGCTACCGCGGCAGCCTTGTCGGGCCTTGCCATAAGCGTGGCCTCCTTCCGGGTGATGAGGACCGCTCAGAAGGGGCTGTCAAAACGAAACGCCCCGGCGCAGGCGCACGGGGCGTAGCTCGACCGGTACGTCCGCAAGCTGGGCATGCGAACCCCGGGAGCACTTCCACGGTCACCTACGCGGGTCGTCCGCAGTTTCAGCGGATCCTTCGGCCACCCCGCCCTCTTACGAGCGCAAGGCAACGACCAGCGGTCTTTGGCTTCTGGGGAAGAGTACGTGAAGGGGTCACTGTCAAGCAAATCCGCCCAGCACGGCCCTGGCTCAGCCCTTCTGGGCGCCCTTCATCGCCTGGGCGAGGTCGACCGTGTCCTTGGCGGCCGGGGCCTTGATGGTCACCGGCTTGTTGTAGTCGAGGAAGGTCATGGTGACGTCGAACGGGCCCTTGTCGGCGGCGGCGCGCACCCGGAACTGCTTGGTGTGGTCGTCCGGACCGATCCACAGGTCCATCGTGAGCTTGTCGGCGCCCATCTCCTCGTACTGCTTGAGGTTCTTCTCGCGCCGCTCCCGCACCGCCTTGTCCTTGGTCTTCAGGTCCGCGCGGATGGCGTCGAGGGTCACCGTTCCCTTGTAGTGGGTGGTCCGGACGCCGCCGACCTTCTCGGTGCCGACCTTCTTCACGTCCTTGGAGCCGGCCAGGAAGCCGGCCTCCTGGGCCGGGTTCTTGCCGGTCTCGTCCCGCCACTTGGTGGTGTCGAACGTCATCCCGCCGGACGTGCGGCTGTGCCCGGACAGGTCGAACTTCATCCAGTGCTTGCCGCCCGACCCCCCGACGGGTTCGGCGCCCCCGCCCATGTACAGCACCCCGTCGACCAGCCGCATCTCGACGCTCTTCCCCTTGTCGGGCCCGTCCAGCGCGGCCGTCCTCAGGCTCATGGCCGACGGTTTCAGGCTCAGCGCCCCCTCGCCCCCGACCCTGCCCTCCTGCGGGACCCGGCCCGACATGCGGTAGCGGAGGGAGGTGATGTCGTCCGCGTTCTTCGCCGCCTTGGCGACGGCCGCCGCGGGCGACATCTTGGGCGACTCCCCCGCGTCGCTCTTCGTACAGGCGACGCCGCCCCCGCCGAGGACCAGGACGGCGAGCGTCACGCCCGCCGCCCTGCGCCGCACGGCCGCATCCACAGAAAACCCCATAATTCCCCCCAGGAAACAAATGGTCGATTCACAGACAGTCGGCCGTGAGCGTAGCCCAGGGGGTTCAGGCGGTCTTCTGAGTTCTGTGGGGTTCAGGAGGTTCGATCCGGAGGTGCGATCAGGAGATCGCGATCAGGAGGTGGTGCCGCCCGTGCTCTGCGCCTTCAGCAGGTCCTTGAAGTCGGCGGTGTCGCTCGCCGGGGGCTCCGTGGCGGAGACCTTCACGCCGTAGTCGCTGTAGTACGCCGTCGAGGACATCGTGCCGCTGGACAGCTCGCCCTTCTCGACCTTCTTGACCAGCAGGTTGTCGCCGTTGACCCAGATGTCGACCTTCTCCGTGGTGACGCCGGCCGCCGTGAGCTGCTTCTTCAGGTCGGCCAGCTGGCTCGCGCTGAGGTTGGAGGTCTTGGTCGCCAGGTCCGCCACGTTCACCGTGCCCGAGTAGTGCGTGGTCTGCTCACCGCGCACCCTGTCCTCGCCGACCTTCTTGACGTCGCCGGAGGCCAGCAGGAGCTTCACCGACTGGTTCGGCGTGGTGTTCTGCATCTGGTCCTTCAGAAACGCGCCTGAGCCCCCGCCGAGCTTTGCCAGGTCGTCGTACGCGTACTTGATCCAGTGCTTGCCGCCCGCCTGCTCTGCGAACTTGTCGCCCATCTTCGCGTAGTAGGCGTCTGGCAGATAGCGAGCCTGAATTGAAGTACTGCCCAGCTGACGCATCATCTCGGCGGACGTGCCGCCCGTGTACGTGATCGTGGCGTTGCCGGTGTTGTGACCATCGGCCCATTGAAGGGCGCCGTCTATCTTGACGGACGTCATCGTGCCCAGGGTCGTCGTGGAGTCGAATTTGACGGAATCCGCATTGTCGGTGGATTTATCAACGGAGCGCAGGGCGGCTATCGGGCTGACGTGCGTCGTGCCCTTGTGCACCGCCTTGTCGTCCTTGCCGGAGCTCCCCGAGCCGCCGGAGGAACCACAGGCGGCCACCCCCGCCAGAGCGGTCGTCAGCGCGATCGAAAGGGTCACGCGGCGCACGGTCGTGCTCTTCATTGGTCCCCACCCCTATGCGAATCCTGTGCTCTGCACGCTAGCGCAGCCCACTGACACTCGTATCCGGAATATCGTCCGCGGGTTCGCCCCGGGAACGTCTCCGGAAAAGGAGACGGGCCCCGCACCTCGAAAGGTTGCAGGGCCCGTGTCAAGAACGCGTACGCGACGCGGTCACCAGGGTGAGCGGGAGGCTCAGACGGCGGCCGGGTCCTCCTCGACGAGGAGGTTGCGGGTGCGGTTCGAGTCGAGCTGAATGCCGGGGCCGATCGTGGTGCTGATCGTGGCCTTCTTGATGTAGCGACCCTTGGCGGCCGACGGCTTCAGACGAAGGATCTCGTCCAGCGCGGCGCCGTAGTTCTCCACCAGCTTGGTCTCGTCGAACGAGGTCTTGCCGATGATGAAGTGCAGGTTCGAGTGCTTGTCGACGCGGAACTCGATCTTGCCGCCCTTGATCTCGGTCACAGCCTTGGCGGTGTCCGGGGTCACGGTGCCGGTCTTCGGGTTCGGCATCAGGCCACGGGGACCGAGCACGCGGCCCAGGCGGCCGACCTTGCCCATGAGGTCCGGGGTGGCGACGACGGCGTCGAAGTCCAGACGGCCCTTCGCGACCTCGTCGATGAGCTCGTCGGAGCCGACGATGTCGGCACCCGCGGCGAGTGCGGCCTCGGCACGGTCACCGGTCGCGAAGACCAGGACCCGGGCGGTCTTACCGGTGCCGTGCGGGAGGTTCACGGTGCCACGGACCATCTGGTCGGCCTTGCGCGGGTCGACACCCAGGCGGAAGGCGACCTCGACGGTGCCGTCGAACTTCGAGGTGGAGGTCTCCTTGGCGAGACGGACGGCCTCGAGCGGGGCGTAAAGCTTCTCCCGGTCGATCTTGGCGTCCGCAGCGCGGAGAGACTTGCTGCGCTTGCTCACTGCTGCTCCTGATGTGTTCTGAGGAGTCGTGGTGCGGACCGAGCAGGCCCTGCCACGTGCGGCCGAAGCCGCATGGTTCCTACGAAGGTGGGTGTCAGCCCTCGACCGTGATGCCCATGGAACGGGCGGTGCCGGCGATGATCTTCGACGCGGCGTCCAGGTCGTTGGCGTTGAGGTCGGGCAGCTTGGTCGTGGCGATCTCGCGGACCTGCGCCTGGGTGATCTTGGCGACCTTGGTCTTGTGCGGCTCGCCGGAGCCCTTCTCGACACCCGCGGCCTTGAGGATCATCTTCGCGGCCGGCGGAGTCTTGGTCACGAAGGTGAAGGAACGGTCCTCGTAGACCGTGATCTCCACCGGGATGACCCAGCCACGCTGCGACTCGGTCGCGGCGTTGTAGGCCTTGCAGAACTCCATGATGTTGACGCCGTGCTGACCGAGCGCGGGGCCGACCGGCGGGGCCGGGTTCGCCGCACCGGCGTTGATCTGGAGCTTGATAAGCCCCGTGACCTTCTTCTTCTTGGGAGGCATTCCGGGTCCTCTTTCGTTTTCGCCTTCCTACGTCCGAGTCGCCCCGGACGGCTGCCTTCAACCGAGGTGATGATCCGGATGGAGGCATACCGCACAACGATAACGGGTATCCATGTGCAGCTAAAAACCGAGCAGGTCAGACCGGCTGTGACAGCCCGTCTGACCTGTTCGGAAGACGTACGTCCAGAAGGAGCTAGTTCTTCTGGATCTGGTCGAAGGAGAGCTCGACCGGGGTCTCGCGGCCGAAGATCTCGACGAGGCCCTTGACCTTCTTCGAGTCGGCGTTGATCTCGTTGATGGTGGCCTGCAGCGTGGCGAACGGGCCGTCCGTGACGGTGACCGAGTCGCCGACCTCGAAGTCCAGCACCTGGACCTCGAGCTTGCGCTGCGGGACGGGCTTGCCCTCGGCCTCGGCGGCCTCGCGGGCGGCCTTCTCCTCGGCCTCCGGGGCGAGCATCTTGACGATCTCGTCCAGGGTCAGCGGGTACGGGTCGTAGGCGTTACCCACGAAGCCGGTGACGCCGGGGGTGTTGCGGACGACGCCCCAGGACTCGTTCGTCAGGTCCATGCGGACCAGGACGTAGCCCGGGAGCTTGTTCTGCTTGATCGTCTTGCGCTCGCCGTTCTTGATCTGCGCGACCTCTTCCTGCGGCACCTCGGCCTGGAAGATGAAGTCCTCGACGTTCAGCGAGACGGCGCGCTGCTCGAGGTTGGTCTTCACGCGGTTCTCGTAACCGGCGTACGTGTGGATGACGTACCACTCGCCGGGGAGCGTGCGCAGTTCCTCGCGCAGGGCGGTGACGGGGTCGACGGGCTCGGCCTCTTCTTCGGCCTCTTCCTCGTCGGCGTCCTCGGCCTCGACGGCGAGGTCCTCCTCGGAGACGTCCTCGTCCTCGACGTCCTCACCGGACTCGTCCTCGACGTGCAGGGCCGCTTCCTCGGCGGGCTCGCCGGCGGCGGCGTCGGCAGCCTCGACCTCGTCGTCCTCGACGTCCGCGCCCTCGACGATGTCGAGTTCGTCGTCTACGGACTCGACCGACTCGATGGCGTCGTTCAGGTTCGGGTCAGACACGGTGGCTGCTTCTTCCTGGATACATGGGGGTGGAACACGCGAAAGGGGCGCCGGTGACGGCGCCCTTCGCTCTCGGCTCAGCCGAAGACGTACTTGGCGGCGTGGTTGAGCCCATAGTCAATCACGGTCACCAGGCCGATCATGATGACGACGAACACAATCACCACTGTGGTGTACGTCGTCAGCTGATTGCGAGTCGGCCAGACGACCTTGCGGAGTTCCGCGACGATCTGGCGATAGAAGGTGGCGAGGCGCTTCAGCGGGCCCTTCTTGGCACGCTTGCCGCCCTTGCGGGCCTTCTTCTGGGACTCGGGCGCCTCGGCATCAGGCATGTCGATGGAGCCCACGGCGTCCGTCACTCGTCCTCACCTGATTCCGGGTCGTGGCCGTGCCGCGCCCGGTTGAGCCGCACGGCGGTGCATTGCAGTACGTACATGCGCACACATCCTGGCGAAGGAGTGTGTAGCAGGGCCGGAGGGACTTGAACCCCCAACCGCTGGTTTTGGAGACCAGTGCTCTACCAATTGAGCTACGACCCTTTGATTTCCCCCAACGTACCGCATCCGCCCGAGTGCTCGGTGTGCACCGGGTGAGTGCGGCCCGTGAAGGCCAACGAGGTGAGAGTGTACGTGGTCCGGGGCCGGTCGTCGAACAGAAAGTGTCCGTACGGGCTTTGTCCGCCGAAGATCGACTGGTGAGCCGTCCGGATCCGGATGAATGTTCTGCCGATGTTCAGTCTGTGAAACCCGCGTGCCGGGGGCGTTTCCGGTCTGAAACGATGGGGCCCATGAGCGCTGCAACCCCTCCCACCGAGCGCCGGGTCTCCGCCCGAGTCGGCGCGATCTCCGAGTCCGCCACTCTCGCCGTGGACGCCAAGGCCAAGGCCCTGAAGGCCGCCGGGCGTCCGGTGATCGGCTTCGGCGCGGGTGAACCGGACTTCCCGACCCCGGACTACATCGTCCAGGCCGCCATCGAGGCCTGCTCGAACCCCAAGTACCACCGCTACACGCCCGCCGGCGGCCTGCCCGAGCTGAAGGCCGCGATCGCCGCGAAGACCCTGCGCGACTCCGGCTACGAGGTGGAGGCCGCCGAGGTCCTCGTCACCAACGGCGGCAAGCAGGCCATCTACGAAGCCTTCGCCGCGATCCTCGACCCGGGCGACGAGGTCATCGTCCCGGCGCCGTACTGGACGACGTACCCGGAGTCGATCCGTCTCGCCGGCGGTGTCCCCGTGGACGTGGTCGCCGACGAGACCACCGGCTACCGCGTCTCGGTCGAGCAGTTGGAGGCCGCCCGCACCGAGAACACCAAGGTGCTGCTCTTCGTCTCCCCGTCCAACCCGACGGGCGCGGTCTACACCCGCGAGCAGATCGAGGAGATCGGCCGCTGGGCCGCCGAGAAGGGCCTGTGGGTCCTGACCGACGAGATCTACGAGCACCTGGTCTACGGGGACGCCGAGTTCCACTCGCTGCCCGTGGTCGTGCCCGAGCTGCGCGACAAGTGCATCGTCGTGAACGGCGTCGCCAAGACGTACGCGATGACCGGCTGGCGCGTGGGCTGGGTCATCGGCCCGAAGGACGTCATCAAGGCCGCGACCAACCTCCAGTCGCACGCCACGTCGAACGTGTCGAACGTGGCCCAGGTCGCCGCGCTCGCCGCCGTCTCCGGGGACCTGACGGCCGTCGCGAAGATGCGCGAGGCCTTCGACCGCCGCCGCAAGACCATCGTGCGCATGCTGAACGAGATCGACGGCGTGCTCTGCCCGGAGCCCGAGGGCGCCTTCTACGCGTACCCCTCGGTGAAGGCCCTCCTCGGCAAGGAGATCCGCGGCAAGCGCCCCCAGGACACGGTCGAGCTGGCCGCGCTCATCCTGGAGGAGTCCGAGGTCGCGGTCGTCCCGGGCGAAGCCTTCGGCACGCCGGGCTACCTGCGTCTGTCGTACGCCCTGGGTGACGAGGACCTCGTCGAGGGCGTCTCCCGGATCCAGAAGCTGCTGGCCGAGGCGCGGGACTGACGTTTTCGCGCTCCACGCGTGCGTGTGCGGGCCGTTTCCCTTCGGGGAGGCGGCCCGCTTCTTCGTTCGGGCAAGCCCCCGATCAGGGAAAGCGCTACCGGCACGCCATCCACGTACGGCAAGATCCTGGGATGGAGCGTGTACGTGATGTCTCTGAACTGCCAAAAGCCCATCTGCACCTGCACTTCACCGGTTCGATGCGGCACACCACCCTGCTGGAACTGGCCGACAAGCACGGGATCCATCTGCCCGACGCGCTGACCAGCGGGGAGCCGCCCAAGCTGCGGGCGACGGACGAGCGCGGCTGGTTCCGGTTCCAGCGGTTGTACGACGCCGCGCGGTCGTGCCTGAGGGACCCCGAGGACATTCGGCGCCTGGTGCGCGAGGCCGCCGAGGAGGACCTCAAGGACGGCTCGGGGTGGCTGGAGATCCAGGTCGATCCGACGTCGTACGCACCTCGCCTGGGCGGTCTGATCCCGGCCCTGGAGATCATCCTGGACGCGGTGGACACGACGGTGCGCGAGACCGGGCTCGGGATGCGTGTCCTGGTGGCCGCGAACCGGATGAAGCACCCGCTGGACGCCCGTACGCTGGCCCGCCTGGCCGTGCGGTACGCGGACCAGGGCATCGTCGGTTTCGGGCTCTCCAACGACGAACGGCGGGGCATGGCGCGGGACTTCGACCGGGCCTTCGCGATCGCGCGGGAGGGCGGGCTGCTGTCCGCTCCGCACGGCGGCGAGCTGACCGGGCCGGCCTCCGTCCGCGACTGCCTGGACGACCTGGGCGCCTCGCGGATCGGCCACGGGGTGCGTGCCGCCGAGGACCCGCGGCTGCTGAAGCGGCTCGCGGACCGCGGGGTGACCTGCGAGGTCTGTCCGGCCTCGAACGTCGCTCTGGGGGTCTACGAGAAGCCGGAGGACGTCCCCCTGCGCACGCTCTTCGAGGCAGGCGTCCCGATGGCCCTCGGCGCCGACGACCCCCTGCTCTTCGGCTCCCGGCTGGCCGCCCAGTACGAGATCGCCCGCCACCACCACGGCTTCACGGACGCGGAACTGGCCGAGCTGGCCCGGCAGTCCATCCGCGCCTCGGCCGCCCCGGCGGACGTACGGGCGAAGCTGCTGGCCGGGGTGGACGACTGGCTCAGCGGTCCGGTCGCTTGAAGTGCGCGTAGGCGGTCCGGTGGGTGGGTCGGGGCCGTGCCGGTACGTCCACCCCGTCGCCGGTGGGCATTGCTGCCTGCTGCCACAGCATGAACTTGGCCATAACCACGTATGCGACGGGCTGGACGTACCGGCACGGCCCCTTCGCTGCGTCGCCGACTGCGCCGCCGTCTTGGCTGGGGGTGGGTGGGGCCCTGTGCGTCGCCGGGTGCGGGGTCGTGTTTTTAGGGGCGCGGGGAACTGCGCGACCAGCCCCCACCTTCCGACGAACCACCCAGGGGGTCACACAGCGAGGTGTGGCGCGGCTCAGTACGGGCCCTCGGCGACGGAGATGCCCCGCAGCAGCGTGCGTGCCAGGGCCGGGGCGAAGGTGTCCAGGGGTGGCGGCTCGCCCTCGTCCGTCGAGTCGTACGCGAAGGCCCGCTGGGCGCACGCGCCGAGGAGCAGTGACGCGGCCGCGAAGGTGTCGGCGTAGGGGTGGATGCGCCCGGCCCGCTGTTCCGCGCGCAGATACGCGTCGACGCCCCTGATGGGCATGTGCGGGCCCGCGCCCATGGCCCGCATGGCCGCGTCGTGGCGGCGCTTGAGCTGCGTTTCCGCGTACAAGGAGGCGGCGATCGGAAAGCTCTGCTCATAGAAGAGGGCCGCTTGGCGGGCGACCTCCGTGAGGTTCTCCTCGACGGTGTGCTCCCCCGGCTCCGCCGTGAGCCTGCCCAGGAGGGGGCCCAGTGTGGGCAGTCGCTCCTCCAGGACGCGGATGAACAGCTCTTCCTTGCTCGCGAAGTACTTGTAGAGCGCCGCTTCGGAGCAGCCCGCCGCCTTGGCGATCTCCTTGGTGGTCGCGCGGGCGAGTCCGACGGTGAGCATGAGCTGGTGCGCCGCGTCGAGAATGCGGATCCTGGCCGGTTTCTGCGGCGCGGGCTCCGCGGCGGATTTCTGCTGCATGGGGCCCAAGGATTCCATGGCGCAACCAATCAAGCTTGACGGGTGGGTGAGTACTTACTCACTCTAGGAGGCGAGAGGGTGAGTGAATACTCACCCACCACTCATCCATCCACGGGGAGCGGAAGGGGAGCAGGCCATGAAACTCACCGTTTTCGGTGCCACAGGCGGCATCGGCCAGGAGATCGTCCGGCAGGCCCTGGAATCGGGCCACCAGGTCACGGCCGTCGTACGGGACCCCGCGCGGCTGACGGTCACGGGCGCGGGCCTGGAGGTGTTCCGCGCCGACCTCACGGACCCGGGGGCGCTGTGCCCCGCGGTCGCGGGAAGGGACGCGGTCCTCTCCGGACTCGGCGCCCGCAGCCGCAAGGACGCCGGGGTCGCGGCCCGGCTGACCCGAACGGTGCTGGGCGCCATGGAGGCGGAGGGCGCCCGGCGGCTGCTGGTGGTGAGCGCGAGTCCGGTCGGCCCCGACCCGGAGGGCTCCGCACTCGTCGACCGTGCCATGCGGGGCGTGATCTCCGGGATCCTGAAGGACGTCTACGCCGACCTGAAGGAGATGGAGGACGAGCTGGCCCGCAGCGCGACCGACTGGACGGTCGTCCGCCCGCCACGCCTCCAGAACAAGCCGGTGACCGGCACGTACCGCACGGTTGTCGGCAGCTTCCCGCTCAAGGGCCGGTTCATCGGCCGCGCCGACGTGGCCCACGCGATGCTGGCGATGATCGGCGACGCCGGGACGGTGAAGCAGGGGGTGGGCGTGGCCTACTAGTGCTCGCGACCATGGCCGTGGCCACTGGAGCCTCGCCGCGTGCCAGGACGCGTGACCGGCTAGAGCTCGGCTCCGACGGTCACCGGCTCGTTGACCAGCGTGATCCCGAAGGCGTCGCGGACGCCGGCGACGACCTCGCGGGCCAGCGCGAGAAGATCCTCGGTGGTGGCCTCGCCCCGGTTGGTGAGGGCGAGCGTGTGCTTGGTGGAGATCCGGGCGGGCCCGCTGCCGTAGCCCTTGGTGAAGCCCGACTTGTCGATCAGCCAGGCCGCGGAGGTCTTGGTGTGGCCGTCGCCCGCCGGGTACGCGGGCGGCACGGCGTCCGCGCCGAGCCGATCCTCCACGCGCGCGTGGAACGCGGCGAACTCCTCGTCCGTGAGGATCGGGTTGGTGAAGAACGACCCGGCGGACCAGGTGTCGTGGTCCTCGGGGTCGAGCACCATGCCCTTGCCCGAGCGCAGCTTGAGAACCGTCTCGCGGGCGGCGGCCAGCGGCACCCGGTCCCCGGCCTCCACGCCCAGCGCGCGAGCCGTCTCCGCGTACTTGATCGGCGCCGACAGGCCCTCCGCGTCCTCCAGCTCGAAGCGGACGCGCAACACGACATGGCGCTCGGGGTCGGCCTTGAAGCGGCTGTGGCGGTACGAGAACGCGCAGTCGGCGTTCGTCAGCGTGACCGTCTCGCGCGTCTTCCTGTCGTACGCGATCACCTCGGTGATGGTCGACGACACTTCCTGACCGTACGCGCCCACGTTCTGGATCGGCGTCGCGCCCGCGGAGCCGGGGATGCCGGCGAGGCACTCGACGCCCGCGAGCCCGGCCTCGACGGTGCGGGCGACCGCGTCGGTCCACACCTCGCCCGCCGCCAGCTCCAGCCTCGTACCGTCGAGGGCGAAGCCGCTCGTCGCGATGCGCAGGGCGGTCCCGGCGAAGCCCTTGTCACCGATGACCAGGTTCGATCCACCGCCGATGACCAGCAGCGGCGTACCGGCGTCGTCGGCCTCGCGCACGGCGGCGATCACCTCGGCGTCGGTCGTGGCGGTGATCAGCCGGGTCGCGGGACCCCCCAGCCGGAAGGTGGTCAGCGGGGCGAGCGGGGCATCGTGGAGTTCCTGCACGGGCCCAAGAGTACGAGAAGGCGGGGGATCGCTTGGCCACCCGGGGGCGCGAGGCATGGGATCGCACCACCGGCGCGCAAGGCATGCACGCACGCCCCGCGCGCCAGGCGTGCACTCGCGCCCCCATCCAAGGCCCGCTCACGCCCCTCATCCAAGGCCCGCCCTCACGCCCCTCTCGCGAGACACGCGGCTCACGTCCGGCGCGCACGACCCGGGGCTCACGTCCGTCGCGCGCACCCCGGGGGCTCACGCTCCTGGCGCGAGGCATGGGATCGCACCCCTCGCGCAAGGCCTCATGCTCACGCCCCGCGTGCAAGGCATGCGCTCAAGCCCCGCACGCAAGACACAAGCCCACGCCTCCTCCCCCGCGCGCGAACCCAGGCTCCACGCCCCCGGCACGCGGTGCGCGAGTTCACGCCCCCGGCGCGCACCGCACGCGAACGGCCCCGCCCGTCAGGGCAGGGCCGTTCGCGCTCATCCGCGGCTCAGTCGAAGCGCCGCAGCACCTGCGCCCAGTCAAGGGGCAGTTCGTCGGCGGACGCCGTCCACGTGAGGAAGGTCGCGTCCTTCATCTGGGTCCGGAGGCCGCCCGCGGACGGGGCGTGCGCGCCAGAGCGTGCGAACTGCTTGAGCGCCGCGGGCGACTCCCAGGCAGACAGGGTCCAGAAGGTCCGCCGCAGGGGCGCCGCCTTCAGGGAGGCGCCGTACGCGCCGGGCGCCTTGCCGACCTGGCGCCACACGCCCGGCGTCCGTACGAGGAACCGGAGCGCTCCCCAGAAGGTGCGGGTCTCGAACCGGGAGGCCATGACGTGCACCTCGGCGTGGAGCGGCGGCGTGTTCGGCACGGTCCAGGGCAGAGTAGGCATCGCGAGGCTCCTTCCGGGATTTCAGTGGGAGACGGTTTCGAGAGCGGGCGCCGAGGCCGAGGCCGAGGCAGCCGCGGGCGTCTCGGTCACCGGCTGCCGCCGGGGCAGCAGCGCCGCCGCCACCGCTCCCACGCCGACCAGCGCCGCACCCACCCACAGCGCCGGCGAGAGCCCGTCCACGAAGCGCTGTGCGGACTCGTAGCCGCCCTGGGCCGAGAAGACCGAGGCCAGGATCGCGATGCCGAGGGCGCCGCCGACCTCGCGGAGGGCGTTGTTGGCGCCGGAGGCGATGCCCTGTTCGGACGGGCGGACGCTGGACATCACGAGGTTCGCGGCCGGGGCGAAGTACAGCGCCATGCCGATCCCGCTGATGATCAGGGCGGGGAGCTGGGCGGCGTACGACACGTCGGGCGACACGATCATGGCGAACCAGCCGAGCCCGACAGCCTGCAGCGCGAGACCGACGGTCACGACCGGGCGGCCGCCGATCCGGTCCGAGAGGTATCCGGCGATGGGGGCGACGATCATCGGCATCCCGGTCCAGGGAAGCATCCGCAGACCCGCCTCGGTGGGCGAGTAGCCGACGACGCCCTGGAGGAACTGGCTGAGCAGGAAGATCGATCCGAACATCCCGACGAACATCAGCAGGCTCGCGGCGTTGATCGCGGAGAAGGCGCGGCTGCGGAAGAGGCGCATCGGCAGCATCGGGTTCTTGCTGTGGATCCCGTGGTAGACGAAGCCGGCGAGGAGCGCACCGCCCGCGATCAGGCCGGTGAGCACGGGGCCGCTGGTCCAGCCGTCAATGTTGCCGCGGATCAGGGCGTAGACGATGCCGAAGAGACCGCCGCTGGCGAGCAGGGTGCCGGGGATGTCCAGCGGTGCGCCGGTGCCGTGCGACTCGGCGAGCCGCAGCCGGGCGAGCGGCAGCACGGCCAGGCCCAACGGGACGTTCAGCCAGAAGATCCACTGCCAGGACACATGCTCGGTGAGACTGCCGCCGATGAGGGGTCCGGAGGCGACCGCGAGTCCGTTCACGGCGCCCCATATCCCGTACGCCATCCCGCGCTTGGCGACCGGGACCGCGGCTGTCAGCAGGGTCAGGGTGAGCGGCATCATGATGGCCGCGCCGACGCCCTGGACCGCGCGGGCCGCGATCAGGGAGTTGATGCCCGGCGCCAGCGCCGCGGCGGCGGACGCGCCGGTGAAGATGGTGAGTCCGGTCATGAAGAGCCGACGGCGGCCGAACCGGTCACCCAGAGCCGCGCCGAACATCAGCAGCACGGCGAAGGTGAGCGTGTAGGCGCTCACGGTCCACTCCAGGTCGCCCAGCGCTCCCCCGAGGTCCTTGCGGATGGAGGGCAGTGCGGTGGTGACGACGAGGTTGTCGAGAGCCGCCATGAATCCGGCGACGCTGGTGATGACGAGGGCCCAGACGGCTCCCCCGCGACGTGCGGTCTGTGCGGTTTGCTGTGACATCGCTCCCCCAGAGCGTGATTACTGCCAACGGTTAGTTATTGATGACTAACTTTTGCACCCATGAACGTGCCCACGAAAAGGCGCCGATCTCCGCCTTCCCTGCCCTGCTTTTCGCCCTACTTCCGCCCTACTTCTCCAGCCGGCCCGTGACGCGCGCCGACGGGTAGAGCCCTTCCCAGACCCGGTGCTCGGGCGGAAACCCCATGGACACCAGGCAGTTGATGAGCATTCCGTACGCCATGAACGTCGCGGTTTCGTCCACATCGGCCCCGAGCGGCACATGAACGGTGTCCCACAGCCGCATCCAGCCGGCCCGCACCGCCTCGCCGAGTTCGCGGTCGCCGGCCTCCTCGGCCGCCGACACCGCCACGTACATCTGCATCTGCATGAGCAGTCGTTCGGGCTGCTCCGCGATGACCTTCACGTACGCGTTCGCCATGGCGTGCAGGGCCTCCTCGCCCTCCAACCCCTTGGAGGCCTCCTCGAAGGTGCGCTGCGTGAGCTCCATACAGCGCTCCGCCGCCGCGAGGAAGATCGCCTTCTTACCCGGGAAGAGCCGGAAGAGATACGGCTGCGAGACACCCACACGCTTGGCGATCGCCTCGGTGGACGTGCCGTAGTAGCCGCCTCGGGCGAACTCGCTCATCGCCGCGCGGATGACGCTCTCGCGCCTCTCTTCTGCGCTCATCCTGACCATGCGACTAAGTTAGTACTCAATCACTAACTACGTCAAGGGGGGTTCTGGGACGTCGTCCGACTGGACCGAGGGGGCGCCCGGCCGGAGTCGCCGACATCCCCGACGGCGGGCTCTCTGCCGACGGACTCTCTGCCGGGCTGGCCGGGCTGGCCGGGCAAGCCCGGCTGGCCGATCCGGACTGGCCGATCCGGCGATCCGGCGATCCGGCGATCCGCAGACCGGCGTCCAGGATTCCCAAGTCGCCTACTTGGTACGTTGCTTGGCGTGATGTTCACTGCCGTGTCGGCCGGCTGCCGATGAGTGCGCATGGACTGCCCCTCGCCCATGGACTACCAGTCGCGATCGTGGACGCCTGTCTGCGGAACGGCGGCGGCGGGAGCCCGACGGCGGTGCTGGACGAGACGCCGCTCAGCGATGAGCAGCGTCGTCGTGTGCCGGTGCTGGCCGGGACATCGCATGCGGTCTTCGTCTCCCCGTCCGGCGCCCAGCACAGCGGTGCGGCGGTTTCCCTGCGCTTCTTCACCTCCGAGGGAGAGCTGCCGGCCTGCGGCCATGGAACGGTCGCCGCCCTGGCCTTCCTCGCCGCACGAGCCGGAGGCGAGGGGTACCGGACCCGTCTGCACGCCTCAGGACGCGTCTTCGAGGGCTGGTGCCTGCGCGACGGGACATGTGACGGGACGTCCGAGGGGACGCCTCAGGGGGCGTCGGTGAACGCGGCCTTCGAACCGGGCCCCGTGGATCTGCGGGAGCCCACAGAGAGCGAGTGCGGGGCCGTGCTCACCGCTCTCGGCATCACCCGGGACACGCTGGCGCCCGGTGCCGCCGTCGCCTCGGTGGGACGGCCGCGTCTGCTGGTCCCCCTGACCACCCGGTCCGCCCTCGCCGCGCTCACCCCGGACTCCGCTGCACTGCGGGCCGCCTGTGACCGGCTCGGCCTCCTCGGCTGCTACGTCTACTCCGTGCCGGAGCCCACGGGCCGCGCGGCCGCCCGTATGTTCGCCCCGTCGATCGGCGTCCCCGAGGACATCGCCAACGCCAACAGCACCGCCTGCCTCGCCGCCCACCTGGCCGGTCAGGGCATCACCCGTATCGCCGTGGACATGGGCGACTCCCTGGGCAGCCCGGCCACGATCACCGCCACGGCACAGCCCGGCCCAGCGGGGCCGGTGATCCACCTGGGCGGCGCCGCGAGACTCACCCGCGTGGTCCGGCTGAATGATCAGTAAGGGGCGCCCGCAATGGCGAGCGCCCCTTACTTCACGCACGACCACGGCCGACGCCATGCGCTACCTCGCATGACTACCGCCGGGGCTGTGCGCCACTTCACACATTGCAACAGCCCGCGCTACGCATTACTTCACGCACAGCTACTGCCCGCGCTACGCGTTCACGCCAGTCGTACGACCGCGCGCGACATGCCCAGGACCTTCTGACCCGCGCTGGTCGCGGTGAGGTCGACGCGAACGGTGTTGTCGTCGAGCTTGGCACCGACCTTGGCGCTGACCTCGACGGTCGCGCCCTTGTCATCGTTCGGGACGACGACGGGCTTGGTGAAGCGGACGCCGTACTCGACGACCGCGCCCGGGTCGCCGACCCAGTCGGTGACGACGCGGATCGCCTCGGCCATGGTGAACATGCCGTGCGCGATGACGTCGGGCAGACCGACCTCGACCGCGAACTTCTCGTTCCAGTGGATCGGGTTGAAGTCCCCGGAGGCACCGGCGTACTGCACGAGCGTGGCACGAGTCACGGAAAACGTCTGGGCCGGCAGCTCGGTGCCGACCTCGACGTCCGCGTAAGAGATCTTCGCGGTCATGTCAGCCCACCTCCGCCGCGCGCGCCACGAGCTTGGTGACGGCCGTCACGACATGCTCGCCCGCCTCGTCGTGGACCTCGCCACGGATGTCCAGGATGTCGTTGCCCGCCAGGGACTTGATCGACTCGATGGTCGAGGTGACCGTGAGCCGGTCGCCCGCGCGCACCGGGCGGGTGTAGGCGAACTTCTGGTCGCCGTGCACCACGCGGTTGTAGTCGAGGCCCAGTTGCGGGTCCTGGACGACCTGGCCCGCGGCCTTGAACGTGATCGCGAACACAAAAGTCGGCGGGGCGATCACATCGGGGTGGCCGAGCGCCTTGGCGGCCTCCGGGTCCGTGTACGCAGGGTTACTGTCCCCAACGGCCTCCGCGAACTCGCGGATCTTCTCCCGGCCGACCTCATAGGGGTCGGTGGGCGGGTAGGACCGCCCCACGAAGGACTGGTCGAGCGCCATGGGCTCGGCACCTCCTGGTTCTCTATAACGACGCGAGGCCGCCCCCCGTGAAGGGGACGGCCTCGTGTACGAGCCTGATTTATCGCGTTTCGCGGTGCGCGGTGTGCGCGTTGCAACGCGGGCAGTGCTTCTTCATCTCCAGTCGGTCCGGGTCGTTACGCCGGTTCTTCTTGGTGATGTAGTTCCGCTCCTTGCACTCCACGCAGGCCAGCGTGATCTTCGGGCGGACGTCGGTGGCAGCCACAGGAGTGCTCCTTGACGAACGGATGGGACGATTAACGCATAGAAGAGTAGCCGATCGAAGGACCGACCCCACAATCGGCTACTGTCAGTAGCGGTGACCGGACTTGAACCGGTGACACAGCGATTATGAGCCGCTTGCTCTACCGACTGAGCTACACCGCTTTGATGGGATCAGGTCCCGCCTTGCGACGGGAACCTCACCCACCAGAGCCCCAATACGGAATCGAACCGTAGACCTTCTCCTTACCATGGAGACGCTCTACCGACTGAGCTATTGGGGCGAGCGATGAAGACATTACACGGTCGGCCGCCGATCGCCCAAATCCGTTTCGCGGCACCCGCCCCGGCCTGTTCCCGGCCGTTTCCCCAGGCGTTCCCGCAGCCGTTCACGAGCCCCTCACGCACCACGGATCACCTCCGACCACAGGTGCGTTCCCGCCCATACCGGTAGGCCCGCCCTCACCCGGGCGGCCACGCGGTTACGAGCCGCGGGACCACACGGGTAGGAGCCACGGAACACCACGCGTACGAGCCGTGGAACACCACGGATGCGAGCCGCGGGACCACACCGATACGGCCACGGACCACACCGGTACGACTATTGCGCTCCTCCCCGACGCGGACGGATCGCCGCCCTAGGCTCGACTCACGCTGCGTGATCTTGTGTCCTCACGCTCCGCAGTCGCCCCTCCCGCAGCCGCCCCCGAGCCCCAGGAGCGCGATGCCCGACAGTCAGCCGCAGCCACCCCACTCCCGGTCGGGACAGACCGACACGGCCACGCTCCTGTTGTGCGGGGCGCGGCTCACCGACGGCCGGACCGTGGACGTGCGGCTGGGCGGCAGACGGATCGAGGCGGTCGGCACCGCCGGGAGCCTGACGAGGGGCGCCCCCGGGGCCCTCGCGGCGAAGGTGGACCTCGACGGCTACCTCCTCCTGCCGGCCCCGGCCGAGCCGCACGCCCACAGCGACACGGCCCTGACGGCCGAGGACGACGGCCCCCTCACGTACGACGCCCAGGAGGTCCAGCGCCGGGCCACCGAGGCCGCCCTGCTGCAACTCGGGCACGGCGCGACGGCGCTGCGCTCGCACGTGCACGTCGGCGACGTACAGGGGCTCGACGCGCTGGCGGCTGTGCTCCAGGCGCGCCGTTCGCTGCGCGGGCTAGCCGAGTTGACGACGGTGGCGATGCCGCGGGTGCTGACCGGGGTGGCCGGGGCCGACGGACTGGCCATGCTGCGGGACGCGGTGAAGATGGGCGCCTCCGTGGTGGGCGGCTGCCCGGACGCCGACCCCGATCCGACGGGGTACGTGGAGGCGATCCTGGAGCTCGCCTCCGAGCACGGCTGCCCGGTCGACCTGCACACGGACGGCGCGGACCCCGCCCGGCTCGCCCGGCTCGCGGCTATGGCCGGCGGGCTGCGCCCCGGGGTGACGCTCGGCCCGTGCGGCGGGCTCGGCCGGCTGCCCTCCGCGGCGGCCTCCCGGGCAGCCGATCAGCTCGCCGCGGCGGGCGTGACCGTGGTGTGCCTGCCGCAGGGCGACTGCGGGGCCGTGGAACGGCGCGGGACCGCTCCCGTACGGCTGCTGCGGGCGGCCGGGGTACGGGTCGCGGCGGGCAGTGGCGCCCTGCGCGACGTATCGAACCCGGTGGGGCGCGGCGACCCGCTGGAGGCCGCGTATCTGCTGGCCTCGCGGTACGGGCTGCGGCCCGAGGACGCCTACGACGCGGTGAGTTGTGCCGCCCGGGCCGCGCTCGGACTGCCCGAGGTGCGCGTGGAGGCTGGATTTCCGGCCGAGTTGCTCGCCGTGCGCGGGGACCGGCTCGCGGGGGCGCTGTCGTTGGCGTACAGCCGGATCGTGGTGCACCGGGGGCGCGTGGTGGCGCGGACCAGCGCGGTGCGGGAGTACTGCAACTCGGCGGCCGCGGCGGGGATGGAGTTGCCTCGGCAGGGGCGGGGAGAGCCGTCATAGGAGAGCGGTTACGGGAAGCGGCCTTTAGTGGCCCTCCACGCGCGCGTGGAGGGCCACTAAAGGCCGTCACGCGCGCGTGGATGCTTTTGTACGTCCACTCGTACGTCCACGCGTCGTAACGTCCACGCGCGCGTGCCCGGTGATGACCCGCTGGTGCCACCGGCGGGCCGGGGTCCTCAGAGCTCGCTGCCGCCCAACAGCCCGCCGCCGAGGGGGCTGCCCCCGGGCATCTTGTCCGCGGGGATCTCCGTGGCCCCCGCCGGCGCGCTGATGTCGCCCGCCTTGGAGAACTTCAGGACCAGCGGCAGCTTGGTGGCCTTCGGGTCCTCGGCGAGGAGGGCGAGGTCGACCTTGACCTGGGTGAGGTCGCCGTTCTTCAGCGTGAAGTCGACGGCGACCTTCTTGTTCGGGGCGTCCTTGAGGTCCTTGTCCGAGGGGAGGTCCGCGCCCGCCGGAAGGTCGCCCTGCAGCGGCCGGAGCTTGTCGAAGACGCCCCTGATCAGGGTACGGAAGTTGCCGCTGGCGATGACGTGTTCGGTGCCGTCGCTGCCGTCCTTGGCACGGAAGGTGACGTCGTGGGCGATGACACCGCGCACGGCCTTGACGATCTTCCGCTGGGTCTTGGCGTCGACGTCGCCGGCGCTGTCTGCTCCCTTCGCGGAGCCCTGCGAGGACTTCTGGGCCTTCTCCAGGTCGCGGGTGTTCATCTTCACCCAGTCGCCTTCGAGGACGTGCTTGAACTCCTTCTCGCTGTCCGGGAGTTCGTCGGCGGTCGGCATGGGAACGCCCATCGCCTCGCCGACGGCCTTCATGTCGACGCGGTAGTACGTGAAGTCGCCGACGATCCGGTACTCGACCAGGACGCCGTCGGCCCCCGTGATCTTCATGCTCGTACCGATGAGGTCCTTCTCGCCCGAATCCGCCAGCGGCTTCTTCGACTTGACGGCGACGTCGACGCGCAGCCCGGTGAGGAACTTCGCGGCCTCCGGCGGGATGGCATCGTCCGAGCCGGAGTCGCCCGCCAGCGCGGTGAGCGCGTCGGAGTCCGCGTCGAGGTCCAACTGGAAGGCGAGCGACTTCTGTTCGCCGAGCCGGTCGACGGCGTGGTCCACCTTCTGCCCGGCGGTGAGGTTCTGGACCGTGCCGCAGGCGGCCGCCGTGGCGAGCAGGACGGCGGCGCAGCCGGCCGCGGTGACGGTCTTGCGTATGGCGGTGATGATGGTCTCCTCTGCGATGCCGCGCGGGTTCGCACGACATCCCCTCGTTCGCTCATTCGATTGATCACACATGTGACACACGAGTTGTCCACAGGGTTGTGCGGCGAACGCGTCCGTCCGGGCGTACGGTCGGAAACATGCGCATTGTCATCGCTGGAGGTCATGGTCAGATCGCGCTGCGGCTGGAGCGGCTGCTCGCCGCGCGCGGCGACGAGGTCGCGGGGATCATCCGCCGCGCCGAACAGGGCGACGATCTGCGGGCGGCCGGCGCCGAGCCGGTCCTGTGCGATCTGGAGTCGGCCTCGGTGGAGGAGGTCGCCGCGCATCTGCAGGGCGCGGACGCGGCCGTCTTCGCGGCGGGCGCGGGCCCGGGCAGCGGCGTGGCCCGCAAGAGCACGGTGGACCGGGGCGCCGCCGTCCTGTTCGCGGACGCGGCGGAACGCGCGGGCGTACGCCGTCACGTGGTCGTCTCCTCGATGGGCGCGGACCCGGCGCACCCGGGCGACGACGTCTTCGACGCGTATCTGCGTGCCAAGGGCGAGGCCGACGAGTACGTTCGCGGTCGTACGGGCCTGGACTGGACGATCCTGCGCCCCGGCAGCCTGATCGACGACGCCGGCACCGGCCTCGTACGACTGGAGGCCTCCACGGGCCGCGGAGCCATTCCCCGCGACGACGTCGCCGCGGCCCTCGCCGAACTGGTGGACACCCCGGCGACAGCCGGCCTGACCCTGGAACTGATCAGCGGCTCGACACCGATCTCGGTGGCGGTCAAGGCGGTGGCGGGGAACTAGGCGGCGAGGAGCCAGGGGGAAGCCAAGGGGCGAGGAGCGGGCGCGGGGTTCGTGGCATGCAATGCCAAGGGCGTGCCCGGTCGGGTGCCTGGTCGGGTGCCTGGTCGGGTGCCCGGCCGGTCAGAACAGCGGAAGCTGCCCGGGGAACTCCGGAACGGCGTACCCGTCCAGCGCCGGCTGAGCCGCCCCGAGCTGCGTCTGTCGGCGCGACCCCGGACACGAGACCAGCTCCCCGCTCCCCCGCGCACCCGGCGGATCATGCCGAGCGAACCGCCCCGCGACGACGGCGATCTCCCGACGGCACTCGGGGCAGTTCCTGCGACGCGATGACATGGGATCAGTGTGCCCCGTGGGCGGCGGGTCGTATCGGGGTGCGGCTCCAGTGACGGCGCGCCTCCTCCCGGATCTCCGCACGGGCACGGAGCATGCGGACCGACGGCGGCACGAACAGGCCGTTCGCGGCGCGCACGTGCTCGTCCCACCGGCCCCGCCGCCACTCGACGGTCCAGCCGGGCCACCGCCGACCCTTCACACGTGGTGTCGTCCCGCCATGGGCCCTCCACCCGACTCTTGGCACGGATGAACGGCAGCACGGCCCCGGGCCCCGCGGACAGATCGATATCGAGTCCGACCACTCCGAAGCGGGATTCGTACACCTCATGACCGCCGTCGTCCGACACGACGACGAAGGTTGCCCAGTTGGCCATGCGGGAGAGGATCCCGACCGCCCACGAGCGTCGCCAACCGAATAGGACCCCGCACATGAAGAAACCCCCTCCGAACTACGGAATCGCAGTTCGGAGGGGGTCTACCTTCATGTGGCGGCGCCAGGATTCGAACCTGGGAAGGCTGAGCCGGCAGATTTACAGTCTGCTCCCTTTGGCCGCTCGGGCACACCGCCGGGGTTGCTGCCGTGAGACCCGCTTTGGGGCGGTGCTCCGTGGCAACGACGTAAACGATACCTGATGCTCGGGGGTGCTTCGCCACCCAATTGATCGACGCTTGGGGGGAGGGGGGTGGCTAGGCTTATGCGGATGCGGCCGGGGGCCTACGCCGGGCTCGACGGCCGCCCCTACGCACCCCGATACAAGGAGCCACAGGACATGGCCGACTCCAGTTTCGACATCGTCTCGAAGGTCGAGCGGCAGGAGGTCGACAACGCCCTCAACCAGGCCGCCAAGGAGATCTCGCAGCGCTACGACTTCAAGAACGTCGGCGCCTCCATCTCCTGGTCCGGCGAGAAGATCCTGATGGAGGCGAACTCCGAGGAGCGGGTGAAGGCCATCCTCGATGTGTTCGAGACCAAGCTGATCAAGCGCGGCATCTCGCTGAAGGCGCTGGACGCCGGTGAGCCCCAGCTCTCCGGCAAGGAGTACAAGATCTTCGCGTCGATCGAGGAGGGCATCTCCCAGGAGAACGCGAAGAAGGTGGCGAAGATCATTCGCGACGAGGGCCCGAAGGGCGTGAAGGCACAGGTGCAGGGCGACGAGCTGCGCGTCAGCTCGAAGAGCCGTGACGACCTGCAGGCCGTGCAGGCCCTGCTCAAGGGCAAGGACTTCGACTTCGCGCTGCAGTTCGTGAACTACCGGTAGAACGACCGCCGGCGGTGATTCGTCAACCGGCCCCCGTGGTCGGTTCGTTGCGCGTACGAGGAAGGGTGGGCACCGAAGTGCCCACCCTTCTCGCCTGCTGGCCGCGGCCTCAGGGGTACGCGCTCAGCGGCGCGAGTCGCCGAACAGGATGCGGTAGATGACCAGCAGGACGAGCGAACCGCCGATCGCGGCTGCCCAGGTGGTTCCGTCATAGAACTGCTTGGTGATGGGGTGGTCCAGCCAGCGGGCTGATATCCAGCCGCCTATGAACGCGCCGGCGACGCCGATGAGGGTCGTTCCGATGAAGCCGCCCGGGTCGCGTCCCGGCAGCAGGAATTTGGCGATGGCGCCGGCCAGCAGCCCCAGAATGATCCAGCTGATGATGCCCATGCCCTGAACCTGCCCTTCCGCGCTGTGCCCACGCTGTCCCGGCGCTGTGACGTCGGTCCGGCCGGGCTGTGAATCCGCCTGCGCCTGCGCGGATGTTGCCTGCCGTGGGTCGCACGTGTGTTGGTGCCGTGTTGAAGAGCAGGACGTCTCCTCGGCGCCTGTCGGTTGCACTGATCAGTAGGGTGCGGCCCATGACACAGTCCGAGTCCGAGTTGCGGCGCACTCTTGGCGTCGGGGACGCCGTGGTCATCGGGCTCGGTTCGATGATCGGTGCCGGGATCTTCGCGGCGCTGGGCCCCGCGGCGCGGGCGGCCGGATCCGGTCTGCTGCTCGGCCTCGCGGTCGCCGCCGTGGTCGCCTACTGCAACGCGATGGCCTCGGCGCGGCTGGCGGCCCTGTATCCCGCCTCCGGTGGCACGTATGTGTACGGGCGGGAGCGACTCGGGGCCTTCTGGGGGTATCTGGCGGGCTGGTCGTTCGTCGTCGGCAAGACAGCCTCCTGTGCGGCGATGGCGCTCACCGTGGGCGCGTACATCTGGCCGGGGCAGGCGCACGCGGTGGCGGTCGCGGCCGTGGTGGCCCTGACCGCCGTGAACTACGGCGGCGTACAGAAGTCGGCCTGGCTGACGCGGGCGATCGTGGCGGTGGTCCTGGCGGTCCTCGCTTCCGTGGTGGTCGTGTGCCTCGGCTCGGGCGCCTCCGACGCCGGGCGGCTGGACATCGGGCTCTCCGCCGGCGCGGGCGGGGTGCTTCAGGCGGCGGGGCTGCTGTTCTTCGCGTTCGCCGGGTACGCCCGGATCGCGACGCTCGGTGAGGAGGTACGGGATCCGGCGCGCACCATCCCGCGCGCGATCCCCTTGGCTCTGGGCCTCGCGCTCGTGGTGTACGCGGCGGTCGCGGTGGCTGTCCTTTCCGTGCTCAGGTCGGTTGGGCTCGGGCAGGCCTCGGCGCCGCTGGCCGACGCGGTGCGGGCGGCCGGTGTGCCGGAGCTCGTGCCGGTGGTGCGGGTGGGGGCCGCCGTGGCCGCGCTCGGCTCACTGCTCGCCCTGATCCTGGGCGTCTCGCGGACGACGCTGGCCATGGCCCGTGACCATCATCTGCCGGGCGCCCTGGCCGCCGTACATCCGCGCTTCCAAGTGCCGCACCGGGCAGAACTGGCCGTGGGCGCGGTGGTCGCCGCGCTGGCCGCGACGGTGGATGTGCGGGGCGCGATCGGGTTCTCCTCCTTCGGTGTGCTGGCGTACTACGCGGTGGCCAACGCGTCCGCCTGGACGCTGAGTTCGGCCCTGGTTACGCGGGTGGTACCGGTGGTCGGACTCGTCGGGTGCGTGACGCTGGCGTTCGCGCTGCCGGTGGTTTCCGTGGTCGTGGGCACGGCTGT
This sequence comes from Streptomyces sp. NBC_00203, assembly GCF_045206325.1. Lineage (NCBI taxonomy): Bacteria > Bacillati > Actinomycetota > Actinomycetes > Kitasatosporales > Streptomycetaceae > Streptomyces > Streptomyces sp. NBC_00203. Next base: position 6,351,774 of record NZ_CP108126.1, on the reverse strand, counting down.
GCTGGCGGTCGGGGCTGCGGCGTATGGCGTACGACGGTGGGCGGCTTCGCGGTAGCCGCAACGGGTCGCGGGCGCGCCACCGCCTGTCTCGACGACGGAGTCGCGGGCGCGTCACCTCTGAGCCGACGACGGGGTCGCGGTACGCCACCGTCGGCGCCGACGGTGTGGCCCGCTTCCGCGCCCTCGTGCCGCTCCGCCGTAGGCAGGACGGTGGGCTAGGAGGCCTGTGTCGCCGCCGTGCGTATGCGGAAGTCGGGCCAAGGGTCCATGTCCATGCCGTCGTTGGACTCCTCGTACCATCCCGCGCCGTCGAGCCAGGTGTGCAGCCAGGTCGCCAGATCGGGTGCGTCCACGTACCAGGCGTCGTCGGCCCCGTCGGCGTTCGGCTCGAAGAGCAGGACCCGGCCCTCGGGGCTCTGGCAGTCCACGCACGCATACATTCCGCAGCCCCAGTGGGATATCGGCAGGACGCCCTCGGGCCAGGGCCAGTCGGGGTCCTTGCGGCCGCTCTCGCGGTTGGCGAGGTACTGCGGAACGACCGCCGGCTCGCCCGACGGAGGGCTGTCCAGCAGGGGCAACAGGCCGTATTCCGGACCGAATCCGCCGTCCCCTATACGCAGGTAGAGCGCGGCGAGCAGGGGAGGCAGGGCGAAGCCGAGGGCGGTCTCGGCGCGGGAGAGCGCGGCCTCGTCCACGGGCTCGGGGAGCGAAGGCCAGCCCCACGGGCGGGTGTTACGGGCCTCGGAAGCGACCCGTGCCAGCAACTGCTCGATTTCGGTCATGGGTTCATGATGCAGCGCGCCACTGACAATCGGGCAGCCTGTGGATAACCCTCAATCGAGACGGACGTCGACGCGCTTTTCGGCGAGGAAGGCGAGCAGTTCTTCGAAGGTCAGCGGGCGGTAGCCGGTGTGCGGGGTGACGCCGAGGCAGCTGCGGGCGACGTCCGCGTCGTGCCAGACGAGCGTGAACGGCGGCTCGGCACCCCAGCGGCCGCGCAGGCAGTCCGTGAGGGCATCGAGGCCCCAGCCGAAGTACCCGCCGGGGCCGTTCACCGCTTCGCCGAGCGCGCAGAAGAAGCCGCGCTCGTCGATGATGTGGCGGCCGTCGAGGTGGTAGGTGCCGCCGGGGGGATCGTCCGGCTCTCCGTGTACGCGGTTGTCCCGGGCAGTGCCGAGCCAGAAGTCGCGGCCCTCGGGGCTGCATCGGGCCCAGAGGCCGGTCTCGGACGGGCGGCCCCGCCACCACAGGTCCCAGACCTCGGAGGCCGCGTTCGGCGGGCGCTCCGACCACGGTTCGAGGGTGAGGTCGATCAGGCCGCGGCCGCGCGCTGACGGGATCCACGCGGTGAGTTCGCCCTCTACGGCCGGCTGGACGGTGCGGCCGTGCGCGCCGAGTCGGAGCACCTTCGCGTGTCCCAGGTCCTCCTCGCCCGCGTTCAGTGCCGTCTGGAGGGCTCCGCGAGGGGAGCAGCCGAGCAGCCGCAGCGGGGGTTCTGCCAGTTCGGGTTCATATCGGACGTGTGCCAGGTCCTTGCAGGTGCCCCACGGGGCTTCGTCGGCGCTGAGGATCCGGTAGCCCGGGGAGAGCGGCGGGCACTGCGGATAGTCGGACGCGTTGTCCTCGGACTCGGACGCCTCGATCGTGATGTCGCGCAGCGACAGGTCACGCGCGCACGGGCGGTCGCCGAGGACGCGTACGTCGTCCAGCTGCCACAGCCACACGCCCACGCGCTCGCCCTTCTTGTCGAGGGTTTCCAGAACGAGGGTGCCGAGCGGCGCGGAACCTTCGGCACGCGCGCGTGTGAGGGCGGTTCTCAACTCGCCCCCGGGTGTACATCCGAGCAGTTCGTACGTTCCGCGCGCGGGAGGGGGCGGATCGCCGAAGAGACCCTCGGCGTCGGCGCACAGGGCCCACGTCTCCTCGTACCCGTCCTCGCCGTTGAACTCGGCTTCGGCGTCGTACGAAAGGAGCACGTACCTGGGCGGCTCCACCCCCGCGCTCACCCGCTAGCGCGTCGCGAACGGCTGGTCCGTGCGCACGATTTCGCGCCCCAGGGGGAGCAGCGAGACCGGGATGAGCTTGAAGTTGGCGATGCCGAACGGGATGCCGATGATCGTGATGCACAGGGCGATGCCCGTGACGATGTGGGCGAGGGCGAGCCACCAGCCCGCGAGGACCAACCACAGGACGTTGCCGATGCAGGACGGCGCGCCCGCGTCATGGCGCTCCACCGTCGTATAGCCGAACGGCCACAGGGCGTAGACACCGATACGGAACGCGGCGATGCCGAAGGGAATGCCGATGATGGTGATGCACAGCAGCACACCGGCGGCCAAGTACCCGAGGAACAGCCAGAAGCCGCTCAGGACGAGCCAAATGACGTTCAGAATTGTCTTCACTTGTGACGACCTGCCATCTGCTCGAGCCGGGCGATGCGCTCCGCCATCGGCGGATGCGTAGAGAACATCTTCGACATTCCCTGTCCCGGGCGGAAGGGGTTCGCGATCATCATGTGGCTTGCGGTCTCGATGCGCGGCTCCGGGGGCAGCGGCAGCTGCTTGGTGCCCGCGTCGAGCTTGCGCAGCGCGCTCGCGAGGGCGAGGGGGTCGCCGGTGAGCTGGGCGCCGGACGCGTCCGCCTCGTACTCCCTGGAGCGGCTGATGGCGAGCTGAATGACGGATGCGGCGAGCGGGCCCAGGATCATGATGAGCAGCATGCCGAGGATGCCGGGACCGTCGTCGTCGTTCGACCGGCCGACCGGGATCAGCCAGGCGAAGTTGACCAGGAACATGATCACGGAGGCCAGGGCTCCCGCGACCGAGGAGATCAGGATGTCGCGGTTGTAGACGTGGCTGAGCTCGTGGCCGATGACACCGCGCAGCTCACGCTCGTCCAGCAGACGCAGGATGCCTTCGGTGCAGCACACGGCCGCGTTGCGGGGGTTGCGGCCTGTCGCGAAGGCGTTCGGCGCTTCCGTCGGCGAGATGTACAGACGTGGCATGGGCTGACGGGCCTGAGTGGAGAGCTCGCGGACCATGCGGTACAGGGCCGGGGCCTCGAATTCGCTCACCGGGCGCGCGCGCATCGCGCGTAGAGCCAGCTTGTCGCTGTTCCAGTACGCGTACGCGTTCGTCCCGATCGCGATGAACAGCGCGACGATGAGACCGGTACGCCCGAAGAAACTGCCGATGACGATGATGAGTGCGGACAGTCCCCCGAGGAGTACGGCGGTCCTGAGCCCGTTGTGCCGGCGGTGCACGGTACGCCCTCCAAGTGGTGCGGCAGGGGAACCCTTTGCCTGCTGATGCTCTGCTTCCACTCTTCAGTGGACCCTCCCGTACTGGTCAACGCCAGACGGGGAGCACTAGTTCCCTTGTGCGCGCACCGGCGCGCGTAGGCCGTCCGGGTGATGGCGGACGGCGGCCACGCGCGCGCGGGGTGTTTTGCGAGGTGTTTCTTGGGGGCCGGTCCTGCGGAACGATCAGAAGAGGCTGGTCGCCGAGAAGCGCAGGACCAGCTGGGGTGCCCCGGAGAGGACGACCCCCAGGACGGCTGTCAGGGCGATCGCGGCCGTCAGCGGGGCCGGGACGCGGTGCTCCGCGGGTTCGCCCTCGGGGGCGCGGAAGAGGAGTGTCGTCCACTGGAGGTAGTAGAAGAGCGCGATCACGACATTGACGGCCATGACCACGGCCAGCCAGCCGAGCCCCGCGTCGACGGCCGCCGAGAACACGGTGACCTTGGCGAAGAGGCCGATGATGCCCGGCGGCAGGCCCGCGAGGCAGAGCAGGAAGAAGCCGAGGACCAGCGCCGAGAGGGGGCTCGCGGCGTAGAGGCCCCGGTAGTCGCTGATGCGGTTCAGGGGGCTCGTACGGCCGACGAGGGCCGCCACGGCGAAGGCGCCCAGGTTCACAACGGCGTACATCAGGGCGTACGCCACGGTGGAGCCGATGGCGTTCTCGGCGTCCTTGGAGTAGGCGGCGGCCGCGATCGGCACCAGGAGGTAGCCGGCCTGGCCGACGGAGGACCAGGCGAGCAGGCGTACCGCGCTGTACGCGCGCGTGGCCTGCTGTCGCAGGGCACCCACGTTGCCCACCGTCATGGTGAGGGCGGCCAGCGCGGCGAGCGCCGGACCCCAGGCGTCCGCGTACGACGGGAAGGCGACGACGGTGACGAGGATCAGCCCGGAGAAGCCGACCGCCTTGCCGACGACGGACAAGTAGGCGGCGATCGGCAAAGGCGCCCCTACGTAGGTGTCGGGCACCCAGAAGTGGAAGGGCACGGCGGCCGTCTTGAAGGCGAAGCCGATGAGGGTGAGGACGACGCCCGCCTGGGCGAGCGTGTGGAACTGTCCGTCGACGTGCTGGATCTTGTCCGCGATCTGGGTGAGGTACAGGGTGCCGGTGGTCGCGTAGACGAAGCTGACGCCCATCAGGCTCACGGCGGTCGCGGTGACGGAGGACAGGAAGAACTTCAGGGCCGCTTCGGAGGACTTCTTGTCGCCGCGCTTGATGCCGACGAGCGCGAAGGCGGGCAGGGAGGCGACTTCCAGGGCGACGATGAGGGTCGCGAGATCGCGGGAGGCGGGCAGCAGGGCGGCGCCCGCGGCCGAGGAGAGCAGCAGGAACCAGAACTCCCCTTCGGGGAGTTCCCTGTTGGCGTCCTTCAGAGCGGTGACCGACAGCAGGGCCGTCAGGAGGGCACCGCCGAGAACCAGGAACTGGATGACGAGCGTGAACCGGTCCGCCGTGTAGCTGCAGGCGTTCGCGTCGCCCGTCAGACAGAAGGTGGCGCGGTCGCCGTCCAGGATGGGCAGCAGCATCAGCGCGGACACGGCGAGTCCGGCCACCGACACCCAGCCCAGCACCGCCTTCTTCGTGTCGCCGATGAAGAGGTCGGCGACGAGCACGACGAGTCCGACGACCGCGGCGATGGTGGGCGGTGCGATGGCGAGCCAGTCGACGGACTGGACCAGGGAGCTCATCGGGTGCCTCCTGCGAGGAGCTGCTGAACGGCCGGATCGGTCAGGCCGAGGAGGGCCTTGGGCCAGAGGCCGGCGACGACGGTGAGGGCGACGAGCGGCGTCCAGGCCGCGAACTCGTAGCTCTGGACGTCGGCGAGCTGCGGGCTCCCCTGTTGCGGGGTGGCGCCCATGCAGACGCGGCGTACGACGGCGAGCATGTACGCGGCGGTGAGCAGTGTGCCGAAGGCGGCGATCGCCATGAAGGTGAGGAACGCGGGGCGGCTGAGGTCGCCGGCGGGCTTGAACGCGCCGAACAGCGCCAGCATTTCGCCCCAGAACCCGGCGAGGCCCGGCAGCCCGAGCGAGGCGACGGCGCCGAAGGCGAGCAGGCCGCCGAGGCGCGGGGTCCTGGCGTAGAGCGCGGCGCCGGTCTCCTCGGCGAGGGTGTCGAGGTCGGTCGTGCCCGTGCGGTCCTTGAGCGCGCCGACGAGGAAGAAGAGGAGGCCGGTGATGAGGCCGTGGGCGATGTTGGCGAACAGCGCGCCGTTCACGCCGGTCGGGGTCATGGTCGCGATGCCGAGCAGTACGAAGCCCATGTGACCGACGGACGAGTAGGCGATGAGCCGCTTGAGATCGCCCTTCGCGCCCTGCTTGGCGAGGGCCAGGCAGGCCAGGGATCCGTAGATGATCCCGACCACGGCGAAGGCGGCGAGGTACGGCGCGAAGGTCCGCATCCCGTCGGGCGCGATCGGCAGCAGAATCCGCACGAACCCGTACGTACCCATCTTCAGCAGCACGCCGGCCAGCAGGACCGAGCCGACGGTGGGCGCGGCGGTGTGGGCGTCCGGCAGCCAGCTGTGCAGCGGCCACATCGGCGTCTTGACCGCCAGCCCGATTCCGATCGACAAAACGGCGATGACCTGCACGGATGTGGTCAGCGACCGGCCGTTGTCAGTGGCGAGTGCCACCATGTCGAATGTGCCCGCCTTGATTCCGATCAGGAGCAGGCCCAGCAGCATGACGACCGAACCGAGCAGGGTGAAGAGGATGAACTTCCAGGCCGCGGCCTGCCGTTGCGCACCGCCCCAGCGGGCGATGAGGAAGTACATCGGGATGAGCACCATCTCGAACGCGAGGAAGAACAGCAGCAGATCGAGGACGGCGAAGGTCGCGAGGGTGCCGGACTCGAGCACGAGGACGAGTGCGACGAACGCCTTCGGGGTCGGGCCCGCGGGCATCTTGAAGTAGGAGTACAGCGCGCAGAGGAAGGTCAGCAGCGCGGTCAGGACCAGAAGGGGGAGGGAAATGCCGTCGACGCCGAGGTGGATTCGCACGTCGAGTGCGGGGATCCAGCTGATGTCCGTCGTGGCCTGCATCTTCGACGGTTGGTCGTGGTCGAAGCCGAGCGCGAGGACGATCGCGGCGATGAGCACCGCGCCGGTCACGGTCACACCGTGCCGCAGCACGGCCTGCTCGGGCGACTTCCCTTTCAGCCCGGGCGGGGCCGGCAGAAGAGCCGCGGCGGCGCCGATGAGCGGGCCGACGACGATGAATGCCAGAAGGATCTGCATCACGGATTCACTGATATCGATCACGCCTGCTCACGCTCCCGTGGCGACGAGGAGGGCGGCGACCACCAGGACGACGGTGCCGGCGAGCAGCGCGCTCACATAGGTCTGCACATTGCCGGTCTGGGCACGCCGTACGGCGGCGCCCAGCCAGCGGGGTAGGGCGCCCGCACCGCGTACGTAGGTGTCGACGACCTCGCGGTCGAGGAACCGGACGAGTACGGCTCCGGCCTGGACCGGGCGGACGAACAGCGCCGTGTACACGGCGTCGAGGTGGAAGCCGACAGCCGCGTGGCGGTGCAGCGGGCCGAGCAGCAGCCGGCCCGGATCCGCAGGGTCGGCGGCGTAGGCCACGTCTCCGAACGCCTGCTCGTGGAGCGCGATGGCCTCGGCCTCGACCGCTCCGGCGTCGGCGTCGGGGTGGGCCACGACCGCACCCATCGGTACGCGGGCTGCTGCCATCGCGCTGGTGTGCCGCCAGGCGCCGTAGGTGACGAGTCCGCCGACCAGGGCGAGCCCCGTGCCGAGGACGGAGGTGGTGAGGACCGGTGTCAGGTCGCGGCCGTCGAACCAGTCGGGCAGCGGGCCGTACGCCAGACCGAAGGCGAGCGACGGGACGGCGAGGACCCACAGCACGACCGTCATGGTGAGCGGCTGCCTGCCGTGGTCGGGAGCCTCGGCGCCCCGGCCGCGGAAGGCGAGCAGCCACAGGCGGGTGGCGTACGCGGCGGTGAGCACGGCGGTGATCAGGCCGGCGACGAGGACGATCCAGCCCGCGGCGCCGGGGGCGTGCTCGGTGTGGCCGGTGGCGACGTGCTCGGCGGCGCCGAGGACGGCCTCCTTGGAGAAGAAGCCGCTGAACGGCGGGATCGCGGCGAGCGCAAGCAGCGCCACGGTCATCGTCCAGTAGGCGTCGGGGACGCGGGCGCGCAGGTCCTTCATACGGGTCATGACGGCCAGCGAGTTGGTGCCGGAGGCGTGGATGATCACGCCCGCGGCGAGGAACAGCAGCGCCTTGAAGGCGCCGTGGGCGAGGAGGTGGAAGACGGCGGCACCGCGGTCGCCGACGGCGAGGGCGCCGGCCATGTAGCCGAGCTGGCCGATGGTCGAGTACGCGAGGACGCGCTTGATGTCGTCCTGGGCGAGCGCGGCGAGCCCCGAACCGGCCATCGTGACGGCGGCCATGACGGCGAGGACGACCATCGCGGCCGAGGAGGCCTGGAAGACGGGAAGGAGCCGGGCGACGAAGTAGATACCGGCGGCGACCATCGTCGCGGCGTGGATCAGCGCGGAGACGGGCGTGGGGCCCGCCATCGCGTCGGGGAGCCAGGTGTGCAGCGGGAACAGCGCCGACTTGCCCGCCACACCGGCCAGAAGCAGCAGGGCGATCAGTGTCGGATGGTGCAGTCCGCCGCTCGCGACGGTGTCGAGGACCGTGGTGATCTGGAAGGACCCGGCGTCGGTGGCGAGGGCGAACAGACCGATGAGGAAGGGGACGTCGCCGAGCTTGGTGACCAGGAAGGCCTTGATCGAGGCGGCGCGGGCCTCGGGGGTCTCCCAGTAGTGGCCGACCAGGAAGTACGAGCAGATGCCCATGACTTCCCAGCCGACCAGCAGCACGATCAGGTCGCCGGAGTAGACGACGAGCAGCATCGCGGAGGTGAAGAGGGAGACGAGAGCGGCGTACGAGGGGTAGCGCGGGTCGTCGCGCAGATAGCCCGTCGAGTAGATCTGCACGCAGGTGGCCACGACGCCGACGAGCACGGCGACAAGGGCGGCGAAGCCGTCGATGTGCAGGGCGAGTTCGATGGGGATCGAGCCGGTCGGGGTCAGTTCGGTGGAGGCGTCGATGGCCTGGCCGCCGCCGCCCTGGCGTACCGCGACCAGCACGGCGAGGACGAGCGAGGTGAGGGGCGGCAGAACGGCGAGGGGGCGTACGAAGCCGGGAGCCGTGCGGCCGAGGAGGAGTCCGGCCGCGGCGCCCAGGAACGGAAGGAGGGGGACGAGGACGGCGAGGGTGGTCGTGGTCACGCGGTGGCCTCAGCCTTCTCGTCTGCCGTGGCGGTGGCTCCTTCAGGGCCGTGCGGCTCGGCGCTGTCGCGGAGCTTGTCGATGTCCGAGGTGCCGCGGCCCCGGTACACGGAGAGCACGATCGCCAGGCCGATGCCGATCTCGGCGGCGGCGATGGCGATGGTGAACAGGGTCAGTGCCTGGCCGGAGTGGAGCGTGTCGCGGGCGGTCTTGGACAGCCAGACGTCGAAGGCGACGAGGTTCAGGTTGACGGCGTTGAGCATCAGCTCGACGGACATCAGGACCAGGATCGCGTTGCGGCGCGCGAGGACTCCGTACAGGCCCGTGCAGAACAGGAGGGCGGAGAGCACGGCGGGATAGGCGAGGTGCATCAGCGGGTCCCTTCCTTGGCCGGGGGCTGCTCGCCGGGGGCCGTCGCGCCGCCGGCGGTGCGGCTCGGGGGCAGGGTGCCCGACGGCGTGCCCGGCGTCGGGAGGGCCGGTGTGGCCTTGTCCGCGGCGGCCTTGCGGGAGAGGACGATCGCGCCGACCAGGGCGGCGAGGAGGAGGACGGAGAGCGCTTCGAAGGGGAGGACCCAGCTCTGGAAGAGGCTCGCTCCGGTCACCTCGGTGGAGCCGGCGGCGGCGCCGCCCAGGTCGACCCAGGTCGTGCGGAAGGCGTCGACGACGACCCACACCAGGGCGGCGGCCGAGGCGCCGGCCACGGTCAGGGCGGCCCAGCGGTTGCCGGAGTCGGCGTCCGGCGAGCGGCCGATGGGGGCCTTGGTGAGCATCAGACCGAACAGGAGGAGGACGACGACGGAACCGACGTAGATAAGGACCTGCACCCAGGCGATGAACTCGGCCGTGAGCAGGAGGTACTCGACGGCGAGACCGCCGAGCGTCACCACCAGCCACAGGGCGGCGTGCACCAGCTGCTTGGTGGTGACGGTGACGATCGCCGCGCCGAAGGTGACCAGACCGACGAGGAGGAAGGCGATCTCGACGCCGGTCGGGGAGAGGAAGCCGTGGCTTTCGGCGGCGACGGCGGTGGTCGTGGCCCGTGCCGCGGCGGCCGTTGCTGCTGCGAGGCTCACGACTCACCGTCCTGTGGGTCGGAGGGCTTGGCGGGCTCGGAAGGCTTGGCCGACTCGGAAGGCTTGGCAGGCTCGGACGTGCCCGTAGCCGGGGGCTCGGCCTGGGCGGGAGCCTGGGTCTGGGCTGGGGGCTCGGTCTGGGCCGGCTGTTCGGCCGGCTCCGATGCCTCCGCTGACGCGGTCGCCTCGGCGGCGAGCTTTTCGGCGGTTTTGCGGGCGGCGGTCAGTTCCTTCGGTTCCTCGGCGGCGGGGTCGAGGGCCGGCGGGGCCGGGACGGTCCACATCCACTCGCGGAGCTTGTCGCGTTCGTGGGTGAGTTCGCGGATGTCGGTCTCGGCGTACTCGAACTCCGGGGACCAGAAGAGGGCGTCGAAGGGGCAGACCTCGATGCAGATACCGCAGTACATGCAGAGGGAGAAGTCGATGGCGAAGCGGTCGAGGACGTTGCGGCTGCGCTCACGGCCACCGGGGGCGGCGGGCGGGACCGTCTCCTTGTGGGAGTCGATGTAGATGCACCAGTCCGGGCACTCGCGGGCGCACAGCATGCAGACCGTGCAGTTCTCCTCGAAGAGGCCGATGACACCGCGGGTGCGGGGCGGGAGTTCGGGCTGGGCGTCCGGGTACTGCGCGGTGACGGTCTTCTTCGTCATCGTGCGGAGGGTGACGGCCAGGCCCTTGGCGAGGCCGGAGCCAGGAATGGGGGCCATGGTTACGAGATCACCACCTTGACGATGCCGGTGAGGGCGATCTGGGCGAGGGAGAGAGGGACGAGGAGGGTCCAGGAGAGTTTCTGGAGCTGGTCCTCGCGGAGGCGGGGATAGGTAACACGGAGCCAGATGACGATGAAGGCGAGCACGGCCGACTTCAGCAGGGTCCAGACCCAGCCGAGGCCGTCGGCGCCCCACGGGCCGTGCCAGCCGCCCAGGAAGAGGACGGTGGTCAGACCGCTCAGGACGACGATTCCGGCGTACTCGGCGAGGAGGAAGAGCGCGAAACGCAGGCCCGTGTACTCGGTGTACGCGCCGAAGATGATCTCCGAGTCGGCTACGGGCATGTCGAAGGGCGGGCGCTGGAGTTCGGCGAGGCCCGCCACGAAGAAGACGATCCCGCCGACGATCTGCCAGGGCAGCCACCACCACTCGAAGGCGTCGACGATGCCCGGGAGGGAGACGGTGCCGGCCGCCATCGCGACGGAGGCGGCAGTCAGCAGCATCGGGAGTTCGTACGCGAGGAGCTGGGCGGCGGTGCGCAGGCCGCCGAGGAGGGAGAACTTGTTGGCCGAGGCCCAGCCCGCCATGAGCGAGCCGAGGACGCCTACGCCCATGACGGCCAGGACGAAGAAGATGCCCGCGTCGATGACCTCGCCGACCGCTCCCTCGCCCGGGCCGATCGGGATGGCGAGGAGGACGAGGAGGTACGGGAGGAGGGCTACGGCGGGGGCGAGTTGGAAGATACGGCGGTCCGCGCCGGTCGGGACGACGTCTTCCTTCTGCGCGAACTTCACGCCGTCCGCGACGAGCTGGGCCCAGCCGTGGAAGCCGCCCGCGTACATCGGGCCGAGGCGGCCCTGCATGTGGGCCATCACCTTGTGCTCGGTCTGACCGACGATCAGGGGGAACGTCAGGAACACAATGAAGACGACGAGGAGGCGTAGGGCGACGTCGAGAGCGTCGTTCACGGCGTGCCTCCGGTGGGGTCGTCGGGGTCGGGTGTCTTGGCGTCGGCAGTCTTGGGGGCGGGAGTCTTGGGGGCGGGGTCCGCAGCGCCGTCGGGTGTGCCGTCGGGTGCGGCATCGGGTGCGGCTGGGGGGTTCGGGGCGGCTCCCGGTTCTGGGGTCGCCTCCGGTTCCGGGTTCGTCTCCGGCTCCGGGTTCGACCCGGGCTCCGGGCCGGCGTCAGATTCCAAGATGGCCTCAGGCTTCGGGGCAGTCTCGGGCTCGGGGGCGGCATCGGACTCCGGGGTGACCGCAGCGCGTTGCTCCGGCTCCGGGTTCGATTCCGGCTTCGGCTCCGACTCAGGCTCCGACGCGGGCTCCGGCTCCGGCTCGTCGAAAGCGGGGCGGGCGTGGTGCCACGGGGCGTCCGAGCTGCGGGGTGCGGCGGGCTTGGACGGGGTGGCGGGAGCCGTTGCCGTTTCTGGAGCTGTTTCAGGAGCTGTTTCAGGAGCTGTTGCCGGAGCTGTTGCTGTGGCGGGTGGCGTTGGTTCGGTGGGTGCCGGGGCCGAGGCGGGCGCCTGCTGGTCCGAGGCCGGGGCCTGGGCCTGTTGGCCGGCCGAACCCTGGCTCGCGCTGCGGGCGCGGCGGGGCGATGCCGGGGTCTGCGGAGCAGCACTGGCGGCGGCGCTCGTACCGGTGCCCGGTTCAGCTCCAGCACCTGCCGGACCCGTACCGGTAGCCGTACTCCCAGCCACTCCCCCAGCGGGAGTCTGGCTCGCTGAGCCCTCTCCCGCTGTGCGGGCCCGGCGGACGGGGCGGTCGCCGGTTGCGCGGGCGGCGCCGCGGGCGGGGCGGGCCGGGGCCGGGGGGAGCTGGCCCTTGAGGGGGCCCCATTCGTTGGGGTCGGGGACGCCCGGCGGAAGCATCTGGCGGCGCTTCGGGCCGCCGTGTTCGGACTCGCCGGGCTCCTTCGCGCCGGGCCAGGCCTTGGCGACGCGGGCGGCCAGGACGAAGTCCTTGCGGAGGGGGTGGCCTTCGAAGCTCTCGGGCAGCAACAGGGGTGTCAGCCCCGGGTGGCCCTCGAAGATCACGCCGAACATTTCGTGGGTCTCGCGCTCGTGCCAGCCGGCGCCCGCGTACACGGAGACCGCCGACGCGAGTACGGGGGACTCGTGCGAGACCGTCGTACGGACGAGGAGGCGGCGTACGGGAGACAGCGCCACGACGTGCGCCAAGACGCGGAAGCCGGTGCCCGGTTCGTCGACGGCGCTCAGCCAGTCGAAGTATGTGCAGGTCAGCGCGGTCCGGGCCGTCTCCAGAGCCGCGACCCAAGACGTCGGCGGGACATCGACCGTCAGGACGCCGTACGACTCCTCGGCCGTGGCCTCCGGGCCGAAGAGTTCCTCGACGGGGGCGGGGAGCCAGCCGATGCTCATCGGTCCTCCCCCACGGCACCCGCGGCACCCGAGGCACCCGCAACGGGCGGCTTCACCAGGTCGCTCTGGAGCGCGGCCGTGGACGGGCGGGCCGAACCGGTGCCGTAGCGCTCGCCCAGGGACTCCCGGGCGATCTTCTCCTGGAGCTTGAGGATGCCCTGGAGCAGTGCCTCGGGGCGGGGCGGACAGCCGGGGACGTACACGTCGACGGGGATGATCTGGTCGACGCCCTTGGTGACGGAGTACGAGTCCCAGTACGGGCCGCCGCAGTTGGAGCAGGCGCCGAAGGAGATGACGTACTTCGGCTCGGGCATCTGCTCGTAGAGGCGCTTCACGGCCGGGGCCATCTTGTCCGTGACCGTGCCGGAGACCACCATCAGGTCGGCCTGGCGCGGGCCGGGCGCGAAGGGGATCACGCCGAGCCGGATGAAGTCGTGGCGGGCCATGGACGCGGCGATGAACTCGATCGCGCAGCAGGCGAGCCCGAAGTTGAAGACCCAGAGCGAGTAGCGGCGGCCCCAGTTCAGGACCACCTTCATCGGCTCGGGGGCCAGCCGGGAGAGCGCGCCGAGCCGCTTCGGCTCGGGCAGCAGCACCGGCTCGGAGGTCGTCTCAGGGGTCACGTCCATGTCAGGACGCCCTTCTTGTATGCGTACAGCAAGCCGACGGCGAGGAAGCCGAGGAAGATGAACATCTCCACGAGCGTCGCGGCGCCGTAGCCGGGCGCGGCGAAGACCGTCGCCCAGGGGAAGAGGAAGATCGAGTCGACGGCGAAGATCACGTAGAGGAACGCGTAGACGTAGTAGCGGACCTGGGTGTGGGCCCAGCCCTCACCGACGGGGTCGACGCCGCACTCGTAGGTCAGGAGTTTCTCGGGGGTGGGGACCACGGGACGCAGCAGGCGGCCGGCCCCGAAGGCGACGGCGACGAAGAGCACGCCCACGACGGCTAGCAGTCCGACGACCGAGTAGGACTGGAAGTAGCCCGCCGCGACCTCGGTCCCGGTTGCCGTGACAACGGTCGGTTCCGGCACGTCAGCCCCTCGCTCCCTGACCTCGTTGTGCGCCCCGGAGTACGCCGTCGCGCACTCTGTGATGCGCCGTGTTCGACGATCTGTACGGACGGGAGTCTAGGGCCTGCTAAAGAGACCGTAAGCAGCCTGTCACGCCTCGATCAACGGGAACGCGCCTCGGACTCGTCCTGCTCACGCGCCGCAGGGTTCCCTTCTTCACCTCGCGGCGGTCCTCAGGGTTCCCCTGTGCACCTCTCCGTACCTCGCGTCCGCACCTCGCGAGGGTGGGGTTTTCCCCAGTGGATCGTGGCGGTCCACCTCATGGCGCGGCGGCTCGCCGCCGGGCAGGCTAGCGATTATGACCGAACGCATCACGCTCACCGGTCCGTCGGACGAGACGTCCGACGGCGACCGGCTGCCTCCCGCGCGCTTCGCCCTCGACGGGCAGACGTGGAAGGAGATCGCTCATCTGCTGGCCAATCTGCCGGTCTCCATCTTCAGCTTCGTGTACGTCGTGACGTTGGTGTTCACGGGCGCGGGGCTCGCGGTGACGGTCGTCGGGCTGCCGCTGCTCGCGGGCGGGCTGGCGGGCGCGCGTCTGCTGGGCAAGGCCGAGCGGGCGCGGGCGCGGGCGCTGCTGGGTGTGCGGATCGACGAGCCGAGCCCGATGCCGGTGAGCGGGACCGGCTTCTTCGGCTGGCTGTGGTCGAGCCTGAAGGACCCGGTGGCCTGGCGGACGGTGCTGTACGACTTCATCCGGCTGCCGTGGGGCATCGTCACTTTCACGGTCATGTCCGTGTCGCTGTTCGTCCTGTGGCCGGTGCTGCCGTTCATCGCGCGGGGGCTGACGAACGTGGACCGCGCCATGGTGCGCGGGCTGCTGTCGCCCTCCGACGAGCTGGAGCGGCGGATCGCCGAACTGGAGTCCGACCGGGGGGTTGTGGTCGACCACGCCGCGGCTGACCTGCGGCGCATCGAACGCGATCTGCACGACGGGGCGCAGGCCCGCCTGGTCAACCTCGCGATGGGGCTCGGCCTGGCCAAGGAGAAGCTTCTGGAGGACCCCGACGCGGCGGCGGCGATGGTCGACGAGGCGCACGGCGAGGTGAAGCTCGCGTTGCAGGAGCTGCGCGATCTGGCCCGCGGCATCCACCCGGCGGTGCTCACCGACCGGGGTCTGAACGCGGCGCTGTCGTCGGTCGCCTCGCGCTGCACCGTGCCGGTGAAGGTGTCGGCCGCGCTGGAGACGAGACCGGCCGCGGCCATCGAGGGCATCGCCTACTTCACCGTCTCCGAGCTGCTGCAGAACGTGAGCAAGCACAGCGGGGCGCGGTCCGCGTCCGTCGACGTGTGGCGGGCGGACCAGCGGCTGCTCATACAGGTGTGGGACGACGGGCGCGGCGGGGCCGGCCTCGACGGCGGCACCGGGATGGCGGGGCTCGCGGACCGGCTCGGTGCGGTCGACGGGCTCTTCGTCATCGAGTCGCCGGCCGGCGGTCCCACCGTCATCACGGCGGAGCTGCCGTGGCGGGACCGGCAGGACCAGCCGAGCCCGCCCGCGCGGTAGCGGTCCGTACGACCCCGGCTCGCACGGCAGCCGTGCGTACGGCTCCGGCTCGCCGCTCGGGTTCCGGGAGGCCTCCGGCCCGCCGCTCGAAGTGCCGGTGCGGCTCCGGCCCGCCCCTCAGGATGCGGCCCACTGCCCGAGGTAGGGAAAACCCCCGCTCCAAGACGCCGACCCGCTCCATGGCCGATGGGCGCCCCGGACAGCAGGGTGAAGGTACGAGTCGGCGAGCAGGACGAGCAGAACGGACGGGACCGATGGCCACGGAGTACGGACAGGGATACGGGCACCGGAACGGGCCCGGGTTCCACGGGGCGGGCGCCGATGAGCGGCGGCACCGTCTCCCGGCCCCGCTGCGGGCGCCGATCGAGGCCCGCAGCTGGCGTGAGTTCGGCTATGTGATGCTGAGCCTGCCGCTCGGGATCATCATGTTCACGTTCGCCGTCACGATGGTCTCGCTCGGCGCCGGCCTGCTGATCACCTTCCTGGGGATACCGGTACTCGCCGCCGCCCTCGCCGGCTGCCGCGGCTTCGGCGCGCTGGAACGGGCGCGGGCGCGCGGGCTGCTCGGCATCGAGGTGGCCGAGCCGGAGCCGCTGCGTATGAAGAAGCACGGGGCGATGGCGTGGATGGGCGCGGTCCTCAAGAGCGGTGCGTCGTGGCGGCATCTGCTGTACGCGGTGCTCCAGTTCCCGTGGTCGGTGTTCTCCTTCGTGGTGGCGCTGAACTTCTGGGCGTACGGGTGGGCGCTGCTGACGTATCCGCTGTGGTTCTGGCTCTTCCCGATGTACGGCGGGCAGGGCGGGCTTCAGTTGTACGGCGACGGCACGCACTCCATCTACCTCGACAACCCGTTCGAGATCACGGTGACCGCGCTGGTGGGGCTGCTCTTCACGATGGCCACGCCGTGGATCGTGCGGGCGCTGACGATCGTGGACCGGCTGATGGTGCGCGGGCTGCTCGGCCCGTCGCGGCTGGCGACGCGGGTGGTGGAGCTGGAGTCCGACCGGGGGGTCGTGGTCGACCACGCCGCGGCTGACCTGCGGCGCATCGAGCGCGATCTGCACGACGGGGCGCAGGCCCGGCTGGTCGCGCTGGCGATGGACCTGGGGCTGGCGAAGGAGAAGCTGACCGAGGATCCGCAGGCCGCGGCGCGGATGGTGGACGAGGCGCACGGTGAGGTGAAGACGGCCTTGCAGGAGCTGCGGGATCTGGCCCGTGGGATCCATCCGGCGGTGCTGACCGACCGGGGTCTGGACGCCGCGCTGTCGGCGGTGGCCTCACGGTGCACGGTGCCGGTGCGGGTCGAGGTGGATCTGCCGTCACGGCCGGCGCCCGCGATCGAGGGGATCGCGTATTTCACGGTGTCCGAGCTGTTGCAGAACATCAGCAAGCATGCGCGGGCGGGCAGCGCGAGCGTGGATGTGTGGCGGGTCGAGGACCGGCTGATGATCCAGGTCTGCGACGACGGTGCGGGTGGGGCCGATGTCTCCGGGGGGTCGGGGCTGGCTGGGCTGGCGGAGCGGCTGGATGCGGTGGACGGGATTCTGGTGGTGGATTCGCCGGTGGGTGGGCCTACTCGGGTTACCGCGGAGCTGCCGTGGCGGGGGTGAGTCGGTACGTCGGTCGGTACGGCGGGTTGGGGTAGGAGGGTTTTCGCCCCCGCCGCCCCTACCCGTCCCATCCCGTTCCTGGGGGCTGCGCCCCCAGACCCCCCTAAAAGATTGCGCAGTTCCCCGCGCCCCTGAAAGACGGGGGTAGTTCGTCGTCTGCGGGACGGTGGGGGCTGATCGCGCCGTTCCCCGCGCCCCTAAAAGACTTACCCGGGCACAGGCCGGTGCGAATGCTGGAATGCTGGGGGCCTGACGTACGAGCGGGGACGAACCCGGCACTGTCCGGGCTCTGGGGGGCCGAGAATCGTGGAGGACAGGGTGCGGGTGGTCATCGCCGAGGATTCAGTGCTGCTCAGGGAGGGCCTGACCCGGTTGCTGACCGACCGTGGGCATGACGTCGTGGCCGGTGTCGGCGACGGCGAGGCGCTGATCAAGACCATTACCGAGTTCGCGGCGCAGGACGCGCTGCCGGACGTCGTCGTCGCCGATGTACGGATGCCGCCGACGCACACCGACGAGGGGATCAGGGCGGCGGTGCAGCTGCGCAAGGCGCATCCCGGACTCGGTGTGCTCGTGCTGTCACAGTACGTGGAGGAGCAGTACGCCACCGAACTGCTGGCCGGTTCGAGCCGCGGCGTCGGCTATCTGCTCAAGGACCGGGTGGCCGAGGTGCGGGAGTTCGTGGACGCGGTGGTGCGGGTGGCCCAGGGGGGTACCGCGCTCGACCCGGAGGTCGTGGCGCAGCTGCTCGGCCGCAGCCGCAAGCAGGACGTGCTCGCGGGGCTCACCCCGCGGGAGAGGGAGGTCCTGGGACTGATGGCCGAGGGGCGGACGAACTCGGCCGTCGCCCGGCAGCTCGTGGTCAGCGACGGCGCGGTCGAGAAGCACGTCAGCAACATCTTCCTGAAGCTGGGCCTGTCTCCAAGTGACGGGGATCACCGGCGTGTTCTGGCCGTACTCACCTACCTGAACTCATGACCACCTGACACTGTGTCAGTTGTTGAGTGCGACTCGATGTGCCACGAGGAGCCTGGAACCAGCCCTGGAACCAGCCAGAGCCATCCAGGGCCCACCTAGAACCAAAGGATGAGCGGGGAGCGTCTTCCAAGGAAGGACCGGGGGCGGGTAAATCATGACAAGTCAGGGCGTCCGGCCGTCTCAAAATGGTGTCCATCATGCGAATGGCCGCAGGAAGGCGACCCTTACCGACGTAGGGTTGAAAAGGGAAGGGCCTGCGGGAAGGCCGCTCCCAGACAGCCGCCTCGAGGGAGGTCCAGTTCAGTGACGAGCCAGGTCAGTAGCCCAGCGGAGCACGCCGATGGAGCCGTCGTAGGAGAACAGCGAAAACCGGCGGGGGCGAAAGACGTCCGCCGGCTCGACCGGGTGATCATCCGGTTCGCGGGTGACTCGGGTGACGGTATGCAGCTCACCGGTGACCGCTTCACCTCCGAGACAGCTTCCTTCGGCAACGACCTCTCGACCCTTCCGAACTTCCCCGCCGAGATCCGAGCGCCCGCAGGCACCCTGCCGGGCGTTTCGTCGTTCCAGCTGCATTTCGCGGACCACGACATCCTCACGCCCGGTGACGCGCCGAACGTCCTGGTCGCGATGAACCCCGCCGCTCTGAAGGCGAACATCGCCGATGTGCCGCGCGGCGCGGAGATCATCGTCAACACGGACGAGTTCACCAAACGGGCGATGTCGAAGGTCGGCTACGCGGCCAGTCCGCTGGAGGACGGATCGCTCGACGGCTACAGCGTCCATCCCGTCCCCCTCACGACGATGACGGTCGAGGCGCTGAAGGAGTTCTCGCTCTCCCGCAAGGAGGCCGAGCGCAGCAAGAACATGTTCGCGCTGGGTCTGCTGTCGTGGATGTACCACCGGCCCACCGAGGGCACCGAGAAGTTCCTTCAGACCAAGTTCGCCAGGAAGCCCGACATCGCGGCCGCGAACATCGCCGCGTTCCGGGCGGGCTGGAACTTCGGTGAGACCACCGAGGACTTCGCCGTCTCCTACGAGGTCGCTCCGGCCGCCCACACCTTCCCGACCGGCACCTACCGCAACATCTCCGGGAACCTGGCGCTGTCGTACGGCCTGATCGCGGCCTCCCGGCAGGCGGATCTGCCGCTCTACCTGGGCTCGTACCCGATCACGCCGGCCTCCGACATCCTGCACGAGCTCAGCAAGCACAAGAACTTCGGCGTACGCACCTTCCAGGCCGAGGACGAGATCGCGGGCATCGGCGCCGCCCTGGGCGCGGCGTTCGCCGGCTCGCTCGGCGTCACCACCACCTCCGGCCCCGGTGTGGCGCTGAAGTCGGAGACCATCGGGCTCGCCGTCTCGCTCGAACTGCCGCTGCTCGTCATCGACATCCAGCGCGGCGGTCCCTCGACCGGTCTGCCGACCAAGACCGAGCAGGCCGACCTGCTGCAAGCGATGTTCGGGCGCAATGGCGAAGCGCCGGTTCCCATCGTGGCTCCTCGCACCCCGGCCGACTGCTTCGACGCCGCCATCGAGGCCACCCGGATCGCGCTGACGTACCGCACGCCCGTCCTGCTGCTCTCGGACGGCTACCTCGCCAACGGCAGCGAGCCGTGGCGTATCCCCGACACCGACGAACTCCCGGACCTGCGCGTGCAGTTCGCCCAGGGCCCCAATCACACCCTCGACGACGGCACCGAGGTGTTCTGGCCCTACAAGCGCGACCCGCAGACCCTCGCCCGCCCCTGGGCCATCCCGGGCACGCCCGGCCTGGAGCACCGCATCGGCGGCATCGAGAAGCAGGACGGCTCCGGCAACATCTCCTACGACCCCGCCAACCACGACTTCATGGTCCGCACCCGCCAGGCCAAGATCGACGGCATCGACGTCCCCGACATCGAGGTCGACGAACCGTCCGGCGAGGCCACCACCCTCGTCCTGGGCTGGGGCTCCACCTACGGACCCATCACCGCCGCAGTACGCCGGCTGCGCACCGCCGGGGAGAACATCGCGCAGGCCCATCTGCGCCACCTCAACCCCTTCCCGCGGAATCTGGGCACCGTGCTGAAGCGTTACGACAAGGTGGTGATCCCCGAGATGAACCTCGGCCAGCTCGCCACCCTCATCCGGGCGAAGTACCTGGTGGACGCGCACTCGTACAACCAGGTCAACGGCATGCCGTTCAAGGCCGAACAACTCGCCACGGCTCTCAAGGAGGCCATCGATGGCTGAGACGTCCACGGAAGGCACGGGCACGATCGAGGCGCTCTCTCTCGTTCCCAAGGCCGAGGCCAGGCAGTCCATGAAGGACTTCAAGTCCGATCAGGAAGTGCGCTGGTGCCCCGGCTGCGGTGACTACGCGATCCTCGCGGCGGTCCAGGGCTTTATGCCGGAACTGGGCCTGGCCAAGGAGAACATCGTCTTCGTCTCGGGCATCGGCTGCTCGTCGCGCTTCCCGTACTACATGAACACCTACGGCATGCACTCCATCCACGGCCGCGCACCCGCCATCGCGACCGGACTGGCCTCCAGCCGCCGGGACTTGAGCGTATGGGTCGTCACGGGTGACGGCGACGCGCTGTCCATCGGCGGCAACCATCTCATCCACGCCCTGCGCCGCAACGTCAACCTGAAGATCCTGCTCTTCAACAACCGGATCTACGGCCTCACCAAAGGCCAGTACTCCCCCACCTCCGAAGTCGGCAAGATCACCAAGTCGACGCCGATGGGTTCGCTGGACGCGCCCTTCAACCCGGTGTCCCTGGCGATCGGCGCGGAGGCGTCCTTCGTCGCCCGGACGATCGACTCCGACCGCCAGCACCTCACCGGGGTACTGCGCGAGGCCGCCGCCCACCCCGGCACGGCACTCGTGGAGATCTACCAGAACTGCAACATCTTCAACGACGGCGCCTTCGAGGCACTCAAGGACAAGCAGCAGGCCGAGGAAGCCGTCATCCGCCTCCACCACGGACAGCCGATCCGCTTCGGACCGGACGGCGCGCGTGGCGTCGTACGGGATCAGCGGACCGGCGATCTGAAGGTCGTCACCGTCACGCCGGACAACGAGTCCCAGATCCTGGTCCACGACGCCCACTCCGCGTCCCCGACCACGGCCTTCGCGCTCAGCAGGCTCGCCGACCCCGACACCCTGCACCACACACCGATCGGCGTGTTCCGCTCCGTGGACCGGCCGGTCTACGACACGCAGATGGCCGACCAGCTGGACACGGCCATCGAGCAGAACGGCAAGGGCGACCTGGCCGCACTGCTCGCCGGCGGCGACACCTGGACGGTCGTCGGCTGAGTCCGCCGAGTCCGCCGACGGTTTACGAGGCCCGGGCCCTGACGGCCCGGGCCTCGTCGTATGTCCGGCGGGCCTTCTCCACGTCGGTCATGCGCTCGCTGGTCCACAGGGCCAGCCCGCGGACCTGTTCGGCAGCCTCGCGGCCCAGGTCGGTGAGGGAGTAGTCGACGCGTGGCGGGATCACGGGCTTGGCGTCACGATGGACGAGACCGTCGCGCTCCAGGGTCTGGAGGGTCTGGGTGAGCATCTTCTCGCTGACGCGGCCGATGGCGCGGCGCAGCTCGCTGAAGCGGTAGGAGCGGTCCAGGAGCTCGATCAGGACGAGGACGCCCCAGCGGCTGGTCACGTGCTCCAGGACCAGGCGGTACGGGCACGTCGCCTCGCCGGTGTCGTACTTGCTCGACTTGCCTGACTTGCCTGACTCACCTGACTCGCCCGACTTGCTCGCGACTGAGGTGTCGGCTGCTGCTGCGGTACTTACGGCCATGCCAGTACCTTACTTCAAAGTGGGTACTTTCGTAGAGTTAGCGCACCTCCTATGGTTAGTGGCAGACCCACCCCACAAGGAGTTCACTCATGAGCATCGTCGTCACCGGAGCCACCGGACACCTCGGTCGTCACGTCGTCGAGCAGCTGCTGGAGAAGGTCCCGGCCGACCAGATCACCGCCGTCGTCCGCGACAAGGAGAAGGCCGCCGACTTCGCGGCCCGCGGTGTGAAGCTCGCGGTCGCCGACTACAACACCCCCGGGACGTTCGACGGCCTCTTCGCCGCCGGCGACAAGGTGCTGCTGATCTCCGGCAACGAGTTCGACAAGGGCCGCGTCGGCCAGCACCAGGTCGTCCTCGACGCCGCCAAGGCCGCCGGGGTCGCGCTCTTCGCGTACACCAGCGCCCCGGGCAGCCTGACGGCCGCCCTCGCCGACGACCACCGGGGCACCGAGCAGGCGATCGTCGCGTCCGGTGTGCCCTACGCCCTGCTCCGCAACGGCTGGTACAACGAGAACTACACCGAGAACCTCGCCCCCGTCCTCGAGTACGGCGCCGTCACGCAGGCCGCCGGCGAGGGCAAGGTCGCTTCCGCCGCGCGCGCCGACTACGCGGCCGCCGCCGCCGCCGTACTCACCGGCGAGGGCCACGAGAACAAGACGTACGAGCTGAGCGGCGACACCGCGTGGAGCTTCGCCGAGTACGCCGCCTCGGTGGCCGAGTACGCCGGCAAGGAGATCGCCTACAACGCCGTCCCCGTCGAGGTCTACACCGGCATCCTGACCGGCGCCGGGCTGCCCGGGCCGTTCGCCGCGATTCTCGCGGGCGTGGACGTGTCCATCGAGAACGGCGAGCTGGCCGGCACCCCCGGTGACCTGTCCCGGCTGACCGGCCGTCCGACCACGCCGATCACCGAGTCGATCGCGGCGGCGCTGAAGGGCTGACTCCCCCTCGGGCCTGGGCGCCGCCTTCCCCACCCCCACCCCTGCCTGTCATGACCGTATGGCGATACGGGCATGACAGGCAGGGGTGCTCGGCGCTACCTTCTTCCGTGCCGCTCCGCACCATGGGAGCGGCCGTGTGACGAGAGGGAGGCGCCGGTGGCCGGGAAGCCGAAGGGCGAGCAGCACATAGGTCTGCTGAACGGCTTCGCCGCATACGGCATGTGGGGGCTCGTCCCTCTCTTCTGGCCCCTGATGAAGCCCTCCGGCGCGGTCGAGATCCTCGCCCACCGGATGGTGTGGTCCCTCGTCGTCGTCGGCGCCGTGCTGCTGGTGATGCGGCGCTGGGCCTGGGCGGGCGAGCTGGTGCGTCAGCCGCGCAAGCTCGGCCTCGTGGCGATCGCGGCGACGGTCATCACCGTCAACTGGGGCGTCTACATCTGGTCCGTGAACAGCGGACACGTGGTCGAGGCGTCCCTCGGCTACTTCATCAATCCGCTCGTCACCATCGCGCTGGGTGTGCTGCTTCTGAAGGAACGGCTGCGGCCGGTGCAGTGGGCGGCGGTCGGTGTCTGTTTCGCCGCGGTCGGTGTTCTGACGATCGGATACGGCCGTCCGCCGTGGATCTCTCTCTGCCTCGCCTTCTCCTTCGGTACGTACGGGCTGGTGAAGAAGAAGGTCAACCTCGGCGGTATCGAGTCGCTCGCCGCCGAGACCGCGATTCAGTTCCTGCCCGCGCTGGCCTATCTGCTGTGGCTGGGGGCGAAGGGGGAGGCGACCTTCGCTACGGAGGGTGGGGGGCATGCGGCGCTGCTCGCGGCGACGGGGGTGGTGACCGCGCTTCCGCTGGTCTGCTTCGGTGCGGCGGCGATCAGGGTGCCGTTGTCCACGCTGGGGCTCCTCCAATACCTCGCCCCCGTCTTCCAGTTCCTCCTCGGCATCCTCTACTTCCATGAGGCCATGCCGCCCGAGCGCTGGGCCGGGTTCGCGCTGGTCTGGGTCGCGTTGTCGCTGCTCACGTTTGACGCGTTGCGTGCCGCGCGACGGGGGGCTCGTGCGCTACGCGCCTCGGCCAACGCCAACCCCAACGCCTCCGGCGACACGGTGAGCCCGGCGCGGGAGCCCGCGTAGGGTTTTCGCCCCCGCCGCCCCTACCCGTCCCATCCCCAGGGGCTCTGCCCCTTCGACCCCGTTCGGTTGTGTGTCGGGTGCGGGTGGATGGGGGCTGGTCGCGCAGTTCCCCGCGCCCCTGACGGCTCGGGGCTGCGCCCCTTCGCCCCAGGCCCGCCCCGGGTGCTGTTGTCTTTTGTCTTTAGGGGCGCGGGGAACTGCGCAATCTTTTAGCGGGGTCTGGGGGCGCAGCCCCAGGGATGGGACGGGTAGGGGCGGCGGGGGCGAAACCCGTGGTGAGGGCGTGTGCGGCCGCCGGTGTGGAGCCCGAGCGCACCCGGGCCGCCACGGCTCTCGGCATGCGCGTGCCGGCGGCGATGTCGGCCGCGACGTGGGAGCGCAGGGCGCCGACACGGGCCAGGTGATGCTGCAACTGGTCCGCGGTGAGCCCCTCGACGGGGACGCTCACCGCGGACCGTACGGCGGCCGGGTGTGTGGGGACAGGAGCGGCACCCTGGGCGGTGACGCGAGTGCGCGGGCGGCCGTCGCGGTCGGTTCCGCCGGGCCGGACCGTGCGCCAGCTCATCGTGCCGGTCAGCTCATTGACGTACACCTCGGTGCGCGGGCGCGGTGCACCTCTTCGCGGTGAGCGGCGGCGCGCGGCCGCGGCCCGGTCGCGGTCGTCACTGGCCATGGGCGCGCGGGCTCTGGGTGTAGGGGTTGTCCGCCAGGACGCGGGCGCGTTCGGCGAGGCGGCCCATGCGGGTGCGGGCCGATTCGAGCTGCTCGATGTCGTCGGCGGCGGGGCCACCGTCGGCCGTGAGCTCGGTCCACACACCGATCAGGTCGCGTCCGAGGTGCAGACCCTGCAAGGGGTCGCGGACGGCGCGCCAGGCCGCGGCCGCGCTCTGTACGTTGCCGTACGCGGCGCGCGGGTCACGGTGGCGACGGCGGACCCTGGCGAGGTCGAGCGACAGGTGGAACGACCTGAGCGCGTCACCGGCCAAGTAGGCGATGTACGCGGTCAGTTCGCGCAGCTTCAGCACCTCCTGGTGCTCCTCGCCCAGCGACTGCGCCGCCTCCGCGACGGCTCGCTCCGCCATCCCCGCGGCCGCTTCGATCCGGCCCATCTTCACGGCCTCGTTGATCCGCGCCACGGGCTCCACGAGGAACGCCGCCGCACCCTCGCCCTCTCCCTCCGGAGCCGTACTCGGCGCCAGCACCGCCTCGGCGACGGCGTCGAAGCCCCGCACCGGAGCGGGCTTCGGCTCCGGCTCGGGCTCCATCAAGGACATGGCCTCCATCGCGGGGACCGGCTTCCGCACGGGAGCGGGCTCGGCCACCGGAGCCGGCCCGAACTCCCCGGTCGGCGCCGCCACGACCCCGGCCGCCGACTCCGGCACCGCCCGCAGCACATGCGTCGCCGCGGCCCCGGGCAGCGGCTTGGGCTCCGGCACCGCCCGGAGGACGAAGGTCGACGGGGTGGGGGTGGGGGGCGGAGTGGGAGTAGGACTGGGCGTGCTCGGCGCGGGGGAACGTACGGGTTCGGGTGCGGGTGCCTGAACGGCGGACGCCGCGGGGCTCGCCGCCGGCTCCGGCATCGGTGTCGACGTCTGCACCGGCTCGGGCTCCGGCGTGGGCGCAAGTGCGGGTGCGGGCTCCGGCCTCGCGACAGGCGCAGGTGCGGGCGCGACCGCCGGCTCCGGTGTCGGCTCCGGTACCGCTCGCAGCACGTACGTCGCCTTGTCCCGACGCGGGGCCGGCGGAGTTTCGGGTGCCACGGGCGCTCCGGTCGGCGGCTCCTCCTGCACCCGCGCAGCGGATACGGGAGCCGGCGGAACCGGTGCGGACGGCGGCGCCGGCGGCTGCGGCTGCTGGACCTGGCGGCGCGGCTGTGGCTGCGGCTGCTCCTCCCCCGTACTCCCCACGGCCGAAGTGCCCGTCCCCGCGCCCACCCGCACCGGCTCCCCGGCATACCGGCTGGAGCCGTCGACGTACACCTGGAGCGGTACGACGAAGCCGATGCATTCGTCGTGGATGGTGGCGAGGACGGGGTGGCCGGTGGCGAGGGCGAGGCGGTGGAGGTAGTTCAGGACGGCGGCCTGGACGGTCTCACCGGGGGCGGCCACGACCGGCATCCCGCCGACCGTGGCACCCCCCGCCGACCCGGCTGTAGGCGCCGGCACATGCACCTCGATCGGTGTCACCCCGGCGGCCTGTTGCCCCCCGGGCACGGCACCGGCCGCGCGCTGCCGCTTGAGTTCCCGCTTCTGTTCGCGGCTGAGTCGAGACATCGGTTCCCTCACTCGGGGTGATCAGGGGAGGAAGGGGTGGACGGAGAGGAAGAAGAGGAAGACGGGGACGGCGGGACCGCGGCCTCCACCGCCGTCACCTCCGCCACGTGCCACGGCTCTCCGCGGCCCGTTCGCGTCAGCTTGAGGAAGACGTTGGCGCGCGGACCCGTGCCCGTCCAGCCGTCGCGGCCGTGCGCCGAGCCCTCGACGAAAAGGGCGCGGTAGGCCAGGACGGCCGTGTCGGTGGGGCCGTCGCCGTCGTCGTCCGAGGTCACGTCCACCGTGGTCCACGCCTTGTGGCCGGCCCAGGTGTTCCAGTCGTCGCCCGCCCCGCTCGCGGGCCGGTACGACCGCTCGGCGGCGGCCTTCTTCGCCGTGAACCAGCGCGCCGAGCGCAGCACGGCGTCGTGCGGACCGGAGTCGTACTTCGTGTCGTAGCCGTACGCCACTTCCGCCCACGCCTCCGACACCTCCGTCGCATTCGTCCCGTCGACACCCGACGGGCTCGGCACCTGTGCGTCCGCTCCCAGCGGCTTGCCCGACGGGAGCGGCGCCTTGGGCGCGACCGACGGCGCCGCGGAGGGCGACGAACCGGCGGCGCCCACGGACTCACCCTGGTCCCGCAGACCACAGCCCGTCAACGCCAGCAGCCCCGTGACGGACACGACCACGGCGATGATCGTCCTCGTACGCATCCTCGCCTCCCTCCTCACTTCAG
Organism: Streptomyces sp. NBC_00203; assembly: GCF_045206325.1. Classification (NCBI taxonomy): domain Bacteria; kingdom Bacillati; phylum Actinomycetota; class Actinomycetes; order Kitasatosporales; family Streptomycetaceae; genus Streptomyces; species Streptomyces sp. NBC_00203. Next base: position 6,325,023 of record NZ_CP108126.1, on the reverse strand, counting down.
CCCCAGCCAGGGTGCCGGATCCACGTACTTGCCGTTCTGCATGACCTCGAAGTGCGCGTGCGGTCCGGTCGAGTAGCCGGTGGAGCCCACCGCGCCGACCCGCTGGCCGACTGTCACCTTCTGTCCGACACTGACGTCAATGGCGGACATGTGGTTGTACGTCGTCGAGATCTGGTCGCCATTGATGGTTCCGTGGGAGATGACCACACGGTTGCCGTAGCCGTTGGACCAGCCGGCCGAGGTGACCGTGCCGTCCCGGGCCGCCTTGAACGGCGTACCGGCCGCGGCGCCGAAGTCGATGCCGGTGTGCAGCTTGTAGACGTGCAGGATCGGGTGCATGCGCATGCCGTACGGCGAGGTGACGGGCGGGTTGCCGCCGATCGGCATCGCCATCTGCTGCCCGGCCGGGATCTTGCCCGGCGCGTCGTCGATCGACTCGTACTTGGATATCAGCGACTTGATGCGGGCGACGTAGTTCTGGGTCTCGGTGTACGGCGGCATGCCGTGGTACTGGTGCACCGCGCCCGGTCCCGCGTTGTACGCCGCGAGCGCGAGGTCGAGGGTCTCGCCCGACGCCTCGCCGCGGTTCTTGTAGCCCTCGACCTGCTTGGCCAGGGCGCAGTCGTAACGGCCCTGGGCCATGATCGCGTCCCCCGGGTCGTACGGGGATATTCGGCCGTTGCCGTCGTCGTCCCGGCCCCAGGTCGTCCAGGTGCCGGGCATGAACTGTGACAACCCCTCGGCGCCCACCGGCGACTGGGCGTTGGGGTTCCAGCCCGACTCCGCCTCGATCTGCGCGGCGATGACCGCGGGCTTGATGACGTCGCACAACGCGCCCGCCTTCAGGACCCAAGGCACGTACTGCTGCGGGACGGTGCCGTCCTTCAGTCCGCCTCCCGTGCCCGACCCCGTGTCCGCCTCGCTCGGCGATCCGCTCACCGCCACCATCATGACCAGCGGCATGATCACCGCGGCGAGACAGCCGCCGACCACCCAGGTCATGGTGCTTCCGCCCCCGTTGGACATCGGCTCCCCTCAGCCTCAAGATCCGGTCGTGTACATGCTGTTGAGTCTCTCGGCTCCCACCCGTTTCCTGCGTCACCACGGCGTCACAGGCTCGTCCCAGGAACTCACGCCCCGTTACCTAACCTGTCCGGGCGCCGTGAAGATCGGTGAGCCGAAGGTCCGACGACGGAGACAGAGGAGAGTGGCGATGCAGGGGGTGGCGATGCGAGGGGTGGCAATGCAAGGGGTGGCAATGCAAGGGGGCGAGCGGCAGGGGCCCGACGGACCCGAGGTCTGGATTCGCGGGCCGGTCGGCGAGGCGGAACCGCAGCAGCGGGACGAGCCCGCCGAACTCGCCGTGAGCGCACGGCGGTTCGCCTGGGTGGCCACGCACGGCGGGGCCGGCGCCTCGACGCTCGCCGCCGTCTTCGGCGGCCATGACGCCGGCCGCAACTGGCCGCGTCCCGACCAGGGTGAACCGGGGTCGGTGCTGCTCGTCGGGCGTACGCACGCGGCCGGTCTGGACGCCGTCTCGCACACCCTCGACATCTTCCGGCGCGGCGACGCGCCCCCAGGGCTCGACCTCGACGCCATCGTGCTGGTCGCGGACGCGCCCGGACGGCTGCCCCGTCAACTCACCCAGCGCATCAAGGTGATCAGCTCCGTCATCGACGTCTACCGGGTGCCGTGGATGCCCGCGTGGCGCACCGGCGAGCTCACCGTGCCGCTGCCGCGCGAGACGGCGGCGCTGGCCCGGCTGACCGCTGCCCCGCCCGCCACCCCGAGGTGAACTCCATGAACTCCACGAACTCCGTGAACTCCCCGGATTCTCCGAACTCCCCGAATTTCCCAAGGAGAACGCAGTGAATGCTGTCCATACGGCGAGCGGCCTCCTGCTCGCCGATGCCTATACCCCCGGCGGCGATGTCACCGGTCCGCTCAACCAAGTCCTCGGCTACATGGCCTGGTTCGTCACCGTCGCGGCGGTGGCCGGGCTGCTCATCATCGGTACACGCATGGCGATCTCCCTGCGCAGCGGCGAGGGCCAGGAGCATCTGACCCAGTTCGCCGTAGTCATGGGCGCCTGCGTCATCGGTGCCACGGCCGGGCCGATCGTGTCCTTCGTCTACGCCTGAGCAGACCCTCTTCCCACCGAACCCCCGTCCATTGGGCGGGGGTTCGGCGTGTCCGGGCTGCCGCGCCCGGGCTGCCGTCTCCGATGTCCCGTCGGCACCCCGGTCATGACGATCTCTTCCCGTCTGTCACGGACACGTCACCGACAGGTGCTGGATCACTACATCGCTTGGCCGGAACCCACAGCAGTCGCCAAGCTCACTGTGCAACCGGGAACTCGGGCGTCGCAAAAGCCCTCACGCATCCCTCAAGCATTCACGAGCACGCTGACGGACCGTCAAGCACCGCTCACATCAGGCACGTTGTCGGCCGGCAGCCGACCACATCGGGGAGAAGCCATGTTCAAGGCAATAGCCGCCAAGGCCCACGAGTACGTCTATCTGGCGGACGGCACCGTCCCCAACCCCAACCGCGACGCGCCCGGCGCGCTGACCGGCAAGGTCGACACCGTCCTCGGCATCCTCGCCTGGGCCGGTACCGCGGCGGGTGTCGCGGGTGTGCTCATCACCGGCGCGATGATGGCGATCTCGATGCGCCGCGGCGAGGGCTCGGAGCACATGGGCCGCCTCGGCATGGTTCTCGGCGGCTGTGTCCTGGTCGCCACCGCGGGTCCCGTCGTCACCTTCGTCTTCGCCTGATCCACGTCCGGTCAGAACCTGATTCGAAGGGAGCGCGACCATGCTGAATTCCGGCCGGTCCCGTGGGGGCAGCGGGGAGTGGGAGCAGCCGTTCTGGCAGCAGCGAGGCTGGATCCTGTCGGCCGGGTTCCTGCTGGTGCTGCTCGTCCTCGCCGTCTTCACGATGGTGAGCAGCGGTGACGAGGACCCGGCGGGCGCGTCGGCCGCCCCGAGCCCGACACCGAGCGCCACCAAGGACAGCGACGGCGGCGGCAACGGATCGAACGCCCGGCCCGCCGGCTGCCGCACCGACGACAGCGACCAGGCCAAGCCGGCCAAGGCGCCCGCGGACTTCCGCTGGAAGGCGGACGGCACCGGCCTGGTGCCCGTCTCCAAGACCGCGGGCCCGCTCAAGTACGACGGGCCGGTCTGGTCCTGCTACGCGCACACGCCGATGGGGGCGGTCCTCGCAGCCCACGCCATCACCGACCACCTCAGCTACCCCGGCTGGCGCGAGGTCGTCGAGCGGCAGGTCGTCCCCGGCACGGGCCGGGACGCGCTGATCGCCAGCCGTTCCCAGGAGGACGACAAGCCCACCTCGGGCAAGGCCGACGCCGGCGGTTACGCCGGATTCTCGGTCCTCTCGTACAACAAGGATGAGGCGACCTTGATGTTCCTGCTCCGCAGTCCCAACGCCGGTACCTACGGCTCCGCGTCGGTGACCGTGCGGTGGCAGGACGGCGACTGGAAGCTCGCGCCCGACCCGGACGGCACGGTCTACTCGGGGATGGCGCAGGTCAACGGCACCACCGGCTTCGTCACCTGGGAGGCCTGAGATGGCCTGCACCTTCAAGGTCTACGACTGCCTGGGCGACGGCCTGAAGTGGGGCCTCGGGCAGACCGGTGAGGCACTCGCCAACGGCGCCGTCGAGACCTTCGCCAAGGCGATCGGCGAGGGCGCCTCCGAGGTCCTGAAAGCGCTCAACGGCGTCTGGATGGGCATCAAGATGAACGACGCCGGGGGCCCGGCCACGACCATCATGAACGAGACGAGCTGGCTCGTCGGTTATGTCGCCGTCGCCTCCATCCTGTTCGCCGCGATGCGCACGGCGATCGACCGCAAGGGCCAGCCCATGAAGCAGGCGTTCATGGGCATGTGGAAGGTCATCCTGGTCAGCGGGATCGCCGTGTCGGTCGTGCAGTCCCTCAATGTGGCGTCGGACGCGTACGCCGCGGAGGTCTACGGCAAGTCCCATCTCGGCGACAAGGCGGCCGAGATGCTCGGGGTGATGGTGCTGGAGCAGCCCGGCCTCGTCCTGATCTTCGGCCTGCTGGTCATGCTGTCGAGCTTCGTGCAGATCTGTCTGATGTACATCCGCATCGGCGTGCTGATCATGCTGATCGGCACCCTTCCGCTCGCCGCCGCCTCCTCGATGACCGGGTGGGGGGAGGGCTGGTGGAAGAAGCACATCGGCTGGCTCGCGGCCTGGCTGCTCTACAAGCCGGCCGCCGCCCTCATCATCTACTCGGCGACGACGATGACCAGCACCAAGAACGCGAACGGCGACGCGGACCTCAACGCGACCATCGCGGGCATGGGCATGCTGATCCTCTCGGTCTTCGCACTGCCCGCGCTGCTCAAGCTGATCGTTCCGGCGACGGCGGCGCTCGGCGGCACGTCGGGTGGCACGATCGCCCTCGGCGCGACGAACAACATCGCCAGCGGCGCCGTCAGCATCGCCGCGGGCAGCGCTGGGGGCGGCGGAGGCGGGGGTGGTGGCGGCGGCTCGGCCGGCCCGCAGGGCTCCCCGTCCTCGGGCGCCGGCAGCTCTGCCGGAGGCGCCTCGGCCGGGGGCGCGGGTGGCGCCGCCGGTGGCGCGGGTATGGCCGCCGCGGGTGCGGCCACGGGTGGCGCGGCCCTCGCGGTGCAGGCCGCCGCGGTCGTCGTACAGACCGGTGTCCAGGCGGCGTCGCAGGTCGCGGGCTCCCTCGACGACAACGACGGGATGAAGGGCCACAACCAGTAGGCCCGCCAGATGCCGGGGTTCGGGGCGCCGACCGTCCCGAACCCCCATCCCGTACTCCCGTTACTCCCGAACTCCCGTACCCATCAAGCATTCTGAGCCGTTCCGAGCCGTCCTACGCCGTTCTGAGCCGTTCCGAGCCGGAAGAAGGAACCCCATGTCCACCGACGCCATGACGCGTCCCACGTACGGAAACTGGCGCAGGCCCCGCCGTCCCGGCCTCGGCCCGCTGGGTCTGCTCGGCACCGTCGTCGCCTTCGGCGGACTCCTGGTGGCGCTGCTGGCCTCGCTGGTCTCGTTGGCGGCCGCGATCGTCGTGCTGGTGCCGGTCGGGCTCTTCCTCGCCCCGCTGGCGCTGCGCACGGTCGACGGCCGCAACGTCTACCAGGTCCTCGCGCTCCGTATCGGCTGGATGAAGCGGAAGTCGAGCGGCTCGCACACCTACGTCTCCGGGCCGCTGTCCAAGCGCCCCGGTGGCCGTTTCCAGCCGCCAGGACTGCTCGCGCGCACCAAGATGTACGAGGGCCGCGACGCCTACAACCGTACGTTCGGCGTGCTGCACCACCCGGGCCGCGGCCTGTACACGGTGGTCCTGGCCTGCGAGCCGGACGGCGGTTCGCTGGTCGACCCCGAGCAGGTCGACATCTGGGTGGCGTCCTGGGGCGACTGGCTCGCGCGTCTCTCGCACGAGCCGGGCCTGCGCGGCGCCCAGGTGGTCGTCGAGACCGCCCCGGACACGGGTACGCGGCTGGCGTCCGAGGTACTTCCGCGCATCGCCCCGGACGCCCCGGCCGCGGCCCGCGCCGTGATGGAGGAGGTCGTCGCGCGCTATCCGTCGGCGTCCTCGGAGATGCACACGTACATCGCGTTGACGTACGGCCCGACGGGCGGCCCCAAGCGCAACGTCGACGACATCATCACCGACCTGTCGATGCGGCTGCCGGGCCTGCTGTCCGGGCTGGTCGCGGCGGGCGGCGGCTCCGCCTATCCGCTCGCGGCGGACCGGCTCGCCGAGATCGTGCGGGTCGCCTACGACCCGGCGATCGCCCCGGACGTGCTCAGCGCCCGCGCCGAGCACGCGACCACCGGCCTGGAGTGGGACGACGCCGGCCCCGCGGCCGCCGTCGAGACCGTCACCTCGTACAAGCACGACTCGGGTGTCTCGCGCACCTGGATGCTGACGCTCGCGCCGCGCGGCACGGTCCGCTCCAGCGTTCTGCGCGGCCTGCTCGAACCCGCGTCGGGCACCCGGCGCAAGCGGGTCTCCCTCATCTACCGCCCCATCGACCCGGCGACCTCCGCCCGCATCGTGGAGTCCGACCGCCGTACCGCGCACTTCATGGCGGGCTCGCGGCGCGGTCTCGTCCAGGCGCGGGCCAGTTCGGAGATGCAGGCCGCCGAGCAGACGGCGGCCGAGGAGGCGGCGGGCGCCGGGCTCGTGGAGTTCTCCCTCATGGTGACGGTCACCGTCGACGACGAGGAGCAGCTGCAGGACGCGGGCATCGCCGTGCGCAACCTCCAGGCGTCGTCCCGCATCCTGATGCGCCCCGCGGACCGGATGCAGGCCTCGGCCTTCACCTGCACGCTGCCGGTCGGCCTGCTGCCGTGGGAGCACACCCTCGTTCCGTACCAGATCAGGGAGGCGCTGTGAGCGCGTCGAAGTCCGCGATGTCCGTGCCGCCCATGCCGTCCGTGCCGCCGCGCGGCTGGTACGGGCCCGGCGGCGGGCAGGTCGGGCATCTGGACCCGCCCTCGATGTGGCGCGCGACCACGGTCCAGGCGTGCGGCCTCTGGCCCTTCGCGGCGGGCTCCGGGGCGCCCATGACCGGGGTCCCGCTCGGCCAGCACCTGCACACCGGAGCGACGGTCTGCGGCGACCCCATCTCCTGGTTCACCCGCGCCCGTTACATCTCCAACCCGTCCCTGTTCATGCTCGGCATGCCGGGCCTGGGCAAGTCGACGCTGGTCAACCGCATGCTGATCGGCATGGCGGCGACGGGCATCACTCCGCTGGTGCTCGGCGACCTCAAGCCCGACTACGCCGACACCGTACGGGCGCTGGGCGGCCAGGTGATCTCGATCGGCCGGGGCGTCGGAGGCATCAACGTCCTCGACCCGGGCGCGATGGGTGAGGCGGCGGTACGGATCGGGGGCGAGCGGGGCCGCATCCTCGCGGCGGAGGCCCACGGCCGCGTCCTGAACATGGTCGCGGCGCTCATCACCATCGTCCGCGGCCGCCCGATGGACGACCACGAGCAGTCGGTGCTGTCCGCGTGCCTGCACCATCTCGCAGAGCGTACGAAGCCGGGGCGGGCGCCATTGCTGCCGGATCTGCTGAAGGTGCTGGACGAGGGGCCGGACCGGGTCAGGGCGGTGACGCTCGACCGCGGCAACGAGGCCCGCTACCAGGAGGCGGTTGATCCGCTGCACCGCTCGCTGCTGGGTGTGCTGGACGGGCCGCTCGGCGACACGTTCGCGTCCGAGACATCGACCCGGATCGACCCCGCCTCTCCGGCGGTCTGCGTGGACATCTCCCGTATCGGCGAGGCGGACACCCAGCTGACCGCCGCCGCGATGCTCGCCGCGTGGTCGGACGGGCTCGGCACGGTGGCCGCCGCGCACGCGCTCGCGGACGCCGGGCTCGCTCCGCAGCGGTGGTTCTTCACCGTGCTCGACGAGCTGTGGCGTCCGCTGCGGGCGGCCTCCGGCATTGTCGAGCGGATCGATGCGCTGACGCGGCTGAACCGTTCGCTCGGCCTGGGCGACGCGAAGATCACTCACACCCTGAAGGACGCCGAGGCCTTGGGGAGTGAGGCGGACCGGGCCAAGGCGCGCGGGTTCGTCGAGCGGGCGGGAATGGTCGTCTGCGCCGGGCTTCCCCGTCAGGAAATGAAGGAACTCGGCGAGATCGTGGGCATGTCCGAGCGGGAGATCGAACTGGTGTCGTCCTGGTCGTCGCCGCCGGGTTGGGCGAGCACGGGCGGGAACGAGGAGCCGCCGGGGCGCGGCCGCTTCCTCATCAAGGTGGGCGGGCGTCCTGGTATCCCGATCAAGGTCGCCATCACCGATACGGAGCGGGCGCTGCACAACACGAACACCCGCTGGTCGGAGGCGGGCAAGCCGTCGCTCTCCAAGCGGGAGGGTGGGGTGCGGTGACGTCGCCCGGGTTGTGTGCCGTCTGCGGGTGGGTGGGGGCTGGTCTAAAAGATCGCGCAGTTCCCCGCGCCCCTTAAGGGGCGCGGGGAACTGCGCGAGCAACCCCCACCACCCCGCAGACGACACACAGCCCAGGGAGTCTGGGGGCGCAGCCCCCAGGGATGGGACGGGTAGGGGCGGCGGGGGCGATGAACATCGGACGGGGGAACGGGAATGAGTGGCACGCGTAAGAGTTCGCACAGCGGGGAGGACCTGCTGCCCTGGATCGTGCCGGGCGCAGCCTTCCTCATCGGCACCCTGTTCTTCGGGGCATGGCTGGGCGGAACCGTCGGCGCGGCGGCGAGCGGTGCGGGATGGGACCCGCCGCCGTTCGGGCTGTCGACCCTGTCGACGCTGGTCAAGGAGGGGCCGAGCGCGGTGTGGCCCACGGCGTCGGCGGAGGCGGTCGAGGCCGGCATGGCAGGCGTGTTCGGCACGGTCGTCGCCGTCATCGTCGTACTGATCGCCCTCGTACGGCGCCGGATCGCCAGGCCCACCGGCCTCGCGGGCCGCAAGGAACTGGCCGGCCTCCTCCCCAAGGGCGCCGCGCAACGGGCCCGCCAACTCAGGCCGTCGCTCGCCAAGCTGGGCAAGGTCACCGCGGACGACACCGGGAACCTGCTCGGCAACCTGGAGCCGAACGGCCCGGAGCTGCGGTCCAGTTACGAGGACGTCGAGCTGGACCTCATGGCGCCCCGCGCGGGCAAGTCCACCAGCATCGCCGTACCGCGCGTACTGCGGGCCCGGGGCAGCGTGCTGCTGACGTCGAACAAGGCGGACGTGTACGCCGTGACGCGCGCGGAGCGCGAACGCGTGGGGCGGGTCTGGACGTTCGACCCCCAGGGCATCGCCCACACGCCCCGCGCCCTGTGGTGGGACATGCTCGCCGACGCCGCCACGATCGAGGGCGCCCGCCGCCTGGCGGGCCACTTCGTCGGCGCGGTGAACGACGACGCGTCGAAGCGCGACTTCTGGATCTCGGCCGCGCAGAACACCCTCACGGCGCTCTTCCACGCGGCGTACCGCGGCAAGCAGCAGATCGGCGAGGTGCTCGCATGGCTGGCCGACCCGGCCGACCGGACCCCCGTCGACCTGCTGCGGGACGCCGGAATGGCGGCCCTCGCGGACCAGCTCCAGGGCACCATGCAGGGCGCCGTGGAGACCCGCGACGGAATCTACGAGACGGCCCGCCAGTGCGTGGCCTGTCTGCTCGACCCCGCCATCGCGGCCTGGGTGACCCCGGACCCCGACCTGCCGCAGTTCTTCCCGGAGCGGCACGTCCTGTCCACCGACACGCTGTACCTCCTCTCCAAGGACGGCGGCGGCTCGGCGGCCGGTGTCATCGCGGCGGCCGCGGACTCCGTACTGCGTGCGGGAGTCGTCGCCGCCGAGCGGATGGGCGGGCGGCTCGATCCGCCGATGACGGCGGTGCTCGACGAGGCGGCCAACGTCTGCCGGATCTCCGATCTCCCGGATCTGTACTCGCACTTCGGCTCGCGCGGCATCAACATCGTCACGCTGCTGCAGAGTTACCGGCAGGGCGCGCGGGTGTGGGGCGAGGCCGGTATGGACGCCCTGTGGGGAGCCGCCACCATCAAGCTGCTCGGCGCGGGCCTGGACGACGCGGACTTCGTGGAGAAGATCTCCCGGCTGGTCGGCGAGCACGACGTGTCGACGGTGAGCTGGTCCAAGAGCAAGGACGGGCGGTCCCGTTCGACCTCGTACCGCCTGGAGCGCATCCTGCCCGCCGACCGCATCCGCGCCCTGCCCAAGGGCACCGCACTGCTCCTCGCCACCGGCATCAAGCCCGCGCTGGTCAGACTGCGCCCCTGGTACGCCGAACCCGGCGCCGACCGGATCGCGACCGCGGCGCAGACCGAGGTCAAGGCCATCACCGCCCGCGCCGTCGAAGGGATCACCCGATGACCACCGCCACCGAGCCCGAGCAGGTCCAGCAGGAAGCGCCCGCCGCCCCGCCGTTCATCCTCTACCTCGACGGCCAGGAGTACGCCGAGGAGATGAGCGGCCTGGCCGTCTGGGTGTCCGACCTGCTCCTGCCCGTCTACGGCCGTGAGGTCACCTCCCAGCAGCCGTGGTGTCCGCGCTGGTGGGAACACCTGGAGGCGGTCGCCCGGCTGCACGGCCTGTGGCTGGCCTGGCAGGAGCTCACGGACCCGGCGGCGGGCGCGTCCGGCCCCGCCGTCTGGCATCGCGACCATGTCGGGCCCGTGCTCGCGGAACTCCGGTCGCCCAGCGGGCCGTTCGCGGGCTGCAAGGCGGGCAGCCACCGGGCGAAGGCGGCGCCAACGGCCGAACCGTACGACACCGGGCGCGCTGTCTAGGCCTACGGCGAGTCCCCTTCCCACCCCTCCCCCCAACAAGGAGGAACCACCTCTCATGACCGACATCCCCCGCGTCGCCCCCACCGGCGACCCGACCACCACCCCCTCCCTCCGCGCCTACTTAGGGCTCTACGCCACCGGACTGGTCGCGCGCGAGCAGATGATCGCCACCGTGGCTTCCTGGCCCTTCGAGGCCGAGGAGGAGGTGGACGAGGGGCACACCGAGCCGAGCCACCAGGACAACACGATGCTGGTGGTGGCCTCGGCCCGCCTGCTCGGACAGCTGACGCGCGAGGACGTGGAGGAGATCCAGCGCCGCATCGACCGGGCGGACCGGACGGGCCGGACCGGCCGGAAGGGGCGGCGGTCATGACATCCGACCACGGGCCGGAGACCGGACTCGCACCCGAATACCGCACTCTGTACCGGGAGTTGCAGGGCCGCATTTCCTTCGGCGGCGATCTGGGACCCAGTGACCGGGACACCTTCGGGCAGTTCCGGGATGGAGTGCTCTGGACCCCTGAGCGCGAACGCATGCACGCCGCGATCCTCGACGACTTCAAGTCCCGCTGCGAGGGGCTGCCCCGCGACGGCCACGCGGCCATGTTCACCGCGGGCGCGCCCGGCTCGGGCAAGGGCGGCGCACTGCGCGGGCTGGCCGAATGGCAGGGCCAGGACAGCGAGTTGGGGCGCTCGCTGGCCGAGGTGCACGGTGTCGACGTACGCGATTACGTGGTCCTCGATCCCGATGAGCTCAAGGTGGCCATCTTCGAGCACGGGGGCGCTCCTCAGCTGGACCCGCAGGCCCGCGAGTTGCCGGACGGCCGACAGGTCTCACCGTCCGAGATGGCCTCGCTCACCCACCGGGAATCGGCGTACCTCCTGGGCGTCGTCGAGCAGTGGGCCAGGTCCGAGGGCCACAACCTCCTCTACGACACCGCCCTGCGTGACGGGGACCGGACCGGGAAGCTCCTCGAAGACCTGCGCCAGGACGGCTACGACAAGCGCGTCCTGCTGTCGGTCGAGGTGCCTGTCGAGCAGTGCCTGGCCCAGAACGCGAACCGCTGGCAGCAGGGACGCGCCGAGTTCGACGCGGGCCGCGACTGGTACGGCGGGCGCATGGCTCCCGAAGGCCTGATCAAGGACATCTACGCGCAGAGCGGTTCGGGGCGCGGCTTCTCCATCGGGCGGGAGAACGCGGAGAAACTGGTGGAGAGCAGACTCGCGACGGGGCTGATCACGTCCGAGCGGGGGAACTTCGGCGTACCGACGGCAACGGGTGCGCCCACCACCGGTCAGGCCACCGGTCAGGGGCCGGCCGTCCGCACGGGCGGCCCCGTCGAGGCGTCACCGGCCTTCCAGCAGAACGACGCCACCATCCGTACGGCCGCCGCGAGCAGGATCCGCTCCGGCTCGGGTACGGCCGCCGTCGCGGGCGCCGCCACCAACAACGCCGCGCCCGCGACGGCACCGCGCGTTCCCCGGCCGGCTCAAGTACAGGGCGGGGGCGGCGGACCCGCGAGGTGAGCGGCCCTGGGACCCAGAAATCCCAGGGTGCTGAGACCAGGGTGCTGAAAACAGGGAAATTCGAGAAGTGAGCGGAGGCAGGACCGACATGCGGTGGACCGTCCACGGCGAGCACACACTCCAGGACACGCCATGGGTGCGGCTGCGCTCACTGGACGTCGAACGGCCCGACGGCACCCGCGGCGACTACCACGTCGTACGCCTGCGGGACCTCGCCGTGACGGCGGCCGTCGACGACCGCCGGCGGGTCCTGATGATGTGGCGCCACCGCTTCGTCACGGACACCTGGGCCTGGGAGCTGCCCATGGGACTGGTCGAGGACGGCGAGCGGCCCGTCGAGGCCGCCGCACGGGAACTGGAGGAGGAGACGGGATGGCGCCCGGAATCGATGCGGGAGCTGATGTACGCGCAGCCGGCGAACGGGATCACCGACTCCCAGCACTTCGTGTTCCGCGCGGACGGGGCGACACGGATCGGCGAGCCCACCGAGCGCAACGAGTCCGACCGGCTGGAGTGGATCCCGCTGGCCGCGATTCCCGGGATGATCGCCCGCCGGGAGATCGTGAGCAGCGCGACGCTGGTCGGGGTCATGGCCCTGCTGCTGGAGCAGGGTGCGTGGGCGACGCTGCTGGGTGCCTGACCGGGTGGCCCCGGGAGCGCCCTCAGCCCTGCGCCACTCAGCCCTGCGGCGGGCTGAACCGGTCGATGTCCGCGAGGATCTTCCGCTTCAGCTCCAGCGCCGCGTCGATCTCCTTGCGCGTGAACCGCGTCGGGTCCTTGGCGTACACCTCGCGCCCGCGCTCGGAGGTGAACCGCTCCTCGGGGATGCGGTCGGCGCCTTCCGGAAGGAACTTGGCGACCTCTTCGAACGCGGCGATCGCGTACGCGGTGGCCGGACGGATCTCGCGGTGCTCGGCGAGCGGTGTGTTCAGCAGCCGCAGCCCCGACTCGGTCGACACCCGGTCGCCGATCCACACGAACTCGCCCGGGTCGATGATCCGCGAGGGCTCCGGGCCGCCGAACACCGGGGGCGCGGGCGGCTGTTCGCCGGCGAGCGCGAACTCGAACGAGCGCGTACGACCGCACTGCGGGCACACGCCCTCGTACACGGTGACCAGGACCCCGTCCCGGTCCTCCAGGCGGTGCTGCCGATCGAACTCCTCCGCGCCGCACACACAGGCGTGGAGGTCCATGTAGAGGTGCGCTTCCTGCAAGGAACGAGCGATCAACATGTCATGATCCTACGGGAATCAAGACGCTGGACGGGGGAACGTCAGTGAACGTGAGCACCGACGAAAGACGGCTGCTCGCCGAGGCCGAGGCGGCGTTGCCCGCCGTGCTGCGCGACCTGTACGCCGACCGGCTGCGCGGCGGAGACCTCGTCGAAGAAGGCGGGCGGCGCTTCTTCGCGCTGAACGACACCGCGGGCAAGCGGCTGGAGCTGCGCCTGGACACGGCCCCGCTGCCCGAGGGGAGCCTGTCGCGGACCTTCACCAACACCACGTACGACCGCTATGTGATGCAGCTCTCCGACCGGCTGCCGCCCGAGCGGCTCGGCCAGGTGCTGAGCCGCGAGGTCGGCGAACTGCTCGCCGTACGCGACCGGGCCGCCGTGAACGGCACGGCGCCGCGGGAGAACCTGCTGGCGAGCGGCGCCACGCTGCCCGCGCGTCCGCGGCTGTCCGAGGAGGACCTGGGCCGGGTCGGCGAGTTCAACTACCTGGCGACGCGCATGAACGACGCGTCGGCCGGCGCCCCCGAGCGCCGGGAGGCCCACGACCGGTTCTCCGCACTGATCGACGAATCGGGTCTGCGGCCCGTCTCCCCGGCCCACGACACCGCCGCGCACTCCGTCGAGCAGTACACGGCGAACGTACGACTGGACATCGCACGCCCCCATCTGCGGGAACCGGCACGTGACGCGATGGCCGAACTCGCCGTGCCCATCGAGCGGTTGGGGGCCGAGGACGCCCGGGCACTGGGCGAAGCGCGTGCGCAGGCACAGGCACAGGCGCGGGGCACTCAGGTGTCCGCGCTGGGTGCGAACCCGTCGTTCCCCATGCCCGGTCTGCGCGCCGACGGGACGCCGATCCCCCGCGAGGAGCTGGCGCGGGCCGCCGCAGAGGTGGCCGAGCAGCGCACCGCGCTCAGCGGCCGGACGCTGGACGCGCTGCGCGCGGAGCAGGCCACCCTGCCCGAGGGCCGGTATCCGCAGCGCCAGATCATGATCGGCGGCGGTGCCGCGCTCGCCGGGCGCGATCCCGACGTCCTGCTGGTGGACGCGCGGGGGCGGTGGCACGTGGACCCCATCGAGGCGATCGTGCAGTCCGCCGACCAGGTGCGGCATCTGCGGCAGAGCGGCATGGGCGACCCGTACCAGTTCGCCGACCCCCAGCAGCGGGTGCCGTTGCCGGCGTTGCAGCTCTGGGAGGACACCGCGGCGGCCCGCGGCCCTCTCGTGGACGGGCGCGCCGGGCTCGGTATCGGCGCGGAGGGCCGGCTGATCGCCGAGATCACCCCGGCCGACGGCTCGTCCCCGGTCAAGGTCGAGGTGCAGGGGTCCCCGCTCGTCGCCACCGGTATCCCGCCCGAGATCATCCCCGGGGCCAACCGCCAGGTGCCGACCGTGCCGGAGGCCACCGGCGTCCTCGCGGAGCACCTCACCGCGGCGGGTACGCCGGAGGCACTGCGGGCGCGCGACCAGTTGCTCTCGCTGCCCGCGGGCGAGGGCCGCGCCGCGGCGTCGCTCGACGCGCTCGCCGACCCCCGGGTCGCCGACGCCCTCCGCTCCGCCGGCGACCCGCGGGTGACCGGGGCCGCCGAGACCCTCCGGGCGACCGCGGCCTGGGAACGGGCCGTCGCCGCCGCGCCGGGCCGCGTGCTCATGGGCGACGAGGTCGGCGACGGCGACTACAACCCGCGGGCGGCGAACGAGTGGGTGATCGCCGGGGTCGGTGGCGCGGCCATCGCCAACGCGGAGATCATCCTCCAGGCCAACCCGGACGCGAAGGTGTCCATGGTCGGCAAGGACGCGCCGTTCGTGCTCAAGAACGACGCCCAGTACACGGCGCTGCGGCGCGCGCACGACGCCGAGCACGGCGGTGACGGGCGCCTGGTGACCTACTCCGACCGGCGCCTCGGCGAGGTCGGGACGGTGACGGCGCCCGACGGCCAGGTGCGTGTCGCGGCCCTCGACGACCAGGGCCGCTCGCTCGGCATCGAAGGGGACGCGTACGTCGCCTGCCTCGGCCGCGTCTCCCGGCTCCCGCACGCCCTCGACTCCGTCGAGTCCTGGGCGCGCGAGTCGGGCGGCCAGGTCCGCGGCGAGCTTCTCTTCGACAAGGACCGCCAGTACCTGGGCTACCGCCTGGAGTTCGAGGCGGCCGGCCAGAAGCAGACGGTCGACGTGACCGGCGCGGCCTCCCGCATGCTCCCCGGCAACGTCTTCTCCCAGGACGACATGGCCCGCCTGACCGCCCTCGACCCCAAGACGGCCCCGGCGGAGAGCGGCAACGTCTCGGCCGGCTTCATGGCGACCGCTCTACAGGGCTCCCACCTGGCCAGACACCGCGCGGCGGAGGGCGGCCCGGGGGGTCCGAGCACGACACCGGCCTCACCTAACCCGACGCCTACGGGGCCCGCAGCGACGGGGCGCGCACCGACGGGTCCGGCTTCGGCCGGCCCCACGCCGGCCGGTTCGACACCGACCGGTCCCACGCCGGCCGGTTCGACGACGGCCGCCCCCGCGACGGGCGCCCCGGCGACGCCCGGCTCCGGCAACCCCATCGCAAGCGCCGCCCGCCGCCAGTCCGCCCGGGGTTCGGCCACCCCCGGCGGCCCTGTCTCCGGCTCGGCGCCCGGACCCGCCACACCCGGGCAGCCCCCGCGTATCGCTCGGCCCCCGCAGCCGGGCGGCGGGGGTGGCGCGCCCGGGCGGTGACCCCGCACACGCGCCGCGAGGTGACCCGCTGGACGACTGCATGCGTACGCATATATTGTTTGCGCATGTAGTCGCCGTACGCCGTATATTCAAGGGGGACCCATGACCCGCCACTTCCTGTTCGTACTCGGCAGCAGCCGCCCCGACGGAAACTCCGAACTGCTGGCCCGCAAGGCCGCGGAACAGCTACCCGCAGACGTCGAGCAGCACTGGCTGAGCCTCGCCGCGCACCCGTTGCCCGACTTCGAGGACCTGCGCCACGACAGCGACCACGCCCGCCCGACCGAGGGCAACGAGGGCCTGCTGCTGGACGCGACGCTCGCGGCGACGGACATCGTCATCGTCTCGCCGTTGTACTGGTACTCGGTGTCCGCCCAGACCAAGCGCTACCTCGACTACTGGTCGGGCTGGCTGCGCACCCCCGGCGTCGACTTCAAGGCCACGCTGGCGGGCCGTACCCTCTGGGGCGTCACCGCGATGGCGGACGAGGAGCCGGTGGTCGCCGACCCGCTGATCGGCACCCTCAACCACTCGGCCGCCTACATGGGCATGCGCTTCGGCGGGGTCCTGCTCGGCAACGGCAGCAAGCCCGGCGACGTACTGGACGACACCGAGGCTCTGGCGCGTGCGAAGACCTTCTTCGCACAGGAGCCGCCGCTCGCCCGCTTCCCGCACTAGGGGGCTTCCCCGGACGCGCCTACGCCGTGACGTCCTTCGTCGTGAAGCGCGCCCACGCCGCCGATCCGAACACCGCGGCGTAGAGCCCTTGCAGGCCGAGGTTGCGGACCAGGTCGTCCCAGTACACCGGGTCGCGCATGAGGTCGGCGAAGGACAGCCAGTAGTGGGAGAAGAAGTACGGCTGGAGGGCGTGCAGTTGGGGGATCTGGTCGAGGATCTGGATGGTGATGAGGAGCCCGACCGTCGTCGCCATCGCCGCGATACCGCTGTTCGTCATCGTGGAGATGAACAGGCCGAGCGCGGCGACGCCGATCAGTGACGCGGCGACGACCAGCGCGATGAGCAGGGCGCGTCCGAGTCCCTCGGTGAGGCCGATCCGGGTTCCGGAGATCGTCGTCAGCTCGCCCAGCGGGAACAGCAGCGCACCCACCGCCAGTGCCGAGGCCGCCACCACGAGGGTCGCGACCAGGCAGAACGTCATCGTGGTCGCGTACTTGGTGAGGAGGAGGCGGGTGCGGCCCGCGGGGGCGACCAGCAGATAGCGGAGCGTTCCGGCGTTCGCCTCGCCCGCTATCGCGTCGCCCGCGATGACGCCGATCGCCATCGGCAGGAAGAAAGGGAGCGTCGCGGCCAGCGCCGTGAACACCAGGAACAGGCCGTTGTTGGTGATCTGCGCAATGAACGCCGGCCCTTCGCCGCCACCACCACCGCCCGCCGTGGAGCCGTCGCTCGTCTCGATCTTGATGGCGACGCCGATGAGGATCGGTACGGCCGCGAGCACGGCGAGCAGCGCGATCGTCCGCCAGCGCCGGAAAGTGGTGACGAGCTCGCTGCGGAAGAGCCCGAACGTCCACAGCGGGCTGGGCGCGCGCCTGACCGCGGCATCCGGGAGGACCTCAAGGACCTGGACCTCAGCCCGCGACATCGAACCCCTCCCCCGTCAACGCCACGAACGCGTCCTCCAGCGAGGCCCGTTCGACCCCGAAGCCGCGGACGCGGACCCCGGCTGCCACCAACGCCGCGTTCACCTCGGCCAGTTCACGGTCCGGGGGTTCCCCGGTCACCCGCTCCTCCGCCACGACCACATCGGCCACACCCTGTTCCTTCAGGACGCGGGCCGCGTCCGCCGGGTCGGGCGTGGTCACCACGAGGCGGCCGCGCGCACCCGCCGCGAGGTCGGCCACCGGCCCCTGCGTGATGAGCCGCCCCTGCGCCATCACGGCCGCGTGCGTGCACACCTGCTCGATCTCGTCGAGCAGGTGCGAGGAGAGGAAGACGGTCGTGCCGTCGGAGGCCAGCTCCCTGACCAGGGAACGGATTTCCCGCATCCCCTGGGGGTCCAGGCCGTTCGTCGGCTCGTCCAGGACAAGCAGCCGGCGGGGCTGGAGCAGCGCGGCGGCCAGCCCCAGCCGCTGCTTCATGCCCAGGGAGTACGCCTTCGCCTTCTTGCCGGCCGCGGCGGTGAGGCCGACCCGGTCGAGGGAGGCCGCGACGCGCGTACGCCGGGTGCGCGGGTCGGCGGTCGGGTCGGCGGAGTCGTACCGGATGAGGTTGTCGCGCCCGGAGAGGAAGCCGTACAGGGCGGGGCCCTCGATCAGGGCGCCCACGTGCGGGAGCACGGCGCGGGTGGCCCGGGGCATGGGCTGCCCCAGGACGCGCGCCGTGCCCGAGGTCGGCTCGATCAGGCCCATCAGCATGCGGATGGTGGTGGTCTTGCCCGAGCCGTTCGGCCCGAGGAAGCCGAAGACGCTGCCCGCCGGGACGGTCAGGTCCAGGCCGTCGACGGCGAGCTGTCCGCCGCGGTAGCGCTTGGTGAGCGCACGGGTGGCGATCACGGTCTCCTCGACCGGCACGGACTCCCCGATCGGCACGGACTCCCCGACCGCCACCGTCTCCTCGACGGACACCGTGCCGGTGCCTCCCGTGTCGCCCGCCGAGTCACGCTCGGCGGCGGACAGCTCCTCCATGGGCTCCCTCGGTTCGGTCTGCCGGTACGGGACTTACTGGGCCGCGTTGGCCGCCTTCACCAGTGCGTCCTTGGTGACGGCACCGGCGTACACCTTGCCGTCGTCCGTGATCAGCGCGTTGACCAGGCGGGTCGAGTAGACCGTGCCCGAGCCGAACTTGCCGGTGACGTGGTCGCCGAGGGAGTCGAGGAAGCCGGAGACGTCGCTGTTGCCGGACGACGAGCCCGACGGTACGCCCTGGCCGCCCGTGTCGAACTCGGCGATGGAGTTCCAGCCCTTGCCGAGCGTCTTGAGGGCGTCGAGGCCGCCGAGGCCGCCCTTGGAGAAGTCCTCGCCGGGCTTCGGCGCGGACTCCGACGCCTTCTCGCCGCTGTCCCCCTCCGTGACCTTCGCGCCCTTCGGCGGAGTGAAGTCGAACGTCGACGCGGCCGGCTTGGCGAAGTCGACCTTGGTGAAGCCCGCGTCCACGACGGCCGCGCCGCCGCTCGCCGGGGTCAGCGTGAACTTCAGCGGCAGCCCCGTCTTCGCGTCCACCGCGACGGTTATCGCGCCGATCGTGGAGCCGGACTGCTTCGGCTTGATGAGCAGCTTGTACGCGTCACGGCCCGCGACCTGCGCGGTGCCGTCGACGGTCACGGAGGTCGTGTCGTCGACCGACTTCAGGGCCTCGTCGGTGAGTTCCCCGGGCGTGGCCGGAGCGTCCTGGGGCGCCTTCTCCTTCGTACTCTCGGGCTTGGTGGCCGTCGAGTGGTACACCTCGTTCGACTTGCTGTCGTACCCCCATACGTCGCTGCCGTTGTGGATGAGGCTGTACTCGGCGGCGCTGTCCAGGAGGGAGATCTTGGTCTTGTCCTGGCCGTCGGTGGCGACGCGCAGCGTGTGCGTGCCGGAAGCCAGTTCGAGGAGCTTGGACTGCGGGTCGGCGGAGGAGCCGCCGTCGCCCTTGGCCGCGCCGGACAGAAGGCCGCTCTCCAGGCCGCCCAGGCTGGGCAGTCCGAGATCGGTGCTGATCTTGACCGTGCCGGACAGCTGCTGGACGTCCGACTTGGCGATCTTCTCGATGAGTTGCTGCGCGGTGATCTTCGGCAGGTCGGGGTCACCGGAGTCGGCGAGCGCCGGGACGAGCCCGATGGTCGCCGCCGCCACCCCCACCACCGCGACCGGGACGACATAACGCGCGGCCTTGCGTCGGCCGGCGCGCACGTCCTCGGCCTCGTCGGCCTTCGTGCTGTCGTCGGATGCGTACGGTGCCATGTGTGCCTTACCTCCGTCGTCGGCGGCGGCTTACCGTCCCTGCACATTCCACCCCGAGCCGCCATTCTCACCCGAACCGGTGAGGAGTGGTGCTACCAATCTGACCAAATCGGCCCGTGAGAAGCGTCAGACCCCGGACTCAACTCCACGTACTCCTGCGGTATGACGTGAGAGGGCGGCGCCTCCCCTGACCCGTAAGGGTCGTTGTACGGGAAAGACGCCGCCCCTGCTCCAGCCGTGGCTCAGCGCTGCACGAACACGTAGTCCGCCTGGTACGGCACGCCCACGATCGTGCCCGGCGAGCAGGACCCGGCCGGGGCGACGCCGCCCACGGTGTTGAGGCGCAGGATCTCCTGCGTCCCGGCCAGCAGGCCGCGGTGCTTGCCGGACTGGGTGGCCTTGAGGTCGAGCTCGGGGATGTTCGTGGCGCCGTTCGGGGTCTTGGAGATCAGCGCGCCGGTGACCGCGCTGTGGTCGGGCGCGACCCACTGCGGCGTACCGGAGTTGGGCTTCACGAACGAGTGTGCGATGTGGCCGCCGAGCAGGGCCGCGACGTCGCGCTGCGCGAAGGCGTAGCCGCCGCCCTCGACCGCCTTGCACTCGTAGATCTGCTTGCCCTTGACGACCGAGGCCTGGAAGTTGTTCAGGGCGTTGCGGAAGTCGAAGGAGCCGGTCACCTTGTGGAGCTGGCCGCGGACGGCGCCGCCCGGGAACTCGGTGGTGTGCAGGTTGGCGTAGAAGGAACCGGGGTCGGTCTTCAGCGCGTCGAGCAGCGCCGCGTCCTCGACCTTGACGGTGCCGACGACGCTGTGGCCCTTGATCCTGTCGAGCAGCTTGGTGAAGTCGATCTTGACGCCGCCGTTGGTGCCCTTGGCGCCCTGGTGGATGTGGAGCAGGGTCGGCCTGCCGGTGCCGCGCCAGGTCACGGCGACGGACACCTTGCTTCCCTTGACCTTGATGAACTCCAGCGCCGCGCCGTCCTTGTCGCCGACGGCGGGGCCGCCCTGGACGGGCACCTCGTTGGCGCCGTTGAGGCTGGTGGCGAGAATGGTGCCGCCGCTGCCGCCCATGACGCCGCTCTGCGTGACGATGGTCTGGTCGTCGTGCGCGGAGTGGCTCATGCCGGCCATGCCGTTGCTCTTGCCGTGGCTGCCGCCGGCGGCGACCGCCGGGATGACGGCGGCCGCGACACCGGCCGCGGCGGCTACCGCGACACCGGTCAGGATCAGGCTCTTGCGACGCGTGGTGAACGTGGCGTTCGATCCCATGATTCTGTTTTCTCCCCGTATCTCAGCTGACACCCCCTGCGTCAGCTTCTGGGCATGAGTACGGAATGGATCTGATCCTGGACTCAATCCAAGCATGTGACCTGGATCACACCACCGACGCTGTGGGCGGCAGGTCAGCCGGCCCGGTGCACCACAGCGTCCACCAGCTCCATCAGCGAGGCCTTCGCATCGCACTCCGGCAGCGGAGCCAGCGCCGCACGCGCGTCCTCCGCGTACCGCACGGTGTCCCGGCGGGCCTGTTCGAGGGCGGGGTGGACCCGCAGCCGGGAGAGCGCCTCGGCGTGCCGGGCGTCGTCCGTCAGGTCGGAGTCGAGCAGCTCGCACAGCGCGATGTCCTCGGCGAGCCCGAGCCGCTCCACGCGCTCACGAAGACGGAGTACCGGCAGCGTGGGAATGCCCTCGCGCAGATCCGTGCCCGGCGTCTTCCCGGACTCGTGCGAGTCGGAGGCGATGTCCAGCACGTCGTCCGCGAGCTGGAAGGCGACGCCCAGCCGCTCCCCGTACTGCGTCAGCACGTCCACGACCGTCTCGTCGGCGCCCGACATCATCGCGCCGAACCGGCACGCGACGGCGACCAGCGAGCCGGTCTTGCCGCTCAGCACATCGAGGTAGTGGTCGACCGGGTCGCGCCCGTCGCGCGGACCGGCCGTCTCCAGGATCTGCCCCGTCACCAGCCGTTCGAACGCCTCGGCCTGGATCCGGACGGCCTCGGGCCCGAGGTCGGCCAGGATGTACGAGGCGCGCGCGAAAAGGAAGTCGCCGGTGAGGACGGCCACCGAGTTGCCCCAGCGGACGTTCGCGCTGGGCACCCCGCGCCGCACCTCGGCCTCGTCCATCACGTCGTCGTGGTACAGCGTGGCGAGATGGGTCAGCTCGACGACCACCGCCGAGGGCACGACACCCGGCGCGTAGGGGTCACCGAACTGCGCGGCGAGCATCACGAGCAGCGGCCTGAACCGCTTCCCGCCTGCCCGCACGAGGTGTTGGGCGGCTCCCGTGATGAAGGGGACCTCACTCTTGGTGGCTTCGAGCAAACCCTCCTCGACAGCCGCCAATCCGGCCTGGACATCGGCTTCGAGAGCCTGGTCCCGCACGCTCAGCCCGAACGGCCCGACGACGGTCACGAGAGGTTCTCCTGTCTGCTGACGATCACATGGCGAACTCGGTCGATCATTCGGTCGATGACACGGTTTGTCGATGTGTCGCTGCCATCACTCAAGTCAGCGTATCCGGTCACGTTTCGATCACCACGAGCGCCCACCGTCCCTCGCGCGACTTCGCTCCAGGGGGAGGTACCCCCCTACGCCCGGGCGGTATCGGATCACGGACGGTATGTTCTGGATCAGTTGATACGACATGATATGTACCGACTTGCGATGAGGCAGGCGCCCGTGGCCCGAAGCACCGTCGAAGCCGAGCCCGGCAGCCAGCCGCCGCCGGGTGACGACCACGCCTTCTTCGGCCAGCCCAGGGGCCTGCTGACCCTCTCCGGCCTGGAGGTCTGGGAACGCTTCTCGTTCCTCGGCATGCAGGCGATCCTGGTCCTCTACTTCGCCGACTCCGTCGCCCACGGCGGCCTGGGCATGGCCGCGGGCACCGCCGCGTCGGTGTCGGCGGCGTACGGAACGCTCGTCTACCTGGTCTCCGTCGCCGGCGGCTGGCTCGCCGACCGCATGCTCGGCTCGTACCGCGCGGTCCTGTGGGGCGGCATCCTGATCGCCTGCGGCCACTACTCCATGGCGGTACCCACGGCCACGATGACCTGGGTGGGCCTCGGCCTGATCAGCGCGGGCACCGGCCTGCTCAAGCCCAACGTCGCCACGATGGTCGGCAAGCTCTACCGCACCGACGACGACCGTCGCGACGCCGGCTTCGCCCTCTACTACATGGCGATCAACATCGGCGCCTTCGCGGGCCCTCTCATCACCGGCTGGCTCGGCGACCACAAGGGCTGGCACTGGGGTTTCTCGGCGGCCGCGATCGGCATGACGTTCGGCCTGATCCAGTATGTGATGGGCCGCCGTCACCTGGCCGGACGCAGACACACGGCGGAATTCGCCCTCACACCGGAAGGAATGCGCCGCGCCGTCCGGCTGATCGTCGCGGGCCTGCTGACGGTCGCCGTGCTCGCGGTGCTCCTCGCGGTCGGCGGCTGGCTGACGATGGGCCGTTTCGTCGATCTCCTCACCCTCGTCTCGGTGATCGCGCCGGTCGTCTACTTCACGGTGATGTTCACCAGCCCCCGGGTGACGCCCGAGGAGCGCGGCCGGCTGCGCCCGTACGTGGTCCTCTTCCTCGCCTCGACCGTCTTCAACTTCATCCTCTTCCAGGCGTACTCGACGATGATGCTGCTTGCCGCGTCGAACGCCGAGACGACGATCCTCGGCTTCGACTTCCCGGCGAGCTGGTACGCCTCCGCGCTCGGCGCCTTCGAGGTCGGCCTCGCCCCGGTCGTGGCCGCCCTCTGGGTCCGGATGGGCCACAGCCAGCCGCACGCCTCGAACAAGATTGCGATCGGCGTCGTACTCGGTGGTCTGTCCTTCCTCCTGATGGTGCTGCCGACCAGCGGCCACTCGAGCGACGACTACCTGATGTCGGCCTGGTGGATCGTCGGCTCGTACCTGCTCCTCGGCCTCGGCGACGTCCTCCTCGAAACCTCCGGCATGTCCGCCACCACCAAGCTCGCCCCGGTCGCCTTCTCCAGCCAGACGATGTCCCTCTGGTTCCTGTCCCTCGCGCTCGCCAACGGCATCCAGGCCCAGACGGTGAAGCTGTACGACGACGTCTCCAAGCCGGCGTACTTCGGCGTCAACGGGGCGATCGCGGTGGCGGCCGGCCTCGCCGTGATGGCGCTCGCCCCTTGGCTGCGCCGCACGATGCACCCCGTCCACTGAGGTGACACTCATGCACATCCGTACGTCCTTCCCCTACGAGACGACTCACGAGGACGTCCTCATCCCCCTTCCGGACGGCACCCGTCTGTACGCCCGGATCTGGCGCCCGCTGACCGACGAGCCCGTGCCCGCCCTCCTCGAATACCTCCCGTACCGCCTCACGGACTGGACCGCGCCCCGCGACTGGCAACGCCATCCCTGGTACGCGGGCCACGGCTACGCCTCCGTCCGCGTGGACGTCCGCGGTCACGGCAACTCGGAGGGCATGCCGACGGACGAGTACTCGCAGGTGGAGCTGGCCGACGGGGTGGAGGTCGTGGAATGGCTGGCCGCCCAGCCCTGGTGCAGCGGCAAGGTCGGCATGTTCGGCATCTCCTGGGGCGGCTTCAACTCCCTCCAGATCGCGGCCCTCGCGCCCGAGCCGCTCAAGGCGATCGTCACGGTCTGCTCGACGGACGACCGCTATGACAACGACGTGCACTACATGGGAGGTTCCGTCCTCGCCGTCGACATGCACGCCTGGGCGGCCACGATGCTCGCCTTCGTCTCCCGCCCGCCGGACCCGGTGCACGTGGGCGAGGTGATGTGGCGGGACATGTGGGTGAAGCGCCTGGAGGCGGTCGACCCGTTCGTCCACACCTGGCTGTCCCACCAGACCCGGGACGCGTACTGGCGCCACGGCAGCGCCTGCGAGGACTACGGCGCCATCCGCGCGGCGGTCCTGGCGGTCGGCGGCTGGCACGACCCGTACCGCGACACGGTGCTGCGCCTGGTCGAGAACCTGCCGCCCGACCGCGTACGAGGCCTGATCGGCCCCTGGTCGCACCAGTACCCGGACCGGGGCCTGCCACCGGGCCCGGCGATCGGCTTCCTCCAGGAGACCCTGCGCTGGTGGGACCACTGGCTCCGGGACAAGGACACCGGCGCCATGGCCACCCCCGTGCTCCGCTCGTACGTGATGGACGCGCACCCCCCGGCGACGACGTACCCGTCCCTGCCCGGCCGCTGGGTGGGTGACCCCGCCTGGCCCTCCCCCTCGGTGACCCCGGTCTCGTACGCGCTCCAGGGGGCGCCGGTCCTGGTCCGTTCCCCCCAGTACACGGGGGTGGACGCGGGCCGCTTCTTCCCCTTCGGGAACGACGCGGATCTGCCGCCGGACCAGCGGGAGGAGGACGCGAGATCAGCGTGCTTCGAGTTCGAAGTGCCGGAGGACACCTGGGTGTTGGGCCGCACCCGGGTCCGGCTGCGGCTGACGTCCTCGGCCCCCCGGGGCCAGGTGATCGCCCGCCTCTGCGACGTGGCCCCCGACGGAGCCTCGACGCTCGTCACCCGAGGTGTACTGAACCTGTCAGCGCGCTACGGCCGTGACCAGGCGGTTTCCTGGAAACCGGGCACTACGGAGGACGTGGTTTTCGACCTGAACGGCATCGGCTACGCGTTCCCTGCGGGCCACCGCATCCGCCTCTCCGTCTCCTCGGCGTACTGGCCCTGGATCTGGCCCCAGCCGGGCTCGGAGGCCGGCTTCACCCTGGACCCGGCGGGCAGCGCGCTGGAACTCCCGCTGCGGGCACGGGAGTCGGCACCCTCCCTCACGTTCGAGGAACCGGAGCAGTCCGAGCCCCTGGGAGTCGTCGTCCCCACGACGCTGGACGAACCCCGCCCGGAACGCCTGGTCGTCCGTGACGTGGCCGCCGGCACCTGGCGTCTGGAGGTGGACCCGCGCTACGGCGGCACGCGCGTGTACCCCGACGGTCTCGAATTCACCGAGGACGCGCTGGAGACGTACACGATCGACGCCTCCGATCCCCTGTCGGCCCGCGCCCGCTCGACCTGGTCGGTCCGCCTCCACCGACCGGACCTGCCGTGGGACGCGCGGGTGTCCACGACGTCCGAGATCACCTGCGACGCCGAGGACTTCATCACCTCCAACGAGGTGATCTGCAAGGACGGCG
Source organism: Streptomyces sp. NBC_00203 (assembly GCF_045206325.1). Taxonomy (NCBI): domain Bacteria; kingdom Bacillati; phylum Actinomycetota; class Actinomycetes; order Kitasatosporales; family Streptomycetaceae; genus Streptomyces; species Streptomyces sp. NBC_00203. The sequence continues at coordinate 6,299,205 of NZ_CP108126.1, read as the reverse complement.
ACGAGGTGGTCTTCCACCGGACATGGGAGAGGAGAATCCCCCGAACCGCGGGCTAGAGGCCCGGGGGCGCCATAGGGAACGATCGCACCATGGCGCGATCGCGGACCGGGGAATTCCTGATGGACCTCGACGAGGGCATGCTCGCGTACTTCCGTGAGATGGCCCAGGAGATGGTCACGCGCTTCGGGATCTCGCGGGCGGAGGCGGTGGCGAGGATCAACAGGGCATACGAGGGGCAGCAGTTCGAGCCGTACCCCGACCTGATGTGCCACGAGTTTCCCGAATACTGGGGCTACGGCCTCTACTTCAAGCCCAACGCGGGCCGCCTCCCCGACGACGACCCCGACACGGATCTCTCCGTGTGGGAGGTCCGGCCGGCTCCGCCGAGGCACTCCCCCGTCTGGACGCTCGAACCGTAATGCCCGAGTTGCCTGGCTTGCCGCTTTGGTTGCGCTTGGTCGCGTGAATTGGGTCACGCCCGACCGGACCCCGCGCCAAAGCCCCCTCGGCGACTCCCCCTTTGCAAAAGGCAAGTTGAGGATCGAATTCCGGCGCAATCGGACGTTTCGCCCTCGCCATATCCAGGCTAAAGCGATCTTCACTGCGACATCAGGTCTTGTTCCCGACATGTGCTCTCGCATACGTTCGCCCCGATCCGAGCGGAACGCCGAATCCTGCCGCCGCCCGGAAACCCCACCCACCCACGCACGGCAGGAGCGGGGGACCCAGGTAAGCCGCCGATCCGGACCCCGGTTCGGCTAGGGGTGAAGCCGCGTCCACAGCGCGGCCGGGCATCTCCCGCCCGAACCCGACAGCTCACCTCGCAGGCACCGGAGAGGAAAATCGCCATGCCCGCACGAGGCAAGCACCGCCGTACGAAGACCAGCACTCTCACCCGCGGCATGGTCGCCGTCGGCACGAGCGGAGCCGCGCTCGCACTCCCCCTCGTGAGCGCGACCGGCGCGCACGCGGCCACACCGACACAGGCGGCACAGGTGGCGCAGGTCGCCAAGACCGCCGCGACCACGACCCTGGACGTCCAGCTCCTCACCTACAAGGTGGCCGCGGGCGACACCCTCTCCACGATCGCGCAGAAGAACCCCACGAGCGGCGGCTGGAAGAAGCTGTACGAAGCGAACCGTGCGGTCATCGGCGCGAACCCGGCTGCGATCCGCCCGGGCCTGACGCTGACGGTGGGCACGAAGACCGTGAAGTCGAGCTCGACGACGAAGGCAACCACGGCGACCGCCAAGTCCGCGGCGACCAAGGCCACCCCCGCCTCCACCACGACGTACGCCAACAACCTCGACGGCTGGATCAAGCAGTCCCTGGACATCATGGCCAAGTCGGGCATTCCGGGCACTTACAACGGCATCTACCGCAACGTCATGCGCGAGTCCTCGGGCAACCCCCTGGCCATCAACAACTGGGACTCCAACGCCGCCGCCGGTACCCCGTCCAAGGGCCTCCTCCAGGTCATCGACCCGACCTTCAACGCCTACCACGTCGCCGGCACCTCGACGAACCCCTACGACCCGGTCGCGAACATCACGGCGGCCTGCAACTACGCGGCGGCGGTGTACGGCTCGATCGACAACGTCAACGGGGCCTACTGACCAGTCCTCGACGGGGGTGTCGGCGCGGCCGGGCCTAACGAGCCTCGAACAGCCGCTCCAGCACCACGGCGATCCCGTCGTCCTCGTTCGACAAGGTCACCTCGTCGGCCACCGCCTTGAGTTCCGGGTGGGCGTTGGCCATGGCGACGCCGTGGGCGGCCCAGTCGAACATCGGGATGTCATTGGGCATGTCACCGAAGGCGAGGGTGGCGGCGGGGCCGAGCCCGAGGTGTTCGGCGGCGAGGGCGAGCCCCGTCGCCTTGGTCACGCCGCATGGCTGGAGTTCGACGGTGCCCGGCCCCGACATGGTGACCGTCGCCAGGGAACCCACCACTCCGCGCGCCGCCGACGCCAACTCGTCGTCGGACAAGGACGGGTGACGGAGCAACACCTTGCTGATCGGCTCCGTCCACAGGTCGTCGCGCCGCCGCACCCGCACCGCCGGCAGTGTCGGATGCGGCATCACGTACCCCGGCTCGATCAGCGTCAGCCCGTCCACGCCGTCCTGGTCCACCGCCGCGTAGAGCAGCCCGACCTCCGCCTCGATCTTGCCCAGCGCCGTCTCCGCCAGCTCCCTGTCCAGGGTCACCGACCACAGCAGACGGTCCGCCCCGGCGTCGTACAACTGCGCCCCCTGACCGCACACCGCCAGCCCCTCGCCGCCGAGTTCGTCGAGGAGCGGTCGGACCCTCGGCGCCGGCCGTCCCGTCACCACCAGATGCCGGGCCCCCTCGGCCGTGGCTCTCGCCAACGCGGCCCGCGACCGGTCGGAGAGTGTGTCGTCGCCGCGCAGCAGCGTTCCGTCCAGGTCAGTGGCGATGAGTGAATATGCAGTCGGAGCGGCCATGATCCGAAGAATACGGATCGAACGACACATCGGCCCGGCGTGAACCGGACGACGTCCGGTATCCCGTCCGCAACGCCGTTCACCGCACGGGCGGCGCGGACAGCGCGGCCGGTTCGGGCAGCACGAGCACCTCTCGGGGGGCGCGGAGAGGAGGACGGTGAAGTGGTCGGTGGGGGCGGGGAGTTGGCGGGGTGAAATGATCCGGGCGCAGGCCCTGACGCCCCAAGAGCCGCCGGCCTTCATCGAGAGAGTGCGGGGAGACACATGAACCTCAAGCCTGACAAGTGGACCGAGAGCGGCTACAGCAGCTCGGTCGGCCCCCAGCTCACCGTCACCCAACTCACCGTCACCCAGGCCGCCTTCTTCCCGGACGCCACGCGGTGACCCCCTTCCGGCAACACCTCCGAACCGCCGCCGAAGACGTCATCCGGCGCTTCCCGGAGGCCCTCAAGCCCGAGATCTACGCCCTCTCCTTCCGTATCTGGCGAATCGACGGCGACGATCGCCACCCGTACGTGGCCATCGGGTACAACACCGAGACCCAGTACGAGCAGCAGACCTACCCGGAGGACCCGGGAGAGGCCCGCTGGAACTACGCCTGCTGGCTGCTAGACGGCTTCGAGATGCTCGGCAACGTGCCCGAGGACCCCACCGGAAGCCCCCTGTACGTGAACGAGGTCAAGGGGCTGAGGATCTGGTTCGACGGCGAGTACGACTTCCTCACCATGGATCTGCCCGAGGAAGAGGAGGACGAGCTGGACGCCAGGTCCGACCTGCTCCGGCTCCACTTCTACGACGCCTGCGTCGACCTCGCCCGCCACCTGCACGCGAGCGGCCTGATCGAGAAGGTCTTCGGCCGCCCGCTGCCCGTCGTGGTCTTCGACATGGACTGCCCGGGCTGGGAGATCGAGGCGACCGAAGCCGCCAACCCACCGGAGCTCATCACCGACTACCTGGCCTGGCAGAAGTCGGCGTGACGCCGAGGGGCGGCGGCCGACGGGCGGCGCCCCTCAGCCGTGCGGCCTCACCCGTGCGCGGCCACCAGATGCTTCGCCAACCGCGGTGAAGCGAACTCCGTCCCGCACACGAACCGCATCACCGGCCCGTACGAAGCCGCCGCCGGCAACCCCGTGAAGTACAGCCCGGGCACGGAGGACTGATACCCGGCGCCCAGCTTGGGCGTGCCCCGGCTCACCCCCAGCTCCGTACGCAACTCGTGCCCGAGGAAGTCCATCGCGGCGATGTCGACGCGGTAGCCGGTCGCGGCTATGACGTGGTCGGCGGAGAGTTCCTCGACCCTGCCGCCGTGGGTCTGGACGGAGAGCACGGGGCTGCCGTCGGTGGCCCCGGCGCGAACGATCCGGAAGACCTCGCGGACGCCGACCTTGCCCTCGAAACGGTCCCGGAGCCACCAGGCACCGAGCGGCCCGAGCACCCGGCGGACCAGGAAGTGCCGGGCCTGGGCGGGCAGGTAGCGGTAGGGCTGCGGGTAGTAGCTCAGCGCCCACAGGGACCAGGCACGGCCGAACGGCGACTCGGGGCGCAGCTTCGGCTGCTTCCACGGCGGCGCGCCGAAGTCGACGGCGCCCTTGCCGCGGGACACCAGCCGCACCTGCGCACCCGCCTCCGCCGCGAGCGCCGCCGTCTCCAGGGCGGACTGGCCCGCGCCGACGACGATGAGCTCCTTGCCGGAGAACCGCTTCAGGTCGTGGTGCTGGGAGCTGTGGGAGACCGGGCCCGTGGGCGTGGGCCCGTCCGCCGCCGCACCCGCGAGTTCGGCGGGCAGATGGGCGAGGCCGGACAGCCCGGTGGCCACCACGACCGCCCGCGCCGTGAACAACTCCCCCGAGTCCAGCTTGAGTTCAAAGCCCCCGGAGCCACCGGAGCCCCCCGAGCCCCCGGATCCATCGCGGCCGCCCTTGCGGTCGACCGAGACGACCCGCACCCGCTCCAGCTCGGGCACGAGCTTCTGCTGGAACCACTCCCCGTACGCGATGAACGTCTCGACCGGGATGATGTCCTCGTCCGTGACCAGCCGCGGTATCCCCGCCGCGTCGCAGTAGTCACGAAGCGTGTGCCCGCGCTGCGGGGCGTCGATGCTGGACGCGGCCGGGGTCGACTTGAGCAGCATTCCCTCGGGCATGTGATCGCGCCAGCTCACCATGGGCTCGCCGAACACACGCACCGGAACACCACGCGCCCGCAGATGGGCGGCGGTGGACAGGCCGAATGGCCCGGCACCGATGACTGCTACCGGATGAATCACGAAGTCCCCTCCCCAGGACGTACTACGTCTACTTCGTGGTGGAACTGTTGGTGCTGCCGCGGCGGTTGGTCCGCCACAGCTGATACAGATGCTTCGCGCCCGGCCGCACGAAGCGCGCGAGCATCGTGAAGAACGGCCGCAGGTCGTCACCCGCGAGCCACGCCAGCTCCGTACCACTCGCGCGAGCCGGCGCGTGCGGTGTCGTATAGCCGCTGCGCCGGTAGGCGAGCAGGGCCGGCAGGTCGATGTTCTCCACGATGTACCGGTGACCGGCGCGTTGTTCCCCCTCAGGAACGCTGCGCCCGGTCAGATTCAGATGCATGGCACGGACGACGTCGATCCCCGACTCGTTCTCGAAGAGCCGGAACTGCGCGCCCATGCGTGGGTTGAAGTCAAGGAGCTTGTACTGTCCGTCGCGCCGGTCGAAGCGCAGGTCCAGGTCGATGACGCCGCTGAAGCCGATCTGTTTGATGAAACGCGCGGCGAGGTCCGCGAGTTCCGGATTGTCGACGACGTACGCATTCGCCGTCATTCCCGCGTGCGGCGGCCAGGAGCGGACCTTCACGCCCGTGAACATCGCGAGCGGCGTCGAGTCCGCGTCGAAGTACGCGTGCACGATCCAGTCCTCTGCCTCCTCTCTCGGCAGGTACTCCTGGAGGATCACGCCGGGTTGCGCACCCCAGTCCCGGGCGAGCGTGAGCAGCCCCTCGCGGGTCGCGATCTTCGTCGTCCCGTGCACCGCCGGCTGGCTGCGGCGCACGAACGCCTCGCGGTTCTTGGCGACGAGCGGGAAACGGGCGCTCTGCGCGAACGCCACGATCTCCTCGTACGACTGCGGAAAGGCCGCCGCGGGGCTCGGAATGCCATGCTCCACGCACAGTTCGTGCAGCCCCTGCTTGCTGGCGAGGCGACGCGGCAGCTTGGCGTCGACGCGCGGAAAGAGGAAGCGGTCCCCCAGCTCGTCCTGGTGTTCGGCGATCAGTACAGCGGCCTCTTCGTCCGTCGGGACGAGGACGGTCGGCCTGCCGATGCGACGGCCGATGCGCAGTAACCCTTCGACGAGCCGCTCCGGCTCCTCCGTCCCGGTGGTCGGCCAGACGAAGGCGCGGCGCAGATAGCGCGAAGCCGCGGCCGGTGTGTAACGGTCCTCCGTGATCGCATACATCGGTATGCCGAGCCGGCCCAGGCTTCGGATGGCGCCCACCCCGCCGTGGTGCAGCGGATAGTCGCCGAATTTCACGATGAGCCCAGGCACATCCCGGTCGGCGTCGACCGGGACACTGCTGGAGCCCTTGGCCACGGGTCCCCCCACGCGTCCCCCCTACGGACCGGACCCACCCCGTCCGTGTCCCCCAAAGGACGCTAAGCCGGAATTGACTCGTCCGACAAGGCCTATTCGGACATTGCGAACTCTTTAGGCACTGCCACAGCACGGTCACTCCCCCGTAACGTGTGCCGCGACCACATGGAACGCGTGGAACACATGGATCACATGGCGAGTACGAATCCGAAAGCGAGGCACCAACCGATGCCCCCCTTCGATGTCCCCGAGGGCGATCCCTTCGGCCCGCACAACCTTCCGTACGGCGTGTTCTCCCCGAACGACGCGGCCGGCTCCTCGGAACGAACCGTCGGCGTCCGCCTCGGCGACCACGTACTCGACGCGGGCGCGGCGGCCCGGGCACTCGGCTCCCCGTACGCCGAGCTGCTGGGCCGGCCGACCCTGAACCCGCTGCTCGCGGCGGGGCGCACGGCCTGGTCCGACGTACGGCGCGCGCTCACGGCCTGGGTGACGGTCCCGTCCCACCGGGAGACCCTCGCACCCCATCTCCACCCCCTCTCCGAGGTGACCCTGCACCTCCCCTTCGACGTGGCGGACTACGTCGACTTCTACGCCTCCGAGAACCACGCCCGGAACGTCGGCCAGATCTTCCGCCCCGACGCCGCCGACTCCCTCACCCCCAACTGGAAGCACCTGCCGATCGGTTACCACGGCCGTTCGGGCACGGTGGTGGTGTCGGGGACGGAGGTGATCCGCCCCTCGGGCCAGCGGAAGGCCCCTGCCGACGCCGCTCCCGTCTTCGGCCCCTCCATTCGCCTGGACATCGAGGCGGAGGTCGGCTTCGTGGTCGGCACCCCGTCGGCCATGGGCACGTCTGTCCCCCTGTCCTCCTTCCGCGACCACGTCTTCGGCCTCTGCCTCCTCAACGACTGGTCGGCGCGCGACATCCAGGCCTGGGAGTACGTCCCCCTCGGCCCCTTCCTCGGCAAGTCCTTCGCCACGTCGGTGTCGGCTTGGATCACCCCGCTGGACGCCCTGGAGGACGCCTGTGTCGCGCCCCCCACGCGCACCCACCCCCTTCTCCCCTACCTCGACGACTCCTCCGAGGATCCCGGCGGCTACGACCTCCGTATCTCCGTCGCCATCAACGGCCACGTCGTCTCCGAGCCCCCCTTCTCCACCATGTACTGGACGGCCGCCCAGCAGCTGACCCATATGACGGTCAACGGCGCCTCCCTGCGCACCGGCGACCTGTACGGCTCGGGCACCGTCAGCGGCCCCTCCGAGACCGAACGCGGCTCCCTCCTCGAACTCACCTGGAACGGCCGCGACACCCTCGACCTCCCCGACGGCAAGCGCACGTTCCTGGAGGACGGCGACGAGGTGACACTGACGGCGTGGGCTCCGGGGCCGGGTGGCACGCGGGTGGGCCTGGGCGAGGTGAGGGGACGCATCAGCCCGTCCGGCGTCTGAGGACGAGCGCGAAGCGCGGTACGGAGGTCTGGGGGCCGAGCCCCCAGGCACCGACCACCACCCCCGGCGGTGGCAGATCTTCCCCAGGACACGGGAAAACTCCAGGTCAACGCAGCCCCCACCCCACCCCCAGGTGGCGCAACACTCCAGCAACACCACACCCCACACCCCGTCGGTATGGTCCGTCGCATGCCCACCGAACGCATCCGAGACCACGCCGGCCAAGGCGCGACCACCGTCGCCGCCCGCCGGCGCCGGCTGCGCGCCGACCGGGCCCGGCAACTCGCCGACCTGCTCCGCCACCAGGTGCTGACCGGCGGCTTCCCGGACGGCGCCCTGCCGCACGAGGCCGCCATCGGCGCCGACTACCGCGCCTCGCGCAACACCGTCCGCCAAGCCCTCGACCTGCTCCGTGCGGAGGGCCTGGTGGAGCGCCTCCCCGGCGTCGGCACGGTCGTCGTCGCCCAGAAGTACCCGCACGGACTCGACCGGCTGATGGGACTCGCGGAAACCCTGCGCGAACACGGCCAGGTCACCAACGAAGTCCGCACCGTCGGCCCCGTGGCCGCGCCCGCCCCGGTGGCCGACCGCCTCCGCATCGCCCCCGGCGCCGACGTCCTCTACATCGAACGCCTCCGCCGCCTCGACGGCCTTCCCCTCTCGCTCGACCTCACCTACATCCCGCTCGACCTCGGCACCGCCCTGCTCGGCGCCGACCTGGAGAACACCGATGTCTTCCGCCTTCTGGAAGCCATCACCGGGCAGCCCCTCGGGCACGCCGACATCACCCTGGAGGCCGTGAACGCGGACGCGCACTCCGCTGCCGTACTGCAGGCCCCACGCGGCACCGCCGTACTCATGCTGGAACGCCTCACGCACCTCGCCGACGGCCGCCCCGTCGACCTGGAGTTCATCCGCTTCCGCGGCGACCGCATCACGATGAGCGGCCAGCTCCGCCGCGCGCTGTAGTCCCCCTCGCTGTACCGATCCCTGGAGACAGCCATGCCCTTGGCGCCCCAGCGGGCCGACGTGCCCGTGACCATCGACGAGTCGAAGTGCATCGACGGCTGCACCCTCTGTGTGGACATGTGCCCGCTGGACTCCCTCGCCATCGACGAGAGCAGCGGCAAGGCGTACATGCACGTCGACGAGTGCTGGTACTGCGGCCCGTGCGCGGCCCGCTGTCCCACCGGAGCCGTCACGGTCAACATGCCCTATCTGCTCCGGTGAGAGGCCCGAACTCCCATGAACCACAAGGCACTTGCAGTCCTGACCACGGCCGCCCTCACACTCCCCCTCACCGGCTGCGGCGCCGAGACCGGATCCGGTGACGGCTCCACGGTCACCGTCACGGTCGGCTACCAGTCCAAGACGATCAACACCGTCACGGCGGGAACCCTGCTTCGCTCGCTCGGCTCTTTCGAGAAGGAGCTGAACGCCCTCGGAGACGGCACCACCTACAAAGTGGACTGGCAGGACTACGCGACCGGCGCCCCGATCACCGCCCAGATGACCGCGGGGAAGATCGACATCGGCTCGATGGGCGACTTCCCGCTCCTCATCAACGCGGCCCGCGGCACACAGCTCGGCCGCCCCACGCACCTGGTCTCCGTCACCGGCTACAACCTCCGCGGCGGCCTCAACACCATCGTCACGGCACCGAATTCGAAGCTCCGTTCGCTGGATGACCTGCGCGGCAAGAAGGTGTCGACCAGCATCGGCTCGGCGGCCGACGGCACCCTCGTACGGGCCCTCCAGCGTGCCGGAATCGACCCGGACAAGGGCATCGAGAAGCTCAACCAGCAGCCCGCGGTGGGTGCTTCGGCCCTGGCGGCGGGCAGTACGGACGCGCTCTCCCAGTTCGTCGCCTGGCCCGGTCTGCTCGCCTACCAGGGCAAGGCGAAGGCCCTGTACGACGGCGCCGAACTGAACCTGCCGACCTTCCACGGCGTCACAGCGCGGGAGGACTTCGCCCGGCACCGCCCGGCCGTGCTGGAGGCGTTCCTGAAGGCGCAGTCGGACGCGACGGCCTACCTCCACGACCACCCGGTGGCCGCGGCGGAGAAGGTCGCGAAGGCGACCGGCCTGCCCGCCGAGGTCGTCTACCTCTACAACGGCGCCCATGGCATCGCCACCTTCGGTCCGGCGCTCCAACCACGCCTGATCTCCGCCCTGAAGAAGGACGTGTCCGTCCTGAAGTCGGCGAAGCTCGTCGGTGACGTGGACGTGGACGCCTTCGTCGACGACCAGTACGTGAAGCGCGCGCTCGGCCCGACCGCGTACGCCGACCAGCTCGCCGCGACGCCCCCACCGGCAGCGAGCGAGGCATGGCCCAAGGGCGCCACCAGCACGCGTACCTTCAACTCCCCTTCCTCCCTTCTCCATTACGTGGCCGCACATCGCACCGCCCTGCGCGCCGCCTACGTCCCCGACGCCACCACCGGCACCCTGTGGTTCGCCGACAGGGCGGTGTGGGTGGCCGACGGCGCCGGCCTGCACCCGTTCGTCACGGCGGCGACCGCCCGGGCCTACATCGCCGGCCACCAGGGCGCGCGCACGATCTCTTACGCCGCCGCCTTGGAGCGGGCGTCATGAGCCCGCGTCTCGGCCGGCATCTCGGCCGGCATCTCGGCGGGTACCTCGGCGGGTACCTCGGCCGATATCTCGTCAGGGGCGCGTCGCTCGCCGCGGCCCTGACCGCCTGGCAGCTGCTGACCGGCCTCAACGTCGATCTCTGGCTGCGCTTCTCGCAGTTCCCGACCGTCGCCGACGTGGCCCGCGCCTTCGGCGACCGGCTCGGCGGCGACGACTACTGGACGGACCTCACCGACAGCCTCACCCGTATCCTCACCGGCTTCCTGCTGGCGGCCGTCCTGGGCGTGGCCACCGGAGTGCTCGTCGCGCGCTCCCGCCTCGCCGAGGACCTGCTCGGCCCGGTCCTGGAAGTGGTCCGCCCGATCCCCGCCATCGCGCTCGTCCCCGTCGCGATCCTCCTCTTCCCGTTCAACGAACAGGGCATCGTCTTCATCACCTGCACCGCCGCCTTCTTCCCCGTCCTGGTCTCCACCCGGCACGCGGTCCGCGCGCTGACTCCCGTGTGGGAGGAGGCGGTGCGCACGATGGGCGGCGGCCGGTGGCGGGTGCTCGGCTCGGTGGTCCTGCCGGGCGCCCTCCCCGGGATCTTCGGCGGCCTCTCGGTCGGCATCGGCGTCTCGTGGATCTGCGTCATCTCCGCCGAGATGATCTCCGGCCAGTACGGCGTCGGCTACCGCACCTGGCAGGACTACACCGTCGTCGACTACCCCGGCGTCTTCGTCGGCATGGTCACGATCGGCGTGCTCGGCTGGGTCACCTCCACGGCCGTCGAACGCGTGGGCCGACGGCTCACCAGGTGGCTGCCCCGCACGGAGTACGTCACCGGGGCGCGCGCGGGTGGCACGGGGAGGCGGGCACGTGCCGTGGGGGCGCGCGTACGCAAGGCTGCCTCCCCGGTCTCCCCCGCGCCGGCGACCACGGCCCCCGAAGGGGTGCGCGATGAACACCTCGTCTGAGACGGAGAGGTCCGTGGCCACGCGCGGCACCCGGCTCTCCCTCGTGAACGCCTCGCTCGGCCGCCCCGGCTCCCCCGTCCTCGAAGGCGTCGACCTCGACATCGCCCCCGGCGAGATCCTCACCGTCGTCGGCCCCTCGGGCTGCGGCAAGTCGACCCTGCTGCGCACCCTCGCCGGACTGCTGCCCGCCCTCGCGGGAACAGTCGCCCAGGACGGCCGCCCGCTGGTGGGCCCCGCCGCCGACCGCGCTCTCGTCTTCCAGGAGGACGCCCTCCTGCCGTGGCGCACCCTGCGCGCCAACGTCGAACTCCCCCTGGCCATCAAGGGATTGCCCCGAGCCGAACGCCGGGCACAGGCCTCGGCCTGGCTCGACCGCGTCGGCCTGGCGGGCCGCGAACGGCAGCTGCCGCACCGCGTCTCCGGCGGCCAGCGCCAACGCGTGCAACTCGCCCGCGCCCTCGCCGGAGCACCCCGCGCCGTCCTGATGGACGAACCCTTCGGCGCCCTCGACGCCCAGAACCGTGCCGGCATGCAGGAGCTCCTCGTCGAGGTACTGCACGGCACCGGCGCGACCGTCGTCTTCGTGACCCACGACGTGGACGAGGCGCTCTTCCTGGGCGACCGGGTGACGCTCCTGGGCTCCGACCGCCAGGCCGGCAACGGTGCGCCCGGCACCACCGGCACGCTCCTCGCCGTACGCGAAGTCCCGCGCCCACGCGAGCGATCCGCACTCGACGACCCGGCGCGGCTCGCCCTGCGCCGCGAGGTCCTCACCTCACTCGGCAGTTGAAGAACCGGAAAGGCACCCTCGTGGACACCCTCGCGGACACCCTTGTGGAGATCCCCGCGCTCGCTGACGCCGAAGAGCTGTCCTGCGACGTCCTCGTCATCGGCGGCGGCACGGCCGGCACCATGGCGGCCCTCACCGCCGCCGAGCACGGCGCCGACGTTCTGCTCCTGGAGAAGGCGCACGTCCGGCACTCCGGCGCCCTCGCCATGGGCATGGACGGCGTCAACAACGCCGTCATCCCCGGCCGCGCCGAACCCGACGACTACGTCGCCGAGATCACCCGCGCCAACGACGGCATCGTCGACCAGTCCACCGTCCGCCAGACCGCGACCCGCGGCTTCGCCATGGTCCAGCGCCTGGAGTCGTACGGCGTGAAGTTCGAGAAGGACGAGCACGGCGAGTACGCGGTCCGCCAGGTGCACCGGTCCGGCTCCTATGTGCTGCCGATGCCCGAGGGCAAGGACGTCAAGAAGGTCCTCTACCGGCAGCTGCGGCGCCGCGAGATGCGCGAGCGGATCCGCATCGAGAACCGCGTGATGCCGGTACGGGTCCTCACGGCGGACGGCCGCGCGGTCGGCGCCGCGGGCTTCAACACCCGTACAGGGCAGTTCGTGTCGGTCCGCGCCGGTGCCGTCATCCTCGCCACCGGGGCGTGCGGCCGCCTCGGCCTGCCCGCCTCCGGCTACCTCTACGGGACCTACGAGAACCCCACCAACGCCGGCGACGGTTACGCCATGGCCTACCACGCCGGCGCCGAGCTCACCGGCATCGAGTGCTTCCAGATCAACCCGCTGATCAAGGACTACAACGGCCCCGCCTGCGCCTACGTCGCCAACCCCTTCGGCGGCTACCAGGTCAACCGGCACGGCGAACGCTTCGTCGACTCCGACTACTGGTCGGGCCAGATGATGGCGGAGTTCGCCGCGGAGGTCGCCTCCGACCGGGGCCCGGTGTACCTGAAGCTGAGCCACCTGCCCGAGGAGTCGATCAGCGCCCTCGAATCCATCCTGCACACCACGGAACGCCCCACCCGCGGCACCTTCCACGCCGGCCGGGGTCACGACTACCGCACCCACGACATCGAGATGCACATCTCCGAGATCGGCCTGTGCGGCGGCCACTCCGCTTCCGGCGTACGGGTCGACGACCACGCCCGTACGACCGTGCCGCGCCTGTACGCCGCCGGGGACCTGGCCTGCGTCCCCCACAACTACATGATCGGCGCCTTCGTCTTCGGCGACCTTGCGGGCGCGGACGCCGCCCAGTACAAGCCCTACGAAGGTGAGTTGCCGCCGGACCAGCTTCGTGACGCGCACGAGCTGATCTACCGCCCGCTGCGCAACCCGGACGGGCCGCCGCAGCCCCAGGTCGAGTACAAGCTCCGCCGCTTCGTGAACGACTACGTGGCACCGCCGAAGTCCGGCGCCCGGCTCTCTCTCGCCCTGGAGGCGTTCGAGCGGATGCGCGCGGACATCGCGGAGATGGGTGCCCGCACTCCGCACGAGCTGATGCGGTGCGCCGAGGTCACCTTCATCCGCGACTGCGCGGAGATGGCCGCGCGCGCGTCGCTCGCCCGCACGGAGTCCCGCTGGGGTCTGTACCACGACCGTACGGACCATCCCGCGCGTGACGACGCCTCCTGGTTCCACCACCTCGATCTGCACAAGTCCCCCTCTGGCTCGATGGAGTTCACGGCCCGACCCGTGGCTCCCTATCTCGTCCCCGTCCCCGACTTCGCCCCCGCCGGCGGGCCCTCCCGACACCTCGGCGAGGTGCACGCGGAGGGGGTGGCCACGGCGGGTGCGCGGGATGCGGCACCGGTGGCCTCGCGGCCTGCGGTCACGACGGCCCCGGGTACCGACGCCGTGGGCAGCCGCGCCGGTGATCACTCGGGCGAGGGCGAGGGCGGCGACTCCTCACCCCGTCTGCTCGAACTCCTCGCCCTCGCCGAAGAGGAGCCCGAACTCACCGCCCTGCAGCCCTACTTGGACGACCCGGCCGCCGCCGTCCGGCGCGCGGCCGTCGCCGTACTCACCGAGACCGTGCCCACCGGCAGCGGGCCCGCTCTCGCCGCCGCGCTGCGCGACCCGCACGGCGACGTACGGGCCGCCGCCGCGGCCTCACTGCGCGAGCTGGTCGAGACCCTTCGGCCCGAGCCCGAGCTGCGCGACGGCCTCGCCTCCGCCCTCGTCGAGGACGATCCCGTCGTGCGAGCCGCCGCCCTGGACGTCCTGCGTGCGCTGCGCCTGGGTGACGCGGCACTGTTCGTGGACGCCCTCGCCGATCCCGACATCTCCGTCCGTATCGAGGCCGTGCGCGCACTCGTCTCCGTCGATGCCGCCGAGCCGCTGAGCCGGGCGGCGAACGATCTCTCCCGCGAGGTCCGCGTGACCGTGGCCAAGGCCCTGGCCAACGTGACCTCAGTCGCGTTGGCCGAGAGCACCCTCGATCAGCTCACCGAGGACCCCGACGCCCTGGTCCGCGCGGCGGCCTTCGAGTCGCTGGCCGCCACGGGGTGCCCGACGCCGCTGGCCATCCGTGCCGTCGCCGCCCAGGCCGACCCCGCCTGGCAGGTCCGGGCCGGCGCCGCCACCGCGCTGTCCGGCACGGTCGCCGACGTGGCCGTCCCCGCCCTCGCCAAAGCCCTCGGCGACGCGAACGCCGACGTCCGCAAGGCGGCGGTACTGGCGCTGGTCCGCCACGCCGGGGTCGACGAGGACGCCCGTGCCGCCCTCGCCACGGCTGTGTCGGACCCGGACGCGGACGTCAGGGCGTATGCGTCACGGGCGCTGTGACCTCCCGGTCGGCTCCCCTCGCGGCACGCACGCCCACAGCGGGGTGTGGCTAGGACACTGACACCCCGCCCGCACCCCTATATCCAGTCCTCCGGCGCCGGCTCCTCGTACATCTCCGGCCAGTCCGGGTCCGGCGCCTCAGCGATCACCCGCGCGGGAGCCGGCTCGGGAGCGGCTTGAGGAGCAGCTCCAGGAGCCCCTCCCAGTGACGCGAGGACCGCCACCACGCCTTCGCCATACGTCGCCAGCTTCTTCTCACCGACCCCGCTGATGCCGCCCAGGCCGCTCACCGAGGTGGGCCACGCCGTGGCGATCTCCCGCAGTGTCGCGTCGTGGAAGATGACGTACGCCGGGACGCCCTGTTCGCGGGCCTGTTCGGCGCGCCAGGTGCGCAGCGCCTCGAAGGCGGGGATCAGCTCCGGAGGCAGCTCGGCGACGGCGGCCTTGGCCTTGCGCTCGCCGCGGCCCGAGCCGGAACCGGACCCCGACCGGGAGGTCACCGGCTTCGGCGGCTCCTTGCGCAACGGCACCTCGCGCTCGCGCCGCAGCACCGTCCCGCTGTCCTCGGTCAGCACCAGCGTCCCGTACTCGCCCTCGACCGCGAGCAGCCCCTGGGCCAGCAACTGCCGTACGACACCCCGCCATTCGGACTCGGAGAGTTCCTCGCCGATACCGAAGACGGACAGCTGGTCGTGGTCGAACTGGATCACCTTGGCGGTCCGGCGCCCCATCAGGATGTCGACGATCTGGAGCGCGCCGAACTTCTGCCCCCGCTCGCGCTGCAAGCGCACCACCGTGGACAGCAGCTTCTGCGCCGCGACCGTGCCGTCCCAGGTCTCGGGCGGCGTCAGACACGTGTCGCAGTTGCCGCACGCGGGGGTGTTCGGGTCCTGGCCGAAGTAGGCCAGGAGCTGGGAGCGCCGGCACTGCGCCGTCTCGCACAGGGCCAGCATCGAGTCCAGGTGGGCGGCCGCCCGGCGGCGGAACGCCTCGTCGCCCTCCGAACTCTGGATCATCTTGCGCTGCTGGACCACGTCCTGGAGGCCGTAAGCCATCCATGCCGTGGACGGCTGTCCGTCGCGGCCCGCGCGGCCCGTCTCCTGGTAGTAGCCCTCGACGGACTTCGGCAGGTCGAGGTGGGCGACGAACCGTACGTCCGGCTTGTCGATGCCCATGCCGAAGGCGATGGTGGCGACCACGATCAGGCCCTCTTCGCGCAGGAAGCGCGACTGGTGGGTGGCGCGGGTGCCCGCGTCCAGGCCCGCGTGGTACGGCACCGCCTCGATGCCGTTGCGGGAGAGGAACTCGGCGGTCTTCTCCACCGAGTTGCGCGAGAGGCAGTACACGATGCCCGCGTCGCCCGTGTGCTCCTCGCGCAGGAAGGACAGCAGTTGCTTCTTGGGGTCGGCCTTCGGAACTATCCGGTACTGAATGTTGGGACGGTCGAAGCTCGCCTCGAAGTGGCGGGCGCTCGGCATGCCCAGACGCTGGGTGATCTCCTTGTGCGTCGCGCGGGTGGCCGTGGCCGTCAGCGCGATCCGCGGGACGTCGGGCCAACGCTCGCCCAGCAGCGACAGCGCCAGGTAGTCGGGACGGAAGTCGTGACCCCACTGGGCCACACAGTGCGCCTCGTCGATCGCGAAGACCGAGATCTTCGCGCGCGACAGCAGGTCGAGGGTGGTGTCCAGACGCAGCCGCTCCGGAGCCAGGTAGAGCACGTCCAGCTCCCCGGCCAGGAACTCCGCCTCGACCACCCGCCGCTCGTCGAAGTCCTGCGTCGAGTTCATGAACCCGGCACGCACGCCCAGCGCGCGCAGCGCGTCCACCTGGTCCTGCATCAGCGCGATGAGAGGGGAGACCACGACGCCCGTACCGGGTCTGACCAGTGCCGGAATCTGGTAGCAGAGCGACTTGCCGCCACCCGTCGGCATCAGGACGACGGCGTCACCGCCCGCCACCACATGCTCGATGATCGCTTCCTGCTCGCCGCGGAAGGCGTCGTACCCGAAGACCCGGTGGAGCGTGGCCAGTGCCTCGCTGTCACTCCGTGTCTCCGTCGCGTCCGCTTCGGTCATCACACCCGTCCCGCCCATCGCCCGTCCCCCGTCCGTCGTGCTTCGCCCACGACAGCCACCATAGGGCTCCGCACCGACAGCCTCAGAGTTATCCACAGGCTGCGACCGGTCGACTCCCGTCCGCACCGGTTCCCGGCTCCCCGCTCTCCCCCGGGCGGCGCACCCGCCGGCGTTCAGCCCGTTGGCCCCCTATGCATGGCGACGCCCCGCGACCAAGGGACATGCTGCTCGGGCGGGGAGGAGGGGGCCCGCGCCCGACGGGCCGGCGCCGTCCCGTACGCCTCTCGTGCTCTCGTGCCTCTAGGAGTCATCGCATGTCCCAGCGTCCCCTCAGGACCGCCATCGCCCTCGCGACCGCCGCCGCGGCGTCCTTCGCTCTGGCCACCGTCCCCGCCCACGCCACCGCGGACGACCCCGACGACCCGAAGGTCCAGTTGGAGCTGGCCACGGCGTATGCCGCGACCGCGAAGTACCTCGACGAGTCGGTCGCGATCGCCGATGGATACGTCCCCAATCCGTGCTCCTCCGACCCCGCGGGGCACGGCAGCATGGGCTACCACTACTTCAAGGAGTCCCTCTACGGCTCGGTCGACCCGGCGAAACCCGCGTCTCTCCTCTATGAGGACGGGGAGAACGGGAAGCGCCGGCTCGCCGGGGTGGAGTGGATCGTTCCGGACGCCGACCACAACCTGAAGACCAGCAACGACAGACCTTCGATGTTCGGCGGTCAGAAGTTCGACGGCCCGATGCCCGGCCACAACGCCACCATGCCGATCCACTACGACCTGCACGTCTGGATCTGGAAGGACAACCCCAACGGCTTGTTCGACCGGTGGAATCCCACGGTGAAGTGCCCACCCCGCCCGGCCCACACAGCCCACACATCCCCAACGGCTCCCACGGCACCCAAGACCCCCACGGCCCAAACAGCCGACATGGCCGACATGGCCGACATGGCCCACTGAACATGGCCCGGGCCCCGCTCCCTCCCGAGGAGGATGCGGGGCCCGGTTCTGCTTGGTTCACCGGCAGCGGCTTGGCTCAGCGGACGAAGACCCCCGCCTGCCCTGCCAGATCCAGGAAGTACTGCGGCGCCACACCCAGTACCAGCGTGACCGCCACGCCCACCCCGATCGCCGTCATGGTCAGCGGCGACGGCACGGCGACCGTCGGGCCCTCCGGCCGCGGCTCACTGAAGAACATGAGCACGATCACCCGGATGTAGAAGAACGCCGCGATCGCCGAGGAGATCACACCGACCACGACCAGGGGGGCAGCGCCGCCCTCCGCCGCCGCCTTGAACACGGCGAACTTTCCGGCGAAACCGGAGGTCAGCGGGATGCCCGCGAAGGACAGCAGGAAGACCGCGAACACGGCCGCCACCAGCGGCGACCTGCGCCCGAGACCGGCCCACTTGGACAGGTGCGTGGCCTCGCCCCCCGCGTCCCGTACGAGCGTCACGACGGCGAAGGCGCCGATCGTGACGAACGAGTACGCGGCCAGGTAGAAGAGCACCGACGAGACACCGTCCGGCGAGGTCGCGATGACACCCGCGAGGATGAAGCCCGCGTGCGCGATCGACGAGTACGCCAGGAGCCGCTTGATGTCGGTCTGGGTGATCGCCACGATCGCGCCGCCCAGCATGGTGACGATCGCGACGGCCCACATGACCGGCCGCCAGTCCCAGCGCAGGCCCGGCAGGACGACGTACAGCAGACGCAGCAGCGCGCCGAAGGCGGCCACCTTCGTCGCCGCCGCCATGAAGCCGGTGACCGGTGTCGGCGCGCCCTGGTAGACGTCCGGCGTCCACATGTGGAACGGCACCGCGCCGACCTTGAAGAGCAGGCCCATGACGACCATGGCGGCGCCGATGAGCAGCAGCACGTCGTTGCCCATGGTGCCGGCGAGCGCCGGGTCGACGTTCTGGATGGTGCCGTCGACGACCTGCGCGATCGTCGCGTACGACACCGAGCCCGCGTACCCGTACAGCAGGGCGATGCCGAAGAGCGTGAACGCGGAGGCGAAGGCGCCGAGCAGGAAGTACTTCACCGCGGCCTCCTGCGACAGGAGCCGCTTGCGGCGGGCCACGGCGCACAGGAGGTAGAGCGGGAGCGAGAAGACCTCCAGCGCGATGAACAGCGTCAGCAGGTCGTTGGCCGACGGGAAGACCAGCATGCCGCTGATCGCGAAGAGCAGGAGCGGGAACACCTCGGTGGTGGTGAACCCGGCCTTCACGGCGGCCTTCTCGCTGTCGCTGCCTGGCACGGACGCGGCCTGTGCGGCGAACGAGTCGACGCGGTTTCCGTGCGCCTCCGGGTCGAGGCGTCGCTCGGCGAAGGTGAACACGCCGAGCAGTCCGGCCAGGAGGATCGTGCCCTGGAGGAACAGGGCCGGTCCGTCGACGGCGATCGCGCCCATCGCCGCGATGTGCGCCTTCGTCGTGCCGTATCCGCCCGCCGCGAGCGCGACGACCGCGGCGAACGCGGCGGCGAGTGCGACGACGGCGACGAACACCTGGGCGTAGTAGCGCGACTTGCGCGGCACGAACGCCTCGATCAACACCCCGACGATCGCCGCACCAATGACGATCAAGGTGGGCGACAATTGCCCGTATTCGATCTTCGGCGCGTCGATCTTGGAGATCGGGTCGGCCGCGGTTGTCCACAGGCTGTGGACGGCTGCTGCGCTCACTTGGCCGCCTCCACCTCGGGCTTGGGGTCCGTCTTGTGTACGTCTGACATGGTTTGCTGGACCGCCGGGTTGACGATGTCGGTGACCGGCTTCGGGTAGACGCCCAGGAAGATCAGCAGTGCGATCAGCGGAGCGACCACCAGGAGCTCGCGCACCCTGAGGTCGGGCATCTCGGCGACCTCCGCCTTCACCGGGCCCGTCATCGTCCGCTGGTAGAGGACGAGCGTGTAGAGCGCGGCGAGGACGATGCCGAAGGTGGCGATGATGCCGACGACCGGGTAGCGCGTGAACGTGCCGACCAGGACGAGGAATTCACTCACGAAGGGCGCGAGCCCGGGGAGTGAGAGGGTCGCGAGGCCGCCGATCAGGAAGGTGCCGGCGAGTACCGGGGCGACTTTCTGCACTCCTCCGTAGTCGGCGATCAGACGCGAGCCGCGCCGCGAGATCAGGAAGCCCGCCACCAGCATCAGGGCGGCGGTCGAGATCCCGTGGTTGACCATGTAGAGCGTCGCGCCCGACTGGCCCTGGCTGGTCATCGCGAAGATGCCCAGGATGATGAACCCGAAGTGCGAGATCGACGCGTACGCGACCAGCCGCTTGATGTCCCGCTGGCCGACCGCTAGCAGCGCGCCGTAGACGATGCTGATCAGGGCGAGTACGAGGATGACCGGCGTCGCCCACTTGCTGGCCTCCGGGAAGAGCCCGAGACAGAAGCGGAGCATCGCGAAGGTGCCGACCTTGTCGACCACCGCCGTGATCAGCACGGCGACCGGGGCGGTGGCCTCACCCATGGCGTTGGGCAGCCAGGTGTGCAGCGGCCACAGAGGCGCCTTCACCGCGAACGCGAAGAAGAAGCCGAGGAACAGCCACCGCTCCGTGCTGGTCGCCATGTGCAGCGAGCCGTTGGCGCGGGCCTGCACAATCTCCGGGAGCGAGAAGTTCCCGGCGACTACGTAGAGGCCGATGACGGCGGCCAGCATGATCAGGCCGCCGACCAGGTTGTAGAGGAGGAACTTCACCGCGGCGTACGACCGTTGTGTGGCCGCCACTTCGTCGCCGTGTTCGTGGGCCTTGTCCCCGAAGCCGCCGATGAGGAAGTACATCGGGATCAGCATGGCTTCGAAGAAGATGTAGAAGAGGAAGACGTCGGTGGCCTCGAAGGAGATGATCACCATCGCCTCGACGCCCAGGATCAGGGCGAAGAAGCCCTGCGTCGGCCGCCACCTCTTGTTGCCGGTCTCGTGCGGGTCCGCGTCGTGCCAGCCCGCCAGGATGATGAACGGGATCAGCAGGGCGGTCAGCGAGACGAGCGCCACCCCGATGCCGTCCACCCCCAGCTGGTACCGCACCCCGAAGTCCTTGATCCAGTAGTGGGATTCGGTGAGCTGGTAGCGGTCGCCGCCGGGATCGAAGCGCACCAGGGTCACGGCGGCGAGCACCAGGGTGCCGAGCGAGACGAGCAGCGCCAGCCACTTGGCGGCTACGCGCTGCGCGGCCGGCACGGCGGCCGTGGCGATCGCCCCGAGGGCCGGGAGCGCCGCCGTCGCTGTCAGCAGTGGAAAGGACATCGGTATCAGACCGCCCTCATCAGCAGGGTCGCGGCGATGAGGATCGCCACACCGCCGAACATCGAGACCGCGTAACTGCGCGCATAGCCGTTCTGCAGCTTGCGCAGCCGCCCGGAGAGGCCGCCCATCGAGGCCGCCGTCCCGTTGACGACCCCGTCGACCAGGGTGTGGTCGACGTACACCAGGGAGCGCGTGAGGTGCTCACCGCCGCGCACCAGCACGACGTGGTTGAAGTCGTCCTGGAGCAGGTCGCGCCGGGCGGCCCGGGTGAGCAGGGAGCCGCGCGGGGCGACGACCGGGACGGGACTGCGCCCGTACTGGGCGTACGCGATTCCGGCGCCGACGACGAGCAGCGCCATGGTGGCCAGCGTGACCGTGAGGGCACTGACGGGCGAGTCGCCCTCCGAGTGCCCGGTGACCGGCTCCAGCCAGTTCAGGAAGCGGTCGCCGATGCTGAAGAAACCGCCCGCGAAGACCGACCCGAAGGCCAGCACGATCATGGGGATCGTCATGGACCTCGGGGACTCGTGCGGGTGCGGCTCATGGCCCTCCGCGTCCGGCTGCCAGCGCTTCTCGCCGAAGAAGGTCATGATCATCACGCGGGTCATGTAGTACGCCGTGATGGCCGCGCCCAGCAGGGCCGCGCCGCCGAGGATCCAGCCCTCGGTGCCGCCCTTGGCGAAGGCCGCTTCGATGATCTTGTCCTTGGAGAAGAAGCCGGACAGGTACGGGAAGCCGATGATGGCGAGGTAGCCGAGGCCGAAGGTGACGAAGGTGATCGGCATGTACTTCCGAAGGCCGCCGTACTTCCGCATGTCGACTTCGTCGTTCATGCCGTGCATGACCGAACCGGCGCCGAGGAAGAGCCCGGCCTTGAAGAAGCCGTGCGTCACCAGGTGCATGATCGCCCAGACGTAGCCGATGGGGCCGAGGCCCGCGGCCAGCACCATGTAGCCGATCTGCGACATGGTCGAGCCGGCGAGCGCCTTCTTGATGTCGTCCTTCGCGCAACCGACGATCGCACCGAAGAGGAGCGTGACGGCGCCGACCACGGTGACGACGAGCTGCGCGTCGGGCGCCGCGTTGAAGATCGCGCCCGAGCGGACGATCAGGTACACACCCGCGGTCACCATGGTCGCGGCGTGGATGAGGGCCGAGACCGGGGTCGGGCCCTCCATCGCGTCCCCGAGCCAGGACTGCAGCGGCACCTGGGCGGACTTGCCGCAGGCGGCGAGCAGCAGCATCAGGCCGACGGCGGTCAGCTTGCCCTCGGTGGCGTCTCCGACCAGCCCCGGGTGCTCCTCGGTGCCGAGCACCGGCCCGAAGGCGAAGGTCCCGAAGGTCGTGAACATCAGCATGATGGCGATGGACAGGCCCATGTCGCCGACGCGGTTGACCAGGAAGGCCTTCTTCGCGGCGGTGGCGGCGCTGGGCTTGTGCTGCCAGAAGCCGATGAGCAGGTACGAGGCGAGGCCCACGCCCTCCCAGCCGACGTACAGCAGCAGGTAGTTGTCGGCGAGGACGAGGAGCAGCATCGCCGCGAGGAACAGGTTCAGATAGCCGAAGAAGCGGCGCTTGCGCTCGTCGTGCTCCATGTACCCGACCGAGTACAGGTGGATCAGCGAGCCGACGCCGGTGATCAGCAGGACGAAGGTCATCGACAGCTGGTCGAGCTGGAAGCCGACGTCCGCCCGGAAGTTTCCGACGGCGATCCAGCTGTACAGGTGCTGCGTCAGGGTCCGTTCCCCGGCGCTCTTCCCCAGCATGTCGGCGAAGAGCACGACGCCGATCACGAAGGAGGTGGCCGCGAGCGCGGTACCGATCCAGTGGCCGACGGCATCAAGCCGCCTTCCGCCGCACAGCAGTACGGCCGCTCCGAGCAGAGGCGCCGCTACCAGCAGCGCAATCAGGTTCTCCACGATTCAGCGACCCCTTACAGCTTCATCAGGCTGGCGTCGTCGACCGAGGCCGAGTGGCGGGAACGGAACAGCGACACGATGATCGCGAGCCCGACCACGACCTCCGCGGCGGCGACGACCATCGTGAAGAAGGCGATGATCTGGCCGTCGAGATTGCCGTGCATACGGGAGAAGACCACGAACGCGAGGTTGCAGGCGTTGAGCATGAGCTCGACGCACATGAACACCACGATCGCGTTCCGCCTGATCAGTACGCCGGTGGCACCGATCGTGAACAGCAGGGCGGCGAGATAGAGGTAGTTGACCGGGTTCACTTGGACGCCTCCTCCGTCTTCGTGCGCTCCAAGCGCTCCTCGGCGCGCTGCTCCAGGGCCTTCAGATCGCTCAGCGCCTCGGAGGACACGTCCCGGATCTGGCCGCGCTCCCGCAGCGTCTTGTTGACGGTCAGCTCGGACGGGGTGCCGTCCGGGAGGAGGCCCGCGATGTCCACCGCGTTGTGCCGGGCGTAGACACCGGGCGCCGGGAGCGGCGGTACGTGCTTGCCCTCCCGTACGCGCTGCTCGGACAGCTCACGCTGGGTCTTGGCGCGCTCGGTGCGCTCGCGGTGCGTGAGCACCATGGCGCCGACGGCGGCCGTGATGAGCAGGGCGCCGGTGATTTCGAAGGCGAACACGTACTTCGTGAAGATGAGGGCGGCGAGGCCCTCCACATTGCCGTTCGCGTTCGCCTTGCCCAGGCCGTTGAAGTCCTTGATGGACGCGTTGCCGATGCCTGCGATCAGCAGGACGCCGAAGCCGAGGCCGCACGCCAGGGCCAGCCAGCGCTGGCCCTTGATGGTCTCCTTCAGGGAGTCCGCCGCGGTGACACCGACGAGCATGACCACGAACAGGAACAGCATCATGATCGCGCCGGTGTAGACGACGATCTGCACGATGCCCAGGAAGTACGCGCCGTTGGCGAGGTAGAACACCGCCAGGACGATCATGGTCCCGGCGAGGCACAGGGCGCTGTGCACGGCCTTCTTCATGAAGACGGTGCACAGGGCGCCGATCACGGCGACGGTGCCGAGGACCCAGAACTGGAAGGCCTCTCCGGTGGAGGTGGAGTAGGCGGCCAGATTGCTCATGCCTCCACCTCCTCTCCAGCGGGCTGCTCGCCCTTGGAGACAGCGACTTGGCGCACCGTGCCGGGTGCCGCCTCGGTCACCAGGCCCCGGTAGTAGTCCTGCTCGTCCGTGCCGGGGAAGATCGAGTGCGGTGTGTCGACCATGCCCTCGTCGAGACCGGCGAGCAGCTGCTCCTTGGTGTAGATGAGGTTGGCGCGGCTCGAGTCGGCCAGCTCGAACTCGTTCGTCATCGTCAACGCGCGTGTGGGGCACGCCTCGATGCACAGGCCGCACAGAATGCAGCGGGCGTAGTTGATCTGGTAGACGCGGCCGTACCGCTCGCCCGGCGAGTAGCGCTCCTCGTCGGTGTTGTCCGCGCCCTCCACATAGATGGCGTCCGCCGGACAGGCCCAGGCGCACAGCTCGCAGCCGACGCACTTCTCCAGACCGTCCGGGTGGCGGTTGAGCTGGTGCCGGCCGTGGAACCGCGGGGCCGTGGTCTTCTGCTGCTCCGGGTACTGCTCGGTCAGCCGCTTCTTGAACATGGCCTTGAAGGTCACGCCGAAGCCGGCGACGGGGTTCTGGAAGCCAGGCTTCGTCTGCCCGGTCTCCTTCGGCTCCTCAGCCATCGGACCCCTCCTTTCCGTCACGAGATCCGCCAATTGATCCGTCACTCGCAGTATCGGACCCACCACTGACAATCAGCTCCCGCTCGCGGCGCGGGCGGCGCCGCGGCACCGGCGGCAGCTCCTGTCCCGGCAGCGGCGGTACCGGGAATCCACCGGCCATCGGGTCGAAGGCGGCGGGTTCGGCGGGCGCCTCCTGAGCACCCTGCTTGTCGCGGAAGATGTCCGCGGCGAACGAGAGCAGCAGCAGGACGAGGACGCCTCCACCGACGTACAGGGCGATGTCCGCGAAGTCGTAGTTCTCGTTCCGCAGCGTCCGTACGGTCGCGACGAGCATCAGCCAGACCACGGAGACCGGGATGAGGACCTTCCAGCCGAGCTTCATCAGCTGGTCGTAGCGGACGCGCGGGAGCGTGCCGCGCAGCCAGATGAAGAAGAACAGCAGCAGCTGCACCTTCAGCACGAACCAGGCCATCGGCCACCAGCCGTGGTTGGCGCCCTCCCAGAAGGTGCTGATCGGCCAGGGGGCCCGCCAGCCGCCCAGGAAGAGCGTGGTCGACACGGCCGAGACCGTCACCATGTTCACGTACTCGGCGAGCATGAACAGCGCGAACTTGATGGACGAGTACTCGGTGTTGAAGCCGCCGACCAGGTCGCCCTCGGACTCCGGCATGTCGAAGGGGGCGCGGTTGGTCTCGCCGACCATCGTGATGATGTAGATCACGAAGGAGACCGGCAGCAGGATGATGTACCAGCGGTCGTGCTGCTGCTCGACGATCGTCGAGGTCGACATCGACCCGGAGTAGAGGAACACCGAGGCGAAGGCGGCGCCCATGGCGATCTCGTACGAGATCATCTGCGCGCAGGACCGCAGGCCGCCCAGCAGCGGATAGGTGGAGCCGGAACTCCAGCCCGCCAGCACGATCCCGTAGATTCCCACCGAGGCGACCGCGAGGATGTAGAGCATCGCGATCGGCAGGTCGGTGAGCTGCATCGTGGTGCGCTGCCCGAAGATCGAGATCTCGTTGTCGGCGGGCCCGAAGGGGATCACCGCGATCGCCATGAAGGCCGGGATGGCCGCGACGATCGGCGCGAGGACGTAGACCACCTTGTCCGCGCGTTTGACGATGACGTCTTCCTTGAGCATCAGTTTGACGCCGTCGGCGAGCGACTGGAGCATCCCCCAGGGGCCGTGCCGGTTGGGGCCGATGCGCAGCTGCATCCAGGCGACGACCTTGCGCTCCCACACGATGGAGAACAGCACGGTCACCATCAGGAAGGCGAAGCAGAAGACCGCCTTGATGACGACCAGCCACCAGGGGTCGCGGCCGAACATGGAGAGGTCTTCAGCGGCGAGGTACGGGCTCATGCCTCCACCTCCTTGGGGGCCTCGGCGGCGAGGGTCGCCGGGCCGATGCGGACGAGTGCGCCGGGCAGCGCCCCGGTGTCGGAGGCGACGCCCCCTCCGGTGGAGTTCAGCGGGAGCCAGACCACGCGGTCGGGCATCTCGGTGATCTCCAGCGGGAGTTCGACCACTCCGGAGGGGCCGGTCACGGCGAGGACGTCGCCGTTCTTGACGCCGGCCTCGGCGGCGGTGGCGGCCGACACACGCGCGCGTGCGGCGTGCCGGGTCCCGGCGAGCGCGTCGTCGCCCTCCTGGAGGCGGCCCTGGTCGAGCAGCATCCGGTGCCCTGCCAGTACGGCCTCTCCGGCGGCCGGACGCGGCAACTGGGCTGACACCTCCAGGGGTTCGGTGGCCCGCGGTCCGTCCCAGGAACCGAGCCGGTCCAGCTCCCCGCGCGCAGTGCGCAGATCCGGCAGACCCAGGTGTACGTCCATGGCGTCGGCCAGCATCTGCAGGACGCGCGCGTCGGTGGGCGCCAGGCGACGGGTCATCTGGTCCGGCTTGAGTGCCGCCTCGAAAAGACGGACCCGGCCTTCCCAGTTGAGGAAGGTGCCCGGCTTCTCGGCGACCGCGGCGACCGGAAGGACGACGTCGGCGTGCTCGGTGACCTCGCCGGGGCGCAGTTCGAGCGACACCAGGAAGCCCACTTCGGACAGTGCCGTACGCGCGCGTGCCGGGTCCGGAAGGTCGGCGATCTCCACGCCGGCGACCAGCAGGGCCCGCAGTTCGCCCCCGGCGGCGGCCTCGACGATCTGGCCGGTGTCGCGTCCGTAGCGGTGCGGGAGTTCGGAGACGCCCCAGGCGGCCGCGACCTCGTCCCGCGCGCGCGGGTCGGTGGCCGGACGTCCGCCCGGCAGCAGCGACGGCAGCGCGCCCGCCTCGATCGCGCCGCGCTCCCCGGCCCGGCGCGGAATCCACACCAGGTGGGCGCCGGTCGCGGACGCGGCCCGTACGGCGGCGGTGAGCCCGCCCGCCACCGCGGCCAGGCGCTCGCCCACGACGATCACGGCGCCTTCGGCGCGCAGGGCCTCGGAGGCTTTGGCGCCGTCGCCCTCCAGGCCGACGCCGCTCGCGAGGGCGTCCAGCCACTCGGTCTCGGTGCCGGGCGCGGCGGGCAGCAGCGTGCCGCCCGCCTTCTCCAGGCCGCGCGTCGCGTACGTGGCGAGCGAGAAGGTCTTCTGCCCGTGCCCCCGCCACGCCTTGCGCAGCCGCAGGAAGACGCCGGGGGCCTCCTCCTCGGACTCGAACCCGACGAGCAGAACGGCGGGCGCCTTCTCCAGAGAGGTGTACATGACGCCCGTACCGTCGAGGTCCCGACCGCGTCCGGCGACCCGGGCGGCCAGGAAGTCGGCCTCCTCGGCGCTGTGCACGCGCGCGCGGAAGTCGATGTCGTTCGTGTCGAGGGCCACGCGCGCGAACTTGCTGTAGGCGTAGGCGTCTTCGACGGTGAGCCGGCCACCGGTCAGGACGCCGGTCCTGCCGCGAGCCGCCAGCAGCCCTTCGGCCGCCGCTTCGAGCGCCTCCGGCCAGGAGGCGGGTTCAAGGACACCGTCGGCGTTGCGGACGAGAGGCGTGTCCAGGCGGTCCCGCTGCTGCGCGTAGCGGAACCCGAACCGCCCCTTGTCGCAGAGCCACTCCTCGTTGACCTCCGGGTCGGGGGACGCGAGGCGGCGCATGACCTTGCCGCGCCGGTGGTCGGTGCGGGTGGCGCAGCCGCCGGAGCAGTGTTCGCACACGGAGTGCGAGGAGATGAGGTCGAAGGGGCGCGAGCGGAAGCGATACGCCGCCGACGTCAGCGCACCCACCGGGCAGATCTGGATGGTGTTCCCGGAGAAGTACGACTCGAAGGGGTCGCCCTCGCCGGTGCCGACCTGCTGGAGCGCGCCCCGCTCGACCAGCTCGATCATCGGGTCGCCGGCGATCTGGTTGGAGAACCGGGTGCAGCGGGCGCACAGCACGCACCGTTCGCGGTCGAGCAGCACCTGGGTGGAGATCGGGACCGGCTTCTCGTACGTCCGCTTCCTGCCCTCGAAGCGGGACTCGGAGTGGCCGTGCGACATGGCCTGGTTCTGCAGCGGGCACTCGCCGCCCTTGTCGCAGACCGGGCAGTCCAGCGGGTGGTTGATGAGCAGGAGCTCCATCACACCCTTCTGGGCCTTTTCGGCGGCGGGCGAGGTGAGGTGGGTCTTGACGACCATCCCGTCCGTACAGGTGATCGTGCAGGACGCCATGGGCTTGCGCTGGCCCTCGACCTCGACGATGCACTGGCGGCAGGCGCCGGCCGGGTCGAGCAGCGGATGGTCGCAGAACCGTGGGATCTCGATGCCGAGTTGTTCGGCGGCCCGGATGACCAGGGTGCCCTTGGGCACGCTGATCTCCACGCCGTCGATCGTCAGCGAGACGAGATCTTCCCGCGGGACCGCCGCCTCCCCGCCTCCGGAGGGAGCGCTGGTGGTCACTGTCATGCGTTCACCTCCGTGCGATCGGCCCAAGCCGTGGACTTGGCCGGGTCAAAGGGGCAGCCGCGGCCCGTGATGTGCTGCTCGTACTCCTCGCGGAAGTACTTGAGCGAGGAGAAGATCGGCGAGGCGGCGCCGTCGCCGAGGGCGCAGAACGACTTGCCGTTGATGTTGTCGGCGATGTCGTTCAGCTTGTCGAGGTCGGACATGACGCCCTTGCCGGCCTCGATGTCGCGCAGCAACTGCACGAGCCAGTACGTTCCTTCGCGGCACGGCGTGCACTTGCCGCAGGACTCGTGGGCGTAGAACTCGGTCCAGCGGGTGACGGCGCGGACGACGCACGTCGTCTCGTCGAAGCACTGGAGCGCTTTGGTGCCGAGCATGGAACCCGCGGCACCCACTCCTTCGTAATCAAGAGGGACGTCGAGGTGCTCGTCGGTGAACATCGGGGTCGAGGAGCCGCCCGGTGTCCAGAACTTCAGCCGGTGGCCGGGCCTCATCCCGCCGCTCATGTCGAGGAGCTGACGGAGGGTGATGCCGAGCGGGGCTTCGTACTGGCCGGGATTGGTGACGTGGCCGCTGAGCGAGTAGAGCGTGAAGCCAGGAGACTTCTCGCTCCCCATCGACCTGAACCATTCCTTGCCTTTGTGGAGAATTGCGGGAACTGACGCGATCGATTCGACGTTATTCACCACAGTCGGGCACGCGTAGAGGCCCGCGACGGCAGGGAAAGGGGGACGAAGCCGCGGTTGACCACGGCGGCCTTCGAGCGAGTCGAGCAGCGCGGTCTCCTCACCGCAGATGTACGCGCCCGCGCCCGCGTGCACGGTGAGTTGGAGATCGAGTCCGCTGCCCAGGATGTTCTCGCCGAGGTAGCCCGCCGCGTAGGCCTCACGCACGGCCTCGTGCAACCGCCGCAATACGGGGACCACTTCACCGCGCAGATAGATGAAGGCATGCGAAGACCGGATGGCATAACACGCGATCACAATGCCCTCGATGAGGCTATGCGGGTTCGCGAAGAGGAGCGGGATGTCCTTGCAGGTTCCCGGCTCCGATTCGTCGGCGTTGACAACTAGATAGTGAGGTTTGCCATCACCCTGAGGAATGAACTGCCACTTCATTCCAGTCGGGAATCCCGCACCACCTCGGCCGCGCAGCCCGGAGTCCTTGACGTACGCGATCACGTCGTCGGGCGACATCGCGAGCGCCTTGCGCAGTCCCTCGTACCCCTCGTGCCTTCGGTAGACGTCGAGCGTCCAGGACTTCTCCTCGTCCCAGAAGGCCGACAGCACGGGTGCGAGCAGCTTCTCGGGGCTGGTCTCTCCCCCGCGCTCGAATTCGCTCACGCGGGCGGTGCCCCCATTCTCGGGTGCCAAGGTCATCACTCCCCCTCCTCTGCTGCCGGGCCGGCAGGCCGCTCGTCCTGAGGACCCTCACCACGCGGATGTACTACGCGCGCAGGCTGCGTCTCGCCCTTGGCCAGGCGCAGCCCGATCAGTGATGCCGGGCCCGCGCTGCCACCGGCCTCCACGGCGCCCTCGCGCTCGTCGGGGAAGCCCGCCAGGATCCGGGCGGTGTCCTTGAAGGTGCACATGGGGGCGCCGCGAGTGGGTTCGACCTGGGCTCCCGCGCGCAGCTCGTCGACGAGGCGCTTGGCGGAGTCCACGGTCTGGTTGTCGAAGAACTCCCAGTTGACCATCACGACCGGCGCGAAGTCGCAGGCCGCGTTGCACTCGATGTGCTCCAGGGTGACCTTGCCGTCGCCGGTGGTCTCGCCGTTGCCGACGCCCAGGTGGTCCTGGAGGGCCTCGAAGATCGCGTCGCCGCCCATGACCGCGCACAGCGTGTTGGTGCAGACACCCACCTGGTAGTCACCACTCGGCTTGCGCCGGTACATCGAGTAGAAGGTCGCGACCGCGGTGACCTCGGCCGTGGTCAGACGCAGCACGTCCGCACAGAACCGCATGCCCGTGCGCGTGACGTGGCCCTCCTCCGACTGCACGAGGTGCAGCAACGGAAGGAGCGCCGAGCGGGAGTCCGGGTAGCGGGCGATGATCTCGCGCGCGTCCGCTTCGAGCCGGGCTCGAACGTCGTCCGGGTAGTCGGGCGCGGGCAGTTGGGGCATGCCCAGGCTGACGCCCTCGGGGGTGGTGGTCACCGGTCGACGCCTCCCATCACAGGGTCGATGGACGCGACGGCGACGATGACATCGGCGACCTGGCCGCCCTCGCACATCGCCGCCATGGCCTGCAGGTTGGTGAAGGACGGGTCACGGTAGTGGACCCGGTAGGGGCGGGTGCCTCCGTCGGAAACGACGTGCACCCCGAGTTCGCCCTTGGGTGACTCGATCGCCGCGTACGCCTGTCCCGGCGGGACGCGGAAGCCCTCGGTCACCAGCTTGAAGTGGTGGATCAGGGCCTCCATGGAGGTGCCCATGATCTTCTTGATGTGATCGAGGGAGTTACCGAGACCGTCGGGGCCGAGCGCGAGCTGGGCGGGCCAGGCGATCTTCTTGTCGGCGACCATGACCGGGCCGGGCTGCAGCCGGTCCAGGCACTGCTCGACGATCCGCAGCGACTGGCGCATCTCCTCCAGCCGGATCAGGAAGCGCCCGTAGGAGTCGCAGGTGTCGGCGGTCGGGACGTCGAAGTCGTACGTCTCGTAGCCGCAGTACGGCTGCGACTTGCGCAGGTCGTGCGGCAGGCCGGCCGAGCGGAGGATCGGGCCGGTGGCGCCGAGGGCCATGCAGCCGGCCAGGTCCAGGTAGCCGACGTCCTGCATACGGGCCTTGAAGATGGGGTTCCCGGTGGCGAGCTTGTCGTACTCGGGAAGGTTCTTGTTCATCTTCTTCACGAACTCACGGATCTGGTCCACCGCGCCCGGGGGCAGGTCCTGGGCGAGTCCGCCGGGGCGGATGAACGCGTGGTTCATCCGCAGGCCGGTGATCAGCTCGTAGATGTCGAGAATGAGTTCACGATCACGGAAGCCGTAGATCATGATCGTGGTGGCGCCCAGCTCCATGCCGCCGGTGGCGATGCACACCAGGTGGGAGGAGAGCCGGTTCAGCTCCATCAGGAGCACGCGGATGATCGTGGCGCGGTCGGGGATCTGGTCCGTGATGCCGAGGAGTTTCTCGACGGCGAGGCAGTACGCCGTCTCGTTGAAGAACGGCGTCAGGTAGTCCATGCGCGTCACGTACGTGGTGCCCTGGGTCCACGTGCGGTATTCGAGGTTCTTCTCGATGCCGGTGTGGAGGTAGCCGATGCCGCAGCGGGCCTCGGTGACCGTCTCGCCGTCGATCTCCAGGATGAGCCGGAGCACGCCGTGCGTGGACGGATGCTGCGGCCCCATGTTGACGATGATGCGCTCATCGTCGGACTTCGCCGCGGACTGGGCGATCTCGTCCCAGTCGCCGCCGGTGACCGTATATACGGTGCCCTCGGTCGTCTCGCGGCCCGAAGCGGGTGATGCCGCGGAAGAAGGGGTCTGTGTGCTCATGAGTACGACCTCCGCTGGTCCGGAGCCGGGATCTGGGCGCCCTTGTACTCGATGGGGATGCCACCGAGGGGGTAGTCCTTGCGCTGCGGGAAGCCCTGCCAGTCGTCCGGCATCATGATCCGCGTCAGCGCCGGGTGACCGTCGAAGATCAGCCCGAAGAAGTCGTACGTCTCGCGCTCGTGCCAGTCGTTCGTGGGATAGACGGAGACGAGCGAGGGGATGTGCGGGTCGGCGTCGGGGGCGCTGACCTCCAGGCGGATCAGCCGGTTGTGGGTGATCGAGCGCAGGTGGTAGACGGCGTGCAGTTCGCGGCCCTTGTCGCTGAGGTAGTGCACTCCGCTCACGCCCGTGCACAGTTCGAAGCGGAGGGCCGGGTCGTCGCGCAGGGTCTGGGCGACGCGGACCAGGTACTCGCGTTCGATGTGGAAGGTGAGCTCGTCGCGGTCGACGATCGTCTTCTCGATGGCGTTCTCGGGGACGAGTCCCTGTTCCTCCAGGGCGCCTTCCAGTTCGTCGGCGACCTCGTCGAACCAGCCGCCGTAGGGGCGGGTGGCCGGGCCGGGGAGCCGGACGGAGCGGACCAGGCCGCCATAGCCGGAGGTGTCGCCGCCGTTGTTGGCGCCGAACATGCCGCGCTGGACGCGGATCTCCTCGCCGCCGTCGCCGCGCTGGCCGGGGAGGTTCGAGGCGCCGAGGTCCTTCTCGGGGTTGACCCCGTTGCTGTTCGCGTCGCTCACCGCAGCAGGCCCTTCATCTCGATGGTGGGAAGCGCCTTGAGCGCCGCTTCCTCCGCCTCGCGGGCCGCCTCCTCGGCGTTCACGCCGAGCTTGGAGGTCTGGATCTTCTGGTGGAGCTTGAGGATCGCGTCCAGCAGCATCTCGGGCCGCGGCGGACAGCCGGGCAAATAGATGTCGACCGGGACGATGTGGTCGACTCCCTGCACAATGGCGTAGTTGTTGAACATTCCACCTGATGAGGCGCAAACCCCCATGGAGATCACCCACTTGGGGTTGGGCATCTGGTCATAGACCTGCCGCAGCACCGGCGCCATCTTCTGGCTGACCCGGCCGGCCACGATCATCAGGTCCGCCTGGCGCGGCGATCCGCGGAAGACCTCCATACCGAAGCGCGCCAGGTCGTAGCGCCCCGCGCCGGTCGTCATCATCTCGATGGCGCAGCAGGCGAGTCCGAACGTGGCGGGGAAGACGGACGCCTTGCGCACCCAGCCCGCGGCCTGCTCGACGGTGGTCAGCAGGAATCCGCTCGGCAGCTTTTCTTCGAGTCCCATGTCTTAAAGGCCCCTCAGTCCCATTCCAGGCCGCCGCGCCGCCATACGTACGCGTACGCGACGAAGACGGTGAGCACGAAGAGCAACATCTCCACGAGCCCGAAAACACCCAGGGCGTCGAAGGTGACGGCCCAGGGGTAGAGGAAGACGATCTCGATGTCGAAGACGATGAAGAGCATCGCCGTCAGGTAGTACTTGATGGGGAACCGCCCGCCGCCGGCCGGCGTGGGGGTCGGCTCGATACCGCACTCGTACGCTTCGAGCTTGGCGCGGTTGTACCGCTTCGGACCGATCAGCGTGGCCATGACCACGGAGAAGATCGCAAAGCCTGCCCCGAGGGCTCCCAGTACGAGGATCGGCGCATACGCGTTCACGCTCCTCGCTCCTCTCAGTCGGCACTGACTGGTGGCGGTTCGGCGGGCAAGCACTTCTGCCTCACCAGCCCCACGAACCACACCCGTCCCGGCGAAGATCGCGAACATGTGAAGCAGGTCACAAGCCCAACTGCCTCGCATCTTATGCCCGGCGTCCTGTGATCTGCGACACGGGGTATTACACAAGCTTTGTGATCTCCACCACCTGACGAACGATCATGAAGTCGGATGAGCAGTGATCTTCATACGCGAAGCGTCCGGGTGATCACCAGAGGTGACATTTCCGCTCGTCACCGCAGGTCCAAGGCGGCGTCTCCATATCAAGAGAGTTCCCCTGCATGCAAATTGGTGATGGACGCGGAGCCTTGATAGAGGAGCGCGTTCACACTTCAGAGGGAGCTGCGCGGTCGGGTGTGGACGCGTGCACGCGTTCACGAGCGGAGGCGGCCGGGACTCCCGCGCGAGACGCCACCGCCGCGGTGGCCGTTCCGTGACCTGCGCCACATCTCCCTATGAGTCAGATAAGCCGGGCTTGGCCATCCGCTTCAACCGGTGGTAGGCGACGGGCAATTCGGACGTAATACGGAAAGGCCTTGATCACGGGCTTGATGGGCCGTGTCCGCAATGCCCGTTACGGCGTCAATAAAGAGTGACGCGCGATGAATTCGGCCGTGGATTGAACAACTGTGGCGCAGCACACGTTTCTTGAAGGTATGGAGGACCCCCTGGTACCGCTTGTACTCATGTCCCACACCGCTCACATACGCAGCCACCGGAAGCCCCGCCGCAACGCGTCGTCGCTCGCGATGCGCGCCGGAGTTGCCGGTGGCGTTCTCAGCACCCTGGCAGTGGCTGGTGCGTCCGGTTCGGCGAACGCCGCCGAGTCCACGACGCAGACCCTCGAACTGCCCGCCCTGACGGCCGACCTGGCCGCCCAGGTCGCGCAGTCCGCGGACGCCACACAGCAGGCCGCGGCGAACTACGAGCTGCAGGCGGAGCGTGACGCGGCCGCCGCGAAGGCCGCCAAGCAGGCCAAGGCCGACCTCGCGGACGCCAAGGAGAAGGCGGAGGCCAAGAAGAAGGCGGCCGAGGCCGCGCGCAAGGCCGCCGCCGCCGAGGCCGTCTCGCGTTCCTCCGCGCGGACCACCCTGTCCGCCTCCGCGTCCACGAGCGTCTCGGCCCCCGCCAGCGGCAGTGTCGCGACCGTCATCGCCTTCCTCAAGGCGCAGGTCGGCGACGCCTACGTCATGGGCGGTACCGGCCCCAACGCGTGGGACTGCTCCGGTCTCGTGCAGGCCGCGTTCAAGCAGGTCGGCGTCGACCTGCCGCGCGTCTCGCAGGACCAGTCGACGTCCGGTACGCCGGTCTCCCTGTCCAACATCCAGGTCGGCGACATCCTGTACTGGGGTTCGGCCGGTTCGGCGTACCACGTGGGTGTGTACATCGGCAACGGCCAGTACCTGGACGCCGCCAACCCCTCCAAGGGTGTGGTGATTCAGGACCTTTCGGGCTACCCGGCCACGGGCGCGGTGCGCGTTCTCTGACCCGCGGGTGTCTTCCGGAGGGCCGCTCCCCCATCGGGCAGCGGCCCTTTCGGGCTACCCCATTCACCCCATCTCGTTCAGCACTTCCGATTCGCCCTATCCGAGGTCGAATGTGTTGGGCAGGCCCAGTTTGTAGCGGAGTTCGTCCACGCGCTTGAGCGGCTCCATCTCCGGCGGCCGGTACAGCTCCCGGATCTCACAGCGCTCGGCGCCCGAATGGTCCGCGTCCAGCAGCGCGTTGACCGCCCGGCGCGCGGACTCGTTGGCGCCTTCCATGGTCGCCAGGTCCACGTCGGTGCGCACGTAGTCGCCGGCGAGGAAGAAGTTCGGCACCGCGGTCCGGGCGGAGGGGCGGTTGTAGAGGGTTCCCGTCGGATGGATGAGGAGCGGCTCGCGGTTCTGCGGGTCCGGGCCGCCGAGTCCCGTCACCGCCGGGTCCATGAACCAGCCGAGCCGGTCGGCGTCCGTGAGCGTGGTCTTCCCGGAGTCGTTGAGGCCGTCCTTGAGCTGCGCCCAGGTCTCGGCGACGATCTCCTCCTTGGTGCACTCACGGGCCGTCTTGCCGTACAGGATCCCGGGCTTGTCCCACTCCGAGACGATCGCGGAGAGGCAGTCGTGGGCGGCGCCGTCTCCGTAGTCGGCCGAAAAGTCGCGTACGTCCCAGAATTGAGCCTGTCCGATGCCCGTCACCGACCAGGGTGAGTCGAGGCAGTTGATGTGCCCGTGCACCACCGGCGTCGGCGTGCGCAGATAGAACTGGATGCCCACCATCCAGTCCGTCTTCAGGGCGTCGCACTTGGCGAGCTGCGGGTCGGCGGCGCGCAGGGCCGGGCCCCAGGTGCCGCGGGCGTGCTCGACGGGGAGCGCGGAGACGTAGTGGTCGGCGGTGACCGTACGTTCCTGGCTGCCGTCGGGGGCCGATACTCGTACGCCGGTGACACGCCCGCCCGCGTACAGGACCTCGCGCACCTGCGTACGCGTCACGAACTCGACGCCCAGGGAGCGCAGATATGTCTCCCAGGGGGCGATCCACGCCTCACTCGTCGGGGCGTTGAGCACGCGGTCGATGTCGGCGTCGCCGTCCATGCCGCGGCCGAGGAGGCCCCATAGCAGCAGGGCCTCGATGATGACGCGGCCGACGGTCCGGGTGGAGGCCACCTCGGCGCGGGTGGCGACGAGGTTGCGGGTCTGGCCGATGCCGAGGAGCGTCCGGTACTCCTCGCTCATGTCCTCGGCGCGGATGAAGTCCCACCAGGAGGTCTTCTCCCACTGGTCCTCGCGGCGGGCGTCGCAGCTGGTGAGGTGGACGAGGAGACGGTCGGCGAAGTACGCGGCCTCGTGGGCGGGCAGCCGGGTGCCCAGGTCGAGGACGGACAGGAGCTGGTCGCGGATCCACGACGGGGTGAGGTCGCCGGGCGCGGGCGGGGTCGTCACCCGCCGCAGGGGGAAGTGCAGGTCGGGGCGGCCGCCCGCGCGGGCGAACAGGGCCTCGGTGCCGCCGCGGAGGTTGTCGTGGACGCCGTTCGCGTTGCCGGGGAAGGGAATCCGGCGCATCGTGTCCGGGAGGTTTCGGTAGAAACCGGGGAAGAAGCGGAAGCCGT
Organism: Streptomyces sp. NBC_00203; assembly: GCF_045206325.1. Classification (NCBI taxonomy): domain Bacteria; kingdom Bacillati; phylum Actinomycetota; class Actinomycetes; order Kitasatosporales; family Streptomycetaceae; genus Streptomyces; species Streptomyces sp. NBC_00203. The sequence goes on along the minus strand of NZ_CP108126.1, from coordinate 6,262,429 downwards.
GTTCGCCGGGGAGGGGTTTGCGTCCGCCGCCCGCCGTCCCCGGCGCGTCCATCGAGCGGGCCTTGCCGCCGAGGACGTCGTAGTACTCGTAGACGGTCACCGCGTAGCCCCGCTCGGCGAGTTCATGGGTGGCACTGAGACCGGAGACGCCGCCGCCCAGCACGGCGACGCGCTTGCCGGAGGCGGCGCTCGCGCTGCCGGGCCATAACGCGACGGCACCGACCGCTCCACCGGCCCCCGACAAGAAGCGTCTGCGGGTGTGGCCGGTCTGCTCCTGAGGCTGTTGCGCGTGTTCTGTTGTCATGAATACGGGAGGGTAGGGAGCGGCGCCGGAGGCCGGAAGGCCGCGACCCGGCCACCCACAGCATCCTCACACCCGAAGGAGACAGCGATGCCCCGTGTGTTCGTTCAGGGAAGGCCCGTCGACACGTATCCGCGACTCTCGCCGGAGGCCCGGCACGGATCGGTGCGGCGGATCACCGAGGTGGGCGAGGAGGTCCTGCACCGGCCGTGCCGGGACGTGACCGAGTTCGGTCCCGATCTCGCCGCGCTCATCGCCGACATGTTCCTGACCATGCATGTCGCCGACGGCGCGGGGCTCGCCGCGAACCAGGTCGGTGTCGATCTGAGGCTCTTCGTGTACGACTGCCCGGACGACGACGGCGTCCGGCACGTCGGGCACATCGCCAACCCGGTCCTGGACCCACTCGACCCGGCCGGCCGGCGCCTCCTCGACGAGGGCGAGGGATGCCTTTCCGTACCGGGCGCCGTCATGGACGTACTCCGGCCGGACCGCGCCGTCGTACGCGGCTTCGACCAGGACGGGAACGCCCTGGTGATCGAGGGGACGGGGTACTTCGCCCGCTGCCTCCAGCACGAGACCGACCACGTCAACGGCCAGACCTACCTGGACCGGCTCTCCCAGCGCGAACGGCGGGACGCTCTGCGGCAGATGGCGGACCGGCGCGAGCGGGTGTTCGCCCGCCGCGCCGACAAGGAGGCGGAGCTCAGCCGGTAGCCCGCGCGGGGCTCACGCCTTCGGGGCCACCTTCGAAAGGCCGTTGATGATGCGGTCCATCGCGTCGCCGCCCGTCGGGTCCGTCAGGTTCGCGAGCATCTTCAGCGTGAACTTCATCAACAGGGGGTGCGACAGGCCGCGCTGGGTGGCGATCTTCATGACCTTCGGGTTGCCGATGAGCTTCACGAAGGCGCGGCCGAGGGTGTAGTAGCCGCCGTAGGTGTCCTTGAGGACCTGCGGGTAGCGCTGCAACGCCAGCTCCCGCTGGCCCGGGGTGGCGCGCGCGTGGGCCTGGACGATGACGTCGGCGGCGATCTGGCCGGACTCCATGGCGTAGGCGATGCCCTCGCCGTTGAAGGGGTTCACCAGGCCGCCGGCGTCGCCGACCAGCAACAGGCCCTTGGTGTAGTGCGGTTGGCGGTTGAAGGCCATCGGGAGGGCGGCGCCGCGGATCGGGCCGGTCATGTTCTCGGGGGTGTAGCCCCAGTCCTCCGGCATCGAGGCGCACCACGCCTTCAGGACCTCGCGCCAGTCCAGTTCCTTGAAGGAGTCGGAGGTGTTGAGGACACCGAGGCCGACGTTCGAGGTGCCGTCGCCCATGCCGAAGATCCAGCCGTAGCCGGGGAGCAGGCGGTCCTCGCCCGGCCCCCGCTTGTCCCACAGCTCCAGCCACGACTCCAGGTAGTCGTCCTCGTGGCGCGGGGAGGTGAAGTACGTACGGACCGCGACGCCCATCGGGCGGTCCTCGCGGCGGTGCAGGCCCATCGCCAGGGAGAGGCGGGTGGAGTTGCCGTCGGCGGCGACGACCAGCGGGGCATGGAAGGTGACCTCGCGCTTCTCCTTGGAGTCCGCGTCACCGATCTTGGCGTGCACGCCGGTGATCCGGCCCGTGCGGTCGTCGATGATCGGAGCGCCCACGTTGCAGCGCTCGTACAGCCGCGCGCCCGCCTTCTGCGCCTGCCGCGCCAGCTGCTCGTCGAAGTCGTCCCGCTTGCGTACGAGGCCGTAGTCGGGGAAGGAGGCGAGATCCGGCCAGTCCAGCTGGAGTCGGACGCCGCCGCCGATGATGCGCAGGCCCTTGTTCCGGAGCCAGCCGGCCTCCTCCGAGATGTCGATGCCCATCGACACGAGCTGCTTGGTGGCGCGCGGGGTCAGGCCGTCACCGCACACCTTCTCGCGCGGGAAAGCGGTCTTCTCCAGGAGCAGGACGTCCAGTCCGGCCTTGGCCAGGTAGTACGCGGTGGTGGAACCGGCTGGTCCGGCCCCGACGACGATGACATCGGCGGTGTTCTCGGAGAGGGGCTGGGGCTCGGTCACGGCGGGTTCTCCCCAAGATTCGGAATCAACGTGCCGACGGGCACTGGACATGGGCAGTCTATGCAGCGGTACTGATCACCTGGCTGAAGGGCTGCCCCGTGAACCGAGCTCTCCCCGACGTACAGCTCCGAGTCCCCACCGACGAGGACGCCTTCGCCTGGCACCGTATCTTCGCCGACCCGGAGGTCATGGAGTTCCACGGGGGCAGGGCGGCCGAGTTGTCCGTGTACGAGGAGCTCACCGCACGGCAGCGGCGGCACGACGCCGAGTACGGGTTCTGTCTGTGGACGATGGTCGACTCGGAGGGTGACGTGCTCGGCTTCACCGGCGCGCAGCCGTGGCCGCACGCCTGGGGGCCGGCGGGGCAGATCGAGATCGGCTGGCGGCTGGGGCGGGCGCACTGGGGCAAGGGGTATGTCACGGCGGCCGCCCGCACCACCCTGGAGCGGGTTCGCGCGGCGGGCGTCGGCCACGTCGTCGCCATGGTCAACGCCCGCAACGAACGCTCCATCGCGGTGACGCGGCGGCTCGGCATGGAGCTCGCCGAGCGGTTCACCCTGCCGGCCTCGGGGCAGGAGGGGCACCGCTACCGGCTGGCCCTCTGACGGAGCCGGGCACGTCTCCTTACGGCTTCCGGAAGGGCACGGGCGAGGCTTACCCTTCCGGTACCGCTGGGGGTGACGTCAGTGCGCATAACACCCAAGACACCCGAAGTGCGCGTACCGCGGCTCGTGGGCCTGATGGCCGTGGACGCGCGCGAGACGGCCGAGGCGCGAGGGGTGCTGCTCGCCGCGCCCGACCGGCCCGACTTCCATCTCACGGTCGTCGATTACGTCGTACGGCAATATCCCCCGCCCGGCGCCGAGATCCCGCGCGGTGCCGTGGTCACCGTATGGTTCGACCTCGGTGACGCGGAGGGCGGCACGGGGGTGCGCGAGCCGCGGCTGCCACGTCCGCCGTCGGGCGGGATGCGTCGCGAGCTCGACGAGCCGGGCGACCCGTTCGAGGTCCTCAGGTGACCCGGCCGGTCGTCAGGTGACCCGGCCAAGCGGGAAAGGCGTGCTCAGGCCTGCTTGAAGCCCCGGTGCAGCGCCACGACGCCGCCCGTCAGGTTCCGCCAGGCCACCTTCGACCAGCCCGCCTTGCGCAGCCGCTCGGCCAGTTCGGGCTGGTTCGGCCAGGCGCGGATGGACTCGGCGAGGTAGACGTACGCGTCGGGGTTGGAGGAGACCGCACGGGCGACCGGCGGCAACGCGCGCATCAGGTACTCGGTGTACACCGTGCGGAACGGCGCCCACGTGGGGTGCGAGAACTCGCAGATCACGACACGGCCGCCGGGCTTGGTCACCCGGTACAGCTCGCTCAGCGCGGCGTCGGTGTCCTGCACGTTGCGCAGCCCGAAGGAGATCGTGACCGCGTCGAAGGTGTCGTCCTTGAAGGGCAGCTTCGTCGCGTCGCCCGCCGTGAGCGGCAGCCAGGGGTGGTTTCTCTTGCCGACCCGGAGCATGCCGAGGGAGAAGTCGCAGGGCACGACGTACGCGCCGGTGCGGGCGAAGGGGAGGGACGAGGTCGCCGTACCGGCCGCCAGGTCCAGGATCTTCTGCGCGGGCCGGGCGTCGACGGCCTTCGCGACCTCCCGGCGCCACACCCGGTCCTGCCCGAGCGACAGCAGGTCGTTCGTCAGGTCGTACCGTTCCGCCACGTCGTCGAACATCGAGGCGACTTCGTGCGGCTGCTTGTCCAGGGATGCGCGGGTCACGGTCCCATTGTGGCAGTACGAGCCGGGCGACTCTCCAGCGCCCGGCCCGTACGCCGGTCTTATGCGACCCCCTCGGCGCCCCCTCGGCGCCCCTATCCGGGGGCCCTCGGAGGCCACTCCCGGGGAACCCCCCGGGGGCCACTCCCAGGGAACCTCGCGGGGCCGCCCTCAGGGCAGCAGCTTCGGCTTCTTCTTCGCGGCCACGTCCTCGACCCAGCCGAACAGCGGGATCGCGACCCAGATCAGCACCCAGCCGATGCCGAACATGAACCACTGGCTCTCCAGCGGCAGCCACTTCTCGAAGGCGGGCACCTTCCAGAACTGGTCGATCAGCGGGACCGCGAGGATGAGGGCGATCTCGTGCCAGAGGTAGATCGTCACGGCGCGCCCGTTGAAGATCGTCACGATCCGGTCGAGCCGTTTGAAGCGGGCGAGCCATGCGAAGTCGACGTTGTAGTACGCCTTGAAGTACATCAGCAGCGTGACGAAGCCGGCCGACCAGAAGGCCTGGGCGATCGGGATCTCGTCCAGGTCGTAGGTGCCGAAGTCCCCTTGGTGGCCGAAGGCGAACCAGCCGCCGTACACGATCGCGGCCAGCGACGCCGCCACCACCAGGGCGGGCTTCAGCCGCTGGAGCACGCCCTCGCGGTGCGCGAAGCCGACGAGCCAGCAGAACAGATAGGTGGCCAGGTCGGTGATGGCGCTGCCGAAGCGGTCCCACGGCGGCGTCCAGCCGTACTGGAAGACCACGATCGGTACGAGGGAGAGGAGCAGGACCGGGATGGGGGCCTTGCGGAAGATCCACAGGAGCAGCGGGGAGAGCAGCACGAACCAGAGGTACGTACGCAGGTACCAGAGGATCTCCCAGGCCTGGATGCCCCACTGGTTGCCCGGCGGGTCGCCGACCGGGACGACCCAGAAGACGATCTGCCAGCCCGGCATCCAGTCGTGGATCATCATCGCGACCACGACGAAGAAGCCCCAGAACCAGAAGGGCGGCAGCAGCCGCCGCATCCGGCTCTTGACCACCTTGAACGCGGGGCGCTCCAGGGACTTGGCCATCAGGGTGCCGGCGAGCGCGAACATCACGCCCATGGAGGGGAAGACCATGCCGGCCCAGGCCCACCCGAACGTGTGGTACGTGACGACGCGGACCAGGGCGACGGCGCGCAGGGCGTCGAAGTAGCGGTCACGGCCGCCGGCCTTCGCCTTCGGCTTCGGCTCCTCCGGTTCCGTGGGCGGCGGCTCCTCCGCCGCGGCGGGAGCGGGGGTCTGAGCGGGGGGCTCGGACGGAACGGGGTCCAGCTGAGCGGTGGTGGAGGCCGCTTCCGGCTCCTCGGGCGCGTACGACCACGGCTGCTCGTACTGCGTGGGTTGTACGGGCTGCGCGTACGGCTGCCGCTGCACGGGCTGGGTGTACGGCTGGGGCTGGGGCTGGGGCTGGGCATAGCCCTGGCCGTAACCCTGGTCGTACTGGGGGTATCCCTGCCCGTACTGCTGGGGCGGGGCCTGCTGCCCCCCGTACCCGCCGTAGCCGTAACCCTGCTGGCCCTGCGGCCCTTGCTGCCCTCGCTGTCCTTGCTGTCCTTGCTGTCCCTGTTGTCCCTGTTGTTCCGAGCCCCAGCTCATCTAGCTCACTCCTGCCGGAGTCCCGACCTCACCCGTGCGCTTGAGCTTCTGCCAGCGCAGACGTCCGCCGGTCAGGGCCGTGACGCAGGAGTGGATCAGAACGAGGTACATCATCTGGCGGTACGCGAGTTGCTGCAGCGGCAGCATCGCGAGGTAGCGGTACTTCTCCCGGTCGAGTCGGAACGCGTAGGCCGCGCAGACCAGTTGGACGGCGAGGACGGCCAGCCAGGCGAGCAGCGCGGCCTGGAAGTCCACGAAGATCATCGAGTAGACGGTGAACACGTCGATGAGCGGCGCGAAGACCGGCGTGACGATCTGGAAGAGCACGACCAGGGGCATGCCCACGCGACCGAAGCGGCCCGAAGGCCCCTTGTCCGTCAGGGACTTGCGGTGCTTCCACAGCGCCTGCATGGTGCCGTACGACCAGCGGTAGCGCTGCGACCACAGCTGCTTCAGCGAGCCGGGCGCCTCCGTCCAGGCCTTGGCGTGCTCCTGGTAGACGACCCGCCAGCCCGCGCGGTGCATGGCGATGGTGATGTCGGTGTCCTCGGCGAGCGTGTCCTCGCTCATGCCGCCGACCTCAAGGACGGCGTCCCGGCGGAACGCGCCGATGGCGCCCGGGATGGTGGGCATGCAGCGCAGCAGGTCGTACATACGGCGGTCGAGGTTGAAGCCCATCACGTACTCGATGTGCTGCCAGGCGCCGATCATCGTGTTGCGGTTGCCGACCTTGGCGTTGCCCGCGACCGCGCCGATCTCCGGGTCCGCGAAGGGCTGCACGAGCTGGTGCACGGCGTCCGGCTCGAAGACCGTGTCACCGTCCATCATCACGACGATGTCGTAACTCGCGTTGCGGACACCGTTGTTGAGGGCGGCCGGCTTGCCCGCGTTCTCCTGCCGGATGACGCGGACGTTCGGCATGCCGAGCGACTCGGCGATCTCGGACGTGTTGTCCTCGGAACCGTCGTCCACGACGATGATCTCGATCGGATGGGTGCTCTTCGCCAGCGACTTGAGGGTGTTGGCGATGCACTCCTTCTCGTTGTACGCGGGCACGATCACGGTCACCGGCCGGGTGACCGTCGGGCCCCAGCTGAACTTCCCGCCCCTGCCGCGCTTCCTGTTGCGCTGTCTGTAGTGGCGGCGGGCGAGGATCAGCATCATCCCGAACCGGCCCATCACGGCGACGCCGACGACGACCAGGAACCAGGACAGCGCCGGTACGACCCATTCGGCGACCGCGACCGCCCAGATGAGGGCCTTGCCCTCATAGAGCGTGGTGCCGGTGGCCGTGCGGTGGGCGGCCTGCGCGGTATTGATCTTGACGGCCGTGCCCGAACCCGAGGCCGTACCCGAACCCGAGGTCCCGCCCGTGGCACCGGGCGGCTGCTGGCCGGCCTGCTGACCGGCGGCCCCGGCGGCCTGCCCCGCGCCACTGCTCGCCCGCGCGGCCTGGTTCAGCTTGGCCTGGGCGCCGCTGACCGTGGTGAAGGTGTAGCCCTTCGCCTTCATCTTCTTGATGTACGTGTCGAGCGCCTTGACCGTCTGCGAACGGTCACCGCCCGCGTCGTGCATGAGGACGATGGCGCCCTTGTTCTTCTTCGGCGTGGCCCACTGGACGATCTTCGAGACGCCCGGCTTCTTCCAGTCGTCGCTGTCGGTGTTGACGAAGACGCTGGTGTAGCCCAGGCCGCCGATCTCCTGGTAGACCGGCCAGCTGTAGTTGTCGACGGCGTTGATCTCCGACGAGTACGGGGCACGGAACAGCGTGGTGGTGACGCCCGCCGCGCCCGCGAGGGCCAGCTGGGTCTGTAGCAGCTCGCGCTTGAGGCGCGCCGTGCTCTGGTACGAGAGGTCGACGTGCGTGAAGGTGTGGATGCCGACCTCGTTGCCCTGGTCCACCAGGTTCTTCACCACGCTCGGATAGCGCGAGACCATCGAGCCCACCATGAAGAAGGTGGCCTCGATGTCGTTCTCCTCAAGGACCTTGAGGACCTGCGGAGTCCACTCCCCGGTCGGCCCGTCGTCGAAGGTGAGCACGATGGTCTTCTTGGGCACGGACTGGGTCTTCGCCGTGCCGTTGTTGAAGGTCAGGATGGGGCCGCCGTCAAGGATCTTCTCGGGGACCTTGTCGTAGGCCGCGCCGTCGCGTACCCGCGAGTCGTTGCCGATCTCGGAGCGCAGGTAGCCGTCGAGCAGCATCACGCTGGTGAGTCCGAGCAGGAGCAGCAGGGCGAGGATGACACGCGGCTTCTGCAGCGCCGCGGCCTTGCCGGCCGCCCGCTCCATCTTGGAGGGGGCGCGCCGACGGCCGCGCGAGGGCGTCGTCGTAGTCATGAGAGTGGGTGCGTCCCGGTCACTTGGCGCCTGTGGAGGCGGACACGGAGGGAGCGGAGGAGGGCGGGGTGCCGGTGGGAACACCGGTGGGAACGCCGCTGGGGGCGATGCCGCCCTGCGGCTGCAAGTTGCCGCCCGGAGCGGAACCGGACTGGCCGCCGCTGAAGGGGAACAGCGAGGACGGCGTCAGCGAGGTGCCCCAGCCCATGAAGGCCATGCCGAGCACGGCCGCGTAGCCGAGACATACGACGCCGAGGAGGATGCCGACTCTGCGCAGCAGGCGGGCTCTGCGCCCAGAGTTGTCCACGAACACGGGACCTTCCAGGGCCCCGCTGCCGCGTTTGCGGCGGCGTCCGCGCACTTCGGCGCGGTTTTCGATGACTGACTCGGATTGCATTCCCCGGATATTAGGAGGCCTTTATGTGGCCAATTCCAAGGTTCTCATGTGAGAGAACCATGAGACTGGCCTCAACCTGTTCATTCCCTGAGAGAATCCATGAACATCTGCGCAGCTCAGGCCCGATACATACAGACCTTATGCCCCATTTTCACGACCGATTCATCCGATTTGCACCCATTTCCCTATGCACTTTCCATGCACCTTCCGCGTTTCTGGATCTCCACCGCATGTGCCACCTTTGAACTCCGGAATCGCACTTTGTTTCCGTCCTGAGACAGAAATCACGAGAGCGGGTGCATGTGCAATGAGGAGTTTCCTGAAGCCGGCCGCCGGGCTCGTCTGCCTGGTGGCTCTGGCCTGTGCGGGGTGCTCCTCGGGCGGTGACGACACGTCGGACGCCGCGCCCACGCAGACCCCGCAAACGAGTGCGGCACCCTCCGAGAGCGAGTCGTCGTCCTCGTCCTCCACCTCGTACGCCCCGTACGTGAGCGCCACCACCGCGTCCGACATGGACTCGGCCGGGTCACCGACGACGTACAACCTGGCCTTCGTGATCTCGGACGGCAGCGACTGTGCGGCGAAGTGGAACGGGACGTACGCCATAGGCAACGCGGCCGTGAAGTCCCGGATCTCGGCGCTCAAGGAGTCCGGCGCGAGCGTGCGCGTCTCCTTCGGCGGGGCGTCCGGGAAGGAGCTGGCGTCCACCTGCGACAGCGTGACCGAGCTGGCCGCGGCCTACGGGGCGGCGCTGGACGCCGCCGGGTCGACGCAGGCGGACTTCGACATCGAGGGCGACCAGCTGACCGACTCCGCCTCGGTCAAGATGCGCTCGGCGGCGATCGCGGTGCTCCAGAAGGAGCGCCCCGACCTGAAGGTCTCCTTCACGCTGCCGGTCATGCCGTCCGGCCTCGACTCCGACAGCCTGGCGCTGCTGGAGTCCGCCAACGACTCCTCCGTGAAGGTCTCCACCGTCAACATCATGACGATGAACTACGGCACCTCGTACAGCGGTGACATGGGCGACTACGCCATCACGTCCGCCAAGGCGGCCCACGATCAGCTGGAGGACGTCTTCGGGCTGTCCAGCGCGGGGGCGTGGCAGGGGCTCGCGCTCACGTCGATGATCGGGGACAACGACGTCTCGGGCGAGACGTTCAGCCTCTCGGACGCGGCGCAGGTGCGGGCGTTCGCTGAGGAGAAGGAGGTGGCGTGGGTGTCCATGTGGTCGACGTTCCGGGATCAGCAGTGCGAGGACGATGACTCTGCGTCTGATGATGCGGCTACTGATTGCAGCGGGGTTGAGCAGGACTCGGGGGCTTTTGCTGAGGCGTTCGCTGGGTGAGTTTGTCGGGTGCGGGTCGTCTGTGGCTGGTCGCGCAGTTCCCCGCGCCCCTAAAGGGGCGCTCCCGAAACCCTTGGCTGGAATAGTTCAGCGGCGTCTGTGGACCAAGCGGCCCGCGCACACCGTTGCGATGCACGCGCCGGTCTCGTCGAACACGGCGAGGTCGGCTCGGCCGGTCTGGATGATCGCGGGCCGCCGCTCCGCGCTAGGGAGGACTACAACGTCATTCCGTTCGGCGGCGGCCCGCAGTTCGGGCGAGTCGGCGTGCTCTGCCAAGACGGCCGCCGCGCCCAGCTTCAACACCGCGTGAATGCGTTCACGCGGTGTCGGGGCGTCCGGGAGTGGTCCCTCGTGGATGCGGGCGGGGCCGAGGACGCCGGGCCAGCGGCGTACGCGGGCCCCCGGGAACCGCTCCTGGAGCTCGCTCAGCGGCCCCGTGGCGGCGACCCTCGCGCCCTCCACCACGACGGCACCGCCCTTGACGGGCTCGGAGTCGTCCCACCCGAACCGCAGCTCGTCGGCGGCGTGAATCGTCAGCATTCTGAGGTCAGTTGGACGCGAGCAGCTTCAGCTCGGGATGTGCCGTGCCGCCCTCGATCGCGGTCGAGGAGATGTGGGACATGACCCGCTCGTCGACCGGGTCGTTCGCCGGGTCGTCGTGGACGACGATGTGCTCGTACGTCGTGGTCCGCTGGGCCGGGACACGGCCCGCCTTGCGGATCAGGTCGATGATCTCCATGCGGTTGGAGCGGTGCTTGGCGCCCGCCGAGGAGACGACGTTCTCCTCCAGCATGATCGAGCCGAGGTCGTCCGCGCCGTAGTGCAGGGAGAGCTGGCCGACCTCCTTGCCGGTGGTCAGCCAGGAGCCCTGGATGTGGGCGATGTTGTCCATGAAGAGGCGCGCGATGGCGATCATGCGCAGGTACTCGAAGAGCGTCGCCTGCGTGCGGCCCTTCAGGTGGTTGTTCTCGGGCTGGTACGTGTACGGGATGAAGGCGCGGAAGCCGCCCGTCCGGTCCTGTACGTCACGGATCATCCGCAGGTGCTCGATGCGCTCGGCGTTGGTCTCGCCGGTGCCCATGAGCATGGTGGACGTCGACTCGACACCCAGCCCGTGCGCGGTCTCCATGATCTCCAGCCAGCGCTCGCCGGACTCCTTGAGGGGCGCGATCGCCTTGCGGGGGCGCGCGGGGAGGAGTTCCGCGCCGGCGCCGGCGAAGGAGTCCAGACCGGCCGCGTGGATGCGCTGGATGGCCTCCTCGACGCTCACCTTGGAGATACGGGCCATGTGCTCGACCTCGGACGCGCCGAGGGAGTGGATGACCAGCTGCGGGTACGCGGCCTTGATCGCGGCGAAGTGCTTCTCGTAGTACTCGACGCCGTAGTCCGGGTGGTGCCCGCCCTGGAACATGATCTGCGTACCGCCGAGCTCGACGGTCTCCGCGCAGCGGCGCAGGATGTCGTCGAGGTCGCGCGTCCAGCCCTTGTCGGTGTCCTTCGGGGCCGCGTAGAAGGCGCAGAACTTGCACGCCGTGACGCACACGTTCGTGTAGTTGATGTTGCGCTCGATGATGTACGTCGCGATGTGCTCCGTACCGGCGTACCTGCGACGGCGCACGGCGTCGGCGGCGGCGCCCAGCGCGTGCAGCGGGGCGTCGCGGTAGAGGTCGAGCGCCTCTTCCGGGGTGATCCGCCCACCCTCGGCGGCACGGTCGAGGACGGACTGAAGGTCGGCCTTCTCGGTCACCGGGGCGTCCCTTTCGTAAGGGTTGTGGACGGACCGAACCAGCCTACGCCAGCCCCTTCGATCGCCCGACGTCAGGCCGCGTACGCCCCGATCAGAAGCCCCGCGTATGCCCCCGCGATCAGGAACGGGCCGAAGGGGATCGATGTCTTCCGCCCGGCGCGCCGCACCACGACGAGCCCCATCCCGTACAACCCGCCGAACAGGAACCCGGCGAAGGTCCCCAGGAACACCACGCTCCAGCCGTACCAGCCGAGCACGGCGCCGAGGCCCAGCGCGAGCTTCACGTCCCCGAACCCCATGCCGTTCGGGTTGATGAGGAAGAGAAGGAAGTACGCGCCCCCGAGCGCGAGCGCCCCGAACAGCGCCGTCAGCCAGTCCCCCGCATGCTCGGGCACCGCCGCGACCGCCCCGAGCAGCGCGAGCGCGGCACCCGCGAGCGGCAGCGTGAGCACATCGGGCAGCCGCTGCACGGTGAAGTCCACGACGGCGAGCAGCACACCGAGGGGCGCGAGCAGCAGCCAGACCGCGAGCTCGGGCCGGGTACCGGTGGCGAGCGCGAGCCCGGCGCAGACGAGGGCGGTGGCGAGGGAGAGGAGGGGGGTGCCTGGGCCGTACCGGGTGCCGTCCGCGCACCGGGCGAGCCCGATCCAGCCGCGTGCGACCCCGGTGATCAGGTGCCCCTCGGGGCAGCGGTCGCGCCACGGCTGGTCCGGCTCGACGGAGAAGCGGTACGCGGCCCGGGGCACCAGCAGCCCGGCGGCGGCGCCCCAGAGGGCGGCGACGAGGGTCAGCCAGAGGTCGAGATCCACGTGTTCTCCTACCGCTTACCACTGTGGGCAATCGTTCCGCAGGGCGATGGGGGTCCCCCCGCTCGAGCGAAGCCGAGAGTGGGGGAGGGTGGGCACAGCCATCAGCGCCGGGTACCTGAACACCGAGGTCCAGCCCCAACGCCCCGTCACCCAGCCGCAGCTACCCCACTCCGCCAGGTCGGCAGCAACTCGTCAAGGAGGGCCTCGGTCCGCGGCGGCAGCCCCCGAGCCCCACTACGAGACACCAGGTCGGCAGCCAGAGCCTTCAACCGGTCACTGTCACCCGTCGCATGCGTGGCCCGCAGCAACTCGTTCCACAACCGCTCATCTCCCGGCGCCGAGTTCAGCGAAGCGTTCAACGCCTCGATGGCCTGCCCCGCGCGGTCCTTCTCCAGGTGGAACGCGGAGAGCGCGAGCCCGATGTCCGCGACGAGCAGCGGGAGTTGGGCGTCGATGATCTCGTGGGTGAGCCAGCCGTAGCGCCCCTGGACGCGGTCGGCGAGCAGCGGCCCGCGTACGAGGACGAGCGCGTCGGTGAGCAGACGCCCGCGTACGGCACGGCTGTTGACGCCCTTGCCCTGCGTCGCCTCGTGGTAGAGGGAGCGCAGTACGTCCAGGTCGGACACGACCGACTTGGCGAGCGTCAGGCGCCCGGTCGCGTCGGTACCGAGGCGGGGCGTGCCGTCGGGGTCGTGGCCGAGCCAGCCGCGCAGCCGCTCGACGAGCGCGTCGCGTACGTCCTCGGTGACACCGCGCGGCCAGAGGGCCGAGGACAGCACCCGGGGGTGCACACCCTCGCGGTGCAGGAGCAGCAGTGCCAGCGCCTCGTGCATCAGAGGACTGCGTTCGCCGTCGGGCGTCTCCAGGCCGATGATCTCGTACGGGCCCACGAGCCGCGCGTACACCGCAGGGCGCCCCTGCTCGCTGATGTCGACGAGGAACGGCGGCGCCGACGCGTTCGCGTCCTCCCGCTCGGGGTCCGCCTCGACGAACAACTCGACGACCGCCCGCTGCTGTTCCACCGGCAGCAGCTGCGCGTCGAGTTCGAGCCCGAGGAGCGGCGCGAGCAGCTTGCCCTGGCTGGTGATCTCCATCTCCCAGGCGGCACCCGGCAGATCGCCGCTCTCGGTGCCGACGAGATAGCCGATGCCCAGCCGGCTCGCGTCGGCGGCGAGTTCGGCGAGCTTGACGGCGTCGTCGGCGGACGGTTCGGCGGCGAGCAGCACGAGGTGCGGGGCCCAACGGGTGTGCTGGGCGGGCCCGGTGCGGCCGGTGAGCACGGAGTCGTGCCCGGCGGCCCCCAGCGCACCGCGGCGCTGCCGCGTCTCCGCCTCCATGGTCTCCACCAGCGCCTCGATGTCGTCGAGGTGGCGCAGCCGGCTGGGCGCGAGCGGGGTCAGATCCTGCCCGAAGCCGACGAGCGTGATCGTCATGCGGTCGGACCACCCGTTGGTGGCCAACTCGGCGGCGACGGAGGCGAAGACGCCCGCGCGGTCGCTCGCGCTGCCGCTGAGGGAGACGATGCCGGGAACGGACTCGAGGTTGAGGAGCAGCCGGGAGTCGTCCATGGTCCCGAGGCTCACCAGGCCCGGGTAGGGAGCGGCGGTGTCGACGTCCTCGTACCGCTCCGCGTCCGTCCGCGCCAGCATCCAGAACGTCTGGTCCTGACCGAGCTGCCATGGCGCGGGCGGCTTGCCGGCCGGCTGGGCGAGCTGCAGATGCAGATCGCCGTTGCCGCTGAGCCAGGCCGCGTAGACGGTCGGCAGCGGGCGCGACTCGGCCGCGAGCGCCGCCGCGAGTCCGCGCAACGACAGGTCGAGCAGTCGTACGCCCTCGGGGTCGGCGCCCACGAGCAGCGCGTCCTGGGCGTCCGCGGCGGACCCGGTCGGGATCGGCGGCTCCATGCCGCGCCGCCCGCCGACGGCACCGAGCGCCGACTGCCACAGCGCCTGACGGCGGCGGCGGCCGAGGGCGCCGAGGAGGCCGGCGGCGAGGAGGGGCGCGCCGACGAGGGCTTCGGGAAGCCCGAAGGAGAACCCGCTCCCCTCCTCCGACCCGGCCTGCGCGCGCTGTTGCTGCTGATTCTGGTTCTGGTTCTGTTGCCGCTGGTGACCGCTTCCCTGGTCACCGCCGGGCCGCTGATGAGGCAGCTGGATGTGCGCGGTGTCCCGGTCGCCCTGACCCTGCTGCTTCTGGCCGCCGCCCTGCGCGTGATCCCCGGTCTGGGAGTAGTCGTGGATCTGCTGCTGGACCTGCTCGGAGACCTTGGGCGCCTCGTCGGGCATCTGGACGAGTTCGCCGCCGTGGGCGTCGCCGGGCATTTCGAGGATCCAGCCGGGCCGGATCAGGCTGGCTTCCGACAGCTTGGAGCCGTCGGGCTGCGTGCGGTCCTTGTTGAGCTGGTAGATCTCCTTGTACCGGCGCCCGTCGCCGAGATGCCGCTCGGCGATCTCCCAGAGGGAGTCGTGGTGGCGTCCCTCGGGCGGCTGGATCCGGTAGTACTTGGTGTCGCCTTCCTTGGCGGCGTGAGCGCCCCCGCTGTCGGCGTGTGCCGCCGCGTTGGCGGCCTGCTCGGCGATCGCGGCGGCCGCGCTGGAGGCGGCCTGCTCCTGCTGCTGCCCGAACAGTCCGCCCGGCGTCTGCTGCGCGACGGCGACGCTCCCCCGCTGGTTGCCCTCCAGGCTCTGCC
Source organism: Streptomyces sp. NBC_00203 (assembly GCF_045206325.1). Lineage (NCBI taxonomy): Bacteria > Bacillati > Actinomycetota > Actinomycetes > Kitasatosporales > Streptomycetaceae > Streptomyces > Streptomyces sp. NBC_00203. The sequence goes on along the minus strand of NZ_CP108126.1, from coordinate 6,247,382 downwards.
CGAGCTGCGAGAGCCCCGGGGTGAGGCTGGCCGCGGTGGCCCCGACGAGCAGCAGCGCGGCGACGAGCTGTCGCGCGAGCAACTGGCTGCCCCCCGCGCCCGGTACGCGGTTCGGCAGCCCGACGCCCGACAGCGCGGCCTTCATCTCGACGAGCACGCAGGCGGTGAACTGGGCCCAGGCGAACCACACGATCACGGTCAGCACATGAATGAACGTGCCGACGGTGATTTCCTGCTGCAACCACGCCAGCTCGGGCGTCCCGTGCGGAAACGGCCACCCGACGCTGACGACCAGCGCCCCCGGCACCCCGACAAGCAGCACGACCAGGGCGACGAACGCCCCGAACGCCTTCACGAAGTCCCCGAACGTCCGACGACGCCGGGGCAGGGGCTGCGGCGTCCGGTTCCTCGGACCCGGCGAGCTGCCCGTCGAGCTGGAAGTGGTGCGTCGCGCCATGGCGGGTGTCCTGGGGTCGTGTGGGGAGGGAGTGAGGGCGGGGGTGTACTGAGCCTACCGAGATCTTAGAGAGGGAGTCGAAGGCCAGACAGGGGCCGAGGACCCACCGCACGCCCGATTACTCACCGCCCGCCCGCTACGCCCGAGTTGCGCCACCCTCTTCGTGACCGCCATGTCACAGTTCTCACGGTCCCCACACAATCCAGGGGGACGTCCGGCGGCCAGGCCGGCTGGGGCGACACGCTTACCCTTCGAATGCTTCCGTCTCGTCTGACAAACCGAGCCGGCTGCCCTCAGCCGACCTCGTTCTCCGCCACCGCCTGGCCGTGCACGACCACGTCGCCGCCGTAGAACATGCCTGTGAAGACCGGGGAGTAGGTGAGCTGGACCTCCACCTCGACCTGTTCGGCGTCGGCGGCCACGCAGTGGGTGGCCGCGATGTCCGCGGCGGACATGCCCATCTCCCGGGCGAAGGCCTTCACGCGGGTGCCGCAGTTCTGGTAGTTGATGGGGGCCGGGCCGTTCTGGTTCTCGTAGAGGGAGTCGAGGTCTATGTCCTCGGCGGCGTACCGGGCGGCCTGTTCGGCGATGTCGGCGGCGCGTTCCCGCTTGGAGATCGACATGCCGCCGTCGATGACGAAGGCCGAGAGGGAGAGGAAGACGAGCGCGAAGATGATGACCGCGCCGGCGCCCGAACCGCGGTCGTCCATCCGCCCACGTCGTGCCCCCCAGGCCCTGACTGCGGCCGCCCTGCCGAACGTGCCCGTCTCCGCCGTCACGTCTTCCCTCAACTCCCCCATCACGCCTTCCTCTTGAAGGGATCCAGCGGCGACGTGAACGTAGACGTCAGCCGCGTCGGAACGTCCAGGCCTAGCATCGCCAGGCCCCGCACCTCGCAGCTCACCTCGACCGTGAAGAGATCGGCGTTCGCCCAGCCGGTGCTGGTCTTGGTCACGGTCACCGGACCGGAGCAGACGTCCCCCAGGTCGGCGTCGGCCGCCTTCTGGGCCTCCGACATGGCGACACCCTCTTCCTTCTGGATCGAACCGGCGCGAGCGGCATCGCGTGCGGCGCCGTCCAATGCCCCTCGCCCGTCGACCAGTTGGCCGAAGGAGACCAGCACGAGGATGAAGAGGATCATCACCGGGGCGAGGATCACCACCTCGACCGTGGACAGCCCACGGTCGCGGTTGCGACCTCGACCGCGGGAAACCCGGTCCCGCAGGAGGTCGCACAGGAGAGAGAACGGACCCATCAGTTCCCGTCCTCCTTCACGAACCTCTCCACCGGGCCCGAAGACTGCGCGTGCACCGTCAGGTCGAGCCCCGGGAACACCGTGGGGACCTTCGCCGTGATCTCCACGCCCACCGTGTTCTGCTCGGGCTGGAGCATCGTCACATTCGGGGAGAGCACCAGCTGGGGGCCGAGCTGGCGAATGTAGCTGTCGACCACGTCGCGCGCCTCGCCGCGCCACGCGCCCGGCTGTTCGTCGGCCATGGCGCGGGCCTTGCGGGCGCCCGCCTGGGCCGCCGCCTGGGCCACGTGATCCGCGAAGAAGTACAGCGCGAACTGCACCGTCGCGAAGATCATGAAGAAGAGCACCGGCGTGAGCAGCACGAACTCGATCGCGGTCATGCCGGAGTCACCGCGGGCGGAGGCGGCCTCCACCCGGCGGCGTACCCAGCGACGTACCCCTCGACGTGCGCGCACCCGTATCCCCGTATGAGAAATACTCGAATGAGAAAGAGACGAAGAGGTCAGCAGGTCTTGCCCGCGTCCGCGCCCTTGATGCAGTCACCGACCTTGTTGGCGCCGTCACTCAGCGCGGCGTTGATGATCGCGGCGACCACGCCGACGATCGCGACGACGACGGCGGAGATGATGACCCACTCCACCGCGGACGCACCCCGGTCGAGCTCGCCGGAGCGGGCGCGCTGCACCCGGCCCTGGAGGAAGGTGATCAGGAAGTCCACCCCCGGGATCCCGGTGCTGAAGTTCCGTCCGTTCATGGTGAGTTGTCCTCTCGAAATTCGGGATGAAGCAGTGGTGGGGAGCGTCAGACCTGGAACACGCGCATCGCCGCCGGGAAGATCAGGAAGACCAGGAAGCCCGCGCACAGCAGCAGCTGAGCGACCAGCATCGACTGCGACTTCTCGCCCGCGCTGCCCTCGATCTCGGAGAGTTCGCGGTGCCGCATGGTCTCGGCGCGCGAGGCGAGCGACTCGCGCACCTTCGCGCCGTCGTCCGCGACCAGCGCCAGCGAGGCCGACAGGTCCTTCAGTTCCTCGACGCCCAGCTCCTCGCCGAGCGAACCGAGCGCCTGCCACTGGCTGATGCCGGTGATCCTGGCGTCGTTGAGGGCGTTGCGGATGCGCTGCGTGGCCCAGCCGTCGGAGACCTCGGCGGCGGCCATCAGCGCCTCGGGAAGACCACGGCCGCCGGCCAGGCTCATCGACACCAGGTCCAGATACGCGCCGATCACGCGCCGCAGGTCACGCCGCTTGTCCGCCGCGTCCCGCCGTACCTCTACGTCCGGCAGGAAGAAGAAGACCAGCGCGAAGAGCAGCGCCAGCCAGACCGGGATGATCGGGCTGCTGCCGAAGCCGAGCGTCCAGACGACGGCGAAGAGGAACGGCCCGAAGAACACGCCCGCCGCGGCGAGCAGCACCTTCGTCGCGAGGAACCTCTCCCAGCTCCGGTCCAGGACGGCCAGGTCGGCCCGCAGCGAGCGCTGTTCCCAGCCCTGCTGCAGATAGAACTCGGCGACCCGGGCGCCCACTTGGGCCCGTACGGTGCCGAGCCGTCCGGCTTCCTGCTGGGCATGATGCGCGGACTCGTACGCCGCCCCGCGCGCCCGCATCGCGTCGATGCGCGCGACCTGCGCGACCGCGCTGCGCTTGGACGGCATGAGGGCGCGTACGAGGGCGTAGACGCCCAGGCCCAGGATGGCGCCGATCGTGATCGGCATGGTCAGGTTCATCGGCGTACCGCCTCATCCGCAGAAGCCGGGGTGCCGGACATACGCGGCCGTACGAACTGCACCGACGACTCGTCCCGCACCAGGAACCGCTCCGGCGTCTCGATGGTGGACAGCTTGCGCAGCCACCAGAAGCCGAGGGCGAACAGGCCGCAGACACAGGCGAGTACGAGCTGTCCGACCGCCGTGCCGTACGGCTCGACGAAGTCGCGATTGAAGATCGACAGGCCGAGGACGAAGGCGATGGTCACCGCGACGACGATCTGGACCGAGCGGCGGGTCGAGGCGCGCTGCGCCATGACCCGCTGCCGCATGTCGACCTCCTCGCGCGCCGACTTGGCCAGCGCGCCCAGCACCTGCCGCAGACCGGGCCCGCGCAGCCTCGCGTTGAGGATGAGCGCGGCCACGATGATGTCGGCGGAGGCATCGTTGATCTCGTCGGCCAGGTGCTGCAAAGCCTCGGGCAGTGGCGTACGGGAGCGCAGCCGGTCCACCAGCGCGTCGAGATGCGGCCGCAGTACGGGAGCGGAGGCGCGCGCCGAGGCGGGGATGGCCTGCTCCAGGCCGACCGCGCCCGCGATCGTGTCGCGCAGAGACTCCGTCCAGGAGGCCAGGGCCTCCACGCGCCGCATGGCGGCCCGCTCCTCCGAGGCGCCGCCGAAGAGCTTGTCCCAGAAGAAGACGAGGATGCCGGCCGCGATACCGGCGACGGCCCAGCGGGTGAGCAGCAGGACGACGAGACCGGCGATGGCGGCGATCGAACCGCGCTGACCGGCGAACCGCACCAGCTCACTGGCCCGTTCGCTGGCCTTCTGCTTCTCGTACTCGGGCTTGGCGGGCAGTCCGCGCACGGCGACGGCGAACAACGCGAGGCCGCCGCCGACGGCAATACCGGACGCGAGCGCGTACAGGACGGTCGTGGAGAACAGGCCGCCCATGGAGCCGAGCGAGTCGAGCGCCGCGAGAGACGTCGTGTCGTGAGGCGTGTTCATCGCATGGCTCATGGCCACCTCGTGGGTCATCGCCATCTCACGGCTCATGGCCACCTCATGGGTCAAGGTCATCCCCAACTCCCGCCGCCGGGCAGCCGGTAGCCGTGCTGGATGAGGTCGTCGAGGCAGGCGATCGGCGCGTGCGGGACGATCCGGCCATCCGGGGCCTCGGCGAACACCTCGCTGGACAGCACGCGTCCGTCGACGCCGTTGACCTCGCGCACGGAGGTGACCACGCGCTGGAGACGGCCGCCGCTCTGGTAGTTGTTGCGCCGCTGGACGAACACGACGAAGTTCACCGCGCCCGCGATGAGCATCTGGCTGGCCTCGATGGGCAGCCGCTCGTTCGCCTGGAGCGCGTACGTGGAAATACGGTTGAAGACCTCGCTGGAGCTGTTCGCGTGGATCGTGGACAGCGAGCCGTCGTTGCCCTGCGACATCGCGTTGAGCATGGTCACGATCTCGTCGCCGAGGACCTCACCGACGATGACGCGGGAGGGGTTCATTCGGAGGGATCGCCGCACCAGCTCGGCCATGGTGATGGAGCCCTGGCCCTCGGAGTTGGGCAGGCGCTCCTCGAAGGCCACCACGTTCGGGTGCAGGTCGGCGAAGGTGTCGAGCCCGAGCTCCAGGGCGCGCTCGACGGTGATGAGACGCTCGTGCGGCGGGATCTCGTTGGCGAGGGCGCGCAGGAGTGTCGTCTTACCGGCGTTGGTGGCGCCCGCGATCATGATGTTCTTACGGGCCCGGACGGCGCAGGCGAGGAAGTGCGCGACCTCGGGCGTGATCGTCCCATTGCCGACGAGGTCGGAGACGAAGACCTTGCCCATGCGCGCGCGACGGATGGACAGGGCGGGCCGACGCGTCACGTCCATGACGGCGGACAGACGCGATCCGTCCGGCAGCCGCAGGTCGAGCTGAGGGTTGGCGGAGTCGAAGGGCCGGGAGGAGAGTCCGGAGTAGGCGCCGAGGACCTGAATCAGCTCGATGAGCTCTTCGTCGTTCTCGGCGACGGGATCCCCTTTGACCTCCCGCCCGTCCGCGTACCCGATGAAGACCTGGTCGTACCCGTTGATGTCGATGTTCTCGACTTCCGGGTTGTCGAGCAGCGGCTGGAGGCGCCCGACGCCGAAGAGGGCGGCGTGCACGGCGGCCGCGTACTGCTCCTCGGTCTCGGCGTCGAGGGGGGTGCGGCCGAGGTTGATCTCGGTGCGCGCGTAGTCCTCGAGTATCTGCGCGATCACCGCTCGCGCGTAGTGCCGTTCGTCCTCGTTGGACATCGGCGTGACGTTGCGGACCTGGTCCTCGCGGCGCTGCTCGGCGATACGGTCACCGGCGTCCTGCCGGAACCGCTTGACCAGCTGATGGTCGACGGCGGTCATCGACCGGCCCCGGCGGCGGGCTGACCATGCGGTCCATTGGCCGGTACGGCCCAGGCGGCGCCGTACTGCTGATACAGATCCGCGGTGACCTTACGGGCCGAGCGGATGAGCAGCGACTTGTCGAGCCGCCCGCGCTTGCGGCCGGCCAACTGGTCGGCGCCGGCCGGGTCGTCGGCGAGCGTGCCCACGACCCGCGCACCGGTCTGCGCCGCCACCAGCATGTCGTTGACCTGGTGGACGAGCTTGGCGGAGTCGCTCGGGTCGGCGATGAGGATGACGCCGATGAGGGGCGTGGCGAGGGTGGCCGCACCGCGGGGGCCACCGTGCAGCTTGGCGCTGAGGGCGGCCGCCCTGTCCCGTACCCGCGCGATGGCTTCGGGCTCGGTGCGCGAGATGAGCAGCACGAGGGCAGCCTGCGAGAACATCTCGACGGCCGGGGTGTCCCCGCTGATCCGCCCGCAGTCCGCGATGACGTCGGCGGGCGCGTGCGGCGAATCGGCGAGCTGCGCGAAGGCGCGGCCGAGGGTGGGCCAGAGGCCCGCGAGCCCGGTGGCCTGCTCGGCGACACCGAGCCCGACCAGCACCTCGAGCCCGCCACTCAACGGCTGCACATGGTCCCAGAGTTGGTCGGGTACGAGGCCTCGGCGGGCGGTAGCCGCTATCGACAGCATCCCGGTGTTGGGGTTGAGGGGCCCGCCGTGCGCCGCGGCACTGCGGTAGACGAGGTCGCCGCCGGCCGGGTCGGTCTCGGCGAGCAGGACTCTGCGGGGCCAGACCGCCGACAGTGCTACCGCGGCGGTGGTGACGCCAGGGGAACCCTTGTCTGCGGCGAGGGCGATGAGCGCCATGTCTCTTTACTCACTCGCCTTTAGTTGCCGGGAACGAGAACGACGGAGACGTCGCCTGCCGCGGCGGCCGCGGTGAGGGCGGGCACGTCGCTCTGGTCGACGAGCAGGGTGATGGAGAGATTGCCGGTGCTCACGGTCGCGTCACTGGTGTCGCTCTTGGTGTTGACGCGCGCGTTCTCGACGATCAGCGAGTTGCTGCTGCTCGACGACGTACCGGACGAACTGCTGCTGGAGCGGGAGCTGGAGGTGTCGTCGCCGACGCGGTAGGCGGACACGATGTCGCCTGCCTTGATGTCCGCCGGGTACTGGCCCTCCTTGAGGGCCAGGCCGACGGAGGCCTTGCCTGCGGGGAGGTTGCTCTTGCTGGCGAACATTTCGCCGATGACCACAGTCCCCTTGTAGATGGTGGACCGCGCCTTGAGCGTCTTGAGGGTCGTGAGCTGGTCCCACCTGACGTAGTTGACGCTGGTGTCGTCCGCGACCATCACGGAGGTCACGTGGCTGCCCACGGACTCACCGGCCTGGATGTCGCTCGTCACCTGTACGACCTCGACGCGATCCCCGGCGCGCAACACCAGCATCGTGGCACCGAGCGCGCCGACGAGGATCAGGAGCACCGCGAGAGCGGCGAGCGCGGGTTTGCGCTCGCGAGGCGGCGTGGGAAGACGCTCACCCATCGCCGGCTGGGCCGACGCAGCGGAACGGTGGTTGCCCGCCCCCGTACGCTCTTGGATCTTCACGCAACCGCTCCCCGTACACCCAAGAAGATTTCTGCCAATTCACATGCCAATTGGGACACTTCACCCCGGTACGCCCGAGTCAGACGTACCGCCCGACCTGGCCAAATAGCCAGCGCTGAAGCGAGTGTCAAGCCATGGCACCGTATCAGCCGCACATAAGCCCCTCAAGGCGCGTTATGACTCGCGAACCTCGGGGGGCTCGGTGTTCTCCACGCGCAACGGGAGGCGGGCGGTTCCCTGTTGGGCCGGGGAATCGGAGCACCGGCGCGCTGTGCGCACGCGAATCCGGTGTCCGCCCGAGCTCGGAGGGTGTCACGGGGTGTGCACGAGGCCTGCACGAGGTGCTCACGGATGGGGGGCCGGGCAGGGTGATCTTTCAGTCACAGGGGTGACCTGGGTGACTGGGTGACTGGGTGACTGGGTGACTGGGTGACTGGGTGAAGGATGGTGGCGTACGTCAGACGCGCAGCGCCCGCTCCGCGAACTCCAGTAGTTCATGGAGCCCGATCTCCCGCGGCGCCCCGTCCTGCGTGTCCCACTCCGCGATGAGCCACGCCCCATGCCATTCGATCCGCCATACCTTGCCATGCCGATTCTCGAACTCGACGAAGCTCCCCTGACCGCCTTCCAGCCACTGGAGCTCCTCCAAGAGGCGCCGCGGCTCGGTGAATCCGCAGCCAGGGTTGGTGCTCCACCCCTTGGTGCGCGTGTTGGCATAGCGCATCTTGAGGAAGGGCAGGGGATCGCGGGCAAGATTGTTCAGACGCAGCATCTCGTAACGCGTCACCGCCTCGTCGAGCGTCTCCCGGCCGGAGAATTCGCAGGCGTACGCCGGGAACATCAGGCGGACGAACGGCGTCAGGTCGGGGTGCTGTACGTCATAGAAGCGATGCACTTCGGGCCCGAGACCGACCACGACATCGAAGCCTCCGCCGTTGCCGCCACCGCTTCCGCCGGGCGGTTTGAACCCCTCCCCCACGCCGAGGTGGGTATTCCGGGCGAAGATCACCTCCTCGTGCTCCCGGGCGAACTCAAGGGTCGCGACCACCAAGTCCTCGTCGTACGAGTTACGGCCGCTCAACTGAAGCAGCCGCCGCCCGTCGGCTGAGAGCGCACCGGCGAACTCGATGCCCGGCGCCAGGGTCCAGTGCCAGCCGTCGGCCAGCCCCGGAAGAGGCTCCACACTCCGGAATCGGCTCACAACAGCGCGGAGATCCACGCATCCCCCCATACATGTCAGTCCGGATACTTTTCCCACGGGTGTTCTCGCTCGACGTCCCATCGCACCCACGGCAGAGCACCGCGCCATCCCTCACGTCGGAACGCCCAGCCGAGCAGTACGGGAGTGACGAGCTCATCGCCACCCTGTTCGGCCGACAACGGCACCTCGGCTCGATAGTGCGAGTCGGGGCCGCCTTCCCGGTACTCAACCACCATGGTCAGGTCGTCGTTGAGGCGGATCTGCAGGTAGGTCTGACCGTCGTCCGACACGTCGGGCCGGTCCAGGACGAGAAACCGGCACCTCAGATTCAGCCCGGCGAAGAGGCGCTGAATCTGCACCTCAGTGGGGTCGTCCCAGGTCTCACCGACTTCATCCGTAACCCGCAGCACCAGCGTCTCAGCCTCTCTCTAAGTTCCCAGTTCCCACGCAACACCGAACCCAGTGACTCGGTGGTGAAATCGATCAGTCAGCCGTGTCGAGCAGCCCTTCCAAGGCGTGGGCGTAGGCGCGGAATCCTGCCTTTCCACCCTCCGGCGCGGTGGAGTCGGGACGAAGGATCCCGGGAAGGAAGGTGACCCGCCACGTCCTGAACGTGTCGGCGGCTCCGCTTCGCCCCGCGTCGTCCGCGAGAGCGACGGCGAGGGCAAGGGCTTCGGCCACCCGCTCCGTGCCCTGTCCCGCATCCACGCCACCAGCGATGGCAGCGGTGACCAACGCCTGCAAGAAACAGGCCAGTTGGAGATCCGCCCCCATGTGGCACATGCGCCGCACGGCCGTCGGTCGCTCGAGTTCTTCAAGTCGGTGGGGCGAGATCTCCTCGATGCAGCCGGACCAGAGCAGCAGGGACGGAGCGGTCACCTGGTGCTCTCGCAGCCATCCCAGTTCATCGGCGATCGCCATGGCCGCATCGCTGAAACCACCGAGCGCACGGACGGCAGCGAGAAGCTGGTCCACCTCGTCCTGCCGCCGGGCCACCAACTCCCCCACGGAGGCCTCGGCAACGGCCCAGCCGTCGGTGGCGACCACCGCCCCGATCTCCACGATTCCGCCGAGCGGCCCGAAGATCTCCCGCGCGAGCGTCGATTCCGGAACGGGAGTGATCTGTCCTGACACTGTTCCACGCCTCACGGTTTTCTAGAACTGACCCATCATGTGCTGGATGACCGCGTCCCGTTGCGGCAAGACGCGAGGTGACCCGGCATTCAGGATGTCCACGATCCGGAAACCGTCGCGCTCCACTATCGTCCTTTGCTTCCGCCACCGTCGCTCGGCCGACGTATGGGATCGGCCCGCCCGACCGAGGAGTTCCCCCCACATGAAGCGCACCGCCCTGACCGTCGCGTCCACGCTGTCCCTCGCCGCCGTACTCACCGCCTGCGGAGGCGGCACGGACAAGGACGCGAACGCGAACACGGACAGCAAGCCGGATACGTCAGCCTCGCCCACCAAGACGCTCAGCCCCGCGGAGCAGGTCGCGCGGCTCATGGTCACCACGGCCGAGGCCCCCGGGTACACGGTCGACAAGGCCGGCACCGAGTACGCGATGGCCAAGTCCCAGGACGATGTCACCGTCGACAAGACGGCGTGCGCGTCCTTGGCGTACGCGATGAACCAGCTCCCCCTCGGCAAGCCGCAGGCCACGCTGACGCGTACCGCGAGGGCCGACAAGGCGGACGCCGTCACCACGTACGTCACCCTCTCCACGTACGCGTCCGGCGCGGCCCGGACCGCCATGGCCGACCTCTCCAAGTCCCTCAAGCCCTGCGCCGGCGGCTTCACGGCGAAGGGGAGCGGCGGCAGCAACCCGTACGACTCGGTCACCACGGAGACCGCCCCCACGGCCGGCGACGAGTCCCTCGCCTTCGCCGCCGCCTTCGACGCGAACGGCAACACCCAGAGCGTCCGCACCCAGGTCAGCCGCTTCGGCGACACCGTCGTCACGTACTTCAGCATGGACACGGGGGCCGTGATGGGTGCGGGGGCCGGGGATGCGAAGGTTCCGGCTGGACTTGTGAAGGTTCAGAACGCAAAGCTGGGGTGAGGTGGAGTGCGTCACGAAAGTCGCCCCTTTCACACCGATCATCCAGGATTACCCCCGTCCTGAAGGAAGTTCAGTGTGGCGAAACCGCGAGCCCCACGGATACCGTCATTGCCCTTGACTGACTTGACTGAACTGATGTCTCACGGGGAGTCCACTGTGAAGCGCCGCTCTTTGCCCGTTGCTGCCGCGTTCGCCGCGACCGCAGCCCTGCTGCTGACGGCGTGCGGCGGCGGGGGCGACAGCTCGAAGGACAGCGACAAGATCGCGGGGGCCGACGACGGCGGCACGAAGACGTCGGCTTCGCCGAGCGCGAGTGCCGCCGACTCGGCTCAGCGCCCGAAGGTCACACTGCCCGGCGATGTCACCAACGTCTTCGAGAGCTGGAAGACGGGCGACGCGACGAAGGACGCCGTACTGGCGGACGTGTCCCGTCGTATCGACGCGCTGGACTACGCCATCACCCAGGGCAACGCGGACGATTCGGTGCTCGGCTTCTACTACAAGGGGGATGCCCTGGTGGGGGCCTCCCAGTGGGTCAAGGAGTTCGTGGACGCCAAGAAGTCCATGACGGGCGAGACCCGCTTCTTCAAGCCCCGTGTCGATGTGTACGCCAAGGGCAAGGCGACACTCTCCTACTGCTCGTTCGAGGGCAAGGCGTACGTCAAGGACAGGAAGACGGGCACGGCCGACAAGACCCCGGTGACCAACAAGTCCTATCTCCTTTACTCCACCCGGCTGGAGAAGAGCGACAAGGGCGTGTGGCAGACCGCCGTACTCAACTCCGAGAGGGGAAACAGCGCATGCACCCCGTGATATCCACGCGCAAGTGGCTGATGGTGTCGGGCCTTTCCGTCGTATGCGCGCTCCTCGCCCCTCCCGCGTACGCCGACGTGGATCTCGGCAAGGGCAATGAGGGAGCCGGCACGAAGCAGCAGGGTTCGAGCGACGGCCACACCCTTGAATCCCGCATCACGTTCAGCGGTTCCACCAAGGGCGGTGGCGGCACGTCGTCCGGCGGCCTCACCCCCACCGAGAACTGGACCCCGCCCGCCTGCTGGTACGAACCGTATTCTCCGGACGACTTCGCGAAGAGTACGGAGGACGGGTACGACCTCGTCGCCAACGACCCCCAGCAGCCCAGCTACGCCAAGAACGCCGTTGCTCAGTACCGCTCTTACTACAAAGACGGCGAGTACAAGAACTACAACAAGGACAAGGCGGACGAGGGCAACTGGTGGGTCGCCACGCGGGACCCGGACCGCTGGCTGACCGATGAGGCCCAGAAGTGCGACAAGCAGCCCTTCTGGGTCGAGAACGGCGACACCCCGAACGTGGAGAACGCCGTCACTCCCGAGGTACTCGCCGAGCTCGCCTACAACCGCGTCCAGGTCCCGGACACGGAGGTCACCCTCGCCCCCGAGGACACCACCAAGGTGAACCTGCCCACCTGGGCGTGGCTGGACAAGGCCAAGTTCAAGGACGTCTCGGTCACCGCGTCCCTCAATGTCAACGGCCTCAACATCCAGGCCACCACGACGGCAAAGCCCGTCTCCCTCAAGCTTGAACCGGGTACGAGCGACGCCGAGACCTATCCCGCCTCCGGCGAGTGCACATTCAACGATGACGGCTCGATCGGCGAGGCCTACACCAAGGGCAAGGCCGACGAGACGCCACCGTGCGGGATCAAGTACCTGCGCTCGTCGGGCGACGGGACGTACAAGCTCCGGGCGACCATCACCTGGCAGATCACCTGGACCGGCACGGGCGGCGCGGGCGGCAAGCTTCCGAACGGCACCTTCGGCAACACCCAGAACGTCACCGTTCAGGAGATCCAGTCCGTCAACCGGTGACGGGGCAACCTGAGACGGGCAGTGTCCGCCGATCGCACGATCACTGCGGCCGGAGGTGCGCAGCCGCTCCCGGCTGCGCACCTCAGTCGTCCACCCTTCGCAATACAGGATCGCGAATGCATCAGAGCCCCGCAGCTGGGGCACCCGCTGCATCCTCCTCAGCCCAATCCTCGCGACTTCACTGGCGTGAACCCACTCCTATGTGAAGTAGAAAACCGCCCGGGAGATACGCCCACACCGTCCGCGACCGCGCGCAACAGCTGGGGCTGGAAACACTGCAGGGCACAACATCATTTACCTTCTCTTGACTTCTGGTATGCCAGCACAATAACCCTCTTCACTACGGTCGTTGGGTTGGCATGTGCACAGAGTGAACTACGGGGGCGGGCTCGCATGTCGGACTTGAAGAAGGAAGCGGCGTCGTTGCACAAGGCTGCGTCCGGGTTGCGCAAGGTGGGGCATCACACGGCGAAGCCGTTGCAGGAGTTCAAGGCGGAGTCGGATGACCTGGGGGCGCTGGGGAAGCTCGGTTCGCTGCTGGGTGCGAAGGACGACATACGCGACGGCATGCACACCCTGGCCAAGCTGACCAAGCAGCTGGATGAGGAGTGGCAGGCGGAGGCGAAGCTGATGGGCGACGTCTCGGATGCCTTCGACCTGCTGGATGTGCTGCTGGCCGCGGCGGCTCGCGGGAAGAAGGGCTGAGGCTCTCGTGGTCGACCTCAATCCGCTGCATTACATCAACAAGTTCAACCACATGTTCGGCGACAGTGTCGCCAGCGGTCTGGAGTTCCTGGGGATCTCCGATCCGGCGGTGGATCCGGACGGTGTGCGGGAGATCGCGAAGAAGTGGCGGCATCTGGCCACGGGCCTGGATGACGCGGCCGCCGCCGCGGGTCGGGCGTTGTCGGATGTGGAGTGGGAGGGCAAGACCGCCAAGGCCTTCCACAAGCGGGCCAAGGCGACCCGTAAGAACGCGACCGACATGGCGCACTCCCTGCGGGAGGGTGCCAAGGCGCTGGACGATTTCGCCGACAAAGCGCACGAGTTGCTCTCCGAGATCGGCGTCATCCTCGCGGAGATCGTCGAGTTCGAGATCGCGGGTCTGGCACTGTCCGTGCTGACCGCCGGGGCGTCCGAGGTGGCCTCCAGCCTGATGGCGGGTGAGCGCGCGCTGAAGGTCATCGCGTTGATCGGGCGGATCGAGGAGGAGGGCACCGCGCTGGGATCAGCCGTGCGCGGGGTGATGGAGGTCATCCGGGGCGTGGAGCGGGCGCTGAGGGCGCTGAAGGAGATCAAGGGCGTCGCGGCGGTGGCCAAGATGGCCAAGGAGGGCGCGAAGTTCTCCGCCTTCGAGACGCTGCTGCAGGACCCGGGCGCGTTCAAGGACCCGGACAAGCTGGCCGGCATCCTCACCGAGGGTGCCCTGATGGGTATCGGCTTCGGCGTGCTCGGCAAGGCGCTGGGCAAGGGGTTGAAGGCGCTCAAGCCTGCCGAGCTGTCCAGGCTCAGCAAGTTGTTCAAGCTGAACTGCGCCTCGTTCGAGCGCCTCAAGCTGAACCCGGGCTTCAACAAGCTGCCGGCCTCGATCCGCAACATGATCAAGAAGTTCGTGCGGGACCCGATCGACGTGGCCACGGGCGACATGGCCCTGCCGCGCACGGACGTACAGCTGCCGGGCGTGCTGCCGCTGATTCTGGAGCGCACCCACCTCTCGTCGTACCGGTTCGGCGGCTGGTTCGGCCCGTCCTGGGCTTCCACCCTCGACCAGCGTGTGCAGGCCGACGAGGACGGCTTCGTGTACGCGGCCGCGGACGGCGCCCGCCTGTGCTTCCCCCGGCCGGACGTCGAGGCCAACACCCCGGTCCTCCCGGAAACCCCGGGCTCGCGCCTGACCCTGTCCTGGGACGACGAGGTTGACGGCGCCATCCGCATCACCGACCCCGACAGCGGCCTGATCCACGTCTTCCACAGCCCCGTCGCGACATCGGACGACACGACGGTCGACCTGCCCCTGCAACACACCCAGGACCGCAACGGCAACCGCATCACCATCGTCTACACCGAGGGCGACATACCCGGCGCGGTCGTCCACTCCGGCGGCTACCGCATCGCGCTGGACCGGCATCCGTCCCTGTCCCGCATCACGGGTCTGCGCCTGATCGACCCCGCTGCCCCGGACGCCCCCGGCACCACCCTGCTCACCTTCACCTACGACGAGCAGGGCCACTTGGCCGAGGAGACCAACTCCTCGGGCCTGCCGATGCGTTACACCTACGACGCCGATGGCCGCATCACCTCGTGGACCGACCGCAACGGCACCGCCTACTGGTACGCCTACGACGAACGGGGCCGAGTGGTCGCCACCGGCGGCACCGGCGACGCATTGGCCTCCACCCTCGCCTATGACGACGGCACCCGCACCACTCGCGTGACCGACTCCCTCGGCCACACTCGCGTCTACGAACACAACGTGGCACTCCGCCTCATCCGCGAAACCGATCCGCTCGGCAACGTCACAACGCAGGAATGGAACGAGGACCTGCAACTCATCGCGGTGACCGATCCATCGGGGAGGACGACGCGGTACGCGCACGACGAGCAAGGGCGTGTGATCCGCGTCGTACGGCCGGACGGGGCTGAATTCTCCACCGAGTACAACGAGTTGGGTCTGCCGACGCTGGTAGTGGATCCGGACGGGTCGCGGTGGGTCCAGGATTACGACGGGGCGGGAAACCCGGTGGCCGTCACGGACCCCGCCGGTCGCACCACGCGCTTCACCTACGCCAAACTCGGCGGCCTCAAGTACATCACCGACGCCCTCGGTCACAACACCCTGGTTCGCAACGACACGGCGGGGATGCCTGTCGAGGTGACGGATGCGCTGGGCGCGGTCACCGCCTATGAACGCGACGCGTTCGGCCGGACCGTCCTACTGACGGATCCAACGGGCGCGCAGACCCGCATGGAGTGGACCGTCGAGGGCAAGCCTGCCCGACGCACGGCGGCCGACGGTTCGGAGGAGACTTGGCTCTACGACGGTGAGGGCAACTGCACGTGTCACACGGACGCGAACGGCGGCGTCTCACGCTTCGAGTACACGTCCTTCGATCTGATGTCGACTCGCACGGGCCTGGACCGGGTGCGCTATGAGTTCACTTACGACACAGAGCTCCAGCTCGTCCAGGTGCTCAATCCGCAGGGGCTGAAGTGGGACTACGAGTACGACGCGGCAGGCCGACTGGTCATGGAGTCGGACTTCGATGGCCGGGTACAGCGATACCACCACGACGCGAGCGGACAGCTCACTGAGCACATCACGCCGCTCGGTGAGGTGATCCGTTTCGAACGGGACACACTGGGCCAAGTGCTGCGCAGGGACGCGGCCGGGCAGATCACCGACTTCGCCTACGACTTGGCAGGACGGCTGACCCATGCTGCCGGCCCGGACGCGGTGATGGAGATCCTGCGCGACCCGACCGGCCGGGTGCTGTCGGAAACCGTCAACGGCAGGGAACTCGCCTACACATACGACGCATTGGGGCGCCGTGAGCGCCGTACGACCCCGTCGGGCGCCGTGAGCACTCTGACGTACGACGCGGTGGGGAGTCTCACCGGACTTACCACGGCTGGGAGGACCCTGGCATTCGCGCGCGATGCGGCAGGCCGTGAGGTCGGACGGCAGGTGGGGGAGCATGTCCGTCTCGCGCACACCTTCGACGAGATGGGGCGACTGCGCACACAGTCGGTGATCGGTACGGACGGACGCACTGTGCAGGAACGCGCCTATTCCTACCGCGTGGACGGCTATGTCACGGGCGTCGAGGATCAGTTGAACGGCGCCCGGCGATACTCTCTGGACCCGGTCGGCCGGGTGACCGGTGTACAGGCGAAGGGGTGGCAGGAGTCCTACGCCTACGACGCCGCGGGCAACCAAGCCGACGCATCCTGGCCCGAACGGCACCCAGGACAGGAAACCCGAGGCGCACGCGAGTACACAGGAACCCGCATCACACGGGCCGGAGCCACGCGCTACGAACACGATGCGGCGGGCCGTTTGACCTTGAGTCAGCAGACTCGTCTCTCACGGAAGCCCGATACCTGGAGATTCGAATGGGATGCCGAGAATCACTTGACTTCGGTCCGCACACCGGACGGAACTGAGTGGAGATATAAGTACGATCCGCTGGGGCGACGCATTGCGAAACTACGCATGGCCGCTCCCGGCGGTGAAACTGTGGCCGAACAAATCGACTTCACCTGGGATGGCCCAACGCTTTGCGAAGAGACGACATGGGTAGCCGAACTTCCCCATCTCGTCACCTTGACCTGGGATCACGACGACCTTCACCCCGTATCTCAGATCGAACGAATCAGCATTGCAGAAGCCCCGCAACGGGAAGTTGACAGACGCTTCTTCGCCATTGTCACGGATCTGGTCGGCGCTCCCGCTGAACTGGTGGACGAGCAGGGGCACATCGCCTGGCGGGCAAGGGCAACCCTATGGGGTGCCACGGCATGGTCGGCGGACAGTCGCGCTTACACGCCTCTTCGCTTTCCGGGGCAGTACTACGACAAAGAAACCGGCCACCACTACAACTACTTCCGGTACTACGTTCCCGATACGGCCCGCTACACCACGCCTGACCCGCTCGGCCTCGAACCGGCGGACAATTCCTACACATACGTAGAGAATCCACTCCTGTGGATCGACCCGCTCGGCCTTTCCCCCTGTCCGAGAACCGCCAACGCGGCGCAGTTGCAGGATTTCTATGCGCAGGCAGACAAGTACGGGAAGGGCGGCTACAGGGAACTGGCCAACGGCCGGTTCAGATTCTATGGTGAGATCACTCCGGCTCGAAATCCGGGTGAGATGATAGGTAGGCGCTTGGTTCGCGAGTGGGACCCCGCGACAGGTGCCAAACGAATATGGCACGAGACTCTGGATACGAATGGGAAAGTGAGGATCGTGCGCCCTGACGTCAGCGTGACCGGCGGGAAGAAGGTGCACTATCAATTCGACAGGAATGGAAAACTCATAGGGACGTTCTGATGGGAATGAAGAAATGGAAGCAGTAACTCGCTCGTACCTGCGTTCACTGGCGGCCGGTACGATCACTGCAGAGGAAGCAGCTGAATGGGCCCTGCGCATGATGGACTCCGATGCACCGGAACTACGTGATGAGCGGATCTGGACGGCACTGGACCGCCTTTCCGGCGCTGACCTCATGGTGGGGCCAGGGGAGTATATGCATGGTCAGGAGGATTTCGATTCTTGGGTCGCCGAATTCGGCGACGGCAATGAAGGTTCATGAACGGTAGCCCGATGTCGTACTGACGGAAGCCATCGGGACCGTCGCGGCCGCGACCAGCCCCCTCGGCGGCCCCGACCCTGTTGCCCGTACGCTCCCCCGGCAAATCGATCCGGCCCGCCGTCCGACACCGACCACCCCACCCACCTGGTCGTAACGGACCGGCGCGTGCTCGTCCTCGGCTGAAACACCCACTCCCAAGGCTCCGGGCGCGACTGGCAATCTCCGCTCCCCAGCTACAGCACGACCTGAGAGTCTCCCCTTCATGGAACGCTGGCGACCCGACCCCGGCAAGCGCGTACTCGCCCGTGTCCCCGTCACCTTCGCCACCGGCGCCGCCACCCCGGTCTCCGGGCGACGCTGGTTTCGTGACGCCGACCGGTGCGACATCCAACGGGAGTTGCCCGGTTGGCCTGCAGGCCCCACGAACACCGTGCGCTCAAAAACCAACCGCCTTGCCCGGGGCGTCGGGAGAACCGCTCTCGCGCTGGTCGTCATCGGGATCGCCGCCGCTCTCGGAGGCACAGGCGTGGGCAATGTGGGCACGCTCGGCCGCTCCGACGGCCCGGAGAACGAGGTCGATGACTTCCCAGTGATGTGTGCATCTCCAGGCACCCTGGCCCGCACGCTGCCCTGGCAGCTCGATCCCGCACGGAGACCCGACACCGACCGCACGCATGCCGTCGTGACCGACCGCCGTCTCGTCCTCATCAGCATGCTCGACGATGACGACGAGCCCTGGGAGGAAGTCCTCCAGGAAGCGGGGCGGGCCGAGATCGCCGCGGTCGAGAGCAAGACGTTCGGTCACGGCGAGCCCGACATCCGGCTCGTCTTCGCGGGCGGCTCCTGGTGCCAGCTCGCGTCGAGCCACGGCGGCCCGCTGGTCCGCCACCTGTCAGCCGCGTCGGAACCGATCAGGCCCGAGGCCCTCACCCCCGGCCAGCGAAAGGCGCTCGACGACTTCCTGGCCAAGGTGGGCGCCGTCGGCCCGGCCCTGGTCACGCGTCGTCCCAGCGGCAACTACTTGATCGCGGCCAGGAAATCCCTGGACGTCAGCGCGCGTCACGGCGCCACGGTGGACTGGCGGCTGATGGGGCCCGAGGGCGAAGACGTGACGTATCAGGAAGGTGACCTCTGAGCCTGATCCATTCCTTGCGGTGCGCCTCAGACCCACCGCAAGGAATGGGCGATGGCATCGCGCAGTTCGCCCATAGAGCTCCTGGTGCCGCTCAGCGGGACGGAGAAGGCCAAGTGCAAGTACCCCACATCGCCGGGCATGTGGACGTGGAAGTCCATGGTCGTCTCCGTCAGGGCGCGGACGGTCCGGCCCGCGAACAGCTCGATGACGTCCACCTGAACCTCCGGACCCGCGCGATCAGCGAGTGCTCGGGCGAACTCGTCCGGCTCCGGCGTCAGTTCAGGGGACATGGGTATCAGCGAGATCAGGAGCGATGCGGGCAGACCTGGCCCACCAGGTGACTCCGTCTTGAGGAAGAACTCCAACGCGCCCCGCGCGAGCCCGCTCTCGGCGGTGTTGCGCAAGGTCGTCCACACACTGCGGGCAACGTCCGCCGGGACACCGCTTCCTGCGGACTCCTTGTCCACGAAAGTCTTCAACTGGCGGCGCCGGCGCTCCTGCGTGGGGTCGACCCGGAACCAGTCACGGGGTACGAGGAGCCGGTAGTCGGAGGGCGGAGTCCCTGTGCTCGCCACTCCCCGGTCCCGCACGTGATCAGCCGCGAACCGTCGGCGTTGAAGAGGCGGATGCTGCTGACGGTGTTTCCGAACATCGTGGAGAAGGTGTCCCAGCCGGTCATGGTGGGGGTGGACATCTCCATGACCACGGTGGTGCCGTTGGGGAGGGGGACGTAGACACGGATGGATGCGGTCGGGAAGCCGAGCTTCTCGCCGTGCTCGGTCAGTCCGTCGGGAAGCGTCTCCTGTCGGGTCCCGACGCAGGAGACCCCGAGTCCGCAGGGGAGTTCGAGCTCGGAGATCTCGCCCGCTTCGATCCCGCGGAGGCTCGACGAGATCGCCTTGACCGCACCCCAAACTCCATCGACGTCCGGGCTGTCGACAAGAGACGCGAACATCGTGGCGCTGCAGAAGGAGTCGTTCACCGCAGTCAAGCAGACGGCGGCGTACTCGGTGCCGGCGGCCCGGAGATCGTCGACACTCAGCGCGCAGATAAGTCCGAATCTTGTCCTGTCGTCCTCTCCCGCACCTGGGAGCGCCCTTTCCACAAGTTCTTCCACCAGCCGGACCGCCTCGTCGTCGTCCGGCTCGTGGAGGGGGAGGTCGTGGAAGATCTCCGGCATGACCCAGCGGACGTGGATGTCGTCCGCGTGGAGGGCGGGCGGCGCGGGCTGGGACGGAATCAGGGCGGACAGTTCGGGAGGGGTCGTCACGCAGGCTGTTCCTCTTCGGGGATGGGCAGTTCGGGAGCGTCCGGGAAGAACTTCCGGGACGCGGCGTACATCCCGTAGTAGGGGTACGTGGCCGGGATATCGGCTCCGCCCCGGCGGGCGATGCCCGCGATTTCGCGGTATCTGCGTGCCCGGATGCGTACGTTGCGCAGTGACGGGTCGCGCAGGCTGGGACGTCGCCACAGATACAGCCCGACAAGCATTCCGACGACAATCAGTGCGTCCGCGCCGATAAAGGTGATTTGAAAGGAGCGTGATTTCTGGGACGCCACGAGGTCCCAGAACGGCCAGGCACCGACTCCGAAGACGAACAGCGGAATGCTCGCCAGGCACCCGCGTCCGCGCCATTTCCTGTTGTCCTCCCACCGGTGGAACAGCAGCCGATGGACGGCCTGGTCATCAAGGAAGTCGAAGTGCACCTCCCGCCCGTAGCTCTCCGCTGCAGCCTTCGCTGCGGGAACGGCGGCGATGACCGACGAGGAGACCATGTTGTGAGTGGTCCCTTGGTCATCGACGAACTGCCCGAACTTCAAAGCGTGGTAATCACCCACGGGTCTCTTTCTCCCTATCCTGCAGATTCCCGTGGAGCATGGACGAGGCTGGCGCAAGGCTTGGTTGCGGTGTCGGGAAGAGGGACTCCGACCCGTCTGGGCTCGGAGTCACACGATCCAGCGCAGGGACTCCGCAATCGACGTACACAGCCTGAGCATCGGTCCCTGCATCCCGGTCACCGGTACCGCGAACGCGAGCACCAGATAGCCAACAGCTGCGGGCATCTCGACGTACAGGTCCAGGGTGGTCGGGGTGAGGATCCGTACCGCTTCGCCGGCGGGGAGGCTGAGGATCGATACCTCTGCGGCGCGGCCGTTCTGTTCCTCCCTCACCTCGAACGACTGCGCAAGGTCCCGAGGTGCCAGGGATCCGGTTCGAGGAATCAGGGAAACGATGAGCGAGGCCGGCATGATGCTGCCGTCATCCAGCTCAGGCCTCAAGAAGTACTCGAGTGCTCCCTCTCTGACCCCGGCCTCGGCGGTGTTGCGCAGGGCGGCCCAGGCGTCTTGCTTGGTTTCCGCCCGGACGCTCTTCCCATCAGCTTGACGGTCCACGAACGTCTTCAGCTGCCCACGCCAACGGTCTTGGGTGAGGTCGATTCGGAACCAGTCCCGGGGGACGAGCAACCGATAGTCCTTGGGCGGCGACTCAGCCATCTGGCCTGCCGTCATCTCGGCATCACAAGCGGTTTGCCCGCATCGTTGAACAGACGGACGCTCTTGACCACGCCCGCGAACATGGACGAGAAGACCTCCCAGCCCTCGGGGGTCGGAGTCCCCATCTCCATGACCAGAAGAGTCCCATTGTTCAGCGGTATCTGAACCTGGATGAAGGATGTCCAGATCGGCTCATCCTCTCCGGAAGCCGTAAGGCTCCCGTCCAGGCTGCTCTTCCGCCTTCCGATGCAGGAGACGGCTGGTCCACAGGGCAGTTCGATCTCGCTGACCTGTCCGAGCCCGAGGTGCCGCATCGTCGAGCCGATGAAGCCAGCGGGGTCGGAACCCGTGCGCTCATCCAGGTCGATCATGCTCACACTCACCGTGGCGGTGCAACGGGTGCCCTCCACTTCGGTCATGACGAAGCCCGAGTACTGGATGCCGGCCTCTACGAAGGAGTCGTAGTGGGCGGCGACCATGAGGGCCCACTCCAGTTGCACCTCGAAGGTCGCCTCCGGCATCACCTTGCGGGCCAGATCAATCAGTTGCTCCGCGGTATCGTCCAAGTCCTCCGCGTCCATCGGGATCTCGAACATTCCCTCCGGCATGATCCAGCGGACATCGATTCCCCCGCTTCCGACCGATCCCCGGAGGCCTTCTTCAGATGTTGTCGCTGTCACGGCCGGCCTTCATCATCAGTGGTTTCTGCGTTCTCCGCGTCCGGGTGGAAATTCGCCGCGAAGGGATAGGGGCCGTAGTGAGGATAGTGGGCAGGAATATCCGCTCCTCCGCTACGGGCCATGTGCGCCAGCTCCCGGTACTTGCGGGCACGGGCTCGGAGGTTCTGTCGGACCGGATCGCCCCAGTGCTTCACCGCACTGCGGACAAAGAGAGCAAGCAGAGACACGACGACGATTGCGGCCGCAGCGAGATACCCGCTCCGCGCCGAACTCGACTCCCAGTACTGTGCCACACCGCCCCAGTAGACAGCCGCGCCGAAACCGATGATCGCAAGGGGGACACCCCACTTGAAACCCGCGCCGAACATTGCTTCCTCGTCGCGATGCCGTTGCCGGAGCATTTTCAGTACGGCCCCGTCGTCCACGAAGTCGAAGCGGAGCTCCTTGTTCGCCTCCTCCGCACGCGCCTTGACAGCAGGGACCGCGAAAATCACTTCGCCGGGCACGAGCCGCACAGGATCGCCTCCCCTGCGGCCAATGAATTCCCATTCTTCGAGTTCGACTGAATCAGTCACACCAACCAACCTCCTTTCATACGGCTTCAACTAGTCGTCGTGACGCTCTACTCAGGCGGCCAAGGCCGCATGGAATGGCGCCGCCGAAACACCTGGGGAAGGGCTGGGGGTCGTCGTGGCCGGCGACTCCTGGTCACCGGTCTTCGGCGACGGTGTCAGGCCCGGGGTGGGGGAAGGGGCGGGCGAATCCGGCGGCAGCACGTACCCGGTCCTATCACCGTTCTCTCCGCTGAACATCCGGTGCAGAGCACTCGCAAGTCCCGTTCCCTTGATCACTCCGGTGATCCGCTTACCGTCGATCGGCACGAACTCCTTGGGCATGTTGGGAATCTTGAACTTGCTACCGATCTTGATGCCCTTGGCAAGGGTTCCGTTCACGATCTTCACGCTGAAGCCGTTGAGCAGGTTCTGTCCGATTCCTTCAACCGCAGTTCCGCCTTTGAACACACTCAATCCCCTCAGCTTGGAGAGGCCCTTGAGGCCTTTGAGTGCCGTAAAGCCCCTGAACGCTCCAAGCCCCGGCAAGACACCAAGGAAATCCGTTCCGAGCCTCAGCCAGTCCACCTTTCCACCACGAACCGACATGTCGTACGCGTGGCCTGCCAACGCCGCAGCGCTCGTGAGCACCGCGAGAGTGGCGAAGAGCGGCACGAGGAACTGCAACGGGGGGATGAACGCGCAGATTACCGTCAGGGCGGACAAGATCGCCGATATATTGGAAAACATATCCGCCCAGTCGGCAAGAAAGTTCATGAATCCGCCTGGGTCACGGACGGCGTCATGGTGCACCACGTTCCTAATACGTCTGGCAGCGCGGTCCCCGGCATCGTCGAAGATGTCCTTGGCGCCCTTCACGTCTTTGCGTGCCTGCCCGATGCGATGCAACGCCTCGTTTTGCTTCTTCTTCCACCGCTCATACTCGGGCATGTCTGCCTCGGGAATTTGACTCACGAGATACTTGTCCGTGAACTTCTTCACTTCCCGTTGCGCAAGGTCGTGATCGCTCTTGGCCTCCCGATAATCTGCAAGTGCCTTGTCGGCCTTCTTCTGAGCTCGGTGCAGCTCGCCGGCGAATTCCTGGGACTCACCCTCAGCGACCTTGGTGCCGAGCGCGCTGGCCGCCTCGTCGTACCTGTCGAAGGCCTTCTTGAGTCGGTCGCCGGCTCCGTCGGCAATCTCGTTGAAGGCCCGCCCGGCATCGCTGTCCCAGCCTTCCACCGAGGACAACGCCTTGATGACCTTCGACTGCTCGTCGATCATCTCGGCCATTTTGCGCAACTTGCGCCCGAGCGCCGCGACTTCATCGGGATCACCCGGTGTGGGGTCGTCATCCCAAAGGGGCGGCCAGTCGCTCGATCGCCTGCTCACTTCTTGCCCTTCCCCGTGGCACTGGCAATGGCCTTCGCCAACTCATGATCGATCTCTTCGTACTTCTGGGCCGCAGCTGAGGTGTAGTCAGCCAACTTCTTAAGTTCCTTCGTGAGCTTCTTGCGCGTCTTCTTCCAGGTGTCGCCGAAGTCATCAAAGGCGTCTTTCAGGCCACCATGCCCGAGATCGTCGCCGTAACCGTCCGCGGGATTTCCGTGGTGCTCGAACTCTCGATGGATCTTGCCGAGTGTTCGCGAACACCCCTTAATCATGTCGAGGTCGTACGCGGTTTTGTCAGCCATTGAAGAATTCCCCCATTGTGAACATGAGACACTGCTGCGAGGCTTCGCCCCCCGAGAGCAGCGAGGAAGAGGAAGGTGAGACCGGTTGTCCAGGAGCACCGCCCGCGCCATACGCATCCGCCTCGGCGTCACCCCGGACGCCGGATCCTGGTGCACGATCGGCAAGATTCCGGAGCCTCCCTCGGATGTACGCGAAGCCGCCGGAGCGGGAGCGCTGAGGCCTGCGTTCATGAGGCCGCTCAATGTGCTCGGTCTCGTACTCGGCGGACCGTTCATTCTCGTCCTCATGCTGCTGGCCCTGATCGTCACCTGCGGGCAGGCGCTCAATAACTGGCTGGCGACGGGAGAGGAACGCGAGCGTGTCCTCGCCGAGGACCGCGACACCAAGCGGCGCGACGAGGCCATCGTCGAACTCGGCCTCGACCAGACCTTCGACGGCGACTGGAACGGGGCAGCCGCCCAGTTCCTGCTTCGCTGGTACAGCCATTCCTCCCACCACCAGCGGTTCGTCGTGCTCTCCGAGGGCCGCATCCTGCTGGCCGCACCACCCAAGCGGGTCTCCGTCCGCAGGGAGGACCGCATGCGTGTCGTCGCCGAGATTCCCGCCGGAGAGGCCGTCCTGGAGGACCTGCTCCCCGCGTACGAGAACAACAAGTTGCGCATCCGCTTCGCGGACGGCTCCTGGCTGGCTCTGACGACGGAGGAGATGCGCAGTGATCTCCACAAGTACCTGATGCGCCATCCGCAGACCGGCGAGGTCAGCAGCGCCGAAGCATGAACCGAGGGTGCGGTGAGGCATGAACCCACCGTGAATCGCGGAATCGCGCCCCACCGCCCCCAGCAGCAAACCGGTCGAGGGCTTGTCAGCCCTTGGCCTGCTTGGCGAGCTGGTCATCCAGCTGCTCGTACGCTTCCTTGGCCTTCTTCAGGAAGTCCGACAGACCGTGCAGGCCCTGGATGGTCTTCGTCGCGCCCTTGCTGAAGTCCTTCATGGAGTCGTCGTACGCTCCGGAGGCCTTCTGGGTGGTGAAGCCCTGCTCCACCAGGTTGCTGACCCGCTTCTCGACGTTCTTGATCTTGTCTTCCAGGTCGTGCATGTCCTTGATCAGGTCACCCGCGACCTTCTCCATCTCGTGATAAGTAAGGTCTGCGTCTTTGCCCTTGCCCATGACGGCTCTCCCTCCCGTTGTGGCCGCAGGGCCTTCCCCGTGGCACTGTTCGCGCGGATCGGGCGACTGTCCGTCGGCCGTCCGCATGAGCAAAGATCTTACGGGTGTGGCCCGTGTGGCCGCAGTGGCCTGTTGCAAGGGAATCGTGAACCGGTGTACATCCCGTTACATCCAGCAAAGCGGTGGCGGCTAAGGTCACTTCCACTGTGTTGAGTGTTCTCAGTGTGTTGGGGGATGAACGTGCGCCTCAGTCTGACCGTCGTCGACCCGCTCGGCGGGGCCAGTGCCGATGTGGTGCTCGACGCCGATCCGGAGTCCACGGTCGGTGACATAGCCCAGGAGTTGGCGCGGCATGTCGGTTTGGGTGGCGGCGCCCAGATCATCCCCATCGGGGCGCATCGCGGCCCCGGGGGATCGACAGCACCTCACGCCTACGTCGACGGGTACGCCCTCGACCCCGGCGCCACCGTCGTCGGCTCGCCCCTGCGCGACGGCGCCGTCGTCAGCCTCCACGACCCCGCCGGCTGCATCCTCGGAGAGCCCACCGGCGTCGTGGAGTTCCGCGTGGCCGGCGGTCCCGCGGCCGGCGCCGTGCACCGGCTCGGGGTCGGGAGATACGACATCGGCAGCGGGCCCGCCGCCCACATTCGCGTCGACGACACCGAGCTCGCCCATCGCGCCGCCACCCTCTCCATCGCCATCGACGGCACCTGCCAAGTCACCCTGCATCGCGACAAAGAGAACAAGAGCGACGAGTCCTCCCGTCTCGACGGCGAAGACTTCGACGGCGGCGACTGGCCCCTCGGCGCCCAACTCGCCCTGGGCAACAGCCTCCTGGAGCTCACCGCCTACTCCCCGCCCAACGCGGCCCTGAAGTGGTCCGAAGACGGCGCCGGGCTCGACTACAACCGGCCCCCGCGGCTGCGCCCCGCCGAGCGGCAGACGCGTTTCTCGCTGCCGAACCCGCCCAGTGACTACGAGGCGCGCCCGCTGCCGTGGCTGATGGCGTTGCTGCCGCTCGTGGGTGCCGTGGTGTCGGTCTTCATGTTCGGGCGCTGGTACTACCTGATCATGGCCGTGATGAGCCCGATCATGCTCTTCGCCAACTACTTCAACGACAAGAAGCACGGCCGGAAGTCGCACGCCAAGCAGCTCAAGGAGTACAAGGAGCACAAGGAGCGGATCGAGAAGGACGCTCAGGAGGCTCTCGGCACCGAGCGGTCGGACCGGCGGCAGGCCGTTCCCGACCCCGCCGCCGTCCTCGCCACCGGCACCGGTCCGCGCACCCGGCTGTGGGAGCGGCGCCGCACCGACGCCGACCATCTGCTGCTGCGGTTCGGCACCGGGCGCGTGCCGTCCGACGTCGAGCTCGACGACCCGGAGCAGGACGAGCACAAGCGCAAGGTCCGGTGGTACATCGAGGACGCGCCGGTCGCCCTGCCGCTCAAGGACCTCGGTGTCATCGGCGTCGCAGGACCTGGTGACTCCGCGCACGCGCTGGGGCGTTGGGCCGTCGCCCAGACCGCGGTGCTGCACAGCCCGATGGACGTGCAGTTCATCGTGCTCACGGAGAACGACGCCCACACGCGCTGGGACTGGGTGCGCTGGCTGCCGCACGCCCGCCCGTCCGGCGGGCAGGACATCAACGTCCTCATCGGGACCGACTCCGAGACCGTCGGCGCGCGCGTCGGCGAGCTGACCCAGCTGCTCGACGCGCGGCAGAAGGCCATGCGGGAGGGCAACCGCAGCAAGACCGACGGTCCCGCCTTCGCCGACCCCGACGTCATCGTCGTATGGGACGGGTCGCGGCGGCTGCGGTCGATGCCGGGTGTCGTACGACTGCTGCGGGAAGGTCCGGCCGTCGCCATCTACGCGATCTGCCTGGACGAGGAGGAGCGGTTCCTGCCCGGCGAGTGCCAGGCCTTCGTCGTCGCCGAGCCCCGGCGCACCGACGACAACAGCAACCCCGCCGCCCCCGTGGCCCAGCAGTCCGTCGGCGGTTTCCCCTCCTTCCAGGCCTGGCACCCGTCCGCCCAGCAGACCGAGCAGCACACCGAGCAGGTCCACGAGCTGCGACTGCGGGTCGAACAGACCGGCGCGCTGCGGAAGTCGAACGTACGGCCCGACTTCGTCTCGCCCGCCTGGTGCGCGCGGCTGGCCCGGTCCCTCTCCCCCCTGCGCGACATCAGCGGCGAGAGCGAGGACTCCGCGCTGCCCGGCTCCAGCCGTCTGCTGGACGTGCTGCAGCTGGAGCCGCCGACGCGCGACGCGATCGCCGCGCGATGGCGCATGGGCGGGCAGTCGACGATGGCCGTCATCGGTGAGTCCTACGACGGTCCGTTCGGCATCGATATGCGGAAGGACGGCCCGCACGGCCTCATCGCCGGTACGACCGGTTCCGGTAAGTCCGAGCTGCTGCAGACCATCGTCGCTTCACTCGCCGTGGCCAACACGCCCGAGAACATGACCTTCGTCCTCGTCGACTACAAGGGCGGATCCGCCTTCAAGGACTGCGTCAAGCTCCCGCACACCGTCGGCATGGTCACCGACCTGGACGCCCACCTCGTCGAGCGGGCCCTGGAGTCGCTGGGCGCCGAGCTGAAGCGGCGCGAGCACATCCTCGCCGCCGCCGACGCCAAGGACATCGAGGACTATCAGGATCTGGTGCGACGGGATCCGTCCCACCCTCCGGTGCCCCGACTCCTCATCGTCATCGACGAGTTCGCGTCCATGGTCCGCGACCTGCCCGACTTCGTGACGGGTCTCGTCAACATCGCCCAGCGAGGCCGGTCCCTCGGTATTCACCTCCTGTTGGCAACGCAGCGCCCGAGTGGTGTCGTCTCCCCCGAGATCCGCGCCAACACCAACCTGCGCATCGCCCTGCGCGTGACCGACGCCGGCGAGTCCACCGACGTCATCGACGCGCCCGAGGCCGGGCACATCTCCAAGAGCACGCCGGGTCGTGCGTACGTCCGCCTCGGCCACGCCTCCCTCATCCCCTTCCAGTCGGGCCGCGTCGGTGGCCGGCGCCCCGGCGCCGCCGATCCGGCGACCCTCGCACCGTGGGCCGGTCCGCTCACCTGGCAGGACCTGGGGCGGGCCGCGCTGCAGAAGCCCAAGACCGAGGCGCGCCGGGACGACGAGATCACCGACCTCAAGGTGCTGGTGGACGCCGTACGGGAGGCCAACACGGCGCTGGCCATCCCGGCGCAGCACTCCCCATGGCTGCCGGCCCTGGACGAGACCCTCCTCCTGGACGACTTCCCGGCGGTGCGCGGCCAGGGTGCGCTGCCCGCCGCCCCGTTCGGCATCGAGGACCTCCCGGCCGACCAGGCCCGCCGCCCGGTGGCTGTCGACTTCGCCACCTTCGGGCACCTCATCGTCGCCGGCGCCCCGCGCACCGGCCGCTCGCAGGTGCTGCGCACCATTGCCGGTTCGCTGGCCCGCACGAACTCCTGCGCCGACGTCCACCTGTACGGCATCGACTGCGGCAACGGCGCCCTGAACGCGCTGACCCGCCTGCCGCACTGCGGTGCGGTCGTCAGCCGCAATCAGCTGGAGCGGGTCGAGCGGCTCATCGGCCGACTGAGCGGCGAACTGACCCGCCGCCAGGAACTGCTTGCCGACAAGGGTTACGCCGACATCGGCGAGCAGCGTGCCTCCGTCACCGAGGACGAGCGGCTGCCGCACATCGTGCTGCTGCTCGACCGCTGGGAGGGCTGGCTGCCCACTCTCGGCGAGCACAACCACGGTGACCTGACCGACACGGTCATGGCGATGATGCGCGAGGGCGCGAGCGTCGGCATCCATCTCGTCATCACCGGTGACCGGCAGATCCTGTCCGGGCGCATCTCCTCGCTCACCGAGGACAAGTTCGGACTGCGCCTCGCCGACCGCGCCGACTTCTCGATGCTGGACATCAACTCCCGCAAGGTTCCCGAGGAGATCCCGCCCGGCCGCGCCTTCCGCAACGAGACCGCCACGGAGACGCAGTTCGCCCTGCTCTCCGAGGACACCACCGGTCAGGGCCAGGCGGCCGCCCTGGTCGCCATCGGCGAATCCGCGGCGGCCCGGGACACCGAAGTCCCACGCTCCCGGCGCCCGTTCCGAGTGGACGTCCTGCCGAGCCGCATCTCCTTCGCGGACGCGTGGGCGATGCGCGACCCGGCAACGGCCTCCGCCCCGCTGTGGGCCCTCGCGGGCGTCGGCGGCGACGAGCTGACCGCCTTCGGCCCCGACCTCGCCCAGGGCATCCCGGCGTTCGTCATCGGCGGCCCCGCCAAGTCCGGCCGCAGCACGGTCCTGTTGAACTTCGCCCGCTCCTACCTCACCCAGGGCGTACGCCTGATCATCGCGGCGCCGCGCCCGTCGCCCCTGCGGGAACTCGACGGCCAGGAAGGCGTGTTGAAGGTCTTCACCGGCCGCGATGTCGACGAGGACGAGCTTGAGGAGGCCATCGGGTCGGCCACGCCCGCGCAGCCGATCGTCGTCCTGGTCGACGACGCCGAGGTGCTGGACGACTGCGACGCCGAGGACGTCTTCAAGCGCATCGTCGAACGCGGCGCCGAGGAAGGCCTGGCCGTCGTCATCGCCGGTGACGAGGACGAGATCTGCGACGGCTTCTCCGGTTGGCAGGTCGACGCGAAGAAGGCCCGCCGCGGCATCCTGCTGTCGCCGCAGGAGTCGGGCTCGGGCGAACTGATCGGCATCCGCACGACGCGCAGCATGGTCGGCGGCCCCGTCTCGCCGGGCAAGGGCATGCTGCACCTGGGCAGCGGGGAGCACGTCACGGTGACGACGCCGACGTAGGGCGCGCGGCGCCCATGGATCGAGGAACGGGCAGTGGGGTCGACCGGACGGACACCCCACTGCCCCGCTCTGTTTTACACCGCGGGCAGCGCGTAGATCTCGAAGCCGTGGGTCACCAGAAGGCGGTTGCCTTCGAGCGCGACCTGCCAGGGCTCGCCCGACTCCTTGTTGTCGTCGTACATCCAACGGGCCTTGGCCGTCTTGGCGTTGAGGGCGACGATGCCGCCTCCGTCGAGCGGGCCCGATGCTCCGTAGAGGGTTGTTCCGGCGCGCAGGAACATCTCCGGCGCCTCGTCCGCCCCCGGGTCCTCGCAGAGCCAGATCCGCTTGCCGGTCTTGACGTGGACGGCCCAGACGCCGTCGTCGTAGTCGCTGGTGTAGAGGACACCGTCGATGACCGTCGGATTCACAAAGCCGCGGCGGCCGTTGGGCGAGAGCGTCCAGCGGGTCGCGCCGGTGTCCGCGTCGACGGCGGTCAGCTTCTCGCCCGGGAGGAAGACAAGACCTGCGGCGACCGTGGGCTGCCAGCTCCAGTCGTCGCCGACCTTCTTGGTCCACAGCTGCTCGCCCGTGGCGGTGGATCGCACCGTGAGGTTGTAGCTGGAATCGGCGTACACCAGGTACTTGCCGGAGACGGTGCCCTGGACGTCGTAGTCCTTGGTGCCCCAGTCACGCCTCTGTAGCCACACCTTCTTTCCGGTGCTGTGGCTGATGGCGGCGACAGCCGTGCGGTAGTCGGTGGCACTCTTCGAGTCGCTGTAGTCGGTCACCGTGACGTAGACGTTCTTGTCGTCGATGGCGATCGTGTCCACGACGGTCAGTTCCTTGCCGAGGCGGCTGCGCCAGACCTCCTCGCCGGTCGCCACGTCACGGGCGACGAGCACGCCGTCGTACTCACCGTCGGACAGAAACAACTTGCCATCATGGAAGAGGAGTTGGGCGCCAGGGCGGCAGATGCCCTTCTTCGACCAGCGGGCCTTGCCCGTCTTCACGTCGTACGCCACTAGCGGGTCGCCGCTGATCAGCAGCAGGCCGTCGTGGGTGAGGAGCGGCACGTTGGTGCTGATGCTGTCCTCCGCCACCGACTTGTGCCACAGCGGCTGCGGGGCCACGCCCGCCGGAGGCGTCGTGAAGTTCTCCGCGGCGGGCTCGGTCGAGCCGCCCTTGCCGTTCGCCCCCGCCGACGCCCCGGCGGAACCGCTGTCCCGCGACAGCCACCAGGCGGTGCCGCCACCGACGACCGCGACACCCGCGACACCGGCGGTCAGGCCGAGGAAGCGGCGGCGGGAGGGAGCGGGCGCGGCGGGAGCCGACGCACCGAGGTGGACGGTGCCGGGGAGGGGGGTTCCGGTGGCGGGGTCCGCCGGGGCGCCTCCGGGTGGGGTGCCGTAAGCGGGGGCCGGGGTGCCGTAAGCCGGGGCAGGAGTGCCACCGGGCGGAGTTCCGTACGCCGGAGCCGGCGAACCGCTGGGCGGAGTCCCGTATCCCGGAACAGGCGTCCCACCGGGCGGAGTCCCGTACCCCGGAGCCGAAGTCCCGTACCCGGATGTTCCGTTGGGCGACATCGTCGGCGCCGGGCCGAACACCGGAGCCGGAGCCGGCGCGTCCGGGGCCTCCAGGTCCAGGATCCCCGCCGCATGCGTAGCGATCGTCGAAGCCACAGCCGACGGAAGCCAGTTGGTCAGTACGGTCGCGGTGCCGCCCGGCGCCAGGGCGGCCACGATCTCCGCGGGAGCGGGCCGCTGGGCCGGGTCCTTCTGCAGGCATGCGCGGATCAGGCCGAGCAGGGACTGCGGCACGCCCGTGAGGTCGGATTCGCCGTGGACGATCTGGTAGAGCATGGCCGCGTGGGAGGCCGCGTCGTCGCCGAACGCGTTGTGGCCGGTGGCCGCGAAGGTCAGGACGGCGCCGAGGGAGAAGACATCGCCCGGGGTGCCGACATCGCGGCCGAGGGCCTGCTCCGGCGGCATGTAGCCGGGTGAGCCGACCACAACTCCCGTCTGGGTCATGCGGTTTCCGTCCACCGCCCGCGCGATGCCGAAGTCGATGACACGCGGGCCGTCGGCGGCCAGCAGGACGTTCGAGGGCTTGAGGTCGCGGTGGATCAGGCCCGCCGCGTGGATCTCCTGGAGCGCGGCGGCCAGCCCGGCGCCCAGCGCGCGGACCGTGCGTTCGGGGAGGGCGCCGTGGGCCTCCACCACGTCGGTGAGGTCCGGGCCGAGCACGTAGGACGTGGCCAGCCACGGCAGCGCCGCGCTCGGGTCGGCGTCGACGACCGGGGCGGTGTAGCGGCCCGAGACCGCCCGCGCTATCTCGACCTCGTGCTCGAAGCGGCGGCGGAAGTCGGCGTCGGCGGCCAGGTCCTGGCGTACGACCTTCACCGCGACCGTGCGTCCGCCGGGCGAACGGGCCAGATACACGCGGCCCATGCCGCCCGCACCGAGTCTTCGCAGCAACCGGTAGCTTCCCAACTCCCGCGGATCGTCCGGCTGCAGTGTCTCCATGGTCGGGCCCTTCCCCGTTGTCCGCGTTCGCTTTTCCCGTGCGTGCGGCGGTGGTAATGGTGTTCGCTATCGCAGACACAGTAGTGAGGGGCGGGACTGATGAGGGGGGCAGGTCCCTTGAGCGGATCGGCGAGACCCAAGCGACGACGGGCCGCGGCGCCCGCGTTGCGCTACGAGCACACACGGGAGCGGCCTCCCTCGTCGTGGCAGCGGGCCAAGGAGAAGATGTCGAAGGGGGAGGTGCTCTTCGCCTGGCTGTTCGTCCTCTCGATCATCGGCGCGTTCGTCTCCTTCGGGTTCACGACGGAGACCTGGGGGCCTGACCTCTGGGGCGACATCGCTCCCGGTTGGCCCGGCGGCGGATACGGCTTCGCGGTCACCGTCGGCACCGCCCTGCCCTTGGCGGTGGCCGCCGCCATCACGCCTCTGCTGCGCATGAACTGGAAGAAGAGCAGGGCCCGTTCGCTCGCCCGGGTGGCCGCCACCGTTCCGGGGCTGGCCGCGATCCTGTTCTGCCTGATCGTGGTCTTCGCGAGCGGGCGGCCCATACGTCGCTCCCGTCACCCCGGCTGCTGGCGGAGGGGCAACCCCTGCTGGATTCACGACCAGTACCCGTACATCTGGGCGGTGGGCCTCGCCGCGACCGTGGCCGCCGCCGCGCTGCTGATCGGCGCCCTCTACCTGAGGTCCCGCAGAAAGGACCTCAACAAGGCCCAGCAGCGCGCTACTTGACCTTCGTCATCCGGGCCACCGGATCACCGGCATCCGCGTTGTCCGTCTCGTACTTGAGGTCGCTCCCGACGGGAGTGAGCCGCACTTCGTGCCTGCCCTTGGTGCACACGTCGCGGTTGGACTCCTTGGCGACGCTCGTGACGACGAGCTGCTTCTTCGTGACCTTCTTCAGGATGAGTACGTCGTCACAGATGCCGCCGATCTGGTCGGTCTGCCGGAAGGTGCCCAACTCCTCGCCCACGGCGGCCTGGTGGACGGTGACGCGGAAGGTGCCCATGGGGAGTGCGCCGTTGAGGGCCAGGCCGTCGCCCTCCCAGGTGCCCAGATAGGAGGCCGGGATCGTGGACGGCTGCTCCCCGGGGCCCGGGACACTCGCGCTCGCGGTGGCCGAGGGATGTGCGCCGCCCGCCGAGCTGCCCGCGTCGTTCGTCCCGCCGCCGTCCGGCAGCAGGTGGAACAGGAACGTGGACCCCACCGTCACCGCCGCCAGCGCTCCCGCAACCGCGAGGGCGACCGTGCAACTCATCCTGCGGCCACGGCCGTTCGCCCCGGGGACGGAGGTCGCGGCCACGCTGACGGAGACCCTGCCCGGGCGGTCGGCGGGCGATGGGATCGCATCCTGCGGCTCGGGCACCCGCAGCACCTCGCGCTGCCCCGGTACGCCGGACCCAGCGCCCGGTCCGTACGCCGGCATCACGGGCGGCGGCCCGAACACCCCATCGGACACCGGCCCCTCGACCCCTGCCCCTGCCCCTGCCCCTGACCCTGACCCGGAACCTGAACTCGCCCCCACCGAAGGACTGCTGAACCCCACCGGCCCGGAAGGCGTCGCCTCCGTGGCGTCAAGGTTCAGCAGCTGTACGGCACTTCGGCTCACCTGTTCCACCAGGGCTCCCGGCAGCCACCCCGCCGTCACCAGCCGGGCCGCGCTCTGCGGAGCGAGCCGGACCGCCACCTCGTCCGGAGTCGGGCGGGCGGCCGGGTCCTTGGCCAGGCACGCGGCGACCAGCTCCCGCAGCTCCCCCTCCACGGCGCCCAACTGGGGCTCCTCGTGCACCACCTTGTAGAGGAGGGACGCGGAGGAGTCTCCGGGGAAGGGCGGCTCGCCCGTCGCGGCGTACACGAGTACCGCGCCGAGGGAGAAGACGTCCGCCGCTCCCGCGACGCCCTTGCCGAGGATCTGCTCGGGGGACATGTAGCCGGGGGAGCCGACCGAGACGCCCGTCGACGTCAGGGACGCCGTGCCGTCGGTGGCGCGGGCGATGCCGAAGTCGATGAGGAGGGGGCCGTCGAGGGTGAGCAGGACGTTGGAGGGCTTCACGTCGCGGTGGACGAGACCCAGCGCGTGGACCGCCGAGAGCGCCTCGGCCAGGCCCGCGCCCAGTACCCGTACCGAATGCGCCGGAAGCGGACCGCCGCCGTCCGCGACGGCGGCCGCGAGCGACGGGCCGGCCGCGTACCCCGTGGCGACCCACGGGACCGACGCCTCCGGGTCCGCGTCCAGGACCGGTGCCGTCCACGCGCCGCCCACCCGCCGCGCGGCCTCGACCTCGCGGCGGAAGCGGGCGCGGAACTCCTCGTCGAGCGCGAAGTGCGGGTGCACGATCTTGACGGCGACCGTACGCCCGCCCGCGCTGCGGCCCAGATACACCCGCCCCATGCCGCCGGAGCCCAGCCGGCCGAGCAGCCGGTAGGGCCCCACGACCGTGGGTTCGTCGACTCCGAGCGGCTGCATGACGCTCACACCTCCCCCGTACGCACGGACGCACTGCCCAGCAGGGTAGTTCCGTACGCCTCCGGGAACCCGCTCAGGGCGTCAGCAGCTCCACCCGTACGTCCGCCGGGAACCCGGTGGTCGAGCCGACCCGCCGGGCGAATTCCCGTACGGCCTTCAACTGCGGCTCGCCGAAACGGAAGTCGAGCGTGGTGAAGTACTGCTCCAGGACCTGCTCGTCGAACTCCTCCCAGCGGGCCGCCTGTTCGGCGACCTTGGAGACCTCGTCCAGCGAGAGGTCCCTGGACGCCAGGAACGCCTCGTGCACCTTGCGGGTGACGGCGGGCTCGCGCTCCAGGTAGTCGCGGCGGGCCGCCCACACGGCGAAGACGAACGGCAGGCCCGTCCACTCCTTCCAGAGGGCGCCCAGGTCGTGCACCTCCAGGCCGAACTTCGGGCCGTCGAGGAGGTTGGCGCGCAGTGCCGCGTCACCGATGAGTACGGCGGCGTCGGCCTCCTGCATCATCAGGCTGAGGTCGGGCGGGCACGTGTAGTACGACGGCTGGACGCCCACGCGCTCCGCCAGCAGCAGCTGCGCGAGTCGAACAGACGTACGAGAGGTGGAGCCGAGGGCGACCCGGGCGCCGTCCAGCTGGTCCAGCGGGACCTGCGAGACGATCACGCAGGACATCACCGGACCGTCGCAGCCGACCGCGATGTCAGGGAAGGCGACCAGCTCATCGGCGTGCTTGAGGAACTCGACGAGCGTGATGGGCCCGATGTCGAGGTCGCCCTGCACCAGCTTCTCGCTGAGCTTCTCGGGGGTGTCCTTGGTGAGCTCGAAGTCGAGGAGCGTGCCCGTTCTCGCGAGCCCCCAGTACAGGGGCAGGCAGTTCAGGAACTGGATGTGGCCGACGCGCGGCCGGTTGCGAGGATTGTCCACATCGCGAGGCTAGACCCCATGAGGTACGGTGCAGTCTCCAGGGTCCGGTGTGGTTTCGGAAACCCTCCCGCCCTCTCGTGTCAACCCCTGTGACAGGGATTCGACATCCTCGATGTCAACCCAGATCCGCCCCAGGTCAAACCTCCGGGTGACGTGATCTTGCCCTCTATTGCTTTCGGCCGCCCGAGTGCTAGGCTCGCCGCAAGTTGCAGTTTGGTTTCCCTTGCAGTACAGAGCCTGCGGAGCGCATGTAACCGCGGGCTCTCGTCGTTTTCAGACGTATGCAGTTGTTTTTACAATCGCAGGTTCTGGAGCAGGGCAACCCTTTGGGCCCAAGGAGGGCTTATGGCTACCGGAACCGTGAAGTGGTTCAACGCTGAAAAGGGCTTTGGATTCATCGCCCAGGAAGGCGGCGGCCCGGACGTCTTCGTCCACTACTCCGCGATCAACGCGAGCGGATTCCGCTCTCTCGAAGAGAACCAGGCGGTTTCCTTCGACGTCACGCAGGGTCCGAAGGGCCCGCAGGCGGAGAACGTCACCCCGGTCTAAGCCTGCGGGCTCCATGAGCCCAATGCTTTGATCCGGAACGGATCGCAGTACCCAAGGAGCCCCGCGCCAGCCGGTCGCGGGGCTCCTGCCTTTATGTCCCCGGACGCCGCCTCACACGTGCTGCATCACGAGCACGAACGTCGTCCCGGGCTCCAGCGCCTCGTACGCGTGCGGTACGTCGCCGCGGTACGCCATGTAGTCGCCGGGCTCCAGCTCCACCGCGTCCCCGACAGGCCCCGCCTTCACCCTCCCCGTGCTCACGATCAGATGCTCCACCGTGCCCGGAATGTGTGGCTCCGACTCCCGGGCCGCGCCCGGCTCCGCCCGCAGGTGGTAGATGTCCCGGCGGGCGCCGGGCGGGCTGGCCGACAGCAGGGTCGCGACGTAGTCGGCCCGCTCCGAGGCGACTGCGGGCCCCCGGCCGGCACGAATCACCTGGACCGCCGGAGCCGGCGGCTCGACCAGCGCGCTGAAGGGCACACCGAGTGCCACACCCAGCGCCCACAGCGTCTCCATGCTCGGATTGCCGCTCGCCGCCTCCAACTGCGACAGCGTGGACTTCGCGATCCCGGCGCGCTTGGCGAGCTCGGAGAGGGAGAGTCCGGCGCGGGTGCGTTCGCGGCGCAAGGAGGCGGCGATCCAGTCGAGGGGGAGGCGGGACGGGGGGCCGCCTTCTGCTTCGGTCACGTTGTTCGCTCCGTCGGTACGATCGTTCGCCTTGACGAACAGGGGGCTCACTGTTCATTGTAGAAAACATGCGTTCGTTTCTCCGAACACCCCTTGTCGTACGCGATCCGGAGCTGCTCCGGGACGTGGCCCTCGTCTGTCTCGCCGGCGGGGTCGTCGGCGTCTCGTTCGGGGCGATCGCCGTCGCGGGCGGGCTGCCCGTCTGGGTGCCGGTGGTGATGTCGCTGGTGGTGTACGCGGGCTCCGCCCAGTTCAGCACGGTGGGAGTGCTGCTGGCCGGGGGCGGACCGTTCGCCGCGGCAGCCACCGGACTGCTGCTCAACACACGTACGGCCGCCTACAGCCTCGCCGTCGCCGACATCATCGGAAGCGGACGCGTCACCCGGCTCGTCGGCGCCCACCTCGTCACCGACGAGACGGTCGCCTTCGCCCTGGCCCAGCCCGATCCGGGGCGGCGCCGGGCCGCCTTCTGGATCTCCGGCATCGGCCTGTTCGCGACGTGGAACCTCTGCGTTCTCTGCGGTGCCCTCGCCGGGAGCGCGCTGGGCGACACCGAGACGTACGGGCTCGACGCGGCGTTCCCCGCGGTGCTGGCGGCGCTGGTGCTGCCCGCGCTGCGGAAGGACGCGGGGGTACGGCGGGCCGCGCTCGCCGGAGCGGCGGTGGCGCTGGCGGTGACGCCGGTCGTCCCCGCCGGGGTGCCCGTACTGCTGGCGTTGGCGGGGCTGTTGGCCGCAAGGAGGGCGGCATGACATCGGCCGTGGCCGCCGCCATCCTTGTCCTCGCCGTCGGCACGTACGCCTTTCGGCTGGTGGGGCCCTTGCTGCACGGGCGGATCGAACTTTCCGTACGGGTGCAGGAGTTGCTGTCCGCCGGTGCGGTGGTCCTGCTCGCCGCGCTGCTCGTCACGGGGGCGCTCACCGAGGCCCACGGGTTCGCCGGGTGGGCGCGCCCCCTCGGGGTGCTCGTCGGTGGGGTGCTGGCGTGGCGGCAGGCACCGTTCGTGGCCGTCGTCCTCGGCGCGGCGGCGACAACGGCGCTGCTGCGGGCGACGGGGGTGGCGTGAGGCGGCACGCAGGCCACCGAAGCGAACGCACGACCCGACGTCACCCGACATCGGTGAGCGATCCGTTCACTTCTCGTACAGCCCCTCCACCTCCCGCTCGAAGTCCCGCATGACCGCCTCCCGTCGTAGTTTCATCGACGGGGTCAGATGGCCGGCCTCCTCGGTGAAGTCCACGGGCAGGATGGCGAAGCGGCGGATGGACTCCGGACGGGAGACCAGTTTGTTGGCCTCGTCCACGGCCCGTTGCAGGATCGCCCGCAACTCGTGGTCGTCCACGAGGAGTTCGGCGGGGACCGAGTGCTTGCCGTTCATCTGGCGCCAGTGGGCGGTGCCGTCGAGGTCCAGGGTGATCAGGGCGGTGACGTAGGGGCGGGCGTCGCCGAGGAGCATGCACTGGGAGATCAGGGGGTGGGAGCGCAGCCAGTTCTCCATGGGGGCCGGTGCCACGCTCTTGCCACCCGAGGTGATCAGGAGTTCCTTCTTGCGGCCGGTGATGGTCAGGTAGCCGTCGTCGTCGAGGGCGCCGATGTCGCCGGTGGCGAGCCAGCCGTCGGGGGCGGCCGGGACCACGCCGCCCGCCTGGGGGTCCCAGTAGCCGCGCAGGATCTGGTCGCCGGCCAGCAGGATCTCGCCGTCCGCCGCGATGCGGACCCTGGTGCCGGGCATCGGCCAGCCGACCGTGCCGAGGCGGGGTTTGAGCGGGGGCGTCACGGTCGCCGCGCCCGTGGTCTCCGTGAGGCCGTAGCCCTCGTAGATCTCGACACCCGCGCCGGCGTAGAACGCGGCGAGGCGGCGGCCGAGCGGGGAGCCCCCGCAGATCGCGTTGCGCACCCGGCCGCCCATGGCGTTGCGGATGCGGCGGTAGACGAGGGGGTCGTAGAAGGCGCGGGCCGTCTTCAGCGCGCGGCCCGGGCCGGGACCGGTGCCGGTCTGCCGGGCCTCCATGGCCTCGCCGTACCGGATGGCCACACCCGCCGCGCGGTCGAAGGACGCGGCCCGGCCGCCCGACTCGGCGCGGGCGCGGGCGGTGTTGAAGATCTTCTCCAGCATGTACGGGATGGCCAGCAGACACGTCGGTCTGAAGCTCGCCAGGTCCGGGAGCAGATCGTCCGCCTTGAGGCTCGGCGCGTGACCGAGACGTACCCGCGCGCGGACGCAGGCGATGGCGACCATCCGGCCGAAGACATGCGACATCGGCAGGAAGAGCAGGACGGACACGTCGTCGCCGGAGTCCGCCTTGAAGACCGGGTGGAGGAGCTCGATCGCGTTGTCGACCTCGGCGAAGAAGTTGCCGTGGGTGAGCGCGCAGCCCTTGGGGCGGCCCGTGGTGCCCGAGGTGTAGATCAGGGTGGCCAGTGTGTCCGGGAGCAGCATGCCCCGGCGGATCTCCACTTCCTGGTCCGGGACCTGCTCGCCCAGCTCCGCCAGACGCTCCACGTGCCCCTTCTCGATGACCCACATGTGCCGCAGGTCGGGCAGCCGTTCGCGTTCCGGGCCGAGAGCCGACGCCTGGGCGACAGTCTCGGTGACCAGAGCCACCGCGCCCGAGTCCTGGAGGATCCAGCGGACCTGGAAGACGGAGGACGTGGGGTAGACGGGGACCGTCACCAGACCCGCCGCCCAGGCGGCGAAGTCCAGCAGCGTCCACTCGTACGTGGTACGCGCCATGATGGCGATCCGGTCGCCCGGCGCCAGCCCCTCGGCGATCAGCCCCTTCGCCACGGCCAGCACCTGGGCGGCGAACTCGGCGGCGGTCACGTCCGTCCAGCCGCCGCCGTCCCGCGTCTTACGGCTGAGCACCACGGCGCCCGGAGCCGCGCTCGCGTTGTCGAAGGGCAGGTCGGCGAGCGATCCGTGCGTCACCGGAGGGGCGAACGGCGGCATGGACACCTCTCGCACCGACCCGTCCAGCCGACGTGTCTCGGGCTCCACGAGGACGGGTGTGCCGTCGTAGTCGGTGGAGTGGACATAAGGAGTGGACACGGGCGGCTCCTGAGGCGTGCAGCGGCGAAACTGCCTTGCTGCATGACGTACGTGCCTCGCGCACCGAGGCGTTCACCGACGGGCACCCCCAGAAAAGGGTTACCGGCGGTAGGTAGGGGATCGTACGGGGCCCACGTGAGGGGGCTGTGCGGGTTCGGGGATGGTCCGGAGCCGGGCCTGTGCAACCTCGGAGGCTACGTGAGGGCGTGTCATGTTCACTCCTGGACAGCCGCGGCGCGGATGTTCCGGAACCGGCGCCGGGCACAGTCCGCCGGGGCCCATCTCGACCCGTTCCCCGCCTTTCACGTAGCCTTACCCTGGGTAACATTACTCCAGAGTAAATGCACGTCCGAGCTGGGAGTTGGACAATGGCCGTCCGCTGTCTGCGCTTCACCGGCACCGAACGTCCCGCGGCCGTCGTCGAGTTCGGGGTTCTTTCGCCCCCGCCGCCCCTACCCGTCCCATCCCGTTCCTGGGGGCTGCGCCCCCAGACCCCCCTAAAAGATTGCGCAGTTCCCCGCGCCCCTGAAAAGGCTGGGGTTGTTCGTCGTCTGCGGGACGGTGGGGGCTGGGCGCGCAGTTCCCCGCGCCCCTGAAAGAACCCCGGGCGCACCCCCCTGTCTTTAGGGGCGCGGGGAACTGCGCGAGCAACCCCCACCCACCCGCAGTCAAAAAACCGGCCTACGGGGTCTGGGGCGGAGCCCCAGAAGGATGGGACGGGTAGGGGCGGCGGGGGCGAAGGAACCACCCACGGAAACCTCAACCCACCCCCCTGGAGCCCCCCATGCACACCCTCACCCTCACCGCACCCCCCTCCCTCACCCCCCTCCTCGCCCGCGGAGCCCTCCTCTCCCCGCTCAAGCACCCCCACCCCAACGCCACCGTCCCCCCAACCCGACTCGTCCTTCCCGACACCCGCGTCGACCTCGCCCGCCTCGCCGCCTACGAACGAGTCTGCGGATTCGCCACAGGAGCGGACGCACTGCCCGTCACGTACCCCCACATCCTCGGATTCCCGGTGGCCATGCGGATCATGGCGAGCCGCAGGTTCCCGCTCCCGCTGCTCGGCCTGGTGCACACCTCGATCGAGATCACGCAACGGAGGGAGCTGGCAGCCACGGCCGCATACGAACTCACCGTGTACGTGGAGGGGTTGGCGCCACACCGGCGGGGCACCGAAGCGACCGTCGCGACCGAGGCGAGGGTGGACGGCAGCCTCGTATGGGAGTCGAGGAGTACGTACCTCGCGCGGCACGGCCAGAAGCGCCGGGACACAGCGACCGAAGCACCCGCCGTCCCGCACGAACCCGGGGACACCAACCCCCTGTCCGCCCTCCCCGTCCTCCCCGAATGGCGCCTCGCCGGCGACGTCGGCCGTCGCTACGCCGCCGCTTCCGGAGACCGCAACCC
This sequence comes from Streptomyces sp. NBC_00203, assembly GCF_045206325.1. Classification (NCBI taxonomy): domain Bacteria; kingdom Bacillati; phylum Actinomycetota; class Actinomycetes; order Kitasatosporales; family Streptomycetaceae; genus Streptomyces; species Streptomyces sp. NBC_00203. Next base: position 6,205,436 of record NZ_CP108126.1, on the reverse strand, counting down.
CATCCACCTGCACCCCCTCACCGCCCGCCTCTTCGGCTTCCCCCGCGCCATCGCCCACGGCATGTGGACCGTCGCCCGCTGCCTCGCCGAGTACGGGCCGCGGGACGCGGTGACCGTGCGGGCCGCGTTCAAGGCGCCGGTGCTGCTGCCGGGAACCGTCACGTACGCCGCCGAGGGGCCCGCTTTCGAGCTCCGTGGCGGTGAGCGCGTGCATCTCACCGGCGAGGTACGGCCCTTGCCCGTGGAAAGCGGATGAACAGCGGGCCAATAGCGGGCGAACAGTTTGCGGGGCGGGCAACCGCGCCGACCGGAACGTCATCGCCAAACCGCAGGTCAGCGGCGCCGGTTGAAAAATCCCTCACAGGCTGTCCCTAGCCACCCAAGGTTCCTTCAAGCAGGTCCTCATCCCACGCTCAGACACCGTTCCTAGCCTCGGCTCACTTCGCCGCACCCACGCCAGGAAGGGCTCCTGAGCCATGCCCCCCAGACGTATCGCCGTACTCGCCGACTCGGACACCCGCTGGAAGTGGGGCGCGTCGGTCGCACGGCAGATCGCGCCCGAGCACGCGCTCGACGCCGTCTTCCTGCGCACCCGGGCCACCCCGACGGAACGCCAGCTCGCGGAGATCGGGATCGTGCCCGACACCCGGCGCGAGGTCGCGGCGGCCGAGCTGGTGGACGACGAGGAGCTGGCCGGGGCGGATGTCGTCGTCCTGGCCACCGCCGGTGGTACGACGCTGGCGCTCACCCACAGCCTGGGGATCGCCTGGGCTGCGCGCGAGCGGCGGCCGGTCACCGTCACCGGGTACGTCGGCGTCGTCTACGAGAAGATGGTCGACGGGCTCCTCACCCGCGCCGGCACCGATGTCGTCCTCGCCAACAGCGCGTACGACGCCGACCGGTTCCGCGAAGCCTTCGCGAGTGTCGGTGTCGATCCGGACGCGGTGGTGGAGTGTGCGCTGCCGTTCCTCGGCGGTGATCCGTACACGCCCTCCCCCGACCGGCCGTTCACGCTCACCTTCGCCGTCCAGCCCTCCGTGCCCAAGGGCCGCGAATCCCGGCTGAAGCTGCTGGAACGCGCCGCCGCGCACGCCCGGCGCCATCCCGACCGGCTCGTCCTGATGAAGCTGCGCAGCCTCCCCGGCGAGCACACGACCCATGTCGAAGCCAACCCGTACCAGGTGCTCATCGAGGAGCTGGCCGAGCCCGCGCCGCCCAACCTCCAGCTCGTCTACGGTCACATGGGCGAAGTCCTCGACCGCACCGACCTGTTGGTGACCGTGAGCTCCACGGCCGCGCTGGAGTCGATGCACCGGGACATCCCGACCGCGATCCTCACCGACTTCGGTGTCCGCGAGGCGCACGGCAACCACTACTTCGTGCACTCCGGCTGCCTCGCCTCCTGGGACGACCTCGACGCGGGCGCGCGGCCCCTCCCCGACCCGGCGTGGGCGGCACGTCAGGGCATCGGCAAGACCGACCCGTACGCCGCCGCCCGCGCCCGCCTCGCCGCGCTGCGTGCCGCCGGCCCGCTGCCACCGCTGCGGCCGTACTACTCACCGCAGCGCGCCGGCGTCTACCTCGGCGGCATCCTGGAACGCAACGGCTTCGACGAGAAGGGCAGGCCGCTGCCGGTCCCCCTGGGCACGGGCGGTGCGGGCCCCGTCAAGGCGGTCGTCCGCCGGGTCGCGCGCAGCGGCGCCAAGTCCCTCTACCGCGTGGGCCGCGAGAAGGTCGCCCCCACCCTCCGCCGCTGGGGACAGGGATGACAGCCCGCCCGGTCGCCCTCGCCCTCGCCCTCGTCGAGAGCCCCGCCCAGCTCCTCAACCTTCTGGAGTGGGCGCTCGGCGAGCGCGACGGAGCCCCGGAGCCCGTACGGTGCGAGGCCGCCGTACTCCTTCCCCTCGACCCGGCCACCCGTCACCAGCTGGGGGTGATGGCGGACGTGGCCCGCGCCGAGGGCATCGACGTCGGCCTGTACGACATCCGCAAGGTGCCGGTCGGCTTCGCGCACGCCCTGGCCTCGCTCGTACGGAAGCTCACCACCGCCGACCGGCTCGTCATCGGCGACCCCTTCTCGGGGATCATTCAGCGGCTGCTGCCCCTCGCCCGTACCCGGGACTTCGTCCTGCTCGACGACGGCACGGCCGCCCTGGAGCTCTCCCCCGAGCCGCTCGCGGGCCGTCCGCTGGTCCGCTGGCACCACACGGGATCCGCGCCGGGGGCGGCCGCCCGCGCCGCTCGCCGCCTGACTCCCGGGCCCGGCACACGACTTGAGGTCTTCACCTGCCGGGCGGCCACGAGTGCGCCTCCCGGCGCGATCGTCTCCCTCCACAGCTACAGCTGGGCGCGGCAGCGGTACGGGCCGCCGCAGGTGCGCCCGGGCGTCGACATGATCGGCACCTCGCTCGCCGAGACGGGACTGGTCGACCCCGGCCGGTACGTCCATGAAGTGGCGGCGCTGGCCCACCAGTTGAACGCCGAACGCTACTTCGCGCACCGCCGCGAGGACCCGGACAAGCTGCGCCTGCTCGCCGAGTACGGCGAGCTGGAGATCGTACGCCCCGAACTCCCCTTGGAGATCATGCTGTTGAAGGGGCCGGTCGCCGACACCCTGGTCGCGCTGCCGTCCACGGCCCTGCACACCCTGCCCCCGGTCCTCGCCGGTACGGGTGTGGAGGTCACCGTGTGCGCGGATGTCACCGACTGGCTGGAGCCGGACACGTCCGAGCGGGCGGCGGCCTTCCTGGCGGAGGCCTTCCTGACGGAGGTCATCCACTCCTGACGGGAGGTGACCAGGGCCGCCCCTCCATGAGGTCGCCCAGGCCCGCCCAGGCGAAGTTCATCAGGGTCGCGGCGGCCTGCTTGGCGGAGACGCCCGGGGTCGCGTTGGCCCAGGCCGCGAGGGACTCGGCGGCGCCGACCAGCGCCTCCGCGAGCCCGGCGACCTCGCGCTCGGGCAGGGTCGGGTCACGGTGTGCCTCGCGAGCCCCGACGACGATCAACTGCGTGACGAACACGACGAGTTCCTCGCGCATCGCGGAGACCTCGGCGGCGAACGGCTCGCCGTGCGTACGGGCCTGGAGGTGCAGGACAGCCCAGCCGTCGGGGTTCTCGGCGGTGTGCGTGAAGAACGCCGCCAGCCCTTCCCAGAGTTGACGGTCGGCGGCCAGACCGGGCTGTACGCCCGCGCGGACGGCGTCGGTGAGCGCCTTGGCCTCGCGCCGGATGCACGCGGTGAAGAGGTCTTCCTTCGAGTTCAGGTACAGATACACCAACGGCTTGGACACGCCTGCCAGTTCGGCGATCTCGTCCATCGACGCGGCCCGGTACCCCCGCTGCCCGAAGGTCCGTACGGCCGCGTCCAGCATCTGCTGTTCACGTACCGCACGCGGCATGCGCTTGTTCTTCACAGCACCCATGCGGGCAAGCGTACGATCGGCCACCGCTTACCGTGCACAGGGAAGGTTCAGGAGGTCTGACCCTGCGCGCCCTGGCGGGCGGCGTCGTCCACGGTCTCGTCCTCCTGGCTGCGGTTGCTCTCCAGGTTGGCCTTCATGCGGTCGACACGCGCGACGACCTGGGCCGAGGCCCGGTCGCGCTCCTTGCGCAGCACGACGAAGCTGATCGGGGCGGAGATCAGCAGGGAGAGCAGGACGACCCACATGTAGTTGGAGTCGCCGAGTCCGCGCGGGGCGATGCCGGAGTAGACGAGGCCCCAGACGACCACGAGGCAGGCCGCGAAGATCCCAAGGCGCATCAGCGTGTAGCGGCCCATGTCAATCCACTCTTCCGTTCCGAACCGTTTCGAACGTTCCCAAAGGGCACCGTCCAGTGAAGCACGCCCGGGCGGCGATCTTGCACGGGGGCCGCGACAGCAGCAGCGGCAGCGGCAGCGGCAGCGGCAGGGGCATCGGCATCGGCATCGGTGGGTACCGGCGGCAGATCAGAGCAGCGGGAGCCACATCATGATGTCGTCGCGGTAGTCGTCGGCCGACACCCGCAGTCCCCCGGGCACCCGGCCCACCTCCTTGTAGCCGCAGGAGGCGTAGAAGTGCTCCAGGCCGTGGCCGCCGCGGCAGGTCAGCTTCAGGGCCTCCAGGCCCAGCGCGCGGGCGTGCTCCTCGGCGGCGTCGAGCAGGGCCCGGCCATGGCCGCCGCGCTGGAGCGACGGGTCGATCATGACCGTGGTCAGCCAGGCCCAGTGGCCCTGGAGCCGGTGCGTGTTGAAGCCGAGGAAGGCGGTGGCGCGCAGCCGTCCGGCGGAGTCGAGCCCGGCGAGCAGCCGGTGGCGGCCGGCGGCCAGCGACTGCGCGTACCGGTCGGTTTCGGGACGTACCTCCTCGTCCGTCACCGTGCCGGCGAAGCCGATCGCGCCGCCCGCGTTGCTGACGTCCGCCCACAGCCGGGTCAGCTCGTCGAGGAACGCGGGCGTGAGCTCGGGGTCAAGCCGGAAGGTCAGCCTCTCGTGCCTCTCCTGGCTCGGCTGCCCCTCCTGGCTCTCCTGCCCCTTCTGGCTCTCCTGGGATATCCGCTCCATATTCAGCGAGCGTAAGCTCCGCCACCCGATCCGCCGTGACCGGGTCGAACGCCTTCACGTACGCCAGCTGCGCCCGCCCCACGCACCCGCGCGACAGCTTCACGTTCCCCGAGCCGGTGCCGTAGTGGATCGCCGTCACGCCCTCCGAGACGGCGAGCTGGAGCAGCTCGTAATAGAGGAGGCCGAAGTAGAGGGGGACCTCACCCTTGACCGTGTAGTCGTAGCCGGTCTGGCGGGCGTACATCTCGCCGCGGTGGGTGAAGAAGAGCACGAATCCCGCGAGCTTCCCGTCCAGCTCGGCGGTGAGGACGCGGACGGTGTCGCCGGTGTGCGTCGCGATGCTGTGCAGGACGCGGCGGAAGGCGTCCGCGTCGGCGGGGGTGCCGTACTTGGCGTACAGGTTGAGTTCGAGGGGGGCGATCCGGTCGATGAGGTCGTCGGTCAGGCCCTCCAGGCGGTACGTCACGCCCGCGGTGTCCAGGGCGCGCAGGTCGCGGCGGATGCGGCGCCGTGTCTCTCGCCCGAAGCGGGCCCGGTAGGCGTCGAAGCCGCCCTCGGCCGCGGACGGCACGGCGAGCGAGTACGCCGTCTCGAACGGCAGGTCCGTGTACCCGGCCCCGGAGAGCGCCGCCCGCAGCGCCTCGTCGTCCTCGTCGACGTACAGGAAGCACACGGACCGCATGCCGTCCTCGCGCGCCCGCTCCTCGGCGGCCTCCAGCACGGCCCGCAGCGCGCCCGCGTCCCGGGCGGCCGCCTTCCCGTGCGAGGGGTTGCGCCCGCCGAGCGCGAGCGCGGGCATCAGCTCCTCGGCCCAGGGCACGTCGTAACGGCGCCCGAGCACGAAGTCGGGCCGGCAGAAGACGTACGGCACGTCGGCTTCGAGGGGGTGGGCGGGGAGCGCGGCGAGGAGGTCGTCGTCCTCGTGGCCCATGAAGTAGTACGGGGCGGTCGCCGCAGTCGCGTACGCGTGCTTCAGCCAGGGGGTCGCGGAGAAGAAGGACCGCGCCCCGAAGGCCGTGTCCCAGGTGGCGTCCAGGCCGTGCGGGCTGCGCTGGATCCGTACCTTCACGCGACGCCCCCCGCCTCGGCGACGACGACCGGGGTCAGCTGGCCGACGGCCGCGTCCGCGCAGCGCAGGGCGTCGCCCGCGGTGTCGGCGGTGGCGACGACCGTGCCGAGGTAGTCGAGGTTGCTCTGGGCGGGCTTCACCGGCTTGCCGTTCTTGGGGTGCAGGACGACCGCGACGACACCGGGGACACGGCGGGCCAGGTCGGCGCCCTCGACGCCGGCCAGCACACCGGCCGTCGACGCGGTGAGGTAGCGGGAGACGGCGGCGCGGTCCTGGGTCGGGGTGAGGTCGGCGGGGCGGCCCGCGTGCAGGAGGGTGACCTCGCGCTGCATGTGGATGCCGGTGGACTCCAGGATCAGCCGGGGGATCTCGGCGCCGGCCATCCGCCCGTTGATCTCGACGATGTACGGGCCGTCCTGGGTGACCTTGACCTCGACGTGCGCGGCGCCGAAGTCATGGCCGACGGCGCGCAGGGCGCTGATCACGAGGTCCGAGCAGGCCGTCCGCACCGGTTCGGAGAGCACGGAGGGGAAGATCTCGCCGAGCTCGGCGAAGTAGGGGTGCGGGCCGAGCGCCTTGTCCGTCAGGCCGATCACCCGGTGCTCCGTGCCGTCGTGGACGATCTCGGCGCTCAGCTCGTAGCCGATCAGGTACTCCTCGACGAGTGCGCCGGGGCGGCGCGGCTGGCCGCGGAAGTTCAGCGGGACGGAGGCGATGGCGTGGTGCGCGGCGGCGACCTCCTCCGGGGTGCGGCACAGGCTGACGCCGATGCTCGCCGACTCGGTCATCGGCTTGACGACGACAGGCAGCCCGAACTCCTCGGCCGCCGCGAGCGCGTCCTCCTGGGTCACCGCCTGCGTGAAGCGCGGTACGGCGACGCCGGCGGCCCGCATCATCTCCCGCTGGACCAGCTTGTCGCGGCAGGCGGCGGCCGCGTCCACGTCCATGCCGGGCAGCCCGAAGTGGGCGGCGATCCGGGCGACGATCGGGATGTTGTAGTCCGTCACCGTCATCACCCCGCGCAGCACACCCTCGGTGTGGAAGGGGGTGAGCGCCTCGATCACGGCCTCGGCCGAGTTGGTGTCGGCGGTGAGGATGCCGTCGATGTACTTGGCGTACACCTCGTCGGCGGTGGAGACGGCCCGGTAGCGGTCGGGGTCGTTGCTCACCAGGACGGCGCGGTAGCCGAGTTCGTGGGCGGCGCGCAGCGGGGTGAGCCCGAAGTCGGAGAGCTGGCTCTCGATGACGGCGATCACGGGAGTCGGGGTGGCGCTGGTCATGCGGGGTTCCTTTCCAACGGGCCGAGGGGGGTGGTCGCCGCCGCGATGGGGCGCCGCGCGGCGCAGACGAGGACGAGGGCGAGCGCCGTGCACGCGGCGGGCATCAGCAGTGCGGGCGAGGCGCCGAGATGCTGCGCGACGACGCCCGCCGCCGCGGACCCGGCGGCGCTGCCGGCCTGGATGAAGCTGCCGACGCCCGCGAAGGCCTGGGTCATCCGGCCGTCCTCGGTCATGTCGCCGATGAGCTGGAACTCCTCGGCTCCGGCGGGCGCGATGGGCGTACCGCTGCCGATCAGCAGCACGGCGAGCACGACGACGGCGACGGTGCCGTGCGCGAGCGCCGCCAGCGGCAGCAGGGCGAGGCCGAGGGTGAGCACGACGAGCAGCCGTATGTAGCGGGCGTACGTGGTGCCCGACCTGTGCCGCGATCCGTACACCAGGCCGCCCACCACGCTGCCGGCCGACTGCGAGGCGAGCAGTACCCCGGCGAGCGCGGTCGTCGAGCCGATGTCGTCGAGCAGGGCGGCGACCGCGACGGCGAGCGCGCTGGAGAGGGCGGCGGTCAGGCCGATGGCGGTGAGGACGGTGAGCGCGGCGACCGGGCGCCGCTTCCGGCGCTCGGCGGGGGCGCGCACGGCGCGCGAGGGGCGCAGATCCCTCACGACGTGCGCCCGCGCGTACCCCCATGTGCCGGAGGCCATCACCACGGCCGCCACCAGGAGCGCCTCGAACGCGCCGATCGTCGCCGCGAGCAGCGTGATCAGCGAGGGCCCCGCGATGTACAGGAACTCGGTCAGCGTGGCCTCGAAGGAGTACGCCCGCTGCCGCAGGGTCTCGTCGTCGGTGAGCCTCGGCCACAGCGCGCGCACGGAGGCGCCGACGGGGGGCGCGAGGGCGCCCGCGAGGAGCGCGCAGCCGAACAGGGCGGCGACCGGGGCGTGCCGGGCGGCGCCCGCCGTGCCGAGCAGCGCCACGAACACGGCCGTCCCCAGGACGCGCAGCACGATGGAGGCGCGCGCCCGGTCCATGATCCGCCCCGCCACCGGCTGCCCGCAGGCACTGCCGACGGCGTACGCCCCCGCGGCCCCGCCCGCGACCCCGAACGAGCGCCCCGCCTCCACGACGGTGAGCAGCAGCGCGACGGGGATCATGGTCACGGCGAGCCGCGCGCAGGCGGCGTACACGACGGCGTCGCGGGCGCCGGGGAGGCGCAGGAGTTCGCCGTAGCGCGCGACGAGCCCCTTCATGAGGGCGCCACCGCGAACCGGAACACGTCCTCGTCCGTCTCGGCCCGCCACACCACGTCCGCCCGCTCCCCCTCGATGGCGACGACACCGGCGCGCATGCGGATGAAGTTGTTGCTGCGCCCGAGCGCGTACGCGCCCGAGTCGTGCATCACCAGCAGATCGCCCACGTTCAGGTCGGCCGGCAGCTCGGAGTCCGGGGCGTGGATGTCCGCTTCGTAGCAGAGCGGGCCCGCCAGGGACCAGGGGACGAGGTCCGGCGAGAAGTCACGGCCGAGCGGCTGGAAGCGGTGGACCTCGCCCGTGCCCGTCCAGGGTGCGATGTGGTGCCCCGCGTCGAGGATCAGCCAGCGGGAGTCCGGGAGTTCCTTGCGGGACATGACCCGGGTGAGCAGGCACATCGCGTCGGAGACGAGCAGCCGCCCCGGTTCGCACGCCACCACTGCGTCCGCGAGGCCGAGTTCGGCCATCCGCTTGTCGACCGAGGTGAGGAAGGCGGCCGGGTCGAGCCCGGGCCCCGGTGAGCGGTCGGTGCCGCGCGGCCGGAGAATCCCCGGCACGCCGAAGCCGCCGCCGATGTTGACCTCCCGCACCCCGAGCCGCGCCGCCTCGGCGAGCACCGGGTCGAGGGCGGCGAGAAGCAGCTCGGGGAAGACGATCTGGCTGCCGAGGTGCGCGTGGACGGCGGTCAGCCGCAGATGCGGGGCCGCCCGTATCGCGCCTATGACCCGCTCCAGTTCGCGCGAGCCGGTCGGCCAGCCGAACCTCCCCCGCACGGCGGTCCGTTCGGCCGCCGCCACGAACGCGGGGTCGCTGGAGGTGGCGACGGGCACGCCCGGAAACAGCCGCAGCCCGACCTCCGCCGTCACCCCGGCCGACGCCGCCGCCCGTTCCAGCGTGGCGATCTCGTGCTCGCCGTCGATATTGACGCGCACCGACTCCCGTACCGCCAGGGCGAGTTCGTCCTCGGTCTTCACCGGCCCGTTGAAGACGATGTCCCGCGGCGCGAACCCGGCGCGCAGCGCGGCCCGCAGCTCATAGCCGGACACCACGTCCGCGCCGAGCCCGCGCCCCGCGAACCGCTCCAGCAGGTAGGGCAGATAGTTGGTCTTGACCGAGTAGTACGCCCGCCCCGGCCGCCCGAGCCCGCCGAGCGCGGCCAGCAGGTCGTCCGCCGCGCGCTCGGCCCGCGCGATGTCGAGGACGTGTACGGGGGTGCCGTACCGCCCCGCGATCTCCGCGAGCCGTTCGCCGTCCCAGCCCCGCGTGTCCCCGCCGGGGGTGTCCCCGCCCCGCGTGCCGCCCGTCATCCGCCGCTCCCCCCTGTGATCAGCCGGAACCCGGCGTCGATACGGTCCCGCTCCAGCAGCCCGGCATGCCGCCGCGCCCACGCCCCGGACTCCAGGTCGGCGCGCAGCCGCCCGATGCCCCGCTCCACCGCCCCCGGGTCGGTCAGCGCGAACGCCGAACAGGACCGGCGGCGAGCCGGGTCCAGATAGGCGTCGGGCCGCCGCCAGAAGGCGGTCATGAAACCGTCGGTGAAGTCGTGCCACACGGGCAGCACCCGCACGTCCGGCACTTCCGGGGCATCCGTACCCAGGAGTTCCGTCAGATACGGCAGCGACGGCACCCGGGACTCCTCCGCCTCCGCGATCTCCGGCAGATACTCCCGGGTCAGCCAGAACTCCCGCTGCACCGCCATGTCGTACGTGACGACCACGAACCGCCGTGCCACGCGCCGCAGTTCGGCGATCCCGGCCGCGAGGTCCGACCAGTGGTGCACGGTGAGCACGGCGAGGGCCACGTCGAACTGCCCGGTGTCGAAGGGCAGTTCCTCGGCCCGCCCGATCAGGCAGGGGGCGGCGCCGGCCGGGCGCTGGGCGCGCATCGCGGCCGACGGTTCGACCGCGAGCAGCGGCACGTCCGCCGGCTCGTAGGAACCCGCGCCCGCGCCGACGTTGATGACGTTGCGCGCCTCGCCGACGGCTTCCCGGATCGCGGCGGCCCAGCGCGGATCGGGCTTGCGCACCCCCGCGTAGCCGATGCCGATCCGGTCGTAGAGCGCCGCCTGCTCCAACAGTGCTTCTGTCGTCATCGCGGCTACGCCCGCTGTCCCTGGAGGACCTTCGCCTCCCACTCCTCCCCGTACCGCCGCTCGTCCCACGGGTTCACGGCCATCAGCCACACATCGCGCAGCCCGCCGCTCTCGTCGAGGTGCTCGATGTCGGTGGCGTGGTGGAACATCTCGCGGTCGTTGAGCGCGATGGCCTGACCGGGCTGCAGCACCGTACGGAAGAACGGTTCGCCGCCGCCGGACGGCATGAGCTGGGTCTCGCCGCCGCTGATGTTGTGGCGGCGGCTGACCGCGGTGACGGTGTAGTGGTGGCCGTCGCGGTGCGGGCCCTCCGGTACGGCGACGCCCTGGACGCCGGGGGCGGAGACGATGCGCACCTGGTGCAGATTGATCTGCCAGGCCGCGTCCCGGTCGAGCCCGAGGGCCTCGGCGGCGGCGGAGATCAGCGCCGCCGGCATGACGGTGAGCGGCTCGAAGCCGCGCGCCTGGCCGCCCACGAGCGGGTTGTACTCCTTCGACTGCGCGAACTCCCGGTGCGGCAGCAGCTCGGCCGTCCAGCTCTCCTCGTGCGTCAGCCGGAACTGCGAGTAGCGGCGGTAGCGCTGCCGTGACCCCGTGTACTTGTCGAGCGGAAGCTTCGCGAACTCCGCCAGCGCCTCCTCGTCCAGCGCCGGTATGTCGAAGATCGTGAAGCCTTGTGCGTTGAGCCCCATTCCCTGTCCAACTCCCCTTCAGCTTCAGCTGGTTGACGAGGGATCAAGACTGTAGTCAGCAGAGTCAACACGCGTAGATGTCTGCGTGTTAAATCGATGTTTCCAGGAGCTTTGCCTTGGCTGTGAAAACGCGACAAGCCCCGGCGGAGAGCCGGGGCTTGTCGGGAGTTCGGGGGGTCAGACCCGCATCGGCTGCGGCGACTCCCGGCGCTCGGGGTCGGCACCCTCGTACTCGCGGATGATCTCGTACCGCGTGTTCCGCTCCACCGGCCGGAACCCGGCGTCGCGGATCAGGTCGAGCAGGTCGTCGCGGGTCAGCTTGTTCGGCGTGCCGTAGTTGTCCGCGTCGTGCGTGATCTTGTACTCGACGACCGAGCCGTCCATGTCGTCGGCGCCGTGCTGAAGGGCGAGCTGAGCGGTCTGCACGCCGTGCATCACCCAGAAGACCTTGACGTGCGGCACGTTGTCGAACAGCAGCCGGGAGACGGCGAAGGTCTTCAGTGCCTCGGCGCCGGTGGCCATCTGCGTACGCGCCTGAAGGCGGTTACGCACCTTGCCGTCCTTCATGTCCACGAAGTCGTGCTGGTAGCGCAGCGGGATGAAGACCTGGAAGCCGCCGGTCTCGTCCTGGAGTTCACGCAGCCGCAGCACGTGGTCGACGCGGTGGCGGGGCTCCTCGATGTGGCCGTACAGCATCGTGCACGGGGTCTTGAGACCCTTCTCGTGCGCGAGCCGGTGGATGCGCGACCAGTCTTCCCAGTGCGTCCGGTGGTCCACGATGTGCTGCCGGACCTCCCAGTCGAAGATCTCGGCGCCACCGCCGGTGAGGGATTCGAGCCCCGCGTCGATGAGCTCGTCGAGGATCTCGGAGGCGGACAGCCCGGAGATGGTCTCGAAGTGGTGGATCTCCGTCGCCGTGAACGCCTTCAGCGAGACGTTCGGGAGGGCCTTCTTCAGCTCGCTCAGCGACCGCGGGTAGTAGCGCCACGGCAGGTTCGGGTGCAGGCCGTTGACGATGTGCAGCTCGGTGAGGTTCTCGCCCTCCATCGCCTTGGCGAGGCGGACGGCCTCCTCGATGCGCATCGTGTACGCGTCCTTCTCGCCCGGCTTGCGCTGGAACGAGCAGTAGGCGCAGGACGCGGTGCACACGTTCGTCATGTTGAGGTGACGGTTGACGTTGAAGTGGACGACGTCGCCGTTCTTCCGCGTCCGCACTTCGTGGGCGAGCCCGCCCAGCCAGGCCAGGTCGTCCGACTCGTACAGCGCGATGCCGTCCTCACGGGTCAGCCGCTCACCGGCCCGGACCTTGTCCTCCAGCTCGCGCTTGAGCCCGACATCCATGCTTTTACCTCTCCTCGTGACGAACCAACCCAACCGTACGCCTACCCCATCACTCCTCTTCGGGCAGCTCTCCGACCCGGTTCTCCCACTTCGTGGAGAGCACGATCGTCGTACGGGTCCGGGAGACGCCCTTCGTTCCCGACAGCCGCCGGATGGTCTTCTCCAGGCCGTCCACGTCGCTCGACCGCACCTTGAGCATGAACGAGTCGTCGCCCGCGATGAACCAGCAGTCCTCGATCTCGCTGAGGTCCCGCAGCCGCCGGGCCACGTCCTCGTGGTCGGCGGCGTCGGAGAGCGAGATGCCGATCAGGGCGGTGACGCCGAGGCCGAGCGAGGCCGCGTCGACCGTCGCGCGGTAGCCGGTGATGACGCCCGCCGCCTCCAGCCGGTTGATGCGGTCGGTGACGCTGGGTCCCGACAGACCGACGAGGCGCCCCAGCTCCGCGTAGGAGGCCCGGCCGTTCTCCCTCAGGGCCTGGATGAGCTGCCTGTCCACCGCGTCCATGCGATCGAAGCCTTCCACTGAAAAGGTCTGGAGAGTGTTCCTGAAGTAAGTGCTGAATGCTGCGTGCTGAGCGGGTAGTGCGACGTGCTCAGGTGCTGTTCAAGTGCTGTGCAGGTGCTGCTCAGGTGCTGCTCAGGTGGTGCCGGACCGGGACCCGCCGCCCAGTTCGCCCTCCCACCGCCGGTACAGGCCGTGCTCGACGCCCGCCGCGTCGAGGACCCGTCCGGCGACGAAGTCCACCAGGTCCTGGATGTGCGTGGCCCCCGCGTAGAACGCCGGCGAGGCGGGCAGCACGGTCGCGCCCGCGTCGTCCAGGGAGACCAGGTGCCGCAGCGTCTGCCCGTTCAACGGAGTCTCGCGGACCGCGACGACGAGCCCCCGCCCCTCCTTGAGGGTCACGCTCGCCGCACGCTGCAACAGGTCCTTCGACAGCCCGAGGGCGACGCCGGCCACGCAGGCGGTGGAGGCGGGCACGATGAGCATGCCCTTCGTGGGGTACGAGCCCGAGGACGGCCCCGCCGCCAGGTCACCGGCGCTCCAATGACGTACGTCATCGATGTTCACGTCGAAGGTGCCAGGCTTGCCGTCGGCGCCGCGCGCCAGCCATTCCCGCAGGTCGTTCTGCCAGTGGGCGTCACGGAAGGGCAGGCCGGTCTCGTCGAGCAGCGTGAGCCGCGAGGCCCTGCTGACGACCAGGTCGACGCTCTCCCCCGCCTCCAGAAGCGCACGCAGCACAGCGGCGGCGTACGGCGTACCGGAGGCGCCCGACACCCCCACGATCCAAGGCCGGCGCTGCGTCTGTCCTGGCTTCATGGTGTCGAGCCTATCCGGCCACCGCCGAGATTCAGACCGTGAGCCCGCGCACCAGCAGATCGAGCAGGGCGCACGCGAAGAGGGCGATGCCGATGAATCCGTTGACGCTGAAGAACGCGCGGTTCAGACGGGACAGGTCGTTCGGCTTGACGATGGAGTGCTCGTAGAGGAAGGCGCCCGCGACGATCACCAGGCCGAACCAGAAGAAGGCACCGGCCCCGGTGGCCAGGGCGTACCAGACGAGCAGGGCCGTGGTGACGGCGTGACAGACACGCGCACCCCAGATCGCGGCCGGGATCCCGAAGCGCGCGGGGACGGACATGACCCCGACCTCGCGGTCGGTCTCGACGTCCTGGCAGGCGTAGATGAGATCGAAGCCACCGATCCAGACGCCCACCGCGAGACCGAGGACGACGGCGTCCCAGGACCACTCGCCGGAGATGGCGATCCAGGCGCCGACCGGGCCCATCGCCTGGGCGAGACCCAGGATGGCCTGCGGAAAGTTCGTGAACCGCTTGCCGTACGGGTACACGACCATCGGGATCACGGCGATCGGCGCGAGGGCGAGGCAGAGCGGGTTGAGCAGCGCCGCGGCCCCCAGAAAGAAGACGAGCGCCACCAACGCACCCGTCCACGCGTGCTTCACGCTCATCGCGCCGGTGACCAGCTCACGATGGGCCGTACGCGGGTTACGGGCGTCGATCTCGCGGTCGATGATCCGGTTCGCGGCCATGGCGAAGGTGCGCAGGCCGACCATCGCGATGGTGACGAGCAGCAGCCGCCCCCAGTGGATGTTCTTGTCCCACTGGAACATCGCGGTGAGCGCGGCGATGTACGCGAACGGCAGCGCGAACACCGAGTGCTCGATCATGACGAGGCGCAGGAACGCCTTGGTGCGGCCCGGCTGCGGGAGCGCCGCGGAAGCTGAACTCACAGGCCGTACTCCTTCCAACGGCGGTCGACCTTCGCCGCCGTCTCCGGGTCGGACAGCACCATCTCGGGCCAGCCGCCGTCCCGGGTGTAGCCCTCCTCGGGCCACTTCTTCGTCGCGTCGATGCCCGCCTTGCCGCCCCAGAACTGCTGGTAGGAGGCGTGGTCGAGGTGGTCGACCGGTCCTTCGACGACCGTGAGATCGCGGCCGTAGTCGGTGTTCCCCAGCGCCCGCCACGCGACCTCGTGCAGATCGTGGACGTCGCAGTCCGAGTCGACGACCACGATGAGCTTCGTCAGGGACATCATGTGCGCACCCCAAATGGCATGCATCACCTTTTGTGCATGCTTGGGGTACTTCTTGTCGATCGCGACGATCGCGCAGTTGTGGAAGCCGCCGGCCTCGGGGAGGTGGTAGTCCACGATGTCCGGCACGATGATCTTGAGAAGCGGAAGGAAGAACCGCTCGGTGGCCCGCCCGAGGGGCCCGTCCTCGGTCGGCGGTCGCCCCACAACAATCGACTGGATCAGCGGGCGCCTGCGCATGGTGACGCAGTCGATGGTGAGCGCCGGGAACGGCTCCTGCGGCGTGTAGAACCCGGTGTGGTCGCCGAACGGCCCTTCGGGGAGCATCTCCCCGGGTTCCAGCCACCCTTCGAGTACGACCTCCGCGTTCGCGGGGACCTGAAGCGGAACGGTCTTGCAGTCCACCATCTCGATCCGCTTGCCCTGGATGAACCCGGCGAAGAGGTACTCGTCGATGTCGCCGGGGAGGGGAGCGGTGGAGGCATAGGTGACTGCCGGCGGGCACCCGAAGGCGATGGCGACGGGCAGCCGCTCACCGCGGCGGGCCGCGACCTGGTAGTGGTTCCGGCTGTCCTTGTGGATCTGCCAGTGCATGCCGATGGTGCGCTTGTCGTGGCGCTGGAGGCGGTAGAGCCCGAGGTTGCGGATGCCGGACTCGGGGTCCTTGGTGTGGGTGAGCCCGAGGTTGAAGAAGGAGCCGCCGTCCTGAGGCCAGGTGAAGAGAGCGGGGAGGGCGTCGAGGTCGACCTCGTCACCGTGCAGGACGACCTCCTGCACGGGCGCGTTGTCGGACTTCACCTTCTTCGGCGGTACGTGGGCCATGGCGCCGAGCTTGCCGAAGGCCTCGCGGACGCCGACGAACCCGTGCGGGAGCTCGGGCCTGAGCAGCCCGCCGATCTTGTCGCTGATCTCGCCGTACGACTTCAGCCCCAGGGCTTTGAGCAGCCGCCGATCGGTCCCGAACACATTCATGGCGAGCGGCATGGAAGCCCCGCGCACGTTCTCGAAGAGCAGCGCGGGCCCACCACTCTTCTGTACCCGGTCGACGATCTCCCCGACCTCCAGGTACGGGTCCACCTCGGCCTTGATGCGCTTGAGGTCGCCCTCGCGCTCCAGTGCCCTCAGCAGGGAGCGAAGATCGTCGTAAGCCATGCGTTCCAGTATCGCCGAGCCCCACCCCACGCCTGCGCGCGCCCCACCGTCACGGGGCGACCGGGCGGTTCTTCGCCCCCGCCGCCCCTACCCGTCCCATCCTTCTGGGGCTCCGCCCCAGACCCCGTGGGCCGGTTCTTTGGCTGCGGGTGGGTGGGGGCTGGTCCAAAAGATTGCGCAGTTCCCCGCGCCCCTAAAAGGGGCGCGGGGAACTGCGCAATCTTTTGAGCGGGGGTCTGGGGGCGCAGCCCCCAGGGATGGGACGGGTAGGGGCGGCGGGGGCGAGGAAACCCGCCCCACCCCACTGGAGGGCACCCGCTAACCTGTGCGCGTCACCGGGGCCCCACACCGCCCCGAACAACCAACGCTCACTGGGGGATCGTTCGGCCATGCTCAGGTATCTGCCCTTCCTGCTGGTCCTGGCGCTGTGGATCTACGCGTTCATCGACTGCCTGAACACACCCGAGGAGCAGGTACGGGGCCTGCCGAAGGTGGTGTGGGTGATCATCATCCTGCTCTTCGGCGAGGTCCTGGTCGGCCCGATCGCCTGGCTGGTGGCGGGCAAGACCCGCCAGACCCCGGCAAACGGCGCCACCCCCTCCGAGTGGCACCGCAACCAGCGCACCCAGTTCGTCGCCCCGGACGACAACCCCGAGTTCCTGAACTCCCTCAAGGCCGAGAACAAGAAGGACGAGGCACTCCTGAAGGACTGGGAGGCCGACCTCCGGCGCCGCGAGGAGGAGCTGCGCCGGCGCGAGCGCGGCGAGGAGAACGAGAGCTGATGGAGCTGCGGCTGCTGGTCACCTTCGAGAAGGTCGCGACCGTGCTGAGCTTCACCCAGGCCGCCGCCGAGCTGAAGTACGCACAGTCCAGCGTGACCAGCCAGATCCGCGCCCTGGAGTCGTCACTCGGCACGGAGCTCTTCGACCGGCTCGGCAGCCGTATCCGGCTGACGGAGGCGGGCGAGCGGCTGCTCCCCTACGCCCGGCAGCTCATCGAGCTGAGCGAGGAGGCACGGGCGGCGGTCGTCGGCACGGAGGAACCGTCCGGCGCGCTCACCGTCGGCACGATGGAGTCGCTGACCTCGTACCGGCTGCTGCCGCTCCTGGAACTGTTCCACCACCGCTACCCGGGCGTACGCCTTTCACTCCGCACCACCATCGGCGACGAGACCCGACAGGCGCTGCGCCAGGGAACGTACGACATCGGCTTCCTGATGGAGGAGCAGACCGAGCACGCGGGGCTGGACTCCGAGGTGCTCACGGTGGAGCCGCTAGCACTGGTGGCGGCGCCCGGGCACGCGCTGTCCGGGAAACCGGTCGTGACGGCCGACCTCGTAGGACAGTCGCTGCTCGCCACCGAACCCGGCTGCGCCTACCGGGACTTGTTCGAGCGGGAGCTGAATCTGAACTCCCTCAGCCCCGTCTCCTTCACGGAGTTCGGCACGATCGAGGCGACCAAACGCGCCGCGGCGGCCGGCCTCGGGGTCGCACTGCTGCCCGAGGTGACGGTCGCCGCGGAACTCACGGAAGGCTCTCTCGTACGGCTGCCCTGGAAGCCGCCGTTCACGCTTCGGACGCAGCTGGCGTGGCGGTCCGGGAAGCGGCTTCCGGCGCATGTGCGGCTGTTCGTGGAGCAGGCGCGGAAGCTGGTGTCAGAGGAGCTGCGGCGGTCTTCGCGGTCTTCGCAAGGGTGACCTTCAGGCTGGCCGTCACGATCAGCGGAACGCCCAGCGCCTGCACGAGCCCGATGTGGTGGCCGTACACCGCCCAGTCCATGACCATCGCGACCGCCGGGTAGGTGAAGGCGAGTACGGCGATCTTGGCGGTCGGGAGCTTGGCGTACGCCGAGTACATGAGGACGTACATCAGGCCGGTGTGGATGAGCCCGAGGCCGGCGAGCCAGCCCCAGTCGGCGCCTGTCCCGGCCATCGCGCCGAAGTCGGCGAAGGGGAGCAACAGGGGGATGCCGACGAGGACTTGGACGAGGGCGATGAGGTGCGGGCGGACGCCGGTGATGCGCTTGGTGACCAGGGTGGACAGGCCGTAGAGGAGCGCGGCGAGGAGAGCCTGGCCGACGCCGACGACGTACGATCCGCCGCTCGTGAAGTCGCCGGGCGTGACGCCCGAGACGAGGATCAGCCCCGCGAAGGCCACGGCCACCCAGCCGACCTTCGCCGCGGTGAGCCGCTCGCGGAAGAACAGGGCGCCCAGCAGGACCACGTAGAACGGCTGGGTGTGGTAGACGACCGTCGCGACGGAGATCGACGTGTTCTCGTACGCCTGGAAGAGGAAGACCCAGTTGAAGACGATGAACACGCCGCCGAGGACGGCCAGGCCCAGGGTGCGCGGGGTGAAGCCGTGGCCGCGCAGCCAGCCGCGGGCGACGACGTAGGAGCCCAGCGCCAGGGCGCCGAACAGGACGCGGAAGAAGACGACGTTGAAGGGCGAGGCGCCCGACTCGACGACGAAGACGCCGAGGGTGCCGGAGAGCACCATCGCGGTCGTCAGCTGGGCCGTGCCCTTGTTCTCTGAGGTCATGCCGACGAAGCTACGAGCGGGCGGTGCGGCCGGTCCACGCGCCAGTGGGGCGTCCTGCCGATGGGCTCATCGGCGCCGCCGATACCCACAGGTCGGCCGATGCGTGCAGGTTGTACGCCGACGAGCCTCCCGAAGCGGACAATGCGCCCCTGGGCCGGACCCCGCCCGGGCCGGACACTTACCTCGCATGACGACTGCTCCCGCCAGCTCACCCACCACGATCGCCCCCGAGTACGGCGACCGGGTCATCGCCGTCGAGACGGCGGGCTCGGAACCCATCCCCGACGCCGAACGGCACGGCAGCCCCTTGCAGCTGCTGTGGACCTGGGCGTCGCCGAACATCGAGTTCGCGACCGTCTACATCGGCGTGATCTCGGTCCTCTTCTTCGGCCTCAGCTTCTGGCAGGCCGCCGCCGCCATCCTCCTCGGCACCGCGATCGGCGCCCTCACCCAGGGCGTGCTGTCCCTGGACGGGCCGCGGTTCGGCGTGCCGCAGATGGTGATAGGCCGGTTCTCCTTCGGCCACAAGGGCAACCTCCTGCCGTCCGGCGTGAACGCGGTGGTGGCGGGCGTCGGCTGGTTCGCGGTGAACAGCCTGAGCGCGGCCTTCGCGCTGAACACGCTGACCGACCTGCGGCCGCTGCCCTCCCTGCTGCTCGTGGTGGTGGCGGAGATCCTGATCGGCTTCATCGGCCACAACTTCGTGCACGTCTTCGAGAAGTACGCGTTCCCGGCGCTCGCGGTGGTCTTCCTGCTGGCCGGCGTGTGGACGTTCAAGGACGCGCACCTCGGCACAGGCGGCGGGGGCGGCGGCCTCGGCGGCTTCCTGCTGGCGTTCAGCACGGCGTGGGGCTACGCGGCCGGCTGGAACCCGTACGCCACGGACTACTCGCGCTATCTCCCCCGTACGGCGAGCAAGTTCAAGACGGTCCTCTACCCGGCGGTCGGGCTGTTCGTGTCGGTCGCGATCGTGGCGATCATCGGCGCGGCCTCGGCGACGATCGTGGCCCCGAAGGACGCCACCCCGACGGCGGCCTTCACCGGCCATCTGCCCGGCTGGCTCGGCAACCTGGTGCTGCTCGCCATCATCCTCGGCGCGGTCTCCGCGAACGCCCTGAACATCTACTCCTCCGCGATCTCCATCACCTCGCTCGGCCTGAAGCTCCCCGCCTGGCTGGGCCGCAGCGTGCTGGTCGTGCTGTCCGGGGTCGTCGGCACGGCGGCGGCGTGGGCGTCCCTGTCGGACGCGGGATCGGCGTACGAGGCGTTCCTGCTGATCATCGCGTACTGGGTGGGCCCGTGGCTGGGCGTCGTCCTGACCGAGCGGTGGCTCCAGTCCCGCACGGCCACGGACGAGGAACTGTCCCGCCGCCTCGGCGACGCCTCCTACACCAACTGGCCCGGTCTGGCGGCCCTGTTGATCGGCGTCGCGGTGTCGGTGCCGCTCTTCTCCAACCAGGAGAAATACGTCGGGTGGGTGCCGGAGCACTGGGCGTCGTTCGGTGACATCACCTGCCTGGTCGGGTTCGCGGTGAGCGCGGGGCTGTACGCGGTGCTGCGCGGACGTTTCGCCGCCAAGGCCTGAGAAAACGAGAACACCGGCGATCGCTCCCTGTCGCCCCTGTCGGCCAGGCCAACTCCAACTGGCCGACAGGGGCAATAGGGGCGCCAGGGGAGGTCATGTCCTCGTCCAGCGCTGCGATGCCGTCCCGGACACGCAGGTCGAGGTGACCGGCCAGCCTGCGGACTCGTCGAGGCACCGGCTGTTGTACAGGTTCTGCAGGGTGCCGCCGGAGCCCGTGCGCCAGGACAGCTGGGTGCTCTGGTCGCAGTCGGCCGTCACGATGTTGTAGGCGCTCACACTCAGGCACTTGCCGGTGTGCTCGTTGACCACGTGGAATCCGCCGCTCGACACGCTCTTGTAGGCCCATGAGGCCGCCGGGCTGTCCGAACATTCCCCGAGGACCGCGCCGCTGTAGTCGCTCATCACCAGGCACTGGCCGTCGGCGGCGTTCGTGAGCTGGTAGTAGCCGCCGGCGGGGGCTTTCGTCGAGGTGCTGCCGGAACTGCTTGAGCTGCCCGAGCTGCTACTGCTTCCGCCCGAGCCGTCGCTGTCCGAGGTGTCGGACCCGCCGGAGCTGTCCTGCGCGCCCGTGCCCGTGCTTGTGTTCGTGCCCCCGGCGTCCGCCTGCGTTCCGCCTGTCCCCTTGCTCTTGCCCTTGTCCTTACCCTTGCCGCTCGGATCCGCTGACGAGGACGGCGACTTCGTCGTGCCCGAGGAGGGCGACGTGGGGTCGAGCGACGCCGAAACCGAGGCGGAGGGCGTGGTCCGTGCCTCGTCGTCCGGCGAGGACGCGTACGGCAGCAGCTGGATGGCGAGGGTCGTGCCGGTCGCCACGACCACGACGGGAACGACGGCGAACAGGACGCGGGTCCGGCGGCGTTCGCGTCGCTTCGGGTCCGGAGCGGCCTCCGGGGTCGGCTCCGACTCCGACTCCGGAGGCTTCGGCTTGTCCGATTCCGCCTTCGGCTCGGGAGAGGGCAGCGTCGGCACGGGACGGGCGGGCAGCTTGTCGGCATCCGGGACCGTCGCCGCGAAAGCGGCCCGCTCGGACAGCGGCTCGGCGATGGTCTCCGGCCACGGCGGATCGGCGAACGGCCCGTGCCGCCCGGCGAGTTCGGTCAACTCCGCAGCAGTGGGGCGGCCCTCGGGATTCTTGTCGAGGCAGGCCGCGACGACCTCGGCGAGTTCGGGATCCAGCGCGCGCAGCGGAGCCAGGTCGGGCTCCTCGTGGACGATGCGGTAGAGCACGGCGTGCCCGGAGTCGTCGCCGAAGGGCGGCCGGCCGCACGCCGCGTACGCGGCCATCGACCCCAGCGCGAACACATCGACGGCGCCGCTCAACTGCCGTTTCCCCGAGGCCTGTTCGGGCGACATGTAGGCGGGCGTGCCCACGACGATGCCGGTCCTCGTCAGCTGGCTCTGTTCGGCGGCACGGGCGACACCGAAGTCGATGAGGGTGAGCCCGTCGAGGGTCAGCATGACGTTGGACGGCTTGAGGTCCCGGTGCACCATGTCCAGCGCGTGCACCGCGGCCAGCCCCGAGGCCGCCTCCCGCAGCAGCAGCCACAGGGCGTCGGCGGGCAGCGGATGCCCGTGCAGTTCGACGGCCTCCCTCAGGGTGAGCCCGGGAACGTACGCGGTGGCGAACCACGGCGGCCGTGCGTCGCGGTCACTGGCGAGCAGCGGCGCGGTGGCCTCCCCGGGCAGCCGGGCGAGGTTGTCCAGCTCATGTCCGAAGCGCCGCAGGAAGTCCTTGTCCTCGGCGACGACGGAGGGCAGCACCTGCTTGACGGCGGCGTACCGCCCCTCGTGCACGCCGAGGTACACCCGCCCCATGCCTCCGGACCCGAGCCGGCCCACCAGCGGGATCTCCCCGATCCACCGCGGATCCTCCGCCTCCAGCGGCTCGGCTCCGCTGCCGTTCAGATCTGTCACGCCTGCCCCGTTTTCCCCGTTCACGGTGATTCCTCTTTCGGTGCGCGTACGCGTTTCAGCGCGCGTACGAGCCAAGGCCGATCAAGCAGTAAACGTACTGATTGATCGGCGTCCCGTTGAGGGTATAGGTGTAGGAAAACGCGTACTGCGTACGGGAGTTGCTGTCGCAGCGGCTCATGTCCGACGTCAGCGGGATCGTGTCGATCACCTCGTAGTGGGCGTCGGACGCCGAGCAGGAGACCTCCTCGACGCCGCTGACCTCCTGCGCGGTCGTGGAGTCCGGCAGCGTTCCGTTGAGACAGGTGCCGGAGGAGTACGGGGTGGGTGTCTCGGTCGGTGTGTCGTACGGGTCTTCGGTGTACGGGTCCGCGCTGTACGGGTCTTGGGTGTACGGATCCTCGCTGTACGGATCCTGGGTGTACGGATCCGCGCTGTACGGATCCGCGCTGTACGGGTCGTAGGACGGGGAGCCGGACGAGTCGACGGAGGGGGCCGCGCTGTCGCTGTCGCCGCCGCCGGACCCCCTGATCAGCACCACCAGAACCACGAGTACGACGACAACCGCGAGCACCCCCACCCATTGGGCGCCGCGCAATGAACTCGATGGGCTCGACGGGTTCATCAGGCTCGTGACACGGATACGCAGGAGCACCTCGCTCCCCCCGACACGGATCCGGACGACGTCACCGTCCCGGACGGGCGGGATACGGACCTGGGTGGCGCCGGACGGCAGGGGAACGGTGACGACGGCACCGGAAGCGGCCTGTTGCGGCGTGAGCGATATGGAGATTTCCACGGAGCCAGTGTGGCCAACGGGCACCCGTACTGAAACACCTTTCTAGAAATTCGATCTAGAAACGATGTGATCTACGCTGGCTGCGACAGCACCAGACAGAGGACAGCCGTTCGATGAGCCCCAAGCAACAACGTGGCGAGGCCACCGTCGAGCTGCTCCTGGACGCCGCCCTGCGCGTGTACGCCGACGCGGGCGAGCAGGGCCTGACCGTCAGCGCGGTCACCAAGGCGAGCGGCGTCAGTCTCGGCAGCCTGTACCACCACTTCGGCAGCCTGGACGGCCTCCTCGCCGCGCTCACGCAGCGCTGGCTGGGCCGGTTGCTGGGCGAGATGGTCACGGCCCTGGGGCATACCCGCACCGCCCGCACGGGCATCCAGGCCGTCGTACGGGCGTATCTGCAATTCGTCCAGGAACACCGGGACGCCGCCCTGCTCCTGCACTCCTCCACGGCCGACCGGTTCTCCATGGCCCAGGGCAAGGAACTCCGCGACGCCCAGGAGGCCAGGCTGTCGCCGTTCGCGGTGTGGCTGAGCGCGCACATCGAGTCCGGCGAGGTCGCGCCGCTTCCCCCCGCGCTCATCGAGTCCCTGGTCCTGGGCCCCGTCGTCGCCGTCGCCCGCCGCTGGCTGTCCGGCATCGACGACGTCGACCTCGACGAGGCCGCGCGGCTCCTGCCGGAGAGGATCTGGCGGTCGGTCAGCGCAGAGCCGACGTGAACAGCCGTGGGGACCGACGTAACAGTCAGTAACGCCACGCACGTGATCTTGGCCGTGCAGCACAGATGATCGGTCCCGTGCGGGGGTTCGGAGGAAGATCCTCGATCACTGGCGGGGGGTGGCTACCGTCCGCCGCATGCCGGTGGAATTTCTCTGACTGATGAGCGGGCTGGACGTACGGGAAGTTCGCCGAGGAGCCGACTACCGATGTTCCCCGAGGCCGAAGTTGAGAGCCACCCGTCCCGACCTGGTACGACATGCCGCTTTTGGCGTAATGGGCTCTTCAGGCTGGTCGGCCACGTCACTCTGTGCGGGTTGATCACGGTCGTGTCAGGAGCCCGTGTGTACAGATGAGTGGGTCTTCGAGCGGATCTGCCGTGACCGCCGGGTGGACCCGAGCGTGTCGGGGCAGGCGTCGGCTCTGCGGTGCAAGGTGAGCCGGGCCAGCTCCAAGCCCCCGAGGCCGAACACCGTGCCGCCCCGTGAGCGGCCCCTCGGAACACCCATCCAGCAGGCGAAATCGGCTCTGGTGGAGTGAAGGAGGCGGCCATGGCGGACAGCGAGCGGTGGCCTGACAAGGCCATGGTGGACCGGTCTGAAGGGTTCGGTGAGCGGCTACTGGGGGTGCTGCTGGACCGGGCGCACGAGATGCCGCCACAGCTGATCGCCCCGCTGGTCGCGGAAGAGGTGGCCAGGGTCGGCGGCCGCGACGTCTCGATCCTCCTGCAGGACTACGGCCAGCGGGTGCTGGTGCCGCTGCCGGGTAGGCGGCTGACCGTCGGCGAGCCCGAGCCGATCGGTGACTCCCACGCCGGCACGGCCTTCCTGTCCGCGACGCCTGTGGAGGTGTCACAGGCCGACGGTATCCGGATGTACCTGCCGTTGCTGGACGGCAGCGACCAGGTGGGAGTGATGGCCCTCACCCTGGACACCGCCGATGATGACGACCGGCGACTGCTGCGCAGGCTCGCCGGCCTGGTCGCCGACACGCTGGTCACCAAGCACAGCTACACCGACCGGTTCTTCCAGGCCCGGCGCCGCGAGCCGATGAGCCTGGCCGCGGAGATCCAGTGGTCCCTGCTGCCCCCGCTGGCCATGTCCGTCCCGCAGGTCGAGGTGGCCGGAATCCTCGAGCCCGCCTACAAGGTCGCCGGCGACAGCTTCGACTACGCCCTCAATGACGACATCCTGCATCTGGCAGTGATCGACGCGATGGGCCACGGCCTGAACGCCGCCACCATGGCGACCGTCGCCATCGGCGCCTACCGGCACGCCAGACGCGCCGACATCGGACTGGCTGAGATCTACGCGTTCATGGACCAGGCCATCGCCGGGCAGTTCGGGCCCGAGCACTTCGTCACCGCGCAGATGATGCGCCTGGATATCGCAACGGGCCATCTGCAATGGGTCAACGCGGGCCATCCCGCACCGCTGCTGATCCGTAACCACGAGGTCGTCCAGCCACTGGAGAGCCCGACCACCCTGCCGGTCGGCTTCGGCGGTGAACAGCCCCAAATCAGCGAGCAGACCCTCCAACGCGGCGACCGGGTGCTGTGCTTCACCGACGGCCTCATCGAGGAGCACGTGGCCGGCGAAGAGCAGTTCGGCGAGGAACAACTCGTCCACTGGATCAACCGCATCGAGCACGCGGAGAAACGAGTGCGTGCGGTGGTGCGCGCCCTCTCCCACGCCCTGATGGAGGAACGGGGCGGCACGACCAGCGACGACGCGACCCTCTTCCTGATGGAGTGGCGCGGGGGCGCCGCCGATCACCTCGCCGCCCTGGACTGAGTCGAAAGCCGCACCACGAACACGGAGATCCGCAGCTAGACCCCGTGATTATTCTCGGCTCCAACGGCTGTACCAATGTTCCCCAAGATCGGGAATGTCGGAGTCAGCCATGCGGGTCCGCCCGTCTACGGGGTGCGGCCGTGCCTCGTAGCAGGTCGGCGCCGGTGCCCGGCCGGCGACGTTTGCGAGCCCGCCGTCGTTTCGCGGTACTCCCGCCGCCCGCACCGCCGCTCTTCACAGCGCCTCCGCCGGAAAATACCTGGTCACACCGGTCATGACACATCGAACAGGCGTACAGTGAAAGCACCGGAAGTATTTCGCGCACCCGCTTTCATGCGGGTGTCATTTCTGGCGATCGCCTAAAAACCGGACTGCCGACGGGCAGTCCGGGGGCAGGTCCGCATCATGACCACGACCCTCGATCGGACCGCGCCCCGCGACCTCGCCGCAGAGCTCCCGGCACGCTTGTCCCTCACCCCGAAGACCGCCCTCGCCGGCCAGCTGGACGGGGCCTGGTGGCCCTACTCCCGCGACCTTGCAGCCGAGCTCCCCCCGCTCGCCACCGCCCTGGAGGAACCCTGGGGGCGCATCACCCGCGTCACCGTGAACCCCACCCGCTGGCCGGTCATCCCCCACACGGTGCCCGTGGACGGGCGCACGCTGCACGTGGCCTGGTTCACCGAACAGGACCCCGACAAGCTGATCCTGCTCTCCTACACCGTGGGGCGCTGGGACCTCCTCGTCATCCCGCCCGAGACCGAGCCCGCCGCCGCGGCCCGCCTGATGGCCGCCGCCGCGATCCCCGGCAGCGTCCTCACCGCCGGCGTTCTGATGGCCGACGAAGCCGCCATCAGGCGCGGCATCCGCGACGCCGTGCGCCGGGAAGCCACCTGGGAGGGCGAAGGCGGGGCCTGTATGTCCCCCTTCGGGTACCCGATGGGACGAAGCGCCCTCCCGCTGCCCGGAAGCACCTGGAGGTGAGCGACATGGAGACCATCGTCCTCGTCGCGCTGATCATCCTGGCAACCGGCATCGGAATGCTCTGGATCCACCTGCTGAACGCCCAGCACGACGCGCGGATCGCGGCCTACCACTTCAGCGACCCCCTGCCGAGACCTCCCGGCCTGCCGGACGACACCAGTCGTCGAGCCCACCGCACGGATGCCGACCGGTGAGGAACAGACCTTCCTCCGACCGGGGGCAGCGGACGGGGCGCCACGGCGCCCCCACCCGCCGGCTTCTCGCCCACTCCGAAAGGGAACACGCCCGTGAAGAACATCGAACCCCAGATACTGCCGTCGCCCGGGCACGCCGAGGTCCGGATCATCGCGCACACGCCCGAAGCCGCCCGCGCGGTCGCGGAAGCGCTTCGTCACTGCTTCGCCGGAGCGGAACAGCGCAGCTATCCCGGCCTTCACGGCGACACTCGCCTCCACCTCACCGTGGACACGGCAGCACCCGCCGGCCCCGCCCGCTCCTGGCTGGCCACCAGCCGGACCCCTGTCGGCGCGGGCGCCCACTCCGACGAGACCTGAGAGCCCCGGGCCCGGAGCCCACCCCCGCACACGAGAGGACGCGGTCATGGCCACACTGCGGGAACGCAAGACCTACCGCGAACAGGTGCTCCGGGTCCTGTACGAAGCCGTCGAAGGGAACCGTCTCCTCGGCGTCACCGGGGCACAGCTGCGGCACGACCTCCACGTACCGGAACAGGACCTGGCCGCCGCCTGCACCTACCTGGCGGGCGAAGGCCTGATCACCGTCGACTGGGACCCGGGCAACACCCCCGCGATGGTCACCCTCACCCACGAGGGAATCCGGCACATGGAATCCGAGGAGGAGGAAGAGCACGGCTGAATCCCCTCGCACACGTGAAGGGCCTGGCACGCGGGTACCCAGTGCGTCAGTTCCGCGTCCCCTGGTGCACGATCCGACCCGGGTTCTCCGAGTCCCCGAGACCAAGATCAAATACTGAGCGTTACTGGCTGTTCCACTGGTCCCCACGGCCGGTGAACGCCGACCAGGCGGAGCGGGTGACGACCATGACCGGGCCGTCAGGGTTCTTGCTGTCCCGGACGGGGACGAAGTCGGGGAAACCGGGGGCGATTTCGACGCAGTCGCCGCCGTTGTCCCCGCTGTAGCTGCTCTTGATCCAGGTCGCCAGGGCGAGTTCGCGAATCTCCATGGGCGTCACCGCAGAGCCGACGCGAACGCCGACCAGGCCAACCGGGTGACGACCAAAACCGGGCCCTCGGGGGCCTTGCTGTCACGCACGGGGACCACGGCGGGGAAACCGGGGGCGATTTCGACGCAGTTGCCGCCGTTCTCGCCGCTGTAGCTGCTCTTGATCCAAGTCGCCGCGCTGAGTTCGTGCCTGTCCATCGTGCCCGTACCCCTCCATCACGTCGCTGATCAGAGCGGCGGATTCGCGGGCTGACAGGACGTCCGCCCTGAGCACATCATAGGCGTGGCTGTGGCGCGCATAGATGGTCGGATCGTCGTTGAAATGGCCACGGTCCAACGACTCCGAATACACCCACCGGTGCCCGTCGGGCAGCTCGATCAACGACATGGAAACGTTGGGGCGCAGAAGCTCGGGGAAGCTCGCCGGGGCCACCTGGACACGGACGTTGGGGCGCTGCCCCACACTCAACAGATGGGCGCATTGGTCACGCATGACCTCCGCGCCCCCTACCGCGTTGCGCAGACAACTCTCGTCCAGGAGGGCGACGTACAGCGGACCACCATCGTCGAAGAACCGCGGTTGGCGACTGAGCCTGGCCCGGACTCGCTCCTCCACCTCATCACCGCTCGCGATGCGGGAGAAAAGTGCGTGTGCGTAGCCCGGTGTCTGCAACATGCCGGGCATGACCCGCTCTTGATACTCCCGCAGCGCCACCGCCTTCGCATCCATCTCGGCCCTGCGCTCGAACCAGTCCGGATGCTGCACCTCCGGGTACCAGTCGATGCGCCGCCACATCCGCAGCAACACCCCACCCGTGTCCAGGACTTCGTCGCACTTCTTGGCGAACGTGTCCTGCGGCACCCGCGTCCCCGCCTCGATCTTGGCCACGTGGGACCGGTCGCACGGGACCTCTCTCGCCAGCGCCTCCTGGGTGAACAGTGCCGCCTCACGGAAGTGCTTCAGCAGCTCACCGAACACAACAGCGGTACTCGCGGCCGAACTTCCCTCGGCGTTGCGTCGCGTCACAGCAGTCCCCCCACGTGACAGTGGACGAGTGGCACGCGTCCAGCGTTGATACGGACCGTTCCCTTGAGCAACGCTGAATACACCGAGAGTAACGAAGTGCATTCGGAGTGAGCATGTTCGATCAGGTGGAACCGGGGACCCTCATCTACGACCCACAGGCTCGCAAGGTAGGCGAGTACCGAGGCAAGGCGGGCCCCTACGCGATGCTGCGCCCGCTCGGCGGCGGCCGGGAGTGGCAGGCCGACCCGACGCTGATCCGCGCGGCGACACCGGAGGAACGGCTCAGCGCCGAGGTGAAGGCCGTCAACTACCGCTCAGGGATGTCACTGTGACGGAGAATCAGGGTGGCGAGGTGAGCCGCCCGCCCGTACCCGTCCCCGATTGCGCGGCATGCTGGGACCTCGCCGTGCGGCGCGACGACGCCCGCGTCCGATGCGACGGCACCGAGGAGACCGACGCGAACGTACTGCTGCGCCGACACCTGAGGGCGGCGCACGGGGGCACCCCGGCCCGCCGCCGGATCTTCCGGTACGCGCCGTTCACTATCGTGCAGGACGCGACGGCGGAGCCGGAGTACGAGGCGCGGTGCGTCTCGGGGGCCGAGGCCGACTGCGGTGCCGGGTCCGGTCCGCGCAGCGACCCGGCGGACGTCGAGGAGTGGCAGCGCAGGCACACCCAGGAGACCCGGCACGCGCGTTACCGCCGCAACTTCGCGGACTACGCGGTGATGGAGCCCCCACGCTGACCGTGCTCCTCAGCGAGTACGAGCGCGAGCAGCCCCGGGAAGCGGGCGTCGAACTCCTCGCGGCGGAGCCGGTTGACGCGCTTGGGCCCTTCGTCCCGCTGCTCCACGAGACCCGCCCCGCGCAGCACCGTGAAGTGGTGACTGAGGGCCGCCTTGCCGACCGGCACATCGAAGCTGCCGCAGCTGCGTGTCCACTCGGGGGATCCCGCCAGCTCCCGTACGAGCGTGATGCGTACGGGATCGGCGAGGGCGGCGAGCGCGGTCGGCACGGGGACCTCGTCGGGGTGGGTGTGCTCGGGCGCCGCCCGATGGCTGGTGCGCTCCACCATGCCCGCCTCCTTGAGCCTCTCGTGCCTGCTTGCAGAGTGTTCGATGAAAACCATACACTCCCGAGTGTTCGCTTTTCATTGAACAGTCGAGCACTCGGTAGGGGTGTGCCATGCGTGCGGTGGAGTTCCTGGAGTACGGCGGTCCCGACGTCCTCAAGATCGTGGAGACGGAGGCCCCCGAGCCCGGCCCGGGGCAGGTCAGCATCGACGTGGCCTACGTCGGCGTGAACTTCGCGGACCTGAAGGCGCGCTCGGAGGGCTATCGCGTAGCAAGTCTCCCGTTCCGTCCGGGACTTGAGGTCTCGGGCCGGATCCGAGCCGTCGGAGCGGACGTCGAGGGGCTGGCGGTCGGCCAGGAGGTCGCTGCCCTCACGGACGGCGGCGCGTACGCGGAGGTGACGGTGGCCGACGCGGTGACCGTCTTCCCGCTGCCGGAGGGCGTGGACCTGCGCACGGGCGCGACCCTGCCGACGGTGCTTCCGACGGCGTACGCCCTCGTCCACACCGTGGGCCGGCTGCAACCCGGCGAGACGGTCCTCGTGCAGGGCGCGGCGGGCGGAATCGGCACGGTGGCCGGGCAGCTGGCGAAGGCGGCAGGGGCCGGGGCGGTGTACGGCGTCGTGTCGGCCGAGCCGAAGGCCAAATACGCCCTCGACCACGGCTACGACGAGGTCTTCGTCGGCTCCTTCACGGAGGAAGTGCGAGCCGCGACGAACGGCCGGGGCGTCGAGCTGGCTCTGGACCCGGTCGGCGGCGAGACATTCCGGGGCAGCCTCGCCTCTCTCGCCCCCTTCGGCCGCCTGGTCTCCTTCGGCAACGCCAGCTCGGCCGAGCCGTGGAAGGTGGGGCAGCCGGAGCTCTATCCGACGGGGCTGTCGGTCGCCGGGTTCTCCATCCTCGGGCTGGCCCAGACGGCACCGGGCGAGCTGCGCGCGATCGCCGAGAAGGCGTTCCGGACCGTGGTCGAGGGGGTCGTCTCCCTGCCGGTGACCGCGGAGTTCGGGCTTGCGGAGGCGAGCGAGGCCCACCGCCTGATGGGAACCCGCAGCAGCACGGGCAAGCTGCTGCTGCGGGTGGGCGGCTGAGGGGCCGCGTAGGTACGGACCGCGTGTTCCTGGTCTGTCACGCGGTCTCTCGAACCGCTGGGCCGCCTCGCGCTAGGTTCACCGCCATGACCTCTCACCCGACCTCTCACCTCCAAGCCATCCGGGCCTCGTACAACACCGTCGCCGTCGACTACGCCGAGCTCCTCAAGGACGAGTTGGAGAACAAGCCGTTCGACCGGGCCATGCTGGCCGCCTTCGCGGACAAGGTGCGGGCCGGTGGGGGCGGAGAGGTCGCGGACCTGGGGTGCGGGCCGGGGCGGGTGACCGTACATCTGGAGGGGCTCGGGCTGGATGCGTACGGCATCGATCTGTCGCCCGAGATGG
Source organism: Streptomyces sp. NBC_00203 (assembly GCF_045206325.1). Classification (NCBI taxonomy): domain Bacteria; kingdom Bacillati; phylum Actinomycetota; class Actinomycetes; order Kitasatosporales; family Streptomycetaceae; genus Streptomyces; species Streptomyces sp. NBC_00203. Next base: position 6,174,412 of record NZ_CP108126.1, on the reverse strand, counting down.
TGGCGGTGGCCCGGCGCGGTCACCCGCATCTGCGGTTCGAGGTCGGCTCGATGACCGGCCTCGACATCAAGGACGACTCGCTCGCCGGGGCCCTCGCCTGGTACTCCACGGTGCACACGCCGCTGAACGAACTTCCGCTGTTCTTCCGCGAGTTCAACCGCGTGCTGGCGCCCGGCGGCCACCTGCTCATCGCCTTCAAGGTGGGCGACGAGCGGGTACGCCTGGAGCACGCCTACGGCCATGACGTGGACCTCCACGTCTACCGCTTCCCGCCCGAGCGTGTCGCCGAACTGCTGCGTACTGCCGGGCTCGTCGAGGTCGCCCGGCTCGTGCGTGAGGCCGACGCGCGGGAGAACACGGCGCAGGCGTTCATCCTCGCCCGGAAGCCGGAGGCGGATGCAGAGGCGGGGGCGGAGTCAGGGGCGGAGGCGGAGGCGGCACCCTGAGCACGGAGCCATGAGCCGCCCTGCCCAGTGCTCCCCTTACAGCTCGCCGGCTTCGTCCCCGGCCCGCAGGCGGGTTACGCGTCCGTCGCTCCTGGCGTGCGCCCCCCGCTCCAGCGCCTCACGGGCGGCGGCGGGCAGGTCGATCGTGTTGACGACGATGCGGTTGATCCGGATGCCCCACTTGCCGGTGGCTTCGTCGAGGATGCCGCGCAGGCCCGCGCTGATCTCCTCGCGGGAGCTCAGGATGCGTTCCAGGTCCATGTAGCCGCAGAAGTCGCGCAGGGAGGTGACCGTGAGGTGCTCGATGGCCCGCAGGTAGCTGGTGACTTCGTAGGTGGCGGCCCGGGCGTCGGTCACCTGGAAGTAGACGACGGTGTCGATCTTGACGGCCAGGGTGTCCAGGGTGAGGACTTCCTGCGGAGGGAACGACACGACCTGCTCGCGGAGGTCGATCCGATTCCGCATGACATCGGCGAACGGCACCACGATGTTGAGGCCGGCGTTGAGCGTCCGCGTGTAGCGGCCGAAGCGCTCGACAACGACGGCGTTGGCCTGTGGAAGGCGCCGGATGAACGTCCCCAGGACTAGGGGGACTGCTCCCCCGGCGATCAGGAACCCATAGCGCGTCTTCATCGCGACTCCCCCCGTCCCCCGGGCCACCGTGTCGTGCCCCTCGGATGCCGCTGTCCGGAGTGTCCCAGACCTCCCGGTCTCAGGCCACCGTGCGAAGCCCCCGTACCGAAGCCTCTCCCCTCCCCCGCACCACCCGATGCGCACAAGCCGCCGCGAGCAACTCCCCCAGCAGGTCGGGGTCGTCGATCTCCAGGCCCAGCAGGGTCTCGATGCGTTCGAGGCGCTGGTAGAGGGACTGACGGCCGATGTGCAGGAGCGCGGCCGTGCGGGTGGGTGAGCAGCCGTGGCGGAGGTGGACCTCCAGGGTGCGGACGAGGTCGCTGGGGTGGGCCGCCTCCCAGGCCAGCAGGGGGCCCAGGGTGTGCTGGACGAGACGGGCGAGGCGGTCGCGGTTGGCGTCGACACCGCCTCGGGTCAGCTCCCGTTCCAGAGCGAGCGCCCGCGAGGAAGTCACGGTCGGGCCCTGTGCGGTGGGCGGTTCGGCGGGCGGCACGGTGAGGGCCAGCTCCAGGGTCGTACGGGCCGCTCGCAACGTGTCGCTCCAGCGCAGCCATCCGCTCCCCACCGCGACCGCGTGCCCGACGGCCACGGTCAGGTCCGGCTCGGCAGAGGCAGCGGCGCGGAAGGCGTCCTGCACGGCGCGCACAGGGTCGCGCGTGCTGCCCGGCCGCGCTCCGGCGTGCGCTGTGCGCGGAGGAGTAGTCCTGGCTCGCGCGCCGTCGCGCACCACCATGCCCCGCGCCCCCTCTCCCGCTCCTGCGCCCGTTCCCGCCCATGCCACCAACGCCAGCGCATCCCCCGGAAACACCGCCCGCAGCACCGACGCCCCGCCCAGCGCCCGCGCCGCGCGGTCGATCACGCCCAGGTCGCGCGCGCCGTGCACCGACACCCCGATGAGCCGCGCGTCCGCCCCCGGATGGAACCCGGCGAGCGCCGCGCGCGCCTCCACCTCGGGCTGGTTGAGCGGCTGCCCGTCGGCGAGGTCGGCCAGCAGGGCGGCGGTGTGATCGTCGCCCCAGGGACGTACGGCGGAACCGCGCCCCGACAGGCCGCGCGCCACGATCGCCCGGTTCGCGGCCTCCGTGATGCGGACGAAGGGCACCACCCGGTGCAGGGCGATCAGCGGCAGCCCCAGCCGGCGGGCCTCGTCGACGACCTCCTCGGGCATCAGCACGAGCGACCGCCCGACCTCCACGGCCAGCCCCGCCGCACCGCGCGCGGCCAGCTCACGGACGTACTGTCGGCGCGTCGCCTCGTCGGCGTCGGTGAGCCCGAAGCCGTTGGTGAGGAGCAGTTCGCCACCGTCGAGGAAGTTCGCGCCCTCGTACACCTCGCTGGAGTGCACCCACCGGACGGGCCGGTCCAGGGCGCCCTCGCCCGCGAGGAGTTCGGGCTCGGTACCACGGACGGGGTCGAGGGCCAGGATGTCTCGGAGGGTGAGTGCGGGCACGGGAACCTCCAGAGGCGCTGACAGTCCGTCCGGGTGCGGGCTGCCCGGAGAGTACTTTCCGCACGTTGCCCTCGTGTTTCGGCCACAGCAGAGTGGAGTCATGGAGCGCATCGATCAACCAGTCGATCAGGCACAGGCACGCGCATGGCTCGCCACCGCCGTCGCGGAGGCCCGCGCCGGGCTCGCCGAGGGCGGTATCCCCATCGGGGCGGCGCTGTACGGCGCGGACGGCACCCTCCTCGGCAGCGGCCACAACCGCCGCGTCCAGGACGACGACCCCTCGATGCACGCGGAGACGGCCGCCTTCCGCAACGCCGGACGGCAACGGACGTATCGCGGTACGACGATGGTGACCACCCTCTCGCCGTGCTGGTACTGCAGCGGTCTGGTCCGCCAGTTCGGTATCTCCCGGGTGGTGATCGGCGAGGCCGAGACCTTCCACGGCGGCCACGACTGGCTGGCGGAGCACGGCGTGGACATCGTGATGCTGGACGACCCCGAGTGCACATCCCTGATGCGCGACTTCATCAAGAACAACCCGGCACTGTGGAACGAGGACATCGGTGAGTGACGCCCGTACCCCCCGCGCCCCGCGCATCCCGACCATCGACCTGGGCCCCTGGCTCTCGGGGGACCCGGAATCCCGCGCGGACACCGCCCGCACGGTCGACGAAGCCCTCCAGACGGCCGGCTTCCTCCTGGTGACCGGCCACGGCGTGGACCCCACCCTCCGCATCCGCATCCGCGAGGCCGCCCGCGCCTTCTTCACCCTCCCCACCGAGACGAAGCAGCCGTACGCCGCCCAGGTCGGCGGCCGTGGCTGGCTCGGCCCGGGCGCCGAGGCGAACGGCTACTCGGAGGGTACGGAGACCCCGCCGGACCTCAAGGAGTCGCTGACCTTCGCGACGCACGAGCCCTTCGAGGACCCGGAGACCAACGCGGAGTGGTACGCGCCGAACGTGTGGCCCGCCGAGACCCCGGAACTCCAGAAGCTGTGCGAGGAGTACCTGACGAGGATGGGCGAACTGGAGAACCACCTCCTCGCCCTCCTCGGCGAGGCCCTCGGCCTGGACCCCGACTTCTTCACGAAGCACATGGACCACCCGACGTACGGCTTCAACATCAACTGGTACCCGGGCACGGAGGTCATCGGGAACCCCCAGCCGGGCCAGTTCCGCATCGGCCCCCACACCGACTTCGGCACCGTCACGATCCTCGACCGCCAGGCCGGCAAGGGCGGCCTCCAGGTCTACACGGACGAGGGCGGCTGGGAGGACGCCCCCTTCGACCCGGACGCCTTCACCATCAACATCGGCGACCTGATGGCCCGTTGGACCGGCGACCGCTGGCGCTCCGGCCGCCACCGCGTCCTGCCGCCGCCCTCCGACGTCCCCGCCGAGGAGCTGATGTCGCTGGTCTACTTCGGCGAGTGCACACCGGGGACGGTCGTGGAGTCCGTGCCCGCGCCGGTGGGCCGGGTCGCGTACGGCCCCGTCGACTCCCACGTCTATCTGCGCGAGAAGCTGGACTCGATCACGGTCGGCTGAGCTAGTCGGCCGAGCCAGTCGGCTGATCCGTCGTGCGCTCCAGGTCCGCGGTGTAGCCGTAGGCCGTCCAACGCAGGCCGCCGTCCCTCTTTTCCACCGTGTACTTGGTGCCCGCCCCGGCGCACATGGGTTCGGAGGTCGTGCCGGCCGGGTCGTAATTGGCCGTCGTGGTGGTGAGCACGACTTTGTCGTCGCCGCGGGACTCGACCGTCGCCGTACCCCAGCAGTGCTTGCCCTGTCTGCGGAACGTGAACGTGGCCGTGCCCGCATTCACGTAGTCCGTGTCCACGCCGGTCAGGTCGATACGCCGGTACGGGGCGTTCTTACCGCTGGTGGACTCGGTCTCCCACACCCCGTCGAAGGACTCGGGACGGTTTCCGCCGCCCGTGGCGCTCGCCGTGGCTCCCGTGGCGCTCGCCGTGGCCTTCGCCGTGGTTCCCGTCGAGCCGCCCGTGGCGCCCCCCGTGTCGCCCTCCGAGCCGCCCGGCAGATTCATCGCGAGCGTGACTCCGAGCGCCGCCACGACGGCCGCACCGCCCAGCGCCACGGTGAGCGTGCGGCCGCGGCGCCGCTTCGGCCGGGGCGGCGCCGCCGGGGTGCCGGAGGAAGGCGAGACCGTCGCGGTGGCCGTGGGCAGTAGCGCAGCCGCAGGGGGCAGGTCCGCGAGCGGCGGGGCCTTCGGCGGCTGGACCGGAACCGATGTGGGTGATGATGGCGCCGCCACAACCGGAGGCGAGGCCGGAGCCGGAGCTGAGGCCGGAGGCGAGGCCGGAGCCGATGGCGCGGCAGGTGCCGCCGACGGCTCATGGCCGCCCTCCGTATCGAGCAACTGCGCCGCCCTCCGCCCCAGATCGGCGAGCAGTTCCCCGGGCAGCCACGGACTCGTCCCCGCCCGCGTACGCCGCAGTACCTCGTCGACGTCAGGGCGCCGAGCCGGGTCCTTGGCCAGGCAGTCGCTCACCAACTCCCGTAGACCGGAAGGGACTCCGGTGAGGTCGGGCTCTTCCTCGGCCACCCGGAACATCAGGACGTGCAGCTCGCTGTCGGGCTGGCCGAAAGGAGTCCGCCCCGAGACGGCGTACGCGAGCACCGATCCCAGGCAGAACACGTCGGACGCGGGTGTCAGCCGCTGTGCGCGCACCTGCTCCGGCGACATGAACCCCGGCGAGCCGATCACCGCGCCCGTGCGCGTCCGGATCCCCTCCACCATGGTGTCCAGGGCTCGCGCGATGCCGAAGTCGATGACGCGGGGCCCGTCGACGGTGACAAGGACGTTGGAGGGCTTGAGGTCACGATGGATGAGGCCGGCCGCGTGGATGTCCCGCAGCGCGTGGGCGAGGCCGTTCGCGAGCACCCGCACCGAGTCCTCGGGCAGCGGCCCGTGGGGCCCCGCGACCACCGTGTGCAGATCGGGCCCCACGACGTACCTCGTGGCCACCCACGGTGTCCCGGCCTCGGTGTCGGCGTCGATCACGGGCGCCGTCCAGGTGCCGCCGACTTTGCGTGCCGCCTCGACCTCGTACGCGAACCGCCGCCGGAACTCCGGGTGTTGGACGTACCCGGCCTGGACCACCTTCACGGCGACGGTACGCCCGCCCGCCGACCGGGCGAGATAGACCTGCCCCATGCCTCCCCCGCCGAGCCGCCCGATCAGCCGGTACGGCCCGATGTATGGCGGGTCACCGACCCCGAGTGCCTCCATGCCGCTCCCCCCGCGCCAACCTGCCCCGGCTGCCACCGATCAAGGTAGCCCTGTGACGCGCGCTTTGGCAGAAGTCACGAGGCGCGACAGCAGATGAGGCGCGGCAGAAGATACGGCAGAGGTCCTTCTCGCTCAAAGCAGGTCCACGGTCCCGACACTTTCGTAACCCAACGGACACCAGGCGCCCTATCCCGAACCAACTCCCCCTTTTTAAACTGTTGTTGCTACACCTCAAAGCAGCCATGACGACAGGAACAGCAGCGGGATCAGCAGCAGGCGGGACTCGGACCGCAACAGGGGGAGATGCGGTGCACAGAGGGCTGCACGGCCGGGGAGGGCTGTTCGACACCGATCCGCCGGGGCTTGCGTCACGGCTTGTCGGTCTGCGGCCGTATCAGCTTCGGGCGACACCGTACGAGCACGCTGACGAGCTGCCGTTCGTGGTGTTCGCGGGCGGGCGGGGGCTCGGGAAGAGTGCCGTGCTGGGCGAGCTGCGCGACGCCTATCGCGGGCACACCCCGGTCGCGCTGATCGACGGTGAGGAGCGGCAGTTCGGTGGTCCTCCGGCCGAGCGCCCGGTGGAGTCGTGGTCGCCGGTGGGGCAGGCGCTGACCACGGTCGCGGAGCAGCTGGCCGAGCCGGTGACGGGCGCCGGGCGGATCGGTTTTCCCCGGCTGGCGGCGGGGCTGCTCGCGGTCGCGGCGGGCGGCTGGAGCGACCGTGACGTGCCGCGCATCCGGCAGGAGGCCGAGCGGATCCTGCTGCTGAACGAGACCGGCGGCGGCCGGCTGTCGGGGTTCGCGGGCCGCTGGGTGAGCAAGGTGATCTCCAAGGTCATCGCCTCGCTGAGCGGTACGGGTCCGGTGATCGCGCCGATCATCGAAGCCACCCTGGAGGCGTTCGCCGAGGGGATCGGCCCCGCCCCCCGCCGGCTGCGCAGGGCCGCCGCCTGGTACCGCGACTATCCGAACGCGGGCGGCAGCCCCAAGCTCGCGCTGATCCTCCTGTCCCGGCACTTCAGGGCCGGCGGCGACTCGCGAAGACACGCCGAGCGCTATCTCGTACGGGCCCTGCTGGCCGACCTCGACGACGCGTACGCGGGGGTCATGCAGCGCTCGCACCGCCGGGGGCGCCCCCTCGTGCTGATCGACAACGTGCAGGAACCCGCGGGTCTAGGGCTGCTGGAGCCGGTGCTGCGGGACCGCGCCGACGGCATCGCCGATCAGGTCGTGTTCTTCACGGCGCTCCGCGGGTACAGCCACCCGGCGCTGCGCAACGCCGGCCGCCTTACGCTCCCCGAGACCGCCCGGGAGTCCGGCTGGACGCCGGGCACCTCGCCGTCCTCGCGGGCGCTGCTCGTGTCGCTGCCGCCGCTGACGCCCGACGACACGCTGCACATCGTGGACACCGCCTCCGACCGGCTGGGCGCGTCCTCCGGCACAACAGTCGTGCCGCCGCAACTCCCGCACGCCACCCACCGGTTGACGGGCGGCAGCCCGCTCGGCATCACCCTGCTCGCCGAGTCGGCCCGGCAGAACCTGCCCCAAGGGGCCGCGTCGCTGGGCGCGTTGCTCACCGCGGACGTCGCCGTGCACGAGGACCACGACGGCCGCCCCACCTATCAGGAACTCCTCGACCGGCTCGTGCCCGGCGGCCGTCTGGACGAGCTGACCGTGCTCGCCGCGGCCCACGACCGCGACTCGGCGTGCGCGCTCGCCCAGGCCCAACTCCCGGAGGACTTCGGCGCGTCGGGCGTCCTCGACCTGGAGGAGCGGCTCTCGGCGGAGGGCTGGCCGACGGCGGCCGGGCAGTTCGTCGGCGACCCGTTCCTGCGCGCCCTGCTCCTGCTGCGGCTGCACCACGGCGACCGGGACCACGAGCGGTGGCGGGCCGTGCACCGCACCCTCATCGACCACTACGACGACGAGGACCCGCACGCCAACGCCCGCTACCGGCTGCACCACGAACTCGCCCTGGGCAAGGCGGACTTCGCGGTGGCGCACCTGCGCGACACCTTCCCGCGCACCGACACCAGGGCCTGGCTGTCGTCCCTGGTCTTCATCGCGTCCGCGCCCTACTACCACGCACACGACCCGGACGGCCACGACTTCGACGGCCACGACGACCGGGCCTCCGTCGCGCTCGGGCACACGGACGCGGCCCAGCAGCCGCCGGACAGCGTGGACGCCGTACTGCACTTGCGCGTACGACGGCTGCTGCACGCGGTGTGGCAGCTGACCGATCCGCTGGTCCTGCCGGACCCGAAGGTGACCGAGCGGCTGCGGTTCGAGCTGGAGCAGCTGTCGAATCTGCGGCCCGCGGGCAACGCCCTGCTGTGGCGGGCCTCGCGGGACTGGCCGTCGGACGCCCTGGCCGGCCGCCCCTTCCGCATCCCGGGCGACGACGACGAGAACGGGGACGGGGGCCGGTGATGGCACGCGTGTGGACCTGGCTGCGCGAGGACGTCTGGGAGATTCGATTCCGCAGGTATGTCGCGCTGACACTCGCGGCCGCCCTCGCGGCCCTCGGCGTCTGGGGCGGCATGACGGCCACGAAGGAGGACCGGTCCTGCGCCCCGGGGGTCGTCCAGCCGAAGGGCAGTGACGAATGCGTGGGCGTCTCGTCGACGACGTACGCCTTCGGACGGCCCCAGTTCGCCGAGACCGTCCAGGCGATCAACCGTGAGAACCACCGCCTCAAGCCCGGCAGTTACGTCACCGTCGCCCTGCTCGAACCCTTCACCGCGACCGACGCCGACAACCTGGGCGATGTGCTGCATGAGCTCCAGGGCGCCTATCTGGCCCAGTACCAGGCCAACCATGTCACCACCGGGCTGAAGCCGAAGATCCGGCTGGTGCTCGCCAACCCCGGTTCCACCGGCGCGTATTGGCGGCACACGGTCGACCAGCTGGAAGGCATGACGAAGGGACGCGACCGGCTGCGCGCGGTGACCGGGGTGGGCCTGAGCACCGAGAACAACAAGAAGGCCGTGCAGGAGCTGACCCGCCTCGGCATCCCGGTGATAGGGAGTTCGATCACCGCCGACAACCTCGCCAACGGACAGAACGGCAAGGACCCCTTCCCCGGGCTCGCCCGCGTCTCCCCCACCAACACCGACGAGGCGCGCGCCCTCGCCTCCTTCGCCCAGGTCTCGGCCGCCAACGCGTTCCTGGTGTACGACCGCACGGGCGACCCGTACACACGCACGCTCCAGAAGTCGTTCGAGAAGATGCTCAAGGGCGCGCGCTACGAAGCCCAGCCGTTCACGCCGCCCGCCGACCGCAGCAAGGAGGGCAGCACCGCCAACGTCTTCGCGCAGATCGCCAACATCCTGTGCAACACGCCGAAGACCACGGACACCATCCTCTTCGCGGGCAGGCACACCCAACTGCGCCAGTTCATCAACGCGTTGGGCACCCGCGGCTGCTCCGACCGCCGCTTCACCGTGCTCACCGGCGACGAGGGCTCGTACCTCGCCGGGGACAAGGACCTCGACCCGGCCGCCCTCAAGGACCCGCGGCTGACCGTCCGGTACACCGCCCTCGCCCACCCGGACGCCTGGCTGAAGGACACCGCGAAGACCGGCGGCAGCGCGGCCGACGCCAAGGTGCTCCAGCAGCTGCTCGACAGCGCCGGGCGGGAACCGGTCGGCCCGGTCGGCAAGGTCGCGCTGGACGACGGCCAGCTGATCATCGCGTACGACGCGATGCGGCTCGCCGTGCACGGCATCCGCGGGGCGTCGCCCACCGGCAAGATCCCGGCCCTCGCGGACGTCGGCCTCCAGTGGCCGCAGGTCAAGGGCAAGCAGCTGCGGGTCAACGGGGCGAGCGGGTGGATCTGCCTCGACGCCCACGGCAATCCGTACGACAAGGCCGTACCGATCGTGGAACTGACCCCCGACAGCCGCTCCCGTTTCGTGAAGATCGCCTGGCCGGAGGGGAAGCCTCCGGCGCAGGAGTGCCTGCCGCCGTCATAGGGCCTGTGTCGGCTCCTGGCCTCCGAGTGCGGCCCGGAGCCGCTCGAAACGAGCCCGCCAAGGCGGCTCCCGCTCCTCCTCCAGCTCGTGGGTGAAACGGACCGTGGTGCCGGTGCCGTCCGGCGCCCCGCGCTCCAGATGGAACCGGACCCGCCCACGCCCCTCCACGGTGTACTCGGCGACGCGCTCCACGTCCCAGGCGGTGATCCGCCCGCTGCCCAGCCCGTGCAGGGTGACGGCCCCGCCGAGCCGCGGCTCGAAGACCTCGGCGGCGGCCAGCCACCCCCGCAGGCCTTCGGGGGTGGCCAGCGCCTTCCAGACCTTCTCCACAGGCTGGGGAAGACGCAGCAGGTAGTGCAGGACCCGCGCGTCCCCCCGGGTCTCGGTGACGCCCTCTTCGATGGGTGGTCGGTCGATGGGTCGGGTCATGACTCCAGCGTGGCGCGTGGCGGGGCGTTCCGCACCCGATAAGGCCGCTGACCTGCTCCTTTACAAGTGAGGGAGCGGGCCGCTCAGGGCCGCTGCCCCGCCTTGTCGACGACTGCCCGCTCCAGCACGGCGTTGGTGCCGGTGACCGACCCGGCCTTGATGACGCCGTCGCAGACCTGACCCTTGTTGGTCTTGGCGTCCTTGAGAACGACGTCCCGCTCGCCGAGGAAATTCAGCGACTTCTTGTCGAAAATCAGTTCGTCCCGTGAGATCTTGCCCTTGCCGACATACCCGACGGCGATCCCGTGCCGCCCCACGGCGTCCACGGAGTCCTGCACGACGACGATGCCGGGGATCTTCGCGACGGCGCGGTAGAGCGCGGCGCTCACCTTGGGCGGCAGGAAGGTCTCCCGCAGCAGCTCGCCCGCCTGGTCGAAGGCCAGATCCTCGTCGCTGCGCCCCTCACCCGTCTTGTTCTTGTACAGCCACGCGAGCATCTTGTCCGGGTCGGTCGGCAGCTTCTCCAGGTTGCGGTAGAACGTGGCCTGCCGGTAGGTCTTCTTGTCCGCTTCGAGCGGCACCTCACCCAGGAGGTCCGGGTCGCGCAGCAGTCCCGCCCGCTTTCCGTCGACGGCCCTCCACAGTTCCCTGGTGTGCAGCGGCCCGGCGGTGGCAGCTGTGCAGGGGTGCCCCTGGATGCCGTACGCGCTCTTGGTCCTGACATACGTGTACTGGTCGTCGCGGATCTCGCCGGTCTTGGTCTCCGCCGCCGCCAGCGCGATGTTCTCCAGGAGCTGGGCGGCGTCCGTGGCCGCCTCGGCGGTGGACGCCGTGCCGCCCCGCGCGGACGGGGTGCCACTCTGCCCGGACGGCAGCACGACGAAGGTGACGGCCGCGGCGGTAGCGACGGCCGCCGCCGCGATCGCGGGCCGCAGCCACGCGGTGCCTCTGCGCGCGGGCACCCCGGCCCGCCGCTCTTCCTGCGCTGCCTGCTCGTCCTGCCGGATCTCGGTCATCAGATGCTCCTTGAGGAGTCGGTGACGGCCCGGCGGAAGGTCTCGCTCAGGAAATTCGGGAAGTTGGTTCATCGGTTTCCCTCCCTCATGGGCCCGACCGCGGTGGTGCGGTCACCTCTCATCTGTCCGCGCCCCGAGGGCAGTTCCGAAGTTTTCAGATGTTTCGCGAGTTTTGTTCTCGCGCGGGAGAGCCGCGACCGTACGGTGCCGACGGGCACCCCGAGCGCCTCGGCCGCCGCCGCGTAGTCGAGCCCCGACCAGACACAGAGGGCCAGCACCTCCCGCTCGGCCCGCCGCAGTGTCCGCAGGGCCGTGCGTACGAGGGCCAGCTGGGCGGCGTCGTCCAGACGCCCGGCGACCTCGTCGGCGAAGTCGCGCACCGCCTCGTCGCGGGGCAGCCGGGCCACGGCCGCCGCGTGCCTTCGGGCCGCCCGGCGCGTGTTGCGCGTGACGTTGGTGGCGATCCCGAGCAGCCAGGGCCGCAGCGAGCCGCCCTCCTCGTCGGGTCTGTCGCGGAGGCGCCAGGCGTCCAGGAAGGTCAGCGACACCACGTCCTCGGCCTGCGCCCAGTCCCCCGTAAGGCGATAGGCGTGGTTGTAGACGGAGCGCGCGTACGCGTCGAAGAGCTCGCCGAAGGCGTCGTGGTCCCCCGCGCGGATGCGTTTCCTCAAAGTGCTCGGAGTGCTCGGAGTCGTATCCACACCTTCCCCCTGTCCGTACGACGAAGGCCGGTTCCCGTGACTCACGCCACAGGAACCGGCCTCGGCCGAGAAGGACTTACCGGCTAGACACCCGCGTACGAGTGCTTGCCGCTCACGAAGATGTTGACCCCGTAGTAGTTGAAGAGGAAGCAGGCAAAGGCGATCAGCGCGATGTACGCCGCCTTGCGGCCCTTCCAGCCGGCCGTCGCGCGGGCGTGCAGATAGCAGGCGTAGGCGACCCACGTGATGAACGCCCACGTCTCCTTCGGGTCCCAGCCCCAGTAGCGGCCCCAGGCGTCGCCCGCCCAGATCGCGCCCGCGATGATCGTGAAGGTCCACAGCGGGAAGACGGCGGCGTTCACGCGGTACGAGAACTTGTCGAGCGAGGCCGCCGAGGGCAGTCGCTCCATGACGGAGGTCGCGAAGCGGCCGGGCTGGCCGCCGTTCACGAGCTTGTTCTCGTACGAGTCCTTGAAGAGGTACATCAGGGTGCCGACCGCGCCCACGTAGAAGACCGCGCCGCAGATGATCGCCGTCGAGACATGGATGTACAGCCAGTACGAGTGGAGCGCGGGAACCAATTGGTCGCTCGCGGTGTACAAGACAGTGACGGCGAGACCGAGATCGAGGAGGACCGTGGTGACCAGCGGGAGGCCGATCCAGCGGACGTTCTTCTTCAGCGCGAGCAGCACGATGTACACGGCGACGGCGACGGTGGAGAAGGTGATGTTGAACTCGTACATATTGCCCCACGGGGCACGCCGCACCGACGTGGCGCGGGCCACCACACCCGCCGCCTCGACGGCCCACGCGAGCACGGTGAGGGACACGGCGATACGGCCGTAGAGGTCGCCCTGCTCGTCCCCGCCATGCGCACCGGGCCCGTCGGGCACGTCACGCGCGCCGACCGCGGACCGGGTGACGACCTGCGGCCGCTCCAGGACGGTGGTGCCGCCCGCCTTCTTCACCGTGACAGCGGGAGCCGCCTTGGCCTTCGCGCTCTTGTCGTTCTGCGCGGTGAGCGCGTTGGCCGTGCGGGCGACCTTGCTGCGGCTGCCGAAGAGCCACTCGGCGATGTACGCGAAGAACGCCAGCATGTAGACGGCCATCGCGGAGTAGATCAGCGTGTTGCTGATATTGGCGAGGTGTTCGTTGGTGGCCGTGGCCAGCTCGGTTGCGGTGGCGAGAGTCACTTCTCAGGCCCTTCGGCAGGTACGGGGGGTTCGGCGTCGGGGTGCGGTTCGTCTTCGTCTGTTGCGTCTACGGCTGCGGCTGTGGCGGCGTCTGCGGCTTCAGCTTCGTCTTCGTCGGACTTGGTCGGCGCCTGCTCGTGCACCAGCGCGGCCAGGTCGCCGAGTTCCTCGGGCAGCTTCGCGGACTCGCTGCGGCCCAGGCCCGCCATCTCGACGACGGTGACACCGTCGGCGCCGGTGGTGGCCCGCACCCAGACGCGGCGGCGCTGGATGAAGAGCGACCCGGCGAGACCGAAGATCGCGGTGAAGGCCCCGACCAGCGCCCAGTCACTGCCGGGCTGCTGAGTGACCTGGAAGCCGGCCCACTCCTTGATGTCCTTCTCGAAGGTGATCGAGCCGGCGCCGTTCGGCAGCTTCATGGTCTCGCCGGGCAGCAGCCTCTTCTTGAGGATGTCGCCCTTCGAGTCCTTGAACTGCTTCATGTTGGAGGTGTCGAGTTGGTACACGTTCTGCGGGATGCCCGAGTTGACCCCCAGGCTGCCGTGGAAGCCGGACAGCGCGAGCACGGGGAAGTCGAGCGCGGGGAACTGGGAGAACATCGTGCCCTTGCCCGCACCCGCGAAGGTCGGCACGAAGAAGGCGGAGAAGCCGAGCTGTTCGCTGCGCCCCTGCCCGTTCTTGTAGCCGTCCATGACCTTGATGGCGCCCTGCGAGGTGACGTTCGCGTCGAGCGGCAGCATGGGCACGGCCTCGTGGAAGACGACGTTGCCCTTGCCGTCCCGGACGGTGACGACGGGCGCGTAGCCGTGGCTGACGAGGTAGACCTTCGAGTCGCCGATCTTCAGCGGCTCGTTGACCTTGACGGTGGTCTTCTTCGCCTTGCCGTAGGCGCCCACGCTGTAGGTGAGGTCCGCCTGGAAGGTGCGCGGGGTGCCCTTGTTGGGGCCGGTCCGCTCGTACGTCGCGGTGAACTGCTTGAGGTTGAAGCTGAACGGCGTGAGGTCGTCGTTGCTGAAGAGGTTGCCCGACTTGAAGTCGTCGTACTGCGACAGCGTGTTGGAGAAGCCGCCGCCCTCGACGATCAGCTTGTTGCCCTCGGACTTGAAGAGCTGGCCCCAGGCGAAGGCGACGAGCATCACGATCAGCGCGATATGGAAGAGCAGGTTGCCGGTCTCGCGCAGGTAGCCCTTCTCGGCGGCGACGGCGTCCCCGGCGACATGCGCCCGGAAGCGGCGCTGCTTGAGCACCTTGAGGGCGGCCTCACGGACCTGCTCGGGCTCGGCGTCGGTGCGCCAGGTCGCGTACGCGGGCAGCCGGGTCAGCCGCTTCGGGGCGCCCGGCGGACGGCCGCGCAGCTGCCCCACGAACTGCCAGGTGCGGGGCACGATGCAGCCGATGAGCGAGACGAAGAGAAGGATGTAGATCGCCGAGAACCAGACCGAGCTGTAGACGTGGAACAGCCCGAGCTTGTCGTAGACCGGCCCCAGCAGGCTGTGCGCGTCCTTGAAGTCCGCCACCTTCTGGGCGTCGGTCCCGGACTGCGGGATCAGCGAGCCGGGGATCGCGCCGAGCGACAGCAGGAAGAGCAGGATCAGCGCGACCCGCATGGAGGTGAGCTGCCGCCAGAACCAGCGGGCCCAGCCGATGACCTCACGCCCGGTCCAGGCGATCCATCCCTTGGCACCGGGGGCCCGGGCACCACCGAAGGATCCGGGCATCGCGGTGTCCACCGGCGCGGTGGAGAGCTGCGAACCGGCTTCGCCGAGCTCGCCGTCGGCGCTCACGCCGATGTGCCGTTTGGGGGCCGCCGCCGGTTCCGTCGCCTGGCCGGTGTCGTCCGCCGTCTCGTCGGCGCCGTCCGTCGTCCGGCCGGTGTCAGTCGTGCTCATGGATCAGATCCCTACCGTGAAGCCGTCGGACCAGGTCTGCATCTCCTGCACGATGCTGTCCCACGCACCGGTCAGCAGCAGCAGGCCGGTCGCGATCATCATGCCGCCGCCGATCCGCATCACCCACGTGTAGTGGCGCTTGACCCAGCCGAAGGCGCCGAGCGCCTTGCGGAAGGCGACCGCGGCGAGGACGAAGGGGATGCCGAGACCGAGGCAGTACGCGACGGTCAGTATGGCCCCTCGCCCGGCGCCCGCCTGGGTCATCGCGAGACCCTGCACGGAGGCGAGGGTCGGGCCGATGCAGGGGGTCCAGCCGATCCCGAAGAGCGCGCCCAGTATCGGAGCGCCCGCGAGTCCGGCCACCGGCCGCTTGTGGAAGCGGAATTCGCGCTGGGTGAGCCAGGGCATCAGCCCCATGAAGAAGACGCCCATGAGGATCATGAGCCCGCCGAGCACCTTGGACAGCGTCTCCTGGTGCTCGTGCAGGGTCGAGCCGAAGTACCCGAAGAGCGCCCCGCCGGAGACGAACACGACGGTGAAGCCGAGCACGAACAGGCTGGCGCCCGCCGCCATCCGCCCCCGTCTGGCCTCGGCCAGATCGGTGCCGCTGACCCCGGTGACGTACGAGAGGTAGCCGGGTACCAGCGGCAGCACGCACGGCGAGAAGAAGGAGACGAGTCCGCCGAGCATGGCGATCGGCAGGGCGATCAGCAGCGCGCCGCTGTAGACCGTCTCGTTCCTGCCGGTGGACTCGGCCAGGGTCATGGCGAGAAGGGACACGTCAGGTCACTTCTCCGCGAGGACGGGGTTGAGCATCTTGCGCAGGGTCTCCTCGCTGAGCGCCTGCAGCGTCCGGGCGGCGACCTTGCCGTTCCGGTCGATGATGAGCGTGGAGGGGATCAGCTGCGGGTTCAGCGTGCCCTTCTTGAAGCGGAGCATCAGCTTGCCCGTCGGGTCGTACAGGCTCGGGTAGGTGACCCCGAACTCCTTCTCGAACGCCACGGCCGGACTGGTGCTGGTGTCGCGGGTGTTGATCCCGACGAACTGCACGCCCTGGTCCTTGGTGTCCTGGTAGACCCTCTCGAGGTTCTTGGCCTCGGCGCGGCACGGCCCGCACCAGGAGCCCCAGACGTTGACGACTACGACCTTGCCCTTGTAGTCGGCGACATCGAGCTGCTTGCCGTCGATGGTCTTGCCGGAGAGGTCGGGGACGGCGTCCCGGTCCCCCTTGGAGGCGGTGTCGATGCCGTTCTTGCCGGCGATGAAGTTGGTGTTGCCCGCTCCTCCGGAGGTTCCCCCGGAACCACACGCGGACAGGACGAGCGCCGCGACGGCGGCCCCGGCGGTGAGCAGGGCGGCGCGGCTACGAGAGGTGCGGTTCGGGCGCTGGTCGGCGCGGCAGGCGGCACTCATGTGAAAAGTTTCGCATGCCCGTTTCGGGGATCTTCCGCACCCCCCTTGCGGGCGGAAACCCGCATATCAGGCGGCCTGCCCACCGGGGGCTCAAGCGGCCTGTCCACCCAGGTAGGACTTCCAGCCGCCGGCCGGTTCCTGGCCCACGTCCATCGACTGAAGCCTGGTCAGCACCTCGGGCTTCTGCACGTCCAGCCAGTCCACGAACTGCCGGAAGGAGACAAGGCGCACGTCGGCACCCTTCTCCTTCTCGCGCGCGATGTGCTTGAACGCTTCCTCGACGGCGTCCATGTAGATGCCGCCGTTCCACTGCTCGAAGTGGTTGCCGATGAAGAAGGGTGCGCGATTTGTCTCGTATGCCCGCTTGAATCCGGCGATGTAGGACTGGGTCGCCTGGGTGCGCCAGGCCGGGTAGTTGTACGAGGGCGCCCTGGTCGTGTTGATCGACTGGTTGGCGAGGATGTTGTAGTCCATCGAGAGCACCTCGAAGGAGTGCCCGGGGAACGGCATCGCCTGGAGCGGCAGGTCCCACACGCCCTGGTTCTTCTGCGGCCAGCGCTGGCGGCCGCCGGGCGAGGAGGCGTCGTAGCGCCAGCCGAGTTCCTTGGCGGTGGGCAGCAGGTTGTTCTGGCCGAGCAGACACGGGGTGCGGCCGCCGATGAGCTCCTTCTCGTAGTCGAAGGGCAGCGCGGGCATGTCGGTCCAGCCAGTGT
This sequence comes from Streptomyces sp. NBC_00203, assembly GCF_045206325.1. Taxonomy (NCBI): domain Bacteria; kingdom Bacillati; phylum Actinomycetota; class Actinomycetes; order Kitasatosporales; family Streptomycetaceae; genus Streptomyces; species Streptomyces sp. NBC_00203. The sequence goes on along the minus strand of NZ_CP108126.1, from coordinate 6,157,304 downwards.
TGGTGCGCCACTCCTTCACGAAGGACTTCGCCTGGTCGATCTCACTGCGCCATTGCGCGGGCGTCCAGTTGGCGACCGTGCCGTAGCCGGAGCAGAAGTGGCCGTTGAAGTGCGTGCCGATCTCGTGGCCGTCGAGCCAGGCCTGGCGGACGCCCTTCAGCGTCGCCTTGATGTGCTCGTCGGTGAGATAACCGATGTCCGAGGCGCCCTTGGGGTTATTGGGCGGCAAGTACATGCGCTTTTTCGACTCGGGCAGCAGATAGAGCCCGGAGAGAAAGAACGTCATGTGGGCTTCGTGGTCTTTGGCGAGTTCGAGAAAACGGTCGAAGAGACCGGTCCCGACCTCTCCGGCCCCGTCCCAGGAGAAGATCACGAACTGCGGAGGGGTCTCGCCGGGCTCCAGCGGCTCGGGCCGCTTCGGCTGATGGGGCTGCTTGCCGGTGTAGGAGGTGGAGCCGTCACCGAGGGGACGCGCGGGGTTCTTCGGGGCGCCGGGCCGGCCGCTGCTGGAACCGCTGCCCCGGCTCGGACCGTCTAGCGAAGCGGTACCGCACGCGGCAAGTCCCAGCGTGGCCGCGGCACCTGCCCCGAGGCCGATCATTCCCCTCCGGCTGATGTCCCGCATGCGGTCCCCATCTCATCGCGCCCTCTCAGCTGGCTCCCAGCTGGCACCCAATGAGAGGGCCCGACGAAGACGGGGGTTCCGTCAAACTCGCGCAGATTTATATGATTTTACGAAGATACGCTCGGATGACATGACTGCATACGCTTTGTGACGGGGCGTACGCCGGTCAGTGCGCCAGTCAGTACACCGGTCAGTAAGCCCATCAGATAGCGGCCTATTCAGGCCCCGAACGCCTTGTCCTTCCCCTTCACCGGCTTGGCGCCCGCGAGGAGATGGGCCGGGACGAGATCGCGGGCGGGCTCGGTGTAGCCCACGGAAACGATCTTGTCGCCGCGGTAGGTGAAGGTCGTCAGGGACGCCAGCGTGCACTGCCGCTTGCGCGGGTCGTGCCACAGCCGCCGCTTCTCCACGAAGGACCGCACGATCCAGATCGGCAGCTGATGGCTGACCAGCACCGCTTCATGCCCGCGGGCGGCGTCCTTGGCCGCCTCCAGCGCCCCCATCATCCGTACGACCTGATCGACGTACGGCTCGCCCCACGACGGCTTGAACGGGTTGACGAGGTGCTTCCAGTTCTCCGGCCGCCGCAGCGCGCCGTCGCCCACCCCGAAGGTCTTGCCCTGGAAGACGTTGTCGGCCTCGATGAGCCGGCCGTCCGTCGCGAGGTCGAGACCATGCGCCTTGGCGATCGGGGTGGCCGTCTCCTGCGCCCGCTCCAGCGGCGAGGCGACGACATGCGTGACGTCGCGCGACGCGAGGTGCTCGGCGACCCGGTCGGCCATCTGCCGCCCCAGCTCGGACAGGTGATACCCGGGCAGCCGCCCGTACAGCACCCCGTCCGGGTTGGCGACCTCGCCGTGCCGCATCACGTGGACGACGGTGATGGCGCTGTTGTCGGTGGTGTCGATGGTCTCACTCATGCCGTGGCCTCCGCCGCTGCCCGTGCCGCCGCCGGAAGGGCGTCGGCGATCCGCTGAACCGCCTGCTCGTCGTGTGCCGTCGACACGAACCACGACTCGAACGAGGACGGCGGCAGATACACGCCCTGCGCCAGCATCGAGTGGAAGAACGCGGTGTACCGGAAGGACTCCTGCCCCTTCGCGTCCTCGTAGTCGCGCACCTGACGCCCGGTGAAGAACACCGAGAACATGTTGGAGGCGTTCTGCAGCCGGTGCGCCACGCCCTCCTTGGTGAGCGCCTCGGTCACCAGCGTCCGGATCCGCTCCGACACCGCGTCGACCTTCGCGTACGCGGCGTCGTCGAGCAGCCGCAGCTGGGCGAGCCCGGCGGCGGTGGCGACGGGGTTACCCGACAGCGTGCCCGCCTGGTACACCGGCCCCGCCGGAGCCAGGTGGGCCATGACGTCCTTGCGGCCACCGAAGGCGGCGGCGGGGAAGCCACCGCCCATGACCTTGCCGAAGGTCATGAGATCCGGACGTACGCCATCGATCCCATACCAACCGGCCTTGCTGGTACGGAAGCCCGTCATGACCTCGTCGGAGATGAACAGGGCGCCGTTCTTGGCGCAGGCGTCCTTGAGCCCCTGGTTGAACCCGGGCGCGGGAGGCACCACACCCATGTTGCCGGGCGAGGCCTCGGTGATCACACAGGCGATCTCACCGGGGTGCGCGTGGAAGGCGGCGTGCACGGCTTCGAGATCGTTGTAGGGAAGGACGATGGTGTCGCCGGCCTGGGCCCCGGTGACGCCGGGGGTGTCGGGCAGGGCGAACGTGGCCAGGCCGCTGCCCGCCGCGGCGAGCAGCGAGTCCACATGCCCGTGGTAGCAGCCGGCGAACTTGATCACCTTCGCCCGCTGGGTGAACCCGCGGGCGAGCCGGATCGCGGACATGGTCGCCTCGGTGCCGCTGGAGACCAGCCGGACCTGCTCGACGGGCTCGACACGCGCGACGATCTCCTCGGCGAGGGCGACCTCACCCTCACCGGGCGTACCGAAGGACGTACCGCGGGAGACGGCGTCCTGGACGGCGGCGATGACCTCGGGGTGGGAGTGCCCGAGGATCATGGGCCCCCAGGAACAGACGAGGTCCACGTACTCACGGCCGTCGGCGTCGGTCAGGTACGGACCGGTACCGGACACCATGAACCGGGGCGTACCGCCCACGGCGCGGAAGGCGCGTACGGGAGAGTTCACGCCGCCGGGTGTGACGGCCGCCGCACGGTCGAACAGCGACTGCGAGGCTGGGGCTTCGTAGGGATAAGGCAGTTCTGTCATGACCTGCGACGTCTCCGACTCCGGGGGGCTAGTGACCTCCTCAGGGTAGGCCAGCGGCTCCGGGCGGCCGTGAGCGGAAGAGTGCGGCACCATGACCGGAAGCATCCGCCGCCGTGACCGGAAGAGCACGGGACCGTGAACGGACGATCCCGGCGCGACGTACGGCTCCTCATACGAGGAGTCGTACGGCTCCTCGTACGGAAGATCCCGGCCATCGCGGGGGCCGGTGGACCGATGCCCGGTACGACAACCGGGCGCGGTTCCCCGGCCATCTGCGAAACTGGGACCGCGTACGGACAGCTCACATGAATCATGGGTGTTCAGAGGCCGCGAAGATCCTGCGGACAGGTGTTTCAGCGCACGTTTCGGCGTGCGGCCGTGGGGGAGGTCACTGTCACGATGATCGGGTTGCGTGGCGGGGGTCGCGCGCCTTAGAAAAGCAGTCGGGTGGAGATATGCATCGCGGTGGCGGACTGGGCGAGGGGACCGATGACCTCGGTCCTCGGCGTGCCCGGCGGGGAAAGCACCGGCGCGAGGCGGAGGAAGCGGCCGAGACCCGGGCCGGACAGACACAAGGATCGCAGGGTGGTGACGCCGAGCGGCTCGACCGCACGGTCGACCGGCTGCGGGCGGGGAGCGGGAATGGTGGCCGGGTGGGGGTGACGTACAAATACTTCGGCGCGCCGGATGGAGCGACGGCAGCCCGCGTCCCGATCTCCATGCGCCCCGAGGAACTCGGCGGCGACGAGCTCGGCATGAACGGAATGTTCACCAAGATCAAGCCGGAGACGATGGCCGCGATGGTCCTCACCGGCATAGAAGGCGTCCCCCTCCACAAGGTGCCCCCGCTCGAACTGGTCGTCCTCCACCCCGACTACGCCGTGGTCAAGCTCCCCATGACCGTCGTGGACCCCCTGCGCGGAATCGGCGAGGAGGCCGTCGGCGCGGCCGCCTTCATCTGGTCCACCGTGCCGGACCGGGGCGGCCCCCGGGACGCCTTCAACGTCTACCAGCTCCTCCACGAGTGGCAGGATTTCAGCCATCGTCTGCATGAGGCGGGGCATCAGCCGTACTGCCTGGTCTGGCCCTGATCCCGACACGAGTCCAGGACGGAGCCAGGCACCATGACCTCTCCCCGCAGTGACGACACCGGCGGCAGCGCCGCCCACCCATTAGCGATCGACACGAGCAAGCCCCACCCGGCCCGGATGTACGACTACTTCCTCGGCGGGAAGGACCACTACGAGGTCGACCGGCAAGCCGCCGAGCAGTTCATCAAGGTGGCACCGGAGGTTCGGGACGGCGTGCGCGCCAACCGCCGCTTCATGCACCGCGCCGTCCGGCACGTCGTCGCGGAGGGCGGTATCCGGCAGATCCTCGACGTGGGGACGGGCCTGCCCACCGAGCCCAACGTGCACCAGATCGCGCATGCCATCGCTCCCGGGACCCGCGTCGTCTACGTCGACAACGATCCGATCGTCAGCGCCCACGCGACGGCCCTCATGAATGGCACCGACAGCACCCTCACCTCCGTCGTCCTGGCCGACCTGCGCGATCCCCGCGCCCTCCTCGACCACCCCGAGGTGCGCAAGGCCATCGACTTCGGCCGGCCGGTGGCGCTGCTGCTGGTGGCCGTCGTGCACTTCCTCTCCGACGCGGAGGACCCGGACGGCATCGTGGCCACCCTCCGCGACGCGCTGCCCACCGGTTCCTACCTCGTCCTGTCGCACGCGACGGGCGACATCCACGAGGACCGGCGCGAGGACGCGGCGTCCGTCTACAACAAGGCCACCGCCACCCTGAACCTCCGCACCCACGACCGGGTCCAGGACTTCTTCGGCGACTTCACCCTCGTCGCCCCGGGCCTGGTCCAGGTCCCGGACTGGCGCCCCGACGAGCCCCCGGAGCGCGACGCCCCGCCGATCGGTATCTACGGCGGAGTGGCCCGCAAGAACGGCTGACCGGCCGGAAGAACCGTCGGCCCGATCCCGCCCCCGCCCCCGCCCCTGCCCCTGCCCCTGCCCCTGCCCCTGCCCCTGCTCAACGCTCGCTCTCGTCGCCGTAGAAGCGGCCCGCGTCGCACAGGGCGTCGATCTCCGCGTTCTCTTCCTCGCTCAGCTGCGCGTCCAGCGCGACGTCGATGAAGCGTCGGGCGCGGGACAGCCGCCGGGCGACATCCCAGTCGAGGACGAAGGTGCCGACGGTGTGCTCGTCGGCGGTGCCGGACGCCATGCGGGATCCGAGCCGGTCGAGGGAGACGACGAACTCGTTCAGGTCCTGGAGGACCGTGACGACCTCGTCGAGGGGGATGCGGATCTCACGGGAGGTCACAGCCAGCCGTTCCTCTTGAACCCTCGGTGGATGACGAAAGAGGCCGTCGCGATGACTGCGAGGGCGAGCGGGTAGCCGTAGCGCCAGTGGAGTTCGGGCATGTGGTCGAAGTTCATGCCGTAGACGCCACAGACCATGGTCGGTACGGCGATGATCGCGGCCCACGCGGTGATCTTCCGCATGTCCTCGTTCTGGGCGACGGTCACCTGGGCGAGGTGCGCCTGGAGGATGGAGTCGAGCAGGGCGTCGAAGGCGGCGAGCTGCTCGGTGACGCGGGCCAGGTTGCCGGCGACGTCGCGGAAGTACGCCTGTATCTCGGGGGCGATCGCGCGCCCCGGGTCGGTGGCCAGCAGCTGGAGGGGGCGGGCCAGGGGTGCCACCGCCCGCTTGAGTTCCAGGAGTTCGCGCTTGAGCTGGTAGATGCGGCCGGCGTCCGCGCTGCGGGGGCTGCGGGGTGAGAAGACGTCCGTCTCCACCTGCTCCAGGTCGTTCTGGACGGCGTCGGTGACGGTCAGGTAGTCGTCGACGACATGGTCGGCGATGGCGTGCAGCACCGCGGCCGGGCCCTTGGCCAGCTGGCTCGGATCGGCTTCGAGGCCCTCCCTCAGCGGACCGAGGGAGCCGTGCCGTCCGTGCCGTACGGTCACCACGAAGTCGGGGCCCGCGAAGACCATGATCTCGCCGGTGTCGACGACCTCGCTGGTCTCGGTGAGTTCGGCGTGTTCGACGTAGGTCACCGACTTGAAGACGGCGAACAGGACGTCGCCGTACTGCACGACCTTCGGCCGCTGGTGGGCGTGGACCGCGTCCTCGACGGCGATCGGGTGCAGCCCGAACAACTCGGCGACCCGAGCGAACTCCGTCTCGGTGGGTTCGTGCAGCCCCAGCCAGACGAAGCCGTGACCGCCGCGACCGCCGCGACCGCGAACCCGGGCGACGGACTCCTCGACGCTGGGCTCGGCCTCCTGGCGCTTGCCGTCGCGGTAGATGACGCAGTTGACCACCGTGGAGCCGAGCGGGGAGCGGGCCGGGTGGCTGAGGTCCACCCGGCGTCCCCGCCCCCGTGCCAGACGGGCGACTTTGCGCAGGTTGTCGACCATCGACATGCGGTACTCCTTGAGCGGGGTGCGGCCAGCCAGTGTGCCAGGAAGGGGTAAGGACGACGTCAACGCCCATCCCGGCGGCCGTAGGCCGCCCGGCTCACAGGCTCAGCCGGTACGGCACCACGCACACCACGACGTCGGTACGGGCCCGCAGCGCGGCCGCCAGCAGGAGGCCGCGCTGGTTCTGGAGGATCTGGTAGCGGCGGTGGCGGGGCTCGACCTCCGGGATGAGGACGGCGATCTGCCGTCCCCCTTCCGCCGCCCGCTGCACGTACTCGACGATCGGCTGAACGAGCGAGCGCTGCGGGCTGTCGATGACGTCCAGCCGTACGCCCGGGTCCCAGCGGTCCCAACTCTCCTTCAGGGCACGGGCCCTGGCGGGATTTCCGTGTACGGCGACCGCGACGACCTCGTGGCCGAGGGCACCGGCGGCCGTCAGCGCGAGCTGGGTGAGCTTGCTGACCTCGCCGACCGGAACGATGACGAGGGAGTCGGTGACCCGCGGCGGTGGTGGGACCTCGCCGAGCCCGAGCTCCCGGCCGACCGCCGTGTAGTAGCGCTGGACGCGGGCGAACAGCAGCATCAGCAGCGGAATGGCGACGACCACCACCCAGGCCCCCTCCAGGAACTTGGTGGTCAGCAGGACCAGGCCCGCCACCGCGGTCAGCACCGCGCCCAGCCCGTTGAGCAGCGCGCGCCGCACCCAGCCGGGCGGCCGTTCCCCCGCCCAGTGCCGTACGAGCCCGATCTGGCTGATGGTGAAGCCGATGAACACGCCGATCGCGAAGAGCGGGATCATGCGGTGGGTGTCGGCGTCGACCGCGATCAGCAGCAGCGCGGCCAGCAGGCCGAGGGCGACGACTCCCCAGCGGTACACCGGCCGTTCCGTGCGCAGACCGAAGAGGTGCGGCAGCCGGTGGTCCCTGGCGAGCAGGCTCATCAGGACGGGCAGGCCGCCGAAGCTGGTGTTGGCGGCGAAGGCGAGCGCGAGGGTGACGATGAGATTGGTCGCGTAGTACGGCCATCCCGTGCCGTACGAGCCCGCCGTGAGCTGCGCGAGTACGGTCACGCCGCCGCGCGGGGCCACATGGTCCCGGACGATCAGCACGGCGAGCCCGATCAGCATCAGCCCGAGCAGCGCGCCCAGCATCAGCTCGGTGCGCTGGGCCCGTCTGACGCGCGGCTCGCGGAAGCTGGGCACACCGTTGGCGATGGCCTCGACCCCGGTGAGCGCGGAGCAGCCGGAGGAGAAGGCCTTGAGGAGCACGAAGACGCCCAACGCCTCGGTGGCGTGGACGGGTTGGGCGGTGCCCACGACGGCCGCCGGATGGGTGCGCAGCAGCCCGAGCACCACGATCCCGAGGATGCTCACGATGAACAGCGCGGTCGGCAGCATCAGCACCCGGGCGCTCTCGGCCACGCCCCGCAGGTTCACCGCCGTGAGCAGCGCGAGCCCGGCGAGACACATCTCCAGCAGGTACGAGCCGAGGGAGGGGAAGGCGGACGCGAGACTGGCCGCGCCCGCCGCCAGGCTGACGGTCACCGTCAGCACGTAGTCGACGACGAGACTGGCCGCCGCGAGCAGACTGACCGTCGGCCCGATGTCCTTCTTGGCCACGGCGTACGCGCCACCCCCGTCCGGATGAACGGCGATCACCTGTCCGTACGACACGACGAGCACCGCCAGCAGCGCGGCGATGACCAGCGTGACCGGCAGCGTGGCGGTCAGCGCGCTCGTTCCGGCGGTGATCAGCACGAGCACGATCGCCTCGGGGCCGTACGCCACCGAGCTCAACGCGTCCAGCGACAGCGCGGCGAGCCCTTCGAGGCTGGTGAGGTGGGACCGGTCGCCCTCCCCGTGCCGCAGCGGAACTCTCGGCCGCAGTTCGCGGCGGGCCAGGCCGTACGCCATCGAAAACCTCGCGGTGCAGGGGGCGGGGGGTTGGGGGTTGAGGGTTGGGGCGGGGGCTGCTTCGAGGTCAGTGTGACCGGCTCCCGGTGGTGCGGGACGGCAAGGACGCGCCAAGGACGCGAGCACTCCGGGAAGGTTCGGGAAGGTTCGGAGGGGTTCAGGAAGGGGGCGACTCCCCTTACTCCAGGCGGACCTGACGCTCCCTCGTGCGGGCACTCGTGTCGCGACCGATCGGGTTGTGCCGACGGCGTGGCGCGGACCCGGGACGCGACTGCTGAGCTATGGCGAAACACCAGGTCAGAGGGGATCTGACGACCCCCGGGCGAGCGAGGGAAGGCCAAGTGAGCGTGACCTCAGTGGTGCGCCAGGTGCGCGGCTCGAGTGGTGCGCGGGGCGGGACGGCCTGACGGTGGATCACGTCGGGGTCGGGTTCTCTTGAGCTGATGCGGTATCAGCGGCCCGGCTGCGACGGAAGGACTCCGACGATGCGATCTGCCCGCATGCTCCTCGCCACCGCGACGGCTACGGCCGCCCTCGCGATCGCCGCTCCTGGCGCCCACGCCGTGACGGCGGGCGACTGGGGTGGTGACGATGACTCTTCCTACAGCAAGGAGCACGACAAGGACAGCGACCACGACAAGGACAGCGACCACGGCAAGCCGAACGGCGGTATGCACACGGGTGGCGGCGCGCTGACCGCCATCAAGGGCGACGACTGGACCAAGGGGGACGACGAGAAGAAGGACGACTCGGACTCCGACCACGGCAAGGGCAAGGGCGACGACGACTCCGAGCACGGCAAGGACGACTCCGGCTCCGACCACGGCAAGCCCAGCGGCGGCATGCACACCGGCGGCGGCTTCCTCACCTTCGTGAACGGTGACGACTGGACCAAGGGCGACGACGAGAAGAAGGACGACTCGGACTCCGACCACGGCAAGGGCAAGGGCGACGACGACTCCGAGCACGGCAAGGGCAAGGACGACTCCGACTCGGACCACGGCAAGCCCAGCGGTGGCATGCACACGGGTGGCGGCGCGCTGACCGCCATCAAGGGCGACGACTGGTCCAAGGACGACGGCGGTGACAAGAAGTTCGACCCGGAGACCTACAAGAACGACTCGGACTCCGACCACGGCAAGGGCAAGGACGACTCGGACTCCGGTTACAGCAAGGGCAAGGACGACTCGGACTCCGGCTACAGCAAGGGCAAGGACGACTCCGACTCCGACTACGGCAAGCCCAGCGGCGGCATGCACACGGGTGGCGGCGGGCTCGCCTCGCCGGGTCTCACGGCCGGTGGGCTGGCGGTCCTGGCGCTCGGTGCGGCCGGTGCGTACGCGGTGCGTCGCAGGAACGCGGAGGGCGGTGTGTCCTGACCCATGCCTGACGACATAGCAGCCCGGGCCGCCGCCCGCGCCCCGCGCGGCGGCCCGGCTCGCTCTCGTCCTGCTTGTTCTCTCCCTGCTGCGTTGTCTTCCTGTTTCCCGATGTGCCTGTTTCCCGCTGTGCCCGCTCTGCTGCCCCGTCCTAGTGAGGTGGTGCCCGATGGCATCCCGGTTGCCCTCCCCCGCAGAAACCAAGTCCGTGCCCCCGGGGCAGGGCTCTCGCCCCCGCGTGCCGTTGATGGTGTGGTGCGCCGGAATCCTGGTCCTGGCGCTGAGTCTGTTCGGTGGCCAGGACGAGACGTCCGACGCCTCCGCCAAGCCCCATACCGTGGCAGCGCCCGCGCCGTCGTCGTCGGCCGCGCGAGCCGTCGGAAAGAGGGCGAAGCCGCTGCCGCGGTCCAAGCCGACGCGGCTGCTCATCCCGAAGATCTCGGTGGACGCCCCGTTCACCACCCTCGCCATCGGCTCGTCGGGCAAGCTCGAACCGCCGGCCGCCGGCGACACGAACCTGGTCGGCTGGTACGCCAAGGGCGTGTCCCCGGGCGAGGCGGGCACCGCGATCATCGCCGGCCACGTCGACACGACGACGTCCCCAGCCGTGTTCGCCGAGCTCAGTGACCTGGACAAGGGCGACAAGTTCACCGTCAAGAGGGCCGACGGGCGCAAGGCCTCGTTCGTGGTCGACAGTGCCGAGACGTTCGAGAAGGACGACTTTCCCGACAAGCGGGTGTATGCCGACACCTCCGACGCCGAGGTCCGGCTGATCACCTGCGCCGGTTCGTACGACCATGCCGCGAAGGATTACACCGAGAACCTGGTCGTCTTCGCCCACCTCGTCTGAACCGCGGAGGTACGGGCGCCCGGGATGCCGTGGTCGCGCAGCGGGCCGATCCCCCAGCCCTGGGTCTCGCAGGTGTCGAGGATGCGGGGCAGGGCGGCGAGGGTGGTCCGCCAGGAGCCGGGGGCGGAGGTGCAGTCGGAGTCGTGGAGCAGGATGGTGCCGCCGCCGGACAGATCGCGGGTGACGGTGCGGTGGACCGACTCCGGTGTGGCCCGTCCGCGCCAGTCCTCGCCCCATGCGGTCCACAGCACGGGGGCCAGGCCGAGGCGGCGGCAGGCGAGATGGGCGGCGGTGTTCATCACCCCGTACGGGGGCCGGAACAGCGTGGGCGGCCGGCCGGTGACGTCGGCGACGGCGTCGTGGGCGCGGGCGATGTCGTCGTACGTGGCACCGGGGCCGCGCAGCAGCAGGGGCCGGTGGTGCCAGCCGTGGATGCCGATCTCGTGGCCCTCGGCGGACAGTTCCCTGGCCAGGCCCGGTGCGCGGTGGAGCATGGAGCCGAGGAGGAAGAAGGTCGCGCGGACACCGCGGGCGTCCAGCAGCCGCAGGAAGTGCGGGGTGGACAGCGGGTCGGGACCGTCGTCGAAGGTGAGGGCGATGTGGTCGGCGCGGCCGCGTCCGGCGAGCCGGGGCATGGCCCGGTTGCGCAGCGGGCCGAACGTGGAGATCACCGGCGCGGCGTGCACAGCGGCGAGCACGGGCAGGGCCACCGCCCCCGCCCACCGCGCGGCGCGCGCGAGCCGGTCCGCCTCCCCTATCGCTCTCGCCCCCGTCGTACCCGCCCCCATCGCTTCCGCCCCCATCTCTTCCGCCCTCATCTCTTCCGCCCTCATCGGTCGTCGTCCTCCAAGTAGTGGGTGAGCGCCCCGAGGTGGTGGCCGGGGGCTTCGCCGTAGGCGTCGGCGAGCGGGGCGCCGATCCCCAGCGAGACGGTGGCGGCCACGGCGACGGCCATCAGGATCATCCGCCGCCGGCCGTGCCGAGGCGCCGTGACCGCGAGCCGGGCGGCCGCCGTTTCGCCGGGCGCCGGCACCGCGGACCGTACGACGGCGGGGCGCCCCGGCGCCGCGGCCCGTACCGCGCCCGGGAGCACCGATGCCGCGGACCGTACGGCGGCGGTCAGCGCCGGCGTCGAGCGCCGCAGGGCGGCCGGAAGCCCCGGTATCGCACGCCGCCCGGCGGACCCCCGGCGCGACGGCCCGGGCAACGCGGCGAGCGGGAGGCCCCGCTCCTCGGTCGGTACGGCGGCGGCCAGCAGCCCCAGCGCCTCGGACGGCACCGCGACCGCACGCCCCCGCACCCCCTTCCGTACGACGGACAGCGGCCGTACGACGGACAGCGGCCGTCGGGCCATCGCCGCGACGGTCTGGGCGGGGCCGGACGCGGCGGAGGTGTACAGGGCGAGACCGGCCGCGCGCTGGGCCTGGCGGCGTGGGCCGTGCAGGAGTTGGGTCAGTGTCGGCGCCAGTCGGCCGGGGTCGCGGATCCAGGGGGCGAGGCCCGCCTCCTCCAGCGCGGCGGCGTTGGTCTGGCCGTGGCCGGGGATGCAGCGGTAGCTGACGACCGGGAGGCCGCTGGCGAGCGCCTCCAGGGAGGTGAGGCCGCCCGCGTTCTGGACGAGGACGTCGCAGGCGTGCATGAGGCCGGGCATGTCGTCGACCCACTCGTGGACGTGGGTGATGCCGTCCGCGCGGAGCCGTTCGGCGAGGGCGTGGTTGTGTCCGCACACCACGACGGGCAGCGCGGCCCCGGTGTCGCGGATCTCGGCGGCGGCCTCCCGCACCGGGCCGACGCCCCACGAACCGGCGACGAGCAGGGCCAGCGGCGCGTCCTCGGGCAGGCCGAAGCGGGCGCGGGCGGAGCGCCGGTCGTCCTCGGTGGCGGGGGTGAAGCGCGGGTCGGTCAGGGGCCCGGTCACGGTGACGCCGGCGGCGCCCTGCTCGTGCGCCTGGGCGGCGGGTATCGCGTGTGCGGCGAGGTGCGCGTCGATGCCGGGCGCCACCCACAGGGAGTGGACGGAGAAGTCGGTGAGGTACGTCAGGGCCGGTATCCCGAGTCTGCCGCGCAGCCGCAGCGCGCCGAGGACCTGACTGGCTCCGGGGTACGTCGACACGACCGCGCGGGTCTCGGGGGTGACGGTGGCCAGGGTGCGGCGCCGCGCACCGCGCAGCAAGGCCCGTACGGCCGGGCCCGGTCGCCGGTCGTGCTCGGTGGCGGCGTAGATGCGCTGGTAGCCGGTGGGGGCCCAGGTCAGCAGCCGGAGGTAGGCGCCGCAGAGCAGCTTCCCGATCCCGGCGGGCAGCAGATCGAGGAAGTCGTGCCGGTCGACGAGGAAGCCCAACGCCGTGAGGTGGCGGGTGAGTTCGGTCGCGGCGCCGTCGTGTCCGGCTCCCATGCTCGCGGAGATGACGGTGATCCGCCGGGGGCCCGGGCCGCCGAGGTCGACGGCGGACGGCGCGCCCGGCTGTCCGTCCGCCGGGTTGTCGAGGTACGGCACAGCAGATCAGCCTCCGAAGTGATGCGGGCGCGGCGGGGCGTAGTGAGCGGTCGGCAGGAGCGTGGCGGGGCGGGGTGAACGGGAGCGGTCGGCCGGCGAGGACGCGGCGGCGCGTGGTGGAACGTGCGGTCGCGGCAGGGGTGCGGGGTCGCCGCAGTTCCTGTGGTCCGCGCGGGAGTACGGGGTTGGTCCCGGCGCCCGCCCGGGAGAGGGGCGGAGCTTTCCCCGGGCGGGCGCGCATGGCAGACTCGGACCACGGCAGCTTTTACACCGCCGTAGAAGTTCTACACGACTGTAGAAGATGGGCGAGGGAACGACAAACCCCATGAGCGGCGATGCACAGGCGCGGGGCCCGAAGCGGGCCAACGGTGAGCGGGAGACCGAGATCCTCGGGGTGCTCCAGCGGGCCGAGGACGCGCTGACCCCGGGCGAGGTCGCCGAACTGCTCGGCGGCGAGCTGACGTACAGCAGTGTGGTCACGATCCTCACCCGCATGCACACCAAGCAGTTGCTCCACCGCAGCCGGCGCGGGCGGGCCTACGCCTACAAGCCCGTCACCGACGACCCCGGGTTCGCCGCCCGCCGGATGCGCACCGTCCTGGAGGAGCGCTCCGACCGCGAGGCGGTGCTGGCGCGCTTCGCCGACAGCCTGTCCGACACGGACGCGGACCTGCTGCGCCAGCTGCTGGGGCCCGACGCGGACAACGACCGGTAGAGAGGCCCGCCCGGATGCGCATCGCCGTCTATCTCCCGCTGCTGCTGTCCGTGCTCGTCCCGTTCGGCGCGCGCCCGCTCTCCGAACGCTGCGAACCCCGCCTGGCCACCTGGCTGCTCACCGCCTGCGCGCTGATACTCGGCACGGCGACCACCATCTCCCTGGGACTGCTGGCGATCACCGGCCTGACCGGCGTCCCGCTCCTCGCCGCGCTCGGCCACTGGTCGGCCCGCACCGCGCAGATCAACGACCCCGCCGAACCGCCCGTCGCGCTCCTCGCCGGGCTGCTGCTCGGCGGCGCGCTGTTCACCGCGGGCCGTATGCTCTGGCGCCGCGCGAGGTCCCTCGCCTCCGCCTTCTGGGACGCCGCGTGCATGCCCACGCACGACGGCCTGGTCATCGTCGAGGACGAGACGCCGGACGCGTACGCGCTGCCCGGACTGCCCGGCCGCGTCGTCGTCTCCACCGGCATGCTGCGCACCCTGGACACGTCGGAGCACGACATCCTGCTGGCCCACGAGCGCGCCCATCTCGCCGCCCACCACTACGCCTTCGTCGCCCTCGCCGGCCTGGGCGCCGCCGCCAACCCCCTGCTCCGCCCCCTCGCCACCGCCGTCACCTACACCGTGGAACGCTGGGCCGACGAACAGGCCGTCCGCGCCACCGGCGACCGCAGGCGGGTGGCCCGCGCGGTGGGCAAGGCAGCCCTGGCCGCGCACGGTTCGCTGTCACCCCTGCGCCCCGCCGCCCTCGGCTTCCGCGGCTTCCTCGGCCGCCGCAACCCGCTCGCCGGCGCGGGCCCGGTCCCCCGCCGCGTCGCCGCCCTCCTCGCCCCACCGCTCGCCCGCCGCCCCGGACTCGCCCTCGCCACCACGGCGGTCCTCGCCCTCACGGTGCTGTCCACCGTCGCGGCCACCCACGACCTGCACGCGTTCCTGGAACTCGTGGGCATCGCGCACCACGGCCCCCATCACGCCGGCATGGACGGCCCGGACCACACGGCTCTGCTCACCACCGTCAGCCGGGGCTGATCCAGAAGCGGTCCTCGCCGTGGGCCCGGCCGTCGGGGACGCCGCCGTTGGACCGGATCACCCGGCGTGACGGTTCGTTGTCGGCGTCGCAGGTCAGCAGGACGCGGTCGAGGCCCAGCCGGCGGCACTCGACGAGCCCCGCCGCGAGCATCCTCGTCGCGTGGCCCTGCCGGCGCCACGGCCTGACGACGTGGTATCCGACATGGCCGCCGGCCTCGGCCAGTTCCGGTGTCAGGCTGTGCCGGACGACCAGCGAGCCGAGGTAGTGCGCACCGGAGACGTACCAGAACACGGTGGAAGGGACGCCCCAGCGGACCCGTACGCCGCGTCTCTCCTCGACGAAGGCCTCGAAGTCGTCGCCCGCAGGACCGAGCCACTCCGCACTCCGCCCCTCCGCCACACAATCGGCCCGCTCACCGGCCAGATACGAGTCCCGCACAGCCGCCGTCGGCCACACGAGACCCGGCGGTTCCCTGAGATCGATGTGATCGGCGTGATCGGTGTAATCGGTCATGCGGTTCAGTGTTCATGCAGCGCCGCCCGGCGCGCGAAGAGTTTTTCCGCCGCCGACTGCGCACGCACCCGCACACGCACGTGCTCCCTGTCCACACTCAACACCTCGCCGCCCGAGACCAATTAGTCCCCCAGCGCCGATCCACATGGATCTCTCAGCATTCTTCCCGGGGTCTCCCACGGGCCGCCCCTAGTCTGCGGGGCACCTCGTGGAGCCAGGTCAGAGCCAGGTCTCAGTCATACACGGGGCGGCCCCGGGCTCCCACAGTGGAGGAGCCCGGGGCCTTTTACATGGGCCGCTCTCAGAAAACCCCCAGGTTTCTCCCAGCCGCTCCTCATGTGCGCGGGAGAGAGTCTGCGCCATGGCCGAGCACTCCACGCCCCCGCACAAGCTCCTCATCGTGGAGGACGAGGCGAGTATCCGCGCCCTGCTGGAGTCGACGCTGCGGCTCACCGGTTACGACGTGAGCAGCGCGGACTCCGGGGCGGCCGCCTTGCGGGAGATGGAGCGGTTCGGCCCCGATCTGGTGCTGCTCGACGTGATGCTGCCCGACCTCGACGGGTTCGAGGTGACGCGGGCGATGCGGGCGGCCGGCAAGGACACCCCCGTACTGTTCCTGACCGCGCGCACCGACCTGTCCGACCGCATCGCCGGGCTGCGGTCCGGCGGCGACGACTACGTCACCAAGCCCTTCAGCCTCGAAGAGGTGCTGCTGCGGATCCAGGCGATCCTGCGCCGCACCGGCGTGGAGGAGCAGCCGTCCGGCGATCCTGACGACAACCGCATCCTGCTCTTCGCCGACCTCCGGCTCGACGAGGTCGCGCACGAGGTGCACCGCGCGGACCGGTACATTCCGCTCTCCCCCACCGAGTTCCAGCTGCTCGGCTACCTCATGACCAACGCCAACCGGGTGCTGAGCCGGACCCAGATCGTGCAGCACGTGTGGGGCTACGACTTCGCCGGTGACGCCCGCATCGTCGAGACGTATGTGAAGTACCTGCGCAAGAAGATCGACTGCGTCGAGCCGCCGCTGATCCACACGGTCCGCGGGATCGGCTACTGCCTGCGGCTGCCGCGCGTCCCCGGCCAGGACCGGGCCGCCGACCGGTGAAACGGCGTCCGTTCGCACCACTCTTCGCACGGCTTTTCGGGCGGCTCTTCGGGCGGCTCTTCGGGCGGCGCCGTACTCGTCCGGCGGGCCTGCGGCGCCGTCTCGTCCTCGGCATCACCGTCGTCGCCACCACCGCGGTGCTGGCCGCCGAGGTCGTCGGCTTCGTCGTGCTGCGGTCCTGGCTGATGGACAGCCTCGACGACCAGCTCACCCACTTCCAGACACACCGCAAGGCGTACACGGACGCGGCGAGCGAGAAGGGGTTCCCCAGCAGGTTCACCACCCCCGGAGCGCTGCCCTCCGACTTCCGGATCTTCTTCTACGGCTCCGACGGCCACCTCCTGACCGCCTCGCTCGGCGACCCGCAGCCCTCGGAACCCGAACTGGCGTTCTCGGCCGACGACCTCGCCCTGACCGCGGGACGGCCCACGACCGTGCCCGCCACCATCGGCGACGGCCACTGGCGGGTCGTCCTGCGGGACGGCCCCGACGGCATGAAGTCGGTGGTCGCACTGCCCATGGACACCGTGGACGGCGCCACCTCCAAGATCCTCCTGGTGGACGGCGTCCTGCTCGCCCTCACCATCGCCTGTGTCGTCCTGCTCGGCCGCTGGGTCGTCCGGCTGGGGCTCCTCCCACTGACCCGGATGGAGCGCACCGCCGAGGACATCACCGACGGCAACCTCGACCTGCGGCTGCCCGACACCGACGGGCGCACCGAGACCGGGCGGCTCGGCCGGGTCCTGAACACCATGCTCGAACGACTCCAGGGCGCCCTGCGCGAACGCGAGACCTCCGAAGCCAGACTGCGCCGCTTCGTCGCCGACGCCGGCCATGAACTGCGTACGCCACTGACCACGATCCAGGGCTTCGCCGAACTGGCGCTGCGCCACGAGCAGCAGCCCGCCGAGGGCCGACGCGAGGCGAACCGGCTGATCGCCCAGAACGCCGAACGCATGAGCCTGCTCGTCGACGACCTCCAACTGCTCGCCCAACTCGACCAGGAACCCTCCTACCGCCAGGAGCCCGTCGACCTGCTCTCACTCGCCGCCGACGCCGTGAGCCCCGCCGCCCTGGGCGCGCCCGGCCGCCCGGTCACCCTCGATCCCCTTTTCCCGGAGGTGGCGGAACTGGAACTGGTGGAGACCGCCGGTGATCCGCACCGGCTGCGGCAGGTCGTCGAGAACCTGATCTCCAACGCGCGGACCCACACTCCCCCGGGCACCCCCGTCCACGTACGCGTCGGAACGGGCCTGGCGGGTCCTGCCACGGGCGGTGTGGACACCCCCGGCCGCACCAGCGCCTCCCCGCCCCTCCCCTACGGCACTCCCGTCGCGGTACTGGAGATCGCCGACGAAGGCCCGGGGCTGGCCCCCGAGGACGCCCAGCGCGTCTTCGAACGCTTCTACCGCGTCGACCCGGCCCGCTCCCGCAGCCAGGGCGGCAGCGGCCTCGGCCTCGCCATCGCCGCCGCGATCGCCCAGGGCCACGCCGGCCGCCTGGAACTGGACACAGCCCCGGGCAAGGGCTGCACGTTCCGGCTCGTCCTCCCGCAGACCTGAGCTTCCGGGGCCCGTGCGCGCTGGGGGCGTGGTGTCTTCTTCGCCCCCGCCGCCCCTACCCGTCCCATCCCCAGGGGCTCCGCCCCTTCGACCCCGGGGGGTTGTGTGTCGGGTGCGGGTGGGTGGGGGCTGGTCCAAAAGATTGCGCAGTTCCCCGCGCCCCTGAACAACCGCCGGCCCGCCCCGGGTGCTTTTAAGGGGCGCGGGGAACTGCGCGACCAGCCCCCACCGGCCATTACGCGCACCACGCGGGAGTCGTCAGCTCTTCGTCACGAGTTCCTTGAGCGCGATGTTGAGTTCGAGGACGTTGACGCGGGGCTCACCGATGAAGCCGAGGGTGCGGCCGTCGGTGTGCTCGTCGACCAGCTTCTGCACCTGGGCGACGGACAGGTTGTTCTTCTCCGCGATCCGGTGGACCTGGATGTCCGCGTAGTTCGGGGAGATGTCCGGGTCCAGGCCGGAGCCGGAGGACGTCACCGCGTCGGCGGGCACGTCGGAGGCCTTGACGGTGTAGCCGTTGACCGAGTTGTCCTTGATGACGGCGGCCTTGGCGTCCTTGACCCACTTGATCAGGTCGGCGTTGTCACCGGAACGGTTGGTGGCGCCGGACAGGATCAGCTTGTACTGGGTGTTGACCGAGTTCACACCCAATCCGTTCTGTGGACGGCCCTGGAACCACTTCAGGTCGGGCTCCGGCGTCTCCTGCCCCTTCTTCAGCGGCAGGTTGTAGGCCTGGCCGATGAGCGAGGAACCGACGACCTTGCCGTCCGCCTTGATCTCCGAGCCGTTCGCCTTGTCGGAGAACAGACCCTGGGCGATGCCCGTGACGGCCAGCGGGTAGATGACGCCCGTGACCAGGGTCAGGACGAGCAGGGCGCGCAGGCCGGCCCCCAGCAACCGGGCAGTGTTGGTAACCGAGTTGTTCATGGTGATCAGCACGCTTTCGAAAAATTACAGCCCGGGGATGAGGGAGATGATCAGGTCGATGATCTTGATGCCGATGAAGGGCGCGATCAGTCCGCCGATGCCGTAGATCCCGAGGTTGCGGCGGAGCATCTTGTCGGCGCTCATCGGCCGGTACTGCACACCCCGCAGGGCGAGCGGCACCAGCGCGATGATGATCAGCGCGTTGAAGATGACCGCGGACAGGATCGCGGAGTCGGGCGAGGACAGGTGCATGATGTTGAGCTTGTCCAGGCCCGGGTAGACCACCGCGAACAGCGCCGGGATGATCGCGAAGTACTTCGCGACGTCGTTGGCGATCGAGAAGGTCGTGAGCGCACCACGGGTGATCAGCAACTGCTTGCCGATCTCCACGATCTCGATGAGTTTGGTCGGGTTGGAGTCCAGGTCCACCATGTTCCCGGCCTCCTTGGCGGCCGAAGTACCGGTGTTCATGGCCACGCCGACGTCCGCCTGGGCCAGCGCGGGAGCGTCGTTCGTACCGTCACCGGTCATCGCGACGAGCTTGCCGCCCGCCTGCTCACGCTTGATGAGCGCCATCTTGTCCTCGGGAGTCGCCTCCGCGAGGAAGTCGTCGACGCCGGCCTCGTCCGCGATCGCCTTGGCCGTCAGCGGGTTGTCACCCGTGATCATGACGGTCTTGATGCCCATGCGGCGCAGCTCGTCGAACCGCTCGCGCATGCCTTCCTTGACGACGTCCTTGAGGTGGATGACGCCCAGCACGCGGGCGCCTTCCGCGTCCTCGATGGCGACGAGGAGCGGGGTGCCGCCCGCCTCGGAGATCCGGTTGGCGAGGGTGTCAGCATCCTTGGAGACCGTGCCGCCCTGATCCTTGACCCAGGTGATGACCGAACCGGCCGCGCCCTTGCGGATCTTCCTGCCGTCGACGTCCACACCCGACATCCGGGTCTGGGCGGTGAAGGTGATCCACTCGGCACCGGCCAGCTCGCCCTGGTGCCGCTCGCGCAGCCCGTACTTCTCCTTCGCCAGGACGACGATGGAGCGGCCCTCGGGCGTCTCGTCGGCCAGCGAGGAGAGCTGGGCGGCGTCGGCGACCTCGGCCTCGGTGGTGCCGGTCACCGGCACGAACTCGGAGGCCTGGCGGTTGCCGAGGGTGATGGTGCCGGTCTTGTCGAGGAGGAGGGTCGATACGTCGCCCGCCGCCTCAACTGCCCTGCCGGACATGGCGAGTACGTTCCGCTGCACCAGCCGGTCCATGCCCGCGATACCGATCGCGGAGAGGAGTGCGCCGATGGTGGTCGGTATCAGGCAGACGAGCAACGCCACCAGCACGACCATCGTCAGATGCGTACCCGCGTAGTCCGCGAACGGTGGCAGGGTGGCGACGGCCAGCAGGAACACGATCGTGAGGGACGCGAGAAGGATGTTCAGCGCGATCTCGTTGGGCGTCTTCTGCCGGGCCGCGCCCTCGACCAGGGCGATCATCCGGTCGATGAAGGTCTCGCCCGGCTTCGTCGTGATCTTGATGACGATGCGGTCGGAGAGCACCTTCGTACCGCCGGTGACGGCCGAGCGGTCGCCGCCGGACTCGCGGATGACGGGCGCCGACTCACCGGTGATGGCCGACTCGTCCACGGACGCCACACCCTCGACGACGTCACCGTCGCCGGGGATGATGTCGCCCGCCTCGCAGACGACCAGGTCGCCGACGCGCAGCTCGGTGCCGGGAACCTGCTCCTCCACCTTGCCGTCGAGGCGGCGCGCCACGGTGTCGGTCTTGGCCTTGCGCAGGGTGTCCGCCTGCGCCTTGCCGCGGCCCTCGGCCACCGCCTCCGCCAAGTTGGCGAAGATCACGGTCAGCCACAGCCAGGCGCTGATCGCCCAGCCGAACCAGTCGCCCGGATCCTTGAAGGAGAAGACCGTCGTCAGCACCGAGCCGACGAGGACCACGAACATCACGGGGGACTTGACCATGATGCGCGGGTCGAGCTTGCGGAGGGCGTCCGGCAGCGACTTCAGCAGCTGCTTCGGGTCGAACAGACCGGCGCCGACCTTGCCTTCGTCCTTGTGGCCGGTCGGCACATCGCTGTGCGGCGCCCGGGTCGGAGTGGCTGTGGACATCGAGCCCTCTTGATTCGCTACGTCTTGATTAGTCACGTCTTGATTCGATACGTCGGTGGTCATGACGCCAGCCCCTCGGCCAGCGGACCCAGCGCGAGGGCCGGGAAGTAGGTCAGACCGGTGATGATCAGGATCGCGCCCACCAGGAGGCCGGTGAACAGCGGCTTCTCGGTGCGCAGGGTGCCCGCGGTCGCCGGGACCGGCTTCTGCTCGGCGAGCGTGCCCGCCAGCGCCAGGACGAAGATCATCGGTACGAAGCGGCCGAGCAGCATGGCAAGCCCGATGGTGGTGTTGAACCACTGCGTGTCGGCGTTCAGACCGGCGAAGGCCGAGCCGTTGTTGTTGGCGCCGGACGTGTAGGCGTACAGGATCTCGGAGAAGCCGTGCGCCCCGCTGTTGGTCATCGAGTGGCCCGGGGTGGGCAGGGCCATCGCCGCGGCGGTGAAGATGAGCACCAGCGCCGGGGTGATGAGGATGTAGCAGGCCGCGAACTTGATCTCGCGGGTGCCGATCTTCTTGCCCAGGTACTCGGGGGTGCGGCCGACCATCAGACCGGCGATGAACACCGCGATGATCGCCATGATCAGCATGCCGTAGAGGCCGGATCCGGTACCGCCGGGCGCGATCTCGCCGAGCTGCATGCCCAGCATGGTGATGCCGCCGCCGAGTCCGGTGAACGAGGAGTGGAAGGAGTCCACCGCGCCGGTCGAGGTCAGGGTGGTCGCCACCGCGAAGATGGACGAGCCGCCGACGCCGAAGCGGGTCTCCTTGCCCTCCATCGCGCCGCCGGCGATGTCGAACGCCGGGCCGTGGTGGGCGAACTCGGTCCACATCATCAGAGCGGTGAAGCCGATCCAGATGGTGGCCATCGTGGCGAGGATCGCGTAGCCCTGCTTCAGGCTGCCGACCATCCGGCCGAAGGTCCGCGTCAGCGCGAACGGAATCAGCAGGATCAGGAAGATCTCGAAGAGGTTGGAGAACGGGGAGGGGTTCTCGAAGGGGTGGGCCGAGTTGGCGTTGAAGTAACCGCCACCGTTGGTGCCGACCTCCTTGATGGCCTCCTGCGAGGCGACCGCGCCGCCGTTCCACTGCTGCGACCCGCCGAAGAACTGACCAACCGAGTGGATGCCGGAGAAGTTCTGGATCGCGCCGCACGCCACGAGCACGATCGCGGCGACGACGGAGATCGGAAGCAGAATGCGTACGGTGCCACGCACAAGGTCGGCCCAGAAGTTGCCGAGCTCACCGGTGCGGATGGGGGTCCCCCCGCTCGAGCGCAGCCGAGAGTGGGGGAGGGAGAAGCCGCGCACGAGGGCGACGGCCACCGCGATGCCGACCGAGGCGGACAGGAAGTTCTGCACCGCCAGGCCACCGGTCTGCACGACGTGGCCCATGGCCTGCTCGCCGTAGTACGACTGCCAGTTGGTGTTCGTCACGAACGACGCGGCGGTGTTGAACGCCTGGTCCGGGTCGATGGACTTGAAGCCGAGAGAGCCGGGCAGCGAACCCTGGACGCGCTGGAGGACGTACAGGAAGAGCACGCTGACGGCGGAGAAGGCGAGGACGCCGCGCAGGTACGCGGGCCAGCGCATCTCCGTGTTCGGGTTGGCGCCGATGCCCTTGTAGATCCACTTCTCGACGCGCAGGTGCTTGTCGGAGGAGTAGACCTTGGCCATGTAGTCGCCGAGGGGACGGTAGGCGAGTGCCAGTGCCGCTATGAGAGCGAGCAGCTGGAGCACGCCGGCGAGGACGGGGCTCATGTCGGTGCTCAGAACCTCTCCGGGAAAACGAGGGCGAGGATGAGATAGCCCAGCAGGGCGACGGCCACGACGAGGCCGACGATGTTCTCGGTGGTCACAGCTTGGTCACCCCCTTGGCGACGAGGGCCACCAGCGCGAACACCGCGATCGTGGTGACGACGAAGGCCACGTCGGCCATCGTGAGCTCCTAGAAGAGGTGCGGAAACGGATCAGACGGTTAGAGCAAAGCTCCTCCGTGGCCGGAATCGACCGCCGTTGACGGCTCCCATACGGGGCGCGGTACGCCTTTGACGCATCCCTTACGGGCACCTTCGGAACCCGGGTTCCGAGACATGCGGACCCCTGTTCCAGGAGGGCCCGGGACCTTGTCGAATCCTTGACGCCCCGGCCCGTCAGAGACCCGTCAAGGCATGCTGCCTCCGGCCTCCCGGGTCTCTACCGTCGGTCTTATGGAACGCCGCAACGACGCGCGCGACGCGGTCGACGCACCCACCCCGCCGCCCGCGGAAGTGGCGTACGACCGCCTCTGGGCCCGGGACGTGCGCAGCGCGATCCGCTGTGCCGGCGTACTTCTCGCCCTTCTGCTGCTGATCGACCGGGCCGCCGGCACCCTCACGGACCCGCGGGCCCTGCTGTGGGTCACGCTCGCGGTAGTGCTGTTCCTGGTCCTCTGCCCCGCCCGGGTCGCCGCCGGTGAGGGCTGGCTGACCTCGCGCGGGCTGCTGCGCGTGCGGCGGGTGCGGACCGACCATCTGGTGTCGGTGCGCTGTCTGGACGGGGTGGGCCGGCGGCTCGTCCTGCGGGACACGTTCGGCGCGCGCGTCGAGATCGACCCCCGGGTCCTGGTCTCCAACCCCCCGCTGTGGCATCGCCTGGACGAGGACGCACGCGTCTCCGCCCTCCGCGGCTCGCTCCTGTGCGGGGCGACCGCGTTGCGCCGCGTGTCGGACCGTATCGACCGTGAGACGGCGCAGACGGTGTTCAAGGTGTCCGGGCTGGAGTGAGTGTCGGGGCCCCGTCAGTCCCCCTCCCCCGGCTTACCCTCCGCCCGTGTTCAACGTGACGGAGATCCTCAAGCGGCTGGTGATCGGCCGGGCCATGCGCAGTGAAGAGCTGCACGAGACGCTGCTGCCGAAACGGCTCGCCCTGCCGATCTTCGCCTCGGACCCGCTGTCGTCGGTGGCGTACGCGACGCAGGAGATCCTGCTGGTCCTCACGCTCGGCGGACTGGCGTATCTGCACTTCACGCCATGGATCGCGGCCGCGGTGGTGGCGCTGATGACGGTCGTGGTGCTGTCGTACCGCCAGGTGGTGCACGCCTATCCGAGCGGCGGCGGCTCGTACGAGGTGGTGTCCACGAACCTCGGCCCGTCGGCCGGCCTGGTCGTCGCCGCCTCACTCCTCGTCGACTACGTCATGACGGTGGCGGTCTCGGTCGCCTCCGGAGTCGACAACATCATCTCGGCGATCCCCCAACTGGCGGACTTCCGCGTCCTGATGGCGATCGGCTTCGTCGCGATCCTGACCGCCATGAACCTGCGGGGCGTCCGCGAGTCGGGACGGGCCTTCGCCGCGCCGACGTACCTCTTCATCGGCGGCGTACTCGTCATGGTGATCACGGGCCTGATCCGGTACGTCCTCGGGGACGCGCCGGTCGCCGAGAGCGCGCAGTACGGCATCACGCCGGACCCGTCGGACGCGAACCTCGCGGGCCTGGCCCTCCTCATGCTGGTGCTGCGCGCATTCTCCTCCGGCTGTACGGCGCTGACCGGCGTGGAGGCCATCTCCAACGGCGTGCCGGCGTTCCGCAAGCCCAAGTCGAAGAACGCGGCCACGACGATGGCGGCGATGGGCAGCACCGCGATCGTCATGTTCGTCGGCGTCACCGCGCTCGCGCTGATCACGAAGGTGCACATCACGGACGACGCGTGCCGGCTGACGGGCCTTGAGGGCGACTGCGCCACCTACACCCAGCGCACGGTGATCGCGCAGATCGCGGCGGCGGTGTTCGGCGGCGAGCACAGCGTGGGCTTCTACTTCATCCAGGCCGCGACGGCCCTCGTCCTGGTCCTGGCGGCGAACACGGCCTTCAACGGCTTCCCGCTCCTGGCGTCGATCCTCGCCCAACACCGCTACCTCCCCCGCCAGTTGCACAGCCGCGGCGACCGGCTCGCCTTCTCCAACGGCATCCTGGCGCTCGCGATCGTCGCCGCGCTGCTCCTGTGGGGCTTCCGGGCGAACGTCACCAGCCTCATCCACCTCTACATCCTGGGCGTGTTCACCTCCTTCACGCTCTCCCAGCTCGGCATGGTCCGGCACTGGAACCGTGAGCTGCGCACCGAGCTCGCGCCCGCCGCGCGCCGCGCCCAGCACACGGCCCGGGTGATCAACGCGATCGGTGCGGTGGTCACCGGCCTGGTCCTGGTCATCGTGCTGGCCACCAAGTTCACGCAGGGCGCGTGGCTGGCCGTCCTAGCCGCGATCGTCCTCTGGGTGATGATGCGCGGAATCCGACGCCACTACGACGCCACATCCGCCGAACTGGCGGTGACCGACCCGCACGACGAACTCGTCCCGCCCAGCCGGGTGTTCGCGATCGTGCTGGTGTCCAGGATCCACAAGCCGACGCTGCGGGCGCTCGCCTACGCGCGTGCGTTCCGTCCCGACCGGCTGGAGGCGCTGAGTGTGTCGGTGGACCGGGACGAGGCCGCGGCGTTGCGGGAGCGCTGGGAGGAGTACGGCATCGACATCCCCCTGAAGATCATCGACTCCCCCTACCGCGAGGTGACCCGCCCGGTCGTCGGATACGTCCGCTCCATCCGGCGCGAGAGCCCGCGCGACGTCGTCGCCGTCTTCATCCCCGAGTACGTCGTCGGCCACTGGTGGGAGAACCTCCTCCACAACCAGTCGGCCCTGTGGCTCAAGAGCCGCCTCCTCTTCACCCCGGGTGTCATGGTCACCAGCGTCCCCTGGCAACTGACATCCTCGGCCCACGCCGACCGCCCCGCCGCCCGGGCCCCCGGCTCCTTCCGCCGCGGCGAGCCCCAGGGCCCGGAGCCCCGGGTCGGCTCCCGCCAGGAGTAGTTCGCCCTCGCCGCCCCGGAGGTTGTGTGTCGGCTGCGGGTGGGTGGGGGCTGGTCCAAAAGATTGCGCAGTTCCCCGCGCCCCTGAAGAGCGGGGCTTCGCCCCGCATTCCCCGCCCGCCCCGGGTCTTTTAGGGGCGCGGGGAACTGCGCGAGCAACCCCCACCGCCCCGCACCCGACGAACCACCCCGTCTTCAAGGGGCGCGGGGAACTGCGCAATCTTTTAGCGGGGGTCTGGGGGCGCAGCCCCCAGGAACGGATGGGACGGGTAGGGGCGGCGGGGGCGAAGAACCCCGCCCTCAGCGGAACTCGGCGAACCGTGGCCGCAGGCCCAGCAACGTCAGCACACCCCCCGCCAGCAGCAGCCCACACGCCCAGGGCAGCACCCCGGCGGCTTCGGAACGACCCGCCTCGACCGAGGCCACGAAGTGCTGCCGGTTGATGCCGGTCACCTTGTCCAGCGCGGCCATCCACGCCGCGAAGTGCACGTTGGACGTGCCCGGTCGCCAGTCCATGCAGAACTCGACGGCCTGGCGTTCCTTGCCCGCGGCGACCAGAGCACGGATCCTCCGGTCGTCACGCTGGTAGACGGCGTACCCCTCCACCGTCTTCTCGGCGGCGGCCCGCTCACCGCCAAAGGTGATGTTGTCGAGCTCGCGCCGGAACTCACCCGTGAACTCCAGGTCGCGGTGATCGGTCCCGTACATCTGCCACGTCCGGCTCAGCTCGGCGTCGTACTCGGACAGGGTCGCGCCCGAAAGCCCGTACAGCTTCTGCGACTTGGCGAGGAAGGACGGGCCGTACTGGCCGCGCCGGTCCGGGTCGAGGAGCCAGCGGCTCTCGTCGGCGTTCGCGTCGTAGGCGATCGCGCGGGCGCGGGAGAGGGCGACGACGGAGTCGAAGGCGTCGTGGCGGGCGACACGCAGATGGACGGCGGAGGCGGCGAGCGCCTGGGTGCCGAGGAGCACGGCGAGCAGGGCGCACACCGTGGCGCCCAGCACGCCGGGGTTGAGGATCCGGTGGAAGCGTCGGGCCAGGTACCACTGGAGGACACCGAGCGCGACCAGCAGCAGCACGCCGAGATTCACGACGGCGGCGAGCTGGACGAAGAGGGTCGAACGGGCCTGGTCGTACTCGGCGTCGAAGGCCCGGTCGTTGGAGTCGACCAGCGTGCGGGCCTCCGGCAGGAGTGTGGCCCGGAGCAGATCGGTCGCCGTGCGGTAGTCGTCGAGCGCGGCCGCCTTGCCGCCCGCGCGGGAGTCGTTCTCCAGGGCGCGCCCTATTCGCTCCTGGTACTCGGCGAAATTGTCCGTGAGCGACTCCACGGTCCGCTCGTCGGCCCGGTCGCCCTGGGCGGCGACGGCGAGGGCGCGCAGATCGTGGCCGATGGTCTTGCGGGCGTCACCGTAGAAGACGAACGCCTTCTGGTACGGCGTCTCCAGGCGCCCCCTGCCCGCGTCGCCGCTGGACAGCAGGAGGTTGGCGGCCTGCGCGTCCATGTCGTTGAGGGCGAGGTTGAGGTCGGCGGCGCTGGTGGTGCGGGGCGCGTCGCGGTTCGCGACGGCGTTCCAGGTGCCGGAGGCGGCGAGCCCGGCCAGCCCGAGCAGCAGGGCGAGGGCGGCGGCGAGCAGGACCGTGACCGCGCGCAGGAGGCGCAGCCGCCCGGGCAGGGTGGTCCAGAAGCGGCGGCGCAGAGCGGCCCGCGCGGCCACGGTCTGCCGATGGAGGCGCCGCCCGGGGCGGCTCGGCCGCGACCCCCCTCGTGGCCTCGGACCGGGACTGCCCCCGGGCGGGGCGACCGTTCCGTGCTGTCGCTGTCGCTGTTGCTGTGCCTGTGCGCCGGTCCTGGCCCCCGCCTCAGGACCGCGCCTGGTGCCGGCCGTGATGGTCACGAGCCCCCCAACGTCACGCCACGGACGGTCGCCCGTGTCCCCCGTGCCGCTCAGTCTGCGACCGGTTTCGGCCACCGACGCCAATCCTTGACGCCCCCCTGACGCCTCCTCAGGTGACCTTGACGGGACCTTGACGCCACCGGCCCAAGGTCCGCCCGCTGGTTCGTTCGGCTGCGGGCCGGTGGGGGCCGGCCGCGCAGTTCCCCGCGCCCCTTAAGGGGCGCGGGGAACTGCGCAATCTTTTAGGGGGGTCTGGGGGCGCAGCCCCCAGGAACGGGATGGGACGGGTAGGGGCGGCGGGGGCGAAACCCCGTCCCGCACGAAGCGGCCGTCGCCCACCGCCGACAGGAGCGCGACCCGCGAAAATGCCCGACCGGCCGGTCTTAACGCCATCTTGACGCATTCGGCCCAACTACCCGTGGGCCCACGGATCACTCTCTGCATACGCTGATGCTGCCGTGTCCTCGATGGCCGGAACCTTTCGAAGAGCCGTACGTCAGGAGCGCACCGATGGCCACCCTCGACCACGACGCCCGCACGAGTCGCCTGCGTGCGTGGATGCTGGAGGGGCTGTCCGACATGGGCAAGGGCCGCCAGGTGCCCCGGGCCGCCGAGCCGGTGCCCGAGCCCGTGCACAAGGGGCAGCGGTGGTGGCGCGTGATGTGCCTGACGGGTGTCGACTACTTCTCCACACTGGGCTACCAGCCGGGCATCGCCGCGCTGGCGGCGGGACTGCTGTCACCGATCGCCACCATCGTGCTCGTCATCGTCACTCTGGCGGGCGCACTGCCCGTGTACCGGCGAGTGGCCGAGGAGAGCCCCCGCGGCGAGGGCTCGATCGCGATGCTGGAGCGGCTGCTGACGTTCTGGAAGGGCAAGCTCTTCGTCCTGACCCTGCTCGGCTTCGCCGCCACCGACTTCCTGATCACCATCACCCTGTCGGCGGCAGACGCCTCCACCCACCTGGTGGAGAACCCCCACCTCACCAGCGTGCTGCACGACAAGCAGATGGTGATCACCCTCGTTCTGGTGGCCCTGCTCGGCGCGGTGTTCCTCAAGGGCTTCCTGGAGGCGATCGGGGTCGCGGTCGTCCTGGTGGGGATCTACCTGGCGCTCAACGCCGTAGTCGTGGTGGTGGGGTTCTGGCAGGTGGCGACGGAACCGCACGTCGTCACCGACTGGACCACCGGCCTCACCGCCGACCACGGAAACGTTTTTGCCATGATCGGCGTCTCCCTGCTGGTCTTCCCGAAACTGGCCCTCGGCCTCTCCGGCTTCGAGACCGGCGTGGCGGTCATGCCGCACGTCGAGGGCGACGCGGAGGACACCGAGGAGAAGCCGGCGGGCCGTATCCGGGGCACGAAGAAGCTGCTGACCACGGCCGCCGTGATCATGAGCGTCTACCTGATCGCCACCAGTTTCATCACCACGCTCCTCATCCCGGAGAAGGAGTTCGAGTCCGGCGGCCAGGCCAACGGCCGCGCACTCGCGTACCTCGCGCACGAATACCTCGGCAACGCCTTCGGCACCGTCTACGACATCTCCACCATCGCCATCCTGTGGTTCGCGGGAGCCTCGGCCATGGCCGGACTCCTGAACCTCATGCCCCGCTACCTGCCCCGCTACGGCATGGCCCCGCACTGGGCCCGCGCCGTCCGCCCCATGGTGATCGTCTTCACCCTGGTCGCGTTCCTGGTCACCTGGATCTTCGACGCCGACGTCGACGCCCAGGGCGGCGCCTACGCGACCGGTGTCCTGGTCCTGATGTCCTCCGCCGCGATCGCGGTGACCATCGCCGCCCGCCGCGCAGGGCAGCGCGGCTGGACGATCGGCTTCGCCATCGTCTCCGCGGTGCTCCTCTACGTCACCGTCGTGAACGTCATCGAGCGCCCCGACGGCGTCAAGATCGGCGCCTGCTTCATCGCGGGCATCATCCTCGTGTCGTTGTTGTCCCGGCTGGCCCGCGCCTTCGAACTGCGGGTCACCAGCGTGACGATGGACGACATGGCTGAGCGTTTCGTACGGGACATCGCCAGCCGCCGGATCCGGTTCATCGCCAACGAGCCCGACAAGCGCGACAAAGCCGAGTACCGGGAGAAGATCGAGCAGATCCGGGCCGACAACGACCTGCCGACCCAGGAGGACTTCGTCTTCGTCGAGGTCACCGTCCTCGACCCGTCGGAATTCGAGGCGGGCCTGAACGTACGCGGCGAGGTCCTGCACGGCCGCTACCGCGTACTCACCCTGGAGTCCTCCTCCATCCCCAACGCCCTCGCCGCCCTCCTCCTCCACGTCCGCGACACCACCGGCTGCATCCCCCACATCTACTTCGAGTGGACCGAGGGCAACCCCTTCGCCAACTTCCTCCGCTTCTTCCTCTTCGGCCAGGGCGAGGTCGCTCCCGTCACCCGAGAGGTCCTCCGCGAGGCAGAACCCAACCGCTCACGACGCCCACGCATCCACGTCGGCTAGAAGGGTTTTCGCCCCCGCCGCCCCTACCCGTCCCATCCCGTTCCTGGGGCTCCGCCCCAGACCCCGTAGGCCGGTTCTTTGGCTGCGGGTGGGTGGGGGTTGCTCGCGCAGTTCCCCGCGCCCCTAAACAACCGCCGGCCCGCCCCAGGTGCTTTAAGGGGCGCGGGGAACTGCGCGACCAGCCCCCACCCACCCGCACCTGACACACAACCGAACGGGGTCGAAGGGGCAGAGCCCCTGGGGATGGGACGGGTAGGGGCGGCGGGGGCGAAAGACCCCTCCCTCAGCCCTCGTCCGCCGGACCGTCCCCGTCCACCGTGAACCCGATCACCGTGCCACCCCCATCCCGCCGAAAGGCGAACGGCGTGCCGCCATGCCCCGTGGCCACCTCACGAACGATGGACAGCCCAAGCCCGGAACCGGGCAGGCTCCGGGCATCGGCGGCCCGGTAGAACCGGTCGAAGATACGGACCAGGTCACCATCCGCGATACCGGGACCACGGTCGAGAACCTCGACGCGAACCGGCCCGGGACGACCGATGGCGGGCACGTCACCGCCGGAATCAAAGGCAACCCCACGACCGGCACCCGAACCCGAACCCGAACGCGAACCCAGCCCCACACCCCGGCCCCCCATCCCCGTAACCGCGATCTCGATCGGCGCCCTCCCGTCCCGATCGAACTTGGCCGCGTTCTCCACAAGGTTGGAAATCGCCCGCTGAAGAGCGGTGGGCCGCCCATCGACCTCCGTGTCCCCACTCACCCGCACGGTGATGTCCCGCCCAGTCCGCCGCCGGGCAACGATCGCGACATCCTCGGCAAGGTCCGCGAGATCGAGCCGCCGTACGGGCTCGGTGTCGGACTGCCCGGCCGCGAGGGCGACCAGCTCGTTCACGAGGTCGGTCAGTTCGCGCGACTCCAGGGCGAGGTCGGCGACGAGTTCCTCCCGGGCCTCGGGCGGCAGCTCGTCGATGCGACGGAGCATGGAGATGTTCGTACGCAGCGAGGTCAGCGGCGTACGAAGTTCATGCCCCGCGTCCTGGACCAGCCGCCGCTGGTCCTCCTCGGACTGGGCGAGCCGGCCCAGCATCCGGTCGAAGGAACGGCCGAGCCGCGCCACCTCGTCGTACCCGGTGACCGGCACCTGGATACCGAGCCGCCCGGTGCGCGCGACGTCCTCGGCGGCCCCCGCGAGCCGCACCAGACGCCGGGTGATCCGCCGGGCCAGCCACCACCCGAACAGCCCCGCCGCGATCACTACCGCCCCGACGAGCAGCACGGTCCGCTGCTGCAGCTCCCGCAGCAGATCCTCTGTGTCGCTGAACTGCTGCGCCACCTGCACCGCGCCCCGCCCGCCGCCGAGCGCGACGGTCGCCACCCGGTAGCGGTCGCCGCCGACGTCGACCTCCTTGTGCTCCTCCATCTTTCCCGCCGTGCCGTCGTCCGCGATCGCCCGGTCGTGGCTGCCCACGGGCAGCTGCGGGTTGCCGCGGTCGACGATCGCGCCGCCGGGCCCGAGCACCTGAACGTCCGTACGGCTGGGCCGGATGATGTCGTCGAGCGGCCCGTCGTGGTCGGGGTCGGACGACGCGAAGTCGCCCGGCTGCAGCGGATGCTCGCGCACCTGGTCACGCAGGTCCTGCACGACCTCGGCGAAGACGGTCTGCTGGTCCACGCGCACCAGCCGGGCGGCGGCGTCGTAACTCAGGAACCCGACGAGGACCGTGACGGCGGCGGCGACGGCCGCGAAGGACACGGTGAAGGTGGCCCGCAGAGAGGACACGCGCCGAAGCCGCAGCCGGAAAAGCCGGCGAAGCCGACCGGATGCACCAGGCGTCCCAGGTGCGCCAGGTGCGCCAGAAGCGCCAGACGTGCCAGACGTGCCAGGCGGGCGGGACCGGGAAGACTTGGCCGAGCTGGGGGGCACTCAGTCCTCCCTCAGTACGTACCCCACGCCCCGCACGGTGTGGATCAGTGCCGGTGCCCCCGGCTCGTCGAGCTTGCGCCGCAGATAGCCCACGTACACGGCGAGGTTCTTCGATCCCGGGCCGAAGTCGTAGCCCCAGATCCGGTCGTAGATCGTGGCGTGGTCGAGGACGATGCCGGCGTTGCGGACGAGCAGTTCGAGGAGTTCGAACTCGGTCCGGGTCAGCTCCAGCTCCCGCTGCTCGCGCCACGCGCGCCGCGCCTGGATGTCCATGCGCAGCCCGGCCGCGATGAGCTGCCCGTTCGACGCCTGGGCCTCCTTGGACCCGGATGCCTGTACGTCGTCGAAGGCGCCGCTCCCGTTGCCGGTGCGGCGCAGCAGGGCGCGCAGCCGGGCGAAGACCTCCTCGACGTCGAACGGCTTGACCACGTAGTCGTCGGCGCCGGCGTCCAGGCCCGCGATGCGGTCCGCGGTCTCGACGAGCGCGGTGAGCATCAGGATGGGGACGCGGTTGCCCTCCGCGCGCAGCACGCGGCACACCTGGAGGCCGTCGATGCCGGGCATCATCACGTCCAGGACGAGGACGTCCGGTGGGGTGCGGTGGGTCTGGGCCAGCGCCTCCACCCCGTCGGCGACGGCCGTCACCTCATAGCCCTCCAGTGTCAGCGCCCTTTCCAGGGCGTGACGGATGGCACGGTCGTCCTCGGCGAGCAGCACGTTCTGGGGCACCCCACCAGTCTGCCAAGCCCCTGGCCGAGTACCACCTGATGAGCGGACCTATCACCGCCCTTCTTACCCGCCTCTCACCCCTGCCTGGCGCGTCGCCTTACCTCCCCCGGTCACTGTGTCCCGTATGTCAGGACGGGCGAGCCCTGACAGTCCCTGCGCCCGGCCGCCCCGGGGACACCCCCGGCTCGGGGGCGGCCGGAGCGGCAGGGTCTGCGCCGGATTCTTTCGCCCCCGCCGCCCCTACCCGTCCCATCCCCCAGGGGCTCCGCCCCTTCGACCCCGGGGGTTGTGTTTCGCCTGCCGGTGGGTGGGGGCTGGCCCAAAAGATTGCGCAGTTCCCCGCGCCCCTTTTAGGGGCGCGGGGAACTGCGCAATCTTTTAAGCGGGGGTCTGGGGGCGCAGCCCCCAGGAACGGGATGGGACGGGTAGGGGCGGCGGGGGCGAAAAAGGCCCCGGCGCCCTACGGCCGTAGCGCCGCGAGCTGCTGCGCGAAGGGGATCACCTCGAAACGACCCCCAGCCCCGGTCACCGCCACAGCCCCACTCCCCCGCGACCCCGTCGCCAGCCCCACCATCAACCGGGCCAACTCCCCCGCCGCCCTCTCAATCCGCTCCGCCAGCCCCTCGGCCCCCCAGTCCTCCGAAGCCGCATACACCCCGGTCGGCACGACCACAGCCCGCAGATACGCGAACAACGGCCGCAGCGCATGCTCAAGGACCAACGAGTGCCGCCCCGAACCACCGGTCGCCGCGATCAGCACCGGCTTCCCGGCCAGCACATCCTTGTCCCCACCGGACATCACGTCGAAGAAGGACTTGAACAGCCCGCTGTAGGAGGCGGAGAACACCGGCGTGACGACGATGAGCCCGTCCGCGGACGTCACCGCGTCGATCGCGGCGGCCAGCTCCCGCCCGGGAAACCCGTTCGTGAAGTTGTGAGCGATCTCGACGGCGAGATCACGCAGCTCGACAACCTCGACCTCGACCTCGACATCGGCACCCCGCACCGTCGCGGCCGCCAGCCGGTCCCCCAGCAACCGCGTGGACGACGGAACACTCAACCCCGCAGAAACGACGACGAGCTTCATACGACGGTCACCTCCTGGGAAGCCGTACCGAGAGACTGGACATGGGACTGGACGAGAGACGCGTGGGTCGGCGCATCCGGCACCCCGGCCGGACGCCCCTTGGCGAACTCCTCGCGCAACACCGGCACGACCTCCTCGCCCAGCAGATCGAGCTGCTCAAGGACGGTCTTCAGCGGCAGCCCCGCGTGGTCCATCAGGAACAGCTGGCGCTGGTAGTCACCGGCGTACTCCCGGAAGGCCAGCGTCTTCTCGATCACCTGCTGCGGCGAGCCGACGGTCAGCGGGGTCTGCTCGGTGAAGTCCTCCAGCGACGGCCCGTTCCCATACACCGGCGCGTTGTCGAAGTACGGCCGGAACTCCTTCACGGCATCCTGCGAATTGCGCCGCATGAACACCTGGCCGCCCAGCCCCACGATCGCCTGCTCGGCCGTGCCGTGCCCGTAGTGCGCGTACCGCTCGCGGTAGAGCTCGACCATCCGCTTGGTGTGGTCGGCCGGCCAGAAGATGTTGTTGTGGAAGAAGCCGTCGCCGTAGTACGCGGCCTGCTCGGCTATCTCGGGCGAGCGGATGGAGCCGTGCCAGACGAACGGCGCTACGCCGTCCAGCGGCCGCGGCGTCGAGGTGAACGACTGCAGCGGCGTACGGAACTTGCCCTCCCACGTCACCACGTCCTCGCGCCACAGCCGGTGCAGCAGCGCGTAGTTCTCGATGGCGAGGTTGATGCCCTGGCGGATGTCCTTTCCGAACCAGGGGTAGACCGGGCCGGTGTTGCCGCGCCCCATCATCACGTCCACTCGCCCGTCCGCCAGATGCTGGAGCATCGCGAAGTCCTCGGCGATCTTCACCGGGTCGTTGGTGGTGATGAGGGTCGTGGACGTGGAGAGGACGAGCTTCTCGGTGCGCGCGGCGATGTAGCCGAGCATGGTGGTCGGCGACGACGGCACGAACGGCGGGTTGTGGTGCTCGCCGGTCGCGAAGACGTCGAGCCCGACCTCCTCGGCCTTCTGCGCGATGGCGACCATGGCCTTGATGCGCTCGTGCTCGCTCGGCGTCCGGCCCGTGGTCGGGTCCGGTGTGACATCACCGACGCTGAAGATCCCGAACTGCATGGTCGCTCACCCTCCAGGTTGTTGAGTATTCAACTATACCCTCGAACCATCCCCCCTCCACAGATATTCCGGCAGCCCGACAGAACAGCAGCCCGACAGCCCGCCAGTCCAGCAGCCCGGGCGTTGTCAGTGCCCCGCCCTACGATCCCCTCATGGCCGCCCCACGCCGTGACACCCGAGGCATCGTCGACGCCGCGGAACTCTTCGCGCGCGTGAACTTCCGACGCCCCGAACCCCCCGAACCCCTCCGCCCCTACGTGGAGCACTACTGGCTGATCGACTGGGACCTCCCCGAGCCGTACGTCTCCCATGTGGTCCCGCACCCCTCGGTCCACATCGTGTTCCAGCAGTACGAGGGCCAGGAGCCCTCCGTCGAGGTGGCGGGCGTCCAGTTCGGCCTGTTCACCCAGAAACTGGAGGGCCGGGGACGGGTGTGCGGCGTCAAGTTCAGGCCCGGCGCCTTCCGCCCCTTCGCCCCGCAGCGCCCCGTGTCGGAGTGGACGGGCCGACGGACATGGTGGCCCGAGGTCTACCCGGACACGGACCCCGCCACGATCCTCGCCCCCACCGAGGAGGCCGCCCGCATCGCCGCCCTCGACACCTTCGTCCACACCCTCGGCCCCCACCCCGACCCCCAGGCCGATCTGGCGACGGCCCTCGTCGACCGCATCCGCACCGACCGCACGATCCGCCGCGTCGGCGACTTCGCCCGCGCCGAAGGCATGTCCGTACGACTGCTGCAGCGCCTGTTCGCCGGATACGTCGGCGTGGGCCCCAAGTGGGTCATCCTCCGCTACCGCATCCACGAGGCCCTGGAACGAGCCGAGACCTCCCAGCCTGTGGACTGGGCAGGCCTGGCCGCCGACCTCGGCTACGCCGATCAGGCCCACCTGGTACGGGACTTCACGGCGACGGTAGGCGTCCCGCCGACGGCATACGCGAGCGGCCGCCAGCCCACCTGACCCCATCCGCCACACCAGTCACCCCCGCAGTCCCCGTCACCCCCACAACCCCCGCCATCGCCGCAATCCCAGCCATCGCCGAGTAATGACTTGACCTCCCCCTCCCCCATGCCGCACATTTATCTGCGTGACGCAGACACTGCACAACGCAAAAGAACCCAACCACTCCAAAGAAGAATCCGCGCCCCCGTCATCGCGCACCCGCTGGGCGATCCTCGGAGTCGTCCTGGCCGCCGACATCCTGGACCTCCTCGACAGCACGATCACCAACATCGCCGCCCCGACCATCGCCAAGGACCTCGGCGGCGGCACCGCCCTCATCCAGTGGCTCGGCGCCTCCTACGCCCTCGCCCTCGGTGTGCTGCTGGTCCTCGGCGGGCGACTGGGCGACAAGTACGGCCGCCGCACTCTCTTCCTCACCGGCCTCGCCGGCTTCACCGCGGCCTCGGTCGCCTGCGGCCTCGCGCCGAGCCCGGGGACGCTCGTCGCCGCCCGCCTCGCACAGGGCGCCTTCGGCGCGCTCGTCATCCCGCAGGGCTTCGGCATCCTCGGCGCCACCTGGCCCCGGGACCAGATCGGCAAGGCGTACAGCCTCTTCGGCCCGGTGATGGGCCTCTCGGCCGTCGGCGGCCCGATCCTCGCGGGCTTCCTCATCGACACGGACATCGGCGGCCTCGGCTGGCGCTCGATGTTCCTCATCAACCTCGTCCTCGGCGGCGCCGCACTCCTCACCGCCGCCCGCCTGCTCCCCCGCGACACCGGCGACCGCACGGTCACCGTCGACGGCCCCGGCTCAGCCCTTCTGGCAGCCACGATGCTCGCCCTGCTCTCGGCCCTGATCGAGAGCTCGGCACACGGCTGGACGGCCACGAACCTCCTGCTCCTCACCGCGGGAGCGGCCCTCTTCGCCGCCTTCTGCCACCGCCAGCGCACCGCGGCCAACCCGCTGATCCAGCCCTCCCTCCTCCACAACCGGGGCTTCACCTCAGGACTCGTCCTCGGCATCGTCTTCTTCGCCGCGGTCGCCGGACTCCTCTACGTCGTCTCGCTCTTCTTCCAGCAGGCCCTAGGCCGCTCTCCGGCAGGCGCCGCACTCGGCCTGATGCCCCTGTCCGCCGGCATCGTCATCGCCGCGATCGCCTGCTACCGCCTGATCGGCACACTGGGCCGCCGCCTCGTCCTCCTCGGCCTGCTCATCACCCTCGCCGGGACGGGCTACCTGCTCACCCTCGTCACCATCTCCGGTACGGACACCGGCAGTTGGGCCCTGGTCCCACCCCTGCTCGTCATCGGCCTCGGCATGGGCACCTGCTTCGGCTCGATCTACGACGTCACCATCGGCGACATCGCGCAGAGCGAGGCGGGCAGCGCGGGCGGCTCGCTAGGCGCGGTCCAGCAACTCGCCAACGCGATCGGCGCAGCAGCCGTCACCACCGTCTACTTCAGGGCACTCAAGCCGACCGCCGGCGGCGGTGGCGAGGCCCACGCCACCACTATGAGCCTCACCGCCGTAGCCGCCGTCACCCTCCTGTGCTGCCCCCTCGTACGCCTCCTGCCGCTCAAGGCACCGGAGGACCACCACCACTGAGGAAATGCGAGCCTGAGGAAATACGACCCTAGGGCTGACGCCCCCAGGGCTGACGACCCTAGGGCTGGAGCACGAGCCGCCCCCGCAGCCCGCCCTCCGCCAGCCGCGTGTGTGCCTTGGCCGCCTCGTCCAGGGCGTACGTCTCGGCGACCCGAAGCGTCAGCACCCCCTCGTCGACGAGCGCCGCCAGCTCCGCGAGCCGCGCCCCGTCGGGGGCGACCTCCACCGCGCCGGTCCGCACCCCCCGCACGGACGCCGGGTGGGCCCCCGGAATGACCCCCACGAACGCGCCGCCGTCCCGCACCCACTCCAGGGCGGCCTCACCGAGCAGCGCCGCGTCCAGCACCCCGTCCACGCTCCCCGCCGCCACGGCCCCCGACACGAACCGGGCCGCCCCCAGCGACCGTACGAGCTCCTCGTCACCCTCCCGGGCAACGGCAGTCACCGACAGCCCACGATGGACGGCGAGCTGCACGGCATAACCACCGACCGCACCCGCGGCCCCCGTGACCACCAGGCTCTGCCCCGCCTCCAGCCCCAGCGCGTCCAGGGCCTGCGAGGCGGTCAGCGCGTTCAGCGGCAGGGTCGCCGCGTGCACCACGTCGACCGAAGCGGGCGCCTTGGCCACGGCATCGGCGTCGACAACGACGTAATCGGCATGCGTACCAAGGGACTTGGCGGTCCCGTAAGCCAGCGCCACCACTTCGTCGCCGACACTCCACCCCGTGGCCACGCCCGTCGCGTCGACGGTCCCGGCCACATCCCACCCCAGCCCCAGCCTCTTCCCCGCACCCCCGAACACGCCCGCACGCACTCCCGCGTCGACCGGATTCAACGCGGCGGCCGCGACCTTGATCCGCACCTGCCGAGCCCCCGGCTCGGGCACCGCCACCTCGACGATCTCCACGACATCCGGACCACCAAAACCCGTCACAACAGCTGCACGCACGTCAACTCTCCTCACTCCAAGGCGATTTACCGGGTATCTTTCCCGTTGCAACAACCCTAGGAAGAGTTACTATCCTTTGGTAAGTAGGCACCTGAAGGTGCGTACGTCACCCGGAGGTAAGCCATGGCGACCACGACGGCGGCCCAACAACGCCAGCAGGCACGCATCGAGTACGACGCGTTCATCAGGAGCTGCCCCACCAACCAGCTCCTCGACCGCATCAGCGACAAGTGGGTCAGCCTGGTCGTCAGCGCACTGGCCGAAGGGTCCATGCGCTACAGCGACCTGGGCCGCAAGATCGCGGGCGTAAGCCCCAAGATGCTGACACAGACCCTGCGTTCACTGGAGCGCGACGGCATCGTCGCCCGCACCGTCACCCCCTCCGTACCTGTCCGGGTCGACTACGAACTGACCCCCCTCGGCACCAGCCTCAGCTGCCTGCTCTCCGCCGTGAAGGACTGGGCGGAACTACACATCGAGGAGGTCAACGAAGCGCGCGAGCACTACGACACCTCCTCCGAGGCATCCTGAAACTCCCCGCCCCGCAGCCGCGCGATCTGCTCCGCACTGAAATCGACCGTGCGCCTCATATGCCCGATGATCAGGGCGAGTTCATCATCCTCAAGCCCATCGAAGAGGGCATACCAGCCACCCCCCAGCCGGTCCCACATCCGCCCGAACTCGACGATCTTCTCCGGCACGGTCGCCACAAGCACCCGCCGCCGGTCGACCACGTCCCGCTCCCGCACGACGTACCCGGCCTTCTCCAGCCGATCCACCAGCCGCGTGGCCGACCCGGTCGTCAGCCCGGTCAGCTCGGCAATCCGCCCGGTCGTCACCGCCCCGTCCTCCAGGCTGAGCAGATTCAGACACTGCAGATCCGTCGGATGCAGCCCCAGATGATCGGCAACGGCCTGGTTGAACAGCGCGTACGACGCCATATACCGACGCGACACCACAGACAACTCACCAAGCAACCGCTCCCGCCCAGCCATGCCCCACCTTTCCTCTGCACGAAACAGAAATCGTACGACGCAGACACCCACCCACAGCCGGGACGGCCTCGTCCTCAAACGCCGGACGGGCTGAAGCGGGTGCGGGTTGTTCGTCGGCTACAGGCCGGTGGGGGCTGGTCGCGCAGTTCCCCGCGCCCCTAAAAGCACGACCCCGCACCCGGCGACGCACAGGACCCCCATCCTCACCCGGTACGGCGGCGCGGTCGGCGACGCACGGAAGGGGCCGTGCCGGTACGTCCAAAGCCCGTCGCATACGGGGTTATGGGCAAGTTCATGCTGTGGCAGCAAGCAGTAATGCCCACCGGCGACGGGCTGGACGTACCGGCGCGGCCCCGACCCACAAGCCCACCGACACTCCCCTCAGAACACATACGAATCCCCGGTGTCCAGCGCCAACACCCGCTGCCGATCATTCGCATGGTTCCGATCCACGGCCCCACCACTCCACACCGTGTCCACCTCCATCGCGACCTCCGACGGCACCCCCCGAAGCCACACCGTCAGCCGAATCTCCTCCCCCAGCCCATCCGCCGCCAACGCCCCCGTCCGGCACACCACAACCCGCGCCCCCGCCCGAGCACACCCCTCCGGCAGCCGCTGCACATCCGCCAGCGCCGCCGACCACCGCAGCCGCACCGTCGCATCGGCAACAGCGTTCGGCCCATGGTTCTGCGGCGTCAGCCGGACATCAACGCTGCCGGCGGCCATGGACACGTACCCGTGGTAGGCGAGATCGGCCTCAGGAGCGAGGGCAACAACAGGCGAGCCCGCACCCACCACAAGAAGAGCCCCCGCACCCACCCCACACAGCATCCGCATCCGCATCCGCATGACGTCATTTCCTTCGCTCGAAGCACAGGGTCACCCGATGTATCCCACCCCTGACCGCCGACAGGCGCCGTCCATCAGGTGACGCAACCCCTCTCGCACCCCCATGCGAAGGTGAACGCATGCTGATCGTCCGCTCCGCCGCCCTCTTCGTCCTCGCCGCACTCTTCGAGATCGGCGGCGCCTGGCTGGTCTGGCAGGGCGTACGCGAACACCGCGGCTGGCCCTGGATCGGCGCGGGCGTCATGGCACTCGGCGTGTACGGCTTCGTCGCCACCCTCCAGCCGAACGCCGACTTCGGCCGCATCCTCGCCGCGTACGGCGGAGTCTTCGTGGCCGGCTCCCTCGCCTGGGGCATGGTCGCGGACGGCTACCGCCCCGACCGCTGGGACATCACCGGCGCACTGATCTGCCTCGCGGGAATGGCCATCATCATGTACGCGCCACGCGGCAACTGACCCCACCGCACCCGACCGCGGAGCCCACCGCACCCGACCGCGCACCTCACCGGATCCAACCGCGCAGCTCACCGGACCCGGAACCCGGACAGCTCGACGCCACCGCCCGCCACCTGCCTATCCTGGCGAAGACTGCCGTACATCCCAGAAGACGAGCGCACCGCCCAAGAGGACGAGCGCACCGCCCAAGGAGCACACATGACCGCGCCCTCCGCCCCTTCCCGCATCGCCGTCGTCACCGGCGCGAGCAGCGGTATCGGCGCGGCGACGGCCCGGCAACTCGCCGCGGCTGGCTACCGCGTCGTGCTGACCGCCCGCCGCAAGGACCGCATCGAGGCGCTGGCGGAAGAGATCAACGCGGCGGGCCACGAGGCGGCCGCGTACGCGCTGGACGTCACGGACCGCGCGGCGGTCGACGAGTTCGCGACGGCGTTCAAGACGATCGGCGTCCTGGTCAACAACGCCGGCGGCGCGCTGGGCGCCGACCCGATCGCGACGGGCGACCCGGCCGACTGGCGCCAGATGTACGAGACGAACGTCATCGGCACGCTCAACATCACCCAGGCCCTCCTCCCCGCCCTCACCGCGAGCGGCGACGGCACGGTCGTGGTGCTCTCCTCCACCGCGGGCCACGGCACGTACGAGGGCGGCGGCGGCTACGTGGCCGCCAAGCA
Source organism: Streptomyces sp. NBC_00203 (assembly GCF_045206325.1). NCBI lineage: Bacteria > Bacillati > Actinomycetota > Actinomycetes > Kitasatosporales > Streptomycetaceae > Streptomyces > Streptomyces sp. NBC_00203. The sequence goes on along the minus strand of NZ_CP108126.1, from coordinate 6,115,861 downwards.
CGCCGAGCACGTCCTCGCCGAGACGCTGCGCCTGGAGATCGTCGGCACGCCCGTCCGTGTCATCGAGGTCGCGCCCGGCATGGTCAAGACGGACGAGTTCGCGCTGACCCGCTTCGGCGGCGACACGGGCAAGGCGGCGAAGGTCTACGCGGGCGTGGCGGCCCCCCTGACCGCCGACGACGTCGCCGACACCATCACCTGGGCGATCACCCGCCCCAGCCACGTCAACATCGACCTCCTGGTCGTCCGCCCGCGCGCACAGGCGTCGAACACGAAGGTCCACCGGGAGCTGTGATGACGGAACCACCGCAGACGCCGGAGGACTCCCTCGAGAAGCGCCGCCTGGCCGAGGAGACGAGGAACGAACGCAAGGTCTGGTACTTCTTGGCCTACTTCCTCTTCGGCATCCACATCGTGGCGTTCGTCATGATCTACGCGGTGACGCACGCGAAGTGATCGCGACGGGCGTACGGCCCACGTACGCTCCCGCGTTGTGAACAGACACATACCTTTCAACCGTCTGCACAACTTCCGCGACCTGGGCGGATATCGGACCGAGGACGGCAGAACGGTCCGCCCGGGCCGCCTGTTCCGAGCGGACTCGCTCGGCAAGCTGACCCCGGGAACGCCGGACTGGGACCGCTTCTTGTCCCTCGGTATCCGCACGGTCGTGGACCTCCGCTACCCCTGGGAGATCGAGGCGCGGGGCAGGGTCCCGGAACACCCGACCCTCACGTACCACAACCAGAGCATCGAGCACCGCCCGTACGACCAAGCGGCGTTGGGCCCCTCGGTCGCCCCCGGCGCGTACCTGGCCGCCCGCTACATGGAGGTGGCCGAGGACGGCACCAAGGAAATCCGCGAGACGCTGGAGCTGATCGCGGAGTCGGCCGAATCGAACACCCCGCTGGTCTTCCACTGCGCCTCGGGCAAGGACCGCACGGGCTTGATCGCAGCCCTGCTCCTGTCCCTCCTGGGAGTCCCGGAGAAGACGATCGTCGAGGACTTCACCCTCACAGAACGGGCAACGGCCCGCCTCCTGTCGGACTGGCACACGGCAAACCCGGACCGCACCCTGACCTGGCCGGCCTACGGCAGGGCCCCCGCCGAGGTGATGACGGAGTTCCTCTCCGCCCTGAAGACCCGCCACGGCTCGATCCAGGCCTACGTCACCGACGCCCTCGGCCTGGACAACACCTTCACGGAGTCCCTCCGGGCAGCCCTCCTCGACCCCCCGCTCGACCCCCCACTGATCTTTCGCAGAGCAACCGAGAACGACCTCCCCACCCTGGTCCGCCTACGCGACGACGCGGCCCGCTGGCAGCTGGCCCAAGGCATCGACCAGTGGAAGCCGGGCCAACTGGGCGAGCCCCACTTCCGCACCCGCCTGACCGAGGGCGAGGTCTGGCTCGCACTCCTGGGCGAACAGATCGCGGGTGCCTGGGAACTCTGGTGGGACGACCCGGCGGCCTGGGGCCCCCAACCCCCCACCGCCGCCTACATCCACCGCCTGATGACCGACCGCCGCGTGGCCCCACCCGGCACAGGCCGCCGAATGCTGACAGAGGCAGAACACCGCATCGCAGCCTCCGGCCGCCCCCTCTCCCGCCTGGACTGCCTCTCCAGCAACCCACGCCTACAGGAGTACTACCAGGCCGTGGGCTACACGGTCGTCGGCGAACAGTCCACGAAGGACGGCGGCTTGGGCAGCCCGTACGCGGTGACGCTGCTGGAGAAGCGGCTCGCGTAACCACGCTGAAGGCCCCGGACTACCGAAGTCCGGGGCCTTCATCGCGTCGCACTCAGCCCTTCACACACACAACCTGCTTCAGCTTCGCCACGACCTCAACCAAGTCGCGCTGCTGGTCGATGACCTTCTCGATCGGCTTGTACGCACCCGGAATCTCATCCACGACGCCGGAGTCCTTGCGGCACTCCACGCCCTGGGTCTGCTCCTCCAGGTCCTTCGTCGAGAAGCGCCGCTTCGCCGCGTTGCGGCTCATACGCCGACCGGCACCATGCGACGCCGAGTTGAACGCCTTCTCGTTGCCGAGGCCCTTCACGATGTACGAACCCGTACCCATCGAGCCGGGGATGATCCCGTACTCGCCGGAGCCTGCGCGGATCGCGCCCTTGCGGGTCACGAGCAGGTCCATCCCGTCGTACCGCTCCTCAGCGACGTAATTGTGGTGCGCGCTGATCTCCGGCTCGAAGGTGGGCTTCGCCTTCTTGAACTCCTTGCGGATCACGTCCTTCAGGAGCGCCATCATGATCGTGCGGTTGTGCTTCGCGTACTCCTGCGCCCAGAACAGGTCGTTGCGGTACGCGGCCATCTGCGGAGTGTCCGCGACGAAGACCGCGAGGTCACGGTCGACCAGGCCCTGGTTGTGCGGGAGCTTCTGGGCGACACCGATGTGGTACTCGGCCAGTTCCTTGCCGATGTTCCGAGATCCGGAGTGAAGCATGAGCCACACCGAATCGGACGTATCTACGCAGACTTCGACAAAGTGATTTCCCCCGCCAAGTGTTCCCATCTGCAAAGTGGCCCGCCCCTGCCGGAACTTCACCGCCTCCGCGACCCCATCGAACCGCCCCCAGAACTCATCCCACCCAGCCGTAGCCATCCCATGGAACCGCCCCGGCTCAACCGCAGAGTCATGCATCCCCCGCCCCACCGGAATCGCCTCCTCGATCTTCGACCGAAGCCGCGAAAGATCCCCCGGCAGATCATTGGCGGTGAGCGACGTCTTGACGGCAGACATCCCGCACCCGATGTCGACCCCCACCGCCGCAGGACACACCGCATCCTGCATGGCGATGACGGACCCGACGGTCGCGCCCTTCCCGTAATGCACATCCGGCATCACGGCGAGCCCCTTGATCCACGGCAGGGTCGCCACGTTCTGGAGCTGGCGCAGGGCCACGTCCTCGACCGAGGCCGGGTCGGTCCACATGCGGATGGGGACCTTCGCCCCCGGAACCTCTACGTACGACATTTCGTCCTCATTCCCCCGGAAACCAACACAAGTCATAAAACGCAAAACCGGCGCCAAGGTCGACGTATAGGACAACGGACCGGCGTCCACGGCAGTGCGTGCGATACACATTGTCTCCAGGGGCCGCCCCCACGCGGCAACCGAATAACCACAGGACACCCGGGCCACAGCGCCGTCGGGAACCGTCGAGAGGAGCCTGACCGTGCAGCGGAAGGCGTACGTACCCGGCGTCGCCGTACTCCTCGCGGCCTTGCTGGCGGGCTGTACGGGCGGTTCGGGAAGCGGCGGTCCGGAAGAGGACTCCAAGGGGAGCGACTCCACCGCCACGGCGACGGTGGCTCAGCCGGGCAAGTACCGCACCCTCCCGGAGGCCTGCGGCGCGGCCTCCCACGACACCCTCGACTCGCTGCTTCCCGGGATCGAGCAGATCGCGGACGAGGAGCAGCGCGAGAAGGCGTACGAGGGCGAGGCCACGCTCACGTACGACACGGACCGGCGCGACGGCTGCCGCTGGAAGGTGGAGTCCACGTCCGCCACCGATCACCTCCTCATCGACTTCGAGCGCGTGGTCTCGTACGACAACTCGGTGAGCGACGACAGCAAGGCCGAGGAGATCTACGGGCGCAAGGAGACGGCGGCCGACCTTCCCGAGCCCACCGACACCGGTTCGAGTGCCGACTCCGGCACCTCGGACACGGCCACTCCCTCCTCATCCCCGGCCGCGTCCTCCTCCTCGCCCTCGTCCTCCTCCACGTCCCCCTCCGCGTCCGCGTCCGAGACCCCCGTCGATCTCCAGCCCCGTACGCTCGACGGTCTCGGCGACGAGGCGTTCCTGAACGACAAGCTGAGTTCGGCGTCCTCGACGGCTCAGCAGCGCACGGTGACTGTGGTGTTCCGCACGTCGAATGTGATCGTGACGATTGAGTACGTGGAGCAGCCGACCGCGTCGACCGAGGCTCCGGACAGCAAGGAAATGCAGGACAGCGCGCGGAAACTGGCGCAGAAGCTGGTGGAGACGCTCAGCGCGTAGGGGGTCCGCGGTGCCTGTCGGTGGCCTCTCTCAAACCCCTCGAACAGGAAACGCTCAGCGGCCTCACCGCGTACCGTGGCCCCTCGGACCCGACCGGCCGCACGTTCCATGTGCGGCCGTACCACGAGCGCCACGAGTGAAGGAACCATGCACCGACCAGTACAGCGAGTAGGCCGAGCACCGCGACTCACCCGCATCCTTGTCAGCGCAGCAGCCGTCCCGGTGATGCTCGTCGCCGCGGGCTGTTCTTCGGACTCCGGCTCCGGTGACGACGCGAAGGCGAGTGCCGGTTCGAGCCCCGACGCGAAGGCGTCCGCGAGCGCTTCGGCCAATGCCGTCAAGCCGGCCGCGTACGCGACGCTTCCCGAGCCGTGCGGGGTGCTGTCGAAGAAGACGCTGGGCGAACTGGTCCCGAAGGGCGCCAAGTCCGGCAAGGAGGGCAAGTCGGATGATGTGGCGACACGCGGCAACTGCTATTGGAGCAGCCTCGACAACAACGGTGTGAAGGGCTCGCAGTTCCGCTGGCTGAACGTGGCGCTGCTGCGTTTCGACTCGGACTCGCGGGGCGAGGGCGACCAGCTCGCGCACACGTATTTCGAGAAGCAGGTCACGAACGCGCAGGCGGTGACGGGCGCGAAGAACACCAAGTCGGAGCCGGTGGCCGGGACGGGTGACGAGGCGACGGCGGTGACGTACGACCTGAAGAAGAAGGAAGGCTCCTTCAAGCAGCAGACGATCGTGGCCCGCGTCGAGAACGTCGTCGTCACGCTCGACTACAACGGTGCCGGTCTGGCGGGCGAGAAGACCCCGAGCGCCGCCGCGCTGCTGAAGGCGGCCGAGAAGGCCGCGAAGGAGGCGGTGGCCGCGGTGTCCGCCGCGAACCAGGACGGGGGCACCCAGGCGAGCGCCTCCCCCTCGAAGTCGGCCACCCCTTCGAAGTCGGCGTCCAAGAGCGCCTCGCCGTCGAAGTCGGCGTCCAAGAGTGCCTCGCCGTCCAAGTCGGCGACCAAGAAGAGCTGAGGTCGTTGGGCGGCGTTCTGCGGCTCAACTCGTAGCTCCACCAGGACAGTTGATGGAGCCCGGACCCCTCGGGGACCGGGCTCCTGCCGTACCGCCCGTCCGTACGCCGCACACATGTGCCACCCTGTTGCCCGCAACAACGTGCAATGGGAGGGGAGTACGGGTGTCCGCGCCCATTCAGCTCACACGGATGCACCGCGTTCTCATCGGCGTGGTCGTCGCCGGTGCGCTCGTCATCGCGGGGATCGGTTTCGCCGGTTCGTACGCCGCCGTCCGTGAGCTCGCCATCAAGAAGGGCTTCGGGAACTTCTCGTACGTGTTCCCGATCGGTATCGACGCGGGCATCTGCGTCCTGCTGGCCCTGGACCTGCTCCTCACCTGGATCCGCATCCCCTTCCCGCTGCTGCGCCAGACGGCGTGGCTGCTGACGGTCGCGACGATCGCGTTCAACGGCGCGGCGGCCTGGCCCGACCCGCTGGGCGTGGGCATGCACGCCGTGATCCCGGTTCTGTTCGTGGTCTCGGTCGAGGCGGCCCGCCATGCGATCGGCCGGATCGCGGACATCACCGCGGACAAGCACATGGAGGGCGTCCGCCTCACCCGCTGGCTGCTCTCCCCCATCCCCACCTTCCTCCTCTGGCGCCGTATGAAGCTGTGGGAGCTGCGCTCCTACGAGCAGGTCATCAAGCTGGAGCAGGACCGTCTCGTCTACCAGGCGCGCCTCCACTCCCGCTTCGGCCGCGCATGGCGCCGCAAGGCCCCGGTGGAGTCGCTGATGCCGCTGAGGCTGGCGCGCTACGGCGTCCCGCTGGCGGAGACGGCCCCATCGGGTCTGGCGGCGGCGGGCATCGAGCCGGTGCTGCTGCCCCCGGCGCCGCAGTTGGAGGTGGCGCGCGAGCCGGAACCGACGGCACCCGTCGTACAGAGCAACGCGGCGCCTGTCCGGGAACAGCTTCCCGCCGCCGAGGCGAACGAGCCCCCCGAGCAGCCGGAGGACTACGCCGAGCCGCAGAGTCAGTGGCTTCAGGCGCGGGACCCCCAGTCCGTCGCGTATCAGGGCGGCTACGACCCGACGTACGACCCGGATGCCGCGTACCGGCAGTGGTACGAGGAGCAGCAGCAGGCCGAGCAGTTCGAGGAGCAGCAGCAGGCCGAGCTGTTCGAGGAGCAGCAGCGGTTCCGGGCTCGGCAGCAGTTCGAGGAGCAGCAGCGGTTCGAGCAGCAGACGTTCCCGCAGCAGCGGTACGAGGAGCAGCCTGCCCCCGCCCCGGAGCCCTCTCCGGAGGACACCGGTACCTTCCCGATCCCGTCCGGCCCGGGCCGGACCCGTGAGCTGGGTGGGGGCGGCGGCTCGGAGCCGACCGAGGAGGACTACTACCTGGTCTTCAAGAAGTCGATAGACGGCAGCTATCCGACCTCGGGCCAGTTCAGGGGCGACGTGGAGGCGACGTACGGCACCACGCTCCCGCAGCGCGAGGCCGACCGCATGGTCATCCGCTTCACCAACCGCCATACGGCGGAACTCCAGGAAGACCACATCGCGTAGGCACGTCAGCGTGTACGAGGAAGGGGGCGCCCGGTGATCACCGGGCGCCCCCTTCCTCGTACAGCCGAAGGCCTTATGCGCCGAGCAGCTTGCGCACCCGGTCCTGTCCGACCGCCAGCAGCAGCGTGGGCAGACGCGGACCGGTGTCCCGTCCGACCAGCAGGTGGTACAGCCGCGCGAAGAACGTGCGCTGGGCGACCTTGATCTCCGGCGGCAGTTCCTTGGCGGTGGCGTCGGCGGAGAAGCCGGCCTGGACCTTGGGGACGCCGTAGACGAGGTGGGTGAGCCCGTCCAGGGACCAGTTCGCCTCCAGCCCCTCCGTCAGCAGCCGCAGCGATTCGCGCCCCTGGTCGTCGAGGGACTTCAGCAGCTCGACGTCGGGCTCGTCGCGGACGACCGTCCGCTCCTCGGCGGGAACCTGCGTGTTGATCCAGGTCTCGGCCTTGTCGAGCCGGGGCCGGACCTCGTCGAGCGAGGTGAGCGGGTTCTCGGGGTCGAGTTCGCTGAGGATCCGCAGGGCCTGGTCCTGGTGGCCGGCGGTGATGTCGGCGACGGAGGCGAGGGTGCGGTACGGCATCGGGCGGGGCGTCGGGGGGAGTTCCCCGGCGGCGGTGCCGACGGCACGGGCGTACGCGGCGGCGTCTGCCGGAAGGACCGACCCGTCGGCGACCTTGCCGGCGAGCTTGTCCCACTCGTCGTACAGCCGCTGGATCTCCTGGTCGAAGGCGATCTTGAACGACTGGTTGGGACGGCGGCGGGCGTACAGCCAGCGCAGCAGCTGCGGCTCCATGATCTGGAGGGCGTCGGCCGGGGTGGGGACCCCGCCCTTGCTGCTGGACATCTTGGCCATGCCGCTGATGCCGACGAAGGCGTACATGGGCCCGATCGGCTGCTTGCCGCCGAAGATGCCGACGATCTGGCCGCCGACCTGGAAGGAGGACCCGGGAGAGGAGTGGTCGACGCCGCTGGGCTCGAAGACGACACCCTCGTAGGCCCAGCGCATGGGCCAGTCGACCTTCCAGACCAGCTTGCCGCGGTTGAACTCGCTCAGCCGGACGGTCTCGGAGAAACCGCAGGCGGTGCAGGTGTACGTCAGCTCGGTGGTGTCGTCGTCGTACGCCGTGACGGTGGTGAGGTCCTTGTCGCACTGCCCGCAGTAGGGCTTGTACGGGTAGTACCCGGCGGCCGAGGTGCCGTCGTCCTCGGCGGCGGCGCCGGAGCCTTCGGCGGCTTCGAGTTCGGCCTCGTCGACGGGCTTCTGGCCCTGCTGCTTCTTGGCGGGGGCCTTCTTGGTCCGGTACTGGTCGAGGATCGCGTCGATGTCACCGCGGTGCTTCATCGCGAACAGGACCTGTTCGCGGTAGACGCCGGAGGTGTACTGCGCGGTCTGGCTGATCCCGTCGTACTCGACGCCGAGCTCGGCCAGCGCCTCGACCATCGCGGCCTTGAAGTGCTCGGCCCAGTTCGGGTGCTCCGAGCCCTTCGGGGCCGGTACGGAGGTCAGCGGCTTGCCGATGTGCTCGTGCCACGAGTCGTCGATGCCGGGGATGCCGACCGGGACCTTGCGGTAACGGTCGTAGTCGTCCCAGGAGAGCAGATGGCGCACGGTGTGCCCGCGGCGGCGGATCTCGTCGGCGACGAGGTGCGGGGTCATGACCTCGCGGAGGTTGCCGAGGTGGATCGGGCCGGAGGGGGAGAGTCCGGACGCGACGACGACCGGTTTGCCCGGGGCCCGACGCTCCGACTCCTCGATGACCTCATCCGCGTAACGGGAGACCCAGTCGGTGGTCTCGGTGCTCTGAGCCACGATCGGCACGTCCTTCTTTCTCATACGCCAGTACCGCTGACCGCACCATTCTCCCAGCTCGGGCCTGAACCGCGAAAACGGCTTTTCAGTGCATGGGATACTGGGCTTTCCTGGCTGTCACAGCCAGTGAATTTCCGGAACCCGAGCAGAACGGCAGCCACTCCATGGCCTCGGTCACGTCCCTCACCGCTTCCGTCCATCAGCGCCTCGCGGACGCCCTCTCGGCAGCCCTGCCGGAGGCCGGTTCCGCTGACCCGCTGCTGCGACGAAGCGACCGGGCCGACTTCCAGGCCAACGGGATCCTGGCCCTCGCGAAGAAGGCGAAGGCGAACCCGAGAGAGCTGGCGACGCAGGTCGTGGCGCGGGTGGAGTCGGGTGACGTGATCAAGGACATCGAGGTCTCAGGGCCCGGCTTCCTGAACATCACGATCACCGACCGGGCCATCACCGAGAACCTGGCGGAGCGGTACGCGGACGGCGGGCGCCTCGGCGTGCCGCTCGCGGAGCACCCGGGCACGACGGTGATCGACTACGCGCAGCCGAACGTGGCGAAGGAGATGCACGTAGGTCATCTGCGGTCGGCCGTGATCGGCGACGCGGTGGTGCAGATCCTGGAGTTCACGGGCGAGAACGTCGTCCGTCGTCATCACATCGGCGACTGGGGCACCCAGTTCGGCATGCTCATCCAGTACCTGGACGAGCACCCGCACGAGCTGGACCACAAGGACGCCCAGGTGAGCGGCGAGGAGGCGATGTCGAACCTCGACCGCCTCTACAAGACGGCGCGGAAGCTCTTCGACTCCGACGAGGAGTTCAAGACGAGGGCGCGTCGCCGGGTGGTCGACCTCCAGGCGGGCGACCCCGCGACGCTCGCCAGCTGGCAGAAGTTCGTGGACGAGTCGAAGATCTACTTCTTCTCCGTCTTCGAGAAGCTGGACATGGAGATCCGGGACCCGGACATCGTCGGTGAGTCGGGTTACAACGACATGCTCGACGAGACGTGCCGCCTCCTGGAGGAGTCGGGCGTCGCGGTCCGCTCCGAGGGCGCGCTGTGCGTCTTCTTCGACGACGTCAAGGGTCCGGACGGCAACCCGGTCCCGCTGATCGTGAAGAAGTCGGACGGCGGCTACGGCTATGCGGCGACGGACCTGTCCGCCATCCGCGACCGTGTCTTCAACCTGAAGGCGAACAGCCTGATCTACGTCGTGGACGCCCGCCAGTCCCTGCACTTCAAGATGGTCTTCGAGACCGCGCGCAGGGCCGGCTGGCTGAGCGACGACGTGAAGGCCCACCAGCTCGCGTTCGGCACGGTCCTGGGCAAGGACGGCAAGCCGTTCAAGACGCGTGAGGGCGAGACGATCCGGCTGGTGGATCTGCTGGACGAGGCGATCGACCGTGCCACGACTGTCGTGCGGGAGAAGGCCGAGAAGGTGGGCCTGAGCGAGCAGGAGATCGTCGAGAACGGCCGGTACGTCGGCATCGGCGCCGTGAAGTACGCGGATCTCTCCACGTCTGCCGTCCGGGACTACAAGTTCGACCTGGACCAGATGGTCTCGCTGAACGGTGACACGTCCGTGTACCTCCAGTACGCGTACGCCCGTATCCAGTCGATCCTGCGCAAGGCGGGCGAGGCGCGTCCGGTCGCTCACCCGGAGCTGGAACTGGCCCCGGCCGAGCGGGAGTTGGGCCTGCACCTGGACCGCTTCGGCGAGACGCTCGCCGAGGTGGCCGCGGGGTACGAGCCGCACAAGCTGGCCGCGTACCTGTACCAGCTGGCGTCGCTGCTGACCACGTTCTACGACAAGTGCCAGGTCCTGAGCGACGACAACCCGACGGAGGTCGTCGAGAACCGCCTGTTCCTCGTCGACCTGACGGCCCGCACGCTCCAGCAGGGCATGGCGCTGCTGGGGATCAGGACGCCTGAGCGGCTCTGACGGGCTGGGGCTGGGGGAGGCGCCGCTGTTCGCTACTGCTGCGCTTCCCCGTATCCCTGCGCCACCTCGCGATCACGGCTTTGGTGGGCCGAAACCAGCTCCTCGATGAGCCTTTCCAGCGCGGTGATGCGGATCAGGGCGCTGTCACGGTCGGCCACGAGACCGGCGACGCGGTCGTTCACCTGCCCGCGGTCGTAGCCTCGCAGCACGAGTTCGAAGCCGTAGGACGAATCCACGGCGTCCTTGCGGGCCTGGGGGGCGTAGGCCGCGAACTCACGCTCGGCTCGCGCGTAGGCATCGGCGATGACGCCACCGGCCCGGCGCCGCACAGGCTCCCCGGTCTTGGAGTCGAGGTGTTCGGCAGGCAGCCGCGCGAACTCCTCCTCGATGCGCACTTCCAGATGGGCGATGCGGGCCAGGGCGGTCTCGCGGTCGGCCACGAGCTTGGAGACGCGGCTGTCCACTTGTGCCTGGTTGTATCCCCGCACCACCACATCGAACCCGAAGGGCGGCAAGAGCGGCCCGTCCTGCCGAACGGGGCTGGTACCGGCCGTGGGCTCGCCCCCGGGTTCGCTGCGGATCCTGGCGGCCCTGGCGTTGGCGTCGGCGATGATGTGCTCGGCCCGGCGCTGCGCGTCCAACAAGGTCTGGTCGGCCCGGCTTTCGGCGTCGGCCCTGGCCCTGGTGAGCAGCTCCTCGGCGGTCTTGGCCGCCTCCTCGATCTGCTGGACGGCCTCAAGCCGGGCCTCGGAGCGGATCCGCTCGCTTTCGGCGACCGCGTCGGCGCGTAGCTGCTCGGCCTCGCCGCGCAGCCGCCGTGCCTCTACCTGCAGCTCGACCGTCTTGGCGCGGTACTCCTTGGTGTTGTCGCGCTCCTGCTGCGCGGTCTGCTCGGCGTTCGAGACCATCGCGGTCGCGCGCCGGTCGGCCTCCTCCACCAGCAGGACGGCCTCGGTCTGCGCCTGCTCCACCTGGTTGCGGGCTGAAGCGAGCCACTTCTCGCTCTGCTCGCGGGCCCGCTCGCGCTCCTGCGCGGCCTCCTGGCGCGCGAGGCCGAGGACTTCCTCGGCCGTCGCCCGCCTGGACGTGGTGTGCCGCTCCGTCAACTGCCAGAGCTGCGAGGCCTTCGTCAGCAACCGCCCTGAAAGGGATTCGGCGTGCCCCAGTTGAGCAACGTCCAGGATGTTTCCGCCGGGCACGGTGATGGCCTGGTCCACCAGCACCGTGCTCAGGGCGTCGTAGACAGCGGCGGCGTTCGCGGGCCGGTCCTGGGGGCGTTTGGCGAGCAGGCGCAGGATGAGATCGTTCAGCGGGCCGGGGAGGCCCACGGCGAGAGCGCTCGGCGGTGTCGGGGTGTCCTCCATCTGCATGCGGAGTACTGCCCACTGGGTGGTGCTGGTGAAGGGCGGCCGACCGGTCACCGCGTGGTAGAGGAGGCAGCCCAGGGAGTAGAGATCGCTGCGGTGGTCGATCTCCCGGGCGCCTTCGGCCTGTTCGGGGGACATGTAGGGCGGGGAGCCGAGCGGGGCACCGGTGACGGTGAGTTCGCGGGCGCCGATGGTGTCGCCCATGAACTTGGCGACACCGAAGTCGAGGACCTTGACCGTCCCTTCGGGGGTGAGCAGGACGTTGGCGGGCTTGATGTCCCGGTGGACGACTCCCTCGCGATGCGCGGCATGCAGCGCCTGGGCGATCTGTACGGCCCATCCGACGGCGAGCGGCCAGAGAGGCGCGGACTCCTTGAACCGCTTGTGCAGCGGCACTCCGTGGACGAGTTCCATCACGAGGAAGAGCGTCCGGCGCCCGTCGACCGGCACCTCACCCCAGTCGTGGACGGTGACGATGTTCTGGTGGGAGAGCCGTCCCGCCAGCTGCACTTCGCGCTGGAACCTGGCCTGCGTTTCCGCCTCGTCCATGCCGTACTGCGGATGGACGACCTTGACCGCCACCTCCCGCCGCATCCGCTCGTCCTGCGCGGACCAGACCTGGCCCATCGCGCCCGCGCCGAGCCGGTCCCTGATCCGAAACCGCTCAGCGAGCAGTACGCCCTGCACCCCCGGTTCCCTCCCCCGTCGGCCGTTCGCCGCCACCGTACGACGGCCTGGCCCCGAACCCCTTCACTTCCTTCAACTCCTCCACGAGTATCACCTGTTATCACTCCTCACGACCGGTTCAGGTTCCCGACGAGTTGCCCGAACCTCCGTAGGAACCGCCCGCGAGGCGCCGCAGCCGCCGGGCCTCCTCCTCGATGCGGTGGGCGACGCCTCCGGCGCCCGAGGTGTCGTCCAGGCCGCTGGCGAGGACCTGTGCGGCGAGGGTGGTGAAGTAGTGGGCCGTGACGAGGAGATGGTCGTCCACGTCGACGGAGCTGGTGTCCGTGGCAAGGCGGTTGGCGTCGTCGAGTACGCGGGTGACCTGCTGGAAGATCTCGTCCCGGGCCTCGTACGACATCGGCCCCACCGCCCGGCCGACCTGGGAGAAGACGGAGTGGCAGGAGCGGATGAGTTCCCGTACCAGCCGGTCGTCGCGGTTGAGGGCGGTGGTCGCCGAGGCCGCGGGGCCGAAGCTGCCGGAGGCGATACGGGCGCCCGCCACGAGCGGCTCGTAGCGGCGGATGTCGATCGCGGAGGTGGCGCCGAGCGCCTCACGGAAGCAGCGGTGGACGTGGAACTCCGTTTCGTGGGGCTGCACCGGCAGGTCGTCGTCGCCCGCGAACACCACGTCGTTGCCGCGCCGCACCCCGAGGAAGCCCACCGCGTAGAGGATGTCGATGACCCCGGCGAGCGTCAGGGCGTCGGCGTACGCGGGGAACAGCCGGTGGAGGGTGCCGGCCGCCGCCTCGAAGCGGCTGCCGAGCGCGGCACGCGTGACCACGTATCCGGTGTTCTGGAAGAGCGGGAAGAGGTGTTTGAGGAAGGGGTGCGCGACCAGGTACTCCAGGGTCAGGTCCTTCAGCTTCCACGAGGAGAACTGCCGGCTCGCCTGGAGGACGTCCGCCTCCGTGATCCGCTCCCGGCCGTGGATCAGCCAGGCCGTCTCCTGGCAGAGGTTGAGGAACTGGATGGCGTCCCGTGGCCGTGGCAGACAGCGGCCGAAGAGGAACGTCGCGGTCTCCTCGCCCCCTACGGTCTCCGGGAAGAAGTCCCGCCACAGCTGTTCCGCGGTCAGTCCGGCTCCGGCGGAGGCCCGCGCACGGGCCAGGGCGAGGTCCCGCAGGGCCTGCTCCGTCCAGACGATCCGCAGTTCGTCGCCGCGGAACTTGTCGCCCTCTCCGAAGGACAGCGAGTCGTAGATGTCGGCGCGCAGGAACAGCAGCAGCCGGATGGACCGCCCGTACAGGCTCGCCGCGTGCTTCGCGGCCAGCAGCAGCCCGATCACCATCGAGTTGCTGTCCGGCTCCGCGGACCACACCTGCTCCAGCTGGTCGACCATGAGCAGCAGCGGCGCGTGTGCGGTGTCGCAGCGCAGGTCGGCGAAGGCCTGCGCCACGCCCTGCTCGACGACGTCCAGCTGCCGGGTGGCCTGCGCGCCTTCCGAGGGCGACTGCCCCAGGTCCACGCTCGCCTTGACGCCGAACGCCTCCAGGGACAGGGAGGTCTGTAACCCTCTGGCTCCCTGGGCGAGGCGGTCCCCCAGTCCCGCGCCGTCGGCCGATTCGCCGTTCTGCTTCAGGAAACGCCCCAGCGTCTTCACGCTGTCGGGCCGCCGGCCGTGCGCGTTCTTTGCGTGCGTCACCAGATGGCGGGCCGCGTGTACGGCGAACACGTACCGCCAGATCAGCGCCTTGGCCGAGTCTCCGGGCAGGCCCTGCAACTCGAAGCGCCGGATCTCCTCCCCCGCCGCCTCGTCGGGACTGACCAGGGCCTTCGCTCCGTTGTGGCCGCCGGCCGCCATCAGCTGCATGCAGATGGCGCTCTTGCCGGAGCCCTTGCGGCCGATGATCAGCATCTTGCGTCCGCTCACCGACGCGCGGTACGCGGCGTTGGGCAGAAACCCGCCGCGCAGCAACAGCCCGTCCTTCACGTCCCGTTCGGCATCCTCGCGCCCGAAGTGCAGGTCAGCGAGTACCGGCCCGTCGGCCATCCAGTCCCCCTAGCGTCACCCCACGGTCCTTCACCCAAGGTAACCGCGCGCACCGACACCGGGGCCGGGAACGCCCACCCGTTCACCGGGTCCTCTCGCAGAACCCACGCGCACCCCACTGTCGGTGCCGCCCCTTACAGTCACGTCCATGGCGACACTTCCGAACCCGCTGCCGAAGCTGGCGGCCGACCCGAGCGGGCGTTCCCTCGGGCTTCAGCTCCCGCCCGGGAGGCTGATCGACACGACGGAGGACGGTGCGTGGCACGAGCCGTTGCTCTGGCACGCCGAGCGGTCCGCCGCCCCCGGCAACTGGACGGCGCTGGGCGCACCCGCCGGGCGTGCGGGGCTGCTCCCGGTGCTCGTCGACCTGGGCGGTGCCCAAGGCGGGCCTGAGGAGTGGGAGTTGATGCCCGCGGAGATGTCGTACGCGGGGGATCACGACGCCGAGGAGGTGCTCGCGGAGCTCTGGGCGGAGTGCGCGGCGGACGGCGAGGAGTGGCCGGGGCTGGCCGCCGCCCCCGTCCTTGCCGCCGACGCGGACATGCGTGCGGCGGAGGCCGCCGACTCCCTGGCGGGCGGGGGCCGTTCCTGGTTCAAGGATCCTCACCTCGCCCTGGTGCCCGCACGCCGCAGCGCGGATGTCCCCGCCGCCGTCGGCTGGCCGGGCCCGGCGAACCACGAGAACGACACCGCGCGCCTCTGCGCGGTCCTGCGCTCCTGGGAGGACCGCTTCGGTATACGGGTCGTGGCGCTCGGCTTCGACGTCCTCGTCGTGTCCGTGGCCGCCCCGCCCACCACCCTCGCCGAGGCCGAGGCCATCGCCGCCGAGCACTTCGCGTTCTGCCCGGACAACGTCCTGCAAGGCCCGGGAACCCTGGACGCATACGCCGCGCAGCTCATCGGGGAACGCGTCTGGTCCTTCTGGTGGGACTGACCCCCGCTCAGCCGCGCAGCCCCCTCCGCAGCCGCCTCAGCCCCTCCCCGATCTCCTCCGGCGTCTGCGTGACGAAGCAGAGCCGCAACGTCGCCGGGTCGGGCTCGCCCGCGTAGAAGGGCGCCCCGGGGACGTACGCCACGTCCTGTTCCACCACGCGTGGGAGCAGGGCCGTGGTGTCGTACGAGTCCGGGAGGCGCGCCCAGAGGAACATGCCGCCCTCCGGCCGGGTCCAGGTCGATCCGGCCGGAAGGGCGTCGCCGATCCCCGCGAGCATCGCGTCACGCCGCTCGCGGTACACGCCCGCGACCCGGGCGACATGGGCGTCCAGGTCCCGGTCGGCCAAGTACCGTGCGGCGGCGAGCTGGTTGACGGTCGGGGTGTGCAGGTCGGCGGCCTGCTTGGCGACCGCACACGCCCGCCGCAGCGCCGCCGGCGCCCGCAGCCAGCCAAGCCGCAACCCGGGCGCCATCACCTTGGAGAAGGAGCCGAGCAGCACGGTCCGGTCGCCGGCGCCGTCGTGCGAGGCGATCCACGGCACCCGCTCCCCTTCGAAGCGCAGCTCTCCGTACGGGTCGTCCTCGACGATCCACAGCCCGCGCCGGGCGGCGACCCGGGCGACCGCGGCGCGCCGCTCACCCGTCAGGGTCCGTCCCGTCGGGTTCTGGAAGGTGGGCACGGTGTAGAGCAGCTTGGGCCGTTCGCGTATCACCAGCGCGTCGAGGGCGTCCGGGTCGATCCCGTCGTCGTCGCCGGGCACGGCCACCACCCGCGCCCCCGCGAACGCGAAGGCCTGAAGTGCCGCCAGATAGCAGGGACTTTCGACGAGCACGGTGTCGCCGGGCTCCAGCAGGGCGGTGGCAAGGAGCGACAGTGCCTGCTGCGAGCCGGTGGTGACGAGGAGGTCGTCTGCCGCGGTGACCAGCCCGCGCACGCTGGTGCGCTCCGCGAGCGCGGCCCGCAGCCTCGGCTCCCCCTCGGTCGTCGAGTACTGCAAGGCCCGCTGGGGCTCCTCCGCGAGCACGTCCCGGAACGCGGCGCCGATCCCCTCCACGTCGAAGAGTTCCGGCGCGGGCAGCCCACCCGCGAAGTTGATCACCTCGGGCCGCGCGGTCACCGCGAGGATCTCCCGCACCGCCGAACCGCCGATCGCGGTGGTCCGCGCGGCGAGCGGGGGCACAGGGGCGGTCGGGGGTGCGGAATCGGTGACAGTCATGGTGACGGCTCCTTGTCCATGCGGCGTCCATACGGCGGCTCGTGCCCGCACCCTAGGGGCATAGATGCCGCCTACACCCGTAATTCCGCGATACGGACGCCGCCGCCCCCACGCCCCCGATAGCCCAGGCCCCCTCGGTCAGCGCTTGACGGCCGTCGCCGCGTACACGTTGATGTCCGCGTCCGTGACGTCGTTGATGTCGCGGTAGCGGACCTTCTCGATGTCGTCGAGGGTGGCGAGGTGGGCCGGGTCGGCGGCCTCGGGGGCGGGGGCGTTGCCGTCGGGGCGCCAGCGGTGGGCGGGGACGACGCCCGGCTCGTCCAGCTCCAGGCCGTTGTCGGTGAAGAAGCGCTCGACCTCGGCCTTGGAGCGCAGCACGAAGGTGAAGCCGCGTTCGGTGTACGTCCGCTGGACCGCGCGCACGTTCTCGGGGTTGAGGTCCTCGGTGAGGTGGCTGAGCACGAGCCGGCTCCCGGACGGCAGCGCGTCGACGAGCTCGCGCACGATCGGGTACGCCTCCTCGTCCTCGACGAAGTGCAGGATCGCGACCAGCACGAGCGCGACCGGCTGGTCGAAGTCGAGGGTCTTGACGGCCTGTTCGAGGATCTGGGCGGGCTGCGTGAAGTCCGCGTCGATGTAGTCCGTACGGCCCTCGGGCCCACTGGTGAGCAGAGCGCGCGCGTGGGCGAGGACCACCGGGTCGTTGTCGACGTACACGACCCGCGAGCCCGGAGCGATGCGCTGCGCGATCTGATGGACGTTCTCCTGCGTCGGCAGACCGGTGCCGATGTCCAGGAACTGGCGGATGCCGTCCTCCGCCGTCAGCGTGGTCACGGCGCGGCGCAGGAAGTCAGTCCTTGCCGCCGAGGAAGACGTCGTAGACGCGCGCCGGGTGCGCCTTGGTGGTGTCGATCCTCCTTCTCAGCTCGGCGGGGTCCTGGCTGAGAGCATCACCGGGCATAAAGCGGCGCTTCCCGTCCCGGACCGCGTTCCAGAGGGACGCCATTACCCCAGGTCAGACCCCGTACGTACGTTCCGGCGTCCCGAATACCCCGGCAACCGTGGCGGCCGGCACGGTTCACCGCACAAGCTGAGGTCATCCAGGCACCGCACCAACGACTCGCGACACCACACAGGGGGATCACCCATGTCCGCACGCACCGCCCGCATACGTCTCCTCGCCGCCACGGCGGTCGCGGTCGCCGCGCTCGCCCTCACGGCGTGCGACGACGGAGAGGGCGTGCGGGACGAGGGGCCGTCCTCCGCGTCGAAGTCCTCGGCGGGACCGACCCGGTCGACGTCCGACGGCAGTCTGGTGGAACGGGAACTACTGAAGGCGTAGCTACGAACTACTGAAGACTGGCTACTGAAGGCGAAGCTTCTGGGCGGCCTCGGTGGCCCAGTAGGTGAGGATGTTCTGCGCCCCGGCCCGCTTGATGCCGGTCAGGGTCTCCAGGATGGCCTTGTCGCGGTCGATCCAGCCCTTCTCCGCCGCCGCCTCGATCATCGAGTACTCGCCGGAGATCTGGTACGCGGCAACGGGCACGTCGACCGCGTCCGCGACCTTCGCCAGGATGTCGAGGTAGGGCCCCGCCGGCTTGACCATCACCATGTCGGCCCCCTCCTCCAGATCGAGGGCCAACTCCCGCATCGACTCCCGTACGTTGGCGGGGTCCTGCTGGTACGTCTTCCGGTCGCCCTTCAGCGAGGAGCCGACGGCCTCCCGGAAGGGACCGTAGAACGCGGACGAGTACTTGGCGGTGTAGGCGAGGATCGCCACGTCCTCGCGCCCGATCTGGTCCAGGGCATCGCGGACGACCCCGATCTGCCCGTCCATCATCCCGCTGGGCCCCACGACATGGGCGCCGGCGTCGGCCTGGACCTGAGCCATCTCGGCGTACCGCTCAAGGGTGGCGTCGTTGTCGACACGCCCTTCGGCATCCAGCACCCCGCAATGCCCGTGATCGGTCGTCTCGTCGAGACACAGATCGGACATCACCAGCAGCTCGTCGCCGACCTCGGCACGCACATCGCGCAGGGCGACCTGGAGAATCCCGTCCGGATCCGTCCCCGGCGTCCCGAAAGCGTCCTTCTTCTCGTCCTCCGGCACGCCGAACAGCATGATCCCGGAGACCCCGGCCTCCAGCGCCTCCACGGCAGCCTTCTTGAGACTGTCCCGGGTGTGCTGCACGACACCGGGCATTGCCGCGATCGGTACCGGCTCGCTGACGCCCTCCCGTACGAACGCGGGGAGGATGAAGTCGGCGGGGTGCAGGCGGGTCTCGGCGACCATGCGCCGCATCACCGGCGTCGTACGCAGCCGCCGCGGCCGCGTACCGGGGAAGGATCCGTACTTCGTCATGCCCCCTACGCTACGCCCGCCCCACAGCCACCCATACCGACGCCCTGTCGGCAGAAACGGGTTCGGTTGAGTGTCGGCTGCGGGTGGGTGGGGCGCCCCTAAAAAGACTGCGCAGTTCCCCGCGCCCCTTAAGGGGCGCGGGGAACTGCGCGAGCAACCCCCACCGTCCCGCAGACGACTTTCAGGGGCGCGGGGAACGGCGCAATCTTGAGGGGGGTCTGGGGGCGCAGCCCCCAGGAACCCCCACCGGCGTCAGGTGGTCCGGCGCCTGCGCGAACCCGGGCGGCGCTCGCTCGGCCGGGTCACAGGATCCCCGGCCTCCAGGGCGGCAGCCCTCCGCTGGAGACCGAAGTCCGCCAACGCCTCAGCCAGCTTGTGAACGGACGGCTCCGGAGCCATCACATCGACCCGCAGCCCGTGCTCCTCGGCAGTCTTCGCCGTGGCAGGACCAATACACGCGATCACCGTCACGTTGTGCGGCTTACCGGCGATACCCACCAGGTTCCGCACGGTCGACGACGACGTGAAGAGCACGGCGTCGAACCCGCCCCCCTTGATCGCCTCACGGGTGTCCGCCGGCGGCGGCGAGGCCCGCACCGTCCGGTACGCCGTGACGTCGTCGACCTCCCAGCCCAGCTCGATGAGCCCGGCCACCAGCGTCTCCGTGGCGATGTCGGCACGGGGCAGGAACACCCGGTCGATCGGATCGAAAACGGGGTCGTACGGCGGCCAGTCCTCCAGCAGCCCCGCGGCCGACTGCTCACCGCTCGGCACCAGATCCGGCTTCACACCGAAGGCGACCAGCGCCTTCGCCGTCTGCTCCCCCACCGCGGCCACCTTGATGCCCGCGAAGGCCCGCGCATCGAGCCCGTACTCCTCGAACTTCTCCCGCACGGCCTTCACCGCGTTGACGGAGGTGAACGCGATCCACTCGTACCGGCCCGTCACCAGGCCCTTGACCGCGCGCTCCATCTGCTGGGGCGTGCGCGGCGGTTCGACGGCGATCGTCGGCACCTCGTGCGGCACGGCCCCGTACGACCGCAGTTGGTCGGAGAGCGACACCGCCTGCTCCTTCGTACGCGGCACGAGCACCTTCCAGCCGAACAGCGGCTTGGACTCGAACCACGACAGCTGGTCGCGCTGGGCGGCGGCGGATCGCTCACCGACCACGGTTATCACGGGCCGGCCGCCGTCCGGGGACGGCAGCACCTTCGCCTGCTTCAGCGTCTGGGCGATCGTCCCCAAGGTCGCCGACCACGTGCGCTGACGAGTCGTCGTACCGGCGATCGTCACCGTCATCGGGGTGTCGGGCTTGCGCCCTGCCGCGACCAGCTCGCCCGCGGCCGCTGCCACGGAATCAAGCGTCGCCGAAACGACCACCGTGCCGTCGGACGCCCCGACCTCGGTCCAGCACCGGTCGGAGGCCGTACGCGCGTCGACGAACCGTACGTCCGCGCCGTGCGCGTCACGCAGCGGCACACCCGCGTACGCGGGCACACCGACGGCGGCCGCGATACCGGGCACCACCTCGAACGGAACACCCGCGGCGGCGCAGGCGAGCATTTCCTCGGCGGCGTACGTATCCAGTCCGGGGTCCCCGGACACCGCACGTACGACCCGCTTGCCGCCCCGCGCGGCCTGCATGACAAGATTGGCGGCGTCCCTCGACGCGGGGTCACCAGCGGTTGTTGACGCGCTGTCAACAACCGCTAGCTGAGGCGTGCCTGTGACCGAATACGGGTCCGAAGAAGTGTCCGGATCCGTGTTCAGGACGGTTACGCCTTGTCTGGCATGCACGCGGACCACGTCGAGCACCTCGTGCTCGGCGACGAGGACATCCGCGTTCGCCAGCGCCTCCACGGCGCGCAGTGTCAGAAGTCCTGGATCTCCGGGTCCGGCACCCAGGAAGGTGACGTGCCCGTGTTCCGGACCGGCGGGAAAGTTGGTGGGGCTCAAAGTGCTCGCTCCCCCATCAGACCGGCCGCGCCCTTGGCAAGCATCTCGGCGGCGAGTTCACGGCCGAGCGCCATTGCTTGGTCATGTGTCTCGGGCACGGGACCGGTGGTGGACAGCTGCACCAGCGTCGAGCCGTCGGTTGTGCCGACGACGCCGCGCAGGCGCATCTCCTTGACAATCTGCCCGTCGGCCAGAAGGTCGGCGAGCGCACCCACAGGTGCGCTGCAGCCGGCCTCCAGGGCGGCGAGCAGGGACCGCTCGGCGGTCACGGCGGCCCGGGTGAACGGGTCGTCGAGCTCTCCGAGCGCGGCGATGAGGTCCGCGTTGTCCGCGGCGCACTCGATCGCCAGGGCCCCCTGGCCGGGGGCGGGCAAAACGGTGTCGACCGACAGGAAGTCGGTGACCTCGTCGCTTCGGCCGATCCGGTTGAGTCCGGCGGCGGCGAGCACGACGGCGTCGAGCTCCCCGTTGCGGACGTACCCGATGCGGGTGTCGACGTTCCCACGGATGGCGACCGTCTCGATCGTCATGCCGTGGCTGCGCGCGTACGCGTTCAGCTGGGCCATGCGGCGCGGCGAACCGGTGCCGATGCGTGCCCCGTTGGGCAGCTCGGCGAAGGCGAGTCCGTCGCGGGCGACGAGCACGTCGCGCGGGTCCTCGCGCACCGGCACGGCGGCCAGCACCAGGTCGTCGGGCTGCGTGGTCGGCAGATCCTTCAGGGAGTGCACGGCGAAGTCGACCTCGCCGCGCAGCAGCGCCTCACGCAGCGCGGTGACGAAGACGCCCGTGCCGCCGATCTGTGCGAGGTTCTCGCGGGAGGTGTCGCCGTACGTCGTGATCTCAACGAGCTCGACGGGCCGTCCGGTCACCTGGCTCACGGCATCCGCCACCTGCCCGGACTGGGCCATGGCTAGTTTGCTGCGCCTGGTCCCCAGCCTCAGTGCCTGCTCATTCATGCTCGCCCTCGGTTCTTGGCGTTCTCGTTGTTGTTCTCGGCCCGCGACACGGAGGCGACCGTCTCGGGGTCCAGGTCGAACAGGGTCCGCAGCGCGTCCGCGTACCCGGCACCGCCGGGTTCGGCGGCCAGTTGCTTGACCCGTACGGTCGGCGCGTGCAGCAGCTTGTCCACTACGCGCCGCACGGTCTGGGTGATCTCGCCCCGCTGCTTGTCGTCGAGGTCGGGCAGCCGCCCGTCGAGCCGTGCGATCTCGTTCGCGACGAGGTCGGCGGCCATGGTGCGCAGCGCGACGACGGTGGGGGTGATGTGTGCGGCCCGCAGGGCGGCGCTGAACGCGGCGACCTCGTCGGAGACGATCCTGCGCACCTGGTCCACGTCGGCGGCCATCGGCGCGTCGGCGGAAGCTTCGGCGAGCGACTCGATGTCGACGAGCCGCACCCCGAGCAGCCGGTGCACGGCCGCGTCGATGTCACGCGGCATCGCGAGGTCCAGCAGCGCGAGCACGGGGGCGGGCCGGGGGGCCTCGACGACCGGCTCGGGCCGGCGACGCTCGGGGACACGCCCGACGGTCGCGACGGCCGCGGCCAGCGCGGTGATCAGCTCGGCGTCGGCATCGGGCGTACGACGGCTGTCGCGGCGCTCGACGGTTCCGGTGCCCTTGTCCACCCAGGCCGCGTGCTGCTCCAGGGTGGCCGCGTCCATGCCGGCCACGGCGGCCTCACCCATCAGGGAGAAGCCGGTGGCGGCCTGCACGGCGGACAGGTCGAGCGGGCAGCCGTCCTCGGTGCCGACGCTGGTCGGAGCGAGCTGGCCCGCCGGACCGGCCGGGATGTCCCGTACGACCGCGGGTGTGCCCGTACGTCCTTCCACGGCGGCCGCGACGGACTCGGCCGTCAGGACCAGGCCCGTGGCGCCGGTGCAGGAGACGGCGATGTCGGCACGTGTCAGCTCGACCGGCACCGAGTCCATCGGTACCGCGCGGGCCAGCACGTCCGTGTCGTCGCCGTCCGTGAGGATCTGTGCGAGGCGCTCCGCGCGGTCGAGCGTGCGGTTGGCGATGACGATCTCGGCGATCCCGGCGCGCGCGAGCGTCACGGCGGCCAGGGAGGACATCGAGCCCGCGCCGATGACCAGGGCCTTCTTGCCCTTGATCCAGGTGTCGACGGGGGCGCCGGACGACAGCTGCTCCAGGCCGAAGGTGACCAGGGACTGTCCGGCGCGGTCGATGCCGGTCTCGGAGTGGGCGCGCTTGCCGACCCGCAGCGCCTGCTGGAACAGGTCGTTCAGCAGCCGGCCCGCGGTGTGCAGCTCCTGCGCGGTGGCGAGCGCGTCCTTCATCTGACCGAGGATCTGGCCCTCGCCCACGACCATCGAGTCCAGGCCGCAGGCCACCGAGAAGAGGTGGTGGACCGCCCGGTCCTCGTAGTGCACGTAAAGGTAGGGGGTGAGCTCTTCGAGCCCGACCCCGCTGTGCTGGGCGAGCAGCGTGGACAGCTCGGCGACGCCCGCGTGGAACTTGTCCACGTCGGCGTACAGCTCGATGCGGTTGCAGGTGGCGAGCACCGAGGCCTCGGTGGCCGGCTCGGCGGCGAGGGTGTCCTGGAGCAGCTTGATCTGGGCGTCCGCGGACAGCGCGGCCCGCTCCAGGACGCTGACCGGAGCGCTGCGGTGGCTCAGCCCGACAACGAGGAGACTCATGCCGGCATCACGGCGGGGACGTCCCCGTCAGGCCCTTTGCCGTTGTTCTCCTGAGCGGCCTGGGCCACGGCGGCGGCACCGGCCTGGGCCTCGGCCTCCTCGCCGGCCTTGCGCTGCTCGTGGAAGGCGAGGATCTGCAGCTCGATGGAGAGATCGACCTTGCGTACGTCGACGCCGTCCGGGACGGACAGGACGGTCGGCGCGAAGTTGAGGATGGAGGTGACTCCGGCGGCGACGAGCCGGTCGCAGACTGCCTGGGCGACGCCCGGCGGGGTGGTGATGACCCCGATGGAGACGCCGTTCTCGTCGATGATCTTCTCCAGGCCGTCGCTGTGCTGCACGGCGATCCCGGCGACCTGCTTTCCGGCCATCTCCGGATCGGCGTCGATCAGCGCGGCGACCCGGAAACCACGGGACGCGAACCCTCCGTAATTGGCCAGCGCGGCGCCGAGGTTACCGATACCGACGATCACTACCGGCCAGTCCTGGGTCAGGCCCAGTTCGCGGGAGATCTGGTACACGAGATACTCGACGTCGTACCCCACACCGCGCGTCCCGTAGGAGCCGAGGTAGGAGAAATCCTTGCGCAGCTTCGCGGAGTTGACCCCCGCCGCGGCCGCGAGCTCCTCGGAGGAGACCGTGGGTACCGAGCGCTCCGACAGTGCGGTCAGTGCTCGGAGGTACAGCGGAAGCCGGGCGACGGTGGCCTCGGGAATCCCTCGGCTGCGGGTCGCCGGTCGGTGAGTTCGGCCAGTTGCCACGGTGCTCCTGCGGGTAGAGCGGGGCTGCAGGCGGTCACACGTACCCAGACCGCCCCGTCGAAAGCAGGCTATGTCTTTGTGAACGCGTGCACAAAGATGGTGTCCGATTTGCCCGGCCAACGTGACCGGGGTCACGCGGGCCCGGCGCGCCCGTATGGAACCGGCGCGCGGACAGCTTCGTTCCGCACCTGAAGGGGGCAAAACCGCACACACTCCTCAACGAATCCCGCCCCCGAGACCAATCGCCGTCGATCCTAGGCGACTTTCCGGACCACTTGGACTACCCGGTCAGGACACATCGGGACAACGATGGGCCTCGGCGGGGCCCGCACCAGGGCGCTGCCCCGGCCTTCCCCAGGCCTCCCCCGCGTCCTGCCAGGGCGTTTCCCTCACGCGGTTCACTGTGTGAGGGCTTTGCGAAGGCGTTGCTCGTCCACCCGCCAGAACGTGTGCTGGGCGCCGTCGACCAGCACGACCGGGATCTGCTCCCAGTACTCGCGGTGCAGTTCCTCGTCCTCGGTGATGTCCTTCCGCTCCCAAGGGACACCGAGATCGGCACACACCTTCTCGATCACTTCCTGTGCGTCATCACACAGATGACAGCCGGGCTTCCTGATCAGGGTGACCAGCCGCTCGGCTGCTGGATCCTGCTTCTCCATACGATCCTTACGACGCCCGTCGCGCCGGAACATGGGACTCATACCGGCCATTCTCGCGCCCCGGACGCCCCCTGGAACCCCCTCGGCCCACTCCGGAACCGGCCCGACGCGCCGTTCGCATCGCTTCTTTAACGGCTCGGTCGCGGAGAGTTCACAGCACCGAATCCTCTCGACTCCGGAAGCACCGAACAAACTGGCTATGCTCACGCCATGGCCGCTCTCGGATGGCTCACTCCCCGTAGGCGCTCCGCCACCGCGCGGAGCGTGTTGGCAGGCGAGGCCTCGGCGGAGGCAGCGCGCAAGTCCTCCCAGGAGTTGGAGGACCTCTCAGAACTCGCGGAACTTGCGGAGCTCGCGGAACTCGCGCCGGATGTCTCCGCCGAGGAACCGGAGTTCCCGGTGCTCGGCGACGACAAGGCCGCCGCGTTCTTCGACCTCGACAACACCGTGATGCAGGGCGCCGCCCTGTTCCACTTCGGCCGGGGCCTGTACAAGCGCAAGTTCTTCGAGACCCGCGATCTCGCCCGATTCGCCTGGCAGCAGGCGTGGTTCAGGCTGGCCGGCGTCGAGGACCCGGAACATATGCAGGAGGCCCGCGACTCGGCGTTGTCGATCGTCAAGGGCCACCGCGTCTCGGAGCTGATGTCCATCGGCGAGGAGATCTACGACGAGTACATGGCCGAGCGCATCTGGCCCGGTACGCGCGCCCTCGCCCAGGCGCACCTGGACGCGGGCCAGAAGGTGTGGCTGGTCACGGCGGCCCCCGTCGAGATCGCCACGGTGATCGCGCGGCGACTGGGCCTGACGGGCGCGCTCGGCACCGTGGCTGAGTCGGTGGACGGCGTCTACACGGGCAAGCTGGTCGGTGAACCGCTGCACGGCCCGGCGAAGGCGGAGGCGGTTCGCGCGCTGGCGTCGGCGGAGGGCCTGGACCTCGCGCGCTGCGCGGCGTACAGCGACTCCCACAACGACATCCCCATGCTCTCGCTGGTCGGCCACCCCTACGCCATCAACCCCGACGCCAAGCTCCGCAAGCACGCCCGCAACTGCGACTGGCGCCTGCGCGACTACCGCACCGCCCGCAAGGCGGCGAAGGTCGGCATCCCGGCAGCCGCCGGCGTCGGCGCGGTGGCAGGCGGCACGGCAGCCGCGATCGCACTGCACCGCCGCCGCCGCTGACCGGTGTGGCGTGGTGCGGTGCGGTGCGGTTCGTCGTTGTGGGTCGGGGCCGTGTCGGTACATCCAGCCCGTCGCCGGTGGGCATTACTGCCTGCTGCCACAGCATGAACTTGCCCATAACCACGTAAGCGACGGACTGAACGTACCGACACGGCCCCTTCCGTGCGTGCGCCACTGCGGGTGAGTGGGTGCGCGGGGGTTGTTCTCTGGGTGCGGGCGGGTGGGGGTTGCTCGCGCAGTTCCCCGCGCCCCTAACGGCTCGGCGCTACGCCCCGTGACCCCCGGCCCGCTCCCGGTCTTTTGTCTTTCGCCTTTTGTCTTTTGCCTTTAGGGGCGCGGGGAACTGCGCGACCAGCCCCCACCGGCCCGCACCCGACACACAACCGAACGGGGTCGAAGGGGCAGAGCCCCTTGAGGATGGGACGGGTAGGGGCGGCGGGGGCGAAGAACCAATCCCGCCCTCCTACCCGCACAACGCCCCCGCCAGTCCCGTTCACCGCAGACGACCACAACACGCCCCGCACTCAAACGGAACACGGACTAATCCGATCAACAACCGGTCACTGTGCGGTACTTGAACAGGCGTCGATCAGTTACAGAAGCGACGTAATCGATGATTTGAGCAACTGGGTGTAGCGCCGCCTGTACGAAGCGTTATTCTCCTCAGACGCAAACCGGCACCCCTCCGTCGCTACGACGGGTGAACGGTTCCGCACTGAACGTGATGGAAGCTCTGCCTCTGGGAGTCCCGTGTACTCACACGTCGGGGTTGACGCCTCGGGCCTGGCTACGCTGCGCGCAACGGTCCTGGACCGCCTGCGCGGCTTCGTCCCCACCGCGTACGCCGTCCCCGCCTTCGCCGTCCCCGCACCCGTCGGCCCTTGCTACGCCCTGGCCGACGGCAACGCAGCGGTCGGCAGACGGGGCCGCTCGGGCTCGGCCACCACCGCACGCCGCCCGGCCGCAGACAGTGACAGCGCCCGGATGATGGACCTCGTGGAGCGCGCCCAGGCCGGCGAGGCCGACGCCTTCGGACGTCTCTACGACCAGTACAGCGACACCGTGTACCGCTACATCTACTACCGGGTGGGAGGTAAAGCGACCGCGGAAGACCTCACCAGCGAGACGTTCCTGCGCGCCCTGCGCCGCATCGGGACCTTCACCTGGCAGGGCCGCGACTTCGGCGCCTGGCTCGTCACCATCGCCCGCAATCTCGTCGCGGATCACTTCAAGTCCAGCCGCTTCCGGCTGGAGGTGACAACCGGGGAGATGCTCGACGCCAACGAGGTCGAACGCTCGCCCGAGGACTCCGTCCTGGAGTCCCTGTCGAACGCGGCACTGCTGGATGCCGTACGGCGGCTCAACCCCCAGCAGCAGGAGTGCGTGACGCTCCGCTTCCTCCAAGGGCTCTCCGTCGCCGAGACCGCCCGGGTGATGGGCAAGAACGAGGGCGCCATCAAGACCCTCCAGTACCGGGCCGTGCGCACCCTCGCCCGGCTCCTCCCGGACGACGCCCGCTGAGCCCCTACTGAGAACGTCCATGCCGCGCACGGTCCCCGTACGACTCCATACGCTCAGCGACGTTCAACTCACCTTCCGTAAAAGTCCGTTGACTTCGCGGTCCGATCATCCGTCGTCCGTAACCCAAGTGCCGCGACGCTCGTTGTGCGGGATACAGGCTCCCTGTGGTCACACCCTGGCCATCGCCGATCACTCGATCGTGTGAATGTGGTCAGGGCGTGCAACCCTCAGGACCCCCTGGGGAGTCGACCGTCATGACGAGAGGAGGTGCCGCCAGTGATCGCGAACGTATCGGCACACCGGCGGGCGAACGCCTTCGCCCTGGCCCTGGAGGAGCAGTCCGACCAGGGCACGGCGGCCGAGCAGCCCGATGGATCGGCACCGTCCCAGGCTGCGTCGGAACAGACCGGGCAGGGCCTGCTATTGGCCCTCGCCACCGGTCTCGGCGAGCTGCCCAAACCGGAGCTGGACCCTGAGGTCAAGATCGTGCAGCGAGCCCAGCTCGTCGCCGCGATGGAGGCCATGCTGCTGGAGGGCACCGCCGCCGGAGGCGAGAGTTCGGACCGTTCGGTGCCCGAGCAACGGTCCCATCGGGCCAAGGGCGCGCACCGGGCGAGCGGGCTGGGGAAGTTGCGACCACGGTCCCGGCTGTCGAAGGGCCTCGCCGCGGGCGGGCTCACCGTCGGCGTGGCCGCGGGAGCATTCGGCGGCGTGGCCGCCGCCAGCTCCGACGCCCTGCCCGGTGACTCGCTCTACGGGCTCAAGCGAGGCATGGAGGACATCAAGCTGGGCCTGGCCCACGGCGACAGCGACAGGGGTGAGGTCTATCTCGACCAGGCGTCCACACGGCTGAGCGAGGCACGCCGGCTGATGGAACGCGGCCGTTCGGGCCACCTCGACCACGAGTCGGTGGGCGAGATCCGGCGCGCCCTGTCAGGCATGCAGCACGACGCCTCAGAAGGCCACCGCCTGCTGCACGAGGCGTATGAGCGGGACGGCTCCCTGGGCCCCATCCAGGCCCTGTCCGCCTTCTCGCAGTCGCACCGCGAGGCCTGGGGCGCGCTGCGCGACCGGCTGCCGGTGCAGCTCGGCGACGTCAGTGACCAGGTCTCGTCCGTCTTCGACGCCATAGACGAAGAGGTCGGCCCGCTGCAGTCGCTGCTCCCGCAGCCGCCCTCCCAGCAGGGCACCGGCCGACACCGGGGCGCCAGCGCGGAGTCCACCGGCTCGTCCGGCACGGACAGTCCTGTACCGAGCGCCACCAACGGCTCCGCCAACGGAAGCCACAGCAGCGGCAACCCCAAGCCCTCCAGCTCGGGCAGCAGCAGCGACGGCCTGCTCGGCGGCAACACTGGCGGTCTCCTCGACCCGCCCAAGGACAGCGCCAGCACATCCCCGTCCAGCAGCAAGAGCAGCGCGACCAGCGAACCGGACGTCACGCTGCCGCCCCTCCTGCCCGGCCTGCTGCCCGGCCTGGGCATCGACAGCGAGGACACCAAGTAGAGGGCAGCGAGCGAGTAGGAGACCCGCATACGCGTCTGGGGGCGCCCTTCTCAGGAAGGGCGCCCCCAGACGCGTATCGGCATGAGACTCATACTCCGGGCTGCCGGAGAAAAGCGACTAGAAGAACACCGACCTGCGCTGCACCAGCAGCTTGTACAGCGTGTGCTGGATCTGCTCTCTGACCTGGTCCGTCAGGTTGAACATCAGCATCGGGTCCTCGGCGGCCTCCGGCGGATAGCCGTCCGTGCGGATCGGCTCGCCGAACTGGATCGTCCACTTGGTGGGGAGCGGGATCGCGCCCAGCGGGCCCAGCCACGGGAAGGTCGGCGTGATCGGGAAGTACGGGAAGCCCAGCAGCCGTGCGAAGGTCTTCGCGTTGCCGATCATCGGATAGATCTCCTCCGCGCCGACGATCGAGCACGGGATGATCGGGGTCCCCTGGCGCAGGGCCGTGGAGACGAAACCGCCGCGGCCGAAGCGCTGGAGCTTGTAGCGCTCGCTGAACGGCTTGCCGATGCCCTTGAAGCCCTCCGGCATCACGCCGACGAGTTCGCCGCGCTCCAGGAGCCGTTCGGCGTCCTCGGCGCAGGCGAGGGTGTGACCGGCCTTGCGGGCCAGCTCGTTGACCACCGGCAGCATGAAGACCAGGTCGGCCGCGAGGAGGCGCAGATGGCGGTTCGCGGGGTGGTTGTCGTGCACGGCGACCTGCATCATCAGGCCGTCCAGCGGGAGGGTGCCCGAGTGGTTGGCGACGATCAGGGCGCCGCCCTCCGACGGGATGTTCTCGATGCCCTTCACCTCGACCCGGAAGTACTTCTCGTACAGCGGGCGGATCAGGGACATCAGGACCTGGTCGGTGAGCTCGGCGTCGTACCCGAAGTCGTCGATCTCGTAGTCGCCCGTGAGACGGCGGCGCAGGAAGGCCAGGCCGCCGGCGATACGCCGTTCCAGGCCACTGCCCTCCTGCGGCTGCCGGGGCAGCTGTTCCTCACGCGTCACAGGAACATCATCCTGCGCCGGGAGCCGCCCGGGCAGGGTCTGTACCTCACGTACCACCACGGGCTCGCCCTTGCGCCGGCTCCCCGCGCTCCGGCGCCGCGGCGGCCGTTGTACGGCGCTTCCGCGGGACCGGTCGTCGTCGAACGGAATGACCTTGGCATCCGCCATCGTTGATGCGCTCCTCAGTTGGCGCTCTGCGTCGGGGGGTGGCCGCCGCCCAGTAGGGGCAGCGCGGCGATCCGGTCGACGGCCCCCGCAAGGGCCTCGGGGGGCAGGAGTCCGGGGCCCCGGCTTCGGGCGAAGTCCGCGAAGGTCTCCGCCGTCGTGTACTTGGGCTTGTATCCCAGCGTTTCGCGCATCTGGTTCGTCGATACGACCCTGCCGTGCGTGAGCAGCCGCAGCTGCTCCGGCGAGAAGTCCGTGACGCCCAGCGTACGCACCGCCGTGCCCGCCCAGGTGAGCGCGGGCAGCAGCAGCGGCACGGTGGGGCGGCCGAGGCGCCGCGCGCACTGGGAGAGCAGCAGGACGCCGTCTCCGGCGATGTTGAACGTGCCGCTGTTGAGCGTCCCGCGCTCCGGGTCGTGCGAGGCGAGCCGCAGCACCTCGATGACGTCGTCCTCGTGCGCGAACTGCAGCCGCGGGTCGTAGCCGAACACGGTGGGCAGCACGGGCAGCGAGAAGTACGAGGCGAGCGGCGAGTCCGCGCTCGGGCCGAGGATGTTCGCGAACCGCAGCACACACACGGCGACATCGGGCCGCCGGCGGGCGAACCCTCGTACATACCCCTCGACCTCGACCGTGTCCTTCGCGAAGCCGCCGCTGGGCAGCGACTTGGGCGGAGTGGTCTCGGTGAAGACAGCGGGGTCGCGGGGCGCGGACCCGTAGACGTTCGTACTGGACTTCACGACGAGCCGCTTGACGGTCGGGGACTTCTGGCAGGCACCCAGCAGCTGCATGGTGCCGATGACGTTGGTCTCCTTGACCAT
Source organism: Streptomyces sp. NBC_00203 (assembly GCF_045206325.1). Taxonomy (NCBI): domain Bacteria; kingdom Bacillati; phylum Actinomycetota; class Actinomycetes; order Kitasatosporales; family Streptomycetaceae; genus Streptomyces; species Streptomyces sp. NBC_00203. The sequence goes on along the minus strand of NZ_CP108126.1, from coordinate 6,084,713 downwards.
GGTCCGGCTGCCGGTGCCCAGGGCGGTGCCCGTCACGTCCATGTGCACGACCGTGTCGACGGAGTGCTCGGCGAGCACCCGCGCGATGGTGGGCTGCCGGATGTCGGCCTGCACGAAGTCGGCGCCGCCCAGATGGTGCTCGGGCGGGACCGCGTCCACGGCGATCACCCGGTCCACTTGCGGGTCACGCTGGATCCGTCGTACGAACCGGCCCCCCAGCTGTCGGGCCACTCCGGTCACGAGCACGACCTTCCCCAAGATCAGCGCCTTCCTTCCAGAAATGGACGTAGCTCTGCTCGTACCCTGCCGCGTTCCCCGTGTGCCGCCCAACTTAGCGGGTTGATGTTGCGCTGTGATGACCGCCCGATGCACGAAGTGACGACAGCCACAGACGTACGATCAGACCAAGCCATTCGGCCTACAGGCGTACGCACAATCTTTGTGGCCGGATATGACTGTGGCCCCCCACCAGCCGGTGGGGGGCCACAGTACGCGCAGTTGCGGCGCCGCTTACTTCTTGTTGCGACGCTGAACGCGAGTGCGCTTGAGCAGCTTGCGGTGCTTCTTCTTCGCCATCCGCTTGCGCCGCTTCTTGATAACAGAGCCCACGACTACCCTCGCTCACTTCTCTTTACTCGGTGCTGGGCTGCATGGGCCCACACGACCTATGAGGGGCCAGCCTACCCGTCCGAGCGCCGAGGTCGTAATCGAGGGTCAATCGAGGAGTACCGGGAGATCTTGGACGGTCTCCCGGAACGCCGTCAGGCTGTCTCCACCCCCACATAGCTCTCGCGGAGGTACTCGTGAACCGCTTGCTCCGGCACCCGGAAGGACCTCCCCACCCGGATCGCCGGCAGATGACCGCTGTGCACCAAGCGGTACACGGTCATCTTCGACACTCGCATCACCGAGGCGACTTCCGCCACGGTAAGGAACTGAACCTCGTTCAGAGGCCTCTCGCCAGCTGCAGCCATGACACACCTGAACCTTCCGCACTCGACGGCCACCGGCTTCCCCTTCCGGTGACTCTTCGTCGTTGCGTGCTCACTCCCCAATGTAGGGGCGGGTGATGCGAGTGGGGAAGAGGGGATGGCATCGGCCGCCTACTGTGACAGACACGCTCGATTGAGTACATAGCGAGTAAGCGGTCGGTAGTAATCAGACCGCACAGCGTCATCAAGCGGAACGACGACGGACACGCGCCCCTCTGCCTCTCCGACGAAGAGCGCAGGATCGTCCGTATCGGCCAGCCCCATCGCCTCAAACCCCAGCTGACCTGCTCCGCAGACCCATCCGTGGTCTCCGATGACCAGCTCCGGGAGCGGCCCGCCGGACTCCGCGGCGGCGGCCAGAGCGGTCCGAACCGGGAGGGGTGAGTGGGTGTGCGCGCCGGTCGCACTACCGGTGGGCTGCACGCCGGGTTCGCGCACCAGCGCGACACCTTGTACGTAGTCAAGGTTGTACGTGCGTAGACCGAACCGGGTCGTTATGTCGACACAGCTACCCCTCGCGGGGGTGAGGACGGTACACCCCGCCGCCGACAGGGCGTCCGCGAGGGCGGCGTAGAAACCGATCAGTCGGTGCGGGTGGCCGGTGCCGAGGAGCACAGAGTCACGGTTGCGGGCCGCCGCTCCGATCCGTTCCGCGAAGGCGTCGAGAGCCGCCAGGGTCCGCTCCGGGTCGATCACATCATGCCCACTCGTGTGCATCGGATCGGCCGAAACCCCGCACTTGTCGGCCATCAGCTCGATCAAGTCCCGCTGCTGCCAGGTCCATTCGGGATCGAGCCCGAGCAGCACACGTGGATCGCGGGCAGCGAACAGCCGATAACTGCGCAGACTCTCCTCGCGCGAGGTGGCCACGGGCCCGGCCAACCGGGCGGCCAACAGGTGTGCACGCAATGCTCCGGTGCTCAACACGTCAGCGATGCTGACGCATTTGCCGGGTGTTCACCCTGAAAATCCCGAAAAGGCCGCACAGTTGGCGTAGTGCGTTCGGTGGCGTTGTGGGTCGGGGCCGTGCGTCGCCGACCGCGGGTGCGTCGCCGTACCGGGTGAGGGTGGGTCGTGTTTTTAGGGGCGCGGGGAACTGCGCGACCAGCCCCCACCGGCCTGCAGGCGACTCTCTTCAGGGGCGCGGGGAACTGCGCAATCTTTTAGGGGGGTCTGGGGGCGCAGCCCCCAGGAACGGGATGGGACGGGTAGGGGCGGCGGGGGCGAAAACCCCCTACGCCAACAACCCCCGTAGTGGAAACACGGCCCGTCGCGTAGCCAACACCGCCTGGTCGAGCCGGTCCGCAGGGTCGTACCCGGACTCCCACCCCTTCCAGGACACAGGCCACCGCCCATCAGTCATCCGCACCGGCGCCAACTGCCGCGTACGAGCAAACACATCCTGCCGCCACCCCTCAGGAATCACCGTCTCGGGCTCAATGGGCCGCCCCGCCGCAATGGCCACGAGATGCGTCCACGACCGCGGCACGACGTCCACCACCGCGTACCCACCCCCACCCAGCGCGACCCACCGCCCGTCGGCGTACTCGTGCGCCAGGTCGTGACAAGCGACCTGCACAGCCCGCTGCGCGTCGAGCGACACGGCGAGATGCGCCAGCGGATCCTCGAAGTGGGTGTCGGCCCCGTGCTGGGTGACCAGCACCTGCGGCCGGAAGTCGGCGATGAGCTCGGGCACCACCGAGTGGAAGGCCCGCAGCCACCCCGCGTCCCCCGTCCCCGCCGGCAGGGCGACATTGACGGCGGAGCCCTCGGCCGAGTCGGCGCCCGTCTCCTCCGGCCATCCCGTCTGCGGGAACAGCGTCCGCGGATGCTCGTGCAGCGAGATCGTCAGGACCCGCGGATCCTCCCAGAACGCCGCCTGGACCCCGTCCCCGTGGTGGACGTCCACATCCACATACGCGACCCGCTCCGCCCCCAGCTCCAGCAGCCGCGCAATCGCCAGCGAGGCATCGTTGTAGATGCAGAACCCGGAGGCCCCGCCCGGCATCGCGTGGTGCAGCCCGCCCGCGAAGTTCACAGCGTGCAGCGCGTCCCCGTGCCACACCGCCTCGGCGGCGCCCACCGACTGCCCGGCGATCATCGCGGACACCTCGTGCATCCCGGCGAAGGCGGGATCGTCCATGGTCCCGAGCCCGTACGAGGTGTCGGCAGCGTCAGGATCCACGGAGGCGGCCTTGACCGCCTCGATATAGTCCTCGCGGTGCACCAGCCGAAGCGTCGACTCCCCGGCGGGCTTCGCCGAGACCACGTCGACCTCACGGTCGAGCCCGAAGGCATCGACGAGCTTCCTCGTCAACGCCAGCCGGACCGGATCCATCGGGTGATCCGGACCGAAGTCATAGCCCGTTACTGCCTCGTCCCACATCAGCTGTGCGCGGCCGCTCATGCACGTCACCGTATCGGTCCGGTTGAGAAGCGAACGACCGGGCATACCCCAAGGTCACCAGGACCAGAACCATCGGTACGAGCATGGCGCCGCGGTAGCTCCAGGCATCCCCCAGCGCCCCCACCAACGGCGAACCGATCAAGAACCCGACGTAGTTGAAGATGTTCAGCCGCGCGATCGCCGTGTCGGACGAACCCGGGAAGAGCCGCCCCGCCGCCGCGAAGGTCTGCGGCACGATCACACACAGCCCGAGGCCCAGCAGCGTGAACCCGAGCATCCCCACCCACGCCCCGGGCGCCACCGCCACCACCGCGAACCCGAGGGCCGCGACAACCGCCCCCAGCCGTACGACGGCCACCGCCCCGAACCGCCGCACCCCGAAGTCTCCGGCAGCCCGCCCCACCAGGGTCATCACCATGTAGACGTTGTACGGAACGGTCGCCAGCTGCTCCGAACTGCCCAGCACGTCCTGCAGATACTTCGCGCTCCAGTTGGAGACGGTCGAGTCCCCGATGTACGCGAACGTCATCACCAGACAGAGCGGCAGCAGCAGCTTGAAGACGAGAGGCCCGGCCTCGGCCGCATCGCGCTGCTCGTCGGGGGTGCCCCCGTCGACGTACCACCGACTCCCGACGAACGCCGCCGGCAGCAGCACCAGTACGACCGGCAGATATGACGTGAACAGCGAGAGGTGCCCGTGCGCCCCCGCCCACGCGAGGGAGGCGCCCACGATCCCACCGAGGCTGTACGCCGCATGGAAGCCGAGCATGATGCTGCGCCCGTACGTCCGTTGCAGGCTCACCCCGAGCATGTTCATCGAGGCGTCGAGCGCGCCGACCGCGAGCCCGAAGGCGCCTAGGGCGACCGCCAGTTCGACCAGCTGGTCCCCCGCCCCGACCTCGAGCAGCGCCAGGAGCACGACGGGCTGGGACCAGCGCAGGAGCACGCTGGGCCGTATTCGCTTGACCAGGTGCTCGGTCGTCACGCTCCCGACCCCGGCGAGGATCGGCACGGCGGCCAGGAACGCCGGCAGTAGCGCGTCGGAGACCCCGTACCGGTCCTGGATGGCCGGAATGCGCGTCACGAGCAGCGCGAAGGTGGCGCCTTGAGCAAAGAAGCTAAACGCCAAAGAGGCCCTACCGCGCCGCAGCACATCTGTCATGGCGGCGAGCGTAGGGCCCCGGCTTACCCGTGGGTAGATCAAGCCGAAGATGAATTTCTCTCAGCTCTGCGGTTGATCGGTGTGGCTGGACTGCGGATTGGCTGCGGAGGGACTGCCGTTGCACTGCTGGGGCACTGCGGAGGGGCGGTGGCCGGCTCAGTGGCTGGGCCCTTACCGGGCCTGCTCGGCGGCCTGCTCGGCAAGTTCGGCCTCCAGCATCTTCTCCATCGGGACGACGGCCAGCCGCCCGCTGACCAGGAAGGCCAGCACCATCGAGGCGACCATGACGACCGTGCCGAGCCAGACCATGGTGTCGATCGGCAGCGTGTACGCGCCCACGGCACGCAGGACGCACTCGCCGAGCAGCGCCACACCCCAGACGAGGGAGAAGGTCCGCTCGGCCTTCCGGAACCGCGGGGAGGCGGCGACCAGCCGGTCCCACGCGGCACTCTTGGCAGTGTCACCCTTGACGAGGAACGGCTTCATACCCGCCGTCATCATCGGCCGCCCGAGCCGGACCGACACCAGGATGCCGATGCCGATCGCGCTGCTGACCCCGCTGTCCTTGGCCAGCATCAGCCGCGGGTCACCGGCGACGAGGCTGAGGGCCAGCCCGACGATGTTGACGAAGAGGATGAGCCCGGCCAGCCCGTTGGCCTTGCGCTCCTTCACCACGCTCCACACGGTCCGCACGGCCGGCACCACGCTGCTCCAGCCGAGCGCCGCCATGGTGCTCATGCCGAACCCGCTCTTCAGGAGGTAGTACGACCCGACGGGCACCGCCACGTCGAGGATCAGCGGCAGGAAGCTGGGCCGGGCGGCGACGTCCGCGGCGCTCACGGCTGCGGTCGACTCGACCGTGGTCGCCCCGACGCTGATCGCTTCGGTGCTGATCGCTTCGGTGCTGGTCTCGATGGCCGTGATGCTCATGATCGGGTCCCTCCGTCGTCGCTGTGTACGTCCCGTTTCGATGTACTCAGCTTCGCGGTCGGACCCGACCCGCCAACAGAAACGATCGTCCGGAGCTCGGCATGACAAATGTCAGTGCCGGGCCATGGGCGCCGTCATACGAGCAGGTCAGCCAACTCCCCCATGTCGGCGAAGAGTTGAGTGGCACCGGCGAGCTTGGCGGCGGGTGTCATGGCCGTGAACCCGTAGACGTCCATCCCGGCGGAGTTCGCCGCCTGCACCCCCAGCGGACTGTCCTCCACGACGACACACTTCTCCGGCAGTACGCCCATCCGCTCGGCCGCGTGCAGAAACAGATCCGGCGCCGGCTTGCCCCGCCCCACGTCCTGCGAACTGAAAACGCGCCCCTCGTCGAACCACCGGTCGAGCCCGGTCTTCCGGTGCCCCACCCGGATCCGCTCATGACTCCCGGAGGAGGCCACGCAGTACGGCACCCCGTCCGCGGCCAGCTTCTCAAGGACCTGCACGGCACCGGGAACGGGCTCCAACTCACGTTCGAAGGCGGCGAAGACCCGCTCATAGAACGTGTCGTCGAAGTCGTCCGGCAACCGCCTGCCGCTGCGCTCCTGGACGAGTTCGTGGATACGGTGCATGGCGGACCCCATGTAGTCCCTGATGGACTCCTCGTACGAGGTCGGATGCCCGAGCTCGGTCAGATAGGCCGCCAGGATGGTGTTGGAGATCGGCTCGCTGTCTACGAGGACACCGTCATTGTCGAAGATCACCAGGTCGTATCGCATGCTGCACTTTAAAACGAAGTGACCCCAAACGCAGAAAACCCCCGTACCGTTTTCCCGGTACGGGGGTTTTCTGTAAAATTTGTTCGGCGGCGTCCTACTCTCCCACAGGGTCCCCCCTGCAGTACCATCGGCGCTGTGAGGCTTAGCTTCCGGGTTCGGAATGTAACCGGGCGTTTCCCTCACGCTATGACCACCGAAACACTATGAAACTGTCAACCGGAGCCGTGGCATAGCTACGACGGTTGTTCGTGGTTTCAGAACCAACACAGTGGACGCGAGCAACTGAGGACAAGCCCTCGGCCTATTAGTACCAGTCACCTCCACCCGTTACCGGGCTTCCAGATCTGGCCTATCAACCCAGTCGTCTACTGGGAGCCTTACCCTCTCAAGGAGGTGGGAATACTCATCTCGAAGCAGGCTTCCCGCTTAGATGCTTTCAGCGGTTATCCCTCCCGAACGTAGCCAACCAGCCATGCCCTTGGCAGGACAACTGGCACACCAGAGGTTCGTCCGTCCCGGTCCTCTCGTACTAGGGACAGCCCTTCTCAATATTCCTACGCGCACAGCGGATAGGGACCGAACTGTCTCACGACGTTCTAAACCCAGCTCGCGTACCGCTTTAATGGGCGAACAGCCCAACCCTTGGGACCGACTCCAGCCCCAGGATGCGACGAGCCGACATCGAGGTGCCAAACCATCCCGTCGATATGGACTCTTGGGGAAGATCAGCCTGTTATCCCCGGGGTACCTTTTATCCGTTGAGCGACGGCGCTTCCACAAGCCACCGCCGGATCACTAGTCCCGACTTTCGTCCCTGCTCGACCCGTCGGTCTCACAGTCAAGCTCCCTTGTGCACTTACACTCAACACCTGATTACCAACCAGGCTGAGGGAACCTTTGGGCGCCTCCGTTACTCTTTAGGAGGCAACCGCCCCAGTTAAACTACCCATCAGACACTGTCCCTGATCCGGATCACGGACCCAGGTTAGACATCCAGCACGACCAGACTGGTATTTCAACGACGACTCCACAAACACTGGCGTGCCTGCTTCAAAGTCTCCCAGCTATCCTACACAAGCCGAACCGAACACCAATATCAAACTGTAGTAAAGGTCCCGGGGTCTTTCCGTCCTGCTGCGCGAAACGAGCATCTTTACTCGTAGTGCAATTTCACCGGGCCTATGGTTGAGACAGTCGAGAAGTCGTTACGCCATTCGTGCAGGTCGGAACTTACCCGACAAGGAATTTCGCTACCTTAGGATGGTTATAGTTACCACCGCCGTTTACTGGCGCTTAAGTTCTCAGCTTCGCCACCCCGAAGAGTGACTAACCGGTCCCCTTAACGTTCCAGCACCGGGCAGGCGTCAGTCCGTATACATCGCCTTACGGCTTCGCACGGACCTGTGTTTTTAGTAAACAGTCGCTTCTCGCTGGTCTCTGCGGCCACCCCCAGCTCATGAAGTAAATTCAATCACCGGTGATGGCCCCCCTTCTCCCGAAGTTACGGGGGCATTTTGCCGAGTTCCTTAACCATAGTTCACCCGAACGCCTCGGTATTCTCTACCTGACCACCTGAGTCGGTTTAGGGTACGGGCCGCCATGAAACTCGCTAGAGGCTTTTCTCGACAGCATAGGATCATCCACTTCACCACAATCGGCTCGGCATCAGGTCTCAGCCTTAATGTGCGACGGATTTGCCTATCGCACGGCCTACACCCTTACCCCGGGACAACCACCGCCCGGGATGGACTACCTTCCTGCGTCACCCCATCACTCACCTACTGCAGGTCTGGTCCGTCGGCTCCACCACTCCCCTTTGCCCGAAGGCTCCGGGGCGGCTTCACGGACTTAGCATCGCCTGGTTCAATGTTTGACGCTTCACAGCGGGTACCGGAATATCAACCGGTTATCCATCGACTACGCCTGTCGGCCTCGCCTTAGGTCCCGACTTACCCTGGGCAGATCAGCTTGACCCAGGAACCCTTAGTCAATCGGCGCACACGTTTCTCACGTGTGTATCGCTACTCATGCCTGCATTCTCACTCGTGAACCGTCCACCACTGCCTTCCGGCGCGGCTTCACCCGGCACACGACGCTCCCCTACCCATCACAGCGGGCGTTGGCCCTATTGCTGCAATGACACGACTTCGGCGGTACGCTTGAGCCCCGCTACATTGTCGGCGCGGAATCACTAGACCAGTGAGCTATTACGCACTCTTTCAAGGGTGGCTGCTTCTAAGCCAACCTCCTGGTTGTCTCTGCGACTCCACATCCTTTCCCACTTAGCGTACGCTTAGGGGCCTTAGTCGATGCTCTGGGCTGTTTCCCTCTCGACCATGGAGCTTATCCCCCACAGTCTCACTGCCGCGCTCTCACTTACCGGCATTCGGAGTTTGGCTAAGGTCAGTAACCCGGTAGGGCCCATCGCCTATCCAGTGCTCTACCTCCGGCAAGAAACACACGACGCTGCACCTAAATGCATTTCGGGGAGAACCAGCTATCACGGAGTTTGATTGGCCTTTCACCCCTAACCACAGGTCATCCCCCAGGTTTTCAACCCTGGTGGGTTCGGTCCTCCACGACCTCTTACAGCCGCTTCAACCTGCCCATGGCTAGATCACTCCGCTTCGGGTCTTGAGCGCGCTACTGAATCGCCCTATTCGGACTCGCTTTCGCTACGGCTTCCCCACACGGGTTAACCTCGCAACACACCGCAAACTCGCAGGCTCATTCTTCAAAAGGCACGCAGTCACGAGAGTGCATGCAAGCATGCACTCCGACGCTCCCACGGCTTGTAGGCACACGGTTTCAGGTACTATTTCACTCCGCTCCCGCGGTACTTTTCACCATTCCCTCACGGTACTATCCGCTATCGGTCACCAGGGAATATTTAGGCTTAGCGGGTGGTCCCGCCAGATTCACACGGGATTTCTCGGGCCCCGTGCTACTTGGGTGTCTCTCAAACGAGCCGTTGATGTTTCGACTACGGGGGTCTTACCCTCTACGCCGGACCTTTCGCATGTCCTTCGCCTACATCAACGGTTTCTGACTCGCCTCACAGCCGGCAGACTGTGAAAGAGAGATCCCACAACCCCACATGCGCAACCCCTGCCGGGTCTCACACGCATATGGTTTGGCCTCATCCAGTTTCGCTCGCCACTACTCCCGGAATCACGGTTGTTTTCTCTTCCTGCGGGTACTGAGATGTTTCACTTCCCCGCGTTCCCTCCACATACCCTATGTGTTCAGGTATGGGTGACAGCCCATGACGACTGCCGGGTTTCCCCATTCGGAAACCCCCGGATCAAAGCCTGGTTGACGGCTCCCCGGGGACTATCGTGGCCTCCCACGTCCTTCATCGGTTCCTGGTGCCAAGGCATCCACCGTGCGCCCTTAAAAACTTGGCCACAGATGCTCGCGTCCACTGTGCAGTTCTCAAACAACGACCAACCACCCATCACCCCCGGTTACCACCGGAGTTCACTGGGGCCGGCACTGAAGGCAGCCGTAATCGGCCGTACCTTCAGACACCCAACAGCGTGCCCGACCAACTCCCGTCCGGAGATCATGCTTTCCACACTCTTGCGAGCAGTACTTGCAGCCTCCGACCCGTGAAACCGGCCGAATAATCAACGTTCCACCCATGAGCAACCACCGTCGGACGTGTGCCGACGTAATGGCCCTGGACCACCAAGCAAAGCTTGGCGGCCTAGATGCTCCTTAGAAAGGAGGTGATCCAGCCGCACCTTCCGGTACGGCTACCTTGTTACGACTTCGTCCCAATCGCCAGTCCCACCTTCGACAGCTCCCTCCCACAAGGGGTTGGGCCACCGGCTTCGGGTGTTACCGACTTTCGTGACGTGACGGGCGGTGTGTACAAGGCCCGGGAACGTATTCACCGCAGCAATGCTGATCTGCGATTACTAGCAACTCCGACTTCATGGGGTCGAGTTGCAGACCCCAATCCGAACTGAGACAGGCTTTTTGAGATTCGCTCCGCCTCGCGGCTTCGCAGCTCTTTGCACCTGCCATTGTAGCACGTGTGCAGCCCAAGACATAAGGGGCATGATGACTTGACGTCGTCCCCACCTTCCTCCGAGTTGACCCCGGCAGTCTCCTGTGAGTCCCCATCACCCCGAAGGGCATGCTGGCAACACAGAACAAGGGTTGCGCTCGTTGCGGGACTTAACCCAACATCTCACGACACGAGCTGACGACAGCCATGCACCACCTGTACACCGACCACAAGGGGGCGACCATCTCTGGCCGTTTCCGGTGTATGTCAAGCCTTGGTAAGGTTCTTCGCGTTGCGTCGAATTAAGCCACATGCTCCGCTGCTTGTGCGGGCCCCCGTCAATTCCTTTGAGTTTTAGCCTTGCGGCCGTACTCCCCAGGCGGGGAACTTAATGCGTTAGCTGCGGCACCGACGACGTGGAATGTCGCCAACACCTAGTTCCCACCGTTTACGGCGTGGACTACCAGGGTATCTAATCCTGTTCGCTCCCCACGCTTTCGCTCCTCAGCGTCAGTAATGGCCCAGAGATCCGCCTTCGCCACCGGTGTTCCTCCTGATATCTGCGCATTTCACCGCTACACCAGGAATTCCGATCTCCCCTACCACACTCTAGCTAGCCCGTATCGAATGCAGACCCGGGGTTAAGCCCCGGGCTTTCACACCCGACGTGACAAGCCGCCTACGAGCTCTTTACGCCCAATAATTCCGGACAACGCTTGCGCCCTACGTATTACCGCGGCTGCTGGCACGTAGTTAGCCGGCGCTTCTTCTGCAGGTACCGTCACTTTCGCTTCTTCCCTGCTGAAAGAGGTTTACAACCCGAAGGCCGTCATCCCTCACGCGGCGTCGCTGCATCAGGCTTTCGCCCATTGTGCAATATTCCCCACTGCTGCCTCCCGTAGGAGTCTGGGCCGTGTCTCAGTCCCAGTGTGGCCGGTCGCCCTCTCAGGCCGGCTACCCGTCGTCGCCTTGGTGAGCCACTACCTCACCAACAAGCTGATAGGCCGCGGGCTCATCCTTCACCGCCGGAGCTTTTAACCCCCACCCATGCGGGCAGAAGTGTTATCCGGTATTAGACCCCGTTTCCAGGGCTTGTCCCAGAGTGAAGGGCAGATTGCCCACGTGTTACTCACCCGTTCGCCACTAATCCACCCCGAAGGGCTTCATCGTTCGACTTGCATGTGTTAAGCACGCCGCCAGCGTTCGTCCTGAGCCAGGATCAAACTCTCCGTGAATGTTTACCCGTAATCGGGTGGACACCACGAGAGCGGAACCAAGGAGAGGAATAATCCCCTCGGTTCACAGCGTCCTCGCTGTGCGCCTACCGAACATCGTCCGGCAGGACTTTTTCAAAGGAACCTCGTCCCAGCCGATCGGCCGGAGACGGGGTATCAACATATCTGGCGTTGATTTTTGGCACGCTGTTGAGTTCTCAAGGAACGGACGCTTCCTTTGTACTCACCCTCTGGGGCTTTCCTCCGGGCGCTTCCCTTCGGTCTTGCTTTGTTTTTGTTTCGTTCTTGCGTTTCCGACTCTATCAGATCGTTTCCGGTCCGATTTCCCTCGGTGCTTTCCAGGTTTCCGCTTCCGCGTTTCCCTTTCCGGCGGTTCCGACTCTATCAGATCCTTTCGGGCCTGATTCCCAGTCAGCGGGGCTTGTCTTCGCGGCTGTTGGGCCGTTCCGACGAGTGAGACTTTAGCGGATTCCTGGCTCCCGAGCTAATCGGGGTGGCGTCCTTTCGAACGCGGATTCCTCATTCCGCAAACACGCATGAAAACGATCCGACGACGGGTCGCCGTTCGTTGAGTGCTTGTTGCGGAGTGGCTGTCCGGGGACCGACCGGGGTCGGCGCTCACGTCGGACAACTCGGAGAACACTACGTACGGGGTAGGGGCGTGTCAACTCCGCTCCAGGGTGGCCCCTGGAGGCGTACCCTCGGGGCCATGACTACGCATACGTGCACCCAGCAGTGGTGGGCCGCCTGACGGCGGCCGTACTCACGTATGTACTCAACGGCCGCCGCCTCGGCGGCCGTTTTTGTGTCTCCCTCCTGGAGGACCGGCCGGCGGGCGCGGCGGCCTCGACCAGAAGGTGGAGAGATGACGCGGATCTTCAGTGGGGTCAAGCCGACCGGGCATCTGACGCTGGGGAACTACTTGGGGGCCGTACGGCGGTGGGCCGTCGTCGATCAGCACCGGGCCGACGCCCTGTTCTGCGTCGTGGACCTGCACGCGCTGACCGTGGACCACGATCCGGGGCGGGTGCGCAGGCTCAGTAGGCAGGCGGCGACGCTGTTGCTGGCGTCCGGGCTCGATCCTGAGCTGTGCACCGTGTTCGTACAGAGTCATGTGGACGAGCACGCGCGGCTGTCGTATCTGCTGGAGTGCGTCGCGACCGACGGGGAGATGCGGCGGATGATCCAGTACAAGGAGAAGGCCGCGCGCGAGCGGGAGCGGGGCGGGAGTGTTCGGCTGTCGCTGCTGACGTATCCCGTGCTGATGGCGGCGGACATCCTGGCGTACGGGACCGATGAGGTGCCGGTGGGTGATGACCAGACGCAGCATGTCGAGCTGACCCGGGATCTGGCGGTGCGGTTCAACCAGCGGTACGGGCACACGTTCGTGGTGCCGCGGGCCGTCCGTCCGGAGGTGGGGGCGCGGGTCATGAATCTTCAGGAGCCGACGTCAAAGATGGGGAAGAGCGATGACGTCGGGCCGGGAGTCGTCTATCTGCTCGACGAGCCGGATGCCGTGCGGAAGAAGATCATGCGGGCCATGACGGACAGCGGTAGCGGGCAGGACGTCGTGTACGACCGGGAGGCGCGGCCCGGGGTCTCCAATCTGCTGGAGATTCTCGCGGCGTGTGAGGGTGGGAACCCCGAAGCCTTGAGCGGTGTATATGAGTCGTACGGCGCTTTGAAGAAGGACACCGCCGAGGCCGTGGTCGAGCTCCTCAGGCCCGTACAGGAGAGGCACAAGCAGTTGTGCGCGGATCCTGCGTATGTGGAGGGGGTGCTGCGAGACGGTGCGGAGAAGGCCAGAGGGATGGCCAGGCCGAGGGTGGACGCGGCGTATCGGGCGATCGGGTTGCTGGCGGCGGGCTGAAAGAACAGTGGGCTGAAGGACGGTGGGGCCGGGGCGGGCCCGGTCCCACGTCGTTCAGTTCCAGCTGTTGGCTCAGGCCGGCGTTTGCTAGCTGTTGCCGGAGGCGAGTTCGCGGCTGCGGTCGCGGGCTGCCTCCAGCGCGGCGATGAGCGCTGCGCGGACGCCGTGGTTCTCGAGTTCGCGGATCGCGTTGATCGTGGTGCCCGCGGGGGACGTGACGTTCTCGCGGAGCTTCACGGGGTGCTCCCCGCTGTCGCGGAGCATCACGGCGGCGCCGATCGCGGACTGGACGATCAGGTCGTGGGCCTTGTCGCGGGGCAGGCCGAGCAGGATGCCCGCGTCCGTCATGGCCTCGACCAGGTAGAAGAAGTACGCCGGCCCCGAGCCGGAGAGGGCTGTGCAGGCGTCCTGCTGGGACTCGGGGACGCGGAGCGTCTTGCCGACGGCGCCAAAGATCTCCTCGGCGTGCGCGAGGTGCGCTTCGGTGGCGTGGCTGCCGGCGGAGATGACGGACATGGCCTCGTCGACGAGGGCGGGCGTGTTCGTCATGACACGGACGACCGGGGTGCCTGTGGCCAGGCGCTCCTCGAAGAAGGAGGTGGGGATGCCTGCCGCGCCGCTGATGACCAGGCGGTCGGCGGGGATGTGCGGGGCGAGTTCGTCGAGGAGGGTGCCCATGTCCTGCGGCTTGACCGTGAGGATCAGGGTGTCGGCGCTCTTGGCTGCCTCCGGGTTGGTGACCGCGGTGACTCCGTAGCGTTCCTGGAGTTCCTTGGCTCGCTCCGGGCGGCGGGCGGTGACCAGGAGGTCGGTGGGGGCCCAGCCGGCTCGGATCATTCCGCTGAGCAGGGCTTCGCCGATCTTGCCGGTGCCGAGGACTGCGACTTTCTGGGTCATGGTGCGGGTGCCCTCCGGGGGTGCGTCGTCCTGGGGTCATCCTCGCACTCGGGGTGCGGGCTGGGTTGGGTTGTCCGTTGGGCGGACGCCGGGTGCTTGGTTGCCCGGTGCTGGTGCTGGGCGCGGGGGCTGCGCAACCCGGCGCTGACCGGCTACGACCGGCTACGACCGGCTGGTGCCGCGCCCCGGCGGCGCGACCGCCGACTACAGCTGCGGCGGTCCTATGGCGTCCGCCTCCGCAGCGTTGCCGCGCCCAGGGTCAGGACCAGCAGGGCGCAGCCCGCCACGATCAGGACGTCGCGGATGAAGGTGGCGGTCATGTCGGTGTGTTTGAGGACTTCGTTCATGCCGTCGACGGCGTAGGACATGGGGAGGACGTCGGAGATGGCTTCGAGGACGGGGTGCATGTTGGAGCGGGGGGTGAACAGGCCGCAGAGGAGGAGTTGGGGGAAGATCACGGCCGGCATGAACTGGACGGCCTGGAATTCCGAGGAGGCGAAGGCCGAGACGAAGAGGCCGAGGGCTGTGCCGAGCAGGGCGTCGAGGAGGGCGACCAGCAGGAGCAGCCAGGGGGAGCCGGTGACGTCCAGGCCCAGGAACCAGACGGCCAGACCTGTGGCCAGGACCGACTGGACGATGGCCAGGGCGCCGAAGGCCAGGGCGTAGCCGGCGATCAGGTCGCCCTTGCCGAGGGGCATGGCGAGCAGGCGTTCGAGGGTGCCGGAGGTGCGCTCGCGGAGGGTGGCGATCGAGGTCACCAGGAACATCGTGATCAGCGGGAAGATCCCGAGGAGGGAGGCGCCGATGGAGTCGAAGGTGCGCGGGCTGCCGTCGAAGACATAGCGGAGCAGGAACAGCATCACGCACGGGATCAGGATCATCAGCGCGATCGTGCGCGGGTCGTGGCGGAGCTGGCGCAGCACTCGGGTCGCGGTGGCGGTGGTGCGGGAGAGGTTGAGCGCGCTGGGGCGTGCTGTCGCGCCGGTGCTCGGGCCCGCGCCCGTACCCGTACCCGTACCCGTGACGGGGTTTGTGCCTGGGCTTGTGGCCGAGGTGGTGGTCATCGGTGGGTCTCCTTGCGCGGGGCGCCGGACGGGGAGGCGGTGTCGGTCGTGTCGCTCGCCGCGGACTGGTTGCCCGCCGCGATCGCCTCGTCGACCAGGCGGAGGAAGGCGGCTTCGACGGTGTCGGAGTCGGTGCGTTCGCGCAGGGCGTCGGGGGTGTCGTCGGCGAGGATCTGGCCCTCGCGCATGAGGAGGAGACGGTGGCAGCGCTCGGCCTCGTCCATGACGTGGGAGGAGATCAGGAGAGTCGCTTTCCGTTCGGCGGCGATGGTGTGGAAGAGGTTCCACAGGTCGCGGCGAAGGACCGGGTCGAGGCCGACGGTGGGTTCGTCGAGGACCAGGAGTTCCGGGGTGCCAAGCAGGGCGACCGCGAGGGAGACGCGGCTGCGCTGGCCGCCGGAGAGGTTGCCGGCGAGGGAGTCGGCGTGGGAGGTGAGGTCGACGTCGGTGATGGCCTGGGTGACGCCCGCGTGGCGGCGTTCGGCGGCGGCGCGGCCTGGGTCGAGGATCGCGGCGAAGTAGTCGAGGTTCTGGCGGACGGTCAGGTCGTCGTAGACGGAGGGGGCTTGGGTGACATAGCCGATACGGGAGCGGAGTGCTGGGTCGCCGGCGGGGCGACCGAGGACTTCGAGGGTGCCGGTGACTTTCGCCTGGGTGCCGACCGTCGAGCGCATCAGGGTCGATTTGCCGCAGCCGGAGGGGCCGAGCAGGCCGGTGATCTGGCCGCGCGGTACGGCGAAGTCGAGTCCGCGCAGGACGGTGCGGGTGCCGCGTACGACGGTGAGGTTTTCGGCGCGGACGGCGGGTGGGGTGGTGGAGTCGGGTGGCCCTGCGGGGTCGGGTGGGCGCGACTCAATAATCATCATGTGATGAATATTCCTCCTGTGGTGCGTGCCGGTCAAGCCCCGGAGCGTCCGGCGGCGCAGGCGCGCGTCGGCGTGATCGGAAGGGGGCGCTCCGGCGCACGGCGGGGTGGTGCGCTTCCGCGTTCACGGGGCGGTTACGCGGAAGGGGTGCGCGATCAACTCCCGTACCTGACAATGGATTTCAGTGCGCGGTCATATGCCGGGGTGCCGGGGTGCCCATCGGTCCGTGCCGCGCCGTACGTCCGCCGCGCCCTCCCCCGGTGCGGCGCCCACGCATCTCCCGCTTCTCTACCGGAGGTGCAGTTGTCATGCGCAAAGCCGATCTATTCGCGTCTCTCGTGGTGTTTCTCGTGGCGCTGCCCCTGTGCGTGGGTGTCGCCATAGCCTCCGGTGTGCCGGCCGAGCTGGGGCTGGTGACCGGGATCGTCGGCGGTCTGGTGGCCGGAGTGATGCCCGGCAGCAGCCTGCAGGTCAGTGGGCCCGCGGCCGGGCTCACCGTGCTCGTGTACGAGGCGGTGCAGTCGTACGGCGTCCAGGCGCTGGGTGTGCTGGTGCTCGGGGCCGGGCTGGTGCAGCTCGGGCTCGGGGTGCTGCGGCTCGGGCGCTGGTTCCGGGCCGTGTCCGTGGCCGTGGTGCAGGGGATGCTCGCCGGGATCGGGCTCATGCTGATCGCGGGCCAGGTGTACGCGATGGGTGACGCCTCCGCGCCCGCGAGTGGGCTCGGGAAGATCGCGGGGCTGGCCTCGCTGGCCGGTGACGCGGATCCGGTGGCGTTGGCGATCGGCGGCGCCACCGTCGTCGTACTGCAACTGTGGCCGCGGTGGCGGCGGGGGGCGCGGGTGGTGCCGGCGCCGCTGCTGGCGGTGGCGCTCGCGTCGGCCGTGACCGGGGGGTTCGACCTGTCCGTGCGGCGGGTCGAGGTGCGTGGGCTGCTGGATGCCGTACGGCCGCCGGGCCTCTCGGATGTGGGGCGGCTTACGGAAGTGGGCGTGATCGGGACGGTGCTGGCGTTCGCGCTGATCGCTTCGGCCGAGTCCTTGTTCAGCGCGGCGGCGGTGGACCGGCTGCATCGGGGGCCGCGGACCGACTACGACCGGGAGCTCATCGCACAGGGCGCGGGGAACGCCGTGTGCGGGGTGCTCGGGGCGCTGCCGATGACCGCGGTGATCGTACGGAGTGCGGCGAATGTGCAGGCCGGGGCGCGGACGAAGGTGTCGCGGGTGCTGCACGGGGTGTGGTTGCTGCTCTTCACAGCTGTGGTGCCCGGGGTGCTCGGGGTGATTCCGGTGGCGGCGCTGGCGGGGCTGCTCGTGCACGCGGGCTGCAAGCTCGTGCCCGTTCGGGAGGTGGGGGTGTTGTGGCGCGGGCATCGCGGGGAGGTGGTGGTGCTGAGCGTGACCGCGGTGGCGATCGTCGTCGGGAATCTGTTCGAGGGCGTGCTGGTCGGGCTCGCGCTCGCCGTGGCCAAGACCGCGTGGGACATCAGTCATGTGCATGTGGAGACCGAGGACCGGGGGGCCTCGGGGATGGTCGTACGGGTCGTCGGCAACGCCACGTTCCTCCGGCTGCCCAAGCTGCTGGACGCCTTGGAGGCGTTGCCGCACGACCGGGACGTACGGCTGGAGTTGGGCGGGTTGCGGCATGTCGACCACGCGTGTGCGGCGGCCCTGGAGGGGTGGGCCGCCGGGCGGGATCACGAACGGGTCGCCACCAGCAGGTCCACGACGTAGGTCTCCTCCACGATTCCCTCCGGGAAGGCCGGCAGGAGATGGCGTCGCTCCTCGGCGAGGAACGCAGCGGTGCGTTCCTCGCCGAGGACCAGGAACGCCGAGTGGCTGCCGATGTTGGCGAGATGCGTGTCGAGGGGGACGCGGCGGCTCCAGCGGACCTGGCGGCGGGCGAAGGTGAGCCGGCCGCTCGGGTCGGCGGCGAGGGTGGCGGCGGCTCTTGCGCCGCTGCCGCTCTTTTCGACCACCTGGTCGATGCCGAGGTAGCGCTCGGCGCGGGTGGCTGCCGCCGCGATCCATGGGACGTCCAGGGCGTCGGTGTTCCACCAGAGGGCCAGGGCGCCGCCTGGGCGCAGGACGCGGAGGGCCTCCGGGACGGAGTGGGTCGGGTCGGTCCAGTGCCAGGACTGGGCGTAGGTGAGGAAGTCGGCGGAGGCGGTGGCCAGGGGGAGGGCGTTGCCGTTGCCTCGGACGATCGGGATGTGGGGGTGGGCGCGGCGGAATTCGGCGGTCATGCCGGCGCCGGGTTCCACGGCGAGGACGGTGGCGCCCCGCTGGTGGAGGAGGGTGGTTGCTATGCCGGTGCCGGCGCCGATGTCCATGACTCGTGAGCCGGTGAGCGGGCGGTCGGCGAGGGCTTCTATGGCTTCGAAGAGGGTGGGTGGGTAGGAGGGGCGGTTGGCGGCGTATTGGGCTGCCGCCGTGTTGAAGGAGTGGGCTCGGGTGGGGTGGGAGGACGGGGTGGGAGGGGTCGGAGGGCTTGGTGGGGTGGGAGGGGTCATGGGTTCATGGTGGCGGGTGGGGGGAGTTGGGGTGGGGGGTTTTCGCCCCCGCCGCCCCTACCCGTCCCATCCCGTTCCGGGGGGCTGCGCCCCCAGACCCCCCTGAAAGATTGCGCCGTTCCCCGCGCCCCTGAAAGTCGTCTGCGGGGCGGTGGGGGCTGGGCGCGCAGTTCCCCGCGCCCCTTAAAAACAAAAGCACCCGGGGCGGGCCGGCGGTTCTTTAGGGGCGCGGGGAACTGCGCAATCTTTTAGACCAACCCCCACCCACCCGCAGCCAAACCAACAACCCCCGCCTGCTCAGCGGTGGTTGCGCTTTCGGGATGGGTTGCCGGTGCGGCGGGTGGTGCGGCGGGTGTACTGGTCGCGGGCCGTTTCGTACTCCTCGCGGTGGAGGTTCTCGCCGGGGGCCTCCGTGAGGGAGCGGAAGGAGTAGGCGAGGAGGGAGCCGATGAAGCCGATGGCCAGGAGGCCGCGGAGGGAGGCCTGGCGGTCGGGGTCGGGGCGCTTGGTGAACGCGTCCCAGGTGTGGCGGAACGCGAGGGCGCTGCACACCGCGAACATCACCACGACCATGAGGGTCACAGGTGTTCCCACGTCCGCGATGGCCAGGCCCTGGTAGGCGAAACGGAGGACGAAGCAGGCGGCCACCGCGGTGGCGAGGGAGCCTGCGGCCACGCCGATCCGGCGGCCGGTGTAGCCGCCGTCGTGGTCGACCCACGTCGTGCCGAAGAAGCGCAGGGGTTCGGGCTGGGGCCCCGCGGGGGTGCCGGTTCCGGTGTTGGTCTCGTCGCTCACTTGACGATTATTGCTCCGGGGGGCGCCGCGGGGCCTTCGCAGGGGGCGTCGGTCAGGAGTCACACTTCGGGGTCACGTAGCCGTCGCTGCCTGTGTTCACGTACGCGTCCGAGACGAACTCCCCGTTGGCGATGTTGTCCCAGATCTTCGACGTCCCGTACGGAACCCGCCGGCAGGGTGCGGACGATGGTGAAGTGGCGTGCCGGGCCGCTGCGGACAAGGAACTGCACACCCGGCGCGATCGGACTACGTGCGCAGTGCGGCCGACGCCTCGGACGCAGCCCCCGCCACCATCAGCAACGCTGCGGTGAACCCTCCGGCCAGCAGCCCCCGTCTGCCCAGCAGGATCCTCGCAGTCGTTGGCCTCGCTGTCGTCAGGAGCAGCGCACCGCGACGTAGCCGTCGCTGCCCGTCTTCACATACGCGTCCGAGACGAACTGCGCGTTGGCGATGTTGTCCCAGATCTTCGACGTCCCGTACGGACCGGTGACCGACTCTCCCGGGCACTGGCAGCGGATCGGGATGCTTGAGCCCGCCGGCAGGGTGCGGACGACGGGGTAGTGCGTGCCCGGGCCGCTGCGGACGTTGACGTTGTAGCCGGGTGCGAGCGGGTACGTGAGCGTCGCTGCCGCGCTCAGCGGCTCCGATTCCGCCGTCTCCCCCGCGCCCGTGATCTCTATGTCTTCCGTGGCCATTCCGGCCTCCCCCGTTGATTGGTTCACGCCAAATTCATGCTGTGCGCCGAGGCTAGCAAGCCGACAAGGATTCGCACGAAGCATCGACTAGGCTCTGCGCGTCGCGCATGCGGACGGACACACGGGGGTGAGTGATGCCGCCACAGCGCAGTACGGGTACGGATCCGGAAGCGGAACATCCGCGCTATGCCGGGCAGTACCTGCTGGAGGCGGAACTCGGCTCCGGTGGCATGGGAATCGTGCATCTGGCGCGGTCCGCCTCCGGGTTGCGGCTCGCCGTCAAAGTCGTACACGCCGAGTTTGCCCAAGACCCCGAGTTCCGGGGGCGGTTCAAGCAGGAGGTCGCGGCCGCCCGGCGGGTGAGCGGTGCCTTCACCGCGCCCGTCGTGGACGCCGACCCCGAGGCCGATCACCCGTGGATGGCAACCCTGTTCATCCCCGGGCCGACCCTCGCCGAGCATGTGAAGCGGAATGGGGCGCTGCCCCCGGCCCGGCTGCGTCATCTCATGGCCGGTCTCGCCGAGGCCTTGCGTGACATTCATCGGGCGGGCGTTGTCCACCGCGACCTCAAGCCCAGCAACGTACTCCTGGCCGATGACGGACCGAAGGTCATCGACTTCGGTATCTCGCGGCCTTCTGACAGTGAATTGCGTACGGAGACGGGGAAGTTGATCGGCACTCCGCCGTTCATGGCCCCTGAACAATTCCGCAGGCCACGACAGGTCGGGCCGGCCGCCGACATCTTCGCGCTGGGCTCGGTGATCGTTCACGCGGCCACCGGGAGTGGGCCCTTCGACTCCGACAGCCCGTATCTCGTGGCGTATCAAGTCGTCCATGACGAGCCGGACTTGACAGGCGTACCGGACGATCTGCTCGACCTCGTCGCCCGCTGTCTCGCCAAGGAACCCGAGGACCGGCCCACACCGGACGACCTGATGACCGCGCTGCGGTCGGTTTCGGCCTCGTACGACACTCAGGCGTTCATTCCCGAACAGCGCACCGGGAATGAGCGGGAGTCGGCGCCGTCCGTGAAGGGACGTTCTCCGGAGCAGCCGGAAGGCGAGCGCCCGGAGCGGACCGACGACCGCACCCACTCAGCCGCCGTGAAGAGGTCCGGGCGGCGTTGGCGGCTTCCCGCTGCCATCGCCACGGCCGTGCTCACCGTCGGCGTCGGTGCCTTCGCCTTCCTCGGCTGGTCGGACACCCCGACCCCGGAGAGCCGCACCGAACAGCCGTCGAAGAGCAGCTTCGAGCCGTGGGACGTCGAGCTGAGCGCGCACGGCGTCAAGGCCGCCGGTCAGCCGCAATGCACGTACACGCCCCACAAGCTGTACTGCATCCGGGCCGGCGTGCTGGCCACCGCAGTCGATCCGGCGGACGGCGAGGTGCTGTGGTCACGGGGCGACCCGGGGTGGCGGAGCGACGACGTCACGAGCGCGCCGGTGTTGTCCGGCGGGCTCCTGCACGTCCTCAGCCGGGGTGGACATCGGCTGACGGCGCTCGATCCCGCCACGGGGACAACCCGGTGGAGCCGCGACGTCACGCGCTACGACGGCGGCATCGCCCACGTCGGCGGCGTCGTTCTGCTCACCGGCCGCGACTCCAAGGTCACCGCGCTCGACGCGGCGACCGGCAAGCAGATGTGGCAACACGCCATCCCTGGGCAGTCGTTGCCGAGATTCTCCTCGTACGGGGACGGAGTCGCGTACGCCGTGACGCTGGCCGGAGGGCAGACCCGAGTGGCCGCGGTGGATCCGGAGACCGGCGCCATGAGCTGGCAGCGGCGCATGGACAACTCGCTGAACCTCGTGGGCGCCCATGACGGCGTGCTCTGGTTCACCTCGACGAACACCGCCCAGTACACGGAGGCCATCGTGCGATACGACGTCGCCGACCGCACCGTCAGGCGTGTCGAGCTGCGCTTCCCGCTGCCCGGGGTGCAGGCCGTCGTACAGGGAGACACGGTCTATCTGCTGGCCGACGGCGGTGCGCTGGTGGCCATGAACACCAAGACGTCGGCCCAGGTATGGCGGATGGAGACGTCCGTCAGCTGGGCTTCGGCCCCCACCGTGGCCGGACACCGTCTCTACCTCACCGCCGCGGACGGCCGCCTCCTCGCTGTCGACACCGCCCATGGCACCCTGCTCGGGCAGACGAAGGCGCGCCTGGGTGACAAGCGGGGTTCGCTCGTCAACGTGCTCCCGGCCCCCCTCGCCGCCAACAACAAGGTCTACTCCACCGCCCCCGACGGCTCCCTCTTCGCGGTCGACGCGCGCGATCCCTCGGCCTGGTGACACGGAAGGTGACATGGAAAGGGGCCGCCCCCGAAGGAGCGGCCCCACAGACCAAGCGTCAGCCGGTGTCGAAGACGTGTCAGCCCAGCTTCGAGACGTCCCGCACCGCGCCCTTGTCCGCGCTCGTCGCCATCGCGGCGTAGGCGCGGAGGGCGGCCGAGACCTTGCGGTCGCGGTTCGCCGGGGCGTAGACGCCGTTGAGGGCGGCGCGGCGTGTGTCCAGCTCATCGTCCGACACGAGCAGTTCGATCGAACGGTTCGGGATGTCGATGCGGATGCGGTCGCCGTCCTGGACCAGTGCGATCGTGCCGCCGGAGGCGGCCTCCGGGGAGGCGTGGCCGATGGACAGGCCGGACGTGCCGCCGGAGAAGCGGCCGTCGGTGATCAGGGCGCAGGTCTTGCCGAGGCCGCGGCCCTTGAGGAAGGAGGTCGGGTAGAGCATCTCCTGCATACCCGGGCCGCCCTTGGGGCCCTCGTAGCGGATGACGACGACATCGCCGTGCGTGATCTCCTTCTTGAGGATCTTGTCGACGGCCTCGTCCTGCGACTCGCAGACGACCGCCGGGCCCTCGAAGGTCCAGATCGACTCGTCGACGCCCGCCGTCTTCACGACGCAGCCGTCGACCGCCAGGTTGCCCTTGAGGACCGCCAGGCCGCCGTCCTTGGAGTACGCGTGCTCGGCGGAGCGGATGCAGCCGCCCTCGGCGTCCTCGTCCAGGGCCTCCCAGCGCTCGGACTGGGAGAAGGCCTCGGAGGAGCGGACGCAGCCGGGGGCCGCGTGCCACAGCTCGATCGCCTCGGGGGACGGGGAGCCGGCGCGCACGTCCCACGTCTTCATCCAGTCCGAGAGGGACGGGCTGTGGACCGTGTGGACGTCCTCGTTCAGCAGGCCGGCGCGGTGCAGCTCGCCCAGCAGGGCCGGGATGCCGCCCGCGCGGTGCACGTCCTCCATGTAGTACGTGCGGTCCTTCGCCACGTTCGGAGCGACCTTGGCGAGGCACGGCACCCGGCGCGAGACCTCGTTGATCTCGTCCAGGCCGAAGGGGACGCCCGCCTCCTGGGCGGCCGCCAGCAGGTGCAGGATCGTGTTGGTGGAGCCGCCCATGGCGATGTCGAGGGCCATGGCGTTCTCGAACGCGGCGTGCGTGGCGATGTTGCGGGGCAGCACCGACTCGTCGTCACCGTCGTAGTAGCGCTTGGTGATCTCGACGACCGTGCGGGCCGCGTCCTCGTACAGACCCTTGCGGGCGGTGTGCGTGGCGAGCACCGAGCCGTTGCCGGGGAGGGACAGGCCGATGGCCTCGGTCAGGCAGTTCATCGAGTTGGCGGTGAACATGCCGGAGCAGGAGCCACAGGTCGGACAGGCGTTCTCCTCGATACGGAGGATGTCCTCGTCCGAGATGTTGTCGTTCACGGCGTCGGAGATCGCGTCGACCAGGTCGAGCGTACGGACCGTGCCGTCGACCAGGGTGGCGCGGCCGGACTCCATGGGGCCGCCGGAGACGAAGACCGTCGGGATGTTCAGACGCAGGGCCGCCATCAGCATGCCGGGCGTGATCTTGTCGCAGTTCGAGATGCAGATCAGGGCGTCGGCGCAGTGGGCCTCGACCATGTACTCGACCGAGTCCGCGATCAGGTCGCGGGACGGGAGGGAGTACAGCATGCCGCCGTGGCCCATCGCGATGCCGTCGTCGACCGCGATCGTGTTGAACTCGCGCGCGATGCCTCCGGCGGCGGTGATGGCCTCGCTGACGATGCGGCCGACCGGTTGGAGGTGGGTGTGGCCGGGCACGAACTCCGTGAAGGAGTTGGCGACCGCGATGATCGGCTTCCGTCCGATGTCCGCACCCGGTACACCGGAGGCGCGCATAAGGGCGCGTGCGCCCGCCATGTTGCGTCCGTGGGTGACTGTGCGGGACCTCAGCTCGGGCATCGTCGCTCGCTCCTTCGGAGATGTGTGACTGCTGTCGAGCGTACGCCGGTGCGCCACGATACGGACAGGGTGTCCGAAATGCGGGATGCCTGTCTCGGCTTTCGGCTGCGGATCGTACGTGGGCCGTACGTGGGCCGTACGTGGCTGGGCTCGTCCTCGTCCCGGTTCGAGGGCCGTCAGGTGGCCCTGTATTAGGGGGCCGTCAGGTGTCCCTGCACCACCGGCGCCACCCTTGCCACGATCTGTTCCGGGTCCGCCGACGCCAGGGGCTCGACCTTGATCACGTATCGCAGCATCGCGATCCCGACGAGCTGCGCCGCCGCCAGCTCGGCGCGCAGTTCCGCGTCGGGGGCGTCCAGCTGCCCGGCGATGCGGCGCAGCAGCTGGGTGGCGACCAGGCGGCGGAAGACGGCGGCCGCGGTCTCGTTGTTCACGGCGGAGCGGAGGATCGCGAGCAGCGGGGTGCGGGTCGCCGGGTTCTCCCAGATGCCGAGGATGAAGCGGGTCAGGCGCTCGCCCACGGAGTCGAGGGGGCCCTCCTCGACCGCGTCCGGGGCGCCGAGGGCGGGCGCGAAGGCGACCTCGATGGCCGCCTCGAAGACCTGTTCCTTCGTGCCGAAGTAGTGGTGCACGAGCGCGGAGTCCACCCCGGCCGCCTTGGCGATTCCGCGGACCGACGTCTTCTCGTAGCCCCGCTCGGAGAACTCCTCGCGGGCCGCCTCCAGGATGCGGTCGCGGGTGGCGGGGGCCGCCTCCGTCTGCGTACGAGTGGGGCGTCCCCGGCCGCGGCGGGGGGCGGCGTCCGTCACCGGCGGGGCACCTTCACCGCGGAGGCGAGGTGGAGCCGGGTGAAGGCCAGGGCCTCCGCCAGGTCCGCCTCGCGTTCGACGCTGGACATCGCGCGACGGGTGTTGACCTCGATGACGACATGGCCGTCGAATCCGGAGAGCGCGAGGCGTTCGAGCAGCTCGGCGCAGGGCTGGGTGCCGCGGCCCGGGACGAGGTGCTCGTCCTTGTTGGAGCCGTTCCCGTCGGCGAGGTGGACGTGGCCGAGGCGGTCGGCCATGCGGTCGATCATCTGCAGGGCGTCGGTACGGGCGGTCGCCGTGTGGCTGAGGTCGATCGTGAAGTGACGGTAATCGTCCTTCGTGACGTCCCATTCGGGGGCGTACGCCAGCATCTCGCGGTCGCGGTAACGCCAGGGGTACATGTTCTCGACGGCGAACCGTACGTCCGTCTCGTTCGCCATCCGCCAGATCCCGCTGACGAAGTCACGTGAGTACTGGCGCTGCCAGCGGAACGGGGGGTGTACGACGACGGTGCTCGCGCCGAGCTTCTCGGCCGCCGCCTGGGCGCGCTGGAGCTTGATCCACGGGTCGGTGGACCACACCCGCTGGGTGATCAGCAGGCAGGGGGCGTGCACGGCGAGGATCGGGATCTGGTGGTAGTCGCTGAGGCGGCGGAGGGCTTCGATGTCCTGGCTGACCGGGTCGGTCCAGACCATGACCTCCACGCCGTCGTAGCCGAGGCGTGCGGCGATCTCGAAGGCCGTCGCCGTCGACTCCGGATACACGGACGCCGTGGACAGCGCGACCTTCGCATCCGGGATGCGTACGACTGGTTCTGCCACGAGGGACAGAGTACGGGGTGCCTCCGGCGGTTCGGCGGGGGTGGTTCGCTTCGGCCGGGGGTTCTTGTGGCTGCCGGCCGGGGTGGCCTCCGGCCGGGGTGGGGGTGGCCTGCGGGTGGGGGTGGTGGCCTGTGGTCGGGCGCCTATTCTCCGTTGCGGGGGCTGTCGTGGGCGGGTGCGGGTTGTGTGTGGCTGGGTGCGCCCGCGCGGCGGAGCCGCACAGTGTCACAGCCCCGCGCCCCTGGGGTGGGGGCTCGCCGTGGGCCCGTGCGGGTTGTCTGTGGCTGGGCGCGCAGTTCCCCGCGCCCCTTTCGGGGCTCGGGCCTCATGACCGTGCGGGTTGTCAGTTGTGGCTGGGCGCGCACCCGCGGCGAACCGCACAAAGTCACAGCCCCGCGCCCCCTTCAGCGCGCGGGGATCATGCTCGTGGAGCCGCCTGCTTCTACGTGTCTACTCCGAGGCCATGTGGTCGAGGCGGCGGAGGATGACGCCCTCGCGTAGGGCCCAGGGGCAGATCTCCAGGGTTTCCACGCCGAAGAGGTCCATGGTGCCCTCGGCCACCAGGGCGCCGGCGAGGAGTTGGCTGGAGCGGCCCGGGGAGACGCCGGGGAGTTCGGCGCGTTCGTCGGCGGTCATGGAGGCTAGGCGGGGGACCCAGTCCTCAAGGGTGCGACGCTTGAGTTCGCGCTGGACGTAGAGGCCCTCGGTGGAGCGGGCGGCGCCGGCCAGGCGGGCGAGCTGTTTGAAGGTCTTGGAGGTGGCGACCACGTGGTCGGGGGCGCCGAAGCGGCTGAACTCGCCGACCGTACGGGCGATCTGGGCCCGCACATGGCGGCGCAGCGCCTTCACGTCGGCGGGGTCGGCCGGGTCGGTGGGCAGCCAGCCCGCGGTCAGCCGGCCGGCGCCGAGCGGCAGCGACACGGCCGCGTCCGGTTCCTCGTCGATGCCGTACGCGATCTCCAGGGAGCCGCCGCCGATGTCGAGGACGAGCAGCTTGCCCGCCGACCAGCCGAACCAGCGGCGGGCGGCCAGGAAGGTCAGCCGGGCCTCTTCCGCCCCGGTCAGGACCTGGAGCTCGACGCCCGTCTCGGCCTGCACCCGGGCCAGCACATCGTCGGCGTTGCTGGCCTCGCGTACGGCGGAGGTCGCGAACGGCAGCATGGCCTCGACGCCCTTGTCCTCGGCCGCCTCCAGCGCGTCCTGGACCGTCTTGATCAGTTTTTCGACGCCTTCGGGGCCGATCGCCCCGCTCTCGTCGAGCAGTTGGGCCAGCCGCAATTCGGCCTTGTGCGAATGCGCGGGCAGCGGGCGCGCGCCGGGGTGGGCGTCCACCACCAGCAGATGCACCGTGTTCGAACCCACGTCGAGGACACCGAGTCTCATGTACGGAACGCTACTGCGCCTCCGGCCGTCGACCGTCCCCGGAGCGGGCAGAAGCGACTTACCCTGGACGCGTGCCAAAGACGAAAAAGGCGAAGCCCGACAAATCCTCCAAGGGATCGTCGAAGAGTTCTTCGCAGGCGAAGGCGTCCACGTCCAAGAAGTCCCCGAAGAAGGTCTCCGTGTCCGACGAGAAGGGGCTGGACTTCGCTCGCGCATGGGTGGAATTTCCGGATCCGGCCGATGACGAGCAGGTCTTCCGGTGCGATCTGACATGGCTGACCTCTCGCTGGAACTGCATCTTCGGAAGCGGCTGCCAGGGCATCCAGGCGGGCCGCGCCGACGACGGCTGCTGCACTCTGGGCGCCCACTTCTCCGACGAGGACGACGAGAAGCGGGTGGCCGAGCATGTCGCGAGGCTCACGCCGGACATCTGGCAGCACCATGACGTGGGCGTGGCCACCGGCTGGGTCTCGGAGGACGAGGACGGCGACCGGCAGACCCGGCCGTACCAGGGGTCCTGCATCTTCCAGAACCGGCCCGGGTTCGCCGGCGGCGCGGGCTGCTCGCTGCACATCCTGGCGATCAAGGAGGGCCGCGAGCCGCTGGAGACCAAGCCGGACGTCTGCTGGCAGCTGCCCGTGCGCCGGACGTACGAGTGGATCGACCGGCCCGACGACACCCGGGTGCTCCAGGTCTCCATCGGCGAGTACGACCGCCGTGGCTGGGGTCCCGGCGGCCACGACCTGCACTGGTGGTGCACCTCGGCGACCTCGGCGCACGGCGCGGGCGACCCGGTGTACGTCTCCTACCGTCCGGAGCTGATCGAGCTGATGGGCAAGGAGGGGTACGGCCGCCTGGTCGAGCTCTGCGAGGCACGGCTCGCCTCGCAGCTGCCGCTCCTGGCACCGCATCCGGCCGACCCGGTGGGCTGAGTCCCGGCCAGCACGGTGGGAGTCCCGGTCGACCCGGTGCGCCGCGTCCCACCAGCCACACCAGTCTGACTAGCCCCACTAGCCCCACCAGGCTTACGAGGACGGGCTCGGGTCGCCGCTGTCGCTGGGCGGTGGCGTCGAGCCCTCCGGGTCGGAGGGGGCCGAGTCCGTGGGGGTCGGCTGGGGGTCGGACGGCGTTGGATCGCTGGGCGTCGGGGTCGGGGTCGGGTCGCTCGGGGTGGGGTCGGGGTCGGAGGGGGTCGGGTCGCTGGGCGTCGGGTCGGGGCCCGGGCCGCCGGGGCCGGACGGGCCCGCGTTCCCATACCCGTCGATCGTGACCACGGCGCCCGCCGGTGCGATCGACACCCGCGCGCTCCAGGGGCCCACCGGCTCGCGAAGATGATCGACGTACACCTTGATCGTCAACGATTCGCCCGGTTCGAGGGTTCCCCACGACTGGCTGAGGTAGAGCCAGGACACCCCGGTGTGCGCGGACCAGTGCACCGGTGAACTCCCGGACGCGGTCAGCGTGACGAGGGTCGTGTCACCGCTGCTGCCGGCCGCCACGGAAAGGTGTCCGGCGTTCTGGCCCGGGGTGCTTCCCGGGGTGCTGATGACTTCCACGGAGACATCGGGCGAGCGGCTGCCCTTGGTGAAACGGGCGTCGGGTTTGGTGCTGGCGTTGCCCGCGTTCTCGTAACCGCCCGCCTCTTCGCCGTTGATGCCGTCGGGGCCGTGCGCCTCGCTCGCGGTGACGGAGCTGCCGTCGGTGCCCTCGCCGGTGAGGGGCGCGCCACGGTAGGCCGCCCAGAGGGCGAGGACGGGCGCGGCCACCACCGTGGCGACGACTGTGGTCGTGACGGCACGCGCGCGTAGACGGTCCCTTCGCGCGGCGTGGTCCTTGGGGTCCATCGGGAAACCGCGCCGGTCGAAGCGCGGAGCGCTGCCCCGCGCGCGGGGGGCGTGCGCCATCGCGACGTGCAGGGCGGCGCGCGGCGCCTCCAGGACCGGGAGCGCGGCGGGCGTGACGCTGGTGCCGGGCCAGGCGCCGGG
This sequence comes from Streptomyces sp. NBC_00203, assembly GCF_045206325.1. NCBI lineage: Bacteria > Bacillati > Actinomycetota > Actinomycetes > Kitasatosporales > Streptomycetaceae > Streptomyces > Streptomyces sp. NBC_00203. The sequence continues at coordinate 6,055,272 of NZ_CP108126.1, read as the reverse complement.
GACCGCGCGCTCGGCGGTGCGGCGGCAGCGCGGGCAGTCGTCGACGTGCCGGACGAGTTCGCGGCGCAGGGTGGCGCTCAGGACGAGCTGATTGTCGCCGGTGAGGCGGGCGACGCTCGGGCAGGTGCCGGTCTCCACCACGGCGAGGGCCGCGCGGGTGCGCTCGACCTCGCAGGCGGCGCAGGCGAGCAGCTCACGCGCCTTGGCGAGGTCCATGCCGAGGACGGCGGCGACCTCGTGGGCGGCGAGCTGGTGGCGCACGGCGAGTTCGAGCGCCTCACGCTGCTCGGGGGTGGTGCCGGCGGCCTCCGGCCAGGCCAGCAGGGCGAGTTCGCGCTGGCGCTGCGCCTGGGCCTCTTCGGACACGGGGGCGCTCAGCGCCTCGGCCGCGCGCCGGTCGGCGGCGCCCTTGGCGCGCCGGCCTGCGGTGTCCTTGTGGGGCGCGCGGCGCCCGGAGGCGTGCGCCGCCTGGCGCCTGTGCCGGGCCTCGGTCAGTTTGCGCAGACAGGACCAGCGCGCGAGCGCGTACAGCCACGCCCTGCGGTCGTCCGCGGACTCCGGGCCGCGCGGGCTCCGGCGCTCGGCCAGTGCGAGGACGTCCCCGAGGGCGGCGGTGGCCGCGTCGTGGTCGCACAGCACGGACAGGCAGTAGGTGAACAGGCCGTCCAGATAGGGCTCGTAGCGCGCGGGAGGGCGCTGAGCCATGGTGCGGGTGTGCGCGCCACGGGGCGTGGCCACCCGCTTGCGCGCGTCTCCGTGCGCCCGGTGTGCGCCGGTGGTGTGCGTGGAGGTCTCCGGACTGCTGCTCATCACCCGTGCGACCGTAGGCGCCCGGGGGTGGCCCCTTCTTCCCCCTTGAGCACATTTAATCCGTACGGGTGAAACGATCCCTCAAAAGGGGACACGAACCTCCGATTCCATGGCCTGGGCCTTCACGGGCGGCGATGGCAGGCCATGGCATATGACATGCGGGGCCGGACTGTCAGTGGGCTCGGCTACGGTTCCGTGCATGGCTGCCCGTACGAAAACCGCGAAGGACCGGCCGTCCTACCGCTGCACCGAGTGCGGCTGGCAGACGGCCAAGTGGCTCGGCCGCTGCCCCGAGTGCCAGGCGTGGGGGACGGTCGAGGAGTACGGCGCGCCCGCGGTACGGACGACGACTCCGGGCCGCGTCACCACCTCCGCGGTTCCCATCGGGCAGGTCGACGGCCGGCAGGCCACCGCCCGCTCCACCGGCGTGCCCGAGCTGGACCGCGTCCTCGGCGGCGGGCTCGTGCCCGGTGCGGTCGTCCTGGTCGCGGGCGAGCCGGGGGTCGGCAAGTCCACGCTCCTGCTCGACGTGGCGGCCAAGTCGGCGAGCGACGAGCACCGCACGCTGTATGTGACGGGTGAGGAGTCGGCGAGCCAGGTGCGCCTCCGCGCCGACCGCATCAAGGCGATCGACGACCACCTCTACCTGGCCGCCGAAACCGACCTGGCCGCCGTCCTCGGCCACTTGGACGCGGTGAAGCCGTCCCTGCTCATCCTGGACTCCGTGCAGACGGTCGCCTCCCCGGAGATCGACGGAGCGCCGGGCGGCATGGCCCAGGTGCGGGAGGTCGCCGGAGCGCTCATCCGCGCCTCCAAGGACCGCGGCATGTCCACCCTCCTCGTGGGCCACGTCACCAAGGACGGCGCGATCGCGGGCCCCCGCCTGCTCGAACATCTCGTGGACGTCGTCCTCAGCTTCGAGGGCGACCGGCACGCGCGCCTCAGGCTGGTCCGAGGGGTCAAGAACCGTTACGGGACGACGGACGAGGTCGGCTGCTTCGAGCTGCACGACGAGGGCATCACGGGCCTCGCCGACCCGAGCGGCCTGTTCCTGACCCGCCGCGCCGAGCCGGTCCCGGGCACCTGCCTGACCGTCACCCTGGAGGGCCGCCGCCCCCTGGTCGCCGAGGTCCAGGCGCTCACGGTCGACTCGCAGATCCCCTCCCCCCGTCGTACGACGTCCGGTCTGGAGACCTCCCGCGTCTCGATGATGCTGGCCGTTCTGGAGCAGCGCGGCCGGATCACGGCCCTCGGGAAGCGGGACATCTACTCGGCGACGGTCGGCGGCGTGAAGCTCTCCGAGCCCGCCGCAGACCTCGCGATCGCGCTCGCCCTCGCCTCCGCGGCGAGCGACACCCCCCTCCCCAAAAACCTCGTGGCGATCGGCGAAGTGGGGCTCGCGGGCGAGGTCAGACGGGTCACGGGAGTCCAGCGCCGGCTCGCCGAAGCCCACCGCCTGGGCTTCACGCACGCCCTCGTACCGACGGACCCGGGCAAGATCCCTCCCGGTATGAAGGTCCTGGAAGTCGCCGACATGGGCGACGCCCTGCGGGTCCTCCCGCGCTCCCGTCGTCGAGAGGCCCCACGGGAGGAGGAAGAGCGCCGGTAGACTTTGCCCTGGTCTCGCCCGTCCGTACGAACAGAGGGCGACCGGAAACCTGCGACCGGAGGAGTGCAGTGGCAGCCAACGACCGGGCAGCAGCTCCCGGAAAATCCGGTGGGAGCTCCGGTGCCGATGGCCTGATGCGCGCCTCACTGAGCGCCGTGGCACCAGGCACAGCCCTGCGCGACGGGCTTGAGCGGATTCTCCGTGGCAACACCGGCGGACTCATCGTGCTCGGCTGGGACAAGACCGTCGAGTCGATGTGCACCGGCGGTTTCGTGCTGGACGTCGAGTTCACCGCGACCCGCCTGCGCGAGCTGTGCAAGCTCGACGGCGGCATCGTCATCGACAAGGACATCACCAAGATTCTGCGGGCGGGCGTGCAGCTCGTGCCCGACCCGACGATCCCCACGGAGGAGACGGGCACACGGCACCGCACCGCGGACCGGGTCTCCAAGCAGGTCGACTTCCCCGTCGTCTCGGTCTCCCAGTCGATGCGCCTGATCGCGCTGTACGTCGACGGTCAGCGCCGCGTCCTGGAGGACTCGGCGGCGATCCTCTCCCGCGCCAACCAGGCCCTCGCGACCCTGGAGCGCTACAAACTCCGCCTCGACGAGGTCGCGGGAACGTTGTCAGCGCTGGAGATCGAGGACCTCGTCACCGTCCGCGACGTCTCGGCTGTCGCCCAGCGCCTGGAGATGGTGCGGCGCATCGCCACCGAGATCGCCGAGTACGTAGTCGAACTGGGCACCGACGGGCGTCTTCTCGCCCTCCAGCTGGACGAGTTGATCGCCGGCGTCGAGCCCGAGCGTGAACTCGTCGTACGGGACTACGTGCCCGAGCCGACCGCCAAGCGTTCCCGCACGGTCGACGAGGCCCTCTCCGAGCTGGACGCGCTCAGCCACGCGGAGCTCCTCGAACTCTCCACCGTGGCACGTGCGTTGGGCTACACCGGCTCCCCCGAGGCGCTGGACTCCGCCGTCTCCCCGCGCGGCTTCCGCCTCCTCGCCAAGGTTCCGCGCCTGCCCGGCGCGATCATCGACCGCCTTGTGGAGCACTTCGGCGGACTACAGAAGCTGCTCGCCGCCAGCGTGGACGACCTGCAGACGGTCGACGGGGTGGGCGAGGCGCGGGCGCGCAGTGTCCGCGAGGGGCTGTCGCGGCTGGCGGAGTCGTCGATTCTGGAGCGGTACGTCTAGCCGACGGCTGGGCGAGTAAACGGCGGGGCGGGTAGACGGGTGGGCGGGTAGACGGCTGGGCAGGTAGAGGGGCCGACGGGCGAAGAGCAGCGGGGCGGGGAACGGGCGAACCGGGGCGTGAGCCCCTCGCCCTCTCCTTAACCCTCGCCCTCGTCCTCGTCCTCGTCCTCGACCAGTGCTTCAGCCCTGGTCCTGTTCCAGTGCTTCAGTCCTTGGAGAGCACGAACGACGTCTGGGCCTTCGCCAGCCCCGGTGCGGTCGCCTCCACCAAGTACGTACCCGCGGAGGCCGAACCCGCCGGAGGCGTGGCGCACTCGGGGGCGCTGCCCTTGCGGTCCCACTCCACCGTGTGGGTCACCTGTCCGCCGGCCGGCACCCGGAAGAGGAGGCCGGCGGCGCTCTTCGGGCAGTCGTCCGACGCCCAGATTCCGGTGTCGCTCTCCGCCTGAGTGATCGTCAGTACTGCGCTCTTCGGGCCGAGATCGACCTTGCAGTCACCGGCTGAGGAGTTCTTGGCGGTGAGCTCGAACGTGGGTGTCTCGCCGGGGGCGTACGTGTTGTGCACGCTGCGCAGGATCAACTTCACGCCACCGGCGGTGCAGTTGGGGAGACCGGACCCGGCGGGAAGCTGCTCGCCCGAGCCGCCGCCGTTCTTGGATCCGTCGTCGGACCCACCGGTGGAGGAGCTGCCGCTGCCGCTGGAGTCCCCGGAACCGGACCCGGATCCGTCGCCGGTCCCGCTTCCTCCGCTGCCGGCGCTGCCGCTCGACTCGTCGCGGCCGCCCGGGTGTTGGCTGATCGCGGGACCGGAGCCGGAGGGGCCGGGCGTGATGGTCGAGGGCGCGGGATTCTTGCCGTTGGAGTCACCGGCGTTGTTCTTGGCGCCTCCGCCGCCGGAGCCGACCACCCACACGATGAGCAGCGCCAACAGGGCGACCATGGACAGCAGAACGGCCCTCCGACGCCAGTAGATGGTGGAGGGAAGCGGCCCGACCGGATTGCGCAGAGATCCCACGGCGCAAACTGTACGAGAGATCCGCCCCGCCGCTCGCCCCACCCGCCGCCCCGACATCAACTTTTCCGGATCATCATCCCGGCCACAGCCCGTTGTTCGCCCCCGCCGCCCCTACCCGTCCCATCCCCCAGGGGCTCCGCCCCTTCGACCCCGGGGCTTGTTCGTCGGCCGCGCGCCGGTGGGGGTTGCTCGCGCAGTTCCCCGCGCCCCTGAAAGCGGGGCTGCGCCCCGCAATCCCCCGCCCGCCTCCGTTTTTAGGGGCGCGGGGAACTGCGCAATCTTTTGGACCAGCCCCCACCCACCCGCACCCGAAGAACCCACCCCCGGGGTCTGGGGCGGAGCCCCAGGAACGGGATGGGACGGGTAGGGGCGGCGGGGGCGAAAGAAAAACCCACCCCCCACGTGGCAGGATCGACCCCGATGACTGCACCCACCGAGTCCACCCAAACCACCCCCGGCGAGACCCTGCACACCCCCGTCATCGCCTGGTTCGACGCACACGCCCGCGACCTCCCCTGGCGCCACGAAGAGGCCGGCCCCTGGGGAGTGATGGTCAGCGAGTTCATGCTCCAGCAGACCCCGGTGAACCGCGTACTACCCGTGTACGAGCACTGGCTGACCCGCTGGCCCCGCCCCGCCGACCTGGCGAAGGAGGCCCCGGGCGAAGCCGTCCGCGCCTGGGGAAGGCTCGGCTACCCCCGGCGCGCCCTGCGCCTGCACGGCGCCGCGGTGGCCATAACGGAACGGCACGGCGGCGACGTACCGTCGGAGCACGCACAGCTGCTCGCGCTGCCCGGCATCGGGGAGTACACGGCGGCCGCGGTCGCGTCGTTCGCGTACGGGCAGCGGCACGCGGTGCTCGACACGAATGTGCGGCGCGTCTTCGCCCGGGCCGTCACCGGGGTGCGGTACCCGCCGAACGCCACCACCGCCGCCGAGCGCAAGCTCGCCCGCGCCCTGCTCCCCGAGAGCGAGCGCACGGCCTCCCGCTGGGCCGCCGCCTCGATGGAGCTCGGCGCGCTCGTCTGCACGGCGAAGAACGAGACCTGCCACAGCTGCCCGATCGCCGGGCAGTGTGCGTGGCGGTTGGCGGGCAAGCCGGAGCACGAGGGCCCGCCCCGGCGCGGACAGACGTACGCGGGTACGGACCGCCAGGTCCGCGGCAAGCTCCTCGCCGTACTCAGGGAAGCGGTCACCGCGGTCCCGCAGGCGGCGCTGGACCGCGTATGGGACGAACCGGTACAGCGTGCCCGCGCGCTCGACGGTCTCGTCGCCGACGGACTCGTCGAACCGCTCCCGGGCGGCCTGTACCGCCTGCCGCTGACATCACCCCTGACGTAGCCCCTGGCATCGACGCCGACACAGCCGCCGACATAGCTGTCACACAGCAGTTGGCGCGGCAGGTGACACAACTGACCAGGCAAAACAGGGTTTAACTGGACACATCAGCCCCTCGCCTTACCCCGAACGTACATCCGTTACACAACCGACGGACAGCCGAGTGCTCGTCGCAGGCTGTCTCGGACAACCCCGTGACAACGCCTCCGTAGCTTCATTTGCGTACCGCAGACAACGCGGCGCAGAGGTAACGGACAACCGGCAGCAGGCAGGTCGGAAACGGGGATGGAGGCGGTTGATCATGGCGCACGGCGAGGTGCTCGAATTCGAGGAGTACGTCCGCACTCGGCAGGACGCGCTGCTGCGCAGTGCCCGCCGCCTGGTCCCCGACCCGGTCGATGCCCAGGACCTGCTGCAGACCGCGCTCGTACGGACGTACGGCCGCTGGGACGGCATCGCGGACAAGCGGCTGGCCGACGCCTACCTGCGCCGCGTGATGATCAATACGCGTACCGAGTGGTGGCGGGCCCGGAAGCTGGAGGAGGTTCCGACCGAGCAGCTGCCGGACGCGTCCGTCGACGATTCCACCGAGCAGCACGCGGACCGGGCGCTCCTTATGGACATCATGAAGGTTCTCGCTCCCAAGCAGCGCAGCGTCGTGGTGCTGCGACACTGGGAGCAGATGTCCACCGAGGAGACGGCCGCCGCGCTTGGCATGTCGGCCGGAACGGTCAAGAGCACGCTGCACCGGGCGCTGGCCCGGCTCCGCGAGGAGCTGGAGAGCCGGGACTACGACGAGCGCGGCGCCCGCGCGCTCGAACCGGGTGAGGAGCGGGAGCGTTGCGCGGCCTAGGAATTCGGGCCAGAGGGGTCCTGAAGGCGGGGAGTACGGCAGCGGCCGCGCTCGCCGCCCTCAGCCTTTTCGTGACCGCCTGCGCCACGGGCGGTACGGGTGCCCGCGACGAGGGTCCGGCGGGCAGTGAGGCGGTGGCCAAGGGCGCCGCCACGCCCACCGCCTCCGCCTCGCCCAGCAGGACACCCCAGCGGGTGGACGCGGTCCAGCTCGTCAAGGACGATCCGGAGGTCAGCGCGTCGGTCAAGCACGATCTGAAGCCGTGTGTCGCCGACGAGTACCCGGTCGACGTGTCGTACGGGGATCTGACCGGGGGGTCGGCGGACGACATCGTGGTCAACGTGATGACCTGCGGCGATGCCGTCGGCGTCGGCTCGTATGTGTACCGCGAGCAGGACGGCAGGTACCAGAACGTCTTCAAGGCCGAGGAGCCTCCGGTCTACGCCGAGATCGACCGGGGCGACCTGGTGGTCACCCAGCAGCTGTACAAGAAGGGCGACCCGGTGTCGTACCCCTCCAGCGAAGAAGTGATCACCTACGGCTGGTCCGCGACCCGTTTCACCGAGGACTCCCGGATCCACAACGAGTACAGCAACGCGGTGGGCGGCGCCGACACGCCCGCCCCCTCGAACTGAGAGCAGACGGAGCAGCCGCATGGCAGAGCAGACCCACGTCCTGTTCGTCGAGGACGACGACGTCATCCGCGAGGCCACGCAGCTCGCCCTGGAGCGCGACGGCTTCGCGGTCACCGCCATGCCCGACGGACTGTCCGGCCTGGAGGCGTTCCGCGCGGACCGCCCCGACATCGCCCTGCTGGATGTCATGGTGCCCGGCCTCGACGGTGTCTCCCTGTGCCGCCGCATCCGTGACGAGTCGACCGTCCCCGTGATCATGCTGTCGGCCCGCGCCGACTCGATCGACGTCGTGCTCGGCCTGGAGGCGGGCGCCGACGACTATGTGACCAAGCCCTTCGACGGTGCCGTCCTGGTCGCCCGCATCCGTGCGGTGCTGCGCCGCTTCGGGCACGCGAACGGCGGCCAGGGCGCTGCGGCCGACGGCCCCGCCTCGATGGACGGCGGCGTGCTCGCCTTCGGCGACCTGGAGATCGACACCGAGGGCATGGAGGTCCTCAAGGGCGGTACGCCGGTGGCGCTGACGCCCACCGAGATGCGGCTGCTCCTCGAGTTCTCCTCCGCGCCGGGTACGGTGCTGAGCCGCGACAAGCTGCTCGAACGTGTGTGGGACTACGGCTGGGGCGGGGACACCCGCGTCGTCGACGTGCATGTGCAGCGGCTGCGTACGAAGATCGGCCAGGACCGGATCGAGACGGTCCGCGGCTTCGGCTACAAGTTGAAGGCCTGAGCAGGGGTATGCGGGGGATATTTCAGCGTCTGGGTTCGATGAGTCCGGGCGGCGGCAGGAGACGGGGCCGCGGTACGGGACCGGGCGGCGGTACGGGACCGGGCCTGGGCGGCAGCGGCGGCGCGGCCGGTGGCCCGTTCGGAGCCGGGGGCATCCGTACGGGCATCAGGTGGAAGCTCAGCGCCGCGATCGCGCTGGTCGGCGCGCTCGTGGCGGTCGCGCTGAGCCTGGTCGTGCACAACGCGGCCCGTGTCTCGATGCTCGACAACTCGCGCGATCTGGCGGACGAGCGCATCCAGCTCGCGGAGCGCATGTACGGGCCCGGCCGGCCGCCCCCCTTCGGGGCCAAGATCGACGACCCGGCCATCCCGGCCGACCTGTTGGCGAAGGTCTCGGAGGGACGGCGGGCCACCTATGTGTCCGACGGTCCGAACGGGGTGCCCGACATCTGGGCCGCCGTGCCGCTCAGGGACGGCCGGGTGCTGTCCTGGCACGAGCGGTTCACGGACCGCAACGCCGACGTCATGAAGGACCTCGACCAGGCCCTCGTCATCGGCTCCATCGCGGTCGTCTTCGGCGGCAGCGCGCTCGGCGTGCTCATCGGCGGCCAGCTGTCGCGCCGGCTGCGCAAGGCCGCCGCCGCCGCGAACCAGGTCGCCAAGGGCGAGACCGAGGTACGGGTACGGGACGCGATCGGCGGTGTCGTACGCGACGAGACCGACGACCTCGCACGTGCCGTGGACGCCATGGCGGACGCGCTCCAGCAGCGCATCGAGGCCGAGCGCCGGGTGACGGCGGACATCGCGCACGAGCTGCGTACGCCGGTGACCGGGTTGCTGACGGCGGCGGAACTGCTGCCGCCCGGCCGCCCCACCGAACTCGTCCGGGACCGGGCGCAGGCCATGCGCACCCTCGTCGAGGACGTCCTGGAGGTCGCCCGGCTCGACGGCGCGTCCGAGCGGGCCGAGTTGCAGGACATCCTGCTCGGCGAGTTCGTGTCGCGGCGGGTGGCCGCCAAGGACCCGGACGTCGAGGTGCGGGTGGTGCACGAGTCGGAGGTCACGACGGATCCGCGCCGTCTGGAGCGTGTCCTGTTCAACCTCCTCGCGAACGCCTCCCGGCACGGCAAACCGCCCATCGAGGTCACCGTCGAGGGCCGCGTCATCCGCGTCCGCGACCACGGTCCCGGTTTCCCGGAGGCGCTGCTCGCCGAGGGCCCGAGCCGCTTCCGCACCGGCAGCACCGACCGCGCGGGCCACGGCCACGGCCTGGGCCTCACCATCGCCGCGGGCCAGGCCCGGGTGATGGGCGCCCGGCTGACCTTCCGCAACGTACGGCCCGCGGGCGCACCGGACGGCGTACCCGCCGAGGGCGCGGTGGCGGTGCTGTGGCTGCCGGAGCACGCACCGACGAACACGGGAAGCTATCCGATGCTGCCTTAGTCCCCTTCGGGGTCAGTCGCTTTCGGGAGCTCGGGTCTAGCCGTCGAAGTCCTTCGAGAAGTCGAGTTCCTCGCTGCGCTCGGTGAGTGAGTACCAGTTGCCGTTGTCGTCGCGGAAGATCGCCTCGACGCCGTACGGCCGCTCCTTCGGTTCCTGGAGGAACTCAACGCCCCGCGCCTTGAACGTCTCGTAGTCCGCGCGGCAGTTGTCCGTACGGAACGCGCCGGCGCCCAGCGCGCCCTTGCTGACCAGCTTCTTGAGCGCCTCCGCGGACTCGGGGTCGAGCCCCGGCCCGTCCAGGCTCATCAGCGCCAGCTCCACATCCGGCTGGTCCTTGGCGCCCACGGTGATCCACCGCATGTCGCCCATGGCCAGGTCGTCGTGGACCTCGAAGTCGAGCTTCTCGGTGAAGAAGGCTTTGGTGCGCTCCTGGTCGAACGTCCAGACGGTGGTGATGCCCAGGCCCTTGATCATGGCTCTGCTCTCCTGTGCGGGGTGGGATTCGCTGTGGTTCCGCTGTGGATTCGCCGTGGTCTCGCTTCCTGTTCGTCACGGTAGGCGCGGGAACGCTCAGCGTGCTTCTCCAGAGTTGCGGTCCTCGGCGGCTGTGGACCTGTGCCTGAATCCCCCGGCCCACAACATCGCGTAACACCCCGGTATGAGTGCGGCCCCCTGCCCCACATGCTTGGCCCGGTACGCGCTCGGTGTCAGCCCTGTCCACGTCTTGAAGCTCGCCGAGAACGTGCCGAGGCTGCTGAACCCGACCAGGTTGCAGATCTCCGTCACCGACAGATTCGCGCTGCGCAGCATCTCCTCCGCCCGCTCGATACGACGGTGCGTCAGATACTGCCCGGGCGTCTCGCCGTACGCCGCCTTGAAGGCCCGTATGAAGTGATACCGCGAGTACCCGGCATGCGCCGCCACCACATCAATATCGAGCCCGGGCTCGGCCCAGTCCCGATCCATCGCATCCTTGGCAAGCCGCAACTGCCGCATCTTGTCCACGATTCGATGCTGCCACGGTTGTGTGTCGGCTGCGGGTGAGTGGGGGTTGCTCGCGCAGTTCCCCGCGCCCCTAAACAACCGCCGGCCCGTCCCGGGTGCTTTTAAGGGGCGCGGGGAACTGCGCGCCCAGCCCCCACCCACCCGCAGCCGACTCTTCAGGGGCGCGGGGAACGGCGCAATCTTTAGGGGGTCTGGGGGCGCAGCCCCCAGGGATGGGACGGGTAGGGGCGGCGGGGGCGAAAACCCTCGGCCCGCCCCAGCCCCGTACAACAGGAGAAGGCCCCCGGGGCGGACAACGCCGGGGGCCTTCGGACCAGGTGGGTCAGAGGTCAGAGGTGAGAGGTCAGACCGTCTCAGCCACGGTCGCCGTGGCCGCAGAGTCCCGCCCCGCACCCTCGCCGGCCTCAGCCGCAGGCGCCCCCGCCCCCTTCAGCGGAACCTCCTTCACGAACACCGCAGCGACCAGCGCGACCACAGCCACGACAGACCCCAGCAGGAACGCGGAGTGCGTACCGGAGGACACCGCGAACTGGTAGGCCTCCCGAGCCGGAGCCGGCAGCTTCGCCAGACTCGCCGCGTCGAGCTGCGCGGACTGCTCGGTGATCTTGGACCCGAGCGCCCCGGCCCGCTCGGCCATGACGTCCTGCACCCGGTGGTTGAACAGCGCACCCATGATGGCGACACCGAAGGAGGAGCCCAGGGTCCGGAAGAGCGTGGTCGACGAGGACGCGACGCCCATGTCCTTCATCTCGACGCTGTTCTGCGCGACCAGCATGGTGATCTGCATCAGGCAGCCCATGCCGGCGCCGAGTACGGCCATGTACAGCCCGGATGTCACACGCGTCGTCCCGGTGTCCATCTGCGCGAGCAGGAACAGCCCCACGATCATCAGCACACTGCCGACGAGCGGAAAGACCTTGTAGCGACCGCTGTTGGTGGTGACCCGGCCCGCGACCATCGAGACGGCGAGCATCGCGCCGAGCATCGGCAGGAGCAGCAGCCCGGAGTTGGTGGCGGACGCGCCCTGCACGGACTGCTGGTAGAGCGGCAGGAAGAGTACGGCGCCGAACATCACGAAGCCGGTGATGAAGCCGATGACCGACATCAGCGTGAAGTTGCGGCTGCGGAAGATGTGCAGCGGCATGATCGGCGCGGCGGCCTTGGTCTGCCAGAAGACGAAGCCCACGAGCGAGGCGACGCCGATCCCGATCAGCTCCATGATCCGGGCGGAGCCCCAGGCGTACTCGGTGCCGCCCCAGGTGGTGACCAGAACGATGGAGGAGATGCCGAGGGTCAGCAGACCGGCACCCAGGTAGTCGATCGTGCCCTGCTTCCGCTTCTTCGGCAGGTGCAGTACGGCACTGACGGCGAGCAGCGCGACGACGCCGAGCGGCAGGTTGATGTAGAAGGACCAGCGCCAGCCCCAGTGGTCGGTGATGGTGCCGCCGACCAGCGGTCCGAGGATCATGGCGAACGCCATCACGCCGGCCATCATGCCCTGGTACTTGCCGCGCTCGCGGGGCGGAATGAGGTCACCGATGATCGCCATGACGCCGACCATCAGACCACCGGCGCCGAGGCCCTGGATGGCGCGGAAGCCGATGAGCTGGCCCATGTCCTGGGCCATGCCGCTGAGCGCGGAGCCGATCAGGAAGAGCACGATCGAGGTCATGAAGGCGCCCTTGCGCCCGTACATGTCGCCGAGCTTGCCCCAGATGGGGGTGGAGGCGGCGGTGGCGAGCGTGTACCCGGTGACGACCCACGACAGGTGTTCGAGGCCGCCCAGTTCGCCGACGATCGTCGGCATCGCCGTGCCCACGATCATGTTGTCGAGCATCGCCAGCAGCATCGCGATCATGAGCGCGAGCAGCACGACCCGTACGCTGCGCGGCTGCTCCCCCTCTGGTTGCCCGCCCGGGTTTCCGTCCTGTTTTCCGGCTTGTATGGCCGCTTCGGTGCTGTCCGCCATCGTTCCCACTCCCCTAGGTACCGCTCCGGTACAGCTGCCGCCGTCCGGCTACTTACTTGCCGCCCGGCAAGTTGACTACACTCAGGGAAAGTAGACCCGCAACTAGCCGGGCGTCAAGTAAGTTTAAGTAGTTTCACTAGCCGGGCGACAGGTAAGTTTTCAGGGAGCGCAAGGAGTACGAGGATGGGCGGCACCATGGACGGCACCAAGCGACAGCGCCGCGGGGACACCCGCCAGCGCATCCAGGACGTGGCCCTCGAACTCTTCTCCGAGCAGGGCTACGAGAAGACCTCGCTGCGCGAGATCGCCGAGCACCTCGACGTCACGAAGGCGGCGCTCTACTACCACTTCAAGACCAAGGAAGACATCCTGATCAGCCTCTTCCAGGACCTGTCCAGGCCCATGGACGAGCTGATCGAGTGGGGCAGGCAGCAGCCGCGCACGCTGGCGACGAAGCAGGAGATCCTGCACCGCTACAGCGAGGCCCTCGCCGACGCGGCCCCGCTCTTCCGCTTCATGCAGGAGAACCAGGCGACTGTACGCGAGCTGCGCACCGGCGAGGACTTCAAGGACCGCATGATCCGGATGATCGACCTGCTCAAGGAGCCGGACGCCGATCTGAAGGACCAGGTCCGCTGCATCAGCGCGCTCTTCTCGATGCACGCCGGGATGTTCGTCCTCAAGGACGTCGAAGGCGACCCCGAGGACAAGCGCAAGGCGGTCCTGGAGGTCGCGATCGACTTGGTGACGCAGGCGAACGGCGGCACCACCGCGCCCTGAGCGGGGCTGAGCGGGGCGGGGCCGAGCCGAGCGGTTAGACCGTCACGCCCTTGGTGCGCAGGAAGGCGACGGGGTCGATGGCGGACCCGTAGTTCGCGGTCGTACGGATCTCGAAGTGCAGGTGCGGCCCGCTGGAGTTGCCGGTGTTGCCGGAGAGCGCGATGTGCTGGCCGGTGGCGACGATCTGGCCGACCTTCACGTCGATGCGCGACAGGTGGGCGTACTGCGAGTAGGTCCCGTTGCCGTGCTTGATGACGATGGCGTTGCCGTACGCGGGACCGTCACCGGCGCCGTTGCCGCCGGTCTTGACGACGGTGCCGCCGTGCGCGGCGACGACCTCGGTGCCGCTGGGCACGGCGAAGTCCTGCCCGGAGTGGGTGGACTGCCACATGCTGCCGGCCTGGTTGAAGCTGGCGGACAGGGTGTACTTCTTCACCGGGTCGACCCAGGAGGCGGCCTTCGCGGCGGCGGCCTTCGCGGCGGTCGCGACGGCCTCCTTCGCGGCGGCGGCCTTGGCGGCGGCCGCGGTCTTCGCCGTGGCGGCGGCCTTGGCCTGGGCGGCGGCCTGCGTCTGCACGGCGTTCGCCGCCGTGACGGTTCCGGTGCTGACGAGGCTGGTCTCGGCGGCGCCCGCGACCCCGGCGCCCAGCACGACCGAGGCACCCAGCCCGACGGCCAGGACGGCCGCCCCTGTGCGGATACGGGACATGCGGGAGTGACGGGACGTGACGCGCTTCGACATGGGGACCTCGTGGAGCCGGGGACAAGGACACAAACACCACCCGGCGCACAACCGGCCACCGGATGGGGTCCCTCTTGGTAACCCGCGACCCCACAGACCCCCAAACCACCCATCTACGACCTTTAGTAGTACTTAACCCCGCAACTTGGCGATCCTTGACAGCGCCGACATCCCGTACGGGGGCCTTCCGGATTTCTCCCGGCAAATGACGTTTAGCCCCACTTGGAGGCGTCGCGCCCCACCAAAAAACTCCGCATCCCCCAGGTCGCACCCTGACGCGAAACCCGCCCTCGGGGTTCCAGGCCAAAGGTCCCTTTTGCCCGTTCTTGTCTTTCCACTATTCGCCCTAGTAACGGACAAATCGCCTGTGCGTCATGTCACCGGGCGGCAAGATCCAGGGCCCCGGGAATGTGACGGCGGCTACTCCACACCGCCCAGCCCCCGGCCCCGTGAACCGCACCCCGGCCGACTGTCTCAACACCGTTCGCGGGCGCCTCAACACCCCGTAAAATCCAGCTACTTGAACGGCATTTTGAGGGATACCGGGGGATCATGACCGCCACTCCGCCGCGCGCAACCGACCTGGACGGCATCGAACTCTCCGACGCCATCGCCTCGGTCCGCGACCAGCTCATCGAGGCCGCGACACGGGCATCGGGTCAGCCCGTGTCGTTCGAGGTCGGTGCCATCGAGATGGAATTCACGCTTGAGCTGCGCAAGGAGGTGAAGGGAGGCGGCAAGGTCAAGGCCTGGGTCGTCGAGGCGGGCGCCGACGCCTCGCGCGAGACGGGCCGGACACACCGCGTCGCCTTCACCCTCACCCCGCGGGACGCGCGGACCAACGCCCCGTGGCAGGTCGGCAACGAGCGGCAGGGCAGCACCTCGGCCTTCGGCCAGGTACCCAACCCGCCCGCGGCGCGATGACCCGGGCCGCCGGTCCGGCCGACCGCGCGGTGGTCGTACTGGGTCAGGCACAGGGCAGCGGAGTCGCCCTCAACAGCCGCCTCGTCCTCACCTGCGCCCACGTCATCGGCGCCGGCCCGGCACCGGAGATCGCCCATCCCGGCCGCGCGGAGCCGATCACCGCCCAGGTCATATGGCAGGACGCCGGCCTGGACGCGGCCCTGCTGCTCACGAACGCCGACCTCCCCTGCTCCTCCCACGTCCGCATCGGCCACCTGGACACCACCCAGCCGCTTCCGCACTGCGAGACCATCGGCTACCCGGACGTCCAGCGCCGGGGCCCGGAAGGCCACCTCGCCTCCGACCAGTACGCGGGCACGGTCCTGCCGGCCGCGGCCCGCCCCCACTCCGTCCTCACGTTCGCCTTCGACCAGCCGCCCGCCGTCGAACTCCCCGACGGCCCCTCCCCGTTGGCGGGCCTGTCCGGCGCCCCCGTGTTCGCGGGCGACGTCCTGCTCGGCATCGTCGGCGCCATCCCCCGCGGGCGCGGCCACCTCCGCGCCGAGGGCACCTTGATCAGTGACCTGACGGACATGCCGTACGACCTGCCGCTCAGCGAACCGATCAGCCACCACCACCCGCTGGACCGCCACTACGAGGCGGAGTACGCGCAGGCCGTCGGCGCCGCCTATCGCAAGACCAAGATCTTCGGTCTGGACGATCTCAGCCGCCGCGAAGCCGAATGGGACCTGGACACCGCGTATCTGAGCCTGGAGGCGGCGACCCGTATCTCGGAGGCCGACGCGCGCAACCTGGACACCACGACGACGCGGCAGAGGTCGTCCCGGACGGACCGCACCCCCCAGCGCGTCGACACGCTCCTGTCCACCCGCCCCCGCGTCCTGCTGCGCGGTGACGCGGGCGCCGGCAAGACGACGCTGGCATGGTGGCTGGCAGCCCACTCCGCCTCGGGCACCCACGGCCCCAGTCTGGCCGGGCTCAACGGCCTCGTCCCCTTCGTCGTCCCGCTGCGGACCCTGCGCGCCCAGCGGGTGGACTTCCCGTCCCCGTCCCAGCTCCCGCACGCGGCGAAACTGGGGATGGACGAGCCGCCCGAAGGCTGGGTGGGCCGGGTCCTGCGTGCGGGACGCGCCCTCCTGCTCGTCGACGGTCTGGACGAGGTCCCGCAGACCGACCGCGAGGAAGCACACCACTGGCTGTCCGCCCTGCTGCGGCGTTACCCGGGCACGCGCTGCGTCGCCACCGTACGTCCCCTCGCCGTCGAGCCCGACTGGCTCGAGTCGGAGCAGTTCGAGGAGTTACGGCTCCTGCCGATGCGCGACGACGACATCCAGACGTTCATCAAGGCCTGGCATCGCGCCGCCCGCCTGGACGACGACGACCACGATCTGCTGCGCGAACTGGAAAGGGACCTGTCCCAGCAGTTCCGCCACAATCCCGCTCTCAGCGACCTGGCCCGCACTCCGCTCCTGTGCGCGGTGATCTGCGCACTCCACCGCCGCCTCCAGGGATTTCTTCCGGAAACCCGCTTCAAGCTGTACCAGTCGGCCCTGGAGATGCTCCTCGGCAACCGCGACAAGCGCCGCCGAGTGGACGCCCCCGACGGCATCACCATGTCCGTCGAGGAACATCACCAGATCCTCCAGCGCATCGCGGTCTGGCTGGTCCGCTGCGGCCAGTCCGAATTCACCCGCGCCCAGGCCCGTCCCCAACTCGAAGCCGCCCTGGCGGGCATGGAACGCGTACGGGGTCAAGGCACGACCGAGGACGTCCTGACGCACCTCCTCAACCGCTCGGGCCTGCTCCAGGAACGCGCCGAGGATTCCTACCAGTTCATCCACCGCACGTTCCAGGATTTCCTCGCCGCGAAGGAACTCGTCGAAAGCGGCTCCCTGAAGGAACTCGTCCGCAATGCCGACGACGAACTGTGGCACGACGTCATCCTGCTGGCGTCGGGCCATTGCCGCCGAGAAATCAGCGAGTTGCTGACCGGACTCCTCACCAAAGCGGAGGCCAGGGACACTCCGGAGCCCCTGCGCACCCAGCTCCTCGTCCTGTCCGCCCTCTGCTCGGAGCACGCGGCGTGGCTGGAGAAGGATCTACGCGACCGTGTCCGTGACCATATCGGCGGCCTCGTCTCCTCCGTCACCGGGGCACAGGCCTCCCAACTGGCACGGCTGGGGCCCTATGTCCTGCCGTTCCTTCCGGCACCCGGCGGACTGGCGCGCATGCAGCTGTACCGGGTCGCAGACCTCGTCGCCAGAATCGGAGGCGCCGAGATCATTCCCTACACGAGCCGCCTCGTCTCTCTCCCTGATGCGTGGCCCCCGACCATGTCTCGGCTCGTCAGTGCGTGGGACAACTTTCCCGCCGAGGAATACGCCCTCGAAGTCCTCGGACACGTGGACCACTTGGGCGACCATTCCCTGCCGGTGACCACCAGGGAGCAACTGTCGCTGCTGCGGCTGCTGCCCGGCGCCCACCACCTCACGCTCACCGGGCCCTTCTCGTCGAAGGAACTCCAGGAAGCCCCGCTTCCGAAAGTCAGGACACTGGCTCTGCGCAGAATGCCGGTCCTGGAGGACCTGGCCTTTCTGGACACTCAGGAAGAGTTCCTGAGCCGGCTGACCCTGTCGTCCTGCCCGTCGCTCACGGACGTCTCCCGCCTGGCTCGGATGTCTTCTCTGAGCTCCCTCAGCCTCCAGCTCCAGCCCCTTCCCGCTGACACGCTGGAGTACGTACGAGCCATTCCCCGGCTCCGGTGGCTGACGCTCAACGCCCCCCATCTCACCGCTGTGGCATCCATCCCCGCCCACCCGACCGTCACTCGTCTCGAACTCCCCATGCCACGGCTGCTGGACACCACGGGCCTGGAAGCATGGGAGTCACTGACCGACCTCATCCTGCCCTGCCCGCTGTCCCCCACCAGGTTCTGGGACTCCGTACGTGCGACGGACCGGATCACCCGCGTCGACACTTTGGTCCGTTCCCTCTCCGAACTGAGCGACGTGCGCCCACTGCCTCGCGTCACGGTTCTGCGGCTGTCCGGGATCGTCGACTGGAGTGATGTGGCCGTCCTGCCCTCGGCCTTCCCGGCGCTTTCCGACCTTGCGCTCAGGCTTCAGCCGGGGGGCCGCGCCAAAAGCCTGGATCTACGCCCACTGCACGCGCTGCCAGATCTCCAGTTGACCCTGTCAGGTGGCGGCTCTGTCCGGGTCATCGGAGGCAAACGCTTCGGCATCAAGGACGGCCGCGCGGAGCGCTGACACATAAAAAGGGGCTGCCCCAGGACCGAAGTCCCAGGGCAGCCCCTCTATTCAGCGAACCCGGAGGTTACGCGTCCTTGCTCAGGTTGGGCCCAGCCCCACCCGCGGCCTGCTCGATCGGCGGGACGTCGGGCAGTGCCGACTTCTCCTCGCCGCGGAAGGTGAAGGTCTTGGTGTCGCCCTCGCCCTCCGTGTCGACGACCACGATGTGGCCGGGACGCAGCTCGCCGAAGAGGATCTTCTCGGAGAGGATGTCTTCGATCTCGCGCTGGATGGTCCGGCGCAGCGGCCGGGCACCCATGACGGGGTCGTAACCCTTCTTCGCGAGGAGCGACTTGGCGGTCGGGCTGAGCTCGATGCCCATGTCCCGGTCCTTCAGCCGCTCGTCCACCTTGGCGATCATGAGGTCGACGATCTGGATGATGTCTTCCTCGGTGAGCTGGTGGAAGACCACCGTGTCGTCGACACGGTTCAGGAACTCCGGGCGGAAGTGCTGCTTCAGCTCGTCGTTGACCTTGGTCTTCATGCGCTCGTAGTTGGTCTTCGTGTCACCCGAGGCCGCGAAGCCGAGGTTGAAGCCCTTGGAGATGTCCCGGGTGCCGAGGTTGGTCGTCATGATGATGACCGTGTTCTTGAAGTCCACGACCCGGCCCTGGGAGTCGGTCAGGCGACCGTCCTCCAGGATCTGCAGCAGCGAGTTGAAGATGTCCGGGTGGGCCTTCTCCACCTCGTCGAAGAGGACGACGGAGAACGGCTTGCGGCGGACCTTCTCGGTCAGCTGGCCGCCCTCTTCGTAGCCCACGTATCCGGGGGGCGAACCGAAGAGACGCGACACCGTGTGCTTCTCGCTGAACTCCGACATGTCGAGGGAGATCAGCGCGTCCTCGTCACCGAAGAGGAACTCGGCGAGGGTCTTCGAGAGCTCGGTCTTACCGACACCCGAGGGGCCGGCGAAGATGAACGAACCACCGGGACGCTTCGGGTCCTTCAGACCCGCTCGCGTACGACGGATCGCCTGCGAGAGCGCCTTGATGGCGTCCTTCTGGCCGATGACCCGCTTGTGGAGCTCGTCCTCCATGCGGAGCAGACGCGAGGACTCCTCCTCGGTCAGCTTGAAGACCGGGATGCCCGTGGCCGTGGCCAGGACCTCGGCGATCAGCTCGCCGTCGACCTCGGCGACGACGTCCATGTCGCCGGCCTTCCACTCCTTCTCCCGCTTGGCCTTCGCGGCCAGGAGCTGCTTCTCCTTGTCGCGGAGGGAGGCGGCCTTCTCGAAGTCCTGCGAGTCGATCGCGGACTCCTTGTCGCGGCGCACGCCCGCGATCTTCTCGTCGAACTCGCGGAGGTCCGGCGGAGCGGTCATCCGGCGGATGCGCATCCGGGAGCCCGCCTCGTCGATCAGGTCGATCGCCTTGTCGGGCAGGAACCGGTCCGAGATGTAGCGGTCCGCGAGCGTCGCGGCCTGGACCAGTGCCTCGTCCGTGATGGAGACGCGGTGGTGAGCCTCGTAGCGGTCGCGCAGGCCCTTGAGGATCTCGATCGTGTGGGGGAGGGAAGGCTCCGCCACCTGGATCGGCTGGAAGCGGCGCTCGAGGGCCGCGTCCTTCTCGAGGTGCTTGCGGTACTCGTCGAGCGTCGTCGCACCGATGGTCTGCAGCTCGCCACGGGCCAGCATGGGCTTCAGGATCGAAGCCGCGTCGATGGCGCCCTCGGCGGCACCCGCACCGACCAGCGTGTGGAGCTCGTCGATGAACAGGATGATGTCGCCGCGGGTGCGGATCTCCTTGAGCACCTTCTTCAGGCGCTCTTCGAAGTCACCGCGGTAGCGGGAGCCGGCGACCAGCGCGCCGAGGTCCAGGGTGTAGAGGTGCTTGTCCTTGAGGGTCTCGGGCACCTCGCCCTTGACGATGGCCTGAGCGAGGCCCTCGACGACGGCGGTCTTGCCGACGCCGGGCTCACCGATCAGGACCGGGTTGTTCTTCGTACGGCGGGACAGCACCTGCATGACCCGCTCGATCTCCTTCTCGCGCCCGATGACCGGGTCGAGCTTGGACTCACGAGCGGCCTGGGTGAGGTTCCGGCCGAACTGGTCGAGGACCAGGGACGTGGAGGGGGTGCCCTCGGCAGGACCACCGGCGGTGGCGGTCTCCTTGCCCTGGTATCCGGAGAGCAGCTGGATCACCTGCTGCCGCACCCGGTTGAGGTCTGCGCCCAGCTTGACCAGGACCTGGGCTGCGACGCCCTCGCCCTCACGGATCAGGCCGAGCAGGATGTGCTCCGTGCCGATGTAGTTGTGGCCCAGCTGAAGGGCCTCGCGGAGCGACAGCTCCAGGACCTTCTTGGCACGAGGGGTGAAGGGAATGTGGCCCGAGGGCGCCTGCTGGCCCTGGCCGATGATCTCCTCCACCTGCTGGCGGACCGCCTCGAGCGAAATCCCGAGGCTCTCCAGGGCCTTAGCGGCGACACCCTCACCCTCGTGGATCAGGCCCAGGAGGATGTGCTCGGTGCCGATGTAGTTGTGGTTGAGCATCCGGGCTTCTTCCTGAGCCAGGACGACAACCCGCCGCGCGCGGTCGGTGAACCTCTCGAACATCGTTAATCGCTCCTCAGAGCGGTCAGGCAGTAAGGGGACGCTCCCCTCCCTGTCCTTCCGCAGCTTAGTCCCGCAAGCGGGGACCGCTCATTCCAACTGCCGACACCGTCCTTGGCCTCCTGACCCCGAACGCCGACATATGCTCCAACCTGATGGTGCGAGACGATGTTCCCGCAGGCCAGGCAGATACCCTCACCATCTGTACGCCGATGGCGAACGTGAGATGCCCGATCCACGCGTGTCGCCCCTCCCACTAGGGATGTCTTACCCGTACGCACTGACACTCCATGCGGCGCGCACCGGTTCCCTCCGCTATGGGCGAACATCCTTGCGCCGCCGAACGCTCCCGAGCGCCCCCCTTTCCGGCACTCTGCGCATTCGCCGGAACACCCAGCGTAACTCCGGGGCCCTTCCGGCGGTTGCTCCTGGCATGGTTCCCACGGTTCCTCTCCCGCGTCGGCCGCTCGGCCCGGTCGATCCGGTGCAGCGGTGGTACGAGAACGAACTGGGCTGGGCGACAGTGCCCGGGTCGCCGGTACGGCTGGTCACGGGCCTGCGTTTCGACGTCCTGGAGGTGCCGGCGGAGGCGGGTTTCGCGGCGCTGCGGCATCTGGGGCCCGCCTCTCCGGTGGCGCTGCACGGAGAGCGGATGCGGCTTCTCGTGGCCGCGGGCAGCGCGGACGAGCTGCCGGGGCTGCTCGACTGGCTGGAGTGGGGCACGCTCTCGCTGGACCTCACGGCGATCGGCGCGGGCGGGAGCATCGAGGCTCCACTGCCACCCGGAACCGGAATCGAGGCTTCGCTGCCGCCGGGAATCGAGGCCCCACTGTCACCGGGATTCCAGGCTTTGCTGCCGCCCGGAAGGGAACTTCCACCGGAAAGGGAAGCGCCGGTGAAAACACAGACGGGCTCGCGAGGGGCCGCCGTCTGGCTGCGGCCCCCGGAGCCTGGCTGCGAGGTCGAGCCGACACTGCCGACGCTGTCGGCGCTGGGCGGCGGAGCGGTCGGAGGGGGCGGTGGGGGCGCCCCCGATCTCGTACGACTCGTGGAAACGATGGCAACGCAGTGCCACCGAGTAAGACTGCGGCGCGTGTGCGCTCAGCCGTTGGCCTTCTCGTAGGCCTCACGAATGGTCGCGGGAACTCGGCCACGGTCATTGACCTCGAAGCCGTTCTCCTTCGCCCAAGCGCGGATCTGCGCGGTGTCCTGGCTGCCACCGGAAGCGACGCGCGCCTTTCCGCGTCCGCCCGAAGCACGGCCTCCGGTACGACGACCACCCTTGACGTAGGCCTCAAGAAGGCCACGGAGCTTGTCCGCATTGGCGGTCGTGAGATCGATTTCGTACGTCTTGCCGTCGAGCGCGAACGTCACGGTCTCGTCCGCCTCGCCACCGTCGAGGTCGTCGACAAGAAGGACCTGAACCTTCTGTGCCACCGGATTTCCTTTCATCGATAACTTCAGGGCCGGGGGCCTGCGGCGTCCGCCGTTTCGCCGTCCCCTGTTATATGCAGTACTGCAGTACGTCGGAAAGCAAACCGCTTTTGCTGGAAAAACACAAACCCCTGGGGGAGACTCACAGGGCACTGGCAGACCGGAAACATGCGCGTTTCGGACATAGAGACCCTGGGCAAGGCAGTCCGCCGGAATAGTTGTCGGCGATCACAGATGCAGAAGCATCCGACTGTTGCCCAAGGTGTTCGGTTTCACTCGTTCGAGACCGAGGAACTCCGCCACGCCCTCGTCATAGGAACGCAGGAGCTCCGCGTAGACATCGGTGTCCACGGGTGTCTCGCCGATCTCCACGAAGCCGTGCTTCGCGAAGAAGTCCACTTCGAAGGTCAGACAGAAAACTCGTCGAACACCGAGCCAGCGGGCGGTCTGCAGCAACTTCTCCAGCAACTGATGACCGACACCGAGACCCTTGACCGCGGGGTTCACCGCGAGAGTGCGGACTTCCGCGAGGTCTTCCCACATCACGTGCAGCGCACCACAGCCGACCACCTCGGCGTTGTCGTCCCGTTCGGCGACCCAGAACTCCTGGATGTCCTCGTAAAGCGTCACCGTCGCTTTGTCGAGCAGGATGCGGCGCCGCACGTTCGCGTCAAGGAGGCGGCGTACGGCCGCGACATCGCTGGTCCTGGCCCGCCGGACGGTGATGGCTTTTGCGGCGGCTTCGGGATGCTGTGCCGGAAGCTCTGCTGGAAGCTCCGCGGGATGCTCTGCTGGCATGAGCGGACGCTATCGCCCGCCGTCGCCCTCAGTGGCGGCGGGGTTCTCGTCCGCCGGGTTCCGGGCCGGGTTCTCCGCCGGGTTCTCGGGCGCGGGGGTTTCCGGTCCCGCGACCATACGCACGGCATCGCGCAGGGCTTCGCGCTGTTCCGGGGACATCATGCCGAAGAAGGCGACGAGAGCAGCGGCGGGGTTGTCACTCTGTGACCAGGCATCGTTCATCAGTGCGGCCGCGTAGGCGGCGCGTGTGGAGACCGCCTCATATCGATAGGCCCGGCCTTCCGCTTCACGGCGCACCCAGCCCTTCTGATGGAGATTGTCCAAAACGGTCATCACCGTGGTGTAGGCGATGGACCGTTCCTGCTGAAGATCTTCCAGGACTTCTCGAACGGTCACCGGGCGGTTCCACTTCCACACCCGCGTCATGACCGCGTCTTCGAGTTCTCCCAATGGGCGAGGCACAGTTCAGAACAATAGTGGGAGATCGGCAACAAAAAGGGCGTACGACTCGAAAAACGTATGAGTCGTACGCCGATGAGCTTCCGTGCGGTGCGGGAATCAGCCCTTGGTGTGCTGATCCCGGGGGGTCTGGCGGGCGCTCTCCGCGCGCGCGAGGGCCGCGTCGACGAACGCGTCCTCCTTGGCCTTGTTGGCCCCGCCCTGGGTCTTCACGATCGTCACGATCAGCCCGATGAAGAACACGGCCATCACTACGGGGGGCACGAGCGCGGAGACATAGTCCATGCCTCCAGGGTAACTACCCCGCCGCGAGCTGTTGAGGGGGGTTGGCCGGTGGCGGTGCGGGCTTGCGCTTCGGCGGGAAGACCTCACCCGGCGTGGGGATGGGCCGGTCCGGGGGCGGCGTCTTCACCGGGGGCTGGGACTGCGGCTTCGGTCCCGTCGCGGGCCTGTCCGCGGGCTTCTTGACGGGTTCCTCGGAGGCCCGGCCTCCGGGGATGGCCAGCAGGCGCGTGCGGGACTGCGGGACCACGGGAGCCGCACGGCCCGCCAGGCGGGTGCGTACGTCCTGCTCGGCGAGGGTCTGGCAGCGGTCCAGGAGGGCTGCCGCGACGGGATTGCCGCGCAGGGCGCGGAGTGCGGCGAGGTCGTCTGGGTCCGGCCGGTAGCCGGCGCCCAGCGCCTCCTCCAGGAGGACGAGGTAGCCGCCGGCGGTGCCCGGCAGCGCGGCTCGGTAGCGGGCGAGGTCGGCCAGCAGGAAGGCCCGGAGCCTGGCTCCCTCGCGGGTCGCCTCATCGACGGACTCGGCGAGACGGAGGCAGTCCTGGACGTCCTCTGCGGAGGCGGGGCGGGGGTGCAGGGCGAGGGCGAGAGCGCGGCGGAGCACACGCAGCTCCTCCGCACCGAACGCCATGCCGCCGCGGGATCCGTATGGCGTGGGCATGCGCCGACGATACGCGCTAATCAGACAAAATCGTCATACCGGACGGCGCGCGCCGTGCGTTTCTTCGCCGTCCCATCCCCCTAAAAGATTGCGCAGTTCCCCGCGCCCCTTTTAGGGGCGCGGGGAACTGCGCGAGCAACCCCTACCGGCCCGCAGCCGACGAACTACCCACGGGCGAGCGTCCTTACGTACGGGACACGTTTCGCTCGTACACCAGCCGGAGCCCGATCAGCGTGAGCCATGGCTCGTGTTCGTCGATTTCGGACGCCTCGCCGAGAACCATGGGAGCCAAGCCCCCCGTGGCGATGACGGTGACGTCGTCGGGGTCGTCGGCGAGTTCGCGCGCCATCCGGCTGACGACTCCGTCGACCTGCCCGGCGAAGCCGTACACGATGCCGGCCTGCATGGCCTCGACGGTGTTCTTGCCGATCACCGCCCGCGGCCGCGCCAACTCGATCTTGCGCAGCTGGGCACCCCGCACACCGAGTGCCTCCACGGAGATCTCGATACCCGGAGCGATGACACCACCCGTGTACTCGCCCCGCGCCGACACCGCGTCGAACGTCGTCGCCGTACCGAAGTCGACGACGATGGCCGGCCCCCCGTAGAGCTCGACGGCGGCCACCGCGTTGATGATCCGGTCGGCGCCGACCTCCTTGGGGTTGTCCATCAGGATCGGTACGCCGGTCTTGATGCCGGGTTCGACCAGTACGGCGGGGACATCGCCGTAGTACCGCCGAGTGACCTCGCGCAGCTCGTGCAGGACGGACGGAACCGTCGAGCAGATGGCGATGCCGTCGATACCGTCGCCGAGTTCCTCGCCGAGCAGCGGGTGCATGCCCATGAGGCCCTGGAGGAGCACGGCGAGCTCGTCGGCGGTGCGACGGGCGTCCGTGGAGATGCGCCAGTGCTCGACGATCTCCTCCCCGTCGAACAGGCCGAGGACGGTGTGCGTGTTGCCGACGTCGATCGTGAGGAGCATCTGTCCTACTCCGCCTCGTCCGTCGACGCCTCGCGCAGGTCGAGGCCGATGTCCAGGATCGGCGAGGAGTGCGTGAGGGCGCCCACCGCCAGGTAGTCGACGCCGGTCTTGGCGTACGCCTCGGCGTTGGCGAGGGTGAGGCGGCCCGAGGCCTCCAGGAGGGCGCGGCCGGCGACGAGGGCGACGGCCTCCTCGCACTCGACGGGCGTGAAGTTGTCCAGAAGGATCAGGTCGGCGCCCGCGTCCACGACCTCGCGCAGCTGGTGCAGGGTGTCGACCTCGACCTCGATCGGGACCTCCGGGAAGGCCTCCCGTACGGCCTTGAAGGCCTGCGCCACGCCGCCCGCGGCGACCACGTGGTTGTCCTTCACCAGGGCCGCGTCCGAGAGCGACATGCGGTGGTTGACGCCGCCGCCGCAGCGCACCGCGAACTTCTCCAGGGCGCGCAGGCCCGGCGTCGTCTTGCGGGTGTCGCGTACGCGGGCCTCGGTGCCCTCCAGGGCGTCCGCCCACGCGCGCGTGGCGGTCGCGATGCCGGAGAGGCGGCACAGGAGGTTCAGCGCGCTGCGTTCGGCCGTCAGCAGGTCGCGGGTGCGGGTCGTGACGCTGAGGAGCTTCTGGCCCTCCTCGACACGGTCGCCGTCTTCGACATGCCGCTCCACGGCGAACTCGTCGGTGCAGACCACGGAGATGACCGCCTCGGCCACCCGCAGACCCGCGACGACGCCCGCGTCCCGGGCGGTGAAGTCGGCGGTGGAGACGGCGTCCTCGGGGATGGTCGCGACGGTCGTCACGTCCACGCCGTGGTCGAGGTCCTCCTGGATGGCCACGTTCGCGATGTCCTCGACCTCAAGGGGGTCGAGACCGGCGTCGGCAAGGAGCTGGGCGAGCGCGGGGTCGAGGCCGCACTCCAGGTACGCCTCGTCCATGTCGGCGCCGCAGCCGCAGCCGTCGCCGCAGCCGCCGCTCTGGGCGAGGGGAAGGTCGGGGGTGCTCACTGCTGTCACTGCTCCTGAGGACGGGGCGCCGGCTGGGGCATGGGGGTCCCCCCTGCTCGAACCGAGTCGAACGCTTGGGGGAGGGTCGGGGGGAAGTCTGCGGTGTCCGTGGTGTGTACGGCCAGCGTCCGGTCGGGATTCAGCCGTACGACGATGTGGCGCCGCCAGTCCGTGTCGTCCCGGTCGGCGTGGTCCTCGCGCCAGTGGCAGCCGCGGGTCTCCTCGCGCAGACGGGCGGCGGCGACCAGGACACGGGCCACGCACAGGAGGTTGGTGGCCTCCCAGGTGTCGACTCCGGGCTCGGAGGTCTTGCCGTTCTCGTCGAGGGCGTCGCGCGCGTCCGCGTGGAGCTGCTGGAGGCGGTCGGCGGCCTGGGTGAGGGACTCGGCCGAGCGCAGGACGCCCGCGCCGTCCGTCATGATCCGCTGGATCGCGAACCGGGCTTCCGGGGCGAGCAGCGGGTGTGCGGGCTTCTCGGGGTGCGGGACCGGTTCCGGCACGCGCGCGTGGAGGCCGTTCTCCGAGCGGCTGTCCGCGATGTCGGCCGCGATGCGCTCGGCGTAGACCAGGCCCTCCAGGAGGGAGTTCGAGGCGAGCCGGTTGGCGCCGTGGACGCCGGTGCAGGCGACCTCGCCGCACGCGTACAGGCCCGGCACCGTGGTGCGGCCCCGCGCGTCCGTGCGGACGCCTCCGGAGGCGTAGTGGGCGGCCGGGGCGACCGGGACGGGCTCGGTGACCGGGTCGATGCCGTGGGTGCGGCAGGCGGCCAGGATCGTCGGGAAACGGTGCTCCCACATGTCGGCGCCGAAGTGCCGGGCGTCGAGGAACATGTGCTCCGCGTCCTGCTCCTGCATGCGGCGCATGATGCCCTTGGCGACGATGTCCCGGGGCGCCAGCTCGGCCAGCTCGTGCTGCCCGGCCATGAAGCGCACGCCGTCCGCGTCGACCAGGTGGGCGCCCTCGCCGCGTACCGCCTCGGAGACCAGCGGCTGCTGGCCCTCCGCGTCCGGGCCGAGGAACAGCACGGTCGGGTGGAACTGCACGAATTCGAGGTCACTGATCTCGGCCCCGGCGCGCAGGGCGAGCGCCACACCGTCGCCGGTGGAGACCGACGGGTTGGTGGTCGCCGAGAAGACCTGGCCCATGCCGCCGGTCGCGAGGACCACGGCGGGGGCGTGCACGGCTCCCACGCCGTCGTGCTGGCCCTCTCCCATGACGTGCAGGGTCACACCCGCGGTGCGGCCGTCGGCGTCCGTGAGGAGGTCCAGGACGAGCGCGTTCTCGACCGTCCGCAGGCCACGCGCGCGTACCGCCTCGACAAGCGCCCGGGAGATCTCCGCGCCGGTCGCGTCGCCGCCCGCGTGCGCGATGCGGCGGCGGTGGTGGCCGCCCTCGCGGGTCAGTTCCAGGTCACCCTCGGCCGACTCGTCGAAGTGCGCGCCGGTCGCGATGAGACGGCGTACGGCGTCGGGGCCCTCGGTGACCAGGATGCGTACGGCGTCCTCGTCGCACAGGCCCACGCCCGCCACGAGGGTGTCGTCGAGGTGCTGTTCGGGGGTGTCGCCCTCGCCGAGGGCTGCGGCGATGCCGCCCTGCGCCCAGCGCGTGGAGCCGTCGTCGAGGCGGGCCTTGGTGACCACGACGGTCCGCAGGCCGGCGGCCTCGCAGCGCAGGGCCGCGGTGAGTCCGGCGACTCCGGAGCCGACGACCACGACGTCCGCGGTGAGGGCCCAGCCGGGGGCGGGCGCGTGCAGTCGTATGCCAGTACCTGTACCAGTACCTGGATCTGTGCCTTTGCCGGTCACGAGGCGGCTCCGAAGGTGAGGGGGATGTTGTCGATCAGCCGGGTCGTCCCGACCCGGGCGGCGACGGCGAGGACCGCCTCGCCGGTGAAGTCGTCCTCGATCTCGGTGAAGTCGGAGGGATCGACCAGCGCCAGGTAGTCCAGGACCAGCGGCGGCCTGAGGCGGGCGGCCTCGTCCAGGACGAGACGGGCGGCGGCGCGGACGCCGGAGTGTTCGGCGGGGACTGCCTTGGCGACGGCGTGCGCGTCGGCCGCCGCGCGGGACTCGCCGATCGCGCTGAGCGCCTCGGCACGCGCACGCGTGGCGGGCACTTCGCGGGCACGCGCGCGCAGGGCCTCCTGGGCGGCGTGCCGGTCGCGGCCCGCGAACAGGGCCTGGGAGAGGGCGAGCGCGGTGCGCCGCTCCTCGGGCGAGAGGTAGCGGTTGCGGCTGGAGAGGGCGAGCCCGTCCTCCTCGCGCACGGTGGGCACGCCGACGATCTCCACGCCGAAGTTCAGGTCGCGCACCATGCGGCGGATCAGGGCGAGCTGCTGGGCGTCCTTCTGCCCGTACAGCGCCACGTCGGGCCGGGTGAGGTGCAGCAGCTTGGCGACGACGGTGAGCATGCCGTCGAAGTGGCCGGGGCGCACGGCACCCTCCAGGCGCTCGCCCATGGGGCCCGCGCTGACGCGGACCTGGGGCTCACCGCCGGGGTAGACCTCGTCCGCGGCAGGGGCGAACACGACGTCCGCGCCCGCCTGTTCGGCGATCTTGCGGTCGGCGTCGAGGGTGCGCGGGTAGCGGTCGAGGTCCTCGCCCTTGCCGAACTGGAGCGGGTTCACGAAGACGGTGACGACCACTTCGCCCTGGTCTCCGGCGATCTCGCGGGCGGCGCGGATCAGCGTGGCGTGGCCCTCGTGGAGGGCGCCCATGGTCATCACGACGGCTCGGCGGCCCGCGCGGGCACGCGCGTGCAGCTCGTCGGCGGTGCGCAGCAGGGCGGTGGTCATCGGTCGCTCCCGTCGTCCGGCAGGGTCGCGCCGTCGGCGAGTACCCCCAGAAGGTCCTCGGCGAGTTCCGGCTTGAGCAGTCCGTGGGCGAGCGCGCGGTCGGCGGTGGCGCGGGCCATCGCGAGATAGCCCGCGACGGTCTGCGGGGCGTGCTTGCGCAGCTCGGCGACGTGCGCGGCGACCGTGCCCGCGTCCCCGCGCGCGACGGGCCCGGTGAGGGCCGCGTCGCCCGACCTGAGGGCGTTGTCCAGGGCGGCGCCGAGCAGCGGGCCCAGCATCCGGTCGGGGGCCTCCACGCCCGCGGCGCGCAGCAGCTCCATGGACTCGGCGACCAGGGTCACCAGGTGGTTGGCGCCGAGCGCGAGGGCCGCGTGGTAGAGCGGCCGGCTCTCCTCGGCGATCCACTCGGGCTCGCCGCCCATCTCGATCACCAGGGCCTCGGCGGCCAGCCGCAGCGCCTCGGGCGCGGTGACCCCGAAGGAGCATCCAGCCAGCCGCTGGACGTCCACAGGGGTGCCGGTGAACGTCATCGCGGGGTGCAGCGCGAGGGGCAGTGCGCCCGCCCGGAGCGCCGGGTCGAGTACCCGCGCGCCGTACCGCCCTGAGGTGTGCACGAGCAGCTGCCCCGGCCGCACGGCGCCCGTCTCGGCCAGTCCCTCGACGAGCCCGGGCAGGGCGTCGTCCGGGACGGTCAGCAGCACCAGCTCCGCACGCTCCAGGACCTGCGCCGGGGACATCAGCGGCACGTCGGGCAGCAGCTGGGCGGCCCGCCGCTTGGACGCGTCGGAGACCCCGGAGACGGCCACCGGGCGATGCCCGGCGAGCTGGAGGGCCGCCGCGAGCGCGGGGCCGACACGGCCGGCGCCGACAACGCCGACAGTGAGCCGCGCGGGGCGGTCCTTGGGGTCTGGCTGTGGGAATGTACTCACTCGACGGCGGCCTTCCGTTCCAGTCCGCTCGGGGTACCGGACGATTTCTCGTCATGTTAACGCGATCGGTTCGAGGGCCGTTTCGTTGTCCACAGGCTGTGAGGATCCGCATGGCGCTAGGGCACGGAAATGCGGGTGCCCGAGCAGCCCGCCTCAAGGGATGATCCCGGGATGAGCGATACGGCGGAGCAGCACGAAGAACGGACCGGGGCGCCCTCGGCGGAGCAGGGCGAAGGGCCGGGCGAAGGGCCGGGCGAAGGGCCGGGCGAAGGGCCGGGCGAAGGGCCGGGCGAAGGGCTGGGCGAGGCGCCCTCGGCCGAGCAGCGGCGGGAGCGGCGGACGGCCGCCTACCGGGGAGCGCAGCGTCTCCTGTCGCGCCCCGGGTACAGGGCCACGATCCGGGAGCGGCTGGCGGACCTGGACGAAGCGGCGAGCCTGTACGACCTCGACGAACCCGTTGACGTGTACGGGAACCGGATAGTCGAGGCCCTGGAGGAGCGGGTAGCCGGACTGCTGGGCATGGAGGCCGCCGCCTTCTTCCCCACGGGCACGATGGCCCAGCAGGTGGCGCTGCGCTGCTGGGCGGGCCGCACCGGCAACACGACGGTCGCCCTGCACGGGTTGAGCCACCCCGAGGTGCACGAACGCAACGCGCTCAGCACGGTCAGCGGGCTGCGCCCGGTCCGTGTCACGAATGAGCCCCGGCTGCCGACCGCCGACGAGGTCCGGGACTTCGAAGAGCCCTTCGGGGCGCTGATGCTCGAACTGCCCCTGCGGGACGCCGGTTTCGTCCTGCCCTCCTGGGAGGAGCTCTCCGAGGTCGTGGCAGCCGCCCGGGAACGCGACGCGGTGGTCCACTTCGACGGGGCACGCCTGTGGGACTGCACCTCGCACTTCGGCCGTCCCCTGGACGAGATCGCCGGACTCGCGGACAGCGTCTACGTGTCGTTCTACAAGTCGCTGGACGGATACAGCGGCGCCGCACTCGCCGGCCCCAAGACGCTCGTCGACGAGGCGAAGACCTGGCGCCATCGGTACGGAGGCATGGTCGCCACCCAGTTCCCGACGGTGCTGTCGGCGCTGGCCGGACTGGAGCGTGAGCTGCCCCGGCTGCCTGAGTACACGGCCCACGCGCGCGTGGTCGCCGCGGCGCTGCGCGAAGGGTTCGCGGCGGCCGGGCTGCCCTGGGCCCGCGTCCACCCCGAGGAGCCGCACACCCACGAGTTCCAGGTCTGGCTTCCGTACGACGCCGAGGTCCTGGAAGACGCGGCGGTGGAGCAGGCCGAGAAGACGAAGACCTACCTGTTCTCCGGCTTCTGGGACCCACGCGGGCCGGGCCTGACCGTCACGGAGGTCTCGGTACGGTCCGAGGGGCTGGAGTGGACGGCCGACGACGTCAGGGCAGCCGTCGCGGACTTCGTGGCACGGCTGCCCCGCTGACGGCTCCGCCCCGGAAGGCCCGGGTCGGGTTGGCCCGGGTCGGGTTGACCCGGCCGGGGTCGGGTCGGCGGCCCGGGCGGCGCCGCTCAGCAGCTCGCGTGCCGCCGACCGTGCAGCCACCGGCCCAGGGCCTCCCGTATCCGCCCATGGGCCGGGCGCCCCGCCACGACCGCACGGAACTGCCGGTAGTCGCGCAGCTCTCTCGCGACCTGCCAGTCGTGGCTGCCGGGTGCCGGAGGCACGGGCTCGCCGTGCTGCCGGGCCCGGTAGCTGTCGAGGAGGTACTGCTGGGTGATGCTCATGGGGGATCGCCTCCAGGGACGAGGGATGGGATCCGAAGGCCCCGCGCGGACTGCCCCGGTAGTTGGTCATCCCAGATTGCGCCTGCTCACGGCGCCTGTCGCCCCGATTGACGGCCGACGTCAATCGGCGGCGGCGTTGTCAGTGGCGGGGTGCACCATGGGGTCATGAGCGTGCACATCGACATCAACGGGCTGCGACGGGAGCGCATCGCCGTCGTACCGTCGCCGCTGGCCGAGCTCGGAATGGCACTGCACGCTCTGGCCGAGCCCGGGCACCACCCCGGCCTGCGGGGCTGGGCGACCGGGGTGACCGCCCGGCTCGACCCGCATCTCGCGGACCGGATGTGCGAGGCGGACTTCCTGTGGCGTACGACGTTCTCGGACCTGTTCCTGGCCTGCGCGGGCATCCCGGGCGGGACCACGCTGCCGGGCGCGACGCTCGCCGAGGACCTGGATCTGCTGGACAAGCTCACCGACGAGCAGTTCGTGGACGCGGCCCTGGAGTTCACGTGCGCGCTGGCGTACGGCTCGTACGAACCCGGTGCGCTCTCCGATCCTGAGGCGCGCCGGCGTGCCGTGGACCTGGCCGCCTCGCGCGGGCCGCAGCAGACGCGGTTCACCGAGCGGCTGCTGGAGGATCCGCCGAGCGTGCGGGCCTGGCTGCGGCAGTTCCTGGAGGACTGCGACGAGGCCTTCTTCGCCGACTCCTGGTCCCGGCTGCGCCACCAGCTCGCCGCGGAGGCCCGCCACAAGACGGATCTGCTCCGGCACAAGAGCCTGACCGAGGCGCTGACCTCGGTGTCCGCCGCGGTGTCACTGGACGAGACGGCCGGGCGGCTCACGATCGACAAGCTCACCGACGGCCACACCTTCACGGCGGACGGCGGCCTGCTCCTCGTCCCCACCAGCCTCGGCTGGCCGCACCTGATGGTGCTGCACCGGCCCGGCTGGCAGCCAGTGCTGCACTACCCCATCGGCTCCCCCGAGCTCGCCGCCCCGCCCTCCGTCGAGCAGCTCACCCTGCGGATGGCCGCGCTGTCCCACCCGGTCCGGATGCGCATCTGCCGCCATCTGGCCCGCAGCGCGTACACCACGGGTGAGCTGGCGCAGATGCACGGGATGACGGCTCCTGAGATATCCCGGCATCTGAGCGTGCTCAAGAAGGCGGGCCTGATCACCACCAGGCGCCGCGGGCGGTATGTGCTGCACCAGCTGGACGTCACTGTGGTGGCCCGGCTGGGCAGCGACTTCCTTGAGGGCATCCTGCGCTAGGTCCTGTCGGCCCGGCGCCTCTCCGCGCGCCCCTCAGTCGAACCGGATGTGCCGTGCGCTCGTCCACGCCCTCCGCAACCGCCCTCGCACCAGCCCGTCCCGGTTCGGCGTGAGCGTCAGCCCCGCCAGTACGGCGATCCGGTCCGCGGTCTTGGCGACCGTCGTGTGGTCGGTCCACAGGTGCTCGGCGAACTCCGGCTCGCGCAGCCGCTCCAGGCAGTGGTCGAGTTGCTGCACCGCCCAGCTCTCGCGCCGCAGCGGGGCGTCCTTGCCTGCGACGTACTGCATGAGGTGTCCGAAGCCACGCTCACGCAGCCGCTTCAGTACGGTCTCGCGTTCGGCGAGGAGTGCGAAGTGCCGTACGTCGTGGCCCAGTTCGCTCAGTCGCCCGACGGTCTCCTCGAAGTAGCGGGGATTGGTGACCGTCATGGGGGCGATGACCACGCCGTCGTGCTTGCTGAGGGCGAGGTCGAGCACCTCGACCACGCCCTGCCGCCAGGACGTCAAGTCCTGGAAGTCTCCGCGCAGTTCGGGCGGCAGCATGCGGCGCAGGCCGAAGCCGGCGTGTTCCGGGTCGCAGACGACGCTGCCGGGCAGCCGTCGCTGGATCTCGTGTGCGGTCTGTGTCTTGCCACCCCCGAAGGGGCCGTTGATCCACAGGAGCATGCGCAGACCCTAGTGGGCGCCGGTTACGCCACGGTCACGCCCCCGCACAACGCTGCCCGCCCCACACAACTCCGCACGCCCCTGCGCAACCTCATGCGCCCCGTGCGCCCGCGCGCACCACCCGCGCTCCCGCTCCCGCTCTCACGCCCACGCCCGCGCCCCGCTTCTGGTCAGCCGTGCCCGCCCGCCCGGACCAGCCCGGTCTCGTACGCGAGCACGACCACCTGCACCCGGTCCCGCAGTCCCAGCTTGGTCAGGATGCGCCCGACGTGGGTCTTCACGGTCGCTTCGGACAGGACGAGGTGCGCCGCGATCTCCCCGTTCGACAGCCCCTGCGCGACCAGCACCATGACCTCGCGCTCACGGTCGGTGAGCCGCTCCAGCCCCTGGTGCTGGGGCTCCTTGCCGGCGTGGGGCAGCATCGGCGCGAAACGGTCCAGCAGGCGCCGGGTGGTGGAGGGCGCGACCACGGCGTCACCGCTGTGCACGGAGCGGATGGCGGCGAGCAGCTCGCCGGGCGGCACGTCCTTGAGCATGAAGCCGGAGGCGCCCGCCTTCAGCCCGGAGAAGGCGTACTCGTCGAGGTCGAAGGTGGTCAGGATCAGCACCTTCGGGGGGTTCGGTTCCGAGCAGATGCGGCGCGTGGTCTCCACGCCGTCCAGCTTCGGCATGCGTACGTCCATCAGCACCACGTCGACCGCGGTGGCGCGCAGCACCTGGAGAGCCTCGACGCCGTCGCCCGCCTCGGCCACGACCTCCATGTCCGGCTGGGCGTCGAGCACCATCCGGAAACCGGTGCGCAGCAGCACCTGGTCGTCGACCAGCATGACTCGGATCGCCATCGGGGTCCTCTTCCGTCTCTCTCAAGGTCAAAAGGCGTTAAAAGTGATCAAAAGGTGTCGTTACAGGTGTCAGTGGGCGGGCTTGAGCGGGAGCAGGGCGCTGATGCGGAAGCCTCCACCGGGCCGCGGCCCCGCGTCCAGGGTGCCGCCGACCATGCCGACGCGCTCCCGCATGCCGATCAGGCCGTGGCCCTGCCCGTCGGCGCCCCCCTCCTCGTACAGCTCGTGGGGCGCGCCCTTGCCGTCGTCCTCGACGAGCAGTCCGAGGCCGTCGTCGAAGTAGACCAGTCGCACGCTCGCGCCGGCGTTCGCTCCCCCGTGCTTGCGCGTGTTGGTGAGCGCCTCCTGCACGATCCGGTACGCCGTGAGTTCTACGCCGCTGGGGAGGGGGCGCGGGGTGCCCTCCACCTTGAAGTCGACGGGGAGGCCCGAGGTGCGGCACTGCTCGATGAGGTCGTCGAGCTGCTCGACGTCGGGCTGCGGCACGTACTCGCCGCTCTCCTGGTGCTCGCCGGTGCGCAGGACGCCGAGCAGGCGGCGCATCTCGGCGAGGGCCTGGCGGCCGGTTCCGGAGATGGTCTCCAGTGCCTTCTTGGCCTGGTCGGGGGCGGCGTCCATGACGTAGGCGGCGCCGTCGGCCTGGACCACCATCACCGAGACGTTGTGCGCGACGACGTCGTGCAGCTCGCGCGCGATCCGGGCGCGCTCGGCGGCGACCGCGACCTTGGCCTGCGCCTCGCGCTCCTTCTCCAGACGGGCGGCGCGCTCCTCCAGCTGGGCGAGGTAGGCCCGGCGGGTGCGGATGGAGTCACCGAGCACCCAGGCGAGCGCGAAGGGCACCGTCTGGAAGACCACTATCAGGACGGCGCCGAGCGGGCCCTGATCCCTCACGGGCCAGCGGAGCTGCCCAACGGTCGCCGCGCAGAGACCGCCGATCAGCCCCATGCGCGATGCCCAGCGGTCGCCGTCCGCGGCGACGGTATAGATGATCACCAACATCGCGAAGTCCGCGGGCGCCGGCGGGACGTCCAGGACCACCTGTGCGAAGCCTGCCACTGCGGCCAGGACCAGCATCTTCTCGGGCATGACGCGGCGCAGCGCGACGACCGCACTCAGCACGACGGCGATCGGAAGCGCCGCGGCAAGCGACGCTTGCTGGTTCGCGGCGCCGTTGACATTGGTGAGGCTCACGCCGGAGATCCCGAGCAGGACGACGGCCCAGAAGCTGTCGACCCACGTCGGGTGCCTGCGGAGAAAGTCATAGAGGCGCTGCACGTAGCCCAGGGTAGGGAAGCGTGCAGCGTGCAGGGGTCAACCGGAGGATCGATCCGCGACCGGCGCTCGTACTCCCCAAGGTGGAGGCCCCCCTCTCCCTGACGCTTAGCCTGGCCCGGTGAGACGTGAGGCGACGGACGAGTGGCGGGGCTGGCGCGAGGCGACCGAGGAGGCGCTGTACGGGCCCTTCGGCTTCTACC
Source organism: Streptomyces sp. NBC_00203 (assembly GCF_045206325.1). Taxonomy (NCBI): domain Bacteria; kingdom Bacillati; phylum Actinomycetota; class Actinomycetes; order Kitasatosporales; family Streptomycetaceae; genus Streptomyces; species Streptomyces sp. NBC_00203. The sequence continues at coordinate 6,019,040 of NZ_CP108126.1, read as the reverse complement.
GCAGGCCCGAGGGACCCGCGGGCCACTTCCGGACCTCGGTGCACGCCTCGCCCCTCTTCGCGCAGGCCGTGGCCCGGCTGCTGTGCCGCGTCGACGAGGCGCTCGGCCACCCCGCCTCGCTCGCCTTCGTCGACATGGCGGCGGGCCGCGGCGAGCTGGTGACCGGCGTCCTCGCCGCGCTCCCCGCCGAAGTGGCCTCCCGCGCGCGCGGGTACGCCGTCGAACATGCCGACCGCCCCGCCGGCCTTGATCACCGGATCGAGTGGCTCGCCGAGCCTCCTGAGGGGATCACCGGGCTGCTGTTCGCCAACGAGTGGCTGGACAACGTGCCGGTGGATGTCGCCGAGGTGGACGCGGACGGGGTGGTGCGGCTGGTTCTCGTACGAGCGGAGGACGGGACCGAACGCCTCGGGGATCCCGTCGAGGGGGCGGACGCCGAGTGGCTGCGGCGCTGGTGGCCGCTGGCCGGTGCACCGTCGGCGGGCACGCTGCCGCAAGGAGCGCGCGCGCCGTCCGAAGGGGCGCGCACCCTCCCCGAAGGCGCCCGCGCGTTGCGTGAGGGAGGCCGCGCGCCCTCCGATGAAGCGCCCACGCTCCCCGAACAGGCGCACGCGCCCTCCGCGGGAGCCCGCGCCGAGATCGGGCTCCCCCGGGACACCGCCTGGGCCTCCGCCGTGTCCACCCTCGACCGGGGTCTCGCCGTCGCCGCCGACTACGCGCACTTCGCCGCCGGCCGACCGCCCTTCGGTACGCTCACCGGCTTCCGGGAGGGGCGGGAGACGGTGCCGGTGCCGGACGGGTCGTGCGACATCACCGCGCACGTCGCACTGGACGCGTGCGCGCTGCCCGGAGGGCGCGTGATGACGCAGCGCGCCGCGTTGCGCGCGCTCGGCGTGAGCGGCGCCCGCCCCCCGCTCGCGCTCGCCTCGACGGACCCCATCGCCTACGTGCGCGCCCTCGCGAGCGCGGGCGCCGCCGCGGAGCTCACCGCGCCCGGCGGCCTCGGCGACTTCGGCTGGCTGCTCCAGCCCGTTGGATTTCCGGACCCGCTCCACGACGGCCCGGCCGACGAAAACGCCCCTCTACGGAGAGCGCTACTTGTCGATGTCGCCGACCACGAAGAACAGTGATCCCAGGATCGCCACCATGTCCGCGACCAGCGTGCCCGGCAGCAGTTCGGTGAGCGCCTGGATGTTGTTGAACGAGGCCGAGCGCAGCTTCAGCCGGTACGGGGTCTTCTCGCCCTTGCTGACCAGGTAGTAGCCGTTGATGCCGAGAGGGTTCTCGGTCCAGGCGTACGTGTGGCCCTCGGGCGCCTTCAGGACCTTGGGGAGGCGCTGGTTGATCGGCCCGGGCGGCAGCTCGGCGAGCCGGTCGAGGCAGGCGTCCGCGAGGTCAAGCGAGTTGTGGGTCTGCTCCAGGAGGCACTCGAAGCGGGCCAGGCAGTCGCCCTCCTGGCGGGTGACGACCTTGAGGGTGTCCTGGAGCTCCCCGTAGGCGAGATACGGCTCGTCGCGGCGCAGGTCGAAGTCGACGCCGGAAGCGCGCGCGATCGGCCCGCTCACGCCGTACGCGTGCACGGTCTCCGGCGCGAGCGCCCCCACGCCCCGCGTGCGCCCCCTGAAGATCTCGTTGCCGAGCACCAGGTCGTCGTACACGCCCAGCCGCGAGCGCAGGGCCGCGACGGAGGCACGCGCGCGTGAGGTCCATCCGGCGGGAAGGTCCTCCTTGAGGCCGCCGACCCGGTTGAACATGTAGTGCATGCGCCCGCCGGAGATCTCCTCCATGACGTGCTGGAGTTCCTCGCGCTCCGTGAAGGCGTAGAAGATCGGCGTGATCCCGCCGAGCTCCAGGGGGTACGAGCCCAGGAACATCAGGTGGTTCAGGACGCGGTTGAGCTCCGCGAGCAGCGTGCGCATCCACACCGCGCGCTGGGGGACCTCCATGCCGAGCATCCGCTCCACGGCGAGGACCACGCCCAGCTCGTTCGAGAAGGCCGACAGCCAGTCATGGCGGTTGGCGAGCATGATGATCTGGCGGTAGTCGCGCGCCTCGAAGAGCTTCTCCGCGCCGCGGTGCATATAGCCGATGACCGGCTCCGCGTGCTGGATCCGCTCGCCGTCGAGCACGAGCCGCAGCCGCAGCACGCCGTGCGTGGACGGGTGCTGGGGCCCGATGTTGAGCACCATGTCGGTGCTCTCCGCAGCGCCGCCGATACCGACCATGGTCTCCGTCGTAGGAGTCATGGGGACAGTGTCTCGTACGTACGCTTGCCACATGGAGACGGGGAGCATGGAAAGCACCGGAAACACGGCGGCGGAGCCGGTCTGGACCGGACTGCCCCCGGGGCTGCTGCGGATGCGACGGCTGTTGCTGGTGGTGTGGCTGGGGCTGCTGACGATCGTCGTGGGGCTGCTGCCCGGGCTGCTCGCCGGCCCTGCCTGGGCGGCCTTCGCCCTGCTGCCGCTCGCCCTGATGGTCTGGGGCCTGCACATGCTGGGGCGCAACTGGCGCTCCTGGCGGTACGCCGAGCGCGCGGACGACCTGCTGATCAGCCGGGGTGTGCTGTGGCGCGAGGAGACCGTGGTGCCGTACGGGCGGATGCAGCTGGTCGAGGTGACCTCCGGGCCCGTCGAGCGGCACTTCGGGCTCGCGAGCGTGCAGCTGCACACGGCGGCCGCGGCGACCGACGCGTGCATCCCGGGCCTCGACCCGGCCGAGGCCGAGCGGCTGCGGGACCGGCTGACCGAGCTGGGCGAGGCACGATCGGCGGGGCTGTGAGCACGGCTCCCCCGGGCTCTTCGGGTACGACGCCGCCCGCGCCGCGCGGTCCGTCCGGCACGATGGCCGCACCGGGCGCCGAGGACGCCGTACGGGAGGAGAAAGCCCTGGTCGAACGGCGGCTGCACCCCGTGACCCCGTTCCGGCGTGCCTGGGCGCCCGTCGCCGTGATCGCCGGATGGGCCGTGCACGACCCCAACCAGGCGCAGGAGCAGCTGACCAGGCTCACGACGACCGCGCTGCTCATCGGGCTCGCCGTGTTCGTCCCTGGTGCCGCCCTCTACGGCTTTCTGAGCTGGTGGTTCACGCACTTCGCGGTGACCGACACCGAACTGCGCATCCGCACCGGCCTGTTCTTCCGCCGCACCGCGCACATCCGGCTCGACCGGCTCCAGGCCGTCGACGTCACCCAGCCGCTGCTGGCCCGCGTCGCGGGCGTCACCAAGCTGAAACTCGACGTCATCGGGACGGACAAGAAGGACGAACTGGCGTACTTGGGTGAGGGTGAGGCCCGCGCGCTGCGCGCCGAACTCCTGGCCCGCGCGGCCGGTTTCGCACCGGAGACGGCGCACGAGGTCGGCGAGGCGCCGGTACGGCAGCTGCTGCACGTCCCCGCGCGCGTGCTGGCCGTTTCCCTGGTGCTCACCGGCGCCACCTGGGGCTCGCTGGCCGCCGCGCTCGTCGTACCGCCGCTGCTGTGGTTCGCCACCCACAGCGTGTGGACGGTCCTCGCGACCGGCGTGCCGCTGCTCGGCGCGGCGGGCGCGAGCAGTGTGGGGCGGTTCGTCGGCGAGTACGACTGGACGGTGGGCGAATCGCCGGACGGGCTCCGCATCGACCACGGGCTCCTCGACCGTACGCATGAGACGGTGCCGCCCGGGCGCGTGCAGACCGTACGGATCGTCGAACCGCTGCTGTGGCGGCGGCGCGGATGGGTGCGCGTCGAGCTGGACGTGGCCGGGTCGTCGAACTCCGTGCTCGTACCCGTCGCTCCGCGCGAGGTCGCCGAGTCGGTGATCGCCGGGGTGCTGCCAGGGGTGACGGTGCCGTCGCCGTCGTCCTTGAACCGGCCGCCGCGACGGGCCGGCTGGTGCATGCCGTTCTGGTGGCGGGGTTACGGGCTCGCCGTCACCGACACCGTCTTCGCGGCGCGCCACGGACTGCTGCGCCGCAGCCTCTCACTCGTGCCGCACGCGAAAGTGCAGAGCGTACGGCTGACGCAGGGGCCGTGGGAACGCTTCAAGGGGGTCGCCGACGTCCACGTCGACACGGGGGCCAACAAGACGGTGACAGCGCGACTGCGGGATGCCGAAGAGGCGGCGGCGCTTCTTCAGGCACAGGCCGACCGGTCGCGTACCGGGCGGCGGGAGGCTCGCCCGGATCGATGGATGGCGTGAGGGCGCGCACGGGGGCGTGCGGGGCGCGCAATAGAGCGTACGAAGCATGAGAGCGCGCTCGGAGGCGTGAAGGCGCATCCAGGAGCGCGAGAGCGCGTGCAGAGGCGCGAGGGTGCCGGTAACGGCGTGAGGGCAGTGGCACGGCGCCACTGCCCTCACGTATGTACGCAACGCATGTACGCAACGCATGTGTGCGACCTATGCCCACGCATGCGCGCGTATGCAGGAAACGCGCGGTTTCAGGAAGCCGCGCTCCGCAGTCCCGCCATGTCGATCTGTTCCGTCTCGTCGTGCGCCGTCAGATCGATGACCTGGCCGACGCCGCGGGACCCCTCGTCCACGGGCTTGAACCCGGCCTCGGCCTCGGCCTTGTGCAGAGCGAGCGCCTCCTGGCCGACGACGTCCGCGAGGTCCTCGTTCTGGACGGCCTCCAGGGCGGCGGCGGACGACTCCTTCTGCGTACCGAAGAAGTCGAACCCGCCCTCGACCGAGGGTCGCCGCACAGGCGTGGCCGGTACTACAGCCACGGCGGTCGGCACGGTGAAGTGCCCGGACGGCTTGGCGGGCTTCGCGGCCTGGAGCGCCTTCGAGGGCTGGGACGGCAGGGAAGACTGGGACGGCAGGGAGGGCTGGGACGGCTTCGGCTCGGCGGCCGCGCGCTCATGCCCGTCGACCGCCTCGGGCTTCCCCTGTGCCTCACCCTCCTCCGCCACGGCGTCCGAGGACGGACCCGTCTCGGACGAACCGTCCTTCGGAGGTTCGACGTTCACAGACTCGCCGCTCGCGGGCTCATCCCTCACCGAGTCGGACTTCAACGACTCGGGCCTCACCAACTCGGTCGGTGCGGAGCCCCCCGCGTCTTCCGCGCCCTCAGCACCCTCCGTGCCGTCCGTCGCCGGACCACCGCTCGCGATCCGGCTCAGCGCCGCGTTGGCCCGCAGGAAGAGCGAGGACCCGGACGGGGAGAAGACCTCAGCGGACACCGGAGCTTCGGTCGCCACGGACGACTCAGAAACCGTGGCGGACTCGGAGGACGCGGAGGCCGTGGAAACCTCGACCGCGTCGACCACCTCTGCCGCCTCTGCCGCCTCCGGAGCAGCCACCGCCTCCGGAGTCTCCGGCTCCGTGGGCGCCGTCCGCGCGGCGGGCAGCGCAGGGGGCGGGGACGAGGCCTCTATCGCGAGCTGCCGGCGCACCTCCAGGGCGCTCGCCCGCTCCGTCTCCGCCGTGGCGTACCGCCGAAGCAGCGCCGCGTGTTCGTTGCGCAGGCCCGCCAGCTCCGTACGCTTCGCGCGCAGCTTGTGCTCCAGCTTGACCCGCAGCTCGCGCGACTCGTCGAGGTCGGTCTCCAGCTCGGCGACGCGCTCCTCGTGACGCCACTCGTCGCTCGCCCGCGCGCGCGTGAGGTCCGCGACGCGTTTACCGGCCGCCGTGTCCCAGCGGCGCATGACGACCGCGCCGACGACCGCCGTCACCGCGGCACCCGCGGCCAGCGCACGGAGCACCAGCGGCTCCGTGAACAGCCAGGGCCCCACGGCGCAGACGAGCGAGACGCCTGCGATCGCCGAAGGAGGCAGCAGCCTGTGCAAGGGCGGGGAATGGCGGTGACGTCCACGTGGCATGGCCAGAAACTTACCGCGCGTAGGCGAATCTTGGTGCCCCGCCCGGTAAAAACACAGCCACCCCGCAGCCTTCACACGGCCCTACGCCCTCATGAGCCACACATCCCGATCAATTTGCCCTACTTGATCAAGCCCTTCGACCCCGGATAGCCCCTCACGACATCCGCCGCTTCTGGCACTCGGTGTCGACCTTCCGGTTGAGTTCCACAAGGTCATCCATGCTGAGCACGCCGGTGAGCTTCACCCATGCCTTCAGCGTCGCGTCCGTGGCGCGCCCACGCCCTTGGGTCGATTCCGGAGATGCCGATTCCGTACATCTTCTTCAGCCCGGGCGCAAAGAAGGGCCGCGTCTCGCATTCGTCACCCGCCACGATCTTGACCTCGAGGACCGAATTGCGGAGATCGGAAAGGGTCTTGAGGTTGCACTTCTCGGCAAAGCGCGGTGCCGGTGGCGTCGGCATCGCCGGCGGCGACCACCTTCGCGTTCGCACCGTTGTCCTTCGCATTGAGGAATTCCGCGAACGTCGAATCGCAGACCCTGGGCAACAGCCCGGCGCGAGTGACCGTCAGCGGTCGCTCAGCCGTCCGCTCATCCACTGCAGCGTCGCCGGGATCTCCCGTCGCCACGTGTTGAAGTTGTGGCCGCCGCTGTCGAGGATGATCGACGAGATCCGGGTGAGCTGCTTGGACTTCACGAGGTCTATGAAGCCGAGCGTGGCCTTGTAGTTGGCTTCGCCGATCTTGCTGCTGCTGACGAGCAGTGAGGTGTCGGGCGCGGGCCTGTTCTTGAGGTACCAGCGCAGGTCGGCGCTGTCCTGCAGCCGCTTGTCCCCCTGGAAGAGGTCGCCCGTCGTGGGGTCGATCGCTGCCTTGTAGTACGGCGACAGGCCCGCACCGGCGGCGTACACCTCGGGGTGGTGGATGGCGAGCTTCAGCGCGCAGTAGCCGCCCGTGGAGTCGCCGATGATGCCCCAGCTGCCGGGCTTTTTGCCCACCCTGTAGTGGGCCGATACGGCGTCGGGGAGGTCCTTGGCGAAGAACGACTCGGTCTGCGGGCCGCCGGGGATGTCCACGCACTCGGTGTCCCGCGGGGGCGCGACGGTCGGCCGCAGCATGACGAGGATCATCGGCTGCATCTTGCCGTTCTTGGCCATCTCGTGGGCCGTCTGGGGGTAGTGCAGCCCCTTGATGAGCGCCTGGGCGGTGCCCGGGTAGCCGGTCAGGACGGTGGCTGCCGGGAAGGTGCGGGTGCGGTAGCGCGACTGGAAGTACTCCGGGGGCAGATAGACGTACGCCGGGGTCGCGATGTGCGTCGTACGGCCGACGATGTCGACCTTCTGGATCTGACCGCCGATCTGCGGCCGGGAACCGCCCGAGACGTTCACCTCCTGGGTGTCGACCACTTGGAGGGGGCCGCCGGCCGAGCCGCCCGTGCCGTTGTGGTCGACGACGACGCCCTGGCCGCTCTCCTGGCCGAAGAGGTCCGCCCAGCTGGCGTAGAACCCGAATGCCTGGTTGGCGGAGAGCCCGATCGAGGCGAAGACCGCCACCTGGGTGGCCAGCAGCAGGCCGACCCGTCCGCTGACGGCCCGCCAGTTGCGCCGTGCCAGCCGTGGCCACCACCACACCGTGCCGACGAACAGCAGCACGGCGAGCAAGACCGCCAGCACCAGCACCTTGTTGCTCGTGAGACCCATGGGCTGTTCCTGCCTGCGCTTCCTGTCCCGGGCCGCGCCGCTCCTTCGCGAGCACTTGCCCCGGACTTTCCTTGCCTTTTGAAACGGCTTTCCTGTGGGGAGTGAACCTGTCTCCCCAAGACACCGTCCTAGAGGGCGCAATGTCGCCGGATGCCGGAATGGCACCGGATTCAAGGTCTCTCGCAGAACTACGGGATGCGATGTCTGTCAGGATAGATGGGGAAATGTCGGGCGAGGTTCCGAGTCGATCAGGCCGGTCGCGGCGCATACTCCGCGGTCCGAGCCCCGAGGCCGTCCCCGCCCTGGTCGCCAGGGCCTGCACGCTCGTAGGAGTCCTGGACATCGCCGCCGGTGTCTTCCCGCGCTTCCGGCGCAGCCGCATGCACGCCATCGCCGAGGTACTGCCCGGCGCGCTAGGCCCGTTCGCCGCCGCGCTGTCGCTCAGTGCCGGCGTGCTTCTGCTGCTCCTGGCTCACGGGCTGCGCCGCCGCAAGCGACGGGCGTGGCGGGCAGCCGTCGTCCTGCTGCCGGCCGGAGCGGTCGCGCAGTTCGCGTACCGCCACTCGGTTATCGGTGTGATCATCTCCGCGGCGCTGCTCGCACCACTACTGCGCCACCGCGACGAATTCGCGGCCCTGCCCGACCCCCGCAGCCGCTGGCGGGCGCTCGCCAACTTCGTGCTCATGGGCGCCGGTTCCCTCGCGCTCGGACTCATCATCGTCAGCGTCCACGAGAACCGCATGGTCGGCGACCCAAGCCTGGCCGACCGTATTACCCACGTCCTGTACGGCCTGTTCGGCTTCGAGGGGCCGGTGGACTATGCGGGACCCACGTCCTGGACGGTCGCCTTCTCGCTCGGCGCGCTCGGCTGGCTGACCGCCGTCACCACGATCTACCTGGCCTTCCGCCCCGAACACCCGGCCGCACGCCTCACGGAGGACGACGAGACCCGGCTGCGGGCCCTCCTGGAGAAGCACGGCGGCCGCGACTCGCTCGGCCACTTCGCGCTCCGCCGCGACAAGGCCGTCGTCTTCTCGCCCAGCGGCAAGGCGGCCGTCACCTACCGCGTCGTCTCCGGGGTGATGCTCGCCAGCGGCGACCCCATCGGCGACGTCGAGGCCTGGCCCGGCGCGATCGAGCGCTTCATGGACGAGGCCAAGGCGCACTCCTGGACGCCCGCCGTCATGGGCTGCTCCGAGACCGGCGGTGAGGTGTGGACCCGCGAAACGGGCCTGGACGCCCTCGAACTGGGCGACGAGGCGGTGGTGGATGTCGCGGATTTCTCCCTGGCCGGGCGCGCGATGCGAAATGTGCGCCAGATGGTGAAACGCATCGAAAGGGCTGGTTACGAGACACGCGTACGGCGCATCCGCGACCTCAGTGAAGGGGAGCTGGACCGCATACGGCGCGCCGCGGAGGACTGGCGCGGCACGGACACCGAGCGCGGCTTCTCCATGGCGCTCGGCCGCATCGGCGACCCGTCCGACGGGGACTGTCTGATCGCCACCGCCCACAAGGCGGACGACCAGCCCGGCCCCTACGGCGACCTCAAGGCCGTTCTGCACTTCGTCCCGTGGGGCACGGACGGCGTGTCGCTCGACCTCATGCGCCGCGACCGGTCGGCCGACCCCGGCATGAACGAACTCCTCATCGTGGCGGCACTCCAGGCCTCCCCCCGCCTCGGCATCAAGCAGATCTCGCTCAACTTCGCGATGTTCCGCTCGGCGCTCGCCCGTGGCGAGAAGATCGGCGCGGGACCCGTGCTGCGCGCCTGGCGGGGCCTGCTGGTCTTCCTGTCCCGCTGGTTCCAGATCGAGTCCCTGTACAAGTTCAACGCCAAGTTCCGCCCGCGCTGGGAGCCCCGCTTCGTCGTCTACGGCTCCTCCCGCGACCTCCCGCGCATCGGCTTCGCCGCCATGCAGGCAGAGGGCTTCGTCAACCTCGCCCTGCCACGCCTGCTGCGCCACCGCCGACCGGCTCCACGCGCGTGCGCGCACACGGTGTCGGAGCACGGCATAAGGGCGGCTTAGCGGCCGGGCGAGCGGCCGCCGCTTACCGGGGGTCGTGGCGAGCGGCCACGTCTTACGGAGGGGTCGTGGCGAGCGGCCTCTCCGTACAGCGGTCGTGGCGGGCGGCGTGCCTTTCGAGGGGGCCGCTCGACCGGCCGATTCAGGTGGGTGGGTGGACAAACAGGCCGCGAAGCGGCCAAAGCACCCCAGCCAGAGACAACCCGCAGGCGATTCGGCCCCCCGCCGGAGGCCTAGGCTGGACGTATGAACAACGAGCGCGGGCGCGGCCGAGTCGCGGGACTGCCGACATGGGACCGCTGCGCGGTCATGGGGGTCGTCAACGTCACCCCCGATTCCTTCTCCGACGGCGGCCGCTGGTTCGACACGACCGCCGCGGTCAAGCACGGCCTGGGCCTGGTCACCGAGGGCGCCGACCTCGTGGACGTCGGCGGCGAATCCACCCGCCCCGGCGCCACCCGCGTCGACGAGGCCGAAGAGCTCAAGCGCGTCATCCCGGTCGTCCGCGGCCTCGCCTCCGAGGGCGTCACCGTCTCCGTGGACACGATGCGCGCCTCCGTCGCCGAGCAGTCCCTCGCCGCCGGCGCCGCCCTCGTCAACGACGTCAGCGGCGGCCTCGCCGACCCCGCGATGATCCCCGCCGTCGCGGCGGCCGGCGCCCCCTTCGTGGTCATGCACTGGCGCGGCTTCCTCCAGGGCGGCAACGTGAAGGGGACGTACGAGAACGTCGTCTCCGAAGTCCTCAACGAGCTGCACGCACGCGTGGAGGCCGTTCTGGCGGGCGGCATCGCCCCCGACCGCATCGTCGTCGACCCGGGCCTCGGCTTCTCCAAGGACCCCGAGCACGACCTGGCGCTCCTCGCCCACCTCGACCGCCTGGGCGAACTCGGTTACCCCCTGCTCGTCGCCGCGTCCCGCAAGCGATTCCTGGGCCGCGTCCTGGCCGGCCCGGAGGGCGCCCCGCCGCCCGCGCGCGAGCGGGACGCCGCCACCGCCGCCGTCTCCGCGCTCGCCGCCCACCAGGGCGCGTGGGCCGTCCGCGTCCACGAGGTACGGGCCACCGCCGACGCCGTACGGGTCGCCCGGGCCGTCGAGAGCGCCCGCAGCACCGGAGCGCCGGCCGCAGAGGGAGCCCGGTGAGCGCCCCCCGCACCGACGTCGAACAGGTCGAGCTCGCCAACACCTCCTTCTACGAGGCGTTGGAACGGGGCGACTTCGAAGAGCTGTCCTCGCTGTGGCTCGCCCCGCTGGACACGGCCGACGACGACATCGAGGGCGAGGGCGCGGTGATCTCCTGCGTCCACCCCGGCTGGCCCGTCCTCAACGGCCGCGGCGAGGTGCTGCGCTCGTACGCGCTGATCATGGCGAACACCGAGTACATCCAGTTCTTCCTCACCGACGTGCATGTCTCCGTCACCGGAGACACCGCCCTGGTGACCTGCACCGAGAACATCCTCAGCGGCGGCCCCGCCCCCGACGACAGCGACGAGCTCGGCCCGCTCGTCGGCCAGCTGGTCGTCGCCACGAATGTGTTCCGCCGCACAGCCGACGGCTGGAAGCTCTGGTCGCACCACGCCTCCCCCGTGCTCGCCGAATCCGGCGAGGAAGAGGACGACGACACCGCCGGTTGAGTGGGTGGGCGACTCACAGGAACCAAGAAGTGGTTGGAATCACGAATCCCGGGGTAGGCGCGGCTACCAACCCGTGAGCCGCCGCGTTCCCCAGGGGAAACGCCCGGTGAAGCCTCATGACCTTCGCCCGGGCACACGTCCCCGTGGGCGAGCACTGTCAGTGCCCGCAGGTAGATTCGTTTGAGGCTGGTGAGCCGACCGCACTCGGTTCATGACGGCCCATACCGACGATTGCAGGAGTGATTCGCGTGGATCGTGTCGCGCTGCGCGGCCTCAAGGCCCGCGGGCACCACGGTGTCTTCCAGAAGGAACGCGAGGAGGGCCAGACCTTCATCGTGGACCTGACGCTGGGCCTGGACACCCGACCGGCCGCGGCCGACGACGACCTGGCGAAGACCGTGCACTACGGCGTCGTGGCGGAGGAGGTCGTGGCCGTCGTCGAGGGCGAGCCCGTCGACCTCATCGAGACGCTCGCCGAGCGCATCGCCCAGGCGTGTCTGAAGCACGACGGGGTCCAGGAGGTCGAGGTCTGCGTCCACAAACCGGACGCGCCGATCACGGTCCCCTTCGACGACGTGACCGTCACGATCACCCGGAGCCGAGTATGACCGCCTTCTCCACCAAGGGTCAGAGCGACCCGACCGTACAGCCGGTGCCCGCCTCCGTGGTGGAGCAGGTGGACGCCGCCGACACGACCCTGCAGAACCCGAAGCGCGCGGTGATCTCCCTCGGCTCGAACCTGGGCAACCGCCTGGAGACCCTCCAGGGCGCCATCGACGCCCTGGAGGACACCCCCGGAGTCCGCGTCAAAGCGGTCTCCCCCGTCTATGAGACGGAGCCCTGGGGCGTGGAACCGGGCAGCCAGCCCACGTACTTCAACGCGGTCGTGGTCCTCAAGACCACCCTCCCCCCGTCCTCGCTCCTGGAGCGGGCGCACGCGGTCGAGGAGGCCTTCCACCGCGTGCGGGACGAGCGCTGGGGCCCGCGCACGATCGACGTGGACATCGTGGCGTACGCCGATGTCGTCTCCGACGACCCGGTGCTGACCCTCCCTCACCCGCGCGCCCACGAACGGGCCTTCGTCCTCGCCCCCTGGCACGACGTGGAACCCGAGGCCCAGTTCCCCGGCCGGGGCCCCGTGGCCCAGCTCCTCGCGGCGCTCACCCGAGACGGTGTCACGCCCCGCGCCGATCTGGAACTCCGGCTGCCCGAGTAGTCGTTAAGGTCATGACGACCAGACTGGCTTACCAATAAGGGGCAGAGGGGCAAAGTGAAAGAGCTGCGCATCAGGACGCTGGCCGCCGTGTTCGTCGTGGCCGGAGTGCTGTCCTGGGCGGGCGCCCGCCTGTGGAACGCGGTGGGCACGCTCCCCCGGGTCCCCCTCGCCGCCCCCATCGTCCTGGCCCTGATCGCCGTCGTCCTCCTCGCGACGGCGCTCTCGCTGCGCGCCCGTCTCAAGGCCCAGCGCGAGCGCCGCCCCGGCGCCAAGGGCGTCGACCCCCTGATGGCGGCCCGCGCGGTCGTCTTCGGCCAGGCGAGCGCCCTGGTGGCCGCCCTGGTGGCCGGTATGTACGGCGGCACGGGCGCGTTCCTGCTGGAATCCCTCGACATCCCCGCCCGCCGCGACCAGGCCATCTACGCCGGCCTCTCCGTCCTCGCCGGCATCGGCGTCATAGCGGCCGCCTTCTTCCTGGAGCGCGTCTGCAAGCTCCCGGAGGACGACGACGACAACGCGGGAACCGCTCCGGTGGCATAGCCCCGGAGCGCTTCGCAGGAGTCGGACGGGAGGCCCCCGGGAGGCTAGCGCGCCATGATGAGGCTCATCGCCTCGTTGCGCGTCGCCGCGTCCCGCAGCTGGCCGCGCACCGCCGACGTGATGGTCTTCGCGCCGGGCTTGCGAATGCCGCGCATCGACATGCACATGTGCTCGCACTCCACGACCACGATCACGCCGCGCGGCTCCAGGATCTCCATCAGGGAGTCGGCGATCTGAGTCGTCAGCCGCTCCTGCACCTGCGGGCGGCGGGCGTAGACGTCGACCAGCCGGGCCAGCTTGGACAGACCGGTGATCTTGCCGCTGGTGGCCGGGATGTAGCCGACGTGCGCGACCCCGCGGAACGGCACCAGATGGTGTTCACAGGTCGAGAAGACCTCGATGTCCTTCACCAGGACCATCTCGTCGTGCCCCAGGTCGAACGTCGTCGTCAGAACGTCCTCCGGCTGCTGCCACAGCCCCGCGAATATCTCCCTGTACGCCCGCGCCACGCGCCCCGGCGTCTCCCTGAGGCCCTCGCGGTCCGGGTCCTCGCCGACCGCGATCAGAAGCTCTCGTACGGCGTTCTCGGCGCGCTTCTCGTCGAACTCACCGATCAGGCCCTCGCCGTCCAGCGTCACGGGGTCGGTCATCTGGTCCTCGTTCCTGTGGATCTTGCGCGTGCCGGTCGACGCGTCCCAATCATGCGGGCAGACGAAAATGCCGCACCCCCCAGGCTAAAACCTGGGGGGTGCGGCATTCATTCCGGGCCTGGTGGGGCCGCCGGGAGCCTGGGTCAGCTCTCGGTGCGCTCCTCCGGGGCCGCCTCCGTCACCGGGACGGACTCCGTCGCGGTGGCGATGGCCGGCGCCGAGCCGTTCGCCCCGTTCGTCAGTGACAGCTCCTTGGGGGAGAGCACCGGCGGGCGGGTGGACGGCGTGCGCCGGGAGGAGCCGGTCCACGCGGGGCGGGCCGGGCGCTTGACGATGGGAGCGAAGACCTCGGCGATCTGCTCCTTGCTCAGCGTCTCCTTCTCCAGCAGCTGGAGCACCAGCGCGTCGAGGACGTCGCGGTTCTCGACCAGGATTTCCCAGGCCTCGTTATGCGCGTTCTCGATGAGCTTCTTGACCTCTTCGTCGACGAGCGCGGCGACCTCTTCCGAGTAGTCACGCGGGTGCGACATCTCCCGGCCCAGGAAGGGCTCGGTGTTGTCGCCGCCGAACTTGATCGCGCCGAGACGCTCGGTCATGCCGTACTGCGTGACCATCGCGCGGGCCGTTGCGGTGGCCTTCTCGATGTCGTTCGCAGCGCCCGTGGTCGGGTCGTGGAAGACGAGCTCCTCGGCCGCGCGCCCGCCCAGCATGTATGCCAGCTGGTCGAGCATCTCGTTGCGCGTGGTGGAGTACTTGTCCTCCTCCGGCAGGACCATCGTGTAGCCGAGGGCACGGCCCCGCGACAGGATCGTGATCTTGTGGACCGGGTCCGAGTTCGGAGACGCCGCCGCGACCAGGGCGTGGCCGCCCTCGTGGTACGCGGTGATCTTCTTCTCCTTGTCGGACATGATCCGGGTCCGCTTCTGCGGGCCCGCCACGACACGGTCGATCGCCTCGTCCAGCATGGAGTTGTCGATCAGCTTCCCGTTGGCGCGCGCAGTGAGCAGCGCCGCTTCGTTCAGCACGTTCGACAGGTCCGCGCCGGTGAAGCCGGGGGTACGCCGCGCGACCGCCGACAGGTCGACGTCCGGAGCGACCGGCTTGCCCTTCTGGTGAACCTTGAGGATCTCCAGACGGCCCTGCATGTCCGGACGGTCGACCGCGATCTGGCGGTCGAAGCGGCCGGGGCGCAGGAGGGCCGGGTCGAGGATGTCGGGCCGGTTCGTGGCGGCGATCAGGATGACGCCGCCCTTCACGTCGAAGCCGTCCATCTCGACGAGCAGCTGGTTGAGCGTCTGCTCGCGCTCGTCGTGACCGCCGCCGAGGCCGGCGCCGCGGTGGCGGCCGACCGCGTCGATCTCGTCGACGAAGACGATCGCCGGAGCGTTCGCCTTGGCCTGCTCGAACAGGTCACGGACTCGGGAGGCACCGACACCGACGAACATCTCGACGAAGTCGGAACCGGAGATCGAGTAGAAGGGGACGCCGGCCTCGCCCGCGACAGCGCGCGCGAGCAGCGTCTTACCGGTACCAGGAGGCCCGTAAAGGAGCACGCCCTTGGGGATCTTCGCCCCGACGGCCTGGAACTTCGCCGGCTCCTGGAGGAACTCCTTGATCTCCTGGAGCTCCTCGACCGCCTCGTCCGAGCCCGCGACGTCCGAGAACGTCGTCTTCGGGGTGTCCTTGGTGATGAGCTTCGCCTTGGACTTCCCGAAGTTCATGACCCGGGAGCCGCCGCCCTGCATCTGATTCATCAGGAACAGGAAGACGACGACGATGAGGACGAAGGGAAGCAGGGACAGCAGGATCCCGACGAAGGCGTTCTGCTTCGTCGGAGAGACCGTGTAGCCGTCCGGGATCTGCTTGTTCTGGTACTTGTCCTGCAGTGTGTTGGCCAGGGCCACGCCCTGGTCGCCGATGTAGCTCGCCTGGATCTTTGAGCTGCCGTCGACCTTCTCGCCGTCCTTGAGCTGGACCTTGATGGTCTGCTCGTCGCCGGTGGTGATCTTGGCCTGCTCGACCTTGTTGTCATTGATCGCCTGGACGACCTGGCCGGTGTCCACCGTCTTGTAGCCGCCGGACGAACCGACGACCTGCATCAACACGACCACGGCAAGGACGGCCAGCACGATCCACATGACCGGCCCACGGAAGTATCGCTTCACGTCCATCCATACGGAGCGGAGCCGCCCCGTCCCTCCTGCCATAGTGAGTTTGATAAAGACTTATAAAGGCTGTTCGTCGGACGGTACCCCAGCATTGTCACCCGAAGCCGCAGGGGACTGCTGGCAATCCGGCCTACGCATGCTCCAACGGCGCGAAACCCGCTGGGGTTCCCGAACGTCCTACCGGGACTGAGCCGCCCTCGAAAGGGCGGGGGTTCAGCCGCCGTAGACGTGAGGCGCGAGCGTACCGACGAACGGGAGGTTGCGGTACTTCTCCGCGTAGTCGAGGCCGTAGCCGATGACGAACTCGTTCGGGATGTCGAAGCCGACCCACTCCACGTCGATCGCGACCTTGGCCGCCTCGGGCTTGCGCAGCAGCGTGCACACCTTGAGGGAGGCGGGCTCGCGGGAACCGAGGTTGGAGATCAGCCAGGAGAGGGTCAGCCCGGAGTCGATGATGTCCTCGACGATGAGGACGTGCTTGCCCTTGATGTCGGTGTCGAGGTCCTTGAGGATCCGCACGACACCGGAGGACTGCGTGCCCGCGCCGTACGAGGACACGGCCATCCAGTCCATGGTGACCGGGGTGGACAGCGCACGCGCCAGGTCCGCCATGACCATCACGGCGCCCTTGAGGACACCGACGATCAGCAGGTCCTTGCCCGCGTACTCCGCGTCGATCTTCGCGGCCAGCTCAACCAGCTTCGCGTCGATCTCTTCCTTGGTGATGAGCACCGACTTGAGGTCGGTGCCCATGTCTTTCGCGTCCACCCGCATCACTTTCGGTCGTCCGTCCCACCGGCCACCCGGACCGCCCGCGACCCGTGCGACGGGTCCCGGAGATCCGTGTGAACGGTTCCGGTGGAGGGTCCGGTTTCAGCCTTGCCGAATCACCAGTCTGCCACCCTGGCGCTGAGCGACGACTTTGCCCGGGAGATTGATGGCCCCCTGGCCACGCCATCCGGTGATCAGCCGGTCGACTTCTTCGATGTGGCGGGCGAACAGCGAACCGGCCGGGGCGCCCGCCTCGATGGCGGCGCGGCGCAGGATGCGGCGGCGTACGGCGGGCGGCAGGGCGTAGAGCTTGGCGCATTCCAGGAGGCCGGCCGCGTCGCGTACGGAGGCCTCGGCCTGGCTGGCCCAGGCGTCCAGGGCGTCGGCGTCGTCACGGGACAACTGGGCCGTACGGGCGAGTGCCTCGACGACACCCTTGCCGAGCGCCTTCTCCAGGGCGGGCAGGCCCTCGTGGCGCAGCCGGGAGCGGGTGTAGGCCGGGTCGGCGTTGTGCGGGTCGTCCCAGACGGGCAGCGACTGGGCCATGCAGGCCTTGCGGGCGGTCTGCCGGTCCAGGTGCAGGAACGGGCGGCGGTAACGGCCGTCGGCCCCCGAGACCGCGGCCATTCCGGACAGGGAGCGGATGCCGGAGCCGCGGGCGAGGCCCAGCAGGACGGTTTCGGCTTGGTCGTCGCGGGTGTGGCCGAGCAGGATCGCGGTGGCGCCGAGGCGCTCGGCGGCGGCGTCCAGGGCGGCGTACCGGGCGTCGCGGGCGGCGGCCTCGGGCCCGCCGTCGCGGCCGACGGTGACGACGATGGACTCGGCCGGGGTCAGCCCCAGCTCGGTGAGGCGCAGCACGACTTCGTCGGCGCGCAGGTCGGAGCCGGTCTGCAGACCGTGGTCGACGGTGATGCCACCGGCGCGGATGCCGAGTTTGGGGGCTTCGAAGGCGAGGGCGGAGGCGAGCGCCACGGAGTCGGCGCCGCCGGAGCATGCGACGAGCACGAGCGGCGTCGGCCGCTGCCCGTGCGGGGGCTGGGCAGGGGTGGGTGTCGGTGTGCGACGCGTACCGGGTGCGGGCACGCGTTCCGCGTCGGGGGCGGACGGGCGCGCGGCACCGATGCCGGGCGCGCGCCGGGTGTCGGGGACGGGCGTGTGCTCGGTGAGGATGTCGTGGAGTACGCGGCGAACCGCCAGGCGTATCGCCGCGACCGCAGGATGGGGACCCATGTCCGGTTCCCTTCATGAAGTTTTCGGGGGGTGAGCCCGGGATGGTCGGTCACTCAGAGTGTGTAGATGGTGACAGAACCGGGCCGTTCCCCGAGCATTGCACGCCTACCCATGCCCCACGGTCCCTCGGACGGGTGATTGGAGGGGCGTTTGCCTGCCGTCGGCCGGATTCGTTTCACGACCTTCCCGTAGGGTTCACGACTCTGCCTTGCGGTGCACCCGCGCGACCCAGTCCGCCGGTTTGGCGATCTCCGTCTTGGTCGGGAGGGTGTTCGGAGAGGTCCACACACGGTTGAACCCGTCCATGCCGACCTGGTCGACGACCGCCCGCACGAACTTCTCGCCGTCCCTGTACTGCTTCAGTTTGGCGTCCAGACCGAGGAGCTTGCGCAGCGCCAGGTCGAGGCGGGAGGCTCCCTTGGCGCGGCGTTGCTGGAATTTCTCGCGGATCTCGCCCACGGACGGGACCACGGCGGGGCCCACTCCGTCCATGACGAAGTCCGCGTGGCCCTCCAGGAGGGACATCACGGCGGTCAGCCGGCCGAGGATCTCGCGCTGTGCGGGCGTCTGCACGATTTCCACGAGGGAACGGCCGCCGTCGTCCTCCTCGGTGTCCGGGCGCCCGCCCGCGAGCGACTGGGCGGCCTCCCTGATGCGCTCCAGAACGGTCATGGGGTCGACCTCGGTCTCCCCCAAGAAAGACTGGATTTCGCCCTCCAGGTGGTCGCGCAGCCAGGGCACGGCCGTGAACTGGGTGCGATGGGTCTCCTCGTGCAGACACACCCACAGGCGGAAGTCGTGGGGCTGTACGTCGAGTTCGCGCTCCACGTGCACGATGTTCGGCGCGACCAGCAGGAGCCTGCCTCCGCCACTCGGTGAGTCAGAGGCGCCGCCCCCGGGCAGGTCGCGGCTGGCGGGGGCGAAGGTCTCGTACTGCCCGAGGACCCTGGACGACAGGAACGACAGCAGCATGCCCAGCTCCACGCCGGTCACCTTGCCGCCGACGGCGCCCAGGACGGCTCCGCCCGGGGTGCTCCCGCGCCGCTCCTGCATCTTGTCCAGGAGGGGCTTGAGGATCTCCCGGAACCCGGCGACATTGGCCCGTACCCAGCCCGGCCGGTCGACGACGAGTACGGGGGTGTCGCGCACGATGTCGTCGCCCATACGAGTAAAGCCCCGGACGTGCTCCTCCGAGGCCTTCGCGTGCCGGCGCAGTTCCGAGACGACGGACCTGGCCTCGTCACGGCTCACCTCGGGGCCCGGCCGCACGAGTCGGGTCGCGGTCGCCACCGCGAGATTCCAGTCGACCATCCCAGTAGATGCAGCACCACCGATGCTCGTCATGCGTCAACCGTACGTGAGCGTGTCCGACTGCGGTTAGGGGTACGGGGTCCGGGTCGCCCCCTGGTGTGGGGCTGACGGTGTCTCTGACGCCCTCTGGGTCGGCTGGGGCCGGGGCTTGGTCGCATCGGTGCCCGGCGCTGTCGGCTGTGCCCACCCGTCCCGCCCAAGGCGGGACGTAGTTGCCTATCGGCAGCCGCACCTCGCCAGTGCCGTCGCCGTGTGGTCCAGGGCCGCCCGGGCCTCCAGGGCGTTCGGCGGGTGGGCCTCGTCCGAAGTGAGGAAGGCGAAGGCGAGGAGGCGGCCGTCGGTGTCCACGACGGTGCCGGCGAGGGTGTTCACGCCGGTCAGGGTGCCGGTCTTGGCGCGGACGACGCCGGTGGCGGTGGGGTCGTCGGTGTAGCGGGTGCTGAGGGTGCCGGTGAAGCCCGCGATGGGCAGGCCGGTCAGGACCGTACGGAGTTCGGGGTGGGCCGGGTCGCCGGACTTGGCCAGCAGTGCGGTGAGCAGGTCGGCCGAGAGCCGGTCGGCGCGGTTCAGGCCGCTGCCGTCCGCGAAGTCGGCGCCGGACAGCGGGAGTCCGAGCTTCTTCAGCTGCGCGCTGATCGCCTTCGCGTCGCCCGCGAAGCTGGGCTGCTCGTCCGAGGCGAGGGCGACCTGGCGGGCCAGGGCCTCCGCGATGTCGTTGTCGCTGTTGGTCAGCATCCGCTCGACCAGGGCGGACAGCGGCGGCGAGGAGACCGAGGCGAGAGCCTGGGAACGGCTCGTCGCCTTCGAGAGGCCGGGGGACGTCGTCTTGATGCCCTTGTCGTGCAGCAGGTCGGCGAACTTCCGGGCGGCGTCCGCCGCCGGGTCCAGGGCACGCCCGGCCGTTCCGCTGGTCGAGTCGTTCAGCCGGGCCTCGTCGACCATCAGGGCGGTGACCTGCGCGATGTTCTCGTTGACGCCGATGGGGTGCAGCGCGGGACCGGCGTACAGCGAGGTGTCGTACGAGAGCGTCACCTGGTCCAGATGACGGGCCTTCAGGGCGGTTGCCGTCTCGTCGGCGAGGGTGCGCAGGCTCGCCCAGCCCTCCGCGTCCTTGCGGGCGGTCAGCGTCGGGTCGCCGCCGCCGACGAGGACGACTTCCTTGGTGTCGGGCTCCAGGACCGTACGCGTCTGGAGGCGGTGGTCGGGGCCCGGCGCCGTCAGCGCGGCGACGGCGGTGGCGATCTTCGTGGTGGAGGCCGGGATCTGGACGTCGTCGGCGTTCTTGCTGTACAGCCGCTTGCCGGTCGCGACGTCGACGACGACGGCGGTGCGCGTCGCGCCCAGGACGGCGTTGTCCAGGAGCGGGTCGAGGACGCCCGCGAGGGCCTTCTCGGCGGGCACGGGCACCGTGCCCGTGGAACCGCCGAGTCCGGCCAGTACGGAGGCGGCGCTGGGCGCGGGCTGGGGCGACTTCCGGGACGTAGCGGACGTATGGCCGTGATCTGCGACACCCTCGCCCTCCCGCGATGCGGCCCAGTCGCGCTCGGCCGTACGCTGACCGGTGGAGTCCCAGGGACCGGCCGCGGCCACCGCCCCGGCCGCGAGTGCCAGGCCCACGGTGGCGGCGACGGCTGTGAGCTGCGGGGTCGTGAACTTCACGGGACGCGGCCGCACGGCTTGGGTGACCCGCGCCACGTGCGGTTTCACCGTCCGCGCGACCCGCACCACATGCGGTCTCGCGGCCCGCCAAGCCCTCAGCTCTGGCACGACCACCAGCCCCTTTCGCGATCACACACCTGCGTGAGGGACACTTAACCACCAGAACTATGTGCTGATCATGGAGGAGCCACCGGTGGAGTTCGACGTCACGATCGAGATTCCGAAGGGTTCGCGGAACAAGTACGAGGTGGACCACGAGACCGGTCGGATCCGCCTGGACCGTCGACTCTTCACCTCGACCAGTTACCCGGCCGACTACGGCTTCGTCGAGAACACCCTCGGCGAGGACGGCGACCCGCTGGACGCCCTGGTCATTCTGGACGAGCCGACCTTCCCCGGCTGTCTCATCCAGTGCCGCGCGATCGGCATGTTCCGTATGACGGACGAGGCCGGCGGCGACGACAAGCTGCTGTGCGTCCCGGCGCACGACCCGCGTGTGGAGCACCTGCGCGACATCCACCACGTGTCGGAGTTCGACCGCCTGGAGATCCAGCACTTCTTCGAGGTCTACAAGGACCTGGAGCCCGGCAAGTCCGTCGAGGGCGCCAACTGGGTGGGCCGCGCCGAGGCCGAGGCCGAGATCGAGCGTTCCTACAAGCGTCTCAAGGACCAGGGCGGTCACTGACCCCTTCTGTGCCTCGCGGGCCGCGTCATCCCTTACGGGGTGGCGCGGCCCGTTCGTTTGCCAGTGCGCATACTGAGGCGTACTGGAGTGCGTAGTCGGGAGCGATGGGTGACGGAGGCGGAGGACCGCAAGCCGCAGTCGGACGAGGCGAAGAGCGCCTTCGTGCCGCCGGACGGCATGGAACCCGCGGTCGAGGACGAGTCGCAGACCACCTCCGAGTTCGCGCTCCCCAAGGGCGTGCCGCAGCCGCCCGCCGTCGAGGCGGAGGGTTCGGCGTTCAGCACCCCGCGCACGTACAGCGCCCAGGACGCCCCGCCCGCCTTCACGCCGGCGGCCGGCATACCCGTAGTCAGCCTGTCCAAGGACGCGCCCTGGCAGGACCGCATGCGCACGATGCTGCGCATGCCGGTGACCGAGCGGCCCGCGCCCGAACCCGTGCACAAGGAGGACGAGTCGGGTCCCGCCGTCCCGCGCGTGCTCGACCTGACGCTGCGTATCGGCGAACTGCTGCTCGCGGGCGGTGAGGGCGCCGAGGACGTGGAGGCGGCGATGTTCGCCGTCTGCCGCTCCTACGGACTGGACCGCTGCGAGCCGACGGTCACCTTCACCCAGCTGTCCATCTCGCACCAGCCGTCGCTGGTGGAGGACCCCGTCACGGCGTCCCGGACGGTACGCCGCCGCGGCACCGACTACACGCGCCTCGGGGCCGTCTACCGGCTCGTCGCCGACCTCAGCGACCCGGAGACCGCGAACTCCCCGGAGGACGCCTACCGGCGGCTCGCGGAGATCCGGCGCAACCGGCACCCGTACCCCGGCTGGGGGCTGACCGCCGCCGGCGGACTCCTCGCGGGCGCGGCCTCGGTGCTCGTCGGCGGTGACGCGCTCGTGTTCATCGCCGCGGCGCTCGGCGCGATGCTGGGCGACCGGCTCGCGTGGCTGTGCGCGGGGCGCGGGCTGCCGGAGTTCTACCAGTTCACGGTGGCCGCGATGCCGCCGGCCGCGATCGGTGTCGCGCTCACGGTGGCGCACGTCGATGTGAACGCGTCCGCGGTGATCACCGGTGGGCTGTTCGCGCTGCTGCCCGGGCGGGCGCTCGTCGCGGGCGTGCAGGACGGGCTGACCGGCTTCTACATCACCGCGGCCGCACGCCTGCTCGAAGTCATGTACTTCTTTGTCGGCATCGTTGTCGGTGTCCTACTAGTGCTCTATTTCGGCGTGAAGCTGGGCGCCCAGCTCAACCCCGACGCGGCACTGAACATCTCCGAGCGGCCCTTGCTCCAGATCGCCGCGTCCATGCTGCTGTCGCTCACCTTCGCGATCCTGCTCCAGCAGGAACGGTCCACCGTGCTCGCGGTGACCCTCAACGGAGGCGTGGCCTGGTCGGTGTACGGGGCGATGCACTACGCGGGCGGGATCTCGCCCGTCGCCTCGACCGCCGTCGCGGCGGGGCTGGTGGGGCTGTTCGGGCAGCTGCTGTCGCGGTATCGGTTCGCTTCGGCGCTGCCGTACACCACCGCGGCGATCGGGCCCCTGTTGCCAGGGTCGGCGACCTATTTCGGGCTGTTGTCGATCGCGCAGAACGAGGTGGACAAGGGGCTGGTGTCGCTCACCAAGGCTGCCGCGCTTGCCATGGCCATCGCCATTGGGGTGAACCTGGGGTCGGAGATTTCGCGGCTGTTCTTGCGTGTGCCGGGCGGCTCCGCCGGGGGGCGCAGGGCTGCGAAGCGGACTCGGGGGTACTGAGCGCCTAGGAGCTCGGGGCCTTGTGTCGGACGGCGACTGCGGGTTGTTTGTGGCTGGTCGCGCCGTCCCCGCGCCCGTTTCGGGGGCGCCTTTGCTCAGCCTCGGTTCTGCGGGTAGCCCTCTTCGTAGTAGCCCTGGTCCGAGGCGTACGGCTGCTGCTGGTAGCCCTGGGGGTACTGCTCGGGCGGGTAGGTCTGGCCCTGGTCGTAGCCGTACTGCTGCTGGTACGGGTCCTGGTACTGCTGCGGGTACGGCTGCTGCGGGTAGCCCTGGTTCTGGTCGTAGCCGTACTGCTGCTGGTTCTGGTCCTGGTGGGCCGGCGGTACGCGGCGCAGCTGGGTCGTCGCGTCGTCCATGACCGGGGGCTGCGGCTGCTGTTGCGCCGGGGCCGGGGCGGGGGTCGCCTGGGGCGGGTTCTTCTTGGCCTTGGAGCGGGCGCGGAGGAACTCGATGGCGATGGGGACCACGGAGACGAGGACGATCAGGATCAGGATCGCCTCGATGTTCTTGTGGACGAAGTCGATGTTGCCGAGCCAGGAGCCGAGCAGCGTGACGCCCGCGCCCCACAGGACGCCGCCGATGATGTTGAAGGTGATGAACGAGCGGTACTTCATGCCGCTGACGCCCGCGATGATCGGCGTGAACGTGCGCACGATGGGCACGAAACGGGCCAGGACCAGGGACTTGGGCCCGTACTTCTCGAAGAACTCGTGGGCCTTGACCACGTTCTCCTGCTTGAAGAGGCGGGAGTTCGGGCGGGTGAAGAGCGAGGGGCCGACCTTCTTGCCGAAGAGATAGCCCGCCTGGTCGCCGAGGATCGCGGCGAGGCAGATCAGGAGTACGGCCGCCCAGAGGGGAAAGTCCATCGTGCCCGCGGTGATCAGCAGGCCGCAGGTGAACAGCAGCGAGTCGCCCGGCAGGAAGAAACCGATGAGCAGGCCGGACTCGGCGAAGACGACGAGCAGCAGGCCCCAGATGCCGTAGCTGTCCAGGAGCGTGTTCGGATCCAGCCAGCTTGGACCAAGGGCAAGCGTCGTCACGGTTCCGGGCTCCTGAGGGGTGAAGGAAGGTACGGCACTCCTGGTACGGCCGACCAAAGCTATCAACGCAATGTGTCCTCGCCAGGTTCCACCGGTGTCTCCAGGATGCACTGTGCGCCCCCTGGCACAAAGCTGTGAGCCATGGGCATCGAGGAATACGGAGGCGGCCAGGGTCCCCAGTCGGACGTACTGGTCGTGACGACGAACGACGCACCCGGTTACCGCGTCCAGCAGGTCATCGGCGAGGTCTTCGGCCTCACCGTGCGCTCCCGGCATCTGGGCAGCCAGATCGGCGCCGGTCTGAAGTCGATGATCGGCGGTGAGCTCAAGGGGCTCACCAAGACGCTCGTGGAGACCCGCAACCAGGCCATGGAGCGGCTGATCGAGCAGGCGCGCACGCGTGGCGCGAACGGTGTGCTGATGTTCCGCTTCGACGTGACGGAGGCGGCGGACGTGGGCACGGAGGTGTGCGCGTATGGGACAGCGGTCGTCCTGGTGAAGGAATAGCGCACACCCGGTCCGCACACCCGGTCCGCCCGGTCCGAGGAACAGCGCACCCGCGTAAGGGGCACCCGTAAGGGCGGGCGCCCCTTACCGGCAGGTCTCATGACGCATGCCGCCGTCAGGCCCCCTGGGAGTGCCTCTCGGCGTTCGCCGCGATCGCGTCCCTCAGGTGCTCGGCGACGCCGGGCCCGATGGCCTCGTAGAACGCCTTGAAACGCTCGTCGGAGACGTACATCTCGCCGAGCCCCTGGTGGATCTTGTACGGACAGTCGAAGAACCACTTGGTGATGTGCCGGCGGTGCTGCTCCGCGAGGTCCATCGCCCGCTCGTCGACGGCCGGTACGCCCTGCGCCACGAGTGCGCCGTACCGCTCGCTCCAGGCGGTGGTCTCCTCCTTGATGCGCAGCCAGTCGTCCTTCGTGTAGCGGGCGACCCGCTTCTGCGACTGCTCGTACGTCCAGGTGCCGCCCCAGCGCTGCTCGGCCTCCTCGTTGTACTTCTCCGGATCGTCGTCCCCGAAGACCTCGAACTTCTCCTCGGGCGTGAGGTTGATGCCCATCTTCCGTGCCTCCATGGCGTGCTCCACGGCCGCGGCCATCCTCTGCAGCTTCTCGATCCGGGCGGTCAGCAGCTCGTGCTGCCGGCGCAGGTGCGCGCGCGGGTCCGCTTCCGGGTCGTCGAGCAGGGCGGCGACCTCGTCGAGCGGGAAGCCGAGCTCCCGGTAGAACAGGATCTGCTGCAGCCGGTCGAGGTCCGCGTCGCCGTAGCGCCGGTGGCCCGCGTGGCTGCGCTCGCCGGGCGCGAGCAGGCCGATCTCGTCGTAGTGGTGCAGCGTGCGCACCGTGACCCCGGCGAAACCGGCGACCTGGCCCACTGAGTAACTCACTTCCGCTCCCTTCTCGGTACGCGCTTCACGATGAGCCCTCACGTGACGTGAGGTGCAAGCCCGATGTCACCGGGGCCGGAGCGAACCCCTGGTGGGCCGGAGAGAATCCTCGGGATGTCGTGTCCCTTTTGTCCGCTTAGTGTGGGCGCGTGACCCACGACGCGGCCCCACCGGCACCCGCTCCGGCGACGCCCGCCCGGACGCTGCTGGCGCTGCTCCTCCCGGCTGTCCTCGTGGGCGCGGGCGCGAGTCTGCTCTATGTGGGCGTCAGCAAGCTCGCCGAGCAGCTCCAGGACGTGCTGTGGACAACCCTGCCGGACGCTCTGGGCATCGGCGGCTACTCCTCGCTCTGGATGATCGTCATGCTCACCGCGACGGGTGTGGCCGTCGGACTCGTGGTGTGGAAGGCGCCGGGGCACGCGGGCCCCGACCCGGCCACCCTGGGACTCAACGCGTCCCCCATGCCGCTCCTGGTGCTGCCGGGGCTGCTGGTGGCGACGGCGCTGATGCTGGCGGGCGGTCCGAGCCTGGGCCCCGAGAACCCGATCATCGCCGTCAACGTGGCGCTCGCGTTCTGGCTGGGCCGCAGGTTTCTGCCCGTACTGCCCGGCGCCCTGTGGGTGACGCTGGCCGAGTCGGCGACCATCGGTGCGCTGTTCGGTACGCCGGTCGCGGCGGCACTGGTCATCTCGGAGGCGTTGGCCGGGAAGAAGATGCCGGGGAAGTTGTGGGACAACCTCTTCGCACCGCTGGCGGCGGCTGCGGTGGGCTCGATGACCACCAGTCTGGTGAACCATCCGCAGTTCGACCTCCATCTGCCCCCGCTCGGCCCGCCCGGCTGGGGCGACCTGCTGGCCGCGCTCGTGATCGCGTCCGCGGCCGCGGTGTTCGGCATGCTCGCGGTCTACGCCTTCCCCTACGTCCACAGCGCCTTCTCGCGCCTCGGGCACCCCATGGTGGCGCTCCCGGTCGGCGGAGTCGTCCTGGGCCTCCTCGGGTGCCTGGGCGGGCATCTGACGCTCTTCAAGGGTCTGGCCGAGATCGACGAGCTGGCCCAGACCCCGGACGGCTGGTCCGCGGGTCAGTTCGCGCTGATGTCCGGGGTGAAACTGGCCGCCCTGCTCATCGCGGCGTCCTGCGGATTCCGGGGCGGCCGTATCTTCCCCGCCGTCTTCGTGGGCACCGCATTCGGCCTGTGCGCCCACGCGCTCGTGTCGTCGGTCCCTCCGGCGCTCGGCGTGTCCATGGGAGTGCTGGGCATGCTCCTTGCCATCACCCGGCAGGGCTGGGTGAGCCTGTTCACGGCCGCCGCCCTCGTGGCCTCCCCCTCGATCATCGCCCTGCTGTGCATCGCGTCCCTGCCGGCCTGGCTGCTGGTGACCGGACGACCGCAGATGCAGCTTCACGACGACGGAACCCCGATCCGCTGACCGCACCGCACCGCACCGCACCGCAAGACCGTCTGGAGGCGACATGCCACTGCACCAAGGCCACGAGAAGCCCGACGAGCGCCCGATGTCCGTCAACCCGTTCTACGGGGAGACGAATCCGGTCAGCGGAATGATCGATGCCCCGCCCAAGCACAAGCTTCCCGAGGGCCCGCTGGCGCCCATGACCGCGTACCAGATCGTCCACGACGAGCTCATGCTGGACGGCAACTCGCGGCTGAACCTCGCCACCTTCGTCACCACCTGGATGGAGCCGCAGGCCGGGGTGCTGATGGCGGAGTGCCGGGACAAGAACATGATCGACAAGGACGAGTACCCGCGCACGGCCGAACTGGAGCGGCGCTGCGTGGCGATGCTCGCCGATCTGTGGAACGCGCCGGATCCGGCGGCCGCGGTGGGCTGTTCGACGACCGGGTCGAGCGAGGCGTGCATGCTCGCCGGAATGGCCCTCAAGCGCCGCTGGACCCAGCGGAACGCCGACCGCTACCCCGGAGCCCGGCCGAACCTCGTGATGGGGGTCAACGTCCAGGTCTGCTGGGACAAGTTCTGCAACTTCTGGGAGGTCGAGCCACGTCTGGTCCCCATGGAGGGCGACCGTTTCCACCTCGATCCGAAGGCGGCGGCCGAGCTGTGCGACGAGAACACCATCGGGGTCGTCGGCATCCTCGGGTCCACCTTCGACGGGTCGTACGAGCCGATCGCCGAGCTGTGCGCGGCCCTCGACGAGCTCCAGGAGCGTACGGGCCTGGACATCCCCGTCCATGTCGACGGCGCCTCCGGGGCGATGATCGCGCCCTTCCTCGACGAGGACCTGGTCTGGGACTTCCGGCTGCCGAGGGTGTCGTCGATCAACACCTCGGGGCACAAGTTCGGCCTGGTCTACCCGGGTGTCGGCTGGGCGCTGTGGCGGTCGGAGGTCGAGCTGCCCGAGGAACTCGTCTTCCGGGTCAACTACTTGGGCGGCAACATGCCGACCTTCGCGCTCAACTTCTCCCGGCCGGGCGCGCAGGTCGTGGCGCAGTACTACACGTTCCTGCGCCTCGGCCGTGAGGGCTACCGGGCGGTGCAGCAGACCACTCGCGACGTGGCCCGCGGGCTCGCCGAACGCATCGAGGCGCTGGGCGACTTCACCCTCCTCACCCGGGGCGACGAGCTGCCCGTCTTCGCCTTCACGACCGCGCCCGACGTGACCGCGTACGACGTCTTCGACGTGTCCCGGCGCATGCGTGAGCGTGGCTGGCTGCTGCCCGCGTACACCTTCCCGGAGAACCGCGAGGACCTGTCCGTCCTGCGCGTGGTCTGCCGTAACGGCTTCTCGACCGACCTCTCCGACCTCTTCATGGAGGACCTGAGCAGTCTGCTGCCCGAACTGCGGCAGCAATCGGGCCCGTTGACGCGCGACAAGAGCGCGGCGAGCAGCTTTCACCACTAGAGCCCGCCGGAGACCA
This sequence comes from Streptomyces sp. NBC_00203, assembly GCF_045206325.1. NCBI lineage: Bacteria > Bacillati > Actinomycetota > Actinomycetes > Kitasatosporales > Streptomycetaceae > Streptomyces > Streptomyces sp. NBC_00203. The sequence continues at coordinate 5,990,586 of NZ_CP108126.1, read as the reverse complement.
TCAACGAAGAACGTCAGCCGAGCAACGGGCGCCAGCGGTCGGGCACCTTGTCGCCGTACTCGATGCCGGTCGCGCCCACGAGGGCGGCCAGGTCGGCGAGTTGAGCGGTGACCGCCCGGCACAGCGCGGCCGTCGGCTTCGTGTCGGGCTCCAGGTAGAGGCCCTCGACCAGCAGGACTCCCCGGCTCTTGTCGAAGCGCGGCGAGGTCCGGCCGACGAGGCGGTCGCCGTGCAGGATGGGAAGGAGGTAGTAGCCGTACTCGCGTTTGGCCTTCGGGACGTACATCTCGTTGCGGAAGGCGAAGCCCCACAGGCGTTCGGTGAGGCGGCGGTCGTTGATGAGGTTGTCGAAGGGCGAGAGCAGCGCGGTGCGGCCCTGCCAGTCGCCGGCCCGGATCGCCTCCAGTTCGGCGAGGGCGTCGGCGTGCACGTACCAGGTCTCGGAGCCGGTGGGCGCGTCCTCGACCTTCACCGGGACCACGCGGCCCTCGCCGGTGAGGGTGCGCAGCACCTCGGGCAGGCCGTCGTACTTGCCGCGCACGAAGTACTGCTTGAGGTCCAGCGGGCGGGCGACGCCGAGGGCGCGCAGCGTGTGCTCCGTGGCCGTGGTGACCATCTCCCGGGGCGACACCGCCACCCGGTCGGCGTCGGCCGGGAGACAGGCGTCGGGCAGGCCCCAGAGCCGCTGTCCCGCCGCACGGCCCGCCACCATGATCCTGCCCTGGAGCCAGAGGAAGGTCAGCATCCGCTCGACGTTGCGGCCCGCGGTCCAGCCGGAGGAGGGCCAGTCCATCACCGAGCGGTCCTCGAAGGCGTCGGTGGGCAGGGGGGCGCCTTCGGCGAGGCGCCGCAGTATGTGTTCGCTCAGTTGGCCGTTGGCCGCCATCCAGGTGCTGGTGAACGACAGGTTCTTGGGGGGATAGCCGTCCATCGACACCCGGTGGACGGGGTAGTCCTCGGTGAGGACGAGGGCCGCCGCGTGCGCCCAGTACTCGAACAGCCACCGCTCCTGCCACCAGAGGGTGGGCAGTTGGGCGCCGGCCCGGGGGCCGAGGCGGCTCCAGAGGACCAGTTCATGGCTCGGGGCCACGACGCTGACGGGGTCCAGCTGGAGATAGCGCAGCGACCTCAGGACGGTGCGCAGGCCGGTCGCGTCCGCCGGGGGGCGGGCGGCGGACAGGTGCTGCCGCGAGAGGGCCAGCTTTCGCGCGTCCGACCGGCTGATCGTCAGAAGTCGCTGAGGCATGGGCATTACGGCACTCCTCGCTGCGGAACGGGGGCCTGCGGACCGGCAGTGCGGACCGGCAGCGCGATCGAACACTCTAGCGAATCAGATGCAGGCACAACTCGGCGTCTGACAAGCCCGCAGGAACGTTGCCCCCTCACTCCGGCGAGTGACACTACTGTCGTACGGGGAACAGCTGGGAGCACCACCACTCACGATCTCCTCCATGGGAGCTGTCATGGCCGCAGAGGCACACACCGGCGAGCAGGCGTTGCGGGCCACCTCCGAGAACTGGATGTACCCGCCCGAGGAGGGCTGGACATGGGACCAGGTCAAGGAACTGGACGTCCCGTTCGACTGGGATCTCGTGGATGGGAACATCGTGGTACGTGGGGTGACGACGTGGTGGCACGACCGGGTCCGGAACGAGCTGTACTTCCGGCTGAGGAGCGTCCAGCGCCCGCCGTACGGCACAGACGTCGAACGCTGGACCCAGTTCGATGATCGCAATGTGCCGAGGCCGGACATCGTCGTGTACGACAAGACCGAGGTCGACATCCGCACCATGGACTGCACGCCTGTCGCGAGCGTCGTCCTCGCCGTCGAGATCGTCTCCCCCGGCTCACGCACCGACGACCGTTTCCGCAAGCCCGGCATGTATGCCGAGGCCGGAATCGCCCATTACTGGCGCGTCGAGCGCGGCGAGGACGACGTTCCGGAGGTGCACCAGTTCTGGCTCGACGAGGACAGCGGGGTCCTGATCCCGCGCCCCGACCGCCCTGTCCATACCGACAAGCTCACGACCGTCGTCCCCTTCCCGGTCGACATCGACCTGCGCAGCCTGATCGAGGAGTGACCCCGGCTCACACGGTGAGCCCAGTTGGCCCACGTCGCGCAGTCAGCACGCGCACCATCGCCGACGGAGGCGTGGCTACACGCGAGGCGTTGGTCCCACTTGATCAGCGAGCATCCCCCGGATGCGGCGCCCCCGTCGCGTACGGGTTCTCCTCGCCGTCCCCGAGCACGCCCACGAACGGCTCGCCCTCCCCCGCGAAGGTGTACGCCCCGCCCTCGATCCGCGCGATCAGGCCCAGGGTCCACTCGGCCTCGGCGTCGGCCGTGTGGATCCAGAGGTTCATGATCTCGCCGATGTGGCCGAGCTGCCCGGGGCCGTCCTCGGGCACGTAGTGCTCGGTGACGGCGGCCCGCCACTCCTCGATGCGGCGGGTCCGTTCCTTCAGCAGGGCCACCGCCTCGGCCCTCGGCAGGTCGACGATGAAGCCGATCGCCGCCGACTTGACGTCCGTCTTCTGGTCGTACGAGGTCAGCGCGGCGCGCAGCAGCGAGAAGTACTCCTCGGTGCCCTGGTCCGTGATCTCGTACTCGGTACGGGGCGGTCCGCCGGCCGTGGACGGCGCGATCTCGTGGGCCAGCAGCAGCCCTTGCTTCGCCATCTGCTTGAGTGCGTGGTAGATCGAGCCGGGCTTGGCGTTGGACCACTCGTGCGCGCCCCAGTACTCCAGGTCGTTGCGCACCTGGTAGCCGTGGGCCCGCCCGTGCTGGCGGACGGCGCCGAGCACGAGGAGACGGATCGCTGACATGGGCCCCAGGTTAGGGCGTCCGGGGTCAGGACCAGGACGTGCCCTGCTCCTTGGCCACCAGCTCGAAGGCGGTCGCGCCGTCCAGGGACTCGCGGATGATGTCGGCGTGGCCGGAGTGGCGGGCCATCTCCGAGATCAGGCGCAGCAGCACCCAGCGCATCGAGACGCGCCCCTCCGGCGGGAACCAGGGGTCGCTCGGGAGCGCGAAGGTGTCGTCGAGGCTGGGCACCGAGCGGATGAACGCGTCGGTCTCGGCGGCGACCTTCTCCCAGTGCGCCAACTGCGACGCGACGGTCTCTTCGCCGACGAGGACGAAACACTCGTGCCAGTTCGACTCGTCCCGCTTGACGGCCGGCTGCTCGCCCCTGGCGCGGGCGATCCAGCCCTGCTCGACCTCCGCGGCATGCTTGAGCAGTCCCGACAGCGACAGTTCGCTCGCGCTCGGCCGGCTCGCGGCCTGCTCCGCCGTCAGGCCGATCAGGGCCCGCCGGATCCCGCCCCGCTCCGCCTCCAGGAACGAGAGCAGCGCTCCCCGCTCGTCGCCGTGAGCCTCCGCCGCAACGTGAGTCACCATGACCGGCCGCCTTTCGTCGGGTCCTCCTGCCGGGCACCTTCTGCCCGACACCGACGAAGCTACGGGCCCTTGCGGTCAGCTTCTGTCCGCAAGGGCCCGGCGACGCGAGGAAGTCCTAGAACGGGAAGAAGCTCCGCCCGTGCTGCACCGAGATCCACTTCAGGGTGGTGAACGCGTCGACGGTCGTCTCGCCGTTCAGGCGGCCGATGCCGGAGTGCTTCTCGCCGCCGAAGGGGACGAGCGGTTCGTCGTGCACGGTGCCGTCGTTGACGTGGAACATGCCGGTGTCGATCTGCTTGGCGAAGTTCACGCCGCGCTCGATGTCGCCGGTGTGGACGGCGCCGGAGAGCCCGTACGGGGTGTCGTTGACGAGGCGGACCGCCTCCTCCTCGCCGTCGAAGGGGACGAGGAAGACGACCGGGCCGAAGATCTCCTGCTGGAGGAGGGCCGAGCCGGCGGGGACGCCCGTCAGGACGGAGGGCTCGACGAGGTTGTCGGTCGTCGTGCCGTGTACGAGGGCGGTGGCGCCCTCCGCGATCGCCTGGTCGACGGTGCCCGAAATCGCGTCCGCCTGCGAGGAGTTGATGACCGGGCCGATGATCGTCTGGGGGTCGGCCGGGTCGCCGACCTTCAGGGTCTTGACCTTGGCGACGAACTTCTCGGTGAACTCGGCCTCGATCGCGCGGTCCACGAGGACGCGGTTCGCGGCCATGCAGACCTGGCCCTGGTGGACGTACCGGCTGAAGACCGCCGCGTCGACCGCGTAGTCGATGTCCGCGTCGTCCAGGACCACCAGCGCGCTGTTGCCGCCCAGTTCGAGGATCGCGCTCTTGAAGTGCGAGGCGCAGACGGTGGCCACATGGCGGCCGACCTTGTCCGAGCCGGTGAAGGAGATGACCTTCGGGACCGGGTGCTCGATGAAGGCGTCGCCGATCTCGGCGATGTCGGTGATGACGACGTTGAGGAGACCGGCGGGCAGGCCCGCGTCCTCGAAGATCTTCGCGACCAGGGAGCCGCCGACGATCGGGGTGTTCTGGTGCGGCTTGAGGACCACACCGTTGCCGAGCGCCAGCGCCGGGGCGACCGACTTCAGCGAGAGGAGGAAGGGGAAGTTGAAGGGGCTGATGACGCCGACGACGCCCACCGGGACGCGGTAGACGCGGTTCTCCTTGCCGTCGATCGGCGAGGGGATGATCTTGCCTTCGGGACGCAGCGCCAGCTGGATCGACTCGCGCAGGAACTCCTTGGCGAGGTGCAGCTCGAAGCCCGCCTTGAGGCGGGTGCCGCCGAGCTCGGCGATGATCACCTCGGATATCTCGGCCTCGCGCTCCTCGATGAGGCGCAGGGCCTTCTCGAAGACGGCGCGACGGGCGTACGCGTTGGTCGCGCCCCACGCCTTCTGGGCGCGCTCGGCCGCGCGGTACGCCTGATCGACCTCGTCCGTCGTGGCTATCGTGATCGAGGCCAGCTTCTCGCCGTCGTACGGGTTGAAGTCGATGATGTCCCAGGATCCGGTGCCTGGACGCCACTCGCCGTCGATGTACTGCTGGGCCAGGTCGGTGAAGTAGGACGACATGTGATCCCTCAATCCCTCAATCCCTGCGCTGCCGAAGCAGACATCCGATCACGGTCTGATCACGCGTCATCGTACTTGTGTTTCAAGGGAGTTGGAGAACACAGCCGCAGAGTCCGGGAAGACTCATCACGGATTCTCAGGAGAGCTGGAGCAGCCCCCGGAGCAGATCGCGGCTCTCGGACGGGCCGGGGCTGTCCTGTTGCAGCTGCTTGAGCGCGCCCTCGTACTGGGTGACGTCCTCGCGCTTGTCCAAATAGAGCGCGCTGGTGAGCTGTTCCAGATAGACGACGTCCGACAGGTCGGACTCCGGGAAGCTCAGGATGGTGAAGGAACCGCTCTCGCCGGAGTGCCCGCCGAAGCTGAACGGCATGACCTGAAGTCGTACGTTGGGGCGCTCCGAGATGTCGATCAGATGCTGGAGCTGTCCGCGCATCACCTCGCGGTCGCCGTACGGGCGGCGCAGCGCGGCCTCGTCGAGGACGATGTGGAACTCCGGGGAGTTCTCGGAGACGAGGTACTTCTGGCGCTCCAGGCGCAGCGCGACGCGCCGGTCGATGTCGGCGGCGCTCGCACCCCTCATCCCGCGCTCGACGACCGCGTGTGCATACGCCTCGGTCTGCAACAGGCCGTGCACGAACTGCACTTCGTACGAGCGGATCAGATGGGCCGCGCCTTCGAGGCCGACGTAGGTGGGGAACCAGCTGGGCAGGACGTCGGAGTAGCTGTGCCACCAGCCGGCGACATTGGCCTCTTTGGCGAGGGAGACCAGGGAGGTGCGCTCCGCCTCGTCGTTGATGCCGTACAACGTCAGCAGGTCCTCGACGTCGCGCGTCTTGAAGCTCACCCGTCCCAACTCCATGCGGCTGATCTTCGATTCGGAGGCACGGATCGAGTAACCGGCCGCTTCCCGGGTGATGCCGCGCGCTTCCCGCAGGCGCCGGAGATGTGATCCCAGCAGCATGCGCCGCACCACCGAGCCGCTCGACTCACCAGCGCTCACGTTCGTCCGCCTCCCCAACCGTCTTCAAGGGCCGAAGTCTGCCACTAAAACACTTCAAGCAGTACTCGTTCGATTACGGAAACGGAAAGTAGCCAAAGGAGTCACACAGAAAAAGATCAGGAGAGGGGCAACAGGAGGGAAGAAGGTGACAGAAGAAATGAGCAAGAAGCGGTAGAGGAAGGTCCAATTCGGGCGCGTGCACGTGCATCTGCCCTTGCATCTGCTGTACGCATTCGGAACCATGGTCCTCGCGCCACCGCTGCATCGCAACGACCGCGAACACCCGGGAGTGCCTCGCATGGGGACGAATGGATCGACCATGCTCGAGCCCTTACGGCAGGGACTTCCGCCGCTCGACCCCGCGGCCGTGTCCAACGCCGCTTCCTGCGCCCTGCCCGCCCGCTATGAAGCGGTGCGCGAAGCACGGCAGTTCACCCGCAGAACGCTGGATCAGTGGGACATCGGCGACCGCTTCGACGACGTCTGTCTGGTGGTCTCCGAGCTCGTCACCAACGCGCTGCGGCACGCACTGCCCTCGGACACGCCCCGCTCGGACGACCAAGGGCCGCCCGTGCGGCTGCACTTGATGCGGTGGACCTCACGTCTGGTGTGCGCGGTGCGCGACCCCAGTCACGACAGCCCGGTCGCGGGCGACTCGGACGACTTCTCGGCGGAGTCGGGCCGCGGCCTGTTCCTGGTCGACTCCTTCGCCGACAGCTGGGGCTGGCACCCGCTCGCGGGCACCCTCAGCGGCAAGGTCGTGTGGGCGCTGTTCCGGCTGCCACAGCCGGGGCCGGCGGCGATCCCCGCCGAATAACGAACCGCGGCGCCTTTTGGCGCCGCGGTTCTACGCGCGTTACACAGGGTTGAACGGCCGTCGCGCTGGGTTGCACCCTCAGGGGCCCGGCATCAGCCCATGATCAGGTGGTCGAACTCGCCGTCCTTGATGCCCAGGAGCATCGCTTCGATCTCGGCACGCGTGTAGACGAGCGCGGGCCCTTCGGGGAACCGCGAGTTCCGCACGGCCACATCACCGCCGGGCAGCCGCGCGAACTCCACGCAGGAGCCCTGCGAGTTGCTGTGCCGGCTCTTCTGCCAGGCCACCCCGTTCAGCTCGGTCGCGGCCATGCCGTTGTACACGTCGTCAGCCATGCCGTTGTACACGTCATCCACGTCGTACACGTCGTGGTCCACAGGTTGCTCCCCGGTCGTGCAGTGGCTGAAGTGGCCATAGATGCAGTGGTCAACTGACCCGGATCATAGCTCTGTTCATGTGCAGATGCATGGGCAGATGCACGTGCACGCGGGGTGGTCCTGCGGTTACAGCTTTTACCGGCGCTTGACTACCGGCTGTCGCTCACTTGACTACGGCCTGCTGCTCGCCGGTCCGTACGCGGACTGCATACGGCCTGCATCCGGTTCAGCGCCTGCCCCGGAGATCGCAGGACATGCGATCTCCGGCCCCCGTTCATGCTCTTCCGCGCCAACATCCGTGCGGGATCGTCCGAATCGGATCCCTCGTGTATTAGGAACAGACGCGTACTGGGGCCTTGGTGTTCCAGTGTCCACGTAGTGGTCCAGTCCGCGGGACGGGCGGGGGTGGCGCCGGGGCACCGGACGGGAGGGGTCCGCTTCGGCTTGTGCGGGAGAAGTCGCATGTCAACGGTGCGGGGGCGGTTTCGAGTTGGGCTGGAGCGTGGGCCGATACGGATCTGCGGTTAGTAGAGCCACCGGTCGAGGAGCTCTGGCCAGAGGAACCCGGCGTAGCCCTGGAAAGCTGCTGGATCGATCTCTTTCAGCTCCTGGACAAGGTGGCCCAGCTCAGCCAGAGCCCGCTCTTCGTCCTCGTCAGAGAAGTACTCCTCGGGCTCGTCCGGCTCTCTGAGGAGCTCTGAGGCCGTGACGTGGCTGCCGTAGCAATGCAGGGTGTGGAGCCACAGGCCGAGAGTCGAGTTGGCGAACCATGCCTCCCCGTCCGGCATGACGTAGTAGACCGCACCGGTCTCCGGCTCGACACCGAACGACGACCGCTCCATCGGCACATCACGGTCGCTGTGATCTGCCAGGCGGTAGAGGGAGCCGCGAGACGTGTGCAGGGCCGGTTCACCCTCGCTTTGAAACACGATCCGCTCGATCAGGCGCGGGGCCACCGGAACGCCGACCTCGACGAGCGGCACCTTCATGGCCTCGGGGATCCGCCAGCCGGATACGACCTCCGGATCAGCTCGCGTGACATGCCTGGCACCGGCCCACCCAGCCAACTGGTCATACGTCACCATCGGAGGGTCCTCTTCGGTCGGATAGCAGCGCCGACCTTATAGGGCCTGGCCCGCCGACCGCCCCACACCTCAGTACTGGAGCCGTCCAGCCCTAGACCGAAGTTGCGGGGCGGCCCTTACCCCCTGGGTTGTTCTCTGTCCGCGGACCGGTGGGGGCTTGTCACGCAGTTCCCCGCGCCCCTGAAACGCGGGGCCTACCGGGACGCGGACGAGTACGGCAGCAGCGCCATCTCCCGCGCGTTCTTGATGGCGCGGGCCAGCATCCGCTGCTGCTGCGCCGTCACGCGCGTGACGCGACGGCTGCGGATCTTGCCGCGGTCGGAGATGAACTTGCGCAGCAGATCGGTGTCCTTGTAGTCGATGTACGTGATCCCGTCGCGGTCCAGCGGATTGGGGCGGGACTTGGCGGGCTTACGTTCGGTCTTGCGGGGCATGAGGCTTCTCAGACTTCCAGGAGGGTGTCGAAGGCGGGCGGCAGCCGTTTCCAGGCGGCGCGTCCGGCGGCGTACTCGATGTCGGTCAACAGGCAGGACTCCAGGAGGAGTTCGAGTCCGTCGCGGTCGAGGCCGGGGGAGGTGAACACCAGGTGCTGGCAGCAGTCGCCGTGCTCCGGGTGCCAGTCGAGCGCGGCGGCGGCCCGGCGCACCGGCGGGACCATGTCCCACGCCGCGTCCGGCAGCGAGGCGAGCCACGGGCCCACGTTCTCCACACACAGCGCTCCCCCGGCGGCGTCCCAGTGCAGCAGCGTGTCGGGCCGGTCGGCGAGCCAGAACCGCCCCCGGCTGCGCGCGGCCGCGCAGGTCAGGTCCTCCAGGGCCGCGTACAGCCGCTCGGGGTGGAAGGGGCGACGGCGGTGCCATACGAGGGTGGCGACGCCGTGCGCGTCGGCGTCGGCCGGGAGTAGCGCGCACGCCGGATGCTGGGCCGCGGCCGCCGCCTCGACGTCGAACCCGGCGAGCGCGGCCTCGGCCAGCGGGGAGCGCGCCAAGCCCCCGTAGTGGAGGGGCACTTGGCGGGCGGTCGGGTGCAACTGTGCCAGCAGCGCCCGGTCCTCGTCGTCGGCCTCCTCCGAGTCGGCCACGGCGAGGACGGGGGCGTACTCCAACTGTCGGGCGAAGGTGTCGGCCACCGTGCGCCGGTCGGTGGCGGCCGCGGCGAGGCCGCCGTCGGCGAGGTCGTCGCCGTTGCCGAGGTACGGGAGCAGCAGCGCCGGGTCGACGGCCGTGATCACACCGGTGAGCCGCAGGCCGCTCGCCGCCACGACCTCCGCCATGGCCTTGGGCTCCACGGACTCCCACAGCTCGACCACGGCCAGCCGCGTGAGGCCGGCGTCCGCGAGCCGCTCCAGTTCGGGCACCAGGTCCTCGCGCAGGGCGCAGCACGCGCAGTCGTTGACCAGGGGTGCCTCGCCGGTGGAGAGGATGCCGGTGCGGTCACGGATCGTACGGACGACCGTGCCCGCCGCGGCGGTCGCGAGGTCGTGGTGGAGCGCGACGCTGCCCGGGACGGCCGTCAGCAGATGCTGGACGGCCGCCCTGCGGGCATCGGCGTGCAGTCCGCCGACGATCGCGACGGAGAGCTCGGGCACGTTCAGCTCCGCTTTCCGTAACGGCGCTCGAAGCGCTCCACACGCCCGGCCGTGTCCAGGACGCGCGCGTTGCCCGTGTAGAAGGGGTGGCTGACGTTCGAGATCTCGACGTCGACCACCGGATAGGTGGTTCCGTCCTCCCACTCGACCGTCTTCTCGCTGGTCATGGTCGAGCGGGTCAGGAAGGCGTGGTTCGCGGCGCGGTCCCGGAAGACGACCGGGCCGTACGCCGGGTGGATTCCCTCACGCATGGCGGTCAGCGCTCCTCTCGGAAGTCGACGTGGCGGCCCGCGGCCGGGTCGTACTTGCGCAGGGTCATCCGGTCCGGGTCGTTCCGGCGGTTCTTCCGGGTGACGTACGTGAAGCCGGTCCCGGCCGTGGACCGGAGCTTGATGACGGGGCGGAGTTCGTTGCGTGCCATGGCTGGTATGTTACTGAAAATGAATCCCATTTCCAATACATCCACGAGAGAGGTGCGTCACCCTTGTCCGCGCACTGCATGCTGACCGGCGCCCGGCCGGGCTTCGGCAACCAGATCTCCCACTCCCACCGCCGCACATCCCGCCGCTTCGACCCGAACATCCAGCGCAAGCGCTACTGGCTGCCGGGCGAGGGCCGCTTCGTACGGCTGCGGCTGAGCGCGAAGGGCATCAAGACGGTCGACACGATCGGCGTCGAGGCGGCCGTGGCGCGGATCCGGGCCCGAGGAGTGAAGGTCTGATGGCGAAGAAGAGCAAGATCGCGAAGAACGAGAAGCGCCAGAAGACCGTCGCGCGGTACGCCGTCCGGCGGGCCGAGCTGAAGGAGATCGTCCGCCGGCCGTCGTCGAGCGACGCCGAACGGCTCGCCGCACAGGAGGAACTGCGCAGGCAGCCGCGTGACGCCAGCGCCACCCGCGTACGCAACCGGGACAGTGTGGACGGCCGTCCGCGCGGTTATCTGCGGACCTTCGGCCTCTCCCGGGTGAATCTGCGTGAGCAAGCGCACGCCGGATTCCTCCCGGGGGTGCGCAAGTCCTCCTGGTAGCTTGCTGCGGTCGTGCAGGCGAGCCTGGCGACTCCGGCATCATCACCCACCCTTGGGGGCTTCAGTGACTTCGGCGACCTTTCCGCGCAAGCAGGCGCGTATCGCGGTCGCGGCCGCGGGTCTGGCGGCCGCGCTCGCGCTGACCGGTTGCAGCAGCGACGACGGCGGGTCCGGCGACAAGTCCACGAGCCCCAGTGCGAGCACGTCCGCGACGGAGTCGGCCGCCACGGGCGGTGGCTCGGGCGACACCTCTACCGCCAAGAGCAAGCTGGAGGGCAGCTGGCTGGCGACGACGGACGGCAAGGCCGTGGCACTGGTGATCACCGGCAAGCAGGCCGCGCTCTTCGCCACGGGGGGCTCTGTGTGCAGCGGTACCGCCGGTGAGGAGGCGGGCATGCAGATGATCCATCTGACCTGCACGGACGGGAACAAGGACCGCGCCTCCGGCATGGTCTCCAGCGTCAACTCCACGTCCATGCGGGTCAAGTGGGAGGGCTTCGGGCAGGAGATCTACACGAAGTCCGACGGCGGGACGCTGCCCTCGGGGCTGCCGACGGCGAGCCTGGGCTCCTGAACGTCTGATCGTTACGGGCCGCGGAATCCTTCGGGTTCCGCGGCCCGTTCGTGTGACCGGAGGGGGTCAGGCAACGGCCGCGGATCGAAATGGGTGATGATCCATGCACCACGTCACCACCTCCGGGGGAACCCCATGCGCGCCCTTCCCATCGCCGTCACCGTCCTCGCGGCCGCCCTCGCCCTGACCTCCTGCGACGACAGCGGCGACAACAGCAGCAGCAGCAAGACCAGCGAGACCGGCAAGACCGAAACGAACGCCGTCGCCGCAGCCGACTGCAAGATCGACTCGGTCGGCATCCAGGTCGGCCCCGCCAACGTCGCACCGGCCGCCGGGGACACCGGCAACGTCCCCGTCACGATCACCAACCGCGACTCCCCGTGCACCCTGAAGGGCTTCCCCGGCCTCGAAGTCCACGCCGGGAGCACCTCCACGGACATCGTCGCGGACAAGGCCGCGACGCCGGAGAAGCTGACCCTGGCGAAGAACGACACCGCGTCCTTCACCATCACCTACGTACGGGGCACGGCGGGCGACGCGAACACCCTCGACCTGAAGACGCTGAAGATCAGCCTGCCCGAGGCCACCGCCACACAGGACTTCAAGTGGTCGTACGGCCCCGTCGCGGGCAAGGGCGGGGCGGGCGAGCTGGACGCCTCCGTGACCCCGTTCACGCACGCGGGCGACTGAGCCCCACGGGCGGTCCCGTTACGGGATCGGGCGCCGGCCCTTGACCTGTGCCCGGTCCGCCGCCGCGGCGCCCTCGTGCCATCCGGCCGCGTCGGTGACCCCGCGCAGCCGGGTGGTCACAGTCTCCGGGAACATACGGTCCATGTGGTCCGCGACCGCCACGTCGCGGGCCGCGAGGACCGGCAGCAACTCCCCCTCCGTGGCCGTCACCTGGCCTTCGGCGGCGGACGCGAGGCGGTCGCCGATCCGGTGCGCGTACGCGGCGAGGAAGGACTGCCGGAAGGTCTTCGTACGCTTCCGGCCACCCGCCCGCTGGGCGGCCTCCGCCTTCGTCATCGCCGTCGTGGCCTGCACGAGGAGTGAGGTGTAGAGGAGCTCGACCGCCTCCAGATCGGGTTCGAAGCCGACGACGGTCGAGAAGCAGAGGGCGTCGTTCCACACGGCCTTGCAGCGGTTCGCCCCGGCCACCGCGTCCAGGAGCACCGCCTTGGCCGTCTCGTACGGCGGCTCCACACCGATGCGGCAGGCGCCGGGCGCGTCCTTCGCGTGCGTACGCGCCGCCAGCAGCGCTTCGTCGATGCTGTGCCGCGCCATCAGCTCCTGCGCCTTGGCACTGAGCGCCTCCGCCTCCTCCGGAAACCCGGTCGCCTCGGCCTTCGCGAGCAGGGCGCGGATACGGGTGAGCATGCGGGTGTCCTGGGGAGCGGCCGTGGCCGGGCCCGTCCGGGATATGTCCAGGGGCTCGATGGCGGGGAGGCGGAGGAGCAGGCGGTAGAGCTCCAGGACGGCGGTGGCGTACGAGAAGCGGTCGGTACGGGGTGCCCGGGGCTCCGCCTCCAGTTCTTCGAGCTGGGCGGCCCAGCGGGGGCCTCGGGGCTGCCGGCGGTCCCCGCTCCCAATCCCGCCCCGGCTCTCGCTCTCGCTCTCGCTCTCGCTCTCGCTGAGGATCAGTGCTGACACCAGCTGTACGTGTGCGTCGTCCAGCTCGCGGCGCACGAACCGTACGACGTCGGCGGGCTGCCAGCCGCGCCGCCAGGCCCCGGCGACGAACTCCTCGCCGCGCCGGGTGAGTTCGGCGTCGGAGGCGGGGTCGGCGGCGAGCAGCGAGGCGCCCGTGTCGAGGGCCGCGTCGGAGTCCGCGTAGAGGGCGGCCTCGAAGGCGCGCTCCACGGTGCCGGTGCTGGACGTACTGCTGCTCATGCCTCGATCGTGCCATGGGGCACCGACATCGCCACGGGGACGGGGGTGGGTATGGCCTGCCCTACCCCCGGGACGCCCTCTGGTGGTCGTGTGCGCGGACGTCCGGGACGGTTCGCTGGAGGGCATGACCACCACTGCCGTACGTATCCGATCTCTGCGCCGTGATTATGGCGCCGTCGCCGCGCTGGACGGGGTCGATCTCGACCTCGCCGCCGGGAGCTTCACCGCCGTGATGGGGCCGTCGGGGTCGGGGAAGTCGACCCTGTTGCAGTGCGCGGCCGGGCTGGACCGGCCGACTTCCGGGACGGTCGCCGTCGACGGGGTCGAGCTGGCCGGGCTGAGCGAACGCCGGCTGACGCTGCTGCGACGGGAGCGGATCGGGTTCGTGTTCCAGTCCTTCAATCTGCTGCCGTCCCTGACCGCCGCGCAGAACGTCGCCCTGCCGCTGCGGCTGGCCCGGCGGCGGCCCGCGCGCGGGGCCGTGCGTGAGGCGCTGGACCGGGTGGGGCTCGGCGACCGTGCCGGGCACCGGCCGTCGCAGCTGTCGGGTGGGCAGCAGCAGCGGGTCGCTCTCGCGCGGGCGCTGATCACGCGTCCCGCGGTGCTGTTCGGTGACGAGCCGACGGGGGCGCTGGACACCGCGACCAGTCGTGAAGTGCTGTCGCTGCTGCGGGAGTTGGTGGACCGGGAGGGGCAGACGACGGTCATGGTCACGCATGACCCGGTGGCGGCCTCGTATGCGGACCGGGTGGTGTTCCTGGTCGACGGGCGGGTGAGCGGGGAGCTGGCGGGACCCTCGGCGGAGGCGGTCGCGGCGCGGATGGCGGGGCTGGAGCGTGTGACGTGCTGAGCCTTTCCTCGTTGCGTACACGCTGGGCGTCCCTTCTCGGCTCCTTCGTCGCCGTCGCGCTCGGGGTCGCGGTGATGACGGCGATGGGGCTCGGCCTCGCCGCCGCGCTCGATCCGCCCGCGCGCCCGCCTACGCGGTTCGCGTCCTCGCCCGTCGTGGTGATGGGCCGGGACACGCTCACGGTGGAGGTGCGGCGGGGGGCGGGGACCGCGCTCGTGTCGAAGCCGCTGGCTCATCCACACCCTGTGGACAGTGAATTGGTCCGCGAGCTGCGGGAGTTGGGCACCGTCCGAACGGACGGCTCGGCTCGGGATGCCGTCGGTGTCGACGCACCCGCCTCGGCCGTACGCCGAGTGGTCGGCGACCGCGGTCGCGTGCTGACCGGCGACGACCGTCACCAGGCCGACCCGTCCGCCGCGCGCGATGCCGAGGCGCTGGTCGGGGTCGACGCTCTGCTGGGCACGGCGGCCGGGGTGACGGCGTTCGTCTCGGTCTTCGTGACGGCGTCGACGTTCGCGTTCGTCGTGGCCTTGCGGCGGCGGGAGTTCGGGCTGTTGCGGATGGCCGGGGCGACGCCCGGTCAGGTGCGGCGGATGGTGCTCGGGGAGGCCGTCGCGGTGGGGTGCGCCGCGTCGGCGGTGGGGTGCGCGCTGGGGGCGCGGGGAGCGCCTCGGCTGGTGCGGGCGCTGGTGGACGGCGGGGTGGCGCCGTCCTGGTTCGCGCTGCGGGGGTCGGTGCACTGGCCTTACCAAGTCGCCTTCTGTACCGGGGTGTTGGTGGCCCTCGGGGGTGCGTGGGCGGCGGCGCGGCGGGCCGGGCGGGTCGGGCCCGTGGAGGCGTTGCGGGAGGCGTCCGTCGATACGGGGGTGATGCCGTGGTCGCGGCGCGTCGTCGGGTACGGGCCGCTGATCTGCGGGCTCGGGCTGCTGGGGTGGCTGCTGGGGACGGACCCTGCCGCGCTGCTGAAGCGGAAGACGTACGCGACGCAGCCGATGGTGCTCGTCACGGCGGTGGCGGCGCTTGCTCCCGTGCTGGTCCGTCCCGTCGTACGGCTGCTGCCCCTCGGTCGGCTGCCCGGGGCCGTGGGGTTGCTGATCCGTGAGAACGCGGGCGCTTCGCTGCGGCGTACGGCCGCCGTGGCGGCTCCCGTCCTGGTGACGGTCGCGCTGGCCGGGTCGCTGCTGGGGGCGGCGGCGACCGTGACGGAGGCGAAGGCCACGGAGGCGCGGGAGCGGACGCGGGCTCAATTCGTCGTCACCGGTGAGGGTGTGAGGGGGCTGCGGGAGGTACGGGTGGCCGGGGCGACGGTTTCCGGGTCCGCGTCCACTGCCGTGTTCGTACGGGAGGAGGGGACCGCGCTGGTGCGGTCGGACGCGCGGGCGGTGAGTGATGTGGCGGCGTTCGCGTCGGTGGCGCGGCTGCCGGTGGTGGCGGGGGACGTACGGGATCTCGATGACCGTTCGATCGTGGTGAACGAGGAGTGGGAGCGGCACGAGGTGGGCTCCTGGGTGCGTGTCCGGCTCGGGGACGGGCGGGCGGCGCGGCTGCGGATCGTGGCGGTGCTGGCGCGGGGTACGGGTGACAACGGGGCGTACGTGACCTCGGCGAACGCGGCCGGGGCCGTGGTCGACCGGCTCGATGTGCGCGTGGGGCGGGGGGTGGACCGGGCGGCCGTCGCGGCGGCGCTGCGGTCCTCCGGGGGGACGGTGCGGTCCACGTCGGCGTGGCTGTCCGCGACGCATCCGCGTACCGGGCCGCAGACTCGGCTGGGGCTGCTGGTGGTTCTGGGCATCGCCCTTGTCTACGCGGGGATTTCGCTCGCGGCGACGCTGCTGATGGCCGGGGCGGCGCGGGGGGTTGAGCTGCGGTCACTGCGGTTGGCGGGGGCTACGGGGGGACAGGTGGTGCGGGTGGTCGTGGGTGAGGCTGTGGTGGGGGTCTGGGTGGGGGCGGTCCTCGGGGGTGCGGTGGCGGGGGTGAACCTCGTGGGGGTGGCGGCGGCGTTGGGGCGGTTGTCGGCGCCGGTGGGGGTTGTGGTGCCTTGGGGGCTGGTTGGGGGGTGCGTGGGGGCGTGTTTGGTGGTTGCCTGCTGTGCGGCTGCATTGTCGGCGTTGGGGGTCGGGGCCGTGCCGGTACGTCCAGCCCGTCGCCGGTGGGCATTACTGCCTGCTGCCAAGGCATGAACTTGCCCATAACCACGTAAGCGACGGGCTGGACGTACCGACACGGCCCCTTCGGTGCGTCGCCGACTGCGCCGCCGTATCCGGTGGGGGTGGGTGGGGCCCCGTGCGTCGCCGACTGCGGGTGGGCGGGAGTGTGCACGCCGGCTGCGGGTGCGTGGCGGGTCTGCGGCCGGTGTCTCGCTTCGTGAAAATCGGTCGACGGATCCTTTGGGCGGTGTCGAGCATGGCGGGCATGGTCGACACATCTCTGTACGCGGCGTTTCTGATCGCCGGCTTCGCGCTTTGTGTTACTCCGGGACCCGACATGATGTTCATCGTGGCGATGGGAGGACGGGGAGGGCCCGCCACCGGGGTGCTGGCCGCGCTGGGGGTGGCGTTCGCGATGCTGGTGCATGCGGTGGCCGCGATGCTGGGGCTTTCAGCGCTGTTCACGACGTTGCCGACGCTTTATCACCTGCTGCGGTGGATGGGTGCCGCCTATCTGCTGTACCTCGCGGTGAAGGCGTTCCGGGATCGCGCGGTGCCGGTCGAGGGTGCCGGGGATGTCGGGCCGGGGCGGCGGCGGGCCTTCTGGCAGGGGGCCGTGACCAATCTCCTCAACCCGAAGGTGATTCTTTTCAACGTCGCCTTCCTGCCCCAGTTCGTGAACCCGGAACTGGGGCATGTGGCCGGGCAGTTCATGATCCTCGGGGTCACGATGGTGGTCATGGGATTCGCCGTCGACGGCTCGATCGGGCTGCTCTCCGGGCGGCTGTCGGCTCTGTTGCGGCGCAGCCGGCGGGTGTCTCGTGGGCTCAACCTCTTCAGCGGGACGGTGTTCGCGGGGCTGGCGGTGCGGTTGGTGGCCTCCTCGCCGAAGTAGCAGCCCAGCCCAAGCGGAAGCCGAAGCAGGAGAGGCCTTCGAGGTGTCAACTTCGGGTTGACACCCTTGGCGTGTCAACCTACGGTTGACATATGGCGAATCCACTCGGCACGGCATCAGTACGTCTCGACGACCTCATCGAGGCCATCAAGAAGGTCCACACCGACGCGCTGGACCAGCTTCAGGACGCGGTGATCGCCGCGGATCACCTGGGCGATGTGGCCGACCATCTGATCGGGCACTTCGTGGACCAGGCCCGTCGTTCGGGTGCGTCCTGGACGGACATCGGCAAGAGCATGGGGGTCACCCGGCAGGCCGCCCAGAAGCGGTTCGTTCCCAAGGCCGAGTCCGATCTCGACCCCAGCCAGGGGTTCGGCCGTTACACCGAACGTGCCCGCAAGGTGGTCATGGCCGCGCACAGTGCGGCCAAGGCCTCGGGCAGCGCCCAGGGGCTCCCCGCGCACCTCGTCCTCGGCCTCCTCACCGAGCCCGAGGCGCTCGGCGCGCAGGCGATCACCGCGCAGGGTGTGAGCCTGGACGCCGTCCGCGCGGCGGCGACCGCGGCGCTCCCGCCGGCCGCCGCCGAGGTTCCCGAACTCATCCCCTACGGTCCCGCCGCCAAAAAGGCCTTGGAACTCACCTTCCGCGAGGCCCTCCGCCTCGGCCACAACTACGTCGGCACCGAGCACATCCTGCTGGCCCTTCTGGAGTTCGAGAACGGCGAGGGCGTTCTCAGCGGGGTCGGTGTCGACAAGGCGGCGGCCGAGGCGCACATCGGGCGGGTGCTCGCGGAGATCGTGAAGTAGGCGGAGATCGTGAAGTAGAGGGAGCAGGGCCGCCCGCGGGTTGTGTGTCGGCTGCGGGTGGCGGTCTGCGGGCGAAACCATTGTCAGACCCTCCTGCAAGACTCGGAAGCATGACCGAGCGGTGGGCTCTCGCGGCGGCCGAGGACGGTGGTGTGGAGGTCGCCGTCCTCGGTGCCGGCGGGCTGCCCGCGGGGCCGGTGCGCAGGGAGGCGGATCTCGCGGAGGCCGTGCGGTCGCGGCCGGAGGTGAGCCGGTGGGTCTGGCGGTCCACGGCCGACGTGTATCCGCGGCTGCTCGCAGCGGGGGTGCGAGTCGAGCGGTGTTACGACATGGAGGCCGCCGAGACCCTGCTGCTCGGGCACGAGGGGCGGCTCGGCGAGCCCCGGTCGGCGGCTGCCGCGCTGGCCAGGCTGCGCGGCGGCCCCGTACCGGCTGATCCGCCGCAGCGGTCCGCCGAGCCCGGTTCGCAGTCCTCGCTTTTCGAGCCGCGTCCGGTCCACCTGCCGTTGGCAGATCTCCTGGAGGTGTACGCCGACCAGCAGCGCCGGCATGACGCCACCGCGCATCCGGAGCGGATGCGGCTGCTGACGGCCGCCGAGTCGGCGGGGATGATGGTGGCCGCCGAGATGAACGAGGCGGGGCTGCCGTGGAGCTCGGACGTGCACCGGGAAGTGCTGCACGAGCTGCTCGGGGAGCGGTACGCGGGCGGGGGCGAGCCCCGGCGTCTGGCCGAGCTGGCGGATGAGGTGTCGGCCGCCTTCGGGCGACGGGTCAGACCCGATCTGCCCGCCGATGTCGTCAAGGCCTTCGCGCAGGCCGGGATCAAGGTCAAGTCCACCCGGCGGTGGGAGATCGAGTCGATCGACCATCCTGCCGTGAAGCCGCTCGTCGAGTACAAGAAGCTGTACCGGATCTGGGTCGCTCATGGCTGGTCCTGGCTTCAGGACTGGGTGCGCGACGGGCGGTTCAGACCTGAGTACCTGCCTGGTGGGACGGTCACGGGGCGGTGGGTGACCAACGGCGGGGGCGCCCTCCAGATCCCCAAGGTGATCCGGCGTGCCGTCGTCGCCGATCCCGGGTGGCGGCTCGTCGTGGCCGACGCCGATCAGATGGAGCCCCGGGTCCTGGCGGCCATCTCCCGCGATCCCGGGCTGATGGAGGTCGCGGGGCGTGCGACCGACCTGTACCAGTCGGTCTCCGACCGGGCGTTCGCCGGTGACCGGGAGCAGGCCAAGATCGCGGTGCTGGGAGCGGTGTACGGGCAGACGTCCGGTGACGGGCTGAAGAACCTGGCCCTGCTGCGCCGGCGCTTTCCCAAGGCCGTGGCGTACGTCGACGACGCGGCGCGCGCGGGCGAGGAAGGACGGCTCGTGCGGACCTGGTTGGGGCGGACCTGTCCTCCGGCCGTGGGGGCGGGGGCGGACAGCGGGGAGGAGGCTGGTCTCCCCCAGGAACGTCCCGAGGGCGATGCCGCCGAGAGCGGCGCCGATCAAGGGTGGGTTCCCGGCTACGCCTCCTCCAACTCCCGTGCCCGCGGACGGTTCGCGCGCAACTTCGTCGTGCAGGGCAGCGCCGCCGACTGGATGCTGCTGGTGCTCGCCGCGCTCCGGCGCACCTGCACGGACCTCACCGCCGAGCTGGTCTTCTTCCAGCACGACGAGGTCATCGTGCACTGTCCGGCGGAGGAGGCGGACGCCGTGGTGACCGCGATCCGCGAGGCCGCCGACCTCGCGGGGCGCCTCACCTTCGGGGAGACACCCGTCCGGTTTCCGTTCACGACGGCTGTGGTGGAGTGCTACGCCGACGCCAAGTGAGCAGCGGATACACGGATACGGCCACTGCCCCGCCTGGTTTCACCGCTCCCCGTACCTACTCCGCCAGGAGCTTCCGCAGCTCCCCCACCACTGGGCTGTCCGTCTCCTCCAGCGCCTCCAGCGCCGACTTCCACTGCTCGTACGCCGCTTCGGTGTCACCGCGCAGGTGCAGGAGCAGCCCCCGCTGGTGGCGGGCCAGTCCTCCGGTGTACCGGTCGGCTCGGCGGTCGGCTCGGCACAGCAGCAGGTCGCACTCGCTCGTCGCCCGCTCCCAGTGCCCCACCCCGCGCAGCGCGCGCACCAGCCCGAGCCGGGTCTGCGACTCGCCGTGCCAGTCGCCGTGACCGCCGAGGATGCGCAGGCTCTCCTCGAAGTGCGGTACGGCGGCGGCCGGTTCGCCGAGGGTGAGGTGGGCGTAGCCGATGTTGCAGTGCGCGGAGTGCCGGAGGATGACGTCCCCCATCGCGTCGCCGATCGCCAGGCTGCGCTTGTGGTGGTCGATGGCGGCCCGGGGGTCGGTGTGCTCGTACAGGTTGCCGAGGTGGCTGTAGGTGATGGCCTCCATGTGCGGGTCGCCCAGCTCGCGGGTGAATTCGAGGCTTTGGAGCAGGGCCTCGCTGGACTCGGCGTAGCGGCCGAGCCCTTCAAGGAGCATGCCGCGGTTGTTCAGGCCCCGTCGCACCCAGGACAGGACGCCGAGGCGGCGCCAGATCGCCAGCGCCTCATCGTTCAGGGCGAGGGCGTCGCTCGCGCGGCCCGTCATGAAGTGCAGCCCCGCGAGGTCTCCGAGCGCGTATGCCTCGGCGGCCTCGTCGCCGAGCCTGCGCGCCGCTCCGAGCGCGGCCCGCTGGAGGAACTCCACCTCGGCGACGCGGCCGCTGCGTTGGACGTACGGGTTGAGCAGGCGCACCAGTACGGGGACGTACGGGGAGGTCTCCGCGTAACGCTCCACCAGCGCCACCACGTTCTCCAGCTCCAGGTCGCCCCAGGCGAAGGCCTCCTTCGAGGTGCAGAACGGTGGCGTCGCGGCGACGTCCACCGTGTGCGGGGGCGGTTGGGAGGCGGTGGGGCGGCTGCGGTCCTCGCGGTCGAGCCCGGGTTCGAGGATGGCTTCGAGGGAGCGGGCGGCGACACCGGCGTACCAGCGCAGGGCGAGCTCGGCGACGGCCGCGTCGTGGGCGCCGGGGTCGGGTGTTTCCGGGTCGGAGGACTCTTCGGCGGTCGCCGCGGCGTCCTCCGGCTCCCCCACGGTCCCCGTCGCCCCCGCGATCTCCCGGGCGAAGTCCCGCACCAGGTCGTGGGGTGCGTAGCGGCCGTACGCCGTCTCCTCCAGGAGGGCGACGTCGACGAGGCGGTCGAGGGCGGCCTCGGCGCGGCGCGGGTCGATGCCGGAGAGGCGGGCGAGGAGGGGCGCCCCGTACGCGGGGAGGTCGAGGGCGCCGATACGGCACAGGGCGAGCGCCGCGTCCCGGTCGGCCTCGCGCTCCGAGGCGCGCAGCGCGTCGTGCGCGACGGCCAGGGACCGGCGGACGCTCAGGTCGTCGTACTCCAGGTGGTGCAACCGGCCTTCCGTGGCGGCCAGTTGCCCGGCGAGCGCGTCCGGTGTGAGCGCGCGGCGGGCGGCGAGGCGGGCCGCGACGACGCGGAGGGCAAGCGGGAGTCCGCCGGTGAGTTCGACGAGGGCGTGGCCGCCGTCGAGGCCGTCCCGGCGGCCGGAGACCGCGCGGAGCAGCGTCGCGCTGTCCTCGTCCGACAGCGGCGCGAGCGGGAAGCGGTGTGCGCCGTCCAGCGCGGTGAGCGGAGACCGGCTCGTCACGATCACCGCGCAGCCCGCGCCCGCAGGCAGCAGCGGCCGCACCTGCGCGGCGTGTACGGCGTCGTCGAGCACCATCAGGGTGCGGGTGGGCGCGAGCATCGAGCGGAGCAACGCGGCCTTCGCGTCCGGGTGTTCGGGGATCCGGCGCGGCTCGGCGCCGAGGTCGCGGAGCAGCGCGGCGAGCGCCTGGCCGGAGGTGAGCGGGGTCATGCCGGGCGTGGCGCCGTGCAGGTTGACGTACAGCTGGCCGTCGGGGAAACGGTCCCGCAGCCCGTGTGCCGCATGCAGTGCGAGCGCGCTCTTGCCGACGCCGGCCATGCCGCTGAGCACGGCGACACAGGGCATCCCCTCGGCCGCGCCCGCGGCGCCGGGTCCGGTGGTCCGGCGCTCCGGGTCGAGGGCCAGCCGCAGTTCCTCGCGGATGTCGGCGCGGCCGGTGAAATACGCGGGCGGTGGCGGGAGTTGGGCGGGGCGCGGCGGGCCGCCCGCATCCGCCGGGACGGCCGTGGTCTGCGGCTCTCCCCGCCCTGAGCCGTCGGTGGCCTCCGGTGCCCCCTCGGGACCGCGCTGCTCCCGGAGGATCTCCAGATGGGCCTCGCGCACCGCGGGCCCCGGTTCGACGCCGAGCTCCTCCACCAGGCGGGCCCGCAGGTCACGGTGGACGGCGAGGGCTTCGGCCTGCCGCCCGGTGCGGTGCAGCACGAGCATCAGAAGCCGGTGGAAGGCCTCGCGGAGCGGGTGTTCGGCGGTGAGGGCGGCCAGTTCCGGGGCCAGCCGGTCGAGTCGGGCGGCCGTGGGAGCGAGCCGCAGCTCGGCTTCGTACCGCCATTCCAGGACCAGCAGCCGGGCCTCCTCCAGACGCTGGACGAAGGCGTGTCCGCCGATCTCGGGCGGCAGGCCGCTGAGCGGGGTGCCGCGCCACAGCGCGAGTGCCGCCGTGGACTCGCGCAGCGCCCGTTCCCAGTCCCGCCGGGCGTGTGCGGCGCGCGCGGCCGTGGCGTGGTCCTCGAAGACGCGGACGTCCAACTCGCCCTCGCCGACCCGCAGGACGTATCCCGGCGGGACGGCGCGCAGCCGCTCCGGATCGTCGAGGAGGCGCCGCAGCCGCGTCACATGGTTCTGCAGGGAGGCCTGTGCGGACGCCGGTGGTGCCCCGCCCCACAGCGCGTCCTTGAGTACGTCGACCGAGACGACCCGGCCCGGTTCCAGGAGCAGCGCCGCCAACAGGGCACGCATCTTCCCGCTGCCGATCGGCCTGAACTCGCCGTCGGCGCCGTACAGGACCGGCGGCCCCAGCAGCCCGAACCGCAGACCGAACCGCAGCCCGTCCCGCATCACGCCGCCCCACTGCCTTCCCGCGTGGCCGCTCAGGCCACGCCCCCGGCGACTTCGCGCCCTCTTACGGCGACATCCCGCCGACCGACTCACGGCCCCCGATGGATCCGTTGGCCACATGTTAGCGATCCGTTGGCGTGGCCTGATGTGATCACTTCATCGGATCTGGCCCGACGGTGCGCGCGTACAACGCGTAACTCGGGGGAGTGTCGCCGCCGCGGCCGGATCCGGGGACGCGAGAGGCCCCGGTCGTCGGAGGTGAGCGACCGGGGCCTCCGTCTGTCTTCCAGACGTCGCGGGCCTGAGCGAGACCGCTTGGGTGACGGGTCTCACGGGCCTCGGATGCGGGTTTCGCGGGCCTCAGATGACGGGCGGCCGGCCGAGCCGGGTGAGCCGCCACACCGTCCGCCAGCGCATCGGCCGCCGCTCCCCGCCGGACTGCCGCAGCCCCTCCGCGAACCCGCCGAACCAGGCTTTCAGCCCGCCGGCGGACCGGGTCCGTGCCAGCGTGAGCAGCATCCAGATTCCCAGGTGCACGGGGATCAGCGGAAGCGGCAGCCGGCGGCGGGTGAGCCAGACCCGGTTGCGGGCGGTCACCCGGTAGTAGATGGCGTGCCGGGCGGGCGAGGTCTTCGGGTGCTGGAGCAGCAGCCCGGGCTCGTACAGCACGGTCCACCCGGCGTCGATGGCACGCCAGGCCATGTCGGTCTCCTCGTGCGCGAAGAAGAACTCGGCGGGCCAGTCGCCGATCTCCGCGAGCATGGGCATGGAGAGGGCGTGCCCGCCGCCGAGGAACCCGGTGACCGGGCCGCCGCGCATCGGGTCCTTGGCCCCGACCCGCGGCACGTGGCGGCGCTGGGTCTCCCCGTTCTCGTCGGCGATGCGGAAGCCGACGATGCCGAGCCGCGGATCGGCCGCGTACAGGTCCCGTACCTTGCGCAGCACATCCGCGTCGACGAGCAGCCCGTCGTCGTCGAGCTCGACGACGACATCGACGTCCCCGAACTCACTCAGGCGCTGGAGTCCCACATTGCGGCCGCCGGGGCACCCGAGGTTCTCGTCGACCTCGATGGCGGTCACTTCCCCGGGCAGTCCGAGACGCTCGGCGAACTCGGGCAGCGGGCAGCCGTTGCCCACGATCACGATCCGCGCGGGGGCGACGTCCTGCTTGGCCACGGAGGTGAGCAGCGCGTCGACCTCGGTCGGCCGGTTCCCCATGGTCACCACGGCAACGGCGATCCGCGGCCCCTCCTCCGCCTGTGACACGACACCCACCCCATCCCGGCCGACAACTGTGCCGCGATGCTAGCCGTTCACCGGAATTCCCCCTCACGTACGCCCCGGTGTACGTCCGGATGCACGTACGGACGTAGGCACTCAAACCCGCCGGTTCTCCCTCCCCCGGTTCTCCCTGCGCCGTACGAACTTCAGCCCCGACCAGTCGTCGCCCAGCGCGGCCACCTTCACATCGACGACTCCGAGCGGCAGGAAGATCTCCCGCAGATCGTTCTCGGTGATGTCGCTCCGGTGCCCGGCCGCGCGCCGGGGCCAGGCGATCCAGAGCATCGCGTCGTCGGACAGGTCCCGGACCAGCCCGGACGCCTCCGCGGCCAGGTCCGCGAGGGCCCGGAAGAAGGCGACGGTCACGGCCGCCCCCTTCGGGCCCCCGGCGGCGACCTCGCAGCCCTCGGGCAGCCCAGGAATGTCCCAGTCCTCCGGCGCGTGCGTCAGCCGCACCCGCTGTCCTGCCTTGACACCGATCTTCTTGGCGAGCGGAGTACCGGAGTACCCGCCGCCGCCCGCCGGACCCGTCGTACCCGCCGTACCTTCAGCGCCGGAGACACCCATGCGTTCAGCATGGCACTGCGGGTGCGCCGCTCAGGCCGCGTACGCGCCCCTGATCTCGAACTGCTCGGCCGACGGCGGCCCGGCCAGCCAGTCCTTCAGGCCCGCCTGGAACTCGCGGAACTCCGCGATCGCGGGCAGCGGGTTCTCGACGCCGTCCGCGAGTTCCAGCTGCGCGACGTACGTGACTCCGTCGGGCAGCCGGTACGAGGCGTAGCGCACGCCCGCGGGCCGCTCGCGCTCGATGGCGGTGAACATCTTCTTCAGGGCCTCTTCGAGCTCGCCGACGAACTCGGGCTTCGCGGTGGAACGCACCATCAGAACGGTCATGTCGTCCTCTCCCTGTCTCCCTCTCAGCGGGCCACGTCGTCGCGGCTCCGTCGTCCCCCTGACGCGCGGGAGGGCGGATGTGTGACAGGGGACGAATTCCGTATCGCGCAGTCGCGCATCGCGGTGTGCGGGATCGCGGGATCGCTGGATCAGTGAGCGACCGGGGGTGCGATGCAGGCCGTCTCCGGATAGGGGCCGGTGACCTCGGTCCACACCCGGTCCGCGCTCACCGTGCCGGAGATACAGGCCGTCTTGCCGACCCAGATGCCGTACGCGGTGCCCGGCACCTTCTCCGCGTGGTCCACGTTCCACTTCGACCACGGGTCCTGGACCCGCATGTCCGTGGCGCGGAACCCGAGGGAGAGAAGCACGGGCCGTACGTCCTCGGGGCTGATGCGCCCCTGCCGGCGCAGCTTCTCCAGTGCCGGCCCGACCTTCTTCGCCTTCTCCTTGGCGGCCGCCTCGTCCGCCGGGCTCATGTCCCCCGGGCGGCGGCCGATGTTGTTCTCGGCGTTGTGCGGCGCGCTGTCACCCCGGTCCGGCTCGGCCTGCGGGCTCGCGGGCGGCGAGGAGGAGCCGGCGGCCGGGGTGCGGGACGGCTGCGCGCCGGGCGTCTGGGTTCCGCACGCGGCGAGCGACACGGCGGCGGTCACGGCTAAGAGGGCGGCGCGGACGGCGCTCTGACGGCTCCGACGGCTCTCACCGCTCGCATGGAAAGACATGACGCCAGGTTGGCAGAGGGGGCGGCCCGGCCACGTGAGTACGGACACTCATATCCGCCGGAAAGAGCCCGCGAAGAGCCCGCGAGGAGCGACCAACGACCTTACTCCACTGGGGAGTTGAAGGGGATCGCCAGAAGAGGGCCCGCTGTCACCATGCTCCCGCCGGCCACAGGAGTGACATCGAGCCGGCGCCCCCACATCTCCGCCCCCTGAGGGCTTGCCTTCTCTGTCTGTCGGCGCCGGTCCCCGGGTGCGGTTGCACGCCCTGATCTGGGCGTGAATCCCAGGAGAAAGACAGGAAGTTGAGACGCAGCATAGTGAGATATGCGCGTGTCCCGGTGACCATGGCCGTCGCGATCGCGGTGGCCAGTGGTACCGGTACGACGCAGGCCTACGCAGACGCAGTCCCGCCCGGAGCGGCCAACGGATGGTCCTCCCCGAAGACCGCCACCAAAGACAAGGCGGCGACCGAGCCCAGCGCCGTTCCCGCGAAGAAGCGTGCCGCGCTGCTCGGCAAGAGCTACAAGTCGTCCTCGGACCGGGCGTTCACGACGTCCGGTGACGGCACGGGTTTCCATGTGATGGTGGCCGACGAGAAGAACGGCTACGCGTGGAAGACCGCCGCCTCGCTGTCCGAGCCGGGTTTCGAGACGGACACCTGGATCGGCAACGCCTGTGTGACCGGGTCCGGCAAGTACGCCGCCGTGGCGTACGCGCCGCGCACCTTCACCAACAAGCCCGAGCTGATGAGCCGCGGCGCCTTCACCGCGATCGTGAACCTGGACAGCGGCGCCGTACGGAAGCTGCCGTTCCAGGCCACGCTCGGCTACTTCTCGCCGGGCTGCGGCACCGGTGACGAAACCGTGTTCTCCCAGTTCACCGACGAGAACACGTCCAAGACGAACGAGACCCGGCTGGTCAGGGTCGCCGCCGCCACGGGGAAGACCGCGAAGACGAAGGTGGCCGGTCAGGTCACCTCGGCGGTGCCGGTCGACGGCGAGATCGTCGCCGCGCGCGGCGCTCAGGTCGTACGGATCGACGGCTCCACGGTGAAGACGGTGGCCCGCACCCACGCCGTACCGTTCCAGCTGGCGCCGGACGCCGACGGCGGTGTCACCTTCATCGACCGGCTGCCCGGCGGAAAGAAGAAGTCCTCGACCGACGACCAGGCCGCCGTCTCCCGTGTCACCGCGGGGGCGCTGCGGGCGGCGAACGGCAAGGCGAAGGCCGCGCAGCTCGCGCAGGGCTCGCTGACCAAGTTCGACCTCACGCGCACGCCCGCGGGAACGGTGTACGTCACCGGCAAGGCCCGCACCGGCAGCTCGCTGCCCGGTGCGGTCCGCAACCCGGGGGGCCTCGACAAGGACGCCCGGATCTCCAGCCGGGGCGCCGCCGCCGTGACCACGGCGTGGGCCGACGGCAAGGACTCCAGGATCACGCAGCAGGACTCCTTCTCGGCGCGCGCCGCGAGGATCACCCTGAAGGCCCTGGACACCGGCAGGACAACCGTCCTGGACGCCATGCCGGGCAACCGGATCGGCAGCGCCGCCGCCCAGCGCTCGGCGACCGCGACGAGCCCGGCCCTGGCCGCGCCCGCCAAGGCCGGCGGGATCTCGACCCTGTCGACGCCGGTCGACACGGACCGCACGTGTGCGGTCCCGCGCAACGACCCGAAGAAGCAGGCGTTCCAGCCGACTCCGCGGCAGATCGAGTGGGCCGTGGACCAGGCCGTCGTCGGCACGCTCAACAAGGGCGCGACCCGGGCGGCGAACTGGAAGAACACGGGGATGGCCGCGTACGCGCCGCAGACCCTGTTCCCGCTCAATTCGCTGAGCGGCGGCAGCGGCACGGACTGGCACGTCCCGGCGACGGTGATGCTCGGCGTCACCGCGCAGGAGTCGAACATGTGGCAGGCGACCCGCTACGCCGTACCGGGCGTCACGGCGAACCCGCTGGTCGGCAACTTCTACGGCACCGTCTACTCCTCCGACGGCACGCAGACCGACCCGTGGGCCATCGACTGGACCAAGTCGGACTGCGGCTACGGCGTCACCCAGGTCACCGACGGCATGCGGCTTCCGGGCCATGGCCAGGACACGTTGACGACGACGCAGCAGGAGGCCGTCGCGCTCGACTACGCGGCCAACATCGCGGACGGCGTGAACATCCTGGTCGAGAAGTGGAACCAGACCCGCGCCGACGGAATCGTCATCAACGACGGCAGCCCGAAGTACATCGAGAACTGGTTCGCCGCCCTGTGGTCGTACAACACGGGCTACCACCTCCAGGCGGACGCGGGTAGTAACTCCGGCAAGTGGGGCCTCGGCTGGACCAACAACCCGGCCAACCCGCTGTGGAAGGAGAACCGTACGCCGTTCCTGGAGGACGCGGCGGGCGCCGACGACTACAGCCACGCCGCGCACCCGCAGGACTGGCCGTACGAGGAGAAGGTCATCGGCTGGGCGGCCCGGCCGATCTCGGCGATGTTCGCGCCCGGCGACTTCCAGGCCGGTTACCGCGCCGCGTGGTGGAACAGCAACGCCTACCGCACGGCGGCCAAGCCCCCGATCTCGCTGTTCTGCGACAGCAGCAACGACTGCGACGCGTCGAAGATCAGCACGGACGCCACGAACGACACCGGTGGCGGCCCCTGCCTGCTTCCGGGTGACCCGAGCACGACGGACCCGCTCTACCTGAAGTGCTGGTTCACCAAGTCCGCGACCTGGAAGAACTGCACGACCAGCGCCCAGTGCGGCAACCCGATCCACCGGTTCGACGACACCTATCCCGAGCAGGCGGACGCCAACTCGTATCCGCCGGAGTGCTCGGCCAACGTGCCCTCCGGGACGTACATCGTCGACGACGTCGCCGACGGGATCGTCCCAGCCGGTTCCAGCACCCGATCGTGCGGAACGGTGTCGTCCGCGGGCTCGTTCGACATGGACTTCGGGAGCGCCTCGTCCCGGATCGACCTGCACCAGATCGGTGCGGCCTACGGCAACCACTTCTGGTTCTCGCACACCAACAAGAGCGGGACGACCGACGCGGCCCGGCTGCAGACCACCGGCACCTGGACGCTGAACAAGTCGGACCGCGGCTGGATGCGCGTCTGGGTGCACCTGCCCGACCACGGCGCGCACACCCGCCAGGCCATGTACAAGGTGGGCGGCACGAACTCCACCAGCCCGAACCGCGCGCTGCCGCAGCGGGTGATGAAGAACGAGTGGGTGCCGCTCGGCGTCTTCAACTTCACCGGAACGCCCACGGTGGCCCTGTCGAACGTGACAGAGGACGGCAAGGGCACGGAGGACATCGCCTGGGACTCGGTCGGCTTCCAGCCGCTGAGCGGCAAGGCGACGAACACGGTCGTGGCCATGGGCGACTCCTACTCCTCGGGTGAGGGCGCCTCGGAGAACGGCGGCGACGACTACTACCCGGAGTCCGACTACTACGACCCGCTTCAGCCGGACACCGAGGACAAGTGCCACCGGTCGAAGTACTCCTGGTCGCGGCAGGCCACGCTGCCCGGCTACTCGAAGTCGATCGGGGCGATGGCCGACGACCGAGACTCGGACATGGACTACCACTTCATCGCCTGCTCCGGCGCCCGCCACTACAACATCCTGCGCCAGGGCCAGAGCAGTGAGCTGCCACAGATCGACCAGGGCTATCTCGACCAGAACACCACGCTGGTCACCCTGAACGTCGGCGGCAACGACGCCCGGTTCGCCGACATCGTCCAGGAGTGCATCACGGCCCTGACCGTGTGCAACGACAACTCCATCGATGCCGTCGACCCGGACACCGGGCAGAAGAACGGCGAGTCGACCGGCTCACTGGAGGACTGGGCGCCGACGTGGCTCCACGAGCAGATCCGGCCGCGGCTGGCCGGCACGCTCAACGCGATCCATCTGAAGGCGCCGAACGCGAAGATCGTTCTCATGGGCTACCCGAAGCTCCTGGAGAACGACGGCAGTTGCATCCCCGGCATCGGGACCGAGGAAGCTCCGTGGCTGAACGGCATGGCGGACACGCTGGCCACCGAGATGCAGGGCGCGGTCGACGACGCCAACAGCCAGTACGGCGCGAACGCGGTCTTCTCCGACCCGCGGGACGAGTTCGCCGGCAAGGCGATCTGCGGTGACCCGGAGGACGTGAACGGCATCGTCCTGTCCGGCCACTCGCAGGCGGACAACCGGGACTGGAACTGGCTGCCGGGCAATGTGGCGCCGTCCATGAAGTCCTTCCACCCGAAGATCGCGGGTGCGCGGTTGTACGCCGACAGTCTGCAGAACACGCTGTAGGCGGTCTCTGTAGGCAGTCTCTGTAGAAGAAGCTCTACGGAAAGAGGCTCCGTAGAAGCGGCTCCGTAGAAGCGACGGGGGCCTGAGTACTCGTACTCAGGCCCCCGTTGACGTGCCATGGAAGGCTGGCGTCATGACGAACCGCAGGACCGCCCGCTGGGTGAAGGGTGCTGCCGTGTCGGCGGTGTCCGCCGTCGTCTGCTACTGGATCTGGACGTCCTGCCGGGAGTGGGCGTCAGGTGTGCGGGAGGCCGACCAGGACGCGTTCCTCGCCGGGTCCCTGGAGTCGCTGCTGGCGGGGATCGCCGGGGTGGCGTCGATGCCGCTGCTGCTGTGGGCGGGGATGCGGCTACTGAAGGAGCGCGGCAACCACCTGCTCGTGCTGGTCGGCGCGATGGCGTGGATCCTCCTCGGGGGCCATGTGGTCGAGGACGAGGTCGGCACCGGCGCGACCGCCGGGTTCCTGGCCCTGTTCGCGGCGCTCGGGGGTCTGCTGGCCGGGGTCGGGACGCGCGGCGAGTAGCCGGAGCGCCGAGGCGTTCCTATGCGCCTCGTCGACCGCCTATGCGTGTGACCACCCGATTCATGGCCTCCGCCGGGCGCTCCGCGCTGAACTGGCCCTCAACGCCAGTCGACTGCACCGCCACCGACCTGATCGGCGGCGGGACCATGGAGGCGGTCCCATGACAACACCCCTGGCCGACTATGCGAAGTTCGCCGGCAGGCGCATCGCGATCGTCGAGCACATGCAGAACCATCCGTTCGTCCTCGGCCTGCACCAGGCCCGTGAGCACGGTCTGGAGGTGTGGCTGCTCACCGGTGACCGGTCCTGGTACACCCACGGCCACGACTGGGACTCCCACCCGCTCGCCGCGGCCGTCGACCGTGTGATCGACGTCGACACCACCGACCTGGAAGCGGTGGTGTCCGTGGTGACCGGCGACGACGGCGCTCCCCTCGTGGACGGTCTGACGTCGTTCTCCGACTACCACACGGTGCTCGCCGCGCAGGCGGCCCGGCGGCTCGGTCTGCCGGGTCCCGATCCCGCGGCCGTGGAGACCGCCAACGTCAAGGACCGGCTGCGCGTCGCGCTCGGCGACGTTCCGTTCAACATCCCGCACATGCTGGTGAGCGGAGAGGAACAGCTCGACGAGGCGGCGAAGCGGCTGGGCTTCCCGATGATCGCCAAACCGCCCGCGGAGGCCATCAGTTACGGAGTCCGCCGCGTCGACGACATGGCCCGGCTCGTCGAGGCATGGCGGGAGCTGTCCGGGATACGGCACAGCCTGCGCGGGCAACCACGGTCCGGGGACGTGCTGTTGGAGACATACGTCGAAGGTGTCGAGGTCAGCGTCGAGACGATGACGGTGGACGGGTACACGCATGTCTTCGGCGTCACCTCGAAGGACCTGTTCGGTGACCCGGCCTACATCGAGTGCGGGCACACCTTCCCCGTGCCGCTGTCCGACGACGAGCGCGACGCGCTCTACGCCGTGGTCCGCGACACCCTGAAGGCGATCGGGTACGACCGCGGGCCGTGCCACACCGAGGTCCGGCGCACTGTGTCCGGCTGGCGCGTCATCGAGGCCAATCCGCGTACGCCGTCGAGCTGCATGACCATGCTCGTCACGGACGTCACCGGGCGCAGCCCCATTCTGGACGCCTGGCTGCTTGCGATCGGCGAGGTCCCGCCGATCGAGCCCGTCACGCACTCCGGGGGCGCCGCCGTCCGCATGATCTACCCGCAGCGGCGCGGCACCCTCAAGCGGGTCGACGGTGTGCAGGCCGCCTCCGCGGTGCCGGGTGTCCAGGTGCTGCTGCACGTGGAGAAGGGCGACCACCTGTTGCAGCGCATGGACAACTCCTCCTGCGTCGGGTTCACCTACTGCAACGGGCCCGACCGCCTGGAGGCCCAGGCCCTCGCCGACAAGGCGGCCGCCTACCTCGACTTCGTGGTCGAGGAGGACGAGGCGGCGGAGCTGTGAGCGGCGCCGCGCACTATCCGGACAGCCAGGCGGACGTGCGGGCGGTGGCCGATGCCGCCGGGCTGCCCTCCGCCGGCTGGGACGGTCTGCTCGGCGCGGAGGACTTCTTCCAGACGTCCCGCTGGCTGGCCGTGCAGGAGCGCAACTCCGGCACCACGATGGACTTCCTCGTCCAGCACCGGGAGGAGAAGCCCGTCGCGGCCCTCGTCGCCGCGTGGGCCGACGACTCCGTGCCGTGGCTGCTCGCCCGGCCGGACGCGATGCTCTCCCGGGCCCTGGAGGACGGCGGCCCGCCGGAGGCCGCCGCCGTCCTCGCCGAGGTGGCCCAGGGCGACCCGGCATCGCTGCTGCCGTCCCTGGTGTGCGGCGGCCGGCACCTGGGCCGCACCCGGACGCTGGCGGGACCGGACGCGCTGCCCGCGGACGTCGAGGCGCTGGTGGTGCGGGCCGAGCAACTCGCCTCCGAGCGCGGGGCGGCGTCCGTCTGCTTCCCCCATGTGGACGTGCGGGACGCCGGGTTGGTGGAGCTGCTGCGCGCCCGCGGCTACCGCTCGCACCTCTCGGCGCACTACGCCTGGCTGCCCATTCCGCCCGGCGGCTGGGACCAGTTCCTCGCCGAGATGAGCAAGCACCGGCGCCGCCGGGTGCGCCTGGAGCGCCGGGCGCTGGCCGAGGCCAAGGTCGAGGTCCACCTCGAACCGCTGACCAAGGCGCTGGCCCCGCGCCTGGGCGAGCTCGACTGCAACCTGCTGCGGAAGTACGGCAATCCGGCCAGCCCGGAGCACTCGGCCGGGCTGCTGAGCTGGATCTCCGAGGTCATGGGCGACGACGCCATGGTCTCGGTGGCGCGCAAGGACGGCGCCATCATCGGCTTCGGCATGGTGCTGCGCTCCCGGGCCCGCGGCGAGGAGCAGTGGTTCGGCCACCGTGCCGGATTCGACTACGACGCCCAGGGCAAGCTGCCGCTCTACTACGACGTCCTGTACTACCGCGTCCTCGAAGCCGCCGCGCGCGAGGGCGTGTCCGTCCTGCACGCCGGGATCGGCAGCGTCGAGGCGAAACTCGCCCGCGGTTGCCTGGCGAGCGAGGAGCACTCGTTCCTGCTGCGGCTGCCGCGCACGGGCTCCGGGAAGGAGACGACCACACGATGAGTATGAGCAGGGGAACGGGCAGGGAAACGGAACCACGCACCACCGCGGGCGCGGGCCTGGGCGGCCCGGGCTGGAACGCCGCCGTCGGTTCGGCGGTGAACCCCTCGGACGTACGCGGCGGAACCCTGCGTCTGGTCTCCTCGGCCGACGTGGACTCCCTCGACCCGGCCCGCACCTACTACGTGTGGGTGTGGCTGCTGCAGAGGATGCTCAACCGCACCCTCATGGCCTACCCCACGGACCCGGGCCCCGCCGGGCTCGTCCCCGCCCCGGACCTCGCCGAGGGCCCCGGGCGGGTGAGCGACGGCGGCCGCACCTGGACCTACCGGCTGCGCCCCGGCGTGCGCTACGACGACGGCACCCCGATCACCTCGGACGACATACGCCACGCCGTACAGCGGGTGTTCGCGCAGGACGTGCTGCCCGGCGGCCCGACCTACCTCGTACCGCTGCTGGACGATCCCGGACGGCCGTACCCCGGCCCGTACCGGACCGACGAACCGCTCGGGTCGGTGCGGACGCCGGACGAGCGCACGATCGTCTTCCATCTGCGCCGCCCGTTCTCCGACTTCGACCATCTGATGGCGCAGCCCTGCACGGCCCCGGTGCCCCGGCGCGCCGACACGGGGGCGGACTACGGGGAGAACCCGCGCTCCAGCGGCCCGTACCGCGTGGCCCTCCACCGGCCGGGCAGGTTCCTGCACCTGGAGCGGAACCCGTACTGGGACCGTGCGACGGACCCGGTCCGGCCCGCGCTGCCCGACCGGGTGGAGCTGACCATCGGGGTGGACGTCGACGAGCTCGACGAACGGCTGATCGCCGGGGAGTTCGACATCAACCTCGAAGGCCGGGGGCTCCAGCACGCGGCCCAGAACCTGGTCACGGCGGACGGCGTCCTGCGCTCCCGTACGGACAACCCGCGCACGAGCTTCCTGCACTTCGTGTCCCTCCAGCCGCACATCCCGCCGTTCGGCGACGTGCACGCGCGCCGTGCCGTGCACTACGCGGCCGACAAGATCCTGCTCCAGCAGGCGCGCGGCGGCCCGGTCACCGGCGGCGACCTCACCACGGCGCTGTTCCCGCCGCGGCTGCCCGCGCACCAGCCGGGCCTGGACCCCTACCCGACGGGCCCCGACCTGCGCGGTGACCTCGACGCGGCGCGCGCCGAACTCGCCGCCGCCGGGCTGCCGGACGGCTTCGACGCGGTGATCGGCACCCAGCGCGGCAAGTTCCGGCTGGTCGCCGACGCGGTCGCCGAGTCGGTGGCCAGGGTCGGCATCCGGCTGACCGTGAAGGAGCTGGACGTCGCGAGCTACTTCAGCCTGGGCGCCGGACATCCGGAGACGATCCGCGAGCACGGCCTCGGGCTCATCGTCACCGACTGGGGCGCCGACTTCCCCACCGAGTACGGCTTCCTCGCACCGCTCGTGGACGGCCGCCAGATCAAACGCAACGGCGGCAACTGGAACATCTCCGAGCTCGACGACCCGCGCGTCAACGACCTCATCGACCAGAGCCTGCACACCACCGACCCCGCCGAACGGGCCCGCCAGTGGGGCGCCGTCGAACGCCTGGTGATGGAACACGCCGTGATCCTTCCCCTGGTCCACGACAAGACCCTGCACTTCCGCAATCCGTGGGTCACCAACGTGTACGTCCATCCGGCCTTCGGGCTGTACGACGTCCAGGCGATGGGCGTCGCCGCCCCCGTACCCGACCGGGAGAACACCCCATGAACGACGACCGCATCCACGGCCTCCGCTTCAGCCCGCTGGCCGCCGACGACGAGGCCACGGTCGTCCAGTGGCTACGGCTCCTCGACGACTCCGCCGGAGACGTGCCGGGGTCCGCACCGCCCTGCGCCGTGGACATGCGGGGCTCCCTGCGCTTCCCGCCGCCCGCCACCAAGCTGGAGGACTGGGTCGTACGCCATGACGGGTCCGACGGGAGGGACGGGCGGGTCGTCGGTGCGCTGCGGCTGGCGCTGCCCGACGGTGCCGATGTGGCGCGGGTGGACCAGCTGCTGGTCGCCCCTGGGTTGCGGCGCCGGGGTATCGGGCGGGCGTTGTACGAGCGGGCGGTCGGCATCGCCGCGGGGCACGGCCGTTCGGCGCTGGCCGCGACCGTGGTGGAGGCGCTGCCCGGCGGTCCGGCACGGGACGCGGGACCGGCGGCCTTCGCGGCGGCGGTGGGCGCGTCGCGGGCGTCGGTGCCGGCGGGGGTGCACCAGTGGCTCGACCTGGGCGCGCATGATCCGCTGACCGCGGGCGTTCCCGAGGTGCCGGAGGGGTACGCCCTCGTCACGTGGGGGACCGTCACGCCGGACGAGTACGCGGTACGGGTGTCTCTTCTCGAACAGTCGCTGGGGGATGAGGCGTTCGAGGAGGTTGACGAGGAGCGGGAGGTCGGGACCAGTTACGCGCGGGAGTTCGAGACCATGCGGGTGGGGCGGGGGCGGCGGGCGTACCACACCGGTGTCGTCCACGAGGAGAGCGGCAGACTCGCCGGGTACACCAGTGTTTCGAAGACCACCGGCAATCCCTCGTACGCGCTTCAGGGGATGACGGTGGTGCATCGGGGGCATCGGGGGCGTCGGTTGGGGATGCTGCTGAAGCTGGCGAATCTGGAGTATGTGCTGCGGCATGAGCCGGAGGTTCGGCTCGTGGAGACCGCTAACGCGGAGGACAACCACGCGATGATTGCGGTCAACTCATCTATGGGGTTCGTGCCTTATGAGCGGTGGGTGTCCTGGACCGGGCTCGTCGGTTCGGGGGGCTGATCGTTGGTTCGGAGGGTGCGGGTTCGTCGTGGCTGGTCGCGCAGTTCCCCGCGCCCCTTAAGGGGCGCGGTTGTGGACCGGAGTTCATGGGATCCGTTGCGCCGAAATGGGGTCCACCCTGTCCCTGCCAGGACCCCGAGCACCACCGCCGATCCGCCCCCCAGCGACCAAGCCGTCAGCTCCTCGCCCAGCACCGCCCACGCCGCCGCGACCCCCACCACCGGGACCAGCATGGAGAACGGGGCCACGGTTCCCGCCTCGTAGCGCTTCAGCAGGGTTGTCCAGATGCCGGAGCCTACGACGGAGCCGGCCAGTGCGGTGTAGACCAGGGCTGCCAGGCCGGGCCAGCCGTCGGTGCTGAAGGAGTTGGCGAGGGCGTGCCAGCCGGTGGTCGGGCCCTCCATGGCGGCTGAGAGGGCGAGGAGCGGCAGGGGCGGTACGACGGACATCCAGAGGGCGAAGCGGAGTGGATGGTCGGGGCGGGCCTGCCGGCTGGCGATGTTGCCGAACGCCCAGCCGAGTGCCGCGATCAGGGTCAGCAGCAGTGGGAGCAGCGCGGCGCTGCGGGCGCGTTCCACCGCGATCACGGCCATGCCGAGCACGGCGAGGGCGACCCCGGCCAGCTGCCGCCGGGAGACCCGCTCGCCCAGCAGCAGCGCGCCGAGCAGCATGGTGAACGGCGCCGACGCCTGCACCACGACCGAGGCCTGCCCGGACGGCATGCCCTGGTCGATGGCGAGGAAGAGCAGCCCGAACTGGAGGACTCCGAAGCCGAGTCCGTAGACCAGCAGCCAGCGCACCGGTGCCTTCGGCCGGGGTACGAACAGGATCACCGGCACGGCCAGGACGACGAAACGCAGCGCGGAGAGGAAGAACGGCGGGTAGTGGTCGAGCCCGATCCGCACGGCGAGGAAGTTCAGCCCCCACAGCACGGCGACGAGAACGGCGAGGAGACGGTCCCTGACGCTCACCGGGCGGCTTCCGCGGTGGTTCCTTGGCCGTTGCCCGGTTCGCCGTCCGGTTCGGTTTCCAGGAGGCCGGACTCGACGACCCGCCCGCCGAGCCAGCGCAGGAACTGTCCGTCGCCTATCAACTTCTGTTCGTCGGCGGCCTGTTGCAGCACCAGCACGTGCCGTACGCCGGCCCGGTTCTCCAGCAGCCAGCAGAACATCATCACGCCGGGGCAGGAACCGGCCTTGAAGAACACCCGGGGCCATTTCTCGCGGTCGATGACGAGACCGGGGTACGCGGTGAGGATGTCCTCGACGGTGCCGGTCGTGTCGCGCTCGCCGTCGTCGGCGAGTCCGCGCAGCACCTCCAGCACGTCGTAGGCGCTCATGTGCCAGTCCAGGCCCAGCTGGTGCACCGTCTCGCCCAGGTCGCCGATGCTCACGCTCAGCGGCCGCGCGAGCCGCGGAAGCAGTTCCCGCCGGCCCGCCTCGTCGCGCTCGGTCCATGCCGCGCGCAGCTCCGGCGCGCCCCAGCCGATCTCGAACAGCTCACGGCTGTAGAGGAACGGCCGCAGCAGGGCGGGGTCGTGGTGTCCGGAGTCCGCGACGGCCCGCTCCACGGCGGCGCGGCCGAGGCGCTCCGCGATCAGGTCGGCGCCCGTGTTGTCGCTGAACGCGATCATCTTGTACGCCGTCTCGCGCACCGTGACGCGCGTGCCGTCGGGCAGTTCCTGCATGTCACCGGTGGGCAGGCTGCGCAGTTCGGGCCGTACGGTCACCTCGTCGTCCCAGGACAGCTCACCGTTCTCGACGGCGCGCACGAGGGCGCGCATGACGTAGAGCTTGTACGACGAGCCGGCGGGCATCGGCCGGCCGGCGTCCGTCTCGTGCAGGACGACGGTCCGCCCCGGCTCCAGGCGGGCGGCCAGCACGGAGTGGGCGACGCCCGGTATCCGTACGACGTCCTCCAGCTGGTCCCAGTCGCGTACTTCGGGAACCACGATCTCGGGCTGGAAGTTCAGGCCGCGGACCAGGCCGTTGGAGTCGATGGTCACCGCGAGGGTGTGGCACGCGCCGTCCGCCCCGGCGAGGTCCGTCCAGCTCTTGTGCGCGACGGAACGGTAGGACCGGACCGTGAACGGGCCCTTCGTACGCCACTCCCGCAGCGTCGCCGAGAAGCCCCCGAGGTACCTGCCGGGGAACACGGACACCACACGCCCCTCCGTGCACGCGTCCGAGGCGAGCCCGGCCGCCGTCAACAGCCCCACCGCCCACCGGGAGGCGTCCCCCACCAGGGTGCCGTCCGCCGCGAGTGCCGCCTCGGCGGCGGACGGGGCGGACGGGGCGGACCGGTCTGATGAGGCAGACGGGGCGGATTCGGGGACTTCGATCATGATCGCTCCTTGTCGGCCGCTGGGCGCGGGCGTTCAGTGCTCGCTGACCGTGATGGCGCCGCACGGGCACAGGTCGGCGCAGAGGCGGGCGGAGGCGTGCAGTTCGGGTGAGGAGGGGGTGGGGTCGAGGAGGACCACGGTTCCGGTGGCGGGGTCCTGGTCGAAGAGGTCCGGTTCGGTCGCCGCGCACCGGCCCATGGCGCAGCACGCGTCCCCGTCGACGGTGATGGTGAAGGCCGGACGGCGTACGTCACTTGTGTCCGCTCCCCCGGTGTCGCTCACGTCCGTGTCGCCCACGTCGGCATCACTCATGTCGGCGTCAGTCACGTCCGCGTCGCTCACCAGGTCACCGGGAGCGCGCCGAGCCCGTAACTGGACACCTCGTGGCGGAAGTCCAGCTCCTCGAACGGCACGGCCAGCCGGACACCGGGCATCCAGCGCAGTACGGCGGCCAGCATCTCCTCGATCTCGACCTTGGCGAGCCACTGCCCCAGGCACTGGTGGATGCCGTGGCCGAAGGCGAGATGGCGGCGGGCGTCGCGGTGCGGGTCGAGGGTGTCGGGGGACGGGAAGACCCGCTCGTCGCGGTTGCCCGCCGAGAGCGAGAGGACGACTCCCTCGCCGGCCCTGATCGTCACGTCGTCGAGCTGTACGTCCTCGGTGGCGGCCCGGGCCAGTCCGTTCTGCACGATGGAGTGGAAGCGCAGCAACTCCTCGACCGCCTTGGGCAGCAGGCCCGCGTCCTTGGCCAGGGCGTCCGCCAGGCCGGGATCGGTGGCCAGGCTGAGCAGGCTGAGGCTGGCCTGGCTGGTGGTCGTGCCGTGTCCGGCCACCAGCAGCAGCCGGCACATCGGGACGAGCTCGTCGACGCTCAGCGTGCCCGGCCGGACCTGGTCGATCACCAGACGGCTGACCAGATCGGTGCCGGGATCGGCGACCCGCGACTCGACGAGCTCGCGCAGAAACCCGTCCAACTCGTCCCGTGCAGCGGCCACTTGGTCGGGCGTGTAGCCGCGGTCGATGAGGATCGCGCTGCGGCTCTCGATGAAGTCCCGGCTGTCGTCGGACACCCCGAACAGCAGGGTGATGACCCGGGACGGCACGGGCGTCGTCAGACCGGCGACGAGATCCACGGGCCGCTCACCGGCGACAAGCTCGGCCAGCATCTCGTCCAGGAACTCCCGCAGTACCGGGCGCATTTCCTCCGCCTTGCGGGCCAGGAAGTCGCGGGTGAGCATCGAGCGCAGCCGGGAGTGGTCCGGGTCGTCCATGCGAATGAACGAGGCCGTGTGGGGTGCCGCGCGCACCAGCTTCGAGGTGGGGGTCAGCATCGGGAAGCCGGGGGCGGACGTGACCGCGGTGAACCGGCGGTCGCCCAGCACGGCCCGGGCACCGGCGTGCGAGGTCACCAGCCACACCTCGCTGCCGTCCCACAGCGTCACCCGGCTCGCGGCGCGTCCGGCCCGGAGGGCGGCGAGCTGCGGCGGCGGGTCCACGGGGCAGACGCGGGGCATCGGGTACGACGGTGCCGCCGCCTTCTCTTCCTGGAGCGCTGCGTCGTTCTGCATCATCCACCGCCTATCGCTCTGTCGCTGCGCAGGTCGCCGCACAGGGGTCGCGCCGACGTGCTGTCGCCGTCCCAATCTGCCGTGCCCGCGGGGAGGCGTCCTGGCCTGCGCCCCGGCGTGCATAACCGGCCGGAAACAGTCATAACTTGCGGCGCCTGGAGGCATTCACCGCGCAATGGCATTCCTGCTAACGTCCTGACGTCCTGACGGAATTCTCAAGAACGCACGGACATTCGCGCGCAATGCCGCCAGCCCACCGCACCGGGGGAAATGATGACTTCAGCACTGCAGGGGAAAGTCGCGCTCATCACGGGTGCGAGTTCGGGAATCGGCGAGGCCACGGCACGGGTGCTGGCCGCCGAGGGTGCCGCCGTCGCCGTCGCGGCCCGCCGCGTCGACCGGCTGCACGCCCTGAGGGACGAACTGGAAGCCACCGGCGCCACCGTCCACGTACTCGAACTCGACGTCACCGACGAGCGGGCGGTCCAGGACGCCGTGCGCTCGACCGTGGAGACGCTGGGGCGGCTGGACGTCCTGGTGAACAACGCCGGGGTGATGCTGCTGGGTCCCGTCGAGGGGGCCGACACCACGGACTGGACCCGCATGATCAACACCAATGTCCTGGGCCTGATGTACATGACCCACGCGGCCCTGCCGCACCTGCTCAAGAGCCAGGGAGCGGTCGTGCAGATCTCCTCGATCGCCGGGCGCGTGGCGGGCCGTGGCGCCGCCGGCTACAACGCCAGCAAGTTCGCCGTGAACGGATTCAGCGAGGGGCTGCGCCAGGAGGTCACCGAACGCGGGGTGCGCGTGGTCGTCATCGAGCCGGGCACCGTCGAGACCGAACTGCGCGAGCACATCACCCACGCGCCGACGAAGGCCGCCATCGAGGAACGGGTCGCCAAGATCCGGCAGTTGCAGAGCACCGACATCGCCGAAGCGGTGCGCTACGCCGTGACGGCGCCCTCGCACATGACGGTCAACGAGATCTTCATCCGCCCGACCGACCAGGCCTGACCCATGACCTGACGGTCTCGGTCTCCGGGCACGAGGAGAGCCCGGAGAGAGGACGCGCCTAAGATCGCCGCAGAAGCCACAAAGAATTCATGTGAACCACTGCGGACAATCAAGCGGCACAGTCCTTCACCAAAAGGAAACCGACATTGTCTTCCGGGTCAGAAATAAAGCCTGCGTATCTCCTTCCCTTTCCCTTCACCCGCCCCGATCTGTCGTTGCTCGACGCGGTCGGGCAGTGCGGGGATCTCGCGGAAGTGGCCCGGCGCACCGGGTCGCGGCACGGCGCCGTCGAGCGTCAGCTCGACCGGCTGGACAAGACCGTCGGCCTCCCGCTGACCCTGCGCAGCCGCCACACCGCGCGGCTCACCTCGGCGGGCTCGCGCCTGCTGGTGGCCGGGCGCCGGTTCTTCCGCCAGGTCGACCTCGCCGTCCAGACGAACATCTTCGGGCGCGGCTCCGAGGCGGTGGACGCGCCCGCCGTCCTGGCCATCGCCTCCGCGGAACCCCTTCTGGAGGACGTGGTCGAGGACGCCGCGGCCTCGCTGGACATCCTTCTGTCGGTCCACCACGACACACCCCAGCAGGTCATGCGCAAGCTGGCCGGCTACCACGTCGACGCCGCGCACACCTGGAGCCTCGACACCCCGGGCAACTCGGCCGAGCGGGCGGTGCGCACGTACGGCGTCCTCGACGATCCGCTGTGGGTCACGCTGCCGTCCGGTCATCCGCTGGCCGGCCGGGACGCGGTCTCGCTGGCGGATCTGCGGGACGAGAGCTGGGTGTCCGAGGTCGGCCCCGACTCGGAGATCCTGGTGGCCCGGGTCTTCCAGGCCGCCGGTCTGCCCGCACCCGCCGCGCTGCACGTCACCGGCGCCTCGGTGGCCCGGGGAATGCTGCGCCGCGGCGACGCCATCGGGCTCGGCTCCCCCACGCATTCGGCCGTGCTCGCGCCCTCCGTGGTGCACCGCCCGGTCGTGGAGCGCCCGCACCGCTCCACCAGCCTCCTCGTCGATCCGACCGTCGTACCCCGGGCGCTGGCCGAGCAGTTGGCCGCGCTGCTCGCGGACCGCTATCTGCAACGGTTCGCCGAGCACCACCAGGACCTGCTGCGCGACCCGTGGTGGACACGCTGGCACCGCGACCAGACAGCCAG
Organism: Streptomyces sp. NBC_00203; assembly: GCF_045206325.1. Lineage (NCBI taxonomy): Bacteria > Bacillati > Actinomycetota > Actinomycetes > Kitasatosporales > Streptomycetaceae > Streptomyces > Streptomyces sp. NBC_00203. The sequence goes on along the minus strand of NZ_CP108126.1, from coordinate 5,948,389 downwards.
GTTCAGCCGCCCCGTGCGCCCCGCACAGGAGTCGACGGCGCCGACCGCGACGCCCGCCACCCGGAAGTTCGACGTCGAGGACCTGCACCTCCTGCGGGCGGTGGCACGGCACGGCAGCATCAACCGGGCGGCCACCGTGCTGTCCATCAGCCAGTCCGCGCTGACCCGCCGTATCCACCGGCTGGAACTCGGCCTCGGCGCAAGGCTGTTGCTGCGCAGCGCCCGCGGCACGGACCTGACGACCCCGACCCGGCGGTTCCTGCACCAACTGGGCCGTTTCGAGGCCGAGTTCCATGACGCGGCGGCGTCCTGCCGGAGCATCGCCCTGCCGGCGAGCCAGAGCCACCGGCAGGACAACGCCCCGCGGGCTCAACTCGCGCCGAGCGCCACGTAGTCGTACATGCCGAACGACCCGGTGACGTACACATTGCGGGCGTCCGGGTGCCGGTACAGCAGCGAGCGCGGGTACAGGTACGGCACGATCACCGCGTGCTCCATGGTGAGCCGGTCGATGCGGTGCCAGATCTCCGCGCGCTCGGCCGGATCGCCGGAGGTCGCACCGCGGTCGAGGAGCCCGTTGATCTCCGGGTCGTCGAGCTCGCCCATGTTCTGGTTGCCGCGCTCCTTGATCGCCCGCCCGTCGACGATCTGCTGCAAGAACCCGTACCCGTCCGGGAAATCAGCCCCCCACCCGAACATGATGATCCCGATCCCGTGCTCGCGCAGATAAGCCGGGCACCCTCCGTAGATGTCGAAGTAGTCACCGGAAGGAAAGTCCAGGACCTCGGCCTCGATCCCGACCCGGGCGAGCCCGGCGGCCAGCGCCTCGGCGGCCCGGTACTCCTTGAGCCGGTCCTTGCGGGCGGCGATCTTCGTACGGAACCCGTCCGGCATGCCAGCGGCGACGAGCTCGGCGCGGGCGGCGTCGAGGTCTCCGGTCCCCTCACTCCCCACCGGATACCGGTCGAAGTCCTGGTACCCGTCGATGGTCGGCGGCAGGATGGTCGTGGCGATGTCCCCGCCCACCGAACCGCCGTACGCCGCCTGCATGGCGGCCTTGTCCGTGGCGAACTGCACGGCCCGGCGGGCGTGGACGTTGTCGAACGGCGCGATCCTGCTCGACAGGCAGTAGATCCAGGTGAACCCGGTCAGCGGGTTGTCGGCGTCGGCCCGCAGCGCCGGATCGGCGAGGATCCGCTCCTGTGTGGACGGCTGCACCCCGAACCCGGCGAGGTCGATGTGCGCCTCGCCGGCCAGCAGCATGCGGTCCACCTCGTGCGGGTCCTTGCCGAGGTGCACCTCAATGCGCCCGGCCCGCTGCCCGCGGACCGGGTCGGTCGCCGGGTCCCAGTGCGGATTGGGTTCGAGTACGGCCAATTCGCCCCGGGTGTACGAGACGACGCGGTACGGGCCCGTCGCGACCGGGCGCAGACGGTACTCGGCGCCGGTGTCCAGGTGGCGCGGGACCGGGGTGGTGCTGGGCATGGTCGCCAGCAGGTCGAGTCCCGCGAACGGATTCTCCAGGCGGAAGACCAGGGTGCGGTCGTCGGGGGTCTCCAGCGTGACGGGGCCGTCGGCGTCGGGCTCGCGCCAGGGGCCGCCGTAGTCCGTCCCCAACAGGTGCCGGAAGTAGGTGGGCCCCGCGCCCAGCACATCAGTCCCGTAATTGCTCCTGGCGATGGCGTACTTGACGTCCCTCGACGTCACCGGGCTGCCGTCCTCGTACCGCAGCCCGGGCCTGAGCCGGTACGTCCACACCCGGCCGCCCTCGGACGGCTCGCCCAGCGACTCGGCGAGGTCCGGGACCAGGTGTTGGCCTGCCTTGCCCGGGGCCGTGTCGAAGGTGACCAGGGTTCGGCCGATGAGGCGGAGGAAGTTCCAGGTGTAGGCGTAGTACGTGTTTCCGGGGTCCAGTGAGTCGAAGTCGTCCGTGCGTACGAGGCGGAGCGTGCCGCCGCCGCCCAAAGTCCCGGCGGGCCGGACCACCCCCCTCACGCCCGCATCGAACCCGCTTCCCTCAGTTCCCTCAGGCGTCGGCCTCGCACTCCCCATGTTCCTGTATCCCTCCTCGCGATGCGCTTTCCCTCATCTTGTGGGGGGTGGGGGGTGGGGAGGGGAGCCTCGGACGGTGCACGCATAGCCTTCGGCGGGTCGGTATAGCCGGGGCGTGGGCAGGGCGTCTTTCGCCCCCGCCGCCCCTACCCGTCCCATCCCGTTCCTGGGGGCTGCGCCCCCAGACCCCCCTAAAAGATTGCGCAGTTCCCCGCGCCCCTGAAAGACGGGGGTGGTTCGTCGGCTGCGGGAGCGTGGGGGTTGCTCGCGCAGTTCCCCGCGCCCCTTTTAGGGGCGCGGGGAACTGCGCAATCTTTTGGACCAGCCCCCACCCACCCGCAGGCAACACACAACCCACGGGGTCGAAGGGGCGGAGCCCCTGGAGGATGGGACGGGTAGGGGCGGCGGGGGCGGAAGAAGGTGCCGACGTCAGGTGGTGTACTCCGAGTTCAGCCGCACATACCCCTCGGTGAGATCGCACCCGTACACGGTGAACGCCCCGTCCGCGATGCCGAGGTCGATGCCGATGATCACCTCGTCGCCGTCGAGGTGCGCGGCGACGGCGGCACGCACCGCGTCGTCGTCGGCACGGGGCGGGTACACCTCCACCTCCCCGAAGCGGATCGTCACCGCGTCCTGGTCGATGTCGGTGTCGTCGGAGCACTTGCCGATGGCCATAGAGACCCGGCCCCAGTTGGGGTCACTGCCGTGCACCGCTGTCTTCACCAGCGGAGAGTTCACGACGGTCTTCCCGACCCGCTTGGCCTGCGCAGCGTCACGCGCGCCCGTGACCTGGACCTCGATGAGCTTGCTCGCCCCCTCCCCGTCGCTCGCGATGTCCTTGACGAGGGCGAGGGCGGCTTCGTACAGGACCGACTCGAACTCGACGGGATCGACGTCGCCGGCCAGCCCGTTGGCGAACAGCACCGCCGTGTCGCTGGTCGACGTGTCCGTGTCGATGCTCACCGCGTTGAACGTCCGGTCCATCACGCGCCGGAAGATCCGGTCCTGCTCGGCGGGGTCGAGCCGCGCGTCGGTGGCGAAGAACGTCAGCAGCGTCGCCATGTCCGGCTCGATCATGCCGACGCCCTTGGCGATGCCGACGAGCGTCGCGTCGCCGCACCGCAGCCAGACCTCCTTGGGCCGGGTGTCGGTCGTCATGATGGCGCGGGCCGCCCGGTCGAAGCCGCCCTCGGGGAAGGGCCAGGACAGCGACTTGAGGTGCTCCCGGATCTGCGGCATGGGGTACTGGCGGCCGATCACCCCGGTGGAGGCGATGAGGAGTTCGCCCTCGGGCACCCCGAGGGTGCGCGCCACGGACTCGCGCACCTCGCGCGCGTTGGCCTCGCCCTCCCGCCCGGTGGCGACGTTCGCGTTGCGGGCCAGCACCACCACACCCCGCGCCCGCCCGTCGGCGACCGCGTCCCGGCTCAGCAGGACACTCGGCCCGGCGAACCGGGAGCGGGTGAACACCCCGCTGACCTGGGCCGGGACCGTGGAGGCCAGCACGGTGAAGTCGTCCCGGCCGTCGTCGGCGAGACCGATCGGCGCGGTGTGCACGACGAAGCCCCGTGGGGTCGCCTTCGCTTCGGAGTCGGGCATGGTCATCGTCTCCCGTCTGCATTACTTCCAGTACTTCAGCATATTCATGCATCGCGATCGGAGCGACACGAACGATCCCACCGATCCGAACGCGCCGCAGCCCCCTCCCGGACACGGAGAGGGGGCGCGGTCGGCCGTACGGACGGTGCCGTGCTTACCGGCGCGGCGCGAACGTCACCACGTCGCCCGCCCGCTCGCCGCCCGACAACTGCCCGTTCCGGTCCGTGCGGATGTACACCCGGTGCAGCCAGCGGTCCTTGCCGTCCCAGCGCGGGCTGAACGGCGTACGGGCGTGTGTGGTGCGGAAGTTGTCGATGATCAGCAGGTCGCCGGGGGTGAGCTTCACGGACTCCGTGACGTCGTCCAGGGCCTTGGAGAGGGCGGCGACCGCCTCCTTGTCCGCCGGCTCCACGGGGGCCAGCAGCTCTCGGTCGTAGCCGAGGTACGGGTCCTTCTCGTCGCCGTACAGCGGCTTGACCTCGGCTATGGCGCCCGGGTCCTCGACGCCGCCGCGGAAGGCGACGTCCACGCAGCAGGGGAGCTTGCGGTCGAACAGCCGGGCCTTCGTCTCGTCGTCGAGGAGCCGCAGTGCCTTGCGCACCGAACCGACGAGTGTCTCGGCCCGGTGCTCGTGGTCCGCGCGGGAGCAGGCGAGCATGACGTAGTTCGGCTGGAGGACGTGGTACGCCATCTCCGTGTGGAACTCCAGGAGGGTCTCGGAGGTCTCCGAGGAGAGGTAGTGGGCGCCCGGCGACGGGTACACGTCGTGGTAGACCGTGCCCGAGCGCAACTCCGCGTAGCCGGTGTGGAGTCCGAGCCTGCGGCCGGTCACGGCGAGCATCGCCTCCATGACCAGCCGCCCGCGGTCCAGCGGCGCCGGGGTGGAGGTGGGCGTCTCGGGCAGCTCGTCTTCCGACTCCAACGGCAGCCCGCGCAGCAGCAGATAGCCGTCCTCGGTGCCCTCGGCGTTGAACTTGTCGAGCGCAGCGGCCAGTTCGCGCGGGAGCCGCGCGGACAGTTCCTTCGCCTTCTCCAGGAAGCCGTACAGGTCCGCGCGCGGCACCTCGGGAAGTTCGGCCGCGAGAGCGCGCAGCTGCTCCCGGTGCGCGGTGCAGTCAATGATCGGAGAAGCCATGGGTGCGATATCTCCTTTGCAGCGGTGGGCTACGTGGATGAGCTACATCGGGGGGCGATGGGCGCGGGCGTACTGGTAGAGCAGCTCCGCGCCGATCTCGGTCGCCAGGACGGAGGTGATCCCGGCGTGGTCGTAGAGGGGCGAGACCTCCATCACGTCGAAGCCGACCGGCTTGAGGTCACCGACGCAGCGCAGCAGCCCGAGGACCTCCCGCGAACTGAGCCCGCCCGGCGCGGGGGTGCCCGTCCCGGGGGCGAACGCGGGGTCGCAGACGTCGATGTCGACCGACACGTACACGGGCCGCTGGCCGACCCGCTCCCGGATGAGGGCCGCGGTGCCGGCGACTCCCCGGTCACCGAACTCGTCGGCGGTCACGACGCGCACGCCGTGGCCGCGGGCGTAATCGAGGGAGTCCGGCTTCGGGTTGTGGCCTCGGATGCCGATCTGCACCATCGCGGCCGGGTCGATGAGCTTCTCGTCGATGCCGTGCCGGAAGGGCGTGCCGTGGTGGTACTGGCCGCCGTAGAAGGCCGGGTTGGTGTCGGAGTGGGCGTCCAGGTGGACGACGGCGACCGGGCCGTGCTGTTCGGCGACGGCGCGCAGGGCCGCCACGGTCAGCGAGTGGTCGCCGCCGAGCATCATGAAGGCGGCGTTGTGCTTCAGCAGCTCCGCCAGGTGCCGCTGCGCCGTCTCGATGGCGATGTTCATGTCGAACGGGGTCAGATCGATGTCGCCGCCGTCGACGCAGTTGATGAGGTCGAAGGTGCCGGGGCCGCGGTCGATGCCGACACCGTGGATGAGCCCGGACTCGTTGCGGATGGCGCGCGGTCCGAACCGGGCGCCGGGCCGGTAGCTGGTCCCGCCGTCGTAGGGAGCGCCGATGACCACGACGTCGTAGCCGCGTGGCTCCTGTTCGAGCGGCAGGCGCATGAAGGTGGGGATCTGGGCGTAGCGGGGTGAGACGTGCGAGTCGATGCGTTCCACGGCTCAGTCGCCCTCCGGGGTCTCTACAGCGGTGGTCAGGAACAGGGACAGGAACCTGAAGACGGCGTACGGACTCATGCCGCCCCTCGTTCCAGCCGGTCGGCCACCGACCGCACCACCTCGGCGGTGCTCACCTCGCCCGGGTTCTGGCCGGCCACCACGGTGCGGTCGAACAGCTCCCGCACCACCTGCTGTTTCGCCGCGTCGACCGATCGCTCCGGGACGCCCTCCTCCAGAAGCAGCAGGGAGAAGGAGGAGGTGGTGCCCGACCCCTCGTGGACGCCCAGCTTGGGGCGTGTGACGGTCTGTTCGGGCAGCAGTCCGGCCATCGCGGCGCGCAGCACCCACTTGTCCCGCCCATAGCGGCGCTTGAGCCCGGCCTCCAGCGAGACGAGCAGGTCGAGCACGTCGCGGTCCCAGTAGGGGTGGGTGGACCAGTGGCCGGACAGGGTGGACAGCACCGGCGACATCTCGTTGAGGCCGTCGTAGGTCGCCATGTCGTACGCCACGGCCGTGTCCAGGTTCGGCAGCCGGTCCTCGCGGTGCATGCCCGCGAGCGGGATGTCGGCGCCGTACCCGGTCAGGACCCGGCGCGCGGGGCCGTCGAGGGCGCGGTAGAGCGCGACGAGCGGCAGCAGGTACTCGATGATGTGCGGGTCCTCGGACTCCGCCGCCCACACCGTGTACGGGAGTTGGCGCAGCAGGTCGGCGGTGGGGACGGTGATCTCCCGGTGCCGGGTGCCGAGGTGGTCGGCGACCGCCCGGGCCTGGACGAACTCGTCGGACACGTCGGTGCCCATCGACAGCGAGTCGATCGAACCGGCGGCCCGGTGCGCGAGGGCGGCGACCCCGGAGGAGTCGATGCCGCCGGACAGCACCACCAGCGGCGTACCGCCCGGTGCGATGCGCGCGCCCACGGCCCGGTCGAGGGCTGTGCGCACGGCTGCCACGGCGTCGTCCTCGTCCATGATCCGCCGGGCCAGGGGCGGGGCCCAGGTGCGGTGGGTCTCGGCCGTGCCGGAGTCGAGGTCGATGTCCATCACGGTGCCGGCGGGCACCTGGTAGACCCCGGGCAGGCCGCGCACCCGGCGGGCGTCCGCGAACGGGAAGCCCCGTGGACCGCCGTGCCCGGCCAGGGTCTTGGCCTCGGTGGACGCCGTGACCTCGCCGGGGCCCGCGCACACGTACAGCGGGACGGATCCGGCGTGGTCGGTGGCCAGCAGGACCCGCCGGCCGGTGCTGACGACGGCCGCGAACCGCCCGTTGACGAGGCGGAAGGCGTGCGGGCCGTAGCGGTGCAGCAGGTCCAGGAGGAGCTGTGCGTCGCCGCCCGGCTGCCCGGTCTTGGGGCCCAGTACGGAGTACAGGTCGTCGTGGTTGTAGATCTCACCGGCGATCAGCACGGCGGTGTCCGTGTCGCGTGCCTGGGCGGAGTCGGGTGGGAGCCCGGGGGCGTGCACCAGGGTCGCGCCGAGGGTCTGCGAGCGCAGGCTCAGTTCGACGCCGGTGTGGGTGCCCCGGGTGGCGAAGGCGGCCGGGGGGATCCGGCCCCCGCTCGGACGAGCGGAGGCCAGGAAACCGAAGGCCGCGGGAAGGTCCTGGGACTGGGAGACCATGATCAGATGCTCAGCGCTCCGAAACCGCCGGGCTGGAAGTCGTAGTTGATGGGGACCTCGATCAGGAAGGGGCGGCCCAGCTCGGCGCCCTTGCGCAGCGCGGCGAGCAGCTCCTGGCGGTCGGTCGCCTTGGTGGCCTCCACACCGTTGGCCTCGGCGAGGGCGACGAAGTCGACGCCGTTGAACTTGACCGCGGGGTCGTGGCTGCGGTGGTGGCCGATGTTCTGGTAGAGCTCGATCAGTCCGTTGGTGTCGTTGTTCACGACCACCGTCACGATCGGCAGGTTGAGGCGGGCGATGGTCTCCAGGTCCGCGCTGTTGGAGTGGAAGCCGCCGTCGCCGGCGATGAGGAAGGTGGGCTGGCCGGGGCGGGCGAGCTGGGCGCCCATGGCGGCGGGGATGCCGTAGCCGAAGCTGGAGCAGCCGGCCGAGGTGAGGAAGCCGAAGGGCTGGTCGGCGCGGGCGAACAGGACGCCGTAGTGCCGGAAGAAGCCGATGTCGGAGACGATCGTGCCCTCGCCCGCCCCGGCGACCTCCTCCATCACGGTGTTCATGGAGTCCATGACCTGGTGGACGCGCATGCCGTCCTCGTAGGCCGTCGGGTCCGCGAGGAACTCCGCGACGCGGGCGCGCAGCGGGGCGATGTCGTGCCGCTCCTTGGCCGCGAGGGAGGCCGTCGCCGTGTCGAGGTGCTCGACGAACGCGAGGACGTCGGTGACGACGTCGACGGTGGGCCGGTAGACGCGCGGGATCGGGTTGGCGGTGGGCGAGACGCGGACGGTCTTCTTCTCGGCGCCCTTCTGCCACATGGAGGGCCGCAGGTCCTCGGCGTAGTCGTAGCCGACGGTGAGGATGAGGTCCACCGGGGCGAACAGCGTTTCCAGGGCCGGGAAGTTCAGGATGCCGTCCATGTAGCCGGTGACGGCGCCGTAGTTCAGTTCGTGGCCGTGCGGCAGGACGCCCTTGGCGATGTACGTCGTGATGACGGGCACGTTGAGCCGCTCGGCGAGGGCGCGCAGCGCGGGGACCGCTCCGGAGCGGATCGCGGCGGCGCCGACGACCAGCACCGGGTGCTGGGCGTCCTTCAGGAGCTCGGCGGCCTCGTCGGCGGCCTTCTGCCAGCCGTCCGCGACCGCGCCGATCGGCTTGGCCGGGGTGTTCGCCGGCGGGTGCTGCACGGAGTCGTCGATGCCCTCGGAGGAGCCGAGCAGGTCGACCGGCAGGGAGATGAACGAGGGGCCGACGGGCTCGGTCATGGCCGCGGTCACGGCGGAGTCCACGAGGTCGGTGATCTCGTGCGGGCGCTCCAGCTCCACCGCGTACTTGGACATCGGCGCGATGATCGACACGGAGTCCAGGCACTGGTGGGTGTCGTTGGGGAAGATGTCGTGCGACTCGGACTGGGCCGCGAGGGCGATCACCGGCGAACGGTCCAGGACCGAGGTGGCGATGCCGGTGGAGAGGTTGGTCATGCCGGGGCCCAGCGTGGCCCAGCACGCCTGCGGGCGCCCGGTGATGCGTGCGAGGACGTCGGCGGCGACACCGGCGGTGAACTCGTGCCGGGTGAGGACGAAGTCGATGCCCTCGACCTCGTCGAAGAGGATCGACGCGGCCTCCCGGCCGACTACCCCGAACACCTTCTCCACACCATGGTCACGCAGTCGCGCCAGGAGGGCGTGCGCGGCGGTCGGCTTGTTGCTGGGGCCGGTCGATACACGGGACATGGATGGTCTCCAGACTCGGTCAGCGGTGGACACTTCGCGCCAACCCTGACCAGGACCGCTCTTCGCTCCCTCTCCCCGGGATATCGGGGAGCGCGCGGAGAGAAACAGAAGACCGGCGGAGCGAAGGGCTCCGTTTCGGCTCTCGTCTTCGGCTCGCATCTCGGCTCTCATTAATTCGGACAGCCTGCGTCCGATATCACTTATGGAGGAACCGTGAATCCGATGAGTTCCGGCCACTGTTGACCGGGGCGCGAGTCGTTTCGGGGACATTTCCTTCTGAGGTCTAGACCACATAAACCGGTCGTCGACCGTTCTCGGCCAGCCCTCCTGCCCGTATTTGGCCGAGACCGCTCGACCGACAAGCGGAGGGGCCACCACCTGTGAATCCGAGCCAGACCTTACCGTCTTCTTTACCTTGTCTTGAACTATGTGTTCGAGGAGAGACCGAAGAGAGAGAGGCGATTAATCTGCGCCACATGAATCGTTCCGATGGCTACGTTGACTACCCGCGGTACGACAGGCGTCGGTCCCGTCGTCGCGCGGTTGTATCAACGTTTGTGGCACTTGCGGCGACCGCTGGAATCGGCTACTGGGCCTACAACGCCCTGGTCGGAGACGACGGTGACGACGGAAGCGACCCACAGGTAGCCGCGGCCACCGGACGGCTGAACACGTTCCTCGACGCATGGGAGGCGGGCGACGCCAAGAAGGCGGGCGGGCTGACGGACACGCCGGACAACGCCGAGTCGTTGATCAAATCCGTCATGACGAACCTGAAGCCGTCGAAGACGGAGATCACCGCCGGCACCGGGAAGCGGGAAGCGGAAGGGGAAGTAGAGATTCCGTTCACCGTGAAGATGTCCCTTTCCGGGGCGGGCGATTACCAGTGGGATTCGAAGGCGAAGCTCGCCAAGAAGAGCGGACGATGGACCGTTGAATTCCATACACCGCTGATTCACCCGGCGATGGTTCCGGGACAGACCCTCGCCCTGGAGTCGCGGGAGCGAGCCGCCGTCCTCGACAAGAATGGCGACGAGCTCCGGTCCGCTTCTCTTGTGGGCGCCGTGGACCCCGAGACCGGCAAAGGGATCTCCGGCCTCCAGGCCCGCTACGACAAGCAGCTCACCGGCGGCGGAGGCAAAGCCCAGTCGGTCGTGATCCTGGAACGCCAGAGCGGCCGCGTCGTCAAACAGCTCACCGGCTCGGGAAGCAGCACGGGCAAGCCGGTGAAGACCACGATCGACCCGAAGGTGCAGGAAGCCGCCGCCGAAGCGCTCGACGGAGTGAAGAAGAACGCGGCCATCGTCGCCATCGACCCGAGCAACGGTCACATCCTGGCCGCGGCCAACATGCCCTCCGGCATGAACCGCGCCCTGGAGGGCCGTTACCCGCCCGGCTCCACCTTCAAGGTCGTCACCTCCGCCGCCCTGCTGAAGCAGGGGATGCGTCCCACCGACCGGGCGGACTGCCCCAAGTTCGCCTACGTCAACGGCCAGCGCTTCGAGAACCAGAACCAGTTCGTGCTGCCGTCGGGATCGACCTTCAGGGACGCCTTCGCCAAGTCCTGCAACACGTTCTTCGTCGGCGCCCGCGGGAAGCTGTCGAACACCGCCCTGCACGACACGGCGGAGGCCTTCGGGATCGGCGGCTCCTGGGACGTGGGCACCACGACGTACGACGGAAGCATCCCGGTCACGGAAAGCGACAACGACAAGGCCGCCTCCACCATCGGACAGGCCAGGCTCCAGGCGTCGCCGCTGGTCATGGCCTCGATCGCGGCCACGGTGAAGGAGGGCGAGTTCAAGCAGCCCGTCCTGGTGCCCGACGCCGTGAAGAAGAAGTACGAGGCCCCCTCACGACTCGACGCGAACGTGGTCGGCAGCCTGCGCGAGATGATGCGCGCGACCGTCACCTACGGCGCCGGCTGGGCCCTCAAGGACCTGCCCGGCGAACCCCACGCCAAGACGGGCACCGCCGAGTTCGGCAAGCAGACCCCGCCGCGCACCCACGCCTGGATGATCGGCTACCAGGGCGACCGCCAGATCGCCTGGTCGGTTCTCCTGGAGGACGGCGGGTCGGGCGGATCCGACGCGGGCCCCATCGCGGCGAAGTTCCTCAAGAACCTCAACTAGACCCAGGGCTGTCACCCCAGCCATCAGGACCCATCAGGAGCATCAGGAGCCACCAGGAGATCTACCCATCCGCGACCGGAGCAGCGGTCACGGAGCACTCACGGACCGACGGCACGGGGGAAGCAGCCGCACGATTCGACGAAGCGTCACCGGGAGCGGCCCAGCCGCGCCACGGGTGGCGGTTCCCCCCGTTCCCGTCACCACCTCAACGCCTGTTGGGCGACGGCTTGATTCACACATACAAGGGGGAACCGTCTTGAACAGCAGGACCAGCCTGACGATCCAGCTTCTTGGCCCCGTGACCCTGTTGAGAGACGACGTTCCGATACCCGTCCGGGGTCAGCGGCAGCGACGTTTCCTCGCTTCCTTGGCGCTGAAGCCCGGACAGGTCACCACCAAGGAAGCGATCATCGAGGACTCGTGGGACGGCGAGCCGCCGCTGACCGTCTCCGGCCAGCTGCAGACCTCGGCCTGGATGATCCGTACGGCCCTGGCCGAAGCGGGGCTCACCCGCGACGCGCTCGGCTCGCACGCCCTCGGCTACGAGCTCCGGGTCCCCGCCGACCGCATCGACGTGTTCGTCTTCCGCGACGCGGTACGGCACGTCCGCGAGCTGCACGCCCGCGGCCAGTTCCAGCTCGCCTCCGAGCGCCTCGACAGCGCGCTGGCCATGTGGCGGGGCGCGGCCCTCACCGACGTCACCTCGGCCCGGCTGCGGATGAAGGGGGAAGGGCTGGACCGCGAGCGCACGTCGGCCGCCGAGCTACGCGCGCTGATCGACGTCGGCCTCGGGCACTACGGCGAGGCGATCTCCCAGCTGTCGGAGCTCGTCGACCACGACCCGCTGCGCGAGGACCTGTACGCCGGCCTGATGAAGGCCTACTACGGCGAGGGCCGCCAGGCCGACGCGATCCGGGTCTTCCACCGGGCGAAGGAGATCCTGCGCGAGCAGATCGGCATCAACCCGGGAGCGCGGCTGAGGGAACTGATGCAGGCCATCCTCCAGCAGGACGAGCAGCTTCTGAGGGCGACCGGGGTTCCGCTGTCGGGCGACCGGGTGTGCTGAGCCGACGGGGACAGCTGACGGCCGTGGGTCCGCTGTCCCCGATGCCGCCCCACCCGCAACACCGGCCCCAATGACCGAAAATCACCCCATACGTCATCACCTGCCGTAGCGTTCCTCGCACTCAAGGTCGTCAAAGAGAGCGTGGCAGCACATGGCCGGGCGACGTACGGTCCTCAAGGGAGTCCTGGCGGCATCGGGTGCGGCGGCGTCCGCGACCGGACTGGTCGGAGCGGCACCGACGAGCCGGCGGGGCGCGCCCTACGCCACCCGGGTGCAGATGCGCTGGCTGGGCGTCTCCGGCTGGGAGATCGTCATCGACGGCCGCCGCAGCATCCTCTTCGACCCGTATCTGAGCCGTATGCCCTACCGGAACGCGAAAGGCGCCCTCGACCCCCGGCTGCCCCTGCGGCTCGACCGGGCGGCGGTGGAACGGGTGGCCGCCCGGCACCTCACCGGACCACCCGAGCTGATCCTCGTCAGCCACGGCCACTTCGATCACGTGGCGGACGTTCCGCAGCTCCTGGCGCGCCCCGCCTGGGAGAAGCACCGTGTCCGGGCGATGTGCGACGAGACCGTACGTCATCTGCTGAGCGCCATGGACACACCCCGCACCCGCCTGGACGATGTGATTCAGGTCAAGGGCGGCGAGTACCTCCAGTTCGACGGATACACCGTGGAGGTCTTCCGCAGCCTGCACAGCCAGCAGCCCGACCACGGCTACTTCGCCCCGGGCCGCAAGACCGCCCCGCCCCGGCGCCCCACCGTCCTGGGCGACCTGGTCGAGGGCGACACGCTCGCCTACCAGCTGACCGTGGACGGCGGCCCGAGCATCCTGCTCATGGGCGCGAGCAACTTCGCCGAGCGGGAACTGTCCGGCATCCGCCCCGACATCGCGGCGATCGCGATGACCTCCCACTCGGCGCTCCACCGCTACGTCGAGCGTCTCCTCGCCGCCATCGGCAACCCGTCCCTCCTCATCCCCACCCACCACGACGACATGACCACCCCGCTCACCGACGCCCCGTCCCTCCTGGCGGCGGCCACCCCCACCACCGCGGCCAAGGAACTCGACGCCGCCTCCGCCCCCGCCTCCCGCGTCCTCAGCCCCCAGCACCTGAGGGCCGTGGACGTCACGGCGGCACTGACCTAGGGCCCGGCTTCCCGACGGCGCCGAACTTTCGGTTGCCGGTGAGCGGGTTCATGCTGGGAACAGCAGCTCCGCGTTCTTCGGCCGGAGTGCGCCACACGTACCCGGAGGGCGCCATGAGCCTGCCTTCTGTTCCGCCCGCGACGCACCCCTCGCCGGGCCCGGGAGCGACGGACAAGGGGCTCAAGGGCGGTGCGCTGGGGCTGTTCTCCAGCACGGTGATCGGCCTGGCCTCCACGGCCCCCGCCTACAGCCTCGCGGCGACCCTCGGGGTCATCGTCGGGATCGTGGGCTTCCAGTCGCCGATCGTGGTCGTCCTCGCGTTCATCCCGATGTTCCTGATCGCCTACGGCTACAAGGAGCTCAACCGGGCGGACCCCGACTGCGGCACCACCTTCACCTGGGCCTCCAGGGCGTTCGGCCCCCGTACCGGCTGGCTGGGCGGATGGGGCATCGTCGCGGCCGACATCATCGTGATGGCCAATCTGGCCCAGATCGCCGGGGCGTACGGCTTCCAGCTGGTGGGCGCGGACGGACTGGCGCAGGACACCTTCTGGGTCACCGTGGTCGGCGTGGTGTGGATCGCCGTGATGACGCTGATCTGCTACATCGGCATCGAGATCTCGGCGAACCTGCAGAAAGTGCTGCTCACCATCGAGATCGTGGTGCTCTTCCTGCTGGCGATCACCGCACTGGTCAAGGTGTACGGGGGAACGGGGCCGAGCGTCTCGTCGGAGCTCTCGTGGTCGTGGTTCAACCCCGCCCGGATCGACTCGCTCGACGCTCTCACCAAGAGCGTGCTCGCCGGTGTGTTCATCTACTGGGGCTGGGACACCGCCGTATCGGTCAACGAGGAGACCATCGACCGCGATCGCACGCCGGGCCGCGCCGCCGTCATGTCCACCGTCATCCTGCTGCTCGTCTACCTGATGGTCACCACGGCCGCGCAGGCCTTCGCCGGAGTCGGAGAGCACGGTATCGGCCTCGCCAACCCGGACAACTCCGGAGACGTCCTGTCCAGTCTCGGCGCCGAGGTCTTCGGCACCGGGGGCTGGGGCGAGACCGCCACCAAACTGCTGATCCTGATGGTGCTCACCTCGGCCGCCGCGTCCACCCAGACCACCATCCTGCCGACGGCACGCACCACGCTCTCCATGGCCGCCTTCAAGGCCATCCCGGACCGCTTCGCCCGTATCCACCCGCGCTTCCTCACCCCGACCTGGTCCACGGTGGGCATGGGCCTGGCCTCCATCGCCTTCTACGTCATGCTGACCCGGGTGAGCGAGAACGTCCTGGCCGACTCGATCGGCTCGGTCGGCCTGATGATCGCCTTCTACTACGGACTCACCGGGTTCGCCTGCGTCTGGTACTACCGCAAGGTCCTCACCCGCAGCGCCCGCGACCTGTGGACGAAGGGCATCATGCCCGGCCTCGGCGGTGTCCTGCTGCTCTACTTCTTCGTCAACGCCTGCGTCGTGTACTCCGCCGCGGACTACGGCAGCACCTCGTGGACGCTCCCCTTCCCGCCGCACTGGCGGCTCGGCGGCGTCTTCGTCACCGGTATCGGCGCACTGCTGCTGGGCGGCGTCCTGATGGTGGCGTACCACGTGATCCGTCCGGGCTTCTTCCGCCAGGAGACCATCCCCGTCTCGGCGCACGAACCGGACGGGCCGTGAGGGGTGCGGTCAGCCCTTCGGTGCCGGTGCCGGACCGGTGCTGCGGCGGACGATGAGTTCCACGGCGACGACGGGCTCGGGCGACGGCTCGGCCGGGCCGTCGATCTGGCCCAGCAGGAGCCGCAGGGAACGGGTGCCGATCTCGGCGAATTCGGTGCGTACGGTGGTCAGCGGGGGGAGCATATGGGCGGCCTCGGGGATGTCGTCGTACCCGACGACGCTGACGTCCTCGGGGACACGGCGTCCCGCTTCGTGGAAGGCGCGGAGCACGCCGAGCGCCATCTGGTCGTTGGAGACGAACACCGCGGTGACGTCCGGGCGCCCGGCCAGTCTGCGGCCCAGCGCGTATCCGGAGTCGGCGCTCCAGTCGCCGATGAGGGGTTCCGGGACCTCCGCGCCGGCCTCGTCCAGGGTTTCCCGCCAGCTCGCGAGGCGTCGGTCCGCGGAGGTCCAGCCGGTCGGTCCCGCGATGTGCCAGACGGTGGAGTGGCCGAGGCGCAGGAGGTGTTCGACGGCCGCGCGCGCTCCGGTCCGGGAGTCCGCGGTGACCAGCGGGGTGCCGTCCCCGAGGTCGTTCTCCAGGACCACCAGCGGGATGTCGAGACGGGCCTCCGCCAGGGCCTTGCCCACCCGGAGCTGCGGGGCGATGGCGATCACGCCGTCCGCGCCCTCGGCCGACAGCCGGTCCACGGCACGCACCACCGTGTCCCGGTCGGCGGTGTCGAGGGCGATGGAGCTCACCAGGTAACCGGCGTCCTGGGCCGCGGTGTTGATGGCGGTCAGAATGGAGGCGGGACCGTAGCGTGCCGCGTCGAAGGTGATGACGCCGAGCATCCTGGTTCTGCCGCTGGCCAGGGACCGTGCGCTGCGGCTCGGGCGGTAGCCGAGCGTGCGCATGGCGTCCGCCACCGCCTCCCGGGTTTCGGGACGGACGGCCGGATGGTCGTTGAGCACCCGGGAGACGGTCTGCTTCGAGACACCGGCCAGCCGGGCCACGTCGTCCATCACCGGGCGCGATCCCGCGAAGTTGCGCCGGCTGCGTCCCTTGGGAACAGCGCCGTCAGAGGCACTTCGGGTCATGGGGGATGCTTCCTTCAACCTCGTCCAGCCTCGTCCAGGCGTTTGTGTCCCGCCCGGCAGGCCCACAGGATAGGCCGGGCGGGTCACGACGGCCCCCGAGGGCCCCGGACCCGGGCGGACGGCATGCGCCCTCCGCCCGGCGGCCAGGACCTCAGTCCACCCGGGCCGCCCACGAGCGCGTGGTGACCCACTCGGCGTGCACGACCGCCGCCGTCTCCCCGGCGCCGGCCGCCTCCGCCGGCACATACACCGGGGCGTCGGCGGACAGGGGCAGCACCCTCAGCCGCAGACCGCCGGCGCGCAGGGCCTCGGCGGGGAGCCGGTCGAGGCCGATCTCCCAGACGCGGCCCGAGAAGAACTGGTCGGCGACGAGGGTGTCCCCCACGTACGCGCGCGCCACGTCACCAGTCCAGTGGATGCTCAGGAGCGTTCCCGCGCGCGGGAGTTCGTCCGGTACGTCGACGCGGTACTCGGCGGCGACGGTGTCGAAGTACGGGTCGGCGGGGACACTGGCCCGGCCCAGCACGCCCGTCGCGGCCGCGGGCGCCGGGCCGGCGGGCCGCACCTCGGTGACGGGCAGCGTGGCGTCCTGGCTGCTGCCGCCGCCGGGCACAGCGTCGGCCAGGACCGTGTAGCGGGTGAGTACGCCGTCCGCCGTCTCCTTCACCGTCGCTCCGGCCACGACCGGGGCCCGTTCGGGAGCGGGCAGCACGGCGAACGAGGGTTCCCCGGCCGGGCTGTGCACCCGTACCTCGTCCCGGTCGAAGACGACCCCGGCGGCGCTGAGCACCAGCCGCTCGGCGCCCCAGGCGACACCCCGGTAGGCGGTACGCGCGGTCGCCGCGTCCAGGACCAGCAGCGCGACCCGTCCGCCGTCCGCCGTGTCCACCTCGACCAGGGCGTCGGTGCCCGGGCGCAGTCCGGTGACCAGAACACGGCCGTCGACGGACGTGACGTCCCCGGAGGGCGCGCTGACGGACGCCACCGTGTCGGCGGCGAGGGCGAGTTCGGGGGCGATCCCCTCGCTCGCGGCCAGCACCAGGACCGTACGGCCGTGGTCGTCGACCGTGCACACCGGCTGGGCGGTGGCCCAGTCGAGCCGCAGCCCGGCGACGTCCAGGCGGAGCGGCCAGCAGAAGTAGGCGCCGGACGGGACCGTGACGGGCGTGCTGGGGAAGGACAGGGCGGGCGCGTCCGGGAACTCGACCGTGAACGCCGTGTCCGGGTGGTCCGGCAGCGGCTCGTGCGGCTGATGGTTGTTGACGAAGAGGAAGCCCGAGCGCCCGTCACCGCGGACCGCCCACCTGAGCGTGTCCCGGTCGTTCTGCCCCGCCGGCTGCCCCTCCGGAAGGACGGACTCCATGGGCGCGATCCGGTGCCCGAAGTCCGCCAGCAGCAGGTGCTGGAGCCGGAGTTCGTGGTACGAGGGCCGGTACTGGCCGTACTCGCCGAGCGCTGCCTGGAAGTCGTACGTCAGGAGGGGGAGGTCGTTGGGATAGCCGGTGGCGTGGGACTCCTGGAGCGTCGTCAGCTCCCCGGCCGGGTTCGTACCGCCGTGGAACATGTAGTAGCCCTGCCACACCGAGCCGCAGCCGATCTTGGTGAGCCCGAGCGCGCCGATGTCGGAGGCCTCGACGCGTGGCCGGCGGTGATAGGCCACGGCCATCCCGCCACCCAGCTCGCAGGTGGCCCAGGGAAAGCGGTCGGTGGGCGCCGGATCGCCGCCGCGCACGGTCGTCGGGCGCAGGTCGGCGCCGATGCCCTCGTCGTCGCGCTGATGGGTGAAGAAGAAGTGCTTGCGGCAGGTGTCGGGCCAGCCGCCGTCCCACTCGGTCCAGAAGGTCTCGGTGTAGCCGCCGAACAGCGGAAGCAGCTCGTCCGGCGGGAGTTGGACCCCGCCCCACGCGGTCGACGTCCATAGCGGGGCGCTCAGTCCGGCCTCCTGCGCCATCCGCTTCAGGGTGAGCAGATGGCCGGGCTGGTCGTACAGCTCGTTCTCGATCTGGATCGCGACGATCGGCCCGCCGTGGGCGCGGTCCAGCCCGTCCAGCTGCTCCGCGATCGCCGCGAACCAGGTGCGTACGGGTTCCAGGTAGGCGGGGTCGTCCGTGCGGGGTGCGCGGGTGCGGGCCAGCAGCCAGTCGGGCAGGCCGCCGTTGCGTACCTCCGCGTGCGACCAGGGGCCGATGCGGGGGATGAAGTCCAGGCCGTGGCGGGCGCACAGTTCGGCGAAGCGGCGCAGATCGCGGTCGCCGTCGAAGCGGATACGGCCCTCGGTCTCCTCGTGGTGGATCCAGATGACATAGCTGGCGACGGCGGTCACCCCGCCCGCCTTCATCTTCAGCAGCTCCTCCTCCCACTCCCGGGCCGGGTAGCGGGTGTAGTGGAACTCGCCGGAGACCGGGAACCAGGGCCGGCCGCCGCGCGTGAACCAGCGGCTGGTCACCTCGATCGGATCCGGCACGCCGGGCGCGTCGGCGAAGGGGAGGTGGCCGGTCAGCGGGGCTGCGGCGGAGGCGGGGACGCGCACATGGTGCTGCTGATGCTGGTGGTGCTGGTGTGTCATCAGGACTTCTCCGGTCCGAGGTCGGGCGTGGCGACGAGCAGCGCGCTGGTGGCGGTGGTGGCGTGCAGCTCCAGCAGGACGAGGTCGTTGCCGCCGGGGCGCAGGACGGGCGCGGGAACGTACAAGGTGCGTTGCGGGCCCCGGTTCCAGTAGCGGCCGAGGTGGAAGCCGTTGACCCAGGCCTGGCCCTTGGTCCAGCCGGGCAGCGACAGGAAGGTGTCGGCGGGGGTGTCCACCTGGAACGTGCCGTGGTGGAAGGCGGGCCCGGCGTCCGTGGTCGCGTCCACGGGCGCGAAGGGCACCGGGTCCAGGTCGCCGAGGGGCAGGGCGTGGCAGTCCCAGCCGCGCAGGGCGGTGCCGTTGAAGGTGACCGGGCCGAGCAGGCCCTTGGGGGCGCCGATGCGGGGGCCGTAGTTGACGCCGCCCATGTTCTCGACGAGCACCTCCAGCGTGGCGCCGGCGCGCGGGATCCGGACGGGCAGGGTCTCCTCGTGGCGTTCGCGTTCGAGTACGCCGACGGGGGCGCCGTCGACGAAGACCTGGGCCCGGTCGCCGACACCGCCCGCGAAGTGCAGCAGTCCGTCGGCCTTCACCGGAACCGTGGTGCGGTAGAGCACGTATCCGGCCCGCTGGTCCAGCTCGTCCATGGTCACCGGGTCGTCGGTGCGCACGGGCTTCGCCAGGGCGCTCGCGTGCGGCAGCAGCGGGGCCCTGCGCGCCAACTCGACGGTGGTGGGCGGGAGTTTGGCGCCTGGCGCGGGGGCCGGTTCCTCGGGGACCGGTGCGTGGCGGGCGATGACCTCGCGGAAGGCGTGGTACTTGGGGCCGGGGTCGCCGCACTCGGTGAGCGGGGCGTCGTAGTCGTAGGAGGTGACGATCGGCGCGTAGGCGTGGTCGTGGTTGGCGCCGTTGGTGAAGGCGAAGTTGGTGCCGCCGTGGAACATGTAGATGTTGACGGACGCGCCCGCCGTCAGCAGCCGGTCGAGGTCGGCGGCGGCGTCGGCCGCGTCGCGCACATGGTGCGGTTCGCCCCAGTGGTCGAACCAGCCGATCCAGAACTCCGCGCACATCAGGGGCCCTTCGGGCTGATGGGCCCGCAACTGCTCCAGCGAGTGCGCGACTTTGCCGCCGAAGGTCCCGGTGGTGAGGATGCCGGGCAGGCTTCCGGCCGCCAGGTGCCCGGGGTTGGCCTGGTCGCAGGTGAAGAGCAGCTCCTCGACACCGCGCGAGCGCAGGGACCGGGCGAGGTGCTCCAGGTACGCGGTGTCGTCGCCGTACGCCCCGTACTCGTTCTCCACCTGTACGGCGATGACGGGACCGCCCGACGCGGCCAGGTACGGCAGCAGCGGGGGCAGCAGCAGATCGAGGTAGCCGTCGAGCGCGTCCGTGAACCGGGGGTCGCTGGTGCGCAGCCGGATGTCCGGGTCCGCGGTGAGCCAGGAGGGCAGTCCGCCGCCGTCCCACTCGGCGCAGATGTACGGGCCGGGGCGCAGCAGGACGTGCAGTCCCTCGGCCTGTGCCAGCCGCAGATAGCGCGGCAGGTCGAGGAGGCCGTCGAGGACAAGGGTGCCGGGCTCGGGCTGGTGGAGGTTCCACGGCACGTACGTCTCGACGGTGTTGAGGCCCATCAGCCGGGCCTTGCGCAGCCGGTCGGCCCACTGGTCGGGGTGGATCCGGAAGTAGTGCATGGCGCCGGAGATGATCCTCAGCGGCTTCTCGTGCAGCAGGAAACCGTCGGACGACGTTGTCAGAGCGGGCATGCGGAGCTTCCCTTCGGCTCGGTGGTACGGGGTGTTCGTCAGCGGGGTCGGATGGCGCGGATCAGCGGGCGCGTGTGGCGCGGATCAGCCAGCCGGTGGCCGCCAGGCACAGCGCGGAGATGACACACAGCAGCAGCGGGACCGCGCGGATCCCGGACCACTCGATCGCCTTGCCGAGCGCGGGCCCCGCCGCGACTCCGCCGACCATGGACGCGGCGATGACCACCGCTCCCGCCCTGCGGGCCTGCGGGGCGGCCTTGTTGAGCCAGGGCAGCCCGGTGGGGAAGATCGGCGCGATGAACAGGCCGACACCGGCGTACGCGTACGGCGCCAGCCCCGGCACCGCGGCCAGCAGCAGGCAGACGGTCATGCCCGCGCACGAGACGGTGATGATGGACTGGGCCGAGTAACGCAGGGCGATCGGCGCGACGAGAAAACGCCCGACGGTCATCATCAGCCAGTAGACGGAGGTGGCGGTGGCCGCGACCCCCGCGCCGTAACCGACCGTCTCCAGATGCGTGGGCTCCCAGCCGCCGACACCAGCCTCGATGCCGACGTGCAGGACGTAGAGGGTGACGAACACAGCGAGCACGGAGCCCAGGCTGCGGCCGAGGACCTGCCCGCCCCCGGCGCCCGCTTCCCCGGCGGGCTGGGGCGCCCGGTCGCGTACGCCCTTCAGGCACAGCAGCAACGGCAGATTGGCGGCCGCGAAGGCGAGGAAGACCGCCGGATAGTGCTCCGATCCCACCACGCCGATCAGCGCCGGGCCGAGGATCGCGCCCACCCCGAAGTGGGCGTTGAGAATGTTGAGCATGGCGGTCGAACGGCGGCCGAAGCCGACGGCGAACAGCTGGTTGAGGCCGTAGTCGATCCCCCCGAAGCCGAGCCCGGCGAACAGAGCCGCCGCCAGGCCGACGGGCCAGTTCGGCGCCACCGCGAAGCCCGCCGCGCCGACGGCCATCAGCAGATACGAGGCGCCGAGGATCTGCCGGTTGCCGAGCCGGCCGTACAGCCGGTCGAAGAGCAGCACACCGGCGACACCACCGACGAAGTGGGCGCTCAGCCCCAGCCCGGCGGCCGAGGGCGAGAGCCCGAACTCCCGCCGGAAGGCCGGGATCGACGGCCCGTACAGCGCCTGGAGCGCGCCGATGAGGACGAAGCCTACGCAGGACGCGACGATGGCGGCGGTGCTGAACACGGGGGCGTCCGGGGGTGCTTGGGCGCTCGTGACCTGGGGTGCGGTCGTGGGCTCGGTCACGTGGACTCCAGATGACGGCCCACGATCTCGTGGGCGAAGGACATGATCGTTCCCTGCGGGCTGATGCCCGGGGCACCCGGCAGCACGCTGGCGTCGCACAGGTGCAGATTGGTGAAGCCGTGCGGGCGGCCGAGTTCGTCGCAGACGCCGCCGCGTTCGGGCAGCGCGATGGGGCAGCTGGCCATGCCGTGCACGGAGACCAGCTCCCAGTCGCCGGGGCGCACCGCCGCGCAGTACGCGTCCACGTCCGCGTCCGTGCGCAGCGGGCCGGCCGCGCTCGTCGGCGGCAGCAGCTCCACGGCGCCCGCCGCGAACAGCAGCCGCGCGGTTCTGCGGAACGCCAGGCGCAGGGCGTGGTGATCGGCCCCGGTCATGCCGTGGCGCAGCAGCGGTGTGCCGCCCACGACGCCGGCGATCCCCGCCGCGCCCTGCATCCGCACCTGCGTGGTGAACATCCCCAAGTGGGCGCGGGCGGCCAGGAGTTCGTTCACCAGGCGCGGATCGCGTCCGGCGAGGGCCGCGCCCAGGCCGCCGGGCGTCAGGTTGGACGGCATGACGAGCATGCCGAGCGCCGAGTGCTCCTGGACCTGGGCGGTGAACATCGTGCCGCGCAGGGCGTCGACGACGCGCGGAAAGCGGGCGATCGTCCGCAGGTTGAGGTGCAGCGCGAGCCGTCGCCCGGCCGTGCGCGCGTGGATGCCGCTGCGGCGCAGCAGCACGGGCGTGCCGATGGGGCCCGCGGCGACGAACAGGGTGCGCGGGCGGTAGCGGACGCGCCGGCCGTCGGGGCCGGTCGCCTGCACACCGCGCACCACACCCCCGCGGTGCGTGATGCGCTCCACCCGTACCCCGGGGCTGATGCGTGCGCCGAGGGCCTCGGCCTGCGGCAGATACGTCACGGCCATGCTCTGCTTGGCGCCGCTCGGGCAGCCGGTGGCACACTGGTTGCGGTGCTCGCAGCCCTGCACCACGCGCTGCGGATGCTGCCACCGCCAGCCCAGGGAGTCGGCGGCCCGCGCCAGCAGCCTGGAGTCCTCGTTGCCCTCGCCGTGCTCCTGCACGATCATGCCGAGGCGCCGCCGCACCTGGGCGAAGTGGGGGCCGACGACCGGCGCGCGGTAACTCCCGTACCCGGACCAGGCGGCCCAGCGGTCGAGGACGGTCGCCGAGGGCTCCCACATGAGGCCGCCGTTGACGACCGTGGTGCCGCCGACCGCACGGGCCTCCCCGTAGGCGATGGTGGGGGTGCCGAAGACGGCGGTCGCCCCGGCGTTGCGGTACAGCCGCCGCATGGAGTCCGCGGGGCTCGCGGCCGCCAGTTCGGCGGTGTCGACCCGGGGCCCCTCCTCCAGGACGGTCACGGACCGCCCGGCGCGGGCGAGTTCGAGCGCGGCGACGCTGCCGCCCGCGCCGGATCCGACGACCAGCGCGTCGCACTCGACCACCGTGGTCCGGCCCGTCACACTCCCGGCGCTCATCGGACGGCCTCCTTCGCAGGGACGATCCCCGCCGGACGGCCGTCCAGGGCGCCGTACAGCGCCAGCGCCGTGGTGGCGCGCAGCAGTTCGGAGAAACCGGGCAAGGTACGCAGCCGGGCCAGACCCTCGCGGGCCTCCTCGGCCGTGGCGAGCTGGACGCGCCGGTGCGTGGCGGCGTAGAAGGCGGCCGGGAACAGGCGCAGCGCGGTCGCCGTGCCCCACCGGTAGCCCGCGGGCATCGCGTTCAGGCTCGCGGTGGTGTGGCGGACCGCCCGGTCCAGGTCGTGCGACTGGCGCAGCGCCTCGTAGCCGCCGGCCCAGCAGTTCGGCAGACCGGAGGCGTACAGATCGCTCTCGGTGATCCTCACCCGGCCACCTTCTCCTTCACCAGGCCGGCCACCAGCCGGGCGGCACCCTGGTCGAGCACCTCGTCCAGGGCGCCCAGGAACAGGTCCACCTCGTCGGTCTCGGCCACCAGCGGCGGCGAGACGATCAGGGCTATGGCGCGGTTGGAGCCGAAGAAGGTGAGGATGCCGTGCTCGCGGTACAGGGCGGCGACCACGGCTCCGGTCAGCAGCTTCGACACGGCCTGCGGGTCCTTGGCCATCGCGGTGGGGAGCAGTTCGCGCACCCGGGCGGGCACGTCCGGGCCCGGCGTCAGGAACACCCCGTGCAGCGCGCCCCGGCCCCGCACCTCCCGGACGAGCCGCGGATGGCGGGCGGCCACCCCGGCGAGCCCCTTGGCCAGGCGCTCGCCCAGTTCGGCGGCACGGCCGGGGAAGTCGTCCTCGACGGCGACCGCCACGGCCTCCAGCGCGGTCGCGGTCTCCTCGCCGAAGCCGTAGTACGTCGTGCTGTGCAGGGTGGCGTCGGACAGGTTGTCGTACGTGGCGCGGAAGATGGGCTCCCGCGTGATGTAGCCGGAGATCGACGCCTTGCCGCCGCCGAACGACTTGGAGGTCGTCACGATGTCCGGCACGAGCCCCGGGTGGTGCATGAAGTGGAAGAGCGCCCCGGTCTTGCCCCAGCCCGTGTAGACCTCGTCGAAGATCAGCACGATGTCCCGCTCGGTGCACACGCGGCGGACCTCGTGCAGGAACTCGGCGGAGCATTCGCGCAGGCTGGACGCGCTGAACGGTTCGAGAACGACGGCGTACACATCGCTCTCGCCTGCGGCGGTGGTGTGCCGGTCCAGGGCGAGCAGGAAGGACGCGAGGTCGTCGTACGCGAAGGTGTCCGTGCCCGGGATCTGCGGATACGGGAAGTGGACCTCGGGCGAGGCGGTGAGGCTGCCCGCGCCCAGCAGCTTTCCGTGGAAGGCGATGTCCGTGTGCAGGACCGTGCCGCGCCGGCCCCGGTGGTACTTGTACGCGAGCTTCACCGCCCCTTCCACCGCCTCCGCACCGGAGTTGGGGAAGTAGCTGATGTTCAGGTCCCCGGGCAGCACGGCCGCCAGGTTGTGGCTGAGCGCGGCCACGTACGGCGAGAAGTAGTTCTTGTGGACCTCCATGCGGCGCGACTGGAGGAAGCGGCGCCGCGCTTCGAGGATCCGCGGGTGGTTGTGCCCGTGGCTGAGGACGCCGACGCCGCCGGTGAAGTCGAGGATGCGGCGTCCGTCGCGCAGATGGATCCAGGCGCCCTCGGCGTGGTCGACCAGGTCGCGGCCGAAGCCGAAGGAGCCGATGAGGGAGACCTGGCTGCGGCTGACGAACCGCCGGTACAGGTCGTGGACCTGCTCGGTGGTCATCCCCTCTGCCTGCTCCAGGGTGATCAGATCAGACATCGAGGCTCCCGGTGGACGGGACGGGGCCGGCGTCGGAGGTGGGGGCGGCCGTGGTGAGACGGTCGGCGATGAGCCGCCCGGCCCGGCGCCCGTCGCGTACGGCGTAGTTGGTGCCCCGGTCCTCGGGGAACACCTGGGCCATGCCCGCGAGGTAGATCCCCTGGACGCGGGATTCCACCGACGGCATCACGCGGGTGTAGTGCGGGGTGATCACCGGCTGGGCGTACTCGGCGCGCCAGACGTGGTAGCGCTCCACCCAGCTGCGGTCGAAGTCCGGGAACATGCGCCGGATGTACGGCAGGCTGTACTCGAAGACCTCCTCGTCGGACATCTGGTACAGCTCGGCGTCCGTAGGCAGGTACTTCGAGAGATAGACGACGTGCTTCCCGTCGTAGCGCTCCGGGTCGTCCATGTTGGTGTGCTCGATGACGCCGACGTACGGGAAGTCGGGGTCGTTCACGTTGAGCCAGTACGTGTCGGACAGTTGGCGGTTGTTCTCCAGCACGAGGCAGACGTTGCCGAGGTAGTCGACGGCCGACCAGCGCCGCTGGAGCTCCGGCACCGCCGGGTGGTCCGCACCTTCGTGGTCCAGCAGTGCGGCCGCGAGGCTCGGCGCGGCGGTGATCAGCACCTGGCGGGCCGGGTGGAACTCCCCACCGGCGGTCACTCCGCTCACTCCGGCGCCCTCGGTGTGCACGGCCTCGACGGGCACACCGGTGCGGATGTCGACGCCCAGTGACTCCAGCCGCCGTTGCAGCGCGGTCAGCAGGGCCTCGCAGCCGCCCTTGATGTAGTAGAGGGTCTCCTTGCCGGAGCGGGTGCGGCTGCCGCCGCGCAGATGCAGCTTGGTCCACATCCAGGTGGCGCCGACCTGGTCCGCGTACTTGCCGAACTTGCCTTCCAGCAGGGGCCGCCAGACCACGTCGTACACCCGCTGTCCGCCGAGCGACACCAGCCACTCGCGCGCGGTCCGCGACTCCAGCTCCCGCCAGTGCTTCACCCGCTGGGCACGAAGGGCCAGCAGTCCCAGGTGGATCCGGTCCTTCAGCGGGAGCGGAGCGAAACGCAGGACGTCCAGCGGCGCGGACAGCCGGTAGACGGAGTTCGCGTAGTACAGCCCCGTACGCGTCTCATGTGCTTCGAGCAGATGGGATATCCCGAGGGTCTCGCACAGCCGGATCATCTCCTCGTCCGAGGAGAACCAGTGGTGGTAGAAGCGCTCCAGCCGCTTGCCCTCGCCGATGTCGAAGCTCGCGGCGAGCCCACCGATGAGCTCCTCGCGCTCGATGATCCGTACGCTCCGCCCCTGCGAGGCGAGTTCGAGCGCGGCGGCGAGCCCCGTGAATCCGGCGCCGACGATGACGACGTCCACGGGTGCGGCGGTGCTGCCCACCGTCCGTACTGCTTCCGTGCTCACAGGGCGACACGCTCCTCTACGGGAAGGGGCTGAACGGCATATGCGGGGCGGTCCCCGGTTCCGAGGCGTTCTTCGACGACGTAGTCGGGGCGGCCCTGCACCTGCCGGAACACGGCGTGCAGGTACTCGCCGACGATGCCCAGCGCCAGCGCGTGGGCGCCGAACGCCGCGGGCCTGGCCAGCAGGCGCGCGTCGCGCTGGACCGCGGCGGCTGCCAGCCCGCCGGCCAGCACGGCCGTGCCGAGATACGTGGACAGCCGCAGCGGCGCCACCGAGCCGGCCAGCAGTCCGCGCCGGGAGAGCGCGAGCATCTTGCGCAGGGTGTACTTGGACTCGCCCGCGTGCCGCGGATCCCTGTCGTACGTCACGCTGGTCTCCGGGAAGCCGAACCAGCTGACCGCGCCGCGCAGATAGAGGTTCTTGTCCGGCACCTCGGCGAGCAGCGCCACCAACTCACGGTCCAGCAGCCGGAAGTCACCGGTGTCCAGGGCGAGCGAGTGGTCGGACAGCGTGTTCAGCAGGCGGTAGAACGCGTACGCGCTGGCCTTCTTGAACAGCGTCTCGCCCTCGCGGCTGCGGCGCCGCGCGGACACCACGGACCAGCCGTCGCGCCACAGCGCCGCCATGTCCGGGATCAGCTCCGGCGGGTCCTGGAGGTCCGCGTCGATGACGACGACCGCGTCGCCGCCGGCCGCCCGCAGTCCGGCCAGGCAGGCCGCCTGATGACCGAAGTTCCGGCTGAGCCGCAGGGCACGTACCGAACCGGACGTCTTCGCGAGGGAGTTGATGACCTCCCAGGTGCCGTCGGTACTGCCGTCGTCCACGTAGATCAACTCGCGGTCGAACCCGGCGAGCCGGCCGAGGACCCGTGCCAGCCGGGCGTGCGTCTGGGCCAGCACCTCCACTTCGTTGTAGCAGGGGACGACGACGCTGAGCACCGGTCGCCTGTTGTCGAAAGCACGTCTTTCCCGTGGCACAGCACACCTTTCGCGCAAGGAACACGGAGGGGCAATGGACTGGTCGTACGTGGATCTCGGAGCGCAGCGGCGCCCCGACGGAGAGTGATGTTACCGGTAACATCTCCGCCGTCAAGATCTTTCACAGGACTCTGCGAGGGCTCGGCGAGAGCTCGGCGAGAGCTCGGCTGCTGAAGGTGCCGCCGCAACTGCCGATCGCCGGGGCACTCCGCTCGTACCGTCAAATCCCGTAGCTGTAGGACGACTTCAGGAAGGACAGGTATGAACAACAGCCTTCGTACGGCGGCCGCGGCCGCCGCGCTCGTCACCGGGCTCGTGGCGGCCGGCAGCACCACCGCCGCCGCTGCCTCGCGGCCGGAGCGCATCACCTCGCAGGCGCAGCTCGCCGCGAGCATTCAGAAGGCGGTCGCCGCCGAGCAGAGCAATGGGGCCGTCTCCACCAACGGCGTCATCGCGGGCCTTGTCAGCTCCTCGACCGCCTCCGTGGGCGTCGACAAGGCTTCCTGCTGACGGGATGGAGGTGAGCACCGTGGACAGCACCGTGGACAGCTCTCTGGACATCTCTGCGGACATCTCTGCGGACAGCTCTGTGGATCGCGTAGATCACGTGGATCACGCCCAGGACCGGCGGGAGCCTCCCGTCACCTGGTGTCCGAGCGGTGAAGCACACCGTCCGGAGTCCGTCGTGCTCGGTGTCAGGTCGGGGGAGAACAACCAGGTCGTCTACCTGGCCGACCCGGTCCCGGCCGCCGATGTGCTCGGTGCCATCCCGGAGGGCATCGCACCCAACCGTGTCCTGCGCTTCGCCTCGCACTGCGTGTCCGACTGTGCGAACCGGATCGGCGAGGCCTGCGGGCTGATCGAGCGCATCCGGGTCGTACCGTCCGAGACCACCGCGAGCGCCGTGCCACGGTGCCACCTCCGTCCGCACTGCAAGTGGTGGAACCAGGCCGGCGTCGAGGCCTGCCACCGCTGCCCCGCCGTCAGCACCCTGAACTCCCGCGACGACGAGCTCGTCTCACTCGTCGCGGATCCCTCCACCACCCGGGAACAACTGGACGGCTGGATCGCCGCGGCCGAGTGACACCCTGGCTCCGTGGCCCCACCCGGGGGCCACAGGGGCGCCGGTGACCAGGGGTGGTGTGGGCGTGATTGGCAGATCCGTTCCGCTGGAGAAGCCGAAAGCGGCAGGTGGACGGG
The DNA here is from genome assembly GCF_045206325.1 of Streptomyces sp. NBC_00203. NCBI lineage: Bacteria > Bacillati > Actinomycetota > Actinomycetes > Kitasatosporales > Streptomycetaceae > Streptomyces > Streptomyces sp. NBC_00203. The sequence goes on along the minus strand of NZ_CP108126.1, from coordinate 5,919,736 downwards.
GCTGGGCGTGGAACAAATCTGCCAATCACTGGGCCTGTGGCTCTTGTTGGAGCCACAGGGTCCTGGGCTTCGGTCATCCTTGATTGGCTGCACCACGCCACGGGATGTGACCGGCCGGTGGCTGGGGTCAAAGACCGAGTTCGATACAGGCAGAGTCTCGCCAGACGCAGAGTTTCGACAGAGCACGAGAGAAGGGCTGTTGTGGACAACTGGATACGCCGCTTCCACCCCGCACCCGGCGCCCGGATGCGGCTGCTGTGCTTCCCGCACGCGGGCGGCACCGCCGGCTCGTACCACGCGCTGTCGGCCTCGGTCACGGGCGCCGTCGAGCCGCTGATCGTGCAGTACCCGGGGCGGCTCGACCGCTTCGCCGAACCGTTCGCCGAGCGGCTCGACGACGTGGTGGACGCCGTGCTGGACGAGCTCGACACGGACGACCGGCCGCTGGCGCTGTTCGGCCACAGCATGGGCGCGCTCCTGGCGTTCGCGACCGCGCGGCGGCTGGAGGCCGAGGGGCGGGCACCCGCCGTCCTGTTCGTGTCGGGGCGGGAGGGCCCGTCGCTGCCGGTCAGGACCCGGTTGCCGCAGAGCCCCTCGGACGACGAACTCCTCGCGGAACTAAGGCTGTTGTCCGGCACCGCCGCCGAGCTGCTGGACAGCCCCGAGTTCCTCCAGCTCGCGCTGCCACCACTGCGCGCCGACTACCGGATGCTCGCCGCGTACGCCTGCCCGCCGGGCCCACCGCTCGGCTGCCCGGTCGTGGCACTGACCGGCGACAGCGATCCCCGGGTCTCGGTCGACGGCGTGGGGGCGTGGGAACGCGAGACCGAGGGGCCGTTCACGCGCCATGTGCTGTCGGGCGGGCACTTCTATCTCGACGATCACCGGGCGTATGTCGCCGATGTGATCACGTCGGCATGTGCGTCGGCCGTGTCGGCCGTCTGACGACCTCTGCCGAGGCTGTATGCGGCCAGCTCAGTGGGCACAAGCCGGCGGCCGTCGCGGCCGACCTTCATGGAAGGGCGCACGTGCCCATTGCGCCCCCGCAGACGCTCCGTTGGCGGTTCCCGCGCGAACGTCGGCCCACGCACGCCCGGCGCCTCTCAGGGCGCACGGGCCTGAGACGGGCGCAGGGTGGCTTGGCTACTCCGGACGCCGGTCGTAGCTGGCGAGCGTGGCCTTGGCCGTGGACGAGTCCATGAGCCGCAACTCCCACGGCCCCGTGTTCACGTCGAACTCCTTGCCGAAGCCAACCCACTTGCCCGCCATGCGGCGGCCGGTGGGCTCGGCGAGCATCTGGAGGGCGCCGAAGTAGCGGGCCCCGCGGTAGTAGCCCTCGGTCGCCGTCTGCTCCGTCCACGTCCCCGTGACCGTGCTGCCGTCCAGCTGGAGATCGAGCGTCAGCGGACTGCCCGGATTGAGTGAGCCGTTCGGCAGGCTGCGGCCCGTGAGCCGGTTGCCGTGCTGGAGCATTACGACGTAGTGCTTGCCGGTGAAGACCTGGTTGTCCCTGCCGCTGGACACGTACTCGTAGGTGCTCAGCCAGATTCCGGAGTAGTTCCCGCGCGGCCCTGTCTGCGGCGCCGGACTGCCGCTGGCCGTGGGAACGCCCACGGGTGAGCCCACCAGGTCGTGGCCGCCGTGCCCGTCCTCGGAGATCCGAACAAGGGTTGGCGCGGGGAACCCCAGACTCTCGATGGGCATTCCCGTCACCACCTCCAGGGCGCGCGCATAGAGCGGGCGGGGCGCCGCGGTGGTGCCCGACTCCCAGCGCTGTACGAGCCGCTTCGAGGCGTCGTTGGGTGAGCCTGCCCTGTCTCCAGCGTCTCGGATCGCGCGGGCGAATTCGTCTTGCGACATGAGCAGGCCCAGGCGGACCGCTCTCAAGCTTCCGTTCGGAGTGGCCATGCGATCAACGGTAGACGCTTGCCCCGCCAAATGACACCGAAATGACGCCCCCCGTGTCGTCGCTACGACGTCGAGTCCGTCGTCGCGCCACGGGGCGTGACGCGGTCAACGTGAGGGGTGACAAGACCCCCGCGACCGCGCTAACGGCCCGGGGGCATGGCCAACGCTTCAAGGGAGCGCCGACATGACGCAAGTTACCGCCCCGACGCAGCAACGCCCACCCGGGGTGAAGAGGGCGATCAGGGCGTACAAGGTGACCCGCGAGGGCCTCGTCACGGCGCAACACGCCACGGTGTCCGTGCCGTACGAGTCCGTGCCGGAACCGGAGCCCATGAACACTCAGCCGGCGCCGTGCGCCTGCGCCGTACGCAGCGGGCTCGGTGAGACACGGTGAGCCCCACCGTGCAGGCCTCGGCCACGGGCCGGGTCGACGTCCAAGTGATGCGCGAGACCGTCATCCTGCTGCTCACCCCCGGCTCCGAAGCGCCGGCCGGAGTCGAACTCGCCACGCTCACCGCGACCGTGCGCGGCTACATGGAGTTCATCGGCCCCGAAGTCGAGATCGCTGCCGGGAAGCTGCCCAAGGACGACATCCCCCGCTACTGCGCGTTCGCTTGCGTCGGTGAGGCACGCGACAAGCTGCGGGCCCATGCGCTGCCGGGGCCCAACGGGGCTTACGCCCACGCGAGGCGCCTGGCCCGGTCGCTCGCCGCGCTGTGCGACCACTACGAGGCCCTGACGGGCGTCACGATGTGCGTCGCCTGCGACAAGCGGATCACGCCCGAGGACACGTCCATCCCATACGACCCCGTCAGCGCCTCCGGTGGCGCGGCCAGCTCGGGACGCATCCACACGCATTGCGCCGACACCACACCCGACCACTGACGTTGTCACCCCGCCCCGAGCCCCAACCCTGGACCGGTCGAGCCTCGGGGCGGGGGTTCGGGGTTCACCCGGCTGCCGGCGAACGGCAGCACCACACCACTGCGGGAATCCGTAAGAAGGAGAGTGCACCAGTGACGACAACCGCCCAGGAATTACCGACCCGCACCGTGACTGAGCTTCTGTGGCTGGACCTGACCCGGAAGTGCCAACTCGCCTGTACCCACTGCTACAACGAGTCGGACCGGCACGGCGACCACGGCACCATGACCCGCGACGACTGGTTCAGCGTGCTCGACCAGGCGGGCGCTTGCGGAGTACGCGAAATCCAGTTCATCGGCGGCGAGCCGACCCTGCACCCCGACTTCCCGGCCCTGGTCGACCGCGCCCTGAACAACGGCCTGAACGTCGAGGTGTACAGCAACCTCGTGCACGTCTCGGCCGAATGCTGGGAGCTCTTCGAGCGGCAGGGGCTCACCCTCGCGACGTCGTACTACTCCGACAGGAGCACGGAGCACAACGCCATGACGGGCCGTCCCAGCCACGGCCGGACCCGGACGAACATCGCCGAAGCCGTACGACGCGGTATCCCGCTGCGCGTCGGAATCATCGCGGGCAGTGAAGCGCAGCACGTCGGCGAGGCGAAGCAAGACCTCGAATCGCTGGGAGTCATCCGAGTCCGCGTGGACCACGTCCGGCCGTTCGGGCGCGGCGGCCAGGACCGGGCGCCGGACACGGGCAACCTGTGCGGCCGGTGCGGCACGGGCCGGGCGGCGATCGACCCTACGGGCGACGTCTCCCCGTGCGTCTTCTCGGCATGGCTGAGCGTCGGTAACGTCAAGGAGGCCCCGCTGGCCTCGATTCTCAACGGCCCCGCCATGGCCAGGACGAACGCATCCATCCGAAGCCGCCGCAACCCTGATGGCTTCGACGGCTGCACGCCCGACACCGACGACGAGTGCTCCCCGGGAACCCCGGGCAGTGAGTGCACCCCGAGGAACTGAAGGACGCATGAGCCCCACCCTTCCCGCACCCGAGATCCAGGCACTGATCGGCCAGCACACGGGGGAGCTGAGCAGTCTTCGGCGCACCGAGCGCGGGTTCAGCTCGGATCTCACGGCCCTGGTCGAAGGCGAGAAGGGCGGGTTCTTCGTCAAGGCCGTCCGCAACCGGCCCGGGGGGCGACGCGACTCGCTCACCCGGGAGAGGCTGATCAATCCGTTCGTGAGCCCGATCTCCCCTGCGTTGCGGTGGTGCGCGGAAGACGAAGACTGGGTTGTGCTGGGCTTTGAGGCCGTCACAGGTCGGCTGTCCGACTTCGGTCCGGGGTCCCCGGACCTGCCCAGGATCGTTCAACTTCTGGACCGCGTCGGGAGGTTGGACCTCCCCGAGGTAGCCCGGGACTGGCCAGAGACCCGGTGGGACCGGTTCGCGCTCGACGAGACGGAAGCCGAGCTGTTCCGGGGGAAGTCCCTGCTCCATACGGACATCAACCCCAGCAACCTGATCGTCGGGGAACAGAACATGTGGGCCGTCGACTGGGCCTGGCCGACTCGGGGTGCGGCATTCATCGATCCGGCGCTGTTCGTCGTGCAACTCGTCGCAGCAGGACACACCGCCGAGGGCGCCGAGTCGTGGGCATCGCGCTGCACAGCGTGGACGAAGGCCGACCCGAAGGCGGTCGACGCGTTCGTCGGGGCCACCGTCCGCATGTATCGCGCGTTCGCTGAGCGGAAACCCGACGTGCCGTGGATCAAGGCCATGGAGGCAGCCGCCCAGGCATGGGCCGACCATCGGCGTGTGGTTCTGGTGTGACGGCGCTGTGCATGACCGGCCCCGCTCGTCGGTTGGCCCCATGGCCTCCGGGTGTGGCATGCCGCTCCTGGAGTAATGGCCGATTGGCCTGACGGGCCGTGTCACGCTGTGGTCTCGATTGATCAGGGCGGTGTCAGGAGGCCGGAATGTACCGCTCACGTGAGGAGCGGTGCCGGTGGCGCAAGACCACCTCGGTGGCCGCCGACGCCCCGGTCGCCCTGATCGGCGTCGATCGCTGCCGGCTGAAGGTGGCCGGGACCGCACTTCAGGCCGGTGGGCGTTCGTCATGACAGGAGAGGACGAAGGGCAACAACCGGGGCAGCCGCAGCTTCCCGATCTGCACGTGCGGCTGCGTGACGAGTTGGGCCGGATCGACGACCAACTGCGTGGCCTGCTGGACACCATGGACCGGCTGCAGGGCCTGCTCGATGCGGTGGTGGCCATCAGCCGGGAGGTGGAGCTGCCTGCCGTGCTGCACCGTATCGTGACCACCGCCATGGAGCTGGTGGGCAGCCGCTACGGGGCACTGGCCGTGCTCAGCGAGTCCGGGGAGCAGCTGGAGCAGTTCATCGCCGTCGGCCTGTCCGAACAGGAACGCGCTGATCTGGCCGAGACCGGCTTGCCCCGCGGGCGGGGTGTCCTCGGGCACCTGATCCGCCACCCCGAACCCCTGCGGGTCGACAGCATCTCCACTCATCCGTCATCCGTCGGTTTCCCGCCCGGCCACCCGTACCTGCGTACCTTGCTCGGCGTCGCCATCAGCGTGCGCGGCGAGATCTACGGTGACCTCTACCTGTCGGAGCGGCGTGACGGACAGCCCTTCGACGTCCACGACGAGAACGTCGTCGTCGCCCTGGCCAGCGCCGCCGGCATCGCGATCGAAAACGTCCGCCTGTTTGAACGGGTTCGCCTCGGAGCCGAGCAGTTCCAACGGCTTCTGTTGCCGACGCTGCCCGACCTGCGGCCGTTCGCCGCCGCTGCCATCTATCAGCCCGCCGCCGAGCCCAGCCGACTCGGCGGGGACTGGTACGACGCCATCCCGCTGCCCGGCAACGTCGTGGCGGTCGTCATCGGTGACGTGGTCGGCCACGATCTGCAGGCCGCGGCCGCCATGGCCTGCACCCGTAACATGCTGCGCTCGTTGCTGTTCCTGTTCGACCGTGGCAATCCGCCCGGCGCGATCCTCACCCAGCTCGACCGCACCCTGCAGGCCATCACGGACAATCCCGTCACCACGACCACCCTGGCACGTTTCGAACCGGAGGGAGGCGGCTGGCGCCTCCACTGGAGCACCGCGGGCCATGTCCCACCCCTGCTGATCACTCCTGAGCACCGAACCGAATACCTGTTCGGCGAACCCGGGCTGCCGCTCGGGGTCGACCCCGAGCAGCCCCGCCCCGATCACTCGCGCTTCCTGCCCCCGGACACCACCGTGGTCTTCTTCACCGACGGGCTGATCGAACATCCCGACCACTCGATCGACGAGAGCATGAACCAGCTCGCCGATCTCGCCATCGCGTATGCCGACCTGCCCCTGCAAGAGTTCGTTCAGGCACTGGCCGATCACCACCCCAGCGACGGTCACGACGACATGGCCATCCTCGCCCTGCGCACCCCGCACGGCTGATCCCCGTGACCGAGGACCGAACGTTCAGTTCAACGGCGCCGTGGAGGATCCGGGGGATCCGACGGATGATGGACATCGGGGCGATGTCGATGCGGAGGTCGCCCGATGACTGACGCACGGCGTGAGTGGATCCGGCGCGGTGGTTTGGCCGCCCTGGAGATCTGCGTCGTTGCCGCGCTGTATTACGGCTCCGCCAAGCTGGGGCTGCTCCAGCAGCTGGTGCGCGGCCAGGTCACTCCCCTCTGGCCACCCACCGGCATCGCCCTGGCGAGCCTGCTCCTCCGCGGCCCGCGAGTATGGCCCGGAATCGCACTCGGCGCACTCCTGGTCAACGCCCCGCTCGGCCCATCGGTACCGGCCGTGCTCGCGATCGTCGCGGGAAACACCCTCGCACCCCTCTGCTCGTACGTACTGCTCCGCCGTACGGGGTTCCACAACGCGCTGGACCGCTTGCGGGACGCGCTGGCACTGATCTTTCTCGGTGCGTTCACCGGAATGCTGGTCAGCGCGACGACAGGCAGCGGGACACTGCTTCTCGCCGGTGTGCTGGGCTCCGACGACTTCTGGCCGACATGGTCGGTCTGGTGGACCGGCGACGCGATGGGTGTCCTGGTGGTCACGCCGGTCCTGCTCGTACTCCGCTCGGCACGCTGGCCGAAGCACGCTCCGCCGTCCCGTTGGGTGGAGGGACTGTTGCTTCTGGCAGCCACGGTCTGCGTCGGTTTCCTCGAGACCAACAGCACGTCCCTCATGTTCCTCGGCTTCCCGCTGCTGATCTGGGCGGCCTTCCGCTTCCAGCTGGCCGGTGCCGCGCCCTGCGCCTTGGCCGTGTCGACCTTCGCGATCATCGCCGCCGCCGAGGAAACAGGCGCGTTCGCCAGTCATGACCTGCTCACCAACATGATCACCCTGCAAGCGTTCAACGGTTCCACCTCGCTGACCGCGCTCCTGCTCGCGGCAGCCGTCAGCGAGCGCAACCAGACCCAGATGGAGATCGCGCGAGCCTGCGGGCAGCTCGCCGGGATGGCGGCCAAGATCGCCGCCGGCGGCCACCACCGCCCGCCGCTCCCCGACAGCGACAGCGACAGCGACAGCAAACTGGCCCAGAATCCGGATTTGATCGCGACTGAAGACCGGCCCTAGGTCGCGTCAGCCGTCCCGCCCGTCCCGATGCCGACGCCCCGCTGGCCGACACCCGTGCCGAGGGCCGGTGCCTGGTTCGGGCACCGGCCCTCTGAGTTCTACGGTGTTCCGCTCGCTCCTCCTCGAATCACTCCCCCTCGAACTCCGCCAGCAGCGCGTCCAGTGAGTCCTCCGCGTTCTCCGAGGCCTTGACCGCGACGATCTGGCGGGCCATCTCGTGGAGGGTCAGCTGCTCCAGGAACAGGGTGATCGGGACGTCGATGCCGAAGTCGTCGCGGAGGCAGCCGACGAGGTGGACGGCGGTGAGGGAGTCGCCGCCGGCCGCGAAGTAGGTCATCTCCGGGTCGTCCGGGGAGTCCAGGTCCAGGGCCTCGGCCAGCAGGGCGCGGACCGCCGTCTCCAGGTCGTCGGCCCGCTCCTCGGCCGGTTCCTCGACGGGCAGGGCACGGGAGGAGAGGTCGAGGGCGCCGAAGCTGTCGCCCGCGAAGGGATACGTCGGCAGGCTCACCCGTCGGCCCTCACCCGCCCACGGCACCTGCTCGCCCTTCAGCCACGCCTCGCCGAGCGCACGCAGTTCACCGTCACCGGCGTCCGCGAGGCCCGTAGCCGTGGCCCGCCCCCCGGCCAGTTCCAGCAGTTGCGCGGCGGCGTCCGCCCTGTCCGAGGCCACGACATACGCGCGTACGGCCATGGGGGCGCGCCCCAGCCGCAGCGTATGGGCGGTGTCGGCGAGGGACGGGGCGGCCGCCGGATCCCGCAGGGCCGACGCCAGCCGGCCCGCGAGTGCCGTGAGTGCCTCCCGGGTGCGGGCGGAGAGCAGCAGGAGCTCGGGGCCCGCCGGCGGCTGGTCGGCCGGGGCGCCCTGCGGTGCCCGCGGTGCCTCCTCCAGGACCGCGTGGACGTTCGTGCCGCCGATGCCGACCGAGCTCACCCCGGCGCGGCGCGGGCCGCGGTCGGGGCTCGCCCAGGGGGTGGTCCGGTCGACCACGTGGAACGGGGAGTCGTCGAGGAGCAGGTCGGGGTGCGGGCGGGTGGCGGCGGCGGTGGGCACCAGGGTCTGGTGCTCCAGCATCAGGACCGCCTTGATCAGCGCGGCCACACCCGCCGCGGCGTCCAGGTGACCGAGGTTGGACTTCACGGAGCCGATGCCGATGGACCCGGTGCCCATGGCGCCCTTGAACGCGGCGGTCGCGGCGGCCATTTCGATGCGGTCACCGAGCTGGGTGGCCGTGCCGTGCGTCTCGACGTACTGGGCGTCCGCCGGGTCGAGCCCCGCCGCCGCCCAGGCCTCGACGATCGCGGCCGTCTGCTGGTCGACACCGGGCGCGGTGAACCCGACCTTGGTGGCACCGTCGTTGGTGACGGCGGTGGCGCGGATGACCGCGCGGATCTGGTCGCCGTCGGCGAGCGCGTCGGACAGCCGGCGCAGCACCACCAGGCCGACTCCGTTGCCGGGGACCGTGCCGCCGGCCTGCTCGTCGAAGGGCCGGCACCGGCCGTCGGGCGAGAAGATCCCGCCCTGGTAGTGGACGTAACCGCGCTTGCGTACGGTGTCCACGGCGACGCCGCCGGCCAGCGCGGTGTCGCACTCGCCGAGGAGCAGGGCCTGTGCCGCCAGGTGCACCGCCGTCAGGGAGGTCGAGCAGGCCGTCTGCACGGTGAGGCTGGGGCCGTCGAGGCCGAGCCGGTAGGAGACCCAGGGGGCGAGGAACTCGCGGTCGGTGAGGATCCGCACCTGGAGCGCGCCGATGGACGCGGCGAGTTTGCGGTCGGTCTGCGCGGCCAGCATGTGCTCGGTGACACCGCCGCCGACGTACACGCCCGTGCGGGGCGGCCCGTCGAGGGGGTTGTAGCCCGCGTCCTCCAGGGCGGCCCAGGCGGTCTGCAGGAGCAGCCGGTGCTGCGGGTCGAGGGCGGCGGCCTCGGTGCGGTTGAAGCCGAACAGCTCGGCCTCGAACCGGTCCGCGTCCGGGAGGTAGCCCTTGGTGGGCACGTAGTCGCGACCGCGGATCTCCTGCGGGTCGGCGCCGTCGGCGAGCAGTTCGTCCTCGGTGAAGTCGGTGAGGGAGCAGACACCGCCGACGAGGTTGTTCCAGTACGTGTCCAGGTCGGGGGCGCCGGGGAAGCGTCCGCTCATGCCGACGACCGCGATCGCGGAGTCGAGGGATTCGGTGGTGGCGCTGGTGTCGGTCATCGTGTCAGCCCTTCCGGGAGGTCAGTCGTCGGGCGGCGGCGGTCCGCCGTGCGTGCCGGTCGCCGCCGCGCGCGGCGGCCGGCGTGCCGGTACCGGGTTCGGCGGGGGCGGTGTTCGGGGTGCGGGCGCCGTCGAGATGGGCGGCGAGCGCGGAGACGGTGGGGTGGCGGAACAGGTCGACGAGGGCGATCCCGCCGTCCAGTCCCTGTTCGCGCAGGGCGGTCAGCGCTTTCAGCAGCCGTATCGAATTGCCGCCCAGGTCGAAGAAGTTGTCGTGGACGCCGACCCGGTCGCGGGTGAGGACCTTCGCCCAGATCTCCGCGATCCGCTGCTCGGTCCCGGTGCCCGCGACGGCGTACGAGACGTCCGGTGTGTGCCGCACGGTGGCGGGTTCCGGGAGGCTGTCGCGGACGATCTTGCCGTTGGCGCTGAGCGGCATCTCGTCCAGGTGGACGAAGAGCTCCGGCACCATGAAGCCGGGCAGCCGCCGGGCGAGGTGGGCGCGCAGCGTCTCCTCGGCCGGGGCGGTGCCGTCCCGGCTCACGAAGTACGCCACGAGCCGCTGTTCGGCGCCGCTGCCGCGCACGGTGGCCGCCGCGAGCGCGATGTCCGGGTGAGCGGCCAGCAGGGTCTCGATCTCGCCGAGTTCGAGGCGTACGCCGCGCAGCTTGACCTGGAGGTCGCTGCGCCCGAGGTAGTGGATGAGGCCGCGGGCGTCGATCCGGCCGAGGTCTCCGCTGCGGTACATGCGGGTGCCGGGCACGCCGTGCGGGTCGGCGACGAACCGCTCGGCGGTCAGGCCGGGCCGGCCGATGTAGCCGCGGCCCAGGGAGGCACCGGCGACGTAGATCTCGCCGGTGACACCGGTGGGGACGGGCCGCAGCCGCTCGTCCAGGACGTAGACGCGGGCTCCGGCCACCGTGCCGCCGAGCACGACGGGCTCGCCGGGTTCCAGGTCGCCGGTGGTCGCGTAGACGGTGACCTCGCTCGGGCCGTACGCGTTGACGATCCGCCGCCCCGGCTCGGCCAGCCGCTCGACGAGTTCGGGCGGGCAGGCCTCGCCGCCGACAGCGATCGTCCTCAGCTCGGGCAGCAGGCCCCGCACGTCCGGCAGCAGCATGGCGGCGGACGGCGGCAGGAACACATACGTGATGCGGGAGTCCCGCAGCCGGTGCAGGAGCGCCTCGCCGATCCGTTCGTCCTCGGTCGGGATGTGCAGCTCGGCGCCCGCGACCCAGGGGAAGAACAGGTCGGACACGGCGACGTCGAAGCCGAACGACACGAACTGGAGGACGCGGTCGTCGGGGTCGACCGGGAAGGAGTGGCGCACCGCCCGCGTCAGGTTCACCAGGGCCCGGTGCTCGACGGCGACACCCTTGGGGACACCGGTGGAGCCGGAGGTGAACAGGACGTAGGCGAGGTCTTCCGGACGGGGTGCGCGGGCTTCACCGTTGGTGGCCGCGACGTCGGAACTCATGGCGGCCGTGGTGGCCGTGGTGGCATCCACGGCGGACGGGCGGTCGAGGCGGATGCACGGTATGCCGAGCGCCTCCCCCTTCTCCGCGGTCGCGGCCGCCGTCAGGAGCAGTTCGGTGCCCGAGATGTCGACCATGTAGCGGAGGCGGTCGTGCGGGTGGGCCTGGTCCAGCGGGACGTAGGCACCGCCCGCACGCAGCACCGCGAGCGCGGCGATGCCCTGGTGGGCCGAGCGGGGCAGCAGCAGGCCGACCCGGGAGCCGAGCCGCACCCCGGCGGCGCGCAGTCGGCCGGCCAACTCGTCGGCCTGTTCGAGGAGTTCGCGGTAGCTGAGCCGCAGGTCGCCGTGGACCAGGGCGGTGGCGTCCGGGCGTTCGGCGGCGACGTCGGCGATCAGGTCGGGCACCAGGCGGTCGAGCGGCGCGGCCTCGGCGATGCGGTCGGCGCCGGCGATGGTCCGGCGGCGCTCGTCGGCCGGGACGGGGTCGACGGCGGACAGGGGCGTGTGCGGGTCGGCGAGGATTCCGGCGAGGAACGTCTCGAAGTTGCCCGCCCAGCGGCGTACCGTCTCGGCCTCGAACAGGTCGCTGCGGTAGATGAATTGCGCGGCCAGGTCCTCCCCCCAGCGCTCCACGAAGAGATGGAAGTCGAACTTGGCGGTGTCCAGGGCGAGTTCGAGCCGTTCGGTGGCGGCGCCCGTGAGGGGCAGGGACAGGGTGGACTCATCGTCGTAGGTGAGGGCGACCTGGACCACCGGGTCGTGGCCGGTCTCGCGGACCGGGGCGAGCCGGTCGACCACCGCCTCGAACGGCGCGTCCTGGTACGGCTTGGCGGCCAGCAGAGCGGCGCGGATCCGGCCGGTCAGCTCGTCGAGGGACGGGTCGCCGGAGAGGTCGACGCGCAGCGCCAGGGTGTTGGTCAGCATGCCGACCATCTCGTGGAGTTCGGGACGCTCGCGCCCGGACGCCGGGAAGCCGATGACGAGGTCGTCACGGCCGCACAGCCGCCCGAGGAAGGCCGCGTACCCGGCGAACATCGTCATGAACGGCGTGGCCCCGCGCGCCCCGGCCACCTCGGCGAGGCGCTCGCGGACCGCGGGCCCGAGCCGGAACGGCACGCTGCCGCCGGACGCCGAGCGCACCGGCGGGCGCGGCCGGTCCAGGGGCAGTTCCATGGCGGCGGGCGCGCCGCGCAGCCGCTCCGCCCAGTGTGCGACGGACCCCTCGTACGCGCCTTCGGCCGCGCGTTCCCGCTGCCAGGCCGCGAAGTCCGGGAACTGCAAGGGGAGTTCGTCCGTCTCGTGGGTCAGGCCCCGGGCCTCGTCCCGGTAGGCGGCGGACAGGCCGTCGAGCATGATGCCCAGCGACCAGCCGTCGCAGACCAGGTGATGGGCCACGAGGAGCACCCGGTGGCTGCCGTCGTCGACGCCGTACACGGTGCAGCGCAGCAGCGGTCCGGCGGCGGTGTCGAAGGGGCGGGCGGCCTCGGCCCGCAGCAGGGCGTCCACCTCGCCCTCCGGCAGGTCGTCCACGACGGTGAACGCGGCGCGGCCGGTGGCCCGGACGAGCTGGGTCTGGGTGCCGTCCGCGGCGGTGCGGAAGACGGTCCGCAGCGACTCGTGGCGGTCGACCAGCGCGTCCAGAGCGCGGGCGAACGCGGCGGTGTCGAAGGGGCCGCGCACGGCGAAGGCGGCGGGCACGTTGTACTGGCAGGTGCCCGGGTTCAGCTGTTCGAGGACCAGCAGGCGGCTCTGGGCGTCGGAGACGGGGAACTCGTACTCCTCGCCCTGTCCGGCCTGACCGGCCTGCGGGTCGGCTTGCTCTACAGGGTCGGTGAACATGGGTCAGTCCCCCCGGAGGGCGGTTTCGAGGACCGCGGCGATCTGGGCCGCCGGGCCCGGGGTGAGTACGTCGCTGTGGGTGCAGTCCAGTTCGTGCACCTCGACCACGGCGGTGCCGCGCCGCCAGCCCGCCGTCTTCTCGGCCGTGGTGGGTTCGGCGTCGCGGGTGGCGGAGAAGAGGGTCACCGGCCCGTCGTACGGGGACGGCTGCCACTCCCGTGCCAGACGTACGTGGTGGGCGCCGGCTTCGACCATCGCGTGCAGCCGTGCCTCGTTCAGCGCCTCGGGGGCGGACTCGCTGCGGCGGACCGTCGCGAACGCCTTCGCGCGGGAGAGCGGGCCCGGCTCCACGGGCAGGCCGCGGGCGTGGGAGCGCAGCAGCATGTGCAGCACCTCGTCCTCGATCACGGCCGGGTCCAGCGGGGTCCGGGAGACCTCCGGCGGCTGGGGCATGGAGTCCAGCACGGCGAGCAGGCGGATCTCCTCGCCCGCGCGGCGCAGGCGCACCGCGATCTCGTAGGCGAGCGCGCCGCCGAAGGACCGCCCGGCCAGCGCATACGGGCCGTGCGGCCGGCGGGCGCGGATGCGTGCGGTGTACGCGTCCGCCATCTCGTCCATGGTGCGGGGCAGTTGGTCCGCGCCCGTCAGCAGCGCCGGGCTCTGCAGGGCGTGCACCGGGCGGGCCGGGTCGAGGTGGCGCAGCAGCGAGGCGAACGACCAGCCGAGGCCGAGCCCCGGGTGCACACAGAACAGCGGGGTGCGCTCGCCGCCCGCGCGCAGGGTGAGCAGCGGGGCCAGGCTGTCCTCGGCCGACGTCCGGTCCGGCCGGGCAGTGGAGGTCCTCCGCCCGAGCCGGGCGGCCGGTGCGGCCGGAGGCGCGGTGTCGAGCCGGGCGGCCAGCGCGGCGGGGGTCGGCGCGTCGAAGAGCGTGGCCAGCGGGACCCGTACGTCCAGGGCCGCCTCGACCTTCGAGGTCAGCCGCATCGCGGTCAGGGAGTGGCCGCCGGAGGCGAAGAAGTCGGTGTCCGGCGTCACCTCGGGCATCCCGAGCACCTCGGCGAACAGCGCGCACAGCTTCCGCTCCCGCGCGCTGCCCGGCGCCCGTGCCCCGGCGACGGCCTCCCCGGTCCCGGGTCCGGGCTCGGGCAGCGCGGCCCGGTCGACCTTGCCGTGCCGGGTGAGCGGAACCCGGTCGATGGGGGCCCACACGGACGGCACGAGGTGGGCGGGCAGATGGCGTGCGGCGTGCCGACGCACCCGGGCCAGGGTCTCGGGCCAGGGGTCCCCCGGTTCCTCCGGCACCAGCCACGCCGCCAGCCGTTTGCCGCCCGCCGCGTCCCTGCGGGCGGCGACCACCGCACGGGTCACGCCGGGGCAGCCGGCCAACGCGGCCTCGACCTCGGCCGGTTCGACACGGAAGCCGCGGACCTTGATCTGGTCGTCGACGCGTCCGGCGAACTCCAGGACGCCGTCGGGACTCCAGCGGGCCAGGTCGCCGGTGCGGTACATACGGGTGCCCGGCGGACCGTACGGGTCGGCGACGAACCGTTCGGCGGTCAGGCCCGGCTGCCCGAGGTAGCCGCGGGCGAGTCCGGCGCCGGCGAGATAGAGCTCGCCCACGCTCCCGGCCGGCGTCGGACGCAGCCGGTCGTCGAGGACGTAGCCGCGGGTGTTGTCCAGCGGGCGGCCGATGGGTACGGCGGCCGAGTCCGCCGGAGCGGTGTGCGCGGTCGCGAACACCGTGGTCTCGGTGGGCCCGTAGCCGTTGACGACGGTCGTGCCGGGGCAGTGCTCGCGGATACGGCGTACGGTCCCGGGCGCCAGGACGTCGCCGCCCGCCCACACCTCGCGCAGTCCGGCGAGCGATCCGGGCGCGATCTCGGCGACGGTGCGCAGCAGTTCAGGGGTGAGGAGCAGCGCGGTGATCCGCTGTTCGGGCACCATCCGTCCGAGCAGCTCGGGTGTGGTGGTCCCGACGGGGGCGACGACCACGGTCCCGCCGTTCAGCAGCGGGATCCACACCTCGTACGTCGTGGAGTCGAAGGTGTACGGGCTGTGCAGCAGCACCCGATCGTGGGCGCCGCCCCGGAAGCGGCTGTCGGCGGCGAGTTCGACGATGCCCCGCTGGGGGACGACCACGCCCTTGGGTTCTCCGGTGGAGCCCGAGGTGAAGAGCACACAGGCGGTGGAGTCCGGGTGGGCCTTCGGGCCGTGGAACGCTCCCGCGTCACCCCGCTCGCGGGCGTCCAGCAAGGCGATGTGCGCGGGCAGTTCGGCCCCCGGCTCCCCCGCGGTCAGCGCCACGCGCACCGACCCGGCCGCCGCGAGCCGGGCCAGTCGCTCCGGCGGCTGCTTGGCGTCGAGCGGGAGCCAGCCGGCGCCCGCCTTGAGGACCGCGAGCTGGGCGACGACCTGGTCCGCCGAGCGGGGCAGCAGCAGGGCGACGATGTCACCGGGGGCCACTCCGGCGCCGGTCAGCCGGGCGGCGAGCCGGTCCGACTCGGTGTCGAGGCGGGCGTACGTCAGGACGCCGTCGGCCCACTCCACGGCGGGCGCGTCCGGGGTACGGGCCACCTGCGCGGCGAACCGCCCGACCACGGTGGCCGGTTCGGCCACCGTGCGGACCGAGCCCGCGGCCAGGGCTAGCAGCGCGTCGTGCTCGTCGCCCGGGAGGACGTCGAGCCGGTCGGCGGGCCGCGCGGGGTCACCGGCGAGTTCCTCGAAGACGCGGACCATACGGCCGGCGACCGCGTCCGCCGAGACACCGCGGCGGCAGCTCACCGACAGCAGCAGCCGCTCGGCGACGGCGACCGCGAGGGTCACCGGGTAGTGCGTCGCGTCGTTCACCCCGAGCAGGCATGCCTCCTCGGGCCCGTCCTGGGCCTCGGACCGCTGCGGGAAGTTCTCGAACGCGAGGACCGTGTCGAAGAGTTGGCCGACGCCCACCGTGTGCTGCACCTCGGCGAGGCGTGCGTGCTGGTGGTTCAGCAGCCGGGACTGCTCGTCCTGGACGCGGGAGAGGAGCTCGCCGACGCTCTCGCCGTCGCGCAGCCGTATCCGTACCGGCAGGGTGTTGATGAACAGGCCCGCCATGCTCTCGACGCCGGGCAGATCGTGCGGGCGGCCCGAGACGACCGCGCCGAAGACCAGGTCCCGTGCACCGGTCATCCGGGCGAGCACCAGGGCCCAGGCGGTCTGCACCAGGGTGTTGAGGGTGACGCCCGCCTCGGCGGCGCGCCGGGACAGGGCCGCGGTGAGCGCGGCCGGCAGCAGTACCCGGGTCCGGCCCGACTCCTCGTCGGGTGCCGTCGGCGCGAGCAGGGCGGGCCGTTCGAGGCCCTCCAGCGCCTCGCACCAGGCCGTCTCGGCCTTCTGCTGGTCCTGTCCGCTCAGCCACACCAGGTACTGCCGGTAGGGCGCGGCGGGCGGCAGCGGCCGGCCCGCGATCAGCTCGTTCAGGTCCCGCTCCAGGATCGGCAGGGACCAGCCGTCGATGAGGATGTGGTGGACCGACAGGATCAGTTCGGTCGTCCCCGTGCCGTGCCGTACGAACAAGGCACGGATCAGCGGCGGACGCGCCAGGTCGAAACGGCGCTCCGCGTCCTCGCGCAGCAGAGCGGCCATACGGTCGTCCGCCTCGGCGGGTTCCAGACCGGTCAGGTCCGCCTCCGCCCAGGGCACCTGGGCCTTCTGCGGGACGATCTGCACGGGCCGGTCGAGGCGCTTGTGCCGGAAGCAGGCGCGCAGGTTGGGGTGCCGCTCCAGGAGCGCGTTCACGGCGGCCCGCACGGCGGCCCCGTCGAAGGACGGGCCGATCCGGAAGCGGGCCTGGACGAGATAGGGGTCGGGTCCCGTGCTGCCCCGTACGGCGTGGAAGAGCAGGCCCTCCTGGACCGGGGAGAGCGGGAGTACGTCCGCGATGCGCCCGCTCATCGGACGACCTCCTCGTCGAGGTCGTCGAACTCGTAGGAGACGTAGGAGCCGTCGGAGCCGTCGGAGCCGTCCGAGTCGTCGGAGTCCGCAGAGTTGCCGAGTTCGTCTGAGTCGTCGAACTCGTCCGAGTCTTCGAACTCGTCGGGGTCTTCGAACTCGCCGAAGTCCATGCCGCCCTCCAGCAGCGCGAGTTGGTCGCTCGTCAGGTCGACCAGCGGGAAGTCGGACGGGGTGTGGACGGCCCCGCCGCCCGGCGCGGCCCGGTCCGCGAGCTCGGTGAGCGCCTCGGACCAGCGGCGGGCCAGGTCCCGTATCGCGTCCTCGGTGAACACCCCGGCCGCGTAGGAGAAGCTGGCTTCCAGGCGCAGTTCGCCCGCCACCTCGTGGGCCAGTACGTCCACTTCGAGGGCATGGTCGAGCGGCAGCGCGTCAGGGCCGATGTCGAGCAGCCGTCCGCCCGCCGCGTCGCCGCCGCTGAACCGGCCCAGATAGTTGAAGCGCACGTCGGGCGCGGGCAGTGCGGCGAGTGCGGGGCCCGCCTCGGGGCTGAGGTAGCGCAGGACTCCCCAGCCGAGACCGCCGGACGGGACCGCCCGCAGCTGTTCCTTCACGCGCTTCAGGGCCTCCCCCGCCCGCTCTTCGGCCACGTCGCCGATGTCGAGGCGGACCGGGTACTGGGTGGTGAACCAGCCGACGGTGCTGGACACGTCCACGGGAGCCGAGAGCGGCTCGCGGCCATGGCCCTCGATGTGGACCAGCAGGGCCGTGCCGGTGCCCCGGTGCCGCACGGCGGCCGTCGTCAGGGCGGTGAGGAGAACGGCGTCGGGGCCGCAGTTGAAGGCTCCGGGCAGCGTGACGAGCGCGCTTCTGGTGAGCTCCGCGTCCAGCTCGACGGTGACGGTCGCCCGGCGGTCGCCCGCCCCGCGGCCCCCGGCGATCCGGACGTCCGGTCCCGTCAACTGCCGTGTCCACCACGGCACTTCGCTGCCCAACTGGTCGGCCTCGCGAGACAGCTGCCGGGCCCAGCGGGCGAACGAGGTGCCCTTCGGGAGTCCGGTGCCACCCCCGTGCCCCGCCTGACCCGCGTTGCCCGCGGACTCCTCCGTCAGCGCTTCGGCCAGCTCGGGACCGAGGACCCGCCAGGAGACCCCGTCGACGGCCAGGTGGTGCACGGTCAGCAGGAGGAGCCCCTGGCGGTGAGGCCCCGCGTCGAGCCATACGGCCCGCAGCATCTCGCCGGCCTCCGGGTGCAGCACCGTGGTGCGCGCCAACTCGGCCGCGATGTCGGCGGGTTCGGCGTTCTCCGGAACATCCAGGCGGACGGTCTGCCCGGCGTCCGGGCCGGAGTCGGCATCCGGGCCGGTGTCGGCGGGCACCTCCAGTTCCCAGTCGGCGGTGTCGTGGCGCAGCAGCCGCATCCGCAGCACGGGGTGCCGTTCGGTGAGGCCACGGACGGCCGAGGCGATCCGCTCCAGGTCCAGGTCCGTGCCGGGCGGCAGCGGAAACACCATGGACTGGGTGAACTTGCCCGTTTCCGAGGCCTGTTGGCGCCACCAGTGCATCACCGGGGTGAGCGGGAAACGGCCGTCTCCAGTGTCCTGTTCCTCGTCGGGCGAGGCCTCGGCGGGCGTCCGCGCGAGGGTGGCGAGCCGCTCGGGCGTCCGTACGTTGAACACGTCCCGTGGGCTCAGGGCGAGACCGGCCGCCGAGGCACGGGCGGCCAGCTGGATGGCCATGATGCTGTCGCCGCCGAGCCGGAAGAAGTCGCCGTCCACGGAGACCTGTTCGGCGCCCAGAACCTCCGCGAACAGCAGGCACAGTGTCCGCTCTCGGTCTGTCGCGGGGGCCCGGCCCTCGTCGGCGGCGCGTTCGGCTGGGGCGGGCAGGGCGGCCCGGTCTATCTTGCCGCTGGTGGTCAGCGGCAGCGTGTCGAGGACCAGCACATCGGCCGGGACCATGCCGGCGGGCAGCCGTGCGGCGGCGTGTGCGAGCAGCGCGTCCGGGTCGAGGACGTGTCCGGGGGCCGGCACGGCGTAGGCGACCAGACGCGGACCGCCGCCGCGGCCCTCGCGTACGACGACCACCGCCCGGTCCACGGCGGGGTGTTCGGTGAGTACGGCCGCGATCTCGCCCGGTTCGATCCGCAGGCCGCGCACCTTCACCTGCTCGTCCCCGCGGCCCAGGAAGTGGGTGGTGCCGTCGTCGTCGCGGTACGCCAGGTCGCCGGTGCGGTACATGCGGCCGCCGGGCGGCCCGTACGGGTCGGCGACGAACCGCTCGGCGGTCAGGCCCGGCTGCCCGAGGTAGCCACGGGCGAGCGCGGCCCCCGACAGATACAGCTCGCCGCACACCCCGGCGGGCACCGGGCGCAGCTGCTCGTCGAGGAGGTGGACGCCGGTGCCGGCCAGCGGGGTGCCGATGGGCGGGGTGGTGCCGTCGGCGGACAGCGGCCCGGACACCGTCACGACGACGGTGGCCTCGGTGGGGCCGTACGCGTTGTGGAAGCGGCGCCCGTCGACGGCCCAGCGGGCCACCAGGTCCGGCGGGCAGGCCTCCGCGCCGACGACGATCGTGCGCAGCCCGGGGAAGGGCCCTTCGGGCACGGTCGCCAGGACGGACGGCGGCACGAACGCGCAGGAGATCCGCCGCCCGGTCAGCACCGCCCCGAGGTCGTCGCCGACCAGCGGCCCGGCGGGCGGCACGACCAGGGCGCCGCCGGAGCCGAAGGCCAGGCACATCTCGCCGATGGAGATGTCGAAGGACGGCGACCCGAGCTGGAGCACCCGGCTGCCGCCGTCCAGCGCGAGCCGCTCCACCAGGGTGCGCACCATCGCGGCCACACCCGC
The DNA here is from genome assembly GCF_045206325.1 of Streptomyces sp. NBC_00203. Classification (NCBI taxonomy): domain Bacteria; kingdom Bacillati; phylum Actinomycetota; class Actinomycetes; order Kitasatosporales; family Streptomycetaceae; genus Streptomyces; species Streptomyces sp. NBC_00203. Next base: position 5,900,072 of record NZ_CP108126.1, on the reverse strand, counting down.
GTGGGTGACGACCACACCCTTGGGGGCGCCGGTGGAGCCGGAGGTGTGGATGACGTAGGCGGGCCGGTCGGGGTCCAGCGGGGTGGCGGGGAGTGACTCACCCGCGTACACCGAGCCGTCCGCCTCTTCGTCCACCGCCTCGTACGCCTCTTCGTACGCCCGCTCGTCCAGGACCAGGCGCGGTACGTCCGTCTCCACCGGCAGGCCCTCGGGGCCGGTGACGAGGAGGTCGGGGGCGGCGGCGGTGAGGGTGCGCACGAGGCGCTCGGCGGGGTGGTCGGGGTCGAGCGGGAGATGGGCGGCGCCCGCCCGCTGGACGGCCAGTGCGGCCACCGGCCAGTCGGTGCCGCGGCCCAGGGCCAGCGCCACGATCCGCCCGGGGCCTGCCCCGTGCCGTATCAGGTGTGCGGCCAACCGGTCGACGCGTTCGGTGAGTTGGGCGTACGTCAGGGTCCGCTCGGCCGATTCCAGGGCCACCGCGTCCGGGGTGCGGGCGGCCTGCCGGGCCACCAGGTCGGGCAGCGACACGGGCTCGGGGGCGGCGGGTCCGGCCGAGGCCGCGAGCAGCCGCTGCCGCATCGCGCCGGGTACCAGGTCGATGTCGCCGACGAGTGCGTCGGGGTCGGCGGTGATCCGGTGCAGGAGCTCGACGTAGCACTCGGTCCAGCGGGCGACGGTCTCGGTGGAGAACACGTCGGTACGGATACCGAAGAGGCCCTCCATGCCGTCGTCGCAGTCTTTGACGACGCCGACGAGGTCGTGTTCGCCGCCGGTGTGGATGCGCTCCGGCTCGGCGAACTCCTTCATCACCGTGACGCTCGCCTGCTGCGTCAGATGCATGAACACCCACTGGTAGAGCGGGGCGCGGCCGGCGCTGCGCTCGGGCGCGACGGCCGAGACGATCCGGCCGACCGGCACGTCCGCGCCCGCCATCAGGTCCGGGAAGTCGGTGGCGAACGCGGCCAGCACGTCGGCGAAGGAGCGGTCGGGCCGCACCCTCCAGCGGGTCGGCACGGCGTTCATGACGTACCCGATGACCTGGTCCAGGCCCTTGGCGGAACGGTTGGCGATGGGGGTGCCGAGGACCAGGTCGTCGGCGCCGCTCACCCGGTGTGCGAGGACGGCGAAGGCGGCCATCAGGACGACGTAGACGGAGGCTCCGCGCTGCCTGGCCAGGGCGCGTACGGCCGCGGCGGTCGGCGCGTCGATGTGGAAGGGGACCTGCGCGATGCCGTCGCCCTCGGTGACGGGGGTGCCACCGCCGCCCCGCACGGTGAGCGGACCGGGCGGGTCGGCCAGGTAGCGGCGCCAGAAATCGAGCCGTTTCGCGAAGACCCCGGACTCCTCCAACTCCTCCTGCCAGCAGGCGAAGTCGGCGTACTGGATGGCGGGCCGGGTCAGCTTCGGCTCCTGGCCGTCGCGGAGGGCGACGTACGCCTGGGCGAACTCGCCCTGCAGCACGTCGAACGACCACCAGTCGCTGATGGTGTGGTGCAGGCTCAGCATCAGCGTCGAGCGCCGCTCGTCGACCCGGACGAACCGCGCCCGGATCAGCTTGTCCCTGCTGAGGTAGAAGGGGCGGCCACGGAAGGCGTCGAAGGCCTCCGCGATGGTCGTGCCGGTGCCCCGCAGGTCCTCGTGCTCCAGGACGAACGGGCCGTCGTCGGGGAAGTGGACGCGCGGCTCCCCCGTCTCGCCCGCCACGATGCGGGTGCGCAGGATGTCGTGGTGGGCCTGGATCAGCGTCAGCGCCCGCTCCAGATGGGCCGGGTCGACGGGCTGGTCGAAGTGGTAGGCGGAGCACAGGTTCAGCGCGGGGGTGCCGGGATACAGCTCCTCGTACACCCACAGGTCCCGCTGGGCCGAGCTCAGCGGCACCGGCCGCGCCGGGTCGCGCGGCGGGACGACGGCGGGCACCTCCCGGTCCCGCCCGGCCTCCACCATGCGCCGCATCAGCCGCACCCGCTGCTCACCGCCGAGCGCGCTGAAGCGGTCGGCGAGGGAAGGAGAGGAAGAAGAAGGGGAGGGGGAAGGGGAAGGGGAAGGGGAAACGGCCGTGCCTACGGCAGCGGTGCGGCCGGCAGTGGTCTCGGAAACGGTGGGGGCGGTCATCGGACGGCCTCTTTCAGTTCGGCCAGGCGGTGCAGGCTCGCGAGTACGTCGTCGAGGCCGAGGCCGAAGTCGATGAAGCAGGCGATCTCGTCGACACCGAGTTCCGAAAGGTCGGCGAGCATCTTGGCGCAGTGGCCGGGCGAGCCGAGGAGGCTGCCCCAGCTCAGATAGCGCTCGAAGGCGAAGTCGGCGAGCATCGCGGTCTGTTCGTCGGTCAGGCGCGCGGTCCCGGGGTCGGCCGAGCGGTTGGCGGCGGTCTGCCGGACGTAGGAGGCGAGGTACGTTTTGAGCGGGGCGCCCGCGAGGCGGCGTACCTCCGCGTCGTCCGCGCCGACGTAGGTGTGGGCCATCAGGGTCACCCGGCCGTGCGCGTCGGTGCCCCGCTGGTCGGGGGCGGCGGCGCAGGCGGCCCGGTAGCGGGCGATCTTCTCGGCAAGTTCGTCCCGGTTCTGTCCGACGGTCGCCCCGAGCACTCCGGTGCGCAGCCGTCCGGCCGCCTCCCAGGTCTCCGGGTTGCCGGACGTGGTGACCCACAGGGGCAGGGTCTCCTGCACGGGCCTGGGCTGCGGCAGTACGGAGACGGGTGCGCCGGTGCCGTCGGGGTACTCGGCGCTCTCCCCCGCCCACAGCGACCGCAGCACCGGGATGGTGTCCAGGGTGCGTTCCCGGCGGTCGGCGTAGTGCCCCGGGGCGAGGGTGAAGTCGGCGGAGTGCCAGCCGGTGGCCACGGACAGGCCGACCCTGCCGTGCGAGAGGTTGTCCACGACCGCCCAGTCCTCGGCGACACGCAGCGGGTGGTGCAGCGGCAGGACGACGCTGCCCGCGCGGATGCCGATCCGCTCGGTGGCGACCGCGAGCGCCGCGCTGAGCACCGGCGGGCTGGGGAAGACCTGCCCGACCTGCTGGAAGTGGCGTTCGGGGGTCCAGACGGCATGAAAGCCGAGCCGGTCCGCGGTCTTCGCGACGGTGAGGATGTCCTCGTACGTCTGCGCGTGCCGCGTCTCGCCGGCGGTGCTGTCCGCACCGAAGAACATCACGCTGAGGTCCATTGCCTCTCCTTCTGCTTCGGGCTGCCGTGGGGCTGTGATTCCGGCCGGCGCGGCACGCGCGGGCGGCGGGTGATGGGGGCCGCGGCGGGCGCGGGACCGGCTTCGGCCCGCTCCAGCTCGGCGGCGAGCAGGGCGACCGTGGGAGCGGCGAAGAGCTGGGCTCCGGTCACCGGCCGTTCGTCGGTGCTGAGGCGGGCCGCGACGCGGACGGCGCGCAGTGAGTTGCCGCCGAGTGCGAAGAAGTCGTCGTGCAGGCCGATGTCCGGCCGGCCGAGGACGTCACGCCAGACGGCGGCGGTTCTGCGCTCCAGCGCGGTCCAGGGGCGCGTCGTGTTCTGCGGGGTGCGGGCCGAGGCCGCGAGCTGGTCGCTCTCGTCGGCGCGGCGGGGCGGTTCGGCGAGGCCGAGCCGTGAGATACGGGTCCCGGGGGCGGCCGCCGCCGTCTCAAGGGCGTGCACGAGCGCGTCGGCGAGCCAGTCGACGAACTCCCGCTCCAGGGAGTCGGTGCGGTACTCGAAGGTCAGGGTCAGGCCGTCCGGGGCGCCGCCGGGGCCGGTCTCGTCGGTGACGTCGACCAGCAGCTCGAACCGGGCGGCCCCGGTGCGCACGACCTCGACTCCGGTGTCGGCGCCGGGCAGGTCGACCTCGGCACGGGCGTTGTTCTGGAGCGCGAGCACCACGTCCGTGAACGGCTGCCGCCCCGGGGTCCGCGCCGGGTTGAGCGCGCCGACCACGTGCTCGAACGGCACGTCCTGGTGGGTGAAGGCCGCCAGGTCGGTGTCCCGGACCCGGGCCAGCAGCTCGCCCGCGGTGGGATCGCCGGAGACGTCGGTACGCAGCACCAGCATGTTGACGAAGAACCCGACGACGTCCTCGACGCTGCCGTCCCCGGCGCGCGCGGCGACCGGCGCGCCGACCGCCGTGTCCTCTTCGGAGCCCGCCCGCACCAGCGCGGTGACCAGGGCGGCGTGCAGCGCCATGAAGAGGGTGGCGCCCTGGTCGCGGGCGGAGTCGACGAGGCGGGCATGGGCCGCGGCGTCCAGCCTGCGTACGACGACGCCGGCGGCCTGTCCCGGTACGGCGGGCCGGTCCCGGCGGCGGGGCAGCAGCGGTCCGTCGACCGGCAGTCCGGCCAGTTCCTTGCGCCAGTAGGTGAGTTGGCGCACCTCCAGGGAGTGCGGGTCGGCCGGGGAGCCGAGCCGTTCGAGCAGGCGGCGGGCGTGTTCGGCGTACGGCACGGCGAGCGGGCGCGGGGCGGCGCCGTCGTCGCCCCGCACCCGGGCCCGGTAGGCGCGCGACAGGTCACGGAACAGCGGGCGCAGCGACCAGCCGTCGCCGGCGATGTGGTGGATCAGCACCAGCAGCGCGTGCTCGTCCGGACGTTCCCGTGTCGTGAACAGGGTGGCGCGCAGCGGGAGTTCGGTCCGCAGATCGAAGAGGAGCCGGGCCTCCTCGGCGATGTGGCCGTCCAGCTCGCTCTCGGGAACGTGCACGTGGGTGAGCGGCGGCCGCGCCTCCTCCCCCGTCAGCACGCGCCGCACGGGGGCGCCGTCCTCCTCGTCGAAGACGGTGCGGAGCACGTCGTGGCGGTCGGCGACGAGGTTCAGCGCGTCGCCGAGGGCGGCCACGTCGATGTCGCCGCGCAGCCGCAGCAGCATCGGCAGGTTGTACGCGTTCCCGGCGCCGATCCGGTCGAGGAACCACAGGCGGTGCTGGGCGTGGGAGACGGGGAGGGCGCCGGTGGAGGTCCCGGGGACGGGAGCCGTTACCGCCCTGGGGGCGGCCGCCGGGGTACTCAGACGATCCGCCTCCACGTGCGGTGCCAGCTGTGCCGGGGTGCGGGCCTTGAAGAGCGTGACGATGTCCGTCTCGGCGCCGAGCACCGCGTGGACGCGGCCCAGCAGCCGGGCCGCCAACAGGGAGTGGCCGCCGAGCGCGAAGAAGTCGTCGTCGGGGCCGACCGCGTCCACGCGCAGGATCTGGGCGAAGAGTGCGCACAGGGTCCGTACGGTCTCGTCCGCCGCGGTGGGTCCGGCGCCGGAGGCGGGCGCAACGTCCGTACCCGGCCCGCCGGAAGCGGGCACGGGGGCCGGCAGGGCCGCCCGGTCCAGTTTTCCGCTGGGGGTCAGGGGGAGCGCGTCCAGCGGGACGAACGCGGCGGGGACCAGGTACTCGGCCAGGACCGTGCCGGCGAAGGTACGCAACTTGCCTTCGTCCAGAGCTTGTTCGCGACCCTGGCGCGGTACGACGTAGGCGGTCAGCTGCCGGTCCCCGGCCGGGTGCTCGTGGGCGACGACGGCCGCCCGCTCGATGTCGGGGTGCCGGACCAGCACGCTCTCGATCTCGCCGGGCTCGACCCGGAAGCCGCGTATCTTCAGCTGGCTGTCGGCCCGGCCCAGGTATTCCAGTACCCCGTCCGGGCGGCGCCGCACGAGGTCGCCGGTGCGGTAGACGCGCTCGCCGTCGGGGGCGGCGACGAAGCGTTCGGCGGTCAGAGCGGGCTGACCGCGGTAGTCACGGGCGACGCCCGCACCGGCGGCGTACAGCTCGCCCGTCGTGCCGTCGGGGACCGGGGCGAGCCGCTCGTCGAGGACGTACAGCCGTTTGCCGGCCAGCGGGCGGCCGATGGGCACGGGGCCGCCGTCCGCCACGTCCTCGGGGGTGACGGGGTGGACGGTGAGGAAGACCATGCACTCGACGGGTCCGTAGCCGTTGCTCAGCCGCAGCGCGGGACGGCGTTCCAGGGCGCGGGCCACATGCGGGGCCGAGAGGGCCTCGCCGCCGACGACGAGTTCACGCAGGCCCTCGATCGCCTTCGGGTACTCGTCGACGATCACGTTGAAGAGGGACGCCGACAGATACATGGAGGTGATGCCGTGCTCGGCGACGAGCCGCGCCATCACGAAGGGTTCGGGCCGGTGCCCCAGGTGCAGGACGCACGTGCCGCCGTTCATCAACGGACCCCACAGCTCCAGGGCGAACGCGTCCCAGGACAGCGGCGCGCACTGGAGCCAGACGGCTCCGGGGCCGAAGGAGGCGAAGTCCTGCCCGGTCAGGGTGGACGTCACGGCGTGATGCGGTGCGGCGATGCCCTTGGGCCGCCCGGTCGAACCGGAGGTGAACATCACGCAGGCGATGTCGTCCGGCCCCACGGAAACCGTTCCGCGTGCCAACGGGCTTGCCTGTACGGCGTCTTCGACGTGCACGGGCCGGGCGCCGGAGCCCGCCGGCGGGGCGGCCGCGGGGTCCGTGTCCCGGGACGCGACCACCACCACGGCGCCCGCGTCCGCCGCCATCGCGCGCAGCCGCTCGTCCGGGAAGTCCGGGTCGAGCATCACGTATCCGGCGCCGGCCTTGAGGACGCCGAGCACCGCCACGACCAGTTCGGCCGAGCGCTCCAGATACACGCCGACGGTGTCGCCGCGCCGCACTCCGTGTCCGGCGAGCAGGCCCGCCATCCGGTCGGCCCACGCGTCGAGTTCGGCGTAGCTCAGCCGCTCGTCGCCATGGATCAGCGCGGTGGCCTCCGGGGCCCGCTCCGCCTGTTCCTCGAACAGCTCATGTACGCACTTCATGGCGCTCACCTCGCTTTTCCCGGCTCTCGGTGGTCTCAGCGGCCGGTATGTCGCTCCGGTCGGCCGGGGTGTGGGTGTCGGTCTCACTGGCCGGTACGTCGGTCTCGTCGGCCGGTGCGTCGATGTCGTCGGCCGGTACGTCGATGTCGGGAAGCAGTACGTCGATGTTCCTGATCGAGCGGCTGGCCAGGCCCCACAGCGAGACGACGGTCCCGGCGACGCCGGCGAGGAGCAGCATGGCCGCCATGCCGGTGCCGGGGGCGTCGCCCAGCAGGGGGCCCAGGACCGTGAAGAGGCCGGAGCCCGCGGCGGCCTGCGGCTCGAAGAAGTGGTCGGCGAGCGGACCGGAGAGCGCCATGGCCAGCGGGACGGAGATCTGCGAAAGGAACATCACCGCGCCGAAGACCCGGCCCTGCCATTCCTGGGGGACCTTGCTCTGCACGATGGCCTGCATCGAGGAGTTGACGGTCGTCATGAGCAGCGCGCCGACCAGGATGGCCAGGCTCCAGCCGACGACGCCGTCCACGAGCGCCATCACCACCAGGGCGGACAGGCACATGCCGACGACGCCGAGCATCATGCCCCGGCCCCGGTTCTTCGGTCCGCCCCAGGCGGCCATCAGCAGACCGCCGAGGACCCCGCCGACGCCGGTCGCGCTGTTCACGACGGCGAGCGCGTCGTTGCCCGCCCGCAGCAGGACCATGGGCTGGATGACCGCGAAGCCGAAGACCATCACCAGGTTGACGACACAGAAGTTGCCGATCAGGGCGCGCAGGCCGGGTACCCGGAACAGGTAGCGCAGCCCGGCGACGGCCTCGGCCGTGATCCTGGGGCGCGCTCCGCCGGTCTTCTCGGCGGCCTTGGCGGCCAGGGCGGTTTTGTCTTCGCGCAGGCGCACGATGCGCACGCCGACCAGCGCGAAGGCGTAACTCGCCAGGTCGATGAGGAGGGTGGGGCCCATGCCGAAGAGGGCGATCAGGACACCGCCCAGGGCCGGTCCGCCGATCCCGGCGGCGCTCTTGGCGCCCGCCAGCAGCCCGTTGGCGCGGCCGAACTGGTCCTTGCGGACGAGGAGCGGGACTGCGGAGGACAGCGCCGGGAACTGGAAGGACGCGCAGATCCCGAGCAGCAGGGTGGCGGGATAGATCTGCCAGTACTGCAGTTCCCCGAGGTAGTGGAGGAGGGCGAGTACACCGACGACCAGCAGTCCGCCCGTGTCCGCTATTTGCAGTGCGGCCCGTTTGGTGATCCGGTCGACGATTGCACCCGCAATGGGGCTGAATACCGCTTGTGGCAGCATCGCGCAGAGTGAGAGAGCAGTGACCGCAGTGGCATGTCCACCGGCGGACCAGACCTCGATAATGAACGCGAACCTGACCGCCGCGCTTCCCAGGAGGGAGACCGTCTGGCCTGACCAGACGAGCATGAGCGGCCCCATCCCCGTGAAGCGTCCGGGAATGTCCGCAGTTTTCCGGGCGCCCATGTCAGGAGCCGTACCCGTTGCACAGAAGCGACGGGCGCGATGGCGGATACGCCGGCCTGTCTTCGAGCGGAGTGCTTACCACGCCTCAATCCCCCAGGAATTCGGATTCCCCTGCGGATCACCATGGATCGCGCCTGAATTGAACAGCCCACAGCATGGGGGCGGCGATTACCTATGCGTTCCCATCGCGAACATCGGAACGGGAATCGGAAGGGAACGTTCCGGGAGAGAATCGGGATCCGCACGGGCGAGGGTCCGGCTGAAGCTGTCTGCAGAAGGAGTACTCCAGTGAAGGACCCCCGGGATCGTTCGCCGGACGGGGCGGAGCTGCGGCACGCCCTCCAGGACCTGTCCACCGTGGAGCGCTGGGCGGAGCGTGTGTCGGCCGGCGGCCGGCCCGAGCCGTACACCTCTCCGGAGACTCTGGAGGGACCCGAGTTCAGCGTCGACACCGAGACGGTGGAGGGCATGCACAGCGTGGCCGCGATCACCGACTGGCCGCCGCACGGGGACTCGGCACCCGCGGAGCTCGACGACGCCTCGCGCGCCGCGCTGCGCTCTCTGGTCAGGTCCCTGCTCGACCTGGCGGGCCACGAGTCGGGACCGGCCCGTACCCATGTGGTGCTGGCCCCCGGCGGACCACGCGTCGTGGCCTGCCTGCTCGGCGAAGAAGCCCTGGTCACGAACCGTTCCCGCGACGGTTCCCCGGGGCGGTAACGGACCGGGAACGGACCGGGAACGCCCCCCAGGAAAGTCAGTGATGTCGGGAAGCGGAAACCACCGCAAAACCCGCAGACATCACAAAGGGGCGGAAAAATGGGACGCAAGCTTGCTGGAATCTTCGGGATCCTCGCGGCGACGCTGGCCTTCGGCTTCGGTGCCACGGTCGAGGCGGGTCACTCGCAGGGTCAGCAGGGTTCGCAGCACGTGCTTGCGGAGAGCACCGGCCCGACGAGCATCGGCGTCTGACCAGCCGCCCCTACGACTGTGCCCCGCACCGGAGTTCCGGTGCGGGGCACAGTCTTGTCCGGACAGTCAGCGGCGGCGGTCCGCGGGTACCCCCATCTCGGCGAAGAGGGACTCGGCCGCCGCCCGGTGCGCGGCGGCGTCCCCGGCATCACCGAGGGCATCGGCCATACCCACCAGCGCGTACGCCTGCTCGACGCGGTAGTTGGTGTTCGTCGCGATCTGGTACGCGTGCGTGTGCAGGGCGAGTGCAGTCTCCGTGTCCCCCTGCCGGTACCGCAGCCTGCCCACGGTGTTCTCCACCTTGGCGCGGCGCACCGGCAGTACGTTCGCCCGCACGAGATCGAGTGCGCTCTCCGCGAGGTCCGGGGTGCCCGCGGGCCGGCCGAGCCGCTCATCGACATCGGCCGACACGGCCAGGACCAGAGCGACGTCCCCCGGGTCGCCGAAATCGGCGCACAGCTCGCGCGCCTTTTCCAGCAGGCGGGCCGCCTCCTCGTACTCGCGGAGGCCGACATGCGCCAGGGCCAGATCGGTGATCGCTCCGAACTGGTGCTCGTGCTGGCCCAGTTCGTCCCTGAGGTCGACCGCCCGCCGGGCCGCGTCCCGGGCTTCCTCGTACCGGCCCCATTGCTCGAAGAGCGTGCTGAGGACCGTCAGTGTCTCGGCCTCCGCCCGCGGGATGTTCAGTTCCCGCTCCTGGGCGATCGAGTTCTCCAGGTGGACCAGGGCCTCGGAAAAGCGGCCGAGCAGGCTGCTGAGCTGCCCGAGCGTCGTCTCGCTGTGGGCCTCGGTGTGCCGGTCCCCGAGGCGGACCGCGACGTCCCGCCCCTCCCGGGCCGCCTCCAGGCCCTCGGAAAAGCGGCCGAGCCGCCAGCAGGCGACGCCCAGGTTGGACAGGCTCACCCCCAGCAGCCCCAGGTCGCCGAGCCGGCGGGCCGCGGCCACCGCGACGCGGCCCAGATCGCCGAACTCCTCCATCTGTCCACGCGCGTTGAGCTGGAAGACCAGGTTGCGGACCAGGCAGACCGCGTACCGGTCGTGCCCGCGCCGCTCGGCCAGCGTGACGGCGGAGATCAGCGCGGTCTGCTCGCGGGTGAACCACTCCTGCGCCCGGTCCGCGTCCCCGAGGTCCGGCAGCTTCGCCGGGGACGGCGGGATTCCGGTGGGACGTTTCTTCCGGCCGGGATAGAGGATGTAGCACGCCTCCTCGGTGGCCGTCAGGTAGTAGCCGAGCAGCCGCTCCACCGCCACCGCGTCCTCGCCCTCGGTCGACTCGCCGAGCAGGCTCTGCGCAAAGCTCCGTACCAGGTCGTGGAAGGTGTAGAGGCCGATCTCCGGCTGCTGTACGAGATGCACGTCGAGCAGCGTTTCCAGGAGGTCCTCCGCCTCCCAGATGCCCGTGCCGAGCAGCGCGCCCGCTGCGTGGACGTTGATGTCCCCGCCCGGATGCAGCGCCAGGATCCGGAACGCGGTGCGGCACTCCTCGTCCAAGGCCTGGTACGACAGTCGGAGGGTGGCGGAGACGCTGCGGGCACCGGCGCTGAGCTCGTCGAGCCTGCGCGTTTCGTCGCTCAGACGCTCAGCCAGGTAACGCAGGGTCCAGCGCGGGCGATTGCGCAGCCGGGCGGTGGCGATCCGCAGGGCGAGCGGGAGATGGCCGCACAACTGGGCCAGTTCCGCCGCGGCTTCGGGTTCCGCGGCGACACGCTGCGCGCCGAGGGTCTCGGCCATCAGGGTCGTGCTCTCCTCGGCCGACATCACCCCGATGGAGATCCACTGCGCGCCGTCGAGGTCCACCAGCCGGGCCCGGCTGGTGACCAGCACCAGGCAGCCGGAGGAAGCGGGCAGCAGCGGGCCGATACCGGCCGCGTCGGCGGCGTTGTCGAGGAGGATGAGCAATCGTTTCCCCACGAGCGTGGCGCGCCACAGAGCGGTGCGGCCCAGCACGTCGTCGGGTATTCGGTCACCCGGTATGCCCAGCGCCCGCAGCAGACTGTCGAGTGCGGTGCCGGCGGTCACGGGCTGGTCGCCGGGGGTGTGGCCGCGCAGGTCCAGATGGAGCTGGCCGTCGGGGTAGGCCTTCGCGAGCCGGTGCGCGGCCCGTACCGCCAGCGAGGTCTTGCCGCAGCCGCCCATGCCGTCGAGGGCCACGATCTGCGGCCCCTGCTCGCCGCTCTCCTGGGCGCAGCGCAGGAGTTCGGCCAATTCCCGGTCCCGCCCGGTGAAATCCGCCAAGTCGTTCGGGAGAGTGCAGGGCGGTTCCGCCGGCAGCGCGACGGGAGCGGCCGGCGGTGCCGGCGGCGGAGGTCCGGCCAGTTCCGGACTCTCCCGCAGGATGCCCTCGTAGATCTTGGTGAGCTGCGAGCCGGGATCGATACCGAGCTCCTCGACGAGGAGTTCACGGACCCGGCCGTACTCCTCCAGCGCCTCCGCCTGGCGTCCCGAGCGGTAGAGGGCCAGCATCAGTTGTCCGCGCAGGGTCTCGCGCAGCGGATGCTGGTTGGTCAGTTCCCGGAGGTCCACGACGAGTTCGGATGCCTCGCCGAGCGCGAGCCGCAGGTCGAAGAGCTGCTCCGACGCGGTCAGCCGGCGTTCCTCGATGGCGGTCGCCGCGGCCTCGATCACCGGACCGCCGCTCCCGGCGAGGACGGAACCGCGCCACAGCGCGAGCGCCCCGCGCAGTGTCTCTGCGGCTTCGGCGAGACGGCCGGCGGCCGCCGCGCTCTTCGCCTCACGCGCCAACAGACCGAATTCGGCCAAATCGATTTCGATTTCATCTATCGCGACGCGATAGCCGGGGCCGTCGGTGAGGAGCACTTCCGCGCCACCCGGGATACGTCGCCGCAGGTCCGCAATGGCCTTGCGTACTTGGTGGGATGCCGTCGTCGGCGGATCCTCGTCCCAGGCCGCCTCGACGAGACGGGATACCGGGAGAACTCTTCCGGCCTCCAGCAACAACGTAGCCAGTACTCGTTCTTGAATCACTCCGCCCAGCCGGAGCCGCGTCCCGTTCGCCCACCCCTCGATCGGGCCAAGAATGTTGAACCGCAGCTGTTCCCCTGCCGCTGCCGTCACGGCCAGTCCTTCCCCCTCGGTCCTAAGACCGCCCAGTAGTGCCTGGTCGCAGGTGATGGTAGTCGTCGCCGGAAACGGGCGGTACCGCACCGGGAAGGGTTCGGGAATGGCGCACCGGATGCTGTTCACCATCAGCGGACCAACAAGGCCGCCAAGGAGAACAGAGCGTGAGCAGACCGGAGAAACCCCAGTCCGGACGTACGCGTTCCGGACAATCCTGGGAGATCGGGGAACCGGGCCACACCATTGCCACCGCATTTGGGGACCAAGGAGACAATGATGAATTCCCAGGCGCCGACGCCCGGGCTGGACGCCCTGCTGCAGAATGCCCGCAGGCGATCCGGACTGACTCAGGAACAACTCGCCGGACTTTCCACTGTCAGCGTGCGAGCCATCCGCGACCTCGAACAGGGCCGCGTGCAACATCCTCGTAAAGAAACTCTGCGGCTGCTGGCCGGCGCCATGCGGCTGAGCGACGCACGGCGCATCGAACTCGAACTCGCGGTCGACGCCCACTCGGTGGGGCGCGTCTTCCAGGACAGTTACGGCGCCGAGCTCGCCGCCCCGCCCACCCCGCTGCGTCCGCTGGTCGGCCGGGTGCCCGAACTGGAGGCGCTGACCTTCCGGTTGAGCACCGAGCACGAGCGGCTGCTGACCCTGGTGGGCCTGCCCGGTGTGGGCAAGTCCCGGCTCGCCCAGGAGGCCACGCTGCGGATCCACGCCCGGGACCAGGTGCCGGTGCTGTGGGTGCCCATGGACCGGCCGGACGAGAACGCCGACACGGCGGACCGCAGCCCGCAGTCGACCATGGTCGGCTGGGTACGGTCACTGGTGCGCGACGGCGAGAAGTACGACGAACTGGCCGCCGTCATAGGGTCCAAGCCCACCCTGATCGTGCTGGACGGTCACGACGCGTCACCGGTCGTCAGCCCGCCCGTGCTGAACCTGCTGCGTTCCTGCGAGCGCCTCAAGATCCTCATCACCAGCCGCCGCCCTGTGCAGCCCCCCGGGGGACGGCTGCTGCCGCTGGCCCCGCTTCCCGTCCCGGTCCCCGCCGTCCCGGCCGGCACACTGCCGGGCGACTCCCTCGTCACGGACCGGCCCGCGGTCGAGCTCATGCTGTCGTACGTCAGCCACATGCGCCCCGACGTCCTGCCCACGGACGCCCTCACCACCACCATGGCCGACATCTGCCATGCCCTGGACGGCATACCGCAGGCACTGGAGGCCGCCGCGTCCTGGCTGCTGCTGTACTCGCCCGAGCAGCTTCTCGACGTCGCCCGGACGACTCCGCTGGTCCTCGTCGACGGAGTCACCCCCGCCGACTCCGCGAGCGGTGCCACCCTGGGCGACCAGCTGAGCGCCGTCGTCACCGGCCTCAACCCGCACGCGACCGCACTCCTCGACACGCTGGCCGCGCTGCCCGAGCCCTGGACGGTGGACGACGCCGCCCGCGCCGCGGGCACCGCGCTCGCCGAGACGGCCCGGGACGTGCACGCCCTGCTGCTGCGCGGCCTGATCCGCCAGCACCCGTCCGAGCCCGGCGGACCCGTCGGCTTCACCGTGCTCAACCTGGTGCGGGAGCTGCTGGGGGCGGGGCGCGTCGGGGCCGACGAGATCAACGAGGGCAACGACATCAACGAGGCCGTGGAGGCCCTGGCCTTCTAGTCCGCCCCTCGCTCCTCACTCCTCGCTCCTCACTCCTCACCTGTCACCCGCCAGAAAGGCACCGCATCCATGCGCAACCTGATCTCCCTCGCCGACCTCACCCCCGCCGAACTCGCCCACATCGTCGGGCGGGCCGTCGAATTCGGCCGCGGCGGCGCGGACCGCAGGTCGCTCTCCGGCCGGCAGGTCGGCATCTACTTCCGCAAGTCCTCGACCCGTACCCGTACGTCGTTCTGGAGCGGCGCCACTCGCCTGGGCGCCGACGTCATCACGTTCGGGCCGAACGAACTCCAGCTCACGACAGGGGAGACGGTCGAGGACACCGCCCGGGTGCTGGGGCAGTATCTCGACGCGCTCGTCGTACGCACCAACGGGGACGTGGACGAGATACGGAGGCTCGGCAGCAGCCCGGACCTGGCCGTCGTCAACGCCCTGAGCCTGGACGAGCATCCCACCCAGGCGATCGCCGACCTGGCCACGCTCACCGAGCACTTCGGTTCCCTGGACGGCCTGCATCTGCTGGCCGTGGGTGAGGGCAACAGCTCCGGCGCCGCGCTCGCGCTGGCCGCGGCGCTCACGCCCGGTCTGCGGGTGACCCTGCTGTGCCCGAGCGGGTACGAGGTGCCCAAGGACACCCTGGACCTGGTGGCCGAACTCAGCGGCGGCAAGGCCCTGGTGAGCCAGATCGTGTCCCCGGACGAGGTCGAGGGGCCGGTCGACGCCGTCTACACCAGCCGGTGGCAGACGATGGGCGTGCCCAAGGCGAACCCGGACTGGCTCAGCGACTTCGACGGCTTCCAGATCAACAGCGCGTTCCTCGACCGCTTCGGCGGCCCTCGTACCGTCTTCCTCCACGACCTGCCCGCCGTGCGCGGCCAGGAGGTCACGGACGAGGTGCTGGACGGGGAGCGGAGCGTGGCATGGCGGCAGGCCCACCACAAGATGACGGCCGCGATGGCGGTACTGGAGTGGTGTGTCGTGGGCTCCGCCCAGGGCTGACCGAGGTGTGGCCGTCCCGGGGTTCCCGCCCCGGGACTCTCGTTTGTCAGGAAATCCGGCGCAGCCGGAACAACTCGAGAACAACAACGCGAAAACCCGGTTCCGCCGGATCATTCCGGCGGCACCGGGTTTTTCGTTTCGAAAGAGGGCTGACCCGAGTCAGCCGGCCATCGCTGCGACGACCGAACGCGGTCGCATGTCCGTCCAGTTCGCCTCGATGAATTCGATGCATTCCTGCTTGCTGCCCTCGCCCTTCAGCAGTTCCCAGCCCGCCGGCTGCTGAATGCGGGACGGCCAGAGCGAGTGCTGGCCCTCTTCGTTGGCCAGCACGACATAGCGGCCCTCGGAATCCTCGAACGGGTTGGTTGCCATGATCTCCACCTCGGTTTGACGAGAAGGTAAGCGGTGAACTCCTGCCGTCGACGCTAGAACTCCCGGGCCGCCGATCGGGGCAGAACCTCCGGCAGACCGGCGGCATCCGGGCAGGCCGGATCAGGAGAGCTGGCGGGACGTCTGGTGCGCGTAGGTGAGGGCGACGCCGGTCGCCACGGTGGCCGCGCGCACCGCGCCGAGCGCCTCACGCAGCAGCTCTGTACGCTCCAGGGGCAGCTGGGCGAGTTGGGGCCGGCCCGCCCGTACGATGTTCACCGCGGCCTCCAGGACCGCGACTTGGGCCTCGCCGAGCGCCTCGCGCCGGTCGACCCGCCGCAGTGCCGTGGCCAGGACGTCCTCAAGCGCGTCCGCCTCAAGGACGCTTTCGCCGGTGTGTGTCATGTCATGACTCCTCGGTCGGGGCGCGATGTCCGCTGTGTGCGGTCCGCCCAGTGTCGCGCCCCGAATGGCGTCCGGAACACGGCAGTTGGGCAACTGCTCCTTTCCTGCCGCCCGGTTGCCGCCGGGGACGCCGTAAATGAGTCCGGCGCGAATCTACGGTGGTGGCCGAAAGGAAGTTCCGGCAAGCCAGGACCCTCCTTCTCCCCTGTCATCCAATGATGTGGACGAAGCGAACAATGAAGCCTGCGGAATGGGCGGCTCGTCATCGATCCGGGCCGCTGGATGTCGTCGTCACCGGACTCCCCTCCGACGCGCACACCTGGAATCTCGTATTCATCCAACTGTTGCTCGAAGACCTCGGCCACAAGGTGGTGAACCTGGGTCCCTGTGTTCCCGAGGACGAGATCGTCGAGTCCTGCTGCAAGTTCCAGCCCGACCTGCTGGTCGTCAGCAGCGTCAACGGGCACGGCTTCAACGATGCCCGGCCGCTGATCGGAGCGATCCGGTCGCGCTGGGAGCTGGCCGGGCTGCCCGCCGTCATCGGCGGAAAGCTCGGTGTCGGTGGCGATGACCAGGCGGAGCAGGCGGGCGAGCTGATGGCGGCCGGCTTCGACGCGGTCTTCCAGGAGGGCGTCGGCCTCGCGGTCTTCGAGTCCTTCGTCGGCTCGCTGACCGGGGCTGCATCTCCCGCCCCCGCGGACTCCGCCCTCGCGAGTGCCGGGCCCGCGCCCCGGCGCACGTCCCGCGCCGGGGCCCTGAGCGGAAAGGCGAAACGGTGACCACCCTGACCCAACGCCCCTTGCCCTTCGGCCGTTTCGTCGCCGACGCGCAGGCCCGTGGCGCCCTCGTGGTCCAGCCGCGGATGGGCTTCTCCGACCCCGCGCTGATGCGGGCGGGCCTGCTGGCCACCAAGACCGCGGCGGACCCGGTCGTCGGCACCGTCACCATCGACAGCTACACCCGGGTCAGTGACGAGCCGTCGGCCGTGCGGGCGCTGAACAACGGGGTCCCGCTGAACGGGTTCCCGATCACCTCCTACAGCCCGCACACCTCGCGCTGGATCCTGGACGGCGTACGCGACGCCGGCTTCCCGGTCCAGATCCGGCACGGATCGGCCCGCCCCCAGGGCATCGTCGCCGCCCTGGCCCTGCTCGGCCTGGACGCCACGGAGGGCGGCCCGGTGTCGTACTGCCTGCCGTACGGGCGCACACCGCTGCTCGACTCCGTGCGCAACTGGCAGGAGAGCTGCGACTTCCTGGCCGGGCTGCGCGCCATGGGTACGGAACCGCACCTGGAGACCTTCGGCGGCTGCATGCTCGGCCAGCTGTGCCCGCCCGGGCTGCTGGTGGCGATCAGCGCGCTGGAGGCCCTCTTCTTCCACCGGGCGGGACTGCGCAGCATCTCGCTCAGCTACGCCCAGCAGACCAACGCGGCGCAGGACCGGGAGGCGGTGCACGCACTGCGGCGGCTGGCCGGCGAACTGCTGCCGGACACCGACTGGCACATCGTCCTCTACACGTACATGGGCCTGTACCCGCGGACCCGGCGCGGCTCCCTGGACCTCCTGGAGCGTTCGGCGGAGCTGGCGGTGGAGACGGGGGCGGCCCGGCTGATCGTGAAGACGACGGCCGAGTCGCACCGCATCCCCACCATCGCGGAGAACGTCGAGGCCCTGCGGGTCGCCTCCAGCGCCGCCGCCCGGCACCGGGCACGGCTCACCCCGCGACCCGAGCACACCGACCTCGCCCAGCACACCGACTTCGCCGACAACCCCGTCTACGCCGAGGCCCGCGCCCTCGTCGACGCCGTACTCAATCTGGACGACGACCTGGGCCAGGCGCTCCTGAAGGCCTTCGCCCGCGGATACCTCGACGTCCCCTACTGCCTGCACCCCGACAACGCGGGCCGGACCCGCAGTCACATCGACCGGTCCGGCCGGCTCACCTGGTCCGAGATCGGGGCGATGCCCATCGGCCATGTCTCCGAGAAGGGCCGGCGGCTGACGGCGGCGGGGCTCTACGACGCCCTGTCGTTCGTGCAGCGCCGGCACGACCGCACCGCTTTCCCGACCGTTCCCCGGACCTCTCTTCCCTCGGCGGCCCGTCGCCCTTCGGTCCATCGGCAGCACACCCAGGAGGTAGCACCATGACCAGCACGTCCGCCGAGCTCGACGTCCGCATCCCGCCCGCGTTCCCGTCCTCGCCCGACCAGCACCTGATGGCCGAGAGCACCCGGGCCACCCTCCGTGTGCAGAGCCGCATGCTCGCCGCGACCCGCGCGTTCCTGACCGGGCAGGGCTTCCAGGAGCTGCTGCCGCCGGTCATCGGGCCGGTCACCGATCCCGGCATCCGCGGCTCCAAGCAGGTCGACGTCGACTTCTACGGCCACAAGTACAAGCTGATGACCAGTGCGATCCTCTACAAGCAGGCCTCCCTGCTGGCCTTCGACAAGATCTTCTACATCGCGCCCAACGTGCGCCTGGAGCCGCTGGAAACGGCCGTCACTCACCGCCATCTCGCCGAGTTCCACCAGATCGACGTGGAGATCCGCGACGCCCGGCGCGAGGACGCGATGGAGCTCGCCGAGCGCCTGGTGGCGTACGTGGTCGACGAGGTGGTCCGTGAGCTGCCCGCCGACCTGGAGCTGCTCGGCCGGGACAAGGACGCCTTCCGGGAGGTGGTGACCGGGGCGTTCGCCCGGACCACCCACAAGGAGGCGACCGCGGACCTGATCGCGCTCGGGCATCCGCAGGACCCGGGCGCCGAGATCGACTGGGAGGGCGAGGAGATCCTCTCCGCCAAGACCAGCCGCCCGTTCTTCGTCGCCGACTACCCCAAGGGCTCGCGCGGTTTCTACGACCGCGAGGACCCCGAGCAGCCGGGCGTCCTGCGCAACTTCGACCTGATCGCCCCGGAGGGCTACGGCGAACTGGCCAGCGGCAGCGAGCGGGAGCACGACTACGCGGCCCTGGTCACGCGGATGCGGGAGACCGGCGAGAACCCCGCCAAGTACGGCTGGTACCTGGACCTGGCGCGTCGGGGCATCCCCGCCAGCTCCGGTTTCGGTATCGGCCTGGAGCGCTTCACGCGGTACGTCACCGGCCGCACCGCCGTCTGGGAGGCCAGCGCCTACCCCAAGCTTCCGGGAGTGGTCTCGGCATGAGCGCCGTACTGACAGCCGCCGGTTTCCCCGAGGAACAGGTGCGCCACCGGGCCCGGCACGGCGCCGCGAGCGTCTTCCCCGCCCTCGACGCGTACGGCAGCAGCCTGCTGGGCGCGATACCGGCCGGCGCCGACTCCGGTGACCTGCTGGAGCGGGCCCGGATCGTGCCTCCGGTGTTCATGCCGGAGCGGCTGAAGAAGCTCATCGACCTGGCGCGCGAACCGCTGTACACGGATGTCGAACTCGACACCGTGGTGGGCGGGTTCACCTCCCGGCTGCCGCTGTACGTGTCGGCGTTCGGCTCCACCCAGGTCGCCAGCCACGACCTCGGCGAGGCCGCCGGACGGCAGGCCGCCCGGCTCGGCATCCCGATGGTGATCGGCGAGAACGTGGTGCCCGTCAACGGCTACCGCGCCGCGTCCGACGCCGAGGCCTCCCCGCTGATCGGCCGGATCGCCGCCTACGCCGACGCGGCCGACGACGAGCACGGCGGTGTGGTCGTCCAGCAGTCCACCGAGGACGCGGACGCCGAGGTGTGGAACCTCGTCTACAGCGACCCGGCGTCCGAGCCGCTGCTCGCCACCGGCCGGCTCGCCTTCGAGCTGAAGGTCGGCCAGGGCGCCAAGCCGGGCCTCGGCGGCCTCACCGTCCTGGGCCGCGAGGCCGCGGGCCGGGTCGCCGAACAGTACGCCACCGACCAGGTGTTCGGCGCCGACAGCGACTCCGTCCTGCGGATCAGCAGCCCGGGCACGTTCACCGAGGAGATCCTGCGCCAGCAGATCCGGCTGATGCGCAACAACTTCCCCCGCGTGAAGGTGTGGGTGAAGCTCCACCCGGGCCGGGACGTGGCGCTCGCGGCGGCCACCGCCTGGGCGGCCGGCGCGGACTCCGTGACGGTGGACGGCGCGGAGGGCGGCACCGCCTGGGCCCCGAACGCCTTCCTCGGCCAGGTGGGTCTGCCGCTCGGCGACTGCCTGACCCGCATCGGCCGCACCGACCACTGTCTGCTCGCCAGCGGACGCATCTGGGAGGGCAGCCGGGCCGTCAAGGCCCTCGCGCTCGGCGCACGCGCCGTCGGGCTCGGCCGGGCCGCTCTGCTGGCCGTCGACGAGGACACCGACCACGGTCTGGTGCGCCTCGTGGAAAGCATCGCCCTGGAACTACGGCTGCTGATCAGCTCCGTCGGCAAGTACCACGTGAACGCCCTCGCGGACGAGGACGTGTTGCTGCCCACCAGCCAGTAGCCCCCTACGACTTCGCACCACCCGCGCGTTTCCCCGTCGTGGCTCCGTCGGTCTCCCGGCACGCCGCGAGACCACCAGAACCGAGCTTCCAAGAAGGTGTCGAGATGTCCCAGCCGCAAGCCGAACCCCTGCTCCCCCTCGGCGTCGGCGTGCCCGATGGCGTCGCCGCGTACAACGACACGACGGTGGAACTGCCCGAGGGCGCGCTGCACGAGCTCTTCGCCGCGCAGGCCGCCCGCACCCCGGACGCCGTCGCCCTGGTCCGCGAGGACCGCCGGCTCACCTACCGGGAGCTCGATGGGGCGGCCAACGCCCTCGCGCACCGGCTGATCGCCGCCGGTGTACGGCCGGGCGACTCGGTCGGGCTCCTCTTCGACCGGTCGCTCGCCTATGTGATCACCGTGCTCGCCGTTCTCAAGAGCGGCGGTGTGTACGTTCCCCTCGACCCGCGCCAGCCCGCCGAGCGCCTCGGCTGGATCCTCGGCAACACCGAGGCCGTCCTGCTGGTCACGGACCGCGCGACCGAGGAGGAGACCGCCTTCGCGGGCGAGCTGCCCGCCCTGCGGCTGACCGAGGAGACCGCGACGGCGCAGGAGCCGGCCGGCGCCCCCGAGGTGGCCGTCCACCCGGACCAGCCGCTGTACGTGATGTTCACCTCCGGCTCCAGCGGCACCCCCAAGGGCGTCGTCAACACCCACCGCAATGTGGTGGAACTGGCCCTGGACCCCGGCTTCGGCACCGAGGCGCACCAGCGGGTCCTCGCCTACTCGCCGCTGCCCTTCGACTCCTCGACGTACGAGCTGTGGGTGCCGCTGCTGCGCGGCGGTCTGGCCGTGGTGCTGCCCGCGCCGAAGATCGACATAGGTGAGCTGGGCGAGGCCATCGCCCGCTACGACGCGACCGCCGCATACTTCACGACCGCGCTGTTCGACGCGATGGCCAGCGAGGCGATCGAGGGCCTGGCCCGGCTGAAGGAGATCTGGACCGGCGGCGACGTACTGTCCGCCACCGCCCTGCAGCGGGTGCTCGACCACTGCCCCGACACCACGGTCGTGCACGTCTACGGCCCCACCGAAGCCACCGTCTTCTGCAGCTACCAGGCGTTCACGCCGGACGTCCGCACGCTGGAGCGGCTCCACCTGGGCATCCCGATGGCGAACACCGCGATGTACATCCTGGATGCCGAGCTGCGCCACACCGCCCCCGGCGAGACCGGTGAACTCTATGTGGCGGGGCCCCACTTGGCGCAGGGTTACGCGCGGCTGCCCGCCCTGTCCGCCGAGCGTTTCACCGCCGACCCGTACGGCCCCGCCGGTACCCGCATGTACCGCACCGGCGACCTCGCCGCCTGGAACGAACACGGCGAGGTCGTGTTCCTGGGCCGCGCCGACCAGCAGGTCAAGCTGCGCGGCAACCGCATCGAGCTCGGCGAGATCGAGACCGTCCTGGTCCGCCACCCGTCCGTGGCCCAGGCCGCGGTGATCGTCCGCGAGGACCGGCCCGGCGACAAGCGCCTGGTGGCCTACGTGGTGCCCGCCGTGGAAGGGGTCCTCGACGGCGCGGAGCTGCTCCGGTACGCCGGCGCGGAGCTGGTCGAGTACATGGTCCCCTCGGCGGTCGTCCCGCTGGGCTCGCTGCCGCTGACCGCGAACGGCAAGCTGGACCGGCGCGCACTGCCCGCCCCCAAGCTCGGCGGCACCGCGAACGGCCGGGCCCCCCGCAACCCCGTCGAGGAGGTCCTGGCCGGGCTGTTCGCCTACGCGCTGGGGCTGCCGTCCGTCGGGATCGACGACGACTTCTTCACGATCGGCGGCCACTCGCTGCTCGCCACCCGCCTGGTCAGTCGGATCCGCACCACCCTGGACGTCCAGCTGACACTGCGGGAGTTCTTCACCTGCCCGACGGTGGCACTCCTCGCCGAGTACATCGCCGCGGACGGCGGCGAGTCCGCCCGCCCGGCCCTGACGGCGGCCGAGGAGCGGCCCGAGCTGCTCCCGCTGTCGTCGGCCCAGCAGCGGCTGTGGTTCCTCGACCAGATGGAGGGCCCGTCAGCCACGTACAACATTCCGCTCGCCGTCCGGGTACGCGGTGAACTGAACGTCGCGGCACTGGAGTCGGCGTTCACCGATGTGCTGGGCCGGCACGAGAGCCTGCGCACGGTCTTCGGCACGGCCGAGGGGCGGACCTACCAGCGGGTGCTGCCCGCGGACGACGTACGGATAGAGCTGCCGGTCACACCGGCGGACGAGGCCACGCTCGCCGGGCTGCTGGCCGAGGAGTCCGAGCGGGCCTTCGACCTCGCAGCCGATCTGCCCGTACGGGCCCGGCTGCTGAGGACCGGCGAGCAGGACCACGTGCTGCTGGTGGTGATGCACCACATCGTGTCGGACGGCTGGTCGTACCAGCCGCTGATGCGCGACCTGAGCACCGCCTACGCGACCCGCTCGCGCGGACAGCGCCCGGCCTGGGAGCCGCTGCCCGTCCAGTACGCCGACTACGCCCTCTGGCACCGCGCGCTGCTCGGCGACCCGGCGGACGCGGAAAGCGTCGAGTCCAGCCAACTCTCCTACTGGCGGGACGCGTTGGCGGACCTCCCGGAGGAGGTCACCCTCCCCGCCGACCGGCAGCGCCCGGCCGTCTCCTCCTACCGGGGCGCCACCCGCACCGTGCACTGCCCGCCGGCGGTGCACGCGGCCCTCGCGGCGCTTGCCCGTGAGTCGGGGGCGTCGGTGTTCATGGTGGCCCAGGCGGCGGTGTCGACGCTGCTCGCCCGTTCCGGCGCGGGCCACGACATCCCGCTCGGTTCGCCGATCGCCGGCCGCACCGACCAGGCGCTCGACGACCTCGTCGGCTTCTTCGTCAACACGCTCGTCCTGCGCACCGACCTGTCGGGCAACCCGAGTTTCCGTGAACTCCTCACCCGCGTCCGGGAGACCGACCTTGCGGCCTGGGGCCACCAGGATCTCCCCTTCGACCGGCTCGTCGAGGCCGTCAACCCGGACCGTTCGGCGGCCCGGCACCCGCTCTTCCAGGTCATGCTGACGCTGACGGACGCGGCCACGCCGACGCTCGTCGCCGAGGGTCTGGAGACGGAGTCGGAGTTCACCTGGCTGCGGGCCGCCAAGTTCGACCTGACGTTCTCCTTCGCCGAGCACCGCACGGCGGACGGGGAGCCCGGCGGCCTCGACATCACCGTCGAGTACGCCACCGACCTGTACGACGCCCGCACCGTCGAGGCGGCCGCCGGGCGCCTGGTCCGGCTGCTGTCGGAGGCGGCGACCCACCCCGAACTGCCCGTCGGGGAGCTGGAGTTGCTCTCCGGCCAGGAGCGCGGACTGCTCCTGGAGGAGTGGAGCGGGGAGGTCACGGCGGCCCTGGAGGCCGGTCTCGGCACCCTGTTCGCCGCGCAGGTGGCCCGCACCCCGGACGCGGTCGCCCTGATCGACTCGGCAAGCGACCTGACCTACGCCGAGCTGGACGAGCGCGCCAACCGCCTCGCCCACCACCTGATCGCCGAAGGAGTGCGGCCCGGCAGCCGGGTGGCGCTCTTCCAGGAGCGCTCGCTGAACGCCGTGATCGCCACCCTCGCCGTGGTCAAGGCAGGCGCCATCTACGTCCCGCTCGACACCCGCTACCCGATGGAACGCGTCCAGCTCATCGTCGAGCAGTCGGCCGTCGAGATCCTCCTCACCGACCGCGACGCCGGGGAACTCCAACTCCCCGCCGGAGCCAGGGCACTTTCCGTGCAGGCTCCGTCGGACGGCGACACGAGCGACCCGCAGGTACCGGTCCACCCCGACCAGGCCGTGTACGCCATGTTCACCTCGGGCTCCACCGGTGTCCCGAAGGGCGTGGCCGTAACCCACCGCAACGTCGCCGACCTCGCCGCCCAGACCATGTACGCCAACGGCAACCACACCCGGGTGCTGTTCCACTCCCCGATGGCCTTCGACGCCTCGACGTACGAGATGTGGGTGCCGTGGCTGAACGGCGGCACCCTCGTCGTCGCGCCCGCCGGCCACCTCGACACCGCCGCCTACCAGCAGCTGCTGTCCGAGCACCGCATCACCAGCCTGTGGATGACGGCAGGCCTGTTCCGCCTCATCGCCGAAGAAGCACCGGCCGCCTTCACCGGCGTACGCGAGATATGGGCCGGCGGTGACGTCGTACCGCCCGAGGCCGTGCGCCGCGTCATGGACCACAACCCGCAGATCACCGTCGTCAACGGCTACGGCCCGACCGAGACCACCACCTTCGCCGCCACCCACCACATCCGCCGACCCTTCGACTACCCCGGCACCGTCCCCATCGGCGAACCCCTCGACAACCACCGCCTCTACGTCCTCGACGAGCACCTCGGCCTTGTCGCACCCGGAACCCCCGGCGAGCTCTACGTCGCGGGCGCGGGTCTGGCCCAGGGTTACCTGGACCGTCCGGGCATGACGGCAGAACGGTTCGTCGCCGACCCCTACGGCGACAAGCCGGGCACCCGGATGTACCGCACCGGCGACCTCGTCCGCTGGAACCAGGAAGGCTCACTCGAATACCTCGGCCGCGCCGACCAGCAGGTCAAGCTGCGCGGCTTCCGTATCGAACTCGGTGAGATCGAGACCGCGTTGGCCGCCCAGGACGCCATCGCCCAGGCGACCGTCATCGTCCGCGAGGACCGGCCCGGCGACAAGCGCCTGGTCGCCTACCTCGTCGCCGCCGAGGGCCGGAAGGCCGACGCAAAGGCGATTCACCGGGAGATCTCCGGTTCGCTGCCCGAGTACATGGTTCCGTCGGCGTTCGTGACGCTGGACGCGATCCCGCTGACCGTGAACGGCAAGGTAGACCGCAAGGCCTTGCCCGCGCCGCAGGTCAGCCACGACACCGGCGGGCGTGCCGCGCGGAACCCGGTCGAGGAAGTCCTCTGCGGGCTCTTCGCGGAGATCCTCGGGCTGCCGTCGGTGACCATCGACGACCACTTCTTCCACCGGGGCGGGCACTCCCTGCTCGCCACCCGGCTGATCAGCCGCATGCGGCAGGCGTTCGGGGTCCAGATCACCGTCAAGGACCTCTTCCAGGGGCCGACGCCCGCGGCGCTCGCGGAGTTCGTCGACGCCGGAGGGGACGGTGTGCGTCGGCCCGCCCTGCGGGAGATGGCACGTCCGGAGCGGGTGCCGCTGTCGTCGGCCCAGCAACGGCTGTGGTTCCTCGACCAGTTGGAGGGCCCGTCCTCCACGTACAACATCCCGCTCGCGCTGCGCCTCAAGGGCGAGCTGGACCGGGAGGCGCTGCGTCTCGCGCTGACCGACCTGGTGGTCCGGCACGAGACCCTGCGCACGGTGTTCGCGGTGGCCGACGGCGACTTCCACCAGCTGGTGCTGCCCGCGGACGGGGTCCGGGTCGAGCTGCCGGTCACGCCGGCGGACGAGGACTCCCTGGCGGACCTGCTCGGCGCCGAGGCCGCGCGCACCTTCGACCTGGCGGCCGGACTCCCGCTCCGCGCCGCCCTGTTCGACCTGGGCGAGCGGGACCAGGTGCTGATGGTGGTCATCCACCACATCGCCTCCGACGGCTGGTCCACCACCCCGCTGCTGCGTGACCTCGCCGCCGCCTACGAGGCCCGTGCGCAGGGCGAGACCCCCGGCTGGGAGCCCCTGCCGGTGCAGTACGCCGACTACACGCTGTGGCAGCAGGAGCTGCTCGCGGCGGACGGCGAGCGC
Source organism: Streptomyces sp. NBC_00203 (assembly GCF_045206325.1). Lineage (NCBI taxonomy): Bacteria > Bacillati > Actinomycetota > Actinomycetes > Kitasatosporales > Streptomycetaceae > Streptomyces > Streptomyces sp. NBC_00203. The sequence continues at coordinate 5,874,254 of NZ_CP108126.1, read as the reverse complement.
CAGGCGGAGTTCTGGAGCCACACCCTGGACGGGCTGCCGGACGAGGCCACCCTGCCGGCCGACCGGCCGCGCCCGGCCGCCGCCACCTACCAGGGCCGGACCCACGGCGTCCACTGCCCGCCCGAGCTGCACCAGGCGCTGACCCGGCTGGCCCGGGAGACCGGCACCACGATGTTCATGGTCGCCCAGGCCGCGGTCGCCACCGCCCTGTCCCGCTCGGGAGCGGGCACGGACATCCCGATCGGCGCCCCGATCGCGGGCCGTACGGACGAGGCGCTCGACGGGCTGGTCGGCTTCTTCGTCAACACCCTGGTGCTCCGTACGGACGTGGAGGGCGACCCAAGCTTCCAGGAGCTGCTCGGCCGGGTCCGGGACACCGATCTGGCCGCCTGGTCCCACCAGGACCTGCCCTTCGACCGGCTGGTCGAGCTGCTCAACCCGGCCCGCTCCACCTCCCGCCACCCGCTGTTCCAGGTGGCCCTGACCCTTCAGGAAGCGGTCACGCCGAGCCTGGAACTCCCGGGTGTGGAGACCGAGTCGGGCTTCACCCCGCTGGAGATCGCCAAGTTCGACCTGACCTTCTCCTTCCACGAGCACCGCACGGCCGATGGGCAGCCGGGCGGCCTGGACATCAGGGTCGAGTACGCCACCGACCTGTACGACGCCCGCACCGTCGAGGGGCTCGCGGACCGTCTCGTACGACTGCTGGAATCGGCCGTCGCCGCGCCGGAACTGCCCGTCGGGGAGCTGGAGTTCACCGGCCCCGAGGAGCGGGAGCGGCTGCTGGCGCTGGGCGCGGGTCCGGTCACCGAGGGCGACTTGCCGGACGCGGGCCTCGCGGAGCTGTTCGCCGCGCAGGTGGCCCGTACGCCGGACGCGGTCGCTGTGGCGTCCGAGGAGCGGTCCTTCACCTACGCCGAACTCGACGCCGAGTCCGACCGGTTCGCGCAGCGGATCATCGGCCTCGGGGTCGGCCCCGAATCCGTCGTCGCCCTGATGATGGAGCGCTCGGCCGACCTCCTGGTCGCCATGCTCGCGGTCGTGAAGGCCGGCGGCGCCTACGCGCCCCTCAACCCGGCCGACCCGGACACCCGCCACACCCAGATCCTCGATGAACTCGACGCGCCGGTCCTGATCACCGACCGGGCGCTGGCCGACCATCCGCTGGTCACCCGGGCGCAGGCCCGTGACCTCGTCGTCGAGGCCAAGGACCTCGACGGCCGTCCCGCGACGAGGTCCACCGCCCCCACCCACCCCGACCAGTGGCTGTACGTCATGTTCACCTCGGGCTCGACCGGCGTCCCGAAGGGTGTCGCCGTCACCCACCGCAACGTGGCCGACCTGGCCCGCCAGCGGATGTACACGGGCGGCGCCCACCAGCGGGTCCTCTTCCACTCCCCGCACACCTTCGACGCCTCCACCTACGAGATCTGGGTGCCGTGGCTGACCGGCGGCACGGTCGTCGTGGCGCCCCGGGGCCACCTGGAGACCGGCACGCTGAGCGAGCTGATCACCGGGTACTCGATCACGAGTCTGTGGCTGACGGCGGGCCTGTTCCGAGTCATGGCCGAGGAGGCGCCGGAGGCCTTCGCGGGGCTCCGGGAGGTGTGGGCGGGCGGCGACGTCGTACCGCCCGAGGCCGTCCGCCAGATCCACGAGCACTGCCCGGACACGACCGTCGTCAACGGCTACGGGCCGACCGAGACCACCACCTTCGCCACCACCCACCGCATCCACCGTCCGCTCGACTACCCGGGCACGATTCCGATCGGCGAGGCCCTCGACAACCACCGCCTCTACGTCCTCGACTCCGCGCTCCGGCTCGTTCCGGCCGGTGCGCCCGGCGAGCTGTACATCGCCGGGGCCGGTCTGGCGCGCGGCTATGTGGGCCGCCCGTCGCTCACCGCCGAGCGGTTCGTCGCCGACCCGTACGGTCCCGCAGGCACCCGGATGTACCGCACCGGGGACCTGGTGCGGTGGAACCACGAGGGCTCGCTGGAGTACCTCGGCCGGGCCGACCAGCAGGTCAAGCTGCGCGGCTTCCGCATCGAACTCGGCGAGATCGAGACCGTGTTGACGGCCCATGAAAGCGTCGCCCAGGCCACGGTGATCGTCCGCGAGGACCGGCCCGGGGACAAGCGGCTCGTCGCCTACCTCGTGACCGCCGAGGGCGGCATCGACCTGAACGACCTGCGCCGGCACGCCACTTCGGCGCTCCCCGAGTACATGGTCCCGTCGGCCTTCGTGCTCGTCGACGCGATCCCGCTGACCGCCAACGGCAAGATAGACCGGCGCGCGCTGCCCACCCCGCAGGTCACCCACGATGTCACCGGACGTGCCCCGCGCACCCCCCAGGAAGAGGTCCTGTGCGGCCTGTTCGCGGCGGTCCTCGGGCTCCCGTCGGCCACCATCGACGACAACTTCTTCCACCGGGGCGGCCACTCCCTGCTCGCCACCCGCCTCATCAGCCGCATCCGCCAGGCCTTCGGCGTCCAGCTCGGCGTCCGGGACCTGTTCCGGTCCCCGACCGTGGTCGCGCTGTCCGAGCGGGTCACGGAGGGCAGCGGTGAACTTCCCCGGGCCGCGCTGACCCGCGCACAGGAGCGCCCCGAGCGCGTGCCGCTGTCCTCCGCCCAGCAACGGCTCTGGTTCCTGGACCAGATGGAGGGCCCGTCGGCGACGTACAACATCCCGATGGCGCTGCGCCTCACCGGCGCGGTGGACGTCGAGGCCGTGCGGCAGGCCCTCACCGACCTGGTCACCCGCCACGAGAGCCTGCGCACCGTCTACCCCACCCACGAGGGCAAGGCCTACCAGTCGGTGCTGGCCCCCGAGCCGGTCGAGCTGCCCGTCGTCCCGGTCACGGACGACACGCTCGCCGCCCGCCTGGCCGGCCTCTCCGCCATCCCCTTCGACCTGGCCTCCGGCATCCCGCTCCGCGCCCACCTGCTGGCCCTCGGCGACCAGGAGCACGTCCTGCTCCTGGTGATCCACCACATCGCCTCCGACGGCTGGTCCAACGCCCCCCTCTTCCGCGACCTGGCCGCCGCCTACGCGGCCCGCGCCGAGGGGCAGGCACCGCAGTGGGAGCCGCTGCCCGTCCAGTACGCCGACTACGCGCTGTGGCAGCAGCAGCTGATGGAGGAGGACGAGGAGCGCCAACTCGGCTTCTGGCAAAAGACATTGGCCGACCTGCCGGAGGAGGCCACCCTCCCGGCCGACCGAGCCCGCCCGGCAACCGCCTCCAACCGGGGCAGCACGCACACCGTCCACTGCGCCGCCGAGCTGCACGGTTCGCTGACCTCGCTGGCCCAGGACACCGGCACCACCTTCTTCATGGTCGCCCAGGCGGCCGTCTCCACCCTCCTCGCCCGCTCCGGCGCCGGGTACGACATCCCGCTCGGCTCACCGGTCGCAGGCCGCACGGACCAGCAACTCGACGACCTGGTCGGGTTCTTCGTCAACACCCTGGTCCTGCGCACCGACCTGACCGGCGCCCCGAGCTTCCGCGACCTGCTGCACCGGGTCCGCGAGACCGACCTGGCCGCCTGGAACCACCAGGACCTGCCCTTCGACCGGCTCGTGGAAATCCTCAACCCCGAGCGCACACCCGCCCGCCACCCGCTCTTCCAGGTCATGCTCACCCTGGGCGACACCTCGGCCGAGGCGCCCGAACTGCCCGGCCTGGACACGGCGTACGAGTTCTCGCAGGTGGCGATCGCCAAGTTCGACCTCACCTTCGGCTTCGCGGAGCATCGGGGTGCGGACGGAGAGCCCGGCGGTCTGGACATCACCGTCGAGTACGCGACCGACCTGTATGACGCGAGCACCATCGAGAGCGTCGCGACTCGTCTCGTACGACTGCTGGAGGCAGCCGTCGCCGCTCCTGAACTTCCCGTCGCAGAGCTGGAGTTGCTCTCCTCCGATGAGCGGGCCCTGCTGCTGGAGTCGCGGGCCGGGTCCGTCACCGGAAGCGCCGACGCCGGGCTCGCGCAGCTCTTCGCCGCGCAGGTGGCCCGCACGCCGGACGCGGTGGCCGTCGTCCACGCCACCCAGGAACTGACGTACCGCGAACTGGACGAGCGCGCCAACCGCCTCGCCCACCACCTGATCGCGGAAGGTGTGGAGCCCGACAGCCGGGTGGCGCTCTTCCAGGAGCGCTCGCTCGACGCCGTGATCGCCACCCTCGCCGTGGTCAAGGCGGGAGCGGTCTACGTCCCGCTCGACACCCGCTACCCGATGGAGCGCGTCCAGCTCATCGTCGAACAGTCGGCGGTCAAGGTCTTCCTCACCGACCGCGGCCCCGAAAGCCTCCAAATCCCGTCCGGCGCACGGGCGATCTCCGTGGCAGCCCCGTCCGAGGGCGACGCGAGCGACCCGCACGTGCCGGTCCACCCCGACCAGGCCGTGTACGCCATGTTCACCTCGGGCTCCACCGGAGTCCCGAAGGGCGTCGCGGTCACCCACCGCAATGTGGCCGACCTGGCCGCCCAGACGATGTACGCCAACGGCAACCACAGCCGGGTTCTGTTCCACTCCCCGATGGCCTTCGACGCCTCCACCTACGAGATGTGGGTGCCGTGGCTGAACGGCGGCACGCTGGTCGTCGCGCCCGCCGGACATCTCGACACCGCCGCCTACCAGCAGCTGTTGTCCGAGCACCGCATCACCAGCCTGTGGATGACGGCGGGCCTGTTCCGCCTCATCGCCGAGGAAGCCCCGGCCGCCTTCAACGGCGTACGCGAAGTGTGGGCGGGTGGCGATGTCGTCCCGCCGGAGGCCGTACGACGGGTGATGGACCACAACCCGCAGATCACCGTCGTCAACGGCTACGGCCCGACCGAGACCACCACCTTCGCCGCCACCCACCACATCCGCCGACCCTTCGACTACCCCGGCACCGTCCCCATCGGCGAGCCCCTCGACAACCACCGCCTCTACGTCCTCGACGAACACCTCGGCCTGGTCGCCCCCGGCACCCCCGGCGAGCTCTACATCGCCGGAACCGGCCTCGCCCAGGGCTACCTGGACCGCCCGGGACAGACCGCCGACCGCTTCGTCGCCGACCCGTACGGTCCCGCAGGCACCCGGATGTACCGCACCGGCGACCTCGTCCGCTGGAACCAGGAAGGCTCGCTCGAATACCTGGGCCGGGCCGACGAACAGGTCAAGCTGCGCGGCTTCCGCATCGAACTCGGCGAGATCGAGACCGTGTTGGCCGCCCAGGACGCCATCGCCCAGGCGACCGTCATCGTCCGCGAGGACCGGCCCGGCGACAAGCGTCTCGTCGCCTATCTGACCGCGCAGGACGGGGCGCGGATCGACGACGAGGACGTGCGGCGGCGGATGTCGGGGCTGCTGCCCGAGTACATGGTTCCGTCGGCGTTCGTGACGCTGGACGCGATCCCGCTGACCGTGAACGGCAAGGTGGACCGCAAGGCCCTGCCCGAGCCGCAGGTCACGCACGACACCGCGGGGCGCGCGCCCCGCACCCCCAAGGAAGAAGTCCTCTGTGGGCTGTTCGCGGAGATGCTCGGACTGCCGTCGGTCACCATCGACGACCACTTCTTCCACCTGGGCGGGCACTCCCTGCTCGCCACCCGGCTCGTGGGCCGGATCCGCACCGTACTCGGGGTCGAGCTGTCCGTGGCGACCCTCTTCGAAAACCCGATCGTGGCAACGCTCGTCGAGAAGCTCGACGGCGCCGAGGCCGCAAGGCCCAAACTGCGGCCGATGCGCCGGATGGGAGCGACCAAGTGATCCCCTTGTCCTACGCCCAGCAGCGGCTGTGGTTCATCGCCCAGATGGAAGGGCCGTCGACCACGTACAACATCCCGCTGGCAGTGCGGCTCACCGGTGAACTCGACCGGGCCGCCCTGCGGTCGGCTCTCGCCGACGTCATCGGCCGGCACGAGAGTCTGCGGACGATCTTCCCGGACCAGGACGGCACCCCGTACCAGCACATCCTCGAAGAGGAGGAAGTGGAGTTCGAACTGCCCGTCGTGCCGGCCACGGCCGGGACGCTGGAGGCGGTGCTCGCCGAGGAGTCCGCGCAGGTCTTCCACCTGGCGGTGGACCTGCCGGTCCGGGCGCGGCTGATCGCGCTCGCCGAGCAGGAGCACGTCCTGCTCGTGGTGATGCACCACATCGTGTCGGACGGCGGCTCGACGGCCCCGCTGCTCCAGGACCTGGCGACCGCCTACGGCGCCCGGGTTCAGGGGCAGGCCCCCGAGTGGGAGCCGCTTCCGGTGCAGTACGGCGACTACACGCTGTGGCAGCAGGAGCTGCTCGGCGAGGCGGACGATCCGGAGAGCGCCGGGTCGCGTCAACTGGAGTTCTGGCGCGAGACGTTGGCGGAGCTGCCGGAGGAGGCGACCCTGCCGGCCGACCGGCCGCGCCCGGCCACCGCCTCGTACCACGGCGCCACCTGCGACGCGCACCTTCCCGCGGACGTGCACGCCGGACTGACGCACCTGGCGCGGGAGTCGGGGGCGACCCTGTTCATGGCGGTTCAGGCGGCGGTCGCGACCGTGCTGTCCCGCTCCGGGGCGGGCCTCGACATCCCGGTCGGCTCGCCGGTCTCCGGACGTATCGACGAGGCCCTCGACGGGCTGGTCGGCTTCTTCGTCAACACGCTGGTGCTGCGGACGGATCTGACGGGCGACCCGAGCTTCCGGGACTTGCTCGGCCGGGTCCGTAAGACGGACCTGGCGGCGTGGGGCCAGCAGGACCTGCCCTTCGACCGGCTGGTGGAGGTGCTCAACCCGGAGCGCTCCGCCTCCCGGCACCCGCTGTTCCAGGTGATGCTCACCATGGGTGAGGCCGGTTCGAACGCCGTCGGCTTCCCTGGGCTCGACGCCCGGACCGAGTACAGCGCGCTGCAGATCGCCAAGTTCGACCTGACCTTCGGCTTCGCCGAGCACCGCACCCGGGACGGCCGGCCGAACGGCCTGGACATCACCATCGAGTACGCCACCGACCTGTACGACGCCCGTACGATCGACGCGCTCATGGCCCGGCTGCGGCGGCTCCTGGAAGCGGTGCTCACCTCGCCCGACACCCCGCTGTCCGTGCTGGACCTGCTCGGCGAGCACGAGCGCCGGCTGCTCCTGGAGGAGTGGAGCGGCGCGGTCACCGGGGCGCCCGAGGCGAGTCTCGCCGAGCTGTTCGCGGCGCAGGCCGCCCGTACCCCGGACGCGATCGCCCTGGTCGACGACGTCCACGAGGTCACCTACGCCGAGCTCGACGAGGCCACCAACCGTGCGGCCCACCACCTCATCAACCTCGGTGTCCAGCAGCACGACGTGGTCGCCGTCCTGATGGAGCGCTCGGCCGACCTGCTCACCGCGCTGCTGTCGGTGACCAAGGCCGGAGCGGTGTACGCCCCGCTGAACACCACCGACCCGGACTCCCGCCTCACCCAGATCCTGGCCGACACCGGGGCTCCGGTCCTGCTGACCGACGCGGCCCTGTCCGACCACCCGCTCGTCGCGGAGACCACCGCCCAAGTCGTCGTCCTCGACGGCACCACCGGGCTCGACCACCTGCCGGCCACGGCACCGGCGCGCACGATCCACCCCGACCAGCCGCTGTACGCGATGTTCACCTCGGGCTCCACCGGCGTCCCGAAGGGCGTGGCGGTCACCCACCGCAATGTGGCCGACCTGGCCGCCCAGACGATGTACGCGAACGGCAACCACAGCCGGGTCCTGTTCCACTCACCGGCCGCGTTCGACGCGTCCACCTACGAGATATGGGTGCCCTGGCTGAACGGCGGCACCGTCGTCGTCGCACCCCCCGGCCACCTCGACCCCACGGCCTACGGGCGGCTGCTGGCCGAGCAGTCGATCACCAGCCTGTGGATGACGGCGGGCCTGTTCCGGGTCATGGCCGAGGAGGCACCGGCCGCGTTCGCGGGCGTCCGCGAGGTGTGGGCCGGCGGTGACGTCGTACCGCCGGAGGCCGTACGCCGGATCCACGAGCACTGCCCGGACACCACCGTCGTCAACGGCTACGGCCCGACCGAGACCACCACCTTCGCCACCACCCACCACATCCACCGCCCGCTCGACTACCCGGGCTCCGTCCCGATCGGCGAGCCCCTCGACAACCACCGCCTCTACGTCCTGGACCACCACCTCCAGCTCGTCGCGCCCGGCACCCCGGGCGAGCTCTACATCGCCGGAACCGGTCTCGCCCAGGGCTACCTCAACCGGCCGGGCATGACGGCCGAGCGGTTCGTCGCCGACCCGTACGGTCCCGCCGGCACCCGCATGTACCGCACCGGTGACCTCGCCGCCTGGAACCACGAGGGCTCACTCGAATACCTCGGCCGGGCCGACCAGCAGGTCAAGCTGCGCGGCTTCCGCATCGAACTCGGCGAGATCGAGACCGCGCTCGCGGCCTGCGACTCCGTCGCCCAGGCGACCGTGGTCATCCGTGAGGACCGGCCCGGCGACAAGCGTCTCGTCGCCTACCTCGTCGCCGCCGACGGCACACGGCTCGACACCAAGGCGGTCCAGCGCGAGGTCTCCGGCTCGCTGCCCGAGTACATGGTCCCGTCCGCCTTCGTCACCCTCGACGCGATCCCGCTGACCACCAACGGCAAGATCGACCGGCGTGCCCTGCCCGCGCCCCAGAACACCGGCGACACCGGCGGGCGCGCACCCCGCACCCCCGCCGAGGAAGTGCTCTGCGGTCTGTTCGCCGCCGTGCTCGGACTGCCGTCGGTCACCATCGACGACCACTTCTTCCACCGCGGCGGGCACTCCCTGCTCGCCACCCGGCTCATCAGCCGCATCCGCGCCGTGTGGGACACCCAGATCACCATCCGGGACCTGTTCCAGTACGCGACGGTCGCGCTGCTCTCCGAGCGGCTCACGGCCGAGAGCAGCGGGGAACAGCGTCCGGCGCTGCTGCCCGAGGAGCGTCCGGAGCGGGTGCCGCTGTCGTCGGCCCAGCAACGGCTGTGGTTCCTCGACCAGATGGAAGGCCCGTCGGCTACGTACAACATCCCGATGGCCCTGCGCCTGAAGGGAACCCTCGACCCCGACGCACTCCAGCTCGCCCTCACCGACCTCGTCACCCGCCACGAGAGCCTGCGCACGGTCTACCCGACCCACGAGAACAAGGCCTACCAGGCCGTCCTTCCCGCGGCCACCACCGCACTGGCCATCATCCCCGCGACCGAGGACACCCTCGACGGGCTGCTGGGCGCCGAGGCCGGACACGCCTTCGACCTGGCGGGCGAACGCCCCTTCCGCGCCAGCCTTTTCCGGCTCGGCGCCGAGGACCACGTCCTGATGCTGGTCGTCCACCACATCGCCTCCGACGGCTGGTCCAACGGACCCCTCTTCCGCGATCTGGCCGCCGCCTACGAGGCCCGCGTCCAGGGCGAGACCCCGGAATGGGAGCCGCTGCCGGTCCAGTACGCCGACTACGCCCTGTGGCAGCAGAGGCTGCTCCAGGACAGCGAGGACCGCCAACTCGACTACTGGCGCGAGGCTCTGGCCGAGCTCCCGGAGGAAGCGACCCTTCCCACCGACCGCGCCCGCCCCGCCACCGCCTCCAACCAGGGCACCACCCACACCGTCCACTGCCCCGCCGAGCTGCACGGCTCGCTGACCTCGCTGGCCCAGGACACCGGCACCACCTTCTTCATGGTCGCCCAGGCGGCCGTGTCCACCCTCCTCGCCCGCTCCGGCGCCGGGTTCGACATCCCGCTCGGCTCCCCCGTCGCCGGCCGCACCGACCAGAAGCTCGACGACCTCATCGGCTTCTTCGTCAACACCCTTGTCCTGCGCACGGATCTGTCGGGCAACCCGACCTTCCGCGACCTCCTCACCCGCGTCCGGGAGACCGACCTCTCCGCCTGGGCCCACGAGGACCTGCCCTTCGACCGGCTCGTCGAAGCCCTCAACCCCGAGCGCACCGCCGCCCGGCACCCCCTCTTCCAGGTCATGCTCACCGTCGGCGACACCAGCACCCGGGCACCCGAACTCCCGGGCCTGGAGAGCGAGTTCGCGTTCCCCTCCGCCTCCATCGCCAAGTTCGACCTGACCTTCGCGTTCGCGGAGCACCGGACGGCGGACGGACAGCCCGGCGGCCTCGACATCACCATCGAGTACGCCACCGACCTCTACGACGCCCGCACCATCCAGGCCACCGCCGACCGCCTCGTCCGCCTCCTCACCACTGCCGTCAACCACCCCGAACTCCCTGTCGGCGACATCGAGTTGCTCTCCGACGACGAGCGCGTACGGGTACGGGACTGGAGCGGCCCCCAGGCGCCGGCGCCGGTCCTCGGTCTGGACGGGCTGTTCACCGGGCAGGCGGCCCGGACACCGGACTCGGTGGCGCTGGTCTTCGAGGACCAGCAGGTGACGTACGCCGAGCTGGACGTCTGGTCCAACCGGCTGGCCCGGCACCTGACCTCGCGGGGCGTCGAGCCCGGCAGCATCGTGGCCATCCACCTGGAGCGCTCGCCGCATCTGATCGCGTCCCTGCTCGCGGCGCTGAAGGCCGGCGCCGGATACACGCTGCTGGACCCGCAGTTCCCGGCCGACCGGCTGACCACCGTCCTCGGGCAGACCAACCCGTCGGCGCTGGTCACCCAGAGCCACCTCACGGCCCTGCCGACCTCGGCCACCCTGGTCGACCTGACCGTCGACACCCCCGCGATCAGCGGTCTCCCGGGGGCGCCGGTGGAGACGGGCGGGCACCCGGAGACGACGGCGTGCGTGATGTTCACCTCCGGCTCGACCGGGGTGCCCAAGGGCGTCGCGGCCTCGCACCGGGCGCTGGCGGCCACCTTCATCGGCCCGGACTATCTGCACTTCGGCCCTGAGCAGACGTATCTGCAGAGCTCGCCCGTGTCGTGGGACGCCTTCGCCCTGGAGGTCTTCGGACCGCTGCTGCACGGCGGGGTCTGCGTCCTTCAGCCCGGCCAGCACACCGACCCGCACCAGATCGCGGAGCTGGTCGAGCGGCACGGGATCACCACGCTCCAGATGTCGGCGAGCCTGTTCAACCACATGCTCGACGAGCACCCGGCGGTGTTCTCCCGGCTCCGGGAGGCCATGACGGCCGGTGAGGCGGCCTCGCCCGCGCACGCCGCCAAGGCGCTGGCCGACCACCCCCATCTGCACCTGGTCAACGGCTACGGACCCGCGGAGAGCATGGGGTTCACCACCGCCCACACCATCAGCGCCCCCGCGCCGGCCATCCCCATCGGGCGGCCCATCACCGGCAAGCACGCCTACGTCCTCGACGAGAACCTGCGTCTGCTGCCGCCGGGCGTCCCCGGCGAGCTGTACGTCGCCGGGCACGGGCTCGCGCACGGCTACATCGGGCAGCCCGGGCTCAGCGCCGAGCGGTTCGTCGCCGACCCGCACGGGGCGCCCGGCTCGCGGATGTACCGGACCGGGGACCTGGCCCGCTGGAGCCAGGACGGTGCGCTGGAGTATTTCGGCCGGGCCGACCAGCAGATCAAGCTGCGCGGCTTTCGCATAGAGCCGGGTGAGATCGAGTCGGCGATGCTGCGGCACGCCTCCGTCGCGCAGGCCGCCGTGATGATCCGTGAGGACCGGCCCGGCGACAAGCGTCTGGTGGCGTACGTGGTGACCGTGGACGGCGGTGCGCCGGACATCCCGGAGCTGCGCCGGCACGCGGTGGCGGCGCTGCCCGAGTACATGGTGCCCGCCGCCATCGTGCCGCTGGACGCGCTGCCGCTGACGGTGAACGGCAAGCTCGACCGGCGGGCGCTGCCCGAGCCGCCGCAGGCCGGCCGGACCGGCGGGCGCGCACCGCGCACCCCGGCCGAGGAAGTCCTGTGCGGGCTGTACGCGGCGACGCTCGGACTGCCGTCGGTCACCATCGACGACCACTTCTTCCACCTGGGCGGGCACTCCCTGCTCGCCACCCGGCTCATCGGCCGCATCCGTGCCGTCTGGGACACCCCGGTCACCATCCGGGACTTGTTCCAGTACCCGACACCCGCGCTGCTCGGCGAGCACATCGCCGCCGGCTCGGGCGGGAACCCGCTGGAGACCCTGCTGCCGATCCGCTCCGCGAGCGAGGGCGGGGAAGCCCCGCTGTTCTGTGTGCACCCCATCTCGGGGATGAGCTGGTCCTACGCCGGGCTGCTGCGGCACATCGGCGACGAGCGGCCGCTGATCGGCTTGCAGGCACGGGAGTTGACGGACCCCTCGGGGCGGCCCGCCTCCATGGAGGAGATGGCCGACACGTACGTGGCCGAAATCCGCTCCGCCCAGCCGCACGGCCCGTACCACCTGCTGGGCTGGTCGTTCGGCGGTCTGATCGCCCACGCCGTCGCCGCCCGCCTGGAGGAGCTGGGCGAGCAAGTGGCCCTGCTCGGACTGCTCGACTCCTATCCGCTGCCCGACGGCTTCGAGGCGCCCGCCATCACCGGGCACGAGGTGCTGACCGCGCTGCTCGGCACCCGCGGCGCCGAACTTGCCGTGGCGTGCGCGGACAGTGCGCCGGATGCCGCCGAACTGGCGGAGGTGCTGCGCGCCGAGGACCCGATCCTGGGTGCGCTGGAGCCGGCGCAGGCCGCCGCGGTCGTCGAGGCCACCGCGGGGAACCTGGAGATGCGCTACCGGTACGTTCCAGGGCGGCAGTTCAGCGGCGACATGGTGTTCTTCAACGCGCGCCGCACACCCGCCGCCATGACCGGCGCCGAGTCCTGGGCACCGTATGTTCTCGGCCATGTCGAGGAGCACGACATCGACTGCGAGCACTGGGACATGACCGGCGCCGAGCCCCTGAGGGAGATCGGCAAGGTCGTGTCCGAGCACCTGCGGGCGGTCCACCACTAGCGTCTGGCACCACCGGGCCACCTGGGCGCCCGGGTCCACCTCACAAGGGTGGGCCCGGGCGCTCTGACGTGTTCCCCTCGCCGGTCCGCCTGGGCAATTGCCCGCAGCCTGCCGCTCTTGCCGCCGGGCTACGGGTTCCGGCCTGCATAGCGTGATGTTGTCCGCAGGTCACGGCTTCACCGGCAACAGAAGGTCAAGGACATGATGGTGGATCATTCCGACTGGCGTGTCGGGGTCGCTTCGGCCCCCGTCCATCACGGCGAGATTCTGCAAGGCGTGTTCACCGGTGAGGGAGGACTCACCAGGGGTCTCGTCACCCTTCCCTGCACCATCCACACGACCAGAGCCACCTTCATCCCCGCCCCCGGTCCCGAGGTCACCGTCTCACCCGAGTGGAAGGGCAAGGCGCGGCGCGCGGCGGAACTCGCCGTCCGGGCCGTGACGCCGCCGGACGCCGGGCCTTGGGGCGGCCATCTCGAACTGACCGGGGATGTGCCGCTGTGCCGCGGGTTCGGCTCGTCGACGAGCGATGTGCTGGCCGCCATCTGGGCGGTGAAGGACGCGTTCGTCAGCCCGTTGCCGCCGCAGGAGGTGGCCCGGCTGGCCGTGCGCGCCGAGACCGCCTCCGACTCCCTGATGTTCGAGGAGTCCACTGTGCTGTTCGCCCAGCGCGAGGGCGCGGTGATCGAGGACTTCGGCTACCGGATGCCGCCGGTCCGGGTGCTGGGCTTCGGCTCCCGCCCCGAGGGCGGCGGGCGGGGCGTGGACACGCTGGCGTTCGCGCCGGCGAGCTACGGCCAGGAGGAGATCGACCTCTTCGCCCGGCTGCGGGACATGCTCCGGGAGGCCATCCAGATGAAGGACGTCGCGCTGCTGGGTTCGGTGGCGACGGCGAGTACGGAGATCAACCAGCGTCATCTGCCGATACCCGGGCTCGACCGGATCCGGGACATCGCCCGGACCTCCGGCGCGCTGGGCGTGCAGGCGGCGCACAGCGGAGACATCGCGGGCCTCCTCTTCGACCGGGACGACCCGGACGTCGACGCCCGCGCCGCGCTGGCCCAGCGCCTCCTGCAAGAGATCGGTATCGACGAGCAGTGGAACTACACGACCGGTGACTGACGGGTGACTGACATGACGACGACGACTCTGCCGAAGGCTCACTCCTCGATCGTGGAGGCCACCGAGCTCCCACGCATCATCAAGGTGAGCGACAACCTCTACGCGGCGGCCTTCAGCCTGATGAAGCTGCTGCCCGCCCGCCACATCATCGACCGCGCCGAGGCCGACGGGCTGCTCTCCCCGGGCACCCCGGTCATCGAGACCTCGTCCGGGACGTTCGCCCTGGGCCTGGCCATGGTCTGCGGGCTGCGCGGCTATCCGCTGACCATCGTCGGCGACTCGGCCATCGACCGGGATCTGCGCACCCGCCTCGAAATGCTCGGCACGACGGTGGAGATCGTCGAGCACACCGGCCAGCCCGGCGGCATCCAGGGCGCACGCCTGGCCCGGGTGGAGGAGCTGCGCCGCCTCCAGCCCGACGCCTTCGTCCCCGGCCAGTACGACAACCCCGACAACCCGGGCGCCTACAGCATCGTCGCCGACCTGATCGGCGACACCGTCGGCTCCGTCGACTGCCTGGTGGGCCCGGTGGGTTCGGGCGGTTCGACGGGCGGGCTCGCCGCGTCGCTGCGGCCCGGGAACCCGGCGCTGCACCTGGTCGGCGTGGACACGCACGGCAGCATCATCTTCGGCACCCCCGACGGGCCCCGGACGCTGCGCGGACTCGGCAGCAGCATCCACCCGGGCAACGTCAAGCACGCGGCGTACGACGAGGTCCACTGGGTGACGGCCCCCGAGGCGTTCCACGCGACGCACGAGCTCTACCGCGCGCACGGCCTGTTCATGGGACCGACCAGCGGTGCCTCCTTCCAGGTGGCGTCCTGGTGGGCGGAGCACAACCCGGGGAGCACCGTGGTGATGGTGCTGCCGGACGAGGGCTACCGCTACCAGTCCACGGTCTACAACGACGCCTGGCTGAGCGACCAGGGCATCGTCCCGGCGCCCGCCCCGGGCGGCCCGGTCACCGTCGAGCACCCGCTGGACGCGACCGCCGCCTGGTCCCGGCTGCTGTGGGCGCGCCGCGGCTTCGACGACGTGGTCATGCCGGAGGTCGACTCATGAGCGGGCGGCTGCTGCTCCTGATCGAGAGCAACACCACGGGAACGGGGCGGCTGTTCGCCCGCCGCGCTGCCCAGCGCGGAGTGGAGCCGGTCCTGCTGTGCGCGGACCCGGGCCGCTATCCGTACGCCGCCGTGGACGGGCTGCGGACCGTCACCGTGGACACCGCGGACGAGGCCGCGCTGTGGACGGCGGTCTCCGAACTGGCCGGCGAGGCGCCCATCGCGGGCGTGCTGACCAGCTCCGAGTACTACGTCCCCACCGCTGCCGCGCTCGCCGCGCGGCTCAGTCTGCCGGGCCCTGCGGCCGAGGCTGTACGGGCCTGCCGCGACAAGGCCGAGCAGCGGCGGATCCTCGCCGGGGCGGGCGTCGGGGTACCGGGCTTCGCGGTCGTCGACGAGGTCGCCGGCGCCGTGGCCGCCGCGGAGGCGTGCCGACTTCCGGTGGTGGTGAAGCCGGTGCAGGGCTCCGGGAGCCTCGGCGTGCGGCTGTGCGCGGACGCCGGCGAGGTGGCCGAGCACGCCCGGACGCTGCTGGCGGCCACCGTCAACGAGCGGGGTGTCGCGGCACCGCGCCGGATCCTGGTCGAGGAGTACCTGAGCGGACCGGAGTTCTCCGTCGAGGTGTTCGGCACCCAGGCGGTGGTGACGGTCGCCAAGCACGTCGGTCCGCTCCCCGTCTTCGTGGAGGTCGGCCACGACGTCCCGGCATCGCTGCCGGCCGAGGCGGAACGCGCGCTGCGGGAGACCGCTGTGCGCGCCGTGGAAGCGCTCGGGCTCGGCTGGGGCGCGGCCCATGTGGAGCTGCGTCTGGAGAGCACCGGCGCCAAGGTCATCGAGGTCAACCCGCGGCTCGCCGGCGGCATGATCCCCGAACTCGTGCGCAGGGCCTGCGGTATCGACCTGGTCCTCGCCCAGGTCCAGTCCGCGCTCGGCGAGACTCCCGAACTGGAGCGCGGCGTCTACGCCCGCGCCTCGATCCGCTTCCTGACCGCCGAGCGCGACGGCATCCTCACCCACGCCGGCGCGCTCGACGAGACCATCGCCCGCGCCCGCGCCGTCCCGAACGTCGTGGAAGCCGTCGTCTACCGCGTCCCGGGCGAACCCGTGGGCCCCGCCGAGGACTTCCGCGGCCGCATCGGCCACACCATCGCCGTCGCCGACCACCCCGCCCCGGCCGCCGAGGCCGCCGACCGGGGAGCCGCCCTGCTCGCCGAGGCCGTGTCGTACACACACCTGAGCGCGACGGAGGCCCTCGCATGAGCACCGCGACAGCATCGGGTGTCGACACCGGGCGGCTCAAGGCAGCCCTCGACGCCGAGGCGCACCGCATCGTCTACGCCTCATACCTGCCGGACGACGGGGCGGACGACGGGCTCGGCGCGGAGCTGCGGTGCATCAGCGAGGTGGACCGGGCGCATCTGGTCATGCTGACCGAGCGCGGCATCGTGGACGCCGCCCGTGCCGCACAACTGCTGCGGGCGATCGAGGAGTTGCGCAAGCAGAACTTCGGGCCGGTGCGCGGCAGGCCGATGCCGCGCGGCCTGTACCTGGCGTACGAGGGCCATCTCATCGAGCAGTTGGGCGACGAGACCGGCGGCATCCTGCACACCGGCCGCTCCCGCAACGACCTCAACGCCACCACCACCCGGCTGAAGGTCCGCACCCCCTATCTGGCGCTGCTGGACGCGGTGGACACCCTCGCCGCGGTGCTCCTGGCGAAGGCCGAGGAGTACGCGGACGTGACGATGCCGGCGTACACGCACGGCCAGCCCGCCGTGCCGATCACCTACGGGCACTACCTGGCGGGTGTCGCCGGCGCGGTGCTGCGCGGGTACGGCGGGCTCCTCGACGCGGGCCGCCAGATCGACGTCAACCCGCTCGGCGCGGGCGCCATCGGCGGCACCTCCGTGCCGATCGACCCCGCCCGCACGGCAGAACTCCTCGGCTTCACCTCGGCCGCGCCCAACTCGGTGGACGCCGTGGCCTCCCGGGACTTCGTCCTCCAGCTGCTGTCCGCGTCCGCCGTGCTCGGCGTGGCGCTGGCCCGTATCGCGCGCGATCTGAGCACCTGGACGTCGGAGGAGTCCGGGCTGCTGCGCGTGGGCGACACGCTGGTGGGTTCGAGCTCGATGATGCCGCAGAAGCGCAACCCGTTCCTGCTGGAGCACATCCAGGGCCGGTCCACCGCGAGCCTGGGCGCGTTCATGAGCGCGGCCTCCGCGATGACCACCGGCGGCTACACCAACGCCATCGCGGTCGGCACCGAGGCCGTACGCCACCTCTGGCCGGGCCTGAGCGACACCACCGACGCGGTCACGCTGCTGCGCCTGGTCGTGGCGGGCACCGAGCCGGAGCGGGAGCGGATGGAGCAGCGCGCCGTGGACGGGTTCACCTCGGCGACATACCTGGCGGAACGACTGGTCCTGGAGGGCACGCCGTTCCGGGCGGCGCACCACCAGGTGGGCGAGACCGTCCTCGCGGCGCTGGACTCCGGCCGGTCGCTCGCGGACACCGCCGACTTCGCGGGCGATCTCGCCCCGGACCGGGTCGCCCGGGACTGCGCCCACGGCGGCGGACCGGGCAGCGATGGGCTACCGCCCCTCACCACGCAACTCGGTGTGCTTCACACTGAGTTGGTCGCCCGGCGGATCCGCTGGTCGGGCGCCGAATCGCTTCTCACCGAAGCAGTTCAGAAGGCGGTACACACATGACTGCCCCGACGCTCGAACCACCCCCGGAGATCACCGTGAAACCCAAACGCGGCGGCCTGCTGCACCAGCGCGACTTCCGTCTGCTGTGGCTCGGCGAGACAACCAACCGTGTCGGCATCAACATCACCACCGTCGCAATGCCGCTGGTGGCGGTGGTGACGCTCAACGCCAGCACATTCGCCGTGAGTGTGCTGGCCGCCGCGCCCTGGCTGCCCTGGCTGCTGATCGGCCTGCCGGCCGGCGCCTGGGTGGACCGCATGCGGCGCAGACCCCTCATGCTGGCCTGCAACGTGGGCTCGCTGCTCCTCCTGGCCAGCGTGCCCATAGCCGCCTGGCTCGACGTCCTCACCATGACCCAGATGCTGATCGTCGCCCTGCTCAACGGCCTGGCGGCGGTGTTCTTCGGCATCTCCTACAAGGTGTACGTGCCCTCGATAGTCGAGCGGAAGGACCTCCAGGAGGCCAACGCCAAGCTTCAGGGCAGCGAGTCGGTGGCGCAGGTCGCCGGCCTTGGCGGCGGCGGCCTCCTCGCCGGGGCGTTCGGCGCCGCTTCCGGACTGCTGGTCAACGCGCTGACCTTCCTCTTCTCGGCCCTGTGCCTGTCCCGCATCCGCGCCGAGGAACCCCGACCCGAGCAGCCCAAGGAGCGCACCCCGCTGCGCCAGGACATCAAGGAGGGCCTCCAGTACACGGTGAAGGACCCCTACCTGCGCATCCTGACGGGGTACGGCACCGTCACCAACCTGCTCCTGACGGCGTACCAGGCCATCCTTCCGGTCTTCATGATCCGGCAGCTGATGGTGGCGGAAGGCGCGGTCGGCTGGCTGCTGGCCTCCAGCAGCATCGGCGGACTCCTGGGCGCCACCCTCGCCAAACGCATCGCCGACCGGCACGGAACCGCGCGCGGACTCCAGCTCGCCACGGTGTTCACCGCTCCCTTCGGCCTGCTCATTCCCATGGCGGGGGAGGGCTGGCAGCTGGTGACCCTGGCGATTGGCAGCGCGCTCCTCGCCCTGGGCGTGGTGCTGGCCAACGTGATCCAGGGAGCCTTCCGGCAGCGCTACTGCCCGCCGCAGCTCCTCGGCCGTGTCACTTCCTGCATATCGGTGGCCAACTTCGGTGCCATCCCCTTCGGTTCACTGCTCGGCGGCGCACTCGGCACCGCGCTCGGCCTCAGGCCGACGCTGTGGATGCTGACCGCCGGCCTGGCGGTGACCCCCCTGATTCTCCTGATCGGGCCGATGCGCGGCAGGCGCGACCTGCCTTCCGCACCCGACCCGTCGGGCGGACGCGACCTGACGGTCGAGCCCCGCGCAGCATGAGGCCCGACCGGCTTGTCACCTGAGTAAGAACAGGAGAGACCCCGTGGAAACAACCCTGCCGTGGGTCGTTCGTGAGCTGCCACCCCCTGGCTCACTGGACCTCTGGCTCCTGAGGGTCTCGGATGTCCCCGCCGGCATCCTGGACGAGGCGGTGCTCGACGCGACCGAGCGTCAGCGCGCCGCCGCCCTCATGCACGCGGCCGACCGAACCCGGTTCACGGCCGCGCATGTCGCACTACGTCGGCTGCTCGGAACGTATTTGGGTCTGCGTCCCGAGGAGATCCACTTCGGCCGGGACACCTGTCCCTGCTGCGGCGGACCGCACGGCCGCCCGACCGTTCTCGGCGCGGGCCGCGAGTTGTTCTTCTCGCTGTCCCACCGGGGCGACCTGGCGCTCGTCGGTACGGCCGTCGCTCCGATCGGAGTCGACGTGGACCTGGTGTCGGACCAGACGGCCACCGCCGAACTGGCCTCGATGCTGCACGTGGACGAACAGGCGGAACTGGACGCGCTGGAACCGGAATTGCGCCCGCGCGCGCTGGCCCGCCTGTGGACCCGCAAAGAGGCCTACCTCAAGGGCCTCGGCTCGGGTCTGGGCCGCGACCCCTCGCTCGACTATGTCGGCTCGGGGGGCCCGCAGGGCCCGTATCCGCCATCCGGCTGGACCCTGCTGGACGTTCCGGTGGACCGGGGCTACGCGGCGGCGGTGGCGGTGCGCGGTGAACTGAACGTCACCGCTCCCACCGTCAGCAGGCTCTCCGTCCTGGACGTCGTGGAGTACACGACCGAACTCTCCGGTCTGGAACTGCCCTCCGGTCCGGACGTCGTACGAACGCCGCACGACGCCCTCCAGACGGCAAGGACCCCGCCCTGATCCGCCCCGGGGCCGACCGGGTGCACCGACTTGGTGATCACCCGGCCGGCCGAGGGCACGCGCCACTCGGCCGCCGCCGGGCGGCCACTGATCACAAGGACGTTTCCCGAAAAACCCCAACACCCCTACATCCCTTGGGAACTGACGATGTCAAACGCTGTGCAAGAGGCCCCCGCGGCCCGCCTCCCGCAGGTGCGGACCCGCACCACCGAGCGTTCCTCCGTCGCCGTCGAGCACGTCACGGGCGCGCAGTCTCTCGTCCGCTCGCTCGAAGAGGTGGGCGCGGACACCGTGTTCGGCATTCCCGGCGGCTGCATCCTGCCGGCGTACGACCCGCTGATGGACTCCGAGCGGGTACGGCATGTGCTCGTCCGGCACGAGCAGGGCGCGGGTCACGCGGCCACGGGCTACGCGCAGGCCACCGGCAAGGTCGGCGTCTGCATGGCGACCTCGGGACCGGGTGCCACCAACCTGGTGACGCCGATCGCCGACGCCCACATGGACTCGGTGCCGCTCGTGGCGATCACCGGGCAGGTTCCCTCCAAGTCGATCGGTACGGACGCCTTCCAGGAGGCGGACATCGTCGGCATCACCATGCCGATCACCAAGCACAACTTCCTCATCACCAGGGCCGAGGACATCCCGAAGACGATCGCGGAGGCCTTCCACATCGCCGCCACGGGACGCCCCGGCCCGGTCCTGGTCGACATCACCAAGGACGCCCTCCAGGAAAAGACCACCTTCAGCTGGCCGCCCCGGGCGGACCTGCCCGGCTACCGCCCGGTGACCCGGCCGCATCCCCGCCGGATCGCCGAGGCGGCCAAGCTGCTGAACCAGTCCGAGCGCCCCGTGCTCTACGTCGGCGGCGGCGTCCTCAAGGCCAAGGCCACCGACGAGCTGCGGATCCTCGCCGAGCTGACCGGCGCCCCCGTCGTCACCACCCTGATGGCGCTCGGCGCGTTCCCCGGCAGCCACCCGCAGCACGTGGGCATGCCGGGCATGCACGGCGACGTGGCCGCCGTCACCGCACTGCAGAAGGCCGATCTGATCGTCGCCCTCGGCGCCCGCTTCGACGACCGTGTCACCGGCAAGCTGGACACCTTCGCCCCGTACGCCAAGGTCGTGCACGCCGACATCGACCCGGCCGAGATAGGCAAGAACCGGTTCGCGAACGTGCCGATCGTCGGAGACGCGCGCGAGGTCATCGCCGCGCTGACGGCAGCGGTGCGCGCCGAGCACGAGGACGGCCACCGGGGTGACTACGCGAACTGGTGGCGGGACCTCAACCGCTGGCGCACCACCTACCCGCGCGGCTACGACCTGCCCTCGGACGGCACCCTCTCCCCGCAGCTGGTCATCGAGCGCATCGGCCAACTCGCCCCCGAGGGCACGCTGTTCGCGTCCGGGGTCGGGCAGCACCAGATGTGGGCGGCGCAGTTCCTCCCGCACGAGGAGCCGGGCACCTGGTTCAACTCGGGCGGCGCCGGAACGATGGGCTACTCGGTGCCGGCCGCGATGGGCGCCAAGGCCGGCCGCCCGGACCGGACCGTCTGGGCGATCGACGGCGACGGCTGCTTCCAGATGACCAACCAGGAACTCACCACCTGCGCCCTGAACAACATCCCCATCAAGGTCGCCATCATCAACAACGGCGCCCTCGGCATGGTCCGCCAGTGGCAGAACCTCTTCTACGGCGCCCGGTTCTCCAACACCGTGCTGCACGACGGCGCGACCAACGCCGAGACCGGTTCGACGCGGGGCCTGGGCTCCGCCGCCAACCGCGGCACCCGCGTCCCGGACTTCGTCCTGCTCTCCGAGGCGATGGGCTGCGTGGGCCTGCGCTGCGAGACCCCGGAGGAACTGGACGCGGTCATCGACAAGGCCAACTCGATCAACGACCGCCCTGTGGTGGTGGACTTCATCGTCCACGAGGACGCGATGGTGTGGCCGATGGTCCCTGCCGGCACTTCCAACGACGACATCATGGCCGCCCGCGACGTCCGCCCCGACTTCGGCGACTCCGCGGACGACTGAGAGGACCCACTGACATGTCAAAGCACACACTCTCCGTCCTGGTCGAGAACACCCCGGGCATCCTCGCCCGGATCGCCGCCCTGTTCTCGCGCCGCGGCTTCAACATCGACTCGCTCGCGGTCGGCACCACCGAGCACCCCGACCTCTCCCGCGTCACCATCGTGGTCAGGGTCGACGACGCGCTGTCCCTGGAGCAGGTGACCAAGCAGCTCAACAAGCTCATCAACGTCCTCAAGGTCGTCGAGCTGGAGGCGGACGCGGCGGTCCAGCGCGAACTGGTCCTGGTGAAGGTCCGCGCCGGCAACGAGACCCGCTCCCAGATCGTCCAGATCGCCGAACTGTTCCGCGCCAAGACGGTCGACGTCTCCCCCGAGGCCGTCACCCTGGAAGCCACCGGCGCCGCCGACAAACTCGACGCGATGCTCCGGATGCTGGCCCCCTTCGGCATCAAGGAACTCGTCCAGTCCGGCGCGATAGCCATCGGCCGCGGCTCCCGCTCCCTGGCCGAACGCGGCGTACGGGACACCCGCCCGTTCCGCCTGACGGCGACGGCGAATGCGTCCACATCCACATCCGCGTCCACATCCGCATCCGCGTCGCAGGCACAAAGCGCGTAACGCGAGCTTCCTCAGAAGTGACCGACCCTCAATAACAGCAGCTACCAGCAACCCAGTTACCGATTACAAGGAGAAACCCTCATGCCCGCCGAGCTGTTCTACGACGCCGACGCCGACCTGTCCATCATCCAGGGCCGCAAGGTCGCGGTCATCGGCTACGGCAGCCAGGGCCACGCCCACGCGCTGTCGCTGCGCGACTCGGGCGCCGATGTCCGCGTCGGTCTGCACGAGGGCTCCAAGTCCAAGGCGAAAGCCGAGGAACAGGGCCTGCGCGTGGTGACACCGTCGGAGGCCGCCGCCGAGGCCGACGTCATCATGATCCTCGTCCCGGACCCGATCCAGGCCCAGGTCTACGAGGAGCACATCGCCCCGCACCTCAACGACGGCGACGCGCTGTTCTTCGGCCACGGCCTGAACATCCGCTTCGGCTTCATCAAGCCCCCGGCCGGCATCGACGTCTGCATGGTCGCCCCGAAGGGCCCGGGTCACCTGGTCCGCCGCCAGTACGAGGAGGGCCGCGGCGTTCCGTGCATCGCGGCCGTCGAGCAGGACGCGACCGGTTCCGCGTTCCCGCTGGCGCTGTCGTACGCGAAGGGCATCGGCGGCACCCGTGCCGGCGTCATCAAGACGACGTTCACCGAGGAGACCGAGACCGACCTGTTCGGTGAGCAGGCCGTCCTCTGTGGTGGTACGGCCGCGCTGGTCAAGGCGGGCTTCGAGACGCTGACCGAGGCCGGCTACCAGCCGGAGATCGCGTACTTCGAGTGCCTCCACGAGCTGAAGCTCATCGTCGACCTCATGTACGAGGGCGGCCTGGAGAAGATGCGCTGGTCGGTCTCCGAGACCGCCGAGTGGGGCGACTACGTCACGGGCCCGCGGATCATCACGGACGCCACCAAGGCCGAGATGAAGAAGGTCCTCGCCGAGATCCAGGACGGGACGTTCGCCCGTGAGTGGATGGCCGAGTACCACGGCGGTCTGAAGAAGTACAACGAGTACAAGAGCCAGGACGAGAAGAGCCTCCTGGAGACCACCGGCAAGGAGCTCCGCAAGCTCATGTCGTGGGTGAACGACGAGGCGTGATCTCCGGGCAGGACCATGCCGTCCTCACGCCCACGGGAACCAGCCACCAAGAACACCGAGAACCCCAGGTCAGTCAATCCTGACCTGGGGTTCCCCGTAGCACGACGCAACCGGGCTCCCCCTCCGGCCGGGGCGTGTCGTGCGGGTCAGGCGGCCGGCCGGGTGGCAACCACACGACGTGAGCACCACCCGGGGCGTGTTGTGGTCAGTGCCTGAAGGCACCCTTGACCTTGTCGCCGGCCTGCTTCAGGTTTCCGGAGACCCGGTCGGTCCTGCCTTGCCGCTGCAATCGCCTGTTGCGGGTGGTCCGGCCTATGCGTTCGGTGACCAGGCCCTTGAGTGCCTGCGTCTTGTGCTTGATCGTCTGTCCGACGCTCATGGCCGGCCTCCTACTTGTCTGCTGAGTGGGCCCCGGCGCGTGATCGCCGTTCCCGCGGGAGGGATCGGGGCCGGTGTGAACTGCCTGCGGCTGATCAGCAGAAGGAGAGGAATCCAGAGCACGGCCGGGCCTCCACACGGTCACAGGGACAGTGCCTGCGTTCCGCGGGGTCCGGGCGAAGCGGAAGGTGGAAGGCCTCGCCCGGAGATTCCCGGAGCGGTTCAGCCCCACGCCTTCGCTCAGTCAACGCCCGGCAGCCGCCTGTGTCAACGCACTGTCGGCATTGGCGAGTTCCGGGAGCCGGGCAGGACGGTAAGCGCCTACGCCGGCCGGTATCCGCAACCTCTGGGTAGGGCTACGCTGTTGAGCGAGGCCCCAGTCCCCGGTATCGATGCTGTGTCCAGCTCCCGGGGAGGCCCGTGGTGTTCGCCCTGCTTCTCATCCTCACCTTGTTCCTGTTCGGATTCGGCTTCCTCAACCCCATCTGGTGGGTGGTCGCAGCCGTGTTGGTCTTCGGAACCGCGCGGTACGGCCGCGATGGTGGCGGGGGCCGCGGCCGCAGCTCCGATCTGGGGCAGTACCGGGACTACCAAGAGCGCCGGGATCGTCAGGAACGCTGGGACCGTCGCTACAGCCGCCAGCACCGGGCACGCTGGCGGCGCGAGGACCGGCGGGACCGCGAACACGGCAGGTGAGGCGAAGACCGGGGGGTGTGGTGCACGCCCGCCGGATGACATCCGGAAGGGGAAGGTCATGATTCACGCTGCCTATCTCCGGGAGTGGCGCGAACGCGACGTCGTCGACAGCGAGTCGCACAAGATCGGTGTGCTGGAGGCGGTCTATGTGGACACCACCACTGATGAGCCGGCCATGGCCACCGTTCGGACCGGGCTGCCCACGCGGCACCGGCATGTGAAGAGCGGCCGCTGTTGACGGCTGTGCCCTCGGCCGGCCATGCGGCTCTGCTGGCCGAGGTCGTCGAACTGCGGGCCAGGAGCGAGCAGTTGGGGCGGGCGCTGGCGACCCGCGCGGTGATCGATCAGGCGCGCGGCATGGTGATGGTCCTGGCCCCGTGTTCCAGCGAGAGGGCGTGGGATCTGCTGGTGTGTGTGTCGCAGAACTGCAATATCAAGCTCCGGGACGTGGCTACGGCCCTGGTCGCCACGACGGAGAACGAGACGCTCCCGGAACCGATACAGCGGGAACTGCGCCGGGCGCTGCGGCGCCTTCACGCTGCGGACCGGGGGTGACCGAGTGCGCGCCCGTCGGACGGCACCGGGAGCTGTGAGCTCAACCCTCCGGTGCCTTCGTCCAGGACGGCCGTCGGACGCCTTTGCTGTGTAGCCCGCCTCGTGGAACCTAAACACCCGCCCTCGCCCCTTCGCCCGTTCGGCCAGGTCACGTGCTGTCGGGGGGTGGGAAGGGCAGGCTGGTGTGCGCGGTGCCCGAGGCGCCGGAGGGTGCCGTGGCGGGTGTCGCCGAGGTCGCGCTGAGTGCGAGGAGCGCGACGTCGTCGGCGGGTCCTGCGGGGAAGGTGTCCAGCAGCGAGGTGAGGTCGCTGATGATCGCGGCGGCCCCGAGGGCCCGGCCGGTGGCGGCATGGTGGGTGAGGTGAGCGGCCAGTCCACTCTCGCCGAACCGGGCGCCTTGGGAGGTACGGGCCTCGGTGAGTCCGTTGCTGTAGAGGAAGAGCGCCTCGCCGGGCAGGAGTTGAACGGCCCGGGAGACGAAGTCCGCGTGGCGCAGGGCGCCGACGAGCATTCCTCCGGCGAGGCTCACCGGCTCGGTCCGGGCGACCGCCCGGTCGGGCCCGTCGCGGCGGGCGGGTCGCAGATGGTGGGCCGGGAGATGGCCGCCTCCGGCCAGGGTGAGGGCGAAACCGCCCGCGGGCTCGGGGGCGAGGGTGCCGAAGACCAGGGTGCAGAAGCCGCTGCCGTCGGACGATGCCGACAGTAGAGCGGAGTTCAGCGCCCGCAGTACGGCACACGGGTCGTGCTCCAGCAGGGCGGTGGAGCGCAAGGTGTAGCGGATCAGGGAGGTGAGAGCGGCGGCGGGTGCGCCCCGGCCGCTGACGTCGCCGAGAAAGAACGCCCACCGCCCGGCGCCGAGCGGGAAGACGTCGTAGAAGTCGCCGCCGACGTCGTGGACCGAAGCGGTGGTGTAGTGGCAGGCGGCGTCCAGGCCCGGCACTTCCGGCAGTGCCGGGGGCAGCAGGGTGCGCTGCAGGGTGGAGGCGTACGCGGCGATCTCCGACCTGTCCCGCTCGGCGCGCTCCCGTGCCGCGTGCTCGACCTCCACCAGTTCCCGTTCCACACGGAGCATGCGCAGGGCGGACAGCCGCAGTTCGAGTTCGTCCATCACGAGCGCGGCCAGATCGGTCAGGGCGGTGGCCTGGTCCGGTGTGATCCGGCGCGGCTTGGTGTCCAGGACGTCCACGGTGCCCAGGCGGTGACCGTCGCTGGTGGTGATCGGGGCGGCGGCGTAGAAGCGCACCCGAGCCGGACCGGTCACCAGGGAGTGGTCGCGGGCGACCGGGTCGTCGAGGGTGTCGGGGACGACCAGAGGACTGCCGGTGAGGATCGCCGAGGTGCACAGCCCCGGGTCCCGGCCGATCTGCGTGACCCCCGCCAGACCGTACGCGGCCTTGAACCAGACCCGGTCGGCGTCCACGATCGTCACCGTCGCGGCCGGCGCGTGGAACAGGCGGGCGGCCAGTGCGGCGATCCGGTCGAAGGCCCCGTCGGGCGGAGTGTCCAGGATGTCGTAACGACGCACTGCCGCGATCCGCCGCGCCTCCTGCTCCGGAGACAGCTCCACCCGCTCCTCCACGCCTCCGCACGCGCCGTGTCCGGCCGGTGCGGGCGGCTGTTCGGGCCGTTGGGTCCGGTCGTTGTGGGCGGCTATTCGGGCCGCTGGGTCCGGTCGTTGTGGGCCAGGCCGTCCGGATGGTCCTCCGTGCGCTCGCCAAGAGGAAGAACCAGTACCCGCAGGGCCGCCTGGCCGGGCAGGCGGTGGATCTGCCCCGCCTCCTGCCAGCCCCAGTCCTTGAAGGCGGCACAGGCCGAACGGGCCAACTGGTCCACCAACGTGACGCCGAGCGAGGACTGGTGGTCGGCGAGCAGACGCTCCTGGAGCCGGCGGGCGAGCCCACGGGCGTGCTGGTGCGGATGGACGACGGTTTCGAGGATCGCGAAGACATGCCCGGACGCGGTGAGTTGCTCCAGGTTCTGCGGCAGCGGTCCGTCGAACCCCTGCCACCAGGAGCCGTCGCGCGGCACGGGGAACCCTGAGACACAGCCGGTCAGAGCCTCCGCCTCGGCGACCAGCATGTCGAATCCCGGCAGCTGTACGTCGCCCGCCAGGCGCTGCAGGAACTTCTGCCGGTCGTGGAACTCCTCACCGGGCGAGGCGGCGGACGACTCCACGTACAGATCCGCCAGGTCCTCCCGCAGGCCCTCGGCCTGCCAGCGGTTCAGTCGGCGCAGACGCACCGTGTCCAGGACGGGACGCTCTGGGCCTTCGGGTTCATGCGGTTGCCGCGGGGTGTGCATGGGGCGCCTCGGTTCAGGAGACCGGGAGATGTACGGGCGTGCCATCGTGGCCGATGGGCGGTGCGGCGCCTGGGTCCGGGACGTCTGTACAGCAGCATAGCCCCGGATCGGCGCCGCGCCGGGGCCCGTTGGGGGCACGGGGCCACTGTGGCGAAGGCAGCCGACCGGTGAGTGTGCCGGCCGGCTTGTCGAGGGTTTGAAAGCGGGCTGTCCGGGAAGCCGTCCGATGTGCTTCGGACCGGAGGCACACCCGTGGGAGCGGTTTTCGCTGCTCCCCTGTGTGCTGCGGTCTGCCGGCTCCCACGGTGAGTGACGCCACCGATCAGGGAGACACGTGCCCATGCCGGCCGAACGCACGCAGCATCCACGCAGCGCACGCCCCTACGACGACGCACCGGACACCGACGCGGCGTTCCGCCGTATCGCCGCTCTGCCGGACGGCCCGGAGAGGTCCGCGCTGCGCCAGGAGGTGGTGTGCGCCTGGATGCCGATGGCCGTACGGCTGGCCCGGCGCTTCCGCCATCGCGGTGAGACCTTCGAGGACCTCAAACAGGTCGCCCAACTGGGCCTGGTCAAGGCGGTGTCCCGCTTCGACCCGGGTTTCGGCACCGCCTTCCCGGCCTTTGCCATACCGACGATCCTGGGCGAGGTGAAGCGGCACTTCCGTGACGAACTCTGGGTCGTGCATGTGCCGCGGCGCGTACAGGAGCTGCGTGGCCAGGTCCGCTCCGCCGACCATGAGCTGAGTGTTTCGCTGGGCGGAGCGATACCCGCGGTCCACGAGATCGCCGCACACACCGGGCTGACCGAGGCCGAGGTACGGCTGGGCCAAGGGGCGCTGGAGAGCTTCACCGCCCGGTCCTTGGACGCCATGCCCGGCAGCTCCGCGGACAGCTACCCGCTGACCGACACCCTCGGTGGCACGGAGCCCGGCTTCGAGCGGGTCGTCAACCGTGAGGCGCTCCGGCCTCTGCTGCGGGCACTGCCCGAACGCGAGCGCCAGATCCTGTACTTGAGGTTCTTCTGCGGGATGACGCAGGCCCGCATCGGCTTGCAGTTCGGGGTCTCTCAGATGCACGTCTCCCGTCTGATCACCCGTACCTGTGCCCGCCTGCGCGACCAGGTGATGTCCGACGCCCGTGATCTGAGCAAGGCGTCATGATGACGTCCCGGGGGCACTCCGATCTGCGAGAGGCACGCTGCGATGAGCAAGCAGGACAACCAGGCCATGCACCATCCCGCGGTGGTTGCGCACCACCAGAGCCGTGCCGCGGACGTCCAACTGCGTATCGCCGACGCGATCACCAAGTTCGCCGGTTCGATGCCGTTCGTCTACATCCACGCGGTCTCCTTCGCGTTGTGGATGCTGTTCTTCGAGGCCGCCCCCTGGCCCACACTGACGCTGGTGGTGTCACTGGAGGCGATCTTCCTGTCGACGTTCGTCATGATCGGCCAGAATCGTCAGGCCGCCTTCCAGCAGATCAAGGCCGATCACGACTTCGTCGAGCAGGAGTTGGAACTCAAGACCAACACCGAGCTGACCCGTGCGATCCACGCCATGACCACGGAACTCCACAGCCGTTTGCTCGAGGACGGCGCCGAAAGGCCGCGGCCGTAGACCACGGTTGAGGGGGTGGGGCTGGTGGTCAGGCGCCCAGTCCGGGGAGGGGTTCGGAGTCGTCGATGAAGGCGCGGGCCACATCGGACAGCCGCCGGTTGTGGGAACGTGCATGGGCGCGCAGGGCGGTGAAGGCCTGTTCCATGTCGATGCCTCGGCGTTCGGCGAGTTTGCCTTTGGCCTGTTCGATCAGCACGCGGCTGTTCAACGCGGTCTGCAGTTGCTCGTTGAGGATCGTGCTGCGGTGGGTGGAGCGTTGTTGCAGGAGGCTGATGGTGGCGACGTCGGCCAGGGCCTGGGCGATGAGTGTGCCCGCCGGGTCGAAGGGGCCGGGGGCGGCGCGGAAGAGGTTCAGGGCGCCGACGACCTCGTCCCGCAGGCACATGGGCAGCGCCTGAACCGCCCCGAACCCGCTGCGGTGGGCCGCCGTGGCGAAGCGCGGCCAGCGGCCGATCTCCCGGGTCAGGTCGGCGACGATCACGGGTGTGCCGGTGCGGCAGCACTCCAGGCAGGGGCCTTCATCACTCTGGAGCTGGAAGAGTTCCAGCAGCCGCACCCGTTCGTCGGAGGCGGCCATCACGCGCAGTTCGCCGTCCCGGTCCGCGAGCAGTACTCCGGCCGCGTCGGCGCCGAGCATCCCTACACAGCGGTCGGTGAGCAGACGCAGAAAGTCGATCAGGTCGAAGTCGGCGACCAGGTTGTCCGCCAGCTCGACGAAGGTCTTGGCCAGGAGCTGCTGATTCATCGTGTCACCCTCGATTGAGACTATTCCCGCCGGGAGGGGGAGGGAAGTGCAGCCAGTTCGTCGGTCGGCGCCGGTGCGTCAGGTTTCCTCGTCGGTCCGTGTGGGTTCCGTGTCCGGGGAGAAGCGGAGCCGGTGGGCCACCACGTCGGCGGCCACGTCGGCGAGCCGACGTCCCCGCATGTAGGCGTGGGCACGGAGCCGGACGAAGGCTTCTTCGATGCCGACACCGAGTTGGACGGTGAGGATGCCGGTGGCCTGGTCGATCTCCGCCCGGTAGGCGCCCAGGTCCTCGAAGCCGCGGTCCGGCAGCGGTCCGCCGGCCGGCGGGCCCGTCTCGTCGACCTCTGTATCGAGCAGGAGCAGCGTCGCGAGATCGGCGAACGCCAGCGCGTCGGCCAGTTCCCCGGCGTCCAGCACGGTCGGCACGTTGGCGTACAGATCCAGGACCCCCAGGCTGATCGCCCCTATCTGCAGGGGCAGCGCGAAGACGGCGCGTGCCCCGGCTTCCAGGGCCGCATCGGCGAACACGGCCCAGTGGTCCTGCAGTTCACCGGTCAGCAGATCGGGTGTCAGGACGGCCGAGCCCTGCGTGAAGGCGTCCACGCAGGGCCCCTCGCCCAGGGTGAGTTGCAGCTCCTCCAACTGCCCGCTGATGTCGTCGGTGCTGCACAGCGGATGGCTCGCCGCGGCCTTGGACATCGCGGACAGCCCGGCCCCGCCGACCGGGAGCGCGGCCACGGCCGCGGTGCACACGTCCAGCACGCCGACCCGGCCACCGCGTCGGACCGCCTGCTCGGCGACCAGCACCCGGACACGGGCCGACCGGCCGTTGGACCTCACCCGGGCCACCACGTCATCGTGGCGCCGAGGGGCAACCATGGCGAACCCCGGCCGACGCATGTCGGAAGCTGGACGGTTCGGAGAGTGCCGGCAGCCGGGACGGAGGCATGCCCCCCGGGGTGGCGTATCGCGTGACTCCACCACGTACAGATCCGCCGGCTCCCCGCCCAGACCGTGCGCCAGGCGGCGGCACATCCGAACCGACCGCCCGGGACCGGGCGGGGATCAGCCGCCGTCATGTGACGCGCCGAGGTCGGAATCCGCCCGTGCCGGCCAGTTGTCCCGCCGTTCCCGCGCCACCGCCGTACGACTGCCGATCCGCTCTCCGCCGGAGCCGACCCGTTCTCCGCTCAGAGAGAAGGCGGGCGCGGTGGGCGGTGCAGGGATGGTCAGTTCGGGGAGTTCGGGGAGTTCCGGGAGCTCGGGGGGCGTGGGGCGCGGGATGCTCCGGCGCGCGGACTCGCCATCGGTTTCCCGGCTCTGGTGCTCGAAGAAGCGGAGCATCTCCACCGGGAACGGCATGACCAGGGTGCTGTTCTTCTCCGCGGAGACGTCCACCACGGTCTGCAGCAGGCGCAGTTGGAGCGCGCCCGGAGTATCTGCCATGGTCGCCGCGGCGTCACTCAGCCGCTGGGACGCCTGGAACTCACCGTCGGCGGCGATGACCCGGGCACGGCGCTCACGCTCCGCCTCGGCCTGCTTGGACATGGAGCGCATCATCGACTCCGGAAGGGCGATGTCCTTGATCTCCACGCGTTCGATGCGCAGTCCCCAGGGTTCCTCGGTGGGGGCGTCCATCACCTTCTTGAGCTCCGCGTTGATGTGGTCGCGGTCGGAGAGAAGCGTGTCCAGGTCAGCCCTGCCGATGACCGCGCGCAGCGAGGTCTGGGCGATCTGGGAGACGGCGCTGGGGTAGTTGCGGACGTTCACCAGAGCCTTGACCGGGTCGATGACCTTGAAGTAGACGACCGCGTCGACGGTGAGCGTCACGTTGTCGGCGGTGATGGATCCCTGCGGCGGGATGCCGAGGACCTCGGTCTGGACGGACACCTTCTGCATCCGGTCCCCGATCGGCCGGATGACGCGCAGGCCGGGCCCACGGATGTCCGGCAGCAGCCTCCCGAAGCGGAACACCACGCCCTTCTCGTACTGCTGGACGCTGCGCAGGCTCATGGCGAGCAGGACCAGTCCGGCCGCGGCGCACACCACCAGCACAGTGATCAGAACACCCATGGTTCTCACATTCCTTACGTCGACGGTGTCCCCGAAACCCGAGCGGTCCGGGAAACACACGGCATGCTGCGGGTTGCGCGCATCGCTGAGCGGTGCGGTGCGGACTCAGCGGTGCGGACTCAGCGGTGCGGACGCTGCTGGTATCGCCAGTCAGTCGGAAGGGCTGGGCAACGGATCGAGCACGGCTCTCAACGAGGGACGTTCCGGCCCCAGTTCACCAGTGGGAGCCGACGACATACGGAGAGACGGAGCGGAGGGATGGTCCTCAGGTGTCGGCGCGTACGAAACGGTCGCAGTCATGATGCGAACCCTGCTCCGGACCGGTCGCAACCGGCCCGGCGTCATCAATCGCCGAAAACGACACCGGCATGGAGGCCGGTGCGCGAAATACCCTCGGTGTCCCGAGCGTACTCCTCCGGCTGACGGTGCGGACTGGGTGAGCTGCGGGAGGGGTACGCCGAGGCGGGCGCCGGCCCGTGATCAGTACGACAACGGGATCAGGACAACGCCGACCGCTTACCCGGCGGGGGCAGCCGCTGAAGCAGCTCCCAGAGCGGCCGTGAGCCCGCCGCCCACTCCCCCAGCATTCCGCGGTCGACCAGATGCAGCTTCTGGGACTTCGCCAGCGGCGCACACCCCGAGGTGAAGCGTCCGTTCGTCACCAGAACCACCACGTCCCCGCCATGCAGCTGGCGGCCGGTGCCGTTGAGGACATGCAGATCCGGGGTACCCACCGGCGATCCCGAGGCCCCGTCCTGCCGGTGCTTGCACTGAATCACCCAGCGCCTGCCGAGCGGATCGGTCGCTGTCACATCCGCGCCGTTGTCTCCGGCCCCGCCCACCTGTACGGCATCCGCACAGCCGTCACGGCACATCAGGTCCCGTACCGCGAACTCGAAGTCCTCGTGGTGGAGCCCGTCGAGCTGGGGGAGCTTGTACCTCAACCTCCGCACGTGCACCCGCTCCCAGCGCGCGCTCACCGCCCACTGCGTGAGCCAGAGACCGCCGGCCCCACCCACGACGGCGGCGAGCACGGCCAGCAGCCACCAGTTGTCCAGCAGCAGCCACTGCCCCGCGGCGACGCAGAGCCCGACGCCCGCGGCAGCCGCTATGGCGAGCACCAACGGCCGGGGCCCGCTGGGCTTCGTCAAGGTCGGGACACGCTTTGGAGACCTACGAGTCCGCCGCACCGGCGGCCGGCGGCTCACCACTGCCCCCGGAGTTGTGCACCGTCGTTCCTCACGTACGGATCGGTCCAAGGCACCGTATCCCCCTCGGCGCTCCCGCCCGCGGCCACTGCGACCGCACAACAGGCATCGGCGCAGGCACCTTTGACATTAGGTCAAATGTTCGTGCCCGATGCGAGCGAGAGCCCTTTTCGGCCACGCCTGCGCGCGGCACGGCTCAGCCGGGCGAGACGAGTCCGGTCTCGTACGCGAATACCACCGCGTGGATCCGGTCGCGCAGCTGCAACTTGGCCAGCAGGTTGCGCACATGGGTTTTCACGGTGTGCTCGCTGACCACCAGGGCGGCAGCGATCTCCGCCTCGGCCTCCTGCTCACGCTCCAACTGCTCGGCCCTACGCATGAGTTCCTCGCTGAGACGCCGCTGCGTCCAGACCAGCGAGCCGAGCATCAGTGCGCAGCCGAAGGTCAGGATGCTGCTG
Organism: Streptomyces sp. NBC_00203; assembly: GCF_045206325.1. Classification (NCBI taxonomy): domain Bacteria; kingdom Bacillati; phylum Actinomycetota; class Actinomycetes; order Kitasatosporales; family Streptomycetaceae; genus Streptomyces; species Streptomyces sp. NBC_00203. The sequence goes on along the minus strand of NZ_CP108126.1, from coordinate 5,840,559 downwards.
AAGGCGCCGCCCAGCGACCGGGTCCCCAGGACGGCGATGACCACGGTGGCCGCCGAGATCACCGCCCGGGTCCGGGGCATGGTGTGGGCGGCCGCGGTGTAGAGCGCGATCAGCGCGGCGAACTGGAACTGCGGCTGGATGGCGTGGGCGAGATGGCTGTACGGGCCCAGGGCCGCCCAGACCAGCACCATGCACAGGACGGGGGCCCTGCGGCGCCAGGGCAGCGGCGCGGCTGTCGCGACCGCGAGCGGATACATCCACCATGGCCACGGGGAACCGGAGGGCTGCCGACTGGCGATCAGCAGCCTCACCGACACGGTCGCCGCGGTCAGTGCCAATGCGGTGTCGAGCAGATAGGGGTTGCTGGTGGCGATCCGGTACAACGACCGGATCCATGCCACGGACGCCACGGACGCATGCGGGAACGGGGACAAGTCACGGCCTCCTGGCGGCTGAGCTGGGGGAAGCGTGGCCGATGAAGATCATCCGACGCAACCATCCGGTACGGGGGCCGTGTTCGCCGGGCGTGCACGTGGCGGGCGTCGGCTCACACACCTCAGGCGTCGTGGCTCACACACCGCAGGCGTCGTCCAGGGTTCGGGAGTCCTTGTCGAGCCGCGTCATGTCTCCCGTCAGGGCGGACACGTCGGACAGCTCCAGGCCGTCCCCCTCGAACCGGCGGATCATCCGGTCGTAGTCGGCGGACGTCTCCTCAAGCCCCTCCTTCACCTCCCGATCCTCTGTCTTCTCGGCCATCCTCTTGATCTCCTTCGAGAGATCCCTCGCCTGCTCCAGGAACTTGTCGGGATCGCTCACAGGGTCGGCCGTCAGCCGGTCCGACCCGCCCAGCACTCCGGACTCCCCGCACGGCCAAGGACCCTGCTGCCGGGCCACGACCTCTCCGACGGCCCAGCCCGCGCCCACCGCCCCCAGGGTCAGAACACAAGCGGTGGCGAGCCCGACCACGTACCGGCGCTTCATGGCGCTCCTCCTCCGCGCCGCCCGGGACTTCCGGTTTCCAGCGCCACCACAGGCTCCCCGACCACACCCGTCCACCACATCGCTCACCGGAGTGATCATCGTCCTCACTCTCGCGAGGTAGATCCCCGGCGTACCCCGCCCGAGCGAGGCGGAAGATCGCTCCCGCTGACGATCACTTCGGGGCAGCGCAGAACCAGGATGGCCGACGTTCCCATCCGGCCGGCGTCCGCGCCGAACCGACTCGTCCACGCACTCCGCCGAACCATTCAAGGAGCCCCTGCCGTGAACCCCCGCACCGCCTTCCTCGGCGCCCCGCTGCTGACCTTCACCTACGGAGTGATCCGGATCGTCGACGGCCTCGACGGGGTACGCGGCCCAGGTACCGCCTGGACCACCGGGCATCTGGCCTTCATCGCAGCCATGGCGCTGTTCACCGTCGCGTTCGGGCAGCTGTGCCGCATGGCAGGGAACGGCCGGCTCGCCACCGCGTTGTCGGCAATCGCCACGGCCGGAGCCCTGTGCCTGATCGCACAGTTCACCATCGACGTCGTCGCCGGCGCACTGACCGGCGACCATCACATGATGAGCGAGGCCATCGCCCGGATTTCGGCGGTACCGGCGGTCTCCCCGATCGTCTACCAGGCCGGCCCCTTCCTCTTCTGCGGAGGGATGCTCGCGCTCGTGGTCCAACTCGCCGCGATGCGCCGCATTAAGGCATGGACGCCCTTCCTCGTCCTGTGCGACCTGCTCCTCCCGATGGCGAACAAGGACTTCATCCCGCTCTGCGCCACACTGCTCCTCGTGTCCTTCACCTCACTGTCCCGACACACGCCAGGACGGGACCACCTGAACCAACACCAGAAGCTCGGCGAAACCCACGGGCCAGGACACGCCACCATGCGCTCCGCTCCATTCCCTGGAGGGCAGAACCGCTGATCCGCCACGGACACAGCGAGGCGGCACGCGCACGGCGCCATCGTCGCGTCCGGCAAAAGCCAAAGCCCCAGATCACGGCGAGTGAGTTCTGGGGCTTCCACAGAGCCGCCTTCGGGATTCGAACCCGAGACCTACGCATTACGAGGCCACGAGTGATCGTGTTGTCGCGTGACGGCTGATGCTGCGGGATGCCGTTTTGCCTGATCAAACCACCTGCGCCATGCTGAGCGCCGGTACCTCGTGCTGCACCGTCCAAAGGCGTCCGGCCACCCCTTGGCCACCTCGGGCCATCTGCGCTGCACGTCAGCACCTACACACAGCAGTTGTCGGACCTGCACAGGGCTGCCCGAGGGGGCAACCGCCGGCCGCCGACCCGCCTACGGAGCAGCGCTCTGCCAGGTCGGCTCTTTGCCGGTGTCCAGGGCGGCGATGGTTGCAGTGGCAGCGGACCCGATCACGATGAGGGACCCCAGGCTGTTGTGAACGCGATGGCACTTCCGGCCATCGGCCTGGTAACTGCTCGACAACCCCAGCTACACGGGTCGACCACTTGCGGGGCGCCCGGGCAGCCTCTCCATGGCGGCCACGCGCTGCTGTTGCGAAGTAAGAGGACGGCAAGAAACCCGAACGTCTTGCTCAAATCTTCCTCAGACGTCCAGCCGTGTCGCACAGGTGTTTTCTAGAGTGATGCACAAGTGGCCTGTGCGCCTTTCGGCGAGACCACACAGGCCACATGGGATAAAACGGGGAGCGGTATGGCAAGTCGCGTTGTCATTGTGGGCAGATCCCTTCTCACCGTCGAGCTGATGGCTGAGTCGCTCAACCGAGAAGAGGGTCTTGATGTGGTGACCGTCGTAAGCGAATACCACAAGCTGATCGAAGCCGTTGAGCGCACGGATGCGGAGGTTGCGCTGATAGACCCGGACAGGGTCGACGGGGACTGCGTGACTGCGGCCGTCGAGATACACAAGGCGCGTCCCGCTTGTGGGGTGGCGCTGACCGTGGACGCTCCGACGCGGGCCTTCGTGGACCGGGCTCTCAGAGCCGGAGTACTGAGTATCGTCCCCAAGAGCGCCGGACTGCGGAGACTGATCGAGTCGGTGCGTGGCGTCGCATCAGGACAGGTGATCATGGATCCGCGGCTGCTGCCTGCAGCGGGCGGACAGGGTGGCCCGTTGACCGACCGCGAGGCGGACGTGCTGCGGCTCACGGCGTCGGGAGCGTCGGTCAAGGAGATGACCGGGGAGCTCTATCTGTCGGCGGGAACGATCCGCAACCTGGCCTCGGCAGCGATCAAAAAACTCGACGCGCGCAACCGCTACGACGCTGTGCGCATAGCGAGCGAACGATGTTGGATCTGACCAGCTGACCAGCAGAGACATGTGCTGGTTCCCGGGGGCGAGTCTGCCTCCGGGAACCAGCACGGGCGTCACTGCTCGCGACAGAACTCGTCGATGGGATAGCCGACATGGCGATCGGCCGTCGGCAGATGGCCGAGGATCTTGTCTCCGGGGCGAAGCTCCGTGCTGTTGAGCACGGCACCCCCCAGACCGAGGACTCTGACGTGCCAGTCGTCCTGGAGGATGAGGTTCACGGTCTGCCCGTTGGGCGCCACCGCGTCGACGGAGATCAGAGGCCGTGTCTCGATCTTCACTCGTCCCACGCTGACCACGCGGGTGCGCCCCTTCGTGTCGACAGCCAACACCTTGCTGCCTGCGACGAGTTCGCTGAGGTAATGGGTACGGCCGTGGTGCGAGACAGTGTACGAGTGGATCGCGCCCGCGTTGACCCGGAACGGCCTCGTCGGCATGTAGGGAAGGGGATGGGTCTCACTGACGCAGAGGACCATGCCCTTCGAGTGCGAACCGACCAGGATCCCCTCGTCCTTGCCGAGGTAGCTGCAGGTGTCGACGCAGGCGCGCTCGCCCATGCCGATGTGGGCGGTCGCCGTGACCTCCAGTTCGACGAGCGGGATCTCCCCCGTGGTGGTCCCGGCGGCCTGCTTCAGCGCGGTGGCGTCACCGACGGACCGCGCGGGCATGAGCACCCCGTCGGAGCCCAGTTCGAGCACGCCGAAGATGATCCGGGCCTCCTCCACGTCGGCGGCCATCGTCACGACGGTCCCGTCGCACCCGGCCGCGGCCGCGATGACGATCTCCAGCGGGATCTTCGTGGGATCGCGGAAGTCGAGGAGGCTCCACCGCTCGGTCCGGGCCGACAGACAGGCCGTCTCCAGGCTGTCCGCGTCCACGATCTCGACGTAGCGGCCGAACTCGATTGCCGGGTACGCCTCGGCGAGCTTGGCGCGGTCATCGGCGCTGCCGGAGACCAGGACCAGGTCGGCGCCCGCGAAGCCGTCCGCCGGCGCGCCGCCGTCGTGCACGAGGACCCTGCGGACCGTCGGGGGAAGATCGGCCAGCATCGTCACGTCGTCGGCGACGACGGCGTCGATGCGCTGGTGCACCGCCTCTTCGAGTACCGCCGGTGCAAGATCGCCGACCTTGCGTATGTCAAGCCAGCACAGCTTGCTGTCCGTCACGCTGGTGTCCCCTCGTCATGTCGTCGAATTCTGCTGCCGGTTCGCCGGCCGTCCGCCGGTGCACGAGCCGCGCCACCCGCGCGGCTGTACGCTGCGGGTCGCCGGACTGGAAGATGTTGCGCCCCATCGCGACGCCCAGCGCACCGCCCGCGAGAACCTCGCCGACGAAGTCGAGGACGCCGTCCTCCGTGGCCCGCGGAGGGCCGCCGGCAATGAGGACCGGGACCGGGCAGGCCTCGGTGAGCGCCATCAGGTCGGGCAGGGAGCCCGGGAAGGACGTCTTGATCAGGTCGACCCCCAGATCGGCCGCGATCGTCACCGCGTGGGCCACGAGCGCGGGGTCCTGCGGGTCGGCGATGCGCGGTCCGCGCGGATACACCATGGCCATGAGCGGCAGGTTCCAGCGGTCGCAGGCGTCGGAGATCCGGCCGAGGTCGGCGATCTGCCGGCGCTCGTCGTCGCAGCCCAGGTTGACGTGCACGCTCACCGCGTCCGCGCCCAGGCGCAGGGCCTCCTCGACCTCCGTGACGACGTACTTGGCGTCCGGGTCCGGGGCCTGTCCGGTGCTCGCGTTGAGATGGATGATCAGCGACATGTCCGCGAACCGCTCCGGGCGGATGTGCCGGACACTGCCCTTGTGCACCACGATCGCGTCGACGCCGCCCGCCGCGAGCTGACCCGCGAGCAGATCGATGGAGCTGTTCCTCGGCACTACGGGACCGTCACTGATCGAGTGGTCCAGGGGCGTGATCATCAGCCCGGACGTGGTGTGGTGGTGCAGCCGCCGCAAGCGCAACGACCGCGCGAAATGCCCGTGAGGAATCATTGCGCGTCCTTTCGGCCTTCAAGTACTGCGTAGTCGGGCTTTCCTGAGAGATTGAGGGGTATCTCCGCCCACCAGGAGAATTTCTCCGGAACGTGGGCCGCCGACAGCGAGGCGGCGACATGGGCACGCAGCTCGTCGATGCTCCCGCGGGCACCGGCGCGGAGTTGTACGGCGGCTTCCAGGTGCTCGGCGTACTCCGTGTTACGGATTCCGTACACCACGGCATTCGCCACGTCGGCATGCCGGAGCAGGACGTCCTGGACCGACAACGGATGGATCTTTATCCCGTTCGCCTTGACGACACTGCCGATTCGGCCGAGCAGATGGAGGTATCCGTACTTGTCCCAGTGGCCGAGATCTCCGGTGCGGAGCCAGCCGTCACGCATCGCGGGGCCGACGAGTTCCTCCTCGCCGACGTAACCGTCCATGAGGGTGGGCGACCTGACGCATATTTCGCCGGTCGCTCCGCGCTCGACCGCCGCGTCGGAGTCGAGGTCTCGGATTTCCATCTCCACCCAGGGAAAGGGGCGGCCGACGCTGGACAGGAGTTCTGGTTCGCAGTGGTCCAGCGGAGTCAGGGTGCACATGCCGCCGGCCTCGGTGCTGCCGTAGAGCTGGGCCAGAGCCGGTCCGAAGACGCGTGCCGCCCGGGCGATGCGGGACGGGGCGGCGGCCGTACCGCTGTAGAGGACCTGGCGCAGCGCCGGGAAGACGGCGTCCTCGATGCCGGGCTGCTCGATGAGCCGGTAGAGGTGGGGCACCGCGAGGTACACGTCGGTCACCTGCTGCTCGGTCAGCGCGTGCAGCACGTCGTCGACGTCGAAGCCGTTGTGCAGCACCACCGTGCCGCCCGCGGCGAGCGCCGCGTCCGCCATCGTCGCCGTGGCGTGGCTGACCGGCGTGACCGACAGGAGTGTGGGCCGGTGGTCCGGTGCGGAGACGCCGAAGGACAGGTCGACGAGCCGGCCCCGCGCCCCGAAGGAGCGGCGCACGAGCTTGGGCCGGCCGGTGGTGCCGCTGGTCAGATCCACGACCGCGGGGTCGTCCGGCGCGTAGCGGGCGGCCGGGGGCAGGTCCACGGTGCCCGGTACGGCGTCGTCACCGGTGAGCGTGACGAGTGCGGTGCCGTCACGGTTCTCGCACAGAGCGCGGCCACGGCGGACGTTGGGGCCGTCGACCACCAGCGCTCGCGCGCCGGTGGCCCGCAGCAGCCGGGCCTGCTCGGCCGCCGGCAGTTCGTCCGCGTCGGACCGGGCGTTCATGGAGCGGATATGGGTCACGGCGGCGCCGAGCAAGTGGACGCCGTAGCGCGCGGCGAGCATGGCCGCGCAGTTCGGCTCGGTGAGGACGGCCACCGTGTCGCCGGGGCCGATTCCGGCCCGTGCGAGGGAAGTCGCGGCGCTCGCCACGGACCGGTGGAAATCGGCGGCGGTGACGTCGCCGTTCCAGGAATGCACGGCGATTCTCTCCGGGTCCTTCTCCAGCCACTCCAGAATGCGCAGAACATAGTGCCGGGTCTGTGTCGTGTGGCTGTTCAGCGTCTGCCCCGTAGACATTCCCGTCCCATCTTCCGTCGCGGCACATCGAGTGATCAGCAACAATCCTGGAAGGGCGGGACGGCACGCGCAAGCGTCCCGCCGAGGCGGATGACAATCATCATCAGCCGTGAAACAAAGGTAATTCGACGGCCACTTGAAGCAATTCTGGCGGCCCCATGACCAATGTCATGGACCAACTGATCCTCGTCATCGGTCTCTTGCCACGGGTGATGGCCGCCGCACGACCATAGGAGATCCGTATCCACGATTTCGGAGGTCAGTATGCGACCTGGTAACCCGTGGCCCGAAGTCGAGTACCTCGTAGGCTTCCGGGACGACGTCCGGGTCGGGTTCGACGCCACGTCGGTCAGCCTCGCCACACCCGTGAACACCTTCGCCGTCCGGCTCCCCGAGGGGGGCGTCCGGGACGCCCTCGCCCGGCTCGCCGGTGACCTCGTCCCCATGGACAAGGCCCTCGACGAACTCGGTCCCGCCGAACGCGTCCAGTTCCAGCGCCTGTTGGGCCGTATCGGACGTCTGCTCGTGCGGGGCGTACGGATCGATGGGCGAGAGCTGATCCGACTCGAGCACACCGCGTACGACGCCGCTCCCGAGGCCGCGGACGTACGACCGGACAGCCTGGTGAGGTTGTCCCGGTTCGCCTTGTGCCGCACCAGGTCCGGGACGTTGGTGCTGGAGTCGCCGCTGGCCAAGGTCAGGGTGCTGCTGGTCCACCGGGCCGCCCGGGCGCTCGTCGCGTCGCTCGCGGCCGCTGCGCGCGTCGGCGATCTCGCCGAGTCGGCCGGCGGCGACCTGACGGCGGATGAGGCGGGCGCACTGCTGGGCCTGCTGGTCGGCGCCGGATTCGTCGAAGTCCTTTCACCCGGCGAGGAGTTCGGCGGGGACTTCGAGGAGGGCTTCGACCGGGAGGAGGACCCGACCCTGCGGCAATGGGACTTCCACGACCTGCTGTTCCACTCGCGCATCCGCAGCGGACGGTTCGACGAACCGCTGGGCGGCGTGTTCCCGCACAAGGGGAAGCTCGCCCCGCGCCCCGCGGTCAAGCCGCCGCCCGACGGGCCCTCGATCGCACTGCACCGCCCCTCGCTGGAAGACGTCACCCGGCGCGACCCCGGCCTGACCGCGGCGCTGGAAGGCCGCAGGTCGTTCCGCAGCTACGGCGAACAGCCGCTCACCGCCGAGCAGATCGGCGAGTTCCTTTACCGGGTGGGCCGGGTCAGGACCCACTTCGTCCCGTCCGAGGGCGACGAACCGGGCGGCGAGATCGTCTCGCGCCCTTATCCCACCGGCGGCTCGGCCTTCGAGCTGGAGCTGTACCTGACCATCCAGCGGTGTACGGGCATCGATGAGGGCATCTACTACTACGACCCGGTCGGGCACCGGCTCGTCCTGGTGAACGACGATCCCCTCGACCGCAGGGCGATGCTGGAAGTGGCGTCCGCGGCGACGTCCAGGGAGGCCGACCCTGACGTCCTGCTCACGATGACCTCCCGTTTCCAGCGGCTGTCCTGGAAGTACAGCGGTATGGCCTACGCGACGACCCTGCGGCACACCGGCGTGCTGTACCAAACCATGTACCTGGTGGCGACGGCGATGGGGATGGCGCCGTGCGGTCTGGGCATCGGGAACGCCGACATGTCGGCGCGTGTCCTCGGCCTCGACTATCTGCAGGAGTCGTCCGTGGGCGATTTCATCCTGGGCAGCCGGCCGCCGGGCGACCCCGGCATCTGGGACCGGGAACAGGGCTGGGAGTGGGTCAACGACCCGGAGTGGGCTGCATGGGCCGGCTCGGAGCTGCGCCGGGACTGAGCACACGGAAAGACATCAAGAATTGAGCCCCCACCGAATAGGTGGGGGTATTCACTTTTCCATTCGACGGAACTCGAAATTCCACTTACCTTCTCGTGATATCAGTAATCGCGCACGTGACAAGTGTCAATCGAAGGCGCCACACACTGGTTTCCGGCCAGGAAATTCGAAATAGTTTCCTTGTGCGGCCGTCCGGTCGTACAAGGACACTGTTGAGGAGTTCTCAATGAACACCGTCTCGGTCAACTCTGCCGACATCGAGCAGGTCTTCGCCTCGTTCGACGTGACCGAACTGGAGGTCCTGGAGGTCTCGCAGGGCGTGGCCCTGCCCGAGATGGGCGCCTCCGGCGGCAGCGGCGGCACGTCGTCGTCCTCGTCGACCTGCTCTTCGTCCACCTGCTGACGAAGGCCGATCGTCTGATCCGGTGAGACGGACGGCGGTGTTCACCCCCGAGGGGGTGAACACCGCCGTCCGTCCGGGACCGGGCCCGTGGATCAGCCCCGGCGGGCGACGTGCAGCGCGGTGACCCACAGGACGGCGGCGGCCCCGAATCCCAGCAGGACACGGACGTTCGCGGCGTCGATGCCGCCGGCCAGCATCAGGACCGCGGCCAGCGCCAGGGCCATGAGCAGCGCACCGGTCCACCAGTACTGCGGCTGCGCAAAGGACCGCGCGAGCGGGAGGAAGTGCAGCCCGACGATCAGGCACACCGCGGCGGGAACGTAGGGCCACAGGCCGAGCCGGCCGAGGAGCAGGATCGCCGCGACGACCGCCACGGTCTGACCGATATTCACCTGGCCGAAAACCCGGAAGCTGTTCGGCGCCACCCGGCGCATACGCCTTTGGCCCGGCAGCGCGCCGAACCGGATGGCGAGGGTCACCGCCGTGACCGCCACGGCCGCCGCCAGCGCGACTATGCAGAACAACGCCGGCGCGGACACCCGAGGTATCAGTCCGGACACCCCCAGGATTTCCCACATCGATGCGAAAACGGACATGATGACCGCGCCTTGCACGGGCCGGTTTTCGCTCAATTTTCGGCTGCCGGATTCATTGATCACCGGCCCAGCCTACCGCAGCGCTTCATCCCGAAATGCAGTACAGGTGTCATGAAGCATATGACGCTTGTCAGGAAGTAATCGGCAGTCCTTTTCTGATCGCATTCGATTCTTGAAAGATGAGTGCCCATGAGTGCCAATGCGCCAGAAGACCACCCCGCAGGAGTCCGGCTCTTCACCAGAGCGCCGGTGACGCTGGGGTGGCTCTCCAGGTCCGTGGTGCCCCTCGCCCGCGCCGTGCGCGACAGCGGGGGCGTCGTCGTACGGCTGCGCCGGGGATGGCTGCACGGCCCGCACGTGGACATCATCGGCCGGGGTGCGCTGGGTCAGGAACTCCCCTGGGAGAGCCTCGCACGGCAGCTGGACGCCGGTCCCCTGCCCGGGGACCGGGCGCTGGACGAGGAAACCTATCTCGCGCAGGCACGGGAGTTCGGCCGGCTGGAAGCGGTGCCGCCGCCGTATCTTCCGATGCGCGAGCACGGGGAGGTCGAATTCCTCGGCTCGGACGACGTGGCCCCGGGCGACCCGCTGCTGCACGGCCTGCGGGAGGCCGAGGTCGTGCACGGTGTGCTGTGCCCGCCGCTGATGAACACGATCGAGGAACTGACCCGGGATCCGTCCCTGGCCACCACCCGTCTCGCCGAGGCCTTCGTCGCGCTGGGCGACTCCTACTTCCTGGGGCTGGCCCACGGCGCCTTCTCGTTCCGCTCGCACGCCGAGGCCTTCCTCGCCTGGGCGGCCCCCAGCAAGGACGTGCGCCCGGTGTTCGCCGCGCGCCTGGCCACGGAGGCGCCCCTGTTGCGCACCGTGGTGGAGCAGCGGCTCGCGGGGGAGGTCGGCCCGGCTGCGGCCGAGTGGCGTACCGCCTTCGCCTACTCCACGGGTGCCCTGGACAGCGCGGTGACGGAGGGCCGGCTGACGCCCGCGATGCTGGACGCGGTCACCGCCTCCGTGGACAACACAGCCATGGGCCCGCCCACCGCGCCCGAGGTGGTCCCCCAGGGCAAGCACCCCGACACCGCTTTCCACCGGGCCACCGTCGAATCCGGGGTGATCGACAACCCGCCCCCGTGGTTCGCCGCGTACCGCATGCTGATCAACCTCTTCTACCAGCAGCTGCCCCTGCTCACCGTCTCCCCGATCCAGCGGTACTACATGTGCTACGCCCTCGCCGAGACGATCGACGAGGTCGTCGGCGAGACCTGGCAGGAGCGGCTGGCCAAGGGGCAGGTGCGGTGGGCAAGGGCCCAGGAGGCCACCCGATGACCGCACTCGAGACGCCCGCCGTCACCGCACCGCAGCCGGCCCGACCGGCCCCGCACCAGGAGCCCCTGTGGCTCCTGCGCATCAACCCGCTGCTCCGCAGCCGTCTCGGGGATCCCGACCTCAGGGACCTCCTGGCCCGGCTCGCGGAGGCCGAACGCGCGGTGCGGTCGGCAGCCGAACAGTGCTCCGAGGAGCTCTACGCCCTCATCGGCATCACGGCCGACGACGGCGAGCGCGGTCGGCTCATCGCCGTACGCCGTGCCGTCCACAACGACCGGCCCGTCAAGGACGTCCCGCCGACGGCGCCCTCGGTGTCCGGCTGGCTGCGCGCCACGGAGCTGCGTCGCGGACTGCGCGAGGAGGTGGCCCGCCGCTACGAGCAGGCGGCGGACCGGGAGCGCCGGACGCTCGCGAAGCTACTCGGCGACGAGCACCTGCGACGGTCGCTGGCCCTCGTCTCCCCCGAGGTGTACGAGGAGTCGGAGCGCTACCGCGCCGCGGTCGCGGGTCCGGACCGACTCTCCGCGCGCAGCCGCAAGTCGGAGCGGGGACTGATCCAGTACGTCACGCGGGCCATGGTGCGCACCAGCCCGCTCGCCCGCTTCACCGCCGTCGGCATCGCCCGGCCCGGGCCCGGCGGAGTCGACCCAGGCGAGGTGCGCTTCGAAGGCGCCACCGCCTTTCCAGGCCTGGACCGCGTCATGCTGGCCTACGTCCTCGGCGGCCTCAGCCCGGCCACCGGCGCCGCGCTGCTGAACGCCTGGGTGGCCCTGTCCCCCACCTCCGCCCTCAACGAGGGCCGGGACACGCTGTACTTCCTGCGGCCCACCGAATCCGGCTTCCAGCGGCTGTCGGCCCCGGTCAAGGGCGTAGTACGGGCGCTGGTCGACGCGACCGTCATGGGCCCCAGGCCGGTGCGCTCGGTGGTGGCGCACATCTCCGCGCAGACGGGGTGTGCGGCGCAGGACGCCGCGAAGGCCGTACTGCAGGCGGTCCACCAGGGCATCCTGTGCAGCTACGACGAGCCGGAGGACGGGGCCGCCGAGCTGTCGGCGCTGCTCACCCGGCCCGGGACCCCGGGCTCCGCGCTGCTGGACGACGTCAGGTCCCGGCTGCCGCGCTTCGCGACCGGGCCCGCCGCGGACCGCAGGGCCGAACTCCGGGCGATCGAGGGGGACTTCGAGCAGCTCAGCCAACAGGCCCGGCGGCCCGCACGGGTCACGGTCGAGGAGGACTACGTCCTGTCCCCGCTCACCGTCGACTCCAGCCGCTGGCGGCGTCCGCTGGCCGACGTCGGCGCGACGGTGGAGCTGTTGTCGGTGTTCGACTGGCTGCACGATGTCCGCGTGATCACGACGGCCACGTTCGTACAGCGCTTCGGTGCCGGAGCGTCCGTACCACTCACCGAGCACGCCGAGTCCCTGGTCCAGGAGGTCTCCCGGCGGGCGGCCGTGATGGGCGAGTCGTACGCCCGGGGCGACGCCGACGCGCTGCGCGGTCTCGGTACCGCGGACGGCAGCCTGGAGCAGCTGTTCGCCCTGCGCCGCCGGGTGATCGAGGAGACCCAGTCCCGCATCACGAAGGCAGTGGACGGCGGTGAGCCCGACATCGCGCTGTCCGCGCAGGAGGCCGTCGAACTGACCGCAGACCTGCCGCGGCGCATCCGCCAGGATCCGATGAGCTACGGGGTCATGGTGCAGGCCGCGGGCGAGCGGCTGGTGTTCAACGACGGGCTGCCCGGACACGGCATGCTGTACGCCCGGTTCCTGGACGCCGACCGGAAGCTGGGCGGCGATTCCCTCCCCCACCTGGCGCGGCGGCTCCTCGACCGGTACGCGTGGGACGGCGCCCGCGTGGTGGAGGACCTCGGGCTGCACCGCCTCAACGTGAACGCCCATCCAAGCATCCTGCCGGAGGGGCTGCGGCCCGACGACTGGTTCTCACTGCGCCTGGTGCACGACACGGAGTCCGACACGCTCGCTGTCGAGGACGCCGACGGACGGCGCATCCGCGTGCTTCCGCTGGGCACAGGCCACCCGGGGCTCTTCCCGCCACCGCTGTCCCTGGCCACGTCCCTGTCCACCGGGGGCCGGCTCAACAACGACCTGCTCGACGGCTGGCACCGGGCACAGCCCCGCGACCGGCGGCACACGCTGATGTGCCCCAGGATCTCGATCGGCGAGGTCGTCCTGGCCAGGCGCCGCTGGTACGGCGGCGGGGAGTTGGCCTCAGCCGTGGGCGCCGGGCCCGCGGAGCACGAGCGGCTGCTGGCGCTGACCGCCTGGCGCGCACACCACGGCGTTCCCGAAGAGGTCGTCGTCAAGACGGCGTTCGGGCAGGACTCGCCCCGGACTCTCGACCCGGCCGACGTACTGCCCCGCCGGCTCCAGCACAAGCCGCAGTACGTGGACTTCTCCAGTGCGCTGAGCACCCGGGTGCTGCCGAAGATGCTGGACCGCCGGGCAACGGAGGAAGAGGCCGTCAACTACCTGGAGGAGGCGCTGCCTTCGGTGGTCGACGGGACGCACGCGCAGGAGTGGGTGGTGGAGATCGGACGCACCCCGGGCGGCCTGTTCCAGTACGAAGGAGACAACCGATGAGGATGAGAGCAAGGCCGTATCTGCACTGCGCCCCGGTGCCGGGCGGGGTGTACTTCAGTGGCGCGCGGGCCCAGTTCGTCCTCAAGGGCTGGGACGGGCTGTTCAAGGTCGCGGACGTGTGTGTCCCGCTGCTCGAACGGGGCACGACCGAGGACGAGTTGGTGGCGGCGCTGGGCACGGAACGGGCGCGGCCCGTGGTGCGCCGACTGACGGGCGGGCTGCGCGCGCACGGCATGCTGCTGGACGAGGACGTCCTGAGCGGGGCCGGACCAAGCGCCGAGGACCGGGAGCGGTACGCGGGCTCGCTCGCCTATCTGGAATCGGTGTGCGCCGATCCGTATGCGGTCTTCGCCGGGGTCCGCGCCGCTCGGGTCGCCCTGTTCGGACCGTCGGACGCGGTACGTCCGGCTTCCCGGGGCCTCGCTCGTGCTGGGGTCGGCCAGGTGCTCACGCCGGACGTCGCCGAGTTCGGCGAGGTGGACGCCGTGCTGTGGTGCGGCACCGACGAGGAGCTGCGGGCCGGAGGGTTCGGGATCCACGGTGCCGGGCGGATACCGGACGGCGTGCCGGTCGTACCGGTCGTGCTCGACGACCGTGTGCTGCAGGCGGGCCCGGTCGTCCGGGACGCCGACGGGTATCCGGTGTTGTCGGCTGTCCGCGGCAGGGTGCTCGGATGGGCGCGGGGCGAGGGGCTCGGGCCGGCCGCCCGGCCTGTCGCGGACGCGATGATCGGCGCGATCGCCGGCCAGCTGATGTTCGATGTCCTGGCGGGGATCGAGGAGGGCGGCGCGACACACGTGGTGCACGGCGCCGAACTCGTCGCGGAACGCGTCCTCCTCGGCGCCGCCGACATGGTGGACGAAGAGCCCCGGACGCTCGATGACGCACCCGCCGAACCGCTCCCCGACCCCGACCAGGCGATCGAGCGGGTCAACGCCCTCACTGCTCGGTGGAAGGGCCTGTTCACTCCGGCGCGCGCGGAGCAGATTCTCCCTCAAATGCCCTTGGCTGTACGGGAGATGGAGTTGCGGTCCGATACCCCGGGGCAGGTCACCGTATGGGCGCCCGACCAGCGGTCCGCGACGGTAGGGGCCGCCCTCGAGGCGCTGCGGCGCTCCGGCACGACGGCCGAGGGTGAAGCGGCTGCCGCCGGGCAGACGGTGGAACGCTGGCTCCTGGACGGGGTGTTGCGGCTGCTCGCCGACGAGGCGGAGGCCTCGCACACGGCTCCCGTGGAGAGCGAGGAGACGGCCCGTATCCGGCGGATCCTGCAGGACCGGCAGCCGGAGCCGCTCACCGTACGCCTGCTGCACGTTCCCGGCCTCGACTGGCGGCTGGCCCGCGTCGAACTCACCGCCGACGGCGCGGATTTGGGAGCGGCCTGGGCCCCCGATGGCGACACCGCGGTGCGCGAGGCGCTGAGTACGGCCCTGGCCCGGGCCCAGGTGAACGCCACCCGTGGCGCCGGGGCTGGTGTGCCCGCGCTGCGCACGGACTCCGTCAACTCCGCGGACGAGGAAGAGATCCGCTCGCTGCGCGAGCAGGCCGGCCGGCTCGCCGCGGCACGGGGCGTCCGCTACACGGGGCGTCCCCTGCGGGCGGACCTCGCGCTCGGCGAGATCCCCTTCTGGGCCGGCCCTGTCCGCGCCCGTCAGCTCACCCAGGAGCTCCGCCATGCGCGATGAACAGCAGTACGGCCCCGGCATGACGGCGCTCCGCGACACCTCCTGGGAGGAGACGCTGCGGCGGATCGGCGGCGCGGTGGGCGCCGTGGTCGCGCTGAACCGCGGCTGGGACCTGGCCTGGGAGCGGGCGCAGTGGGAGAAGAGCGCCGCGAACGGCGAGGAACTCGTCTCGGTCCGGGTCTACGACGACGAGGTGATCGTCGGTCCGCGGTGGGTGCCCGGCACGGACTCCGGCTGCGCGGGCTGCGCCGAGGTGCGGGAACGCAACACCGCCGAGCATCCCCTGGCGGACACCCTGCAAGCACCGCGCGTCGTTCCGCGCGCGTCCCGGCCCCTGCTGCCCGATCTGCTCGACGCCGCCCTGGAGAACCTGGCCGATCACCCCCTGCAGCCGGGCGAGTTGTACGCGGTCGGCAGTCAGTACGTGCGACGGCACCGCATCCCGCGCAGCTTCTTCTGCCAGGCGTGCGCCGCACCCGGAAGGGTGCTCGACGACGACTGGCAGCCCGCCCCCCTGACGCTTCGCGCCGAACCCCTCTCCCCCCACGACCCGACGCGCGGGACCGGTGGCGCGCGTCTGGTGGAGCCCGGCGCCCTGCGCGACCGTCTGCTCGACGCCCGCTACGGGCCGATCCAGGTCGTCATGCGCGAATCGAACGTCCCCTTCGCCATGAGCATGTGCCTGGCCCCCGACGCCGCCGCTCCGGGGCACGGCCGTGCGGGAACGTTCGCCGAGGCCGACCCGGTCGGGATCATCGAAACCTACGAGCGGCTCGGCAGCTTTCCCTTCGACACCCCGCTCCTGCTGGAGCGCAGCTATCGCGAGGTGTCCGAGCACGCCCTGGATCCGGCCACCCTGGGCGAGCACACCGAGCAGCAGCTGACCCACCCGAGCTGCCAGGTGCTTCCGCACACGGCGGACACGCCCATGGACTGGGTGTGGGGTCACGACCTGGCCTCCGGCGCGCCTCAACTGGTCCCCGCCGAGGCCGGTTTCTACCAGTACGAGCAGCGGTTCAAGCTCGCCCGGCACGCGGCCCGGGCGGCGCGCGTGACCGCACGGCAGGCACGCGCGGAGGGCCGTACGCCCGAACCTGGCACCCTGCGCAAGTACTTCCACGACTCTTCGAGCGGCTGCGCGGCCGGAGCGAGCCTCGAAGAGGCCGCCCTGCACTCCCTGCTCGAACTCGCCGAACGCGACGCCTTCCTGCTGTCCTGGCACCGCCGGACACCGCTGCCCCGCATCACGAACGAGTCGATCACGGACCCGGAGAACCGGAGCCTCATCGACCTGATCCAGACCCGCGGCTTCGACGTGCACGTTCTCGTGGCGCGGCAGGACATCGACCTGCCGATCGTCTGGGTGCTCGTCGTGAACCGCCGGAACCCGTTCCCCGCCACGTACTCGTCCGGAGGCTCGGGAGCCAACCCGGACACCGCGATCCGCGGCGCACTGCGCGAGGTCGCCCAGCTCGTCACCAACAAGGTGCAGTGGAACCGCGAGGAGGCCGAGGGGATGCTCGACGACCCCTGGAAGCTGGTGGAGCTCGAACAACATCCGCAGCTGTACACCCTCCCCGAGAAGCTGTCCCGGGTCACCGAGGTCCTCGGCGGCCCGGAGATCACCCTGCGGGAGGCCTTCCCCGGCTGGCCGGACGCCCTGCGCCGGGCCTCCGGCGGCACGGTGCGCGGCGCCCTGGACCATGTGCGCGGGCTGTACGCGGACGCCGGGCTCGACCGGATCGTGCTGGTGAACCAGACCACCCGCGAGCACGCCGACGTCGGCGTCGCGGTCGCCAAGGCCGTCGTCCCCGGCATCCTCCCGATGTGCTTCGGCCACGCGCAGCAGCGTCTGAAGAACCTCCCGCGTCTGACGGCCGCGCTGGCCGGGACGCCGGAGGAGAACCGGGAAATCCCCTATGACCCGCACCCGTTCCCGTGAGCGGCCCGACGTGCGGTCGCGTCCCGAGGAGAGACGCATGAGCGAGACGACGACCGGTACGGTCCGGCGGGCCCCCGTGGACCTGCCGCCGCCGTTCGGCGACAACAACATCGAACGCGAGCCCCTATGGTACGAGTTCGGCGCCGGCTGCGATGAACCATCCGTACCATCCTGGACCTGGGTGCCGGAGCCGCCCATGACGTCGCACGTGGCCCCGCCCCCGCCCGCGTGCGTCCGAGGTGGACGGCGTACGGAACTGCCCCGGGGCACCGCGGAGTTGCTCGGCACGCTGCCCTTCCCGCACGGCCGGGCGGCCCCGTCCGACCCGGACGAGGCCCTGGCCCATGCGCTCGTCGCGGCCTTCGGGGTGCAGTGGTCCGACCCGGAGAACGTCTACAACCCGCACCGCGGCTACGCCTCACCGCGCTGCCTCTACCCGGTGCAGGTCTTCGTCGACGACGGTGAGCGCTGGCACCTGCTCGAACCCGAGCGGCACGCGCTCACCGCGCTCACCTCGGGCCGCCACCGCGGGCGGCACCGGCGGATCGCGCTGACCGGGAGGTACACGCGTATCCCCCGCGGCTACAAGTGGTTCCGCGGCTCGCTGGTGAACCTGGAACTCGGCATCACCCTGCGCTCCCTGGCGCTGGCCCTCGAACTGTTCGGGCTGTCGGGCCGGCTGGTGCTGCCGCACGAGGGCTCGGCAGACCTGCTGGACGAACTCGGGCTGACGCCGAGCTGGGAATGGTCGCTGCCCCTCGTGATCGAGCTCGGGCCGGACGATGCCGCCCGGTCCGCTGACGAGCCGGAGCCGTCCGGGGTGCCCGAGGACCGCCCACAGGACGCGGCGCTCAGGGATCTGGTGCGCGTCAATCGCGCCCAGGCGTTCACCGACCCCGCGACCCCCGTCACCCCGGCCGTTCCGGCGCGTCTCCCGTCCGCGCCCGGAGCGTCCGAGGACTGGGCGGAACTGATGTGGCAGCGCAACTCCGGCCGTATGCCGCGCGGTCTGCTCGGCATGAGCGGCCGGCGCACCCGGATGCCCGCCGGCTCCGTGCGGGACGCGATCCGCTGGCTCGGCGTACCGCCGCCCGGACCGACCCTGCGGGCCGTGTCCGAGCTGGTGACGGTCACCGCCGTGGTCCAGGACGTCGAAGGCCACGAGGACGGCATCCACCGCGCCCGCGACAGCGAGGCGGTCCTGCTGTCCGCGGACCGGACCGCGGCGGCCCGGCTGGAGGCGGAGTACGGGTACGGCCTCAGCACGGACGCCGGCTGCGACATCCGCAACGCCGCGGCGATCTGGTTCCTGTCGGTGAAACCGCGCGAGCTGTTCACCCGCTTCGGGCCGGGCGGGTGGAGCGCGGCGCAGTACTACTGCGGCTGGGCCCTGCACGGCCTGTGCCTGTCCGCCACGGCGCACGGGATGTTCGCCCGCCCGGTCCGCGCCTTCAACGAGATACCCACGCAGCGCATCCTCGGGCTGGAACCGGACGAGATGGTCGCCCTGGCCGCGGTGGCCGGCGCCCCCAGGCACGCGACCCACGAGCTGCTGGACATCAGAGTCTGATGGAGGAGAACGCCTTGATACAGCAGACAGCGCCCGGCCACCTGGAGTCCGACGGCGACACGACGTCGCGTACGCAGTGGAGTTCATGGCATCTACATCTGGCCTCCAACGCACAGTCGCTGCTGGACCGGGTGGTGAACGACGTCGTCGCGCCGACAGTGCAATCGCTCGACGGCGCACCCTGGTTCTTCATCCGCTACTGGCAGGGCGGCCCCCATCTCAGGCTGCGCGTGGGCAACTTGAGCCCGGCGGAATTCGACCGGGTGGAAGGGCTGCTGCGGGAGCGGCTGGAGAGCGCGGGACAACCGGCTACCGGAGAGAGTCCGTTCGGCGAGGACGCGTACCGGACCGAGGCACGCCTCCTCGCGCGCAGCGAGTACGGCGACGACGCGGACGTGGCGGCACTTCACGCTCCGGGCGTGCACCGCGCCGTCTACGAGCCGGAGACCGCACGCTACGGCGGCCCGCAGCTGATGTCGCGCACGGAGCGGCTGTTCCAGATGTCGAGCGAGCTGGTGCTGGCTCTGCTGCCGCATGTGTCGACTCCCCAGGCGCGTTCCGTCCTGGCCCTGCGCGCCACGGTCTCCGCGGCCGCCGCGCTCGGCGACGAGGCGGAGCAGGCCGCTTTCTATGCCAACAGTCTGCTGGCCTGGCGTTCCTGGGCGGCCGGATTCGGCTGCACCCAGGAGCAGTTGGACCAGCTGTGCCGTATCACCAGGACGACCGCGAAGCCGCTCGATCCCGCGCAGCACGGCCCCTTCGACGCCTGGCACGCGGCCCTGTCGGAGCTTGTCGGGGAGATCCGCACCACCACCACGACCGTCCCCGGACAGATCCTCGTCTCACACGTGCACATGCTCCACAACCGCCTCGGCCGGACCCTCTTCGACGAACTGCGCACCTACGCCTGGCTGGCGGACGCCTTCCCGGCCTCCGAACCGGCTCACGGAGCCCGCTGATGACCGACCAACCGCGTATCGCCGTGATCGGTTCAGGCATCGGAGGACTGACCCTGGCGGCGGCCCTCGCCGCGTCGGGCACACGGTGCGAGGTGTTCGAACAGACCCGCTCCATGGCGGAGATCGGAGCGGGGGTACAACTCGCCCCGAACGCCGCCCGCCACCTTCGCCGGCTCGGGCTCCAGCCCGCGCTGCGGGAGCGGGCCGTGGCCATCGAGGAGATGCGCGTGTACCGCTGGGCGGGCGGACTGATCGCCGGCACTCCGTTCGGAGTCGCGTGCGAGAAGCTGTACGGGGCGCCCTACTACGCCGTACACCGCGCGGACCTTCAAGGGGCTCTGCTCCGGCTGGTCGGGCCGGAACCGCTGCGGCTCGGGCACAAACTGCAGGGCGTCTCCCGGGACGGCGAGGACATGGTGCTCACCTTCGCGGGCGGAACCACGCATCGCGCGGACCTCGTCGTGGGGGCCGACGGCATTCACTCCGTGGTCCGGGAGGCCCTCGTCCGCGACGCACCGGTGTTCTCCGGTCTCGGCGTCTTCCGGGGCCTCGTTCCGGTCGGCCGGTTGCCGGCCCCGGCACGCGAACCGCTGATCAGAATGTGGCTGGGTCCGGGTCGGCACTTCGTGTGTTACCCGGTGGCCGGTGGACGGCTGATGAGCTTCGCCGCGATCGCCCCGCTCGCCGAAGCCGGGGCGGAGTCCTGGTCGGCGGCCGGCGACCCCGCAGAACTGGTGGCGGCCTTCGACGGCTGGCACGGACTGGTCTCGGACATCACCCACGCCACCGACATGGTGCGCCGCTGGGCCCTGTACGACCGGCCTGAGCTGCGTACCTGGTCTGCCGACCGGCTCACGGTGCTCGGCGATGCAGCGCACCCGATGCTTCCCTTCATGGCGCAGGGCGCGAACCAGGCCGTCGAGGACGCGGTGGAACTGGCCTCGCTGCTGGCCGGTGCCTGTCGCGACGAGGTGCCCGAGCTGCTCGCCAAGTACGAGAAGGCCCGCGCACCGCGTACGGCAGCCATCCAGCAGGGCTCACGAGGTCATGCGAACACCATGCATCTGGCCGACGGCCCGCAGCAACGCGAACGGGACCGGGCGATGCGCAGGGCCGCCGGTCTGGCCGGACTGCGCGAGCGCGCATGGCTCTACGGCCATGAAGCGGGGGCGCAACGTCGTACGGACCAGGCAGGAACGGGAGTGGTGTCATGACAGCCGCCGGCATGCGTGTGGCCGTGGTCGGAGCGGGGGTGTCGGGACTCGCCGTCGCCATCCTGCTGCGCCGACGCGGTGTGCGCTGCGACGTGTACGAGAAGTCGGACGCGCTCGGCACGGTGGGCGCGGGAATCCAGCTGTCTCCCAACGGTGCTCGCATTCTCCATGAACTCGGTGCCGAGCCGTCCATTCGCCGAAGGGGCAGCACAGCGCGCGCGATCGAGACGCGACGCTGGAACGACGGAACGCTCCTGTCCCGTGTCGCGCACGGAAACGTCTGCGAGGACCGGTTTCGGGCGCCCTACTACCTAGTTCACCGTGCCGATCTGCAGGCCTGTCTCGTCGACCTGCTGCCGCCGGGGCAAATACATCTCGGGCGGGCGGTGAGCGGTGTGGTGGAGCACGACGACCGGGTGGAGCTGCGCTTCTCCGACGGTGGCTCGGCGACGGCTGACGTGGTGATCGGTGCGGACGGTGTGCACTCCGCCCTGCGCACTGCGGTGGTGGACGACAGGCCGGTGTTCTCGGGGTATTCGGTGTATCGGGGGCTGGTACCGGCCTCCGCCGTGCCGTCCTTCGAGGACGATCCGCGGGTGATGTTCTGGTTCGGCCCCGGCCGTCATGTCACCTACTACCCCGTCTCGTCCGGACGGACGGTCCATTTCAGTGCGGTGTGTGCCGATCCGTCCTCGGGCACCGCTCCGCGCAGCTCGCCCGCCGACGTCAGGGGCCTGTTGGCGGAGTTCGACGGCTGGCACGAAGACGTCATGCAGGTCGTGCGCGCAGCAGGATCGGTGACCCGCTGGGGACTGTTCGACCGGAACCTGTCCGACCGGTACCGCACTGGTCGCGTGGCTCTGGTCGGTGACGCCGCTCACCCCATGCTTCCCTTCCTGTCGCAAGGGGCGAGCCAGGCGCTGGAGGATGCCGTCGTACTGGCGGACAGCCTCACCGAGTACATGACCGACGTGCCGGGTGCGCTGGGCAGATATGAAGCGATCCGGATGCCCCGTACGACCGAGGTCCACCGGCAGTCACGGCTGCGCTCCCGCACCTTCCACCTCTCGGACGGACCGCTTCAGGCCGAACGCGATGCCGCGCTGGCGGAACAGCGGGATCTCGCACACCTCGACTGGCTCTACGGAGACGCCATGCGGTCGATCAACGCTCTGACCGGGCACTGACTGCTGACCCTCCGGTACGGCCGAGCGCGGGGCGGGATCGCGTAATTGCGATCCCGCCCCGCGCCATGTCAATCCAAAGGCCGTTGTTCGGGGAGGCAGTTATTCGGGCCTGGGGTCCCAGCGGAAACGTCGGACAGCCACCACTGCGCCGAGGACGCCCCAGGCAGCCAGCACCCCCAGCTCCTTCCACTGGTACCCGCCCCCGTGCGTGAAGGGAGCCATCATGGCCTCGTTGAAGGGCTTGACCGGAAGCAGACCCGCGATGGTGTTCAGCACGCCGGCATGTATGGGGAAGTAGCTGCCGGAGATGAACACCAGCGGAAACTGGATGAACTGCACGAGCGCGGGGGCTGCTTCGGCGCTTCTGACCAACGACGCGACGCCGGCGCCGAGGGCGCAGAAGCTCGCAGCACCCAGTACCAGCGTCAGCGCAAGCGCCGTCCAGTGAGTGGGCAGTGCCACCCCGTAGAGCGTTCCCACACCGATGACCAAGACGACGTCGATGAGGCTGACCAGCACGCAGTGCGCCAACAGGCCGACGAAGTAGACCCAGGCAGGCAAGGGAGTCGCACGCAGCCGCTTGAGCAGGCCGGTCTGACGCCGTGTCGACAGCACGATCGCCAACTGGCCGTAGCAGGCGCCGAGTACGGATACCGCGGCGATCGTCGGCGTGTAGTACTGCATGCTGGACATTCCGAAGAAGAAGTCCTGCTTCTTGTCACCCCCGAAGACCGCTCCGAAGATCGTGACGACGACTACGGGCAGAAGAAAGGTGAAGACCACGGCTTGCGGGTTGCGCCAGAAGGAGAGTTGCTCGTAGCGGATCTGATGGATCAAGAGGCCGACACGGCCACGACTGGGAGAGTCGCCACGACGGAGGCCGCGCTCCTGATCCGGTGACGTGTGCGGCGCGTCGGCCGTGGACGCCGGGGACAAGGCGGTCATGAACGGCTCCGATGCGGTCGATGCCCTCGTGCGGTGACGGACTGCTGGGACGGCTCGCGTTCGAAGGAACGGGTGATCTCGAGGTAGACGTCCTCGAGGGAGGGCCGCTCGACGGTCAGTCGCTGAAGCGTCGTGCCACGGCGCAGGGCCCAGTCGGTGAGGGAGCGCAACACCGCTGTCGGCTCCTCCACCTCGATGGTGACCAGGGCACCCTCGGTGGCGGTACTCGCCCGCACCGGCAGATCCGACACCTCCGTCCCCGGCGGCAGTTCAAAGCGAATCCTGGCGAACGCGCTGTCTCTCCCGCCGAGCGTGGCCGGTGTGCCCGACTCGACGATCCGTCCGTCCGCGATGACGGCCACGGAGTCGGCGAGCGCCTGCACTTCGTCCATGTAATGGGTCGTCAGCACGATAGTGGTGCCGGAAGCCCTTAGGTCCTGCACCACCTCCCAGGCACTGCGGCGGGCACTGGGATCGAAGCCCGTGGTGGGCTCGTCGAGAAAGAGCAGACGAGGATCTCCGACAACCCCCAGTGCCAGGTCCAGACGGCGCTTCTGCCCGCCTGACAGGTCCTTGACCTTTGCGGCCCGCTTCTCGCGCAGACCGACGAGTTCGATGACCTCGTCGACATCGCGGGGAGCCCGGTAATAGCCCGCGTTGCGTGCGATCGTCTCGCGCACGGACAGATACGGCTCCACCGCTATGTCCTGCAGGACCAGACCCACCCGTTCGCGCAACTGACGACTGTCGCCGGGTACCCCGGGGTCCAGGCCGAGCACCTCTACCCGGCCCTTGTCCCGGCCGCGGAAACCCTCGAGGATCTCCAGCGTCGTCGTCTTGCCCGCGCCATTGGGTCCCAGCAGGGCGAAGATCTCCCCCTCCATCACAGTGAAGTCGATTCCGCGCAACACCTCGTGGCTTCCATAGGTCTTCTGCAGACCTTCCACAACAACCGCCGTCATCGAGGTCGCTCCAGTTCCCTCACGTTGCTCCTCCCTGCCTGCTTCACTTGCCGGCCTCCGCGCTGCCGGGCATGCCTGACCGTATGGCTGAGTCCATGCCCGGCAGGAGTGGCGCTCGGGATCTGGTGACGTGCGTCATGAAAGCAGCGACAGTTGTCAATCACGGCAGATCCGCTGCTCGACGGTGGCGGTGGGACGCTTGTCGGCCTCCTCCTCGTCGACGCCGTCGGTTTTGGCACGGACTGCGAAGGAGGTCGTCGTCGACCGCTGTCTCCGGGATCACTTTCAAGCGATACGAGCGGACGAATCACGCAGCTCCGCAGCCTGCTTCCGTGCACGACCGATGCACAGATGGCCACCCCTTGACCACCCCACGTCTCGCCCAGACTGACTCGCGCATCAGCCGCCCCCTAAGAAACAGCAGGCCAGCACCGATACACGGCATCAGAGACGCATGACTGAACACAGACAGTGAAACCTCTGACCTATGCATTCCGAGAACACGAGCGATCATGTCGCCTCGTGACGGCTCATGACACCGCATGCCATCGTGCCTGCTCAGACCACATGCCCCATGTTGAGCACGCGTAACTCATGCCGAACACATGGCAGTTGTCGGACATCGACAAACCAGTCGCAGGGGGCAACTTCCTGGGCTGCGCTTCAGGGGGTGGGTTGGTCGAGCCAGTCCGCGTAAGTCGGTCCGGCAAGGGTCGCGTGCGGGCCGGGGAGCAGGCCGCCGTTCTCGAACAGGTCCCGGTCGGGGTTGGCCGGGTCACTCACTTCCTCGATGCGGGACGGGCTGCCCCGCCGAGCGGCCAGCAGGCGTGCCGCGTCGGCCAGGTTCTCGGCTCGGGGGCCGGCGATCTCCGGGTACGGCGCGCCTGTGGGCGCCGGATCCGCATCGGTGGCGACCTCGACCAGTTTCTCGGCGACGGTGCGGGCGGCGACGAGTTGGGTGCGCATGTTGGGCACATAGGCGACCTCGCCCTGGGTGCCCCAACCGAGCAGTTGTTCAACGAACTCGTGGAACTGCGCGGCCCGCACGATCCGGGTGGGGAGCGGGCCGGCCAGCGCTGCTTGCTCGTGGGCCAGTTTGGCTGCGTTGTAGCCGGTGGCGGAGCCGTCGATGCCGATGATCGACACCACCACCATCCGGCGGACACCGGTCTTGTGTCCGGCCTGGTGCAGGTTGCGAGCGGTGGTGGTGAAGAACTCGGTGGCCGCCGCCTGCTCGGGCGAGGGTGTGCTGGACACGTCAATGATCACTTCGACGCCGTGCAGGGCTTCGGCCAGGCCCTCCCCGGTGACCACGTCCACGCCCAAGGATCGTGAGATGGGCACGACTTGCTGGTCGCGTTCCTCAAGCACCTGCGCAACGTGCCTGCCGACACGGCCCGTCGCTCCGACGACGGCGATCCTGGTGGACTTCTGCATGATGGCTACCTTCCGTGGACAGTTCCGATGGTGGGCTTTCAACTCGATGGGTGGGCTTTCAACTCGATGACGGAGCGCGGCGCGAGAACGTGACCAGCTCCGTCGGAGATGCTCGGCGACTTCCTCCCTTCCGACGCCGGGGCACCGGACTACTGGGCCGACAGCTTCATCCCGCCCCACACACCCCGGACTGGCTTGCGGTCATGGGGCTGGAGGGGGCGCGTAGCGGGGGTCGCGGTCGCCGGAGTAGGTGACGGCCATGGTCAGCCGGGCGGGACCGGGGCCCGCGTTGCGGTAGACGTGGTCGCGATCGCCGCGCATGCGCAGGGCGTCGCCTGCTTCGAGGGTGAAGTCGGCGCCGCCGACCTCGACCTCGAGCCGCCCCTCGTAGAGGTGGAGCAGTTCCCGTGTTCCTGGCGGATGCGCGGGGGAGCCCATCTCGTCGTGCTCGGCGATGAGAAAGTCCCAGAACTCGATGAACGGGGCCTGGCCGTCGTTGATGAGCAGCCGCCCCACACTGTGCTGTCCAGCGCGGTGAACCTCGGCGTCGGCCGCACGCACCACCTGGCCGAGTTCCTCGGGCGGCTCGACGAGACGGCCGATCGAGGTACCCAGAGTGGCGCTGATCCGGGCGAGCGTGGCGACGCTGGGGTTGGTGCGGCAGGTCTCGATCTGCTGCAACATCCCCCGGCTGACCCCCGATCGTGAAGCCAGGTCATCCAGCCGCCAGCCCCTCAACCGTCGCATCGCCCGCAGGTTCGCGGCCAGTGTCCGGCCCACGATCTCCGCTGGATCCTCCATTGACATCACCCTTCCCGACACTCAATATATCGGATCAGAAGAAAATATATTGCCTCCAATTCTCGCAAGGAAGGCGCACGATGAAGACGATCTCCCACTCGATCGAGATCAACGCTCCGGCCGCAGAAGTCTGGAAGGTGCTCACTGACCTGACCGCCTACTCGGACTGGAATCCCTTCATCCGCGAGGCATCCGGCGACGTCACAGTCGGCCGGCGGCTCACGCTGAGGATGTTCCCCGCCGACGGGAAGCCGATGACGTTCCGCCCGCGCGTCCTGGCTGCCGACCCCGGCGTGGAGCTGCGCTGGATCGGCCACTTCGTCCTGCCCGGCATCTTCGACGGCGAGCACCGCTTCACGCTCACCACCACCGCGACCGGCGGCACCGAGCTCCTGCAAGCCGAGAAGTTCTCCGGCCTTCTCGTCCCCTTCACCGCCAAGACCATCTCCGCCACCCTGCAGAACTTCGCCGCCCTCAACCAGGCCCTCAAGACCCGCGCCGAAAGCCGATCGCAGCCAAACCCCGCACCCACGCCCGCCGCGACCGACCAACCTCGGTAGTGTGAAGTTCTCCCCTCACGAAACTCGACGCCTGCGCCGCGAGGGCGTGTCCTTGTTCGTGTCGCTGCCGCATCTGCAACGAGGTGAGACAGCCCCGGCTGGGTTGCTTCCGTAGACGCCTGCGGTCGCGGAAGGTCTCGATGCAGGCGAAGAACTCGGTGAGCGCCGCCGGCCCGGTCGGGCCGGCGGCGCTCACCGATCCGGACGAGACGCTGAACGAAGCCAGTTGATGGCGTCGGACCTCGACCCTCAGCAGGTCCAGCAGCGAATGGTCAACTGGCCTGGGCGGTCGGCATGATGGTGACCTGCTGGAGGTTGACCCGCGGCGGGAGGGACGCGACGAACCCGACGGTCTGCGCGATGTCCTCGGGCGCGAGCCACTCCATGGCTTCCTTCGATCCCTCCAGCCACGCACGAGCGCCTTCGTCGGTGACGTGGCTCTGCAGCTCGGTACCGACGATGCCGGGCTCGATCGCCGAGACACGCACCTTCTTCGCACCCAGCTCGACCCGCAGGTGCCGGGAGAGATGGGTGACGTATGCCTTCGTCGCGGAGTAGACAGCGAAGTTCGGGAAGATGTTCTGCGCCGCGATCGACGACGTGTTGATCAGGTCCGCGACACCGCGCTCCTCAGCGGCCTTCACCAGCTGCGGCGTGAACGCGCCGATGACGTTCATCAGGCCGGTGATGTTGAGGTCGATCTGGTGCTGCCACTGCTCGGCGGCCAACTCCTCGATCGGGGCGGGAAGCATGACGCCCGCGTTGTTGAGCAGCAGGTCGGCACCGCCGAACTCGGCCGCGACCCGGTCCGCCGCCGCCCGTACCGCCGCCGCGTCGGTCACGTCGGCAGCCAGGGCCAGGGCCTGACCGCCGTTCTTCCCGATCCGGACCACCAACTGCTCCAGCCGGTCCGCACGCCGGGCCAGGACGACGACACGAGCACCGAGTCCGGCCAGGTGCTCGGCCGACGCCTCGCCGATACCACTGGAGGCACCGGTGACGACCGCGACGCGGCCAGAGAGGGGACGGGCGGAAGTCTGCGTGGTCATGAGACACACCTTTCAAGGTGAGTGAGATGAGGGGCCTGGGGCCGCGGCCTGTCGCCATCGGCTCCTCCACAAGGACACCACCCACGGACGCCTCACGGGGCGCCGGAAAAGGCCCTGACCAGGCAGGTATCCACAAGGAAGGTACTGGCAGTACCACCCGGCCCGGGACATGTCCCCCTCTCGCCCGCCACACTGGGGGATATGGATGACCGCAGTAACGAGCTCGCTGACTTCCTGCGCACCCGCCGTGCCCGGGTCACCCCCGACCAAGCAGGGCTGCCCGAGGACGGCCGGGCCCGCCGCGTGCCCGGCTTGCGCCGCGACGAGGTCGCCAGACTGGCCGGAGTCAGTACCGAGTACTACACCCGCATCGAGCAGGGCCGGGCACAGAACCCCTCCCCCGAAGTCCTCGAAGCCCTCGCCGGCACGCTGAGGCTGGACCCCTCCGAGCGCGAGCACCTCACCGACCTCCTGGCACGTCCAGCACCGGCCCGCCGAGCTCCGACCAGCCCCCAGCGCGTGCGCCCCGGACTCCACCTGATGCTGCAGACCCTCGACCACGTGCCCGCGTTCATCCTCGGCCGACGCACCGACGTCCTGGCCTCCAACCGCCTGGCCCGCGAGGTTCTCACCGACTTCGACGCACTGCCCGCACCCCGCCGAAACCTGGCCCGCTACTACCTCCTGGACCCCGACGCCCGTGAACGGGTCGGCGACTGGGAACAGATCGCCGCCGAAACCGTCGCCATCCTCCGGCTGGAAGCCGGCCGAAGCCCCCATGACCGCCAGCTCGCCGATCTCGTCGGCGAACTCACGCTGAAGTCACCGGAGTTCTCCACATGGTGGAACGATCACAGGGTGCTGCGCCGGACCCACGGCGCCAAGCACTACCATCACCCCCTGGTCGGCGAACTGCACTTCTCCTACGAGTCCTTCCAAGTGCCTGGCGACACGGACCAGACGCTGTGCGTCTACAACGTCGAACCCGCCTCCGACACCACCCGAGCCTTGCAACTCCTCACCAGCTGGACAGCCCCACAGCCGACGGGGACGCCGGAACGAGGCGCGTAGGGGGCCGGCGTTCTTTCAGCTCGGCGGCGGTGTGCTCGCCGAGTGTGCGTCCGCCAGGGTGGGCAGGCCGTCGGTGGCGGCCTTTGTACAGTG
The DNA here is from genome assembly GCF_045206325.1 of Streptomyces sp. NBC_00203. Classification (NCBI taxonomy): domain Bacteria; kingdom Bacillati; phylum Actinomycetota; class Actinomycetes; order Kitasatosporales; family Streptomycetaceae; genus Streptomyces; species Streptomyces sp. NBC_00203. The sequence continues at coordinate 5,811,509 of NZ_CP108126.1, read as the reverse complement.
CGGGCAGCGCATGGAGCCGAGCGGCCGTGATGTGCGCCGCGGCGGCATCCTTGCCTTCCTGCGCCAATGCGGCTGCGGGGACGCAGCTGCGCGATTTCCGTACCTGCGCGCACTGACTTCGAGGGCTCGGAGGAGGGGCAGGGGCGAGATCGCCGGGAAACCTGCCCACCAGCCCTTGTTCAGCCTGATCCCCACGTCGGGCTGCTGGCCGAGCACCTGGTCGAGGTTCTGGCGCGGGCCGCGAGGTTGGCCGTCACACAGGCTGGTGCCTCAGACGTTCCACGCGGAGCCGAAGCCGCGTAGCGGGGACATGTCGTAAGAAGCGCTGACGGGAACCGCTTGCCGAGGCGGGCATCGACGACCGCCGTCTCTACGACGGCAGTCGGCACACCGCAGGCTCGATCCTGAATGAGCCGGGCGTAGACATGCCGACCATCATGGAGATCCTCCGCGCGGGAGATGCCTTCCGAAAAAAGCAAAAGCCCCAGATCACGGCGAGTGAGTTCTGGGGCTTCCACAGAGCCGCCTTCGGGATTCGAACCCGAGACCTACGCATTACGAGTGCGTTGCTCTGGCCATCTGAGCTAAGGCGGCGCGCTGTCCGCACTATGGTGCGATCAGCAACGTCGGTAAGTCTACACAGTTTCCGGGGGTGCTCCGTACACACCCCGGGGCACCCGCTCCCGGGGCGTGCGGCAGGGCTATGGGCAGCGCTTTTCCTTGGTCGGAGGGGTGCCCTGGAGGAGGTAGCGGTCGATCGTGGAGTCGATGCAGTCGCTGCCGCGGCCGTAGGCGGTGTGGCCGTCGCCGACGTAGGTGAGGAGGCGGGCGGAGGAGAGCTGGGAGGCGAGGGCCTGGGCCCAGGGGTACGGGGTCGCAGGGTCGCGGGTGGTGCCGACCACGAGGATCGGGGCCGCGCCCTTCGCCTCGATGCGGTGGGCTTCGCCGGTGGGCCGTACGGGCCAGTACGCGCAGTTCAGGGAGGCCCAGGCGAGGCCCTCGCCGAAGACGGGGGACGCCTTCTCGAAGGCGGGGAGGGCTTTCTCCACCTGGTCGGGGGTGGAGAAGGCGGCCGGGAGGTCGAGGCAGTTCACGGCAGCGTTGGCGTACATCAGGTTCGCGTACCTGCCGTCGGCGTCACGCTCGTAGTAGCTGTCGGACAGGGCGAGCAGACCCGCGCCGTCCTTCTCCTTCATCGCCGAGGTGAGCGCCTCCCGCAGCTGTGACCAGGACGCCTCGTCGTACATCGCCGCGATCACCCCCGTCGTCGCGAGCGCCTCGCCGAGTTTGCGGCCGTCCGCGTCGCCGGCCGGGATGGGCGCCCGGTCCAGCTGCTGGAAGAACGCCTTCAGGTTCTTGCCCACCTGCTCCGTGCTCGTGCCCGCGCCGCCCAGCGGGCAGTCGCTCTGCTGCACGCAGTCCTTCGCGAAGGACTGGAAGGCCGTCTCGAAGCCCGCCGTCTGATCCTCGTTCAGCTTGCGGGCGGACAGGGACGGGTCCATCGCTCCGTCCAGGACCAGTCGGCCCACCCGCTCCGGGAAGAGACCGGCGTACGTCGCCCCCAGGAACGTCCCGTACGACGCCCCGACATACGACAGTTTCTGGTCGCCCAGCACCGCGCGCAGGATGTCCATGTCACGGGCCGCCTCGACCGTGGAGACATGCCTCAGCAGCTCGGGCGAGCGCCGGCCGCAGCCCTCGGCGAACTTCTTGTACGAGTCGACCAGTTGCCCCCTCTCCTTCGTGTCGTCCGGCGTCGTGTCCGTCTGCGTGTACGTGTCCATCTGGCGGCCGGTGAGGCACTCGACCGGCTCGCTGCGGGCCACCCCGCGGGGGTCGACGGCGACCATGTCGTAGCGGGCGCGGACCTCCGCCGGGTAGCCGATGCCGGCGTACGCCTGCAGATAGCCGACCGCCGATCCGCCCGGTCCGCCCGGGTTGACCAGCAGCGAGCCCAGGCGCTTGCCCGACCCCGTCGCCTTCTTGCGGGCGACCGCCAGCCTGATGTCGCCGGAGCCCGGCTTCGCGTAGTCGAGCGGCGCCTTCATCGTGGCGCACTCGAAGCTGGGGACCCCGCAGGTGCGCCAGTTCAGCTTCTGCCCGTAGTACGGCGACAGCGTCGACGGCGTGGAGCGCGGCAGCGCGGCCAGCGCGGCGTCCGCCATGGACGTCGCCGTGGACGTCGTCGTGGACGTCGTCGTGGACGACGAACTCCCGGCGGAGCAGGCCGAGATGAGCAGCACGGCGGCGGCCAGCAGCACGCCACTCGTACGGAGGGGCCGGGTCGGCCGAAGGGGACGCCTGATGTGCATCTGGCGAGCGTAACCTTGCGCGATCACTTGATCACCTTCAGTCGCCTATGCGCCCTCGTACGAGTGACTCGGTCAACTCCTCGCGCCCTGCGTCGCGCACCCCTTCACGTACGACGTCGATGTCACGCACCCCGTCACGTACGACGTCGGCGTCGCGCACGACGTCACCAACGACGTTACGCGCGCCGGACGCCGGTCAGCCCGCCCGCAGCGCCATCGTCATCGCCTCGACCGCGAGCAGCGGTGCCACATTGCGATCGAGGGCCTCGCGGCACGCGGCGATGGCGTCGATGCGGCGCAGGGTCGCCTCGGGTGAGCTGCCGCGGGCCAGCCGCTCCAGGGTGTCCTCGGCCTCCATGTTGGCGATGGCCAGACGGGAACCGAGCTGGAGGGCGAGGACGTCGCGGTAGAACCCGGTGAGGTCGATCAGGGCCAGGTCCAGGCTGTCGCGCTGCGTACGCGTTCTTCGGCGCTTCTGCCGGTCCTCCAGCTCCTTCATGACACCCGCGGTGCCGCGCGGCATCCGGCCGCCCTGAACCGCGCCGAGGGCCGCCTTCAGGTCCTCGGTCTCCTTCACGTCGACTTCCTCGGCGAGCTGCTTGGCGTCCTCGGAGGCCGTGTCGATCAGCTCCTGGGCCGCCTTGAGGCAGCCGCCGATGTCGTCGACCCGCAGCGGGAGCTTGAGGACGGCGGCCCGGCGCTCACGAGCACGCGGGTCCGTGGCGAGGCGCAGGGCCCGGCCGATGTGCCCCTGCGTCGCGCGGGCGGCGGCCGCCGCGACGCCGGGCTCGATGCCGTCACGGCGTACGAGGATGTCGGCGACCGCGTCCACGGGCGGGGTGCGGAGGGTGAGGAGGCGGCAGCGGGAGCGGATGGTGGGCAGAACGTCCTCGATGGACGGGGCGCACAGGAGCCAGACCGTGCGGGGGGCCGGTTCCTCGACGGCCTTCAGCAGGACGTTGCCCGCGCCCTCCGTGAGGCGGTCGGCGTCCTCCAGGACGATGACCTGCCAGCGTCCGGTCGCCGGGGACAACTGGGCGCGGCGGACCAGGTCACGGGTCTCCTTCACGCCGATGCTGAGGAGGTCGGTGCGGACGATCTGCACATCGGCGTGGGTGCCCACCAGGCTCGTATGACAGCCGTCGCAGAAGCCGCAGCCGGGGACTCCGCCGAGGGCCCGGTCGGGGCTCACGCACTGGAGCGCCGCCGCGAACGCCCGCGCCGCGGTGGAACGGCCCGAGCCGGGCGGGCCCGTGAACAGCCATGCGTGCGTCATCTTGGACGCCTCGGGGAGCGGGGTGTCCGCCGCGACCGCCGTGACGAGGGCGTCAGCGTCCCGGGCAGCGGCGGCGAGCTGCTCGCTCACCTTCTCCTGGCCCACCAGGTCGTCCCACACGGGCATGGGGCACCGCCCTTTCGTCGCACTTTGCCTTGCCGCGTCCATTGTGCGGGCCGCCACTGACAATCGGCGCCGGCCGCCGTTCCAGCGCCTTCCGCCGCCGTTCCAACAGCTCCGGCCGCCGATCCCAGCAACCGCAAACCACAGCCACAGCCACAGCCACAGCCACAGCCACCAGGATCAGCGGCATCGCCGCCAGAATTCAGCGGCGGCGGCCCCGCCCCTCGTCCCAGTCATCGTCCTCGCGCGGGCCCAGCAGTTCGTCCGCCAGGGTCGGGAGGTCGTCCAGCGGAGTCTCCTCGGCCCAGTCGGAGCGGGGCCGACGCCGCGGGGCGCCGGTGTCATCGACCTGGGGCAGCTCGCGCGTACGGTCGCTGGGACCGTCCTGCTGCGGCGCCGACCGCTCGTCCCGGAAGAAGCCCGGCGGCACCCGGTCCGCCGGATCACCCGCGGAAGCTCCTTGCGTGGGAGCACCCGCGCCCCCATCCCGTACCGGAGGAAGCACCGCCGTCTCATCGGCCGCACCAGAAACCACCGGCGGCAGCACAGCCGTCTCGTCCGCCGCCCCCGGCACCGGCGGCTTCGGCAGCTTCGCCGTCTCCTCCACGTCGGTCCGGGACTCGGAACGGGAACGGGAACGGGAGCCGGGCCGAGAACCGGCAAGGCCCTCGTCCGCGCGCACCGGCGGCAACACCGCCGTCTCGTCCACGGCCCGCCCACCCGACGCGTTCGACGGCGTCACAACCGGCGTAGGCACCGTCGTCTCGTTGTCGGGCGCGGAAACCCTCGCAGTCGGGGCCCCAGTCCCAGCCGCACTCGCCGCCGTCGTCGTCGGCGGCGTCGTCGGCGGCGTCGTCGCCGACGCAGTCGACACCGCGGCCTCAGCGGAAGCCACCGCAGCCGCCGACGCCGCCGCGGCCTCCGCGGCCGCCCGTCGAGCCTCCTCGGCCCGCAGCAACGCTTCCTCGGCCTTCCGCTGCTTCTCCAGGCGGCGCTCCTCGGCCTCGGCCCGCAGCCGCGCCTCCTCCTCGGCCTGCTTGCGCCGGCGCTCCTCCTCGGCGGCCCGCGCCTTCTCCTCGGCGAGACGCCTGACCCGCTCCTCCTCGGCGCGGCGGCGGGCCTCCTCGGCGCGCTGCCGGGCCTCCTCCGCCTGGCGCTCGGCCTCGCGACGCTGGGCCTCCTCCAGCTCGCGCTGCTTGCGCTCCTCCTCCTCGGCACGGAGCTTCGCGAGCTGCTCCTGGCGCTCGCGCTCCAGCCGCTCCTCCTCGGCCTTGCGGGCGGCCTCTTCCTCGGCCTTGCGCCGGGCCTCCTCCTCAGCCGCCTTGCGCGCCTCCTCCTGGGCCTTCACCTCGGCCTCGGAGAGGGGCAGCATCACGTCGAGCCGGTGCCGGACGACCGTGGTGACCGCCTCGGGTTCCTGCGCGGCGTCGACGACCAGGTACCGGCCCGGGTCGGCGGCGGCCAGCGTCAGGAAACCGGACCGCACGCGCGTGTGGAACTCGACGGGCTCCGACTCCAGCCGGTCGGGCGCCTCCGTGAACCGCTCACGGGCGGCCTCGGGCGACACGTCCAGCAAGACCGTCAGGTGCGGTACGAGGCCATCTGTAGCCCAGCGGTTGATGCGGGCGATCTCCGTCGGGGACAGGTCACGGCCCGCGCCCTGGTAGGCCACCGAGGAGTCGATGTACCGGTCGGAGATGACGACCGCACCCCGCTCCAGCGCGGGCCGCACCACCGTGTCCACGTGCTCCGCGCGGTCGGCGGCGTACAGCAGCGCCTCCGCGCGGTGCGAGAGCCCTGCCGAGGACACGTCCAGCAGGATCGACCGCAGCCGCTTGCCGACCGGCGTGGCGCCCGGCTCCCGGGTCACCACGACCTCGTGGCCCTTGCCGCGGATCCACTCGGCGAGCGCCGTCGCCTGGGTGGACTTGCCGGCCCCGTCGCCGCCCTCCAGGGCGATGAAGAAGCCGCTGGAGGCGGAGGTCTGCACGGGGTCGTCGCCGCCGCGCAGCGCGTCCAGCAGGTCGTGCCGCAGCGGTACGCCGGAGCGGTCGTCGGCCTTGGCGAGCACCAGCGCGGCGACCGGCAGGAGCAGCGCGCCGACCAGCATCAGTGTGAAAGCGGCGCCTCCGTGCGCGAAGACGAACTTGCCGTTTTCCAGCCGGTGCGGACCGATCGCGGCGGCCACCACCGGCGCCACCAGCGCGCCGAGCGCCACGGAGACCCGTACGACCGCGTGCAGGTGTTCGGTCGTACGCGCCCGCCGGTATTCCTCGGTCTCCTGGTCGAGCAGCGCGTGCCCGGTGTTCGCGGCGACGCCCGCGCCGATGCCCGCGAGGGCGACGATCAGCAGCACGGTGGTGACGTCCGGGACCAGCCCGGCGGCCAGCAGCGCGACCCCGGTGAAGGCGATGGCCAGCGAGAGCAGCCTGCGCCGCGACAGCGACGGCAGCACCGAGGGGGCCGTACGGATACCGATGACGACGCCCCCGGTGAGGGCCAGCACCAGCAGCCCGTACGTCACCGGTCCGCCGCCCAGGTCCTTGGCGTGCAGCACGGAGACGGCGACGGCGGCGGAGATCGCCCCGGCGACCGCCGCGCAGGCGAGGACCAGCAGCGGAATCGCGCCGGTACGGCCCTTGTCGACGCCGGTGCCCGTCTTGGGGCGGCGCAGTCCTTCAAGGGGCGACCGCGCGCGCGGGGTGCGTGCGTCGGGCAGTTCGAGGAACGTGAGCACCGACAGCGAGGCGGCGAACAGTCCGGCAGCGACGTACGAGGCGAGCGCCGCCTGGTGCAGGTCGAACCAGGCGATCCCGGCGCCCAGCAGATTGTTGACGAGCGACACCACGACGAGCGTGGCGGCGGCGAGCGGCACCGCCATGAACGCCGTACGCAGCGACAGGCGCCGCAGCGCGTCCATGTGGTCCGGAAGCGGGCGCACCGTGGCGCCCTCCAGGGGCGGCGCGGGCAGCAGCGCGGGCGCCGCGCTCTCCCGGCACACCGTCCAGAACCGCTCGGCGACGCCGGCGACGAAGGCGGTGACCAGGAGGACGGCGAGCGCATTGTCCGGGGTCCAGTCGATCCACAGGGGCGCGACGATGAGGAGCGCGGCCCGCAGACCGTCGGCCCCGACCATGGTCCAGCGCCGGTCGAGCGGCCCCTCCTGGGACGTCAGCGACGTGAGCGGCCCGAGGAGTACGGCTCCGAAGAGCAGCGTCGCGAAGACGCGTGCCCCGAAGACAGTGGCCACGGCGAAGGCCACTCCGCGGTAGCCACCGCCGAAGGAACCCTCGAAGATCGCCGCCTGGAGGGCGAGGACGACCAGCACGAGCAAAGCCAGCGCGTCGGCGACACCCCCCACGAGCTGTGCGCTCCACAGCCGCTTCAATTGCGGCTGGCGCAGCAGAGCGCGGACGGCACGCTCGCGGGAATCTGCGACCAGGGCGTCGTCGGGGGCCGGGGTGTGGGCCGTTGGCTGCTCGGCTCGCGTCATCCTGCAAGCCTATCCGGACCCACTGACTCCCCGAAGGGGTGGCCGAACATACGGACGCCCCCACACCAAAAGGTGTAGGGGCGTACACGTGCCGGGCACCTCAGGCACACGCTCAGGCACACGGGATCCGGCCCTCGGAAGCGGCCGTCGTCCTGCGGCCTCAGCCCTCCGAAGCCGCCGTCTTCTTGGCGGCGGTCTTCTTGGCGGGTGCCTTCTTGGCGGCCGTCTTCGAAGTCGTCGTCTTCTTTGCGGCCGTTTTCTTGGCCGGGGCCTTCTTGGCGGGTGCCTTCTTGGCCACAGCCTTCTTCGCGGTCTTCTTGGCCGGTGCCTTGGCGCGCTTCTCGGCGAGCAGCTCGTAGCCGCGCTCGGGGGTGATGTCCTCGACGCTGTCGCCGGAGCGCAGGGTCGCGTTGGTCTCGCCGTCGGTCACGTACGGCCCGAAACGGCCGTCCTTGACGACGACAGGCTTCTCGCTGACCGGGTCGGTGCCCAGCTCCTTCAGCGGCGGCTTGGCGGCCGCACGGCCACGCTGCTTGGGCTGCGAGTAGATCTCCAGCGCCTCTTCGAGCGTGATGGTGAAGAGCTGGTCCTCGGCGGTGAGCGATCGCGAGTCCGTGCCCTTCTTCAGGTACGGCCCGTAGCGCCCGTTCTGCGCGGTGATCTCCACGCCCTCGGCGTCCTTGCCGACGACGCGCGGCAGGGACATCAGCTTGAGGGCGTCCTCAAGGGTCACCGTGTCGAGCGACATCGACTTGAACAGCGAGGCCGTACGCGGCTTGACGGCGTTCTTGCCCGTCTTCGGGGTGCCCTCGGGGAGCACCTCGGTGACGTAGGGGCCGTAGCGGCCGTCCCTGGCGATGATCTGGTGGCCCGTCGCCGGGTCGGCGCCGAGCTCGAAGTCACCGCTCGGCTTGGCGAGCAGTTCCTCCGCGAGGTCGACCGTCAGCTCGTCCGGGGCCAGGTCCTCGGGCACGTCGGCGCGCTGGTGGTTCTCGGCGTCCTTCTCGCCGCGCTCGACGTAGGGGCCGTAGCGGCCCACGCGGAGCACGATGTCGTTGCCGACCGGGAAGGACGACACCTCGCGGGCGTCGATGGCGCCCAGGTCGGTGACGAGCTCCTTGAGGCCGCCCAGGTGGTCGCCGTCGCCGTTGCCGGCCTCGGCGGCACCGGTCGCCTCGCCCTCGCCGAAGTAGAACCGCTTCAGCCACGGCACGGCCTGCGCCTCGCCCCGCGCGATGCGGTCGAGGTCGTCCTCCATCTTGGCGGTGAAGTCGTAGTCGACGAGCCGGCCGAAGTGCTTCTCCAGGAGGTTGACCACGGCGAAGGACAGGAAGGACGGGACGAGTGCCGTGCCCTTCTTGAAGACATAGCCGCGGTCGAGGATCGTGCCGATGATCGACGCGTACGTCGACGGGCGGCCGATCTCGCGCTCTTCGAGCTCCTTGACCAGGCTGGCCTCGGTGTAGCGGGCCGGGGGCTTGGTGGCGTGCCCGTCGACGGTGATCTCCTCGGCGGACAGCGGGTCGCCCTCGCCGACCTGCGGGAGACGGCGCTCGCGGTCGTCGAGCTCGGCGTTCGGGTCGTCCGCGCCCTCGACGTACGCCTTCAGGAAGCCGTGGAAGGTGATCGTCTTGCCGGAGGCGCTGAACTCGGCGTCACGGCCGTCGGCGGCCGCACCGGCGATCTTCACGGTGACGGAGTTTCCGACCGCGTCCTTCATCTGGGAGGCGACGGTCCGCTTCCAGATCAGCTCGTAGAGCTTGAACTGGTCGCCGGTCAGACCCGTCTCGGCCGGGGTGCGGAAACGATCACCCGAGGGGCGGATCGCCTCGTGCGCCTCCTGCGCGTTCTTGACCCTCCCGGCGTACACGCGCGGCTTGTCCGGCAGGTAGTCGGCGCCGTACAGCTGCGTGACCTGGGCGCGGGCGGCGGTGATCGCCGTGTCCGACAGGGTCGTGGAGTCCGTACGCATGTAGGTGATGAAGCCGTTCTCGTACAGCTTCTGTGCCACCTGCATGGTCGCCTTCGCACCGAAGCCGAGCTTGCGCGAGGCCTCCTGCTGGAGCGTCGTCGTACGGAACGGCGCGTACGGCGAGCGGCGGTACGGCTTGGACTCGACCGAGCGGACCGAGAAGTTCGTGTTCTCCAGGGCGGCGGCGAGCGCGCGGGCGTTCGCCTCGTCCAGGTGGAGCGTGTTGGCGCCCTTGATCTGGCCCAGCGAGTCGAAGTCGCGGCCCTGGGCGACGCGCTTGCCGTCGACCGCGGTGAGGCGGGCGACCAGGTTGGACGGGTCGCTGTTGTCACCGGCGCGGCCGGTGCCGAAGGTGCCGGTCAGGTCCCAGTACTCGGCGGAGCGGAAGGCGATGCGCTCGCGCTCCCGCTCGACGACGAGGCGGGTCGCCACGGACTGCACGCGGCCCGCCGACAGCCGCGGCATGACCTTCTTCCACAGGACCGGCGAGACCTCGTAGCCGTAGAGGCGGTCGAGGATGCGGCGGGTCTCCTGGGCGTCGACCATGCGCGTGTTGAGCTCGCGCGGGTTGGCGACAGCCTCGCGGATCGCCTCCTTGGTGATCTCGTGGAAGACCATCCGGTGGACGGGAACCTTGGGCTTGAGGACCTCCAGGAGGTGCCACGCGATGGCCTCGCCCTCGCGGTCCTCATCGGTGGCGAGGAAGAGTTCGTCGGAGTCCTTCAGCAGGTCCTTGAGCTTCTTGACCTGGGCCCTCTTGTCAGCGTTGACCACGTAGATCGGCTGGAAGTCGTGCTCGACGTCCACGCCGAGGCGGCGCACCTCGCCGGTGTACTTCTCGGGCACCTCCGCGGCGCCGTTGGGGAGGTCGCGGATGTGCCCGACGCTCGCTTCGACGACATAGCCGGGGCCGAGATAGCCCTTGATCGTCTTCGCCTTGGCAGGCGACTCGACGATGACGAGTCGGCGGCCGCCGTGTGCGGTGTCGCTGGTCGGGGACAACTTCGCTCTTCTCTCCGGTCGACGCGGGGATCTCCCCACGGGCCTTGGTCCCGGGGGTCGGGTCGTGCTGACGCTGCGGAGTGTGACGGTACATCCCGCCCCCGTGTCAAACGGGAAAAGCCCGCAACGGCCACTCGAACGGTAACCCGACTACCGCCATTCCTGCCGCCCGGAGTACCCACCAGCCCTTTTTCGGGTCTATCCGGAGCGTGACCTCCCAGTTACCGGAGTACCGGCCTTCACGCGCGCGTGAAACACCACATCCCGAGTACCAGCGCACCAGTTCCGGCGACGCTCGCGACCGTCGCCGATGCGACGCGGCTCACACCGTGGGCGACGGGCTCGCCCTGCCGCAGCCGGACCGCGGTCCAGGCCAGCAGTCCGCCTCCGAACAGGGCGAACACCGTCCCCACAAAGATCGCCGGTCCGCTTTCCATGGGTGTGTCCTTCCGCCCCGAGTCCTCAGGGTCGGGAGGCTGGCACGCCCCGGAAGCGCACATGCGAACCTGCGGTGAACACGAGGCAACCGGCACACCGTGGGGGCACTCAGACCGTGCCGGGCGTCGGTATCTTCCCGGTCGTTCTGCTGTTGTCGGTGTGGCCCACCGTGCACACGACTGTGGTGAATCCGTCGTTCCAGTCTTCCCTGTCGCCCAGCCAGCCGTAGGTCTTCAGCTCCGATCCGGGCGCCCAACTCGACTCGAATTTGTTGCTGCAGAGCTTTCCTCCGTTGTCGATCCCCTTCTTGTAGTCCATGCTCCCGGGCGCGGCGGCGAAGCCGACGACCTGGTCGGTGTGCGGTTTGGAGCAATCGGTCAGCAGGGACTGGAACGAGTCGCCCCCCTTGTCGACGTACGTCCAGCAGTCGCCCACGGCCATCTGCGCGGCGTACAGGTCCATGCCCTTGTCCCGGAGCCATCCCACCTCGCCCCCGATGGGAACATGCCGTCCCAGTACGAGACATGCCGTACCGCCGGAGGCCGCGTCGAACCCCGCCTTCGTCGGGAGAAGGGCGTAGGCGCCCGCGTCGGGCAGGGCGGTCGCCATCGGCTCGGCCTGCCGCGCGCAGCGCTGCGCGCCCCGGGCCTGGGCGTCGGCGTAGTCGGTCGCCGTATCGACGGCCACCACCTGGCCGTCCGGCCAGTCGTCGGCGCAGTCCACGACACCGAGGTTCGGCACCGACTTGAAGGGGGTGCCCGACCAGACCGCCTTCACGCAGTCGCCCGCCTGCAACGGGTTGCTGAGGCCCGCCTGCTCGCCGTACGGATACACAGGCCCCGTCGGCTCCGCCGCCGTCGGCGTACTCGCCGAGGCCGACGGCGACTTCTTCGCCGCGTTGTCCTTCTTGCCGCCGTCACCACCGGACGACAGCGAGACGGCGGCCCAGGCACCGCCGGCGATCACCAGGACGACGGCCACGACGAGGGCGATCACGGCACCGCGCCTCTTGCCGCTCGTGGGCGGGGGTGGCGGTCCGGGCGGACCGCCCGTGTACGGCAGCGGCACGGATGGGCTGCCCACGTACGGGTGGGTCGGCAGGGGCGGACCACCCTCGTGGGGCGGCGGCGCGCCGCTCGCCGCGTAGGGCGAGTCCGGGGCGCTCGCGTAGGGGTTGCGGAAATCGTACGCACTCTGTGGGGCCGCTGAACCCCATGGGGCGTACGGCGACGGGGGACCGGCGGCCGGTGTGGCGGGGCCGCCCGCTGCGGGGGTGTCGGCCGCGGCGCCCGTCCTCGGGGTGGCCGGACCGCCCGGCGTGTGCGGGGTGTTCGGAGTGGGAGGCGCGCCAGGGGTCTGTGGGGTGCCCGGCCGCTGTGGGGTGCCCGGCGTCGATCCGCCGGCCCGGTCCGCGTACGGGCCGCCGTACGGCCCCTGCGACGGAGTCCCCGCCTGTCCCGGGGGCGGGCCCGCGGCATACCCGGGAGGCGCGCCTGCCACATAGCCCGGAGGTGCCCCCGCGACCTCGTCCGAGGGCACGCTCGCGGACGGGCCGCCGGGTACGGCCCCGAAGCCCTCCGGCGCCGGACCGAATCCGGCGGGCGTCGCCCCGAACGCGCCCGGTGGCGGCCCGAATCCGCCCGGTGCCGAACCCTGCGCGGGCGAGGCCCCCCATCCCGGCGGTGACCCGGACCCCGCGCCTGCCGCTCCCCGCACCACCTGCTCCAGCCCCCGCGCGACCGCCTCCGGCGAGAACCGGCGGACGGGGTCTTTGACGAGCAACCCGTGCAGCACGGGCGCCAGTTCGCCGGCGCGGACCGGCGGTGTGGGCTCTTCGCCGAGCAGGGCCGTCAGCGTCGCGTAGCTGCCGTGGCGGTCGAAGGGGCCGCGGCCCTCCACCGCGGCGTACAGCGTGGCGCCCAGGGAGAAGAGGTCGGCGGCGGGGGTGGGCGGCTCGCCGCGGGCGCGCTCGGGGGCGAGATAGCCGGGTGTGCCGAGGATGCCGGCGGTGGCGGTGAGGCGTGGCTCGCGGGACTCGGGCTGGAGCGCGATGCCGTAGTCGGTGAGCAGCACGCGCGCGTAGGGGTCGCCCGAAGCGTCCGGCGCCAGAAGGATGTTGGCCGGTTTCACATCCCTGTGGAGGATGCCGATCCGGTGTCCCGCGGTGAGCGCGTCGAGGACGGCGAGGCCGATCCGGGCGGTCCCCGCGGGCGACAGCGGCCCCGACCGCCGTACGACCGCCTGGAGGTCGACCGCGTCCGGCACATACTCCATGACGATCCACGGCAGCCCCTCGTGCACCACCACGTCGTGCACGGTGGCCACATGGGGATGTCCCCGTAAGCGCGCCGCGTGCCGGGCTTCGCTGCGTGCCCGCGCGATGCGCTGCGCCGTCTCTCCGGCGTCCATCGGCGTGTCCGGCAGCGCGACCTCCTTCATGGAGACCTCGCAGGCCAACTCCTCGTCGTACGCGAGCCATACGCGCCCCATGCCGCCCGCGCCGAGCGTCCGCAGCAGCCGATATCGGCCACTGATGAGCCTGCCCTCGCCCTGATCCGGCGTCTCCCCCGCCATCACGCCTCCCCCGAGACAGCGCGCCTCCCCCGAGGACGCGTGGAACTTGTCTCTTGAAGGTAGCTTCGCACCTGCCACTGACAGGAGCCCTTTTGCGGAGCAATCCTTTCCAATCCCGCCAGAACGGGCACATGCGGCTCAGCGGTACGGATACGCCTCAGGAGCTACGCCGTCAGGACGGCCCCGGGGCGCCCGCACGCTCCCGGTCCAAGCGCTCCGGTCCCGCCCCCCTCATTCCGCGGGCTCGAGGAACCCCTGCTCCACCAGCAGGCGGATCTGCGCGGGCGTCCGGTCGCGCAGCAACACCGGATCCTCGCCGACCAGTTGGGCGATGGCGTCGAGAATCCGGCCCGCGCTCAGCGTGCCGTCGCACACGCCCGCGAAGCCCGCGCCGACCGTGTCCACCTTGGTGGCCCGGCGCATCCCGCGGTTCTGGCGCAGCACCACGTGCTCCGGGTCCTCCGCGCCGGGCAGCCCGACCTGCTCCTGGACGACCTCCGCCACGAGCTTGAAGTGTCCGGCGAGCAGGGCCGCGTCGTCGTGCGCCCGCAGAAAGTCGACGCGGTCGAAGTGCGCGCTCACGGTCTCGCCGAGCGGCTGCTCGACGGGGTGCGGCCACTCCTCGACCGTGATCGAGGGCCGGTCGGCCGCCGCCTTGCGCAGGGTGATCCAGCCGAAGCCGACCGCCTTCACCTTGCGCGCCTCGAACTCGTCCAGCCACGCGTCGTACCGCGCCTGGTAGGCCGCCGGGTCGTCGCGGTGGTCACCCGCGTCACGCAGCCACAACTCGGCGTACTGCGTGACGTCCTGGACCTCGCGCTGCACGATCCACGCGTCGCAGCCGCGCGGCACCCAGGAGCGCAGCCGGTCCTGCCAGTCCTCGCCCTCCACGTGCTGCCAGTTGGCCAGGAACTGCGCGTATCCCCCTTCGTTCAGCCGGTCCCCCGCCTCCTGAACGAGCGTGCGGCACAGATCGTCCCCGCCCATTCCGCCGTCGCGGTAGGTGAGCCGGGCGCCGGGAGAGATCACGAAGGGCGGGTTCGAGACGATCAGGTCGTACGTCTCGTCGTCCGCGACCGGCTCGAAGAGGGAGCCCTCCCGCAGGTCGGCGGCCGGGGCGCCGGAGAGCGCGAGGGTGAGCGCGGTGATGTGCAGCGCGCGGGGGTTCAGGTCGGTCGCGGTCACCCGTGTGGCGTGCTGCGCGGCGTGCAGGGCCTGGATCCCGGAGCCGGTGCCGAGGTCGAGGGCGGAGGAGACGGGCGTACGGACGGTGATGCCGGCGAGGGTCATGGAGGCCCCGCCCACCCCGAGGACGACGCCTTCCTCCCGGCTGCCGATACCGCCCGCGCCGCCGACGGCGCACCCCAGGTCGGACACGATGAACCAGTCCTCGCCGCCGGGCCCGCCGTACGGCCGGACGTCCGCGGTCGCGGCGACCTCGTCCTCGCCCACCCGGGTCAGCCAGCCGCCCGCCAGACAGTCCTCGACCGGCAGCACGTCCACCACGCGCGCGTGCGGCACGGGCTGCTGGAGCAGGAACAGCCGTACGAGCGTCTCCAGCGGCGTGTCCCCGCGGGTCGCCCGGAGCGCGGGCACGGTCTCACTGCGCGCCAGCGCCGCGTACGCGGGGGCGCCGAGCAAATCGAGCAGTCCGTCGGCGGTGAAGGAGGCGCCGAGCAGGGCGTCCCGCAGCCGAGCGGCGACGTCGACGCGGTCGGACGAGGGCAACGGTGACAGGCTGGTGTGACTCACGCTTCCCATTGTGTCCGCTCCCGCCGAAAGCGACGTGCACCTGTGGACAGGGCCGCCACCTGTGGACGGCGCGCGCCGCGAGCCGTGCCACACCTCCGGCGCAACGCCGAGGGCCCGGCACGCGCGTGTACCGGGCCCTTTTCGGCTGGCCGAAGGATCGCTCTCCCAGGGCTCAACCCTGGGTGGCCGACGGAGAACTGGACGTGGACTTGCAGCTCTCCTGCTGGGCCATAGCCTGGCCCACATCCCCCTCCTCAAGCTTCTTCAGGGCGTCGTTCCCGCTCTGGCTCAGCTTGTCGAGCTGGGTCGCGATGCCCTTCAGGCCGTCCGCGAACTTGGCCTGGTCCTTGGTGTCGAGCTCGTCGACCTGCTTCTTCAGGTCGGCGTACGACGCGGAGATGTCGTTGAGCTCCTTGACCGCGTTGGTCTGCTTCGTCTCGCCGTCGGTGACGTCCGGGGCGCCCGCCTTGTCGACGGCGGAGCCGATCGCCTTGTAGGCGTCGGACATGTCCTGAAAGGCCTGTGCGTCCGTCTTCTGGACGGCTTCCGGCGTGCTGTTGTCCGAGGTCTCCTTCTGGATCGCGGCGTTGGCGGCCTCGATCTTCTTGGCCTGCGGCTGCACCGCGCCGCAGACCTCCTTGGCCCAGGAGTTCAGCTTGTCGCTGTTGCCGTTGTCGCTGCTGCATCCCGACAGCGCCAGTACCAGTACCGCACCGCCGGACAGTGCGGCCGCGAGCTTCTTGTTCACCGGATTGGTCCCTTCCATGGCTCTCGGCCCCGGAACATACACGCCAAGTGGGCGACATCCGCATTCCGAATGTCCATTAAGACCACTATTGAAGCCATTTGCACCAAGCGAGAGAAGGCTCACGAAGAGGGTGTGAACACACACAGGGCGGGCGCACGACGCATCAATACACGCCGTACGCCCGCCCGTTGACCGGCACCTGGCCGGCCATGGAACCCGAGAGCTACGAAACCACCGCAGGGTCAGCCGACTTGGCCACCCTTTCCGCGTTGTCCTCGTCACCCACGGCGATCCCGCGCCGCTTGGAGATGTACACCGCGCCCACGATCACGAGGATCGCGAGGACGGCGATGACCACCCGTAGACCGACGTTCTTGTCGTCGCCGTACGAGAACTTGACGATCGCCGGCGCGATCAGCAACGACACCAGGTTCATCACCTTCAGCAGCGGGTTGATGGCGGGTCCCGCGGTGTCCTTGAACGGGTCACCGACCGTGTCGCCGATCACCGTCGCGGCGTGGGCCTCGCTGCCCTTGCCGCCATGGTGGCCGTCCTCGACGAGTTTCTTCGCGTTGTCCCACGCGCCACCGGAGTTGGCGAGGAAGACCGCCATCAGCGTGCCGGTGCCGATCGCACCCGCGAGGAACGAGCCGAGCGCGCCGACCCCGAGCGTGAACCCGATCGCGATCGGGGTGAGAACGGCGAGCAGGCCGGGCGTGGCGAGTTCGCGCAGCGCGTCCTTGGTGCAGATGTCGACGACGCGCCCGTATTCGGGCTTCTCGGTGTAGTCCATGATCCCGGGGTGCTCGCGGAACTGCCGCCGCACCTCGTAGACCACGGCCCCGGCGGACCGCGAGACCGCGTTGATCGCGAGCCCTGAGAAGAGGAAGACGACCGCGGCGCCCGCGATGAGACCCACCAGGTTGTTGGGCTGTGAGATGTCCATCATCAGGTTCATCGGCGCGCCCGCCCCGGAGAGCTTCTCGCCCACGTCGTCCGCGGCCGTGGTGATCGCGTCACGGTACGAGCCGAAGAGCGCCGAGGCCGCGAGGACGGCCGTGGCGATGGCGATGCCCTTGGTGATGGCCTTGGTGGTGTTGCCGACGGCGTCCAGGTCGGTGAGGACCTGAGCGCCCGCGCCCGTGACGTCGCCGGACATCTCCGCGATGCCCTGCGCGTTGTCGGAGACCGGACCGAAGGTGTCCATGGCGACGATGACACCGACCGTGGTGAGCAGGCCGGTACCGGCCAGGGCGACCGCGAAGAGCGCCAGCATGATCGACGTACCGCCGAGCAGAAACGCCCCGTACACGCCGAGGCCGATCAACAGGGCGGTGTAGACGGCCGATTCGAGACCCACGGAGATACCGGCGAGGATGACGGTGGCCGCACCGGTGAGCGAGGTCTTGCCGATGTCCCGTACGGGACGGCGGGTGGTCTCGGTGAAATAGCCGGTCAGCTGCTGGATCAGCGCGGCCAGCACGATGCCGATCGCGACAGCGACCAACGCGAGGATCCGCGGGTCGCCGTCCTTGGCCTTGATCGCCGCGTCCGTGACACCGTCCAGATCGGCGTACGTCGCCGGGAGGTAGATGTAGACGGCCGCGGCCACCAGTGCCAGCGAGATCACCGCGGAGATGAAGAAACCGCGGTTGATCGCGGACATGCCGCTGCGGTCGGAGCGCCGGGGCGCCACCGCGAAGATGCCGACCATCGCGGTGAGTACGCCGATCGCGGGCACGATCAGCGGGAACGCGAGCCCGGAGTCGCCGAACGCCGCCTTGCCGAGGATCAGCGCGGCGACGAGCGTGACGGCGTACGACTCGAAGAGGTCGGCCGCCATGCCCGCGCAGTCGCCGACGTTGTCGCCCACGTTGTCGGCGATGGTCGCGGCATTGCGCGGATCGTCTTCCGGAATGCCCTGCTCGACCTTGCCGACCAGGTCGGCGCCGACGTCGGCGGCCTTGGTGAAGATGCCGCCGCCGACACGCATGAACATGGCGATCAGCGCGGCGCCGAGACCGAAGCCCTCCAGGACCTTCGGCGCGTTGGCCGCGTACACCAGCACCACACAGGAGGCGCCCAGCAGACCGAGCCCCACCGTGAACATGCCGACGACGCCGCCCGTGCGGAAAGCGATCTTCATGGCTTTGTGCGAGACGGCGGTGAGATCCTTTTCGGGCTCACCCTCCGCCGGGGTCGCTTCCCGTGCCGCGGCGGCCACGCGGACATTGCTGCGTACGGCGAGCCACATACCGATATAGCCGGTGGTCGCCGAGAACACCGCGCCGATCAAGAAGAAGATCGATCGGCCGGCGCGCTGATTCCAGTCGTCCGCGGGGAGCAGCAGGAGCAGGAAGAACACCACGGCGGCGAATGCGGCGAGCGTGCGCATCTGCCGTCCCAGGTAGGCATTCGCGCCCTCCTGGATCGCCGTCGCGATCTTCTTCATGCTGTCGGTGCCCTCGCCCGCCGCGAGGACCTGGCGCACCAGGACCCCGGCGACCACGAGCGCGGCCAGCGCGACGACTCCGATGACCATGATGATGAGACGGTTGTCGTCCGTCAGTACTGCGGCTGCGAAGGTTGTGGGTTGGTCAAACTGATGAGGGGTAGAAAGCCCCGCCATTCGTCCTCCTTGACGCCTGTGCTGAGCTCAAGATGTGGACGGATTGTAGGTACCGGAACCTGATCAAAACAGTGCGCGGTAAACGGAATTAGCCTTCACATGCTCTTCAGCAAATGATCGACGGGTGTCCATGGAACCCAAAAGAAGTAATGCCCCAAAAGCGTTGACGCATGATCAAATAATCGCGTGATTGATCGTGAATCAATTCACGAAAGGGCGGACGCGTGGGCGGCGCACACAAAAAGGGCCCTGCTGAGCAGGGCCCTTTTGGTTTTTCGCGAGGATGAGGTCGGGACGCGGTCAGGGAGCGAGCGTGGCCGGCGGCGTGGTCGGCCAGCTCATCCTGATCAGTCCGCCGTTCTCCCCGGCCGTGACTTCCACGTCGTCGACGAGGCCGCTGATGACCGCAAGGCCCATCTCGTCCTCTTCGGTCTCCGCGTCCGAATCGCCTCGGGAGGAACCGGACACCGTCTCACCCGGCGCCGTTCGCGGCGCCTCGTCGCCGACCTCGATGGAGAACTGCTTCTCCTCCTCGGTCAGCGTCACCCGCACCGGCGCCGAGGTGCCGCTGCTCTGGTGAAGTCCGACGGCACGACTGCAGGCCTCACCGACAGCGAGTCTGACCTCGTCGAGTACGGCCTCGTCCACTCCGGCCCTGCGCGCCACCGCCGCCGCCACCAGTCGGGCGGTCCTGACGTGCTCGGGCAGCGCGCTGAAGCGGAGCTCAACGGTGGCCATGCATCCCCCTCAGACAACGGGCGTGCTGTCAGGGGACCGGGCCGTGAGCCCAGTCCCCCCAACTTCTGCGAACCCGGGCCCACGGCCCGGGGAGACTGGTGGTCAGTCGGTGGCGTTGACCGCCTCCTCCACCGAGGTGTGGATCGGGAACACCTTGGTGAGACCGGTAATACGGAAGATCTTCAGAATGCGCTCCTGGTTGCAGACCAGTCGCAGCGAGCCCTCATGGGCACGTACACGCTTCAGGCCGCCCACAAGTACGCCGAGCCCGGTGGAGTCGAGGAAGTCCACGCCCTCCATGTCGACGACAAGGTGGAAACTGCCGTCGTTCACCAGCTCGACCAGCTGCTCGCGCAGCTTGGGCGCGGTATATACATCGATTTCGCCGCCGACCTCGACGACCGTACGGTCGCCGTTAGGGCCAGACACATTGCGAGTCGACAGGGACAGGTCCACGGATCCTCCAGCACCTTGCTATCGAGCGGTCGCCCCATGGGACACCTCGGCAGAGCCCCCTGGACGGTTCGCCAGCCGCGATGGCATTCAATCACTTACCGGCAGGCGTGCACGACGCCTTGGGCCCATTGTCCGTCACGCCAGTGACACACTCGATGCCGATGGCCAAGAATCACCGATCCGATCGACCCTCGACGGACACCGCTTCCCGCCCCTCGCCGGGCACGGTCCTGGACCGGCTCGCCTCGGGACCGAGCCGGGCTTCGCGCATCACTCATACGGAGCACTTGCCCCCGCGAGAGGGTCGCCATGCCGTGTGGCCCGACCGGATCCGTCCGGAGGTCATCGCCGCGGTGCAGGCCGCGGGAATCGAGCACCCCTGGGCCCACCAGGCACTGGCCGCCGAGCACGCCCTGGACGGCGAGTCGGTGGTCGTCGCCACGGGCACGGCCTCCGGCAAGTCCCTGGCATACCTCGTCCCGGTCCTGACAGCCCTCCTGGACGGCTCCGAGGCCGCGAACGGCCGGGGGGCCACCGCGCTGTACCTGGCCCCCACAAAGGCCCTCGCAGCCGACCAGTGCCGCTCCGTGAAGGAACTTTCACAACCTCTGGGCAATGCCGTACGCCCAGCCGTGTACGACGGGGACACTCCCTTCGAGGAACGCGAATGGGTACGTCAGTACGCCAACTACGTCCTGACCAACCCCGACATGCTGCACCGCGGGATATTGCCCTCCCACCCCCGCTGGTCCTCCTTCCTCCGTGCCCTGAAGTACGTCGTCATCGACGAGTGCCACACCTACCGCGGTGTCTTCGGCTCCCACGTCGCCCAGGTGCTGCGCCGTCTGCGCCGCCTGTGCGCCCGCTACGGCGCCTCCCCGGTCTTCCTGCTGGCCTCCGCGACCGCCGCCGAGCCCTCGGTCGCCGCGCGCCGGCTGACCGGTCTCCCGGTCGTCGAGGTCGCGGACGACGCCTCCCCACGCGGGGAACTGGTGTTCGCCCTCTGGGAGCCCCCACTCACCGAGCTGCACGGCGAGAAGGGTGCACCCGTTCGGCGTACCGCCACCGCCGAGACGGCCGACCTGCTGACCGACCTGACCGTCCAGGGCATGCGCTCGATCGCCTTCGTACGGTCCCGCCGCGGCGCCGAGCTCATCGCGGTGATCGCCCAGGAACGCCTCGCCGAGGTCGACCGCTCACTGGCCCGGCGCGTGGCCGCGTACCGCGGCGGCTACCTCCCCGAGGAACGCCGCGCTCTGGAACGCGCCCTGCACTCCGGTGAACTCCTCGGCCTCGCCGCCACCACCGCCCTCGAACTCGGCGTCGACATCTCCGGGCTGGACGCCGTCGTCATCGCCGGCTACCCGGGCACCCGCGCGTCCCTGTGGCAGCAGGCGGGCCGCGCGGGACGCTCCGGGCAGGGCGCGCTGGCGATCCTCGTCGCCCGCGACGACCCGCTGGACACGTTCCTCGTCCACCACCCCGAGGCCCTGTTCGACCAGCCGGTGGAATCCACCGTCCTCGACCCCGACAACCCGTACGTCCTCGCCCCGCACCTGTGCGCCGCCGCCGCCGAGATCCCGCTCACGGACGACGACCTGGAGCTCTTCGGCCCGGCCACCGCCGGTCTGCTGCCGCAGCTGGAGGCCGCGAAGCTGCTGCGCCGCCGGACGAAGGCCTGGCACTGGACGCGCCGGGAGCGGGCCGCCGACCTGACCGACATCCGCGGCGAGGGCGGCAGCCCGGTGCAGATCGTCGAGGACGGGACCGGGCGGCTGCTCGGCACGGTCGACGCCGGCGCCGCGCACACGACGGTCCACGAGGGCGCGGTCCACCTGCATCAAGGCCGTACGTACCTGGTGAGGCACCTGGACCTGGAGGACTCGGTCGCGCTGGTCGAGGAGGCCAACCCGCCCTATTCGACGGTCGCCCGCGACACGACGTCCATCTCCATCCTGGAGACCGACACCGAAGTCCCCTGGGGCGAGGGCCGGTTGTGCTACGGCTCCGTCGAAGTCACCAACCAAGTCGTCTCCTTCCTGCGTCGACGTGTCATCACCGGTGAAGTACTGGGCGAGACGAAACTCGACCTCCCTCCTCGTACGCTCCGTACGCGCGCCGTGTGGTGGACGGTCACCGAGGACCAGCTGGACGCGGCCCGGATCAACCCGGAGATCCTCGGCGGCGCCCTGCACGCCGCCGAGCATGCGTCGATCGGCATGCTGCCGCTCTTCGCCACCTGCGACCGCTGGGACATCGGCGGCGTCTCCATCCCCCTCCACCCGGACACGCTCCTGCCCACCGTCTTCGTGTACGACGGCCACCCGGGCGGCGCCGGATTCGCCGAACGCGCCTTCCACACCGCCCGCGCCTGGCTCACCGCCACCCGTCAGGCCATCGCCTCCTGCGAGTGCGACGCCGGCTGCCCGTCCTGCATCCAGTCCCCCAAGTGCGGCAACGGGAACGATCCGTTGCACAAGCGGGGAGCCGTACGGCTGCTCACGGAGTTGCTACGGGCCGCGCCAGAGGACTGAGGCCGGTGCAGGCTCCGGGTCCACCCACGGTGGACCGAGCGCTGATGACGGCTCCTGGTCCGGCCACCGTGAGCTGAGCGCTCATGGCGGCTCCGGGACCGCCCACGGTGGACCGGCGGGCGGGCCGGGATCAACCGGATCCGTAAGTCCCGCCGAGCCGGCCTCAAGCGGACCCGTAAGTCCCGCCGAGCTGGGATCGACCGACCCGGTAGCTCCCGCACCGGTAACTCCCGTCCCGCCGGGTTCGACCGGCCCCGCAGGTCCCGCCCTCGACCTGACCTCGGCGGCCAACGGCCCCCTGCCAGACGCCGCCGTCACGTCCGAGATCTCGCCCTCGACCGCGCACCGCACGAGCCGCGCGCGCTGGGCCCGTGCCACCCGGTCCGCCTCGGCGCAGGCCGCGGTCGCGCCGTCCGTCCAGTGGTCCGCCGCGGCGAGTGCCGCCAAGTCGGCCGCGCCCGCCGCGCGATGGCGGATCACGACCGCCTGCCCCATGGCCAGGACCGCCCCGAACACGACACACAGCACGGCGATCGCCCCGACGGTCCAGACGGTCGCCGAACCTCTTTCCGAGGACAGGTTCCGCCTGGTACGCCACCTGCCCCAATGAGCCCTCCACGCAAGGCGCCCGCGCCTCCAGCCCGTCATCCGCCGACCACCCCCACCGTCTCCTCCGCCAGCGCGACGGCCTCGTCGCTCAGCTTCATGGAGAGCGCGTCGGGGCCCGGCGCATGCGCGGTGACCGTCACCCGGACCAGGTCGTCCTCCCGGCTCACGGTGACCCTCGCGCCGCGCGGTGCCGCCCGGCGGGTCGTCGCCAGGACCGTGTCGGGCGGATCCTGGCGTGCCGCCGCGCGGGCGCCCGCCCTCGCCGCGTCCACGCACTGGATCTGCGCGGACGCGGCGAGCAGGGCCCAGACCAGCGCCATTCCGACGAGCACCAGCGAGGGCAGCACCACGGCGGCCTCGGCGGTCACGAACCCACGGTCCCGACAGGCAGCCTCGCGCCGGGGCGCCCGTTCACATCTGGACATCGAGCGCCCGCCCGACAATGCCCTGCAGCTCCTCGCCGACCTGCCCGCTCGTCACCACCTTGTAGAGCGCGGCCGCGAAGGCCACCGCCGCGAGGACCCCCACCGCGTACTCGGAGGTGACCATTCCCGCGTCCCTCCGCGCCGCCAGACCGAGCATCCACGCCCGCGTCCGTGCACGCCCTCGCACCACACTTCGTACCGTCCTGCGCATTTCAACCCCCGTAAGGTTCAACCCTGTTGATCACTTGTCGTTCACCACATGCCGTCGCCGTCGCCCGTCATCCGCTTCCTCCCGCCAGCAACCCGTCCGCCAGCCCGATCACCACGGGCAGTACGCCGATCGCGATGAAGGCGGGCAGAAAACACAGCCCCACGGGCGCGGTGACCATGACGGCCGCGCGGCGTGCCCGCGCCGTCGCGGTGCGCCCCCACTCGGCGCGGGCCTCCGCGGCGAGCCGCCCGACCGGCACGGCCGCCGGTACGCCCGACTCGCCCGCCCGCTCCAGCAGCCGCGCCAGCGCCCGCGCACCCGGTATCGACGCCAACCTCCGCCACGCCTCGGCCGGTTCACCGCCGAGCCGCACCTCCGCCGCGCCCCGCGCCAGCCGCTCTCCCACCGGCCCGCCCAGGGCCTCGCCCACGGCCCGGGCCGCCACCACGGGACCCGCCCCGGCCGCGATACAGGCGGCCACCAGGTCGGCGGCGAGCGGGAGTTGCCGCGCGGCCCTCGCGGTGTCGTACTCCTCCACCGGCGTGGATCGCCGCCGGCGCCACAGCCAGACCCCGAACCCGGCCGCCGCCCCCACCAGAACCCCGGCAGGACCGCCGACCAGCACCCAGCCGGCGCACCCCGCACCCGCCACCGGCAGCCACCGCCGCACCACGCTCCGGACCTCGAAGCGCCGTCGCTCCGAACGCCTCGCCTCCAAGGCCAGCAGTTCCGCCAGCCTTCTGCGCGCCTGCCGCTCGCGCCGCACCGCGCCGAGCGACTGGACCAGCCACCCGAGCGCCAGCGCCCCGCACACCACCGCCCCCAGCCTGTGGACAACCTCGGCGCTCATGCCGCCTCCGCTCCCCGCACGATCCGCAGCGCCCACCACAGCCCGATGCCCTCCAGCACCCCGCCGACCAGCAGACAGCCCAGGCCGGCGCCGGTGTGCAGCAGCACGTGCAGCGGATCGGCGCCCAGCGCGGTGCCGAGCAGCAGCCCCAGGACCGGCAGGCCCGCGAGCATCACCGCCGTCGACCGTGATCCGGCCAACTGGGCGCGCAGATCAGCTCTTTGGTCGCGCTCCGCGCGCAACGCCCCCTCCAGCCGGTCGAGTCCCGCCGCCAGCCCGGCACCCCGGTCCACCGCCACGCGCCAGCACGCGGCGAGTCCCACCAGTCCGTCGGCCCCCGGCTGCCGTGCCGCCTCGGTGAGCGCGCCCGGCACATCGCCGCCGAACCTCGCCGCCGCGAGCACCACCGCCTGTGCCTCGCCGAGCCCGCCCGAGTCGCGCGCGGCCCTGAGCAGCGCCTCGCCGGGCTGCCGACCGGCCCGCACCTCCCCGGCCAGGGCTCCGCACAGGGCGATCACCGCATCGCCCCGGCGCTCCCGTCCGCGCCGCGCCTCTCCGGCCCGCCGCACCCGACCGAACAGCGGCACTCCCGCCACCCCTAGAAGCAGCGGCACCACGGACGCACCCAGCAGCGCGATCACCAACCCGGCGACCACAGACCACCCTTCGGCCCGCAGCCGCCCGCGCACCCGCCGCCAGCCGACGAGCGCCCGCTCCCACGACGGCGGACCGTTCGCCTCCACCCCGCCGCCCGCGCACAGCAACCGCGCCCTGCGTACCCCCGAATCCCCGCCGCCCAGCCACCAAGCGGCCATCCCGGCACACACCACGGCCGCCCCCACCGGCATCTGAGACATCTCACCGATCGCCATGCCACTCCCCGTTTCCATCCCGCCGTCCGATCCCCGTCACAGCCCCCGGCCTCCCTCGGTCCCGTCCCGAAGCAGTCCCCGCAGCCGCTCCCATCCCCGCTCGTACGCGAAGGCCTCCGCGCCCCACCGCAGCGCCGGCACCGTGACCACGAGCCCCGACGGGTCGCGCTCCAGCACGTGCACCTCGGCGATCCGCCGCCGCCCCGCCCGGTCGCGTACGAGATGCAGGACCACGGACAACGCCGCTGCCAACTGGCTGTGCAGGGCGGCCCGGTCGAGCCCGGCGGCGGTGCCCAGTGCTTCCAGGCGGGCCGGGACCTGCGCTGCCGCGTTCGCGTGCACCGTGCCGCAGCCGCCCTCATGGCCGGTGTTCAGCGCGGCCAGCAGGGACACGACCTCCGGCCCGCGCACCTCTCCGACGACCAGCCGGTCCGGTCTCATCCGCAGGGCCTGACGGACGAGGTCCTGCAACGCGACCAGCCCGACTCCCTCCTGATTGGCCGGGCGCCCCTCCAGGCGCACCACATGGGGATGGTCCGGCCGCAGTTCCGCCGAGTCCTCGGCGAGCACGATCCGCTCCCCGGGACCGACCAGCCCCAGCAACGCACTCAGCAGCGTCGTCTTGCCGGAGCCCGTGCCCCCGCTGATCAGGAAGGACAGCCGGGCGTCCAGCAGGGCTCGCAGCACCCGGTCCCCGCCTGGCGGCACCGTCCCCGCCGCCACCAACTCGTCGAGCGTGAACGCACGCGGCCGTACGACCCGCAGCGACAGGCAGGTGGAGCCGACGGCGACAGGGGGCAGCACCGCGTGCAGGCGTGTCCCGTCCGGAAGCCGCGCGTCCACCCAGGGGCGGGCGTCGTCGAGCCGTCGTCCGGCCACGGCGGCGAGGCGCTGCGCGAGGCGTCGTACGGCTGCCGCGTCCGGAAAGGAGACGGCAGTCAGCTCCAGGCCACCGCCCCGGTCCACCCACACCCGGTCCGGCGCGGACACCAGCACATCGGTCACGCAAGGGTCGGCGAGCAGCGGTTCCAGCGGGCCGCTGCCGACCAGCTCGGAGCGCAACCGCTCGGCCGCACCGAGGACTTCGGCGTCCCCGAGCACGCGCCCCTGCTCGCGCAAAGCCTGCGCCACGCGCGCGGGGGTCGGTTCGGAGCCGCTCTCGGCGAGCCATTGCCGTACGCCGTCCAGCAGTCCGGTCGGCCCGTCCGGCGAGCCCGCGTGCGCGTCCCACGAACCTGTACGTCCTCCCAGCCCCGCGCCGCAGTCCGTCCCCGTAGCGGGATCCCAGCTCATACGCCCCCGCCTTCCACCGGGACCCGCTCCCAGAACGCCGCGCAGAACCGGGCGAGCGGCCCCCGCGCCGCTCCTCCGGGCGGCGGGCCACCGTCCAACAGCGGGCGTTCGGCGGGCACTTCGCCCACCAGGGGCAGCCCGAGCAGGCGGGCCACCTCACGGTCGTCGAGTCCCGGCGCGTAGGGGCCGCGCACCGCGACCCGGAGATCGCGCAGGACCATGCCGACCGCGGACGCCACCCGTCCGGCGGCCGCGATCGAGCGCAGGTCGGCGGGGACCACCAGAAGTCCGAGGTCGAGCTGGGCGAGGGCCTCGGCGACGCCTTCGTCGATGCGGCGGGGCAGGTCCACCACCACCGCGCCGCCGCGTCGTCTGGCGGCGGCCAGGACCGCTCGTACGGCTTGCGGAGGAATGGTGACCGAGTCACCGCGATCCCAGCTCAGGACCCGCAGCGCGTGCAGTTCGGGCAGGGACTCCTCCAGGGCGCCGCCGCCGACCCGGCCGCGGGACGCGGCGAACGCCGGCCAGCGCAGGCCTTCGGCCGCCTCTCCGCCGAGGAGTACGTCGAGTCCGCCACCCAGCGGATCCGCGTCCACGAGCAGGGTGCGCCGTCCCTCGCGCGCCGAGGTGACGGCGAGCGCGCAGGCCAGCGTGGAGGCTCCGGACCCGCCACGGCCGCCGAGCACGCCGACGGTGAGGGCGGGCCTGCCGACCCCTTCGGCCACGTCGGCGATGCGGTCGACCAGCCATTGCTCGCCGTCGGGCAGCATCAGGACATGGTCGGCACCGATCTCGACGGCCCGCCGCCAGACACCGGAATCGTCCTGATCCCGGCCAACCAGCACCACTCCGCGTCGGCGCGCGGCTCCGCGCACACGGCGCGCGGCATCGTCGCCGACCAGTACGAGAGGTGCGGCCTCCCAGCTACCCCTGCGCTCCGGCACCCCGTGGTGGACCTCCGGCCTGGCGCCCGCCGCCGCGCACAGGCGCAGCAGGTCGTCCAGCAGTTCGGCGTCCTCCGTGACGATCAATGGTCCGCCCTGCCGCCCCTCGGCGGCGGGCGGACGGTCATGCGTGATGGCTCCCGCCACGATCTCCAGCCCCCTTCGCTGCTTCCTGCGCGGGGCCCGCAGGGTCCTCTGCGGACCCGCGATTCCCGCTCGTGTGAAGAACCGGCAACCGGCCTCCATATGAACGGCCGATACGAACCGGCCAAACGCGCTCGACAAACGGAACCGGCCATGAACTTGCCGCGAGGAACTCGCCGCGAGCGGAGCGCGCTGGAATCACGGTGCAGCGAACCCGGAAATCGTGTGGATCTTGGTCGATAACTGTGGACAACTCAGTGGTTGTGAATATCGCCTTCACTCATCCCGGTGACCCCTGTGCGACTTCCACAGAGCAGCCCTACGGCTACACACAGTGACGGATCATGGGTATGCGAAGAAGGCGGCCACAGCGGTGACAAGGAGGCCCCGAGGCCGCGCAAGAGGGGGGAAAAACCCATCCGGACATGCGACGACCCCCGCCGGGGGGGAGAGCGGGGGTCGTCCCCACGGTCCGACTCGGGGGGGGAGGAGCCAGACCGGGTTAGCACGGTCGCGAACGATCCGTGACTTCCATGGTGTACCCGAGAGCCCTCTCAGGCAAACCCACACGCCCCACACTAGCCCGAATGGTGTCCGCCTATGCTCGGGCACGTGGAAAACCACTCCTTGCCTCGCACAGCAGCCTTCTTTGACCTGGACAAGACGGTCATTGCGAAGTCGAGCACGCTCACGTTCAGCAAGTCGTTCTACCAAGGCGGGCTGATCAACCGCAGGGCCGCCTTGCGTACCGCATATGCCCAGTTCGTGTTCCTGGCGGGCGGCGCCGACCATGACCAGATGGAGCGGATGCGCAAGTACCTGTCCGCGATGTGCCGCGGCTGGAACGTCCAGCAGGTCAAGGAGATCGTCGCCGAGACGCTGCACGATCTGATCGACCCGATCATCTACGACGAGGCCGCATCCCTCATCGAGAAGCACCACACCGCCGGGCGCGACGTCGTGATCGTGTCCACGTCCGGAGCCGAGGTGGTCGAGCCGATCGGCGAACTGCTCGGCGCGGACCGCGTGGTGGCGACCCGCATGATCGTGGGCGAGGACGGCTGCTTCACGGGCGAAGTGGAGTACTACGCGTACGGGCCGACGAAAGCGGAAGCGATCAAGGAGCTGGCCGCGTCCGAGGGGTACGACCTCTCGCGCTGCTACGCCTACAGCGACTCGGCGACCGACCTGCCGATGCTGGAGTCCGTCGGGTACCCCCACGCGGTGAATCCGGACCGCGCGCTGCGCCGCGAGGCACTCGCCCGCTCGTGGCCGATTCTGGACTTCCACCGCCCGGTCCGGCTCAAGCAGCGGCTGCCCGCACTGTCGGTACCGCCCCGGCCGGCGCTCGTCGCGGCGGCCGCGATAGGGGCGGCGGCGGCCACGGCGGGGCTCGTCTGGTACGCGAGTCGGCGGCGCGCGGCGGTGATCTGATCACGTCACACCTGTGTGTGCGGCGCACCTCCGCCCGGTTGGTTCACGTTTGAACCTAAAAGTAAAGAAGTGCAGTCAGGGGTTCCGCTTCCTCCGGACCTGGAGTACAAAGAAGTTAACGGCCCGCGAGACCAAGGACATCCGAGAGGATCACCTTTAACCGCAACCAAGGCCCCACGGACCGAGCATGAACACTGGGCACCCACGCGACGTCGACCCGTCGATTACGGGCCAGCCGCACCAGGTTACGGGCAGCAGTTCCCGACCTGATGGGCAAATTTCGAGGACGCTTGGTAACGCGGTGAGCATGCCAGCGGCGGTACGAGACCTCGTACCGCCGCAACCCTGTTCAGGCAGTTTTTCGCCCTCTTAGGTAGAGGGCGATTTCCTTGTGGGGGGGGCGATTTTCGAGCCCCTTACGCCGCCCCGCGCTGAAGCGCCTCGCAGACGGCCGCCGATTCCCTGGCCCCCAGCTCAACCGCCTTACCGCAGTGGGCGATCCAGGCCGCCATGCCCTCCGGAGTGCCGGAGGCATAGCCCTCCAGGGCAGCCACGTAGGCCGCGCGGCCGAGTTCGGCGTGACCGACCTCCGCCGGACAGATCGACTTCGGGTCGAGTCCACTGCCGATGAGAACAATGCGTTCGGCCGCGCGCGCGACCAGGCCGTTGTGGGAGCCGAAGGGACGCAGGGCGAGCAGTTCGCCGTGGACGACGGCCGCCGTCACCAGCGCGGGGGCCGAACCTCCCGCGATGATCAGCTGCGAGAGGCCCTCGAGGCGGCCGGCCACCTCGTTCGCGTCCGGCAGGGGCAGCTCGACGAGGGGCTCGTCGACCGGTTCGCCGTTCAGCCGCGGCCGGCCGACCTCGTCGCCCTTGTCCGCGGCCGCCACCAGATGCAGCCGGGCCAGTACCCGAAGCGGCGACTGCCGCCAGATGGAGAGGAGTTGGCCCGCCTCCGCGGTCAGCCGCAGGGCCGCGCCGACCGTACGGGCCTCGTCGTCGCCGCTGAAATCGGTGCGGCGGCGCACCTCTTCGAGGGCCCAGTCGGCACCGGACAGCGCCGCGGAACCGCGCGCGCCGCGCAGCGCCGCCTCGGACGTGATCTCGTTGCTACGGCGCCGCATGATCCGGTGGCCGTAGACCCGGTCCACAGCCTTGCGGACGGACTCCACGGATTCGGCCACTCCGGGAAGCGAACCCAGGGCCGCGAGCGGATCGGCGGTCGCGCCTGTCGTACTCATGAGTACGACATTACGCACCCCTACGGCCCACCCCACGAAGGAGTGGTCTTCTTCACGTAAGCAGGACACCCAGAGCAATCATCCGACTACTCTTGGTGAACATGAAAATTGCTTTCGTCGGAAAGGGCGGCAGCGGCAAGACGACCCTGTCCTCCCTCTTCATCCGTCACCTCGCCGCCTCGGGGTCGCCGGTCGTCGCGGTGGACGCCGACATCAACCAGCACCTGGGGGCCGCGCTCGGCCTCGACGAGGCGGAGGCCGCCGGACTGCCCGCCATGGGCGCGCGGCTGCCGCTGATCAAGGACTACCTGCGCGGCTCCAACCCGCGCATCGCGTCCACCGAGACGATGATCAAGACAACGCCGCCCGGCGAGGGGTCACGGCTGCTGCGGGTGCGCGAGAACAATCCGGTGTACGACGCCTGCGCGCGGCCGGTGGAACTCGACGGCGGCGCCGTCCGTTTGATGGTCACCGGCCCGTTCACCGAGGCCGACTTGGGAGTGGCGTGCTACCACTCCAAGACCGGTGCAGTGGAGCTCTGCCTGAACCATCTCGTCGACGGCCAGAGCGAGTACGTCGTCGTCGACATGACGGCGGGCTCCGACTCCTTCGCGTCCGGCTTGTTCACCCGCTTCGACATCACGTTCCTCGTCGCCGAGCCGACCCGGAAGGGAATCTCCGTCTATCGGCAGTACAAGGAGTACGCCCGCGACTTCGGCGTCGTCCTGAAGGTCGTCGGCAACAAGGTGCAGGGCCAGGACGACATCGACTTCCTGCGCACCGAAGTCGGTGACGACCTCCTGGTCACCGTCGGGCACTCCGACTGGGTGCGCGCCATGGAGAAAGGCCGCCCGCCCCGGTTCGAGCTCCTTGAGCAGCCCAACCGCCGCTCCCTGCGCACCTTGCAGACCGCCGCCGACGCCACGTACGAACTGCGTGACTGGGAGCGTTACACGCACCAGATGGTGCACTTCCACCTGAAGAACGCGAGCAGTTGGGGCAACGAGAAGACCGGGGCGGACCTGGCCGCGCAGGTCGACCCCGGCTTCGTCCTCGACGAGCGCTGCGCATCAGCTACCGCCCAGCTGACTTGAGCACCCCGACGCAACGCGACAACCGCCGACGGAGCGACCGGCCCGGCCCGACAGCCGCTACGGCTTGACGGCCGGTGCGCCGGGGACGCCCTTCGGGGCAGGGGCGGGGCGGCCCGAGAGGAAGGACGCCCAGCCCTGCTTCGGGGCCTCGCCGACCTTGAGGCCGCGGAGCTTGTCGAGGGTGGCCGGGTCCTGGGCGTCGAGCCAGTCGGCGAGCTGGTGGAAGGAGACGCAGCGCACCTCGGACTTGGTGCAGACGCTCTCGACGACCTCGTCGATGGCGCGCATGTAGTTGCCGCCGTTCCAGGACTCGAAGTGGTTGCCGATGACCAGCGGCGCGCGGTTGCCGTCGTAGGCACGGCTGAAGCCCTTGAGCAGCCCGTCACGCATCTGGTCGCCCCAGTACTCCTGCTTGTCGGGGTCTCCCTGGGTCTGGGTGCCCGACTGGTTGACCATGAAGTTGTAGTCCATAGTGAGCTGCTCGTAGGAGTGGCCGGGGAAGGGCACGAGCTGCATGGACAGGTCCCACAGGCCCTCCCTCCTGTCGGGCCAGAGCTGGTTGTTGACGCCGCTGGTGTCGTAGCGGAAGCCCAGCTGGTGGGCCGCCTTCCTGAAGTTCTTCTGACCCTCCAGGCATGGCGTGCGGGCGCCGATGAGCTCCTTGTCGTAGTCGAAGGGCAGCGGGGACGCCTTCTTCATGCCCGTGTTGGTCTTCCAGGACTTCACGAACGACTTCGCCTGGGTGATCTCGCTCTTCCAGTCCGCGACCGACCACTGGCCGACCCCGCCATCGCTGCCGCAGAAGTGGCCGTTGAAGTGCGTGCCGATCTCATTGCCCTCCAGCCACGCGCCGCGCAGCTGCTTCACGGTGTCCTTGATGCCCTGCTCATCGTTGAAGCCGATCTCGGAGCTGCCGGGCGAGTGCTGCGGCGGCCTGTACAGGTCGCGCTTGTCCTCCGGCAGCATGTACACGCCGCTCAGGAAGTACGTCATCGTCGCGTTGTTGGCCTTGGAGATCTTCCGGAAGTGCGAGAAGAGCTTCTGACTGTCCTCACCGGCGCCGTCCCACGAGAAGACCACGAACTGCGGGGGCTTCTGGCCGGGCTTCAGCCGCACGGGTCGGGGCAGATGCGGCTGCGCACCGGTGTACGCGGTGGAGCCGTCGCCGATCAGGCGGACCACGCTCTTGGGCGCCGGGGCCCCCGCCCCCTTCTTCGCGCCGTGCGCGCCTTCCTTGGAACCGGTCGTATCGCCGGCGCAACCGGCGAGCGCCGTGGCGCAGGCCGCGGCGAGCGCTACGCCCGCGGCAATCCTCTGGGTGGCGGCCATCTTCCGCCCTCCTTCTTCCTTCGGTCAGAGCAACGCTCACTAGGGCGTTCTGTGGTGATGTGCAGCGATTTGCCGACAGCGCCGTCAAGGTGGCATGGGACCGAGGAGGAATAAATACGACAAGCCGATCAAAAGCTCGGTTCACCCTAGAGGGTGATTTAATGCCCCATTTGCCCCGAAATTCCGCACAAGACCTTTACTCTGCATTACGATCCGTTTACCGAGCGTTGAAAATCCCGCCGCTGCACGCCGTGACCCACGGCCGCGATCCCGCCCTCGCCGCTTTGGACGGGGGACCACCTGTTCCGCGACCGCGCTGCCCCGGAGGAGACGGGAACCATGTCTGCCTGCGTCCCCACCCGCGCCGCCGACTCGACTCGGCCGACGCGCATCCACCAGCCCCACAGCCCCCCACCGACCCCGCCCCGCCGATTCCGTATCGCGGGCGCCGATCTCTCGGCCTCGATCGCGGTCTTCCTGATCGCCCTGCCCCTGTCCCTCGGCATCGCCCTGGCCACCGGCGCGCCGCTCCAGGCCGGCCTCGTCGCCGCCGCCGTGGGCGGACTCCTCGCCGGGCGGTTCGGCGGCTCACCGCTTCAGGTGAGCGGGCCCGCCGCCGGGCTCACGGTCGTCACCGCCGAGCTCATCCACCACTACGGATGGCGTACGACCTGCGCCATCACCGTCCTCGCCGGAATCGCCCAACTGGGACTGGGCTGTCTGCGGGTGGCCCGGACGGCGCTCGCCGTCAGCCCCGCGATCGTGCACGGCATGCTCGCCGGCATCGGCGTGACCATCGCCGTAGCCCAACTGCACATCGTCCTGGGCGGCACCCCGCAGAGCTCCGTCCTCGACAACCTCCGCGCACTGCCCCACCAGCTGGCGCACGTCCACCCCGCCGCGGTGTCGATGAGCGCGCTGACGCTGGCGCTCCTGCTCACCTGGACGCGGATTCCCGGGCGGGTCGGGCACGTGCTGCGCAAGGTCCCGGCCCCGCTCGTCGCCGTCGCCGGGGCCACCATGACCGCCTCGCTCGCCGGGCTGACCCTGCCCAAGGCCGACCTGCCGTCCTGGAGCAGCCACGCGCTGGCCGGGCTGCCCGAGGGCCCGGTCCTCGGGATCGCCGCCGCCGTCCTCACCGTGACGCTGGTGTGCAGCGTGCAGTCGCTGCTCGGCGCCGTCGCCGTGGACAAGCTGGTGGCGGGTCGGCCCGAGCAACGGTCCCGGGTGGGCCGCTCCGACCTGGACCGCGAACTGCTCGGGCAGGGCGCCGCCAACGTCGTCTCGGGCGCGCTCGGCGGGCTGCCGATCGCCGGGGTCGCCGTACGAAGTTCCGCGAATGTGCAAGCCGGTGCCGTGAGCCGGAACTCCACGATGCTGCACGGCGTTTTCGTAGTAGTTGCCGCGCTGCTGATGGTCCCGATCCTGGAGCTGATCCCCCTCGCATCGCTCGCCGCCCTGGTGATGGCCGTCGGCATCCAGATGGTGTCCCTGCACCACATTCGCACGGTCACCCGCCACCGCGAGGTGCTGGTGTACACCGTCACCACGCTCGGCGTCGTCATCCTCGGAGTTCTTGAGGGAGTGGCGCTGGGGGTCTCCGTGGCCGTCGGGGTCGCCATGCACCGCCTCGCCCGCACCCACATCACACTCGAAGAGAAGGAGGGAGTCCATTACGTACGTGTACGAGGGCAGTTGACGTTCCTCGCGGTGCCACGGCTCAGCCGCG
Source organism: Streptomyces sp. NBC_00203 (assembly GCF_045206325.1). Classification (NCBI taxonomy): domain Bacteria; kingdom Bacillati; phylum Actinomycetota; class Actinomycetes; order Kitasatosporales; family Streptomycetaceae; genus Streptomyces; species Streptomyces sp. NBC_00203. Next base: position 5,777,287 of record NZ_CP108126.1, on the reverse strand, counting down.
CCCTGCATCTGGTGCCCCAAGGGGCCGACACCGTGGTGGAGTTGGACGGCTCGTTCATGGACCACGCGGCGTACGAGTCGCTGCAGGACTGGCAGAACGCCCACTTCGCGGGTGGCGGCAGGGTCGAGCTCACCGGGCGGGCCGGAACCCGGATCGCCGAGCCCGCGAGTTCCGCCCACTGTCGTTGCCGGCCCTGGACACCATGGCGCAACCATCACTGCGAGACCTCAGCGACCCCGCAGTCCGTTCCTTCCGGTGGCCGGCCGGACAGGACGGGGGAGACGACCGACGGCTCCGCGCCGAGCGGGCAGGACGGATCCCGAGGGCAGAGCGGGCACCAACTGGCGCGTGGCATCAGCGCGTTCCAGCGGAACACCGCGCCCCTGGTGCGGGGTGAGCTGGCGCGGTTGGCGCGGGAAGGGCAGCGGCCGTCCCAGCTGTTCCTGACCTGTGCCGACTCACGGCTCGTCACATCGATGATCACCTCCAGTGGTCCGGGTGACCTCTTCGTCGTACGGAATGTGGGCAACCTCGTGCCGTTGCCCGGGGAGGAGAGCGGGGACGACTCGGTGGCCGCGGCGATCGAGTACGCGGTGGATGTGCTGAAGGTGCGGTCCATCACGCTGTGCGGGCACTCGGGGTGCGGGGCGATGCAGGCCCTGTTGACGTCGGAGCCCGGAGGACCGGTCACGCCGCTCAAGCGGTGGCTGCGGCACGGGCAGCCGAGCCTGGAGCGGATGGCCGCCAAGGACCGGCCGTGGGCGCGGCTTGCCGGGCGGGCACCCGCAGACGCGGTGGAGCAGCTGTGTCTGACCAACGTGGTGCAGCAGTTGGAGCATCTGCGGGCGCATGAGTCCGTGGCGCGGGCCCTGCGGGAGGGCGTGCTCGAACTGCACGGGATGTACTTCCACGTCGGGGAGGCTCAGGCGTATCTGCTGGCCGACGGCGACGGGGGCGAGCTGTTCGATCACGTGGGGGCGCCGGAGGACCTGCGCCGTCCCGCGTGACCCGGCCGTGGCGCGCGGCCCCAGTCGGCGGGGCCGCGCACCTTGTACCGGTTGCTGGTCCGTGGCGGAATATGCCGGTTACAGCCTCATGTCGGATGGAGGGGCATCTGTCACTTCCCAAATGGGGTCGGGGAGCTCCACCGGCACGCAGGGCTTGATGGTGCCCTTGACCGCATAGAAGGTCATGGCGCTCACGTTGCTGCTCTTGCCGCTGCCGAACCCGTAGTTCTCGAAGGCCAGGGTGTCACCGCGGTGAAGTGTGATCTTCCAGGTACCCATGCGGGACGCGGGCGAGCTCACCTTGCGCTCCGCCTTCTTGGCGTTCTGGGGCGGCTTGGAGTCCCTGGCCTTCGTGGACGGCAGGACATCGAAGTTGCCCCGGACGGACTCACCGCGCGGCTGCTCGCAGTGGGTGCCGTCGAGGTCCTGGATGTCCACGTGGATCCCGTTCGCGCCCAGCCGCTCGGCGAGTTCGCGCTGGGCGTCGCGTCCGAGGCTCAGGTCCTTGAGGGTGAGCGTGACGCTGCCGTCGCCGTGGCGCTCTACCGCGTACGCCGTCGAGTCGGCCGGGGAGCCGGGCACGAGCACCACGGCGAGCGCGGCCGCGGCGCAGGCCGCGGCCGCGAGGGCGATCCGCGGTGGGGTGACCAGACGGCGGACCCGCGCGGGCGCGTCATCCGCCGCGGCTTCGGCAACGCCGGCCTCGCGCAGTTCGATCTCCCGCTGGAGGTCGCTCAGCAGCCGGTCCTCGAAGGTCGTCTTCGTGTTCATGCCTCTCCCCCGATTACTTCGGATACCTCGGATGCGTGCGTCAGTGGTGAATGGGGCGCGGGCCCATGTGTGGCATCGGTCTCCGTGCGCAGGGACTTGCGGGCGCGGTGGAGGCGGACGCGGGCGGTGACCTGGCGGATGCCCAGGGCGGCGGCGGCTTCCGGGAGGGTGAGCTGGTCGACGGTGATGAGTTCCAGCAGGGCGCGTTCGCCCTCGGGGAGGTGGGCGAGGGCGGCGAGCGCGCGGCGGCCCGGGCTCTCGGCGTCGAGTTTGTCCTCAAGGCGGGCGATGTCGTCGGCGTCGAGGAGACGGCGGCCGGAGATCCGCTGGTCGCGGAGGGCCTCGCGGGCGATCCGGCGGCGCTCGGAGGAGACGACGTTGCGAGCGATGCCGTACAGCCAGGCGGTCTCGCTGCCGAGGCCTGGGCGGTAGGTGTCGGCCGAGTCCAGGACCGCTAGGAAGATCTCGGCGGTCAGGTCGGCGGCGGTGTGGGGGTCGTCGACACGCCGGGCGACGAAACGTGTCACGGCGTCGACATGGCGCCGGTAGAACTGTTCGAAGAGCTGTGGATCACGTGTCGCGGCGAGGGGCCCGCCCCGTATCCGTTCCACTCGGTGTCTCCTTCGCTTCGGGGGCACTTCGCCTGTTCTTGGGCCGAGACCCGGGAAGCGTTACCGAGTGAACCCGACCGCTGGACCGTACGTGGCTGTGTACGTGCCTCTGCCGAGTGCCGCAGCACAGGGAGAGGGGCGCCACAGCACATGGATAGGTCTAAACCAATTTCGGGTCGGCCCTTGTCACCGGGCCCCCCGGTCTGATGAGCTGTGGCCTGGGACACAACGGACACCCTGGGAAAGGGAGATGTCGTGAGCAACGAAAGCCTGGCCAACCTGTTGCGCGAGGAGCGCAGGTTCGCGCCGCCCGCAGACCTGGCCGCGAATGCCAATGTCACCGCGGAGGCGTATGAGCAGGCCAAGGCTGACAGGCTCGGCTTCTGGGCCGAGCAGGCCCGTCGGCTGACCTGGGCCACCGAGCCGACCGAGACGCTGGACTGGTCGAACCCGCCGTTCGCCAAGTGGTTCGCCGACGGGAAGCTGAATGTCGCGTACAACTGCGTGGACCGGCATGTCGAGGCCGGGAATGGTGACCGCGTCGCCATTCACTTCGAGGGCGAGCCGGGCGACAGCCGGGCCATCACCTACGCCGAGCTCAAGGACGAGGTCAGCAAGGCGGCCAACGCCCTGACCGAGCTGGGTGTCGGCAAGGGTGACCGCGTCGCCGTATACCTGCCGATGATTCCCGAGGCCGTCGTCGCGATGCTGGCGTGCGCACGCATCGGCGCCGCGCATTCGGTTGTCTTCGGTGGGTTCTCCGCGGACGCGATCGCCACCCGCATCCAGGACGCCGACGCCAAGCTGGTCATCACCTCCGACGGCGGCTACCGGCGCGGGAAGCCGTCCGCGCTCAAGCCGGCCGTCGACGACGCGATCGAGCGGGTGGACCAGGTCGAGCACGTCCTCGTCGTACGCCGTACCGGGCAGGACGTCGCCTGGACCGAGGGCCGCGATGTGTGGTGGCACGAGATCGTCGAGCGGCAGTCCGCCGAGCACACGCCGGAGGCGTTCGAGGCCGAGCACCCGCTGTTCATCCTCTACACGTCCGGGACGACCGGGAAGCCGAAGGGCATCCTGCACACCTCGGGCGGCTACCTCACGCAGGCCTCGTACACCCACCACGCCGTCTTCGACCTCAAGCCGGAGACCGACGTCTACTGGTGCACGGCCGACATCGGCTGGGTCACCGGGCACTCGTACATCACGTACGGGCCGCTCTCGAACGGTGCGACGCAGGTCATGTACGAGGGGACGCCGGACACCCCGCATCAGGGGCGGTTCTGGGAGATCGTGCAGAAGTACGGCGTCACCATCCTGTACACCGCTCCGACCGCCATTCGTACGTTCATGAAGTGGGGGGACGACATCCCCGCGAAGTTCGATCTCAGCAGCCTGCGGGTGCTGGGGTCCGTGGGTGAGCCGATCAACCCCGAGGCGTGGGTCTGGTACCGGAAGCACATCGGTGGGGACCGTACGCCGATCGTGGACACGTGGTGGCAGACGGAGACCGGCGCGATGATGATCTCGCCGCTGCCGGGGGTCACCGTGACGAAGCCGGGGTCGGCGCAGCGGCCGCTGCCGGGCATCTCGGCGACGGTCGTCGACGACGAGGCCAAGGAGGTGCCGAACGGGGGTGGTGGTTACCTCGTTCTCACCGAGCCGTGGCCTTCGATGCTGCGCACCATCTGGGGGGACGACCAGCGGTTCCTCGACACGTACTGGTCGCGGTTCGAGGGGAAGTACTTCGCCGGGGACGGGGCCAAGAAGGACGAGGACGGGGACATCTGGCTCCTCGGCCGCGTCGATGACGTGATGCTCGTGTCCGGGCACAACATCTCGACGACCGAGGTCGAGTCGGCGCTCGTCTCGCATCCGTCGGTCGCCGAGGCGGCGGTCGTGGGGGCGGCGGACGAGACGACCGGGCAGTCGATTGTCGCGTTCGTGATCCTGCGGGGGACGGCTTCCGCCGACGATGACGGGCTGGTGGCCGCCCTTCGCAATCACGTGGGGACCACGCTCGGTCCAATCGCCAAGCCGAAGCGGGTGCTGCCGGTGGCGGAGCTGCCGAAGACCCGGTCCGGGAAGATCATGAGGCGGCTGCTGCGGGATGTGGCCGAGAACAGGGAGCTTGGTGACGTCACGACGCTGACCGACTCCACGGTTATGGACCTGATCCAGGCGAAGCTGCCGGCGGCGCCCAGCGAGGACTGAGGGGGTTTCCCCCACCCGCCCGCCCTTTTGTGTGTGGGGGCACTGCGTGCCCCCACACCCCCGCCCCACCGCGGGGCTCCGCCCCTGCACCCCTGCACTGCTGGGGCTCCGCCCCAGACCCCGTAGGTCGGTTCTTTGGCTGCGGGTGGGTGGGGGCTGGTCGCGCAGTTCCCCGCGCCCCTTAAGGGGCGCGACCCCCGCCTGAAGGCCGGGCCCCCCACGCGCGCCAAGCCGCCCTTTTATGCCTAATGTGAAGATCGCCGTATAGGCCCGGCCACATATTAGGTAAGCTAAGGAAAGCGTCAATAGCGCGACAAGATCGTTCATGGTGTGCCGGGAAGTCTGGTCGGCGAGTGCTCAGTCATGCCCACCCGACCGGAGGTCCCCACCGTGGCCGCGCCCCGCACCCGTACTCCCGCCCGCAAGTTCCTCGGGCGGCTGTCGCTGCCTGAGCGGAACTTCGTCGCGGATGCGCTGCGTACCGAGACGTTGGGTGGCGTGCTGCTGCTGGTCGCCGCGGTTGCCGCGGTGATCTGGGCGAACAGCCCGGTGCGGGACAGTTACGAGACCGTCAGCAACTTCCACATCGGGCCCGCCGCCCTCGGGCTCGATCTCTCCATCGAGCACTGGGCGGCCGACGGGCTGCTCGCCGTGTTCTTCTTCGTCGCGGGGATCGAGCTCAAGCGCGAGCTGGTCGCGGGGGATCTGAAGGATCCGAAGGCCGCGGTGCTGCCGGTGGTCGCGGCGGTGTGCGGGATGGCCGTTCCCGCGCTCGTGTACACGCTCGTCAATGTCACCGGCGGTGGCTCGCTCAGCGGATGGGCCGTGCCCACCGCCACCGACATCGCCTTCGCGCTCGCCGTGCTCGCCGTCATCGGGACGTCGCTGCCGTCCGCCCTGCGCGCCTTCCTGCTGACGCTCGCCGTCGTCGACGACCTGTTCGCGATTCTGATCATCGCGGTCTTCTTCACCGAGACCATCAACTTCGCCGCCCTCGGTGGAGCCGTCGTCGGACTCGCCGTGTTCTGGCTGCTGCTGCGCAAGGGCGTACGCGGGTGGTACGTGTACGTTCCGCTCGCCCTGGTCATCTGGGGGCTGATGTACAACAGCGGCATCCACGCGACCATCGCCGGTGTGGCGATGGGCCTGATGCTGCGCTGCCACCGGCACGAGGACGAGGAGCACTCCCCCGGCGAGCACATCGAGCATCTTGTGCGGCCGCTGTCGGCCGGGCTTGCCGTGCCGCTGTTCGCCCTGTTCAGCGCGGGGGTCGCAATCTCCGGCGGGGCACTGGGAGATGTGTTCACGCGGCCCGAGACCCTCGGTGTCGTGCTCGGGCTCGTGGTCGGCAAGGCGGTCGGGATCTTCGGCGGGACCTGGCTCGCGGCCCGGTTCACCAGGGCCTCGCTCAGTGAGGACCTGGCCTGGCCGGACGTCTTCGCCGTCGCCTCCCTCGCCGGGATCGGCTTCACCGTGTCGCTGCTCATCGGCGAACTCGCCTTCGACAGCGACCCGGTGCTCACCGACGAGGTCAAGGCCGCCGTCCTGGTCGGCTCGTTCATCGCCGCCGTGCTCGCCACGGCGCTGCTGAAGATACGCAACGCCAAGTACCGCGCGCTCTGCGAGGCGGAGGAGCGCGACGAGGACCTCGACGGCATCCCCGACATCTACGAGCAGGAGAACCCGGCGTACCACCTGCGGATGGCGGAGATATACGACCGGAAGGCCGCCGAGCACCGCAGGCTTGCCGAAGTGGCGGGCGGGGCAAGCGAGGGGAACGACGGTCCGGCATGATCTGACCAGACGGTACAAACAGAAGCACCAGACGGTACAAACAGAAGCAGATGAGGGAGATCGCGATGAGCGCACCCGACGGCAGCCCGGTCGGCGCCGAACGCAGCATCGGCCAGCTGTTCGCCTCGGCGACGACCGAGATGTCCGCACTGGTGCACGACGAGATCGCACTGGCGAAGGCCCAGCTCAAGCAGGACGTCAAGCGCGGCGCGGTCGGCGGCGGGGCGTTCGCGGCGGCCGGCGCGGTGCTGATCTTCTCCCTTCCGATGCTGAGTTTCGCCCTGGCGTACGGCATCCGGACCTGGAGCAACTGGAATCTCGCGATCTGCTTCGTGCTGTCCTTCGCCGCGAATGTGCTGGTCGCCGCCGTTCTCGCACTGATCGGTGTCGTCTTCGCGAAGAAGGCCAAGAAGGGGCAGGGACCGCAGAAGGTCGCCGCCTCGATGAAGGAGACGGCGGGCGTCCTGCAGAACGCCAAGCCGCACCCCCGCCCGGAACGGGTCGAGGACACCGTCAAGGCTGTGGCACGCTCGTCCTCATGACGGACCCCGCCACACCTTCGGCGCAACCCACCTCGGCCGTACGACTCGACGGTCCCTGGACGCATCGTGATGTCGCCGCCAATGGCGCGCGCTTCCACATCGCCGAGATGGGGGACGGGCCGCTCGTCCTGCTGCTGCACGGCTTCCCGCAGTTCTGGTGGACGTGGCGGCACCAGCTGGTGGCGCTCGCCGACGCCGGGTTCCGAGCCGTGGCCATGGACCTGCGCGGGGTCGGCGGCAGCGACCGCACCCCGCGCGGTTACGACCCCGCCAACCTCGCGCTCGACATCACCGGGGTCGTACGGTCCCTCGGCGAGCCCGACGCCGCGCTGGTCGGACACGACCTGGGCGGCTATCTGGCGTGGACGGCGGCCGTCATGCGGCCCAAGCTCGTCCGCCGGCTCGTCGTGTCCTCCATGCCGCATCCCCGGCGCTGGCGCTCCGCCATGCTCTCCGACGTCAAGCAGACCGCCGCGGGCTCCTACATCTGGGGGTTCCAGCGGCCGTGGATCCCGGAGCGCCAACTCGTCGCGGACGACGGCGCCCTGGTGGGTCGTCTGGTACGGGACTGGTCGGGGCCTCGGCTGCCGGACGACGACGCCGTGGAGACGTACCGCCGCGCCATGTGCATCCCGTCGACGGCGCACTGCTCGATCGAGCCGTACCGGTGGATGGTGCGGTCCATGGCGCGCCCGGACGGCATCCAGTTCAACCGGCGGATGAAGCGGCCGGTTCGCGTCCCGACGCTGCATCTGCACGGCTCACTCGACCCGGTGATGCGGACGCGGAGCGCGGCCGGATCCGGGGAGTACGTCGAAGCGCCGTACCGCTGGCGGCTGTTCGACGGTCTCGGGCACTTCCCGCACGAGGAGGACCCGGTGGCGTTTTCAACCGAATTGGTCAACTGGCTGAAGGATCCCGAGCCCGATCGGTGACCCGTCGGTGACCGTCCGAGAACACCTGTCCTACGAACAGCCAATTGCCCGGCGCATAGGCCAATTGGGGGCCCGGGGCACGGTTATCGACCTTGGGGCAGGGGCAGACGTCGGGGTATGGGCTGGACGCACGACTACAGTGACGCAGCACGCACACGCCGCTCGGCCTCGGGCCTGAGCTCCCATCAGAGGGGCACCCCGCAGCTGCCGGGCACGGACCCCCAAGTGGGGATTCCGCGCATTCTGCGCCGCCGGGCCCGCTGGGTCTCGGTCCGGCTGCGCCACCCACGCGGCTGAGGCCACCGGGCCCCTCCAACAGCCGGACTACAGCGCGCAGCTGTCGCTGTCCACCTGCTGGTTCGCGGTACGCCCCTTGGTGACGTCCTCCTGGATCTCGTCCGCGGTGAGGGCGTAACCGGTGTCGGCGTTGTCGAGCGACTTCGCGAAGACCACGCCGTACACCTTGCCTTCGGGTGTCAGCAGCGGGCCGCCGGAGTTGCCCTGACGCACGGTCGCGTAGAGCGAGTAGACGTCGCGGCGCACCGTCTTGCGGTGGTAGATGTCCGGGCCGTTGGCCGTGATGCGGCCGCGCACGCGCGCGGGCTGGACGTTGTACGACCCGTTCTGCGGGAAGCCGGCGACGATCGCGCTGTTGCCGCTGCTCGCGTCCTGGGTGGTGAACTGCAGCGCGGGCGCCTTCAGGTTCGGTACGTCGAGTACGGCGATGTCGCGCTCCCAGTCGTACAGGACGACCGTGGCGTCGTACTTCTTGCCCTCGCCGCCTATCTGGACGGTGGGCTCGTCGACTCCGCCGACCACGTGCGCGTTGGTCATCACACGGCGGTCGCCGAAGACGAAGCCGGTGCCTTCGAGGACCTTGCCGCAACTCTGCGCGGTGCCCATGATCTTGACGATGGACTTCTGGGAGCGGGCGGCGACGGCGCTGTTCGCGAGGGCCGGGTCGGGGGGCTGGACCTCGGTGATCGGCTCGTTGGCGAACGGGCTGAAGACCTGCGGGAAGCCGTTCTGCGCGAGGACCGAGGAGAAGTCGGCGAACCAGGTGTTGGCCTGGGCGGGCAGGGCGCGTGACACGCCGAGCAGCACCTTGGAGTTACGGACCTCCTTGCCGAGCGTCGGCAGCGTCGTACCGGCGAGGGCCGAGCCGATCAGCCAGGCGACGAGCAGCATCGCCACGACGTTGACGAGGGCGCCGCCCGTCGCGTCCAGGGCGCGGGCCGGGGACCACGTGATGTACCGGCGCAGCTTGTTGCCGAGGTGGGTGGTGAGGGCCTGGCCGACGGAGGCACAGACGATCACGACGACCACCGCGACGACGGCGGCGGTCGTACTCACCTTGGTGTCGTCGGTCGCCCAGCCCCAGATGACGGGGAGGACGTAGACGGCGACGAGGCCACCGCCCAGGAAGCCGATCACCGACAGGATGCCGACGACGAAGCCCTGGCGATAGCCCACGATCGCGAACCACACAGCGGCGACCAGCAACAGGATGTCCAGCACATTCACGGAGGTCACCTTGTCATGCGCGCCAGTCGAGCGGGACCTGGTTCTCCCGGTCCCACGGGCGCTCCCAGCCCGCGTAGTGCAGCAGCTTGTCGATCACGCCGGCCGTGAAGCCCCAGACCAGGGCGGATTCGACCAGAAATGCCGGACCTCGGTGGCCGCTGGGGTGCACAGTGGTGGCGCGGTTGGCGGGGTCCGTGAGATCCGCCACGGGGACCGTGAAGACGCGGGCCGTCTCCGCGGGGTCGACGACACCGACCGGGGTGGGGCGGCGCCACCAGCCCAGGACCGGGGTGACCACGAAACTGCTCACCGGGATGTACAGCTTCGGCAGCACGGCGAAGAGCTGGACGCCGCTCGGGTCGAGGCCGGTCTCCTCCTCGGCCTCGCGGAGAGCCGCCCGCAGCGGTCCGTCGGTCTTCGGGTCGCCGTCCTCGGGGTCGAGGGCGCCGCCGGGGAACGAGGGCTGTCCGGCGTGCGATCTCAGGGAGCCCGCGCGCTCCATGAGCAGCAGCTCGGGGCCGCGGTCGCCCTCGCCGAACAGGATGAGGACGGCGGACTGCCGCCCCGCGCCGTTCACCGGGGGCAGGAAGCGGCTCAGCTGGAGCGGCTCGACCGTCTCGGCGGCGCGCACCACCGGGGCCAGCCAGTCGGGCAGGCCCTCCTTGCTGAGTGCCACCGGACCGCCCTGCGAGCCATCGGTGCCGTGCGAGTCATGCGTGCCGTGCGAGTCGTGCGTGTCGTGCGTGCCGTATCCGTCGTGCCTGCTGTGCGTGTTGCTCGCGTGCGTCATCGCCACCCCCGTTCTGCTGTTCCCAACGCCTGCCGGTGCCGTGTTCGTTCCGTCATCCCGTCATCCGGCGCCCAGTGGGGGTGCGGGGATGCCGCCCGCGTCCAGGTAGGACTGCGGGGGCTTGAGGCGCTGGCCGGGGAAGCCGCCCTTCTCGTACTTGAGGAGCTTCCTCGCCTTCTCGGGGTCGGTCTCGCCCTCCCCGTACGCCGGGCAGAGCGGGGCGATGGGGCAGGCGCCGCAGGCGGGCTTGCGGGCGTGGCAGATACGGCGGCCGTGGAAGATCACATGGTGCGAGAGCATCGTCCACTCGCTCTTCGGGAAGAGCTCGCCGACGGCCGCCTCGATCTTGTCCGGGTCGGTCTCGTCGGTCCACTGCCACCGGCGGACGAGCCGCTGGAAGTGGGTGTCCACGGTGATTCCGGGGCGCCCGAACGCGTTGCCGAGGACGACGAAGGCGGTCTTGCGGCCCACACCGGGGAGCTTGACGAGGTCTTCGAGGCGGCCGGGGACCTCGCCCCCGAAGTCGTCCCGCAACGCCTTGGAGAGCCCTATCACCGACCTGGTCTTGGCCCGGAAGAACCCGGTCGGCCGGAGGATCTCCTCGACCTCCTCCGGGTTGGCCTCGGCCAGGTCCTCGGGGGTCGGGTACTTGGCGAAGAGCGCCGGCGTCGTCTGGTTCACCCGCAGGTCGGTCGTCTGGGCGGACAGGACCGTGGCGACGATCAGCTGGAAGGGGTTCTCGAAGTCCAGCTCCGGGTGGGCGTACGGGTACACCTCGGCGAGCTCGCGGTTGATGCGACGGGCTCGGCGGACGAGGGCGGTGGGGGACTCGGCCCTGGGGGGCTTGACGGCGGGCACCGTTTTCGTGGCCTTCGTGGTCTTCGTAGCTTTTGTAGCCTTCGTGGCCTTCGCCTGCTTCACGGTCTTGGCGGGGGCCGCACTCTTCGCAGCCTTCGTCGGCGCCGCGGTCTTCACGGCGGCCTTCGCGACCTTCGCCGTCGCCTTCTTTGTGGTCACTTTTGCGGGTGCCGCCTTCTTTGCGGTGGCTGTCGCCTTTTTGGCGGGCTTCTTGGCAGCGTTCTTCGCCGCCGCGCTGACCGGGGTCTTCACGGGCGTCTCCACCGGCGTCGTCGCAGGCACCTTCACCTGCGTCGACTTTGTCGCTATTGTCGGTTTCCTGGTTCCGCCGGAGCCCTGTTCGCCCACAGCGGAATCACGACGTACAACCACCCGCCCAGCCCCCTTGGCCTGTGCTCTCACCGGCGATTTGGACACCCGGCCAGCCTAAAGCCCGGCACCGACATCCGCCCCGGACCCAGGAGATCGGCCCCCAATTGGCCCCCTGCCGCACTGCCCGGGACGCCAGTGCGGCAGACTTGTGACTGATCACACTGTTTGGACCGTCCGGCAAGATGGGGAACACGGTCCCCTGGTACCAAGGGGGAGCAACATCCCCTGAGCAGGTCGACAAGGAGAGAACTCGTGGACGACGTTCTGCGGCGCGCCCCGCTCTTCGCGGCGCTGGATGACGAGCAGGCCGCGGAGCTCCGCGCCTCCATGAGTGAGGTGACCCTCGCACGCGGCGACGCTCTCTTCCATGAGGGCGACCCCGGGGACCGCCTCTACGTGGTCACCGAGGGCAAGGTGAAGCTCCACCGCACCTCCCCCGACGGCCGCGAGAACATGCTCGCTGTCCTCGGCCCCGGTGAGCTGATCGGCGAGCTGTCGCTGTTCGACCCGGGCCCGCGCACGGCGACCGCCACCGCGCTGACCGAGGTCAAGCTGCTGGGCCTCGGCCACGGCGACCTCCAGCCCTGGCTGAACGCGCGGCCCGAGGTGGCCGCCGCGCTGCTGCGCGCCGTCGCCCGGCGCTTGCGCAAGACCAACGACCAGATGTCCGACCTGGTCTTCTCGGACGTCCCGGGCCGCGTCGCCCGCGCGCTCCTGGACCTCTCGCGCCGCTTCGGCGTGCAGTCCGAAGAGGGCATCCACGTCGTGCACGACCTCACGCAGGAGGAGCTGGCCCAGCTGGTCGGCGCGTCCCGCGAGACGGTCAACAAGGCGCTCGCCGACTTCGCGGGCCGCGGCTGGCTCCGCCTGGAGGCCCGCGCGGTGATCCTGCTGGACGTGGAGCGCCTCGCGAAGCGCTCGCGCTAGTCCCGGACTCGCTGAACAGCCGAATAGCTGAATAGCTGAATAGCTGAATAGCCGAGAACGCATGTGAAGGGCCCTGCCATACGGTGGGGCCCTTCTCGTGTCACCGGGGCGGGGTCCAAGGGGTGGGGATGGACGAGGACAGAGTGCCGGAGTCGGTCTGGGGCGGAACGTCGGCGCGCCCTTGGTGGCGGCGGGGGCCCGCCTCGGCGCCGCGGCTGTGGAAGATCGGCCGGGAGAACGGGGACCCCGGCGCGCCGCTCGGCGCCTGGGCCGTGGCCGGGACCCTCGCCCTGGCCCGCTTCGACCGGGTGCAGGCGTACGGCCTGACCACCGGTGAACCGTTCCTGGAGACTGAGCATGAGTGAGCCCGCTCAGCCGCACGCCCCGAACGGTCTTGGGCGTACTGGTCCCCGGCGTACTCAACCCCGGGGCAGCGACACGGATCCTGTCCGTGGTCCGGGCCCGGGAGGCCAGTTCCCTGCGCGACCTGGCCATATGGATACGGCCAGAGGCGACGGGGAGGCCCTGAACCATCACTCCGGTGGAGCAGGGGCCCCGCACACTGGCGCCGTACCCGGCGTCCCAGATCGCACGATCACGTTAACCCGGACGGCCCAGGACGCCGCAAGCCAGCGAGCCGACGATCACACGATCGAGTTAAGCGCTCGACGCGCGCACCGGCACCTCCAGTGGGAGCGACCGCTCCCCGGGGACTGGGGCGACGTCTCCGTCCTGGCGGCCCGCCCCGTCGTCGTGTCCGCCGCCGACCGCGAGGAGGGTGCTCCCTACCGGCTCCACGTGATGGGTGAGGACGCGGAGCAGACGATCGAACCGGCCACGTCGCACGAGGGGTTCGGGCCGCACACGGCGGTCGTCGGCGACACGCTCGCCGTCGAACTCGTCCCGCCCCACTACGACGACGAGGAGGACGAGGGAAGCGAGCTTCGCGCGTTCTCCGGCACCACGGGCGACTTCCTCTGGAGGTGGCACAGCACATACGGCCGCACGGTCTTCCCGCTGGCCCACCGGGGCTGCCTCGTGGTCCTGAACGGCTACGGAGACCGGGCGACCGTGCTCGATCCCGCCGACGGCCGCGTCGTGGCCGAGCGCGCCCTGCCCGGCTACAGCCACCGGGCGCTCCTGGCCGCCTCAGGGGACTGCCTCGCCGTGATCTGCACGGCGGCACGCCCCAACCACCGGGTGCGCGTGTTCCGCTGGAGGTGACGCAGCAGATGGCACGGAATTGGTCCGCCGGAAATGACATGACCCCATGGCGCCGCCGGTGCACAGTGGCCCCATGAACGACAAGGGGCTCGACGAGCAGGGCTGCATCGCGCGTGAGGGCTCCCTCGGGCGGATCCCGCGGGAGTTCCGGCCCGTGGTGGCCGCGGCCCGCGACCGGCTGACGGACGTCTTCGGGGCGCGGATGACGAGCGCGTACCTCTACGGCTCGATTCCGCGCGGCACCGCGCGCGTGGGGCGCTCCGACCTCGATCTGCTCCTCGTCCTGCGCGAGGAGCCCACCGAGGCGGACCGCGCCGACGCCCGCACGCTGGACGAGGCGCTCGACAAGGAGTTCGCGCAGATCGACGGCGGCGGGACGCTGCTGGTCAGCCGTGCGCAGCTGCTGAGCGACCTGGAGAGGTACGACCTCGGCTGGTTCGTCGCCTGCCTCTGTACGCCGCTCCTGGGCGAGGATCTGGCCGAGGATCTGCCGCGCTACCGCCCCGACTCGCTCCTGGCCCGCGAGACGAACGGCGACCTCGCGCTGCTGCTGCCGCGCTGGCGCGAGCGGATCGCCGGGGCCGCGGACACCGAAGAGGCCCGGCGCCCGCTCGTCCGCTTCATGTCACGCCGTCTCGTGCGCACCGGCTTCACGCTCGTCATGCCCCGCTGGAACGGCTGGACCAGCGACCTGAGGGAGATGGCCGAGGCGTTCGGCGCGTACTACCCGGAGCGGGCCACGCAGATGCGGGAGGCGGCCGTCCTGGGGTACGAGCCGGTCGGCGACCTCACCGTCCTGCGCTCGTACGTCAACGACCTCGGGCCGTGGCTCGCCGAGGAGTACGCGCGCGTGCATGGCGTTAAGGCGCCACGCCCTTGAGTACCTCCCTAGGAGCCCCAAAAACGCCTGCGTGCCCAGTGCTAGATGAGGCCGTGGTGCCTAGATGAGGCCGTGCTCGCGCAGGTAGTCCATCTGCGCCAGCACGGACAGCTCCGCCGCGGGCCACAGGGAACGGTCCACATCCGCGTACACATGCGCGACGACCTCGCCCGACGACCGGTAGCCGTTCTCGACCGCCGTCTCGACCTGGGCGAGTCGGTGGGCGCGATGGGCGAGGTAGAACTCGACGACACCCTGGGCGTCCTCCAGGACGGGCCCATGGCCGGGCAGGACGGTGTGGACGCCGTCGTCGACCGTCAGGGAGCGGAGCCGGCGCAGGGAGTCGAGATAGTCGCCCAGGCGGCCGTCGGGGTGGGCCACCACGGTCGTACCGCGACCGAGGACGGTGTCACCGGTCAGGACCGCCCGGTCGGCCGGGAGATGGAAGCACAGCGAGTCGGCGGTGTGCCCCGGGGTCGGCACGACGCGCAGTTCGAGCCCGCCCACGGTGATCACATCCCCCGCGGCCAGCCCCTCGTCCCCGAGCCGCAGCGCCGGGTCCAGCGCCCGCACCGCCGTCCCGGTCAGCTCGGCGAACCGCGCCGCACCCTCGGCGTGATCCGGGTGCCCGTGCGTCAGCAGCGTCAGCGCGACCCGTTTCCCGGCCTTCTCCGCCGTATCCACGACATTCCGCAGATGTACGTCGTCCAGGGGCCCCGGGTCGATCACCACCGCGAGCTCGGAGTCCGGCTCGGCGACGATCCAGGTGTTGGTGCCGTCCAGAGTCATCGCGGAGGCGTTGGGGGCGAGGACGTTGACGGCGCGCGCGGTGGCGGGGCCGGAGAGGACTCCGCCTCTCGGCTGGCCGGGGAGGGCGGCTGCGTCGGTCATGCGGGGGCTCCACCGGTCGGAATGTGCTTGGTGAACTCGTCGTGTCCGGGCCAGGCGAGGATCAGCTCGCCGTTCTCCATGCGGGCCTTGGCCAGGACGGGGGTCAGATCGCGGGTGGGTGCGTCGGCGAGGGCGTCGGCGGCACTGTCGTACGGGATGAGCTGGCGCAGGGTCGCGACGGTGGGCGGCATCATCAGGAGCTCGCCCTTGTCGTACGAGGCTGCCGCGTCCGCCGGGCGGATCCATACCGTGCGGTCGGCCTCCGTGGAGGCGTTGCGGGTGCGCTGGCCCTCCGGGAGGGCGGCCACGAAGAACCACGTGTCGTAGCGGCGGGACTCGAACTCGGGGGTGATCCAGCGGGTCCAGGCGCCCAGGAGGTCCGACCTGAGGACCAGGCCCCTGCGGTCGAGGAACTCGGCGAAGGAGAGCTCGCGGGCGACCAGGGCCGCGCGGTCCGCTTCCCACTCCTCGCCCGTGGTGTCGCCGACCACGGTGTCCGGGGTGGGGCCGGCGAGCAGGACGCCCGCCTCCTCGTACGTCTCCCGTACCGCCGCGCAGACGATCGCCTGGGCGGAGGTCTCGTCCACGCCCAGCCTGTTCGCCCACCACGCGCGCGTGGGGCCCGCCCAGCGGATGTGGTGCTCGTCGTCGCGCGGGTCCACGCCGCCGCCCGGATACGCGTACGCGCCTGCGGCGAAGGCCATGGAGGCGCGTCTGCGGAGCATGTGGACGACGGGGGTGGACTGGGTGTCCTTCAGGAGCATGACCGTGGCCGCGCGCTTGGGGGTGACCGGGGTCAGCGTGCCCTCCGCGAGCGCGCGGATCCGCTCTGGCCACTCCGGTGGGTACCACTGCCCATTCGCCATGGGCGGAGGCTATCCCGAGCCGGGCGGATGTTCGAGAGGCCTCAGGGGATCTCCGGGCCGACGTCGAGGCCGGGTTTTGCGCCCCCGCCGCCCCTACCCGTCCCATCCCCCAGGGGCTCCGCCCCTTCGACCCCGGGAGTAGTTCGTCGGCTGCGGGCCGGTGGGGGCCGTTCGCGCAGTTCCCCGCGCCCCTAAAAGGGGCGCGGGGAACTGCGCAATCTTTTAAGCAGGGGTCTGGGGGCGAAGAAAGCCGTGCTCGCCTAGACGGCCGTCAGCTCGACCTGGATCTCGACCTCTACCGGGGCGTCCAGCGGGAGTACCGCCACGCCGACCGCGCTACGGGCGTGGACGCCCTTGTCGCCGAGGACCGCGCCCAGGAGTTCACTCGCGCCGTTCAGGACACCCGGCTGGCCGGTGAAGTCCGAGGCGGAGGCGACGAAGCCGACGACCTTCACGACGCGCGCGACGCGGTCCAGGTCGCCCGCGACCGACTTGACCGCGGCGAGGGCGTTCAGCGCACAGATGCGGGCCAGGTCCTTGGCCTCCTCGGCCGTGACCTCGGCACCCACCTTGCCGGTGACCGGAAGCTTGCCGTCCACCATCGGAAGCTGGCCCGCGGTGTAGACGTACACACCGGACTGCACGGCTGGCTGGTAGGCGGCCAGCGGCGGCACGACGTCCGGCAGGCTCAGCCCGAGTTCCGCCAGCTTCGCTTCGACGGCGCCGCTCATGCCGACCTCTCCCGCTTCAGATAGGCCACCAACTGCTCGGGGTTGTTCGGCCCGGGCACGACCTGGACGAGCTCCCAGCCGTCCTCGCCCCAGGTGTCCAGAATCTGCTTCGTGGCATGGACGAGCAGCGGCACGGTTGCGTATTCCCACTTGGTCATATGGCCGACTGTAGCCGTTGCCGACCACCGCTTCCCGCCCGCGTCGGCCACCGCCGCAGGCACACGTTGTCCACAGCCTCCTGCGTAGTCCGGCGGCGGACTGGTTAGGCTCGAATACGTGAGCAGGCTCCAGGTCGTCAGCGGCAAGGGCGGTACCGGCAAGACCACGGTGGCCGCGGCCCTCGCGCTCGCCCTCGCGACCGAGGGCAAGCGCGTCCTCCTCGTCGAGGTCGAGGGCAGACAGGGCATCGCGCAGCTCTTCGAGACAGAAGCGCTGCCCTACGAGGAGCGGAAGATCGCCGTCGCTCCGGGGGGCGGGGAGGTGTACGCCCTCGCCATCGACCCCGAACTGGCCCTTCTGGACTACCTCCAGATGTTCTACAAACTGGGCAGCGCGGGCCGCGCCCTGAAAAAGCTCGGCGCCATCGACTTCGCGACCACCGTCGCGCCGGGCGTCAGAGACGTACTCCTCACCGGGAAGGCGTGTGAGGCCGTACGCCGGAAGGACAAGAGCGGGCGGTTCGCGTACGACTACGTCGTCATGGACGCGCCGCCCACCGGGCGGATCACGCGCTTCCTGAACGTCAACGACGAGGTGGCCGGCCTCGCCAAGATCGGCCCGATACACAATCAGGCACAGGCCGTCATGCGCGTCCTCAAGTCCCCGGAGACGGCGGTCCACTTGGTGACGCTGCTGGAGGAGATGCCCGTCCAGGAGACCGCGGACGGCATCGCCGAGCTGCGGGCCGCGAAGCTGCCGGTGGGCCGGATCATCGTGAACATGGTGCGGCCCGCGCTCCTGGACGAAGCCGACCTGGAGCTCACGGCCGCCGCTCCCCGTACCGCGATCGCCAAGTCGCTCTCCGCGGCCGGACTCGGCGGCGCCCGCCGCGGCGGACTCGCCGAGCGGCTGGTGGGGCCGCTGCTCCAGCAGGCCGAGGAGTACGCCGAGCGGTACGCCCTTGAGCGCGAGCAGCGCGCCGTGCTCACGGAGCAGGACCTGCCGCTGCACGAACTCCCGCTGCTCGCCGAGGGAATGGACCTGGCGGGCCTGTACGAGCTCGCCACGGAACTGCGCACGCAAGGGATCTCATGAGTCTGAACCCGGCCCGCGTACTCGACGTCGACCCGCTGCTCGACGACCCGGAGACCCGCATCGTGGTGTGCTGCGGCTCGGGCGGCGTCGGCAAGACGACCACGGCGGCGGCCCTGGGGCTGCGCGCCGCCGAGCGCGGCCGCAAGGTGGTCGTGCTCACCATCGACCCGGCGCGCAGGCTCGCCCAGTCGATGGGCATCGACTCGCTGGACAACACCCCGAGGCGTGTGAAGGGCGTCGAGGGGGACGGCGAGCTGCACGCCATGATGCTCGACATGAAGCGCACGTTCGACGAGATCGTCGAGGCGCACGCGGACGGCGACCGGGCGGCCGCGATCCTGAACAACCCCTTCTACCAGTCGCTTTCGGCGGGCTTCGCGGGCACGCAGGAGTACATGGCGATGGAGAAGCTGGGGCAGCTGCGGGCGCGGGACGAGTGGGACCTGATCGTCGTCGACACTCCGCCGTCCCGCTCGGCGCTCGACTTCCTGGACGCGCCGAAGCGGCTCGGCTCGTTCCTCGACGGACGGCTGATCCGGCTGCTGACGGCGCCGGCGAAGCTGGGCGGGCGCGCGGGGATGAAGTTCCTGAACGTCGGGATGTCGATGATGACCGGCACCCTGGGCAAGCTGCTGGGCGGCCAGCTCCTCAAGGACGTCCAGACGTTCGTGGCCGCGATGGACACGACGTTCGGCGGGTTCCGTACGCGCGCGGACGCCACGTACAAGCTGCTCCAGGCGCCCGGCACCGCGTTCCTGGTGGTGGCGGCCCCGGAGCGGGACGCGCTGCGCGAGGCCGCGTACTTCGTGGAGCGGCTGGCCGCCGAGGACATGCCGTTCGCCGGTCTGGTACTCAACCGGGTGCACGGCAGCGGTGCCGCTCAGCTGTCCGCCGAGCGGGCGCTCGCCGCCGCGGAAGATCTTGATTCCGCGGCTGACTCCGCAACTGATTCCGCGGCCGATTCCGAGGCTGCAGAAAATCTTGACGAGGCCCGCATTGTCGATCAGGGGGGCGGGAAAGCTGGACTTCGTAACTCTCCCGACACGTACGGCAGTTCAGAATCTCCCGCTTCCGAAGCATCAGCTCCTGACGGTTCCGACGAAGGCTCCCCCGCCGCCACGGATACCGACCGGACCGTCGAACAGCTCACCGCAGGCCTGCTGAGGCTGCATGCCGAGCGCATGCAGCTGCTCTCCCGCGAGCAGCGCACGCGTGACCGCTTCGCCGCGCTCCACCCCGAGGTGGCCGTGGCCGAAGTGGCCGCGCTGCCGGGCGACGTGCATGACCTCGCCGGGCTGCGGGACATCGGGAACCGGCTCGCGGCCAATCGGCCGGAGCTGCCCGAAGGCTAAGGAATCCGGCGAGGTCCGAGGGAAACCCGAAGGGGACGCCCTCAGCCCCGACGGGGCCCGAGGGGCTCCGAGCGGATACGCCCTGCCCCGAAGGGAGAACGCCCTCAGCCCACCGCCGCGTAGCGCTCGTACACCTCTTCCTCGTCGAGGGGCAGCAGGCCCGCGCCGCGCTCGTACTCCGTGCGCGCGGTCTCCAGCAGGCGACGCCACGAGGTGACGGTCGGCCGCCGACGCAGCAATGCCCGGCGCTCCCGCTCGGTCATGCCACCCCACACGCCGAATTCGACGCGGTTGTCGAGCGCATCGGCGAGGCACTCCGTGCGCACCGGACATCCGGTGCACACTGCCTTCGCCCGGTTCTGCGCTGCTCCTTGAACGAACAGTTCATCCGGATCGGTAGTGCGGCAGGCCGCCTGCGCACTCCAGTCGGTAACCCAGCCCATACCGGCGCCGTCCTCTCCCGAATCGAGGCTCCCCCACGGCGGCAGCGGCATATTCACCGCCGCCAGTTGAGGACGTTACGGAAGGTGGGCACAGCGCAACACCCCCTTCGGGCCCAATCTTGAATGGCCCGAACGGACTATGCGTAAGCGGCAGATCACCCGGGGGAGTGAGCTGGGGACATGCGTGAGCATCCCGGCAAACCCGGACAATTCAGTTGAGTCACAACGGACGCCTGGTGACACATGAGGCTGATTCGGACACGTCCTCAATGAGCCCTCAACAAAAAAGTTGGGGAACCTCCGGAACGATTCGGGGTCGCCGGACGTATTGATACGTGGCCGCACTGCTGTGACAGTTGAGAGCAGCTTAGGCCAAGGCATATACGCGTGTCCGGCAAATGAGAACGTAGGCTGCCCTCATGCCAAAGAAGCGCTCGGGCGGCGGTCTGTCGGCAACGCAGCAGGCCGCCAAGTTCCTCGGTGTCAGCGTGCTCGCTGGTGCTGTCATGGCCGGAATCGCGCTGCCCGCCGTGGGCGCGTTCGGTCTGGCGGCCAAGGGGTCCGTCCAGGGGTTCGACGAGATTCCCGACAACCTGAAGAGTCCGGCGCTGAGCCAGCGGACCACGATCCTGGACAGCCAGGGCGATCAGATCGCGACGGTCTACTCGCGCGACCGCACGGTGGTCGACCTCAAGGACATCTCGCCGTACATGCAGAAGGCGATCGTCGCGATCGAGGACTCCCGCTTCTACCAGCACGGCGCGATCGACCTGAAGGGCGTCCTGCGCGCCGTGAACCAGAACGCGCAGAACGGCGGAGTGGCCCAGGGCGCCTCCACGCTCACCCAGCAGCTGGTGAAGAACTACTTCGTCGAAGAGGCCGGCGACGACCCGACGAAGGTCGCCCAGGCCACCCAGCAGACCCTCGGCCGCAAGATCCGCGAGCTCAAGTACGCGATCCAGCTGGAAGAGAAGCTCGGCAAGAAGAAGATCCTCGAGAACTACCTGAACATCACGTTCTTCGGTGAGCAGGCCTACGGCATCGAGGCCGCCGCCCAGCGCTACTTCTCCAAGCCCGCCAAGAACCTGAACCTCCAGCAGTCGGCGCTGCTCGCGGGCATCGTCCAGTCGCCCAGCCGGTACGACCCGGTGAACGACGAGGCGGAGGCCACCAAGCGCCGCAACACCGTGCTGCAGCGCATGGCCGAGGTGCACGACATCTCCCAGCAGGAGGCCGACGCGGCCAAGAAGAAGAAGCTCGGCCTGCACGTCAGCCAGCCCAAGAACGGCTGCATCACGGCCGTCAAGGGCGCCAGCTTCTTCTGCAAGTACGTGGAGAACGTCTTCCTGAGCGACCCTGTCTTCGGCAAGACCAAGGAGCAGCGGGCGAAGATCTGGAACCAGGGCGGCCTGACGATCCGTACGACGCTGGACCCGCAGTCCCAGGAGTCGATCCAGGCGTCGCTCAAGTCCCACGTCAACAAGTCCGACAAGGTCGCGGCAGCAGCCACCCTGGTCCAGCCCGGCACCGGGAAGATCCTCGGCATGGGCCAGTCGAAGCCCTACGGCTACGGGAAGAACGAGACCGAGTACAACTATTCGGTCAACTACGACATGGGCGGCTCGAACTACGGCTTCCCGACCGGTTCGACCTTCAAGCCCTTCGTGGCCGCGGCCGCGCTGGAGCAGGGCAAGCCGGCGACACAGGAGTACTCGTCGCCGAACAAGATGCTCTACCCCAGCCCCGTACAGACCTGCGGCAGCAAGCCCTGGACCAACCAGGCCAACGAGCAGGTGCCGAACGAGAGCGCGTCCGAGGTCGGTCCGTACCGGCTGAAGGAGGCGATGGCCAAGTCGGTCAACACCTACTTCGTGCAGATGATCTCGGACATCGGCCTCTGCCCGGTGATGAACCAGATCGACAAGCTCGGCGTGGTCCAGGGCAACGGCGACAAGCTCCCCCAGGTGCCCTCCATCGCCCTCGGCGCCAAGGGCATCTCCCCGCTGACTATGGCCACCGCGTACGCCGCCTTCGCCTCCCGCGGCATGTACTGCACCCCGATCGCCATCGAGTCGATCACGCAGAAGATCAACGGCACGCAGAAGTCCCTCGAAGTACCGAAGTCGACCTGCCAGCGGGCGATGTCCGAGAAGACCGCGGACACCATCAACACCCTGCTGAGCGGCGTGATCGACTCCGGTACGGGCCAGCAGGCCGGTCTCACCGACCGTGCCAACGCCGGTAAGACCGGTACGACGGACGAGCGCAAGAACGCCTGGTTCGTCGGCTACACGCCGAACCTGTCGGGCGCGGTCTGGGTCGGCAGCGCCACCCAGAAGGTCAAGATGGTGAACATCAAGATCGGCGGCGTCTATCGCTACAAGGTCTACGGCGGTCAGGTCCCCGGCCCCATCTGGCGGGACTTGATGACCGGCGCCCTCACGGGCAAGGAGGCCCCCTCCTTCAACCTGGTCGACATTCCCGACGCCGACAAGAACAAGGGCAAGGACGACGGGGACAACGGCGACAACAACGGCAATGGAAACGGCAACGGGAACGGAAACGGGAACAGCACCAACGGGACCACCATCAGCGGCCAGACCGACGGCGGTGTAGTGATCCCGACGCCTTCCTTCTCCATTCCCGAGGGATTGATCCAGGGAAACGGAAACGGTGGGCAGCGCGGCTGACCGTACCCCTTGAGCTGCGATTGAAGCGTCCGGCGTAATTACGTCAGCTTCACCGTAAGGGCACCTTCTCGGCGGAGGGCGTGACATATTCACGTCCGGCCCCGCCTTGAGGGTGCCCTTGCTGTTGCCGTCTCAGATGGAGGGGACATGAAACTCAGATCCCGACTCGGTTTCACACTCGGAGCCTTGCTCAGTTCCCTGACCCTGGCCCTGGCCGTGCCCACTTCGGCACAGGCCGCCTCCTGCGACAACTTCGGCTGCGACGGCCATGACCCGAACGTCCAGACCTGGCAGACCGGGCCGGTCAGCCCCTACGGCCCGTATGACCTCGGCGGCTCATTCGAGTATGAAATGCGCTGGGGAAAGACGGACGGAGACCAGTACAGCTGGGGCCGTCTCTGGTACATCAGCGGCTCGGACCAGCAGAACTGGACGGTCTACGTCCAGCGCTGTACCAAGAGCCACTCGACCTGTTACTGGCGTCTCGGCGAGAAGAAGGGCGGGGCCTCGGGCTGGACCTCGAAGGTCCCTGGCGGAACGAACTACTACTACACACGCACGCCGATGTACTACAACCCTTCGGGTTACGAAATGCGGGCCTGCGCGGAGGACCCCTCGGGCAACGAATCGTGCACGCCCTGGTACTGAGCGTGCCTGTACTCCACGTACGCATGGCCTGAAAGTACAAATGGCCTGAAGGCGAGCGGGGATGGCGTAATTGCGTCACCCTGCTCGCCCCGTTAAAAAGTCATTGGTGAGATTTATTCTGCTGTCCGGACTCACAGGCGCTTCCTAGACTGGCATCCCGAAAGGCAGTGATCGGGCTGCTTCATGGGGGAGGCGACTTTGACCGTGACGCCGGAATGTGACACCACCAATCCAGGAATCGATGCCAACGACCAGAAGATCCTGAATCTGTTGTACGAGGGGCTGAACGACGCGTCGATTGCCCGGCACTTGGGGGTCGGACACCGAACGGTGCAACGCAAGGTGCAGCGACTCATGGAACTGCTCGAAGCCAACGGGCGGGTGGCCCTGGGGGCACGCGCCCAGGAACTCGGGCTCCTCGGGAGCACCGACACCGATCACTGACGACCGCACGGACCGATACAGACCGGCCCGATACAGACCGGCCTGATACAGACCGATACAGGCCGACAGGGGTACCTGGGTGACCGCCGGGGCCTCGTTCACCTGACCGACAACAGCGCCTGAGGCGACGCGTCGGAATGTCGGAATCGTGGGCCAGGATGAACTCCTGGCCCACGAGGACCTTCTGGCGCCGCCTCAGCCGGCGAGCAGCTTCTTCACCACGGCGGCGACGCGACCGCCCTCGGCCAGGCCGGCCACCTTCGGGTTCACGATCTTCATGACCTGCCCCATGGCGCGCGGCCCCTCGGCACCCGCCGCCTTCGCCTCCTCGACGGCCTGGGCGACGATCTGCTGAAGCTCGTCGTCGGACAGCTGCTTGGGCAGGTACGCGGCGAGGACCTCGCCTTCCGCCTTCTCCCGCTCGGCCGACTCGGGACGCCCGCCCTGCGCGAAGGCGTCCGCGGCCTCGCGGCGCTTCTTCGCCTCGCGGGTGATCACCTTCTGCACTTCGTCGTCGGAGAGTTCGCGCTTGGTCTTGCCCGCGACCTCCTCCTTGGTGATGGCGGTGAGGGTCAGCCGGAGCGTCGAGGAGCGGAGCTCGTCGCGCCCCTTGATCGCGGCGTTGAGGTCTTCCTGAAGCTTCGACTTGAGCGTGGTCATGTCGCTGATTGTCGCAGGTGTGGTCAGCCGGTTGCCTGTTGATTTCGGGGCGCGCTCCCTTGTGCCCTCCGGGGGGAGTGCGGGGTTGTCCACAGGCGGGCAGGGGGCTCGCCGGGATCTGACACGATGGACGTATGCGCGCGCGATACGGAGTACCCCTGGGAATCACGGCGGTGGGCGCCGCCGGTCTGTTGTACGCGGCGGGTTTCGAGGCCCGTTCCTTCCGCCTCCGGAGGGTGACGGTCCCGGTCCTGCCACCCGGGATGCGACCACTGCGCGTCCTTCAGGTCTCCGACATCCACATGGTGAGCGGTCAGCGCAAGAAGCAGCGCTGGCTGCGCTCCCTGGCCGGCCTGCGCCCCGACTTCGTGATCAACACCGGGGACAACCTCTCCGACCCCGAGGGCGTGCCCGAGGTCCTGGACGCGCTGGGCCCCCTGATGGAGTTCCCGGGGGCGTACGTCTTCGGTTCGAACGACTACTACGGCCCCAAACCCCGCAACCCCGCCCGCTACTTGACCGAGAAGATCCAGGGCCGCCACGGCCTGAACGGCAACCCACCCGTGGTGGGCGCCATCCACAACCCGTGGGAGGACCTGCGCGACGGCTTCGACACGGCGGGCTGGCTGAACCTGACGAACACGCGGGGGACGCTGAAGGTCGAGGGCGCGGAGATCGAGCTGACCGGCCTCGACGACCCGCACATCAAGCGGGACCGCTACGCGCGCGTGGCCGGTGGCCCCTCGGAGTCCGCCGACTTCTCGATGGGCGTGGTCCACGCCCCGTACCTGCGCACCCTTGACCCCTTCACGGCCGACGGCTACCCGCTGATCCTGGCCGGCCACACCCACGGCGGCCAGGTCTGCATCCCCTTCTACGGCGCCTTGGTCACCAACTGCGACCTGGACGCGGACCGCGTGAAGGGCCTGTCCACGCATACGTCGGAGGGCCGGACGGCGTACCTGCACGTCTCGGCGGGCTGCGGAACGAACCGCTACACGCCGGTACGGTTCGCCTGCCCGCCGGAGGCTTCGCTGCTGACGTTGGTGGAGCGGAGGTAAGGGGCCGGAGGGTAAGGGCGGAGAGCAGAGGCCGGAGGGTAGGGGCCGGAGAGCAGGGAGCGGACGCGGGGCGCCGACGGGGGCGCGCCGCTGACAAAACAGGGCGGGAACAGCGCGCGCCACTCATACGGTCGCCCGCGGTGCAGAGACCCGGACGGCCGCAAGCCACCGACATGAGCGGCACGGACGGCTGCGCCCCGCCGACACGGACGGCATGGACGGCACGGGCTGTGTGGGCTGTGCGGACTGCGCGGACGTAACCCACCCAGGCGACCCATATCGCCCGATTCGTCCGCTCCCCTTAGCGTGGGGCCATGATCGCCCCCATACCCAAGGACATACCCGACCTCCCCGCGATACCGGGTATCCCCCCGCCGACCCTCTCCGTCGTCCCCGCGACGGCGGTGGTGGCCCCCGCACGCCGCCCGGCGGCGGCGGCCTTCCGACTCCTCGTAGCCCTCGCGGCGGCGACGGGCGTGGCCATCGAGCTGATCCTGGGAAGCCCGCTCCGCGTCCTCAGCTACTTCACGATCCAGAGCAACGTGCTCGTGGCGGTGGTCTTCGCCGCCTCGGCCTGGCGCGCGTGGACGGCACGCCGCCCGCTGCCCGGCGCAGTGACCGGCGGCACACTGCTCTACATCGCGATCACGGGCCTCGTCTACCACCTGATCCTGGCGAACCAGTCCAGCGGCTTCTCGATGACCGGGGAGATCGACACCCTCACGGGCTGGAACGCGGTGGCCAACCAGCTGCTGCACACGGCGACGCCGATCGTGGTGCTGGCCGACTGGCTCCTGCTGACCCGCCCGACCCCGCTGGCCGTCCGAAACGCCGCCACCTGGATCCTCTACCCCCTCGCCTACCTGGGCTTTTCCCTGGCCCGCGGCGCGATGATGTCCCCCGGCACCCCCACGCGCTACCTCTACCCCTTCGTGGACGTCGACCGGCACGGCTACGTCGGCATCCTCGGCAACACGGCGATCCTCGGCGTCGCCTTCTACGCCCTCGCCCTTCTCACCGTCGCCCTCGACCACGTCCGCCCCGACCCGGTCCACCACCGCGTCCGACGCCCCGAAAACCGGATTTCGTCTCCGGCCACCAGTGGGCTAAAGTAAACGACGTCGCCGCGACAAGCAGCGACGATCGGGGTGTAGCGCAGCTTGGCAGCGCGCTTCGTTCGGGACGAAGAGGTCGTGGGTTCAAATCCCGCCACCCCGACAGTGAAGTACCAGGTCAGGGGCCTGATCCATTTGATGGATCAGGCCCCTGAGTGGTTCCTGGAGATCGCTTGGGAGAAATCTGGGAGAAGATCTTGGTCGGCTTCTCCCAGGAGCAGTCTCCAGTGCCGCAGGAAGAGCGGTGCTCGCGCGCCCTCGGACCTGCGCGTCCGCGAATCCAGGGCTCGTAACTGACCAGGAACACCCGTGCGGGCTACCTCAACGGTCGTTAGGAACACCGCACATGGCAGGTCCTCGCTCAGCACCATCCCAAGACCATGCTCGCGCGCTCGCCCAGCGGGTACGTGCGTTACGGGAGGACCGCGGGTGGACGCGGGAACGGCTGGCGAAGGAGGCGGGCATCGCCATTGGGACGCTGGGCCGCCTGGAGAGCGAGGGAGCGATCCAGCCAGGTTTCTTCACCGTCGGCGCGGTGGCCGAGGCTCTTGCGGTCTCCCTTGATGACCTGTTCCGGGCGGCTCGGGTCCCGCCCGTCACACCCGGTCTCTGGTCCGCCGGATACGAAGGCCGGGACATCGACTCGTTCGTCGCCTCGCTCCTCGACAGCCGCATCAGTGTCGTGGCGGACGTGCGGCTCACCCCGATCAGCCGCAAGAGGGGCTTCAGCAAGACCCGTCTCGGGGAGGCCCTGGCCGAGGCCGACATCGAGTACATCCACCTGCGTGGCCTGGGGAATCCCAAGGACAACCGGGCTCCGTTCTGGGAGGGACGTCTCGCTGAAGGCAGGGCGAGGTTCCGCGGTGTGATGCGTTCCGACGAGGCCCAGTCGGACCTCGACCGTCTCGCTGGGCACGCCAGGCAGTCGCGTGTCGCGGTGCTGTGCTTCGAGAAGGACGAGGAGCGCTGTCACCGCCAAGTGGTTCTGGAGGCGGTCCGCAAGCAAACGTCGCTGCCCGTAACGGCGTTCGCCTGACTTCAACCATCGAGCCCATAGGCGCTCTTGCCGGAGGCGAATGCCTCGCCTCCAATCGACCGGGGGGCGAACCGGCAAAGGGGGCGCAATGGGCGGAGCGCGGCAACGGGCGCGAATAATGATCACGGTCAAGACGTATCCGGAGCTGTCAGCCAAGTACCGCGAGACCAGTTGCGTGGCTGGCATACGGCTCGGCCAGGGACCACCACGGCACGTGCGTCTCTTCCCTGTGCCCTTTCGACTCCTCGATGAGGGAAGCCAGTTCGCGAAGTACTCGGTCATCGAGGTCGACGTACAGCAGCACAGCGGGGACAGGCGGCCCGAGAGCCTTCGCCCCAACCTCGAAACGCTGCGGGTCGTGGACCACGTCCCGCCCACCGACGGTTGGAAGCAGCGGTACTCGTACATAGAACCGCTCGTCGCGACGTCTCTGTGCGCCATCAAGAGGGACCAGGAGGCGCACGGGACCTCCCTGGGCATCTTCCGTCCCGCCGAGGTCACCGGCTTCCGGCTTGCTTCGGCCGAGCCCTGGCCGGCGTCCAAGGCCGCGCTGGCCGACCAGTTGGATCTGTTCGAGCAGGATCTCAACAGACTTGAGTGGGTCCCACTGGAGTTCCGCTACAGCTTCCGCTGCGTCGACGACGATTGCCCCGGGCACGACATGGGGCTGAAGGACTGGGAGGCCGGCGAGTCATACCGCAAGTTCCTGCGCAAGTACGGCGAGAGCGCTGTCCACGACAAGCTGCGGGAGCGCTGGTTCGACCAGATGTTCACCGCAGACAAGGCTGTCCACTGCTTCGTCGGCAACATCGCCGCGCACCCGAAGACCTTCATGTTGCTGGGCTTGTTCTACCCGAAGGCGCATGTCGTTCAGTACGTCCAGGACGGCCTGTTCGGCAACTGACGCTGCGTCCCTCCGTACTCTCGCGACAGCCTGTATGACGTCCAAAGACCGATCTCTGTAGAGCTACGGGGCAGAGCACATGACCGAGCGAACTACCCACCTCGACCCTGATCCCCGCGACTGGCGCTCCCGGAAGATCCTTGTTCGGCCCCACCGCTGGTACGCCACAGTCGAGCTTGATCGCGATGGGTACGTCGACACTGCGGCCTCTCAGGGACACGACCCCGAGCTGCCCGCCGCCTACAGAGAAGCCGTCGACAGGGCACGCGACGCGTACATCGACCGTATTTGGTACGACGGCTACTCAGGCGACTTCTCGTGGGGCGACGGCCCGCGCTGGGTCACACTGTTCGTTCCGTTCCCACACGTCAAGGCCACGGTCGAGGCACTGCGCGTCGCCGAACTCGACCACGACTACAGCAGGTTCCACGCGCTTGCCGACCGACTGGCGCTTCCCGTCGATGACTGGCTTGCTCCCGGCGAGCGGGAGTTGATCCGCGGCGTCGATTTCGACCCGCCGCCTGGCGCATTCCTGAGATTCCTGCGGGGCAAGGCCAAGAAGTGCGGAGTACGCCTCAACGGTCGGGGGACCGCTGGACCGGGTATGTCGAGCCGGAGGATCCGTCGTTCCGGCCCTGGGTGGGCGGCAGAGACCAGGACCTCAGTTACGGCGCGAAACCCGTTCAGTTCCGCGCCATGGAGACACCGAGCGGCGGGAATTGCCCCTGCGGCATGCTGCGGGAGCCCAGGGACAACGGTAAAAAGCACACGGTCCATCATGCAGCGTGGGCGTTCGGCGTCCGAGCGCCCGCGAACCTGATGTGGTGGCGCGACCTGGCCGTTGTGACGTCGCAGTCACCCATCGCGTGGCGAAGGCTTGTGTTTGAAGTGGGGCGGATGCCACAGAAGGAGAACCACTACGAGCTGAAGGCGAATGGGTACGTCATCGGCTACCTGGCCGCTCACGACGTCAGTCGGCACCGCCGCTGGGACCTGATCGACGGGTCCCCCTCCGGTGATCAGGACGACACCCTGCGCCCGCGCATCATCCTGATCTGGGTGGCCGACGTCTATCGCCACCGGGGCGTCGGTGCCGCGCTCGTGCAGGCACTCGCAGACGACTTCGGATGTCATATTGCCGATGTGTCCTGGTCGACCCCAATCAGTGACGCCGGCCAGCGCCTCGCACGCCGGCTTTCACCCGAGGGCATCTGGATCAGCTGACCCTCAGGCAATCTTCCGAGCCGCTGATCAGCGGACACCAGCCCGAACAGCGGCCGGTCCTACGCCTCGTAGGGTGAGGCCCAGATCTTGACCGAGCCTGAGGCTAATGTTGTGTGCCTTGCGTCGGCGCGTGCGCAGTACGGGAGTTGTGGTTGCCGGTGGGCGCACCCGCCGCAGGGGGCGATCATTGACCAGGGGGGCAAGCGGAGCCGAGAAGCGCAGCGGCCGCGGGGAGAGACTTTCCCTATACGGCGGGGACAACCTGCTACTTCGAAGTCCACGAAGACGGCAGAGTCACTCACGGGGACTCACAGGCCGCATACGAACGGGCTGTTGCGGGCAAGTCTCGGCTGCTTCGTCCGCCCACCGTTCCACCGCGAAGGCGCCCTCCCGGACGAGCGGGCGCAGCAGCGGATTGACGGCCGCCGCCAGCTGGAGCACGAGCAGGAACAGATGGTGGCGGTGGCTCAGATGCGCGCGTTCGTGAGCGAGCAGGGCGCGCCGTTCATCGGTGGACAGTGCCTGAAGCATGCCGGAGGAGACCACCACCCGGCCCGGCGTCCCGGGCAGGGCGAACGCGGCCGGCACCGGGTCGTCGACCACGGCCAGATCCCCGGCCGCCGGAAGCTCCCGGCATTCCCGCCACGCGTCGAGGAACACCCGCGCCCGCCGCCAGGACACCACCGTCAGCCCACCGCGGATGCCAGCAGAACCAGCCCGCAGAGGAGCGCCACCGGGCGGTGCACCGGATCGTTCGCGGCCAGCGCCTCGGCCGACCACATCCCTTCGGAGGCCACCAGCGGAATCTGGCCCACCACCGTGAAGGCCAGCAGCGCCAGCGCCGTTGCCCAGGTACCCGCCGCCACCACCGCCGCGCAGGTCAGTAGCCACGTCGCGGCACGGGGCGGCAGCCTCCGGCCGGTTTACGGCACCGCCACGCCGAACAGCGCGCTCAGCAGCAGCGGTACGTAGACGTCGATCCGCACGCGTCAATCCTCCGGGTGTCCGTGCAGGAGCTGCTCCAGCACCTGCTCGTCCTCCACCGACAGCTCGGAGACGAACCGGGCGAGCACCGCGGCCCGGTCGCTGCCCTTCTCCAGCAGCGCCCGCATCCCGGCCGCCGTGTGCGCGGCCTCGTCGCGCACCGGGGCGTAGAGGTAGGCACGTCCCGCCCGTTTGCGGGTCACCAGGCCCTTGGCGTGCAGGCGGGAGAGGATCGTCAGCACGGTGGTGTAGGCGGGATCGCCGTGCAGCTGGTCACGCACCGCGCCTGCTGCCACCGGCTCGCCCGCCGCCCACAGGGCCGCCAGCACCTCGCTCTCCAGCTCCCCGCGCGCGCGTCGGCCTGCCGCTCCCTGATCGCTCACGCCTGTCGCTCCTTTCGCACACGGTTGTGACCGGAGGAGCAAGCTACTACGAGACGTAGAGGACGAATCCGGATCTACGGCAAGTATGCGGTCCAGCCGGTGCCCGCCAACCGGTGGGCGGTCCAGCCGCGGGCGTAGCCCGGAGGTCGCTGAGCCTTGGGCGCCAGCAGGGCGGTGGGCTCGCGCGCGGCCCGGCGCAGCAGGGCGGGGGTGGCGGTCGAGCGGTTGTTGCCGGAGGTCTCGGCCGAGGCGCAGCCGGCGTAGTAGGCGACGGGCAGCGCGTGGCTGCCGGTGACCAGGCACGGCGGGCGCAGGCCGAGGCCACGCAGCTCGTCGGCGGCGGTGCGGTAGCGGCCGGTGGTCACGCGGGCGTCCGCCACATTGTGGCGCAGCACCACGTACTGGGCGGACAGGTGCACGGCCAGCAGCGCCACCAGCACCGAACCGGCGAGGGTGCGGGTACCTGTTGTGCGGGACGCCGACATGATGCGCGCCGCCAGTGCGGCGAGCGGCAGGGAGAGCAGTGCGTAGACGGGCAGCAGGAAACGGGGTGCGGAGTAGTCGATGAGGAGGAGGTACGGGACGGCGAGCGCGGCGGCGCAGGCGACGGGGAGCAGGGCGGTCGCGGGGCGCGCGGTCCGCAGCGCCACCGCGCAGGCGAGAGCGGCCAGCACCGGAAGGGCGAGCCACCACAGGGTGAGGGCCGGGTGGGTCAGCGGGATGTGGCAGGGGCGGCACAGCAGCGGGCCGTTGAGGCTGCGCAGGGCGTAGCCGCCGGCCCAGTGGGCGCCCATGCCGCCTTCGGTGGCGCTGGAGACATGCAGCCGGGCGCCGATCCCGCCCCACCGGGCGTACGCCTCAGCGATCCATTCGACGCCGCCGACGGCGAGCCCCGCGATGACGGTCAGGGCGGGTGCCGGGCGCCGCCAGGCCGGTACGAGTGCGCAGGCGGCCAGCAGAGGCAGGGCGAGCCAGATGCCGTCCGGGGTCCGGAACGAGGTGGCGGCCGCGATGGCGGCGGCCAGGCCGATGTATGCGCGCTGTGCCGCACCCGGAGCGGTGCCACGCAGGAACCAGCCGACGGCGGCCACGGCGGACAGCGCCACCCACAGGTTCGGCATCGCCTGCGGCCCGTACAGCACGGTGACCCACAGGCCGCCGAACAGCAGCGCGGCGAGCGCGACCCGTCGGTGCCCCAGCAGCGGCTGCCACACCCGGAAGGCGGCGTACAGTGCCGCGGCGGACAGCAGCGCCAGGACGATCCTGAGTGTGAGGGTGGAGCCGGTCACCGCCAGCACGGGCGCGGTGAGCAGGCTGATCCCGCGTGAGCGCGGTGCGCTGAAGTACGCGGTCGGATTGCGGGGGTCGACCTGGGAGACGTACACCGTCTCGTCCCAGCCCAGCCCCAAGTGCGGGACCGTGAGAGCGAGTTGGAGCAGCGCGTAGCCGACGGCGGCCAGCGCGATCCAGGGGAGGCGGCGGGCGATCCCGCGCTTCACCACTGCGGTCGGCGCCGCGGCGAGGGTCGCGGTCACGTCCTCCCCCCTTCGTTCGTCACTTGGACTCGATAGTCACTGGGGTGCGCGGCGTGCAGGCCCGGCGGGCCGGGGAGCCCGGACGGCGCCACGCGGTGTGGCGCGCCCGTCGCGCACCGCCCGGCCGGCCCGGCGGAGTGTGCCCAGCAGCCGTGCCCGGCGCAGCACGCCCCGCAGCCGGGTCCGGGCGGCGGCGCCGACCCGTTCGCGGGCGCGCTCACCGCGGCTCCTGGCCAGCTCGGCGAAGAGCAACTCGTACCGGCGGGCGATGGGTCCCGGGTCGAAGCGGACGGCGTTGTCCAGGGCGGCGGCGGCCATCCGGCGCCGGCCGGGCTCGTCCTCGATGAGGTCATTCAGCGCGTCGGCGAGCGCGGCCACGTCCCGCACCGGCACGAGGCGGCCGTCGAC
The DNA here is from genome assembly GCF_045206325.1 of Streptomyces sp. NBC_00203. NCBI lineage: Bacteria > Bacillati > Actinomycetota > Actinomycetes > Kitasatosporales > Streptomycetaceae > Streptomyces > Streptomyces sp. NBC_00203. The sequence continues at coordinate 5,744,209 of NZ_CP108126.1, read as the reverse complement.
CCCGTCGCGGATGATCTCGGCCGGGCCGAGCGGGCAGTCCGTGCTGACCACGGGTACGCCGCAGCGCATGGCCTCCACGATGGTCATGCCGAACGATTCGGCGTCCGAGGAGACCGCCACGATCGACGCCTTCGCGAACTCCGGCTCGATGGGCGAGCGGACCCCCATCAGCCGCACGGCGTCCTTGAGCCCGAACTCGGTGATGAGCCGCGCAAGCCGGTCACGCTCGGTGCCGTCGCCGTAGATCCGCAGGCGCCAGTCGGGGTGCTTGACGGCCACGGCTGCGAATGCCTCGATGAGCAGGTCGTAACGCTTGCCCCTGGCCAGCCGGCCGGCCGCCGCGACGATCCTGGTAGTGCCGTCGGAGAGCGGGCCCGGCGGCTCGGGGACGCTGTTGGGCACGGCGAGGACGCGCACCCCCGGCAGCGGCATCCGCCTGGCGTAGACGGCGGCGTCCGCCTCGGTCGTGGTGACCAGCGCGTCCAGGCGGCGATAGTGCGGAGCCAGCTCGGCGAGCAGCCGCTTGCTGTGGACATCGTGGCTCAGGTGCTCCTGGCCGATGCGCAGCGCGCGGCCCGGGCCGAAGCGGGCGAGGTAGACATTCACGCCGGGCCGAGTGCCGATCAATACGTCGGCGTCACTGCGGCGCAGGTACTCTCGCGCCCGGCAGTCGATCAGCCGGCTGTACTGGTGGTGTCGTTTCTCGGCGGCGGGGAAGACCCGCGCGGGCTCGGCGTGCAGCGGATCTCGCGCGTCGGCGCTGTCCGGCCGGATGTCCACCAGCGGGATCAGCCGCACGCGCGGGTCGACCGTGAAGCGCGGGTTCTCGCGGTGCCGCATCATCGAGACGATCTCCACCTCATGGTGGTCGGCGAGCGCGGCCGCAAGGTTGAGCGTGGTGCGTATCGTCCCGCCGATCCCGTAGGCGTTGTGCAGCAGGAATGCGATCTTCATCCGTGGTCTTTCCGGCCGGGGATCCGGGAGGAACGCAACTCCGCCCGGCGTACGCGCCACCATGACGCAGGGAGGTAAGCCGCCTGCGTGACGACGGAGAGAAGGAGGTAAGAGGCACTAGGCACGGACCCTTGACCGGCTCGGCACTCCCGTCGGCCGCGCACACTGGCCGGGTGACGAACACCCGTGCTGCCCGCCGAGGACGACCGGGCGATCCGCACATCGCTCGAGCGTGTCCTGACGCTGGAGGGCCGCCGGACCACGGCCCTGCGCGACGGCACCGAGGCGCTGGCCGCCGCTCACCGGAGCGGCCCGACGCGGCGGTGCTGGACGTGATGATGCCGGGCATCGACTTGCTGGCAGTGTGCCGGGTCCGCGCTCGGAGGGCGGCCGTACGCCGGTGCTCATGCTCACCGCGCGGGTGCAGACCGCCGACCGGATCGCCGGGCTGGACGCGGGCCTCCACGATTTGATCTGGCGCTACGGCTTCGGGCCCGGCTCCAAGAACCTCACCGCCTACCTCGGCTGTCTGCGGCGCAAGGCCGACCTGCCCGGCCGGCCCTGATCCACACCATCCGTGGCGTCGGCTACACCGTCAGAGAGCCATGACCATGCCCCAGGGCACAACGATCCGCCACGCGCTGCGGCCCGGCCGGTGGTCCAGCCTGGGCACCGCGTTCGCGGTCTCGTTCGCGGCCGTGGCAGCCACCGTCACCGTGCTCGTCGGCTTCCTCAGCTATGACGTGGCGGCCCGGCTGGTGCGCGTGGACGAGCAGAAGGTCTTTTCGGGTGTGGTGCGCGACACCACCCAGGGCCCCCGCGAGACCGCGCCAGCCCATCTCAGACCGGCGGCCTGACCTGCACAGATTCCACATCTGCCAGGCAGGGATCTTGCCCGGACCTCATTCGGGACGAAGAGGTCGTGGGTTCAAATCCCGCCACCCCGACAGAGAAACACCAGGTCAGGGGCCTGATCCGCATAGCGGATCGGGCCCCTGAGTGGTTCCGGGGGCCGTTTGGGAGCCGAGTTCGGAATCGACTCCCGGGCGGCGCCCCTCAGGCTTTCGCCGGCGACGCCTGCCGAACTGTCGTCCGCTACGTCATGAGTTGGAGCCGGCCGAGTGAGCTTGTCCTTACTCGTCCAGCGCAGCGCGACCAGCAGACGGCAGCGGATCGGATCGGATCGGCGAGCGCACGGCCGAAGCGGGCCAGCACCTCGACCTCGGTGGCGAGAGTCGGCATGACGTCGATGATGCGTGCCTCCTCAAACCTGAGTACTGGGGTACTACGGGCAGCTGATCCTGAGCGGCGAGAACCTTGCGGGGATGGGCGAGCGCATGGACGTCCGGCGCGTTGCTCGCGAGGCGGGCCGCCGTCTCCGCTGGAAGCCAACCACCCACCTCGTCCTAGGCCGGCTCTTCGTGCTCGACGAACGGGAGGTGCCTGGGGAGATCGGGCAGCTTGCTGCGGATACGGCCGCCGAGGCCATCCACCGGGCCTGGGCCTCCGTTCCGGCACACGGGGCCTGGGGATACGCCCCCTGCTTTCGGCGCTGGGACCCGGACCCAGCCTCCCCCAGACTCCGTCCCGGGACCCCCATGGCTGGGCGAGGGGCGCGATAGCGGTTACTCCTTGCTCGCCGAGCGGGCGCCGTGGCGGCGCGCCCGGTACGCACGTTTGGCCGGCGCGCTCTCGTCGAGTTGCTCGGTCGTGTCGTAGTTGCGCCAGCCGGTGAGGCGTCCTTCCGGGTTGTACCTGGCTGACAGTCCGGGAGGATCCATGTGATCTCCGTGTTCCCGGACCAGGTTCTGGGGCAGCATGACCACTGCTGTGACGCCTTGGCAGGATGACCCGCGGAGCTGGACGCGGATGCCGTGGCGGCCGGAGAGCCGGCCGACGACGAACATGCCCATGCGCCGCGCCACCGCGACGTCGACGACCGGCGGGTTCAGGATCCTGTCGTTGGCCTCCTCAAGGTCCTTTGTGGTCATGCCGATGCCGCTGTCCTGGATTTCGACTTTCGCGCCGCCGCCGGCCAGCAGCTGGCTCGTGACGAGCACCTCGGTGTCCGGCGAGGAGAACGTGGTCGCGTTCTCCAGCAGCTCCGCGATGAGGTGAACGATGTCGTTCACTGCCCGGCCGTCGACGTCCGCGGTTACCAATCCGCGTAGCTGCACACGCTGGTACTGCTCGACCTCACTGGTGGCGGCCCGGAGGACGTCCACGAGCCGTACCGGGGCCCTCCAGCGGCGACCCGCCTCCTCGCCCGCGAGGACGAGGAGATTCTCCCCATTGCGGCGCATGCGGGTGGCCAGGTGGTCAACCTTGAAGAGGCTGGCGAGCAGGTCGGGGTCCTGCTCGCCGCTCTCCAGATGGTCGATCAGCTCCAGTTGCCGTTCCACGAGGCTCTGGCTGCGCTGCGAGAGATTGACGAACATCGCGTTGATACGGCCTCGCAGCTGCGCTTGCTCGAACGCCAGCCGTACGGAGTCGCGATGGACATCGTCGAACGCGTCGGCGACACCCCCGATCTCGTCGGTCGAGTTGATGCCCGTGGACTCGACCTCGATGACCTCCGGTTGCGCGTCGCTGGAGCCCCGCAGCAGCCGGACCACCTCGGGCAGGCGGCGTTCCGTGATATCGAGCGCGGAGGCGCGCAGGGTGCGCAGCGGGCCGACAATCGACTGCACGAGGACGTGCGTCACACCGAACGTGAGCAGGAGGATCAACAGCATGACGAGCGAGGAGATGAACACTGAGCGCTCGGCCTGGTGCTGCTCTCGCGAGCTCTCGTCTTCGACCGATCCGACGAGCCGCTTCTCGACCAGACGCATCAGCTCAAGCTTGCTCGTCATGGTGTCGAACCACTCGCCGGCGTCGAGGCGGAGGCGGCTGGTGCCCTGTTGGGCGAGTGCCTGTTTCTGGAGCATCTCAGCCTTGTTGACGTCGCTTCCGGTGACGGTGCGCTCATAGAATTGACGCTGGACCGGCGGCGCACCGGCCAGGAACTCGCCGGTCAACACCTGTTGCTGCCGGCTGGCGAGGGACAGGCCCTGGGCCTCGTCCGAATCAAAGTGTCCCTGGGTCAGCACGCCGCCGAGCAGCGCCCGTTGCCGGGAGGCTTCTTCCGTGGCGTGTGCGAAGGTCGTGAGCGCACCGGCCCTCACGGCCAGGGTCTGGTGGGCGATGTCCGGCGTGAGAAGGTCAAGGGCGTCGGTGAGTTCGGCGATCAACGCCGTGTATGCCTTGACCATGGACAGCAAGCGCATTTTCGAGTGGGCTACCGTGTGGCGCAGTGAGGCCACCTTCCCGCCAGAGGCGTCGAGCACCGCGAGCCGGGTGGCCAGGACGGGGTTCGTCCCACGGTGGACATGGGCGGCCTCGGCACGGACCCGGGCGAGTGCCGCGTCCACCTGGGAGCGCTGAGTGTCCAGCCGGCTCGTGTCGCCCGTACGCCCGGCCGCAACGTAGAGGGCGGTGAGATCGCGTTCGTCCTGGATCTCCTCCAACAGCCCCGTGCCCTTGTCGACGATACGGACGAGCTGACGGACGTTGTTGATGCCCTGTGTGTTCTGCACGGCCGAGCAGATCCGCAGACCGCCGAGTACGAGCGCGGTGATGATCGGGATGAGCACCACAGCCAGCAGCTGGGTGCGCACACTCCAGTTACTCAGGGCGAACGCCGCCTGGTTGCTGCCCGGGCTCGGGCGACGCCCTCCACCTGCACGCACGGGCCCCGAATCGGTACTGCCGTTGTCGGAACCGTTGCCCCTCGCCCCCGGAAGCTGCACCGGTTCCGTGCCGTGGCGATGCACCGCGGGTTGTGTCTGCACTTGCCCTCGCACCTTCTTTCCGCCATTGAACGTGCGCGATTCAGGGGCGCGTGCACGCATCGCGGACGCTCCATTCATCGCGCGAGTGCGCTTGTCGTGACGTCGCTGAATGAGGCCATGGCCTCGTGCGTCCCCTGGCAGGTGCCTGGGGCAGCGGTCTACGCGTCGGTCTCGGAGCTGTTCGAGATCGCGACCACTTCGTCGGCGGCGGTCGCTGCGGCGATCCGCTCCGTACCGGGGCTCAGCCGGCCCAACGCCTGACCGACACGACCATGACCGACCCCGAGTCGCTGCGGCACGTCCTCATCGCCGAGTACGAGCGGGGTACGCGGTCGAGGACCAGGTACCGGCGGGTAGCGGTCGCTCGCCCACCTCGGTGCCGGCCCGCCGACTGGATACCACCCTCATGTCGCCGCCCCTGCGCCTGGTCACTCACTCCTCCGCCCGCTCGCCGCGGTGACGGTCGCGAGGGCAGACAGAATGAGCACGGTCGACGCCGCGCCGGGGTCCTCATGACCGATGGTGCGGGCGCCGAGATAGCTCGCGCGGCCCTTCCGGGCCTGTAGGCCCGCGGTCTGCTTCAGGCCCCGCACGGCGGCGTCGGACGCCGCGCGGGTGGCGTTGGTCAGGTCGCCGCCTGTGTCGATGACGGCCTGGTAGGCGGTCACGGCCGGGCTGAGGGCATCGATCATCGTCTTGTCGCCCTCGAGCGCCGCGCCGATCCGCTGGATGCCGGTGAGGGCAGCAGCCAACGCCGCCCCAAGTTGTGCCGCGGACACGTCGGGATCCTCGCCCAGGGCCCCCGCGGCCTGCCGAAACCCGGTGCCGTACAGCGGTCCCGACGCCCCGCCGGTCTTGCTGATCAGTGCCCGGCCGACGGTGGCGAGCACCGCGCCGGGGGTGGACGGGTCGGTTTCGTCCAGCATTGCCACCGCCGCCTGCAGGCCACGGCGCATGTTGATGCCGTGGTCGGCGTCGCCGACAGCGGAGTCGAGGCGTGTCAGATGATCGGCGTTCTCGGCCACCAGTCGGGCGGCCTCATGGATCCAGGCCCGGAACATGCTCGCGTCCATCGTCGTCCTTCTCCCTCATGGAGTCTGTCGTCGGTGTCCGAGGCCGCTCAGCGTCCCCAGCGCAACGCGGGGGTCACGACCGGGGCATCCCACAGATGGGTGAGCTGTGGCGTGAGCCGGCACACCGTGATCGTGCAGCCGGCCATCTCCAGGCTGGTCACGTAGTTGCCGACCAGGTTGCGAGTGATCCACACGCCATGGCCGGCCAGCCACTCGGCAACCGCCGCATACACCACGTACAGCTCGATCAGCGGGGTGCCGCCCAGGCCGTTGACCATCACGAGCACTTCGCCTGAGAGCGGCATGTCGGTGTGGATGGCGTCCAACGCGACACCGACGATCTCCCTGGCGGAGACGAGCCTGCCGCGGGCGCGACCTGGCTCGCCGTGGATGCCGACGCCCAGCTCGATCTCGTCCTCGCCCAGCTCAAAACCGGGTTTGCCCGACGCGGGCACCGTGCACGGCGTGAGCGCCACCCCGAAGGAACGGGACCGGTCGTTGACCTCCTGGCCCAAAGCCGCGGTCGTGCTCAGGTCCGCACCGAGCTCGGCGGCCGCACCGACGATCTTCTCCACGAACACGGTCGCCCCGGTACCCCGTCGGCCCGCCGTCCACGTGCTGTTCTCCACGGCGACGTCGTCATTGACCACGACGCCTTCCACCCTCACGCCGTCGTCGGCGGCCAGCTCGGCGGCCATCTGGAAGTTCAGCACGTCGCCGGTGTAGTTCTTCACGATGTGCAGCACCCCCGCCCCGCTGTCAACGGCCCGCGTGGCGGCGAGGATCTGGTCCGGCACGGGAGATGTGAACACCTCACCGGGACAGGCCGCATCCAGCATCCCGTACCCGACGAACCCGCCATGCAGCGGCTCGTGCCCGGACCCGCCACCCGACACCAGGCCGACCTTCCCAGCGGTCGGCCCGCTTGCGCGGGCGATGTAGCGGTCGGACGTGTTGACCGTCAGCGAGGGGTGCGCGGCGGCCACGCCGACGAGAGCATCGGCAAGCACTTCATCGGGCGAGTTGATGAGCTTCTTCACGGTTCAGGCCCCTTCTCGACTGGATAAGAAGATCAGCGGAAACCAAGTCCTCTGGTGGGCAGGTCCGGTCGGACCTGCCCACGTTTGAGAAATCGCGCCATGTGCGCGGCTCGGGTCAGGGCAGTGACGGCTGGCAGCACTGCTCGACGAGTCGCCAGACCTCTTCGTGGGTTTCCCGGGTGAGGGCGACGGCGGCCAGGGAGGCACAAGTGTCGTGGCGGAGCCGGCGGATGCGGGCCCGGACCTCGTCGAGGGCGGCTGGGGCGACCGAGAGGCTGTCGCAGCCGATGCCGATGAGGAGGGGGGTCACGAGGGGGTGTGCGGCGGCGTCGCCGCAGACGGAGACCTGACGATTGTGGCGGTGGGCGGCGGTGACGACGCGGGCGATGGCATCGAGTACAGCGGGGTGTGCCGCCATGGCGGGGGTGGCGGTGGGGTCGCGCCGGTCCAGGCCCAGGATCTGGCAGGTGAGGTCGTTGCTGCCGATGGAGAGGAAGGAGGCTTCGCGGGCGAGGTCGTCGGCCGCGGCGACGGCTTCGGGCAGTTCGACCATGATGCCCAGGGGCGGGGTCGGGACGCCGGCTTCGGCGGCTGCGGCCTGGAGGACACGTCGGCAGGCGCGCAGTTCGTCGATGCTCGCGACCATGGGGATCATGATGCGCAGGTCGGTGTCGGCTCCGGCGCTGAGCAGGCTGCGGAACTGGTCGGCGAAGGCGTCCGGTTGGGCGAGCATGAGGGGGAGGCCCCGACCGATCCGCGTGCCCTGGAGGCGGGACAGGAACGGCGGCAGTTTGTCGTCGGCGAAGTCGAGAGTGCGAGCCGTGACGACCTGCCCGGTGAGAGCGCGCAGGACGGGGACGAGGGTGGCCGCGTGCTGGTTGCGGGTGGGCCAGGCGGGGTGGTTGAGGAAGGGCAGCTCGGTGCGGAGCAGGCCGACACCCTCGGCGCCCGTGGTCAGGGCCGCGCGGGCCTCGGCCGGGGTGGCCACGTTGGCCCGCAGAACGATGCGGTGCTCGTCGAGTGTCTCGGCGGGCAGGTGGCGCTCTTCTGCGAGGGCGAGCCTGCGGGTTCGGGCGGTCTCCATTGCGTGCAGGGCCCTGGTGCGTTCGTCGTCGTCGGGGCGAGCGACCGCGCTGGCCAGGTCCGCGTCGAGCAGGATCTCCTGCCCGTCCGGCAGTTCGAGCAGCTGGGGGTCGACGGCCAGGAGGAAGGGAATGCCCAGCGAGCGGGCGACGATCGCGGCGTGGGAATTCGGGCCGCCGGTCACGGAGATGGCGGCTGTCACCGTCTGGCCGGGTTCCAGCAGGTCGGCGGCGCCGATCTCGTGGGCGACCAGGACGAGGGGCTGGTCGAGGGCGGGGCCCGTGTCGCCGTGCAGGTGGGCCAGGACGCGGCGGCCGACCTGCCGGACGTCTGCCGCGCGTTCGGCAAGGGTTGGATCGTCCAGGGCAGCGATGGTTCCGGCGTAGGCGTCGATGGCCTGCCGCACGGCGACGGGTACCGGATGGCCGTCGTTCGCTCGTTTGACGGCCTGGTCGCGCAGATCCGGGTCCTGCGCGATGTAGCTGTTGACTTCCATGATGTCGGCCTGTTCGTCCTTGCCCTGTTCGCGCAGTGAGGTGGACAGGTCGAGCAGGCGGGTGGCGATGGCGTCGAAGGCGTCGGTGATCTGCTGCGTGGGGTCGCCGCTGGCGCGGTGGGGGAGCACCGTTCTGGTGGGTGGCCGGTCGGTGCGGTGGACGAAGCCGAGGGCTATGCCGGGTGCGGCGGTGTGCCCGGTGTAGGTGCGGCGGTCGGTCATCGGGCCACCACTGTCTCGGCAAGGGCGCGGAAGATGAGGGCGGTGGATGTGGCGCCCGGGTCCTGGTGGCCGATGCTGCGGGCGCCGAGGTAGGAAGCGCGGCCCTTGCGGGCCTGCATCGGGGTGGTGGCACGCATGCCCTCTTCGGCGGCGTCGGCGGCGGCCACGGCGGCGGCGGCGAAGTCGGCTCCGGCGTCGGCCTGTTGCTGGAAGGCGGCCAGAGCGGGGGCGTAGGCGTCGATCATGGTCTTGTCGCCGGGTGCGGCCGCGCCGAGCTTCTGGACGCTCGCCAGGCCCGCGGCGAGTGCGGCGGCGAACTGCCGTGTGTCGGTGGTGGGCGTGTCCAGGGCTTTGCCGATGGCGCGGAAGGCGCCGCCGTAGAGCGGACCGGAGGCGCCCCCGACGCTGGAGATCAGAGTGCTGCCCGTCTTGACCAGCACTGCCCCGGGGGTGTCTGCCTTGTAGTCGGCAAGTGCCATGGTGGTGGCGGAGAAGCCGCGGTGCATGTTGACGCCGTGGTCGGCGTCGCCGATGGCAGAGTCGAGCTGGGTGAGATGGTCCTTGTGCTTCTCCACCGCGGCGGCGATGGCCTGCACCCACGTGCGGGCGAGGTCGGTGTCCACGGAGTCTCCGTTCCTGGTTGGGGCGTGGCTGGCTGGCGGTTGGGTGAGCCGGGGGCGGGGGCGGATGCGCGGGGGTGCGGTCCGGGGAGAGCTGGCGCGGGAAGGCTCCGGCCCGGCCCTCGCGTATTGCGCGGCCCCGCCCCCGGCTCGGTTCAGATGCCCCAGCGCAGGGCCGGGGTGTTCACAGGCGCGTCCCACAGGGACAGCATGTCGGCATCGGCCTTGCACACGGTGACGGAAACACCCGCCATGTCCAGGCTGGTCACGTAGTTGCCGACGAGGTTGCGGGCGATGACCACGCCCTTGTCCCCAAGTGCGGCGGCGACCTCGTTGAACACCACGTACAACTCGATGAGCGGGGTGCCGCCCAGGCCGTTGACCATGACGATGGTCTCGTCCCCGGCGGCCAGCGGCTGATCGGCCAGGATCGCGTCCAGGGCAGTGGCCACGATCTCCTTGGCCGGCCGGAGCTTCTCCCTGCGGCGGCCGGGCTCGCCGTGAATGCCGACGCCGACCTCGATCTCGTCCTCGGGCAGATCGAAGCCCGGCTTGCCCGAAGCGGGGGAGGTACAGGCGGTCAGCGCCACGGCGAAGGACCGGGAGACGGCGTTGACCCGCTTGCCCATCTCGGCGACGGCGGCGAGGTCGGCACCCTGCTCGGCGAGGGCTCCGGCGATCTTCTCCACGAAGACGGTGGCCCCGGTGCCCCGGCGGCCCGCCGTCCATGTGGAGTCCTGGACGGCGACGTCGTCGTCGACCAGCACGGTCTCGACCGTGATGCCCTCATCTTCGGCAAGTTCGGCAGCCATCTGGAAGTTGAGCACGTCACCGGTGTAGTTCTTCACGACGAACAGCACGCCCGCGCCGCCGTCCACGGCCTGCGCGGCGTTCAGCATCTGGCCGGGGACCGGCGAGGTGAACACCTCCCCGGGACAGGCCGCGTCCAGCATGCCCAGCCCCACGAAACCGCCGTGCAAGGGCTCGTGCCCGGAACCGCCGCCGGAGATGAGGGCCACCTTGCCGACTCTGGTGCCGCCCGCTCGGGCGATCACCTTGTTCTCCCCGTCGACCTTCAGATCCCGGTGGGCAGCGGCGATCCCGGCCAGGGCCTCGTCCAGCACCGCCCCAGGGTCGTTGATGAGCTTCTTCATGACAGGGCTCCTTCGGCGTTGGCGGGCTGGGCGGCCCGGTTCTCGGCTGCGGTTGCTGCCTTGCGGTTGGCATTGAGAGCGGTGTAGAGGACGCCGGCGGCGAGGGCGCCGATCACCTCGGCGGCCAGGTAGACAGGCAGCTGATCCCAGTGGACCGTGCCGTCGAAGAGCTGGCCGGTGATCATCGGGCCGAGGGTCCTGGCCGGGTTGATGGACGCGGAGGTGGCGGGCGCCACCGGAATGATGATCGCGAACACGCCGAGGCCGATGGCCAGGCCCGCGAAGCCGCCGGCCGCGCGCCGGTCGATGGCCCCGAAGACGACGAAGGCGAGGATGAACGTGCCGATGGCTTCGGCGAAGAAGGCCTGGCCTGCGCCGACACCGGTGCCGTAGGCGGCGATACCGAGGCCGACGTCGACCGCCTTCTTCCCCAGCACTCCGACGATCGCAAGCGCGCCCAGCACCGCCCCGGCCACCTGCGCCGCGATGTAGCCAGGGACGTCCCGCCAGGGCATCTTCTTCGTGGCGGCGAGCGCCAGGGTGATGGCCGGGTTGATCTGGCAGCCGGAGATATGGCCGATCGCATAGACCATGGCGATGACGGCGGTGGCGAAGGCCAGCGAGATCATTCCCAGCTGCGCCATGGTGAAGGGCGCGTCGCCACCGACGATGAGCGTGGCGGGAACCGAACCGACGCCGATGAACACCAGCACCGCGGTGCCCAGCATCTCGGCCAAAAGCTTCTGTGGGTAAGTGTTTTCTTCCATGGAAGGCGCCCAGTGCCGAACGGCAGATTGGGCGTCTCACCTCCTCCGCGTAGAGCGGGCTGTGAAGGGAGGTGGCCGCCAGGTGGTCAGGGTCGGGCAACCTGGCGGCCGGCTCAGGGGAAACCGGGCAGCTTAAGCATCCGGCCGTAGGGCGTTCATCATGGATGAACGTTGTTCCGGAAGTTAAGCCCGCGTTTCCTACCTGTCAAGAGGTTCGGCAGCCATCGCGTTCCGTCGACACGGAGAAGGCCCCACGGCGGCGTGCCGAGGGGCCTGGATCAGAGGGTGGAATGCGGGAAGGAGGACAGCCACTACCGGACCGCAGGGGCAGATCAGGTCATCGTGGTGCGTGCGGCCGCCCCCCTGGGGGCACCCAGGTCGCGGGAGAGATTGCGGGCGGTCTCCCGGACGGCGACTGCAAGCTCCTGACGTGCTGATTCGGCCAGCAGTCGCTCGACAGGGCCGACGATGCCGAGGGCGCCGACCACGTCGCCGGAGCGGTCGAAGACAGGAGACGCGATACCCGCGTCCCCGATGGCGGACTCCTGGTCCTCGATCGCGTACCCCGTCCTGAGGACCTCCTTCAGGTGGCCCGCCAGCTCCTCCGGGTCGGTGACGCTGGCGCCGGTGAGCACCGCCGGCGCGCCCGCGAGCAGCCGCTCCCGCTCGTCGGCCGGAACGAAGGCCACGATCGCCTTGCCCAGAGCACACGTGCTCCACGGGATGCTGGCGCCCACTTCGAGGATCTGCACCGCGCCCTCCGGCCGGAAGGCGTGGTGCACCACCAGGACGTGGTCACCGGTGAGCACGGCTACCCAGACCGCCTCGTTCGTTCGGTTCGCGAGCTGATCCGCCCAGGTCAGCGAGCGGGTCCGCAGCTCCTGGGTGTCCAGGTAGGCGTTGCCGAGCCGCACCAGATCCGGGCCGAGCTGGTACTTCGAGCTGTGCTTGTCCTGCACGACCAGCCCATCGGCCTCCAGCGTGCGCAGCAGCGCATGCACGGTCGGCTTGGCCACGCCCAGGCGGTCGGCCAGCTCGGTCACACCCAGCCGGGGCCCGGTGGACGCGAGTTCCCGCAGGATCCGCACCGCGCGCTGTACCGCCTGCACCATCGAAAATTCTCCTGTGTTCAGTATTGATGAACAGCGTTCCGAGATTTAAGGTAAGCGTTCATGAGCACTTCTGTCGGCATCGTACTCGTGTCCCACAGCGCCGAGCTCGCCGCGGGCCTCCGCCTGCTGGTGGAGCAGATCGGCTCCGACACGGTCCCCCTCGCCACTGCCGGAGGTACCGAAGACGGCCGGATCGGCACCAGCTACGACCTCGTCCTCGCCGCCATCCGCGACGCCGACCGCGGAGCCGGCGTCGTCGTCCTTCCTGACCTCGGCAGCTCCGTCCTGACCGCCCGCACCGTCCTGGAAGACCATCCACACCCCGACGTGCTGATCGTCGACGCACCCTTCGTCGAAGGAGCTGTCGCAGCCGTCGTCACCGCCGCATCCGGCGCCGACCTGAAGACCGTCGCCGACGCCGCCAAGGAGGCCCGCCATGTCCCCAAGCTCTGACCCCACCACCACGACCGCCACGACCACGTTCAAACACGAGACCGCCGTCGTCCTGCCCGCCAACCTCCACGCCCGCCCCGCAGGTCAACTCGCACGGGCCGCAGCCGGATTCACCAGCGCCATACAGCTGGAGTACGCCGACCGGACGGTCAATCCGACCGGCGTCCTCGCCGTGATGGGCCTGGGTGCCACCGCCGGAAGCACCGTGACCATCCGCGCCGAAGGCCACGACGCCGAACAGGCCGTCACGGCATTGGCCCACATCCTCGCCACCGCCGAGTGACCCGACCGCCACCAGCGGCAGGATCCAGTCGCCGCTTCCGGCATGAGAAGCAATGACCAGTGGAGGTGGCCGAGGATGAGCGTCCCCGCCACGAGCACGTCTGACGCCGATATGACCCCGCCCTCGCGGGCCGAGCTGGTGTGCGCGCTGTCGCACATCCCCGAGGCCGTCTCCGCCGTACGCCGACGCGCACGCGCCGTCCTCGTCCAATGGCGCGTGCCTGCCCCGACAGCCGACGACGCCCTCCTGGTGATCTCGGAGCTGACCACCAACGCGATCGTCCACGCACTGGCTCCAGCAGTGCTGCGGTTGTCCATTCCCGAGGTCGGCAGCCGCCGCGCCCTCCGCATCGAGGTCACCGACGCGGGGCCGGTACCTCAACGGCGCACGTCGCCCGACGGCCCCCACCCCGTCGAACACAAGGAAAACGGTCGCGGGACCGGCATCGTCGCGGCCCTCTCCACACGCCACGGAATATCCCGCCGCCCCGAGAGGACCACCCGATGGGCCGATTTGCACATGGGGACTTGACCACCCGTGGCACAGCACCCGCACGCCCCTGAAGGACTTCGCGGCAGGCACGAGGAACGGCCGCAGACGCTTCCTCCTGCCGGGCCTGTTCGCGGAGTGGTCTGATACCGCCTGACAGCTGTCGGCGACCGCTGTCAGCGGGCTGGTCACGGACTGTCAGCGGGGCCCGGCATCGTCATGGTCATCGAGAACGACGAGGACCTGACGAGGAGTTGTTGAGCATGGCGTACGCGATCCGGGCCGAGGGACTGGTCAAGAAGTACGGCGACTTCACCGCCCTGGACGGCGTCGACCTGGAGGTCCCGGCCGGCAAGGTCGTCGGTGTCCTGGGCCCCAACGGTGCGGGCAAGACCACCACCGTGCGCATCCTGGCCACTCTGATGCGCCCCGACGGCGGACACGCCACCATCGGCGGCCACGACGTCGTCAAGGACCCGGTCAAGGTCCGGCAGCTGATCGGGCTGACCGGTCAGTACGCCTCCGTGGACGAGACCCTGTCCGGCGCCGAGAATCTGGTGCTCATCGGGCGGCTGCTCGGCCTGTCCCGGCGTGATGCGAAGGCGCGGGCCGCCGAGCTCCTGGAGAACTTCTCCCTCTCCGAGGCGGCCCGCAAGCCGATCGCCACCTTCTCCGGCGGTATGCGACGGCGTCTGGACCTGGCCGCCTCCCTGGTCGGCCGGCCCCAGGTGCTCTTCCTGGACGAGCCCACCACCGGCCTGGACCCGCACGCCCGGCAGGAAGTCTGGGATGTCGTACGGCAGTTGGTCGCCGACGGCTCCACGGTGCTGCTCACCACCCAGTACCTGGAGGAGGCCGACCAGTTCGCCGACTCCATCACCGTCTTCGACAAGGGCCGCAAGGTCGCCGAAGGCCGGCCCGGTGAGCTCAAGCGCCGCGTCGGCGGCCAGATCCTCCAGGTCCGGCCCACCGTGGCCGCCGATGTGCCGCGGGTCTCGCAGGTGCTCGCCGAGTTGTCCGGCCACTCCCCCGCGCAGGACTCCGGCGTGCTGACCGTCCCGGCCGACGACCCGCTGATCGTCGCCGCGGTCGCCCGCCGCCTGGACGGGGCCGGCATCACCGCCGACGAACTCGGCCTGCGGCTGCCCAGCCTGGACGAGGTCTTCCTCGCCCTGACCGGACACGCGCCCGCCACGACCGACGAGCAGCCCGTCGCCGTCTGAGCCCCCGGCTCCCCCGTTCCGCGAAGTCCCCGAAGACCGCGAAGACCGCGAAGACTTTTCCCGACACCCGAGAGGTCCCCCTCATGAGCACCCAGACCCTCAGCGCCCACTCCGAGCTCTCCGGCCGTATCAGCCTCGCGCAGACCGCGCAGCACAGCCTCGCCCTCGCCGGGCGCGGCGTCACCAAGTTCATGAAGTCGCCGATGCAGCTGGTCGATGTGATCCTCACCCCGATCATCAGCCTGCTGATGTTCATCTACCTCTTCGGGGACGCCATGTCCGGCGGCGACACCGACGGCTACCTGCGGCTCGTCACCCCCGGCGTCATGGTCATGGCCGTCTTCCAGGCCAGCATCGGCATCGGCGCCTCGCTCTCCGCGGACGCCAGTACCGGGATCTTCGACCGGTTCCGCAGTATGCCGATCGCCCGCTCCAGCCCTCTGATCGGCGCCGTTCTCGCCGACATCGTCCGCTATGTCGTCTGTCTGGGCACCCTGGTCGTCCTCGCCCTGGTCATGGGCTACCGCGTCGAGACCGGCCCGCTCCCCGCGCTCGCCGCGCTCGCCCTGCTCGTCGGCTTCGCCCTCAGCTTCTCCTGGATCTCGGTGTACCTCGGCATGCTGATCAAGAACCCCGCCTCCGTGCAGGGCCTGATGACCATCCTGATCCTGCCGCTCACCTTCGCCAGCAACGTCTTCATCCCCAGGGACGGCATGGCCGGCTGGCTCCAGGCCTGGTCCGACGTCAACCCCGTCTCCCTGGTGGCCGACACGGTCCGCGGCCTGCTCAACGGCGGCCCGGTCGCCGGTTCCCTGGCCGGCACCTTCGCCTGGATGGCCGGCGTGATCGTCGTCTTCTTCCCGCTGGCCATGCGCGCCTACCGCAAGAACGCCGGCTGATCCTCCGGTGACAAACCCGGCCGGGCGGGGTCCGCACCCACAGGGGTGGTGCGGACCCCGCCCGGCTGTCCGGCTGTCCGGCTGTCCGCATGACCGCGCGCGACTCGTCAGATCCGCGGCACCGCCCGCAGGGTCTCCGCCTCCAGCCAGCGCAGCGCGTCCTCACGGGAGTACGCGGCGCCCTCCTCGTACGCCTTCTTGAAGCCCTCCTCGCCCAGCGTCGCCACGATGCGGTCGACCAGCTCGCACCACTCCGGCTCGCCCCAGTCGAAGGCGCCGCGCATCACCTGGCTCATGCCGAGCGACCTGGCGCCGTCCTCGGGGGCGCCCTCCAATGTCCGTAGTCCGCCGAGCAGTTCGGCCACCCAGGCGAGCGCCGCGCCCGCTCCCTGGCCGAACAGGGCGCCGGCCGCCTCGGGCAGCAGGGTCCTGGCCCGTACGGCGTCCCCCTCGGCGAGACGGTTCTCGATGCGGGTGCTGACGATCAGGTCGCGGGCCAGTTCTCTGAGGGAGGGCCGCCGGGCGCTCAGCGCCTCGAGACGGTCGAGGGTCGCGTCGGACTGCGCCAGGTCACCGGCCCTGCGGTGCACATTGGCCAGGCCCACGAGGATGTTGGCCTCCAGGCGCAGCTGTCCGCGCTCGCGGGCCTGCCGGTGTGCGGCGTGCAGATCGCGGAAGGCGCCCGCCAGGTCGCCGCTGCGCCGGCGTTCGCGGGCGAGTCGGGCCTTGCTGAGGTAGAGGTAGTCCTCGGTGCCGAGCTCGGAGCTGAGTGCCACGGTCCGTTCGAAGGTGGCGATGGCCTGTGGGTACTCGCCGCGCAGGGAGTGGTCGCGGCCGATCGGGAACAGGCTCATCACGAGCCCCCAGCGGTCGCCCACCTCCTCGAAGCCGCGCAGGGCCTCCCTCCGGGACTCGGCGCCGGTGACCAGGTCGCCCTGTTCGGTGAGGGCGAAGTCCCGTGCCAGGTGGGCGCTCGCCCGCACCCAGGGGTCGGGCGAGTCGAGCGGGTCCCCCTGGTCCGCGGTTCCGCCCGGGTCTGATGCGCTTGCGGGGAAGGAGGCTTGGGACATCCGCAGGAGCAGTGTGGCCGGGTGGAACTCACGTGCCGTCGCCGACTCGCCCTCGGCGGCCGGACGTTCGCCGCCCCCTGGCCGTACGGCATAGGTGTCGAGCTGGGTGCTCATCCCCCTGATCCCCCAGTACCAGAACATCGCCCTGGCGAAGCGTGCGGCCAGGTTCTCGTCCCGGGCGTCGACGAGCGAGCGCAGCGCGAGGACGAGGTTGTCGTGTTCGGCGTCGAAGACCTCGATCGCACGCAGTTGTTCGCCGGTACGAAGGCGGGGTTCGTGTTCTTCCGCGAGGGCCAGGAAGTACGCGGCATAGCGCTGGGTGACGGCGTCCCCGGACTCGGCCTCGGCGTCGGCGAGCCGCCTCGCCGCGTACGCGCGTACCGTCTCCAGCATCCGGTAGCGCGGCTCGCCCGCCCCTTCGTCGACGGTGTGGACCAGCGATTTCTCGACCAGGGCGTCCAGGACGTACGGGATGTCGGCGGCCGGGAGCGACGGGTCCGCGCAGACCGCTTCGAGCGCGGGGACGGTCGCGCCGCCCGGGAACACCGACAGTCTGCGGGCGAGGATCCGCTCGGGTTCGTCGAGCAGGTCCCAGCTCCACTCGACGAGCGCGAGCAGGGTGCGCTGGCGCGGCAGGGCGGTGCGGCTGCCCGAGGCGAGGAGGCGGAAGCGGTCGTCGAGGCGGCGTGCGATCTGCTCGACGCTCATCGAGCGGAGCTTCGCCGCGGCCAGTTCGAGGGCGAGCGGCATCCCGTCGAGCCGTCGGCAGACCTCGACCACGGCGTCGAGGGTCACGTCGTCGAGCGTGAAGTCCGGCCGGACTCCGGCGGCCCGGTCGACGAAGAGGCGGACGGCGGGCGACTGCGCGGCCTCGGCGGGCTCCGGTGATCCCATCGGTACGTCGAGGGGGCCGAGGTGGCACAGGGACTCACCGGTGATGGCGAGGGCCTCGCGGCTGGTGGCGAGGATCCGCAACTCCGGGAGCTGGTCGAGGAGTTCGGCGGTGAGTTCCGCGGCGGCCTCGACGAGGTGCTCGCAGTTGTCGAGCAGGAGCAGGGCGTCGCCGCTGCCGAAGAGCCCGGCCATGCGCTCGACCGGGGTGGCCCGCTGCCCCTGGCCCGCGTCGTAGAGGCCGCCGTCGGTGGAGCTGAGGGCGCCGAGTACCGCGTCGGCCAGCTGGTCCGGTGCGCTCACACCGGCGAGCGGCACGAACCAGACCCGGCCTCGCGCGTGGGCACGGTCCCGAGTGGCCGCTTCGAAGGAGAGCCGGGTCTTGCCCGCGCCACCGGGGCCGACGATGGTGACGAGCCTGCTGCGATCCAACTGCCCGTCGAGCTGCGTCAGTTCACTGTCACGGCCGACGAAGCTGGTGAGCCGGGCCGGGAGGCGGCTCGGGGCGGCCTCGGCCCGCTCGGCGGGCGTCTCCAACTCACCTCGCAGCAGGGCCAGATGGATCTCCCGCAGCCCGGCCGACGGATCGACCCCGAGTTCGTCGCCGAGCCGCTCCCGTATCGCCTCGTACACCGCGAGGGCGTCGGACTGCCGTCCGGCCGCGGACAGCGCCCGCATCCGAAGCCCGGCGACCCGCTCGCTCAACGGCCGCTCGGCACCGGCCGCTTCGAGGTCGGCCAGCACCTCTCCGTATCGTCCGAGCCGCAGCTCGGCATCGCAGCGGTCCTCGGCCGCCGCGGCCCGCAGATCGTCCAGCCTGGTCGCGACGGGCCCGGCGAACGGGGCGTCGAGGACATCGGCGAGCGCCGCGCCCCGCCACAGCCCGAGCGCCGCCGCGAGCAGCGAGGCCGCCTCGCCGGCCCGCCCGGCCGCCAGTTCCCGCCTGCCCCGGGCGGTCAGCTCCTCGAAGCGGTGAACGTCCACGTCCTCGGCCCGCACCGAGAGCCGGTAGCCGCCGGACGCGGACTCCACCGCGGCGGACCCGCGCAGCGCCCTGCGCAGCCGGGACACCAGTGCCTGCAGCGCGTTGGCCGCGTCGGCGGGCGGCTCCTCTCCCCACAGGCCGTCGACGAGCGAGTCGACGGGCACCGTCCGGCCCTCTTCGAGGGCGAGCCTGGCGAGGAGCATCCGCAGCCGGACGCCACCGACTTCGACCGGCGTCGCATCATCGGCGTACACCTGAACCGGTCCGAGCAGCTCTACGCGCACCACGGCGGCCTCTCCCTCCCGACCGACCGGCCCCTCCGTGTCGATCACCCTCCAACGCCGGGTCAGCATCACCCACTTGACGCCGCCGGTAAAGGGCCTCCGGCGCCGGAGGGCACGTCGGTGTGCGGTGCGCGTGCGGAGCGACCGCCGACCGCCGTCAGACGCTGAGTGCGGTGCGCGGTGCTTCGGCCATCAGTCGGGGGTCTCGGCCGACTCGGCCGGCTCGGAGTCGTTGGCCGACGCGTACTCGTCGATGCCGTCGTTGGTCGCGGCCCAGCTGGCCAGCAGGTTCAGGGCGTCCTGCGAACGTGACGCGGGCTCGGCGGTGTAGGCGAGCAGGAACTGGCTGGGGTCCGCTCCGAGCGGGAAGGTCTCGAACGGCAGGTCGAGGTCGCCGATGACCGGGTGGTGGAGGCGCTTCAGGCCCGTGGTGTGGATCCGGACGTTATGGGCGGCCCAGCGGCGACGGAAGTCCTCGCTGCGGGTGGACAGTTCCCCTATCAGGTCCGTCAGCCGCCGGTCGTAGGGGTCGCGGCCGGCTTCGGCGCGCAGCATGGCGACCGTGTCGCCCGCGACCTCGTCCCAGTCGCGGAAGAACTCGGTCGCGTGCGGGTCGAGGAAGACGAACCGGGCGTTGTTCGGTGGCCTCACCGGGTCGGCGTAGACCGGGGAGAACAGCGCGCGCCCGAGGTGGTTGGCGGCCAGGATGTCCAGGCGTCCGCTGAGTACGAACGCGGGAGTGCCGGTCATCGAGTCGAGGACGCGCCGCACCGCGGGCCGGACGCGCTGCTGGGCCGGCCGGCGGCGTGGCGGGCGGGTCGTGCCGGCGCCGCGCAGAAGGTCGAGCAGGTGGATCCGCTCGGCCTCGTCGAGTTGCAGCGCTTGCGCGATGCCGTCGATGACGCTCTCGGAGACGCCGGTGGCGTTGCCGCGCTCCAGCCGGGTGTAGTACTCGCTGGAGATGCCCGCGAGCAGGGCTACCTCCTCCCGGCGCAGCCCGGTGACCCTCCGGCGGTCTCCGCCGTACACGGGCAGTCCGGCCTGCTCGGGGGTGACCCTGGCCCGTCGCGTGCCCAGGAATTCCCGGATCTCCGCGCGGAAATCACCACGAATGTCGCGGCTGGCGCCGTAAGGGTCGTTTCTGCCTGCCATGCGCCCCACTCTACGAGCGCTGCCGCAGGGCTGGGGGTCCCTCTCAGGGACCCCCTCATCAGGGACTCCCACGCTCCCATGACAAGCGGTTCTGTTGATGGTGCGGCATCCAGAGAACCAAGAACAGGACACCCCCATGCCATCGAACATGTCATCGAAACTGACCGGCACCGTCGCTCTCGTCACCGGCGCGAGCAGCGGTATCGGCGCCGCCACCGCCCGCCGGCTCGCCGAGAACGGCGCCTCCGTCGCCCTCGTGGCCCGCCGCAAGGACCGACTGACCGACCTGGCCGCCGAGATCGGGAAGGCGGGCGGCACCGCGCTGGCGGTGGAGGCGGACATCACCGACCGTGCCCGGGCCAAAGCGGCCGTACAGCAGGCCGTCGAGCACTTCGGACGACTGGACACCCTCGTCAACAACGCCGGCCTGATGCTCCTGGGCCCCGTCGTCGGCGCGGACGTCGACGAATGGGAGCGCATGATCGCCGTCAACGTCCAGGGCCTGCTCTACACCACCCGCGCCGCCCTGCCGCACCTGCTCAAGGCCGCCGAAGACGGTCCGCGCCGGGTCGCCGACATCGTCAACATCAGCTCGATCGCCGGCCGCGTCGCCTGGAACGGCTACGGCGTCTACAACCTCACCAAGTTCGGCGTGAACGGCTTCACCGAGTCCCTGCGCCAGGAGGTCACGCAGCGGCACGTCCGCGTCGGTGTCCTGGAGCCGGGCGGCGTGGACACCGAGCTGGGCTCGCACAACGACCACAAGCCCGAGATCCGCGAAGCGATCGGCACCTTCTACGAGCAGACCGAGGTCCTCGCCCCCGACGACATCGCCGACGGCGTCGCCTACATGGTCACCCGGCCCCGCCACGCGTCCGTCGGCGAGCTGTGGATCATGCCGACCGATCAGGCCTGAGGTCACCCGTCGCCCAGCACCACCCAGCACCACCTGAAAAGCACCCCTGCACCCCCTAAACACCCGAATAGACACCCGAAAAGGAACACGTCATGAGCAAGGTCATTCTCGTCACCGGTGCCGGACGCGGTCTGGGCACGGACATCGCCCGCGAAGCCCTCGCCGCCGGCCACCAGGTCGTCGCCACCGGCCGCCGCCCCGAAGAGGTCGAGAAAGCCCTCGGCGGACCGCAGGAGGATCTGCTGGTCACCAAGCTGGACGTCACGAGCCTGGAGGACGCCGAGGCCGCCGCGCAGGCCGCCGTCGACCGCTTCGGCCGCATCGACGTCCTGATCAACAACGCGGGCAATTTCTTCGCCGGCTACTTCGAGGAGATCACGCCCGCGCAGATGCGCCAGCAGATCGAGACCAACCTCTTCGGCCCCATGAACGTCACCCGCGCCGTCCTGCCCATCCTGCGCAAGCAGCGCGCCGGCCACGTCATCACGCTCTCCTCGTCCGCCGGTCTGATCGGCCAGGAGTTCTGCGTCGCGTACGCCGCCTCCAAGTTCGGCGTGGAGGGGTGGATGGAGTCGCTGCGCTACGACGTCGAGCCGTACGGCATTCGCACCACGGTCGTGGAGCCGGGCTTCTTCCGCACCGAGCTGCTCGTGGACGCCTCCACCACCTGGCCCGAGCCGATCATCGACGACTACGCCGAGCGCACCACGGCCACCGTCGCGGCGTGGAAGAGCATGAGCGGCCGGCAGTCCGGCGATCCCGTCAAGCTCGCCAAGGCCCTGCTGACCATCGCCGGCCAGGCCGAGCCGCCGCTGCGCTTCGTCGCCGGCGCCGACGCCATCGAAGGTGTCGAGGCCAAGGCCAGGCAACTCCTCGCCCAGGCCCAGGCATCCCGCGAACTGGGCGGCGACCTGGCCTACGACGACGCCACCGCCTGACACACCCGGGTCCGGGCTGTGAGTTCACGCCGCAGCGGTGAGTCCGGACCGCGCAGCCGTTCGCCGACTGTGCGGCCCGGCGCCCGCTTCAGCGGTAGTCGGGGTTGGGTGCGTCGAGGCGGCAGCCGGCGTCCCACTCCGAGCGCTGGTTGCCGTGGGCCGGGATGCCGTTGGCGCGCTTGAGCATGGCTGCCATGTGCATGAGGTTCCAGGCCATGAATGTGGTGTTGCGGTTGGTGAAGTCGTTCTCCGGGCCGCCCGAACCGGGGTCGAGATAGGAGGGTCCGGGTCCCGCCGGGCCGATCCAGCCCGCGTCGGCCTGCGGTGGGATGGTGTAACCGAGGTGCTGGAGGCTGTAGAGGATATTCATGGCGCAGTGCTTCACGCCGTCCTCGTTGCCGGTGATCAGGCAGCCGCCGACGCGGCCGTAATAGGCGTACTGGCCCTGGGAGTTGAGCAGTCCCGAACCGCCGTAGAGCCGCTCGATGACCTTCTTCATGACCGAGCTGTTGTCGCCGAGCCAGATCGGGCCGGCCAGCACCAGGATGTCCGCGGCCATCACCTGCTCGTGCAGCGCCGGCCAGGCGTCCGTGGCGAAGCCGTGCTCGGTCATGTCCGGGTAGACGCCCGGCGCGATGTCGTGGTCGACGGCGCGTACGACGTCCGTGGCGACCCCGCGCGCGTCCATGATCGCCCGGCTCTTGTCGATCAGTCCCTGGGTGTGGCTCTGCTGAGGCGACGGCTTGAGCGTGCAGTTGATGATCAGGGCACGCAGGTCGTCGAAGCGGTACGAGTCGTCGAGCGGGTTCGGGTTCGGGTTCGGGTCCGCCGATGACTGTGGCGATGTCCGGGGCATGGAGGCTCCTTCGCGCGGGACCGCCGGGGCGCGGGTCCCCCACGCCGGTCCGAGCCGTGGCTCCACAGCAGCTTCTCGCGCGGATCCTGGACTCGGCCCCCCGACGCGGAGACGAGCGCCCCATGGGCCAGGATCGTCACCCGGTCCGGGCACTACGCGTACAGTTCGCGGGCCGACGGCGTCGCGCGCGGTGTCACGGAGCCCGTCGTGTAGGCGAAGTTGAGCACGGTACGGCGTACACCGGAGCGGGTGAGCGGGGTGACGCGGTGGGCGGTGGTGTCGCTGCGCAGGAGATAGGCGTCCCCAGGGCGGTGGTGAGCCTCGCGCGCCTGCCCGGCATCCAGGTCGCCGAGGGAGGCGGCCCGGGGTGTGTGGGCGAGGAGGCCGCCGTCCGCCGGGGTCTCCGGCGCTTCGAGGAACAGGACGAGTGCGTAGGGGTAGTCGTCGGTGTGGGCGCCGTGGGTGTCGCCCTTGCGGTGCAGGATGTTGAGTACGTGGCGTTCGAGCGGGTCGGGGACGGGGACGGGCCGTTCGCCGGTGAGGCTGCCCAGCAGGTCGAGCAGCACGGGGTCCGCGTACAGGTCGGGAATCAGCCGCGATTCCCGGGCGATGACCTGGCCGCCGAGCGTCGTCATGTGCCGGGGCGAGCCGTCCATGCACGCCATCGTGAAGTCGCGGCGCCGCGCGATCCTCTCCAGCCGCCGCGCCTCCTCGCGCAGCGCGTCGAGGCCGTCGGCGGTGAGCAGCCCGGGCAGGGGCAGATAGCTGTCGGCGTGGAAGCGGTGACGTGCGACGTCGGCCTGGTCCTGCGGGATACGGGCCATGAGTGCGGGCACGGGCGGGGACCCTCCGGTCGGTGGTCTACGGCAGCAAGACCCGTCCCCGACGGCTTCGGACTTCATTCACGAAGGAGCTGAATCGGCCGGAAACCGGCAGGCATCGCCGTGAACCTGGCCTCGCTGCCGGCACGCGGGTCGCGTTCAGACCGCGTTCATGAACGGCATGCAGAGAAAGGAGACCGGCTCAAGAAAGCTCAAAAAGCACAAGAAGAAAGGAGGTACTCGCCATTGTGACGGAAACACGTGGATTCCGATGCACGGAGAAATCCCCGGGGGCTTTCGCGTGCCGTGAATGTCAGGTGGCGATGGCGATGTTCTTGTAGAACGGGGCGTCGTCCGGTCCGGTGTAGTCGGGGCGGTACCAGGCCGCCGGGCGCAGGGAGTCGGGAACCGCGTCGGCCACGCCGAGCACCGAGGAGAACAGGGCCATCCGCATCGGGATTCCGGCGTCGGTCTGCCGGAAGACCGCGAGGCGGGGGTCGTCGTTGAGGTCCGTCGCCAGGTCGTTGGAGCCCGGGCGGCCGTCCCTCGGCAGCGGGTGCATGATCACCGCGTCCTCCCGGCACACCCGGCTGACCAGCGCCTTGTCGATGCGGAAGGCGTCGCTGTACGGCATCGGCCGGTCCGCGAAGCGTTCGGTCTGCAGGCGGGTCGCGTACACCAGGTCGGCGTCCTTGAGGCCGGTCTCAGGCTGGTCGCTCAACTCGACCGTGTGGCCCCGGCTCTCGGCCAGCTCCAGCAGGTGGACGGGCATCCCGAGGGGCTCGGGGGCGACACAGACGATGGTGAGGTCCTCGTACAGGGTGACCAGCCGCATCAGCGAGTGCACGGTGCGGCCGTGCCGCAGGTCACCGACCAGGGCGATCCGGCGGCCGTCCAGGGTGCCCCCGGTGCGGGTGAACTCCCGGTGCAGGGCGAACATGTCGAGCAGGGCCTGCGTCGGGTGCTCGCCGGCTCCGTTGCCGCCGTTGATCACCGGTATGTTCGTGGCCGCCGCGAACTCGTGAACGGCGGCCTCCTCAGGGTGCCTGATCACGATGATGTCGCAGTATCCGCTGACCACACGGCTGGTGTCGGCCAGCGACTCGCCCTTGGCGATGGACATGATCTCGGCGCCGGTCGTGGTGGTCACCCCGCCGCCCAGGCGCATGAACGCGGCCTCGCAGCTGAGCCTGGTACGGGTGCTCGCCTCGAAGAAGAGACTGGCCATCACCGCGCCCTCTAGGATCCGGGTCACCTGCCGGCCCCGGGCCACCGGTGTCAGCACGTCCGCCAGTTCGAAGAGGCGCTCCAGTTCGTCCCTGTCGAAGAGATCGCTGGAGAGGATGTGCTTTCCGGTGAGTGACATGACGGATCTGGCTTCCTCTGGGTGTTCAGCAGTGACCGGCCTCCGCATTCGGGGCGCCGACAGTGTACGGGGCATGCGTTTTACCGGAGATATCGGGTTCCGCCCCGCTGCGGGAAACAACGGGGCGGACATTCGGTGGAATGTGGAATTACGTCGGCCTCAGCGGCCGGTGAGCGCCACCAACCGCACCGACGAAATGTTCCGCTGTTGCCCTCTCCTGAGGGAGGCGCCGGGCGCGCGGACATCCGCCACGGCAACCTGGCGGCCATCGTTGCCGGGGCCGTGCCGAGCACCGGCCCCGCGTTCAGGAGGTCGCCGGTACCCCGTCCACGAGCTCCGCGGGACCGCTCCCGGCAGCCGCCAGCACGGCGAGCGACTGTCGCAGTTGCCCCCACGGCACGGGAGGAAGCAGCGCCTCGGCCTCCTCCGGCGAGCACATCCGCCACTCCGCCAACTCCGCCTCCTGAAGCCGGATCCCCGTCAGGTCCCTGTCCTCCACCAACCCGCCGTCGAAGACATGCACCATCCGGGGCCGACCCTTCGACCGGTTCACCCAGTCGACGCTGAGCAGCCGTCCGGGAGTACACCGCAGGCCGGTCTCCTCCCGGATCTCGCGGACGGCCGCCTGGCGGGGTGTCTCCCTCCCGGCCTCGACGGTGCCGCCGGGCAGCCCCCAATGCCGTTCGTCGCGCCTCGGCTGATACCGCACCAGCAGGATCCGTCCACGGCTGTCGGTGAAGAGCACCCTGGCCTTGGCCACCGCCCCAGGAAGCGCCGCCGGCGCGGGCGGCACAGGCGGCGCGGACGGCACCAGGACCAGGCGGAACTCGTTGCCCTCGGGGTCCCGCATGGGCTGGAACGAGCCCTGCTCCTCAGCGGCCGGCAGGGGCAGGGTGGCGGCGCCGAGCTCACCGGCCCGCGCGCGGGTCGCCTCGATGTCCGCCACCGCGATCTCGAAGGGGCGGCAGTCCCCTCCCGCCCCGCCCTCCGGTACCGGCTGGAAGGCGAGTTGAGGAAAACCCGGCGCCCCGACGTGGACCGCTCCGCGATCCCGCGCGACCGCCGTGCCGCCCAGCAGGGATGCCCAGAACCGGGCCAGGGCCTGCGGGTCATGGGCGTCGAGGACTATCTGGTGCAGGTGCATGCGGGGAGCGTAGCCATAGCCACTGACGGTCCCTGGGGGCCCAAAGGACTGCGCAGTTCCCCGCGCCCCTGGAAGACGGGGGTAGTTCGTCGGCTGCGGGTGGGTGGGGGCTGGTCGCGCAGTTCCCCGCGCCCCTTAAAAGCACCCGGGGCGGGCCGGCGGTTCTTTAGGGGCGCGGGGAACTGCGCGAGCAACCCCCACCCACCCGCACCCGACACACAACCGAACGGGGTCGAAGGGGCAGAGTCCCTGGGGATGAGGCGGCCATCCCCTCGGATGGCGCCTCGGTCGCCTGCTGGGTCTCGTACGGAGACCGACCTGAACCCCTGATCCCCGGCCGTATCCTGGCGGGCATGAGGCGGACCTCCTTCGCGAACTGGCCCTGTTCCATCGCCCGCACCATGGATCTGCTCGGGGACTGGTGGACGCCGCTCGTGCTCCGGGAGGCGTTCTACGGAGTACGGCGCTTCGACGCGTTCCAGCAGTCGTTGGGCATCGCGCGGAACACCCTGGCGGAGCGGTTGCGGCGGCTGGTGGACGAGGGGCTGCTGGAGAAGCAGCCGTATCAGAGCGAGCCGGTGCGGCACGAGTATCTGCTCACCGCGAAGGGACGGGATTTCTTCGGGGTCCTGATGGCCATGAACGCCTGGGGGGACCGCTGGCTCGCCGGGGAGGAAGGCGCGCCGATCGTCTTCCGGCACGAACGGTGCGGGCACCAGGGGCATGCCGAGGTGGTGTGCTCCTCGTGCGGCGAGGCGATGACCGCGGAGGACACCCGGCCGCGGCTCGGGCCCGGCTATCCGGCGCGGCTGGCCGAACGGGCCGAGGTGCGGGAGCGGTTCGGGGAGTAAGGCATTCCTGGGGGCCCGGCGCCCGGCTATTCGTGTCCGTACATGGGCACTTGGCACTGACCGGCCCGCCCCTGTGGAACCACCCGTCCCAGTACGGCAGTCTTCTCTCCCGTGGGGAACCCGGGGAACCTTCCGTCTCAGAGCGCGTCCGCCGACGCCGCCGCGCACATGATGGTGGCCGGGGACGACGCCCTGGCACACCGGCTGGCCGCCGAACTGCGCGGAGTGTACGGCGAGCAGGTCACCCTGGTCGTGCCGCCCGCCCAGCGGATCGTGCGGCCACCGGTGGTGGGGCGGGCGCGGGCCACGGCCTTGTTCGACCGGGTGTCCGCTGCGGTGAACCGGGCTTCCGGGAACGGCGACTCAGGAGTCGCCCGGACCGAACCCCCGCGCTCCGACCGCGTGTTGGAGGCCGCCGAACTCACCGAGGCCGTGTTCGCCGACGCGGGCGTCGAGCGGGCCGCCGCGCTGGCGCTCGTGTACGACGACGACGAGACCAACATCCGCGCCGCCCTCACCGCCCGGCGGCTCAACCCCCGGATCCGGCTGGTCCTGCGGCTCTACAACCGGCGCCTCGGGCAGCACATCGAAGCGCTCCTCGACCAGGCCTCGGCGCTGGCCGCGGCGGGTGCCTCAGCAGGAGCCGGTGCCGCGGGAGCCGGCGGTGAAGGTGAGGGTGACGGCGAGGCGTTCGACGCGTCCACCACCGTGCTGTCCGACGCCGACACCGCCGCGCCCGCGCTGGCCGCGACCGCCGTGGCCGGCACCAGCAAGGTCGTCCAGACGGACGGGCTGATGCTGCGCGCGGTGGAGCGGCCGCCGCCCGGCCCCGGGGAGGTCGCCGATCCGGGGCTGTGCACGCTGGCGCTGCTGTCCGCCACGACCAACGATCCCGCCGGCGCCGACGGTTCCGAGAGCAGTGGGGCGCACGGACCCCAACTCCTGCCCGACGAAAGGGCGGTGGCCGCCGCCACCGGGCGCGGGACCGTCGTACTGGAGAACGTCTCGTACTCAGGACCCGCACTGTCCGCCGGGCGCAGCATCATGCCGTTCGGGTCGTTGCTGTCGCGGCGGCTGCGGTGGTCGTTCGCCGGGCTGGTGGCGTGTGTGGCCGGCCTCGCCGTCGCGTCGATGCTGGTCACCAGGGAGCCTCCACTCCAGGCGACCTATCTGACGCTGCTCGATCTCTTCGCCATCAACGATCCCGCCATCGGGCAGCCCCTCGGGCGGCAGATCCTCCAACTCTTCTCCGGGCTCGTCGGATTGCTGCTGCTGCCCGTGCTGCTGGCCGCCGTGCTGGAGGCGCTCGGTACGTTCCGCAGCGGGTCCGCGCTGCGGAAGCCGCCGCGTGGGCTGTCCGGGCATGTGGTGCTGCTCGGGGTCGGCAAGATCGGCACGCGGGTGCTGGCGCGGCTGCGGGAGCTGCACATTCCCGTGGTGTGCGTCGAGGCCGATCCGGAGGCAAGGGGGCTGGCGCTGGCGCGGCGGCTTCGGGTGCCGGTGGTGCTGGGGGATGTGACGCAGGAGGGCGTGCTGGAGGCCGCCAAGATCCATCGGGCGCATGCGCTGCTGGCGTTGACCAGCGCGGACACCATGAATCTGGAGGCCGCGTTGTACGCGCGGACCGTGCGGCCCGATCTGCGGGTGGTGCTGCGGTTGTACGACGACGACTTCGCGACCGCCGTGTACCGCACCCTGCGTGCCGCGTATCCCGATGCGCTCACCCGGAGTCGGAGCGTGTCGCATCTGACCGCGCCCGCGTTTGCCGGGGCCATGATGGGGCGGCAGATTCTCGGGGCGATTCCTGTGGAGCGGCGGGTGCTGCTCTTCGCTGCCGTGGATGTGGGTGGGCATGCGCAGTTGGAGGGGCGCACGGTGGGTGAGGCGTTTCGGGCGGGGGCGTGGCGGGTGCTCGCCCTCGACACCCAACGCCAGGCCTCCGGACCGGTGTCCGCCGAGCGGGCCTCGGGGCTGGTGTGGTCCCTTCCCTCCACGTATGTGCTTCGCGCCGAGGACCGGGTGGTGCTGGCGGCGACCCGGCGGGGGCTGGCGGAGCTGTTGGGACGACGACCTCGGGAGCGGGCCGGAACGTAGGGTGCGGGTGGGCGGTTTTCGCCCCCGCCGCCCCTACCCGTCCCATCCCTTCCTGGGGGCTGCGCCCCCAGACCCCCCTCAAAGATTGCGCCGTTCCCCGCGCCCCTGAAAGTCGGCTGCGGGACGGTGGGGGTTGCTCGCGCAGTTCCCCGCGCCCCTTAAGGGGCGCGGGGAACTGCGCAATCTTTTAGGCGCACCCCCACCCACCCGCAGCCGACACACAACGCATCCCGGGGTCGAAGGGGCGGAGCCCCTGGGGATGGGACGGGTAGGGGCGGCGGGGGCGAGAACCCGGTGGTCACAGCTGTAGGTGCCTGTTGGCGAAGTCGAGTTCCAGGCGGACCTGCTTGATGCGTTCGTCGACGACGAGGGAACCGTGGCCCGCGTCGTAGCGGTAGACCTCGTGGACGGCGTCGCGGGCGGTGAGGCGGTCGACGTAGTTGTCGATCTGGCGGATGGGGCAACGGGGGTCGTTGACGCCCGCCGAGATGTAGACGGGAGACTTGACCGCGTCGACGTAGGTGAGAGGGGACGACGCCGAGAAGCGCTCGGGGACCTCCTCCGGGGTGCCGCCAAGGAGCGTACGGTCCATCGCCTTGAGGGCCTCCATCTCGTCGTGGTACGCCGTGACGTAGTCGGCGACCGGAACGGCGGCGATACCGAGGGTCCACGCGTCGGGCTGCGTACCCAGGCCGAGAAGCGTGAGGTAACCGCCCCAGGAACCGCCGGTGAGGATCAGCCGGTCGGGGTCGGCCAGCCCGGACGTCACCGCCCATTCACGGACCGCCGCGATGTCCTCCAGCTCGATCAGGCCGACGCGGTGCTTGAGCGCGTCCGTCCACTCACGCCCGTACCCCGTCGAGCCCCGGTAGTTGACCCGGACCACCGCGTAGCCGTGGTCCACCCAGGCCGCCGGGCCCGCCGCGAACGAGTCGCTGTCGTGCCAGGTCGGGCCGCCGTGGATGTCGAAGACCGTGGGGAGGGGAGTCGTCGCGCCCGCCGGCTTCTGGACCAGGGCGTGGATGCGGCCGCCCGGGCCGTCGACCCAGACGTCCTCCACGGGGACCGAGCCCGGGGACTTCAGGCCGGGGGGATCGAGGACGATCTCGCCGGTCGTCGAGCGGACCGCGGACGGCTCGGCGGCCGACGACCACAGGTACTCCACCGTGCCGTCCGGGCGGGCCGTCGCCCCGGACACCGAGCCGGGCGGTGTCTCCACCTTGACCAGCTCGCGGGACGCGATGTCGTAGCGCCACAGGTCGCTGCGGGCCTCGAAGCTGTGGGCGATGAGGAGGGCCGAACCGTCGGGATACCACTCGGCCGCCACGTCACCCGGCAGGTCCAGCGCCAGGTCCGTCTCCTCTCCCGACACGACGTCCCACACCAGCGGCTCCCAGCGGCCGCGTCGCTGGTGCCCGATGAGCAGCCGGGTGTCCCCGTCGACCGGGGCGAAGCCCAGCACCTCCAGGCCCAGCTCGACCGTGCCGCCCTTGGAGTCGTCGAGCTCCGCGACCGTCGAACCGTCCAGGCGCAGCACCCGCAGCGCCGAGTGCATCGCGTCGCCGTGCTCGGTGTGCTCGATCGCGATCAGCGAGCCGTCGTGCGAGAGGTCGCCGACCCCGGCCGACTCCCGGTGCCGGTAGATCTCCACGGGGGCCTCGCCGGTCCGGGCCACATGGATCGTCGAGCCGTCGTCGTCCGTCGAGCGGCCCACCACCGCCGTACGCCCGTCACGTCCGATGGCGAGCCCGGAGGGGTAGGAGGGTTCGAGACCGGGGACCGCCGGCTCGTCGGCGCTGTCCCCGTCCCCCTTCCCCTTCCTCTCCGCCTCCCCGGAGAATCGCTGGCGGCGCCAGATGCCGAACTCGTCGCCGTCCTTGTCGTCGAACCACCAGATCCACTCTCCGTCGGGCGAGAGCACCCCGTCCGTCGTGCCGTTCGCCCGGTGTGTGACCTGGCGCTGCTCGCCCGTCGCGCGGTCCCACGCGTACAGCTCGTACGTCCCTGTCGCGTTCGAGACGAACAGGGAGCGGTGCGGGGCGTCCTCCGCCCAGTCGGGCAGCGACACCCGCGGCGCGCGGAAGCGCTTCTCCCAGTCGGGCATGGCCGCCTGCTGCTGCTCGATGGACCTGTTGCTCTCAGTCATGGCCCCATAGTGCCTGGCCCGCCCGACAATTCGCTGGCGAGGTCCCCAGCCTGTGGATAACTTCGCGGCCATGTACTCACCGACACCCGCCGACTGGCACGAGGCCAACCGCGCCCACTGGGATGAACGCGTCCCGCTGCACGTCGCCAGCGACTTCTACGACCTCGACGCCTTCCGCGCGGGCAAGGACGCCCTGCGCGACTTCGAACGCGCGGAGGTCGGGGACGTGACAGGACGGTCCCTTCTCCATCTGCAGTGCCATATAGGCGTCGACACCCTGTCGTGGGCACGGCACGGAGCCTCCCGCGTCGTCGGCCTCGACTTCTCCGAACCGGCCGTCGAGGTGGCCCGCGATCTCGCCGCCGAGCTGGGCTTCACCACCGACCGCGCGGCGTTCGTCGCGTCCGACGTGTACGACGCGAGCGAAGCCGTGCCGGATCCGTCGTACGACATCGTCTATACGGGCGTGGGCGCCCTGTGCTGGCTGCCCGACATCCGGCGCTGGGCCGAGACCGTCACCGCGCTCCTCTCCCCCGGCGGCTTCCTCTATCTCGCCGAGTTCCATCCGCTCACCGACATCCTCGACGACGAGACCGGCTCGCGGATCATCAACGACTACTTCACCCGGGACGCCTGGATCAACGAGCTGTCCGGCACGTACGCCGATCTGGACGCCACCACCACCAACAACCGCAGCGTGGAGTGGCAGCACCCGCTCGGCGAGGTCGTCTCCGCGCTCGCCGCCGCGGGCCTGCGCATCGAGTTCCTGCACGAGCACGACGTCTCGCTGTTCCCGCGGTTCGACTCGTTCGAGGTACGTGACGGGTACCACCGCTTCCCGGCGGACCGTCCGCGCATCCCGCTCATGTACTCCCTGAAGGCGAGCAAGGCCTGACATCGACTTCAGGGTATTTGCGCAGGTCAGAGGTGATTGTCAGTGGCCGGGTGCAGACTTTTCCGCATGACCGATCTGCGCAAGACAGTCGAGAGCTACTGGGCCACCGCCGACGCCCGGGACTGGACCGCGTTCGCGGACACACTGGCCGACGGCGTCGTCTACACCCTGCCGCAGACGCGCGAGCGCATCAGCGGCAGGGAGAGGTACGTCGAGTTCAACCGCGAGTATCCGGGCGACTGGCACGTCAGGATCGAGCGGGTCATAGCCGAGCCCGGTCAGGCCGTCACCTGGACCCACTTCACCGTGGGCCTGGAGGAGATGCACGCGATCACGTTCTTCACGGCGGACGAGCAGGGGCGCATCGCCACGGTGACGGACTTCTGGCCGGAGCCGTACGAGCCCCCGGCGGGCCGGGATCACCTGACCGAGCGGTACTGACCCCGCGGCCCGGCCGCGCGCACGGGCCCCGTACCTTGGAAGGCGTGTACCGGTTCCTGCTGACGCCCCGCTGGTGGGGGATCAACGTCTTCGTGCTGTTGGCCATCCCTTTCTGCATCTTCATGGGGTCATGGCAGCTGGGACGGTTCGAGGACCGGGTGCAGGACCACCGGGCGGCGGACAAGCAGGCCACGGCGGCCAAGACGGAGGCGGCCCGTCCGCTCGCCGAGCTGCTGCCCGTGGACACGAACACCTCCGGCAAGCAGGCCACCGCGACCGGCCGGTACGGCAAGCAGCTGCTCGTGCCCGACCGCGAGCTGGACGGCAAGCGCGGGTTCTACGTACTGACGCTGCTGCGGGTCGACGGCGGCCAGGCGCTGCCCGTCGTCCGCGGCTGGCTGCCCGGTGACGCGGACTCGGCGAAGGCGCCGGCCGCGCCCACCGGCGAGGTCACGGTGACGGGTGCGCTCCAGGCGTCCGAGAGCCCGGGGGCGAACGGCGTGGGCGGCGGTCTTCCCGAGGGGCAGACCGGCGCGATCAGCTCGGCGTCGCTGGTGAACCTCGTGCCGTACAAGCCGTACGACGCGTGGATCACCCTCAAAAAGGCCGACAGCGGGATGAAGGCCGTACCCGCGACCGCCGCGCAGAACACCGGCCTGGACCTGAAGGCGTTCCAGAACCTCGGCTACACCGGCGAGTGGTTCGTCTTCGCGGGCTTCGTCGTCTTCATGTGGTTCCGGCTGCTGCGCCGCGAGGTGGAGTTCGCACGGGACGCGGCACTCGGCCTGGCCCCGGCCGAGTCAGAGGAGTCGATCGACTCCAAGGAGCGGGCCGACCGGCAGACCGAACCGCGGACCGAGGGCGAGAACGCCCCCGCGTAATCGTCGCCCGGTACGACGACGCACCCGCACCCGGCGACGCACCGAAGGGGCCGTGCCGGCACGGCCCCGCCCCACAACGACGCGGAACCCGCCCCGCCACCCCTCCACTCAGGACGACGCCAGGATCCCCGTGTGATACACCGTGCCCGCGCACGCGTTGGACACGGTCTGTGCCGCCGTGGCCGAGCCCGTCGCCGCCGTGCCGGAGACGACGACGCTGCCGTCGGCCACGCCGTCCTCCGTGACGAGCTGGGCGGAGGTGCCGCTGCTGCCAGCGGTGTCGGTGGTGCCGGTGTCCGTGGTCTCCGTCGGGGACGGGTCCGGTGAGGGCTCCGAGACGGTCGGACAGGTCTCCGAGGGAACCCAGGCGAACTTGACCACGTACGAGGCGCCCGGCTGGAGCACCAGGGAGGTGACCTCCGTGGAGGGGTCCGGCAGCCCGGTGGCCGCGTCGCCCGACACATGGGTCGCCACGCCGATCTTGGCGGCGTCCGCAGCACCCTGCGCGGTCGCGGTCACGGTGCCCGCGCCGGTGACCGTACAGGCGGCCGTGGACACGTTCGAGACGGTGAAGGAGCCGTAGACCGCGCCGGTGGAGTCCGGGGCGGCGACGGCGCCGGTGGCCCCGCCGAGCTGCGTCGCCGTACAGGCCGTCGCGGTCACGGACGAGGCCGTCGGATCCGCTCCGCCCGTGGTGGCCCCGCCGCCGGTGCTCTTGCCCTTGTCCGGCGTGCCCTTCTGGCCGTCCTTGCCCTTGTCCTGGGACGTGCCGGAGGAGCCGCCCGCGACCTTCCCGTCGCCGCCGTCCGTGCCCTTGCCCGAGCTCGCGCCGCCCTGCGCCTGCGAGCTGTTGGCCGCGATGGACGGGTCGGCGTTCGAACCGGTGGAGTTCGAGACGTGCACCAGGGCCGGGACGGCCGTGCCGATGAACAGCGCGGCGGCGGCCATGCCGACCACGGCCTGGCGCTTGCGGGCTCGTCTGGCCGGAACCGCGCGGCGCAGATGCTCCAGGGTGCCGTCGGTGGGTTCGATCTCGTCGACGGCCTGGTGCAGCAGCCGCCGCAGCGCCAGCTCGTCCGAGCCGAGCCCTCCGGGGCCCAGTGCGTCCGGGCCCGGGGTATGAGGGCCGTGTCCGTCGGGGCCGTGGTTCACAGTTCCGTTCCCAGCATGCAGCTCGTGCTCGTCTTCGTGGGGCGCGCGCCGGTGCATCGGCTCGTGCCACTCATAGGGCTCGTGTCGGTCGTGGGTGCCACGTCGCTCGCTCATGCCGGGGCCTCCATGGCGATCCGGAGCGCCGCGATGCCGCGCGAGCCGTACGCCTTCACCGATCCCAGCGAGACGCCGAGCGTCTCGGCGACCTGGGCCTCGGTCATGTCCGCGAAGTAGCGCAGGACCAGGACCTCGCGCTGGCGGCGCTGGAGTCCCTTCATGGCCTTGATCAGCGCGTCGCGCTCCAACTGGTCGTAGGCGCCTTCCTCGGCGCTCGCCATGTCGGGCATCGGCTTCGAGAGGAGCTTGAGGCCGAGGATGCGCCGGCGCAGGGCGGAGCGCGAGAGGTTCACGACGGTCTGGCGCAGATACGCCAGCGTCTTCTCGGGGTCGCGGACGCGTTTGCGCGCCGAGTGCACCCGGATGAAGGCCTCCTGGACGACGTCCTCGCAGGAGGCGGTGTCGTCGAGAAGGAGCGCCGCGAGACCCAGGAGCGACCGGTAGTGGGCGCGGTAGGTCTCGGTCAGATGGTCGACGGTGGTACCCGCCGCCAGGCTGTCCTCAGCGCCGTCGCGCTGGTTCGGTATGCGGGCCGGCCGCGCTGCGGGCATCGGCGCGATCACCGGCATGCCGCCGGGCGCGCCGGGGCTGCGGAGTCGGCGGGGTGGACGCAGGGCTGTGCCCCTCGTCTGGACCGCGGTGAATTCGAGTACCTCTGCCACGCCTGTTGGACACGCGTCCCCCCGAGAGGGTTGTACGCATCAGGCATCGCTTTTGCGTCAGGCACCCCGATTGACTGTGCGTCAAATGCCCTCATGCGTACCAGCTCATCCCCTATGACCCATATGCCATACCGCTCGGACGCCCCCTGAATGGCGACCGCAAAGACGCTCCCCGCCCTCCGCACGGTTGCGGAGGACGGGGAGGGAAATCTTCGAACGTTGAGCGGGTTCGTTTCAAGTGGTCCGGACCATTACTCCGACCACAGAAGTCACACAGATCCTACAAACGAATCCCCCGACGGCCACCGAGATTCCGGCTGCCGGACATCCGCAGCGCAGAACCTGCGGAACCGCCGCACGTCCAGAACGTCGAACCTACGCCCCGATGATCTCCGCCGCCACCAACTCCGCGATCTGAGCGGTGTTCAATGCAGCACCCTTGCGCAGGTTGTCGCCGCACACAAACAGTTCGAGGGCGGTCGAATCGTCGAGGGCCCGGCGCACCCGGCCCACCCAGGTCGGGTCGGTGCCCACCACATCGGCGGGTGTGGGGAACTCACCGGCGGCGGGGTTGTCGAACAGCACGACCCCGGGGGCGGTGGCGAGGATCTCCCGCGCCTTGGCGACGGTGACCTCGTCCTGGAAGCGGGCGTGGACGGTCAGGGAGTGCGTGGTGACGACGGGGACGCGTACGCACGTCACGGCGACCTTCAGGTGCGGCAGCCCGAGGATCTTGCGGGACTCGTTGCGTACCTTCATCTCCTCCGAGGACCAGCCGTCCTCGGCGAGGGACCCGGCCCACGGCACCACGTTCAGCGCCACCGGCTCCGGGAACGGCCCCGTCTGGTCGCCCACGGCCCGTCGTACGTCACCGGGGCTGGTCCCCAGTTCCGTACCGGCGACGAGCGACATCTGGCGGCGCAGGGTGTCGACGCCCGCGCGGCCCGCGCCGCTGACCGCCTGGTAGCTGGACACGACCAGCTCGCGCAGCCCGAACTCGGCGTGCAGCGCGCCCAGGGCCACGATCATGGAGAGGGTCGTGCAGTTCGGGTTGGAGATGATCCCGCGCGGGCGCACACGCGCGGCGTGCGGATTGACCTCGGGGACGACCAGGGGGACGTCCGGGTCCATCCGGAAGGCGCCGGAGTTGTCGACGACGACCGCGCCCTCGGCGGCGGCGATGGGCGCCCACTGCGCCGACACCTCGTCCGGTACGTCGAACATCGCGACGTGGACCCCGTCGAAGGCCTCCTCCGACAGGGCGACCACCTCGACCTCCTCGCCGCGCACGGCCAGCTTGCGGCCGGCCGAGCGCGGGGAGGCGATCAGACGGAT
This sequence comes from Streptomyces sp. NBC_00203, assembly GCF_045206325.1. Taxonomy (NCBI): domain Bacteria; kingdom Bacillati; phylum Actinomycetota; class Actinomycetes; order Kitasatosporales; family Streptomycetaceae; genus Streptomyces; species Streptomyces sp. NBC_00203. The sequence goes on along the minus strand of NZ_CP108126.1, from coordinate 5,707,511 downwards.
CTCGCCCCAGATGTCCGCGTGCTGGGACAGGATCTGAAGCATGACCGTGCCGACGGCCCCGGTCGCTCCCACGACCGCGAGCGTCGGGCGCCCGGTCCGAGACCCGGTGGGAGCCATCAGCGGCCCGTGCCTCCGTAGACGACGGCTTCGTCGCTGTCGGAGTCGAGGCCGAAGGCGGTGTGCACGGCGCGCACGGCCTCGTTCACATCGTCGGCGCGGGTGACGACCGAGATACGGATCTCCGAGGTCGAGATCAGCTCGATGTTGACCCCGGCGTCGCTGAGCGCCTCGAAGAACCCGGCCGTGACACCCGGGTTCGTCTTCATGCCGGCGCCGACGAGGGAGATCTTGCCGATCTGGTCGTCGTAGCGCAGCGATTCGAAGCCGATGCCGGCCTTCGCCTTCTCCAGGGCGTCGATGGCCTTGCGGCCCTCGGTCTTGGGGAGGGTGAAGGAGATGTCCGTCAGACCGGTGGAGGCGGCGGACACGTTCTGCACGATCATGTCGATGTTGATCTCGGCATCGGCGACGGCGCGGAAGATGACAGCGGCCTCGCCCGGCTTGTCCGGCACGCCGACGACCGTGATCTTGGCCTCGGAGGTGTCGTGAGCGACACCGGAGATGATGGCCTGCTCCACCTTCTGGTCCCCTTGCTGCTGTGTCTTCTGAACGAGCGGTTCGCTGCTGACCCAGGTGCCCTGGAGTCCGGAGAAGGACGAGCGCACATGGATCGGGATGTTGTAACGGCGGGCGTACTCCACACAGCGGTGGAGCAGCACCTTGGAGCCGGACGCGGCGAGCTCCAGCATGTCCTCGAAGGCGATCCAGTCGATCTTCTTCGCCTTCTTCACCACCCGCGGGTCGGCGGTGAACACGCCGTCCACATCGGTGTAGATCTCGCACACCTCGGCGTCCAGCGCCGCGGCGAGCGCGACGGCGGTGGTGTCCGAGCCGCCGCGGCCGAGGGTGGTGATGTCCTTCTTGTCCTGGCTGACGCCCTGGAACCCGGCGACGATGGCGATGTTGCCCTCGTCCAGCGCGGTGCGGATACGGCCCGGGGTGACGTCGATGATCCGGGCTTTGTTGTGGACCGAGTCGGTGATGACGCCTGCCTGGCTGCCGGTGAACGACTGGGCGCTGTGGCCCAGGTTTTTGATCGCCATGGCCAGCAGTGCCATGGAGATCCGCTCTCCGGCGGTCAGCAGCATGTCGAATTCCCGACCGGAAGGCATCGGAGACACCTTCTCGGCGAGATCGATCAGCTCGTCCGTCGTGTCGCCCATCGCGGAAACGACCACGACCACCTGGTGGCCGTTCTTCTTCGCTTCCACGATCCGCTTGGCGACGCGCTTGATGCCCTCGGCATCGGCTACGGAGGAACCTCCGTACTTCTGCACGACCAGGCCCACGTGCGCTCCTCGCTCAGTCCGTCTCTGCACCGCACAACTGCGGTCGGCTCAGTCTAACGAGCGGCCGGAATTCCCTTTCGGGGTATCGCATCGTGAGATGTCCCGCTCACGACGTGATCACCCCGGGGATGTCAGGCCAACCGGGTCCTCCGGCCGCTCCGGGACGGCACCTGCCCGCAGACGGCCCCGAACACGCCGGAAGTGGGCCGGGTCACATGCGACAGGCGTGACTTAATTTTCAAGCACTAGGGTTCGCCTGTGCGCGTACTCCTGGTGGAAGACGACGAGCCGGTCGCCGAATCGCTCCGGCGCGGACTGCTGCGTTACGGCTTCGAGGTCGAGTGGGTGACCACGGGCGGCGCGGCGCTGGCACACGAGGGGCCGTACGACGTCGTCCTGCTCGACCTCGGCCTGCCCGACACCGACGGCCTCGACGTCTGCAAGGCGCTGCGGGCGCGCGGCGGGATCCCCATCATCGTGATCAGCGCGCGCAGCGACGAGACGGACCGGGTGGTCGGCCTGGAGATCGGCGCGGACGACTACGTCTCCAAGCCCTTCGGCGTCCGCGAGGTCATCGCGCGGATAAGAGCGGTGATGCGCCGCGTACAGCCGCCCGCCCCCGCGACCGCCGGCCCCGACCGCTACGGCTCCCGCCTCACCATCGACCGCAAGGCCGCCCGCGTACGACTGGACGGCGAGGAAGTGGCCCTCGCGCCCAAGGAGTACGACCTGCTCGCGTTCCTCACCGAGGAGCCGGGCGCGCTGATGTCGCGCGAGCAGATCATGGAAGCGGTCTGGGACGCGAACTGGTTCGGGCCGACGAAGACGCTGGACGTCCATGTGGCGGCGCTGCGGCGGAAGCTGGCGGGGGCGCTCACCATCGAGGCGGTACGGGGAGTCGGCTTCCGACTGGAGATCGCCGAGCCGGGCGGCGGGTCCTCGGGATGATCCGGCAACTGATCGTCAGCTACGTCCTGTTGGTGGCCGTCGCGCTGACGGCGTTCACCGTGCCGGTGGCCTTCACCCTGACCGCGCAGCTGCGCGGGGACACCGAGGAGTCCGTACGGCGGGAGGCCCGGACCATGGCGCTGCTGCTGGCGGACGGGGACGCGGCGTCACGGGCGGCGCTGACCCGGATGTCCGCGGCGTACGCGGCGGAGACTCCCGGCGCGGTGCACGTGCTCCCGGCCTCCGAAGCGCCGGCGGACGGGCGGACCACGGCGCACTGGGGCGGCGGCGAGCTGAAGGTGACGGCTCCCGCGAAGCAGGACGGCCGGACGGTGGGGGCGGTACAAGTCACCTACCCCACCTCGGACTTGACGTCACGGCTCTGGCGGATCTGGGGCTTCCGCGCGGTGCTGGCCGTGGGCGTACTCGCGGTGGCGGCGGGCCTCGGCGCGCTCGTGGCACGCCGGCTCACCCGCCCCCTGCGCCAGTTGAACGACATGGCGACCCGCTTCGGCGACGGCGACCTCACCGCCCGCTCACCCGTCACCGGCCCCCCGGAGACCCAGCAACTGGCCCGCACCCTCAACTCCGGCGCGGAACGCCTCGACATCCTCGTCGCCTCCCAGCGGATCTTCGTCGCCGACGCCTCGCACCAACTCCGTACGCCTCTCACGGCGTTGCGGCTGTCGCTGGACAACATCGCGGACGGCGTCGAGGACGACTTCGTACGCGAGGACATCGAGCAGGCGACGGCCGAAGTGGTCCGGATGAGCCGACTGGTGAACGGCCTGCTGGTCCTCGCGCGGGCCGAGGCGAAGGTGTCCGCGACGGAGGCGCTGCCGCTGCGGGAGCTGGTGGAGGACCGGCTGGCGGTGTGGAGACCGGCCGCCGAGGAGCGCGGTGTCACCATCGCGCGGGAGGGGGAACCCGGCGACCGGTCGCTCGTGCTGGCCAGCCCCGGGCACCTCGACCAGGTACTGGACAACGTCCTGTCGAACGCCCTGGAGGTCTCCCCGGACGGCTCGACGATCACCGTGCGGGTGCAGGCCCGCTCCGACGAGGTCGTGCTGTCGGTCCTCGACCAGGGACCCGGCATGTCGGACGCGGAGAAGTCCCGCGCCTTCGACCGCTTCTGGCGCGGTCAGGGCCTGACCGGGCGCTCCGGGTCCGGGCTCGGCCTCGCCATCGTCAAGCAGCTGGTGACCGACGACGGCGGAACCGTGACCCTCAAGGACGCTCCCCCAGTCTCGGCTTCGCTCGACCGGGGGCACCCCCATGGCGTCGGGCTGTGCGTGGCGATCAGCCTTCGGGCATCATCGAGGAGTGGTGGTTGACGATCAGCCACTCACCGCCGCGCTTCTCGTACTCGTACGTGTAGCGGGCCTTGACGACGCGCTGGGCGCCGGTGTCCGGGTCGGTGAGCGTGAACTCGTACAGGCCGGTGTCGATGGCGGAGTTCTTGTCGAGGACGTTGACGATCGTCTCGATCTTCTTGCCGACCGGCTTGTTCTCCAGGAAGTGCTCGAAGTAGTCGACGATCTCCGCGTGGTCGGTCCGGATCCGGTTCGACACGGTGGGCAGAAGCACGGCGTCGGAGGCGTAGCGGTCGGCCACCTTCTCCGGGTCGCCGGTCTGCAGCGCGTCGTTCCAGCCGTCGAAGAGCGCGGCGATCCGCGCCTTGGTGGGCGGCGCGTCCCGGTACTCCGGACCGGCCTGGCTGACCCCGACACCCACGCTGGTGACGACGAGGGCGGAGGCGGCGACGATCACGGCACGCTTGCGTATCTGGGGCTTCACGAAGTCTCCAGTGCGAGTGGGGGCTGCTCCGCTGCGGTGGGAGCGACTCCAGCCTCGCGGGGCGCGGGTTAGGGGCTGCCCAGGGGACGTGCAGGGCTGATCCAACTCCCGTCCAACTCACGTGGAGTAGTACGGGTATTACGCACTGGGGGTGCGTCGCGTGCGCGGCGACCTGCGGGGCAAGATCCCTCCGTGACAGGTGAGTTGATGCTGTGCGGCATCGTGCTGGTGGGGTCCTGTGTGCAGTGGCTCACCGGGATGGGGTTCGCGCTCGTCGCCGTACCCGCGCTCGTCCTGCTGCTCGGGTCGGCCGAGGGCGTCGTCCTCGCCAACTGCGCCGCCGGGGCGATCAGCGTCGTAGGGCTCGCGGGCGGATGGCGGCGGGTACGGCCACGCGCGATGGTGCCGCTGTGCGTGGCGGCGGCTTGCACGGTCCCGGCGGGGGCCTGGCTGGCCCGGCGGCTGCCGGAGCCCGCGCTCCTGGTGTTCATGGGCGCCTTGGTGACCGTCGCCGTGGCGCTGGTCATGCGCGGCGCACGGGTACCGGCCCTGCGCGGGACCAAGGGCGCGGTGGCCGCGGGGGCGGCGGGCGGGTTCATGAACTCCGCCGCGGGGGTGGGCGGACCACCGGTGTCCCTGTACGCGCTCAACGCCGGCTGGACGGTACGGGAGTTCGTGCCGAACGCGCAGTTCTATGGGGTCGTGGTGAACGCGTTCTCGGTGGCCGCGAACGGGGTGCCTCACCTCGGCGTCTCGCGCTGGGCCCTCGTGGTGACGGGGATGGCGGTGGGCGCCGGGATCGGCAGGGTGCTCGCGGGGCGGGTGCCGGAGAAACAGGCCCGGTGGCTGGTGCTGTTGCTGGCGCTGACGGGCGGGGTGACGGCTTTGGGGAAGGGGTTGTGGGGGATGTGACCGCGCCGCCCCGCCGTGATGACCGGGGACGGCATCGATTACGGTGCCGCCGCGGAGCCGAGGCGAACGCAACGGCCCTGAGGAAGGAATTCCGGTGGAGAGTCGTCCGGTCGAGAGTCGTCCCGTGGAGAGTGTGCTGAGTCGGCTGAGCCGGTGGTGGCCGACGGCGGCCGCGGTCACGTTGGCGCTGTTCGGGGTTCTGCTGCTGACGATCCAGATTCGCCAACTCCACGACGGCTACCAGGAATTGGCGAGCCTGCGCGAGCACGGGCGCCACACAACGGCTCACGCCACCGTTTCCACCACCTGCTCCTCCGGAGTGCACGACACGACCTGCGACACGTCCTCGGTGTGGCTCGACTTCAACGACACCTCCGGCGACCCCGTGGACGAGCCGGAAGAGACGATCGACGGCTCCCTCTACGTCCCCGACGGCCACCGGGACGCCGAGGGCCGGGTGGCGACGACGGTCGTCTACGACCCCGCACACCCGGACCTGGCACAGGCCGAAGGCGCCCTGGACCAGGGGGTCCTCGACCTGGCGACCCACCACTGGATCGCACTGACCATCGGGCTCGTCGCGCTCGGCGCGGGGATCAGCGGTGGCGTCGCGGCGTGGCCGCAGCGCAGGCCTGCTTGAACAGGCCCTCGGCCCGCTCACCGTCGGTCCACGAACTCCTTGAGTGCCTCGGTCTCCAGGGTGAGGCCTACAGGCTCGGGGATGGTGACGGCGGCCCCGAAGGGCTCCTTCACCTGTCGACGGTAGCGACCGTCTTCCGGGTTGGTGAAGACGGTGACCGAGCAGTCGTCGCGATCGATGAGGAGGTAGACGGGGATGCCTGCGGCGGCGTAGCCGTCGGGCTTCTCGATGCGGTTGTGCTGGTCCGTGTCCGCGTCGCCGGCGGTGACCTCAACAGCCATGAGCACGCCACAAGGATCGGACCACTCGCCGTGTCCCGCGAAGTGCTTGTCCGGAGCGAGCGCGCCGTCAACGCGGAACCGACCCGCTCCGTCGGCCTCCACACGCAAGCCTCGAAACGCGTAGAGCCACAGGCCCAAGTCGGCTTGTGCAAGGACCCGTTGCAACCGGGCGACGATCTCACTCCGGTTCCCGTCCGGGCCACGCTTGACCACCAACCTCCCAGCAATGAACTCCAGCCACACAGACTCCGGCGCCCTCCGTGCCAGTTCCTCGAACTCCTCGACGGACATCTGGCGCCGGTCCGCACTCATGCCTTCCACCGCCTCGGCGGGAGGCCGTTCGCGATGCGGTCGCGGTTGTCGCGGTAGTGGTAGTGGACGCGGTCCTCGATCGGCACGGAGCGGAAGGTGTCGGGCACGGGTCCGCCCATACGGCGTTCGAACTTCTCCTTGAGGAGGCGGGCCGACGTGGTGCCGAGGTACGCGATCTCCTCGAAGCCCTTCTTGACCTCCTCCTCGCTCAGATCCGGCTCAGCACGGCAGTCCTCGCACACTCCTCTGATGATCTTCACCGTCCGCTCGTCGGCGTCGCAGGTCGCGCAGGCCATGAGCACGCGGGTCACGCGGGCGCGGAGGGGGCGGGTCTCTTCGGTGCCGTTCTTCTTCGGGGGCATCTTGCTCTCCAATCGGGTGCGGGCGAACCCGCCCGGGTTGGTGACAGCGGGCGGCAGCCCGTCGGTCAGTGCGCGGGTCAGCTCGGCCGGGGTGGCGCCTCGCGACAGCCACTCGGCGGCGAGGGGTTCGAGGGCTCGGCAGTCGGCTTCGGACAGGGGCATACGGGGATCTGCGACGCGGAGTCGGACGAGGGTGCGGTACGCGGCGCTGGGCTCAGGGGCGGCTTCCGCATCCGGTGTCGGACACCCGTCCGGGGTTGCGTCGGGCGCGGGGCTCGGGGGCGCGGTCGAGGCCGGGACCGGGGCCGTATCCGGGGCCGGGGACTCCGTTCGGGCCAGGCCCGGCTGGTAGGCCTGCGTCACGTCCCTGCCGTGGCGCTCGCGCGCGAACTCCGCCCACCACTCCAGGGACCTGGGCGTACGCGACCAGTACGTCCGCGTCACCCACCGCATCGAGTTGTCCTCGACGGTGATGTGTTCCTTGATCCAGCGCAGGTGGCCGACCTCGGTGAGGCTCCTCAGGGACGTGCGGCTTGCCTGCTGGCCGTAGCGGGGGTGTTCGGCCGCGATCACCTTGTGGCCCATGGCGTGGCCGTCTTCGAGGTGGTCGATGAAGACGGCGAACTCGGCGTCTCGGGGGCACAGGTGCGCGAAGTCCACGTCCGCGTGCGGGTCTTCGTCACCCACGGCGCGTTTTCCATAGCCCGTATTGGCCATGGGATGGGTGGGGGACGGCAGGGCAGGACTAGGCTGGGCGTAAGCCACGATCGACTCTCATTCGATCCGTAGGTCAGGCCCCGGAGCCGGTGTTGGCGCACCGACCGGGGCCGAACTATTTGCACGTTTGCCGCGAACCTAGAGTGGCCTTACGTTCCGACGCAAGCCGATCACGGAACGTCACCCTTTCGGGTTACGCCGCCTTCAACTCACGTACAGGCTTGGTTGGTTGGGTTGATTTCACCCAGCCCAGAAACCCAGGGAAAGAGCTCGGGTCCCGGGGCTCAAGCTCCGGGCTGAGCTGCGGAGATGAACGCCGTCCAGGCGGGGGCGGTGACGGTGAGTTCGGGGCCTGTGGGGTTTTTGGAGTCGCGGATGTGGATGGTGGTGTGGGGGGTGGGGAGGGCTACTTCGACGCAGGCGCCGCCCTCGCCATCGCTGTAGCTCGACTTGAACCACTTCAGCTCGTCGCTCATAGCTCTGCCACCATCCGCTCGATGAAGCGCGCCGACTCGTCAGGGTCGAGGGCCATACCGCGGATCATGCTAAGCCGTTCGGTCTGAGCGCTCACGATCGCTGGGTCGGCAGTCAATTGACTCGCCGACGGGGCCTCCGTGTACGCGAGGCGTTCGTGGTCCTTGGTCTCCAGCAGCACCATCTCGCCGTGGAGTGCGGCGGTCATCGCCCGCTTGTAGGGCAGTACCTGGATCGACACATTGCGCAGCTTCCCGACCTCCAGGAGGTACAGCAGCTGCTCCTCATCCACGTAAGGACCGCGCAGGGCCGCCTCATACAGCACGTAACTGCACCCCACCAGCGGCTTCCGGGTGTGGATCTGCTGCCGCGCCACTCGGGCCGTGACCCGCTCCTCGACGGTGTCCTCGTCCAGTGGCGGGATGTGGTTGCCGATCAACAGCCGTGCGAATGACGGCGTTTGCAAGGGGCCCGGCACCAGCACGGGCTCGTACCACCAGAGGTTGATCGCCTCGCGCTCGCGCTCCATGAAGTCCTGCGCCCGCGCCGGGAACTTCTCCCTCCGCAAGTACTCCTTCGCCGCGCTCAACAGACCCTCCGCGCAGCACAACTCATCAGCCACGTCGAGCACCCGGGGCGTCGGCATCCGTACCCCCTGCTCCATCGACTTGATGGTGTCCGGGGAGTAGTTGGAGGCGGCGGCCAGTTCCTCGCGCGTGACGTTCGCCTTCGTGCGCCAGCGTTTCATCTGGTTGCCGCTGTAGCGCCAGGCGACAGGCGCCGGCTGTGAGTTGGCGTCGTACTGGACGGACACAGCGGCCACCTCCGACGGATACACCCCAGCGTGTATCACCTCAGTCACTACTGAGCGTAGCTCGCGACATCGCATCGTGTGACCATGACCAACGCAATCCCCCACCACCGCCCCGACTGGGTCCCCCTGGCCGGCCACCAACTCTGCGTGTCCGGCATCAACTTCGACGCGCTCCGTATCCAGGGGGTGCGCGGGGAACAGGTCGCCGCCGCCCTCATCGACGCGGCGGAGGGTGACGCCGGGCCCGTGGTCTGCGAGGCGGTCGGGTTCCGGTGGATGTACTTCCTGCTGGCGCCAGGGGCGGCGAGGGAGTGCGAGTGGCCGTTGGGGGTGCAGCGGTTCGGCGGGGCCGCGGGACGTCGTACGGTCGCGTACATCGGGATTCCGGCGCTGGACGGGAACACGTGGCCGTTGCGGTGGTACAGCGAGCCGACGGTTACGGCGCCGTTTGTGGAGGCGGGGCGGTTGCGGGGGGTGCTGGGGCTGGGGGAGCGGTAGTTCGTGGCCCGTCCTCAAGGACAAGTGACACATTGTCGCGGACGAGTTTCGTCGTCGGGTGGTCCTCACCCAGCACCCGAAGGCAGTCGGCGAGCGCCTGCTCGTACAACGCGAGCGCCCGCTCCCCATCCCCCGCCCACCGATACGCGACAGCGAGATTGCTCCGCGAGACCAGCGTGTCCGGATGATCCTCACCCAGCAGCCGCACACGATCGGCCAACACCCGTTCGCACAGCGGAACCGCCCGCTCCAAATCCGCTGCCCACCGATACGCGACAGCAAGATCGCTTCGTGACGCCAGCGTGTGCGGATGATCCTCACCCAGCAGCCGCTCACGATCGGCCAACGTCCGCTCGTACAACGGAACCGCCCGCTCCAGATCCCCCGCCGTCGCATACACGTAAGCAAGGTTGCTCCGCGAGGCCAGCGTGTCAGGGTGGTCCTCACCCAGCAGCCGCTCACGATCGGCCAACGTCCGCTCGTACAACGGAACCGCCCGCTCCAGATCTCCCACCGACTCATACACGCCGGCAAGATTGTTCCGCGCGCCCAGCGTGTGCGGATGATCCTCACCCAGCAGCCGCTCACGATCGGCCAACGTCCGCTCGTACAACGGAACCGCCCGCTCCAGATCCCCTGCCGCCGCATACACGTAAGCAAGGTTGCTCCGCGAGACCAGCGTGTCCGCGTGATCCTCACCGAATACCCGAGTGACCGTTGCCAGGGAGCGGCTGAAGTAGTCGGCGGCCCGACTCAGCTGCCCTTGTTCTGCGAGAAACTTGCCGGCCTCAGTGAGGATCAGCTCAATCTCAGCAGTATCTTCGGCCGGATCGCCCGCATCGAGGAGCGCTTCTACGTGTGGGAGCAGGGCTCTCCAAGTGGGCCAGCCCGCGACATTCACGAACGGATCATCCGGGAGCTCGCCGAACATCAGCATCGCGGCCTGGTCACGCGCAGCTGTGATGCGAGCCTGCTCACGATGGGGATCGTCCTCCGACGGGGTGCGAGCCACCGTCTGGACCAGACGGTGGACACCGATCCCCGCCTTGTCGAGCGTGATCATGTTGTAGTCGGCCAGTAGCCCCAGGAGTTGGGCAAGGTCGACAGGATCCTCGGCACGCGGCGCGAACAGGTCACGAGGAATGCCCGTCGGGGCGTACCACGCGGCGATCCGCAGGATGTCCACCGCCCGGGAATCCCGTTCCTGAAGCACGTCCAGCGTGATGCGCCAGATCCGCGCGACTGTCCTCCCCGGGTCCGAGCCACCAGGTGCCGCGTCCGTGGCGCGTTCCGGGTGCTGACGCAGCATGGCCCGGTACTCGGCGATCGTGATCTCGGTCTGCGCGATGAAGGCTCCCGCCTGTTCCAGAGCCAGTGGCAGGTGACCAAGCTCGTTCGTCAACGCGCGGGCCTCGTCCTCGTCTCCGCCCCCGACAAGACGTAACAGCAGGGCCAGCGAGGCTTCGTCGTCCAATACGGGCAACGCGATCGGGTCGCAGACCCAGCCCCGCTTGTACCGGCTGGTGATCAAGTGGCGTCCAGACGCACGGAGTTGCCCCGTCCAGGCATGCACGTACTCCGGCTTCTCCGCGTTGTCGAAGACCAGGAGCCAACCCGGATGTGTCTGCAACCACCCGACGGCCCACTCGGCAGCCTGAGCGGTCGTGAGATCGGATGCCTCGCCACCCCGCAAGCGGACAGTGAGGGCAGCGAACCCCGCCTCGACCAGCTCGGGGGTGTCCGCGCGGATCCACCACACCAGCCGGTACGCCCCCGCATGGTCGTGCGCGTAATGCAGAGCCAGCGTCGTCTTCCCGACGCCGCCCAGGCCATGCACGGTCTGTGTGATCGTCTGTGAGTCCTCGGCCAGGGCTCGCTCCAGTTCCGCCATCGCCTCCGCCCTGCCGACGAAGATCGGCGACGAGAGCTCGGGCAAGTTGTTCACACCCCGCCGGACTTCGACGTCGTACGCCGTACGCGGCGGCTGTTCGGGATCCGCGGCCGTGACGTCTTCCAGGATCAGGTCGCTCCCCGCCGCCTTCGCCGCCATGGCGAATCCGGGTCGCGCCGCCAGCGACACCACCGACACCGCAGTCAACTGGTCTGCGTCATAGTCCCGTTGCCGATCAGTCGTCACTACCGCCACGAGCCGTCCCCGTGCAAACAACGCCGCCCCCGACGCCCCCGCCCACCGCGACCTCTCGTCCGGCTTGCTGGGAACGGCGACCCGGTCGACGTACGCGCTGATCAAGCCGCCGGACTTGAGCCCCGTCAGCGTCTCGATGTGCCCACGGATCTCCTTCGTGTCCCGAACCCCGTCACGGGTCTCTGAGCGAGGGAATCCGACCGCAAGGCAGGGCAGTTGACTGTCGGTCGACGCCCGCGAGACCTCCCCGTCGATGCGCCCCCATCGCACCGGCTCACCGCCGACCGGAGGGAGCCAACTCGCCTCCGCGATACGGACCAACGCCGCGTCCGCCTGGGGTTCACGAGCCAGGTCGGGCGCCACCTCCGGCCACAGCACCTCGGCAGCGACCCACTCCGCGCCACCCTCGGGATCGAGCCCGCGCACCTCCAACCGGCCGCAACCCACCACATTGTGAAAGGCCGTCAACACCAGTCGATCCGCTACGAGATACCCGGTCCCCGAACACTTCCCGACAGGGTTCCAGACCTCCACGACCCGCCGCACGTCCACAGGCCAACACCCCCGCGTTCCCCGTTACTTGGGGCGTTCCCCGGAGTCGTCCGCGATACGCAGATCCGTACCGTCGGCGTCGACAGGCTGGAGCGTGAGCTTGACGCGGCTCGTCGTGCCCTTGGAGCGGGAGGCCTTGGCCTCGGCGCCGAACGGCAGGACCAGCACCTTCGCGCGGGCCTCCGCGTCCTTCTTCACGTCCACCGTGAACTCGACCTCGACGGGCCCGGTGCGGAACTGGATCTCCTGCCCCACCCCGTCCCGCGCCGCCTGCTGAAGCTCCGCCCGGATGGCACCGATCGCCTCGGCCAGACCCGCCCACGTCTCATCCGCCACTGAGCGCCCCCTCGTCCCCGTACACGTCCCCGTACACGCGTTGTGAGCGGCAGCGTACTCGCCGTGCGCTGTGGCCCGCGCCCAATGCGCAGAGTGCGGGCGGGCGTCCGAGCGCTCGCCCGTCCGCCCCGCCGTTACGTGACCTTCCGCAACCCCAGCGGCTCCGCGATCTCCTCCGCCATCACCCTGCCCGCTTCCTCCGCGAGAGCGTCCTCGCCGAGGTCCTGGTCGGTGTCCAGGCCGTTCAGCTCCTCCAGGGGCTGGTTCAGGCGGACGTGGGCCACGATCGACTGGAGGGCGCGGAGGGCGGCCGATGCGGTGGAGCCCCAGTTGGAGAAGTACGAGAACTGCCACCACCAGAGGGCTTCGGTGGTGCGGCCCGCGCGGTAGTGGGCCATGCCGTGGCGGAGGTCGGTGATGACGTCCGCCAGGTCGTCCGAGATGCGGGCGGGGACCGGGGCCTTGCGGGGCTCGTAGGGGTCGAAGACCTCCGAGTACACGTCCACCGGCTCCAGCATCACCGCCAGGCGCTCGCGGAGCTCGTCGACGTCCGGCTCCGGGCCCAGATCCGGCTCGTAGCGCTCGTCGGGGACGATGTCCTCGTGCGCGCCGAGTCGGCCGCCGGCCAGGAGCAGCTGGGAGACCTCCAGGAGGAGGAAGGGGACCGCCGAGTCGGGCTCGTCGCCCTTCGCGACCTCCGTGACGGCTACCAGGAAGCTCTCTACCTGGTCCGCGATCTGGACCACGAAGTCGTCGGGATCCTGGCTTGTCGCGTGCAGCGTGGCGTCAGACATCTAGGAGTCGTCTCCCCTCGAAGGCGCGGCCGAGCGTGACCTCGTCCGCGTATTCCAGGTCGCCACCCACAGGGAGGCCGCTGGCCAGGCGGGTGACCTTGAGGCCCATGGGCTTGATCATGCGGGCGAGGTACGTGGCCGTGGCCTCGCCTTCCAGGTTCGGGTCCGTGGCGAGGATCAGCTCGGTGACCGCGCCGTCGGCGAGGCGGGCGAGGAGTTCCCTTATCCGCAGGTCGTCGGGGCCGACACCCTCGATCGGGCTGATCGCGCCGCCGAGGACGTGGTACTTGCCCCGGAACTCACGCGTCCGCTCGACCGCGACGACGTCCTTCGGTTCCTCGACCACGCAGATGACCGACAGGTCGCGGCGCGGGTCGCGGCAGATGTTGCACAGCTCCTCCTGCGCGACATTGCCGCAGGTCGCGCAGAAGCGAACCTTCGCCTTGACCTCCATCAGGCACTGCGCGAGACGGCGGACGTCCGTCGGCTCGGCCTGAAGGATGTGGAAGGCGATCCGCTGCGCGCTCTTGGGACCGACGCCGGGGAGCCGCCCCAGTTCGTCGATGAGGTCCTGGACCACGCCTTCGTACAACGGATTGCCTTTCCTGGGTTCCTGGGTTCCCTTGTTTCTGAGTTCCCGCGTTCCGAATCCTGCTCGTCCTGGTGCGTACGGTAGTTGGCGTCGGCCTGTCTTAGAAAGGCAGGCCCGGGATGCCGCTGCCGCCGCCGAGGCCCTGGGTGAGCGGGCCGAGCTTCTGCTGCTGGAGTGCCTGCGCGTTCTCGTTCGCCGCCTGGACGGCCGCGACGATCAGGTCGGCGAGGGTTTCCGTGTCCTCGGGGTCGACCGCCTTCGGGTCGATCACCAGTGCGCGGAGTTCGCCGGAGCCCGTCACGGTCGCCCTGACCAGGCCGCCGCCCGCCTGGCCGTCTACCTCCGTCCGCGCCAGCTCCTCCTGCGCGTTCGCCAGGTCCTGCTGCATCTTCTGGGCCTGCTGGAGCAGCTGTTGCATATTGGGCTGGCCACCACCGGGAATCACGATCAGCTCCTGGTTTCGTACGGCTGTGGATACGGCTCTGTGGATACGGCTGTCTGGACCGTTTTTCCTGTCCAGCACGAGCCTACGTGGTTGACGGGCCCGTCGCCCAAGCACTCTTTCGAGTGAGTCGATCCCTTGGCCTATACCTGATCAAGACCCCCTTCTGGGCGGAAAAGCGACGAAACCCGGTCCATCGCCACCCATTGGGCGGTAGGAAGGGGGCGGCGCTTTTGCACCACGCGTCACGTGGTGTCACACACCGTTATCGCTTGTCGCTGTCGCCGTCGTCAGTAGGGAGTGCCGGGTGAGTCAGCCGGAGATGCAGCCCGAAGGGCCGCCCCAGGACGGGCGGGGCGACGGGGCGGCGGCGCTGCGGCCGGGTGACCTGACCGGCCGGCCGTTTCCGCTCGGGGACTGGGGGGAGCCTGCCGAGCGGCTCCACGAGCTGTACCAGTGGGTGGAGCGGGGCGCGCTCGAAACGGCTTCCTGGTATCTCGCGGACCGGGTGTGGAAGCGGTGGGGGGCGTGGGGGCTGCGGGGCGGGGCCGCGGTGGGGGCCGTGGCCGGGGCCGCGCTTCCCCTTCTGGACCTCACCGGGGTGGTGGGCGGGGTTGCCGTCTGGGGGTATCTGGCGCTGCTGCTCGGGGTCGCCTGTGTCGCGGGGGACCGGTTCTTCGGGGTGACCTCCGGGTGGATAAGGGATGTGGCCACGGCTCAGGCTGTGCAGCGGCGGCTTCAGGTGTTGCAGTTCGACTGGGCGTCGGAGAGTGTGCGGGAGGTTCTGGGGCCTACGGAGGGGACGGCGAGTGAGGCTGCGGAGCGGTGTCTTGGTGTGCTGCGGCGGTTCTCCGAGGACGTGACGGAACTGGTTCGCGCCGAGACCGCGGACTGGATGGTGGAGTTTCGGACCGGGCCCGCGCCGTTGGGGATCCAGTCGTCGTTGGCCGCGGCGCCTCGGGTGGAGGGGGCCGTGAACGGGCGGGTGCCGTTGCCTCCGGGCACCCGGCCGAACATGCCTCGCCAGCGGCCGCCCGAGCCTCGGTAGGGGGTTTTCGCCCCCGCCGCCCCTACCCGTCCCATCCCTGGGGGCTGCGCCCCCAGACCCCCCTGGGTCGTGTGTCGTCTGCGGGCCGGTGGGGGTTGCTCGCGCAGTTCCCCGCGCCCCTTCAGGGGCGCGGGGAACTGCGCAGTCTTTTACGGGCGCGGGGAACTGCGCGGCCAGCCCCCACCCACCCGCACCCAAGGCACAACCGACAAGTGCACCTGCGTGAAGGAAACGGAAGCGCTTGCGGCAACTCGCTGCGACGGGAGGTATCCGGCCAGTAATCTCTCAACTTCCATCTCTCAACTTCCTTGCCAACACGTGCAGTTGACCAGTGGGGGAGCTCTACGTGGCAGCGACTCAAGGCGGGCCCGAAGGGCTCCCGGACGACCGGGCCATGGACTTTGTCCTCGGCTTCCCTACCGCCGTGGCGCCCGAGTACCGGAACCGGTCGAACCTGGCGACCAGCCCGCCGCTGTTCGTGCTGCGGGTGCCGGCGGCGGCGTACGAGAGCGTCGTGGACCGTGTCGTCGGGGCGCTGCGTGCCTCGCTGTACGACAACGGCAAGCTCGTGCCGTACGCCCATCTTCCCGCCGAGGACGACTCCGCACTGCTGTCGGAGAGCGCCGGGATCCAGGTGGGGACCGGGGCGCCGGAGCACATGACGCCCGACCGGTACCCGCACTTTCTGGTGATGCGGGACCTCGTCTCCTACATCCGCGAGAATCCGGCCGCCTGGCGTGAGGGCTCGCAGGCGCGGAATCTGCGTATCCACGCCAGTGAGCAACGGGCCAAGCGCGGCGGCGTGTTGGGCTTCACCAGGATGGAGGGGCCGGACCTCGGCGGACTCCCCGGATTCCTGGTCGGCATCAGCTGGCTGTCGTTCGTGCAGCGGATGCCGAAGTGGCTGTGGGCCCGCTGGACGTCCCGCAAGGTGGTGCGGGGCTGGCTGGGCGCGGAGCCGGTGGCCGGGGGCGGCAAGAAGCTGTTCCGGGTGATGGACAACGCGGGCGCCGTGTGGGGGGCGCAGCTGAAGAACGACCCGAACCACGAGGAAGCGCTTCAGGAACTCGACCGGCTTCTGCTGCGGGCGCTGCTCGAAGATCTGCGGTCGCCCGCTGTCGGGCGGATCCTGCCGGGGAGGAGACGCAGGACCGCGCGGCCCGTCCTACTCGTCGAAGTGCCACCGCCGGGTGCGCCCGGAGCCCTGGCCGCCGAGCGTTTTCTGCGCTCGCTGCACCGGGCGCGCGCCACCGCCCGGCCGCCGGGACCCCTCGTCGTGGCCGTGGGCCGGCCGTCCGAGGCGCTGCTGGAAGAGCTCGGCAACCCCGCCGACTCCACCTTCGCGCAGGCCAGCCTGCGGCTCGGCCAGAACGACGCCGCCCCGGTCCTGGTGACCTTCAGCGACGAGGCGGTGGCCGCGCCGGGGCTCGACCTCCGCAAAGTCGATCCGCGCACGTTCAAGGCCAACCGGATGGTCCCCACGGGGATCGTGGCCTGTGTGACCGTCCTCGCGCTGGCCGCCGCGGGCCTGGTCATCCGCCAGATCACCGCCCCCGCCGAGGACCACACCTGCGTCGGCGGCACCGAGTCCGTCGCCGAGTCCGCCCGCGACACACCCATCCCGGTGGACTCCAAGGGCTGGTACGACGCGGCGGTCAAGGAGATCGGCGAGCAGAACACGCGGGCCGAGCGGGCCGCCGCCCAGGGCAGGACCGTACGGACCGTGGTGGCGTTCGTCTCCAGCGTGCCCACGGACGAGAACGAGACGCGCTACGACGGCACGATCCCCGAGCTGCGCGGTATAGCGATGTGGCAGCGCAAGCTGCTCGACGACGCGGTGTCCAACGACTCGGCCGTACGGCTGCGGGTGGAGGTCCGCCCCACCGGACGGGCGTTCAAGAACGCCGTGCCGGAAGCCAGGAAGCTGGTCGCCGAAGTGCGGGGCGAGAGCCACAAGAAGGCCTACGAGAAGGTCGTCGGCGTTCTCGCGTACGCGCAGAGCCGGGACGAGACCCGGGCCGCGCTCCAGGTGCTCGGCGCCGCGAAGATCCCCACGATCGGCACCACGGCGACCGCCGACGAGATGCTGGCCGGCTCCGCGAGCCTCAGCTACTGGCCCTTCACCCCGGCCAACTCGACCGAGGCGCGGATCGAGGCGGACTTCGCGAGCCAGGAGAACATCGTGGCCGAGCCCGGCACCGAGGCGAGCTGCTCCGCCGCCCGCCGCGCCCTCGTCATCGAGAGCTCCGCCGACCTCTACAGCCGCAGCCTCGCGGACAAGTTCCGCGCCGACTTCCCGGGCACCTCCCAGGTGTTCAACTTCAACCAGGTCGGCGACTTCGAGCCCGCGCCGCCGACCGGCGCGACCAGCGTGTCCAGCGCCGACGAACTGGCCCGCCAGCTGTGCAAGGCGCTCAAGGCCGAGCCGGAATCCGTCGTCTACTGGTCGGCGCGGGCCCGTGACTTCACCGCGTTCATCGAGGCCATGGACACCCGGGGCACCTGTATCAGCGACGACATCACCGTCCTCGGCGGCAACGAACTCACCAACGTCGCCCAGACCGGCGCCTTCAACAACAAGGACTGGCTGCGCCTCTACTACTCCGCGCACCGGCTGCCCGCCACGGACCTCCAACGCGTCAGCGACAAGACCCTCCAGTTCGTGGACGCCTACAACGCGTTCGTGGAGCGCACCACCAAGGGCGCCGACCCCTGGATACAGGACGGCCACTCCGCCGTCTCGTACGACGCCTTCCACGTCCTGTCCCAGGCCGTCGACCAGGCGCGGCTGCGCGACGAGTCCGTCTCCCGCGAGTCCGTCCTCGTCGCCCTCGGCGGCGGTGTCACCTTCAACGGCGCCACCGGGTACGTCTCCTACGACCAGGGCAACAACGCCCCGCCCGCCGACAAGACCCTCGTCCTGCTGCGGCAGTTGGCGGACCGGCCGGAGACGGTCGTGGTGTGCGGGGCGTACAAGCAGGGGGCGTCGAGCAAGGCGGAGGGCCCGCCGTGCGCCCCGTGAGGGGCATGGAGGTCACCCGTACGAACGCATCAAGCGATCGAGCCATCAAGGTCACCCGTCGCCGCAGATCCTCAGCCCCACCGGCGTCCCGCACGGCAGATGCCCATGCGTACGGATCACGTCCTGGCCGCTGCCCCGGCTGATGTAGGAGAGGAAGCTGGAGGCGAGGGAGTCGGCGGGCGGCTGGCCGTAGGTGTAGGCGTACTCGATCTCCCGGTACGGGTAGTCGGAGGTGCCGTGCTCCAGGTCCTCGACGGACGGGGTGTGGCCGTCGAGGCTGAGCTTGTGCAGACCGGTGGCTCCGATGGCGCTGTTGAGTTCGCTGTAGCCGATCGCGCCGGGGAGTTTGGCCACCGTGTTCAACACCTGGTCGGTGGAGTCGAGTTCGCAGCGCACTACGGGGGCCGTCGGGTCGTCCTTGTGGACGCAGTCGAGGGAGGAGTTGGCGATCTCGCCGCGCCCCAGCACCCGGCGCTGGAACACCTGCCGGGTACCGGAGTTGGCGTCACGGCTGACGAGCAGGACGGGCCGGTCGGGGCCGCCGAGCTGCTTCCAGTTCCTGATCTCGCCGCGATAGAGACGGCGTACGTCCGTGAGCGAGAGGTTCCTGACGGGGATGTCGTCGTTGACGACCAGCGCGAACACCGACACGGCGACGCGGTTCTCGCGCAGCTGCGGGAGGCCGCTCGGTTTCGGGCCGTCGGAGAGGGCGACGACGGGCGGGGAGCCGGCCTTGGACTTCGCCCCGGCGGCGGCGAGTTCCCGTACACCGGCCGTGCTGCCGTGCGGATCGACCACGATGGCGGAGCCCTCGCAGTCCTCCTGGTACTTCTTGGCCAGCTCGCGCATCACGGGTTCGAAGGCGGTCGAGCCGGTGACGGTCAGCGTGCCCGTCTCACAGCCGACCGGGCGCGGGGTGTCGTCCCGCAGCACGACGATCAGCGCGAGCGTGACGACGCACACGGTCAGCAGCACGGTGATCAGCCGGGCGGCGCGGCTGAACAGCGGCGGCTGATCGTCCGGTGTCGTACTGCGGTTGGGACTGACCTCACCGTCCCGCAGCCCGCCGATCAGCCGTATCTCCCTGCCCACGTCGCCGCCCGACAGCAGCACGAGCAGCTTGAAGTGCTCGCCCCGGTTGAGCGGGACGCGCGGGATGCGCAGGACGCCGTCCTCGTAGCTGAGGCCCGCGGCCGGGGTGAAGTGGTCCATGAGGTGGTCGGTGCCGGGCGGCTGGGTGACGGACACGCCCCGGATGGTGCGGTCGGTGAACACCGCGGTCAGACCGTGCCGTTCGCGGCTCGTGTAGTCGTCCCCGGCGATGCTCTGCGAGCCGTCGTTCTCGATCCGCAGCAGCACGAGGGTGGCGTCCATCATGCCCGGCGTCTCGTCGAACAGCCCGAGCCGCACGTTCGCGCGCCCCGAGCGCACGTCGTCACCGATCGGGTTGTCCATCTGGACCCGGTACCCGATCCTCTTGCGCCGCGGCACCCGGCGCTCGTACCAGACCATCACGGCGGAGGCGACGACACCGATCACGGCGGTGCCCACGGCCACTACGTTCTCTGCGCTCAGCCACTCCATGTGAGCCACTCCCCCGAGCCCTGCGGTGCGGACACGGTACGGCGCGGGCCGGGAACGCCCGGGAGACGTCAGGTGAACTTCAACTACCGTTCAACAGACACAGCCTGATTCACCGTCAGCAGCTCTTCGCGCGTGCACGTCAGCCACTCTTCGCGTGTACGTCAGCCGCTCTTCGTGTACGTCAGCGCCTCGCCCGAGTCCTTGTTCACGCGGCGCAGGCTGCCGTCGGACAGGAGGGTGACCTCGGAGGCGGCGCCCGGGGAGCAGGAGGAGGCCGGTTCGCCGACGGTGACCTCGGACGGGCCGATCTCCAGGGGGCCGTCGGCGGCCGGGGCCTCGGTCAGCGTGGCCTGGAAGACGCAGTGGTAGGTGCCGCTGCCGGCCGGTCCGTCCGCGGTGAGCGAGAGGACGGTGTCGCCCACCTCGCCCTGCTGGATCGTCAGTTGGCGGGTGTTGTGGCCCGTCTTGTTGTCGATGCTGGTGTTCCAGGTGCCGAGGAACCCCTCCGGGATCGTGCCGCCCTGGGACGCCGACGCGCTGGGCGACTCGGACGACGGGGACGGCTCCGACGTGCTCGGGCCCGGCGTCGTGGGCGCGCTGGACGCGGGCGACGCCGCGGAACCGTTGTTCTTGTCGTCGCTCCCGCCGTCCTTCATCATCGCGTACACACTGCCGCCCGCACCGAGCGCGACGACCACGGCCACGACGATCAGGAGGGCGGTGGAACGGCCGTTCCTGCGCGGGGCTTCGGGCTGCTGGGGAACGACTCCGGGTCCGTACGGGGGTGTCGCACCGCCCGGGCCGTACGGGGAGGGGGCGACGCCCGGCCCGTACGGGGGCGTCGAGCCGTATGGGCCCGGCTGCTGGCCCCAGCCGCTCTGGGGATAGCCGTACGCGGGATGGGGCGTGCCCGGGCCGGTGGGCTGGGGGTGTTGCTGGGGGTAGCCGTACGCGGGGTGCGGGGTGACGGGCGGGGCGCCCGGCGGAGGTGTCTGGCCCGTGCCCGCGACCATCGTGGGGAGGTGGTTGAAGGGGGCGGGCTGTCCCGGCGCGGGCGGGGTGGCGCCCTCCTCGGCCGGGGTGGAGGCGTGCTCCGGGGAGGCCTCGGGCGGGACGGACGGGGGCGCGGCCGGGGGTGCGGACTGCGGCACGGGCGGGAGCGAGGACGGGGAGGAGGACTGCGGCACGGGCGGGAGCGGGGACGGGGGCTTGGAGAAGTCCGGGACCGGCGCCGGGGCCGGAGCCTGACCCGGAGCCGAGGCCGGGGGCGGAGGCGTCGCCGGCGCGGCGGCCGGGGCGCTCGGCACGCCGCCCGCACCCGCCGCCTGACCGTGCGCCTGCGCAGGCCCCTGCCCGTATCCCTGACCCTGACCCTGCGCCTTCCCCTGTCCCTGTCCCTCGTCGGGGTTCTCCGTGTCGAGCAACTGCACGGCGTGCCGCCCGAGTTGAGCCACCAGGGCACTCGGCAGCCACGGGTCGCGCGTACGCCCGTCCGAGACGGTGTCCTCGGCGCCGGTGCGCTCCAGGATCTGGTCGAGGGTGGGCCGGGCGGCGGGGTCCTTGCGCAGACAGTCGCGTACGAGGTCGGCGAGGCCTTCGGGCAGGCCCTCCAGGTCGGGTTCCTCCTGGGCGATGCGGAACATCATCGCGTGCACACCGCTGTTGGTCGACCCGAAGGGAAGGGCGCCGCTGGCGGCGTACGAGAGGACCGAGCCGAGGCAGAAGACGTCGCACGCGGGGGTGATGCGGTCACCGCGGACCTGCTCGGGGGCCATGAAGCCGGGCGAGCCGACGAGCGCGCCGGTGCGGGTGAGGCCGCCGTCGGTCACGGTCTCCAGGGCGCGGGCGATACCGAAGTCGATGACGCGGGGGCCGTCGATGGTGACGAGCACGTTCGAGGGCTTGAGGTCGCGGTGGATGAGCCCCGCGGTGTGGATGTCCTGGAGCGCGTGCGCGAGGCCGGCGGCGAGGATGCGGACGGAGCGCTCGGGGAGTGCGCCGTGGTCGTGGCCGACGACGGTCTGGAGGCTGGGCCCGGCGACGTAACCGGTGGCCAGCCACGGGATCTCGGCCTCCGTGTCCGCGTCGAGGACGGGCGCCGTCCAGTACCCGCCGACCCGCCGCGCGGCCTGCACTTCCTGCCGGAATCGCGCCCGGAACTCCTCCTGCTCGGCGAGTTCCTCGCGCACCAGCTTGACGGCGACGGTACGGCCCCGGTCGGACCGGGCGAGGTACACGTGCCCCATCCCGCCCGCGCCGAGGCGCGCCAGCAGCCGATATGCCCCGATCCGCTGCGGATCCCCAGGCCCCAGCTTCTCCATGGCTGCGCCACCCTCCCCCGTACGTGTGCAACAGACCGAGGATACGGCGGCCGTACGGGGAGATGGATGGGGCGGTGTCTACGGTTCCGTAACAGCGGGTGCCGTTTCTGTCACGGGCGCCGCGAGGCCGTCGAGCACCGCGGACAGGCGCTCCAGCACGCGTACGGTCTCGGCGAGCCCGGCGTCGCCGAGGGACTCGGCGAGACGGTCGGCGAAGAACGCGTGGCCGGGCCCGATCCTGGCGATCGCGGCGCGGCCCTCATCCGTCGGAGAGAGCAGCTTGGCGCGGCGGTGGGCGGGGTTGGGGAGGTACTCCGCGAGGCCCTTCTCCACCAGCAGGTCCGCGATGCGCTGCACGCTCTGCCGGGTGATGCCCATGACGCGGGCGATCCCGGACACGGGCAGGGGCTCGCCGAGCACCGCGCCGAGCACCTGCCACCAGGCGGCGGTCAGTCCGGCGGGCTTGGCCAGCTCCTCGGCGACGGACAGGAACTGCCCGTTGAGCCGGAAGGCCGCGAGGGCGCTGCGGCTGAACAGGTCCTGGCGCTCCCGGCTCACCGCGCGGCCTTCTCGAGTACGGCGTAGGCCTCCGGGTCGGAGTCGTGGAACAGCCGGTACCAGGCGTCCAGCACCTCGCCCTCGTACACCCCGAGGAGCCGGAACACCTCGCGGGCGAAGGCGACGGGTTCGGTGGGACCGGCGGTGACGAGCCCGCCGTCGGTGACGGCGTCGGCGTCGACGTACCGCTCGCCGCCGCTGTAGCCGGTGGCGGCGAGGTAGAAGGACACGGCGCTGGTGTGATCCCGGTCGTCGAGCAGCCCTTCGCGGGCGAGCCCGGCGGTGGCTCCGCAGATGGCGGCGACGGAGACACCGGCGTCGAGGAAGGCGCGGGCCTTGCGGGCGAACGGGGCGAGGTCGTCGCCTGAGTCCCAGAGGTCGGCGCCGGTGAGGATCAGCAGGGAGCTGTCCTCGGGCCGGACTTCGTCGAGCGCGAGGTCGGGCTGAATGCGGAGCCCGCCGATGGTGGTGACCGTCTCCCGGCCGGGGCCGACCGTCCGGATCTCGTACCCGGCGCGGGCGAGATACGCGGTCGTGTGTCCGGTCTCCCAGTCGGCGAAGGTGTCGTAGACGGCGAGGTGGACGGGCTTGCGGCTCATGACTCCTCCAAGGGGTCCTCGGACACGGGGCACGCCGAGGCGTATGTAAGCATGCTGTCAAATAGGCAGCATGCTGTCAATCGGTCGCCGTACGGAGCTCACCCCGCCGCCCGCGCCACCGCACCGCCCACGCGACAACCTGTCGCGGAAACCCCCGGACCACAGACAGGACGCCGATGTCGCGTCCATACCGTGGACATCTACGCTCGCCGCATGACCCCTCAGCCCAACCCCCAGGTCGGCGCCGCCGTGAAGGCCGCGGACCGTGCGCACGTGTTCCACTCCTGGTCCGCGCAGGAGCTCATCGACCCGCTCGCCGTCGCCGGCGCGGAGGGGTCGTACTTCTGGGACTACGAAGGCAAGCGGTATCTGGACTTCACCAGTGGGCTCGTCTTCACCAACATCGGGTACCAGCACCCGAAGGTCGTCGCCGCGATCCAGGAACAGGCCGCAACCCTGTCCACGTTCGCGCCCGCCTTCGCCGTCGAGGCCCGTTCGGAGGCGGCCCGGCTGATCGCCGAGCGGACCCCGGGCGACCTGGACAAGATCTTCTTCACCAACGGTGGTGCGGAGGCCGTCGAGAACGCCACGCGCATGGCCCGGCTGCACACCGGACGCCAGAAGGTGCTCTCCGCGTACCGCTCGTACCACGGTGCCACCTCCACCGCGATCAACCTCACCGGTGACCCGCGGCGCTGGCCGAACGACATCGGCGCGGCCGGTGTCGTCCACTTCTGGGCGCCGTTCCTGTACCGCAGCCCCTTCCACTCGGACAGCGAGCAGCAGGAGTGCGAGCGGGCGCTTCAGCACCTTGAGGACACCATCGCCTTCGAGGGTCCCGGCACCATCGCGGCGATCATCCTGGAGACCATCCCGGGTACGGCGGGGATCATGACCCCGCCGGCCGGATACCTCCCCGGAGTGCGGGAGATCTGCGACCGCTACGGCATCGTCTTCATCCTGGACGAGGTCATGGCCGGGTTCGGGCGTACGGGCAAGTGGTTCGCGGCGGACCACTTCGACGTGACGCCGGACCTGATGACCTTCGCCAAGGGTGTGAACTCCGGGTACGTGCCGCTGGGCGGCGTGGCGATCTCCGCCGCCATCGCGGAGACCTTCGCCAAGCGGCCCTACCCCGGTGGGCTCACGTACTCCGGGCATCCGCTGGCGTGTGCCGCCGCCGTCGCCACGATCAACGTCATGGAGGAGGAGGGGATCGTCGAGCAGGCCGCGCGGATCGGTGAGACCGTTCTCGGGCCCGGGCTGCGGGAGCTTGCCGAGCGGCACCCGAGTGTGGGTGAGGTGCGCGGTACCGGTGTCTTCTGGGCGCTGGAGCTGGTGAAGGACCGGGCGACTCGGGAGCCGTTGGTTCCGTACAACGCGGCTGGGGCGGCGAATGCTCCCATGGCCGCGTTCGGTGCCGCCGCGAAGGCGAACGGCCTCTGGCCTTTCATCAACATGAACCGCACCCATGTCGTGCCGCCGTGCAACGTCACGGAGGCCGAGGCCAAGGAGGGGCTGGCCGCGCTGGACGACGCCCTGTCGGTGGCCGACGAGCACACGACGACTCCGTAGGCGGCCGGTTCTTCGGCTGCGGGTGGGTGGGGGCTGGTCGCGCAGTTCCCCGCGCCCCTAAAGGCGTGGGGCTTCGCCCCGCGATCCCCCGCCCGCCCTGGTTCGTCGGCTGCGGGTGGGTGGGGGCTGGCCCAAAAGATTGCGCAGTTCCCCGCGCCCCTTAAGGGGCGCGGGGAACTGCGCAATCTTTTGGGGGTCTGGGGGCGGAGCCCCCAGGAAGGGATGGGACGGGTAGGGGCGGCGGGGGCGAAAAAACCCTTCCCGCGCCCCACGGCGTATGGTGGCCTGCTCGGAGAGATACGCGAGTAGATCAGGGGAGCGAGACACCATGCCCGGCAGCGGCGGCAATGGGGCCGTAACCCGCAGCACCCTGCGGCAGCAGATCGCGGACGCGCTGCGCGACGAGGTACTCGCGGGCCGTCTCCAGCCGGGCCAGGAGTTCACGGTGAAGGAGATCGCCGAACAGTACGGCGTCTCCGCGACCCCCGTCCGCGAGGCCTTGGTCGACCTGTCGGCCCAAGGCCTCCTGGAAGCGGACCAGCACCGCGGCTTCCGCGTCCACGAGTACTCCCCGGCCGACTACCGCGGCATGATCGAGGCACGGAGCCTGGTCACCGACGGCATGTTCACCAGCCTCGCCAAGACAGGCATGCGCCAGATCGACGACCCCCGCGCCATCGCCGCCCTCGCCGCCGTCCGCCGCCGCGGCGACGAGGCCCAGCGCGCCGCCGCCGCGGGCGACCTGAACATCCTCATCGGCTACGACCTCCGCTTCTGGCGCGAGCTCAGCGGCCTCTTCGGCAACCCCTACCTCGCCGACTTCCTGCACCGGCTGCGCGTCCAGTCGTGGGTCTGCGCGGTCCAGTACCTGCGCCGGGTGGACGACCTGAAGGGCCACCTGTGGTCCGGCCACACGGAGCTCGTGGACGCGCTGGCCCGGCGCGACCCGGCCGCCGCGCAAGCGATCGTCACGGAGTACAACGCCCACTCCATCGCCCTCATCGAGCGCCTGGCATCAGGTTCCGGTTCCTCCGGCGTTTGAGGACGAGACTTTCGGGCGATCGGGGTTTGGGGGCACCGCATCGATCAGTGGCTCCGCCGCGGGCCCCAAGAACGCCCCCACCACCACCGGCCCGCCCACCACGGACTTGTGCACCGGGACTTCCCAGAACCGCCGCGCGCATTACGCTGCCCTGACCACCCTGCACCCCAAGCAGCAAGAGGAGCCGTCTGTTGGCCTGTGACCTGTGGTTGGTCCCGCTCGTCGACGTGCTGTGCCACACCCCCGACAACCCCTTCGCCGAGGAACTCGCGCTCTACGACAAGGTGCTGGCCGAGGCCGGACTCCCGCCGGTCCCGGTGTACGCGTACATGCCCGGACTGTCGGGTGACGTGGCCCCGGTCGCCGGGTTCGACTACGACGCGCTGCACTTCCTGCGCCGCGCGTATCTCCTCCAGATGTGCGGACTCGCGGTGACCCCGGTGGACGAACTGGGCGGCGACTACGAGCAGTTGCTGGAGATGTTCGAGACGAACGCCCAGCAGTCCCACCTGGTCTGGCACTACGACCACGCGGGCGCGTACGTCCCCGTCGACTTCCCGCACCCGCTCGCCAACGACGAACTCCTCGCGGGCGGCGGCCCCTTGGGCTCCTCCCAGACCCTGCTGCGCGAACTCGAGTTCGTCGCCCCGTCGATCGGCATCGACCCGGCGAATCCTCCGGCGGCTCCCGAACCTCCCATGGCTCCCACGGAGCTGGAGGAGCCCGCCGCCCCCGCCCCCTACGACGCCAGCCCCTTCGCCCGCGAACGGCACGTCTGGCTGGGCCTGCACGCGGCCGCGACCCGGAGCCTCGCCCAGGGCTCGATGATCATCTTCAGCTGAAGGAAGACCGTACGCGGGTAGGCGGGGTACGCGGGGCTTTGGGGATGCCGCACCGTTCTCCTCGGAGTCGCCGAGGAGTTCGGTGCGCAGCCGCACATCCGCACTCGGGCTCAGCGGCCCAGCTGAGCCAGACCCTTCTGGAGGTCGTCCAGGTTCATGATCGGCGTGTACTGGATCTTGGCGTCGAAGTTCAGGAAGAACGGCTCGGCGAAGACCGGCATCTGGGAACTGTCCTCCATGTCGAAGACCAGGAAACAGGTGCGGTCGCCGTCCAGGGCGGTGAAGTAGGCCGCCTCCGGCTTGATCTGCTCCAGCGACTCCTGGATCACCTTCGCCAGGGTGCCGTTCCGGATCGCCTCGTTCGACTTCTCCGTGTCGAATGTCGCTCTCAGCAGTACGCGCATCGCGCTCACCTTCTTCTGGTCGACGCACGCAGATGCACACAAAGGTGCATTTTCAGGTTATGCCCGTTACTCTCCGCACGCCCCCCGACCGGCCCCCTGATCCCGTCGTCTCTTTAGCATCACCCGTTCGTTGGGCTTGTCGTGGGCATCGAGGGATGCCGCGATCGGAGAGCCCCGTGCGTATGACCGACCTCCAGCGTTGCGAAATGCGGCCCGGACGTCTCGTCGAGTGGACGTTGCATCCAGCGGCCGTCGAGGCCGCGGCGAGACTGCCGGACGACGAGCGGCCACCCGCGTACGTGCAGGAGTCGCACGTCCGGACGGCGCGCTCGGTGCACGAGGACGGCCTGTTCGTGCCGACGTGGCTGGGGGCGACGTTCGACATCCCCGGGAGGGTCGATCTCGACGTGCTGCACGACGCGTTGCGGGCATGGACGCTGCGGCACGAGACGCTGCGCAGTGGCTTCCGGTGGGCCGGTGACGAGATGCGCCGCTTCACGCTGGACGCCGACGACGTCGTACTGCACCGCGAGGACAAGGGCCACTTCACCGAGGCGGCCTCGCTCACCCGCTACTTGCAGGACCGTTTCGACGTCGTGGCGAACGCGCTGACCTGGCCGAACTTCATCTACACCGCGGTCGTCAGGGAGGACGGCGCGAGTGTCCGCATGGCATTCGACCACAGCAACGTGGACGCCTACTCGATCTACCGGATCCCCGCCGAGATCCACGAGCTCTATGCGGCCGGACTCGAAGGCCGCGCCATGGACACGGCACCGGTGGCCAGTTACGTCGACTTCTGCGCGAACGAGCGCACGAACGCCGACCGGATCGACGACACGCACGCGATCGTGGCCCGCTGGCGGGAGTTCATCGGCCGCTGCGACGGAAAGCTGCCGAACTTCCCCGTCGACCTCGGGCTCGACCCCGAAGGGCCCCTGCCCGGCCAGAAGTTGATGCACGAGATGCTCGTGGACGACGCGGACGCGGCGGCCTTCGAGGCGCGCTGCCGCCCGTACGGCGGAAGCCTCGTCGGCATCCTCGCGGCCACCGCCCTGGCCGTCCGCGAGATCGGCGGGCAGGAGGTGTACCGCACCGTCGTGCCGTTCCACACCCGGGCGAAGTCCCAGTGGTCGGACTCGGTGGGCTGGTACGTGGGCGGCGCGCCGATCGAGGTTCCCGTGGCGCGGGCGACGGATTTCGACAGCGCGCTGGAGATGGTGCGGGCCGCGCTGCGGGAGAGCCGCCCGCTCGCCCGGATGCCCATCGCACGCGTGCTCAGACTGCTGGGCACCGACTTCCGGCCCACGTCCCCGGACCTCTACTCGATCGTCTCGTTCGTCGACACGCGCGGCGTGGTGGGATCGGAGCGGTGGCGGGACCTGAAGGCGTACGGGCTGATCCGGGTGTCGTCGGGCGACCAGGTGTGCGCGTGGACGACCCGCCTCCACGAGGGCGTGCAGTTCGCCGCCCGCTACCCGGACACCGACGTGGCGTTCAAGAACATGTGCCTGTACGTCGACCGGCTGCGGGAGTTCATCGTCACGGCGGCGCGGCACCCGGCCGCACAGGCCGTACGGGTCTGAGAACCCCGGCGGCCCGGCCCTCGGCGAGGACTGGGCCGCCACCACCGTCAGGTTCGTCAGGCCCGTCAGGCCTGCTGACCTGCCAGCCGCTTCGCGGCCTTGCGGCGGGCCGGCTGGAGGGGGTCGACCAGGACGCCGGAGCCCAGACCGGGGGTGAAGTTCCAGCCGCGGATCTTCTCCGCGACCTGGACCAGGCGCGCGTCGCCTGGACGTACGTCGATCGAGAACAGCGACTCGTCCGGCCTGCGGTCGTCGCCGCCCCAGCGGACCACGCCCTCGCAGTCGGCGAGGATGTCGCGGAGGATCAGCTCCTGGAGGGGGTAGAAGCCACCGCGCGCCCCGGAGGGGTAGGAGCCGGGACGGATCTGTACCGCCGTACCGGACGCCAGGTTGGATTCCGCCAGGCCCTTGCGGACCCTCCCCGGGGTGCGCCAGCCGACGACGTCGCCCTTGCGGAGGGCGTCGATCTCGTAGTGGAAGCGACGGATGACGTGGACGAGGACCGTCTCGACGTCACCCATGCGCACCTGTACGTCCACGGGGGCGCCGGGAACGGGTCTGGTGTAGATGTTGCCGCGGTCGTCGGCCACCTTCTCCATCTCCCAGCCGTTCTTGGACTTGATGCCGCTCTCCACGCGGGCCTTGCGCTCCGCGGCCTTCTGCTGCGCCTTCTTCAACGCCTTGCGGAGCGCGGCCGGGTCGGGGTTCTTGTCCGCCGCGTATCCGGGCGTGGCGAGCACTTGTGATCCGACCGTGGCGCCTGCGGCTATGAAAGCGGCGCGACGCAGAACGGTGCGTCGCGGCAAGTTCGCCGTCATGAGATTTCCTCCTTGCGTCGGGCGTTCGCGAATCCGGTGAGTCCGGTGAGAGTGAGGGCTACGGCGGCCACTCCCAGCACGGCTACCGCCGGGTTGATGTACGACGGGATGACCGCTTCGACCGTGTGTCCGTCACTGGTACGGCAGCCGAAGTGCAGCGGGATGAACGAGGGTTCGTATCCGGTGAGCCGGCGCGTACCGATCGCCGTACGGCAGGCCTGCGCCTGGTCCGGGTCGTCGAAGAAGACGAGGTGCAGGACGCCCCAGGTGTACATGCCGGCCATCGCGGCCCACGCCAGGACGGCGGCGGACTTGAGGGCCGCCCTCGTCGTGCCGGGCTTACCGGCCTTCGCTGCCTTCCTGGCGCGGAACACCAGTCTGATCCCGTAGACGGTGAGCCACGGAGTGGCGACAAGGCCGATCAGGGTCAGCAGGAGGACGGCGGTGCCGTCGTGGCCGGCGTACGGCTGGTCTCCGGACATCATGCGCATCGCTTCCTCTTACGCCTGCTCTTGCGCCTGCTCTTGCGCCTGCGGGGAGATCTGTGCGATCTATACGTTCCTGGAGATCGAGTTGTACTTCTCCATCACGTAGTACAGCCCCAGGCGCTTCTTCGCCTCGGTGAACGCGGGTTCGGCGGGACCCTGGTAGCGCCGCAGGACGTCGTAGATCTCCGAGTCGGTGTAGTCCAGGCGCGGCGATCGCATCGCGGGGGAATTGTCGTCTCCGCCGGGCTTCCCGTCGATGTCCCACATGTGGATCATGAAGACGCTGGTGAGGGCGAAGCTCTCGTCGTCGTGCGCCTTCTTCCAGATCGAGTACTTGTCGTCGTCCTTGGACGCGTCGAGGATCGGGCGGCCCGTCACATACCCCTTGGTGAGACAGTGGTTCCACGCGCCGACGAGGGTGAGGGCACGCTGCTTGGCGATGCCCGTGGACGTGTCCTTGATGTACTGGCCCGTCGTGTTGTACGCGAGGATCACGGCTTCCCAGGCCGCCTCGTCCAGCGGCTCGATGTGCCGCATCTCCCAGTACGCCGACGTCTGGACCAGCGCCTTGCGCATGTTGTACCGGTTCGACAGCTCGGTGATGACGTCGTCGTGGTCGACCACGGTCGACTGGAAGCACTTCCAGTGCTGGTAGCTGCGCGTACCGCCGTCGAGCGGGTAGCCGAGGGACTCCATGTACTTGCCGACGTCCGTCTGCATGGCCGTGAGGACGGAGTCGTCGAGGCGGGTGTCGGCCTTCTGCACGCGCGGCGGGTTGAAGGAGCCCTGGCCGGTGTCGCGGCCCGAGGCGATGTTGTTGTCGATCTCGATCGCACCGGCACCGGTGCCGACGGTGCGGGTGACGATCTGGTCGTAGGCCCAGTTCGTGGGCAGCGGGTAGCCGAAGTTCCCGGAGAAGCCGGAGGACATGTCGGAGACGAACGAGGCGGACGCGTGGCCGGCTTCGCCGACGCGGGTGCACACGTTGCGCGGACCGTAGACGCCGATCGCGTACCGGTTCCCGTCGTCGGCTATCGCGTCCTCGATGCCCTTGAAGTGGGGCAGGACGTTGGAGGTGACATCCCCGTCCAGGGCGTCGAAGTCGACGGCGAAGAAGATCCTGGTGCCGGACTTGAAGCCGTGGTCCAGGGCGGCGTTGACCGCGGCCTGCCCGGCGGTACGGCCCGCGATGTAGCTGAAGTCCGAGGCGTCCCGGCCGAAGGTCTGGTAGATCGGGTAGCAGCGCAGGCCCGCGTCGGCGATGGTCTGCAGCTCGCCCGCCTGGATCGCCTTCTCCGGCAGCGAGGTCGTACTCGGGTTGGTCAGGTAACGCCCGATGTACGTGATGCCCTCGGCCTTCAGCGCGGCGGCCCGGGCCGGCGTGATCCGCGTGACGCCGTCGCAGGCCGCGCCCTTGCGCGCCTGGTCGCCGTAGGAGACGAGGAGGGAGGCCCAGGTCGAGAAGTCCCCCTTGCCGGTGACGGGGAGCTTCGCGAACGACTGGAAGTCGGAGACGGCCGAGGCGAGGGAGCTGGTGAAGCTGGAAGTGAAGCCGACGGGCCGCTGGTTGAGGACCATGCCGGCGGAGAACAGCTGCACCCACGGGCCCGAGTCGCCGGACGCGACGGTGTGGCTCTTCAGCCCGCTCTGGGTGCCCGGGCCGAAGACGCCGTTGGCCGTGCCGTCGGCCATGCCGAGTTCGTACTGGACGGCGAACAGCATGGACTTCGCGACGTCACGCGAGTGGTGACCGTCGGCCGGGATGATGAAGAAGTCCTTGCGGCCCACGTACTGCCCGTTCAGCCATCTCTGCACGGCCCGGATGCTGTCCGAGCCGCTGTTGACGGTGACGTAGGCGTCCATGTTCAGCAGACCCTTGAACACCTTCGGCACCAGGTCGCCGCCGGGGTAGGTGAAGTCCACGCCCATGTTCTGCTTCAGCTGGGCCATCGACGACTGGACGCGGGAGTTGTACGTCCCGTCGATGTCGCCGCCGTCGTAGCCCTTGCAGTACAGGCCGGACTGGATGATCCGGGCGAAGTTCTGGGACGGGACCGTGGCGCTGCTGAGGCTCGGGTACTTCGACGCCAGCGTGGACAGCGTGGTCGGGCCGAAGGTGTCCGAGAGCGTCGTGATGCCCAGCTCGTACTGGAGGGCGCGGGTGAGCCCGAACATCGTCGTCCAGCCGGTGACCCCGGTCTCGGGGATGCGGTCGATGCCCAGCTTGCCTTCGTAGGCGCCGTTGATGAACTGCTGTGCCTTGCGCACCATCTCGTCGGCCACGGGGGCTCCTGTTCCGTTGCGGAGGTACTCGGACTCGGTCGAGAAATCGGTCGAGAGGAGAGTCGTTCGAGAGGTCGTGCAACGTCTGGTGGCCGCCGGGCGTGTGATCACCATAGGCACAGCCCGATCGTCAACAGCAAGTAAAATCGGGCGAGTTGGCGCCTTCTGACGCAAAGACGCCACCGCGGCCGGCACCCTCCGGAGGGAGGGCGCCGGCCGCGGTGGCGTATCTGCGGCGACAGTGCGCGCGGGTGGGTCAGAACACCGGCGTCCCGTCCTGCGTCAGCTTCCAGTTGCTGACCGCGAAGTCGGCCGGGTTCAGGGTGACCTTGGCCGTGAAGTAGTCGATCATCAGCTGCCGGACCTCGTTGGTGGAGCTGTAGGCGATGTCGGCGGCGGCGATGTGCGGGTAGCCGGAGCCGCCGTTGGCGCGGTAGTTGTTGACGGCGACGACGAAGACCTGGTCGTCGGCGACCGCGGTGCCGTTGTAGGTGAGGTTCTTGATCCTGGAACCCTCGGCCTGCGCGATGTCGATCTCGTACGACACTCCCGCGGCCATGTCGTACATGTAGTCCCAGAAGCTGTTGGCGTTCGTCACCGTGGCGGTGTCGACGGCCGTGCCGCTCGGCACCTGGTGGTAGTACTTCGCCGCGTACTCCAGGTAGTCCTTGAGCTGGGCGCCGGTGAGCTTCTTGCCGTACAGGGTGTTGTCGTAGATGTAGAGGCCGGCGACGTCGCGGATCGTCACGTCGCCCTTGGGGATGTCGGCCGTACGGCTGAAGCACGCGGCGACCGAGATCAGCGGAAGCGCGGCGTCCGCCGTCGACAGGCCCGACTTGACCGACTCCATCTGGACCTGGTGGATGAAGTCCATGGCGGCGGTGTCCTTCCAGCACGCCTCGGCCGCCGACAGGTCCTCGGTACAGGTGCCGACGGCCGTGTTGACGTACTTCACCACCAGGTCGTGGTCGGCCTTGAGGAGGGCGGTGATCTCGGCGTCCTCCTCGACCGTGTTGGAGTTGAGGGTCTGCGCCTTGGTGCTGGTGACCTTCCACTGGCCGTGGACGAGTTCGAGCTCGAAGTCGAAGACGGTCAGACGCATACCCCAGCAGTACGGCTCGGAGAGGACGACGTCCTTGCCGGTCTCGGTGTTGGTGACCGTGTACGACGAGACCTCGGTGTGCGTGTGGCCGACGAGGATCGCGTCGATGCCCGGGACCTGCTCGGCGACGAGGTTCGACGCGTTCTCGACGTACGGGAGTTCGGTGCCGTACGACGAACTGCCGTCCAGGCCCGAGTGGTCGGTGAGGAAGACGACGTCGCAGCCGAGGGCACGCATGCGGGGCACGTACTTCTTCGCCTGCTCGACGAGACCGGTGAAGGCCATCTTGCCCGCGACGTTGTCCTTGTCCCACAGGGCGATTCCGGGGTTCGTGAGCCCCAGGATGCCGACCTTGATGTCGGGGGCGCCGGGAACGCGAATGCACTTCACCGTGAACGGCTGGAAGGCGGGCTTGAGCGTCTTCGCGTCGAGGGCGTTGGCGCCCAGCAGCGGGAAGTGGCACTGCTTCTCGAACTTGCGCAGCAGGTCGATGCCGTAGTTGAACTCGTGGTTGCCGAGCGCGGCGGCGTCGTACTTCAGGGCGTTCATGGCGACGGCCATCGGGTGCTTCGGCCCGCTGGTGCCGGTGATCGAGTCGACGCGCGCGTAGTAGTACGCCAGCGAGGTGCCCTGGATGATGTCGCCCGCGTCGACGAGCAGGACATGGTCCTCACCCTTGGCGGCACGCTGCTGCTTGATGAGGGTGGCGACGCGGGCGACGCCGGTCTTGTTGCCCTTGCTGTCCGTGTACGCCGCGTCCTTGTAGTAGTCCCAGTCGAAGACGTGGCTGTGCAGGTCGGTGGTGCCGAGGATGGAGAACGACCAGGTCTTGGGCGCCTTTTGGGGCTTCTTGTCCGAAGCCGCCTGGGCGGGCGTCGCGGCAGCGGTCCCCGCGACGGCCACGGCCGCACCGGTGACGGCCGACTTCTTCACGAACTCCCGGCGGTTCAGGGGATTGACGGGCATACGGGGCTCCTGGGAGTGGGGTGGCGAGGGCAGGGGAACGGGCCGTGCGAGCCGTGCGGGGGCCTGTGGGGACTACACGCGTAGATCGTGGTCGCGGACGTACCCCTTCCGAAACCAGGAAAGCCCCATCTCCCGGTCAAGTAACGGAAATTGCCTGCCGCCGCCCAGCACCGTCCCGGCATTCTCCCGGCATCTCCCTGCATCCTCATGGGATCCTCATGGGACCCTCATGGACGATCGGGCCAAAGTGCCCCAACTCCCCTATTGCTGTGCAAAGATCCGCGCAGAGGATCTGAGTGAGGATCCGGGCTCCGACGAATCACCTGGTCTCATCCAGCGGTTGACAGGAGAGCGGCATGGACCCCCTTGGCCCCGAGGATCCGCCCCGTATAGGCCCGTACCGTCTGATCGGCAGGCTCGGCGCGGGCGGAATGGGCCGGGTCTACCTCGCCCGTTCCGAGGGCGGGCGGACCGTGGCCGTCAAGCTCGTCCGGACCGAACTGGCCCAGGAGCCGGAATTCCGGCGGCGGTTCGCACAGGAGGTGGCGGCCGCACGCCGCGTCGGCGGGGCGTGGACCGCGCCCGTACTGGACGCGGACACGGAGGCGGCGACGCCCTGGGTGGCCACCGGGTACATTCCCGGGCCCTCCCTCCAGGCGGTCGTGGACAAGGAGTACGGCCCCCTCCCCCTGGCCTCCGTCCGCGTCCTGGCGAACCGGCTCGCCCTCTCCCTCCAGGCGATCCATGCCGCCGGTCTGGTCCACCGCGACCTGAAGCCGTCCAACATCCTCCTGACCGTCGACGCGCCCCGCGTCATCGACTTCGGGATCGCCCGGGCCCTGGACACCGTCCTGGACGACTTCAAAACGCGTACCGGCACGATGATCGGCTCACCGGGCTTCATGTCGCCCGAGCAGGTACGCGGCCTGCGCACCTTCCCGGCCTCGGACGTCTTCTGCCTCGGCTCGGTGCTCGCCTTCGCGGCGACGGGCCGCCCGCCGTTCGGCACGGCGATCAGCGGCCTGCACGCCCTGCTGTTCCGCGTCGCGGAGGAGGAACCGGACCTGGCCGGGCTGCCACCGGGCATCGACACCCTCGTACGCGACTGCCTCCGCAAGGACCCGGCCCTCCGGCCCACTCCGGCCGAGGTCGCGGCCCGCACGGAGGGCGGTGCCGGGAGCGAGCCCTGGCTGCCGGGGGCGTTGCTGGCGGGGCTGGGGCGACGGGCGGCGGAGTTGTTGGACGCGGACGGGCCTGCGACGGAGGTTGAGATACCTCCGACGGACGTCGCGGCACCTCCGACCGTGGATGCGGTGACCCGCGACTTCGGGGTGGCGCCCGGCGAGGTGCCGGTGGACCCCGGGCCGCCCGAACCGGTCGCGCGGCCCCGCCGGCGCGGGCGCAGGACCCGGCTCATTGTCGTCGGTGCCGCAGCCGCGCTCGTCGCGGCGATCGTGGTCCTCTCCCAGCTGCCTGATGGGGGCGGCGGCGACAGTGGCAAGGGCGGCGGTAGCGCGAGCAGCAGCAGCTCAGGCCGCGGCAGTGACCCGTTCGCCGGTGCCTGGGAAGGCACCGTCACGAACAGCAGCGATCCGAAGAACAAACAGTTCATCCGGATCGAGACCATCAGCGGGGCCCAAGCCGGCCAGAAGGGCGACACCCTGCTGGGAGTCACCCTCGGAGCCGAGCATGACGTCCTGTGCAAGGGCGAGGCCGAGCTCGTTTCGAAGAGTTCCACCGAACTCGTCCTCAGCCCCGGCAAGGTCACGGCGACGGTCCCCGCCTCGCTGGAGGGGAAGTGCGGCATGGCCGCGAAGCAGTATCTGACCCTGGACGGGAAACGTCTGCACTGGGTCATGGGTTACCTCAGCGGCGACTTCACCCAGGCCCCGACCGGCGAACAGGCGGTACCCGCCGCCTACCTCGGCGACTGGAAGCCGGCCAACCCCTCCGACATCCCCACCGTCAAACCCGTCGTCACCATCGAACAGGGCGCCATCGGCAGCGAGGTGGACACGACGACGATCACCCGCATCAGCGACGGCTACCGCTGCACGTACCACTCGATCCTCGTCTCGGTCACCAACGGCCTGCTCCTCGGCCCCAATGTCTCCGACGAGTGCGACACCGACCCGACCCACACATTCAGGCTCACCAGCGATGGCAAGCTCCGCCGGACCGACAAGAAGGACGACGGGACCATCGACCTCGTACGTGCGAAATGAGCAGCGCGGCGGCACGAAACCGAGGAGGGGCGCCCGTGTGGACGCCCCTCCTGGTCTGGAACCCGTCGGCTGACTAGATGAACGAGTTGATCTCGATCGTCTCGTCGCGGCCCGGCCCGACACCGATCGCGGAGATCGGCGCACCGGACATGTCCTCCAGCGCCTTGACGTACGCCTGGGCGTTCTTCGGGAGGTCCTCGAAGGTCTTGGCCTTCGTGATGTCCTCCGACCAGCCCGGGAGGGTCTCGTAGATCGGCTTCGCGTGGTGGAAGTCGGTCTGCGAGTACGGGAGCTCCTCGACGCGCTTGCCGTCGATCTCGTACGCCACGCAGACCGGGATCTCCTCCCAGCCGGTCAGGACGTCCAGCTTGGTCAGGAAGAAGTCGGTCAGACCGTTGACGCGGGTCGCGTAGCGGGCGATGACCGCGTCGAACCAGCCACAGCGGCGGTCACGGCCGGTGGTGACACCGCGCTCGCCGCCGATACGGCGCAGCGCGGCGCCGTCCTCGTCGAAGAGCTCGGTCGGGAACGGGCCCGAGCCGACACGGGTCGTGTACGCCTTGAGGATGCCGATGACCCGGCTGATCTTCGTCGGGCCGACACCCGCACCCGTGCACGCCCCACCCGCGGTGGGGTTGCTGGACGTCACGAACGGATACGTACCGTGGTCGATGTCCAGGAGCGTGCCCTGGCCGCCCTCGAAGAGCACGACCTTGTCCTGCTCCAGCGCCTGGTTGAGGACCAGGACGGTGTCCGCGACGTACGGCTTGAGCCGGTCCGCGTAGCTCAGCAGCTCCTCGACGACCTGGCCGGCCTCGATGGCGCGGCGGTTGTAGAGCTTGGTGAGCAGCTGGTTCTTGACCTCGAGGGCCGCTTCGACCTTCTGCGTCAGGATCGACTCGTCGTACAGGTCCTGGATGCGGATGCCGACGCGGTTGATCTTGTCCGCGTAGGTGGGGCCGATGCCACGCCCCGTCGTGCCGATCTTCCGCTTCCCGAGGAAGCGTTCCGTCACCTTGTCCACGGTCACGTTGTACGACGTGATGAGGTGAGCGTTTCCGCTGATCAGGAGCTTGGACGTGTCGACGCCGCGCTCGTTCAGTCCGTTCAGCTCGGAGAACAGGACCGACGGGTCGACGACGACTCCGTTTCCGATCACCGGAGTGCACTCCGGCGTGAGGATTCCGGAAGGGAGGAGGTGGAGGGCATACTTCTGATCGCCCACGACTACCGTATGGCCGGCGTTGTTGCCGCCCTGGTAGCGCACCACATAGTCCACAGATCCACCGAGCAGGTCGGTGGCCTTTCCCTTGCCTTCGTCACCCCACTGAGCACCGAGCAGCACAAGTGCGGGCACAGGCGTACACCCCTTCCGGGCGGGGCATGTCCAAGGTCGGGGACGTACGCGGCTGGTTTTCGATACGGCTGCGTACGCCGGCGACCTCCTTTGGCCGCGACCGTCGGACCGGATGCCCCGGAATAGACGAAGCCCCTGGCGCAATAGCGCAAGGGGCTCTTGCAGCAAGATGGTACCCGAGGAAGCGAGGCATGACCGAGGTGGCGGCTTCCGACCAGCTCCTGGTGGTCATCGACCCGGTCGCCCGTCGGACGGACGGCGAGTCTGTACGGATCGCGAAAGACGTGCTCAGCGCGGGTGCGGCGACAAAAGTGTGCCTGCCGGAGGGGCCCGAGGAATTCGCTCGGGCATTGGCCCGACGGGGGTCCCGGCGACCGGTCGTGATCGGCGACGACCGGGCCCTGCTGCGGGCTGTGTCCCTTTTGCACCGGCAGCGGGAGCTCGCCGCGTGTGCGCTGTCGCTGGTACCGGTGGGGGGTGTGCAGTCGCTGGCCCGGTCGCTGGGGGTGCCGACCGGGACCGTGGCCGCCGCGCGGGCCGTTCTCGACGGGGTCGAGCGGCGGCTGGACCTGCTTGTGGACGACAGCGACGGGGTGGTGCTGGGCGCGCTCCGGATCCCGTCGGTGCTGTCCCCGGTCCCCTCGGAGGCCGCGTCGCACCCCTGGCTCCGCACCTGCCAGTCCCTGGTCCGCACCCTCGCCGCGCGGCCTTCGCGGCTGGCTGCCGTGCCTGGGCCCGGGCCTGCGCGGCTGCGGATCGAGGTGGACGGGGTGCTGGTGGTGGATCTTGACCAGCCTGTGGAGGCGGTGTCGGTGACGCCCGGGGTGTCGGGGGGTGCGGAGGTGGAGATCCGGCCCGCGTCGGTGGGGGTCGAGGGGTCGCCCCTCCGGGTCGTGGGGCGGCAGGTGACTGTGTCCGGGGCCGACTTTCGGTATCGGGCGGATTCTGTGGTCGGGGGGCCTGTGCGGACTCGGACGTGGGTGGTGCGGGAGGGGGCGTGGGGACTTACCTTGCCGCCGGGGCTCGCGTAGGGGGTTTCTCGCCCCCGCCGCCCCTACCCGTCCCATCCCTGGGGGCTGCGCCCCCAGACCCCCCTAAAAGATTGCGCAGTTCCCCGCGCCCCTCTTAGGGGCGCCTGGTTAGCCTGCTCGGATGGCCAAGGTGAGACTGAGCAACGACACCGACGAGATACTCGCGCTCTGGATCGAGCCGCTCGGTGAGGACCGTTGGATGAAGCCGGGCGAGCAGTTCACGGTCGTGGCCGGTGACTCGGAGCCCGCGCCCGCGGATGACGTGCCGTTCGACGTGGCCTTCCACGACCAGGGCGTCAGCGTCTGGGTGAACGTCGGCTACGAGGCCGTCGTCTACGACCGGTCGGGCGCCGAACTGGACTGTGGCCACCAACGCCCCCTCGAAGTCCTCCGCTCCTGGACCGAGTCGGCCGAAGCCGCAGCCACCAGGTCCGAAACCCGCCCTGACTTCTCACCATCGCTCCGCGAGTCGATGCACAAGACAGCCAGCAACATGCGCGACCAACTCACCACCGCCGAGGCGGCGGCTTTCAGGGGCGCGGGGAACTGCGCGACCAGCCCCCACCGGCCCGCAGACGACACACAACCCGGGGGCCTGGGGGCGGAGCCCCCAGGAACGGGATGGGACGGGTAGGGGCGGCGGGGGCGAAAAAACTCACCCCACCGACAGCGCCGTATCCGACTCGTCCTTCAAGGCCACCCCCGTGCACCCCAGCTCCCGCGCCCCCCGCATCAACGCCACCAGCTTGGCGGCAGCCGCGGCATGGGTCAGACCCAGCGGCGGACGGATGTTGGAGAGGCAGTTGCGGTCGGCGTCGGTGGTGTGGCCGGGGCGGGGGGTGTGGGTCAGGTAGGCGCCCAGGGAGTCGGCCGCCGACATACCGGGGCGCTCGCCGATGAGGACGACCACCATCGAGGCCCCGAGCGCATGCGCGATGTCGTCCCCGAGCGCCACCCGAGCCTGCTCGGCAAGCACCACCGGCGCGACCCGCCACTCGGCGGGCAGCAGCGCCGTCGTCTCCCGGATCACCGGCGCGGCGTGCTCATGGACGGCCCGGCTGGACAACCCGTCGGCGACCACGAACACCAGGTCCCAGTCATCGCGCGGCAGATGCGCACGGTCGATGTCGTCCAGCCGCCGCCCCAGGTCGGGGCGCTGAAGGTACGTGAGCCGATCGGGGGCGGCACTGCGCACCCGTATCGTCGGAACGCCCGTCAGCGCGGCCGCCACCACGTCCGGCTCGAACGGCGAATGCACCGCGTCCCGCGCCGCCGCGTGCGCGGCCTGCAGTTCGAGCCGGTGCCGGGTGGGCAGCGCCGACCCCGCACGGCCGAGTCCGATCCGGGCCTGGGTGTGGCGACGCAGCGACGCCCAGAGCGCGGCGTCGGACTCGGGCGGCGCCACCAAAGCCCGTACGAGCGTTGCCAGTTGACCCAGTTGATCCTGTTGGCGGTCGTCCGTCATGCGGCTATCTCCTTGCCGATCGTCATCAGGGGGTGCGCCGTACCGGACACATCCCTGATGGCGCCACCGCCGTCCAGCAGCCCGATCCCGTCCAGCCATGCCTCGAACTCCGGTGCCGGGCGCAGCCCGAGGACCTCGCGCAGGTACAACGCGTCGTGGTACGAGGCGGATTGGTAGTTGAGCATGATGTCGTCGCCGCCCGGCGTGCAGATCACGAAGGACGCGCCTGCCACGCCCAGCATCGTGAGCATCGTGGCGATGTCGTCGTCGTCCGCGTCGGCGTGGTTGGTGTAGCAGATGTCCAGGCCCATCGGGAGGCCGAGCAGCTTGCCGCAGAAGTGGTCCTCCAGGGCCGCCCGGAGGATCTGGCGGCCGTCGTACAGGTACTCCGGGCCGATGAAGCCCACGACGGTGTTCACCAGCAGCGGGTCGTAGCGCCGGGCCACCGCGTACGCCCGCGCCTCCACCGTCTGCTGGTCCACCCCGTGGTGCGCGTCGGCGGACAGCGCGCTGCCCTGGCCGGTCTCGAAGTAGAGGGCGTTCTGCCCGACCGTCCCCCGCCCGAGCCCCTTGGCGGCCTCGTACGCCTCGTCGAGCAGCCCCAGGGTGACGCCGAAGGACGCGTTCGCGGCCTGCGTACCGGCGATGGACTGGAAGACGAGGTCGACGGGGGCGCCGCGTTCCATCAGGTCGATGCTGGTGGTGACGTGGCACAGGACGCATGACTGGGTGGGGATGGAGTAGCGGTCGATCACTCCGTCCAGCAGTTCCAGCAGGTCCCGTACCGCCTTCGGACTGTCCGTCGCCGGGTTGATGCCGATCACCGCGTCGCCGGAGCCGAGGAGGAGTCCGTCGAGCAGGGCCGCCGCGACGCCCGCCGGGTCGTCGGTGGGGTGGTTGGGCTGGAGACGGGTGGCGAGGCGGCCGGGCAGGCCGATCGTGGAGCGGAAGGCGGTGACCACCCGCACCTTGCGGGCGACCGCCACCAGGTCCGCGTTGCCCATCAGCTTGGAGACGGCGGCCACCATCTCGGGCGTCAGCCCGGGGGCCAGCGCGGCGAGCGCCGCCGCGTCCGCCGCCTCGGACAGCAGCCACTCCCGGAAGTCCCCGACGGTGAGCGCGGACACGGGTGCGAAGGCCACCGGGTCATGGCTGTCCACGATCAGCCGGGTCACGTCGTCGTCCTCGTACGGAATCACCGGCTCGGCGAGAAACCGTGCGAGCGGCACCTCGGCCAGCGCCCACCGCGCCGCCACCCGCGCCTGCGCGGACTCGGCGGCGAGGCCGGCGAGCCGGTCGCCGGAGCGCTCGGGGCTCGCGGCGGCGAGCAGCGACGCGAGGCCGGCGAAGGTGTATTTCCGGCCGCCGAGGGTGGCGGAGTAGGTGCTCATGACGGCGACCGTACGAAGGGGTGCGGGGCCGGGTCCACACCCGGCCGGAGAGTTAACGCAGACGTTCGCTCCCGCACCGCTCTAAAGGTCTGGTTGACAAACATTTAACGCGGCTGCCGGTAAGACGACTCATTCGCCCAGCAGGATTCCGGCTCGTCGAACATCACCGATCACCGAGCGATCAGCGACTGAGTGCATGAGGAAAGGGGCCACCCGATGGCAGTACAAGAGGGCGTGGCCCCCGAGGCCGCGGACACGGATTCCGTGTCCGGAGGGGTAGTTCACCGGCTGAAGCCGAACGCGATCGGCCTTCTCGGCGTGGTCTTCATGGCCGTCGCCACCGCCGCGCCGATCACCGCCATGACCGGCAACGTGCCCTTCATGGTCTCCGCCGGCAACGGCATCGGCGCCCCGGCGAGCTACCTCGTCGCAATGGTCGTACTGGCGATCTTTTCCGTCGGCTTCACCTCGATGGCAAAGCACATCACCTCCACCGGCGCCTTCTACGGCTTCATCTCGTACGGTCTCGGCCGCACCGTCGGACTCGCCTCGGGCCTGCTGGCCACCTTCGCGTACGTCGTCTTCGAGCCGGCCCTGATCGGCATCTTCTCCACCTTCGCCACCGGAACCCTCAAGGACCAGACGGGACTTGACGTGCCGTGGTGGGCGTTCGCGATCCTGATGCTGGCCATCAACGCGACCGGCACCTGGTTCGGCGTCTCCGTGGCCGAAAAGCTGCTGGTCGTGCTGCTGGGCACCGAGGTGACGATCCTCGCCGCGATGGCGATCTCCGTCGCCCTGCACGGCGGCGGTCCGCACGGCTTCACCTTCGGCCCGGTCAACCCGGTCAACGCCTTCAAGGGCACCAGCGCCGGACTCGGTCTCTTCTTCGCCTTCTGGTCGTGGGTCGGCTTCGAGTCGACGGCGATGTACGGCGAGGAATCCCGCGACCCGAAGAAGATCATCCCCAAGGCGACGATGATCTCCGTCCTGGGCGTCGGCGTCTTCTACGTCTTCGTCTCCTGGATGGCCATCACGGGCAACGGCGAGAGCGAGGCCGTCTCGGCCGCCTCCTCCGCGAACCCCCTCGCGCTCTTCTTCAACCCCACCGAGCACTACGTCGGCCACTGGGCCGTCGACGTCATGCAGTGGCTGATGATCACCGGCTCGCTGGCCTGCGGCATGGCCTTCCACAACTGCGCCGCCCGCTACATGTACGCCCTGGGCCGCGAGGGTGTCCTGCCCTCCCTCCAGCGGACCATCGGCCGCACCCACCCCCGGCACGGCTCGCCGCACATCGCGGGCCTGGTCCAGACGGTCGTCAGCGCGATCCTGATCGGCGCGTTCTGGGCCGCCGGCAAGGACCCGTACACCGGCACCTACGTCCTGCTCGCCATCCTCGGCACCATGGCCATCCTGATCGTCCAGGCCGTCTGCTCCTTCGCGGTCCTCGCCTACTTCCGCACCCACCACCCCGAGAGCAAGCACTGGTTCAAGACCTTCACCGCCCCCCTCTTCGGCGGCCTCGCCATGCTCGGCGTAGTGGCCCTGCTGGTCTCCAACATGGGCGCCGCGGCGGGAACGGAGTCCGGCTCCCTCATCCTCAAGTCCACCCCGTGGATCGTCGCCCTGATAGCGGTGGGCGGCCTGGCCTACGCGACCTACCTGAAGCGCCGGGCTCCGGAACGGTACGCACTCCTGGGCCGCACGGTCCTGGAGGAGACGAAGGAACGGTAGTTCCCTGCGAGTTGACCGGCGCCCCGAGCGCCGAGGGGCGGGCGCCACGGCGTCCGCCCCTTGTCATGATGTACGGGTGGTCAGCGACGCGGAGTGGAAGCGGATCCGTGGCCGGCTGCGCTTCGGGCAGGTCCTCACCGGCACCGTCGTGAAGGTTCCCCGGCCGGGGGCCATCGGTGTCTTCGTCGACGTCGGGCTCGAGGTCGGCGGCTTCGTGGACGTCCTTCTCCTCCCCCTCGTCACGGAGCACTGGCCCACGGAAGGCACCGTCACCTCGTTCGAGGTGTGGTGGGCGGACGAACGGCGGCAGCTTCGGCTGAAGCCGGTGGATCCGGCCTACTTGCGCGAGGACTTCGCCGAGTACGCGGCGCGGTGGCGACCGGGGTGGTCCGCGGAGGTGGGGCAGCCCGTCGAGCCCGCGCCGGAAGCCGCCGACGGGTAACGCTCGCGCCTGCGGCCGGGCGGCGCGGCCGGTTGACGCGACCAGTTGGCGCGGCAGGTTG
This sequence comes from Streptomyces sp. NBC_00203, assembly GCF_045206325.1. Taxonomy (NCBI): domain Bacteria; kingdom Bacillati; phylum Actinomycetota; class Actinomycetes; order Kitasatosporales; family Streptomycetaceae; genus Streptomyces; species Streptomyces sp. NBC_00203. The sequence continues at coordinate 5,663,538 of NZ_CP108126.1, read as the reverse complement.
GCGCGGCCCGTTCAGCTGTCGCCGAAGACCCGGTCGCGATGCACCCGCCAGCGTTCCATCATCTCGGCGATCTCGCCGTCGACGAACTCGAAGAAGGCGAGGGTCTCGGCGAGGCGGCGACCGGCGGGGGTTTCGCGGCCCAGGCCCTCGACGCCCTCGCGCAGGGCGTACTCCCAACGCTTGAGAACCGCCTCACGGTTGGTGAGCGCCTCGTACCACTGGTTGCTGTGGACGCGGTAGCGCTCACGGCGGGACCCGGGCTCGCGCTCCCGCGAAACCATGTGCTGCTGCGCCAGATACCGCACCGCACCGGACACCGCGGCCGCGCTGATCCGCAGCTGTTCGCCCAGCTCGGCGGAGGTCATCGTGCCGGTGTCGGAGGCGAGCAGCGCCGCGAAGACACGGGCCGGCATCCGCTGCATCCCGGCCTCGACGAGCTGCGCCGCGAAGCTCTCGACGAACTTGGAGACCGCTTCGACGTCCCGCTCCGCCGCCTTGGGCTCCTTGGGCTCAGCCATCCCCGGATCATCTCCCCTGCTCATTCGCCCTGCTCACGCGCCGCCACCCAGTGTATCCGTGGTTCATACGCTTCCTTAACTTCACAAATTTGTGAAAGTAGCGTACGTTCTGAACCATGACGAAGGCGATCACGGTCTCGGGGCTGCACAAGTCGTTCGGCAGGACACACGCGCTGGACGGCCTCGACCTGGACGTCGAGACCGGTGAGGTGCACGGCTTCCTCGGCCCGAACGGCGCCGGGAAGTCCACCACCATCCGTGTCCTGCTCGGCCTGCTGCGCGCCGACTCGGGCGCGGCGCAGCTGCTGGGCAGGGACCCCTGGGCGGACGCGGTGGAACTGCACCGCCAGGTCGCCTACGTCCCCGGTGATGTGACGCTGTGGCGGAACCTCTCCGGCGGCGAGGTCATCGACCTGTACGGCCGGCTGCGCGGAGGCCTCGACAAGGCGCGGCGCGCCGACCTGATCGAACGGTTCGAGCTGGACCCCACCAAGAAGGGGCGCACCTACTCCAAGGGCAACCGCCAGAAGGTCGCCCTCGTCGCCGCCTTCGCCTCGGACGTCGACCTGCTGATCCTCGACGAGCCGACCTCGGGCCTCGACCCGCTGATGGAGGAGGTCTTCCAGCGCTGCGTCGAGGAGGAACGCGACCGGGGCCGCACCATCCTGCTGTCCTCGCACATCCTCAGCGAGGTGGAGGAACTCTGCGACCGGGTCAGCATCATCCGCAAGGGCCGGACCGTCGAGAGCGGCACGCTCGCCGAACTGCGCCACCTGACCCGTACAAGTGTCACCACCGAACTCGTGGGCGCGCCCGACGGGTTGGCGTCACTGCCCGGGGTGCACGACATCGACGTACAGGACAGGCGTGTGCGGTTGCAGGTCGACACGGACAAGCTGAATACCGTACTGCGTTCGCTCACGGACTCCGGCGTACGGTCGCTGACGTCGACCCCGCCGACGCTGGAGGAGCTGTTCCTGCGGCACTACCAGGAAGATGCCCCGGCTGCCTCCGAGGGGGCGACGGCGCGATGACCGCCACGGATGCCACGGATGCCACGACTGCCAAGACCGCCTCGGCCTTCGCGGTGCGGGCCGGAGGGTCCCGTCAACTGGCCGGAACGGGCGCGCTCCTGAGGTTCGCGCTGCGCCGCGACCGCGTGATGATGCCGCTCTGGGCCGGTGTGATCGGCCTGCTGGTGCTCTCCATGCCGAACTCGCTGAAGACCGTGTACAGCACCCCGGCCGAACGCGCCGACGTGGCCCGCCAGATGCTCACCAACAGCTCCCTGCGCGCCACGTACGGGCCGGTGTTCAGCGACTCGCTCGGCGGACTCACCGCCTGGCGCATCGGCGGCTACGCCGGGGTGTTCGCCGGGATCATGAGCCTGCTCATCGTCGTACGGCACACCCGGGACGAGGAGGAGAGCGGGCGGCAGGAACTCATCTCGTCGGCGATGGTGGGCCGCCGGGCCCCGCTGACGGCCGCGCTGCTGGCGGCGTTCGTCGCGAACGGCGCCCTCGCACTGCTCATCGCGGGCGGGCTCGCGGGGCAGGGCGGCGCCGGGGCACTGGCGTTGGGGCTCGCCGTCGGCGGGGTCGGCATGGTCTTCGCCACGATGGCGGCGATCGTCGCCCAGTTGACGGAGAGCGCGCGGCTCGCGAAGGGGCTGACGGGCGGGCTGCTCGGTGCGGCCTTCGTCCTGAAGGCGGCGGGCGACTCGGCGACGGACGACGGATCGTCGCCGCTGACCTGGATCTCCCCGGTGGGCTGGCTGGAGGAGACCAGGTCCTTCGCGGACGAACGCTGGTGGGTCCTGCCGCTGTTCGCGGCGGCGGTCGCGATCCAGGGCGCGGTCGCCTACGAGCTCGCCGGGCGCCGCGATGTCGGCATGAGTTTCCTGCCGACGCGACCCGGTCCCGCCACGGGACGGCTCGGTACGGCGGGGGCGCTGGCCTGGCGCCTGCAGCGGGGCGCCGTGCTGGGCTGGAGCCTCGGGTTCCTCGCCGCCGGGGCCGCGTTCGGCGGGATGACGAAGGGGGCCTCGGACCTCGTCGGGAACAACGACAAGACCCGCGAGATCATCGAACGGATGGGCGGGCAGGCCGGGATCACGGACGCCTTCCTCGCCACGATGGTGGGGATGCTGGGCATGGTCGCCGCGCTGTTCGTGGTGGCCTCCGTCCTGCGGCTGCACGGCGAGGAGACCTCGCAGCGGGCCGAGCCCGTCCTGGCCAACGCGGTGGGCCGACTGCGCTGGGCCTCCGGCCACCTGGCCATCGCCTTCGGCGGCGCCGTCCTCATCATGCTGCTCGGCGGCCTCGGACTCGGCCTCGGCTACGGCGCCGACCTGGGCCCCATCCTCGGCGCCTGCCTCGTCCAGGTCCCGGCGATCTGGACTCTGGGCAGCCTCGCGGTCCTGCTCTACGGCCTCTCGCCCCACCTGGCCCCCGGCGCCTGGGCCGTGGCCGGCCTCGCCCTCCTGCTCGGCTGGATCGGCCCCGCCCTCAACGTCCCCCAAACCGTCCTGGACCTCTCCCCCTTCGGCCACCTCCCCAAGCTGCCGGGCGGTGCCATGACGTGGACGCCCGCACTCGTCCTCACGGCCCTCGCGGTGGCGATGACGGGGGTGGGGCTGGCGGGGCTGCGGCGGCGGGACTTGAGCGGTTGAGCGGTTACCGAGCAGGTCCTGACCAGGCACGATAGGAAGATGGCGTCCAGCGTCATCGTGGCGGCCGACGTCGGCTTCCTCCAGGGCTTTCAGACGTCCACCCGCAGGCCCTCCAGCCCCCGGATCACGAAGTTCGGCTTGCGCTCCGGCTCGGCTGCCAGGGACAGCGTCGGGGCCCGCTCCAGCAACGCGGCCATGGACGCCGCCAGTTCGATACGGGCCAGCGGTGCGCCGATGCAGTAGTGGATGCCGGCGCTGAAGGAGATGTGCGGGTTGTCGGCGCGGGTGAGGTCCAGCCGCTCCGGCGCCTCGAAGACCTTCGGGTCATGGTTCGCCGAGCCGAAGAGCATGGCGATCTCCGCGCCACGAGGGACGGTCGTACCGTCGATCTCGATGTCGTCGAGAACCCACCGCTCGAAGAGCTGGAGCGGGGTGTCGTAGCGCATCAGCTCCTCCACCGCCGTAGGGATCAGGGAGTGGTCCGCACGCAGGGCCGCCAGCTGCTCGGGGTGACGGAACAACGTCCACCACCCGTTCACCGTGGCATTGACCGTCGCCTCGTGCCCCGCGTTCAGCAGCAGGACACACGTGGAGATCATCTCCTGCTCGGTGAGGCGGTCACCCTCGTCGTGCGCCGCGATCAGGCCCGAGATCAGGTCGTCGCCCGGCTCCTTGCGACGCGCCTCGATCAGCTCCCGCAGATACTCCGTGAACTCGACCGACGCCCGGACCGCCTTCGCCGCCGTCTCCTCGGACGGCTTCAGCTCGTACATCCCGCAGATGTCCGCCGACCAGGGCCGCAACGGCGCCCGGTCGGACTCCGGGATGCCCAGCATCTCGGCGATCACCGCCACCGGCAGCGGCTCCGCCACATCGGTCAGCAGATCGCCGCCGCCGGCCTCCACCAGACCGGCGACCAGCTCACCCGCCAACCGGTCGACGTACGGCTTCAGCTGCTCGACCGTACGCGGCGTGAACGCCTTCGACACCAGCCGCCGGATGCGCGTGTGGTCCGGGGGCTCCAGGTCGAGCATCCCGTGGTCGTTGAGCACATGGAACGGCTCGTGCTCGGCCGGCGGCGCCGTCCGCCCGAAGTCCTCGTGCGCGAACCGGTGCTGATACGTCCGGCCCAGGCGTCGGTCCCTCAGCAACGCCGACACATCCGCGTGATGCGGCACCAGCCACTGCTTCGTGGGCTCGTAGTAGTGCACCCGGCCACGCGCACGCAGCTCCTCGTACGCCGGGTACGGGTCCGCCACGAACGCCGGGTCCCACGGGTCGAAGGCCTGCGGAGTCTCCAAAGCTGCCATGAACGGACGCTAGCCCGACGCACCCCCCTCTGAACAGGGGCGTCTCGTCCAGCGGCGTCCCAACCAGCGGCATCTCGGCGGGGCGCGTCTCGACGCGGGGCTCGCCCTAGGCCTGCGGCAGGGACCCCCGTGCCCTGCCGCCTGCCCCGCCCTCGCCCCGGTTGCTCACCTCGGCGTGACCAACCGTGCCTCGTACGCGAACACCGCCGCCTGGGTTCGGTCCCGCAGGCCCAGCTTCACCAGGATGCGGCTCACATGGGTCTTGATCGTGGACTCGGCGACAACGAGACGCCCCGCGATCTCCGCGTTCGACAGGCCCTGGGCGATGAGGACCAGCACCTCCGTCTCCCGCTCGGTCAGATCCCCGTACGCCGCCTGCGCCGTGGACGAGAGCCGGGGCGCGTCCGCGAGCTTGGAGAACTCGGTGATCAGCCGCTTGGTGACGGAGGGAGCGAGCAGCGCCTCCCCGGCCGCCACCACCCTCACCCCATCGGCGAGCTGCCGCGCCGAGGCATCCTTGAGCAGGAAGCCGGAGGCTCCCGCGCGCAGCGCCTGGTACACGTACTCGTCGAGGTCGAACGTCGTCAGCACCAGCACCTTCGCGGCACCGTCCGCGGCGACGATCTCCCGGGTCGCCTCGATCCCGTTCATCTCCGGCATCCGGATGTCCATCAGCACGACGTCCGGTGCGAGCTCACGGACCCGCTCGACCGCGTCCCGGCCGTTCACCGCCTCGCCGACCACCTCGATGTCCGGCATCGCGCCGAGCAGCACGGAGAAGCCCTCGCGGACCATCACCTGGTCGTCGGCGATCAGTACGCGAATGGTGCCGCTGGTGCCGCCCGTCATCCGGACTCCTCCATGGCGGGCACCGGCAGGAACACCGTCACCTCATAGCCCCCGTCGTCCGCCTCGCCCGCCGTCATCTCGCCGTCCAGCATCGTGACCCGCTCGCGCATACCGGTGATGCCGTGCCCCGCGCCGTGCGTGGACTTCGTCAGGCTCGTCGCCGGCGCGGGGCCGTTGACTATGCGCAGGCCGAGCCCGCCGAGGACGTAACCGATCTCCACACGGGCCGCCGCACCCGGCGCGTGCCGCAGCGTGTTGCTGAGCGCCTCCTGGACTATCCGGTACGCCGACAGCTCGACGCCCTGCGGCAGTTCGCGCACCGCGCCGGTCACGGCCTTCTCGACGGTCAGGCCCGCGTCCCGCACATTGGCGAGGAGCGCGTCGAGGTCGGCGAGGGTGGGTTGGGGGGCGTCCGGAGCCTCGTAGTCCTCGGCCCGGACGACACCGAGCACGCGGCGCAGCTCGGTCAGCGCCGCCACCGCGTTCTCCCGGATCGTGATGAAGGCCTGCTCCAGCTCCGGCGGCGGGTTCTCCACCCGGTAGGGGGCGGCCTCCGCCTGGATGGCGACCACCGACATGTGGTGGGCGACCACGTCGTGCAGCTCGCGGGCGATGGTCGTGCGCTCTTCGAGAAGGGTGCGCTTGGAGCGCTCCTGTGCCGTCTCCGACTGGTGGGCTGTGACCTCCTGCTCCGCCTCTCGGCGTATGTGCAGGACGGTGACGACGAGGAGTGCGAGGGCGGTGACGAACAGCAGCGGCACGGTGTTGGTGGCGTAGTACCCCGCGCCGAAGAAGGTCTCGGCGACCATCCCGTACACCGCGGTCAGCACCCACATCCATGCGGCGGTGCGTGGCCTCGTCCGCAGCGCCACGACCGTCAGCACCACCAGATGGGCGGCGAAACTGCCGGGCTGCCACGGCCAGTCGCTCCAGCCGCTGCCGAGCACGGCGGCGACCGGTGTCGCCGCGAGCGAGAACCAGAAGGCACCGACCGGCCGGATCAGGGTCGCCAGGACCGGGAGCAGGGCGAGGAGTCCGGACACCAGCGTCCCGACGCTGCCGGCGTCGCCGTCCACGGAGGCCACGGCCATCGCCATCAGTCCGGCCGCCGCCACCGCGGCGTGCGGGGTCCAGGCCGCGTACTCCCTTATTTTTCCGTGCAGGCGTCGGGTGAGCGGGCCGTCCAGCCGCATCCGCGGCAGCGGGCGGTAGGCGAAGGCGTCGTGGAACAGGTCCTGCCGCAGCCCGCGCAGGGCGTCCGCGGCCAGCCGGAACTCCGGGCTGCGTGGCTTGGCACCGCCTGGCGGTGTCATCTGCGTCTGGGTCTGGGTCGTCTCGGTCACGTTCAAAACGGTAGGCCGCCGCGGGGGGCTCGGTCGTCACCTGCGAGGAGGGTCCTTGCGGATCCGTCTCAGGTACTACGGGTATGGCCGGGGTCCGTCGGCCGGTGGGTGGGCGGGGGCGTGGGCGGGTGCGTGCGTGGGTGGGTGTGTCGCCTGCCGCCGGCGGGTGGGGCGCCCTGTGCCGGTGGGTGGGGCGGGGCCGCGCCGGTACATCCAGCCCGTCGCCGGTGGGCATTACTGCCTGCTTCCACAGCATGAACTTGCCCATAACCACGTAAGCGACGGGCTGGACGTACCGACACGGCCCCTTCCGTGCGTCGCCGACCGCGCCGCCGTCTTGGCTGGGAGTGGGTGGGACCGTGCATCGCCGGCTGCGGGCCGTATCGGCTGGGGGCTTGCGGGGGCACGTGGTCGGGGGCGCCGCGGGCGCGGCACGTGGTCGAGGGGTGGGGTCAGTAGCCCGACGGGCGGACCAGGCCCGACTCGTAGGCGAAGACCGCTGCCTGGGTGCGGTCGCGTAGGCCCAGTTTTACGAGGATGCGGCCTACGTGGGTCTTCACGGTCTGTTCGGCTACCACCAGGCGTTCGGCGATCTCCGCGTTCGACAGGCCCTGAGCGATGTGTGCGAGGACTTCCGTCTCGCGTTCGGTCAGTTCGCCCACGCGCTGCTTGAGGGGGGCGCGGGGGGTGGAGTCGAGGCGGGAGAACTCGGCGATGAGGCGGCGGGTGATGCCTGGGGCGAGCAGGGCGTCGCCCGCCGCTACCACCCGTACCGCCTCGGCGAGCTGGTCGGCGGACGCGTCCTTGAGGAGGAAACCGGAGGCGCCGGCGCGCAGGGCGTCGTACACGTACTCGTCGAGGTCGAAGGTGGTGAGGACCAGGACCTTGATGTGGGGGGTCTTCTCGGTGATGCGGCGGGTGGCCTCGATGCCGCCTAGCTCGGGCATGCGGATGTCCATCAGGACGACGTCCGGGGCGAGCTCGGCGACTTTGACGATCGCGTCGAGGCCGTCGACCGCCTGGCCGACCACCTCGATGTCGGGCTGGGTGTTGAGCAGCACGGTGAAGCCCTGGCGGACCATCTGCTGGTCGTCTGCGATCAGTACGCGGATGGTGCCGCTCGCGCTTGTCATGGGGTCTCTTCTCCTGGGAGGCCTGTGGAGTTGTCGTCGGTGGAGCCAGGGGGCGGGGGGTCGTCCTTCGAGCCTTCGCCTGCGGGAGCCGCGCCGTTGCGGGGCAGGAAGGCCGCCACCGCGAAGCCGCCGCACGATGTCTCCGAGGTCACGAGGGTGCCACCGAGCATCGCGACGCGCTCCCGCATGCCGAGCAGACCGTGCCCGGCGCCCGGGGACGGTGGGGCGGGGCGCTCAGGTCTCGAGTTGACGACCCGGACCTGGAGGCCGCGCGGGAAGTGCCAGAGTTCGACGCGGACCGCGGAACCGGGCGCGTGCCGAAGGGCGTTGCTCAGCGCCTCCTGGATGATCCGGTACGCCGACAGCTCCACGCCGGGCGCGAGGGGGAGTTGCTCGCCGGTGATCTCCGTGGTCACGTCCAGTCCGGCGGCCCGGGTGTTCTCGACGAGGGCGTCGAGGCGGTCGAGCGTGGGCTGCGGGGCGTCCGGCGCGGCGCCCGTACCGGCACCGAGGCCGTACGGGTCCTCGGGGTTCTCCGAGCGCAGCACGCCGAGGACGCGGCGCAGTTCGGTCAGCGCCTCCAGCGCGTTCTGCCGGATGCCCTCCAGGTTCTCCTTCAGCTCCTCGGTGGGGTTCTCGACCAGGTGCGGGGCGACCTGGGCCTGAATGGAGATCACCGACATGTGGTGGGCGACCACGTCGTGCAGTTCGCGGGCGATCCGGTTGCGCTCCTCCAGGAGGGTGCGGCGGGCGCGCTCCTCCTCGGTCAACGAGGCCTGCTCGACGAGCTGGGTGCGGGCCTCGCGACGGCCTCGGAGGGCGGTGCCGAGGAGGACGACGGCGGCGAAGACGACGATCGCCATCAGCCCCGTCGAACGGTAGGCCTGCCCGCCGACCAGCCCCTGCACGACGTACGTCGCCAGGGCGGTCAGGGACAGTGCGCCGACGGCCACGCGCGCGGGTACCCGCAGGGCGAGGAGGAAGAGCACGAAGGCCTGCGCGGTGATCGCGGGCGAACTCCACGGCCAGTCCGGGCCCGGCGGCAGGAAGTCCACCGGCATGTGCCCCCGGGCGGCCGAGGCGGCCAGCACCGTGGCTCCCAGCGACAGCCACCAGGCCGGCACGGGCCGCCACAGGGCGAGGGCGATCGCCCCTCCCTGCGCGAGCCCGGTCGACGTGCCCATCGCGAAGCCCAGCCGATAGGAGTTGTTCAGCGCGTCCACACCCGCGAGCGCCACGCCGAGGGCGATCCAGCACACCACGACATGCGGCAGCCAGCGCAGCCACCGCGGCCGGGACAGCGGCGGCAACGGCGCGGCCGACGACGACCCGAGGTCGGTCAGGACCGAGCCGACGAGAGTTCTGACGCCCCGTGCGCGGGCGGCGGGGCGGGTGTTGGGCGCCGCGGCGTTGCCCGAGGCTTCCTGCGGGTTGGGCTTGTTCGGCTTGTTGGGCTTGCGCGGGGCTTTTCGAGGGGTGGACTCGCCCTTGCCGTCCTGCCGTTGGGGACGGCGCGTCGTGTCCCGCGGGCTGAGCCCGGCGTCGTGGGACACCGGAGGCACGGGGGGCGGCATGGGAGACGTGGAGGGCTCGCTGTCCGGGTCCCGGTGCTCCTCGCTGGTCACGTGGCCAACCCTAGGCACGAGGCATCGCCTTTGCTCCCGCCCGGCCTGGGCGGCGGTTGATGCGGACGACTCGCGACGGGCGGCCGGTACGGCGGCGCGGCCCCTGTTCGTAGGTGCGAAAGGCGGACCAGCAGACGGCGAGGGCGAGGCCGAAGACAGGCAGCCAGGCGAGCCGGGCGGCCACCCAGCCCAGCCCGTCCGGGGTGGTGTGCAGGCCGGGGAGACGGCCCGCGAGGAGGCCCAGGGCGGTGACCGCCATCATGGACGTCTGGTGCCACAGGAATATCGTCATCGCGGAGAGATTGGCGAAGGCGATCCCCGCCCAGGCCGCGGGGCGCCGCATCACCCGGCGCAGCGGCTCGCGCAGCAGCAGGGCGAGGCCGCACTGGGCCAGACCGAAGGTGACCGCGGCCAGAGTCGGCGGGTCCAGGTTGGAGACCGCGGAGCCCGGGACGCCGACCATCGACGCCGGGTAGCCGGCCCACGCCACCAGCGCCGCCGTCACGGCCGCACCGCCGGTGAACAGCACCCAGCCCGCGCGCCGCCGGTCCAGCTCACCGCGTGTCCAGGCCGCGCCGAGGGTGTACGGCACCAGCCAGCCCGCCGCGACGTTCACCCAGCCGAGCCAGGACGGGCCGCCGAGGCCGAAGCGAATGAGGTCCACATGGAGGACGACGGCCAGCGGCCACAGCGGGTTGATCCGCGTCACCAGGGGCGTCGCCGCGGTCAGTCCGGCGAAGACCAGGAGGAACCAGAGCGGGGACAGGGCGAGCTTCACCAGCGTGTGGACAGTCGCGAAGTCCGCGCCCGACGCGAACAGACAGGCCGTGGCCGCCGTCCAGAGGGTCAGCACCGCCGCCACCGGCCTGAAGAGACGGCCCAGTCGGGCACGCAGCCACTGCCCGTACGTCGTGCCACGCGCCCGCGCCGACGCATAGCTCTTCGTCGCCACATGCCCGCCCACCAGGAAGAACACGGCGAGCGTCTGGAAGACCCAGGAGATCGGGGCCAGCCAGGGCATGTGCTGCAAGGGGCTCGCCGTACGCAGCGCGCCGCCGTCCGCGACCAGGGCCGTCACCAGCCAGTGGCCGAGGACGACACCGAGAATCGCGAGGGCCCGCAGGGCATCGACGGCACGGTCACGCTCCGCGGGGGTCGCCTCGTCGATGCGGTGTGCGGCGGTGCGTATGGCGTTCAGCGCGGGACGGGGTCGGGGCACGCGGCCCACGGCCGGGGGTGCCAGTGCCCCCTGCGGGCCGTCGACGCGCGCCGGAGCGTTCTTCCGAAGACTCGGGCTCACTTCACGCGAACTCACTTCACGCGGACTCGATTCAGGCGGACTCACTTCACGCGGACTCGATTCACGCGGACTCGATTCACGCGGACTCGATTCAGGCGGACTCACTTCATGCAGGCTCATTTCACGCAGGCGCATTTCACGTCGCCGCGTTCCGCGCAGGCTCATTTCACGCACGGGTCACCTCCGAGGTGTCGCCGAGGACGATGCGGGCGAGGTTGTCCAGGGACACCGAGCCCGGTGTGAAGTAGTCGCTGTGGCCGCCGTCGCCCGCCGCGAAGACGTGGGCGCCGAAGGCCGGGGACACCGGGTCGGTGCCGAAGCCGACGGTCGTGCCGAAGAGGTCGGTGCTCGTGTGCGGAACGTGCGCGACCCAGTCGTCGGCGCCTCGGGCCGCCCAGACGCGGGCGGACGTGTGCAGCGCCGCCGCGGAGTCCGCTCCGGTGCCCGGGCTGCCGATGAGGGCGATGTCCGCCACGTCCAGACCCTGGGCCGCGCGGCCGCAGACCACCGAGCCGTACGAGTGGCACAGCAGGGATATCCGCGCCGACTGGCCGACGACGCCGCGCAGTTCGCGTATGAACCCCTTGAGGCGCGGGGCCGCGTCTTCCGCCCGGCCCGTCGTCAGGACCGTGGGACTCACCGTGCCCGGCGTCTCGTAGCCGAGCCAGGCGACGACGGCCGTGCGCGGGCCGAGGCGGTCGTGCAGGGCGAGGGCGCCGGCGCGGAAGCGGCCGTACGTCTCCAGGCTGGTGTCGGAACCGGGGACCAGGACGGCCACGCGGTCGGCGTGGGCGAGGTCGCCGAAGACCTCGACGGCCTGGCCGGCGCCCCGGCCGTCGAAGGAGAGGAAGCGGCGGGAGGGGGCGGCCATGGCGCGGTCAGCGGCGGCGCGGGTGCGGTCGCCGTGGTCCGCGGCCATGCGGGCCGCCTCCGCGGCGTTGGCACGGTTGGCCGCATACGCCGTGTCCAGCGTCGATGCCGTCACCGGCGCGAGGACCGCGGGTGCCGGGGCGGGTATCCGAGGCCGGGCGGCGGCGGACACGGGGACGACCACGGCGCCCATGACCAACGCGGCGAGCAGAGCACGACGCACCCGCCGGACGACTCGGCCCGCACCTCGGCCGGACCCTCGCCGCGCAGCCTCCGCAGCCCGGGCAGCCCCCAGCCCCTCCTGACCCATGGCCATGGCGTCCTTCCCTCCCAGTCCGCCCACTCATCGGGCGTCGCTGGAAGGGAAGTTACGGACCGTGACGTGTCGTCGTCGTCCCACTGGGGAGCTCACCTGAGAGGTAGCTCTCAGGTACTACGGGTATGACCGGGAACACTCAGGGGAACTCAGGGGAACAGCCAACTCCCCCTACCACCAGGCCAGTTGGATGACCGGTCACCAGGCAAGCTGGGCGATCTCCTCGGCCACCACCGCGCACGCGTCCGCCGCCGGGTCGATCAGGGGGAAGTGGCCGACGTCCTCCAGGAGCGTCAGGCCGACCACCTCTCCCGCCTTGGCGGCCGCGTCGGCGTACGACTCGGCGACGGCCTGCGGGACGACGATGTCGGTGCGGCCCTGGACGAGAGTGGTGGCGATCCCGGTGGGGAGGAGGAGCGCCGGGTCGGCGTACGGCAGGCGATCCGCGAACTCACCTTCCCCGCCCAGGAGTTGGCGGGCGGCACCGCCGCAGACGTCGAGCTTCTCCGCGACCTGGAAGTCCGCGATCGGGGCGAGGGCGACGACGCCGCGCAAGGGGGCGGGCCGGTCGGTGCGCCAGGGAGCGTCGGCGGGGAGGAGGTGACGCGCGGCGGCCCACAGGGCCAGCTGACCGCCCGCCGAGTGGCCCGTGACGACCATGCGCCGGGCATCGGCCTGCGGCAGCAGCTCACGCACGAGGGCGGGCAGCGCGTCGAACGCGGCCGCGATGTCGTCGAAGGTGTCCGGCCAGCGACCCGCGACCGGACCACCGGCGCCCTGCACCGGACCCGGCCCGCCCTGCGCGGGGATCGGGCCGCCCTCCGGCTTGGCGGCGGGGCCACCCCGCCGATACTCGACGTTCGCCACGGCAAAACCACGGCGGGCCAGGAAGTCCGCGAACGGGGTGATGTGGCGACGGTCGTACGGGGCGCGCCAGGCACCGCCGTGCAGGACGACCACGAGAGGGGCGAGGACTGCGGGGTCCGGCTCGCGCGGGACGTAGAAGTCGATCACCTGGTCGGGGTCGTCGCCGTACGCGGCGGTGATGTCGGGGTCCACGGGCGGATGCGAGAAGGCCGACGCCTCTTCCGCGGCGTCGCGCTCCGCTGCGGTCCCGTCGGCTGCGGCGTCGTCCTGCATGCTCCAACCTCTCAGCGGTGAAACGGATTTGGCGGACCAGGGGAGAATTCGGCCGTTGGCCGGGACGGTATCAGGCCCGTGACGTGCGTCTACACCGGGATATCACGCTCGGTTAGGGTTAAACGGTCCTGCCGTTTCGTTACGCTGGCGGGTAGCGTCCACCATGGTGGGCCTGCCCGTGGGCCTGCCCGCGGTCCCACCCGTGATGCGTCCGCGGTCCCGCCCGTGGTGCGTCCGCGTTCACGTCCCTCAAGGAGGTCGCCATGTCCGCCGAGCCCGGCACCGTACGTCCCGGAGGGCGTACCGCGCGTGTCCGTGCGGCCGTGTTGCGGGCCGCCGGGGATGTGCTCGCCGAGCAGGGGTTCGCGCATCTCGATCTGGCCGATGTGGCTCGGCGGGCCGAGGTGGGGAAGACGACCGTGTACCGGCGGTGGGGGTCGGTGACGGGCCTGGTCGCCGATCTGCTCGGTGACATGGCCGAGCAGTCCGTTCCCCGTACGGAGACGGGGAGCGTGCTCGGGGATCTGCGGGCCAATGCCGCGCTGGTGCGGCGGACGTTGGCCGATCCTCGGCAAGGGGCGTTGTTCCGGGCGGTCATTGCTGCGGCGGCGTGTGACTCTCGTACGGCGGAGGCGTTGCGGCGGTTCTACGACGTGCGGGTCGCTGAATGGGCGCCGTGTGTGGAACAAGGGGTTGTGCGGGGGGAGTTGCCGGTGGGGACCGATTCCGGGCTGGTTGTGCGGGCGGTGTCGGCGCCGCTCTATTACGCGTTGCTCACCACGGGGGTGGTTCCGGATGCCGCCGCGGCCGATCGTGCGGCCGAGGCGGCGGTTGCCGCGGCCGCGGCCGGGGTGTACGTCGTCGGGTGACCCGGCCAGGAGGTTTTCGCCCCCGCCGCCCCTACCCGTCCCATCCCGTTCCTGGGGGCTGCGCCCCCAGACCCCCCTCAAGATTGCGCCGTTCCGCGCGCCCCTGAAAGTCGTCTGCGGGCCCGTGGGGGCTGGGCGCGCAGTTCCCCGCGCCCCTAAAAGACAAAAGACCGGGGGCGGGCCGGGGGCGGGCCGGAAGCGGGCCGGGGGCGACGCGGCGCCGCACCCGACGACGCACGGAAGGGGGCGGGTCGGTACGTCGCGAGCCCGTCGCTTACGTGGTCGCTTGCCCAGTTCCGCCGTGGCAGCGGGCAGTAATGTCCACCGGCGACGGGCTCGCGATGTACCGGCCCGGCCCCGACCCACCCACCCGCCGCCCCCAGGCGAACCGGCTAGCCCAGCGTCTCCCCCAGCACCCTCGCCGCCCGCTCCACGTCCCCGAACCCCACGTACAACGGCGTGAAGCCGAAGCGCAGGACGTCCGGGTGGCGGAAGTCGCCGACCACGCCGCGTTCGATGAGGCGCTTCATCACCTCGCCCGCGTCGGGGCAGCGCAGCGCGACCTGGCTGCCCCGTTCCGCGTGGGCGGACGGAGTGATCGACTCCACCCTGCCCCCGGTGACGTACGCCGCGACGCACTCCAGGAAGAAGTCCGTCAGGGCGAGGGACTTGGCACGGACGGCGTCGATCGAGACGTCCTCCCACACCTCCAGCGCCGCTTCGAGGGCCAGCATCGAGAGGATGTCCGGCGTGCCGACGCGGCCCCGCAGCGCGCCCGGCGCGGGAGCGTACGACGGGCTCATGCCGAAGGGGTCGGCGTGGGAGTTCCAGCCGGGGAGGGGGGAGTCGAAGCGGTCCTGGAGGTCGCCGCGGACGTACAGGTACGCCGGTGAACCCGGGCCGCCGTTCAGGTACTTGTACGTGCAGCCGACCGCCAGGTCGACCCCGTGCTCGTCCAGCCCGACCGGCAGGGCGCCCGCGCTGTGGCACAGGTCCCAGACCGCGAGCGCGCCCGCGTCATGGATCGCGGACGTCAGCGACGGAAGGTCGTGCAGCCGACCGGTGCGGTAGTCGACGTGGTTCAGCAGGACCGCCGCCGTACGGGGTCCTACCGCACCCGGCACCTCCGCCGGCTCCAGCGGGCGCAGCTCGCAGCCCGTCAGGCGCGCCGCCGACGCCGCGATGTACCCGTCCGTCGGGAACGTCGTCGCGTCGACGAGGATCTCGTTCCGGCCGCTCCGGCCGTCCCGGCCGTCCCCGACCAGCCGTACGGCCCCCACAAGCGCCTTGAAGACGTTCACACTTGTCGAGTCGCCGACCACGATCTGTCCGGGCGCGGCCCCGACCAGCGGAGCGATCCGGTCGCCGATCCGCTCCGGCGCCGTCCACCACCCGCTCTCCTCCCAGGAGCGGATACGGAGCTCACCCCACTGCCGGCGCACCACGTCGTCGACCCGCCCGGGCACCCCCACCGGCAGCGCGCCCAGCGAGTTCCCGTCCAGGTACACGACCTCGTCCAGCACGAACTGCTCGCGCAGCTTGGCGAGTTCGTCGGCCGCGTCGAGCTCGGCGGCCCTCTCCCGCAGCTCAGGCACGTCAGGCATGTCAGACTCCCGCAGCTCAGTCACGTCAGGCACGTCAGACATGGGACCTCGCCGTCCACAGCTCCGGGAACACGTTCTTCTGCGCCCGCTTCTCCAGCCAGGCAACCCCGGCGGAGCCGCCCGTGCCGGTCTTCGCGCCCATCGCGCGGCGCGTGGCGACGAGATGGTCGTTGCGCCATCGCCACACCAGCTCGGCGACATCGGTCAACGCCTCGCCGAGGCGGGCGAGTTCATCGTTCTCGGGGCCCTCGTACAGGGACGTCCACGCGGCCTCGACCTCGGGGGAGGGCTCGTACCTCGTGGACACGTCCCGCGACAGCACGGCGTCCGGGATCGCGTGCCCGTGCCGCGCCAGCAGCCGCAGCACCTCGTCGTACAGGCTCGGTTCGTGCAGCGCCTTCTCCAGCTCGGCGTGCACGCGCGGCGCGCCCCGGTGCGGGACCAGCATGGACGCGGACTTCTCGCCGAGCAGGAACTCCATCCGGCGGTACATCGCGGACTGGAAGCCGGAGCCCTCGCCGAGGGCGGAGCGGTACGAGTTGAACTGGCCGGGGGTGAGCTGGCCGAGCGGCCGCCAGGAGGCGTTCAGCGCCTCCAGTTCCCGTACGGACCGCTTCAGCGCGGCCACGGCCGTCGGGACGTCGTCCGAGCGGAGGGCCTTCGCCGCCGTCTCCCACTCATGGACGATGACCGTGAACCACAGCTCCATGACCTGGGTGGTGACCAGGAAGACCATCTCTCCGGGGTCGTCGGAGCGGGTGTGCTGGAGGTGGGTGAGGACGTCCGCCTGGACGTAGTCCTCGTACGGGGTGGTTCCCTGGAAGTCGAGATGCGGGGTCTCGGGCTCCTGAGCCTCTGCGAGCTGAGCCTCTGCGGGCTGAACCTCGACGGGCTGGGCCGGATGGGACGACATCGCTGTCTCCTGATGCGTACTCCGGGTAGCGGTCCGCCCCTGCCGTTATCGACACGGGGGCCCCGGTCCCCACCGGGCATCCTCCACAATCGTCCCCCGAAACCGCAAGGTCCGCCTGGTCACATCGACCAGGCGGACCCGCGTGACCTGCGTGGACTCAGCCCAGCGTCTGCGCCGCCGTCGGCGAGGAGTCCTTCAGGAACTGGCTGCAGCGCTCGTACTCCTCCTGCTCGCCGATCGCCTGCGCGGCGCGGGCGAGGCCGTGCAGGGCGCGCAGGAAGCCGCGGTTCGGCTCGTGCTCCCAGGGCACCGGACCGTGGCCCTTCCAGCCGCCGCGGCGCAGGGCGTCCAGGCCGCGGTGGTAGCCGGTACGGGCGTAGGCGTACGACTCGACGACACTGCCACGCTCGTACGCCTCGTCCGCGAGCTGCGCCCAGGCGAGCGAGGAGGTGGGGTACTTGGCGGCGACATCGGCGGACGCCGTGCCGTTCGCGAGGAGCTCGCGCGGCCCCGGGTCGTCGGGCAGGTGGGTCGGGGGCGGTCCCCCGAGGAGGTTCTCGTGAATCGTCATGGTTCCAGTCTGCTGCATCGCTGGGGAGCGACCGCTCGGTGAGGGAGCGGCAACGTTTCGCCGTGAGCCCGGCAGCGCACGGGATCCGGCTCTCCGGGACCGCGAAGATCAAGCGGCTGGACCAGTGCCGGAAGCCGTGGGCCCCGGAGAGATCGGAGAGCCCGGAGCGGCGCGCTGCGGCTCCAGCGGCGGCGCCGTCACGCACCCGTGCGTACGGCACTCGGGGTGCCGGCAGTCGGGTGCCAGGCGGCGTACGGTCGTGAAGGCCAGCGCCGCCCCCACCACCAGGACGCCCGCGCACAGCGGCATCGCCCGCCGGAAGGCGGCGTTGAAGGCGTCCGCCGAGCGGTACGCGTCCGGGCCCATCCCGGTGAGCAGCGGCAGCGCGGCCACGGCGATGAGACCGGCCGCGCGGGCCGCCGCGTTGTTGATCCCGCTGGCCAGGCCCGCCCGCGCGGTGTCCACGGAGGCGAGGACGGTGGCGGTCAGGGGCGCGACCAGCGTCACCATGCCCGCGCCCATCACCAGCAGCGCGGGCAGGACATCGACGACGTACGCGGCGTCCGGGCCCACCCGCAGCATCAGCAGCATCCCGGCCGCGCACAGCAGCGGGCCCACCGTGAGCGGGATGCGCGGGCCGATGCGCTGGGCGAGCTCGCCGGAGCGGGCGGAGAACAGCAGCATCAGGGCGGTCGTCGGCAGCAGCGCCGTACCGGCCTGGAGGGCCGAGTAACCGGCGACGACCTGGAGCTGGAGCGCGGTCAGGAAGAAGAACCCGGCGAAGGCCGCGTACACGCACAGGGTGACGAGATTGACGGCCGTGAACTGGCGCGAGGCGAAGATGTCGAGCGGCATCATCGGATCGGGCCGCCGCTTCTCGACGTACACGAAGGCGACCCCCGCGGCGACACCCCCGACCGCCGTCACCACGACGAGCACGGAGCCGCTGCGGGCCTCGATCAGCGCGTACGTCACCAGTGCGAGCGACAGTGCGCCGAGGGCGGCGCCGAGCACGTCGAAGCCCTTGTGCGTCTGGCCGTCGGCCGACTCGGGGACGTGCCGGAGCGCGATCGGGGCGCACACCAGCGCCACCGGGATGTTCAGCAGGAAGACCCAGCGCCAGCCGGGGCCGTCCACCAGCCAGCCGCCCAGGAACGGGCCGATCGCCGCGCCGACGCCCCCGAAGCCGGACCACAGGCCGACGGCCCGGGCCCGGTCGTCCGGATGGAAGGACGCCTGGATGAGTGCGAGCGAACCGGGGGTGAGCAGCGCCCCGCCGATCCCCTGCAACGCCCGGGCGGCGATCAGCACTCCACCACTGGGCGCGAGCCCGCACAGCAGCGAGGCCGCGGCGAACCACACCACACCGATGACGAACACCTTCCGGCGCCCGAAGCGGTCCCCGAGCGAGCCGCCCAGCAGGATCAGCCCCGCCAGGGTGAGCATGTACGCGTTCACGGTCCACTGGAGGTCCGCGAGGCTCGTGTCCAGGTCACGGCCGATGCGCGGCAGCGCGACATTGACGACCGTGGAGTCCAGCATGGCCATGCTGGAACCAAGGACAGTGGTCAGCAGGATCCACTTCCCCGTGGGGGTGGAAATCCGTACGGCCGGTCTCTCCTGCGCCGGGGCAGCCATACCTCGGAGCATACGGAAGGGCCCGGCACCGCGGGGGTGCCGAGCCCGAACCGATGGGAGTACTGGTGGGAGTACTCGGGGGAGTACCGGAGGGGTACTACTTGAGCTTGGTGCCCGTGGAACGCAGCGCCGCGCAGGCCTCGACCACACGCGCCGCCATGCCGGCCTCGGCCAGCTTGCCCCAGGTGCGCGGGTCGTACTTCGACTTCGTGCCAACCTCGCCGTCGACCTTCAGGACGCCGTCGTAGTTGCGGAACATGTGGTCCGCGACGGGACGGGTGAACGCGTACTGGGTGTCGGTGTCGAGGTTCATCTTCACGACGCCGTTCTCCAGCGCGGTGGCGATCTCCTCGGCGGTCGAGCCGGAGCCGCCGTGGAAGACGAAGTCGAACGGGTTCGCCTTGCCGTACTTGGCGGCGACGCCCGCCTGGAGGTCCTTGAGGAGCTCGGGGCGCAGCACGACGTTGCCCGGCTTGTAGACGCCGTGCACGTTGCCGAAGGACGCGGCGAGCAGGTAGCGGCCCTTGTCGCCCAGGCCGAGGGCCTCGGCGGTACGCAGCGCGTCGTCGACGGTCGTGTACAGCTCGTCGTTGATCTCGTGCGAGACGCCGTCTTCCTCACCGCCGGTGGGGGTGATCTCGACCTCAAGGATGATCTTCGCGGCGGCGGCCTTGGCGAGCAGCTCCTGGCCGATGGCCAGGTTGTCGGCGAGGGTCTCGGCGGAGCCGTCCCACATGTGCGACTGGAACAGCGGGTTCTCACCCTTGGCGACGCGCTCGGCGGAGATGTCGAGCAGCGGACGTACGTAGCCGTCCAGCTTGTCCTTGGGGCAGTGGTCCGTGTGCAGCGCGACCGTGATGTCGTACTTCGCGGCGACGATGTGCGCGAACTCGGCGAGCGCGACAGCGCCGGTCACCATGTCCTTGTTGTGCTGACCGCCCAGGAACTCCGCACCACCGGTGGAGATCTGGATGATGCCGTCGCTCTCGGCCTCCGCGAAGCCGCGCAGCGCAGCGTGCAGGGTCTGGGTCGAGGTCACGTTGATGGCCGGGTAGGCGAACTTGCCTGCCTTCGCCCGGTCGAGCATCTCGTTGTAGACCTCGGGGGTTGCGATGGGCATCTGTCCGCTCCTTGTATGTGCGGGTCTGCGTACTGCTGCTGCGGTACGTCGGGACTGGTGCTTTCGGCCCTGACCTAGGGGGGCGACGTCATCGTCGTCCCCATCTTTCCAGACTTGGCCGGATGCTCCAGACACCGTGTCCGGGATACGGGACGCGGCATACGAGACACGGGACCCCGAGGGCGGCGGGGTCCCGTGCCGGGGCCTGGGAGATGCCTAGTCCAGGCCGAGATCCGTCTTCGAGTACGCGAAGAGGTACGGCACGCCGGCCTGCTCGGCGACCGCCTCGGCGGCACCGGTGTCCCGGTCCACGATCGTGGCCACGGCGACGACCTCGGCACCGGCCTCGCGCAGCGCCTCCACCGCGGTCAGCACCGAGCCGCCGGTGGTGGAGGTGTCCTCGACCGCCAGGACGCGGCGGCCCTTGACCTCGGCACCCTCGATGCGGCGCTGGAGGCCGTGGGCCTTGCCGGCCTTGCGCACGACGAAGGCGTCCAGCGTCTTCCCGCGCGCGGCGGAGGCGTGCAGCATCGAGGTCGCGACCGGGTCCGCGCCGAGGGTCAGACCGCCGACGGCGTCGAAGTCGATGTCGGCGGTCAGGTCGAGCATGACCTGACCGACCAGCGGAGCGGCCACACCGTCGAGCGTGATCCGGCGAAGGTCGATGTAGTAGTCGGCTTCCTTGCCCGACGAAAGGGTCACCTTGCCGTGCACGACGGCCTTGTCCTTGATCTCCTGCAGCAGCGCGCCGCGTACGTCACTCATGTCCGCCAGCTTAGAGGCGCCGCCAGCTCCAGGTCGTGGTGGCTTCGAGGGGCTCGATGGGAGTGACCAGGCGAGGGAGGGTGTTCAGCCCGTTGGGCGGCCCGGTCTGCGGCTCCACACACACGGCGGCCTCCTGCTCGTCGTAGACGACCACCCACTGCTCCCGGCTGGCGACCTTCAGCTCGATCTGCCCCGGCCAGGTGAGCGTCACGTCGACCCCGTCCGGCATGCCGAAGCAGTCGTCCCAGGGGCTGGGCTTCGGCTCGATCCGGCGACCGGTGGGCAGGTGGTCGTCACCGCGCTCCTCCTGCCAGGCGGGGGTGAAGTCCACCTGTGCGTCCTGCTGGCCGAGGTTCCTGTTGAACCACGGGTGCCAGCCGATCTGGGCGGGGAAGGAATCGCCGTACGTCTCCACGGACATGGTGAGCGTGAAGGCGTCCTCGGTCAGGGTGAAGGCCTGGGTGACGCGGCCGGGGTGGGGCCAGGGGGCCACGAGGTCGTGCGTGATGACGGCCTCGTTCGTGGCGGTGCGGGCGGTTTTCCAGGCGCCGTCTCGTGCCGTGCCGTGGATGGCGTGCGGTGGGGAGTTGAGCGGCATCTGCTGGACGGTCGCCCCGTCCAGGAACCGTCCGTCGCGGATCCTTCCGCACCACGGAACCATCGGGAAGCACCCGAACTTCTCGCCCTGCCGCAGCAGTTCGACGCCGCCGACCCGCAGACTTCCGACCCGTCCGCCGTTACCCGGCGCCACGGTCACCTCCGCGTCGCCCGCGGTCAGCGTGATGTCTTCGTTACTCACGAAGTTGACCCTACTGGGACGACCCCACCCCAGGGGCTCCGCCCCTTCGACCCCGGGAGGTTGTGTGTCGGCTGCGGGTGGGTGGGGGCTGATGCAAAAGATTGCGCAGTTCCCCGCGCCCCTAAAAGGGGCGCGGGGAACTGCGCAATCTTTTAGGGGGGTCTGGGGGCGCAGCCCCCAGGGATGGGACGGGTAGGGGCGGCGGGGGCGAGAAAACTCAGCGCCGTCTCCGCAGGGCCCGCGTCAGCGCGATCGCCGAGGCCAGCGCCAGCGCCGCCGCGGGGGCCGCCCACCGCAGAGTGGCACGGGCGGCGGTGGCCTCAGGCGCCGGAACGGGCGCATAGCGGCCACGCGGAGGCGCATGGTCCACCTCCTCCGCACTACGGCCGATCATCGTCCGCCGCGCATGCGCCGCCTCGGCCATGGCGTCCTCCGGCCCCGGCTCCCCCGCCTCCACCACGAACTCCTCCCCCGCCAGCTCGTCATCCACCAGCGGATCGAGCGCGGGAGGCGGAACCTCGGTATCGAAGACAGAGTCGGACTCAGACTCGGACGGGGACTCAGGCTCAGAGTCATCGAGACTTCCGGACTCGGGCTCAGCCACCACATCCGGCCCAGCCTCCGCGTCCCGCTCAGCAGACTCACCCTCGGCGCCCGCCCCCAAGTTCTCCGCGAACCGCCCCAGCAGCCGCACCCCCGCCGAGAGCACGGCATCCGGCGCCAGTTCCGCCACCCGCCCGTCCCCGGAGGCCATGCCACTGAAGGCAAGCGTCGTGCCGCCGTCCGCCGGGACAAGACGCACGGCGAGCGCCAGTTTCACCGAGCCGGCGCCACGGGCCTCGGTCGCGTCGCCCTCGACGGCGTAGGTGCCGTCGTCCTGGGCGGTGACCCGGAGCGCACCGCGGTAGGTGATCGTGTGGCCGCCGACGCGGACCTTCAGGCGGCCGGAGACGGGTGGCGTCCCCGCGTCCTGCTGGAGGCCGGGTACCGCGCGGGCCACCCGTACGGGATCGGCCAGCGCCTCCCTCAGCCGCTCGGCCGGAACCGGAACGAACACCTCATGCTCCATGTCAACCGAGCCTACCCAGCACGACCCGGACCGCACCCGCGTATCACCGGATTCGCCCGCCTCCACCTCAGTCGGCGTACCGCGGATGCACCAGCGTGGAGGGCGGGAGCGAACCCGTGACGCGGGTGCGGGAGGCCGCGCGCGCGTCCGCCGCCAGGCCCGCCGAGGTCAGCGTGCGCAGGCGTGGGCCGTCCGGCGCGAGGCTCAGGGGTACGCCCGTGCGGGAGGCCAGGATGAAGCCCCAGTCGCCCGGAGCCTTCGACGCACCGCCCGCCGTGCGGTCGGGGCCCGCCGCGAAGCCGGACTCCCGGCCGCCCACCCGGTAGGGCGTGGTGCGGAGCCCGGCCGCGCGCATCGTCGTGTCGACCGTCCAGAAGACCCGGGGGCGGCAGGTCACCGGGCCCGCGTGCACGGCCAGCCGGCCGTCTGGGGCCAGGACGCGGTACGCGAGCCCGTAGAACTCCTGCGAGTACAGCTTCGTACTGGCCGTGATGCCCGGGTCGGGGAGGTCCGAGATCACCACGTCGTACGTCGACGGGGCGCCGCGCAGCCAGCGGAAGGCGTCCGCGTTCATGACGTGCACGCGTGCGTCGTCGTACGCATGGCCGTTCAGGGCGGACAGCGCCCGGTCGTGGCGCGCCAGCCGCACCACCCCCGCGTCGAGTTCCACCACGTCCACGCTGCGCACGCCGGGGTAGCGCAGCACCTCGCGCGCGGCGAGCCCGTCGCCGCCGCCGAGGATGAGCACGCGCGCGTGCGGGCCCTTCATCGCGGGGTGCACGAGCGCCTCGTGGTAGCGGTCCTCGTCGCGGCCGCTGACCCGCAGCCGGCCGTCGAGAAAGAGGTCGAGCGGCCGGCCGTGCGTGCCGCCGGTGAGGACGATCTCCTGTTCGCCGGTCCGGAGCGCGACCCGTACGTCCGCCCCGTACACCGCGTGCCGCGCGGCCCGTTCGAAGTCGTCGACCAGCACCGCGGCCGCGCCGAGCAGTCCGAGGACGACGAGATTGGCGACCAGCAGCAGCCAGCGTGCCCGGCGGGTCAAGTCCCTGCGGAACAAGCCCAGTACGAGGGCTCCGCCGGCCACCGCATTGACCGTGCCGGTGAGCAGCGCGCCCGTCAGCTGGCCGAGCATCGGGAGCAGAAGGAAGGGAAAGGCCAGGCCACCGACCAGCGCGCCCACGTAGTCCGCCGCGAACAGGTCCGCCACCGCGCCACCCGGGTCCTGGCGACGGATGCGCTGTATCAGCTCCATCAGGAGGGGGACTTCGGCGCCGATCAGCAGGCCGATGGTGAGGGAGAAGGCCACCAGCAGATACCGGGATCCGTTCGCCCAGACGCCGCCCCAGTCACCCGTCCACGCGAACACCGCGTAGAGCGCCATCGCACTGCATCCGCCGACCAGCGCGAGCGCCGCCTCGACCGCGCCGAAACCGGCCGCGGCGCGGGGGCGCAGCCGCTTCGCGGCGAGGGAGCCGATGCCCATGGCGAAGACCATGACGGAGAGCACGACGGACGCCTGGGTGACCGAGTCGCCGATCAAGTACGAGGCGAGGGCGACGAGTTCGAGTTCGTACACGAGTCCACACGCCGCGCAGACGAATACTCCGGCGAGGACGAGGAACCGGCCGAAGCCCGGTCGTACGGGCAGCCGCGCCTGGCCCTGGACGGCCCAGGGCGGCGGCGCGCCGGGGGGAGCGGGCGCGTGCGGTTCGATCACCCAGCGAACGCTACGTCACACTGGCGCTACGCCTCGTCACCCACACGTGTGGAACCGTTGCGCTTTGGGATAACCGGGGTTGAAGTGGGGTCACCACCGGGGCTGCCGCCCCCGGACCCCCGCATCGCGCTGACGCGCTCGTCCTCAAACGCCGGACGGGCTGAGCAATGCAGCCCCCGTCACCACCCGGACCCCCACCCTCGTCCGCGTCGCCACCAACTGCCCGTCCTGCGGGTACGCGTGCCACGTGCGCCAGTGGACCTGGCCGTCGTGGCGCTGGGCCAGCAGCGCGGTGAAGGCGTGCGGGCTGCCCGGGAAGACGCCGGCGAGGCCGTTGGGGTGGTCGGAGACCAGGTCCAGCAACTCCTGGGCGCGGCCCGCGAAGGAGCCGGGGGACAGCACTTCGACGCGGGCCGCGAACTCGTACTCCCAGTCGCCGACCCGCTTCGCCACGCCGAGCGGGAGGGGGGTGCTGGAACCCGGGATGCACGCGACCGTCTCCGAGCAACTGCCCTTCTCCTCCTCCAGAAGTACCTGGTGGGAGGCGCCGAGGAGTCTCAACTGGAGCTTCGCCCCGGCGAGTTCGAGGTCGAGGGTGGCGAGGGCCGGCAGCGGTTCCCGGCCCAGGGTCCAGGCGAGATCTGCCGCGCGCGTGTCGGTGTACGAGGTTTTCAGGGTCGTGAGCATGGGTCGGCTCCGCTAGCACGCAAAGGGAGGTGGGGGTCCGGCGCACCCGGTCGACACCGGGGGAACGGCTCGGTCAGCCCGGTCGGAAGGACACCAGAAGGACATCCGATGGACGCATCCGATGGACGCGTCCGACGGGCATCCGAGGCCTGTCGGCTCGGGGCTGCTTCGGTGATTTAGAGGGAATCATGAACTGTGGCGCCGCCACAGCGTTTTTACCCAACTTCGTAGGGTTTCCATCCCCCCGAGGGCTCCACAGCTCAACTGTTCAACCACGGCGTACGCCCGGCGCGCGGAAGTGCCCGCCGGCAGCCGTTGCCCGACGGACACTTCCCAGTGCTCCGGAATGCTCCGGATGCGCTTCCCCCACTGGGAGCTCAGCTGCCCCGTGTCAGCTGCCTCCGCCGCATCCGCCCCCGCCGCCACAGGACGACCCGCCTCCGCAGGACGAGCCCCCGCCGCAGGAGGAGGAGCCGCCGCACGACGAGTGGTGCCCTCCCGAGCCTCCGCCGCAGGACGAGGCGTCGCCCGCCCCGCCGGCCCACCAGCTGCTGCTGCTGTCCGAGGACGAGCCGCTGTGGGACCTGCGGCCACTCTTCGACAGGCTGACCTTCTGGCTGCGGTCCGTGGCCAGAACGACCACGACGACCAGGATGCAGACGCCCGCCAGGATGAGACCGATGATCATGGCGTCACCCTCCTTTCGTTCCCCCGAAAGCGGCCCCCCGTGGGCCGTGCCGTGGAAATGCCCCCGCGTCTCACGGCGCAAAGCAGAGTTGAGGAAGTCCAGAGCTTGGGCGCAGGATGACCGGCATGACCTCCACCGCACGCCCCTTCCTCAACCGCCGGCTCGCCGAGTTCGGAACGACGATCTTCGCCGAGATGTCCGCCCTCGCGATGAGCACCGGTTCGATCAACCTCGGCCAGGGTTTCCCCGACACCGACGGCCCCGAGGAGATCCGGGAAGCGGCCGTGCGGGCGCTGCGCGACGGGCGCGGCAACCAGTACCCGCCGGGCCCGGGCGTCCCCGAGCTGCGCACCGCGATCGCCGCGCACCAGGAGCGCCGGTACGGCCTGTCGTACGACCCCGACACCGAGGTCCTGGTCACGGCGGGCGCCACGGAGGCCATCGCCGCCACCCTGCTCGCGCTGCTGGAACCCGGCGACGAGGTGATCGCCTTCGAGCCGTACTACGACTCGTACGCGGCCTGCATCGCGATGGCGGGCGGCACGCGCGTACCGGTGACGCTGCGCCCGCACGAGGGCAGCTTCCGCCTCGACCTCGACGAGCTGCGCGACGCGGTCACCGACAACACCCGGCTGCTGCTGATCAACACGCCGCACAACCCCACCGGCACCGTGCTCACCCGCGAGGAGCTCACCGAGATCGCGAAGCTCGCCGTCGAGCGGGATCTGCTCGTGGTGACGGACGAGGTGTACGAGCACCTCGTCTTCGACGACGCCGAGCATCTGCCGCTGGCCACGTTCCCGGGGATGCGCGGGCGGACGGTCACCATCGGCAGCGCGGGCAAGACGTTCTCCTTCACCGGCTGGAAGGTGGGCTGGGTGACCGCGCCGCCGGCCCTGATCAGCGCCGTACGGTCGGCGAAGCAGTTCCTGACGTATGTGTCGTCGGGGCCGTTCCAGTACGCCGTGGCGGAGGCGCTCGCGCTGCCGGACACGTACTTCGAGGCATTCCGCGCGGACATGCTGGCCAAGCGGGACGTGCTGGCGGCGGGGCTCACGGAGGCCGGGTTCGAGGTGTTCCGGCCGCAGGGCACGTACTTCATCACCACCGACATCCGGCCGCTCGGCGAGTCCGACGGCTTCGCCTTCTGCCGGGCCCTGCCGGAGCGCGCCGGGGTCGTCGCCATCCCGAACGCCGTCTTCTACGACCACCGGGAGGCGGGCGCGCCCTTCGTGCGGTTCGCGTTCTGCAAGCAGACGGAGGTGCTGGAGGAGGCGGCGAAGCGGCTCAAGGCGGCCTGGTAGCCGGACTCGGCCCAGGGTCTTCCACCCACACCGGCCCGGGCTCTCTAACACCGGTGGCGCCGTCCGTGCGGACGGCGCGCCGGGAGCGCGCTAACCGTACCCGCGCGGAGGAGCACAGGTCGCGAGTGCCCCGTGGGGAACGCACAGTTCGGATGTGACCCACCCGAGTACCCTCGCTCGCCGCGCCCGCACGGAGCCCGGGGACCGCGCCCGTCCGTCCCGCGCCGCGCGGGGCCTGCCGATCGCCGCGGTGACCGCGCTGGGGCTGTTCGCCGCCGCGCGCCTCACCGGCGTGCTCGTGCTCGCCGCGACCGCCTGGGCCACCGGCAGGCACCCGCTCACGCTGCTCGCGCGGTCCTGGGACTCGGTCTGGTACCTGGGGATCGCGGCGCACGGCTACGGCCGGACGCTGACCTTCCAGCCCACCATCATCCACAGCGACCTGGCGTTCTTCCCGCTGTACCCGGCGCTGGTGCGCGCCGCCACCGCCCTGAGCCCGCTGAACGCGAGCACGGCGGGCCTGCTGGTCGCCTGGCTGGCGGCGGCGGCCGCAGCCGGCGGCATCTACGCGATCGGGGCCCGGCTGCGGGGCCGCGCGGTCGCCACCGCCCTCGTGCTGCTCTGGGGCCTGCTCCCGCACTCGGTGGTGCTGTCGATGGCGTACACCGAGCCCGTGCTGACCGCCTTCGCCGCCTGGTCGCTGTACACGGTGCTCAGCGGGCGCTGGCTGTGGGCGGGCACCCTGGCGGCGCTCGCGGGGCTGGCCCGGCCGAACGGGTTCGCGGTGGCCGCGGCGGTCCTCGCTTCGGCGGCGTACGAGATCTGGCGGCGGCGCGGGCGAAAAGTTCCCCACAGGCTGTGGACGGGCGCCGCGCTCGCGCCGCTCGGCTGGGGCGGCTTCGTGCTGTGGGTGGGAATCCGCGAGGGCGATCCGCTCGGCGGCTACTTCGACGTGCAGCGGCTGTGGGGCTCACGCTTCGACTTCGGGGCGGGCTCGCTCAGCGTCGTCAAGCACCTGCTCCTGCACGGGGACCGTTTCGTCTTCCCCGTGACGCTGGTGATCGTCGCGGCGGCCGTCCTGCTGTACGCGCTGCTGATGGCGGACCGGGCGCCGCTGCCGCTCGTCGTCTACAGCGGCGTACTGCTGCTGATCACGCTCGGCGGCTCCGGGTTCTTCGAGTCGAAGCCGCGCTTCCTGCTGCCGGCGTTCCCGCTGCTGCTGCCGCTGGCGACGGCGCTGGTGCGGACGGCGAGAGCCCGGCCCTGGCACGCGACCCTGGTGGTCGGCGCCCTGGCCGGGCTCTCGTTCGCGTACGGCGCGTATCTGGTGGTGCTCGCGCACACGCCGCTCTAGGACCTGGCGGGAGAACCGCTCGTCAGGACCTGACCGGAGGATTACTCCTCGTCGTCGCCCTCGGGCTTCTCCGCCTCGTTGATCTCCTCTTCGAGGCCGAGCGACTCGACGAGCCACTTGTCGAACTCGATGGCGGCCCGCACCCAGCTGACCGTGGAGGACACGAAGTGCTCCAGGGCGACGCCGGTGCCGATCAACATCTGCGCCTCGCCGATCAGGCGGACGGTGCCGTCGTCGTGCGTGTGGCTGTAGACCTTGGGCCACAGCGTGCGGCGGTTCCAGTCGTCGATGGACTCCAGCAGCGCCGGCTTCTCCTCGATCTGGTGCGGCCGGTCGTAGAACGTGCGCACCGAGAAGACCTGCTGGTCGCCCTCGCCGCGGAACATGAAATACGTACGGAACTGTTCCCACGGCGCCGCGAGGTCACCCTCGTCGTCGACGACGTACTTGAGCTCCATCTGTTCGAGGAGCTGCTTCACGAGGTCCTGATCCGGGACGACGGGGCCCGCGGGGCCGCCGGACTGCGGCTCGGGCTGGCCCCCGAAGTTCGGAATCGAGGACGGGTCGATGCTCACCGTGTATTTCCCTTCGTACGGATCCTGCCATCCTCCCCCATCCGGGGCGGGGGGTGGCAACCCTTGACGGCCCTTCCGCCGCAGGCTGACAAGATCCGGTCACCCGGCCAGACCAGCGCTGACATGATCTGGTCATGCGCATACGGAGGGGACTGCGGTGGCTGCTGTGGGGGATGTGGTCGCTGTGCCTGGCATTCGCCGTGGTCGTCGGGGGGTGGTTCGCGTGGTCGGTGATCACCGCCGAAGCGAGCGGCGATCCCTTCCGCACACACTCGGCGATCACCTGTTCACAGGCGATGAGGTTCGCACACGGCACGCTGCCCGAGAGCGCGCGTGACGGTGAGTGCTCGCTGGACGACTGGATGGACGACGTGGTGCGCGGCACCTGGAAGATGCCGCGCACCGATGTCGCCGCCTGGCTGAAGGACTCCTACCCGGACGCCTACCCGGACAAGAAGCCGTCGGAGGCCTGCGACCAGGACGTGTGCCTGGACATCGACTTCAACGCCGACTTCGACGCCGACTACGCACGACTGACCGTGGCGTACGAGGACGGGGACACCGCCCTCGTACGCCTTGAGGCCTACTCGTCCTGAGCCGCGGCCGGGATCACAGGGTCTTGCCGACCGCCGGGATCACAGGGTCTTGCCGGTGGCCGGGCCCACGATCAGCCCGTCCCCGAACACCTCCACCCGGACCGTGTCGCCGTCCTTGACCTCGCCCGCCAGGATCTCCTTGGCGAGCCGGTCACCGATGGCGGTCTGGACGAGGCGGCGCAGCGGGCGCGCGCCGTACGCCGGGTCGTTGCCCTCGTCGGCGAGCCAGGCGAGGGCCGCGTCGGAGACCTCCAGGGTCAGCCGGCGCTGGGCCAGGCGCTGGGCGAGGCGGTCGATCTGGAGCCTGGCGATGCGCTCCAGCTCCTCCTTGTCGAGGGCCGAGAAGACCACCAGGTCGTCGAGCCGGTTCAGGAACTCCGGCTTGAAGGAGGCCCGTACGACCTCCAGGACCTGCTGCTTCTTCTCCTCCGCGGAGGTCATCGGCTCGACCAGGAACTGGCTGCCCAGGTTCGACGTGAGGATCAGGATGGTGTTGCGGAAGTCGACCGTCCGCCCCTGACCGTCCGTCAGCCGCCCGTCGTCCAGCACCTGGAGCAGGATGTCGAAGACCTCCGGGTGCGCCTTCTCGACCTCGTCGAGCAGGATGACGCTGTACGGGCGACGGCGCACCGCCTCCGTCAGCTGGCCGCCCTCCTCGTAGCCCACATACCCGGGCGGGGCGCCCACGAGCCGCGCGACGCTGTGCTTCTCGCCGTACTCGCTCATGTCGATGCGGACCATGGCCCGCTCGTCGTCGAAGAGGAAGTCGGCCAGCGCCTTGGCGAGTTCGGTCTTGCCGACGCCGGTCGGGCCGAGGAAGAGGAAGGATCCGGTGGGCCGGTCCGGGTCGGCGATTCCGGCACGCGTACGCCGTACGGCGTCGGACACGGCCTGCACGGCCTCCGCCTGCCCGATGAGCCGGCGCCCCAACTCCTCCTCCATGCGAAGGAGTTTCTGCGTCTCGCCTTCGAGGAGCCGCCCGGCGGGGATGCCGGTCCAGGCGCCCACGACGTCGGCGATGTCGTCGGGGCCGACCTCTTCCTTGACCATGGTGTCCTTGGCGGCTTCTTCCTCCTCCTCGGAGGCCTCCTCCAAGTCCCTTTCCAGGGTGGGGATCTCGCCGTAGAGCAGCTTGGAGGCGGTGTCGAAGTCGCCGTCGCGCTGGGCGCGTTCGGCCTGGCCGCGCAGCTCGTCGAGCTTCTCCTTCAGCTCGCCTACGCGGTTGAGGGACTGCTTCTCCTTCTCCCAGCGGGCGGTCAGGCCGCGCAGCTCCTCCTCCTTGTCGGCGAGGTCACGGCGCAGCTTGTCCAGCCGCTCCTTGCTGGCGGCGTCGGTCTCCTTGCCGATCGCCAGCTCCTCCATCTTCAACCGGTCGACGACGCGCTGGAGTTCGTCGATCTCGACGGGGGAGGAGTCGATCTCCATGCGCAGCCGGGAGGCCGCCTCGTCGACGAGGTCGATGGCCTTGTCGGGCAGGAAGCGGGAGGTGATGTACCGGTCGGAGAGGGTCGCGGCCGCGACGAGCGCGCGGTCGGCGATCTGGACCTTGTGATGGGCCTCGTACCGCCCCTTGAGCCCGCGCAGAATGGCGATGGTGTCCTCGACGGTGGGCTCGGCGACCAGCACCTGCTGGAAGCGCCGCTCCAGCGCCGGGTCCTTCTCGATCCGCTCGCGGTACTCGTCAAGAGTGGTGGCACCGACCATGCGCAGCTCGCCACGCGCGAGCATGGGCTTGAGCATGTTGCCGGCGTCCATGGCGGAGTCGCCGCCGGCACCGGCACCCACGACGGTGTGCAGTTCATCGATGAAGGTGATGATCTGCCCGTCGGAGTCCTTGATCTCGGCGAGCACGGTCTTGAGCCGCTCCTCGAACTCACCCCGGTACTTCGCCCCGGCCACCATGGCACCGAGGTCGAGCGAAACGAGCCGCTTGTTCTTGAGGGACTCGGGCACGTCGCCCTTCACGATCCGCTGCGCGAGCCCTTCCACGACGGCGGTCTTGCCCACGCCCGGCTCACCGATGAGCACGGGATTGTTCTTCGTACGACGGGACAGCACCTGCACGACCCGCCGGATCTCCTGATCCCGCCCGATGACGGGATCGAGCTTCCCGTCCCGCGCGGCGGCGGTGAAATCGGTACCGAACTTTTCGAGCGCCTTGTACTGGCCCTCGGGATCCGGGGTCGTCACCCGGCGCCCTCCCCTGCTCTTCTGAAACGCGTCCAGCAGCTTCTTCGCACTGGCCCCCTGCTGGGAGAGTACGTCGCCGGTCTGGCCGCCCTTCGCGGCGATACCGATGAGCAGGTGCTCGGTGGAGAGGTAATCGTCGCCGAGCTCCTTGGCCTTGTCGGCAGCCTCGGCGATGACGGCGAGCAGCTCACGGTTGGGCTGCGGGGGCGCGACGGTGGACCCGGTCACGCTGGGCAGACCGGCGAGGACGCGCTCGGTCCCGGCACGGACGGCCACTTGGTCGGCGTCGACGGCAGCCAGCAGATCGATGATGTTCTCGTTGTCCTCGCCCGCCAGCAGAGCGAGCAGCAGGTGGGCGGGGGTGAGGTCCGGGTGCCCCTCCGACACGGCCCGACTGGTGGCCGCGTTGATCGCGTCCCGGCTCCTGTTGGTCAGCTCGGCGTCCACGTTCGCGTTCTCCTCCTCCTGGTGTCCCACTGACTCACGGTGTCCCTGACCGTTGCCTGAGACCCCTGAGACCATTGCCTGACTCGGCCAACGTACACAAAGTTGAGTCTATTCCACTCAAGGCGTGACGTGGAGGCCATACGGCATACCGCTGACAGCTCCGGCTACATTTCGAACCATGGCCGCATACCCCGTAGACCCCCGTGATCCCGACCCCACCTACCTCAGCTTCTGGCGCGAGCGGCATCTGTGCACCCTGACGACGCTCCGCCCCGACGGGAGCCCGCACGTGGTGCCCGTCGGGGTTACATACGACCCGGAGGCGGGTCTGGCTCGGGTGATCACCAACAAGTCCAGCGCGAAGGTGGGCCACGTACTGGCGGCGGGCGCGGACGGGGCCCGGGTCGCGGTCTGCCAGGTCGACGGCCGCCGCTGGGCGACGCTGGAGGGGCGCGCGAGGGTGTCCGTGGACCCGGCGCGCGTCGCGGAGGCGGAGGCGCGGTACGCGGAGCGGTACGGGCGGGTGCCGGCGCCGAATCCGGCGCGGGTGGTGATCGAGGTGGAGCTGACGTCGGCGATGGGGCGGGGCTGACGCGGGGGCAGCCGGGACAGCCGGGCTACGGCCGGTTTCAGCCCTTGCCGAGATGGGCGGAATCCTGGAGGTTTCACGTAAAACTGCAGCGGCGTCACCGTGTTCAGGTCACGGTGACGCCGCTGCGGGGGGAAGTACCTGCGCGATCTACTACGACGGGGGAATCGCGTCAGGCACTGCGGGGGGTGGCTGCAATGGTCTGTACGTCCGGGGCTTCCGGTTCGACAAGCTGGTGGTCACGCTGGTCAAGGTTCACAAAGATCATTCCGTACCGAATGGCACACCGGACCGGCTGCGGCGCCCCCCGAGGCCGCCGCAGACACCGGTACGCCCGTACGTCGTCCTCGTCGTCCCGGGTGACGACGACAGGCTCTCCGAACACCGTCACCATCAACGAGTCACCACTGTGGGGGATGGCGGTGACCAGGTCGATGAAGTGCCAGCCGGAGCGGTAGGCGGTGGCCATTTCTCGGCGGAAGGAGCGGTCGTCAGGAGGGATGGTCATGCCTCAGCGTCCACCGGAGCAGCGTCCCAGACCGGATCCGGAGCCGGGTCGGCCATGGTCACGGTCGCCGGTACAGCATTCCAAACCGTGTCCGCTTGAACCGCGGTCGCAGGCTGGCTGTTCCAGATCACATCCAAGCCATGGGCCGCACCGAAGACAAGTCCCGCCGAGAAGGCCAGAGCAAGCACCGAGCGAAGCATTTTCCTGCACATGTTGGGCCTCGTCCTCACTTCCCAAGTCTTCTCCCCCGCCCTGAAGACGATGGCTCATCAGGACACGTCAAGCCACCTGCGAGGTGCATCATGTTCCTGCACGTTCAGGACCCTGGGGGGTGGAGAATTGCCCAATAGCCACATGAACCAGACACATGGTCACGGGGTGGCGGATCTTTGCGAGGTGGGCAGGCAGCTCTATGCCGAGGCTTTGCGCCTAGGACGCATCCCTCGTGCGGATGTGTCCCCTGCACCTTGCCTGGTCGAGTTCTCGCTCCTCCATCCCGATCCGGACGATCCGGACTGGCTCCGGCCGGTCTCGCCGATCGCCGCCCTCGCGCAGCGTCTCCACCCCATCGAGCGGGAGATCCAGGAGCGTCGGCATCTGGCCATCAGCCTGACCGACTCTTTCGAGCCCTTCATGTCCATCACAGCCCAGGACCGGCCGACCACCCACGCCATCACGGTCCTGGAAGGCATTCCCCGGATCAACGAGGCCATACAGCGAGCTACGGCGGAGTGCCGGTCCGAAATCCTCACGGTGCAGCCCGGCGGTGGGCGTCCCGAGGATGTCCTGAACCAGGCAGTCGAGATCGGCCACGGGATCATCGAGCGCGGCATCGTCATGCGCACCCTCTACCAACACACCGCTCGGCACAGCCAGGGAACCTTGGAGTACGCCGAGCAGATGGCTCAGGGGAAGGTGGAGATTCGGACGCTTGAGGAACTCATAGAGCGGTTGATGATCTTCGACCGGGAAGTCGCCTTCATACCCGCTCAGGACGACCGCCGGGTCGCCCTGGAACTCCGCCACCCTGGCCTTGTCCAGTACCTTGTCAAAGTCTTCGAACAACTCTGGCGCCGTGCCGCCCCCCTCCTCGCTCAGACGCCGTACGCCCCACCCACTGATGGCATTAGCGGCGTCCAGCGGTCCATAGCCCACCTACTCGTGGAGGGCCACGTCGACGAGGCCATCGCCCGTCGCCTCGGCATGAATGTCCGTACGTGCCGCGCCCACATAGCCAAACTCGCCGCCGCGCTGGGCAGTGGCAGTCGGGCCCAACTCGGCTATCTCATCGCGCAGTCAGGTCTCCTGGACAAGGACAGCTGAGTGCCGACCGACGGCAGATCGAAACTCACGGGGACTCATCCACACGGAGTGGAGGACGTCTGTGACGCAGGCCTGGCCCTGTACACGCGGGCCCTGCGGGAAGGGCGCGTGCCCACCGAGAATGCCGACCCCGTCCCCTGCCTGATCGACTGCGGCCTGCTTGAGCCAGACATCGAGGACCAGCGGTGGCTACTCCCCGTGGCCCCCGCCATAGCGCTCCCCCGGCTGCTGCACGTCACCGCCAACGCCGTCGCACAGCAGCGGCAGCGCGAAGCGCGCCTGGCGGAGGTGTTCGAGCCGCTCATGCGGATCGACGGTCGGCATACGGCGGCGGACACCTCGCCGATCAGCGTCCTCAGCGGTATGGGGCGGATCAACCGGGCCATCACACAGGCCATGACCGACGCGCGCGAGGAACTCCTCGCCATACAGCCCTACACCGGCCGAAACGCCGCAGGCCTGGCCGAATCCTTGGGCCGCGATCAGGCTCTGCTGGAGCGGGGTGGCCGTATCCGTACGCTCTACCAGCACACGCTCCGTCACTCACCAACGGTGATCGCCCGCTACGAACAGCTCAAGGGTGACGTGGAAGCCCGCACCCTCGACGAGGTCACCGAGCGACTGCTCGTCATCGACCGCACAGTGGCCTTCATCCCGGCGAGCAAGGACCGCACCCTCGCCCTGGAAGTCCGTAACCCGGCCCTGATCGCCTTCTTCGCCATCACCTTCGAACGCCTCTGGCGCCTGGCCACCCCCATGTACCCCGAAGCCGTCCAGCAACCCACCCTGAACGGCATCACCCCCCGCCAACGCGCCATCGCCAGCCTCCTCATCGAAGGCCTCACCGACGCCGCCATCGCCGACCGCCTCGGCATGAACATCCGCACCGCCCGAGTCCACATCGCCAAACTCGCCGCCACCCTCGGCAGCGAAAGCCGAGCCCAACTCGGCTACCTCATCGCCGAATCCGGGATCCTCAAGCAACAGGAGCAGCGAGGGCAACAAGAGCAACCGGAGGAGGCAGAGTGACGGAGGCACATCGGTCGCACGGTGTGGAGGATCTCTGCGAGGAGGGCGTAGAGCTGTACACGCAGGCCCTCCGCGAAGGACAGGTGCCCGCCCAGGACACCGTATCCGCGCCCTGTCTGCTCGACCTCGGGTTGCTTCAGCCGCACGTCGAGGACACCCGGCGGCTGGAGCCCGTGGCGCCCGCCCTCGCCCTGCACCGGCTGTTACGCGGCGCCGAGGACCGTATCGCGGACGAACGGCGGCGTGAGGAGCGGCTGGCCGCGGTGTTCGAGCCGTTGATGCGGATCGACAGCCCGCGCACAGCGACCGCGGAGACCCCGACGATCAGCCTCATCAACGGCGGGGACCAGATCAGCCTGGCCATCACCCGGGCCATGGAGAGCGCGTCCCAGATCCTCGCCGTCCAGCCCCACGTCAGCCACGTCGGCGCCAACTCGCAGCCCCAGCGCCACTCCCAGGCCCTGCTCCGCGATCAGTCCCTCCTCGACCGCGGCGGCCGTATCCGCACCCTCTACCAGCACACCCTCCGCCACGCCCCCACCGTCGTCGCCCGCTACGAGGTGCTGAAGGGCGACGTGGAGGCCCGCACCCTCGACGAAGTCACCCAGTTACTGATCGTCGTCGACCGGACCGTGGCCTTCATCCCGGCGAGCAAGGACTACAAACTCGCCCTGGAAATACGCCACCCGGCCCTCATCGAGCACTTCCTCATCACCTTCGACCGCCTCTGGCGCCTCGCCACCCCCATGTATCCCGAAGCGGTCCAACGGCCTTCCCTGAACGGCATCAGCCCCCGCCAGCAGGCCATCGCGAGCCTCCTCATCGAAGGCCTCACCGACACCGCCATCGCCGACCGCCTCGGCATGAACGTCCGTACCGCCCGAGTCCACATAGCCAAACTCGCCGCCACCCTAGGCAGCGAGAGCCGAGCCCAACTCGGTTACCTCATAGGCCGGTCGGGGATTCTGGATCAGCGACAGCACGAAGACCCGGAACAACCCCCGGTACGCCCCCCGGAATGACGCCCGGGCCAGCACCCGGAAGCGTGACCGGCTCAACCTCCGGCGCCCGAGGAGGCCCATCCAGACCCGCCTGAGCGATCCGCACCCCCAGCTGCGTGCGGCTGGCGGCCCCCAGCGTCTCCGACAGCCGTGCGATGTGTGCCCGGCAGGTACGGACGCTGATCCCGAGCCGCTCGGCGACCACCGCGTCCTGGTGTCCCTCCGCCAGCAGGGCGGCGATCGACCGCTCGCGGTGTGTGATGCCCTCGATGCCCGTCGAGGGGAGCGGGGACGTCAGCGGGATCGCCAGGCGCCACAACCGCTCGAAGACCGTCACCAGGTAGTCCACCAGGGCCGGGTGGCGGAGTTCCAGGGCGATCGTGCGGTCCGTGTTGGCGGGGATGAAGGCGACCTTGCGGTCGAAGAGGATCAGCCTCTCCACGACCTCGTCCAGCGTCCGGGCCTCCGCCGCGCCGCCCATCAACTCCATGTAGTTCAGCAGGCCCTGGCCGTGCCGGGCCACATGCGTGTACAGGTCGCGCATACGGACGCCCCGGCGGCGCATCTCCAGCGCGCGGTGCAGGCCCTCGGAGAGTTCGTCCTCGCGGCGGATGCCGCCCGGCTGCACCGCCAGGACCTCGCTCGCGCACTCCTCCGTCGCCTTGTCCATCGCGGCGCGGATACGCGGGAGTCCGTCGAGGACGCGGATCGCCACCCCCTCGGCCGGCGCCTGGACGCGTCCGCCGAGCCCCGCGTACCACTCGAAGGCCGACACCGCGTCGCCCACCCGCGCCTGGCTCGCGCTGACCTCCTCGTACAGGCCCCGCAGGAGACGTGTCATGACCTCCTGCGGCGAGGTCGGCACCAGCCAGCCCATGTCGTCGGGGTCGGGGTGCAACAGCGCCAGCTCCAGCAGGCAGGGCACGGTCTCCGCGGCCTCGCGGGGCACACGGCCGCGCCGCACGGCCCGGGAGTAGACCCGGTCTCCGGCCTCGCACAGTCGGTCAGCCCCGTGCGGATGCGTGTCCGTCCCGTGCCCGGCCATCTTCCACCTCTGGCTCCAACCGCTGGTGCAAGCCCCGCGTAAACAGCGTCTGTCGCAGCGCAACTATGCGCGGACCCGTCCGGCATCGCAACACGGCTGCCCCGCCCGCGCGCCCCTTCTCACCCGCCTTTGTGCATAAAAATCCCCACCTCCTCCTCGCCCGTTGCAACAAGATGACGGTGGCGCGGCCCCGGCACCCGGTGCATGGTGGTACCGCTTCCCACGGGCGCGACGGCGCTCCGAGCGGCCCTGGTCGATCACCCCCCTTTTCGGCCAGGGCCGCGGCGCGCGCCGGAGCGCGGCAGCGCAGAGTGGAGCTCGTCGAAACACCGCGTGAGCCGGTGGAAATCGTCGAGTGATCGGCGCGTTACGTATCGCACTTAACGTCAGTCCATGGCGGACATATTTGACGCGTACGCGTTGGCCGATGCGTGGGACGAGATGTTTGAGCGGCCGGGTGAGGTCAGGACCGCCTATGAGCCGGTGCTGGCGGCGCTTCAGCCGATCGAACCGGGTGAACTGCGGTTCAAGGCCGATCAGATGGCCCGTGCGTTCACCGACCGGGGCGTGACCTACGCCTTCGCGGGCGAGGAGCGGCCCTGGCCGCTGGATCTTGTTCCGAGGATCCTCGACGCGCTCGAATGGGATCTCATACAACGCGGGGTCGCTCAACGGGTCAGGGCCCTTGAGGCCTATCTCAGCGATGCCTACGGGCCGTGCCGGGCCTTCGAGGACGGTGTCGTCCCGTGGCGGCTGCTGCTCAACTCACCGCATTTCCACAGAGCCGCGCACGGGGTCGAGCCACCGGGCGGTGTCCGGATTCATGTCGCCGGGATCGATCTCGTACGGGACGAGGCCGGAGACTTCCGGGTGCTCGAAGACAACGTTCGCGTGCCGTCCGGGGTGTCGTACGTCATCGAGAACCGGCGTGCGATGACCCGGATCTTCCCCTCCCTCTTCGCCGAGCAGCATGTCGTCCCCGTGGACGGCTACGCGCAGAAGCTCCTCGCCGCGCTCAGGGCCGCGGCCCCGGACGGGGTCGGCGACCCGCGTGTCGTCGTGCTCACGCCCGGCCCCAGCAACGCCGCGTACTTCGAACACGCGCTGCTGGCCCGGCTGATGGGCGTGCAGCTGGTGGAGGGGCATGATCTGGTGTGCCGAGCCAACCGTGTCTGGATGCGGACGACGCGCGGCGAGATGCCGGTCCATGTCGTATACCGGCGGCTCGACGACGACTTCCTCGATCCGCTGCACTTCCGGCCCGACTCGGTGATCGGCTGCCCGGGCATCCTGAGCGCCGCGCAGGCGGGCGCGGTCACGCTCGCCAACGCCGTCGGCAACGGAATCGCCGACGACAAGCTCCTCTACACGTACGTTCCTGATCTCATCCGGTACTACCTGGGCGAGGAGCCCGTCCTGCCGAACGTGGAGTCGTTCCGGCCGGACGAACCGGGCCAGCTGGACGCCGTGCTCGACCAGATCGACCAGCTCGTCATCAAGCCGGTGGACGGCGCGGGCGGCCAGGGCATCGTCATCGGGCCGAAGGCCGACCGGGAGACCCTCGAACGCACCCGCGCCGCCGTCGCCGCCGACCCGCGCGGCTGGATCGCGCAGCGGCCGGTCGCCCTGTCCACCTCCCCCACCCTCGCGGGCGAACGCATGGCGCCGCGCCACATCGACCTGCGCCCGTTCGCCGTCAACGACGGCAGTGACATCTGGGTGCTGCCCGGCGGGCTCACCCGGGTCGCGCTCCAGGAGGGCAACCTCATCGTCAACTCCAGCCAGGGCGGCGGCTCCAAGGACACCTGGGTGCTGGCGGAGGGACCCGCCGAGCACCCCGAGCCGGAGTTCAGCGACACCGTTCCGGAGGTCGTCCCGCGCCAGCTCGGACCCGACGGCACCCCCGCCGTCGTACAGGAAGGGGCACAGCAGCAGTGAACGACGTGATCCTCTCCCGGATAGCCGAAGCCCTGATCTGGACGGGCCGTTACGTGGAGCGGGCGGACGCCACCGGCCGCATCCTCGACGCCTACCTCCACCGGCTCCTCGAAGACCCCTGGCGCGACGAGGACGTCGCCTGCCGGTCGCTGTACGCCATCCTCGGCGTGGACGCCGGAGACGAACGCGTCGACATGCAGCAGGTGTTGGACCAGCTGGCCTTCGACGCGCGCTCCACCTGCTCCATCGAGGGCGCGCTGGGCGCCGCCCGCCTCAACGCCCGCAGCGCGCGCGAGGCGGTGTCGTCGGAGATGTGGGAGTGCCTCAACTCCACCTGGCACGCCCTCGCCGACCAGCGTCTCGCCGCGCGCCGCACGGGCCCGTACGCCTACCTCGAACTCGTACGCCGCAGGGCCGCCCTCTTCTTCGGGCTCGCCGACTCGACGATGAGCCGGGACGACAGCTGGCGCTTCGTGGTGCTGGGCAGAAGCCTGGAGCGCGTCGACATGACCGTACGACTGCTGTCCGTACGGGTGCTGGACGCGGCGCACGCCCCCGACTGGCCGACGCTGCTGAGCGCGAGCGGCGCGGACGAGGCGTATGCCCGGGTGTACGGCGGTTTCGGCGACACCCCGCGGGTGGCCGAATTCCTCCTGCTGGACCGGGACTTCCCGCGCTCGGCCCTGCACGCCCTCACGACGGCGGAGGAGTGCCTGGCGGCGCTCGGCCGCCCGCGCCAGGATCCGGCACGCCGCCCGATAGGCCGTATGCGGACCCGCCTTGAGTACCTGGACCTGTCGGCCCTGGAGGACCAACTCCCCCTCCTCCTCAAGGACTTGCAACAGGCGTGCATGGCCTCGGCGGAGGCGGTGGCGGAAAAGTTCTTCCCGTACCAGGGGCCCGTCGAGTGGGCCCAGGAAGGAGCGTGAGCGAGATGACCACTCCCGTGACACGCCGTCTCCGCATCCGTCACACCACCCGCGTCTCCTACGCGCAGGCCGCCGTCTCCTCCCACAACGAGGTGCGGATGACCCCGCTGACACTCCCCGGCCAGACGACCCTGGACGCCCGGGTCACCGTGAACCCCTCCACCGCCACCTGGTCGTACTGGGACTACTGGGGCACCCAGGTCACCGGCTTCGACCTCATGGAACCCCACGCGGACCTGACCATCACGGCGTCCAGCCTGGTGGAGACGGCCCCGCCGGGCCCGCTGAGGGCTGCCCCCACATGGGCGAAGGTGGCCGAAGTGACGTCCCAGTCACGCCTGTTGGAGTACGCGGCGCCGACCAGCCGTACGACGGTGCCGCCGGAGCTGGTGGAACGGGCCCGGAACCTGGCATCCGGCCTGGACCCCCACGAGACGGCGGTCGCGGTCTCCTCCCTCGTCACCGACCAGGTCCGCTACATCCCCGGCGCCACCGGCGTGAACACCAGCGCCATGGAGGCCTGGGAACAGGGCGCGGGCGTCTGCCAGGACATCACCCACCTCACAACCGGTCTCCTGCGCGGCCTCGGCCTCCCCACCCGCTACGTCTCCGGCTACCTCCACCCCGAACGCGAGGCCGAACTCCACCGCCCCGTCGCCGGCCAGAGCCACGCCTGGATCGAGTACTGGGCGGGCGACTGGACCGGCTACGACCCCACCAACAGCACCCGCGCCGACGAGTCCCATGTGGTCGTGGGCCGGGGACGGGATTATGACGACGTGACGCCGCACAAGGGGGTGTACCGGGGGGTGGCCGGGGGGCCGCCGGAGGTGACGGTGGAGTTCACGCGGGTGGCGTGAACTCCGTTCGTACGTCGATGTCTTGGCGACCTCGGTGACCTGGCGACCCGTGTGTCACGAGGCAGGCGCGAAGACGAAGAAGCCGTCGTCCGTGGAGAGGTAGCCGTACTGGGTGGTGTCGTTGAAGTAGGGGATCTGGTCGGTGGTGAGGTCCTTGGCGAGGACCTTCTTGGTGTGGGCGTCGACGGCGACGACGGTGTGGTTGTCGTCGTCGATGCCGTTGTCCGTGCCGTCCGTCGTGCCGTACAGGACCGAGCCGTCCGCGGAGAACCGGACCGGCGCGAGCGCCTTCTCGCCTGCGTCCTGGGCCCACAGCTGCTTGCCGTCGGCGGTCTGGCGTACGACGGTGCCGCTGTCGGTGGTGGCGGCGACCAGGTCGCCCGAGGGTGAGAGGAGGGGCTCCTCGACGCTCGGGTAGGACGCGGTGGCGGTCTTGGCGCCCTTCAGGTCGTACCAGGCGTCGATCCAGGTGTCCGAGCCCGCCTGGGTCTGCCAGGCGGTGAGGATTCTGCCGTCCTCGACCCGCAGCACCCGGGTCGCCTCCGACATGCGGTCGCCGTCGTCCCGGAACTTCACGCCCGGGGGCGGTGTCACATCGCCGCTGCTCCAGACCTTCGCGCCGGTGGTGAGGTCGGAGAGGGTGACCTGCTCGGGGTCGTACTCGTAGCCGGTGGCGTTCTCGAAGCCGGCGTAGTAGGTGCCCGCGATGAGCGGTGCGTACGTCGACTGCCCGGTGGCCAGTCCTTCCTTCGGGAGGAACGAGCAGTCGGCCTGGGAACCGGTGCAGCCGACCGTGCGGGCGGTGCCGCCGTCGATGGGCGTGAGGGTGAGAGTGTTGTCGGCGACGGCTACGCGGTAGCCCTCGAAGAGGTAGGCGGCGGCGTACGTCCGCTCGTCCGTCGACTGCTCATCGTCCTGCGGGAGTTCGCTCACGCCGAGCTTCTTGCCGGTGGCGTCGTACAGGGTGGCCGTCGAGGTCGTCGACTCCTCCGTCAGCCCGTCGGACTCGGCGGTCGCGGACGTGCTCACGGCGACGGCCGGGACGCCGTCGTGCCACGTCGTGGCGGAGACCATGTCGGTCTTCACCTTGAGGCTCTTGCGCAGGGCACCGGTCTTCGCGTCCCGGAACTCCAGGACGAGGCTCTCCGGTTCGTCCGCGAAGAACAGCACGCGGTTCTTCGCGTTCTCCGGCTCGCCCTGGGCTTCGTTGTCCGAGAGGTAGGCGCCGTCCGCGTCCTTGGCGAACAGCAGTGTGTCGCCGAGGTCCAGTACGCCGGGGGTGCCCCCACCGTCCGTGGCGGGCAGGCTCCACGCGGCCTGCCGCGCCAGGCCCGGCAACTGGGGCCCCTTGTAGGCGGGTCCGGCCGCTGCCTTGCCGCCTCCGGACGCCGCGCCGTTGCCGTTCCCGTTGCCGTCGGACCCGCCCTCGTTCGCCGCGTCACCCGACCCGCACCCGGTCAGCAGCCCGAGCGACAGCACCAGCCCGGTCACCGACATCGCCGTCGCCCTCGCACCCCGCCTGCGCGGCGCCGCGTACCGTATATCCCCGTTCATTCCAGCCATGCGAAAGAATCTCCCCGTGATCGTCAGGTGGCAGCGCGCAACCCTAGACGATCTTCAGGGGGTTCGTTGACCAACCCTTGACCCAGGCGTCCGGATCATCCGGATCGCCCTCCTCGTCGGCCCCGTGGGGGCGCGCATCTCCACAGGATCTCCGCGCCCGACGGAGCCTGCCGGGCCTCAGCAGGAGTCGAGTTCCCGGGGCCCGTAGAGCGCGTGACCGGCACCCGAGGCGAGGGCCCAGTACCGGTCGCCGTAGGACCAATGCCACCACTCGGTGGGGTAGTTGACGAGCCCTACGGCGGTCAACGCGTCGCCGAGCAGCTGCCGGTTGGCCCGCGCCTCCGGGCTGATGTTCTCCGCTGCGGTGTAGCAAGCACCTTTGCTCACCTCCGGGTTCGCGTTCACCGGGGTGCCCATGTCGAGTTCGCGACCGTCGACGTCCACGAGGGTCAGGTCCACGGCGGCACCCGCGCTGTGCGGGGCGATCTCCGGCGGGGACACGTATCGGCTCGCCGCGGACCGGAGCCGCTCGGCATCCCAGTCGGGGTTGCTCGCGCGCAACTCGTCGGCGTACCGCTCGAAGTAGAACCGTTGCAGGCTGGGCGGCCGGTACCCCTCGACGAACAACAGCCGTACGCCGTCCGGCAGCAGGACCCGCGCCTCCACGAGCCTGCTCAACACCCCTTCCCGCAGATGCGCGAAGGCTCCCGAGCCGTCCCGCCTCCGCCCGTCGACGGGAAACGGCTCCCCCGCCCGTACGTCGAGAAGCGGCTCTCCGCACTCCACGACGGGTATCGCGGCGATCTTCGGATCTGACATCAACACGATCTCGGTCATGACGTGAGTGGATCATGCGGCGCGGGACCGGAGGACTGGTCGGCGGCGAGAAAGTACTTTCCAGTGTGGAAAATACCTGCCAGGATGCAAGTAAGCCGGTGAGCGGGCGGGCGAGCGTGTCAGCGGGCGCCCACATCCATCGGAAAACCGGGAACACCCGGAATACCCGGAACACCTGGAAAACCTGGAGCGCTCGATGCCCGATCAGGAGAACAACCGCGACGCAGACCCGGCCGCCGACAGCGTCCTGTCGGGTGAAGCCGCGGCGAGCGCACTGCGGGACGTCGACACGGCGCAGGCACGGGCCCGGCTGCGGGCACGGTTGATACCCGCGTGGTACGGGCCGCTGATCGGGGTGCTCGTGGCCGTCCAAGGGACGATCGGCACCATATCCGCGGACGCGGGCGACCCGGGGTGGGGAGCTTGGCGGCAGTGGGCGGGGTGGGTGGTGCTGCTGGCCGTCCTCGCGCTGACGCGGGCCCGGCGGCGCAGCACCGGGGTGATGGCGCACAAGCGGTTCGGGTGGACGGGGGTCGCCCTGGTGCTCTGCTTGAGCGTGACGATCGGGCTGGCGTGGTTGTTCCTCCGACTGCTGGGCGTCGGGGAGGACGCCACGCATGTCACCCTGGGTACGGCGCTGGGGCTCGTCGCGTGGGCCTACTGCGCGTGGCGCAACGCCGTGACGACGCGTCAACTGCGGGAGCTCGTATGACTGTTGACCCACCCGAGCCGCGCAGGCCGACCCTCGACGAGACGATCCACCACCCCACCCGGCTGGCCGTGGTCGCCTTCCTCTCCGCCTGCGACGAGGCCGAGTTCGCGACCGTACGGGATTCCTGCGAGGTGTCCGACTCGGTCCTCAGCAAGGCCGCCTCGGCCCTCGAAGCCGCCGGCTACCTCGACATCCGCAAGGGCTACGTCGGCAAACGCCCGCGCACCTGGCTCTCACTGACCCCGGACGGGCACCACGCGCTCACCCAGCACATCGCCGCACTCCAGGACATCGC
Organism: Streptomyces sp. NBC_00203; assembly: GCF_045206325.1. Taxonomy (NCBI): domain Bacteria; kingdom Bacillati; phylum Actinomycetota; class Actinomycetes; order Kitasatosporales; family Streptomycetaceae; genus Streptomyces; species Streptomyces sp. NBC_00203. The sequence continues at coordinate 5,618,928 of NZ_CP108126.1, read as the reverse complement.
CTCCACGGCCCGGAGCGCGGGCGCGCGAGCCGCCGGCGCCACGACGGACGGTTCGGACCGGCAGACGGCTGTTTAGGGAATCGAGCCACTCGGTGAGGTGAGCTGAGATGGGGAGAGGAGGGAGCGATCCACCGGCCCGGGACGGAGGAGTCACCCAGCTCGGCCGGGCGGACCCCCGATCCGTTCGACCAGCGCCCACATGCCGGTCGCGGGATTGACCTCGTGCTCCTTGCCGAGGGGTGCCAGCTTTCGGGCGCGCGGCACCGCGGACTCCCACCCGTCCACGAAATGACGGAAGTCGAGGCGGGACTTGTCGTAGCGGGGAAGATGACGGGTCAGATGGGGGAGAAGTTCGCGGTAGGTCCCTGCGTACGCGGTGTGCGTTCCGAAATGCAGGATCAGCCACAGCTCGAAGCACGGGTTGGAGACGGCTACCTCGATCCCAGCCGCGCCCGCTTGCGAGACGGCACGCGACACATCCGGGAACTCGTCGACGTCGAAGACGCACCAGACCTCGTCGAAGTCACTTCGGGACAACTCGCGTTGCCCTGCCGCGTACTTGATGAGCTGCGTGGGCGCGCACGATTTCGTGGCGATCCTCACCGTGACAGCCGGATTGGCGACATGCGCGACCAAGCCGCGTAAGTAGTCGCTCTCGGTCACATCCGCACCGCACACGACCAGCAGTCTTCGACGGGCTTCCCGCTTCCCCGCCACGCGCCTCAAGTCCGACTCGAAGGCGGGGCGGCGGCGCCCGCTACTCTTCGGAGTCCTCGCCATCGCTCCCCTCCCGCACGGCGACAGCGGCCGCGAACAGCTCTTCGTTCAACAGCGGTACCGCGCCGTAACTGCCGCCCAGATAGCGGCGTTCCCGGTTCTCCTCCTGGCGCGGCTTGAAGTCGGAGAGCGGGTAGAGCGTCGTCTCCCCGTAGCCGTCCTTCTCGACGAACCACACCTGGTCCCGCTTGAGGATGTCCTCGCCACCGCTGCGTCCGAGAAGACTCGCATCGTGGGTGGTGAGGAGGAGTTGTGCCCCCCGCGGGTTGGTGGCCTCGTCCTGGAACAGCTTGATCAGATGTGCGGTGAGCCGGGGGTGCAGGCTGGAGTCGATCTCGTCGACGACCAAAAGGCCGCCGCTTTCCAGAACGCCCAGTACCGAACCGGCGTACGCCAGCAGGGCCTTCGTACCGGCCGACTGGTCCTTGAGACCAAGCCGGACGGAACCATGGCGACCTCGCTGCTCCACCCACACCCGGGTGACTTCGCGCTTCAGCGTCCGCATGCCCGAAGCCGAGTCCGAGCTGTTGTCCGCAAGCGCGTCCCACAGCCGGTGCGAGGGTTCCGGAGTGCTCGCGCCATCGGCCGCCACCCGCTCCACCCCCACGTTCTCGATCCCGAGATCCGCAGCCTTCAGGAGGCGGACAACGCCGGGGACACGGGCTGGATCGGACAGGAGCCTTGCGGCCGTGGCACTGAAGAGCAGGTCCCTCTGCGTTCCGTAGCGGAACCGCGCCCCTCGCGTGAACCACGTGTACACCGGACGGAACGCTTCCTGCCGGGACCGGGCGGCGACCGTCATGAACAGTGTGTTCGGTTCGGTGATCTTCGTGACCAGCTCCAGCTCCTTACGGGGCTGTGCGTCGCCGAAGGTGAAGTCCTCGCCGGCGCGCTGAAACACGACCCGCTTTCGCCCGTGCGGATAGCTGTAGAGCCACTCATCGACGACCCGCTCGTCATCGAGGCTGAAGCCGTACGTGTGCCGGACGCCGTCCAGCGACAGGTCCACGACGAACCAGGACGGCTCCGTTCGGCATTCCTCGTCGAGTGCGAAGGCGTAGCGCTCGATTCCGGCGCCCGGCTCGGCGTCCCGGTGTGAGGAGCTCACCATCTCCGCCATGTATCGCAGGGCGTCCACCACGTTCGACTTGCCGGCCGCGTTCGCCCCGAAGACGGCGGCGACGGGGACCGCCTCCCAGTCCGTCCCTTCCGGGCGGTCCGCTTCGTACACCGGGCCGAGCAACAGTTGCTGCTCTTCCTTGATGGACCGATGGTTTGCGACACGGAAGCTGAGAAGCACAGCTCATCACCTCCTCTGCCGGGTCAGATGGCATTCTGTGCAGAAAAATCGCAGAATCCAGCCTCTGCCCCACGGTACGGCCTGGCCGGTGCCGGGGAAAGGCCCGCCACCCATCCGGGTGGCGGTTGATCGGGCCCGCCCAGCTCGAACCACACCCCCTTCGCGAACCGCCCCGCCCGTTCCTGCGCCACACCCCACAGATCCGCCACCTCCGCGACCAGCGCGAGGCCGCGACCCCAGCAGGCGGTGCCGGTGGCCGCCGGCGTGACCGGGGGCTCGTGGCTCTCGTCGTACACGCTCACCCGGAGGCGGGCCGGGGTGAGCTGGACGCGGAGCATGGCGGTGCCCTTGGTGTGGAGGTGGACGTTGGTGACCAGTTCCGAGGTGCAGAGGGTGGCGGGCGTGATGAGGGGTTCGCGGTCGAGGGTGAGCAGCACGGTGCGTACGAAGTCCCGGCAGACCTTGGGGGCGGTGGCGTCGGCGGGGGCGAAGAGGCTGTAGTCGTACGCGAGTTGGGCTGGGCGGTGGGGTGCCTTGCGGGCGGCTTCCATTTCCATGGGGGGATCGGCTCCTGTCGAAGAGCTTGTGGAGTGGGGGGCGAGTGGGGGGTAGCGCCCGCGATGGCAGTGTCCGGCTCCGGCTGGGGGGCGGATCGGGTGCGCTTTCGCTTGCGGGCAGGGGAAGTTGGACAACTCCGGTACGGTTCCGGAGAGTTATCGGCGCCACACTCACGGTAGGGGGTTGGGTTTATAATTTTCAAGCTGTTCGCCCGGATCGGTGGACGAACTCCCTTGAGCTGGAGAGACTTTGACCGATCGGACGAGGAGTAATCCGTGGGACTGCGCACCACCATCAGCGAGCGTCAGCGACGACTCGGCCTTGAGCTCAAACAACTGCGCGAACAAGCAGGGTTGAACTCTGGGCAGGCTGCGGAGCGGATCGGCATGGGCCGCGCCCAGCTGAGCCAGATCGAGACGGCGAAGACGACGATTCTGACGGAGCGGCTCCGGGAGCTGTGCCACGCTTACGGATGCACAGATAGAACGTACGTCGAGGCCCTGGTCGCCCTCTCGGAGGCAACGGGCAAGGGCTGGTGGACCGCATACAAGGGGCCGATGGAGCCAGGTGCCCTCAGTCTGGCGGAACTTGAGGCGAGCGCCGTCGCCCTGCGGGTGCACCAGTCACTCTTCGTTCCGGGGCTCTTCCAGACGGCCGCGTACACCCAGGCCATCTTCAACAGTCCCAAGCTGGGCTTCGAGAACATCGAGGAGGCCATGAAATTCCGCATGGAGAGGCAGCACATCCTCACGTGCAAGAACCCGCCCATCGTGCACGCCGTGATCCATGAAGCCGCCCTGCACATGCGATTTGGCGGCCCGCAGATAATGCGCGAGCAGATGCTGCGGCTCATCGAACTGGCCCGCCTGCCCCACGTGACCATCCAGATCTACCCGTTCAGCGCACAGGCGCACGCCGCCCTGAGCGGGAACTTCGTCCACATCATCCCCAGCGCCTCACAGCTGAGCACAGTGGTTCTTGAGCAGCCCACTGGCGCCCGGTACCTGAGCGAGCAAGTCCAACTCCAGAAGTACAGCGAGATGTTCGACCGTCTCGTCGAGAACGCCCTCACCCCCATCGACGTATCGTTGGCCCCGGAAGCACACTCAGTGAAGGACTCGCTGGCCCTCATCCAGCACCTTCTCTACACGCTTTAGGGGGAAGCCAAGATGTCCGACCTCGACTGGCAGAAGTCGACGTTCAGCGGCGGCCCGCAGGGCGAGTGCGTGAACGTCGCCACCGCCCCCGACGGAACCATCCGCCTCCGCGAGAGCGACGCCCCCCAAACGGTCATAACCACCGCCCCTCAGGGGCTCACCGCACTGCTGCGCCACATCAAGTCGCGGCACATCAAGTCGTCGCCCAGCTCCTGAGCAAGGCTTCCCGGGCCGGGCGCCACGGCGTGGTGCCGCCGCCCTCGGCGCGGCCCCACTCCAGCAGGCGCGCCACGTCCGCCGTACCGTCCACGAACCGGTGCAGCAGCTCCAGGGACAGCTCGTACTCGGACTGGACGTAGCCGCCGGGCACCGCGCAGTGCACGGTCAGCTCGGCTGTCTCGTCGGTGGCCGTGCGGACGTGGAGCTCGAAGGGGGGCGGGGTCTCGCCGATGCCCGCCGCGAGGTCGAGGACCGTGTCGGCGACGCTGTGCATCAGCCAGCCGGTGCTCGCGCGCACCTGGACGTGGTGGATGTCGACGGCGCGGATGTCCGCCCAGGCCCAGGAACCCCGCTGATCCGTGCCGACCGTGCCGACCGTGCCGACGGCCTCCAGGCCCTCGGGAGTGAGCCGGACGCCGCGCCCCTGTCCTTCGGGCTCGGCACCCAGGTGCACACTCTCCTCGGTTATCCAGAACAGGCCGATCATGGCCACGGGGTGCCTCCAGCAGGACGATGACAGTACGTCGCACGGTACGACGTGCGGTCATCCTGTGAGACATCCGCGGACCGGGAACGGTTTACCGGCGGCCGCCCGGCCCGCATACCTCGTACCGCTCTACTTCAGCCCGATCGCCGCGCACGACGCCTTGTACACGGCCGTGCAGATCTGCTTGACGGTGTAGATGCCGTCCGTGATCACCGTGTCCTGGATGTTGGCCTTGGTGAGGGCGACCACGGGCACGAGCTGGGCCGGGACGTCCTGGTTCGTGGGGCTGTCGACCTTGTCGCGGGTGAGGGCGTCGAACTCGATCGAGCGGCCCTGGACCTTCGCCACGGCCATCTCGGCGGCGGCGTTGGCCTCGTCCGGGTACGACTTGTAGACGCTCATGTACTGGTCGCCCTTGACGATGCGCTGCACCGCGTCGAGCTCGGCGTCCTGACCGGTGACCGGCGGGACCTTGCTGACGCCCGCGGTCTTCAGGGCGTCGATGGCGGCGCCCGCGATGCCGTCGTTGGCGGAGTAGACACCGGCGATGTTGTTGAGGCCGACGGCCGCGATCGCCTTCTCCATGTGGGCCTTGGCGTTGACCGGGTTCCAGTCCTTGGTGTCGTACGTCTTGGCGATGACGACCTTGTCCTTGAGCTCGGACGTGGCGCCGGCCTTGAACTGCGCCGCGTTCGGGTCGGTGGTCGCGCCGTTCATCATGATGATCTTCTTCGAGGCCGCGTTCTCACCCAGCGCCTCGACGAGGGCCTTGCCCTGGACCTCGCCGACGAGTTCGTTGTCGAAGGAGATGTACGCGTCGATCGGGCCCTGCGCCAGGCGGTCGTACGCGATGACGGGGATGCCGGCGTCCTTGGCCTTCTGCACGCCGGCCGCGATGGACTTGGAGTCCACCGCGTCCACCAGGATGACGTCGACCTTGTCGTCCACCATCTGCTGGAGCTGGCGGCTCTGCTTGGCCGCGTCCTGCTCGGCGTTGGCGTAGACCACCTTGCCCTTGTTGCTGGTGAGCTTCTCGACCTGCGCCTTGATGATGGGGTAGTCGAACTTCTCGTAACGGGTGTTCTCCCTCTCCGGGAGGAGCAGGCCCACCTGGATGTCGTCGCCCTTCGTGGGGCTGGCCTTGGTGCTGCTGCCGCCGATTCCGTCCACGACGCCGCAGCCGGCGAGGGTGACGGCCATCGCGGACGAGGCCAGGGATATGGCCGTACGACGAAGCCGGGCGTTACGAGTGTTCACATCAGGTGCCTTCCGGGCGAGGTTGCAGCATTGCGACCCAGGTGGCTGAAAGCCAACGCGGCGATCACCTCAGCGTCAAGGAGTAACCACTTAACGAGATGGCAACAGCGTTCTGTGTTCCCCAAGTGAACACGATGGGAAGAGGTTACGCCCTCGCCTTCCAGCAATCCCCTCAGCTTCACCCTGAGTCGCACAAGTCACTGCAACTGCCTACAACCAAGTGGCCACTTCAGGAGTCGTGATCGTCAACGGCTTTACCTCCCGTTGACGATCGGCGACGATCGGCACTCCTGAAGGAACGCATGAACCCAGCCAGAGGCACGACGGCCGCGGTCTCCTCCGCCTTCGTGCTCGCCACCGCGGGCGCCCTGCTCACCGCAGTCGCCGCGCCCGCCTCCGCCGCGACAACCTGCGCATCTCCGGTCTATAAGCGGCAGTTCTTCGCCAACACCACTTTCTCGGGCACACCGAAGAAAACGGACTGCGACTCGGCAATCGACCAGAACTGGGGGTCGGGTGCTCCGGCTTCGGGGCTGCCGAGCAACAACTTCGGCGTCCGCTGGACGGTGACGCGCGACTTCGGCTCCGGAGGCCCCTTCGCCCTCTCCGTCGCCACCCAGGACGGCCTACGGGTCTACCTCGACGGCGTCCACAAGGTCGACCTCTGGAAGAACGTGTCCTCGACGGTGAAGAAGACCGTCAACATCACCATCCCCTCCGGCAAGCACACCCTGCGCGTCGACTTCGTCAACTGGACGGGCGCCGCAAATGTCAGCTTCGCCTACACCCCACGCACAGCGGCGAGCGTCGACACCGTCAAGCCGCTGGCCCCGAGCAGCGCCGCGGTCACGTACACCGGCTCCACCGGCAAGGCCAAGGTCACCTGGTCCAAGAACAAGGAGATGGACCTCGCCGGCTACCGCGTCTTCCGCCGGCTCAAGGGCAGCACCACCTGGACGAAGCTGACGACCACGACGGCGACCTCGTACACCGACACCCCGCCGCCCACCGGCCAGACGTACTACTACGAGGTCCGCGCCTACGACAAGGCCGGCAACGAGTCGTCGGGCACCGCGGACCAGGGCGTCACGACCGTCGACAAGACCCCGCCCGCCGCACCGTTCGTGGAGATGGACTCCTGCCCGGCCGACCAGCCCTACGCGGCCCCGGAACTGGTCACCACCGCGGCGAACGCGGCCGACATCGCGTGGTACGAGATGCAGCGCCTGAACGCGGCGAGCAGCACCTGGACCACCGTGTACTCCGGCGCCAAGGGCGCGATCTGCGACACCGGTTATCAGGCCGACGGCAGCAAGGTCACCTACCGCGGGCGGGCCCGCGACGCCGCCGGGAACTGGTCCGTGTACTCGGCCGCCACCACGTTCACCACCTCCGACCTGACACCGCCGGCGACCGCCGCCGACGCGCGCCTCGAGTACGCGTCAGGTGTCCCCCACCTGAAGTGGTCCGCCGTCGACGGGGCGGCCTCGTACCAGGTTCTCCAGTACGACCCGGCGACCGGCGGCTGGCTCGACGCCCTGTCCCAGGGAGGCACCACCACGGCGACCGACGTCGTGCCGCGCCAGTCGGCCGCGGTCTCCGACAGCTACCGGTACGCCGTACGCGCCCTGGACGCGAAGGGCAACGCCGCCGCCCCCGTAGAGGTCACACTGACGATGGCCGACCGGCCGGAGGCGATTGCGCCGTTCGCGACCACCGCGGTCAACTACGGCGAGGGCGTGTCCATCGAGTGGAGCAGCGCCGACCCGTGGACCTACGGCGAGGACCAGCCGCTGCTCACGTACCGGATCGTCCGTACCGACAAGGCGACCGGCGAGAGCAGCGTGGTGACCGGGTGCAAGCCGAACAGCTCGCAGGACCTGCCGCTGACCGACCCGAAGACGTACTGGACCTGGAACACCGGCGACGCCCCCGCCTACGCAGGCTCCCGGCAGATCAACGGCGTCTGCCGGGACGTCTCCGGCGCGTCCGAGACGACGTACGACTACACGGTCGTGACGATCGACCGGTACGGCCATGAGTCGCAGCCCGGCCCTGCCGCCACCGCGACCATGCCGGACACCAAGCGCCCGGACCCGGTCCAGGACCTGACCGCGGAGCGGGTTCCGCTCGGCGTACGGCTGACCTGGACGCCGCCGGCCGACGACGACGTCACCGAGTACTACGTATGGCAGGGCATGACCGACCCGGACACCGGCGAGACCGTCTGGGAGAAGAACTGCTGGACCCATAGCTCGGCCGCGACCGAGGTCCTCTGCCCGACCGTCCCCGACGGCGCCACCCACGTCTACAAGGTGGCCGCCGCGGACCGCTCCCACCTGTACGAGGACGAGGGCCCGGACTTCTTCCACACCACCGAGGTGTCCGTCGAAATCCCCGACACCCGGCCGCCCGGCTGGACGGGGACCGACATCCGTGCGGACGATTACCCGGAGCTGTACGTCGGCTGCTCGGAGAGCTCCGGTCTCGGCGACTGCACCCGGTTCGCGAGCTACCGCGTGGAGCGCTGGGACCCGGTCTCGGCCGCCTATGTCACCCTGACCGAGGGCACGATGGGCGACGCCGCGTTCTACATGGACACCACGGTCCACGAGGACGCGCTGGGTCTGTACTACTACCGTGTCGTCCGCCTGGACTCCGTCGGCGCGCAGGCCGCGACCACGTCGACGGCGTACGGCATCTGGGACTACTGACTCTGAGCCCGCACACGAAAGGGGCCCGGAGAGAAATCTCCGGGCCCCTTCTCATGCGTGCTGCCTAGTCCTTGGCCTTCTTCGGCCGCCACACCACCAGCGCACTCGCCTGCTGAACCTCCTGGTACGGAACCAGGTCGCGGCGGTACGAGGCGTGGACGGCGGCCTCGCGTTGCTGCATGGCGGCTGCCGCGCCGTCCAGGGCCGCCTCCATTTCCGCTACGCGGGACTGGAGCGCGGCGACCTGGTTCTCCAGCTCGATGATGCGCTTGATGCCGGCCAGGTTGATGCCCTCGTCCTGCGACAACTGCTGGACGGTGCGCAGCAGTTCGATGTCGCGGGCCGAGTAGCGACGGCCTCGCCCGGCGGTGCGGTCGGGTGAGACCAGGCCGAGGCGGTCGTACTGGCGGAGGGTCTGCGGGTGCAGGCCGGAGAGCTGGGCCGCCACCGAGATGACGTAGACCGGGGTTTCCTCGGTCAGTTCGTACGGGTTGCGTCGACGGCCGGTGGTGTCCATGGCTCTCTTATGCTCCCTTCGCGGCCTGGAACAGCTCCGCCCGCGGGTCCTCTTCCGCGGTCGCCTCGCGATACGCCTCCAGGGCGTCACGAGCCTTGCCCGACAGGTCCTTGGGGACCGTGACCTCGACGGTGACCAGAAGGTCGCCGCGGGTGCCGTCCTTGCGGACCGCGCCCTTGCCGCGGGCGCGCATCGTGCGGCCGTTGGGCGTGCCCGGCGGCAGCTTGAGGGTGACCGGCGGGCCGCCGAGTGTCGGCACGCGCACCTCCCCGCCCAGCGCCGCCTCCGCGAAGGTGACGGGAACGGTGACGGTGAGGTTGTCTTCCTTGCGGCCGAAGACCGGGTGGGCGTCGACATGGACGGTGACGTACAGGTCGCCCGCCGGGCCGCCCCGTTCGCCGGGTGCTCCCTTGCCGCGCAGCCGGATCCGCTGGCTGTCGCTCACCCCGGCCGGTATGCGGACCTGCATGGTCCGGGACGACTTCGCGCGGCCCGAGCCCTGGCAGACCAGGCAGGGGTGCTCCGCGATCAGACCGCGGCCCTTGCAGTCCGGGCAGGGGTCGGTGAGCGAGAAACCGCCGCCCGAACCCCGCGCGACCTGGCCGGTGCCGACGCAGGTCGGGCACACGCGCGGTGTGCCGTTCTTGTCGCCGGTGCCCGAGCAGGCCTTGCAGGGTGCCTGGGACGTCATCCGCAGCGGGACCGTCGCGCCGTCCACCGCCTCGGTGAAGCTGAGCGTCACCTCGGTGTCGATGTCCTGGCCGCGCCGGGGCTGGGTCCGGGTGCCGGTGGTCGCGCCACCGCGGTTGAACAGGCCCCCGAACACATCACCGATGCCTCCGCCGAAGCCGCCGGCCCCGCCCGCTCCGCCCTGGGCGCCGCCTCCGAAGAGGTCGCCCAGGTCGAAGTTGAAGTTGCCGCCGCCGGCGCCGGGACCCGGACGGAAGCCGCCGTTGCCGAAGAGGGCGCGTGCCTCGTCGTACTCCTTGCGCTTCTTGGGGTCGCCGAGCACGTCGTTCGCCTCGGAGATCTCCTTGAAGCGCTCCTCGGCCTTGGCGTTGCCCTTGTTGGCGTCCGGGTGGAACTCGCGGGCGAGCTTCCGGTACGCCTTCTTGATCTCGGCCTCGGTGGCGTCCTTGGGGACGCCGAGAACCTTGTAGAAGTCCTTCTCGATGAAGTCCTTGGTGCTCATCCTCGACGTCCCTCCTTCCTCATGCGTTCAACGTCAGCCCTCGTCCGGGCCACCGGTCTCCTTGTCGTCGGCGGCGGAGGCCGCCTCCGCCTCGTCGGCCTTGGCGCCCTGCGCCCCCGGCTGGGGCTCGGCGACGGCCACCCGCGCGGGGCGGATGGTGCGCTCGCCGATGCGATACCCCGGCTGCAGAATCGCCACGCACGTCGTCTCCGTGACATCCGGCGCGTACGAGTGCATCAGGGCCTCGTGGATCATCGGGTCGAAGGGCTCGCCCTCCTTGCCGAACTGCTGGAGCCCCATCTTCGCCGCGACGGTCTCCAGCGACTCGGCCACCGACTTGAAGCCGCCGACCAGTTCGCCGTGGTCCCGCGCGCGGGCGATGTTGTCGAGCACGGGCAGGAGCTCGGTCAGGAGGTTCGCGATGGCGATTTCCTTGACCGCGATCCGGTCGCGCTCGACCCGGCGGCGGTAGTTCTGGTACTCGGCCTGGAGCCGCTGGAGGTCCGCCGTGCGCTCACTGAGCGCCGTACGCACCTGGTCCAGCTGGGCCGTCAGACCGGCCGTCTGGGCTGCTGCTGCCGCGTCCCCGGCCGGGGCCGCCCCCTCCGTGGGGGCGGCCTTCGGCTCGGCGTCTTCAGGGGTGGCGCCGGAGGGGACGTCGGGCTGCTCTTCGAAGCCCGGGGTCTCCTCCGTCACGCGGCACCGTCCTTGCGCTCCTCGTCGACGATCTCGGCGTCGACGACGTCGTCGTCGGCCCTGGCCTGCTCGGCACCCGGAGCACCCTCGGCGCCACCGGCGGCCTGTGCGGCCTGGGCGTCGGCGTACATGGCCTGGCCCAGCTTCTGCGAGACGGCGGCAACCTTCTCGGTGGCCGTACGGATCTCGGCGGTGTCCTCGCCCTTGAGCGCGGCCTTCAGCTCCTCGATGGACGCCTCGACCTCGGTCTTGACGTCACCCGGGACCTTGTCCTCGTTGTCCTTGAGGAACTTCTCCGTCTGGTAGACGAGCTGCTCGCCCTGGTTACGGGTCTCGGCGGCCTCGCGGCGGGCGTGGTCCTCCTCCGCGTACTTCTCGGCCTCCTGGCGCATCCGGTCGACCTCGTCCTTCGGCAGCGAGGAGCCACCGGTGACGGTCATCTTCTGCTCCTTGCCCGTGCCAAGGTCCTTGGCCGTGACGTGCATGATGCCGTTGGCGTCGATGTCGAAGGCGACCTCGATCTGCGGGACGCCACGCGGGGCCGGCGGCAGACCGGTCAGCTCGAACATACCGAGCTTCTTGTTGTACGCCGCGATCTCGCGCTCGCCCTGGTAGACCTGGATCTGCACGGAGGGCTGGTTGTCCTCGGCGGTGGTGAAGATCTCGGACCGCTTGGTCGGGATCGTCGTGTTCCGCTCGATGAGCTTGGTCATGATGCCGCCCTTGGTCTCGATACCAAGCGACAGCGGCGTGACGTCAAGGAGAAGAACATCCTTGACCTCGCCCTTGAGGACACCGGCCTGGAGGGCGGCGCCGATGGCGACGACCTCGTCCGGGTTCACACCCTTGTTGGCCTCGTTGCCACCGGTCAGCTCCTTGACGAGCTCGGCGACGGCGGGCATACGGGTGGAGCCACCGACGAGAACGACGTGGTCGATCTCGGAGAGGTTGATGCCCGCGTCCTTGATGACGTTGTGGAACGGCGTCTTGCAGCGCTCCAGAAGGTCGGCGGTGAGCTGCTGGAACTGGGCGCGCGTGAGCTTCTCGTCCAGGTGCAGCGGGCCCTCGGCGGACGCCGTGATGTAGGGCAGGTTGATCGAGGTCTCGGTGGACGAGGACAGCTCGATCTTCGCCTTCTCGGCGGCCTCGCGCAGACGCTGGAGCGCCATCTTGTCCTTGGCGAGGTCCACGCCGTGACCGGCCTTGAACTGCTGCACCAGGTAGTCGACGACACGCTGGTCCCAGTCGTCACCACCGAGGTGGTTGTCACCGTTGGTGGCCTTCACCTCGACGACGCCGTCACCGATCTCCAGCAGGGACACGTCGAACGTGCCGCCACCGAGGTCGAAGACGAGGATCGTCTGGTCGTCCTTGTCGAGGCCGTACGCCAGCGCGGCGGCGGTGGGCTCGTTGACGATACGAAGGACGTTGAGACCGGCGATCTCACCGGCTTCCTTCGTCGCCTGACGCTCGGAGTCGTTGAAGTACGCCGGGACGGTGATGACCGCGTCGGTCACCTTCTCACCGAGGTACGCCTCCGCATCCCGCTTCAGCTTCTGCAGGATGAACGCGCTCATCTGCTGCGGGTTGAAGTTCTTCCCGTCGAGCTCGATCTTCCAGTCCGTACCCATGTGACGCTTCACGGACCTGATGGTCCGGTCCACATTGGTGACCGCCTGGCGCTTGGCGACCTCGCCGACGAGCACTTCGCCGTTCTTGGCGAAGGCGACGACGGACGGCGTGGTCCTGGCGCCCTCTGCGTTGGTGATGACGGTGGGCTCGCCGCCTTCAAGAACGCTGACGACGGAGTTAGTCGTGCCCAGGTCGATGCCGACCGCACGTGCCATTTCGATTCCTCCAGCAATGACTTGAGTGGAACGGACTCAAGTGTGCATGACCCTCGCCTCTCGGTCAACAGAGCTGAGTCGGAGGGGCTCAACTCTTATCTGTTGCTTACGCGCAGGTGGGGGGTGAGCTGGGGGTTTGTCGTGGGGGGTGGGGTGGGCGGGGAGGACTTTCGTCACTCCTTCGGCCCCTTCGGCCTCCTCGGCCCCTCGACCCGCTCGCCCCCTCGGCCCCCTCGGCCCCGGGCGGGGGATCTTCAATTCGCCGGCCGTGTTCTTCGGTGCCGGCTGGGGATCTTCGGTCCCGGCTGGAGATCTTCGGCTCCGGCCCGCGATCTTTGGGTCCCGGCCGGGGATCTGCGGCTCCGGCCCCTGGCCTTCAGTCCCGGCCGGGGATCTTCAGCTCCGGCCGGCGACTCTTCAGCTCCGGCCCGCACCCTTCGGTCCCAGCCGCGACTCTTCAGCTCCGGCCCGCAATTTTCAGCCCGTCCGGCGTTTGAGGACGAGGCCGTTCAGGCCGATACGGGGGTCTGGGGGCGCTGCATCCATCAGCGGCTCCGCCGCGGGCCCCCGGGGATGGGATCGGGTAGGGGCGGCGGGGGCGAGAACCCGGACGCAAGCCCCCCACGACCGCAACAAGCCCGACACTCCCCACCACCCACCACGCGGCACCCGCCCCCACCCACCCCAGATCGATGCCCAGCCCCACCAGCGCCCCGGCAAACGCGGCGAAGCCGATGACGACCATGACCCCCTGCCGGGTCAGCCCAAGCCTCCGCAACCGATGCACAAGGTGGTCCGGGGCGGAACGCAGCAACGGCCACCCCACCCTCCGCCGCGACACAAGCACCAGCACCACATCGGCACAAGCCACCGCCGTCAACGCGAACCCGGCCCCGACCCCCGCCCCACCCTCCCGCCCGGCATGCACCAGCACAGCCGCCGAAGCCAGCACAAACCCCGCGAACAACGCCCCGCACCGCCCCGGCACAATCCGCGCCGGAGGCCACCCGTGCATCAGAAACCCGGTGAGCGCGGCGGCCAGCACACTCAGCAACGTCGCGAGCCCGTCCATGACCTCGGCGGCCGCGCACCCGCTCAGCGCGAACGCGGTGATGACACCGACCGTCCCCAGCACCCCGTCGGCATGATCGAGCGACCCGAAGGCATGCGTGACGAAGACGATCCAGACGACACCCGCCACCGCACCCGGCAGCCCGAGTTCGTCGTACGGCACGGTCAGCACGGCACCGACACCCACGGCGGCCATCCGCACCACCGGCGGTACGGCCCGCAGATCGGCGACCAGACCGACCAGCGCGACCCCGATCCCGACGACCAGCAGCCGCCCGGCCTCCGGGCCCAGCGGGGCGACATCCGTCCAGTCCCCGACCCCGGCGACGAGCGCCGTACCGCCGACGACGGCCACCCCGCCGAGCAACGGAACGGGCCGCACCCGGCGCCGCTCGACCACGCCGAAGCGCAGGGCGAGCATCCGAAGGAGCGCGGCGAGCGCGGCGGTGAGGAGCAGGGCGGCCGTGGCGGCGGCGATTCCGTACAACACGACGCCAATTTAGGCGTAATTGTCACAGTATTGCGCGAATAACACGATCTGGTTTACGTGTCCTGTCGAACGACCTGACGAACCGCATGCCGAACGGCCTGACGAACCGTGAGCTGTCCCGGTGAACCGGCAGCGGGGAGAACGTCCCCATGGGAGCCTGACAAGGCTCGGAAACCGGGAGGGGCTCGGTGGGGGACGCCGTGTGGAACTGGCTGGTCGGGCTCGGGGGATTCCTGCTCGGAATCCTCGCGCTCGCCTCGAAGGACTTACTGGTCGCCAAGGTCAAACTGCTGCTCGACTTCCTGTACGGCCGCTTCGCCGGCAGCCGGCTCCTGCGCCGCGCGGCACTCGCCAAGTACACACGCGAGCTGTACCGCCGCCACCGCGAGTTCCCGGTCTCCTTCCAGGCGGACGAGGCCCTGAAGCTGCCGATGGAGTCGGTGTACGTACCCCTGTACGGCGGCGAGTCCACCACCGAAAACCGCCCCGCGCTGTCGGAGACGCTGCGACGGGCCCGGCACAGCGTGGTGCTCGGGGTACCGGGCGCGGGCAAGACCCTCCTCCTTCGCCACGAGTCACTGATGTGGGCGCGGCAGCGGGTACGGGAGGACAGCTCGCGGGTCGATCTGGGCGACCTGCGCGAGATCCCCGTACTCCTTGAACTGCACCGCTGCAACAAGGACCCGGACCTGACCCTGGAGCAGCAAGTCGTCCGGCACTTCGCCCGGCACGGCTTCCCGCGCGCGGACACGTGGGTGGCCGGGGCACTGGGGAGAGGCGATCTGGCGTTGTACTTCGACGGGCTTGACGAGGTCGCCACCGACCTGCGCGCCAAGGTGGTCGAACTGATCAAGGAGTTCGCGGACACGTACGCGGACTGCCGGATCGTGGTGACCTGCCGGGTCGCGGTGTACGAGGGCCAGTTCACGGAGTTCGACCAGACGCTGCGCGTGCGGGACTTCGACGAGCACCTGATCCGGCGGTTCCTGGGCGGCTGGCCGTGGCGGGCGGGCACCGCGACGGACACGGTGGACCAGGTCCTGGGCGCCCTCCGGGACACCCCGCAGATCATGTCGCTGGCCCGCAACCCCCTGCTCCTGACGATGATCGCGTACCTCTACGACTTCGTGTACGCCGGCACGGACCAGGTCCTCCCGCACACCCGGGCCGACTTCTACAAGCAGGTCATCGGCAGCCTGCTGGCCGACCGCCGCCAGACGTCGTACGCGCTCCCTCTGAAGAAGGCGGTCCTCCAGCACCTCGCCCTCGCGGCCCAGGACATCCCGTCCGGCACGCACGACCGGCTGGCGCTGCCGGAGGACGAGGTCCTGAAGACGGTCCGGACGGTCCTGGAGCAACAGGGCCGGGACGTGGCGCTCGCGGAGGACGTGCTGAAGGAGATCGTCCACCGCAGCGGGCTGCTGCTGGCCGTGGACAACGGGGAGCGGTATCAGTTCGCGCACCTGACGTTGCAGGAGTACCTGGCGGCCATGGTGCTCGCCGCGGATCCGGCGGGGCTGCTGCGGCGGTACGAGGCGGACCCCCAGGCCTGGCGGGAGACCGTACGGCTGTGGTGCGGGGTGGAGCCGCGGGACTGCACAGAGGTGGTGCGGGCGGTGTACCGGCGGGATCCGGTGCTGGCGTTCCAGTGTCTGGCGGACGCGCATGTGGTGGATGACGACTTGGCGGAGCAGGTCTTGTGGCGTTTCAAGAGCGAGCTCCGGCACAGGGATGCCGACGAACAGGTGCTCGCCGCGTTCGGGCTGGTGGCGGGGGACCGGCGGCGGCGGGGAGTACTGCTCTTCGATTACCTGACGGACGTCGTCCGCATGCCCACTGGCCCCCAGTCGGCCCGCGGGGCGGCCCGCGCCCTGGCTGCCACCAACCTGCCGAAGGCCGTCGAGGTGCTGGCCCCGCTGGCGCATCCGGACACCCCGGCCTGGCACGCTCTGGCGTCGATGGGGGACCTGGCGGTCCCCGTCATCCGTACCGCCGCGGAGACGAACCCCAGCGCGGTCGGCATGCTGCGGGCCATCCGTACACCGAAGGCCGCACGCGCCCTGGCCGGGCTGCTGTGGCACCGGAATCCCGAGACGGAGACACTGAGCGCCTTCCACCTCGGCGAGCTGCTGACCGTGCCGGAGATCGAGGCCGAGCTGCGCACGGCTCCCGCGCCGGGGAGCCAGGACCCGCCGGCCATGGCTCCCGCCGCTTCGGAGGGCCTGGACCGGCTGGACTGGGTGTGGCGGCCTTTCGCTCAGGGGCCCGACGACTCGCTGGTCCCGATCGCCGGGCGGATCGCGTGGATCATCGACCAGGAGAGGCTGGACCAGAACAGGACGGGAACGGATCTACCCACCCCCGATCCGCGCATCATCGCCGCGCTCGCGGTCATCAAGCACAGCTCTCCCGACGCGGACGAGCGCGTCGGCCCCGTCGAACGCGTCCCGGCCGAGCTGTTGGAATGGGTGGGCCACCGACGCTGGATGCCGTCGGGCTCCTCCGTGCCCGCGCCGGACGGCCCACGCTTCTCCAACAGCCATCTCTCCCTCTTTCTGGAGGATCTGGAGACCGAACTCGAATCCTCCAACTCGTTCGTACTCCAGCAGTCGCAAGCCCTGCTCGAGTCGGCAGGGCTGTCCACGCACCGGTTGAACCTGACGCGCATGCTGCCCGACCGGCTGCAGCTGAGGGCCGCCGTGGCACTTCTGCGGCAGTCCGAGTTCGCGGCGGTGCAGAGCTGGGACACGTTGCCGCCGGAGACCGAGCGCAGGCGCCCCTCCCACCGCGTCGGCTCGGGCTGCTGCTCCCTCGCGTTCCTGGGCTTCGCACTGTCCGTGGTCGGCTGGGTGAGTTCACTGGCCGCCAAGAACATCCCCACCCCGGACCATCCGCAGCTGACGATGGCAGCCGCCGCCGTCCTGGTTCTCGGCGCCGCCCAGGTGTTCCGCCGACGCCAGGCCGCGAGCGGGAGGCGCCGGAACGCCGCGACCCATCCGGTGCGCGAATACGTCCTCAAACCCCTCCTCCGCCCCGGGCCCCCGTAACCACGACACCCCGCTCAGGCAACCCTCAGCGACGCAGATCACCGCCCCCCTGGCTACAGTGCGGCGGAAGATGTAGGTAGTCTCAGACGGACTCCATAAGTTACCGCTTAGTAATCACCTTCGAGGTCACCCTCGGAGCAACACCTCGCAGGCCCGAGGAGCCCCCAAATGCAACTCGCCGCGATCATCGTGTCGCTGGTCCTGACCGTGGTCGGCGTTGCGCTGCTCGCACGCGCCATCGGCCAGTTCGTCCGGTATTTCAATGTCGGCCAGCGCGTACCCGCCGGCACCCGGACCGACAACCCCTACCAGCGCAGCGTGACCCTGGTCAGGGAGTTCCTCGGCCACACGCGGATGAACCGCTGGGGCATCGTCGGCTTCGCCCACTGGTTCGTGGCCGTCGGCTTCCTGACGCTGCCGCCGACCCTCGCCCAGGCGTTCGGCCAGCTGTTCAAGGCCGACTGGGTGCTGCCGGTCATCGGCGACTTCCTGCCGGTCGAGATGTACACCGAGTTCATCGGCGTGATGACCGTCCTCGGCATCGTCGTCCTGATGGCGATCCGGCTGCTCAGCCTGCCCTCGCGGGCCGGCCGCAAGTCCCGGTTCACGGGCTCCAAGGCCGGACAGGCGTACTTCGTCGAGTACGTCATTCTCACCAT
The DNA here is from genome assembly GCF_045206325.1 of Streptomyces sp. NBC_00203. NCBI lineage: Bacteria > Bacillati > Actinomycetota > Actinomycetes > Kitasatosporales > Streptomycetaceae > Streptomyces > Streptomyces sp. NBC_00203. The sequence goes on along the minus strand of NZ_CP108126.1, from coordinate 5,600,940 downwards.
CGGCCTGGCCATCTACGTGCTGCGCGGCCTGGAAGGCGCCATCCACCACGTGGAGAGCTACGAGGCCGCGTACTTCGCCTCGTACCCGCTGGTCCTCGCCTTCAAGGGCCTGAGCGTCTCCGCGCTGCAGAACCTGATCTACCTGGTCGCGATGATCAAGATCAGCACCTCGTTCATCTGGATGATCGTGGTCTCGCTGAACACCAACATGGGTGTCGCCTGGCACCGCTTCCTCGCGTTCCCGAACATCTGGTTCAAGCGCAACGCGACCGGTGAGACCGCCCTCGGCGCGCTCCAGCCCATGACCTCCGGCGGCAAGCCGATCGACTTCACCGACCCCGGTGAGGACGACGTCTTCGGTGTCAGCCAGGTCGAGCAGTTCTCCTGGAAGGGCCTGCTCGACTTCTCCACCTGCACCGAGTGCGGCCGCTGCCAGTCGCAGTGCCCCGCCTGGAACACCGGCAAGCCGCTCTCCCCCAAGCTGCTGATCATGTCGCTGCGCGACCACGCGCACGCCAAGGCCCCCTACCTGCTCGCCGGTGGCGGCAAGGACATGGAGGGCAATGAGAAGGCGTCCGAGGAGCAGCTGAAGGACGTGCCCGCCGCCGCCCTGGCGGAAGCCGAGCGGCCGCTCATCGGCACCGTCGAAGAGAACGGCGTCATCGACCCCGACGTCCTGTGGTCCTGCACCACCTGTGGCGCCTGCGTCGAGCAGTGCCCGGTCGACATCGAGCACATCGACCACATCGTCGACATGCGCCGCTACCAGGTGATGATCGAGTCCGCCTTCCCGAGCGAGGCCGGCACGATGCTCAAGAACCTGGAGAAGAAGGGCAACCCCTGGGGTCTCGCCAAGAAGCAGCGCCTCGAATGGCTCAAGGAACTCGACTTCGAGGTGCCGGTCGTCGGCAAGGACATCGAGGACCTCAGCGAGGTCGAGTACCTGTACTGGGTCGGGTGTGCCGGTTCCCTCGAGGACCGCGCCAAGAAGACGACGAAGGCGTTCGCCGAGCTCCTCCACATCGCGGGCGTCAAGTTCGCGATCATGGGCGGCGACGAGAAGTGCACCGGTGACTCCGCCCGCCGCCTCGGCAACGAGCCCCTGTTCCAGGAGCTCGGCATGGAGAACGTCGCCGCGCTGAACATGGCGTTCGGCGAGGACGACGAAGACGAGTCGACGAAGAAGCCGCGGTCGGCGAAGAAGATCGTCGCGACCTGCCCGCACTGCCTGAACACGATCGGCAACGAGTATCCGCAGCTCGGCGGCGACTACGAGACCATCCACCACACCCAGCTGCTCCAGCACCTCATCGACGACGGCAAGCTGCTGCCGGTCACCCCGGTCGAGGGTCTGATCACCTACCACGACCCCTGCTACCTGGGCCGCCACAACAAGATCTACACGCCGCCGCGCGAGATCATGTCCGCCGTCCCGGGCCTGCGTCAGCAGGAGATGCACCGCCACAAGGAGCGCGGCTTCTGCTGTGGCGCCGGTGGTGCGCGGATGTGGATGGAGGAGCGGATCGGCAAGCGCATCAACAACGAGCGTGTTGACGAAGCCCTGTCGCTCAACCCCGACATCGTCTCCACCGCCTGCCCGTTCTGCCTCGTCATGCTGACCGACTCGGTCAACGGCAAGAAGAACGATGGCCAGGCCAAGGAGTCCATCCAGGTCGTCGACGTGGCCCAGCTGCTCCTCGAATCCGTCAAGACCCCGGTCGACGACGAGCCCCCGGCCGGCGAGGCCGAGTCGGAGAGCGCGCCGGAGCCGGAGCCGGTGAAGTAACCGGCCTCGACCGGCCCGACCGGCCAGATCGGTACGACCGACGCCCCCTGCCCCACCCGGGCAGGGGGCGTCGCCGTTCCTGGCGGTCAGTTTGGAATACCTCTGTCAGGCCCCCTCCCGGGCATGGGGCTCCTCAGTCCTCACCGAAACTCGTCAGCGACGAGAAGACGTACACGAGGAGCACGAGGACGAAGCCGCCCGCGCCGACCAGCACGAACGGCACCTCGGGCGCACTCGCGTCGCGCCCCAGCAGCAGCGGCCGCCAGCCCAGGAACACCGCCACGGTCAGTGCGCCGCGGACCGTCTGGACCGTGGGCGACCACGCCATCCGCCGCAGTCCGTCCGGCCCGGCCGCGAAGGTGAAGACGGCGCCGACCACGCATCCGACGACCATGACGAGGACGAAGGCGACCAGCGCGTCCCCGCCGTTCGCCCCGTCCGGAAAGGCCTCCCAGCGGCCCGCGGCGAGCGTCCGCAGACTCTCGCGCTCGTGCACGACTCCGCCGAGGCGCGGCGCGGACCGGGACCACAGGACCTCGACCTCGGTGCCGACGCGGGGCTTGGCGTCCGTGTACGCACCCTTCACGGTGAGCCGTTCGGGACCGCCGGACACGGAGACCACCAGCCGGGACATATAGCCGCGTACGACGTCGTCACTGAGGTCCTCCCGCACCGCGCGCGGCGGTTCCACGACGGTCGCGGCGCTCACCTCGGCGCCCGCCTCGCGCAGGGCGTCGATCCTGCCGTTGCCCGAGGAGTCCGCCATCATGCCGACGAACAGCGCCCCGGAGGCGAAGGGCACGAGAAGCCACACGGCACCGGTACGAACCCTGGCCCAGCCCGGCGAGCCGAACGAGAACCCGAGAACGTCGTCCAGCGGCGCCCGGCCAAGCTCCTCGTTCCGCCCGGCCCGCCCGACCCGCCCTTCCCGCGCACCCGCCTTCGCGAGGGAAACAGCCTCCTCGTCCCCACGCGGCCGCAGCGCCCGCAGGCCCCACAACGCCCCGACCCGCACGACCGCGCACCCCGCCGCCACACCTCCCCACACCAGCGGCCCGGTCCACGGCCGCGGCACGGCGGAGACACCCAGCAGCCACCAGCACGCGACCCCCGCCGCGACCCACCCCACCAGCCCGCACACCCGCACGATCCAGACCAGCGCAGACCGCATGAACCCCACTCCCCCGTGATCCCCGTGATCCCCGTGATCCCCTGCCGAACAAACGCACCATCACCGAGTCGCTGTCAAGGCCTCACCGCTACGGACGCCGCCACGCACTCCGCCACGCAAGTGACCGATCCCGCACGCCCGCACCCTTAACGCATCACCCCAACAGGGCCATCATGTGCAGGTTGTTGTCGACGGTGCGGTCGGGGTGAATGGTGCGCGGGCGAAGAAGCAGGCGCGGAAGCGGAATACGTACGGCGACTCCGGCGACGGCGGCGACAGCAACGGCGTTCGGCTGTCTCCTCCTGCTGCTCGCGGCCTGCGGCCCCACCACCGACGCCGGAGCCACCCGGCACACCCCCGCACAGGTCGCCAAGGCCCCCGCCCACCTCCCCGTCCCGCACGGCAAGGGCAGCAAAACCCCCGACGACTTCAACGGCGACGGCCACCGTGACCTCGTCCTCAACGACCTGGTGAAGGACCAGAGTCACAGCGACGACGCGGGCATCGGCATCGTCTACGGGACGGGGACGGCCCACGGACTCGCCCCCGGCGCACGGCAGTTGCTCAGCCCGGCGAAGCAGGCGGCGCCCACCAAGGGCCAACTCCCGGCGGTCTTCGACGCGGAGGCGAGCTGCGACCTCGACAAGGACGGCTTCACCGATCTCGTCGTGTCGACCGATCCGCCGTACGACGGGCAGGGGCAGCCGCCCGTCCCGCTCCAGATCCTCTTCGGCTCGCCCGCCGGTCTGACCGGCAAGGCGGTGAAGCTCACCATCCCCGCGCAGGCACGTTTCGGCAACGACTGGCCGGACCAGCCGGCCTGCGGCGACTTCGACGGCAACGGCGCGAACGACCTCGTCGTGCACGCCTCCAACGGTGAACTCAGCTATCTGCGCGGCCCGTTCAGCCGCAAGGGCACCCCGCGCGCGGCGGGCAAGCCGCTCGTCTCCCCGGGCAACGTGCCGACCGAGCCCGCCGTCGACGTGAACCGCGACGGCTACGACGACCTCCTCGTCCGTACGACGGCGGACGGCACCGCCCCCTCCGCCGTCGTCCTCGGCGGCCCGGCCGGCCCGACCCGCACCGGCACCACCCTGCCGACCGGCATCGACGTCGCCTTCGGCCGCTTCGGCAAGGGCAAGGCCCTCGACGCGGCGATCGGTTCGATGGGCGGAACGTCTCTGCGCTACGACCTCCCCGGCACCGCCCGCGGCAGCGTCTCCACCCCGGGCTCGGTGCTCGACGCGGGCGACTTCGACGGCGACGGCCTCAGCGAACTCGTCTCCAGCGGTGCGGAGTTGCGCGTGCTGCGGGGTCGTACGACCGGACTGTCCGCGAAGGGCACGGTGACCGTGAAGCCGCCCGCCCGGGGCACCACCCGGGTACTGGCCGTCGGCGACTTCACCGGCGACGGGCGGGCGGACCTGGTGGTGCGGACGTACCGGGGAGAGACGCGGGACACGGTCGCCCTCTATCCGGGGACGGCGAAGGGGCTGGTCGCACAGAAGCCGACGGTCACCTTCTCCAGTTCGGAGTTCCTGACCCCGTAAGCGCCCGCCCATCCGCCCGTCCGTGCGCCCGCTCGCCCGGCACAGGAAAAACAAAGACTCATCGAACTCACGTACAACCCTTGCGCAACACAACCGGTCTCCTGATCAGCCGTATGTCATCCGATGTCATCCGACCGCAGGAGACCCCCGCATGCCCCAGCGCCCCTCGCACCACCTGCGCCTCGCCCTCGCGACGGCCACCGCCGTCGCGCTGACGGGCGGGCTGCTCGTCTGCTCGGCCGCGACCGCGTCGGCCGCCGGCTCGGTCCGCCAGTACAAGGCGGACTTCAACGGCGACGGCTACGGCGACGTCGCGTTCGCCGCCCCGTACGCGAAGGTCGGCGGCAAGGGCATGGCCGGTTACGTGGCCGTGGTCTACGGCAGCTCCACCGGCCTGAACCCCGCCAAGCGCACGGTCGTCAGCCAGAACACCGCGGGCGTGCCCGGCACCGCCGAGGCCGAGGACAGCTTCGGCGAGGCGCTCGCCGTGGCCGACCTCAACGGCGACGGCTACACGGACCTCGCGGTCGGCGCCCCCGGCGAGGACGTCGGCTCGGACGTCGACGGCGGCTCGGTCACCGTGCTGTGGGGCTCGGCGGCCGGCATCAAGAACGGCACCTCGGTCAAGGACCCGGCGCCCACCGCGCACGACAACTGGGGCAAGTTGCTGACCGCCGGCGACTTCAACGGCGACGGCAAGGCCGACCTGGCCGTCGGTACCGGCTCCTCGCACGTGTACATGATCCGCGGCCGTTTCACGACCGCCGGTGTCACCGGCACCGCGCAGAAGATCAATCTGCCGGAGAATGCGGAGTACGGCGCCGACGCCATGAAGGCGGGCGACACCAACGGCGACAAGAAGGCCGACCTCGTCCTCACCTACCGCATCGACGACACCTCGGACGCGTCGGGCAGCTGGTCCAAGGGCGTCGCCTACATGGGCGCCTCCTCCGGCCTGGACACCGCCATGTCGCGCCCGCTCAACGGCGGCACCTCCATCGCGCTGGGCGACATCGACGGCGACGGCTACGACGAGATCGCCCTCGGCAACGTCTTCACCAAGGAGGACGACCACACCGGCACCCTCGGCGGCCAGGTCGTCGTCATCCGCGGCAGCGCGGGCGGCCCCATCAACGGTGACGCGCCCATGGCCGAACTCACCCAGGACTCCACCGGAGTTCCCGGCACCGACGAGGCGAACGACGGCTTCGGCGGCTCGGTCTCCATCGCCGACACCAACGGCGACGGCTACGGCGAACTCGCCATCGGCGTCGTCTTCGAGGACATCGGCTCGGCGGAGGACACCGGCGCGACCGTGCTCATGAACGGCTCGTCCTCGGGCGTCTCCCGCACCGGCGGCCGTACCTTCTCGCAGGCCACGACCGGTGTCCCCGGGACCGCCGAGTCCATGGACTACTTCGGCTCCGACGTCCTCCTGTCGGACGTGAACAAGGACGGCCGCGCCGACTTCACCATCGCCGCGGGCTTCGAGAACGAGGGCGTCGGCGCGGTCACCGCACTGCTCAGTTCCGCGGACGGTGTCGGCACCAGCAACTCCCGCTCGTTCGGCCCCGGCACCTTCGGCCTGTCCCGTACGTACGGCGCCTTCGGCACCGGCCTCCTCGGCTGACCCGGAGCCCGACCGGGAGGGCCTGGCGCGAACCCGGCGCCAGGCCCCACTGGCCCCACAGACCTCACTGACCTCACTGACCCCGTTCATCCCACTTGCCCCACCCTCCCCACCAGCCGCAAAAATTTACCGAACTCACGTACAACCCTCAGTCCCCACCAGGGGTCTCCTGTTAGTCGACCGCCCCGCGAACCCTCGGACAACTCCAGGCGAACGCGGGCAGTCAGCACCCCATTGACTGCGGATGTCCGCCAGACATCCCCGCATGCCGCAGGAGAACCCCGCATGCACAAGAAGCACCTGCGACTCGCCCTCGCGACGGCCACCGCTGCCGCGCTGACGGGCGGTCTGCTCACGTTCACGGCTGCCACCGCGACCGCCGCCGACTCCTTCAAGACGGCGAAGGCCGACTTCAACGGCGACGGCTACGGTGACGTCGTCGCCTCGGCGCCGGGCGCCTATGTCAGCGGCCACGCCAACGCCGGCCAGGTCGTCGTGCTCTACGGCACCACCACCGGCATATCGTCCGCCAAGCGCTCCACGATCAGCCAGAACACCACCGGCGTCCCGGGTACCGCCGAGACCGGCGACTACTTCGGCGCCGAGACGGCGTACGCCGACTTCAACGGCGACGGGTACGACGACCTCGCCGTGGGCTCCCCGTACGAGAACGTCGGCACCGACAGCAACGGCGGCGCCCTCGCCATCCTCTGGGGCTCGGCGAGCGGCCTCACCGGCAAGAGCATCGACGTCCCGGACCCGGCCGGCTCCTCGCACGACTACTGGGGCAAGGACCTGGCCGCCGGCGACTTCGACGGCGACGGCAAGGCCGACCTGGTCGTCGGCAGCTCGGCCGCCACCCTCTACGTCTACAAGGGCGGCTTCAGCACCAGCGGTACGCCCGGCGGCCGTTCGACCCTCAAGCCCCCGATCCAGTCGGGCACCAACGACTACCCGTTCGGGCCGATGAGCCTGACCGCCGGTGACGTGAACGGCGACGGCCGCACCGACCTGATCGTCGACGGCTACGAGACCCAGACCAGCTCCGGCTGGAACACCAACTACTACGTGCCCGGCACGGCGAACGGCCTCAGCGTCGCCTCCGCGCAGGCCCTGAAGCCCGGCATCGTCACCGGTATCGGCGACATCAACGGCGACGGCTTCGGCGACATCGTCAGCGGCGCCGGCTGGGACGCCACCACCACCGAGGGCACGCCCGTCCCGGACGCGGCCAACGGCGGCAAGGTGAACATCACCTACGGCTCCGCTTCCGGCCCGGCCTCGACCTCCGGCATCACCCAGAACACCGGCAGCGTGCCCGGCACCTCGGAGAAGGGCGACGGCTTCGGCTGGGACCTGGACCTGGGTGACGTCAACGGCGACGGCTACCAGGACCTCGTCGTCAGCGCCCCCGACGAGGACATCGACGGCGTCACCAACGCCGGCATGGTCACCGTCCTGTACGGCTCCGCGAGCGGCGTCAAGGTCTCCTCCGGCGTCCAGTCCTTCGCCCAGAGCACGGCGGGCGTCCCCGGCAACGACGAGAAGAGCGACCTCTTCGGCGCCGACGTGAAGCTCGACGACGTCACCGGCGACGGCAAGGCCGACCTGGTCGTGGGCTCGTACGAGAACAGCGCCAACGGGGCCGTGACCTACCTGCCCTCCAACGGCACGACGATCACGACGACCGGCTCGCGCACCATCTCGCCGAGCACCTCGGGCGTCTCGACGACGGGTACGCCGCAGTTCGGCGCCATCTTCGCCGACTAGCCGTCCCGTTCCCTTCCCCTCCCTTCCGTTCCGTTTCTTGTGCATTCGCCGGGCCCGTGCACCACGGGCCCGGCTTCCCCCTCCCTGGAGCCCCCGCCTTGCGCAAGCGCATCCTCCTGCTGGCCGCGACCCTGACGACCGGCCTGCTCACCGCCCTGCCCGCCACCACGGCCACCGCCGCGCCCTCCGGCCTGGTCGGCGACTTCAACGGCGACGGTTACCAGGACGCCGCCGCCCCGGCCCCCAACGCCACCGCCGGCGGTGAGGAGGAGGCGGGCTCGGTCGGCATCGCGTACGGCTCGTCGAGCGGCGTCGGACGCAAGACGTCCGTCAACCAGAACACCTCCGGTGTCCCCGGCACGGCCGAGCTCTACGACTACTTCGGCGACGCGGCGGCCGTCGGCGACCTCAACAACGACGGTTACAGCGACCTCGTGGTCGGCACCCCGTACGAGCAGGTCGGCGACGACGTGGCCGGCGGCACCGTCGTCATCGTCTGGGGCTCCTCCACCGGTCTGAAGGGCGCCACGACCGTGGCGGACCCGGCACCGACGAAGCACGACCGCTGGGGCCAGGCCCTGGCCGTCGGCGACTTCACCGGCGACGGCAAGGCCGACCTCGCCGTCGGCGCGACCGGCACCACCCAGTGGATCGTCAAGGGCGGCTTCACGAAGGCCGGTTCGACCGGCTCGAAGATCACCTACACCACGACGTGGACCGGCAGCGCGGGCGTGCGGAGCCTGACGGCGGGCAAGGTGAACACCGACGCGAAGGCCGATCTGATCCTCGGCGGCCACACCAAGATCGCCTCCGAGACCTACCTGGACCACAACTACCTCTACTTCGGGACGAGTTCGGCCCCGTCGAAGAAGACCGAACTCCCCTACGGCCGGCAGCTCGCCATCGGCGACCTGGACAAGGACGGCTACGGCGACATCGTCACCGGCGAGACGGAGACCACGACCGGCGGCGACGGGGCTCCGGGCGCGGCGGCCCTGTCGTACGGCACCTCCACCGGCGTCAGCAGCAGCACCGGGAGCCTCGCGAACGCCGGCCGCCCCTCCCTCGGCGACATCAACGGCGACGGCTATCTCGAACTGGCCCTCGGCTACCCGGAGGAGTCCAGCATCACCACCGTCAACGGCGCGGTCCTCGTCCACTACGGCAGCGCCGACGGCCTCGCCTCCCCCGTGACGCTGACCCAGGACACCCCGGGCGTCCCGGGCTCCGCCGAGTACAACGACTTCTTCGGTACGTCCGTCCTGCTGACCGACGTCACGGGCGACGGCAAGGCCGACCTGCTGGCCGGTGCGGACGGCGAGAACAGCGGCGCCGGCCTCGTCACCTTCCTCAAGGGCTCCGCCTCCGGCATCACCACGTCCGGCGCCGCCGCCTACGGGCCCAGCAGCTTCTCGATCTCCACCGCAGACGACCCGACCCTGGGCACGACCCTCGTCGGCTGACCACTGGAGACCCCCATGCGCAGACGTACCTCCGCGGCCCTCGCCGCCTCCTTGCTCGCGGCGGGCCTCACCCCGCTCGTCCTGACCACTCCGGCGTCCGCCGCCGTCGCGAAGCACTACGACGACTTCAACGGCGACGGCTACCGCGACCTCGCATACGGCAACTACTACACGAGCATCTCCGGCACCGGCGGCTGGAAGGGCGGCGCCGTCACCGTCGTCTACGGCACCGCGAGCGGCCTCGACACCGCGCACCCTCAGGTCGTCCACCAGGACAGCGCGGGCATCCCGGGCACGGGCGAGGAGGACGACTCGTTCGGCGAGTCGCTCGCGAGCGCCGACCTCAACAAGGACGGCTACGCGGACCTCGTCGTCGGCAACCCCACCGAGAAGGTGGGGAGTTACGACTACCGCGGCACGGTCACCATCGTCTGGGGCTCCCGCTCCGGCCTGTCCGGCGGCACCAGCGTCGCCCCCAAGTCCGGCGAGGCCGACCAATTCGGCGACGACCTCGCCACCGGTGACTTCAACGGGGACGGCTCCCCCGACCTCGCGGTGATCGGCGGCCAGGAGGCCTGGCTGCACCGCGGCTCCTTCACCAAGTCCGGCGCCACCGGCACCGTCAGCAAGATCGACAAGGCGGACGCGGGCTGGTACTCGTACGGCCTCGAAGCCGGCAAGGTCAACGGCGACGGCAAGACGGACCTGGTGGTCCTCGGCGCGCAGTTCTCCGGCGACGACGTGTTCAGCCGCGTCTGGTTCCTCAAGGGCGCCTCCAGTGGCCTGATGTCGGGCGCGCCCAAGACAGTCGGCAGCGACGCCACGACCGCCGCCATCGGCGACTTCGACAAGGACGGCTACGGCGACATCGCCCTCGGCCAGCCCGACCGGAACACCAGCAGGGGCGCGGTCATCGTCTGGCGCGGCACCGCCTCGGGCCCGAGCGGCTCGACCACGTTCACCCAGGCCACTTCCGGCGTCTCCGGCACGCCCGAGGACAACGACGACTTCGGGTATGCCGTCTCGGCCGCCGACGTCAACGGCGACGGCTACGCGGACCTCGCGATCGGCGTCCCGTACGAGGACGTCGGCGGCAACGAGGACCAGGGCGGCGTGCACCTGTTCCGCGGCGGCTCCGGCGGCCTGAGCGGCGCCCGCTCCTCCTGGATCCCCCAGACGGTGACGGGCGCGGACGGTTCGGACGCGTCCTTCGGCTTCCAGCTCCGGCTGGGTGACCTGAACGACGACGGCAAGGCCGACCTGGCGGTGGGCGCGACGAACGGCGCGTTGGTGCTGCGTGGCACCGCCACCGGCGCAACGGCGTCCGGCGCCGTCACGCTGCCCGAGTACGGCGGCGCCTTCCTCGACTGACCTGACTGACCTGAAATCCCCTCACTTTCCGCTTCCCCGAACGGACTTGGCATGCGCAAGCGCACCCTCCTCCTGGCCGCGACCCTGACGACCGGCCTGCTCACCGCCCTGCCCGCCACCACGGCCGCCGCCGCGCCCTCGGGCCTGTCCGGCGACTTCAACGGCGACGGCTACCGCGACCTCGCGATCGCCGCGCCCATAGCCAAGGTCGGCGGCAAGACCGGTGCCGGTTACGTCGCCGTGGTCTACGGCACGGCGAGCGGCCTGGACACCTCCAAGCGGCAGATCATCAGCCAGGCCACGACCGGCATCCCGGGCACCCCGGAGTCGTCCGACTACTTCGGCGACCGCCTGACCACGGGCGACATGGACGGCGACGGCTACACGGACATCGTGGTCGGCGTGCACAGCGAGAAGATCGGCTCCACCGACGACTACGGCACGCTCACCGTCCTGTGGGGCGGCGCGGACGGCGTGAAGTCCGGCACCGACATCTCCTCGCCGCTGCCGGAGTACCGCAACGAGCTCGGCTGGCAGATCGCGGCCGGCGACTTCGACGGCGACGGCCACACCGACCTGGCCGCCGCCAACAACTCCACGCCCGCCCTGAACATCTTCCGCGGCCCCATCTCCCGTACGGGCAAGGCGGCTTCGCTCGTCGGCGTCGACACCATCGACCAGACGACCATCTACCCGGACGGCCTGGTCGCCGGCGAGGTCAACGGCGACGGCAAGACGGACCTCCTGGTCATGGGCCAGCAGGAGACCAGCAGCGGCGACTACGCCACCCGCAGCGCCCTCTACCTCGGCTCGGCCACCGGCCCGAAGTACAGCAAGAAGCTCGCGGGCGGCTACGCGGCCACCATCGCCGACGTCGACAAGGACGGCTACGGCGACATCGTCACCGGCAACTTCATGGAGAAGTCCACGACCGAGCCGAACGGCGGCCTGGGCGGCGCGATCACGGTGACGTACGGCGCTTCCGGCGGCCTCAGCACCCGTACGCCCGTCCGTATCACCCAGGACACCACCGGCGTCCCCGGCACCGGCGAGAAGTGGGACGGCTTCGGCTGGAGCCTGTCGTCCGGCGACACCAACGGCGACGGGTACGCCGACGTCGTGATCGGCTCCAACAGCGAGACCCTCGGCACGAAGAAGCACGCGGGCCAGGTCACGGTCCTGCGCGGTTCCGCCTCCGGCCTGACCGGCACCAACTCCAAGTCCTACTCGCAGGACACCGCGAACGTGCCCGGCACCGCCGAGTCCGAGGACTACTTCGGCGACGCGGTCTTCCTGACGGACGCCAACGCCGACGGCCGCGCCGAACTGACGGTCGGCGCGTTCGGCGAGAACGGCTCCGATGGCGCGGTCTGGCTCTTCAAGTCCACCACGTCCGGCACCACCGCGACCGGCTCCAAGTCCTTCAACGGCGTGACGCTGGGCGGCCCTTCGGGCGACGCGTACTTCGGCAACGTCTTCGCGGGCTGACCTCCCTCACATACTGGACGGAGAACTCCTGTATGCGTAAGCGCACTTCGGTGACGCTCGCCGCCCTCGTGGCGGCGGGCCTCACCCCCCTCACCCTGTCGGCGCCCGCCTCCGCCGCTCCGGCCAAGTACGCGGACGACTTCAACGGGGACGGCTATCGCGACCTGGTCGTCGCCGCCCCGGACGCCACCGTCTCGGGCAAGGAGGGGGCGGGCGCCGTCGTCGTCCTCTACGGCACGTCGTCCGGTCCCGGCACGGCGAAGGGGCAGCTGATCTCCCAGAACACCACGGGAGTCGCGGGCGCGGCGGAGACGTACGACGCCTTCGGCTCCTCGGTGGCCTCCGCCGACCTCGACACCGACGGCTACGCGGACCTGCTCGTCGGCGCGCCCTACGAGGACGTGCCCGGCGCGCAGACCCGGGGCAGCGTCACCGTACTGTGGGGCAGCGCGCAGGGCCTGAAAAGCAGCGCCGTCCTGCCTGCTCCGAGCCCGTACGCAGACGGAGACACCGGCGGCTGCTCCTACGGCACAGGAGTCGCGGCGGTCAATCCGAAAGCCGCCCCGGGCGCCCCCGTGGTCTCCGTGACCGGCTGGTGCGCGAGCATCGACCTGACCGGCCCGTTCACCCGGACCGGCAAGCCGGTGGGTGCCGGCCTGGGGATGGACACCCCGTCGCTCGACGACGTGACCCTCGGCGACCTCAACGCCAGCGGACACCCCTCGTACGTCGACATCAGCGTGGGCCTGTCCGACCACCCCTCCGGGGGTGTGTACGTCAACCCGTCCGCGCCCGCCTCCCCACTCCCCACCGACGGCGACAACGTGGCCATCGGTGACGTCAACGGCGACGGCTACAACGACCTGATCGTCGGCGACCCCACCGACATGGTCATCGACGGGACACCGCAAGAGGGCACCGGCCACAAGGGCGGCCAGATCGCGATCTGGCCGGGCGGAGTACACGGCGTCGATCCCGCCGCCGATCCGATCCTGATCCACCAGGACACGGCGGGCGTGCCGGGTGCCGCCGAGAGCGACGACTCCTTCGGCGCCGACCTGAGCGTCGCAGACGTCAACGGCGACGGTTACGGCGACATCGTGGTGGGTGTTCCCGGCGAGGACCTCGGCTCCCTCCGCGACGCCGGGTCCGTGATCCTCGTCCCCGGCCGCGCGGGCGGGCCTACGGGCGCCGGTTCCACCGCGATCACCCAGGACTCCGCCGCCGTCCCCGGCACCGCCGAGCGCGACGACCGCTTCGGCTCGACCGTCCGCCTCGCCGACCTCACCAAGGACAGCCGGCCCGACCTTGTGATCGGCGCAGCCGGAGAGAACAACCAGACCGGCGGCATCTGGGTGTTCAAAGGCACCGCCACCGGCCCGTCCTTGAAGAACTCGTACAACGTCATGGGCAACGCGGTGGGGCTCCCCGAGGAGCACTACACCAACTGGTCCTCCGTGCAGTCATCCTGACCGTTTTCCCCATCTCCTGGAGACATCCGACGACATGAAGCACCCCCTGCGCACAATGCTGGCCGCAGCGACGGCAGCGGCTGTTACGGGCGGCCTGCTCACCCTGGCCACCCCCGCCTCCGCCGCCCCCGCCAAGTACGCCGACGACTTCAACGGCGACGGCTACCGCGACCTGGTGACCGCCGCGCCCTACGCCACCGTCGGCGGCAAGGCCTACGCGGGCGCCGTGGTCGTCAACTACGGCTCGGCGTCCGGCATCAAGGCCTCCCGCCGCACGGTCATCACGCAGAACTCCACCGGCGTCCCGGGCACGGCCGAGAAGGAGGACGAGTTCGGCACCGCGCTCGCCTCCGGCGACCTCAACCGCGACGGGTACGCCGATCTCGTGGTCGGTGCCGCGAAGGAGGACGTCGGCAGCGACGCCGACGGCGGTACGGCCGTGATCATCTGGGGCGGCTCCGGCGGCCTCTCCGGCGGGCAGGCGGTCCCCGATCCCGCCCCCGCAGCCCACGACCTGTACGGCATGTCCCTCGCCGTCGGCGACTTCACCGGGGACGGCAAGGCGGATCTCGCGGTCGGCAGCACGGGCAAGGACATCTGGATCCACCGGGGCGGCTACACGAAGGCCTCCGGCGCCGCGTCCCGCTACGAGCTGGCCACGGACCTGGAGCCCGGCAACGGCGTCTACGGCGCCCAGTCCCTGAGCGCCGGCGACATCAACGGCGACGGCACCGACGACCTGGCGGTCAGCGGCACGTACAACCCCGACGCGTCGACGTACACCGACGGCACCCTGGTGTACCTGGGCTCCTCCACCGGGCTCACCTTCCAGACGGTCCTGAACAACCACGCCTGGGAGCTGGCGGCCGTGGGCGACCTCAACGGCGACGGCTACGCCGACGTGGTGTCGAGCGCGGCCCCGAACGCCTACCGGGAGGGCGACGGCGGCTCCATCAACACCTACCTGGGCGGCCCGAACGGCATCGCCACCACCCCGCGCCAGACGATCGACCAGGACACTGCCGGAGTTCCGGGAACGGCCGAGGACTCCGACTGGTTCGGCTCGTCCCTCTCCATCGGCGACATCGACGGAGACGGCCGCGACGACGTGGCCGTGGGGGCGCTCTACGAGGACATCGGCTCCGCGGTGCTCGCCGGCAGCGTCACGGTGCTGCGCGGCTCGGCCACCGGCCTGTCCACGTCCAACGCCAAGGCCTTCACCCAGGACACCGCCGGCGTCCCCGGCACCGCCGAGAAGACCGACCAGTTCGGCAAGGCGGTCCATCTCGCCGACCTCAACGGCGACGGCCACGCCGACCTCTCCATCGGCGCCGACGGCGAGAACAACGCGGACGGCGCCCTGTGGACCCTGCGCGGCGCGTCCTCCGGCATCACCACGACGAACGCGGTCAGCTTCGGTCCGTCGTCGGCGGGCGTCTCGACGTCGGGCTACCCGAGGCTCGGCTTCGCGATGCTGCGCTAGGCCCTGCCCTGGACAGTCGGCCCCCGCACACCCCCAGCGCCTCAAGAGGAGAAGCCCGGATGCACCAGCACCCCCTGCGACTCGCCCTGGCGACGGCCACCGCCGCCGCGCTGGCGGGCGGCCTGCTCACGTTCTCGGCCACCACGGCCACGGCCGCGCCCTCGGGCAAGTCGGGCGACTTCAACGGCGACGGCTACCGCGATGTCGCGATCGCCGCCCCAGCCGCCACGGTCGACGGCAAGTCCTGGGCCGGCAAGGTCGCCGTCGTGTACGGCACGGCGACCGGCCTGAATCCGGCCAAGCGGACCGTCATCAGCCAGAACACCGCCGGTATCCCCGGATCGGCCGAGTCCTACGACGAGTTCGGCGACCGGGTCGCGGCGGCCGACCTCAATCGCGACGGCTACTGCGACCTCGTCGTCGCGGCGGAGCACGAGGACTCAGGCAGCAAGGAGGACTCCGGCACGGTCGTCATCGTCTGGGGCTCGTCGAGCGGGCTGAAGGGCGGCACGACGGTCGAGAACCCCGAGCCCCAGTACGGGAGTTACTTCGGGATGAGCGTCGCTGCCGCCGACTTCACCGGCGACGGCAAGCCCGACCTCGCCGTCTCCACACAGAGCTCCACCGGCAGCCGCTACAAAGTCCGTCTGATCCGCGGCCCGTTCACCAAGTCCGGCTCGACGGGCAGCATCTCGTCGTACTCTCCCGGAGTCGACGGCCCAGGGCTGACCGCGGGCAACGTCGACAAGGACGCCAAGGCCGACCTCGTCGTCACCGGCCAGAAGACCAACAGCGAGCACCTCGCCGCCGCCGTCTTCTACAAGGGCACGTCGAGCGGCCTGAGCAAGGGCGCCACCCTTCGTGCCGGGACGACGGCCGCGATCGGAGACCTCGACGGCGACGGATACGGGGACATCGCCCTCGGCAACCCCGACGATCCCGACAACGAGCCCTCCGGCTCCACGGGCGGTGAGGTCAGCATCGTGTACGGCACGGCGACGGGCCCGAGCGCCACCCGCCGTACGACGCTGACGCAGAGCAGTGCGGGGGTTCCGGACTCCTCCGAGTACGGCGACCAGTTCGGCGGAGCGGTGGCGATCGGAGACCTCGACAAGGACGGCCACGGCGACCTCGCGATCGGCGCGAGCGGCGAGAGCTTCGGCGACGAGATGAACTACCTGTCCAGTGCGGGCGCCATCACCCTGCTGCGAGGCTCCGCCGCGGGGCTGAGCACCACCGGCGCGGTCTTCCTCACACAGGACAGTCCCGGCGTCCCGGGTGCGCTGGAGGGGACCGACAACTTCGGCTCCCAGCTGCTCGCCTCGGACGTCAACGGTGACGGCCGCGCCGACCTCACCGCGATCGCCGCCAACGAGAACGACCCCGCGGGCGCCGCCTGGCACCTCCCCGGCGCCGCCTCCACCCTCTACTCCACCACCACCGCCACGAGCTTCGGCCCGACCAGTCTCGGCCTCTCCACCCAGCAGGGCGCCGCCTTCGGCTCGGACCTCGCGGGCTGACGCGCTCCCGCCCCAACAGGCCCGCGAAGCCTGCGCCTTACCTGTGCAACTGTCTTCGCGACCCCGAGTCAGGAACCCCATGCACATGAGAATCCCCCTCCGCACCACCCTGGCCACCGCGACGGCGGTGGCCCTCACCGGCGGCCTGCTCACGCTGGCGGCGGCCCCGGCGGGCGCCGCACCCGCCGGGGCACTCACCGACTTCAACGGGGACGGCTACGGCGATCTTGCCGTCACCGCCCCGTACGCCAGGATCGGCTCGGCCGACCAGGCGGGCGCCGTCGTCATCACCTACGGCTCGAAGAGCGGACTCACCTCGGCCAACAGGCAGTTCATCACCCAGAACTCCGCCGGCGTCCCCGGCACCGCGGAGGCCGACGACCTTTTCGGCCAGACCCTGGCCGAGGGCGACTTCAACGACGACGGATACACGGACCTCGCGGTCGGCACCCCGGGCGAGGACGTCGGCAGCACCGCCGACAAGGGACTCATCACCTTCCTGTGGGGCAGCGCGAAGGGCCTGTCCGGCGGGAACAACCTCGCGGAATCGGTTTCGTCCCCGGCCTCGGAGAAGGGCTTCGGCGGCCAGCTCGCCTCCGGCGACTTCAACGGGGACGGCAAGGCCGACCTGGCGTACGTCGTGTTCGGCAGCAATGTGGTGCGCCTCCGCTTCGGC
Organism: Streptomyces sp. NBC_00203; assembly: GCF_045206325.1. NCBI lineage: Bacteria > Bacillati > Actinomycetota > Actinomycetes > Kitasatosporales > Streptomycetaceae > Streptomyces > Streptomyces sp. NBC_00203. The sequence goes on along the minus strand of NZ_CP108126.1, from coordinate 5,583,560 downwards.
TTCACCGTCGACACCGCAGGCGCCGTCGCCTCGTACTCCGAGACCTTCGTCGCCTCAGCGGTCAACAGCAGCGGGCCGGAGGCGGGCACCACCGGCCTGACCGCGGGCGACGTCAACGGCGACGGCCTGGACGACCTCCTCGTCGGTGGCAACTCAGGCACCGGCGACAGCTATGACCTGCACAAATACACCCTCTACCTCCTCGACACCTTCGCCTCCGGCGCGCACCAGCCGGTGTACGCGGGCTCGGTCGGCCACGGCACGTCGGCGGCCATCGCGGACGTCGACGGCGACGGGTACGCCGACATCGTCACCGGCAACCCGTGGGACGCCGACGCCCTCCCCTACGACGACGAGGACGCACTCGGCGGAGCCGTCACCCTCGTCCACGGGGGTGCCGGAGGCATCGACACGACCCGAGCCGCGCAGACCATCACCCAGAACACCGCCGGAGTCCCCGGCGCCTCGGAGAAGAACGACAACTTCGGCTCCTCCCTCGCCCTCGGCGACATCAACGCGGACGGTTACGCGGATCTCGCCGTCGGCGCCCCGTACGAGACCGTCGGCTCGGCGACGTACGAGGGAGCGGGCGCCGTCACGGTGATCCCCGGCACCACCAAGGGCCTGTCCACCGGGACGTCGTACGCGTACAACCAGGGCACGACCGGTGTGCCGGGCTCCGTCGAGGGCGGCGACTGGTTCGGCAGCGCGGTACGGCTCGCCGACACGAACGGCGACAACAAGGCCGACCTCGCCATCGGCTCCGCCGGCGAGAACAACCAGGACGGTGGCCTGTGGTCCCTGAAGGGCACCGCGACCCGTCTGACCACCACCGGCGCGGTCAGCTACGGCACGACGGCACTCGGTGTCCCCACCGCGGGGTACCCGCAGTTGGGCTCCTGGATCACCGGCTGAGCCGCGGGTGGCGCACGGGCCCACATCTCATGCGCACACTCCCGTAAGGGCCGCCCCAGACCTCCCCTTAGGGGATGTCACAGGTCGGCCCCAATGCCGGGCCCGGAACCCCGGGCCCGGCACGTCACTCTGCGGGACCAGGTACGTTCGATGACGTGGCTGGATTCAGGATCGGACGCGGCGGCCGGGACAATCGCCCCCCGCAAGCGCGACCGCAACAACACCGACCGTCGTACGGACAGCAGGCCCCCCAGGGAGGCCAGCAGCCGCCGTACGGCTACCCGCCCGCGCCTCCGCAGCAGCAGTACGGAGGGCAGCAGCCGTACGGCTCCCAGCCCTACGGCGGCGGACAGCAGGGCGGCGGCTGGCCGCAGTCCGGCGGTGGCCAGGGCGAGCCGGAGTACTTCGGTGACGGGCACCCGCAGCAGGGCCCGGACCCGTACGCGGCGAACAGCCCCGGCCACACCCAGGCCTTCTCGATCGGCGAGGACCCCTACAGCCAGGGCGAGACCTACCGCGCCGGCCAGGCCGCGGCCCCGCCCGTCGGCCCGCGCCTGCACTGGAAGGACCTGCTGAGGGGCATCGTGATGTCCCCCAACCAGACCTTCCTCCAGATGCGCGACTACACGATGTGGGCCCCGGCGCTCATCGTGACGTTCATCTACGGCCTGCTGGCGGTCTTCGGCTTCGACGGCGCCCGCTCGGACGCCATCAACGCCACCCTCTCCAACGCCGTACCGATCGTCCTCACCACCGCCGTCGCGATCGTCATCAGCACCTTCATCCTGGGCGTGGTCACCCACACCCTGGCCCGCCAGCTCGGCGGCGACGGCGCCTGGCAGCCCACGGTCGGCCTCTCCATGCTGATCATGTCCCTCACGGACGCCCCGCGCCTGGTCGTCGCCATGTTCTTCGGCGGCAACGCGTCCTTCGTCCAGCTCCTGGGCTGGGCGACCTGGGTCGCGGCGGGCGCCCTGCTGACCCTCATGGTCAGCAAGTCCCACGACCTCCCGTGGCCGAAGGCGCTGGGCGCGTCGGCGATCCAGCTGATCGCGATCCTGTCGATCGTGAAGCTGGGCACGTTCTAGTAGTTCCCGCACTTCTCGTACGTACGAGAGAGGGGCTTCCGGCGCGCTGCCGGAAGCCCCTCTCTCGTCGATGTCCTTGATGCCTCAGGCGTCGAGAACCTGCCCCGCCCTCTTCACGACAGGCGGTTCCACACTCCACGGGAAGTTGATCCACTCATCGGTCCGCTTCCACACGTACTCGCACTTCACGAGGGAGTGGGACTTCTCATAGATCACGGCGCTGCGGACCTCGGCGACGGCACCGACGCAGAAGTCGTGCACGAGCTTCAGAGTCTTCCCGGTGTCGGCGACATCATCGGTGATGAGCACCTTCTTGTCGGAGAAGTCGATGGCGTTGGGGACGGGAGCGAGCATGACCGGCATCTCCAAGGTCGTCCCCACCCCCGTATAGAACTCCACGTTCACGAGGTGGATGTTCTTGCAGTCGAGGGCGTACGCCAGCCCGCCCGCGACGAACACCCCGCCACGGGCGATGGAGAGCACGATGTCGGGCTCGTACCCGTCGTCGGCGATGGTCTGGGCGAGCTCGCGGATGGCACCGCCGAACCCTTCGTACGTGAGGTTCTCGCGCACTTCGGACATGCTCACGCCCTCACACCTGGGTCCGATGGAAGTTGAGGAAGGACCGCGAGGCGGTCGGTCCGCGCTGGCCCTGGTAGCGGGACCCGTACCGGTCGCTGCCGTACGGGAACTCGGCCGGCGAGCTGAGCCGGAACATGCACAGCTGCCCGATCTTCATGCCCGGCCAGAGCTTGATGGGGAGGGTCGCGAGGTTGGACAGCTCAAGGGTGACGTGCCCGGAGAACCCGGGGTCGATGAACCCGGCGGTGGAGTGCGTGACCAGACCGAGCCGCCCGAGCGAGCTCTTCCCTTCGAGCCGCGATGCAAGATCGTCGGGAAGCGAGATGACCTCGTACGTCGAGGCGAGCACGAACTCCCCGGGGTGGAGGATGAACGGCTCATCGCCCTCCGGCTCGACGAGCCGCGTCAGATCCGCCTGCTCGATCGCCGGGTCGATGTGGGGGTAACGGTGGTTCTCGAACACCCGGAAGTAGCGGTCGAGCCGCACGTCGATGCTCGACGGCTGCACCATGGATTCGTCGTAGGGATCGATCCGGACCCGCCCGGCGTCGATCTCGGCCCGGATGTCCTTGTCTGAGAGAAGCACGCCCTGAGGATACGCAAGGCGCGCGGACCGACCACAATCGTGACGTCCCGCGCGCCTGCACCCTTCGCGGTACCGCTTGTCGCTGGTACTTCTCGATACCGCTGGTTACCGCTCGTTCAGTTACTGCTGTCTACCGCTGGTTACCGCTCTTTACCGCTCTTTACCGCTTTTCCAACTCCACCGGAACGACGTTCCGGAGCCGCGCACACCGCGGACATCGGAGCAGCCGACCAGGACCGAGCCGCTCGGCCTGCTGCATCGGGAACGAAGCGGTGCTGAACACGTGCCCCTCGGCACAACGGACGACGGTGCGCTCCATCAAGTCCTCAGAGTCCCTTCCCCAAGAGCCGCGTCTAACTGACGACGAAAGCCACATTACGGGATCAAAGGGATGGCCCTCCAGGCGGCACTCCGGTCCCGCCCAGACCCTCTTCCAGGCCCCCACCGTACGCCCCAACTCCGGCCCCCCGCAGCCGCATCCACCCCCCGAAACGCAACCGGGCCCCAAGGCTTCGACGCCGGGGGCCAGGCATGCGGTAGAGTGAGCGAGCATTCGACACCGGCTCGGTCGGCGTCTTACGCGGGTGTAGTTTAGTGGTAGAACATCAGCTTCCCAAGCTGAGAGTGCGAGTTCGATTCTCGTCACCCGCTCCACGTGAAACCCCCAGGTCAGAGACCCGGGGGTTTTGTTGTTTCCACGTGGGGACCATCCCGAACTCGTCTCCGTCGACCCCCTGCCCGCGTTATCGCGGAGGGCTCAGAGGGTGAACTGCTGGTGTCCTATGACGGAGAGCAGTTCGAGCTTTCCCTGGCTCTCCGTGCCGGGGCGGGCGGTCATGACCACCAGGGTCTGGGCGCGGTTCTCGGTGAACAGGACCTGTGCGTCGACGTCGATGCGGCCGAGGTCGGGGTGGACGATCGTCTTGGTCTCGCCGTAGCGCTGGGCGACTTCCTGGAGTTCCCACAGGCCGGCGAACTCGGGGCTGCGTTCCTGGAGTTCGGCGACGATCCGGGCGGCCCGGGGGTCGCCGCTGCCGGCGGTGAGCGCGGCCCGCAGGCGGGCTGCCTGGGCGCGGCTGTGGCGGGGGTGGTCCTCCTCGGGGTACACCAGCCGCTCGGTGGGGTCGGTGAACCAGCGGTAGTAGGCGCTACGGGCCAGGCCGGTGTGGCGGGTCTGGTCGCCGAGCAGCGCCATGGCGATCGGGTTCATCGCGAGGGTGTCGGCCATGTCGGACAGCACCAGGGCCGGGGTGTCGTCGTTCAGGCGCTCCAGGACCCGCATGAGGGCCGGGCTGACATGCTCGGAACGCTGGAAGCGGACGGGGGCGTTGTGGCCGATGAGCGCGAAGAGGTGGTCGCGTTCGTCCGGTGTCAGCCGTAGGGCCCGGGCGAGAGCGGTGGTGATCTGGAGGGACGGTTGCGGGGCGCGCTGCTGTTCCAGGCGGGCGTAGTAGTCGGTGGACATGCCGGCGAGCTGGGCGACCTCCTCGCGGCGCAGCCCCTGGGTGCGCCGGCGCGGGCCCTCGACCAGTCCGACGTCGCGGGGGCGCAGCGCCTCGCGCCGCCGACGCAGAAACTCCGCCAGCTCCTTCTTGTCCATGCCCTCCATCGTCGCCGCTTTCCGTTGTCCCAGCCAGGGACCGCCGATCCATGGATAAACCTTCCTCTCCCGCCTCCGCGCAGGCGCTCCTACGGTCGAGGCTGCGGGCAGCCCACCGGCCCGCGGCCAGCGAACGAAAGAGACCCCATGAAGATGACCGGCAACACGATCCTGATCACCGGCGGCACCTCGGGCATCGGGCTCGGCCTGGCCCTGCGCCTGCACGAGGCCGGCAACAAGGTGATCGTCGCCGGCCGGCGCAAGGAACTGCTCGACGAGATCACGGCCGCGCATCCGGGCGTCGAGGCGCTCGTCCTCGACGTCACGGACCCCGCGTCGATCGCCCAGGCCCGGGAAACGATGGCGTCCGCCCATCCGGAGCTGAACGTCCTGGTCAACAACGCCGGCATCATGCTGCGGGAGAACCTCCTCGACCCGGCAGACCTCCAGGTCGCCGAGGATCACGTCACGGTCAACCTGCTCGGCACGATCCGGATGACGTACGCCTTCCTGCCGCTGCTGGTCGGCAAGAATGACTCGGCCGTCATGAACGTCACTTCCGCGCTGGCGTTCGTGCCGCTGCCGATCACTCCCACCTACAACGCGACCAAGGCCGCGCTGCACTCCTTCTCCGAGAGCCTGCGCGTGCAGCTCGCCGGCGCCGACACCGGCGTCCAGGTGATCGAGGTGGCCCCGCCGGGCGTGCGCACGACTCTGCTCGGACAGCAGGACGACGAGAACGCCATGCCGCTGGACGACTTCCTCACCGAGACCCTCGACCTGCTGCGCGAGAAGCCCGACGCCAAGGAACTCGTCGTCGAGCGCGCCCGGTTCGTACGCGACGCGGAGGCCAACGGCACGTACGACAACGTCCTCGCCATGCTCAGCGGCGTCTGAGCGGCGCCCGCCCCGGACACTCCTGACTTCTGAGGACCGACGTGAAACCCACGAATGACGACACGATCGACATAGCAAGAGTCCTGGCCCTGTGGGGCCACATCATGGACGACCACGAGCTGGGCCGCCTCGGTGAAGTCCTCACCGAGGACGCGGTGTGGGACGGAAGCGCCTTCGGCTTCGACCCGGTCGTCGGACTGGACGCGATCACCTCTGTCCTGAGCGCCGACGGGCACGCGCGTGCTCACCACACGACGAACATCGTCGTGTCGGAAGGCCCGGATGACGAGGTCCGTGTCCGGTCGAAGGGCCTGGGCATCGTGGACGGCGGCACCGTCATCAGCGTCGTCTACGCGGACGAAGTGCGGCGTACCGAGGACGGCTGGCGCATTTCCCGGCGGGCCATACACCTCACATGACTCATCAGGTACTGACGCTCCGCCTTCTGTCAGTTCTTCGGCCGCTTCCTCTGAGGAACGACGTCGCCGCCGAGCGGGCCGATGCCGCCCGCAACCGTGCGCGGCTGCTGGAGGCTGCCGCCCGGCTGGTCGCCGAACGTGGGGCCGAGCACGTGACGATGCAGGAGGTCGCGGAGGCGGCCGGGGTGGGCAAGGGCACTCTCTTTCGCCGGTTCGGCGACCGCGACGGGCTTCTGCTCGCCCTCCTCGGTGAGGCGGAGGCCGGGTTCCAGGAGGCGTACACCTGCGGTCCCCCACCACTGGGTCCGGGCGCGCCCGCGAAGGAACGGCTGACGGCGTTCGGCTGTGCCCTGATCGAGCGCATCGCCGCCGACGCGGACCTGGGCGCCGCGTTGGGACGCGAGGTCCTCCATGAACGCCGTCACGCCTCCGACACCGGCCGCGCCATCCACCGCCACGCGTCAACCCTCCTGAGAGAGACGGGAGTCGACGCGGACCACGACATGCTCGCCCACGCCCTGCTGGCCTTCGCGGACTTCGAGACGGCGGACTACCTGCGTCACGAGTGCGAGGTTCCCGTCGCACGTCTCCAGGCCACCTGGGTGGACCTGGTGCGGCGAGTGACCCGAGCCGACGAGGGTGACGCCTCCATGACGGCAGGAACGCGACCGACCCACGACGACCTGCCCTGAATCTCCGACGGCGACGGCCGGATGGCCCTTCGCCGTCCGTACCGGCTCAGAGCCCGAAGCGTGTCCGGAAGAACCGGTCGAGGTCGCGGCGGCCGGCGGCCGGTGGCGGCAGCGGCTCCCCGTCGGCCGGGCGCGAGCGCAGGCCGTCGAGGAGTACGGCGAGGTGGCGGCCCGCGAGATCCGCCGACGGGCCGGTGGTCTCGTCGTCGGGGATCCGGGCCGGGATCGAGTTCAGCATCAGAACGACGTCGAACACGTTCGCGTCCGTACGTAGGCACCCCTCGTCCTGAGCCCGGGTCACCAGGCCGTCGAGATCGGCCAGCAGAGCCGCTCGGGCCGCCATGAGTTCGGGTCCCGGATCCGTCGTACGTCTCCGGGAAACGGGGAACATCTGACTGCTGCGGAAGCGCGCCATGTGCCGCATCACCCGCGTGAAGGCCGCCCAGGGATCCGGCTCCTGAGCCACGGCGCGTTCGATCTCCGCGGACGTCTCGGTCATGACGTCGATCGCGACGCGTTCGACCAGGGCGCTCTTGTTCGGAAAGTGCCGGTAGATGGTGCCCATGCCCACTCCCGACCGGCGGGCGACCTCCTCGATCGAGACCTCGTACCCGCGGTCGGCGAAGACCTCCTGGGCGGCTTCCAGGATCAGTCGGATGTTCTCGCGGGCGTCAGCGCGCAGCGGACGGCCGGCGGGGGGTGTGGACGGGCTCATTTGGCTTCGATGTTAGCCTCCGACCTAACCGGAAATTCATTTTCCGGTTAGCCCTGTCCCTGCCTTGCCCTGCATGAGGAGGCCCCCATGACCGACTTCCCCGCCGACTTCCGTGGCACGGTGCTGCGGCCCGGCGACGGCGACCGGTACGACGCTGCCCGCGCGCTGTACCAAGGCCGCGCCGCCGACGCAGGCCCCGCGCTGATCGCGCAATGCGCCGACGAGGATGACGTCGCGACCGTGCTGCGCCACGCCTCCGCCCACGGCATCCCGGTGGCCGTGCGGGGCGGAGGGCACGGCTCGGACGGGTACGCGATGCCCGGCGGCGCACTGGTCGTCGACCTCTCGCTGATGAAGGCGGTCACCGTCGACCCGGAGACCCGAGTGGTGCGGGCCCAACCAGGCGTTCTGCTCGGCGAGTTGGATGCCGCCGCGCAGGAGCACGGTCTCGCCGTGCCCGCCGGGACGGTCAGCAGCACCGGCGTCGCCGGACTGACCCTGGGCGGCGGCATCGGCCACCTGATGCGCCGCTTCGGGGCGACCGTCGACAACCTGCTCGCCTGCGAGATGATCACCGTCGACGGCCGCAGGGTCCGCGCCGACGAAGCCGAGAACCCGGAGCTGTTCTGGGCGCTGCGCGGCGGGGGCGGCAACTTCGGCGTCGTCACGGCCTTCGAGTACCGGGCGCACCCGGTCGGCCCCGACGTCGTCGCCGGACAACTGATCTTCCCGTTCGACCAGGCCGCCGACATCCTCGGCAAGCTCCCGGCGCACATGGCCACCGCCCCGCGCGAACTGGGCCTGCTGGCCGTGCTCGCCCCGGCGCCCGCGCTGCCGATGCTGCCGCCGGAGGCGCACGGAAAGCCGGTCCTGATCCTCGTCCCCGTCTACACCGGCGACCTCGCCACAGCGGACGAGGCCATCGAGCCGCTCGCCGCGCTCGGCCGGCCGGTGGCCGACCTGGTCGCGCAGATGCCGTGGCTGCGGGCCAACAGCATGCTGGACGCCGTAGCCCCGTACGGCAAGCGCATGAACCTGCGCGGCGGCTACCTGCCGGCCCTGTCCACCGATGCGATCGGCACCCTGCTGGACCAGGCCGCCACCGCGCCCGCGAACCCCGGCGCCACCACCTCCTTCAACCTCTGGAGCATGGGCGGCGCGATCTCCGAGGACGTCGCCGAGAACGCCACCGCCTTCTCCCGCGAGGGCGCCGCCTGGCTGTGGGAGGCCGTCAACATGTGGGACGACCCCGAGCACGACGCACCGTACGAACAGTGGGCGACGACCATCGGCGAGGCGATGCGCCCCCACTCACTGAACAGCGGCTACACCAACCTCACCGACGACCTCGGCGACGCGTGGCGCAGCGGCGTCCACGGCAACGAGGCCAAGCACCGGCGACTGCGCACGGTCAAGGCCACCTGGGACCCGGACAACCTGCTCCGCTTCAACAAGAACATCGCCCCGGCAACCGCCGGATGACCGCACACCGGCGGGCCGGGCCGGAAGCCGGCGAGGCAGAAGGGCCGGGCAGCGGAGTTGTCCTCACCGCCCTGGTGCCGGCTGTCGGCGACAACGCGGACCGGAGCGGCAGGTGTCGCGCATACCATCGCAGCACCGTCGGCTGAGTCGTATTGCGCTCTATCCTGCGAGGCCGTGGTCTCGGTCCGTACGGTCCTTGCCGGGCGGGATTCCAGGAGCCCCCGGCTCTCCTTTCCTCCCGCTCTCCTTTCGGCCTCGCAGGAGTTCGACCCAAGCGCCGTCGCTTCCCAAGCTGAGAGTGCGAGTTCGATTCTCGTCACCCGCTCCACGCGAACCCCCAGGTCACAGACCTGGGGGTTCGTTGCTGTCCAGACCGGGGGGCGGGAGAGCGACGTTCGGGTTATTGCACGTCCACGAAGTCGCCGGTCGCCTTGACGGCCGGGGTGGTGGAGGTGCCTGCGAAGTTCCAGCGCCAGTAGCCGTCTTCGGACGCGGGGACCGTGGTCGTCAGGTTGCCGGTGCTGGAGGTGTACACGGTCTTGACGGTCGTGTAGGTCGTGGTACCGGCCTTGCGGAACTGGAGCTTGACCGGCTGGTTGGTGTAACCCCGGTAATCGAGGTTGTCCCAGTCGGCCCGGGTGAGCTTGCCGGTGACGGTGAGGGTCTTGCCCTGGGCGATCGGCTCCGGGCCCGCGTTCACGGTGAGTTTGGACTGCCGCTGCAGACGGGTCGTGGAGTAGCTCGCCGATTGGGTCCAGCTGTCGTCATTGGCCACCCCCTGCACACTGACCTTCCAGGTGCCGGCGTGGGCGTTGGTGAGCGCGGTACCGCCGTACTTCCAGTCCGGTTCGAGGGAGATCGTCTGCGAGCAGGTGGAGGTGGTGGCACTCGAGGCGACGCAGTCCGCATGGGAGTAGTACTCGTTCGACACGATGCGGTCGTCGTAGATCTCGTAGGGGTTCGCACCATCCGGTCCGCGCCACAGGACGAAGTCCGCGTCCTGGATGCCCGACGGGTGGGTGAAGGTTCCTGAAACCGTGATCGTCTTGGCGTCGAGACCCACCACGATGTTCTTGCCACCGTCGAAGGAGACGTTGCTGATCTGGACGTCGGTCTGGGTCTCGCCCGCATAGGCACCGGGGACGGCGAAGCCGGCCAGCACGGCGAGGGCACCGAGCAGAGCAGAGGCAGCGCTCTTGCGCATGTATCTCCTTCACAGAGGGAAAAGTGGGAACCCGCCGAGCGGGAGCGGCGGGCAGTTGATGCCGGTCAGGGACCGGTGACCGACTTGATCGTGTACGGGAAGCTCTCCTGCTGCCAGATCACCGTGAACCGGGAGGTCGGGCGGGTGTCGACCTGGGGTACATGGCCGTCCGACGTGAGTGTCTTCGTGGTGCCGAAGGCGCCGGAACGGCTGATCAGGCGGGCGCTGGTCTTGGTGTAGCTGTACGGGGGCGTCGACTTGGGGACGACCGTGTGGAAGACCAGCATGCCGTCGCCGTCGTCGTCGAGGGCCAGGTCGGGGCGGTCGCCGAGACCCAGGGTGGTGACGCTGCCGCGGGTGCCGCCCGCGGACAGGCGACGGCCGACCAACTCGAGCTTGCCGTTGGTGTAGCGGGTCCACACGATCATCGAGTCGCCGTCGAGGTCGGTCGCGAGGGCGTGGTGGAAGCCCACGTTGTCGGTGGACGCCGAGATGCGCAGGGGGGACGCCAGGGTGCCGGTGCGGCTCCAGCGTGAGGCCCAGACCTGCGAGCGGGCGCCGCCGCCGGAGTGGTAGCTGATGACCGCGTCGCCGTCCCGGTCCACGCCGACACGCACCATGCCGAAACCGCCGTACGACGCGATCGGCGAGGTGAGCACCTTCGTCGAGGAGACGGACGTCGACGTGATCCGCTTGGCCACGACGTCCGAGCCGCGCGCCCAGGCGACGACGAACTGGCCGCCCCGGTCCACTCCGATGGCCGGCTTCTCCGCCGAGCCCGAGCCGAGGGTGATGGCCGCGCCGATCGTGCCGTCGAGCTTGAGGCGGCGAGCGACCGCGTACCAGCTTCCGTCGCGGCTCTCCGTCCAGGCCGCCATCGCGGTGCCGCCCGGGGTCACGGCGACCACCGGGGTGGTCGCGGGCGCCGACGTGGACAGCTTCTGGAGCGGTCCGACGAGGCTGCCGGAGGCCGAGACCCGGCGGCCCACGACCTGGCTGTCCTGCTGCCAGACCACCGCCGAGTCGCCGGTGTCGTCGGAGGCGGCCTCCGGCCAGGACGGCGCGGCACCATCGGGCGACAGGGTGCGGATCGCTGTCACCGTACCGCCGGCGGTCTTCACTCTGGTCTGGATCCGGTAGTAGCAGCCCGGCGTCGACAGGTCGCAGGCATTCCAGGCCAGCAGAGCGTCGCCCTGCCGGTCGACCGACACCGTGGGGGAATCGTCAGGGGTCCAGCCGGAGGCCGACACGTTCCACGCCGACGTCCACGCCGCCTCGGCGTTCATGGCCATCGTCGCGGTGGCCGCGATCCCAGCCGCCGCGGCGACGGAAACCCCGGCAAGAACACGACGCTTCACCGAACGCCGATGACGTGCTGCACGCGGAGCCATACCTGATCCCCCAGTTCATTCCCGTGACTTCGGCACAGCCGTCACACAGGCTGCCCTCAGTACCTAGCGCACCTGCATGCTCAAACGTCACATGCGGTTCGGACGGGCTGAACGAGGCCACCTGGCGCGCCATGGCGGACGCGGACGGACTGGGCGGCGCCCAGGTGGCCCTCCGTGATCTCCGGCATGACGACGCGGCCCCGACCCCTCCAGCGCCGGATGTCGTCGACCGCGCCGAGGGCTGTCTCCCGCCCGAGTTCGCGCGTGGCTACGTGATCGGGTTCGGCCGGCAGAAGTGGTGACATGACCAGGAGACCGGCGGCCATGATCGCGGGATGGATGCCCTGACGGATGATCTCAGCCTCGCTTACGCCCCGCCGTTTCGTGGGTCAGCCGCCGTATGGAGCCCAGCTGCTTGATGTGTCACGGGGCTGCCGCGTGCGGGTTCGGATCCAGAAGGCGAGGAGAGCGATGAGGGTGAGGGCACCGGTCCACAAGAGGCTTGCGATGACGGGGCGGAGCGGGGTCGAGGGGGCAAGGCCGGCGGCGAGGCAGGTCTGCATGGGGCCGTACATCGGGAGCAAGGGGCCCAGGAAACCGTGCGGATCGGGGTTGACCAGGGGGCTTTGTGGGAGCAGGTCGAGGTTGCTGGTGGCGAAGATGACGACCATGCCTTCGAGTTCACCGGGCAGGAAGAGGGCGAGGACGAGGCCGAAGGCTCCGTAGACCAGGCATGCGGTGAAGAGGCCGAGCCAGAGGAACTCCGGGTGGCGGGGCGACCATACGGCCAGCGTCCATACGGTGGTGTACAGGGCGACGACCGCGGCGGCCGAGAGCAGCGAGGTGGCCTTGGCCAGCAGGAGCGGAGTGCGCGGGTAGCCGGCCGCGGTGAGCCGGCGGTCGAAGGGGCCGGCCTGGCGGGCGGCGCTGAAGGTGAGGAAGGCCATCAGGAGCATGACCACGCCGAGGCAACCGTGGATCTGGCCCACGTGGTCCGTCGCGGCGGTGAGCGTCCGGCCGGTCGCGCGTAGCCGGAAGGTCAGCGAGGCGGCTGCGAAGACCTGTGGCGCGGCGAGGATCCACACGGGGATGAGGACGGCCAGCAGGAGGGCGGCGAGCGTGCTCTTGGCGAGTTCGGCCAGGTTGTAGCGGGCCGCGATGCGATAGGCCCTCACCGGTCGGCTCCCTTGGTCAGGACGGCGACTTTGCCGGTGAGTTGGATGACGGAGTCCAGGCGGTCGATGTCGTAGGCGAGGTGGGAGATGACGACGGTGGTGCGCCCGGCCGCGCGGCGGGCGGCGGCGAGGTCCCAGAAGGCCAGGTAGGTCTGCCAGTCGAAGCCCTGGTAGGGCTCGTCGAGCAGTGCCACGTCGGGATCGTGCATGAGGGCGAGGACGAGGTTGAGCTTCTGCCGTGTTCCGCCGCTGAGGACTTTGACGGGACGGTGCAGGTGGTCGGCGAAGGCGAGCCGGTCGATCAGCTCGTGGGCGTGGTCCAGGTTCCGGAGGCGGAAGGCCTCCTGGAACAGGTTCAGGTGCTGGAACGGCGTAAGGGCGTTGTTGAGAACGGGGTGTTGGGGGCAGTGGCTGAGGGTGCCGTCGATCACGACGCTGCCCTTGTCCGGCCGCAGGTCTCCGCACAGGATGCGCAGGAGGGTGCTTTTGCCGGCGCCGTTCTCCCCGACGACCCCGACCGTCTCCCCGGAACGGATGGTGAGGTCGACGCCTGCCAGTACGACGTGTTTGCCGTATGCCTTGTGAACGTCCTGTGCGCTGAGGGCGGTTGCGGCGGAAGTGGGTGGAGCGGTCATGACCGGGAGTCCCGCAGCTGAGGCGTCATGACCAGGGGCGGGGCCTCCAGCAGCGTGTTGACGCGCGGGACCGGGGGGCGCGAGGAGGCGGCTTGCCCGTCCAGGGTCCAGCTCTGGAGAACCCGGGCGAGGACGACGACGATCTCGGTGAGCGCGAAGGCTTCTCCTAGGCACTTGCGGGAGCCGTTGCCGAACGGGATGTACGCCTCGCGGGGGCCGGGGGCTTCGGTTGCCCACCGGTCGGGGTCGAACCGCTCGGGGTCGGGGAAGAGACGCGGTTGGCGGTGCAGCTGGTACGGGCTGACGAACAGGTTGGTACCGGGTGGCAGGATCTGCCCGGCCAGTTCGACGGGTGTGGCGACGCTGCGGGGGATGAGCCAGCCGTGCGGATACAGCCGCAAGGTCTCCAGGACGACGTGCCGGGTGAGTTCCAGGCGTCGGAGCGCCGCATCGTCCGGTGGATCGCCTCCCAGGACGGAGTCGATCTCGTGCTGGACACGACGGGCGATGTCCGGGTGGCGGTCGAGCAGGTGCAGGGCCCACGCCATGGCGCTGGCACGACCCGCCGCTGTCGCCGCGGTGAACATGGTGATGACGTTGTCGCGCACGTCGCGGTCGCTCATCGGCTCCCCTGCGTCGTCACGTGCCGCCATGAGCATGGAGAGGATGTCCGCGTGATCCTCGCCGGAGCGGCGGTAGGCGAGGATCACTTCGTCGATGATCTGCTCGTACCTGGTCAGCGTCCGATGGAAGCGGCGGGTGCGGTGGGGGAACAGCCACCGCACTCCGAGCGCGGAGGTGAGCACCTCGTGGTGGATCCCGCCGATGATCTCATCGATGCAGGCCTGAGTCTCGTCGCGGTAGTGCTCCGTGATCTTCGCGGCGAACATCGTGCGTAGGCCGATCGTCGCGGCCACGGCCGTCATCTCGCGCATCACGTCGCACGGAACGCCGGATCGCCAGGCCCCGGTCACCGCGTCGGCCGTCTCGACCATGGCGGGGATGTAATCGGCGACGTGGGTGCGCTGGAACGGTGGCTGGAGCAGCCGTCGTGTCCGCTTGTGCTTGGCGTTCGAGCACGTGAAGAGGCCGTCGCCGAGGAGCGTGCGTGTCTGGGCGTATCCCAGGCCCCCTTTGGGGTACGTGTGGGGGTCCCGCAGTACCTGGTCGGCCAGTTCCGGATGGCAGACCACATAGAGGGGCTGCGGCCCGAGTCGGACGCGTACGAGATCCCCCTGGCTCGGCAGCGAGGAGAGGAAGGACAACGGCGCTCTCCAGACCCGCAGTGCGTGCCCCAGGCCCGGCAACGCGCCCGGTGCGTCCGCGAATCGGAAGTCGGATCGTGTCCTGCTCATGGGGAATGGGTTCCTTCCGCACAGGCTGTGGGGTCAACAGCCGCCGATGTCCGGGAACGTGTCTAGATCAGTTCGGGGCCGGACCGGCTCTGTTCGGCGGGATACGGCACCGTCGGGGTGGCCGTTTGAGTCGTTCGGCTGAAGCGTGCCCGACGCCGTTGACGTGCGAAGACCTCGACGGAGTGAACCGGGGCGGACCGCGTTGCGGTGACCGCCGGCCGTGCACGAGCATCATGGCGCCGGCCCACCGCCTCTGCAGGGAGATCATCGTGCCCGACGCCACCGTGGTGGAGGAACGCCCGCTCGCGGCCAGCGAGTTGGCCTTCGCCTCGTTCGGTACGCCGATCTGTTTCACCCAGCGGCTGCGGGGCCGTCTCGACCTCGACGCGCTGGCGGCCGCCGTCGGGGACCTGCTCGTCCTGCACCCTGTGCTGTCCGCGCGGATCGTGGCCGTGGACCAGGGGCACGTCCTGCGGCTGGACCCGTCGGTGCCCGGCCCGCGTCTCGGTGTGGCCGACGGCATCGAACAGGTCGGGGCGCCCTACGCGCCGGACACACCGCTGCTCAGGGCCGTCGTGACCGAGGAGGCGGAGGACCGCCACCGGTTGGCCCTGTCGGTGCACCACGCCATCAGCGACGGCGTCAGTGCGCTGACGCTGCTGCACACCCTGTGGCGCAGCTACAGCGAACGCGTCACTGGCCGGGCGCCTGTGCTGCCGCCGCGTACCGCCGGGTTGCCCCGCCCCGTCGAGGAGCACTTCCGCGCCCGGTTCTCCGCCGAGGAGCTGGCCGCATTCCTCCGGGACCGCTCGGCGCGGATGCGGGACATCGTCCCCGCGTGCATCCCCGCCCTCGCGGCCGGCCACGGCACGCCGGCGCAGGCCGGCGTCCACCGGCGGCAGGTACGGCTGTCCGCCGGGTCGGTCGGCCAACTGACGCGCCGGGCCAAGGCGGCACGCATGAGTCTGCACGCGCTGGCCTGCGGCATCGCCCTGCGCGCGGTCCACTCGCAGTCGCCTCACCCGGACGAAACCGTCCCCATGACGTGCCTGTCCACACTGGATCTCCGGCGGCGGCTCAGGCCGCCCATGCCCCCGCACGAGATGGTGCTGGCCGCCACCGCAGCGGAGGCCGTGGTCGAGGTGGGGCCCGACGTCCATCCGGTCGACCTCGGACGCCGCGTACTGGAGCAACTGCGCGAAGCCGTCCTGAACAACACGGTGCAGAAGGCCATCGCCGCGACCGCCGAGCTGATGGACGACGTGGCGCACGCTCCGATCAGCGTCCTGGTCAGCAACCTGATGACCAAGACTCCGCCGCTGGAGCTTCCCCCGGACCTGAGGTCCGACCCCATCGACGGGTGCGCCCTTCCCCCCGGCCCCCTGCCCTCCGTCTTCCTCACCGGCAGCCAGGACGACTCGGCGGGCCTCGACATCACCGTGGTCATGGCCGCGGACTGGTTCACCGCACGGCAGACCGACGACCTGGCCGACGCCATCGAGCGGGCTGTCCACCACGCGCTGACTGAATAGGCGCGGCGGACAGCGGCGCAGTTCCCGCCAGGACCTAGGACACCTGACGGCGGTGCAGGCGCAGATCGAGGTTGCGGGGTTCGATGATGCTGCGCCCGATGAGGGTGACCGGGCGGGACGTGGCGGGGGTCAGCTTCCAGCCGGCCAGGATCGACGCCAGGGACAGGATGACGTTCATGACGGTGAAGTCGTGTCCGATGCACTTGCGGATCCCGGTCCCGAAGGGCACCAGCTCCATCGCCCGCTCGGCCTTGGCCCACGTGCGCCCGTCGCCGGTCCAGCGCCCCGGGTCGAACCGGTCGGGCTCGGGGAAGAGATCGGGCCGGTGGTGAATGACGTACGGACTGATCAGGATGTCGGCACCGTCGGGCACACGGTAGGTACCCAAGGACGTGTCCGTGACGGCGGTCCTGCTGAACAGCCACGCGGAGGGCCTGATCCGGAAGGCCTCGGTCACCACGGCCATCAGGGTCGGCAGCTGCGGAAGGTGCTCGTGCCGTGCGAGGCCGTCGCCGCACACCTGCTGTGCCTCTGCCGCGACGGCCGCGTCGAGATCGTCGTCCACCGAGAGGTAGTACAAGGTCCAGGCGAGCATCGCGGCCGTCGTACTGATACCGGCGATGAACATGGTCATCACCTGCTCGCGTACTTCCGTGTCCGACAGCGCGTTTCCGTCGCCGTCCTCGGCGAGGAACATGGACAGCAGGTCGCCCTGGTCGGTACCGGCCCGGCGGTAGGAGGCGACCGTCGCGTCGATGTGCGCGTACAACGACTCCCGGGCCTGTACGTAGCGCCGGTTGCTCGGCAGCGGGAGGCGGGCGATGCCGGGCGCGACCATACGCAGGAACGCGCCGCTGACCAGGACGTCCACGTCACCCAGCGTGCGGCCGATCGTGTCGGCGTCCGCACCTGTGTCGGCGAACCATGACCCCAGCATCGTCGAGACGGTGATCCGCATCGCCAGTTCCTGCATCAGCCGGCGCACGTCCAGAACCTGTCCCTCGCGCCACTCCTGAGTGACCGCCGTGATCTCGCGCCCGGCCAGCTCCGCGTACCCGGGCAGTTTGCTCGGGTGGAAGGCCGGCTGGGTGAAGCGGCGCAGCCGGGTGTGCTTGGCGTTGGGGCAGGTCGCCAGGCCGTCTCCGAAGAACTCGGAGATGTTGTCGAAGAAGGGGCCGCCCTTGTCGAAGTCGCGGTGGCGGCGCACCAGGATCTCGGAGACCAGTTCGGGACTGCAGACCACAAAGGTGGGGCGCGGACCGAGCCGGATCTCCACCAGGTCGCCGTAGGACGGCAGCCGGGCCAGGAACCGGGTGGGGTCGACGAGCAACTGCCGCAGGTGGCCCACGCCGGGCAGCGCACCGGGTGCGCGCGGGGCGGGAACGAGGGATGCAGGGAGGCTTGTGGTCGCCATCGTTCAACTCCCCGCGCTCACGAGCAGACCGGACGCCCAGTCGGGCATGACGCGGTGCTCGTCGTGCCGTGTGGTGATGCGCTCCCACTCGTAGTCACCGCAGATCCAGTTATGAATGATGTCCGCGTAACCCCGCAGCGCCACGCGCCGGCTCTCGTCGACGGACCGCAGCAGTCGTGACAGTGCTCTCTCCTCCAACTCCGCCAGTTCGTCGACCTTTTGCTGAGCGTGGCGGGACGCCTCGGCCAGCGCCTCCTGCCGGGTGCAGCCGCGGCTGCGCTGGATGAGGTGGATCGCGTTGTGCCCGCCGGTGACGTCCTCGTGCCTGAGCGACATCGAGTCGTTCCTCAACGCGACTACGTCGGCGCCCAGTTGACGCATGCGCCGCAGCACCGGGTGGTGCCACAGCTCCGGCGGCACCTCGGTGCCGCCCCATTTCTCGCCCAGGTCGTTCTGACCGAAGGCGCACGTCGTGGCCGCCCGCAGCGAGAAGTAGTCCGCCAGGTCGCGGTGGGCGAATCCCGTCGTACGGTCCATCGCCTCCGTGACCTGGGAGGAGAAGTACGACGTCCAGTTGAACGCCACGCGCGTGCGCAGCGGCAGGGACATCCCCCGCACCATCCGGCTCCACAGATCGGCGAAGGCCCGCACCGTCGGCGCAGCGTGCGGCTGCGGTCCGGTCGCGCCGTGCAGGATGCCGATCAGGGCGTTGCAGACGGCCGCCACCCTGCGGGGATCACGGCCGGCCTCGCCGTCCAACTGGTCGTCGAACGGAAGGAAGTACCAGCCCATCATCTGTGCCGCCGTACAGCAGTCCTCGGCACTGGCGTGGGGATAGAAGAAGGCGGCCACTTCGGCCAGTCGCCAGTCGACGAAGTCCTGCGCGGCCTGCTCGCCGTCCAGCAGGCCGGATCTCCGCATCCAGTCGAGCGCGCTGTCGCGCGCCTGATCCAGATGGGGGTTGACCCGCAAGGGCCACGGGACGGTGAAGACCGCTCCGGTTCGCGTCACGCTCAACTGCTCCTTCGGTCGACTCCCCAGGATGGTGCGTTAGCAGGATTGCGGACTGCAATTCCATCCCGGAGGGTCCACCCCAATGGACGAGCGTGCGCGGAGGGCGGCCGCGCGCCCCACGCTGATCTTGTGTCCGAATACACCGAAGTTTCCTGACCGAATCGGCAGTTCGCGGCCCGGCGGGACTTCCGGCGTGGCGTGGGGGCGGGACGTCGCGAGCGGCCCCGCAACCGGGCGTGCGATATCACAGTCATTGCTATCGCGAAGATCGCGTGGTGCGACAGAACGGGAGATCACGGCATGACACAGGCAGCGCAAACCGATACGGATACGAATTCGGATACGGAGCGGGCACTGCCCGAGCGGCTCGTCGCTCTGCTCACCGGTCACCTCGAAGTCGATGTGGCGCCCGAGCAGTTGACCGCCACGACGACGTTCGAAAGCCTCGGGATGGACTCGATGTCGTTGATGGAACTGGTCGTGGCGGCGGAGCAGGAGTTCGGGATCGTCCTGGCCGAGGGCGAGTTGGACCTGTTCCCGGCCTCCACGCTAGGCGAGGCGGCGCGGGCGTTCGAGCATGCGGCCTGAGATCGCGGTCACCGGGCTGGGCCTGGTGACTCCGGCGGGGCATACGGCGGACGCGAACTGGGCGGCGCTGTGCCGGGGCCGCTCACTGGCCGCCCCTGATCCCGAACTCGCCGGGCTGCCCGTCGACTTCTCCTGCCAGGTGACCGGATTCGACGCCGCGGCCGAACTCGGCCGGTCGCTCGCCCGGCGCGTGGACCGGTACATCCAGTTCGCCCTGGCCGCCGCCCGACGGGCCGTCGCCGACGCCGCGCTGGACACCGGCACCTGGCCGGCGGAACGGGTCGGGGTCGTGCTGGGCGTCGGGTCCAACAGCCTTGCCACGTACGTCACCGAGTTCTGCCATCTCGGCGCGGACCGGCCCGAGCGGGTCTCGCCGCTCGCGCTGCCGCGCAGTGTGCCGAGCATGGCAGCGGGCGAGGTCGCGATCGACCTGGGCGCCCAGGGGCCGAACTTCACCACATCCAGCGCCTGTGCCTCGGGCGCGACCGCGATCGGTGTCGCGCGGGACCTGCTGCGGTCCGGCACGTGCGACATCGTGCTGGCCGGAGGAAGCGAGTCCGCGCGCTCCCGTATGACGGCCACCTGCTTCACCCGGATGCGGGCGCTGTCCCGGCGGCGCGAACACCCGCAGCTGGCCAGTCGGCCGTTCGACGCGGCACGGGACGGCTTCGTGCTCGGAGAGGGCGCCGCCGTCCTCGTACTGGAACGCCTCTCCCACGCCCGCGCCCGCAGGGCACCGGTCCAGGCCGTGCTGCGCGGCTACGGCGCCGGCGCGGACGCACACCATCCGGTCGCCCCGCACCCGCACGGGCACGGAGCGGTCCGGGCCATCCGCGTCGCACTGGAGGACGCGGCGTGCGATCCGGGAGACGTGGGCCTCGTCAACGCGCACGGCACCTCCACGCCGCACAACGACGCGGCCGAGGCCGCGGCTCTCACCCGGGTCTTCGGAACGGACCCGCCACCCGTGACAGCCGCCAAGGGCGTGATCGGCCATGCTCTCGGAGCGGCGGGGGCGATCCAGGCGGCGTACACGGTCCTCGCCCTGCGCCGTCGGACAGTGCCGCCCGTGGCGAACTTCGAGGGCCAGGACGGCGATCACAAGCTGGACATCGTCGCCGGCCGACCGCGGCCAGTAGCCGACAAAGCGGGCCTCAGCTGCTCGTTCGGCTTCGGCGGCCAGAACGCCGTCCTGTTGTTCACAAGCGACTGACGAGAACCGGGTGCGGGGGAAACCCCATGGGCGAAGGGACGGCGGGGTCCTCGCAGCGTGCGCCAGGCAGCGCCGAGGCCCGGTCCGGGAAGACGGGAGACGCCGGTCGTGGACGGTGAGGTCAGGTCGGCGTGACGCGGCTTCGGGGCGGCGCGGCTGCGGGCACCCTGTACAGGGCTTCGAGACCAGGCTTCGACCAGCGACAGTCCGGAGTACGGGGGCATGGCCCCGGAAAGGAGAGGGCGCACATGTCCGTCGCCACGGCGCTCAAAACCGCCATAGCCCAGGCTCAGTTGCAGGGGTACGACCCGGCCGAGGTGGACCACAGCGGAAACGTCGCACGGTTCGGGAGGATCCTGGCTGCCGGCAGGCGGACCTGGGGAGAGGCTGCTCAGGCCGTGGCCTGCGACCCGCCGGACTTCCGGGGGGGCGGGAGACCTGCTGGGGACGAAGCTCACGTTCGAGGACACCGGCGGGAACGTGTACATCACGGTTTTCGAGGAGCACGTGCGCCTCGCCGTGGACGCGCGGGCTTCGGGCCACGCCACGGCCGACGACGACCTCACCCTGGCGCTGGCGCCGCTGCGCCGACTGCTGGCCAAGGCACAGGAGGGACCCCTCACCGCCGTCTACGGAGTCCTGACCGACGCGTACGAACAGGCCGAACTGCCCGGGCGGATCGCGGGTCTGGGAGAGCGGACGCGGCGCAGCCGCACCTCATGGGGCAGACGGCGGCTGGAAGGCCGGTCGGCCCGGATGGAGGCCCGGTCGGCCGAACTGGAGGCCACGCGGGCGGAGCGGATCGCAGAGGCACAGCGGCGGGTCGCCGCCTTCGTCTCGGACCTCGACATCACCATCGCCTTGTTCGAGAACTCGTTCGGACTGGAGTGCGCTCTTGGTACGCCCGGCGCCCAGGCCGCGCCGCACCCCTCGGATGCGGGACCTTCCTTTCCGGAGCTGATCCGGGTGGAGGAGCCGTGGACGCCGAGCACCGAAGTGCACCTCGATCTGCAGCTTCGTGTCTGGCGCACGGCTCCGGACCGGCTCGTGGTCATGTTCGCGGGCTACGAACCGGCCGGCCACAACCTCGCCCCGCTCGTCCACCAGATCCTGACCGAACACCCCGACGACTCGGTCGAGTTCCTCTACGAAGAGGTCACCAACGCCCTCTCCATGGGGTACTACGCGACCCTCACGGTGGAGGACGACGGGACCGTGACCGAATCCCGACTGAACGACGCTCCCGCCCTGACCACCCTGCACCAGAGGCTGGGCCCCAGCCTGGTCGAGACCGGCCGCCCGGCAGACGAACGGGGCGTGTACGGCGGGCCGTGACACCGGACCCACGGGAGGGTACGAGTGTGTGCCGCAGGAGCCGACCAGGAAGAATCCGACGACGTCGCCGTCGTACTGCTTCTCCAGGTGCTGCACCGCCGCGCCCGCCAGGCTGTCGGCGGAGGGACCGTCGTACCCGCACGGACATGACGCCAGAGGCGGTTCCGCCTGATCCATCCGCGCCACAGAACAGTGCGCAACGGTCTTGCCTCCCCGTCCCCGGGCCCGTTACGTTGCGGCGGAGTTCTGGCCAGGTGCGCGGTGCGTCCGGCGCGTCGAGGCTCGGGGTACGGAACGGACATCGGGTGACAGGTCGAGGCAAGGACCGGCAGGAAGCGCAGCACGGCCTGCTCACGAACATCGCCGCCGAGGCGGGGGTCTCGCTCAGCACCGTGTCCAAGGTGGTGCACCGGCGCCGGGACGTCGGTACGGCGACCCGGGGCCGGGTCGAGGAACTGCTGGTGCGGTACGGATACGTCCGCCCATGGGAGCGGGGTCCTGCGACGCCACGGCAGATCGTCGTCGTCTTCCGTGACCTGTCCGGCCCGTACACCCTGGAGGTCGCCCGGGGCATCGTGGACGCGGCCGGTGAGTTCGGCATCGACGTGGTCACCGGGACGACGAGCCGACGGTCGATCTCCGGGTGGCTGGAGGAGTGCGTGTCACTCGGCGCGGCGGGGATCGTGATCGTGATCTCCATGCTGGCCGAGGAGGACCAGCGGCGGATCGTCGAGCAGCGGCTGCCGGTGGTGCTGATCGACCCCCTGAGCGCGCCGTCGGAGGACATTCCCAGCATCGGGGTGACGAACTGGAGCGGGGCCCGGGACGCCGTCCAGCATCTGCTGGCGCTGGGGCACACCCGGATCGGCATGGTCGCGGGCCGCTCGCACTCCCTGGCAGGGGCGGCGCGCGTGCACGGTTACCGGGCCGCGCTGGAGGAGGCCGGGGTCGCCTACGACCCGGCGATCGTCCGCTCGACCGACTTCGACTACACCGAGGCGCTCGCCGCGAGCCTGCAGATCCTGCGGGCCGGCGACCCGCCCACGGCCGTCTTCGCCGCCAGCGACGCGCAGGCGCTCGGCGTGCTGGAGGCCGCCCGGCAGCAGGGGCTCTCCGTACCGGACGACCTGTCGGTCATGTCCTTCGACGACACGCTCGTGGCGGCCATGGCCTGCCCGCCGTTGAGCGCGGTGCGCCAGCCGTTCGAGGAGCTGGGGCGCGAGGCCACCCGGGTGCTGATGGATCTCGCCGAGGGCCGCCCGCCCGCGGCGCCGCGCATCGAACTGGCCACGGAACTCGTTTTGCGGACCTCGACGTCCCCGCGCAGCCGCGTCAATACTCCGTAACCCGCAATTCCGCGAAACCCTTTCGCAACGTGCCGGTGACAGCGCGATGTCGCCTGCGAATACTGGCGTCCTGCCCCGCACCCCTTTCTCCCTCCCCACGGAAAACCGTGGAACCCCATGGAAACCCCTGCCATGCATGGAAACCCGTGCACCGCATGGAGCCCCATGGACCGGGGTGCGCTGTTCCCCCGGTGAAAGGAACGCCGTTGAAAAGATCCTGGGCGCGAAAGGTTTTCGCTTCGGCGACGGCCTTCGGCATAGGCGTGGCAATCGCCGTCGCCTCCGCGACGAATGCGTCGGCGTATCAGCCGAGTCCCGCGAATTTGTATACGGCGGACAACACCGCCGCGTGCAACAAGAGCCCGTGCGTGCTCTACCCGAAGTCGGCCCAGTTGCCGGACGGCCGGCTCGTGGCCACGTTCGAGAACGACCAGACCGCTCCGGTGGGCCAGACGCTGCCCGTCTACAAGAGCGACGACAGCGGCACGACGTGGGCGAAGCTGGCCGACGTCAAAGCCCCGGCATACCTGTCCAGCGACAGCGCGTACGCGAAGTACACGAGCAACTGGACCAACCCGTATCTCTACGTCCTCCCGCAGGACGTCGGAAACCTGAGCGCCGGCACGCTGCTGCTCGCGAGCATCGTCTCCGGCGACGACTACTACTACGAGGAGCAGAAGGCCGCCAGCTCC
This sequence comes from Streptomyces sp. NBC_00203, assembly GCF_045206325.1. Classification (NCBI taxonomy): domain Bacteria; kingdom Bacillati; phylum Actinomycetota; class Actinomycetes; order Kitasatosporales; family Streptomycetaceae; genus Streptomyces; species Streptomyces sp. NBC_00203. Next base: position 5,559,690 of record NZ_CP108126.1, on the reverse strand, counting down.
AGCTGGACGCCGACCAGTGACGGCGACCGCAAGGACGTGGCACTCGCCCTGTACGCCAGTACGGACGACGGCGCGACTTGGAGCTTCGAGAACATCATCGCCGCCGGCGGCTGGCAGGGCGGCAGCGCGGGCAGCGTCGGACGCGTCTCCACGGCCAACACCCACGCCCAGGTCGACCCCGTCTGGGAGCCGCACCTGCTCGCCCACAACGGCACGCTCATCGCCTACTACTCCGACGAGGACGACTACACCGGCTACGACACCAGCACCGGCGCTCCGACCCTCGACCCGGACAACGACACGGCGACGGACTCCGGCGGCCAGGTCCTCCTCCACCGCACCTGGAACGGCAGCGGCAGCACGTCCTGGAGCAGCCCTGTCGTCGACGTCCCGGGCTCCACGGTGAGCATGGGCAGCGGAAAGACGGAGATCGGCGGCGGCCGCCCGGGCATGACGACCATCGCCCCGACGACCGACGGCAAGTGGCTCCTGACGTACGAGTACTGGGGCGGCGGGACGAACGTCCGCTACCGGATCTCCGACGACCCGACGAAGTTCTTCTCGGCCACGGACACCGCGATCACCTCGCTGCCCGTGCCCTCGGGCGGGAGCGCGCTGTCCACCGGCGGCAGCCCGGTCCTCCTCCCGATGCCGGACGGGCGGATCGTCTACAACGCCGCCGGGAGCGGCGACGTCTGGGTCAACGAGTCCGGGCTGAGCACCGGCACCTGGAAGGAGTACAAGACGCCGATCGCCGCCGGATACAGCCGGAATCTCCAGTACGTCGACGGCACAGGACGCGTCCTGATCCTCCAGGCGTCCTGGAGCGGCACCAGCGTCGGCCCCGTGAAGTACGCCGAGGTCGACCTGGGCCGCTCCGACGGCGCGTACTACAGCCTCGTCAACCGGCTGACCGGGCAGGTGCTCAGCACCGCGTCCGGGAAGACCCAGGACGCGAACCTCACCGGGAACACCCCGGACCTCGTCCTGAGTGCCGCCGACTCCACGGCCGACACCCAGCGTTGGCACCTGACCGCCAAGGGCAGCAACGTGACGCTGCTCAACAAGGCCGGGGGCCGCTCGGTCGCCATCTGGACCGGCACCGCGACGGCCGGGCAGAAGCTGGCCCAGTGGGTCGACGACGGAGCCACCGACAAACAGTGGACTCAGGTCTCGTCGTCGACCAGCGGGTACTACAAGCTCCGCTCGGTCCTCAACACCAGCCTGTACATGACCGGTTCGACGGCGGGCGGCTCCGTCACCGTGGCGGCGGCCACCACCGACGGCTCACAGGACTGGCAGCTCGTCCAGGACCCGCTCCCCACGGCCTCGACCTTCACCCTGAAGGGCACGTACTCCGGCCGCTGCCTCGACGTCCCGAACGGTTCGACGGGCGTCCAGGTCCAGATCTACGACTGCTCGGGCAACGCCAACCAGACCATCACCCAGACCACGGCCGGCGAACTGCGCGTCTCCGGCAAGTGCCTGGCCGCGAACGGTGACGGCACCACCGCGGGCACCACGCTCATCCTCTGGGCCTGCAACGGAAAGTCCAGCCAGAAGTGGTCGTTCCGCGTGGACGGCACCATCGTCAACCGTTCCAACGGTCTGGTCATCGACGTGACCGGCTGGGGCACGGCCAACGGCTCGAAGGTCGAGCTGTGGACCGGGCTGGGCAACGCCACCCAGCAGTGGACACGAAGTTAGTCGCACCGGTTCAGGAAAGGCTTCAAAAGGGGGCGGCGCCACCGGATCCGATCGACCGGTGGCGCCGCCCTCGCTCACGCGTCCCCGCGGCTCACTCCCGTTCGACGGTCACCGGCACGGCGTGCTGCCGGAGGACCGTCGCGTCCCGCTCCTCGCCGACGAGCCGCACGACCTCCCGCACCGGAGTGTCCAGGCTGGAGGAGCCCGCGTGGAGCACGATCTCGCCGGGCTCGACGATGCGGCGGCCGGCCAGGCCGGTGAAGGCCAGGCGGTCGGTGTGGACGTGGAAGCCGACCGTGGCCCGCTCGCCGGGGGCGAGAGCCACCTTGGCGAAGCCGAGCAGGGCGCGCACGGGGCGCGTGACCTGGGCGACCGGGTCGACGGCGTACAGCTGGACGGTCTCGGCGCCCGCGACCGTCCCCGTGTTCCGCACCCGCGCGCGGACCGTGAACTCCCCGTCCGTCGGCACCTGTTCACGGTCGACGGCGAGCAGGTCGACCTCGAAGGAGGTGTAGGACAGGCCGTGGCCGAAGGGGAACGCGGGGGTGGGGTCGAGGTTGGACAGGAAGCTCTGCCGGTCGGCGAGCGGCGGATGCAGGTAGGTGTAGGGCTGGCCGCCCGGCGAAGCGGGGATCTGCACAGGCAGCTTGCCGCTGAAGTTCGCCTTTCCGGCGAGAAGTTGGGCCACCGCCCGGCCGCCCTCCTCGCCCGGCAGGAACACCTGCACCATGGCCGCGGCGGCGGACGCGAACCGGCCCACGGCGTAGGGCCGGCCGCTGCTGACGATCAGCACCACGGGCTTCCCGGTCGCCAACACCGCCTCGACCAGCTCCTCCTGGACACCCGGCAGCCGCAGGTCCTCGACATCGCAGCCCTCCCCCGAGGTGCCGATGCCGAACATCCCCGCCTTGTCGCCGACGACGAGGACGGTGACGTCTGCGGCGGTCGCGGCCGTCACGGCGGCCGGAATGCCGGAGCCGTCCATGTCCCGGATCGGGCAGCCCTGGACGAACTCCCACTCCACAGACGGAAGTTCCTCGGCCAGCGCGGTACGCAGGGAGACCGCCTCGACCCCGTTGCCGAGGTCGTCGCGCTCGGCGAGGACGTGGTTGGGGAAGCTGTAGCAGCCGAACATGGTGCGTACGTCGTCGGCGCACGGGCCGATCAGCGCGATCCGGCCGCCGGCCGGGAGGGGCAGGGTCCCGTCGTTGGACAGCAGGACGGCGCTCGACTGGGCGACGGCGTGGGCGAGTCGGCGGCTCTCCGGCTTGTCCAGGTCCAACTCGCCCGCGCGCAGGGCGACCGGGCGCGGGTCCCAGTCGGCGTCCAGGAGCCCCAGCTCGGCCTTCTGCCGCAGCACCCGGCGTACGGCGCGGTCGACCAGGCCCTCGTCCACCGTCCCGCGCCGTACGGCATCCACCAGTGCGTCGCCGAAGCCTCGCTGGTCGGGCAGTTCGACGTCCATGCCGGCGCGCAGGGCGAGCGCCCCGGCGTCAGAGAGGTCGGCGGCCACCCGGTGGGCGCTGACCAGGAAGGGCAGGGACCAGTAGTCGGAGACGACGGTGCCCTCGAAACCCCAGGCGTCGCGCAGGACGTCGGTCAGCAGCCACCGGCTGGCGGCGGGTGCCTCGCCGTCGATCTCGGCGTACGAGTTCATGACCGAGCCGACGCCCGCGGCGACGAGCCGTTCGAAGGGCGGCAGGATGACGTCGAAGAGCTCGCGTCGGCCCGCGTGCACCGGGGCGTGGTTGCGGCCACCCATGGAGGCGGAGTAGCCGGCGAAGTGCTTGAGGGTGGCGTACACCCCGGCGCTCTGCAGACCGGTGACGTACGCCTCCCCCATCTCTCCCACCAGGTACGGGTCCTCGCCGTAGGTCTCCTCGCAGCGGCCCCAGCGGTAGTCGCGGATCACGTCGACGACCGGGGCGAGACCCTGGTGGACGCCCGCCTCGGCCATGTCGGCGCCGATGGCCTCGCCGACCCGCCGGATCAGCTCCGGGTCGAAGGTGGCCGCCATGCCGAGCGAGGTGGGGTAGATCGTCGCGCCGTAGGCGGTGAAACCGGTCAGGCACTCGTCGTGCGCCATGGCCGGGATGCCGAATCTGCTCTGCTCCATGACCTGCCGCTGGTGTTCGGCGAGGAGACGGGCGTGTTCGAGCGCGGGCCGGGGCAATGTGCCGTAGGGGCGGGTGAGCTGGCCGAGGCCGTGCCGGGCGGTCTCGTCGAGATCGCCGACCCGGCCGAAGTGGTTGCTGCCCGGGGCCACTTCCGGGCCGTCGGCCTCGATGTCCTCCCAGGTGCTGCTGAGCTGCGCGACCTTCTCCGGGAGGGTGAGCCGGGCGAGCAGCGCCTCGACCCGGTCGGGGGTCGGGAGGGTGGGGTCGGCCCAGGGCCGGTCGCCCTCCCGCTGGGGGGTGCCGCCGTGGTCCGGGATGGTGGTGGTCGTCATTCACGACTCCTGGGGGAAGTGCGCGGGCACGCCGACGGGGCCGGGCGCGCTGCCCGGCCGTCGTGCGGGGTGAACTACCCGGCGGTATGGGCTACTTGGAGAAACCGGCGGTGAGACCGGCGACGAGCTGGCGCCTGGCGAGGATGAACAGCGCGAGCATCGGAAGGGTGGAGAGCACCACCGCGGCCATCGTGGCCGGTACGTCGATGCCGAACTGGCCCCGGTAGAGGGTCAGCGCCAGCGGCAGCACGGCCTTGTCGCCGCTCTGGGTGAGGATGAGCGGGAAGAGGAAACCGTTCCAGACCTGGAGGCCGTCGTAGACGGCGACGGTCATGAGTGCCGGGCGGGCCAGGGGTGCCGCGAGCGAGAAGAGCATGCGCCAGTCGCCGGCACCGTCGACGATCATCGCCTCGAACAGGGAGCGGGGCACGTCGCGCAGGAAGCTCACCAGGATCATCACGGTGATCGGCAGCGCGAACGCCGCCGAGGGCAGGACGATCGCGAGCAGGCTGTCGTACAGCTGCATCCTGATGATCAGCAGGTAGACCGGGATGATCACCGCTTGGAGAGGGATCGCCAGGCCCAGCAGATACAGCCGGAAGGACACGCGGGACAGGCGGCTTCCTGCGCCCCGGACGATCGCGAAGGCGGCCATGAGGGCGACGGTGACGGTGACGACGACCGTCCCCGCGGTCACGACGACGCTGTTGAGCAGGTAGGTCGTGAAGCCGCCGTCCAGGACCGCACGGTAGCTGTCGAGCGTCGGGTGGCCGGGCAGGGCCAGCGGGCTGTCGGCGGTGAAGTCGGCGCGGCTGCGCAGACTGGTCACCACCAGCCAGTACACGGGTACGACGACGATCGCCGCCCAGAGGAGCGTGGCGCCGCCGGTGAGCGCGCGCCGTGCCCAGCCAATGGCCGTGCGGCGGCGGGCGGGACCGGGGCGCGACGGCGCTGCCGGTCGTCCGGCGGCGCGGTTGCGGCCGGTGCCCGTACGGGGGTCGGTGTCGTGGACCTTGGTCACGGTGGTGCTCACATGCCCTCCTGTCGGCTGTCCATCCGGGTGAAGCCGGACAGGCGGGTGGTCAGCAGCGACAGGCCGAGGCCGAAGACCACCAGGAGGGTGGCGACGGCGCTGGCCCGGCCCATGTCATGGGCCTGGAATCCGGTGATGTACATGGCGAGGGGGAGGACGCGGGTGGCGGTGCCGGGGCCGCCGGTGCCGCCGGACAGGACGAAGACCAGGTCGAAGTAGGTCAGCGAGCCGACGAGCATGAGCGTGCTGGAGGTGACCATCGTGTACTTCAGCTGCGGGATGGTGATGTGCAGGAAGCGGGCCATGGGCCCCGCGCCGTCGAGGGCGGCGGCCTCGTACAGGGCCGTCGGGATCTGGCGTATGCCCGCCTGGTAGAGCAGGGCGTGGAACGGCACGAACTGCCAGGCGATCACGAAGATCACCGTGTACAGGGCCAGGTCCGGCGAACCGAGCAGCGGCTTCGCCAGCCAGTGCAGGCCGGGCGTGGCACCGATGCCGAAGGACGGATCGAGCAGCGCCTGCCAGGTCAGGCCGACCGCCACGGCGGACAGCAGCAACGGGAGGAAGAAGAGGACGGCGAACAGTGCCCGCACCCTGCCCCTCGGTGCCTGGAAGACACCGAGGGCGAGGGCGATCGGCGTCTGCACCAGCCAGCTCACCACCATCACCTTGACCGTGAGCCCCAGCGCCTGCCAGGTGGCGCTGTCGGTCAGGACATCGCCCCAGTTGGCGAGGCCGGCCCAGCCGATGGAGCCGAGGCCGTCCCAGCGGGCGAGGCTGAGCGCCACCACCCCGACGAGGGGAACCAGGCCGAACAGGCCGAAGAGAAGCAGTGCGGGGGCGGCCATGAGGAGACCGCTGCTGGGGGCGCGGCCTCCTCTGCGGCGCGCGGGGATGGTGACCGTCACGACCCCGCCTTGCTCATGTTCACACCGAAGTCGCCGGGCGAGATCTGGCGCAGGAACGACTTGTCGGTGTTGGTCAGCAGCGGGTCCGCCTGATCGGACGGCAGCGCCTGGTCCCAGGAGAGCTGGAAGCCCGGAGCCTTCTCCACCAGGTTGTAGACGAAGGTCAGCCACGCCTTGTCGGACGACGACTTCACCGCGGCCAGCTTCGACTCCAGGCCCTTGACCGGCGGCACGCTGCCGGCGGCGAGGTAGGCGTCGACCTGGGAACCGTCCAGGACGTAGTCCTTGAGGTACGTGAGGGCCGCGGACCTGTGCTTGGTCGACGAGTTCAGCGACAGGAAGTTCGAGGGGTTGCCGACGATGCTGTTCGGGTCGCCGGCACCACCGGACAGCGACGGGAAGGCGGTGTAGCCGAGGTCGCCCTTCTTCAGGAAGTCGGGCGCGGCCTTGGCGATGTTGGCGTACTCCCAGGTGCCCATGACCTCCATGGCCGCCTTGCCCGTGTAGAGCAGGGCCGTGGAGGCGCCCTGGTCGTAGCTGACGGAAGAGGCGTTGTCCCCGAAGGCCCCGGCCTTCGCCAGGTCCTGGAGGTACTGGTTGGCCTTGGTGACCGACGCGTCCTTCCACGCCGACGTGTCACCGGAGGCGATCTTCGAGAACGCCTGGGAGCCGCCTTGGCGGTCGAGCAGGTACTCCAGGTACATCAGCGTCGGCCACTTGGAGTTCGCGGCGAGGGAGAGCGGCGTGACGCCCTTGCCCTTCAGCTTCTTCACGGCCGCCAGCAGGTCGGCGTACGTCTTCGGCGGCTCGACGCCCGCGTCGGCCAGCACCTTCTTGTTGTAGTAGAGGACGACCGGAGCGAGGCCGTTGGCGGGCACGCCGTAGACCTTGCCGTCGAAGGTGGCGCTCTGCATCACGCTCGGGGTGAACCGGTCCGTGTTCGCCTCGGCCGCCGTCAGCGCGTCGACCTTGCCGGCCTTGACGTAGTCGTCCAGGGCCCCGCCGCCCCAGCTGAAGAAGATGTCCGGGGCCTGGTTCGCGCCGAAGGCGACGCGCAGCTTCTGCTTGTAGTCGTCGTTCGCGAACAGCCGCAGGGTGATCTTCTCGTCGGGGTGGTCCTTGTTGTAGGCGTCGACGGACTCCTTGAGGATCGTCTGGTCGTTGAGCGCCCACATCGTGAGGCCCTTCGCGGACGAGCCCTCGGACGATCCGGACGGTCCCGAAGTCCCGCACGCGGCAAGGCCCATGGCCGCCGTGAGGGTGACCGCGGACGCGACGACGCGTCGAATTCTCGGGCTTCCGAGATTTCCGTTGACCGGTATTCCCCGCATGGTGTGCCTCTCTTCTTCTCACATGCCGTCGGTGAGCCAGGCGGATCGGAGACCGGTACGAAAGCCTTTCGGGGGCCACGCTGCCGACGGACTGCCTGCTGGCCGGGACACTGACACGGAATTCACGGCCGCGACAAGGACGGGAAATACCCCGGTTACGAAATACTTTCGCGGACCTGTGTCCCTGCGGGAAAAACAGGCGCCGGGCGCCTGCCGCTCATGCCGGCTGCCGCCCGTGCGCGAGGTGCGGGAGAACCGGCGCCGGGCAGTGGCTTCTCACCCGTCTGCGGGCGACCCCGCACAGTTGGGGAAGACCACCCGGAGCCTTTGCACCCTTCGGTTCTGGCGGAACATGAGCCAGGCGAGGGTCGGCGGGCAGGGGTCGGGGATACCGGCGGGGTTGGTGACGTCCATCTCCCAGATGGTGATGTCGCGGCTGGCCACTACATGGCGCAGGTGCTGGGTCACGCCCTTTTCCCGGGTCCGCCGCATGGCCGGGAAGGGATGGCTGCGCTCGCCCGGCGCGCTGAGGATGCCGACCAGTTCGGTGTCCGTCGGCCACAACTCCAGGATCTCGCTGGGCTGTCGGCCGCGCCTGGCGCCCTCCAGCGTGACCTCGGCCTCGTGCCGGCTGTCCTCGGTGAGACGGGAGGCATCGTCGTGGGCCTCCGTGGCGGTCGTCAGCAGCACCTGGGCCAGCTTTCCGCGGGCCTGGCTGAGCCGGCTGCGCACCGTGCCGACCGGTACCTCGCAGGCGTTGGCGATCTCCTGGTAGGAGGTGATGCCGCTGAAGTGCCGCAGCATGAGCACCAGCCGGAGCTGCTCCGGCAGTTCCTCCATCGCGTCCCAGATCCAGTCACGCATCGCGTGCTGTTCGACGACCCGCTCGGGGTGCGAGGCCTCGTGGTCGCGAGGGTGCAGGTGGTCCAGGCCGTCGAGGCCCGTTGTCTCCCGTGTGGCGCGCAGGCGCATGCGGGAGTTGTTGCGCACGATCGCCCGCAGCCACGCGCCCACGGCCGCGGGATCCCGTACGTCGCCGATGCGCCGCAGCGCGGTCAACGCGGCGTCCTGCACCGCGTCCTCCGCGTCGTGGCCGTAGCCGAGCAGGCTCATCGCCACGGCGCGCATCGGCGCCTGGTGGCGGGCCAGCAGCAGACCGAGCGCCGCGGTCTCACCGGCCTGGGCCCTGCGGGTGAGTTCCGCGTCCGTGGGAGGGCTGAGCGCTGTCATGTCGTGCGAACACCTCCGTGGCGACGGGTGACGCGTCATGGACCGTGTGGTGCGGGGTTCGGCCCGGCGGGGCTTCGGCGCACACCGCCGGCCGAAGCCCCCGGACATGCCGATGCGTGCATCATGCCCCGGTCATGAGAGCTCCGGCAGCCAGCTGCCGTGGAAACCGGCCGGGACGGGGTACGGCAATTCCACCACCGCCTGGACGGAGAGCTCCTTGGCGTCGAGGACGAGCAGTTCGCCCGCCGCACCGTGGTCGTCCGAGACGAGCGACAGCAGCCAGCCCTCGTCCTCGCCGGTGCCGTACGCCGCCGGAACGAAGACCGCCTCTCCCGGGTAGCGGCTGCCGGGCGTCCTGTGGATGTGGCTGGTGCCGCGCGCGAGGTCATGCTTGACGACGCCGTCGCCGGAGACGGTGTACAAGAAGCGGTTGGGGCGCCCGGTGAGGCTCTCGTTGTGGGTGGGGAACTCGGCCTCGCGGTCGTCCAGCCGGGACTCGGTGACGCGGCCGGCCACCGGGTCCAGCGTCCAGCGGTACAGGACGGAGGGGCCCTGGGGGTGGCCCGGTTCCCTCACCCCCGCCAGGCCGTTCGGCCCGGTGGGGCCGCCGATGTCCGACCAGGCGTGCTGGAAGCCGGCGGGGTCGTGGCGCACCGCGTCCAGCACGATCCGCCCCTGCGCGTCCTCGTGGGCGTTGCCCACGTGGAAGACGTAGCAGGGATCGATGTCGTACCACCTCACCTCGGTGCTGCCGGGTGTGCGGGACATGATCCCGAGCCGGGCGCCGTAGCCCTCGTCCCATCGGTAGGGCATGCCGCCGCGTCCGGCCAGGGTGGGGTCGAAGACGACGGGGAGGTCCATCCAGACGATGTGGTGCTCGGTGTTGGCGAAGTCGTGCATCATCGTCGGGCCCGGCACGTCGACCGGCCGGCTGTCGAGCAGTTCTCCCTCCGCGGTGACCCGGTGGTAGGTGAGGTACGGCGGGGCGAACCCGGTCCCGAACAGGTGCAGTTCGCCCGTGACCGGGTCCTCCTTGGGATGCGCGGTCATCGCGGTGGTCAGCCGCCCGCTGAAGTCGTACGGCCCGACGGTCTCCAGCGTGTCGGTGACCCAGTAGGGAAGGCCCACCTCGCACAGGGCCAGCACGGTGTCCGCGTGCCGGATCACGTGAGTGTTGGCGGGCGTCGCGGCCAGGTCGACGGTGAAGTCCTCGCGGATGAAGGGGTGGCCCTCCAGTTCCCGGGTGCGGACCCACCGGTTGCGGTACCACTCGGCGCGACCGCCGCGCAGCCGGATGCCGTGGAGCATGCCGGGGCCGGTGAACCAGTGGCCCGGGTCCTCGCCGGGCAGCGGGTTGGGGCCGTTGCGCAGATAGCGGCCGTCCAGGTCGGGCGGCAGCGAGCCCCGCACGGTGAGACCGGCCGCGCTGTACTCGTCGGGGACCGGGGCGAAGCGGCCCCGGACGTAGAGGGGAAGAGTCGTCTCGTCGGTCATGCCGCCGGCCCGGGTGACCGGACAACGCCGTGTGCCGCGACGGCGTAGCCACGCGGCCCCTCGCGGAGGTTCCTCATTCGGTGTCCCCCGAGAAGACGGCTGACGCGGCCTTCTTGACGATCGCGACGACCTCACCGGGCTTGGACACGTACACGGCGTGGCTGCCGCCGGTCTCGGCAACCGTCGCTCCGGCCCGCTCGGCCATGGCGCGCTGGGCCGGCGGCGGAATCATGCGGTCGTCCGCCGCCACCAGATAGAAGCTCGGCTTGGCGCGCCAGGCAGGTTGGGTGACGGTGCCGCCCAACGCGTCCACGCCCCAGGGCACTTGGGAGTCGGCGAGGAACCGGGCCTCGTCGGAGGGCAGGTCCCCGGCGAAGGACGCGGCGAACTTCTCCCGGTCGAGGAAGAGGAACCCTCCGACGGGCGCCAGGATCGGCGGAACCGGCGCTCCGGGCGGCGGGTCGGCGATGAGGGTGCTCACCGACTCGTCCTTGTCGGGCACGAACGCCGCGACATACACGAGCGCGGTCACCTTCTCGTGGTTGCCCGCTTCGGAGATCACCGCACCGCCGTAGGAGTGCCCGACCAGTACGGTCGGACCGTCCTGAGCGTCGAGGATCCGCCTGGTGGCGGCGACATCGCCTTCGAGGGAGAGGGTGGGGTTCTGGACGACGCCGACGTTGTAGCCGTCCGCCCGGAGCAGGTCGTAGACCCCCTTCCAGCCCGACCCGTCGACGAATCCGCCGTGGACGAGAACGACGTTCCTTGCTTCCGGGGCGGTACTCCTGGCTTCTGGGACGGTACTCATGATGGGCCGGCTCCTTCGGTGCGGTGAGTTGTTGGTCGCGAGGTCGCGGAAGTCATGCGAGGCGAAAGGGGCGGCCGGGACGGCCTATTGGGGCCTATTGGGGAAGGGCCGTCACCGGTGCCTGGTCCCGCAGCCGCGCCTGGGCCCGGGCCGGCCAGACCTTCGTGAAGACGGCGGGGCCGACGAGACCGATGACATGGGCGGCGATTCCCATCCAGGCCGGGGCGTCCACCGTCCCGCAGACGGCCAGGCTGACGCCGATGAAGGTGAAGCCGGCGCCCCACGCGCTGGTGATGTGGTTGTTGACCCGGATGAACTCCGGCATGTCCCAGTACTCGCGCGGTGTCTGGCGCTTGGCGATGCCCAGCGTGAAGGGGCGGCGGATCGCCAGGGTCCCCCAGGCGGTGGCGGCCAGCCACGCGAAGGAGACGACGTCGGTGTGGTCCGCCAGGGCCGAACCCGGATCGGCGACGGAGACGGCGCCCACCACGACGAAGTACACGACCGTGCTGATCTCCAGGACCAGGGCGTCGGAACCGACCCCCCGACGGCGGTCCTGGAGAAGAAGCAGCAGCCCCGAGACGAGACCTGCGATCGCGCCCCAGCGCCAGTCGAAGGACGAGATGACGCCGGCGATGATCCAGGGGATGAATCCGCGCAGATAACCCATTGAGTGTTCCTTGGTGACAGGAAAGGGACGGCTGTGGATAGGTGTTGATCCGAAGCCGTTCGGTGACCGACTCCGACTAGATGCAGGGCGAGCGTCGAAGTTCGAACCTGGGAATGTGACGCTCGTCACAGCCACTGTGCCGTCCCGTCTCCCTCCAGGCGTCACCAGTTGACGGCGTCGTCCATCGACTGCTGCCAGTACGTGACCTTGAGCGAGTCGTCGACGTAGACGCCCTTCGCGGGCAGTGAGGGGTGAGCGCCCGAGCCGACGCTCTCGTTGCCGGAGCGGCCGCGGAAGTAGACGGCCAGGGACTTCTCGGTGTGGCCGTTCGAGCCGCTGCCGTCGGTGGCGGACAGGCTCACGGAGGCGTAGCCGGACTCGCCCGGCTCAAGCGTGACGACTGCCTGCGGCTGCGACTCCTCGATGACCGGAGGCACGGCCTGGGCCTCGCCGAAGCGGATGGCCGGGTAGCCGTAGAGGTAGCAGGTCTTGCCACCGGTGTTGGTCACCGTGAGCAGCATGTGGTTCACGGGGCGGTTCAGCGGGGCCGCGACCGTCTTGGTGTTGGACCCCTCGCAGGTGACCGGCTTGCCGGAGGAGACGGGCGTCTTCGACGCGGAGGTGCCCGTGGCGGGCCCGGTAGTGGCGGTGGCGGGCTTGCCGTCCGAGGAGGAGGAAGTGGAGGGAGAGGAGGAGTTGGAGCCGGAGCCGGAGCCGGAGCCGGAAGTGGACGCGCCGGAAGGGGAGTTCGCGGTCGTGCTGTTGGCCGAGGCGCCCTCGTCGCGGGCCCCTGTTCCGTCGTTGCACGCGGTCAGGGAGAGCGCGGCGAGAACGACGGTCGCGGCGGCGCCGACGAGACGAGTGCGGGAGGCGCGGAGGTTGGACATGTGGCTGTGCCCCTTCGATGTTCGGGTGGGGGTGGTGATTGGATGACCGAAGCTTGTGAGGTGATCCGTCCCAACCGCCACGCACGGCGGGCAGTTGGGGACGCTGGAACGCCGAAACGCGCTCTGACCAGGGAGAAAGCAGTGGCCCTGGAACGCGCGAATGGAACACGGGGATAGGGGAACGGGTGTCAGCGGCAACAGGGGCCGAGGAGACGGAGGCCTTCGCGCGGCTGCTGCGAGAGCTCAAGGACCGCTCGGGACTGAGCTACGGGGCGCTTGCCAAGCGGCTCCACATGAGTACGTCGACACTCCACCGCTACTGCAACGGCACCGCCGTACCGATCGATTACGCACCGGTGGAGCGCCTCGCAAGGGTCTGCCGGGCAACGCCGCAGGACCTGGTCGAGCTGCACCGGCGCTGGATCCTGGCGGACGCGGCACGGGGGCGCAGGGCGGATCAGGTCGCACCGACGGGTTCGATTCAGGGAGCCGCCAGTTCGGCTCATGCGGCCAGTTCGGCTGATGCGGCCAGTTCGGCTGATGCGGCCGGAACGGTTGAGAGGGTCGATACCGGCTCAACGGCATCGTACGAACGGGGCGAGGGCGAAAGCGGTGAGCCGGTTGTCGTCGACGCGCCGCGGGACCTCGCACCGCCCCGCCGTCCCCGTCGTCCCCATAGTCGCCGCACCGTGCTGATCGCCTCCGTCGCGGTGACCGCCGTACTGGGGGCTGTCGTGCTCTCCCTGAATCTGCCGTCCGGCGGCGCGGGTGACCGACGGGCCGGCGACACCGCCGTGATCACCGGCACGGCGGACGCCGGGAAGCCGTCCGCCGCTCCGTCCCCGAGCGCGAAGGGACACAAGCCGTCCGCATCCGCCTCCGCCTCCCCCACCGAGTCCGAGGGAGCCGGATCCGGCACTTCGAAGGGCAGCGGCAAGCAGGGCGCGGCCCAGTCCACCGGCGACAGCGCCACCGGCGCCGTGCCGCTCACTGTCGGCACCCGTCCCTACGTCTACGACGACCCGTGCAGCCAGCACTTCCTGGTCGACAGCGAGCCCGAACAGGTCGGGCCGCCGGCGAGCGAGCAGGACGCCCCGCGCTGGGCCGCCGCGTACGGGGCGGTGTCCTCGCGCGAACAGCGGATCGCCCTCACCGTCCAGGGCACCGGCAAGGAGACCGTCGTCCTGGAGGCGTTGCACGTACGCGTCCTCACCAAGGGCGCGCCGCTCGCCTGGAACGACTACTCAATGGGCGTCGGCTGCGGCGGTGGCGTCGGCACCAAGTCGTTCGACATCGGCCTCGACATCGGCAGTCCCACGGTCACCGTCAAGAACGGCCAGCGCGAATTCCCGTACAAGGTCAGCGAGTCCGACCCGGAGGTCTTCTACGTCAACGCCCACACCGAGGCGCACGACGTCCGCTGGGACCTCACCCTGGACTGGTCCAGTGGCAGCCGCCGTGGCACCGTCCACATTGACGACAACGGCACCCCGTTCCGCACCAGCGCCGACGCGGACCGCCCGGGCTACGACTACCCGCTGGGCGGCGGCGAGTGGATCAAGCGGGAGAGCTGACCGCCTCGTTCCTCACCCGGGCTCGGTCGACGGACCACGCGACCAGAGCCACCAGCACAGCCACTCCGGCCGCGTACACCGGCAACCACAGGGTCGTGGTGGCGGACAGGCAGTCGGCAACGGCGGTGTGGCTCTGGACGTCCTGCGCGTGAGCCAAGGCGGCACCGTCACGGCCGGCCAGGTTCGCCAGCGCCGCCTCCGTCCGGATGCTCTCGTAGGCGCCCAGCGCGGGACACCGGTCACGGGTGCCCGGCATCGGAAACAGCCACGCCCAGCGCTGCAGCATGGGGGCCAGTGCGATCGATGCACACAGGCCGACGACCAGCGAATACGCCGTCAGATTCCGCGCGTACTCGGATCGGAGGCCGGGCGTCCACCTCGGCAGCCGGTAGAAGGAGAAGATCACCGCGAGAAGCGTCACCCCGATGTAGGTGGCGAACCACTGCCACGAACCTTCCGCGAGTGCGGCCGCCAGCACGGCGGCGAGGGCGATGCCGATGACTCCCGGCGCACCGGCAACGTCATGACCCGCGCTGGTGGATGCCGAACTCCGGGGTCCTTGCGGGCTGGAATCGTTCACGCTCTCTCCTGCCTGGTTCGGCTCTCAGCATCCAGGCGGAACACGCCGTCGACCCGCTGCCATGCCGGACGGGCCCGAAAGCCTGGCCCGGTTGGCGGGGCTTCCGCTTCCCAGGTCATTCACGCCGGTTCGAGTTGTGATTCCGGTTGCCGCGCCGGTGCGGGCTTCGACTCCCACAGTTTGGTGGTCCGTACGTAGCCGTAGATCACCGAGGTCATCGCCAGAATGAGAAGTGGTCCAGCCACCCACGGATGTCGGGCCATCTCCATCGGCAGATAGCGATAGGACACCAGGAGCGCGGCGAAGACCGTTGCGCCGTAGGTGACCAGCTGGATTCCTGATCGGTCCCAGCCGTGGTCGTGCGCGCGCAGAGCCGCCTCGATCGTGAGCGCGAACACCGCGCCGGCGATGAGATCGGCGCCGTAGTGGTAGCCGAATCCCAGCGTTGCGCTGAGCGTGGCGATCAGCCAGAACGCGCCCGCCCATTGCAGAATCCGTGGGCCTTTGCGGGAATGAATGAAGATCGCGGTGGCCCACGCCGTGTGCAGGCTGGGCATGCAGTTGCGTGGGGTGATCTCGTCGAACGGCATGTGGTGCGGGGTAGTGATCGGCGGCAGCGTGTCCGGCCACAGGTCGGCCGTCGCCCAGTGCCCGCTGGGCGGCGTCTGTGCCCACAGGCTGACTGCCGCCCAGTGCTCGGCGCCGGTGCCGTAGGCGAAGACCGGTCCGACCACCGGGAAGATCATGTAGATGGCCGGCCCGATGAGGCCGATCGCCAGAAAGGTGCGCACCAGATGGTGGCGCGGGAAGCGGCGCTCGACCGCCACGTTGCGCAGTTGGTACAGGGCGACGACGACCGCGGCCACCGCGAGCTGACCGTAGACGATGTCGAGAAAATTGAAGCCGATCGGGCCGGTGGCCGTGACGATCCGGCCTGCAAACCACGACGGGTTGCCCAGCGCGTGATCGGCGGTCGCCACGTACTGGTCGAGCACCGCCGGGCGGGTCTTCGAGGTGACGAGTAGCCAGGTGTCGCCGGTCTTGCGGCCGGCCACCAGCAGCAGGGCCAGCCCGACGCCCTTCAGCAGCAGGACACGTTCCCGGCCTGTGCGGCGCGTGACGGCGATGACCGCGTAGCCCAGAATCACCCACAACGCGCCGTTGCCGAAGGGCTGGCCGTCGGTCGTCCTGGCGTCGACCGCCCACCGCACCAGCGAGAGGACGACGTCGATACCGATCGCGGCACCAGCCGCGATGAACCGCTGCCGCCAGGTGAGCACCACCATCATCAACGCCATACTGGCGTACAACAGCGGCCCCGATTTGGGGGCCAATATCACCTCTTGCACCTGGTTGGTAATCGGCCCGGGCAGGCCGTAGCGGCGCGCGGCGATCTCCAGCATGATGAGGAATCCGAGTGCCGCCACACCCGCCACGGCCCAGAGTCTCGCCCGTGGTTGGCGCCATCCGGAGAACGTAATTCCGTATCTTATTCGTGCCCATATCTGCGATTTCATAAATCTCACTTTTCAGTAGATACGCTGATTTTTACTGAGCAGTTGATAATCGCGCAATGGCATTGTTTCCGGTGAAGGGCGGGCAGTGAAGCGTCGCGTCCGGCGCGGTACTGGCTAATCTGCAGGCGTGACCACCGAGTTGATCCTGCTGTCCGAAGTCGCCTGTCGCGGGCGGGAGATCACCGCCCCCCGGCTGCGCGGGCTGTTGGCCTTGCTTGCCGAGGATCTGCGCACCGGCTGCAGCACCGGGCGGCTGGTGGAGGGTCTGTGGCCGGACGAGCTGCCGGAGCGGCCGGGGAAGGCGGCGCAGGTCCTGGTGTCGCGGCTCAGGGCGCAGATAGGGGCCGACCTGGTCGTGAGCACGCCGACGGGGTACCGGCTGGCGCTGGACGAGGCACAGGTCGACAGTTCCGCGCTGCTGCTGCACGAGGCGGCGAGCGCCGAGCGCGCGAGGGCCGGGGATCACGCGGGCTCCTTGGCACAAGCCGAGGCGGGCCTGGCTCTGTGGGACGGGAGCACGGGGGCCGGGGCGGGAGAGGGCCTGCACGATCCGGTGGTGGCGCTGCGCGCCGACCGGGGCCGGACGCATCGTGCGCTGGTCC
Source organism: Streptomyces sp. NBC_00203 (assembly GCF_045206325.1). Classification (NCBI taxonomy): domain Bacteria; kingdom Bacillati; phylum Actinomycetota; class Actinomycetes; order Kitasatosporales; family Streptomycetaceae; genus Streptomyces; species Streptomyces sp. NBC_00203. Next base: position 5,542,900 of record NZ_CP108126.1, on the reverse strand, counting down.
GCTTCCGGGCGCTCGCGCTCGCCCGGACGGGGCGGCGGGAGGAGGCGGCGGCGCCGCTGACCGGGCTGGCCCGCGAACTGCCGCGCGACGAGGAGGTGTTGGCGGAGCTGCTGCGGTGTGAGGCCGCGACCGCCGGGCGGGCCGCGGCGCTGACCCGGTACGACGCCTATCGCCGCGGGCTGCGGGACGAGCTGGGGACCGATCCGGGGCCCGGACTCCGGTCCGTGTACCAGGAGTTGGTGCGGGCGGACGTACCGCGTGTCCGCCACGGTGTGCCGCACGAGCCGAACCCGCTGCTGGGGCGGGACACCGACATCGCCGCCGTGGCCGGGCTGCTGCGCGAGGTCCGGGTGGTCACGCTCGTCGGTCCCGGCGGGCTGGGCAAGACCCGTCTCTCCCACGCGGTGAGCCGGGCGGCTGAGCAGCCCGTGGTGCATTTCGTCACCGTGGCCGGTGTCCTCGCCGATGACGACGTCACCGCCGAAGTGGCCTCGGCCGTCGGTGCCGGGGAGGGCGGGCGGTTCAGCGGGGGCGGGGATGTGATCAGCGGCATCGTCGCCGCGCTGGGCGCCGGGCCCGCGCTGCTGGTGCTGGACAACTGCGAGCAGGTGATCGCCGGCGCCGCCGGACTCGTACAGGCGCTGGTGTCGCGGTCGAAGGAGCTGCGCGTTCTGGCCACCAGCCGGGCTCCGCTGGGACTGACCTCGGAGTCGGTGTACGCCCTGCCGGAGCTGTCGCTGGCGACGTCGGTCGAGCTCTTCGGGCAGCGGGCGCGGGCCGCCAGGCCCGGCGTGGAACTGCCCGCCGACAAGGTGGCCGAGATCTGCCGTCACCTGGACGGGCTGCCCCTGGCCGTCGAACTCGCCGCGGCCCGGGTCCGGGTGCTCTCGGTGGCCGACATCTCGCGCCGGCTCCGGGACCGTTTCGCGCTGCTGCGCGGCGGCGCCCGCGACGCGCCCGAGCGGCACCGCACACTTCAGGCCGTGGTCGAGTGGAGCTGGAATCTCCTGGAGCCAGATGGCCGGGCGGCGCTGCGCGCGTTGTCCGTCTTCCCCGGGGGGTTCACCGAGGACGCGGCCCAGTGCGTGCTCGGCGAGAGCGGGGACGCGCTGACGCTGCTGGAGCAGCTGGCAGGTCAGTCGCTGCTCAAGGTGGGCGAGAGCTCATCCGAGGGTCCTTCCGAGGGCCCTTCCGGGGGTCGTTCCGAGGGCCCTTCCGGGGGTCGTTCCCCGAGCCCTTCCGAGGGTCACTCCGGGGTGCGCTTCCACATGCTGGAGACGCTGCGGGAGTTCAGTGCCGCCCGGCGCGCCGAGGCCGGTGAGGAGGAGGCGGTGACCGGCCGGTTCCTTGTCTGGGCCCGGGACTTCGGGCGTGCGCACCACGACGCGCTGTTCCGCGGCGATCCGCTGCCCTCGTGGTTCCGTATGCGTACCGAGCAGGACAACCTCGTCCTGGCCCTGCGGTACGCGCTGGCACGCGCCGACGGGCCCACCACCGCGGCGGTCACCGCCGTGCTGGCCTCCCTGTGGGTCACCGACTCCAACTACGCCCGGGTCGTCGCCCTGTGCGCCGAGACCGGCGGGCCGCTGTCCCGGTTCCGCCCCGGCCCCGAGAACCCCGAGGACGTGGAGGCGGCCCGCAGCGCGGCGGCGGTGTGCGCGAGCAGCCTCCTCATGGGCATGGGCCCGCGCGCCGTACGCCAGCTCGTCACACTGCGCCGACTGCCGCCCGCCCCGCCGGACACCCTGATGCGGGCGGTGGCCGTCGTGCTGTGCGCCGTCCCGGACATGCACCCGCCCCGGTACGCACGGCTGCGGGAGCTGTGCGACGCCGACGAGCCCATGCTGGCGGGCGTCGCCTCGTGCATCGCCAGCTACGTGTGGGAATCCGAGCACGAGCCGGAGCGCGCGCTGGAGTACGCCCGCCGGGTGCCCGACGCGTGGCGATCGCTGCGGAATCCGGCCATGCGGCTCCTCAGCCATGGGCGGATCAGCGAACTGTGCCTCCAGTCCGAGCGTGGCCAGGAGGCGTACGACCATCTGCGCGCCGCGTTGAGCACGCTCGACGAGTTCGACGGCTGGCCGGACTCGATCGGCGTCCGCTGGGGCCTGGTGATCGCCTGTCTGCAGCGCGGGGAGATCGACGAGGCGGAGTACTGGCTGGGACTCGCGGCCCTGGACCAGCAGTCGGAGGCCGCCCGGATCTTCACGCCCGATCTGGTGGCGCGGGCGGAGATCGCGCTGGCCCGGGGGCTGACCGAGGTCGGGCTCGGGCTGTGGCGCCGGGCGGTGGAGCGGGTCCGGGAGGCCGGCGCGCTGCACACCGGCGATCCGTTCGTGGAGCCGTGGGCACTGGAGATCCAGTCGGCCGCGCTGGCGGCGCACGCACAGCACGGCCGCCTTGAGCCGGTGCCCGCGCTGGCCGGGCATCTGCGGGAGCGGCTGCTGGGGATGCTGTCCGGCTCTTCAGGAGACGGCTCTTCGGGGGACGGCTCTGCGGGGGACGGGTCTCCGATGGAACTGCCGGTGTACGGCACGGCGTTGCTGGCGCTCGGCTTCGCCGGGCTGGCCGGGGGCGACCCGGCGGCCGTACGGCTGGTGGCGCTGGCGGAGCGGATGCCGGCGGTGCGGGAGTGGTCCACCCTGTCCTCGGCCCGGTCCCGGCAGGCTGCCGAGAACGCCGACAGGGCGGCCTACGACGACGCGAGGTCGACGTACGCCGCCCTGGGGCGGGAGGAACTGCGGGCCGCGGCCCTGCGCGAACTCAACTCCGCGACTCACGGTTGAACTTCGCCTTGGACCACAGGTAGCCCAGCACGGTCAGCCCCAGGCACCAGACGACGGCCAGTACCGCGTTCTTGGCGCCGATCCCGCTGCCCAGCAGCAGCCCGCGCAGGGTCTCGATGACGGGCGTGAACGGCTGGTACTCGGCGAACCAGCGGAACCAGCCCGGCATGGCGTCCACCGGCACGAACGCGCTGGACAGGAACGGCAGCATCACCAGCGGCGTCCCGATGTTGCTGGCCCCCTCAGGGTTGGGGCTCACCAGACCGATACCGACCGCGAGCCAGGTCAGCGCGAGGCTGACCAGAGCCATCAGCCCGGCCGCCGCCACCCACTCCACCGGATTCGCGTCGGGCCGGAAGCCGATGGCCAGTCCGATACCCAGGACCAGCACCAGAGCCATCAGCGTCTGGATCACGCTGCCGATCACGTGTCCGATCAGCACGGAGGCGCGGGAGATCGCCATGGTGCGGAACCTGGCCATGATGCCCTCGGTCATGTCGGTGCACACGGCCACCGCGGTGCCGAGCGAGGTCATGGCCACGGTCAGGAGAAGGATGCCGGGGACGAGGTAGGCGACGTAGTCGGCGCGGTTCGCGTGGCCGCCGGTGATGCCGGCGCTCATCACGTTGCCGAAGAGGTACACGAACAGCAGCAGCAGGATGACCGGGGTGAGCAGGAGGTTCAGGGTGAGGGAGGGGTAGCGGCGGGCGTGCAGGAGGTTGCGCCGCAGCATGGTGAGGTTGTCGCGGAACGCGTAGCCGGCGGTGCTCATCGGACGGTCTCCTTGCTGGTGGAGGGGGCGGGGACGGGGCTTGCGGTCAGGGCGAAGAACACGTCGTCCAGGTCCGGGGTGTGCACGGACAGCTCGTCGGCCTCGATGCCGGCGGCGTCCAGCCAGTCGAGGATGGCGCGCAGTTCGCGCTGGCTTCCCCCACTGGGGATCTGCAGGGTGAGCGCCTCGTCGTCGCGGGTGGTCTCGCGCAGTGCGGTCGCCGCCTGTTCATATGCCACCGGGTCGGCGAAGCGCAGTCGCACATGGCCGCCGGGGACGAGCCGCTTGAGCTCCTCGGCACTGCCCTCGGCGACGAGCTTGCCGCCGTTGAGCACCGCGATGCGGTCGGCGAGTTGGTCGGCCTCCTCCAGGTACTGGGTGGTGAGAAAGACGGTCGTACCGCCGGAGACCAGCTCGCGGATGATCTGCCACATGGTGTGCCGGGAGCGCGGGTCGAGGCCGGTGGTCGGCTCGTCGAGGAAGATGATCCGCGGGCTGCCGACCAGGGTCATGGCGATGTCGAGGCGGCGCTTCATGCCGCCGGAGTAGGTGGAGGCGGGCTTCTTCGCGGCCTCGGTGAGATCGAACCGCTCCAGCAGCTCGGCGGTGACCCGTCGGCCTTCAGTCTTGGAGAGGTGGTGCAGGTCGGCCATCAGAAGCATGTTCTCCTCGCCGGTGATCAGTCCGTCCACGGCGGAGAACTGGCCGGTCACACCGATGGCGGCCCGCACCGCCTGCGCCTCGGCACTGAGGTCGTGCCCGGCGATCCGCGCCTGTCCGCCGTCGGCGGAGATCAGCGTCGACAGGATGTTGACCACCGTGGTCTTACCGGCGCCGTTCGGCCCGAGGAGGGAGAAGATCGTGCCGGCGGGCACCTGGATGTCGATGCCGTCGAGGACGGTCTTGTCCCCGTAGGACTTCCGCAGCCCGGTGGCTGCGATGGCGAGTTCGTGGGTCGTTGATGTCATGCGGCAGAGCTTGGGGGTGGGGCGGTTCAGGATGGCTTCAATGCGGTTTCAGGGCTTCGGGGGGAGCTTTGGAGTGCTGAAACTTGCAGGCCAGGACGTCGGTTGAGCTTGTCGATCAAGCTGGTCCCATCGGTTGACACCGGAGCCGACGGCCGCACCAGCTCGCGGCGCCCGCGCGAAGGTGCTCTCCGGCTGGGGCGCCTCGTACAACACGTTCATCGGGGCCGGCGACATCACCGGTGACGGGAAGGCCGACCTGGTCTCGCGCGACACGAGCGGAAACGTGTGGCGCAACAGCGGTGACGGCAAGGGGTCGTTCGGCGGTCGCTCGAAGATCGCGACGGGCTGGCAGGGATACAAGGCCGTCGTCTGAGCCGCCTCGCCCCATGAAGTGTGGATCGTTCACCGCGTTCCGAACGGCACCGAGATTTGGCCGAAGGAGAAGCTGGCCCCCGACGTGGCTGGGTTGCCGCTGCGGCGTTACGTGACTCATTGATCGTTTCAGAATGAGGACACGGCGTCACCTGTGGGCGCCCGGCCCGTGCCGCGCGCTCGCCGCGTCGGCTGTGAAAATCGCTGTCCGATTGTCGGAACGCGGTGATAGGGAGTCCATGTGACAACGACACTTGCGTTCCCCGTTCTGTTGCGACTGATCGACGAACGGTCGACCGCCTTCCGCGCCGCGGTCGCCTCCGCGCCCAGCCTCGACGTACAGGTGCCAACCTGCCCCGAGTGGACGCTGTTCGATCTGGCGCAGCACATCGGCGAGGGGCGCCGCGCCTGGGCCGCCACCGTCGCCGCAGGGCCTGCTCCGGCCAAGTCCGCACCAGAGGGCGCCCCGGCTGCGCCTCGGGAGCGCGAGGCCGTGCCGGCCTGGTTGGCCGCGTCGACGCAGGAGTTGGTGGACGCACTGCGGGAGGCCGGCCCGGATCGCGGTTGCTGGACGTGGTGGGGTGCGTCGCAGTCGCCGCAGACCTGTGGCGCCGTCGCCCGGCACCAGCTCCAGCAGATCGCGGTGCACACCTACGACGCCCAGGTCGCTGTGGGTGCCCCGCAGCCGCTGCCGGATGAGGTGGCACTCGACGGTGTCGAGGAGTTCCTGTTCACCTGCGTCGCAACGACGGGTGCCTGGCCGCACAAGCCCACTGCCTTCGACTTCCACGCCACCGAGGGCCGTTCCTGGCGCCTCACGGTCGACGGCGACGGCGCACGCTCCACCCGTATCCCCGCGCCCGGCACGACGCCTGTAGCTGCCGCCGACGAAGGCCCGAACCCGGCTGGCGTCTCCGTCCGCGGCACGGCCAGCGAGCTGGTCCTCTTCGTGTACGACCGTATCCCGGCGGACTCCCTGCAGATCGAGGGAGACGCAGGTTTGTTCGATCTGCTCCGCGCGTGGGAACCGGAGGAGTAGGACGGGTGTTGCAGAGCGGCGAAGTGACCCTTGTCAAGACCGCATGCGGCGGCTGACACCACCGGCTGACACCAACAGGCACGAACAGCAGCGGTCAGCGCCGGACCTCGGTGGACGATCGACCGGGGCGCAGGGGCCGTTGGCCGACGTTGGCAGACCCTTGTGATCGACCTGATAAGGATGAGGTCAGACCTCAAAAATTGGGCACCACGCGGGGCGTCACCGTCAACAGATGGCCCACGAACGCAGCTGGTCGGCCGCGTACACGGCCCCGCGGCGTCAGGCGCCGAGCGCCGTCCGCAGAGTGGAGGCCATCAGCTCGATGGCCTCCTTGCCTGCCAACACCGGGCCGGTGTGGGTGAAGTAGTGGTCGACGCCCTCGAAGACACGGTGGGTGACCGGGACTCCCGCGGCGTCCAGGGCCTTGGCGTAGGCGTCGCCCTCGTCGCGGAGGCGGTCGTGTTCCGCGGTGATGACCAGGGCGGGCGGCAGGCCGGCGAGGTCGTCGGCCAGGCCGGGTGAGACGAGGGGGTGGGCGCGGTCGGCCGGATCCGGGACGTAGGCGGCGGTGAAGATCCGTAGGAGGTGGGGGTTGAGGAGCGGCTTGGCGATGGGGGAAAGCTTGGTGGCGGGGGCGGCGAGCTGGTCGAGCGGTGCGGAGTCGATGATCTGGAGCCGGGGCGAGAAGGTGCCACGGTCTCGGGCCGTGCGGCAGACCGCGGCGGTGAGGTTGGCCCCGGCACTGTGCCCGCCCACGGCGAGTCGCGAGCCGTCCCAGTTGTTGGCGGGGCCGTTCTCGGCGACCCACGCGGTGACGTCGTACGCCTGGGTGACGGGGGCGGGGAACGGCCGCTGCGGGGCGACGGCGTAGTCCACGTTGATCACGACGCAACCGGCCGTGGCGGCGATGTAGCGGCAGATGTGGTCGTCCTGCTCGGGGCGGCCGACGATGAAGCCGCCGCCATGGAAGTTGACGTACACGGGGGCGGGGTCGGGGTCGGGGGTGTCGGTGGTGACCGGCGGGCGGTAGACGGTGCAGGTCACCGGTCCGGCGCCGGTCTCCACCCGGAGGGACTCGGTGCGCTTCGGGATGTCGGTGAAGCGCAGGTCCTTGTGTACGCGGGTCATCATGCCGCTGAGCAGCAACTGGACGCCTCTGGCCTGGATTCCGGGACTGAAGGGCATGGTCCGACCCGCCTATCGCTACAACTTTAAAGTATCAGGTTTCCTGATAATGACCGCTCGACCCGCGTAGCGCAACGGGGAGCGCATCACCGGCTCACTCCCGCCCGGGTCGAGGGCAGCGCTGACGACACCCCGACCGCGACGACGGAGGCGAGCGCGGTCGGGGTGTCGGTGCGCCGGTCCGGCGCGGGGTGTTCGTGGCGTGGGTCGCGAGGCGCGCGCCGACGGCTCCGCAGGGCTCGCCCAGGGCGATCGAGCCGCCATGGGTGTGGAAACGGCACGGGCCGTGCCACCGTGACCGCGGACGTGGGCCTACACCACCACCATCCGCGCGAGCGCCGTCGTTTCCCAAGCCGAGAGAGCGAGTTCGATGCTCGTCACCCGGTCCAATGGAAACTCCCAGGCCTGGCCTGCGACCCGGATCAGTGGTTGACCATGGCGCAGGTGACCGTCGTCATTCCGTCGCCCGTCTTGACGACGAACTTGGCCCCGCTCAGACCGTCGACGTCAAACCTTCCCGAACCGTCCGTTGAGACAGTGCCCGAACTGGACCCCGAGTAGGTCACCTTCTGGCCGTTGGGGAACCCCACACCCCAGAGGTGGTACTTGCCGTTCGACTCTCTTTCGACATTGCACGTCGCACTGGGAGCGGCGCCGGGCGCCGTGGTGGTCGACGCGTGTGCGGCAACCGCGGGGCCCAGCGCGAGCGCGGGGACGGCCAGGAACGTGAGTGCTGCGAGACGTGTCCGGTTCATCGTTCTACCTCCCTTGGGCGCTGCCAGTGCGGCCGGTGGGACGTGACGGCTCCGTCACCCGCGGCATCGGTCGCACAGGGCGCCTATGAGGAAAGCCTCGCTCCGTCACGCCGTGCGTACACCAACCCACATGGGCAATGCATCCCTTTTGTTCACCGGAGCGTTTTCCGTGAGGCGTGATGACGTTTTTATCGTATCGTCCGGTTTGTCGCGTGACATCTCGTGGAACGGCCGGGAAGCCGAGGATCACGCTCTCCAGCGTTGCCCCGTCAGCAAGTTCGAAGATCGGGCCCTGATCCGCGCCCTGGCTGCCGCCGCGCCCGCCACCACCTCCAGCGTCCAGCTCGCGTCGTCGACGGCACTCAGCTTCCACACCCGCGAAGCGCCACCGCCCATCTTCCATGCCCCCTCAGGTCAGTTAATTGTAAAGAACCTTGACAGATAATTGGTCTAGTCCAACTATGGACGCTGTTCGCCCCTGGTCGAGGGGAGTTCTCCCGCGCATAGCGACCGGGTGGACATCCCGCACGTGTGCCCGCTGTTCCCGCCTGCACTTTTTCCCTATGGGAGCGTCAATGAGACGACCTGGTTCTCCTCGTATTCGTACGTTGCTGTCTTGCATGACCGTGACCGCCCTGTCGGCCGGGCTGGTCGCCCTCGGAGGAGGTGGCGCGTTCGCCGCGCAGCCTGAGTCCTCGTATCGCGCGAAGCCCATGCCCGCGCATGTGGCGGCGCCCTACTTCGAGGCGTGGACCGGGGAGAGCCCGGCCGCGCTCGCCGCCGCGTCGGGCAACAAGTACCTCACCATGGCGTTTCTCCAGACGGATGCGGCGAACTCCTGCACCGCGTACTGGAACGGCCAGACCACCCAGCCGATCGGCAAGGCCACCTTCGGCGACGACATCGCCAAGATCCAGGCGCGTGGCGGCAACGTCATCCCGTCCTTCGGCGGCTACAGCGCCGACACCACCGGCACCGAACTGGCCGACAGCTGCACCAGCGTCGACGCCATCGCCAAGGTGTACGAGAGTCTTGTCACGACGTACGGCGTCTCCCGCATCGACCTCGACATCGAGGCCGACTCCATCAACAACTCCGCCGGGATCGACCGCCGCAACAAGGCCATCGCCAAGGTCCAGCGCTGGGCCGAACACACCGGCCGCAGCGTGCAGTTCTCCTACACCCTGCCGACCACGAACACCGGCCTCGCGCCGAGCGGCGTGGCCCTGCTGCGGAACGCCGTCGACAACGGCGCGCGCGTGGACGTCGTCAACATCATGACGTTCGACTACTGGGACGGCGCCACCCACGACATGGCGGCCGACACCGAGACCGCCGCCGCCGGTCTGCACGACCAACTGGCCGCCCTCTACCCGAAGAAGAGCCCGGCGAAGCTCTGGCACATGATCGGCGTCACCGAGATGCCCGGCATCGACGACTTCGGCCCGGAGGAGACCTTCACCCCGCAGGACGCGGTGACGGTGGAGAAGTGGGCCGTCGCCAAGGGGATCAGCACGCTTTCCTTCTGGGCCCTCCAGCGCGACAACGGCGGCTGCGTGGGCACCGCCGGCGCCAACTCCTGCTCCGGCATCGCCCAGGACACGTGGTACTTCAGCCACACCTTCGAGCCGTTCACACGCGGGGTCCGCTTCAGCGGTTGAGGTCGCCGGCCGCGCCGCCCAGGCCGCCAACGCCGGGGCGCCGCGCGCTCCTTTCCCTCCCCTTTTACTCCTCCTTTCCTCCTCCTTTTCCTCCCCAACAAGCAACCCCTGCACAGCTTTCACTCGTCTCACAGGTTGCTCACAGATTCGGCCTCAGGCCTCGTGGGGTGTGCCCGTACCGTCGGCCGGTCGTGGGCTGTCCAGTCAGCTGCCGCTTGACCACGGCACTTGCAGACGAGGAACCGATGACCAGTCAGCAACACCGCAGTCGCTTACAGCGTTCGGCGTTCGCCGCAGGGGCCGCGCTCACCGTCTTCTTCGCCGGAACCGGGGCCGCTCCAGGAGCTGGGGCGGCCCCGTCCGGCACGGCCGGGGAGCCGAAGCTCAGGCTCATCGCCGCGTCGAACTCCGTGACGCTCGACCGCTGGGAGGGGGAGCCCGGGGTCTACCTCGACCTGGGTACGTATGTCACGGTCGACGGTGCGCCCTTCGAGATGAAGGTGACCCGGAAGTCGTACAAGGACCCTGTCGTCGCCAAGCAGATCTTCCGCAACGGAAGCGGTACGAGTACGCGGACCAGGACACTGCCCGCCGGGACGGTGAAGGACTTCTCCGGGCTGCCCGGCTTCCTTCGGGTGTCGATCAAGAACGCGGCCGGTACGGAGGTGGCGAAGAGCAAGGGGTCCTTCTGCCCGAACAACGCCTCCGGGCGGATACGTCCGGACGCACCGGCGACGTCGAAGTACCCGGAGAGCTGCTCCACCAATCCGTTCACGCTGGGCTCGGTGTGGGGTGTCGAGAAGGGCTGGGCGTCCAACTCCAGCACGGTCGACTACGACAAGCCGCTGGACCTGCCGGCGGGCGAGTACACCGCCAAGGTCTCGGTCGCGAAGAAGTACCGTGACCTGTTCGGCATCCCCAATGACCAGCCGACCGTCAAGGTGACGGTTCGGCAGGTCAGCAACGGGGGCGGGGGCGGCGAGGGAATGGCTTCCTCCTCGTCGCACTCCTCCGCACATCACAGCGGTGGGCATGGCGCGCACTCCGCCGCCCACCACTACGGTCCCCGTGGCGCCGACGCGCCCACCCCGCCCGCCCTGTCGCACGCCCTCGAAGACCGGGGCATGGCGCACCACCTGGGTGACGGCCCCGGGCACACCGACGGCTCGCGCATCGCGCCCGCGCTGAAGCCGCACACCCAGCGGCCCACCGGCCGGGCCGGCGTCCCGGCGAACGTGCCCAAGCCGGACCTGCGTTCGCTGCCCGCCTGGGACATCGCCATCACCGACGGCGAGGACGGGGACGTACCGGGCAAGGACTATCTCGCCTTCAGCGCCAACGTCTGGAACGCCGGTCCCGCCCCCCTCGTCGTGGACGGCTTCCGCAGCCCCGGCAAGGAACTGATGGACTCCTACCAGTACTTCTACGACGCGAACGGCAAGCAGGTCGGGTACACGCCCAGCGGCACCATGGAGTGGGACCCGCGGGAGGGCCACGAGCACTGGCACTTCACCGACTTCGCGAGCTACCGGCTGCTGAGCGCCGACCAGGCCACGCAGGTGCGCAGCGGCAAGGAGGCGTTCTGCCTGGCCAACACCGACGCGATCGACTACACGGTGAAGAACGCCAACTGGCACCCGTACAACACCGATCTGTCGACCGCCTGCGGTGAGCAGAACTCGATCTCCGTCCGTGAGGTCCTGGACGTCGGCTCCGGCGACACGTACACCCAGTACCGTCCCGGCCAGTCCTTCGACATCACCGGCCTGCCGAACGGCACGTACTACATCCAGGTGATCGCCAACCCCGAGAAGCGGCTCCAGGAGACCAGCCTCAGCAACAACGTCTCGCTGCGCAAGGTCGTCCTGGGCGGTACGCCGGACGCCCGCACGGTGACCGTGCCGCCGTACGACCTGATCAACACCCCGTAGGAAACCGCCGGTTCACGCCGACGCGCACGCCCCGGCCGGGGTTCCGGCCGGGGCGTGCGCGCTCAGGTGAGGGGTGTGTGTCAGAGGCTGCCGGTCACCGAGGTGCCGAGGATGGTGCCGGAGACGCCGGTCAGGGCCTTGGAGTTGGCGTCGTCCCACGAGCCGCTGCTGTGGCGGATGGTGTGGAGGAGCTTGCCGTCGTCGGTGACGAAGGTGGCCTGGAGTTCGCCGTCGACCCTCGCGGCGCCCACCGAGTTGATGGTCAGGCCCGAACCGAGGACGCCGGAGAGGCTGTTGAAGGTGTCCCAGGTGCCGTCGGAGTGGCGGATGGTGTGCACCTGCTTGGCGCCGGAGTTGCTGATCACGATCATCTGGAGCTCGCCGTCGACACCGGCGACGCTGACGTCCGTCGGGGTGCCGGAGTCGCCAGCCTTGCTCTCCACGTTGCCCCAGGAGCTCCACGTGCCGTCGCTGCTGCGGATGGCGTGCCGCACGGTGCCGGGGACGACGACCGCGACCTGGAGTGCGCCGCCCACGGAGGCGATGGACACCTGGCTCGCGACACCCGCGTCGCCGGTCTGGGTGTAGACGCTGCCCCAGTCCTGCCAGCTGCCGTCCTCGTGCCGGATGGTGTGGTAGAGCTTGCCGTTCGATACGGCCACGACGTGCAGTTCCGTGCCGATGGACACGGCGGAGATGTCCGTGATGTTGGTCAGCTGACCGGCGACGTGCTCGACGCTGCGGAACGGCGACCAGTCGCCGTTGTCGTAGCGGATGGCGTGGTAGAGGGTGTCGTCGGTGCCGACCGCAAGGACATGGGTGTCGTCGCTGACCGCGGCGTCCGCGACGGCCCGGATGTTGCCGATGCTGCCGGTCTGGCCCTCGACGTTGCCGAAGGTGGTCCAGGTTCCGTCGTCCTTGCGGACGGCGTGGTAGACGCTGCTGCTGGTGTTGACCAGAGTCTGCAGCTTCCAGGAGGCGGCCGGGGTGGCGGGGGCGTCGGCGGTGATGTTCTTGTACCGGAGGGCCTTGTAGTTGTAGTACGGGAGGCCCGCGATGTTGCCGCTGTCGATGTCCGCCTGGCCGTACGCCATGTCCATGTCGGGGTTGGCCTCCTGGTAGAACTTGAAGGTTCCCGCCGTCTTGTCTATCCACTTCACGAAGAGGACGACGTGGCCGTCCGACGCGTCGTTGAGCGCGTCTCCTGGCAGCAGGTCTCTCTTGTCCGAGAGCGTGGTGGATACGGCCGAGTCGTCGAGCGTCGCCGTGGTGCGGCTGCTGGTGAGGTGCCACGCCATCGAGACGAAGCCGGAGCAGTCCTGTCGGTACGTGTGATCGCCGTCCACGTCGTAGGCGTACGAGGTCTGGCTGTACTGCACGTTGCGGTCGTACCAGTTCTTGGCACGGGAGATGACCTCCGTGCGGGAGATGTCCCCGCCCTGGGTCGAGGCGGCCGTGGCCTGCTGCGGCAGCACGAGGCCGGTGAGGGCGACGGCGGAGAGCGCGGGGAAGAGAACGAGGGCGCGACGGGTGCTCTTGGCGAGTGCGGACATGGTCGTACTCCTGTATGTGGGCAGGGCTCAGCCCTGGAAGTGAGTGCGGGGGGGGGAGAGACACAGGGGTGACGCTGAGGAGGCACTGAAGAGAGGTGGAGCCAAGCGAAGAGGCCGGCACAGACGGCTGCCCTGCAGGTGCAGCCGTGGCGCGCGCCTCCGGGCTACTGCCAGATCATGTCGTCCAGGATGTAGATGAAGGGGACCGCGGCGGCCTGGGCGAGGTGGGTGCTGATCATGGCGAAAGCCCTTCCTGAGGCGTGAAGACGAAGCGTGGAGACGAGGGACTGAACCGGCCCGTGTCCCGCGGTGACGCGGTGCCGGTGGTGCTGCCCGCCGGGGGTGTTCCCTGCTGGCGATGCCTAGCTTCGTCGCAGCTCAACTGGGGTGGAAGGGCTTTCCGTTGGCCCCAAAGGGCCTTGGCCCATTCGGTCCAGCGAGGGCCTCAGGGGGTCACAAGTCCCACTGGGTTCAACCTGGGTTCAACATGGTTGCGGTGGTCACAGGAACGGGGCGATCAGGGGAACCTGAGCCGAGACCAGCCGCCACTGGCGCAGCGACGGACATCGCGCGAGCGCACGTCGGCATGCCAGATCGGCGTGCCGTTCCGCCTCGTCCAGGTCTGCGGCGAGGAGAAAGAGACCGAGTATGGGGTGTGGGCTCGCGCCGGGGTGCGCGCTGACGTGCTCCAGGCGGTCCTGCGGCTCGGCGTGTGTCAGCACCAGCTGTGCCGTCTGCTCGGGCAGTGCCTGGCCGGGTGGGCCCTTCAACTGGACGTGGACGAGATACATACGACCACCGTCCCAAGCCCTAACACCGGTGAGCAGCCAACGGCCCTGGTCACTGTGGGCCTTGGCCGGAAACGTCCTCGCTGCCGAAAGCCATTGCCTGGGCAATTACTTGTGAGTGATGATCACGGCGTATGTCCACGAGGGGGGCCTCATATGCTGACTTTGCTCGGCCTGGACGCGGATGCCGAAGCCGTTTACCGGGCGATGCTGGCGCATCCCGATGACGGGCTGACGGCTCTTTGCGGACGGCTGGGCATCGCCGAAGTGACCGGCCGCCGCGCTCTGGACCAGCTCAGCGAACTCGCCCTGCTGCGGCCCTCGTACGAGCCGGGCCGCGGACTCCAGGCGGTCAGCCCGGACGTCGGCATGGAACTCCTGCTCGCCCGTCAGCAGGCGGAACTCGCCGCCCATCAGCAGCGCATCGAGGAATCCCGCGCCGCCGCCGCGCAACTCATCGCCGAATACGCCGACTCACGATCCGCCCCCAGCCCCGGAGTCGAGCAGCTCACCGGCCTCGACCAGATCAGGGACCGGCTGACCACCCTCACCCGCGAGGTGCGCACCGAGGTGATGACCTTCGCCCCGGACGGCGAGCACACCCGGGTGAGCATCGAGGCCGCGCGGCCCCTGAACGAGCAACTGCTGGGCCGTGGCGTGCGGTTGCGCACCATCTACCTCGACAGTGTCCGCAACAGTCCGCACACCGCGGAGTACGTCGACTGGCTCGCCGCGCAGGGCGGACAGGTGCGTACGGTGCCGACCCTGCCCATCCGGATGATCATCGTCGACCGGGCCACAGCCGTCATCCCCACCCGCAGCGACGACACGGCGGCCGGCGCGGTCCTGCTCACCGGCGACGGCACCCTCACCGCGCTCTGCGCGCTCTTCGAGACCACTTGGGCCACCGCCGAGCCGTTCGGGAACGCGGTTCCGCGCGATCCCCAGGGGCTCACCGGCTCCGAGGCCACCACCCTGCGGCTGCTCGCCGAGGGGCACACCGACGAAGCGATCGCCAAGCGCCTCGGTGTCTCCCACCGCACCGCCCGGCGCATAGCCACCGGGCTCATGGAAAGGCTCAACGCGCGTAGCCGTTTCGAGGCCGGCGTCCGCGCCGTGCAGCAGGGCTGGCTGCCGGCCGTCGCCCCTGTTGCCCCCGCGACAGGTCAGACACACCAGAGGCACGACGCCATGGCGAACGAAGAGTGAGCGCGGATGCGGGTGTGGGGCGGCGGGGTTGAGGCCGAGAGGGTTCGCCCCCGCCGCCCCTACCCGTCCCATCCCTGGGGGCTGCGCCCCCAGACCCCCCTAAAAGACTGCGCAGTTCCCCGCGCCCCTCAAGGGGCGCGGGGCCCCTATTAGACAGGCCGTCACATTACCGAAACGTAACCTACCGACTGCTACCACGAGTAACTTACTCGCAGGTAAGGTCCGGGCGAACCACTTCCTGCCAGCCGCTTCGCAGGAGGTTCGCCATGCCCGCACGCAGACGGCTCCTGGCCGCAGCAGTCACCGTTGCTGCCTGCCTCGGCGCCCAGGCGCTCTCGGACACCGCCGCCACGGCGGCGGACGAGGTCGTGTCCCGGGGTGTCACCATCCCCGCGTTCTACAACCCACCCACCACCCTGCCCGCCGCCAACGGTGCCCTCATCCGCACCGAGCCCCTCCCCCTGGCCCTCAGCCTGCCCGGCCTGGACGGGCCGCTCCCGGGCAAAGCCACCCGCCTGATGTACAAGTCCACCGACTCGAACGGCGCGCCGGTCGCGGTCACCGGCGCGTACATCGAGCCGACGGCCGACTGGAGCGGCGACGGACCGCGGCCTCTGGTCGCGGTGGCGCCCGGCACCATGGGGCAGGGCGACCAGTGCGCCGCGTCCATGGGCCTCGAACACCCGCTGACGCTCAACAGCGGCACGGTGTCCGTCGGTTACGAGGACCTGGCGATCTACCGCCTCCTCGCGAAGGGTGCCGCGGTGGTCGTCACCGACTACGCCGGCCTCGGCGCGACCGACCGGCTGCACACCTACGTCAACCGCGTCGACGAGGGCCACGCCGTACTGGACGCCGTCCGCGCCGCCCGCTCGGTCGGCGGCACGTCGGTGACCGCCAAGTCCCCGGTGGGCCTCTTCGGCTACAGCCAGGGCGGCGGAGCGACCGCCGCGGCCGCCGAACTCCAGTCCTCCTACGCCCCCGAGGTCACACTCGCCGGGACCTACGCGGGGGCACCGCCCGCCGACCTGACCGCGGTCACCAAGGCCATCGACGGCAGCGAACTGGCCGGAGCACTGGGCTGGTCGCTCAACGGCTTCCTCCAGTCCGACCCGTCCCTGAAGCCTCTCGCCGAGGCCCATCTGAACGCCGCCGGCAAAACGGCCCTCGCCGACCTGTCGACGATGTGCGTCGGCGACGCCCTCTTCGGCTACGGCTACGCGAAGAGCACCCAGTGGACGACCGACGGACGGTCCGTCAGCGACATCATCGCCGACACGCCCGCGCTCCAGGCGTTCCTGGACAGCCAGCGCATCGGCACACTGAAACCGTCCGGCCCCGTCCGCCTGGCGACGGGCGTCAGCGACAACCTCGTCCCGCACGCCCAGGCCCGCAAGCTCGCCGTCGACTGGTGCGCGAAGGGCGCCGACATCACGTACAAGGCCGTTGTGCTGCCCAGTGTCGGCAGCGCCCTCCTCAACCACTTCGCCCCGCTGCTGACCGACCAGGGCGACGCCATCAACTGGCTGACCGACCGGCTGTCCGGCAAGAAGGCCGGCTCCAACTGCTGGAGCATGCCCCTGCAGCCCTGACCGGCCCACCCTGCGTACGGCCTTCGGCGTCAGGCGGCCGGGGTGGTGGACGCGACGGTGTTGCCGGTCACCGCGCCGGTCGCACCGTCGAGGGTCACCAGGTGTCGAACGCCGTCGGTGCCCAGCACCTCGACCTCCCAGGCGCTTCCGCCGCCCTGCTGCGTCACCACACGCAGCGCGTCCGGCTTGCCGCCGGGGACCGCCTTGCCGGCCGCCTCGATCGCCTTGGCCGCCGACACCGCCGGCAAGGGCGCGGGCGCGAGAGTGCTCTGACCGTTCTGGCTGTTCTGGCTGTTGTCGCTGTTCTCGCCGTTGCTCTGACTGTTGTCGCTGCTCTGGCCGTTGTCGCTGTTCTTGTTGTTCCGGTTCGCCTTGGACCCGTCGTTCTTGCCCGCGTCCTCGCCTCGGCCCTCGCCGCGACCGCGGTGCCCGCCGTTGCCGCCGCCCCTCTGGTCGCGGTCCGCCGCGATGCGGCCGCGGTCGTTCTTGTCGCCGTGGTCGTGGTCGGCGATCGCGACGGCGCCGACCGCGGCTCCGCCCAGCAGGACGACCGCGACGCCGAGCGCCACCTTGCGGCTTCGCCTCAGTTGCGGCAGGCGCGGAAGGCGCTGGCGGAACGGCTTGGCGGCCGGCTTGGGCTCGGGCTGATCCGGCGGGACGGGCTGGGACATGCGCGGGCTCCTGATCGCGAGGCCGGCCCGGTGCCGGCGGCTGCGGTCAGCTTGGAGTGCCGTTGCTGAAGCCAGGCTGAAGGCGGCTGAAGCTGTCTTCAGGGAGCCGCCGGGCGGCGTGCGAGGCTGTACGGCGTGCGAGTACTGGTGGTCGAGGACGAGAAGCGGCTGGCCGCTGCCCTCCAGCGGGGCCTGACGGCCGAGGGCTTCTCCGTCGATGTCGCCCACGACGGGAACCAGGGGCTGTGGCTCGCGCTGGAGCACAGCTACGACGTGATCGTGCTCGACATCATGCTGCCCGGCCTCAACGGCTACCGGGTCTGCGCCAGGCTGCGCGCGGCCGGCAGCGAGACGCCGATCCTGATGCTCACCGCCAAGGACGGCGAGTACGACGAGGCCGAGGCGCTGGACACCGGTGCCGACGACTTCCTGTCCAAGCCGTTCTCGTACGTCGTCCTGGTCGCCCGGCTCCGCGCGCTCCACCGCCGTACCGGCCACCGGCTTCCTCCGACACTCGAACTGGGCGATCTCGTGATCGACCCGGCCCGCCGTACGTGCACCCGCGGTGGCAGCGAAATACGCCTCACCACACGGGAGTTCGCCATCCTGGAGTATCTCGCCCGGCGCGCCGGCGAGGTGGTGCCGAAGCGCGAGATCCTCCAGCACGTCTGGGACTCCGCCTTCGAGGCGGACCTCAATCTCGTCGAGGTCCACGTCAGCGCCGTACGCCGCAAGATCGACACCCTGTTCGGCCGCTCGGCCCTGGAGACCGTCCGAGGCGCCGGATACCGACTGGCGGCCGACGGTGGCTAGGCGATACCGAGGCGTAAACGGAGACCGGGACCGAGATCGAGGCTCAGACGGAGACGGAGACCGAGACCGAGGACCAGACGGAGACCGAGGCCGATACCGATTCCTTCCGCGCCCCGGTTTCCTCCCGCGCCCCGGCGAGATCCTGGCCGCGATCCGGAGCCCCCGCGCCACCGCCGTACGACTCGCGCGACGCCTGTGGCCGGGGTCGGTCCGGGCCCGGGCGACGCTCGGCGCGACCGCGGTCGTCGCCGTCGCGCTGGCCGCGGCCTCCTTCGCGCTGCTCGGCATTCTGCACTCCAACCTCCAGCGCAGCGCCAACGACGCCGCCACCCAGCAGGCGGACACCGTGGGCCGGCTGGCCGCTCAGGGCAAGCTCCCGGACCTGCTGCCCCTCGCCCACGGCGCCGACTTCATCCAGGTCGTCGACGCCGAAGGGCGGGTGGTGGCCGCCAGCCAGAACCTCAGCGGGCGCCCGCCCGTCGGCCACGTCCGCCCGCACCGCGGCGAGTTGCGCGCCACCTGGTCCGGCGAACCGTTCCACGACGAGCACCGCCAGCGGATCGTCGCCGTCACCGCGCAGACCCCCACCGGCAAGGTCACCGTGTACGCGGGTACCTCGCTGCGGGACGCGGACCAGGCGGACGAGATCACCGCGGTCGCGCTGGGCATCGGCGCACCGCTGCTGCTGGCCACGGTCGCGCTGGTCACCTGGTGGGTGACGGGCCGGGCGCTGCGTCCGGTGGAGGCCATCCGGTCCGAGGTCGCCGAGATCACCGGGCACGCGCTGCACCGCCGGGTCCCGGTCCCGGACGCCCAGGACGAGGTCGCCCGCCTCGCCCGCACCATGAACGCCACCCTGGACCGCCTGGAGGACGCGGTCGTCCGCCAGCGCCGGTTCATCGCCGACGCCTCGCACGAACTGCGCAGCCCGATCACCGTCCTGCGTACGCAGCTGGAGGTCGCCCTCGCCCACCCGGACCCGGCACTGTGGCCGGACCTGGTCAGCGAGGTACTGGAGGACACCGTGCGGCTCCAGGACCTCGCCGCCGACCTGCTGCTCCTGGCCCGCCTCGACGCGGCCGAGCCTGTCGAGAGCGGTCCGCTGGAGCTGGCCGACCTGTGCCGTACGACCGTCGCCGCACGCCACGGCGACGGGATCCCGGTCGGCTTGAGGCTGGAGCCCGGCATCACGGTCGAGGGCAACCGGGGCCGTCTCACCCGACTCCTCACCAACCTGCTCGACAACGCTCAACGGCACGCGGACGAGCACATAGAGCTGGCGCTGCACGCCGACGCGGCCACCGGCACAGCCGTACTGGAGGTGACCGACGACGGCCCCGGCATCCCCGACGCCGACCGCGACCGCGTCTTCGAACGCTTCACCCGCCTCGACGACGCCCGCAGCCGCGACCTCGGCGGAGCCGGCCTCGGCCTGGCCATCGCCCGCGACATCGCGACCCACCACCACGGCACCCTCACCGCCGAGCCCCACCCGCGGGGCGCCCGCATCGTCGCCCGCTTCCCGCTGACGCCTCCGGGGGCTGAAGTGCCGTAGACCTGCTGGGCGAAGCTCCAGGTCAGCGGGCTGCCCCAGCTCTGCGTGATCTCCGGGGACCGGCCGCCACAACATTAAGCTTGCCTAAGTCAAGCAACCTGTTTATAGTTGAGTGAGTTAAGCAAATGCGCGTTGCCGTTGCCCCCGGCTGATCCCAGATTTCGCCGCCCCCGTCCGAGAGGAACCCCCATGAAGCCGCTCGCCTCCTTCGCCCGGTTCGTGGTGTGCGGTGGCGGTGTGGGTGTCCTCTCCAGCGGTGCCGTGGCGCTGCTCGGCGGGGTGATGCCCTGGGTGCTGGCGAACGCCCTGATCACCGCCGCGTCCACCATCCTGTGCACGGAGCTGCACGCCCGCTTCACCTTCGGGACCGGGCGGCGCGCGGGATGGCGCCAGCACTGGCAGTCCGCGGGATCGGCCGTGGCCGCGTACGCCGTGACGTCCGCCGCGGTGCTCATCCTGCACATGGTGCAGTCGTCGCCCGGGATGCTCGCGGAGCAGATCGTCTACCTCAGCGCCTCCGGGCTCGCCGGAATCGGACGGTTCCTGCTGCTGCGCCTGATCGTCTTCGCCGGCGGCCGGAGCCGGACCTCGGTGCCGGAGCTGAGCCCCGCGCCGAGCCCGGCGCTGAGCCCGGCGCTGAGCCCGGCGCGGGTTCAGGAGACGTGGGCCGCCGCCGGGAGGGCGTCGGCGGCTTGGGGACGGGCGTACGCGGAACCGGCTGCGGCGTGACAGGGGGCGCCCGGTCTTACGTCTTACGGACTCATGACGTGACGGGCGCGGTGCTGTCGGGCTGTGGGGGCGCGGTCCTAGCGTTCGGCTCATGCGAGTACTGGTCACCGGCGGTGCCGGGTTCATCGGGTCCCAGATCGTCCGGGCGCTGACCGCGCGGGGGCACGAGGCGGTCGTGTTCGACCTGCGCGACGGTCTGGACGTACGGGATGCCGAGGCGGTCGCGGGCGCGCTCCCGGGCGTGGACGCCGTGTGTCATCAGGCGGCGATGGTGGGGCTGGGGACGGGGTTCGGCGACGCGGTCGAGTACGTCTCGCGCAACGACCTCGGTACGGCGGTGCTGCTCTCCACGATGGCGGACGCGGGGGTGCGGCGGCTGGTGCTCGCCGGGTCGATGGTCGTGTACGGCGAGGGCGCCTACGCGTGCGAGCGGCACGGTGCGGTACGGCCCGGGCCCCGGACCGTCGCCGATCTGGACGCGGGGCGGTTCGAGCCCCGGTGTCCGCTGTGCGGTGCGGAGTTGACCCCTGGCCTGGTGGGCGAGGACGCTCCGGTCGATCCCCGGAACGTGTACGCGACGACCAAACTGGCCCAGGAGCATCTGGCGGCGGCGTGGGCCCGGTCGACGGGCGGCTCGGCGGTGTCGCTGCGCTACCACAACGTGTACGGGCCGGGGATGCCGCGCGATACCCCGTACGCGGGGGTCGCGTCCTTCTTCCGGTCCGCGCTCGCCCGGGGCGAGGCCCCGCGTGTCTTCGAGGACGGCGGGCAGCGACGGGACTTCGTGCACGTACGGGATGTGGCGGCGGCCAATGTCACCGCCCTGGAGGCGGGTTCGCGTGGCGGGGCTCTCACCGCCTACAACACCGGGAGCGGGGAGCCGCACACCGTCGGCGAGATGGCGCGGGCGCTGGCCGCCGCGTGTGGCGGGCCCGAGCCCGTCGTGACCGGGGAGTACCGGCTGGGGGACGTACGGCACATCACTGCCGACTCGTCTCGGTTGCGGGCCGAGTTGGGGTGGAAGGCCGAGGTCGGGTTCGGGGAGGGGATGCGGGAGTTCGCGGCGGCGCGGCTGCGCGACGGGTGAGTTTTTCGCCCCCGCCGCCCCTACCCGTCCCATCCTTCTGGGGCTCCGCCCCAGACCCCGTGGGTTGTGTTTTGGCTGCGGGTGGGTGGGGGCTGGTCCAAAAGATTGCGAAGTTCCCCCCGCCCCTAAAAGACCCTGGGGCGGGCGGGGGATCGCGGGGCGCAGCCCCGCGCCGTTAGGGGCGCGGGGAACTGCGCGACCAGCCCCCACCCACCCGCAGACGAAGAACTGCCCCGGGGTCGAAGGGGCAGAGCCCCTGGGGATGGGACGGGTAGGGGCGGCGGGGGCGAAAGACACCCCAGGTCGCCAGGGGCGCTACGCCTCCGCCATGGGCAGGGTGACCTCGAAGCGGCAGCCGCCAGGGACGTTGTGGACGGCGGCGTGGCCCTGGTGGGCCTCGACGATGCCGCGGACGATGGCGAGGCCGAGGCCCGCTCCGGCGGGTGGGGTGCGGGCGTGGGTGCCACGCCAGCCGGTGTCGAAGACGCGCGGGAGGTCCTCTTCCGGGATGCCGCCGCAGCCGTCGGTGACGGACAGGACGACGCCCGCGTCCGACCGCTCGGCGGCGACCGCGACCGTACCGTCGGCCGGTGTCCGGCGGATGGCGTTGACGAGGAGGTTGCCCAGGACGCGGCTCATCTCCTTGCCGTCCACCTCGACCGGCACCTGTTCGACGCGGTCGCCGACCAGCCGTACGCCGTGTTCGCGGGCGAGCGGGTCCGCGCCCGCGAGGGCGTCGCCGACGAGGTCGTAGACGGAGATGCGGGAGGGGGACAGGGCGAGTGTTCCGGCGTGAATGCGGGAGAGTTCGAAGAGGTCGCCGACCATGTCGTTGAGCCGCTCGACCTCGGTGCGGATCTGGCGGAGGTAGCGGTCCGGGTCGGCGGCCACACCGTCCTCCAGCGCTTCCGACATCGCGCGCAGCCCGGCGAGCGGGGTCCGCAGGTCGTGCGAGATCCAGGCGACGAGTTCACGGCGCGAGGTCTCCAGGGCGCGTTCGCGGTCGCGGGACTCGGCGAGCTTCGCGCTGGTGGCCTGCAACTCCCGGCTCAGCGCGGCGAGTTCGGCGGTGGCCGGACCGTCGGGGGCCGCGAAGTCGCCGCCGTCGCCGAAGGAGCGGGCGGCGAGGGTGAGCGCCCGGCTGCGGGCCACCACCCAACGGCCGAGGAGCAGCGCCGTGGCCAGGGAGACGACGGCCGCCATGGCGACGACGGTCGTGACGACGGTCAGGTCGTGCGAGGACAGGAACATCGCCCACGCCACGGCCAGCGTCCCCGCGAGCATCGCGGTGACGGCCACGGCGGCGACCACGGCGAGCGAGGCGGTCAGCGAGCGCCGCCGGATCAGCCGCAGCACGCCCGCGCCGAGCAGCCCCGCCGCGGCGGCGCCGAGGAAGGCGAACAGGGCCATGAGGAGTACGTCGTTCATGGCCGTGACCGGGTCTCTCCGTCGGGGGTGGCGTCCGGGGATCCGTCGGGGGCGACGTCCAGGGATCCGTCGGAGGCTGCGTCCAGGGATCCGTCCAGCGGTCCCTCCAGCGATTCGTCCCGGGATTCGTCCCGGGATTCGTCCCGGGATCCCGCCGTGGCGTCGAAGCGGTAGCCCACCCCCCACACCGTCTGGATCAGGCGGGGGCGCGCGGGGTCGTCCTCGATCTTGCCCCGCAGTCGGCGTACATGGACGGTGACCGTCGACAGGTCGCCGAAGTCCCAGCCCCACACCTCGCGCATCAGGTCCTCGCGGCCGTACGCCCGTCCGGGATGGCGGAGGAAGAAGGCGAGGAGGTCGAACTCGCGGACGGTGAGGGCGAGTTCCGTACCGTTCTTGGTCGCGCGGCGGGCCGCCGGGTCGAGGGTGAGGCCAGCCGTGTGCAGGGGGTGCGCGACGGTGACGGGGCGGGTCCGGCGCAGTACGGACTCCACGCGCAGCACCAGTTCGCGGGGGCTGAACGGCTTCGTGACGTAGTCGTCGGCGCCCACCTCCAGGCCCAGGATCCGGTCGTCCTCGTCGCCGCGCGCGGTGAGCATGATGACCGGCACGGGCCCCCGGCCGCGCAGCCTGCGGCACACCTCAAGGCCGTCCATCCCGGGCAGCATCAGGTCCAGCACCACCAGGTCCGGCCAGTGCGCGGCGGCCCGGGCGAGCGCGGCGGGGCCGTCCGCGGCGCGGTCCACGACGTACCCGGCGCGGTCGAGGTAGCCGGAGACGACCTCGGCGACGGTGGGGTCGTCGTCCACGACGAGGACGCGCGCCGTCTCCCCGTGCCCGCGCGTCGCCTGCCCGTTCCCGCTCGGGGCCGGGGCGGGCCCGGCACGTGGGGCTGCGTGGGGTCCGGCACCTGCGGATTCGTACGGCTGCTGCATGAATCCAGCCTCCCACCGGCCTCCGCTGCGTGGCGTACTCCCGGCTCGACGTCCGTGTTTCGTAAGGACCTGAAGTCCGATATCTCCCTTTCGCGTTCGTAGGGTGAAAGCCGTGACGACCTTCCCCGCACCACCCCCGGAAGTCCCGGAAGTCCTGGAAGTTCCGGAAGTCGACGTGGTCCTTCCCTGTCTGAACGAGGCCGAGGCCCTGCCCTGGGTGCTCGCCCGTATCCCGCCCGGCTGGCGCGCGCTGGTCGTGGACAACGGCTCCACGGACGGCTCGGCGGACGTGGCCCGCGGGCTCGGCGCGACCGTCGTCAGTGAGCCGCGGCGCGGGTTCGGCGCCGCCTGCCACGCCGGGCTGCTGGCCGCCACCGCGGACATCGTGTGCTTCTGCGACTGCGACGCCTCACTGGACCCGTCCCGGCTCGTGCCCTTCGTGCGTGAGGTGCGGGGTGGTGCGGCCGACCTCGTGCTCGGGCGGCGGCGCCCGCAGGGCCGGGGCGCCTGGCCCGCGCACGCCCGGGCCGGCAACCTCGCGCTGGCCCGGATGCTGCGGCGCCGCACCGGCCTGCGCCTGCACGACCTCGGCCCGCTGCGGGCCGCCCGCCGCGAGCCGCTGCTCGGCCTCGGGCTCACCGACCGCCGCAGCGGCTACCCGCTCCAGATGGTCGTCCGCGCCGCCGACGCCGGCTGGCGCGTGACCGAGCACGACGTGCCGTATCTGCCGCGCACCGGCGCCTCCAAGGTCACCGGCACGTGGCGCGGCACCTGGCAGGCGGTACGGGACATGCGCCGCGTGCTCGCCGAACCGCCCGCCCGCTCCCCCGACCCCGGCACCCTCGGCCCTCCCCATCCGCCGTCCCACACCCCTTCCCAGGGAGGAACCGCCCAGTGACGACTCTCCTCGTCATCGCCAAGGAACCGCTGCCGGGGCGGGTGAAGACCCGGCTCACCCCGCCGTTCACGCCCCGGGAAGCGGCACTGCTCGCCGAGGCGGCCCTCGTGGACACCCTGCGCACGGTGGCGGCGACGCCCGCGCGGCGCCGCGTCCTCGTGCTCGACGGAGCGGTGGGACCCTGGCTGCCGCCCGGCTTCGACGTCGTACCGCAGTGTGCGGGAGGGCTCGACGAGCGGCTGGCCGACGCCTTCGCGGGCTGCGACGGGCCCGCGCTGCTGATCGGCATGGACACACCGCAGGTGACGCCTCGGCTCCTCACCGTGGACTTCGCCGACTGCGAGGCGTACTTCGGGCCGGCCGAGGACGGCGGCTTCTGGGCGCTGGGGCTCGCCGATCCCGATCCCGCGCTGTTGCGGGGCGTGCCGATGTCGACGCCTACGACGGGGGCCGTTCAGCGGGAGCGGCTCGTCGCCGCGGGGTTGCGCGTGCGCGATCTTCCCTGCCTCCGGGACGTCGACACTGCCGCCGACGCGGAGGCCGTCGCCGCGATCGCGCCGGCCGGCAGCCGGTTCGCCGCCGAGCTCGCCCGTGTGCGGGCGGTGAGCCATCCGTGAGTACGGCACCTGGCGCTCCCCGTAGCGCTGCCGAGCGGGCCCTCGGCGGAGCCGCTGATGGATTCAGCGCCCCCGCCGCCCCTACCCGTCCCATCCCCAGGGGCTCCGCCCCTTCGACCCCGCCAGGGGGCTCCGCCCCCTGGACCCCCGGTCGGCCTGAACGGCCTCGTCCTCAAACGCCGGACGGGCTGGTTGGTGCGCCAGACAGGCTGGTAGGCGCGCCGGGCAGGCCGGTGGGCGCGCCGGACGGGCTGGTGGGCACGCCCGAAAAGCTGGTCGGCGCACCGGACAGGCTGGTCGGCACCCCATGGTCCGCAGACCCGTACTCCGACGCCCTGGTCACCGGCCAGGGCCCGCTCTTCCTCCGGCGGAACGACGGCTGGCTGCTGCCCCTGGAGGTGGAGCGCTGGTGTGCGCGGGCCGACGCGGTGGATCTGGCGGTGCTGGGGCGCTGTGAGGGTGCCGTGCTCGATGTGGGGTGCGGGCCGGGGCGGCTTGTCGCCGAGTTGGCGGGACGGGGGCGGACCGCGCTCGGGATCGATGTCAGTGAAGCCGCTGTCGCGCACACCGTGCGGTTCGGCGGGCAGGCGCTGCGGCGCTCCGTCTTCGAGCCGCTTCCCGGGGAAGGGCGATGGGGTACCGCCCTCCTCCTCGACGGCAACGTCGGTATCGGGGGCGACCCGGCCGCCCTCCTGCGGCGGATATCCCAACTCCTCGCGACCAGCGGGCTGTTGATCGCCGAGACTCTCCCGGACATGGACGTCGACGAACGCGTCAGCGTGCGGATCGTCCGGGCCGCCGATCCCCGGAGCGCCGTCGGGCCGGCCTTCCCGTGGGCCCGCCTCGGCAGCCCGGCCCTGCTGCGGTACGCGGAGCGCGCGGGCTGGCGCCCGGACGGTCAGTGGACGGCCGGCGGCCGCTCCTTCGTCGCCCTGCGCAACCGGCGCAACCGCAGCAGGAGCAGCGCCGCCGAACCGCCGAACAGGACTGCCGTGATCAGCAGCCAGCGGGCCAGGAAGCCGTCGCCGGAGAGGCCGGTGGCGGACCGGTAGTGGTCCGCCATCTGCCCGCTGATCAGCGGGAACCAGATCAGCAGCAGGAGAGCGGCGAGCGCCGCCGGGACCCGGACGTAGACCGTCCACTCCCGGTGGCCGGCCGCGCCCAGCCCCCGCGTGACGGCCCGGTCCGCTCCCGCGTACAACGGCACCAGCACCAGGTCGTGCAGCACCGCCAGGCCCACGAACCACAGCGCCACCCCGAACCAGTCGTCCGCGAGCAGCCGCACCCCCGCGTAGCCGGCGAGTGCGAACGAGCAGGCGAGAAGAAGGATCTGGAACGGACTGCCCAGGGCGGGCTTTCCGAATGGTCGTCCCATCGGTCGTGTCAGTCGCATCCGTCGCATCACAGGTCTCCGAACGTCATCCGGGCCACCCACTTGGTGTTGAGCACGCCGGGTGCCGCAGGAACGATGATCCGCGCCGGGTAGCCGTGGTCGGGGGTCAGGTCCTCGCCGTTGACGAACAGGGCGAGCAGGGAGCGTGGGTCGCGCACCTGGTTGTAGCGCAGGGCGGCCCGGCGGAACGCGCCGTGCCGCTGGAGCGACTCCACCAGCACGTCGGGCGCTGTGTCCTCTTCGTCCCCCTCGTACCCGACGAGTGCCGCCAGGTCCCGCAGCCGTACGCCCCGCCACCACTGGTCGGAGGTCGACCAGCCCTCCACGCAGGCGATGGGCAACGCGGCGCTGTACAGGGTGAGTTGCAGAAGATCCGCGCGGCTCAGGCGGACCGTCCGACCGCCTCCCTCCACCACCAGCCGCCATGCCTCGGCGCTCGTCTCCGTGGCGTTGATCCCGCGTGACGCGGCCGTCTTGTTGATCTGGAAGCCGCCCGGTCCGCTGCCCGGTTCGGGGCCGCCGTGCGGCGCGAGCACGGCCGTCTCCCGGATCGGCGCGTCGAAGCTGTGGCCCGCCGTCGTGGCGAACAGGAGCAGCGAGCCGCCGCCGACGAAGCCGAGGGCACCGCGCCGCGAGACGGTGGGCGGGGCGGGGTCCGGTGACACCAACTCCCGTTCCCCGTCCGTCAGATCCTCGTCCCTCAGATGGCGAAGATTGCGTACGGCCATCGGCACGCGCAGCACCGCGTGCGCCACGAACGCGGCGATGAACACCCACGCGCCGTAGAAGTGCAGCGGGTAGAAGGAGCCGGGGAAGATGTAGTCGAGCTGGACGTTCAGTACGCCCGTGACGAACTCGAACAGCGCGCCGCCGACCAGCAGGAGCAGCGAGATCCGCTCCAGCGCGTGCGCGAGCGACCGGGCGGGCGGCAGCGTGAACAGCTTCGGCACGACCGACCACAGCTTGGCCAGCAGGACGGGGATCAGTGTGATGCCGAGCGTGACGTGGATGCCCTGCGTGAGGCGGTACAGCCAGGGCGGGTCGGTCGGCCAGGAGAAGAGGTAGAAGCCGAGCAGGCCCTTGTCCGGGGTCATGTCGTTCACCGGCGACAGGTTCGGGTTGTAGGCGGCGTACGACACGAGACCCGTCAGGAACAGCACCGTGATCCCGCCGAGCAGCACGATGCCGAGCACGGAGGTGAACCAGGGGCCGCGCAACGGGCTGCGCCAGAACGCGGGGGAGGAAGGAGACCGTGGCATGACCCGACCGTAGGACGGGGACACCCCCCGAACGGGTCCGTGAACCATGACGAAACCCTGACGTCCACACCGTCGGCGGCTGCGACGGGCTGCCCGCGGCCTAGCGTGCCGGTGTGAACCGCGATCTTCTCCGCGATCTGGCCGCCGTGCTGGCCGCCGCCCTGCTCGTCACGGCCGCCGTCCTGACAGGCACCGCGATCGAGCACCGTGACGGCACGCTGCACGTCGGCTGGCCGCCGCTGTACGCCCACTGGGATCCGCATGTCGGTCCCGGCACCCCGGCCGCGCTCGTGGTGGCCGTCGCCGTCGTCGCGTACGGGCCGCTCCTCGCCGCCAGGCTGCCGTGGCGCGCGCTGCTGTGCGCCGTCTGGGGCACCGCCATGGCGTGGACGTTCTCGCTCGCGCTGGTGGACGGCTGGCAGCGCGGGATCGCCCGGCGGCTGACGACCGAGTACGAGTATCTCCAGGTCATCGAGCCCGTGAACCGCTTCCACGACATCCCCGCCGCCCTGCGGGACTTCACCCACCACATCCTGATCCACTCCCCCGGCCACTGGCCCGCGCACGTCGCCGGGCATCCGCCCGCAGCCACCCTCACCTTCGTCCTCCTCGACCGGATCGGGCTGGGCGGCGGAGCATGGGCGGGCGTCTGGTGCATCACCGTCGGGGCGACGGCGGCGGTCGCGGTCCTCGTCACCGTACGGACGCTGTCCGGTGACGCTCTCGCCCGCCGCGCCGCCCCCTTCCTCGTCATCGCCCCGGCCGCCGTGTGGATGGGCACCTCCGCGGACGGCTACTTCGCCGCGGTCGCCGCCTGGGCCGTCGCGTTCCTCGCCCTCGCGGTCACGGGACACCGGCCCCGGGCGGCCGGCCTCGCCTCAGGGCTGCTCTTCGGCCTCACCGCGTATCTCTCGTACGGGCTGACCCTGTTCGCGGTGGTCGCCGCGGCCGCTGTGCTGCTCGGCTCCCGGCGGCTGCGCCCGCTTCCGTACGTCCTCGCCGGACTCGCCGTCGTACCGCTGGTGTTCACACTGCTCGGCTTCGACTGGTGGGAGGCGTACCGGCTGCTGGTCACCCGCTACTACGAAGGGGCGGGCGGTGTCCGGCCGTACGGCTACTGGGTGTGGGCCAACCTCGCCTGTACGGTCCTGATCGTGGGCCCGGCGACGGTGGCGGGCCTGCGCCGGGCGGGCGCGGCCCCCGTACGCACGGGCGTCCGCGGTGGCCTCCGTACCCCCGGTACCCTCGCGGCCGAACCCCGCCTGTCGCTCCTGGTGTTCGCCGCCCTGCTCGCCCTCCTCGCCGCCGACCTCTCCGGCATGAGCAAGGCGGAGACGGAACGGATCTGGCTGCCGTTCGCGATGTGGCTGCTTGCGGCGTGCGCGTTCCTGCCCCGGCCGCGCGCGTGGCTCGCGGCGCAGGCCATCCTCGCGTTGACCCTCAATCACCTGCTGTTCACCGGCTGGTGAGCCCGCACGCACGCCTTGGGGAGCTCATGGGAGACCCATGGGAAACACCTTTCACCTCGTTTTCGGGCGGGGTGCCCGGTCCTTCAGGGCCGGGGTGAATGCCCGCTACCGCGTAGCGGGGCAGGGGTGGCCGAATCGCCTTCAGGGCGATTCGGCGTCTCGTCCAGGGTGACGGCGCGTCGCACGACGGTGACCAACCAGGAGTTCAGGGAGCGGTCGTCGGCGTCGGCGGCGGCTCGGGCCTGTTCGTGCAGATCGTCGGGGAGTCTTAGGTTCACATGCTTCATGGGACCATTCTTGAGCTAGAATGGTCCCATGGCAAGGTTCCGCATGTACCCGACGCCGCAGCAGGAGGGGACGATGCTCCTGCACTGTGCGCACGCCCGGTACGTGTGGAACCTGGCTGTCGAGCAGCATTCGCACTGGCAGCCCGGACGAAAGTCGGCGCCGGGGTTCGCTGAGCAGTGCCGTCAGCTCACCGAAGCCCGCCGCGAGAACGAGTGGCTGCGCGAAGGAAACGCCGACGTACAGCAGCAGGCGCTCAAGGACTTCGCCAAGGCCAAGAACGCCCGGTTCAACTCGGGCTTCGGTGAGGCGACCTGGCGGAAGAAGTTCCGGCATGAGGGCTTCCGTGTCATCGGCACCGACCGGGTTGCGGAGTTCAACGACGACGCCACGGCCAAGGTCAACCCGAAGACCGGCAAGCAGGTCATGGGCCGGTCCGTCGTCGTGCGGAAACTCAACCGCCGCTGGGCGCAGGTCAAGGTGCCCGGTTGCGGCTGGGTCCGCTTCCGCCTCACCCGCCCCCACCTGCCCGATGCGAAGACGTTCCGGGTCACCTACCACCACGGCCAGTGGCACATCGCCTTCGCGGTCATCCCCGACCCCATCGACGCCCCGGGCACCGGTGAGGTCATCGGTATCGACCGTGGTGTGACGATCACCGCCGCCCTGTCGGACGGGCGAAAGCTGAACTGCCCGCAGCTCACAGTCAAGGAGCGGGCACAGATCCGCAAGCACCAGCGGCGCGCCGCCCGCGCCCCTAAGGGCAGCGAGCGGAAGACCGCCGAGTACACCAAGGTCGCCAGGCTCAGGGCCCGCGAGGCAGGCCGGCGTAGGGACTGGTGCGAGAAGACCTCGACCATGCTCGCCCGTACCTGTGACCTGGTGCGGTTCGAGAAGCTGAACATCAAGAACATGACCCGCTCGGCGAAGGGCACCGGGGAGGAGCCGGGCAAGCGGGTGCGGCAGAAGGCCGGTCTGAACCGGGCGATCCTCGCCCAGGGCTGGGGCCTGCTCCGGCAGCGCACCGAGCACAAGGCTCCCGGGCGGGTCGAGGACGTGCCCGCCGCCTACACCAGCCTGCGATGCAGTACCTGCGGATGGATCGACAAGAACTCGCGCAAGAGCCAAGCCGAGTTCGTCTGTTCCTTCTGTGGTTTCACCTGCAACGCGGACAGCAACGCAGCAGTCAACGTCGCGGCAGGACAGGGCGGGATTCCCCGCCCCCGGCGCTCAGCCGGTGCCGGAGGGGTGACAACGGCCAACAGCCGTTCGAGCGCCCGTGAACCTCAACCCAACTGGGTTGGAATCCCCCTCTTTTAAGAGGGGGAGGATGTCAAAAGAGCACCGCCCCGCTGCTCACCACCACGATGACCTACTACAAGGGCCGCAAGCAGCGCTTCGACCTCCAGGTCTACTCGGGCGGCAGCTGGCACTCCGACGACCCGCAGTACTTCGCGCTCGGCACCGACGGGAAGTCGGCCGTGTCCCTGGACGCGCCGGGGCAGTCCGGCATCAAGGCGCGCATCCGGTCGACGTACGTCAACAGCTCGTCCGGCGACACCGTGAACACGACGACGTACGGGCCCTGGAAGTACCTGTACTTCTCCAGCTGACCCGTTGGCCACCACAGCGGGATCGCCGACCATCTCGGTGCCGCCCGCACGATGAACCCGAGCGGTCGCCTGCCTACGGGTGTGGCGGTCGCCGGCGGCGGCCACCACCGCCCCCGTCAGTGGGTGGCGGTGGCCGCCGCGGCCTCCATCAAGGGCTCGGCGTCGGCCGCGGCCACCTCCGGGGGCACGACCAGCAGGTCCCACCGGCCGTGGCCCGGGCTGACCAGACAGATGGTGTGGCGGTCGCGGGATCCCGATTCCCTGCGCAGTCGTACGACGTGGTTGGCGACCAGCATCCGCCCCGGCGACGCCGCCCACATCGCCGTGTGCACGGTGACACCGGTGATCTGCCCCCAGCCGCTGGGCAACGCGCCGATGAGCGACGGGAGTTCGGAGAGCAGATCGCGTGTGCGGGGCCACCATGCCCCGTCGATGCGCCGCGGCGAGACGCTGTGCGGCGCCAGCCGCACACGGGCCACGGGCGGGAAGGGCGGGATCTGACGGACGGCGGCCATGAAGGCGCTCCTGTCTGGGACCACGGCCCCGGTTGCTCCCCACCGTACTCTGCACGGCGGGCAGGCGGAGTCCTGCGAACTCGCAGCTCGTACCGGCGACTTGGCGCTCACCAAGCGCCGGGGTTCCCCGCACGCTCCGCCCCGTACCCAAGGAGTCGTGTCCGGGGGTGTGACAGGGCCCCCCACGTTGCTGTCCCGCAGGTCACAGGGCTGCCACACTGGATCGCATGGCACGTGAGCAGCGCGGCGGTGGCGGCGGTGGCACCGAGCTGGGGCGGTTTCTGCGCGCCCGCCGGTCCCGGGTGACGCCCGCCGACGTCGGTCTTCCGGAGGGCGTCGGGCTGCGCCGCACGCCGGGGCTGCGCCGGGAGGAGCTGGCCACGCTCGCCGGGGTCAGCATCGACTACTACACACGCCTGGAACGCGGCAAGGAGACCCACCCCAGCCCGTCCGTCGTCGACGCCCTCGCCGCCGCCCTGCTGCTGGAGGACGGCGAGCGCGATCATCTGCGGGACCTGGTTGCGTGCGCCGCGCGCGGCACGTCCGGGGCGCCGTCCGCCCCGAGCAGCTCCGTGCATTCCGGCGTCGGGCTGCTGCTGGAGGGCATGCGGCCCTACCCCGCACACGTGGTCAGCCGCACCCTGGAGCTGGTCGCCACCAACCCCGGCGGGCTGCATCTGATGGCCGGCCTGGCGGACTGGCCGGTGCGGCAACGCAACATCGTGCGGTACGTCTTCCTGCACCCCGCGGCCCGCGAGCTGTTCGACGACTGGGAGAACCAGATCCGCGGCTGCGTCGCCCGGCTGCGCGCCCTGGCCGGCACCGATCCGGACGCCCCCGACCTCGCCCACCTCGTCGACGAGCTCCTCCTCAAGAGCCCGGACTTCGCCCGCCCGTGGGAGCGCTACGACGTCCAAGGGCACTCCCACGGCCACAAGACCTTCCACCACCCCGCGGTGGGCGACCTCACCCTCGGCTACCAGAGCATGCAGCTCGACGGCACGTCCGGCCACCGCCTGGTCGCGTACTACGCCGAACCCGGCACCCCCGAGTACGCCGCGCTGGTCCTCCTCGACAAGGCCGAGGACCCGCACGCCTCGCCGAGCGGTGCCGGACAGCAACCCGTCAGTCCTGGGCGGCGGCCTTCTTGATCGCCTCGCGGATCCGGGAGTAGGTCCCGCAGCGGCAGACGTTCTCGATGCGGTCGATGTCGGCGTCCGTCGGGCTGGACGTCTTCTTGAGGAGGGCCGCCGCGGCCATGATCTGCCCGGGCTGGCAGAAGCCGCACTGGGAGACGTCGCAGTCCAGCCAGGCCTGCTGGACCGGGTGGAGCGTGTCGCCGTCGGCCAGGCCTTCGATGGTGGTCACCTTGCGGCCCGCGCAGTCCGCGACCGGCACGACGCAGGGCTGGATCTCCGCGCCGTCGAGATGGCTGGTGCAGGCACGGCAGACGCCGACACCGCAGCCGTACTTGGGTCCCGTGACGTCGAGCAGGTCGCGCAGGACCCACAGCAGCGGCATGTCGGCCGGTGCTTCGACGGTGACCGGCTTCCCGTTGACGACGAAGGAGTAGGAGGGCATCGGCAGTCCAGATCCGTCTCAGAAGTTGAGGGGGAAGCGGCGGGGGCGGGTGCCCGTCGCGCGGGCGTAGGCGTTGGCCACGGCGCCGGCCGCGGCCGGGACGCCGAGTTCGCCCGCCCCGCCGGGGTCCCGCCGCGACGGCAGGATGTGCGCCTCGAAGTGCAGCGGGGCGTGCCGCTGGCGGGCCCAGTGGAAGTCGGCGAAGCTGCCCTCGCGGACGGCGCCCCGGTCGATGTGGAGGCCGGCCCGGAGCACGGTGGAGATGCCGTCGACGGCGGTGCCCATCAACTGGGCCTCCAGGCCGCGCGGGTTGACGGCCGTTCCGACGTCGGCCGCCATCACCACCTTGGTCACCCGGGGGTTCTTCGGGTCGGAGGCGTCGATCTCGGCCAGAGCGGCCACGCAGGAGCCGTACTCCTCGTGGACGGCCACGCCCTGGGCATGGCCGTCCGGCATGGTCCGGCCCCAGTTCCCGGCGGTCGCGACCTTGTCGAGTACGGCCTTGACGGTCTTGCTCATCAGGGTCGTACGGCGGAACGCGACCGGGTCCTTGCCCAGGCTCCGCGCGATGTCGTCGACGACGATCTCCTCCGCCGTCCGCGTCGTCCCGGAGTCCACCGAACGCCAGGCGCCCAGCGGCATCGCCAGCTCCACCCCGCCCGAGTCCCCGGTGACGCGCCCGAAGTTGTACAGGCCGCTGTCGCTGGGGAGCGGTCCGCCCGCCACCGCTCCCTGAACGGTGGCACCGGAGTCGTCGTAGGCCTCGTTCACCGAAGCCGTCATGTGGGTGAAGGCCACCACCCTGCCGCCGGCGTGGCTGGCCCGGATCCGGTGGTGGCTGGCCGGGCGCATCCTGCCGTGCCGGATGTCGTCGTTGCGGCTCCACATCAGCTTCACCGGCCGGTGGGCGGCCTTGGAGATCTGGGCCGCCTCGATCGCGGCCTCGTAATTGAGCCGCCGTCCGAACGAGCCGCCGCCGCGCATGACATGGACCCGGACCTTCGACGCGTCGAGGCCGACCTCCGAGGCGATGCTGTCGCGCGCGTCCATCGGCGTCTGGGAGGAGAACCAGATCTCGGCGCGGTCGGCGCGTACGTCGGCCACCGCGGTCAGCACCTCCATCGGGGCGTGGCTGACGAAGGCGAACTCGAACTCGCCCGTCACCTGTGTCGTACCGAGCAGCGGGGTCCCGAGGGGCGGGACGGCGGCCCGCAGCCGGGACCGGATGGCGGTGTCCGACAGGGCGGCGAGCGGGCCCGGGGCCCAGGTGATGTGCAAGGCGTCCCTGGCCTTGAAGGCGTGGTGGAAGGTTTCCGCCACCACGGCGACACCGCCGGCGATCCTGACGACCGCGTGGACGCCCGGCAGCGCACGGGCCGCCCGGTCGTCGACCGTGACGATCTTCCCGCCGAGTGTCGGTGGCCGCGCCACCACGGTCGGCTTCGCCCCGGCCGCCGACACGTCCCCGGCGTACTTCGCCCGGCCCGTGACGATGTCCCGCGCGTCGATCCGGGTCGTCGGCTGCCCGATCACCCGGTGCTTGGAGGCCGGCTTGGGCTTGGCGGAAATGGCCGGGTGGCGGATCCGCGCGGCGGCCTCGGTCAGCGACCCGAAGGTGGCCGTACGCCCGTCGGGGGCCACCACCATCGTGTCCCGGGTGCGCAGCAGGCGGGGCGGGAGGTGCCACCGCCGGGAGGCCGCCGTCACCAGCTTGGCGCGCGCGGTGGCGGCCAGCTCGCGGGCGGGCCCGTACAGCGAACTGACCGAGTTCGAGCCGCCGGTGTACTGGTTGCCCTTGGTCCGGGCCTCGGCGAGCGGGATGTCGACGTCGGCGAGCCGGGCGTCCAGCTCCTCGGCGATCATCATGGCGACGGCGGTCGTGATGCCCTGGCCGACCTCGACGCGGGGCAGCCGTACGACCACCTTGTTGGCCGCGGTGACCTCCAGGACCAGCATCTCCTCGTCGGCGCCGGTCACCAGGACGTCGGACGGGGTGGGGACGCCCGCCGCGGTGGGCTCGACGCCCTCCGCCGACGATCCGTCGCAGCCGAGCGGCGCCGCGACGGTCAGGGTGGACGCCGCCAGCGTGTAGACCATGAACCTGCGGCGGGACAGCGGACGGGCCAACAGACAGTCCTTTCGGTGCGTCGTACCCGGGTTCGTTCGGCTGGTGCGTAGTCGGCCGGTGTGTAACCGGTGTGTATTCGGCTGGTGGGTAAGAGGGGCGCGGCCTCTTCGGGGTTGCCTACCCGTCGGCATGAACGCATGTGCCCCTATCCGCGTCCCAGTACCGATGTACCGATCGGTCCAACGGGGAGGGACACCATGCGCGGACGAAGCAAGGCAGCCACGGGCGTCACCATCGCGGGCGCCGTCGCGCTCGTCGCACTTCAGGGGTGCGGCACCGAGACCGGCGGCCAGAACGTCGCGGACGTCCACACGCGATCGAGCAAGCCCGCACACCCGGCCAAGCCCAAGGACCCGACCGTGTGCGTCGGGAAGCAGCCGGTGGGCAGCCTGCCCGGGCCGAAGCACGGGGACCCGGACGGCACCCCGCTGTACCGGGTGATGGCGTACGTGGAGAAGCGGGCCGAGAAGCACTACCGGACCGTCTACACCGGCCTGTCGGTCGACCAGGCCCACCAGGCGACGGACGTGTACCGCATCCCCTCCGAGGCGTTCGACGCGGACGTCTGCGGCGCCGCCGAGAAGGGGGTGACCGTGCGCCTGCACGACACCGACATCAGCGAGAAGGACCTCACCGCCCTGTCCGACCGGATCAGCGCGGACATGAACCGCTGGGACGGCACCTTCGAGCTGCGCGAAGTCGGCCCGGACGTCCGGGGCTTCGTGTTCGTGGGCGTCGACAACCCCGCGAAGGCCAGGCCCGTCATCGCCAAGGCCTTCGGCACGAAGCACATCAGGGTGCGGCACGTGGGGCCGGCGTCGGCGGCGTCGGGCGGCTGACGGCCTCGGCGGGAAGACGTACGGACACAGGACGTACGTACACAAGGCGCACGTGCACAAGACGTACGTACGCGGACGTCAGCCGATGGTGAAGCCCGCCTTGACCTTGTCGAAGACGGGGCGGTACGTGTCCCATTGGGCGTCCGGCGCCGACACGTAGATGTCGTACTCCTTGGCGCCCTCCTGCCCGAAGCCCAGGTCGATGGCGCGGAACACGCGCGCCCGCCCCTGGAAGGTGAACTCCCACACCGCCGCGGCCTTGTCCTGGAACGTCGTCCGCTCCATACGGATCTTCCGGTACCGCCCGCCGGGGTAGTTGATCTTGGTGTTCGCCTCCATGTTCTTGAAGTGCGACTCGGGGTTCGGGCCCGCGGGGTCCACCGTGCCGATCGTGAGTTCCGCCAGGCCGGTCTTGTCGGTGTAGGTGACCGCTTCGGAGGTCGCCTTGCCGCGCTTCCAGCCGTCCGGGACGGGATAGGAGACGCCGAGCGTCTTCTCCGTGACCAGGTGGAAGCCCTCGGGGACGGGCGCGGACGTGGGTGTCGACGACGCCGAGGCGGCGTGCGTGCCCTGGCCGCTGTCCCGGTGCGACACCACGTACAGACCGCCCGCCACGGCCGCGCCCGCCACCGTCACGGCGATCAGGCTCGGCACGAGGGCTCGCCGCTTGCGACGGCCGCCGCCAACGTTGTCGGAGGGGGCGGGAGGGGACGGCTGCGCGGGCAGGGACCGTGTCGGCGCGGGCTGAGGCTTCGGCTGCCGCTTCGGCTGTCGGTCCGGCTGTCGGTCCGGCTGCGACGGGGACTGGGCGTGGGACTGCGTCGGAGCCTCCGACGCCACGACCCGCAGCGCCCGCTCCGCCTCCTCCATCGACGGCCGCTCCGCCGGGTCCTTGGCCAGCAGCATCTCGATGAGGGGTTCGAGGGAACCGGCCTCCTTCATGGGGGCGAGCGGGTCGACGACGATGGCGTACGCCGTCTCCACCGCCGTGTCCTTGCGGAACGGGGGCCGTCCCTCGACCGACTGGTACAGGGTCGCGCCGAGCGCCCAGAGGTCCGCGGCGGGGCCGGAGTTGCGGCCCTTCATCCGCTCGGGCGAGATGTAGTCGATCGACCCGACGATCTCGCCGGTCTTCGTCAGCGTGGAGGTGCCGCTCGTCATCGCGATGCCGAAGTCGGTGAGCACGACACGGCCGTCGGCGCCCAGCAGTACGTTGCCGGGCTTGACGTCGCGGTGCAGCACCCCGGCGGCGTGCGCGGCGCGCAGCGCGGCGATCATGCCGAGGCCGACGCGCGCGGCCTCGCTGGGCGCCAGCACCTCACCGCCCTTGAGCAGCGCGCCGAGGGTGGTCGAGGGGACGTACTCCATGACGATGCAGGGCAGCCCCCCGTCGTCCACGACGTCGTGCACGACGACCACGTTCGGGTGGGCGATACGGGCGGCGCTGCGCGCCTCGCGGCGGGTGCGTTCGTAGAGGGTGGCGAGCTCGTCATCGGTGAGGTGCGGCTGGACGTGCAGCCGCTTCAGGGCGATCTGACGGCTCAGGACCTCGTCCTCGGCGCGCCACACGGTGCCCATGCCACCGCGGCCGATCCGGTCGATCAACCGGTAGCGGCCGGCGATCAGCCGCCCCTCGTCCGACACTGCGCGCCCCTTGCCGACGTTCTTGGTGCCCCTGCTCGGTGCTCCCCTGCGCGTTCGATTCGCATCGCGCGCATCGACACCATAGTCGGCGCGGGTTACGGACACTGTGGCGCGGGCCATGCGCGGATCCTGTGCGGACTGTGCCCCTGGTCAAAGGGCTCGTTCGTCAGCCGGGGGCGACACACGCGTACAGCGGCAGCGGTCTCATGCCGTGGCGTTCCTTCATCGGGCGGTTGCTCCGGCCGCCCTCCACCCACTGCTTGCCCGCCTCGATGGCGGCGCGGATCTCCGTGGCCCACATGAGGTAGTTGGGGCTGAAGCCCTGGACGGTGGCGTCAGTGGTGCCGCCCACCCACATGTGCAGGCGCTGGTCGTCCAGCAGGACCACCGCGGCCGCCGGCGTCCGCTCGCCCAGGTCGACGCGCACGACCCGGGCGCGGTCGCCGAGGGCCATGACGAAGTCGATGAAGGCGCTCTCGGGATACATGTCCGCGCTGCCGTACTTGGCGGCCGTGCGGCGGGTGAGGTCGCAGACCGTGCGCAGGAAGTCCGGCCGGGGGGCCTCGACGGACGTCGTGACACCGGCGTCGGCCGCGCGGCGCAGGTACTGGCGGATGTTGCGACGCGTCCTCGCGCCCAGGCTCGCGAGATAGTCGTCGTACGTCGTCACGCCCTGGAGCGGGAGTTGGAAGCGGGTGACGATCGGGGCCACCCGCCACCCCTTGCCGCGGGCCACGGCGAGCAGCGGATCGCCCTCCGCGACGCTGACGAGACCCGTGGCCCGCGCGCCGTCGCGGGCCCCCAGCTCCACCAGGGCGTCC
Organism: Streptomyces sp. NBC_00203; assembly: GCF_045206325.1. Classification (NCBI taxonomy): domain Bacteria; kingdom Bacillati; phylum Actinomycetota; class Actinomycetes; order Kitasatosporales; family Streptomycetaceae; genus Streptomyces; species Streptomyces sp. NBC_00203. Next base: position 5,504,009 of record NZ_CP108126.1, on the reverse strand, counting down.
AGCATCGCCGCGAGCACCCGGTCGCGGTGCTCCTCGTCCGTCGCGAGCACGGGGACACGGGTGTCGTAGCAGTACCAGTTGTGCCCGAGGAGCGCCGGGCCGTCCGCCTCCGGGATGCCGACGGCGCTCAGGAAGCCGTACGGGTCGCCCTGCTTGTCGAGATAGCACGGCAGCACGGCGACGGTCCGCCCGGCGTCGACGGCCGTCAGATAGCGGACGGCGGCGTACGGGCGGAGCGGGTTGTCCTGGTAGGCCCGCAGATACTCCGGGGTGTAGTGGACGGGGGCGGCGGCCGAGGCGGCCACCCGCTGCCACTGGGCGGTGTCGAGGTCGTCGATGGATTCGGCGACGGTGACCCGCGGCCCGCTCGTGCTCATGCCGTGACCCCTCTTTCTTCGTGCGGCCCGATGACCGGTCTTTCTTCGTGCGGTCCGGTGACCGGCGGCCCGTCCGGCGCGGCCTCGTCCGGCGCGACCTCGTCGGCCCAGCCCGCCCTGGTCATCGCCGCCAGGAAACGCTCGCCGAAGTCCGGTGCGGCCGGCCGGATGCCGGAGTCCAGCTCGGCGGTGCGGATGACGGCCGCCGCGTCGGCGGTGCCGTCGATGCTCTGCGCGAGGGCCATCGCGGCGGCGTAGCAGCGGCCCCGGTCCACGGTCAGCTCCTCCAGGAACCACTGGCGGTCCTTCTCCGCCATGGCTCCCATCAGCGCCCGGAGGTTGAAGGGTCCGGGCCAGGCCCTGCGCAGGCCCGGACCGCGCGGCGCCGGCGGCCGGTGCTCCGCGAGACCGTCGTCCCAGGCGGCCGACAGCGTGCGGTGCAGCCCGGCGAGGAGCTCCGCCTGCCGGTCGAGCACGCGCGGGCTCGCCCCGAGCGGACGCAAGGTGCGCAGGGCGTCCCGGCCGTAGTGCCAGCGCCGCGTCAGCCGGGCGACGGCCGACTGGTCCGCGCCCGACGCATCCCCACCCAACCCGTCCCCGCCCAACCCGTCTCCGCCCAGCCCGTCAGAGGACGGCCCGTCGGCGGACGGCAGGCAGGCGGTCATCCGGCGGGCCGTCCAGCGGGTCAGGAGCTGGGCGAGGCGGTCGGCGTCCCGTCCGCCGGCCGTCGCCGCGACGGCTGCCGCGGACGCCGCGATCGCGGCGGACCTGCGCAGCTCCCGCGGATCGACCTTGTCGAGCGTGTCGGCACCGGAGTGGTTGAACCGGTCGGGCCAGTGCCCCAGTTGTACGGCGGGGACGCCGATCGCCCGGTCGGCGAGGATCGCGTGGTCGGAGGCGCCGACGAACGGTGTCGTACGCCAGGCCCAGGTGTCGCAGCCGACGGCACCGCTGTAGGAGCGCGCGGCGGGTGGCAGGGCCCGTACGCAGGCTTCGACCAGGGCGTTGGCGTAGTGCGGGAGGTACTCCGGGCCGTACTCGACGATCAGCGGGCCCCCGCAGCGGTGCTGGTCCTCGCCCACCATGTCGAGGTTGACCGCCATCGCGGGGAGCGGCCGGGTGCCCTCCTCGACCGCCCGGTGGACGTAGGCGGCCAGGCCCACGAACTCGGGTGCCCAGACGAACCGGACGGGACGGCGCAGCGACCGCCCCGCGAGCACGCGTCCGGCCGCCAGTGCCGCCGCGACACCCGAGGCGTTGTCGTTGGCCCCGGGAGCCGGATGGCACAGGTGGGCGCCGAGCAGACACGCGTCGCCCTCCGCCGCCGAGCCCGACGGGGTACGGGCGACCACGACCGGCATCCGCCGGGGGCCGGTGTCGACGTCGACGACCACCCGGACCCGCTCGCCCCGCCGGTGCGCACGGAGCAGCTCGTCCAGCTGGGCCGGGTACACGCTGAAGCCGAACAGGGCGCTGTCGCCGGGCAGTTCGACCCGCCCCGCCTGCTCGGGCCGGTCGGGATGGGTCGTCACACAGAACCCGCTCGCCTTCTCGGCCCGCATCCGGGCGAACAGGCCGGGGCCGAGGCCGGCCGCCGACCCGACGAGGACCAGCGCGCCCGGCGGCCAGACAGGTTCCTGGGGCAGCGCGAGCGGCACCTCGCCGTCCGTGGCCGCCGAGTTCGCCGCGAGGGCGTAGGGCTGTGCGGGGTAACCGACCGGCGGGGGGCGGCCGTTGAGCGACAGGTGCGCGGCGCGCGGTGTCCAGGAGGAGGGTGCCGTGTACGTCCACCACGCGGTCGTGCCGTCCGCGGGGAAGCTCAGCACCTCGACGCCGGCCAGCCCCACGCGTTCGGCCTCACCCGCGACGAAGTCGGCCGCCTCGGCGATCCCCGCCGAACCCTGGTACCGGTCCCATTCGGCCAGCCGGGCGACCCAGCGCATCGCTTCGTCGGCGTCGATGGCCTGGTGGATGTCACCGACCAGACCACTGAGGCCACTTGGACCACTGAGGCCGCTCAAGCTACTACCCGCCCTGGGCGAAGGCCGCGCGGAACGCCGTGAGCCGGGCGTCCGACAGCGGGACAGCGATCTTGAAGAGCCTGCCGCCGCTCTCCGGTCCGGACGGCCCGCGACCGGCAGCCCCCGTACCCGACAGCCCATCCCCATTGGTCCCCGACTCCGCACCCGTGCCCCAAAACCCCTGCCCCTCCACCTCTTTGACCCTCAGCCCGAGCTTCTCGACCAAGGCCCCGCCCGTGTCGTCCGCCGGCGCGGTCACCCAGGGCAGACAGGCGGCCCCCTGCGTCACCGCGAGCCCCGCCCCCCGCAGCAGCGCCGACATCTCCGGCTTCACCTCGGCGATCCTGGCCCGCAGCGCGGCGAAGACGTCGCCCTGCGCCAGCAGGTTGAGGGAGACGGCCAGGCCGTAGCCGTTCGCGCCCAGCGGTGGCGCGGCCTCCCGCAGCCGCCTGGTCAGCGCGGGGGCGGCGACCGCGAAGCCGACCCGGAGTCCGCCGCAGCAGTAGCCCTTGGACATGCTGCGCACGACGATCAGGTTGTCGTGCTCGGCGACCGCCGGTACGCAGCTGGCGTCCGGCCCCGCGTACACGGCGTACGCCTCGTCGAGGACCACGGTCGTGCCGTGTGCGCGGGCGGCCCGGGCGATCTCGTCCAGCGCCGCCCTGCCGTACAGGTCCCCGGTGATCGTCGGGCGGTCGAGCACGAGGACCGAGGGGGTGTGCCGGTCGAGGTCGGCGGCCAGGTCCTCGATCCGGGTCGCGACGGCCTCGGTGCCCAGGCGAGCGGCCCAGCGCGGCAGGTCGGGGTGACCGCCGCGCAGGTGCAGCACCGGGCCAGGCTGCGCCAGTGCCGCGCAGGCGTGCAGCAGACCGGTGGCTCCGGTGCCGGCCGTCACCGTGTCCGGGGGGAGGTCGAGGCCGAAGTGCTCGGACAGCACCGGCGCGGCCTGTGCGGCGGCGTAGGGGTCGGTCACGTGGTAGGCGCGCGCCGCGTCGGCGGTGACCCCCTGGAAGGCACGGTCGACCGAGGACCGTACGAAGTCGATCTCGTCGGGCGACCAGCGCAGGTCCACGGCATCCCCGGGGCCGACCGCATCCCCCGGTCCGGCAGATCCGGCAGATCCGACAAGCCCCCCGGCGGGCCGTTCCCACGCCGTGATCGCGGTGGTGTCCGCGCCCTCCGGGTTGCGGGCCACGAACTGCACGTATCTGGTCGTGAGCGCGGCCTCCCGGCCGGCCGTGAAGTCGGCGTCGGCGCGCTCGACCTGGAACCCGGCGCGGATCAGAAGGTCCCGTACCTCGGCGGGCTGGTAGAGCCGTACGTCGTCATGGATGACCACCGGCTCCGCGCCGCCGCGCCGAACCTCGATCGAACCGGCGCTGCGGCCCGACGCCACCTGGTAGTTGCGGCGGAAGACGGCCCGCAGCCCCTCGGTCTCGAAGGTGGCCTCGGGCACGTAATGGCCCGCGATCGTCAGGACGTTGGAGTGGTCGAGGATCAGCAGCCCGCCGGGGACGAGTGCCCGGCGGGCCTCCCTGAGCAGCCGCAGCTGCTGGGCGTCACTGCCCCAGCCGAAGGACTGCACGCAGACGATCGCGTCGCACTCGCCCACCGGCCAGGGGAGTTCGCGCAAGAGGTCGAGGTGCAGCCACTCCACCTCCACGCCGGCCGCGGCGGCCGTCGCCGCGGCCTGCCGCAGGGCCCACGCGCCGGCGTCGGCGCCGGTGATGCGGAACCCGCGCCCGGCGAGCGCTACCGCGTGCCGCCCCGTGCCGCAGCCCAGGTCGAGGACGCGGCGGCCCGGGGCCGAGGCGTCGAGGACGGCGGCCAGGTAGTCGGCTTCGGACGCGGTGCGCTCGGCGGTGTACTCGTGGGCCGCCACGGCCCAGAACTCCTCGCCGAAGAAGTCCTGGTACCAGGGGCGGCCCGCACCGCCGCCCCTCACATCGTCGTCATCGGTCATACGGCGTCCGCCCGCAGCGCCTCCTGCCGGTGGAGGAAGCCGCACACGTCACACAGTCCGGCCGGGTTGGGCACGCCCTCCATCAGGAGATACCGGCCCTCGCAGACCCGGCACAGGTCGTCGACCACCGGCAGCAGACTGCGCTGCACGTTCTCGAAGGCGTTGAACAGGTAGTAGTCGATGCCCGGCCAGAGGTCGTACAGGTGGTCGGCCATCGCGTAGGCCATGGAGCGTTCGTCGGAGCCGGTGGTGAACCGGCCCGGGGCGCCCTGCCGGCTGAGCTCCGGCGCGACGAGTTCGAGGTAGAGGGTCAGTTCCTTCTTGGTGATGCGGTAGAGCGGGAACACGTACCGCAGATCGCCCAGTTCCCGGACGGGGATGCCGCCCATCCGGTATCCGGTGGTGAACCAGGTGACCATGCTGGCCACCAGGTCGTCGGCGTTGAAGCCGAACGCCACGACCGAGGCGTCGGCGCGCCCGGCCTCCCGCTCCAGCATGCGGCGCAGCACCTGGTGGCCGATGACCATGTTCATGTTGCGGTGCTCGCCGGCGACGACCTTGTTCATCACGTCGACGAACGGCTCGCGCAGCTTGAACACGTCGGCCACGTCGTCGGCGGTCACGATCGTGTGCTCCAGGCCGAGACCCGCGCAGGAGTCCAGCGCGATCTGGAAGGTCGCCGGCTCGTCCCAGTCGGGCAGCCCGGTGATGGTGACGGCGGTCATGTCGATCTCGGGCCAGCGGCCCCGGGTGCGTTCGAGCAGCTTGAGGTAGGCGACGCTGTCCCGGCCGCCCGACAGTCCGATGACGGCGCGGTCCCCGGCGCGCATCGTGCCGCCGGAGGTGATGCTCTGGACGAAGGTCTCCTCGACGTACTGCACGAAGGTCTCGGCGGTGAGCTGCTCGGTGCGGCGCTCCAGGGTGCCGCCGTGGTCGAACAGGACGGACTTGGAGTACACGGGGTCCGGCGCGGCGTAGACGTGCTCCTTGGGCTTGCGCAGCACGTCGAGGTCGTAGTGCCGTACCTGACGGACCTCGATGACGTCGTCGGGTTCGACGACGACCGCCGATTCGGGGATCACCGCCCCGTTCCGGTACGCGAGCACCGCGTTGGCCGGGATGCCGTGCAGGCGCAGCACATCGAGGAGGTTCTGGCCCGGTGCCGCGTACAGGGTCTCCGAACCACCGGTCTTGTTGCGGAACACGACCGTGCTCACCGTTTCTCCTATTCGTCCGGGGGTGCTGGGTACTACGCGTCTTCGTCTGGGGGTGCTGGTACTACGAGTCCTGGGCCAGCGGTGCGTTCCAGGCGGCGAGGGGTACGAGCATCTCGTCGTCGCTGAGGGATCCGTGCTCCCAGGCGACGGTGGGGTCGGGCACGGGGAAGGCCGCGGAGGTGGCGAGGGCGACCACCGCGCCGATGCGTTCGCGGACGACGGGTGTCGCGGCGAGCAGTCCCCGCTCGGCCAGGTCGTCCGGGGTCAGCACGAGCGCGTGGTCACCGAGTGCGTCGCTCAGGGCGGCCGCGAGCTCCTGTTCGTGACCCGGCAGCGGATACATCCACCGGACGCGGCCCGCGCCGCCGCCGGGCATCCGGCAGTGCGCGGGGGAGTCCAACCGGGCCCAGGCGTCGAGGAGTTCGGCCTTCGGCGCGACCGGGACCTGGCCGTGGTCGGCGTGTGCGAGGACGCTCCATCCGGCGTCGGCCCAGCGGCTCGCCGCCGTGTCCAGGAGCCGCAGGGACGCGTGCAGGCGGTCGTCGTAACCGGCCAGGTGGATGTGGTCGTCGAGGTTCACGTAGGCCCACACCAGGGGTGGCACGTCGTGGGGATCCGCGAGGACGGCCTCGACCTCGCGCACCGTCCGCTCGACGACCGCGACGGGATCGGGGTCGAGCTCGGCCGCCGACGACGGGACGACCCGGGCGCCGTGCAGCAGCGCCGCGGCCCACTCCCCGGTCAGCCGCTCCAGTTCGGCGCCGACCACGAAGGCGGCCCCGCCCGCCGCGACGGCGCGGTCGAAGAGGGTCGGACCACCGTGCAGCAAGGGGTTCTTGGGCGGCGGGCAGGGGCCGAAGGCGTACGTCTCCCCGGTGATGAGGTGGGTGACGCAGTCGGCGTCCGGCGCCCGGTAGACCATGCCGAGGGCACCGTGCAGGGAGGGATCGGTGCCGGTGACGGCGGTCAGCCAGGCGGTGGTCGAGGTGCTGGGGAACGTGGAGCGCAGCGGGCGCGTCCGGGCGTGGGCGAGGGCCGCTTCCGCGACGCCGTACGACAGGCCGTCGACCGCCAGGACGCACAGTCCGCGGGGCGCGGTGCTCAGACACCGTTCGACGACTTCGGGCACCACGCGCAGGTCGGCGGACGCTGTCGTACGTCCGCCGACACGTGACGCCGTGCTCAGAAGTTCGGCACGCAGTCGGTGCAGGTGGTGCGGAACTTGGCGATGTGCACGGCCTGACGGTCCGTGATCATCCGCTCGACCAGGCGCGGCAGCAGCATCACCGGCGCGGGTGTCGTCGTGGTGGTCGTCTTCGGGGTGGCGAGTGGAGCTGTCTGCATGGATTCCTCCTGCTTGCCGGAAAGGTGCGAGAGAAAAGTGCCAAACAACCTTCAGTTTTGCGTGAACAGGTCAACACACGGCGAGTTGGCCTGTCAACACCGGACGGTCCGGCATTTCCACCCCAACTCTCCTTGTGTTTCGGTGAGTTGATGGAATGGAAACAATGAATGCCGCGCGCGGCGGAAGCGGCAACGGCTGTCAATTGACGAAAACGAGGGATTCCGCTTCCTCGACGATCTTCTCCGGGACGGGCGGGCTCATCAGGGTGCCGGCATAGCGCTCGGCGTCCGGGTCCGCCGCCCGGTGGGCGCGGGCAACGGCGTCCGAGACGTCGTACCGCGTGGTCCTCAGACGGACGTCGGGGCCCAGCAGAGCCCAGTACGCGGTGCCCGGCTCACCCGAGTGGTACGGCAGCCCGACGCTTCCCGGGTTGACGCTGCGCATGCCCGCCACCACGCGGTCGAACTGGAGGTGCGAGTGCCCGGTGACCAGGACCCGTGCGTCGAGGGCCGCCGACAGCCGAGCGAACCGCTCCTCCGGCGTTCCCGGCGTGACCAGTTCGTGGTCGCTGCGCGGGGAGCCGTGGCAGAAGTGCGCCGGGCCGAGCCCTTCGATCTCGACCACGACTGAGAAGGGCACCCGGGTGAGGAACTCGATGGCCTCGGGCGAGTGCCGGTCCGCGATCCACGACTGGCGGGGTGTGTCGGCCACCCGCGCGGCGGTGCCGATCTCGGCGGCGTACCGGTCGGCGTTGCCCCGCACACACAGGGCGCGCTCGCCCAGCGCGACGATCCGCTCGTACGTCTCCTGCGGCTGCGGGCCCCACGTCAGGTCGCCGTTGAGGACGACGAGGTCGGCCGCGGCGACGTCCGGTTCGGCGAGCACGGCGTCGAAGGCGGGGATGTTCGCGTGGATGTCGGAGAGCACGGCGACCCGGGCCACCGGCCCGTACCGGCGCACCGGCCCTTCCCAGCTCGCCGGGCCGTGCAGCGTGACGTCGTCCGTGAGGGAATCGTCCATAGGGGAGTCGTCCATCGGGGATCGGGCCTCTCGGGGGTCGGGCCTTTCGGGCGGAGTCCTGGGCGAAAGATGGGCGAGGGATGGGCTGGAAGGCGGGTCACGCCGTTGCGGCCGTCACGCTGTCGCGGCCGTCACGGCCTTCGCGGGCCCGGGGGTCCGGGGGTGGTTGAGGCGCGTACCCGGAGGCGGTCCGATCAGCGCTTTTCCCTCGGCCGGGAGGCCCTCGACCAGATGCGCGGCGATCACTATGCGGTCCCACAGCGGGAGCCCGCCGTCGTCGCCGGCCAGCTCGTCCACCCTGGCGAGGAGCCCGGCGGGGTCGGCCACCGGCGGCAGCGGCGGCAGTTCCGAGCCGGGCGCCGGGGCCAGGGAGTGGGCCGGGTGGGCGGCGCAGAGCCGGCGTGCGGCGGCCACCACCCCGGCGGTCCGCCCGGAGGACGGCTCGCCCGCCAGCATCGCCAGCGCCTCGTCCCGCCGCCGCCCTGACAGCAGGACGCCCACCTCACGGATCAGATCGGCGGGATCGTCGGGCGCGTGCAGGAAGTTGAGGCACATCAGCTCGCAGCCGAGCGCGCCCCGCAGTGAAGCGCCGCCCGTGTCCCGGTTCTTGGACGATCCCTTCAGCTCGCTGAGCCGTTCGGCCGCCGTCATCCCCGTCCGCTCCGGACCGCGGGTGTCCCGCAGCGCGACGAAGAGGCAGGGCGGCCCCGACTCCAGGATCATGTCCACGGCCCGGATGACGGCCAGCGGCGCGGCGTTGATCTGGTAGCGCCACAGCTCACGGCAGACCCGCGCGTCGACCCGGACCTCCAGCGCGCCGAGCGGCACGAAGCCGTGGCCGGCCAGCAGGTCGAGGGCGGGCTCGATACGGCGTCCGACGACGGCGTCGGGCTTGAACATGACGAAGGTGGTACGGCCGAGTGTCCGCTCGGTCTCGTCCGCGTCCCGCCCGTCCAGCAAAGCCGCCATCTCGCGGAAGTAGACGTCATCCGGATAGGTTCGGCGCCGTACGGGATCGTGTGTGAAGGGAGCCCGCAACCACTCCTGGACGGCCATGATCCTCCGACTCTCCGCTCGGTCGCGGCCCTTGGACTTTCACGGCGATTCACGCCAACTGGGCTGTATGCAAAGCGAGTTGCACCGTTGTCATGCACCAATCGAGGCAATACGCTGAGGCTAACTTCCAAGACCGAACACATCAAGGAGGGTCCCATGAGCGTCGCCTTCAAGAAGGTTACGGTCCGCCCGAAGCCGGGCAAGTAAGCGACCGGTGTCGATGCGATCGGGATCGGTGTGTCCGGTTTTCCGGAGATCCTGATCGCGTCTTCCGTCGCTAGCCTTCGCGACCCCTTTGCGGTCTCCTTTTTCCTTCGCGTCACCCCTTCGACCACAACAAAAGCTCGCTCACGGGGGCGGAGTCGGCGTTGACTGAAGTAACGACCGGAACCGCGGTCACGACCGACACGGTTCTCGCCCTGCTGGAGGCCGGGCCCCGGTCCGCCCGCGACACCGCGCTGCGTACGGCCCGCGACGGCCGGCACAAGCTCGCCGCCACCCTGCTGAGCCTGTGGGCCGCGGGCGGCGAGAAGCTCACGGACGACCAGACGGCCGAGCTGCGGCTGGCCCAGGAACGCGTCGAGCGTTACCAACAGGTCTGGGAACGGCTCCAGGAACACGCGCCCGACGCCTTCCTCCTCAAGGGGATGACGATCGCCGCCCTCTATCCGCCGGGAATACTCCGCTCGGCCGGCGACCTCGACGTCATCTGCCCCCGCCATGCCGATCTGTGGGCCTGCGCCCGCCATCTGGCCGCCACCGGCTGGGAGTTGGAGGCCTTCACCGTGGGGCCCGCCCGGCCCGGCGACACCGTCTCCCCGCACCTGGGCGCGGAGTTCCGCAAACCGGCGCCCTACCCGTCCCAGGACCCCTACGCCGTCGGCCTGTTCACCGCCGAGATCGTGACGGACGTCCACGGACCGGCCCGGCAGCTCGCCCGCCCGCCGCGTTCCCCGCTGGCCGCGAGCACGGTCGCCCTGGTCGCGGAACGGTGGGAACGGCCCTTCCGCTCCCGTGACCTGCTCGACCTGGTCCTGCTGCTGCGGGCCCTGGACGAGCAGGGCCTACGGCAGGTGCGCGACGACCTCGGCAAGGCCGGCCTGTGGCCGGAATGGCGGGAGGCCATGCGCGGGATCGCCCGCCTCGGATGGCGGCCCGCGGTGGTGCTGCCGCACACCCGGGCGGCGGCCGTACGCGCACGGCTGCTGCGGTCGGCGCGCACCGCGCTGCGCTGGAGCAGCCCGGTGCGCGCGGCGGCCTTCGCCGCGCAGTCCGGCATCGAGGGCCGGGGCGGACGCCTCGCCGCCCTCGCCTCCGACCTCGTACACCGGCGGCCGGGCGCGCGGCGGCTGCTCGCGGCGGGGGTGCCGCTGTTCGGGGTGCCGCTGGACGAATCCCGGGACGCCGAGCCGGTCGAGCGGCTGCGGCTCGACGACGTCGGCCGCCATCTGGTCGCGCGGACCCCGCTGGGTTCCTTCCTGCTGGTGTCGGGTGCCGCCCGGCAGGAATGGCTCGACGAGGCGGGCGGCCCGGCATCCGCCCCCTCCAGCACATCCGACACATCCGAACCACCCGACACCAAACACTCTTCGTCCGTGCGAACGGGAGCGTGATGCGCGACAGCGGCAATCGGCCGGGCGGTGCGCATCTGGCCGTCGACACCCGCCGGCTGAGGCGGGAGTACCGCGTGCGGCGCGGCCCGGCGGTCACCGCCCTGGACGACGTCTCGATCGAGGTGGAGCAGGGCGAGGTGCACGGACTGCTCGGCCCGAACGGGGCCGGCAAGAGCACTCTGATGAAGATCCTCTCGACGGTGCTGCTGCCGACCTCCGGAAGCGCGTATGTGCTCGGCCACGACCTGGTGACCGAGCACCGGCGGATCCGGCCGCTGCTCGGCATCGTCTTCGGCGGCGAACGCGGGCTCTATCCCCGGCTGACGGCCCGCCAGAATCTGCGCTACTGGGCCGCGTTGTACGGCATGTCCACCAAGAAGGGCCTCGCCAGGACCGACGCGCTGCTCGACGAACTCGGCCTGGCCGAACGGGCCGACGACCGCGTGGAGACCTTCTCGGTCGGCATGCGCCAGCGGCTGCACCTGGCCCGGGGGATCATCGGGGACCCGCGCGTCCTGCTGCTCGACGAGCCCACCAACGGCCTGGACCCGCTGGCCGCCCGCCAGTTGCGCGAGCTGATCCAGCGGCTCGCCGGGGAGGGCCGCACCATCCTCATCGCCACGCACGACCTGGCCGAGGCGGAAGTGCTCTGCGACCGCGTCACGATGATCAACCACGGCCGGGTGATCGCGGCGGAGGCGCCGAAGACCCTGGCACGGCTGGTGTCGCGGCAGGAACGCGTCCGCATCCGCGCCGATGCCGGGCTGCTCGACCGGGTGCGCGCGCTCGCCGGTGTCCTCGGCGTGGACCCGGCCGACGACGGCACGGCGGTCGTCTCCGTCGACAGCCAGGAGGCCGTCGGCACCGTGCTGGCCTTCGTGGTCGCCGAGGGCGTCACCGATGTACGCACGGAGCTGCCCAGCCTCGAAGAGGTCTACCTCCGGCTCGTCCACCGCAACGAGAAGCGCAGCGTGGTGAACCGGTGAGTCTGCTCGCCGCGGCCGGGCGCTTCCAGGGCCGGCTGGTGCTGACCCACCGCGACTACCTCATCGACCTGGTGCGCACGCCGCTGCTCGCCGCCGTGTTCCTGCTGCTGATCCGGCACAACGACCGGCCGGACCTCCTCGCGTACGGGCTGCTCGCACCGGTGCTGATGGGTGTGTGGAGCATGGCGATGCTGATCTCCGGGGAGGTCGTCGACAACGACCGCTGGCTCGGCACCCTGGAACTCCAGATCGCGGCGCCGGCCGGCTTCGCCCGGGTGGTGCTCAGCCGGGTCTGGGTGACCACGGCGATCAGTCTGCTGACGGTGGTGGAGGTCGCCGCCGTCGCGATCCTCGGCTTCGGCATCGTCCCCGACGTACCGCACCCGTTCGTCTTCCTCGTGGGCCTGCTCGCCACCGCGGTCGCCACCGCCGGGTCCGCCACCCTGATGGCCGCCCTGTTCGTGGCAACGCGCACCGCCCGCACCTTCCAGAACTCGCTGAGCTATCCGGTGCTGCTGCTCGGCGGGGTGTTCACCCCTCTCGACCGGCTGCCGGAGTGGACCCATCCGATCGGCCGGCTCATCTACCTCTCCTGGAGTTCCGACCTGCTGCGCGACGCGCTGGGCCCGGCCCCCGTCACCTCGGTGGCCTGGCGGACCGGCGCCGTCCTCGGCCTCGGGCTCCTCACCGGGCTCGGCGGCCGGCTGCTGCTCGGCAGGGTCGTACGGCTGGTGCGGGAGACCGGGACGGTGGGGCTGACATGAGCGGCGGCACGGATGAAATGGCCACCGCTCCGGACGCGACGGCCGCTGCGCAAGCCGATGACACGCCGGACGCGTCCAGTGGCCTCGGCCGCCGTCTCCAGGTGCTGGGCTGGGCGGCACGCGCCGGAGCCGCCGACTACGGCACGGTCTTCACCTGGAAGACCTGGCTGCTCGGCTGGTTCGTGCGGATGCTCGCCCAGGTGCTGTTCTTCACCACCATCGGCGATCTGCTCGGCCCCGGCCAGGCCCGCTATCTGCTGATCGGCAACGCGGTGGCGCTGGTGGCGCTGCACGGCATCTTCGCGACCGCGTCGACCACCTGGGAACTGCAGAACGGCACGCTGCCCCTGCTGGTCGCCTCGCCCAGCAGTCCCTCGCTGGTGCTGCTGGGGCGGAGCCTGTTCTGGCTCCCGGACGGCGTGGCGTGCGGCCTGGGGGCGGTGCTCATCCTGGCCCCCGTGGCGGACCTGCGGCTGACCGTGGCCAGGGTGGCCCTGCTCGCCGCGCTGCTCGTCCTCGTCGCGATGACGAGCTACTGCCTCGGCCTGTTCCTGGGCTCCCTGGTGCTGACCGCCGCGGACCTGCGCAATGTGGTCTCCAACGCCGCGTTCACCGTGATGATGATCGTCTGCGGCCCGGAGGTCCCGGCGAGCGCCGTCGGCCCGGTGCTCGGCCGGATCGGCGACGTCCTGCCGCTGACCCACGGCCTCCTCGCGGTCCGCGAGGTACTGGCCGGGAGAGCGGGCACCCACACCGCCGGGCTGGCGGCCTGGGAAACACTGATCGGGGCCTGCTGGCTCGCGGCGGCCCTCACGGTACTGACCTGGCGAGCCCGCCGCAGCCGCCGCGACGGGGCGGCCCTCTTCCTGTCCTGACCGTTCCGCCGGGCCTGGCTTGCAGGTGCGTGGATTTCCGACCTATCGTCACGCGCATGCAGTCCTACACCATCGGCCAGGCCGCCCGGCTCCTCGGCGTGAGCCCCGACACCGCCCGGCGGTGGGCGGACGCCGGGCGGGTGGCCACGCATCGGGACGAGGGCGGGCGGCGGCTCATCGACGGGCGGGATCTCGCCGCGTTCTCGGTGGAGCTCGCGAAGACCGGTGGTGAGGAAGACGCCTCCTACACCTCCGTGCGCAACGCGTTCCCCGGCATCGTCACCGCCGTCAAGCTCGGCGATGTCGCGGCCCAGGTCGAAATCCAGGCGGGCCCGCACCGGCTGGTCTCCCTGCTGACCCGGGAGGCCGTGGAGGAGCTGGGCCTGGAGGTCGGCATGGAGGCCACGGCGCGGGTGAAGTCCACCAACGTGCACATCGACCGCGCCTGAGCCGGGCCCCCGGGTTCAAGCGGGGACCCCTGGGTTCAGCGGGCGGGTGTCGTCGTCGAGTACGAGTGCGCCCCCGTACCCGCCAGCGCTCCACCATCGACGATCAGGTACTCGTCGCGGATCGGGGTGCCGTCCAGCCAGGACTCCAGGATCTCCCTCGTCCCCGCCGCGTAACGGGCCTGCGCGGAGAGCGAGGAGCCGGAGATGTGCGGGGTCATGCCGTGGTGCGGCATCGACCGCCAGGGGTGGTCGGGCGGGGCCGGCTGCGGATACCAGACGTCACCCGCGTAGCCCGCCAACTGCCCACTGCGCAGGGCCCGTTCGATCGCATCCCGGTCGACGATCCGCGCCCGCGCCGTGTTGATCAGATACGCCCCCTGGCGCATCTTCGACAGCAGCTCGTCGCCGAACAGGCCCTCCGTCTCCGGGTGCAGCGGCGCGTTGATGGTGACGACATCGCAGTGCGGGGCCATGTCGGCGGCGGTCGCGTGGAACGTCAGGCCCAGCTCCCGCTCGACCTCCTCGGGCAGCCGGTGCCGGTCCGTGTAGTGCAGCTTGACGTCGAAGGGGGCGAGGCGGCGCAGCACCGCGAGGCCGATACCCCCCCAGTGCCTGAAGGGCCTGGGGGGACCCCCAGGCGGCGACCGTACCGACGTGCATACCCTCCAGGTCGTACGAGCGGGCCACGCAGTCGGCGATGTTCCAGCCGCCGTCGAGGACCACCTGGTGGGAGGGGAGGTAGTTGCGAACCAGCGACAGCGTCATCATCACCACGTGTTCGGCGACGCTGATGCTGTTGCAGTACGTCACTTCGGCGACCGTCACGCCGTGCGCGATGGCCGCGTCGAGGTCGACATGGTCGGAGCCGATACCGGCCGTGACCGCCAGCTTCAGGTTCTTGGCGGCGGCGATGCGCTCGGGGGTGAGATACGCCGGCCAGAACGGCTGCGAGATGACGACGTCCGCGTCGGGCAGCTCACGGTCGAAGACCGACCCTGCGCCGTCCCTGGCGTCCTTGTCGGAGGTGACGACCAGCGTGTGCCCGCGCTCCTCCAGGAAGCGGCGCAGACCGAGTTCGCCGGTCACGCTGCCGAGCAGATGGCCGGGGGTGAAGTCGGTGGCCTTCGGGGTGGGCGCGGTCTGGCCGCCCGGGTAGTGGTCGATGACGGGGAGGTCGTCACGGGCGTACGTCGTGGGGTATCCGTCGGTCGGGTCGTCGTACAGCACACAGAGCACCTTGGCCATGTCGCGACTCTCCTCAACTCCGTTGATCGGAAGGTGCTTTCACGATCCTCGGAGGCGAATGCCCTGGTCAAAGCGAACGTTGCTATGCCGGGATAGCGCGCTCCTATGAACTCCCGCGGCCCGTGCTCGCGGGACCCGCTCAACTCCCCGCGCCCAGATACGTCTTCAGCAGCGCGTCCAGCGCGTCCCGTACCCCGACCTCCCGCGCCACCTTCAACAGCGCCTCGGCCAGCACGGACTGAGGCTCGCTCCGGGCCACGACGAGCCCCACCCGCGGCCCGTGCGCCGGCCCCACCAGCGGCACCACCCGCATCCCCTCCGGCACCCCGAACATGTGCAGCCAGGCGTGCGAGATCACGCTGGACCAGCGGCCGCCGGGCAGATGCGCGTACAGCCCGGCGACACTGTCCGACTCGATCGCCGGGGCGGCCGTCGCGCCGTCGGCGGCGAAGCACTCGTCGATGATCCGCCGGTTGCGCATGCGGGGGCTGAGCAGGCACAGCGGCACGGCGGCCACGTCGGCCCAGCGCGCGGTGGACGCGGTGGCGAGCGGGCCGTCCACCGGGGTGAGGAGCACGTACCGCTCCTCGTACAGCGGGAAGCGGCGTACGTGACGGAGCTCGTCATCGTCGAGATACGTCATCGCCGCGTCCAGCTCGAACTCGGCGAGACCGTGGGTGATCTCGGCGGACGACAGCGACTCCAGGCTGACCCGGGCCCCCGGATGCCGCTCGCAGAACGGGGTGGTGAGCAGGGAGGCCGCGGGCAGCGCGGTCGGCACGATCCCAAGGCGCAGGGTGCCGGCCAGGCCGCCACGCAACGCCGACAGCTCCTGGTGCAGGGCGTCGCGCTCGGCGAGGATGCGGTGCGCCCAGGCGAGGACGACCTCGCCCTCCGGGGTGAGCCCCTCGTACCGCCTCGCCCGGCGCACGATCGGCACATCCAGCTCGTGCTCCAGGCGGCGAATCGCGGCGGACAGCGACGGCTGGGACACGAAACAGGCGGCAGCCGCGCGGGCGAAGTGCCGCTCCCGGGCGAGCGCGACCAGGTACTCCAGCTGACGCAGCAGCATGGGTCACACCTCCCGTTCCCGTAGGCCGATCACGTCACCTCGGCGGCTCACGTTCGCAGACCGCAAGCCTTTCTGCCACTGCCCGGGTCACCGCCCGGGCCGCTCCCGGCACAGCAGGGCAGCCCGCAGGTCGAGGCGGTCGTGGAGGCGGGAAAGGTCGCGGCCGGTGAAGTGCTCGATGCGCCCGATGCGGTAGTGGACGGTGTTGACGTGCAGGTGCAGCGCCTCGGCCGTGCGCGCCCAGGAGCCGTCGCAGCGCAGGAAGGTCTCCAGGGTCTCAAGGAGAACGGCGGCGGACGCGCTCCGGGGGTCGAGCAGCCCGCCCAGCACGGTCCGGCTGAACGCGCCGCGCACCTCCGCCGGTATGCCGGTGAGCAACGTGTCCAGGCCGGTGAGCGGCGCCGCGTCGGTGAGTACCGAGGCGTCCGGGCCGGTGGTACGGGCCGACGCCAGCGCGTAGCGGGCCTGCTCCAGCGCCCCGTTCAGCCCCTCGGGCCCGACCCCGGCCGCCCCGATCCCGCCGTGCAGCCGGACGGCCGGTTCGCAGCCGGTGAGGAGGGGCCAGACATCGGCGAGGGCGGTACCGGCACCGGGGGCGGCATCGGCCGAGCCGTCCTCCTCCTCGGTTACGACCGCGAAGGCGGCCCCGTCCGGCAGCCGCCCGACCGCCACACCCTCCGGCCGCACATGCGCCACCGCCTCCGCCAGCGCCCCCTCCGCGAGCCCGGCGCCGACCGCGTCCGCGTGCGCGCCCGCGCCCCCACCCCCGTACGCATCCGCGACGATCACCCGGAACGCCCCCGCACCGTCGAGCCCGCACGCCCGCAACGCGCCCCGTACGGCGGAGGCCTCGGCTGGTTGCGACGCGGAGCGTCGCGGGTTCTTGTCTGGCTGAGCCGGAACGTGTGTGTTCGCCACCCGTGGCGCGGAGCGTCGCGATAGCTGGTCGCGGCGGAGCCGGGCGGTGCTTCAAACGGGCCGGTTCTGCTGTTCGATGTACTGCTTGACCACGGAGAGCGGGGCGCCGCCGACGGTGCCGGCGAAGTAGGACCCCGACCAGAGCTTGTTGGCCCGCCAGTAGTGCCGTACCAGGTCGGGAAACTCCTGGCGCAGGCGGCGGGAGGAAACACCCTTGAGGGAGTTGACGAGTTTGGTCACGGCGACCTTGGGCGGGAAGTTCACCAGGAGGTGGACGTGGTTGTCCTCGCCGTTGAACTCCATCAGCTCGCACTCGAAGTCCGCGCACACCGACCGCATGATCTCCTCCATCCGCGTCAGATGGGCATCAGTGAACACCTTGTGCCGAAACTTGGTCACGAAGACCAAGTGCACGTGCATCACGAAAACACAGTGACGACCAGTTCTGATCTTCTGTATCTCACCCATAACCCAAGTATGTAGCGTCGCTGCCATGCAGCTCCGGTACGCCTTCAGGTTGTACCCGGACACCGCGCAGCGCATCGCGCTGGCCAAGGCGTTCGGGTGCGCCCGCGTCGTGTTCAACGACGCGGTGCGCGCCCGCGAGGACGCCCGCACAGCGGGCAGGGCCTTCCCCACGGCCGGCGAGCTGTCCAGGAAGCTGATCACCGTGGCGAAGCGGACCGCTTCACGGACCTGGCTGGGCGAGGTCTCCTCGGTGGTGCTCCAGCAGTCCCTGCGCGATGTAGAGGCCGCCTACAAGAACTTCTTCGCCTCCCTCAAGGGTGAACGCAAAGGCACGAAGACCGGTGCGCCCCGGTTCAAGTCCCGTAAGGACAAGCGGCAGTCGATCCGCTTTACCGCCAATGCCCGCTGGTCGATCACTGATTCCGGGCGGCTGAACCTTCCCAAGGTCGGCGCGGTCACAGTGAAGTGGTCACGCCCGCTGCCCTCACAGCCCTCCTCGGTCACCGTCATCCAGGACGCGGCCGGACGGTACTTCGCCTCCTTCGTCATCGACACCGACCCGCACGCCGACGCCGCCCGCATGCCCGAGACCGATCAGAGCATCGGCATCGACCTGGGCCTGACCCACTTCGCCGTCCTCTCCGACGGCACGAAAATCGACTCCCCCAGGTTTCTGCGCCGCGCGGAGAAGAAGCTCAAGAAGGCCCAGCGGGAGCTGTCCCGGAAACAGAAGGGATCCAAGAACCGGGAGAAGGCCCGCCTCAAGGTCGCCCGCGCCCACGCACAAGTGACTGACGCCCGCCGGGAGTTCCACCACCAGCTTTCCACTCAGCTGATCCGCGACAACCAAGCGATCGGTGTGGAAGACCTGGCGGTCAAAGGGCTGGCGCGCACCAGGCTGGCGAAGAGTGTTCACGATGCGGGTTGGGCGCAGTTCGTGCACATGCTGGAGTACAAAGCGGTTAGGTATGGGCGGACTCTGGTGAAGATCGGCCGGTTCGAGCCGACCAGCCAGACCTGCTCGGAGTGCGGGGCCAAGGACGGCCCCAAGCCCCTACACGTACGGACCTGGACCTGTGCCGTCTGCGGCGCGGTCCATGACCGGGACCACAACGCCGCGAAGAACGTGAAAACGACCGCCGGACTGGCGGTTGCAGCCTGTGGAGCGCAGGTAAGACCAGGACTCGTCCTGGCACAGCGCGACGAAACAGGAAGCCACGGACTCTCCACCGAACCCCGTGCCGCATAGCGGCACAGCAACGGACGAGAAGGCCAGAATCCTCGGGCTTCAGCCCGAGGAGCAAGTCAACGGCTCCCCCAGTACGCCGACACCGACATCCCGCGCACAGAGGTCCACTTCATGGAGACCGCCGACACCATCGGCCCGCTCGGCGCCAAGTCGATGAGCGAGAGCCCCTTCAACCCGGTCGCCCCGGCCTTCGCCAACGCCGTGCGCGACGCCACCGGCCTGCGCTTCACGGAACTGCCGCTGACCCGCGACCGGGTGTGGCTGGCCCTCGACGCGGCGGGCCGGGCGAAGAACGAGGAGAAGGGCGACGCGAACGCCGGGGATCAGCCGGGGTCGTCGGCCGGCTCGGGGGACCAGGACGGGTAGCGTCCGTCCACCCGTATCGCGTTGATCCCGCTGATGTGCCGGGCCCCGCAGCGGTCCTGCGGCAGGACCAGCTGGGGGCCGGCCCGGTCGAGCGGGGTGTCGTCGATGCCGACCGCGAGCAGGACCGGGGCGTCGGCGAAGTCCGGGTCGATCTCGGCCCAGGTCAGCAGGGCGTGGTGGCCGTCCGCCCCGGTCACCGCGATGAGGAAGCGCAGCCGGTCCTTGCGGCGGGCCGGGTCGAAACCGGGCCCGGCGTCCCGCAGGACGTCATGCAGCAGCGGCCCCTCGAACCGGTGGTGCTGTACGCCGCTGGTGGCGCACTCGAAGCTGACCTCGACCCGGCGCTGGGGCCAGGCCAGCAGGTCGGGCACGGTCAGCCGGGCGGGCCGGGCGAGGTCTCCGGTCAGGTCCAGCTCCGCGAGGGTGGGAGCGGGCGGCTGGTGCACGGACGGGGTCAGGGACTGGCTCACTGGGCAGCACCTCCCGAAAGACCGTACCCAGCAGACCGTCCCGTACAAACGCACATGCATACATCCCAAGGTCAATCACGCAGCTCATGCGATGCGACAGGAGACTTACGGCTTGCATCTGCGGAAGTATGATCTGCGTATGCACGGCTAAAGCTTGTGAGAGCCGCACAGCTCAGAGCATCAGAGCTTCAGAGGGAGTAGACCCGTGATGACCCGTTACGCCCGCCGGACCCGCCGGACCTTGCAGGTGGCCGGTGCCGGTGCCGCCGCGCTGCTGGCCCTGAGCGCCTGCTCCTCCTCCGACGACTCGTCGGCCAAGTCGGACCCGTCGGCCTCGTCGTCCTCGTCGCCGAAGCTGTCGGGCACGGTGACCGTCTTCGCCGCCGCCTCCCTCAAGGAGAGCTTCACGACGCTGGGCAAGGAGTTCGAGAAGGCCCACCCCGGTACGAAGGTGACCTTCAGCTTCGGCGGCAGCGACACGCTCGCCGCGAGCATCACCGGGGGAGCTCCGGCCGATGTCTTCGCCGCCGCGAGCCCCAAGACGATGGCGATCGTGACGGACGCGAAGGACGGGGTCGGCACCCCGGCCACCTTCGTCCGCAACCAGCTGGAGATCGCGACCCTGCCCGGCAACCCCGACAAGGTCGCCTCACTGAAGGACCTCACCAAGTCCGGCCTCAAGGTCGTACTCTGCGACAAGACGGTGCCGTGCGGCGCCGCCGCGCAGAAGGCGCTGGACGCCAGCAGCCTCAAGCTCACCCCGGTCTCGTACGAGCAGGACGTCAAGAGCGCCCTGACGAAGGTGGAGCTGAAGGAGGCCGACGCCGCCGTCGTCTACAAGACCGATGTGAAGGCGGCGGGTGACAAGGTGGAGGGCGTGGAGTTCCCCGAGTCGGCCAAGGCCATCAACGACTACCCGATCACCCTGCTCAAGGACGCGCCCAACGCGGCCGCGGCCAAGGCGTTCATCGAGCTCGTGACGTCCGCCGAGGGCCAGAAGGTGCTGACGGCGGCAGGGTTCCTCAAGCCGTGACCACGCAGCTGGGCAAGCCGGACGCCGCGGCCGACACCCTCACGGGTGGGCCGCGGCGTCGGCGCGTCAGGGCGGGCACGCGCCGTGGGGCTCCGCTTCCCCTGCTGCTGCCCGCCCTCGCCGGCCTGGCCTTCCTGCTCCTCCCCCTGATCGCCCTGCTCGTCCGGGCCCCCTGGCGCAGCCTGCCGGAGCAGCTGACCAGTCCGGAGGTCTGGCAGGCCCTCCAGCTGTCCCTGGTCACCGCGACGGCGGCCACCGCGGTGAGCCTGGTCCTCGGCGTGCCGCTCGCCTGGCTCCTCGCCCGGACCGACTTCCCGGGGCGCGGCTTCGTACGGGCCCTGGTCACCCTGCCGCTCGTCCTGCCCCCGGTGGTGGGCGGTGTCGCATTGCTCCTCGCCCTCGGCCGCAACGGCGTCGTCGGGCAGTGGCTGGACTCGTGGTTCGGGATCACCCTGCCGTTCACCACGGCCGGGGTGGTCGTGGCCGAGGCGTTCGTCGCGATGCCGTTCCTCGTCATCAGCGTGGAGGGCACCCTGCGGTCCGCCGACCCACGTTACGAGGAGGCCGCCGCGACCCTCGGCGCCTCCCGCTTCACCGCGTTCCGCCGGGTCACCCTGCCGCTGATCGCGCCCGGCATCGCGGCCGGTTCCGTACTGGCGTGGGCCCGCGCACTCGGTGAGTTCGGCGCGACGATCACCTTCGCGGGCAACTTCCCCGGCCGTACGCAGACGATGCCGCTGGCGGTCTACTTGGCCCTGCAGAGCGACCCGGCCGCCGCGATCGCGCTGAGCCTGGTGCTGCTGATGGTGTCGATCGCCGTCCTTGCGGGGTTGCGGGACCGTTGGATGACGGCGGCGTCATGAAGCACTTGAGTGACGTAGACGCAGGAGCAGTCTCGGACAAGGGCCTGGACGCCCGCCTGGTCGTCCACCGCGGCTCCTTCCACCTCGATGTGTCGCTGTCGGCCGCGCCCGGTGACGTCGTCGCACTGCTCGGCCCCAACGGCGCCGGAAAGTCCACCGCGCTCCGCGCCCTGGCCGGACTCGCCCCGCTGTCGGACGGCGGCCACCTGCGGCTGGACGGCGCGGCCCTGGACCGTACGCCGCCCGAGTCCCGCACGGTGGGCGTCGTCTTCCAGGACTATCTGCTGTTCCCGCACCTGACCGCGCTCGACAACGTCGCCTTCGGGCCGCGCTGCCAGGGCGTGCCCAAGGCGGAGGCCCGGGCGCAGGCGGCGGCATGGCTGGAGCGCATGGGCCTGGCCGACCACGGCGGAGCCAAGCCACGCCGTCTCTCCGGCGGCCAGGCACAACGCGTCGCCCTCGCCCGCGCACTGGCCACGCACCCCCGGCTGCTCCTGCTCGACGAACCGCTGGCCGCGCTGGACGCCCGCACCCGCCTCGACGTCCGGGCCCAACTCCGGCGCCATCTGGCCGGCTTCGAGGCCGTCGCCGTACTCGTGACGCACGACCCGCTGGACGCCATGGTGCTGGCCGACCGGCTGGTGGTCGTCGAACACGGCCGGGTCGTCCAGGAGGGCACCCCCTCCGACATCGCCCGCCATCCGCGCACCGACTACATCGCCCAGCTGGTCGGGCTCAACCTCTACCAGGGGCAGGCCGAGGGCCACGAGGTCCGGCTGGACGCAGGCACAGACACCGGCACGGGCACGGCGACGACCACGATCACCACCACCGAGGACCTGACCGGCCCGGTGTTCGTGGCCTTCCCGCCCGGCGCCGTCACCCTCTACCGCGACCGCCCCACCGGCTCCAGCGCCCGCAACCTGTGGCAGTGCCGGGTCGGCGGCCTGGAAACACACGGCGACCAGATCCGCGTGGACCTGACCGGCGAACTCCCCCTGGCCGCCGACCTGACGACGGTCGCCGTGGCGGAACTCGACCTGCATCCGGGCGCCCCGGTGTGGGCGACGGTGAAGGCGACACAGACGCACGCGTACCCGGCGTAATCAGCCGCTCGGCGGCACCGCGTCCGCGCGCACCATCACGCAGTCGAACTCGACCACCCGCCCGGTGGCCGGTTCCCGCGACACGGGGTACATGCCGGTGATCTCGAATCCGCTGCCCTCGTACACGGCGATCGACTCGGCCATCCGCGGACTGCCCTCGTACAGCCGCAGCGTGGCGACCTCGGACTGCATTCCGACGAACGCGGCGACGCGTTCCCCGGCACCCGCGAAGACCTCCAGGTCGTACCCCTGGGTGTCCATCTTCAGATAGGGCCGGGGGTCGGTGATCCCGGCGAGCGCCTTGTCCATCATGCCGTCCAGTCGGCGGATCTCGATGTCCTCGGTACGGGACTTCGCGAACCGCTTGTAGCGGTCCTTGCCGTAATCGCTGGGCTGGAGAAGGGAGTTCATGGTGTTCCAGCCCACGTTGATGGACTGGGTGGCGTCCTCGCGCCCCAGCCCGATCCGGTGCACCCACCACTCCGCATCGCCCTCGGCGGCCTTCTGGAGCTTGCCGAACGCCTCCGCCGTGGGTTCGAAGGAGACGATCCGGCCCCGGTAGCCGAGGCGGCGCAACTGCCGTCCGTACTGGCCGGAGTTGGCGCCCACGTCGAAGACGCAGTTCACCTCGCAGCGCTCCAGCAGCGCGGCGACGTGCTGACCGCACAGATACGCGGCGGCCGCCACCTGGAACCGGCGTTCGTCGGCCGCCGCCGCCTTCTCGTCGAGAATCAGCCGCGCACCCGAGGCCCCGAGCGCCACGTCCTTCCAGGCCCCCGCCGTGCCGCGCAGCACCAGATCGGCCCGCGGCCCCACCGGAACGCGGGTGCGCTCACCCCGCCGGTAGACCACCGCCGCGCCCGAACCGAGTTCCAGCACCCGCACCCCGATCCGGGGAAGCAGACCTAGCAGTTTTCTGTGAAGGGTCGGCATCTGCGCACCCTTTCAGACATTCCGCGGAGTCCACCAGGAGTTGGAGAAAGCCTTGCGGGGAGGGGCGGGAGCCGCCGAGGGATCGTCCCGTACGGCTACGGGGCGTTGACCCGGGGCCAGAGATTGCCCTAAGAGGAGTGAGCCGAACACCGACTCCGACTCCGACGGCTCCCACTCCCACCCCACTCCCAGCAAGGGCATGTGATGACCTCTCCCTCCTCCGAGACGTCCGGCATACCGGCGACAGCCACCGCTCTCGGCATGCGGCCGCACCCCGAAGGCGGCTGGTTCGTCGAGACATGGCGCGCGGAGCAGACCTTCCGGCCCGACGGCTACCCCGGCCCCCGTGCCGCCGCGACCGGCATCTACTTCCTGCTCGCCCCCGGAGACACGTCCGCGTGGCACACGGTGCGCTCCGAAGAACTCTGGCTCTGGCACCGCGGCGGCCCCCTGGAACTCGTCCTCGGCGGCGACGGCGACAGGCCCGACCCCGAACCGACGGTCGTCCGCCTCGGCCCCGCCGTCGAGGACGGCGAGCGCCCCCAGGCCCTCGTACCCGGCGGAGTCTGGCAGGCCGCCCGCCCTGCAACGGACCAGGAGGTACTGGTCAGCTGCGTCGTGGCACCCGGCTTCGACTACGAGGACTTCCGCCTGGAGGGTCGTCCGTAGAGGTTTCCTCGCCCCCGCCGCCCCTACCCGTCCCATCCCGTTCCTGGGGGCTGCGCCCCCAGACCCCCCTAAAAGATTGCGCAGTTCCCCGCGCCCCTAAAGGGGCGCGGGGCTGTGTCGATATGCGGCTCCGCCGCGTGGGCGCGAGCAACCCCCACCGGCCCGCAGCCGACGAACCAGGGCGGGCGGGGTATCGCGGGGCGAAGCCCCGCGCCTTCAGGGGCGCGGGGAACTGCGCGACCAGCCCCCACCAGCCCGCGGCCAAAGCACTCACCCGCATCACCACCCCCACCCCCGTACCCCTTAGCGGCTTTGTGACGTACGGCCCTGGTTGCGGATCAGCAGAGGCGGGCATCACCCGAAGGCAGGACCGGCCGCGCAGCGTGTCGTGCGGGTCCCGGCCGGCGGGGATGGAGCCGTCGGGTGCTGGTTGTCCTGGGAGGGGAAGAGAGGTGTCCGTCATGCGTGCGCACCAGCGCGCCGTCCGGCCGACCGCCCGCGTGGAGTACACACTGCCGCGCGCGGCCGTCTCGGCGGGCAGGGCCCGCAGGTTGACGTCGGCGTTTCTCACCCGGCCGCGGCCACGGATGGCAGCACCGACCGCCGACCAGGTCGACGACGCCACGCTGATCGCCTCAGAACTGGTCGCCAACGCCGTACGGCACGGCCGCACCGGTTGTCGGCTGCGGCTGCAGCTGGGGCACGGGCAGGTGACCGTCGAGGTCCACGACGACAGCCCGGGGCGCCCGCGTGTCGGCCCGCTGGACACGGACTCGGAGAGCGGGCGCGGGCTCGCGATGGTCCAGGAACTCGCCCACAGCCTGGAGGTCGTCAGCACGGGCTTCGGCGGCAAGACGGTCCGTGCGGTGCTGGCGGTGTGACCGCCCGTTCACCGGGTGAGGTCTTGAGTTTCGCGGGACTGGAACGCGGGTAGAACCGCGCGCTCGGCGCGCGTCCGAGAAATTTCCCGGGAATTCATTCGGAACAGACGGAGCAGCCGTCGGAGAAGCCGGAACCGTTGGGAAAAGCAGATGGCCGGGGCCGCACCTCGCGGTGCTGGCCCCGGCCACCTGTATGCATCAACCGACTCAGAAGTCAGGCGTCAGCGGTCCCGGACTAGGCGGGGACGATGTTCTCCGCCTGCGGGCCCTTCTGGCCCTGCGTGACGTCGAACGTCACCTTCTGGCCTTCCTGGAGCTCACGGAAGCCCTGGGTGGCGATGTTCGAGTAGTGAGCGAAGACGTCGGCGCCGCCGCCGTCCTGCTCGATGAAGCCGAAGCCCTTTTCCGCGTTGAACCACTTCACGGTGCCAGTAGCCATAATCAAATCTCCTTCGGGGCAAAGCTCGAGAGCCCACACTGTGTGGACTCACGTCGCCGCAATGATTGCCCCGTCCGGAAAATGCACCGGAAAAACTTTGGGAACCACAACTGCAACTGATAACGACACTAGCACGATGCGAGCCCGGGAGGAGGCGCACTATCTCACCCCGCGCCGGGGAATAGAAAAACCTGACGGCGCCACGAGCCAAATTCTGCACTGGCCACAACAGATATCCACGCCCGCCAGACACCCCCGCAGAGCGGGCAGTCAGGCGTCCTGCGTCGCCGACCCGCGCAGTTCCGCGTTGAGCCGCAGGGCCTCGTCGAGGCGGTCCTCCAGGGTGACGATGCGGCAGGCCGCCTCGACCGGCGTGCCCTGGTCGACCAGTTCGCGGGCGCGGGCCGCGACACGCAGCTGGCGGCGGGAGTAACGGCGGTGGCCGCCCTCGGACCGCAGCGGGGTGATCAGACCCGCCTCGCCGACGGCGCGCAGGAACGCGGGGGTGGCGCCGATCATCTCGGCGGCGCGGCCCATCGTGTACGCGGGGTAGTCGTCGTCTTCGAAACGGTCGCTGGGACTCGCTGAAGATCCCTGGGGCAGGTGCATCACCTCCACTCTGACAGATCCACGAACAGATCCGCGGCGGGCGTCCGCCGCGGGACACGGCCCGGCGCGCCGGGCCCGCTCACCCGGACGGCTCCGTGCGCTGGTGGGCGACCGTGCCCGGTGGTGGCGTGGGAGGACACACCGCGTCCTCGGGAGGCCTCCGTCATGAACCGTTCGTCGTCCTGTCTCCTCGCGTCCGCCCTGACCGCGGGCATGCTGCTGTCGACGGCCGCGTGCTCGAGCGGGGGCGGGGACAGCGGTTCCGGCCATACGGAGGTCTCCGCCTCCGCCCTGGCCAAGGAGGCCCCCACCAAGTCACCCAGCGCGTCCGCCACGCCCTCGCTCACCGAGGCACAGGCCCGGAGCGCGCTGATCACCAACGCCGACCTGGGGTCGCAGTGGACCGAGACGGAGGGCGCGGCGACCTGGCGGGACGCGCTGCTCAAGAGCAAGGTCGACGCGTCGGCCTTCGTCGAGAACAAGGGGGACGCCGCCGACTGCCAGCAGCTTCTCGACGGTCTGTACGCGGAGGATCTGCTGGGTACGCCGAAGGGGGCCCAGGCCGTCACCGGCTTCGACGACAGCGACAACGAAGGGCAGATGCGTTACCAGGTCGCCGCGTACGACCGGGCCGGGCTGGACTCGAAGCTGGCGTGGATGCAGACGCTGCCGACGAAGTGCGACCAGTTCACGGCCATCGACAACAAGGGCGGGAAGCAGACCGTCCAGGTCGTCTCGGCGTCGCCGCCCGACGTGGGTGACGCCCGGGTGGGGCTGCAGATGACCATGACCGGGGAACTCGACGGCAACCCCTCGACGCTGACCCTGGACATCGGTGCCGTACGAGTCGGCGACAACGCCATCTACGTCACCAACGGCGGCCTCAACGGCTCCGACGGCAACTCCACCGTCCAGGCCGTCGAGGCCGGCACCCAACGCCTCCAGGACGTCATGTCAGGCAAGACCCCGCCCCAGGCCCCGACCCCGAGCTGAGACCGGGCGTTTCCTCGCCCCCGCCGCCCCTACCCGTCCCATCCCTGGGGGCTCCGCCCCCAGACCCCCAAAAGATTGCGCAGTTCCCCGCGCCCCTGAAAGACGGGGGTGGTTCGTCGTCTGCGGGGCGGTGGGGGTTGCTCGCGCAGTTCCCCGCGCCCCTGACGGCTCGGGGCTGCGCCCCGTCGCCCCCGGCCCGCCACCGGTTCTTTTAGGGGCGCGGGGAACTGCGCAATCTTTTAGGCGCGCCCCCACCCACCCGCAGCCGACACACAACCCCCGGGGTCGAAGGGGCAGAGCCCCTGGGGATGGGACGGGTAGGGGCGGCGGGGCGAGGAAACGCACCCCCCACAGCCCCCTCTTCGACGTTTCCAGGCCCCCGCACAGCCCCACTGGCTAGCCTCCAGACGCGTACAGCCATGGCACAAGGGCGGGAACGAGCGCGCGTGGAGAACCAGGAGTACCCGGCACCCCGGCGCGGCCTGGCGGACGGCATCCGCGTCGCCGCCCGCGCCCTCGTCCACATCCTG
The DNA here is from genome assembly GCF_045206325.1 of Streptomyces sp. NBC_00203. Taxonomy (NCBI): domain Bacteria; kingdom Bacillati; phylum Actinomycetota; class Actinomycetes; order Kitasatosporales; family Streptomycetaceae; genus Streptomyces; species Streptomyces sp. NBC_00203. The sequence continues at coordinate 5,476,479 of NZ_CP108126.1, read as the reverse complement.
CTCGGCGGCCTCGCACTGATCGCGATCGCCACCACCCTCTCCGTCCTCGGCCCCACCTTCGCCCTCGACATCGCCACCCCCGCGATGGCGGCCTGGTGGACGGTCTTCACGGCCGTCGCCGTCCAGGGCATCCCCTTCCTCCTCCTCGGCACCCTCGTCTCCGCAGCGATCGGCGCCTTCGTCCCCGAACACGTCTTCACCAGACTCCTCCCCCGCAACCCGGCACTCGCGGTCCCCGTGGCGGGCGCGGCCGGAGTCGTACTCCCCGGCTGCGAGTGCGCCTCCGTCCCCGTCGCGGGGAGCCTGATGCGCCGCGGGGTCGCCCCGGCCGCCGCCCTCGCCTTCCTTCTCTCCGCGCCCGCGATCAACCCGGTCGTGCTGGTCGCCACGTCGATCGCCTTCCCGGGGCAGCCGATGATGGTGCTGGCCCGGCTCGTCGCCTCCCTCGCGACGGCCGTCGTGATGGGCTGGCTGTGGGTCCGCTTCGGGCGCGACGAATGGCTCCGGCCCCCGTCGGCCCGCTCCGCACCGTCCACCGGCTCCCGCTGGGACGGCTTCCGCGCCGGACTCCAGCACGACTTCCTGCACGCGGGCGGTTTCCTGGTGCTCGGGGCCGCGGCGGCGGCGACGTTCAACATCGTCGTGCCCAGGTCGGTCCTCGACGTCTTCACCGGCTCGGCCTGGCTGTCGGTGCTGCTGCTCGCCGTCCTCGCCGTCGTGCTGTGCGTGTGCAGCGAGGCCGACGCCTTCGTGGCCGCGTCCCTGACGGGCTTCTCACCGACAGCACGGCTGGCGTTCATGGTCGTCGGCCCGATGGTCGACCTCAAACTGATCGCGCTCCAGGCCGGCACCTTCGGCAAGGCCTTCGCGGCTCGCTTCTCCTCCGTGACCTGGGTGGTGGCTCTGGTGAGCAGTTCGCTGGTCGGGTGGTGGCTCCTGTGAGGCGGTACGGAGCCGCGCTGCTGCTCCTGCTGAGCGGGGCGGCGGTGCTGCGGATCTCCCTCTTCAGCGACCTGTATCTGCGGTATGTGCAGGCGGGGCTACGGATGTACCTGGTCGTGTCCGGGGTGGTACTGGTCGTGCTCGGCGTCCTGGCCGCCGTACGCGCGACGACTAGGACGTACGCCCATGAACACACCCCCGAGGACGACCAGGGCGACCAGGGCCACGACCACACCCGAACCCCCCGCATCGCCTGGCTGCTCGCCGTCCCCGCCGCCGCCCTGCTCCTCTTCCCGCCCCCGGCCCTCGGCTCGTACAGCGCCGAACGTGAAGCCGCCCAGCGCGCGGCCCAGGGCGTGGGCACCTTCCCGGCGCTTCCCTCCGGGAACCCCGTGGAGCTGACCCTCGGCCAGTTCACCTCCCGCGCGATCTACGACAGCGGCAGGTCACTCTCGGGCCGTACCGTCCGGATGACCGGCTTCGTCACCCGGGGCGACAACGGCACCTGGTACCTGGCCCGGCTGCTCATCACGTGCTGCGCGGCCGACGCGAGCACGTACAAGATCCGGATCAAGGGCGCCGACGCCCCCGTGAACGACACCTGGGTCACCGTCACCGGCACCTGGCACCCCAAGGGGAAGCTGGGCTCGGAGGAGGCGTGGCCGCCGGTGCTGGACGCCGCGTCGGTGAAGACGGTGAAGCAGCCCGACAACCCGTACGAGCGCCGCTGAGCGACCCCGGGGAAATTCAGGCACGCCCCCACGCCCGCTTAGCCCCGCCCCGTGGCTACGGCGTGACGACCGGGAAGGCCTTGTCCGGCTCGGAGGCGTACGACAGCAGGCGGGCCAGGAGTTCCGTGTCGCCGTCGGTCTCGATGCCGGCGAGGCCCTGGCCGGCGAGCAGACCGCGCAGTTCGGGCCGGGTGAGGATCAGCGTCAGTCCCGCGTGCGGCTTCGGTGTGTGGTGGACCGGCATGCTGCGATGGGTGAGTGCCCCGTGGTGGAGGTTGACGCGGTGGCGGCGCTGTTCGTCGATGACGATGAAGTCGAGGGTGAGGTGCTCGTTCCAGGCGCGCGGGCCGTCGATGCGGACGGCGAGCGAGTCGAGGAGCATGCTCACGGTCAGCGCGGACGCCATCTCGGAGCCGGCGGTGTCGATGTCGCTGGCGGCCGGGCCCTCGCGCAGTTCCAGGGCGGCCGTCAGATAGAAGTTGCGCCAGGTGCCGTTCTCGGCGCCGTGCCCGAGCCGGTCGTAGACGCCGGCGAGGGCTTCCTTGGCGGCGGTGCTCGACGGGTCGGCGAAGACGACGTGATTGAGGAGCGTGGCGGCGAAACGGAGATCGCCGCCGTCGACGTACGTACGGGCCTTCGCCAGCGCCTGCTCCGTGCCGCCCGCCAGCTCGACGTAGCGCCGGGCGAGCTCGACGGGCGGATGCTCCCAGAGGTGGGCGGGATTGCCGTCGTACCACCCCATGTACCGCTGATAGACGGCCTTGACGTTGTGGCTCACGGATCCGTAGTAGCCGCGCGCGTGCCAGGAGTTCTCCAGGTCGGGCGGCAGGCGCAGCTCCTCGGCGATCTCGGGGCCGGTGAGACCGTTGTTGAGGAGGCGGAGGGTCTGGTCGTGCAGGTAGGCGTACAGGTCCCGCTGTTCGCCGAGGAACCGGACGACGTTCTCGCGCCCCCAGGTGGGCCAGTGGTGGGAGGCGAACGCGACGTCGTACGCATCGCCGAAGATGTCGATCGTCTCGTCGAGGTAGCGGGCCCAGACGCGGGCGTCGCGGACCAGGGCGCCGCGCAGGGTGAGCAGGTTGTGCAGGGTGTGGCTGGCGTTCTCGGCGACGCACAGGGCGCGCTGGTCGCGCAGCAGGAAGTTCATCTCGGCGGGTGCCTCGGTGCCGGGCGTCAGCTGGAAGACGAACCGCACCCCGTCGACGGTCTCCTCCTGCCCGGTACGGGTGATGTCCACGGTCGGCGCGATCAGGCCGACGCTCCCGGTGGAGGTGATGGTGCCGAGCCCGGTGCCGATCTGCCCGTCCGGCGCCTTCGGCAGGTGCTGCCCGTACATGAACGCGGCCCGCCGCAGCATGGCGTTGCCCGCGTGGACGTTCTCGCTGACCGCGTGCTCCAGGAACCCCTCCGGGGCGAGCACGGGCAGCCCGCCCTCACTGCCGTGCGGCAGCACCCCGCGGGCCCCGCCGAAGTGGTCGACGTGCGAGTGGGTGTAGATCAGCCCGGTCACGGGCCGCGGTCCCCGGTGCTCCCGGTACAGCGCGAGGGCGGCCGCCGCGCACTCGGCGGAGATCAGCGGGTCGACGACGACCACGCCGTGCTTGCCCTCGACGACGGTCATGTTCGAGAGATCGAGCCCCCGAACCTGATAGACGCCCTCGGTGACCTCGTACAACCCCTGCCGCGCACACAACCGCGCCTGCCGCCACAGACTCGGATGCGCGGTCTGTGGACACTCACCGTCCAAAAACGCGTACCCGTCCCCGTCGTAGACGACCCGCCCCTCCTCGTCCCTGACGACACCCGGCACCAACGCCGCGATGAACCCCCGATCGGCGTTCTCGAAGTCCGCGAGATCGTCGAAGGGAAGGTCATCACGCGCCGGGGCAGTCATACGGCCAGCCTGTGCGGCGGGCTGGGGGACGGCTAGCGGTGTGAGCCGTTCGAGGGGTGGGTCAGAGCCGGTCCATCCGGGTGTAGGGGCTGAGGACGCGGACCTGGCGGGCGCCGAAGTCGACGAGCATCGCGATGCCCTCTTCGACGCCGACGATCGTGCCCAGGCCGTACTGGTCGTGGGAGACACGGTCTCCGAGGCTGAACTCCTTGGCCACGGGGATGACCGGGGCAGCGAAGGGGCTGGTGGGCAGGTGGCGCCGGGGCGCGGAGGATTTCGACATCGTGTAGCCAGTATGGGCCCTATTCCGGCGGGCGGTAGGGCCTGATGGTCTCGATCCCGCTCCGACTCGGGGTTCATGGCTCTCAGCCGCCGGACAGCTTTGTGGCTGTCGGCGCGGGTACCGGGACGTTCTCCCCGGACTTCCCCCAGGACGACGGCGCCAGTCTGTCGCGTACGTCCGCCGTGACGCGGGAGGCGAGATCGGAGACGGTGGCGGGGAGCTGGGCCGTTCGGGCCGGGTGCTTGCCGTGGGCGGGGTGCTGGGCAAAGAGGGCGACCGTGACGGCGAGTCGTTCGTCATACGTGGTGTGCCAGAGCGTGCGCGTGCCGGCACTGCCGGTGAACGTGGGCAGCGGGCCGCCCTCGGAGTACACGAGCTTGTCGGCCACGTCCACGGCGCGCCGGTCCATCGCGGTGCGGGTGTCCGGGTGGGCCGTGTAGACGGTGCGGCCCCCGCGGGTGATCTTCCGGACGGTGTAGGGCTGGGCGTAGGTGCCGTTCGCCGCCGCCGTGGCGTACGCCGAGGCCAGCCGGAGCGGGGTGGGCGCGGCGGACTTCCCCAGGGTGGTCAGTGGCTCGCCGAGCTTCGTCACCGTGAACGGCAGGAGCGCCGTGCCCGCCTCCACCGCTCCGTGCAGCGCGTCGTTGAAGGGCTGGCGGGCGTAGTCCGCGCCGCCGTACAGGACCCGGACCGCACCGTCTCCGGGGACCAGCGCGACCACCGCCGTGTGGAGCTGGGTGTCCTTCTCGGCCGGCTGGTCGGCCACCAGCTCCGCCGTCGCGTCCTGGGCCGTCAGGTCGAAGGTGGTGCGCACGGTGTAGCCGCCGCGGGCCAGCTCGTCCTGGGTGATGCCCAGCCGGTCGGCGGCCTCCGCGGCGGCCACGTCGATCAGGTACTGGCGCTGGCCGTCGGTGTCACCGGGCGGATAGAAGCGGAACGCCGGGAAGCGGGCCGCGGTGCGCTGGGCCGTTGTGATGGCTCCGCTGTCGGCCATCGCGTCCAGCACCCACTCCCACCGGTCCGTCAGCTTCGCCGTCACCTTCGCGTCCGAGCCCGCCTTCTCGTAGTACGAGGGGATGTTGACGATGGCGGCCAGAGCGGCTCCCTGGCTGACGGTCAGGTCCTTCGCGTCCACGCCGAAGTAGTTGCGTGCCGCCGCCTGGATGCCCGCCGCGCCCCGGCCGAAGTACACCGTGTTGAGGTAGCCCTCCAGGATCTCGTCCTTCGACCTCGTCCGGTCCAGCTTGATCGCGATCAGGGCCTCCCGCGCCTTGCGGGACAACGACTGCTGCGGGCTGAGCAGCGCGTTCTTCACGTACTGCTGCGTGATCGTGGAACCGCCCTGCCGGCCGCCCCCGCTCACCGTCGACCACGCCGCCCGGGCGATCGCGCTCGGCGAGATCCCGCTGTCCGTACGGAAGGAACGGTTCTCCGCGGCAATCACCGCCTCCTGCACATGCCGCGGCACCTGCGAGAGCGGCACCTCCTGACGGTCGACCGGCCCGCGCCGCCCCAGATAATCGCCGTGCGCGTCGACGAACACGGTGCTCTGCATCGCCGTCTCCGGATGCGGCTCGGGGATGATCGTCATCTTGTACGCCACCACGGCCGCGCCGACGAGCGTCAGCAGGACGACGAGCAGCGCGACCAGCACGCGCCGCAGCCGGCGGCCACGGGTGCGGCGGGCCCGGACACGGCGGGCGCGGAGGTGGCGGGCCAGGCGGGCGAGGGCGCGTCGGTGGAGGGCACGTCGGGTGCCCACGGGGGCTTGCGCGGCCGCCTTCTTCCCGTCCTTCCTCCCGGCCCTCACTGCCCGAACTCCTCGCTCGCGATCACCCCGCCCGCCGAGTCGTACACCGTGACTCTCCTCGTGATGCCGAGCACGCTGTCCGCGGACGTCACGGAGTCCGGCACCTTCATCACCAGGTACCAGACACCCCAGCCGGGCTTGCCCGCGAGCGTGAGCGCGGTGCCGTCGCGGTCGCCGGCGGCGGTCTTGACCTCGACGCGCGCCGGTTCGCCCTTGCCGTGGAAGATGCCGGAGAGGAAGTAGCTCTTCCCGTCCCCCGACTGCTGGAGGCTGACGCCGGAGCTGCTCATGTCGAGGTTCCCGTCCGTGACGCTGCGGAACTGGGCGCCGGGCGCCCCCGGCTCCAGCCAGTGCTTGCCGTCCTCGGTCAGCCAGATCTTGGTGCCGGGCGCGACCCGCACCCGCTCGCCGGGTGTCACGACCCGCACCTTCCCCGCGGGCGCGGAAGCCGAGGGCGAGGGGCTCGTGCTGCCGGCGCTCGCGGCGGGCGGCCGCACGTGCTCGCCGGGCCCGGAGGCCGTACCGTCGCGGAGCACCACCACCACCGCCAGCGGCACCAGCAGCGCCCCGCAGGCGGCGCCCAGCACGGCGGTCCTGCGGCGCCGCCCCCGCCGGCGGCCGTCGCGCTCGATGGCGGCCAGCGGTACCGCGGAGGGCGTGACGTCGTACGCGGCCTCGGTGAACACCTCGCGCAGCCGCTCGGCCTCAGCGGCCGGCGGGCGCGGGGAACGGAACAGGTGGTTCATGGGCGGGCTCCGGAAACGGGGGGTCGGCCGGCGAACAAGGGGTGGGCGCGCAGGGCCGCGAGGCCGCGCCGGGCATGCGTCTTGACCGTGCCGACCGAGCAGCCGAGCAACTGCGCTATCTCGGCCTCGCTCAGGTCCTCCCAGTAGCGCAGCACCATCACGGCACGCTGCCGCGCCGACAGCGCGGCCAGCGCCTGGTCCAGGGCCGCCCGCTGCTCGACGGCCTCCGCGTGCCCGGGCTCGCGCTGGTGCACCCGCTCGGGCAGGAACGGCGTCAGCAGCTGCGCGACCCGTCTCTTGCGCACCCGGCTGAGGTTGTTGTTGACCAGCGAGCGGCGTACGTAGAAGTCGACGTCGTCGCGCGGGATGCGCCGCCAGCGTGCGTAGACCTTGGCCAGCGTGGTCTGGACGAGATCCTCGGCCTCGTGGAAGTCACCGGTGAGCATGTGCGCGGTGCGCACGAGGCGGGGCCAGGCCGCGGTGGCGTACGCGGCGAAGTCGCCGTTGTCGGCCGGGACTTGGGAGGCGCCGACAGGAACTTCGGAGATTTCGGAGAGATCGGCGGGAACTTGGGAGGCGTCGGTGGGGTAGTGCGGCACGGCCGGCGGTCCCTCGGGGTCGGGTACGTGGGGGGTGGGGGTGGGCGGTGCGGGGGAGTCGAGACCTGAACAACCCGACTCCCCCGCCCGCACGGTCAGTTCAGCTTCAGCTGGGCGTAGACCTTGCCGTGGGTGGTGTAGACGGTGACGGCGTCGAAGTAGTCGAGGCCTCCCTTGTCATCGCCGGCCGGCACCTCGGCGGTGGCGTACCAGACGCCCCAGCCGGGCTTGCCCGCCAGCTCCAGGAGCTTGCCGTGCACGGTCCCGGCCTTGGTCTCCACCTCGACGCGGGACGCGGTGCCCTTGCCGCCGTAGTAGAGGCCGGAGAGGAAGTAGTGGCCGTCCACGCCTTCCGTCTGCATCGACACACCGGGCTGGGTGAGGTCGATGTTCCCGTCGACCACGCTGCGGAACTGCGGCTCGGGAGACTCGGGCGTCGTCCAGTACTTGCCCTCCTCCGTGAGCCAGATCTCCGCGCCGCCCGGGACCTTCACATGCTCGCCGGGCGCGACGACTCGGGCCGAAGGTGACTTCTTGGCAGCCGACTTGGCGACTGACTTGGCGGCTGACTTCGTGGTCTGGACGACCTGTCGGTCGGTGCCGTGCGCCGCCTTCCCCGGTGAGGCGGCGTACGACACCGTGGGCGCCCCCACCAGTGCTACGGCGACCGCGGTGGCGGCCAGGTACTTCCGCTTCCGTGACATGGAACGGATCGTGGAACGGATCATTGAACGGACAACTCCTCGCGTTGTACGACATCCGAAACTGGCTGGAGGGCGCCTCTCCACCCCTTCAAACTCCCGGCGCTCGCACCCCGGATGACACGGAGGCCGAAAATTCTTCGCCGGGAATTCCTCGCGGGTGTCATGTCAGCGCGCTCCCCGCCTGCCACTGCTCCCAGCTCACGTTCCAGTCGCCGTACCCGTTGCCGGCCGCCACCGTGTCCTTGGAGCCGACGACCGTGACGACGTCGCCGGGGATGACCTCGTCGTAGAACCTCTTCGCCGTGCCGTCGGTGGCGAGCCCGACGCAGCCGTGGGTGACGTTCTGGTGCCCGGCGTACGTGTTGGCCTTCGGGTTCTGGTGGAGGTAGGTGCCGGAGGTGGTGAGGTGGACGGCGTAGTAGTAATAGCCCGCGTAGGAGTCGCCGTAGCCGACGGTCCGCGAGTCCATGAAGACCTTGGCCGACTTGTCGGAGACGACCATCGTGCCGTTCCAGGTGTCCATGCCCGGGGCGCCCGCGGTGATCGGCACGCGGCGCGTCGAACCGGCCTTCTCAACCGTCATGGTGTGTGTACGGACATCGACCGTGGCGACGAGGGAGCGGCCCACCGTGAAGTGGCGAGTGATTCCGGCACCGGCCCGGACGGTGACCGCCGTGCCGGGCTTCCAGTACGCGCGCGGGCGGAAGTCGACGCGCTGCCCGTCGCCGAGATTGCGGTCCTCGACCCAGCTCCATGAGCCCTCGACATCAGCTGCGGTGACCTTCAACTGCCGCTCCACATCGACCCGTTCGGCGGCCGGTATCACGTGGTCGAAGGTCACGGATATGGGCATCCCGACGCCCACGGTCTGCCCTTCGGCGATGTTGACGCGCGCGCCCCGCAGGGACTTGAGGGGGGTTGGGGTGGGGGTGGCGCTGGGCGTGGGCTTCGGTGAGGGGTTGAGGGTGACGGTGCCGGCCGGCTTCGCGTCCGCGTCCGCCCCGGTCCCCGCGCTCGTGCCCCCGCTCCCGTCGGCCACGGCCCGCGCCGAGCAGCCCGCCAGCGCGAGCGCGCACAGGGCCGCCGCGCCCCAGGCGCGACCGATCCGCCGCCGCCTGGCTTCTGTTGGCCTCGTACTCCTCGTACTCCCTGTGCTCCCCGCGGTCCCCGTGGTCATCGCGATCCCCCTGTGGTGTGTTTCGATGTGCGACGTACGGGACCTGTACGCACGGCACGGACGGCCGGGTTGCATCGGGCCGCGGAAATTCCGGAAACTCCGGCGGGGGGCATGACCGAGGAAGAGTTCGACGCGTTCTACGCGACCGCGTTCCCCCGGCTGACCGGCCAGCTCTTCGCGTTCACCGGGGACCACGGCGAGGCGCAGGACGTCGTCCAGGAGGCGTTCGTACGCGCCTGGGACCGGCGGCGGGAGTTCCTCGCCGACGGGGCGCCCGAGGCGTGGATACGGACCGTGGCGATGCGGCTCGCGGTGAGCCGCTGGCGTCGTGCGCGCCGCTGGCTGGAGCTGGTCCGGCGCACTCCGCCGCCCGAGCACACGCCTGGCCCCGACCCCGAGCGCACCGCCCTGGTGGCCGCGCTGCGCACGCTGCCCGAGGCGCAGCGGATGGCCCTGGTTCTGCACCATCTGTGCGACCTGAGTGTCGAGCAGGTAGCCTCCGAAACCGGTGCCCCCGTCGGCACGGTCAAGGCCCGGCTGTCCCGTGGCCGGGCGGCGCTGGCGCGGGTGCTCTCGGTGGACTCGACGGACTCCGCGGACGAGGGGGAGAGGGAGGGCGGCCGTGTCCGATGAACTCACCTCGGGCCTCAGGGAGTTGGCCGCCGAAGGTGAAACGCTCCCGGTGCTGTCCGGTGCGGAGATCCGCGGCCGGGCGGTACGTCGTCGGCGGCGCCGTCGTACGAGCGTGGCCGTGGCGGGTGCCTCCGCCGCCGTGGCGCTCGCCCTGGTCGTCGCGGTGAACCTCGGCGGCGGTCACACGGAGCGGCGGCCGTCGCCGGCCGCCAGCCCGACCGGTACGCCGAGTCTTCCGGCGACGCCCGATGCCACGGTCGATCTCTCCCGGCGTGTCATCTCGGTCGCGGGGCGCGAGCTGCCGCTCTCCTCCGGCTCCGAGTGGGCGCCCACGGGGACGGGCCGGATGATGGTCATCGCCAAGGAGCCCGCCAAGGTGCTCCCCGCTACCGAAGCCGGCTTCAAGGTCGCGTACGACCTCAAGGTGCCCTGGGTCATCGAGTTCAGCACCTCCGACGGGACGGCGAACTACATCGCCGGCCTCACCTACGACGAGAAGGCTCCCGGCAACTACGACCGCACCACCGGTTGGATCGGCCTGCGTACGGCCGACGCGAAGTGGCTGTACGCGCAGCTGCAACTCGGCTCCCTGATCGACATCGAGGGAACGGCACCCTCACCCGTCCCTACGGCTACCGCCGGTTCGGGTGCGGGCGCGGGCGCCTCGACCGGCTAGGTTTTCGCCCCCGCCGCCCCTACCCGTCCCATCCCTGGGGGCTGCGCCCCCAGACCCCCCTAAAAGATTGCGCAGTTCCCCGCGCCCCTTTTTAGGGGCGCGGGGAACTGCGCAATCTTTTGGACCAGCCCCCACCCACCCGCAGACGACACACAACGCATCCCGGGGTCGAAGGGGCAGAGCCCCTGGGGATGGGACGGGTAGGGGCGGCGGGGGCGAAATCAGAGCGGAGGCTGGGCCGGGGCCGGGCCCAGGGTGGTGGTGCCGGGGGCCGTGCGGTGGCCGAGGCCGGTGCGGTAGGCGTCGAGGGCCGCCTCGATGCGGCCGGTGCGACGGAGCAGGTCGCCGAGGAGGCGGCACAGATCCGCGAGGTCCCCCGCGGCCCCGGCCCGCTCCAGCAGACTCATCGCCCGTACGTAGTGCTCCTCCGCCGTCTCCGTGTCCCGCGCGTCCTCCGCGATGATGCCGAGGAGCCGGTGCGCCCCGGCCGAGTGGATGGCCCCCCGCTCGGGGCTGAGGTCGCCCAGCACCTCGTGCAGCAGCCCCGCGGCCTCGTCGGACTTCCCCCGCCGGTGGAGCACGTCGGCCAGTTCCACGGCGACCTGGCTGGTGTAGAGGGCGGCCCGCTTGGCGGAGAGCATGGCCTGGGCCTCGCGCAACTCGCTCTCCGCCCGCTCCAGTTCGCCGTTCTGGGCGTACAGATACCCGCGCATCCAGTGACAGTTGGCGAGCTCGGTACGGATCTGGAGCTGGCGGTAGAGCTCGGCGGCCTTGGCGAGGGACGCATCGGCCTCGGCCATCCGCCCCTCGGCGATCATCGTCCGCGCCACCGAGCGGTGCATGCGGGCGACCAGCGCCGGGTCCCCGACCTGGGGGGCCAGGGCCAGCGCGAACTCGGCCGCCTGGGCCGCCCGGGCGTGCGCGCCCATGTCCATGTAGGGCGCTATGACACCCGTGTAGAGGAGCAGGAGGGCGTCCGGATCGTGCAGCCCTGTCCGGTTGAGCTCATCGAGCGTGGACTCGAACAGGTAGCAGGCGTAACGGAGTTCACCGGCGAGATAGTGGGAGACCGCCCGTCCGCGCACGGCGGGCACGCGCTGCGGGAGCGGTGCGTCGCCGGTCCTGCGCTCCGATTCCTCGAACCGCTCACGTGCCGTGGCCAGGTCGCCCGTCTCCAGGGCGCATTCACCGAGCCCCAGCAGCGCGGCGGCCTGCTCGGCGACCAGCCCGTGCGCGTCGGCCTCCGCGAGGAGCCCGGTGTACTGCTCGGCGGCGACCTCGGCCTCACCGGTGGCGAGCGTGCGCTGCGCGTCGGTCAGGCGCAGCCGGAGGTCGGTGGCGAGGTGGGCGGGGCGGCCGGTGGCGAGCTCCTCGTAGGCGATCCCGAGCCGGTCGGCGATGTGCCGCAGCGCGAGCTCGGAGGCCCGCACCCGGCCGGCCTCCAGGGTGGAGATGTACGCGGGCGTGTACGCGGGTTCCGCCAGCTGCTTCTGCGTCAACCCGCGTTCCGTACGCAGCTGTTGCACCCTGCGCCCGATGATCTCCGGGCCGTCACGCTCCGCCATGTATTAAGCATGCCATTAAGTCGACTTACGTTCGGTCAACTCCTGACTATTGTCCAACTCCCCTGGGCCCTCTTGCCCTTTGGCGCCGGGAGCCCCTACGTTAAGCGACGGATTAAGCCCGCTTAATACTGCGCTGTTGTTGCGAGGTCGCCGTGCTCCGACGTATTTTCGCGCGCTACTCCAGAGGGTTCGGTGCGGCCGTCATCGCGGTCGCGGCACTGGTCACCGCGGCGAACGCGGGCCCGGCCCGGGCGGCGGAGCCGCACTCCGCCACGCAGGTCCCCGCGTCTTTCGGCGGCACTTCTCCTACCCTGACTCCGTGACCTCTTCCGCCGCCCGCACCGCGCTGGACATCACCGCCGACCTCCCGGTCCCCGCCCTGGAGGACTTCTACCGGGACCTGCACCGCCATCCCGAGCTGTCGCTGGAAGAACACCGGACGGCGGCCCTCCTCGCGGAGCGGCTGCGGAAGGCCGGGTACGAGACCGCCGAGGGCGTGGGCGGCACGGGAGTCGTGGGCGTGCTGCGGAACGGCGACGGGCCCACCGTGCTCCTGCGCGCCGACATGGACGCGCTGCCCGTCACCGAGGAGACCGGGCTGCCGTACGCCTCCGAGACCGCCGGAGTCATGCACGCCTGCGGTCACGACCTGCACGTCACCTGGCTGACGGGCGCCGCCGACGCGCTCGCGGCGGGACGCGACACCTGGTCCGGCACGCTGGTCGTGCTCGGGCAGCCCGCCGAGGAGACGGGCGAGGGCGCGGCGCGGATGGTCGCCGACGGGCTGTACGAGCGGTTTCCGCGGCCCGATGTACTGCTCGCCCAGCACGCGGCGCCCGGCCCCGCCGGGCTGTACGCGCACTCCCCGGGGCTGATCATGTCCGCCGCCACCGACATCGACATCGTCGTGCACGGGCGCGGCGGGCACGGTTCGCGGCCGGAGGCGACAGTCGACCCCGTGGTGACGGCGGCGTACATCGTCACCCGGCTGCAGACCGTCGTCAGCCGGGAGGTCGCCGCGCGCGACTCCGCCGTCCTGACCGTGGGGCGGATCGAGGCGGGCACCCGGCACAACATCATCCCGTCCGAGGCCCGCATCGCCCTCAACCTCCGTACGCAGTCGGAGGAGGTGCGGGAGCGGATGATCGCCGCGATCCGGCGTATCGCGGCGGGCGAGTGCCTGGCGGCCGGCTGCCCGCGCGAGCCCGAGGTGACCGTCGGCAGCAGCTTCCCGGTGACCGTCAACGACCCCGACACCGACCGTCGTATCGCCGCCGTGCACGGTGAGGTCTTCGGCGCCGGGACGATCCTCGACCCGGGTCCGGCGATGGGCAGCGAGGACTTCTCCCGGCTGGCGGAGGGCGGCCTGCCGTACTCCTACTGGTTCGTGACGAGCACCCCGGCCGACGTCTGGAACGCGGCCCCCGGCGGCGACGACGTCCTGCGGAAGATCGCGGCCGTGCCCAGCAACCACAGCCCGCTCTTCGCCCCCGACCTGAGCACGGTCGCGCCGGGTGTGCGGACGCTGGTGTCGGGGGCGCTGGCGTCGTTGTCGGTGGCGTGACCTAGTCTTCGCTCACTCGCCACACGAGGCACACAGGCCCCGCACGGCCACGCATGGTCCCGCACGGTCCGGCATGGTCCCGCACGGCCGCCTCCTGCCCGGCGTCCACATCTCCTTCGTCTTTTTCGTTCCGGGGGGTTCGAATCAGCGTGCGTATGCGCACTCTTCCCATCGCCACGGCGTTCGCGGTCGTCTTCAGCTCCGCCGCCCTGGCCATCGGCACGGCCGGCACCGCCGCCGCCGACTCCAGCAAGAGCCTGCCGGTCAAGTCGTCCGCCGACATCGTGGTGGACGGCGTCCACCAGCACGTCTTCGTCAGCGACCCGTCCAACGGCAAGATCGTGGTCACCGACTACGCCGGGACCGTCGTCAAGCAGATCACCTCCCTGCCGGGTGTCATCGGCATGGAGCTGTCGGCCGACTCGAACACGCTGTACGCGGCGGTGCGCGACGCCGACGCGGTGGTCGCCATCGACACCACCACGCAGACGGAGTCCGCCCGCTACGCGACCGGCGACGGCCACTACCCGCAGAGCGTCGCCCTGGCCGGCGGCAAGCTCTGGTTCGGCTACGGCGCCTCCGGGGCCGGCAACATCGGCTCGCTCGACCTCTCCGGCGAGCAGCCCGTGGTCACGCTCGACCAGGACCCGAACGTCTTCTGGTACAACGCGCCGATGCTCGACGCCGCGCCCGGCTCGAACCTCCTGGTCGGCGGCGAGAGCGACCGTCTCGGCGTGTACGACGTCTCGTCGGGCACCGCCACCCGCACCGCGACGGGCAACGGCAGCGGCAGCTTCGGGGAGCTCCAGGTCACCCCGGACGCCCAGCACGTCGTCGTGGCCAGCGGATCGCCGTACTACCACCAGGTGTTCAAGACCTCCGACCTCACCGCGGACGGCCAGTACGCCAGCGACGCGTACCCCAACTCCGTGGCCATCGCCCCGGACGGCGCGGTCGCGGCGGGCATCGACGGCTCGTACGAGCCGGACGTGTACGTGTACCGGCCGGGCACCACCACCTCGGTCCGCACCTACGACTTCCCGAACACGGGCCAGACCTCGGGCTCCGACCTGCTGGCCACCTCGGGCCTGGCCTGGGCGCCGGACGACAGCCGGCTGTTCGCGGTGACGTCCAACAGCGAGGGCGTCTACTCGCTGCGCGTCCTGACCGACCCGACCAAGGCCGCCACCGCCATCACCGTGGACGCCCCGGCCACCGCCACCCGCGCCAAGCAGCTCACCGTCAAGGGCAAGGTCACCTCCAAGCTCGCGCTCCCGGCGGGCGCCAAGCTCACGGTCACCCGCACCGACCTGGAGTCGACCGCCGGCAAGGCGCTCGCCTCGGTGACGGTCAAGGCCGACGGCACGTACTCCTTCACCGACACCCCGCCCGCCGGCGGCAAGGTCAAGTACACGCTGAAGTACGCGGGCGACGCGGACCACTCGGCGGGCTCCGGCTCCGACTCGGTGGAGGTCTCGCGCGCCTCGGCCACCCTGTCGCTCAACAACAACGGCAAGGTGTACGCGTACGGCGCCGACGTGAAGTTCACGGCGCACCTGGGGACGACGTACAAGAACCGCAAGGTCGAGATCTGGTCCGACCCGTACGGTTCCGACAAGCCCAACAAGCTGGTGAAGTCGGGCACGGTCAACTCGTCCGGCAATCTGTCGGTGACCCTCGACCTGACCCGTGACGCGAAGATCACGGCGAAGTTCGCGGGCGACGCGCGCTACAAGCCGAAGACGGCCACCAGCACGGTCGGCGCCCACGTGAAGGTCTCCACGGCGGTCAGCGGTCACTACAAGACCAAGTCGGCCTGGAGCCACACGTACTACTACTTCCACCAGTCCAAGGACCCCGTCTTCACCACCACCATGACGGCGTACCCGGGCCGCAAGCAGCGCCTCCAGATGCAGGTGTACACCCAGGGCTCCTGGCAGACCACGGGCACCGAGTACTTCGAGCTCAGCTCCTCCGGCAAGTCGGCGGTCACCGTGACCGGCACCCCGCCGACCGGCTACCGCTTCCGGGTCCGCGACTCGTACATCAACAGCTCGTCGGGCGACACCGTCAACTCCACGACGCACGGCGCCTGGAAGTACTTCATCTTCACCAGCTGAGGCCAGCTTCACGAGCTCGGTCTCACCGGCTGCCGGGGGATCGGACGACTCTTTGTCCTGCTGGCCGTATGCCCATGCCGCCCTGTTGCTTTGCGCGTAGCAGCAGGGCGGCACGGCGTTCCCTCGAGAGCCCACACCAACGACCGCACTCCGCTGCGCTATGCCCTTGAGACGCCAGAGGCCCCGGGCTCCAACAAGCAACACAAGCCCAGTGATTGGCAGACTTGTTCCACGCCCAGCCCCGTCCACCTGCCACTTCCGCTTCCCCAGCGGAACAGATCTGCCAATCACCCCGCACCACCCGGAGGGACTTCGGACGAGCCTGGAGCGAATCGCTACACCACCCGACGGGCATGACCCCGTCGCTGCATCGGTCTGAGATCCTGGAGCCCGATCGAGAGGGCCGCAGGTATGGAGTGGACGACCCACGGTGAGCGACAGATCTACACCAATAAGTGGGTGAATCTGTGTCTGGTCGACGTCCAGCAGCCGGATGGGCGCAGGTGGGAGTACCACGTCGTTCGGCTTCGGAACCTGGCCGTGGCTGCCGTAGTCAACGAGCGTCAAGAGGTCTTGATGATGTGGCGGCACCGCTTCATCACGGACTCGTGGGCTTGGGAGTTGCCCATGGGACTGGTGGAGGAGGGCGAGTCCCCAGAGGAAGCGGCAGCCCGCGAGGTCCTGGAAGAGACCGGCTGGCGTCCGGGCCCCATCAAGCCCCTGATCTACGCCGAGCCGGCCAACGGGATCACCGACTCGCAACACCACGTCTTCCGCGCAGACAGCGCGACCTACGCCGGGCCGCCCACGGAGAAGAACGAGTCCGATCGCATCGAGTGGATCCCCCTCAGCGAGGTGCGCGGGATGATCGACCGTCGGGAAATCGTGAGCAGTGGATCCCTCGTCGGTCTGCTGTACCTGCTCATGGATGAAGCGATCCGCTGAGGGGCAGCCTGCCTCACACTGTGAGCAGTTCCCTTAGACGTTCGCATAGGGCGCGCGGCCCAACAGGTCGTAGAAGGACTTGAGATGACCCGTCCTCGCCACGGGTCCACTGATGTCGGCCCGACCATGCGTGGCTAGGCTCGCCCGCGTGACTGACTTCTTGCAGGTGTCCACAGCGACAGAGACCCGCGAACAGGCGGTGGAGCTGGCTCGTTCTGTAGTCGTCGGGCGGCTGGCTGCCGGGGCTCAGGTCGTCGGTCCTCTGGTCTCCGTGTTCTGGCATGAGGGGGAGTTCGGGACTGGGGAGGAGTGGCAGCTACTGATGAAGACGCGCGCCGACCGGTATGCGGAACTGGAAGCTCACCTGCTGGCGCACCACCCGTGGAAGAACCCCGAGGTTTCCGCGGTGCCCATCGTCGCCGGGTCGGATGCGTATCTTCGGTGGGTGGCCACGACTGCTGGCCCGCTCGTCGGCGAGTAGGAAATCAGGCCCTGGCGTTCCCTAGAATCTCCGCGACCGTGGGAAGCGTACGGTGATCGTTGAGCCGTCGCAGGACAGGAGACAGACGTTGCCTGGGGCGGACTCTCCCGGTTTCCCACGTGGGCTGGTGCTGCCGTACGCCGACAGCCGGGCGAACTCCGAACCGCTGCACCACGGCTTCCGACGGTCGCGGTGCAGCGGGTTCTGGATGCGGCCCTGACCTGAAACGGCCGCCATAGGAGTGCTTCAGTTCGGCGTCCGCGCCAGCACCAGGGCGAGAACGGGAGCAGCTACGGCAGTCACGTACGCGACGAGGCCGAGTATCACCTTCATGGCCGCTCGCCACTCAGGTTGACCAGGTGATCGAGCAGGCAGTCGACGGAGCGGGCCAGTCGTTGCGCGTGGGCCACCTGGCGAGGCAACGGCCTGTCAGGCACGAGGTTCAGTCGAGTGCGGGCCTCTCTGACCCCGGCGAGTGCGCCGGTCTTCGCCACATCGCTCTCAGGTCGCCCGCCGGCAGCCTTCTCCACCTTGGGGATCAGCAGCATGAGGTGCCCCCGGTAGAGGAGGGTCAGGTCGTCCAGCACCTCGGCCGTGGGCAGTTCGGCGTCCTCGTCGAGTACCTGGGCTGTGAGGGCGCGCATCGCCTGGGGCGTAATCGGCAGAGCAGTCTTTGCGGTCACGGGCACTCACCCCGGGACCTGGCGTTGGCCACGGCCACCCGCGCGCTGAGCGCCTCGACAGCGCTGACGGGCCGGAGGCTCTCCTGCTTGGCGTCCCACTCCCTGCCACCCCCGAGCGGACGCAGCTGCACGTACGGGCCTTCGAAGCCCATGACCTCGCCGATCTTCCTGGTTACGGTGTCCTCGACGGTGTCGCCGAGCTTCGGTTCGTGCAGCGTCATGGTCACCGTGCCTCCCCAGCAGGCGAAGCCAGCACCCGGGCACGCTCTTCCGGCGCCAGGACATAGGCGCGCACCAAGTCGCCGGGACCGGGATCATTCACGGAAGCCAGCTGGTGGGCGTTGGACCACAGGTGAGGGGCTCGGCGGCGACGAGCGCTGGCGAGCGCGGCGTCAAGCAGCACAGGTAACGGGCGACATACGACGGGTTCCGGTCCCACCGTCACCGGCATCTCGATGCCGACAGCGGAACGGGTTGTACCCGGGATGAACAGGCGTTTCCTCACCCATTCGAGTGTTTGTGATACAAGGTGCACGTCGATCTCCTCGTTAGATCGGCCACGCCCCGGGGCCGTTCGCGCGGCCGCCGGGGTCCTGTGGTCTTCGACCGTAGGAGCGACGAGAGGAGAGCAGGGGCACAGATTGTGCCCCTACCGTCACGCAGCCAAGAGCCCGAGCTTGACCGCCAGTTCGGATGCGCGGCGGCGCCGGGCCGGACTCTTCGACTCGGCTTCTTCGAGGACGATGCACTTGGCGAAGCCGTTGTACTTGATCGTCTCGGGAGCAGCCTCGTGCGCCTGGTTCAACGTGGCGAGCGCTGCGTCAGGCTGTCCATCGAGCTGGTAGCCGCGGGCTTCCTCGATCCGGTGCCGAGCACGGCGCGGCCTCGACGGGATCGCGACCGCATCCGCCGCAGCAGCCTGGCGTACGGACTCGCCTCCCTGGTGCAGCTCCACGGCCACGGTAACGGCGTGAGCACCCATGATGGCCCGCGAGAACGACGTCACCGGGTGGTAGTAGTCCTCCGGGAGCCGTGCCGCCATCTCGCGCGCCTTGTCCCAGTACCGCCACGCCGTACCCGTCTCGCCCCGCCGCGCCGCGGTATATCCGGCCTCGAAGGTAAGCGCGCCGGCGATGGCGAGGACATCGTCCGAGGCGCTCGGCAGGAGCGGTTCGAGGTAGTTGAGAGTTTCGAGGTTCACCGCGTCGGCGGCGTCGAAGTGCGCCGGACCCGAGTCGCGGTGTGCCTGGGCTGCGAGCCAGGCGGCGACGCCGATGGCGTGTGGGTCCTCGGACTCCTGCGCGGCGATCAGCCCTCGCTCAGCCACGCGCCACAGCAAAGGGGCGTCCGGCTGGTAGGCCACGAAGAACTGGGTCAACGAGTAGACCTCGGCGAGTATGGCTTGCGCTGCTCTGCGGTCAAGGACGGTGTCGGATTGCCGAACGGCGAGCTGCGCATCTTGGATCAGTTCCGGCAGCAACGCACCGAGCACCTCGCGGTGGTTCGGTGCCGAGTGCCTCGCCTTCCAGGCCCTGAAGAGCCGCGCTTGGAGATGAGCGGCTGGAGACGCCTCGCGCTGAGTCGTCAGCGGATAGACATCAACCGCGGCTTTGACCGCTGCGAGCCGTGGATGCCCCGGGCCGGTGAAGAGGTCGACGTGCATGGACTGGCTACCGGTGAGATCCGACAGGTCCCGCACGCGCAGCACCTCAGCGATGCGCAGGATCACTTCGAGCTTGGGCGTTCGCAGGCGGCCGGTCTCGACGCCCTTGACCCACGAACCGGACTTGCCGATCAGTCCGGCGAGCTGATCTCGGGTCATGCCCTTGCGGGTGCGCAAGATCTGTAGGCGTTGGCCGAACACCAACGGGTCGGCGTACGGATCCGGGGTAGCGTCTTGAAACGTCACGGCCTTGCCCCTCCCAGCAGCTTCGTCACTGCCAGGGTATGAGGCAGGGCCGGTTTCGTGTGGGGTTCCTTGCGACCGTCCCTCGCCTGGGGTCGTCACCGGGCAAGTCTGATGCCGGGTGAACCGGCTTCTCAGGCCTGCGTCTGGAGCTGACGCAGCTGCTGCTGAACGTGATCCAGCGCGCCCTCCCGGCGCCCCGGCACGCTCAGTCTCAAGTCGGCCAGCGCGGGCCCCAGTTCACGGGCCCGCGCCGCGTCGTCGATGCGGCCCCACTGGTGGTGGGCCCGGTCCACGGCCGACTCCACGGCCGGGGAGTCGGGGGCCTGGCCGGCGTTGATCCGTGTGGTCGCGATCGTCAGCCAGGTGCGGCAGCTGAGCACCGCGTCCCCCGCGAACATCGCCAGGTCCGCCCGGACCTCCATCCAGTGCAGCACCTGTTCGGAGGCGGGGCCGTGCGCCCGTAGCGCCGCCTGCTCCTGTTGTCCTGCCAGGCCGGCGGCCTCCCCGTGCCGGCCGGCCTGGACGGCGGCGGAGATGGACTCGTGGGCGTCGGCCGGAGCCACGGGTGGCCGGGCCGGGAGCGGCGGGGGTGCCGTCGGCGTGGGCGTACGCGGCTGCGGGGGCACCGCGGGTGTGCCCGGCGTCAGCACCAGGTCCGTACGGCCGTCGTCGCCCATCACCCGTGTCAGCGCCTGCTGATGGAGCTGCGGGAGCGGGGGGCGCCAGCCGCTGCGGAGGATGGTGGCGACGGCTCTCATGTAGGCCGGTGCCGCCACCGTGCGGCGGGGCGGGGGCGGGGCGATCCTGCCGTACAGGGCGGCGGACGGGCCCGCCGTCAGGGGGTGGGCGATGAGGTGGTCCCATGTCTCCGCGTCGGCGTGCAGGTCGACGAAGAGGGTGGTCGTGCCCGGTGGGCGCAGCCGGAGTTCCTCGGTGATCCAGTGCCAGGGGAAGGCGGTGTAGCGGACCGTCGCCGGGGTGGTGCGGGCGAGGGCGAGGTGGGGCAGGCGCTGGCGGCGGTCCAGTTGGAGCTGGCCTGTCATGAACACCGTGAGCGGGCCGGGAGCGGTCGCCGCCGCGCGCAGCCGGGTGAGGACCGCCTGCGGCTCCAGCGGGTCGGCCAGTTCCACGACGTTCGCGGTGTCGGTGCCCGACAGCACCGCGGGCGACACCGCCGCCAGTACGGGGAGCACGGACGCCGCGTCCACCAGACACCCCTTGCCCACCGGTGAGGCCGCGAGGAGCAGCACGGTTCCGGGCATAGGTTCCCTCCCCCATCGATCACGTACGTCAGCACCGTAGCCGCTGCGGCTGCAAAGGGGGGACGGGAGGATCGCAAACGCCCCCTATGGCTCGGTGCGCTGCGGGCGTCGTACGGCGAAGATCGTCGTGTCGTCGACCAGATGACCGCCGGCGTGCAGCAGAGTGCCGTCGCGGACGAACTGGACCAGGTGGTGCGGTTCGGCGGTGCGCGGGTCCTCGGCCAGGGCCTGGGCTACCCGGTCGCGGAGGGGGAAGAAGACGCCCGCCGTGTCGCGGGCCTCGGTCACGCCGTCGGTGACCAGGAGCAGGGTCTCGCCGGGGGCCAGCGGGACGCGGAGCAGGGGCGGCGGGTCGAACGCCAACTCGCTGAGCCCGAGCGGGAGTCCGTCGCCGGACGGCAGCGACCGAACGCCGTCGGGGGTGACCACGAGCGGGGGTTCGTGACCGAAGTTGATGACCTCGACGGTGTCCGTGGCGGCGGTTTCGGGGAAACCGACCAGGATGCCCGTGGCGAAGCGGTCTCCGTCGTCGCGGCCGAGGGCGGCGCGGTAGCGGACGTGCCGCAGCATCCGGACCTCCAGGCGGTCGGCGACCGTGTGGAGCCGGGGTTCGTGGTACGCCGACTCACGGAACGTGCCGAGCAGCGCGGCCGCCGCCTCCACCGCCCCGAGCCCCTTGCCCTGGACGTCGCCGAGCAGGACGCGGGTGCCGTGCAGGCCCGGCTGGATGTCGTAGAAGTCGCCGCCGACGCGGGCCTCGCTGTCGGCGGCGAGGTACACGGCCGCGTGGTCCAGGTCGCCCCAGCCCGGGGCCAGCGGGCGCAGCAGGGTGCGCCGGGTGGTCTCGGCGACGTCCCGCATGTGCAGCATGCGCTGCTCGCTGCGGACCCGGACCGCGCAGGCGAGGATCGCGAGGATGCCGCCGACGGCGACGAGGATGAAGTCGGGCAGGCCCGTCTGATACTGGTTCGGCCAGGACGTGTCCACGAGGACATAGGCGATCAGCGAGAGCACCGCGAGCACGGCCGTGCCCGAGACCCCGCAGATCGCCGCCGCGATACCGGGCACCAGCACGATCCAGGAGACGATCCGGAACTCGCCGGCGGTGTTCCAGTCGAGCACCGCGATGGCGACGAGCAGCAGCAGCGGCGGCAGCCACGCGACGCTGTGGCCGCGCACCCGCAGCAGCTTCTGCCGCTGGGCGGCGTCCGGCCGTGCGGTGGGCGGCCGGAAGCCGAGCAGGGATCTCCGGCCGCCCGCGAGGCCCGTCGCGCCGTACCGCCCCGGCCTCGGCCTCGTCATCGGCTCGTCAGTACGCGACCGACATCCGGGCGCGCGGGTGGGCGTCCTTCTCCAGTTCGTCGACGAAGGCGATCGCGTAGTCCTCGGCGCTGATCCGGCTGTTGCCGTGGTCGTCGGTGAGCATCCGGTCGCCGCCGATACGGAAGGTGCCCGTACGTTCGCCGGGGGCGATCTCGGCGGCGGGCGAGACGTAGGTCCAGTCGAGACCGTCCTCGACGGTGCGGTAGTAGGCGAGGGCGTCGCGGTGGGCGAGGGCCTCCGGGAGGTAGGCCTCGGGGAACCCGGGCTGGTCGGCCACCGCCTGTCCGGGTGCGATCTCCAGGCTGCCCGCGCCGCCGACGACCAGGAGCCGCCGCACGCCGGCCTGCCGTACGCCCTCCACCAGCGCCCTGTTGATCGCGAGGAAGGGTTCGCGCGGGTCGGAGCCGTCCCTGGGCGGCACGCAGGCCGAGGCCACCGCGTCCGCGCCCGCCGCCAGCTCCGCCACCTTCGCCGGGTCCGAGGCGTCCGCCGCCGTCGCGGTGACCCCGGGGATCGGGGACTGCCCGGACCGGCTCACGGCCACGACCTGGTGTCCGCGCGCCGACGCCTCCGTGGCGATACGGCTGCCGACCATGCCGGTGGCGCCGAAGAGTACGAGCTTCATGAGGCTCAGCGAAACACGGGGTCAAGGCCGCCGCATCCCGACTTGCCAGGCGCCCCGGCGAGGTGTGCTCTGGAAGGCGGGGCGAGGAGAGAGGAGCCTCCCATGGCTCACGCGGCACCCACATCACGTACGACATCACCCGCCTATGTCACGCCGGACGTCTTCGGGCCAGAGGTCCACACCTTCGCGAAGTGGGCGATACCCATCGTCGGCGGGCTCATCTACGGCTACTGGGCCGCGGCGATCAACCGCGACGGCGGCCCGATCACGGGCTGGAACGTCCTGTTCGGCTTCGTGTGCGCCATCGCGGTCGCGCTGCTCTACGTCGGCGTACGCATGCTGGCGCCGCTGATGCACCGCGAGCTGCACGCGGTGCTGTGGATGGCGTTCGCGGGCATCACGTTCGGATTCCTGTACGCCCAGACCGGCGCCTCCGTCCTGCGGTCCACGCTCATGGCGCTGGGGGTCGCGGCGGGCGTGTTCGCGGTGGCCTTCTACCGCTACTACACGCACGAGGACGCGGCGGGGCACCCCGATCCGCGCTGACGCCCGGTGGAGACAGACCCGCCCGGTGGAGACAAACGGCGCACGAGGTCCCGGCATGATGCCGGGGCCTCGTGCGTCTCCCTCACTCACCTACTCACCTGCCACCTGGGACCCAGTCCCAGGAGCTGGAAGAGGAGCCGGTCAGGCTCCAGCTCCACGAGCCGGAGACGCTGAAGCTCCAGGTGCCCGAGCCGGAGGAACTCCAGCCGGGGTCGTTGCAGGGGTCGGAGTTCCAGGACGAGTTGTCGTTGTTCCAGCTGGAGTTGTTGTCGTTCCCATTGGAGTTGTTGCTCCCGCCGGAGCCGCCGTACCCGTTGGCGTCGTTCCCGTTCGAGTTGTTCCAGTACCCGTCGTTCGAGTCCGGGCACGGGTCCGAGCAGCTCGGCACCCACTGCCGGCCGGTGTCCACGAAGGCGGCGCTCGCCCAGGCGTGCGCGCCCACGAGCCAGTACCAGTCCGAGTTGCCGAAGACGCTCTGTCCCGTCACCGCGCACTCGACGCGGTCCTCGGTGCCCGGTGAGAGCCTGCCGACGACCGGCGAGTTCGAGGTGGGCTGCAACCGCAGGTTCAGGTCGCCGCGGGAGACGACAGTGCCCCATACCGGACTGTTCGAGCCGTCGCCACCGGAGGTGTGCGCCGACGGAGCCGCAGCCGCCGGGGTGCCCACCGCCGCCGCGGTGAGAACGCCGCCGGTGAACAGGGCCGCGGCCAGGGTCCGCAGGGCCGGGGTTTTGCGCATATCGGCCTCCTTCTCCCCAGATCCAGGTAACACCCGTTCGGGTGAGCGCTCCACCGGAGAGCGTGGGGCCCCTGTGGTTACTGGGGTTTGGGCGGTCCCCGTTCGGCTTGTCGTATGCGCCCATATGCAGTCAAACCGCTCGCACGGGAGGGCCGGGGGGCTTTGCCTGGTGGGGTGTCCCAAGGTGTCCGGAGCGCTGTGTCGGCCGTGCTGATCGTGTTCGCCTGCCTGCTGGCGCCGCTCGGCGCGCTGTCGACCTGGGCGATGTACGGGCTCGGTGACTCCGGGCGGTACGAGGCCACGATGGCGCCGCTCGCCTCCGACACCGACGTACGGGACGCGATCGCGGCGGGCGTCACGGACGGCATCCTGCGCGAGGTCCACGTACGGCCGCGGTTGCAGGGGCCGGTGAACCACTTCGTGCGGGACGCGGTGCGCTCCTTCACCGAGACCGAGGCGTACCGCACGGCGTGGCAGGCCGCGAACATGGCCGCGCACGACGCCGTGATGCGGGCGCTGCGCGAGGACCGCGAGGGTGCGGTGACCGTCGACCTCGCGCGCGTCACCGAACGGGTCAAGCGTCAACTCGCCGACGATCACATGCCGTTGGCGAACCGGATCCCCGTCGAGCACACCGAGATCACGGTGCTCGCGGCCGAGGATCTGGCCCAGCTCCGGAAGGGGTTCCACGTGCTCGAAGTCGCCGGTTTCTGGCTGCCGGTCGGCGCGGTCGTCTTCGCCCTCGCGGGCATCCTGGTCGCGGTGTGCCGCCGCCGGGCGGTCCTGGCGACCGGGCTCGGCACCGCGCTGGGCGCCGCGTTCCTCGGCGTCGCGGTCGCCGTGGGGCGCCGGCTCACCCTCGCCGATCTGCCGCCCGACGTGTCCCGGACGGCCGCGGGCGCGGTGTACGACGCCCTCACCGAAACCCTCCGGTTCGTCTCCTGGCTGCTGCTGGCCCTGGGCCTCGGGGTGGCCCTGACCGCCGTGCTCACGGGCGCGTACGCGCGATACCGGCGAGCGTCCGCAAAGCTTGCGCAAGCTCCGGCGGAGCAGTCGACGCAAGTCCGAGCCTGACGCAGTCCTCGGCGCGCGTGCCGAGGACCGGGACGGTGAAGGCGGACCCCGGGGTGATCGCCATCCCCCGCTTTGCCGCGGCCGCCGCGAAGGTGTCGGCGCGCCACGGGTACGGCAGCTCCCACCAGGCGTAATACCCGTGCGGATCGGAGTGCACGGTGTACCCGCGCAGATGCTCGGCGACCAGGCGCTGGCGGTGCGCCGCGTCCGCACGCTTGGCGCGGACCAGGTGCTCCACCGTGCCGTCGGCGATCCAGCGCACCGCCGCCTCCAGGGCGAACCGGCTCGCGGTCCACGCGCCCGAGCGGAGAGCCGCCGCCACCTGCTCGACCCGTCCCTCCGGCGCGACGAGGAAACCGACCGTGAGGCCCGGGGCGACACGCTTGGAGAGACCGTCGACGACATACGTGCGCTCGGGCGCGTACGCGGCGAGGGGATCGAGGGGGCCCTCATGGAGGAAGGACCAGATGCGGTCCTCGACGAGAGGGAGATCCAACTCCCTTGCGGTGGCCGCCAGTTGACGCCGCCGCGCATCCCCCATCGTCACCGACGTCGGGTTGTGCAGGGTCGGCTGGACGTACACGGCGGACAGCGGTGTCGAACGGTGTGCGGCCGTGACCGTCTCCGGGCGGAGCCCCTCCGCGTCCATGGGCAGCGGGACCAGCGTGACGCCAAGACGGTTCGCGATCTCCTTGACCAGGGGATACGTCAGGGACTCGATGCCGACGCGGCCCCCGGGCCGTACGAGGGAGGCGAGCGCGGCGGCGATGGCCTGACGGGCGTTGCCCGCGAAGGTCAGCCGGGACGGGGCGGGGCGCCAGCCCGGGGTGGCGAGAAGCCCGGCGGCGGCCTCGCGGGCGGCGGCCGTGCCGGTGGCGGGCGCGGTGCGCAGGGACTCCGCGAGGACGTCGGGGCGCAGCAGCGGGGCCAGGGCGTGGGCGAGGAGCTCCGACTGGCCGGGCGCGGACGGGTAGTTGAGCTCCAGGTTGACCGGTGCGGTGGTCGCCGGTTCGGCGAGCGCTCGGCCCGAGGGAAGCGGCGCGGCCCGCACGAAGGTGCCACGCCCGACCTCGCCGACGACCAGTCCGCGCCGCACCAGTTCGCCGTACACCCGCCCGGCCGTCGACCCCGCGATGCCGCGCCGCCGCGCGAACACCCGCTGCGGGGGCAGCCGTTCACCGGGCCGAAGCCGCCCGGCGGCGATGTCCTCGGCGATCCGGTCGGCTATCCGCCGGTAGTCCTCCACCATGTCGATCCCCCTGTCCGGCACCCGGAACAGGATTGCACCGAGAGCAAAGATCTTATTGCACCGAGGAGTTGGGCGAGCCTAGGGTCATGGCCATGGCACCCTTCCTCGCATACGAGGACGAAGGGGGCGCCGGTTCGTCGGCGCTGCCCCTTGTCCTGATCCACGGCCACCCTTTCGACCACACCATGTGGGCTCCCCAGACCGCCACGTTCGCGCCGGAGCGCCGCGTGATCGCCCCGGACCTGCGCGGCTACGGCGCCTCCCCGGTGGTCCCCGGGGTCACTCCCCTCTCGACGTTCGCCGAGGACATCGCGGCGCTGCTGGACGAGCTGGGAGTGGCGGAGTTCGTCCTGGCCGGGCTCTCCATGGGCGGCCAGATCGTCATGGAGTGCTACTGGCAGTTCCCGGAGCGGATCCGGGGCCTGGTGCTCGCGGACACCTTCCCGGCCGCCGAGACACCGGAGGGCAAGAAGGCCCGCAACGACATGGCGGACCGGCTGCTGCGTGAGGGGATGCGCGGGTACGCCGACGAGGTGCTGCACAAGATGGTCGCGCCGTACGCGGACGCGGAGGTCACGGCACATGTGCACCGCATGATGACCTCGACCCCGCCCGAGGGCGCGGCGGCCGCCCTGCGGGGCCGGGCCGAACGCCCCGACTACCGCGAGCTGCTGACCCGGGTCACCGTCCCGGCCCTGGTCGTCGTGGGCGCCGACGACGAGTACACCCCGGTCTCCGACGCGCAGGCGATGCACGCGGCGCTCCCCGACTCCACGCTGCACGTGATCGGGTCGGCGGCCCACATGCCGAACCTGGAGCGGGCGGAGGAGTTCAACGGGGTGCTCGCGGGGTTCCTGGCGCGGCTCGGCGACTGAGCCCGGCCGCGACCGCGGGAGGGGGATCGGAAAGCGTCCCCCGTTCGGCCCACCGGGAATGCGACCGCGCGTCCCCCGGAGCGAACCTGCGGGTGACACTCCGGCCCCGAGGAGACCCCATGGCCCAGAACACCGCACCGCCCGACCCCGAGCCCTCCGCCTCCTCGTCCTGGGCCTCGGGCGGCACCGTCTTCGCCGGTGTCCTGATGATGGTCAGCGGTGTCGTGGGCGTGCTCAACGGCATCTCGAACATCGCGACCGACGACGTCTACCAGCGCATCGGCACCTACGTGTACGAGTTCGACCTCACCACCTGGGGCTGGATCCACCTCATCATCGGCGTGCTCGTCGCGGTCACCGGCTGGGGCATCCTGAAGGGCTTCGACGTGGCCCGCGGCTTCGGCATCGGTCTGGCGGCCCTCTACCTGATCGAGAACTTCATGTTCCTGCCCTACGCCCCCGTCTGGTCCGTCGTCTCCATCGCCCTCGCGGTCTTCGTGATGTGGGCGCTGGCGACCGCGGACCACTCGCACGCGACACGGTAGGCCCCCGCAGCACACCGCAAAGGGCAACCCTCCACCGCCGCACCCCGTCTTTGAGGGAGGATTCGGGCACCCCCACGCGGACGAGCGGAAGGCCGGGACTTGGACACTGCGGCGGCTGAGTGGACGAGTGCCGGGGAACCGACCGGTGCACGGCGGGGGGCCGGACGGACGGTCGGGGCCTGGGCGGCGGGGCTGCTGTTCGCCGGGGTGAGTGTGGTCGTCGGATGCCGGGCGGCCGACAGCGACGGGATCACGCCCGTGCCGCAGTTGTTGGCGTTCCTGCCGTGGCTGCTCGCGCCCACCGGGCTCGGGCTGCTGCTGGCGCTGCTCGCGCGATGGCGGGTCGGGATGGTGTGGGGGGTGCTGCTGCTGGGGTGCGTCGCCTGGTTCATCGAGCCCTACGGCAGGACCAGCGAGCCCGGCGGCACTCCGCTCGCCGAACTGCGGGTCATGACCTCCAACGTGGAGTTCGGGCGCGGTACCGACGCGCTGATCCCGGCCGTCCGGCGGCAGAAGCCCGACATCCTGTTCGTGGAGGAGTGCGAGTACGGGTGTTCGCGGGCGCTGGAGGACGCCTTCGGCGGAAGCCGTGGTGTCTATCCGTACCGCGAGGCCGTCGAAGGGGCCGGGTCCGACGGGTCCGTCATCATGAGCCGGTTCCCGCTGACGGGAGCCGACGGTGTGCGCGGCACCATGGGCATGCCCGGAGCCGTCGCCGACGTGGACGGGCACGACGTACGGCTCCAGCTCGCGCACCCCATGCCCCCGCTCCCCGGCCAGCTCGGCGTCTGGCGGCGCGAGCTCGGGGAACTGCGCGACTACGCGGCGGCGAGCGCGAGCCCCACCATCCTCGCCGGAGACTTCAACGCCTCCCAGGACCACGCCGCGTTCCGCCACATCCTCGACACCGGACTGCGCGACAGCGCCCGTCTCGCCGGGGACGCGCGCACCCCGAGCTGGCCCGCACGGACCACGCCGACGCTCGGCGCGCAGATCGACCACGTCCTGGTCTCCGAGGACTTCTCGGCGAACAAGGCCACGTTCCTCCGCATCACCGGCACCGACCACCGCGCCCTCGTCGTCGATCTCACGCTCCACCAGCACGAGTGAGCGTCGATCTCACGCTTCACCAGCACGAATGAGCCGGGGGATCAGCCGGGGATGAGCCGGGGGATGATCCTGGGGTGGCCGCGCGGAACGGCCATACTTGGGGCATGTCCCGCGAGTTCCCCATCGGCCTCACCCCTCCCGACTGGCTGGTCAGGAACCTCCGGCCGGAACAGGCGTCCGTCAACTGGGCCGCCGCCGCCCGCGCCGCCGTCGCCATGGCCCTTCCGCTCGCCATCGGCCTCGCCGCCGGACAGCCGGCCTACGGCGCCCTCGCCTCCATGGGCGCCCTGTCCGGGGTCATCGGCGACACCGCGGACGCCTATCGCCTGCGGATCCTCAACATCGCGGTGCCCCAGCTCTTCGGCGCGATCGGCGTCACCATCGGCTCGCTCGTGTTCGGGCACGGCTGGGTCGCCGTCGCCGCCGTCACCGGGGTCGCGCTGGTCTCCGGGATGATCTCGACGATCGGCGCCGTGGCCTCCGTATCCGGACTGCTGCTGCTCCTCAACTGTGTGATCGGCGCCGGAATTCCGCTGCCGGGGCAGTGGTGGCTGGCGCCCCTGCTGATGTCCGGCGGCGGGCTCCTCGTCCTGGCCCTCGCACTGCTCGCCTGGCCGCTGCGGTCGGGGGTGCCGGAGCGCGCCACCGTCGCGAGCACCTACCGGACGGCCGCGGACCTGCTCGCCGCCGCCGGGACCGACGCGTACGTCGACCTGCGCGTCGCCGTCACCCAGTCCCTCAACCAGTCGTACGACGTCGTCCTCGCCCGGCGCGCCTTCCACCACGGCCGCAGCCCCGACCTCGTCCGGCTGCTCGCCCAGCTGAACGCCGTCACACCCGTCGTCGAGGCCGCCCCCGCCGCCCACCAGTACGGCAAGCCGCTGCCCGCCGAGGTGCCCGCCGCCGTACGCCATCTCGCCGACGCCGTGGAGACCGGCTACACCGGACCCATAGGGCTCCAGCTGCCCACCCCCGTCAACGAGACCGCGCGCGCCGTCGACCACGCGCTGCGGCACGCCGCCGCCGTCGTGACGGACCGGGCTCCGGACCCGCACGCCCTCGAAGACCGCCTCGGCCGCCCGGCCGCCCTCCGGATCCGCGCCTCGCGCGCCGCCCGCAACGTCCTGCTGTCCGCCGGCTCCTGGCGCTACGGCCTACGCCTCGCCCTGTGCATCGGCCTCGCCCAGGCGCTGGTCTCGATCGTCTCGGTGCCGCGCTCCTACTGGGTCGCCCTCACCATCACCTTCGTGATGAAGCCCGACTTCGGGTCCGTCTTCTCCCGGGCGCTGATGCGCGCGCTGGGCACGGTCGCCGGGCTCGTCGTCGCGGCCGCGGTGCTCACCTTCGTACCGAACGGCTGGTGGGACGTGCTCGCCCTGTTCGTCCTGGCCCCGCTCATCCCGGTGCTGACCCCGCGCGGCTACGGCTACCAGACCGCCGCCATCACCCCGGTGATCCTCCTCCTCTCCGACCTCCTCAACCACCAGGGCACCGGGCTCCTCGTGCCCCGCCTCGTCGACTCCCTCATGGGGTGCGCGATCGCGCTCGTCGCCGGGTACCTGCTGTGGCGGGAGAGCTGGCACACCCGTGTCGGCGACCGGCTCGCGGACGCCGTCGCCGACACGGCCGGCTATGTCGAGTACGCGTTCCGCAGCGGCGCCGATCCCGCCGCCCGTGCCCGCAGACGGCGCCGTCTCTACCGCGACCTCTCCCAGATCCGTACGGAGTTCCAGCGGGCCCTGACCGAACCGCCGCCCATCGGCCGCCGCGCCGCCGCCTGGTGGCCGCTCGTCGTCGCCGTCGAGCGGATCGTCGACGCCACGACCGCGGCCGGCGTCCGCGTCAAACAGGGCTCGCCCAAGCCGTCCACCGCCGAGGTCGCCCATGTCGTCCGCCAGCTCCGGGAACTGTCCGAGGGCCTGCGCGAGACCGACGTGCTCTTCACCGTCCGTACGGATCTCACCGGGCCCTCGGGCTCCGTGCTCGAACCTCTGCGGCAGGAGGTCGCGACGGCACGGGCGATCGCCTCACCGCACTGAGGAGGGTTGTTACGAGGAAGACCTCGTCGGCGGTCATGCCGTCTACGTGCGAGACGGCGCCACCGAAGGGTGAACCTGCTGGAGCTGTCGGGGTGTTGACACCGTCGCCTTTTCGGTATCCGCCCCTGCCCAAGATCGCCGGCTGCGGCCGTTAACCTTACGTGTCCGTCCTGGCCAGGGATTGACGGGATCAACTCACGCGAAGGGTTGCGCACATGGGCATTCTCACCGTCTTGCGGAATGCGTTCGGCCGCTCACGCAAGGGTCGTGACACCGACGGGGAGACCTCGCGGGAGGCTTCGACTCCGACGGTTCCGACCGTTCCGTCCCCTTCGACGGAGCCGGAGCCGGCCCCCGCACCGGAGGCCGCGGCCGTGGCCGAGCCGAAGATTCCGGCCCCGTCGACCGAGCCCGAGCCCAAGCCGTCCGTCGTGGACGAGCTGGTGTCGGCGGCGTTCGACAACGTGACGGTACCGAAGCCGACGCCGACGCCTCCGGCGGAGACCGTGACGCCGGAACCGGAGCCTGTAGCTGTGGCTGAGGTGGAGCCGGAGCCGGAGCCGGAACCTGTGGCTGAGGTGGAGCCCGAGCCTGTGGTCGAGCCCGAGCCGGTCGCCGTGGCCGAACCCGTGGTGGAGCCCGAGCCGGAACCCGAGCCCGTGGTCGAGGTCGAGCCGGTCGCCGAGGTCGAGCCGGAGCCCGAGCCGGTCGCCGAGGTCGAGCCCGTGGTGGAGCCCGAGCCCGTGGTCGAGGTTGACCCGGTCGCCGAGCCCGAGCCCGAGCCCGAGCCCGTCGTAGCCGAGGAGCCCACCCCGGTCGCGGCACAGGCGGACGAGCCGGTGGCCGCCGACGGCGATCAGGCCCCACAGGGGCCACCCGCAGTCGACGACGAAAGCAGCACGGGCGGTGCGGGCGGGGAAGAAGAAGGGGCCGAAGGCGAAGCCGAGGCCGAGGCGCCCGGCAAGCCCGCCGTCCCCCTCACGCGCCTCAAGACCCGCGCCCCGAGCCTGGTCACCGCGTACAAGGAAGCGGGAACGGCCCTCAAGAACAGGGACCTCACCGGCACCCGTGCCAAGGTCTACCTCGTCCTGGACCGCTCCGCCTCGATGCGCCCGTACTACAAGGACGGCTCCGCCCAGGCCCTCGGCGAGCAGGCCCTCGCCCTCGCCGCCCACCTCGACCCCGAGGCCACGGTCCAGGTCGTCTTCTTCTCCACCGAACTGGACGGCACCGGCGAGCTCACCCTCCCCGAGCACGAGAACAAGATCGACGAGCTGCACGCCTCCCTCGGCCGCATGGGCCGTACGAGCTACCACGTGGCGGTCGAAGAAGTCCTCACCCACCACCAGAAGTCCGGCACCACGGACCCGGCGCTGGTGATCTTCCAGACGGACGGCGCCCCCGACGCCAAGACCCCCGCCACCCAGTCCCTCACGGACGCGGCGAAGGACCACCCCACCGTCTTCTTCTCCTTCGTCGCCTTCGGCGAGCAGGACAACAAGGCCTTCGACTACCTCCGCAAGCTGAAGACCGGGAACACGGCCTTCTTCCACGCGGGCCCGACCCCGCGCGAGCTGACGGACGCCGAGGTCTACGAGGGCGTACTGGAGAACTGGCGCCCGTAAACCCCGTAGGAACCACCGCAGGCCGCCCCCTTCCCACCCCTTAGAACGGGAAGCGGGCGGCCTGCCCATGTCGGCTACGATTTCAAGGTTCACAGACGACGACCCGCCGACCCGAATTCCGACGATCGTCACCCCACGTAGCGACTTGGGAGCAGCCCGCGATGGCTCGACACCTCATCACCAGCGCCCTTCCGTACATCAACGGGATCAAGCACCTGGGCAACATGGTGGGGTCCATGCTCCCGGCGGACGTGTACTCCCGGTACCTCCGCCAGCGCGGCCACGACGTCCTGTACATCTGCGCGACGGACGAGCACGGCACCCCGGCCGAGCTGGCGGCGAAGGAGCAGGGTCTCCCCGTCGACGAGTTCTGCGCGCAGGCGCACGACGCGCAGAAGGCGGTCTACGACGGCTTCGAGCTGTCCTTCGACTACTTCGGCCGCAGCTCCAGCCCGCAGAACCGCGAGATCACCCAGCACTTCGCGCGCCGCCTGAACGAGAACGGCTTCATCGAGGAGCGCGCGATCCGCCAGGTGTACTCGCCGACGGACGGCCGCTTCCTCCCGGACCGCTATGTCGAGGGCACCTGCCCGCACTGCGGCTACGACAAGGCGCGCGGCGACCAGTGCGAGAACTGCACGCGCGTCCTGGACCCGACCGACCTGATCAACCCGCGTTCGGCGATCTCCGGCTCGACGGACCTGGAGGTCCGCGAGACGAAGCACCTCTTCCTGCTCCAGTCGAAGCTCCAGAGCGAGGTCTCGGAGTGGGTGGCGCGCCACGAGCACGAGTGGCCGCAGCTGGCCTCGTCCATCGCCCGCAAGTGGCTGACCGAGGGCCTGCACGACCGCGCCATCACCCGTGACCTCGACTGGGGCGTCCCGGTCCCGGCCGACACCTGGCCGGAGCTGGCCGCCGAGGGCAAGGTCTTCTACGTCTGGTTCGACGCCCCGATCGAGTACATCGGCGCGACGAAGGAGTGGTCGGACCTCGACCCGGAGAACCGCGACTGGAAGTCCTGGTGGTACGACGCGGACTCCGGCGAGAACCCGGTCCGCTACACGGAGTTCATGGCGAAGGACAACGTCCCGTTCCACACGGTGATGTTCCCGGCCACCGAGATCGGCGTACGGGAGCCCTGGAAGAAGGTCGACTACGTCAAGGCCTTCAACTGGCTGACGTACTACGGCGGAAAGTTCTCCACGTCCCAGAAGCGCGGTGTCTTCACCGACCACGCGCTGGACATCCTGCCCGCCGACTACTGGCGCTACTTCCTGATCGCCAACGCTCCCGAGTCGGACGACTCGTCCTTCACCTGGGAGCACTTCACGGCCACGGTGAACAAGGACCTCGCCGACACCCTCGGCAACTTCGTCAACCGTGTCCTGTCCTTCTCCAAGAAGCGCTTCGGCGAGGAGGTCCCGGCGGGCGCCGAGGCCGGCGAGGCCGAGGCGAAGCTGGGCGAGGAGATCGCGGGCCTGCTCGCCGAGTACGAGACCCAGATGGAGGCCCTCCAGTTCCGCAAGGCCGCGGCCGCGCTGCGCGCCCTGTGGTCGGCGGGCAACTCCTACCTGGAGGAGAAGGCCCCCTGGCTGGAGATCAAGACCAACCCCGAGGGCGCGGCGCTGACCCTGCGTACGGCGATGAACCTGATCCACCTCTACTCGGTGGTCTCGGAGCCCTTCATCCCGGCCTCCTCCCGTGCCATGCGCGAGGCGTTCGCCCTGAGCGACGACACGGCGGCGTGGGTCTCGGCGGACGAGGCGAAGGCCCTGTCCTCCGTCCCCGCGGGCACCCCGTTCACGGTCCCCCCGGTCCTCTTCGCCAAGATCACGGACGAGGACCTGGAGGCGTACAAGGAGCGCTTCGGCGGCGCTCCGGAGTAGCGGCAGTCACGCAACCGAGGGCCCGGGAACGAACAGTTCCCGGGCCCTCGGCGTCAGAACCCCGGAACACCCCTGTCCGGACGCACGATGGCGGCAACAGCGGAACCTGTGGAATCCCCTTCTCCTCTGTGCACGCCCCCTACCAGGCTGTATAAATTGCGAAGATCATGTGAAGCCATTGGCTTACTGGGACATAAGTGGACACATGAGTCCACTGAGTGGGGGGTTCATCCATGGCACTTTTCGGAAACGCGAGCACCATCGACCCGGCCGCGGCGCAGAAGGACTACGCGCGCCTGCTGGGTCAGAACGAGCAGGTCCACGCCGCGTACCTGCTGATACGCGACTCCATCCTGCTCACCGACCGCCGCCTCATCCTCGTCGACAAGCAGGGCATCACGGGCAAGAAGGTGGAGTACCACTCCATCCCGTACCGCAGCATCACCCACTTCGCGGTGGAGACCGCCGGCACCTTCGACCTCGACGCCGAGCTCAAAATCTGGATCTCCGGCACCGCGGCCCCCGTCGAGAAGACCTTCACCAAGGGCGTCGACATCTACGAAGTCCAGGCGATCCTCACGCAGTTCGTGGCGAAGTGACTTGCTCCTCGGGCTGAGCCCGGGGATTCCGGCCTTCCCTGCCGAACCCTGTGCCGCTACGCGGCACGGGGTTCGGTGGAGAATCCGTGGCTTCCTGTTTCGTCGCGCTGTGCCAGGACGAGTCCTGGTCTTCACCGCGCTCCACAGGCTGTAACCGCCAGTCCGGCGGCCGTTTTCACGTTCTTCGCGGCATTGTGGTCCCGGTCGTGCACCGCGACCACGGTGGCCACCGGCGACGGCTTCCTCACCCGGGGGGCCGCCGTACGCCACGACTTCACCAGCCCCGACGGCCCGGACGGCCGCGGCGACATGCTGACCCTGAACTCCTCCGGCGGCCTCACCTTCCAGAGCGGCACCGGCACGGGCAAGTTCAACTCGAAGTACACCGGCACCGGCTGGCCCACCACCACCACCACGGCGATCCCCTTCGGCGACCTGAGCGGCGACCGCTGCAACGACGGACGGCAAGGCCGACCTGGTCTCCCGCGACACCAGCGGACACCTGTACCGCAACAGCGGGGACGGCAAGGGATCGTTCGGTTCGCGTACGACGATCGCGACCGGGTGGGGCGGATACAAGTCTCTCTCCTGAGGGACCTCACATGCCGTAGGGCGCCCGGGTCTTCACGTCCCGGGCGCCCTCGTCGTCGAGCGGCAACCACGACGCCGAAGCCGACGCCGGCACGAACAGATCCCGGGCCCACCCGGCAGCCGGTTCGGGGGTGGCCCCCACTTCTGGCATGTCCCCACTCACCCGTATGGTTTCCGCCATGGCAGTCCCTCACGTCATTCCGATCGCCTACGAGCCGAGGCACCGCACCGAGACCATCGGCCGGTACGCGGACGGTCAGTTCCTGGCGTCGATCACGTACGCCTTCCCCGAAGGCTTCCGTCCCGACGACGGCTGGGAAGAGCACAAACGCCTCTACACCGTGCTCCACACCTTCGACGCCGAGGGCCGCTACCGCGACTCGGAGGTCTGGTGTGCGGGCACCTGGGCGGAACAGCAGCGCGACCCGCACGGCGACGACTCGGTGCTCTCCCGGGCCCGCGTCCACCTGGCGAAGCTGCTGCGCAGCCTGCCCCGCCGCTCCTACACGGACATCGCGATCCGCCCCTTCCAACTCACGGTCGACGGCGTGCTGTTCGGGCTGCTGACCGGGGAGGACGAGGGCGAGGCCTGGGCGGAGCTGTACCCGGACCGGCTCGGCTTCGGCGAGCCGTGGGACGGCACGTACGACACCTGAGCGGCCGAAACATCGCGGCCAAAACCCACTGATAACATCCGCTCGCTTGTTCGGGGGGGAGCAACTCCCCCCATGGGGAGGGGAACTCACGTGGGCCGTAACGCCCTGGGCCGTGGCCGGCTGACCACGGCCGTCGCCGTCGTAGCGCTCGCCGTCACCGGGGGAGGTGCCCTGCCGCTGATCGCGGCGGGGACGGCAGCCGCATCCGTATCCGATCTCAAGCCCTGGCAGGGCGGGAACGAAGTCACCAGCACCACCGACGACACGAAGACGCAGGACGTCGCCATCGCCGGTGACGGCACCGCGGTCACGATCTGGAACCAGGGGGACCTCCAGAACACGACGACGCGGAAGCTGTACGCCGCCGTACGCAAGCCCGGCAGTGGCGTCACCTTCGGCGAGCCGCACGAACTTGCGGCCACGCCCACCAAGGTCGCCGAGGCCAACCTGCTGGCCACCGCGGACGGCAACGTCACCGCGCTGTGGACCGAGGCCGTGGACGACACCTCGACGGCGGCGAACCGGCTCGTCAGCGCCGTCTACGACGCCGACCAGGGCTCGTGGCGGGAGCCGGTCGAGGTCGTCTCGGCCGCCGACCAGGCCGCCTACCTGCACGAGATCGACCTGGCCGAGGGCCCGGACGGTTCGGTCACCGCGGTGTGGACCGGGCGTTCGGGGGGCAGCGCGGACGACGTGGAGATCAGCGCGGCCGTCCGCGCGGCCGACGGCACCTGGTCCGCCCCGTCCCAGGTCAGCACCCGCTCGGCGGACGCGGCCGAGGCCGTCTACGCGCCGTCCGTCGCGGTCGACACGGCCGGCGTCACCACCGTCGCCTTCTCCCAGTACAAGGCCGGCGCCTCGGTCCGTACGTACACCAGGGCTCCCGGCGGCACGGAGTGGACCGCGTCCACCGACTTCGCCGACGGCGACGCGGCCCAGCTCGCCGCGGCCGACGACGGTTCGCTCAAGCTCGCGTACAACAAGGGCGGCACCAAGCTGTACTACGCCGAGCACCCCGGCGGCACCTCCGAGTGGAGCACCCCCGAGCTGGCCGGCGTCGCCGAGGGCGGCGAGGCCACCCCGGAGCCGCTCGTCGAACCGGACGGCGACGTCACCCTCGTATGGACCGCCTGGCGGTCGATGTACTCGCCCGGCACGTTCACCGCCACCCGCACCGACGGCACCTGGTCGGCCAGACAGACCCTGTCGGGCACGACGGGGTCGGTGTCCGACCTGCCCGCCGACGCCTCGATCGCCCCGGACGGCACCGTGCGCGCCGTGTGGAGCGAGAGCGGCAAGCCGTACACCGCCACCCGCGTCGACGACACCTGGAGCACGGCCGAGCCGCTCGACACCACCACCAAGGGCGACGTGTACGCCCAGGTCGCCGCCGGAGCCGACGACACGGCCACCGC
This sequence comes from Streptomyces sp. NBC_00203, assembly GCF_045206325.1. Classification (NCBI taxonomy): domain Bacteria; kingdom Bacillati; phylum Actinomycetota; class Actinomycetes; order Kitasatosporales; family Streptomycetaceae; genus Streptomyces; species Streptomyces sp. NBC_00203. The sequence continues at coordinate 5,438,858 of NZ_CP108126.1, read as the reverse complement.
CGTGTGGTCCGCATTCACCGACACGGACAACGACGGCACGGCCGACCGCTGGAAGACATACGGCGGCCTCACCGCCTGGCCCGCCCTGGGCCTCACCAGCGCGACCATCCCCACCACGGCCGCCCTGAAGGGCACCACCTCCTCCAGCACCGCCTGGGCCCCCACCTGGAAGCTCAACCGCCCGTCCGTCTCCTGGAGCCTGACGCTCAAGGACGCGGCAGGCAGGACCGTCCGTACGCTGACCGGGACCCCGGACGGCCGCACGGTCGCGCCCATCTGGAACGGCCGTACGGCAACGGGGAGTTACGCCCCGAACGGCTCGCTGAAGTGGAAGCTCTCCGCCACCGCCGAGGAGGGCGGCACCGCCGTCCAGCTCGACTCCGGCACGCTCACCGTCACCGGCGGTGCGGCCGTCGCCCGCGACTTCGCCGGCAGCGACGGGACCCCCGACGGCAACGGCGACCTGCTGACGATGAACTCCACCGGCACGTTGACCTACCAGCTCGGCAAGCCCGCGACGGGCACCTACCTGGGGAAGACCAGCGGCGCCGGCTGGGAACCGACCGTGAAGGCGGTGCCCTTCGGCGACCTGAACGGCGACCGCTGCAACGACGTGCTCGTACGGATGACGGACGGTTCGCTGCGCGGCTACAAGCCGGCATGCGGGAAGCCGCTGACCCCCTCGACGTCGTACACGAACCTGGGTACGGGCTGGTCGGCGTACAACGTCCTCACCTCGCCCGGCGACGTGACGGGCGACGGCCGCCCGGACCTGATCGCGCGGAACTCCTCCACGGGTGCCGTCTACCTCTACAAGGGCACCAGCTCCGGCACGCTCTCGGCGCGCGTGAAGCTGTACTCCGACTGGTCCGGCTACAAGAAGATCGTCGGCGTCGGCGACCTGAACGGCGACGGCATCGGCGACCTGCTCGCCCAGGACAAGTCCAACAACCTGTACCGCTACACCGGCACGGGCTCCGGCACCTTCAAGTCCCGCGTGAAGCTCTTCAGCAACTGGGGCGGCTCGTACAACACGGTCGTCGGCGTGGGCGACCTGACCGGCGACGGCAAGGCGGACCTGGTCTCGCGCGACAGCTCGGGCAACGTGTGGCGCAACAACGGCACCGGCACCGGTTCCTTCAGCAGCCGTACGCAGATCGCGTCGGGCTGGGGGAGCTACAAGTCCCTTTCCTGACCGTCCAGTTGAACATATGGAGCTAGCCTTGGCCCACTGAGACGCGAGGGGCTGGGGGGCACGGATGCGCGCACGAAGACATGGGTGGCTGCTGGTGGGCACGGTGCTACTGGGGTACGCCACCACGGCCTGCGGGGACACACAGCGGAGCGGCACCGCGGCCGGGCCTTCTGCCTCTGCCTCTCCGTCTCCCTCCGCGTCGGCTCAAACACCCCTGTCCGCCGAGGAGTTGAAGTCCCTCGCGATCACGAGTGAGGAGGTGCCCGGGAATCGGGGCATCTCGGCGGACGAGCGTGATCCGTCCGCCGCCGAGGGCAACACCTTTCCTCCGGTCTCGGACACCTCCTGCCAGACGATGCTCGATGCCCTCGACGCCGGGACCGCGTCGGCTGCCGTCGACCAGATCTTCAACTGGAAGGGCGGCATCTACCCGGGCGGCTCCGTCCTCGCCTCGTACGCCGGTACGGAGGCGGAGGACACCTTCGCCCGCCTCCGTACCGCGCTCAAGACGTGCACCGACTTCACCGGAGTCGGCTACGCGGGGAAGTACAGCGCCCACGTCGCGACGGAGAAGATCGCCCGCGTCGGGGACGAGTCGATCGCCCTCCGGATCACGGTCCCGATCAAGGAACCAGCCAGTATGCGCAACGGCCGACGCGTCGCCGTGCGGAACGAGCAGCACATCTTCGTGAGAGTCGGCCACGTCACCGCGTACTACTCGATGCTGGACATGAACCACAGCGACCACTTCCCGATGGCCCTCATCAGGAAGGAGGTCGGCCGCCTGGCCGAGGCCCAGCGCGGCTGACAGCCATGGCCCGGCTTGCTTACTTCAGGACCCCGGCGCCAGTCGTGCTCGCCAGCTCCGTCGGAAGGTTCTTCGCGGAGGTCTGGAGCCCGGCCGTGAGGCTCGGTGTCCAGTTGACCGTGGTCTTCAGCTTCTTCGAGCTCGCGGCGTTGTACGCGGCGACGAGATCGGTCGCGGTCCCGTTGACGAGGTTGCCGCTGCCGGCGACCGAGCCGGTGCCGTCACCACTCAGCAGCTTGGCGATCTTCCCGCCGGCGGGCACGTTCCAGTAGTTGTCCTCGGCGACGACCTGGGCCTTGGCGCGCGAGTTGATCGTGTAGAGAGGCGCGTAGCCGTTGACGGTCGTGGTGTCGAAGTAGTTGTTGTAGATGTGGACCTGGCCGATACGGGCCAGCGGAGCGCGCTGCACGATCCCCTTCCACACGTTGTGGTGGATGGACACATGCAGCTTGCCGGTGCTGTCGGTGTCGCTGCTGCCGATCAGCATGGTCTTGTCGTGGTTGGTGAACTGGTTCCGCTCGACGGTCACCAGGTCCGAGCCCTTGGTGATGTCGAGGTCACCGTCGTGGATCTGGTACTCGCGGCCGTAGTACTTCGGGTTGGCGCTGTCGAGGTGCGGCGCGTCGGTGAACGTGTTGTGGTCGGCCCACACATGGGTGGCCGTGCGCAGCGTGACGGCGTCGTACGCGGAGTTCCAGTTGCCGGTGTCACCGTCGGTCGGGTCCCACTGCGGGAAGCAGTCCTCGGTGGCGGCGAAGGTGAGGTTGCGGATGATGACGTTGTCCACGTCCTTCACCTGGAGGCTGCCGCCGGTGATCCCGGCCTTGGTGCCCGGCACGCCCACGATCGTGGTGTTGGCCGGCACCTTGAAGACCACGCTCTTCGCCTGCTTGGCCTGCGCGGCGGCACGGGCAGTCTCCTGCGTACCCGAGGGCAGCTTCGAGGTGCCGTACCTCGACGGGTCGTACGCCTTCAGGTAGGCGGCGAGCGAGTACCCGGTCCCCGAGGAGTAGTCGGCGCAGCTCAGCTTCTTCCCCGAGTCGTCCGTGTTGGCGTCGATCGTGCCCTTGATCTGAATGATCTTCGCGGCCGTGTTGCTGCTGGAGCCCAACGCCTTCACCAGCTGCGCCCGGGTGCTGACGGTGAACACATGCGCCGAGTCGGCCTGCGAGCCGCCGGTCGTCCCGGAGCCGGAGGCCGCCCAGCCGTCCTTGGCGGGTAGCGCCTGGTGGGCCAGATCGACGGAACCGGCGTTCGCGTTCATCACAAAGGCGACAGCGCCGAGCCCGGTGGCCGCGACGGCGGCGGCGCAGACCAGGACGGTGCGGCGGGTGCGGAGGGACCGGCGGTGGGAGGGGGATGCCACGGATGAGTCCTTACGTGGTTGTGGAACACGTGCGTTGCGTGTGAAGCCCCGTCGAACGGGGCTTCTGACTCATCAGTGGTCGCGGAGCGGGGAAAGGTTGCCGCGCGTTCTCCCTCGACTCAGCGCGGCGGCAACTCACCGATGGGCGCCACCTGTTGGCCGCCCTTCGGGCAGACCCACACCGCCGCTCCCTCCACAACCGTCGCCGTCAGCGGGTGGCTGTCCGGATGCCACGGACAGTACGGCCACACCGCGGACTCTCCCTCTGTCCACAACGCCTCAACAGCCCAGTCCTGCACCTGATCGGCAAGCCCGGCGAGCCGCTCCGCGGGGCTGTCCCCGGGGCCGAGACCGACGCCCTGCCCACTGCCGTCGGGGGCCCAGAGGATGACCCCTTGATAGTCGTCCTCGGGCTCACGCACATCCGGCTGTACGGAGCACTGGGCGCGGAGGTCACGCAGAACGGTTTCGAGAGCGCGGGCGAACTCGTCGTCGGTCACGGGCGGTTCGCCGTCCGGAGGCGGCCGAGGAGGGCAGTCAGGCTGTCCCGGGTGACGGGGAGTATTCGGTCGGGCTCGTCGCTCTCGCGCACATGTATGACGCCCTCGGCGAGGCCGACCTCGACGCACTCGTCACCGTCGCCGCCTCCGGAAAAGGAGGACTTCTGCCACTGGATCACGTCCTACAGCTCCTTCGCCATACGGTGCACAAAGTCCCGCGACTTCGCCGGATCGAGCGATGCCGACCCCACCTTACGAAAGAGCGTTCGGAAGCGGGCGAGCTGAGACTGTGCGTCCAGAAACGGGCCGCCCTGCGGCGCGTCACGTTTCGCGGTGTCCAACTGGGGCACGGGACCATCCGCGTACAGCATCGAGCTGTTGGCACCGGCGAAGCCGTCGATGTCGAACGGGATGACACGGACCGTGACGTTCGGTCGCTCCGACTGCCGCAGGATCTCCTCCAGTTGGGCGCGAGCCGTGAGCCGGTCGGCAACGCGGGTGCGGAGCACGGACTCGTGCACGACAGCCTCGTACGAGACCGCATCATCCCGCTCGACGACGACCCGCCTGCGCATGCGGTGTGCCACCCGCGGCTCCAGCTCGCTCGCGGGCAACTCCGGGACCATGTAGGCGAATACGGCTCGCGCGTACTCCTCGGTCTGGAGCACGCCCGGCACGTGCGCGGTGGAGATCACTTTCAGATGGCGCGCGTGATGCTCAAGCTCGGACAGGTCCAGGAAACCGGGCGGCAGCACACCACGGAACTCCTCCCACCAGCCACGCGTACGATCCGTCGCCATCGCCACCAGGGCCTCGATCAACTCCGCGTCCGCGCAGGCGTAGAGGGCCGCGAGCCTTCGTACGCGTTCCTCGCTGACCCCGGACAGTCCGGACTCGACCTGGCTCATCTGCGCCGAGGTAGACGACAGGAGCCCCACCGCCTCACGGGCCGACATCCCCGCCGCGTCCCGCAGTTTGCGCAACTCGGTTCCCAGCCGCACCTGGCGCGCGGTGGGCTGACTTCTCGGCGCCATGCGGCTCATCTCCTCAGCACCCCTGCTCAGGGGCCCAGTTGGGACCTCGTTCAGGTGCCAGGTTACGCGAACGGCTTGCGTTAGGAGAAATTTCTCCTCTACCGTCAGTGACGCGACGCACACGCTGCGGAAATGCCGGGACCCCCGGAAGTGCACCGCCCCGTCACGCCACGACGGCCGCGACATGCCACCTCCCGACAACCTCAGCCCCCTCCCCGCTCCCCTCCCTGACCAGGAGTCCCGCATGCCCGAAAACGGAGAATCGACCGACGACCACCCCTGGGACTACACCCTCTCCATCCCCAACGACCCCCGAGCCGTCACGATCTGCCGCCGCACCCTCCGCCTGATCCTCACCCTCCACGGCCTGCCCCACCTCGCAGAGGTGGCCGAACTGGTCGCAACCGAGCTGGTCACCAACGCCGTACAGCACACCAAGGGGCCGGCGGCCATACGCCTCCGCTGGACCCACGGAGTGCTCCGCATCGGCGTCTGGGACGCGGACCCCACTCCGCCAACCCTCGCCCCGACATCCGCCCTCAACGAATCCGGCCGAGGCCTGGCCCTCGTACAGGGATGCGCCGACGGCTGGGGCTGGTACCCCCTGGGAAGAGCCCAAGTACCGGGCGGCACAGGCAAGTTCATCTGGTGTGAGCTGACGGCGGCGGCGTGAACGTTTTTGCCGCCCCCGAAAGAGTGAACGCATGCCCATCGGCCGATCACCCCGGTCCTTGATCCACCTAGGTTGCGCACATGGTCACATCAGCTCACGAGGGCATGCACCGGATCTTCCAGGAGCGGCCCGAGATCCTGACTCCCGTGTTCGGGGTGCTGGGCATCGAGTTACCCGAGAAGGCGGCCGTCTACGCGGTAGCCACCGACGCCACGGAGGCCAAGCCCATGGCCCGGCACATCGACACCGTGCTGCGTGTCGGGCCCTCCGACGGGGACGACTTCCTGCTCGCCGTCGAGGCGCAGGAACGACGAGACCGCAAGAAGGAGTCGAGCTGGCCTTATTACGTCGCCTATCTCCAAGCGAAATACGGCCTGCCCGTACTGCTTCTCGTCGTCTGCCGGGACCGAGCCACCACCAAATGGGCAGCCGGTCCATTCGACTGCGGAGCCCGCGGTTGGACCGCGCAGCGGACGTACCCGCTGGTCGTCGGGCCGGACAACCTCCCGGTGATCGCCGACGAGAGAACCGCGGCCGAGAAGCCCGCGATGGCCGCGTTCTCCGCCCTGGCACACGCCAACAGCCCCGACGTCGACGGCATACTGGACTCACTGGGCCGCGCCCTTGCGGGCATGGACCCGGACGCCGCCAGCTACTTCTACCAGTTCCTGGACAGTGCCCTGGGGGCATCCCCCGCCGGAGACAAATGGAGGAACATCGTGACGTTCGTCAACTACTTCCCCGGCCGGGGCACACTGCTTGAGAAGACCTTCCTCGAAGGTGAGGCGAGGGGAGAGGCCAAGGGCATCCTGCGCGTCCTGGAGGTGCGCAGCCTCCCCATCTCCGACGTCGTCCGCGAACGCATCACCGCATGCACCGACCTCGATCGTCTGAACGACTGGCTCGACCGGGCCGGAACAGTCGCTCACGCGGAGGACCTGTTCACCGGGGACGGCGACATCTCGGAGGACGCCACCCCATGAAACCAGACCTCCAGTTCGACCGGCTGAGCCCGGAACTTCAGGAGAAGCTGACGGGTCGCATGATGGTCACGACGTTCTGCATGGCCATCGGCCTGCCCAGAGACCAGGCGATCGCCGACCACAACGCCCACCTGAACGAAATCAGCCGACGCGAGTCCCTCGCGCTGCACGAGGTCAGTTATCTGCGTTCCAAGGCAGGAGGCTGGGCCGAGGAATACGCAGAGGGATGGGCCGACGGATTCGCCGAGGGGCGTGCCACGGCGGTGCTCAGGGTCCTGCAGGCCAGGAACGTCCACATCACCGGCAACACCTGGGAACGCGTCACAGACTGCTCAGACTTGGCCACGCTCACCCGGTGGCTGAACCTGGCCTTCACCGTCACCCGTGCCGAGGACCTGTTCGCGGCGGAGCCCGGACACCTTCAAGAACCCTTGCCTTGACCGTCAGTGCTATGGCTACAAGTCCCTTGTCTGACCGCCAGGTTGAGCAATGAGTGGAGCGCCCGGAGCACACGGCCCTGGGCGCTTTACAATCCCCGCGTGATGTCGGCGCACGGATGATGCGCCTGGGGCGGAGGGGCTCACATGACAAGCACTCGCATGACCAGAACCAGAGGCCGGTGGAGAGCCGCGGCGATCGTGCTGGCCGGGGTGGTCGGGGGCGCGCTGCTGCCCGCCGCTCCCGCCGCCGCCGTGCACGGGCCTGTGCCCCGCGACTTCAACGGTGACGGGTATCGCGACGCCGTCCTGCCCGCTCCCGGCGCGAACGTGTCCGGCAAGGAAGGCGCCGGTGCGGTCGTCGTGCTGTACGGATCCGCGTCCGGGCTCTCGACGACCCGGCGGAAGACCATCACGCAGGACACCTCCGGAGTGCCGGGCACCAGCGAGGCGTACGACGGCTTCGGAACCGCCACCGCCACGGCCGACCTGAACCGGGACGGCTATGCCGACCTTGTGGTCTCGACGCCCTACGAGGACACCTCCCAAGGCGCCGACTCCGGGTTGGTCACCGTTCTGTGGGGCGGCAGCGGCGGGCTGACCAACGGCACCAACCTGCCAACCCCCTCCAACGACCCTGGGTACTTCGGTCTCGACGTCGCCGCACTCAGCAGCGGGCCGGGCTCGGACACCGAGGTCCTGGTCAGCGGGTACGGCGGATCCGTCCGATTCCGAGGACCATTCCGCCGTACCGGCACCTTCGGATCCGTCTCCCTGAACCAGAACACCGCATCCGTCGAGACCGTCGCGCTCGGCGACGTCAACGAGGACCTGTCGCCGGACGAGGCAGTGATCACCTCACGCATGAGCGGGCTGACCGGCGGCGAGATCTATCTGAACCCCGAGTCCGGGGCCGGCCAGCCGACCTCCCTGAAGAGGGGCAACGGTCTGGTCGCAGCCTACGGCGACCTGAACGGCGACGGGTACGACGACCTGGTGGTCGGCGACCCGGATGAGCCCGAAGTCGCGGGCGTGGACGGCGCGTCGGGCGGGAATGTCTCGGTCTGGTACGGGTCGGCGGATGGCATCGCGACCGACGCGCAGCCCGTGCGCATCTCGCAGGACACCGCAGGCGTACCCGGGACGAGCGAAAAGTACGACGCCTTCGGCGGGTCCGTGGCGGTGGTCGACCTCAACCACGACGATCTTGCCGACATCGTCGTCGGGACCCCGTACGAAAGCCTCGGCGGTGCGAAGCGTGCCGGAATGGTGACCGTGATCCCCGGCCGGGCGTCGGGCGCGCTCGGCACCGGGTCGCACTCCTACACGCAGGACACCTCCGGCATGCCGGGCAGTTCCGAGACCGACGACTTCTTCGGGACCACGGTTTCGGCCGCCGACATCAACCGGGACGGCGAGCCGGAGCTCTTCATCAGCGCATCCGGGGAGAACCTCTCACTCGGCGCGGTCTGGGTCCTGCCCGGCGCCTCCACACGCCCCACGACCACGGGCAGCAGGATGATCCTGCCCTCCTCGGTCGGCCTTACCCAGAGCACCCTGGTCCTGCTGGGCGGCAACGGCCTGCTCAATGTGATCTGAGCCGCAGGACAACCAGGAGGGCATGAGGAAGGGCCCGGAACCGTGCTGGTTCCGGGCCCCTTGTGTCATGTCCGTACGAGGATCAGCTCGCCGACGCCGAAGCGCTCGCCTGCGTATCCGTGCTGTCGTGCGTCTCGTCCGGTGCGACGCCCATCGTCAGGTGGGCGTGGACGCCCTTGGCCATGTGCTTCTTGTCGTACTTGATGTAGAGCAGCCCGCCCTCGTGGCCGTTCTGGGGGTAGATCGTGTCCTCGGTGAGGGTGGTGCGGGTGGTGGTGTTCGTGGAGTACGGGGACACCTCCGCCGACGCCAGGACCGACTTCTCGGAGAAGAAGAGCTGGCCGGTGTGGCAGGTGTGGCCGCCCTCGTAGCCCGCGTCGGTCCAGGTGCCGTCCACGTGGACCTTCACGTGGATGTGGACGCAGCGGCCCTGGTACCAGCCCGGGAAGATCGTCTTGAAGGTGACGTAGCCGTGCTTGTCGGTCTTCCAGGTGCCGCGCAGGTAACGCTCGTCATCGGTGGGCTCGGAGTGGCCGCCACCGCCGCCGGTGCCACCGGAGGGCGCACCCGACGGGGGCTCGCCGGTGGGGGCGTCCGTGGGGGTGCCGGACGGCGCGTCGGTCGGGGCGCTGCCGCCGCCGGCTCCGCCGCTGCCCATCGCCTCGTAGCCGGAGTACACGCCGAGCGCCGTGCAGTGCCAGATGTCGACGGCCGCGTTCTTGACGGGCTTGCAGGTCTCCGCGTCGATCACCTTGAGCTTGAGGGTCATCGGAATGCCCTCCTGGTCCTCGGTGATGTCCTGACGGAGCTTGTCCGCGTCGATGTAGTACGGGCCCTCGGTGGTCTCCGTGGTGAGCTTGTAACACGTCTCGGCGCTCGACGAAGTGGAGTCCGTGGTCGTTTCGCCCGCGAACGCGTTCACGGCTATGCCGCCGCCCACGCCCGCGACCGCTACGGCCGCTCCACCTGCGATGACGACCTTGCGTCGCGTCATGTTCCGTTTGTGCGCCGGTCCTTGGGTCTCAGTCATGTGCCGGACGCTAGGGAAATGGGCTGTCAGGAGCGTGAGAAAGGGCTGTGCATTTCTGCGAATCAGCAAAAGAGGACCGAAATGTACGGCGCTTTCGAGCCAGTTGCGATAAGGGGATTAGGTAAGGCTTTCCTTATCTCATTCCGTGCTGTCGCAAGCCGCCCTCGACCGCGACAGCACGGAAGACGGAAGAGAGGGCTACGACGCCGAAGCGGAAGCCGACGCCGACGCGCTCGGCTGAGTGTCCGTGGTGTCGTGGGTCTCGTCCGGTGCGACGCCCATCGTCAGGTGGGCGTGGACACCCCGGGCGATGTGCCTCTTGTCGTACCTGAGGTGGAGCAGGCCGCCCACGGCGCCGTTGTCCGGGTAGATCGTGTCCTCGTCGAGGGTCGTCCGGGTGGCGGTGTTCGTCGAGTACGGCTCCACCTCGGCGGAGGCCAGCACCGACTCCTCGTCGAAGAACAGCTGGCCCGTGTGGCAGGCGTGGCCGCCCTCGTACCCCGCGTCCGTCCAGGTGCCGTCCACATGGACCTTCACGTGGATGTGCACGCAGCGGCCCCGGTACCAGCCCGGGAAGACCGTCCTGAAGGTGACATGACCGTGCCTGTCCGTCCGCCACGTGCCGCGCAGATAGCGCTCGTCGTCGGTCGGCTCCTGGTGGCCGCCGCCTCCGCCGCCGGGACCGCCCGACGGGGGCGGGCCGGTGGGCACGTCCGTGGGTGTGGCCGAGGGGTCGCCGGAGGGCGGGGCGCCGCCACCGCCGTTGCCCATGCCTTCGTAGCCCGAGTAGACGCCCAGCGCCGAGCAGTGCCAGATGTCGACGGCGGCGTTCCGTACCGGTCTACAGGTCGCCGCGTCGATCACCTTGAGCTTGAGGGTGAGAGGGATGCCCTCCTCGTCCTCGGTGATGTCCTGGCGGATCTTGTCCGCGTCGATGTAGTACGGGCCCTCGGTGGTCTCCGTGGTCAGGACGTAGCACGCTTCGGTGGGCGTGCCGGTGGGCGCGCCCTTGGGTGCGCCCGGGCCCTTGTCGCCCGCGAAGGCGTTCGCGCCCAGGCCGACGGCCAGACCCGCGGCCGCGACCGTCGCGCCGCCGGCCACGACGACCTTACGGCGCGTCAATTCCCGTTCTGTCGTTGCCTGCTGGGGGGTGTCAGTCATGGCTGAGGAGATTATGAAGTGAACCTGTCAAAGAACTGTGATTCACGGTGATTCCTGAGGGGCACATGAGAATGGCTCGGAATCGATGTCGATTCCGAGCCACTCACGTGAGGACCCGCGAGGCCCCCTGAAGCCCTACTTCGGCTGCGGCTTCCGCACCGAGAGGTGCAGCTCCCGCAGACGCGTCTCATCCAGCTCCGTCGGCGCGCCCATCATCAGGTCCTGCGCGTTGCCGTTGAGCGGGAACGCGATCGTCTCGCGGATGTTCGGCTCGTCCGCGAGCAGCATGACGATGCGGTCGACGCCCGGGGCGATCCCGCCGTGCGGCGGGGCGCCGAAGCGGAAGGCGCGGAGCATGCCGGCGAACTGTTCCTCGACGGTCTCACGGTCGTAGCCCGCGATCTCGAAGGCCTTGAGCATGATGTCGGGCTCGTGGTTCCGGATCGCGCCGGAGGACAGCTCGACGCCGTTGCAGACGATGTCGTACTGCCAGCCGAGGATGTCCAGCGGGTCCTGGGTCTCCAGGGCCTCCAGACCGCCCTGCGGCATCGAGAAGGGGTTGTGCGAGAAGTCGATCTTGCCGGTGTCCTCGTCCTTCTCGTACATCGGGAAGTCGACGATCCAGCAGAAACGGAAGACGTTCTCCTCGAAGTGACCCGCGCGCTTGGCGGCCTCGACCCGCACCGCGCCCATGATCTTCGAGACCTCGTCGAACTCGCCCGCGCCGAAGAACACCGCGTGGCCGGCGGCGAGAGACAGCCTCTTCGTCAGCTCGGCGACGTTCTCCTCTGTCAGGAACTTCGCGATCGGGCCCGTCAGCGAGCCGTCCTCGGCGACACGGACCCAGGCCAGGCCCTTCGCGCCGAGCGTGACCGCGAAGTCACCGAGCTGGTCGAAGAACTTCCGGGGCTGCGCGGAGACGTCCGGCACCGGCAGGGCACGTACGTGCTTGCCCGCGAAGGCCTTGAACTCCGAGCCCTCGAAGATGTCGGTGATGTCGGTGAGCTCCAGCTGGGCCCGCAGGTCCGGCTTGTCGGAGCCGTACTTCAGCATCGCCTCGCGGAACGGGATGCGCGGGAAGGGGGACGTCACGTGACGTCCCTTCCCGAACTCCTCGAAGAGTTCCGTCATGAGCTTCTCGATGGGCTGGAAGACGTCTTCCTGCTCTACGAAGCTCATCTCGACGTCGAGCTGGTAGAACTCGCCCGGCGAGCGGTCCGCGCGCGCGTCCTCGTCGCGGAAGCAGGGCGCGATCTGGAAGTAGCGGTCGAAGCCGGAGATCATCAGCAGCTGCTTGAACTGCTGCGGGGCCTGCGGAAGCGCGTAGAACTTGCCCGGGTTCAGACGGGAGGGGACCACGAAGTCGCGGGCGCCCTCCGGGGAGGTGGCGCTGAGGATCGGGGTCGCCATCTCGTTGAAGCCCAGCGCCGTCATCTTGTGACGGATCGCGGAGATCACGGCCGTACGCAGCAGGATGTTGCGGTGCATGCGCTCGCGGCGCAGGTCGAGGAAGCGGTACTCCAGGCGCCGCTCCTCGTTGACCCCGTCCTCCGCGTTGATCGTGAACGGGAGCGGGGCGGCCGCGCCGAGCAGCTCGACCTCGCTCACCTCGACCTCGATCTCGCCGGTGGGCAGGTCCGGGTTCACGTTCTCCGTGCCGCGCGAGACGACCTTGCCGTCGACGCGGACGGTCGACTCCTTGGAGACCTTGTCGAGGGCCTCGTAGGCGGGCGTGCCGGGGCGGGCGACGAGCTGCGTGATGCCGTAGTGATCGCGCAGATCGATGAAGAGGATGCCGCCCAGGTCTCGGCGATTGTGCAGCCAGCCGCTCAGCCGGACGTCGCTTTCGACGTCAGAGGCGCGGAGCTCGCCGCAGGTGTGGGACCTGTACCGATGCATCGTCGTTCATCCAGTCTTCGCGGATCGGGGTCTTTGGCAGGGTCTTTTTTCACATGAAGATCGAAGTCTGTTTCACGTGAAACGTCCGGGCCGGGGCCCGGATCCCCCAAGGGTACCGGCCGCCCCAAGATCGCCCACCCCAATACTCTCGGTGGCAGGTACCGATCACCTCTTCTTACAGTGGGTCAATGCGCACTGGTGAGCCCCTGCCCGGCGTGGGGGACGTCCTGGCCGCCCTCGCGACCGGCCTGTGGCGCTGGGACAACGCCGCGGGCCTCGTCACGTTCGACGCCGAGGCCGCCCGGCTGATCGGTCTGCCCGCGGAGGCGACGACGCTCACCGAGGCGGGGGCACGCTCCCATTTCCACCCCGTCGACTGGAACGAGATCTACGGAGTCGTACAGCTCGCCGTCGCCGAGGGCACCCTCGCCGAGGCCCGGATGCGGATCATGGACGGGCACGGCCGGGTGATCCGTACGGTCCGCAGCCGCTCCAAGCCGATCGTCGACCCGAAGAGCGGCGAGTACGAGCTGATCGGCACCCTCCAGGAGATCAGCGAGCAGCCGCCGGGCGCCGCCGCCCGCACCCCCGTCACCGGCGACTGGCGCCGCTCCCGCGAGGCGTTCCTGCTGGACGCGGGGCGGGCACTCGCCGAGGCGCGGTCCACGGCGGAGGTGCTGCGGGTCGCGGCGGGCCTGTCGATGCCCGGGTTCTCACCGGACGGACTCGCCGTCTTCGGCGCGGAGGCCGACCGGCTGACGGTCATCGGCCACCACGGGCACCAGCCGGGCGACGAGAGCCCCTTCTCGCACATGTCCCTGGCCACGGACTATCCAGCCGCGGACGTCGTCCGCACGGGCCGCGCCGTCTACCTGTCCTCCCCGGAGGAGTACAAGGAGCGCTACCCGACCTCCTGGCCGCTCGCGCAGCACTTCGGCCGGCAGTCCTGGGCGTTCCTGCCGCTCACCGTCGCGGGCCGCACCATGGGCGCCTGGATGGCGGCGTTCACGTACCCCGTCACCTTCACACCCGACGAGCGCTCGGTCCTGACGACCGTCGCCCGCATGCTCGCGCAGGCCCTCTCGCGCGCCGTCGCCGCCGAGACCGAGCGTGAGCTGACCGACGGCCTCCAGCGCTCGATGATGCCCACGCTGGGCCCCCAGATGCCGGGCATGAGCGTCGCCGCACGCTACGTGCCCACCGGCGGCGGCCTCCAGGTCGGCGGCGACTGGTACGACATGATCCCGCTCCCCACCGGCCGCTTCGCCCTGGTCATCGGCGACGTCCAGGGCCACGACGTGCGCGCCGCCGGCCTGATGGGCCAGCTCCGCATCGCCCTGCGCGCCTACGCCGCCGAGGGCCACCGCCCGGACGCGGTGCTGTCGCGGGCCTCGCGCTTCCTGTACGGGGTCACGGACTCGGTGACGTACGGGTCGAGCAGCGGCACGGGCAACGGAGACGGCGGCGATCTCCGCTTCGCGACCTGCCTGTACGTCGAGGTCGACCCGGCGACCGGGACGCTCGACATCGCCCGCGCCGGGCACCCCGACCCCGCGATACGCATGGCGGACGGAACCGTACTGATGCGGCCGACCGCGGGCGGGCTGCCGCTCGGCATCGACCCGGACGCCGACTACCCGACGACCCGGCTCGTCCTGGAGCCCGGCGAAACCATGCTGATCTGCACCGACGGGCTCATCGAGACCGGGGGCCACGACCTCGACACCGGCTGGCGCCGCATCCGCCGGACCCTCGAATCCCACGACGGCGACATGGAGTCCCTCGCCGACGCCCTGGTCCAGGCCGTGCACGGGCCCTCCTCGCACCACACCACCGGGCCGCTGGCCGACCGGCGCGAGGACGACATAGCCGTACTGCTGCTGTGCCGGGTGGGCCCGGGGTGCGGCTGCGGCGACACCGTCACGACCGTCGCGCCGACCGTGCGCCGCACCCTGCTGAGCGTGGCGCAGGCCGAGCCCGAGCGGATCGCGGACGCCCGTCAGCAACTGCGCGAGCTGCTGCACGACTGGGCTTCCGAGGACCAGCTCGACTCCGCCGTCCTCCTCGTCTCCGAGATGGTCACCAACGTCCTCGTGCACACCGACGCCGACGCGCTGCTCGTCGCCGAGGTGACCGGCGAGCCGGGCGAGCGGCGGATGAAGGTGGAGGTCACCGACGCCAGCGACGACCTGCCACACCGGCGTCACCCCGGCGAGCTGGCGTCCTCCGGACGGGGGCTGGTGTTCATGGAACTGCTCGCGGACGCGTGGGGCGTGGACCCGCGGGGGGAGGGGAAGAGCATCTGGTTCGAGTTCTACGAGTCCGAGTCCGAGTCCGACGCCAAAGACGCTCCTGGTTCTCCTGGCGCTTCCGAGGCGTAACGCGTACGGAGTTCGTGCAGCACCCCGAACGCGGCGGCCGTCAGCGGGACGGCGAGCAGCATGCCCAGGATCCCCGCGACGGACGCACCCGCCGTGATCGTCAGCATCACCACCGCCGGATGCATCTGCACGGTCCGGCTCTGGATCATCGGCTGGAGCACATGCCCCTCCAGGACCTGCACGGCGACGACGACCCCCAGCACCCACAGCGCGATCACGAACCCCCGGTCCGCGAGCGCGACCAGCACCGCCACCGCGCCGGAGATGAACGCGCCGAGATACGGGATGTACGCCCCCACGAAGACCAGCGCGCCGAGGCCCACCGCGCCCGGGACACTCAGGATCAGCAGCCCGACGGTGATGCAGAGGGCGTCGATGAACGCGATGAACGTCGTCCCGCGCATGAACCCCTCGACGCCCTCGAAGGCCCGGCGGGCCATGGCCTCGACGACATCGGCGGTCCCCCGGGGCGCCAGCGACCGCACCATCCCGGACACCCGGTGCGAGTCCCGCAGGAAGAAGAAGACGAGCAACAGCGCCAGTACGGCCATGGCGATGCTCTCGCCCACGATGCTCACACCACTGATGACATTGGACGCGGCCGTGCCGCCGAACTTGGTCAGCAGGTCCTTCGAGTTGGTCGCGAGGTCGTCGAGGGACGTGCCCGCCGCGCCGAAGTGCTCGGCGAGGGACGTCGCGGCCTGCTTGAGCGAGGCGACGATCTGGTCGCCGGTGTCGATGAGCGCGGCGACGACGATGTAGACGGCGCCACCCACCACCACGACCACCGCGACACACGTGAGCCCGGCGGCCAGCGACCGGTTGACCTTCACCCTCACCAGCCGCCGGTACAGCGGCCCGAGCAGCGCGGTCCCCAGCAGCGCGAGCAGCACCGGCACCACCGCCGTACGGAACTCCCCGCACAGCACGACCCCCACCCACCCGACACCGGCGGCGAGCAGGATCACGGCGCACCAGGCGGCGAGACGGCGGGCGGCATCGGGGAGTAGCTGCACGCTGCCACCCGATCACGCGCCGGGCGAGCCGTCCTGTGGGGAGGGCCCGCCCGGGTGACGTAGCGTCAGCGACCGGCGATACGCGGCTCGGTTCAGGACGTGGCGCTCGTGATGACGGCGAAGGGCGCCCCGAACGGGTCGAGGAACATGGCAAGGCGTCCGACACCCTCGGCGTCGACGGCGGGGATGATGACCGTCGCGCCCAGTTCCTGGGCCCTGGCCACCACGGCGTCGCAGTCCTCGACCTCGAAGTACGGGTGCCATTCGGAGGACGAGCCGCGCTGCATGTGCTCCGCCGGGAGCTGCATGATGCCGCCGTGCATGGTCGTCTCGCCGCCGCCCGCGGGCCCGGCGATGGTGTAGACGACGTCCGGGCCCATGGGCATGTCGCGCAGGTCCCACGACAGGACCGTGCGGTAGAAGTCCTTCGCCACCGCGGCGTCCGTGGTGTAGAGCTCGATCCAGCTGAGGGTGCGCGGCTCGTTGACGACCTCCAGGCCATCCATGTCCCGGGCTTCCCACACGGCGAACTCGGCGCCCGCCGGGTCGGTGAAGCCGGCCATCCGCCCCTCGGTGAAGACGTCCGTGGGCGGGAAGCGGACCGAGCCGCCGGCCTGTTCGACCGCTTTCGCGGTGGCGTCGGCGTCCAGGGTGCGGAAGTAGACCGTCCAGGCGGACGACGCCCCCTCCTCGGTCAGCGGGCCGACGGCGGCCAGGGTCTTGCCGTCCTTCTTCAGGAAGCCGTAGCCCCCGGCCTCCGGTCCCGCGGACTGGAACTGCCATCCGAACGTTCCCTCGTAGAAGGCGACGGCCGCGTCGATGTCCGGTGTCCCCAGGTCGAGCCAGTTCGGCCCGCCCGGAACGTTCGTCGAGGTGAGCATGAGGCGCTCCTAGCAGGTGAGTTGCGGTGGCCCGGAAGCAGAGCCGGGACTCGGTGCCCCCGCCGACACGTCTGCCGGACAAGCTACCCGCCGAGCCTCGCGCGGGCATGCCGAAGACCGCGCGCACGGGAAAGC
Organism: Streptomyces sp. NBC_00203; assembly: GCF_045206325.1. NCBI lineage: Bacteria > Bacillati > Actinomycetota > Actinomycetes > Kitasatosporales > Streptomycetaceae > Streptomyces > Streptomyces sp. NBC_00203. Next base: position 5,421,760 of record NZ_CP108126.1, on the reverse strand, counting down.
CCCGTCCGTTGCACCTTGAGTTCTAGTGGTCGTCGCAACACCCCAGCTCAAGGGGTGCGATGGACTTTGAGATCCGGGAGAACCGGGGTCCGGGGGGCGGTGGCCGTCTGCTGCGTGAGCGGGAGGTATATCTCCAGCTCATGCAGCAGGGTTACAGCAGCACAGAGGCATGCCGGATCGTCGGCATCAACGTGCGGACCGGCAAGCGGTGGCGCAACGGCTGGCACTCGCCGCCGACGGGGAAGCCGAAGCCTCCCATCACTGTGGAGGCTCCGGCTTCCGGCCCCTCGCGGTACCTCCGCGAGACCGACCGCATCCATATCGCCGACCGGCTGCGGGAAAACGCCTCGGTCCGGCAGATAGCCGCCGAGCTGGGCCGCAGCCCGTCCACAATCAGCCGGGAGATACGCCGCAACGGCATGCCGTCGCGCGGGGGCGCCTCCTGCTGGGCCTACCGGCCGCACGCCGCCCAGCGCCGAGCCGAGCAGCGCCGCCCGCGCCCCAAGCCCGGCAAGATCGGCCAGAACCCCGAGTTGCGGAACTTCATCCAGCACCACCTCGCCCTGCGCTGGAGCCCGGAGCAGATCTGCCAGGCTCTGCGGACTGCCTTTCCCGGGCGGCCGGAGACGCACGTGGTCCACGAGACCATCTACCAGGCGCTCTACGTCCAGGGCCGCGGTGAGCTACGCCGTGAGCTGACCCGGGCCCTGCGGACCGGACGGGCCATGCGCCGGCCGCACCGGCAGTCCAACAAGCGCCAGCCCCGCGCGATCAAGGACATGGTGATGATCAGCGAGCGCCCGGCCGAAGCCGCCGACCGGGCCGTCCCCGGCCACTGGGAAGGCGACCTCATCATCGGCAAGGAAGGCAAGTCCGCGATCGCCACCCTCGTCGAACGCAGCACCCGCTACGTGCTGCTCGCGCCGCTGCCCGGCGACCACAGCGCGGGCAGCACACGGGACGCCCTGGTCGAGGCGGTCAAGTCGCTGCCGCCGCAACTCAAGCGGTCTCTGACCTGGGACCAGGGCTCGGAGATGGCCTCGCACAAGGCGTTCACCGTTGCCACGGACATCCCGGTCTACTTCTGCGACCCCGGCAGTCCCTGGCAGCGCGGCTCGAACGAGAACACCAACGGCCTGCTTCGGCAGTACCTCCCCAAGGGCACCGACCTGTCCCGCCACAGTCGCGAGCACCTCGACGCCGTCGCCGCCGAACTCAACAGCCGCCCACGCAAAACGCTCGGCTGGGAAACCCCAGCCGAGCGCCTCGCTAAGCTCCTCGCGGCTTGATCAACTCACCACGTGTTGCAACGACCCCTGGAATTCGCCCACCGGACGGGGCTTTCCCGTGACTCACCCGACGGAGGCTTACAGCCCGCCCTCCGACATCCCGTGCACCGCCGGGATGGTTCCCAGGCGACCCTTCTGGAAGTCCTCGAAGGCCTGCTGGAGCTCCTCGCGGGTGTTCATCACGAAGGGGCCGTAGTGGGCCATCGGCTCACGGATCGGCTGGCCGCCGAGCAGGACGACCTCGAGGTCCGGGCTGTTGGAGTCCTGCTGCTCGTCCGCGCGGACGGTCAGCGAGCCGCCCGCGCCGAAGACGGCGGTCTGGCCGGTGTGGACCGGGCGGCGGTCCGTGCCGACGCTGCCGCGGCCGGCGAGGACGTACGCGAGGCCGTTGAAGTCCTCGCGCCACGGGAGGGTCAGCTCGGCGCCGGGCGCCAGGGTCGCGTGGACCATGGTGATCGGCGTGTGCGTGATGCCGGGGCCCTGGTGGCCGTCCAGCTCACCGGCGATGACGCGGAGCAGCGCGCCGCCGTCGGGGGTGCTGAGCAGCTGCACCGTGCCGCCACGGATGTCCTGGTACCTCGGGGCCATCATCTTGTCCTTGGCCGGGAGGTTCACCCACAGCTGGAGGCCGTGGAAGAGGCCGCCGGACATGACGAGCGACTCCGGCGGAGCCTCGATGTGCAGGAGGCCCGAGCCCGCGGTCATCCACTGGGTGTCACCGTTGGTGATGGTGCCGCCGCCACCGTTGGAGTCCTGGTGGTCGAAGATGCCGTCGATGATGTAGGTCACGGTCTCGAAGCCGCGGTGAGGGTGCCAGGGGGTGCCCTTCGGCTCGCCCGGCGCGTACTCCACCTCGCCCATCTGATCCATCATGATGAACGGGTCGAGGTACTTGTAATTGATCCCGGCGAACGCACGGCGAACCGGGAAACCCTCACCCTCGAAGCCACTCGGCGCGGTCGTCACGGCCAGAACGGGACGGGCCACGGCGTCGGTCGGCGCGGCCACACGGGGCAGGGCCAGCGGGTTCTCAACGGTCACTGCAGGCATGTCGGGACCTCCTTGTGGTTCGAGTTTAGTTGAGCATTGAACTTTCTGCTACCCGTAACGACGAACGCCCGGAGGGCATTCCCTCCGGGCGTCCGGGATGTCGCAGTAGATGGCGCAGCACGAGAGCGCCTGCTAGCCGCACATCGCTCGCTAGCCGTACATACGGCGCATCGCGAAGTCCACCATCTGCTCCACGGCCTTCGCATCGAAGACCATCCGGTGCTCGCCCTCCATGTCGAGGACGAAGCCGTAGCCGGTCGGCAGCAGGTCGATCACCTCGGCGCCGGTGATCACGAAGTACTTGGACTCCTTGCCGGCGTACCGGCGCAGCTCCTTGAGCGAGGTGAACATGGGGATCACCGGCTGCTGGGTGTTGTGGAGCGCGAGGAACCCGGGGTTGTCGCCCCGCGGGCAGTACACCTTCGACGTCGCGAAGACCTGCTGGAAGTCCTCGGCGGACATCGATCCCGTGGTGAACGCGCGGACCGCGTCCGCCAGGGACGGCGGGGACGGCTCCGGGTACAGCGGCGGCTGCTGGCCGTAACCGCCGGGCATCTGCCCACCAGGCATCTGCCCACCAGGCATCTGCCCGGGCATCTGCTGCTGGGGCTGGGCGTACCCCTGCTGTGCGCCCGCGTTCTGGTCGTAGCCGTACATGGCCCAAAGAGTAATGGGCCACATATGGACTATGCGGGGTTGCTTCTTATTACTGACGGGTAGCATCATCGTAGCTACTTGTTGGTACGTGAACTAGGTGCGAGGAGTCAGTGCCTCGCCGATCCCTTAACGGAGCCGTCGCCATGGGGCACTACAAGTCGAATCTCCGCGACATCGAGTTCAACCTCTTCGAGGTGCTCGGGCGCGACAAGCTGTACGGCACCGGCCCGTTCGCGGAGATGGACACGGACACCGCCAAGAGCATCCTCGAGGAGCTGACGCGGCTTTCGGAGAACGAGCTGGCCGAGTCGTTCGCGGACGCCGACCGCAACCCGCCGGTCTTCGACCCGGAGACCAACACCGCGCCCGTACCGGCGTCCTTCAAGAAGAGCTACAAGGCCTTCATGGACTCCGAGTACTGGCGGCTCGGCCTGCCCGAGGAGATCGGCGGCACGACCTCGCCGCGCTCCCTGATCTGGGCGTACGCGGAGCTGCTGCTCGGTGCGAACCCGGCGGTGTGGATGTACGCCTCGGGCCCCGCCTTCGCCGGCATCCTCTACGACGAGGGCAACGACGTCCAGAAGAAGATCGCCCAGATCGCGGTCGAGAAGACCTGGGGTTCGACCATGGTCCTCACCGAGCCCGACGCGGGCTCGGACGTCGGCGCCGGGCGCACCAAGGCGGTCCAGCAGGAGGACGGCTCCTGGCACATCGAGGGCGTGAAGCGCTTCATCACCTCCGGTGAGCACGACATGGAGGAGAACATCCTTCACTACGTGCTCGCCCGCCCCGAGGGCCACGGCCCCGGCACCAAGGGTCTCTCCCTCTTCCTCGTCCCGAAGTACCTCTTCGACTTCGAGACCGGCGAGCTGGGCGAGCGCAACGGCGCCTACGCCACCAACGTCGAGCACAAGATGGGCCTCAAGGCCTCCAACACCTGCGAGATGACCTTCGGCGACCGTCACCCCGCCAAGGGCTGGCTGATCGGCGACAAGCACGACGGCATCCGCCAGATGTTCCGCATCATCGAGTTCGCCCGCATGATGGTCGGCACGAAGGCGATCTCGACGCTGTCGACGGGCTACCTGAACGCTCTTGAGTACGCCAAGGAGCGCGTCCAGGGCACCGACCTCGCGAACTTCATGGACAAGGCCGCGCCCAAGGTCACCATCACGCACCACCCGGACGTCCGCCGCTCGCTGATGACGCAGAAGGCGTACGCGGAGGGCATGCGCGCCCTGGTGCTGCACACCGCGGCCGTCCAGGACGACATCCAGGTCAAGGAGGCCGCGGGCGAGGACACCGCCGCCCTTGAGGCCATGAACGACCTGCTCCTGCCGATCGTGAAGGGCTACGGCTCCGAGAAGGGCTACGAGCAGCTCGCGCAGTCGCTCCAGACCTTCGGCGGCTCCGGGTTCCTCCAGGAGTACCCGATCGAGCAGTACATCCGCGACGCCAAGATCGACACCCTGTACGAGGGCACGACCGCGATCCAGGGCCAGGACTTCTTCTTCCGGAAGATCGTCCGCAACCAGGGCGCGGCGCTGAACTCCCTCGCCGAGGACATCAAGAAGTTCCTGGCGCTCGGCACCGGCGGCGAGGAGCTGTCCACCGCCCGTGAGCAGCTCGCCAAGGCGGCCGTCGAGCTGGAGGCCATCGTCGGCCTGATGCTCACCGACCTCGCGGCGACCGAGCAGGACGTCAAGAACATCTACAAGGTGGGCCTGAACACCACCCGCCTGCTGCTGGCCTCCGGCGACGTCGTCGTCGGCTACCTGCTGCTGCGCGGTGCCGCCGTGGCCGCCGAGAAGCTGGAGACGGCCTCGGCGAAGGACAAGCCCTTCTACACCGGCAAGATCGCGGCCGCGAAGTTCTTCGCCGCCAACGTCCTGCCCGGCGTCACCGGCGCCCGCAAGCTCGCCGAGAGCGTGGACCTGGACGTGATGGAGCTGGACGAAGCGGCGTTCTAGGCACCTTCCAGACACCTTCCAGGCACCTTCCGGGTCCCCCCGAGCGGGGCGGACACCGAACCGGAACCTGTCCTTCCGGTCACGTGTCCGCCCTTCACAACCCCGTTACGAGGGCCCGCTCCCATCCCCGGGAGCGGGCCCTCACGCGTCGTTAAGGTGAACACCATGAGCACACCCTCACGCTTCGACCGCGGCCACACCGACGACCTCATGTCCTTCCTGGCGGCGAGCCCGACGCCGTACCACGCGGTGGCCAATGCCGCCGAGCGGCTGGAAAAGGCCGGATTCCGTCAGGTCGCCGAGACCGACGCGTGGGAGGGGACGAGTGGCGGAAAGTATGTGCTGCGCGGAGGTGCGATCGTCGCCTGGTACGTGCCGGAGGGCGCCGGGGCGCACACCCCGTTCCGGATCGTGGGCGCGCACACCGACTCCCCCAACCTGCGGGTGAAGCCGCTGCCGGACACCGGCGCGCACGGCTGGCGGCAGGTGGCCGTGGAGATCTACGGCGGGCCGCTGCTGAACTCCTGGCTGGACCGGGACCTGGGCCTCGCGGGACGCCTCTCGCTGCGGGACGGCTCCACACGCCTGGTGAACATCGACCGCGCCCTGCTGCGCGTGCCCCAGCTCGCCATCCACCTGGACCGTTCCGTCAGCGCCGAGGGGCTCAAGCTCGACAAGCAGCGGCATCTGCAGCCCATCTGGGGGCTCGGCGACGCCCGCGAGGGCGATCTGATCGCCTTCCTGGAGGAGGAGCTGGGGCTGGCCGCGGGCGAGGTCACCGGGTGGGACCTGATGACCCACTCCATCGAGCGGCCCTCGTACCTGGGCCGCGACAAGGAGCTGATGGCGGGCCCGCGCATGGACAACCTGCTCTCCCTGCACGCGGGTACGGCGGCGCTGGTCGCGGTCGCCGCCGGCGACTCCGGCCTCCCGTACATCCCCGTGCTCGCCGCCTTCGACCACGAGGAGAACGGCTCGCAGAGCGACACCGGCGCCGACGGGCCGCTGCTCGGCAGCGTGCTGGAGCGTTCGGTGTTCGCGCGCGGCGGCTCGTACGAGGACCGGGCGCGCGCCTTCGCGGGCACCGTCTGTCTGTCCTCCGACACCGGCCACGCCGTCCACCCCAACTACGCCGAGCGGCACGACCCGACGCACCACCCGCGCGCCAACGGCGGCCCCATCCTCAAGGTGAACGTCAACAACCGCTACGCCACGGACGGTTCGGGCCGCGCCCTCTTCGCCGCCGCCTGCGAGAAGGCCGGCGTGCCCTTCCAGTCCTTCGTCTCCAACAACTCGATGCCCTGCGGCACCACCATCGGACCCATCACGGCGGCCCGCCACGGCATCAAGACCGTCGACATCGGCGTGGCCATCCTCTCCATGCACAGCGCGCGCGAACTCTGCGGCGCCGACGACCCGTTCCTGCTGGCCAACGCGCTGGTCGCGTTTCTGGAGGGATAGCCCTCCACCGGCGCACGCGGCCGTCGCGCGGTGACGAGGGAGGGACGGCAGCCTGGACGTCGACCTGAGCGCCGCCGAGGAGTCCTACTGGAACGACGAGCTGTCCGACCTGGGTCTGTGAGGAGGCTGCTCAGTCGTCCATGCCCGCGAGGACCAGCGGCAGCCGGTCCGCGCCGCCCTCGCCGAGCCGCACCGGAACGCCCCAGTCCTGCTGGTGGACATGGCAGGCCGGGTATTCGTTGGACGGATCGTCGTCGCAGGACGCGGCCATTGCGGAGACGTGCAGCACGCCTTCCGTGACGGCCGGGTTCAGCTTCAGGGCGCGGGAGAGATCGGTTCCCGCGCCCTCGCCGGCGAGCAGCAGCCCGGGCGGGGTCGAGGAGACGAGGAGCCGGGTGGAGGGGCCGTACCGCGTGTCCAGCTTCTGCCCGGCCGGGGCCTGGAAGATGACGTCCAACTGGAGCTTGCCCGGGGCGACTTCGGTGGCGGCGCGCTGGGTGCGGTGGGCGACCGACTCGACCCGTACGGCTTCCTCGGGGAGCCGCAGCCGGGTCAGCCGGTGACGGGCGGACTCGACGACCACGATGTCGTCGCCGACGAGCACGGCGTCGCTCGGCTCCCTCAAGTCCGTGGCCAGCGTGGTCACTTCACCCGTCGCCGGGTCGTAGCGGCGCAGCGCGTGGTTGTATGTGTCGCTCACCGCGACCGAGCCGTCGGGGAGGGCCGTAACTCCCAACGGGTGCTGGAGCAGGGCCTGTTCGGCCGCCCCGTCGCGGTGCCCGAAGTCGAAGAGCCCGGTGCCGACGGCGGTGTGCACGGCTCCGTCGAGGTCGACCCAGCGCAGCGCGCTCGTCTCGGAGTCGGCGAGCCACAGCCGGTCCTCGGTGGCGGCGAGCCCCGACGGCTGCGCGAACCAGGCCTCGGCGGCCGGCCCGTCGACGAGCCCCTCGTTCGTCGTACCGGCGGCGACCCCGACGGTCCCGTCCTGCGGGTCGTACGCCCACAGCTGGTGCACGCCGGCCATGGCGATCCACACCTTGCCGCCGAACAGAGCCACATCCCACGGCGAGGAGAGGTCGACCTCGCGTGCCGGGCCGGACGTCGGCGAGCCCTGCCACCACTGGCGGCCCGTCCCCGCCAGGGTCGTGACCTCACCGGTCGCGAGATCGAGCCGCCGCAGCGCGTGATTCACGGCGTCGGCGACGACCACGGACCCGTCCTCCAGGAGCGCCAGCCCCTGCGGCTCACTGAACCCTGCCATCTCGGCTGCCCCGTCGGCGAACCCCCGCACGCCGGAGCCGATCCGCCGCACGACGGTCTCCCCGTCGCCCTCCAGCTCCACCAGCTGATGCCGGGTCGTGTCGCTGACCAGCAGGTTCCCGTTCGGCAGGGCGAGGGCCTTGCCGGGGAAGCGGAGTACCGTGGGCTCGGGCTCCGGCGCCACGTACGGCCCGTCGCCGCGCCGCAGGGTTCCCTTCGCCGCGTGCTCGGTCTCCAGCTCCGCCACCAGCCGGGCGATGGCGTGCGCATGCCCCTCACCGGCGTGCTGCGCGACGACGTAGCCCTCGGGATCGATCACGACGAGCGTCGGCCAGGCACGCACGGCGTACTGCTTCCAGGTCGCGAGCTCGGGGTCGTCGAGGACCGGGTGCTCGACGCCATATCTCTCGACGGCGTCCACGACCGCCTGGTGCTCGGCCTCGTGCGCGAACTTCGGCGAGTGCACGCCGATGATCACCACCGTGTCCCGGTGCTTCTCCTCCAGCTCGCGCAGCTCGTCCAGGACGTGCAGACAGTTGATGCAGCAGAACGTCCAGAAATCGAGGATGACGATACGTCCTCGCAGGTCAGCGAGGGTGTACTGCTCATCTCCCGTGTTCAGCCAGCCGCCCTTGCCGATCAGCTCGGGGGCGCGGACACGGGCGCGACGGGTCGTGGGGGCGGAGTCGTTCATGGATCAAGGGTGCCACCCGTCACTGACAGTCAGGCCAGCGCATGGCCCGTGGTGGCGTCCACGTGGTCCGGTACCTCGTCGTGGCGGTCGCCGACGGTGAGGGTGCCCGTGGGTTCGAACATCAGGATGGCGGCGCCGGCCGGGGCGTACGGCTTGTGCTCGGTGCCGCGCGGGACGGTGAAGACCGAGCCCTTGGGGAGGGTCACCGTGCGCTCCCCGTCCCTCTCGCGCAGGCCGATGTGCAGTTCCCCCTCGACCACCAGGAAGAACTCGTCGGTGTGGTCGTGCACGTGCCAGAGGTGCTCGCCTTCGACCTTCGCGATGCGTACGTCGTAGTCGTTGACGGCGGTGACGATGCGGGGGCTCCACAGGTCGGTGAAGGAGGCGAGGGCGGTGGAGAGGGAGACGGGCTCGCCGCGCGGGGTGGGTTCACTGGTCATGGGCTCATCCTCGGCCGTGGCTCCGAACCCGTACCAGTGCTAGAAATCGCACATGCCGCAAGGATCCTCGCAGCCGGACCGGTCACACCGCGTAGTTCTCGTCGTCGACGAGAACTCGAACCCCTTCGAGATGAGCTGCGCCATCGAGGTCTTCGGGCTGCGGCGGCCCGAACTCGGCCGCGAGCTGTACGACTTCCGGCTGTGCGCCGCCGGGCCGCGGACCCGGATGCGGGACGGTTTCTTCACGCTCACCGATGTCGCGGGGCTGGAGGCGGCCGAGGACGCGGACACGCTGATCGTGCCGAACCGGCCCGACACCGATGCCCCGCGCTCCCGGGAGGTCCTGGACGCCGTACGGCGGGCCCACGCGCGCGGCGCCCGGCTCATCGGCTTCTGCTCGGGCGCGTTCACGATCGCGGAGGCCGGGCTGCTGGACGGGCGGCGGGCGGCCTGCCACTGGATGTGGGCGGAGTCCTTCCGGGCGCGGTTTCCGCGGGTCCTCCTCGAACCGGACGTCCTCTTCGTGGACGACGGGGACATCCTCACCGCGTCCGGCAGCGCCTCCGCGCTCGACCTCGGGCTGCACATCGTGCGCCGCGACCACGGCGCGGAGATCGCCAACGCGGTGTCCCGCCGACTGGTCTTCGCGGCGCACCGCGACGGCGGCCAGCGCCAGTTCGTGGAACGGCCGCTGCCCGACGTACCCGATGAATCCCTCGCCCCCCTGCTCGCCTGGGCGCAGGAGCGGCTCGGCGAACCGCTGACGGTCCCCGATCTGGCGGCGCGCGCGGCGGTCAGCCCGGCGACACTTCACCGGCGCTTCCGGGCCCAGCTCGGCACGACCCCGCTGGCGTGGCTGACCGGCGAGCGGGTGGCGCTGGCCTGCCGGCTCATCGAACGCGGCGAGGAACGACTCGACGTGGTCGCGGACCGCAGCGGCCTCGGCACCGCCGCGAACCTCCGGGCGCGGTTGCGCCACGCGACCGGACTCAGCCCGTCGGCCTACCGGCGGCGTTTCGGACCGCCCTCCGGGGAAGCGGTGATGGCATGAGATACCTCGTACGCGACCGGCTCCTCGGCTTCGGCGACGACTACTGGATCGAGGACGACCGCGGCAACAAGGTCTTCCTCGTCGACGGCAAGGCCATGCGGCTGCGCGACACCTTCGAGCTGAAGGACACGCACGGGCGGGTCCTGATCGACATCCACAAGAAGATGTTCGCCCTGCGCGACACGATGATCATCGAGCGGGACGGCGACCCGCTGGCGACCATCAAGCGCAAACGCCTCTCCCTGCTCCGCAACCACTACCGCGTCTCCCTGGTCGACGGCACCGAACTCGACGTCAGCGGCAAGATCCTCGACCGCGAGTTCGCCGTCGACTACGACAACGAACTCCTCGCCCAGATCTCCCGCCGCTGGCTGCACGTCCGGGAGACGTACGGCGTCGATGTCGTACGGGAGGACGCGGATCCGGCGCTGCTGATCGCGGTGGCGGTGTGCGTGATCCATCTGGCGGAGAGGGAACGGGGGGAGGACTGACGCCGGGGATCAGGGACTCACGCTCGGGTGGGCGGGCCCAGGGACTAGCCCTCGGATGGGCGGATCCAGGGACCAAGGGCCTAAAGGCCTAAAGGCCTAAGGGCCTAACGGCCTAACGCCGGGGCGTGTCGAGGCCCAGCAGGCGGTCCTTGAGCGCCGGGAACTGTTCCCGCGTGGTCGCGACCTTCGCCGGGTCGAACTCGACCGTGAGGATCTCCTCGCCGGCCCCCGCCTCCGCGAGGACCTCTCCCCACGGGTCGACCACGATCGAGTGACCGGCCTGGGGAACTCCCGCGTGCGTACCGGCCGTTCCGCAGGCAAGTACGTACGCCTGGTTCTCGACGGCCCGGGCCTGCGCGAGCAGCGTCCAGTGGGAGCGGCGCCGCTCGGGCCAGCCGGCCGGGAGGACGAAGGTCTCGGCGCCCGCGTCGACGAGCCCTCGGAAGAGCTCGGGGAAGCGCAGGTCGTAGCAGGTGGCGACGCCGATGACCGTCTCCGGCAGACGGACCGTCACCAGCTCGGCCCCGGCGCCCATCAGCACGGCCTCGCCCTTGTCGAAGCCGAAGCGGTGGATCTTGCGGTAGGAGGCGGCGAGTTCACCGGAGGGGGAGAAGACGAGCGAGGTGTTGTACAGGGCGCCCTCTGGGTCCCGCTCGGGGATCGAGCCCGCGTGCAGCCACACACCCGCGTCGCTCGCCGCCTTGGCCATCAGCTCGTACGTGGGCCCCTCCAGCGGCTCGGCCTCCACCTCGAAGCCCTCGTAGGCGAACGCGCCGGTCGTCCAGAGCTCGGGCAGGACCACGAGATCGACACCGGCTTGTTCTCGTACGAGGGCCGCCACACGCTGCCGACGCGATACGACCGATTCGCTGTCGTTTACGTCGATCTGGAGGAGAGAGGCGCGCACACTACCACCGTCCTGGCATTCGAGCCGTCCATACGGGCCTACGATCGTCACACGAAAGCACTGCCGGGGTGCCTCACAGCAGCGTAACTTAGCGTCCCAAGACACCCGCTGCCTGTGCACTGCCCGCGTCCAACCGCCCGAGGGGTCCCGTTCCGTGAGTCTGCATCCCAGCCTTCAGTCCTACGCCGACGCCTGGACCCACTCGATCGACGCGATAACCGAGCTGGTGCAGCCGCTTGTGGAGGGCGAGTGGAACCGGCGGACGCCGTGCCCCGGCTGGTCGGTCCGCGACCTCGTCTCGCATGTGATCGGGCTCGACTGCGAGATGCTGGGCGACCCGCGGCCGATCCACACCCTCCCCCGCGACCTGTACCACGTGACGAACGAGCACCAGCGGTACATGGAGATGCAGGTCGATGTACGCCGCCACCACACGGCGCCGGAGATGACCTCCGAGCTGGAGTACACGATCATCCGCCGCAACCGTCAGCTGCGGAACGAGAACCGGCAGCCCGACGCCAAGGTGCGTGCCCCCCTCGGCACCGAGGTCACTCTCGAACACGCCATGCGGAACCGTGCGTTCGATGTGTGGGTGCATGAGCAGGACCTGCGCGCCGCCCTCGGCCGGCCGGGCAACCTCGACTCGCCGGGCGCGCTCATCACCCGCGACGTCCTTCTCTCCGCCCTCCCGAAGGTCGTGGCCAAGGATGCCGGCGCTCCGCCCAACTCGGCGGTGGTCTTCGACATCCACGGCCCCGTCGAGTTCCTCCGCACGGTCCGCGTCGACGCCGACGGCCATGGCTCGATAGACGGCGCCCCTTCCCTGGGCCCGGCCGCCACCCTCGCTCTCGACTGGGAGACGTTCGTCCGCCTCGCCTGCGGCCGCGTGCACGCTGACGCTGTGTCCGACCGCATCAAGGCAGAGGGCGACCCGGAACTGACGGCAGCGATCCTCCGCAATTTCGCGGTCACGCCGTAGGCACGCGGCTCCTCACGCACCAACTTTTCCTCGCCCCCGCCGCCCCTACCCGTCCCATCCCCACCCGGGGGCTCCGCCCCCAGCCCCCCACATCGGCCTGAACGGCCTCGTCCTCAAACGCCGGACGGGCTGAGGATGCGGGCCTGGGTGACGGGTGCAGGTGGGGACATGTGGTCCAGTTGGGGTGGACGGGAAGCAGCAGGCTGGGCGGGCCTGAGCCGAGATGGGCGGGAAGCAGCGGGCTAGGGGACGAATCGCAGGGGCGGTCCGAAACCCCGCCCCGCCAGGAGCGAACGAATCGCAGGAGCGGTCCGAAACCCCGCCCCGTCAGCGGCGGACGGATCGCGGAAGCGGACCGAACCCCGCCCCGTCAGGGGCGCGGGGAACTGCGCGACCAGCCCCCACCGGCCCGCAGCGAAGAAACCCACCCGGGTGCAGGGGGCGGAGCCCCCGCCGGGGGTCCTGGGGGCGGAGCCCCCGGGCGGGGTCGAAGGGGCGGAGCCCCTGGGGATGGGACGGGTAGGGGCGGCGGGGGCGAAAACCGTGGTGGGGGCTACGCAGGAACGTGCACCGTCTCCACCCTCGAAGCCACCAACCGCTCCCGCTCCCTCCGAGCCGCCTCCCCCCGCAGCCGAAAGATCTGACTCAGCCCAACCGCCTGAAGAACGAACACCGCCGCGAAGGCAACCCGATAGTTGTCCCCGGTCGCATCAAGCAGCACACCAACAGCCAGCAGCGTCGTCATGGAGGCGACAAAACCACCCATGTTGGTGATACCGGAGGCGGTGCCCTGCCGCTCCGGCGGATTCGCGGGCCGCGCGAAGTCGAACCCGATCATCGAAGCCGGGCCACAGGCCCCCAGCACGGTGCACAGCACCACCAGCACCCACATCGGCGCATGCTCCCCGGGATACACCAACGCGAACGCCCAGACGCCCGCCGTAGCGAACACCGTGCCGAGCGCCAGCGGAAGCCGCGCAGCGTGATGCCGGGCAACGATCTGCCCGTACACCAGTCCGACCACCATGTTGGAGAGAACGACGAGCGTCAGCAGCTCACCGGCCGTCGCCCGCGACAACCCCTGCGCCTCGACCAGAAACGGCAGCCCCCACAGCAGCAGAAACACCATCGCCGGGAACTGCGTCGTGAAGTGCACCCACATCCCGAGCCGCGTGCCGGGCTCCCGCCACGACGCGGCGATCTGCCGGCGCACGTAAGCGACCCCCTGGTGCGGGAACGGCTCCGGCTCATGCCCCTCGGGGTGGTCCTTCAGGAACAGGAGGAGGAGTACGAGGACCACGACACCGGCGGCCGCACTGCCGGCGAACGCCGCCGTCCAGCCCACCCCGTGCAGCAACCGCGCGATGACCAGGGTCGAGACCAGGTTGCCCGCCATGCCCGCGAGACCCGCGAGCTGCGCCACCAGCGGCCCGCGCCGCGCCGGGAACCACCGCGTGCCCAGCCGCAGCACGCTGATGAACGTCATCGCGTCGCCGCAGCCCAGCAGTCCGCGCGAGGCGAGCGCCATGGCGTACGAGGAGGAGAACGCGAAGCCCAGCTGCCCCGCCGTGAAGAGCAGGACGCCGATCGTCAGGACACGCTTCGTGCCGAGCCGGTCCACCAGCAGGCCGACAGGTATCTGCATGCCCGCGTAGACGAGGAGTTGAAGGATCGAGAAGGTGGAGAGGGCGGAGGCTCCCACGTGGAAGCGGTCCGCCGCGTCCAGTCCGGCCACCCCCAGCGACGTACGGAAGATGACCGCGACGAAGTAGACGGAGACACCGATGCCCCAGACGGCGATCGCGCGCCGTCCGCCGGGCGGATCTCCGGGAAGCGACACGGCCGAACCCGAGCTCATCGGACCTCGCCCCTCGCCAGGTTGGAGAACCAGCTGACGTGCCGATGGATGATGCCGACGACCGCCTCCGCGTCACCGGAGCGCAGCGCTTCGAGGATCTCCTCGTGCTCGGTGAGCGTCTTGGTGATCCGGTCGGGGTGGGCGTGCATCACGGCGACTCCCATCCTCAACTGCCGGTCGCGGAGCTGGTCGTAGAGCCGGGAGAGGATCTCGTTGCCGCCGCTGCGGACGATCTCGGCGTGGAAGCAGCGGTCGGTGACGGCGGCGGCCGCCAGATCTCCGGCGGCGGCCTGCTCCTTCTGCTGGGCCAGCAACTCCTCCAGGCGCGCGATGAGTCGCGGTGAGGCGGGGAGGGCCTTGCGGGCCGCGTGCTCCTCGACGAGCTGGCGGGTCTCGACGACGTCCGCGATCTCCTGTGCGGAGACGGGCAGGACGAGTGCGCCCTTCTTCGGGTAGAGCTTGATCAGCCCTTCGACCTCCAGCCGGAGCAGTGCCTCGCGCACGGGGGTCCGCGAGACTCCGACCGCCTCGGCGAGCTCGCCCTCGGTGAGCAGCGTCCCGCCCTCGTAACGGCGTTCCAGGACACCCTGCTTGACGTGCGCGTAGACGCGGTCGGCGGCGGGCGGTTGCTTCAGGGTCAATTGCTTCACCGTCGGTTGCTTCACGCCCGGTTCGTCGGGCGCCGAGGTGGGGGCGGCTGGGGCTGAGGGCATGCGCACATCATAGATACAACACGTACGCATGCTCGCGGCCGGTCCAGGATGCGGACCCACAGCGGATCCCAGGGGGTTTCTCATGTAACTCACATCACATGAACCGCATCCGTCCTCCGTACATCCCTTTAAGCTCCTCACGAGTCCGTACGTGAGACGGCACTGCCATGTGCCGTTCTCCCAGGGGCATTTCGCGCATTCGGAGCGTTCATTTTGATTACCGGCATTAAGGGCACGCGTTTCCGCAGGGCCGCCGCTGTGACCATCACGACCGGCGCCGTGCTGGCCGCCGGCGCCTTCGGCGCCGCGCCCGCGGGCGCCGTGGCCACGCCCACGATCGCCGCCAAGGGCGGCTACGTGATGAACAACGGCACGGCCACGACCCTCTACAAGAAGGCCGCGGACACCCGGCTTTCCACCGGCTCCACCACGAAGATCATGACGGCCAAGGTGGTGCTGGCCCAGTCGAACCTCAACCTGGACGCCAAGGTCACCATCCAGAAGGCGTACAGCGACTACGTGGTCGCCAACAACGCCTCCCAGGCCCACCTGATCGTCGGTGACAAGGTCACCGTCCGCCAGCTGCTGTACGGGCTGATGCTGCCGTCCGGCTGCGACGCCGCGTACGCGCTCGCCGACAAGTACGGCTCGGGCTCGACCCGTGCGGCCCGCGTGAAGTCGTTCATCGGCAAGATGAACACCGCCGCGAAGAACCTCGGCCTGACGAACACGCACTTCGACTCGTTCGACGGCATCGGCAACGGCTCCAACTACTCGACGCCGCGCGACCTGACGAAGATCGCCAGCAGCGCGATGAAGAACTCCACGTTCAAGACGGTCGTGAAGACGCAGAGCACGAAGCAGAAGGTCACCACCAAGAGCGGCGGCTACCGCTACTACACGTGGGACAACACCAACAAGCCCCTGCTCAGCGGCTACACCGGCACGATCGGCATCAAGACCGGCTCCGGCCCCGAGGCCAAGTACTGCCTCGTCTTCGCCGCGACCCGCAACGGCAAGACGGTCATCGGCACGGTGCTCGCCTCGACGTCCATCGACGCCCGCACGGCTGACGCCAAGAAGCTGATGAACTACGCCTTCGCCAAGTAAGGCGCACAGTAGGAAAAGCACAGACGGATAGCACGTACAAGAAAAGGGGTCCTGCCGCGCATGGCGCGCGGCAGGACCCCTTTTCCTGTACAGGAAATCAGCCGTGGAGAAGCGGCGAGCCGTACAGCTCCTTGGTGATCGCGCCCTTCCCGTCACCCTCGATGTCGTACACGAGCGTCGCGTCCGAGGACCACCACAGGTTCTTGTCGTACGTCGCCGTCGGCGCGACGCAGCGGTTCGCCGGGCCGTCCTCGGCCGGGCCCGAGTAGTCGGCGTTGAGCAGGGCCGTCAGGTCACACGTCTTCGTGGTGACGATCGTGTCGCTGCCGCCCGAGTCCGCATGCGACTCGACACGCGTCGTGATCTTGAACGAGGTGAATCGCTTGCTGTTGTCGATCACCTGGTCGTCGACGATCTGCCATCTGACCGTGCTCGACGCGGTCACCTTGCCCGAGGTGACGTCGGCGCAGTTCGGAATGTAGTACGTCGTCTCGGGCTTCTGGCCCGGGAAAATGATGTTGAACTGGTGCGCGAAGTCGTCCGAACACGAGCTCACCGCAGCCGCCGGAGAAGCGAATGCGATCCCCCCGGCGAGCGCGCCGCCCACAAGAGCGAATGTGGCGAGAGACTTTCCAACCGTCAAGGGTCGTCCTTTCGAGAAACGCTCACGTCCGAAAAGGTGGGCGCCGCCAGATACCGAACGGCTGGTCGAATCGCTCGGCAGTCGTGATCATAGGCAGGCAAAGATCCCGAAAAACAGGCCGGTTCGCAGCTTGGCTGCATTACGCCAAAGGCGCCCCTTCTCGAATGAGAAGAGGCGCCCCGGGGAAAAGCGTGGGCTTACGCCCAGGTGATCAACCGCTTCGGCTGCTCCAGGATCGCCGCCACATCGGCGAGGACCTTGGAGCCCAACTCGCCGTCGACCAGGCGGTGGTCGAAGGACAGCGCCAGCGTGGTGACCTGGCGGGGCTTGACCTTGCCCTTGTGGACCCACGGCTGGAGCTTGATCGCACCGACCGCGAGGATCGCGGACTCGCCGGGGTTGAGGATCGGCGTGCCCGTGTCGACGCCGAAGACGCCGACGTTGGTGATCGTCACCGTGCCGCCCTGCATCGCGCCCGGGCTCGTCTTCCCCTCGCGGGCCGTCGCGACCAACTCGCCCAGCGACTGGGCCAGTTGCGGCAGCGTCTTCGCGTGGGCGTCCTTGATGTTCGGCACGATCAGACCACGCGGGGTCGCCGCCGCGATGCCCAGGTTCACATAGTGCTTCTGGACGATCTCCTGGTTGGCCTCGTCCCAGGACGCGTTGACCTCGGGGTTGCGCTTGATCGCCACCAGCAGGGCCTTGGCGATGAGGAGGAGCGGATTCACGCGCAGGCCCTGCAGTTCCTTGTCCTGCTTGAGCTCCTCCACGAGCTTCATCGTGCGCGTCACGTCGAGCGTCACGAACTCGGTGACATGCGGCGCGGTGAACGCCGAGCCGACCATCGCGGCGGCCGTGGCCTTGCGGACACCCTTGACCGGGATACGGGTCTCACGTGCCGTGTCGTACGCGACGACCGGTGCCGGGGCCGGGACTCGGGCGGGAGCCTGCACCGGGGCGGCCGGGGTCACCTCCACGACCGGGGCCGGGGCGGGGGCGGGTACCACCGCCGCGTGCACGTCCTCGCGCGTGATGATGCCGTCCGGGCCCGAAGGGGTGATCGTCGTCAGGTCGACCCCGAGGTCCTTGGCGAGCTTGCGGACGGGGGGCTTGGCGAGGGGGCGCTGCTTGGCGTGGCCGTGTCCGTTGAGCTCGCCCTGGATCGCGGTGGCCGCGAGGAACGGCTCGGGCTGCTGCGCGGGGACCACCTCGGCACCCTTGCGGGGGCGGCGCTTCGTGGAGGACTCGGCGACGCCGTACCCGACGAGGACCGGCTTGCGGCCCTCGGGCTTGGGCTCCTCGGCGGGGGCCGGCGCGGGCGCCGCCGGGATCTGCTCAGGTGCTGCGGATGCCTGCGGAGCCGGGGCACCGGCACCACCGGCCACGTCCACCGCGATGATCACCTCGCCGACGTCCACCGTCGTCCCCTCGGGGAAGCGGAGTTCGCTCACCACACCGTCGTAGGGGATGGGCAGCTCGACCGCGGCCTTGGCCGTCTCGACCTCGCAGACGACCTGGCCGTCGGTGACGGTGTCACCGACCTGGACGTACCACTTGAGGATCTCCGCCTCGGTGAGTCCCTCGCCCACGTCGGGCATCTTGAACTCGCGGAGCCCCGACGCGTTCTCAGTCATCGTCGTCACGACCCTCTCCTCAGTACGCCAGCGAGCGGTCGACGGCGTCGAGCACCCGGTCCAGGCCCGGAAGGTACTCGTCCTCCAGGCGCGCCGGCGGATACGGGGCGTGATAGCCGCCGACCCGCAGGACGGGTGCCTCCAGGTGGTAGAAGCACCGCTCGGTGATGCGGGCGGCGATCTCCGCGCCCGTACCGAGGAACACCGGGGCCTCGTGCACCACGACCAGGCGGCGGGTCTTCTCGACCGAGGCCTGGATGGAGTCGAAGTCGAGGGGGGACATCGAGCGCAGGTCGAGGACCTCGATCGACTTGCCCTCCTCCTGGGCAGCCGCGGCGGCCTCCAGGCAGACCTTCACCATCGGCCCGTACGCGACGAGGGTCAGGTCGGCGCCCTCGCGCGCCACGCGCGCCTTGTGCAGGGGGGAGGGGATCGCGTCCTTGTTGACCTCGGACTTGTCCCAGTAGCGCCGCTTCGGCTCGAAGAAGATGATCGGGTCGTCGCTCTGGATGGCCTGCTGCATCATCCAGTAGGCGTCGGAGGCGTTCGAGGGGGAGACCACCTTGAGGCCCGCCACGTGCGCGAACAGCGCCTCGGGGGACTCGGAGTGGTGCTCGACCGCGCCGATGCCGCCGCCGTACGGAATGCGGATGACGACGGGGAGCTTGATCTTGCCGAGCGCCCGCGCGTGCATCTTCGCGAGCTGCGTGACGATCTGGTCGTACGCCGGGAAGACGAAACCGTCGAACTGGATCTCCACCACCGGGCGGTAGCCGCGCAGGGCGAGGCCGATCGCGGTGCCGACGATGCCCGACTCGGCGAGCGGGGTGTCGATGACCCGGTCCTCGCCGAAGTCCTTCTGGAGTCCGTCGGTGACCCGGAAGACACCGCCGAGCTTGCCGACGTCCTCGCCCATGATGAGGACCTTGGGGTCGGTGTCGAGGGCCGTGCGCAGCGACTCGTTGATCGCCTTGGCCAGCGCCATCTTTTCTGCCGCCATCGCTACTTGCCCTCCCCTTCATCCGCGAACGACGCCTGGTAGGCGGCGAACTGGGCCCGCTCCTCGTCGACGAGCGCGTGCCCGTCCGCGTACACGTTCTCGAAGATGGCGAAGTGGTCCGGGTCCGGCATGGCACGGACGACTTCGCGTACTCGTTTGCCCAACGCCTCGCTCTCGGCCTCGAGTTCCGCGAAGAATCCCTCGTCCGCGTGGTTTGAGGCTTCGAGATAGGTGCGCAGGCGCAGGATCGGGTCCTTCGCCTCCCAGGATTCGCGCTCCTCGTCGGCCCGGTACTTGGTCGGGTCGTCGGAGGTGGTGTGCGCGCCCATGCGGTAGGTGTACGCCTCCACGAGGGTGGGGCCCTCGCCGCGGCGGGCCCGCTCAAGGGCCCACTTGGTGACGGCGAGGCAGGCGAGGACGTCGTTGCCGTCGACGCGGACGCCCGGGAAGCCGAAGCCCTGCGCGCGCTGGTAGAGCGGGACGCGGGTCTGCTTCTCGGTCGGCTCGGAGATGGCCCACTGGTTGTTCTGGCAGAAGAACACGACGGGGGCGTTGTAGACCGCGGAGAAGGTGAACGATTCGGCGACGTCACCCTGGCTGGAGGCGCCGTCTCCGAAGTACGCGATCACGGCCGAGTCGGCGCCGTCCTTGGTGATGCCCATGGCATAGCCGGTGGCGTGCAGCGTCTGCGAGCCGATGACGATCGTGTACAGGTGGAAGTTGTTGGTGTTCGGGTCCCAGCCGCCGTTGTTCACACCGCGGAACATGCCGAGCAGGTTGGTCGGGTCGACCCCGCGGCACCACGCGACGCCGTGCTCGCGGTAGGTCGGGAAGACGTAGTCGTCGTCGCGGGTGGCCCGGCCCGAACCGATCTGAGCGGCCTCCTGGCCCAGCATCGAGGCCCACAGGCCCAGCTCGCCCTGGCGCTGCAGGGAGGTGGCCTCGGCGTCGAAGCGACGGCTCAGCACCATGTCCCGGTACAGACCGCGCAGCTCGTCGGGGGTGATGTCGGCGACGTACGGGTCGTACGTGGCGTCCTTGACCCGCTCGCCTTCCGGGGTCAGCAGCTGAACGAGCTCGGGCTCGGCGCCCGTCGTACCCGGCGACTTCTTGGCGGCCGGGCTGGTGCGCTTGGCACCAGCGCTCGCGGCGCTCTTCGTACCGGCGCTGCGTCGCGGCTTGCGCGCGGCAGTGCTCTCCACGGTCACGTGTGCTCCTCCGTCGGTCCGGCCCCCGGGGTTGCCGGGTAACCAGTGCGGCTCGCCTATTCCCGGTACCCGTGCACGGGGTGGGTGCCACTCGGCCGGGAACAGGCGTGACAGGTGCCCCGGCGAGCGCCCTGCAACAGCCACGTTACCCAGTGCTTCACAATTCTGTGAAACCCCTCCTGACCTGCGATTTTGATGGGAAGTCCAAGTACTTTCAAACTTGGATTTCCTACTAAATCAAGTCGGTCGGGAACTACCGCTGGTCACAGCACTGGTAACAGCCTTGCAGGGGGCCGGAACACCGGCACGTTATCCCGGCCACCCCGGACTCGGGAAGAGTTCACCTGGAGCAGTGCCCATGATCGTGTGTGACACTGACACCGTGCATCAAAACGGGAAAATCACCGTATTTCTCCTGGACGATCACGAGGTGGTCCGTCGCGGAGTCCATGAGCTGCTCTCGGTGGAGGACGACATCGAGGTGGTCGGCGAGGCCGGCACGGCGGCCGACGCCCTGGTGCGGATTCCGGCCACCCGCCCGGACGTCGCCGTCCTCGACGTACGGCTCCCGGACGGCAGCGGCGTGGAGGTCTGCCGCGAGATCCGCTCCCAGGACGAGTCCATCAAGTGCCTGATGCTGACCTCGTACGCCGACGACGAGGCCCTCTTCGACGCGATCATGGCGGGCGCCTCGGGCTATGTCCTCAAGGCCATCCGCGGCAATGAACTGCTCTCGGCCGTACGGGACGTCGCCGCCGGAAAGTCCCTGCTCGACCCGGTGGCCACCGCCCGCGTCCTGGAGCGGCTGCGCGACGGCGGCGGCGCCAAGAGCGACGACAAGCTGGCGCACCTCACCGAGCAGGAGCGCAAGATCCTGGACCTGATCGGTGAGGGGCTCACCAATCGCGTGATCGGGGAGCGGCTGCACCTCGCCGAGAAAACGATCAAGAATTACGTGTCGAGCCTGCTGTCCAAGCTGGGAATGGAACGGCGTTCCCAGGCGGCGGCATATGTGGCGCGGATGCAGGCCCAACAGCAGAACCGCTGAACGGCAGCAAGAAGCGGCAACATTCCGCGCGGTGCCCTATTCGGGACTTATGGCCCCTCTTCGAGGGGCGGGTGCCTCTTTTTCCGCGGCCCCCGGGTACCGGAGATTGGGTGGCATGCCCACCGACGAACGGACCGCGGACGAACGAACCGCGGACAAGCGGTCCGCCGACGAACAGCTCGCCGTGGAACTGATCGGCCGCACCGATTACGGCCGGGTGGCCACCAGCATGCGCGCGTTGCCCTTCCTCGCGTTCGCCCGCCACATCGTGGTCGACGGCCGCGTGCTGCTGCGGATGCCCCGCAGCTGCGGATACCACCGCGCCTGCGCCGGCAGCGTCGTCGCGTACGGCACCGACAACCTGAGCTCCGCGCGGCCTGGCGAGAGCCTGTGGTCCGTGC